>NZ_JBPWQC010000004.1:0-37506 GCF_051811065.1 Tardiphaga sp. 841_E9_N1_2 | reverse complement strand
ATGATTTCAGATAGTTGGCAGCGGTCCCGAGAGGTCGCAAATTTCACCGCCACAGGTACCGCCACAAGTGCGGTGCACGCTTCGTTCGCTGTTGATTCAGGGGACGCGTTCTCATTCGCGTGGAATGGAACTCCGTACAACCTTATATAGGTGTGGGGGGAATGAGTCGCGATTCGCGACACAGACCTAGAGGACAAATGAAACAGACGAGCAGCAATCCGACGCGGCGTTTCTGGTCTACTGTAAGCGACGAACAACTGGTCAATCTCGATCTTGAGATCGACAATCCCCAAACCCTTCCCGGCATGGTGCAGGAGGTCCCCGCGGACTTCAAGGATGCCCATGTCGAGTTCAAATATGACCTCCGGGGCCAGGAAGTCGAAGAGTTCTCGTGCGTCCACGGCCACCACAAGCACAAGGCCGGCTTCGTGATGAAGCTTGGCGATCTCCGTTTTATGGTCGGGCACATCTGCGCGAAGTCGATCTACAACGAGGACTTCGACCAGTACGTGGCCGACATCGATGCCGCGATCATCCGTAGAGACGCCCTGAGGCGGGTTCGTGAATTGAAAGACGCCGTGGCGCCGTTTTCAGCGTGGCTGGCTGAAGTCGGACAGTCCGACATCTTCAAGCATTGGTCGAAGCTGCGAGGCCAGATCGATAGCCACATGATGTGGATATTCGACAGCCTGACGGCCATTGCCCACCTTGATCCGAGGATCACAGGCGCACCCTTGCCAAAGACACTCTGCAGCGCAGGCGCAGCTCCGCGTGAGGCTTTTGACCAAGTTATTGCTGAAGTGGCAAAGATCACCGGGCTTATATCGCAGGAGCCCGAAAGGGCTGCAGGTATCATCGGTGCGCTACGATCCCGCATGGAGAAGGCGGCAAGTCGGGTTGAAACGATTCTGCAGCAACTCCAAGAGATCGAACTCTTCTTCCAGCCGTCGACGCTGGCAGTCATTTGCAAGTACGCAAATGCGGAGGACAATCCCCGCCGTCGCACATATTCCAGCGGCCTGCTCTCGATCACCGTAAAGAACGATAAAGGCTACAAAACACATATCCTCATGCCTAAGGGGTTCGCCATGCCGAGCCGCCGGCCGATCGAGGCGTTCCGAGCAGCGGTATCGGGCGTAAAGAGCGAACCAATTCGAAAAGCGAGAGCGGGCTGATGGGAGAGGCAAAGCGAAAACGCGCGGCCATAGGAGAGCAGCCGATGGTGTATCACCACACCAGTACGCTCCGTACAAACCTGATCTGGATGTCGGGCGTCATCGAGCTTGAGGGCAAAGAGCAGCCCGCACAGCATCCTCACCTTGGCAAGGTTCTGACCAACACGTCACTCCGTCGCGAAGCCAAGGATTTCCCCGCGCTCGCCTGGTTCACCCGCCAAGTTTCAACGCCGAATTGTCTGATGAAGGCCTCGATCTTCTATCTGGACGAAAACGGCATTCAGCGTTCACTCGATATGTCTCGCGACATGGTCAACGTCTATGCCCTTCACCGGATGGCGCTTGGTTTCCCCATAGCGGACATTGCTGTCACTCATTGGCCGGATCACCCCGGCTACGATACACCCGAAGGTCGCGATCTGAACGAGTCCGCCATCGAGGCCGGTGATGATCCCGCCGACTGGTACGTTTCGGAGACGCCCGTCGACGTCCTGCGGTCAACGCAGATTTGGTGCACGCGCAGCATGCTGAAGCCAAAGCTGGAGCGTTGGGACTGGTACCTGAAGGACGTGCACAACATGGTGCAGATGTGCCGCAAGCAGTCCGCCTACATCCCACCTTCGTGGATGAAGCAGGAGGACGCCCATATGCTTTGTCGGATGCTTGGATATCCAACGATATCGGGAGCTGCCAGATGACTGAAATACGTCTGGATCGCGATGTCATCGTTCGGATCGTAGCCCAGGTGCTGCGCGATGATTTCAAGATGTTGCCGGCGAAAGCGAACGAGGCCGCTGATGATATCGGTCGTCGTCTGCTTACCTCGCTGCCGACACCTGCCGTAACCGGGCTCAATGGGGCTCGCCTGATCCGCCAGCATGTCTCGATTGACTTCATCGAGGCTTACAAATCGGATGAACGGACAAGCGGGATGAGCGCTCGTAAGGCCTGGGACCTCGTCTATAAAATGGCGGAACATCTGCCACCGGTCCTGTCTGACGATGCAGCGTCCCCGTCGTACTACTTTCCAGCAGAACTGGAACGCAAGTCCGGTGAATAATAGTCAGCCGTCACCCCGCGACGCGGTACCGGGCATGCCGGTTGGTGTATTCCACCTCACGCCATCCCCGGCCGCGCGTGCTGGGATTCCAGACGAACACCCGTGAGCCTTCGACGCGCGAGACGATGGCTACATGCCCTCCCCCGCGCCTGTCAGTGACCGCCACGGCGCCCGGGACCGGTTGAGCGACACGGACACCCCAACGATCGTAGGAATGCGCCAGCGCGCTCCCGGTGCCCTTGATGCCGCGCTCAGCGAGTGCCGCTCCGACGTTCACAGCGCAGATCAGCCGGCCCGCGATGTACCGGGCGGGACGGGAGACGCTGTAGCCGACGTCAGGCGACGGGACACCGAAGGAGCTGATTTCCTTCGAACCCGAAACCACCGACTTGTGCCCGCGCCTATTGGCTTTATGGGTGATTTCCTTCCGCGGCTTTTCGCGCTTCATCGTTACCCGGATCGACGTGACGCGGCGACCATCGGTCGTTTGCCAGATGCCCGGGTTTAGCCCGGGCATGCCGCAAACCGGTGCCATAACGGTACCGGTTTCGACACAGGGGGCTTGCCGGCGTTGCTTCGCTTCAGCAGAGGTGATGAGAAATGCGCACAGCAAAACGCACGCCGAGAACAGGCGGATCATTGAGTTTCCTTTGGTTGTGATGCAGAAATTCGGGGCTGAGGATTGATCCCAAAATCGCCCTAGGCAGGTCCGGCGCTCATGGATTCGGTTGAGCGTCGGGCCCTTTTATTTGGCTTGGTGCGATGGCGCCGGAAGGCGGCTTTCAAGCAGCCGATCGAGACGCTGCGTGATGCCCTTCAGATCCTCGCGCAGGTCGTCGAACTGAGCCTCGTGACGCACGATGTGCTCTTTGAGGTCGTCGTGGTTGACGAACTCCTTTTCGGCATAGCGCTGGAAGGTCGATAATTCCGCTTGGAGCCCGTCGATCTTTAAGTTGGCCTGCACGCCGCGCAGCCCGGCAGCGCTCGCCTCTGTTTTCGCTTCAGTGATCTGGCGCTGCATGTTCATCCAGAAGGCTGCGAATGCGATCGAGCAGGATACGGCACCAAAACCGGCACCCACCGCCGCCCATGCCAGGCCATTGTCCATTGACCTGCCTTCACTTCTTCTTCGTCACTGCGGCGACAACGCTCGCGACAACGCCCGTCTTCGCCGGAACGCCCGTGATCGCGGTCTGTCGCTCGTTGGATCCGGTCCAGACGTGCACGCCGAGCACGCCGAACCGAGCGCCCCACCACACCGTCAGAATGCTTGCCGACGCTACCAACTCGTTGATCTTGCCGTTGATGATGCACCAGCAGATCAGCGCCGCCCAAAACGGACACTCAGCCGTCAGTTCGTAGGCCATGATGGTCCGCCAGTTGCCCCACCAGCCATCGGGACGCGCCGCAGAGGCCGAGGCTTCCGCCCGGATCGACTCGTTCACGGCATCGACCTGAGCCTTGCCGACGTCGGCTTCAGCCTTCGCCAGCTCGGTCAGGTAGCCGTACTGAGCCATGATCTTTTGATCGGCCGCAGACAGCGCGGCTTGCACAATAGCTGGATCACCGGTCGCCACAGCCGTGCTGACCGCCTCCGGCGTCGGTTCGACCCCGAGCGCCATTGCAATGGTATTGCCGACGAGCCCGCCGATCGCGCCGCCCATGGGTCCACCGAGAATAGTTCCGATAGCCGGGGCGCCGGATCGTGCGAGCGTGCCGGCGAGGTCTTTCCAATCCATTATGTTGCTCCGTTAGAACCAGTTGCGAATGACGGCCGCTTTCTTGCGGGCAATGATGATCGTGAGAACGATGACCGCGACGACGGCAACACCGATCAGTGCGTAGGCGACGCCGGACGTCATGAAGGGCTTGTCAGCAACCTGCGTGCTGGTCTTGGTCCCCTCGTTGACGCCAGCAGCACCGCCGGCCGCGCCTGCAGCCGTGCGCGCGTTGCGCTCCTTCTTGGTGGCGGCCTTGACCACTTCTTTGGGAGGGGTCGGCGTCGACGGGCCACCTGGCAGGGTCTTCACCTTGGCCGCGGCAGTCGTGGCCAGCGCCAGGCGCGAGATGATCGGATTGTTGCCGGCCAGCAAGCTCTGTCGATCGGCCATGCCGTTCGTGCCACCGTTCCAGAGTTTGACGAGGCCCGTGAAGTCGCCGACGTCCGCCTTCGGGTTCAGGTTCTTCCACGTCCAGAACGCCGCGCAGATCTCCGGCTGCAGTGCGAGCTGCGAAACGGATTCGGGTGTCGAAACAGCCAGGATGCCGGATTTCTTTTCACAGGCCGCGTAGCCGTCCCTGCCTGTCCATTGAGGACCACCCCGGCCGATGTAGGTCGACCCGTCCGACGTCCCGGGCCGGTTGCCCATCCGGTTGCCGTAGATGTCGTCAAAAGCCTTCTTTTGCCAGCCTGGCGCCGTGCCGTACTTGGCTCGAACTGCAGCCGCATTTTTGAAACGGTTCGGCCAGACCTGGGCCATCCGCTCTGCGGTGTAGTTGATGTTCTCGGTCAGGTTCGGGATCGTGAACCCACCGCACTCGTGCTCGATGTTGGCCGTGAAGTAGGCGAGCCGCTGGCGGGTCTCAGTGATACCGGCAGCGTCGAGCACATACTGTTTGCTGGCGAGCGCGTCGATGACGGCCTGCGGCGCGCGCGGGAGCAGATCCCGCCACGCCTCTCGTGTGACCTGGACCGCCATGGCTCAGAACCACCGCGCGCCGGTGAAGAATGCTCCGACCACGGCCACAATGCCGACGATCAGCGCACCCTTTGGACGCGCGCGTATCTGAGAGGCAATCCATTCGAGCGGCGCCGACAGTTTATCAAAGAAGGCCTTCATATCGATTCTCCATAAAAAAAGCCGCCCGGGATGGGCGGCGGCCAAAGACTTCACAACCTCAAGATTTAAGTGCTAACTACTCCGACACTCGGAGACCTCATGCGGAACTTTGCTGGCATTCAGATGATGCGCGGATTGGCCGCGTTGAGCGTTGTGGTCGTTCACGCTGTCTCAGTGAGACCGGGTATGGGCTTCAGTGACGCAACGATCAAAGGCGCTCAATTCTTACAGATGGGTGTGGACGTCTTTTTCGTCATATCCGGCTTTATCATTGCACTAACGGCATCCCGGATAGGCATCCGCGAAGGACGCGCTGGCACTATCGACTTCACTATCAAACGCGTAGTTAGGATTTATCCGATTTATTGGGTGGTGCTATTTGCAGCAGTTATCAGTTCCCGATGGATAGCAGTTGGTCCGCCCACGCTTCCGCAAGAACTGACCCTCGATACCGTTTTCCTCACAACTGCCGCAAACTGGTACGTCACTCCAGCTTGGACCCTTTACTTCGAAGTTAACTTCTATTTAGGCGTTGCCTTGGTGCTCATGGTCTTCCCGCGCTACGTACTCGAAGCCACCTTCGCCGCCGTTTGCATTCTTGCCTTCGCGACTATCTCGCCTTTCCCACGGTTGCCGGGCATCATGTCAAGTCCGCTGACCCTAGAGTTCGGTTTCGGCGTGGCAATCGCACTACTCGTCGCTCGCTGCAACGCTAGGGGTTTTGGCTTAGCCAGCATGTTTGCAGGTGGAGTTCTGCTCACCGTCGGCTCGTATGAAGTTCTTGCAAGGCCTGCCTCTGAAGCATTGCGCGTGGCAACATACGGCGTCGGTGCAGCTTTTCTTATTTATGGCGTCGTCGTGACTGAACTCAAGGGCGCTCGCTTCCCACGGTCGCTTCAATACCTTGGGAACATTTCCTATTCGCTGTATGTCTGGCATCTGCTTATTTTGACTTGGCTCAGCACCACTGTCGAAGTCCTTATCAATTTCGTACCTGGCCCGTTCCAGATCGTCGCATGGATACTGATTACAATTATCGCCGCGTCGATCTCTCACGAGTTTATTGAAAAACCAACCGTCAAGGCGGCACGATGGATCAGTTATCGCAAGAAGACAGACCAAGAATCCACCCCACGGGCAGCAAAAGCCATCTGATCGAAGATGAATTTATATCGCAGCGAGCGTGGTCGCCTTTACAGCTATTTGTTGCGAAGGTCGGCATCGTCGCGGGAGCGATCCTGCTAGTGGTGTTCGTTACGTTTGCATACCTAACGGCGGCAATCGATACTCGCCTTGAGGCATTTAGAGGAGGTCCAGCATTCTGGGTCACCGTTGAGCAGCGGTTGCACAAAATGGCCGACGAACCGGACATGCCAGCCGAAAAGAAAGAAGCTATCCTCAAGTCACTCAGGAAACTTTCAGCAAAGTACCGCCCGTATATAGACGCACTCAACGGGCATTAGATGATGCGAATTATGTAATTGGTGATGATAGTGGGTGGGACGGTTCTTGCCGGAGCGCTGTTTTGGCCGGGCATGGCAGTGCCGGTAAAGCTTGTATTGTGCGCCCAGGTCGTCGCGTCAATAAAGGGAATGGAGCCTAGAATGGCAGCTCCAGATCCAGTGCCCGCGGGCAAGAGTGTTGTGCTGCTGCCTGCGAAAAACGAAGTACCACCATTGACCGAACTGATGCTCACCCCCACCGTGCCCGATGGCGTCTGCGGAGGAAGATTAGTAGCGACCAGCGTGTGACTCTCGTTTCCGCCAACCGCCCCCAGCTGCGTTGAATTGCCGCCGAAGTAGCTCGATGTCAGCAGTGAAGCCGACGCCTCCACCATCGCAGAGATGCGCCCCTGCTTGTTCGGCATGTTGAAGGTCGTCGAACCATCGCCGGAACCGTACCGCGTGCCCCACTTTAGAAAGAGGCCCGCATAGGTTGTCCGGCTGAGCGCCTGTCCCAACGGAAATGCGAAGGCGCTATTGGGTGCGACAGTGTCCCAATATTCGATGCCGGCTCCAAGCGGGATGCTGAAGGGGTTCACCAGCGCGCCGCCCTGCAGGTACCATGCCGAGTCCGTGTTGTTGTAGAGCGCCACATAGGGCGTGCCCTGGATCAGCGTGTTTGTCGGCAGGTCGCCATTGGGGGCGTAGCGCAAAGGCTTTGCGCCCTGCCCGTCAACGTTCAGCGTCGGAGCCAAGGCATTGCCCGTGTGCGGCGTGAACGCGATCATGGCGCCGTCCAGATGCGCCAGGGAGTCGTAGCCCTGAAACGTGGCGACGCTGTAAGCCGAACTGGTTCCGCCGGTGACGATCGCACCGGCAATGTCGTCGCGATATTTTGCCGTTGCGGCCATCATGCCGCGCGTGCCGTCGTTCAGCGCACCCGGGTTCATGCCCTCAGGGAAAGGACAGGTGCTGTCCGCGGTCCCGTTGGTTGCGGCCGTGCGGCTCCATTTCCAAAGTGTCATCGAGATCCCCTAAAAAAAGAACCCCGGGTTTGAGCCGGGGCCTGAAGTCGGATGCGTGGTCGAGGTGGCAAGAGAAGCGGCGCTTGTTGCTGTGCGGTATCGTCGGGAGGTGGACCGAAACCCATGAACCGAGGGCGTTCGGGCTCTTCAGTGGCCACGTCCGGCGGAATGGGGATGCTGTCCGCGGATCCCGGCGTGGCTGGGATCGGCCCGGCCATGGACAGCGCCATGGGCGCCGCCGCCGGTGCTTCGCCGCCGCCACCCATCTTGCGATCTGCCCACGCCTTGAGATCGGCCGCTGACATGTCCTTGAGGAAGGGATTGGCCTCAACGACCTTAGGTCCGAGCACTGCACCGGCCGGCGTCGTAGGATCTGCGTTCAGGATTCCTATTGCGCCCTGTGGCCCCGCAAAGTGCGCCAGGTACGTTGTCCCCGGCGTGACTGAGAGGCCGGCACCGGAAAGAACGCCACCATTGTCCGCCGCGAGTGCACCTGTCATTTCTTTCGACAGGACAGGATCACTCTTCAGGGCTATGATCTCATCCCGCGATTTGCCTTGGATCAGGTCGGGGCGATGTTTTGAAAGAATGTTCAGCCAAGTTGAATCAATAAACTGCCCAGCACCTCCCGCCGACGATCGCGGATTGCGGGCGTTGGGATTGCCGCCGCTTTCGACGTTAACAATCTGATCGACGAGTGCCATTTATGTCTGATCCCGTAGCTGCAATCATGGTTGGTCAGTGGTCCATACTCACCGAACAGGGCGGGGACGGTTTGTTTCTTCTCAGCTTCGAATTTAGCGACAAGCCGCCTATCAATCTGGCGATGTCGCGTGCCGCCGCAGAAATATTCGCTCAGTCTCTTCTCGACGAAGTAACCAAGCCGCCCGCTACCATCAATTGAGGCCGACGTTGTTCAAATCTCGCCTATTCCAGTGGTTCATGTACGCGTGCCAAGCCGGCATCGTCGGCTTGCTGGTTTACGTCGACCACCGCGACGCTGCCGCGGCTGGCAAAATATCTCAGCCCGGCATTGCGTTCTTCTGTGGTGTGCTGATGGCAGCCGCCTTTACAGGCCTCGTCGTCTTTCTGCAGGACATGACCGCGAAAACGAGACGAGCGATCGGACGTCTTCGTGGATCTACTTTCGCGCCTGGGCTAAACTATTCGGCGCCAGCGAAAGAGGCAAAGAGCCCGACACTTTTGAAGAGTTCAGCGCCCGTTTCTCGGCGAGTCCGCTCATAATTTCGATCAGCTTGTGCATGTCGTCTCCCTTCGTCGTAAGGAGATCGGCGATGCCTTCCCTTGTATGCGACAAGCCCTGATTGCGAACATAGTTGAGACCGCCACGCGCGCCAGCATGGACAAGGCCTGTCATCGACGTGCTCAGGGCATGACCTGACGACGTCTCTGCCGTATCCTTCACAAGCTCGCCGCGAACAGCAGTTCGAGAGTTGTCCGCGACCTTGCCCTTGATGGTCTGAAACTGTGTTTCGGCCGCAAGTCGCTTCTCGATCTCGGTCAGCACGTCCTTGCCGAAGATGGCTTCGATCTTTTGGCCGTTCTGCGTGGTGTCCAGGAAGCGACGAGCTGCGGCGCCGTCATTGCGGGCCGTATCAATGACCCGCTCGATCTCGCGGCGCATCTGCGCTTTTGCCATGGTCTGCTCCGGCAGGGTCATATCCGCAATACGTGCGGCGAACTCTTCCGGCAGCAGATTGTTCTGGAACGCCTTGCGGCCAACCTCCCCGGCTTCACGGACCTCGAACTTCGTCGATGACAGCTTGCGGGCCAGCGCATATTCCCCATTAGTGACCTGGTCGAGATAATCGGTCAGAGCCTTCTTGGCATCCATCAAGCCGCCAAGATCCGCCTTCTCTTTGCCATTGAGAGTTTCGAGCCCGCCCTTCTCCATCCGCGCGTTGATGCGGTGATCGATCGATTTCTTGACGTAGTCCCAATACTGCAGGCTGGGCTTTACCCCGTCGTCGGCCATCTTCCCGAGATTGACGGTTTCTTCGCCGTAGTTTTTGGCCAGTGAAACGGCATCCTTCATGCCCTGACGGATCACGGGGCGTTCCGCGAGCGTCGCCAGTGCGTCATCCCAGACGACCGGATGCTGCGACATGACCTGCTTGTATTGCGGTGTCGCGAGAGCATCGACGACCTGATCGACGCGCTTCTGCGTTTCAACAATATTCGGACTTGGACCGACGAATTTGTCGAGCGTGTCCTTGATGCGCTCAGCCGTCTTCTCGCCAAACTGACCGGTTCGCTGCTCGACTGCGTCCAATACGGTGTTTTGACCGCGACCGGGTTGAGCCGCGATGGCCTCAGCGCGCCCACCCATTTGCCGGCCCATATCGAGCAGCATTGCGTCGTCACCGAGTTCGGCCGCTCGTGCTCGGGCGGTCGCTGGCGTCAGTGCGTCGTCTCCAATGCTTTGCGACACTCGCCGCACGGCGCCCGGTGAAATGTTCGGCTGATTAAGAATGCCGCCGATCTCGTCAGCGGCCGACTTTGTCGCCAGATAGTTCGCGCCGCCGGCAATGGCTTTTCCACTCAAAATGCCGCCGACACCGCCCGCGAGTGCGCCACCGATGCGCGCAGGCCCTTCCCATGGCGTGCCCTCCGCATATTGGCCCGCCGCCTCAGAGGCGACGCCAGGTGCAACGGCATAGGTCAGCATCTTGCGAGCAATGCCGCCGGGTCCTGCCAAGGCCATTGGCGCAAATTCGCCAACCGTCTCTGCATATTTTCCGGCCGTCGTCTTCGGCTCATAGAACTTGCCGGTGACGCCTTCAACAGCCCCTTGGATGGCGTCGGGCTTCAGTACATCGGCCGGGCCGGGCTTGCCTACGGGTACTTCCGCCAGCCCCAATTTCCGATTGATCGGGTTTGTCAGATACTCGTCGCGCATCTCGCCCAGCCATGAACCAGCAAGACCGGGCAAACCAGCCAGGCCAATGGTACCCTTGACGGTGCCGATACCCGCCGACTTGGCCACATCGATGCCAGTATCAATCGCGGGCGAACTAGCTTCCTGCTGAGGCGGGAACGCCGCATTCAGCGCGCCCTCGATTGTCGCGGCGTCGGTCCCATCGGGAAAATGCGCGGTGCCGCCGTCCGGCGTCTGAACTTTGATTGTCATCGCACGGGCACCAACTTGCCGTTCTGCATCATGTAGTTTCCGCCCGCTTTGGGCTGAACAGCCGAAGCCGGCGGCGTTGCGGATGCCGCAGTCGGAGCTTTCCATTCGTCGAAGGTGCCAAAATCGGGGATGACATGGGTTTCATTCATCCGGTTGTCCTTCGCGATGTTCCGATACATGCCAGCATCCTGATCGAACATTCCTTTGTAGGATTGGATACGACTGCGGGCTTCCTGCATGATGTCCTGACGAAGTTGCGGCGTCAGCCGACCGGTGCTCTCGATCTGAGACTTCACCTCGGCCTGGAGCCGCTGTGGGATCGTCGCAATGGCCTGGGCCATCGTCATTTCGGATTCGCGAACGACCGAACCGGGATCCATGATCTTGCCGAGTCCATAGATCATGTTGAGATCGGCCGCGCGATTATCTCGGCCAGCGGCATCGGCCATCGACTTATAGACGGGCGCCGCCTGCGAAAGGTTTTTGTAGGATGGGAGCCCCTGGATCTCCTGACGCAGCGACGTCATCGATTTGCCGTCCGCTGGCAGGGTATCGCTGATCACGCGCTCGGTATTCTTTTCGCGCCAGAGCTTGGGATCCACGCCATTCGGCGCGGCAGGCACGGCCGAATTTGCGGCTGCTGCTGGAGCTGCGCTTGCCACCGGCTGCCCGGGCGTTGTGGTTTTGGTCTGCGGGTCGATCCAGCCATACTGTTCGTTGCCGAACTGATCCTTGCCGATCACGCCATGCGTCGGCTTCAGCGCCGACAATCCTTCAGGAACAAACGGCTTGCCGTCGGCGCCCACGAACCACGGCAGCCCTTCAGGCAAACCAGCCTGCGTCTTCTCAGCAGCGGAGAGCCCGCGGACCTGAGGCTTGAACAGCGAACCGGCAACGCTCGACAGAAGGGCGGGATTAGCCGACACCGCGCGCGCCATTTCGGGATCAAGGCCCTTCTTGATCAGCGCCTGCTGCGTGAGGTTCTGATTGCCCTGCTTGCGATCGGCGTCGACGCCGGTCATAGCCGCCTGCAATCCCTTACCGATGCCACCCTGCGCGATGCCCGCGCCGAGCGAGATCAGCATGTTGGAATTGCGCGACAGACCGTCCGAGATCCGGTCACCGACGCCGGGCGCTTCAGGTGCGGGTGGCGGCGGTGCCAAGCTCAACGGCGCCTGCATGATCCCGGCGGTTGGCTGGGCAGCGCGCGGGAGCGACGCTCCATCGGTCTGCGGAGCACCAACAGGGCCTGCAGGCCACTGAGCGGTATCGAGCGGGCTTGGCTGGTTAGGCTCGGCAACAGGCTGCTGTACGGGCTGCAACTGCTGTGGCGGGAACAGACCCGGCTGAAGCTGGAGCATCGCCGGATCAATCTGGCGATTCAACAGGCCGGCGACGCCCTCGAAGTTGCGCGGGTCAAAATAGCTCGAGAGAAAGTCGACCATCTCATGCGCTCCTGTTCAGCAGACCGGTTGCACCCTTGCCCGACCCGAGCAGCCAACCGCCCGAGCCGAAACCGCCCGTGGCGCCCAGCAGCCCAAGGCCACCGGTCAGGCCACCGATGAGCGTGTTCAACAGCGGCTGCTGCGACGTCGTCGTTTGCGAAGAGTTCGTCGTCCCGAAGGCCTGAGCCACTGGCGAAATGGTGCCCAGTAGCCCCGAAAGGGCCTGCATCGGAATGCCGCGCTTTTGGGCCTCGATCGCAAGCAACTGGTTCGCGCCGGAATCGCGCGCCTGCAATGCGGACGATCCGACGTCGATGCCGGCGGTCTTGTTCGTCAGATCCTGCTGGTTGGTGCCGTTCAGCAACCCGTAAGTCGTGTTGCCGGCGCCGTAGAGCGAGCTCGCAGCTCCAAGGGCGCGGTCGGTATCCGCGTTGAACTGCTGCGCTATGACCGGCGCCGTGCCCTGGGCGATGCCGCGACCCAGCGTCTGGGTGTTCATGCCGGACATATCGCGACCGGCCGCCGCGAACTGGCCATTCACCTGGTTGGTGACATCGTCCGTGATTGTCTGCAGCTGATCCTTCAACGCCGTGTTGTTGCCGATCTGCGAACCGTTGGCATACTTTCCGAGCAAGCCCTGGTAATCGCCCAGATTGGCCCGAATATTTGCATCGTTGCTCTTGGCGCCGCCACCACCCAGGAGGTTGGTCGCGAGATCAGTGATCTGCCCCGTGAACGGGTTGCCCGCCTTGGCGTTGTTGGTCAACGTGTCGAGAGCGCCTGTCTCTGTCGACGTCAGATCGGTGTTACCAACCTGCCCGTTGAGCTTCGCGAGCAAGGCATCCAGCGAACCCTGCGCTGGTGCGTAAGGCGTCGCTTGCGACGTGCTATTCGTCGTTTGCTTGGACTCACCGGGCATATCAGTTCAGCCTTTTCTCAAGAGCAACCCACTCAAGGTCGTAATCGTCGAATATCTCAGCCCATGCGATGCGACCGCGGATGCGCATCGCGACGCATTCAGTCTCGTTTGCGTAGTTCTCGATTGGCATCAGAGCGCTCTTCCATGAACCGGCTGCGCTGCCACCACAGGCAATGACCGTGCAGACCGTGCCGCGCGGTACGATGGTCAATTGCGTGATCGCGGCTGCTTTCAGGTCGCCGTCGCTCGTCAGGACCCACAGCAGCATCTCGCCGCTGAACACATCGTCCTTGATCGCTTTCAGCGTCCAGTCGCCGCACCGCCGGACTGCACGTTCAATCCAGCGCTCGACGTGAGACCACATCTCCGGGACGCGCTCGGGAGACACGCAAAGCGTTTCAACCGATGCAGGCATAGCCAAAGGTCCGGTCTGTCTGAGCATTGCTGGCGTGGGTGATCGTGAAAGTCCCATTCCCCACGGCGCTGACAAAGGTGGTTGCAAGAGCCGCGGCGGCGTTAGCCGTCTTTGGCGTCAACTGCACCTGGCTTCCGGCACCGCAGTTTTGCGCTGCGACCGTCGTTGTCGTCTGGCTGGCCCGCAGCGTGCATGTGGCACCGACGTTCAAGCGTCCCTGCTCCAGCTGCTGAATTGCCGTGTTGATCTTTCGCTGGTCTTTCTCGTCGGTCGAAATCGTCATCGCTTGCCCTCAAGGACGATGTCGGCTTCGACACCCGCAACAAACGTCCACGGCTGCGGCGGTATGCGGACCTTTGCGCGCGAATACCGGGTCGAGATCAGAAAGTTGCATTTCCCAGAGAGAGCGTTGATCAGGCTTTCGACACCGGCCACTGCTGCGGCCTGCTGCGTCTCTCGCTTCGACGCCGAGCCGTACACCGTGACGGCGTCAGTCACCGGGCGAAACCCGCGAACCTTCATGCGGCGCCCGTCGGTGCCCTGTTCTGACGTTTCGAGTGTCGCTTCCAAGTTCTGACCACGGAAGAAGCTCAGCATGTTGCCGTCATTGAACGCAGCTATCTCGGGCGTGGTGGCCGGCGAGAAATCATCGAGCGAGATCGTCATGGCGTCGATCGACGGATAGATCGCATCCAGGCCCTCTAGCGTCAGGCCGGGTTGCGCCATCTGCAGCAAGTACTGGCCGATGACCTTGATCGGCGTGAACTTGTCGAGCACCCAATCGTAGCAAATGATCTTGTCGAACCGGTTGGCGACACCGTTCACGCTCTTGTACGCCCAGAACACCCGCGAGTTACGCGGATCTGCCGCACCCATGAACAGCTGGAGATTGCCGCGGTCCAGATCGGCAAAGAATGTCCGGTCGACACGCTCACGGCCGATCGGCACCGGATAGCCACCCGGATCGATGCGATGGAAGCCCTGCGTCGAGAAGAAGAAGATGCGTTCGCCAGCACGGATAAGGCTGTTTGGCCCGAAGATGCCTTTGTCCTGCGCGATGCGCTCGATCTGGAAGATGACCGGCGAACCCGGGACATAGGTCATCCGGCGGATCGACTGATCCTGAAACACGACACCGGTTTCGCCGCCGGCCACACCGCGACAGATACCACCGTCCGGCAAATCCTGAAAATCGGACGAGTTGATTCCGGCGGTCCAGCTATTCGCGCCATTCACGTCATTGAGGCCGGACCACTGGATTCGGTACGCGTTGGCCAGCAGACCCGTCAGAACGACGAACCGCCCGACGATGTCGATATAGCGCGCCTGCGGCGGGTTGCCAGCCAAATCGGCGAAGGCGCTTGATGCGACGATATTGTAGACCTGCGGCGCGACGTTCGCCTGAACCGCGATCACCAGATTATTGAACTGGACGAAGCGCCACTGATCGCCGCTGGAAACCGACGAATACGGCCCGCCACCCTTCGAGATCGTCGACCATGTGTAAGCCGAGTTGTCGAACAGCTTCAGTTCGGTCGCCGTCGCCGCAAAGATAGAGATAGAGCCGTCCGTTTTGTACGCCACAAAGGCGCCGCGACACTGCGCGCCAAGCGAGGCCGATAGGGCCAGGAGATCCGGGAACGGCCCGTAGCCATCCGCGCGCGGCACAACATTCAGCACATTGCGGGACGTCGTTGACTGGTAGTCGGAGACATCCGGCTTCCATTCCCCGAACGGTGTGATGGGCATCAGAAGTCCGTCCCCTGCAGGACGCCCGTCGAAGTGCGCGACGATGTCTCACGGCGCAGCGCTTCGAGCAGAACCGGGATCTTGGACTGCATCCGCGCGGCGTTTTCGTCGTCCTCGATCAGATCGAGATAAAGCAGCATCTTCGCGTGTGTGCGGATCAGCTCTTCCGCGTCATCCGTCCACGCATTGGTGTCATCGTCGGCGGGATACGGCAGCTTGTAAAAGCAGTGCATCCGCATCTGAAATACGGCGTTGGGCGTCGGCCACAGCCGAATAGCCTGATCGATGTAGGTGAACGAGGTCGGCTTGCCACCGCCGGTCGATCCACCCTCCAGAAACTCGAAGTCGCCGGGCTCATACCGATCTAGCGGATAGATCGACTGGTTCTGCGGCAGGAAGATTGCATCGATCCGAACGATGTTCGGGATGATATCAAGCGCCGCGGCGCCGTACTCGACCTGCCCGGGAACAGTGTTGAAGGTCTTGGTGCGGGTCGTGTTGAACCAGAAGCGCTCACGCTGATGGTACTTTATGGCGTCGCCGATGACGTCGGCGATCTGGCTTGTCAGGTCGTCGCGCGTCAGATCGCTCGCGATCCGGGCTTTCAGTTGCGCCAGCGTTCCCATCTTGCACCTTCACGATTTGAGCAGCCGGAGGCGGCAGCTGTTCGTCGAGAACAACCGCCGCGCCCGCGTAGTGAAGCCAGTTGTCGATTGACACTTACTGGTCGTTGTCAGGGATGTAGGCGATGACGATGATGCCGGAGCCCGTCGTGGCACCAGTCGTCGAAACGACCTTCGCTTGGACTTTGGTGTCCGTAGCCACCAGCAGCGTCACGACCTCGTCGAGAGGAACGAACGCGATGGCCCCGAGCGGCAAGACAGTCGCCCAGAGGTCAGTTCCGGCATCGGTCGACGGGCCGATATCCAGGGTATTGGTCGTGGCGCCGTTGAAGACCTGATTGACCATTGCGCCGGAGAGCGGCTTCAACAGAAGCGCGCCGGCCGGCAAGGTGCCGATGTCGATGGTCTTGCCATTGTCGGCAAAGGTGAAGCGCTTACGCAGGTAGTGAACGCACTGATAGGGAAGCTGGCGAGCAGTGCTGCCGGGGGTTCCGGTTGCCATGTCGATAATCCTTATGATGATAGGGGAAGAGACCCGCGAGACAGGATGCCTCGCGGGCTATCGGCCTTAGCCGTGTGCCGCTGCGTAGGTGGTCGCAACGATGGTGCCGAAGTCCTCGCCGTTGAAGACGGTCTTCTTCAGGCCCCAGATGGTCTGCGCCGACACGCCAAGCTCACGCTCGTAGTCGAACAGCTCTTCCACCCACTTGTAGTTCACGCCCTCGCTGAACTCCTTGCCGAACGCCAGGGCGCCGGCCTGAGCACCGCAGAAGACCGCGCGGCGGGTGTTGGTCTGCACAACACCGGCATTCGAGATGCCGTTGGTGACACGATTGGCCTTGTGCAGGATCGTGTTGTTGTACTCGCCGAGAGCGCCGGTATAGATCGGGCTCTTGCTGCCAGCACCGCCAGCCAGCGCAGCCTTCTGAATATCCAGCCACTGGCCGTTATTCGTATTGGTGCGCAGGTCGGTCACCTGGAAGTCGTGCAAGAACATGAGGAACTTGTTCTCGCCATTCACCTTGATTGGGCGAATGAGCGGGCTGGCAACGCCGGCCTTTTCGACGCAGGTATCGATGATCCCGAGGGTCATGACCTTCGTATTGTCGCCGTTCACGGTCGCGTCGTCGACGCCGACGGTGCGCACGATACGGTTAGCCGAAGGCGCCGTGATCGTGTTGTTGCCGGCATATCGCATGTCCGTCTGCAGTGAGTAACCGCAGAGATGGTTGAACATGGCGGTGTCGAAGCGATCGGAGAACCAGTCCTTCAGACCGTCCTTGGCTTCGCCGCGAAGCGGGAAAGGAACGCGCTGGGCATCGATCGTGTTCTTGTTGCGAACACGAACGGCGTGGGCCAACTCGTTGATCATCAGCTTGTCGCTGTAGGTGCTCAGGCTCTCTTCGTTACCGACAAGAGTCTGATTCTCGGTTACGCCGTCGCCGTTCAGCTTCAGACGCAGGCCGAATGTCACGGAATCGCCGGCCGCAGTCGACGTCTCGTTCTTCATGTGGATCATGTTCGAGGCGCCCTCGCCCATGAACTTGCCGAAGTAGGTTTCCTTGATCGCTTCAGCAGAGAGCTTCTTGGCCCAAAGCTTGTTGGAGAGTGAATCGTTCACTCCATAGGTGGTCGTTGACATTTTGCATGTCTCCAAAGATGTGAAAATCGGGGGTGATGGGGGTTGCTCGCGTAACGCTGCGGGCTCGCGCATCACCGAAATTCACGTCTTCGGTGCAGGACGTGGCGCTTAACGACCGCCGGTCGAATGCAGATCTAGGCTCTGCGGGCCTTCGTCCTGAACGGCTGTTAGCCGCCCATCAGTCGCTTGGCCTTAGCCGGATGCTTGTTGCACCAGGCTTCGAACTCGTCGTTGGGCAGCTTCAGCAGCATCTCACCGGTCATCTCGGCGTCGCCGCTGTTGCCGCCCGTATTGGAAAGGGTCTTATTGGCGTTTTGACCGCGCTCGATCGTGTCGAGCTTGTCGGCCGCGTCATTCTTCTTGTTCGGATCCGCCTTCACGTATCCGCGCTGCTGAGCCAGCCCATAGATGATTTCAGCCGGGCTTTTCTTTCGCGCGAATGCGATCTGGGCAATCTGGATCTCTTCGTTTTCCAGCGCCTGCTGCAGCGCCACCTGATCGTCATAACCAAGCGCAATCAATTCCTGCGCGCGGCTGTTCAGAAGGTGGTTGTATGCAGCCCGATAGTCCGGCGTCTTCGCCTCAAAGGCCGCCGCGTCGCTCTTGTAAGTCGAGATCAGCGCGGTTTGTTCGCCGGCTGCTTTCTCTGCAGCTTCCTTGTCGTCTAGACGCTTCGCCAGCTGTTCAACGGTTTCGCCAGTCTTCTTGGCGTAACCGAAGATGTCAGTTTCAGGTGTCAGCGGCTGTTGCTCTTCCTGGGCCGGAGCACTCAGCTTGTCGATGATCGAGAACTTGCCGCGCAACTCCGCTAGTTGCTCATTGAGCTTCCGGTTCTCCGCGTCCCGCTCTTTCCGCTTGCTGCGCTCTTCGTGAAGAGCCGCAAGCGAAACCATCTGTTCGACTTTTTCCTTGTTCTCGCCGTCCTTGCCTTCGCCGGATTTGTCGGCGCCTTCCGTTCCGCCCGTGCCATCGCCGCCCTTATCGGCGCTTGGGATCTCGCTGTTGCCGCCGGATTCAAAGAACGCGTTCTCTTCCGGTGTAAGCGTCGGGCCGAGATCGATCGTGTTGGTGTCTGACATTTATGGTGCCTCGATCGGGGTTACTGCCGACCACAGAAGACGCGCAACGCCGCGTCAGTGCGAAACCGGGTCAACCCGGTATTTCAAGCCAAGAGCAGGAGGATTTCGGCTTCCTGCTTGCGCCGCTTTGCAATCGCGGCCTGCTCCTGGCCGTCCTGTTGCTGGGCCATGGCCTGATCGGCCAGAGCCCTGAAATCGAATGGTTGCGGTTTTGCCACCGGCACTGGCTGCCGCGGCTGGATCAGCGGGCGCGACTGCCTGACAACAGGCGGCGGCACCTTGCGCGTGATCGCGTCTAGCTGCCTGAGCCGCTGCACTTCCTCAAGATAATGGCCGATGCCGCCATAAACCTGGTCGTATTCGCCACCCGTGCGCCGTAGCTCGGAGTATCCGGGTGTGATGACGTAGGCGCCACCGCCCGCCAACATGACCAGGTGCGTAATGGTGGGCGAACCGGTGATGACATAGGAGCCGGAGACACCAGCTAATCGGGTTGCCAGACTGACCTGGCCACCGGCCAGCACATACGAACCGCCCTGTAGGACGAAGTTGCTCTTCCAGTTTACCGGTTGCCCGGTGATCACATACGAGCCAGCAGCGGCATTGAGCGCAGATCGCAACCCGACCGCGTTGCCCGTAATCGTGTACGAGCCCGCAGCGGCGACTTCCCGCGCCGCAAATCCGACCGCCGACCCCGTTATTGTGTAGGAACCGGCCTGTGCAGCAACCTTCCCTCTGCCGACGGTCGCGTTGCCGGTGATCGCATATGCACCGGCATTCGCGATCAGATAGGTGACGTTGGCCGCGGGGAATCCTAGTTGTCCGAGAGACAGTCGGCCCAGCGCGTCAAAAAACATGGACTACGAATCCCGCCCGCGACGATCGATCCAACCGTATGCCGTGATGAAAATGCTTGTTGAGGCACCTTGAGCCACGGCCTGAACCTGCGCCGACGTGTTGGTGCGAACGTCAAGCGTATTAGTGGTGACGCCACTTGATGAGTTAGAAGTTTGGTTCGTCGTCGGCGTGTTGAACGCAATGGTACCCTCATCGGGAGATGCGATGAGGAAAGAACTACTCACACCGTTGGACCTTATCCGGGCAGTGACCTTTACCCCGGGCGGGACGCGCAACGTGTACAGCTTGGGAGTTGTGCCGAGCGTATTATCGTTCACGTCGTTCGTGAGAGACCCGACGCCCCATAGAAATTCGTCCCCAAATTGCGAGAACAACAGCCAATTACTCGATCCGTCTGTGCGTATCGAACCGACGCGCCGGAACATTGTGTAGTTTGTTGGAAGCGTCGGAGATGTTGCGCTTGCAGACACGAGGATATCTGCAACTCCGGTATCAGGGCGCTTGATCAAGAATACGTGGTACCAGGTGTTGGCGGAAGCCGTGCCGGTATCCATCCCGCCATTGCCGGAGCCTATAGCCCAGATCGTGTTGGTCTTGGTGTAGGCACTAGTCAACGCCAGCATGTCGACGTTGGTGCTGTCGGTTGCGACGCCGGCCGCGATGCCAAATGACGCAGAACTACCCGCAGTAGAAAGCGTTAATCCGGCGAGATACGACCTCATAAGAGTAGGCGTCATCAGATCATCAGGCCCAGGCGTAATCCCGACCTGAGGAACAGAGCTAAACGCGACCTTCGAACCAGTTGAGGAGTAGTCGATCGTGGATCGGGCGAGCGTGCTGGTGCCGCTATTCCAAACGCCGTAACCCCGCTCATACTCCGAGAGCGACGCATTTTCAGCGCGATAGCGGTAGGTCGCGCCATTGACCAAGACGCCAGACGCGTTGCGATAGCCCGAAACCGCCCCGGACGAGACAAAATCGCCCGTTCCCGTCGACGTCGCATTGAAGCGGATGCCGTCGGCGAGCGTGGTGGCGACCATTTATTCGGCAGCCGTCTTGCTGATGAGCGAGTCGCCTTCACGAAACAGTCGCGAGATGCGTCCGATCTCGTTGTTCAGATCGTAAAGCGGCGCCTCCAGCGCCTTGATCTTTTCATCGATAGGATAGGTTTTCACCTCGATAGCCCGAGCCTTGGCCAGCAGCGCGTCCCGTTCTTCACGGATCGGCGTCGTCTCGGCAACGATGGCGTCGCGCTCCGCAAGTGCTTCAACGAAACGCTGGCGCAGCAGATCGTTTGTATTGGCCATGGTCAGTCCTCAAACCAGCGTGAACAAGCCACCGACCTGATCCAGGTCGACAGTGAAACTGTTGCCGTTCGTGATGGTGATCGACGTGCCGTAGTCCCAATACGCAATCAGCGGATCGGCCGGGCTCGTCGGCGTATCGTTGTAGAGCACCGCATACCGGAACGGCCCGAAGGAGCCGCCGGACCCGGTGAAAGTCACGTCGGCGACAACCAACTTGAACGTGCCTGAGGCCTGCGCGCCGGACGAGAAGACGGCTTGCGTACCGCCCGCGGCATAACCGTTACCGGCCGTGATCTCGGTAATATCCGTCTTCACGGCATTGGTCGCCACCGGCGCCGTGTTGGTCAGCATGATCTTCAGCGTGTCGCTGTTGACGTTATGGACCTTCTTGCAAAGGTCTTCGACAAACTGATTGAACTTGGTGTAGGTCGCCATCTCAGTTCATCCTGCCTTGTAGTTGCATGGGCGCCACGCCGATGACCTCTCCGCTCGCATCGCGGATCAGCTGCTTCGGCGCATTGAGCGATTCCGCCAGCATCCGCATCCCGTTCTGCATCTCGGCCAGCATCGACATGACCAGCGCAGTCCCATCGTTGCCGCTGGCAACGGGCACGCCATCAGGCCCGGCCACCGTCGGCGCGTTCAGCATGTTGGTGACGTTTTCAGCCTGAGCCGTGCGCAGCTTGATCTGGGCTTCCGCGTCCGCCTTGCGGTTCATGTTCGCAATGTCGGCGTCGGTCTTCTTGTTCTGCCGCTCGATCTCGGCTGCAGTCTTCGCGTCTTCGCGCGCCTGCTCTGCCTTGGCCTGTTCTGCGGCCGGGTCCGAACCGTTCTGGCTCTTCTCAAGACTGTCCGAGATGTCCTTCTGAGCCGATGTCGGCAACGGCGAGTATTTGAGCAGCGCCAGCCACGTCGCAGGCGGCAGCATCTTGCCGATTACCGGCAGGATCTGCTGCAACATCGCCCATGTGGCTTCCTTCTGATTTGCAGCGGACGGCGCCTCGTCGACGATGACGTCATACTTGGCGCTACCTTCCTGCTTCACCAGCGGGACATATTGCTCCTGATCCTTGCCGACGATCCTGATCAGCCGGCCATCGCTCAGGTAGTTCTCGATCAAATAGAGCAGCAGACGCCCCTGCTCTTTCCGATACCGTCGCAGGCTGTCGAAGAACGACTGCAGGATGGTCATTGCCGACTGCTTGCGCTGCAGATCTAGGCTTGCCGCCTGTCCGGCGCCCGACTGCATGCCCAGCAACTCGACATTCACACCGGAGACATCCCGGATGGAGCCGATGGCAAATTCCATGAGCTGAAACGACGATGCCGGGAATTGCGACTGTGGCTTCTGCATCCACTTCGGAGCAGCGCCGGACAGAGCGCCAGTTTTAAGGAACGTGACCTGGTCGTTTTTGGCCCAACTCGCTTCACCGTCGGCGTCGTTCTCGAAGAACGCGCCACGTTCGGCGCCAATGCCGCCTTTCGACGACGTATTCATGATGTGCATTGTCTGCATCATCCACTTATTCGCCCAGCGCTGCGGATCCTTCATCGCGCGCACGAGGCCGAACCAGATATTCTTGTTACGATCGCGCTTGCCCGTGATGCATTTGAACGAGAAGTGATCCTTGCAGGGCGCGTCGCCTACTTCGAGCAATTCGTTGCCCAGATAGGCCTGCTTGTAGACCTTGCGCGTCTGCTGTGTGAACCGCAGCTGCACCCCGGCAATCTTCGCCTTCTTCTTCAGGTCTTCGAACTCGTCCTTTTCGAGCGTCAGGAGGTTCTGTGGATTTGTCGGATCAAGAACCAGCCATACCGGCACGCGTTCCCACCACTGCGCACGAACCATCGTGACGCACTTGTCGGAGTCGCTGACCTCTGTGCCGTCCTTGTTGTAGGTCTTGTTGTCGTTGTGGTGCGGCTCGCGCTCGCTGCCCTTCCCGTCGACCCATGTCGCGTTGTAATCGGCATCCTCGAACGGGTTATCCGGGTCACCGGGGCACAGCGCGCGGGCTTCCTCGATCGGAATATCGCGCTTGATGTGGAACACCCGGCGCATATCGACCAGATTTCGCTTCTTGGCCGTCGAGTCCCAAACCATTTCCAGCGGATCGGTGCGCTCGACCATCGGAGCGCCGTCCGGCTCGTCTTCATAGTCCAGGCGGGTCTCGGTCCAGCCCATGCCGCAAACGACGGTGTCACGGAAGGCGTCGGATTCTTCGTCTTCGGCGTCGCACTGGTCGCGGAACCATTTGGCCGCGGCGGTCAGCACTTCGTTGACCTGAACGTCACCCTGTTCGCGCGGGATATACTGCACAGTCTGACGGTTCGCGACTTCCGAGCCGGCGACGCTGTCGATCACCGGGCCGATGCGATTCATGATCACGATCGGGCGGTTCATATCCCGCAGCTTGGCTTTGTCCGTCTCGTCGAGCTGGTGACCGGCCTCGAAATCGAAGTCTTCGCGCGCTTCCTTGCGCCAGTCGCCCTGCTTTTCGTAGTCCGTGCCAAACCACGCCTTCAGCCGTTTTGCCAGCGCCTCGTGATCCTGAAGGGCCTCAGCCCCATCGTTCTCGCGGGTCGCTACGCTGACTGCCAAGAGCCGCCTCCACTATTTGATCTGCTGCTGTAGCGTTGACGCGGCTGGACGATTGTCGGCTCGACATAGCCCTGCGCGAAGTTGCGGAACGCGTCGGCGCCGTTCGATGCCCAATTGTGATATGGCTTGTCCCGGAAGCAGGCCCGGTCCTCGTCCCATTCCTTGCGGTAGTTCCGAAGGCACTTCAGGCCCTGCTCACAGCGCACCGGATCAATCAGGGACTGGCCCATCATCCGGCGGGTGGCGTTGATACCGTCGTTGACGTTCGACACCCGCGGTACGCGCTCAGGATTAATCCCAAGGCCGATCAAGGTATCGAATACGCTCTTGCCGTTATTCAGCTGGTTGTTGGTGACGTCGTGCGGAAAATAATGCGCACCGAACGTGAAACCGTGCTGGGACTTGCGCTTGTTGATCTCGTTCACGTAGTGCGAGATTTCGTAGCCGTTGTTTTCGTAGTAATCGATCCAGCGAATTTCCCGGCCCACAACCTGGATTAGCCAGACGCTGTTGGTGTCGTTCCAACCCAAGTCCCAGGACGTCATGACCGGAATGCCGGTGTCGATCGGCAAGCGGGTCAGCCGCCTGTCCATTTCCATCCTCGTCAGGTGGTCGCTGTAGTAAGCGCCCTCGATCGCGGCTTCGAATGCCTCGTCGGGAGTTGATGGAAACTCCCGCTTCATGTCGCCTTGCTGTTGCTCGGCTTTCTTGACGTACCAGGCCTGCTGATCAGGCGTCAGATTGACGCCCAAGCCCTTCAGCTTGGCGAAATACTCCGCATATGACGGTGTGATCTCGACGGCGCCGGCAGCCAGCGAATACTTCCGGTCTTCCCACCACGGCGAGAAGTGAAACTTGAAATCCATCGGCGTGAGCTTGTCGCCGGTGTTCTTCCGGGTCCGCGCCGCCTGGCAGATCTCGAAGAAATGCCCGTCCTGACCTTCCGCCGTGCTCTCGATGAAGACGATCTGGTCCTTGTCGACCGTGTTCAGCGCACCCGATTTGACCTCTCGAGCCTTGTCCGGGAATTTCGCGCAGATTTTCCCGTATTCCGAGACGTGCAGATATTGCAGCGTGCCCGATCGCAGCGAGGTGCTGACACGCACACCCGAGTTGTTGGCCAGCAGAAGCTCGGTTGTGTTATCGTTCAGCGGCGGGACGATGCCCTTGATGCCCTCCGGCAGGTTGTCATACGGGAACCTGATCTTGTCCCGGAAGATGACCTGAGCGTCAGGCAGCGTGTGCGCAATTGTGCCGGCCCGGACGTCGCTGTTGAAAACGCAGGCATCCAGCATGAAGAGCTGAATGAACGTGGTGAAGCCGCGCTGGCGAGCCTTCAGGATCACGTTCAGATTGTGCATCTCGTCGAACAGCTGCCGCTGCGCGTCGTGCATGTTGAATGTTACGCGCCGGCCGTGCTCGTCCGTGATGATGTAGAGGTTATTCAGGCGCCACAGTTGGTCGGAGAATTGGTCAACCACCTTGGCGAACTCGGCCACGTCAGATGCGACCCCGCTTCTTTAGCTCCATCACCGTCCAGATGATGAGCCGGATCATCGACCGCGCTCCGAACCGCTCGTCCTTGAACGGGTAAGCGGCGTCCAATTCCGTGACCAATGCATCGCATTCATCCACGGGGGCTTTCGCCGGCTTCGACGACCTCTCCTTAAGCCCGAAAAACCTCATGAGCCTTCTCCGGGATCTGGCTTCTTCGGCAGACCGCGCGTCCGCCCATCCACGGCCTTCATCAGGTCCGCGAGCTGGTCACTGACATCATGCTTGGCATCGACGTTCAGCCGGTCGCCGTAAATCTTGGGCAGCGCCTTGGACAGAAGCCACCGCCGGGCATCGAACCGCAGCCGTGACCGCCCCAGATGCTCATGATCGATGACGGTCTCAGTCTCTCCGCTTTCCTTGCGACGCTGAATCCAGTCGTTGGTTCCGTCGTCGGCAATCTCAAGGACCTCATCGGCCATCGAGTGATAGCCAAGCTCGCGCGCCTGGCTGTACCGAGCAGCAAACCCCTCTCGGTTATCCAGCACCCAGAGCCGAATAGTGCTTTCCGCCGGCAGATCTTCATCTCGGCAGACCTCACGAAGCGTCTGGCCACTCGCCAAGCGCTCGATGATCGTCTGCGCTACCTCATCTGTGTAAAGGGACGGACGGGCCATTAGACAGCCGGGAACGGTGTCATCTGCCAACTGTCGAGCTTATCGTCCGCCAAGTCCTCGATTTCGACTTCCAGCGTGGCCGTGTGATAGGTCAGCGCGTTCAATCGCGCCTGGACAGCGGCATGCTGAGCCATGACAGCGTCATCGGCTGGCGTCCGCGCTTCCACCGCCTTGGTGTAGATCCGGCTCACGTCCATGCTGAGCAGGCGTGCGCGGGCCGGCGAAATGACCTTTGCCGCTGCATCAGCCTGTGCGGCCTGGACCTGGAACATCAGCTTTGTTCGGCGATCCGCCGACGTCAGGACCGGCTCCGGCGGGGTATCGTCAACGATCTCGAAGTCGATGACAAAATCGTCCGGCTTGCCATCCTCGATCGGGTGCTGCACGCGCCGCACAGCGGCCTCGATAATCCCGGGTGCCACAGGCGCAGCATCGCCCGAAAAGCGGTGCGCCAGCATGGCCTGCTGATACTTCTCAACCTCGTCGGTGAAGTTGTACGGCAGCCCGTCAACCTGGGACTTGCTGATCTGGAATGTCATTGGTGGATTCCTGCTGTTTCACGCCGGTCAGGATCGCGGCGATGATTTGATCTGGTTTCAGGTTCGGATCGCACAGCACCGGGACGTTCTTGCCGTCCACCGTCGCCGTGTAGATCTCCCGGCCCGTACCGCCCGGTTCGTACTGCATGATCAGGCCTGTCACGCCGGCATGCTCGGCCATCAAGGCTTGCTTTAGATCGTGAACGCCCATGGTTACTCCCGGCCAACCAGCCGCTCGCAGCGCGTCCCCGGTTGGATTGCTCACTGCCACCAAGCTCGGTGACAAAGGATGAAGCTGCTGCGGTCCAGCGCTAGGCGATCACGGATAGAGAGAACAAAGCGGCCTGTGCGGCGCATGCTATTGCTCCAACAAAGAAACCCGCCGCGGATTTCTCCGAGCGGGTCGCCGACGCAAATCGCGCCGTTACACGACAATGCGCAGATGTCTGTCAGACTGTCAACGGAGCGCTACATGGTGACGAACAGTTATTTTCGAACTACAACTTGAAAGATGAAACGCATCGGATGGAAGACTTGCCCAGGCCCAGGGCACACGTTTTGGGTCTGTGAGCTGTTCGAGGACGGCACCGTAGGTGACGGCCTTGTCCAGATGAACTCCGAAGACGAAGCCCAGCGGTGCATAGACTCCGGCGAGGCCGATCGCATCAATGAACAGATGGCCAAAATGAGTACGCCTCGGAACTCACCGCGCACGCGTTGACTGTTCAGCCGCCAACATAAACCGCCTCCCCAACTATCCTCACGCCGGCATTGCCCGCTGTGATCTCGTCCTTCGACGGTCGAAAGCTCTGCGTCCGGGTCCGCGGGCTCGGATGCCACAGCATGCCGAGTTCGGTCAGGCCCTCCCGCAGTGTCCGTCCGACATAGTTGATATCGCGCGCCGCCGTAGGCTGGCCATCCCGGTAGCTATAGACGAGCCGCGCGCATTCCTCAGTCGTTCGGCCATGGCACACGATCTGTTCCACGATGATAGTCGATCGTGCGCCCAAGACACCCTTGGCTTGCTTCAGTGTCCCCGCCGCCTCAAGCATGGCTTCCGCTGGTGCTTTCGATCCGGCGCTACCACCACGAACACGGTCGAAGTCCATCGACCCACCAAGCGTCGAGTGCACGGTTTCAAACGCTTCTCGATAGGTGTCCGCAGCCAGCACCTGGCGCTGATCGAGCCGGTTCTTGCCCGTGAGCCTGGCTATGGCGGTCTTCACGCGTGTCATGTTCCCGATTTGCTCGATCGGGTCAGCCCCCAGGGTCTGCTTTGGCGCCAAGCCCTTCGTGTGACCGGTCAGGTTTAGCGGATCGGCGCCGACCATTGCCCTGCGCTTCGCCTCGCTGGCCAGTTTCCGCAGCCGTTCATGCTCAGCAGCAGCCATGAACGCAGCCGGCGTGTTCCTGCCCTCGATCCAGTCGAAGCAGCCCAGCATGAACTCGCGCTGCTCTTGCCGGATTGCTTCATAGGCTAGCTGCGATGCCGGGTCCGCCGCGATCTGTCGGCTGAAGCGTTCGTGACGACGGTACAAGCTCATATGGCACCCTCACCCGTCAGAACTAAGAATGTGCTGCAGTCGGTCAATCACGTCCTGCAGGTGCGATTTCGAAATGCAGATCCAGGTGTCGTCTTCTTCATCCCACGAGCGCTCCTGACGAATTACCGCCTGCCCGAATGGGTTGGTGTAGATCGCCAAGGAACGCTGCTCAGGACAGACGACAGACGGGTTAGCCTCGGCATCCCACTTGAAGTCGTCGCTGTTGCTAATCGGCGGCGCTACATGTTGCGCCAGACGTTCCACGAAGGCGGCAGCAGCCACGTCCATTGGCTCTGTCGACGTCTTGAAGTCCTCGATAGCCGCCGCTGTTTCCCGCGCCTTCGAAGCGAGCGGGCCGGACGATGCCGCTTCAGTCGCTATCAAGTGAAGCTTATCCTGCGCGGTTGTCTGCTCTGCCTTCATCGTTCTTCTCCCTTGCGCGTGTCATGCGCAGAAACTGCTACAATTCAAATTCATGTCCGAAAGTGACGTCACTTAGCGTCACTCTTGGCCCGGCTTCGTCGAGTGACGGATAGTGACGACATTTCTGCATCCCCTAATCATGTGCGCGGGTGTAAGCCGATAATGCAAAGTGACGTCACTTAGCGTCACTGCGTCACTCTTCATGGTGGTATGATGCCGTCGGCCGCAGTCGAAGTCCGACATATTGCGCTCCTGTGTTCATCCGCTTGTTCCGAAAGCCACGCCGGATCATCTGGTCCTTGAAGGAACGAGCCGAACCTGGGCTATCTCCCCTCGCCTTGGCGAAGTCGGCCCACGATTTGAAAAGGTCGTTCGAACGCTCGGACTTGTATTCGTTGCCGGGCTCAGCATCGCATTCCTCGTCGAGCCAGTGCTGGAACACGTCCTGATCGCTGAAATATTCTGCCGTCGCAGCCAGTACGCTCTCCGGCTTTAGAAGCCCGTTGGTTTGCCAGTCGAGACAGCCATCAATCATCCACTGCAGGACCGCCGCAGCCTCTGTGCGCAGCTTGTCGCCCAGCGTGAGGTCTTTCACCGGCGGCTTGTACTCGAAGGGGATGATCATCAGCCGGCGGCGCATCGCCTCGTCCGGCGATTGCAGGATTGGCTTGTGATTGCCCATGATCATCAGCTTGAACTGAGGCATGAATACAAATTCATCCTGCCGCATGAACCGGGCCTTGATCGGGTCGCCGCCGGTCAGCGTCTTGACACGGCTCTCGTCCCAGGCCTGGCCCTCGGTCGTCTCCGATGCCGTGACGGTGCGCTTGCCGCGAAGCGCGGCTATCTCGGTCAGGTGGCGTTCGGACTTCGACGCCGCGAATGTCTGGATGTTGGCCACACCGCCGTAATCGCCCAACAGCTCGGTCATGAAATTCAGGAAGACGCCCTTTCCGTTGCCACCGGGCCCGGAGAAGAACATCAGCGAGTGCTCGATGGTTTTGCCAGTGAGGCAATAGCCGCACCACTGACGAAGCAGCCGGATCAGGTCGTCATCGCCCTGCGTCGCCTCCCGGATGAACTTGAGCCAGATCGGACAATCGCCCTTTGCTGGCGCGACCATCGTCGACTTCGTTATCCGGTCCTCTTTTTGTCCCGGCCGCAGTTCGCCTGTTGTCAGATCCACGACACCGGCAGGCGTACCAAGCAGCATCGGCTCGTTGTCGAACCAGTCTTCGTTCTGGATCACGCCGCGCGAAGTCTTCGCTTGCGTCTCGATGCCGCGAATAGTCCCGGTCTTGCCAGCGGTGACGCGCCGGTTCGCCGGCTGATTTTCCGAGCACTGCTGCGCGAAGAACCGGATCTCCTGGAATGTCTCGGACAGAAGGTCGGGTTTCCAGCGCAGGCCGTCCCACCGAAACCAGCCGCCGATCTTCTCGCAATACTTCAGATCCTCGCCGTTGATCTCGATGAAATCACGGGCAATGCTGAACTCTGAGACGACGTCGTTGTCAGACGGCGGCTCGTAGGCTTTGAAATTGGCGTGAGACGTGAAATTCGGGGGCGCGTTCATGAACGGCATGCCTCCCGCCAGACGTCGTTGAAGTCGTTGAGCCCCTTCCGGGGTGTCACAACATTGACCGGCCTGCGGCCGGCCAGGTAGCGCTTGGTGACGGCCCGCGTTGACTGCTTGCTCGTCGGGTCATTCTCCTGCAGCACGGTCAGGCTGGTCACACGCTCGATCAGCGGGAACGCCTTGACGCCACCGGCAGAACCTAGCGCCCATGCCGGGCCGAGATCAGCCAGCTTGCTCGCCAGCGAACTCTCAAAGCCCTCCCCGATCGTCAATGGCCCGTTGATGGTGTCGTGTGCGTCCAGCTTGATGGCTGCGCCCTTGGCGATGCCGAGCATGCGCCGGTCCACCTTCTTGCCGTCCTTGTCCAGGAATGTCCGATGGATTCCGCAAGGTTCGTCCGTGACGATGTTGCGCATCAGGCAGACCATGCCGGCAAAGGACTGGTCACCGTACCGAAGGCCGGCGTGATAACGGACGACGGCTCCGGCGATTGTAGGCGGCAGCAGCAACCCGCGCTCGTCCCGCAAATATTTCTCGACAATCGTACCGATCGGGTTCGACGATTGGCGCCAGATGCCTTCGGCAAATTCCTTGCGGCGCCGGATATCCTCTTCCCCGCTGACAGACGTCACGCTGAGCTGCGGAAAGGCCTGATGGCCGCGCTGCGGGTCGAAGGCCTCCATGCCCAGCGAATGCCGGACATAGTCCCGACACTCGATAGGATCATCTCCGCAGTGGCTGAACACAACAAAGCCGCCCGGTGCACGGGCGTTGATCTTGATGGCAAGCGAACGGTCGGCCTTGGAATGGCCGGGTCCAGGCACATTGACGCTGTCCCTACCGGTGACGTCGCCGCCCATCGCGATTGCGATATTGCGCGGATCCAGCTGGCTCATTCGCTGCCCTCGGGAAGAGCTACAAACTCGCCACACCAGTCACTGAGGGTCACCTCAGGCCAGACGCCGCGGTTGAACGATTCCTGACGCCCGGGACGCCTGATGATCTTCGGCGGCCTACGATGGCACTCCCCGGTGATCCTCGTGCCGTCCGAAATGAAGAACTGGCAGCAGTCGCAACTTTGGTCTTCAAGCCCGAGGCTCATTGACCGCCTCCACCGAGCGCTCGCGAGCACGCTTCCTGGCGCGATACTCCTTGCGCTTCGTCCGCAGCTTCGCCGCCCGCTTCTGCTTGCCGGTCTTGTGCTTCGACATCAGACACGGGCTCGCATGCCAGCGGCGGGGATTTTGGCTTTGCCGGCGGTCGCAGCCATGACGCGATCCACAGGGCGATTGACGTTCTGATGTAGAAGGCCCGCGGCAACTTCTTTTTGGGCACGGGCTGTGTTGAAAGCTCGGTCGGCATTGATGACCTTCTTGAGTTTGCGGCGTGTCGGCTGATCGATCGGCGTGGCATCGAGAGACATGACTGTCTGTTGCCACTGCGCCTGCGCAGCGAGCGCCTTGGAGAGGTTCAAGTTGATCTTGAGCGCGCGCCACCATTCGGGTTCGGCGTCCGCCATCAGCATCTCCAGGATCTCGCCGCCACTGTCGCTGTGCAGCAGTACCTGCAATTCCTCGATGCTGTAGTCGCGGTGATTGGCCGCGCGATGCTTCGCGGCATGCTCTTTCAGACCAAGCGCATCAGCGATTAAACCCCATGTTTTAAGGGGTTGAAGGCTTTTGAAGAACGCCGTGATCTGCTGATGGATCGACGGTCCTGTATCCGTTTCGGATAAATCGTATCCGTTTCGGGTTGCCCCCGATTTGGCGATTTGACCGCTCGTTGCATAGGCTTGCTGCATCGGTTCACTCGTTGAAGGGGCTACACAATGGAACGCACACACACTGAACGCGGATCACGCCGAACGAAGAGCGTTACCCGGTCGCGCGCTGAGCACGAGGCACAGCGACGCCATCACCAGCGCGAACTGGCGCTGTTGAGATTTCAGGATTGGGACCGCGCGATGATCCGGCAGCATGGGCCGAACTATCATCGGAAGATGGGGTACACGGTGCACTAGGCGGCGGCGGGTACAGGTCAGGACGCGTCACATGACGGGGAATCCCGGTGACCCGTTCAAATGCCAGCACCCGGCCGGAGGGGATGTGACGCTTCCAGGAATAGAAGGTCTGATGATTAGCCAGACCAAGAGCGGCGGCCAGTTTGACCACCCCACCCGCCTTGCCCGCTGCTTCGGTCACAACATCCAACATAACCCATAGTGGTAAGAATTGCTTACCCTATTGTCAAGTGGACGCAAGCGTAAGCGGGACTTACAAACAGCTATGAACGAGAAAAAACCGGTTTCCCGGATCCGACAGGCCCGTTTGCGCGCCAAGAAGACCCAGCAGGATGTTGCCGACCATCTCGGCATCTCCCGTAATGCGGTGTCACTTTGGGAGTCGGAGAACACCAGCCCTCAAAGAGACCGGATGGTGAAGCTGGCGCAATTCCTCGAGATCGGCCTCGATTATCTGATGGGGTTCGGCGACGAATTGGACGACGTCATTCCTGGCCACGCCATTCCGAACCCACAGGGCACTCTCGGAGCGCCCACGCTACCCGTGCTCGGCATTACCATGGGCGGCAGGGATGACGATCGAGAGCCGGATTTCTGGATGAATGGCGAGGTCGTCAATTATGTCGCCCGACCCCGGAAGATGGACGGGCATCGCGCAGCCTTCGGACTGTATGTCGGCGGCACCAGCATGGAGCCTAGGTACAGGGCCCGGGATCTGGTGATCGTTGAAAAGGCGTCGCCGGCACCGGGCGACGACGTCGTCATAGAGCTAAGGCCAAAATCAGAGACCGAAGACCCTGAAAATCCGAGCTTTATCAAAGAGTTTATCGCTCGCCGGGGGTCCTTCATCACCGTCCGCCAGTTGAACCCGCCGAAGGATCTCGATTTCGACTTGAAGGAAATCAAGAACCTGTACCGGGTCGTCCCGCTGAAAGAACTGCTGGGTTAGCCGTAGTCCGCCGGGACTTCACCATAACGCTGCAAGACAACCGGCGGCTCGAACTCTCCGAACTCAGGTTCACCTGTCACCGAAAAGACAAGCACGCCGGCAGCATGCTCTGCCGCTCTCGCGCCGCGCACCCTCGCCTGTTCGGGTGATTTACAGCGCTCAGGCTGTTGACCGACCAGGCGCCGGCCGTCTCGCTTGAACACCTGCACGAAATGCTCTGTTTCCGACATGGGCCTTCTCCACGATTAGATTTTTACCTATTCCGCCCCGCGCGTTGCAGACCTTGCAATAGAGCCGGGACCATTGGTCTTCGGCATGATCGGTGCGCCGTGTTCGACCGCAATCGAGACACGTCACCTGAACTAAACGCCCCACAATCAGCCTCCACGTTCCCTTTCTGTTCTATGATGGACTCGGGTACCGGCCGGAGTCGAATCATTTTTGCGCGCAAGTTTCTCTTACGTCGCACTTGACATGACGTAAGCAACACTTACTATCGTGGTTGTCCGATGGAGCAACGCGATGCCAGCAGCCGCAAACAGAATACCCCTCGAAGATCGATTGCCGACATTTGCCGAACTCGCTGAGTTCGATGCCGGCGCTGCATGGGATCGCCTGTCACCTGCGCAGCAGCGCGAGATCGGGATGCTGGCGCTGCAGTTCGGCACCGTCGGCCAGTGCCACGGGTATTTCCACCAAACGCTCGACGAGGTCCGCAACGGTTTCGAGACTGCGCACTGGACGCCGGCAGCTCAGGCCACGGCAGTCTGGCCGGCCGAACACATTGAAAAGGTCGAGCGCGCCGCAGAAGCCGCTTTCAACGCGTTCTGCAATCACTTCGATCCGCTTTGGCCCACGCTGTTCGGCTGGATCGCTCCTCGCTTGTCCAAGCCCATCAAGCGGGTGGCCTGACATGGCGCAGACATCCAAAAACATGGCGAACTTGCTCGCGGCTTCCAGCTGCGATCTCGGCGACGAGCGGGAAGTATTGCGCACGCTCCAAGCCGCCTTCGCCTTCGGCGACGTCGTCGCCCATTCCGACACCGCAACCGAACTGGCGCGCGAGATCCGCGCGAGCAGCCCGAAGCTGGTGACGTCATGACGATCTTGCGCACCGCCCTTACCGATCTGCCGGCGCTCGCGTCGCTGATCCTGTTTCTCGCAATGATTTCTGTTTGGTCCGCGATTTTCTGCGGAGCGTGACGACCGCGTGTCGTCGGGAGCCTAGAACATGCTTCAAGTCACAACGCCGAAGAAGCTCAAGCGTCCACCTTCAGTCAAGGAGGTCGCTATGACTGCGCCGACCAACCCGCCGCAAGTTGTCGTTGCTGAGAAAGCACCGCACCGGATTTGGGGCATATGCCCGATCGGTGAGGGTGAGTGCACGCTGGACATTCAGCCAATCGCAATACTCGACCATTGGCATAAGAAAACAACGGCGCTCATGGATGCATTTTCGACGACCGACTTCAGCAAAGAAGCTGATGACGAATACGACGCCTTGCACAGTATCCAAAGGCAGATATTTTTAGCAGCCTTCAAGACTGACCTAAATTCGTCCTCCTGCGTCTCACGCCTGATGAAACTCACCGTCCGACAGTGCGAGCACAACAGCTCCACGCCCAGTCTAGAGCAGTTTAAAGTCATTTCCGATGCGCTCGCCGTGACTACGGCTTTTCCCGAGGCCACGAAGAACGTTGGGCCCTTGTCGCGTGGCAAAAAATTAACGCGGGCCGGGTTGCTCTATCGATATCATGCGTTCCTGATCGGCGAGCTTCACACACTTGGTTGGAGCTTTTACGGGTCGCGCGATTACCCGACGCTAATGGTACCTATCGATGATGCCGTCACCGTCCGCACCAGCAACGATTTCAAGGATGGCAAGCCCTTGAACTATTCACGCAAGCGCAAATTGTTTCCGTTTTTTGATGAGACCAAGCTGGTTGCCCGCGCTCGCTCCGTCCTCAAGAGCCTGAAGATCGACACCGAAAAGAAGGATGTGCGCTGATGCTGCAGCTTCCAGAAGGCAAGGTTACGCCGCGCTTCACACGGTCGCAGATCGCGGAAATGACGCGAGGCGACAAGTCGGTGAAAATCCGAACAACGAGGGCGAAGCCCGATCCGGTCATCAAGCTGATCGCCCGAGCCGACGCTGCGCTCGACGCGTACACCGATGCAAAAAATGTACGCTGGTCAATCGAGGATAAGATGGCCAAGGCCGATGTTTTTGGCCCGCACGTCTACATCCCCGATGCGCTACTGAATGTGCACTGGTCGAACGGATATCAGTTCCATTCCGAGAAGCAGATCGACGATCAGTTTCGGAAGCTGACGCGGGACACCCGAGCGACCCTTAAGCGGCATCGTGCCAACGTGAGCCGGCTCGCAAAGAAAAAGGGGCTAGATGGCATTCAATACGAGCTGCGTCAGCATATAGCTTCCTGCGAACGTAAACTCACCCTCCTACCTAAGATGAAAGAACCTCTGAAGGCTGCCTTTCGAAAGGAGAGCCGCCGTGTTCTCGCCATTCATCGGAAGACTGGCCTCCTTGATGCCCGGGACAAGGTACGCAAGGCGACCCGCGAGCTGCACAACGTTACGGAGCTGATGAGAAAGGCCAAGCCTGTTTCGGTGCAGGGCGCGCTTGAGCTTGTTCGTTACGTTGAAGCGCGGCTTTGGTGCGACAAGCCCGGCCTGTTTATGGAAGACGGCTATTTTCCGTCCCGGCTCGGCCCTCTGCTCCGATTGGCGCATGCCTTCCTTAAGAAGGCGACCCAGCCGTGAACCGCTCGTATGAAATTCCGACGCCTACTTCCTCCCGGGGCGTCGGCGCAGTCGGGTGCGGCAATCTTCCCCAGGATCCGCACCCGGCGCCTTCATCTGATCTGCTGGCCGAACTCCGCGACCTGCGCAGCAAACTGTCGATGACGAAGCGAGAACTGGCCGGCGTCGAACGGGCCCGACAGAACGCGGTCTCCGATGCCGCCTGCGCACACAGAGCCACAGCGCGCGCCGAACAGGCCGAGCGATCAATAACTGCTGACCGCGACCGCTGGAAGCAACATGCCCTCCAGTGCGAGGCCGAGTTGAAGTCGCTGGCCCCGAGGGGGCGCCCATGACGGCAGACGAATATCCAGACGCGCCGGGCTTCAAGGCGCATGGCCCGTCCGAAGAGGCGGCGGATAAGATAGCCGCGTCCGCGAGTATCGTTCGCGCCAAGGTGCTGGCTGTCTTTGAGGCCGCCCACCCACAGGGGCGCACTGCCGACGAGGTCGCCCACGATTTACACCTCTCGATCCTGACCGTCCGGCCGCGCGTTTCCGAACTTCACCGCGACGGCGAACTGGAAAAGACGCCCGAGCGCGGCAAGAACGACTCCGGCATGTCGGCCACCGTCTGGCGATACGTCCCGCATGAGAAGCAGGATTTCGAGGCTTGGGCGCTCGGTAAAGCCCTGGAGGGCCAGAAATGACAGGGCAAATCCCGGTATCGATCGATCCGCACGCCCCCTTGCGTCTTGCAGAGGCGCTGAAGATCGCATTTCCTATGGGCGGAATGACCGTCTCCGGCCTGCGCCGGGAAATCGGCCGCGGTCGACTGGACGTCGAGATCATCGCGGGCAAGCAATTCACCACGCTCGCGGCTATTGGAAAAATGAGGGAACGATGTCGCGGAAAAAAGGAGCCCGCCTCTTCTTGCGATCAGCAAGACGAGATACCGCCGGCAATGTCACCCATGCCGCCTGCTGGTATATCCGAGATGGAGCCGAGTTCATCGGCACAGGATGCCTTGAGGCTGAAGTTGTCGGAGCGGAAAAAGCGCTTGCGAACCACATCGCCAGCAAGCACTCGCCCACGCGCAAAGAGCAGGACATCGAGACAATCAGGATCGCCGATGTCCTCGCCATCTTCGCTGAGGATCGTCCCGAACTCTACGAAGGACCAGACGCCCAGAAATACCTGAACCGCATGGAGCGCCTGAACGATTTCTGGGGCGCCCTCATGTTGTCGGACGTCAACCGGAAACAATGCAACGCCTACGCCAAGAAGCGCGGCAACAAGGGCGGGTCACGACGGGACCTTGAAGATCTCCGAGCCGCCATTTCACATCACGCGGCCGAAGGTTTCCACCGCGGAATCGTCAAGGTGTCGCTCCCGCCCAAGGGCAAGCCGCGCGACCGTTGGCTGACCCGCAGCGAAGCGGCTAAGTTGCTTTGGAAGTGCTGGCGGGCTCGAGAGATCCAGACGTGGAAGGGTATAGGCGAGGTTGCAACCGACAAGCGCCCGCTGCGTCATATCGCGCGCTTCATCCTGATCGGCCTCTATAGCGGTACGCGGGCCGGTGCCATCGCGTCGGCGTCGCCCATACCGGCGATCGGACGTTCCTACGTCGACCTTGAACGGGGCGTATTCTACAGGCTCGCCCAGGGGCAGGCTGAGACGAACAAGCGGCAGCCGCCGATGCCCATCCCGCCCCGCCTGCTCGCTCATATGCGGCGCTGGCACGGCAAGAAGATCATCGCCCGGCACTTTGTTGAGTGGAACGGCGAAGGCGTGAAGTCTGTGAAGACGGGATTCAAGACCGCAGTCGGCCTGGCGGAACTCGGCCCCGGCGTCTCGCCGCACACCCTGCGCCACACGGCAGCAACATGGCTGATGCAGAACGGGACCGACGAGTGGCAAGCGGCGGGCTATCTGGGCATGTCGCCAGAGACGCTGCGCAAAACCTATGGCCATCATCACCCGGAATATCTCGCGGATGCCGTCGGCAAAATGACCGCAAAGCCTGTCCGGTCGAAGAGTGGTTCCGCCACAGGTGCGCCACAAGTGAAGGCGGAATGAGCGATGACGAACATCGACAAACACTATAAAAATAGACCAACGAGACGCCTATCCTGCAAGCTTCAGGCGCTCATAACGGTCTGGTTGCAGGTTCGAGTCCTGCCGGGCCCACCA
>NZ_JBPWQC010000003.1:0-57077 GCF_051811065.1 Tardiphaga sp. 841_E9_N1_2 | reverse complement strand
ATCGCCCAGATGGTTCTTGCCGATCTGCGCTGTCGCATAGCCGAGGGGTTTAAGGAATTCGGCGATGGTCGGATCCGAGTCCTGCAGGCCCTGTTTCGCCGCCGGCAATCCGACTTTCAATAGTCCCGTCCGGAACGGCGTCTGCCCCGTGATGAATGCCGCGCGTCCCGCAGTGCATGACTGCTGTCCGTAGTAGTCGGTGAAGAGCGCGCCCTCGCGCGCGATACGGTCTAGGTTCGGAGTGCTGCCACCCATCATGCCCCGGTGATAGGCGCTGATGTTCCAGATGCCGACGTCGTCGGCCATGATCATGATGATGTTCGGCTTGCTGCTTTTGGCCATTCGATCAACTCCCATTCTTACATCTGTCGAATTCGAGGTCGCTTCTGGTCTCAAACTGATTGTCGTCTCGACGGGACGCGTCGGCGCTCCACTTTCAACCGAACGGCCCGACCTGGAACATCATGCTGACGATGGCGGCGATGCCGATGAACAGCAGGATTACCGCGGTGATCAGTGTCAGCGACACCGGAAAGCCGCTCTGGGCGTGGATCAACCCGTCGGCAGCCATCATCTTCCGCTCTTCACGCAGTTGGACCATGAACTGCAGGTGATAAATCAATCCGCCGATCAGCATCAGGATGCCGAGCGCCACCAGCGTCACGCCGAAATTGCGCGCGGGAGCGCCGTGCGTGATCACGTTCTGGTCGCGCAGTTTCTCGAACACTTGCGAGATCGTGAAGCCGAACGAAATCAGCGACAGCGATGTCCGGATAACCGACATCAGGGTCCGATCCGCGCTCATCCGGGTGCGCTGAAACGACATGCCGGTCCGGCGCGACGACAGTTCGACCGAAATCTGGTCGGCGGGGGACTTGGAGGACACGCTTTCGATCATCGAACGTCCTTGTTTTACAGAGCCGAGCCCGTACCTCGCGCGTACCACCAACGAGCAATCAACTCGACGATCCACCGGAAGACGAAATATGGAATGACAGCGAGCATGATCGCCATCATCAGCGCTTCTACCGGGTAGAAACGGTCGAGCACTTTAAATTGGTAGATCACGTCCATGCTGATGCCGAGCAGCACGATACGCGCGACGGATGTTACACCTTCCCGCAGCCGCCCCGTGGACGCGTTACGGTCCCGCCACGCTGACCAAAAGAACGAGCGGTGGCCGAGCCGCGCATCGCGGATGCCGTCGGGGAGTGCCGCCAGCAGCGCCATCATGGGCTGCAGATAGAAGCGGAACGTCATCGGTCCGTGGAGGCGCTCGAAGATGTCCACCCAGAACCGACGATGGATTTCCATCGACCACCCGTATCGGTAGGCGCCGAGCAACAGGAGGACGACGGACAGTACGATGGCGGCTGAGGTCAGGCGGCGCGCGAACGCTGAAGTAGGAGCAGCCGTCATGTCATGCCCCGCACGACACAGCGAAATCCCAGATGGCTGGTCGATGTGTCCACCTGCTCCGCATGGCGCGCCGCCGGCCGGTAGCGTCGGCAATAATTCGGCGCGCACAAATGCGACCCGCCCTTGATGACCTTGCGTGGGATCCTGATGTCGGGCTGGGCCGGGTCGTAGCTGCCCTCTTCCCGAGCGCCGCGCGGGTTTTCTGGAATGCAGCAAGCCTTGGGCGCATCAGCTTCGTGCTTCGGCGCATACCAGTCTGTCGTCCATTCCCAAACGTTGCCGACCAGGTCGTGTACGCCGTAGCCGTTCGGCGGAAACGCCGTCACCGGCGAGGTGCGCTCATATCCGTCCGTGTTCAGGTTCTGACGGGGAAACTCACCTTGCCAGGTGTTGGCCATATGGACGCCGTCCGGCGTGAACTCGTCGCCCCATGCGAATTCAGCACCCTCGAGACCGCCGCGCGCCGCGAATTCCCATTCGGCCTCGGTCGGCAGGTCCTTGCCCGCCCACTGCGTGTAGGCCAAGGCATCGGCGAACGACACATGCACGACCGGATGATGATCGAGGACGTTGATGTTGCTCTTCGGTCCGTAGGGATGACGCCAATCGGCCCCCTTTAGGAACTGCCACCATTGGCTCCAGTCGCGCAGATTGGTCACACTCTGCTGCGGCGCAAACACCAATGAACCTGCGTACAGCATGTTCGGCAGCGCACCCGGATAGTCCTTCGGGTCCGGCGGAATTTCGGCAGACGTCTTGTAGCCGGTCGCTCTGACAAACGTCTTGAACTGGCGGTTTGTCACCGGCGTCCGGTCGATCCAGAAGCCCTCCACCTTAACTCGGTGAACAGGTGTTTCCTCTGGATAGTGGTCATCGGATCCCATGCGGAATATGCCGCCCGGAATCCGGACCATGTCCGAGACGTCGACCGGCCGTTCAATCTCTTCCGGAGCGGCGTCCGACAGTGTCATGACAGGCTGCTCCCGGCATTTATCGGCAATAGTCCCAGAAACCTTGGGTCCGCGATGAGTCCGTGTAGTACCAACACATGCCAGGCGCCGGAGGAGTGCCGGCCCAGGCCGCAGCGGTCGCGGCCGTCACGACTCCAATGGCCGCGCCTGCCGCTATCGCACCGCCTCTGGGCCAGCCGTAAGGACGAACCCACCGAACTCCGCCGCCGGCATATCCTGGGCGCCCCACGGCTCCTGCGCGAACAACCGTTCTACTATGATACACGCCGCCTCTCGGACCGACCGCCGTCCTGGTGCGCACTGCAACACGCCCTCGCGCACGCACCTGCGTTATGTCACCGTAATTGCGAACCTGCTGCTGGAGTTCGACGCCTGGGCTGAATGCAAATGCGGCGGGTGTGACATTCCACGCAACGCATGCGCAAGAAATACCGACCGCATATGTCGATTTGCGGAAAAGTTGGAGCAGCCTGTAGCTAGTAGGAAGAATATGGTTCACCACGAAAGAATGCATGTTGGACCCTTTCAAGCTTCGGAAGCCCTGGGAACACTGCTTTATCCGCGACAGGCGCGGACATCTTCAGGTTGCTACACTCTGCCCGTATTATTTCGGCCGTCAATGGGCAATGATACTTCGCTATTATGACGATACCCGCCTGCTCTCATGTCCGTAACTTTTATGCGCTATTGAAGACCTGAACACTCACGCGAATTCTAATCAATGTCCTGACGGTTTATATGTGACGAGCGGATGATCGCGTCGCCGCCAGAGTGGGACATCTGTTGTAATAGCGACGGAGCTGTGATCAGATTGCGCGAATATAATCTGCCAATATCAGTTCACTTTCGTGCTGCGGGTGACAGATGCGACGTGATTTTTGTGCAGCTCTTGCGTTGATCGCGATCTCGATTGTTCCCCGGCCATCGATTGCCGCCGAAGGCGGAACTGGCGCTTATCTACTCGGAACAAGAGGTCCCGGCGCTGGATTCACTCCTCCGCCTGGCGTCTATTTTCAAGACGACACATATTTCTATAGCGGAAAACTGGGCGCCGGCAGAACCTTGCCCACGGGCGGTCTTCTTGTCGCAAATGTGTCGCAGCAGACGTGGATCAACCTCCCGACAACGATCTGGGTGACGCCGGCCAAGATCCTTGGTGGCGATCTGGCGTTCTCATTGACCACACCATTTGGAGAGCCAAGGGTAAGTGCTAATCTCTTGGTGAATTCGCCGCGCTTCGGACCGATCGGCGTCAACGCAGTAGATTCCGAACTGGCTCTCAGCGACTTCTTCATCAATTCCTTCGTTGGCTGGCATTCCGGAAATTTCCACTGGCAAGTCGGTGTCGGCGGCGTGATCCCATCCGGGACTTACGTACCCGGGCAGCTCTCGAACGCGTCGCTGAACCGCCCGGCCATTGACGTCTTCACAGCGCTGACGTGGCTCGATCCGACACTGGGCTGGGATCTCTCCGCAAGCGCGGGCTTCACGTTCAATCAGCCGAACACCGCTACGGACTACAAGAGCGGCGACGAATTTCACCTTGAATGGGCAGCGACGAAATACATTTCCAAGGAATTCACACTTGGCCTAGTCGGCTATTATTATCAGCAGTTGACCGCCGATTCCGGAAGCGGCGCTCGCCTCGGATCATTTGAAGGGCGCGTGGTTGCGCTCGGCGGATCGATCGGCTACACATTTGAAGTCGGCAAGCTTCCCATTTCAACGCGCCTCAAAGTCTTCCGCGAATTTGCGGTAGAAAATCGGATGGAGGGCACATCCGGCTTTCTCACAGTGTCCCTACCGATCGCAATGGACGCGAACGTTCCCGCCGGTGCGATCAAAACGAAGTTCTGAAGAGTTGTGGGATCGACCAGCACGTAGGGCGTCTGATTACTGGACCTACGGCCGAGGCCTTGGCATGTAGTTGAGATTGAACCAGTTCGGTTCAGACGCCGGTTAGGTTCAATGTCTGCAAAGAGTCAATCGCGACGGCGTGACGGTGCCGAGGGTGGACGACCGACGGGTCCTCAACGGCACCTTCTGGAAATTTGCGGTCAGGAGCGCCATGGCGCGATCTGCCAGAGTCCTTTGGGCCTTACACGACCTGCTACAACCGGTTTGTGCGTTGGCGGACATCTGGGACTTAATCATGGAGGCCCTCGAAGAAACTCATGATGGCTGTGTCCAGATGATCGACACCTCCATTGTCCGCGTACATCAGCACGGCGGTTGCGCGGGTGGGGCCGAAACAAGGCTGATGGGCCAGTCGAGAGGTGGGCTGACGACCAAAAATACACGCTTGCGTCAATACCAATGGAATGCCGGTGCGGACTTGAACTGACGACCGGCGAGGCCCTGCTCTGCACAGACCGGGACATCTCGGCTTTGTTGCAACACCGGATTTTTCGAACCAAAAGGGAGTGTTCGGCGACCTACCATTTTGGCGCGAGCGCGAACCTTGTTGAAGATCGACACACGAAATGCCTGGCAATGCTGGGTCGTGCGACCCCTCATTTTCGGACTGCCATTGCCTATCGTCGCGGCATGGTGCGATCTGCAGCCATCTTGGAAGCTGATGGCGTGGACGTTTTTCAGCATAGTTTGGTATGGAGCGACCGACCGCATCGATGCGAGACCAAACGATGGTCGACAGCAGCCAAAGCCACCAGCCACACTCTTAACGAGGGCTCAGATTGCAGAATTGGCCAAAAGCAGCCGTCCCGACTAAGGGCTGAGATGCTTCGATTTGCCCGCAAGCGCCGCTATAAAGTCTGCGCGGCGCTATCTTCCCGCCCCTGATAGCCGCCGGATGACATCTCCTTTGCGCGCACCGGGACATTTCAACTTTGTTGCAACAGCGCGCATTCGCCGTTCGCACGTTATGGAAGGCCGAACTTTGCGGCTTGCGCAATCGCGGCACCAGCGCGCACTGAGCCTTTCAGTGCGCGCCCATGTGCGGGAGCCACGAGACACGCAACGCGCCGAATGGGCCCATCATAGCGATCCGAATAGGAGACCAGCGACCTTCCGAAGGACTTGGCGGACGAAAGGAAAGTGTCAGCGCCGCGGAAGCGGTCGCCTCAGGCCAAAGCGGCCAAAGTCGATGAGGTGGAGTCGCTATTGAGACCGGCTTTAGCCATTTCCCACTTGTGTGAACACGCCTAAAATGGTGAGGGATAGCTGTGTTCCGCTGAATTGGAATAGGTCCCAACAGCATCAAGGGGGGTGGCCGTGAGGGGCTTGGTGTCTGACGAACCTTTCCCGTTCGGCGGCGGTGAAAACGGCGCTCTTATTCGTGCGCTTGATTGGTCCGACACCGGTTTGGGACCAATCTCCGAGTGGCCCGAAAGCTTGAAGACCACGGTCAGCGTATTGCTGCGTTCCCCGGTTCCCATTGTGCTCCTGTGGGGACCGGACGGCATCATGATTTACAATGACGCCTATTCTATTTTTGCCGGAGGACGCCATCCCCTCCTGTTCGGGTCAAAGGTCCGCGACGGTTGGCCGGAGGTGGCCGACTTCAACGATAACGTGATGAAGGTCGGCTTGAGCGGGTGTACGCTGTCATACCGCAACCAAGAGCTTACCCTTCATCGTTCAGGCGTCCCTGAGCAGGTCTGGATGAATCTCGATTACAGCCCAGTGTTGGGCGAGGATGGTCGTCCGGAAGGCGTTTTCGCCATTGTCGTGGAAACAACGCAACAGGTGTTGGCAGAGCGAGCGTTAGGCATCGCGGAGGAGCGACTACGACAAGCTCTGAACGCTTCTGGGATGGTAGGTACGTTCAGTTGGCATGTACAGTCCGACACCTTCTATTCCGACGCGCGATTTGCTGAGATGTTCTCGGTCGATTCCGCCAAAGGAGACAAAGGTGCTCCGTTGTCGGAGTATCTAGCTGGCATTCATCCCGAGGATGTTCGGCGGATCGCCGATGCCGTGAACCACGCTGTCCTCACCCAGGAAAAGTATGTTCAAGAATATCGGCTTCTTCAGAAAGACGGGAGTATCCGCTGGGTCGAGATGCGCGGCGAGTGCCTCTACAGCGAGAATGGTAAGCCGGACCGCTTCGTTGGTGTAGTGATCGACGTGACCAATCAGAAGAACGCACAAGAACGTCAACGTTTGCTCGCTCGCGAAGCGGATCACCGAGTAAAGAACATTTTCGCCAATTTCCACGCAATGATTAGTCTGAGTGCACGGAGTGCCGGAAGCCCAAAGGAGATGGCTCAAGCTCTTCGTGGCCGATTGGACGCGCTGTTGCGAGCCAAGGATCTTGTCCGTCCAGGTATCATGGGTACTGAGCACGAGAGCGAGCAGACAACGATGGACGCGCTGGTGCGCACAGTGTTGCAGCCTTATGAAGATGGCTCGCCTGACCGCATCGTCATAAGCGGACCCAACGTGCCAGTGGGAGCAAGGGCCGTGACGGGCCTTGCTTTAGTGTTGCACGAGACGGCGACGAATGCGGTCAAGTACGGGGCCCTGTCTCGGCCGGATGGTTCGATCCATGTCACATGGAACGCGAGCGGTGACTACTTCAGTCTAGACTGGGACGAAACTGGCGGTCCCGAAATTAATATAACACCGCAGACGCGCGGCTTTGGTAGCACTCTCATCGACCGCAGTGTGACCGGAGAACTGGGAGGTCGGATCGAGCATGACTGGCTGAGAAACGGTCTTAGGCTAAAGCTGAGCATTCCGCTGCAACGCCTTTTAGTTTGAACTTGCATAGCCGATCGCCACCTGATCGAAGGTCCGCTTCGCACCCAGAAGCTGCCACAGCGGGTTATCGGTGTCGTCGATCCTCGATAGCACCCTTGGCTCGCAGATCGGCCCTTATCTTGCGTACGCCTGGCAGCTGAATACCCAAATCGTACGCCTTCCTTTTGACTGACGTAATGGGCCGGTCGAGCGCTGCTGCAGCACGTAGAGCAGACGCTCCGCTGTCGACCAGTGCTTTCAGCTTGGCAACGTCTTCCGTGTCCCACTGCTTCGCAAGGAGTCGCCTGCCCACGGCTATTTCTCCAGCGGCCGAAGCTCACCCTTCAACCAGCCTGCGGCTTGGATCGCGGGATCTGGCTCAACGGCGGTATTGATGAAGCTGCACTTCGGGCATCCGTAGGAATGCACAACGAAGCCCTTTTCCGGCAGAGAGCATCTGATCCAGTCAGTGGTGGCTCCGCAATTTGGACATGGTGGTGTTCGGGTGCGCGGCATGGCAGCACGTCATCAATTACAATATCCGCCCTACATAATATTCTTCAAACAAGTTGCTATCAAGGGAGGCAGAGCTCGCTCAGATCGAGGGAGCGCGCTCAATTCTGTTTTGGAACAGCGAACGCGGAACAACTTTAGAGCGAAGCGCTGCCGCTAACATTTTGCAGACGCACATCGGTTCACCTTTAACGGTAGTGCATCTGCATGTATCGCCGTATGCAAATTTGATCAGCCTGTCGATGTCGCGATCGGCGATAGCTGCTTCAATCTGATCGCTATAGGTCATGAAAATCTCGGCTGCAAACATCGTAAATCTAAGGAGAAGCGTATCAAGAAGGGTTTTGGCCGCCAATGTTGAGAAGTTGCGCTACCGCTGTCAAAAGCTGAGCAGGCGCAAAGGGTTTGGTCAGAAGCACGCTGTTCGGTACTCCTTGGGAGCTCCATTCCGCGGCACTATCGCCGGTCATATACACGACCGCCAGTTCAGGGTCGACCGATCTCGCATGCCTGGCCACATCCCACCCTGATAGCGTGCCGCGACCTAATTTTATGTCAGTCACAAGCGCGCGATATTTTGATCCGGAACTGCCGAGTAGCCTGACCGCTTCTTCGCCGGTGTCAGCCAGGACGACTTTGAATCCGCCGTCATCCAACGTCTCTTCGACTATGTTTCGGATCAGCTCTTCGTCTTCAACGAGCAAGATTACTGGAAGGTCGTCCACTGATGCGCCCCCTTGACTGTCGGAGGCGACGGTCGCGCTACAATTGATGCGGAGCCGAAAAGTTCCAATAAACCTTCGATGCTTAGCCGCCCTAGTAATGGAAAGATTGGTCTGAATTGACGCGAGTTGAGCAAAAGCGAGGTGGGATGACGGCAGACCGGTCGCATTGCGATACGGTAAACTGCCCAGCGATCACTTAAACTCGCGCGCTATTTTTTCCTTGATGTCAGTACGGCAACGCTCGGCCTCGCGATAGTAGTCAGCCCGAGTAACAGAGTCTTGTGTTTCTCGAGCAAGCGCCGTTAGACGCCGCATCTCTTGGACCGGTGTTTCGCGAATTTTGATTTTCATGTTTACCTCGTCACGGCGCCTCCGGGGTGACGTGGGTCAAGTCACCAATTGAGGATAATTTCCCCCAGCGGCGCCGAGCCTGACCGGTCCGAAGGGGGTGTGCCGGAGATGGCCTGCTAGAAGACGTCGGCATCGACCTTGCCAACGGCCCTGCGCTATTTCCTATGCCTTAATCGGCAGTCAATGTTGGGCTGCGGTTCTCCAGTGCAGCAAACAGCCTTTCAGAAGCTGACCCTGATCTGCACTCCCCCGATGCGGTCGGCGTTGGCGGAAAGGTCTCCGTCAAGGTGGAGACCAAGCCGGATATGTTCGCTGAGGCGGGCGCTGATGCCGGCGGGGATAAGCGTGCTGTTGTGATCGGCGGCGCTCCGCCGTCGCGATAGCGGCTCAAAAGCCGATAAGTCTGCCGTGGCGTGACGTTCATTAGCCCAGGCGCAGCCGCAACCGTCAGCCTGTTACTGTTCAACCGTGCGAGAACATCAAGACGGTTTAGCTCGCGCTTGTTCATCAACACCACGCTCATCGAAACGACAGCCTCCAGCGTTCCCAAAAGGACAGGAAACTGACATCTGAACTTTGCTCAGTGCTGACATTCTAGCTTTGCTGCTACACGAGGCATTCGTCCTTCGAGTGTTATGGAATGCACGGCTAAGGATACGGTCCGAGATTATTTTGGCGCGGTCCTACTGCGGCAGCTCAGCGGCGAAAACAGGCGGAGCGTTTTCGCCGAGCCAAGGGACGGAAGCGCTCCGGGGCAGGCTGCCCGATCTAGCCGTAATTTGGCAATGCGGTGGGAGCCCGCGAAGCGGGCTGCTAGCGCTACCAGGCGTAACGCACCACCCCCTTGCCCGCGTAGCTGCGGCTGACGTCGGAGAATTCGCCATCGAAGGTGGCCGCGACCGACCAGCCGCCTTTGAAGGACATTTCAGCCGAGGCCGAAGTCAGCGCCGCATTGTGGGCAGCGCGGGCGCCGTTCACGGTGAAGGTCGAACCGGGCAGCGACTGGAACACGGCGCTGACGTTGCGGTCGTTGTTGTAGTCATGCGCCCATGCGGCACGGCCGCGCAGCGTGAGAAGCGCATCGTTGACGGCGAAGGACTTGTCGCCGCGCAGGCCGAGTTCGGTGCGCGTCGAGGTCACGGTCTTCGCCGCGTAATTCAGAGCGAAGCCGCCGGCTCCGTTGGCGGATGTTTCCGAGTAGCCCGGCAGGTCGAACGCCGTGACCTGCATCGCCGCATAGGGCGTTACGCCGATGCCACCCAACGTCGGCATCAGCCAGCGATTGCCGCCTTCGATACGGCCCGAATACGCATTGGCGCTGAAGTTTGCGCGCAGGCGTTCGGTGCCGACAGCCGTGATCAGACGATCGGTGCTGATATCCTGCCAGCCATAGGCTGCGGTCGCGGTGATGTAGGACGACGCGAAGCTGTGGCGGACGAACGCGCCGGCCTGGAATAGATCGGACCGGCCATTGCCGCCATTTGCTACCGAGAAACTGGTGCCGCCACCGGCAAGCGCGAAGCCGGCCACGGTCGACGGCGAGAACCAGTAGTCGGCGCCGACGGCAGCGCCGGCGATGTTGCCGGTGGTGCGGTTCGAGCCGAGGGCCGTATTGCCATCGGTGGTGCGCGAACCGCCGAAGCCGGCGGCCCACGCGTTCCAGCGTGCCTCATAGGCGCGCGGCGGCGCCTTGGTGAACATCGCAAAGGCATCCCGCTCACCGCGCGAGCGCTTGCGGCCGTCCGGCGTATAAGCGAGCGCGTCGTCGTCGGCAGCGAAAGCCGAAGCACCCGGTGCAGTGCCGCCGCGGCCAGCGGTGAAGGGATCCGACATCACGCCCATGAACTGGGTCATGGCATCGAAGGTGGTCTGTTGCGCGCCGGTGATGGTCTCGCCCGAGATTTGCGTCAGGGCATTGAGGAGATTGTTGCCGGTCAGCACGAAAAGCCCGTTGAACGACGCAGGCATGATCGCACCGGCCTCGAGCGCGTTGTCGATTCCGGTGGCGACGTTCCTGTGGTTGATCGAGGCATTACCGGGCAGGCTCGGGTTGAGCAAACCGGGATCGAGGGTCAGCAGCACGTCGTTGCCGACATAGCTCAGCCGTGCATTGCGGCCGAAATTATTGGTCAAGGAAGCGCTGTCGAATGTGCCACTGAGCGTGCCCGCATTGAAGATCGTATAGGTCGTGGTGGATGCGAGACGCGCCAGCGGATCGACACTGACCTTGCCGGCGATGGTGGCTGTACCCGTCACGATCGTCTTGTCCGACAACGTGCCGGAGACCTGCACCAGATAGGTCGAGGCCGCGGTCATGGTCAGGCTGCCGATGGTGAGCGTGCCGATGGAATTGCCGGGCGCCAGCGTGCCGCCATTAATGACGGTGCCGCCGAGCACACCATTGCCGCCGAGTATGCCGCCGGCATTGACCGTGAGCAGGCTGGCGGCAGCGAGATTGCCGTTCACCGCGAGCGTGCCGCCATTGACGTTGACGGAGCCGGTATAAAGCGACGTACCGGTCAGCGACCACAGCGAGCTGTCGATCTTGTTGAAGGTAGTGAATCCGACATATTGAAGTGCTGGGTCCAAGCCGAGCTGCGAGATATCGAAGCTTCCGGTGCCGGTACCACCGAGCTGCAATGTGTTGCTGCCAACGGGAGCGAGGACCTGGCCTGAGATGACGGAGGTTGGCGCCAGCGTGAGCGTGTTGCCGCCGCTTTGGAAAAGCATCGCTGCGCCGAAGAACAAGGGGTCGGTGCCGCCGCGGATGGTGCCAGCGTTGAAGATCGACACGCCGGTGCTTGAGACATCTCCGTAAATCGCGACCCCAGCGGCGCTGATACTTGCTCCCGCGTTGTTGACAAGCTGCAGTCCGCCGCCGACAACGGCAATGCCGGAGCCGCCTGATGAAATCGTTCCGAAATTGGTGAGGGACAGGTTCGCAGCAGTGATGGCGGTATCGGGGAAGCTCGCGGAGATACTTGCGCCGGCGTGATTGACCAGCGTGCCACTCCCGAAGACTCTGTTGATGATGCCGAAATTGTTGGTATTCAGCACGCCGCCCAACAGCCCGATCACGCCCGTTTCCGTATTGAGCACCGTGCCTGTCGCGCCGCTGACCCCACCGAGATATCCGGAATTCTGCGCGACCATATCGGCCCCCGCGATGACGTTGCCGTTGATCGTTGCGCCGGCCCGGTTGATCAGCGTCAGATTACTTTGAGAGGAGGCGGCTACCGTGCCCGCGCCTCCGACCGTAATGGTTCCTGAATTGTCGAGATTGAGCGAACCACCACGCCCGAATATTCCGATTGTCGGACCGGAAATGACACCGCCAGCCCGGTTGATCACCGTGCCGCCGTTGAGGACATCGATGCCGGCCGTGGTCGTGCCGGTGATGCTTCCGGCATTATCGAGGGTAATGCCGCCGTTGGTCGAAACGACGCCGTTGGCACCTGAGATGACACCGCCGGCATGATTGGTCACCGTCACGTCGGAGGCCGCACTGATGCCGTTACCGGTCGTTCCGGTGATGCTTCCTGAATTGTCGGCGTTGACGGCGCCGCTGGTCGAAGCGACGCCGTCAACTTGACCGGAGATGGCGCCAGTCGCGTGATTGGTCAGCGTCACGCCGGTGGCCGCGGTGATGGCAGTCCCGTTCGTGCCGGTGATCGAACCCTCATTGGTCACAGCGAGAGAGCCGGTTGCGCCGACGATGCCGTTCGTCCAGCCCAGGATCGTGGAGCCGACACCGTTGTTGATCACGGCATCGCCGACCCAGATGCCGTGACTGGCTCCGAGCGTTGATCCCTGCACCGACGCGTTATTGAGGACGTTGATCGTGATGCCCGTTTGATTGCCGGTGCCGTAGCCATTGGGCGAATTCTGTTCGGTGGTCGTCAGGTCGCAGGTCACCGTCGTGCCCGGCGCAGGTGTGGTTGCATCGACGGCGCCAGGCGTACATGCGGCTTGCGCCAGTGTTGCCGTGGTGATTGTCACGCCGACCACCAGAGCCGCGCCCGTAGCGCGCTGCATCAACCGCTGTCCCCGACCAAACTGCACGTTCGCCCCCATCGATTTCACGCCTGCGGCGCATGTCACGATGGAGTTCAACAACGGACCGGGGCACCTCCACAACCATTAATAATGGCTTCTGCCCAAAACATGTGATGCAAGTGTCTGAAAGAGCTCACTTTCTAACAATTACTCGACAATTCAAGAACAATGCCGCAACACTCCACACGCGATGCGTGTAGCAGATAGAAGGCGTGAAAATACCGATATGTCGTTGTTGTGCATGCTTGACGGAACCTCGGCTCGATTCGGCATCGACCCGCGCTGACACACGCAACAGGGTGGCACCGCCCTGACCGCGTGCGTCCGTCAGCTGAACCTTGTCGCAGTCTATGCGGCCATCGCCTTTGTCGGCGCCATCGTGCTGCATGTGCTGTGGGGCCGTGCTTATCCCCGTTATTGCGAGCAGCGAGCGCCGAGCAACAGAACCGGCGGCGGCCTTCCTGTCGACTTAGAACCAAGTGCGCAGGACAACTGGCCGCATCCTGACGGTGGCGCATCCAGACGGTGGCAGGGTAAAGAGTAGATAAGCGCAGAATCGTCCGTTGCGAAACCGATGCTCGGTTTCGGTATCAGGTCGAAAAGCGCGACTGGAGCTGGTATGAGCAAAGCGCAAGGTCCCACTTTCGGAGAGCTGATCCTGGACGAGACCTGCCTGTTCGCGCGACGCGGCGGCACAACCATCCAGTTCACCCGCAACGAGCGCGCCCTGTTGCTTGCCTTTTCGCGCAACCCGCACCAGTTGATGTCGCGCAGCCGGCTGATTGAGGAGATCGCGTCGCCGGAGAACGAGTCTTCCGATCGCAACATCGATTTCCTGGTCAACCGTCTGCGCACCAAACTCAACGACAGCGCCAAGATGCCCCGTTACATCGCTACGCAATATGGTGAGGGCTATGTCTGGATCGCCGAGCCGTCGGCGGTGCCGGTCGCAGCGCCGCTGACGGGACCGATCGATGCCTATCTCGCCATCGTTCCGGCCTTTGCTGAACAAGGCGCGCGCATCGACCCGCGGGCTTCACAACTACTCGATCGATTGCGCGACGGAATCGCCATCGACCTGTCGCCCGCGCAGACGGTCGTCATCGTGGACGACTGGCGCCACGGCGTATCGAGCGGGGTGCGCTATGTATTGCAGGTGAGCTTTCAGACCGCCGGCGATCGCCTCGATTGCACGGCGACGCTGCGCGAGATGCCGTCAAAACGCATCGTCAGGGCGTTTCGCCTCGATCTCGCCGACAGCGCATCCTTTGCGTCAGAAGCGACCCGGGTTTCGCACGGCACGATCATCGAGCTACGAAACGCGCTCACCCACGCATCGGCGGGCCTCGGCACGCCGTCCGACCAACCGCTGGATGTCCGCCTGCGCGAGGCGTCGACCCTGCTGTCGTCGTCCAGTCCGGCCTGGCTCAAGAAGGGCCAGGAACTCAGCGCAGCGCGTGCGCAAAATCCGGCCGATCCCGACATTGCGCTGCAATGGTGCCTGCATCTGTTCGCGCGCCTCGTGCTCGCGGATCCCTTCACCGGCATCAGCAGCGAAGAACGCGCCGAGATCGAGGGCGAGATCGAGGCCACGGCGCTGGATTGTCTGCCGGCGATCGAGAACAATCCGCTGCTGATGCTGGCGGCCGCCAAGGTGTTGTATTTCGTCCATCGCGGTCATCTCGACCTCGCCGAGGATCTCGCCGATCGCGCCTTCGCACGCACGGCCGACTTCGCGGCCGCGCTGCCCCTGATGGGTCAGTTGCGGCAGGCACGGGGCAACTTCAAGGAAGCCGTCATCCTGTTCGACCGCGGCATCGAGATGGCCGATCCGGAGTCCGCGTTCCTGCTCTATCTGCGCGTGCTGAAATGCATCGCGTTGCTGGCGTCGGGCGATCGCAGCGCGCTCGATGCCGCCAACACCTTCACCTACGATATTCCTCACAGCCCCGCGCTTGTCGTGATGATCGGCATGACCATGACGGCCGCCGATCAGCCGCTGTCAGAGGCCGTGGAGAAGACGCTGACCGCGGCCGGCTCTATCGGCGTCCGCAATGCACTCGAGTATGTCTATTCCACCTCAGTGCGTCATCTCATCGCACGAACAGCACGCGCGAATGTCATGCGCGGGTTAGTCGCGCATGCGATGCGTCTGCACGGTGCAGTGGCGATTCCGCCTATCGTCCCGGCCGGCACCGGCCTTATCATTGATGCGTGACCGCGGCTCCAGTTGGCTCATCTGAGCCATCATGGAGCGCTGGGAGATCGCGCACCCGAGATGACCTGAAGTCATCTACGCGATCCAGACCCGAGATTTTACCTAGGACGGAAATCGGCTGCGCGCGGGCGTGAGTAGACGTGTCCGCTTTGCGTCCGACATCGGACGTTCGGCCGTCGAATGTTATGGAACGTGCAGCTTAAAGGCTGGCGGCGACTAGTCATCCTTTGGGAATCCGTCGACGAATGTCCAAACCGTGCCGAATAACGGTAATCGTGCTCTCAGATCCGGTTCATGCGCTGCTTGTAAGAACAATCCAGTCAGCGCCTGAGATATGACGGTGAACTGTGCACTAGCCGATCGCCGCTCATTATTTGTGTCGAGGGATATGATGGCCCCGTACAGCTTCAATCGATTACACACGACCGAGACGGCAGGAGTTTTGAAGTCAAGGTGGACCGTCGAGTGAGCAAAGGCATTTCGGACGGTGCGGATTGTGTCGAGGTCGTCACGGACAATCTTGCCATACAAGCCCAGAGCGTATCCGATTTTGATTTTGGCGGAGAATGAGGAAAGCGGCGCTTCACCTTCAAACAGCCCGCTCACCGCTCTGTCGGCTTCCTTTTCGTCGCTCGGCCATTTTAAGGCTGAGATCACACATGCTTCGAGGGCGCGTTCGAGGAGCGCGCTTAGACGCCGGCGTCCTTGAGGTCCTGAATAAGCTCACCTGACTTTTCAGCCTGACGCTGGCGGAAATAATCGCCCAGTTGATCGCGGATGTATTCGAGAACCCGGGCAAAATCGGGATCAGTCAGGCCTTCGAACTCAAGAAGGTTGGCCTTGGCAATCTCGTTGAAGATCGGCATCGATTTCGATCTTGATCCGGTATCGCTTAGCCTTGTCCTCGTACACGGAGTTCCACACAGCGCGGCGTGCGAGCGAGTAGAAGCGGAGGCGACCTTGGCCCTCCTTGCCATGAATGGCGCGCCCGAGAACGGGCGTCCGTGGCGCGTGAAGCTTCCACGAGTCACCGAGGCTCTCGAAGTCATGTTCGGCACGAACCTTCGTGATGCCAATGCCGGTGTCGGGGATCACAATGCTCTCGAGGCCCCCGAGCGCATTCCGGACTAAATCGACGCTCGTCGTCGCTGCATCGGCATCGAGCGCGTTCCAAACAAACTCCGAAATCGCCTTGATGAAGTCGCGCGTGCTCGCAACCTTCTCAAGGTGATCGTTTTTCGCTTTAAGTGTGAGAACAACCATGCTGCTTCGGCCAAGCCTGCGGAAAAAGACAATGACACCCTGGATGGCCGAGACACCAGAGTTTAAGCGGGCGGCCTAGAAGCCATCCACTGGGACGTAGCTTTAAGGTCGTTGCTCGTTGTTTGTTCTACGGCTTCGCCTTGACTGCACAGGAACCGCCAACTGACAGACCGGACTTACCAGGAGAGTGGCTGCTCCGCTTGGCCGCAGGCCTGTCCTTTCATGATCATGTGGGACTGGGCCCGCGGCTGGCGGCACGCAGGAAGCCGAGTCCGGCATGCCGTTAGAATATCGTGGTCCGCTATTGCTCCTCGATCTCTCCTGCCGTGAGCATGATGTCGGCCGCAAACAAGTTCTCCTTGCTCAGGAGCCCGGCATCTTCAAGCGCCTCCATGTCGGGCAGATCGCGCAGCGTGTCGAACCCGAACTGCGCCAGGAATGCCTTGGTCGTCACATAGGTGTAGGGCGCGCCGGGCTGCGGTGCCCGCGGGCCGGAGCCAATCAAATCCAGTCTGCGCAGCTGCCCGATGACGTCGCGGCTGATCTCCTTGCCGAAGAATCTCCCGAGCTCGGCGCGGGTGATCGGCTGGAAATAGCCCACGCACAGCAGCACCTGCATCTCGCTCGCCGACAGCGCGCCGCCCGGCTCCCCGGCCCCGGTCGCGGTGCGGATCGCGTCCGCAAATTGTTTGCGGGTGCGGTGCTGCCAGCCGCCGGCGACGGCGACGAGCTCATAGGGTCGGCCGCGCAACTCGGCCTGGATGTCGTCGATGATCAGATCGAGATTGCAGTTCGGGCCGACGACCTTCGCGAGCATGGCGCGGGTGACCGGCTCGCGTGACGCAAAGATCACCGCCTCGACCCGGCCCATCCATTCGCGCCAGCGCAGCGCGCTCGGCAGATCCGCCAGCGCGGTGTCCAACGTCACGTTGGCTCTTGGTCGGCGTCCCATCCTACAGCCCGTACAGTCGGAACGTCGGCCGCCCGGTCAGTTCGCGGACGACGCCGAGCGACACCAGCCGTTCAAACAACCGGCGGCTGGAGCGATCGCTGGCGGTCTGCCCTCCCCGCGCCGGCTGCGCATCCTCGCTGAGCAAGGTCGCCACCATGCTGTCGGCGTCCCGGCTGCGTAGTTTTGGCGCCGCGGCGAGCAAGCGATCTGCGCGGTGTCCGAGTTCGGCATAGCGATCCCAGGCGGCAGCGGCGGCGCGCGCATAAGCCAGGCTGCAGACCTGCATCCAGCCTTGATCGTCGCAGTCAATTGTTGCCCGGCGCAGAGCATTGCCGGTGAGATGCGCCGCCAGCAATGGCACCGGCGCCGGCCAGCTGAGGTGATGGGCGAGCACGGCATCGGCCAGCCACAGCGCCAGCGCCCGGCAGTCCGGTCGAACCCGCAAACTTATCGCGGCCGTTGCGCCGGCCGCGCGAACTGGATTGCCGCCGCCCGAACATTGAAGACGCGCAAAAGCAATGACCTCTTGGAGCTTCTCGTCGTCACGGCACGCCAGCAAGGCGGGCATGGTTGGCCCGGTGTTGAAGGCGAGTGCCTTGCCGGTGCCGAGCAGGCGCCAAGCGCCGAGCAATCGGCCGGCTGGGCCGGGATCGGTGGCACTCTGGCGCAGGTACCAATGGTCGCGCAAAGTTGTTTCGCCTTCGGTGCGACCGTCCTGCCACGCGAGTACAGCGGCGCACTGGAGCGCCAGGCGCTGGCGCCAGAGCCGGCCCAGCAAATGCTCGTCGCGGGCCAACGGATGCAGCGCCGCGAGCGCTGCGCCAGCCACAAATGGCGCATCGTCCGCGCGGCCTGGGACATCGCGCAGCCGCGCCCAGCCCGGCATCGGCGGGAAGCGGCGGGGCGGTGCGGGAATCGTTCGAGCGCGGGAAGACATGCCGGAGGATAAGTTGCCGCGGCGCTTATTGCCACAAAAAGCGCCAAAACCGCCCCAGGTTATGGTTAATAAAAACGAACGATAATGTTGCCTTATCGTTCGTTTTTCGAATACTCGCCCATATGAGTCTTGCCGCCCCCTCCAGCGCCGAATCCGCGACCCAAGATGGCGCCGCTCCGCCCGACGGCGCGACCGCCCCCGGCGATCGTGCGGTCGCAGACCCGGCGGGCGACGGCCTTAGCGCCCTGCCCGCCCCGGTCAGAGATCCCCGTATGCCGCCGCAGCTCGCCCGGCTGGCCGATCGCGCCCGTGACTATGTCGATGCCGCGAGCTCCGCCAATACCCGCCGCGCCTACGCCGCCGACTGGAAGCATTTTGCCGCCTGGTGCCGGCGCCATAACCTCGAGGTGCTGCCGCCCTCCCCGCAGACCGTCGGCCTTTATGTCACCGCCTGCGCCTCCGGTGCTGCGGCCGCAGATGGCCTGCCGAATTCCGTCGCCACCATCGAGCGCCGGCTGTCGGCGCTGAGCTGGAATTATGCGCAGCGCGGCACGGCGCTGGACCGTGCCGACCGTCACATCGCCACCGTGATGGCCGGGATCCGCAACACCCATGACGCCCCGCCCGGGCAGAAAGACGCCGTGCTGCCCGAGGACGTCATCGCCATGCTGGAGACGCTGGATCGCGGCAGCCTGCGGGGGCTGCGCGACCGTGCCATGCTGCTGCTCGGTTTTGCCGGCGGACTGCGGCGCTCGGAGATCGTCGGCCTCGACCTGCACCGGGACGACACTGAGGATGGCCGCGGCTGGGTCGAGGTTCTCGACAAGGGCATGCTCGTCACTCTGCGCGGCAAGACCGGCTGGCGCGAGATCGAGATCGGCCGCGGCTCGTCGGATGTCACCTGCCCGGTCACGGCGCTGCAGACCTGGTTGAACCTGGCCCGCATCGGTCACGGCCCGCTGTTCCGCCGGGTGACCGGGCAGGGCAGGGAGGTCGGACCAGATCGCCTGCACGACCAGGAGATCGCCCGGCTGGTCAAACGGGCCGCGCTTGCCGCTGGCGTCCGAGCCGATCTCAGCGAAGGCGACCGGGAGGGCAAGTTCGCCGGGCATTCGCTGCGTGCCGGCCTCGCCACCTCCGCCGAGGTCGATGAGCGCTACGTCCAGAAGCAGCTCGGCCACGCCAGCGCCGAGCAGACCCGGAAGTACCAGCGGCGCCGCGATCGCTTTCGGGTCAATTTGACCAAGGCGGCAGGGCTGTAGCGTTGTTTGGCGTGGGCCTAGCGAGGATCAACTTGCGGCGTTTGCCAGGCCCGAAGGTGGCCTGGACGGAATGAGACGATCCGAAAACTAAGCTGCCTCAATATCGGTCTGCGGAAAATCGCCACCCTTAAACATCAGAGGCTCGCCAAGATGACGAGCACACGCGTAAGCGAAGCAGTCTCCGAAATTCAGCCGAGCTGGGTGCCGACCTTTGCCGAAACGGTCGAAAGCGTTGAGTGCAATCTGGGCCGCCTCAGGCGGTACAGGCACCGCCGTGATCTCCATGAGCGACAAGTAACTTTCAACAGCCTCAGCAGCATCAGCTATCGGAAGATTAAGAATGCGCGCGACGGCGATCGCTGTTTCCCATACTGCGAGAGGCGAAGTCAGTCGGGTTTTCGCGCGCTGGACCCGGGCGAGCAACTCCCGCGCCTCATTTTCGTCGGTCAGCATCGCCGTGAGCGCCGACGCGTCGATAAACATCAGGCTTCTTCATATAGGCTGTCGCGGAACGCCTTATCCGCAGGCTTACCATTCTGCGGATCGGCCTTGGCTCTCAGATCGCGACAGAATTGTACCCCAAGATCGACTAAGCTCGGCGCGCCCTGTTCGCGCTCAAGTTCATGAGCCAAGGCAGCATGCACAGCCTCGGTCAAACCGATATTCTTTAGCGCTGCGACGCGCCGGGCTAACGCGTCCGTCTCGGGATTTTTAATATGGAAAGCCATGGACGGCCTCTACCTTGCATCGTGTAGCCTAATATAACGAGAAGGATAGACGATTATAAGTGGTCGGTGAATGGGGTGTTGGACGTTTCCCTCCAATGGAATCAACATGGCAGAGCGGCCGCTGCCGGCTGTTCCGCCGGGTCGAAGGGCAGGGGTGGGAGGACCCGGCTCGTCCCGACAACCAGGAGGTTGCCTCGCCAGCCAATCGGGCTGCGCTCGCAAGGGCAAGGTCTCGATTGCAATGGCAAGCATGCAAGAACGTTGTCTGCTGACAACATTCTTTCGCTGGACGTGTGGCCGACTGTGTAACGATCCGTTAACCCTTAAATTCTTGCGGCGACTCGGAAATCGTGTTCTCTCAAGACGGACAAATGCCGTCTGACGCAGAGAAACCGTCTTAATGACAGATACCGTAGGCGATATCGGAACAGAGGCGGCGAGCTCGAGGGTGACTCGGCACGCGAGTCTCTTGTCTGGACAACTGCGCACCCTAAGCACCACGCTCTTTCCGCCCGCCGCTCACAAAACGCTGCGCTCCTTCACCTCCGGTGAAGTTGCCAAGATCGTCCGTGTGTCAGACGGATATTTGAGACAATTGTCTCTGGACGGTCTTGGACCGGTTCCTTCGACCGGGCACGGCGGTCGGCGATCTTATACGTTGGCCCAGATCAACGAACTGCGGTCGTACCTGTCCGGTGCAAGGCCGCGGGAGGGGCAAGAGTTCTTTCCGCGGAGGCGAGAGGGCGAGAAGCTCCAGGTCATTACCGTTGCCAATTTTAAAGGCGGATCAGCGAAGACAACAACCGCGTTATATCTTTCTCAGTATCTCGCACTGGCCGGCTTTCGAGTGCTGGCTTTAGATCTTGATCCCCAAGCGTCTCTTTCCGCGATGTTTGGCTATCAACCTGAATTCGATATTGGGCAAAATGAGACGATTTACGGGGCCATCCGTTATGATGATCAGCGCCGCCCGCTGAGCGAGATCATCCGCCCCACGTATTTTGACGGGATTAGCCTCGTTCCCGGAAATCTCGAGCTTATGGAGTTCGAGCATCATACGCCAAGAGCGATGATCGAACGACGGGAGAGGGGGCATGACCTATTCTTCCGGAGGTTAGCAGTCGCGATCGATGAAGTGGCCGACGATTACGACGTGGTCGTAATCGACTGCCCGCCGCAGCTCGGCTATCTCACGATGGGAGCGCTTAACGCCGCAACGGCGATGCTCGTAACGATCCATCCGCAAATGGTGGATGTTGCTTCGATGAGTCAGTTCCTGCTGATGACTTCTGACCTCATGGCAGTCATCGAAGAAGCGGGCGGCAGGCTAGATCATGACTTCATTCGCTACGTCATCACCCGCCACGATCCTAATGACGTACCGGAAGCTCAAATCGTTGCGCTTCTACGAAATCTGTTCGGGTCCGACGTGCTGCAAGCCACGGTATGGAAGTCGACGGCGATCGCCAATGCGGGCTTAACCAAGCAATCGCTTTACGAACTCGACCGCGGATCGGTAGGGAGGGCAGCATACGAACGGGCTCTCGAATCGGTAGACGCGGTCAACGGCGAAATCGCCCAACTCATGAAGAAGGTGTGGGGACGATGAGCAAACGCACTGACACGATCAAAAGTCTGTTCACAGCGCCTCCGGCCGGATCGTTGTCTGCGGACAACAAAAACCCGGGGGCGCCGATGCCCGCGCGAGTCTCGGCCGGCGCAGTGAGATCGTTGAAGGATTCCTTTTCCGAGGTCGAAAAGGAAAACCAGGAACTGCGAGACCAGATTGCTGCAGGCGCGTCGATAATGGAAATCGATCCGCTGCTAGTTGACCCCTCTCCCGTCGTTGATCGGCTGCGCGACGATGACTCCAGCACCGACGAAGTATTAAAGCAGTCAATCGCGCAGAGGGGCCAGGAGGTCCCGATCCTCGTCCGTCATCACCCGACAATGGCCGGACGATATCAAAGTGCCTACGGGCACCGTCGCGTCCGTATTGCGCGGCAATTGGGCATCTTGATTAAGGCGATCCTCAAGCCGCTCTCAGATGAACAGCTCGTAATTGCCCAAGGCCTTGAGAACGGTCCGCGAGAAGACCTAAGCTTCGTTGAGCGAGCAATGTTTGCGCTGCGCATCGAAGAGGCTGGTCACAAGCGGTCGGTGGTTCAAGATGCGCTAGCCATCGACAGAGCTGAAGCTTCGAAATTGATCGCTGTTGCTAAGGCGATCCCACGCGACATCGTTGAGGCAATCGGTAAGGCTCCAAAGGTTGGTCGCGGTCGATGGCAAAGTTTTTCTGAACTGCTTTCGGACGTCGAAGCAGTCAAGCGCATCCGTACTGCGATCGGTGATCCGGTTTTCGCTAGCCAAGATTCAGATACGAGATTTCTCGCTGCTTTTTCTGCGGCTCGTCCGGTAGTTCGGCAAGTACGGAAGAATGATCACACAGCCCGGGTCTTGGCGGGCAATGGCGAGCAGATTGGTGAAGTTCAGCGAGCAGATCGTGAACTCAGACTTATCCTCGACAAGAAAGTGCCTGCTGCGTTTGCGGACTTTTTGGTCGGACAACTTCCGCGCTTGTTTGATTCGTTTTCCGGGTCTGAGGAGCGACGGGATGCCCCCGAGACGTAGCGAGCGTCTCAGTCACTAACACGAACCAGGAGCAGCGCTAGGCAAAAGAAAAAAGGCCCCCGAAACGAGTTCCGGAAGCCCTCTCTTCAAGTCTGACAACTGAGAGAGAATCACTTTCGCTAATCGTAGTCAAGACTGAACGCGATTCGTCGTTTCGGTAGCGGATTTTCTTTGCCCTAACTGAGGGCGAACATATGAATACGCATACCCCCACGACGCCCTTTGGGCGGCGGTCGCTGACGCTTGCCCATGTGGCGAGCCAGATGGTGGCCACTGAGAGGCCGCCTGAGAAGGTCGTGCACAAATGGAAGGTCTATCAGACCATCTGTGCCGCCCGACCACGGCTCGCGGTTTCCGAGCGATCGCTTTCGGTGCTGAATGCGCTCCTGACATTTCATCCAGAGACCACGTTGACGGGGGAGGGCGATCTGATCGTCTTCCCGTCCAACCATCAATTGTCGTTACGCGCACACGGGATGCCGGCATCCACGTTACGGCGCCATCTTGCCGTGCTGGTCGATGCTGGCTTGGTCGTTCGGCGCGACAGCCCGAATGGCAAGCGCTATGCCCGCAAGGGCACCGCCGGCGAGATCGAATTCGCTTTCGGCTTCGATCTGTCTCCGCTGGTTGTTCGATCGGAAGAGTTCGCAGGCCTCGCCGCCGAGATCCAGGCAGAAGCGCGGGCGCTGAAGCTTGTCCGCGAGCGGATCACGCTATGCCGGCGCGACATCGCCAAGATGATCGCTACGGGCATCGAGGACGATGTCCCGACACGTCGGGGAGGGCAGGGCCCGGCCGACTGGCAGGAGGTCCACACGGCCTTCCGCTCCATCGTGGACGCGATTCCGCGCACGGCGACCAGGCAAGAACTAGAGCCGATTGCCGAGGAGCTTTCGCAGCTTGCTGACGACGTCCTCAATCTTCTCGAAACACACATTAAATCCAAGAATACGAGCGCCAATGAGTCCCATTCCGAGCGTCACATACAGAGTTCAAATACAGACCCCCTTATTGATCTTGAACCTAGCCTTGCAGAAGGCAGGGCTGAAACTCTCGAGACAAAGCCGCGGGCAGAGGCGAGGGTGGAAGCAACCTACCCATTGGGGATGGTGCTGAATGCTTGCCCCGACATCGTCGATTACGCGAAGAGTGGAATTGCGAACTGGCGCGATTTTCTCGCCACTGCCGCGGTCATCCGCTCGATGCTGGGGATCAGTCCAAGCGCCTGGGAGGAGGCCGAAAAGGTGCTCGGCGAAACGCCGGCCGCGATCGTGGTTGCGTGCATCCTGCAGCGCGGGGAGGCGATCAGATCCGCCGGCGGATACCTGCGCGGGTTGACGCAGAAGGCGAGGAACGGTGAGTTCTCGCTCGGCCCGATTTTGATGTCGCAGATCAATTCGAAGCTTCGTGAAAAGCGGCGGGCGTGATGCGATGGTCTCCGGTAAGGCACGCAAGTGCTGTTCTGGAAGAGTACAGCACTCCTTTCGATGAGGTGGGCCGAGTCTGGTATCGCAACACTGTTAGCGCCTGCGAGCTTCTCGTGAAAAAACCGGATCAACTCGTCCGCTCTTAAACTTGGCGGCCTAAGTGATCGGGACGTTTGTCGCTCAATGCTATGCTCATGATCAGGCGCGTACGCGTAGAGTGATCGCCCGCACTTTCCTGCGGGAAGATGAGGTTACGAGGAGATGATAAGCCTTGTCTCCATCGGTATTCTTCCGATCGAATGTCACGACAACAACATTGTCCGTGCGCTGCACCATGGTCTAAAATTTCAATCAAGCGCAGGGAGATCGAGATGCCAGAGCGAGCGAAGTTCTACGTCATTAGCAATGACGGAAAATGGATAATTCAGCACCTGAGCAAGAACATCGGGACGTATAAGACACAGACCGAGGCCATGGATGACGCGCGGAAGATGGCAAAGAGACAACATGATGAAGGCCACAAGGCCCAGGTCCTAGTGCAAGGTAAGGACAAGCAGTTCCGAACGGAATGGACGTACGGGGACGATCCTACTGAAACGTTGGGCTAAGCTTAGACCGCCGAGCTTGCCAGTGACTGCTGATGAAGCCGCCAACCCCGAAAAAAAATCGACAAGAAGAGAGTTCGTTCAAGCAAGGCACAGCAAAGAAAGCGCCCCGACGCTTAGCCCGGAGCGCCGAGCTTCGCCTAAGCGTGGCTTTTGCAGTTACGCCGACTATTGACACAGCATCTCTACATGACGCGCGTCGTCGCCGCTTTTTGTGCATCAACAGGCGACGAGCGGGGCGCGACGTCAATCATCCAGCGCTAAAACAAGGGGAGCCTTTCCGTACCGCTTCTCCAAGCGCCTTAGAGCAGTGAGAAGGGTTTCAAGTTCGCGCGCTTCGAAGTCTGCAAACAGAAAAGCGTTAAGCGAAGACTGCCGTTGCTCGACAGCCATCATACCTTTTGATGCAAGTTCGGTGAGTGACATCAGCATGACGCGTCCATCTTCCTTGGACTGCCGACGGTGAACGAGGTTTTCCTTCTCCAGCAGTTTTGTCTGGGCTGTGACGAATGAGGGGTCGACGCGCACTCGACGCGCCACTTCTGCCACCCGTATCCCGGCGCCTTCGTCGAGTGCCTTGATGGCTGCTAAAATCGACCATTGCGGTACGGTTATGCCCATCGGTTTTGCCCAGAACTCTTGGGTCTCACCTAGCAGCCGACTTATCGATTCCAGGGCGTCAATTAGCGCCTGAGGCGTCTTTCCATCGAACATTGAGGCAGGTTCCATCACACCCTTGCCATATTACTGAATCTCCACCGCGTAAAAATCTCATCAATATCAAGTACTTGCTGCGTCCGCTCACAAAATCGTGTGTTGCCGGAATGCAACGATGCTTAACTTCCGATCAAGTGAGGCGGCAAAGTATTTTGCTAATGTGATTTGCTCATGCATTGTTGTTCCAGCGATGGGGCTCGCCCGACTCGCTCCGTCAGTGGTTCGCTTAGTACCTCGCGTACGCGGGTTTCCGAAGCGCGAAGTGCTCGGCGGTTAGTTTGGGGACTTGGGGGACTAAATCTTCGGGCGTTCGCGCCTGGCAGATCCGGAACCTTCCCTTTTGGACAACTTGGAGGTTTAACATGACAACGATTAAGGGCCTTATTCTCGGCTCGGCGGCAGGTTTGCTCGCCATCGGCGGAGCCCAGGCAGCCGATCTTCCGGTGAAGGCCAAGGCGGTGGAATACGTGAAGATCTGCTCGCTCTACGGCGCAGGCTTCTACTACATCCCGGGCACCGACACCTGCATCAAGATCGGCGGCGCGATCCGTTTGGACGTTGCGTTCAACGGCAGCACCTACGACGTTCCGTTCTGGCAGGGTGGTGCCGGCGGCAACAATCTCTGGACCAAGAACTACTTCTCGACCCGTGAACGCGTCAACTTGACGACGGACACCCGCACCGCGACCGAATACGGCGTGGTTCGTACCTACGCGAACATCCAGTTCGACTTCCTCCAGGATCGTGAATCGATCGCTGGCGGTTACACCGAAGTCGACTACGCGTTCATCCAGTTCGCCGGCTTCACCTTCGGTAAGGCCGTCTCGCAGTTCGATCCCCAGTGGGCGCTCGCCAAGCCGTACATCTCGTCGGGCTTCAACGCTGGTTCGAACAACGCGACCGGTATCCCGCAGCTCGCTTATACCGCTTCGTTCGGTAACGGCGTGTCGGGCACGATCTCGATCGAAAACGCATCGCCCTACCGCAACGCCGGTCTCTGGAACACCAACTCGTTCATCGTCGGCCCGGGCGCATCTTCGTTCACAGGCGCGTTCTACGGTTCGGCCTCGAACACCTTCCTGGGTAACTCCTACGGCGGCAACCACATTCCTGACATCGTCGGCAACATCCGCCTCGATCAGGCTTGGGGCACCTTGCACTTCGGCGCAGCAATGCACGCCATCACCCCGGGCCTTTACTCGGGTGCGAACGAGCAGCTCGGTCACGCTGACGACAGCTACGGCTTCGCAGTTACCGGTGCGGTCGAATTCAAGAACCTGCCCACCGGCGCAGGCGATAGCTTGAAGATCGAAGCATCGTACGGCAAGGGCGCAGCCAAGTACGTCTTCGGTGGCACGACCGACACCTCGGGTGGCGGCCGCTATGCGAAGGTTGATGGTAACAGCCTCGGCTTCGGTTACGTGCTCGACGGCGTTTACTCCACCAACGGCCAGGTCATCCAGAGCTCTGCTTGGGAAGTTAGCGCTTTCTACGAGCACTACTGGAACCCGGCTTGGCGCACCTCGCTGTTTGGCAACTACAGCCATATCTCGTACGGCTCCGGCAATGACCTGATGATGGCCTCCTTCCAGGGCCTGACCACTGGTGGTCCGGGCTTCAACTCGTCGGCCGCAGGCGCCGCTCGTGCAGGCGTGTTCGCCGGCACCGGCAACTTCGACCTGGGTCTCGCCCAGATCGGTACCCGTACCGCCTGGACCCCGGTTCAGAACCTGACCCTGTCGGCACAGTTCACCTACAGCCGCCTCGATCAGAACCTGAACGGCACCTACACCACGCTTGCTACTGGCGTGTCGGGCAAGCCGGCCGGTACGATCTTCAATACCGCCGACCAGAACCTCTACAACGGTTCGGTGCAGATCCTGCGCTCCTTCTAATTCTGATCGTCTCACGACGGCCAGTCTTTGAAACAAAGACCCCCGGCAGGAAACTGCCGGGGGTTTTTGCTTTAGATATTCCAGTTATGTGACAAAATAAGTTATTGCGAAAACGTTCTTCACTCATCTAAGCTTGCTGTTACCGGTTGCGGGATCGCGATCGGATGTAAACCTCCAAAGCCCCCGGGAATGCCCTCCCGGGGGTTTTTTAGTCGGCGGCTGATTGTCCTCGGCGAGGACTACACGCCGCACGACGGGTTCCGAAGACGGATCTTAACGACGCCCTGACACCGTGCACAGGGGCTTCGACAGCTACGTCACGATCACGTTTAAGAGCAAAACGGCCGATTGGTGTTGTGGATCGCGGACGGGGACCGTTCAATATCAAAGGGTCCGGCATCGGTCTGTCGAGCAGCAGACAATGCAATCCGTATGGGTGGGTATAGCACTCAGCGATGACGTCGTTCAAAACCGTTCCTTTCCGGAACAGTTTCCGCAAGCGGGCTCTCAATCAATCGAGCGGTGAACAAACGTGAGTCGAAACTGAGATGCTCACGCGGACTGCAGAAGCTTGATTTTGCTGACATCAACGGAGCGTTCAGCGTGCCAGGTGTCATACGCCCCCTGCATACGAACCCACGTGCCGGCACCGCCCCCAAACAACTTGGCGACGCGGACGGCGATTTCCGGCGAAAGCGGCTTCTTCTCACTGAGGATGTCATGAAGGTGCTGCCGGGAAATGCCAAGCAGCTCCGCGATTTCGGTCTTGGTGCGGCGGGTGGCCGGGATCACATCTTCGCGCAACAGCGCGCCAGGATGCGAGGGGCAGCGATTCGTGCTGCGCTTGGCGGCGTATTCACTCATTTTCGCTCTCCAGCGTTTGCCTGCGGCCTAATTTAATTCCCTGGGCCGATGGGCAGCAGGACACCGACCCTCATTTCAATGATACTGCTCAAAATCCACGCGGTAGGCGTCGCCTTTTTCAAGCTCGAAGGTGATGCACCAAGGTCCGTTGACGTGAACAGAATAGCGCTGCGGCTTTCCCTTTAGCGGGTGGAAGTCGAAGCCGACGAGATTCATGTCGTCCGGAGCCGAAGCTTCTTCAAGACGATCGAGCCGCCTCAGAATGCGTTCCTGCATCCTTTTATCGATCTTTGCCGATTTCTCCTTTTCCCAGAAATCCGCCAAGCTCTTGCTGCGAAACGACTTGATCATGCGATGCGTTGTAAGCTATCGTCTTACATCGTGTCAACAGTTAGACGGCAGTAGAAATAAGTGAATGCGCCTTTGGTTCCCCCTCGTTGGATCAGTTTGCGCGAAGCGTTGGAGCATGTCGTCGCTTATCGGCATTCCTCGAAATTGGCTCAAACGGCGCTCCGTGACGCTCTAGCCGCCGGCAAAATAGCCTCGCTTGCAGCGAGTTATCGAGCTGTTCCGTACCACTATGTTCCTCACAGTCCTTTCGAGCTGAAAAGTTTTTGGCCGCCTCCCGTCCCCGTCGCCAGGCAAAACTACGAAATTGAACCCGCGCTTTGGGAGCAGCTGACCATCGTCTGGCACGAGTCCGCGGCCTCGCGAAATCAAGAGATGAAGCCAAAGGAGTACGGCAGGTGGGGGGAGAGCGAGAAGCGTTTGGCTGCACGTGCAGTTTTGCATCCCACCATCGACATGTCTGGGATCGTGGTTTCCGAGGCGCACATCTTCGAGATCTGGCCGCGGCTCGTCATTGATGAAGGCGCAAACGCGCCGAAGGCGTTGCCGAGCCAGACAGAGCAGGTTGGGCGCCGGAAGGGAACGGGTTTGTACTATGTCGCCGATACAAAGACGCTCAAGGAGGTCATTGAAATGATTGACGCAGGCGCGGCCGTGTCGTGCGATGGCGCCGTCAATGAAATTTTGAGGAGGGATCCCTCACGTCTGGTCGGTAAATCGGACGATGGCATGAGAAGGCGGATTCGTGACCGCTACAGACTGTATCGGCGGAGCGCAGCTCTCTAATAGCCTCCATTCCTCTCCATTCTCCTCCAATATATCTCCATCATTTCCTCTGTCCGCCAAGGCGCTGGATGGGCCATCGTCCGACTCACAGTCAGTCACGACGAGAATGGACGATGGCACCAGCGACGAACAATATGCTCTCCGCACGGGCGATGGGGAGGAGTTACGATCAAAACGGCCCAACCGTGGCCCCTTTGGGTGAGGATCAAGCGCTCGGCTTTCCTCATCCGACCCGGATCTGCGGTCACCGCTACTTCAAGCAAGCTCAGATCCTAGGGTGGGGGCGTCGACCGCGACGGTCGGTGGACGACAGGACGAGATCACCAGAGGCTGAGCCTGTCTATTTTAGAACGTTCACGGCTTCATGCATGCTTGCGCGCTGCGAGCCGTCGTTTCCCGAGGCGCTCGACCGGAACGAACGTCGATGACAATTATCAGAAGAAGACACAATTCTCGCTACGCAACGTTTCCGAACGCGGTCTGGGAAGACCGTCGGATCGGTGCAGACGAGAAGGGCGTTCTAGGTTACCTGCTGTCGCGCCCGCCCACCTGGGATGTGAGTCTTTCGCAGGTCGGTGAGGTGATGAACGTCGGCAAAGATCGCATGCAGCGGATCTTCCGCTCGCTAATTGCTGCCGGCTACGTCACCCGGGAAGTTGTCCGTAATGAAAGTGGCGTCATCGTCGCGCTCGAGTACGTCGTGCGCGACGAGGCAGAACCGGTAACGGACATTGATGATGGCGATGCCGATCTCGTCACACAACCGGTGCGCTTTCTACCGCAGCCTGAAAAACCGGCTCCGGCTGCCCCGGCGCCGGGTAAGGCGGCTGCATATAAAGAAATGAAGACACTAAATACTGATCATACTAAACCTTCTTTTCTTACAGCGAGCTCTACTGCTGCGCGCGCGCGACCCCCTTCAACTTCACCGCCTCTCGGAACCCAGGAGCTGCAATCGCAAGTCGCCAGCCGGCTTGGCGAAGGCGATGTCGCGCGTGGTTGGGGAATACTCTGGGAACTTAGCCCCAGCAGGATTGACCAGCTTACCGCTCAGCAGCGATCGGGCAGACTGTCTGAACAAGGCTTGGCAAAGGTTCGGCTTGAGCTGTTGGCCGGGAGGGTCTCATGACAGGCAGCATTTCAACGGACCGTCTGTTTCGCTTGGCGGACACACTGCGCAAGGTCGATGATGCCGATGCGAGATTGCTGGCCAAGCTAATCGAAGGACTAGTGCGCGTTATGGAAGACGACGGGCAATCTGACCAACTAAAGCAGCTAGACACACCAGACACAGCTGTGCCCGTTGTTCGCTCCGATCCCTTCGAGCGGCCCGACATGCACCCCTTACTGGCCGCCGTGGTGTCGCGTCTCCGGGTGCGGCTCGGCGACGATAAGTGTGCCGCCTGGATCATGAAGCTGAGCTTTGTTGACGAAAGGGCGGATATCGTGACCTTGGCGGCGCCAAAAAGGTTCACAGCTAACTACATCACCGCCCAATTCGGTGTGCCGCTGCTCGATGAGTGGCAAGCCGAGCAGCCCAGTGTCGTGCGGGTGGTGGTTCGCCCTGTTCAGCATCAGAGTCCTGATTAACTGTGTGTGCCGCTGAAGTAGGCGAGGGCAGGGTGAAAGAAGGCCCATCAATGCGCATCGGTCGGCCTGAAGGCGCCTCGCATGCGCGCCGGCTTCTGCCCGTTGTCGCAGCGCTGGCGGGCAGGGCAAGTGAGCAGGTTTTGCTGGCGAGGAGACCCCCCGGGTGTAGGGACCGTAAGCCCGGTTTTTCGCATTACACGGGGTCGCAGCCCCTGGTATTTCACCAGTAGATCACCTCGCAAGCGGTACACGCGAACGCGTGCGTTGCACGTGTCTGCACGCGTTTGCGATTACGTACGGTCGTACCGGTCTTCCAATCCCGATCGCACGTCCGCAGTTGTCTCTGGGGTAGTCGAGCGCACCCGGAAAGCCCGGATGCCAAGGTCTCAACCGAGCCAGCTAATAGCCATGCGGAACTCTTTCCGTAACGCCGCATTTTATGGCTTTCATGGCCATAAGAATGGAAACGATATGAACAGAATTTCACTCCTCGCTGCAGTGGTTTCAGTAGCTGTGTGCTCTGCCGCATCCGCTCAATCCGTCGGAGAAAGAACCGGCGTAAATTCTGTACTCGGCGTCGCTCCGACTACTGCCGACTTTGTCAAGGAGGCCGCAATCAGCGATATGACAGAGATTGCCGCGAGCAAGATCGGCCAGGAACGTGGAAACGCGGCGGAGAAGACGTTTTCCGCACAGATGATCACAGATCATACAAAGACGTCCACCGAGCTTAAGGCGCTTGTCGCGGGCGGTGTAAAAGCCACTATCCCGGCCGGCCTCGATGAGGCATCTCAGAAAAAGGTCGATAAGCTGAAGAACGCGAAGGCGGAAGATTTCTCGTCTGACTTCGACTCCATGCAGGTCAGCGCGCACAAGGATGCGGTTTCACTGTTCGAGCGCTATGCTAAGGGCGGCGAGGATCCAAAGTTGAAGGATTGGGCCGGCACGACCCTGCCGCACCTGCAGCATCATCTCGAAATGGCGCAAAACCTAAATAAGAAGAAGTAGCAGGAGAATCATGATGGGATTGGCTGCGTATGACGTGATTGAAAGCGGCGCAAGCTGGGGCGTTCGTCACGACGGAAACGTTGAAGGAACTTTCGAGACCAAGGAGGCGGCATTTGAGGCCGCCGTTGCCGCGGCATCGCTTGCGATCCGGCAAGGGCACGAAGTGCGGGTGACCGCTCCAAGCCGAGACGCGGGCAACAAGACAGCGTTAGGTGGCAAAACCAATTAGGGGTAAGGCACAATGGGCTAGGAGATTTTATACGGGATCGGCGCCTTAGTATTGCTCACGGCTCTAATCTACGGCGCACTTCAATATCGCTATCGCGATAGGGCCGCCGTTCGCCGCGGCGACGAGATCGTTGCCGAGCGGTATCGGCGAGATGAAACATAAGCGGCTTTGCGCCTCGGCGGTAAGGCCAGGCTGATTTCTTCGGCGGCGAAGGCTGGCCAATGATGCGGGCCAGAATGGGCTGTGCGAGGATGCGACGTTCAGATCAGGCGCGAACGTCGCGGATCTTACAGTACAGCACGGTGGCTGTGAGCGCTGCACCTATCCCATTTCCCAACACGATCACCCAATCACCTCTCAGGACGCCATATAGGATCCAGACGGAGAGGCCTGCGGTGAGAATTCCGAGTGTCTTCAAGGACAGGTCCTCCGTCGCGCCTTGCGGCAGGGCTTTCCTGACCTGCGGAACGTACGACAGCGATGTCAGCAAAGCCGCAAGACCGCCGATCCATGGCAAGATCCCTTCGAATGTCATCGACATGCCGATCAGGGCTTCATCACCACTTTGATACAGCCGTCCTTTTTGGACCGGAAAGTCTTGTAGAGCTCGGGGCCGTCTTCAAGCTTTGCGCTATGCGTGATGACGAAAGAGGGATCGATCTCGCCCTTCTCGATCCGCTCGAGCAGGATCGGAAGATAGTGCTGCACCGGTGTCTGCGCCATCCGGAACGTCAGGCCGCGGTTGATAGCGGATCCCATTGGGATCTTGTCGACGAAGCCGCCATACACGCCGACGATCGACACGGTGCCGAAGTTGCGGCAGCAATGGATTGCCTGGCGCAGCACATGCGGCCGATCAGTCCCCATAAAGGTCGCTACCTTCACTCGGTCGATCACTGCGTCGAAGCCAGACATCGTGTCCGGCTCGGTTCCGACAGCATCAATGCACGCGTCGGCGCCTCGGCCACCAGTTAGCATTTGGATACGGTCGTAAACGTCCTCGTTCCGGAAATCGATGATGACAGCGCCCGCTTCACGCGCCATCTCCATTCGCTCTGGAACCGTATCGATAGCGATAACGCGCTCCGCGCCCAGCATGAAGGCGCTGCGAATGGCAAACTGCCCTACCGGTCCGCAGCCCCAGATGGCGACCGTCTCGCCGCCTTTCAGGTTGCAGAATTCGGCAGCCATGTAACCGGTCGGGAATATGTCCGAAAGGAACAACACCTGATCGTCGGTCAAATGAGCGGGCACCTTGATGGGACCGACATCTGCATATGGGACGCGAAGGTATTCCGCTTGGCCGCCGGAATAGCCGCCGAGTAGATGGGAGTAGCCAAACAGCCCGGCGGGAGAATGTCCCCACAGCTTCGAGGCCTTCTCGGCGTTGGGATTCGAGCGCTCGCAGCCCGAGTAGAAGCCGCGCGTGCAGAAGAAACATTCGCCGCAGGAGATCGTAAACGGTACCACGACGCGATCGCCCACTTTGAGCTTCCTGTTGTCGGCGCCGACCTCCACAACTTCTCCCATCGTCTCATGCCCGAGGATGTCGCCGCGCTCCATCGAAGGGATTACGCCATCGAAGATGTGTAAGTCGGAACCGCAGATTGCACAGGCGGTCACCTTGATGATCGCGTCCTGGCCATGTTGGATCTTGGGATCCGGTACACTCTCGCAGCGTATGTCGTTCTTGCCGTGCCAGGTGAGCGCTTTCATCGGTGATCCTTCCGTTGATCTGCCAACACAAGGTTGGAAAAGCATTCACGTTCCATCGAAGCAGGAACATGCTTTAAAGAATCGGGTTGGACGAACGACACCCGAACAGGAGCTCCCAATGTCCGCTACCCGACCATTTGCTATCGTCACCGGGGCTTCGACCGGCATCGGATTGGAACTGGCCAAGCGCTGCGCCAAAGAAGGGTTCGACCTTCTGATCGTCGCTGATGAGCCCGCCATCGAGGATGCCGCTGCGCTCCTTCGCGGAGGCGGAGCAAGCGTGGAGGCGCTCAATGCCGACCTTGCGACCACATATGGCGTAGACGCGCTCTATCACGTTGTGAATGGCCGCTCGGTCGACGCGCTTCTGGCAAATGCCGGGCGCGGGCTTGGTCGCGCCTTCCTGGATCAGGAATTTGCGAAGGCCAAGCGCGTTATCGACACCAATATCACCGGCACGGTCTATCTGATCCAGAAGATCGGCAATGACATGCGCCGTCGCAACGCCGGCAGGATCCTCATTACCGGTTCAATCGCGGGCTTCATCCCCGGGAGCTTCCAGGCGGTGTATAACGGTACCAAGGCCTTTCTGAACTCATTCGCCTTCGCGTTGCGGGAGGAGTTGAAAGGCACCAAGGTCACCGTCACCTGCCTGATGCCCGGCGCGACCGACACAGAATTTTTCCGGCGTGCCGATATGCTGGATACCGATGTGGGGACGACAGAAAAAGACGATCCAGCGAAGGTTGCTGCAGACGGTTTCGAAGCGATGATGAGCGGTACCGGCGATGTTGTCAGCGGCATCAAGAACAAGGTTCAGTCCGCAGCTGCGAACTTGCTTCCGGCGGGGCTTCTAGCCGGCCAGCATCGCAAGATGGCCGAACCGGGCTCCGCGAAGAGCTAAGAGGGTGGAGACCAGCAAGCTAGTATCTCGGCGCAGTCGGCCAACTCGATCTGCAGATCGAACCGCCTGGCGTAGAGCCCCAGCAGTGCATCGTGCGTCTCGTCCGCCGAACTGCAAAGCCCATCCTTTGCGACGATGATGCGATAACCCAGATCGACTGCACTGAGAATTGTGGAAAGTACGCAGACGTCGGTCTCTGCGCCGGTAATGATCAGGGTGTCGATGCCGCGCGCCCGTAAAAAACCATGCAGTCCCGAGTTCGAAAATGCGGAATAGGCCGACTTGTCGAAAACGACCGCGGGCGGGACGTGGCGCTGCAGAGGCTCCATGAGATCGAGAAGGTGGGGATCGACAACTTCGCGCGTCACCGAACGCCACTTGCGGAAATAGCTTCGCCACATCCCGTTCGCCTCATCCGGCGTTACCGGCGGAATGAACCGGGTAAACACGGTCTGGGAGGGAGCGCGCTCGACAAGGTGGATTACCGCTGGCATGACGCGCTCCAGCCACGGCGTCGGCCAAGGTCCTTCCGGTCCGAACAGACGCTGCATGTCCAGACACAGATGGACCGTCCGATTTCCGTCGATGTCCGAGCGGAGTTCTCCCATGCTCAACTCCGAGCTTTGCTAGATCGCTTGTAGATCCACCAACAACAGGCGGCCGCCACCGCCCAGGCAAGCGATGCTAGAGCCAGACTGCTCCACGGCGCGGGCGCGTTGGTGCGAAGGACAACCGCAGCGAATGCCATCAGCCCGACGCTGCCAAGTGCAGCTCCGGCGGCATCGAGTGCTGCGGCGTCCGCGCCGCGCCGATCACCCGTCAAACCGGCTTCCTTTTTTCGCCGGCGTTCGTGGGTCTGGACCAGCGTCGCGCTGGCGCACAGCATGGCTGGAAAGGCCAAGAAGAGACCGCCGACGGCTGGGCCCCACCATTGTCCGACGAGTCCCGTCATGACTGTCGCAGTCCCACCAAGCAGGAACCGTACGAAATATTCGTACCAGCGACTGTCGCCCAGCGACGAAAATGACACCCTCACGATCATGGATTCACCGCCGCAAAGAGGCCGAAAGCGACCGCAAACCAGACAGGTAGCGCCAGGACAGTCGCCAACGCGGCGGATAATTGAGTGCGTTTAAGGAGATGGCAGGTCGCGAAGCTGAAGGCGAGCAGGGCCGCTGCGCCGCTGAGCATCGACATGGCCTGGATGGACACGTAATCCGATCCGTGGATCGAAGTCGCGAGCGCCAATGACACCAACGCAACCGAAGGCGCGGCGCCAAAAAGTCCCGCAAAAGACTTGGGCCGCAAGACGTCGCCAATCAGGGCGAAGACCGAGACGACGGCGCCGCCCACGATGAAGCGGATGACACTCTCAGTCATGATGCCCACGACCCCTACCATAGCCCGTCCAGCGCCTGACGAGCCGTTCGACTAGAAATCCGCCGACAAAGCCCGCCACAACATCGCTACCCCAGTGCGCGAGCACGGCGACCCTTGTCAGCGAAAGTCCGATCGCGGCGCTCCAGGTGAGCTCTCGATACGGCTTAGGGAACGCCGAAGCCGCGCCCGCCAGAGCGCCCATATGAACGGCGTGCCCCGACGGAAACGCATCGTTTGGGCGGCCGGATATCGGGATGCCATGGATATGACCGATCACCGTCAGCCGATCCGGCCGACGCTGATTGAAGACGTGCTTCAGAGCGTGGGGCATGATGCCGGTCACAACGGACGTCGCCAAAAGATGCGTGCCGGCAGTTCGGGTCTGCTCGCTGCCTCTTCGCGAGAGGAGCCAAAAGGCTACAGCGGCTGCGATGAGGATATGTTCGTCCGCACCCCACGTCAGAGTCTGTGCTGCCTTCTCGAAAGCGGGGTTTGCGTGCTGCGCTACCGCTGATGCGATATCGCGATCATAGGTCGCGGGCGTGACCGTGACCGGCTGCATGGCACCTCCTGTAAAATGACGCTTAGGTGACAGGCCCTATCAACTGCGGCTCTCCAGCCTGGTTCCCGTATGCGTGTCCAGACCGTTCCCTGCCAATCCGCAGCTGCCGGTTTGTCAGAGGGGCGAATTGGACCAGCAGGGAAGCCGGCAGGTTCAGCTGCGCGCGAATGCACTCGCCTGCTGAGTTCCCATAGTGGAACAAAAGCCGGCGAGACCGATTGTCCCGGCGATCTAGGATCGTTCCTTTCCCCTGCGTGGAGACTCATGATGGCCAAAAAGCCAAAGCTTCTTTCCGACCTCTTTCACGATACGCTGAAGGATGTGTACTTCGCCGAAAAGAAGATCCTGACGACGCTGCCAAAGATGGCGAAGGCTGCCGAATCCAAACAGTTGAAGGCTGCCTTTCTGAAGCACCAGAAGGAAACGGCAGGCCAAATCAAACGCCTTGAAGCGGTGTTCAAGATTTTCGGCAAGAAGCCAACCGCCAAAAAGTGTGAAGCTATCATGGGCATCACCAAAGAAGGCGAAGAGATCATGGCGGAGTACAAAGGTATGCCGGCTCTCGACGCTGGGCTTGCTGCCTCGGCCCAGGCCGTGGAGCACTATGAGATTTCGCGTTACGGCACGCTATCGACGTGGGCAAAAGAGCTTGGGCTTAAGGAGGCCGTTTCCTTGCTCGACGCGACGTTGAAGGAAGAGAAGGCAACAGACGTCGCGCTCTCTGCGCTGGCCAAGTCGGTCGTCAACGTCGAAGCTGAGGAAGATCTATAACATCCGGCCCGGCGTCGGCACTGTTGGCCTCACGCCGGGCTGTCCTTATACCACGCCCTCGGCGCTCGCTGTAGGTGCGTAGCGACATTCGCGCTTCGCTGCTTAAGCCCGTGCAACAAGCGCTCCGTCAGTTTCCTGATCGAGCCACAGTGGCGGCCGGCGGGGGCGCTTATCCCAAGCGCAGAACGAACTTCTGTTTCCAGTTTCTGTCGCTGGCGTTGGTCCTTGCGCTGCCACTCGTTGAGAAGAGCTCGCTCAATGGTTCGTTCGCGGTCCCGCTGTTTAGTCATTGCGCCATGACGGAATTCGCAGGGCTGTGTTCCGGGACGGGCATTGCGGGGCGAATTGCGCCCACAACTAAAAACCTTTTTTTCTCGCCTTATCAAACGTGACCTTGCGGTATGGCGCCCGGCCGCGGTTCCTTGGCAGTTTCACGATGGGCGTTTTTTCTTCGGTGCCATCGGTGAAGGTTTGCAGCAGAAAGCGCTCGTCGCCTTCCTCGATCACTCTAATGCTTATTGGTTTCCCTGCATACGTAGAACGCCAATCACCCCTATCACGCAGTGGGCAAACCTTACGAGTGTATATCCTTTGCTCTGGCTGAGGAGACAAGCAATGGGCGCACACCCGGAATCGCTTTCAAGCACGAGGACGCGGCTGGCGAGGTCCGTCCGAAGATCCTAGCGAGGGAGAGCACGTCAAAGCTGTGAGATGCCGGAAAATCGAATTAGAATCTCCTTTTGCTCGAAGCCGCGCTCTAGCTCCTCACGCAGCTTAAGCCACCACTCCCGATCGAACTTCTCCGTCATGACTTCCACGACAACGATCTCATCGCGTTGTCTTTGCTCCCCGTCATCGTAACTCCCGAAGGCCGGTGACCGTGCGTAGACGGTGACTCCACCAAACGTGGAAATTAGGTTCTCTTCGATGTCAGCAAATTTTGACTGTTCTATTTTCTTTCCATCATTGTAGGACAATGGAAGAAACACTTCGATGAGGCACATTTCGCGTGGCATATCACTTAGCAGCAGAGGTGTTTAGCGCCGGCTCGACCCGCGCTAGTCGCCGCCGTAACGGCAGCGATTTGTGAATATGGGTTGCGGCGATGGCGGCGTGACCTGTTGCTACCGCAATTTGGTGAAGATCGGAGACCACGTCGCCTGCCGCATATAATCCCTCGGCCGTCGACCGTTGGTGTTCGTCGACTTTCACGCAGCCTGTTTCTGTCACGGCTGCGCCAAGCTTGACTGCCATCTGCGAACCTGCGTCGCATCCCATTGACGGATAGATCACGTCAAAGTCACACGCCCCTTCAGGTGTATCCACCCACAACTTGTTACCGCGCCTGCGCAGCGGCCCTATCGCTTCACGAATATGGATACCCGCCTCAGCGACGGGTCCCGTGGCGCTTCGTGCGGGTCTCGCGCTGACCGGCCGCAATAGGGTTACGTCGGAGGAATAGGTGCGGAGAAAGTCGGCCTTGGCAGCCGCCTCCGGCCCGTCTCCAAAGACCGCGATCGTTTTGTCCGTGGCTTCGAAGGCGTCGCAAACCGGGCAATAGCGCAGCAAGCCGTTCGAAACAGCTTCCGCGTGGCCTTCGATCGGAGGACGCTTATCCACAATGCCTGTTGCCAGCAGGACGTAAGGGGCCTCGAGGAAGCCCCGATCATGCACCACACGAAAGCCGGAGTCGATCTGGATCAATTCATTCACTGACGCCGAAATTATGGGGACGCCATACGTCCGTGCCTGTGCTGCGAGTTGTGACAGCAGCCGCTTTCCCGATATCCCGTCAGGAAAGCCCGGATAATTATGGCTCTCGGGAATGAGCATCGCCCGGCTTTCGCCTGCGTCAATCACTGTCACTCGCCTATGATAACGAGCCAAGTAGATAGCCGCCGTCAAGCCGGCCGGGCCTCCTCCAATGACAATGCAATCCACTTTAGAGCTCAAGGCATCTCTCGGTTGAGACGTAGGGAAGTCAGAGTCGGTGTCAGGCCTCAGCCCCTTCAGTGCGTATTTGTTCGGTGCCACTTTTCAAGATCAGGCTTGGGGGTATCCGGCAGGCTAGGATCCGTGGTGTTCTGGGCGTTCTGTTTCCAGGGCTCTTTGCTCTGCGGATAAGGCGCCCAGTCAGTCTTTTCCCGCGGATCGTCCTTGGGTGTCTCTCGCGGATCGTTCTTTTCGACGTATTTCATGTGCGCTCCTTAAAGGGTTGCGTGCCGAAGATATGCGGTAGTCACCTTCTCGACGTTTGCGTCAACCCAGTCCGCCATCTTCTGCTCTTCGGCAAGCGACAGCCTTAAAAGCTGTGTGTCACCGTTGCATCCGGCCGCCTCTGCCAAAGTGATGAGGGACTTGTAGGCCGCGATTTCAAAGTTCTCAAAAGCGTTATTGGCGAACGTGTTCTTGAGGATCTCGTCGTCGGCTGCGGAATGGAAGAGGGCGGTGACGTTGGCGACCAATGACTGTGCCTTGTCCTTAAGCGAAGATGAATCTTCCCCGCACGCCGTGAGGCAACGCTCTAAACGAGCGAGCTGATCCTTGGTCTCCGTCACATGCTTCGTCAGCATCATCTTGACGTCGGGATAGTCGTTCGTGCGCTCCGACTGACGCTCCATCAGCTCTCGGGCCTGAACCTCCATGGCGTGAGCGTTGCGAAGTCCGACGATGTAGATGTCTTTAGCAGTCTGGACCATGCTTCTCTCCGAATAACTGGAATAGCCGGGTAACGGACCATCCACTGTCCTGTTCCAATGACACGGCGCCGCAGGGCGGAACAAATCGGAATTATTGCTCTTTATCGGCCATGCAAGAGATATCTTCCCCGCCACAGCGTTCGGTTCTCATGGAGGAATCGGTCCAGATCGCCTGGGACTATCTGGAGCGTGCGGATAAGATTGATGACGGTCGCTTCTGCAGCCGCATATTGGCGGATTCCATCGAGGAGATGATACGGCGGGGCGTGAGAAGCCGCCTGCTGCTTTCGAACAGAGCTATCAGCCAGTACATGCGCGTTGTAGAGGCGCGAACGCTCATGGCGTCATAAGGGATTGGCATGTGGATGGTAAGGTAATGGGAAGTAGGCCGCCGATAATCCACAGCAATTCCCTACGGGCGGGCGCGTTTACGACCTTTTCGTCGGATTATGATTTCGGTGGCAGAACACGTTACAACTAAGGCGTTTCAGACCCCCCCGCGGCGGATGTCTATCATCGACGTGAACGGCGGTTCTATCCAACTGCGTGAAAAGGGCCCGTCCCGGTTACACTACGCTGGGACGTGGCGGGTGCTGCGTCCTGGGATGACGATCGTGAAGATAGGTTGCCAAGTCCGTTCTGAGTTCAGGCGCGTTCCGGGTTGCCAATTCGAATATGGCTTCCTGCAAATTCCCGGGGAAGATCGCCCCATACTTCGGCAGTAGCACGTCCGAGCAGACTGAAAAGTTGTAAATCGTTCATGGTTGCCTTTGTGTCGATGGCTACGTTGCCGAAGCACGTTGCTGTGCGCGAAAAGATGAACGCCGCGGCCTGTGAGAAACGCGTTCAGAGTGGGTGATTAGTTTTGCGACGCACGAGCGCCCAGCCTAACAAGGACGATGCAATCAGGAGGGCCGTCAAGCTAGAGCCGCTTTGTTTGCCAGCGCCGGGCGGCCGAACAGCAGAGATTGCCGTACCTGGCACGGCGTCATCCCCAGAGGGCAGAGTGCCAATCGCAACCCGCAATCGGCTTGCAAGGGGCGTGATGCGTTTCGCAGGCCGCTTTATCCGATAGATGGCGAACAGTGCGCACAGAACAGTAATGACGATCAACAACCCGCCCATCGCCCCGAAAGCTTGGAACAAGCCGTAACGAAGTTCGATCCACCGGAATAATGCGGTGACGCCGACCAGAAGTGCCGCGATCAGGAAAACACCGGCTGCGGCATATAGGCTGGCTGCGATGACGTATGACATCGCAGCCGCTTCGGCCTGTTCCACTTGGTCACGGATGTACGACTGACCGGCGTGCTTCGCGCGATCCAACTTCAGACCTAGCGTCCCGCCTAGCATCACCAGCGCCTCTTGGAGGCTCGGCCGATCAGAAACGCTACGACCAATGCGGCCAAAGGCGCCTGTCGGACGACCTTGCTTAGGGTATCCAGCGAGTTACCAGGCTTCCTGCCCTCCTCGATCGCTTCCTTGATGGTGGTCGCGGCAGATTTAACGCCGGCGGCTACGGTCGATTTGATTTCCGACAATTGGGCGCTTGCGCTAGGCGCGTGTTCATCAGTCATGGTTGCCTCGTTGAAAAAAGTTTCGTCAGGTCTCGATTGTCGTCTGCTCGACCGGGGCCGGCATCCGCGCGACCGACATCAATGAACGGGCGACCTGATTCAGCAACTGGTCGGCGTTTTCTTCTTCCGCGAGCGACATCGACAGCAGTTCGACAACGGCGCTATGTCGAAGCTGCTGCGCGAGGTTCTTCGCGGTCGTGTATGCGGATATCTCATAATGCTCTACTCGCTGCGCCGCACCGATAAGACCGAGGTCCGACGCGGCGTCTTCCTTTGCTTCCCCCTTTGCCATGACCTCCTGGCCTTCTTCGACCAGTCCCGCCATGCCTTTGCAGGGCTTCGCTCGGGCCGTCTCGCCTAAAAGGGTGAAACATTCATTCAGGCGATCGATCTGTAGTTCCGTCTCGACAACGTGCTGCTCGAACAGTTCCCTGAGTTTGTCGAATCGTGCTGCTTCCGCCATCTGTGGAAGCGCTTTCGTAAGCTGCTTCTCCGCGTGAAGGATGTCCCGAAGCTCCTCGACCAGAAGTTCCGCAATGCCTTCCGGCGCCAACGGCGGCGAGCTTTCGGCCTTGATCGGAGACGTCCCGGTCGAAGCTTCGGACAGCGCCGGGGATTCAGTGAAGTCCCAATCACCGCCCTGATTCCAGGGACCCCGCGTATCAATCTCCCCGTCGTCACCGGTGCCGGTGGAGTCGTTGAAGAATTGATCGACCAACCCCGGGGTCGGCGCGAGCTTCCCAATAGAGAACGAAGGCTTCTTCATACTCTCCAGAGCGGCGGTGAAGGCCTTCATATGGGTGATTTCGCGGGTCATCAAAAACTGCAAGGCGTCTTTGGTCCCTGCGTCGTCGCAGAAGTTAATCAGCCTTTCATAGACAATCTTCGCCCTCGCTTCCGCCGCGATATTGCTGCGCAGATCGACATCCAGTTCGCCGGTGATCTTGAGGTAGTCAGCGGTCCACGGATTGCCCTGGGAATTGAAGAGATTGACGCCGCCGCCGCCGGCTATCGCGATGAGAGGATCCGCTTCGGCGGCCTGACGGTCGAACTTCGACGGCTTCAGATGCATCCGCGCGAGGCAGCCGACGACCTCTAGATGACTGAGCTCCTCAGTTCCAATGTCCATGAGAAGATCCTTCCTCTCAGGATCTTCGCAGTTCAGGCCTTGAATGGAATACTGCATAGCAGCAGCCAGTTCTCCGTTGGCCCCTCCGAACTGCTCCAGCAACATGTTGCCAAAACTTACGCTTGGCTCATCGACGCGGACGGTGAACATAAGCTTTTTGACGTGATGATACATCGCTTTCTCCCTTTCGATTGACAGTGCAATGAGAAGCGAAGCGCCTAGTTCCGGGGTTGTTTGTTTTGATTGCCGGCGATGCCTGCCAAAGCGGACCGCCACGTCAAAAACTGTTGGTATAACGGCGCCTACTCCGTACCATCGGCGCCGTATGGCGAGCCGGAGGGTTATCCGCGCTTGGCGCAGCTTGTGGGGAGGGCGCTGCAGGAGGGCGAAGTCGGTACCACAGACGCTCGGTCAGTTTCCTGATCGAGCCACAGCGGGCAGCCGGGTGGGGCCGCTCATCAGGAGCGCGACAACGAGCCTCTTTTTCCAAATCTCGTCGCCGGCGTTGGTCCTTGCGCTGCCACTCGTTGAGAAGGGCTCGGTCCATGTCATTCCAGCTGTTTAATCATACGACTCTCAGCATCATGACCTCGTCGGAGGGCTTTGTTCCGAATATAGGGCATTCCAATCGGCCCAGAGCAAATCTCGCGAATCCAAGCATTGAGACCGGTCGGCACACCGGAGTGTAGGCAAACAGCGCTTCGTGCGCGCGCCTATTCACATGACGAAGTCAGTCGCCATCGTCACCGGCGCGAACCAAGGCATCGGTCGTGCCACCGCCATCCGTCGTCTCGCGAGAGATTTCATAACACTGGTGCTGGTGGCGCACAGCCGGGATAAGCTGGAAGCCGTCGCAGAGGAGATCCAGAAACAGAGGAGGGAGGTTCTCGTGATCGAGGCAGATCTCGCCGATCCCGCGACACCGGGCAAGGTGGTCGAGGAAAAGCAAGCGCGCTTCGGACGGATCGATGTCCTGCTCAACATCGCGGAGGGCGGTCCCCCAGATCGACCTGTTCGAGATGACCGACGCGCAGTGGGACGCTGGCCTTGGACTCAAGCTGCATGGAGCGCGGCGGCTGACGATGGCTGCCTGGCCGGCGCCAGCTACACGGCTCGTCGAGATCAGCTTGGCAATTGCGACAACGACATTCACACCAACGCTTTCAACCGCATCACCGACACCGCCATCGACTTTCCCGCGGTGCAATGAATTCGCTGGGCGCCCCCTTTGGCGTCCGATCCGGAAGCGACTGACACGAGCGAGCCGGCAACAATTCGGGCTCACGGCTCCACGCTGGCCGCTCAGTCAGCTAGACTGGAAACCCTTCGGGGAGGGAGCTGGCTACTGCACCGTCGCAATGGAGTATATCACCCACGGTTGTCGAAATTCGTTCAAGCATTGTCGTCTCCGAAGAGTTTGAGTTGACTGGGGTCGGGGTGAGCAGGAAGATGTCGAGCAACCTGGTCGGCTTCGCGTATTGAGCGCGGTAGGGGCGGGCGGTGACTTCACAGCCCCAGCACGCCATCGGTTCAATTTCGTCCCAAACCTCAGTCCACCAACGCTTGCAGTGGGCGCAGTTGTAGTGGCAGCGGAACATGGTTCCCCCCGCGGAAAAGGTTGAGATGTCGTTTGGAAGTGAGGGGATTATGATTCAGGAAATCGTATACCGCAACGCGCATTGCAGCGCGTCACAAGTCATCTGAGCGCGTGAGGAACCAAAACAGTAACTGCGGGATTTCTGAGAAAAGAAGGAGGTCATCATGTCTATGGAAGAGGTGTTCTCCAGACCGCCAGCTACCGCAGCACCGCCGTTGGTTGTCGATGCCTTCGGCAACCGCGCAATTCTGGAAATGGAAATGGCCCTAACCAAAGCGTGCGAGGTCTTGCCTTGCGAGCAGGACAGTTACAAGAACCGCTGCTTCATTGCCAAGAAAATACTTAAGCGCGTGAACGCGGGTGAGTGCACGTTCGGCGGCATGGTTTGTGCCGGTATGGCAGCTGTTGAGCAGCTACGACGTAAGCGCGAGCAAGTCTAAGGGCTCGGGCGCACAATGTGCATTGGCGCGTTGTCCTGGATCAGCTCCGGGGACTGCCTGTGGCGCGGCGGAACGGATTCGCGCTCAAAACATTCGGCTAAATAGACGAGACCTTGCCTGCGCGCCGGTTCGTGTATGCCCGCGAACGCGACCAATAGCCGAAACGCACCCTCGTCGCATGAGTGACCAAACCCCCAACGTGTTGCAGGCATTTTAGCCTCCAGGGATACCTTGCTCGGAAAGCTAGCTTACACTCAAATTTCAGGGCTGCGGAGATTTTTCGCCAAGGAATTCGTTTGAAGTATACGATGTGGTGAGTAAGAATAAAGTCAGAGCCGGTGACATGCACCTCGGCCCGACGTATTTTGACTGCCGGTGCATCGTCAAACAACAGAAGGAAGGTGCATGGATGTAAAGTCTTCAACTCTCACCCTAAAAGAACGTCAAGAACACCTTTCTCTCTCGGGTAAGGTGGCGTGTTATGTCCACCATCTTCATGGGTGGACTCGGCATAATTTGAAGCCTTACTTTGCAGTGCTGGCATCGGACGGTCGACAGCGGCCGCAGGGTCAGTCCGGCGGTTTCAAGCGACCACGACAAGTAGGAAAACATTCCATAATGAATGTTATGCGAATCGTATCGGTGATGCCATTCGAAGCGGCGAGCTCACCCGAATATGGGTGGACGACGTCGAGGGAGCATTACGCTCTGTTAAGTTCACGCCCCGATCGGGAGAGACGTTGAGGACGACGCCTAAAAGACCGTCGCAACTCGTTTTCAATCGTTGGGAAACAGCAGTTTCAACGTGCGGGAAAGGAACCAGACAGATGAAAGTACTGCATTTTATCTGCCTGATCATAATGATTGCCACCTTGGATTTGGCGGCAGCAGAATCGCTTGAGCGTCGTTTCGGGCCCGACAGGCAGAGAGGCCATCGTTCTGAGCGGGAGTTCGAGGGAACGCGCGATGGCTTCAAGAATCGGGATCGAGCGAACTTTCTCGGAGTTGAGCAAAAGTCCCATCCCGAAGCGTCAGTCATCCATCCTGACTTGCATCACTCTCCGCGCATAGGATTGCAGCGGTAGATTGGCGCTTCCGAGCAACCTGATGGTCATTGACCCGCGAAGAACTTTCCCAGTCAGCGACCCTTCTGCGGCACGATCCAGGCGTGCCGCGATATGATCCTATCGATCTACGCATGATCTAACGCAGCGAGAGGCTGGCGATTGTTCTTAGGCTCGCTTGATCTCAAGTAATTGCTGGATAATTGAGATGAGCGTTGCGCGCTGGAAATGCCGGTGGTCCGCAGCTTGTGTCGCATCTAAGCCCTCCTCTATCCACCACATTCGTTCAGCGGTCGTTCAGTCGCGCCAGCCCATGCTTCTGCTCGTGCAAAACGTCAGGTGCGTCACTCCCTCCCCTTGGCACGGCTGACGTCATCTTCATACCGGCACAACCCGGCCTGCAATGTGGACCGGCCCGCCAGCGCAATCCGGCCAGATCGCTCGCACTACAACTGCCAAACGCGACACGCGCAAACTGAACGGATAGGCACCATGGCCCTCAAGTCACTGATCGTTTTCGTCGACCCTTCGCCAGGAGCTGCGGTCCGGACCCGTTATGCCGTCCGCCTTGCTGCTGAGCACGACGCGCACCTGATCGGTGTGTTCATCGCGCCCACAGGCTGGCGGCAAAATCCCGCCGATGGCTTCGTCGCCGGAGCCATTGCCGTACGCGAAATGGTGGAGCGCCACAGCATGTTCGAACGGGAGGCGGCTGCGGGGGCCATCAAGAATTTCGAGGCCTTAGCCGGCCGCGAGCGCGTGGCCTTTGAATTCAGATCCATCGAAGCCAACAACGCCGACGAACTAGCACGGCTGCATTCGCTTCACAGTGACTTAGTCATCGTTGGCTATCCGTCGCCCGGCGGCCTGCCTGCGCAGGGTACTCCGGCGGCAATGTTGCTGGCGACCGGTGTTCCGTTTTTGATCGTGCCGGAGAGCTGGACCAGCGACAGCGTCGCTAATAGAATCCTGTTTGCTTGGAATGCGAGCCGGGAGGCGCGGCGGGCAATTAGCGATGCGCTGCCGCTGATGAAGGCCGCGCACTCCGTGACCGTGCTAGTGATCGATCCGAAGAAGAATGCGTCCCACGGCGAACAGCCGGGCGCCGATGTAGCGCACTATCTCTGCCGGCATGGCGTCATAGCCGCCGTCGAGCAACGACAGTCCAACGGCAAAGCCGTCGCCGACATTATTCGCGAATTCGCGAGCCACGATGGGTCGGACCTGATCGTGCTCGGGGCCTACAGCCATGCCAGAACTAGGGAATTCATCTTTGGCGGCGTGACACGATCACTGCTCAGGAACATCACAGTGCCGACTCTGATCGCCCATTAATCGTATTTATTGGACGTCTCGGCGAACTAGATGCATAGTTCGACTGCTGCCCATATCGCCGTTATGCAGCGGATCACGACCGATCCAAGTGTTTTCCACAATGAATGCTATGCCATGCGAAGCTGGAAGCCTCTAGGCAAAGCGCTACGGGCGCACGGCACCAGCCTGATCAGCTGAGCACAATATGGGCCGGTATTCGCGGTTATATAACTTACAGAAAAGCAGGAAGCGTGGACGCTACGAGCCCGAGTCTCCTCGTCGGTCAGCACGTCTCGATCGTGACGTGGCGCGAACAGCGGCATGAGCTTCGATAACCTGAACGGCTGTCGATTGACCGTCCGCCGTGATCTGATCCTGAATCCTCCGGGCCCCGGTCACGTATGCTTCGTTGGAAACCAACTCTACGATGGCCTCGACAAGCTGATCGACGTTCAATGCCGTGATCGGGAGAGGCTCGGGGCCAGCGCCGAGTTCAGCGATCCGACGCCCCCAAAATGGTTGATCGCCGAGGAGAGGACAAACAAGGGTCGGGCGGCCATATCGCAGTCCGGCATGCGTGGTGCCCGAGCCGCCGTGATGAACGACGGCCTGCACGCGCGGAAAGAGCCACTCATGAGGCACATCATGGACAAAATGGACATGCGGCGCCGCCTCGATCTCCTCCATGCCGCCCCAGCCTAGACCCAGCACGCCGCGCAAGCCGGCGCGTTCTAGGGCCTCGACGACAATAGCCGTTCGAACGGCGGCATTCCCTGGCGCCATACTTCCAAAGCCAATGTAAATCGGCATCAGGCCGGCCTCGAGGAACGCTACCAAATCGGCGGGTGGAGACCATGCTGGCTCAAGATCTGAGAACCAGTAGCCGGTGATGTGATCGTTGGCGGTCCAATCCGCCGGTCGGGAAACAAGGGCCTCGCTAAATCCGTAGAGCCGTGGAACGGGCTTGCCCAAGACGTTCAACATCGATGTTTTCACCGTGGCGGCCGGCGGTAGACCGAGCGCGGCGTCCCGCCATGCGTCGATCATGCCACGATACCCCAGCCGCGTGGCTGCGAGTACCAGATGGTGGCTGAACCGATTGGTCAGTCCAGACCAGACGGGCCAACGGAATAGCGGCGTCGGAAACGCAGCGGTCGGCGACAGACCTGGCATCGGCAAGGCAATCAGGGCGGGGATTCCCAATTTCTCGGCGATATGCGGCCCTGCTAGGATTTTGGGATGGTAGATCAGCAGGTCGGCGCCCGATGATGCAGCCCAAGCATCGTCGAGGACTATGCGCATCAGTGGTTTGACCTCGCGGGCGGCTTTGATGGCCCCGCGCAGGGAGCCTATGGCTTCCTGCCCTGCATGTTTCGTCATGATCTTCTTGAAGTCGATGTGAAGCGGCGCCCAGGCCAATCCAGCCTGCTCGACCGCAACGGCGAATTCCTGGCTGGTTGCGAGCCTGACATCGTGTCCAGCCTGCTTCAGCATTTGGCCAAGAGCCAGGAACGGCTGCACGTCGCCTCGCGATCCTAAAGCTTGGATCACCACCAGCATCGTGTTCCACCCATGCCGTCAATCATTGTCGGCGCTCCAGGGGGGCGCGACATCGGCGGCCTCGCGGGCAGTGCCGGTGATGAGCTTGCCCTTACAGAAAACCGATCTCTCATGGGCTGCCATCACTTGAAAGCCCAGTTGCGGCCACAGCCGATATCCCTACGGCGTATCACGACGACCGACATACAGATAGACGCCCACGATGATGACGAACGCGGCGAAGGTCCAGCCGCTGTTAACGGCGCCAAGCAACGGAAACAGGTCGGCGGGTTTCATCAAAGCCTCCAAACGATTCGCGTGAGGCCTCCCAATGTCACCACATCGGTTGTTCCCACAACACACCCGGATGCAAAGTGCATCCACGAGTGCGGTGTTAACTCAGGCCAGCGGCCGTCAAGCGTCAGCGCTTGCCGTGTCCAATGTCCTTGCCGCTAAAACGTGCCGGCCGGAAAGTCGCTCATGGTCAGTGTGACCGTGGATGGCACCTTTGCGACCGAGTTCAGGTGCTGTTCAACTGCGGCCAGAAACTGAGGCAGTCGGCCCTCTACAGCTTTTATCCTCTGGTGGGGCGTCGGGACATTACCGCGCACGATATCGTCGATGATCTCGCGTGTGATTATTACTTGGCAGGCCTGTCCTTTAAAGCGCACGGGGAAGATCAGATTCCATCCGTCCGCTCGTAGCGTGTTCGAATACTCCAAAGCCAGTTTTCGGAGCCGTACGCCAGGGCCAAGGCCCACCTGCACATCTTCAGGAATGAACTGCACGCCAGCATGCTCCAGGCTGGCGATGATGCTGTTCAGATTCCGCTGTGACGGCTCGATCCGGGAATTATTTTCGAAGGTCGCGATAGTCGCACGCGCAATTTGTGCCGCCTCCGCGAGCTTGTCCTGCGACCAGCCCACCAGGGCACGCGCAGCCGCGCATTGTTTTGACGTAATGGAAGTCACCACAACGACTCCTATTCATTTTGTAATGTCATACATAATGTATATCTTTACAAAATGCAAGATTTCTGGACGGCAGCAATAGGACTGGGCCCTTTAGGAAGCAGCGAGCGGCGCTAAGACCGGACCCAGCTTCAAAAGGCCCTCGCCTCGCTCACCCGCGTTGGCCCGACGCAAAACATGTCGCGCTTCTACAAACTGGATATTCAACCCACCTTGTTCGGCGAATGGGCCGTGATCCGGGAATGGGCGGCATCGGCAGAGGCGGCAGCGTACACGCTACGTCCTATGGGACTGTCAGCGAGGCCGATGCTGCCCGCGATCGGCAGCAGCATATCAAGCAGCGGCGGGGCTACGCGCTTCCGGTTGGCTTGTCTTCCCTTTCGTAAGGGACAGCACGAGCATCCCGAGTACGCCAGCGGTGACCGAGCCGATGAGCACACCCACCTTAACCTCGTTCTGCAGCACCGCCGCACCGGGGAACGCCAGAATTCCGATAAACAGGCTCATCGTGAAGCCGATGCCGCAGAGTAGCGCTACGCCGTAAATATGAAGCCAGGTGGCATGGTCTGGCCGCACCGCGAGCCTCAGGCCGACTGCCGCCCAAGTCGCCAAAAACACGCCCACCTGTTTGCCGAGGAATAGACCGGCTGCGACCCCAAGCGTCACGGGAGCCGTGAGAACGGCCCAATCCATGCCGGCGAACGAAACACCCGCATTTGCAAAGCCGAAGATCGGAACAATCAGAAAGGCAACCGGCGTTTGAATGGCGTGCTCGAGCTTCAACAAGGGCGGAAGATCGGCAGACGACGTGCGCGCCAGAGGCATCGACAGCGCGAGCGCAACGCCAGCAAGCGTCGCATGCACGCCGGACTTCAGCATGAAGAACCAAAGGACGACACCCATCACGAGATAAGGCGTCAGCTTTGTGACGCTGAAATAGTTGAGCATCAACAAAATGCCGAATGTCGCAACGACGGCCGCCAGCCATGCCGGCGCGAGATGGTCAGTATAAAAGATTGCGATGATGCTGACAGCGCCGAGATCATCGAGGATGGCAAGCGCTGCCAGAAAAATCTTCAACGACGCCGGGATCCGTGAGCCCAGCAAAGCCAGCGCGCCCAACGCAAAGGCGATGTCGGTCGCCGTGGGGATCGCCCAGCCCCGCAGCGTCTCGAAACTGCCGAGGTTGAATGCGACGTAAACAAGCGCCGGGGCGACCATGCCACCCAGGGCTGCTATCGCAGGAAGAATCCGGCGCGGCCAAGTCGCGAGCTGGCCCTCAATGAACTCCCGTTTGATTTCGAGGCCGACCATCAAGAAGAACACCGCCATGAGGCTATCGTTGATCCACTCAAGCACGGAAAGGCCGACAACATGCACCTGTAGCGTTCTGAAATACGCTGTTGCCATAGGAGAATTGGCGACGACCAGCGCGGCGGCCGCTGCGATCATCAAAATGATTCCGCCGCCTGCTTCACTGGTCAACAGGCGGCGGAATGTCGATTTCGGCTTAGATATTGAGTGCATAGGTGATAGTGCCACTTGTCAGAGCTTGCCTCAATGCTTTCCGGCCTTTGGCACCGGGACTGATTGATGCAGCGATCCCAACGGTCGTCATTTTCAATGTCCTGGAGACGCCATCACCGCACCAGGCTTGTCATATGTGGGGAGACACTAAAGCATCGTCGCTGTTGCTTCATTGGTGCCGATGATTTCAACGGGAATGTCATGGTGTCGAACTTAAGCACCGCGCGATCGAGAGCGCTGAGGCGAGGCAATGCCGGCTACAGGGACCAGTGCTGACCGCTGCCAGCGCGAGAGTTCCGTACTTTGCCATGCAGCCGAGTCATCGAAGAAACTTCACAATCATCGCCACGGCACACGCCGAACCTGCCAATACGGGAATGGCGACCGCAATTGAGATGAAGACATGGATTGCTGCACGATCGGAGCGCCTCGACCTGTTGCCGTGTGAATTGCGCCAATGCGTCGCCATGACTATCCCGGGTTTCGCTCTCGCGTAACAACGTGGCTCAGCCCCCAATAGACGCCAAGGCTGCAGATGCACCAACAGAGACCTCGCTCCGAACAGATCCCACCGAAAAACGGTGATGAATTCGGCCAACAGATAGACTTGGTCGCGGATCGCGTCGTCATCGAATTGCTCTACGACCAAACGCTAAACCAGAAGAGTCGAAGCGGAAACCGCAATTAGGCGCGTCATATTGACTGCGTCGGAACGTCGCGAACTGTTACTCCGTGGGTTCCGGGCCGCAAAGATGCCGACAAGATTTGCTGAGATGGAATCTGGGAAAGCTACTGGATCAGCGAAAACTCAGGCCGGTTGCGATCTGCAATGCAATCAGCAGGAAGCAGCCGATGCTTAGTATTCCGAGGCATTGATGAGCGGAAAACATTCGGAGACTTCCTACGTTATGACATGCTGCCTACAAGCACCGCACATGGTTAATGAGTGCTTAATATTCTCCAGGAGCCATGAACCGCGCCAATTGACCTCAGGTATGATAGAATCCGACCAACTGCGCCTTCGCAAAAGTAGTTAGGGCCACAGTGTCACAGAGGCACCATGCGCTCAGGATTACGTAGTTGCTAGACGCTGAGAGGCCGCTGGAGAAGTTCAATCGCGAGCTGCTATCCCGTATGTAACTTATGCGAATCTCACTTCCTCGCTCAGCACACCGTCGACGTCGACTGGGTCAGGCGGGCAAGTCTGCGTCATGTTGATATCTGCCACATGTCTCTAGGTTCTCCACGAGGTCACAAATAAAGCGCGAGCGCTCTTCCGTAGAGAAGTACCCAGCCAAAGAAATCAAACGGAGCCGAATTCGGAGCATATACTGTAGCCGTTCCAGACATGCCGGGGCGCAGTGAATCTGCGCTAAGGCCATTTGGCCTGTTTATCATCGCCGGGTACTCCGATGTGATCGATAGCGATGTCACCCTTGTGATGGTACCGGACGATGTAATCTGACCTTCACCAACGCCGCTGACAATGTCACCGATAGCCGACTCGTACAGATGGCCCGGATTGTTGGAAAGCGCGAGCTGGACGCGGGCCCCCGGCTTGATCGTCTGATAACCATTCTGGCCGAAGATTCCGACAAGCTGTACTGCGTCGGCGACCAGGAACGACATCACTGCTTTTGAGGACGTCGCTCGGTCGCCCTTGCTCAAAGCGAGGTTGGTGACATACCCGTCGGCCGAAGCGACCACGGTTGTCTGATCAAGATCGTACTGCGCTTTCTCAAGCTGAGCCTGGAGCTGGTCGACCTCCGACTGACGCTCCTGCACGTCGAAAGCTCTGCCGGTACTGCTCGCTTCTAGCTGCTTCATTTGAGATAGGCGTAGTTCCTGGAAGCCGAGCTGGGCCCTGAGCGCGCGTACCTGGGTCTCATAGGGAACCGGGTCTATTTTGAAGAGCACTGCTTTTGCCTTGACCATCTGGTTCGGTTTCACCGCAATGTCGGTGATCTGACCCGAGACGTTTGGCGTAACTTCGATCACGCGGCTGAGCACCACGACGCGTCCGGTTGGCGCAAGATAGCTGAGAAAACCTGCGAAAAGGGCGCAAACTAATAGTCCCATCAGGATGGTAGCCGTCCCTGTCCCCCATCCCCAGCGAAACCATTTCAGCTTGGTGAAGACGAGCCAAACGACCAGCAGGTACAAAACGGCAATTAGAACCATGAGGAGCTCCGGGTCCGGCTACTATTAGTTCACACGTCTTCTACAACGAGTGTAGGTAGGAACGACTTTGATGTGCTATGTCATCAAGTGCGCAGTGGATATCTTGAACACATTATTCAAAGAAGTCGCGCCCCCTGCACTGCTACAGCCCGTGACATCAAAGATACGAAATATTTTCGTCCTTCACGCCAGATAGGATCAGTTTTGCTCTTGCTGTGAATGCATCCTCTGGCGCGGCGCGATCCAGCGACTCCGCCCCTCGATATCGCAGCCGGACCACGATTGGCCTTGCGACCGCAGGTCCGTCGCGACGCGCGGCCATCCGGCGGACCGCCAACCACTGGGCGCTCAATCACCGTCCCGCTGCGAGATCCACGAACAGATCGGCTACACATTCCGATGGATTGGCGGCGTTATCTCAAAGACCGTTTTCTGACGGCTCATGCAGTGGCGCGTTTTCATAGATGCTTTGCGCGTCAATTCAATGTTTCAGCCGCATTTCCACGATGTCGATTGCTAGCAAATCGGTGTAACGACGCTCGACTGTTTCCACGTAATCGTCCGCAAAGTGTGCCCCGCTTTCCTGTGACAACGCTTGCCAGGCTGCTTGTTTCTCAGCACGGCACGACAATATTGCTAAACGCGAGACAACGAGAGCGCTTTCCGTACTTTTTGCGTATCGGGTTGCTGTAGCGTCAGCACAGGCCCGCCATTTCTTGATCGCAGGTTTCGATTCTTCCTCTGCTGTCGCGGCAAAGGAGACAAGGCATATAATAGCAGCAAGCATCGGTTTATACATTCGTTTGCTCCTCAGGTTGTGCCTTCGAGATCAAGGAAAAACCGTCTTCCAGTCCTGCTTCATGTTGACCACTGTCCAGCCTTTCGCGGTGCCTTCATCCAGCGCCTTGTCGAGCTTGCCGACCTTCGACTGACGATCATACGCGTACTCTCGCTCGGCGTCGGTATGGTGCACGATCCCCATGAAACGCGCGCCTTTACCGGCCGCCGTCCATTGCAGCATCTGGAGATCACCGTCGGAATTGCCGAATGCAAAGATTGGGCGACGGCCGATGAAGCGGTTGATGCCGACAGGCTTTCCTTGATTGTCGTCTACGAACTCGATTTTGGATGTCTTGCGCAGCGCCGGTTTCCCCTCCGCACCCATCTCGAATTTGACGACGCCACTGGAGCCGATCACCTGTTCTGGCGGAATGCCGTAGACCTTTTCCATCCATGGCCGCATGAATTCGACGCCGCCGCCCGAAACGACGAAGGTCTTGAAACCGTTTGCCCGAAGATAGGCCAGAAGCTCCAGCATCGGCTGATAGACAAGCTGCGTGTAGGGACGGCCGAAGCGCGGATGCCGCGCGGTTGCGATCCATTCGACGACCGACTTCGAAAATTCATCCGTCGTCATGCCGCTATGGGCGGCCGCGACGATCTGCAGCATGCCCCTTTGCCCCGAGGCCGCCAGCGCTTTCATATCTCCGTCGAGCAATGCCTTGAAGGGCTGTTGCTTCTTCCATTCCGGATGCTGCGGGGCCATCGCCTTGACACGATCGATCGCGAAGGCGGCCTGGAAATAAGCGGGCTGTTCAGACCACAGCGTACCGTCATTGTCGAAGGTGGCGATACGCTCGGCGACGGGCACGAAGTCCGGACCGCCCTCCGTCGTCACCCGCGAGACGAAATCCGTAATGGACTTCTTGACCGCACCATCGTTCCACGATGGCAGCGGATCCGTCGGCGGCTGCGCGGCGGCGACGTCGATGACCGACAACGCGAACAGGAGGGCCAGCAGGCGCCGTCTGGTTGGCATGGTCATCTCTCCTCTAACGGTTTCGCTGGCGTTCCGGATATCTCGCGCTGGCGGCCCCGCACCTCCTCCAGATCGCGATCGAGGAAGTAGTTGAGGAAGGTACGGATCAGCGCGACGGCGGCGATCCGCCCTGTCGCGTTCCAATCGGTCGTGATCGAAGTCTCGACGATGTCAGCGGCAAGCTGGAACGTCAGCCCCGCCACCAGCCAGCGTGCGTAGCGCAGCCAGACGTCGCGCCGCTCATGCCCGGACGGCGCCCCCAGCATCGCACGCATGCCGCTGAAGAAGGCCTCCACCGTGCCCACGACGATGATGACGAGCGCCAGCGCATCAATGACGACGATGGCGTTCTCGGTCGCATAGATCAGCCACTCTTTCATGCGTCTTCATTCCCGCTTCGGACTGAACGTCGCCCCGACCGGTTTCGAGCGGACGATGTCTATGCCGTCATCGTCCGCTGTCGCTCCACGATTGCTGCGCGCTGTTCAGTTCTTGCGACCCCCCTCCTGCAACGCCTGCAATGCCTTCTCAATGCTGAGTGATCCGGAAGCTTGGCTGGGTGGGTAATCTTTGAAGGTAGCGAGGAACTGACCCATGATACCCATGGCGGGCATCATGACCCACAGTGCCTTCCCCCACCATTCGCCGTAGGACGTCGACTCGGTCTGGTATCGCTCCCACGGGTCGACGCGCAGGTTGGTTACGAGCGGGACATTGGTAGAGTCTTCCTTGCCCGTGAACAGGTTGCCGACGATGGTCTTGAAGGTGATCTTCCACTCGTTGTAGCGCACGGCCATGAGGTCGGCGTTGTCGCTAAAGTAGAAGAATTCCCGGCGGGGGCTTTCCGCTACCTTTCCTTCGAAGAACGGCATGAAATTGTAGCCGTCGAGATGGTTTTTGAAGGTTTTCGTTCCCGCCTTGTAGCCAGTGAGCAGCTTCTGCTTCAGATCCGGATCGCCGCCGGCAGCCGCGACGAGGGTCGGCATCCAGTCTTCAGCCGACACGATTTCGTTGATAATGGTGCCCGGCTTGATGACCCCAGGCCACTTGACGAGCATGGGGACCCGGAACCCCCCTTCGTAGACAGTGCCTTTCTCGCCGCGGAACGGATGATTGCCGCCATCGGGCCAACTGAAGATTTCCGCACCATTGTCGCTGGTGAACATCACGATCGTTTCGTCGGCGATGCCGAGTTCGTCCAGCTTGGCGAGCAGCTCGCCTACGACCCAGTCCAACTCGGCCATCGCATCGGCAAACAAGCCATAGCCGGTCTTGCCGTCCCATTGTTTGGACAGATGCGTCCAGGAATGGCACCGCGTGGAGTTGTGCCAGAGGAAGAACGGCTTCTCGGCCTTCACGGACCGCTCAATGAAGTCGCATGAGCGCTTCACCAGATCGGCGTCGATGTCCTCCATGCTCACCTTTGCGGCGGGGTCCATGCCCGGATGCGGCGGAAGTGGACCGGCGTCGGTGATCTTCTGTTTGCCGACGCGGCCCCAACGCGGATCCTCCGTTGCATCATCGACGTCTGTGGCAACAGTACTGATAATGTTGCGCGGGCCAAACTTTGTGCGGAATTTCTCGTCTTTCGGATAATCCGGGTAGTAGGGTTCTTCCATTGCATTCAAGTGGTAGAGGATACCGTGGAACTCGTCGAAGCCGTGGACCGTAGGCAGATATTCGTTGCG
>NZ_JBPWQC010000002.1:0-57323 GCF_051811065.1 Tardiphaga sp. 841_E9_N1_2 | reverse complement strand
TGGGATCCAAAGCTCATCAACGCAATTGCCCAAGACCGGACCGTCATCGTCTTCGACAACGCCGGTGTCGGTACATCCAGAGGCAAGACGCCGGACTCGATCGCGCAGATGACCCTCGACGCGGAACACTTCATCCAAGCCCTCCAGTTAGGAGAGGTGGATTTGTTGGGTTTTTCGCTGGGCGGGTTCATCGCGCAGTTGATTGCGGCGCGGGGGCAGGTGTCCGTCAGGAAACTCGTGTCGGTTGGAAGCGCCCCGCAGGGTGGTGAAGAGCATCTGCTGCAGGTTGTGACCGAAGCCTTCGCGAAAAATGCGGCCGACGTCCGGCTGCCGCTGTTCTTCACGCCATCCGCGAAAAGCCAGGCAGCCGGCAAGGCTTTTATCGACCGCGCGTCGTTTAGAAAGCACGAACGCGATCCCGAAAGTGGCGAGGATATCCGCAATGCGCAGGCCAAGGCGATCATCGCGTGGTGTGCAGACAAGACGGCCGGCAATGCGGTTCTCAAGCAGATCTCCCAGCCGACGCTGATCGTCCATGGCAACGCAGACACGATGTTTCCGGTGATCAACGCCTGGAACATGTTCAAGGCCATGAACGACGCGACGCTGATGATATATCCCGATTCAGCGCATGGCGCGCTTTTCCAATACGCCGATACGTTCGCATCCCACGTCGATCTGTTTCTCACCGCCTGATTTCAACCAAACCTGACAGGACATTCACATGGAAAAGCTCGCACAAAAAATCGTCGAGGCGCATGGCAATCTCGCCGACTGGCAGACATTCAACAGCGTGACGGCGACACTGAAGCAGGGCGGTGCGCTCTGGGGCCTGAAGGGGCACGCCGGAAAACTGGACGACACCTCCGTGACCGTCGGCCTCAAGGACGAGTGGGCGTCTCACGCGCCGTTCGGCCCATCGGGAAAGGTCTCGTTCTTCAGTCCCGGCAGCGTCATCCTCAAAGATGGCGACAGAAAAGTGCTTGAAGAACTCAAAAATCCGCGCGCGTCATTCGCCGGTCATCGCTTGGAAACGCCGTGGTCCGAGCTTCAACTGGCCTATTTCGCCGGCTGCGCCATGTGGACCTATCTCAACATGCCGTTTCTGCTCGCGCGCCCCGACGTTGTCACGTCGCCTCTTACAGACTGGACCGAGAACGGAGTGACGTGGCAGCGGCTGCAGGTGACATTTCCGAACCACATCGCAACGCATAGCAGGGTGCAGACGCTTTATGTCGATGCGGATGGTCTCCTGAAGCGCCACGACTATGACGTCGAGATCGCCGGCAACACGCCCGGCGCCCACTATGTGTCGGACTATGTCGAGGTGCAGGGATTCAAGTTTCCCACCACGCGAAAAATCTTCCCGCGCGGGCCGGACGGCCAATCGCTGCCCGATCCGCTCGTCGTCTCCATCGATCTTTCGGACATCAAGCTCGCACGTACGTAACCGGTCATGAGCCATCAATGAAAGTAATTACAATGTCAGACAACACACGCTTCATTGAGACCGTTGTCCGGATGTTGTGGCCTAGCGATCGATGACGCTGCATAGGCCGTAATGCCGATGACTGAATGCCTCAAAGCCGCACATAAACAGCAGCTATAATGGGCCGCCCTGTCGGCGCCACGTTCGCGACGGGACTGATGAACCCCCGTTGATGTCGTGGCGCTGACCGGCAATTCCGACGGTAACGGCATTCCATCCTGCGTCGAGCGAAACATCGTTCGCTTCGAAAGCCATCGGTGCCGTTCGGAGCACGACGCAACTGGGACCGGCGCTTTCGTAACTCACGGCATGCCAATGCGACAGCCAAGAACAACATAGCGCTCATGGATGCAGCAGTGGCGCCGGCTTATGGCTCACCGGCCAGCTCGCGACAAAGCCGCAACGTTTGCTGGGCAGGCTTAAATCAGAGCGCCAGCGGCCGCCTCGCCCAGAAAACCGTGTAGAGCAGCTACGACTTGCGCGCCTTCGCCGATCGCCCCGCCGACCCGTTTGACCGAGCCGGACCGCACGTCTCCAACCGCAAAGATGCCGGGAACGGATGTCTCCAGCGTTTGCACGATGCGCCCGTGCAGCGGCAGGCCCGTCGTCACGAAGCCAGCGCGGTCCAACGTCACGCCACAATTCTTGAGCCAGGCTGTTGCTGGATCAGCGCCGACGAACAGGAAGAGGTTACTGGTGTCGGTCGTCGCCGTTTTACCGGACAGCCGGCTGCTGGTTGTTACCTTCGCTAATCCCGACGCGGGATTGCCGTCGAGCGCCACAACTTCCGTGTTAAAGACAAGCTCGATATTCGGCGTCGCTTCGATCCGCTCGATCAGATAGCGCGACATACTGTCGGCAAGGCCACCCCCGCGGATCACCATGCGGACGCTTCGTGCTTTGCTGGAGAGAAACACAGCGGCCTGACCGGCCGAATTGCCTCCGCCGACCAGAGCGATGTCCTGGCCCGCGCATAATCTGGCTTCGATCTGCGATGCCCAATACCAGACGCCGCGGCCTTCGAAATCGGAGAGACGTTCGATGTCGGGCCGGCGATAGCGCGCTCCACTGGCGACGACGACCGACTTCGCACGGATTTCCTCGCCGTCGTCCAGGTCAAGCCTGAAAAGGCCGTCGGATCGCGAACAATCTAGTCTCGTCACGGTGACCGGAATCATCATGTCGACACCAAACTTCTGCGCCTGATTGAAGGCGCGCGCCGTGAGCGCCATGCCCGAGATCCCGGTCGGAAAGCCCAGATAGTTTTCGATCCGCGCGCTGGCGCCGGCCTGTCCGCCGAAAGCCCTGGCGTCGCAGACGGTTACCGATAGCCCTTCTGAAGCGGCGTACACCGCCGTTGCAAGGCCGGCAGGCCCGCTGCCGACAATCGCGACATCGTAAAGCCTGCCCTTCGCCGAACGCCTAACCATCCCCAGAGCGTGAGCAAGCTCGGATAGCGAAGGATTGCGAAGCACCGAACCGTCCGGCACCACTACCAGAGGCAGATCGTCGGAAGAGGGCAGGTAGCGAGCAACCAAGTCCGAAGCGTCCTTGTCCAAGGCCGGGTCAAGCAGGTGATGGGGGTGACCGTTCCGTGTCAGGAAGCCTTGCAGCCTGATCACGTCCCTTGAATTGGCAAGGCCAATGAGCGCCGGACCACCCGCAGCGTGTTCGATCAGGCCAACGCGGCGCAGGATCAGCGCTCGCATGATCCGCTCACCGAGTTCCGCCTCGGCAATCAGTAGGGCACGTAACCGCTCGGGCTGGATCAAGAGCGCCTCAACGTCGCCATCGGCGTGGCCGTCGATGAGTGCAGCCCTGCCTGACAATTGTCCGATCTCCGCGACGAATTGACCGGCGCCTTGATCGGTAATCGGCATCACATGACCAAAGCCGTCCCGTTTGGTGATCGCGACGTGGCCCGACAACACCACGAACATTCCGAGCGCGGGCTTGCCCGTTTCGAAAAGCATCTCGCCATCTTTGTAATGCCGGGCCTCCCCAAAGCGCCGCATACGTTCCATCTCGGAGTGCGACAGTGTCGGGAATGTCTGGTCGTGACGCGGCGAGAGGGCCGTTAAGCGTGGGATTGATGGCATCGTGTGCTTCTCTTTCTTGGGGAGCTGAGTGCGCGGGCTCAGGCTTTGCCCGCAACATCCAGCAGCTCGAATTCTTTATCGCTCAGCAAGATGCTGGCCGAGGCGACGTTCTCTTCAAGATGCTTCGGGTCCGCGATCCCGGGGATGGGAATGATCACCTTGCTGCGCCGAAGCAACCAGGCCAGTGCGATTTGACCGGGCGTCGCATTGTGGTTTTTGGCCACGACGTCGAGCGGTGTACCGCGCCCAACCAGTCGGCCCGCCGACAATGGAAACCATGGAATGAAACCGATGCCTGCGCTTTCGCAATAGCGACGCTGACTTCGCTAAGGCCAGCGTGCCGGATCACACCTGTGTCGAGCAGATGCTTCACCGCATCGAACTGCTCCGACGCGGGGACTGCCGGATCGATCCGATGAAGTTGCCAGAGATCCAGCGACTCGACGCCCAATCGCTCGCGACTGATCTCGGCCATCGAGATCAGATACTCCGGGTTGCCGCGTGGAATCCACTGGTCGGGCCCGGGTCGGAAGAAGCCGGCCTTCGTTGCGATGCGCAGGCCGGAATAGGGGTAGAGCGCTTCGCCGATTAAGCTTTCTGAGACGCGGGGGCCATAGGAGTCCGCGGTGTCGATTAGATCAACGCCGAGTTCTGGGAGGCGCTGCAGAGTTCGCATCACGCGGCCGTGGTCAAGCGGTTGTCCCCAAACGCCGGGACCGACAATTCGCATTGCGCCAAATCCGAGACGAGCGATCTTGAGGTCCCCACCGATCGTGACCGTACCGGCATCGCAGGCTGATTGATTGGACATTTCGGCGGCCTCGGGCGGTGACGATTGATTGGCTAGATCGCCCGTGAATAACCGGGTGATCGCAAAACCATTCTGCCGTCATCTTCAAGGCAAGATAAGCATACGCGTGTATGGTCGGCGCCATATCGGTGTAGCTAGGAAAGTGCAGACGGCTGCTCTCCGCGCAAAGCGGGCGTCGCGTTTTTTTGTACGGAGACCTTCTAGCGATACTGACGCTTCGTCAGAAACGGAATCGCATAACATACATTATGGAATATATTCCGCGCCCGGACCGGGACTCGCTGCTGTCGTTGAGCGCCCCATGACAGCCTCAACAGTCCTCCGCCAACGAGTCAGCGTTCAACTGTGACGCTGCAGATCCTTCACTCGAGAGGCAACGTGCCATCGTATCACGTGAATGACGTCTTTGCCCAGCCGGAGACGTCGACCGCTCTCCGCCAAATCGCGAATTTCTGATTACCGTTCTCGGAATGCTCGGTTCATCTGGTCGGTAAACGGCTTCACCAAATACGACGCTGCTGTTCTCTCCTTTGTCGAGATGAACACCTCGGCAGGCATTCCGGGAACAAGCCTCATATCCTTGATCTTCGACATGGCGTCATCCGTGAGTTGAAGATAGGCCATGTAGTGCTCTTGCCCATTTGACGGGTCCTTCACCGATGCCGGCGATACCATAGCGACACGCGCTGTAAGTTCAGGCGTGGTTGTACGGTTAAACGAGGTCAACCGCACCCGGGCACTCTGCCCTTCTCTGACCTGATCAATATCGGTGGGAGAGATCTTCACCTCGAACTTTAGCTCGACACCTTCGGGCACGATGGTGGCAATGCGCGCGGCCGGCGTGATGACCCCTCCAATGGTAAACACGAAGAGCTCATTTACGTATCCGGTGATCGGCGAACGAATCTCGGTACGTGATAGCCGGTCCTCAATGGCGAGCTTGCGTTCGTTCAACTCAGAAATTCGGGCATCGATTAATCTGAGATCACGCTGCGCCTCGGTGCTAGCGTTTTGATCGACGGCAATAATCTGTACGCGAATTTCGCTAGTCCGGACCTTTGCACGAGCAATACTGGAGATGATTTCGCCGCGTTCGCCCCGAATCCGTGCCCAATCCCGGTGAACCGAATAGACGCGGGCGTATTCGACGATCTGCTTGGCAAAAAGATCATTCAGCTTGTCCCGCTCGACGCCCACGAGCTTGATCTCTTCCTCCTTAGCTGCCAGACGCGCTTCCATTCCGTTTATTTCTTCGCCGGTTTGGGCAATGCTCAGTTCAAGCTGCTCCTTCTGGCTATCTCGACCAAGCTTGTTGCCTGCAAATAGGCGCCGTTCTCCCTGAACCACCGTATCAACAGAGGTCGAGATTGCTGGAAGTTCGGCAGGGAAATCAATGGACGGCAAGTTATCACGCTCGGCGATCAATCGTGCCTGACGCCCCAGGGATTCGCCAAGCTGCGAACGCACGATCAGGAGTTCAGCCCTAATCTGCACATCATCAAGCGTCGCGAGAATCTGCCCCTGCTTGACGAAATCACCGTGGCGGACGGCGAGAGTCTTTACGATACCGCCATCCCTGTGCTGAACCTCTTTTAGGTTCTGGTCGACTTTCGCTACACCCGACGCGACAACGGCCCCCTCCAGCATTGCCAACGCGGCCCATCCCCCGCAGCCGGCCACCAATAGCAGAACGAGTGTCAGACCTCCGACGACACGCGGCCATATACGGAAGGAACTGCCGCGAACGGGCTTCGGCGCAACAACTTCTGCCTCAAACTGTCTGGCGTCAAAATGTTTCATTGTCCGAGGTCCTGCCTGCTTTAGCTTATGGCAACGGTGAACTGGAGCTGGTGATGGCCGGCGACTTCGATGGAGAAAAAGTCGTCTGAATCCGATCGGTCATGCACATCCACCACGGTAAATTCACCATCATTCAGATGTTCGAACCGAAAGCGAACCGGTCGGTTATCCTGATTACCCTGCAGATAGATGTCGTCGAACATATCCGCGATCTGCTGCCCGTCGTCCGCTTCTTGCAAATAGGCGATTTCGTATGTCGCCGCAAAAATGCGATCGCCCACCGTGAAGTCGGTGATCTTACGGATCAGGAGCGGCTCATGGTCGTCATCGCTGCGTTGAAATTCAAAACGATCCCTGCCCAAACCGCCGGTCATGGAGACCGATCCTGAACCGGCAATCAGGCGATCGTCACCACCTCCACCAATGATTTTTTCAAACGAATTGATCAGGTCGTGACCAATGTCCTGGCCGTCCGCGCGTCCATTCGCAAGGTCGATGGTGACGCTGAGGGTCGCGGTGGCATAAGACAGTGTATCTGAGCCGTCGCCTCCATCGTATTGATCACTCGCAGCGTCAGCGGTTGCCGAGACGCGATCATCGCCCTCCCCGGTCTGCACGACGTCCTGGCCCGCACCATCCGCGACGACATCGTCACCAATTCCTCCGATCAATCTGTCGTTGCCCGCCGCCCCATCCATTGATAGCGACCACGCTCCAGCGGTGATTGTGTCACCGCCACTTCCGCCAATCACCGCTTCAAATCGCGCGATCTGGTCGTTTCCGATATCCGCGCCGCTCGCTGCATTATTTGCGACGTCGACTAAAACTCCGGATGTCGCAGTCGAATAATCCAAAGTGTCGATGCCCGCGCCGCCATCGTAGCTGTCCGCTTCGCCGTCTGCAGCCGCAATCAGATAGTCATCGCCCGTGCCGCCATCAACGGTGTCGCGGCCGACACCATCGAAAAGTGTATCGTTACCGTCACCGCCAGCGAGGAAATCATTGCCGGCACCGGCAATCACAATGTCCGCGCCATCGCCGCCATCGAGATTATCGTCACCATCTCCACCGTCGAGTGTGTCGTTGCCTCGATCGCCCCTAGCAAGATCTTCCCCCGCACCGGCAAGAATGATGTCATTACCTGCGCCACCGAACAGCACATCATTGCCATGTTCACCCATCAAGTTGTCGTCGCCGTCTTCGCCGTAGATCCGGTCGTTTCCTGCCCCGCCAAAGACGATGTCATTGCCAGAACCTGCAAATACAAGATCATTTCCCGCACCGGCATAGACGACGTCATTGCCGGCCCCAGCGACGATGTGGTCGTCACCCCCGTCACCGAAAATGACATCATTGCCTTCGCGCGCATCTATATTGTCATTGCCGTCGCCAGCGTTGATGGTATCAGCGCATTGCGTACCAAGAAGATTGTCGTCCCCGCTGGTTCCGAGAATCGGTGGCGCTGCCACGACATTAAAATAGGCTACTTGAGGTACAACGACGAACCCGTCAGTGATGAAATAAGTCAACTTGACCGGTCCGAGCATTCCCTGATCATGAACAAAAGACCAATCGCCGTCGGCGCTTTGGCTCACGCTCCCAGAGTTCGCAGACAAGCCGACAACACGAAGACTGTCGCCGTCAGCATCGCTAGCGCCTGCCAGAAGAGCGAGCATTGAAATCAAGAACGCCTGACAACCATATATGTCTTGGAGATATACCGGACCGTTGATGCGCGGCGCCCTGTTCCGCGCCGTCTCTGGATTCACGCCTCCGGGATTTGGAATGTCGATCAGGGGTGGACGCGGTCCTTGCGGCTGTGCGCCCGATCCTCTGCTGTCTCCATCTCCGCCGCCTCCGCCTCCGCCTCCGCCTCCGCCGGTTCGCCCGGTGTCACCCTGCCCCGCTGGCCGGTTATCCTTCGGGCGCTCCGGATCGATCGATGATCCGGAACTTAGGTGCACAACAGGTGGCCGTTCCAGCCCATTCCCATGCGTGACGGAGCTGTTCTGTACGCCCTCTTCCGATTTAGGCAGGACCGGAGCATCGGATCTCGACGATCCTCGCGTCCGTTCCGTGCCGCCAGTTACGTCCTCTTCTGATTCTGCTTCGCCTTCGACGCGTTGTTCGTTGTCGCGTCCGTCTTCGCTGCTCTCTTTATTAGGCTGTTCGTGCTTTTCGTCCGCGCGCGCTTCGACGCGAATCGGCAGAAAGCTGCGCAGATAGGCTACGCAACTGGCCAAAAATAAAAGAAAGACAACCGGAACAAGCCTTCCCTTGTGGTTGTCGCTCTCGACAAAATCATCGCGGCTCTGCTTCGCCGGTCCGGATTCCTGCTTGGTGGCCCTGGCTGTAATCATGCTGGCCTCCTGACCATTGTTTGCTGATCTTCTGTAACCGGCTTGGCAGCTCCCTGCAGACCCGGCGTCATAATGTCGTGCTTATTGCCGAAAGCGACCATCCGGCCATTCTGTACGATGGCGACGAGGTCCACCGCCACAAGCGCGCTTGGCCGATGCGCGATGACGATCGTGATCCCCCCGCGCTCGCGAATACCCTCGATCGCTCGCGTGAGTGCTTCTTCGCCTTCGCCGTCAAGGTTTGAATTCGGCTCGTCCATGACGACGATGAAGGGGTTGCCATAGAGCGCGCGTGCCAACGCGACGCGCTGTCGTTGACCGGCGGACAAAGCCGCGCCTTGCGGACCCAGTTGGGTCCGATATCCCGACGGCATCTTCACGATCATCTCATGAACGCCAGCCGCTTTCGCGGCGTCGACAACCTTACGAAAGTCCGGCTGCGGCTCGAACCGACAGATGTTCTCTTCGATTGTTGCATCCATCAAGCTAACTTCTTGTGGCAGGTAGCCGATGTGCTGGCCAATCTCGTCCTCGCGCCATTGGCTAAGATCGGCCCCGTCGAGCCTCACACTTCCACGCAGCACCGGCCATATGCCGGTCAGTGCACGCACCATGGTGGTCTTACCGCCCGCACTGGGGCCTATGATTCCAAGCGCCTGTCCCGCCTCGATCTCGAAGTTGATATCGCTCAAAATAATTTGGCCTGATCCCGGGGCAGCAATGGTCGCCTTGTCCACCGTTAGACGCATGCTCGGGGCTGGTAATTGCATTGGCTGGTCCGCCGCAGCAAGAGCGATCACCGTATCGCGTAGCCGCGCATGAGCCATGCGTGCTGCGATAAACGACTTCCAGTTTCCGATCGCGAGATCGACTGGCGCGAGCGCGCGCGAAGAGGCTACCGAACATGCAATGATCGCACCGGCGGACAATTCATTCTTGATTGTTAGATATGCGCCAAGCCCAAGCAGCGCCGATTGCAGGATCATGCGGAAGACCCGAGAGACAGCTGCAAATGTACCTGTGATATCGTTGGCCTTGGTCTGCAATTCCAGATGCTCGCCGTTTGCCTCGTTGAAACGACCCACAGCTCGCCCGGCAAAGCCCATGGCCTTGAGAACGTCGGCATTGCGCGCATTGCAGTCGGCAATCGTGTTTCGCGCGAGCGCCGCCTTGCGTGTTGACACGCTGAGACGTTTTGTCAGCACTTCGCTGACAACCGTCATAACCGTCAGAAAGAGCGCGCCCGCGATCGTCAACGCACCAAGCAGCGGATGAAGGAAATAGATGAATGCGAGATAGATCGGCATCCAGGGTAGATCGAACAGTGCTGCCGGTCCCTGACTGCCCAGGAAACCACGAACCGTATCGACATCGCGACCCCGCTCAAGAGCCTCCGATGTCGAAAAGCCAAAACGCGGCATATCGATCGCGACCCGGTGCGCGAGTGGCGCAATCTTCTTGTCCATCCGGGCACCGACACGAACAAGCACTTGGGACCGGATGACGTCGAAGCAGCCCTGAAACAGATACAGCCCCACAGCCAGACCTGAGAGCACGACCAGCGTCGGTATGCTTCCGCTGGTCAAGGCTCGGTCATAGATCTGCATCATATATAGCGAGCCAGTCAGAGCCAGAACGTTGATCAGCCCCGATACGATGAACAAGAAAATAACGATACCGCGCAAGCCGCGCGTGAGTTCTGCAAGGCTCCTGCGTTTTGCGGGAGTGAGTTCTTTTGATTTTACCATTGTGATGCCGCCCGGATTTCAAACTCAAGAGGACGAGTTTGGGAGCAGTGGATCAACGATCCACCGCTCCCAATCTTGCAGACTAGAGCCCGACGTTGGCCGCCGTCAGCTGCTGATGCCCAGCGATTTCGATCTTGAAATCGGCATCCGTGTTTCCATCGATGTTGCCCTGCACGATTGTGAAGTCACCGTCGTCTCGTGACACGAAGCTAACAGCCAGTTGGCCCGCGGCACTGAACGCGGCTCCATTGATCAGCTCGAAAGCCTGATCGCCAGTTGCAGTCATATTGGCATCGATGCCGGTGAGGTCGATCCGGTCGCCCGGCTGGAATCCGAGGATGGTGTCGCCGTTAGTAGCCGACGCGGATGTGAATGTGAACGTGTCATTACCTAGACCGCCGTTCATCACGTTGACGGCATTACTCGCAATGATGACATCGTTCCCGGATCCGGTTGTAACGTTCTCAATGCCCCAGATCGTGTCATTACCGGTCTGCGAGCTTGATACGCTTCCATTGGCAAAGGCGGCCGGGCCGGAGCCCAGATTGACGGTGATGTTGGCGGTGGTCGCCGACATATTGAGGGTATCTATCCCCGTCCCGCCTTCACTATCGTCACCGAAATAGACATCGTCGCCGTCAGCCACCTCCGCCACGATCAGGTCGTCGCCGGCACCGCCGAACACCGTGTCTGCTCCGGCGCCGCCATTGATCAGATCGTTGCCTGCTTCACCCAGGATACGGTCTGCTCCGGATTCGCCGTAGATAATGTCGGCCTGATTACCCCCGAACACCTGATCGTCGCCGTTGCCGGCGAAGATCACATCCCGGCCGTCGCCGCTGTTGACGAAGTCGGCACCGTCGCCCGCCGAAATCGCATCGGCTCCAGCATTGCCGATCACGACGTCATCACCATCGAATGCAATGATGTTGTCGTCGCTTGCCGTTCCGACTAGCACGTCCATCTGCTGGGTTCCGGTTCGGACTGCGCCGGTTGACGGGACAGCATTCCCGGCTTCCTCGTTGTCTTCGTCATCGCCACCACAATCATCGTCGTGATCGCCGGAACCCACCTGAGGGCCGGCGCCGGCTGCGACGTAGCTGATGCTGTGGGCACCGTTAGTTAGGGTCGTTACGCCGTTCGTGACCGTCTCATCGTAGTCGGCGGCCGTCGTACCTGCAGGCAGTTCGATCACATCCTGCGGACGCAGAGTTCCAATGATGGTGTCGTGGCCCCCATTGGAGCGGAACACGATGCGATGCGCCGAACTCAGGGCGGTGATATCCACGGTGTCGTCGCCGACATTGCCGTCGATGGTGATGGTGCTGAAGTTGAGGCTGGTGTTCGGCAGGTTGAAGTCGCCGATCACCGTGATCGTGTCGCCGCTCGAAGCACCGCCGTTCAGGCCGCCGCCGTCATTGGCGGTGACGTTGGTGGTGTTGATCTGGATTTCCTCGATGTTGTCGAGTTCGGCAATGACCGAGGCATTGTTGGTGCCGTTGCGTGTGATCACAATTTCAGTGCCAGCGGCGAGCGAGGAAAGGTTATTTCCCGCCACAGCACCCCATGCCGCCCTTGTATAGATACGGAAGGCTTCGGCAGCGGCAACACCAGTGAGCACGTAGGTGTCCGAGGATGTATCCCGGCCGGCGGTTATCGCGGTCGTGCCACCATCGATGATATCGCGGCCGTCGGTGCTGAGCTGAGTGATCGTGTCGGCGCCTGAACCGCCACGGATCGCATCGTTGGCCGCTCCGCCATTGATGGCATCGTTGCCCCCACCGCCCTCGATGGTGTCGGTACCGCCAAGACCCAGCAGGGTATTGGCATTGCCGTCGCCGGTGATCGTATCGTTACCGGCGCCGCCGGTAACGTTTTCGATGCCCGACACGAACGAGAAGCCCGATGCCGCGCCGTTGTTGAGATCCACCGTGACGGAACCCGCCGACGTATAGATCAGGGTATCGGTGCCACCGGCCAGGTCGGCCGTAACCGATTCAACGCCGGCAATGGTGCCGCCCTCGAATAGGGTAAGCGCCGTGCCGTTGAAGGACACGTCGAGCGTCTCACCACCGCCAGTCCCGGTGATTTCCAGCGCGTCGATATCAGCGCCGCCGTCCACGGTATCGGTGTCATCGCCGAATGTGTAGCGGATGGTATCGTTGCCGGCACCGCCGTTGACGATATCGTTGCCGTCGCCACCGGTCAGGGTGTCGTCGCCGATGCCGCCGTTCAGCGTGTCGGTGCCGTCCTGGCCGAGCAGCGTGTCATTGCCACCGTTGCCGTTCAGGGTGTCGTTGCCGGTTTGGCCGAATATCGTATCGTTGCCGATATTGCCGCTCAGGGTGTCGTTGCCAGCAACGCCGCCATAGATGATGTGATCGTTCGTAAGCGTTATGGCGATCGTATCGTTGGCGTTCGATCCGGTTCTGATCGTGAAGGTCTCGACACGGGTCAACCCGGTGTCGTCCGTTACACGGACATTGAGCGTGTAAGTGGCGTTCGTGCCCATTGTGCCGCCGGTGCGCGCCACCGTGCCGCCGCTGCTCACCGTAAAGCCCGCGCTGCTCCCGGCCAGCAAGGCGTAGGTGAAGGTACCTGCACCATTGGGATCGACTGCGCTCAGGGTTGCAATCGTGCCGTTCCCGGGGAGCGTTGTGTTGCCCGGCGTTACACCGTTCCACTGGATGTCAGTGGGCGGACGCGGCACGTCTATTTCCACGTCGGAGAAGCGCAGGCGCTCCATGTTGCGCAGGATATCGATGCCATCCAGACCACCGGGTGTGAACCCACCTGCCCCATCGGGAATCAGATGCTCCACCCGGATACTGCCATCCGCATTACCCGTGATCGTGTAGTTCGCCCTGATATCAGAGAAGACCGCGGTGTCGGTATCGCCAGTTCCAGTCGCCGAGACGATGTCGCGGACGATCTTGAGCTGCCCGGGATTGACTGTGCCGGACAAAACCGAGGAAACCAGCGTCGTCATCGAGTCGTGGTAGCTCAGGACCGTGTTACCGGTCGGACCATTGGCGTCGTAGCTGGACATGACCGCGATGCGGACCCTCAGCCACTTGTCGCCATCGAGGATGTCGTCGCCGCCACGGCCTTCGATGAGGTCGCTGCCGGCGCCCCCGAGGAGGATGTTGCCCCCGACAAAGCTGCCCTGGGCATCGAACGAGCCTGCCCCGGCTCCAACCAGCAGCTGCTGCAAACCCTGGATAAGGGCTATGCCCTCGGCATCCAGGGCACTGCCGCGGAAGCCTTCGGTCGGCACATCCGCGGCGGTGACGTCGGTACCTCGGATCACGTCATCCTTGGTCGAGCCCGAAGCGCCTTCCACCTGGGTGAAGGTGTCTAGTGCCACATTGGCTGGAAGGACCGGAACACCAGGAAGTATCTGCCGGGCGAGATCGACATCCACCGCGAAGTTCATGTCGCCGTAAGTCGTCCAATCGTAGCCGGACATGCCGTCGAACTTGCCGCGGCCGAGGCTGCCGAACCAGATATCGTCGCCGCCTTCGCCGATGAACTCGTCGAAGCCGCCGTCGCCGTGGAACACGTCGTGACCCTTGACCGCGTCGGCCTGGAACTGGTCGTCGAAGTTATCGCCGACCGCGCCGGTCCAGGCTCCGACTTCAATCCAGTCATCACCTTCGCCGCCAAGTGTCTGCTCGGTAGTCTTGCTGCCCAGCACGAAGTCGTTGCCGACCCCGCCAAAGGCCTCGTCAAGCATATCCGCACCCAGGACGATGAAGTCCTGCCCCGCGTCACCGACGATCAGATCGACGCCCGCGCCGGCATTGATGGCATCGTGTCCTGCGCCGGAGCGGATGATGTCGTCGCCGAACAGATCGGTTATGATGTCGTCGCCGTCGCCGCCAAAGTAGGAGTCGTTGCCCGCGCCGCCTTCGAGCCGATCATTGCCGCCGTCGGCATAGAGCGTATCGTCGCCTTCGCTGCCGATCAGGATGTCGTTGCCATTGGTGCCACCGAGCAGAACGTGTTCAACGCCGGTATATTTCAGGTAGTTCGAATCCGGGCCAACCGTGCCGGGGTTATTACGAATAACCAGCGGGGTAAGAATGCTGCCGCCGGTCGGATCGTTACCCAGGTTGTCGGCGGATTCGTCGATCGCTGTGTTCGGATCGTCCAATAGGATGCCGTCTTGGCCGGCAGTTTCACCGAGGCCGGGATTCCATTGCTTAGTCCGGTCGATTTCCAGAATAAGGCCGGGCGTCGAGAAGACGTCGGAGGGCAAATGGCCCGCGTCCGCGTTGAGGCTGATGATTTTGGCGAAGGTGTTGTTTTCCATTTCCGACAGGAAATGCATGCCATCCAGGCGCTGCAGATAATAGAACCGGTCGCCGTCCTGTAGTTGCTCGAGCTGGACTTCGAACACAAAGTTGAAAGTCGAGCCGAGCATGCCGCCAAACGGCAGGATCTTTTCGGCAAGACCACCAATCCACAGGTCGATGTTGTCGAGTCCGGTGGTCGTGACGCCGCTGGGCAAGCTGGCCCACGCGCCGGTGCCGTTCAAGAAATCCTCCGCGTCAGCCGGGACGCTGATCGTGCGGGCTTCATTCGCCGCAGTCGCCGGGTTATCGAGGATAGACTGTGGCGTGCCAAAGATGATGGCCATCGCCGCAGCGCGCTTACCTTCAATCGTTGCCTCGCCAGTAATCGAGCTGTGCAGGCCATAGGCGGCCATGAAGTTGATGACCGAGGCTTCATTCTTGAGATTGCCGGCAAACTCCACCCAGCTATCGTAGGGCTTGAGTTCTGGCGCGTGCGAACTTGCCTCGAAGAACTCGCGGCGAGCAGCATTTAGCGAAGGAACGCCTGCATCCCGGCCGCGCGCGAGATTGATGGTGGCCAGATCGAGCGGCAGCCCCAGCAGATTGTTGCGCAGCGCACTGGTGACGAACTCGTCGATTTCATTGCCAACCTGGCGCGTCATTCCGCGGATGATATCACCAGCGGCGATGCTGTCGGCGACGGCGTGGCCCGTATCGAACTCGATCGGGTTGAGAAAGCCTTCAATCAGGCTGATCTGATCATTGGTGAACGAAGCATCCAGCCGGTCGATCTGCTCGGTCAGCATGGAGTGGCCGAAGCGGTAAACCACATGGGCGAACTCAGCCACGATGGCCGGGTTAATGTCCGCGTGATACCCGTCCGGAACTACGAAGAAGTCGATATTGGGTTGGATTTTGCGCGCAAAGTCCTCGAACACCGTATGCTGATATTGCATTTCAGTGCCGAACTTGGCTGCCTGGAACAAGCGCTCGCCGTCCCAGGTCAAGGTAGCGGCATAGGCTGCAAGGGCGGCCGGGTTCGTCGGGATGGCATTGACCTGCGCTTGCGTCAGATCGATGTCCAGCCACTCGTTGATAAAGGCCATGTCCTTGCTGGCGAGCACGATTTCCTTGGTGTGCTCGACCAGACGGTTGTGCTCGGAGTGGAAAATGTGATGCACGGCAGTCAGGCCGATATTCTCGTTGACACGGCCGTCACCGGCGATGAAGTGCGCATCAAGCAATTCGTTGTCATAGACCGCCGGGTTGTTGCCGGGGTTCAGCAGGCCGATTTCAATGTCGCCGTCCGCAATGCCATTTGGCACCGCGTCATGGGCAATATCTGCCAGGAATGCCGCGTTGATGCGGATTGCGCTGGCGAGGCCGACCGGGGCGGCAAAGGTGCCGGAGATGACGACGTCATCGGCAGTATTGGGAACGCCATCGGCGCCAACGCCGGTGATTATCTGGGCAAACCCGGCGGCATTTGGGATGAAGTTGCCGTAGGCGTCGGTGCGGAGCAGTGGCACAGCGCCAACATCCTGGTCGGTCAGAAGGATGCCAAGCATCTTGGCCTGTTCCTTGACCTCGGCCCAAGTGGCCATGCCGCCCGGCTGAGCGCCTCCGCCTTCGATGAGTTTACCAGTGGCGTGCGGCTTGCCATCCACACCCATCGCGTACTGCCGCAGGAAAACCTGATGCGAAGCGTGCGAGGTATAGGTCTGATTCTGGTCAACGAAGGGCGTTGTGGTGTTGACCGGGCGGGTGTCGTCGGCCGTTCCCATGATGCCGTCGGCACCGGGGCCTACCGTAGCGCGTGTCAGCACCATGAAATTGGTCGGGCTGCCCGCCACATAAAGCGGGTCGTCCGGCTGCAGCGGAACAAACACTGTGCCGCTGCCGCCCTTGTTCACGAGATCAAGGCCGTGATCGAAGAACTGGCCGAACAGGGTGAACCAAGAATTGAATGGAGCCGACAGGCCTGCGTCAGGTGCCACGTTGGTTACTCTGACGTTATCGCCATCCATGACGATTCCGAACGGCTCAAGCGCCGCATCGCGAACGATGCTCGCGGCTTCAAGATTGAAAACCGCGACATCGTGCGCGGCAGTCGCCGCTGCCAGCGTATCTATCGCAGTCTGCTCGGCGGGAGTCGGGGGTGTGTCCGGATTGCCATCGCTGAGGGCGTTTGCCGCTGCTTTGGCATTATCCATGACAACGCGCGACTGGTATTCCGCATTGGAGACCGGCTTGTAAATGTCGTAAATGGCCTGCACCAGGGCCACGTTGGTGAGGTCCGCGGCCACGAGACCGCCAACCTGCAAACCCTTGATGATGGCTGCCGGATTGCCCAGGGTCTGGTCGACGATCAAGTTGGAGATCGTGCGCAGACTGGAGTCGAAGACCATCGAACCAGGATTGTTGGAGGGATTGTAGTTGGTCGGCACTGGGGGGCCGAAGCCGGGCGGGATGGTTTGGGCCGGCCGAAACACCGGATCGAGCAATTCTGGGAATGGCAGATCGGCCGCGCCCCAATGTTCCTGGCCCGGCAACAGGTTGTTGTATGAGCCGTCGACGGTGCGCAGCCCAAGGCTCAGGGTATACGCGGGAACCGAGCCGACCTGACCGGCATCGCCTACACCGTAGAGCGGGGCAGCGTTCGGATCATTCGGGTTGGCAACATAGGCAGCGTGCTTTTCGGCGATCTTGATCTGCTCTAGAATGAATTCCAGATCGCTCTTGATATAATTGGCCATATTGCTCTCCCTATGTAAGTCGTTTCACCCTTAAGCCCGTCTACGACTATTCCGTCCGACAGTTTTCGATGTTCAACGGAGGTCAAAATCAAGCTGGTGGTGATGGCTGGCCCCTCTGGCATCAGATCTCCACGCTAGGGCCGCCGTATTTGCTTGCTTAGGGGACAAGGTCCGAGCAGCACTCGGACTGAAGACCAACCACGATAGGACCTTGGTCTGACGACCTTTGTGTCTGTAAGGGAGAATGGTCTTTGTGTGCAGGAACCCGCTCTGGATCAGTGCGTCCGCCGCTCATGTTCTCTATTTGGCTTTGTATCGGACCCACGATCGGCGAGTTAGCTTTACGTGGAACAGCTCCCGATCCGACGGAGGCATAAGATGCGACAGCCCAATCCTGACGCTCCACTCAGTGATCGCTTTTAGAAGAATTTGAAAATTCGGCTTTATCCGCCCTACCTCAATTTTCTAAGTCTGACTAAGCAAATCAAACGCGATTTCAGTAACCCGATTATTCAAAGCGGAACCTCGCAATGATCTGGCACCGACCCGATATCGGTCAAAAGTCAAACCTCTTTCGACAATTTTTCATCGCCGCCACGCTGACGATCGTCATTTCCATGACTTTGCTCGCGTATTTCATCTCGCGCCAGCTTGAGACGAGCATGATGGAAACGGCAGCCGAGGAAGGCGCGATTCTGGTCGACGTATTCCTTGGCCCCTCCCTTCAGGAGCTGGCAACGTCCTCGACGCTAACTTCCAACACAGCACTAGCACTGGACAATCTGCTTAAGACAACCATGGGTGAGCGCACTAAGGCGCTAAAGGTCTGGTTACGAGATGGTACGTTGGCTTATGCAACCGACAAGCGGCTCATCGGGCAGAAATTTCCATCTGCCGAACGGGATGCGGCGTTTGCCGGTAAGGCCTTTGGTGGATTTGCGGATACGGACGATGCAGAACATCAGACAGAACAGCCATTCGAACGACCGCTGATCGAGATTTACGCACCAATCTATGCGACGGGAAGTCGCGACGTCATTGCAGTTGGAGAAGTATACAATAGTGGAGCGCGCTTCACCGCCGAACTACAGACGATGAGGGTGACCACAGCCAGCATTGTCGGCGCCGTTACCGCCCCCATGATGATCATACTGTTTGTGACGGTATGGCGCGCCAATGCCATTGTTTCGGGTCAGCGGCTCTCGCTTCAAAAACGAATTGACGAGGCTCAAGCACTTGCAGCGCAGAATGATCAGCTGCGCCGCACTTCCGAAGCCGTAAAACTCGCCGCCATGCACTCCAACGAACGCCTGTTAGGAGAAATCGGACAAGATCTTCACGATGGTCCCATTCAACTCGCCAGCGTTTTGGCACTTAAATTGAGTGAACTTGCTGACACAAATCCGAACACGACACGTGTATTGTTGACGAACGTTACAGACCTCACGTCCAGTATCCTCAAAGAACTGCGCGACATCTCAACCGGCCTCGTGTTGCCGGAGCTTGACGGGCTCACCTGCGCCGAGACAATTGAGCTCGCAGTTTCGCGCCACGAACGAAACACGGCGACCAATGTGACATGCGAGATCGACTCATTATCTTTCCGTCCAGAACAATCACTTCAAGTATGCGTGTTTCGTGTGGTTCAGGAATGTCTGAACAACGCATATGCGCATGGAGACGGCCAGGACCAACATGTGACAGCAATCCAGGATGCATCGTCTGTGACGATCATTGTGGGCAACAGCGGGATCACCGAACTCAGCACTAAACCTTCGTCTGGCAGAGGCGCGCGGCTCGGGTTGTTGGGCCTTCGCAGGAGAGTGACGGCGCTTGGTGGCAGCTTCTTCGTCGAACCGCAAGATGACCGTATGACAGTGACCGTAACACTTCCAATATCAAAAACATCAACGCCAACACAACCTTAAATAGCAACGTATAATCAGCTAGTGCTGGGCTTAACGCTAAGTTAAATTCGACATTTACAACGCCTCTAAAGCGTGCACAGTTTAGCTCATTGTTCATGCACACTAGCATGCGTATTTGTACATATTAGTCCTACTTGATTTGAAATCCTCAGCGTTTTGCGAGGCTTGTGATGAGTTTAATGTCCGTCGCTTTGGTGGATGATCATCCATTAATGATTGAGGCGATATCGTCGCTACTTCTCCGGTCCGGTAGATTTGACGTCATTGCTACAGGCGTGTGTGCGAATGATGTGGTGGACATTTGCACACGAAACGCGCCGCAGGTCATCGTCGTCGATCTGAACATGCCAGGCGATATTTATACTGCAATGTCGGCAGCCATTTGCGCGTCGCCTTCGACAAAGGTTATAGCCTTCACCGCTGCGACGGGTGTCGATTCAGCGATACGCGCACTCGACTCCGGCGCTACCGGCTATGTATTGAAAGGCAGTAGCTCACGCGAGCTTATCGACGCCATCACAGCTGCGCATTCGGGCGAAACCTACATCACACAACATTTTGCCAGCCGTGTCATTGCAGCGCTACGAGATACGTCATTACGACGTCGGGCTGCCGAAGCTGTGAAACTGAGCATTCGCGAGCAGCAAATCGTTCGCCTTCTCCTTCATGGAAAAACGAACAAGGAAATCGCGCTAACAATCCGCATTAGCGAGAAGACGGTGAAACACTACATGACACTGCTGATGCAGAAGCTTCATGTCCGAAATCGTCTAGAGGTTGTCATTGCAGCCCAGAAGCTCGATGAGCGAGGCGGGGCGGCAATGCACTAGGGCAAGCGGTTGTGACGACGCCCCAAGGACAGTCGCCGTTTGATAGCGACCGTATTGAGAACTGGGCTCGACGGCATCGCCCATCCGCGCTTCGAGCCGGACTAATCAATCGTATTGATGGTGGCGGAGTTGCTACTTGCATATGAGGATTCGTCCTTAGTTTTTTGATACTGCCGTCTTTCTTCCAGAAGCATCCGCATCCAAGCGGATGCGGTCTCTGTTTCGCAGCAAAATTTGTTATTGCACACCGGCAACATGATCGCACCGTATACAGTGGCCGCTGGTCGCTCTGTCCTCTAGAAGAGTCTCTTTCGAACAATCAACACGGGGGCGACTGGGCAATGCGTGCAGACGCGTGCATCACAAGTGTTCGCGTGTACCGCTTGCGAGGTGATCTACTGGCGAAATTCCAGGGGCTGCGACCCCGTGTAATGCAAAAAACCGAGCATACGGTCCCTACGCCCGGGGGGCCTCCCCAAAAACCTGCTGTCGTGCCCTGCCCCGCAGCGCTGCGAGAGCGGGCAAGAGCCGGTTTGGGCATGTGAGGCGCCATCAAGCCGATTGAGGCGCATTGACGGGCCTTCTTTCACCCTGCCCTCGCCTACTTCAGCGGCACACATCAGTTAATCAGGACTCTGATGCTGGACAGGGCGAACCACCACCCGCACGACACTGGGCTGCTCGGCTTGCCACTCATCGAGCAGCGGCACACCGAATTGGGCGGTGATGTAGTTAGCTGTGAACCTTTTTGGCGCCGCCAGCGTCACGATATCCGCCGTTTCGTCAACAAAGCTCAGCTTCATGATCCAGGCGGCACACTTATCATCGCCGAGCCGCACCCGGAGACGCGACGCCACGGCGGCCAGTAAGGGGTGCATGTCGGGCCGCTCGAACGGATCGGAGCGAACAACGGGCACAGCTGTGTCTGGTGTGTCTAGCTGCTTTATTTGGTCAGATCGCCCATCGTCTTCCATAACGCGCACTAGTCCCTCGATGAGCTTGCCCAGCAATTTCGCATCGGCATCATCGACCTTGCGCAGTGTGTCCGCCAGGCGAAACAGACGGTCCGTTGAAATGCTGCCTGTCATGAGACCCTCCCGGCCAACAGCTCAAGCCGAACCTTTGCCAGGCCTTCTTCAGATAGTCTGCCCGATCGCTGCTGAGCGGTAAGCTGGTCGAGCCTGCCAGGGCTAAGTTTCTGGAGCATTCCCCAACCCAGCTCGACATCGCCTTCGCCAAGCCGGCTGGCGACTTGCGATTGCAGCTCCTGGGTTTGGAGAGGCGGTGAAGTTGAAGGGGGTCGCGCGCGCGCAGCAGTAGAGCTCGCTTCAAGAAGAGAAGGTTTAATATAATCAGTACTTAGTACTTTCATTTCTTTATATGCAGCCGCCTTACCCGGCGCCGGGTCAGCCGGAGCCGGGTATTCAGGCTGAGGTAGAAAAGCCACAGGTTCTGTGACGACGTCGGCATCCTCATCATCGATGTCCGTTACCGGTTCGGGCTCGTCACGGACGACGTACTCGAGGGCGACGATTACGCCAGTTTCATTGCGGACAACTTCCCGGGTGACGTAGCCGGCAGCAATTAGCGAGCGGAAGATCCGCTGCATGCGATCTTTGCCGACTTTCATCACATATCCGACCTGCGAAAGACTCACCTTCCAAGTGGGCGGGCGTGACAGCAGGTAACCTAAAACGCCCTTCTCATCGGCGCCGATCCGACCGTCTTCCCAGACCGCGTTCGGGAACGCTGCGTAGCGAGAATTGTGTTTTCTTCTGATAATTGTCATCGACGCTCGTTCCGTTCGGGCGACTGGGGGATCGACGCACCCTCGCGGGGCGCGCGCCTGCATGCAGCGGGAAGGGTTATGAAAGAGACACTCTCAGTCACGAGTCTCGTCCTGACATCCACCGGCCGCCGACATGGTCCCTTGCCGCCGTTCCCATTCGATGATCTCGACTTCATAAAAATAGCGACGACCACGAATCAGCGTGGGTCTCGGGAAGCCGAGAGTTTCGTCGTTCAGCCAGCGAGCCAGCGTCCGGTCTGTTTTGCCGTAACGCTTCCATACTGCTGGCGCTGGCAGCATATTATCTTTGGTTGGGGCCATCTTCCGCTCTTGTCAGTGATTGACTGCGAGTCGAACGATGAACCAGCCGGTGCTGCCGCGAACAGGAAGAATAATTGAGAAAAACGAAGAATAATGGGGCGTTACTCAAGGCTCTGATAGCGCTTCCGATATTGCCGCGATAACCGAATAATAATGCTCTCTTTCGTAATTCCCTCGAGTGCAAACAACCCTCCGAGCACCACTTGGCGAGCGGCATCGGTTGCGGACTTTGCGCGTCTCGATTCAATCAAACGGTGCATTTCGTCCACAGCCGCGGCGTCGGCGGCTTGGTAGCCCGTGCCCTTTGGTCTGCCGGCATTTTTCCGTTCTGCGGCCGCTAAGGGTGGCGGGGCTGTATCGGCAGTCGCCGGCCAGATCGCATACAAATGCGGTTCGGAAATCACGACGCCAAAAGCCTGGATGGACGGACTGTACATCGTCGCCGCCGGGAATTTCCGCCCACTGGTTTCCCACACGCCCCACTGGGTCACGCTCGTGGACTCTTTTTGCGATACAGATGAACGACCCCAATCAACGACAAAATGTTTCCATTGATCAGGCGTGAGATAGTGGTCACGCGCCACCGGCGGTGCCGCCTGCTTTACCAATCGATGCGGCACCAAATGATAGAGTGCTGCGCGGGAGGCGATTTTGGCATTCACAAGAGCATCACGGAGCGCGGTCTCAGCCAGCGGCGGAGAGTGCCGATAGGTCACGACGTGTTCTAACGCAGAGCGCAGATTGATCCAACGAGGGGAAGCAATCGAACTTTTCAACCCACCCTACTCCGAAATCCGAATTGCTCCCAATTAGCATGCTGCTTCACGATTCGAAGCAGGTCGCTACGCAGTTGCGCGCCGCTCATGGCTGCACTCCCCCGTCCTGGCCGGTGCGAAGAATTGTTCAACTTCGGAACATTTCTTGAGACCAAACTTTGCAGGAAAACTGTTCCGGAGAGGAACAGTTTCGGCCAACGTCATCGTTTAGTGCTGTACTCTTCAAGAACAGCACTTGCGGCTTTACCGATGCCCGCGTCCCCGTAACCTGTTCCGGCGCGGAACAGGTTTTGTCGATGCTGCCCCGCTCCCGCTCGCGCGCCCGATTGAGCGGATTACTCGTGAGCTGATCGGCCATGCGTCACGCCCGCCGCTTTTCACGAAGCTTCGAATTGATCTGCGACATCAAAATCGGACCGAGTGAGAATTCCCCGTCCCTCGCCTTCTGCGTCAACCCGCGCAGGTAGCCGCCGGCGGATCTGATCGCCTCGCCGCGCTGCAGGATGCACGCAACAACAATCGCGGCCGGCGTTTCTCCGAGCACCTTTTCGGCCTCCTCCCAAGCGCTTGGACTGATCCCCAGCATCGACCGGATGACCGCGGCGGTGGCGAGAAAATCGCGCCAGTTCGCAATTCCGCTCTTCGCGTAATCGACGATGTCGGGGCAGGCGTTCAGCACCATCCCTAACGGATAGGTCGCTTCCACCCTCGCCTCTGCCCGCGGCTTTGTCTCGAGAATTTCAGCCCTGCCTTCTGCAAGGCTAGGTTCAAGATCAATAAGGGGGTCTGTATTTGAACTCTGTATGTGACGCTCGGAATGGGACTCATTGGCGCTCGTATTCTTGGATTTAATGTGTGTTTCGAGAAGATTGAGGACATCGTCAGCAAGCTGCGAAAGCTCCTCGGCGATCGGCTCCAACTCTTGCCTGGTCGCCGTGCGCGGAATCCCATCCACGATGGAGCGGAAGGCCGTGTGGACCTCCTGCCAGTCGGCGGGGCCCTGCCCTCCGCTGCGTGTCGGGACATCATCCTCGATGCCCGTAGCGATCATCTTGGCGATGTCCCGCCGGCAAAGCGTGATCCGCTCACGGACAAGCTTGAGCGCCCGCGCTTCTGCCTGGATCTCGGCGGCGAGGCCTGCGAACTCTTCCGATCGAACAACCAGCGGAGACAGGTCGAAGCCGAAGGCGAATTCGATCTCACCTGCGGTACCCTTGCGGGCGTAGCGCTTGCCGTTCGGGCTATCGCGCCGAACGACCAAGCCGGCATCGACCAGCACGGCAAGATGACGCCGTAACGTGGATGCCGGCATCCCGTGCGCGCGCAACGACAATTGATGGTTGGACGGGAAGACGATCAGATCGCCCTCACCCGTCAACGTGGTCTCGGGATGGAATGTCAGGAGCGCGTTCAGCACCGAGAGCGATCGCTCGGAAACCGCGAGCCTTGGTCGGGCGGCACAGATGGTCTGATAGACCTTCCATTTGTGCACGACCTTCTCAGGTGGCCTCTCAGTGGCCACCATCTGGCTTGCCACATGGGCGAGCGTCAGCGACCGCCGCCCAAAGGGCGTCGTGGGGGAATGTGACTGCATGTCATTGCCTCAGTTAGGGCAAAGAAAATGCGCTCGTCAAAACGACGCCGTCTCTCACGAGAGACTTGACTACGATTCGCGGAGGTGATTCTCTGTCAGTCGCCAAACACGACAGAGGCTTCCGGGACGGTGACGTTTCGGGGGCCTTTTCTTTTGCCTTTGATTCTCCGGGTTGGTTGCGGGTCTTGATCCGGTCGGCTCATTCCGCCGGACAAGCTGGGATTCACGCCGACTGGTCGCCGGCTTTAAATTCATCATAAAGCTTCTGCAGCCGCTCCTTGACGAAGTCGCCAAACTTCGGCGCAACGCGATCGTCAAATGAGAGGGTAAGCTTCTTACCCTCACGCGATACTTTGGCGGCCTGGGTCCCGTCATCGGCGGTCCAAGCTTCGGCGCGTGCGCGAGCTATCCGCCCGCGCACGCCAGCGGCAACCGTTTCAAAACGTCGATCAGTGTCCATCGCAGCGAAAGTGGGTGAGTTCACAATTTCAACAGCCCGGCCGCGCTTGTCGTCATCTTGTAGGAGGTCGCTTAACTCCTGCCAGCGCACACGGCCGATGGCCGGCGCTGGTCCAATAGCGTCAATCACCAATGCGGGCACACGAGTGGCCACGGCGATAAGCCGGGAAAGAGCAGCCTTGTCGACGTTAAGCGAAGCCATAATGACCTCGCGCGAAAATTTACGATCTTCAAGGCGCGCAGCAAATCGCGCTCGCTCGATAAAGGTAAGATCCGTACGACCGCTGTTCTCCTGACCCTGTGCAATAACTAATTGCTCATCCGTGAGGGGTCGAACTACTGCCCTCACCTTGATATTGAGCTCGCGAGCGGCCCTCAGGCGGCGATGACCGAATGCGACTTCATAGCGTTCCGGTTCTCGAGTGTGGGGACGAACAAGAATAGGAACATTCTGACCGTGTTGGCGGATGAGCTCGCGAAACGCTGCGAATTGTTCCTCTGCTCCCTCCATCCGGTCTGCAATAAACGAGTTATCGATGAGGCCAGGATCCAGTTCGACAATAACCTGCCCTTCGATGAGCTTCTGTTCGATTTCGTCCGCCCGTTTGACCTTCTCCGAAATGCCGCCCAGTGACTGTGATATGGCACCCAGCGCGCCCGACTGCTTGATCGTGCGCTCAAGCCCGAGGAGAGGGCGCGTGCGTAGCGCTGTCCCCTCACGCGCTTCCGGTGCGGCTACTGCCGGGGCGTCTTCGCTTGCAGGTGGGTCGAAGTTGATTTTTCGCGCCATAATCAGCTCCTGCCCCAGACCTGTCTAATCAGTCCTTCGATTTCGCCGTTCACTTCGTCGAGCGCTTCAATTGCCCGGTCATACGTGCCGCGCGTGAACTGCTGTCGTTCAACCTCATAAAGGGTTTGCTTAGTGAGCCCTGCATCCGCAATGGCAGTGCTCTTCACCATCGGGTGGGTCAGCACGCGCGAACCAAAAATCGAGCGCATGAGGCCAACCATTGTCGTTTGTGGGCCGTCGCTAGGCTCGTACCTGGTAACCAGGTATCGCATCCAATCGTACTGGGTTGCGCCACCGGCATTTGCTACGACATCGAGCAGACTTCCGGTCATATTAAGAAACTGAGACATCGACATTACGTCGAGCATCTGTGGGTGAACGGTGATCAAAACCGACGTTGCAGCACAGAGTGCCGACAGTGTGAGAAAGCCTAGCTGCGGCGGGCAATCGATCACGACAACATCATACGCGTCGCTGACTTGCGCTAACGCCTCGCCAATCCTCGCGAAGAACATTGAATCATCGCTCTGCCTCGTCATCAGCGCCTTTGGCGTCTCATGCTCGAACTCCATAAGTTCGAGTTGACCCGGGACGAGGTGGAGGTTGGGAATGTAGGTACCACGCACAATCTCCGCCATTTGGCGGCGTTCAGCGTCGTAGCGGATAGCGCCATAAATCGTTTCGTTCTCGCCGACATCGAGTTCGGGCTGATGTCCAAACAGGGTCGAAAGACTGGCTTGCGGATCGAGGTCTATTGCAAGGACGCGGTAACCTCGAAAAGCAAGGTATTGGGCGAGGTGAGCCGTGGTGGTGGTCTTACCGCTACCACCCTTAAAGTTCATGACGGAGATGACTTGGAGTGCCTCAGAATCTCGCCGGTGAGGCACGTAGCGACGCCCCCCCTTGCTCGCGCCATCGAGATTGCTGCGGAGGGCGTCGACGTCCTCGATCGAGTAACTTCGGCGGCTGTTAGCCGGCGCAGCCGGCCCCTTCCCTTCAGCGACAAGCTGCCGCAAATACCCTTCAGCGATGCCAATGAAGCGGGCCGTTTCAGCTGAGGAAAATCGGCGGATAGTCTTTTCAGCGGCCGGCGGAAAATCACGAAGTTGCTGAGCGCGTAAGCGTGTAGACAGCTCTTCTGCATCTGCGTTGATGAGTGACCGCAAATCTTGGAAATTATGGTCTAGGGACTTTGAAATCGGCATATCGGATCATCTCTGCATCTGCGGAAATTTGAGCAGTTGGCCCAAAAATGCGCTGATCCACACTAATGCCCGATTCTTGCGCCCCCGCAAGTATTATTGAGTTAACAAGCGGTTAACAGCGTGGCCGCAGATAGTACCGCCACACCTGTTGTACGCGTACAACTGAACGCCGTTTTCCTCCGAGTTGTACGCTGACAACTGAACTGCCAGACGGCCACCGACTGCTTCGGAAGCCTCACGTGCATCATATCGAAGGCTCGTCGATCCAAGGGTTGAACACCGGCACCCCCAGTGGAACGAAATCCTTGGTATTGCGCGTGACAAGAACAAGCTCGCGGACGAGAGCCGTCGCGGCGAAAAATCCATCCATGACAGAGAGCGCTACACCGCTCTTTCGCGCGTAAGCCATTAGATCCCCCCAGCGCTCAGCAATCTGGGAATCGATCGGGATGATGCGCTCACCGAAGCGAGCAGGCAAATCCTCAGCGAGCCAGACCGACAACGTGTCACGGCGCCTGCCCTCATCCATAAGCGCCACCCCGCGCTTCAACTCAGCGATTGACGCGACGCTGATGAAGGCCCGGTCTTCGTCTAACGCATCCAGCCACCCTAGAACCTTTAGGTCCGGAGCAGGTCGACGAACTTCCGAGAGCACGTTGGTATCAAGCAACACGTTCACAGATCGATGTCTCGTGGCTGATCGTGAAGACGCTCCAGATCGAGATCAGAATCTCGGAGTGGCGACTGCATCAAAAACTCTGCCAACGAGCCCTTTCGGATGGTCTTGCGCGCCCACTCGTCAGCCGAGACAACGACGACGCTGGGTTTGCCATGCCGGGTGATAATTTGCGGATCGGTTTGGGCTCGCTCAATCACTTCGGAAAACCTCGCCTTTGCGCCTGCAACGGTCCACAGGTCCGACCCGCTTGTTGAAGCTGTTTGGGACATTACAACCACGCTCCCTAACTAATATGACTAGTATGACTATAATGAGCGCCTCGTCGATTTTCAATCGCGTCCCGGCCCAGCTACCTCCGCCTGAGGATGACCGACTTCTGACTACAGCCCTGCCGCTTTGGTCAGATTGACCCGGAACCGATCTCGGCGCCGCTGGTACTTCCGGGTCTGTTCGGCGCCGGCGTGGCCGAGCTGTTTCTGGACGTAGCGTTCGTCGACCTCGGCGGAGGAAGCCAGGCCGGCGCGCAGCGAATGCCCGGCGAACTTGCTCTCCCGGTCGCCTTCATCCAGATCGGCGCGGACGCCGGCAGCGAGCGCGGCCCGCTTGACCAACCGGGCGACCTCCTGGTCGTGCAGCCGATCCGGGCCGACCTCCCTGCCCTGGCCGGTGACCCGGCGGAACAGCGGGCCGTGGCCGATGCGGGCGAGGTTCAACCAGGTCTGCAGCGCCGTGACCGGGCAGGTGACATCCGACGAGCCACGGCCGATCTCGATCTCGCGCCAGCCGTTCTTACCGCGCAGAGTGACAAGCATGCCCTTCTCAAAGATCTCGACCCAGCCGCGGCCGTCCTCGGTGTCGTCCCGGTGCAGATCGAGGCCGACGATCTCCGAGCGCCGCAGCCCGCCGGCAAAACCGAGCAGCAGCATGGCGCGGTCGCGCATCCCGCGCAGGGTGCCGCGCCCCAGCGTCTCCAGCATGGCGATGATGTCCTCGGGCAGCACGGCGTCTTTCTGCCGGGGCGGGGCGCCATGGGTGTTGCGGATGCCGGCCATCACGGTGGCGATGTGGCAGTCGGCCCGGTCCAGCGCAGTGCCGCGCTGCGTGCAATGCCAACTCAGTGCCGACAGTCGGCGCTCGATGGTAGACACCGAATTCGGCAGGCCATCGGCGACCGCGGCGCCAGAGGCACAGGCGGTGACGTAAAGGCCGACGGTCTGCGGCGAGGGCGGTAGCACCTCGAGGTCATGGCGGCGGCACCAGGCGGCAAAATGCGTCCAGTCGGCGGCATAGGCGCGGCGGGTATTGGCGGAGCTTGCGGCATCGACATAGTCGCGGGCGCGGTCGGCCAGCCGGGCGAGCTGCGGCGGCATCCGGAGATCTCTGGCCGGGACGGGCAGGGTGCTGGGGCCGTCACCCGCCGGGTCTGCGACCGCACGATCGCCGGCGGCGGCCGCGCCGTCAGGCAGAGCGGCGCCGTCTGAAGTCTCGGATTCGGCGCTGGAGGGGGCGTCAGGACTCATGCCAGCGACTATTGGCAAAACGAACGATAAGGCAACATTATCGTTCGTTTTTATTAACCATAACCTGGGGCGGTTTGGGCCGATTTTATGGCAATAAGCGCCGCGCCGACTTACGCTGCGGCATGCCGCCATCCGTGCCCGAACGATTCCGGCGCCGCTCACCGCCGCGCCAAAACTGTGCAGTAGGGATGCCGGCGCGATGGTGGCGATACTGCTCAGCCAAGACGCCAGCTGGCGCGGGCAGGGCAGGAAACCGGCCAGTGAGCGACAGCCGCCAGCTGCTCAAGCGGCTGTGTCGCTCGGCGCCGTCCGCGAACTGACCGGCCCGCCCCACGCTGACGCATCTGCCGACCGCATAGCGCTGGTGTGAATGGGTGGGCCGGGTCTAAGCAGTGATCCTTTGCATCGAGCGAGCCCGTCAACCCGATGCTGGCGAAGGTCGTCGGTCTCGAACAGGGCCGGGGCGGGGATCCGACCAGCGCCGCTGATAAATTGCCTGTACGGTTTTCCGGAACGATAAGCCCGAACACGCCGGGACTGTCTGGATCCACAAAGACCCGCACAGCGTGCACAAGGGTGTAGCCATAAACCATTAGCTGTGAGCATGTTTGGTATTCGCGCTCCCTTACTAAGGGTGTTAGCGAAAAAAATGTTCGTCGCCGTGACCCAGCAATACTGGCTTACCGAAGAGCTTGGCGCCGGTTTCCATCGCGTCAAGGGTTCGCACAAAGCCGGATTGCCGTGGCAACACGCGTGACACGGAGCGACAGGCAGGCAAAGCGATCACCACTGAGCTCGACGGTGGCTCTCGTCACCGGTGGCGCGGTGATGGTAGGTCGTTATTGCGCGCTGCTCGGGCCTTCGCAGCGTGGCCCTTTGCTTCGGAGCACACTATAGCGGTCATCTTGAGCGGCGCAGCTCTTCCAAATTCAGTGGCTGCTCGGAAAATGTCGTCGCCCTTGAGCGGAAACATGTCGAATCCTCCATCATCCTTTTGCCAAACGCCCCAAACGACCTCATAACTTTCAAACAGTGCATCCATGAAGGCTTGAGCTTCATCGTCTGTTTTTTCGCGGATGATCTTATTGTGCTCATTCGCAATGTAGATGTTGTTTTCTACCATGGCGCGGATCTGGTCATCGCTCATCGCTGATCTCACCCGTTTGATTTACCGATCGGATCTCCTGCAGCATCTCCGCTGACTGTGTGACAATGCCGGTGACGATAATGGAGTCTCGGAACGCTATCAAAAACGCGGAGATATCGCCTGCATCGTCTCGCCCATAACGATAGAAAAACTGCTCGGATAAATCTTTACTATTGCGAGCAAGACGCGGTGCTGCTGGTAAAGCTTTATAGAATGATGAATCCTCATCGTTCTCGAAAACACTAAAATATGCGTTTGTGTACCAAGTGAAATTGACGCCAAGTGCGTCGTGAACAATTTTGCCCGTGTGTTTCCAATGAAGGGCTCGCAATAGTTTTTCGATGGATGTCTCGAAGAGATTCTCAGCCGATCTTGCTTCGATCCCCACAGCGTGCAGCTCTGCCAAAGACTGGCCAGGCGCACGCTGTATACCTGACGATTTGAAGAATTTTCTCTTGTCGTTTGCGGAGAGGGGCTTGAGCAGGCCGGGAAAATTATTGCGCATCCCTGCGAGATACTTGCGGAATTCCTGTCTGCGGGTCGGATCGTCCTCTCGTTCAGACTTCACGCGGACCAATAACGCGAGCTTATGCTCCGCATCCTTCGAAGCCTGGTTGCACTGTTCACAGGCTGGGAAGGCGTAACCCTCTGGCCACTCTCTGCGATCGAATAACGATCGTGCCGGCTGGTGATCGACCGTTGTCGCAGGGCGCAACCCCGCACAAAAAATGCAATCGCGAGTTTCGGACACAATCTTTCTGACCCGTACTTTCGACTCGCCCACCACAAGCCCTTCCGCTGCATTGAAGCACAGAGCATCGATCAGGAATTCTCCGCGGTTACCGAGTAGAATGAACCGCCGATGGGGAGAACTTGACTTTGTAGCGTGATCTTTGAGATGTCAAAAGCTGATCGCGACAGCTGGACCAACTGGCCTGCCCGAACAGCGCCGATAATGGCTGCCCAATTTGGGCTCGATCAGATGGCGCTGACGATTTACCTTGAGGAGGAGGCCCGGCAGCATCTCACCGAGCGCTCCGACCCCAAACTGCGTTTTGAAGTGCCTAGCTAGCTAGGTGTCCTTGAAGGTCCGGCCGTATCGGCCTCGCCGTGGCCGCTGTCGATTTCGCTAATTTGGGGCGAGAACTCTCCGAGCTGAGCGCAAGAAATCGTCTGCTCGGCGTTCGAGTATGAATATACGATCGCGCATTTCTCCGATGTCTCGCGAGTCAAAGAGGGCAACGTTCAGATCATCGTTAAACAAGGCCATATCGAAGTTTATGTTCTCCTCGCCATCCACGCCGAAAGCGGCAAGCACCATCTCAAGACTCACGATCTGCACCTTCAGGGTGTTAATCGCGCTGCTGACCGAGTTGAGGGGCTGCATCAGAGCCTGCATCTCCTGCTGATTAAGAGGCAGTCTAATGCCGAAGCCCGCCGCTTTGTGGTCAATGGCCGTTCCGCCGGTGCCTGAGATGTGGGCTCGCTCGAGCTGACGTACGGCTTCTCGCGTATTGTGGAATAGATCGTCTAGAGTCTGCTGAACTTGCCTTAGGCTTTCGCGGATGTGGACCTGCTGTGCCTCATTCCGGTTGCGTTTGCCAACCTTTCGATACTCACTCCACGAAGTCGCTAGCTGCGCAATGCTCGACAAACCTGACAGGGCCGTAACGAGCAGGTCAAAATAGTCGGGATCGATATTGCGTATTTGACGATCAACTTCGGTCATCTCGCATTCCCCATGGTCACATGTCGTTTTTATTCAGCGATCAGCATTGTCTGGGTTCGTGCCCACGAAAAGGTAAATTAGGTCGCCCCATTCGGGCACGGTCGGCTTATCCAGTTCTATCTTGTATGGAGTGCTCGCTTCGATGGCCTGCTTAACAAGTCCGGCTTTGCCGGTCCCGGCGCCCGCTATGATGCCAAGGTGGGCGCCGCCTCCGTCAGAAAAAGTTGCTCCTTCCCAGCCTGCCTTTTGAAATGCCCGATAAAATGACTGAGCAAGGTCCTTCCCAAGCTGATTGCCATACATGACCTGCACTCGATGCTTTTGCAGCGGCGCGAGACGATTGCTCAGGTCGGTGATCTGTTGGTCAGTTAGCGGCTTCCATCCATAGCCTATGGTAACCGAGATGATCCGGTTCAATCCCACAAGTTCGCCCTGCAGGCGATCGACTTTAGATTTTGCTTCGTCGGGTGTCGAAACCGCGAGCTTGTTCTTGAAGTCATCGCGCTGCTCTCTGGCGAGCGTTGCTTCTCCCTTCGCAGTGGTCACCTGGCCGGAATAGTAAACCGACGCCAAGGTCCAGATGCCGCCCGCAACGAAGGCCGCGAGAAGAATGAACGGCAGCGGATTGGCCGTGAAGATGGCCCAGTTTTTCTCAATGAAGGCTAGCATCAGTCGCGGTACCGCTTTCCGCCGGCTAGAAAGATAACGCGCGCTTCTTCGACGAATGTTGCGTCATTATCGATGGCGCAGTTTGTCAATGACGGATCTCTCCACGGCGAGTATATGTTCATCGGTTCGCCAGGCTTCACATCCACCATCTGTTTCGTATCGCCCTCTATCAGCACGCGAGCCAATTCTTCGGTTTCTGCGTCGATCCAACATTCTTCTTTCAGAGATGTCGCTGCCCAGCTGTCATTATTCAACGAGTCCTTGACCGGCTGTAACTTGTAGATCGGCATTTTTTGATTCTCCCTCGAATTAATCAATCAAGCGCAACCAGAGCGGGAGAGCAACGAGACTTTAGCCGGACCAGTGGAGGTCGCTTCCCCCAATGGGGGACGAATAGGGTGCCGCTAGCGTCCGCTTCGGGGCAACGCGCCAAGGCCAGCTTGTGGCGCACTACGGTGAAAAGCATCAATCGCCTGGCCGCATCGACCTTGGCTGACCTGGTTTGCGATTAATCGATACAAGGCGATCTGACCTGCAGCCCAGGTTTCGAACTCCCACAGAAAATCGGGCATCACCGTCACTGCGCGGCCGCCGGGATCAACTGCAAAGCAGCCGCGTCTCTCTGCCTCATTGAAGATATTGCCGATATGCTGGCGTGAGAGACGGAAGCGCTCTGCCAGTGCGCCGTAGGAAAGCAGCACAGGATCAGCCTTATCAACGCCGCCGCCATAATGCGCGCTCAGCACGGCCGAGAGAACCGGGTAGCCGCAATCTTGCTCAGTCAGCCGAACAATATTCCCGAAAGGGGAAAAGTAGAGGTCTTGCTGGACGAACAGATCGTAGGAATAGCCGAGCCAGTCGCCCAGCATGGCGCTTTCGACGCGTAGTTGTGTGGCGAGCGGTCGTGGCGGTGGATCAATGCGCTCGGAGGCTTCCAGAAACGCCAGCGGAGAGCGAGCAATTTCCAGCAGTAGCGTCATCGTAGGCTGCAGCCGCACCACGCGCCGATCGTGAGAACAGCGAATTGCGACGACATATCCGCCCAGCTTCAACGATGCGACGAGATTAGATACTTGCCGGGCGCTCGCATGCGCCGCCCGTTGAAGGGAGGAAAGCGTCGCCAGCTCTCCTCCGCTCCTCCGCCAGCGGGCATCTTGACCGATCAAGGCGTAGGAAACGAGATAACGCAGCTTCTGCCCGAAGAACTTATCCGCCGGCCAAGCCATCTCCGGCGGCTGCATCATTGCCCTACAGTAAGCATGCAAAGCCGGGCGGAATGACGCCGAGCGGAGCAGGTCTCCCGCTCGGGACCACACTGGCCATTCCGCATAAGCAGCCACCGCGGGATGCAGGCGCCCGGAGTTACAAGCTGGCTCGAAACCGTTGTTCATGGCGCGATACATGCAAAGTTTGGACTTCGCCGTTTCCGGCATCTGTACGAGAACCGGTTAATCCAACGCGGCTTCCCTCGGTTTACGCGAGTCGTACTACTAACGCTTTTCTATACTCCCGAGTCCGGCCCCATGAACGTTGACTTAATCAACATGATCGCCGCCTCGCCTGATGCTACCGGGCAAAAATGGCCCCGATGAAGATCGTTGACAAATCTCGGTTCGTGCAGAGCTCCCGTTTCATTACAAGGAACGTGCGACGTTCGCTCCTGCGCGGAATTGCTCACCCCGTTGTTCTCCTTGTTCTGATTGCGCCTCACCTCGCTGCTGCCCAGTCCGGAGGCAATGGCGGATTTGGCAGCGGCGCCCAGCCGGGCGGTGCAGGCGGCGGGCCCTTTATGGCTGGAGGTCCAGGCAGCGGCGGGGCCGGAGGTGGCGGCGGCGGAGGCGGCGGGCCCGGCCAAGCAGGCGGCATCTCATCCTCCGGCTCAGCCGGCGGTGCGGCTGGCGTGGACGGGCACTTCAGCAACGGTGGTAATGGCGGAAACAGCAACAGTTCCGCGGGCCCGGGTCAGAGCGGCAGCGGCGGTGGTGGCGGCGGCAGCGGCCTGGTCACCGCCGGCGGGCCTGTGAATGTCAACAGCACCTTCGTCGGAGGCACCGGCGGCCGCGGCGGATTGGCCTTAGAGGCTGGCGGTGGCGGTGGCGGCGCGGGCGGTTACGGCATTCTCACCACTGGAGCAGGCGCGATCGTGGTCGATGTCGGAACATCGGGTGCGATTGGCGGTGGGGCCGGGGGTAATGGATTTGGTCCGGCGTCGCTCAACGCAGTGACGCATATCGGCGGCGGGTTTGGAGGCGGCGGAGGCGCAGGCGTCGGCTTCACCGCCGCGGGCTCACGTCTCGAACTGTTGTCTGGCACCCTCGCGGGTGGAGCGGGAGGGATCGGCGGTAGTTGGGGAGGGGCTCAACAGGGGTCCACGATCACTGGTGGGGATGGAGGAGCAGGGGGAGTCGGGGCGCTGGGCTCCGGCCAGGTCATCAATTCCGCCGGCACGATTATTGGCGGTGCGGGCGGAAGAGGCGGCAGCTCATATGACGCGCCCGCCGGTTCCGGAGGAACGGGCGGAGATGCCATCCACGGATCGGGCAACACCATCTTCAACAGCGGGACTATTTTGGGTGGCAACGGCGGTGCAGGCGGATCCATTTATAACACTGCGACGACGGGCGCCGCTGGCTTGGGCGGGATCGGCATTTCAGGTTCGGATCTGTCGGTCACCAATGCCGGGTCGATAAGTGGCGGTTTGGCGGATGTGGGCGCCGGCCCGCGAGCCAATGCGATATTGTTCAGCGGCGGCGTGAACCGGCTTGAACTGCAAGCCGCGCCTGCTGGCGGGACCTATTCCGCGATCACCGGCAATGTTGTGGTCGATACCGGTGCAGGCGCCAGCGGAACGCTCGCCCTCGGCGGGACGAATAACGCTTCATTCGACATCTCACAAGTTAGCGCATCCGGGCAATATCGCGGCTTCGCGTCGTTCGAAAAGCTGGGTGCCTCAACCTGGACTCTTGTTGGCACGACCTCGAATGCCACGCCATGGTCCATTAATGGTGGCACATTGTCGGTTGCATCAAATGGCAGTCTGGGTGCCGGTGTCGCGGGCCTGAGCTTCGACGGTGGGGCCCTCCGCGTGACCGGAACGGGATTGCCGGTTCTTGCCCGCACTATAATCTTGGCGGCCGGAGGCGGCACGATCGAGGTCGCGGATTCGACACACACGTTGCTGCAATCCGGCGTGATCAGCGGCACGGGCGCTCTAACCAAGGCCGGCCCGGGATCGCTGCTTTTGAGCGCCGCGAACTCATATTCAGGCGGCACGACCATCGCAGAAGGTTCGGTCACGCTGGCGGCCGCAGACGCGCTCGGCACGGGCGGCCTGAACATGGCCGGCGGAACACTGAATGTCGGCGGCTTCGACTTGCGGTTGCCTTATCTGCAGGGGACCGCAGGCCGTATCAGCAACAATGTCGCCAGTGCCGCATCGCTCAGCGTGGGGGCTGGCTCTTTCAAGGGATATCTGGAGGATGGGGTTGGCCGTCTGTCTCTGGTCAAGGAGACTTCGGGCACCCTGATATTGGAAGGCAATAGCGTCTACACCGGCCCGACCCTCGTGAATGAGGGGAAGCTGATCGTGAACGGGTCGATCGCGTCATCGTCAAGCGTGACGGTGGCGGCAGGGGCTCGGCTTGGCGGCTCCGGCGCGCTCCCCACGACAGTCATCAATGGCGGCATCCTGGCGCCAGGCAATTCGCCGGGAACTTTGACCGTGAACGGCAATCTGACGCTCGGTGCAGGCTCAGTCTACGAGGCGGAGATACAGGGCGCGGTCTCGGATAGGGTCAACGTCACCGGCACGGCCACGCTCGCTGGCACGCTCAAGATCATTCCGCTCGGCGGCACCTACGTTTTCAACCGGCCCTATACGCTGCTTTCGGCGGCTGGTGGCCGCACCGGCACGTTCAGCCCCGTCGATGTGACCGGCACCTTCGGCGCCGGCGTCGCTATGGCAATGGGCTATACCGCGACCGACGTCCAACTGACACTGGCTCCCAAGCAGTTGACGCCGACTGTTGGCGCTCCCAATTCCGCTGGCTTCGCACCGGCCAATGCCTATTCGGTGGCCACGGCGATCGACACAGCCGTCGCGGCTGGGGGCGATCCCTCCCTGCTGTTCGCGATCTACAACCTGCCGGCTGCGGCGATCCCAGCTGCGATCAACCAGCTTTCCGGAGAGATCCACACCGCCGCCCCGGCTATGGCCAATGTGGCAGCCGACCAATTCCTGCGCGCGATGCTCGATCCGATGGCGGCCGGACGACTTGGTGCCAGTGCGGCAGGCACGGGATCTGCGACCTTCTCGGGGCTGGTCCACAGAGGCACCGAGAAAACGGGCGTCGCGTCGCAGCTCGATGCATCCGGTTATTCGGTTTGGGCCTCGGTCTTCGGTTCCCATGGCCGCACCAACGGCGACGCGGCGATCGGTTCGGCGCAACGCGCCATCGACGATACGCATCTTGCCACGGGCATCGATATGCGATTGACGCCGGACACGATCGCCGGCCTCGCCATCGCCGGCGGCAAGGCCCGCGCCTTGCTGCCGGGGAGCGTTGGCAAGGTCGATGCCGATGTCTTCCAGGCCGGCATCTACGGCACGATGCAGCTCGGCCCAGTCAAACTCGGCGCCGCCGGGGGGTATGCAAGCCTCGACAACGACATCAGCCGGGGCATTCCGGCGCTGGGCTCGACCTTGTCCTCATCCTACGCGACCACGGCCTGGAGCGGACGCCTGCAGGCGAGCGCCGCTGCCTTGACCTGGAACGGACTCAGCCTCTCGCCCCTGGCCGCACTGCAGGCGACGCATATCCGCAACCCGGCGACTGTCGAGGCGAACTGGACGGGTGCCAGCGCGGGGGCGCTCGCCTTGAGCAGGCGTAGTGAGACCGCGGCACGCAGCGAGTTCGGCCTACAGCTCGACACCGACGGCCTCTTCGGCGGCGTTCTCGCCACCGGTTATGTCCGCGCGGCCTGGGCATATCACTTGCAGCGCGAGGGCGACCTAACAGCGAGCCTAGCAGGGCTGCCCTCCGCCGCCTTCAGCGCCACGGGAGCGGTCACCGACCGCAACAGCGCGCTTATCGCCGCCGGCATTAGCGCCCGCCTCAGCGAACACATCAGGCTCGGCCTCAACCTTGACGGAGAACTTTCCGCCAACGCCAACCGCATCGGCGGGTCAGCGCAGATCAGGGTCAGCTTCTGAAGGACTGTTTGGTGTACTAAAGAAGCGCGTCGCCAGCTTTGGCTGCTGGGGCTTTGTGTTGTGACGGCTGGATCCCTCTCCGGCGGAGATGCGAATTCACGTTGTGGGCGTTCCATAACATTCGAACGGCGAACACCGGGTGTAGCAGCAAAGCTAGAGCGTCCGCGCGGCCCACCTATCCTGGTCGCCTATGGCTTCCCCGCACTCGGAGGCCGCCGAGCCATCTGCCAAAGGCGGCGATCGCGAGAACAGGCGCCAGCAACAGCGGCACAGTGAAGATCGCGATATAGGCTTGGCCGGCGTCGCGGACACCACTGGCGATTGCGGCGCCCCAGATGCCATGCACCATGGCGACCATCACCAACGCCATCGTGGCGACGACACCGCCGAAGCTGCCGGTTGCAGCCACGGCCCCGAGCGACCACGCGAGCATTAAGAGATAGAGCCCGATCCCGACCTTGTCTGAGCCATGCGTCACAAAGAGCAGAACAAATGCTGTTGCTGCGAAGGCGATGCCGACGGCGTGAACGATTGCCGTCCGCTCCGTGCCGAGGCGTCGCGCCTCCGCTCCGATCAGGTGCACGTAGCCGCTGCCGGCCAACGCCACTAACCCGTTGGTGACGCCGTCGACTCCCAATCCGTAGAGCGCGCCCGACAAAGGGCCGTTTAATGACAAGCGAGAGAAGTACAAGCATCCCCAAGCGCCGAAGCCGAGGGCGGAAAGGCCCGTCGCGATCAAGTGGGAACGGGTCAGCATGAACAGGCCGGCGCCGGCCAGCAGCGGCAATAGCGGCACGACGACAACGAGGTAGAGCAAGTCGAGAAGGGGCATCGTCGATTCCAATCCGCCAAGATGACGTCCGAACCGTGCCACAGCCGAAAGCGATGGCAATGAAAACCGGCCAAACTGCTGTGCCTTAGTGGCCCGGTCCTGCGGTTCGGTTCATGCGGGCGAGTATCGGGGGTGGCAAGCATGTCGGCGTCGATAGCAACGGAATGCCGGTTCGCCTTGAACTGACGACCGGTGAAGCCCACGACAATCGGCTCGTTACCGAGCTGCTGTCTGATCTAAAATCAGGCGCGATGTTGTCGCCTGATCGAGGGTACGATGCAGACTGGATTAGGGCATTCGCCGGTGACCGAGGTGCGTGGGCCAACATTCCTCCGAAGCGAAATCGCAGAGACCCAATCTGTTTTAGCCCATATTTGTATCGGGCAGGCAATTTGGTGGAGCGTTTCTTCAATAGGATAAAGCAATGCCGGCGCGTCGCCACCCGATATGACAAACTCGCCGCAAATTACCTCGCCTTCATAAAGCTCGCAGCCATTCGGTTTTGACTGCGCGCTTATGAGTCTACGCCCTAGACTGTCGGCACTGAGCAAAGTTCAGATGTCAGTTCCAGTCCTTTTAGGAGGCGCCGGTCTGTTCGGTGACGCCGGAGCGGAATTGGTCACCATAAGCGAGAACGAAGCCTCAAAGCCCAGATTGGCCGCGGCGGCGTTATCCCGCGCGATCACGAGCACGCTATCCAAGACTCCTCGGCACTTGAGACGTCTTTGAACCCGAAGCCACGGCTGCGACACCAATAGTTCCATGACATCTACGATGCCGTGACAGTAATATAAAAAAGGGCGAATGGGGCACGAGTTATTGCCTCCTCTCAAGAAGCCGTTTGTGCTCTTCGTCATTCAGGTCCGGCGCATACATAGGTGCCCAACATCAGAATCCTCCGTGTCACATGACAGTCCCCAAAGTCACGTCCTTCCGACTTTTTGTTCTGGCTTCCTGCCTGACGCTGCTGTTTTACCTTTCGCTTCATTCTGCCAGCGACTTCGTCGGCGGCATCATTTTCCTTTTGGTGGGTGGAGCGCTGCCGAGCTTGATCGTCGTCGCGCTCGCGCTCGCGTTAGCTTGGCTTCTACCGACGACACGCTTTGTTAGATTTCTCACAGCGATCGCGTTGACTGTCCCGATCGGCTTGAATTCGTCTCTGCCGGACGTTGTCGCTTCCCCGGGATATCGCGCCGAAGTATCGTCCGACATTCGCGGCCGAGTAGTCTTGGCCAATGCCGGTCCGTTGAGAAGTGTCGACGTCAAGTATTCAAATTGGGGAGCATTCTTTGTTCATCCGGCAAGGGCGCGGGTGGAATTGGGAGGCGACGAGGGGTGCGGATGCTTTTATTTTCTCGACGCAAAAACGAATCTTTACAGCGACCTCATTATCGAAAAGCTTTTTGCTACCGTTATGCGACGAGGGGCCTTAGTAAAGTACGACGCGCTTGACGATCCGTCCCAAGAGCGGCGCGATGTCCACCTCGAGCTGAGCTTCTGGCAAGAGGCGAGTTCATATCGCTCGCTTGTCGAAGTCTTCGATCGCGGCATCAAGATCGCAGCGTTTGCACACACCAACATCCCCATCCGGGCTTACGTTGAGCCAATCGGTGTAGGCCGGGGACATTTTGATAAGAACTTCTGGCAAAATGCTACGGATATTCTGCTTCATTCGAACCTTTGGACATGGTTGGCCGATCAAATCTTGCCAAACTACTTCCCGGATCGGGAGTTCGAACGTTTCATTGTCGGTGTCATTTCTCCCTTGAAGTAAGGGATCCGGGACTCTGGCATCTGCGAGTGGAGGCTGGCCTTCTGACGAACTGCGGCCGGATAACCAGCCTTTTTTGCTCCGCGCCAATTAATGGCTCACCGACAATGACGATTATATTGCCCAATCACCCGGTGATATCATCGGACTTCCAGCCAGCGTTGTCAGTCCTTAATCAGGACGGCTGCTTTTGGCCTCTTCGGTAATCTGAGCCCTCGTTTAGAGGGTGGCTGGTGGCTTGGGCTGCTGTCGATCATCGTTTGGTCTCGCACCGATGCGGTCTGTCCATCCATACCAAGCTATGCAGAAAAACGACCATGCCATTAGCTTCCAAGAAGGCTGCAGATCGCACCACGCGGCGACGATAGGTAACGGCAGCCCAAAGACGATGGGCCGCACGACCCAACTTCGCCAGGCATTTCGTGTGTCGATCTTCAACAAGGTTCGCACTCTGACTAAAATGGTATGTCGCTTGCTACGCTCGCGTGGTTCGAAAGCTCATTTGCCCTTTGGGTGGTATGCGTGATGAGATGGTGGACGTCTGAGCGATATAGTGGCCAACATTCGAGATGATCCATAACCTCCGTTTGGCGAATGCCCAGCGGCGGGTAACTGAGCCGAGCGCGGATCACGGCACCGCCCAGCGCCGCTCCGATGGCGACGCAGGTCCGCCCCTGCGGCCAAGAGCTGTCACGCCGGCGGGTTGAGCAGCACCCAGAGGCGAACGATCCGACCAGCCTCGATCTCCGCCGCGTCGGCGCCGGTGACCGCGATAGGACCGTCCTTCGGCCCGGCGTGCCAGCGCAACACGGCGAGGCCGTGATGGCCAACGGCAGGGCCATCGGGCACAAAAGAGAAATCTGGACCGAACTGAGCCAGCAGCTTGCCAGCGACGTCCGAGATGTTGCTGCGGCCTTGCACGACGCCGGTCGGCTCGTACATCACGGGATCGGCTACGAACAGTTCGGCGATGGCAGCGTCACGCCGAGCCGCATCGCGCTCGTTGAAAACGCGTTCGAGATTGTCGCGAAGCAAGCGGTCGTAGTCCGGCATGGTCTCTATCGCTGTCATGGTGGATCCCTGGATGCGCAACGTTGAAACGCCCAATCTCGCCGTTCTATCTAGCAACTGTCAAAATGCTGAGCGAAGCGGGGGATTCACGTTGAACTTGATTCCGATGTGAATGACGTCGCGCCGACGGACGACGAGATCACCACTTTTGATGACGGCAAAGCCGACCGGCGTCCCAAGAGTAATAAGTCGCGTTTCGAGCAAAAAAGTGCGTTTAGCAACATAACATCCTAGGCTAGCCCAATTACATCGCTCTCTATTGCGTTTCGGAACCACTCGGTCTATATTGCTTGCATGATGGCTACCAATTCTCAACTACCTGTCGGCCGCCCCCGTGAGTTCGATCTCAACGAGGCGGTGAGGCGAGCAATGCAGGTCTTCTGGGATCGTGGCTATTACGATGCCTCGTTGCCCGACCTTCTTGCGGGAATGAAGCTTTCGAAGGGCAGCTTCTACAAGGCTTTTGGCGATAAGAAGTCTGTCTTCCTGCGCGCGCTCAAACTCTATACCGATGACGGCGTGCGGAACGTCCAGGAGGTTCTTCGATCGGATCCTTCGCCGAAGGCGGCAGTCCGCAACGCTCTCATACGGTACGCGGATTTGTCTTCTGGAAGCAAAGGTGTTCGCGGATGCTTCGCAGTCCTGACTGCCGCTGAGATGTTGCCGGGAGATCCAGACATCGCAGACCTGATCAAGCGTCTTTTCACTAGGCTTCAGGACCTGTTCGCAGCGACGATCGCGAAGGGGCAAGCTGCCGGCGAGATCCGGAAGCATTGCGATGCCGGGGTCATGGCGCATTTCATCGTCTCCCATGCTCAAGGCATGAGGATTCTTGGAAAAGTCGGATCGCGTCGCGACGACATGCTGAAAAATATCGATCTCCTGATGGAGACAATTCTTTAAACTGCAATTTGGAACCGAACGGTCCTTATTGCGGATAGATCGAAGGTCAGGCGACCTCAGGAGCTTCAATGTTCGACGCAACGGCGCGCATGTTTGGAATTGGTATGATGATCATAAAGGCAAGGCACTTCGCGCGCCTCTCAGGGATCGCTGTAATCACAGTCTTACTGGCGGGTTGCGCCAGCCGCAGTAGCAGCTTGGCGGAGAAGGAGATCAACACAACGCCTGCCGCCTACGCCAAGCTCATCGACGGAATTCACACCATACCGGAAGTCGATACATCCGGCATTGATGCAGCCATGTTGCGGCAACGCGTGGACTATCCGACGGATGAGCCGGCCGGAACGATCGTCGTGAATACGGCTGCTCGTCACCTCTACCTGGTGGAGGGTGACGGGAAGGCCATGCGCTACGGCATTGGAGTGGGCAAGGAGGGACTCGCCTTTGCGGGCGCTGCGACCATCAAGCGGAAGGCCGAGTGGCCGCATTGGCGACCAACGCAGAACATGATGGATCGGGAGCCGGCGCGGTATCGCCATCTCGCCAGCGGGCTGGCGGGCGGCCTCGGCAATCCCCTCGGCCCCCGTGCGCTGTACCTCTATCAGGGCGACCGGGACACGATGTTCCGTATCCATGGAACGACCGAGCCGGAGACCATCGGCAACGCCGTTTCAAGTGGATGCATTCGATTGATCAACCAGGACATCGTCGATCTCTATAGCCGGGTCAAGATCGGAAGCCGTGTCGTCGTGGTTCAGGGCGGCCGGGCGCTGAGCTCATAAGCGCGGCATCGACAGCAGAGCTTTCGTCGCAACGGCCTTGGGAAACGCGGCAGCGGCGTCGGGTTCTGAGCCCAGCACCCATCTGAGCAAAAGGAGATAGAAGATGCAGGTCGGATTTATCGGTCTTGGCAGTATGGGCTCGGCAATGGCCCTGAACCTGGTGAAGGCCGGCCATGACGTATTGGCCTGGAACCGAAGCAGCGTCATTCAGGACAGCGTTCGCGGGGTCACTCTGGTCAAACACGCGGCGAACGCTTTCGCAGCTGACGCAGTGTTCACGATGCTGTCCGACGATGCGGCCATTCGGGAGGTGATCCTGGACGCCGGTCTGCTGGCCAGCGCGCGGCCAGGCCTGACCCATGTCGTCACATCGACGATCTCGGTCGCTTTCGCGCGAGAGCTGGACGACCTGCACGACGAAGCGGGCCTTGGCTATGTATCCGCGCCGGTGCTCGGCCGACCGAGCGTCGCGACGCTTGGTCAGTTAAACATCCTGGCGGCGGGCAAGAGCAATGCAATGGCCGCGATCGAGCCGCTGCTCGCACCGCTCAGCAAAAAGGTCTGGAAGCTCGGAGAGAGCCCCGCTCGGGCGAATACGGCAAAGCTCGCCTGCAACATGATGATCGGCATGGCGATCCAGGCAATGGCCGAGGGCGTCGTGCTGACCGAGAGTGCGGGCCTAGACCGTGCGGACTTCTTCAAACTCATCCTGGGCACCCTGTTCTCGGGCCGCGCCTATGAGAGCTACAGCGCGCAGATCACCGAACGATCTTACGAGCCGGGTTTCAAAGCCGGGCTCGCGCTCAAGGATATGCGCCTGGCGACGGAGGCCTGCAACGAGATCGGACGCACGCTGCCGATGCTGGACGCCGTCCGCGAGGGCCTCAGCAAAGCCGTCTCGGCGGGCCTTGGCGAGAAGGACTGGTCGATCATGGCCGATATGACGGTTCGCGGCGGCGGCCGCGCGGCGACATCTGAAAACAACTCGGAGAAGAAGTAATGAAAACCTGGCTCATCACAGGCTGCTCAAGCGGCTTCGGTCAGCGGCTCGCGCTCGCTGCAGCCCGGCGCGGCGACCGAGTGATCGCGACGGCCCGCAATGCCCAGACCATCGAGGAGATGGCCAAGCCGTTCGGCGACCGCATGATTACCTTGCCACTCGACGTGACCGATGCGACGGCCGCCAGGGCCGCGGTCGCAAAGGCGGTCGAGACCTTCGGCGCGTTTGACGTGCTCGTGAACAATGCCGGCTACGGACTGTACGGCGCGATCGAGGAGGGCACGCCCGAGGAATATCGGCCGATGTTCGAGGTGAACGTCTTCGGTCTGATCGAAACAACCCGAGCCGCCCTGCCGATCCTGCGACGCTCGGGCGGAACGATCGTCAATATGTCGTCCGGCGCGGGCATCGCGGGCGGCGGCGGTGGTGGTTATTACAACGCTGCCAAGTTCGCCGTGGAAGGGATATCCGAAGCGCTGGCCGACGAGCTGAAGCCGTTCGGCATTCGTGTGCTGATCGTCGAACCCGGACCGTTTCGCACCGACTTCCTTGGTCGTTCGATCACGATAGCGGCCGGCGAGATGCCGGAATACGCCGCGAGCTCACGCAGGCACTATCGCGAGACCAACGACGGCAGTCAGGCCGGCGATCCCGACAAGGCTGTCGCGATGATCCTGAAGGCAGTCGACGCCGACGACGCCCCGCTGCATCTTCCGCTCGGCCCGGTCGCGCACACAATCGCCGAGCGAAAGCTGGCCGCGTTCCGCAGCGATATCGACGCTTGGCGCGACCTCACAATCGCCACCGATTTCGATCGGCCATGAGCGCTGGCGACGAGCTCCGTTTGAACGTCAACACCTGACAGGAAAGCGATCATGATCGCAACTTTGCAAGGGTTCACCCAGCAACTGGTGCCGGTGAATGGCATCAAGATCAACGCTGTCACGGGAGGCTCGGGCCCGCCGATCCTCCTGCTGCACGGCTGGCCGGAAACGTGGTGGGAATGGCACCATGTGATGCCGGGACTGGCCGAGCATTTCAGTGTGGTGGCCATGGATCTGCGCGGCGCGGGCTTTTCCGACTGCCCGCTCGACGGCTACGACAAGGCGACGATGGCGCGCGACGCGCATGACGTCATGGTTGCTCTCGGCCATGAACGCTACGCCGTCTGCGGGCATGACATCGGCGGAATGGTCGCGTTGCCCCAGGCCGCCATCTATCGGGAGGCTGTCACTCACCTGGCCGTGCTCGACGTTCCGCTTCCCGGCTGGACGGGTTGGGAGGCGACGGCCGCCGGGCTCTGGCACTTCAGCTTCCATATGAATCGGGATCTGCCCGAACGCCTGATCTATGGCCGCGAATATGATTATGTGTCGGCCTTCATGGCTGAGCGCTTCTACGATCACAGCACCTTCAATCCGGTTGACGTCGAGATCTATGCGAAAGCGATGGCGCTTCCCGGCCGCACCCGCGGCGGCATGGAGTGGTACCGCGCCTTCGCCGCCGACCATGCGGCCGCGCTCGAATACAAGAAGCAGCCGCTCGAGATACCGGTGCTTGGCCTCGGCGGAGACCACAGGTTCGGCGCGCAGATGGTGCCGATGCTCAAGGAGTTCGCTGTCCATGTGACCGGCGGCTCGATCGCGCGGTGCAGCCACTATGTCGCGGACGAGCGCCCGGACGAAGTCGCAGCTGCCCTGATCGAGTTCCTCAAGGCCCATTGAAGCTGGCGCCCCCCGCTATCGGGGGCGCGTGCCGATCAAGTCAACAACAAAGGAGAGTGTCATGACCACACCCGTCATCCGCGGGGTCAATCACATCGGCATCACGGTGCCCGACATCGAAGCAGCAAAGTCGTTCCTGTTGGAAGCTTTCGGCGGCCAGGTGATCTACCAGTCCTTCGGGCCGCAGGATCCGCCGCGGCAGGGATCCGAATTCGAGCGGGCCACTGGCGCCTTTCCCGGAACGGTCGTGCGAGCGCAGGCGATGGTCAAGATCGGAACCGGACCGGACATCGAGCTGTTCGAAATGCACGGCCCTGAACAAGCCCAGCCGGTCCGGGCGAGCGACTTCGGCATTACCCATTTCGGTGTCTACACCGACGACATCGACGCTTCGGTCGAGCGCTTCGCAAAGGCCGGAGGCACTCCGCTGACCGCGCCGCGCGCTATTCCTTATGTCACCGAGAAAGGCTCAGGAAACAAGGTCTGCTACTGCCGCATGCCATGGGGCACGACGATCGAATTCATCACCACGCCGGACCGCATGGCCTATCATGACCAGACGAATCTGCGCAGGTGGCAGGACGAGGACTGAGCAGGGCGGGAGAGGGACCCGTATCAATCGTCAGAATTCCATAACATTCGAACGGCGAATGTCGGGTGCTTGGCCAGAAGACTGCCGCTGCAGCCTGATCTTATATTATTCGCAACGTAGCGAGGCCGTCTTCCCGAATCTGGAACGGCGGCCTATTCATGCGACCGGCAGCAGGATCTGAACAGCCGTTCCCAGGCCCTCCGAGCTGCGAATGGAAAGCTGGCCGCCGTGGCGATCGGTGAAATCCTTCACCGACCAGAGGCCAAGGCCCGACCCTTTGGCAGGACCCTTGGTGGAATAATACGCTCGACAGGCATATTCGATTGCATCCGGTGACATGCCCATACCGGTGTCGGCCACCTGCAGGCCGACGAAGCTGTAGGAGCGCTCCTCACCGGGTGGTACGACCACGGTCTCTATCAGGAGTGCTCCGCCGGCGGGCATGGCATCGCGCGCATTGTTTACAAGATTGACCAGAACGTTTTCGATGTCCCGGGCCTCGCAAAGCACCTTTTTGCCATGGGCTGCGAGGCGCAGATTGACCGCGATATCATCGCCTATGGTAGCGACCAGCAGCGGCTGCAGCGATCTGACGACGTCATCGATGACCGTTGGCCGTGCCGATGAGGCGCGCTCTTTCATGCAAGATGCCAGTTCGCGCACCCGCAAATGAGCCTTGTCGGTCGACGTCAGCGCGATGTCCATCAGGTGATCGAAGTCCTTGATGCTGCCCGGGCTGATCCGGCACTGCAAAAGATTCAATACGCTGACGATCGCCTGCAACGAATTGTTGAAGTCGTGAATGACAGCGCCGACGCGGCAGTCCATCACATCCGGGCCCGATGTGATCGGGATGTCCATCAACGCTGGCAGCATGGTCAGATCGACGATGGAGGATTCCACATCGTCGATCTCGCTCTGGGCCGCATCGCGCGGCATTGTTAGGTCGGAGTGCATCATTGCACGGCCCTTTCTCGGAATAACACAAAATTGGCTTGGTTCAGTGAGCGAGTACGGACGCGCCGCTGAATTCGACCGCGCGGACCAGATCGGGCACATTCCGCACCGCCATCTTCCGCATCATGCTGCCGCGATGCAGCTTCACGGTGATTTCGCTCAGCCCCAGGACCCCCGCGATCTGCTTGTTCATCAGGCCGCGCACGACATGCCCCATCACCTGGCGCTCGCGTGCAGTCAGCCTGGCAAGCTTGGCGTCGGCCTTACGGCGGCGTGCATCTTCCGCATGCCGTTCCCTGTCCTTCTGCAAAGCCGTCCTGACGGACGACAACACCTCCGCCTCATGCAGCGGCTTCAGCAGGAAATCGACCGCGCCGGCTTTCATGCCGCGGATGGACCAGTTGATGTCGGGATGCTGGGTCATCAGGATGACCGGCAGATGAATGCCAACGGCCGGCAGGATCTCCTGGAAGTCCAAGCCGTTCGCGGTCGGAAATTCGATGCTGAGAAGGAGGCAGCAGGCCTCGGCTTCGCGCCGCGCCTGAACAAAGGCTGCGGGCGATCGATGGTTTTGTACGTCGAAGCCCGATGACTTCAGCTGGTTAGAAAGTCCGTCGGCGAGCGTCACGTCATCGTCCACGACATGGACGAGCCCCCGCAGATTGTCTTCACTCAAGCAGATCATCATCAAGTCCTCGTCATGACGCCGGTACGATCACCGGCCCGTCGTCAATGTCGGGGGATGCGCCGGAAAACACGAGTTCAGAGTTGTTAAATCGGCTTAACGGCGCACACATGACGAAAAAGCGGTGAGATATCAGTGAGCTGACACGCGCGCCTGTAAACGGCAGCGGGTGTCCCATACGCCTGTATAGGTGGAAAGCCATCCAAGACAGGCCATCCTCGCTGCGTCATCAACGACGAGGCGCTGTGGGGGGAACATGACTGACGAGAGTGTCAGCAAAGCCGCGGAATTGAACCCGCGTACACGACGGCTACTGGAGGAGTCGCTGATGTCCAACATCATTCGTCTCGCCATTCCCAATACCGTTGTCATTGCGGTGCAGGTGATGATCGGTTTGCTCGAGATTTTCTTCGTGTCGCGCCTCGGCGTCGAGGCGCTGGCGGGTGTTTCTCAAGTCTTTCCGTTAGTCTCGCTGATCGTCGGCGTGTCGCAAGGAGCCGTCGGCGGTGGCATCGTCACCTCGATCGCGCGCTGTCTCGGACGTGGCGAGGTCAAAGCCGCCAGCAATTTCGCCTGGTATGCCTTGGCACTCAGCGTGGTCTTCGGTGCGTTGACGACCGCCCTGATGATTGCCTTCGGTGGATGGTTTTACGCTTCGATGGGTGCCAAAGGCGAGCAGCTCGAGATCGCGAGCGCTTATTCTACGATTATCTTCGGGGGCGCCGGACTGATCTGGTCGTTCAATCTGCTGATGGCCTGCGTGCGCGGCACCGGCAATCTGTTCGTGCCGGTGATGGTTGTGTGTGTAGGCGCGGTCATCACAGTTCCAGTCTCACTGCTCCTGATTTATGGCGGACTGGGTTTTTCCGGCGTTGGTCCGTCGGGTGGTGCGATCGCCATGCTGCTTTATTATGCATTTGGCAGTCTCGCATACGCTTGGTATTTATGGTCGCACCGCGGCGTCCTGCGGCCCGACCATAGCCCACCGCGGTTGTCGCTGGCGCCCGCACTCAAAGTGCTGCGGATCGGCGGCATGTCGGCGATCGTTGGCAGCACGACCAATCTGACCCTCGCCATCGTCACCGCCTATGTCGGCCTTCATGGCGTGCAGGCGCTTGCCGGCTATGGCGCAGGCTCACGCCTCGAATTCCTGCTGATTCCTCTTTCCTACGGAATCGGTGGTCCGGTGGGCATCATCGTGAGCACCAATCTCGGTGCCGGCTATATCGACCGTGCCGTAAAGGCCTCTTGGCTCGGTATACTCATCGCTTTTGGTATCGCCGAGATTGTCGGTGTATCGGCTGCGCTCTTTCCGGAAACCTGGATCAGCGTGTTCAGCGGCGATCCACAGGTTGTGGCCGTGGGTAGCAGTTATCTGCGCATCGTCGGTCCGTTCTTCGGCTTTTTCGGCATGGGCTATGTTCTCTACTGCACGGGACAGGCCACCGGCCGCATGACCTTGTCCGTGCTCGGCGCGCTCGTCCGAGCCGGCGTCGCCATTCTCGGCGGCTATGTCCTGATCGTGACGGGGGCCGGTTTGCGCGCAAATTTCATCGCCGTGTCGGTCGGCATGGCCGCCTTCGGCGTGATCGCGCTTCCCGCACTGATCGGCCGCGTGGGCTACCAGACACGATGAGCACAGAACTCAGCAAATTTCTCAAATCTTCGAGGAGATGAAAATGCCCACAATTTTGAACGTCCCGGCAAGCTATTTCGGCATGGTGCTCGGACTTGCCGGCCTTGGCGGCTGCTGGCGTGTGGCGGCCCGGCTGTGGGGGCTGCCTGCGATGATCGGCGAGACGATCATCTGGATAACTGTTGCCGTGTGGGCGGTGTTGAGCCTGCTCTACATCGGGAAATGGAGCTATCGCACCAGCGACGCTGTCATGGAATTCGAGCATCCCGTGCAATGCTGCTTCATCGGGTTGATGCCGGTGTCGACAATGCTCGTTGGCATCCTACTGATTCCCTATGGTTCATTGGCTGGCGCAATCATCGGCACCATCGGCGCCGCGGGGCAGGTCACATTTGCGGTCTATCGCACAGGCGTGCTCTGGACAGGCGGGCGCGATCAGACCACGACGACTGCGGTTCTCTATCTGCCCACGGTGGCGGGAAATCTGGTGTCGGCCAATCTTGCCTCGGCGTTTCATCTGCCGGATATCGCCGCCATGTTCTTCGGTGCCGGCGTCCTGGCCTGGTTCGCGCTGGAATCCGTGCTGATGCATCGGCTCTACACGCAAGCGCCGATGGCCCCGGCACTGCGGCCGACGCTCGGCATCCAGCTCGCGCCGCCGGTGGTCGCATGCTCCGCCTATCTGGCGCTGACATCCGGCGAGCCGGATCTGCTCGCAAAAGGGCTGCTGGGCTACGGTCTGATGCAGGCCCTGATCCTTGCGCGTCTGCTGCCCTGGCTCATCCAGCAGTCCTTTACGCCGGGCTACTGGGCCTTCACCTTCGGCTTGACGGCGCTGTCCTATGACACGATGCGATTTGCCGAGCGTGGCGGGTCGCACATGTTTACAACTCTGGCGGAAGGCGTCTTCGTGATCGTCAATCTGCTGCTGGGCATCATCGTAATCGGAACTCTGATGTTGCTGGTACAGGGGCGACTGCTCCCAAGCGCCACACCCGCTGGACCGAAGACAGCCTGAGCCGTCAGAGCTGCTCCAGAAAGTCGTTCGCTTCGACGAGATCGCGGGTCTCAAATCCTTCGTCGAAGCGCGACATCACATCCGATAGCATCTCGCGCGCGTCAACGGAACGATCTGCGCTGGCCCACAAGCGAGCCTTGCTCACCGTTGTTCGCAATTCCCAGCTCAGTGCGCCCTGATGACGGGCAAGCGAGAGCGAACGGTCCAGAAGCGCTTCACGTCCGGCCACGTCGGCGAGCCGTTCGGCCTGGAGTCTGAGCAGTTCAGGCGCATACCACCGCGCATCATTGCCCTCGAGCTGTGCGAAGTCGTCAGCAGACAGGGCGTCCGGGCAGACCGTCAGCAGCAATTCACTGATGAACGGGTTTCGATGCGCCTGGCGATCGGGCTGCGGAACGTTCGTCAGGTTCCCCGACAGATGATCGAGGGCGCGGAGATAATGCGTGCCGAAGCTGCCCCAATGCGAGTAGCCATAGCTCGATGCAAGGGCGATCAGCCTCTCGGCATAATAGCGCGCCCCTTCGAAGTCGCCGATCCACATTGAGACAGGGCAGATGCCTGTCACCAGACTGTAGCAGTAAGACAGGATATGCTTCTTCTCGAGCGCATAATCGGCGGCATCTTCCGCTGCCTGCAGCGCGAGGTTCGGCTTTCCGTGCAGCCAGTAAACGCGGCTCATCAGCGAGTCGCTGGTCACCTTGGCGTCGAGCAGGATGCCTGGCCAGCCGCTCGCAATAGCGGGCTGCCTGGCTTGCATCTCCTGCGTGATAGCGCTCGCCTTTCGCTGCTCGCCAAGCCAGTGCAGCGAAAGTGCCTTCATCCGCAGGTTGGTCAGATAGTCATGCGGATTGGCGACCGGGTCGACCAGTGCCGCGTGCAGGTCGGCGATCGCGAGCGCCTTGGACTCGTCGCCAGCGATGCTGGTCGCGCGCCATAGACCCCACAGCGCGAGCAGGCGGCTGGGCGTATCCTGCAGCCGTTCCGCAATGTCCGACGCCTCGCTGAAATAGCGGATCATCTCGGACGGGCGGCCGGTCGTGTGCCAAGTTACATAGCCGAGCGAAATGCAGATTGACATGCGTTCCGGATGCAAAACCTCGTTTCGCTTGTCGAGCGCCGCCAGGGCGGTCTGCAGGCGCTTCAGATATTCGCTGGTCAGCGATAGCTGAAACCAGATCGTCGATGAACGCGCGACCAGACGAATGCCGGTAAGCTTGTCCTCCTCGGAGGCGGCGTCGGAAAATGCGAAGGCGAGTGCGGACCGCACATCATAGACATAGGCGCCGTGCGCCTTGATCCATGCATCGGCCGACTGATTGCGCCAGGCGCTATCGGCTTCCTCCACGGCCCTGAGGAGGTAGTCGAGATAGCGCTGCTTGGTCTTGTACCGAAACGGTGCGCCTTCAAGCTTGAGCGCAGCGTAGGCGCGGGTCGCGTCGAGTAGGCGATAGCGCGGCTCGGTGCCCGTATTGTCGACCGTGACCAGCGAACTAGTGACGAGGTATTGAAACACCTCGCGGAAATCACAATTTTCGCCGCAAAGCGGGGCGGCCACGGCCTGCGCGGCGCGAATCCGGAAAGCACCCTGAAAGCTCGATATGGCAGACAGGACCGATCGTTCGTCCGGACCCAGCAGCGTAAAACTCCAGTCGATCAGGGCATCGAGCGTCTGGTGTCGCGTCGGTGCGGTGCGCCGACCCTTCCAGAGCATCTTCACACGATCATCCAGCACGGCATGCAATTCCGGCAAACCGTAGGTGTCGCAGCGCGCCGCCGCCAGTTCGATCGCCAGCGGAAGACCGTCGAGTTTGCGGCAGATGTCACCGATCAGTGCGGCGTCTCCGTCTTGCAGAGGCGCAGCGGAACCGGCAGCCGCTGCGCGCTCGACGAATAGTTCCATCGCCGAGAAACGCGCAATGTCCGCGACCGTCGCCTGTTCATCGATGCGGGGGGCGTCTAGCGGACCGACGCGCAGCAGGTGCTCTCCCGCCACGCGCAGCGGTTCGCGGCTGGTCGCCAGGATATGCACATCCGGTGCGGCAGCATGGATCTGCTCGACGATCGGCGCGGTGCCTTCAATGACATGCTCGCAATTGTCGATCACGAGCAGCAGCGTCTTGTCGCGCACGAACTTCAGCAGATTTGTGGTCGGATCGTCTGACGACACCGAAAGACCGAGACTGGATGCGATCGTGCTGGTGACCAACGATGCGTCGCTAAGCGGCGACAGATCAACGAAGCAGATTGCCTCGTCGAACTTGGCGCTGAGATGCCGGCTGACGACCAACGACAACGTGGTCTTGCCGACGCCGCCGGGGCCGGCGATCGTGACGAAGCGCTTGTCATGCAGTCGTTCGAGAACCTGCTCGACGACCTGATCGCGTCCGATCAGGCGAAGGGGATAGTTCGGCGGCTTGCTGAGCTTGTCGCGATAGAAGATGTCCGGACTGGATGTCCTGCCGCCCTGGGCTGCGATCTCGCCAGAGAATTGGTAGCCGCGCCCGACGATATTCTTAATAAATTCATTGCCGAGGATCTTGCGCAGCGCGGAGATGTGAACCCGGATGACGCCATCTTCGACGTGAACATTCTTCCAGACCGCCTGTTTGAGATCGGCGACCGTGAAGACGTCATTGTTGTTCTGAACCAGGACGCACAGGATGTCGAAGGCGCGATCGCCCACGACAACCCTTTGACCCGCCTCTTCCAAAATACGGGTAGCCGGCCGCAACTGGAACGGTCCGAACTTGAAGATCCGGGATCCCGTAATTTCCGTCTTTTCCATCATGACAGACTGAAAGCGCGCAAATTCATCCCAGCCGACAGACAGCTGATACGATGCAAAATTCATGCGATCACTACCCGATCCGGGCGTATGGGGCGAATAAAATTATTTGACAGCCAGTGTTAGGGATTTTAACAGCCATGGATGTTCCGGCTTCCACCGCTTGAAACGCTGCGCGTCTTTGAGGTTGCCGGAAGGGTCGGTAGCTACTCACGCGCGGCAGCAGAACTGGGCGTCACCCATGGCGCCGTCAGCCAACGCATCGCCCAGCTCGAGACCCATCTCAATGTGCAACTGTTCCAGCGCAGGGGAAACCGGATGGCGCTGACGCCGAGCGGCGTCAGGCTGCACGCGACGGTGAGTCAGGCCCTGTCGCAGCTCGTAACGTCGATGCGCGGTCTCTCATCTGTAGCGACGGACAGCGAGATCAATGTCAGCCTGCTGCCGGTGATGGCGTCGCGCTGGCTTGTGCCAAGATTGCCGCGCTTCAATGCGATCTACCCGCGGATCTTCGTCAACGTGACGGGCAACCGCACACTCGCCAATTTCAAGACCGATGGCATCGACCTCGCGATACGCCTCGGCAACGGACACTGGAAAGGCGCGCGGTCCAAAAAACTGTTCGATGAAGACGTGTTTCCGGTCTGCAGTCCGATGTTCAATGGCGGCAAGTTGCCGAAGAAGCCGTCCGATTTTCCCGGTCTGCCGCTGCTGCTCGACCGCAATATCCCGTGGTCGCTGTGGTTTCGTGCCGCCGGGGTGAAGGTCGATCGCCGCCTTCTGGGAACGTCATTCATCGATGCCAATCTGCTGATGGATGCAGCATGCGCGGGGCAGGGCATTGCCCTCATCAGGGCCTCGGTTGCGGCGCCAGACCTGAATAGCGGTCGGCTGGTGCAACTCTCCAGCCTTCGTTACAAGCTGCCGCTGTCCCATTATGTGGTCTATCCACCTTCGGCAGAAGCCGATGACAGCGTGATGGCATTTCGGGATTGGCTGCTCGAGGAAGCGCAGCTCGTTTAGCAGCGCTAAGATGGCAGCCGCTCGAAGGAGACCAGTTCGCTGGATTGCCGATCTGCCTTCTCGCGTGTGCCTCGTCAGCGGTGCGCTATATGCGCCCCTGTATGAACGCCAGCATGTCGGCATTGATCGTCTGCGGATGCGTAGTGCACATGCCGTGCGGGAAACCCGGATAGGTCTTCAGCCTGGCGTCGTTGACCAGTTGGACCGCAAGCCGTGCGGAATCCTCGATCGGGACAATCTGATCGTCCTCGCCATGCATGAAGAATGTGGGGACAGCGATGGCTTTCAGGTCCGATGTGAAATCGGTTTCCGAAAACGCCTTGATGCAATCGTAATGAGCCTTGGCGCCGCCTTCCATGCTCTGCCGCCACCAGTTGCGCACCGTCGCTTCGGACTTCACGGCATTCGGCCGATTGAAGCCGTAGAAAGGGCCGCTCGCCACATCGAGGAAGAACTGCGCGCGATTGAGCGCCAGCGACTTTCGGAAGCCATCGAAGACGTCCATCGGAAGGCCGCCGGGATTGGCCTCAGATTGCACCATGATCGGCGGCACGGCACCGACCAAGATCGCCTTGGCAACCCGGCCTTTGCCGTGTCGTGCCACATAACGGGCGACTTCGCCGCCGCCGGTCGAGTGGCCGACATGGACGGCGTCCTTCAGGTCTAGCTCCTTGGCGAGAACCGCGACGTCGGCGGCATAGGTGTCCATGTCGTTGCCGTGATCCGTCTGGCTGGAGCGCCCGTGACCGCGCCGGTCATGCGCAATCACGCGATAGCCCTTGTCGAGAAAGAACAGCATCTGCGCATCCCAGTCATCTGACGACAGCGGCCAGCCATGATGGAAGACAATCGGCTGACCAGACCCCCAGTCTTTGAAAAATATCTGCGTACCGTCGGAGGTCTTCACGAAGCCGGTGGTCATTGGGCGGTTGCCTTTCTTGGAAGATGGGGTGCCGGTGAGTTGTGCGAAGGACGGTGTCGTCAGCGCCAGGGCGCTTGCGAGCGCCAACGAGGCGGACACGACGTCGCGACGGGTTGGGTGAATGCTGGTCAGCGTCATGATCGCCACGCTCCCGGTATGTGACTTCGTCGGCCGTGAATTCCGGCTCTTCCAGACCATGCGCCGGGGAACCAGTCCGCGACATCGCGCACAGATCTAGGCCGGCCTATACCTTGGTAGGTAGTGCATCGTCAGGTTGGGCATCGGTAAATTGCGCGCGATATACCGCGGCACTTGCAAAACAGTTTTCGCCGGCCTTAAACGTCACCGCTCGCAAGAGCCGCCAAACAACGGGTCTGGTTGCCGAATGTCGATGCGCCGCGCGCTGTTTGTCCTGCTGTCGGTTCTTTGTTTCTTCCCGCCGGCGCAGGCTGAGTTTGCCGATCGGCCCGTCCGTCTGGTGGTAGCCCTACCGGCGGGAGGATCGGTCGATGTCGTGGCCCGCATCCTAGCAGACCGGTTGCGCGACGGGCTGGGAGAAACCGTCGTTGTCGAGAACAGGGCAGGCGCTTCCGGCAACATAGCGGCGCAATCGGTGGCTACTGCGGATGCCGACGGCTACACCTTGCTGTTCACAACCTCGGCCATCACCAGCAGCACGCACCTCGCGGCAACGAGTTTCGATCCGCCGAAAGATCTCGTTGCGGTGACCCGTGTCGGGCTTTCTCCCTATGTTCTCGTCGTCCGCTCAGAATCGCCGATCACGACGCTCGATGATTTCGTGGCAAAAGCGCGGTCTGAGCCCGGCACATTTTCATGCTCGACCTATGGGGTCGGCTCGCCACCGCATCTTGCGCTTGAGATGTTGAAGCAAGCCGCGGGGCTCGACATCGTTCACATTCCCTATCGCGGTTTCAACCAGTCCTATCCCGATATCAGGTCCGGCCTTTTGACCTGTGCGATGGAGGTTCCGGCGAATGTCGCGCCGTTCGTGAAGGACGGCACGTTACGCGCGCTGGCGGTGACGACGGCAATGCCGATGACGCTGTTTGCAGGCGTGCCGACAATTGCTTCCCGCTTTCCGAATGTCGTTGTGGAAGGATGGCAGGGCGTTTTCGTGCCGGCCGCGACGCCGCAACCGATCATCGATCGGCTTAACGCGGAATTCGTCAAGGCGCTGCGGGACCCGGAGGTCATCCAGCAACTCAGGAAGCTCGGCTTCGAGCCGATAGGCGACAGCAGCGCTGACGCGGATAAAATCTTCCGCCACGACTACGTGCGTTTTGGCGCCACGATCGAATCCCTCAAAATACGCTAGGCGCCGCTCGGCCCGCATCGCTGCGTCAGCGATGACGCACTACCCTCAATGAGGGACGCACCTAACCCTCCGTATGATTTCGAGCGGGGTGAAAATGAACGACACCGGATGGCGTTTAACTCACCTCGAGGAAATCGTCATGGACTCCAAATTCGAAACGACCCCCAACCTCTACGTCGTTGCATCTGATGGCGTAGAATACGCGTACAGGAAAATGGAGAAGCAGGGAACGACACCGTTGCTGTTCCTGCAGCACTTCACCGGGACGATGGACTCC
>NZ_JBPWQC010000001.1:3695000-6283309 GCF_051811065.1 Tardiphaga sp. 841_E9_N1_2 | reverse complement strand
GTGATTTGGTGTTTTAGAACTAGTCTGTGAGGGGCTGCTTTTTGCAGCCAATCCATTCGATACGCATTCTTCCTCTGAAGCGTTTGCTGATCGCCCGCATGAGCCGGCCTCAAGCCCGGTGAGACAATCGTTGCCGGTGGCGGACACTTTGGCGATCCCGACTCCGGGGATCTTCGTCAGTAGCGGAGAGGGTTGGATCGATGTGCCAAGACTTTGCGCCTGCAATCTCGCGCGGTCGGGATGAACTGCATCGTCGCTTCAGTATAGTCAGTATAGCCATACGCTAGCTCAGCATCGTTGATCGCCCGGCTCCTGCCCCTGGCTTTGAAATCGCATCTCGGAGTCGCCCAGCGCATCCAGGACGGTGATCGCGCGCTTGATCACGGCCTTCAGAGCGACGTGCAGTTGCTGCGTGTCATGCCGGCACCCATTGCGTATTGCCGGCTCTGTGGCACGATGAAGCGAATTTCAGCAGTCGGTTTGTGTACAAATGATCTTTGAACCAATTCGATTGATGCCTGAGGCGCCCGGGCAAACCCCGGCGAGGAACCGCACGATCTTTTCTCTCCTGGCGGCGGTTAGATGGGTCCAGCGTTACGTTGACAGCGAAGCCAAGACAACGCCGCGGTGGACGAAGCTGATCGCTGTTCTTGATGAGGCGACTGTCGGGAAAATTGAGCCGCCCGACGTTCGAACCGCGCTCCATGTCGCTTTGATGGCTGAAGGATGGGCGATGCCAGACGAGCTTGAGCAACCAGATATATTCACGTCTGGCCGAGCGGATTCCCCGTAACATCAGCCGGGGTCCACAGGTAGCGGCGCCACCTTCAAGTGGACGCCGGTATCTGTCATAGTGCAGGCTTTACTGCTCGGAGAACGCTCATGTTGTTCCCTGTCGGTAGTCGATTGCTCGCAGCGATTCTTGCGCTGACATTTGGTACCAGCGCGAGCGCCGACGATGTGCTCTTCGAAAATGTTCGAATCTTCGACGGGAGAAGCGCCACTCTTTCCGCTCCGTCACATGTGCTGGTCAAGGGCAATGTCATCGAGCGTATTTCTACGGCACCGATAGCGGCCGCAGACGCTCAGCGTGTCGCAGGAAACGGGCATACGCTGATGCCTGGCCTGATCGACAATCATTGGCATGCGATGTTGATACGGGTGACGCCGGCACAAGCTTTCGGTGACGTCGGCTACAACAATCTGCTGGCCGGCAGCGAAGCGACTGACACGCTCATGCGCGGCTTCACCACTGTTCGCGATGTTGGCGGGCCGGTGTTCGGCCTCAAGCATGCCATTGACGAGGGCATCATCAAGGGCCCGCGCATCTATCCGTCAGGCGCCATGATCACTATCACGAGCGGGCATGGGGATTTCCGGCAACTGACCGATCTACCACGCACGATCGGCGGCATGCTCACCCGCATGGAGCAGGTCGGTGGCGCGATGGTCGCGGACAGCCCTGACGAGGTGCGCGTGCGCGCGCGCGAACAACTCATGCAGGGCGCCTCCCAGGTCAAGTTGACGGCGGGCGGCGGCGTGTCGTCACCTTTCAGTCCGGTCGACGTGACCACTTTCACCGAGGCCGAACTACGCGCCGCCGTTGAAGCGGCCGAGAACTGGGGCACATATGTCGCCGCGCACGCCTTCACTCCGGCTGCGATCCAGAGAGCCGTTGCCGCGGGCGTGAAGTGCATCGAACACGGCATGCTGATGGACGAGGCAACCGCCAGGCTGCTTGCCGAGAAGGACATCTGGTTAAGCTTGCAGCCCCTCCCCGAGGGCTTGAGGCTTGGCTTTCCGGAGGGGTCCGTCCAGCGAGCCAAGGCGGATGAGGTCTGGCCCGGCATAGCCAGGTCCTACGAGTTTGCAAGGAAGTACAAGATCAAGACCGCGTGGGGCACCGACGTGCTGTTCTCGCGCGCGCTGGCGCAGCAACAGGGCGCAATTCTGGCCTCGCTCACGCGCTGGTACACGCCCGCCGAAGCGCTGGTCATGGCGACATCGACAAACGCCGAACTGCTGGCGCTGTCGGGCAAGCGCAATCCCTATCCCGGCAAGCTCGGCGTCGTGGAACAGGGTGCGCTCGCGGACTTATTGCTTGTCGACGGCAATCCGCTGGACAACATCAACCTGATTGCCGATCCCGCGAATAACTTCAAAATCATCATGAAAGACGGCGTCATCTACAAGAACACTTTGAGCAAGTGAGCCTATGCGCGACCTCCTCTTTCTTGTCGTCATAATGATCGGCCTCGCATCGTCTCTCCATGCTGCGGACGATGTAGCGGCGGCGCAGAAGATCATCAGCTCCCAAGCCGATGCGCTGGCGCGCGACGATGCTGTGACTGCCTATGGGTTCGCGGCCCCCGGCATCCAGAGCATTTTCACCGATCCCGACAGCTTCATGGACATGGTGCGCAACGCCTATGCGCCCATCTATCGCCATCGCAGCTTCGAATTCACCGAGAACAATACGTCCGGTGGCACCATCGAGCAGAAAGTCCATATCGTCGATGCCGATGGCGTGCCGTGGGATGCGCTCTACACGCTGGAGCCGCAGCCGGATGGCAGCCTGAAGATCAGCGGCTGCATGTTGCTGAAGGTCGGCCAGGCTGTGTGACACCTCACAGCGGCATTCACATTCGCACCTCACATCATCTATAATAGGTCCTGCACGTCTCTCGTCCTACGGTTGCTTTCCGGGTGAATTTGTTGCGGTACCTGTCCCTCAGCACACTGTCTCCCATTGTCCTGGGCAGCCTGTTGGCGTGCGGGGTGTCGACCATCGCGATGACTGACACGCGTCGCCTGTCCCTGATGCCCGATCCGCGCGGCGAGTTCATTCGGCTCTGCGCGCCCTTCATGGTGTCGCGCTATGCGCATCCCGAAGCGATCTGCGACTGCGTCCGCACCGCGCTGATCAGCGAGATCGGCGATCGCGATATTCTCGACGCGATCCTGTACGGGGTCACCGAGCGCGGCGTCCCCACGCTGAACGAGAACTGGCTGCCGCCGGACAAACGAAGCTTGATCCCGCGGACCATGACGGCGATTGCCGAGCCGACGCTGGACTGCATGTTCGGTAGCGGCCCGGCCAAACGCGCGCTCGAAAACGTACCGATCGATGGATTTCCGGCGATGCCACCGGTGCAGGATCTGACGCCTTAGGCGACCGATGCGCCCGAGGAGAAAATTAACCTGCGGCGCGCCCGCAGCATCAGCGCCGTGATAATGGTGACGTTGAGTGCATTCCAGGCGAGGCCGTTCATGAACGCTGCCGCGTAGGAGCCCGTGGCGTCGAAGATGACGCCCGACATCCAGCCGCCAAGTGACATGCCTCCTACCGTGCCCAATATGACAATGCCGACACGCGTAGCCGCCTGCGATGCGGGCATCGCCTCGCGGATGATGATGGCATAGGCCGGCACCAGACCGCCCTGGAACAGGCCGAACATCGCCGAGATGATGTAAAGCGAGGCCAGGCTGTCGAAGAACAAATAGAACAGCAGTGCGAATCCCTGCAGCAATGAGCCAATCAGCAGTGTGCGAATGCCACCAATACGATCGGCCAGAAAACCCGAGCCAACACGGCTGACAATCCCGCAGGCCAGCATCAGCGACAACATCTCGGCGCCGCGCGTCACGCCGTAGCCGAGATCTCCGCAATAAGCGACGATATGCACCTGCGGCATCGCCATGGCGACACAGCAACCAATGCCGGCCACGAAGAGAAGCGTCGTCAGCGTGTTGTTGCTGAGCTGGAGATCGACCTTGGGCGGCGGCGCATTGACGTGACTACGTCGTGTGACCGTGCCCATCTGCGCGCGCAGAACCACGAGCATCAGGAGCATCAGGACGGTTGTGACGACCCCGACACTGATATGCGTCGAGCGCCAGCCAAAAGTCAGAATGCCCCAGCTGACAATCGGCGGCCAGAGCGTGCCGCCGATATAGCTGCCGGTTGCAGCGACAGTCACCGCGATGCCGCGCCGGCGTTCGAACCAGTGCGACGCCTCCGCCATCAGCGGCCCGAAGGTTGCCGACGATCCTGCCCCGATCACCACGTGAATAAGATTGAACTGCCAGAGCGCCGTGGACTGCGACGCGAGAAGATAACCGGCCCCCATCAGGACGGTCGCAAGCGCAATCGTGGCCACGATGCCAAACCGGTCCGTGAGCCTGCCGGCCACCACGCCGCCGAGACCGAAGCCAACCATGGTCAGGGTAAAGGCCAGCGACGCCGCGCCGCGGCTGGCGGCGAAATCGGCCTGCACGGCCGGGAGCGCCACCACCACCGACCACATGCCGACTGACCCGAGCGAGCCGATGATCAAGGCAAGCGACAGCCTGATCCAGGCCTGACGGGAGTCAGGCAGGAACGGCATCGAATCTGAAGTGGGGGTCGCGATGGTCACGGCGGCAACATCCTCGGCGTGTGCCCACGGGTCAAGCGATATGCCGAAGGATTAGGCATGCAGAAACAGTGCAACAGACCGTTTCGGCCAAAACTGGCTCCGGGCTTGTGGCAAAGCCGCGCAGTAACGCCTCGTTAACCCTTTGCTAACCATACACACGGCAAAAATTGCCGAGTGGAGTCGCGTCTCGTCAGCTGACCGGGGGAATGCCCGTGGATGCCAGTGCGGTGCCTCACTTGCGGATCGGCGGCCCTTCGGCCGCCGCGCAGACGTTCGGCAGTCGCGAACGACATTCGCGCGGGGAAGCGGCATCGATGACGGATTTGATCGCGGGTCAGGGCCTCGGAGCACCCAAGAGCGGCGGTTTCGACTTCGCCAGCATCAAGACGAACGTCTTGCGCGGCGATATCGGCCTCGCATTCGGCGTTCTGATCATCCTTGTCGTGCTGATCATGCCGCTGCCAGCCATCGTGATGGATCTGTTCCTCGCGATCTCCATCACCATGTCGGTGTTGATCCTGATGACGGCGCTGTTCACCCAGACGCCGCTGGAATTCTCATCATTCCCGACCGTGCTGCTGATCTCGACCATGTTGCGGCTGTCGCTGAACCTGGCCTCGACCCGCCTGATCCTGTCGCATGGCCACGAAGGCACCGCCGCGGCCGGCCACGTGATCGAGGCGTTCGGCAATTTCGTGATGGGTGGCAACTTCGTCATCGGCATCGTCGTGTTCGCGATCCTGGTGATCGTGAACTTCATCGTCATCACCAAGGGTTCGGGCCGTATCGCCGAAGTCGCGGCGCGCTTCCAACTCGACTCGATGCCCGGCAAGCAGATGGCGATCGACGCCGATCTGTCGGCTGGCCTGATCGACGAGGCCACCGCCAAGGCGCGCCGCAAGGACCTTGAAGACGAAAGTGGCTTCTTCGGCGCCATGGACGGTGCTTCCAAGTTCGTCCGCGGCGATGCCATTGCCGGCCTGCTCATCACCGCCATCAACGTCATCGGCGGGATCATCATCGGCGTCGCGCAGCAGGGCCTGTCGTTCTCGGAAGCCGGCCGCACCTATACGCTGCTGACCGTCGGCGACGGCCTGGTCACACAGGTTCCGGCGCTGATCGTCTCGACCGCCGCAGGCCTGCTCGTCTCGAAGGCGGGCATTACCGGCGCCGCCGACAAGACGCTGATCAAGCAATTCTCCGGCTATCCGCAGGCGCTGGGCATGTCGGCCGGCGTCATGCTGACGCTGGCGCTGCTGCCGGGCATTCCGATGCTGCCGTTCCTCGCGCTGGGCGGCGGCGCAGCCTATCTCGCCGTCACCGCCAACAAGCGCAACAAGATCGCGCGTGCCGAAGTCGCGCATCAGGCCGCAGCACCGGCCGCCGCCGCCGCCGCACAAGCCGCCGCCGCGGACGAGCCGATCTCCGCATCGCTGAAGATCGACGATCTCAAGATCGAGCTGGGCTACGCGCTGCTGCCACTGGTCAATGGCCCGGACGGCACCGATCGCCTCACCGAGCAGATCAAGGCGCTGCGCAAGTCGCTCGCCGTCGAAATGGGTTTCGTGATGCCGTCGGTCAGAATCCTGGACAACGTGCAGCTCGAAGCCAACACCTACATCATCAAGATCAAGGAAGTGGACGCCGGCACCGGCCGCATCTGGCCGAACCAGTTCATGGTCATGGATCCCGGTGGCAACCAGGTCAACGTCCCGGGCATTCACACGACAGAGCCGACCTTCGGCCTGCCCGCGACCTGGGTCGATGCCGGCCTGAAGGAAGAAGCCTCGCTCAAGGGCTACACCGTGGTCGATGCCGCCACGGTCTTGTCGACGCATCTGACAGAGCTGCTGAAGGGCAATATGTCGGACCTGTTGTCCTACGGCGAAGTGCAGAAGCTGCTGAAGGACCTGCCGAAGGAACAAGGCGAACTGGTCAAGGATATCGTCCCGTCGCTCATCACCGTGTCGGGCATCCAGCGCGTGCTGCAATTGCTGCTCACCGAACGTATTTCGGTGCGCGATCTCTCGACCATCCTCGAAGGCATTGCCGACGCCCTCGCCTTCTCGCGCAACCCCTCGACCATCGTCGAGCATGTACGTGCGCGCCTCGCGCGACAGATCTGCGCGCAGAACACGTCCTACAACGGCTACCTGCCGCTCATCGCACTGTCGGCGCAGTGGGAGCAGGCCTTCGCGGAATCGATCATCGGCACCGGCGAAGAACGCAGCCTCGCGATGCAGCCATCGAAGCTGTCGGAGTTCATGACCACCGTGCGCGATCGTTTCGAACAGGCCGCGCGCGAAGGCGAAGCGCCGGTGCTGGTCACCTCGGCCTCGATCCGGCCGTTCGTGCGCTCGCTGGTGGAACGGTTCCGCGCACAAACCACCGTGCTGTCCCAGGCGGAAATCCACCCCCGTGCGCGCCTGAAGACCGTCGGAAGCGTCTGATTCGGCGGCAAGAGGCTAGCAACCTTACCCGAAACCGATGTAAATTCGTCACAGACAAGAGATTTGCCAGAATGTCGCATCCCGAGGCCATTTCGGGGCGACGGCACGAATCACCCTCAACGCTCTGATAATAAATAATAATTTATGAATTTCAGGGCCAAGCCGGGTGCTTCAATCGCGCCGGATCACGTCTTATCACTGCCTTGTGATCGACTATTTGGAACGGAACGACCCAACACCACGTTTCCTATGCGTGATGAGTTGAACCTGCCGACGCGGACACGACACAAACGGTCGTAGGCAGAGTAAGACGGCAGGGAGCGTTTCCAATGAACCACTCGATTTACAGCGCGGATCGCATGACCCACCTCAAGGTGGTGATCGTTGCTCTGGTCGCCGGTATCTTCGTGGCAGGCTTCGGAATCTCGGCCCGCATGAATGCTGACGAAGGCTACAGCCAGACCGCCAGCGCTCGTGTGATCAAAGCAGGCCAGCCGGTTGCTGTCACCACTTCGAACGCCAGCATGGTCCGCTAAGGAATTCAGGAATTCGCGTGGCGATGTCCCCCAAGGTCGTCAGGTGAATACATAGAAGCTCCACTTCCCCCCGAGTGGACTTCTGAATGGAAAACGCCCGCTCCCCACGGGCGTTTTTCTTTTGTGGGGTGCTTTCTTGCTTCTCCCTCAAGCAGCGCAGCTGCGCAGTGGGAGGGATGCTCTGCGCGCCAGCGCGCCACATCACAGATTCAAATTTCAAACAGCCACGCTCTCGCAGTCTCGCGGCGCTTGCGCGTCCGAGGTGTGAGCAGTCCCCCTCAAACGATGAGGGGTGGCAGCGCGCCGTGAGGCGCAAGGGGTGGTTTCTGTCGCGGTCCGCTCCACCGGAACGCCGGCAAGCTGCAACCGCGCAACGCCTCACGGCGCGCCACACCGCAGACAAGTTTACGCAGTCTGCGACTGCTATGGGCGATTTCTGTCCCCGGGACCGTTCTTCCGGGCAAAGGCGCAGAGCTCCGCACTCCGCTGATCCCGACGGTTTCCCGCCGTTCACCAATGCCACGTCCAGCCAGCATGAGTGGCAGACCCCCGTAGTGGGGCCGGACGGTGACCCAAGGCCTCCCGAGTGCGCGGGGTACGTCACCCCACACCCGCAGGCGCCGCATCCCAGTCCCCCTTCAAGACGCCTCTAGAAGCGCCCCTCGCGAACCGGACGAGCGGAAGATAATCCTTTCAGGTATATTGTCAAGAATAGATAGGAAAAAAATGTTCAAAGCCTTCCTCTTCCCATTGTCATTCCGGGGCGCGGCCGGCACTTTGTCGGACGCGAACCCGGAATCTCGACATGTTCAGCGCAAAACATGTCGGGATTCCGGGTCACGTGCGCGAAGGCGCGCCCGCGCCCCGGAATGACAGTGGGAGCAATACACATCGAGATTCCACGTCACTCCCCGCGGAGTGACTGAGGTTCGCATTACAGCGGCTTTGCCGCTTTCATGCACCCCGGAATGACGAACATAGGACCAATGCCGGATGACGAGAGAGCCAAACGATCACCGTGCCGGCGGCACCGTTTCGATCAGCTTGCCGGTGAACACGATCGGGCCGGTAGCTGCACCGGTCGGCGAACCGCCTTCCGGCTCGATGGTCACGGCATAGGTGGCCTGATTGACGACATCGGGATCATAGGCAGCGAGTGCAGCGCGCGATGTGAAGTCGTTGCTGCCGATCACGCCGAGCGAACGCGGGCGTTGCAGCTTGTCGGACACAATCCAGAGCTCGTAGCTTTTACCGGCCTGCGGTTCGGCGCCAACCTTGCGCACTGTAAAGTTTTTGGTCGCCGCATCGACAGTGAGGATGAATGCGGGTGACGCGGCGTCGGTCTGCAACAAGGCGACGTATTGCGACTGAGCTGCTGCGGGCGGCGCGACCGGCGCTGGCGCCTGCACCACCTGTTGCGCTGCCTTCGGGCGTAAACCTGCCGGCAGCAATTCGGGGCGATAGGCCTGCACGGCAATCAGCGCAACAAGCATGGCGGCAATCGCGGTCATGCCGGTGGCCACACCGCGCCAGCGTTTTGCCTGGACCGAGAAATCAATCACGTTCGAACGATCGAGCGTCGGACGGTCAACTGTATCAATGGAAGATGGTTCAGCGACAGTTGCAACGGCGGGCTGCGGCGCTTCCGGATGCACGATCGCTTCTTGCGTACCGGCCAGACCGATCGCAACGCGGATTTTCTCCCAGACTTCGGGACGCGGCTCGACAAGGCCGACCATCTGATTCAAAACGCCGAGCTTGCGCTCCCACGCCTCGACCACAGCGGCAAAATCCTTGTCAACGGACATCATGGTCTCGACCTGCACGCGCTCTTCGGCACTGAGCGTGCCAAGCGCATATTCCGCGGCAAGCGCGATATGGTCTTCGCTATAGGCCATCATGTCAGTCCCAGACACTCCCGGATGTCCATCATACTGCGGCGCAGCCACGTCTTCACTGTATTGACCGGCGCTTCGAACTTCGTCGCGAGTTGTTCGCGGCTCCAACCATTGTAGTAAGCAAGCAGCACCAGTTTCTGCCGGTCCGGCTCAAGCCGGCCCACGCACTCCAACAAGCGCTTCAATTCTTCGGTCATTTCCTGTCGCGCGAGCGGGTCAGGTGTATCGGCTGCCACTTCCATTGCAGCCGGCTCTTCCTCGATAGACGTTTCGCTTCTCTTGCGAACGACATCAATAGCCCGGTTACGAGCGATCGACGCCATCCACGTGATCGGCGAGGCAACACCGGGATTGAATTGCCCGGCGCTGTTCCAGATCTTGACATAGGCCTCCTGGATGACTTCCTCGGCGAGATCCTGTCTGCGCAAGATACGGATCACGACGCCAAAGAGTTTCGCGCGCGTCGCTGCATAGAGTCGCTCGAAGGCGGCTTCATCCCCTTTGGCAACTGCGGCAAGAAGCCAGACCAGTTCAGCCGGCGTCAGCATTACGTCTCCCCAACCTCAATATACCTTTCGCCTTACGGAGGTGCCGCCCGGCGGTATTCCCTGTCGTAACATAGATTATAGCAAGCGGGCCATGTCGCTGTTTATGCTGTGGATAGACCACAAACAGCAAACCCGGACCTCGCGGCCCGGGCTTGATGACTTCAATCTTTGAGGCTCGTTGGCTCGCCGCTTCTGCGGATCAGGCCACTGCGCCGATGCGGGCACGCATCAGGCCAATGCTGTCGAGGTCGGCCTGTTCGCGTGCGTTCTCTTCGTCGCGTGCACGGGCCTGGTCGCGCTCATCGAGCAGTTCGACCTTCTTGAGTTCTTCGAAAGCTTCACTCAGCAATGCCTTCGCGTCTTCGAGCTGCACGCGCAGCTCATCGGCCGAACGTGTCAGGTTCTCGCGACGTTGAATCGCAGCCTTCGCATAGGTGGGATAGGCAAAGTGAGTGGGATCCTGAATACCGGCGCGATCCTGTTCGGTCTGGATCTCGCGCTCGAGATCGACCGACATGCGCTGGAAATCCGCGATCATGCCTTCGATCTGATTGACCCGGCGGCGCTTCTCATCGACCTGGAACTTCTTCAGGCGGATCAGGGTGTCACGTGACTTCATCGACTCATACTCCCCAGAAGTCCCAGTCTCAACGCGGGACACAACCGGACAACCGCAAGGGGCTGACCGGCCGAAATTCTTCTCTGAGGGTCATGATGGCCTGACAAAGTTAGCGTTCCGTTTCCAAACCACCAACGATTTGTTGCAGTTGCTGATAGCCTTGGGCCAGTCCGCAGACTTCGTCCTTCCGTTGCCGCAGGAATGCCTCAAGCGGCTCATGGAGCCGGATCGCCTCGTCCACTTCCGGACTGGAACCGGCGCGATAGGCACCCAGCCGGATCAGCTCTTCCATATCCGAATAGGTCGCCATGATCTGCCGCGCCCTCGTGATCGTCGGCAAATAGGCTGGATCGCAGGACCGCGGCATGGTTCGCGACACCGACTTCAGAATATTGATAGCAGGATAGCGGCCGCGCTCGGCGATACCGCGTTGCATCACGATATGGCCATCGAGAATGCCGCGCACGGCGTCCGCAACGGGTTCGTTGTGATCGTCGCCGTCGACCAGCACCGTGAAGATGCCCGTGATGGATCCTTCATCGGTGCCCGGCCCTGCCCGCTCCAGCAGTTTCGGCAGTTCGGTGAACACCGTCGGTGTATAGCCTTTTGCAGTCGGCGGCTCGCCGACGGACAGGCCGATCTCGCGCTGCGCCATGGCGAAACGCGTGACCGAGTCCATCATGCACATGACGTCCTTGCCCTCATCGCGGAAGAACTCCGAGATCGACAGCGTCAGATAGGCCGCCTGGCGCCGCATCAGTGCAGGCTCGTCCGAAGTCGCCACGACTACGACGGCGCGTGCGAGACCTTCTTCGCCCAAGTCCTCCTGCAAGAACTCCTGCACTTCACGGCCACGTTCGCCGATCAGGCCGATGACCGACACGTCGGCATCGACATTGCGTGCCAGCATGGACAGCAAGACCGACTTGCCGACGCCGGAGCCCGCAAAGATGCCCATGCGCTGGCCGCGGCAGCAGGTCAGGAAGGTATTGAGCGAGCGCACCCCGAGATCGAGCGGCGCGCCGACGCGTTTGCGAGAATGGGCGGGCGGCGGAGACGCGCGATACGGCATCGGTGCCGGACCCTGCAGCAACGACCCCTTGCCGTCGATCGGCTCGCCCATGGCGTTCACGACGCGGCCGAGCCAGGCGATCGAGGGCCGCACCTGGCTGGCGGCATTGGCGATCACCGCCCGGCAGCCGCGACGTACGCCTTCCAGTCCGGCAAAGGGCATCACCACGGCGTTGTCGCCACTGAAACCGATCACCTCGGCAGGGATGGAACGGCTTGTGCCGGTCTCGATGGTAATGCGGGCACCGACCGACATCGCGTGGATCGGCCCGGCCACCTCAACCATTAACCCGCGAACACCGACCACCCGGCCGTAAATATTGACGCCATCGAGGTCAGTAATCTGTTCCGCAAGGGCTTTCATTGCAAAACCCTTAAGTTTCGCTTCATTGCCGGCTCGGCCTTAACCCCGTGTTTACCCGCATCGTTAATCATTACGTCACTGTCTTGGATGACTGAGAGCATTCGCGCCATCAGAAGGAAGGGGCGAGTCGATGGAGTCGGTTAAGTCCGGCTCTTAATGTGGAGCTTGAACGGGTACGGGTACAAAAAGAGTCTTTGCTGCAACATCTTATGGCGATTCGACAAAAATTGCACGATTAGAGCTTGCGCTGAAGAATCAGGTTTTGTTAACCATATCCAGTCAGGATCCGAATCAGTTGTTCGTAGGCGTTTTTTGGTGCCGCAAGTATGGCGGCCGACCTGACGCCCGGAGCGGCGACTAAAGGGGACTGGCATGCGCGTTTTGCTAATTGAAGATGATAGCGCCGTTGCGCAGTCGATTGAGCTGATGCTCAAATCCGAGAGTTTCAACGTCTATACGACGGATCTCGGAGAAGAGGGCGTCGATCTCGGCAAGCTCTACGACTACGATATTATCCTGCTCGATCTCAATCTGCCGGACATGTCCGGTTACGATGTGCTCAAGCAGCTGCGGGTGTCCAAGATCAAGACCCCGATCCTCATTCTCTCGGGCCTCGCCGGCATCGAGGACAAGGTCAAGGGTCTCGGCGTCGGCGCCGACGACTACATGACCAAGCCCTTCCACAAGGACGAGCTGGTTGCCCGCATTCATGCGATCGTGCGCCGCTCCAAGGGCCACGCCCAGTCGGTCATCCAGACCGGCGACCTGGTGGTCAATCTCGATACCAAGACGGTGGAAGTCGGCGGTCAGCGCGTCCATCTGACGGGCAAGGAATACCAGATGCTGGAGCTGCTCTCGCTCCGCAAGGGCACCACCCTCACCAAGGAAATGTTCCTCAACCACCTCTATGGTGGCATGGACGAGCCCGAACTGAAGATCATCGACGTTTTCATCTGCAAGCTGCGCAAGAAGCTGGCGAATGCTTCCGAAGGCCGCAACTTCATCGAAACCGTCTGGGGCCGTGGCTATGTGCTCCGCGAACCGCACGAAGAAGAGATCCGCATCCCGGCCTGAGTTTCAAACCGGCTTAAGCGTCACTCCCCGAAAGTTCTCACGAAACCCCGCCGAAAGGCGGGGTTTTTGTTTGCGTGGATGAACCCACCCTTTGCTTACAGCGACGAATGCCATAGGCGAATACCAAGCGATCATGCTTGGCGCACATTTCGGGGGCGGAATGGTTCTGCAATCTCTGGTCGGGCTGCTGGCCTTTCTGGTCTATTTCTGCACCGGCATTGTCGCCGTGATGCTGTATCTCTTCGTCTATCTGCGCGTCACCGCACATGACGAGTTCGCACTGATCCGCAAGGATTGCGCGCCAGCTGCGATCGCACTCGGGCTCAGCCTGCTCGGCTTCGTGCTGCCGGTGGCTAGCGCGATCGTCCACTCCGCCAATGTCATCGATTGTCTGATCTGGGCGATCATCGCGCTGATCGTGCAGATCGCTGTCTATTTCATTCTCCGCATTCCGGTGCCGCAATTGTCAGATCGCATAGCCAATGGCGAGATGGCCCCGGCCCTCTGGCTCGGCCTCGCCTCCCTTGCTGCCGGCGTGCTGAACGCTGCCTCCATGGTGTATTCGCCATGACCAGCAGGCCCGCAAAGAACTTCGGCAAGCGCCAGCCCGTGCAGCCGATGCATGAGGAAGCCCCGTCGCGCAAACGCTCCAACCACGTGGCGCTCTTGCTCATGGGCACCATGGCCCTGGGCGGCGGCGCCTATGCGCTGATGCCGAGCGAACATTGCGACCCGAACCGCGCGGCCATCGCCGGCCAGCAGCAGGAGTGTCAGCAACGCAGTTCGTCGTCATCCTCCGGCGGCCATGGCTATTCAGGGGGCAGCAGCAGTTCTTCGGGACGCAGCAACTTCGCCAGCACCGGATCGTCATCCAGCGGCGGATATGACAGCTCGTCATCCAGCAGCAGCCACGTAACCCATGGTGGCTTCGGCTCCTTCGCCTCGCATTTCTCCGGCGGCGGCTAGTTTCTCATGCAACGCATCGCATGTTCCGAGCGTGACGATTGGCAGGCCACCGCGGCTGCGACGGGCTTCGTATTTCATACCGAGGCCGGCGATCGCTATTGGGACGAGCGCGCCTACTACGCTTTCACGCTGGATGAGATCGAGCGTCAGATCGAGGCCCCGACCGCCGAACTCAACGCGATGTGCCGCGAGCTGGTGAGCCGTGCGGTCAAGGATGAGCGCTATCTGCGGCTGCTGAAGATCCCGCAGGCCTACTGGACCTTCATCGCCGCAAGCTGGCAACGGAGCGATCCCAGCCTCTACGGCCGCTTCGATTTCCAGTTCGACGGCAAAGGTCCGGCAAAGCTGCTCGAATACAATGCGGACACGCCAACCTCACTGTTCGAGGCCGCGGTGTTTCAATGGACCTGGCTCGAACAGGCGATCGAGCGCCAGATCATCCCGAAGCGGGCCGATCAATACAACTCGCTGCATGAGCGGCTTATCGAGGCCTGGCGCAAGATCGGCGCCGACAAAGCCATTCATCTCGCAGCCGCCATGGACAATGCCGAGGACCGCGGCACGGTGCAGTATCTCGCCGATGTCGCGCAGCAAGGCGGCCTCACACCGGCGCTGATCGACATCAAGGACATCGGTTATGCCGACACCGGGCACTTCGTCGATCTCAAGGACCAGCCGATCGACCTGATGTTCAAACTCTATCCCTGGGAATGGATGTTCCGTGAGGAATACGGCGGCCGTCTGAAAGGCGCATCGACACGCTGGATCGAGCCACCGTGGAAAGCCATTCTGTCCAACAAGGGTATCTTGCCGCTGCTATGGGCGATGTTTCCGAACCACCCGAACCTGCTGCCGGCCTATTTCGACGATGATGCTGCAGCCGCTGAGCTCGGCACATCCTATGTGCGCAAGCCGCTCTATTCGCGCGAAGGCGCCAATGTCACGCTGGTGAGCGGCGGCAGCGCCATCGATGCGCAGCCCGGTCCCTATGGCGAAGAAGGTTTCATCCGGCAGATGCTGATGCCGCTGCCGAACTTTGCGGATCAGTATCCGGTGCTGGGCAGCTGGCTGGTCGATGAGGTGCCATGCGGGCTCTCGATCCGCGAGGATGAGAATCCGATCACCGGCAACATGTCGCGCTTCATTCCGCACGCGATCCTGTGACGGCGCTCAGCGTGCCGGCGAAGCAGCGGCCTTCAGACCCACAGGTGTCATGCTCGGCACGATCGACGGTGCGGCACGCAAAACGTTCGGGCGGTACAGACCACGCTTGTCGGCATGCGGCTTGAACGCGTCGGTTAGACCGACAACGGTCTCTGCGGCGCCCAGCGCCAGGAAGCCATCAGGCTCCGTGCACTTGGCAAGGCGGCCAAAGATCTGCGTCTTCATCTCCTGATCGAAATAGATCAGCACGTTGCGGCAGAAGACGATGTCGAACTTGCCCATGCTGGAGAAGTCCTGCAGCAGATTGAGCGGCTTGTACTGGATCATCGACCGGATCTCCGGATTGATCTGCCACATCTCGCCGGTCTGCTTGAAGTATTTGACCAGCAGCTGGATCGGCAATCCGCGCTGCACTTCGAACTGGGTGTAGATGCCCGACTTCGACTTCTCGAGCACCTGCTGCGAGATATCTGTGCCGATGATCTCGATCCGCCATCCGGCGAGCTGGGCGCTCATTTCCTTGATGGTCATCGCGATCGAATACGGCTCCTGACCGGTGGACGCAGCCGCACACCAGATCCGCAGGCTCTTGCGGGCGGCACGTGCCTGGATCATCTCCGGCAGCACGACGTCGCGCAGATGGTCGAATGGAAGCTTGTCGCGGAAGAAGAAGGTCTCGTTGGTGGTCATCGCCTCGACCACCTCGGACGCAACCGTGGACGAGCCGTTCTTGATCTTCTGAACCAACTCTTCAATGCCCGACAGGTTGGCCTTGCGCGCGAGCGGCATCAGCCGGCTTTCGACCAGATACTGCTTGTCAGCAGACAGATCGAGACCCGAGCGCTCCTTTAGGAACTTGCGCAGGAAATCATAGTCTGCCGGTGTCATGACCGATCTCCCGAGAAAAGACGAACCACTTTCGAACCGATTTGATTGAGCGGCAGGATAGCCGAGCAGATGCCCGCATTGGCGGCAGCGCCGGGCATACCCCACACCACGCTCGATGCTTCGTCCTGCGCGATGACATTGCCGCCAGCCGCGACGATATCCTTGCCGCCGCGCATGCCGTCCGAACCCATGCCTGTCAGCACGACGGCGAGAATGGCGCCGTGCCAGACGTCGATGGCAGACGTGAACAGCGGATCGACAGCAGGCTTGCAGAAATTCACCGGCGGACCGTCATCGAGCGCGATGGCGATGTTGGCACCCTGCTTGACGGCGCGCATATGCTTGCCGCCCGGCGCAAGGTAGATCTGACCAGCCTTGACGATCTCACCATCGACACCTTCGCGAGCCGGACGCTTGCTGGCGCGCGCAAGATGTTCGGCGAGAATGGTCGTAAAGGTCGGCGGCATATGCTGCGTGATCAGCACCGGCACCTTGTCGATCACGGCGCCGATTTCGGCAACCAGCGTCATCAGGGCCTGCGGACCACCAGTGGACGAACCGATCAGCAGCGCGCGTGGCATCGTGGCGCTGAAAGGACGCTTCACGAGCTGCGCCTGCGCGGCGACTGATGTCACGGACTTGAAAGACGGTGCAGCCTCACGCGCCGCGGGAGCTGGCACGATCGACGGCGTCGTCGCCGACTTCAGGCGGCGAACCTTCGCGCCAAGATGACGGATCTTCTGCAACAGGTCGTGCTTGAAGATGTCGGCTGCGGAAATCTCCCGGGTGCTCTCCGGTTTCGGAATGTAGTCGGCGGCGCCGAGCGACATCGCCTTGAAGCTGATTTCCGCGTTGCGGCGGGTCAGCGTCGACGCCATGATGATAATGAGATTCCGCTTCTTCGCCAGCAGCTGCGGCAGCGCCGAAATGCCATCGAGCTCCGGCATTTCAATATCGAGAATCGCAACGTCGGGATTGATGCGCTCGATCTGGTTGACGGCATCGAGACCAGTACGAAGCGACGCCGCGACGGCCATGTCAGGCTCGGCCTCGATCCAGCGCGAGATCAGGCCGCGAATGACGACGGAGTCGTCCACCACCATGACTCGCAGTGGCTCATACCGCGAATCGACAACAGGAGGACTTATCACATCAACACTCATGAACTCACCGGACGCAACACAACGCGACAAATGCACTGACAAAACAAATGCACAAACAAAAAGGCGGGCGCCGGAAGTGGAATACGCAATTCCGGCGTAGAACTTAGATCAGGCCGACTTCCTGAAACTTCGCCGACACGATTTCCTTGTCGAACGGTTTCATGATGTATTCGTTCGCGCCGGCATGCAGAGCGCGCGCGATGTGGGCCACATCGTTTTCGGTCGTGCAGAACACGACCTTTGGAACGTCACCGCCAGGCATGCGGCGCAGGTTACGGAGGAACTCGTAGCCATCCATCACCGGCATGTTCCAATCAAGCAGAACAGCGTCCGGCAGGTTCTGCTTGCAGATTTCGAGCGCTTTCTCGCCGTCTTCAGCTTCGGTAATCTCGAAATCGAGACCTTCGAGAATCCGACGGGCGACCTTACGGATGACACTGGAGTCATCGACAACCAGACATGTCTTCATGTGAGCCTCATTTTCACCGCGGACAAAATTGTCCAAGTGCTGGTCTTAGGCGGCCAGCTTGTCAGGCGAGATTTCAAGGATGCGATCAACGTCGAGTACGACCATCAGTTGCCCATCGAGACGATGGACGCCATCGGCCATCTTGGCCATGCGCGGATCCAGATTGACCGGATTCACCTCACGGCTCTCATCGGCAAGCTTCAGGACTTCGCCGATCGAATCGATCAGCAAGCCGTAGGATTCACCGCGGAGATCGACGCCCACAGCCATCGGCGGCTTGCCGTCATCGTTCTTCGGCAGGCCAAGGCGCGAACGCATGTCGATCGCGGTCACAATTCGACCGCGCAGATTGAGCACGCCGGCGACGTCGCTGGAGGACAGCGGCACGCGGGTCAGACGCTCGGGCATGAACACGTCCTGCACGCGCGAGATCGGCATGCCGAACAGCTGTCCACCGATCATGGTGGTCACGTATTCGGTGATCGCGCCGTCAGCGCTCGGAGCCTTGGTGGTGGTGGTGGTCGTAGTGGCGGTGGTCATTGCGATTTCCCTCACGCAGCCTGGCGAACTTCAGTGGTCTGTTCTTTGAGCGCCGCAATCAGGCCGGGGCGATCGAACTTGGCGACGTAGTCATGGAAACCTGCGAGGCGACCGCGCTCGATGGCAGCCGGCGAGATCATCGCCGAGAGAGCAATGATCGGCGTGTGGCTGAGTTTCTGATCCGCACGGATGGTCTCGGCGAATTCGAAGCCGTTCATATCCGGCATTTCGATGTCGGTAAGGATTACGTCGACCTCCTGACCCGAGCGCAGGAATGACAAACCTTCCTGGGCGTTGGTGGCGACGCGTACCTTGTAGCCGGCAGCCTTGAGCACGGGGGAGAGCATGTTGCGGAAGAACGCGGAGTCGTCGACCAGCAGCACCGATTGGGCGGTTGCCGAGACACGCATTTCCTTACGCGAGAACCAATCGGCGAAAGCCATCGGCAGGAAGTGACCGACGTCGATCACTTCGGTCGCGAGACCCTTGATGACAGCGGAGCCGAGGATTCCCTCGCGACCGCTGGCCACTTCGATATGCAGCCGCTCTTCGACGATATCGACGATTTCGTCGACGACGAGACCCATCGAGCGACCGTCGTCTGCGAAAACGAGGATTGGCTGGGTACCCGACGTACGGACGGTCACGCCTTCCATCTGCACCAGCGGCATCAGCTGATCGCGATACTGGACCATGTAACGGCCGTTCGACAGCTCGACCTTGTCAACGCCCACTTCTTCGAGACGCGTGACGAGACCGAGCGGCACCGCCTTGGGCTGTGCGGAGCCGGCGCGGAAGACCAGCAGCGACGTCAGCTGTTCTGCATTCATCGCGCGCATTGCGGCGTTCTCGTCGGCAATCTCGTGAGCGTTGGATGCCAGAGCACCAAGCTCCTGTGCGATGCCGTTCGGATCGACAATCATGATCACCGCGCCATCGCCCAGGATGGTGTTGCCGGAGAACATGCCGATGTGACGGAGCTTGGTGGACATCGGCTTGACGACGATTTCTTCGGTGTGGAAGACGCCATCGACGACGATGCCGAAGGTCTGGTTGCCCACCTGGGTCACGACGATGAAGCCGTTCTCCGGATCGGCCGACGAGCCGTCATCGATCTGCAGCAGCTTCTTCAGATGCATCAGCGGCAGCAACTTGTTGCGCAGACGGAGTACCGGGGTGTCCTTGATGCGCTCGATGCGATGTTCGGAGTTGGCGCGCGCACGCACCAGTTCGACGACCGCGAGCTGCGGGATCGCGAAGCGATCACCACCGGCTTCGACGATCAGCGCCGACACGATGGCCAGCGTGAGCGGGATCTTGATGGTGACACTGGAGCCCTCGCCGGCGACCGACTTGATGTCGATGGTGCCGCCGATCTGATCGATATTGGTGCGCACCACGTCCATGCCGACGCCGCGGCCGGAGACGCTGGTAACTGCAGCTGCAGTCGAGAAGCCCGGTGCGAAGATGAACTTGTGAATCTGGGCTTCCGACATCTTCTCGATATCGGCTTCGGTGGCCAGACCGTTCGAAATCGCCTTCGCCTTGATCCGCTCGGTGTTGAGGCCGCGGCCGTTGTCGGCGATGCAGATCAGGATGTGGCCGCCTTCGTGATAGGCGGACAGACGGATCGTGCCCTGCTCCGGCTTGCCTTCGGCAGCGCGCTCAGCCGGCGTTTCGAGGCCGTGATCCGCCGAGTTGCGCACCATGTGGGTGAGCGGATCCTTGATAAGGTCGAGCACCTGGCGATCGAGTTCGGTATCGGCGCCGTGCATCTCGAGTTCGATCTGCTTGCCGAGTTCGCCGGCCAGATCGCGCACGATACGCGGCAACTTCTGCCAGGCATTGCCGATCGGCTGCATGCGGGTCTTCATGACGCCGTCCTGCAGTTCGGCGGTCACGGTGGACAGGCGCTGCAGCGGCACCTTGAATTCGGTGTCTTCATGACGACGGCTGATTTCCAGCAGCTGGTTGCGGGTCAGCACCAGCTCCGAGACCATGGTCATCAGATGTTCGAGCGTGTCGACGTTCACGCGGATTGACTGGTTCGCGACCTTGTCAGCTTCTGGCTGGTCGACCTCGACTGCGGTCTTCTTGGCGGCAGGCTTCGGAGCAGCAGCCTTCGGCGCGGCGGGCTTTTCAGCAACCGGAGCCGGCGGCGCGACGGGCGCTGCAGGCGCAGGCGCAGCAGCTGCTACGGGCGGTGCCACTTCGATGGCGGTTTCCTGGAAGGCGCGCTCAAGCTCTTCGAGCGAGACTTCGCCTGGGCGCAATTCACGCTCCAAGGTCGGAACGACCAACGGGGCCGACTCGGCCACGACAGGCGCTTCCGGTGCGATCGGAGGAGCAGATTCCGTCATCGATTCCATGCCTTTTTCGACCATGTGATGCAGTTCGCCAATCAGATCTTCGTCGACGCCTTCCGGCTCCACTTCCGTGGCTTCGAGCTGACTGAGAATTTCCTTGATGCGATCGATCGTGGTCAGGATGAGCGTAACCGCCTCTCCGGTAACCGGCATTCCATCGCGGAATTTGCCCATCAATGTCTCGGCGGCGTGGGCCAGGGCTTCGAGACGGGGCAGTCCGAGAAATCCGCACGTGCCTTTGATGGTGTGAACCAGGCGAAAAATATTATCGAGAATTTTCGCGTTATTCGGGTCCTGTTCGAAGCGGACCAGCTGATTGTCAACCGTATCCAGGCTCTCGTTGGTTTCCGTCAAAAACTCGCGGAGAAGATCATCCATGAAAATAGGCCTTCACACTCCAGGCTCGCGACTTTCGCTACGCCTTTCGAAGTCTGGCTACTTTCCCCGCAAAGCGTTTAATATTAGTTGAGCATTCCCAAAAACAATGAATGCGACATTTAGCTATATGCTCGCACACGTACGAGCCCGCCAAACGGCGGACTCGTAAAGAGTTCATTAAGAGTTGAATGAGTTTGCGATCAGATCGCGGTGACGACGATGGCGTCGCCTTCGGGCACCAAGGTCACCTTGAGGCCGCAAGCCTGCGCCAGCAGCCGCGTGTAGTAAGGCTGCACGGCATGGGCATCGATGCTGCCAACTTGTTCCGAGGCCAGCATATCGACGATGGCCTGCGGCAGGCGCGCGTTGAGGCCTGCGGCCGTGATCTTGAAACCCTGCGGCTCACCTTCGCCGATGCCATCGATCTTGAGCACGCCGCCGCGCGGAATCGTCTGCTGCGCGATTACCAGCATGTTGAGCAGCAGCTTGACCTTGTTCTTCGGCAGCAGAAGCCGCGGCAGATTCCATTCGATCTTGGTCTTGGCGTCTTCAAGATGACCGCGCGACATGGTCTGCGCGTCGCCGAGATCGATCTGCGCGCCAGCGGAACCGGCGGCGCCGAAGGCGAGCCGGCAGAACTGCAGCCGGGCCGATGCGGTCTTGGCGCTTTTCCGGATCAGATCGAGCGCGAATTCCTTGTCTTCCGGCTTGGGATTGTCATCGAGCACTTCCAACCCGTTGACGATGGCGCCCACGGGGCTGATCAGGTCGTGGCAGACCCGCGAGCAGAGCAATGCCGCGAGTTCGAGGGCATCGGGGGCCGGACCTGGCGTGGGAGTGTCGGACATGAAATGCGCTCCTGGGGCCACACAGAATGAACGGCGAATCAAGCATTTGCTTTACGGTTAGATACACCGCAGATGGTGGCGCGACCACACCAGGGCTGGCAAAGTCCACCGGCGCAGCGCCCAAGCGTAGAAATGAACGGGGATGACATGCAGAGGATCAAGGCTTCCCGATGACGGATGATTCGCGACCTCGCATGGATGCCGCGCGGGCTGCCACCCTGATGGCGCCGCTGACCGAGCTCGCCGCACAGGCCGGCGCAGCTATCCTCAAGGTCAACCGCACTGTCATGACCGTGGATGGCAAGGCGGACGGCTCGCCCGTGACCGAAGCCGATCTCGCGGCCGACCATGTCATCGGCGAAGGACTGGCCCGGCTGTTTCCGGGAATCCCGTCGCTGTCCGAAGAGCGCCTGCACCTGGCGACACCGCCTTATGCCGGCACCCTGTTCCTGATCGACCCGCTCGACGGCACCAAGGAATTCGTCGCCGGCCGTCAGGAGTTCACCGTCAATATTGCATTGATCGTCGATGGCACTCCGCTGCTGGGTATTGTCGGTGCCCCCGCCCTCGGGCTGATCTGGCGCGGGCTGGTCGGGCGCGGCGCCGAACGTGTCGAACTCGCACCAGACCTGTCCATCCGCAAGGTCACACCGATCCAGACCCGCGCTGCGCCTGCTCCGGGCGCGGCGTGGACCGCTGCGGTCAGCCGTTCCCATGGCGACCAGCGAACCGAAGCTTTCATCGCCAGCCGCCCCGGTGCTGTCAGACAGGAGTTCGGCTCGGCGCTGAAATTCTGTCGCGTGGCCGAGGGCCAGGCCGACATCTATCCGCGGCTGGCGCCGACCTGCGAATGGGATGTGGCCGCCGGCCATGCCGTGGTGGTGGCCGCAGGTGGCAAGGTGACCGACACCTTTGGCAAGGCGGTTCGCTTCGGCGGCAACCGGGAAGACTTCATCGTGCCGGAATTCATCGCCTGGGGTGATCCCACCGCGAGCGCGCGCGGCTGAACCCGCATTATTTCGCCAGGATATCCTGCACGCCCGGCCAGCGCTTGCGCGCGCCGGGCAGATATTTGGCCGGTGCCGCAGCAAAGGCGTCGCGGGTTTCCTCCCGGCCGAACAGGTAAAGGCGTTCGCCCGTAATGAGCCACAAACGCGGATTGCCGGCGAAGGCGACCCCGCGGGCGACGTCGACAGGATCATAGCCACCGAATTGCGGACCGTAGATGTCCGGATGCGCGGCGAAGGAGGCGCGGTTGCCCTCATTGCGGAAGCGCCAGACCGTGCCCTCTTCCGACATTTCGAAGTCCGGCTGCCCCAGCGTCGGGCGGCCTTCGGTGAAATAGGCCACCGGATCGAAACCGCTGATTGCGAGACCCGTATATCGGTCAGTGACCACGCGCTCACTGGTCGCAGCCTGCGCGCCCGCCGGGACCAGAGCGGCCGCCAGCAGCAGAATCAAGGCAATTCCACGGCTCCAGCCTGACAATTCCCGCCGTTGTGCCGTCATAGTTGATACCGATAGTATAGGGAGTCGGGGACAATGACTGCAGAGTTAAACCGTGCTTCTCAGCATCCGGTTAAAGCCGCGGTCGCAAATTTGAAATACCAGGGGTTCTTTTCATGACCTTCGCATCACGCCTGGCAGCGGTCGCGCTAGCCACGTTCACGCTCGCCTTCTCGCCGGCTTCTGCGCAGCAATCACCGCGCGGCCAGGCCGCACCGGACACCTACCGGTCCGAAGAACTCATGACGGCCGGACACCGGTTTTTCGGCAATGTCTCGCGCGGCCTCGCCTCGGTGATCGAGAAGGCTGTCAGCCAGTGGGGGCTGCCGAACGGTTATATTCTGGGCGAGGAAGGCAGCGGCGCGATCGTGGCAGGCCTCCGTTACGGCGAAGGTACGCTCTATACGAAGAATGCCGGCGATCTGCGCGTCTACTGGCAAGGTCCCTCGGTCGGCTTCGACTGGGGCGGCGACGGCGCCCGTACCATGACGCTGGTCTATAACCTGCCCGCCACCCAGGCGATCTATCAGCGCTTCGCCGGTATCGACGGCTCCGCCTACATCATCGGCGGCTTCGGTATGACGGCACTGACTGCCAACAATGTCGTGCTGGTGCCGATCCGTTCGGGTCTCGGCCTGCGGCTCGGCGCCAATATCGGCTATCTCAAATATACCCCCAGCGCGACCTGGAACCCGTTCTAACCTCTTCGATCGGAAAGGCGCGCGATCAAGCGCTTCTGAACGGCTGAATAAAGGTTAACGAGGCGTTACGCTGTCTTTGCCGGCGGTGCCGTGGCATGCTAACCGCTGCATTTTGAGAGCGTGGGAGCATTCGTCATGGTTGAACCGATCATGTATCTGGCGATCGGTTTTCTGATCTCGATGCTCTGCGGCCTGATGATCATGCCGCTGGTGCACAACCGCGCCGTCCGCCTTACCACCCGCCGGCTCGAAGCCGCGACGCCGCTGTCGATGGCGGAAATCCAGGCCGACAAGGACCAACTGCGCGCGGAATTCGCGATGGCGGCACGCCGGCTGGAAATGAGCGTCGACCAGCTCAAGAACAAGACCACCAGCCAGCTCGCCGAACTCGGCAAGAAGTCCGACGCCATCAACCGCATGAAGCTTGAGCTCGGCGAAAAGAACGCCACGATCTTCGCGCTGGAAGCCCGTGAAGCCGCCGTGAAGGAAAAGCTTGGCCTCACCGAGGCCGACTTCACCAGCAAGACGGAAGCGTTGCGCGCCGCCGAAAAGGCCCTGAGCGACAAGCAAAGCGAGCTCGCCAAGCTGAACCACGACCTCTCGGACCGCTCCATGGTGGCCGACACCCGCCAGGTCGAGCTCATCGCCCTGCGCGCGCAGGTCGAGGAATTGAAGGGCCGCGTCGGCGATGCCGAAAAGGAATTCGCCAATACGCAGCACCGACTAGAGCTGCAGCGCGGCGAGTCCGACACCGCAACGCGTGAACTCACTGAGGCGCGCGCGCGCGTCGAGAATCTCAGCCAGCGCGTGACTGATCTCGATCAGCAGCTCACCATTCAGGTCCGCGAAGCCGAACAGCTCGGCGCCCGCGTCACCGATCTCGAGAGCCAGCTCTCGACCCAGACCAAGATCCTGGCCGAACGCGATTTCGAGAACAGCCAGTTGCGTCAGGCCAATGAGGCCGCCGAACAGATCGCGCGCGACCTGCGCGTCGAGCTCGCCGCCATGAACGGCGCCAAGGGATCGCCCGTCATCGAGAAGCTGCGCGCCGAGAAGGCCGCGGTGGAGACCGAGCTCGCCGCCGCCCGCGAGGAGCGCGCCAAGCTGCAGCGCGACCTCAACGGCGTCCATCAGCAGGCCGAGAGCGCATGGGCCACCGAGCGCATGGAAAACGCGCTGCTGCGCGAGCGCATCAACGACATCGCCGCCGAAGTGGCCAAAATGGCGATGACACTGGAAGGGCCGAATTCGCCCATCGAGGCAATTTTGGCCGCCGCTCCGGCGCCCGCGGCCCAGCCGCGCCCGGCCAATGACGCAGGTTTCGCCCCCAACAGCACCCTCGCCGACCGGATCCGGGCGCTGCAGTCCCATGCCTCCCGCGCCACGCAGCCGGGCTAAATCACGGGCCAGGAACCCAAATCGCCCGCATGGCCGGATGGGGAGACTTATTGTGCGGAGTTGCGGCAGGGTTTGCTTGACACCCCCGCCCCCTATTCCCTAAATCGCGCCACTGACGTCAGTCCCCGCCGGGCCATTACCGCCCGGCCTTTTGGTCTGTACGGCATCCCGGGCGCATAGCTCAGCGGGAGAGCGTTCCCTTCACACGGGAGAGGTCCAAGGTTCGATCCCTTGTGCGCCCACCATTATTCCATCACATTCAAGTACTTAGCGGCCTTATTCCCTCAAAGTGTGCCCCGGAAAAGCTGGGGCACAGCAGGGGCACACTCGTTTCGGCGCTTGATCATCGTCATGGATTGCCGGCGCAGCTCTCTAGCCGCCAAGTTAGACTTTCGTGAAATCGGGCTTTCGCTTCTCTGCAAAGGCAGAGAAGGCCTCGCGAGCTTCCGCGCTCTGAAGCCGCTCTTTGAAAAGAGCGCTCTCTTCAGCGATCCTTTCAACCATTTCCTGCTGCTCCCGCATCAAAAGCTTTGTATGGCGAAGTGCGCCTGTCGGACGCTGCGTCAAAGTCAGGGCGGCGGTCGCCGCCCTCGCACGAACATCGCCGATAGGGACGACGGCATTGGCAAGTCCGCATTGAAGTGCGGTTACCGCATCCATCGGCTCTCCCAACGCGAACATGGCATACGCCCTCACGTGCCCGATCCGCGAAGGGAGCAACCAACTCGACGCGGCTTCGGGCACCAGCGCCAAGTTGACGAAAGGCGTGATCAGGCGCGCATTCTCCGCCAGGTAGACCAGATCGCAATGCAGGAGCATCGTGGTTCCGACACCAACGGCGTTTCCCTGGACGGCCGCGACGAGCGGCTTGGTCGCCTTTGCTAAATTGCCGATAAAGCGAAACGCGGGACTGTCAGTGGTTTCGTTTGCCGTGGACTGGGCGGCAAAGTCCGCCAAGTCGTTGCCGGAGGTGAAGCTGTCGCCGTCGCCCTGAAACAGAACGACCTTGACGGCAGGATCCCTTTCGGCGCGTTCGAGGCCTTCCGACATCGCGTCGTACATCGCTCCGGTCAGCGCGTTCTTCTTCTCGGGACGCGAGATCGTGAGCGTCATCACGCCATCGACGACATCCGTCTTCAAATGATCCGTCATGCCATCGTCCTCAGCTTGCGGCGCGCAGGGGTTCGCAGGCAGAGGCGTTAAGAAAACCGGTCAAGCGCTGGCGGATGATGCGTTCGGCGTCCGCCATGATGCGATCGATCAGTTCCTTGACGGTCGGGATGTCGTTGATGAGGCCCGCAACCATGCCGCAGCTCCAGGCGCCGGCGTCCATGTCACCGTCGACCATGACTTTCGGATACACGCCCGCCACTTCATTGATGATGTCGCCGATGACCAATGAGTCGCCCTTAGCTTGTTCGGTTGCGATCAGCCGCTCGACTCCGGCGTTATTGAGAACGCGCTCGGTATTCCTCAGCGAGCGCATCACTAGACGCGTATCGAGTTCCGACGCCTTGACGATCGCATCCTTGACGTTCTGATGGACGGGCGCCTCTTTGGTTGCCACGAACCGGGTGCCCATGTTCATGCCCGCAGCGCCCATCGCGAGCGCCGCAACCAGACTACGCGCGTCGGCCATCCCTCCCGATGCAACGAACGGGATCTTCAGTTCTTCGGCAGCGCGCGGCAGCAGAATCATGTTTGGCATGTCGTCTTCGCCGGGATGACCACCGCATTCGAATCCGTCGACGCTGACGGCGTCGCAACCGATCTTCTCCGCCTTCAACGAATGGCGGACGGATGTGCATTTGTGGATAACTTTGATGCCCGCCTCCTTCAGGGCCGGCATGTACTGCTCAGGACTTCGGCCAGCGGTTTCGACGGCCTTGATGCCACCTTCCTTGATCGCGGCGATGTATTCCGGATATGGCGGGGCGTCGAACGTCGGCAGAAACGTGAGGTTCACGCCGAACGGTTTGTCGGTCATGTCGTGACAGCGCGCGATTTCCTTCGCGAGGTTCTCGGGCGTCCGCTGGGTCAATCCAGTGATGATGCCGAGGCCACCGGCGTTCGAGACGGCCGCGGCGAGTTCGGCAAAGCCCACATAGTGCATGCCGCCTTGAATGATGGGATGTTCGATCCCGAACAGGTCTGTGATCGCGGTTCTCATGATCGTCTCCGACTCTCGCTGTTTAGGTTTCTGATTATCAGTGAACGATTTCGAGCAGGCCGGCCGCACCCATGCCGCCGCCTACGCACATCGTGACCACCGCGTACTTCGCCTTGCGACGACGCCCCTCGATCAGCGCATGACCCGTCAGCCGCGCGCCGGTCATGCCATAGGGGTGACCGACAGCGATGGAGCCGCCGTTGACGTTGAGCTTCTCGGGATCAATGCCGAGCGTGTCGCGGCAGTAGATAACCTGGACCGCGAATGCCTCGTTCAATTCCCAAAGGTCGATGTCGTCGATCGTGAGACCATGGCGCTTGAGAAGGCGAGGCACTGCGAAGATCGGGCCGATTCCCATCTCGTCGGGCTCGCAGCCCGCCGACACAAAGCCGCGGAAGATGCCAAGCGGCTTTAGGCCCTTTTGGGCGGCGAGCTTGTCGCTCATGATAACGGTGGCGCTGGCACCGTCCGATAGCTGGCTCGCGTTGCCGCCAGTGATGGAGTAGCCCGGCCCTTTCGCCGGCTTGACTTTGGCCAGTCCCTCGGCGGTCGTGTCAGGACGCGGGCCCTCGTCCGCCGAGAGCGTGATCTCGTTGTAGGAGATGGCGCCGGTCTCCTTGTTAGTCACGACCATCGTCGTCTTGATCGGCGCCAGTTCGTCATTGAAGCGGCCGGCCTGCTGCGCGGCTGCGGTGCGGCGCTGACTTTCGAGACTGTATTCGTCCTGCGCGTCCCGAGAGATGTTGTAGCGTTTTGCGACGTTTTCGGCCGTATCCAGCATTGCGATGTAAGCGTCGCCTTTGATCGCCAGCAGCTCTGGGTCAACCGCGTGCCACTGGTTCATATGTTCGTTCTGGACGAGGCTAATGGATTCACCGCCTCCGCCGACCGCGACCTCTACGCCGTCGAAGATCACCGACCGGGCGGCAAGCGCGATCGCCTGGAGCCCCGACGCACACTGTCTGTCGATGGTGGTGCCGGCGACCGTGACAGAAAGACCGGCGCGAAGCAGAGCCTTGCGGGCGATGTTCGATCCCGTCGTGCCCTGCTGCATGGCGCACCCCATCACCACGTCCTCCACCTCTCCGCCTATGATGTTCGCGCGGATGAGCGCCGCCGAAATGGCGTGTCCCATCATGGTCGCACCTTCGGTATTGTTGAGCGCGCCCTTATAGGCCTTTCCTATCGGGGTGCGGGCGGTCGATACGATTACGGCTTCGGTCATTTATTATTTCCTTGGCTGGATGGGACGGGCGTGACCGCGCGTCATGCGGCGTGGGCGAATCGCATCAGATGGAAAGCGGGGTCGCCGAACTGGATGTCGATGGCGCCGATACGTTTGAAATAGTGACCGACCTTGAGCTCGTCGCTCATGCCCATGCCACCGTGCAGTTGGATCGCCTGTTCGCCGATGAAGCGCGCAGCATATCCGACCTTTGTCTTCGCACCGGAGGCGAGCTTCGTGACATGGGCGTCGTTGGACGCCAGCGTCAGGGTCAGATGCTGCATCAACGAGACGGCTTCCTGCAGCGCGATAAACATGTCGACCATTCTGTGCTGCAGCACCTGAAACGATCCGAGGGTCACGCCGAATTGCTTGCGGGTCTTGCTGTAGTCTAGCGTCGCCGCATTCAGCTCGGTCATTGCGCCTATAGCCTCGGCACACAGTCCGCCGATGCCGCGGTCGCGACAGCTCTCGAGCGCGACGACTCCCTGGCCTTCGCGTCCGAGCAGGTTGACCGCCGGGATGCGAACATCCTTCAGCGTGACCTCGGCGGCGCGCCTGCCGTCGACCGTCCGGTAGCTTTGCATGTGTAGACCGGCCGCCCGGCTGTCGACGATGAACAGGGACACGCCGTCACGATCGCCATCTCGGCCGGACGTTCTCGCGGAGACGATCAGCCGGTCGGCCCACGGAGCACCGATCACGGCGGCTTTCGTTCCCGACAGGACGTAGTCATCACCACTTCGGTCCGCAGACACCGATACCTTGTTGAGGTTGTACCGAGATCCCGGTTCGGCCCAGGCCAACGCCCACGTCGCCTCGCCCGCTGCGATCTCGGCGAGCAATTCCCCGCGTTGGTCGTCGGTCCCCAATGCCTCGATTAGCCCTCCCGCCAGCACGACCGTCTCGAAATATGGCTCGACGACGAGGCTGCGGCCGAACTCCTGCATAACGATCATGGTCGTCAGCGGGCCGTTCCCGAGGCCGCCATATTCCTCCGCGAACGGTGCCGCCAGAAGACCGAGGTCGGCGAACTTTGCCCACACCGCGCGACTCCAACCATCTTCGCCCGCGACGATCTTCGCTCGGTCATCGAAGCCGTATTCATCCTTCAGGAACCGTTGCACGCTGTTGCGGAGCAATTCCTGGTCTTCGGTCAGTTCGATGTCCATGGACGCCTCTCCTGGTGCGGGTCAAAGACCGAGCACGGCTTTCGCGATGATGTTGCGTTGAATCTCGTTGGATCCGCCGTAGATGCTGAGCTTGCGCGAGTTGAGGTATTTTTCCGCCGACGTATGCCCATAGTCAGGCCCGGGCATGAAACGGTTCCCGCTGACGGGATGCTCTCGAAGAGCAACGCCGTAATTGCCCATCGCGCGGTGCGTGAGGTCGGTAATGCGCTGGAAGATCTCGGTGCCTCTGATCTTGAAGAGCGATGCGGCCGGGCCGGGATCGATACCGCGCGACATCTGCGCGACAACCCTCAATTCCGTCGCTTCGAGGGCCAGCACATCCAATTCGACACGGGCGATCTCACGGATGAACTCCGCGAAACTCGGATCGTCCTCGGGAATTTCCGCCCTGACGATGTCCTTGAGCCGCCGCAGGTACCGCGTCGAACGACCAATACCCGCCATGCTGGTGCGTTCGTTGCCGAGGAGGAATTTTGCGTAGGTCCAGCCCTTGTTCTCCTCGCCGATCAGATTCTCGATCGGCACCCGCACGTCCTCAAGGAAGACATCGTTGACCTCATGTGAGCCGTCGATCGTGATGATCGGCCGAACCGTCACACCCGGCGTTTTCATGTCGATCAGCAGGAACGAGATTCCTGCCTGGGGCTTCCCGGACGGATCGGTGCGGACGAGGCAGAAGATCCAGTCCGCGTGCTGCGCGAGAGTGGTCCATGTCTTGTGCCCGTTGACGACATAATGATCGCCATCACGAACCGCCTTGGTCCTGACCGAGGCTAGATCCGACCCCGAACCCGGCTCCGAGTAGCCTTGGCACCACCAGTCCTCGCCCGACAATATGCGTGGCAGGAACCTCGCCTTCTGCGCCTCCTTCCCGAACGTGTAGATGACCGGGCCGACCATCGTCACGCTGAAGGCGAGCGGAGGAAGCGTCCCCGCACGCGAGGTCTCCTGGTCCCAGATGAAGCGCTGGGTGAGAGACCAACCGGGTCCGCCATACTCCTTCGGCCAGAGCGGCGCGATCCAACCCTTCTTATGTAGGATCTTGTGCCAGAGAAGCGATTGCTCCTTGGTCAGGTCGGTCTCCGGGTTGGCGACGCGCATTTCCTTGGGGTAATGCTCCGCGATAAAGGAGCGAACCTCATCGCGGAAGGCTGCATCTTCGGCAGAGAGATTCAGCTCCATGGCAAGCTACCACTTCTCGCCAAATGGCCGGATCTCGTGCTCGAACGTCCATGCGTCACGCGGCTGCTGGTAAAGTGCCCAGTAAGCCTCGGCGACAGCAGCCGGCCGCATCAAACGGTTCGGATCGAGGTTTTCCATCGCCTTCGGCCCTTCGCGGCTGGTGATCAGCTGCCGCACCCATTCCGTATCCACGCTCGAGTCGATGATCAGGTGCGCGACGTGAATGTTCTTTGGGCCGAGCTCCCTGGCCATCGATTGCGCAACGGCTCGGAGACCGAACTTGGCGCTGGCAAAAGCGGCGAAACCGTTGCCGCCCCGCAGGCTTGCCGTCGCGCCCGTGAAGAAGATGTTGCCCTTTCCGCGCGCCAGCATCGCCCGCGCCGCCTCGCGGCCGGCCAGGAAGCCGGAGTAACACGCCATCTCCCAGACCTTGCGGAACACACGTTCGGTCGTCTCCACGATCGGAAAGTTGACGTTAGCACCGATGTTGAAAACACAGATCTCCAACGGCGCATGGGCGTCGGCGTCGGCGATGAATTTCACCATCTCCTCTTCCTTGCGCGCATCGAGAGCACGCCCAAATACGGTGCCCCCCGCGGCCTCGATCTCCTTGATCAGCGGCTCGAGCTTCTCGCCCTGGCGGCGCCCCACGAAGACCGTGAAACCTTCCGCAGCGAATTTCTTGGCGATCTCGCCGCCGATGAAGTCACCTGCGCCAACGACGGCTACTGTTGCATTGCGTTTTTTCAACTGAGTTCTCCCGGATGCGAGTACGCGGCGGCGAACGCCACCGCAATCTGCTTAGCTGCGCAGCGATTCCGCCAGCTTGTGCTTCAGAATCTTGCCCGTGGATGTGGCCGGCAGCGCCGGCAGCACGATGATCTCCGACGGGCGCTTGTAGGATGTGAGCTGAGGGCGGACATGCGCCATCAGATCGGAGGCCGTTGTCTCGGTCCCCTGAAGAAGCTGCACAAAGGCGACGACCTCTTCGTTACCGTCCACCGGGCGCCCCACGACCGCACACTGCACGACCGAGGCATGCGTACTCAACACCGCTTCGATCTCGGCGGGGTAAACGTTGAAGCCCGAGCGGATGATCATTTCCTTGGTGCGGCCGACAATGAAGAGACAATCCCCCTCGAAGCGGGCCAGATCGCCGGTGTTGAACCAGCCATCCGGATCGATCGCCTTCGCGGTCAGATCCGGCGCCCGATAATAGCCGCGCATCACATTCCGCCCGCGGACATGGAGCTCGCCGACCTCGCCGGCAGTCTTGTGCGATCCGTCGAGACCCACAATCCTGGCCTCGACACCAGGCAGCAGCGGGCCAACCGCCTGATCGTCGCGCGGCGCATCAATGCGCACGCCGGATAATCCGGGTGAGCACTCGGTGATGCCATAGCCGTTCAACAGTGAGAGCCCGAGTTCGCGCTCGACGCGCGACTTCAGGTCCAGGTCGAGCGGCGCACCTGCGACCGCAATAAGACGCAACGAGCCTCGATCGAGCTTGCTCAAACCGGTAACCGATTTGTATTCCAGCAATCGCTGATAGGTCCCCGGCACGCCATTCAGGATCGTGATGCCTTCGTCCGAGATCGCCTTTGCCAGTGCGGCCGGATCATACTTGCTTGCCAACCGGACGGGCGCACCCGTCATCAAGGTCATCACCAGCAACGAAATGCCGACGATGTGCGAGATCGGGAGAACGATGTACTGCTTGTCGTCTGGCGTCATGCGACGGATGTCGGCCGTGGTCTTGGCGCTGAACAGCAGATTCTCGTGCGTCAGCATCACGCCTTTGGGCGTGCCGGTCGTACCCGACGTATAAATGAGAACGGCCACCTGATCTTTCGGGCTGTCCTCCACTCGCTCGGGTGACGTGCCCTCGTTGAGAGCGGTAACGGCCACCTCCGATAGCGGGCCGATCCGATGCGTTTGGGCTTCATACCGCGCGGCATGGCTCGCAGCTTCCTTGGACACGCCGACCGTCAGAAGCACACGGCGTGCGCCGCTGTGATCCCTGATCTGATCCAGCTCACGAGCGGAAAGCCGTGGATTGACGACGATCGCCCAGACATCGAGGCGACTTGCCGCGAGCAGCAGACCTGCGAGCGGAATGCTGTTTTCGCTGACGATCATCAGGCGGTCGCCGGGCCTGATGCCGAGCTTGGTGAGGTCAAAGGCAATATCCGCGACGGCCTTATGCAACTGACCATAGGTCATGCTGTCCCCGTCGTCGATCAACGCTATCCGATCGGGTGTTTCGACAGCATGGCAATCAATGACCTGGTCGATGCGGCGCGGCAACGCGGAAAGTATGCGCGCTGCCTCATCGGTTTCCACCGTCTTCAACATCTTCGTCCTCCCGGGAAAAGAGCCGCTTAGTCGCAGCTTCTGGATTGTATGGTCAGGTAACCTAGGCCGTCCTCGTTTTCAGGAAAGAAGCCTGCTCAACGATCGCCTCTTCCACATCCCTGAGACTGTCCTTGCCGAAGAATATCTCGTTGCCGACGAAGAACGTCGGCGACCCGAATGACCCGCGAGCAACCGCGTCATTCGTGTCCTTGATGAGTTTCTGCTTGACGTCGTCCTGCTGCGCCCGCGCGATCAACCTGTCGATGTCGATGCCGGAGGACTTGAAGGCCGCGGCGAAGACTTCGGGGTCGTCCATCTTCTTCGGCTCTTCCCACATATGGTGGTAGGCCGCCCTAAAATACGGATCGAACACACCTTCGAACTTAGCCGCGACAGCGCCGCGCATGAGCATAAGCGTGTTGACCGGGAAGAACGGATTGCTGTTGAACTTGGTGATACCGTGGCGCCGGATGAAGCGCTCGGACTCCAGCCTCTGATATTCAGGCTTGTTCTTGATGCCGCGCAACGACTCCGCAGGCGACATATTACCGGTAGCTTTGTAAATCCCGCCCAGCAGGACCGGAATATATTGAAATTTGACCTTGGTGCGTTGCTCGATACCCGGGAGTGCGGCTTCGGCGAGATAGGCGTTCGGGCTGCCGAAATCGAAATGGAATTCCGGCTGTGATCGATCGGTCAACGGCGCCTCCCCTTTTATCTTGATGGGCACGATCAAATGTCCGCCCCGACCGAACGCTAGAGTTCTATTTTAGAACTGTCAACGGCGAAACCTGCTTTGAAACTGGAACGGCGACAACGGTATTGTTTTGAGGTCCATGCCAAAATAGAATGCGCGGAATGGGAATGCCGGAGACGTGGGATGAAATGGGATTCGCTTGAGGAAGAGCCGTGTTCGCTGGCCCGCACCGTCGCGGTGATTGGCGACCGCTGGACGCTTATGATTTTGCGCGAATGCTTCCTGCGCAAGCGTCGCTTCGACGCTTTCCAGACATCGCTGGGAATTACACGGCACCTGCTCGCCGACCGCCTCAAGAAGCTGGTTCGATTCGGTGTGCTCCGGCGCATTCCCTATATGGATGCACCCAAGCGATACGAGTATATTTTGACTCAGAAGGGACTGGACCTTTACCCGATCATCATGTCGGTCGTTCATTGGGGTAACATCCACATGGTCGACTCGCGGGGGCGACCGATGCTTCACGAGCACAAGTCATGCGGCAAGCACTTCGATCCACTCATGATCTGCTCAGAATGCGGCGAGCCGGTGCTTGCCAAGGAGGTCCACGTCCATCCAGGACCTGGCGCTCGCGAAGCTGTAGCCCCCAAGCCCCACATTTCAAAGGCCCGCACAACCAAAGCCAATACGAGCAAGGCCAGTCGCGCGTAAAGTACCAGGTCCGTGCCGAAGTCGGCGCGGACCTGGTGGCGACCTCATCATTCCGAAGTCGCATCAAGAAGACCGCCGAACTGCTCCCAGGAAGTTCCACTCCAGCGCTGCAACTGAAGCTGGGTATAGGCCATGCTGTTCTGTGGTCCGGTATTGATGGTAATTCCCGGCATCAAGGTCGGCAGGGATAGATCTCGAATATTGCGCGCCTGCTTTACAATATTCTCGCGGGAATAATCGCCAGCGCACTGTTTGAGAATCTGCTCCAATATCTGGCCCTGCTCCGTGCCGTACACATAATTTGCATCACCGATGTCGGCGCCGGGCAGATATTGCGCGAAGTGAGACTTGTACCATTGGATGCCGGCATCATTCTCCCATTTCTTGTCGCTTGGGTCCTTTGCGATGGTCGCCGCGACAATGCCGATTGCCTTTTCGGGCCCCGCCGGCACGATTGTCGAAGCGACCGAGCTTGAAACATAGTTGATCAGGAACAGCGGCTTCCAGCCAATGTCGAACGCTTTCTTGATAGCCTGCGCGGCGAATTTCGGCGTGCCGGCAACAAGGAATGCTCCGGCGCCTGATGCTTTCAGATTCACGACATGCGTATCGACGGTCGGCTCGCTCAGTTCGTAGGCGGACGCCACGACTTTCTTGTCGAAGCTGTCCTTCAAATATCCCTTGAACGCAGCGAGGAAGTCCTTCCCCAAATCGTCATTCTGGTAGAGCAGCGCGATCTTCGCATCCGGCAGCGTCTTCGTGATGTATTTCGCGTAAATCTTCCCCTCGGTGTCGTAGCTCGGCAGGCCGGTCGTCGTCATCGGGAATTCTTTGAAATTCGTGAACTTGTTGACACCGCTCACCACAAACAAATGGGGCACTTTCTTCAAGTTTACGTATTTGATGGTGGCCGCGATTCCCGGAGTGCCCAGCGGACTGAACATGAAGGCAACTTCATCGCTTTCCACCAGCTTACGCGTCTGCTCGACCGTTTTTGGCGGACTATAGGCGTCATCATAGGTAATGAGATTGATCTTCTTGCCGCCAATGCCACCGCGATCGTTGATCGAGTTGACATAGGCAATGAGCCCCTTGCCGGTATTGCTCAACGGCGACGCCGGGCCGCTGAACGGAAAGGTTGCACCGATCTTGATTTCGGTATCCGTGACACCGACAGTCTCGGCTCGCACCTGCAGTCCGAACAGCATCACTGCCATTGCAACGCCAACAAACATTCTTCTCATCATTGTCTGCTCCCTCCTGTACCGCAAGCTTGACTGCCTGCCATTTGAAATTCTCGAATGAGGAGTTCCCCCGGCGCTGCTGCACGAGAAACAGCACTGCTGCGCGGGATCTGTCGATGTCCGCGAGCTGACGTCCCGATCGACGGCCATCTCCGCCGCGCCGTAGCTCGTCAGGGCAGAGACCGGCCAACCCCGGCGCCGCTGCGTCGTTCAAACCGGGCGGCCCTCGAAATGAATTTGGCTGAATCGATCTATCCGATGGGCCGTTGACGCACGATCCCATCGGGACCGATCATCGCGCCACGCCGCGCCGCGCGCGGCCTGCGCCGCCATCGGCATCACAGCCGACCTTCGCAGCCTTGCGAGCAATCCAGACCGTCAACGCTGTCGTGATCCGACGCATCATACCCTCCCCTTGCTCACCGCGATTTTAGCGGCGGCATGCAATCATTTGATCGCAATTATTGGTCAGCGACCTTGGTGATCAAGGTCAGTTCTTTTAAAGAACTTGTCAATCGCAAAATGACCGCCGCGCAAGTGGCGAGCTGACGCGACGTCGCCGCTAGGTTTTTCGATCTGCAATCGCTTGCCTTGCAAGCTCGATCCAGACTGGCGCTTCCCGCGCATAGAGCTCGCGCGTCGCCTGCATCGACATCGGTCCTTCATCGATTCCAAACGTCTGGAACATCGTCCTGACCTTTTCGGTCTGCGCCGCCCGCATGATGAGATCCGACAGGCGTTCGACAATGGCCGTTGGCGTACCGGTGGGCACCGCGCAGCATTGATAGGTCAGCAGACCGAACAGCGGCGAATCCGCCCCCTGCTCGGCAAACGTCCTGACTTCCGGAAAGGTCGTGAGCCGCTTGCGCGGCACAGCGACGACTGCACCCGACCCGCTCTGCAGGACCGGCTGCGCGCCGACGATCGTACCGACACCGCCGTCGACCGTCTGTGCCAGCATATCGGTGAACATCGGTGCCTCACCACGGTAGTGGATCGGCTCGATGTTCAGGCCATATTGCTTGTTGAGCGCGAGGATCGTGAGGTGCGGAGGTGAGCCGACCCCGAACGTTCCGAGCGTCATGCGCCCCGTCGCGCGTGCATGACGAACGACGCCGTCGAGGTCGGTGATGCCCAACTGCTTGCGCATGATGAGCGGCAGTCCACCCGTCGGCATCGCCGAAACCAGCTGAAAATCCTTATCCGTGTCGTAGGCAAGATCTTTGACCAGCACGCGGTTCACAGTCATCGCGCCAGACGTATTGAACAGGATGGTATAGCCGTCCGGCGCTGCCCGCTTGACCTCGGCCCCGGCAATCGAACCGAGCGCGCCGGTCTTGTTCTCGACGATCACTGGCACGCCGGTCTGGCTTCCGATGAACTCGGCATACATCCGCGCATAGACGTCGGTCTGTCCGCCCGGGGCGAAGCCGACGACGATCCTGATCGGTCGCTGCGGCCAGGTGTCCGCCGCCGATCGTGCGATCGACGGGACTGCAACGGTGGACGCCGTTGCGGCCAAGAAAGACCGGCGCGTTATTTTCATTCTTCATCCTCCCTCTGATAGGCGTCGTCATTTTTCCGTCCGCGTCATTGAGGCCTGTTCGGCTGCGGATCGTCGTCTTGAGACCGGCGCAATTTCGCTTACGCGCGGCCAGCGTCGCCGGTGTTACGGCTGCAACGCCGCCCGGTCTTGTCGGAGCGATCAGCCCGGCTTGTTGGCCGCCGAGGCATCCCGATAGGCGGGGCGATTCAGCACACGGTCGAGATAGGGCGTCGCGCTCTCGCAGATCGCTACCTGATAATCGATGGCCCAGGTCAGACACGTGGTCAGCAGGATGTCTGCGGTGGTGAACTGTTCACCCAGGAGATATTCCCGCCCGTCGGACAGCGCCGCATCGACGTGCTTCAACTGCTTCCTGAAATACTCCGCAGCCTGGGCGACAACGCCCGGTGCATCACCATAGATGTGAGACAGTCCCTTGATCTGCCCATGCCGCCTCATGACGTACAGGCTCGTGGAATCCAGCTCGGTGACGATGAAGAAACACCATTCGAGCCACTTCGCGTAAGTCTCGGAGTCTTTCGGAATGAGGGAGGCGGCCTGGTCGGGATAGGTCTTGGCTAGATAGGCGATGATCGCAGCGCTCTCGCCGATGACGAGCGTGTGGTCCTGCAACAGCGGCACCTTTTGCCGGGGATTGAGGGCCGTATATTCCGGCGTTTCGGTCTCCCCCGTCCGCGGCAGGATCGGCTTTCGGGTATAGGGAAGCTTCAATTCATGAAGCGCCCAGTGAGGTCGGATGGTCCGGCTGGTGCCAACGCCCCACAACACGAGTTCCGGGTTCATCACCATTTCTCCGCAGCCGGCCGAAGATCGAGCTCATGCGTCCATCCGTCTCGCTTCTGCGCATGGGCGAACCAATAGGCTTCCGCAATCGACGCCGTCGTGGTGAGGCTGTCGGGCTGACGGGCGGCAGGATCCAGGCCACGGCTCCTCATCCGCTCATGGATCGCCTCACTGTCGACGCCGGCATCGATCAGCAGGTGCACGACGTGGATGTTCTTCGGTCCGAGCTCTCGCGCCATGGCCTGCGCAACGGCCCGCAGACCGAATTTCGCTGCCGAGAAAGCGGCAAAGCCGCTGCCGCCGCGCATGCTGGCCGTCGCGCCGGTGAACAGCATCGTGCCGGCGCCGCGCGGCACCATATGCTTCGCTGCCTCACGTCCCACCAAGAAGCCGGCATAGCAGGCTAGTTCCCAGGCCTTGAAGAACAGCTTCCCGGTCGTTTCGAGGAGTGGCTTCTGCACATTGGATCCGGCATTGAACAGGCACACCGCGATGGGGCCCATCTCATCTTCCACCGTCTGGAACAGCCGCTGCACCTCCTCCTCGTTTCGGGCGTCGATCGATCTGGCGTGGACATCGTGGCCCTGCGCGCGCAGCTCCTCGACCAGGCCCGCAGACTTTTCAGCATCGCGCCGCGCGATACAGACCGCGTATCCCCCCTGTGCAAATCGCCGCGCGACGGCCGCACCAATTGCATCCCCCGCTCCCACCAGGAGCGCCACCTGCTTCTTGTCAGTCATGTCAACGTCCCTCGCCTTCAATTCGGACGACCTTCGACAGGATCATCTCGGTGATTGCCGCATCGTCGAATCCAAGATCACGCAGGATCTCCCGACTATGCTCGCCAATGCGTGGTGCCGGCCCGCCGATGGCCGCCGGGCGCTCTTCGAACCGGGCCGCCGGTTTCGGTTGACGGACGCGGCCGACGGACGGCTGCTCCAACTCTTGGATGATGCCGCGCGCCACCACCTGCTCGTTGGCGACGATCTCGCTACGGCGCAGCACCGGTGCACATGGCACGTCCGCGGCGTCCAGCCTGGCAAGCCATTCGGCCGTGGTCCGGGTGGCGATGTATTCCTGCATCTTGTTGATGCGCGCGGTGGCATTGACCGAGCGCCCCGCAGGCGTCGCGAACCTCTCGTCCTTGACGAGCTCAGGGTCGTCGGTGGCGCGGCAGAAGCCCTGCCACTCGGAATCCGAGATCGTGCCTGCGGTGATATAGCCGTCCACGGTCTTGAAGATCAGATCGGGGCGATCATTAGGATCCGGCGACGAGGCCTCCGCGCCGACGACGGTGTGTTGCATCATGCCTTCGGGCCACAGGAACGACAGCATGGCGTCCAGCATCGCGACCCGAATGTGATCGCCGCGTCCAGTCTTCTCGCGCGCATAGAGCGCCGAGGACACGGCCTGTGCCGTCAGCACAGCCGTCGTCTTGTCTGCGACGATGGTCCGTATCATCTGAGGTCGGTTGGTGCCGGCCTGCGACTGGATGTCGGCGAAACCCGACAGCCCCTGGACGATCGGATCGTAGACGCGTTTCTTGGCGTATGGCCCGGTTTCACCGACCCCGCTGATCGATACGTAGATGAGGCGCGGAAATTGGGCCCGGAGTTCGTCGGCTCCCAACCCGAGACGCTCCATTGTCCCCGGGCGAAAGTTCTGCACGAGGACATCGGACTGGGCGACGAGCTTCTTGACGATCCGCGCACCGGCTTCGCTTTTGATATCGAGCGAGATCGAGCGCTTGCCTCGGTTCGACGAGATGAACAGCGCCGAGAACTGCCCGGCCTTGTCGATGGCGGCCCGGCTGCGGCGCGTGATGTCACCGCCCAGCGGCTCGATCTTGATGACCTCAGCGCCCTGGTCCGCCAAGAACATGGTTGCAAATGGACCCGACACGACGCTGGTCAGATCAAGTACGCGAACTCCCAAAAGAGGCCCTGGCATGCGTTCCATTCCCACTGCATTCGGCGCACGACGCACCGTTGAGTGGATCTGTTAGAAGAACGCGGGCGACCAGGCTTGCCAGATAGTGCCGGATCTACGTGAAAGCGACATTGCTTTCCGACTTTGCTAATGCCGCACCGCGGCGCGAAAGCCCGACGGACAAAGACCAGTGTGCTGTTTGAATTTCGTCGTGAAATGTTGCGAATGGCTGAAGCCAACTGCAAGGCCAACTTCCGTCAGCGAACACTTCTCACTAATAAGAAGGTATTTGGCGCGCTCAATGCGCCGACCGATGACATACTGATGCGGGGTATCGCCGGTACTTTCGGAAAATGCCCTAATGAAATGTCGAGTGCTCAATCCGACCAGCGAAGCCATCTCCATCAATCCGATCGACCGACCGAGGTTTTCCTCGACGAACTCGGAGATCCTTTTAAGATTGCAGTGGGTGAGACCGCCTCGGTTGCCAAGCGGCGTCTTGGTGCCGCTCATCCGCTTTAGAACAGCGAGTGTCTGGGTTGCCCACCCCTCTGCCATCATCGCATAGACATCGTCGTCATGATGCGGCTCGCTGCACAGTTCTTCCAGTCCGAAGGCGATTGCCGGGTTATCGAAGCCCAGTCTCGGCGCTGCCGCAAAGCTCGGAAGTCGTTCCGATATGAACGTCTGGTCGAAGAACACGACTGTATAATCCGACCTTGCCGATGTGACGGTGAATTCGCCATCGATCTCCAAGCCAGCCGGATAGACGGCCAAGTTGCCGGCAAGTTGCTGGTCGAACGACTTACCATCCATCTTGCCGCGCAGCTTCCGCGCACCCCTCCTATAGAAGAAGAGCGCTAGTTCTGGCTGCTTGAAATGCCATTGAACCTGCTTCGACACGTCCCTGCGGAAGCTTTCAATCCGGATTACGGGCGTGCGGACGACGGTGTTAGACAGCACGCGACCGCCGACGATCCTGATGAATTCTCCATTCTCGGATACATTGCTCATGCGACTATCGCCCCTGCGCGTCGATGCACAACTCGCTCGGCAACCGCGACGCCTGGATGGCTCGAGATGAGGATGCTGTTTCCACGCGACCGGGCACAACATCGCTCCGTCGGAAGTCCATCGGACTTCACGGACAGACCGCGCATCTATTTCCTCCCGACGGTCATTCAGCTGACCGTCTTTGACAATCGGCTCAAGCGGAGACGATCCTGCCTTGCAGCCTCTTGCTCGAAGACTATAGTTCTATTTTAGAACTGTCAATTTTCAAACAGTGCTCGACGGGGAGACTCTTCATGACGACCTTGACGCCGGTTTCGGTCGAAACGGGAACGGACGAATTGCTTTGTCATATCGACCGTCGGGTCGCCGTGATCACGCTCAATCGCCCGGCGGCCCGCAATGCGCTGTCGGACAAACTCACACCCGCCCTGCGCCGGATGATCGTATACTGCTCGACCGACAATGGCGTACGCGCGGTGCTGATCACCGGCGCCGGCGAGGCTTTTTGCGCGGGTGGCGATGTGAAAGGCATGGGCGACCGCAGCAGCACAGACGAACTAACCTTTGGTCAGAAAGTAACGCGTCTGATCGAACGTCAACGCACTTTGACCGGCGCGCTGTTCGAGATGCGGAAGCCGACGGTCGCGGCCCTTCCCGGTGCGGCTGCAGGCGCAGGCCTCTCGCTCGCATTGGCCTGCGATATCCGCATCGCAGCTGAGCAAGCATTCGTCAGTACGGCCTATGCCAGAATCGGGCTGAGCGGCGACTACGGCATCGCCTGGCTACTCACGCGAACGGTGGGAGCCGCCCGCGCAAGAGAACTGATGTTGTTGTCCGACAGAGTCGATGCACAACGCTGCGAAACTATGGGATTATTCAATCGGATCGTAGCGGCCGACAGGCTTGCCGAGGAGGCGTTCATGATCGCGTTGAAATTGGCGAATGGACCCACGAAGGCCTACAGCGCCATGAAAGACAACCTGGACGAGGTGCAAAACGTCGGCTTTACCGCATCGCTAGACAAGGAGGCCGAGCGGCTGGTCCGCTCCGCGCAGACCGAGGAGCATCGCGAAGCCGTCAGAGCGTTCGTCGAGAAGCGTCCAGCGGTGTTTCGGTGAGCGCAGATGGCAGACAATACGCATTGCCTGAGATGCCGTTACCAGATGTCTTTAGATCGACACTGCAAATACGACGACGGGGTCGAGGTGAGAGTCTACCTATGCAAGATCTGCACGTATATTCACGTCGAGACCGCAAAACTCGACGACGCTCATAACTGGCACGGCGTGCACTACGTCATTTGACGCCGACCACTTTTCGTTCACCTGTTCACCGCTCTTCCACATCTAACTGTACACCACCGCGAGTTCGACACTGATACCGAGGATGTGCGACGATGTAGACCTACACCAGAACCGCGACCGACGTCGCGAGCAATGAAGTATGGGTCCAGCTTACAATCGCCAAGAATTAATCGCACGGCAGGCTATCGCTAGTTGAAACCAACGTGTTGATGCTGTGCGGCCATCCGAGCGGCAACGATGCTACGAGGGAGATTTCGTGGGTCAACGATGTCCGCATTGCGCCAATTGCTGTCACTCATATGTTCGTCGACGCTTGCAGCATGGCGCGCCTATTGCACTGTCCCCATCCAAATCGGGCGAACCGTCCGATTTGGTACTAGGCGCAACTGGCCGACGCTTTCCAGATCACACCGCGCTCACCCTGGCCTGAGACATAGCTCCCGACATTGCCATGATCGCGCAATTGGATAGATTGCTTGCTCCGCCGGAAAGGGTGAAAGGTGGCATCCAAAGAAGGGCACAACCTATTGGACGATTCCGCGAACCAATGCGCGTATTGCGGGTTCACGATGCAATTGGAGGCACGCTTTTGCGGTGGCTGCGGGCGGCCAAGGGCTGCTCCAACTGCGCTTGGCGTTCATGCACTCTCATTCCTGCAATCGCAAATCCCGCCAGAACTCGCTGAGCGTATCATGCGGTCCGGCACATCCATGCTGGGCGAGCGCAAACGTGTCACCGTCCTGTTTGCCGATATCCAGCGGTCGACCGAACTCATCGACCAGTTGGACCCAGAAGAAGCGCTGGAAGTTATTGGCCCAGTGCTCAAGCGGCTGATGGACGCCGTGCATGAGCACGATGGGTTGGTCAATCAAACGCGCGGTGACGGCATTATGGCGCTCTTCGGCGCCCCCATTGCGAGCGAAGACCACGCCGTCCAGGCCTGCCGCGCAGCACTGGCTGCGAGAAATGCGATCATCGAATTCAATCGTCTGCATCAGCGCTCGATCAGTATCAGAATTGGCCTGAATTCCGGACAGGTCATCATTCATTCGATCGGCAACAATCTGGCGATGAACTATGACGCCGTTGGAAAAACGGTTCACCTCGCCGCCAGAATGGAAGCGCTTGCCTCCCCTGGCTCGATCAAGTTGTCGTCCGACACCTTCCAACTCGCGAAGGGCTTCATCAGCGCATTGCAGCTCGGGCCCGAAAAAGCCAAAGGGGTCGCCGAGCCGGTGGAGACCTATGAACTGGTGTCGATGCGGCCGCGCACGCGCTGGCAGGCTCGCTCCTCCGGCGGCCTCAGTCCGCTGATCGGACGTCGGACAGAATTAGATTTCCTCAAGAAACTGCTGGATAACGCCGCTGCGGGACACGGACGCGCGGTGACCATCGTCGGCCCTGCCGGGATCGGCAAATCGCGTCTGGTCCATGAGTTCATCGCCAGCGTCCCAGAAGAATGGCTCGTCCTGCAGACGACCTGCGCTTCTCAACGCGCGAACTCCAGCTACTATCCCGTCAGCACGTTGATACGTGAGCTCTTCGGCGTACGCGCCGAGGATAGCCCCGCCTCAGCTGCCAGCCGGACCAGCACCCGTATTGCCCGCCTCGATCCAAATCTGCCCCCACATCTTCCGGCCATCCTCTCGCTCCTGGATCTCAACAGCGAGGACGAAGACTGGAAAAAGCTCGAGCCATCCGAAAGACGCAACAAGGTCATCGACGCCATGAAGACGCTCGTCTTCTCGCAGGAACGGTTGACGCCCTTGCTCATCCTGATCGAAGACATCCACTGGGTCGACGCCGAAACCCAGCTCATTCTGAACAGCATCATGGGGATGCTCGATAACGCCCGGGTCCTCGTGGTCGTCACGCAACGCCCGGAACGCATCTGGTCCGGCCGAGCCGTTGAACGCCTTGACATCGCGCCGCTCAGCGAACCGGACGGTGATCAACTGCTTGTATCGCTGTTGGGCGATGACGGAAGTCTGGGCTACATCAGACGACGTGTCCTCGCGAAAGCGCAAGGCAATCCACTCTTCGTGGAGGAACTGGCCCAGGCACTCAAAGATACGAAGGTGCTAGTCGGCGATCCGGGCCGCTACAAAGTCAGCGATGGATCGTCTAATATCAAAATCCCCGAGACCATTCATTCCGTTCTGGCATCGCGTATCGACCTACTCGATCAAGCGACGAAATCGCTTTTGCAAATGTCCGCCGTGATCGGCAAAGACATCTCATTGATCCTGCTGTCCGGCATGGTTGGAACTGATCCCGACGAACTGGCTCCTCGTCTTCTGGCGCTGGAGTCGGGGGATTTTCTCAGAATGGCCACTGCCTCCGGCACCGTCGAATATTCGTTCAAACATGAGCTCACGAGAGAAGTGGCCTACGGCATGATGCTACTCAGCGTCCGTCGCTATCTCCACGCCAAGGCGATCGAAATTATCGAGCTTCGATTCGCCGACCGTCTCGACGAGTATATCGACCGACTTGCCGACCACGCGTTTCTCGCTGAGCTATGGCAAAAGGCAGTTCCGTATCAGTTGCGGAGCTGCCGTCGAGCAATCAAGCGTGGCGCCAATCAGGATGCGATCGCCATTTACGAGCGTGGCCGCGAAACGCTGGCGCATTGGCCGCCGTCATCGAAGAAAACCATCTCTGAAATAGATCTGCATCTGACGGTGATTACGGCGCTCGAACCAATCGGCATGCATCAACGTATTGCCGACGTCTTGCGTGAGGCGCGCCGGCTGGCCGAAGAATCCCGGGAACCATGGCGGATTGCGGCGGTGAATTGTCAGTTGACAGTCGCACTCTGGAGACTTGGCTATCACGTCGAAGCCATGACCGCTGCCCAAACGGCACAGTCGATCGCAGAGAAGATCGGCCAACCCGTCCTAACCTTTGCCGCTCTCCACAATGTGGGCATCATCCACCATGAAACCGGCGACTTCACGCAATCGCTTGCGTATCACGAAAAATGTCTCGCGATCGAAACGCCAGAGGTCGACGAGAAGCGCGCTGGATGGGCCGCGCTTCCCAGCGTGATGCTTCGGACCTTCATGGCCGATTCACTGATCGATCTCGGTGACTTCTCTCGCGCAGAGGCTCTTGCAAAAGAGGCAAGGCTGTTGGCGGTGGCGGCGAACCACTCGTATTCACGCGCCAACATTAATCATGTTTTTGGTCGGCTCCGGATCGCGCAAGGGCGCCCTGTCGAAGCGCTCGCGCTGCTGAATGAGAGCTGGCAGACATGCCTCGATCTTGAGATGAAACAGATGTACCCGGTCTTCGCGTCCCGGATGGGCGAAGCCTATCTCGCATTGGGCGATGTCGAATCTGCACTCAACATCCTCGCAGTGCCTGAAAAGCTGGATATTCCGCTCGCTGAACACGCATTCGGCTGGCGCTTTCTCTTCATCGCTCAAGGTCGTGCTTTCCTTGCCGCCGGCCGCAGCAAGGAAGCCAAAGCCGTAGCTGAAAGAGCGCTAGCACTGGCGGAAGAGCGCGGAGAATTGCCGCAGCAAGTCTACGCCAAGAAGCTTCTGGGCGACATTGCCCATATTCTCGATACGAGCAACACGACCACCGCAGAACGATACTATCGCGAAGCGCTCGGTCTCGCCGAACAGTGCTCCATGCAGCCTTACACGACGCTCTGCAATGATGCGCTTGCCACCTTGGTTGCCTGAATCAGATCCTGGCTGCGAGCTCAATCGGCCAGGGCGCGGATGGCATTGATGCCCGGCAGGAAAAAGTACGCCCCACCGCGCACCGTGACAAAGGGGCGAGGTTTTTCGATATGGAGATTGAACGGTCTCTGCTGAATGACGAGTTCATCTCCGTCATGGGCAACATGGCTAATCGGATCGGTCCCGACGGGCAGTCCTCCGAACTGAGGATTGTTCAGCCACGAATGCTGGATCATCTCGAACTGGCCAGCGATATCGGCGTTCAACGCGATGAACGCCGTCCCGCGCCGAGAACCCTTGCCGGTTGTCTCGTCCTGCTCGCCGCGCCTGGCTCCATACGGCCGGCCGCGCCTGATAATGCGATGCATCTTGGACAGCTTCAGTGCGACATCCGGGTCGGAGCCAATGGCATCGCGCGGATTGGCACGGCGAATATGCGCGCCAATCGGACAGGCCATCCCTGACTCGTCTTCGTAGGCGTAAAGAAAATCATTGCGTTCGGGTGCCGACGGTGAATCGGCGCCGGCACGCACCAGCGGCGCACCGTTGCGGTACCGACCGATCAGCCGTGCCGCAACCTCCTCTGTCGCCTCGACATCGGCTTTGCCATGCATTCGGGTAGCGAGGCTGGCAACAAATTTCTCGAAGGCGTCCACGTCCTGCTCCAGTTGCCGGAACACCAGGTAGGTTCCGTTACGCAGCAGATCGCGCAGATTGGAGCCGGGCTTCACGGATTGGCTGCTGATGCGCTCCCGACGTTCATTGCGATAGCCGAGCACAAATTCGCCTGGCTTGACCAGGGAGATGCGGCGGTCTTTTGCGCTCAGGACCTTGTCTCTTTCGCCACTGCCCGCGGGGGTGTGACAAGACTTGGCTTTTTTCTCGTTCTTGGCGTTTTCCTCGCTTCGGATAGCCAGGGGCGACCCCTCGATGATCGGCTGCGAGATGCCGTCGACGAAGCCGAAATGCTCCTTGGCATCGTCATAGAGGCGGCCATGGACGATGACGGGCCGGCCGTTGCCTTGGTCACCAGTCACAACAACGTCAGCAATGCCGTTCATCGCGCGCTGCTCCGCCTGGACTAGGGCCTGCAACACATGTTCTTCGGATGCATAAAGCAACAGCATGCCGTGCACCTCGGCGGACGGCCCCCATCCACCCCACTCCCATCGGCACGGTGAGCTTTCTCCCGCGTCGCCGAGAAGGCCGGAGCGTCGGGGCATCCGTCTGCCAGACGTCGGCTTCGGCGCCATGCCTTCGAGAAATTCCACGGAGAAGTCCGACAGCTGATGCTCGTCGAGATCTAGCTCCTGGAGGCCGCTGGCAGTGATGGCCAGATTGATCGCCGTCCGATCGCCAACACGCATGGCCTTAAGTGCCCGGATGTTCGTCGGCGGTAACTGCAGATCCGTCGCGCCGTCATCTTCCCCCTCAATCCTGTCCGCGCGCATCAATCGCTCGGCCAGATCGCGCAGCCAGCGCTTGGCAGCATCCCGCTGGCCTGGAAGAAAGTGCCAGGCCACATAGGCGGAGTACGGCAATTGCGGATAGCCGCTTAACAGCAGCCCCTGCACATCATGCCATTCGATTTTTTCCGTGTTCATGGTTTTTCAAAGACGTTGGAGGAATCGATCGATAGCCGGCGAACTCAACGGAGCGAACAGATCTTGTCTGGTATCGGTGTTCGCATTGATGCCGACAACACCGAGCATAGGATAGGCGCCGTACCAGACGATGGTTTCCACTTGGCTCTGCCGCACATAGGCCTTGAACGGCCTCGCATCCTGCGCGCCTTGCCAGAACAGAAAACGCGTGGGCGGAAAACCGTAGCGTTTCCCTGCCGCGTTCACGAACGTATTGGTCCAGATCGCATTCAGCCCCTTCACGGCGGCCAGATCGATGAACTCGTTGAGGTAGCTCTCCCAGGCACCGCCGAAATTGTCGAGAAATAGCAGACGCCGGCCACCATCGATCAGCACCCAGCGCGCCGAGAGGATGGTTGGGATGCCGCCAAGCTCACCCTTGTTGAACCAGAATTTCGCGAGAACATTGACGGCGAACAGGGCCAGTCGAAGGATCCAGTATCGAAGGACACCCGGCTTCACACAGGTGATGCTGGCCAGATGATTCTGGTACCGGTTAATTCCGGCTTCCTCGCGCGCATATTTGCGCGCGTTGTCGCGAGCCCGGATCAAAAGACCCGCGGGATGTTCAAACGTCGTCCTGTCGCGATACTCGAGTGCCCCAACCGCGCACAGAGCCAGCAGTCCGACGAGATAGCCGGCCATCACGCCGCTCCATCCCAGCAGAACCATCAGAAGCCAGCCGTAAGTGAGCGATCTGGCCATTCCAGCCACGTTGCTGATGACCGTTTCCGGCAGCAGCGCTGCAACGAGCAGGACGCCGACCGAGACCAGAAGGAACATGGCGAACTGGATGACGTCCAATGCCATACGCCGCAGATTCTCGCGCGTCTTACTGAGAGGCTGAAGCTCGACCATCAACTGCAGCGATGTCGTGCAATACCAGCCGACGAGCAACAGCCCCCCAATACAGACAAGCTGGAACATGACCACCAGCACCGCACCCAGCGACATCAGGATCCCACTCGGACCATCCACCAATATCCCGGCCCATGTCGGTGATCTGTCAACGCCGGAGATGACCGCGAGCGTGACAACACCGATGAGCACACCGAGCAGCGCGTATCGTGTAACGACCGCCAATTGCAGCGGAAAGCGCCAGAACAGATGCTGGTCGCGGGTATTTTTGCTCGCACTCCGGAGAAGAAGTTCTGCCGCCCGGACCACCAGCCACATTACGCTCAATAGCATCAAGCCGGTCAGCGTTGCCGGCTGTATGACTTCGGTGAGCTGTGAGACCCACGGCAATGCCGATACCTTTTTATCGAGATGCTGCGTTGCGTGACCGACCGTCTCAAGCCATAGCGGCAACACCGCGTAGAGCGCTGATGGTCGATAGCCCAAAGCCCAGCACACGAGTGCGCCCAGAGCGCATGCCAGCAGCGCAACGACGATACCAGCCGCAACGGCGATCTGGGTTCGAAGCGTCATCTGCCATGGCAATTGCGCCGGCTGCTCTGCCCAGCGATTGTCGGCACTGCCGCGAATGCACTCTCGTGTCACGAGATCGAGCAACCCAGCCGGGCGACCGGGCAAGATCGCATCGACGAGAAATCGCGCCGAAAGAAACGACACGATTCCCTTCCGAACGCTGTTCTCGCCTTTGACCTGCACCACCGTGCGGCCGGGACTGCCACTAAAGAAGGTATTCGCACCGACGTCATGGCGCTCCCAATACTCCCGGACCAGATTTGGGGTCGTTGTTCCTGACAAGGGATAGCCGACACACCGGCGGTAGACCTCGTCGAAACCAATTGGTGCATACCTTAACAGCTCATCCAGAAAACCCGCTCTCGGGCCATCGAACGTTGCCTCGAATACGAGACAAGGCCCGCCCCCGTCGGCAGCGTCCAGGATGACAAAACTACAAAAATGCAGACCTGCAATCTTGTCGAATGGAAACAATGGGCGGCACTCAAGAAACGCTGCCTCACCGCCAAACTGCGGGTCGGCATTGTCGCGAAGATAGCCCCTGCACCATTCCACTTTGGACGGTTCGATCGGCGTGATGATCGTTGTGAAATTCGGATTCAATGGACGGGCTCCGATCCATTCGCATTGAACGTCACGCGCAGCGAGCAAGGTGCTGGCCCGTCGTAGCCGACCTGACCGCCCTGTCCGGGCGCGCGCGCCAGACCCGGCAGGCGCATCAGCGCGCGGACGATCTCCAGCATGACCACGTCAGCAATGTATTTGCCGAAACAGTGGCGCGGCCCGAAACCGAAATGAAAGTAACTCTCGATGGGACGATCGCGAAATGTGAGCGGGTCTGGAAATGCTTCGGAATCGAACATGGCCGCCAGCGGCGGTGCCAAGACAAGCGTCCCGGCAGGCACCCGCCGGGCCCGCGGGGTGCCGTTGGCGATGATCGTATCACGCGGGCATGTTCGCACCAGCAAAGGCAGCATCGGACGAAACCGCATGGCTTCATAGATGCAGCCACGTAACGCCTCCCGCGCCGCTGCGAGCTGGCCATTCGGCGCATCAGCAGTGATCGATGTCTGATCGTGGTGGATCGCACGCTCGAGTGCGGCGGACAGCTCCTGGGCATGCGCCAATGCCCCGGTCTGCTCCAGCAGTTGATCCACGGCATGGGTGACACCGCGGATGATAGTGGCTCCACCTGTCGCGACCAGCCCGGTCAGATAGCAGCGAATCCACTCCTCATCAAACCAGGGCGAGTTGCCCGGCTGACCATGGCGGCGCTGCAACCGTGCCAGCAGGCTGTGAGCGGGAATGGATGGGTGCGATGCAGCGGCAGTAGTGGGGCCGCCGGATCCAAGCTGCAGCGTCAGTTGACAGGTCAGATCTGCGATATCGGCGCGAGACCGGCTCCACGGAAGCGAACCAACTGGCGGGTTGACCATAATGATGCCGGCCAGATTCCGCATAACGCCTGCCATTCGCTGCCGGTCTCCATTCAGTGGAGGGACGCCAAAGTATTCGGCTAGGACGGCAACCATCACCGGCTCCGCCAGATCGGCGACAACGTCGATCTGACCCGAGTCCTTCAATGCCTCGATGCAGGACTGGCAATTCTCGGAAGCGATCGTCCGGATGAGCCGGGCATCAGTCTTCTCGACCACGCTCTGCAGCATTTCCCTCTCGCGGGCATGCTGCTCTCGCCCATCGACCGTCATCAGAAACGGTCCCCAGGGCATTCCGGGCTCGATGGTGTCGCCCAGTTCAAAGTCGTCGAAGCGTTCGAGCACGTCGCGTACATCGCTGGCTTTTGTCGCCACAAGGACATTGCCGACGATCGTGATGGGCCGCACGACGCGCAGCACCACGAAGACCGCCTTGAACAACCAAAGATGGGAGAGCACATGGCAGGACAGCCGGTATTTAACGAGCTCGCCCCACATACGGATGCGCCATCCGAAGCGATCCACGGCGCTGACGCCACCTGGATCGAGTCCATTGGGATCAGTCAGCTTCGAGCCGGATGTGCCGGTTGCCGACTGATCCGGCGTATCGTCGCCGACCACCTGATCCCGGAATAGTTTCAATGAATGTTGATCCTGGCCGTCTGCCGGCAGCACCAGATCCTTGGTCTCGCGAATCCCATGCATCGGTGCGCCTATTCGGCTCGGGTTGGAGTGCTCAGCATTAGAACAAGAGCGTTTGTAGTTGTAGAACTATCTATATTCCATCGAAGACAGCTCGCCAAAACTAGGATTGTTGTCAGATTTTGCAAGCCGCAACAACCAGCCGCTGGCCAGCGCCATCATGGCCGACACGTTAGCTGCCGCATTTCCCCGCGTCAGTGAACTAGATCACAGACAGCCGTCCATTCATTCGCATAGTAGCCTTATGGAGGCCAAATGCGACCAACGACAACACAACAACTTGCCATCGAAGCCATGCTCAACAGCCTGCTGGGGCCGCGTGTTTACGACCGCTTGTGCCTGGGTATGAAAGTCGGAGGAATGGATGAGGACGTCCTCTACGTCTTTGTCTCCAATGAAGCCTGCGCAGCGGAGATCGAAGCGGTTCACACGGATGATTTTGCCCTGGCCGCCGAACACGTGCTGAATCAGCCCGTCCGCTGCGTGAACGTCATCCCATACGATTTCTCGGATCTATCGAGCCCATAGCGGGCGCGCCTCACCTTTAGGGGGAACCAACCCTTCGCGTTAGCGAGCTCACTGTCGCCACACGCAGACGAGCCGCCCTTCGGGATGGGAGCTCCCACCTGTCCGGCGTCTAGAAGCTTTTTATCGGGTTGCCGAGCAGCACCGTGACAGCCAACACTACAACGATGCCGTAGAGGATAAACACCCCGAGCGTGAGGCGTCGGTAAATGCGGCGATAGGTTTGCTCCAATTCGTCGACGGATGCCATGCCGAATACCTCCTGATACCCGGCCACTAATGGGCCAAACACCAACGAAGTCATGTGAACCACATCACACCTTGAACGGTCGCCCCGACGCATCAAGGGTTGCAGGCTCGGCTTCGGCAACAGCCGCTAGCGCCTTCGGCTTGAGGATGGCGATGCTGCCGGGCTCAAGGCGGATCCACCCTTTCAAGGACCAGGCACGAAGTTGCTTGTTGATGCTTTCTCTAGTCACTCCGACCATCTCGCCGATCTCTTGTTGAGTGACGATAAAAGGACGGCCGACGTCGGAAGGCTCGTGCTTCGAGGCCAAACCGATCAGCAGGTTCGCTAGCCGCGCAGGCAGGTCCTGCAGAATGACATGCTCGACCTGTTCACTCGTCCAGCGCAGACGAGCGCAAAGCAAGTGAATGAACTTCATGGCCAGCATCGGTTGGGATTCGATAAATGGAAAGAAATCTCGCCGGTCGATCACGATAAGCTCGCAATTGGTGTGAGCGATCGCATCGGCCGTTCGCGAAAGCCCATCGAGCAAGGCGATCTCCCCGAATATCTCACCTTTCGTCACAAGATTGAGGATAGCGCTGCGTCCCTCAGATGAGGCGACGCTCATCTTGACAGCGCCGCTCACCACGACGAAGAGACTATTGCCGGGATCTCCTCTCACAAAGACGGTCGCCCCGCGTTTGAACTTTCGGAAGCTCGCATACTGGCATAGTTGATCTAATGCCTTGGCGTCGAGATCAATGAAAAATGGATGACTGCGTAGTATCGACAATCGGGGATTGATCTGAGAAACGCCTCGCGCCATCACAAGTGCTGCTCCATCCCAGAAAAACTCAAAACAAGGCTAGGCACACTGGTATTGTGAAACGAAGCCCCCTCTCAAGAGTCATAGCCTGCCATGAAGACTTTAAGAAGTAACGCAGGATTTTATGGCGAGCGATGGAAGAAAACGACGAGAATTTTTGCACTGACGCCAATGACTTCTTTGCGCCGAGAAGCTGCTATTCGAAGTCAGCCGGCGAACTGTATAAAAAATGTCTGTTTCTTATGCAGCAGTTCAGTTTACGTCAAAGGTCGCCACCGAATGGACAGGCTAAGAAAGGCCACTTTCACCTGCTTCGCGCTATCTCGCGTCTTGAACCACACTAAGCATGTCTGCTTTGCGGCAGGAGAAGCCATCGGCATAGTTTGGCACGTGGCCGGGCGCCGCTGCCGTTTCGTCTTCGATCTAACGAGACAGCACGAAAGCGAAAAACGCGATCCAACAACGCTTCCAGACTGTCGATATCGTTGCGAAATCGCATCCTAATATATCTCAGCAGCCCGAAAGCGCGGTTACCCCTGGCGTCGCCGTGGCACCCGTGGCATTGGCAGCCGCCATCATGCCGGGAGCGGCAAGGTTCATCGAGACGGTCTCGTTGCAGGCCGTCGCGTTCGGTGTAGGCATCGTCGCCGACGGGGCGATACTGGTGTCGCCGAGGATGGCAGTCGGCGCCTCAAGCGTGCCGGGTAGGACGCTGGAAATCAGCGGAGTCGTGAGCGGCAACGATGAGGGGTCGCTTGGGCTGGTATTCCCGTTCAGAACACAGCTGCTGGAGTCCAGCGGGCTACCAACCGGCGTGGTCGGGGTGGCCGCACCGGTCGCGCTACCGAGATTCGTCGTCGAGATCGTTCCCAGGGCGGCAGCGGGTGTCGCTGCACTTGGCGCTGTGGTTGGCGCGCAATTGATAACGGTGCCCGGCGTTGTTGGGTCCGACGCCAGCGGCACCGGAGCCAAGCTGGTATCTGCCGCCCCCGGAAGCGTCGCCGCGGAGAACGGACTCGGGCCGTTGAGCGGCGAGGAAACCATCGTACCAGGAGTGGTCGGAAGCCCCATCGACGTCGAGCCCATGGTCGAGACCTGCGCCAGAACCGCGTCGCAGCCTAACAGCGATAGGATCAAAACGCCCAGCAGTCGCACCATGGCTACGTTTCCTTTCTTGCTCACGCCGCCTGCTTGTGGGCCTTCACCTTCTGACCTTCGGCCAGATTCACCATGGGATTCAGCACCACCTGGTCGCCGGCCTTGATGCCATTGCGTACTTCGACGGAGGTGCCGAAGTCGCGCGCGATGGTGATCTTGTGCATATGGACGATGCCATTCTCCACAACGGCCACTTGCGTGCCATCGGCGTTGAAGATCACAGCATCTGCGGGCACGATAAAAGCAGACGTCTTGCGAGGAACATGCAGATCCACGGTGCAATAGACGCCCGGCCTGAGCGCCCCGTCCGGGTTGGGGATGTCGACTTCGGTCAACAACGTCCGGCTGCCGGGCTGCAACGCAGAAGCGATCCGCGTGACCGTGCCGTCAAACACCTGATTGGGAATTTCCGGGACGTGGACGCTCGCTTTCACGCCGGGAGTCACACCGAACGCCGCGTCCTGCGGCACGAATAGCTGAACGCGGATGACATTGCTGTGCATCAGCGTATACATAAACGTGGATCCGGACTGAACTAGGCTGCCGTTATCGATATTGCGCTGGGTGATGACGCCGTCAAACGGCGCGATCACGCGCTGATAAGCCTTCTCCTGCGTGAGTATTCGAATTTGCGCCTCTTGCGCGGCGATGTTGGACTGCGCGACTCCGACCGCCGCCTGCTGGGCTGCCAGCGTCAGCCGGTCGTTGTCGCCCTGCTGCAGCGTCAGCCAGCCCTGTTTCACGAGCCTGCTGTCACGGCCGTTGGTGGCGTCCGCCAGATCGCGGCTGGCCTGGGTCTGCTGCAACGCAGCCTGGTTCTGTTTCAGCGTGGCCTGAGCCTGAGTGATCTGGTGATCGAGTTCCGGCGCGGTGATCTCGGCCAAAAGGTCGCCAGCCTTGACCCGATCGCCAATGTCTACATAGCGTTTTTCAACATAGCCGCTGGTTCGGGCAAAGATATTCGCCGCTTCGAACGCCGTGGTGGTGGCCGGCAGTGAGATGTCGTTGCTGCCGGTGCTGTCGCTGATAACCGCGACCTTAACGTCCGGGACCAGATCGCGGAGTTCCTTTGCTGCGTCCGCAACGGCCTGCTGCGCCTGCTCATGCCGCCAGAAGCCGAAGCTGAGACCACTGCCGAGTAACAACAGAACCGCCAGAACCAGCATCAGTCGGGCCTTGGAACGAGGCCGCACCGGCGGCGGATCCGCCTGCCGACTTACCACGGATGGCTCTTCTTGCGTCCGCGCCTCATGCAACCTCTGAATCCCGGTCATGAACTTGCCTCCTCAAAGACGCCGTGTTGCGGCTGGCCGTCGACGCGTTTGCGCAACAGCGAAAACAAATACGGCACGATCAAAAGCGTGGTCGGCGTCGCAAACAGTAATCCGCCGATCACCGCACGGGCGAGCGCTGCATTCTGTTCCTCCCCGGCACTGCCGATCGCCATCGGAATCATGCCGACGATCATCGCCGCCGCGGTCATCAGCACCGGCCGGATCCGGGTGTGGCCAGCGCTGATTGCGGCCTCGAACGCAGAATGGCCTGCGAGTTGCTGCTCGCGCGCGAAGGTAACCAACAGGATCGAATTCGCCGACGCGACGCCGACCGCCATGATCGCGCCCATCATCGACGGCACGTTCAGGGTGGTACCTGTGATGAACAGCATGGTGACGATGCCGGCCAGGGTCGCCGGCAACGCCAACATTACGACGAAGGGATCGCTGAAGTTCTGGTAGTTCACCACCATCAGGAGGTAGACGAACACAGCCGCGAACAGCAAACCGATACCGAGGTTGACGAAGGCATCGTTCATGCTCTGGATCTGCCCCAGTACGACAATGCTGTTTCCGGGCTTCATCTCCTTCTGCAAATCGGCCGTTACCTTGTTGATGTCGGCGGAGATCGCCCCGAGATCGCGGCCCTGTGCGCTGGCATAGACGTCGTAAACCGGCTGCACGTTGGCCTGGTTCAGGTTGGTGGGCAGCGGCTCGCGCTTGAAGGTCGCGACGTTGCTGAGCATTCCCGGCACCGGCTGGCCGCCGACGGTCAGCGTGCTCGACACCGGCGTATTGCCGTAGGCGTTGAGCGAATTGACTCGGTATTCGGGTGTCTGCACGGCGAGATAATAGGGAATGCCAGATGTCGGATCGGTCCAGAAGTTTGGCGACACCTGCGACGAGGAACTCAGGCTGACATTGATATTCGTCGCAATCGTACTGGCATTGAGTCCCAGCTGCGCCGCGCGGGTACGGTCGATCTCGGTATAAAATGACGGCGCGTCAGTTTCCTGCTGAAGATGCGCATCGACAATGCCGGGGATCGCCGCGATGCGCTCCCGCAGCTTCTGCGCGATAGCATGGTCACCAGGATCGTAGCCTACGGTTCGGACGTCGATCTGCGCCGGCAGCCCGAAATTCAAAATCTGCGTTACGATATCGGCAGCCTGGAAGTAGAACACATCGTCGGGGAATGCCGCAGGCAGCACCTCGCGCAGCTTGCGAACGTAGTCAGCGGTCGGCTTGTGACCTTCTTTGAGCTCCACCTGAATAATGCCGTCATTGACACCGATGGTTGAGCCGTCGGTAAAGGCAAGATTATAGGGTCGAGCAGGCAGGCCGATATTGTCGACGATCAGACTACGCTCGCTCTCCGGAACGATCTGGCGGATCTTGTCCTCCACCTGCTGAAAGATTTTTTCGGTGGCGTCGATCCGCGTGCCGGCAGGGGCACGGACGTGGAGCCGGATCTCGCCGCCGTCGATCAGCGGGAAGAAATCGCGGCCGACCGAGACCAGCATGACGCCGCCGAGACCGATGATCAGCACCGCAGCCACCGGCACGGCGACGCGATTCTTGAGCAACTGGGTTAGCAGCGCGACGTAGCCAGTACGCATTCGTTCGAAGCCGCGCTCGAACGCACCCGACAGCCGCGCGAACAGCCCCGTCGGATGGCCATCGTCTGGGCCGTGCTTTTCGTATCGCAGCAGCAGTCCGATCGTGATCGGGGTGAGCGTCCGCGACAGGCCGTAGGATGCCAGCATGGCGAATACGACCGCGAGGCCAAGCGGCGTGAACAGATATTTCGCGGGGCCATCGAGGAACACTACCGAGGTGAAGACGCAACTGATAGCCAGCGTCGAGACCAGCGTCGGGATCGCGATGCCGGCTGCGCCATGCAGAGTCGCATCCGGCAACGCCATGTGCTCCTCAGTCAGAAGCCGATGCGTGTTCTCGATCGTTACCGTGGAATCATCGACCAGAATGCCGACCGCAAGCGCGAGGCCGCCGAGCGTCATCGTGTTGAGCGTTTCGCCGAGGAAATACAACACGACGAGCGACGACAGAATCGCCAGCGGGATCGAGATCATCACCACAAGCGTTGAGCGCCATGATCCCAGGAAGAGCAGGATCATCAGCGCTGTCAGGCCGGCGGCGATCGCGCCTTCGTGCAGCACGCCCGTCACCGATGACTTGACGAATACGGACTGATCGAACAATTCGTTGATCTTTAACCCGGCGGGCGCTGCCGCCCGCGCCTGTTTAAGCACATCCTTGACTGCGTTGACCACAGTCAGCGTCGAGGCGTTACCGTTCTTGATGATACTTAACAGCACCGAACGCCGGCCGTCCTGGCGCACGATATTTTGCTGCACTGCCGACGCGTCACGAACCTGGGCAACGTCCTTCAGAAAGACCGTCGCGCCGTTGACAAACTTGACCGGGATCATGTTGAGGTCAGCGATGCTGGCGGGCGTCGCGTTGGTACGCATCGTATACTGCTTGTCGCCGATCTTGGCGGTTCCGGTCGGCAGCGTCAGGTTCTGAGTGTTGACCGCGTTGACGACATCGAGCGGCGTCAGTCCGCGCGACAGCAGCTTGTCAGGATCGAGATCAACCATAATCTGGCGATACTTGCCGCCAGCCGGGGTAGGTAGCGTCACGCCATGCACCGGCGCCAGCTGTTGCCGGACTCTGTAGATACCGAAATCATACAATTGCTGTTCGTTGAGCGTATCGGAGTTGAGGCTGAGCTGCAGCACCGGAACGCTGGAGGCATTGAACTGCACCACGATTGGCGGCTGGATGCCGGGCGGCATCAGCGCACGGATCGCATTTGTAGCCGAAACGATCTGCGAAATTGCGAGGTCGAGATTGACGTCGGGTTGGAAGTAAATCTTCTGAATCGAGAGCCCGTTCAGAGTTTGTGCTTCGATATTCTTGATGCCGTTAACGTTCGCGCTGATGGAGTACTGGCTGTAGGTCGAGACCCGATCTTCCATCTCAGGTGTCGAGAGACCCGTATAGCTCCAGATCACCGTTACGACGGGAATCCGGATCTCTGGAAAGATGTCGGTCGGCATCGAGCGGATGGCAACGCCGCCGAGAAACAGAATCAGCACCGCCACCACGTAATAGGTATACGGAAATCTCAGTGCAAACCGCACGATGCCCATTGCTCGCTCCAAGATTGTCCGTACGTGGAATAATTCTGCGACTGCCCCTAAGCGCCGCGTGAAGGCAGAACATCAGCACCGGCAGATGTTCAGCGACTTGTCGAGCTGCTCGTCCAGCAGATGCTGCTGCGCATCGAACTTCGAAAGTCGCTGCTGTTCGTCCGCGTTCGCATCTTCGTCTGACAGAAAGCCATTCGGGGTCGGCTGGGCATGCCCCACCGGAGCCGGCAGGGGTTTCGATGCAACGATGGGTTCACGGGCCATCGCGGCATTCGGAGCTGCTGCGATGGCGATCAACGCGATGAAGACTGCCGACACTACTGGCATGAGATTTGAGCGCATTGGATCATTCCTTCCTTGACGCCCGACCGGATTGGCAATCCAGCGGCGCGCGACAGTTGGGTCTTCGGAACACATAATGATGCGATGCGGCGGGCCAACTAAATAACGATTTAGGAAACGGCGCACCGAGCAACGGACAGCGATCTCGCGGCGATGTGATCGCGATCTAGACTTTTGTCTCGGAAGCGTCAGGGAATCCAATTTCGATCACGCACCCCGCCCCCGAAAAGATCGTCAACCGAAAGCCGTGCAATTTGGCAATCGTGGCAACAAGAGTGAGGCCAAGCCCAAGACCTGGTGTCTTGCGAAACGCATCGGAGCGGTAGAACCGCCGCAGCACCGCACTCCGCTCGTGTTCGCTTATCCCCGCGCCGGTGTCCGTGATGCGCAGGATACTCTCGCCGTCGCCGGACACGGTCGTGATCTGGACCTGCCCACCCCGCGGCGTGAACTTGACGGCGTTATCGACCAGATTGGCGATCGCTTCCATCAGCAGATCACGATCGCCCTCGACGATCGGGGCATGAACGATATCGGTGCGCAGCGTGATGCCCTTGTCTTCGGCGATCGGCGCATAGAGATCGCGGACCTCATGCAGCAGTTCCTCCAGTGCGACCTTGCCGAATCCGGTGGAGCGACGGCTGTTCTCGATCTCGGCCAGCCTCAGCAGCGCTGCGGCAATCGCCAGCGACTGGTCCATGCTCAAGATGGCCTTGTCGACCACAGATCGCAGTTCGGGCAGCGTCCTGGCGTTGTTCCGGCCGCGCTCCAGGGCCAGGCGTGCCCGGGTCAACGGGGTCCGCAGGTCGTGCGCGATGTCATTGCCGACTCCGGCAATCGTGTGGATCAACGTTTCGATCTCGTCCAGCATGCTGTTGACCATGGCGGCGAGCTGAGTGAACGGATCGCGGCCGCGATCAACCGGGAGCCGTTCATGCAGACTACCCGCCACGATGCGCTGAATGCGCTCATTAACTCCGGCGATCCGACGTTCGGCACGCAGACTGAGCAGTGCGCCCAGCGCAAGGCATAGCAGCAGAGCCGGAATCAGACCGAGAGCCAGAGCCTGGCTGACAACCATCGACAGCTGAATCGCCTCATCGACATAGCGGCCGATCACCAATATTTCGCCGTCCGGCAACTGCTGGCCGATGGCCTGAACGGTTAGTTGCTCCGGGCCAGCGGGGCGCGGCCTTATGATCTCGACGGTCTGCACCGTGGCGTCCAGCCGCAGCATCGCCGGCGGGCGCTCAAGATTGCCGGCGACCCGGCTTCCATCCGCCCGGAACAGGCCGACGAAATGCACGTCGCGCGAATCCTCGCTGAGTTGCAGATGAAGCGCGTCGAGCCTGCGTTCATTCGGCAATGCGGCCACCGTTTGCAGCTGCAAGGCGATGACATGGTCGGAGCGGGTCACTAGCAGGCGGTCGGTCTTCCAATAGATGAAGCCGAACAGGACCAGCACGAACAAAGAAAGTGCGACAGCCGCGACCGTAGCGGCGCGGAAGGTTGAACTACTCGCAAACTCGGCCAGATTCATCGCGTGAGCGGCCCGTGAGGGATATTTGGGCCGCCAACATAACGGATTTCCCACGCTTGCGCGATTCGTCATCGTCCGCCGGAATGACGCAATTCAATGCGTTGCCAGCGCCGGGGCGCGGGTGTGACGTCGATCGTGCGAAAGCTTGCGCGCCGCCGATTGCACCTTCTCGAACGCCCGCTGCTCGATCTGGCGGATCCGCTCGCGCGACAGCCCATAGTGCTGCGCGAGGTCTTCGAGCGTATCCGGCTCGTCGACGAGATGACGCGCCTCGAAGATGTGCCGCTCGCGCGCATTGAGTACGTCGATCGCGCGCACCAGAACCTGGCGGCGATGATCGATTTCGTCCTGCTCGACCGTCATCAGTTCTGGCGTGGGCGCCTGGTCGATCAGATAGTCCTGCCACTCGGCGGCCCCCTCCTCATCGTGCACCAGCGCGTTGAGCGAAGTATCGCCGCCGAGCCGACGGTTCATGTCGACAACGTCCTTCTCGGGCACGCCCAGATCGGTGGCTATCAGGGTCACCTGGTCGGGCCGCAAGTCGCCGCCTCCCAACGCCGAAATCCTGCTCTTGGCCGAACGTAGCTTGAAGAACAATTTCTTCTGAATCGCGGTGGTGCCGATCTTCACCAACGACCATGAGCGCAGGATGTAGTCCTGGATTGCCGCACGGATCCACCACACCGCATAGGTGGAGAAGCGGAATCCCTTGTCCGGGTCGAACCCGTCAAGGGCCTGCATCAGGCCGAGATTGGCCTCCGACATGATCTCCGACAGCGGCAGGCCGTAACCACGATAGTTCATGGCCATCTTGGCAGCGAGGCGTAAGTGGCTGGTGACAAGTTGCTCGGCTGCAGCACGGTCGCCGCGATCGCGCCAGCGTATCGCCAGCACGTATTCCTGCTCGCGTTCGAGCATCGCAAAACGCCGGATGTCGGTTCGGTAATTCAGGGCGCTGCCGGCTGCCGCGGGCGATCGAAGCCCGATCGGAGCCGCCAGGCCAGACCCCGGTGTGGAATACTCCGTCGACATTCCATCGGTATTCATGTCAGCCCCTCCGCTATGATTGATCTGTTGCTGATCGATGTCCGGGGCCGATGTCACGGCCTTTGCGGACGATCCTGAAAAGATAGCGGCGGCGATCACGGGAACCATTAAATTACAGGTTAAGGATATAAATTCGAATTCAGGTTCGGCTTGCGGCACGAACAAGGCGGGCGTGACGTGGCTTCCGCAACGTCACGCCCGCGATGCCTTGCAGGACGGTTCGTCAGCTGCAGCCGGCGACCCAAGGATAATGGTTGGGATGCAGCGGGCCGTAAACATACGGACAGCTATAGCCGTAATCGTCGTAGTAGCCTGGGAAGCCGAAGCCACGACCGGTATGTCTGACGAGGTGATGTCCGGCAAAAGCGTGCGATCCGAATCCGCCTCCAGCGAAACGCCGGCCGCCGATTCCGCCGAGATGCTCGCCGCCGATTCCACCCACATGACCGGCGGCGATGCCGCCCGCCATGTGCCCCCCACCGAAGCCGCCGCCAAAGCCGCCCATATGGCCACCACCGCCGCCGAAACCACCACCGTGGCCGCCTCCTCCGCCGCCGCCGCGCGCATCAGCGGCGGTAGCCAGCAGGCTCAACGCCAGCGCAGCCGTTGCGAATACCTTGAATGTACGTCCTTTCATGATCTCATCCTTTCCATCGATGCCGTTGTTGCCGTAAGCGCCCATATGGCATCGAGGCAACAGCGCGATCTACGAAACATGGTGAGGGGACACGGCGAGACGATTAAAATGCCCTTTAGACAGATCACCTTTCCGGCAATGGACAGGCGATCTCCGCGACGCAGCCGGGACCGGTCGACAACGTCAGCCGGAATCCATGCAGCTTGACTATCGCGGAAACGAGGCTGAGGCCAAGACCGGTGCCAACAGTCCTACGACTCTTGTCGGAGCGATAGAACCGCCGCAGCACTGCTTCACGCTCGTCTTCTCCAATGCCGGGTCCAGTGTCCGATATTCTGATAATGACATCGCCGGGCCCTCGCACCAGAGCCAACCGGACGCATCCGTGGGGCGGCGTGAACTTGACCGCGTTATCGACCAGGTTGATGATAGCCTCCTGCAGCAGATCGCGGTCGCATCGGACAATGGCATCGTCGTCGACATCGACGCGCAGGCTGACCTGCTTGTCTTCAGCGATCGGTTCGTAGAGGTCGCAGGCCTCACGTAGTAAACCCGCCAGCACCACATCGCCGAATCCCCTGCGGTCGCCATAATGTTCGATCTCCTGGATACGTAGCAGGCTGGTGATGATGGTCAGCACTTCGTCCACGCCAGTGATCGCGCGGTCGGCGACCGCCTGCAGGTCCGCGACCGTCGTGGCATTGGCGCGGCCACGCTCGAGACCAACGCGGACACGGGTCAGCGGCGTGCGCAGATCATGCGCGATCTCGTTGCCAGTCCCCGCCATTTCGGTGACCAGCACCTCGATCTCGTCGAGCATACCGTTGGCGATAATAGCCAGCTTGTCGAAGGGGTGGTCGAGGTTGGCCGTCGGAAGTCGCTCGCGCAGGTCGGCATCGATAATGCGCCTGACCTGTGCATGGAGTTCATCGACACGACGCTGCACCCGCAGGCTGAGCACACCACCGATCGCGAGGCTGAGGGCGCCCGCCACCGGCAGACCGAGCAGCAGGGCGCGGCCGATCGCCGCCGCCAGTTCCTTGAGTTCGCCGCTATGGCGCGCAATGACCAACACTTGGCCGTCAGGCAAGCGACGACCGATGGCACGCACGGACATCGACTCCGGCTTGTGCGGATCGATCCTGACCACCTGCGTCGCATGAATCCGCGCGTCGATCGCCAATTGCGGCGGGATATCGCGCAGATTGCCGGCGATCCGTTTTCCGTCAGCTGTGAACAGACCGGCCAACCGGGTCCGGCGCGGATCGGACGCCAGGCGGTCCTCGATGGCGATGACCCTGCGCTCCGGCACGTCCGCAGCGATCGCCTCGCTCGCCTCCGCGATCGAAGCGTCCATGTCGGCCCGCATCGAACTGCCAGCCTCCCAGTACACGAAGGCCGAGAACAAAAGAATGCAGAGCGCGATCGCGATGGAAGTCCACCGGAACGTCGTTGTGCGGACGAAATCAGGAAGGCGCACGAAGAATAAATCCTGCGCCGCGGACATTGTGGATCATCGGCGGATCGCCCGGCGTGTCTACCTTGTGCCGCAGCCGCCCCATATGAACATCGACAAGATTAGTGTCCGGGACGAATTTATAGTTCCAGACCTCCTCCAGCAACATCGCCCGCGTCAGCAGCTGCTCGTTGCGCTGCATCATGTATTCGAGAAGGCGGAATTCCCGCGGCAGCAATTCGATCTCCCGCTCGCCACGCCGCGCTGTGCGTTCGATCAGGTCGAGTTCGAGCGGTCCTACCCGCAACATGGTCTCTCGCGTTTCGATCGGACGGCGCAACAGGGCCTCGATCCTCGCCACCAGTTCGACGATCGCAAAAGGCTTGGTCAGATAATCATCGCCGCCCATACGCAATCCACGTACGCGATCATCGACCGCTCCGAGCGCGCTCAGGATCAGTACGGGCGTGCGAATCTGGTCATTCCGCAGCGCCTCGACGATGGTGAGGCCGTCCATTCCCGGTAACATGCGATCGACGACCATCAAGTCCGGCTTGATGGAGCGAGCCTTGTCGAGTCCTTCGATACCGCTCGCCGCATGTTCGACCTCGAAGCCGCGCTGCGTCAGTTCGGCCGCGAGTTCCTCGGCGGTCTCAACGTCGTCCTCGATCAGCAGAATCTTGGTCATCTGGAGTATCTCGGGCACCGTTTGATCTGAAGACACGACAAGGTGCGACCGCGCCGTAGCATAGCGGAAAACGTCGTCATCTTGTCGAAACTCGGTCATTTCGTCCATCCGGTCGGTACAAGCCTCACCACTGCGACAGGGACCAAGGATCCCGGGATCGCGTATGGCGTTGCTGCGGCATCGGTATGCCGTATCGCCATGATCTGCCGGGCCAAGCCGCAGAGATTTTCCTCGTGTCCTCTCAGCAGTCATCGGAACGCGCCCAACCGAACAGTAGACCAATGGCTACAACATCTTCGGAAGACCTGTGTTCTTCAATTAAATACGAATTTAACTTGCGACGCAGCGACGTCCCATGCGCGGCGATTGCCGGCCAGACACCTGCCATCGACATCCCCGGCAGCAACCGAAGCAGAGCGTCTGTCCGTTCTTAAATCGCAATTTAATCGCTCCGCGGACTTTCTTCGCTATCTCGACCTTTATCGGCCGGCGCTCATTTCGCCGGAGGCATACGGAGGGATTCCCTTGCCAGCAGTTTATATCAATCGTGTCGCAACGGCTGTGCCGCCTTACGACGTTCATGACACTTTTCGCCGCTTCGCACAGTCTACGCTCCATCTGGCCAACCCGCGTCAGGCGCGGCTGTTCGAACGCATGGCCGACAAGTCCGGTATCGAGCACCGCTTCTCGTGCCTTACGCCGAGCAATCGACCGGAAGGCGACCATTTCGATGCCGGCGGCTTCTATGCCCGTAGTGGTTTTCCCGATACGGCGACGCGGATGGAGCAGTATGAGCGGCACGCGCCCGAACTGGCGCAAGCCGCCGTCGATCGCCTGCATCTCGGAGCAGATCGTGACCGCATCACGCACTTGATCATCACCAGTTGCACAGGTTTCTCCGCGCCCGGCCTCGACCTCGATCTCATCGCGCGTTGCGAGCTTCCAACGACGGTCGAACGTACCGTTATCGGCTTTATGGGCTGCTACGCCGCCATCAACGCCCTGAAGCTGGCCTATCACATCGTCCGCTCCGAGGCGTCGGCGCGCGTACTGGTCGTGAACCTCGAACTCTGTACGCTGCATCTCAAGGAAACCGCCGATCTCGAGCAGATGCTCTCGTTCCTGCTGTTCGCCGACGGTTGTGCGGCAAGCCTTGTGAGCGCCGAGCCGTCCGGCATCGCGCTCGACAGTTTCCGCGCCATGCTGGTCCCCGATACCCACGATCTGATCACATGGAACATCCGCGATGCCGGCTTCGACATGGTTTTGTCGGGACGCGTTCCGGCCGTTATCCAGGACGGCCTACGGCGGAGCGCCGATGAAATCCTGGCTGGAGCGCCCGCGGCGGCGATCGACCTGTGGGCGGTGCATCCCGGCGGCCGGACCGTTCTCGACGCGGTGGAGCGAGCCTTCGCGCTGGCGCCGACCGCACTGGCGGCGTCGCGCGACGTGCTGCGCCGTTATGGAAACATGTCGTCGGCGACGGTCATGTTCGTGATCGAGCGGTTGATGCGTTCGGGCGCACGCGGCCGCAGCGGGTGCGCGATGTCGTTCGGGCCCGGACTGATCGCCGAAACCATGCTTTTTCGAACCGCGGCCTGACCCCATGAGCACATTCAGCACCACCCACGCTGCAGCGACGGACCTGTCGCAGCGAAGTACCGAAGCCGAATGGCTGGACAGCGCCGACGCAAGTCCGGAAGAGCTCGAACTTGTGCTGCGCGACCTCGCCCGCTTCAACGGCGCGATGCTCGGGCACAGGGCGGTGATCGCCTGGCTGGACGCCGCCATCCAGCGGATACCTGAAAGCACCGAGCTCACGCTCGTCGATGTCGGTTGCGGCTATGGCGACCTGCTGCGAGCGATCCGCAGCTGGGCCGCCGGGCGCGGCCGGCGGATCAAGCTGATCGGGCTCGATCTCAATCGCGAGACGGTCCGCATCGCGCAGTCGGCGACAGGAAACGATCTCAATATCGAATATCAGGTGATGGATATCTTCAATTTCATCCCGCCCTCCCCCATCGACTTCGTCGTCAGCAGCCTGCTCACGCATCATATGTCCGACGAGATGATCGTGACGTTCCTGTGCTGGATGGAGAGGAACGCGCAGCGCGGCTGGATGATCTACGATCTGCAGCGCCACCGGGTGCCGTTCCATTTCATCGGCCTGATGGGCTGGCTGACGCGGCTGCATCCCATTGTCATTCACGACGGCCGGATCTCGGTTGCGAGAGCCCTCACCCGCACGGAATGGATGGCACGGTTACGCGATGCCGGTATCTCGCCGCGCGCGGTGCGCCTGCGATGGTTCCTGTTCCGCTTCGTGATCGGACGTGTGCGATGATCCAGGTCGAGACAATCGTCATCGGCGGCGGGCCGGCCGGCAGCGCGGTGGCCTGCGGTCTGGCCAGTTATGGCCACGACGTCATGCTGATCGAGCGCACGGCGACCTCCCAGCATAAAGTGTGTGGCGAATTCCTCAGCGTCGAGACACAGCTGCTGTTACGGCGGCTGGGCGTCGATCCGCTGGCGCTCGGCGCCGTGCCGGTCGATGAGGTGGCATTGTATTCCGCTCGCCGCAGCGTGACCTCGGCACTACCGTTTCACGGGCTGTCGCTCTCGCGTTATCGTCTCGACGCTGCGCTGCTGCGACACGCGCATTTCAGCGGCGCCCGCCTGCATCGAGACGTGACTGTGAAAACGGCGAGACCCGATGGATCCGGCTGGCTGGTCGTGTGCGACAATGGCCACACAATCAGTTGCAGAAATCTCGTACTGGCCACCGGCAAGCTGGGTTTGCGCGGCATCGACGACACGCGCGACGGCTCGCAGGTCGGGTTGAAAATGCACCTGCGGCCTGCCCCCGACATTCGCCGAGCGCTTGAGGGTCGGGTCGAGCTTTACTTTCTCGAGGCCAGCTATATTGGCCTAGAACTGGTCGAAGACGGTATCGCCAACCTCTGCTTGGTGCTGCCGGGTGAAACCATGAGCCAGTTCGGATCCGGCTGGACCGCGCTGCGCAACCATGTGGCCGCGACATTTCCCGCACTGGCGGAGCGGCTAGCAGACGCCGAGCCGCTGTGGGACAAGCCCAAGGCCGTGGTCTGTCCCAGCGGCGGGCATCTTCATCGCGAGCGGAACGCTGCAGCCTATCGGGTAGGCGACCGTCTCGCACACATCCCGCCCTTCACCGGCGACGGCCTTGCCATCGCCCTTGGATCGGCCGCGCTGGCAGTCGCTCATATCCGAGGGGGACTTTCACCTGATGTGTATCTGGCGGCCGCGCGAAAACTCATTGCCGGACCGATCCGACTGGCGAGCATCGTCTCCTGCCTTGCCGGACATCGCATCAGCCGAAACCTGATGTTCGCCGCGGCCACGCACGGCCCGGACCTGATCAGCTCGATCGTCCGCCGCACCCGGTTGACCCATGCGATGGATGGCCTTGACCCTGCCGTGCTGCCAGCCCCACCGCTCGTGAACCCATGACGACGCTGCGCACCGAACTGCCCCTCGCCGACACCCGCACATGGTTTGGCTTTGTCCTGATGTGCCTTGGGATGTTCATGGCGATCCTCGACATTCAGGTGGTCGCAACATCGCTGCCGACCATTCAGAATGCCCTAGCCATCTCCCCGGAGACGATGAGCTGGATCCAGACCTCCTATTTGATTGCCGAGATCATAGCCATTCCCCTGACGGGCTGGCTAACGCATGTGCTCTCGATGCGCTGGCTGTTTGCCTCCGCCCTCGCTCTCTTCACGCTGGCGTCGATCGGCTGCGCCGCGAGTGGCACCTTCGCCGCCCTCGTGTCGTTTCGTGTGCTGCAGGGATTCGCGGGCGGCACGCTCATCCCGGCGGTGTTCGCCGCGGTCTTCCTGCTGTTCCCGCCGCGCAGCCAAGGTATTGCCACGACGATAGCCGGCATTGTGGCGGTGCTGGCGCCGACGGTCGGACCTGTGGTCGGCGGCTGGATCACGCAGAGCTGGTCCTGGCACTGGCTGTTCCTGATCAATGTCGTTCCCGGGCTGATCGCTTGCGTTGTGGCGCCTCCTCTGCTGCCCCGGCAGCAGCTGAACTTTGGCGACGTTGCGGAAATCGATTGGCGGTCGCTGGTTCTGATGGCGATGTCGCTGGCCACTCTGGAGATCGGACTGAAGCAATCCCCCCATGATGGCTGGGTGTCGGTCACATGCACGGGCCTGTTCACAATCAGCGCGCTCTGCGGTGGCCTGTTCATCCGACGCACATTGCGCGCTGCCCATCCCGTCGTGCAGCTTGGCCCATTCCGAAACCGCTCATTCGCGATCGGATGCGCGTTGAGCTTTTGCCTGGGCGTGGGCCTGTACGGCTCGGTCTATCTCATCCCGGTTTTTCTGGCTTACGTCAGGGGTCATGACGCCCTGCAGATCGGTTCGACGATGCTGGTGACCGGCGCCGCGCAACTGGCGATGTCGCCCATCGCCGTCGCGCTGGAACGGCGACTCAATGCGCGCTGGCTGACCGCCGCAGGTTTTGCGGTGTTCGGTATCGGACTCGCCCTCAGCATGTTTCAGACTCGCGACACCGATTTCAACCAGATGTTCTGGCCACAGATCGTTCGCGGCATCGCTATCATGTTCTGCCTGTTACCACCGACCCGCCTGGCGTTGGGTTCGCTGCCGGAAGCGCAGGTGCCGGCAGCGAGCGGCCTGTTCAATCTGATGCGCAATCTGGGCGGCGCGATCGGCATCGCGCTGATTGACACCATCCTATACACCCGCGCTCACATCTACGCCGCTGCGTTGCATATGCGGTTGTTATCGGGAGACCCCACGGCGGCAACGGCCATTGGCCTCGATCCCGCATCGCTGACAAGCGCTCTCTCCGGCCCACCCACTCCTGCCATGGAAGCCCTGGTCCGGCCCATGATCGAAAAGACGGCCTTTATCTGGAGTGTGAACGATGCTTGGGCAATGCTGGCAGCAACGGCGCTGCTTGCCGTGCTGCTGGTGCCATTCGCGTGGGGCGGGCGCGAACGGTAGTTCGGCCCGGGGCGAGCGGCGCTGCTGCCACCATCTCGAGAAGCGATAGACGCGCTTCACGGCGCCCCCTTTTCAAGATGATCTCGTTTTCCGCACAAGAGATTATTATCGACCGGGCTGTGCCGCTCGCGAAGGCGCTCAGTACCGGGCACGCCACCCGTCGGGCGTTCGCTCATAACTACCGCGGAAATCGATGTTCTCCACGCAGTTGGCGTGCATGTCGGCCGCGGCCTGCAGACATTCCTGATAATCATAGTAGCCGCAGATCTGCGGTGCCCCCCCCGGACCATTGGATGAGCCTGGCAACAGACAGAACGGCGACGCGTCACGGTGCAGTGGCGTAGCTTCGGCGGGTTGCGAGCTCAGCGCTGCGAACGAGAGCACGACGGCAACGGCAAAGGCCGCGGTGAGATATCTGGATTGTCGATCGAAAATCATCATCCATCTCCATCTGCTGTGAACCTCAAAGCGTGCCGCTCGCGGTCCCGCAGTCGCATCGATCGGGAGATCGCGATTGCAAAGCCTGCCAGATGGGCAGCCAAGGGCTACGTTTCCGAGATCATCGTGCGCTGGAAATTCAAGATTTTCTTCGCACAGGTCCCATACCAAAGAGATAGGAAATCCTATGAATTTCCCGAATAAATACGTGTTTAACTTTCGAAAGCGCTCGGAGCGACCCCGATCGACGTTCCGAATGAAGGTCTGACTGACGGCGGAAAATCGGCCTCTCGAATTTTCCGCAGCGTTTCGAACAGCCGCCATCATCTTCGGCACAAAGCGGCCATCACGCTGAAAAAGGGTAACTAATGCGGATGGAGGTTCTGCACTTGATCAAGGCGGATCAGGTCGAAGCACTCCTTGCCCGTCACTTACTGGCTAGGGCTCACGCCTTCCCCCGTGCAAACTTGAGGGTGCATCGAGGCAGGTCGGATCACACCTACATTTCACACCACGGCGCGATGCCAACGGATATTGACGTGGTTGTTGTCCGAGAGCGCAAGAACTGGAAGGGCGCGCGGTTGGTTTTGTGCTCCGAACGATAGGTTTGGAAAAGCATTTTAAGACTCAGTCAAAGCCCTCGAAATTCATAACGGTAAAGAGTAGCTCAAGAAGCCCGCGTGCGTTTGTTTTGCACCTAGCAACCGTTGGCAGTCTGCACTCGGGCCAATCGCAACCGGTGTCATTTGGCACTTCGCTGCCCTCGAATTTTCCGAAGGTCTGCTTTGCGCCAGTACCGTACATTGTTCGCTGTGAATCAGGCAGCCGCCGCGGTTCAGACGCAAGGTGGGAACTTTCGTCCAGTGGCTGAAGGGCCAGATCGGAGCTTTCATCACCTTAACGGCCGAGAAAATCCGAAGGCAAACAGCATCTTTCCTGACCAAATAGGAATCGGGGCGTCGGTCGCGTTTTGATGATAGCCGTTGCCATTATCCTTCGGGCGCGAAACGCCCAGATAATATGCACCTTATCCCGATCGCGATTGCTCGCGAAACTGCCGCGGCGTCACACCGGAAATTCGCCGGAAGGCGCGGCTGAAATGTGCCGGATCCGTGTAACCGGACGAAAATGCGATATCGATAATCTTGGAATTACTGTCACGCAAAAGCTTGCTCGCATTCTCATATCTGACGGTGTCGAGCAGATCAGAATAGCTCAGGCCGACATCCGCGAGCTTGCGCTGAAAGCTGCGTGTGCTGACGCCCGCCATCTCTGCGACTTCAGCAAGAGCTGGAATTCCGTCGTCCAGATAAGACGGCAGCATCAGCTTTAGCAGTTCAACGATGTCATAGCCGGAAGGGCCGTCCTCGTAAGCTTGCGGCGCAGGGCTCACGTCTTTCCGATGGTTGGTGAGACTGAGATACGAGATCGGCACGTCGATCCACGCCGCATGCTGGCCTGACAGGAACCGCACATTCGGCCACAAGGATTGCGTCGCCGGACGTGGCGTGTAGCGCGCTTCAAAGGCGATCGTCGCCGGCATCCAGTCCGCTCCCGCGAACTGCCGGACGATGTGTATTGAGAAGATGTTCTGGATCCATTGCAGATGCTCCATATGCAGGAGTCCGTTTGTCCCGGCGAGCGTGGTGCAAATCCGCGCGTGATCGTCGTCGTGCTCGATCCACATGCTCAGGATCGTATCCTCCCGCGGCGCCCATGTGCAGGCGTGCCGCAGCGCAACGAGCAGTGTCGGAGAGTGAGCGATCAGGGCCCGCGTTTTCTCGCGCATATGGGAGAAATGCAGCCGTTGGCTGGCTAGGAAGCCGAATTCTTCAATGCCCTGGCTTCTCCGGGCGGTTTCCATGAAGCGGATTGCCGGCATCAGCGGGACATAGAGATCGCTCTTGTCGACCAGAGACGACGGAAGCCGAAACTTGGTCAGAAGCGAACTCGTCGGCGCACCGGTCTCATCGAGAATCCCGACGAAGGGCAGAAGAAACTGGCAGCGCGTCAAAGGGATGTTGGCCATTGGGTCTCGTTGCGATCATCAGTAGGTACTTTGCATCAGCCACAATTTCATTCGAATCGCTACTGGTGAGCCCGGAGAATGTCACCGTTCTCTTGCCGGCACCTGTCGGCCTCGAATTGCAACGGTCGCCGCGTCGTGTGCATGCGGCAAGAATTCACCTGCAAATGACATGATCGGCCGCGATTGGCGCGAAGTGGCAAGACGGCCGGCCCTCGTCTGCACGAAATGACCCGGACAGGGTGCACCTGTCGATCGGAAGGCAACCGGGCCGGGCGCAGGCCCCGGCTCCCCCAAGATTCCGCCCACGGAACGTCGGCACCGGCCCGGCTTTGCTTCCACCTTCACAATGAATCCGGCAAGTAAACTGGAACCACCATATTGAGAACGCTGACCTGCGCAGAAACGGCTCAGACGGATTTGCGATCGGAGCGTGTACGAGACGGCATGATCTTCGTGAGTGCCGGAACGTTCTGGATGGGTTCGGATCGGCACTACCCCGAAGAGAGGCCGGCTCACCCCGTCAGTGTCGATGGGTTCTTCATTGACGAGACTCCTGTCACCAATACTCAGTTTGCCGAGTTCGTGGCCGCAACCGGATATCGCACGGTTGCCGAATCCGTGCCCGATCCAAAAGATTATCCCGGCATAATGCCGGAGATGTTGTATGCGGGCTCGCTGGTTTTTCGCGAGCCGACCGGGCGTGTCGGTCTTGATGACTGGTCGCAGTGGTGGTCGTTTCTCGAGGGCGCCAACTGGCGTCGTCCCTATGGTCCGGTTAGCAGCATCGAAGGACGAGATGATCATCCCGTCGTCCACGTCACCCACCAGGACGCGCTGGCCTATGCACGATGGAAGGGCAAGGATCTTCCTACAGAAGCCGAGTGGGAGTTCGCCGCCAGAGGCGGTCTCGAACAGGCCGAATTCGCATGGGGATCGGAGTTAATCCCCGCTGGCCGACATATGGCCAATACCTGGCAAGGATCGTTTCCGACGGTCAATCATAACCAGGACGGATACGCCCGCACGTCACCTGTGAAAGCCTTTCCGCCCAACGGATACGGTCTCTACGACATGATCGGAAACGTCTGGGAGTGGACATCTGACTGGTACTCTTCGCAGCACGAAGTAGACATGACGAAGGCCTGCTGTGTACCCAGGAATCCCCGTGGGGGGCTTGAGTCTGCCAGCTACGATCCATGTCTCCCCGAAATAAGAATACCGCGGAAGGTCCTCAAAGGCGGCTCGCATCTGTGCGCCCCGAATTATTGCCGCCGCTATCGGCCTGCAGCTCGCCATCCGGAAGCAATCGATACTTCGACAAGTCATGTCGGGTTCCGATGCATTGTTCGAGACGGAGAATCGAATGAATAAGCCTATTAACAATCATCTCAGGACACGCTGGTTGGGCGTGAGCACGACTCTCCTGTTGTTGGGAACGCCCGCTGTCGCCCAGGAATCGCTGCCGTTCCCGCCCACGCCATCAGGAAGCAAGGCTGGTCCGACGATCGCGCGGTCGACCTACAACCCGGTGCTGCCGCAATCGCGCCTTCCAGCCAATGCACCGAACATCGTCGTCATCATGCTCGACGACGTTGGTCCGGCACTCCCCAGCACCTATGGCGGCGTGATCAAGACAGACACGTTGAGCCGTGTTGCCGAAGGCGGCGTGTCGTACAATCGCTTCCACAATGCGGCGATGTGCTCCCCAACGCGCGCAGCGTTGCTGACCGGGCGTAATCATCACCGCGTGGGGTTTGGCCAGATCGCCGAACTGGCAAATGATTGGGATGGCTACTCCGGCCACATCCCGGCGACATCCGCGGCCGCGCCGAAAGTGCTTGGCTATTACGGCTATGCGACGGGTGCATTCGGGAAGTGGCACAACACGCCGGCGAACGAGACCACGGCCGTCGGTCCCTATACGAACTGGCCAGCGGGGCGCGGCGTTGGTTTCGACTACTTCTACGGCTTCCTTGCCGGGGAATCCTCCCAATGGGAGCCCGCGGTCGTTGAAAACACGGTTCGCCTGGATCCATCCGCGGGCAAGAAAGAATATCACTTCACCGAGGACATGACCGACAAGGCTGTCTCATGGATCAAGCAGGTCCATGCGCTGACGCCGGATCGTCCGTTCTTCATGTACTGGACCCCTGGCGCCTCCCATGGTCCGCATCACATTTTCAAGAACTGGGCGGACAAATATAAGGGCAAGTTCGACGACGGCTGGGACGTCATGCGCGAGCGCGTCTTCGCCCGTCAGAAAGAACTCGGATGGATACCGAAAGACACCGAGCTGACGCCGCGGCCAAAAACGCTTGCGGCATGGGCCGATATCCCCGACGAGGAAAAGCCATTTCAGCGTCGGCTCATGGAAGTGTTCGCCGGATACACCGAGCATGCGGACGCCCAGGCCGGTCGACTGATCGATACGCTCGACGAACTCGGCATTCGTGACAACACCCTCATCTTCTACGTCTGGGGCGACAACGGGTCGAGCGCCGAAGGTCAGAACGGGACCATCAGCGAACTTCTGGCACAGAATGGCATTGCTTCCGAGATGAAGGATCACCTCCGCACCCTGAAGGAGCTGGGCGGCCTGGATGTGCTCGGATCGCCCAAGGTCGATAACATGTACCATGCCGGCTGGGCTTGGGCTGGCTCTACGCCTTATCAGTCCACCAAACTGATCGCCGCGCATTTCGGCGGGACGCGCTCGCCGATGGCGGTTTCCTGGCCAAGCAAGATCAAGCCGAACAAGACACCGCATCCGCAGTTTCATCATGTCAACGATATCGTGCCGACGATTTACGACATCCTGAAAATCACTCCGCCGAATCTTGTCGATGGCGTCACCCAGGATCCGCTCGACGGCATCAGCATGGTCTACTCCTTCGGGGCGCCAACCGCGCCCGGACAGAAGAAAGAACAGTATTTCGAGGTGATGGGCAGCCGCGCGATCTATAAGGACGAGTGGATTTCTTCCGTGTTCGGACCGCGCATCCCCTGGAAGGCAGGTCTCGATCCGGCGATCGCGCAATGGACGCCTGAGAACGACGTGTGGGAACTCTACGATCTTCGAAAGGACTTTTCGCAGGCGAAGGATATCGCGTCTGCCAATCCCAAAAAAGTCGAGGAGATGAAGAAGACGTTCGATGCAAACGCGAAGGCCAACAAGGTCTATCCTGTCGGCGGCGGCCTGTGGTCCGTTGTCTTCCATCCCGAAGACGCGCCATCCAATCCGGCCAAGGTGTTCGACTATACGCAGGAAGTCGTTGCCGTTCCGGAGTTCACCGCACCGAAACTCGGGTCACGAAGCAGCCTTGTCAGCATCGACGCAGAACTGAAGCCGGACTCGAAGGGCGTGCTTTATGCACTGGGTGCGATCTCGGGAGGGATTTCGCTGTGGGTCGAAGACGGCAAGCTCAGCTTTGAGTACAATCTGTTCGAGATAGAACGGACAAGGCTCGATACGACCGCTCCGCTCCCGACCGGAACGGTCAAGATCGAAGTCGAAACACACGTGGCCAGCAGCGTACACGCAGGTCCTCTCGACATCGTCATCCGCGTCAACGGCAAGGAAGTGGCCAAGGGCCGCGTGCCTCGCTCAACCTCGCTCGGGTTTACTGCCAATGACGCTTTTGACGTCGGCCGTGACAGCTATTCGCCAGTCTCGTTCGCATATTTTGACCGCAAACCATTTGCGTTCAACGGAAAGATCAACCGTCTACGGGTTGAGTATCTGAACTGAGTGGCTTGATCCCATCAAGTCATCGTCGGCCAGGAGCGGAGATCGAAGGTGTTCGCCGCTCCCGGTCGAGAACGAACGTCACCACCCCTGCAGATAACGCCTCCTGAATCACGAGGGAAAACTCAATGATGAAGAAACTTGCTTTTGCTCTTGCTGTTGCGTGCGCAGCACCGCTGGGCTCGGCTCAAGCCCAAACCGAATTGAAGGCCTATGCCGATGCGGATGGCTACATCAACGTGCAGAAGCTGACTTGCGCGCAGCTCGCCGGAACGTATCAGGAAGACGCGAACTTTCTCGGCGTTTGGTACAGCGGTTGGTACAATGGCCTCGGAAAGAAGTCTTCCATCAACTTGCCTAGAGTTCGAGAAGGCATTCACGAATTGATCGTCTACTGCAAGGCCAATCAAGGCACGACGATCATCAAGGCCATCGATGTTCTTCTGAAGGCTGAAAAGGTCCGCACTGCCAAATGAATGTTGGTCCCCCCATCATTCCGACTTGTCGGCCCAGCTAACTAACAATTGACAGGAATCATCTCTTGAAAAGCCAATCCAGAACGCCCTTGAATGCGGCGCGCCGTTCGATCCGCTCTGTTGCCGCACTCCTGATCGCGTCGGGTTTATCTGCGACATGCATCGGAGCTGGCGCTGCCCACGCGGATGATGCTGCATCGATCCTGCGCGCAATGTCCGACTACATCGCGAATCAAAAGAATGTTTCGATATCGTATGATTCCGATATCGAGATCATGACCCCGGACATGCAGAAGATTCAGTTTGCCAGTTCCGGGCAACTCACCATCCATCGGCCGGACAAGCTCCGCGTGACACGGACCGGCGGCTACGCCGACGTTGAGCTCGTGTACGATGGCGCCAATTTCACCGTTTCTAATCGTGCCCGCAAAGTCTACGGGCAGATGCCAGCCACCGGTACGATTGATCAACTCGTCGACAGCATTCGTGACAAGTCCGGCATCGAGGCGCCGGGTGCCGATCTTCTTCTCGCCAATTCCTATGCGGCCTTGATCGATGGAGTCTATGACGCCAAGCATATCGGCAGGGGCGTCATCGATGGCCATGAGTGTGAACACTTGGCTTTCCGTACGCCGGATACCGACTGGCAGATCTGGATAGAACCAGGCGCGACGCCGATTCCGCGCAAATACATCATCACCACCAAAACGGTGACGGGCGCGCCTCAGTACACGCTCCGAATTAGCAGCTGGAAAACCAGCCCCGACACCACTGCCGATGCATTCGCTTTCAAGCCGAGCGCAGACATGAAGAAGCGCGAGATTCAGAATCTCGGCCATATCGATGAGATTCCCCCAGGAATCAGCCCCAGCGGAGAGAAGAAATGACTGGATTGAAAAGCAAGCTGCTGAAGATCGCCCTCGGAACGAGCGTGGCCATCCTGTGTCTGTCGGTCAGCGAACAGGCGTCGCTCACGCATGGCGGTACCTTCATGACCTCGGCTGAGGCACTCATCGGAGCTCCGCTCACGCCCCTGAGTTACGCCGGCGTAGCACGGCGAACGACGCGCCGAGCCATCGTGGGTGGAGCCGTCGTTGGTGGAGCCATCGTGGGCGGAGCAATCGCGGGTGCAGCCGTCGTAGCCGTGCCACCCTCTTGCGTTCAGGCGGTCGACGTCTACGGCCGAATTTATAACCGATGCTACTGATCGCACTCTGACCGAGAGCTATTTCAGCAGGCCGTTGTTGTCGATCTACGTCGAACAGTGACTGCTACGGTGTTCTCAACGTTCCTGAAAATGCTGGAGCGCGTTCCCATCGGAAAGCGCTCCAGCTTTTTTTGACGCATCCCGTCTCAGAGCGAATGCGTTTGTGCTGGAATGGCCCGATTCAAGATCGGGTCCCTTAGCGTGGTGTAGCTTTTCGATGCAAACGCAACACCCTGCCAATAATGTAAGTAGCGCGGGAATTCGGTGTGACGAATATCGATTTGCGCGTATGTCGATCCAGTTTTGATTTGTGCTGTTTTGCCACGCGGAGTTTGTTGATGCGCTTCTCTTTGACGATGACGGTCGCTGCCAGCGCCATGCTGTGCTGGTCACAAACGCCAGTCATAGCAGCCGAAGGCGGCGTAAGTGTCTCCCTCCTCGGGTCACACGCAACCGGCGCAGGCATTACGCCGCCGCCCGGCGTCTTCTTTCAGAACGACTTTTATTATTACGACGGCAAACTCAGCGGCGGTCGAACTCTGCCGACCGGTGGTCTTCTCGTTGCAGACGTCTCGGCCCAGAGCTGGATCGAATTGCCAACAACACTCTGGGTTACACCTGCCAAGATTCTCGGCGGCAATCTCGCATTCTCGTTGACGGTGCCCGTTGGTGAGCCGCGCGTGAATGCAAATCTGCTGGTGAACTCGCCGCGCTTCGGGCCGATCGGTGTCGGCGTGACGGACAAGAATGCTAACCTCAGCGACTTCTTTCTCCAGTCCTTTGTCGGGTGGCAGTCGGGCAACTTTCACTGGCAGCTCGGCGTCAGCGGTGTGATCCCGTCCGGAACGTACGTCGCCGGTCAACTGTCGAACGCCTCGCTGAACAGACCCGCGCTCGACGTCTTCGGCAATTTCACATGGCTAGATTCTGCCATTGGCTGGGATCTCTCCGCCGCGGTCGGCGTCACCTTCAACCAGACCAACACGGCGACCGACTACAAGAGCGGCGATGAATTCCACCTCGAATGGGCAGCAACCAAATACATCACCAAGGAATTCACGCTCGGGCTCGTCGGTTACTATTACCAGCAACTGACGGCGGACTCCGGAACAGGCGCGAGGCTGGGCGCCTTTGAAGGTCGTGTCATCGCACTCGGCGTCTCGATTGGGTACACGTTCGAGGTCGGGAAGCTCCCGATTTCAACGCGCCTGAAAATCTATCGTGAATTCGATGCCGTAAACCGCATGGAAGGCACTGCCGGATACTTTACCGTGTCTGTGCCCGTCGCGTTGGATACCAATGTAATGGCGCTCGCCGATGGGCGCTCGATAAAAACAAAATTCTAGCTCCTTCGACTGGGACGCCTCCAGGCTTGTTCTTTGTCGATGTTCTGAGGAACGATGGATAGGATTTGATGACGGGCATATCAGTCAGGACACACCGGCTCACAAATTTCGAAGAACTCAATGCCGCCGTTTATGGAGCACACATCAGCGGGACGTAGAGATCGCTAAATGGCTTGACCGGTCGCGATTGGCGCGAAGTGGCAAGACGGTTGGCCTTCGTCTGCACGAAATGACCGGATAGGATTCGCCTGTCGATCAGAGGCAATCGGGCCGGACGCAGGCATCGGCGTCCGCGAACGATCCGCTCCACGGAACGTCGGCACCGGCCCGGCTTTGCTTCTGCCTTCCCAAGGATTCCGACAATTAAACTGGAACCACAATCTTTACCGCCTCCGCTTCGATTGCTTTTTCACGGGGCAACTGGTTGTGCCGAAAAAGTCAGGTGGCAACCATGTTCAGAGCACTGATCATTGCAGCAACCTACCGTTTTTGATCGGCGGCTCTGACTTACCTTCTAAGGGGCGGCTCGGTCAGATGGCGGGAACCCGCATTCGAGGAAACTCAGTCGCCTGATGATCCCGGCACTCTTGAAATGAATAGAGACTATCCATGACCGCAAACCTGGTTCGGTCCGCAGGCCCATCCATCTTCGTGTTGCTTATGATTTGCGGGCAGGCCGTCGCGCAATCGAACGAAGCCCAATCGAAGGTCACCGATCCCCATTTCAAGATAGCGCCCGGCTATCTGAAGCCGTCCGAGCTGCCAAACAGCCTGGTCCTGCTCGGTCCGCCCCCCGAGCAGGATTCGGCTGCCCTAGCCAGGGACGAAGAAGCACGCAAAGCAACGCTCCCCCTGCGAGGCACCGACCGCTGGAAGCAGGCCTACACCGACGCCGATCTTGCTTTCCCGCAGGCTGCCGATAACTTTTCCTGCGCGATGGGCATCAAGATCGACAAAGAGCAGACCCCGCAGCTCTATGCCATGATGCAGAAGATGTTGTCCGATTTCGGACTGTCGACCTATGGCGTAAAGAACAAGTACAATCGCGTCCGCCCCTTCGTCGTTCACAACGAAGCCACATGCAGAGCAGATCAGGAAGCAATCCTACGGGGAGACGGCTCCTATCCGTCCGGCCACACGGCTGCAGGCTGGGGATGGGCCCTCGTCTTCGCGCAGATCAATCCCGAGCGCTCCAATGAGCTATTCACGCGCGGCATCGCTTTCGGACAGAGCCGCGTGATCTGCGATGCGCATTGGCAGAGCGATGTCGACGCGGGGCGCATCATGGGGGCCGCGACCGTCTCGCAGTTGCAGACCAACGCGGCCTTCCTTGCGGACCTCAAAGCTGCGAAGGTGGAGGTAAAGGCAGCGAAGGCGAGGCGCGCTGCACCGGTTTGTGCGGCCGAAACAACAGCCTTGTCCACGCAATAAGCGGGCCTCGACTTGAGCAGCAGACGTCTTCGACCGATCTATGGATGGCTTCTGGTTTGCGCCGTTTGCATCGGTGTGACCGATGCTGCCTTCGGCCAGGACGACAACGATCAAGCGGCTCAATTCACCCCGCCAAGCGTCTATCTGGATCTCCGAACCACCTACGCGACAGCCCCCGGCGGGGCAATCGGAATAGGCTTCGGCAACACGTCGCTGTTTTCGGTACTGGGGGCGATCGCGCTTGCGGCCGGCCACACGCCATCGACCGTGCCGCCCCATAAAAAACTTCCAGCGGTGCACGCGGTCACAGTCGATATCCCGCTCACGGTCGACCTGAACGATCGGGTGTCGGTCTATGGCGGTGTTTCAGTGAACGCCAACACGATGCCGCTCGGCGGCTGGACGAATATCGACATCGCGAGCTGGAATGTCGGCTTTCAGGCCGATCTCTATAAGCAAAACGGTGGCATGCTTCCCACCATCACCGTGCAATCGACCATCACGCAATCACTGCCGAGCGGGCCGTTCGCGACGACGAATTTCAACAACGTTATCGAGTTCGACTATGCATTGGACGAGGATCAGACGAGAGGATTTCTCTTTGGCCTCCAGGACACCCGTGTCGCGATTCAAAGCGCATCAGCGGAGGTCCGTCCGAGTATGATCGGATATGCCGGTGGCTACTACCAGTGGCCAAGCAACTGGAAAATTTCCGCGCGCATCGGCGTGCAATCATTCGGCGGCGTCGAGCTCCTGGACCGAACGCTGATCCAGCCCTTTACCCAGCCCGTCCTACGCCTTGACCTCGACCGAATGGACGACAACGACAATCGCTTGTTCGGTTTGATGGTGCAGATCCAATGGATCCCGCTGCCGTCTTATCAATTGACGTTCAGGACGCCGCTTTATCTGACGCAGAACTAGCTAGTCCCCCCCCGCGGCGACGGATGTCCATTGGCGCGAAATGGCAAGACAAGTGATCCGAGATGCTCGAAACGCTCGGAGGCAATGCCTACCGATTACGCGTTGATCGCTTGGATGGCATTTAAGCTTCAAGGTGCCGTGCCTGTGGAATGCCCCTGCGTCGCCAGTCAGATTGAATGAAGAGGTATGTCGATGTTTCGCTCGGTTGGGATTGGTTTCGCATTGGCTTCGGTCGCACTGGCCGGAGGAGCGTTCGCCCAGGCTCTGGACGGCAAACTGCCTGTCACCGTCGATAATTTTGCCCGCGCCGAAACCGACCGCTACCTCGCGGTGAATGCAACGGCCATCGGCGGACTCGGCAAATTCCAGCACTCGCGGGAGCCTGTATCCATCGACAAACAAGCGGTGATCCGAATGAACCGGGATACGCTGTACTCATTTGCGGTGTTTGATCTTGCTGGCGGGCCCGTAACGCTCTCGCTGCCCGACACGGGCAAGCGCTATATGTCGATGATGGTGGTCGATCAGGACCACTACCTGCCAATCGTCGCCTATGGCACGAAGCCGGTGACGCTGACGCAGAAATCAGTTGGTACGCGATACGCCTTTGTCGCTGTCCGAACGCTGGTTGATCCCAACGATCCAAAGGATCTCGCCGAGGTCCACAAACTTCAGGATGCCATCAAGGTCAGCCAGAAGAAGACAGGCACGCTGGACCTTCCAAACTGGGATCAGGAGGAGCTAACCGACATCCGCAATGCGCTGCTCGCGCTGGCAAAATATCAGACGTCGTATCACGGTGCATTTGGAGCCCATGGCCAGGTCGATCCGATCCAGCACTTGATTGGCACAGCCTCCGGTTGGGGCGGCATTCCGGAAAAGGACGCCATGTATCCGAGTTTCACTCCCGCGAAGAACGACGGCAAAACGGTCTACACCCTCGATGTGCCAAAGACCGTGCCGGTGAAGGCTTTCTGGTCGATCAGCGTCTACAACGCAAAAGGCTTCTTCGAGAAAAACGCCTATAATGCCTATTCGATCAACAACATCACCGCGAAGAAAAATGCGGACGGCTCGGTCAAAGTCCAGTTCGGCGGCTGTGACGGCAAGATCCCGAACTGCCTGCCGATCGTTGAGGGCTGGAACTACACCATACGGCTTTATCGCCCCGAACAGCCCATCGTCAGCGGCAAGTGGAAACTTCCGGAAGCCCAGCCTTTAAACTGAGACTTATCGGGCATGCGGCGACCTTGCGAGGACGCGCGCGGACAAAGCGATAGACAAAATCCGACTGTAACGGGACAATCGATCCGTCTTAGTGAACTGGTTCGCTAGATCCAGACTGACGGGGCGCCTCGGGCGGCGACTTTTCCCCGCACGCACACCACGCCGTTATGAATTGAATCGGTTCGGACGCGTCCGCACCTTGACGGAACGACGTCCGCTAATGGGATGGACCGGCTGCTTCTCCCGCGCGGCAGTCGGCCTAGACTGCTGCATTTCAACCGGAGAAGCAGCCCATGGATACGACCATTGCGCCACTCGCCTCGATCGGCATCGATATTGGCAAGGAAGTCTTCCACCTCGTCGGCTTCGGCACCGACGGCAAGATCGCGTTCCGTCGCGAGATCAAGCGACTAGCCCTTGTGGAAACGTTCAAGAAGCTACCGCCATGCATCGTTGGCATGGAAGCTTGCCTCAGCGCCCACTTCGTCAGTCGCGCTTTGCGACAGCTCAGCCATGAGCCACGGATCATTCCGGCGATCTATGTGAAGCCATTCGTGAAGGGGCGAAGAACGACTACAACGACGCTGAGGCAATTGCCGAAGCCGCTTTAAGTAACCTGCGTACCGTCCGGGAGAAAAGTCAAGATCAGCTTGATCTGCAGGCCTGCCACCGGGTTCGCTCTCGGCTGGTCTCCCGCCGAACAGCGACAATCAACCAGATCCGAGCCTTCCTCATCGAACAGGGCATTGCCGTACGAACCGGCTCGCGCGCCTTGCGCGCCTCACTATTCGAGATTCTGAAGAACCGCAAAGACGAGATGTCGCTACGCATGAGCGATCTGATCATCGGGCTCCATGAGGACTGGCTCCGGCTCGACGAGCGCATAGAGACGACCACGCGCGAGATCGAAGAGATCAGCGAGCACGAGGAGAACTGCACCCGCCTCATGAGTGTGCCTGGCGTTGGGCCATTAATCTCGACGGCCGTTGTCGCAGCGATCGGCACGGGCGAGGCTTTCAACCGAGGCCGGCATTTTGGCGCCTGGCTTGGGCTGGTGCCGCGACAGTACAGCACCGGAGGGCGCTCGATCCTGGGCGGCATCTCCAAGCGCGGCAGCCGATACCTGCGAACCCTCTTCATCCAGGCTGCCAAGGTCCTTTTGATGCGACCTCAAAACTGGGCGAAGTTCAGCTTCGGAGAGTGGCTGACCAATGCCGCGCCGAGGATGCATCGCAACAAGCTCGCCGCCGCTCTGGCCAACAAGCTCGCCCGCATTGCCTGGAGCGTGCTCTATAGCGGAAAGGCCTTCGACACCCACAGACTTGAGGCCGAAACCATCTAGGCTCTCGACCTCCAAATCAGTTCGCGATTGAGAAGCTGCATGGAACGGATCGATCGACGTGCTCAGAGCCTGGTGGCGCAAATGGTTACTCGAAAACCTGTCCGCTAATGAGGCCAAAGGTGCGTGCGTATCCCCATCAAGGCCACGGCCCGCGAGCCGATCAACAGGCCGGATACATATCAGCGACTTCCGCTATCCACGCAAACTTTCACTTGCGATCAGCAGCCGGTCCATACATTGCGCCAGGAGCTGCCAATCGCCCAAGCTGAGCCGAAAAGCCCACTGCTTCACGATAGCTCGTAGCTGTCGTATCACCAGCCCCATAGCCGCCAATTAGAGGCACATGGGGGCACCAACCGACTGAGCCCCACCTTCCAGCCCATTTCGTTTCCACGGTCGCAGTTTGGCGTTCGCGCCGGGTTGATGTCACTCATTGCAGAATGGCGAGATCACACCGAGTTAGCTGATCGCCGATGACTGTATAGGAAAATGCAGTTTCCTATACAGTCATCGGCGTGGACGAATTCTCATGTTTCTTAGTTCAGCAATGATCGTCGAACTATCCCGCTCCTCGAACTGATCGCGCCTCGTTTCGAAGCGGGTTCAGAACTACACGGCCCTCGTCAGAGCACCGTCGATGATGAGGTTGGTACCCGAGATGCGGCTCGCGATCGGGCTAGCCACGAACACGACTCCGGCGGCCACTTCCTCCGCGGTTCCCATTCGACCGGTCGGATTCAAGCTCATGGCCGTCTTGTAAAGTTCGGGCGAGCCGTGTTCGATGCCCTGCCATATGCCGCCTTCGAAATAGGTGTTGCCGGGCGACACCGCGTTGACGCGGACGCCTTTGCCGGCGAGCTGATTGCTCAATCCCTTGGCATAGTGGATCAGTGCAGCCTTGAAGGCGCCGTAAGAGCCGGCGGCGAAATCGACCTCGAACCCGGAGACGCTGGAGACGATGACAATCGACGGCGTCTTCGATTTTTCCAGATAGGGAAGCGCGGCCGCCACCGCATTGACCGTGTGCATCATGTCGATGCGGAATGACTTTTCCCAGGTTTCCGCGGTATCGCCGACCGCCAGTGCGCTGACATTGCATACGAGGATATCGACACCGCCGAGCTCGGCGGCCGCGCCGTCAACCCATTGCTTGAGGGCGACGGGATCGGCGACATCGGTCGACTTGCCCCAGGCTTTGACGCTCTTCGCCTGCAAGGCCGCAACGACGCTGTCGATCTGCTCTTGTTGTCGCGCGCAAATGGCGACGTTGGCGCCCTCGCTAGCGAACATATCCGCAATCGCACGACCGATTCCCTTACTTCCGCCCGTCACGAGAGCGTTCGTGCCCTTCAATCCCAGATCCATGGTTCACTCCTCGGTTGAGATGCCTGACTGCTCGTCTTGCACGATTGTCATCGGTGCTCTCGCGCGTGCCACCCCGCAGCCTTCGTGATCAACCCGCGGTAGCTGTGCGGCATCCGCATAGCAACCAGATCTTTCCGGCGCACAACGTTGGTCGGATAGACGGTGTCGAGATTCGTGGTGTCCACCACCGCCGTCGCCGTCCCTTCGGTATCCGCCGCGATGGCTTCCCGACGCGGAAACTCGAAGGTGTCGGGGCCGAACACGCCGCTGAGGCCTGGATATCCGTTGCCGGGATCAAACACATTCGAGAACGCAAAAAACACGTTGTTCTCGCCGGCGCGAACCCGGAAGTGATGCCAGTGATAGAGATCGGCGCCGGTCGGGATCGGATAGTTCTGCGACACAAGCGATCCCACATGCGGGGTGCTGAAACGTTCCTTAATCGCTGCCGCGCAGACGATGAGATCACACCCCTTCAGCGCAAGGATGCGGCCGGCTTCAGGAAACGATGCATCGTGACCGATCAGAAGGCCGATGCGCCCGACCGACGTGTCGGCCACCACCCAGTCATCGCCGTGACGCGCCCAGGCACGCTCGGATTCCGTCAAGTGGGTCTTGCGGTAAACCGCGACAAGGCCTTCAGGCCCGATCAGGCACGCGCTGTTGTAGATCGCATCGCCGTTACGCTCGGCGATGCCGACGACAAGATACACCTTGAGCTGGGCGGCCAGACGGCAGAGCTGATCGGTCACCGGCCCCGGAACAGTCTGCGCTCGCGCGCCGGGATTGTTGAGGCCGCTCAGCGCGAGTTCCGGAAACACGACGAGGTCGGCCTTGCCCTCAAGCTCCGCCTGCCGCGCAAGCGAGGTGATGCGCGCGAGATTTGCTTCGACGTCATCACTGGGACTCATCTGCGCGACCGCAACCCGCGACGTCCGCCCCGTCGGCCAGGGCTTGTGGCCGTACAACTTGAAGAAATCGCGAGGATTCCAGCTGAACGTATCGGACAGCAGCCCCGCATAGAGTTCGGGGCGGCGCTGAGAGAACACGGCTTCACCGCCAACACGCCGCGCGCGGGACGCGTCCAGATCCATGTCAGCTAGTGCGAAGCCGTCCCCGCCATCGATCAGAGCCGCAATTGTTCCGTCCGGCGCGATCACGCAACTGCCGCCGCTGAACTGGACGGTGCGTTCAAGTCCCCACCGATTGCTTTCGATCAGATAGCAACCGTTCTCGAACGCCCGGCTGATCCAATACGGAGCCGGTGTGCGCTCAGCGAGCCAGTTCGAGATATGGCAGATCACGTCGGCGCCCTGCAAGGCGACGAGACGCGCTGTCTCCACAAAGTGGATGTCCATGCAGATCAGCAGCGCGATGCGCCCGATCGGCGTGTCTAAGACCTGATGGCCGAGATCGCCTGCCGCCGACCATTTCGGCTCCGCAATATAGGGATGCGTCTTGCGATGCTGGCCAATCACACCTTCGGGTCCGATCAGCACCGCAGAGTTGAAATAGATGCTGTCGCTATCGACCTCCGGCATGCCGACAACAATGTAGCAGTCATGTTTCCGCGCGAGCGCTGCGAAGCGATCCGTGGTCGGCCCCGGGATCGTCTCGACGAAAGGTGCGACCTCAGCCCGGTCGAACCAGCAATAGCCCGTGGTGCCCATCTCCGGCGTAACGATGAGCCGGGCGCCCGCTGTCGCCGCCGCTTCGCAGAGTTCGAGCAGCCGCGCGATATTGCGCTCCTTCTCGAACATGGTCGGTTCGAACTGAACCGTGGCAACCTTGTGCACGCGCGACATGATCGGCTTACCTTTTAGACCAAAAATGATTTCTTGATCGAAGCGCCGAGCGTATATTTCGGATCCACCATGTTGCCGAGCCGGACGCGGCCGGTCTGGGTCAGCAGCATGTAGGCATCGATCTCCTCAAAGCCGTAATCGGCCGTCATCCAACGGCAAAGCTCGCGATAGGCGATGCGCGCAGCATCTTCCATCGGCCGCGCCGAGCCGATCGTCATGATGAAGTCCTTGGTCTCCAGCCGCGGCCAAGCAATGCTCCAGCCCTTGATCAGATCGATCTGGACCGTGGTCACGGTCGGATGCTCGATCGCGACGCCGCAGAGTTCGCCGTCGCCCTGCGCCGCGTGGCAGTCACCGAGATAGAGCAACGCGCCCTTGGTATTGACCGGCAGATAGATCACCGCACCGACACCGACGTCGGGCAGGTCCATGTTGCCGCCGTAATAGTCCGGCACCAGCGACGAAATCGCCTCGATCTCCGGCGAAGTGCCGATGGTGCCGATGAACGGCTCATAGGGCAGCGTGATCTTGTCGTTCCATTTGGTGCCGTTCTCGAGAGTGATCTCGAGCTTCTTGACGCGCTCGGGCAAAGCCGGATTGAGCAACGCGGTCTGGCCGGTGCCGACCAGCCCGCCGAATTCCGGCATGACGACAGTGGTGCCGCGCGGTTGCGGCCCACGCGGCACGATGCTCTCGATATAGACCGCGAGCGTATCGCCCTTCTCGGCTCCGTTGATCCAGATCGGCCCGTTCTGCGGGTTGAGAAAGGGAAAGTTGAGAATCTTCGAGGGGATGTCGGTCTCGTGCTTGATGGCGCCCTCGAACGCATCATGGGTTTCGGCGGAGACCACAGCGCCGGGATCGACCGTCAGCACAGGCCCTACGTAAGGGCCATAGACATAGTGGTACTTGCCCTGATCCTGTTCGGTGATCATGTGATGGGTGCCGGGTTTTCCCTTGGCGACGCCCTTGCTCGCCATGATCGAATTTTCCTGCCAGGCCATCGATTCCCTCCTTCATCTCTGTGTTGTTATGGGCGTGGGTTGGTTTCAGACCGCGAGATGGCGGCGCATTTCTGCCGGATCGTCGAGCGCGGCCCGATCGAGGCTTGCGACGATGCGCCCCTTGTCCATCACGTAGCAGCGCTGCGCCATGGCGCGGATCATGTCGAGATTCTGCTCGACCAAGATGATAGTGACGCCGGTGCTGCGGTTGAGTTCGAGCATGTTGCGGGCAATGTCCTGAACGATATTCGGCTGAATGCCTTCGGATGGCTCATCGAGCAAAATGAGGTGGGGATCGGCAATCAGCACACGCCCGATGGCGAGTTGCTGCTGCTGGCCGCCGGACATGGTGCCGGCACGCTGGCTCCAGCGCTCCGCGAGGATCGGAAAGGCTTCCACGATCCGCCGCCGTCCCTCCTCGGGGATATCGCCCTTGATCGCAGCGCCGACAGCGATGTTTTCGGCCACCGTCAGGCGCGGAAACACGTCGCGCCCCTGTGGCACATAACCCATGCCAAGCCGCGCCCGTTTGTACGGCGGCAACAGTTCGACGGCCTCGCCGCGATAGACAACCGAACCGCTCATCGCCGGCACGAGGCCAATCAGGCTTTTCATCAGCGTCGATTTGCCGACGCCGTTGCGGCCGATCACAGCGATGATCTCGCTCTCCCGTACCTCGATTTCGAGGCCCTGCAACACCGGCTTGCCGCCGTAACCGGCGCGCAAGGCCTGCGTCGAGAGAATGACTTCCTTACGCATGGGCCTGCCCCAGATAGATAGCGGCGACGCGTTCGTCGGCGACGATCTCATCGATCGAGCCTTGCGCGAAGACCTGTCCAAGATGCAGCACCGTGACGCGCTGCGCGACCTGGCGCACGAAGGCCATGTCGTGCTCGATCGCCAACACTGTCATGCCGTCCGCATTCAATCGCTGCACCATCTCGCCCGTCTGATGCGTTTCTTCCGGCGACATGCCCGCAGTCGGCTCGTCGAGCAGCAACAGTTGCGGCTTCAGGCTGATCGCCATGCCGATTTCGAGCCACTGCTTCTGGCCGTGGCTCAGATTCCCGGCGGTCTGCATCTGCTCGGCTTCAAGGTTGAGGAACGTCAGCAACCGATCGATCTCGCGCGCGAGCTCAACGCTGCGATGCGTCCGCTGCAGGGCGATTTCGAGGTTTTGTCGGACAGACAATCCCTTGAATACGCCAGGCACCTGGAATTTGACCGACAGCCCGCGGTGAATGCGCGCGAACGGTTTCAGCGCAGTGATGTTCTCGCCGGCGAACAGAATATCGCCGCTGCCGGGATGGTGTTCGCCTAGGATCAACCTGAACAGCGTACTCTTCCCCGCACCGTTCGGACCGATCAGGCAATGGATTTCACCGACCTCAAGCACGAGATCGACCGAATTGGTGACATGCAAGCCGCCGAAATGTTTATTGAGTCCGCGAAGCTCTAGAAGCGCCATCAGACGTCTCCCTTGCTGCGGCGCGCAACGAGCCGGGAAATCAGATTCATGGCACCGAGCACGAGCCCGTTCGGCGCGATCAGCACGGTCAGTACCAGCAGCACACCCATGAACACCAGCGCGTATTGGCTGCCGTAAATGGTCAGGGCCTGGAAGGCCGCGAGCACCACCAGCGTGCCGATCAGGGTCGACGTGAGATCGCTGCGGCCGCCGACCGCGACCCAGATCAACGGCAGCGCGGCCGCGGTCATGCCCATGCTCGACGGCGTGATGTACTGTCCCCACGCCGTGTAAAGCACGCCGGAAATGCCCGCGAGCGCCGCTCCGATCACGAAGGTGATGAGCTGATATTTGCGCACGTCGTAGCCCAGCATCTCCGCGCGCTCCGGATTCTCGCGGATAGCAACGATGACATTGCCAAACGAGGAGTTCATCAGGATGCGCAGGCCGAGATAGACCAGCAGCAGCAATCCCAGCACGGCGTAATAGAGTCCGATATCGGCCAACAACACGATGTCGCCACCGGACCATGGGATCGTTAGCGGCGGCATCGCGCTCATGCCATTAAAGCCGTTGAGGCGCGCCGCGCCGATGCGCCACTCAGGGCCCGCGGTCTGGGCCATAAAGCGCTCCAGCATCAGCGTCACCGCCAGCGTGACAATACCGAGGAAGACGCCGGCGATACGGCCGAAGAACATGAAATAGCCGAGCAGCAACGCAAACAGCGCGGCGATCACGACCGCCAGCACCAGCGCGACCAAGGTGAACCCATAAGCCGAGCCGAAATTGAGCGTGAGGATGCCGTAGCTATAACCGGCAATGCCAAAAAAAGCAGTCTGCCCGAACGAGAGCGAACCGCCATAGCCCCAGATCACACACAGGCTGAGCGCGATGAACACCCAGACGAAGAAATACACAGTATTGCCGACCGTATAACCGTCGCTGAACGACGGATAGGCGCAGGCAATCGCGAACACGATGGCGAACATAATCCAGAACGCCGGACCACGACCCACAGTCTGCGGGCCTTCGAGGCGGCGGAGGAAACCAGGCAAACCGTTCACAGCTGCGGATCCTTCAGGTTCGTTCGCGCAGCAGGAAGCCGGAGATGCCTTTCGGCAGGACCCGGACAACGATGATCACGGCGACCAGCAAACCGATCTGGCCAAACAATTGTCCCTGCCAGGAGGTCATCACCGACTTCACCACCGCGAGGATCGCGCCGGCCGGCGCGGTACCGAGGAATACGTCGGCCCCACCAATCACCACGGTGACGAAGGCCTCCATGATGAAGGTGGCGCCCATCGTCGGCACCAGCGTCATGGTGGGCGCGTACAGGCCACCTGCAAGACCGGCGAGCCCGGCACCGCAGGCAAAGGTGAGACTGTAGATCAGGCGGGTATCGACACCGAGAGCCGCGGCCATGTGCGGCACCTGGATGGTGGCGCGGGCAAGCACGCCGAAGCGCGTCCAGTTGAACAGCATATAGAGGCCGCCGAGTACGCCGAGCGCGGAGGCAAACAGCACGAGGCGATAGATGGAATAAGAATACTCGCCAACCTGAAAGCTGCCGAACGGCGTTCCGACGCCGGCCATGGACGAGCCCACCAAGATCAGCGTCCCCTGGGTCGCAATGAGGCTCAGGCCCCAGGTTGCCACGATGGTGTCGAGCGGCCGGTCATAGAGATGGCGGATCACCACGAGTTCGACTAGCGCGCCGACCAACGCGGCGACGATGGCCCCGGCCAAGATCGCCAGCGGCAGCGGCAGGCCGAGATGGACGGTGGAAGCCGTCACATAGGCGCCGCACATGATGAACTCGCCATGGGCGAGATTGATCACGCCCATCATGCCGAAGATCACCGCGAGTCCGCATGCCGACAGCACGAGAAAAGCGAATGCATCGCCGAACTGATAGAGCGCCGAGAATATATGCGTTGCGATGTCCATGAACCAACCGGGATGATGCAAATTCGAAATGCGAGGGAAACTTCAGCTCTTCGAGAACACTGTCCCGGCAGGCAGACATACCTGCCGGGGCGGCGCCGACGCCGATGTCAGGGTTTCGGCGGCGGGTTCGAGGGCGTGTACTGCGCCATAGGATCCTTCTTGGTCAGATCGCAACCGGCATCGCCCAGCCAGTACGGCTTGATGCCCTCCCACACTTTCGGAAACGAGATCGAATGATCGGCCCCGACCTTGGCGAGATAAATGGTGTGCGACATATGCTGGCTCTTCGGGTCGATACAGACCTTGCCCTCCGGCGCATCTATGCAGACATCACCGACCGCGATTACCTTGCGGATATCTTCCCGCTTGGTCGACTTCGCCCGTTCGACCATCTGCTTATAGAGATAGACTGCGAGATAGGAATTCTCGGCTTCCTGGTTCACATAGGGCTCGTTAGGGAACTTGGCCTTGAACTTGGTGTAGAATGCCTTGCTGGCCGGGGTATCGATTTCCTCGATGTAGTTGGTCGTGACGTACATGTCCTTCAGGCTTGGCGGCTTGAAGCGTTTGTGTTCGTAGCCCTGCCCGACGTTGACCGACGAGGCCATCGGCAGATTGACGTTGGCGGATGCCGCCTGCTCGTAATAGGAAGCCTGCGCAGTGCCAACCAGCAGCGTCACCACAAAATCAGGCTTTGCTTTCTGGATATTCTGGATGCTCTGTGAGAACTGGGACACGCCGAGCGGGATGAACTCCTCACCGGCCATCTTGCCGCCGTTCTCCTTGACGATGTTGCGCACCCACTCCGCCGATATCTGGCCGAAATTGTAATCCGCGGCGAGCGTGTAGACGTTCTTGCCGTACTTCTCCATCATGTAGGGAATGAGCGTGGAGAACTGCTGTTCCGGCACCGCACCGGTGACAATCATATGGCCGTCGCAAACGCCGCCTTCGTACTGATTGTTGTAGAATGCGAAGCCGTTGAACTGATCGACGATCGGGCGATAGGCCTCGCGCGAAGCGGACGAGAAGCCAGCGAATACTACGTCGACCTTGTCGCGCTGGAGCACACGCCGCATGAATTCCTGATAGCGTGTGTTGTCGGACTGAGTGTCGTAGGCGACCAGCTCAAGCGGCCGGCCGTCGATACCACCGGCCTTATTGATCTCTTCGGCCGCGAGTTGGATCGCATGCACTTTTCCGATGGTAGCCACCGCGAAATCGCCGGACTGGTCCTCCAGCACCCCGAGCTTGATCGGGGTTTGCGCAAACGCCGCACCTGTCGCGAGAACAAGCGTCCCCGTGAGGGCTACGGCGCGCAGCCCCCGCAACACATTCTTGGTCATGTTGGTGTCTCCTACATCGCTTGCTTGTTGCCGCCTCGCAGCGTGATGCTGGTCGCGCGGCCGGGAATGTCGGGCGCACTTGCCCGCCTGCTCAGAAATTCCTCGCAGTAGAGTTCCAAGTTCTGCCGCGCGCGCATGCTCTCGCGGCGAAGCTGGGAATAGGCGCTCTCTTCATCGAGACCGTCTTGCTGCATCAAGAAGATCACCGCGCGGATCACCGCGCGACGGCTACGACGGCGTTCTTCGAGATCCTGAAGGCGGGCATGCATATCGCTACGCAACATGAACTGGTTCACGCCCATGAACAGTGAGGTGTAGACGGCGCCGCCGTGGACCGGCTTACGCAGGAAGGAAGTCGCGCCGAGATTGACCAACGCCTTCAGACGGCTCGGCGCCTCGACGCCGACCAGACCGATCACCGGCACCGGCGGCAGGCGTGAGATGGGATTGACCTCAATCGCCACCGCGCCTTCGAGATCGCCGTCAACGAACAGGATATCGCGCTCGGACTGCAGGTTGCCGACATCGATCTGCGCGCGGCCGTCGACGATCTCGGGATATTCGGTCGTTACACCAAGTTTGGCGAGGGTGGACTCGAGTGAGCCCTCTTTTCCGCCGCGTCCGATGACGACAAGAGCGCGACCGCCTTTGAAATTCTGCAGCAACCGGGATGTCATGATTGCACCACTCTGAGCACGGGAGAGCGCATTGCACTCGCAAAGCGCGGCGACGACTGAACGAGATAGGGATCTGGCGCGATTGGGCTGCGTGCCTCCAGCAGCACTTCGAACTGCCCATTGAGGGTGGAACGGGCGATCCGCGGTGTCAGCCAGGCGTGATAGGTTTGCGGATCAATGCGCACCTCGCCCTGCGGCGCCAGCAGGCTCTGGCTGGCGACCGCGGCGCGCACGGCGCGTGCATCATCGGTACCCGCCTGCTCCAATGCTGCGGCCAGAAGCTTGACGGCGATGTAGGACGCTTCTGCGTCGGCGGACGATACTGGTCCGCCGGGGAATGCCTTGGCATAGGCGGCGATGAATGCCGCATTCGCCGGAGATTCCAACGAGGAGAAATAGACGCTGGAGCTCAAGTGCCCGTCGATAGCCTCGTCGCCAATCTCCGCAAGCTCCGGCTCTGACAGCGTGCAGCTGGCCACCGGAATTTCATTGACCTGATCGATACCACGCGCACGGCAGGCAGCGCGGAAAGCGCGGAAGAAGGCATAGGCGCTCGTACCGATCAGATTGTTGAAGACGAAATCTGGACGCTGCTCAAGGATCGCCGATATCACCTGGTCGAATTCGGTATCGCCCACGGACAGGTATCGCTCTGCGACCACGGTGCCTCCCCGCGCGGTCAGCGCCTCACGGAAGATGCGGTTGTTCTCCCAGGCCCAGATGTAGTTGGAGCCGACGCAGAATGCGCGAGTACCAACCCGCGAGGCGAGATACTCGACCAGTGGCAGCACGTGCTGGTTGGGCGATGCTCCGGTGTAGATCACATTGTCCGAACTCTCGAACCCTTCATAATGCGACGGATACCAGAGCAACCCGTCAAACTTCTCGAAGCAGGGAATGACCTCCTTGCGACTCGAAGACGTATAGCAGCCCAAAACTTGGCGGATGCCGGCGCCGAGCAGCTCGAGGCTAAGTGCGCGGTAACGTTCAAGATCGCCCGACGGGTTCACCACGACGGGCTCCAACATCGCCGCACCGTCTGCCTCGGCATTCTCCTGGAACGCCAGCAACGCGCCGTTCAGCATCGAGCGTGCGACGACGCTGTAAGACCCTGTCGTCGAGAACATTATGCCGATGCGATAGTGCTTTCGCGCCATTAGCCGATCCAAAACAAAAAAAGCGCCCGCCGGCTGTGAAGCCGTGGGCGCCCTCGCCACCAACTGGACACGCTTGAATTTGAAGCGCGGTGTTGGAAATGGTTTGAACTTGTAGCGTTATCGGGCAGCTCTGCCCAACGCTTGCAGTTTAAGCTCCCTTAGAACGACCATACTGTCAAGCACGTTGTTACGGCGAGAGCTGCTTCAATTCATCCCTCGTTGCAGCAAAACTATGCAGGGCGCCGGGGAATTACACTGGTTGCACGAGCGCCAATGACAGTCATTGCGTCGGGATCCATTCAGACTGCAATGCAGAGCATCACCTACCATCCACAGCTATCGAATTAAATCGCAGGTCATACCCAACAGATGTATTATGAACCGGCAAACAAAAATATCGACCTTCGAAGACGAGTTGAATGAAAACGCCAGCAATTTGACGACCACCAACGAGGAGACCGCGTGGACCATACACTGCGACGTTGCGTGGCTCTTCGTCGATCGGCATTTAGTCCCATTGGATGAGCGACATCTACGAGAGGAGCTCGCTGAGCGCGACCATGGAGCCGCAGGTCAATCAACTTTCGACGCGCTCGCGGTAATGCTCAAACACACTTGTAACGCCGCGGGATGAGATCCAGCCATTCAAGCACCAGTTCCCGCCCTGTCGCCATCACAGCAGCTCACGTTTCAACAGTCCATCCAGCCAGTCCGCAAAGACCTGAAACCTCCGAGAGAGATGCTGACGGTGTGGATAGAGCAGTGCCATCGGCATCGGCGCAGCTCGATGATGGGGCATCACCTCGACGAGTTCGCCCGCGTCGAGGTGGCGTTTTACATCGTAGGCCGGGACCTGGATGAGGCCGAGGCTGGCAAGGCAGCAGGCGATATAAGCTTCGGCACTGAAGACCTACCCGGGTTTCCAAATTCAAGGTTGGCTTCATTCTACGCAGCAATATCCGGTAGCTACGAAATCGCCTTTCTCTCTCGCCCCAGGCGTCCCAACAGGATCAATCCGGCGAAAATCGCCGCGATCCCGACGACGTGATACCAGGCGAGATGTTCGCCCAGCCACCAGATCGAAAACACTGCCGTACACAGCGGGCTGAGATACAGAAATCCTGCAGCACGCGTCGGTCCGTTGGTGGCTACGCCGTACATATAGAACACGTTACCAAGCATGGTAGGACCCAATCCGGTATAGGCGATCGCGCCGAGGGCTATGGCCATGTCAGCGTCGGTCCAGGCGAACCATGGACCGCCGCTTGCAACCCATATGACATAGACCGGCAACGACACGACCAGGAGACCTGCCCAGGCAGTCACCACCGCGAGCGGCAAGGTTTCGATCACGCGCGACCATTCGCGCACACGGATCGAGAACCACGCAAAGAAGATCGCTGCGAGAAGCGACCAGAGATTTCCAAGATTCAGTTGCAGCCCGGTCAGTCGCAGCAGATCGCCCTTGCTGATGATCAGGAGCGTGCCGACAAAAGCCAGAGCGAGCCCAACTTGGCCCATTCGGGCGACTTGCCCCTGCCCCACGATCCAGCCGATCAACACGACCCATACCGGCGTCGTGGCATTGATGAAGCCCACTTCGATAGCTGGGCTTTGATAGGCTCCGCCGATCAGAAGAAACGAAAACAGGCCGACGCCGACAACGCCACCGATCGTCAATTCGCCCAGCCGCGGCCGGATCTCAGGCCAGCCGCGCCGCAGGGACGGCCACGCAATGACTGTGAGAATGATGAGAGCGGGCAGCCAGCGCCAGAACACTAGCGCCGGCAAAGGCGCCGCGTCACGCGCGGCCCGCGCGACCACATGGTTGCTGCCCCACAGTGCCGCAGTCACTATCAGCGCAAGCGTACCGAGTGATCGCGAGCCGCCGTTCATGCCCGATCGGCGGATGACTGATGACGCCCGCGTTGCGAGACGTGCCATGGCAAGGATAGCCGCTCAGCATAGTCTACGAGAAAGAAGAGGATTGTTCCGACTACGCCCAACAACAGCAGCGACACGAACACACGAACCGTGTCGAATTGCCCTTGCGCAACGAGTATCTGAAAACCGATCCCCCGACTGCCGGCCACGAACTCTCCGACGATGGCGCCCACCAGCGCGAACGAGATCGCCACTTTCATGCCCGCGAACAGACTCGGCAAAGCGCAGGGAAAGCGGATTTTTATCAATACGGCCCAAGGCGATGCCTTTGATACCTTGGCCAGCGCCAGCATGTCAGGATCCACCGACCGCAGGCCTAGAACCATATCGATGACGATCGGAAAGATCGCCAGCATTAGCGCAATCGCCACCTTGGGCTCAGGACCGGTGCCCATCCAGATAACGAACAGCGGCGCCAGCGCCACTTTCGGGATCGAGTTGAGCGCCACGAGCAGCGTATAAATAGTCCGCTCGAGGAATTTCGAATAGACAATCCCGACCGCCAGCGCGACGCCGATGACGACCGCCAGTACAAAGCCGAGGCATGTCATCCAGAGCGTAAAGCCGAGATGACGCAGGAACAACCCAGGTGTCTCCAGAAACGCGGCAAAGATCGCCGACGGCGCCGGCAGGATCAGCGGCGACGGCTGGAACACGCGAACCCCGATCTCCCACAGAACGAGAGCTCCGGCCAGCACGACGATGACGTCGCGTGTTTCGTTATCGCCCAGAAACAGACGCCTTGCGAAACGCATCATTCCTTGACGATCCCCAACTCGGCGAAGTGGTGACGGATCCGGTGCACATAGGCGGCGAATTCCGGCGTGTCGCGCACTGCAAGCAGGCGTGGTCGCGGGAGGTCGATGGTGATGACATCGACCACCATGCCCGGCGCCTTGCTCATCATGACAACGCGATCCGACAGGAAGACGGCTTCCGCAATCGAATGCGTGATGAACAAGAGCGTCTTGCGCGTGTCCTGCCAGATCTGCGCGAGCTCGATGTTGAGATCATCGCGGGTCATGGCATCGAGCGCGCCAAATGGCTCGTCCATCAGAAGCAGGTCGGGATCGGCCAGCAGTGCACGGCAGATCGATGCGCGCTGTCGCATGCCGCCCGACAATTCCCACGGAAACCGATGCTCGAAGCCACCGAGGCCGAACCGGTTCAGCAAAGCCGCCGCCCGCGCGCGTTCATCGGGGGTCGGTTTGCGGGTGAATTCGATCGACAGCAGGACATTGTCGAGAATGGTGCGCCAGTCCAGCAGGACATCGCGCTGGAACACGACGCCAAGCCGATCCGGCGTGCCGTCGAGCGGTTTGCCGCCGATGTCGATCGTTCCGGAGGTCGTCCCTTCGAGGCCGGCCACCAGCTTCAGCAAGGTGCTCTTGCCGCAGCCGGACGGGCCGACCACGCTGACGAATTCCTGTGGCCGGATGTCGAGATTGATGTCGACCAGGGCCGCGACCGGCCCGCGTGGGGAGGCGTACGTCTTCCCCACGCGGCCAAGCGCGACATAGGCCGCCGTCTCTGATGAAGCAGGAGGCGCCATGTTACTCGACGAGGCTGTTGGTGTAGTAATCGGTCACTTTCCAGCCCGCCGGCAACACGCCCGCGGCTTCCATCGACTTGCCAGCCGCTTCCCAGTCCGCCTGTGCCTGCCAGCCGATCGGCTTGCCCTGCGACGCCGGCGTGTCGAAGTAATCCAGCGTCAGCTTGATTTGCCCGAGCAGCACCACGGGATCCAGCTTGGCGTCCGGACGCTCGGCGATCATCGCCTTCACGCCGTCCTCGGGATTGGTGCGCAGATGTTGCCAGGCACGCTGTTGCACTTCGATCAGGCGCTTCAACGCAGGTCCCTTGCTGGCGATCACCTCGTCACGTGCAACTAGGCCGTAACTCGGGAAAGCGATCCCGGCGTCCGACGCCAGCAGGCACTTCGAAGGTCGCGATGCTTCTGCGAGTGGAAGCGCCGAACCGATCGTGGACATCAGGCCATCGGATCGCTTGGCAATATAGGTGCCCCACAATGCGGCCGGATCGACAACTTCAACCTTGAGATCGTCACGCGTCAGTCCGCCCGATTTCAGATAGACATCGATGAAAGGCGCCCATGGGCTCGCCGCAAAGACCACCACGTTCTTGCCGCGCAGGTCCGCGACCTTCTGCATGGGCGACGCCTTGTCGACCAGAATGCAGAGATCAGTCTTGCGCTGGAACGTCGCGATCGATCGAATAGTGGCGCCTTTGGCGCGCGCAGAGCCGACGAGCCCGACTTGAACCTGACCGACGTCGACCTGGCCGGCATTCACCAGCTGGATCGTGTTGCCGGAGCCGCGACCGTCCTGAATATCGACGTCGAGCTTGGCTTCCTTAAACCAGCCGCGGTTCTGCGCGAGATGCATCGCCGCCTGCACGCCCCATGGCGAGAAATCCAGCCGCACCGACAATTTATCCTGGGCCTGAGCAGGTGAAACACCCGCGCCGGCCGCAACACCTAGAAGCATCAGGGTCGATAGAAAAAGCCTTCGCATATCCCAATCTCCGGTTTGATTACTCTGTGTCCGCGCCATCCGCTTCTGCCGGCGAATTCTGCGTCAAATAGCTCAGCACCATCTCGACGACGTGCTGGCGTCTCTTGAGCACACGTCGGCGCGCCGCAAGATCGCGGTCGAGCAGCCAGGACAATGTGTGCTGATTGGACAGAAAGAAGTAAGCGAGGCCGGAGATCGACATATAGAGATCGACCGCATCGACATTGGCGCGAAACACACCCTCGGTCTGGCCGCGTTTCAGCAGGATCTGGATCGTGTCGAGCAACCCGCGATAGAGCGGCTTGATGGTGCTCGAACTTTTGAGGTGATGCGCATAATGGATGTTCTCGATGCTCATCAACCGGATTAGATCCGGCGTCGCAACGAAATGATCGAACGTGCTGCTGACCAGTCGCTTCATGCCTTCGACCGGCGGCAGACCGCGCAGGTCTTCGTCCTGCTGCTTAGTACGCAAGTCCGTATAGATGCGCTCAAGTACTGCCAGATAGAGCTCGTCCTTGGAGCCGAAATAATGGTAGATCAGGTTCTTGTTGACACCGGATTGTTCGGCGATGCGATCGACGCGCGCGCCGTTAAGCCCGTTGGAGACGAATTCGATCCGTGCCGCGTCCAGGATCTTGGCACGGCTCGCTTCCGGATTGCGGGTGATCTTGCTGGGCGCGGCCACACTAAGCTCCATGGCGCCCTTCCGGTAATGGCGGGGCGTCCCGTGAGGATCGTAGTGCCGCAGTTCCCTCGACGTCCAGCACGCCACGCGGGCCGAATGTCACAGCATAATGCTTTCGCGCGAACTCGGCCGTGATCTTGCCGTCCAGGAAATCCTCGCGCACATCGGAGGGATCACGCAGCAGCGGATTGCCGAAGCCGCCTGCACCGGCCTGCTCGTGGATCAGGAGCGCGCCCTCAGTGACATTCCGCGTGATCTTGCCAGGAATGGCACTACGCTCATTGCCGATCTCGATGTAGTTCTTCGACAAGCCGCCGGGCTCGCCCCCATTGAGACCATAGGGATGAAACTTGACGCGGTCGGTGCGCAATTGCAGCAACGCTTCCGGCGCGAGGATACGATAACTACGGCGAATGCCGACACCGCCGCGATATTGTCCAGCACCACAGCTGTCCGGCACGAACGAGTAATCCTCGATTCGCACCGGATGCTCAGCCTCCATCACTTCGACCGGCATGTTCGAGAGATTTTGCGAGGCATTGGTAACCGCTTCAAGCCCGTCTTTGTCGGGACGACCACCCCAGGCGCCGCAGATCATGTCGACGATGATGAAAGGCTGGCGGTTAGGTCGCAGGCCGCTGATACAAATGACGCTGTTGCCGCCCTCACCTGCGGCTGGCACCTTGTCCGGCACGATCTGCGCAAGTGCTCCGAGCATCGTATCGAACACGCGATACCCCGTCAGCGCACGTGCCGCGCACGGCCCAGGCATGATCGGGTTGAGCACGGAAGCTTCCGGCGCTTTCACTGTAATGCAACGAAAAAGGCCGACATTGTTCGGCACGTCCTTAGCCAGCACGCAGCGTATGCTGAGATAAGTCAGCGAATGTGTGAAACTGAGCGTCGAATTCAACGCTCCTTTCACCTGTGGCGAAGAGCCCGTGTAATCGACCAGCAGCGTACCGTCGCCGTTGACGGTGATTGCAACCTTGATAGGGATCGGCGTATCGGAAAATCCGTCATCATCGATATAGTCGATGAAACTGTACGTACCCTTCGGCCAGGTCTTGATCTCCTGCCGGGTCAATCGTTCCGCGTAGTCGAGCAGTTCCTGCATATAGGCGTCGACATCGTCCGCGCCGTAACGCTGCATCAGCTTCTCCAAGCCGCGCTTACCGACCTGAGCCGCCGCAAATTGCGCCGAAAGATCGCCCCAGACCCGATCCGGAACCCGAACGTTGATCTTGATCAGCGCCTCTAGCGTCGTGTTCAGCATACCGCGGTCATAGAGCTTGAGCGGCGGAATCCGCAGCCCTTCCTGATAGATCTCGGTCGAATCCGACGCGTTGGAGCCGGGCACGCGGCCGCCGACATCGGTGTGATGGCAGATCACCACGGCGAAGGCGCGCCGTTTGCCGCTGTGGAAAATCGGCACGAACATGAAGATATCAGGCAGATGCATGCCGCCGTGATAGGGATCGTTCATGATGACGACGTCGCCGTCGTGCAGATCGCCTTCGTATTTGCCGAGCACGGAGGCCATGGCTTCTGGAATCGCGCCGAGATGCTGGGCGATGGTCTTGGCCTGCGCCACCATCTGGCCGTCGCCGGCACAGATTGCCGCGGAAAAATCCATCACGTCCTTGACGATTTCCGAACGCGCTATGCGCACGACCGTATAGGCCATGTCGTCGGCGATGGAATCCAGGCCGCTCTTGATGACCGCGAAGGTGATCGGATCGACTTTCATACCTCGAACTCCAGCACAATGCAGCCGATCGCATCCTTGTGCACCCGAGCATCGGGCGGCACGATGATGGTGGCGTCGAATTCCTCGATGATCAGAGGTCCCTGCCGTGGCGACATTCCGACCGCGCCGCGATCGACGATCTCGACCGCGACAGCGGCCTCGCCACGCGCGAAGGAAACGTCGCGGGTTCCGGAACGCGATGCGCCCTGCCGCGCGGCGATCTTCATGGCCGCAAAATCCAGGCGGTTCTCGCGCAGGCCGCGCCCGGCCACGCGCACTTTCATCAGTTCGATCGGCGTGGCGTCACGATAGCCATAGGTCTTGAAATACTCGGCGATGAACCGCTCACGGATCTGATCGAAATCTTCGCCCTCGAACGGCACCGTGAGTTCGGTGGCCTGACCTTCATGACGCAAATCGGCTTCCCACAGAAACATCGTGCGTTCGGCCTGATAGCCATCGCCGGCGAGTTGCCCCGCCACTTGCTGTTGCAGCTCGGACTTGATCGCCTTGAGGTCGCTGACCTGCATCCCGTCGAGATATAGGCTGACGGTTTTCAGTGCGGTATGCTCAATATCGGAAGCCAGCATGCCCAGTGCGCTGAAAATTCCCGACATCGGCGGCACCACGACGCGAGGAATGCCCAACTGACGCGCGAGATCCGGCGCATGCACGCCCCCGTTGCCGCCAAATGCCATCAACGTGAGATCGCGCGGATCGCGACCACGCTCGACGGTGACGGCGCGCACGGCACGCGCCATCGCCGCATTGGCGACGGCACGAATGCCATGTGCGGCGTCCAGTAGAGTGAGGTCGAGCGGGTCGCCGACATAGGTACGGATGGCAGTCTCGCTTAGCTTGCTATCGATATTGAGATTGCCGCCAGCCAGCGACGTGGCGTTGATGAAACCGAGCACAACATTGGCATCTGTCACTGTCGGCTTTGTGTTGCCGAGCCCATAGCAGGCCGGGCCCGGAACGGCACCTGCGGATTGCGGGCCGACGACCAGCAGGCCACCTTTGTCGATGCCGGCAATGGAGCCGCCGCCGGCGCCAACCTCGGCGATATCGATAGCCGGCACCTTGAGCATATAGCCGCCGGCCTTGATGAACCGGCTCGACGTCGAAATTCCATCGCGGAATTCGTATTCCGACGTCATGGTCGGGCGGCCGTCCTCGATAATGACCGCCTTGGCCGTGGTGCCGCCCATGTCGAACACGATGACGTCGCGATCGTCACGCGCGATGCCGAGCCGTGCCGCGCCGATGACGCCGCCCGCAGGACCGGACGCCACCACCAGCACCGGCTTCTCGCAGGTCACATTGGCAGCCAGCATGCCGCCATTCGAGGTCATGACCAGAATGGGCGCAGCCACGCCGATCGAGCGCAGACCCGATTCAAGCTTCTGCAGATAAGTGCGCATGGCCGACAACAGATATGCATTCACCACCGTCGTGCTGGTCCGCTCATATTCCTTCATCTCGGGCAGCACCGCGCAGGATGTCGTCACCAGCAATTGCGGGAAATTGGCCCGCAAAATCGCTTCGGCCTGCAATTCATGCGCCGGATTACGATAGCTGTTGATGAATGCGATAGCGACGGCCTCGATATCCTCGGCGAGTAGCGCCTCTCCGGCCGCGATGACGCTTGCTTCGGAGAGCGGCTCGACCGTCGTTCCGTCCGCCGCCATGCGTTCGGTCACTTCCATACGATACCGGCGCGGCACCAATGGCTGCGGCTTCACCCATGTCAGGTCGAACATGTCGGGCATCCGGATGCGCCCGATCTCCAGCACGTCCCGGAAGCCGCGCGTCGTGATCAGTCCAGTCTTGGCGCCCGACCGTTGCAGGATGGTATTCGATCCGACGGTGGTGCCGTGCAGCACTTCGGCCACAGCCGAAGGCGCAATCGATAGCTCCGCCAGCAGGCTTCCGACGCCGTCAACAACCGCCCGACTCGGATCGGCAGGCGTCGACGACACCTTGCTCTGATGGATCAGGCCAGACTCAAGGAACAATGCGATGTCGGTGAATGTTCCACCGATATCGACCGCAACCCGGATTTTTCCGCCTGACGCCATAGCCACTACCGCCCACCCGTCATTACTAACTAGTTAGTCAATAATCTTGACTAGAGGATGCAGAGTGTCAAGCTGCTGTTTTCGGCGCCTAGCGCTCGAAAAACAGGCTAAAGGCTCACTTTTGATCATGTGGGATTGGCTGGCGACGCACGACCAAGCGTAGGGTCGGGGTTCGGCTTCTTGATAGCTACGCTAGCTTGCGCGCGGAACGCTTCAGCCAGATTCCGCATCCGTTCAGCGTGCTCGGTGTCTTCCGAGCGATGAGCTACGGCCTCGGCTTTCTCGGCCTGCTTCCTCAGCGACTTCGTTGGCTTCATGCCGATGTTATACCGCAACGCGGGAAGTTGTTCCACGCTTCCACGCTCCCTCCGGACAGCGTAGGATCCGACAATGAAACAGTCCGACACTTACCGGGCGAATGCAGAGAACTGCGCGGAGATGGCTGCTGCATCCGATAGCGAGCCAGCCAGGAATCGTTTCAAGCGCATGGAAGCTGCATGGCTCGCGTTGGCCGAGGAAGAGGACTGGCTCGACGGCGAGACACCGCTGGAGAAGTCACCAGTTAATCGACAGTAACACTCCGCGAGCGACGCCGGAGTTTATGATGCTGGCACCCTTCCGGGCAATCATAATGGCGCGACCGATGCATCTGCAGGTGCTGTGCGCCGTCGGGGCTTCTGGCCATATGTCCGTCTTCAAGCCCGTTATTGATTTCCTCTATGCAGGCCTCAACGGCACGCTCCCGCGTCAAATGTTTGGCGTCGCCAACCACTTTTGGGGCGTCCTCCGTCTTGGGATATGATCCAGCACCTATCCCGGGTCGGTCTTCTTGAACGCCGTAATCAATGCCCCGGTGCTTCACGATCGAGTCGAGTCCTTAATTGCGGCCAAACATACCACGGTGGCAGGACCGGCGCGACCAAGCCGCAAACGGGGAACCCTTTTATCGGCCTCCCAAAAAGAGCGAAGGAACCGCGTTGATCTGGCGCAGAATGGAGGCTGCACCTTAACTTCTCGCTCCTGTCTTCGTATTTGGATCAACGATGCAGCAAGAGGTGACGTTTTGACTTATGCCGATCAGATCGAAATAGCGATTGCAGATCAGGACATCGACAGGTTGATAAAATTTGCATACGACGACACATGTAGGTGCACTACCGTCAAAGGTGAACCGATGTGCGTCTGCAAGATGTTGGCGACAGCACTTCGCTCCAAAGTTGTCCCGCGCTCACTTTTCGAAAACAGGATTGAGCGAGTTACCTCGATCTAACGGTCGATAGATTTCCGACTCGAGTTAACGCAGGATGACAGCGACCGAATCTTGCCCCCAGAAGCCTCGCTTCGGTCGGCCCGGCGGTAGAGCGACCTACTCGCCGGGCCTTTAGGGAACAATGTGCCCTAACGTTGCTGTTCGAGCAGCCGGACAGCATCCTCCAGCATCGATGTGCCGGTCAGGCCCGACGCGCATTGCCCCAAGGGGGCGTAGGCAGGATGCACGAGTCCGCCGATCCGAACATGAGCGCCTGGTGCAGGCAGGCGCTGGCATGACGCCAACATGAACAGCTAAATGGATCAGTCCGCGAAGCCGGTCAAGAAGATGAAGAAGTCGAAGACAATGTGAGAGCCATGGTGATCCGCGAGGGGCCCTTTCGCAGTTCACGTTTGACTTCTACTGCACGCCAGCAAGAAATCCAGAGCCGACATAGCATCCAAGTATCGCAGTTTGACGCGGCTATTAACTCCAACCACCTCGTCGACTAACGTTTGATCCGGCACGCGCATGAAGCCCATTGACCAGTTCGGAAATAGCCGGTCCCCAAATCCAAGGCCTCGTTGAAGCAAGCTGACATCGCGGTGCCGTGGGTCGACGCTGATACGATCGTATACCCCGATAACATCCTCCGGCTCTCCCTCAAGCACCTGAAGAAAGTCACCGTCCGAATGCACAAGCATGCCTGTGACGTGGGCCGCATTATTGCGAGCCCTCGCCTTCTGCAGTAGCTCGGAAAGATCACCGGAAGAAAATGCTTGATTTGCAGTGCTGAGGTATGAGATTCGAAACATGGCTTGCTCCAACATCCGTTAACGCCGGATACTGGAGAGAGTTCACTTAGCTCGCCTTCAAACCTGCTGCCCTCCAATATGACCTCCCGAAAGAAGAAAGCCCCAGCGACGTTTTTGCCTCAGCAGAGTGACGCATAAACCATCACCGCGCCATCATGACGATTTGTGTGACCCCAGTGTGCTCGCTTAACGGCACGACATCCCTTCGGACATGTTGCCCCAATAGCCGCACTGAGTGGCCGGTGCAGCGGGTCTGTTTAGGTGGAGCGGATCATGAGCATTGAGATCGCTGCGGAAGAGGACGAGAAATGCGGCAGCCAAGAGGGCAGCCGGAAGAAACATGAGTAATCGATTTTTCATGCCGCGCTTCTTACGCGATCGCGCCCCGTTTTCAAAATGACGCCCGTAGAATATCTATCGTGCACTCTTGGGTAAAAGTGCGCCTTGAAGCCAATCGGCCGTACCGCGCGACCAATATGGTTCGCCGCAGGATCCGCCGGACATACTGTTCTACGGGCATAACGTGGCTGCTGCTCTCGACAACGTTTCTGACGAACAGTCGAGATTGGGAGGTCTCCAAATGCTGGCAGAACCGGAAATGTTGCTGCGCCTGTTCTCAGCTGCCGCTCTCGGCAGCTTGATCGGTTTCGAGCAGGAACGCCTACTTTGGGCGGCGGGCATACGCACACACATGCTTGTTTGTGTCGGTGCATGCCTAATAATGTTAGTCTCTCAATATGGCTTCTCCAACATCCTCACTCATCAGAATATTGTGCTCGATCCGTCACGCATCGCAGCACAGGTCGTGTCCGGTATCGGATTTCTAGGCGCCGGCTCGATCCTGGCGCGCGGCGATATCGTCAAAGGACTAACCACGGCAGCAAGCATTTGGACAGTGGCCGCAATTGGGCTAGCTGTTGGCGGTGGACTATACCTCGCCGCTGGCGCCTCGAAAGTGATCAGTCTGATCATCCTGGTTGGCATTAAGCCATTGGAGGAAGTTTATCGCTCGCGAAATCAGTCTTGCATGCTCAAGATCGAGGTAGAAAATAATGGCCTGACACCAGAGTTATTGCGTGAAACTCTCGCACTGAGAGTCGGACAGGTAAAAAGATTTCTGGTCGAAAACCACGATCCAAATGGTATGGATCGACTATCGATACTTCTCACGAAGGTCTCCTCACGCGATATCGCAACATATCCTGAGAAACTTCGCGAGCTTGAAAGCGCGCGCGATGTTACCATCGTCAAGCGCGCAGATGCTAGCGCCGTCAATCTTCGCGATTAGTCTCGCTCGATCCAGAGCCATAACATCTGACGCCCTAGATAAACAGGCGTTCCTTTCGTGAAGAGCGCCTGCAGCATGCCGAGGCGGGCGAACTCGTCCGCCGTACGGCGGCCTGGATCAAGACGTGCATCGCGTTCTGCCACGATGGCGTGTCAGCATCCACGGTATGGATTTCTACGATCCGGTCAGCGTGAGAATGACCAGACGGCGCACTGGGCCTGATGAACAGTCGCCCCAAGAGTATCGAACTTCGTAACAAAGGATTTGATCGAGGCGGATTGCGGCGGAAGCTTGGCTTTCGGTCGAACTGCCTGATCGGTTATGTTTCCACGTTCGGCTATTGTCGCAGTCTCCGGGCTTCCCACTTCGCCTCCATCTTCTGAAATTCAACGACCGCTTCGCGCAAAAAGGCGCGTCACTGCATGACGCGCCTTAGATCCCTTTAGAGGTCCACCTGCTCAGACATGGCAAGTGCATCATCCACCTCAATTCCAAGATACCGCACCGTACTTTCGAGTTTTGCGTGGCCTAAGAGCAATTGCACCGCTCGAAGATTTCCGGTTCTCTTATAAATCTGAGATGCTTTTGTCCGACGCATCGAATGCGTCCCATAGCGTCGTCGGTCCAACCCAATACTGGTGACCCATCGATCTACGATTCTCCCGTATTGTCGGATAGACAAATGAGGTTTTGAGCGCATTCGACTCGGAAACAGGTGGTCTGCCGATGTCAGTTCTCGTTCAACGATCCATTTCTCCAATGCGGACCTTGTGTGCTCTGAGAGCTCGAACTGGACTGGCCGTCCGGTCTTTCTTTGGATGACCGTCGCCCGATCGCGTAGGACGCCCGATATCGTCAAATTGCCCACTTTAATCGACGTCAAATCGCAAGCACGAAGCTTACTGTCGATCGCAAGGTTGAAGAGAGCAAGCTCTCGGAGATTCGAGGCAACCTCCAATCTGGTTCGTATTCCCCAGACTTCTTTCGGTTTTAACGGCAGTTTTTGACCGACGATCTGCCCCTTATTCCAGACAGGCATAGCTAGACTCCATGCCACCCGCCCAGCCCCACCGCTCCCATCGAGCAAGAGGAATCTACGCTATGGAGCTAAATGGCGCCTTAGCGCCACAAGCCGACGTCACGGCGAGATGCGCCTTTATCTTCAGCGGTTACGAAGTCAGCATCGGCTTTTCCGGTCGCTGTGACGCCAACGGCGCGGCTTGGGAAGCTACGGCACTGGCAGGCAAGCGCTGTCTGCGGCTGGCCGCCGAGCTGAAGCTTCTGCATCGGACCGACCGGCCTCAGCGCCGAACCGGTCGAAAAGATTTGCATGCGCGGTCCACGGACGAACCTGCTTCGAATCGCGTCACAAGAGTTTCGAGCGTCAGACGCTGAGGTAGGCGCGCTGTATCTCGCTGTTGTGTGCCAGATCCTGCATCGAACCTTCGTACATAATCTGCCCCTTCTCAAGTACGTAGGCACGATCCGATACCAGGCACGCAAAATGAAAATTCTGCTCAGACAGCAGAATACTTGCTCCGCGTGCCTTGAGCGACAGGATCATATGCGCCATCTGCTCGACGATCACCGGCGCGACGCCTTCCGACGGTTCGTCGAGCAGGACCAATAGCGGATTGCCCATCAACGTACGGGCCACCGTGAGCATCTGCTGTTCGCCGCCGCTCATCTGGCCGCCGCGCCGATCCTGCATGCGGCCGAGATTGGGAAAGAGCTCGTAAAGCGCGTCGGGCGTCCAGTTGAGTGCGGCACTTCCATCCGCCCACTGCCGCGGCGCCTGCCTGCCGGTTTCCAGATTCTCGGTCACCGTCAAATCAGGAAAGATACGCCGATCCTCGGGCACGAACCCAAGCCCCATGCGCGCCACCTGGAAAGGCGCCTTGCCAGCGATGTCCTGCCCCAGGAAATTGATCTGCCCCTCGCTCCGCGACAGCAGGCCCATGATGGCCTTGAGCGTAGTGGATTTGCCGGCGCCGTTGCGCCCCATCAGCGATATGACTTCGCCACGGCGCACGTTGAGCGCAACGTCGAACAGGATGTGAGCTGCGCCATACCAGGCGTTCAGGCCGGAGACGTCGAGCAGGATCGGATTCACGGATGCAGTCATGCGGGTATCCTTGCCGCGACGGCCGGTTCCGGCGGATGTTCGAAAGTCAGGCCGTTGCCGAAATAGACTTCCTTGACCTTGGGATGACTGCGGATTTCGTCTGCTTCCCCTTCCGCAATCAATTTGCCGCGAGCGAGCACGATGATGCGGTCGGCATGGGCGAAGACGACATCCATGCTGTGCTCGGTGAACAGCACGGCCATGTCGCGCTCGATCACCAGCCGCTTGGTCAAAGCCATCAATTCGTTGCGTTCGCGTGGCGCCATCCCGGCGGTCGGCTCGTCCATCAGTAGCAGCCTGGGATTGTTCGCCAGGGCCATGGCGAGCTCGACGCGCTTGATGTCGCCATAAGCCAGTTCGCTGCAAGCTCGGTCAGCCTGCGCGTCCATGCCGACCTGCGCGAGCAGCATCAACGCCTCATCGCGATAACGGCTTGCGGCGGGGCGCCATAGCGAAAAGATCTGCTGCTGGTGGGACATCACCGCCATTTGCACGTTCTCCACGACCGTGAAGGATGCGAATGTGGCCGCGATCTGGAATGTGCGCCCGACGCCCAGGCGCCAGATTGCGCGCGGCTTCATCCCGACCAGCTCTTGCTCGGCCAAGCGGACGGATCCGCGCGAGGCACGCAGCTGGCCGTTGACCATATTGAAAGTGGTGGATTTGCCTGCACCGTTCGGGCCGATCAACGCCAGCAATTCGCCGGGATGAAGGTCGAAGGTGATTCCATCGACGGCACATACGCCGCCGAACGTCATATAGAGATCGCGGACCTCAAGCAGCGCGCCACTCATGTCAGCTTCTCCCGTCGGACAACGCCCACGGCTGGACGATACAGCTGCCATAAGGTTTCGATCTGGCGCGAGATACCCGCCAGTCCCTCCGGGAAGGCGAGCACCAGAAACAGAATGATGCCGCCGAACAAAGCCCGCCAGTAATCAGTGGCGCGCATCACCCAGTCCTGCAGCACACCGAACACCGCCGCACCGATCACAGGCCCCGTGAGTGACTGAATGCCACCCAAGAGAACCATGACGAGCCCGTCGACCGATTTGCTGACCGAGATCACATCCGGCGAAACGCTGCCCTTGGAGAAGATGTAGAGCGTGCCGGCCAATCCGCCGAACACGCCGGCGATCGTGAAGGCCAGCCACTGCACGAGCTTCACATCGATACCGATGGCCTCGGCACGCAGCGCTGAATCCCGTCCGGCCCTCATCGCATAACCGAACGGCGCAAAAGCGAACCGCCGCAGCGCGTAGGCCGAGAGCCCAACCAGTATGAGGGTGAAGTAGTAGTAGCGCGTTCCGCTCAGCCAATCGGCCGGCCAGATGCCCACCATGCCGTTGGAGCCGCCGGTGACCGCATCCCATTGAAACACGACCGACCAGACAATCTGCGAGAAGGCGAGCGTGAGCATCGCGAGATAGACGCCCGACAGCCGGACGCAGAACCAGCCGAACAGCAAGGCGCCAAGACCGGCCACCAGGGGAGCGACCAGCATCGCGAGCGGCATGGGCATGAATGCCAGTTTGACCAGGATCGCCGCACCATAGGAACCGAGGCCGTAATAGGCGGAATGCCCAAAGGAATGCATCCCGCCCGGTCCCATCATGAAATGCAAACTGACCGCGAAAAGCGCCGCGACAAGAATGTCCTGACCGAGCACCGCAGCATAAGGCAGCGATTGATCGAGCATAGGCAACACCGCCATCAACAGGAAGACGCCGATGACCGTCATGCGAAACCAGTTGGAACCCGGCTTCAACGGTGCTTCGACCGGCGCCGAGTTACGACTGGTTGCTTGCGGCCGTCCCAACAGCCCCCACGGCCGGATCACAAGAACCACCGCCATGATCAGGAATTCGACCACCAGAGTGAGCTTGGAGAACGAGATCTCAATCCCCGCGAGATGAACCGTACCGATGCCGATACAAATCGCCTTCACTTCGGCGATCAGGAGCGACGCCAGAAAGGCACCGGGGATAGAGCCCATGCCCCCCACGACGACGACGACGAACGCATCACCGATCGTCGAGATATCGACGGTGAGACTCGCCGGCTGACGCGGAAGCTGGACCGCTCCGCCGAGTCCCGCCAGCATGCAGCCGAGCGCAAACACGCCGGTGAACAGCCACGCCTGATTGACGCCGAGCGCGCCCAGCATCTCGCGGTCGTGGGTTGCCGCACGCACCATGACGCCCCAGCGCGTCTTGGTTAGCAGCATCCAGAGCAGGCCGAAAATCGCAGGGCCGATCACGATCAGGAACAGATTGTAACTCGGATAGGCACGACCGAAGAGCTGGATAGCACCCTCCAGGCCTGGTGCACGACGACCGAGCAAATCCTCCGGCCCCCAGATCCATAGTGCGGCATCATTAAAGACGAGCACCAGCGCGAATGTCGCCAGTAGCTGAAACAGCTCGGGCGCCTTGTAGATCCGACGCAGCAGCAGAATTTCCACCAGCGCGCCGAGCAGTCCGACAGCCAGTGCTGCGAGCACCAGCGCGCCCCAGAAACCAATCGCCCGCCAAGGCCCCACGCCGATACGTTCGATCAATGAATAGCTCACATACATGCCGAGCATGAAGAACGAGCCGTGGGCAAAATTGACGATCCGGGTGACGCCGAAAATCAGCGACAAGCCGGTCGCCACCAGGAACAGGGACGACGCCCCGGCCAAGCCGTTCAACAATTGAGCCAAGAAGGCAGACAGATCCATGGCAGTCTCGCTCGGGACAGATGTGGCGCTCAAACGCGACCAGGCGCCCTCGATAGGAGGACGCCCGGCATTGGGTTAGTCGGCTGGACGCAGCTTGCGCACTTCGTCGTCCGACGGCAGCAATTTGTCGCCCGGGGCGTAGCGATAGTCGACCATCACGCCCTTGCCGTCCTCGACGGCGAGCTTGCCGACATAGAGGCCCCAGGTCGCCTGATGATCGATCTTGCGGAAGCTGGTCTTGCCGTCCGGCGTATCGAAATTGAGCCCTTCGAACGCTGCGACGAGCGAATCGCTGTCGGTCTTTCCGCCGGATGCGGCGACACCCGCCTCGATGGCCTTGATCGTAGAATAGCCGATGATCGACCCGAACCGCAGATTCTCCTTACCGTACTTCTTCTGATACTCGGTCAGAAATTCCTGATGGGCTGGCGTCTTGATGCTGTACCAGGGATAACCGGTCACCATCCAGTTCTTGGGGATCTCATCGCGCAGCGGTTCGAGATATTCAGGCTGACCGGTGATGATGCTGAACACCGGCATCTGGTCACCGAGATATCCACGCGTATTGCCCTCGCGGATGAACTGGGCGAGATCGGAGCCGAACAATGCGTTGAACGTGGCCTCGGGCTTGGCGTCGGAGAGCGCCTGGATCACGCTTCCAGCATCGATCTTGTTGAACGGCGGCGCTTGTTCGGCGACGAACTCGACGTCCGGCTGCTTCTCCTTCATCAGCCTCTTGAAGGCCGATGCAGCCGACGTTCCGAATTCATAGTTCGGATAGATCAGTGCCCAGCGCTTCTTTTTCAGTTTCACCGCTTCATCCACCAGTGAAGAAACCAGCATATAGGTCGAGGAGTCGAGGCGGAATGTGTATTTGTTGCCGACGGCCCAGACAATGTTATCGCTCAGCGCCTCGGTGATCAGCATGAAGCGCTTCTTCTGCTTCGCATAGTCGGTCAATGCCGTACCGATATGCGCGTAGAAGGCGCCGGCAAGAATGTCGACCTTTTCGCGGGTGACCAGATCTTCTGCCTGGCGGATCGCTTCGCCCGGATTGGCATTGTCATCGCGGGTGATGAGCTCGAGCTTGCGCCCGGCCACACCGCCCTTGGCGTTGATCTGATCAATGGCGAGCATCATGCCCTTCTTGTAGCCGTCGGTGAAGACCGGCTGGGACTTGTAGCTGTTGATCTCGCCGATCTTGATGGGGTCGTCGGCCCTGGCCGGAACCGAGGCTCCAATGGCAATCGTCGCCAAGCCAGACAGTAGGACGTGTCTAAAACTCACTTGCTTGATCATGACTTACCTTCTCCGGTGGATGATATGATCGTGGAACGTGGGTGGGTGCTCGGAACAACGAGACAACAGCTCCTGACGATCGACCGTGCCGAACGAGCAAATGTCGACCCGAAGCATGCCATGTGAGTGGATGCTTCTCAGGAAGCCGCGCTTAGAGCCGGGGATTTGCCGAAGCGATCACGGCAGGTGCGGGCGTCGTATTGGTAGACCCACTCAGCCTTGATCCCGACTGCGTTGGGGTTCTTCGCCTGCTCGAGCTTGAATGCGAGGTCGCGCGCTTTCGATTCTTCGGGAGAGGACAAATGATATGTGCGGCCACGCTCACGTGCCTCGAGCTGAACACGCGTGGTGCGCGGACGGCGCTCGGCCTCATAGGCATCGAGCGCCGCGCCGAGATCGCCCGGGCCGAAATGGCTCAGTGCCTGCGTGAGAACATAGCCGTCTTCGACTGCCATGGCTGCGCCCTGCGACAGGAAAGGCAGCATCGGATGCGCGGCATCACCGAGCAGCGTGGCATTACCGCGCGACCAGCGTTGCATCGGATCGCGATCGAACAGCCCCCACTTGTAGATCTGATCGGGATTGGTGAGCTCGAACAGACGGATCAGGTTGTCGTTCCAGCCCGCGAACCCATCAAGCAGTTCCTGCCGGCTGCTCTTGATGGTCCAGGACTCCTCGACCCAATCGTGATTCTCATTGACGGCAACGATGTTCACCATCGCGCCACCCTTGACGTAATAGGTCACCACATGCCCCTTCGGTCCCATCCAGAAGGCAGACGTCGGCGTGACGAAAGGCAGTGGAAACTGTTCGACCGGAACAAGGGCACGCCAGCACATATGCCCGGTGTAGCTGGCCGGTTCCTGGCCCCAGAGCGCGGCGCGGACAGCCGAGCGAACGCCATCGGCGCCGACCACCAGATCGGCCGCATATTCGCTGCCATCGTCGAAGCAGGCGATCGTGCGCCCAGCCTGCTGACGCAGCCCAGTGCAAGATACACCGAACGTGATGCGCTCAGGCGCGATATCTTTCACCAGCATGGTGTGCAGGTCGGCGCGATGAACGTGATAAAATTCGGCCCCGAACACTCGAGGGCATACTTCTCGGAGCGGCGTACGAAACAGCTCTTCGCCGCTCTGCCAATTCCATCCCACCATGGCCTCCGGCAGGAAGCCCGCTGCGATCAAATCCGGTCCCAGGCCAAGCGCTTCAAGCACCTTGACGGCGTTGGGCGTCATCTGCACGCCGGCACCCACTTCGCTCAAGGCCGAGGCGCGTTCGAACATGTGATAGTCGATACCGAGCTGGTCCAGACTGCGGGCCAGTGCCGCGCCGCCGATACCGCCGCCAATGATGGCTACTTGGAAATTATGTTTCATGTTGTCTCCGATCACAGGACGTCACGTGAATTAAAGGTCCAGCTCGAGTGTGGTCAGCCCGCGCGAGCAGCAGGCCATCATCGTGCTGGAAGACGCTCTCGCCGCGGGCGCAATCACTTGGTCGCGATGATCGACGCGCCCCGAGAGAACGCGGACTTCGCAAGCACCGCAGACGCCTTCCTCGCATGAGTAGGAAAGATCGATTCCGGCGGCGAGGCAGGCGCTGAGCACAGTCTCCTGTGTCCCGACATCGAGCGTGCGCCCCGAGCGCGCCAGACGAACGGTGAAGCTGCCCGTGGGGCCGGTATCCACCGGCGCCACGGCAAAACGCTCGCGATGCACGAGGTCGATCGAACGCCGCTCGGTCAGTTCGTCGAAAGCATCGATCATGCGTGTCGGCCCGCAACAATAGAGCGGCGCCTCCATCGGCGTATCCGCAAGGACATCGGCGAGACGTGGCGCTGGTCCACTGGTGTGATGAATCCGCACGCTACCGTCGGCGATGGCGGCAAGCTCGGCATGAAACAGGGTCGCCTCGGGGCTGCGCGTCCAATAGTGCAGCTGTACCGGCTGACCATCGGCGACAAGCTTGCGATACATCGAGACGATTGGCGTGATGCCGATGCCGCCAGCGAACAGGTAACGTGTCGTCTCGTTGGTAGTGCCGAGCGGGAAATGATTGCGCGGGATCGAACTCTGATAGATCTCCCCTGCGACCGACTGCCGATGCCAGGCACGCGAGCCCCCTCTTCCGTCGAACGCCTCCTGCACCGCGATCTCGTAGCAGTCCGAAGCTGGCTGCGGCCAAAGCAGCGAGTATTGCCGCATCAGTCCGGGCGCCACCTCGAGATCTAGGTGAGCGCCGGGCTCGAAAGCCGGCAGCGTCGCGCCGTCGGACGAAGCGAGCCGGTAGAGATTGATCCCCGGCGCTCCGTATCGCACTTCGACCAGCCGCAACCTCAAACCGAGGTCAGATGACGCCATAGGTGATGCCCTTGGCGCGCAGCCAGCTCCGGTAGCGTTGCCCCATCAGATCCGTTCGGTGATGCAACTCGTAGCGCAGCTCCGTTGGAATGCGCTCCGGTCGCTGCGACTCGACGATCTCGCGATCCTGATTGAAGACCACGTCCGCCCGATCACGCACGACTTTCGGATCGGGATGCGGATTCACGTTCATCGCTGCGCAAACGCGCGCGATAGTCGTCTTCTCATCGACCGGTTGGCAGACGAAGAAGGTGGCGAAGATATCGGACTTGTCGGAAACGATATTGCCGAACTTGTCCGCTTGCTGGGTTCGCTTCGAGAAGTAGGCCACCAGCGGACGGAACGTGTGATAGGTGTAGAACGCCATCAGCGGAATGCCGCGCGCATCGCCCCACGGCTGAAACACCTTTATTTCCGACGAGCAGAGGCCGGTATCGAGCTCATACACGTCATAGGGCTCAAGCCGATCCGGATTGTCCATGACGCCGTTCAGGCCGGCATGGACGAACGGGAAGTGGCTGGCATCGATGAAGTTTTCGATCGAGCGAAAGCCATTGGCCGAATACATATAGGGGCCGCTATGGACCTTCAGAAAGCTCGGATCATCCCATTGCGGGAACACCGGTATGTCGGCCGTCGGCTCGCCGAGACACACCCACACGAAGCCGTAGCGCTCAACTGCCTGATAGGGGAAGGCGCGCGCCTTTTTCATCGGCGTCTCGTCGGGAGCAGCAGGCATGAGGGTGCAGCGACCGCCGCCGTCATACTCCCAGCCGTGATAGGGGCAAACAACACGATCGTTCTTGATCCAGCCTCTCGACAGCCGGGCGCCGCGATGAATGCAGAGGTCCTCCCAGACATGGATGTCGCCGTTGGCCGAGCGCCAGACGATCAAGTCGCGCTCGAGCAGGCGAACGGGATGGATTTTGTCGGAGGCGAAATCGGAGGAATAGCCGACGACATGCCAGTCGTTGAGCAAAACCGGATCCTGACAGCCATCCTGCGCGGTGATCGGCCGCTGGGCCGATAAGGTCGTGACGGACATTGATGCTCCTCAAGATTGGCCGCAGCTAGTTACATTAATTAGCCGGCCATATAATTGTTTGGTTGGCCGGCTATATAATTTCTGGTAGCAATCCTCGTGCCATCCCATGAAACGGCGGGAAACGGCATCGGCATCGACGCCTCAGGGGTCCACAATGCTATCTTTTCTATCTTCGCCACATCGGCTGCACCGATTTTGTGCGCCTTTGTGCTCGAATTGCTGCCACGGCATCGGATTCATGAGGAGGCCAGCATGAACCGCGTGTCCGGCCGGCGAGGCGTCTTGTCCGCTGAGCCACCGATCAAACGTCCTGGGCGGCCCGAAGGCGGCAAGGGAGCGATGCGCGAGGGCATAATGGATGCCGCCGAGGTCGTGTTTGCCAATCAGGGATATGCGGGCACCACGCTACGGGAGATTTCCGTGCTCGCCGGAGTTACACAGGCGCTGATCACTTACTACTTCGGCTCGAAGTTCGACCTCTTCAGCGAAACATTTCTTCGACGTGCGACGCCGATCGCAGATGCGCGGATCGAAAGCTTGGCGAGATTACAGACCGATGGAAAGGCAACGGACGTCGTCGCTATCGTCGAAGCCTTCCTTCGGCCGGTCCTGGACCTCCGTGCGACCGAGCAAGGGCCCGCCTTCTTGCGGCTCCACGCCAGGCTGCATACCGAGCCACCCAACCTCTCTTACGAGCTGCGCAAGACGGCTTATGACGAGTCCACGCACCTCTATATCGATGCGCTGCACAAGGCGTTGCCGCATCTTTCACGGCTCGACGTGCATTGGCGGATGACGCTCATGATCGGCACTTATCTTTACGCTCTATCCGATACGAACCGCATGGAGGACATGGTGCCCGAGTCGTACGATCCGAAAGACGGCTCCAGATTGATGGCCGAGACTGTCGCCTTCATCACCGGCGGCATGTGCCGCGAGCCGACGAAGGCTGTTGGTGTGCAAAAAAAGAAGGCTGCGAGAAGCTGAGTTCAGATTTAAACGAGAGGAAGAGTGATGGATCACGCCAGCTTCACTGAAATCTGCCTGCATCAGCTCAAGATGTCCGGCGTGCGCGAGGGCGAGCGTCTAGTCGTCCTGACTCAAGGCAGCGACCGACTGTCATACGCTGATGCGTTCATGGCCGCAGGCCAGCGTCTCGGCGCCAGGATGTATCACATGCGCCTTCCCGCACCGATGCCGACCGCGGGCTGGAACGTCGGCGTGACAGGCCTGGCCGCTGTGCCCGATGCAGTCGAAGCGCTGAAGAATTGCGACATGCTGATCGACTGCATCTTCCTGCTGTTCTCGCCCGAGCAATTTGCGATCCAGGCCGCCGGCACTCGTATCCTCACCGCAGTCGAGCCACCCGCGTTGCTTGCCCGAATGCTCCCCTATCCGGAATTGCGCGAGAAGGTCGAAATTGCGGCAGGTCTTCTCGACAAGGCGAAGATGATGCGCATCACGTCGCCGAGCGGTACCGACGTGACCTACAAGCTAAATACTTACGATACGATAGCGGAATACGCCTGCAACGACACGCCCGGCCGTTGGGATCATTGGCCCTCGGGCTTCGTCTTCACCGGCGGAGACGATGACGGGGTCGATGGTCAGATTGTAGTCGCGACCGGCGACATCCTGCTTCCGCAGAACATCATGGTTCGTGAACCGATCACTTACACCATCGAGAAGGGCTGGGTCACCGACATCCGCGGTGGCCTTGAGGCGGAGATAGTCAAAGCCTATATGGCTTCGTTCAACGACAAACGCGGTTTCGGCATGAGTCATGTCGGCTGGGGCATGAACCCGCAGGCCAGATGGCACAACTTCGTACCGGGCGAATTTACCGGCGGAATGGGAATGGAGCCGCGCAGCTTCTACGGGAACGTCATGTTCTCGACGGGCCCGAACAGCGAACTGGGAGGCCCCAACGACACCGCCTGCCACCTGGACATCCCGATGCGCAATTGCTCACTTCTGCTCGACGACAAGGCCGTCGTGATCGATGGCGATGTGGTCGTGAAGGAGATCCAAATGAGCCGTTAAGCGGCCGCGGGCCCCTGTGCGACGCAACCGGTTTGTCTGGCGTATTGCGTGCATCGATCGGCGCGCTTTCAAACCCGAGCCGACGTGCGTTGCCCGCTGTTTTCTACAGAGGCTTCGGTTGAATTCCCGACGGAGCTGGCGTCTCAACCGAGTTGGCCGTACACAAACTTCACATGCTGTCGAGTTCTTTCTCGACGACCCACGCCGTGATTGCTGCGCAAAGACAGCGCTTGCACAGTACGGCGCGCACGCAATTCCGAAGAACACTGGCGCCTTTCGCGGCCAGCAGTGGGTAAATACACGAGGGAAAGTGCTTCTCTATATGGGCACTGGGAGCAACACTAGGAAGTAGTGGCATATCCTTTGCTTGCACTCGTTGGATGCTTCAACCGCCAACCGAATGGAACGCGACATGCGCTCGCCAAACTGGTCATCGTGGAAGCTCAATGTTTCACGGGTGCTTGAATGGTCCTACGGCCATCTTATCGCAGCCGAGTATGACGCGAGCCATCCTCAATCCGAAGGCGGCGTGCGAAACACGTATCAAGCGATTTGGTCGCCTGAGAATGGATCCTCTGCCTCCCCTTCGCATCGCGGGAACGACTAGGGCCGCGGGCCACCAAGTCGAATTGACGGCGGCTCCCCCCGGACGCGTTCGCGTGACGATTCTCGCCTCAGACCTGCGAACCTGATCACCCAAGTGGTAGACTGCTCCTGTCACGTGGTCCCGCAGCGAACGGCCTCTCCCGATGCAATCGCGACTGCATCAACTTCGTGCGAAACACTCTCGGCCCGCCGGCGAGCACGTCCGTGATATTGAACGAATCACTGGTAGTCGCCACTAGTAACAGGGCAGCCGCCGTCAATTTGTCCGAAAATTTGTCGACGGGCTTGCATGAGCTCAGTTCTAATAAAAACGCAGCCGGTTTCGATACCGACTGCGCTTGCGCAAAGTGGATGGCGAGATGGCGGGTGGCTGCCCGGGGCTTCCCAAGGACGTGTACGCATAGATCGCCCTAGACTACTTCTGTCTTCAAGACCAATTTCTGTGCAGATCGTAGCTGCTGCACACGAGATTTGGATGCACGCATGCAGAGTTCGAAGCGTTGCCGATCTAACATGATCTGGACCAAGCCAAGATTGAGACCGATGCGCCTGGATGGCGGCTTTGCGCCAACAGCGGACATAGCCAGTAGTTAGCCCCCACGAGATCATCGGAGCATGTCTATGCGCCAAACCGCCCCCATAAGCCGGCTAGCTCAAGGTCTTGAAAGGCACCCTGATCGCATACCGGCCATCGGTCCTTAACAATTAGTGCGTCTTGCTAGCAGGCTTCTTCTCCCACCGCTTTGCTTCCTTGATTGCGGCATCTTGCGATAGAGGAATTTCGGAAGAACGGCGCTTATTGCTCCGCAAGAAGACGAACACGGAAGCCAATAGAAACGCGGCTTGCCCGGTGAACATGCAAAGAAGCGTCTTCCAAACAATCTGGCCTTCGACATTAGCTGAGAGCACAATTGCTGAGAGAAGCATCGAGCCAAGTAGCGCAAAAATTGCGATGCCGCTCCGTCCAAGCAGACCGAGCGCAAAGCCAGCCAGCCCGTTGATTATAATCAGCATCATGATGACGCTCATGTCAGCTCTCGCCGCCTAAGCAGAACATTAATGCGTCCCAAGCTAAATTTTGTGAAGCAACTATCGAACTAACGGAACTACACCCAGAGTCCAGAATATTCGATTCCGCGGCGCAAAATCTTGTTAGCATTCGCGGTAGGCGCCCACGTTTTGGACACATGGGCGAGCGTGCATCTGATGCGCGCGATTTCAAAGAATCAGAAGCGAGCTTCCGCAGCCACCCTGTAGTCGGATACTGTCTGCGGGACCGATCGGATAAGAGTGATAAACTTCAGGAAATCAACAGAGGGCGCGTTCGAGACGTAGATCATATCCCGATCACGCATGATGAAATCTGAGATGAGAAAGTAACCGGATGGATCTTCGAGGTCTGCCCGATACACTGTCGGGACAAGCGGGCCGGGATGCAGGCTGACGTCTACGCCCATGCGCTCAAGTGCTTGGCGCGACTCAAATCGATAGAGAAATACGGCTGCCGCCTGCGCGCGGTCATCTTGAAGACCGCCGGCCTTGGCGAGAGCGTCTCCGAGAGACATACGGTACGAGTCGAACGGGAAGCGACGATCCAGGGGCCCAAGAGTTGTTGTCTGACCAGTCGCGCCGAAAGCCAAGAAATAGCGCGGACGACGCGTAACCGTCACGACATCACCGGGACGAAGCTGAATATTGTTGTCGGGCCGTTCATTTACAGCAACGAGCAGCGCGCTGTCGATTTTCCCTTCTCTCTGGATCGAAATGAGACTTTCAAACGCCGGTGCCTTTGTGCCGCCCGCTCGGGCAAGCGCTGGCAGCAGCTGGATGCCACCAGGTTCGATCGGAATACGAGCAGGCGTATTCACCTCGCCAAGAACGCTGATGCTGTTGGAGATTCGATCCGCGACCGAAACAAGGACCTGAGGATCGATCGCACGGCCGCTTAGCTTACTCTTGATCTCAAGCTGCACATCCTGCGGCGACCGGCCCGCAGCCTTGATGGCGCCAGCATAAGGCACGGTGATGTTGCCGGCCAGGTCGACCTGCTGACGCGGCAGCTCCACAGCGTTGCCAGGCGCGGCATTGCCTTCGGTCGAAGTGAACAAACCGCCGCGCTGGGCCTCATAAATTGTGATGCTGACGACATCGCCGATTCCAAGCGCAACACTCGTCTTCGCGCGTCCCCGCATGTTGCTAAAGAGCCGCCCGCCATCTTCGGAATTCAAATGCGTAACCACCTCGGGGCGGAGGTTAACTACAACATAGCCGACGGTCGAATTGGGGTTACCAACGGTGTCGACCGACTCCTTGAAGACCCTAGCCGACGGAGGACCACTGGACGGAAGCACTCCGCCCGCACAGCCTCCCAACAGTAACGAGACAAATGCCAGCCCTGCCAACACAGGCCGAGGCCGCGCGCAATTCGAGAAAAGCGCAATCCGTAAACCGCCCTCGGAATTGGTTGGCGTAGACATCTTCATCAAAGGGGCAGCCTTATTGGCAAGAACGCAAACGCATTTCTGAACAACAGCCTGCAGATGCCGTACCAAGGCAGGTCAGACTCGTCCAACCCCTTTGAACTACCAGTGCTTTTTTATTGGGAATGGAGGATTTCAGGCAACATCGGTTAATCGATGATGACCAAAGACGATTAACGAATGCTTATGGCTGGAAAGCCAAAAATAACATACTGATATCATTGGGAGTCTTGAGAGCAGAGTTGAGAGGCTCCCATGAGCCAGAGAGCACCGCGGATTCATGCCAATCGAATAAGCACAGTTCACCCGACGAGCTCTCAAATAATACTTTCAGGATGCCGCTTTATTAAGCACAACGCCTAGCATTTTCTCATAGACCATTGGTGCCGTAGACAGGGCACCAATGACTTCGTCGTACGAGGTCTTTCTCCACTCCACAACGAAGACGAATTTTTCGATCAGAGGGCTGATGGCCCTGGCATCTACCGCTTTGGTTAGCGGCGGCAAATCGATGATAATGTAATCGAAGTTCTCCTTGGCCTTCTTCAGCAACAAATCCATCCCGACCGACGAGAGTTTCTCCGCCGTGTGGATCGGTCTTTCCTGCGTTATCGCTGGCAGGAATTTCAATCCCGTTTCACCATCTTGCCAGAAAAATTCATTGGTATCTTCAGGACGTCCGATCGCATCGAGTAATCCGGTTGCCGCCGTTGGAGCCAGCGCACGCGTCAGGCCGGCATCCCTCAGACCGCCGTCTATTAGCAACACATGATTGCCTGCATGCGCCACCAAATGAGCGAGATTAGCAGCAATTGTGGTTGCCCCCTCTTCAGGCATCGCTGAAACAACGCCGATGACCTTCGACTTCCCGATCAATCCGGCGTGATCAGCAGCGACCCTGATCGTGCGAAGCGTTTCAGCAAAGCGCGAGAATGGATCATTAATGACGTAGCGCGCAATTGACTCGCCTGGGTCGAGGTCGCGGGCCGGAGCATCGGTCTTAGGCTCTCCCAAACCTAGTATCTTCGGTCCCGACCTGCGCAATTTCCTCCCCGCTACGAACGGCAAAGCTCCGAAACAAGAAACGCGTAGCGTCGACTCGACACTCTCAGTCGAGCGGAACGTCCGATCGAGTGCCTCGCGCCCAAACGCAGCGGCTGCGCCGGCCATCAAGCCAAGCGCGCTTGCGATACCAAGAATGATGCCGCCCTTTGGATTGCTCTTCTTTTCTGGCGGCGTCGCAATCGTGATAACGCGCGCTTCCGTGGAAGGAACCGAAGTTTGCTGATTCGACTGCACATACTTTTGAAGAAACGAGTCAAAAATCGCGCGATAGCTCAGCGCAGTGCTTTCAAGTTGGCGTAGGGTCACCTGCGCCTTGCGCGTCAGCGCTTCGCCTTTGATCAAGGTATTTACGTTTGCAGTGATCGCTTGCTGACGTAGCAGGGCAATTTGGTAGTCGCTTTTGTTCGCCTCGGCAACGCGGTTTACTTCGTCGGCCATCGACCGCTCGAGACCAGTCATCACGTTTCGCAGGTTGACGGCGGCTCCGTGTTCGCGCCCGTACTTTCTCGACAGTTGTGCTTCTTGCTGCTGCATATCGAGATATTGTTGGCGCATTCGATTGATAACTTCACTTTTCAACGTATCTGCGACCGCGGCGTTAGTGACACCTTCGGTCATGACCACGTTCACACGATCCAGTCGTGCTTTGGCCTCCGCAACCTGCCCCTGGACGAGCACCAGTTGCGTGTTCAGTTCGCCTAATTGCTGTTCACTAATGAGGCCCTGCTTGGTGTCGACGATATTGTTCTGCGATTTGAAATCCTGCACGGCGCTTTCAGCAACGAACGACTCTTGCCGAAGTTCAGCAATTCGTTCACGCAGCCAGTCGGCCGCTCTTTTCGCTTCGCTATACTTTGCTTCTAATTGACCCGCGATATACGCATCCGAAAACGCATTAGCGATGACGGCAGCCTTCTTTGGATCGCGGGCGCGAAAGCTGATCTCGATGACGTAGGTCAATCCAACCCGAGTGACTGTCAGATTCTCGAGTAGATTATCGACCGCAGCACGCGAAACCCGGCTTTCGCTCGGATCGGACGATTCCGTGAAAAGACCAACAACAAACCGGATAACAGTCGCCACTGGAGACCCGCCTGGCGAAGTAAAGTCAGGATCGTTGGCAAGATCCAATTTCTTGGCGACAGCAATCGCAACGCCTTCCGATCGCACCACCTCGACCTGGCTCTCGACGGTCATGGCATCCAAAACCCCGTCGGGCGCGCTGGCTTGCTGCGACGACAGGAACTTTGACCTCGTCGCGTCCAGCATCATGCGCGCCTTAGACGTGTATAGCTTGGGAGACGTCATATAGACGATCGCACCAATGCCCCAGGCGAGGGCGAGGCAGCCTATGACCAACCAACGGTTTCGGCGGAAAATTGCCAGGAAGCCGGACAGGCTCAGACTTCGATCGCCAAAAGGCGGCGCCTGATTGATCTCTTGGTCAACACGAAACGAATTTCGATGCAATTCGAGCACGGCATGCTCCCTTACTCTGACACTACTTCACAATACTGCGCGTCGTAGAAAGCATAGAAAGGCAGTTGGACTCGAAATCTTCTGAGCCGACCCAAATGGTAAGCAAGGACGGTGCCAGATATCGGCCACGACCTCACTCAGATATCTCCACTCTCGTTCCTTCTTAGATATCCATGGATTTAAACATACGTTCCGGGATCGCCCGGATAATGAACATGATCCCTCGCCAGATACCCAGCACGTAGAGTACGTCCTTCTTCTTGCGGTGGGCACTGATAATGGAACTGGCAACCTGCTGCGGACTCGCCGTCAGAAGCGGCGGAAGCGCCATTCCCTCAGTCATTCGGGTGGCGACAAATCCAGGCTTGACCGTGAGCACGTGAAGTCCGCTCGATCCGAAGCGATTACGCAGACCGGATAAAAACGCAGTAAAACCCGCCTTCGCGGAACCATATGTATAATTCTTCTTGCGGCCCCGGTCTCCCGCGACCGAGCTAATTCCAATGATGCACGCGCCTGGCCGGTCCGCCATGAGATTGGCGAAGGCCCCGAGCAATAGGGACGGAGCAACATAATTTACTTGCATGATGTGGTTAGCAGCAGCGGCACTGCTCCATGCGTCCGCTTCGTCGCCGAGAACGCCGGCAACGGAAATGACGGTACCGGGAACCTCCGTTAATTTTCCAAGCAGTGCTTCACGCTGCCCCTCGTCAAGAATATCAAGCTCCATGAGCTGCGCGTCTGCCTTATATCGATAGAACAGATCCTTCACGTCGGGCTCTAGCCTGCTGACATCTCGCGCGGCGAGAATGAGCGAAGCGCCCGCCTTGGCATACTCCGCCGCAATCGCGCGTCCGATGTCGGACGCGGCACCCACGATCAAAACAGGCGAAGCGATCATCATTAAATGCCCAGTCGGTCAGAGAGTAAGGAACGCATTTTGCGATCCGGATCAAACCGCTGTCGTACGGCGGTAAATTCGGAGATCCGCGGATATCCGCGCTCCAGCATGCGGGCTCCCATCCTGGCATCCTTCGCCAGATAGATCCGCCCCCCGTGATCATCGACGATACGATCAAGTTCGAGGAGCATGCTGAAAGTTCTTGCTCTAATGGGATAGTCGAGAGTCAGCGTGTAGCCCTCCCGTGGAAACGAGAGTGGACTATTCCGCTGTCTGCCACAGAGCTTCAATACGGAGAGAAATGACCCCAGTCCGTAGTCAGAGGCAGTCCGAAGGATCGCGCTTATCCCTTCGAAACTGCTCTCGCGCGGAAATGCCACCTGATACTGAATGAAGCCCGCGCGCCCGTAGATCCGGTTCCATTCCGCGATACTATCGAGAGGGTAGAAGTAAGGCTGGAAATTGATCAACGAGCGCCCGAATTTGCGCGATCCGACATAGAGTGCATTGAAGGCCGATACACTAAATCTGTTCAGAGTCATTCCGGGAAGGTCAAATGGCACTTTTCGCCCGTTCGGAAGCTTGGCGGAAAATGGCACAGATGCCCGATCCTTCGGCAATTCCGCTGCCGACAGATGCTCTCCCGTGAACACAACCGAGCGGCCAAACCTGTCTCCTTTTGCCAAGCTATCGATCCATGCGACCGAATACGTTGCAGAAAGCGAGTACTCCAGCACGTCAAAAGCTTCTATCAGGTTGTTTGCACGGATCGTTTCCTGAACGATCAAGTCCGTCTCGATGCGCAGCATGCGGAAGGTCGCGCGCAGGATGACGCCGGTCAGTCCCATGCCGCCGATCGTGGCATTGAACAGGTCGACATTCTCATCATCCGCACAGCGCAACGTTCGTCCATCGCTAACCGCGAGTTCAAGGGACTCAACATATTCGCCAAAACTTCCCGCGCCATGATGATTCTTTCCATGGACGTCCGAGGCGATCATGCCTCCCACAGTCACGTATTGCGTGCCCGGCGTAACGGGCGGAAACCACCCCTGCGGTACGAAGACGTTCAGGATGTCCGCGAGAAGCACTCCCGCCTCGCATGTCAGACGACCCGTCTGGTCGTCGAAAAAAAGAATGCGGTCGCTGCCCTCCATCAGCAGCGTCATCTGCGAATTCAGTGCCGCGTCGCCATAGGCGCGGCCGGCTCCACGAGCGATCAGACTTGTTGTTGAAGCCATTAATTTTATGACATCAGCTTCGCCGCGCGCCTTCCGGGCTGTGCATGGCAGCACAGGATATCGCCCCCATCCCGAAAGCATCATACCGCCGCCTCAAAGACAAATCGCCGATCGAGGTGGTACTTGATGACATAACCGATCGTAAGTCCGATCATGCCGCCGACCATCAATCCCGTTGTCGTCGGCACGATGAAGAACGCCACGGATTCGGATATCCAGAAGATGGCCGTCGTCACTAGTCCCATCGCCGTATACATCGAGAACTTGCGCGCATGGGAGTTAAGGTCGCGGCTACGGTCCTCGAAGATATAGCGCTTGTCCAGCACGTACTTAATCAGAAGGCCCGCCAGTGTACCGCCGGCGAGTACGATAAGCAGTCGAAACTGGTCCGCGACTCCCTGCTTTACCAACAGCCAGTTTAATGCGTTCTGCGTCCCGAGGTTGGTCGCCATTGCTATGACGCAAAAGACGACATAAGTCGCGATCAGGCTGTGAGTCGATGGCTTCATAGGCTGATATACACGATACCGAGACATACCGCTCCTACGCCCAGGCTGACTCGATCCCGCGCAGCAAAAACGATGGGATCATCATCCATCTGCCCGCGATGAGCCTTGAGCAACATCCGGCTCGTCCAGAACAGCAACGCCACGCAGATCAGCAGCAGTCGATGCGGCTTGTTATAGAGGTTTACGACAGCCTCGCTGTTCAGGTAGAGCGCCATCACCAACGCCGACAAATAGCCGCTGGCAGCGGCCATGGACTCGATGACCGGCAAATCGTCGAGCCGATACCCCCGTCCGCCCGGATCACCACGTCCGCTCTTAACGCGATCGACTAGTTCGCCGGAACGCTTCACGAGGGCGAGGCTGAGGAACAGGAAGATGGAAAATGCTTCCAGCCACTGCGAGATCAGCACGCCGGTCGCCACTGATCCGCCGACCACCCTCGCGGCATACAGGCACGCAAGCGCGATGACGTCCACCAACACTTTGCGCTTGAGCCAAAAGGAATAAAGCGTTGTCAAAACCAGGTAGCCGGCCAAGACGACCGCAAAGACCTTCGGCAGGAACAATGTGAGGGAGAACGCCGCAAGCAACAGGCTCGGCGCCATCACCGCCCCATGGATGATGGGAACGCGCCCTGATGCGAACGGACGATTGCGCTTGCGCGGGTGCTGTCGGTCGGCTCGTAGATCGAGTAGATCATTGAGAATATAGACTGCGGACGCGCACAGGCAAAAACTGATGAAGGCGAGGATCGACCCGAACCAGGTCGTCATCAGGACGTGCCCGGCGATAGCGGGAACAAACACGAGCGCGTTCTTCAGCCATTGATGCGGGCGCAGCGCCGCGATGTAATCGCGAAGGCCCGGCTGGGACCCGACAATCTCCACCACGCCGGGCTGGCCGCCTGAAATCCCGGAGTGCCACGCGCCCCGACCACCCGCGACGATCGCAACGTTGCAGGTGCTCCAGACCTTGAGGTCCGCTCGGCTGTCGCCAACATAGTCGAACTGAGCCCTGCCAAATCGCTCGCACAAGGCATCCGCTTTGGCAGCACCAGACAGGTTGATCGTGCCGTCCGATCCAAGCACACCGTCGAACAGGCCGAGGTGATCGGACAATGCGGATACAAGCTGCGCATCTGCCGCTGACGCGAGATAGATCTTCCGCCCTCGAGCCTTCTCACCGTGAAGGAACGTGATGACCTCTTCCCGCACGGGCATCAGCGAGATATCGATCTCGGCTTCGCTCGCTAGCCGCGCCTTGAAGGCAGCCTTGCCTTTCCGCAACTCCGCCAGTGCCAGCAGCGCTCTCCATGGCTTGCGTGAGAGCAAAGCAAGAAATGTCTCGACGAGCAAATCTGTCTTCAGGAGCGTTCCGTCGACATCGACAATAAGTGGAACCGACATACCGGATAACGACGCTTCTGCTAAGCCCATACGCCTTACTCCAGCTCGCCTCACAGTATTTCAGGTCACATCAACTCGTCTGCATCTCGTCTCGCGTTGCGCCAGCCCATCGAAGACCCGCCTGTCACCGCCTCGGACTTCAGAGCGCATCCCGCAGGCCACACGGAATCGGCTTTTCCGCACTTCCCGCAGGTGCGACCGGAAACATGTTTGCGGCCACATTGTTGAAAAAATCCCGAGCCGGGACTTCAATTAGATTGTACGTATGACGCGACACGAAGATCACGATGACGAGATAGCCAACCGCTACGAGATCCAGAAACCAGGGGCCGCCCACCGTGAGAACATCGAACGGCGCTCCGTCATGAACGAACTGCGCGCGCAGCGGCATATGCAGTTTTTGCTCCAGCGCCCGTGTCAGCGCATTGAAAATGGTCAGAACAACAAAATGAACCAAATAAATCGAGTACGAAATCTCTCCCATGCTCTGAAGCGGCCGCCACATGAGCCCGTTCGATACGATCCCGCCCCCGCCCGCGAAGACAAAGACCATCACTCCAAAGAGAAACGGACTCACGAAAGCTAGCTGGCTGCGGGATGAAATCGAAACCAGCACGACCATCGCGATAACGATTGGGACCTCGAACCACGACGCTACGCGCATCCCCGATGGCGGCGTCATTCGAAAGAGCCGGTAGACGAAAACGCCGACGAAGAATTCGCACATGCATCGCGGAACAGCGGTATAGAGCGGCGGCGGCCCGGTACGTTGACCGATCAACATGTAGAAGACGACGGCAGCCAGCGCAGCGGCCACCCCCGCAATCACCACGGATGGTCGTCCGAACACCACGCAAACACTCGCGAATGCTGCATAGACGTAGAATTCAGTGCTGATGCTCCAACTCGGCAGGTTCCAGGTGAAGTCCGGGAAGAAGCCAAGGCCATGCAGCAAGAACACATTATAGATGAGCGCCTCCACGCTCGTTCGTCCGGCAAATGCAGGCGCACCCGCACCGAGGCCTGCAAACTTCATCGTCGCATACTTCAGGACCTCGCTTGCGAGCAGAACAAGCGTAGTGACAATGTGCAGCGGCCACAGCCGGCCGAAGCGACGAATAGCGAAACGAAAAAACTCGTCCTTGTTCGAAAGGCGGTTGCCATAAGCGTGAGTAAGAACAAAACCGCTCAGGACAAAGAAGAAATCGACAAATACATCCGCTTTTCGGACAAAGGGAATATCAAAAAAATGACCGAGAACACTGAGATGGAAAACTGCAACCCCGATGGCTGCTATACCACGCCAGCCGTCTAAAGCTGCGAAACGCAATGGATCCTCCTAAAGGAAAATTCCACTTCGAGTAGGCTAGCGAACGCGTACAATTTTCGGCAAGTACATATTATATGCAGGAAACGCCTTCATTTGCGACATCTCCAGAAACTACACTTCCACGTTTAGTTGGGCGGAACCGAGACTTACTTTTCAGTAAAATCAGCCTTCCGCAGGTTTTCCTTCGGAAGCACGCGATGTCCTATAGCGCACCACTCGCACTGCGGACTGTGCCCGCGTCGCGCGCAGTGCCTATGTTCGCGGCGATTTGAGGCGAGCCAATCCACCGAACGATGCCAATACCAGCACAATAGCGAACTGGCGCTCCACCGCCTGGGTGACAATCATGGGAGCGAGCAACGCGACGCATGCGATTGCAAATGAGAATGATGAAACTCGAATTCGTTCACTTCGTGCCGCATAGATCAAACCGATGAGTGCCATTAGCTCGAGGCCGTAGAATGCCATCAGGTCGAGTTTTGGGCTGACATTACAGCCATAACGCTGGCCCGGGACACAGCCCTCTCCGCCAATCAGGCCTGTGGCGCGCTGCATCGCCCGGATCGCTGCGCCCGCCGGATCGGCGCGGACCTCCTCCATGGCCATTTCCTTGAATATGCGGCGCTTGTTTTCGTCATGGAGCCACTGCTCGTATCTTCCCTGGGGCAACAACATGGGGCGCGGGTATGTCACCTTGTCACCCGCTTTATACCGCCGCTCGATTTCCGCGAAAAGCAGTTCATCCGCCTGCGGTCGCTCATGATTCCGAAGGAAAACATTATTGTTCCGTGCAAGATTTTCCTCGGCCGTGGTCGCGAATAGCACCACGCCGTTATGTATCATCGCCTGCGCAGCAGCGTAGGGCCCGGCGATCAGGGCAAATGCCACCACAAAATGAAACCGATACCGGATCCTGAGCAGAGCGAGTATCACAAGATAAATGGCCAGCACCGCAACGAAAGCGTGTGTCAGACAAGCCATCGCGAACAACGCCCCGCAAAGCACATATCGGCTAGGTTGCCCCTGCGTACCAACGGAGAACAGGCGATACTTCACGATCAGAAATATCGCGGCACCGAGCAACAGGAGAACAAGGCTTTCAGGACGAATTTGAAAGTAATAATGTGTCCCGATAACGAACAGAGCAACAACGACGATACCGATATAGCGACCCCATGGCTGCGCTATCGCGCCGATCAAAAACGCAAAGCCACCATAGGCAAGCAATACATTGGTTCCCCGAAGAAACCCCACACCGCAATTCGTTAGTGCCTGGATACTGCCCATCAGCATCGGATAGAGCGGCGGCCAGATTCCCCCCGCATAGAATGTGCCGATGGCCTCGAGATTTGCATTTCCGCGGACAATGCTGGCAAACATCATTGACCGCTTGAAGTGATCATGCTCGTCCGAGAATGTTTCGACAACGCCGAAAATGCCGTTACGGGACAGCATCGCAAGCGTCAGGACAAAGGCAATGCCAAGCAGGACGAATGAGCCGCCCGGTTTGATATAATGAGCTGCGGCGTGAGCCATCTCTTTGACGGCGCTTGCGTCATTCGAAGAACTCGTCTCGGCCTGCATGATTGCCTCAATCTGCCCTGTTCACCTTCAACTTGCCCATTCGCCGGCTCCGCCAGTCCAGGTTTCTCACTGCTGCAGGTGTGGACTCCACAAGCGGCCGAAGGAGCCTACGCCGGCCGGAAACAGGAGCCTGTGCACTGGCGACACGCTGCGAATGGCAACAGCAACACCCACAGCGATTGCAATCGTCGAAGCGAGTGTCACGGCGCCTGTCACCCATGGCCCCCAATTGGTGACTAGCGCCGCCGGCGAGATCGCACGGATCCCGATATAGATCGGCTGGTGAAGCACAAAGAGCTCGAAGGACATCCTGCCAAGCCCGCCGAACAACCTCTGCACCGGCAATAACCGGCTGACGGCCATGAGAGTAACAAAGGCCCATATCTGGATGAGGTCGAGCGCAATCAATTTCAACGGCGTTGCGATTGACGGCACAAAGATCATTCCGACATTGAGCGGATGACCACGATTGATCAGCCCCGTCGCGAGCATGAGCGTCAATGCAATCGCGCCAAGGCCGATGAGCATCCACACTGGTATTCGGCGTCGCCCAAGATCGAGGAGTGCAATTACCATTCCCGGAAACAGCAGCAACGCGGCAATCGGCCACCCGAATGGCGTGACGTATTTCAGACTCTCCGGCAACAGACCTATCAGGCTGTGGGCGAAAGCCGCGACGGCCAGAACAGGCCATAATTGCGCGCCTGCGAGCGGTGCTACGAGCATCATCGCGAAACGGATGCCGATCAGCGCTGGCAAAAACCAGAGCAGCTGAAGGCCTGTCGCGTGATCGAAGCCGCGCGCGCTCATGGCAAGCACGGCTTCAGCGACCAGCATGGGTACTTCGGTCAATGAGCGACCGGAGAATTTTACAAAGATAAGTGAGTAGACGAGTGTGAACACCACACATGGCCAGCCGTAGCGGATGATCAGGTCGAGTGGTTTTGCCCGCCCCCACGTCTGCCACGGCCTCAGGAACGGCAAGTACAAGAACATCGCGACGTGAAACAAATACAGAAAAGCCCTGAACTCCGGGCTCGCATATTCCAGGCTTTTGTTATGTCCGAAGATGATAAGGAAGATGCAGATACCTTTGAACGCATCAGCCGACACCGATTCTAACCTTCCAGCATGCGGCTCCTGCTGCGACTTCTGCTCATCAATGACTTCCGGCGTCGGATGACTTGCGGAATAGGTCATAGGTCCTTTGCTCCGTCGAAATCGGTCGCCGGCCCCGGGCATGAAGCCCATGACGCACTACATCCTGCGTCAAGCAATCGACATGCCAGAGCTGGCCTCACTATTGCATGAGTAGTTCGTCTCGAGCGTTAGAGGTGCGTATGTCGGATAATAGCTGGGAAGACGAGTCTCGCTCGTCAGGCTGGCGCGAGTTTCACTGCGCAGCATGCGGAAGCCCATCCATTCGGATCCCGAAGGTCCTCAGAGAGGATCAGGAAGTCAGATGTCAGCGCTGTGACTTCGTCGTCTCGACGTGGGGTAATTTTAGGACTTCGATCGAAAACAATATTAGCTGAGACAGAGCTTTTGCCGATAACGCCACATGAATCCCGCGAGAGCTTTGCGGCATTCTTCTTGCACTACATTCTTGGGGCTATTTTCGCATCCTTTTAAATCCATTGTATCGCGCTTGCGCGATGCGACTGACCGTGGACGAGCGAATGTCTATTCGAGACCTCCGCGACGCAGAGATCGACGAGACGAAGTTTGCACAGATATGTGTCATCGGCGCCGGCTTTGCCGGTTTGGTTGCATCGCTGCGCATGGCCAGGCTGGGCTATTCCGTAATCCTTCTTGAAAGCGGTTATCAGACGGTCGAGTCTGACATCAACGAGTTGAACCGCGCGGACACATCGACGACGTCATATGCTGGCGCCATGACGGGACGGATGCGCGGCCTTGGCGGCACATCGCGCCGGTGGGGTGGCCGCCTTCTTCCGCTGACACCGCACGACACAGGTCCACGGCCGCACCTGTCGCTGGATGGCTGGCCCTTTCCGATCCATGAACTCGATATCTACACGACTGAGATCGAGCGCTTATTCGGTCTGGACAACAGCGCTTTCGAGGGCGACGTTCTTGACAGCTTGGACCCCGATACTGTCATTCCGCGGCGCGATCCGGATATCCAGATCCGCCTGCCAAAATGGCCAAACTTCCGGCGCCGAAATATCGGTCAGCGGCTGAGGCGGGAGATCGCACGCAGTTCCGGTCTCCAGCTCTATCTCGGAGCAACCGCTTGCCGCCTGCAAGTCGATGAAGCGACGGGTCGACTGACCTCGGTCGAGGCACGTTCGCTCAGAGGCCGCAAGCTTCAGATCAGGGCCGATCAGTTCCTGATCTCAGCTGGCACGATAGAAACGACGCGCCTGCTACTATTGCTCAATTTGCAGACACAATATCGCGCATTCGAAAACTGCCGTGCACTAGGCCATTATTTCCAGGATCATATCCGGCTCGAAGTCGGGCGCCTGCAGCCCGGAAACGATAGTCGCGTAACCCGCTTGTTCGGCTACGACTACTGGGGAAACACTCGCCGAAAGCTCTACTTCCAGCTCAGTGACCAGGCGCAGGATATCAATGCCGTCGCCAGCGCCTATGCCGAAGTGCGCCTTCATATATCCGACGGAACGCCACTGGACATGCTGAGAGCCCTCGTTCGCGATTTCCAGCGGCACGAGATACAGCATTCGCTACGAAAGTTTCTTTATCTCTCGACGAACGTCGATTTGCTGAGGAGCCTCGGCCTCTGGCACGCGCTGACGCAGAAAAATTTTCTACCATCGGCGGCCGAGCTACGCCTCGATGTCAGGATCGAGCAAGTCCCCGTCTACGACAACCAGATTGCACTCTCGCAGCAGCGCGACAGCTTCGACGTTCCGCTACCCAAATTGCAATGGGCGCCAGGCGAGACCGATCTCCGCACCTTCCTGCGGACGATTCAGTGCCTCCGCGATTTCTGGGTTCGTGCGGGGATTGAGCGGCTTTGTCCTGTAATCTGGAATCCGAACGTGATCGAGGGAACCCTGTCCCTCTCCGACTCTATTGACACTTCTCACCCGTCCGGCACCACACGTATGGGCACCATACCGGCAGATTCTGTCGTCAATCCGGATCTGCGATGCCATGCGGTCCCGAACATCTGGATCGCCAGCGCATCGGCATTCCCAACTTCCGGCAGCGCCAATCCAACTTTCACAATCATACAGCTGGCGCTCCGGGCCGCCGATGGAATCGTAAGGGCAATGCTATCGGGAGGCTGACGCTGGCCATCCCCACTTGGTTACGAAAGGAAGCCAACAATGCGTTTTCCTATCACGGGCATAGCCGGCTTCATCGACTTTCGCGTTGCACGTGAACTCCTCAAGCTGAGTCATACCGTCCACCGGTCCGCGAATTGGCAGGGATTCTGCATATCAGGCTATGAGGTGCCGCTCGCGCGTTGCCTGGTATGTGAGCAATTGCCGGATTTTCGTTTTCTCGAGTAAAAGAGGTTTGAGCGATGGATATTACGGTAGTCGGCGCTGGATATGTCGGACTTGTTTCGGCAGCTTGTTTCGCAGATTTTGGCCATTCGGTAACTTGCGTTGATACCGACGCCACGAAGATCGAGAACCTCAGGGTCGGTACCATTCCAATCTTTGAACCCGGACTGGACGATCTCGTCACCCGCAACGTTGCCGCGGATCGATTGCACTTTACGACGAATCTCAAAGACGCTGTCCAAGGAGCATCCGTCATCTTCATCGCCGTCGGCACGCCATCAAGACGCGGCGACGGCCATGCGGACCTGAGCTATGTCTATCAGGCGGCGCGCGATATCGCGGGAACCGCCAGTCGCTATACGATCGTTGTGCTTAAATCGACGGTACCGGTTGGAACCGGCGATGAAGTCGAGAGCATAATCCGATCGGCACGTCCCGACCTCAAATTCTCGGTCGTTTCCAATCCCGAATTCCTGCGCGAAGGTGCTGCGATCGGCGACTTCAAGCGCCCGGATCGCATCGTGATCGGGACCGAGGACGAGCGTGCGCGCGACGTCATGAGTGAGGTCTATCGCCCTCTTTTTCTCAATCAATCGCCCATCTTCTTCACGGAGCGGCGCACTTCCGAGCTGATCAAATACGCATCAAACGCTTTTCTGGCGGTCAAGATCACGTTCATCAACGAGATCGCAGACCTTTGCGAGCTAGCCGATGCCAATGTCCAGGATGTCGCGCGCGGTATGGGGCTGGACAACCGGATCGGTCAGAAATTCCTGCACGCCGGCCCAGGCTATGGTGGGTCATGCTTTCCGAAAGATACGGCGGCGCTCGTCAAGACGGCGCAGGATTACGGCGGAGCGTTGCGTATCGTGGAGACGGCCGCTGCCGTAAACGACCAGCGAAAGCGCGCCATGGCCCGTAAGGTCATTGCCGCCTGTGGCGGCTCCGTTAAAGGCAAGACGATCGGATTGCTGGGGCTGACCTTCAAACCCAATACCGACGACATGCGCGATGCCCCATCTATCGCGATTGTTCAAGCGTTGCTCGACGCCGGCGCGACGGTCAATGTTACAGATCCAATAGGAATGGCGCAGGCCCAAGGGGTTATCAGCGGAGTGACGTTCTATCCGGATGCCTACACTTGCGCCGATAATGCGTCGGCCCTGGTTTTAGTGACAGAGTGGGATGCTTATCGTGCACTGGACTTCCCACGGCTTCGCGAACTGATGTATCTGCCTATTCTGGTCGACCTCCGGAATGTCTACCGAGCGGCCGAGATCGAACGCCACGGCTTCATTTACAACAGCGTCGGTCACAAGCCTTCGCGGCCCAAGTCTTTGCTTCGTGCCGTCAGCTAGATGGCAACATGTAGGCGCGTGGGCTGTCAGTCAGCCTCAGTCGACCGACACAGCGGGCAGGCCAACCACCGGCCTGCCCGTCCGGATCTTGATCAGTGAGAATATTCTGCGCCGCGCCCAAACCAGATCCTCGCCGATGATCCGATCCGGCAACAGCGACATCGTCACCGCAAGAACGATGATTAGCGCCATTGCCCCCGCACCATGCGACAGAAGCCAGCCAAACCGTGAGAAGGACCAGATCACCGCGATGTCGGCGAATGCGCCAACGCCAGCGACCCCAACGGCGCGCACGTGCACGAAGGCGATGCTTGCCCAGCTGAGATTAACAAGACGCCGAGCCTGGAGAACACTTACCACATAGAATATCCAAATTGCAGCAGTGAAGCCGCTCGCGACTCCGACCAGGCCGTGCGGAGATCCTACCAGCAAGCCAACGCTCACAAGGACAAGATAGAGTAGTTGACGAAAGGCAACGCTGTTGAAACGACCTTTGCTGAGCGCTAGCGATTCCGAGATTTTGTAGCTGGCGCGGCCTGAAAAAGCCAGGAACAACACACTGGTCACGGGGATCGCGGCCAACCATTGAGAACCGAACAGGATACGAATGATCGGCTCGGCATGGATGGCGAGCCCGACGCCGATAGTGACGTAGATGGGCAGCAACACGGACAGCATGCGCCGAAAGAGCAACGTTACACGCTCGCCATCGTCCTGAACTCCCGACAAGCCCGAGAACATGACCCGCTCAACCGTCGTGGAGAACAGTTGCGTTGCCATGGAGAATAGACTACCGGCACGTGAGTAAAGCCCCAGTCCATCCGCGCCGAACAGTCGCCCGACGATGACATTCGGACTCGAAAGTGCACCCCAGTTCAAAAGCCCACTGGAGACGGAGGCGCGCAAGTCGCTAATGAAATTCCGATCTGTGATCCGCCATACGAATTTTCGAGGCGGACCGGCTGCACGACCAACCAGGACCAGCTCGGTCAACGCGGCGAGAATGCTCGGGATCACCAAAGCCCAAATCCCGAATCCCAGAGCGGCAAGCAAGATGGCTGCGATGGAGTAGGCGAATATGTTCGATAACAGCGCGGCAACCGTGACCTCCCGATAGCGATGATCGCGCATCAGCAACCCGATGGCGGGCGCCGCCATCGCTTTGATTGGAATGATGACGACCGCAGCTAACAGCGGCCATTCGAGTCCTTCTATCCTGAAAAATCCGGCCACCCACGGCGACGCAGCGGCTGCCAAAGCTCCGAGCACGAGGCCAAATATTGCAGACAGACTGAAAACTGCATTTCTGAAATCAGCATCGACCTTTGTCCTTTGAATGATGGGAGAGACAAAGCCGCCCTCGGTCAGAGCATTGCCGAGAAACAGAACGACCGTGATCGCAGCCATCATGCCGAATTCACGCGGTGACATCAGTCGTGCCAGTGCCACTGACGACGCAAGCCCGGAGAGCGCCAACCCGAGGCGCCCGATCATCAGCCAGCCAACGCCGGTACCGAGCCTTCGTGTGAGGCTGCTGCCGGAGGATTCCCCACGCGCGTCCATCAGCGAAACGTCCCTCCAGTATCAACTGTGTTACGGTTCACGACGCCACCTCACTAGCCTAGATAGATATCCGCTGGATGCAGCTGCGGCCGGACATTCCCCGAAAATTTAACGCCGAAGAAGAATGAGCCATTTGCACCGTCGATCCGCCGCTGCTCGGGGATGAATCGATCCAGCATGACGAAAGCCAGTCCTGGAGCTGCCAACAAATTGCCTAGCGTCTTTGATCGCGTGACCGCCCTCCAGAACTGACGAACGGCCCAGTAGAGCGAAAGACCGGGCCCACCGAGAGTACCACGATCGATTGCTTCGAACTCGCGGAAGAGCAGCCGATGCCCGCTTTCGCTAAAACGCCAGAAATCATAGGCACCCTCGTGAACATGCTGCAGGAACGGTGTTTCCGCATAGACAAACCCGCTCGGCTTCAGTACGCGAACGATCTCGGAGACCACTCGGACAGGGTCGACGACATGCTCCAGCACGGCCTGAATGCAAACCAGATCGACACAGCCCGACATCAATGGGATCGAGTGAGCGTCGGCGACGAACAGCGTATTGTCGCTCGGATAGATGTCGAACGAGACGACGCGTAATTCGGCATCACTATAGAGCGCCTCCGCGCCCTCTCCCCTGGTCCCGCCACCAATCACCAGCACAACCGGCTTGGCGACACGCGCCTTGATCTCCGCCGCGACCCGCTTGTAGTTCCGCGCGCTTGTCGCCGTAGACACATAGAGACTTTTCGCGAACCGCCTGAAAAGGGAGTGCCGCTTCCTGTCCAGAAGCGGGCGAAATCCCTCGCTGAAGTCCTCTGGGCGCGCCACGCTGGTGTCGAAATCAATTAGTATCGGCTGGCCATGAATGCGGCGGACGGTGTCTTCCGTCTGGACCACTTCACCGCCATTGGCGCCAATAGCTTCCTTCAAGAACAACGGCGTCTCCAGACATTCAGGACGCCTGAGCAAATGAGCGATTTCGGTGAGGCTAGCCAGCACGGTCACGTCCCCTTTTTCTGAGGGTTGAAAGATCACTAGGCTTCATTGACCTGAGATGTCTCGCGAGTGGTCCTTAGTTCGACAGACGCGCCTGGCTCGGACAAGGCACGGTAGAGTTCAACATAGCGCGCCGCGACCGATTCAAGGTCGAACTTTTTCTTCGCGTGCTGGGACAGCCGCCGCGACCACTCCAGCCAGATCTCTGGGTCGAGCACGTGGGCCCTGCGAACAGCAACCGCAATGTCGACCTCGCTGCCGCTCGCCGAAAACAGCGGATAGCTCTCAAATGGAATGACGTCGCGCGCACCGCTCATATCCGTAATGATTGGCACGACGCCGGCCGCGAGCGCCTCTAGCAACGCGTTAGAGAGACCTTCAGAACTTGAGAGAAGCAGCAGAAAGTGCGTGCGGTGAAGAAGCCCGCTAACGTCTGTAATGGCACCAAGCAGCCTTATATCTAGCGGATTTCGTGTACTTTGCAGTCTTGCTTCGATCGCTTCCCGTAAAGGCCCCTCCCCGGCCAACATCACCATTGTCTTCTTCGGCGTGGGTACAGACTGGAGACCCGCAATCATCGACAACACATTCTTCTCGGGAGACAACCGCCCAACGAAGCTGAATACTGCCGCGTCCTTGATACTTTCGGCCCGCGCTGCCTGCGTCTCCTCAATGCGCGCTGCGAAACGAGTGAGATCGACACCGTTCGGGATCGACGCGATTGCAAATGGGGATACGCCATGCACCTTCAGGTCGTCTTCGATCTGCTTACTGATCGCAATAAACCGGCTCGCATGCCTAACCACAAAATCGATACCGGCCTTCCCGAACAGATACTTCCTCCGTCCGATCACCACGAGATCGTTCTCTTCTCCACCAACGCCCAACTTCAGGACCGACGGCAGCTTCAGGAACTTGCTTGCGACCGCGGCAACATAGGCGTTGATCCGGAGCTGGTGCGCGTGAACGACTTTAATGTGCTGGCGATGCCAGAATAGCCAGAAGAGCGCCTGAACCGCCCAGAGCAATGACGACAACAAATGGCGACCGGCGAGCTGCGGCGGCGACGGACACCAAAATCGGATCACTCGGATACCGATAGCATCGTCATCGAGAGCGACACCGGGTACGCGGCTCGACAAGACGATGACATTCTCTCCGCGACCTTCCAGCGCCCGAGACAGGCTCAAACACTGCTTCTCCGCGCCGCCCATGATCTCCACGAACTGACACGTGAGCATCACAACAAGGGACTGGCGATCGTCCTGCTTATGCCGCAACCACATAATCGAGTACTCCGACTCAAAGCAGTCGCTTAAAAACAAGCATACGCTATGCCAACTAATATCGACGCGAGTGCAAGCAAACCGCTGCACAAAATACTGCGCAATACTTCACATCCTGCCGCCGCGATGATTAATGACGGAACTCAGGACGATGCCTGAAGAGCAATCGCAACGTCCACATCTTCAGCGGCGACTGCCGCGAAATTTCGCAAAGCATCCATAGCTTCTTCGTCACAGGTCATGTCATGACGACGAACCTACACTTTTGAAAGCAAACACCGCTAAACTTTTAGTCTTGACGTTAAGCGCCTTCGCAACCCTGAATAGGGCCACGATATTTTCTTCTGAACTAACAATTTCTGACTATCAAGAATTACGCTCAACGACCTCGACTGCAGAACGATACAAAGCGACGCCCCGTGCGGGGCTTCCACTTTCTATCTTTTTCAATGCAACGCGTCGGTAGCAACCATGGCATCGGTATCAGAGTTCCACGGGCCACAGCTCCTCTTCAAGCCGAGCCATCGACTTCCGCTATCGTATGAAGCATGGGGCTACGCGCTGGCAATAGGCGACGCCTGCGCCATTATCTTGACCGGCTGTATCTCCGTACTGACATATGCATACTTCTATTCTCACGCCCAGATTCCAGTTTTCAGTGAATTAAGCGCTCCGCTCGGCGCGAGCTTCATACTTGGCGCCCTGTATCTCGCCTCGGCACAAGCAAGAGGGATATATCGCCCATCATCGTTGCTGCGAAACGGAACTACACTAACCAAGATACTGACAAACTGGGTCGGCGTCTTTCTCTTTGGCTCCCTGGCGGCGTTTCTGCTGAGAATCGGCGATCAATTCTCACGAGGCGCTCTTATTCTTTACTTCGCGACCGGCGCCGTAGCGCTCGGAGTCGTAAGATATTCCGCTGGACGTCTTCTAACGAATGCGCTTCGCCACGGCGGCCTCAAGCGCAAGCGGATCGCCCTGATTCAGGATTCCGACCCGCACGTGCCGCTGTCGACAACCAATGGCATCATTCACTCTCTGTCACAGCATGGCTATGAGATTGTTCGATCTTATCCCGCCAACGATCTCGTGGACACCTTGGGCCGGGACAGCGCGCTAGCCCGCGACGACCTCCTCAATCTCAACCGCGACGGAAAACTCAACGAGATTGTCATTTGCGCCGGCGCCATGAATTCGAAGCAGCTTACAAACCTGATGCATCAATTGCGTCGCATCCCCGTTTCCGTGAAATTGATCCCGCATAGTGATCTACATTCCCTTCTGCAACGACCGCTGGTCGATATCGGGGCCGGTGTTGCTGTCGAGCTGCAGCGCCGACCGTGCTCAGCGTTCGAACAGACCATAAAGCGCCTGATTGACGTTACTTTGGCCGGAGCGGGGCTACTCGCTCTGTGCCCAATGCTGCTGATGATCGCGGCACTGATTCGCCTGGATAGCCCGGGACCCGTATTCTTCGCACAAAGGCGCACTGGCTTTAATGGCCGAGTGTTCCGGATTCTCAAATTCCGCTCAATGACGACCGCAGATGACGGTAACGTTATCCGGCAAGCATCGCGCGGCGACGCTCGCATCACCAGGATCGGTGGCTGGCTCAGATCGACCAGCATCGACGAGCTGCCTCAGCTGATCAACGTTCTCCGCGGCGAGATGTCGATCGTCGGACCTCGTCCGCATGCCGTTGCGCATGACATCACCTACAGCAATTTGCTTGATAACTATGCACTTCGCTATCGGATGCCGCCGGGCATTACGGGATGGGCGCAAGTCACCGGCTATCGTGGCGAGACGGCCACTACGGGACTTATGGCGAAGCGCGTCGAGCAAGATCTCTGGTACATCGAGAATTGGAGCTTAGCCCTCGATATCAAGATTATCTTTCGGACTATCTACTCGGTTATGAAAATCCGCGATGTCTACTGATCTGCGGGAACGTCATTTCGCGTTCCCTGAGTCGTTTGCAATTTTACGTTTTCTCTTCCGGAGAAATCGACATGTACAATACGAATCCGCATCATATTCTTCACATCATCACTCGGCTCGTTGCGGGAGGAGCTGATGAAAATACAGTCCTCAGCTGCAACCATTTTGCTCAACTGGGGCATCCCGTCACAATCATCTATGGTCACGACTTCGATCCGAAGATGATTGCCCGGTTGCATCCGGCGGTGAAAGCCATTCAGGTCAAGTCCCTCACCAGAAGCATCAGCCCGATGCGAGATCTGCGTGCCATGCGCACGATTAGGCGCCTGCTGTGGTGGCTCCGTCCGGACGTCGTACATACGCATACCAGCAAGGCCGGCGTCATCGGACGCATGGCGGCAATGAACATCCCAAGCCTCGCCGTCGTTCACGGAATCCATATCCTCGCCTTCATCAATGTCGGTTGGCTGCAGCGTCAGGTCTATGTTGCTCTGGAGCGGGTCACCGCATCATGCACCCACGCTTTCGTCGATGTGAGCCCCGGCATGATGGAGCTAGCTCTCGCGCACGGCGTCGGCACCCCTGACTTACACTATATCGTGCCCAGCGGCATGGATATTGACGCCTTCCGAAGCCGGCAACTGGAGCACGTGCGCATCGACACTCCGACGAGCCGTCCACGCAGGCGGGTTGTCTACCTCGCCAATTACGAACGACGGAAGGCTCATCGCGAGTTGATCGACAGTATCAGCGGGCGAAGGGCGCAATTTGGCGACACGACATTCGTACTGGCTGGTGCGGGCGTGCTCGAGAACTCATTGAAGGAACACGTATCCAATATCGGGCTACAGGAGATCGTTGATGTGTGCGGCTACGTCGCGGACGCGCCCGCGTTTCTGGAGACGGCAGATCTGTGCATCTATTGCTCCGGCAGAGAGGGCCTACCGCGAGCTGTGGTTCAATACTGTGCCAGCGGAAAACCCGCCGTTACTTTCGACCTGCCGGGCATCGAGGTCATCGTTAAATCGGAGTACAACGGCGTGGTCTGCAAGCAGGGTGACTTTGATTCAATGCTGACTTCCGTCCGCAACCTGCTCGACGACCCGTTTCTTCTTGCCAGCATGAGCTCAAATGCAAAATCCATCGATCTGGAAAAGTGGTCGACTGCCAGTATGGGTGTCTCTCTAGAGACGATCTACCAAACTGCCATCATGCGAGCGCGGGCCATTGTACAATAACTCATCCAGAGGCCGATTTGAGGTCACACCGCGAAGCATCGTCACGGTCGGTATCGTCTGTTCGCTCGGCGCGCTCTTCATGGGACTGGAGCTGCGAACCCCGGTTGGCACGCTTAAGCCTATCGACATCGTCACCTTGGGTCTGATTGCACTGTATCTATGCACGACGCATCCACGTCACATCAGAATTAGTGCAGGCATGCACCTTCTCGTTATGTTTTATCTGGTTTCGACGGTTCCGGCACTTTGGACTGGTGAACTGGTCTACATTAGCAAAAGATTTTTGCAGATCGTGATTCTTATCTCGCTCGGAATTCTCATCTGCAACATCGACACGTCCGGCCTGCGACGTTGGCACTACCAGCTACTTCTCGGTCTTCTCGCCGCGACAATTGCATTCAACGTTATTTGGCATATCTCGCATGGTCATATCATCGTTTGGAAGCAACTGGGCGATCCGAAATCGGCTTTTCTGTTTCTCCCTATGTGCATCGCGATCGGACTTGTGATCGGAGCACTGCCGACCAACCGCTTCTGGCTCTCAATCTGGGGGCTGCTTTTTGTTTTGATCCTGATGTCGGCCGAACGAAAGGCGCTGGTGCCATTTCTGGCCGTCACACTCGCGGTATTTCTCAATGTTCGGAACCTGGGCGCTCTCGTGCTGGCCGCCGCTGCGGGCGCCTTGGCCATGGTCTTTGCAGACATTCTGACCGACGGACAGATATCACAGCGTGTCGGGAGTATATTTGTCGAGCAGGACCGAAATGAGATCTGGTACGCGATAGAGGGCGGCTTACCCTCCTCCATCAGTGACACCGCTCGCAAGCTTGGCACCGAAGTCGCGTGGGCGATGTTTTCCCAGAACCCGTTCCTGGGCGCGGGTACCGACGCAACCGGCAATTTCGCACGGACCTATTTCGCGAACTACCCGCCGTATTTGCGGGCAGCCGTGCATAATGAATTTCTGCGCATGCTGGCCGAGAACGGGATTCTCGGTACGGGGATCGTACTTGCTGCGCTTGGCCGTTCGATGGTCCTTAGTATTCGTGATGGCATCTGGATGAGGCGCCGCTTCGGCGACTATGCCTACATCCGACTCCTGTTCATTATGTTCATCCCGGTGCTGACCTACATGTGGTATGAAGGGTCTGGCACCGAAATGTTCGTCATCATTGTTTTGATTACTCTGATGCCGGACTTGCTTCCCAATATTGTCATGCGCGCGCGGACTTACGCAGAGCAATGCGTCGCGGTCGCTCGCACGCCGCATGCGATCGAACCCGAACAACGGCATCGGTATATCATGGGGAGCCAGGCCACCTGAGCTGGTGGCGATATGCATAGGACGGCGCCTGACGCACAAAAGCCGGCTGGAACGTAGTAGTGAGTAGTCGCATGAGTGTTTCCGTTATCGTTACCTGCTTTGACGAGGGACCTTTTCTGCATGCAGCGATTGCCAGCGTGCTCGAGCAAAGTCGCGCTGACTTGATCGACCACATCGTTATCTGCGACGACGGGTCGGACGCGGAGACCCAGGCGATCCTTCAGGAACTCCCCGCGCGAGATCCCCGCATATCCATCTTGCCGGTCGCCACAGACAAGATCCAGGGCACGCGCGGCGTGTCGCTCAACCGCAATCGTGGCGTCGCTGTCACCGATAGCGACTATATCGCCTTCCTGGATGCCGACGATCTCTGGCGATTGGACAAACTCGAACGGCAGCTTTCCATCTTCGACGCCATGCCGGAGACCGCGCTCGTCTATACTGCATTCTCATTATTCTGGTCGGACAATCGCAAGCCGCCCGAAGTGGCTCCGCTCGTTGATCTTACCCTTCAGTCCGATCAGAGCCTTGCATATTTCATGGACGACCCCCCTATCGTCCCGTCTACGGTTCTGATGCGGCGATCGTTATGGGACAAGCTTGGCGGCTTTGACGCTGCACTGGAAGTATTCGAGGACACTGAGTTCTTCTTCCGTGCAACGAGGCTAGGTCGGGTTGCAGCGGTGAAGATCCCTCTGGTCGACAAGCGACTTCACGAATCGGCCATGACCTCCAAACGTAACCAGTTGATGAAGCATCACGCTTACGTAGCGTTTCATATCGCCGCTCAGGATCCACGGCTACTTCGCTACGCAGCCAAGCGACTATCCGAACGTGCGCGAAAGCTCGGCAATCTGGAGGCGCTGGACGGCCGGAGCGACAGCGCCGTGAATCTTCTGACGTCGGCGATCTATTTCAACCCGTTCAATCTGCGAGCCTTGCTCACCCTCGCATTGCACTATTTGGGTGGTGAATCGGCCATGAGAGCCGTAAAATTAACGCTATCACGCGCGAGCCGATCATGACCGAGCAAGGCCGCGTCATCTACTTCATCAATGGCCTCACGCGAGGTGGCGCCGAGATCGGGTTACGCAGTCTGCTGGAGAACGGCCTTTTCGAAGGTTACGAATTCCGGGTCATCATTCTGCACAGAGGCTCCGCCGAACTCAGGCGTGAAGTCGGGGCTTTGGCAGGCGAAGACCGAATTATCGAAGCGAGCACGTCGCCGAAGCTGACAATCCGCGGTTGCGTCATCGGAATGTATCTGCTGTTCCGGACCATCATTACCTTCCGTCCAGACTCCGTAATTTTGTCACTTAAACAGGCGAACATTATCGGCAGGTTCGTTCTATACGCATTTCCCAAGGTCAAGTGCATCGCCTTCGAGCACATTGCCGAACTGGAACACGGACCCGCCGTCGCATTATATAGCAAGCTTCTGAAGCTGACGTCCGGTCGCGTCGACAGCGTTTGGGCAGATTGCACGACGACATTGCATGCAACGCGCGTTTATTTCAAACCGCGCCCGCGTGAGGAGAAAGTCGTCCCGCTGTTCCTTGCCAGCGATGAAGCCCCGTTGAAGAGCTGTTACGAACTCTCTGGCCCAGCGCGGATCGTAACCGCCGGTCGCCTAGTCAGTCGAAAGCGCGTCGATCTCCTGCTCAAGGCAATTCGGATTCTTGCCGATCGTGGTCGTATAGTCGTTCTGACCATTTACGGCGAAGGACCCATGAAATCCGCATTTCAACAGTTGGCGAACGAGCTTGGCGTTGGTCAACAGGTCGAATTCGCCGGCTTCAAGCATAAATGGTACGCCGATGCGGCGGAGCACGATCTCTTTATCCATATGAGCGACGAGGAAGGATTCTGTATCGTCGTCGCTGAAGCCATGATGGTAGGCTTGCCCGTTATCGCAAATGCCGTGGGCGGGATACGCGATTACTCCTGCGACGGAAGAACAGCTGCTCACCTGTCATCGATGGATCCGCAGTATGTGGCCGATATTATTGGGAGACATCTCGACTGCGAACATCATCGGCACTATTTGGGAAATTGTGCCGCCGATTGGATCAAATCAACATACCGACGAGAGCGAGTGATGGAGCTGTACAGGGACGTTGAGTTCTGACTTGCCTTCACGGATTATTCCTGGATTGACTGACCACGGCCGGCTCATCAATCGGCGGCACAGCCCGGAAGCAACCACGCCATTCATTCTATTTTTCTATTGATGGACTTTTTATTTTCTGTTTTTGTTACGAGGCACGTCTTCTAATGACAGCGGCTCAAGTATTTGTTCTTGAGATTGACGGCAGGCCGACGCTTGTATTTGACGCGCCTGATGCGGATATCGCTGGTGCAATGTGCGTCGACGATCTGCTTAGAACAGATCTCGAGTCGATGACCACCAATGGCGAGCCGATTTGCTCCTCCGATTCCCGTCTCGCATACCGCCCTGCCTCTCCACGCGAGATCGCCGCCTTTGAGCACGCGCATCTTCGTGCTCCCGAGTCTGATGAACTGACTATGGTATTCCTTATCAATGTCGATGGAATCGTCATGATATCCGTCGACCCTTCCGCTTGAGTCCAATGATCACCGATCCGAGTTCTCCAACGGCTTCTGCTCATTGTAAATGCCTTTCGTGAGCAAGGGGGTAACGTGACAGTTCCATCGAACAATGCTTGGTCGGTTGAGGACGATCGGAGATTGAAGGAACTGGCTATAGCGGGCCGATCCAATCTCGAGATCGCGCAAGACTTGGACCGCACCCTGGCCGCCGTCAAACGACGGGCCAGTTCTTTGGGCGTTCCGTTGGGCAGGGCCGGACGCGCGCGCCCCGGGATCTCGCGATTTGGATAAACGAGCGCGCTCCAGATCAAATCCGAACTCGCGCGCGGCCGTCAATGTATTGCGGCACGAATGCGTATTAATGTTCCAAGGTGGACAGCGACGATAAGTCGATCGATGTGCGACAACATACTGACGCAACGATTGGCTGAGACGAAAAATTACACACCCCATCACGCCGCTTTCAGGACCGGCTTCTGCGCATTCATGGCCATCCTCAAGGTGGCACTGATAACTTCACCCGAGGGCGTCACGCATTGCCCAACGGTCGATCAATGTCACGATGACAGCTTTATGGCGGTCTGCGTTTAACGACCTAGCCGAGAACCGAGCTCTTCGTCCAACCCTTGCTTAGGCGCTCTCCGCTTGGTCGTCTTAGAGACAGATGTAACTCATGAGCTTTGATCGTCGTGGCAGCTCGGGTGCGTCCAATTTCTTTCGCTATTTCCTCCGGCGGCAGGGTTCCCGCCAAGTGGTGAAGCATTGCAATTTCATCGGCAGTCCAAGGCCGGTGTAACATCGCCATCTTTACCTCCTAATACTCAACTCAATCCAATAACTGATGCGGTGCAAATTTCATTCCAGACTTCGGAATTGAACCGTAAGCAACCATGCGTAATCATGGTTGATGGACAAACCCCACCAGATATCTGATGGAACTTTTCAAGGTAACGAAATACAGAATATTTTATCCGCCTGCTCGGATGTTACTACTCGCCTATGAATTTTAGACGAAATCCGCCTCGTACCATTGGCACTGTTTCGTCAGCGAACATATTGCCCACTCGCTTTTGTGAGCACGAATCCAACGCAAGCTGGTATCCCCAGGACAATCTCGATATTTGGTCAGAAGCGGCGTCGCCACTACGAGGCACAGCGCCCGTGATCACCGATGCGCCAAAGATCCATCACAAATTTTCACCGCGCGGTCGGTGAAGCCTAATAAGCCATTTTATCTTGGCACATACGTGACACCCGCGTATCGGCATATCTTCGCTTTGCCGTGGCATCACGCATTCGCTAATCAACCCAGCATCTCGGCCGCCCTTCTGTGTGTTTTCGGTAGCCGGACGTTGGGAAAGTTCCGAGGCAATCTTCGCTACGTTCAATCACCATGCGTGCTGCGCCAGAAATGGAAGAAGGCCGGCCTCAGTGCCCCCCTCCACGCCAACCAAGAGACCGCCGCAGCCATTAAAGGGGCCTGTAGCGACATCACGAACAGGTAAACCTAGCTGGGCCACTTCCCGTAGGCCTTCACCAGCACCGGGACGTGGTCGAGCAGTTCGCCCAGACCCGGCCTCATCAATGGTAATTTCCGCATCGTCTCGAATCCCACAGCCGCTTTGAAAAGGAGCGAAGTCTCTTTGCCAATCGGTCAACTCAGTCAGCCTACCCAGAGGTTGTTTCCAAAAATCGGGAAAGTCGTCGAAATCTGATAGATATCTCTGCCACCGTTCATTGTCCGAACGGACCAAAGATTGTCCGAAAATCGTCTATGTAATCCATCTAGCGCCGCCCCCCCCCCGTCCGAAATGCCGGAAAACCCTTTCCGGCCACTCGGAAACCTATGCCGGGACAAAAACAGCCGGCTGTTTATTTCAGACAGAAAACAGCAAAAGCCTGCAACGCACCGATAAATATTCCTATCAAACTCCGACAGAAATAATAGGTTTAGGTTCCGATCGCAGCACGAGTTGTGGAGCGGCGAAGCCTACAAACGCGATGCTGATTCCCGCGGGAGACCACAAGGTGTCACCCTTGGTCAGTCGCGCTTTCGCTTTTCCTGGGAGATCAGCTCGGCAATCCGCACGCGACCTCATAAAGCCAACTGGCAACCGGGATGGCACGTCGGAAAAGTGCGCTGACGCGACCCATTCAAGTCTGGATGACCGTAATTGCCGTGCGCGTCGCGTTGCAGCTTCATGTTAAAATATCGGTGTGGATTCGCGATGCAGCCTTTCACCCTGTCCCTACGAACACTTAAGCAGACGAGCTCATGGACCCGCTTGACAGCCCCAATTCCAGGCCAGCGCGTCTGGCAGCGCAGTCATCACCGCAAGGAATTGCGGCTGATCTTGTTGCAGTGCTGGTAACCGTCACCTCGGGTGAGCCTCGTGTTCTAACGCTTCAGGATCAGCGCGCCCTGCCCTCCGGGCCCTTCGAACTCGCCCATCGTTCGCTGCAATCGGGGCTACGTGCCTGGGTCGAACGGCAGACACGGTTGCCGCTCGGCTATGTCGAGCAGCTCTACACCTTTGCCGATCGCGATCGTGCTGGCACCACTACGCAGCATGTCATCTCGATCAGCTATCTTGGCTTGACACGAGAACAACCGGCATTCGGCGCACACGAGGCCAGATGGCGCGGCTGGTATGATTACTTCCCCTGGGAGGATCGTCGTGACGGCCCACCGCCGCTGATGGAGAAAGCTCTGCAGCCAGGGCTCAAAGCCTGGGCTTCTGCAGCATCCGATCGGGCGGCGCAGCGCGCCCGCCGGCAGCGCGTCGCAATGCTCTTCGGTTTCGAAGAGCACAGCTGGAACGAGGAACTGGTTCTGCAGCGGTACGAACTACTATATGAGGCGAAACTGATCCCCGAGGCGACACGCGGAAATTCCTCAACATCCACGTCTACCGATACGGCTTTATCGAACACGCCGGGTCACCCCATGATCCTGGACCATCGCCGGATTCTGGCCACCGGAATTGCAAGACTCAGGGCCAAGATCAAATACCATCCTGTCGTATTTGAATTGATGCCGGACACATTCACGCTGCTGCAATTGCAACGCTGTGTTGAGGCGCTGGCGGGACGGCAAGTGCACAAGCCGAATTTCCGCCGCCTGATCGAGCAGCAGGAACTCGTTGAGGAAACTGGCGAAACCAGCCAGGACACCGGCGGACGTCCGGCAAAACTCTTCCGCTTTCGCCGCGCCGTACTTGCGGAACGCGCCATCGCCGGAACCAAACTTCCCGTCTCGGGGGCTTGACAAGGCTTATACTCGATTACAGTATAACATATGCTCAACGAGAGTATATGACATGCTGTCGATACCTGAACTGCGTCCTTCGGAACATCTCTATGCGAAAGTGCGCCACGCGATCCCTGCGATCGAATGGTCGATGCTGTCAGAAGATATCGACGCGATCATCGCGTTGAAGAAAAGCCGCAACGCCGTCATCCTTGCCCACAATTATCAGACACCGGACATCTTCCACTGCGTCGCGGACATTGCCGGCGACAGCCTCGCTTTGGCGCGCGAAGCGATGCACGTGGAAGCCGACGTCATCGTTCTCGCCGGTGTTCACTTCATGGCCGAGACGGCCAAATTACTCAATCCGTCGAAGACCGTGCTGATTCCCGATCGCGGTGCCGGCTGCTCGCTTGCCGACTCCATCACGCCCGAGGACGTGAGGCTGCTGCGGCAAAACTATCCCGGCGTGCCGATCGTGACTTATGTGAACACCTCGGCCGCGGTGAAGGCAGAGTCGGATATCTGCTGCACCTCAGGCAACGCCAAGGCGGTGATCGAGTCGCTTGGCGTTGAACGCGTGATCATGCTGCCGGACGAATATCTGGCCAGGAACATCGCTGCCGAGAGCAATGTTAAGGTGATTACCTGGACCGGTCATTGCGAGGTGCACGAGCGCTTCAGCGCCGAAGAGGTGCGTCAATTGCGCGAGAACCACCCTAGTGTCGTCGTACTGGCACACCCGGAATGCCCGCCAGACGTCCTGGCGGAGGCCGATTTTTCCGGCTCGACGGCCGCCATGTCGTCCTACGTCGCAAGCAAACGACCACCGCGCGTCGTGCTTCTGACGGAATGCTCGATGAGCGACAATGTCGCCATCCAGTATCCGGACCTCGAATTCATTCGTCCGTGCAATCTTTGTCCGCACATGAAGACGATCACGCTCGGCAACATCCGTCACGCGTTGGAGACGATGCAGCATCAGGTCACGATCGACGACGGTGTCGCAGCGCGCGCACGCCTCGCGGTCGAACGAATGCTGGCCGTCACATGACAGCATTACACGATACGAACGGCGCTCCCGTCATCATCGGCGGCGGCATCGTCGGCCTCATGACTGCTCTGGCGCTGGCGCCGCAACCGGTACTGCTCCTGACCGGCGCGCCGCTGGGCTCGGAATCGTCGAGCGCACTCGCGCAAGGCGGTATCGCTGCCAGTATCGGGGCGGATGACAGTGCTTCGCTGCATCTGGCAGACACGCTCGCCGCCGGCGACGGCTTGTGCGATGAAACCATCGCGGCCTCAATCCTCGCCGCAGCGCCCGACGCGATCGAACAGTTGGCGCGGCTCGGCGTCATTTTCGATCGGGATGCCAGCGGCAAGATCGGCCTCGGCCTCGAGGCCGCGCATTCGCGCCACCGGATCATCCATGCCGGGGGTGATGCAACAGGCCGGGACGTCATGCGAGCCCTGGTCCGCAAGGTCCGTGAGACGCCTTCGATCACGGTGATCGAGGGAGCTACGGCACAGCGCCTGGTCGTCGAGGACAATGCGGTGGTGGGTCTTCTTGGCCATATCGGTCGAGGACCCGTGCTCTTTGCCACCGATCGTGTGGTCATCGCGACCGGTGGCATCGGAGGTCTGTTTCTGCATGGGACGAATCCGGCTGGATCCTTTGGCCAGGGTCTCGCGCTCGCAGCCCGCGCCGGCGCCGTCATGGCCGATCTTGAATTTATCCAATTCCATCCGACGGCGCTCGACAGCAAGTCCTCTCCACTGAAACTCATCAGTGAAGCCGTACGCGGAGAAGGCGCGATCCTGGTCGATGGGAATGGCGATCGCTTCATGGGCGGTGCCCCCGGCGCCGAGCTTGCGTCCCGCGATATCGTTGCACGTGCCGTCTGGCGGCACATCGCGGGGGGGCATCGGGTTTTTCTCGACGCAAGGGGCGTGAAGGGACTCGACTTTACGCGGCGGTTCCCGGCCATCACGGCACTTTGTCGCGACGCAGGAATCGATCCAGTTAAGCAGCCGATCCCCGTCCGTCCCGCTGCGCACTACCACATGGGCGGCATACTGGTTGACCCGACCGGGCGGACCTCCGTCGACGGTCTTTGGGCTTGCGGCGAAGCCGCCTGCACCGGCCTGCATGGGGCAAACCGGCTCGCCAGTAATTCACTCCTCGAGGCGGCCGTGTGTGGCGGTTGGGTTGCCCAGAATATTGCCGCAACGACCTCCACCCGGCGACGTCAGCCAATGTTGCCCGGTGGAGTAACAGACAGCGACCCAAGTTCGGTGCGCCCTGTTCTGTCGCGTGCCGCAGGCGTGTTGCGCGATGGCGAAGGCCTGCGTGCCGCCGCCCGCGCGCTCTATCCCCTCGCGATCTCGCAGCAAGCTGCAAGCGATCCCGCAATTGTCGGCCTGATGATCGTGATCGCTGCCTTGCGCCGCCAAGAAAGCCGCGGCGCGCATGCACGCACCGACTTCCCGAAGCACACGAGTCTGGCACAGCGTTCGACGCTGCGCCTTGATGACGCGCTTCAAGCCGCGCGAGACGACATCCCGGAACTCGTCGCCTAACCCAAAGGATCGCCATGACGCCCTCACCGCTCCCCCACGTCATGATCGAGCCATTGGTTCGCATGGCATTGCTCGAAGATCTCGGACGAGCCGGCGATCTCACGACCGATGCGATCGTGCCAGCCGACCGACGCGCCACGACACTTCTTGTTGCGCGCCAGCCCGGCGTGGTGGCCGGGCTCGACCTCGCTCGACTCGCCTTTCAACTGATCGATCCCGCGATCGAGGTGCATATCGAGCGCAACGACGGCGCAGTCCTGGCGCCCGGCGACGTGATCGCCACGATCACCGGCCCGGCGCGCGGTATTTTGACCGCTGAACGGGTCGCATTGAATTTCCTGTGCCGCCTGAGCGGAATCGCGACGGCGACTGCCTCTGTGGTTGCAGCGGTCCGAGACTACCAGACGAAAATTGTCTGCACGCGCAAGACAACGCCAGGGCTGCGCGCCATCGAAAAATATGCGATCCGCATTGGCGGTGGCAGCAATCACCGGTTCGGCCTCGACGATGCCGTGCTCATCAAGGACAATCACGTCGCCATCGCCGGCAGCGTAACCGAGGCGCTGAAGCGGGCAAGATATGGCGTCGGCCATCTGGTCAAGATCGAACTCGAAGTCGACACGCTCGATCAGCTGCGCGAGGCGCTCGATCACGGTGTAGACGCGGTACTCCTTGACAATATGGGTCCACCGACGCTCACGGAAGCCGTCGCGATGGTCGCAGGTCGGGCGGTAACCGAAGCCTCCGGCCGCATCACGCCCGCGACAGCGCCACACATCGCTGCGACCGGCGTCGATCTGATCTCAATCGGATGGCTCACCCATAGCGTCGGCGTTCTCGACATCGGGCTCGATTTTAAACCGGACGATTTGAAGATGTGAGTCAGGTTGATGTTGTTGCGGTCGAACTCAACATCAGCAGAAAGCCTCAGCAACTATCCCGATTGCAACTTTTTACCAGTAGCTTCGTCGATCCCGCGTCGCGCGGTCTTCGTCCTCTAGCCCGCTTCTCTCGGGAGATCGAAAGCATCAGATCTTTTCACTGCTCGGCGCAAAAATGCACATCCGATCGGTAAAGCACCGTCACGTTCTAACTTCGCGTGGCGACGTTCTTCAACGCCTGAGTATCGAGAAGGACAAGTGTACGATTCTTGACCAGAACCCAGCCGCGATCGGCCCAAGCGGATATGATTTTATTTGCGCGCTCCCGCGAAATTCCCACCATCTCGCTGACGCTCTGTTGCGTCATATTCACCACAAGGGGTCCATCCATTTGCACATTCGGCTCCGCAAATTTTATGACGATATGGGCAAGGCGAGCCTCGAGACCGTGAAGGATCACCTCTTCCAGATGCTCGCTCGTCCATCTCAGGCGCGCGCATAACAAGTCAATGAACTTTGCAGCTAAAGCCGGCTCGGTTCTAACCAGGGGGATCAGATCGCGCCGCGCAATTCCCCAGATCTCACAATCGCTATTCGCGATTGCATCCGTTGTTCGGTCGAGGCCATCCAAAACAGCAATCTCGCCAAATGTCTGACCGGCACCGATCAGATTTAACACCGCGCTCTTACCGTCAGGAGAGGATGCACACATCCTCACCGAGCCTTCCACAACTCCGAACAGGCACGTCCCAGGGTCTCCGCGTCGAAAAATGTAGTCTCCTCGTTCGAAGGCCTGGAAAGACGCGCGATGAAACAGCTGGGCAACTGTCTCGGGCGCGAGGTCGCTGAAGATCGTGTTCATACGTCTGGCCGCCTGACGGCCCGCTGATCTCGCTGCCTTCGCTTTCGACACCGCGATGTTCCCTGTGCTTCGCACCGGTCCAAAATTAAGGTCTGTTTGGACGTCCGCACCGATCCAGCCGGCCAGCCCCGATCCGTACAGCCAATGGTGAGCCGGGACCTGGCGCCTTTGTGTCTCCTGTTTTCGCGATGCGCTGTACGTCCGGACGATCGCAAGCAAGCTGCGAGATCATCAATTCTGAGATCAATCGTGTCACCTGCGGAGCCGCGACACTTGTCCCATTCATCGTCACAACGGAACCGCTGCGCGTACCGGCGGCAAGTAGATTCCTGTGCACCGGCGACTCGTCTCCAACTGCCGACACATCGGGGCTTCGGATGGGGGACGTGCCATCTGATGTCGCGCGCCCTCCGGCCCCCGAATACTCGCTGACGGCCTTGTCGCTGCGAAGATATGCACCCACGACGATCGCGTGCGTCCCAGTTGCCAATGCGTTGATCGTACTTTCTCTCCTGACCGGGCTGGAGCCCTCGTCGTCTTGCTCCGGTCGCCCGGCAAGATCGAAGCGCACATACTTCTCGTCTTCAAGCCGAGATTGCCGCCCTGACAACGGATAGCCAAATGGCGTGTCGCCGCGCTGAACCCAGACATCGACTGTCGTGGCTACGCCCTTGTTTTTGAGTTCGATCAGCCACGTCCCGGACGGAGCGGTCAGCGAGGGCATTCCGAGATCAGCCGTGGGGGCCATAGCAAGGAATATCTGCGATCGCTCCCCGACTGCAGTATAGTATTTCGCGAAAAACCGGAGCTGGCCTGATATGCGCCACTGCCAGTTCTGGTTAGCCCCAATCCAAGGACTGCGCTGGTTGGTCGGAGTGGTAATCCTTATGGCGATTTCGGGTTGGGACTTCTCTGTTGCCTGTTTGGGCAGCCAGAGCTCCATAAAGCTGTTGGCCTTATCGTCGGGCTGCACGCGCCACCGCAAGCGCTTGGGCGACTGGCCAGGGACTGATGCCTGAGACAGTTCGACCAAGGCATGACATCGCGCCAGATAGTGATTTCCGGCTGGCAGAACGACCCTGAGCGGTGCGGTGCGTGACGCTATCAACTGATCGATCGCAGCTTCCAGCTGTGACGTGCCATCGTGCGCGCCGGCAATGGTCCCATAACTCAAATTGATGACCACAGGGATCGGCCCCGTTCCTTCGGCGGCCGAGATCTGATCCGCACGACTGAGCACATAGGAGATGGCGGCGTAGACATTCGGAGTCAGGAATGCGCCCGACGTCTCCTCTGTCACCCACTTCGGCAATTGAACGCCGATGATATAGGGAAGGTTGGGATCTTCGGGAGCCGCATGTTTCGGATCGAGCCCGCAAGCGATGTCCATGACGTGCGTACCGTGCTTAGCGCGGCGAGCAACCAGCTTCTGGCCGGCCAACCGATAGAACTCATCCTCATCCAGAAGTCCAGTATGCGTGCAGGACGTCAGCAGCCGATTGATCTCGTTCTCCTGCAGCTCGCGCCCCCAGCCGAAGCCCATCGGCATGCCTGTATTTGTGTGATCATCCTGGTTCCAGAAATACTTCACCCGCGATCGGCCATCCCGAAAGCGGAATCTCTCATGGGCGAACGCCAATCCGTCATCGATGATCGCGACAATTGCCCGCCGCGACGGACTCGTGGCAAGCAACTGCTGCTCGATCGGTTCAGTCTTCTCGAACAGATTCGTCGTCGGCGTTCCAAGCTCGATTCGATTGATCGAGGACAGCAGGGGCCCAAACCGTTTGGCGTCACCGCGCGATACCTTGCCGGAAACAAATGCGGAAAGAGCCTCACGTCTCGCAATCGCCATACAGCATGTTAGATCGACACCTCTCAGCGAGGGTGGTGCCCCCTGATAGACCGCCGGAATTCGAATGAACTGATCCAGCTCCGAGCGCACGACGGAACGGGCAAAGGCTTCCGCGGGTTCATCAAGCTCCAACAAGACCCAGAACCACTCACCCGGGAGATAAGCGAACTCCGTCAGCACTGCCCATTCCAGATAAGGTGAAACCCGTTTCCGTTGTTCTGCCATAACGCACACCTCGCGAATGCGATCGCCCTACCGCCATTTCCCAGCAGCTACTTCACCTCTGCAAGCGCCGCGTCCCACAGCCACTTCATAATCGGTGATACAGCTGGCGGCGTGGAGGCGAGAAAATCGACATAGGGCGGATCAATCACGGGGCTCAGCTTTTCCTGTCCATTTGCTGGGTTATAGAAATCATGGAAATTGAAGTCCTGAGTAGCTCCGTATCGCCCGCCGTCAAAACGCCAGGCGTTGAACCTCGGCCCACCTTTCGCCCGCAGAATGAAATAGCGGGCAAGTGACAGTCCAAGCACCTGACCGGCCGCAGTGTCGACCGGGAAATGGACACCTGCCACTGTGCGGTTGACCGCGATCCGCGCCGCCTGTCGCATCAACTGCTCACCTAGCTTCGGTTCGCGCCCGTACAGCTCCCACAGGATGCGCGCAATCATGTGATTTTCGGTTGAGTGACCGCTCGGAAATGTCCCGTGGCCCGGCGTCAGAATGATCGGTTGAACCTGAGACGACAGCTCATATGGTCGCCAGCACGCCAGAGCATGCTTGATGCGCATTTCCACCGCGGTCGCAAACCGAAGCGCAGCATCGAGCAGCTCGATCGTCTTCTTGGTGCGCTCCGGATGCAAGTTCACGACCGAACTCCAGAACGCATATTGAGGACCGAGCTGGGTCACGATTTCTGAAACACGATCCTCGCGAAGATCGGAATATTGATCCAGAAACTCTAGCTGTCCTTTAAAAGTGTCGACCGGCGGGCGAATCAAAGTCGCTATCCGGCTCGATTTCGCTTTGGGGGACGGATCTGTCGCTGTGGTTTGAACGTGGAACTGCCAGACCGTGACCGACTTCTCGCTCGGTGTCCGGGAGACGTTCTTGCCCTGATGCTTATAGCTGAATCTCTCTGAGTGGCTCGTAAAATGGAGGTGCGACAGCAGTTCGAAGTCGATGACCGCCGCCCGCACCCACGGCTCCCAGAGCGCGAGGTTCTTCTTGTCGTCCAGCGCACGTGGCGACCGATTGACGGTCTGACCGAGCCAGCTTCCGACGATACCGTCGCGGTGCTTGACGAGTGCATCGGCAACCAGCGGCGACCCGTAACTGCCGTAGGGCCCAGCTCCAGCACCGCCCGCGCCTCCGGCACCTCCCGCTCCCCCAGCACCACCGGCGCCGCCTGCGCCCCCCGCGCCTCCTGCACCGCCTTCAGGACCCATCGTGCACATGTTTTCGCTCCCGTTCTGCTAATTCGGTACACCAGCTCCCTGCAATGCGCTCGACCAGATGCGGCCGGTTTCATATCCCCCACTGGGGTGACGCTCGCGATATTTCGCGACCGTCAGGCCCGGCTCGAGTTTCATCAGTTCGGTCACCGTCGTGCGCGCCTCTTGCTGAAGGCCGAGCTGCCATTGCGCGATCGCCAGCGCGCGAAACGTGGATGTATGCGTGCGATTTGCGCGCAACGAACGGTTCGCAAGGTCGATGGCGCGCTTGTATTGCCCGGCGGAGAGAGCAGCCGTTGCGGCCAGGGAATCGTAGAAGTATCTGTGAGGGTCCAGCGGCGACAGTTTCAGCGCGTGCTCGGTGTGTTCGACTGCCGACTTTCCTGCATCCTTGAAGGCGAGAAGTGTTCCCTTTAGCAGCCACGCCATCGCATCGTTGGGATTGACGCGCAGCGCGAGGTCATACTGCTCCTGCGCGACGTCAAATTGTTTCAGCAGATTGGTATGAGCAAAGCCCATAACCACCAGCGCGAGGGAACAGCGCGGATCGGCACTCAGCGCTCGCCGCCCGCAATCGAGCGCCAGTTGCGTATCCGCACTCCAGTCATCGGTCCATCCCTGCTGGACCCGCAATATGTGCCACTTGGCCATCCATGCCCATGGTACGGCCTGGCGGGGCATGCGTTCGGTCAAGACCTGGAGCATCTGGCGCGATCTGTCAAAATCCTGCATCGAAAGGCGATGCATGAGCGCGATCGCCCCCATCAACAACGTGTAGCTCTCGACGGTCGGGAGTGATTGCGACTGTGCACGTTCAAGCTCGCGCGCCATGATCGCCAAGCTGACCGCCGTCACAATACCCGCGACAGCACCGTCCTTTCCGCTGATCAAAGCTGTCGCGCTACAAACGAACGAGTCAGACCAAACGATCGTCAGATTCGACGAAGATGCCAGTTCGAGGTTCACCCGCAACTTACTTCCGGCCTTGCGGTAAGAGCCCGACAGAACGTAGTTCGCCGTCAAATAGCTACTGATCTCCTCGACCGAACTATCCCGCCCGCGAAAGACAGACGTCGACAGGCGCGAGATGACGTTCAGCTCCGATGAACGCGAAAGCGCGGATATGACTTCGTCGGCGAGCACTTCGCCAATGACCCGATGTTCCGGACCATCATCCAGCCCGGCAAAAGGCACGACCGCGACAGTGGCGCGCAACTTCGGCATTGATACAGCACCTGGCTCGATCACGGGTCGCGGCCCTGGCGGGCCGACACGATACGCTCGAACGGGTTCATGCACATGTTTAAGGTAACAAGCTCCCAAATCCTCGACGTCGGCATCCAATACAGGCACGAGTTGGTCGCGAACATCGGCCGATACAACAATTTCTCCCGGCCCCGCTAAACCTGTGAGCCGGGCTGCAAGGTTAACGTCAGCCCCGTAAACATCGTGCTCGTCGGCAAGAAGATGACCGACGTGAGCTCCTTCACGGACGAGGATATACTGATCTTGCGGAACGCCTTCATTGATAACCGCACACGCATTCTGGACTGCAAAGGCAGCTTTCACCGCGAGGGGAGATTGAGAGAATTCCATCAGGAGCCCATCCCCAAGGCTCTTTACAAGCCGCCCCTCGAACCGCGGCAGGATATCTTCATCTATCGTTTTAACGAGTTTACGCCATCGCTGTACGGTGCTGGCCTCGTTCTCTTCCATCAATCGCACGGACTCGACCACGTCCACGAAGAGCAGTGTGCGCACCACCCATTCCGGATTCTCGAATGCGAGTGAAGCGCTTGATCTAGCCATCAGCCTCGCTGGTCACTGTTCTGATCCGCACCATTGTGCACTAATGCGCACAAACTCGGTATCACGGGCGGATCACACTCAATTTTGCCCGCCAAGAACTTGTTAGCTAGACTTGAACAACGGCGATTTCAGGACGCCGCTCCTGACGACTAGATTGCAACCACGTCGCCACGCGACTCGTCTTTGATACGCCAGCCGTTGTCATCGATACCTGCCGCCGGACCGAATGGTACTATCCCGATCATAGACCAGGAGTTCTTCAGCCGACAACTGCGACCTGCGCGTAGCGACGGCGCCTCCGCCCCTGACGACGGATGCATATCGTTAAAGCCTGAAACGATTTGCTTCACGATGGCAGGGACGGCGGCGGTTTGCCCAACCACGATCGCACACAAGAGGACGGCGCAAATCACTCCGGCCCCGATCATCAAGCGATGGTATAATCGACGATAGGACTGCTCCAGTTTATCTTCCGATGCACTCATGATTGCCTCCAGATAAGGCACATAGCCTTACTGCGTCCCGCTGGAGGTGGATGTGACGAGCGTCACATCCCGGGATGATTTTGTCTGATTGCCGACGCTCTTTGTCCCGGCCTGGCCGCCCCTTGAACCAAAGATAGCGTATCAGGCTACGCGCGGCTTCGAGGAAGCGCAGCGAATTCTTGGTCGTAGCTGGCGTAGGATTCCTTGAGCGTCGCCAGATTGAGCAGCATCGTCGCGACCAGCGCGTTCGAGCTATTGAAGACTTCGGTGCGCACCCACAGACTCTCGGTGCGTTTGCTGCCGGACATCGCGACGACCTTTCGGTCTATGCGGTAGTCTTCTCCAACAAACAACGGACCTCGTAGCAACCGGATTTCCTGATCGGCGAACAGGCCGACTGCCGGCCCCTTGACCGGCAGACGATCCTTCTTGCTGCCGTGTTGAAACAACACGCTGAGCATTTCCATCGGAATGATTGCGCGTCCCCATGGTGATGCGCTTGCGCTCTCAGGCGCGTAATATGGCGATGGCTCGGTAATCACCCTCAGCTTCTGTGCCAGCGAGAATGGGTAGAGTTCGCCCATGTTCTGGTCGTAGTCCATCCGGACGATCTGCGGCGCAGTGGTCATGCCGACCGCGATGTCGCGCAGGATCACCGCATCTGTCAGCGGTTTCAGTTCGGTCAGCCGTATGTCGAGGGCGGAGGCTGGCGCGTCGCGGCCGATTGAGGCACTGCCGCGCAACACTTCGGTGCCATCGCGCTTCACCATCCTGATCGTGCAATAATGCCCGCCATCGATCGGCTTTTCGACAATGGCCTGCACCTCCTCGCCCTCAAAGGCAGCAGCACGGTAATGCGCCGAGATACAGCCCGTCTCGAACCAGTCTTTGCCCCACAATCGTTCGCAGAGCGGTGCAAACTGACTGAAATGGGTCGGGCCCTCAATGGTCCCGCCCTTGAAGCCGAGCTTTTGTGCTGTCGCATCGTCGTGGATGGATGCGTGAGAGTCGTAAGTCTGCGCATGGAGCATCTGTCGGGGCTGTCGCCATGGGCCGATCAGTGCATTTCCGGCGTCCTCAATCACCGTATCGAATGCTTTTGATATCATTGGAAACTCCTCCGGGAATGTGGGCCGTCGGTTCGTTGTGGCTACCAGGTATCGACACAGGGGCGCTTGCGACCCTCGCGTTGCGGTGGCTTCGGCACCGAACGCAGGCCGGCCATCACCCAGCGGCGCGTCTCGGCGGGGTCGATGACATTGTCGATCTCGAACACCGACGCGATCGAGGTCGCCTTGCCGTTGGCATAGAGCTCAGCGACCTTATTCTTGTAATAGGTCTCGCGCTCCACCGGATCGGCGATCGCCTCCATTTCCCTGCGGAAGCCGAGCCGCACGTAGCCTTCCAGCCCCATGCCGCCGAATTCTCCGGTTGGCCACGCCGCCGTGAAGAACGAGGCGTGGAAACCGCCGCCGATCATCGACTGCGCGCCGAGTCCATAGCCCTTGCGCAGCACGATGCCGAACAACGGCACTGTGATGCTCGCGCCGGTGACGAACATACGCGCGACATGACGTACGATCGCGGTCTTCTCCGCCTCCGGCCCGACCATGAAACCCGGCGTATCGCAGAGCGACACAATCGGAATGTCGAATGCATCGCAGAGCTGCAGAAAGCGCGCCGCCTTGTCTCCGGCCGCGGCGTCGATGGCGCCGCCGAGATGTTTGGGATTGTTGGCAATCAGGCCGAATGGCTTGCCCTCGATACGAATGAACGCGGTGATCATGCCGACGCCGAAATCGCGCCGGATTTCGAGCACGGAGTCCTCATCAGCGATCAGATCGATCACCGCGCGGATGTCATAGACGCGCAGCCGGTTCTCCGGGATCGCGCGTCGCAGCAGCCGCTGATCGGGCGCACGCCATTCCGCCACAGCGCCCTGGAAGTAGGACAGATATTTCTGCGCGGCCCGTGTCGCTTCCTCTTCGTCCTCGACGAGAATATCGACGACGCCGTTCGGTGACTGGAAAGAGACGGGTCCGACTTCGGCCGGATGATAAACGCCGAGACCCCCGCCTTCGATCATCGCAGGACCACCCATGCCGATCGAGGCGTTCTTCGTGGCGATGATAACGTCACAACAACCGAGCATCGCAGCGTTACCCGCGAAGCAATAGCCGGACACCACACCGACCACCGGGACGAGACCCGAAAGTTTGGCGAATTGCACGAAAGATGGCCCGTCGAGACCCGTCATGCCGAGCCGGTCGGTATCGCCGGGACGACCGCCGCCGCCTTCGGCATAGAACACTAGCGGCATTTTCCACTGCTCGACCAGCGACAGCATGCGGTCGATCTTCTTGTGGTTCATATGACCTTGGGTACCGGCCAGCACGGTATAGTCATAGGAGATCACCATACAGCGTGCTTCGTGCTCGCCGAATTTCGCAGCATTGACCGTGGCCGTACCGGCGACCAGACCATCGGCCGGCGTGTTCTTGATGAGATCATCGACCGCGCGGCGGCGCCGCTGGCCGGCGATGGCGAGGCTGCCATATTCCATGAACGAGCCGTCATCGACCAGTTGCGCAATATTCTCGCGCGCGGTGCGCTGATTGGTCTTGCGCCGGCGCTCGACCGAAGAGGGCCGGTTTTCATCGAGCGTGATACCCTGGCGAGCGATCAGTTCGGCAAGGTCGGGACGAATGTGGTCGAGATCGATATCGGCTTCTTCCGTGGCGAGGTCGCCGGCCACGTCCTGAGGTTCGATATACAGAATGGGCTCGCCCTGCATCAACGTGACGCCATCGGATGCCGCGATCCGGGTGACGCGACCGCCCTGCTCCGCAGTCACCAGATGCTCCATCTTCATGGATTCGATGATGGCGAGTTGCTGGCCGGGCCTGACAACATCGCCTTCGGCCACCGGAATGGACACGACCGTGCCCTGCAGCGGCGCCGCGACCGGGATCGATCCTTCCGGCGCGGGCTGTACGACGCCGGCGGAGGTCCGTGCATCACCGGTTGATCCGCTGGCGGCGAATAGCGGCTTGCCCGCTGTCAGTGTGGCAGCGACCAGATCGGCGACGTTGCGATCGATGAAGCTGGTGTTGATCCGATTGGCCTGGAAATCGGCGTTGGCCAGGATCGCCCGCATCAACGGGATATTGGTGGCGACGCCCTCGATGCGGAATTCGCGTAACGCCCGCGTGCCCTTGGCTATGGCGTCGGACCATTTCGACGACGGCGTGTGGACGATCACTTTGGCCAGCAACGAGTCGAAGGCCGCACTGGTCTTGTAACCGGCATAACCGAACGTATCGACACGCACGCCCGGGCCTGACGGTGGCTCGAAAATCGCGAGCGTGCCGCCGGTCGGCTTGGTGGCGCCGGTGGCATCCATGGTCTCCATATTGATGCGGAGCTGCATGGCGAAGCCGCGCGGACTCGGCACCGAGGCCTGATCGAGACCGAGCGACGCCAGCGTGGCGCCACCGGCAACGGCGAGCTGCGACCGCACCAGATCGACCGACAGCACTTCCTCGGTCACGGTGTGCTCGACTTGCAGCCGCGGATTGGCCTCGATAAAGGCGAAGGCGCCATCGCCCTCGCCAACCTCGCCATCGACCAGGAATTCGAACGTACCGAGGCTGTCATACTTCGCCTCCGCCGCAAGATTTTTGGCGGCTTCAACGATGCGGCTGCGCAATTTGTGTGACAGCGACGGACTCGGCGCTACTTCGACCAGCTTCTGATTGCGACGCTGGATCGTGCATTCACGCTCCCAGAGCTGGCTGATATCGCCGTGACGATCGCCGATGATCTGCACTTCGATATGACGGGCATTGCGAATGAGACGCTCGACATAGACGCCGTCGCTGCCGAAGGCCGCCTTGGCCTCAGACTGACAACGCGCATAGGCGTCGTCGAGATCTGCGGCGCGTTCGACCACGCGCATGCCGCGGCCGCCGCCGCCAGCCATGGCCTTGATCATCACGGCGGCATTGCTCCCGAGCGATGTGAAGAACGCTTTCACCTCATCAAGCGTCGAGGGGCCCGTGGTGCCCGCGATGATCGGCACACCACAGCGCTTGGCGAGTTGCTTGGCCGCAACCTTGTCGCCGAACAGCTGCAATGCCGCGGGTGACGGGCCGACAAAGGTGATGCCCTCTTCGGCGCAGCGGCGGGCTAGATCGGCGTTCTCGCTGAGAAAGCCGTAGCCCGGATGCAGCGCATCACAGCCGGTGGCTTTCGCTGCACCAATCACACCTTCGATGTCGAGATAAGCACGCGCACCACGGCCGGGGATTTCCGTGGACTCGTCGGCGATCCGTACATGCAGCGACAGCGCGTCATCGGCTGGATATATGGCAACGGTGGCAAGGCCAGCGTCTGCCGCGGCGCGCGCGATACGAATGGCGATCTCGCCGCGATTGGCAATCAGCAACTTGCGAAAGGGCATCAAAACTCTCCGTGAACAACAGACGCGATCCGGGGTGGCATCATCCACACCCAGGGCCATGTAACGTTTCGATTTACTGCGGCGCGTTTGCGTCGAGTTCCTGTTTCTTCACCTTGCCGGTGGCCGTCATCGGCAGCGCGTCGATGATGCGAATCTCAGGCACCTTGTAGACGGCCATCCGTTCGGCACACCACGCCTGCAGTTCCGCTGGCGTGATGGTGCCTCTCTCTTCTGGCTTGAGCTGGATGAAGGCGACCGGCACTTGCCCCTTGCTAGCGTCTTCGCGACCGACCACGCCCGATCCGAGAACCTTCGGATGCTGACCGAGCAGCGCCTCGATCTCCGGCGGGAACACGCTCATGCCCTTGACCTTCAGCATCTCTTTGCGACGACCGAGGAAATGCAGGAAGCCGTCGGTATCGATGGTGCCGATATCGCCGGTGCGCAGCCAGCCATCGATCAACGACTCCGCTGTTGCTTCCGGCTTATTCCAGTAGCTCTTCAGCAGCGATGGTGTCCGCACGCGGATCTCGCCCTCGCCACCGAGCGGCACGAGTTCACCTGTCTCGAAATCGGTGATCTTGAACTCGGCGCCGGGCACCGGGAGCCCAACGAAGATCGGCTGTGACAGAAGATCGAAATCATCATCCTGGAAGCCAGCCGTCAGGGTGTTGGATGTATGGGTCTCGGTCATTCCCCACGAGGCTTCGGTCAGGATCGTGCCGGTGAGATCCTTCCAGCGCTTGCGATAGGCCGGATTGAGCTTCTTCACGAAGGACACGACGCGCACCTGATTGAGCGACGACAGGTCGAATTCCGCGAACCGCGGATGATCCATCAGCTCGACGGCACCATCGACCGGCATCGCAGTGACATTGACCTTGTAGCGATCGATGGCCGACAGTGCCCCGATCGCATCCCAGCGCGCCAGCAGGACGAGCGTTGCGCCCGTAAACATCGGGAAGATCAGGCCGAAATTCTCACCGGCAATCCAGAACTCTGGAAAGAACGACAGAAAGACGCTGTTTTCATTGGCAACGACGGAGATGCCGTGATTGGCGGCGGCCGTATAGACCATATCGCGCTGGGTGTGCACGCACCCCTTCGGCATGCCGGTGGTGCCACCGGTGTAATTCAGCGCGGCGATATCATCGAGTCCGGCGGGCGGCAGCGGCTTTGGCACGGGCAGCGCAGCCAGCGCCGGCAGCAGATCGGTCGCACCGGAGATGGCAATGCGCGGCGCACTGATCGAATCTGGGACGGGAATGGTCGGCTTGGCCGGAAGCACATCCGCAAAACTGGTAACGATCACTTCGCGCAGCTTGGACTTGCTTCGTACCTGGTCGACCACAGGCGCCAATTGATCCAGCGCCACGATGACTTCGGCGTCGGTATCATTCAATTCGTAGGACAATTCGAACGCGCGCGACAGGGGGCTGACGGGGACGTGGATAGCGCCAAGCTTGAGGATGCCGAAGAATACGATATGGAATTGTGGGCAGTTCGGCAGGAACACCGCGACACGGTCGCCCTTGCGGACGCCCTTCTCCATCAGCAACGCCGCGAAGCGATCACTCTGCGCGTCGAGTTCGGCATAGGTGGTGACGTGACCATAAAAGATCACCGCCGGCTTTTCAGGATTACGCTTGGCCCACGCGCGCAAATATTCGGTTAGCGCGATTTCGCCATGCAGATATTGCGGCTTGTTCGGCGTGCCTTTCGGCCAGGCCTTAGCCCACAGCTCGTGCAGCCTGGCGAGATATTCAGTTTCTTTGGCGCTTGCGGTCATCACCGACGTCCTTGTTCTTGATCTTGGTCAGTTGCGTTTCATGGTCGGATCGAGCGCGACTCGCAGCGATTCACCCAATGTGTTGAAGGCCAGAGCGGTAAACAGGATGGCGAGGCCGGGCGGATACATCTGCTCGGGCGCGATTTCCATGTTCTGATAGGCGCGCGCCAACATCGAACCCCAGCTCGGATCCGGCGGCTGAATGCCGAGGCCGAGAAAGCTGAGACTGGCTTCGGCAAGCAATGCCGCGGCCAGCAACAGCGTGACCTGCACGATAACGGGCTGGATCGCGTTCGGCAGCACGTGACGCCACAGGATGCGTGGTGTTGATCCGCCAAAGCAACGCGCGGCATCGACATAGAGCTCATTGCGCACCACCAGCGTGCGCGCACGGACGAGGCGCGCAAGCTGCGGCGAAAACACGATGCCAACCGAGATCATGCCGTTCGTAAGGCCGATGCCGAGCGCACCTGTCACGGCGATCGCCAGCACGATGGCCGGGAACGACAGGAAGCTGTCGATAACACGGCTGATCACTGTATCGACCCAGCCGCCAAGATAGCCGGCGAGAATGCCGACCGGCACGCCGATCAGAACGGCGATCGTAACCGCAAGGAAACTCGCATAGAGTGACGCCATACCGCCATAGATCAGGCGGCTGAGCGTATCGCGACCAAGATCGTCAGCGCCAAGCCAATGTTGAGTCGACATGGTCGCCAGCGCCGCGTCGAGATCCTGTGCGGCCGGCGCGTATGGCGAGATCCACGGGCCGAGGACCGAGATCACGAACAGCGCGACGAGGAAAGTCAGGCTAAAAGCGCCGCGTAGATCACTGACGAACCAGCGTACAAAACTCGAGAAACGTCCCGGTCGACGCTCGGGCGCCATCACTGCATCCGTCATGACGAAATCCTCGGATCGAGGACGCTGTACAGAATGTCCGTGAGCAGATTGAGTGTGACGACGATCAGGACCATGGTGAACACCACGCCCTGCACCACCGGAAAATCGCGGTTCATTGCGCCGTTGACGATCAGGCCGCCCATGCCTGGAATCGCGAACACGGCCTCGACCACGACGGTCGCCGCGAGCAGGCGGTTCGCGAGCAGGCTGACGACGGTGAGCAGGTTGACGCTGACATTCTTCAAACCGTGACGCCACAGGATCGATGATGGCGGCAAACCCTTGGCGTGCAACGTGCGAACCTGTTGCGACGACAGTATCTCGACGAGTGACGACCGCAATTGCCGCGCCACCTCGGCAATGCCGCCGGACGCGAGCGCCACCGCCGGCAGGATGGCATGACTGAGCGACGCCCACGGATCTTTCATGAGCGATACTGCACCTGTGGCCGGTAGCCAATTGAGCTGCAGCGAGAAGAACGCCACCAGCAGCATGCCGAGCCAGAAATTCGGCACGGCGACACCGAGCGAGGCGATGGCCATGACGAAGCCGTCGATCCACGAGCCGGGCTTGGTTGCCGCGGCAATGCCCAAGGGGATACCGACCAACATCGCCATGAACAGCGCGAGTGCGACGATCAGCAGCGTATGCGGCAGGCAGCGCTGGATCGAGGTCAGTACCGCTTCGTTGGAGATCAGCGAGCTGGAGAGATCGCCATGCCCCGCCTTCCAGAGCCATGAGCCATATTGCAGCAGGAACGGCTGGTTCAGGCCATAGAGCTCGCGGATTTCAGCGATCCGCTGCTCCGACGCATTATCGCCAGCAAGCGTCACCGCAACATCGCCCGGCACCAGCTTGAGCAGGCCGAACACGATGAAGGTCGACAGCACCACCACCGGGATCGCCTGCAGCAGGCGACGACCGATAATGCGGAGACGTCCGGAATTCAACATGCGCAATTCATACCAGTTAAGGACGCCGCGATGATCGCGGCGCCGGTTGCTGTGTCGGACGGATTAGCCGAGCGAGATATTTTCGAATTTCGGCTTGCCGAGCAGATTGGGCTTGAAGCCCTTCACCTTGGCGGACAGCGCATCGAGTTCGAACTGGAATGCGAGCGGTGCCGACAGAGCGTTCTCCACCGTGAATTTCTGGATCTTGGCGAACACATCGGCGCGCTTGGCGAGATCTTCGCTGACACGGCTCTCCTGGATCAACTTCGACAACTCCGGCTCGCCGCTGCGGCCCGCATTGTAATAAGCGCCTTTGTCGAAGCTCAGCCCGTAGGTCATGCTCGGATCTGGACGCCCGGTCCATGCCGAGACAAGAAGGTCGAACTTCTTCTCGGTGGCGAAGAACTGCGCGCTGATTTCGGCAATGGTGCCGCGGGTGAATTTCAGGCGGATGCCAGCCTTGCCGAGCTGATCCTGGATCACCTCGCCACGCCGCACGGAATCCTGATCCATATAGCCGCCTATGGTCAGTTCGAGACCATCCTTGTAGCCGGCCTCGGCGAGCAGCTGCTTCGCTTTCTCCGTATTGTTGGGATGCATCCCCGCGACGTCCTTGTTGAACGCCCAGTGCGAACTCGGCAGCGTCATGCGCGCCGGTTCGCCAAGGCCGTTGAGCGCCGCCTTAACGAAAGCATCGCGGTCGAGCGCGAAGTTGATCGCCTGACGGACCTTGACGTTGTCGAGCGGTGCGCGGCCGTAATTGAAGTAGACCTGAATGCAATACAATGTCGGCGAGCTGACAGTTTCCAGATTCTTGGCGCGCTCGATCACCGGCTTCAATCGCGCCGGCAGCTGGAATGCCATGTCGTTCTGGCCGGCGACAACCGAACGCAAAGCGGTGGCGTTTTCCGGGATGATGTTGAACTCGATGCCGTCCAGATAGGGCCGCCCCTGGCGCCAGTATTGATCATGGCGGGTCACGACGATGATCTCGTTGTCATTCCAGCGCACGAATTTCCATGGGCCAGCGCCGACCGGCTTGCGGTCGGTCTCATTGCCGAGCGCTTTGATATTGGTCGGCGACACCATCATGCCGGCGCGATCCGACAGGATCGCCGGCAGCGCGGTGTCGGGATTCTTTAGCTTCAGCGTCACCTGCAGCGGACCGGTGACCTCGACCGCATCCACACTGGACAGATCGGGCTTGACGTTGGAGCGCTGGTCGGTGCGGTTGCGCTCGAGGTTGAATTTGACGGCCTCCGCATCCATCGACGTGCCGTCGTGGAATTTGATGCCGGTGGTGATGTCGAGCACCATGGTCTTCGGATCGGGGAACGCCCATTTCGCCATGCCCGGCTTTGGCTTCAGCGTCTCGTAGTCCCACTCCACCAGCGTGTCATACATGGTCCACAGAATGCTGTGGTCGGAGCCGGCGCCACCGGTGGCGGGATCGAGCGACGACGGATTGGCCGGCGCGGCGACCTTCAGTACGCCGCCCTTCTTGGCCTCCTGCGCCCAGGCCGGCAGGCCGAGCGCGCCGGTTACAGCAGCGCCACCCATCAGCGCGAGAATGTCACGACGGCGTAGTGTCCGCTTGCTGAGGTCGATGGTAGTCATTTGAAAATCCTCCCGATGATTATGATGCGCGTTGCGCTTTTTGATTGTCTGGTGGTGGCCCATCCGCCGTGGCGAAATGACAGGCCACGCGGTGTCCCGGCTTGACGTCGCGCCAGACTGGCACTTCTTTGGCGCAACGCGGTTGCACCGACGGGCAGCGCGTGCGGAAGCGGCAACCCGATGGCGGCGCCACCGGGCTCGGAATTTCACCTTCGAGAATGATGCGGCGGTCGACCCGCAAATGCGACGGCAACGGCACCGGCTCGGCCGACAACAGCGCACGCGTATAGGGATGCAGTGGCCGCTCGACCACATCCTCGGCCGGACCGAGCTCCATCAGCTTGCCGAGATAGGTGACGGCGATGCGGTCGGAGATGTGCGAGACCACCGAGATGTCATGGGTGATAAACACATAGGTCAGGCCGAATTCGCGCTGCAAGTCAGCAAAAAGATTGAGCACGTCGCCGCGGATGGAGACGTCGAGCGCCGCCACCACCTCGTCGCAAACAATGACCTTGGGCCGCAACGTCAACACGCGCGCGATGTTAACGCGCTGCTTCTGGCCACCGGACAATTGGTGCGGATAGCGATCGGCCGCTTCGGCGGCGAGGCCGACGCGCTCCAGCACTTCGATGCCACGACGGTGGCGCGAGGCATGATCGCCTTCGCCCATGATCTCCAGCGGCTCGACCACGCTGTCGATGATCGTCATGCGCGGATTGAGCGCGGCATTCGGATCCTGGAAGATGATCTGGTAATCGCGGCGGTGCTTGCGGAATGCGCTTGTGCTGAGGGCAGCCGGATCGGTGCCGTCATGCAGAATTTGGCCGTCGCTCGGCGGCAGCAGCGACACCAGCGCACGGCCGAGCGTGGTCTTGCCCGAGCCAGACTCGCCGATAATGCCGAAGGTCTCGCCAGCGTGGACCTCGAAATCCATGCCGTCGATCGCCTTGACTGTGTCGCGGCCATCGCGGGTCGGAAACAGGATCCGCAAGTCACGCACTGCGAGAATCCCGCCGCTGTCGCGCTTGTGGCTCCGCATGCCTGACATCAATTCACCGCCCCCGGCAGCACGAGTTCGGGAGCACGCCAGCAGCGCGCAGTACGACCGCTTTCGATCTCGACCATCGGCTGACTCCGCTCGCAGCCCGCCACGGCATGCGTGCAACGTGATCGGAAGCGGCAGCCGGCGGGCATTGCATTGGGCGACGGTACGCGGCCGGGAATCGAGGCCAGCACGCCGCGGCGCGGGCTGAGGCTAGGCAGCGAGCGCAGCAGTCCGGATGTATAGGGATGACGTGGCCGCGTCAGCACATCGTCCACCGGGGCATCCTCGACGACCTCACCGGCATACATGGTGATCATGCGGGTGCAGGTTTCGGCGACGACGCCGAGATCATGGGTAATGAAGATCAATGCCGTGCCGGTGCGCTCGCTCAACGAACGCAAGAGATCGGTGATCTGCGCCTGCACCGTGACATCGAGCGCCGTGGTCGGCTCGTCGGCGACCAGCAGCTTCGGCTTGCAGATCAACGCCATCGCGATCATCACGCGCTGGCGCATACCGCCCGAGAGTTGATGCGGATATTCGTCGCAGCGGCGTTCCGGCGCGGGGATACCGACTTCACGCAACGCAGCGATGGCGCGCTCGCGCCCCTCCGCGCGACTGACCGGAAAATGGATGCGATAGGCTTCGCTGATCTGGTCGCCAACCGTGAAGACAGGATCAAGCGCGCTCATAGGCTCCTGGAAGATCATCGCGATCTCACGGCCGCGCACGGCCCGCATGCGACGCGGCGACAGCGTGGCCAGATTGGTTCCGTTGAACAGAATATCACCTTCGATCCGCGCCGATTGCGGCGGCAACAGTCGCAGCAGCGAGAGTCCGGTAACGGTCTTGCCGCATCCGCTCTCTCCGACCAGACCGACGCGCTCGCCCGGCGCGATGGTGAAATTTACGTTCCGGGTGATCGGCAATGCGCCACGCGCCGTCGCGAATGACAGCGAGAGATCGCGTACTTCCAGCAGCGGCTGCGGCGAAACGCCCGCGTCGGGCATTCCAGCAACGCGCGTTGCCGTGGGAGCGGAGATGTCGATCGCACCTGTCATTGCGCTTCGCCAGCCAGAACACGACCAATGACGCCGCGCCTCATCCGCTGCTGCAGGGTTTGCCGGTGCTGCACTTGCACATACGGATGAAAGCCGCAGACGCGTGTCTGTTGGGCTGTTGTCAGTCGGACACGCGCCGACGCGAACAGAGCCACCATGTTCACCTCCCTTGCCATCCCTGTTCTGCAGATCTTGCATCGGGACGTTCCATCGCGGTCCGGCTTGTGCCGGTATGTATTGAAGCGACAGTAACCCAATGAAAGGTCATCGACTGTCAATTGTCAACAATTGACTTCTGCGGTAGACAGAACCGTATGACGCGGCAAGCGTGCATCGACAGGAGGCAGCCATGGCAGCGACACTTCGCAGGCCATTCAACGATAACCAGCACGACGTCGAACGGAGATTTGCACCGCGTACTATCCCCGACCAGGTTGCGGAGGAACTCGGTGCCGAAATCGTCTCCGGCCGTCGCAAAGCGGGCGAGCGTCTTGTCGAAATCGACCTGGCGCGCGATTTCGGCGTCAGCCGTGGCCCAATCCGTGAAGCGATCCGCATTCTCGAGCGCCGGCGCCTGGTCGACATCTTTCCGCGGCGCGGCGCCTATATCAGACCGCTGTCACTCAAATCGGTGGCTGACCTGTTTAATGTCCGCACCGCACTGTCGATGCTGGCGGTGCGCACCATGGCGACCACGCCGGTCGAAAGCTTCATCGACACACTGGCGCGCCGCTGCGACGAGTTGAGAGTCGCAGTCGAGGTCGATGATCCAATGGCTTTCGCACACACCACGACGCGCGCGGTAAAGACCATTGCGCGCGGCTCGGGCAACGAACTGCTCGTCGAACTGCTCACCGACCTTGCCAATCAAACCGTATGGGAAACCATATGGAAGACGCCGCTGGACTATCAGACCCGCGACATCCGCCGACTCAGCACCGACCTGATGGCGTCGACATTGAAGGCGATCCGGCAGCGCAAGCCGAATGCCGCTGTCACACATCTCGGTCAGCTTCTGGAAAGTGATCGCGACCGCGCCTTGTCCACCCTATCGCGCATTCGCGGAGAGACATTCGACCTGAGTGCGCTAACACATAGCGATGGGCACGATATTATGCCGGCTGAGATTGCGCCTGCTCCGCGCGGGTGAATTCAATGGGGCTGCCGGCTCAGACGGTAGCGACCGCAATTCATCAACGCAAAAACGTAGGGTGCACACGGGGCGCCAGTAACGCCCCGTGTGCCATGTCCGCCGCTAGACGAAGCGGAAGTCGTCAGCGGTGAGCGACGCCAAGCTGGTGTTGGCGAGCGTAACTGCGTTGTTTTCATCCAGCGTCACCACGATGCTGCTGCCGACCTGGGCGGTGTGAGACATCACATCGGCATAGTCGGAGAACAGATCGCTGGAGAACTGGATGAAGTCCTTGGACGCTCCACTCGCGGCGAAGTCGGTGATCATATCCTTTCCGAACCCGGCGGCGAACACGAACACGTCGGAGCCAGAACCGCCGGTCAGGATATCGTCGCCGGTTCCACCGCCGATGATGTCGTTGCCGGAGCCGGCATTCACCTTGTCCGCACCCGCACCGGCCACGATGATGTCGTCGCCCGAGCCAGCATCGATGATGTCGTTGCCGTCACCGCCATCGACGCTGTCATCGCCGGAGCCGGCCTTCAGCGTATCGTTGCCGATGCCGCCGGACACCACGTCATCGCCGGAACCGCCGTCGATCGCGTCGTCACCAACGCCGCCGCTGAGCGCATCGTCACCCGCACCGCCATTGATGGTGTCGTTGCCGGCACCGCCATCGAAGGTGTCGTCACCGTTGCCGCCGGTGATTTGATCATTGCCCGCACCGAACAGGATCTCCTCGATGCCGGTGAAATGATCGGTCCCGATCCCGGCACCCGTCACCGTTCCAGCCGCGTAGTTGACCGTCAACGCTCCGGTCGCATCCGACAGGTCGAGCACGTCGTAGCCGGCTCCGCCGTCGATCGTGTCGTTGCCGGCACCGCCGCGCAGGATGTCGTCGCCGTCACCGCCGTTCAGAACGTCGTTGCCCGCGCCCCCGATCAACGTGTTGGCACCGCTGGTTCCGATCAGAAGATCGTCATAGCCGGTCCCGATCGCATTCTCGATATTGCTGAAGTGATCGGCGCCGGCGAGATAGCCGGGGTAGTAAGCGAGCCCGGAGGCAAGATCGACCGTCACCTTGAATGTGATCTGGCTGTAGTCGATTGTGTCGGTTCCGTCGCCGCCGTCGTAGGTATCCAGCCCGCCGGTGCCGAGGAAAGTATCATTTCCGCTGCCGCCAAACACCAGATCATTGCCGGCAGAACCGGTGATCGCGTCGTCGCCGTTGGTGCCGATCACTAGCTTCCAGGCCCCATCGACAAAATTGAGCTGCTCGACATTACGCAGCGTGTCGATCCCGTCCGGCGCACCATTGCGCAGGTCGGTGACCTTGATGGAGCCGTCCGCGTTCAACGCGTAGCCGTGGTTGTTGAACGTTCCCGTGTAGAACACGGTATCGTTCCCTTCGCCACCATCGATGCTGTCATTGCCGCTATCACCATGAATGGTGTCAGCTCCAATGCCGCCGGCGATATCGTCATTGCCGGATCCGCCCTTGATTAGGTCATCGCCGTCATTGCCATAGAGCGTATCGTCGTCAGCCCCGCCATCGACCTGATCGTTGCCTGCACCGGCATAGATGTAGTCGTTGCCGTTTCCGCCGCTGAGGATGTCAGCACCGCCATATGCGTAGTCCATGGCCATCGTATCGCTGCCGTCGCCGCCATCGATCTCGAAGCCACCAGCCGAGGTGGAGAGAGCGACGTCGTCGCCGGTTCCGAGCAGGATCTTGCCGGTCACCTTCGCACCGACATAGAGGTTCACCTGGTCGTTGCCGGCGCCCATGTCGATGGCCGATCCACCGGTCGCGATGATCGAGCCGGAGTTGTTCAGGGTGTCCCTGGCTCCACCCATCGATATGCCGCCGATGATCCGGCCCGTGCTGTTGTTGCCGACGAAATCCTCATAGTCGCCAACCAGATTGATCGCCTCATTGCCGCGTAGGTCGAAGCGGGCAGCGTCTTCCGCAGAGACGCCTTCCGGACCGTGACCGTCGCCGCGGATCAGGCCATCATTCACGATCGTGGACACACCCAGCGCGTTGCTGTTGCTGGAATTATCCACCTGGATAGCACGACCGTAACCGTAGATCTCGCCAGTAGCACTGTTGACGACGGAGCCTCCTCCGATGGCGATACCCTCGGAGACGTTCGGTTCGCCATCATGGTAACCCTCGGCGCCGAGGCCGGCGATACGGCCGTAGTTCAGGACCTGCACCAGACCATCAACGTCGATGGCATCGCCATCGGAGTCGGACAGTTCCGCCGAGCGACCTTCCATCGTGCCGTGGTTGGTGATGAAGACCTTCTCGGCTTCAGAACCGCCATTGTCGATGTTCACCGCCGAGCCGTTGCGGCCGATCATCGTGCCTGAATTGACAACGGTCACAGCATTGTCGCCGGTCACGGCATGGCGCGAACCTTCCATCCAGCCGCCGGCATAGTTGTTGACCTTGCCGCCGGTATCACTCTGGAAGTCGATCAGGTCACCTCCGCCGACGAAGCCAGGATCGGTCGTGATGGTACCCCAGTTATTAACAATCCCGTCATTGCCGGGGCGGATCACGTCGGTGTCGCTCCCGTACTGGCGGATAATGCCGCCGGCGAGATTGTTGATCACCGCCGAAGCGCCGGCTCCATCGAAGCTGCGGAAGTCGATGACGCGACCGCCTGCTTCCATCACGCCAGCATTGTTGATCGTGATGGTCGCATCAGCGTGTCCCGCCTGTTGTGGGCTCAGCGCACCGCGAAGAATGCCGCCTGCTTCGTTGTTGAAGGTCAACGAGCCCGTCACACTGCTCGTGGTGTTGAGCACGCGGCTCGATCCTTCGATCAGGCCGGCATTGTCGACCACGGCGGCTCCGCCGCCCGACCAGAGGATGGCGGTGCCGGCGATCAGCTTGCCGCCAGCATGGACCGAAAGCAGATCGCCGTTGTTGACAGCCACGTTGCTGATGAGTGTGGCGCCGCCCTCGACTGTAACCGTGGAGTAGTCGCTGCCGGTAACCGACCAGGTACCTTCACTGACCACGAGATTTTCGACGTTGATGACAATGTTGCTGGTGTCGATGACGCCGGTACCGGAACCCACCAGTTTCAGGATGTCATTGCCGTCACCGCCATCGATCAACGCCGGCGCGTAATCGTCGGTCGAGACCACGATAATGTCGTCACCATCGCCGCCGGATGCGCTATCGCCGGCTCCGGCAACGAGCCGGTCGTTGCCAGCACCGCCGTCGAGGGTGTCGTAGCCTTCGCCGCCATCGATCTCATCGTCACCGGCGCCGCCGGAGAGCGTGTCGTCACCTTCGCCGCCGGCCAGGACGTCGTTGCCGGCATCGCCGCTGAGAGCGTCGTCACCTTCGCCACCGGTGAGATTGTCGTTTCCGGCACCGCCGAGCAACGTATCATCGCCCTCGCCGCCGTCGAGTTCGTCATTGCCGCCAAGACCCGTCAGCGTGTCATCGCCCTCGCCGCCGGAGATCGTATCGTTGCCGAGTGCGCCAGTGAGGATGTTGTCATCATCGTCGCCGACCAGCACGATCGGCTGCACGGAGAGCACCGTATCCGACCGATAGTCGAGGTTCTGGATTCGAGTGTCATGCGCGCGGTCGGTGTCGAGGACATCGTAAGCCGTTTCGGAATAGTGCGCCGCGAGATATTCGGCGAACGCGTCCTGTTCGGTGCCTTCGGCCGCAAAGTTAGCCACCTGACCAGCATCGGGAACGAGATTCGAAGACAGGTTCACAACATTTGCAAAGGCCGGATTGGCCGCAATGAAGCTCGCGAACGGATAGCCGTCGCCGCCCGTGAGCAGGAAGCTCAGCGTCACGACCCGGATCGCCATATTGGCATCGACAACGAGCTCACCGTTCTCGACCAGGGCAAGGACGGGATTGCCGTTCTCGTCGATCAGCGTCGCCGACTGAATACGGTTGCCGGCCGGGCTATCCTTGTCGAAGGAGTAAGCGATGCCGCCAACCTGAGCGAACTGACCGGGGGTGGCGCCATTCGCGGTCGCGGCCACCGCATGCTCCAGCACCGTCAGCAACTGTGTTGCCGTCACGGTGACCATGGACAAAGCATTGTTGAAGCGCAGCGAGTTGGCGATGTCGAGCTGCGAGATGTCGCCCTCTTCCTTGCCGACACCGGGATTGGCCGATGGCGGGTTTTCCTGGGCGACGCCGCCCACTGCGGAGACGCTGCCGATCGAATCGCGGACACCGCCGCCATTCTTGATCGAGACCATCACCGTCGCATCGGCCTTCTGGGCGTACCAGAGATTGGCGTCGGCCGTGAGGTCGCCCAGATTGGTCTCCTCGGTGCGGACCTCGCCGCGACGGCCTTCCAGATAGACATTGGTGCTGCCGAACAGATTGCCGTCCTGAGCGTCGATCACATTACCGACCCCCTGGGCGATGTCGTTGACGAGATCCCCCTTGCTGCCTTCGGCGAACGGATTGGCATCCGCCGCATCGATATCGCCGTCACCGTCGACGTCGATGACGTCGTCATAAAGATCGGCGACCTCTTCGTCAGTGGTCGCATAAGCACCGCTGACATTAGGATCGACACTTCCCGCGATAACGTTGCCATTGGCGTCGAAATCGACCACAAGCCGGCCGACATAGGAGTATTCGCCGTCAGTATTGACGATCAGCGTGGTGTTGCCGTCGGCATTATGGGTCACGATCGGGTAAGTGCCATCGGCGGTGTCGCCGGGACGCAGCGTATCCTGCGCATCGGCAAGCAGCGTGTTCGATCCGCCCGAGATGATGATGTCGACGCCATGCAGCAACGGTGCAAGTGCCTGCTCGAACGCGATCTGCTGGAGATGGCTGACCAGGATGATCTTGTTGATACCCTGGGCGATCAGGCTGTCGATAGTTGGCTGCAGGATCGCAGCAAGTGCGGCCATGTCGTCAACATCGTCGCCGATCACCTCGACGCCGCCGGTCGAGGAAATGCTTTCGACGATCTGAGTGGTGGCGCCCACCACGCCGATCTTTTCGCCGCCCTCCTCGATGATGGTCGCAGGCGCGATCTTCTTGCCTATGCCGGCGGCCGGCGGGAAGCCGGAATAGTTGTCAGCGTTCTGGATGAGGCTGGTGTAGAGGCCGGCAAGATTGGGATCGCCTGAGAAATCCAGATTGGCAGATAGGAAGGGGAACTGTGCGCCCGGGAAGCCGGCAGTTTGCCGAATGATTGCTGCGAGCGGATTTGTGCCTGCGTCGAATTCGTGATTTCCGATCGCCGAGGCCTGCACACCGATGATGTTCAGCATCGAGATGTCAGCACTACCGAAGCCGGGCGTGATGTTCAGCGTGCCGCTGGCAAGACCGTAATAGGTCTCGAGCGCGGTCTCATATACTTCCTTCAACGAGGCGTCGCTGCCGGCGCTGAAGAACGGGCTGGGGATGAAGTTGTCGCCCGACGACAGCGTGATCGAATTCGCCTGTGTCTCTTCGAGGTAATCAACGATGGCGGCGAAATTGCCGGCGCGATCGACCGCATCGAGACCGGCCTCGAAATCCGACGCATGCAGGATCTGCAGCCTGTAGGTCGACGGCGTCTGGTTCTGGTTCAGATCGAGACCAACGATGACCGGATCGTGGTCGGAAACGCGGACATTCGTATCGGCATCGAAGATCGCCGGATCGCGCGAAAAGTCCGTGTTGTAATCGAGGGCATCGGCCTCATCGGCATTGATGTGCCAGGTGGTGACGCCAGTAACCTGCGACGACAGGCTGTCATTCGCGAACGCGTAATCGAGGGTGCCGGTTTGACCGTCGAAGACGTAGGAATAAGCACCGTCCTCCCGGCCATGCAGGTTTTCATAGCCTGCGTTCTCGATGATGCCCGTTGCCTGCTCCTTGGCGTAGCTGTTGAAATCGCCGAGCATCAGCACGTCGCTGTCGCCGGAACCGGTCGGGTCGCTGTTGGCCCAGGCGGTGAGCGCAGTCGCTGCGAGCTCGCGCTGGTTCTGCCAGTTGCCCTGACCGTCACCCTGGTCAGCATCGAGGCCGGTGCCGGTGCCGCTCTTGGATTTGAGGTGGTTGGCGATTGCGGTGAAAGTTTCACCAGTGGCGATCTGCTCGAACGTCACCGCGAGCGCATTGCGGCTGGTATTCGCGCCGTCGAAAATGTGCCCGACGGTGCTCTGGCTCAGCAGGCCAGAAAGCCCGAGTCCGGGCAGATCGGCATCGTTGAGGATCGCGACCGTCGTCCCGTCCGCGATTTTTACATCCGCGGTCTTGTAGATGAAGCCGACCGCGATCGCATCACCACCAACAAACTGCTGACCGGGATTGACCCAGGCATAGGCGCCGGGGCCTGCAGCGGCATTGAGCTGGCCGACCAGATATTCGATCGCATTGCCCGACGAGCCGGGAAGAAAATCGTTGTCCAGCTCAGTCAGCGCCAGCACGTCGGCATCCATTGCAAGAATGGCATCGACGAGCTTGCCGGTCTGGCGGGAGAATTCGACGGCGTCGTTGGCGCCGCGCGGCTCCTGGCCGATGGCGGTGCTGGCGCCATTGTCCAGCGTCTTGAAGAAATTCAGAACGTTGAAGCTCGCGACTTGCAGGGTGCTGCCGACATCCTCAGGGGCCGTGGTTCGCGGTGCGGTGCCGTCGTCGAATGTATTGGTGCCGTTCTCGACCGAGCGGACCCGCCAGGTCGCGCCGGAGGCGGCGTTTCCAGCCCATTGATAGTCCAGTACGCCGGTCAGCCCGGTGATCGTGTCCCCCATCCGCGGCGCCGTCGCCGTGTTGTAGGTCGGGCCGAAGCCATCGAGATTGCTGATGGCCGCGTTCTGGGCGTTCAGGCCATCATCATAGGTGATGGTGCGCGAGCCGAGTTCGGCCAGATAGGCCTGGTAGGCTGCAGCGTCCGGCGCATTTTCCTGAGTGAACTGGGCCGGGCGATCGCCTGCCACCAGCTTGATTTCATTGAAGCGATCGAGGTTGAACTGCTCGGTAATCACGAGTGTCTCTGGCAGCGTGACCAGCATGCCCTCATAGGCTTCGAGGTTCGGCTGATAGTCGCCGTCCTGGCTCAACGTGGTGCCGGCACCCGGCAGATCGATCACGGTCGCCATCGTGTTGATATCGGCAACTGCTCCCGCTTCAACCACGGAAATGTTGGTCGCGGTGAGTTCGGTGAGACCGAAATACTCGCTGATCGAACCGGTGACACGGACACGGTCGCCGACGGCCACGTCACCGTTGCCGCCGAATACGAAGATGGCTTCAGAGGTCAGGACATTGCCGTCGGAGTCGGTCACCTCTTCCTGAACATAGAAGCCGTTCAGGTTGCGGCTGTTGTCGCCGTCCCCATTCTGGAAATCACCGACTACGATCGCTTCGACAGTGACCGTCTGGCCGACCATTCCGCTGGTGGCGCCCGTACCCTGGATGGCGCTGATCTTGGTGATCGCGACGTCATCATTGACGATGGTGCCGGCGGCTTGCGCGGTGCCGATCGTGGTCGCCACGGCGGTGGAATTGGAAGCGCTCTGAAGCGTCAGCGTGAAATTTTCATTCGGCTCGCTGGTGGTGTCGCCGGCGACCATAACGGTCACCGTTGCCGAGCCCTGCCCAGCCGGGATCACGCCGCTAAAGCTGCTCGGCACGCTTCCAACAAAATCCGATGCGTCGGTCTGCGCAGAGGCAATGGTTCCGGAGAATGAGACATCGCCATCGGTGCCACCACTGCGCTCCACGGTGAATTGATAGACCGTCGAGCCGCTATTGCCCTCGTCATGCGAGACCGACACCGTGCCTGCAGAAAAGCCGACAGTCTGACCTACGACCGGGGTGCTGGCATTGCTCGTGACGCGGATATCGTCGATCCCGACCCACTCGTCATTGCCACCGGCATTGGTGGTGAGAATCCGGACCTGCAAGTCCGCGTGACCATTGACTTCGGACGGCAGCAGTAAATTGAAAGGCGTCACTTGAGTTGCGGCATTCGCGGTGGTCACGTCGGCAGCGTAGCCACCCGGCACATTCGTCCAGGACCCGGCGGAACCGACCCGGTACTGCACGGCAATTGGCTGGGACGCATCGTCTGCGCTGCCGTCGAGATCGCGCGCATTGAAGGTCAGTCGCACATTATCGCGGCCGCTCGCATCGAGATAAAGCACGAGGCTCGGTGCGTCTGCAGTACCCGAGCCGTTCAGCGCAATGGTCGGATTGGCAACAGCGAATTCCGCAACGCCGCCATTGGTAAGAGAATTCGGGGCAGTCTGATTGGCGATCACATCGACGGCGCCAAGCCCAGCGCCGGTCAATGTCCGCGGATCGGTGCCAGTTGGCGAACCAGCGTTGATGTCACCGAGATAGCCGACGATCGATGGAACGGAAGACCAATTATCATCGGCGTTGATTGCGCCGGCATTGGACCAATCCTGGACGAGATCGCTAACGGCAAGGGCGTGATATGTCGTTGACATGAAATCGGCTTCCATCGTTGAGGCGTGCGTCGAACATCGCTCGCTTCGCAAAATGCGAAGACGCGCGACCGACTGCCTTTGGTTAACGAAAAGTTAATGCGCCGGATGTAGCCACGTCGATTTAACAGCCGCGTGACTGGTTTCTAACGTCGCAGTGAAGCCACGCGCCGACCGCTCTTTTTGCTCGACTATACAAAGGCGACACAGCAAATCGCGACATCGTGCCACACCCGCAAAAGTGCAAAGCGTTGCGGGTTGCTCCACCGCGGCTTGGTCGCAGCGCGCATTGAACGACGATGGAACTGATCGAACTACACCGAATTCGAAATCTCCAACGATCACGTGTCAGACAACGGTCGAAATTCACGCACACGACGTGCAAGAACAAATGTGTTTGCTGTTGCAGTGTCTTGCCGCACAACATCGCTCGCAATTCGTATGGCTGATCGAGCGACTGCATCATTGCACGCGCACGCAATCCACACGCTGTCACGTAGTTGACGCTGAAGCCAGATAACGAACTCGATCGGCGCGCATCGCTGTCGCTTACTGGCCCAGGTGAAATATGACCGCAGCAATTTCGACAGACAGAACAGCCGGATCGAAGCACCAAGATCTTCCGAGTGCCGCTCTCGCATCATGTCGTAGCGCGTTCCTGTCTGTCGGGTTGTTCTCCGCCGTGGTCAACATCCTGATGCTGACCGGATCCATTTACATGCTGCAGGTCTATGACCGCGTCATTCCCTCGCGCAGCATTCCTACTCTCGTATCGCTCTCGATTATCGTAATTGCGATCTACGCTGTGCAGGGTGTTTTCGACTGGTTGCGCCAGCGGATCCTGACGCGCATCGGAGCTGCACTTGATGGCGCGTTGTGGGAGCCGGTGAATTCCGCCATTCTGCGATCGCCTTTGAAGTCCAACCGCGGCAGCGGCGTTCAACTCGCGCACGATCTGGATTCAGTGCGCGGGTTCCTGTCCGGCCTCGGGCCGACAACGCTGTTCGATCTGCCGTGGATGCCGCTGTATCTCGCCGGGTGCTTCCTGCTGCATCCCTATCTTGGATGGACCCTGGTCGGTGGCGCAACCATTCTGTTCGGCATTGCTCTTGTTACGGAGATTCTGACACGGAAGCCCACGCGAGAAGCATCCCGCCATGCCGCCCTACGCAACATCCAGCTGGAGGCGGGACGCCGCAATGCCGAGGTCGTCGCCGCCCTCGGCATGGAGCGACGAGTCATCTCACGCATCGGCGCAGCCAATGCGGATCAGATCGCTGCTCAGCAGCGCGGTTCCGATATTGCCGGTGCACTTGGCACGCTGTCGAAGACCCTGCGGTTCATCTTGCAATCGGCATTGCTCGGATTAGGCGCTTGGCTGGTAATCGAAGGACAGGCCAGCAGTGGTGTCATGATTGCCTCCTCGATCATGGGCAGCCGTGCGCTGGCTCCCGTCGAACTGGCGATCTCGGTTTGGCGTCCTTTCGTCGGCGCCCGCCAGGCCTGGCAGCGGTTACGCGACGCGCTGTCGTCTCAAGACGAGAGCCCTTCTGCCGTTGCGCCAGAACGTGCTCAACACATTCTCACGGTCGATCAGATTTTCATTGTCGCGCCGGGCGGCACCAAGGCCATCGTTCAGAATGCCACGTTCCAACTCAAAGCCGGCCAGGCTGTTGGAATCATCGGACCGTCGGCGTCGGGCAAATCCACATTGGCGCGTGCGCTGGTCGGGATCTGGCCTGCAGCGCGCGGCGAGATCCGCCTCGATGGCGCAACCCTCGACCAGTGGCCCGCCGAAATTCGGGGCGGCTTGATGGGCTATTTGCCGCAAGACGTCGAACTGTTCGACGGCACGGTGGCCGAGAACATTGCCCGCTTCGATCCGGAGATGGATGGACCGACCGTCATTGCCGCCGCGAAAGCCGCGGGTGCCTATGACATGATCCTTAACCTGCCAAAGGGCTTCGAAATGCGAATCGGTGAAGCCGGCGCTGCCCTCTCGGGTGGGCAGCGGCAGCGGGTAGCGCTTGCACGCGCGCTCTACAGGGACCCGTTCATGGTGGTGCTCGACGAACCGAACGCCAATCTCGACGTCGAAGGCGACGCTGCATTGACCCAGGCGATCAAGGGCGTACGTGAGCGCGGCGGAATCGCCATCATTGTCGCACACCGCCCGGCGGCTCTCGCAGGGGTCGATCTCGTGATGACGCTCGCCAATGGCCAGGTCCAGGCATTTGGTCCGAAAGATGAAGTCCTGCGCAAGGCGCTTGCCTCGCAACACCCTGCAAACCAGGTGGCGCCACAGCCGGTGCACGAAGTCCGCATGACCGCTGACGGCCGAAGCTGAGGAAACCCTGATGCCAAATTCTGCAACGTCCAACTCAAGCCGCCCTGATCCCTTCCGCGATATCCGGCGAACTGCATATGCGGGACTGGCTATACTCGCCGTGGCGATCTCCACCGCTGGCGTCTGGGCGGCAACCGCGCCACTCGCGAGCGCGGTGATAGCGCCGGCACAGATCGTCGTCGATAGCAACGTGCGCAGGATTCAGCATCCGACCGGCGGGGTGGTCGCCGAAATTCTTGTCAATGACGGGGACCGCGTACGAGCAGGCGACGTTCTGGTCCGGCTTGACGAGACCATGACGCGAGCCAACCTGGCGCTGATCGAAAATCAGCTCAACCAGTTCTGGACGCGCCGAGCGCGGCTGCGCGCGGAACAGGATGGTCGCGACGCTTTCGTGATACCGGCCGAACTTGCGGACCGTATCGAGTTGCCCGCGATCGCCGACATCATCACCGGTGAAACGAGCCTGTTGCTCAGACGACGCGAAGCCGTCAGCGGCCAACAGTCGCAACTGCGCGAGCGCACGTCGCAGATCGGTGAGGAGATCCACGGCCTCGCCGCTCAAATCGAGTCAAAGCGCGAACAGATCCGACTGATTCAGCGCGAACTCGAAGGGGTTCGCCAGCTCTTCGAGAAAAATCTAATTCCCTACGCACGGCTGACCACACTCGAACGCGAAGCCGCGCGGCTGATCGGCGAGGAAGGACAATTGATCGCCGAAACGGCGCGGGCCAAAGGCCGCATCACCGAGACAGAACTACAGACGCTTCAGGTCGTGCAGGATCAGCGACGCGAGATCGCGACCGAGCTGCGCGAGGTGGAGATCAAGATGGCCGATCTCTCCGAGCGCCGGATCGCAGCAGTCGATCAACTCGCGCGCGTGATGCTGCGGGCGCCGCAGGACGGGATGGTTCACCAGAAGACGATCCATACGGTGGGCGGCGTTATTACTGCGGGCGAACAGTTGATGCTTATCGTCCCGGAGAAGGATTCTCTCGTGGTCGAGGCGCGGGTCGATCCGCAGATGATTGACCGTCTCCGACTAGGTCAATCCGCGAAGCTGCGCTTCACGGCTTTCGATTCCGCGATCACACCGGATCTCAACGGAAGGCTTACCCGCATAGCGGCCGATCTCACAAAAGACCAGCAGTCCGGCGCGTCCTATTATGTAGCGCGCATTAGCCTCATCGACGGAGAACTCGCCAAACTCGGCGGGAAGGCACTTGTGCCGGGCATGCCGGTCGAAGCCTATATTCAGAATGGCTCCCGTACCGCGTTCGCCTATCTCCGCAAGCCGATCGAGGACCAACTGGCTCGCTCGTTCCGTCACGACTGAATCGAGTCGCCCCGGCCTCAACCTCCGCATTGATGACCCCATCAATCTGCGCAAGGTTTTCCGTGACTATTCATTACCCATACCGCGGCACCCTTCCCTCAGCGTCAACCTAAGCGAATCGGCGGCGACATCATGGACAGGCATGAGGGACGCGAACTGTTGCTCGCAGATACGATAGCATTCCTGCAGCAGGCGATCGGAGAAGGACTGGTGCTCGCCGTCAAGCTGAAGGCGCCGCTTTCGCCGGAGATCGTCGCCGCGGCCAGGTATTTGCGGGGATATCACGAGGGACCGAGACCGACGCAGATCGAAGAGCTGCGCAGGGAGCTCCGTACTGTCGTCGAGGTGTTCGGCAAGATGCAGTCCGCCCTGCGTCGCAGGCAACTGGGTGACGATCAGATCGCTGCCGACTGCACAACTGGAAACGATAAGCCGACAATGATGAAGGCTGCCTGACAGCCCAATCCACTGCTCTTCTGCTCCACTGAACCCGACCCGCGCTATCTGCGACTAATCGGTATGCCACATGCCCTGAAACGCGCCTGGACGAGATTGATGGACTGGATCGAGAATGCCGTCCACTTCGTGGACTGGCTGACGGATGACCCATCCCCGACCAACAAATTTCTGGAAGAGCCGCCAATTAAGGAACGAGCCACACCGGACAAACGCTCGACACGCTAGCGCGCGACGTCACACGGATTTCAGTTGACCGAGACCGATCGCCGGCCACGGGAGCCGCGCCAGCTTGCTGGCGCATAGGGCAGCGCCGTGTATGCCGATGAGCGCCTCACCGCTACGGCGCCACGCGACACGCGGTTCTTCGGCGCAAACATCCATCCGATCAGGCCAAGCGTCGTTTTGCACGCCGTCGCGGGCGTCGACGCTGCAATCGATGTCGCCTTCAATCCAAATTGTCTGGGCATTCAAGCCTCCATCCCGGAATTCCGATTACGCCAAAAGGGCGCTCCGAATCCCAGCCGAGATTGAATTTATACACCGCGAATCTTGTGGCGCACTTGCGCTGCATCAAGTCACCAATCAGTGCAGAACGGCGTGCGCCATCTGCTCATCGAACGGCCGTGCGGCCATCTGCGCACGCAGCTCGGCCAGTTCGGTCTCGAGTTGCTGATTGACAAGAATGAGTGCTGCCACGGTACCGCGGGTGTCGCCGTGGCAGGCGGCGATGAGATCGTCGACTTCCGCGTCTAACTTGGTCATTGAAAAAATCTCCTGCCGCGCTTTCGGTTGCCTTCAATAATCGGCTGAGCGTTGCATCAATATTAAACGATACCGGAGTCGTCGGCGTCATCGCCAACGTGCATGAATACCGGTTAAGAGCGCCTTTCCGGGCTCAAAGAATCCACAAGCGACTTTCTGCAATCGGTTTAAGCGACCCGTTTCAATCACCGCGCTGCAACCGCGCGTTGATCGCAAAATCACCTGTTTCTGATTAGTCATAGTCCGCCGAACCGGCTACCGCCGTCAGGCCGATCACGATGCAAATTCAAGGACATGCCAATGATGAACGATGGTCGCCCGTTCGGGCTTTATATCAATGGCCGGTTTCAGCCAGCCTCGACCGGCCGCACTATCAGGATCGAGAACCCGAAGGACCGCAGCCATCTGGCCGATGTCGCCGAGGGGGACGAGAAGGATATCGATCTGGCCATCGACGCCGCCGAACGCGCCGGCAAAATCTGGGCGGCGACACCGGGCGCGGTCCGCGGCGACATCATGCACCGGGCCGGCGAATTGCTGGCCAAAAAGCTCCCCGAACTGGTGACCATCGAGGTCGACCAGATCGGCCGCGCTCGCCGTGAAATGACCGCCCAGCTAGGCCGGCTGCCGGAATGGTTTCGCTATTTCGGCGCTCTGGCGCGCACCCATGAGGACACCGTGCCGCCGTTCGGCGGCAACTTCCTGAATTATACCCGCCGGGTGCCACTCGGCGTCGTCGGCCATGTGACACCATGGAATCATCCGCTCCTGATCCTTACCAAGAAGATCGCGCCGTCGATGGCGGCCGGCAATACGATGGTGGTGAAGCCGAGTGAACTGGCGCCGATCACGCCGCTGCTGCTCGGCGATATCTTCAAGGAAGCCGGCGTGCCCGACGGCGTCTACAATGTCGTGCCGGGCTACGGCGCCACCGCCGGCAAGGCACTGACCACCAGCAAGCGCATCAAGAAGATCGATCTCACCGGCGGTACCGAAACCGGCAAGATGGTGGCTTCAATGGCCGGTGCCAACCTCACCAAGGTGGCCGCCGAACTCGGCGGCAAGGCTGCGGTCATCCTGTTCGACGATACGCCGATCGAGCGCGGCGTCGCAGCCGCGTTGTTTGCCTCCTTCATCGCCACCGGCCAGACCTGCGTCCAGGGTGCGCGTCTGCTGGTGCAGCGTTCGGTGCATGACGCCGTCGTCGCAGAGCTGGTGCGCCGAACCAATATGATCCGCATCGGCGATCCGCAGGACATGGCGACGCAGATGGGCCCGATGGTCTCGGCCAAGCAGCGCGAGCTGACCGAACGCTACGTCAAGATCGGACTCGAGGAAGGTGCGACGCTCGCCGCGGGCGGCAAGCGGCCGGACGGCAAGGCCTTCGAGAGCGGCTACTATCATCAACCGACCATCTTCACCGGCGTGACCGGCAATATGCGGATCGCGCAGGAAGAGATCTTCGGGCCAGTCGTCGTCGTGATCCCGTTCGACACCGAAGAGGAAGCCATCGCGCTATCCAATGGCACCGAATTCGGCCTGGCCACCTCGATCTGGACCCGCGACGTCACCCGCGCCCATCGCGTTGCGCATCGGCTGGAGAGCGGCATCGTCTGGATCAACGACCACCACCGCATCGATCCCTGCTCGCCCTGGGGCGGCTTCAAGATGAGCGGCATCGGCCGCGAGAATGGCATTGTCGCCTATGAGGAATACACCCAGATCCAGAACGTGATCGTCAATCTCTCGGACGAAACCTTCGACTGGTATGCGGACGATGGTCAGGAGAAGCGGTACAGCTGAGACGAACGTCGTTTCAGTCGAACACTCCGTCCTCATCCTGACGAGCGCGTACTTCGCGCGCGCCTTGAAGGATGCACGACACACTCATGGTTCGAGACGCGCGCCAAGCGGCGCGCTCCTCACCATGAGGACAGTGAATGGGCGCTAACCAAACCCAGCCACGGCATGCGGCACATACGGCGCTTCAAGCGATGCGACTTCCTCGCTCGTCAGCTTTAACGACAGCGCCGCCACCGCATCGGTGAGATGCGCCGGCTTCGAAGCGCCGATGATCGGCGACGTGACCCCCTTCTTCTGCAGCAGCCAGGCCATCGCGACCTGTGCCTGCGGAACGCCGCGCGCCTTGGCGACCGCGGCAACCTGCTCGACGATCTTGCGATCGGAATCCTCGGACTGCACATAGAGCGTCTTGCCGAACTCATCGGTCTGCTGGCGCTCGCTGGTCTGGTCCCAGGCGCGTGTCAGACGTCCCCGCGCCAGCGGGCTCCACGGCATCACGGCGATCTTCTGGTCGGCGCAGAGCGGCAGCATCTCGCGCTCTTCCTCGCGGTTCAGCAGATTGACGTGGTTCTGCATGCTGACAAATTCGGTCCAGCCGTTCAGCCGCGAGGTATAGAGCGCCTTGGAGAATTGCCATGCATACATGCTGGACGCGCCGATATAGCGGACCTTGCCGGCTTTCACGACGTCGTGCAGCGCTTCAAGCGTCTCCTCGAGGGGCGTGTTCTTGTCGAGGCGATGGATCTGGTAGAGATCGATATAATCGGTGCCGAGCCGGCGCAGGCTGTGATCGACCTCGGTCATGATCACCTTGCGCGACAGGCCTGCCCCGTTCGGTCTCGGCCGCATCCGGTTGAAGACCTTGGTCGCCAGCACCACATCGTCACGGCGCGTGAAGTCCTTCAGCGCGCGACCGACGATCTCTTCCGAGGTGCCATCCGAATAGACATTCGCCGTGTCGAAGAAATTGATGCCGAGCTCAATAGCCTGCTTGATCAGCGGCCGGCTCTTGTCCTCGTCCAGCGTCCATGCATGCGCGCCGCGATCGGAGACGCCATAGGTCATGCAGCCCAGACACAGACGCGAGACGTCCAGGCCGGTGTTTCCAAATTTCACGTAATCCACTGCGTTTCTCCCTTGTTGTTCTATTTGCGTTTGACGAAGTCTGCGAAGGCATCGGCATAATCGGGGTGCCAGCGCGACAGAGCCGGTCTGTTCTCGACGACGTCGCCGATGGCCCACAACATGCGGCGCTCGTCGAGCGCGCGCGGCACATCGTTGTCTGGGCAGAGAATGTAGAAGTCACTAGCTTCGAGCCGTTGCATCATGAAGTCCACGGTCTGCTCGGCTGTCCACGCTGCATCCGGCTTCTCGCTGCGCCCGCCAGCTGCGAGCGGCGTGAAGACAAAGCCGGGGATCAGCAGATGTGCGGAGACCTGACATCCCTCGGTGTTGCGCAGCTCGTGCGCCAGCGCTTCGGTATAGGCTTTCACGCCGGCCTTGGAGACATTGTAGGCGGGATTGCCGGGCGGCGTTGTGATGCCCTGCTTGGAGCCCGTATTGATGATCAGGCCCGGCCGCTTGCGCGCGATCATGTCCACAGCGAAGGCCTGACAACCATTGACGATGCCCCACAGATTGACGCCGAGCAGCCGCTCCCAATTCTCGCGCGGACCGAGCGCCGAGGTCGGCACCTGAATGCCGGCATTGTTCATCAGCACATCGCAGCCGCCGAAGCGGGCCTGCACATCGGCCGCGAGTCTGGTCATCGCGCCGACGTCACTGACATCGACAGCGGCCGTCATCACATCGTCACGCCCGCCGCGCGCCACACCGGCGATCTTGCCAGCCGCCTCAGCCAAACGATCCTCGCCAAGATCCACGATGCAGATGCGCATTCCCAGTCGCGCAAAGGCCGTCGCTGCGGCCAAGCCGATGCCTGACGCACCGCCAGTAATGACGGCAACAGAGCCTGCGGACAGAGCGGGATGGGACATGATGTTCTCCAGAACTGGGAGGTTTGCGCAAATGCGTATAGCATCAACGCGCGCCTTAGCATCTCACAACAGCGCTAACGCATGGACCGGCGTCCGTTCGCGCATGGCTATTACTTCTTCCCGTGAAACACCTCGTTCACGGTCTTGATCGCGCCGGTATCGGACGCGGCATAGCCCGGCAGCTTCACCAATGCGTCACGGAACTCGGCGCCGCGCAGCACCGCGAGAATGTGCTGCATCGGGGCCTGGTCGAGCAGCGTCTCGCGGCAAACGAAATAGTAATCCTCGGTCAGCAACCGCACGAAATCCAGCCCGAATTGCCGCGCCGCAGCCTCGACGCCGAAGGCGACGTCGGCCATGTCGCTAGCGACATAAGCGGCGACGGCCGCATGGGTGAACTCCACCTGCTGATAACCGTTGATCTGTTCGGGATCGATCTTGTGTTGACGAAGCAGCTGATCGAACAGCAACCCCGTGCCGGAATCCTGATCGCGGTTGACGAAGCGGATCGCGGGATTGATCAGCGCTTCCATGGAGGTGATGCGCAGCGGATTGCCCGGCTTCACCATCAGCCCCATTTCGCGGGTCGCGAAACCGACAACGCGATGGACGCGGTTGTCGACCCACTCCTTGCAGGCATTGACGCTGCGCTTGCGCAATTCGCCGCGCGGCAGATGCACGCCGGCGAGATCGCAGGTGTTATGCGCCAGCGACACCAGCGAGGTCTGGTTGCTGACATAGCGCAGATCGATGCCCGTGCCCGCCGTGGTGTTCAGCATCTCGCGCAGTTTCGACACGGCAAAACCGTGACTGGCATGAACGCGGATGACCGCAGGATGGTTGGGCAGCAGCTCCTTGAGTTCGGTCGCCAGTTCCTGCGCCAGATTGTCGAGCTGCGGTCCGAGCCGCGCTTCCAGCCGTTCGCCGGCCCAGACCAGTTTCTCGCCAAATGCCGTCAGCTTGGTGCCCTTGCCCTTGCTCCGCTCGACCACCGGCACGCCGAAGAAGGCCGACCAGTCATTCACCAGGCTCCACGCATGGCGGTATGACAGCTGGTTGCGGCTCGCCGCAAGCGTCAGCTTGCCGGTCTCATTGATGTCCTTGAGAAAGCCGAGCATCACCGATGTCGGCTGGCGCGAACCCGGCTTGCGGAATCGCCAGATGGTTTCGATATCGATGCGCATCGTGCTTCCTATCGCCCTGCCACCTATGTTCGCGATTGCATATGTGCCGCCGCGCTGTGACTCACGTTCTCATATTTACTGTCGATGCCCCTCCTGATCCGATCGTCGAAACATCGGGAGGTATACACTATGCCAGAGATCTCACATGCCGATCTTGCCATTTCTGTATCGTCGAAACTGACGCGCAAACGGCTCCTCATCGACGGCCAGCAGGTCGAACCGTTGTCCGGTCGCTATTTCGATGTCCTCAATCCCGCGACGGGCGAGATCATCGCCGTCGTCGCCGAAGCCGATGCCAGCGACATCGACCGTGCGGTCCGCGCGGCGCGCAAGGCGCTTGAGGGTCCGTGGGGCCGCATGCGCGCGGCCGATCGCGGTCTTGTCCTGCAGCGCTTTGCACAACTGCTGGAAGATCACGCTCAGGAACTGATCGCGCTGGAAAGCCTCGACACCGGCAAGCCGCTCGCCGCCGTGCAGCGCCAAGACCTGCCTGCCGCCATCGACACGCTGCGCTACTATGCGGGCTGGGCCGACAAGATCAACGGACAGGTGATCCCGGCGCGCCATGACGCGCTGACCTATACGGTGCGCGAACCGATCGGCGTCGTCGGCGCCATCGTGCCGTGGAATTTCCCGCTGATGATCGGAATGTGGAAGATCGCGCCGGCGCTGGCCTGCGGCTGCACCGTCGTGCTGAAGCCGGCCGAGATCACGCCGCTTTCGGCACTGCGGATTGGCGAGTTGGCACTGGACGCCGGCCTGCCGCCGGGCACGCTGAATATCGTGCCGGGATTTGGCAAGACCGCCGGCCGTGCCATGGTCGATCACCCCGACATCGACAAGATCACCTTCACGGGATCGCCGACCGTCGGCCGCGAAATCCTCGCCGGCGCCGCCGGCAATCTGAAACGCGTCACGCTCGAACTCGGGGGCAAATCGGCCAATGTGATCTTCGACGACGCCGATCTGGATTCCGCCACCAAGGCCGCCGCTTCCGGCATCTTCTTCAATTCCGGCCAGGTCTGCTCGGCCGGTTCGCGCATTCTCGCGCATGCGTCGGTCTATGACGAGGTCGTGGAGCGCATGACGGCCCGTGCCAAGGCAATCCGCGGCGGCGATCCCACGCAGTCCGGCACGACGATGGGACCTATCGTCTCGGAACTGCAGATGAAGCGGGTGCTGGAATATGTCGATATCGGCACCAAGGAAGGCGCGACTGTGACGACCGGCGGCACCCGGATCGGCGACCGCGGCTATTTCGTCGCGCCTACGGTGTTCGCCAATGTCGAACACGAAATGCGTGTCTCGCAGGAGGAGATCTTCGGCCCGGTCGTCAGCATCATCAGGTTCTTCGACGAGGCCGATGCCATCAGCAAGGCCAATGGCACCAAATACAGCCTCGCCGCCGGTGTCTGGAGTTCGGATATCGGCCGCGTGCAGCGCTTCGCCAAACAGGTGAAAGCCGGCACGGTCTGGATCAACTCCTATGGCTATACGGATGTTCGACTCCCCTGGGGCGGCTCGCGCGATTCCGGCTTCGGCCGCGAGCATGGCGATGCGGCGCTGGAGAACTTTACCGAGCCCAAGGCCGTCTGGATGAATCTCAACGTCTGAGGCAACCAGCGGCGTAGCGCGTCGCGCAATTGGTTGTTGATCGTTATATTCTTATAGATATAACGATTGCCGGTCAATTGCGCGTGAGCTTTCCTTCATGAACCGTCACCGGCGTTCTGCCGTCGCCCTGCGTCATGTCGCTTTCGAGGACCTGGGCCTGCTGTCGTCGGTACTGGATCGTGAGGGATGGGACGTCTCGTTCTGCGATGCCGCCATTGATGACGTCTCCCACCGCTCCATCGAAGATGCCGACCTCCTGATTGTGCTGGGCGGCCCCATCGGCGTCTATGAGGCCGACGCCTACCCGTTCCTGACACGTGAGATCGCCCTGCTGGAACGGCGCCTCGCGCAGGGGCGCCCGACCCTCGGCATCTGCCTTGGCGCCCAACTGATGGCCCGCGCGCTCGGCGCCCGGGTCTATGCCGGCGGCATCAAGGAGATCGGCTGGGGCCAGGTGTCCCCGACCAAGCAGGGCACGGCCTCATGCCTCGCGCCGCTGGCAGAGGATGGCGCCAGCGTTCTGCATTGGCATGGCGACACCTTCGATCTGCCGGAGGGTGCCATCCGTCTGGCTTCGAACGATGCCTATGACAATCAGGCCTTTGCCTATGGTCGCCATGCACTGGCGCTGCAGTTCCATCTCGAAGCCGATCCACGGCAGCTCGAGGAATGGTATGTCGGTCACGCGGTCGAATTGGCCGCCGCCGGCATTCCCATCGCGCAGCTGCGTTCAAACACCGCTGCCGTCGCCAACCGACTGCCAGCCCAGGCCGATCACATTTTCACGCGCTGGATCCACGAGATCAGTTGAACGATTCCAAGCATCAATTCACGATCATGAATTGGTCGCGAAGACCTCCCATGCAAGTCGTGTCGGGTTCCCCGCCTTTACCCGTTTCGCGAAAACGATATATTCCGCGCGCTACAACGACACTTCAAACAAACGTCCGGGAGGATCACATTATGGGCTTGATGCAGCCAATCTCTGCCACCGCGCACCCCTACGCGAACGGCTCCTACAAGCAGATGCTGATCGACGGCAAATGGCAGGACGCCCAATCCGGCAAGACTTTCGAAACGCATAATCCAGCCACCGGCGAACTGCTCGCCACCGTCGCCGAGGGCGATGCTGGGGATATCGACCTTGCGGTCGCCGCTGCCCGCCGCGCCTTCGAAGGCCCATGGAGCAAGGCCAAGCCTTACGAGCGCCAGGCGCTGCTGCTGAAATTCGCCGAGCTTGTCGAGAAGCATTTCGATGAACTCGCTCTGCTCGATACGCTCGATATGGGCGCGCCTGTCATGCGCACTTTCGCCGGCAAGCAGCGCATCCTCGGCATGCTCCGCTTCTATGCCGGTCAGGCCACGCTGATCTACGGCGAGACCATCGAAAACTCACTGCCGGGCGAAATCTTCTCCTACACGCTGAAGGAGCCCGTCGGCGTCGTCGGCGCGATCATTCCGTGGAACTCGCCGCTGTCGGCCAGCATCTGGAAGATCGGCCCTGCCATCGCCACCGGCTGCACCATTGTGCTGAAGCCGGCGGAAGAAGCCCCGCTGACCTCGCTACGCCTCGGAGAGCTCGCATTGGAAGCCGGCTTCCCGGCTGGCGTCATCAACGTCGTGCCGGGCTATGGCGAAACCGCCGGCGCCGCGCTGGCCTCGCATATGGACGTCAACAAGGTCGCCTTCACCGGTTCCCACTTCACCGGCCAGTCGATCATCCGCGCCTCGGCCGGCAACCTCAAGCGTGTCTCGCTCGAACTCGGCGGCAAGTCGCCGAACATCGTGTTCTCCGACGCCGACCTCGATGCCGCCGTTCCAGGCGCCGCAATGGCGGTGTTCGCCAATTCCGGCCAGATCTGCAGCGCCGGCACCCGCCTGTTCGTCGAAAAGAGGATCTATGACGAATTCGTCGGCCGCGTCGCCGAATTCGCCAAGAAGCTGAAGGTCGGCAACGGCGTCGATCCCAGCATCCAGCTCGGGCCGCTGGTCTCCAAGGAGCAACTCGACCGCGTCACCGGCTATCTCACGACCGGAAGCGGCGAAGGCGCCAAGGCGCTGTCCGGCGGTGGCCGCCTGATGGACGGCGAATTGTCGAAGGGCTTCTTCGTGCAGCCGACCGTGTTCGCCAACGTCCAGGACAACATGAAGATCGCGCAGGAAGAGATCTTCGGGCCGGTGATTTCGGCGATCTCCTTCACCGACATGGACGAACTGGTGCAGCGCGCCAACAACACCACCTTCGGCCTCGGCAGCGGCGTCTGGACCAGGGATGTCAGCAAGGCGCATCGCCTCGCGAAGTCCCTGCAGGCCGGCTCGGTCTGGATCAACTGCTATCAGGCGATGGATCCTGCCGTGCCGTTTGGCGGCTACAAGATGAGTGGCTACGGACGCGAGTCCGGCGTCCACCACGTCGACGAATATCTCAACATCAAGGCGGTCTGGATCAACACCTGATCGCCGCTGTCCTCGAAAGAGAGAAGGCGCCGAGCAACGAGCCCGGCGCCTTCTTTTTGCGCCGTCATTGCAAGGAGCCCTTGCGACGAACATTGGCGATTAAGCAGCCGGCGCGGCACCGTATCGATCGCGCAGCTTGCGCTTGAAGATCTTGCCGGTCGACTCGCGCGGCAGCGCCGTGTGGAAGTGGATTTCCTTCGGCACCTTGAAGTTGGCCAACCGCTGCTTGAGATAGGCTTGGATCTCGGACGAGGAGAGCTGCGCATCATCTTCGAGTTCGACGCAGCCCACCAGTCGTTCGCCGAATTCGTCGTCGGGCACGCCGAACACCGCGCAGTCCCGCACGCCGTCCATGCCGATCAGCGTGTTCTCGATCTCGGCGGGATAGATGTTGACGCCGCCGGAGATGACCATGTCGCGCTTGCGATCGCACATGAAGAGATAGCCGTCCTCGTCGAGATAGCCGACGTCACCGACGCTGATCAGCCCCTCGCGGCCGGCTTCGGCCCGTGCGTCGGGGCGGCCCTGATAGTCGAAATCCGGCACCGAGGTCTGCCGCATAAAGATTTCACCGGGCACATTGACCGGACATTCCTTGCCGTCCACATCGAAAATCTTGACCACGCCCCCCTCGATGGTGCGACCGACAGTGCCCGGCTTCCTCAGCGCCTCCTCCGACGAATGCCAGATCGGCACCCCGGTTTCGGTGGAGCCGAGATATTCGTTGATCACCGGTCCCCACCACGCAATCATCGCCTGCTTCACATGGATCGGGCACGGCGCTGCGCCATGGATGATGAAGCGTAGCGACGACAGGTCGTAGCGCGACTTCACCTCGTCCGGCAGACGCAGCAGCCGCACGAACATAGTCGGCACCATATGCATGTTGGTGATGCGGTGCTTCTCGGTGAGCTGCAGCAGATCCTCGGGATCGAAACGCGGTTCGAGCACGATCGTGCTGCCATGACGGAATGCCATCAGCCCGTAGGAGCTTGGCGCCGAGTGATACATCGGCCCGTTCATCAGGATGATCTGATCCTCGTTCGGCTTCAGCCCATAGGCGATGCCGCCGACGCGCTCGGATGCCGCAGCCTGTTCCGGCGTCATGGCCGCGCGGGTCACGCCCTTGGGACGGCCCGTGGTGCCCGACGTGTAGAACATGGTCAGCGCGCGCTTGGGAACGTTCTCCATCGGCACCTGCTGCTCGCGCCAGATATCGAAGTCGGTACAGCCGGCACGCACTTCGGTCGCGGCCTCGGGAATACCATAGGCGACTGAGATTTCCGGCGGCGTGCGGACGACCAGAAGCGGCAACCCCTTTGGCAGGTTTTCCGCGATCTGCGGCAACAAGTCGGCGTGGCAGACCAGCAGCTTCGCGCCACTGTCAGCAAGAATATAGCTGACCTCTTCACCTTTCAGATGCCAGTTGATCGGGACCACACGCGCGCCGAGCGCACCTGCGCCGAACGCAGTCTCGAACAGCGCGAAATCGTTGCGCAGCATCATGCCGACCGGCGCATCGGCGCCTGCGCCGAGGCTCTTGAACCCGGTCGCCACCTTGGCGATGCGCTGCATGATGTCCGGATAGCTGATCGCCCGGTCGCCGCTGATAATCATTGTCCGCCCTTATATTGTTCTTGAATCGATCGAAGCCATCGCTGGCTTCGATCCTTGTTCTGTCGATGTGATGGTACAGATGCTCACTGGTCGTCGAGCAGTTCGCCAAAGCCTTCCCAATTCTTGCCGTTGAAACGGCGCAGCCGCAGTTGCTGGAACGAAAGATAGTCATCCTTGTCGGTATTGACCGTGACGCCCGACAGCAACAGCGGCAGCTTGACGTTCTTCATCGACGTCGCCTGACGCAGGATATTCTCCCGGCTGACGTCATCGCCGCACGCTTTCAGGATATGCGTGATGAGATGCGCATTCAGGAAGCCGGTCGCATAATTGGTGTTGCGCGGATCGGCTGACGGCAGACTCTCTTTCATGAAAGCGAAATAGGCCTTCACGTCCTCATCGTTGGCCCATGACGCGTCGTTGATGTCTTTCTGATAACTCGACGTGATCAGACCGGTGGCGTTGTCCAGACCTGCCGGTTCCAGAAAGGTGGTCGACGAAGCGGACGTGGGGACGAACATCAGGTCCGGCTTCCAGCCGATTTCCGCAACGCCCTTGATCATCTGCGACGAGAATTTGCCGACCACCGCGCCAAACAGCACATTCGCGCCGGACGATTTGAGCGCCGCAAGCTGCGACGAGATCGTCGGCGCACTGGTCTCATAGGTCGCCTCGGATACGATCATACTGGCGGCCTTGTCGCCCAGCGCACGTTTAAAGCCAGCCACATAGTCTTTGCCGAGATCGTCGTTCTGCGCGAGAATGGCGATCTTGGCATCCGGCTTGGTCTTCAACACGTGCTTGGCGTAGACAACGCCTTCCGATTCATAGGCGGCCATGCCCGGCATGGTCCACGGAAAACCTTTCGGATCCGCCCATTTGGTCGCGCCTGATAGCACGAACAGCTGCGGGATTTTCTTGCTGTTCAAATAGCGATGCACCGCGTTGTTGGTCGCGGTGCCGAGCGTCCCGAACATCATCAGAACCTCATCCTGCTCCACCAGTTTGCGGGTTTGCTCCACGGTCTTCGGCGGCGAATAGGCGTCATCGAGACTGATGAACTTGATCTTGCGCCCGTTGATGCCGCCTTCGGCGTTGAGCTTGGCAAAATAGGCTTCCTGCGCGCGGCCGATCACGCCGAAGCCCGAGAGCGGACCGCTATAGGGAAGCGTCTGCCCGATCTTGATCTCTTCCTTGCTGTTGGCCGCGGCTTGCGTCGGCGCATTCACGCAGACGGCAAAAGCGAACAGCCCAAGCGTCCTCAGCATGACTGATGTCATGATTGTCTTCTCCCCGTTATATTTTTATCGGGCCGCGCTTATGCGCGTGCCCGTCTCGCAAAGTCTCCGGTCGCTTCCGCATATTCGCGCTTCAGGCGATCCACGAGTTCTGCCACCGGGGGAGCATCAACGATCTGGCCGATACCCTGGCCGCAACCCCAGATGTCCTTCCAGGCCTTGACCTTCATGTTACCGCCGGAGCCGAAGTTCATCTTGGTCTTGTCAGCCACCGGAAGATTGTCGGGATCGAGGCCGGCGGCTGCGATGGACGGGCCGAGATAGTTGCCGTGAATACCGGTGAACAGGTTGGTGTAGACCGTGTCATGCGCGGCGAATTCGGTCAGCGCCTTCTTGTAGGCCGGGTCGGCATTAGCTTCTTCGGTCGCAATGAAGCGCGTGCCCATATAAGCGAGGTCTGCGCCGAGCGCGAGCGCCGACGCAATCCCGTAACCGTCAGAGATTGCACCAGATACCAGCACAGTCCCCTTGAACCACTGCTTCACTTCGCGCACCAGCGCAAAGGGCGACAGCGTGCCGGCATGGCCACCCGCACCGGCGCAGACCAGGATCAGTCCATCGACGCCCTGCTCGGCTGCCTTGCGCGCATGCTTGACGTTGATAACGTCATGAAACACGACGCCGCCATAGGAATGCGCGGCCTCGACGATCTCCGAGGGCGGGCGCAACGAGGTGATGATGATCGGAACCTTGTGCTTCACACAGGTTTCCATGTCCTTCATCAACCGGTCGTTGGACGCGTGGCAGATCTGGTTCACCGCATAGGGCGCGACCTTCTTGCCGGGATTCTTCGCTTTGTATTCGCCGAGCTCATCCTCGATGCGCGTCAGCCACTGATCGAGCACTTCCACCGGCCGCGCATTCAGCGCTGGAAACGAACCGACGATACCGGCCTTGCATTGCGCAATGACGAGTTCAGGACCGGAGACGATGAACAGCGGGGAACCGAGCACAGGCAGCTCGAGGGTGCCATCGAGAGCTTTGGGGAGCGACATAAGCGTTTCCTTATATTTTTATAATCGAACTATAAGGGTTGACCGCCCGTGCGTGTTGTTCGAATTTGAACAATGAGCCTTCCGGATTTGATCACATGGACTGGGATCTCTGTCGCACCTTCAATGCCGTGGTCGACGCCGGAAGCTATCTCGGCGCGTCCAGGCAGTTGCGCACCAGCCACCCGACCGTGAGCCGCGAGGTCGCGGCGCTGGAGAAGCAACTTGGCACCAAGCTGTTCGTGCGCTCCGACGAAGGGCTGGTGCTGACTGCCCGCGGGCGGCGCTTTCATGAGAGCACCAAAGCGATGGCCGAGGCCGCGCTGAAAGCAGAAGCTGCCGCCGGCGCGTCGGGCCAGAGCGCACGCGGCGTGGTCAAGGTGTCGATCGGACCGACGCTGGCGAATTTCTGGCTGATGCCGCATATCGGCGCTTTCATCCGCCAGCACCCGCATGTCGAGATCCAGCTGGTGACGCATCCCTTCCCGGTCAGCGTGCGCAAGCGCGAAGCCGACATCGTGCTGCGGCTGTATCAGACCGGCGACGAAAATCTCACCGGACGGAAAATCGCCAAGCTCGGCGTTGGCTTCTACGCCTCGCGCGATTACGCAGCGCGATGCCCGCTGCCCGAACAGCGGGCCGCTTGGAAGGACCACACTGTCATCGGCTTCGCCGACAAATCGTCGAACTCCGAACTCGGACGCTGGAGCGACCACATCACCAAGGACGCCACCGTCGCCATCCGCTGCTCGTCGCAAGCGGATATGCTTGCGGCCGTCCGCGCAGGAATTGGCATCTGCGTGCTGTCATGCATCGTCGGCGACGCCCATGCGGATCTGATCCGCGTGGCACCGCAGAAGCTGGCCAGCCTCTCTGATATCTGGCTGCTGGCGCATCCGGACCTCATCGATCAGCCGTCGGTGCGCGCCGTGCTGGAATTCATCACGGCCTGCGCGCGCGACGACCGCGCGCTGTTACGCGGCCGATGATGTCGCGCCCTTGCCGGGAAATGGCGCCGCACGGCTGACATAGCGTCCCTCGCCTTTTCCGCCGACGAGCTTGCCGTCGCGCGTCACGAATTTCCCGCGCAGCATCGTTGCCACCGGCCAGCCGGTGATATCCATGCCCTCATAGGGCGTGTAGTCCGCGCCGTGATGCAAGTTCGCCTGGGTAAGCGTTGCTTGGCGCTTCGGATCCCACAGCGCGATATCGGCATCGTAGCCGATGGCGATGGAGCCCTTGCCGGTGAGGCCATAGGTCTTCGCATGATTGGTCGATGTCAGCGCCACGAACTGGTTGAGCGTGATGCGGCCCTTGCTGACGCCTTCCGAGAACAGGATCGGAAGGCGCGTCTCGACACCGGGAATGCCATTCGGAATCCAGCGGAAGCTGGTACGCGCGTTGGGTGGCTGCTTGCCCTGCACGTCGTCATAGCGGAACGGGCAATGGTCGGAGGAGAACAGGGAGAACACACCCTGCTGCAAACCTTCCCAGCATGCCTGCTGGCTAGCGAGATCGCGCGGTGGTGGCGAACAGACATATTTCGCGCCCTCCATGCCCAGATCCTTCAGGTCTTCCTCTGTCAGCACCAGATATTGCGGGCAGGTCTCGCCATGGATCGTCAGCCCGCGCATTTGCGCACGGCGGATCTCTTCCATGGATTCACGATTGGAGACATGAACCACCACCATCCACACGTCGACCAGTTCGGCCAATGAGATCGCGCGATGCGTGGCCTCGCGCTCGACAACGATGGGACGTGACTTGGCATGAAAATAGGGACCGACATTGCCGTCACGTTCGAGCTTGTCGACCAGAAAACGGATGGCGTCGTAATTCTCCGCATGAACCTGAACCAGTGCACCGGATTCACGCGCCACGGCCAGTACCTGCAGGATCTGCAGATCGCTCAGCGCGAGGTCTTCATAGGTCATGAAGACCTTGAGCGAGGTGTAGCCATCGGCGATCAAGGCTGGCAGCTCCTGCCCGAGTACCGCTTCACTGGGATCGGCGATGATCAAGTGGAAGGAATGATCGATATGGCAATTCTGATCGGCAAGCGTGTGATAATTCTTCAACGCCTCGCGGATCGGTTGGCCCTTCGCCTGCAGACAGTAAGGCATCACGAAGGTGTTGCCGCCAAAGGCTGCCGCGCGTGTCGCACTCTCGAAATCGTCGGCCATGACGATGCCGGGGCCGGATGGTTGCGCAATATGAACGTGGCTGTCGATACCGCCGGGCAGCACCAGCAGACCGGTTGCATCGACTGTCTCGTTCGCGTCGGTCAGCGCTTCGCCGATGGCAACGATGCGGCCGTTCCTGATGCCGACATCGGCTTTGGTGGTCTCGCTCGCGGTTGCAATGGTGCCATGACGAATGACGGTATCGAAAGCGGTCATGAGCAAAACCTCATCAATTCAGCAACGTAGGGTGCATACAGACAAATACTAGACTTGCTGAAACAGCGATCCCCATTGGGTGACGCGTTTGGTATCGACGCCAGCCATCTTCAGGCATTTCCAGACCACCGTGGCAATGGTGTCATAGACCGGAATGCCCGTCTCCCTTTCCAGTTTCGCCGCGGACGGAGCAACTCTCAAATTGGTGCAGATGATCGTGATAGCGTCTGGCTTTTCCTTGGCCACGTCCCGCGTCATATCCTCAAGTTGCACAACGGGCACTTCGGAGAACGAGAAATTATCCTGCAGGCCGAGATGGCGTTCACCCTGGCACGCAAAGCCCAGCTTTTCATAATTCTCCAGAATCTTGGCCTGAACGTCGTCCAGATAGGGTGTCACGTACCCCAGACGCTTCACCTTTTGATGTTCAAGAATCTCATTGAGAGCCAACATCGACGTCGTCGCAGGAATCCCGGTTGCTGCGGTGATCTGCTCACACAGGCGGACATCCGCCTCAAAGCCGAGCCAGCCAGAGGATGTTCCATTCCAGCCGATGACATCGACCTTCGCATGAGCCAGCAATTCTGCGGCCCGCAGGATTTCCGAATTGTCGAATTGTGCGAGTGCCTTGGTCGACAGCGCGATCTCCGTGACCTTGAAACGCGAGAAATGCGCGGAGACTTCTTGCAATTCGCCGAGCATGGCGGTCGTGATCGGCTCCAGCGCCGTGTTCGACGAAGGCGTCAGCATTCCGAGAAGCACACGTTTGGTCATGGTTGATCCAGAGTTTCGAGGGATGGTTTCGTCCGTTCAGATCGAAGCAGATCGAGAACGTGACGTTTGATTTCGTTGAACTGCGGGCTGGTGATGTCGCGTGGCCGCGGCAGGTCCAACGGGATGATTTCGCGGATACGCCCCGGACGGGCGCTCATCACGGCAACATGCGTGCCCAGCGTCAGTGCTTCGTCGATGCCATGCGTGACGAAAACGATCGTGCCCTGGTGTTCCTGCCAGATCCGGACGAGTTCATTCTGCATATCCATGCGGGTCTGCTCATCGAGCGCGCCGAACGGCTCATCCATCAGGATGACCTGCGGATTCATCAGCAATGCACGGGCGATGCCGACACGCTGATTCATGCCGCCTGACAGTTCGGACGGATAATGATTTTCAAATCCCGTGAGCCCGACCATGTCGATATAGCGCTGTGCTGTTTCGCGGCGCACGGCCTTCTGGCCACCGCGCAGCAACAGGTGGAAGCCGACATTCTCCCAGACCGGGAGCCACGGCATCAGGTTGGCCTGCTGAAACACCACGCCGCGCTCCGAACCGGGCGCCGTGATCAATTGACCATCGACAGTGACGGTGCCGGATGACGGCTTCTCGAAGCCCGCGATCATATTGAGTAGCGTGGACTTGCCGCATCCACTGGGGCCGAGCAGACAGAGAAACTGGTTCTTCTCCACCTTGATATTGATGTCGTCGAGAGCCGTGACATCAGCCTTGCGTTTCGCGTCCTTGAAGATTTTGGAGACACCGGAGATTTCGATCGTCGCCATGACCTAGCTCTCCCCGCTCTGGATCGTCGTGTTGCGCTGCCAGTGCAGCACGCGCGCCATCACGAGACGGATGCCGAAATCGCTGAGAAAACCGAGCAGGCCGATGCTGGCCATCGCAGCGAGGACGAGGTCGTAGCGAAGGAAATAATAGGAATCCCACAGCACATAGCCAAGGCCGCTTTTCACAGCGACCATCTCCGCCGTCACCGTCAGCATCCAGGCCGAGCCGATGCCGATCCGCAGACCGGCAAAGATGCTGGGCAGTGCCGCCGGCAGCACGATGAAGCGCAACAGTTGGCGATTGCCGCCGCCGACCATGGCTCCGGCGCGGATCAGATTGCGATCGCAGGTCTTCACGCCGTGGATCGTATTGAGGAGGATCGGGAAGAAGGCGCCGAGAAACACCAGGAAGATCGCCGGCTTGTTGGCGATGCCGAACCAGATGATGGCGAGCGGAATCCACGACACCGGCGGGATCGGCCGGAGCGTCTGCAGCGTCGGCTCGATGATCACCTCGACAGTGCGGGACCACCCGATGGCGACCCCGACCGACACGGCCAGCGCCGTGGCGATGGCAAAGCCCGCGAGAACGCGCGACAGACTGGCGAGCATGTCGAACAGCCAGTGGCCGCTATAGGTCTGGGTATTGCCGTCGGTGCCGAACACCCAATCCGCCCAGGCCCAGGCCACGGTGGAAGGCGCCGGCAACAGCGCCGCCGGCAGTGCGCCGGATCGGGAAAACGCTTCCCAGCCCGTCAGAATCAGGACCGGTACGACATACCGATCCAGCCGTCTCAACATCGTGACGATCTGGCGCATGACCGGACTCAGTAGCCGAGTTCGGATTTCGGCTTGCCGGTGGCAGCCTCCAGGAAGCGGTAGTCCATGTTTTTCTCAACCGCCGCGGAGACATCGGAATTAATGTATTTCAGGTCGCGCATCATTGCCGCGATGGCGAGCGCCGATGCGCGGTACATCTTCGGATCGGGATCGAGGTTTTCGACAGCGCCTGTGGCGATCGCCTTGTCGAGGCCGGTGATCTTGGAAATCACGTCGATCAGGGCCCCCTTGTCCGCCGCGACGAATTCATCGACTTTCACAACCGCACGCACGGTCTCTTCGAGCTGCTTCGGTTTGTCCTTGACGACATCCGACCGTGTCAGAATCAGGTTGGTGAGCTTTCCCGCAGCCTGATCGTAGGGAAGGCCAAACATCTTGGCGGCCTTGGCCTGAAGGATCTGGGTGGCGAAGGGCTCCACGGTGCAGATCAGCTCGATTTCACCGCGACGCAGCGCCTGAAGGTGATCGGAGGGATTGGGAATGTTGACGAACTGCACATCCTTGTTGATGTCGATGCCCTGCTTGGCGAAGGCGCCGCGCATATGAATGTCCTGCGCGTTACCGCGGGACGCCGCGACGCGAAATGGCTTTCCCGCAGTCTTGTAGTCAGCGATGACTTTCTTGAGCGAAGCCCAGTCATTCGGAACGATCGACAGGTCATTACCGACCAACATTGCCGAACCGCCATTGACCTGCCCGGAAATGGCGACCACGTCGAAACCCTTGTCGAGCGCGATCGCATAATGAAGATAGGTCACCTGGGCGACGTCGATGTTCTTCGAGACAAGCGCAGTCAGCGCATCCGTGCCTGTGTTAAATCCAACCGCATCGATCTGAACGCCCTTGGCGTATTGCGGGGTGAGTGACATCGGTGTGCAATGCGCACATTTCGCATAGCCGAGCTTGATCACCGACTCGGACTGGGCCATCGCGGTCGGGGCAATCGATGCCAAACAAAGCGCAATCAGAATGCCGAGCAGATTTTTCTTCATCGTCGCAATCTCCGGAGCGGGTGGCGGTGAATTCACGATACGTCGACCACTCAGCAAGCCTCATGCCAATCCGGATACGATATACAATTATAAAATTATATAGTAATATCAATAACTACGAATTACTATTATCTTGACTTCGATGCTGCATTTTTGGGCGAAGAATGTCGTTTGGAGGCAACCTCGCCACCCGAGAGACTGAACCATGAGTGAGATTGCCCCACGCGCGAAGCTTCGGACGCGCTTCAAGCCGACACGGCTGAAGCTCTCCTCGGATCATTCAAAACGGCCGCTGGACCGTATGTCGCTGCACGATCAACTCGTCGCGAAGGTGCGCGAAATGATTGTCGATGGCGAACTCCAGGCCGGAGCCCCTTTGCCAGAAAAGATGTTGTGCGAAACGTTCGGCGTATCGCGCACACCGTTGCGCGAAGCATTCAAGATACTGGCCTCCGAAGGGCTGATCGAACTGCGCCCTCACCGCACCCCTGTCGTCACCCCGGTCGACAGGGAAGAAATCGCAAACAGCTTTGCGATCATGGTCGCACTGGACGGCGTTGCCGGCGCCGAGGCCGCAATGCGCGCGACGGATGAAGATATTGCCCGGCTCAGTGCGATGCACGACCAGCTTGTTACCCTTCATCGCGAAGCATCGCGCCCGGCCTATTTCAGGCTGAACCAGGACATCCATATCGAGATTACCAGGCTCGCCAAAAATCCCGTGCTCCTCAATATCTGGACGACGTTGAACGCGAATATCTATCGGGCACGCGCCACCGCCAATTATGATGCGGCACGGTGGACGGAATCCGTAAAGGAACACGAGGCTTTCATGGCTTTGCTTCGCGTGCGCGATGCGCAAGGATTTGCAGCCTCCCTCAGTGCGCATACGCGCAAGACGGGCGATGCCGTTCTTGCGACATTGAAGATTGCGACCGACGCGAAGACCTAGCTGGGCTTCTATCACGACAAAAAAGCCTGGGCCCGTACACTGCTCACCGCATAATCGCCAAGCGCCTGCAAAACGTGCTTGGGGCATGCGGCGCGATGGTCCAAACAGGGGCGAAGGACCGCTCCGCGGTTCATAGGCTGATCGATGAAGATACTCGTTTTTGGCGGCACCGGCTTTGTCGGGCTGAATATCGCGGAAACCCTGTTGAAGCGCGGCCATCTGGTGACCCTGTTCGACCGTTCTGGCCTGCCACCGGCGGCGCAGCTTGCCTTCGCTGACTATGGCGACAGGCTTTCAGTGATCGACGGCGATGTGCTCGACCGGACATTGATCGACAGTGTCATCGCGGCCGGCTTCGATGCCATCATTCTCGGTGCTGCGATCACGGCAAGCACAGAGCGCGATGCCGCCGATCCGGAAAGCATCCTGCAAGTCAACCTGATGGCGCAAACGCCGATCCTCGCGGCAGCACGCCGCCATGGCGTCAAACGCGTGATCAATCTGTCATCTGCCGGTGCATACGGCACGTCCGCGTTCAAATATCCCCTGCTCGATGAAGAGCTGCCCTGCGATCCCGTCTCGCTCTATGCCATCACCAAATTTGCATCGGAAAAAGTCGCATCGCGTCTTGCCGCGCTGTGGCAGACCGATTTCATCAGCGTGCGGCTCAGCGCCGTGTTTGGACCATGGGAGCGCGCAACAGGCGTACGGGATACGCTCAGCCCGCTGATGCAGATTTTCGCGGCGCACGCGAAGCAGAGCGCCGCCATTCTGGTCCGTTCCGGCGTGCGGGACTGGATCTATGCGCCCGATGTCGCCGATGCCATGACTTTGCTGATCGAGGCGCCGAAGACGCAGCATCGCCTCTACAACATCTCAACCGCCACGCCGTGGTCAGCGCTGGGGTGGGGGCAGCAATTGGCGGAATCCCATCCGGGCTTTGTTTGCCGCCTGGCCAGCACCGGCGAAACCCCAACCATCGATCTGCACAGTGACAGCGACAGGGCACCGCTATCGGTCGCGCGATTGGAGCAGGAATTCGGATGGCGCGCCAAATTCGGCTGCGCCGACTCAGCCGCGGATCTGATCGACTGGTCGGCGCGGCACAGCATAGGATGATGACATGAGACTTCAGGGGCGCACGGCAATCATCACCGGCGGAGGCTCTGGCATCGGCCAGGCCAGTGCCATGCTGTTCGCACAGGAAGGCGCGTTTGTCGCACTGGTCGATCGCGACGAGGCCGGCCTGAAAGAAACGCTGGCGACACTGCCCAATGCAACCAAGGCGTCGATGCATCTCGGTGATGTCGGCGACGGCGATTTTGCGCAGACCGTGGTCGGGGAGATCGTCGCCCGGCGCGGTCAGCTCGACGTGTTGATGACCTCGGCTGGCTTTTCCTGCGGCGGCACCGTGGCGACTACAGCGCCAGAAGATTGGGACGCCGTGTTTCGCACCAATGTCGGCGGCACCTGGCTGTGGGCGCGCGCGGCCATTCCGCAGATGCAGAAGCAGGGCAAGGGATCGATCATCACGCTGGCCTCGCAATTGGCCATTGCCGGCGGCAAGGGCAATAGCGCCTATATCGCAGCCAAAGGCGCGATCATCAGCCTGACACGCACCATGGCTGTGGATTTCGCCACCGACGGCATTCGCGTCAACGCGATCGCACCGGGCGCTATCGACACGCCGCTGCTGCGCCGCAGTTTCGCGCGCCATGCGGACCCCGAACCCGTGCGCGATGCCTCGCGCAATCGTCACGCCATGAAGCGTTTCGGTCTGGCCGAAGAAGTCGCGCAGACCGCGCTGCATCTGGCGAGCGATGCATCCTCGTTCACGACCGGCACGGTCATGCCGGTCGATGGCGGATGGCTCGCAGCATGAGCGACGCTCTCGCAGCGCTGGAAGCGCAGGTCCGCGACGATCTCCACAAGATTGCCCACCCGAACATGCCGTGGCTGCAGCCGAAATCCGCGCCGGACGGCACAGCCGCGCTGGACGTGCTGATCGTCGGCGCCGGACAGGGCGGCGTCACAGCGGCCTTTGGCCTGCTACGATCGCAGGTCACCAATATACTCGTTGTCGACAAAAGCGCCGAAGGCCGCGAAGGCCCCTGGCTCACCTACGCCCGCATGCCGACGCTGCGCAGCCCCAAACACTTCACCGGCCCCGATCTCGATATCCCCGCTCTCACCTATCAGTCATGGCACGAAGCCATGTTCGGGAAGGATCACTGGCAGGCGCTCGATCGCATCCCGCGCGGACACTGGGCGGACTATCTGCTGTGGTTCAGGCGCATCACCGGCGTGCCCGTGCGCAATGGCTGCGAAGTCCTCGACATTGCACCTGCCGCGAACGGCTTGCTTGCAGCAACCGTACAGAGCGCCGGCGGCATCGAAACCATCCATGCGCGCAAGATCGTACTGGCCACCGGCCAAGAAGGCATGGGCGACTGGATGATTCCGGAGCAGCTTCGGCACCTCCCCTCATCGCTTTGTGTGAACGCATCCGCCGATATCGATTTCGAAGCCCTGCGCGGCAAGACCGTCGCCGTGATCGGCGCCGGCGCATCCGCCTTTGACAATGCGGCAACCGCGCTCGAAGCCGGCGCTGAGGTGCACCTGTTGTGCCGCCGCGCGGAAATCCAGATCGTGCAGCCCTATCACTGGCTGACGTTCCGCGGGTTGCTGCGTCACTTCAGCGAGCTCGACGATGCCTGGCGCTGGCGCTTCATGCGCCGGCTGATGGATTTGCGCGAAGGCTTTCCACAGCCGACCTGGGATCGCTGTGCGCGGCATGCCGGCTTCCATCTCCACGAGAACGCGCCCGTTCAGTCGGCACAAAAAATAGGCAACCAAGTTACATTGCAGACGCCACAGGGTACCTTCACGGCGGACTTCGTAATCTGCGGCACCGGCATCGACATGGATTTCGCAGGCCGTCGTGAGCTACAGAGCTGCGCCGGCAATATCGCGATCTGGTCTGATCGCTACCAGCCGCCGGATACCGAGTTCAGCCCGCGCCTCGGCCGTTTTCCATATCTCGGCGATGATTACGCGCTGATGGAACGCGTTCCCGGCACCACGCCGTGGATCGCCGACATCCATCTTTTCGCAATTGCGTCCACCATGAGCTTCGGCCCGTCGGGATCATCGATCAATGCGATGACCACCGCGATCCCGAAACTGGTGCATGGCCTGACGCGCGGCTTGTTCCGCGCGGATATCGAGCGATACTGGACCGCGTTCGAGGCTTACGACGTTCCACAAGTGACCATTGCAAGGGCGACGGAAGCTGCGGCAAAAAGCTAAAGGACCAAATTATTCCGACGGGGAAAGTTCTCCGCTTGGCACCTATCGACCATCGTTTGGCGCGTTCCTTGCTTCAGTGGATGGGTCGCTCGACAGATCAGGCACTGACGAGTCCGTTCAGAGTTTCCGTCGAATTCAGAGGATAGGGTTATGGGACTGATCTATTCCAAGCAGATGCTCGGCGCCGCCGCAGCGCTGGCATTTTTCACCGCTGCCGTTCCTGCCAAGGCGCAGACCCGCGCCGAGACGCTGCGTTACGTGACCGGCGCCGCCGTCAACACGCTCGATCCCAATATTCCCGGCTCGACCCGCGAAGCCTTCGCCGTCAGCCTCTCGACCTATGACCGTCTCGTCTCGTTCGGCCGCAAGCAGCTGAATGGCAAATGGGTGTTTGATCTCGACACGATCCGCGGCGAACTCGCAGAGTCCTACTCTGTCAGCCCGGATGGCCTGAAGATCACCTTCAAGCTGCGCAACGACGCGAAATTCCAGGACGGCTCGCCGGTCACGGCCGAGGACGTGAAGTGGTCGCTCGACCGCGCCGTCACCGCCAAGATCCTTGGCAAGGCGCAGCTACTGACCGGTTCGCTCACCGATGCCAGCCAGTTCAAGGTGATCGATCCCACGACATTCGAAGTAACACTGCCGCAGCCGGACAAACTGGCCCTGCCAAACCTCGCAACCGTCTATCCGATCATCATCAATTCGAAACTCGCCAAGGCCCACGCCACCGAGGAAGATCCGTGGGCACAGGCCTGGCTCAAGGAAAACACTGCCGGATCCGGCGCCTATATCGTCGAGACCTTCAAGCCCGGCGAGCAGGTCATCCTCAAGCGCAACGACACCTGGAATCGTGCCGCCGGCGACAAGCAGGCTTTCTTCAAGCGCCTGATCATCCAGTCGGTGCCGGAACCGGCAACGCGCGCCAACCTGGTTGAAAAAGGTGACGCCGATATCGTCATCGATCTGCAGGCCAGCGACGCGCAGGCATTAGAGGCCAAGGGCAAGCTGCAGGTGATCTCGACGCCGCAGTATAACGCCATCACCTTCATCTCGATGAACAACCAGATGGCTCCCTTCGACAAGCCGGACGTGCGTCGCGCCGTGGCCTATGCGTTGCCTTATGACGACATGTTCAAGGCGGCACTCTTCAGCCGCGGTGATTTGCTGGCCGGCGCGACCTGGGCCGACGGCAAGCCGCCATCAGGCGCGTTCCCGATCAAGCAGCCGATCAAACTCGATATCGAAAAGGCCAAAGCCTATCTGAAGGCCGCAGGGTATCCGGACGGTTTCTCGACCACGTTCAGCTTCAATGTGGGCCAGTCGGCAACGGCTGAGCCGATGGCTGCACTGCTGAAGGAATCGCTCGCCAAGATCGGCATCAAGGTCGATATCCAGAAGCTGCCGGACGCACAGATGTCGACGCAGATCACCGAAAAGAAGCTGCCCTTCTTCACCGAAGGCATCGTCGCCTGGCTGCCGTCGACCGACTACTTCTACCGCAACTTCTACACCGGCAATCAGCGCTGGAACTACAGCTCTATCGACAATGCCGAACTGACCGCGGTCGCGCAGAAGGCTCGTTTCGAGGCTGACAAGGCCAAGTACGAAGCCGACGGCAAGGTGCTGAACGCGATGAATTTCGACCTGATGCCCCAGATTCCGCTGTGGCAGTCGAGCCAGGACGCGGTGATGGCCTCGAACCTGACGGGCTACACTTATCAGTTCCATCGCCAGGTCGATTACCGCGACCTCAGCCGGAAGTGATTTTCCGAGCACCATGCGAGCGAATCCCGAAGCGCCCCTCAGCGGCGCTTCGGATCTACGCAGCTTGCGAACTTAACTGCAGCGAGCTGTCCTTGACTTCGAGTAACCGATCATGACGACACTGGGCGCAACGGCCATCCGTGCAGCGCGACGCTTCGCATCCTCGCTTCCTGCATTGTTCGGCGTGCTGATCTTCACCTTCCTGCTGATGCGCGTCTTGCCGGGCGATCCCGCCGTGTTCTTTGCCTCGGGACCCAACTCCGGCAAGGAAGAGATCGAGACCATCCGCAAACAGATGGGTCTCGACAAGCCCGTGCCACAGCAACTGTTCCTTTATCTCTACGACGTCGGCCGCGGCAATCTTGGCCGTTCGCTGATGACGGGCCAGAACGTGACCAAGGACCTGCGTGAGCGCCTGCCCGCCTCCCTCGAACTGACCTTCTCGGCACTCCTGATCGCACTTGTTCTCGCAATCCCGCTGGGTGTCCTTGCTGCGCTTAAACCAGGATCGTTGGTCGATCACGGCGTAAGGCTATTCTGCGCGCTCGGGGTCTGTGTCCCGACCTTCGTATCGGGCCTGCTGCTGATCTATATCTTCTATTATCTGTTCGGCGTGTCGCCCGATCCGACCGGGCGCGTTGACATTTTCACCACGCTGCCGCCAGCACATACCGGCTTCCTGTTGATCGACTTTGCGCTCGCCGGCGACTTCGATGGCTGGTGGGCCGCGTTCAAGCAATTGATCCTGCCGGCCTGTACCATGGCGCTGTTTGTTATCGCGCCATTGGCGCGTATCACCCGCGCCTCGATGCTGGCCTCGCTCGGCAGCGACTTCGTTCGCACCGCGCGTTCTGTCGGCCTGTCATGGTGGCGCATCATCGTCACCTATGCGTTGCGTAATGCGATCCTGCCTGTCATCACCATTGCCGGCATCGTGTTCTCGACCATGCTCGGCGCCAATGTCCTGGTGGAGAAAGTGTTTTCCTGGCCAGGCGTCGCCTCCTACGCGCTCGACGCGCTGCTGTCGTCGGACTATGCCCCGGTGCAAGGCTTCGTGCTGCTGATGGCGTCGGTCTTCGTTATCGTCAATCTCGTTGTCGATGTGCTCTACGGCATCGCGGATCCCAGGATCTCCATCGGATGAGCAGCGCAACACTTCAACACGCCGCCTTCATCCTACGCGGCAACCCCATCACCGGCATCGCGGCCATAGGCGCATCGCTGCTGATCTTTGTCGGCATCTTCGGTCCATGGATCGTGCCCTATGATCCTATCACGTCAAACGTTCAGAACGCGCTGATGCCGCCGAGTGCTGCGCATTGGGCCGGCACCGATCAGCTTGGCCGCGACGTCTTCAGCCGCATCATCGTCGCCGCACAGCTCGACCTTGCCATCGCCGTTTCTGCGGTCGGCATCTCCTTCGCGCTGGGCGCCGTCATCGGCGCCCTCTGCGGCTATTCGGGCGGCAAGCTCGATCGCGCCGTAGGTCGCTTCGTCGACGTGCTGATGGCGTTCCCGCTCTTCGTACTGGCCATGGCCATGGTCGCGGCCCTCGGCAATCGCGTCGAGAACATTGTCATCGCCACCGCCATCATCAACCTGCCGTTCTACATTCGCTTTGCACGTGCCGAAGTGAACGTCCGCCGCAACCTCGGCTGGGTCGAGGCCGCGCGCGCCTGCGGCGACAGCCATGTCTCCGTCGTACTGCGCTTTTTGCTGCCGAACGTGCTGCCGGCAATGGTGGTGCAGATGTCGCTCAATCTCGGCTGGGCCATCATCAATGCCGCCGGTCTCTCGTTCATTGGCCTTGGCGTGAAACCACCGACGCCGGAATGGGGCATTATGGTCGCGGAAGGCGCGCGTTTCATCTCTACCGGCAAATGGTGGCTGGTCGCGTTTCCCGGCCTGGCGCTGATGCTCGCCGTGCTGTGCTTCAATCTGCTCGGCGACGGGCTGCGTGATATTCTTGATCCGAGACAGCGAACGTGATGACGACACCAAAACCGCTGCTCGATATCGAGAATCTTCAGGTCACCTTTTCAACGCGCCGCGGCCCGGTTGAGGCCGTGCGCGGAATTTCGTTGTCGCTTGCCGAGGGCGAAACGCTGGGGATCGTCGGTGAGAGCGGCTCCGGAAAATCCGTCACGGGTTTTGCGATGACGCGCCTGCTGGACGCATCGGGTAAAATTTCCGGCGGCCGCATCGGTTTCCGTGATCGCGACATCACCAAGATGACCAGCGCCAGCCTGCGCGAGATGCACGGCTCGGCGATGGCCATGATCTTCCAGAATCCGCGCGGCGCGCTGAACCCGATCCGCGCCATCGGCCAGCAGATCGCCGATGCCATTCTCGCGCATCGCAAGATCTCCGCCTCCGAGGCCCGCGCAGAGTCCCTCGAACTGCTGCGGGCGGTGAAAATCCGCGATCCAGAGAAGCGGATGAACGCGTATCCGCACGAACTCTCTGGCGGCATGTGCCAACGCGTCATGATCGCCATGGCGATCTCCAGCAATCCGGCGCTGCTGATCGCCGACGAGCCGACCACCGGCCTCGATGTCACCACGCAAAAGGTAGTGATGGATCTCCTCGCCAGCATCGCCGCCGAGCGGGGCATGGCGACGATCCTCATCACCCACGATCTCGGCCTCGCCGCCCGCTATTGCCGCCGCGTCGTGGTGATGGAACAGGGCAGACTGGTCGAGGAAGCCGACGCCCTGACGCTGTTCCGGTCGCCGCAGCATCCCTACACCAAGCGGCTCGTCGCAGCATCGCCGACCGCAACCTCGCGGGTCGAGGATCTCGTGACCGATGACGAGAAGCTGCTGGTACCGGCGGTGCCCGTCCCACAGCCGCCGAAGCCGGCGCATGGCACGCCGCCGCTGCTGGAAGTTCTCGATCTCGTCAAACGTTTCGACGACGGTACCGTCGGCGTTGCGAATTTCTCGATGGCCATCGCACCCGGCGAAAGCGTCGGCCTGGTCGGCGAGTCCGGCTCCGGCAAGAGCACGACCTCGCGCATGATCTGCCGCCTGCTCGATCAGAGCGAAGGCACCATCAATTTCAACGGCCAGTCGATCAGCCATATTCCCGCGCGCGAATTCCACCGGGCGCCGCAGCGCCGCGAGATCCAGATCGTCTTCCAGGACCCGAACGACAGCCTTAATCCGCGCTTCAACGCCTTCGACTGTATCGCGCATCCGCTGATCCGCCTGCTCGGCATGCGCAATGGAGCGGCGTTGCGCCAGCGCGTCGGCGAATGCGCTCACCGCGTCGGCCTGCCTGCCAATCTGCTGGAACGGTTTCCGCACCAGCTGTCGGGCGGCCAGAAAGCCCGCATCGGCATCGCGCGCGCGATTGCCTGCCGGCCGAAGCTTCTGGTGCTGGACGAGCCGACGGCCGCCCTCGACGTTTCCGTTCAGGCCGTGGTGTTGCAGCTCCTCGACCGTTTGCGCCGCGAAGACAATCTCGCCTTCCTGTTCGTCAGCCACGATCTCAACGTCGTGCGCATGATGTGCCAGCGGACCATCGTGCTGCGCAACGGCGCCATCGTCGAAGAAGGCGAGAGTCATCAGTTGTTCGACAGCCCGAAGACCGACTACACCCGCGAGCTCGTCGATGCAGTTCCGCATATCGAGATGATCGCCGCAGAAAAAATGGCCGCCGGCGCCTAGCCGCGGGTGGCTAGCGGCTAAACGCCTCAACGGACAGCCTTGTCCGGTTCCATTGGCGTAACCATACCGACTATAGTGTGAGTTATACCGGTGCCGGATACCTTGCATCCGCGCCTTATCTCGCAGAACATAAGACCAAGCGTCCCCAATGACGCAATAAAATCGGGAGGATTCCGTGCGGATCAAAGCCGTTCACGTTGCCTTGCTTGCCGTCATGGCGAGCTGTTCTGCGATCACGACCGGCGCGCACGCCCAGTGGCCGCAGAAACAAGTCACCTTCATCGTTCCCTTCGCTGCCGGCGGCGGCACCGATGCCTTTGCGCGGCCACTGGCGGCGCAGCTCGATACCCAGCTTGGCAAGCGCGTCATCATCGAAAACCGCGCCGGTGCCGGGGGCACGGTCGGCGCTTCGGCGGCTGCCAAGGCGGCGCCTGACGGCTACACCTTCTTCATGGGTGCCGCGCATCACGCGATCGCCCCGTCGCTCTATCCCACCCTCGATTATGACATCGAGAAAGACTTCATCCCGGTGGCGCTGATCGCACGGCCGCCACAGGTTATCGTGGTCAATCCAGACAAGGTCGCCGCCAAGACACTGGGTGAATTCATCGCCTATGCGAAGGCCAACCCGGACAAGCTCTCCTATGGTTCGGCAGGCGCCGGCACCACGCATCATCTGGCCGGCGAGCTGTTCAAGATCCTGACCCAAACCAAGATCCAGCACGTGCCCTATCGCGGCGCCGGACCGGCCATGCAGGACCTGATCGCCGGTCACGTGCCCGTCGTGTTCGACGGTCTCGGCTCTTCGGCCGCGCCAATCCGCGCGGGGCAACTCCGCGCGCTGGCGATTGCCGCTCCGAAGCGCGTGGCAGCCTTTCCCGATCTGCCGACTGCGGCGGAAGCCGGTTTGCCGAATTATGAAGTCGCCACCTGGTACGGGCTGTTCGCCCCCAAAGGCACGCCGCCCGACGTGGTCGAGCGCATGGCGAAGGAATTGAAAGCTGCATTGCAAGTGCCGGCGATCAAGGAAGCGTGGGAACGCAACGGCTCCGACGTGCCTGATGTGGCCGGTGCCGACTTCGGCAAGATGGTGTCGGCCGAGGTGGCGCGCTGGCGCAAGGTCGTGACCGAGGCCAACGTCAAGCTGGACTGACCTGACAGAATTACGAAGCCCGCCAGACGTAAAGCCTGGTGGGCTTTTTTATGCGGAAGCGACTTCTGCCTGCCTGGCACCTGGACCGGCAAACATCGCACGGCCGGGAATCGCATCCAGCAGCGCGCGGGTATAGGCGTCGGTGGGATTCTGGAAGATCTTCTGCGTCTCGCCCTGCTCGACGATCTCGCCGCGCCGCATCACCACGATGCGGTCGGCAATTTCAGCGGCGACACGCAAGTCATGGGTGATGAAGATCATGGCGAGGTTCATCTCCTCGCGCAGTTCTGCGAGAAGCTGCAGCACCTGCGCCTGCACCGACACGTCGAGCGCCGAGACGGCTTCGTCCGCGACCAGCACCGAAGGCTTCAGGGCCAGTGCACGGGCGATACAGATACGCTGGCGCTGACCGCCGGAGAATTCGTGCGGATAGCGATTGGCCGCACTCTCCTGCAGGCCGACGCGGGCCAGAAGGCGCTTGGCATCGGCCATGGCTTCCTTGGAGGGCGTGCCATAGGCAATCGGGCCGCCGGCAATCGCGTCGCCGACCTTCTGGCGCGGATCGAGCGCCGCGAAGGGATCCTGGAACACGATCTGAATCTTGCGGCGCATCTGGCGCAATCGTTCGCCACGCTGTGACAGCAGATCCTTGCCATCGAAATGAACTGAGCCCGTGTCAGGCTCGATCAGCCGCATGATCAACCGCCCCAGCGTGGACTTGCCTGACCCGGACTCGCCGACGATGGCCACCGTCTCGCGCGCCTTCAGGCCGAGCGAGATGTTCTGCACCGCATCGGTCCGGCGCGGCGGCAGGAACATGCCCTGCTTGGTGATGAAGGTCTTGTTCAGCCCGACCGCATCGAGCAACGGCTCACCGGTGATCTTGCGATCGGCTTTGGTCAGCGAGCGCGCGCCGGGGACGGCGGCGATCAGGCTCTTGGTGTAATCGTCCTTCGGATTACGCAGGACCTCGTCGACGGTGCCCTGCTCAACGACACGGCCGTTGCGCATGACCACGACGCGATCAGCGACATCGGCAACGACGCCAAAATCGTGGGTGATCAGCAGCACGCCCATACCGCGCTCCGACTGAAGCTTCTTCACCAGCGCCAGAATCTGCTTCTGCGTGGTCACGTCGAGCGCGGTGGTCGGCTCGTCTGCAAGAAGCAGCGCCGGATTATTCGCCATCGCCATCGCGATCATGATGCGCTGACGCTGGCCGCCCGAGAGCTGGAACGGAAAGCTGCGCGCGAGCGCCACCGGATCCGGCAGGCCAACGTCCCGGATCAACTCCTGCACGCGCGCATCCACCGCCTCTTTGGACGGCGTCGGCTTGGTGTGTGTGATGATCGATTCCGCAATCTGCTGGCCGACACGGGCCAGCGGATTGAGCGCGCTGAGTGGCTCCTGGAAAATCATCGAGATCGCGCCGCCGCGCAGCTTGCGCATTGTCGGCTCATCGGCCTTGGCGATGTCGTTACCATTGAAGCTGATGCTGCCCTGCGCAACGCCCGTTCGGTCGGGCAGCAGTCGCAGGATCGCATGCGCGGTCATCGACTTGCCGGAGCCGGACTCGCCGACCAGACAGACGATTTCGTTGCGGTTGACGGTGAGCGATACGTCTTCGATGGCAAAAGGACGATCTGCGCCCGGCGGCAGGCTGATAGAGACGTTCTCGATGGCAAGCAGTGTTTTGTCGGTCATGGATACTATCGCTTGCGTGAGATACGGGGGTTCAGCGTGTCGTTGAGACCTTCACCCACGAGATTGATGGCGAGCACGGTGAGCAGGATGGCGAGGCCGGGAAACACGCTCATCCACCATGCCTGACGGATCACAGTGCGCGCAGCACCGATCATGAAGCCCCACGACATCAGATTGGGATCGCCGAGACCCATGAAGCTCAGCGCGCTCTCGATCAGGATGGCGCTGGCAACCGCGAGCGATCCGGTGACGATGATCGGAGAGATCGCATTGGGCAGGATGCGCCGCAGCACCACGGTCAGCGGACGCTGGCCCTGGCAGACCGCAGCCTGAACGAATTCACGCCCACGCAGCCGCATGAACTCGGCGCGCGTCAGGCGTGCCAGCGGCGGCCAGCTGACGATGCCGATGGCGAAGATGATGTTGGAGATCTTCGGCCCGATGGTCGCAACCAGCAGGATCGCGAGAATGAAGCCCGGAATGGTCTGGAACAGCTCGGTGATGCGCATCATCACCTCGTCGACCTTGCCGCCGAAATAGCCGGCGGTTGCGCCGATGGTGACGCCGATAACCAGCGAGGTCAGCGTCGAGATGACGCCGATGATCAACGAAATCCGCGCACCATGCGCGATGCCGGCAGCGACGTCACGGCCGAGCATGTCGGAGCCAAGCCAGAGCCCTTCACTGAACGGCGGCTGGAACGGCGCGCCGACCATGTCCCAGGGGTCGTCAGGAAACAGCCACGGAGCCGTCACCGCGAGGAGGACCACCGCGAGGAGGACGATCAGACCAATCATCCCGGTGGGATGGCGGAGAAACGATTTGAGCGTAGACATCATATAATCCCGTTCACGATGCCGCACGCACGGAGACGCGTGGATCGATCACCCGGTAGATCGCATCGGTGAGAAGATTGAGCGCAATCACAATCACCGACATCACCAGGAATACGCCCAGCAACACTGGATAGTCGCGCTGCAACAGCGCGTCATAGATCAGACGACCGAGACCCGGCCACGCAAACACAGTCTCGATCACCACCGCACCGCCAACCAGCGCACCGGCCTGCATGCCGGCGACAGTCACGATGGGCAGCATCGCATTGCGCAGGATATGTCGAATGATGATACGGCCCTGCTTCAGGCCCTTGGCCTTGGCGGTCTTGATAAAGTCCTGATGGGTAACGTCCAGCACCGAAGAGCGCATCAGACGCGTGTAGATCGCGAGATAGACGGCCGCGAGTGACACCGCCGGCAGGATCAAATGCCAGCCGATGTCGACCATGCGCTGCAGTGCGGTCATCGGCACACCGATGGTCACGTAACCAAACGCCGGCAACCAGTCAAGCTGCACCGAAAACAGCAAAACCAGCATCAGGCCAAGCCAGAACACCGGCGTTGCATAAAGCAGCAACGACACGACGGTCAGCACCGTGTCAGACCACTTGCCGGCGCGGACACCGGCCAGCGTGCCGAGAATGATACCTAACAGAAGCGCGAGGCTGAAAGCCGTCGCCGTCAGCAGCAGTGTTGCCGGCAGACGCTCGAGAATGAGCGATGCCACGGTCCGCTGCTGCCGATAGGAATAACCAAGGTCGAGCGTCACGACGCGCTTCAGATAGGTGGCGAGCTGAATCGGATAGGGCTTGTCGAGCCCGTATTCAGCGCGCAGCTGCGCCAGAAGCTTTTCGTCGGAGGCGCCGCTCTGGCCGGCAATCACCTGCGCGGGATCGCCAGGTGCGGCATGAACGAGAATGAAGTTGAAGGTCGCAATGACCAAGACGACGGCTACGAATTTGACAAACCAACCCGCAAGCGCAAGGGCGATCGCGAACACGCGACCGCCTTTTGCATCGACCGACACCGCCGTCATCCGAAGCTCACGTCGCTGAACGATTCATGCACGCCGATCGCTGTTGTAGTCACGTTCTTGAGGCGCTTGTCGATGAAGGTGGGATAGGCCTGCTCGAACATCCAGACCACCGGCACGTCCTCGACAAGGATCTTCTGAACCTGGCTATACAGTTCCTGACGCTTGGCGTCCGAGGTGGAGGTTGCAGCCTCTTCGAACAGACGGTCGACTTCCGGATTGGAATAGCCTGCCGTGTTCGAGAACAGGATGCCCTTCTTGATATTCGACGAGATGTAGGTGCGCGACACGCCGAGCGCGGGATCGCCGAACTGATAGACCAGATTGCCGGTCATCTCGTAGTCCCAGTTGCTGAACTTCTCCGCCCAGCCACCGACGTCGGTGTTCTCGATCTGCACATCGATGCCAACGCGGCCGAGCGACTGGCGAATGAACTCGGCCGCACGCTGATAGATTTCACCATAAGGCGGGGTGAGATACTTGATGGTGACGCGTTTGCCGCCGGCACCCGGCTTGAGCCCCATCTCGTCGAGCAGCGCCTTCGCCTTGTCCAGCGAGTAATCGTAACGCTTGACGTCCTTCTCGTAGAACCTGGTCGCCGACGACACCGGACCGGTCGCGACCTTGGGCAGACCGAAATAGACGCGCTGCGCCATCGACTTCAGATCGAGCGCATAGGCAACAGCCTGACGGAAACGCTTGTCGTCCATCGGCTTGATGCGGTTGTTGAGTTCGAGCCACTGATGCGGAGCGAAATATTCATAGCCCTTCGTGGTCATCTCGAAATTCGGCAGTTTCGACAGCCGCGCCACATCGAACATTTCGATGTCGTTCCACTGCGTCAGCTGAATCTTGCCCTGCTCCAGCGCAACGGCGCGTGACGCCGAGTCGGGAATGATGCGATAGATAATTTCGTCGAGATACGGCTGATCCTTGCGGTAATAGCCTTCGTGCTTGATGAGATGAACATGCGAGCCCTTCACCCATTCCTTGAGTTTGAACGGGCCTGAGCCGATCGCCTGCGCATTGGCCGGATTCTTGCGATATTCTGTGCCGTCATAGATATGCTTCGGCACGATCGGACCCGTCGTGCAGTCGAGCGCGGTCAGGAACGGGGCAAAGGTCGACTTCAGCTTGAACACCACGGTGAGCGGATCCGGTGCATCGGCCTTTTCGATGCGCGAGTAAATGCCGCGCGCACGTGCATGAGTCTCCGGCAGCAGCTTGGTCATCGAGAAGATGACGTCGTCAGCCGTCAGCGGCCTGCCGTCATGAAAGGTAATGCCGGGGAACAGTTTGAATGTATAGGTCAGGCCGTCCGGCGACACTTCCCACGACTGTGCGAGACCGGGAAGCGGCTTGAGATCGGGGCTGTAACGCAGCAGGCTCTCATAAATCTTGCCGCCCAGGGTCAGCGTTGGCTGCTGCTGGTTCAGTGCAGTGACGAGGATCGGAGGCTCTGGCTGAATGATCGTGTTCAGCGTGCCGCCCTTGGTCTGACCAGCGGCACGAGTGATGCCGAGGGGGATACCCGAGAGCGCAACCGCACTCACGCCCATCAGCTTCGCGAATTCACGTCTATTCATAGCCTCTTCCTTTAAACATTGACGCCTGACAGTGGCTGTAGCCGGACGCTTGCACGTCCGGCTACAGCCAAGCCATCAAGTGACTTTCAGTAACTTCGGCTTCAACCGAGCGTCACGGCTCCAAAAGTCTCGTGCACACCGATGCCGGTGGTGATGACGTTCTTCAACCGCTTGTCGATGAAGTTGGGGAAGTCTTGCTCGACCATCCATGCGATCGGGACTTCTTCTACGACAATTTTCTGCACGGCCGTGTAGAGTTCCTGACGTTTTGCGTCAGAGGTCGCCACGGCGGCTTCCTCGAATAGCCGGTCTACTTCCGGATTGGAATAGCCCGCGATATTTGAGAACAGAATACCCTTGCGGATATTCGCCGTGATGTAACTGCGCGATACGCCCAGCGCCGGATCGCCGAACTGGTACAGCAGATTACAGGTCATCTCGTAATTCCAGTTACTGGTGCGCTCGGCCCAGCCGGCGAGATCGAGATTTTCCAGTTGCAGATCGATGCCGACACGACCGAGCGATTGCTTGAAGAATTCGGCCGAGCGCTGCCAGATTTCGCCATAGGGCGGAACCAGGAATTTGATGCTGACACGCTTGCCGTCGGCACCGGGCTTCAGGCCCATCTCGTCGAGCAGGGCTTTCGCCTTGTCCAGCGAATAGTCGTACTGCTTGACATCTTTTTCGTAGAACCGGGTCTTCGACGAAACGGGTCCGGTCGCCACCTTCCCGAGATTGAAGAACACGCGTTGCAGCAGCGCTTTGCGATCGACCGCGAACATGACCGCCTGGCGGAAGCGCTTGTCGTCCATCGGCTTGACGCGAAGATTGAACTCCAGCCAGAAATGCGGCGCGAAGAACTCGTAGCCCTTGGTGGTCATTTCGACATTGGGCAGCTTCGAGAGACGCGCAACGTCGAACAGTTCGACGTCAGTCCACTGCGTCAACTGGACCTTGCCCTGTTCGAGCGCAACGGCGCGCGATGCGCCGTCCGGAATCACGCGATAGATGATCTCGTCGAGATGCGGCTCGCCCTTGCGGTAATAGCCCTCGTGTTTGACGAGATGGACATGCGAGCCCTTGACCCATTCCTTGAGCTTGAACGGGCCCGAGCCGATCGCCTGCGCATTGGCAGGGTTCTTGCGGAAATCGGTGCCGTCATAGATGTGCTTCGGCACGATCGGCGCGGTGGTGCAATCGAACGAATTGAGGAACGGCGCGAACGGCGCCTTCAGCGTGAACACCACCGTGAGTGGATCGGGCGCTTCGGCCTTGTCGATGCGCAGGAAGGTGCCGCGCGCACGCGCATGGGTTTCGACGAGGACCTTGGTCACCGAGAACACAACATCTTCCGATGTCAGCGGCTTGCCGTCATGGAAGGTGATGCCCGGGAACAGCTTGAACGTATAGACGAGGCCATCAGGCGAAACGGTCCAGGATTCAGCGAGACCGGGCAGCGGCTTGAGATCGGCGCCGTAACGCAGCAGGCTCTCATAGATCTTGCCGCCAAGCGTCAGCGTCGGCTGCTGCTGGTTGAGCGCGGTCACCAGGATCGGGGGCTCGGGCTGGATGATCGTATTGAGCGTGCCGCCCCTGGTCTGACCCACGGCGCGGGTGACGCCGAGGGGAATTCCCGAAAGCGCCGTCGCACTCAAACCCATTAGCTTCGCGAATTCACGTCTGTTCATCTTAATTCCTTTGTAGTAAAGATATTTGAAGCGCTCAACGTCATCCGAAACTCACCGCCCCGAATGTCTCGTGCACCCCGATCGCCGTCGACAACACGTTCTTCAGCCGCTTGTCGATGAAGTTCGGATAGTCCTGCTCGAACGTCCAGACCACTGGAACGTCCTCAACGAGAATTCTCTGGACCTGACTGTAGAGCTCCTGCCGCTTGTCATCGGATGTCGCCACGGCTGCTTCTTCGAACAGGCGATCAACTTCCGGATTGGAATAGCCGGCGGTGTTCGAGAACAGGATGCCCTTCTTGATATTCGATGTGATGTAGGTGCGCGCCACACCGAGCGCGGGATCGCCGAACTGGTAGACCAGGTTGCCGGTCATATCGTAATCCCAATCGGCGAACTTTTGCGCCCAGCCGGCGATATCGGTTGTCTGCAATTGCAGATCGATGCCGACGCGCCCGAGTGACTGGCGCAGGAATTCGGCGGCCCGCGTATTGGCCTCGCTGACCGGCGAGATCAGATAACGCAACGTGACGCGCTTGCCGTCCGAGCCCGGCTTCAGGCCCATCTCGTCGAGCAGCGCTTTCGCCTTGTCGACGGAGTAGTCATAAGTTTTGACGTTCTTGTCGTAGAATCGTGTCTTCGACGAGATCGGGCCGGTCGCCAGCTTGCCGAGCCCGAAATAAATTCGCTGCAGCATCGCCTTGCGGTCGATCGCATGCATCACGGCCTGACGAAAACGCTTGTCGTCCATCGGCTTGATGCGATTATTGAGTTCGATCCATTGATGCGGCGCAAAGAACTCGTAGCCCTTGGTGGACACCTCGTAATTCGGCAGTTTCGACAGTCGCGGCACCTCGAAGAATTCGATATCGCCCCACTGCGTCAGCTGCACCTTGCCCTGCTCGACCGCCACGGTCCGCGATGCACCATCGGGGATCGCGCGGTAGATGATTTCGTCGAGATAGGGCTCGCCGGGCCGATGATAACCTTCGTGCCGGACAAAATGAATGTGCGATCCCTTGACCCATTCCTTGAGCTTGAACGGACCGCAGCCGATTGCCTGCGCATTGGCGGGATTCTTGCGATAGTCGGTCCCCTCATAGATGTGCTTCGGCAGGATCGGCGCCGTGGTGCAATCCAGCGACGTCAGGAACGGCGCGAAGGGCGACTTCAGCGTGAAGATCACCGTCAGTGGATCGGGCGCTTCCGCCTTTGCGATGCGCGCAAATGTCACGCGACCGCGCGCATGGGTTTCCATCAGCACCTTGGTCATGGTGAAAATCACGTCTTCCGACGTCAGCGGCTTGCCGTCGTGAAACGTGATGTTCGGGAACAGCTTGAATGTGTAGGTCAGCCCGTCCGGCGAAACCTCCCAGGATTTGGCGAGGCCGGGAATCGGCTTGAGATCGAAATCGTAGCGCAGCAGGCTCTCATAGAGTTTGCCGCCGACGGTGAGGGTCGGCTGTTGCTGATTGATCGCCGTGACCAGGATCGGCGGTTCGGGCTGAATGATCGTATTGAGCGTACCGCCTCTGGTCTGTCCCGTGGCGCGGGTAATGCCGAGCGGGATGCCTGACAGCGCTGTAGCGCTCAGACCCAGCAATTTCGCAAACTCACGTCGATTCATTCAGCTCTCCCGATGGACACAGAGGGTTGAACGTCAGGGTTGCACTGACGCGCAAGGATGAGCTTGCAAAATTCAAGCCGCCGCCGTCGCCGGGCCGATCATCATCGCGATCGGGCCGGCGTTGTCCGAGAACCGAGCATGTTCCGTGAATGAGCAGGCATTCAGTATCCCAGTGCCGGATCGACGCGGTTGAGTAGAATCTCTCCAGCCTCGAGACGGCGGATATTCTCGGCAATCTGGTCGGCAATGACGCGCGGTTTGGCCAATCCGGCCATGTGCGGCGTCACCAGAATACCCGGCTCCGTCCACAGCGGATTGTCGGGCTGCAGCGGCTCTTTGTCGAACACATCAAGAATTGCGCCGCGCAGATGGCCCGATCGCAATGCGGCGACGAGGTCTGGAACGTTAAGATGCTCGCCACGGCTGCAGAGAATAAGCGCCGCCCCTTTCGGCAGGCGGGCGAAGCGGTCAGCATTCAGGATTCCCACCGTGCTTGGCGTCAGCGGCAGCAAGCAGACCAGAATGTCGGTCTGCACCAGGAAATCGTCGAGCGCAGCGTCGCCGGCGAAGACCTCCACACCCTCGACCTGTTTTGCGGAGCGCGACCAGCCGGAGACCTTGTAGCCAACCGATTTCAGTAGCGTGGCAGCCTGGATTCCGAGGGTGCCGAGACCGAGGATGCCGACGCGCTTGTCGGCGGCAGCGACCTGATCGTAGCGATGCCAGTGGCCGTTGCGGGCATTGGCGGAGACACGATCAAACTCGCGGTGAAAATACAGCGTGCCCCAGAGCACATATTCGGCCATCGCCTTGCCCAGCAGCGGATCCACGATCCGGCAAAGCGGCAGCTTCGGCAGCGCCGTATCGGACAGCACATTGTCCACACCGGCGGCGATGGAATGGATCAGCCGCAAATTCGGCATGGCCGCCATCACGCCCGCGGGTGGTTTCCAGCAGACCACAACCTCCCCGTCCAGCGCGCCCTGCTCCGGCCAAGTGGTCACGACCGCGCCGGGAACCACCCGCTTCAGGTGGTCCTCCAGAAAGCCCATGGTGTTGGACAGGGTCGTCATGAGAGTAATGCGGGTCATCGAATTCCTGCGTTTGTTTCTGCCCGAGCCTTTTCCGTTCCAATTGAATCGGAACGGGGCTCAGGATTGTTGTTTTACGTGTTTTCTTAACGCGAACCGGTACCTGGAAAACGCGCTAGTGGCATGAAGCCTGCTTTGAGAATGGCAACGTCCGGAACGATGCGCTCAAAACCTCTATCCTAGGGTACGATGTCAGCGCATCATCTCCGTCTTCACAGGGTCAGGATTTGTCGCGTATGGGCCATATCTCTTCAATTTCGTGCAACACGCCGCGCCAGCGCGTCGCGCCGCCGGCCATGGTGAGTTTTTCCGGCTTCGAGGCCAGCGGCCGCCGCGCCGATGCACTCCAGGGCGCACAACGCCCGGTGGTTGCGATGGCTGCCGAATTCTCCTCGGGCGGCGTCGGCGTCCGGCACAGCCACCGCCGCGCGCAATTTCTCCACGGCCTGACCGGGGTCATGACCGTGATCACCGAGACCGGCAGCTGGACCGTATCACCGCAGCACGCGCTGTGGATCCCGCCCGGCGTTGTCCATCAAAGCCGCTGCTGGGGCACCGTGCAGCTGCGTACGCTCTATGTCGAACCCGACGCGACGATCGGCCTGCCGACCTCGTGTCAGTTGATGGAAGTCTCCTCGCTGGTGCGCGCATTGCTCAACGAAGCCGTCACCTTCCCGACCGAATACGACATGGATGGCCGCGAAGGGCAGATCATGAATTTGATGCTCGCGGAAATCGGCCGCATGCCGGCCGTGCCGCTGCGCGCGCCGATGCCGCAGGACCGCCGCCTCGCGCGTATCTGTGAAGCGATCCTGCGCGAGCCCGGCAACAATCAGGATCTGGAATCCTGGTCGCAGATCGGCGGCCTCGGCCGACGGACGCTGACACGGCTATTTCGCCGCGAGACCGGCATGAGCTTCGCCGAATGGCGCCAGCAGGTGCGATTGATGGAAGCGCTGTCGCGCCTGACCATGCGCGAACCGGTGACCAATGTGGCGCTCGATCTCGGCTATGATAGTCCAAGTGCCTTCAGCGCCATGTTCCGTCGCTCGATGGGAATTTCACCACGCGACTATCTGCGCTGGAGCGAACAGACGGCGGACTTGGCAACGTGACCGACGCGCACCTCCTTAGGACTCGACCACTGGCCGCGCTTCCATCGAAGCACGCAATCGGCGAATACCGGCTTCGATCTCGCGGATGTCGTCGTCGAGCTGCCCGAGCAGCACCCCGAAATTGAAGTCCATTCTGTTGCGGACGGACGCCGCCAGCGTTTCGCGATGCACCTTGAGATCTTGCAACGCACTTAGCTGGTTCGTATCGACATAGGCGGCAACCACAAGCTCAATCGCGCTTTTCACCGCAACGCTTTCTTCTCGGCTTCATCGATTTGCGCCTTCAGCCGCGCCTTGGTCGCTCGAACACCGGGGAATGGTGCTCCGAGCCGGCGTGCCTGGATCTGAACGGAACTCTGCGGTCGTTTCATGATCACTGCGGCTCTGGCCAGCGATACTTTACGCGCGATAAGCCCTTTCAAAATTTCAATCTGTTCGTCGTCCCAACGATTTTTTGCCATCTGATCTTATGAGTGCGCTGAAATAACTTGTCTGTGCGGTAGCTGTCCCTTTGCAACGCGATGTTCACAACTATTGTTCCCGATGCGTCCAGGTTGCAGAGCACAATCCCTGCCGGAGAAAGCGCTGCGTGGAGTTGCGCCGAAAAATCGGAACGTGTTTCAATTGATATCGTTTCGTCAGCAGGGAACAGTACTGAAAAGGCTCCGGAGTGATCCGGAGCCTTTCTCTATTTGGCAGGCACCCCGCTTGGTAGCGGGGTATTTGTCAGCTGCGGCTCACATCACCACTTCGATCAGCTTCGGACCCTTCGCAGCGATCGCGTTGGCGAGCGCCTTGTTGAAGTCGTCGACGTTGGACACCGAGACGCCGGGGACGCCCATGCCTTTGGCGAGCGACACCCAGTCGAGCGTCGGACGGTCGAGGTTGAGCATGTCCAGCGCGCGTTGGCCGGGCTCGCCGGCATCGACGCCTGCGAATTCGCCGAGCAGGATTTGATACTTGCGGTTGGCGAACACGATGGTGGTGATGTCGAGCTCTTCGCGGGCCTGGGTCCACAGCGACTGCAGCGTGTACATCGCGCTGCCGTCACCGACCATGCAGATCACCTTGCGGTCCGGGCAGGCCACCGCGGCGCCGGTGGCGACCGGGGTCGAGAAGCCGATCGAGCCACCCATGTTCTGCAGCCAGTCATGCGGCGCAGCCGCTGCGGTCGGCGGGAAGAAGCCGCGGCCGGTGGTCAGCGACTCATCGACCATGATGGCGTTTTCCGGAATCGCATAGGCAATCGCCTGCGCAATCGTGGTGTGGTTCAGCGCGCCGGTCGGCTTCACCAATTCGGCGAGCTTCTGCGGCTTCACATCCGATGGCTTGGCACCGAGCGCGCCGGCCAGCGCTTCGAGCGCAGCGATCGAGTTCTCGCCGCCTGCGGTTATGCGATGCACTTCGCAGCCTTCCGGCTTCAGCATGCTCGGCTTGTTCGGATAGGCGAAGAAGGCCACGGGATCGTTGGCTTCCACCAGCACGATGTTCTTGAAGTCCTTCAGGAGCGGAAGTGCGGCTTCGATCACATAAGGAATGCGATCGATGGAGAAGCGGCCACGGCCGCGCGCCATGCGCGGGTTGTAGGTCTGGCCCATCACCTTGCAGCCGGTCTTGCCGGCGATCTGCTCGGCCAGCGCCAGGCCCTTTTCGGTCAGCCCCTGGCCGGTCATCAGCAGCAGCGTCGAGGCGCCACCGTCCTTCATGATCCTGGCGGCAGTCTCGACGGCCTGTGCCGAATAGCCGGCGCTCTGCTTCTCGGTCGGCACCGGGGCCACACCATCAGCCGCGCCCCATGCGGTGTCAGCCGGCAGGATCAGCGTCGCGATCTGGCGATCCTTGGCGGCGGCAATTGCTGCGGCGCCGTCCTTGGCCACCGACTTGGAATCCGGCGAGGTGTGCACCCACTGCGACATCGGACGGGCGAGGCCCTCGATGTCCGAGGTCAGCGGCGCGTTGTATTCGATGTGATAGACGGCATGCTGGCCGACGATGTTGACGATGCCCGAATTGGCCTTCTTGGCATTGTGCAGGTTGGCGAGGCCATTGGCGAGGCCGGGGCCGAGATGCAGCAGCGTCGAGGCCGGGGTGCCCTTCATGCGGAAGTAGCCATCCGCCGCGCCGGTGACGACGCCTTCGAACAGGCCGAGCACGCAGCGCATGCCTTCGACGCGGTCGAGCGCCGCAACGAAATGCATTTCCGACGTTCCCGGATTGGCAAAGCAGACATCCACATTGCCCGCCACCAATGTCCGCACCAGGCTTTCCGCACCGTTCATCGTCTCACTCCGTTTGATTCAGGGTCGTATCTCGGTTTCTTGATCTCGGGGGCTGATGAACCATTGTTCGGAGGGCCCGTCAAAGGGTCGGAACGCAAGGCTTCGTTGTGAGGGCCGCGGGGCGGGCTGAACGCCGGTTATTATCGCTCCATCCGGGCTGTCCTCACACGGCCGTGGGTTGCGGATCGGGGCGATTTATGGCCTGTCTTGGGCCTCAATTTTTTCTGGCGAGGACCATGATGAAGCGCCTTTTTGCTCTCTTTTTTGCCGCAGCCGCGTTCACCACAATTGCGTTTCCTGCCGATGCACGCGTTCGCAACCAGCCGCCGGCACAGGACTTCGAGGTCGACGACGGCCCGTCGCTCTCCAACTTCTTCTCCAATTTCGGCAATGGCGGCGGCAACAGCTCCGGCCCGATCCAGCGCCAGACCGTCGGCTTCCACAGCAATTACGCCCCGGGGACCATCGTTGTGAACACCGCCGAGCGCCGGCTCTATCTGGTGCAGCCGGGCGGCCAGGCGCTGCGCTACGGCATCGGCGTCGGCCGCGATGGCTTCCGCTGGGGCGGCGTCCACCGCGTCACCGCCAAGAAGGAATGGCCGAGCTGGACCCCGCCGGCCCAGATGCTCGCCCGCCGGCCCGACCTGCCCCGCCACATGCCCGGCGGCATCGACAACCCACTCGGCGCCCGCGCCATGTATCTCGGCTCGACGCTGTACCGCATCCACGGCTCCAACGAGCCGGAGACCATCGGGCAGGCCGTGTCCTCGGGCTGCTTCCGCATGACCAATGACGATGTCACCGATCTCTATAACCGCGTCTCGGTCGGCGCGACGGTCATCGTCAAGAACTGAGCTTGACCTGAGAACGAAGGCTTCCTGCGGGAAGCCTTCGAATTGTCCGCGGGGGCGGCACTGAACGCTTGCGCAAATACGCGCATTGCGAGAACTTGAGTAATAATGCCCGCCCCGACACCAGATCGATTCATCGTCCGGACGATTGCCGCGCTGCTGGCGCTAGCGTCTTTGACCGCCTTCGTGCCGCAGCCGTCTTATGCCGGTGCGAGCGAGCCGCCCGCCGTTACGGCGCGCCAGCGCACCGAGAAGAAAACCTTTACCGACAGCGAGATCATCGACGGTTTTTTCAAGACCGCCTTTGGCGCCGAATATCACCTCGCCGGCCGCGTCGACCGCATCCGCAAATATGAGCTTCCGGTGCGGGTCTTCGCCGAGGGCCGTGCCGACCGCAAGGCTCAAATCGCCAAGGTTGTGACCGACATCGCGCGCCGGGTGCAGCATCTCAACATCGCCATGGCGGACAACCGCGACGACGCCAATGTACTGGTGAAGCTGGTGCGCGACCGCGATCTCTATCGCACCATCTCGACCTTCTATGGCACCGACCGGGCCAACGAGATCCGCGACTCCCTGGACCCGCAATGCCTGTCCGGCTTCCGCAAGAACGAGGCCTTTGAGATCGAACGCTCCGACGTGATCCTCACTGTCGACAATGGCGACTTCGTCTTTCTCGATTGCGCCTATGAGGAATTGCTGCAGTCGCTGGGCCCGATCAACGATACCAGTACGGTGCCGTGGACGATGTTCAACGACAACGTCCAGATGGGCTTCTTCGACGTCTACGACCAGTACATCCTCAACATCCTCTACGACCCCCGCATCAAGGCCGGCATGACCGTGCAGGAGGTCAAGGACGTGCTGCCGCAGGTGCTCACTGACGTGCGAATCTGGGTGAGCAAGGTGAACGAGCTGCAGGATTGATTCTTGTCCCTCCCCCAAGCGCGACTTAGTCGCGCGCAGTGGGGAGGGTGGCGCGGCGCGAGCTCTTGCGAGCGACGTGACGGGTGGGGTGGTGCAACAGACGCCGCTCTCGCGTGGGGAGAGACCCCACCCCGTCCTCCACTTCGAACGAAGCTTCGCTTCGTCCTCGTTTGGCCGACCCTCCCCACTGCGCAGCTTCGCTGCTTGAGGGAGGGATATCGCTGACGCCTGTGCGTCGTTGCGCATTCGAATGTCAAACAGCCACGGCCCTTCAGACATGCGTCATCACCCCCATTGTTTGCGGCGCGGGGGCGCCGTCGTGCTTCGCATTCCCACCCTCTTGCGAGAGGGCGTGCGGAACGCCGGGTGCCCGTTGCACCCTTGGGCCTGATGCGAATGCGGTCTTCCGCAATTGAGAGTGCATCAGGACTTTCGGAGGCGCCGAGCGATTGCCCGGCGTTCCGCATGCGGTGTTTTTTCGGTTGCTTGCACATCTGCCATGGCGAACGGTCCCATCGCCAAAATTAATGTCCCAGGGCGGAGGGACAGGGTAGCCGCAAAGCACTTGGCCGAACGCGTTTCGATTTGGTCGTCCGTCACACTGTCCAGGGGGTTGTCCATCTCAAGGTCGGCCGTGTCCTTGCCAGTGGCAGTGCTGGCGCAGATCCGTCCTGCCGGAAGACAGACGTCACCCGTGAACCGCGTAACGCCGCATCTCCGGCGTCCACCGCACCCTGCCCCGCGAACGTGACGATCGCGATCGCCCCTCTCGGTGGGGCAGGACGAAGGGGAATATAAACCTGACGGGGATGTTGTCAACGGAAGATAGGAAAAAATGTTTGGGCACTGTCTTGCCGCCCCACCCCCGTCATTCCGGGGCGGGAGCGGCGCCGGAGGCGACGGGACCGAACCCGGAATCTCGACCTGTTTTGCGCTGAACATGTCGGGATTCCGGGTTCGCATTGCAGCGGCTTCGCCGCTTTCATGCGCCCCGGAATGACGAGCTTGGATCGAGATTCCGAGCTCAGTCCGGCCCCCAGGCACACCAATTGGTGTGCCCCGGAATGACGAGAGAGATCCCCCTCACCCTCGCGGCTTCGGCGTGAACGGGCCCTTCGGCGCATTGCCGATCAGCGACACGACGATCAGCGCTGCCATCGCGAACCAGAAGGTGAGCCAGAAGCCGTCGATATAGGCCAGCGTATTGGCCTCGCGCTGCACGAGGCTTGCGAGCGTGCCGATGCCGCGCGCTTGTGCGAGACCCTCACCATGGCTGGCGAAGCGGCCGGTGAGCTTGGCAAGAATGCCGACGACATCGGCATCGCCGCTGGCGACATGCTGGCCGAGCAGATTCGAATGGATCTGCTCGCGCACGCGCAGCCAGGTGCCCATCAGCGCGATGCCGATCTCGGCACCGCCGAGTCGGAAGACCTGGATATAGGCCGCAAAGGCGGTGGCGCGCGACGGATCGGAATTCGACAGCGCGATGATCACGATGGGCAGCAGCGTGAAGCTCTGCCCAAGCGACTGCAACATCACCATCGGGATGAAATCGCCAAGCGCCCATTCATGGGTGAGCTGCGTGCCCAGGAGGGCGGCGGCGGCGAATGCCGCAAGGCCAATGATCAGCGTCAGCTTCACGTCGTAGTAGCGAATGAGCCAGATCGACAGCGGCACCAGCACGATCATCGGCACGACGGCATAGAGCAGAAACAACATGCCGGACTGCTCCGGCCGCAACAGCGCGATGTTGGTGAGAAAATTCGGCGCCAACGATGAATTGGACAGGCTGGTCATGGTGTAGAGAATGATCGTCAGCAGCGCGAGACCGATATTGCGCGACAGCAGCACCTCGGCATGCGCCCATGGCCGTTTGACCACCGACTCATTGATGAAGAAGCCGACGGTCAGGACCGTGCCGCCGCCAAGCAGCGCCACCACCGTACCCGAACCCAGCCAGTCCAGCCGGTTGCCCTGATCGAGCCCCGCATAGATCATCGCCATGCCGGTGCCGAGCAAGAGCATGCCGCCCCAATCCGCCTCGCACAGCACGAAGCGGTTGATCGGCTCGCGCGGTGTGCCGAGCCAGACGAACAGCGCCAGCAGCGGCGCGATGATGACATCCTGCCAGAACATCCATTGCCAGCCGATGTGGCTGACATAGAAGCCGACCAGCGCGGTGCCGGAATTGAGCGAGAAGCCGACGCGAATGGAATAGATCGCAATGGCCGGTAGCCACCACTTCATCGGCAGATTGCGAAAGATGATCAGCAGCGTTGCCGGCACGAAGGTGCCAAGCAGCATGCCGTGCACGATGTTCAGCACCAGCAGCAGATTGTAGTCGCGCACCAGCGGGATCACCAGCGAGATCGCCGCATAGACCAGGGCAGGAATGCCGAGCACGCGGCGCAGCCCGAACACGGTGGCCATCCAGGCCACCGCCGGCGCGATGAAGATCTGCGACGCGGTGCCCGCGGTGGAGAGCCACGCGCCTTCGTCGAAACTCAACCCCAGCGCCCCGCGCAGATCGGCGAGGCCGATGGAGAAGATACGCGTATCGAAATTGGCGAGGAATGCGCCGAGCAGCACCGCGCCGACCGCAAAGATCGGATGATGCGAAACGCCCCCGGTCGAGACCGGGCCGCTTTCGATGACCTTACTTTCCGCCATTGCCGGCCGCCGGCGCGTCGGTGTTGATGCTGGCGGTTACCGACATGCCCGGCAGCAACCGGTCGAGCAGCGGCTGTCCCTTGTCGAGCGTGATGCGGACCGGCACGCGCTGCACGACCTTGGTGAAATTGCCGGTGGCGTTATCCGGCGGCAGCAAAGCGAATTGCGATCCCGACGCCGGCGAGACGCGCTCGACGCGGCCACGCAGCGTCTCCGCCGAGAATGTATCGACCACGATGTCGACGGGTTGGCCGGGCTTCACGCGCGTGAGCTGCGTTTCCTTGAAATTGGCGATCACATAGACGTCCGGCAGTGGCACGATGCTGATCAGGCTGGAGCCGATATTCACATAATCGCCCGGCTGCACCTGACGCTCGCTGACCACGCCATCGAAGGGCGCCACGATCTTCGTATAACCGAGGCGTAGCCTGGCGGCATCGAGCGTCGCCTTGGCGCCGAGCAGATCGGCGGCGCGCTGCTTGCGCGTGCCGGCGAGCACTTCGAGCTGATGTTTTTGCGCAGCGATCACCGCGCCGCTTGCCTTTACATCGGCCTGTGCCTTGGCATAGGCGGCAGTTGCCTGTTCGAAGCGCTGCCGCGTGCCGGCTTCGGTCTGCGTCAGCGAAGCCTGACGTTCCCGCTCCTGCTGCGCCTGCACTTCCATCGCCTGCGCAGAGACACGCTGCGCCTCGGCCTGCGCGATGGTGGCATATTGCAGCTCGACCTGGTTCGCGAGATTGTCCAGCGCCGCCTGCGCACCGGCGACGCCGGCTTCGGCTTGCGCTACCTGCGCCTCGTAATCCGCGGGATCGATCTGGATCAGCAGATCGCCGGCTTTGACGTGCTGGAAGTCGTTCACCGGCACGGCTTTCACGGCACCGGCCACGCGGCTCGACAGCCGCGTTGTCTGCGCTCGGATATAGGCATCATTGGTGGTTTGCACCGCGCGGTTGCCCATCCAGATGTCCCAGCGGGTGGTGGCCAGAACGATGAAGACAACCGCGGCAGCAACGGCCAGCAGCGGAATCGCAAGACGACGCCACGCCTGCTGTGCTGGCGTCAACGCCGCAGGCTGTGCGGGCGGTTGCGCAGGTGTCGGCGCAACAGGTTGTGACGGCGCCGGTTGCGGCGTTGGGGATGCATCAAGCTGGGACATGTCTTCCTCGCAGCGACCTGAGTGACATTATGTCTCATGTCGTCGCACCCGATTCAATCGCCCGATATCGGCAATCCATACCGGTGCCGCAGCATTCGGGTTCGATTCGTACCAAAGACCGCAGATTTATATCTTTTTGCGGCGTGCCGGTTTGTCGCCGCCATCAGATGGCGCCGGAGTATCCGGACCACGCGGCTGCAGATAGCGTTGCAGCGCAATGGCGCGCTCGCTGGATTCGACGAGTCGCTCGACGCTCCCCAGCAATTGATGAAATTCGTCCGCGTTGAGACAATCGAATTGCACGTCGTTGACCTGACGCTGCGTCGGATTGAGGCTTGCGAGCAGCGCATCGCCGGTCTGCGTCACCGTGAGACGCAGACGCCGGCGATCGGCGGGATCCACGAGCTTGTCGAGCAATCCCATCTGCTGCAGCTTGTTGGACACCGTGGTGACGAAAGCGCCGCTGAGATGCAGATGCGCTGCGAGTTCGCGCACGCTGACATCGCCTTCAGCGGCCAGATATTTGACCGAGATCAGCACAGTGTATTCGATCCCCGCCAGGCCGATCGCGGCGGCATGCCCCTCACGCACGGTCTCGTGACGCGCGAGGAACGCCAGCAATGTGTGCACGAGTTGCCGGAATGCATGATCGGAACCATCGACCAGCAGCGCCTTGCGCGACGTGGTCAGCGCCGGTGCCGGAAGTTTCGCCTTGAGCGCAGTTTTGGCGCCCGTCTTCACCGCGGGCTTTTCGGATTTACGCAGTGCCGGCGTCTTGGAGAGCGGCGCAACCTTGGAACGAGACATACCGCTTCCCAGTGAACGATCCGCTACAGGATTGGCTGGCGCCCCCTGCTTCGTCAAGCGATTCTGCATACCTTCTTAACGAAGCTATTGATCAAATGCATTTACTGGGTCAGGATCGGCGCCAAATCTGACGGGAGAACATCATGAAACTCGATATCAGGCGCCTGCTCTGCTTCACCGACCACAAGGAGGTCGAGGCCGGCCACCGGCACGACCAGCCGCTGCGCCGCGTCGCCGCCGTGGCCATCGTCGCCAATCCCTATGCCGGACGCTATGTCGAAGACCTCTCCGAGGCAATTGCCGCCAGTGTGGAGGTCGGCGCCGTGCTGGCCAAGCTCGCTGTCGAGGCGATGGGATCGTACAAGGTGGAAAGCTACGGCAAGGGCGGCGTCGTTGGCCTCGGCGGCGAACTCGAACATGCCAATGCGATGCTGACCACGACTTTCGCGACGCCGCTGCGCGAGGCCGTCGGCGGCGCCGAAGCGTGGATCCCCTCCTTCACCAAGCTCGCCGCCCCCGGCTGCCTGATTGACGTTCCCCTGGCGCACAAGGACGCGCTCTATGTCCGCTCGCATTACGACGGCGTCTCGGTGACGCTGCCACCCGATGCGCCTGCCACTGATGAAGTCGCGCTGATCGTCTGTCTCGCCAATCGCGGGCGGCTCAATGCGCGGGTCGGCGGGTTGAATGCGAGGGATATCGGCGGCAAGGACGGCTTGCGCTAGGCTGCGGCTTTGTGCGGCCTTGGACGGTCTTGAGATGCGGAGACGGGTATGAAAACGGCCATCGTCAATATCGGCACCATCGTCACCGGTGATCTCAAGGCGCCGTTCGCCGACGGCGACGGCATCCTGATGCAGGATGGCCGCATCAGCGAGATCGGCACGCTGTCATCGGACCAGGTCTCATCGGCCGATGTGGTGATCGACGCCGCCGGCACCACGGCGATTCCCGGCCTGATCGACAGCCATGTGCACATCACCTTCGGCGATTACACGCCAAGGCAGCGCGTGGTCGGCTATCTCGAAAGCTACGTGCATGGCGGCACGACGACGTCCATCACCGCGTCCGAAGTGCACGTCCCCGGACGCCCCAAGGATCCCGCCGGCGTCAAGGCACTGGCGCTGGCCGCCCGCGCCTGTTTCCTCGACTATCGCCCCGGCGGCATGCGCGTGCATGCCGGCTCGATCATCCTCGAGCCGGGACTGACAGAGGCCGATCTGGAAGAACTGGTCAAAGCGGGTCTGTGGCTCGCCAAGGCCGGCTTCGGCGCATTCGAGACACCATTCGACTATGCGCCCTTGATGCTCGCCGCACGCAAGCTCGGCATGGTCACCACCATGCATACCGGCGGCTCATCGATTCCCGGCTCATCGGGCATCTGGGCCGAACATGTACTGAAGTCCAATCCGAGCGTCTCGTTCCACGTCAATGGCGGACCGGTGGCGATGCCCGAAGCCGGCTTCGCGCGGCTCGTGAACGAAAGCGACATCGCGCTGCAGCTCTGCACCGCGGGCAATCTGCGCACCGCATTGCTGACGGCGAAACTGCTCGACGAGGCCGGGCAGCCGGAGCGGCTGCTGATCGCGACCGATACGCCGACCGGCAGCGGGATCATGCCGCTCGGCATGTTCTACACCATCAGCCATCTCGCCAGCCTCGGCGGCATGCCGCCCGAACAGGCGATCGCCGCGGCGACGGGGAACAATGCAACGGTCTATCGGCTCAACAGCGGATTTCTGAAGCCCAGCAAGGATGCCGACGTGGTGCTGATCGACGCCTGCGCCGGCGGCTCGCAGGACAATGCACTATCAGCGCTTGTGAATGGTGACGTGCCGGCGGTCAGCGCCGTGATCACCGACGGCGTGCCGCGCTTCGTCGGTCGCAGCCGGAACACGCCAGCGGGTATGCGGAATGTGCGCGTGGCGGAAACGAGATTGCCGCGGGATTTCTCAGGCGCCGCGGCGCATTGATCGGGATTGCAGGGAAGCAGCGGCACGCACCGTAGGCTCCCTCTCCCCGCATCTTGCGCGGGGAGAGGGGTGGGGTGAGGGGCAAGGCACAAGACCCGCCGCATTTAATCCCCCACAGATCGGCACGTTCTCCGAACTGCACATACTGCGCTTGCGTTGAACTCCGAGAATGGCCCCTCACCCGCCGCGAAGACGCGGCGACCTCTCCCCGCGCAGAGCGGGGAGAGGTTAAGGAAGCGACTGCGCTTTAGTTGCTGCCCTTGAACTCCGGCAGATCGTATTTCGCCGTCATCTTCTCCGCCATGCCCGCCGCGCGCTCCCAGTCATAGGTGCGGTAGCTATGGCCGCGGGTGACAAACTGAGCGCCGGCATAGAACATCTCATATTGCAGATGGCGCGAGGCGAATTCGGAGCCGACGGCGTCCCAGGTCAGCTTCAGCAGCTTGACGCGGTCCTGGCCCGACATCGCCGGCGAGATTTGCGTCAGCCCGATAATATCCGCGATTTCCGGATTGCTGAAATCATCCACCGAGGACGGCAGCATCAAGAGCGCACCACCGGCGAGTTCACGGATGGCGCTGATGATCTGCGGATACATCTCCTGCGACTGCACCTGTGCGGCGTAAAGCAGATGCTTGTTGGGGAGGAAGTAATCGCCGCGCATCGCGCCGCCGGCTTCCATGCCGAGCACCATGCCCTCGATCAGCGCCGCCTGCGAGGCGAGCTTGCCGAGCGTATCGACCACGGGCGGGAAATTGATGGTGCCGATGGTCTTGGCGATGCCGCGCGCAAGGCCGACCAGGAAGCGGAGCTTCACCGACAGGCGGATCTGCGCCTGATAGTTCTGATAGACATGAGCCGGCGTATCATGGAGCTGGGCGCGGCACATATCGGTGTTGCGCAGCAGGAACACGCGCTCCCACGGCACCTTCACGTCGTCGAAGAACACCAGTGCGTCGTTCTCGTCATAGCGATAGGCCAGCGGATTGTCGTATTCGTTTGGCGCATGGGCCTCGAACGATTTCCGCGACAGCATCTTGAGGCCCTTGGTGCCCATCGGCAGCGCGCAGGAGAAGGCCAGATGTTCCTCGCCAGGCCGCAGCGGCTGGCCGGAGCCGACGAAAATCTCGTTGGCCATGATGGCGCTCGTGGCGAACAGCTTGGCGCCGCGGATGGTGATGCCCGACGCATCCTCGTCGACAATGCGCGCGACCATGTCCTGCGCATTCTTGCCCTGATCGCCGAACGCCTTGGAGCGATCGCCCTGCACGTTGTTGATCACATAGGTCAGGAACAGGTCGCTCTTGCGGGCATAGTCGTACCAGTCGCGGAACGCCTGTGCGCGTTTCGGGTCGTAATTGTCGAACACCTCGATGCCCATCATCATGCCGGACATGGATGACGCCACGTGATCAGGCGAGCGGCCGAGGAAGCCGCCGGACAGTTCGGCCCATTCCACCAGCGCCTTGCGACGCTCGACCAGTTCCGCGTAGCTGGTCGGCAGTTGCCAGGCGCGATTGACGCGGCGGCCACCACCGACATCGAAGGTCATGCGTTCGATATTGGCGGGGTCGGCCTGATAGTCATACAGCGCGCCGGCCGAGGCGACCGCATGGCGATAGGCCGGATGGGTCGAGACGTCGTCGACCTTCTTGCCGTCGAGATAGACCGCACGGCCGTCGCGCACAGCGGCGACATGCTGGGCGCCAGTCTTGACGCCGGCAACTGCCGCCCCGGATCCAAATGCCTTGTTCATCACTCTTCTCCGTCACCTGCTGCCGGCCGCGTGCCGGTCATCACTATTAATAGCTATCATCCGAAGCTATTTTAAATCCGTTGTCAAGCGGACCTGTGGCATTCGCACACTTGCATCATTCGTCGCGATTGCAATTACCGCGCGAAGCCGCCAAGCTCGGGCAAGTTTTGATACATGGGATCATCACGTGGCCAAATCCGCAGCGCGCTCCACTTCGATCGGCAAATCAGTTGGCAAGGAGATCAGCAAGAAGCCTGCCACAGGCCGGCCGGCGTCCCGCGCTGCATTGACGGTCTCCCGTCCGGAGCTGCTGGTGGACGGTTCGGACGCCCAGTTCCGCCGCCTGGTCCACAGCCTGTTCGGCTTCCTTGTCCGCCACCAGACCTTGCGCGAAGGCCATGCCGCCGTCATCGGCCTCGCCGGCATCGAATACACGACCCTCATTTCGATCCGGCATCTGTCGGCGCAAGGCGACGTCCATGTGCGCGCCGTCGCCGATCACCTGCATCTGAGCGGCGCCTTCGTCACCACCGTGACCAACAAGCTCGAAACCAAAGGGCTGATCACCAAGACCTCGCACACCGGCGACCGCCGCCGCATCAGCCTCGTGGTGACACCGCATGGCGCCGAATTGCTGGAGCGGCTCGCGCCGACTCAAGCGCAGGTGAACGACGTGCAGTTCGGCTGCCTCGGCACCCGCGAATTCCACCAGTTGCTGGACATGGTGCAGCGGCTCGTCGATTCCAGCGACCGCGCCATTGCGTTGCAGCGTTATCTGGCCGACACCAATGTGAAGCAGCTCTCGCCCGAGGCTCAATCGATCGCCGTCGCCAAGCGCGGCAAGCCGCGCAAGGGCTGAATCCGGTCTGCAATCTGACCCGCGTCAGGACCGGCGGTTGCACCCGGCCAAGGCCCCGGGGATAGCCACTGCCCGCGCCGCCATTGCTGCGACAAAACGGCGCCCGTGCGCGCAGCCCCTGCCCGCCCAGGGGCGACACGGGAATCAGCCGCGACGCGCCCGCAACACCAAACACCCGTGAAACAGGCAATTGCGCGCATTCCCGCCAGCTTCGAATTGCTGCATTTCCGGGCCGCACTGCCGCATAAATTAGCTTCTTAAGAGAACTATTTTATAAAGATACTCAGAATGACGATTGTCAAAGCCTGAAATTTATTGGACGATCCGACCAACGCTGTCATTCCGCTGTCACAGCTGGCGATGGCACATGGCGTGCATAGAAATCTTTATCTGGATTATGCTGCGGATCACTGCAGCAAAAGCATCAGCAGAAGAGGACGATCGTCGATGTCACGGATCAAATCGAATTTGCCGCGCGTATTGGGCACAGTTGCCGCCGTCACGCTTTCCGCCATGGTTGGCGGTCAGGCATGGGCGCAGGAAATCGCCATCGGCGCGGTGGTGCCGAGCTCCGGTCCGTTCGCCGAGTGGGGCCGCAGCAACACCGTGACGCTGAAGATGCTGGAACAGCAGACCAACGATGCCGGCGGCATCAATGGCGCGAAGCTGAAGATCACGATTCTCGACGACGCCGCCAAGCCGGCGCAGGCCGCAAGCTCGCTGCGCAAACTGGCCGGCGACGAGAAGGTTCTTGCCGTGGCCGGCCCGCTGACCTCAAGCGCCGCCGAAGTGACCTTCCCGGTCGCCAATGAAATGAAGGTGGTCTCCACCTCGCAGGCCTCCTCGAAGCCGGGCGTGGCGAAGCTCAACCGTCCGTGGGCGTTCCGCAACACCATCGACGAAGGCGTTCTCGCCAAGACCACCGTGCCTTTCTACAAGAAGGCCTTCAACATCAAGACCGTCGCCGTGATCTTCGACGCCAAGGACGCCACGGCGTCCACCGTCGGCAAGGCGATCATGCCGGCTGTACTGAAGGCCAATGACATCATCGTCGCCAACGAGAACGATCTGCTGTCGTTCAACACCGGCGACCTCGACGTGTCAGCACAGGTCACCAAGCTGAAGGCCCTGAATCCCGACGGCGTCGTTGTCAGCGCCGATTACAGCCAGGCCATCACCGTGCTGCGCGAGATGAAGCGCCAGGGTCTGATCAAGCCGGTGGTCGGCGCCACCCAATTGATCTCGTCAGCGATTCTCAAGGCTGCGCCGGAAATCCCGGTGATCGCGCCCGCGACCTTCTATGCCACCATGACAGGCCCGGCACCCGAGAAATTCACGGCCACCCTGACGCCGCTGCTGCGCAAGGAATCGGGCCTGCCGAAGGACATCGAGCCCTCGATGTATGACGCCAACATCTACGAGATCGTCTCGATGTATATCGACGCGATCAAGAAGACTGGCGTCACCGGCAAGCCGGCCGATCTCGAAGCCGACCGCACCAAGATCCGCGATCACCTTGCCAAGCTCGAAGGCTTCGCCGGTCTCGGCGGCCCGATCGGCTTCAATGACGACGGCGACGCGATCAAGGCCTTCTACGTGCTGCAGGGCCAGAACGGTGCCTGGGACACCAAGGTCAAGGGCTGCAGCTCGGCGCCCGGCCACCCGGCCTGCTGATCTCTCACATGATCCACGCCGCTGCGGCCGGGAAGTCCTCCCGGCCGCAGTCATGATGACGACCACCTGATTTAACGATTGCGATTCCCATGCTGATACAGCAACTCGTCAACGGCCTGACGCTCGGAGCGGTCTATACGCTTCTGGCGCTGTCGTTCTCGCTCGTGATGGGCATTCTCGGCATTCTCAATCTCGCGATTGCCGAACTGTTCATGATCGGCGGCTATCTCGGTTTCACGCTGATCACCGCAGGCTTCCCGCTTCCGGTCGCCGTGCTCGGCGGCATGCTCGGCGCAGCCGTGATCGCCATTGCCATCGAGAAGATCGGCTACCAGCCGCTGCGCGACGCGCCGCTGGTGACGCCGATGCTGTCGACGCTGGGTTTCTCGATCATCCTGCAGAACGTCGCCACCAACATCTGGGGCTCGGATCCTGCCCAGCTCCCCGACGAATATTTCGGCAAGCAATACGCGCTCGGCCCGGTCAATATCGGCGAGATGCAGCTGATCGTTCTCGTCGCCACCGTCGTGCTGGTCGCGCTGGTCGCCTATATCGTGCAGAAGACCCCGATGGGCCGCGCGCTGCGCGCCGTCGCCGAGAACCGTGAAGTCGCAAGAATCCTGGGCGTCTCCGCTGACCGCCTGACCATGCTGGCCTTCATCCTGTCGGGCTCGCTCGCCGGCGTCGCCGGCGTTTTGATCGCCCTGCATTACGGCACCATCACGCCCTATCTCGGCGTCGAGATCGGCCTCAAGGCCATCGCCGTGATGGTGATCGGCGGCACGCGCCAGATCTGGGGCGCGCTCGTCGCGGGTCCCTTGATCGGCATCGCCGAAGTGCTGACCGTCGCTTACGGCGGCTCGCAGGTGCGCGACTTCGTCGTCTACGGCTTCATGATTTTGATTCTGTTGCTGCGTCCGCAGGGCCTGCTCGGCGGCGCACGGTCCGATCAGGGGCAGCGCGTCTGATGTCGACCTATTACGCAAGCCTGCTCGCCGAGTCCGGCATACTCCTGCTGGGCGCACTCAGCGTCTATATTATCCTCGCCACCGGCCAGCTCTCGCTCGGCAACGGCGCCTTCATGGGGATCGGCGCGTATCTGTCGTCGTATCTCACCGTCGCGCTGAACGTACCGCTGACCCTCGCACTGGTGATTTCGGCCATCGCCGCGGGCATCATCGGCGCCATCGTTGCCTTCCCCGCGCTGCGCCTCAAAGGCATCTATCTCGCCATGGCCACCGTCGGCTTCGGCGAAATGGTGCGCAGCTTCTTCCTCAATTTCGACGCCATGGGCGGCTCCGGCGGCTATCGCGGCATGCAGCACATCTCGGTCGGCTATGTCTGGCTGTGGGCCGGCGGCATCCTGATCGCCGTGATGCTGCTGGAGCGCTCGCGCGTCTGGCTGGAAATGCAGGCGGTGCATGATGATGAAACGGCCGCGGGCCTGATCGGACTCAACACCACCGTAACCAAGATCGGCGCCTTCGGTGTCGGCGCCGCCGTGGCCGCCATCTCCGGCGGATTGTTCGCGCATCACAATGTCTATATCGAGCCGGCCAATTTCGGCTTCGATCGCTCGATCGAATTCGTGCTGGCCGTGATCCTCGGCGGCTCCACCGTCGGACCGGGCTCGCTGGTCGGCTCTCTCCTTCTGGTGTTCCTGCCTGAATTCCTCCGCCCCATCGCCGACTGGCGGCTCGCTGCCTTCGGCACGCTGCTGATCGTCGTGCTGCTGGTACGGCGTCAGGGCATTCTCGATCGCTCGCTGATCCGCACACTGACCTTCCGGAGGGCCGCGGCATGAGCACGCCCCTGCTTCAACTCACCGGCGTCACCAAGACGTTCGGCGGCATCCATGCGCTGTCCGGCATGGTCTGCGAAGTGCCGGAAGGCAAGATCGTCGGCGTGATCGGCCCGAACGGCGCCGGCAAGACGACTTTGTTCAACACCATCACCGGCGCCTATCGCGCCGATGCCGGCGAAGTGAAACTCAAGGGCGTCGACGTCACGCAGTGGCCGTCCTATCGCATCGTGCGCGAGGGCATCGCCCGTACCTTCCAGAACATCCGGCTGTTCGGCAGCATGACGGTCTGGGAGCATCTGCTGGTGGCGCAGCCGCATAGCGAAAGCGCGTGGCGGCGTCTGCTGCCGATCTCCTGGGCCAATCCGGCGGCGCAGGAACGCGCCGAGGAAGTGATGGCGTTCTTCGGCCTTACCGAACTGCGCGACCGCCCGGCGAAATCGCTGCCCTACGGCATCCAGCGCAAGGTGGAGATGGCGCGCGCCGTCACCGCCAGGCCGAAGCTACTGCTGCTGGATGAGCCCGTCGCCGGCATGAATCATGACGAGGCCGAGGAGATCCGCGCGCTGATGATCCGCTTGCGCGACACCGGCCTCACCATTCTCCTGATCGAACACGACATGAATTTCGTGATGCGGCTCTGCGACTATCTCTATGTCCTCGATTTTGGCGTGCTGATCGCCGAAGGCAAGCCCGAGGAAGTGCGCACCAACCCGGTTGTCCTCGACGCCTATCTCGGAAAGGACGACTGATGCTCACGATCCGTGGTCTGCAGGTCCGCTACGGCGCCATCACCGCCGTGCGCGGCGTCGATCTCGATATCAAGCAGGGCGAAATCGTGGCTTTGCTCGGCGCCAATGGCGCCGGCAAGAGCACCATCGCGCGGTCCATTGCGGGACTTCTCCCGTTCCAGGGCGACATCACCTATCAGGGCGAGAAGCTCATGCCGAATGCGGCCGAAAAGAACCTCCGCCGCGGCATCGCGCTTGTGCCGGAAGGCCGCGGCATTCTGGCCCGCATGACGGTCTATGAAAATCTGCTGATGGGCATCTACACCCGCAGCGACAAGTCTGCGGCGATGGCCGATGTGGAAAAGATGCTCGAGCGCTTCCCGATTCTCGGCAAGCGCCGTGACGGTCTTGCAAGCCTGCTCTCGGGCGGCGAACAGCAGATGCTGGCCATCGGACGTGCACTGCTGTCGAAGCCGAAGCTGCTGCTGCTCGACGAGCCCTCGCTCGGCCTCGCGCCGCTGATGACCGATACGCTGTTCAAGATGATTGCGCAGTTCCGCGACGAAGGACTGACCGTGCTGCTGGTCGAGCAGAAGGCGCGGCAGACGCTGAAGATCGTCGACCGGGCCTATCTGCTGGAGACCGGCCGCGTTGTGACCTCAGGCACGGCGCAGGCGTTGATCAATGATCCGACGGTGTCGGATGCGTTTTTGGGTGGGCCGCACTAACGCAGTACTTGTCTTAGCCACACTCTGTCATTCCGGGGCGCGGCCGACTCTTGTCGGACGCGAGCCTGGAATCCCGAGATAGTTGAAACGCCGGGGAGCCAAACACTCCGGGATTCCGGGTTCGCGAACTACGTTCGCGTCCCGGAATGACGAGTGTGAGGCGCTACGCCCCGTACCGCGCCAGCACCGGCCAGGTCTCGACGCCATTGTTGTGCCCGACCACATGATACGCCGCGTGCAAATTCACCGTGGGATCGCAATGCGTGGTCAGCAGCAATACGCGGCTGCCGAGCTTCGGCGCGGTGCTGCCCTCCGGCATGGTGATCATGCCATGCTCGTCGCCGCCGAAGCGATAGGTCGAGCCTTCCGGGGCGCCGATCATCAGTGACGGCACCGGACCGTTGAAGGCCATCGCCTTGACGCCGGCATCGACGGTAAATTCGCCGGCGCGATTGACCGACGTGACCGTCGCGAGAATGAACAGACTTGGCTCGTAAGGCAGCGCACCACCCTCGTGCTCCAGCCTGCCGTAGTCGGAATCCATGAATACATAGGAGCCGACCTGCAACTCGGTGAAAGTGCCCGTTGCATCATAGGCACAAGCTCCAGTGCCACTGCCGGTGACGATCTCCGCCTTGATGCCGGCTTCCGTCAGCACATGCAGATGCTCGTCGAGCATCGCGCGCACGCGCGCAGCACCTGCCCTGCGCTCCTGCGAGTCGATCACGTGCTGCACATGACCGGCAAAGCCCTGGATGCCGCCGAATGTCATGCCCGGCGTGGCTTCGATCAGTTGCGCCAGCGCGAGTGTCGATGCTGTGTCAACGACACCGGTGCGGCGCTGGCCGACATCGATATCGATCAGCACCTGCAGCGGACGGCTGCCGGCATCAAGCAATTCATGCAGCACGTGAATCTGGTCGGCGTGATCGACGACGATGCTGATATCGGATTGGTCGGCGACAGCGGCCAAACGCGCGAGCTTCGGTCGGTCGGCCACCGGCGTGGTCAGCAACAGCCCTGTGATGCCAGCCTGCGCAAAGGCCTCGATCTCGGCGACCGTCGCGCAGGAAATGCCGACAGCGCCAGCCTCGATCTGCAACTGTGCGATGCGTGTGGACTTGTGGGTCTTGGCATGCGGGCGAAGCGCAACGCCATGCGCTTTGGCGAAGTCGGCCATGGCCGTGATGTTGCGCTGAAGAGCAGACGCATCCAGCACCAGCGCAGGCGTCTGGATATCGGCGAAGGCCGGCAGATTGGGATCGAGCATGTTTGGCATCACAGCAACTTCGCGCCGAAGTTCTTCGCCGGGTCCATTTCGGCAGCGAGCTTGCCTGACGGCGTCGCGGCCCTGCCGCCCTCGCGCAGCATCAGGCGTCCCTCGCCCGGTTTGCTATTGAACGTATTGCCATCGACCAGCACTCGGCCGCGCAACAACACCTTTTCGGGCCAGCCGATGACGGTGCGGCCGGAGAACGGCGAGAAGCCGGCGAGATCGTGCATCATCTCGTCCGATAGTGTGACCTTGCGGACGGGATCCCAGATCGCGATGTCGGCATCGTTGCCGATGGCGATCGAGCCCTTCTTCGGCAGGTTGTAGATCTGCGCCGGCGCGGTCGATGTGAGCTCGACGAATTTCGACAGGCCGAGACGCCCTTTCGACACCATGGCGTCGAACAGCAGCGGCAGGCGCACTTCGAGGCCAGGCAGGCCGTTGGCGACCTGCTTGAAGGTCGGATTCGGGCCGGCGCGGAGCTTGCCGGTCTCGTCATAGCGATAGGGCGCGTGATCCGACGAGATCAGTTGCAGATCGCCGAGGGCCAGCGCGTGCCACAGCGCTTCCTGATCGTCCGTGGTGCGCGCCGGCGGGCTACACATCCACTTCGCGCCTTCGGCGCCGGGCTTGTCCATGTCCTCGGCGGTGAGGAACAGATATTGCGGGCAGGTCTCGGCGAAAATCTTGACGCCGCGGCCGCGCGCCTCGCGGATCACGGCGGCGCCTTCGCGGGTCGAGACGTGGAAGATCATCACCGGCTGATCGAGCAATTCGCTGAACGCAATCAGCCGCGTGAAGGCTTCGGATTCCGACACGCGCGCATGGCTGACAGCGTGATATTTCGGCGCGGTATAGCCCTTGTCGATCAGGCGCTTCACCATCCAGGCGATGACGCCGTGGTTCTCCGCGTGAACGCAGACCAGCGCTTTGGCTTCGCGCGCTGCGGCGAGAATATCCAGCAACTTCTCGTCATCGACCTTGAGCCGGTCATAGGTCATGAAGATCTTGATCGAGGAATGGCCTTCCCTGACCAGCGCCGGAATATCCTCGGCGATGACCTTGTCGGTGACGTCGGAGACGATGATGTGGAAGGCGTAGTCGATCATTGCGCCCTTCTTCGCCAGCGCCGTGTAATCGGTGACGACCTCGCGCACATCCATGCCGACATGCTGGGCGGCGAAAGAAATCACGCTGGTGGTGCCGCCAAAGGCCGCGGACCGCGTCGCGCTCTCGAAAGTGTCGGCATTCATGATGCCGGCGGCGGAGAGCTGCTCGATATGGGCATGGGCATCGACGCCGCCCGGTAGCACCAGCTTGCCTGTTGCATCGATCTCCGTCTTGCCGGCTGCAAGCCCGCTGCCCAATGCCACGATGGTCTCGCCTGTAATACCGACATCGGCGGCAAATACATCGCTCGATGTGGCGACAGTGCCACCGCGGATTACGAGGTCGTAGACGGGATCGGACAAGGGCAGAACTCCAGGGATGAGATCGGATATGCGAACATTTTACAGGCTTTGAGGATGCGCACTTTCCGGTAATACTGCTGTCCTGACAAGGAGCCGAATATGCAGCCCCGCAAGAAGATTCTGGTGGTCAATCCGAACAGCAATCCGCAGGTGACGCGCAACCTCGCGGAGGCGTTGCAACCGGTGATGTTCGAGGCCGGACCCGAGATCGAATGCGTCACGCTGGCGGAAGGACCATTGGGCGTGCAGACGCAGGCCGATCTCGAAAGCGTCACGATACCTCTGAGCCGGCTGGTGGCAGCGGACAATTCGGCCGATGCCTTCGTCATCGCCTGCTATTCCGATCCCGGCCTGCATGTCTGCCGCGAGGCGACGCAGCGCCCTGTCTTCGGCATCGCCGAATCCGGCGTGCTGACCGCGCTGTCACGCGGCGACCGCTTCGGCGTCATCGCGGTGGCGCAGGGCTCGATCGGCCGGCACATGCGTTATCTCCGCCAGATGTGCCTGATGGATCGCTTCGCCGGCGAACGTCCGCTCAACATGAGTGTGGCGGAAGCGGCCTCCGGCGATGACACGCTGGCGCGCATGATCAAGGTCGGCCGCCAGTTGAAGGACGAAGACGGCGCCAACGCCGTGGTCATGGGCTGCGCCGGCATGTCGCGTCATCGCAGCGCGCTCGAGGATGCGCTCGGCATTCCGGTGATCGATCCGACCCAAGCTGCGGTGAGCATGGCCATTGGCACGGTGATGTTTCAGTAAGTTTGAGCTCCGGCAGTGAGCTCCCTCTCCCCGCACTGCGCGGGGAGAGGGTCGGGGTGAGGGGCGAGGCACGAACTCAGCCTTAACTCTACAGCAAGTGAACTGCTCGACGATCGACACGAGAATCCGACATTAACGCAACTGCGGTGAACCGCCCCTCACCCGCCGCGAAGACGCGGCGACCTCTCCCCGCCTAGCGAAGCTTCGCTTCGCCCGGGAAGCGGGGAGAGGTTAGGTCAGCGCTTCTCGTCGATTTAAGAGCGTCACTTACTCCGGCGGCAGGACCACGCCGGTCTGGCTGGTGATCCGGCCATAGTGCTCGATGCGGCGGTGACGCTTGAAGTCGAAGATCGTGTCCTTGCCAAACTTCGTGTCGTCGAGATCGACGGTGCAGACCAGCAGCTCATCGCCTTCGGTCTTGGCTTCGGCGAGAATGACGCCATTGGGATCGACGATCAGCGAGCCGCCGATCAGGGGATGACCGTCTTCATCGCCGGCCTTGGCGACCGCGACGACGAAGGTCGAGTTCTGATAGGCGCCGGCCTGCACCGACAGGCGATTGTGAAACAGGCGCTGCTCCGGGCCCTCGACCGACTTCTGCGAATTCACCGACGGCGTGTTGTAGCCGAGCACGATCATCTCGACTCCCTGCAGGCCCATCACGCGATAGGATTCCGGCCAGCGGCGATCGTTGCACACCATCATGCCGAAGATGCCGCCCAGCGCGCGGAACACGGGAAAGCCAAGGTCGCCCGGTTCGAAATAACGCTTTTCCAGATGCTGGAACGCACGCTCGGTGTCGAATTCGACATGTCCGGGCAGATGCACCTTGCGATATTTGCCGACGATCTTGCCGGTCTTGTCGGTGAGGATCTGGGTGTTGAAGTGATGGCCGTCGGGCGTCAGTTCGGCGTAACCGATCGACAGCGCGATACCGGCCTTGGCGGCGGCATCGAACAGCGGCTGAGTCGCGGCGTTCGGCATTTCCGACTCGAACCAGGTGTCGACCTCCTTCTGATCGGTCATGTACCAGCGCGGGAAAAATGTCGTCAGCGCCAGTTCCGGGTAGACGACGAGGTCGGCGCCCTTCCCCTTGGCTTCGTCCAGCAGCGCCAGCATGCGCTTGACCACAGCCTCGCGGCTTTCGGCTTTCTGAATCGGGCCCAATTGGGCAGCGGCGACGGTAAGCTTACGCATAAAATTATCCGGGTTCGAGTTGCGTGCGGTTTGTACCAGAACCGAAAGCAATGATCGAGCCAACACGAGGCCCTTCCGGCACGGTTGGGACCGGGCGGCCCAGACACGCCTGATCCGGGCCTTCGCCCCCATGACTCATTTGGTCCGGAACACAACACGATTGATCCGGTTGTGCTGACACCTGATGCCCTCGTCCAAACATTGGAAAAATCATGAAACGCCGCACCCTTATTGCCGCGAGCCTGTTGCTCGTGTCCTCCGCCCTCGCCCCAGCCGTTTACGCGCAGTCCGTCGGCGAAAAGACGGGAGTCAATTCCGTTCTCGGTGTCAGCCCGAGCACCCCTGATTTCGTCAAGCAGGTCGCGATCAGCGACATGTTCGAGATCCAGTCCAACACGCTCGCGGAAAGCAAGGGAAATGCCGCCGAGAAATCCTTTGCAGCCATGATGGTGAAAGATCACACCAAGACCAGCACCGAGCTGAAGGCGATGGTCAGCAGCGGCAAGGTTAAGGCCGAACTTCCGGCAGCGCTCGACAGCGCGCATCAAAGCAAGCTCGACAAGTTGAAGGAACAAAGCGGCGCTGACTTCAGCAAGAACTTCAATTCGGTCCAGGTCGACGCCCACAAGGACGCGGTTGATCTGTTCGAGCGCTACGCCAAAAGCGGCGACAATGCCGAATTGAAGGACTGGGCCGAAAAGACGCTGCCGGCGCTGAAGCATCACCTCGAAATGGCGCAGAACCTCGGCAAGTAGCGCCTGCTCAACGCCGAACTCCCTGAGGCCCGCGAACGCAATCGCGGGCCCTTCTCCCGGTAACTTCTGCGAGACATCCCATGGCCAAATCATCAATGCCCAAAAGCGGCACCACCAATGCAACGATTCACGATCAGACGCTCATTCGCGGTGAAGGCGGCGAACTCCATCAGATAGCCGGACCAGATGACGCGTTGCTGACGACCGCCCAGGGCGGCCCAGTTTTCGACGATCAAAACTCGCTCAAGGCCGGATCGCGCGGACCGACATTGCTCGAGGATTTTCACTTTCGTGAAAAGATCTTCCATTTCGATCACGAACGGATTCCCGAGCGCGTGGTGCATGCACGCGGTTACGCGGCGCACGGCTTCTTCGAAAATTACGGTTCACTGGCCAAGCATACCCGCGCAGATCTGTTTCAGCGCGCAGGCGAGCGAACCCCCGCCTTCGTTCGATTCTCGACGGTCGCGGGCAGCAAGGGCTCGTTCGACCTCGCACGCGACGTGCGCGGCTTTGCCGTCAAAATCTATACCCAAGAGGGCAACTGGGACCTGGTCGGCAACAACATCCCGGTGTTCTTCATCCAGGATGCAATCAAGTTTCCCGATCTGGTCCATGCCGTGAAGGAAGAGCCCGACAGCGCCTTCCCTCAGGCGCAGTCGGCGCATGACAACTTCTGGGATTTCATTTCGCTGACGCCCGAAAGCATGCACATGGTCATGTGGCAGATGTCGGACCGAACGATTCCCCGCTCTTTCCGCTTCATGGAGGGGTTCGGCGTCCATACGTTCCGCTTCGTAAACGCCAAGGACGAATCGACCTTCGTCAAATTCCACTGGAAGCCGAAGCTCGGTCTGCAATCGGTGCTGTGGAACGAGGCCGTCAAGATCAACGGCGCCGATCCGGATTTTCATCGCCGCGACTTGTGGAGCGCTATCCAGTCCGGCGACTATCCCGAATGGGAGCTGCGGGTGCAGCTGTTCAACAACGAGTTTGCTGACAAATTCGATTTCGACGTGCTCGACCCCACCAAGATCATCCCCGAAGAACTCGTGCCCCCGATCGCTATCGGCCGTCTGGTGCTGGACCGCATGCCGGACAATTTCTTTGCTGAGACCGAGCAGGTCGCGTTCATGACGCAGAATGTTCCGCCCGGCATCGACTTCACCAATGACCCGCTGCTGCAAGGCCGCAACTTCTCCTATCTGGATACACAGCTGAAGCGGCTCGGCAGTCCGAACTTCACCCATATCCCGATCAATGCTCCGAAATGTCCGTTCGGACATTTCCAGCAGGATGGGCACATGGCCATGCGCAACCCGGTCGGTCGCGTCAACTACCAGCCAAATTCGTTCGGCGTAGGCCCGCGCGAGTCAACCGCCAAAGGCTTCAAGACATTTGCTGACATAGAGCAAGGCGCGAAGCGTCGGCTGCGCGCGGAGAGCTTTACGGATCACTACAGCCAGGCACGGCAGTTCTTCATCAGCCAGACCAGGGGCGAGCAACACCATATTGCCGCAGCGCTGACTTTCGAATTAAGCAAAGTGAAGACACCGGTGATCCGCGAGCGCATGGTCGCGCATCTCCTGAACATCGATGAAGGACTGGCCAACAGGGTCGGCACCATGCTGGGTCTTCCGACGATGCCGAAGCCTGCTGACGCGGCGATGCCCACGCGGCAGGATCTGGCGGAGTCGCCAGCGCTCAGCATTGTCGCAAATGGCCCGCAGCGTTTCGAGGGCCGCAAGCTCGGCATCCTCGTCACCGACGGGGTCGATGCCAAGCTGCTTGCCGCCCTGCAAGGCGCGGTGACGGAGGCCGGCGCAACATACGAGATCATTGCGCCAAAGGTGAACGGGGTTGAAGCCAGCGATGGCAGCCTGGTCGCCGCCGACCAGATGATCGATGGTGGCCCGTCCGTTCTCTATGACGCAGTCGCCTTGCTCCCGGCTGAAGCCGGAATCGACGACCTCTTGCAGGAATCAACCGCCCGCGACTTCGTCAACGACGCCTTTGCCCACTGCAAGTTTATCGGACATTCCGAGGCTGCCGAGCGGTTGTTCGCCAAAGTGGGAATCGCGGACGACCTCGATGAAGGCGTCGTTGCGCTGGGCAGCGCCGACGACGTGGCGGGCTTCATGGACAAGCTGGCCAAGCTGCGGCTCTGGAGCCGCGAACCGAGCGTCAAGATGCGCTGAAGCATGCAGTTGCCCGCCCTGTGTGCGGGCCGGCATAACTTTTGAGCAAAGCTTTCAGATCGAAGCAATGGCGCGGCATTTTATGCTGCGCCATTGCCATGTCTTGCAAGAATTCTCTGAGCCGCCGCAGCATTAGGGAATGACTTGGCCGCCGGTTATGCCCTAGGTTGCGTGGGCTATGCGCTGGTTCCATCTGCGCAGGCACGACGCAGGAGACTTCGACACCATGACCCGCCTGGAAATGACCCGCCGCACGGCGCTGCTGACCTCCGCCGCCATTGCCGCCAATGTCGCGAACCCACTGCGCGCCTTCGCGCAGGAAACGCCCCGCAAGGGCGGCGTGTTCAATGTCCATTACGGTGCAGAACAGCGTCAGCTCAACCCCAGCATTCAGGCCTCCACCGGCGTCTACATCATCGGCGGCAAGATCCAGGAAGCACTGGTCGATCTCGACGCCAATGGCCAGCCGGTCGGCGTGCTCGCGGAGAGCTGGGAATCCACGCCGGACGGCAAGACCATCACCTTCAAGTTGCGCAAGGGCGTGACCTGGCACGACGGCAAGCCATTCACCTCGGCCGACGTCCAATTCACCGCCATGAACATGTGGAAGAAGATCCTCAATTATGGTTCGACCCTGCAGCTGTTCCTCACCGCGGTGGAAACGCCGGACGCGCAGACCGCGATCTTCAAATATGAGCGCCCTATGCCGCTCGGCCTGCTCCTGCGCGCACTGCCGGACCTCGGCTATATCTCCGCCAAGCACCTCTATGAGGGCGGCAGCGACATCCGCCAGAACCCGACCAACCTCGCCCCGGTCGGCACCGGCCCGTTCAAATTCGTCAAATACGAGCGCGGCCAATACATCATCGCCGAGCGCAACGAGAATTACTGGCGCCCGAACGCCCCCTATCTCGATCGCATCGTCTGGAAGGTCGTCACCGACCGCGCCGCGGCCGCCGCCCAGATGGAAGCCGGCGACATCCAGTACAGCCCGTTCACGGGTCTCACGATTTCCGACACGGCACGCCTGAGCAAGGACAAGCGCTTCATCGTCTCCACCAAGGGCAATGAAGGCAACGCGCGCACCAACACTATCGAGTTCAACTTCCGCCGCAAGGAGCTCGCGGATATCCGCGTTCGCCGCGCCATCGCGCATGCGATCAACGTGCCGTTCTTCATCGAGAACTTCCTCGGCGACTTCGCCAAGCTCGGCACCGGCCCGATCCCCTCGGTCTCCACCGACTTCTATCCGGGTCCGGACACGCCGCAATATGCCTATGACAAGAAGAAGGCGATCGCGCTGCTCGACGAGGCCGGCTTCAAACCGGGTGCCGGCGGCACCCGCTTCTCGCTGCGTCTGCTGCCCGCGCCCTGGGGCGAGGACATCTCGCTATGGGCGACCTTCATCCAGCAGTCGCTGGGCGAAGTCGGCATTCCCGTCGAGATTGTCCGCAACGACGGCGGCGGCTTCCTGAAGCAGGTCTATGACGATCACGCCTTCGACCTCTCAACCGGCTGGCACCAGTATCGCAACGATCCCGCCGTCTCGACCACGGTCTGGTATCGCTCGGGCCAGCCGAAGGGCGCGCCCTGGACCAACCAGTGGGACTGGAAGAATGAAGCCATCGACAAGGTGATCGACGACGCGGCCACCGAGATCGACCCGGTCAAGCGCAAGGCGCTCTATGCGACCTTCGTCAAGGAAGCCAACACCGAACTGCCGGTGTGGATGCCGATCGAACAGATCTTCGTCACGGTGATCACGGCCAAGGCGCGTAACCATTCCAACACGCCGCGCTGGGGATCGTCGAGCTGGCACGATCTTTGGCTTTCCGCCTGAGCCAAACTTCGCCACAATAGCCAGATGCGCATCCTGAGCCTTGCGGGGCGGCGGCTCGCCGCCTCGATACCCACATTATTCCTGATCCTGATCGGCGTGTTCCTGCTGCTGCAATTCGCACCGGGAGACACCGTCGATGCCATGATGGCGCAGATGGGCGGCGGCGATGCCGCGACCGCGCGCGAGCTGCGCAAGTTCTATGGGCTCGACCTTTCGATCCCGATGCAGCTCGGCAACTATCTGTGGCGACTGATCCGCCTCGATCTCGGCTTCTCATCGATCTATGGCAAGCCGGTGGCGACCGTGATCCTCGAACGGCTGCCGCCGACGATCCTGCTGATGACCGCGTCGCTGTCCTTTGCATTTTTCTTCGGCCTGTTGCTGGGCGTCGTCGCCGCACGCGGCGTCAACAAATGGCCGGACACGCTGATCTCCACCCTCGGCCTCGTCTTCTACGCCACGCCGTCATTCTGGTTCGGCCTGATGGCCATCGTGGTGTTCTCGATCTATCTGCAATGGCTGCCGGCCGGTGGTTTCGAGGATATCGGCGCCGTACAGACCGGATTTGGCCGCACCATCGACATCGCGCTGCATCTGATCCTGCCGACGCTGACACTGGGCCTGATCTTCCTCGCGATTTATCTGCGCATCATGCGCGCCTCGATGCTGGAAGTGCTCAACCTCGATTTCGTGCGCACCGCGCGCGCCAAGGGCCTCGACGAGACCCGGGTGGTGGTGAAGCATGTGCTACGCAACGCCCTGCTGCCGATGGTGACGCTGATCGGGCTGCAGGCCGGCACCATGCTCGGCGGCTCCGTCGTGGTCGAGAGTGTATTCTCCCTGCCGGGTCTCGGACGTCTCGCTTACGAGTCCGTCGTGCAACGCGATCTCAACACGCTGCTCGGCATCGTCTTCGTCTCGGCGCTTCTCGTGATCCTCGTCAACTTCCTCGTCGACCTTCTCTATGCGCGGCTCGATCCGCGTATCCAGGCGGAGGGCTGACGATGGACGCCGTAAAACGCTATTTCCGCAGCCCGGCAGCCGTCGTGGGCCTGCTGCTCCTGCTGGTGGTCATCGTGATGGCCATCACCGCGAGCTGGATCTATCCGCGCGATCCGCTGGCGCTGGCCGGCCGGCCGCTGATCTGGCCGTTCTCCAATCCGCGCTTCCTACTGGGTACTGACAATTCCGGCCGCGATATCGCGGCGCAGATTTTCTACGGCGCGCGCATCTCGCTGCTGATCGGCGGTGTGGCGACTGTCATCGCCGTGGTCATCGGTGTGCTGATCGGCGCCTTTGCCGGCTATTATGGCGGCTGGGTCGATACCGTCTTGATGCGCATCACCGAGGCGTTCCAGACCCTGCCGAATTTCGTGCTGCTGCTGGTGCTCGTCGCCGTGTTCGGCTCGACCATCACCACCGTCACCATCGCCGTCGGCATCGTGTCATGGCCGGCACCGGCGCGGTTGACGCGCGCAGAATTCATGTCGCTGCGCAGCCGTGAATTCGTCCAGGCCGGGCGCACGCTGGGCATGAAAGACATTCAGCTCATTCTGGGCGAGATCCTGCCCAACGCGCTACCGCCGGTCATCGTCTATGCCAGCGTGGTGATGGCGCTGTCGATCCTGCTGGAAAGCGCACTGGCCTTCCTGCGTCTGTCCGATCCCAATGTGGCGTCATGGGGTAACCTCATCGGCCTTGGCCGCGACGTGCTGCGCGTGCAGTGGTATGTCTCTGCGATCCCCGGCATCGCGATCCTGCTCACGGTGCTCGCGGTGTCGCTGGTCGGCCAGGGCCTCAATGACGCGCTCAATCCGAGACTGAAAAGCCGATGAGCGCCGTGGACAATCCGATCCTCACCATCGATGGCCTGAGCGTGAAGCTGCCGAAAGGCGCCGATCGCTCACACGCGCTTGGCGGCGTCTCCATGGCGATTTCCGCCAATGAGATCGTCTGCGTGGTCGGCGAGTCCGGCTCCGGCAAGTCTGTCATGGCCAACGCCATCATGCGGCTGCTGCCCGGCGAAGTCGCGATCGATGGCGGCCGCGTGCTGTTCGAGGGCAAGGACCTCGCCAGCGCCAGCAATGCCGAGATGCGCAAGGTGCGCGGCGCCGGGATCGCGATGATCTTCCAGGAGCCGATGACGGCGCTTAATCCGCTGCGCACCATCGGCGACCAGATCGGCGAGATGTTCGAGATCCATACCGATCTCTCGAAGGCCGACATCAAGGCGCGCGTGCTGGCTTTGCTGCAAGACGTGCACATTCCCGATCCTGCCCAGGCCGCACGCGCCTATCCGCACGAACTCTCCGGCGGCCAGCGCCAGCGCGCGATGATCGCCATGGCGCTGGCGCTCGATCCGCGTCTCCTGATCGCCGACGAGCCGACCACCGCGCTCGACGTCACCACACAGGCGCAGATCCTGAAACTGATCAAGGAACTGCAGAGCCGCAGGAATACCGCGGTGCTGTTCATCACCCACGATTTCGGCGTGGTCGCCGAGATCGCCGACAGGGTCGTGGTGATGCAGCACGGCAATGTGGTCGAACAGGGCACGGTCAAGGATGTGCTGACCGATCCGCAGCATCCCTATACGCAGCAGCTGATCGCCGCGGTGCCTCCGCTGACGGCGCCGCCGCCGCGCGCACTGTCCGACGACATCATCCTGACGCTAGACAACGTGTCCAAGACCTATCGCAATGGCGGCTTTCTCGGCCGCGGCGTGCGTGTGACCCATGCGGTGAAGTCCGTCTCCCTAAAACTGCCACGCGGTGCGACGCTCGGCATTGTCGGCGAGTCAGGTTCGGGCAAATCGACGCTAGCCCGCTGCATCATCAGGCTGATCGATCCCGATGGCGGCGCGATCGTGCTGGAAGGCAAGGACTGGGCGAAGCTCTCACGCGACGAGGTGCGCCGCGAGACCAGACATATCCAGATGGTGTTTCAGGATCCGTTCGCCTCGCTGAACCCGCGCCGCAAGGCCGGCGACCTCGTGGCGCAAGGCCCGATCGTGCACGGCACGCCGCGCACCGAGGCGATAGCGGCGGCGAAAGAACTGTTCAGGCTGGTCGGTCTCGATCCCTCGGCCATCGATCGCTTCCCGCACGAATTCTCCGGCGGCCAACGCCAGCGCATCGGCCTTGCGCGTGCGCTCGCGCTGAAGCCCGACGTGCTGGTGGCCGACGAGGCTGTCTCGGCGCTCGACGTCTCCGTGCAGGCGCAGGTGCTGAAGATGTTGCACGAACTGCGCGAGCGGCTTGGGCTCTCCATCGTCTTCATCACGCACGATCTGCGCGTTGCCGCGCAGATCTGCGATCTCGTCGCTGTGATGAAGGACGGCGAAGTCGTCGAACACGGACTAGCCGGCGAAGTGTTCGGCAATCCGCAGCACGCCTATACCAAGGCGCTGCTGGCTTCGATCCCCGGCGGCGACTTTGCGCGCAGCCGGAAGCCGGTGACGGTGTAGCTCCATCCCTCATGGTGAGGAGCGCGCACTTGCGCGCGTCTCGAACCATGAGATGGCTAGGTTCCGAGCTCGCGCCCATCCTTCGAGACGCCGCTGCGCGGCTCCTCAGAATGAGGGCTGAGTGTGTGGCGTACGCTAAGCCATCTCCTTCGCGTCCCTTCGCCGGTACACCAGCAGCATGAACGGCGCGAGCAGGCGCATCAGCCCGTGGGCTGCGATTGGCACCGGCTCGGAGAATGGCAGCGCCAGTTCGCTCTCCGGCACACCGCGCACCACCTTCGAGAATTCATCGCCGAGCGCCACCGACAGCGCCACGCCGCGGCCGTTGCAGCCGGTCCAGCCGTAAGCATTCGGCCCGAGTCTGTGCATGCGCGGCAGGAAGTCCGTGGTCATGCCGACATAGCCGTTCCAGACATAGTCGAACTTGACGTCACCGATCTGTGGCCATAGCCGTTTCAGCCGTTCGGCCACCATGACTTTCAGCCGCTCCGTCTTGTCGCCGAGCCCGACCACATTGCCGCCGGTGACGAGGCGATTGCGCGCGTCATAGCGCGCGAAATACAGTTCGCCATGCGTATCCGACATCGACTGGCGGCCGGGGATGATGGTCTTGCGCGCCTCGTCTGACAGTGGCTGCGTCGCCATCTGCCATGACAGAACCGGCATCACTTCGCTGGCGATGCCCGGGGAGAGTTGCTTGGAGAATTCGCCGGTATAGGCGTTGGTGGCGACGATCAGGCTGCGCGCGCTGACCTGCCCATTCTTCGTCTTGACGATCCAGCGATCGCCCTTGCGCTCATAACTCTCCACCGGCGAGCGCGCATAGATGCGGCCGCCCTGCTCCAGCACCACGCGCGCAAGGCCGCGCGCCAGCGCCAGCGGATTGATATGGCCGCCGGTCCTATTCCAGAAACCGCCGAACCACGCATCGGAGCCGAGCAGCCCGCGCATCTGCTCGCGCGAGAGCAGTTCCACCGGCGCGCCGTGCTTGGACCACTGCCGCACGCGGCGCTCCGCGATCTTGATGCGGCCCGGCGAATGCACCGGCTGGATCCAGCCGTTTTGTTCGGCCTCAGCCTGGATCTGATAGCGGCGCGTGAGATCGAACAGGATCGAGGCGCTGTCACGGATCAGGCCGACGAGACGTTCGCCGGCCGCGCCATAGCGCTTGATGATGTCCTCCGGATCGGGCCGCGACAGCGTCGGGATCACCTGGCCGTTATTGCGCCCCGACGCACCCCAGCCGGGCTCCATCGCCTCGACCACGGCGACATCGACACCGGCTTCTCGCAGATGCAGCGCCGTCGAGAGCCCCGTGAAGCCGCCGCCGATGACGACCACATCGGCATCAACAGCGCCTTTCAGCTCGGGCAAGTCCGGACCCGGAGGCGTGACGCCGGCCCAGAGCGACTTCGGCCAGGGCACAGTTGCGGTATCCATCGTCACGCCCTTCTGCAGCATCAATCATGCATTGCGCCGCGCAAACCGAACATAACCGTTCTCTTGCGGCACCCCTGCATTCTGCATAGTTTACGGCCCTGATCCATTGCAAGGTAATGAGCACGTGACGCTGAAAAACATCGTTGGAATCGACCACGCCGTGGTCGTCGTCAAGGACCTCGACGCTGCTGCTGCGAACTGGAAGAGCCTCGGCTTTACGGTGTCGCCGCGCGGCACCCACAGCGCCAAGATGGGCTCCGGCAATTACACCATGATGCTCGGCCCGGACTATGTGGAGCTCTTGGGCGTGCTCAACGAGACCGAGCACAATGCGCCGACGCGGGCGTTCCTCGCCAAGCGCGGCGACGGCATCGAGCGCATCGCCTTCACCACCACCGACGCCGCTGTCGGCGCCGAGGAAATCCGCGCGCGTGGTTACACGCCGATCGGCCCGACCGATTTCGAGCGTCCGGTGACCATGCCGGACGGTAGTCTGAGCGCGGCGAAATTCGCCACCTATCAGTGGCCCTATGAGGAAGCCCCCGGCGGCCTCCGCATCTTCGCCTGCCAGCACAAGACCCGCGAGACCGTCTGGATTCCCGAACTGCAGGTGCATGCCAACACGGCGAAGCGCCTGAAGAAGGTGTTCATCGTCACGCCGGAGCCGGAGAAGGACGCGCAGCACATGGCGAAGCTGATCGACGGCGCTGCGCGCAGCGAAGCCGATGGCGCTGTCGTCGTGCCGTCAGGCGGCGACCGCGCGGACTTTGTATTCGTCACCAAGGACGTGCTTGCGAAGCACTTCCCCGGCACATCGCTGGCCGGCATTCCCGAGCGTGGCGGCATTTCGCTGGTGTTCGGCGTGGCTGATATTGCAGCGGCCGAGAAGGCCGTTGGATCAGCTGGCGGCCGCAGCGATGTCGGCGTCGTCGTGCCGCCGAGCAAGGGCAACGGTGTGTTGCTGGCGTTTGTGAAGGATTGAGAGGGCGCTGCCCCCTCCTCATCATCCCCGGGCTTGACCCGGGGATCCATCTTTTTGAAGATGACGGGTGCGAAAGATGGATGGCCGGGTCAAGCCCGGCCATGACAGCGCAAAGCACGAGCGCCATTGCTCATCGTTACTATCGCAACGATTAGGCCCGCACAGTCGCCTCACCCAAATCCCAGAACAACCCCGCCATGATGTTCAGCGCCTCCTCCGTCACCGGCAGGAGAATGTGCTCATCCGGCGCGTGCTGCGAGCAGCCGGGATAGGAATGCGGCACCCACACAGTGGGCAGGCCGAGAATATCCGTGAACACGTCATTCGGCAGCGAGCCGCCGAAATTCGGCAGCAACGCCGGCGCGCTACCCGTCGTCTTGCGCACGGACTCCACGGCCCAGCCGACCCAGGGATTATCGATATCGGTGCGCGACGCCGAAAAATATTGCGACTGGCTCACCCTGATATCAGCGAAGCCATTTTCAGCGAGATGCTTCTGTATGGCCGGCACGACATTTTCGATATCGGTGCCGACCACGAAGCGGAGCTGCAGCACCGCGCTTGCCTTGCCGGGAATGGCATTGGCCGGATTGTTGATATTGCCGGCATTGATCGCCAGCACTTCCAGCGTATTCCAGGCATAGAGCCGTTCCGCCGGCGACAATCCGTCTTCGCCCCAATTCTCCGACAGAGCCGGTTCATCGGCCGACGGCGCGACGATCACGTCAGCCAGAGCCGCACGGACCTGATTGGAAATGCGCGGCGGCTTCAGTGCGTCGAGCAGGATGCGGCCGTTCCTGTCGACCAGCGTCGCTATCGCCGAAGCGAGGATCGTCGCGGGATTAGCGAGCAGCCCGCCCCAGTTGCCGGAGTGATGCGCGCCGTCGCGCAATTCGATATCGAGATGGATGCGGCGGCCACCACGGCAGCCGAGAAAGATCGTCGGCCGCTCGGCCGAGAGCCGCGGCCCGTCGGAGGCCAGAAACAGGTCGGCCTTCAGCGCATCGCGATGGGCCTCGCAGACCTTCGGCAGATCCGGCGAGCCGATCTCCTCGCCCATCTCGATGATGAACTTCGCATTAAAGCCGAGCCTGCCGCCGCGCGCTTCATGCACGGCGCGAAGTGCGGCGATGTTGATGGCGTGCTGGCCCTTGTTGTCGGCGGTGCCGCGGCCATAGACGCGCTCGCCGACGGTGGTGCAGCGCCACGGATCGAGCCCGTCGCGCCATTCGCCTTCCATGCCGGGGACCACGTCACCATGGCCATACATCAGCACGGTCGGTAGGTCGTCGCTCTCATGATAGGTCGCGAGCAGATGGGGCCCGCGTCCCGATGGCGACGGGATGATGTCAGTCGTAAAGCCGAGCGCCGTGAAGGTCGGCGTCAGTTCCTGTTCGAGATAGGCGCGCAGATCGTCGGCGCGCTTGTCGCTCTGGCTCTCGGTCTGGTAGCCCACCATGCGATCGAGCGTGGCGAGGAAATCACCCGACGTGAACTGCGCGTTGACCCGCGCGATGGCATCAATTCGTGTCATCTCAGAGCGACGCCATCACGGCTTCGGCCTCGGTCAGCAGGCGATCGGCGTTCGCTTCGGTGAAGACCAGTGGCGGGCGCACCTTCAGAACATTGGCATGAGGACCCGTCGCCGAAATCAATACGCGGCGTGCACGCAGACCATTGACCACGGCAGATGCCGCGGCAGCATCTGGCTCCTTGGACGCACGGTCCTTGACCAGTTCAACGCCGACATACAGCCCCGAGCCACGCACATCGCCGATCTGCTCGTATTTCTTCGCCAGCGCATGGAAGCCATCGCGCAGGATCTTGCCGACGCAGAGCGAATTCTCGACGAGCTTCTCGTCGCGAATGACGTTCAGCACAGCCTGTGCGGCCGCCATCGCCACCGTATTGCCGCCGAACGTATTGAAATAGCGGTTATCGCGGCCGAATTTCTCGACGATCTCCGGCAGCATCACGGCGGCAGCAACCGGATAGCCGTTGCCCATCGGCTTGCCCATGGTGATGATATCCGGCGTGATGCCATGGCGCTGATAGCCCCACAATTTCTCGCCACTGCGGCCGAAGCCGGACTGCACCTCATCGGCGATGAACACACCGCCCGCCTTGTGCACCACGTCGAGCACCGGCTTTAGTACATCGGTCGGATGCGAGAAGATGCCGTCGGACGAGAACATCGAGTCGGCGATGAAGGCGGCGACGCCGACGCCGCGGCGTTGCAGGTCAACGATCTGCTCGGACACTTTCTCGGCCATCCACGCACCGATCTTCTCCGGCGCGATGCGATAGGAATCCGGCGCGGGCACGCGGCGCACATAGGTGCCGAGCGGCGAATACGGCCCGAGCGATGGCGAGAAACCCGCGGTCAGCTCCGAATTGCCGTGATAGGCCTCGTCGGTGATGATGATGCCCTGATTGCCGGTGTGATGCTTGGCCATGCGGACGGCGAGATCGTTGGCTTCCGAGCCGGTACAGGTGAACATCGCGTGGCGCTTCGGCCCGTCGAAGGTGCCGAGCAGATCCTCGGCGTAATCGAGAATGCCCTTCTGGATGTAGCGCGTGTGGGTGCAGATGGTCTGCGCCTGCTGGGTGATCGCATCGACCACGCGCGGATGGCAGTGGCCGACCGACACCACATTGTTATAGGCGTCGAGATATTCGTTGCCTTCCGAGTCATAGAGCAGCACGCCTTTGGCGCGCGCGACCTCGACGGGGTTGCTGTAGAACAGCCGGTAGGCCGGGCCGAGTAACTCAGTGCGGCGCGTGACGAGCTTGCGGCTCTCTTCAGTGAGGCCGGTTGCCGTGGCGGGGTCGAAGCCGTTGACCATCTTGCCGCGCGGGGCGCTGGTGATTGCGGTCATGTTGTTGTTTCCTCTGGAAGCAGGGTCGGATGTGGCGAAGATTATCTGGCGAAATCCATCAACTGATCGGAGATCTCGTCCATCGAGCGGGCGATGAACCAGTCCATCTGCACCCAGGTCTGCTCATTGTTGCGCAGGACATAGGCGGCGACGGACGGCACCCGGTTGGCCATCGCCGTCGACAGCAGCAGGCGCGTCGCCAGACGCGAGAAGATCAGATGCGGAATGAGGCTGAGTTCTTCCGCGGTCAGATCGGCTATCGAGAGATAGCCCTTGAGCAGATCGCGGCCGTCGGCAAAGACATCGCCCTTCATCGCGACAGGCAACTGGTTGAGCATCGCCGTCGAAGCATCGATGGCGATCGCGGTACGGACCGTATCGCCGAAATCGATGATGCCGCTCACGAAACCCGGCAGCGACGCATCGACGACGACGTTGGAGCGGGTGAAATCATTATGCAGCACCTGCATGCGGCACTGTTTGAGCCGGGTTTCGATGGCGGCGAAGCGCTCCAGTGCAGCCTCGACCTTGCGGCGCTGTGCGGCATCGGTGATTTCCGCCAGCAGATCGCGCAGCGTCAGCAGGTTCTTGACGTCCCATGCGACAACCCGGGAATCCGACGGATGGCTGAAATCGGCCAGCGCGAGGCGGAGCCGCGCCAGCAATTTGCCGATCTCGGCCCGACCCGACGCCGTGGACGGCACCTCGCTGAGAGGCTGGCCTTCGAGATAGGACATCATCCGCACCTGCCGGTTCTGACCGGCGCGATCCAGATAATTGAAATGCCGCTCGCCCTTGTCGTTCGGAATAACCCGCGGCACCGGCAGATCGGGCGCACGTGCCGCGACGTGATCGAGAACCTGCACCTGCAGATCAATCTCGGGAATATCCTCGACGGGATTCGCAACCTTCAGGATAAAGCGCGGCCCGCTTATCGGCGCGATCCGGAAGGTGTCGTCCTTCTCGGTGGCAAAGCGTGTTGGGCGGCCTTCGATGCCAAAACGCTCGCGGGCGAGATCGACGGCCTCATCATCCGTCATATTTATATACGATGCCGCGAGTCCGCCCTGCATTGCACCCGGACGCGCGGAAGGCTCAAATGTCACCTGAACTGATCCATCTCGATTCGGAATCCGGCACGTCGCGGCCGGTACGCGCGACCATAGCAACGCTGTTCCCGCTTGTCAGGGTGTCCGCGCGAATGCGGGCATTTTCGACGAATTAAGCCCGCATTTTCTGCCTTTGCTGCCCATTTGGGCACGGATGCCACGGAAGCCACATCCATCGCATATGCGCGGCATCGATGCGCCGGGCGCCGTCAACGCCTATAGCGTGGGCCGACCGGCCGGCGATACAGCAGGCGACGGCGTAAGCGCCGTTGCTCTGGCCTTGGCTATTTGCCCTTGACGGCGCCAGGCCGCACATCGCTGATCGGCACACAGCTCTTCTTGCGACGCTGGTTGTTCGGCGCACCTTGCACCTTCAGCACCTTGCCCGCCGAACACGAACCGTTGTCGACGAACACGGTCGCATACGGATCCATCATCAAAGGTTCGAAGGAGAGAAATTTTTGCGCGAAACACGGCTGGGCGACGGCCGTCAGGAACAGTCCAAGTAGAATAGTACGCACGACGATTATCTCACATAGATGACAAGACCGCCGATGATCACCAGGGCCGCGATAGCAAGAACATGGGCGCATGCAATCGAAACCGCCTCGACGGCGGAACCGACCTTCTGCCTGAGCTTCGACTCCTTGAATCGGAGCATAGGCATGCGAGACGCCACTTGCGCCTTGAAACGAGAGTCAGTCAATGAGCAGTCCCCAAATGCCGGCGCAAGATGTGTCCCACTTTGCCGACGAGCAAAGACTTGCGGTCAAATGAGGCGACAGTGAGTCAGGGTAACAGCCGACAATGATCGCCGGGATTCGTCGGTCAGTTGGATTCCATGATCCATGCCCTGCCCGCTTGCGCGACGGACGGCGCAACATCGCGGCCGCAGAACTCCGCAGCGCGTTCGAATTGTTCCTGAATTTCCGATGTTACCACCCCATTTGCGGCATCGAGTTCCCGCAGCGAGATGGTCGATGTGAAGGTTCCGGCAAAACAGCTGCAGAACTTTTTGGAATCGCTCGAAGGTTTGTTCGGCCGCTTGCGAAAGTGGTTCGAACAGCTTGTTTCCAGATTGTTCGCCATCTGATCGATTTCGTTCGCATAGATCGGGGACGCGATCACGGCGGCAAGTGCCAGTATAAATGTAGTTTGTCTCATAGTGCGATCATAACCTCGGTACTCCAGCAACGCATCGTCACTCTGTCGTCATCCTCAGGTTCCACGGGAGAAAGCTCGTGCTCACGCGCCTGTGTTCGGTATTCCGACATTCGGGGTTGAATTGTTGCAATTGTGACGGTTGAACAAATGAGCCGCATTGGCGATGTTCGCGGATGGGGGGATGCCGAAAGTGATTGTGATTCTGCGATCTGCGGTCTGAGCGCCGCATTATTCGCTTATTCAATGGGTTCTCTGCTACGCGACGATCTCGGCATTTCCAGCAGACATGTCAGGTCGATAACGCTACACTGTCCGGGATTGATTGCGCTGTTGCTTGCGCTCGAATTCCTGAGCACCAACTGGACCACGCCGTTGCAGGATAGCGGCATGCCCCACAGGGACGCCTTCATGGACAAGATCGCTCCGCATAAAGTCACGAAAGCCGATATCGTCTTCTCCGTCGGCCGCGGTCTCGTGATGGCCGCAGCTATCATCGGCGCTACATATTTCCTTGGAAGCTGGTATCTCGGCGGCAGCGACCTGGAATCGATCTATCAGACCGAAAGCTATAACGACGCCTCCACGACGCCGCGAATCGAACATGCGACTGCGCCCGGCACAACGGAGGAAGCGACGCAGTAAGACACTGCGCGCCTCCCGGTATCTGCGCAGATGCGCTGGCTAGTAAGCCACTGCTTGCGGCCGCCCGACGCCGCTATAGAGAAATCCGTTCCGCGTCACTTCATCCGGCGAATAGATGTTGCGGAGATCGATGATCACCGGACAGGCCATGATCGCCGCCATCTCCTTCAGATCGAGCGCGCGGAACTGCTCCCATTCGGTGACGATGACCATGGCGTGACACCCGCGGGCGCATTCATAGGGGCCCTCGCAAAAGGTGACATTTTCGAACACCTTCTTCGCCTGCTCCATGCCCACGGGATCATAGACCCGCACCTCGGCGCCCATATCCTGCAGCGCCGTGATCAACGGGATCGACGGCGCGTCGCGCATATCGTCGGTATTCGGCTTGAAGGTCACACCGAGAATGGCGATGGACTTGCCGCGCAGATTGCCGCCGAAGGCATGCGCCACCTTGCGTGCCATCGCGCGCTTGCGCTGGTCGTTGACGGCAACCACGGTCTCGACGATGCGCAGCGGCGCTTCGTAATCCTGGCCCGTCTTGATCAGTGCCAGCGTGTCCTTCGGAAAACACGAGCCGCCATAGCCCGGTCCGGCGTGCAGGAATTTCAGGCCGATCCGGTTGTCGAGGCCGATGCCCCGCGCGACTTCCTGCACATTGGCACCGACTTTCTCGGCGAGATCGGCGATCTCGTTGATGAAGGCGACCTTGGTCGCCAGGAACGAGTTGGCGGCGTATTTGGTCAGTTCGGCCGTGCGGCGATCCGTATACATGATCGGTGACGAGTTGAGATGCAGCGGCCGGTAGACTTCCGCCATGACATCCTTGGCGCGCTGATCGCTGGAACCGATGACGATACGGTCGGGATGTTTGAAGTCTCTGATAGCCGCGCCTTCGCGCAGGAACTCCGGATTCGAGACTACCGCGAATTCGGCGTCCGGGTTCTCCTCGCGAATGATGCGCTCGACTTCGTCGCCAGAACCGACCGGCACCGTCGACTTGTTGACCACCACGGTGAACTTCTTGATGGCCTTTGCGATCTCGCGCGCCGCTGCATAGACATAGGACAGGTCCGCATGACCGTCACCGCGCCGCGACGGCGTGCCGACGGCGATGAACACGACCTCGGCCGCACCGACAGCAGATGTGACATCGGTGACGAATTTGAGACGTCCCTGCTTGACGTTGCTCGCGACCAGCGCATCGAGACCAGGCTCATGGATCGGAATCTCACCGTTGTTCAGCGCATCGATCTTTCCCTGATCCGTATCGACGCAGGTGACGTGATGGCCGAAGTCCGAAAAGCACGCCCCCGACACGAGCCCCACATAGCCAGCGCCAATCATGGCAATTCGCATTGCATGTCCTGTCTTGTAAACAGTCCGCGGTCAGAACGACCCGGACATCCCCCGAGAATTCCGCATGCGCCTCAGCTGTTGAGGATCAACTCGCCGTCGAGATGCTGCGGAAAGAAAAAGAAGTTGTTGACGTAAGCTTGCCCGGGTTTACGGCCACCATTGGGCAACAGCGCATCGGCGTCCTGCATTTCCCCAGCGTTGAAATGATCGATGGAGATCACCTCGTCGTCCTGGAGGAAGAAGCCGCGATAGGATTTGTCGCGAAAGAAATCGAACACCGAGCGCGTCGCCTCGGCACGGTGACGATCCTCTGCCTCGACAAGGAAGACCGGCTGGCACCGGTCGATCAGGCCGACGGCTCCATGCAAGACGCTCAACTCGTGCCCCTCGACGTCCACCTTCACAAAGGACACGTCCTCGCGCACGACACCATCGAGACGCGCCAATGGAACATGCGTCGTGATCAGTTGCTTTACCGACGGCTCATATTGCTGCTCGAGCGATGCCCGCCCGTAAACCAGGCCATCCTCGCCTTGCGGTGTGTAGAGCTCGGCATCGCCTTCATGATCCGAGAGAGCCACTTCATGGATGCGGACATTGGACGCGGAGGTGCGCCGGAGCAGATCGGCCATCTCATGCGACGGCTCGAACGCATGGACCTGACCGGACAACCGCGCCAGTTGCTGGGTATAGAGACCGCAATTGGCGCCGACATCCACCGTGACAGCACCCTGCGGCACGATCTTGTCGAGATAGGCCAGTTCACGCTCCGCCGATTTGGGACGCTTCAGGAAGCGCCAGCGCAAATACATCGACGGGAAAGCGTCTTTCAGGAGCTGCTTGGTCCGTTGCGTCGCCGTCATGGCTGTCACCCTTCGTTCGAGGCTGGTTTCAAGGCAAAACAATTCCAGGCGCCGGACGGAGGTCCGCCAGCGCAATGTCTGCAATGTGTGGTGTGATCGATGCCGCCGCTCAATCGGTCGTGGGCATCAGAAGGCATTACCGGAGAGGAATTCGCGCCGGACCGTCTGCACGATGATCATGATGTCCATACGCATCGACCATTTCTCGATATATTCGAGGTCGTAATCGATGCGCGAGATCGCCCGGGGCGCCTCCACAGTGCTGCCCCGGCAGCCGCTCACCTGGGCCAGACCGGTGATGCCGGGCCGTGCGCTGTGACGCGTAAAGTAATACGGCACGAGATCTTCATAGAGCACGTTGGCGGCCAGCATGCCCGGTACATGGGGCCGCGGCCCAACCAGAGACATATCGCCCTTGAGCACGTTGATAAGCTGCGGAATTTCGTCGAGGCTGGTCTTGCGCAGCAACTTGCCGATCCGCGTCACCCGGGCGTCGCCTTCGACCGTCTGCTGAATGCCGCGCTTGTCGCCGGCATCGGTGCGCATCGAGCGGAACTTGTAGATCTTGAAGAAGCGGTTGCGGTAGCCGTAGCGATACTGGGTGAAGAACACCGGTCCCGGCGAGGTCGCCTTGATAATGATTGCGATCGTGATCAGCAGCGGCGCGAGAAACAGCAGGGCCGAGCCCGCGGCCGCAATGTCGAACAATCGCTTGGCAATCGACTCCGACGGCTCGCACCGGGCAACCTGGTTCGTCCGGCGGCTGCGATAGGCGCTGTTCCGATAGGACCCGTGGCCGGCAAACTCGACCGGCCGCACTGAAATGAACTGCCGCTCTTTCCAGAGCGGCGTCACCTTGTTGCGATCAAAACCAACTGAAACTGTAGAGGCCATGCTCTCGCTCCCTGCTGGAACTTTGGTGCGCGATAATCGAACAGAAACATGCCTATGTGGCAGGCATGCGAATTCAGAACCCTTCCCTTCGACGAACATTCGCAATTGCGAAACCATCTTCGTCGATCAGCAAGAACCTTCATCCCTGAAGATTTCTTAACTGTGCGAACGAATTAGGGCGGCAAAACGGTATTGGCGTGTAACATTACGCAGTCGCAATATTGATATAATTGTGCGGCGCGCAAAAATCTTTGTGCACGGAAGCGCTTAGATCGTTTTGTCCGTCTATTGCGCTGCATCACGCTCACAGCAGCCATGCAAAATAATTACACGACGCAGATCGATGAATTGCATCGCGTCGCTGCGAGATCGGGTGCATGATCTTCGCAATTAACAAATAGCCACCAAGCGGCAATCGATTCGAGCTTGATTTTTCACTCGATACTAAAGCGCGCCCATTATGTTGCGCACTGAGACTGCTCACTCCGCCAGATATTTCGGCATCGCCATGGTCGCTCGACGAACACCTCAGATGACTACAGGGGACATTTCATTTCCCCCGCGCGCGATCGCCGTGGATAAGGCGGCGATCTCCAGCCCTGTGGATAGTTCTACCTGCGAGGTGCGTAACGCATCCGGCCGCAAACTGCGAAACAGACTTCTTCTTATCAATGCGGCCGTCTGGGTCGCTGTGATCGTCGCCGTTCGCATCATTTTCTTCTGAGCTCATCGCTATCCCCAAAGCTTTATGAGTCCCAAGGCGTTGCGCGGCCGATTGAATTTGACCGCGACGGTTCCCTGATCGTAGCTTGCGCGAAATGCCGCGCTCCCTCTCCAGGTCAGATTCGAACAAGGCGGCACTGCCGCCCGATACGCGTATCTATGCCATCGGTGATATTCACGGACGCGCCGACCTGCTGCAGGAAACCATCGCGCGCATCGATGAGGACATCCGACGTCGCCCGATCACCTATGCGGCGGAAGTCTATATCGGCGATTACATCGATCGTGGCGCGGATTCGAAAGGTGTGATCGATTTGCTGGCAGTCCGCATGGTGCACAACCATGCAATCTGCCTACGCGGCAATCACGAAGCCATCATGGAAGACTTCCTGGAGGATGCCAGCGTGCTGGAGCACTGGCGCCAACTGGGCGGACTTCAGACTCTCGCGTCCTATGGCGTTTCTCCATCGCGCACGGCAACGGCGCGCGACGTGCAGAACGCCTTTCGCGCCGCATTCCCTCCGGCGCACGACGCTTTCTTGCGTTGCCTGCGGAACAATATCAGATGCGGCGACTTTTTGTTCGTTCACGCGGGCATTCGTCCCAATGTACCGCTGTCATCTCAAGATCCACATGATCTGATGTGGATCAGGGACGAGTTTTTGGATTCCAAGCGCGATCATGGCGTCTATGTGGTGCACGGACACACACCGGTTCCCCATGCAGATATTAGAGATAACCGTGTGAATATTGACACAGGTGCGTGGCGCAGCGGCATCCTCACGTGCATTGCCATCGAAGGCACAGAGATTCTGGTTCTCTAAGAAGACATTAGTACGCAATCTGCGCACTCTCTGAGTACGCCACATTCTTTCGCCGTTTTTTGCCGGACACTCTCGCGCAATTGTCGTCTGCATCAATTGTCATCGAATTGATGCAGATGATCACATTGATGTTGTGTTGGGGGTCTACCATGTTGCGAACGAACCGATGCGCCGGCATTTTGATAGTACCGGTGCTTTCATTTTTCCTTGCTGGCGTCGCTCCGTCGATCGCGCTCGCACAGGACCAGCGGGTTTCTGCGGCTTCGCCGTCAGGCACCTATCTTCTTGGACCGACTGACCGCGTTCGTCTGAAGGTCTATGGCGAAGCTGATATCACCGGTGAATATGAAGTCGACAGCAACGGATTTGTATCGATTCCCCTTGCGGGCCACGTGAAGGCCGCAGGCCTGACCACACGGCAATTAGAGAAGGGCATCTCCTCCGCGTTGGCCAAGGGAATCGTGCGAGACCCACGCGTGAATGTGGAAATCGCGCTGTATCGACCCTTCTATATCCTCGGCGAAGTGAAGAAGAGCGGCGAATACCCTTATCGCATGGGCCTGACCGTGATGGATGCCGTCGCGACCGCAGGCGGGTTCACCTACCGTGCCAATGAGAACAAAGTGTATTTGCGGAGGTCGGGCTCAACCGTCGAAGAGATCTATGCGCTCGATTCGCCAGTCCTGGTATTTCCCGGCGACAATGTGCGTGTCCCAGAACGATACTTCTGAACTCATCATTTTTGATTTTGTCTGATGTGTAGTGACCGATGCGCGCCTTCATGTCGCGCGTCGCCATAGTCTCGACTTTTTGCGGTGCGTATTCTTGTGCAGTGCGACGAACTTTACTTCGTACTTCGCATTGTGGGCAGCAAAGAGAAGGGCGTTTCATCAGACGAGTGTTGAGTGCGCTAGTGGGGGCGCGACATTCATCACGGGCTTGCTGAGTTTGTAAGCGCCGGGATGAATTTCTAAGCGGCAATCAAGTCTCGACGACAATTCGATAGCGGAGGAATGCATGTCCTTCGCAAGGGATGAGTGATGAAATGTACGTTTGTATCAGCAGGATCGGATGCGATCGGCGAAGGACCGGAGGGGCTGCGGCCGATTCCCGTCACGCGCCGCGCTCTCCGTATCGCGCCATGGCCGGTCACGGCGATTCTGCTTGGTATTGCATCACCCGCCAATGCTCAGGCGATCCCGGCAACCAGCGACGAGCTCGCGCCGCCCTGGAATGCGCAACGGATTTTCGAACCTTCCGCGCTGCCCGATCTGGTCGACCGGGATAACCGCGAAGCAGTAGCGCCAGAGGACATGCCAGTAAAAAAGCGACAGCAACCTGGTTATGAACCCGTCGGCATCCGCCAGGGATCCTGGATGTTCAACCCGTCGCTGATGACGGGCGCACTCTATGACAGCAATGTGTTTGCCTCGAACACCCAGAAGCGCGGCGACGTCGCGGCGGTGATCGAACCCAGCCTGCGTGCTCACACGCTGTGGGAACGACACGGCATCGACATCAAGCTCAATTCACGAACCACGGCCTATAACGAAAATTCAAGCCTCGACCAGACCGATGTGAGCCTGAAGGGCGCCGGCTGGATCGATATCGCCAACGATATGGTCGTGCTGGGCAGTTTCCAGATCGCGCATCTCAATGAGGGTGTGGGTTCGCTGAGCTCGCCTTCCAATGCCGTGACACCGACGCCTTATAATCTGATGTCCGGCGACCTGACCGTCCGCAAGGAATTCAACCGGCTGGCGACATCGATCGGTGCACGCGTCGACTCCTACGATTACGGTACGGCGCGCGCGCAGGATGGCAGTCTGATCGACCAGAGCAGCCGCGACGGCCAGATCTATGCACTTCACGGCCGCGTCGATTATGCGTTCTCGCCTGTGCTCGGCTGGTTCGGCGGCGTCGAAGGCAACCAGCGCAACATCCGCGGCGTGCCCGGCCAGACGCTGGACTCCACCGGCTATCGCGCTTTGTCCGGCTTGACCGTCGGTTTCGGCAATCTGCTCCGCGGCGAATTCGGCGGCGGCTATGTCGAGCAGCGCTTCGACAATCCTCTGATTGGCACCGTCGACGGGCCATCCTATCGCGCCAAGCTCACATGGAGCCCGACGCGATTGATGGACATCCACGTCAAGGCCGAACAACTGGTCACGCAGACATCCGATACCAGCTCGACCGGCGTGCTGGCCAATGCGGTGCAGGTCGGCGTCGACTACGAACTGCGTCGCAACGTCATCCTGTCGCTGGCGGGCGCCTATGAGATCGATCGCTTCTTCGGCCAGGCCCGCAAGGACCGCGTGACCACGACCAATGCCAGCGTGAAGTATTTGATGAACCGCTTCAGCGCGATCTCGGCCTATCACCGCTACACATCGCGCGACAGCGATATACCCACCTTCAGTTACGACAAACACCAGGTAGGGCTCAATGTTACAGCGCAATTTTGATCAGCCTTATCCGGCGGCACCGGAGCCGGTTCCGACCGCCGTTGCCGGTTGGCAGGCGCCGACCGTCGATCTCCGGGAAATGGCGCGCATCCTGCGCCGGCGCTGGCGCGCGGTCGTGCTGCCCGCCGCCGTGCTCGGTGGTATCGCCCTCGCTTATGTGGCGACGGCGACCACACTCTATACTGCGAACTCCACCGTACTGGTCGATCCCCGGCGCGCCAATGTGGTCGAAACCAATCAATCGGTGCTGACCAATTTCGGCACGGACGATGCGACCATCGAAAGCCAGACGCTGCTGATCCAGTCGCTGACCATTCTGCAGCGTGTGGTCGACAAGCTGAAGCTGACGCAGGATCTCGAGTTCATGCCAAAGCCCGGCCTGCTCGATCCGATCCGCAATCTGTTCCGCAGCAGCAGCCCGGTCGATGGCGTGAGCCCCGAAGACGCCGCGCGTGCATACTCTATATATCTGCTCCAGCGCCGCATGAAGGTGACACGACAAGGCACGACATTCCTGGTCGATATCGCCGTCAGCTCGGAATCGCCGCAGAAAGCCGCGACCATCGCCAATGCGGTGGCTGACGCCTATTTCGAGGAACAGGTCCGCGCCAAATTCGACGCGACGCGCATCGCAGCCAAATGGCTCGGCGGCCAGATCGATGCGCTGAAGAACCGCGTCGTCACCTCCGAACAGGCCGTCGCGGACTATCGTTCCGCCAATAACCTCGCGGTCTCGCAGGGCGTGACGGTCAACGACCAGCAGATCACCGATCTCAACAGCAAGCTGATTGCTGCCCGGGTGCAGACCGCCGAGGCGCGTGCCAAGTTCGATCAGGTGCAGCAATTGGCGAAAACCGGCGGCGATGCCGGCGGGCTCAATGCCGCCGTCTCCTCAGAGATGGTGACCAAGCTGCGCGCGCAATATGCCGATATCGCCAAGAACGAAGCCGACCTGACCAGCAAATATGGTCCGCGGCATCCGCAGGTCGCCAATGTGCGGGCGCAGCTCAAGGACACGCAGCGGCTGATCAACGAGGAAATCGGGCGCATCGTGCAGGGCACGGCGCATGATTATGACGTTGCGAAATCGCGCGAGGCGTCGCTGCAGGACAGTTTCGACAAGCTGCAGGGCGTCTCCAGCACGTCCGGTCAGGCCGTGGTCCGGCTGCATGAGCTGCAGCGCGAGGCCGAGGCCAACCGCACGCTCTATGAGTCATATCTGGCGCGCTCGAAGGAGACGACGGCGCAGGAAAGCCTGGAGATGCCGGACTCCCGCATCGTCAGCTTTGCCAGCATCCCGCTCAAGCCTTCCGCGCCGAAGACGATGCTTATTCTCGGCTTTGCCATCCTGCTCGGCCTCGGCGGCGGCACCGTGCTGGCATTCCTGACCGACTACCTCGACGGCCGGATCAAGACGCTGGAACAGGCCGAAGAGATTTCGGGCGTTCCCGCCCTGGCAGCGCTGCCGTCGATCAGCAGCCGCGAACTCGCCGGGCGTGCCAAACGCGGCCGCACCGAACTCGGCAATTACGATCCGCGCACCATGCGGCTGCTGCCGGCTGCATTGCAGCCACCACTGATGCGCTATGCCATCGAGGAGCCCGGCACATTCTTCGCCGAAGCGATTCGCGCGGTGCGTCTGGCGATTCAGCGTGCGCGCAAGATCGACACGGTCAAGGTCGTGCTGGTGACGTCGGGCCTCGAAAGTGAAGGCAAGACGACCTTCGCCGGCAATCTCGCACTGTCTTTCGCCACGCTGGGCATCAAGACACTGCTGATCGACGGCGATCTGCGCAATCCCGGCCTGACCCGCGCCGTCAGCCCCAATGCCGATGCCGGCCTGCTGCAGGTGGCGACGGGCGAAGTGTCGCTGGAGCGCGCCATCCTGCTCGATCGCAGCACCGGCCTCTCGATTCTACCCTCTCCCGCTATCAAGGACGTCGATGCCATCACCGAGTTGATGTTCTCCGAGCAGATCGTCGAAATCCTCGACCGCCTGAAGTCGCATTATGAGCTGATCATCATCGACTCGCCGCCGCTGATTCCGCTGGTCGACGGCCGCGCGCTGGCCGAACTCGCCGACCGAATTTTGCTGGCCATGGCCTGGAATCAGACACCGCGCGAAGTCGTCGCCCACACGATGGAGCTGCTGGCTCCGGTGCATGATCGCATTCTCGGCACCGTGCTGACCCAGGTCGATCTCAGCAAGATCCGCTTCTACGACTATTATCGCAGCTCGGCCTATCTGAAGCCCTATGGCGTCGCCGCCGCCAGTGCGGGAGCTGCGCGTTGACATTGGCCCGGACCGCGCCGCTCAGGCTGCATCGCAACGGCGCCGTCGCCGCGGCGGGCTCGCGTGCACGCGTTCCGCAACGACGCCAGATCGTCAACACCGCCCAACTCATTAATTTGATGATCGTCAGCGTGCTGCTGGGCGCCATCGTCGCGATCTTCACGCTGTCCGGCGGCGTTCTGACCAATCTCAAGATTCACTATCTGACACCCGGCGGAAATTTTCTCGAGAAATTGCATCCCGGCACCTATGCGACATTCATCGCGACGCTTTTGCTGCTGACGCGCGACGGTGACCCGATCGGTGAGATCAACCGTGCCTTCACGGACGCCAAGCTTTTGCTGGTGCATTTGTTCTGCTGGTTCGTCCTGCTGATCCAGATGTTCGTGCTGGAACGCCCGTTCACGGTCATCATCGACACGTTCCTGCTGCCGGTGCTGTTGTGCCTGCTGATCTGGCGGCTGACGTCGGCGCAACGACGGCCGTTGGTCTGGGCCATCCATGCGACATTGCTGCTCAACATCCTGATTGGCTATTACGAATATTTTTCCGGCCATCGCATCATTCCGCTGACACTCGGCAGCGTGCTGGTGGTCGGTGAATGGCGCTCGGCTGCGCTCCTCGGCCATCCGCTGACAGCCTCGGGCATCGTCGGCGCCTATATCATGGCGCTGGTGCTGCGACCGGCCATCTGCCCGCCGATCATCATCCGCGTGCCATTGATCGCCTTCAGTCTGGGCTCGCTGATGGCCTTCGGCGGCCGTACCGCACTGATGACAGTATTGTTCGTGTTGGCTTGCCTCGGTCTGCTTGAGACGATCCGGCTGATCCGCGGCAAGCGCGTGCCGCTGCTGTTCGCTGTCGGCGCAATCTGCTTTCTTTTTGCGGCGGCAGGCGTCGTGTTTGCTGCGCTCTATCTCGGCATCTTCGACAAGATGCTGCTGCGCTTCTCATCGGATAAAGGCAGCGCCCTGGCTCGCTTTGCGACCTTCGACATGCTCAATCATTTCCAGTGGAGCGAACTGATCCTCGGACCCAATCCGGTTCGCGTGAACGCGCTGCAGTCGCAGCTCGGTTTGAATTATGGCATCGAGAATTTCTGGGTGTCCTGCATCGTGCAATTCGGCCTGATCCACACCATCCTGATCACGCTCGGCCTGACTTGCTTCTTCATCGAACTGCTGCGCCGGTCGGACCGCGCAGCCTTCGCCATCTTGCTGCTGATCCTGATGATTGCGGCAAGCTCGGTGAGCTTCTCGTCGAAGAACATCCAGCTGGCGCAGCTCGTTCTACTCATCGCGCTGCTGTTGCCGCGCGAACGCGCGCCGGCCGTGGCGCCGCCGCGCTATGTCCATCAGCGGCGGCCGATGGCCGCCCCGCATGTCCGCGCCGTCCCCCGGGATCAGGAGTTTGCATGACTATCTATGTCGATCACACCCATCTCGGACGCCATGTGACCGGGCTCGAACGGATCACACTGGAGCTGTTCTCGGAACAGGCGCTGGCGCCGCTCGATGTCGTGCCCATCACCTCGCGCGGCACCGGCCAGATGGTAGCGACGCAGACTTTCGGTCTGCCGATGCGCCTGGCGTCTCCCTCGTCGTTCCTGCTGTGCCCCGGCTTCCCGCCAAGCCCGCTGCTGCGGATGTTTTCATCACGTGTGCTGCCCTATATGCACGACGACTTCCTGCTGACGCGACAGGCCGATCTCAATGCCCGCGCGCGACTCTATATGGCGACGCCTTTCAAGATCGCGCTCAAGAACTATCCGCGTTTCCTGACCAATTCGCGCGACACCCAGCGCAAGCTGGCCGAGCATTGTCGCCCGGACGCCGAGATCACGCTGTATCGCCCGCCGGTGCGCAACGTGTTCAAGCTGGAATCCGCCGAGCGCACCGAACGCGAGCCCGAGACGTCGCCGCTGCGCGTCGTGGCCCTCGGCACCGTGGAGCCACGCAAGAACTTCATCGCCGCGGCCAATATCGTACGTGAATTGCGCCAGCACGGTTTTCCCGGCGCCACCCTCGACATCGTCGGCCGCAAGGGCTGGGGCGATGACTGGAAGACACTGGAACGCATGTCATGCGTGACCTTGCATGGCTACCAGTCTTCCAAGAACGTGACGCGCATTCTCAATGAGGCCGATATTTTCCTTTGCACTTCGCATGATGAAGGTCTCGGCTTGCCACTGCTCGAAGCCCAATATGCCGGCTTGCCGATCGTGGCGCCGAATGCGCCCGTCTTCCATGAAGTTCTGGGCACATCCGGCATCTTCATCGATCCGTCGGACCACGGCACCGCAGCGTCGCAGATCGGCGGGGCTATCGCGGCTTCTCAGTGGCGCAGGCAGTATGTTGCGGCAGCTACCGAGAACCTCGCGCGCTGGAACGCGCTGGCAGCGAGCGACCACGACATCGTCATCGACCTGATCGCCGAACTCGCCGGCGGGCAGTTGGCCGGCAGTCGTTCGGCGGCGAAGCCCAACGTCGCGCATTAGGATCGTGACGCCAGCGTCCATGCCGGATCGGGGCCACGCCTGGTCCGTTCAACAGGGGATATTGCTTCTTGCAGGATATCGACACCAGCACACGACATCTGGACGGGCTGCGCATCGTTGCGGCCAGCGCCGTCGTGATCCTGCATTATTCGGATTACATCAAGGAACTGCCAATTGGCCGCTTCATGGTGGACCACACCTGGCACTTCAATCTGTTCGTCGACCTGTTCTTCGTCATTTCGGGCTTCGTCATTGCCAGCCAGTATCTGGCGAAAGTTGGCTCACCCGCCGCGGTCGGCCGCTTCCTGTGGCGGCGCCTCGCGCGGATCTATCCGCTGCATCTGGCAACGCTGGCTTTCTATATCCTGATCGCATTGGCGCTTCATGCCGGCATCGCCAAGACCGACAACCCGGCACGCTATCCATTCTCCGATCTGCCGGCGCAGTTCCTGCTGCTGCACGCCATCGATGGCGAGCGGCTGACCTTCAATTTTCCGAGCTGGTCGCTGTCGGCCGAGTTCTTCTGCTACGTGCTGTTTCCGCTGATGGTGCTGACGATCGCGCGGAACAGGACGGTGATCATCGCACTGGTCGTGCTGCCGCTGCTGGCCAACAGCATCTATGCCATTGCCATGGGCACCGAGCCCTGGCCTGACTGGATCAACAAGGGGGGCGCCTTTCGCGCCTTGCCTGCCTTCAATCTCGGCATTGCCTGCTGGCTGTTTCGCGACCGGATTGCCCGGCTTCCAGCGATACCGGGCCTGCTGACCACGGCCCTCGTCCTGTTCCTGATCTTCGGCGCGCAGCTTCCGATCATGGCAGCACTGGCAGTAATCTATCTCATCGCGGTGCTCGCCATTCATCACGACCTCTCCGGCCAGACCACCCTGTTCTCGCGCCTTGGCTTTGAGCGCTGGTCGTCGCTGACCTATTCCTCCTACATGCTGCATATTCCGGTCGCGACCGTCGTCCTCACGCTGGCGGCACGCTTCCTTGCCCCCGTCATTCCCGGCGGCAAGCTCGCCCTGGTGCCGCTGGCCATCGCCGTTCTTGCGGCCGCCAGTATTCTGTCCCTGCGCTATTTCGAGACGCCCATGCGGCGCGCTCTCAATGAGGCTTATGATCGCCATTTCAGCACGCGAATTGCCGCGGCGACGGTGCCAAGGCAGACGTGACCTGATGGTGGATGCAACGCAGACAATGTCCGGGACGGCGCGGCCGCTGGCTCAAACGAGGACGGCCAGCCGGGATCTGGCCATCGACAGCATGCGCGGCCTCGCCATTCTGATGGTGATCGGCATCCATTCGCTGCAGCAACCGCTCGATGCATCGTGGAAGACCATGCTCGACGCGGCGTTGCGCCCCTGTGTGCCGATCTTCCTGTTCGCATCCGGCTATCTGACCGCCCTGTCGGGCCGCGTTCCACTCGGCAAGCGTGTCATGGCCGCATTGATCCCCTACGCAATCGCTTTCGCTGCAGCCTATCTCTACATGGCGCTGCAGAACCCGGCGATGGACCATCGACCGACAACCACGGTCGCCCGTTTCGTGCTCGCTTACGTGTTCGTGTATTATTATGTCTTCGTCTATCTCGGCTGTACGCTCATGCTCTGGCTGACCCTGTGGTTTACCCATCGTGTGCCGACCCAAGCCGATGAGCGACTGCGCCTCGTCCTGATGCTCGCCCTGGTCTTCGGCCTGATCATCGGCAGCTATCTCGATCCCCTGCTGATCCAGCGCGGACTATCCGATGGGCTGATCGAAGAAGTGCGCATGCGTGATATCCCGTTCTGGTTCAGCTTCGTGGCCCTGGGAATGCTGGTCGCCGGATCGACGGCGCGGCCGGCCCTTCCGCGGATGCGCCTGACGCTGACCGCTGCGGCACTGCTGGCCTATGTGATCTATGCGGCGGCGAGACTGCTCAAGATCGGCGACGCAGCCGATTATGATTCGATGGCGTTCTTCGGCTATGCCGCGGCGCTCTGCGTCCTATTGCTCGCACTCGGCATCCGCGCGCCGGTCCTGGCCATGCTCGGGTCCGGCAGCTACTTCATCTATCTCTGGCATATTTTCATTGTCATGGCCTTGCGCGATCATGGCGGACTGCGCCAGTTCGGCCCGGTTGCGGGAACATTTCTGATGTATGCCATCACCGTCGCCTTGAGCCTTGTCGCGTTGCTCGCCGTGCAACGATGGGCGCCGCCGCGCGCGGCCCGCTGGCTCGGAGCCTGACCATGCTGCTGAAGCGCACCATCCTTTATCTTCCGGCCCAGATCGTCGGGCCGATGTTCCAGCTGATCGCGATGATCGTGTGGACCCATGTGGTCAACGAGCATACGCTGGGTGTGATTACGCTGATCACGGCGACGCATGAACTGCTGCAGATCGCGTTCCTCGCGTGGTGGTCACAATATGCGCTGCGTTTCTTCGGTCGCTATCAGGACGGCGAACAGGCCGAACGCTTCTATCGCACCGAGAATGTCGTCATTCTTGTTTCGCTGGTGCTGCAGAGCGCCGCCGTGATCGGTGTGCTCTATACGGTCATCGCGACTGACACCAACCCGGCGCTGCTCGGCGCCACAATCGCTTATGTCATCAGCCGCTCTCTCAATCTCTATATCGCCGAACGCGCCCGGGTCCGGCACCAGATCGGCGTCTACTCGATCCAGCAGATCGTCGGCCCGTCGATCGGCTTCATTCTCGGCCTAGTGCTCATCAAGCTGATCGGCCCGTCGCCGGAATGGCCGCTGCTGGGCTATGCCGCCGCGCAGCTCATTGCCGCTTTGGTCGTCCTGCCCCATATCGGCTACAGCCGCCGCCTGTGGCCGATCGATCGCGAGATCATTCGCCATGCGGTGAGCTACGGCATTCCGCTGATTATCGGTGGCGCGCTGGGCTGGGTCGGCCTCAATGCCTCGCGCTTCATCGTCAATGACATGCTCGGCGTCGCCGCCGCCGGCCTTTTTGCCGTTGGTTATGGTCTGGGCCAGCGCGCCGCGGCGGTGGCTGCGATGCTGGTGACGGCAGCGGCTTTCCCGCTGGCGGTCAAGAGCATGGAGCAAGGCGGCAGCAAGGCTGCGATGCGCCAGCTTGCCGACAACAGTGCACTGCTCATCGGCATTCTGGCGCCAAGCATTGCTGGCATCTTCCTGCTACGGGCCGAGATCGTGCACCTGCTGATCGCCACGCCGTTTCAACAGGTGACGCTGGCAATTCTGCCTCTCTCGGCCCTGGCCGGTTCGATCCGCAACATCCGTGCCCATTTCGGCGATCAGGTGTTTCTCCTGCACAGCAAGACACAGCTCATGATCGTGGTCTCCAGCATCGACGCGCTGGTGACGATCGTGGCGAGCTTCATCTGTATCCACTATTGGGGACTCGTCGGCGCGGCCGGCGCGACAGTGCTGTCCGCCATTGCCGCAGCGCTGGTCAGTTTCATCATCGGTTTTTCGAAATTCGGCCTGACCCTGCCCTGGGCGCATCTCGCCCGCATCGTCCTCGCAACCGGGGCCATGACGGCACTGCTGACGCAACTGCCCGAAGCGCCCAACCATGTCTTACTGGCAGCACATGTCGCCGCAGGCGCGGCGATCTACGTGTTGGTCCTCGCCATCCTTTACGGGCCGACGTTGCTTCGGATGCTGCGCCGGCAGCCGCAACTCTCGGAGCTCTAATGTCGTGAAATCGTCACGACCGTTTGGCGGTCTCCAGCGCACGGGCCATTGCGTACCACAGCGGCTTTTTCTGCATGTTCTCATCGAACGGCAGCGGCCGTGGCAGTCGTTCTGCGAGAGGATTCTTCTTTCTCGCGGCGTCCGTATAGAATGAATAGTGATCGGACAGCTGCCACGCGATCACGGCCTTGACCGCCGGGACCTGTAGCACCGTCTCGAGGAATTTCCCGCCGGTCTCCGCAATCATCTTGTCGCGCGTGGCTACATCATCAGGGAACGTGTCGTCGCGGACATCGAATTCGGTGATGTAGATGTCGACCTTGCGTTCGGCGAGCGCGTGGACGAATTCCAGAAACCGCTGGGGATCATGCGGATAGCGCGGCTGCAAGTGGCCCTGCAGGCCGACGACATCAAGCCGGACGCCGGCATGCTGCAATTCATCGACCAAACGCAACAGTCCGGTGCGTACCGCGAGACCGACATCGTCATCGCGTTCCGCCTGTGCCTCATTGAGCACAAGTTTAGTCTTCTTATCCACAGCACCGGCCCGCGCGAAGGCGCGCCTGATATAATCAGTGCCAAAGGCATCGTACCACGGGCCAAGGCGATAGCCGCCGGGTGCCTTGTGACCGGGCCAGAACGGCTCATTCACGACGTCCCATGACTGCAATTGGCCGGCATAGCGCCCGGCGACTTCATCGATATAACTATCGAAGAAAGCTTGTCGCTCGGAATTGCTCATGGACTTGATCCATTGCGGAACCCATTCGTTCCAGATCAGACAATGACCGCGCATGGGAATGCGATTGCTCGCACAAAATTGTAGCAATCGATCGGCGCTCTCGAATCGCTTCGGACCCGCCATCGGCGCAAGCGTGCCCATTTTCAGAGCGATATCCGTCGTTATAATTTTCGTCTGTGTTGTGTAAAGCTCACGATATCCGACATCCTTGTCGATCACCGGCCCTGCAGCCGCGCCAAACATCAAACCATTTTTTGCCGCAATTGTACCAAGGCTCTGCATTTGAGTCGCGCCGAGTGCATGTTGTTGCATAGCGACTGTCGCACCGGCGATGACTGCGAGCGACTTTCTCCTTGAACATTCGAACATATCCACTCTCCATCGATTCAAAATCGTGACTGCTATCTTTTCCATATTGCGCGACAGCATCGCCATCGTTGCGTCGCAATAGTTCGTTTTGATGTCCATGACGTCGGGGAGATGATTTTCGACTCACTTTTCTTTGCTGCATCGGCAGCAAGCAGGTGTGCACTTCGTTCAAGCGTACCTCGGCTACATCGTCATCAGGGGACCGACATGTCGAAGACGCAGGCACCACACGCCAAAAATCTCACCGTTGACGGAGTCACCGTGAACGTTTCATCGCTCGACGAAGCCGTTTTATCGATCGTAGAAGCGGCCGAACGCGGCGATAACTTCAGTGTATGCACGCTCAATCTCGATCATGTCGTACATCTGCAACAAAAGCCCGATTTTCGCGCGGCCTACCGGCGCGCACGCTTCGTGACTGCGGATGGCTTTCCGATCGTCGTTCTCAGTCATCTGCTTGGCAAACCTATTTCACGAACAACCGGCGCTGATCTTGCTGCTCCCTTGTGCGAAGCTGCAGGCAAGAAAGGGCTTCCCATCTTTCTGTTCGGCTCCGACAGGCCAACGCTGGACAAGACTGCAGCGGAATTGCGCAAACGATATCAGGGCTTGCAGATCGTCGGCACCTTCGCGCCTGGTCGCAACTTCGAGGCCTATTCAGCGGAGGCCGATACAGCGATTGCACAGATCCGCGCATCCGGTGCAAAGCTCTGCTTCCTCGCGCTGGGCGCCCCGCGGCAGGAAGTGTTTGCGTCGCGCTGTATCGATGAGCTGGACGGAACGGGCTGCCTGTGTTTCGGCGCAGCGCTGGACTTCATCGCAGGTACACAGGTTCGCGCACCGATGTTCACCCAACGTGCCGGTCTTGAATGGGCCTGGCGCATGTTGCGGGATCCGCGCCGCCTTGCGCCCCGTTACGCACGCTGCGCGGCCGCCGTGCCACGTTTGATCGCCAGTACGCTTCCACAAATCCTGAACGCTCGCATGAGGAAAGCCGCATGACCTCGACACTCACTCTGGGTCTTCGCGCCCGGAACGCCGCGCCGGCCAAGCAACGCTACCAGATCTGCCTCATCCACCCGTTCGATCCGCGCGGCCAGAAGGTGGGTGGGCTAGAGACCTATATCCGCGACTTCATCACCTTCCATCCCACGGACACGGACATCCTGTTCGTTGGCGTGGATTCGATCGGCGACCTCAAGCTCGGCGAAGTGCGACGGCTGACTTTCCGCGGGCGCGACTTCGACTTTCTCCCGATCCTGCACTATTCCGACCAGCAGGCCCGAGAGGCCGCGCGCACCATCCGCTCGTCACTCACTGGCCAGTTCTTCATGGCGTTACTGCGCTATTTCGGGCCGGTGTCGCGCTTGATCCGCGAGCGCGGCTGCACGGTCGATCTGCGCCGTGTCGAATTCTCCTGGCTGCCGACGCTGCTGCGCCGTCCGTTCATCCAGATGCTGCATGGCGAGGGCGCGCCGAAGCTGCAAATGGATTCGCTCCTCAAGAAGTATTCGTTCGTGCATAATATCGGCGAGCGTTTCGCGGTCACGACCAGCGCAAAATTTCTGTGCGTGAATCCGTTCATCACCGAACGGCTGCAAAAGACATATCCCGGTCAGAGCGGCAAGATCGACACGTTGTGGACCTGGGTTAATACCGACATCTTCAAGCCACAGCCGTTTCCGGCGATGACCGAGCCGTTCCGAATCATCTTCGCGGGACGCCTTGACGAGTTCAAGGATCCGCCGCTGATGTTCAGCACCATCGCCCGTCTGCGCGAGCGGCTGCATGGCCATCTCGAATTCCATTATATCGGGACCAGCGATCCGCATCGCTTTGCCGAATTCGCCGCGATCGAAGACATCACGATCCGGCACGGCTTCAAGGACGCTGTCGGCATGGCCGCAACACTGGCCAATGCCCATGCAGGCATCCTGACGTCGGAGTTCGAGGGCATGCCGCGTTGCGTGCTCGAGACGCTTGCGGTCGGCCGCCCGGTCGTCGCGGTGCACCTGCCGCAGCTGGAATCGGTGATCCATGATGGCGAGAGTGGCTACCTGATTTCACGTAGCGCGTCGCGCGACGAGATGATCGAGAACCTGGCCCAACGTTTCCTCGATACCCGCGATGCGATCGGCACCGGCGAGATCAACCCGGCGCAGGTTGCCAGCGCGATCGATAATTTCACACCAGCAACACAGCTGGCGCGCGTCTTTACCTATCACCAGGACATCCAGAATGCGCGCAACATGACGATGACGCCCTCCGCGGCACACTGAGGTTATTTGTGAATATCCTGTTGCTATCGAGCGAATATGCTCCCGCACGCGGCGGGATAGGCACCTACGCCCATGAGATCGCATTGGCCGCAACGCAGCTCGGCGCGCGGGTGACGCTGGTCGCTCCCGATTACGCACAGGATATGTCAGCCGACGATCGCGCCATGCCCTTCGCAATCCACCGCTTCAGCGGCGGATTGCATTCGGCGCGTGATCTGCCTGCCAAGATCATGCTGGCGCGCAGCCGGATCGGTACGGCCCCGTTCGATGTGGTGCATGCCGCCGACTGGCCCTTCTTCATTCCGGTCGCACTCGCGCGCGGCCGCACGCCGGCGCGGATGCTGATGACTGTGCACGGTACAGAGATCAATGAGACGCAGACGCCACTGAAGCGGCTGGCGATCCGGTTCAGTGGCGTGTTCGGGCCACGCACCGAGATCGCTGCCAATAGCAACTTCACACGCGAGCTATTTCGCAAAAGATTCACGATCGACGAACGCCGCATTCATGCCATTCGCCTTGGCGTCTCCGATTTCTGGTCCGGCCGGCGCAGCGACCGCGCTGCCACACGCGCGATCTATGACATTGCGCCAGACCGGATCGTCATGGTCACTGTGGCGCGGCTCACGCGGCGCAAGGGACATCATCTCACGCTCGCCGCCCTCGCGCAGCTTCCTGACGAATTACGTCAGCGCGTCACCTGGCTGGTCATCGGTCCGCAAGGAGAAGCTGACTATGTCGATGAGCTTCGCGGCATGATCGCTGCGTCGGACTGCGACATCAGGCTACTCGGCGCGCTATCGAATGAAGAAATTCGCGATATCTACGGTGCGGCAGACTTCTTTTGTCTGACCGGTGTGCCGGATTCGTCCGGCCGCGTCGAAGGCTTCGGTCTCGTCTATCTTGAGGCCGGTGCCACGGGCCTGCCGAGCGTCGCAAGCAATATCGGAGGTGTGCCCGATGCGGTGCTCGCCGGCCAGTCTGGCCTTCTGGTCGCCCCCCGCGTCGACATGATCGCCCATGTGATCCGGCAATTGGCCGAGGACGATGAGCTGCGGGCGCGCCTCGGCGCTGGCGCCGCCGCACATGCGCGTGATCTGTCGTGGGAACGCTGCGCCGCAGAAACCTATGGTTTGAAACGGCCATCACCGTCGGAGGATGCCTTGCAGACCGGATCGGAGCTGAGGGCATCGGCATGAAACAGCTCGCTGCCATCGTCACATTGCTCGTGCTCACCGCAGGCGCCGCGCAGGCCGACAACTGCAACAAGAGCCGGGAGTATTTGCTCGGCGGCCTTGCAGGCGATCTCACCATGCCGCCACAGGCCTATGAAGGCCTGTTCAAGGTTTGCACCGCGACGGCGACGATGCCGAACGTCAAAGATGCCTACATCCTGAAGGATGGGGCCATCGCGGTGATTCCGAAACAGGACACGGTGGCCGCCACCGCGGCGACGCTGTCGCGATTCTGCGACGCCAACCCCAGAGCCACGCTACGCTTCATCTCCGCCAAGGAGCTCGTGCTAACGAAATCGACATCGGGCATTGTGCAGATGTCGTCAGGTTCCGCAACATCGTGTAAGAAGATCAAGGGTCTCACCTGAGCCAGAGGGAAATGCCGCCATGCTGAAGCGCATCTTTCGCTCCTCGTCCGAGACATTCCGGACACGCTCGCCGGAACGCGATCGCATCACCGATGAACGGCTGGTTCTTGCCATTGCGGCGACCATCGACTCCGGCCTGCGCAGCGCAGAATACGAGCATGACGGCCTGAAGCGTCGGCTGGAAGACGTCATCTCCATCGCCGCAATTGTCGGCGGTAACGAGATCGAGGACGTTAACAGCCAGTCGGACCCACGGGCGGAACTCCTGCAGAAATCGGACGACGAGATCCGCATCGGCGAAGCACGGCTGCGGACGCTCGAAAACAATATCGAGCATTTCAGATCGCTGAAGCGGGACCTGAAGCGGCGTTTCCCGAGCATCAATCTCGATGCCGCCGAGCCGACGCCGAAATAGCGGTTTTCCACCGATCAAGACCAGCCGATCAGCACGCCCTGCGAGAGTCAGTGACGCCACGACACTCTTCAGGGTGATCGATGCCTCGTAGCCGAGTTCGATACGATCAGGCATACTGGTCGTGTAAATGCTATCCCTCACCTCGTCGCCGGCCACCACCCGTACCGTGATCGGCCCCGCCTGCCTCAATCCTGCCCCAGGACTTCGCCCAAGGGGGCGACCGGAGTATCTGCTTCCATGACTGATCGCGCCGACGCCATTGCCGCCAGGATCGAGACCTTCATTCGCGCCGAAGTCATCCCCTATGAGAAAGATCCGCGGACAGGTGCTCACGGCCCGAGCGACGAACTGGTGCAAGAGCTGCGCGACAAGGCCCGCAAGTCCGGCGTGTTGACCCCGCATATTCTTGCGGATGGGTCGCATCTGACGCAGCGCGAAACGGCAAAGGCCCTAATCAAATCCGGTCTTTCGCCTCTGGGGCCGCTGGCTTGCAACACGATGGCACCCGACGAGGGCAATATGTATCTCCTCGGCAAGGTTGGCACAGCCGAACAGAAGACGCGTTTTCTGGAACCGCTGGTGTCGGGGAAAGCACGTTCGGCATTCTTCATGACCGAGCCGGCAGACGAAGGCGGCGCTGGCTCCGATCCGTCGATGATGCAGACCACCTGCAAACTCGATGGCAATCACTGGGTCATCAACGGGCGGAAGAAGTTCATCACCGGCGCGGAAGGCGCCAAGGTCGGGATCGTCATGGCGAAGTCCGATGACGGCGCCTGCATGTTCCTCGTCGATCTGCCAGATCCTGCGATCCGCACCCTGCGCGTGCTGGATACGATCGACAATTCGATGCCCGGCGGCCATGCAGAGATCGAGATCGAAAACCTGCGTGTCCCGGCAGACCAGATGCTTGGCGCGTCAGGCGACGGTTTCAAATACGCACAGATCCGCCTCAGCCCGGCGCGCCTGTCGCATTGCATGCGTTGGCTGGGTCTTGCGATCCGCGCCAACGAGATCGCGACCGACTATGCCTGTCGTCGCCATGCGTTCGGAAAGGCCCTGATCGATCACGAAGGCGTCGGCTTCATGCTGGCGGAAAACCTGATCGATCTCAAACAGTCGGAACTGATGATCGACTGGTGCGCGGACGTGCTCGACACCGGCTCGCTCGGCACGGCCGAAAGCTCGATGGCCAAGGTGGCCGTGTCGGAAGCGCTGATGCGGATCGCCGACCGTTGCGTGCAGGTGATGGGCGGCACCGGCGTTTCCGGCGAAACCATCGTCGAACAGGCCTTCCGCGAGATCCGCGCGTTCCGCATCTATGACGGCCCGACCGAAGTCCACAAATGGTCGCTCGCCAAGAAGATCAAGCGCGACTGGAAGACCGATCAGCCAGGCATACCGGCCGCCTAGACGTCGACCTCGACCTGGAGCACGTCGTTGAAGCGGTTGAACGCACCGCATAGCGCGATGCGCCAGGTCAGTTCGACGATCTGCGCATCGTTGAAATGCGCGCGCAGGCGCTCGAACATCGCATCGCGGATTCGATGCCAGTTGCTGGTGACTGCGATCGCGTATTCGACCACGAGCCGATCGACTTCGGTGAGTTCGGGATGCTTCTCCCAGTCGAGCAGGTTTGCCGCCCCTTCCGTCGTGATACCTTCAACCGCGAGCTTCGGCGTGTGCTGCGCAACGCAGAAGTCGCATTGATTGACCAGCGAGACAGCGACAATGGCGAGCTCGAGGTATCGCTTGGGCAGCACGCCTTCGTCGGCAAGCTGGGTGAGAAGACGCCACATGTGCTCGAACACCGGCAGCCGGTTGGCCATTGCGGCGGCTTGGCCCTCGAACGGGCCATATGTGGTCATGCGATCCCACAAAGCCCTTAGGTGCTCGGGCAGCTGATCTCTTTTTTGCAGGGCAACGCGGGCCATATCGAAACTCCGGTTATCAGAAACGAGAGGATGTCTTGTCCGCGAGCGCAGAGCGCGGCTCGCGGCCAAAACCATCCGGCTTGAAGATCAGCAATACCACCAGCCCCACGCCAACGAGGAACAGGCGAATGGCGGCGAGTTCGGACGCCCCAAGACCAGGAACGAGGTCTATCAGAAACCGGCTGCCTTCCAGAAGGAAGATCAGTGTGAAGGCGCTGGCAACGACGCCGCGGTTGCTGCCGCGCCCGCCCACCACCACGGCCATGAAGGCATAAGCGGTGACGATCGGGCCGAATTGCGTGGGGTCGATGTAACTGTAATAGAATGCGTGCAAGCTGCCTGCGAGACCGAGGATCGCGCCGCCGATGGCAAACACCCGCACGCGAACGGCGAGCACGGACTTGCCGAGCGCTTCCACGACGCCGGGGTCGTCGCGCGTCGCACGCACAAGGCGCCCGAAGGGGGAGCGGGCCAGCGCCTGCAGGACGGTGTAGACGATCAGCACGGCCAGCAACGCCAGAAGCAAAAAGCCTGTATCGCCCCAACCGCGGGGCCACCATGCCTGGAACGGTCGTTCGATCCCCGAAACACCGAGCATGCCGCGGGTCAACCAGCCTTCGTAGCTGATGACGAGGCGTAGGCATTCAGCAAAACCAAGCGTCACGATAGCGAGATAATCTTCGGACAACCGCACGGAGATGAGCGCGCTGACCGCACTCAACGCTGCCACGCCGAGCATGGCCATCCCCAGAGCGACCAGAGGTGGCAGCCCCTGCACCGTCAGCAAACCGGCGATATAGGCGCCGAGCATGTAGAAGCCGAACAGGCCGAAATTGACCAGACCGCCCATTCCCCATTGCAGATTGAGCGCGAGCCCTGCCAGCGCAGCCATCGCAACAAGCGTCAGAGTGGCGATGAGATAGACCGTCATTTGGTAACCCACCGCGTTCCAAACAGGCCCCAAGGCCGCACGAGCAGAAGCGCGACCATCACAAGGAATGTCACGATCATCCGGTAGTGCACGGGCATCACCAGCGTCGCCAGTTCCTCCGCAATACCGAGTGTCAGCGCGCCGGCGACGGCGGCCATCGGATTGGCAATGCCGCCGAGAATGGCCGCTGTGAACACAGGCAGCAGATAAGTCCAGCCCATCTGCGGCTCGACATTGGCATCCAGCCCGACGAGCACGCCGGACAGCGTTGTCAACATTCCGGCGATCAGCCAGACATAGGCGACGACGCGTGACCGCGAGATGCCGCGCACTGCTGCAAGGTCCGGGTTATCCGCCACGGCGCGCATCATTCTGCCAAGCCGCGTAAAGCGAAAAATGATCCACACCACAGCGAGCGCCGCAATGACCGTAACGAGAATGGTGAGCTGTTCGTGGTTCAGCCGGATATCGCCAAAACGCATCGGTCGCGCCACAGGCACGTTATAGGCCCGCGGCGAATTGCCGGCAAAGAAACGGATCACATTCTCCAGCGCGATGGCGACTCCCATGGAGGCCACCAGCAGCGTCACGCCCCCTCGATTGCGAAGCGGGCGATAGGCAAGCCAGTCGATACCGACAGCGATCACCGCAAAGAGTGCCGCGCCGGCACTAGCCGCAAGCCACAGCGGCATGCCCAGTAGGACATTGCCGATATAGACGAGATAGGCGCCGCAGGAGAGATAGGATCCAACCGCATAATTGGCAAAGCGCAACACGCTGAACGTCAGCGACAGCGCAAGCGCAGGCAATGCCAGCAACAGACCGGCGACAATGCCGTTGACGAGAAGCTGACCCATCACACCCCTCCGAGATAGAGGCGGCGGATATCCGGATCGGCGAGCACTTCGGCAGCGGGCGCGGCGAGGCGTATCCGCCCACCCACCAGAACCACGCCGTGATCCGCAGCGCCGAGGCCGAGGCGCGTGTTCTGCTCGACGATCAGCAGCGTCACTCCCGAGGCAGCCACCCGGCCTATCACCTCGAACAAAATCTCCGCATTGCGCGGTGACAATCCGGCGGAAGGTTCGTCCAGCGCCAAAACAGATGGCTCAGGCATCAGCGCCGCGGCCATCGCCACCATCTGCCGCTGGCCACCGCTGAGATGCCCGGCCGTGCTGCGAAGTTTAACGCGGATCTCCGGAAACAGGTCGAGCACGGCATCGAGGCGCACGCCGAACGATGGCGCCGAACGTGATGCCACGAATTCATAACCGACTTGCAGATTTTCCAGCACGCTCATGTTGCGGAAGATGTTGGCCTCCTGCGGCACGTAAGCGAGGCCCCGCGCGGCACGCGCAGGCGCACCGAGCGTCGTGACGTTCGCTTCACCTAACAGCACTTGGCCTGAGATCGGACGCAACAGGCCAACGGCCGTCTTCATCAGCGTCGATTTTCCGGAGCCGTTGGGGCCGACCACGACAAGTGTTTCACCTGCGCGAACCGAGAAGCTCACGCCACGCAGGATCGGGTGGCCGCCATAGCCAGCCACCACGTCGCACAATTCCAGTCCTGTTGCGGAGGTCGTTATGACTGCGCCCCCAGATAGGCCGACGCCACCTCCGTATTGGCGATGACATCGTCAAACCGGCCTTCGGTCAGCACCTGCCCCTCGGCCAGAACATAGACGTGGTCACACAGCAGACGGACCATGCCCATATTGTGCTCCACCAGACCGAAAGTGGTGCCTTCCGTGCGCAGCGCCTGAACGAATTCCACGATCTCGCCAATCCGCGTCGGGTTCACGCCCGCACTCGGCTCATCCATCAATACGATACGCGGATCGAGCATCAGCGCGCGGCAGATTTCCAGCAACTTCTTCTGCCCACCCGATAGTGTACCGGCTGGCGCGTCTGCAAGTTTCCAGAGATCGACGCGCTGCAGCAGTGCGCGGGCCTTGTCGATGGCTGCGTCCTCCTCGTCACGTACCGCGCGGCGGGACCAGAGCAGCGACAGGACGTTTTCCCCGCGCATATGAGGCTGCGCGACAAGGACGTTCTCAAGCACCGTGAGGCTCGCTAGTTCGCGCGAAAGCTGAAAGGTCCGCGCCAGCCCACGACGCGCCCGCCATGCCGGGCTATGCTGCGTCACGATCTCGCCGCCGAGCCGCACTTCGCCTGCGACAGGTCGCACCGCGCCGGCGAGCACGCCGAACAGCGTGGACTTGCCGGCCCCGTTGGGACCGATAAGTCCCGTGACGGCGCCCGCAGCGAGCTGCACCGATGCACCATTCAGCGCCCTGAAGCCGCCTTCGTAGATCACGCTAACATTGACGACCTCGAGCATTGGTTCAGCGGATCTCGCCAACCAGTTTGCTGTCGCCTGCCTTGATCAGGAAGTGCCCGAACGTCAGGTCGGTCTGATCGCCATTGGGCGCAAAGCGGAAATCCGACGCTGCCCCCGCATAACGGAACGGCTTGCCTGCACGCAGCGCCTGGAGCGCTTCGGCCGGATCGCCGATCGAGGGAGCGTCGGCATTGACCAGTGCAGGAACTTCCACGCCGAAACGGACACCATCAGTGCTCTTGGCCTTCTCGATGGCCAGTGCTGTCAGCACGATCTGGTCGAACACCTGGGCACCGAAGGTCATGATGGTGCCGTCGGGCTTGCCGATTTCCTTCAGATAGCGGCTATAGGCGGCCGATTTGCCAACGGGCACCTGCTGGGTGTGATGCACGCCTTCAGCGACTTCGGCGCCGACGTTCTTGACGAACTGACCGTTGCTGCCCGCGGCATTGCCAAACGCATAGATCTTGCTGTCATAGCCCGAGCGGAAAGCTTCCTTGGCGATGGCACTGAGCTCGTTGATATAGGCAGCAACGAACACGGCGTCCGGCTTCTTGGCGAAGATGCGCTCGACCTCGACCCGATAGGACGGCTGGCCAGCGTTGAAGTTGACTTCGTCCAGCACCTTGCCGCCGGCGTCCGTGAAGCTCTTGCGGAACGGCTGGATGGTGCTCTGCGTAAACGGCGTCTGCAGCACGAGGATCGAGGCGGTCTTGATGCCATCCTTGGCCATCGCCTTGCTGAAGGCCTCGCCCCAGCTCTTGCCATTGGTCTGGAAACGCCAGACCAGATTCTTGTTGTCGCCGTCGGTGATTTCATCGGCTGAGCCGTTGACGGTGAGAAGCACGCCCTTCTCGAGCGTAATCGGCTTGACCGCCAGCGCCACGGCACTGCTCCATACGCCTGCGATCGATGCGACCTTGTCCACGTCAATCAGCTTACGCGCGGCAGCCACACCGGCGGTCGGCTGCGTCTCGTCATCCGCCACGATCAGTTCCAGCGGGCGACCGAGAACACCACCGGCGTCGTTGATAATTTTCACGGCGGCGCGAGCGGCTTGCTCTTCCTCCTGGCCGTAAGGTCCGCCGATCCCCGTCAGCGGGGCCAGCAATCCGATACGAATCGGTGATTGCTGGGCGAGCGACATTGGCGGCGAAGCGAGGCTCGCTGCGAGCGCAACCGATGTAGCCAAAAGAGCGCGGCGGGACAGATACGAGGTAAGCACGATGATCTCCAGGATGCGTCACGGGCGAGCCCATGGAACAGATCTCTGCCCATGCCGGCCGTCGAACGCCGCAAGCCGTGAAACAGCCATGACATGCATGTCAATGCTACCCACGAAAGAAGCGCTTTTAGCCTCGTTTGCATCGCTATGGAACCTCGCGCGAACCGGGACACAGCCGGGAAAGAGATTTTTATTCTCGCACTCATAAGACGCATGGCGCTTACGATAACCTGAATGGGTGTATCGATTTCGTGTCTCCAATCCGCCCCGTATCACGGGACGTCAGCACAACTTCCGGCATGGAAGGAGCCGCGGGCAGGCCTCGTCAAACAGACAAGCTGGCTCTTCATTCGGTCGCCTATGGAGAGCAAACCGCCTTCTCTCCTCGCAAGGATTTCGAGAAAAACCGTCTCACTTCGATCGTTGCGCCAGTGGGCTTGTTCTGAAGATGGTGCCATCGCATCTGCGCGCTGGACGCATTACCTGATTTCCTGAAGTGTAGTTGCAACTTCTCCAAAGCGCACACTTATGCCGCATCAGCAGGCACCGAAGAGACATATCATGAAGACAGCAAGATTTCTGCACGCCGGCGCGCTCGCATTGGGCTTTGTCGCGGCGACTATGCAAGGCGTTCGGGCCGAGACGGCCCAACTCCGCATCGCGCAGCAATTCGGGATCGCCTATCTCCCGCTCATCGTCGCGAGCGAACGAGGCCTGATCGAGGAAGAAGCCAAGGCGCTTGGCATCACGCCGCCGAAGATCGAATGGCTGCGGCTCTCGGGCGCCGCATCGATGAACGAAGCACTGATTTCCGGCGGGCTGGATTTCGCGACCGCCGGCATCACGCCAATGATCCTGACCTGGGACAAGACGCGAACCACCGCCAAGATCATCGGCGTCGCCGCCTTGGGATCGATGGCCAATATCCTCACCACCAACAATCCGAACGTCAAGACACTGGCCGACTTCACCGAGAAGGACCGCATCGCGCTGCCGTCAGTCAAGGTCGGTTTCCAGCCGATCGTGCTGCAGATGGCGGCCGACAAGGCGTTCGGCAAATACGACAAGCTCGACGAGCTCACCGTCAGCATGCCGCATCCGGACGCAACGGCGCAGATCCTTTCAGGTCGCTCCGAGATCACAGCGCACTTCACCTCACCGCCGTTCTCGCAACAGCAACTCGCCAGCGGCAAGGTGCACCAAGTGCTGAACAGCTACGACGTGCTCGGCGGCCCGCATACTTTCAACGTGGTCTATGCCACCACAAAATTCGTCAACGACAATCCGAAGACGATCCAGGCCTTCGTGCGCGGGCTCGACCGCGCCAATGACTGGATCAAGACCAATCCGAAGGAAGCCACTGCGCTTTACATCAAGGCGGAAAACTCGAAGCTTGCGCCGGATTTCGTCGAGAGCATCATCCGCGACAAGAACATCAACTTCACCACGATTCCCGAAGGTGCGCAGAAATTCGCCGACTTCGAAGCCAAGGTCGGCCTCATCAAGCAGGCACCGGCGTCGTGGCGGGATCTGTTCTGGTCCGGCCTGGGCGAAAAGCCGGGAAGCTGACGTGAACGTCGCGCCGCGATCGGCTGACTTCATCGGTGACGCCGCAACGGCGCCGCTGCTGGTGCTGGATCATGTCAGTATCAGCTATCCCACCCGCGACGGCATCCTCACGGCTGTCGAGGATGTCAGCTTCACACTGTCGGCCAGCGAGCGGCTGGTGCTGCTCGGCCCGTCCGGCTGCGGCAAGTCCACGCTGCTGCGTACCGTCGGCGGTTTTTTGAAGCCCAGCGCCGGCGAGATCCGGCTACACGGGCGGCGCATCGATGCGCCTGGCCCCGATCGTATGACGGTGTTTCAGGAATTCGACCAGTTGCTGCCGTGGCGCACGGTGCTGGGAAATGTCCGCTACGCGCTGCAACGCGGCAAGTCGCTGCCGCGCCCGCAGGCCGAAGAGGTGGCGCGCCACTGGCTCAGCCGCGTCGGGCTGAAGAATTTCGTCGACGCCTATCCGCATACGCTGTCAGGCGGCATGAAGCAGCGCGTCGCCATTGCTCGTGCCTTCGCGCTCGAGCCTGCATTGCTCTTGATGGACGAGCCGTTCGCTGCACTGGATGCGCTGACGCGCCGGCAGATGCAGGACGAACTGCTCAAGCTGTGCGAGGAGACCGGGAGCACGGCGCTATTCGTCACCCACGGCATCGACGAGGCGATCCGCGTCGGCACCCGCATCCTCGCACTGACGCCGCATCCCGGTCGGCTGGCCGCGGCATTCGACGTACCGCCCGATACCCGCATCCGCGGCACCGCGCGCTTCGCCGAACTGGAACGACAGATCCAGCAGAGCGTGTTCGCCGATCCGGAAACCGAACATGTCTGATATTGCTGCGCCGAAACTGGTGCGCGCGCCTGCCCTACAACGCGCGTTCTCCGGCACGCCGTGGCGCCGTGCCGTCATCCTGCTGGGCTTCGCGCTGATCTGGGAGCTCTATGCACGCTGGCTGGACAATGCGCTGCTGCTGCCGACCATGGGCGCGACTTTGTCGGCGCTGTGGGCGGCTATCGTCTCCGGTGAACTGCCGGACCGCACCCTGACGTCGCTGCGTGTCCTGATCACCGGCTATGCGCTGGGCGTCGCCGTCGCCGCGGCGCTCACCACCCTCGCCGCGCTGTCACGCTGGGGCAACGAAGCGCTCGGGCTGCTGACATCCATGTTCAATCCGCTTCCCGCCATCGCGCTGCTGCCCGTTGCATTGCTGTGGTTCGGCATCGGCACGCCGAGCCTGATCTTCGTCATCGTCCATTCGGTGCTGTGGCCGGTGGCGCTGGCTTGCTATGGCGGCTTCCTCGCCGTGCCGCCGACGCTGCGGATGGCTGGCCGCAATCTCGGCCTGTCCGGCGGCCGCTTTGTCGTGGAGATCCTGGTGCCTGCGGCGTTCCCGCAAATCCTGTCGGGCCTGCGGATCGGCTGGGCCTTCGCATGGCGGACGCTGATCGCTGCCGAACTGGTATTCGGCGTCAGCGCGCGTTCCGGCGGCCTCGGCTGGTTTATCTACACCAGCCGTGCACAGTTGGAGACCGCCAGCGTGTTCGCGGGACTGCTCACGGTCATCCTGATCGGCCTCGTCGTCGAAGGGGTCATCTTTCGCACATTGACGCGGATCACGGTGCAGCGCTGGGGCCAGGAGCAGGCCTGAGCGAGCAATCTGCGGCGGCAATACCGGAAGCACAACGTTCTCCGAATGGCGGCATTGTGCAGAGCGATCAACCCATGATCGTCCTGGTTTTTGGAATTCCCCAGATCGCCTGCTTGGGACTCTAATGCGTCATCAGTGATGGCGCCTTTCACGCCCCAATGCAGGACAACGACAATGCATGCCAGACGAATGATCTTGAAAGCCGCCATCGCCATGGGTCTCGGCGTGGCTGTCGTCTCCGTTCCCGCGCTGATCGGTTCCGGATCAGCGCACGCGCAGGAGAAGACCGTCCGGATTGGCTTCCAAAAATACGGCAAGCTGGTTCTGCTGAAGAGCAAGGGGAGTTTGGAGCCACGCCTGAAGGCACTTGGCTGGACCATCAAGTGGACGGAGTTTTCGGCGGGCCCCGCGCTGCTGGAAGCCATCAATGTCGGCGCGCTCGATTTCGGCAACACCGGCGAGGCGCCGCCGATCTTCGCGCAGGCCGCCGGCGCACCGATCCGCTATGTCGCCTACGAGCCGCCAGCGCCGAAGGGCGAAGCGATCCTGGTGCCGAAAGGCAGTCCGATCAAATCAGTCGCCGAGCTGAAGGGCAAGAAGGTCGCACTCAACAAGGGCTCCAACGTTCACTATCTCCTCGTCAAGGCGCTGGAGAAAGCCAATGTCAAATATTCCGACATCACCCCGGTGTTCCTGGCGCCGGCTGACGCGCGCGCGGCGTTCGAGCGCGGAGCCGTGGATGCCTGGGTGATCTGGGATCCGTTCCAGGCGGCCGCTGAAGCCGCGATCGAGGCGACGGTTCTTGCCGACGGCACCGATACCGTGTCGAACTACCAGTTCTATCTGTCATCGCAGAAATTCCTGGAATCCGATCCCAAGGTGGTCGATGCGATTCTCGAAGGCCTGCGGGAAGTCGACGACTGGGCCAAGACAGACATCAAGGCCGTGGCCGAGCAGTTGAGCCCGTCGGTCGGTCTGCCGGTTCCTGTCCTGGAGGTCGCGCTCAAGCGGCAGGCCTACGGGATCAAGCCGATTGATCGCAAGGTCATCACCGAGCAGCAGCAACTGGCCGATACGTTTCTGGCGCTCGGACTGATCCCGAAAGCCATTGCCGTAGCCGACGCCGCCGGGACACCCGCACCATGACGGCCGTCGACGACGCTCTCAAGATTCTCTGGTTCCTGCCGACCAGCGGCGATGGCCACTATCTCGGAACCACGGCCGGTGCGCGCGAGGTCGATTTCGACTATCTGCGGCAGATTGCGCGTGCCGCGGACAAGCTCGGCTATTACGGGGCCCTACTCCCGACCGGGCGCAATTGCGAAGACTCCTGGGTCATCGCATCGGCCATCGCGCCGTGGACGGAACGATTGCGCTATCTCGTCGCCGTGCGCCCCGGACTGCAGTCGCCCACGGTGGCGGCGCGTATGACTGCCACGCTGGATCGCCTGACCAACGGACGGTTGCTCATCAACATCGTGACGGGCGGCGATGCCGTCGAGAACAAGGGCGATGGCGTCTTCCTCGATCACGACGAACGCTATGAAGTCACGCGTGAGTTTCTGAATGTTTACGCGCGGGAGCTCGCCGGCGAAGCCGTCACTGTCGCGGGCAAACACATCACGGTCGAAGACGGTCGTATCCTCTATCCACCGATCCAGACACCTCATCCGCCGTTCTATTTTGGCGGTTCGTCGGATGCCGGCATCGATGTCGCCGTCGATACCGTCGACAAATACCTGACCTGGGGCGAGCCCCCGGCCCAGGTCGCGGAGAAGATCGCACGCGTGCGCGGGATTGCCGAGCAGCGCGGCCGCAAGATCACGTTCGGCATTCGGCTGCATGTCATCGTCCGCCATGCCAACGAGGCCGCATGGAAGGCCGCCGACGAACTGATCGAGCATCTCACCGACGACACGATCGCATCCGCGCAGAAAATTCTCGGGCGAATGGATTCCGTCGGCCAGCAGCGCATGTCGCAATTGCACGGCGGCCGGCGCGACCGGCTCGAGGTCAGCCCGAATCTGTGGGCCGGCGTCGGCCTAGTGCGCGGCGGCGCCGGCACGGCGCTGGTCGGCGATCCCACCACCGTCGCCGCACGCATCCGCGAATATCAGGACCTCGGCATCGATACGTTCATTCTGTCCCGCTATCCGCATCTCGAAGAGGCCTATCGGTTTGCCGAACTGGTGTTTCCGCTGCTGTCGCTGCAACAAACTAGCAATGTCCGGCAGCTCCGCGCCAATACCGGCCCGTTCGGAGAGCCACTCGCAGATCACCGCCGGGCGACCGCAAAAGTTTGATGCGCCGCCGGTCTTGATCCAAGCGGCGCAATGACGCCGCGGCATCTGGAGGACACCACGTGACCAAGCAGATTCGCCTCAACGCATTCGCCATGAACTGCGTGGCGCACCAGTCGCCCGGCCTGTGGACGCATCCCGACGATCGCTCCAGCGATTATAATCGCCTGCCCTACTGGCTCGATCTGGCCAAAACTCTGGAACGCGGTCGTTTCGACGGCCTCTTCCTTGCAGATGTGCTCGGGGTCTACGACGTGTTCGGCGGCAATCCGGACGCGGCATTGCGCAATGCCGCGCAGGTGCCGGTCAACGACCCGCTGCTGCTGGTGTCGGCGATGGCTGCCGTCACCGAGAATCTCGGTTTCGGCGTGACCTGTACGCTGTCCTACGAGCCGCCCTATCCATTCGCGCGCCGGATGTCGACCCTCGATCACCTCACCGATGGCCGCATCGGCTGGAACATCGTCACCGGCTATCTCGACAGCGCCGCCAAGGGCATGGGCAAGGCCAGCCAGAACGCCCATGACGACCGATACAACGTCGCCGAAGAATATATGGAGGTCGTCTACAAGCTGTGGGAAGGCAGCTGGGAAGACGACGCCGTGCAGCGCGACAAGGCGCGCGGCATCTTCACCGAGCCGTCGCGTGTTCACCGCGTCCAGCATTATGGCGAGAACTACACACTCGACGCCATCCATCTCTCCGAGCCGTCACCGCAGCGAACGCCGGTGCTCTATCAGGCCGGAACGTCGCTGCGCGGAAAACTGTTCGCCGCGCAACATGCCGAATGCGTGTTCATGTCCGGTCCGTCTGCAAAGGTGATCGCGCCGCGCGTCGCTGCGATCCGCGCGCTTACGGCAGAGACCGGGCGCGATCCGTCGGAAATCCTGATGTTCAGCATGATGACGGTGATCCTCGGGCGCACCGAGGAGGAAGCCGCCGCGAAACATGCGGAGTATCGTCGCTACATCAACCATGAGGGCGCCCTGACGCTGATGTCCGGCTGGACCGGCGTCGATTTCTCGACCTATGACCTCGACCAGAAGGTGGAGCACGTCCACAACGAGGCCGGCCGCACGGCGATGGACAATATCACCCGCGCCGATCCCGATCGCACCTGGACGGTGCGCGAGGTGGCCGAGCATGTCGGCATCGGCGGCATCGGGCCAATCGTGGTCGGAACGCCCGAACAGGTGGCTGACGCCATCGAGGACTGGGTCGCGCAGACCGACGTCGATGGTTTGAACCTCGCCTTCGCGATCTCGCCGGGCAGCTTCGAGGACATCGTCGATCTGCTGGTTCCGGAACTGACCCGGCGCGGCATCTACAAGAGTGCCTATGCGCCCGGCACGCTTCGCGAAAAACTGTTCGGTGCCGGTCGCGCACGGCTGCAGGCGCCGCATCCAGCCTCCTCGTTCCGCCCCGCGCTGCCAGCCGCTATCGCCGCGGAGTAACGGCCGAACGACTCGACGTCGGCCTCCGGCTCGGGCTGGCATCAAAGCAGCAGAGGGATCGACGCATGCGGGACGCTCTGATCATTCCGGGCCTTCACGGCTCGCCGGACGGCCACTGGCAGACCCTGTTGCAGAGCCATACGCCGTTTGCGCGCCGCGTCGAGCAGGACGACTGGGACGCGCCTGTGCTCGATCGCTGGGTGGAGCGACTTCTGTCGAGCGCAGATGCCAATCCCGGCGCGATCGCAGTCGCCCACAGTCTCGGCTGTATCCTCATTGCTCATGCAGCGCTGCGGGTGCCGGACATCAAAATCGGCGGCGCACTTCTGGTCGCACCGGCCGATGTGGAAACGAACACCGACGCATTCCCGCAATTACGCAACTTTGCACCGATGCCGACGACATCCCTGCCGTTTCCGAGCATCGTCGTCGCCAGCAGCAACGATCCCTTCATGTCGCTACAGCGGGCGCGCATGCTGGCCAGGAGCTGGGGCTCGGACTTCGTCAATATGGGCGATGCCGGCCACATCAATATCGCGTCGGGCTATGGCGCGTGGCCGGCGGCGCACCATCTGGTCGATGCGCTGACAGCGAAAGCCGAGTCGGCACAGCACCCGCCACGGCCACTCCGAAACCGGACGACCGGCAAACGGGTGCCGGCATCGTAGAGTGTTTCAACCGTCTTATCGTCCCGTTCAAACCGATCGTGCCGTCGAAAGGCCAGCCGTCGCCGCATTGGCAGACGAACGCACGAAGGCACTCTCGATCGCGGGGATCGATGACAACAAGGCCCTGGTGTAGTCATCGGCCGGGTTGGAAAATACCTGATCGACCGGTCCGGATTCGACGATCCGCCCGCGGTGAAACACCAGCACGCGATCCGCGATATGCTGGACGACGCCCAGATCGTGAGAAATGAAAAGCAGCGCCGTGCCGAGGCGCGCCTGCAACTCGCTCAGCAGGTCCAGCACCTGCGCCTGGATCGAAACATCCAGCGCCGACACTGGCTCGTCGCACACGATGATGTCCGGCTCCGCCGCCAGTGCACGTGCAATGGAGACACGCTGCCGCTGGCCGCCCGACAGCGACCGCGGATAACGACCGAGATGACCGGCGTTCAGACCGACCTGATCGAGCAGCGCGACGATGCGGTCGCGCTTTTCGCGCGCATCACCGGTCAGGTTTTCGGCAATCACATCGGCGACCCGGTAGCGCGGATCGAAACTGCTGAGCGCATCCTGCGGGATATATTGCAGCCTTGCGCGCAGCGCGCGCCGCTCGGCCTCCGCCACCCCGGACCACGGCTGCCCGAGCAGGCGCACCTCGCCCTCGTCCGGCGCAAGCAGACCGAGCACGATCTTGGCGCATGTCGACTTGCCAGATCCGGACTCGCCGACAATGCCAACGACCTCGCCGGCCTTTACAGCAAAGCTGACCTGGTCCAATGCCGGAAGAGACGGTTCGCGGCCCGCGGTCCGCCGCTGGACATAACGTTTAGAAATGCCCTCAACCTGGAGCACCAAAGCTTCATCCGACGGCTTTCGGACCGGAAGGCGCTCGCGGACGATGACAGAGCCGACGGCGCCGTCCCCTTCGACGCTTGCAACATCAAATCGGGCAGACGCGAGCAGATGTCCTTTTGAATCAGCGGATGGGATCGCAGCAAGAAGCTGGCGCGTATAGGGATGGCGCGGACGGCGCAAGACATCCGCCGTGGCTCCGCTGTCCACGATGCGGCCGTCGCGCATCACGATCACTCGATCGGCGATTCCGGCCACGACAGCGAGATCATGGCTGATCAGCAGCAGTCCGGCGCCTTCCCGCACGCGCTCGGCCAATACGGCGAGCACCTGCGCCTGGACGGTGACGTCCAGCGATGTGGTTGGTTCGTCTGCGATAATGAGATCCGGGTCGGCCGCAATGGCCGACGCAATCAATGCGCGCTGGCGCAAACCGCCGGAGAGCTGATGCGCATATTGTGTAGCTCGATGTTCGGGATCGGGAATGCCGACCTTGCGGAGCACATCGGTGACGCGTGCGGCAACTGTGTGTCGCCCACGTAACGTCCGATGCGCGGAGAGCACCTCGCCGACTTCCTGGCCGATGGTGCGTAGCGGATCCAGCGACACCAACGCGTCCTGCATGACAAGGCCGGTGACCGTGCCACGCAGCTTGCGCCAGTCGGCTTCGCGAAACTGCAACGCATTGCGGCCCTTGATCAGGAAGCGATCAGCGTCGACCTCGGCCCCGTCACCAGACAGATTCAGCAGACTGCGTGCCGTAATGCTCTTGCCCGATCCGGATTCGCCGACCAGCGCCACGCATTCGCCGCGGCGGATCGTCAGGTCGAAGTTGCGGACGATCGGCGTGCCGCCATTGGCGCCGGCAAAACCGATCGAGAGTCCCTCAATGTCGATCAGCAGATCATCGGGTTGTGGAATGACCAGATATGGTTTGTCCGTCATGCCAGCCGTCCTTCGAACCGTTTCTGGATGGCATTGCCGACCAGCGTGAAGGCGATCACCGTCAGTGTGATGGCGAGGCCGGGAAACACGCCGGGCCACCACGCCACGCGCAGCACATCGCGGCTCTCCGCCAGCATCACGCCCCATTCCGGCGTCGGAGGCTGCGGGCCGAGGCCGAGAAAGCTGAGGCCCGACACCGCGAGGATCGTATTGCCGATATAGACCGTCGCGATTACCGGCACCGCGACCAAGACATTCGGCAGCACATGGCGGATGAAGATCTGCCAGCGGCCGAGGCCGTAGACGACCGCATGCGTCACGTAATCGGCATCGCGCACCAATTGCGTTTGGGCACGGATCACCCGGCCGAATTTCGGAATGCCGGCAATTCCCACGGCAATGGCGATGTTGAGCATACCCTGCCCCAGAAACGTGACCACCAGCATCGCCAGCAGCACGCCGGGGAATGACGACAGCACGTCGAACACGCGCGACGTCGCCTCGTCGAGGAAGCGGTTGCGCTGTCCGGCGAGAATGCCAAGCACGATGCCGAAGGCCAGGCTGATCGCCATACCGCCGAGCCCGATCAACAGCGAATAGCGCGTGCCGTGGATGGTCCGCGCGAAGACGTCGCGGCCGAGCCGGTCGGTGCCGAACAGATGCTCCCAGCTCGGCGGCTTCAGCCCCAGAGCGTAATCGCCGATCAGCGGATCGAACTGAGTGAAGGCGCGTGGGAATGCCGCGGCCAGAAGCAGCACGAACAGAAACGCCAGAGAGATCGCAAGGCCCGGTGACAGCAATCGCGGCGCGATCACGGCCGCCGTCGTCACCGGTTCCACCGCACCGGGCGGGTTAACCTGCGGGTCAAGCGCGATGGACAGGTCCGCGAGCGGACGGGTTTGCACGTTCATTGCGCCCTCAGTCTCGGATCGATCAGCAAATACAGGATGTCGAGCAGGGTCGACGCGGCGACATGGATGAAAGCGGCCAGCAGCACCACGGCCAGCACCACCGGCACGTCATGGGTCAGCACGGCGCCGAGCGTCACGGTGCCGAGACCAGGACGCCCGAAGACTTTCTCCGTGATCACAGCGCCGCCGAGCAGTCCGCCGATCAGCCAGCCGCCGAGCGTCACCGCCGGCAGCAAGGCATGCCGCAGCACATGGCGTGCGCGGATCACGAGCTCGCCGACGCCGCGCGAACGCACCGTGGTGACGAAGGGCTGATCGAGCGTCTTCTCCATCGCCTCACGCAGCACCTGCGCGAGGAGGCCGGCCGTCGGCAATGCCAGTGTCAGCGACGGCAGCACGATCGACTGCCAGCCACTGGCACCGGACACCGGAAACCAGCGCAGCGTGAAGGAAAACGCCATCAGCAGCAGGATGCCAAGCCAGAACACCGGCGTGGATGCGAATACCAATTCCAGAAAGGATGCGATCTGGCGCGAGATGCGCCCACGGCCGGCCGTCAACAGCGCCAGCGCGACTGCGATCACGATGGCCAGAAGTCCGCCGAGCAGCGCAAGCTGCACGGTCGGCATCAGTTGCGATCCCACGACCTCGGTGACGGGCTGACGCAGCACATAGGACGTGCCGAAATCGCCCTGCAGGATGCGCCAAAGAAAATCCAGGTACTGCGCGGGCAGACTGCGATCGAGCCCCCACTCCGCCGCAATCGCCTCGCGCAGCCCTGGATATTCCAGATCGCCCGCCAGGATATCCTGGATGCGCCCCGGCAAAGCGTGCAGCGCGAGGAAGGACGCCGTCACACTTGCCCAGGCCACCACGAGGCTGGTGAGCAATCTGGAAATGATACGAGACCACATGATCTCGTCTACTTCGCCAGCCAGAAGTCATAGGCGCTCGACGGCGAGTCCAGACCCGCCTCGAAGCTCAGCCCGTTGACATTGTTCTTCGCCGCCAGGAACCAGCTCGGAGCGAACATCGGCACGATGAAGGCCTGATCGACGCCGAGCTTCTGGATTTCATCGGTGAGGGCACGCTTCTTCGCCACGTCGGTCGAGCGCAGCGCTTCATCGATCAGACCCGTGATCTGAGGATCCGGATTGGCGATGTTGGAATACAGAAACCCTTTGGAGCCGAGCATGTCCCACAACTCCCGCGCCGGATCCGATGGATTGTCGGTGTTCGGATAGATCGTCCAGTTGCCGTTGGCGTTGTTCTTGGCATATTCGCCAGCGGTGATGATGCGCAGGTTGAGATCGAAGCCGATATTCTTGCGCAACGCGGCCTGGATGCCCTGGATCAGCACTTCGCGGTTGTCGCGGACGTAAGGCTGCGGATAGCCGACGTCGATCTTCAGGCGCACGCCGTTCTTGGTGCGGAAGCCTTCAGAATCGCGGCCGGTCCAGCCGGCTTCGTCGAGCAGCTTGTTGGCGCCCGCAATATTGTTGCCCCATGTACCAACCAGCGCCTTGTTATAGGCTGGGTTGGCCGGCCCGATGATGGACCATGCACGCGGCACGGTGCCGAGATAGACCTGCTTGACCAGCGGCTCGAGATCGAAGCCGTCTCGCAGCGCGCGCCGGACCCGCACGTCATCCGCAGGCGGAATGGTGTAGTTGATGTTAAACGTGAATGACGTGCTGGCGCCGGACGGGCCGGTCAGCAACTTGAACTCGGCCTGATCCGCAAACAGCGCCACGTCGGTCGGCTGCACGCCTTCGATCAGATCGACCTGTCCCGACGTCAGCGCACCGGCCCGCACTGCAGCCTCCGGCAAAAAGCGCAAGGTCACGCGATCGAGATAGGCCGGCCCGCTATGCGCCGCATACCCCGGCCCCCACTTGTAATCCTTGTTGCGCACGAACACCGCCGACTGGCCGCGGCTGTAGCGCTCGAATACGAACGGCCCGCTGCCCGCCAGCAGCGGCCCGCCGCCGCACAGGTCACCCTTGGCGAGAGCCTTTGGCGAGATGATGCCCAGCTTGACGTTGGACGTGGACTCCAGGAACGTCGAATCCGGCTGCGTCAGGATGAGTTTGACGACATAGGGCGACACGACTTCGGCACGATCGAAATATTGCAGCAGCGCGACCGCATTGGCGGCGTTTTCCGGCTTCTTGACGAAATCGTAATTCGCCTTCACCGCCGCCGCGTCGAACTTCTCGCCGTCGTGGAAGACGACGTCCTCGCGCAGCTTGTACGTATATTCCTTGCCGTCCGGCGAGATCGACCACTCAGTCGCCAGCCATGGCGCGAAGGTGCCGTCGGTCTTCTTGCCAACCAGCGAGTCGATATAGTTGCGCGCCACGAAAAATGCAGCCTGCTGCGAGGCGCGATGCGGATCGAAGCAGCTCGGTTCGGTCGCAACGCCCCATGTGATGGCACCGCCGGAAACCGGCTTGCCTTCCTGCGCCTGCGCAAGCTGTCCGCCCAGCATGACCGACGCGATGACGATCGCAGTGCGTGGCGAAATACTAATCTTCCTCATTGGGGACCGTCCGTTGGTGTTTTTCACTACCAACCGCAGCAGCAACGTCTCGCATTTTCTGAAGTGATCGATGGCATGGAATTGCCACTTCATCTGAGCGCTGCAACGCGGTAGCAATTTGTAGCGCGATCTAAATCTGCAATCCGCGCAAAGACAATGCACTTCACGCGATCTCACCGTCGCGACACCAAGTTTGAAAGATCATTCGCGATGCGATGCGATCAGTGGGCGAATGTCATACGTGCGAGCCCGAAGACAACTGGATCGCTCTCCGCCTCGCCCATCAGGAATGCTCCATGAGTGAACGCAAACTGCATCTCAACGTGAACCTGCTCCATTCCGGGGTTTATGCATCGGCATGGCGGCTGCCGGACAGCGATCCCGGCGCGTTCTACGATGTGCAGCATTATGTGAATGTCGCGAAGATCGCTGAGCGCGGAAAATTCGACGCGATCTTTCTCGCCGACACGCCGGCCATCACCGACCGCATCGACCTGCGGCCGTTTCAATCCATGGAGCCGACCATCGTTCTGGCAAGCGTGGCTGCGGCGACCACGCATATCGGCCTGATCGCCACTGCATCCACGACCTATAACGAGCCATATAACATCGCACGGCGCTTCGCGACGCTCGACCATGCAAGTGGCGGACGCGTCGGCTGGAATGCAGTGACCACGGCGGATGCGTCTGCGAGCCGCAATTTCGGCCTGTCGAACGTGCTCGAACACGGCTTGCGCTATGAGCGCGCGAAGGAATTCGCCGAAGTCGTGCACGCGCTATGGGACAGTTGGGAAGACGATGCCTTTGTCGGCGACAAGGCGACTGCGCGTTTCGTCGATACGTCGAAGGTCCACGCCATCGATCATCGCGGCACGCATTACACCGTGGCTGGCGCCCTGACCGTGCCGCGCTCGCCGCAGGGACGGCCGATCACCGTGCAGGCCGGCGGATCCAGCGACGGCCGCGACCTCGCCGCGGCGCAGGCCGATGCGGTGTTCACGCTGTCGCAATCGATCGAGGATGGCGTCGCCTATGCGCGTGATCTGCGGGCGCGGGCCGTTGCCTATGGCCGACCGTCGGATTCCATCGTGATCCTGCCGGGCCTCGCGACCATCATCGGCAGCACCGAGGCCGAGGCGCACCGACGGCAGGATGAGTTGTGGGACCTGGTGCCGATCCAGTACAGCCTGTCGCGCCTGGCGGGAACACTGCATGTCTCGCCCGATATCCTCGAACTCGACAAGCCACTACCGGACATCCCACTGCCGGCCAATGCCAACCAGACGATGTTCAAGGGCACCGTCGCCATGGCCCGCAAGGATAATCTGACGGTGCGGCAACTGCTCAAGGCGCTGGGCGGCGGGGTCGGCCATCGCATCATCGTCGGAACGCCCGAGGCGATCGCCGACGATATCGAGGCCTGGTTCAGGGCCGGTGCCGCCGATGGCTTCAACCTGATGCCTGACGTCTTGCCGACCGGTCTGGCCGTGTTCGTCGACGAGGTCGTCCCGCTGCTGCAGAAGCGCGGCATCTTCCGCCGCGACTACGAGGGGACCACGCTGCGCGATCACTTCGGACTCGAACGTCCGCCCAGCCGCTACGCGAAGCGCCCCACAGCGGCCGTCACGGCGTGATAGCACCATAGGTGACTGCTCCCGCCGCGATCGGCGGGAGCAGTCATGGTCGCGCTCACCTGCCCTATGGCGCGTGGAACACCAGCGCGCGCAGCTCGATGCTCTCGCGCGGCGGCGCATCCGCAGGCGCGGTCGGATCGGCGAAGGCCGTGTGCGGAGCGAAACGTGCGACGCCGTCTTTGGTCGAATCGTAGCACTTCAGCAGCAATATCTCGTCGGGCGTCATATCCGGTACGTAGTACCAGCGATGCTGCGGATTGAATTTTACCGCGTAGGTTTCACCGACCCGGTGCTGATAGACCAGATCCGATCCCACCAACTCGTCAAAGCGAACGGTCCGCGCATCGGCGACGGCCAGCGGTGAATCCTTCAACGGGCCACGGATCGGACGCCACAGATTGATGATCTGCACGCGCCCCTTGAGCAATTCTTCCGCATCCTCCGGGAGTAGATCGCGGACACGTTGCGGACCCGATTTGTCGGTGTGATCGACATGCACCCGGGCGACTGGCTGGCGCGGGCCTTCGCCGCGGTCATTGACGCCATCGACGCGCTTGCGCACGGTACGATCGAAGATGAAGACGCGGCTCGCGCCGGTGATGTCTTTGAGCAGCTTCTCGGCTTCGGGATAGTAGACGCCCTTGACGTTCTCGTCGTCGTAGAAGTCGGAGACCGCGCTGTGCTGGTGCGCCACCGCAAAGCCGTGTTCATCGAGCGACCACTGATCGATGCTCGGTCGCGCATCATGGATCGCAACCGCATGCGGCTCCGGCTCCGCAGTGGAACGCGGCTCGCCGGCCGGAGGATCGAATGTGTAGGTACGAGGGCGGCCATTGATCGGTGCCAGGTAGTTCAGATCCGCGGTGACGAATGCACCGGCCGTGATCTTCTCGTTGAGCAGTCCCATGATGGTTCTCCCGATTGATATGGGCTCATCACACATTTCATGCGGCCCATTTGGTTCAATCTGATCCCGGAGACCCACCGCGCCAATGGGGCGTTTCAAATAAGAACGTCATTTCCCGTCAGCGTGAAAACGGATGATGTGATTTCAGCATCGGTATCGATTGAAGATGTTTAATGTTGTGATCACGATCATCGTGAACAACGTTCGGCGTCGGCGTTCCCACGCAAGCAGGACATCGCTTGCATCCGCAAGCATTTACGCCTCATGACCGATGCTCCGAAAGAAGGATTGGAAGCCGTTCGGCCCAACTTTGGAATTCCCAAGCGCGCTGTGTGGAGCGTTAATGGGCGCCTTCAGGAGTCGAATTGATGCCACATCCGCCACTTCTCGCCGTTGCCATCGCAGGCGCTCTCGCGCTCGCGACGGTCGTCGAGACCTATCACGCTGCCCATCAGCCCAAGCCTGACATGTTCCGGAATGCTGCAGCCACAGTGACGCCAGCCCAGCAACTCGATCGCGCCCTGCAGGCGCTCCGCCTCGATACAGTCAGAGACAACGCATCGGCCATGTAGACAGGAGAAGGGACCAAGGCATGTATCTCGGAAAGATGATCGCTTTGGTACTGGGACACGCGACGTTCCTCAGCCTTTTCGTGTGGTGGTTTCACTAAACGGAGATCACGCCTTCCGGCAGCACTGCCTCGCGGTGTCAACTCAACCGCGCGAGGCCTTCGGTAAAGCTGCCTCCCTCTCCACCCGCGGAAAGATTTGTTCGGCGAAACGCTGCATCTCGCTCTCCAATGGCTGGAATTGCAGCATGAACAACTCGATGCCGGCGACGTGGAATTCGCGAATGCGCGCGGCCACCGTATCGTAGCTTCCCACTAGACCCGCAGCGGTCCCGCCATTGGTGCCGACCCGCGGTGACTTCTGCATCGTCTGCATCATCACGACCCTGGGATCGGTATTGGCACGCTGAATGGCCTTCATCGGCGCATCCTGCGCGGCCAATGCCAGCAGACGTTGATGCGCTCGCTCGGCTTCTGCGTCCGTCTCACGCGCGATCACGAAGGCAGACAGGCCGAAACGGAGCGGTGCGCCGGCCCGCGGTCGTGCCGCCACATTGGCGATCAGCGCTGCCACATCGGCCAGCGGCTGGCCGTTGATGAACCAGACATCGCCATGCGCTGCCACCAGATCGCGCGCCGGCTCGGACTCGCCGCCGACATAGATCGCAGGCCGCGCGCGGTACAGGTCCTTCGGCCGCAGCGCGTAGTCTCGGATGTCGAAATTTTCGCCGTTGTGCGTCAGCCGTTCCCCGCTCGTCAGTTGCGCGACGATCGAGATCCATTCCTTGCCATAGGCATAGCGATCGTCATGCTCGGCAAAGCCGATACCGGCCTTCTCCAGCTCGGGCTTGTTCCAGGCATTGACCAGATTGAGCGCAAAGCGGCCGCGGCTGATATTCTCGATCTGCAGTGCCATCTTGGCGAGTACGACCGGATGGAACAGATAGGGCTTGATCGCCGCAATGATCTCGATCCGGCTGGTCAGCGCAGCCAGCGCCGCTGCCGAGCTCCAGGTCTCGAGTTGGTCGAGATCTTCCTGATGCGGATTGATGGTGTGCTGCGCAATCAGAGTCGAATCGTAACCTAGTGCCTCGGCCTGCAAGACCAGCGCCTTGTTGCGCTCCCACGATGCATCATACGGCTCTTCAGGATCATGATGCGACGCCCGTGGCCCATGCACCGGTGCCCAGACGCCAAATCGAAGAGGATTCGTGCTCATTGTCTGCCTCATATTCACGTCGCTCTCGCTATAAGACGACCCGCACACGACAATGCAAGCACCGCCATGCACTCATGACATCGGCGGCAAAATAGCGCGGATCGAACGAGAAACTTCTTCTTCGCATGACGCATAGCACCACAAGAAAATTCCACTGCGCTTCGGGCCGATCAAATTTTAAGGCAACACGCAGCTTCATTTTCCAAAAACAAGCACTGCAAAAGATCGTTCACCTCTCAATCGCGTCGCTCGGATATCAAACTGATCTAATATCGCATGGAGAATGGTTTCGCCGAAGAAACCGAAGACGCTGCGCTTTTTGTTGCTCTATCATCTCCGCTGAATTTCAGAACTGCAGCAATGGATGGCAGGGTGAGCAACGTCGACTACGTCATTCAACAGGAGTATCGCGCGCCCGCAACGCCGACACCCGCGCGCAACGCTTCCGCCATTGCCAAACCCGGCCTGAAGCCAAATCTGATCGTCCTGTCCTGGATCGCGCCAGTCGTCCTCATGGTTGTATGGGAAGCGCTGGCGCAGGCCGGTTGGCTGTCGCCGCAAGTGCTTCCTGCACCTTCGAAGGTGCTGCGCACGGCGTGGAAGCTGACTTTGTCGGGCTCGCTGCTGAACGATCTCGGCGTCAGCCTGCTGCGTGCGGCCGCGGGCTTTGCAATCGGCGGCAGCATCGGCTTCATCCTCGGCACGCTTGTGGGCTTCTCGCGCATCGCGGAAGCATTGATCGATCGCAGCGTGCAGATGATCCGCGCGATCCCGTTCCTCGCCCTCGTGCCGCTCGTCATCGTCTGGTTCGGCGTCGGTGAGGGACAGAAGATCTTTCTGGTCTCGCTCGGCGTCGCCTTTCCGATCTATATCAACGCCACGCTCGGCATTCGCCAGATTGATCCGAAGCTGATCGAGCTCGGCCGCGTTCAGGGCCTGTCCACGCTGCAATTGATCCGGCGCATCATCCTGCCCGGCGCGCTGCCGTCGATCCTCACCGGTGTCCGCTATTCGCTGGCAACGGCATGGCTGGCGCTTGTGGTGGCCGAGACCGTCGGCGCGCAATCAGGCCTCGGGTTCCTGGCCATGGACGCCCGTGAATTCCTGCGCACAGACGTGATCGTGCTGACCATCGTGATCTACGCGCTGATCGGCGTTGCCGCCGACTCCATCGCCCGGCTGCTCGAACGCAAATTGCTCGCCTGGCATCCGAACTACGGCAAGGGCGCACGATCATGAGCCCGACATCCGTGACATCTAGCGAAACCGCCGTAACCGTGAGCGGCCTGACGCGCGCCTATGGCCCGCGGGTGGTGATCGACAGGCTGGATCTCCGCATCGGGCGCGGTGAATTCGTCGCACTTCTCGGTGAGAGCGGCTGCGGTAAGACGACGTTGCTGCGCGCCCTCGCCGGCCTCGACCCGATCCAGGGCGGACATATCGATGCGCCTGGGCGACCTGCCGTGGTGTTTCAGGAACATCGCCTGCTGCCCTGGGATACGCTCTGGCAGAATGTCTCGCTCGGTCTTCCCGGCGCGGATCCACGCAAGCGCGCCGCCGCTGCTCTGGTTGAGGTCGGACTCGGCGACCGGCTGGACGACTGGCCGCGTAATCTGTCTGGCGGACAGGCGCAGCGCGTCGCCCTCGCCCGCGCGCTGGTGCAGGAGCCCCGGTTGCTATTGCTCGACGAGCCCTTCGCAGCACTGGACGCGCTGACGCGAATTCGCATGCATGTGCTGGTCAAGGAGCTGGTCGCCCGCCACCAGCCTGGCGTTCTTCTCGTTACACATGACGTCGATGAGGCGATTGCTCTGGCCGACCGAATTCTGGTGATGCGCAACGGCGTGATCGCCTCCGAGCACCGCGCCGACACTCATGGCGGGCCGGCTGCATCCCGCGATCAACTGCTTCGCGAACTCGGCGTCGCCACCAATCTCCAGGTCGCCTAATTCCACCTCACAGGAAGTTTTCTCATGTCAAATCCGTTCTTCACATCGTCACGCCGGGATTTTCTCAGTCTCGCGATGGCTGGTGTCAGCGCCTATGCCGGCATTCATCTCGCGAGCCATGACGACGCCATCGCGCAAGGCACCGGGCGAAAGACCGACAAGGTCCGTCTCACCTGGGGCTATCACGGCCTCACGCTGATCGCGAAGGAACGCGGCGAGTTCGAGAAGGCACTCGCCCAGCATGACATCAAGGTGGAATGGCTCGGCCCATTCCCGAACCACGCGCCGACCTTGCAGGCAGTGACCGGTGACAGTGCTGATTTTGGCTTTGGCGGTAGCACCACGCCCGCGCTGGCGGCCATCATCGCCGGCTCGCCGCTCGTCTTTACCCAATTTGTGCTCTACGAGCCGCGCACGACGGCGATCATCGCCAAGGATGATTCCGGCATCAACAAGGTCGAGGACCTTGTCGGCAAGTCGGTCGCGGTCAACCGCTCCGGGCTTGGCGAATTCCTGCTCATCGCAGCGCTCGAGAAGCACAAGGTTGATCGCTCCAAGGTGAAATTCGTCTATCTCAACCCGCCGGACGCAGCGCCGGCACTCGCATCCGGCAAGGTGGATGCCTGGTCGATGTGGTCGCCGGGCGTCGACATCGCGCGGCTGGACTACAAGGCTCACGACGTCTTCCTTGAGGGACGCGACCTGCCGTTCCAGATCGACTTCTCCTCTTACGTGACGGCGCGCAAATTCGCGAAGGACAATCCGGCCATCCTGCGGGCGCTCAACGCGGCCTACGAGAAGGAAGCGCAGTGGGTCAACAAGAACACCACCGACGCCGAGCATCTCATCCAGAAGGTCGCGAAATATGACGACCGGATTCGAGACCAGTTCATCGAGCGCAAACGCAACTACACGCTCATCCCCGTGTCGGACAAGAAATTCGTCGGAGAACTGCAAACCGCAGCGAACTGGCTGACCGAGCGAAAGGTCCTGCCCGAATCCGTCACCGTCTCGGATCATCTGGCCAGTCTTTAAGTTTTTATCGCCGCTCGATCCTCCCACCGGAATCGCCGAGAAGGAATCCCATGAACAAGCCCACACCACATCACGCGTTCGACGTGTCGCAGCCGATCCGGATCGGCTCGTCCGATCTGCAACAATTGTTTGATCACATCGCGCAGGGCGAGGCAGAGCGCGAGCACGACCGTGTTCTGCCTTACGACATCATCGCGCTGATCCGCCGATCGCGGATCGGCGCGCTCCGCATTCCCAAAGCCGACGGCGGCGGCGGCAGTACCGTACGAGAATTGCTCACTACGGTCATCAGGCTGGCGGAAGCCGATGCCAATGTCGCGCATATCCTGCGCAATCACTATAGCGTGGTCGAGCGCCTGCTGGCCTCGCCGCCAAGCACGCAGAATCGCAAGTGGCGCGACGACGTCGCGGCCGGCGCCATCATTGGCCTTGCCACCACCGAGCTGGGCAGCTCGCAGGTGGGAGACATCGCTCCCGCCACCACCGTCACGCCGGATGGCGACGGCTACCGCCTGAACGGCACCAAATATTACAGCACCGGCACGCTCTATGCGGACTACGTGCTGGTGCGCGTCGCGGACGGCAATGAAGCACTCGCGACCACGATCATTCCGGTCAAGCGCGAGGGCATCGAGCTGGTCGATGACTGGGATGGTTCGGGCCAGCGCCTGACCGGAAGCGGAACCACGCATTTCCGCAACGTCCGGGTGGAAGCGGCAGAACTGATCTTCGATCAGCCCAATATCGGTTATGGGGCCGCCTATCAGAACACGTTCGCGCAACTCTACCTGACGGCCATCAATGCCGGCATCGCCGCAGCCATCCTGCGTGACGCCAGCGACCTGGTCAGGCGGCGCGCGCGCAGTTTCTATTACGCGCCCACGCTTCGCCCACGCGAGGACCCCATCCTGCAACAGACTGTCGGCCAGATCGCAAGCAACGCGTTCGCGGCAGAAGCGACCGTGCTGGCCGCGGCCGATGCGCTTGACGTATCGAGCAAGGCCCCTGATCGGGAAGATACCAAGCCGGCGCTGGATGCCGCCCTCGCATCGTCCAAGGCCAAGATCGTCGTCGACGAACTGGCCATCCGCAGTGGCAGCCTGTTGTTCGATGCCGGCGGCGCATCCGCGACCAAGAAGTCCGACAACCTCGACCGTCACTGGCGCAATGCGCGGACGCTGTCGTCGCACAACCCGGTGACCTACAAGGCACAGGCGATCGGCGCCTATGAGATCAACGGCACGCCGCTGCCGGCCAAGGGCTTCTTCTAGGTCATCCGGAAGGCTGCGCCGTCGTAGCGAGCGCGATACATTCACTTCATTCCCAACCTGGATACATCATGAAAGCTGCATCTCGATTTCTCATTCTCTCCCTTTCAGCGCTTGCACTGTCATTACCCGCCTTGCAGGCCAACGCCGCCGACAAGCCGCTCAAGGTCGGCGTTTCGGCAGGGCCCTATGGTGACATTCTTCGCGAGGCCGCGCGGCTTTCCGAGAAAGAGGGATTGAAGGCGGAGATCATCGAGTTCAGCGACTGGAACCAGCCCAATGCAGCGCTGCAGGCAGGCGACATCGACCTCAACAACTTCCAGCACCGCTTCTATCTCGCCAATCAATCGAAGGCGCGCGGTTACAAGCTCTCCGCCCTCGATGAATCGATCCTGGTGCCGGCCGGCGTCTTCTCCAAGAAATACACCAAGGCCTCCGACATTCCCGACGGGGCCAAGATCGCCATCCCCAACGATCCGACCAATGCAGCGCGCGCATTGTTGCTGTTTCAGACCGCTGGACTGCTCAAGTTGAAGACCGATGCTGGCCTCTCGGCGAGCATTCTCGATGTGACTGAAAATCCGAAGAAGCTGCAGATCGTTGAAATCGACGCGGCCCAGTTGCCGCGGTCTCTCGATGACGTGGCTGCCGCCTTTGTGTCGTCCAACTACGCCTATCTCGCCGGCCTGGACCTCAACAAGGCGCTTGCGGCCGAGACCAGCGTTGTCGAAGCCAAGCCATACTATACCCTCGTCTTCGCCGTGCGTGACGATCGCAAGGACGATTCGCAGATCAAGAAATTCATCTCGATCTATCGTTCGCAGCCGGTGAAGGATTTCATCCGCACCAAGTTCAACGGCTCGATCCTCGCCGCCTGGTAATCCCAACGGTAGGGCAGCTCGCCGATCCCTGACGCGATATGGCATGGCCCGACCACGGGCCGCGCCTGTCGCGACAGCGGCAGCGGGCCGGCTATCCAACCATCATCGCGGGCTGATCTTGCTGCGCACCGATGCCTGCGTCACGAAACTGTTGGGCGGTACGTCTTCGGTCAACCAGACATTGCCGCCGATGGTGGAGCCGCTTCCGACCACGATGCGTCCCAGAATGGTCGCGCCCGCATAGATGATGACATCGTCCTCGATGATCGGATGGCGCGCATTGCCCTTGATGGCCTTGCCCTCGTGATCGGTGGGGAAGTGCCGGGCTCCAAGCGTTACCGCCTGATAGATTCGGACGCGATCGCCGACGATGGCAGTTTCGCCGATCACGACGCCGGTGCCATGGTCGATGAAGATGCTGGCGCCAAGACGCGCGCCCGGGTGAATGTCGATTCCCGTTGCGCTATGCGCCAGCTCGGCGATCAGCCGCGCCACCATCGTCGCCCCGAGATTGTAGAGCAGGTGCGCGACGCGGTGATGGATGATTGCCACCATGCCGGGATAGCCAATCAGGATTTCGGGAAAGCTCGTCGCAGCAGGATCTCCCACGAAGGCGGCCCTGAGATCGCTGACCAGCCTGCCTCGGATCTCCGGCAGCCGGGCGGCGAAGTCGCGCGTCAACGCAACAGCATCCTCGAAATGTCGCTCGGTCGGTGCGCCGTCGGAAACGAAAGTCTGCCCGCGGTAGACTTGCTCAAGCAAGCCATCCAGCGCAGCGCCCAGTTTGCCTTCGACAAATGCGTCGATGCTTTCGGTGCCGAAATCGGAACGGCCGTAATGCCGGGGGAACAACGCCTCGGTGAGGCTCTTGAGCACCTCCGCGAGGGCCTCGCGCGACGGCGCCCGTCTGCTCGGCCCACGCTGCCAGATATTATGGGCAACGTCGCGGGACTCGCGCAGCCCGGCAACGATCGTACCCAGGTCCCAAAGTGGCGCCGGACCGTCCCGATCTGTGTCTTGTTTGACGTCCTCGGCAACCCTCGACATCGCGGCTCCCCTGTTGCGATCTCATGCAGCTGCAACTGTGACTCATGAGCCGAGGACAAGGAATTCCAAAAGTGCAGCATTTTCGATACGTCCATGCTTCCTTCTCACGCACCGACCTCACGTCACGTGCCCTTCGCTTCCGACACGATCGCGGTCGGGCACTGAACCAGCGTGCGCGCAGCTCCCAAGCCTGTGCAAGCTGCACGGCGGAACGATTTTACCGTGATCGGATGGCTGCTGCCGTCGCCAAACGGCCGTTCATTCGCCGCACATGCCTGCGCGCAGCATCGTCGTCATTGCGGCGCCGATAAATTTAGATGGCCATTTCATTGACGAACGAACGCCGACGTCGGATATTCCTCACACAGATTATGCACTTCGGAATGCCTGCAATGACCGCATATGAGACAACAGTAGTGAGCCAGTTGCGCAAGCGCGTAACCCGCCGCTGCGTGTCCGCGGCCACCGGCGCGTGTTGTTGATTCCAGCGTAACGGCTCACACCGAACATCCCATCACTCACCGATAGGATCGCTGCCTCGGCGGCGAACAGAACGCGCATGTCCAATGCCTATGTCATCGAAGTCTTCAATCGTACTGCCGGAATCGTCGTCGCCGAAGAGCGCGGATTTCGTTTCTTTTCATCCGAGCCTGCCTTCGACACGCTCGAAGGCGACCATTTCGGATCGGCCCGTGCAGCGGAACGCGCGGCGAAGGCACTCATGGACCAGCGAAGTCACAAAGCTAGCCAGTACCGTATCGTCACGGCTCGCTGAGTTCGAGACTGTCCTCGCTCGACCAGAATGACAATCAGCGTCGAACGAACAAAATTGCCCGGCGCAGACGGCATGGAGAATATTACTCCACGCCGGAACGCACCGGCGTGCTGATCATCATTATTTCTGGCACGCGCTTGCGTAGACCGGATTTATCGCCTTGTTATCTGCAAATGTCGCGTTGGAGAAAGATGATGCGTGAACTATCCGCGGAAGCCCGGTTGCATAACCGTGCGCGCGCGTCGTCGGACCGCACAGCGGTGCGCCTGCACACGGCTGCCGTTTACGGCGCATTTGCGCTAATCGCAGCCATCGTGTTCGGCGCGACATCGGTGCGCCCATTTTGATAACGGCACGGGACGGTGAGTCGCACGCAAAAATGCGATCCCATCGTCAGAGGACATCATGAGCGATCGTTCGGAGTTTCTTTGGTACATCCCGAATGACGTGAAGGCAGGTCACCGCGGCGATGTCGTCGATCCAAACCACAACAGCGTCGAGACGCTTGCCGATCAGGCGCAAGCGCTGGAACGTCATGGGTGGCAAGGCGCGCTGATCGGAACCGGCTGGGGAAGGCCGGACACATTCACCGTCGCGTCAGTGCTGGCGGCCCGAACGACGCGTTTCGAGCCGCTGATAGCAATCCGTCCCGGCTATTGGCAGCCGGCGCATTTTGCATCTGCCGCAGCCACACTGGATCAATTGAGCGGTGGCCGGGTTCGCATCAATATCGTCTCCGGCAAGGACAATCTGGCGGCTTATGGGGATGACGAAGCCGACTCGTCGCAGCGATATGCGCGGACCAAGGAGTTCATGCGCATCGTCCGGCGGCTGTGGACCGAAGAAAACGTCACCTATTCCGGCGCACATTTTTGCGTTTCAGACTCGACCGCGGCGCCGCGCATACTCCAGCGCGGCAATCGCCGACATCCGAAGCTGTATTTCGGCGGGGCGTCGGACGCGGCCGAGCACGTCGCCGCAACTGAAGCCGATGTCCAGCTGTTCTGGGGCGAACCGCTTGGCGACGTCAAACAGCGCATCGAACGGCTCAAGAGCTTAAGTCAGCGCCTTGATCGGGATCTCCCGCCCCTTGAGTTTGGACTCAGGATCACGACGCTTGTCCGGGAGAGCTCCGCCGAAGCCTGGGCTGCGGCGGAAGCCAAGGTTGCCGACATGGCGCAGAAAGCAGGCGCGGGCTGGAACGACCACGGCCCTGCAGTCGCCATCGGCCAACGACGACTGCTCGACCTGCAGGCCCGCGGCGACGTCCTTGACGACAATCTCTATACGGCACCAGGAAAATTCGGCGCAGCCGGCGCCGGCACCACCTGGCTGGTCGGTTCGGCATCCGAAGTGGCCAGTTCGCTGCAGAAATACCGCGATCTTGGAATCAAGTATTTCATCCTGTCCGACACGCCCTATCTGGCGGAGATCGAACGGCAAGGCAAAATACTCCTGCCCTTGCTTCGAGATTGATTTGCACGGCACCATCCGTCCTGATCCGGATTGGCACCATCATTCTCTGTCCTGTTCGAACCAGCCTATTGCTACCTTGATCTTGCGCTCGATACGCCTGAAGAAGACGCGCATTATATAATTGATATCATTATATAATTTATGGGAGCGCCTTTAGGCTCAATCGTGCCGAGGGCCGCTTGCGGCCCAGTCCCGCTTCCAGAAGGACGATGTAGCCCGTCCGGAATGCAGCGCCGGCTTCCGCCGGATCGCTTTCGCTCCGACGAGGTAAACTAGGCGGATATCGCTGCCCCGTTCGCGATACTCTGGCGCGCAAATTTAATTGCGGCGGGCTGCCGTAAGTGATTGAGTTTTCAGCAACTCGACTCAACTAATGATGGAGATACTTTCGCCAGCGAGGTTACTGCCATGCTTGCCGAGAAGTTTTTTCTGGTGCTCGAGACAATCAGAAGTCACGCCTCCGATGATAAGCTGTCCAATGGTAGATCATCTCCAGTCGTGACCGGTCCCGTACCGCAGACCCCGATCAAACCGCCAAGCGAAAAGCAAACTAAGGCCGCCAACTGAGGCAGCGTTTTGCTTTTCACGAATGTGGGCGTTCGCACCATTCGAACAGCCCTGAGTCCCGCTGGTCCCGATCGATCCGGAAATTTCCGTCGTAATTTACCGCGTCATTCCATCGCCATCTTGGGCATGTCTTGCTAGTGTCATAAAATATGATGCGTGCTTCCGATGGAGTTACCATTGAACGCCCAGCAGCCAATCGTGCCCGATTCTGCTGGCGCAGCAATTGCTGTACGACCGGGTGAACAGGCGGAAATCGAACTTAAGCTGCTGGCGCCGCAAGCTATCCTCGAAAAACTGCGCGAGATTCCCGTCATCGTGCAGTATGCGCGCAATCGCGGCGTGGTCCGCCGGCTGGAGACAATTTATTACGACACGCCGGAGAGAGCGCTGTTTCAACGCGGCATGTCGCTGCGCGTGCGACGCAGCGGCAAGCATTTCATTCAGACATTGAAGCTTCTGCCCGACATCGGGCGGCCATTGGCGCGACGGCAGTGGGAAACATCGGTTGACGGCATGACTCCCGATCTGGCGCGGCTTCCTGTCGCCGAGATCGGAGATCCGGTGACGACGCTTACGCTCGATGCGCTCGTGCCGGCGTTTGCGACAAGAGTTCGCCGGCATGCACGGCAGCTCGATCTGCCTGATGCGTCAGTTGAAGTCGCCTTCGACGTGGGGACTATAGAGGTCGGTACGCGTCAAGAAGTCCTGTCCGAGATCGAGCTCGAATTGAAGAGCGGCAACGCTGGCGCGCTGTTTGATCTTGGAACGCAGTTGCTCGATGCCGCGCCGCTGCAGGTCGGCACACGGAGCAAGGCGGAACGCGGCTATGCGCTTGCGTTCGACGTCGTGCAACCGGCGGTGAAAGCCGAGCCCGTCAACATCACTGCCGAGCACGCGGTTGACGATGTCATTGCGCTGCTGGGGGGCGCCTGCTGGCATCATCTCCTGCGCAATCATGCGGTGGCAAAGGAAGGATCCGACCCCGAAGGCGTGCACCAGATGCGCATCGCTCTGCGCCGTTTGCGCACGATCTGTGCGCTGTTCCGGCGCGAGATTCCATCGCCCTCGTTCGAGGCGATCAACAGCGAAGCGAGATGGCTGATGCGACAGCTCGGCCGAACCCGCGATTGGGACGTTTTCGCCACCACGATCGTTTCTCGCGTGGCGACGACGACGCCGGAGGTCGACTTCGGCGGCTTGCGCGAGACAATCGAGCGGCAGCGCAAGTCGAGCTATGGCAGCCTGCAAGCGGTTCTCGACGATCCGCGCTACAGCCGTTTTCTGCTTTCGCTCGGGCACTGGGTCGAGCGCCGCTGCTGGCGCAACGATATCGACAGCGATGCGCTGGCTGTCCTGTCGCAGCCGATGCCGGCGCTCGCCGACAAAATTCTGGCGCGACAGCAGCGCAAGGTGCGCAAGCGTGGCACGCACTTCCGGCAGCTCGACACCGCTGCACGGCACAGTCTCAGGATCCAGCTCAAGAGGCTGCGCTATGCGGCCGAATTCTTCTTGCCACTTTACGCCGGCCACGCGCCCGCCAAGCGCTACGTGGCTCGGCTCGCCAGGCTCCAGAAGAGTCTGGGACGCGTGTGCGACATCGCAAGTATCCGCGGATTGCTCGGTTCCGTCAGGCAGGACGGTCAGGCCGCGCTTCACCTCGCCATCGGCACGGTCACCGGCTGGCAGGCCCGCGACGACATTGCGGCCGCGAAAACGCTGCGCAAGAAATGGCGGCGCTTCAAGGCGACGCCGGCATTCTGGAGCCGGTAAAGTACCTTCAGGATTGCTGGAAAGCGGCGCTATTGAACCGTGATCGGTGCCATCACTTTCTGAGCACGAAATGACGCCACTGGATTGACAGGACTATCTGTCGATAGCTCACGAGCTCCACAGGTCCGTTACGCTAGCGATAAGCCCCTTCGATCCCAGAGCGTTTAACGCGATATTGTGAACTGTCTCAGTTGGAGCACTGCAGAGTTCACCAATGACCCGGACCGAGAGGTCGTCAGCCGCGCGCGATAAGGCGGTGAAGACAACACAGTTCTGCGTCATCATTCCACAGATCAGCAGTTCGTCCGTTTTCGTTAAATGAGACGATAGTTCCGTCTCCTGGAAAGCGTCGGCGAACTGTTTGGTGACGATCGGAGCATCGGCTGCGGCAGCAAGAACGGCTGGCCGGATCGCGCTGCCTGAACCGCCTGCCGCGAATAAACCGGCGTCTGCCTTCGACACGTGTCGGACGAGGACGACGTTGTCTCCTGAAGCTCTTGCCCGCGCGATGGCGGACACGATGCGGGCCTCAATTTCATCGGGATTCCATAGTGGAAGCAGGCCACCGGGGAAATATTCGTTCTGGACGTCGATCACGAGAAGCGTGCGGGTCATAATGAGGCTCCTAAGGTTTCAGCGACCTTTAACCCGCACGCACCTGCGTCTGTCAGTGGCCCGATGGACATTTTTGGTGTAGATCGGGCCAATGCGAATTGCCGTCCTCGCCTACGATCACATCAGTCCGTTCATGCTGTCGACGCCGCTCGCAGTGTTCGGCGAGCCGTTCCTGGCCAGCAGTCATCGGATCGACGTCTGTTCGAACGACCCTCGTCTAAACACCACAGGCGGATTGACGATCGAGGCGAGCTATCCGTTAGAGGCGGCCCGCGAGGCAGATGTTGTGATCCTGCCGGGCTGGCGGAAGGTCGACGAGCCGCTGCCGTCGGATATCATCGCGGAAGTGCAAATGGCAGGCGAACGCGGGGCGATCGTCGTCGGTCTTTGCCTTGGAGCCTTTGGTCTCGCCGAAGCCGGCTTACTCCATGGACGCCGCGCGACAACGCACTGGGCTCAAGCGAAAACGTTTGCGCTACGTTATCCCACAGTCGATGTCGATGCCGGCGCGCTCTTTATCGACGAAGGGCAAATATTGACCTCGGCAGGTATTGCATCCGGGCTGGACTGCTGTCTGCATCTGCTCGCCCGCATGTCCGGACTCGGCGAAGCCAACCGCGTCGCCCGTCACCTCGTCCTTGCGCCGCAACGCTCGGGCCAGCAACCGCAGGTGCTTGAGCGGCCGGCGATCGGATCGTCCTCCGATCGGCGCGTCACCGAAATTCTGGAAGGGCTGCGCGCAGATCCGACCCGGACGCCGTCGCTCGACGAACTGGCGGAGCGTGCCGGCATGAGCCGCCGAAGCCTGTCGCGTCATATCCGCTCGCGGATCGGCGGCAGCCTTGGACAATGGCTGAAACAGGTGCGTCTGTCGCGCGCCCAGGAGATGCTGACATCCGGCGTACATGGCATGGAAGATGTCGCCCTTCGCAGCGGATTTCCAGATGCGCACGCATTGCGGTCAGCATTTCGTGCCGAGCTCGGGCTTACGCCGACGCAATGGATGGCGCGGCAGAAAGTCGGTTGATCGCGGACCAATCGATCTGGAGCTGGCTATCGCAAGAGCTCCGTCATTCTAGAGCCTCAATGACACGCAGCTAGTTTTCGCCTCTCAATGAGAGCGGCAACATCTCGATCGTTTTCGATAACGTTCATTCGCCGAAATGAAATTCTTGTTCTTGCTGAACGAAGATCGCACTCAATCGCTGATCGCGACGTCGGTCTCTCAAAGAAGCGATAGTTCTTTCTTCACCCCGGGCCATTGCGGCGTGTTTGTCCTCCGCTTGGAGCAATATCTGAAATTGCCAGAGCGAATGTTGTGGGCAAACATTCACGACAGCTTCTGACGCCTTGCGGGCGCATCTCGATTTGCAGCGGAGACATGAAATGAGCGACAACGCGCCTCGCGTCGATGCACGCATAGCGGACGGCGTCGAGCTCGATGCCGACGTGCTGGTGCTCGGCGGCGGCCCGGCCGGCACTTGGGCGGCAATCAGCGCTGCCGGCGAAGGCGCGCGCGTCGTGCTCGTCGACAAGGGTTTTTGCGGGACCTCCGGCGCCACAGCGCCATCCGGCACCGGCGTCTGGTATATCGATCCAACACCCGACAAGCGCGAGGCCGCCATGGCCAATCGCGAGAAGATGGGCGGCTATCTGCAGGATCGCCGCTGGATGTCCCGCGTCCTCGATCGCACCTACGACCAGAGCAACAGGCTCGCGGAATGGGGCTATCCCTACCCGACCGATGACAGCGGCCGATCTCAGCGCAACTCGCTGCAGGGGCCGGAATATATGCGGCTGATGCGCAAGCGCACCAAGGCCGCAGGTGTCACGATCCTGGATCACAGTCCAGCGCTGGAATTGCTGGTCGATGAAGCCGGCGCCGTCGCTGGCGCCGCCGGCCTGCAGCGCCAGAGTGGAAAGCCATGGCGCGTGCGCGCTGGTGCCGTCGTCATCGCAACGGGTGGCTGCGCCTTCCTCAGCAAGACGCTGGGCTCCAACGTTCTCACCGGTGACGGATATCTGATGGCCGCCGAACTCGGCGCCGAGCTGACCAGCATGGAGTTCTCCAATCCCTATGCGATATCGAGCGCATTCGGATCGGTGACCAAAACGCTGTTCTTCGGCTGGGGCACCTTCACCTATGAGGATGGGACGCCGGTGCCGGGTGCTGCGTCGAAGGGTGGCCGCTCGGCCATCGCGCGCGCATTGCTGCAGGGTCCCGTCTATGCGCAGCTCGACAAGGCCGATGCCGACATTCAGGAGGCCATGCGCGCTTCGCAGCCGAACTTCTTCCTGCCTTATGACCGCACGGGACTCGATCCTTTCACCCAGCGCTTTCCGGTCACGCTGCGTCTCGAAGGCACGATCCGCGGCACCGGCGGCCTGCGCATCGTCGATGACAGCTGCGCCACCACCGTGCCCGGCCTCTATGCCGCCGGCGATGCCGCGACGCGCGAGCTCATTTGCGGCGGCTTCACTGGAGGCGGCAGCCACAATGCGGCCTGGGCCATGTCATCGGGCTACTGGTCGGGCCAGGGCGCGGCACGTTACGTCAAGGGCACGCGCCGCATCCGCCGGAACGCAACGGGCGCCGGCACCGTGGGCCTGCAGGAAAGCACGCGCCCGACATTGAACGGCGCGGCGCTTGCCACAGCCGTGCAGAACGAGGTCTTCCCGTATGAGATCAACTATTTCCGCGAAGCTGGTCGCCTGACTGCATCGCTCGCGCGCCTGGACACACTCTGGCACGACGCCACCAAGGCAGGCGCTGTGTCGGGCATCGACGCGGTCCGCGCGCGCGAAAGCGCCGCTATGCTGGCGACGGCACGCTGGATGTATCGCAGCGCGCTGGCGCGCAAGGAAACCCGTGGCATGCATCGGCGAGACGACTTCCCCGCGCAGGATCCGTCGCAGCGCCATTACATCACCACCGGCGGCCTCGATGAGGTCTGGACAGCTACCCGTCCGCACGCCGAAGCATCTCTTGCGGAGGCTGCCGAATGATCGAGGTCATCGATTCCGAAACTTGCACTTCCTGCAATATCTGCGTCCGTGTCTGCCCGACAAATGTGTTCGACAAGACCGAAGGCGTGCCCGTCATCGCCCGGCAGGACGATTGCCAGACCTGCTTCATGTGCGAACTGTATTGCCCTGAGGACTCGCTCTACGTCTCACCCTTCGCGGATGTATCAGTCAGCCTCGAAGCCGCGGAGCTCAAGCAGACCGACGCACTCGGCAGTTATCGACGCGCCATCGGCTGGACCAAGGAAACACGGGATCAGCGCGGCATCGATCACAGCTATCGGCTATTTGGCCACTGACAATACCCGATGGTGTCGGACGCATTGCGCGTCCCGGAGCTTCGCATGAACGTCAGATCCGTGGCCGTCGACCGTGTCGTCGATCGCTTTCCCGCCGTTCGCCGCATCTGGACGGCGCGCGCGGTCGGCCATCGGCTGCTGCCACTCGCGATTCCACTGATCGTCCTCATCGCATGGCAATGCGCGGCATCGCTGCGGCTTCTGCCGGTGCAGATCCTGCCGCCGCCGCTACTGGTGGCGACCACGGCCATCGACCTGATCCGCGGCGGCGAGATCGTCGACGGGCTTCGCGTCAGCCTGTGGCGGATCGGAATCGGCTTCGCCATCGGCGCCGGCAGCGGCTTCGTCTTCGGCGCGCTGCTCGGCCTGTCGCGCACCGTCGAGGCCTATTGCGGACTGACCTTCAGACTGCTCGCGCAGATTCCGTCGCTCGGCTGGCTGCCGATCCTGCTGCTGATCTTTGGTCTCGATGAGACGCTCAAATTCGTTCTCATCGCCAAGGCCAGTTTCGTCCCGACCGTCATTGCCACGTCCGAAAGCGTCAAGCAGATCCCTGCCCCGTTTCGCGAGGTCGCGCGCGTGTTGCAGCTGCCGGCACGATCCTATCTGCGACGCCTCGTCCTGCCCGCAACCATTCCCGGCATTTTCAGCGGCCTGCGCACCGCATTGAGCCATGCATGGATCGCGCTCATCGTCGTCGAGATGCTCGCCGCCACCGAGGGCGTCGGATACACGATGGTGTGGGGACGCACCCTGTTCCAGATCGACATCGTCATCGTCGGCATGGCGGTGATCGGTCTGATCGGCCTCGCCATGGATACCGGCCTTGCGCGCATCGAGCAGCGACTGCAGCGTTGGGAGCCGCGTTCATGACCGGCGTGGCGCCATCCGAAATTCTGCCAGAACGAACAGCGCAGACCGGCGCATTGCCGTGGTCGCGCGGTCTGGTCTTGCCGTTCGCCCTCGCGCTCGTCTGGGGCTGGTCGGTACATGTCGGCTGGCTGTCAGGTCCGCTCGCCATTCAGCCCGAGCGAATCCTGCTCGCTCCGTTCGACGATGCGGCCGGCCGCGAGATCTGGCGAGCCATCGCTGCCAGCGTGCTGCGTTACGCTGTCGGGACGGGCATCGGCATCCTGCTCGGCCTCGCGCTTGGCGCTGCGATGGGCCTCTCCTCCACTGTCGAGCGCGCTAGTGGCCGCTCTTTCCATGCGCTGCGCCAGATCACGCTGTTCGCCTGGATTCCGCTGCTCACCGCCTGGTTCGGCAACGGCGAGGCCAGCAAGATCGTCTATATCGCGCTGTCCGCCTTCTTCCCGGTCGCGCTGAACACCGCCACCGGCCTGCGCAACGTGCCTATATCCTATCGCGAAGTGTCGCGCGTGCTCGGCCTGTCGCGCCGGCAGGAGATCCGCCGTGTGCTGCTTCCCGCCGCCCTTCCGGCCATCACCATCGGCATCGAGATCGCGCTGATCAGCGCCTGGATCGGCACCGTCGGCGCGGAATACGCGATCGGCAACGGGCGCGGCATCGGCACCTTCGTTTCCGAAGGGCGTGAACAGTTTCGCATGGACATTGTCATCATCGGTGTCATCGCGCTCGCGGCCACCGGCTATCTGGCGACACGTGTGTGTCGTCGGTTGTCGTCGCTGGCCTTGATGCGCGCTTCAGGCCTGACGTGATGGAAACCGCATGACAGAATTCACCGAACTTGCGATCCGGCATGTCACCAAGACCTATGTGGTCGACGAGATGCCCCTACCCGTGCTGCAGGATGTGTCGCTGTCCGTGCTGCCCGGCGAATTCGTCAGCATCGTCGGCGCCTCCGGCTGCGGCAAGTCCACGTTGCTGCGTCTCATCGTCGGGCTCGACGACCTCTATCGCGGCGAGATCCTGCTCGGCGGCACGCAGGTGAGCGGCCCCGGCGCCGATCGGGGAATCGTGTTTCAGGATCACCGGCTGTTTCCGTGGTTGACGCTGACCGAGAATGTCGCGCTCGCCCTCGATGCCTTTCCGTTGCCGGCGGAAGAAAAAGCGCGGCGCGTCCGCGACTCCATCGCGTTGGTAGGTCTGTCCGGCTTCGAGCGGGCACGCCCTGCGCAGTTATCTGGGGGAATGGCGCAGCGCGCGGCGATTGCGCGCGCGCTGGTTCGGCGGCCTGCAATCTTGTTGCTGGACGAACCGCTTGGCGCTCTCGACTCGCTGAACCGCACGCGGCTTCAGGACGCGCTGCTGGACATCTGGGAGGCGCAGCGGACCACCGTGATCATGGTGACCCACGATGTCGAGGAAGCGGTCTATCTCTCCACCCGCATCGTGGTGATGGAGCCGCGCCCCGGCCGCATCCGCAGCATTTTCCCGGTCGAACTGGCGGCGCGCGACCGCGCCGCGCCCGATTTCGTCGCGCTCAAGCAGCGCGTTCTCGCCGATCTCCGACACTGAAACCAGGAGCAACCATCATGGATGAGATCACGCGACGCAGTTTTACCGCGGGCGCCGCCGCGCTACTGGCAGCCGGCACGACTGCCCGCGCCGCCACCGACAATCCCGACACGATCCGCTTCGGCGCCTTCGGTGCCGGCTTCGGACAGCCTTACGGTGTGGCGACCTTCGGCGTCGCCCAGGCCAAGGACTTCATCGCCAACGAATTCAAGGACACGCCGGTCAAGCTGGAATGGACCTATCTCGCGGGCACGGGCCCTGCGGTCAATGAAGGCATCGCCAACGGACGGATCGATTTCGCTCAGTACGGCGCATTGCCGAACGTGATCGGCCGCGCCAACGGTCTGCCCACCCGCGTGCTCTTGAATTACGGTCCCACCACAATCTTCGGCGCCGCGCGCAAGGGACTGCCGATCCATTCGATCCAGGATCTGAAGGGGCGCAAGGTCACCTTCCAGAAGGGGACCATCCTGCATTGGGCATTCCTGCGCGCGGCGCAGGTAAACGGTCTATCGGCCAAGGACCTGACCATCGTCGATCTCAAGACTGCCGATCAACTCGCTGCGCTGGCCGCAGGCAGCGTCGATGCCAGCATCGGTTCGAGCTCGGTGCTGTCGCTGCGCGAGAAGGGCATCGTCGATATCTTCTATACGTCGAAGGACATCGGCCCGAAGGCCATCGGCTTCGGCGGAATTCTTGTTACTGATCAGTTCCGCGAGAAATATCCCGACGCCACGCGCCGGGTCGTCACAGGCCTTCTCAAGGCGGTCGCGTGGATCGGCGACGAAGCCAATCGCGACGAGGCGTTGCGCATCTGGTCGAAATCCGGCACGCCCTACGAGGCCCTGCACGAGGAGTTCCGCGGCCAGTCGCTGAAGGAAGCGTTCAATCCGCTCGTTGACGAATTCCTGCTGGCCCAATTCCAGGATGTCGTCGATTTCTCCAAGTCCGAAAAGCTGATCCGCAGCGATATCGACGTGAAGGAATGGGTGCTTGCGGCGCCAATTCACGAGGCACTTGCCAGTCTCAAGCTCGAGAAATTCTGGATGCCGCGACATGCCGATGGATCGCCGAAAGCATAAGGCAACGATTCAGGTTGTCCGGATCGTACTGGCTGGGAGATTGTGATGATCGATTTTCCGCTCAAGCGACGCTATGAGCGCTGTCCCGTCGATCTCGACGAAGCGGACACACGGGCGGCATTCGCCGCCTGCGACGCCATTCCATTGGCGATGCGGGCGCGCGCGCAGACCTTGCGCTCGCTGGACCGCTGTGTCCGGCTGCGTCGAACGCTGCGGACACAGCGCCCGGATCGTCCGCAACTGCGCTGCGCCCTCAAGGCCGAGCAACGCGTGCTGGCCCTGATCCGTCAATGGGCGGACGGCCAACGCGTGCATTGAAGTGAAAGGCCTCCTCGCAATAGTCGACGGGCGCATCGTCCATGATGCACGCTGACGCCGTAAAGCGAGTATAGTCCGTCGCATGACCGACGCTCCCCGCTCCATCATCCGCCTCTCGCATAACGAGAGCCCGTTCGGCCCTTCGCCGCACGCGCTTCATGTCATCGAGGAGAACCTCACCCATCTCGACCGCTATGTCGGCGCCGAGCTGGACCAGCTGACTGCCGCCATCGCCGCGCATGAACGTATCGCGCCGGAGCAGATCGTGCTCGGCGAAATCCTCGACGTGCTCGGACTGTATCTCTCCGCCCAAGGCGGTCCCGGCGGCGAGTTCATATATTCGGAGCCGGGCTACACCGCGCTAATCGATGCCGTCGCGCCGGCCGGCGGCAAGATCATCGCCGTGCCGCTGAATGATCGGCTCGAAAACAACCTTCCGGCCATCGCCAGCGCAGTAAATGCGCGAACCCGTGCCGTCTATCTCGTCAACCCGCACAATCCGAGCGGCACTGTGAGTCCGGCCGAGGAATTCATCGCATTCGTCCGCGATCTATCGAACCGCGCGCTGGTGATCGTCGACGAAGCCTATCTCGACTACACGCCAGATCCGGAACGGCGCACCGTAGCTGGCCTCGTGCGTGACGGCCATCAGGTCGTCGTATTCAGGACCTTCGCCAAGATCCACGGCCTCGCCGGTCTCGCCATCGGCTATGTGCTGGCGCCTGCCGAGCTCGCCCGATCGCTCAGGCAGATCGGCATTGGCGCGTTTCATGGCCTCAACCGCCTCGGCCTCGTCGCCGCTCAGGCAAGTCTGGCCGATCGCGAACATATCACCGCAGTGCGCACCGCGGTTGCCGCCGAGCGCGAGAGTTGGCACGCGTTGTTTCGCGCGAACGGCATTTCCTTCTCTGCAGCGCAGGGCAATTTCGTGTTCTTCGATGCCGGCCGGCGACAAGGTGATGTGACTGCAGCCCTTGCGGCGCGGGACATCGCGATCAAGCAATCCTATCCCGCGCTGCCGACCTGGCTGCGGATATCGATCGGCCTGCCCGATGACAATGTATTGGCGCGCCAGATCGTCGCCGACAGCCTACGCTGATCACCCACAATGGCACCGAACGCCGGCAGGCGTATTTCAAAAGAAGTACGGCCACCAGCGCGCGCATCAAAGCGTGCGGAGGAAGGCGACGACAGCGACGCTGCATCCGGATAAAGCGGATGCACCGCTTCCGCGGCATTCCGCGCCCACACCTCACCGCCGCCGATCTGGCGGGCAGGCGTCGATCTGCTCTCTGAGAGAATGCTTTCGCAATATCTTTGTTCTCGAAAACTGCGCACGATAGGCGCCGCAGTTCGAATATCGCTTCGCAGCTCTATTCGGCAATTAATTGCTGCAAGGCGGATGTCGCGACGCCTACCCATTGTCTTGTCAAGCACACAAGGGGATGAGGCATGGCAATCCAAAGCGCTTCTGGTCAAGCGAATGTATCGGATGCAACGAGCGGCGCCGACGTCGCATTTCTTTCCGCCGTCGAACTTGTTGAGCTTTACCGTCAGCGAAAACTGTCACCTGTCGAAGTCACACGCGCAATTCTCGATCGCATTCAACGGCTGGAGCCGAAAATCAATGCATTTGCCTTGCTTGACGCAGACACTGCACTCGCATCCGCTGAAAGATCTGAACAACGTTGGCACCGCGGTGAACCTGCGGGTCTGATCGACGGCGTTCCAGTTGCGCTGAAAGACCTGATCCTGGCGAAGGGTTGGCCAACGCTGCGCGGCAGCCGCGCGGTCGATCCGAACCAGGAATGGAACGAAGATTCACCGGCGACCGCGCGCCTGCGCGAGCACGGCGCCGTCGTGCTCGGCAAGACCACCACATCCGAATTCGGCTGGAAGGGGCTCGGCGACAGCCCGCTGACCGGCATTACCCGCAATCCCTGGAATACGGCGCACACACCGGGCGGCAGCAGCGGCGGCTCGGGTGCGGCGGCGGCGATTGGCTTCGGCCCGCTGCATGTGGCAACCGATGGCGGTGGCTCGACGCGGCTTCCCGCTGCACATAGCGGCGCCTTCGGCTTCAAGCAGACATTCGGCCGCGTGCCGGTCTATCCGCCGTCGCAGAACGGTACGTTGTTTCACGTCACCCCACTCACCCGCTCGGTGCGCGATGCCGCGCTGCTGCTCGACGTCATCGCGCGGCCCGACCTGCGTGACTGGAATGCACTGCCTCCGCAGGACGTGGCGTGGCAGAGCGGGCTTGAGGACGGCGTCAAGGGTTTGCGCATCGCTTATAGCCCCGCCCTCGGCTACGCGACGGTCGATCCCGAAGTCGCAGCCATCGTCGAGAAAGCAGTAAAGGTATTCGTTGATCTCGGCGCCATCGTCGAGCAGGTCGACCCCGGCATCGAGGATCCGCTGCCCATCTTCCTGACTTTCTGGCAGGCCGGCGCCGCGAAACTGGTGGACAGCTTCGCGCCGGAACGGCGCAATCTCAGCGAGGCCGGCCTGCTGGCCGCAGCCGAACAGGGCCGCGCGATCGACGTCGTGTCCTACGTGAAGGCCATCGATCAGCGTGAGGCGCTGGGTCGGCACTTCAGTCGCTTCCATCAGTCCTGGGATCTGCTGATCACGCCGTCCACGGCATTTCCTGCTTCAGCCATCGATGCATCGCAGGCCGATCTTGCCGCGCGGCCAATTCGCTCGCCCTTCACCTATCCATTCAATCTGACGCAGCAGCCGGCGGCATCGATTCCGGCCGGACTGACCGCGGCGGGCCTGCCGGTCGGCCTGCAACTGATCGGTGCGAAATTTGATGATGCGAAGGTCCTGCGCGCAGCGCGGGCCTTCGAGATCGCGCGGCCCTTCGCAACACCGAAGGATCCCACGTGACCTACCTTGCATCTGAAATCGAACTCGATCTGCCGAAGCTTTCAGCCGCCTATGCGGATGGATCGCTGACACCTTCGCGAGTGGTGGAGTCGATCCTCGATACGATCACAGCGCGCGGCGATGATGGCGTCTGGATCGGGCATGTCGGACGCGACGCGATTTTCGCCCGTGCGCGCGAGCTCGAAGCGCAATCGTCAGCCGAACGCGCGGCCGCATCGCTCTGGGGCGTGCCTTTCAGCGTGAAGGACTGCATCGACGTCGCCGGGCTTCCTACGACATCAGCCTGCCCCGGCTATTCCTATGTCCCTACCCGGCATAGTCCTGCGGTCGCGCGGCTGCTGGCGGCCGGGGCGATCCTGATCGGCAAGACCAATATGGATCAGTTCGCTACCGGGCTCGTGGGCGTCCGCTCGCCCTATGGCGTGGCACGCAACCCGTTCGATGCCGACTACATTCCGGGCGGATCGAGTTCGGGTGCCGCCGTCTCGGTCGCGGCCGGCCTCGTCAGCCTGGCGCTCGGCACCGACACCGGCGGTTCAGGCCGCGTGCCCGCCGCGCTCACCAACGTGGTCGGTCTCAAGCCGACGCGCGGCCTCATCAGCGGTGTCGGCACGGTGCCGGCCTGTCGCTCCATCGAAACGATCTCGGTGTTCGCGCTCACCGTCGCCGACGCGCAGGCTGGCTTCGACGTCATCCGCGCGCATGATCCCGAAGACCCGTTCGCGCGGCCGCTGACGCTACGCGAAGCGGACGCATGGCCGTCGTTCCGCTTCGGCGTGCCCGCGGCGCCCTGGCTAGAGTTCTTCGGCGACACAGCGGCGGCCGCACTATTCGATGCCGCCGTCGCGCGCCTCACGGCGATCGGCGGCGTGCGCGTCGAGATCGACTTCGCGCCGTTTCGCGAAATCAACGACATGCTGTTCCTCGGTCCATGGCTCGCTGATCGCTACGGCGCGCTGAAACCGTTCCTTGACCGCAACATCGACGCCGTGCTGCCAGTCACTCGCGACATTCTGCTGGGCGGTACGCAAATCACGGGCGCGCAGGTCTTTGCAGGTCAGCAGCGTCTCGCCGAACTGAAGCAGAAGATCGACGCCGGGTGGCGCGACATCGACGTTCTCTTCGTGCCGACGACGCCCACCACCTACAGGATCGGCGAGATTGCAGCCGATCCCATCGCCCTCAATGCCCGTATCGGCACCTACACCACATTCGTCAATCTGGCCGATCTCGCTGCGGTTGCAGTGCCCTCGGGCTTCCTGCCGAACGGCCTGCCGCAAGGCGTGACGCTGATCGGCCCGGCTTTGTCCGACCGCAGCCTCGCACGGCTGGCCGGCCGGTATCACCAGCATTCCGGACTGCCGCTCGGTACGCGCGGTCTTGGCATCGCGCCCCCCATACTCAATAAGGAGCTTGTGACGTGACGAATTCAGAACGGTTTTTCGGCCATGCCAGGCGATTGGCCCGCACCGCGTTGGTGCTGGGCGCGGCATTCGTCGCCTCGGCTGCGACGGCGCGCGCGGAGGATGTGACGATCGGCGCCGGCCTCTCCATGGGTTGGGGCCAGTTCTTCGTCGCCGATCAGGCCAAGACCTGGGACAAGCAGGGCCTCACGCCCAAGACCACGATCTTCGCCAGCGGCCGCCTCGCACTCGACGCTCTGGTCGGCGGCGGCGTGGTGGTGGCGACCGCAGCCGAAACGCCGGTGCTGTTCGCGAATCTCAACGGCCTGCCGGTGCGCATCATCGCCACGCTGAATCGCCAGGAATCCTTCGACCTTGTCGCCGTCAAGGACATCAAGACGATCAAGGATATCAAGGGACACAAGATCGGCTATTCGCAGGGCACCAACGCGCATTACTACCTGTCGAAGCTGCTGAAGGAAGCGAACCTGACTTTCGCGGATATCACGGCCGTCAGCCTCAACCCCGGCGATTTCGTCACCAGCCTGTCGAACGGTGCGGTCGATGCATTCATCTGGACCGAGCCACATATTTCGCTGGCGCTCAGGCAGGGCGGCGACAAGTTCCATGCGATCCGCTCGCCCGGACTCTATGTCGGGTTCTCCACCGTGATCGCGCTGCAATCGACCATCGACAAGAATCCCGACCTACTCGTGAAGGTGCTGAAGTCGCTGATCGATGCCAACGACCTCATCAAGAAGGATCCGAATGCCGCAGCAGCGCTGATCGCCGAGCGCATCAAGGTCGATCCGGAGATCGTCCGCAACTTCCTGCCGCGCACCCGCTTCAATATCGATCTCGAACGCGCGGATCTCGTTGCCGAACTGCAGACGCAGGCGAAATGGGCGATCGACAACAAGCTGGTGCGGCCGGACGTCAAGGTGCCGGATTTCAACACCGTCGTGGTCGGCTCGCTGCTCGACAAGGCGCATGAGAAATAGAAACGGCGTTACCGGAGTCTTCGCATGAATGTGAGAGTGGACGTTTCCACGGCATCCGCGGTCCAGCGACCGCTGATCGCCTGTCACGATCTCGGACATGTCTATGACTCCGGGCGCGGCCGCACGGTCGCGCTCGACCAGGTGTCGCTGACCATCCAGCCCGGCGAATTCGTCTGCGTCCTCGGCCCGAGCGGTTGCGGCAAGACCACGCTGCTCAATATCCTCGCCGGGTTCGTGCAACCGTCGCATGGCGAGGTGCTGATCAACGACCATGCGATCGCCGGGCCGAGCCCCGAGCGCGGCGTCGTGTTCCAGGACTACTCGCTGTTTCCATGGTTGACCGCGAAGGCCAATGTGGGTTTCGGCCTGCGCATGGCCGGGCGCGCGGCCGCGGAGCGCGAGGCCGTCGCCAGCGATCTGCTCCGCCAGGTCGGGTTGCCGGAGGCCGGCGACAAATATCCGTTCGAACTGTCCGGCGGCATGAAGCAGAGGGTGGCGATCGCCCGCGCGCTGGCGACCCGGCCGGCGCTGCTGTTGATGGACGAGCCGTTTGCCGCGCTGGATGCCATGACCAGGGCTTCACTGCAGACAAGGCTGATCGACCTGCAGCAGCAGAGCGCGCAGACGATCCTGTTCGTCACGCACAATATCGCCGAAGCGCTGGTGCTCGGCACCCGGCTGATCGTGATGTCACCGAATCCCGGCCGCGTGATCGAGGATATCGCCGTCGATCTCGAACGGCCGCGACGGCGCACCTCGCCGGCATTCAACGAACTCTACGACCATGTGGCCCGCGCCATCGGTCTCGATACGGCAGAATAGACGATGGCATTCAAGCTGAAGCGAAACACCGTCGCAGGCGCGTTCGGCACCGTCGGCTTCTTCGCGATCTGGGAGGCGATCAGCCGCAGCGGCCTCGTCAACAACATCATGCTGCCCGCGCCAACCACCATCGTGCTGTCGGGCTGGGAGCTGCTGGCATCCGGCGAATTGCTACGCCATCTCGGCGCCAGCCTGTGGCGCTCGCTGCTCGGTTTCGTTGTCGGCTCGGTCCTCGCTATTGCAGTCGGCGTCGCGATGGCGCAACTGCCGCTGCTGAACGCAACCATCAATCCTCTCGTGCAGATGTTTCGCGCCATTCCTGCACTGGCCTTCGTGCCGCTTGCGATCTTCTGGTTTGGCATCGGCGAACTGTCCAAGGTTTTCCTGATCGCCTGGGGTGTGTTCTTCCCTGTCTGGGTCAATACCTATCTCGGGGTACGCGACACCAATCCACTGCTCGGTCGCGCCGCGGCGAGCCTCGGGGCGCGCGGCTGGCGCAAATTCGCCTTTGTCGTTATTCCCGGTGCCCTGCCCTTCATCATCGCCGGCCTGCGCGTCAGTCTGTCGGTCGCGCTGGTGCTGCTGGTCGCCTCCGAACTCGCCGGCGCAGCATTCGGCGTCGGCTATCTCATCCAGATGTCGCAGCAGGTGTTTCGCGTCGACTACATGTTCGTTGGCCTGATCGTACTCGGCATCATGGGTGTGGTTGCCGACTTTCTGTTCGAAGGCGCCGTACGCCGCCTGTTGCCCTGGTATGGCGCTGAGAAGTCGCTGCGTGGAGCGGCCGGGAACAGGAAAGAGCGCAAACTGGCGGAACCAGCCGCCTGATTTGGGCACACCGCGCGGAAAGCAATTTATTGCAAGCCGCGCCGGCGACCGACGGTTACAGATCGATGCGAAGCTGGAGATTGCACATGCAACCGACCGAAGTCGCATTGATCGAAGACCACACCGTTCTCGCCGTCACCTGGGACGACGGCGAAACCAGTCGGCTGGATGCGGTGACCCTGCGCCTGGCCAGCCGGGCGGCGAGCGAGATCCGCCGTCAGGCCGAGGGGGTAGCGTTAACGCTGCCGCCGGCGCTTCGCGTGCAAGGCGTCGAGCCGATCGGCAACTATGCGCTGCGGCTATTCTTCTCCGACGGGCACGATCGCGGCATCTATCCGTGGGTGTATCTGCGCGAACTCGCCGGCCAAGCAGCGTAAGGAACAGGCGATGGATGAGATCAAGCAAGGCCTGTCGGAAATCGAATGCGACGTGCTGGTGATCGGCGGCGGCACCGCCGGCCCGATGGCGGCTTACAAGGCCAAGCGCCGCAATCCCAAAGCGCGCGTGGTGCTGCTCGAAAAGGCCAATGTAAAACGGTCAGGCGCCATTGCCATGGGAATGGACGGGCTCAACAATGCCGTAGTGCCGGGCTTTGCGACGCCGGAGCAGTACACCAAGGAAATCACCATCGCCAATGATGGCATCTGCGATCAGGCGCCCGTCTACAAATATGCTTCGCGTTGCTTCGACGTCATCCAGGAATTGGACAGTTTCGGCATCAAGTTCCAGAAGACCGAGAATGGCGATTTCGACGTCAAGAAGGTTCACCATCTCGGCTCCTATGTGCTGCCGATGCCGAATGGCGAGACGGTCAAGAAGGCGCTGTATCGCCAACTGCGCCGCGAAAAGGTACTGATCTCCAACCGCTACATGGCGACGCGGCTGTTGACGGCGAAGGACGGCCGCATTGCCGGCGTCATCGCCGTCAATACGCGCAGCGCGGAATTCCTAGTGCTACGCGCCAAGACCGTAATCCTCTGCACCGGCGCCGCCGGCCGTCTCGGCCTGCCGCAGTCCGGCTATCTCTGGGGCACCTACGAGAATGCGACCAATTCGGGCGACGGCTATGCGATGGCCTACCATGCCGGCGCAGGGCTCGCGAATATCGAATGCTACCAGATCAATCCGCTGATCAAGGACTACAACGGGCCGGCCTGCGCCTATGTGGCCGGTCCGTTCGGCGCCTATACGGCGAACAGCGAGGGCAACCGCTTCATCGAATGCGACTACTGGTCCGGCCAGATGATGCAGGAATTCTACAACGAGCTGCAGTCTGGCAAGGGGCCGGTGTTCCTCAAGCTCAATCATCTGCACAGTGACACCGTCGGCCAGATCGAGGCGGTGCTGCACAAGGTCGAGCGGCCCTCGCGCGGACGCTTCCACGAAAATCGCGGCACGAATTATCGCGAGAAGATGATCGAGATGCATATCTCGGAGATCGGCCTGTGTTCGGGCCATAGCGCCTCGGGCGTGTTCGTCGACGAATTCGCCCGTACCACCGTCACGGGTCTTTATTCGGCGGGCGACATGGCAAGCGTGCCGCACAACTACATGCTCGGTGCCTTCACCAATGGCGCGGTGGCCGGCGAACATGCGGTGGATTTCGCCGCCGAGGTCGACCTCCCCGATTATAACCGTGACGATGTGGTGCGCGAGCAGGAACGCGTGCTGGCGCCGACGCGGCGTGACGACGGCATTCCGCCGAACCAGCTCGAATACAAAGCACGCCGCCTCGTGAACGATTATCTGCAGCCGCCGAAGGTCACTGCCAAGATGCAGATCGGCCAGGCGCGTCTCGCCGAAGTGCGCGACGATCTCGACAATGCGATGATGGTGCGCGATTCGCACGAGCTGATGCGCGCGCTGGAAGTGTCGTCGATCCTCGACTGCGCCGACATGGCAGCTTACGCCTCCTTGTTCCGCACCGAAAGTCGCTGGGGCCTCTATCACAACCGCGTTGATTATCCCGAGAAGAACGACGAGGACTGGTTCTGCCACAGCATCCTCAGCAAGCGCGACGGGCGCATGACTGCCGAGAAGCGTGCCGTCGAGCCCTATCTCGTCCCGATCGATGAGAGCGAACGCGACGCCTATGATCGCCAGCGCATACGCCAGCACGCCTGATACGGAGCCGCCATGCCCATTGCCTATGCACCCACCACCGTGCCCGTCGTCGTGGACGATGCCAAATGCATCGCCGACAAGGGCTGCACGGTCTGCGTCGATGTCTGTCCGCTGGACGTGCTGCGGATCAGCGACCTCACCGGCAAGGCCTATATGAAGTATGACGAGTGCTGGTACTGCATGCCATGCGAGACCGATTGCCCGACCGGGGCGGTGACCGTCAACATTCCCTATCTGTTGCGCTGACATGTCCGCATTCGAATCCTTCAGCGACGTCGCCGAGATCGCAGAAAATCTGCGGAGTCCTGATGCCTCGGTACGCCGCCTCACGGTGATCGAGATCGCCGAGACGGCAAGTGACGAGGCCGTGCCGCATCTGGTCGCGGCCATCAGCGACACGGCACCCGAGGTCAGGCTGCAGGCGGCGCGTGCGCTCGGCGAGTTTGATGGGCTTTCGGTCGCGCAGGCGCTGGTGCGCGGCGTGACGGATGCGGACCGTGACGTCGCATCGGCCGCCGCAGAGAGCCTCGCCGAACTGCGCGATACCGCGGCCGATGCAGCCCTGCTGCCGCTGGTGTCGCACCAGTCAGCCTTTGTTCGCGAAGCTATATTTCGAGCACTGAAGGAGCTGCGGAGTGCGATCGCCCTTGGCCCGGCTATCTCGGCACTGCAGGACGCCGATGCTGCCGTGCGCGTGCAGGCAGTCGGCGTCATCGCCTATCTCAAGAGCAACGAGACCCTGCCGTCGCTGATCAGTGCGGCGCGTGATGCCGATGCGCAGGTGCGGCTCGCTGCGGTCAACGCGCTGTCCTTTGCCCGCAATGCGGTTGCTGCGCAGGCGGCTTCGGCCGCGCTGGCCGACGACGCCTGGCAGGTGCGCGCCGCCGCGGCGGAAACGCTCGGCCGGATTGGCGAGACTTCGGCTGCCGCGGCCGTGAGAGGCGCGCTCGGTGACACGTTCTGGCAGGTGCGCCAGAAGGCGCTGCAATGCCTCGGCAAGCTGAAGGCGCGGGATGCAGTCCCAGCCATTCTCGGCATTCTGGATGATCCCCTACCCTCGTTGCGCAAAGAAGCAGCTGCGGCTCTGGGCGACATCGGCGATATCAGCGCGCAGGCATCGCTCGCTGCGCATGCCGCCGATCCCGATCCGGACGTGCGCAAGACCGTCGCCTGGGCGCTCGGCCGATTGCTTGAGCGCTAATCCTTCAGCAGGATCTGTTCAAGCTGGTCGAGGCGGTGGATACGGATAACGCCGCCATCGATGGAGACGATGCGCTTGGCGTGGAACCGCTTCAGCATCATCGTGACCCATTGCCGGGTCGAGCCTACCATCGCCGCGATCTGATCGTGCGTCACCTTGCGGTTGATGACGATCGCGTCACCATCGGCCACGCCATAGAGCTCCGAGAGGTTCAGGATGTATTGCGCGAGGCGTTCGATCACCGAGCGCGTGCCCAGCATCTGCGCCATGGACGAATAGCATTTGCCCTTGGCGACCAGCCCGTCGATCAGCGCTAACGCGAAAGTGGGCATGCGCAGCAACAACGCCTGCAGTGTGGCGCTGGAGAGATGCGTGATATCGCAATCCTCAATGGCGACGCCGGACCACATATGGGTGCCGCCGCCCGAAATCGACGGACCACCGATGAAGTGGCCAGGCGTCCAATAAGCCAGGGTGATCTCGCGTCCGGTCGGCGCGGTGTAGAACACACGCACCTGGCCGCGTTCGATGATAAAAATTCCCTGATGATGCGCGCCCTGGCTGAAGATCGCCTCGCCTTGCCGCACCGTGAACTGGCGTCCGCTCTCGCGGATCTGCGCGCGCTCCTCCACCGTGAGGCGGTCGAGAAAATAGGCGCCATCGTTCAGGTCGTCGATCGTCTCGCTCATGAACAGCGCCGACAGATCGCTCTGCCGCACAGCCGGCGCGGTTGTGATCGAGCGACCGGATGCAACGCCCGCGGATGACGGTGACGTCCGGCATGCGTGCCCGCCACGCAAGGTCACGGCGGTTGCGGGAAGATACGCCTCACGAGAGTCCGAAAGCGCTTTCAGGCTGGTCATCGCATTTTCACTTGTGCTGAAGGTCTTGAAGCGAGGCTAATGGTGCGGCGCAGAGGAAGTCCACTCTTTTGAGCATCTCCAGATCGACTTGAAACGCCTGATGCGCGGATCGACGAAGCACGAGAGAATTCGTCTGTAATGCATCGAACTCCTGCAAGATAATTTTCGGTGCCCCTCCCAGACGCAACGCCGCGTCATGTTCGCTCGCCCGTGACGCCGGCACGCTCGCAACTAATTGCTTCAGTGGCATCGTGCACCGGTTCAACATCCGGGCGGAGCGTATCCGATCACTCGGATAACAAGGGGACATGCCATGAAACGTTTTGGATTGGGGATTATCGCGGCCTTTGCGACGGCGTGGGCAGGAACGGCAAGCGCCGAGACTATTCGCGTCGCACTCGGCACGCAGGATACGACGATCAATTGCGCCACCGGTGGGCTGATCGTGCGCGAGCTCAAGCTGCTCGAGAAGTATCTGCCCCGCGACGGCAAGTACAAGGACGTCACCTACGACATCCAGTGGAAGAACTTCACCAGCGGGGCGCCACTCACCAACGAGATGGTGGCCGGCAAGCTCGATTTCGGCGCGATGGCGGATTTCCCGGGGTCCCTTAATGGCGTTGCATTCCAGAAGGCCGGCCGCCGCAGCCTCTTCATCACCACACTGTCCGGCAGCACCAAAGGGAGCGGCAATGGCATCGTCGTTCCGACGAGTTCGCCCGCGCAATCGATCGCCGACCTGAAGGGCAAGACCATCTCGGTGCCGTTTGCGTCGACGTCGCACGGCATGTTGCTACGGGCGATCAAGGCGCAGGGCTGGAATCCCGAGACCGACGTCAACATCGTCACCCAGGCGCCGGAAGTCGCAGGTCCCGCGCTGCAAACCAACAAGATCGAGGCCCATGCCGATTTCGTGCCGTTCGCCGAGCTGTTCCCGTGGCGCGGCTTCGCCCGCAAGATCTTCGACGGCTCGCAGGCGGATGCACCGACCTTCCATGGCGCGCTGGTCGATGCCGAATATGCGGAGAAGTATCCGGAGATCGTGCAGGCCTATCTGAGCGCGAGCATCGAGGCGGACCGCCTATTCGCCGCCGAGCCGGAGAAATACAGCGAACTGATCGCCAAGGTAACCGGCATCGAGGCCGAGGTGAACTATCTGTTCCACGGCCCGCTCGGGCTGCAGACGCGCGGCCTCACCTGGAAGCCCGAATATCGCCAGGCGGTGCAGACCTCCATCGATACGCTGAAGCTGCTCAAGCGCGCCGATGGCGATCTCGATATCGACAAGTTCGTCACCGACAAATATATCCGCGCGGCCTTCGTCAAGGCCGGGCGTGACTACGACACGGAGCTGAAGGATTACGCCCAGCTCGCGCTGAAGGCAAAGGACGCCCTGACCGGTGCCGAGATCACCGATGTCAGCCGGGTCGCGCAGATCTGGGTCAAGGACGAACCGTTGGTGCGGCACTATGCATCGCCCGAGAACGCCCTGAAGGCGCTGGCGACACAGGAAAAGGACGGCAAGAACGCGCGGGTCGTCTACGCGCAGGACCGCGAAAGCGGCATCAAGCTGTTCGCGCAGCAGGCCTGGTTCGTGCGCGCGGCCAATGGTGAACTCGGCGCCTTCCTGTCGCGCGGCGCCGCCGAAAAATGGGCCGCGGCCAAGGGCGGCCAGGTGGTCGATTTCGCCGGCGCGCGTGAAGCCGTGGTGGTGAGCCGCTGATGGCGACGGCGACGGGATCAGGCGGCATGCATGTGGGCCGCCTGCTGGTGCAGGTGGGATCGATCCTGGCCTGCATTGCTTTCTGGCAGGCGGCGTCCACCCTGCGCCTCAATCTCGGCATCGTCACCTTTCGCAACGTGCCGCCGCCAACCGAAGTGCTGCAGTCGCTGATCGTGCTGCTGCAGTCACCCAAGCTGCTGGCGCATCTCGGCAGCAGCGTCGGACGTGTCTTTGCCGGCTACGGGATCGCGGCACTCTTGGGGATTCTGCTTGGCTTTGCCATCGGCCGGTCGCGTGCAGCGAGCGACGTGCTGCTGCCGCCGCTGGAACTGCTGCGCCCCATTCCGGCGGTCGCCTGGATCCCGTTGTCGATCCTGATGTTTCCATCCTCAGAACTGTCGATGATCATCATCACTTTCATCGGCGCGCTGTTTCCTATTGTGCTGAACACCATTCACGGTGTTGCCAATGTGGATCGCCGCCTGGTCGCTTCGGCGCGCAGCCTCGGTGGCAGCCGCTCCGCTATTCTGTGGGAGATCGTACTCCCGGGCGCGGCGCCAAGCATCGTCACGGGCCTCGCAATCGGCATGGGAACATCGTGGTTCTGCCTGGTGACGGCGGAGATGATCTCCGGCCAGTTCGGCATCGGCTATTACACGTGGGAATCTTACACCTTGCAGAATTACGCTGACATCATCGTCGGCATGCTGGTGATCGGCTTGTTCGGCATGGGCAGCAGCTGGCTGCTGACGACGCTCGGACATGTCCTGATGCCCTGGCGAAGCCCGATGGTGGCGCGATGAAGGCACCGCGGGTTAACGGCCACGGCGTCGGCCTCGGGCGAATTGCGATCGCAGACGCATCGATATCGCTCGGTCACGGCGACGATGCCTTCGAGGCGGTCGCCGGTCTCGACATCTCTGTCGCGCCAGGCGAGTTCGTTTGCATCCTGGGGCCGTCGGGCTGCGGCAAGTCCACCCTGCTCGGCGCTCTGGCGGGGCACGTAGCAAACAGCGGCGGCAGCCTTACCGTGGACGGACAGGCGATTACCGGCCCGAGCCCGGATCGCGGCATCGTGTTCCAACAGCACACCCTGTTCCCTTGGAAAAAGGTGCGTGAGAACGTCTGCTTTGGGCCGAAGATGCGCGGCATCGGCAAGGTTGCGCGGCGGCAGCTCGCGGACGAATTGCTCGCGCTGGTCGGGCTATCCGGCTTCGAGGAGTTTTATCCGTCACAATTGTCAGGTGGCATGCAGCAGCGTGTCGAGATTGCGCGCGTACTCATCAATCAGCCACGCGTACTTTTGATGGACGAGCCGTTTAGCGCGCTAGATGCCCAAACCCGATCGATGATGCATGAGTTGCTGCTCGACATCTGGACAGAACGCCCCACCACGCTGATCTTCGTCACGCATGATATCGAGGAGGCGCTGTTTCTCGCCGACCGCGTGATCGTGATGAGCCGGCGCCCTGGGCGGATCGTCGAGGATCTGCGAGTGCCATTCGCGCGTCCGCGGCCGGCTGATATCGTCACCGAGATTGAATTCGCGCGTCTGAAGCGGCACCTGCTTCTGCTTCTCCGTCCGGATCAACCGTCTACTGCGCTGCCTGAACACCAGAGCGAACACGCATTGGCACCGAATTAGTTGGCGAGCGGCTCTCGTCGCGCAAGGCCGCCCCCGCAGAATTCGACTATACCCTGCGGAGCGCGAGTTGGCCGCCGTACCGAGCCGCGCGGTCTCTGTGCCGAGACGTCGCCTCTAAGACTGCGCAAGGAAGGCGAATAAAACTGTCCGGAACCGGCAGCGCGGAGAATTCTGAACCGCTGACTGCACCACAGACAGAGCGCGTATCGCTATTTTCTCCGCCCGCTTGAACGCGGGAGCAACCTGCCTTGAAATAGACGGATGATCGATTGGAGAAAGACCGTGCGAGATCTATCAGCCGAAGCCCGCTTGCATCTTCGTGCCCGTTCGTCGTCGAACCGCGTCGCGGTAAGGTTTCACAACGTCGCCGTCTACAGCTCTCTCGCGTTGATCGCCGCCATCGTATTCGGCGCGGTTCCGGTACGCCCGTTCTAGTTCCGACGTCGCGTAACCCGGGATCTTACGTGCTTGGCTGCCAGGCAACATTCGGGGTCCGACGCTACTGCAGGTGATCCAGAGGAGCAATTGGGATGAGCGACCACCCGCCGATTTTGCGGCAGTCATTCTCGGGCTGGACGGCTTTGTTGCCGGGCCTCATCCCTGCATTCCTGTTCGTGGCAGTTTACGGCATGCGGCGCGCATATGATCTCGTGGGCGCAATAGCGGCCTCATTTTGACGCGCAGCATCGTTGTCATCCGTCTTTGGCAGGATGAACACCAGGTCGGTGATAGTACCGTGGCAGCGCTGGCCCTGACCTTGCTGGCCACATAGGCGGCCCACAGCGTCTCCTCTGAGCTGCGCGCACCATCAACATTTCGAACGCTCATGACGTGTCAGCGTTGAGCCGGCTCGGGTGCGATGGGCAGCGAAGTCGACGACTTCAATGTCTTGACCACATAATGCGGCCGCGTCGACTTGATCCGCACCAGTGCGTTAAGCTGACGATGGAATTCCTCGAATTCGGATGCATCGCTGACGACGATGCGAAGGCAGTAGTCCACGTCTCCCGCCATGCGATAGCAAGCGACCACTTCCGGCATATCCTTGACGACCGACGAGAATTTCCTGAGCCAAGCCTCCGAATGATCGTCGCTCTGGACATCGAGAAATATTGTCATATCCAGACCGACCGAGGATGGATCGACCAGGGCAACCTTGCCGACGATGACTCCATCGCCCTCCAGCCGCTTGATCCGCTTCCAGCAGGGCGTCGCAGAGAGCCCCACGATATCTCCGATATCGGCAACCGACAGTGACGAGTTCTCCTGGATCAAGGTGAGAATCCTGCGATCGATGGCGTCGAGACGGCGACCGATCGGCGGCGTTGTTACATCAACATCAGTCATGCGCGCCTCCCGCATGGCCGCAAGGATCGGAGCTAAGGGCCGGTGCGTCGGTATGAAAGAAGGACAATCCATCTGGGTGACTGTCGTACAAGGGCGTTTCGACGACCCGCAAAATGGCTTTCGGATTCTGCGACATTTATAAACTCCTCGATGGCTGCCCGGTTGCTTCCAAAAATGGTGGATCGAACCGTTCGACCCTTCGATCTCGTGTGATGCCGTCATGCCGGTACGCGCATGCGGCCGGGCGCGGCGAGCCGGATCAGCGCGCGCGCTGCCGCGTCGAGAAGAAAGCCAAGCAATCCGATCATGAGCACCATGGCCATCAACTCGGAGTAAGCGAGCCGATCGCGCGTATCGAGGATGAAATAACCCACTCCCGCCGACACCCCGAGCATTTCGCAGGGCACGAGCACGATCCACACGACGCCGATGGCGAGCCGCAATCCGGCCAGGATATGCCCCAGGACGCCCGGAATGATGACATGACGCAGCGTCTCCCAACGGGTCGCCGACAGGCTGCTGGCAAGGCGTAGCCAATTCGGTTCAAGCCGTCGCACGCCTTCCGCGGTGTTCAGCAGAATCGGCCAGACGGCTGCAAACGCGAGCAGGAAGTAGATGGGACGATCGCCGATCCCGAACACCATGACCGCAATCGGCATCCAGGACAGTGGCGAGATCATCCGCAGAAACTGAAACGCCGGCGACGTCGCTGCATCGAGACGTTGCGAACGGCCCACCGCAAGGCCAATCGGCACACCGATCAATAGCGCGAGCCCGAGGCCGACCAGGACACGGCGCAAACTCACGAGCAGATGGATCGACAGGTCAGATTGCGTCAGCAGCATCAGCAGACTGGCGAACGCTGTGCCCGGCGCGAAATGACGCACGAAACTCCCTTTCGGGGTCAGCAGATCCGTCCCGATCCACCACAGGACAATCAGGACAATCAACCCGCTAGTGCCCAGCAAGACTGTTGATAGCCGCACAGTCCAACGCGAACGCGCAGCGCGGATGGACCAGCGTCGCCTGCTCCCGTCACCGCTTTGCGCATCGTGTCGGACCGGCGCGATGCCGGCCTCCAGGCTGCTCGTCACGCGCCGACCACTTCCGTTCGCGTGAACGATTCCGGTAGCCCGAACGCGGCCATGCCGCCTGCTGCGGTCACCGCAGCCTTGACGAAGCGGTCATCCACAAGCTCCCGTGCCGCGGTTGCGGGATCGAGCCTGTCGAGGAACGCGCGGTCGCCTTCGATCAGCGTATCCTTCAACCGGCGCACCAGCTCCTCGGTATAGCTCGGAAACGGATAGGGCTGGAAATCGATACGTCGCTCGCGCCACGCCGCGTTCCGGATCGCGCCGGATTTGAGATAGGCGGCATTATCCGCTTCGGGCGGCGAGAGAACCTTCTCCAGCACTGCCGTCGTATGCGGCGTGTACTTTTGGGCACCCTCCTTGGACAGCAGCGCCGCGGTCTCAGCGCGGTTCTCGCGGGTCCAGAGTTGCGCCTTGACCATCGCGTTGACGACCTTCTGCGACCATTCGGGCCGCTGCTGCAGATCGCGCTCATGCATGAAGACCACACAGCAGGCGTGATCCTTCCAGACGTCGCCGGTAAAACGCAGGATCTTGCCAACGCCGAGCGTCTCGGCCGTAGCATTGAAAGGCTCGGCAACGATAAAGCCGGCGATCTGATTGGACGCGAGCGCGGGCACCATATCCGCCGGCGCCATGACGACGAGATTGACCTCGTTGGCCTGCGGTTGACCCGTGCGCTTACTCACCGGGGTCAGACCGTTTTCCCGCAGCAGCGCCTGCAGAACCACATTATGGATCGAGTACCAGAACGGAATGGCGACGGTCTTGCCGCCGAGTTCCTTGACGCTGTTGATCTGTGGCCCGACGCTAAGGCCGGAGCCGCCGGTATGATTCCAGGCCACGACCTTGGCCGGCGCCTGGCTGCCGAAACGTGCCCACACCGTCATCGGCGACAGCAGGTGAATAACGTTCACCTGGCCGGAGATGAACGCTTCCAGCACCTGGGCCCAGCTGCGCAGCATCACCGGCTTCTCGGCCTTAAGGCCTTCGGCTTCGAAATAACCTTTACCGTGGGCAACCAGCAGCGGCGTGGCATCGGTGATCGGGAGATAGCCGATGCGTACCGGCGCATCAGCCTCCTGCGCCCTCACCTCATAGGCACGCAGCAACGGAAGCGCCCCCGCCGCGGTGAACAGCGCCGACAGTTTGATGAGTTCGCGGCGCGAGAACTGATCCATGGACATGCGGTTACCTCATTTCAGTTGCGGCGCGATGCGCCTTTCAAGGCCTTAAGAATGTCGATCCGGATGGCGCCGAGTTCTGCGACATACTCGTCGCGCGGCTTCGGTAGCTCGATCACCCAGTCGCCGACCTGACGCGCGGGCGCGCCGCCGAGCAGGATGATCCGGTCGGACAGCAGCAGCGCTTCGTCGATGTCGTGTGTGATGAGGACGGCCGCCGTCTGGTGATCGCGCACGACTTTAAGCAGCAGATGCTGCATCTCCTCCCGCGTGACCTCGTCGAGCGCGCCGAATGGTTCGTCGAGCAGCAGGATTTCCGGCGTGCGCGCAAGGCAGCGGGCGAGCGCTGTACGTTGCGCCATGCCGCCGGACAGTTGATCCGGGTAAAGGCGGCGGGCATGGCCGAGACCAACCTCGTCGATGGCGGCATCCACACGCGCACGACGCTCGGACGCCGATATCTGAGGCTGATGTTTGAAGTCGAGACCGAAAGCGACGTTGCGCTCCAGCGAAAGCCACGGCAGCAGGCTCGGATCCTGAAACGCTATCGCGACGCGTGGATGCGCGCCGTTCAACGGCTTCCCGTGCACCTGTACCGTCCCGCCGGCCGGCTGCATCAGACCTGCGAGCACACGCAGCAGGCTGGATTTCCCCACCCCACTCGGCCCCAGAATGCTGACGGTCTCACCGGCATGAAGCGACAGGCTGAAGTCATGCAGCACGTGTTCGCCCGCCAGCGAATAGCGGAGCGCGATATCCGCGGCTTGCAGCAAGGCCTGCGTCATGCGGTTTCGACGATCGCTTGACGCCGCTCGTGTTCGCGCAGCACCGTCTTGAGCTGCACCAGGCTCGGCGTGATGATCGGCACAAAGGCCGCCTCGCGCAGACGACGCTGGAACGACCGGCCGGGCTCCGACAGATAGGCCTGGCCGCCGGACGCGGCGAGCTCAAGCTGCACGGCCCCTGAGACAATGGCAGCGAATTGCAGCCGAATCCGGAAAAGCGGGGCTGGCGCCGCGATGAAGCGTGCATCGAGCAATCCTGCCGCCAGTTGCCCTTCCGCGATATCGAGGTCGCGCGACAGCGCGTCGACGTCAGCTGCAAGTACGTCGCGATTCTTGTTGAGCCTAAGCTCAGTCTCCGCCAGCGAACGCTTCGCAAGACCGATGGACATGGCGCATTGCAGACCGAGAAATGCCGGACGGACCTGCGGCAGCCACACGCCGGCATCGGGATGGATAATGTCATCTTCGCTCACGCGAACGCCGTTGAGGTCGACAGCGGCCGTGCTGCTGGCGCGCATTCCCATCAATGCCAGATCGGGCGAGCGCCTCACCCCCGCGCTGTCCGACGACAGGCTGGCGACGAACGGCGTCGATCCGCCTTCGCCCTGCACTGCTGCCGCGACGTCGAAGCCCGCCGCACGCAGATTGGTCACCCAAGGCAGCTTTCCGGTGACGGTGCGCACGCCGTCCTGCACTGCTGCCTTGATCTGGAGCGCCTCCACGCCCGACAGGAACTTCATCGCGTTCGAGAGCCCGGTTGCGCCCGCGCGGCGCCCCGACAGCAGGTCCGGCAGCAGTCTGTCCCGCAGCCTTTCGTTGGGACTCTGCAGCAGATATTCGATGAATGTCCGATGCCCCCAGAACACGAAACCCGCTGCCAGAGAATGGCTGGATACAGCGGCGATCGCTCCGACGGCATCGTTGATGTGTCCGCCCAGGCCGCCTTGCGCGCGCGGCACGCCGATGCGCAGCACATCCGCGTCCGCAAGCCGCGGCAGAATGCTCGCCGCGCCGTCCGCTCGCTCATCGAGATCATCGGCGTTGGACGCGATCCAGCTTTTCAGTTCGGTTGGAAGTTGCACCATCGATACAGGCCCGGCGGACTATTCGGCCGCAGCTGCCGACGCGTTCGTCCAGGCGTAGGGACGCAACTCGTCGTTAAGCGGTGGTTGTCCGAGATTATTGGCGAAATTACACAGTGTCGCGAGGCTGACGCCAAGCACGACCTCCAGAGCATTGGCATCGGTGAAGCCGGCGGCGCGAAACGCCTTTACCTCGGCGTCGGAAACCGCACCGCGGCTCCGAATGACGGCGCGGGTGAAATCGGCGACGGCATTCAGCCGATCATCCAGAACCTTTCGGCCGTCGCGCAGCGCTTCGGCGACCGCTTCCGAAAGCCCCGCCTTTTTGTAGGCGATAGCCGTATGCCCGGCGACGCAGAATCCGCATCCATGCGTTACCGCCGCCGTGATCTGCACGACCTCGCGTTCGGCGAGGTTCAAACCGCTCCTCGCGTTGATGGCAGACACGGTTTGATAGGTTTCCAGCGCGGCCGGCGCATTGGCGAGCAACCGCACAAGGTTGGGAAGAAAGCCGTTATTGATCTGAGCGGTCTGCAAGCCAGCCTTCGCAGCATCCGGGGCGTTCTCGATGGTAAGCAACGGAAGTCGGGACATAGATGCAGCTCCGCTCGCATGATGCCGGGCAATGATGCCTCATCCATCATCATCAACTGGCGCCAGTTGTAGCGACTTCGCCTGCGATGCAAAGGCGCTGGCGAAAAAGAGGAAGTCTTGATCGCGTCAGCCAAATTTCTAAAAGAGACATGCCGTAATCCGGCGATTGACGCAGCATTCCGACTGCTCATCGAAGCGCATCGCATCGCGCTTGGTCGCGCGGGTACAGGCATCAATCCTGCACGCACGGACGCCGCCGCGTCGTCCCGATTTGCAGATCGAATCAACGGGGCGATCCAGTCGTCTTATCGCGCTGAAGGACCCGACTACAGTATACCGACGTCTGCTATAGCAATCGAATATCCAATATCACGGACACATTCGCCATTGGGATAGCCGTCCGGCCGTCTTCTTGGATAAAAGCGCGACGGCAGGACATTCTCCAATTGAACCTAATGTCAGCACGTTTAGTCTCCCAACAGCAGGCAGGACAGATCGTTTCTGCCGAATGAATTGGAGACTGACAATGAACGCAGCAATGCAGATGATGCCGATGCCTATGATGATGGGCGGCATGATGAATCCGATGATGTCGGGTAGCATGATGAACCCGATGATGGCCGGTGGCATGATGAACCCGATGATGATGGGTGGCATGCCGATGATGGGCTGCCAGATGAAGTGCACCATGACTGCCAACGGCATGACCTGCGAAATGATGCCGATGGATCCCGCCATGAAGGACATGTTCATGAAGTGCTGTGAGAACATGATGAGCATGATGCAGATGGGTATGCCGATGATGATGAACTGCGGCGGCATGATGATGATGTGCATGCCGATGAAGACCGCGGCCTGATCGCGACTTTTCACTGACAGAGATGGCGGGCTGGCTTTGTCAGCTCGCCATCTTCGTTTCTGCGGTCAGGTTGCTACGACGCAATGTCCGCATAGGTCATGACGAGATAGAGCACGGCCTCGCTCGCAACGAGGTTTCGGTAGACATGCGGTACGTCCGCCTCGAACAGGACGGCGTCGCCTTCGGCCAAGGTCTGCGGCTTCTCCGATCCTACGGTAAGTTCAACCACGCCCTTAACGACCACCAGATTCTCACGAGTTCCAGGCGCATGCGCCTCTGCCGACTCGCGATGCAGAGCTGCGATCTTGAGCTCGTAAAATTCGACCTCGTGATTTCCCTCGAAGGGAAACAAAGCACGCGAACTGAACTGCCCCTGGCTCGATGTGAGCAGCTTCGCCTCCGAACGCCGCAACACCACCGATCCACGCGGCGCCTCGGAATGCAGCAGATTTGCGAACGGGACATTCAACGCATTCGCGACTTTCCACAACAGCCCGATCGTCGGCACGCTCTTGCCGGTCTCGATCTGGCCGAGCATCGCGCGGCTTACGCCTGACTGCTTCGCAAGCCGCTCCAGCGAATCTCCACGACGGGTTCGCAGGCGCCGTACATTGCGACCGACAATCGCCGGGAGATCCGTTGGCATGTCGGGCGCAGCTAGATGGTGAAGCTGGTCGTCAGCAACAGGGCTCAATCTGCCGTCGCTCACAAAGCGTCCCGATTTGTTAAAGCAGTTGCGTCCATCGGGACTGGCATCCAGACCATCATCGGCCAGAACCAGTAGACCGCTCCCTGATAGAAATTGGCTTGCTCTGACGGAGCGCTCGATTCGCGGACTGCAGTCTTGCGCGCCCGATAGGCGCTGAAATCGATCACGTTTGCTGAACTATCTGCCACGCAATTTTCCATATCTTCAACAGCTTGAGCGATATGGTATTGATGTCAGGGCTCGAAACAAGCCGCCGGAGAATAAAACAACAGACGTGTCGGAGGACGCAGCTGCACAGCAAGCTATGCTAGGCGCGACGCGGCGTGGAGCATGCCTCCCTCGAGACGGCCGCATAGCCCGGTAACCTGCAAGGCGCAGGCGATCGGTGTCTATAAGGTCAACAGCACGCCGCTGCCTGTGAAGGACTTCTTCTAGCAGCAACCAAAAGCTGCGGCGCATCAACCGCGCGGCAACAGGCCAAGCCGGCGACCGCTCCAGAGCGTGACCGCCGTGCCGGTGAACAGCGACGCGCCAAACACCCAACCCGACAACGCACCGGCGGTGATGCCGGAGAACAACGTGCCGACGGTGCAGCCGAGGCCGGTCATCGCGCCCCATCCCAGCAATACGCCACCCGTTAGACCGCGCAGGACGTGGTCGATCCGCGGACGTTGCGGCTTGAACTGCCCGGCCACCAGTGCCGCGGCCAGCGATGCGGCGACCAGTCCCAGCACGAACGCGCCATTCGGCGACAGCAGCGCGTCGCGGACGACGGCGATGCAGCCGCGCAGACCATCGAGGCCTTGCAGCCGTGTCGGTGCAAGTTCCAATGCGCCTGCAAGCTGTCGCGCGCGGCTGCCGATCTCGGCCGTGACACCGAGTGGCGCGACGCGCAGATACGACATGGTCGCGAGCACGCCGATGATGGCACCGCCAATCCATGCGGGCCAGCGATCAACGAAGATCGCGGTCGCCTGGTCGCGTGCGCGCGCATGCTCAGCTGGCTTCCGCGGAGCCGATCGCGTCACAGCATAGGCGATCAGGCCGAGCACCAAGCCAGCGACCAGCAGATGCCCGGCATAGCCGAGCGTCCGCGGCAGCCACACCACCGGCGCATCTGCAACGGCGGCAAGATAGATGGTGTTCCAGCTGACAAAGCCCAGCACGAAGCCGATAATTACGCCGATGAGTGCGAATGACGCTGTGGCCGATCCCTCGCCAAGCCGATAGAGATGCGCGCTGACGCAGGAACCGGAGATGGCCATGCCGGCGCCGAACGCCATGCCTGCAGCTACCAGCGCGATGCTGACAGGCCCGATAAACGCATCCGGCGGCAGCCGCCCAGTGCCGGCATCCGGCAGCCATGCACCGAACACCAGCGTCGTGCCGACCAAGCCAACGGCCAGTGCAACGATAAGACCCAGCACACCCTGCGATGCGCGGTCATCGAACCATTCGCGAAACATGCAGAAGAAGCAGAACCTCGCGCGTTGCAGCACGATACCGAACGCCGCGCCAAACAGAAGCGAGATGGCGAGCGCCGGACTGCCCTGCCCGTGCAGCACATAGGCGGACACGCCGATTGCCAGCACAATAGCAAGAGCGACTGTGACGGAAACCTTGTGGTCCGCAAACGCAGCAGGCGCCGGGTCGATGCCCGGCGCCTGTTCGTCGCGATGTGAAGACCCTGTGAGGGTCTCCACGGATGCGCCGTCGGTCACTTGCCGCTCCAGACCGTGCCCGCGACGTTGACGACCGGGACGCCGACCGAGTTGCCGTATTCGGTCCACGAGCCGTCATAGTTCTTGACGTCATAGCCAAGGATTTTCGAGAGCAGGAACCAGGTGTGGCTCGATCGCTCGCCGATCCGGCAATAGACGATGATCGGCTTCGATCCGTCGATGCCAGCGGCGGCATACAGCTTCTTCAGCTCGTCAGCCGATTTGAAGGTGCCATCCTCGCTAACCGCACGGCCCCATGGCACGTTGAGCGCGCCGGGGACGTGGCCGGCCCGCACCGTTAGTTCCTGCGAACCGGGCGGCGCAAAGATCTTGCCGGAATACTCATCGGCAGAGCGGATATCGACAATTGTCGCATTCTTGCTGTCGGATGCCGTGCGAATATCGGCGAGGCGTGCACGCAGCTTCTGGTTCGGCTCGGAGACCGTCAGCTTGCCCAGCTGTACCGATGCATTGCGCGTATCCAGCGGACGCTTGTCAGCCTCCCACTTCTTGCGGCCGCCATCGAGTAGCTTGACGTTCTTGACGCCATAGACATCAAACACCCAGGCACCCCAGGCTGCGAACCAGTTGTTGTTGTCACCGTAGAGAACGACGGTGGTGTCTTGATCGACGCCCAACTTGCGCGTCAATTCCTGGAACTTCTCCTTTGAGGCGATATCACGGGTCACCGTTTCGACGAGGTCCGTGTGCCACACCACATTCTGGGCGCCAGGGATATGGCCGCGCTCATAGATGCCCGGCTCGACGCTGACTTCGACGACGCGAACCTTCGGATCGTTCAGATTCTTCTCGAGCCATTCACCATTGACCAGCGGGCTGCTGCCCTGCGCCAATGACGCTGTCGCCAGTGCGACGGCGCCAAGGCCCACGGCCAGCGTCGTTGCGATAATCGATTTCAGTTTCACAATCATTCTCCATCAATGGGCAGAGCACAGGGCTGAATTTCAGTTGCCGAACGTCGCCCCCGGCCGACAAATTTCCCGAGTGCATCTCCTCACTGCACCAGCAGCGCGTCAATTGACCGCCTGACGCAGCCAAAAATGACCTTCTCGCAAATGTCGGAATCGCCGAATGGATCGAATGTGCGAGCTCGCTCACCCGGAATGTCCTTCCGGTCGTGGCAACCTGTCGCAGGTGATATGCGCTCGTTACGAGCATTCGCAGCGACAAGCCCACCGTCTGAGAAGCACTGCAGGATAGCGCCACCAGTGAGGAGGGAGCAGACCGCGGCCCTCATTCCGACTGTATTTGACGGCTAGTCTTGCGATAGCGCCCCTCAAGCTCTACATCCGCGCGTCGCTTGCCTCCCAACCAGGACTCCCATGACCACCCGCCGACAGCTTCGCTTCAATGCCTTCAACATGACCGCGCCTAGCCATAACTGGGCCGGGCTCTGGTCTCATCCGCGCGATGCATCCATCGATTACAACAATCTGGATTACTGGATCGACTACGCGCAGATCGCCGAACGCGGGTTGTTCGACGGCATCTTTCTGGCTGACGTGTTCGGTGTCTATGACGTGTTCGGTGACAGCCCGGACACAGCCGTGTCGCACGGCGTGCAATTGCCGAATGCGGACCCTACGCTTCTGGTCTCGGCCATGGCGCTGGTCACCAAGCACCTCGGCTTCGGCATCACGTCCAATATGTCGCTGGAGCATCCCTACCAATTCGCGCGGCGATTTTCGACGCTAGACCACCTGACCCGTGGACGGATCGGCTGGAATATCGTCACCGGCTATCTCGACAGTGGCGCGCGCGGCATGGGCTTTGCGGCCGGCCGTGCCCATGACGACCGTTATGATGTCGCCGAAGACTTCCTCACGGCTGCCTACAAATTATGGGAAGGCAGCTGGGAGCAGGACGCCGTGCGTCGCGATCGTGCCACCGGCACGTTCACCGATCCAACGAAGGTTCACGCCATCCGCCACGACGGTCCGCATTACCGCGTCGATGGCATTCACCTCTCCGAGCCCTCCCCGCAACGCACGCCATTGCTGTATCAGGCTGGCGCCTCGAAGCGCGGGCGCGCCTTCGCCGCCAGACATGCCGAGGCGATCTTTCTCAACGGCCAGACCAAGCCGATCCTCGCCAAGGCCGTGCGCGACATCCGGACGGCCACAAAGGACTTTGGCCGCGATCCCTACGACATCCGGCTGTTCGCCGGTCTGACCGTGATCGTTGCGCCGACCCGTGCGGAGGCGAATGATCTTCATGCGGAATACAGCCACTATGTCGACCAGAAAGGGCAGCTTGCGCTGCTCTCGGGCTGGACCGGTATCGATTTCTCGACCTACAGCCCGGATCAGGCGCTGCAATATGTCGAGAGCAACGCGATCCAGTCGATGGTCGAGAACCTCACGCTGCGCAGCGAAACGCCGCTGCGCATCGGCGATCTCGCCAGCCTGAGCGCGATCGGTGCGCGGGCTCCTTTCGTCGTCGGATCACCGCAGGATGTTGCGGACGAGCTCGCCGACTGGGCCGAACAGACGGACATCGATGGCTTCAATCTCGTCCGTCTGGTCGCACCGGAATCGCTTGAGGCATTCGTCGATCTGGTGGTGCCGGAATTGCAGTCACGCGGGCTGTACAAGTCTTGCTACGATCAGGGAACCCTGCGTGAGAAACTGTTCCCCGGTCGGAACGCCCTGCTTCATGGCACGCACCCCGGCGCGCAGTTTCGCCGCTGAGGGCCAGCTGGCCTATCGCGCCTGAGCAAATTGTCGCGAAGCCGCCACGCTGGCGTGACGGCTCCAGACCTCCATCACCACGACGGCAGATAAGCGCCCTTGAATCGCGTCAGGATGAACTGCTTCACCGGTTCTGAGTGATAGGCATCGACCAGCTTCGCCACCCATGGCTTGCCTTTGTCCTCTTCCCGCACGGCGATGATATTGACCCATGGGCTTTCTAGCGGCTCCTTGATCAGGCTGTCACGCACGGGATCGAGGCCAGCCTGGACGGCATAGTTGTTGTTGATCGCCGCCACATCGACATCTGCCAGCGACCGCGACAGCTGCGCGGCATCGAGCTCGACAAATTTCAGCTTTTTGGGATTCTCCGCGATATCGACGATCCCTGCAGTGACGCTGGTGGGGTCACGAAGCTTGATCACGCCATTGGCTGCCAGAATCTGTAGCGAACGCGCGCCATTGGTCGGGTCGTTGGGAATCGCAACCGTCGCACCATTTGGGACATCGGCAACGCTCTTGTACTTCTTCGCGTAGAAGCCCATCGAAGAAACCGTGGTGTAGGCAACCTTCACGAGCTTCCAGCCGGTCTTGGAGATCTGGTTCTTCAGATAAGGCTCGTGCTGAAACGAATTGGCCTCAAGATCCTTGTTGGCCAGGGCCTGGTTCGGGAACACATAGTCCGTGAATTCGACGACCTTGATGTCGAGCCCGCGCTCCGCGGCCACTTTCTTGACTGCGTCGAGCACTTCCGCATGTGGGCCGGCCGTGACACCCACGCGAATGGTCGTTGGCTCTTGTGCATTTGCGACCGGTAGACCTGCTGCAATAGCGGCGAACAGGAATGCGGCCACCCCGCCGGTGCGAGCGAGCGTGGCCAGCCGCAACACGTCCGATTTCATTGACGAGTCCCTTATGTGAGTGTGCGAGATGACGATGACGGCGGCCGGCAACTTTCGCTGCGCCGCCACGCCAATGATTATGAATTTCTCCCGAGCTGACGGAATTCTTTTGTTAGCCCGGTTTGGAAGAGACTTTGCTGCGATCAAGGGGAAACGCAGCACAAACACAGTGGCAGCGCCAGGATCGCATCGTCGATCGCGACGGAGTTATCGATGCACGCACAGATTTCGTTCGCACCAACAGCACCGACGGTGGCGCGCCCGCGCATTCAAGCGAAATGGCACGCCGCTACGTGGCTGTCTGCCACGGTGCGAAGGATTGGGCTTTCCACAGCACAGAACTCTTCTGCGCGCGGACACCTGGTATGGAAGTGGCATCCTTCAGGCGGATTATAGGCACTCGGCAGATCGCCCTGCACCATATGCCGCCGCCGACCGAGATCGCCGGTATCAATGCGCGGGATCGAGTCAAACAGCGCTCGCGTGTAGGGATGCGCGGGGCTTGACCACAATTTCTCCCGGGTCGATGTCTCCACGATACGTCCGAGATACATGACCGCGACGCGATCGCTGACATATTCGACCACGGACAGGTCGTGGCTAATGAAGAGATACGCCACGCCGAGTTTGGACTGCAGATCGACCAGCAGGTTCAGGATCTGGGCCTGCACGGACACGTCGAGCGCAGAGACCGGTTCATCCAGGATGATTAGTCGTGGATCAAGCGCCAGCGCGCGGGCAATGCCGATCCGTTGCCGCTGTCCACCCGAGAACTGATGCGGGTAACGGTCGGCGGAATCCGCGGAAAGTCCCACTTTTGAAAGCAGATCGGCGATCCGGTTACGGCGCTGTCGCCGATCGCCGATGCCATGAATCCTCAGCGGTTCACCGATCAGCATTCCGACGGTACAGCGCGGATCAAGCGAGGCCAGCGGATCCTGGAATACGACCTGGATATCGCGTCTATAGGGCCGCATGCCGCTCCGTGTCAGGCGCGTCAGATCGACGCCGCCCAGACGAACGCTGCCGCTTTGCGGCTCGACCAGCCGCGCAATCGCCCGGCCGAGCGTGGATTTCCCACAGCCGGATTCCCCAACGAGACCAAGCGTTTCACCGGGCTTGATCGACAACGAGACGCCGTCAACCGCGTGCACTGTTCCGCGCGAAGAATCAAAGCGCACGACGAGATCGTTCACCGTGAGCATGGCTCAATATGCGTCGCAACGAGCGGCTGCGTGTTCTGATGCACGGGCTTCCTCAATTCTCAGACAGGCTACGGCGCCATCTGCGCCAACGGGTATCAGCGGCGGCCGCGCGATCCGGCAGGCGTCGACCACAAACGAGCATCGCGCGGCAAAGCCGCATCCATGCGGCATCTCGGCCAGCGAAGGCACCATGCCCGGGATTTCGCTCAGTCGGGTACGAAGGCCGTTGACGTGATGGCGCCCCGGCCGCGCTGCGATCAATCCGCGCGTATAGGGATGCAGCGGCGACTTCAGAAGATCACGGGTGGTGCGCTCCTCGACCTTGCGGCCCGCATACATCACCAGCACGCGATCGGAATATTCCGAGACTACACCGAGATCGTGCGTGATCAACAGAATGGCGGTTCCGGACTCGCGCTTGATCTGATCCAGCAACTCCAGGATCTGCGATTGAATGGTGACGTCGAGCGCCGTGGTCGGCTCGTCGGCAACCAGCAGCGCCGGATTGCAGGCGAGAGCGATGGCGATCATGACCCGCTGTCGCATGCCGCCGGAGAGATGGTGCGGATAGTCGTTCACGCGGCGACGTGGATCGGCAATCCGCACCCGATCAAGCAATGAGACTGCGCGATCGCGGGCCTTCTGGTGTGAAATGTCCTCATGTGCCGTGATGGCCTCGATGATCTGCTCGCCGATGGTCAGCACCGGATTGAGCGCCGTCATCGGTTCCTGGAAGATCATCGCGATCCGGTTGCCACGCAGCCGGCGCAGCGCCTCGCCTTCAAGGCCAAGAATGTCGCGCCCCTGTAGCTTCACAGAGCGACCCTCGATGCGGCCGGGCGCCGCCACGAGGCCAAGCAAGGCAAGAGCGGTGAGCGACTTTCCGCAGCCGGATTCGCCTACGATGGCCAGCGTCTCTCCCGCAGAGATATCGAAGCTGAGACCGTCCACGGCGGTCAGCGCGCCGCCCTTGCGGTCGAACCTGACACTCAGCCCATCGACCGACAGCACTGGCTCGCCCATCACCGGCGCTCCTGTTTCGGGTCGACGGCGTCATTGAGGCCATCCCCCAGCAGATTGAGCGCGAGCACCGCAACGACGATCGCCACGCCCGGCAGCGTTGCGATGTACCAGTCCGAACGCAAGACTTCGCGGCCGGCGCCGACCATGCCACCCCAGCTCACAACGTTCGGATCGCCGAGACCGAGAAACGCCAGACTAGATTCGGTCAGGATGGCCGTCGCGACCATGACTGATGCCGAGACGATGATAGGCGCCAGCGTGTTGGGCAGCAGATGGCGGAAGATAATGCGCATATCGGACGCACCGAGCGCGATCTCCGCCTGCACCATGTCGCCGTGGCGCAGTTTGAGAAATTCGGCGCGCACCAGCCGTGCCAGGCTCGGCCACGCTGTGACGCCGATCGCTCCGACGATGGTCGCGATGGAGGGCTGCAGGATGGCGACGATGGTCAGGGCGAACAGAAACGGCGGAATCGTCTGGAAGAACTCCGTCAGCCGCATCAGCGACGCATCGATCTTGCCGCCGTAATATCCTGCGAAGGCGCCGACATCGACCCCAATCACCAGCGACATGGCGGTCGCCACCGCGCCGATCAGAAGCGAGATGCGCGCACCGTGAAATATCCCCGACGCCAGATCGCGCCCCAGCATATCGGTGCCGAGCGGGAAGCTGGGATCCTCGCCGGGACGCTGGAATGGCTGACCGACAAAATCCAGGGGATCGCCAGGGAAAATCTGATTGGCGAGCAGTGCCATGGCCACGACGAACCCGAGCAGCAATACGCCTACAACCGCCGACGGCTGTCTTGCGGTCCGGAAGAACGCGTTATTCTGCGCGATGCGCGCCGGCGGGATATGCGCAACGATATCGACGAAGGCCATGGTCAGCTGAGCTCAATGCGCGGGTCGAGCACGGTATACAGGAAGTCGATCGCCGCATTCGCCAATACCACCACGACCGAACTGCACAGCAGTATGCCGAGAAGCAGATTGAGGTCGCGCTGAAACAGCGCTTCAAAAGCGAGCCGCCCCAGCCCGGGCCACGAAAACACGGTTTCAACCAGCACAGCGCCGCCAAGCACGGCGCCGACCTGCACGCCGAGCATGGTGAGAACAGGCAGCAACGCATTTCGCACAACATGACGATAGGCGATCCGTCCCGGACGAAGGCCCTTGGCGACGGCAGTCCTGACAAAATCTTGCTGCTGCACATCGATCATGGCCGCGCGCATCAACCGCGTATAGACGGCCAGAAAGAACAGCCCCAGCGTGGTTGCAGGAAGTACCAGATGTGCCGCGACATCTTTCAGATAGGCCAGGCCGGTATAGCCACGCTCGATGCTGGTCATGCCGCCGACCGGTAGCCAGTCGAGCCACACCGAGAAGACCACGATCAGCATGATCCCGGTCCAGAACACGGGCGTTGCATAGAACAACAGCGCGATGCTGGAGATCACGGTATCGGTCGCCCTGCCTGCACGGCGCGCGGCGGCTACCCCCATCGCCGAGCCGACCAGCAATGCGAACGTGATCGACGTTCCCATCAGCAACAGCGTTGCCGGGAGCCGCTGGGCGATCAGTTCCAGCACGGGCAAACCCTGACGGAACGAGAAGCCGAGGTTGAGTGACAGCAGGTTGCGCAGATAGAGCGCGAACTGCACCGGCAGCGGTTGATCGAGCCCGAACTGCTTGCGCAGTGCGGCCAGATATTCCGGCGTCGCCGAGCCCGCCTCGCCTGCGAGCACCTGCGCCGCATCGCCCGGCGCTAGTCGCAGCAGGAAGAAATTGGTGATGGCAATGCCCAGCACCACGATCACGAGTTGCAGGGCTCGCCGCCCGAAAAATCTGACCGATACAGGGATCATGCGCGGGCGCTCAATTCTGCGCCGGCGCCTGATCGAACCAGGCATTCTTCAGCGAGCCATAGGACTGGTCCGCCTGCAACACGACGTCCTTCAGAGCCGAAGAGTGCAGCGTGAAGAAGCGTAGTTCGAGCAGTGGCAAAGTCGGCAGATCGCGTTGAACGATCTGCTGGAAGCGATTGAAATCTTCAGTACGCTTTTTCGGATTGCCTTCGACCGCAGCGGCCTGGATCAGACCATCGACCTCGGCATTGCGGTAGCCCGACCCGTTCGTCCACGGCGTCTTGCTGCCGAGCCAGCCCGACCAGTATTCGCGAACCACACCAATCTGCGGATCAGGGAAAGCGCCGTTGTAGGAGCTCGAAATGTCGAAGTCGCGGTCGGCATAGACGCGTTTGATGAAAGCTGCGGTGTCCTGGGCGCGGATGTTGATCTCGATACCCACACGTTTCAGCGCCTGCTTCAGATATTCGCCGGTTCGCTTGTAGTCGTCACCGTAAGGCAGGAAATCATGATTGAGCGTGAACCGCACCCCATCAGGCCCGCGCCTGAAGCCGGCTTCGTCGAGCAAGGCTTCGGCCTTTTTCAGGTCGAACGGATATTTGGGCACGCTGGCATCGTGAAATGCCGTCAGCGCCGTCGGAACCGGGCTGACAGCAGGCTTGCCGTAGCCATACCAGACGACCTTGCCCAGCGCTTCCTTGTCTAGAGCAAACGCGATGGCCTGACGGACGCGGACGTCCTTGAGATACTGGTTCTCGACGTTGAAATCGAGATACAGCACGGGCGACAGCCAGTCATAGCCGCGTGTATCGACCTTTAGCGACGGCAGCTTGGCAAGGCGCTCGACCTCACGGAACGACACCGGATTGAATGTCGCATATTGCACCTCACCCTTCTCGATCGCCGCCGCGCGTGCCGCCGCGTCGGGAATGATCCTGAAGATGACTTTGTCGAGATAGGGTTTCGCGGGCTCCCAGTAATCCGGATTGCGTTCCAGCAGAATGTATTCGCCCTTCTTCCACTCCTTGAAGACGAATGCCCCCGTGCCGACCGGCTTGTTGTTGTACGCATTGTTCAGGATGTCGGTACCTTCATAAAGATGCTTCGGCAGAATCGGCCCACCGACGGCGTTGAGCACGCTCAGAATTGGCAGCGACGGCTTCGACAAATGAAGGATGATCGTATTATCGTCAGGCGTATCGACCGTAGCGACGTTCTCGAATATCGCCTTGTTGCGCGGATGGATGGTCTTCCAGACATTCTCCAGGCTCCATTTCACGTCCGCGGACGAGAACGGTTTGCCATCATGCCACTTGACGCCCTTGCGCAGGTTGAAACTGATGGTGAGGCCATCCTCCGTAACTTTCCACTCCATCGCGAGCGATGGCTGCGGCTTCAGCGCCGGGTCGTAATAGACCAGACCATCGAAGATATTTCCCGCAACGATCTGCGTCGGCGTTGCCGTATTGAATGCGGGCGTCAGGGTGACCGGCTCAGGCTGCACGATGGCTGTCAACGTTCCACCGCGCTTCGGACCGTCGGCTGCGCATGCCGGCGTCGCCGGCAGGACCGCCACAGCCGCCAGCAGGACCGACAGTCGTGCGACCAATGATGTTTGGAAAGAGATTGCCCGAAAGAGTTTCATGATGATTGCCCAGCTCAATTCTGCTTCGGAACGTCAAACCAGAAATCGCGGAAGCTGCCATAAACCTGATCGCCGCGAATGGCCGAGGTCTTCAGATTCGCCGCCTGGACAGTGAAGAACTTCAATTCCACGAGCGGCAGCGTCGGCAAGTCGGTCAGAACGATCTTCTGAAAGTCTTTGAACAGGGCGATGCGTTTCTCTGCACTGGCTTCGCCCTGCACCTTCGAGATGATGTCGTCGACTTCGGCATTTTTGTAGCCGGAGCCGTTGGTCCACGGGATGTTCTTCCCCACAGATGCCGACCAGTAAGCGCGGGTCACGCCGATCTGCGGATCGGAAAACGCTGCAAACCATGCGATCGAAAGATCGAAGTCACGGTCGCCGTAGACCCGCTTGGTAAATGCCGCGGTATCCTGCGTCCTGATCGTGACGTCGACGCCGACACGCTTCAACGCCTGCTTGATGTATTCCGCGGTCCGCTTGAAGTCGTCACCATAAGGGATGTAGTCGATGAACAGCGAGAAGCGCGTGCCGTCCGCGTTGCGCTTGAAACCGGCCTCATCCAACAGCGCATCCGCCGATTTGACGTCGAACGCATCCTTGTCGGCGCTCGCATCGTGGAACGCCGCCAGCGTTGAGGGAACGGGGCTGGTCGCGGGCTTGGCAAAGCCGTACCAGACCACGTTGGAAATCGCCTTGCGATCGGTCGCGCGTGCCAGCGCGTGTCGAACGCGTGCATCCTTCAGCGGTCCACGTTCGACATTGAAATCGAGAAACAGGAACGGCGACAACCATTCATACCCGCTGGTTTCAATCTTGAGGCCGGGCAGCTTGCCGAGCCGTTCGGCGTCCTTGAGCGGCACCGGACTGAGCGAACCATACTGGATTTCGCCCTTCTCGAAGCCGGCCGACCGGGCCGCTGCATCCGGAACGACCTTGTAGATCACCTTGTCGAGATACGGCTTTCCCTTGGCCCAGTAATTCGGATTTCGTTCCAGCACGATGTACTCACCGCGCTTCCATTCCTTGAACACGAACGGCCCCGTACCGACCGGCTTGTTGTTGTTCGGATTGTTGAGGATATCGGTGCCGTCATACAGGTGCTTGGGCAACACCTGCGCGCCGTTGCTGTTCAGCGAACTGAGGATCGCGGGGGAAGGTTCGCTCAGCCTCAAGACGACGGTGTTGTCGTCGGGGGTATCGACCTGCTTCACCTTGGCGAAGGTCGCCTGATTGCGCGGATGGATCGTCGTCCAGACATTTTCCAAGGTCCACTTCACATCCGCCGATGTGAACGGCTTGCCATCATGCCAGAGCACGCCCTTGCGCAGGCGAAGGGTGAGCGACAATCCATCCGCCGCAGTCTCCCAGCTCTCCGCCAGCGCCGGCTGAGGGTTTAGGCTGGCGTCGTAGTCCACAAGTCCATCAAAAATATTGCCGCTGACCGTTCCGGTCGGCGCGGCGGTGTTGATGGCGGCCGTGAGGATGACCGGCTCGGGTTGAATGATCGCCGTTAGCGTTCCGCCGCGCTGCGGCGTTTGAGCAAAGCTCACTGCTGGCATCGCCGCACCAACTGCGAAAAACAGACCGACTACTGCGCGACATGATCTATCGGCGATCAAGCGAGGGAGAGCCATCCAACGACGATCATTCTGTGGCGTAGCGGCAACCATTCTTCCCCCTGCTTGATATCGATCGATCTGTATTGCCTGACGAACGGCGTTTTCTTTGGCATCGCGATATATCGACGCCACCGCGATCAATCGTCAATTTCGAATTGCACACGATACCAAGGACAATCGCGCCGCCAACACGGCCGATTGCAGAAGCTTTCTACTTCGCAAGCAGGCCCGTCTTTTGGCAGGTCAACAGGCGCCGCATCCACGGCCGCCGACGATGTACCAGCCGTCGCCGAAATCTTCGGCTTCGCACCTTGGGAATACCATAGCCCCGCGTTTGAGATTGCTCAGCGCAGGCTTTCCTTCATCGAACTTGTATCGAGGAGAATGATTGAACTCTCGATCGTCGATCTTTGGACTTCAAAAATCTTATTCTCTGACCGAGAGTCGATGCTGGTCGTTACGCAAATGAGCGACTGAAGGCGCGGAGAAAAACGACGGCCTGAAAATATTGGGAGCAGCTGCTTGAGCATCGACGATGACAACATTCTAACCCAGCGGCGGCGCGGCCCGACTTCGGCCATCACGTTCAGTATGCGACAGATAGGCTATCGCGAATGGACGGCTGTGGAGAAACACAAGCTAAAGGGATTGGCCGAGCGAGGCTTGTCCGCTCAGAAGATCGCCAGATCGCTCAAACGATCCGTTTGCATTACCCAAGCAATGGCATCGAAGTTGGGTATTCGCTTCGCGGATGAATTGTAACTGCGATCAAGTTAGGCATATGCGTTCCAGGATTCATCCATATGATTACCATTTCTCCGACAGCCTCAAGGAGACCATGTGCACCAATGTTGGCCACGATGAAATTGCGCCCGCGATGTGATTGGACGTCAGTCCGGCAACGCAGGTGGCGCAAACAACCATCCCGGGCGTGCAATTCGCGGAAGGCGCGCAGGGCGATCTCGCACCGTGTTGCCAAAGCCCCAGTTACATGAATCGGCATTGCCACTGAAGCGCAGCGCTTTTACTTACTTTCCGAAGCGAAACGACAGAGAACAGAACAATGGCTGTCTATCTGGATCATACCGGCCGCCCCCTTCAGCAGAAGCTGACGAAATCGGACGGTATTCGTTTTCATTATATCCGCGGTGGCAAGGGACCTGCCGTCGTTTTGATCGCCGGCTTTCCGCAAAGCGTCTACGCATGGCGGCGCGTCATTCCTCTGCTCACCGATGCCTATGAAGTGATCGCGCTCGACCTTCCGGGCCAGGGCGATAGCGACAAGCCGCTGGATGGCTACGACACAGCGACAGCGGCGAAACGAATCAACAGCTTCCTCAAGACCATAGGTGTTGGACGCCATTATTTCGTCGGGCACGATATCGGATCCTGGATCGGATATCCAACACATCACCTCCCTCGCCTGGAAAATTGCTTGATCTAGGTCAACGTAATCTCCGCTGCCAAATTAAAGATGAGAGATGGGGATGGGCAACGGAGGAAGTAGGCATGAGGACGACTACTCTGCGAACAACGATAATTGCTGCGGCAAGCCTGGCATCTGCGACGCTGCTGTCGCCGGGCTGGACTGAGCAAGGTGGTCTATCGCTGACAGTCAGTCAGGCGGAGGCACAGACCCGCGTCTACATCAGGAGAGGTTATCTCGGGAGTGACTACTACACTGCGACTGGCCTTCCTTGGTACGCTGTGAGGGCCCACTATTATAATGGGCCATGGAGCGGCGCCGGATTCAGCTACGCAGGCTGGAGCGACTACGCTGCGCGCAATGGTATCGGCTGCACGCCCGGCACCGCGATCAAGGGCGGCGATGGCATCATGTATAACTGTCAGTAAGTCGAGGGTGTTGGACTGGGTGAGATTATCCACTCAGTCCAGCAAACTTCCGCTAATGGGACGGTCTGCTTCCGCCCCACCCCCGGCGGTCCTCGGCGTTAATTCGTAACAGTGCTTATCGCCAGTTTTTTTGCATCGCGTTCATAACGGTGTAGGTCTTATTTTTTTTGCAGTACTCTGTGACTACCTTAACGTTCCGTTTGACGTACCGCAGATCCAGCTCGTTGAGGTTTTTGGTCGCGCTGAAATAGCCGCTCATCCACCAGCCGATCAGAGCTTGGCGTTCAGTATCCGTCTTCAGGAATTGCCCGCAAGTGATCTGCGAAAGATCGATCACGACTTGCGCGTTGACCGGCGATATCGGCGTGCCGGTCAGCACAAGGCAGCATGACGCGATGTATCTGTTCATACCTTCCCCATTTCTCTTGTGACATCTATCGGCTTGTCGCCCGCTGAAGTCCCGACATAACTGTTTGCGTTGGATTGGAAGCGCACCAGGACTTTAAGTTGGCGACGTTCCGGGCATACGCATCCAGATCCACGTAGACATAGCCGGTCTTCTGATTGAACCAACCACTCATCCATGCCGAGAAAACGGCAGAGTCCGACGCAGACAGAGCCATGTACTGCGCGCAGCTGACCCGCGCCATGTCCAAGGACACTTGAGCTTGTGCCACCGATGTGAAGACCAGGCCAATGAGCGAGAGGTAGGACAACTTCTTCATGATGCACTCCTTATGTGAACACCTTCTTGATGTCGCCGGAGCAAACGTTGATCTATATCAAGAGTAGGCCCCACGTTTCGTGGGCAACAGTGACGGAGGTTTCGCCTGCACAGCCCGTGGAGAGGCAAAATGTTCAGATCAACCGCACTGGTCTTGCTAGGGCTATCAACGGCATCTTCGGCGTATGGTATGACGCTGCCCCCCCTTCCTGGACCAAACGCCATGGTCATCGAAATCGCAATTGGATGCGGCCCCGGCAGAACCCGAATAGACGGTGTATGCGTCGCGCGAACGACCGTTCGACAAACTCGCCGCGCGGTTCGCAGGTGTGTGCGATGGCAGGCCGGCGTCTGCGCTTTATACCAGTGACAGCTCAGTCCCGTGATTGATCGCGGCAGTGGTGCGATTCACTTCGTCAGCAAACGGAGGACGCAGACATCGCCGCGCCTGAAGAGCGTTCGTCGAGTAGAGGTCCGTCGCTGGCACCTCGCGCGTGGAAAACCGTTTCATTGACTTGGGTCAACGAGCCATCGCGGATGCTGTGGCCGATGACTTCGTAAGAAATTATCCGTTGACCGCGTTCGACTTGGCCGGGGAGCCCCTTAGCGAAAATCACGGTCATTCGAGCAAATCTCGTCGCACCGGCTGAAATAAACATGACTTGCGTCTGGTATGTCACCTTTGAAGTACCTAGAAGCGGTACGTTGTTACAACGGCGAAATCCCCGACTGAGCAAGATCTTTGAAACCGAGGCGGAAGCCAAGGCGTTTGCGCGACGGAAGTTCGACGCAGGTCTGATCGTGACCGCGGGCACTATCAATCCCTATCGTCCGAGAGTGGCAATTCCGTCGGAGAAGATTCTTGCATGGTTTGAAGCGCGCTACGCGGTCGATCAATCAGACAAGAACGGCTCACCGACTTAGAACGGCGGTAGAATACGCCGCACTATCTCGCTCGATGCGGAGCCTTCCTTCCTGCAACCGATAGCCATTCCAGGCCCGTCGCACTGTGCTCTGGTAGGCGTTCAGAACGTTCGGCTTTAATGGCAGGACGAGCAGCAATTCAAAATCATCCACCGGAATAATAGTCTCGAGTGTTGCCATTCTGGCACGGGTCATCCAGCCCGCGGCGCCTATGTTGCGCGAACAATGACCCGTTCTTCTGAAGAAGTAAGGATGCAGATCATGAAAAGGCACTTACTAGCTACGATCGGTCTTATTGCGATGTCAGCACCTGCTATGGCCGCTGATCTTCCTGCGCGTGCGTACAAAGCACCACCGGTTCTCGTTGCCACCGTTTATGACTGGACCGGTTTTTATATCGGCATCAATGGCGGCTGGGGATCCAGTCGTAATTGCTGGGGTATCGTCCCATTGGCCGGTGCAACGATCGCAGACGGCTGTGCCGACCGCTCGGGAGGCGTTTTTGGTGGTCAGGTTGGCTATCGTTGGCAGTCCGGCCAGTTTGTCTTCGGCCTGGAAGGTCAGGGCGACTGGGCAGATCTCACCGGCTCCAGCGTTAGTAGGCTCAATCCTGTCTATTCAACCGGCGTCAAAGTGGATGCCCTCGGGCTCATTACAGGCCAGATCGGTTATGCTTGGAATGCCTCCCTCTTCTACCTGAAGGGCGGCGCTGCGACCGCAAGGAGCAGACTGGACGTATGGAATACGGCGAGCGGCATTAACGTGGCGTCGGCTAGCGCAACTCGATGGGGCGGCGTCGTTGGCGTCGGATGGGAATACGGCTTCGCGCCGAACTGGTCGTTCGGTATCGAATACGATCGTCTCTTCATGGGGGATGCAAATAACTCCTTCTCAGTGCCCAATCCCATTCTCGCCGGTGCAGCCAACCGAATCGGACAAGATATCGATCTGGTTACGCTCCGTATAAATTATCGCTTTGGCGGCCCCGGTAGTGTGGTTGCCAAATACTGAAGAACCGACACACAGATGCGCGGAGGGCCGGCCACACTCCGGCCCTCCATAACGTGAGCGTTGGACCGACGTATTCACGGCGATGAGTTACCCAGTTCCTTCTTGCCACAGAGCTGTGCCCATCTTTCAGATCAAAAGCTCTTGAGATTGGCCTATGCGTTGGGAAGAAGGCTCGGCCCGGCTCCGGTCTGTTACTTCTGCTGCGCAAGCTTACTGGCCAGTGCTGACACTAACCTGCTCGCCTCGCCATCCAACGAACCCACTGCAATGGTGAGGGTTTTAGGCCAGGTTTGCCAGTGCCAGGCGAACAAGCCAGCGCTCGCAATAAGAACGGCAGCGCCTGAGACCAAGATCATTCGTAACCAGATGGGCAGCCTAATCGCGTCCATGCTGCGTGTCTCGCCCCAAGAAATCTTCCGCTGCGGCAGAACAGAGAAATTGTGGCCGCCGATCGCTCGCAGGAGAGCGCGGGCCTGCGCCTAGCGGAGTCGCCGCCCAATTATAGTGCTTGAGGTGCCCTGATGTGCGACATCGAGATTGTTACCAAGGCGATGGAAGACGCTCAACTCGTGCTGCGAGATTATGCTCAGCTTGGACCGCGTGAAAAGCACGCCGTTCTGCAGCGTATGCTTGAGATAATGGAACACGAGCATGTCGTCGCGGCTCAGGCGAGGCTTCTGAAAGGCTACGGCCGGCTGAAGGCCGTTAGTTGACACTTGATGAGCTGCCCTCGCGTTACTCTCGACGAGAAAGCTCTGCGTCTAGCATCGGCGCGCTCGATAAATTCGCCAGCAGAGCCGACCTTGCTTTAAGAAAACGAGAGCTAAAACTATTGCGACTGGGACTAGCCCCCCACGATGACGAAGGCACTATGAAGGTGTTCTTTTGACATGGTGGTCCCGCCAGCTGAGACAGCATTTTATATGCCTGCCCACCGGGGAAGTCCTGTGCACTTTGTGCCAAAAATAAATCAGGCATGCTGCTTTCAAACCGGGCCACTAGGGGTTAACAGCCGGTACCAAATCTTACGGACCTCGCCATAATAGGAACGAGGCGAATGTCAGGGGCTATCGACGCACGCCTACGCGATTAACGCCGCCATTTAAATTGCCGCCGGCGTTATGACGGACTGCAGCGCGCGCCACCGGACGAGGCCTGAGCGCGACGCCGGCCCTCGCAACGCAGCTCGGCGGATAGCCAACGTACTGACAATACACGACCGCGGTGGCCGGCGCCGGACTAAGAGCGACACCAGCAAGCCCTAAAAAGGCACTGGCAGCAAACCCGGTAACGGTTGCAGACTTGATCGAAAGACCCTGCATGTCAGACTCCTCTTCGTGCTTGCGGACTGAAAGATGGCCGGAGCCGCCTTAGACGCGGCCGAGACCAACATGAGCGCGAAAGGATCAATTCCGTTGACCCACATCAACGGAATGTCTCCAAGCGACAAGCCGAGGGCCGTACGTCACCCTCGTCCCCTACCGGCCCGTTTCCAGCCTCAGAGGGTTATATTGAGAACGGCATTGGCTATGAATTATGTCGACTCCCGTACATGGGCTGGATTACGTTATGACCATCGCCGGCCATTCCTGGGCTCTTCCGGTGCCTAAGAGTGACGCTCCCGCCGCTAAGGGGGCCATGCCATGACAAAAGAGCACGTTTATAGCGCGTTCGTTATCCGCCATAAGCGGAACTAAATCCAGAGATTTAGCGGGTTCGCAATCAGCGACCCGATACGACAAACTCGCAGCTACCTATCTGGCGTTCATCAAACTCGCATCAGTCCGGATTTGGATGCGTGCTAATGAGTCCGCACCCTAGCCTTCATCAATCTGGGAGAAGTCGCGTGTTGCTCTGTACTAACGAGTCTACGCCCTAGACACATCGTCGCAGCTCATTTGCAGCAGGAGCAAAAGCTCCTGACTATGTCAACTATCAGGGCCTTCATTTCAACCGTCGGTCATCACCGCCAACGCGCAACACGCCGACGCATCGCGCTCCGCACGAACGATGGAATTTTCGTTCGCGAAATAAAATATAAAGCGCTGGCATTCGCACACGCAGAGCGCGAAAGTTCACAGCTGAAAAACTACAAGAAAATCACAGGTAAGACTTGATGAACTCTCTCGATCAGGCATCTTTGCTCCGAACCGAAGCTCGCATCATCGCTGAAGACGACACGCACGCGGTCGTCGCCCTACGTATCTCGAAAAAATGGATGGGCCGAAATCTACCGTTTTTAGCAGCGCTGGCTGAACTGACCGCAAACTTAAAGCAAAAGACCAAGGCTTGAAACGAAGTCACAAAGCCCGTGGCAGGAGAACAGCCGTCGCGGCCCTTACGCTGCTGTGCGCGCCGCGATCCAAATTGGAACAGTTTGGCTCATGGCTCACTTTTCGATGTGCCACGACCCATCCCAGTCGCGGGGAGGTGGGGTTGCTTTGAGACGCTCGATCCGCAGAAGAAAAGTCTGTGCTGGCCCGTCGCCGGGGGCTGCCTCAAGCGACATATTCATGGCAGCAACGGCATCGTCCCATCGCTGTTCCCGGTAGGCTGAAAGCCCTTTAACAAACTCGTCCCTCGACCCCAGTGACCGCGGCGTGGCATCAGCATTGCTGCCAACGATCTCGAACACCGTTTCGAAACGAGTATGGCCAGCCGCCACAATGCGGTCGATCTCGCGAACCTCAAACGATGGTCCCGCGGCCGCAATTGTTCTCTCAGAAACGAGGTTGCGGGTGCCATACACCTTGTTCGCGCCCTCGAGACGAGAAGCGAGGTTTACCACATCTCCCATGACGGTGTAGCTCATCATAACTTCGGATCCGATGCTGCCTACCAATGCCTCTCCCGTCGCAATACCGATTCTGAGGTCGCATTTTTCCATGGGAGTTGCGCGTACGCCGAGCAGCTCAGGAATCTCTCGGCGCAACATGTCGATCCGTTCGATCATTTCTAGGGCGGCGGAACATGCAAGCCGAGCATGATCGGCCTCATCGACGAAAGGAGGTCCCCAGTAGGCCATGATGCCGTCGCCGATATACTTGTCGATGATCCCTCGGTTATTTCGGATCGGTTCGGACATGACAGAAAGGTAACGGTTCATGACCTTCACTAAGCCTTGCGGCGTCATGCCTTCGCTGAGGCTTGTGAACCCCTTCAAATCGCAGAACAACACAGTCATCACCCGGCGCTGGCCTTCGGCGGCAGTTAAATTAGGGCGTTCGATCAATCCTTCAACGACACGAGGATCTATATACCTGCCAAAGGTTTCCTTGATGCGTTGGTTAGTGCGCAACTGCACGACCATTCGGTTGAAAGCGGCTGCCAATTGTCCGATTTCGTCGGCCGCCCTCACATCGATTGATTGATCGAGTTGGCCCGCTTCCACCGCCCGCGCCCCCTCTAGCAACTGACGGACAGAGCGAATGATGCCGCCGCTGACGAGGTTGGCGAAGATCAATCCTACGATCGCAGCCAGCAGCGTCACGACAGCCGAAATCGAAGCGACCTGACTCTGTTCCGACCTGATTTTTGCGATGGCCTCATCGCTGACGGTCATCATAGCCAGCCTGATAGCGTTGACCTTATCGTCCAATTCGTCGCGAGTTCCATCCGCCCGCGCGAGACTGCGTCTCACCGCTGCAAAGTCTCTGGCTTCGAGTTCCGAAATGAGCTCTCCCGTCTGCTGCTTCAATTGACGACGAGTATCGCTTAAATTCTCAATCCGGGTTTCGATGCGTGCGAGAGCGGCATTGTCCGAAGGTGTACTTGTGTCCACGATGATCGCATTGATCAGGTCGCGCGCAGCTTGTGCTTCACTTTCGACCTCGACCCCTTTCGCATTATACAACTCCAATCGGGACGTGTACCCGAGTATATCCGGCGGCTCCTGCATCTTCGCGATTACCATACGGCGAAGCGCGAGACCTCGTTCAAGGGATAGTGTATTGATTTGCGTGAGATGCGCGTTGATCGGCGAATACCGGGTAGAGAGCTCTTCCAGCAAATGGCCGACCCGTCGAACCATTACGATTGATAGGATGGATGTCGCAAGCATAAGGATGATCAATCCGACGGCGGTCGCAACAATCCGCCGACGTATCGACCGCTTAATCATCGATCCCGAAATTCTCTTCCATCTATTGAGTGCGCGAGTGTCTGAAATGTCTCGTGCTCCGGCCGGCCGAGTTAAGCGGTGAAAGAGCAACCTTCATTCATCATTCAAGCTAAAGTCAAAGGTTTGGGCGGGCGAGCCTTGGTGAACAACCATAAACTGGCTAAGGGGGACATTAAACACCACCGAAGAGGAATAAAGGTCAGTGAGTTCGAGTTTGAGCATTTGACCAGTTTCCATCTTCGAAGCGACAGTTGGCTCGATTCCGCGTGCCGCGATGCAGATATTAGTCAGACACCAATTAAAGGGAATCTGGACAAGGCTGCTATCATCTACCGTCAATTTTACGCCCTGCTGCAGATTTGCTCCTTGCGGAAGAAATAGCTGCAAGCGAGCCGGTCCGTCGGCTCGCTTGATAAGATCGACACGCACCACCACCTGACTGACGTCGTCCGTGCCGGTTGATGTCGTTCGGCATATCGTCGTTCTGTCGGATGAAGCGAAACAAAGTTTTTGCCAAGGTGAGTAGTGAATATTCTCAGGCAGACGTAGTCGCCGCGGGCTCGCCTGAAGCTCCTGCCGGGATGAAGAGTTGCTCACTTGTAGCTCTGGTGGCGTATCCCAATACTTCTCGAGAAATTGGGCTACCAAGGGCGACCAAATCGGCACTGCGTCCCCCGAGTCGATCATGAAGTGACCGTCACTTCCAAAGGGCGGCAGCATTCGATATTCAGCGTTGCCGCCCGCTTCGATAAACGCTCGATGCATTCGCTTCGTCAGGTCCGGTCCAAAATAGGAATCGTTTTCCGAATAGATCCAGAGCATCGGCACACGAGCAGTGCGTCCGAATTCGCCGGTAGCGGCAATAAGTTTCTCGGGAGCGCAATTGTTGTTCGCCTTGCCATCAATTCGCCCTCCACGACCAGCCGCAAAGGTAATGATGGCCTGAACGGATGATGGGTTCCGGCTTGCAAGAGCAATAGACCCCCATCCGCCACCCGACTGACCAACCACAATAACTTTACCCGGCTGGACCATCTTCCTCTTGCTCATGTATTCGATGACCCACTCATTCAGAGTGGCGATAGCTAGTCCGGGACCACGAAAGTTCGGATTGTCGCAGCTACCAACGTGACCAAAGACAGCACCGTAGAGCCCTAAATCTCTGTCATCGAGACTACTGGCCCCGTACCTGATAGGGGAGATGACCACATAACCACGCCGCGCAAACCAGCGTGCCGCATCCCGATATTCGATCATCGGAAACATCGTCCGCTGATCAGCGTCGAGCGAAATTCCGTGGTTCATGACCACCAGAGGGAACGGACCGTCTCCGACTGGCCGCACCAGGAAGGCAAGCACCGGTAGTGGAAATGGCAATGCCCATATTTCCTCCTGGATTGCATGTCCCCCACTTCGGTCATCTGCGATGGCATCAGAACGGAATGCCAACACAACACCGCCCAGCAATAGGACATATATCAGCAAGCCCTTCAGCATCTTTCGTCTCCGCCCTGCTCTAGTCTGACGCTAGGTCTGCGAGATAAGAAAGGGTTGATCTGGATCAATGATCAATCGGCAGTGCGTGTCCTAGCTAGGGACGCGGAAGCTGATTGCCCGGTGTCGATAGGCTTGCTCTTGCCATCCATTCCCCCGCGGCAATGGATTCCAAACATAGACACGGCCGCCCTCGACGCGACTGACGATGGCAACACGCGTTCGCGCTCCAAGCGATCAAGATACTTAAGCACATCGTCGTGGAACTCGCTGGTGCCTTTGCGGACAAACTCCTTGAGCACAATACGAACGATCCGCTCGTCCCAGCCGTATTTCAGCGATGCAGACGCGGCCTCGCCATCGACCGCACGATCGAAAGCGCTCTTCATCAACGCGACGGCTTCACGGCCGGCCTTGTCCACCTCGGACACCAGAGTCAGCTCCCGGCGGCGCTGCGCAAGATCCATTTCTCGCATCGCCGCATCGGCATTCGCCTTACGAGCGACGCCATCGGACTGCGAACCCGGAAAGCTACGCTGCGGCTTTGCCGCCAGCGGTAACCCAGGCGAAGCCGGCACCGCCTTCCGAAGCCGGACGTTCTCGGCGCGGTGAGCGGCAAGCGCGTTGTACTCAACCAGCTTGGATTTGCCGTCCGGCTTGGTCGCGATCGCTTCGGAATGCTGGCTCAAATAGCGCGAGAGCGTAGAACGATCGACGACATCGCCAGCGGCAGTGAGCTTCTCCGCAGCTACCGTGATCGAAATCCACTCCTCGCTACCGTCATCCATCCCGTGCTGATCCGTGCAACGACGCGTGCAGCACACGCGTTCGCGTGTACCGCTTTCACATCGATCTACTGGCGAAATTCCAGGGGCTGCGACCCCGTGTAAGGCGAAACACCTGGTTTACGGTCCCTAGACCGGGGGTCGCTGCGGACCAATAGGTCGACCACGCGGACATGGTCGCCGATCTTGTAGCCACTCACCATCACTCTGAGTTCCCTCGTCTGCTGTCCAGGTGCCGTCACGCCGCGGCGGCCAAGGCGCGGGCACACGCAAGACCTGTTTCCACTTGCGGAATGCGAAATTCGGACTGATCGCGGGGATGTCATGGCGCAACGGATCATGCGGCTCGGTCCAGACACGCTGCCCCTTGACCTCATCGCCGCCGAACACTTGCTGCAACCAGCCGCTCCACGCGGCAAACTGCGCCGATCCCTGCTCGACCTCGATCCATTCGCTCGCCCGCTGCCCTTGGAACGCAGCGAGCGCGACAAGGTCCGCCCGATGAGCCATCTGCGCCCAGAAGCCCGCGCCGCGTTCGGGGTCGATCGGAAATCTGCCCCGGCGATCCGCCATCACGCCGGCTACTTCCATGCCGACCAGTTCGTCACCGCACAGCCATCGTCGCACTGGCGGCGCCTGCGACTCGACGATCTTGGCGGTCGGGAATTCATCGAAACCGCGCCGCCGAGCCCACAAATGGAAATTCTCGCGGTGCTTGGTGCGTTGGCTTTTTTCGAGCGCGGTCTGATACGGAAAGATCGCTGCCCGGCAGAGACGCTGATCGCTGGCGGCCAATCGTCGGAACTCGTGAAGTGCGAGATCTCGCCGCATGACCTCATGGCCTCGCCACGCTGCCCAGGCGGGCGCAAAGTGCTCCGGTTCGCTTTCGACCCGATCAACTTCGCTGCTCTCTCGCCCCCTGGAAGGGGGTAAGGGGGAAGATTCAGGTTCAGGTTCAGAGATTAGGCCCTTGCTACAGTGCGAGGGCTGGCCGAGTCCTGGCCGAGGGCTAACGGTCTCTGGCTCCGAATTTAGCCCTTGTTGGCAGCTAGGGCTAAATGCCGTTGCTTCTGCCGCAGTGTCATCGTCGAAATCACCCACAGCGCGGGCTTCAATGATGGCAGTGTCTGCCTCGTATAGCAGCCGAATCAGGTCCGTCGTCCGCTTGCCTTTGCCGAGACTGTTGCGGTTGCCGTTCTCGTCAAGAAGCCGCTCTATTCTGTCTTCTTCTCGGCTGAAGACGTTAATCTTGATCTGCTTTGCAACGTTCCTCACCGCAATTATCGCGGTGAGGATCACACCGCCTACGCCGAGCAGAGCCGCTGTGAGCGTCTGCCATCGGGTAGCCATAGCGTGTTTAATTCTCGTCGTCGTGATGGCAGCCTTTTTCGTGGCCGACGTGCACACCTCCTGCAAACAAGAGCATGGGCCGGACTACAAGTGCTTTCCGGGCGGGCGCCGACTGGTTCGCTAGGTCCGGGCTCAACCCAGCGAGACATCGACCATGTCGTTATGCATGATTGTTTGAGGCCCGCGATTGTCCCACTTGATGACGACACCGCTCCAGGTGTTCTCGGCAACGGTGCCGGCGTCGCGTGCGTCGTCCCTCCAATGGACGCGATCACCAACTCTCAGCTTTCTCGATTCGTCGCCGGTCATCGACACAGCCTTTCAGTGAACGTCCTTCGCGCTTCTTCTTGATTGGCACCACATGCCCCGGACGCTGCGGCAGCACTGGCTGTTTAGGCTTCGGCGGATCGTCAGGAAAGAACCGCTTCTTGCTACAGGTCGCGTATCCGTAGAAATAGTCCACCAAACTTCAGCAGCGCTGGCGTCACCCCACGGCATAGGATCTGGCTCCCCGCTGTGCTGCTCCCATTAACTTCGTAGCGATCCATCGGCGGCCAGAACAAGATCGCCGAAATGAAAGAGGCCCACTGAGGTGGCCTGAAGCGACGACGCGACGTGCTAGCAGAGAACTCGCCCTTCGATGTGTCAGTCTTTCTGTCATTTTCAATTTGCCGCGCCCTCCTAGTATCGATTGATTCTCCTTCTTCCGTGTCCCAAGCTGTGGACCTCAAGTTGAGGAGACCCCCGATGACAATCGATTACTCCAATACAACGAGAGTTCGAGATAACTTTTCGAATAGGCGCATAGCTATTGGCCGTCGCGATCTCTTGCTGGGCGGTGGCTGTGTGCTCGCGGCGTCAGCCCTCATTGGCGAAGCATTGGTCCATGCAACGCCAGCCCGAGCGCAAGCGCTTTCGGCTCTTGCTTCGGATGAGATCGGCGAGGTGGCCATCAGCGCCTATATCTACGCCTATCCCTTGATCCTCATGGAAATAACGCGCCGGGTCAGCACCAATGTCGCCGATGCCAGCCATTTCGGTAAGGCGCCCATGAACCAGTTCGGGCATCTACCCGCATTCCCTGACGCCACCTTTACCGATGTCGTTCGTCCGAATGCTGACACTCTCTACTCGCTTATGTGGTTTGACGTGTCGGAAGCTCCGCTACTGATAAGCGTGCCTGACTCTGGCGGGCGTTACTATCTACTGCCAATGCTGGACATGTGGACCGACGTGTTTGAGTCCACTGGCAGCCGAACGACCGGCACAAGTGCACAATACCTTCGCATAACGGGGCCGGACTGGCGAGGCGACGTTCATCCCGAGGCCATCTCCATTCGAAGCCCGACCGCAATTGGCTGGATCATCGGGCGCACACAGACAAACGGCAAAGCCGATTACGACGCCGTGCATAAGTTTCAAGCCGGACTAGTCGCTACGCAGCCGGGGCGCTTCGCTAATCAACCGCCCGGCAAGATCAACCCCGATTGGGATATGAAGACGCCGCCCACGGAGCAAGTGGAGAAGATGACTCCAGCCACCTATTTTTCGTTGTTTACAGAGCTGGCGAGGACCAACCCGCCCCACGCGAACGACTATCCGATCCTTGACCAGATGCGGCGCATTGGAATCGAGCCGGGCAAACCCTTCGACTTCAAAAGCGCATCGCCCGAGGTTCAGCGCGCGTTAAGCGAAGCTGGCCCGGCAGCAACGAAAAAGATCAAAACACAATTTTTGCGCGCCGGCATGGCGAATGCGGGATGGCGCACAAACCTCTCGGCGGTCGGGACTTATGGCGCGGATTATCTCAGCCGGGCCGGAGTCGCTTTTGCCGGTCTCGGTGCCAACACTATCGAGGATGCCGTTTATCCAACGGCGCTCACCGATGCCGATGGTAAGTCGTTCAGCAGCGACAATCGATATGTCCTGCATTTTGAGAAGAACCAGCTTCCCGCAGTGCGTGGCTTTTGGTCCCTTACAATGTACAACGAAAAGCAAGCCTTCGCGGCCAATCCGATTGACCGCTACGCCATCGGAGATCGCGATAAACTTTCGTTCAATGCCGACGGCTCGCTCGACCTTTACATCCAACGTAAGACGCCCGGCAAAGAGAAGGAAACGAACTGGCTACCGGCACCTGCAAGTGGCCCATTCACAATGAATATGCGTCTCTATTGGCCGAAACCCGAGGTTCTCGACGGAAGCTGGCAACCGCCGGGCGTAAAGCGCATGTAAATAGGCCCATCCGCGCCCTGAGCCTTTCAAATCGCGGAACGATCTGACCGCATTTCGATTACCCTGCAAACAAGGGAGGTTGCGAGGAACAGGCTAGCTGCGGTTGCTCTCTGTGGATCCTTGCTAATGGGCGCATCGACCATGGCGAGAGCCGATCAGCCTGGACCGGACTGGATGCCGATGGAGCAAGTAAAGGCGAAGGTCCTGCAGTCCGGCTACTCGCAGGTTACCAAGCTGGAGGCCGACGATGGCCGCTGGGAGGGCGAAGGCATCAAGAACGGTCAGAAGATGGACTTCCACGCCGATCCGAAGACTGGCGTGATCATCTCTGAGAAGCTTGATGACTAACCTGCGCAGCAGAGGCTATGGCGGAAGCTATTTCTTCATCTTCTCTTTTTTCTTTTCAGCTTTCAACGCATCGGCTTGCGCGCGGAATGCTTCAGCCAGATTCCGCATTCGCTCTGCATGCTCGGCATCTTCCGAGTGCTGAGCTACGGCTTCAGCTTTCTCAGCCTGCTTCCTAAGTGACTTCGTTGGCTTCATGCCGACGGCTCACGGAATCCGACGCAAAGACTATGAGGCTTTGCGTGAAAATACTGTGTGTCACCGGTAATCGCACCGGCCATCTCGTCGATTGCCTTTTGCAAAGCGCGAGCAGCAACCGAGTGCGGATTATCATAGATCGCACCATAGGTGTGCGGTCGAAGCTGATGCATCAATTCAAGCATTATTACGTCGTGCGGATGTGGCTTGGCCGCCTCTTCCTCTCTGCGTCGTCGTCGCTCATCCCGCGACCACTGCGAAATCATGTCGCCTCTCTTTAATTCTCTGGCCGCCACAAATGCGCGTGCACCCACCTGCCCTCGAACGTACTACGCAGCGCTTCTGCATCTCCATGATAGGTGAAGCAAAAAACTGCCCACCATCGACCTTCATGCACCACGCTGGCGCCGCGCACCCGCAGCGACAGCTGCTTGCGTGAACAGAAGCTCGTGGCCTTAACGCAAGTCTCTTCGTCGTCAGGAATAGCGATCTGAAACGGCCAGTTGCCGTAGGTATCGGCCATCGCTCATGATAAGAACATTTAGAGAACGCCGTCAAGTCTTGACCGCCGCATTCGGAATCGGATCGAACGGCTACGCGCCAATTTTGGAGCGGCTAGAACACGAGCTGGAATTGATCCGCCGCAAAGACGACGTCCCCGCGCACGGCGGAATGTTGAGCTGCGCAACCAGCGTGTCGCCGAAGTGCGTCCGTAGCGCAGTATCTCGCTTCAGTGAGGGATAGAAGCACTTTGCTCTGACGGTCCAGCCGAATTGAGCCACATGCCGCCCTGCATCCCATCTACGCTGCGAAGGCGCGATCCTCTTCAAAAGCGAATGCGCGTGGGGTCGCTACTGCTTCGCCGTTGAAATTGCGAGTGATCTCGACCGCGATCAGGCTGTCGCCGGGGAATGCCGGGCTAAGCTCCAGCGTCAGATAGTCAAACAGGGCACGCTCGTGAACGGCAATGACGATCTGGCGGTTCATTCCCTTCGATAAGGTACGCAGGAGCGCGGCGAATTGTGCGGTATGGACGTCGTCCATCGACTGTACAGGGTCATCAAGAATAAGCCATGGCATGCGCACCGGCACCGACAGGTGGAGCGCGAGAAACAGCGTCAGCGCTGCGGTATTGAGATTTCCTTGACTCAGCATCGCTCCTGGGGAGCCAGAGGCCTTGCCTGAACGGTGTAGCGTCTCCAGCACAGCCTCGACCTTGCCTACATCACCGGAAGGCAGCTTGAAAGCCGGCACGAACTGCTCTGAAGGCGCTAACCGTACGAACAAGTCGCGCCACGTTTTGTTGAGCGAGGTGTTAAAGACCGCTTTGACGATATCCGAGCGCACCTTGTTCGCACTGTCGGATATTCTTTTAGCGCACTCACGAGACTGATCGACCTGCTTCACGGCCTTCACTATATCAGCAAGAGTCGTCGCAAGCCGGGCGCGCTCAGTCCTAAGCTTCTCGATTTGGGCGAGTTCGCGCGCACGCACATCGATGTCCGAAACAGCGCGAATGCGTAGCGAGACGAGGCGCTCGGCCTCAGTCACTCGCGTATCGATAGCGCGGCCGGCCTCTGCAAGCGCCTCATTAAAGTCGTTAAAGCTGCTCGCGCGCCGTCGAAGAACAGTCTGCACGAGAGACTCTATCTCAGGCATCAATGAATTCGACAGTTCGTCGCGGCGGCGTGAAAGAAGCAACAATTCGCGCGCTCGGACGGCCTGAGCCGTTAGGCGCACACCTTCGTTGGCAACCATCTGGAGGTGCTGCAGACGCTGTTCGGCGTCGACCATCTGCGCCTTGCGGACCGTCAAATCTGCCACCTCTTCACCGCCAAGCCGTCCAGTGCCTGCACCTAGAAGATCACGTTGCGCGGTCGTGAGGCGTGTACTCTCTTCAGCGCGCTCAGTTGCGAGCGCCTGCAGACGCCCAGCTTCACTTGTCAGAGCAGCGATCTTGGCAGCAATGTGTGCCGTGAGCGGCTCGGCACTAGCTTCGCTAAAATCGCGATCACAGACGGGGCATATGTCGCCCTCTACATGCGGTGCAATCCCGGCGAGAGCATTCGCTATCGACTTCGCATCTCGGGCACCCGCGACCAAATCCCTATCCAATTCTTGAATGCGCGCGGTAGCGCGCTGCACTACCGCGTTAAGAATGCCAATTCGTTCAACCGCGGCGGCGTTTGCGACCAGCGTCTGGTCGCAGCGGCTCACTTCGGCTTGAGCGCGCCGCAGTGCTTCCATGCGACTCTTCTCGGGGCCGTCGTCGAGCGCCACAACATCCGAGAATAGCATGCGCACCATGCCGATTGCGTCTTCCAACGGCTTGGCGGCAGAGGAGCGCCAAGCAAGAAGTGCCTGCGCCGCAGCCTGTTCAAATTGCTCCTTTCCCGCCTGATCATGACTTGCGTCGTCGGCGGGGAGTGACCGCCAGCGTTCGGCTAGCCCTTTGATCTCAGATCGGAGTCGACTGAGCTCGCTGAGCCTGCTCTCCGCCTCCCGATCAGCGTAAAGCTGATGTCTGAGAGCTGTAAGGTCGGTTTCCTCCGACACGAGAGGTATTTCTGCCGAAAGATCGGAAAGCGTCTGATTCAACTGCACAATTCGATCGTAGTCCAACTTCACCGCTTCAGCGATGCTGAGATTTATGCGATCGATGTCTGATTGGAACGAGGCCCGCCGGTCTTCGAGCCGCCGATACTCGGAGACAAGGTTTCGCACGCGAGACACGTTGAAGGCTGGGTACAGCCCGTCGACAAGTGCATCGAGCGGATCGAGCCCCAGCAGCTCCTTCACGAAAAGCGTCAGTGGCGAGGTAGTAGTAGTTTTCTGGTCATCGTAAATTTCAAGGAGCCGCCCAAGCGTAGCCTGGGGTAGGTAACAGCGCTCGGCAAAGAAGCGCGCGTCGTGAGTATCGAGGAGTGGATTTGGTTTGAAAGCTCCATCGCCAAACGCCAACGAACCGGAGACAGAAGCATCCTCACGATGCGGTGCGGTCGTTGTCAGCGAGATCGAACCTCCATCTGTATCTAGCGTGGTCAGATATGAGCGATAGCCATTCCCGTCGGCAGCAAGATGCGAAATCTTGCCCGTCAATCCAAGCTCGAGCGCTGACAGTACGCTCGTCTTTCCCATGCCGTTCGTGCCGTGGATTAAGACCACCTGCGCATCCAGCGGGATAACGATTTTCCCGCGCAAGCTGCGGAAATTCTCAACCACTAGAGTTTTAAGGCGTGCACCAGTCATTGGTCGTCCTCATTTTCACTGAGCGCGCTCTGCACCGAAGCGACAATTTCCCGCGCGAGCACCGCTTCGACCGCCGCCTTCCCCTTTGGCGCCACCTCGATCAGCGCGTCCATGAGAACGCCTTTCGCAGCGTCGGGCGTGGTGCGCCTCAGATCTCCTTCCCAGTCAAGCAAGGTGTCGACAGCAGAAGGCTCGGTCAGCGGCAGAAGTACCGATAACCAATCGCGAACAGCGTCGACCGCATGCGGACCAACCGGTGCTCCGATGGGTAATACCCGGCAAACCTTACTGATCGACTGCACGGTTTCCGACCGCGGCTGGCCGGATGTTAGGATGGCTGTTACAGGCCGTTTAGATCGCATGACGTCAAGCGCCCGAGTGAGCGCAAGTACCTTTCGCACAATCGCATCGTCGACGGTGCCACCCTTGAGCTCGATAACGATAACGAGATCATTTGCCCTTTCACCGGCAACTAAAGCATGCGTGAACTCAAACGAAAGCGACCCGACCTTGAAGGGCCTGGGCAGCTCTCGATAGCCGCCCTCTTTAACCAGGATGTCGACGACACGGTCGCTTGTAGTCATATCGAAACCTCTTCGCGGAACCGATCGCGTAGATCATCGAGGCTGGCCGCGTCAGCAAGCATTGGACCGAAAGCGAGATATCGCGGTCCGAACGAGCCGTCTCGCCGGCCGCCGCTCGGGCTGCGCTGTTGGCGTCCGGCGATACGGCCAGAACATATCACGACGGCGTCGTCGTCGTCTTCATTGAATGCGCCGCATTCGAGCAGGTTGGTCACCACCCCGTCGTTGGCAGCAAGAAAGATTCGCGCGCTCGCTGTCGGGGACGTGACACGCAGCGCACCGGAACGTGCGTCGGCTGCATCATCGATTGAGCTCGTCCAACTGCCAGTTTGCTCATCGAGTCCTATCAGGCCGAGCGCCACGGCGGCCTCGCGTTGGCCCGAGCTCTTGAGTCCCAGCTTACCCTTCATGAGATGAGCGGGATCGCCGTCGATAGGAAAGTAACTCTGGATTCCGAACGCGCTCGTGCCGTTCTGCAGCTGATGGCGGGCGCGAGCGAGGCCGGACGCGATAGCCCGGGCGAGCAAAAGTCTGTCGCTATTTCCTGCAACTGCCACACGGTCGCGAAGGAAACGAAGCCCACGAACAATGGCAGTGCGGCCAGATGCGTCCAAGTTAGCTGCGGGCGCATCGTCAACGAGCACCTCAAGCTTGCTAGTCAGCACATGGAGCAAAAGCGCGACGAGTAGCGGCTTAGCATAAGCCTGGAGGCGCGCAGCCTCGCAAATCTCCGCGCGATGTGCTTCGTAATCGGCTTCACCATAGGCGACGATCAGAAGATTCTTCTGATCGTCACCGAGGTCTTGCGCCGAGAACACAATGGGTGTGGGACTGTTGGACCATTTCCACCCCTTCTGAGCATTCATCGTTGCGAAAAGATCTTTGATATTTTCGTCCTGCGCAGACATCCCGATCATCAAAGTGCAGCTGCGCTGGACGAGCGCGCCCAGTTGGTCGCGCACGATCTTGAAGGTGTCGTTACTCTTCCAACCTGTGATCTGCGCCGAGCGCGCGACTAGAAGCGGACGATAAAGAGCTTTGACGACCCCATTCTTGGCATATGAAAGGGTGGGCGAATAAGCTCTCCGAACGAGACCTGATGCGCTGATCGCAAAGAGGGCGGAGCTTGTCGGAAGCTCCATCATTTTTTGTACACCCAAAAACAGTTGACGTCCGGACTTCTTGGGTGTACGTTATTCCCATGAGCGAGCCATACGACGAAGCTAAAGACGCCCTCAACATCGCCAACCACGGCATTTCGCTGGCCCGTGCGACCGACATGGTGATCGCCCGCTTTATCGTCGATGACCGCTTTGATTACGGCGAAACGCGCTATCGCGCTTGGGGCGATATTGACGGCCAACCTTACTTCCTTGCTTTCACAATCCGCGATGGCAAGGTGCGCCCCATCAGCCTGCGCCGCGCCCATGCAAAGGAGATGAAACGAAATGTCCGCTAAAAAGAAAACACCACCAGCCACCTACGACGACAACCCGGAATGGACGGAGGCCGACTTCGCCGCCTCGCGCCCTGCCGAAGAACTGCCGCCGGATATTCTTGCCCAATTCAAGAACAAGCCCGGTCGGCCGCGCGTGGAAAATCCGAAGGTTCCCGTGAAGATCCGTCTCGACGACGACGTCGTCACGGCGCTGCGAGCGACGGGCCCAGGCTGGCAGACGCGCATCAATGACATGCTGAAGTCGCGGATCAAGCGCGGCAAGATTGAGTTTGTTGTGCCCGGCGACAAGCCGAAGCCTCGTGCAACGATTGGATCTGCAAAGCGCAGGCGCGCGTGACACAAGAGAGGCCCCGCATGATCGCATCAGCGCGGCGCCCAACCATCGCCGATTGCACGGCATCACTAACTGATGTCAGCCCAACGATGGAAGACTCCGCCAAATCACTGCGAAATAGCCCGGCCGTAGCAGCTCGCGGGCGTAGCGCTCTTGGAGCAGGAGCGCACCGGCATCAGGTACAAACGCCGACCTGTGTGCTATATTTTTTGGCGCGCAGAGATCAGCAGATTAGATATGACATCTAAGAGAATGACTCCATCGAGGCTTCTCCACGATCTGATGAAGCTGCCTGGCAGGCCGATGGACATTCTGGGCGACATTGCGCTTGTCGCCACGGACGATCTCAATGGCCGCATCGCAAGGCTTCTAACGGACAGCCCGCAATATGACGATCGAAGCGCTGCTTTGGTATTCACATCTCTGCTGGAGCACAGTCTAGAAAACGCGCTCGCCACGCACTTCGTAATTCCCGAGGACAAAATTACTAAACTCTTCTCGTATCCGAATGGGCCTATGTCCAATTTCTCGGCAAAGATCGCCATGGGTTACGCACTTGGAATCTACGACGAAGATATGCAGCACGATTTAAATATGATCCGCGAGATCAGGAATGCCTTTGCTCATGCTAGAGTGGAGGTCACATTCTCGACTCCCGCCGTTGCGACAGCTTGCAGCGAACTACGATACCAGGGCGGATACGCTCCGCCACGCGCCAAATTTTCCGCTTGTGCTGGCGGCATCTCGTGGGGACTTCGCGGGTCGTTCGGCGGCACACCCGTGCGACTAATTGGGTCTCATATTTATCGGGAGATGTACGGCGCGCGACAGGGATCTTGATGTTGAGGCGTTACATCCCGCGCTCACGAAAAAAGCATGAGAACCACGTCAACCGACGGCCTTCAACATCACGCTCGCTTCGGCCGGCGCCAACGCGATCATCTGGAGATACTTAAGTTTCAACTTCAGGCCGTGTCCGTCACCGTATTTCGGCTTGCCGCTGGCGTGGCCCATCAGCTCGTCGGTGAGCTCGTCCGGACATTCGATATCGCGCAGCCGATCCTTCAGGCTGTGGCGCAGCGAGTAGAGCGTGTGCATCTTGGACAACCACATGCCGTTCTCTTCGAAATACTTGTTCACGGTCGCCGACAGCGTGTCGCCGTTGTCGGCATATTGCGCGAAGCCGCTGGGGAATTCGCGCATCGCATCCAGCGAGATGCCGACCAGCGGCACATCGCGCTCCGAGGCCTCCGATTTCAGCACACGGCCGAACGGCTTTACCCGTACATGCGGGATCGCCGCATCTAGCACGATAAAACCGGGGGTGAGGTTGACGATCTCGACCGGCCGCATGCCGGTATTGACCATGATGCGCACCACGGCCCGCGCTTGGTCGTTGAGGTCATCGAGCGCGCCGGGCCGAAGGATGACGCCCGTGATGAATGGGATCGGATAGGGTTTGCGGCTGCGATCCTTGCCGCCGCGCAGCCGCAGGCCGGCGACGATGGTTTCCTTGTCGAGATTGTGCCGCATGCTCACCTCGCGGACCATGCGCGTGATGTGACTGATGTTCTTATTGGCGGTCCGCACCTGGATGCCCTCATCCTTCACGCGCTTCGACCAGTGGTCGCGCAGCTTCAGCATCTTCTCGCGGATCAGATCGTTCACCGTGCCATCGCCAACGACCTCGATCAGGATCTCGATCGCGCGCTCTTTGGCGGCCTTGAATTTCTTCAGCTGGCGCGGAGAGTACCCTAACCGCTCTGTGGCGGTCGCTAGGTCGAATTCGGCGTAGAGCCCGGAGAGCTTGATGGTCGGCGCGGCCACTGCACCCAGAACGGCCGCACGCGTTTCGGGATCGTGCACCCGATCGCCGGTGCCCAGCGCATCGATCCGGCGAATGAGATCGGCCGGCGCTTCCTTGGCGATGGCGGCCGCCGGCAAATATGGCAGGTCGAGGATCAGCGAGCGTTTGACGGCCGCGTCGTAATCGAGCTTCGCTTGCGCCGCGTTCCCGCCAGCGCACATGCGCCAGTACGCTTCGGTGTCGAGGTTGAGCCGGCCAGCGATATCAATTGCCTTGCGTCCGCGCTTGTCGTCCACGACCTTGATGCCGGTCGTCAGCCGAACGGGTGCCCGCTTGTCGAAGGCCGCATATTCCTCCGGCACACGCCGTTGATAATGCCAGACCCCGTTCCGCTTCGTCAGATACTCACTCACGCTGGACCCATGTAGGACGCCTTGTAGGACGAAACCGTCGCAACAAGGGCCTGAAGAGTCAACGAAATTGGGAAAAAGGCTTGTTTATAAGGGTTTTGCGCCGAAGGCGTGGCGCTCCGTAAGGGAATCGAACCCTTATTTTAGCCTTGAGAGGGCCATGTCCTAACCGTTAGACGAACGGAGCGTGCGCGGAGGGGATAGCCGGGAATGGCGGTGGCTGCAAGATGCTGCCGCCCCCTCGCCCACTTATATGGTTATGGTTCGCAGGCGAACCCTTGGGGTTTTGGCGAGCCCTTGGGGTTCGCAAACGAACCTCAGGGCTCGCTGGCGAATTTCAGCGTTCCCGCGGGTTTCAGGCTCTTGGCGTCGAAAGTGCGGATTTCGGTGCTGCCGCCGACGTCCAGCGTCAGCACGATCCGGTCGCCGGCTACCCCCGTGGAGAGGATTTTGGCGCCTTTCGGCAGAGTCGCGGTCGTCGCCGACGTCACAGTGCTTCCATCCGTGCGGAAAAGGCGGTAGCCGATCACGACGAGCAGCGCGCCGACGCCCAAGGCGGTGGTCAGGCCCGCGATCAGCATCATGCGGCGGACGCGCGCGATCATGGCGGCCTGTTCAAGGGTCGGTTCGGGCGCGCTATCGGCGGCGGGCTGGGTCATGCAAACACTCGTCTCTTAATTCACGGCTCTCGAAGCAACACGCTTCTGTCAGGTAAGGCTTTACGGAATGAACGATCAACGGCTGGATGTCACGGTGCAGGGCGACGAAGGCTCGACCCGGCTCGATCGCGTGCTCGCCGTGCGCAGCCCGGCTTTGTCGCGGTCGCGGCTGAAGGCGCTGATCCTCGCCGGCCAGGTGACGATCACCCGGTCTTCGCAAGACCCCAGCCCCGTGCGCGACCCCGCTTATCATGTCGCTGCCGGCGATACGATCACAATCGACGTCCCGCCGGCCATCGCGCCGGAGCCCGAAGGCGAGGATATCGCCCTCGATATCGTATTCGAGGACGAGGACATCATCGTCATCAACAAGCCGAAGGGCCTCGTCGTACATCCCGCCGCCGGCCATGAGACCGGCACGCTGGTGAATGCGCTGATCGCCCATTGCGGCGCGTCGCTGTCGGGGATCGGCGGCGTCAAGCGGCCGGGCATCGTGCACCGGCTGGACAAGGACACCACCGGCCTGATGGTGGTCGCCAAGAACGACGCCGCCCATGCGTCGCTGACCGCGCAATTCGCCGATCACGGCCGCACCAACGAGATGCGGCGCGGCTATATGGCCTTTGCCTGGGGCATTCCGAACCGGCCGCGCGGCACGGTGGAAGCGCCGATCGACCGGCACCCCCATGCCCGCGAGAAAATGGCCGTCCGCGAAGGCGGCCGCGATGCCGTCACCCATTGGGAAGTGCTGCAGGAATTCCCCGACCGCCACGGCAAACCGATCGCGTCCCTGTTGGCTTGTCAGCTCGAGACCGGGCGGACGCACCAGATCCGCGTGCATCTGGCGCATATCCAGCATCCGCTGATGGGGGATTCGGTCTATGGCTCGCATTTCAAGACCAAGGCGTCGTCGCTGGGTGTAAAGAGCCGCGCGGCGCTGGAAGCGCTCGACCGGCAGGCGCTTCACGCCTATTTGCTGGCTCTGGAGCACCCTCGCACGGGCGAGATTCTGGAGTGGACCAGCGAGCTTCCTCACGATTTGGCGGTTCTGAGAGCCCATATGGCCGTGCCAGAATGACGCAGATGCATATAAAAAAGTAAGCCTTTCCAAACGCTTATATTGGCCCCACGGGAACGTGACAGGGAATTCACTTTCAATACGCTTGTAGTAGGGTGTATGTTGCACCTGCGTCAAATGAGACGCGGAACATCGCAGCCAGGGCGGCTTTAACAAAGCGCTCGCTGCCTGGCCCGCCGCTATCGGGGGTCTGAACCACTGGAGGGCATCATAATGGCCCGTACAGCTACCCTTCCGGTTCTCAATGGAGAATCCGGCCTCTCGCATTACCTCGCCGAGATCCGCAAGTTTCCGATGTTGGAACCTCAGCAGGAATATATGTTTGCCAAGCGTTGGCGCGAGCACGACGATCGCGACGCGGCACATCACCTTGTGACCAGCCATCTGCGACTCGTCGCCAAGATCGCCATGGGCTATCGCGGCTACGGTCTGCCGATCTCCGAAGTTGTCTCGGAAGGCAACGTCGGTCTGATGCAGGCTGTGAAACGCTTCGAGCCGGAGAAAGGCTTCCGCCTGGCCACCTACGCCATGTGGTGGATCAAGGCGTCGATTCAAGAGTACATCCTGCGTTCGTGGTCGCTCGTGAAGATGGGCACCACCGCGAACCAGAAGAAGCTGTTCTTCAACCTGCGTAAGGCGAAGAGCAAGATTTCCGCCCTGGACGAAGGTGATCTTCGCCCCGACCAGGTGAAGCTTATCGCCACGCGTCTCGGCGTGACGGAACAGGACGTGATCGACATGAACCGCCGCCTCGGTGGCGACGCGTCGCTCAACGCACCGATCCGTGACGACGGCGAAGCCGGCGAATGGCAGGACTGGTTGGTCGATAACTCGCCCAATCAGGAAACCATCATGGCGGAGCACGAGGAGTTCGATCATCGCCGTCAGGCGCTGAACGGCGCCATCGGTGTCCTCAACCCGCGCGAACGGCGCATCTTCGAGGCGCGTCGCCTCGCCGATGAACCGATGACGCTGGAAGATCTCGCCTCGGAGTTCGGCGTCTCGCGCGAGCGTGTCCGTCAGATCGAAGTCCGCGCCTTTGAAAAGGTGCAGACCGCGGTCAAGGGCACCATCGCCAAGGCGGAAGCTGCCGCTCTGGAAGCTGCGCACTAACAGGCGCAGCGGATACAACGAATACGAAAGCCGGCGGAAACGCCGGCTTTTTTGTTGGGCTCAATTATCTGATCGGCTTCGCCAGCGCCTCAGTCCGGTCGCGCTCGGTCATGTCGATCACCGTTTCGACGGGTGCCGTCAGTTCATAGACGTAGGACACATCGGTGAAGTAGCGCTTCGCCGTACCGCCCAGCGCTTCCGGCGCCACGCGATCGAGCAGCACCAGACCGAAATCGCTGTCCGGCCGCCGCGTTGCTTCGCTGGTGTTGAACTCTTCCCAGCGGAAGTTGAACAGCCCATCCGGCTCGCTGCCCGTAATCTCCCAATGCGCAACAATATGCGGATGCTTGCCGACCAAAGACAGGCCCTCGTCGGAATGCGAGGCCAGTTCAAAGAACAGCAGCGACAGGCTCTGCGCGGCGCGCGCGCTGACAATAATATCCGGACCTTCCAGTGCGATACGGTCGGCATGCGGGATCGCTCGCGCCTCGAACAGGCCCTTGAGCTGCACGCCCTGCCACTGGCTCTCGCTCAGCAGCGACACAACATTCGACATCGCGTGAATACGGCCGATCAGGAGATCGCGCGCGTTGTCCACATCGGAGCCGTGGCGCAGCGTGCGTGTCACGATGGACTGGATCACCGCCAGGATGTTCTTCACGCGATGATTGAGCTCGTCGATGACGGCGGTCAGGCGACGTTCGAAGCCGATGCGTATCTCCACCTCGCGCCGCAGCCGCAGATTGGCGTAGGAGACATAGCCGAACAGCCCGCAAACAATGGCCGTCAGCGCGAGGCCGAACCCACCGACAATGATCGCGGTGCGCTGCGCGCGCAGCTCGGTATTGACCTTCGGATAATAGCCCAGCGACCAGTCACGCCCGCCGAACGAAACCGTGCGCAGGACTGCCAGCGCAGGACCATTCGCCACCAGCGGGCGCGCCGTTACCCTGCCATCGTCGTCGGCGACGATTTCGCCGTCAGCAACGCGCGGATCTTTCAGCGCCACCGAGAACAATGACATCTCGTCATTGGCCAACATCAACGGCCCAAGTTCATAGGAGAACGACACGAAGCCGGCCGGCGCGGGATCGCCTTCGGGCACAACTGGCGTCACCAGTACCAATCCCAGCGGTCCATCGGGCTGCTGCAGCGGCGTGGGGCTGGAGGCGACCGGCTTGCCCTCGTTCACGGCGCGCACCAGCGTTGGCCCTGTGACGGGAGAGAAATTCAGGGCGCGACCGGCAAAGCCTTCGGTGACGGAATTGCGCGGCTCCACATCCATCAGCACGTCGAGCGGCTGCCCCAGCGCCCTGGCATCCAGGCGATCGTCGTTGTAGCTGCGGATCGTAGGATTGCGGTAGCCGGCGCTGGCCAGCTCCGCGCTGGCGGCCGCGAATTCGTTCGGCTGCAGGCGAGCGATCCAGGCGGCAATCGCGAAATCGGTCTTGAAGGCGTAGATCGAGGCCCGCAGCGGCTGCAGCATATTGGCCTTCATGACCGTCGGCGCACGAAACAGCCCGGCTGCGACGCGCGCCAGCAATTCGCGCTCGGTCAACCGCTCCTGCACCAGGCTGGCATGGATATCCACGGCCCGACCCAGCGCGATATTCTCGATCGCCAGCTCCTGGTCATGCACGCGATAGGCCGCAAGGCCGGAGAGCAGAGCTCCGACCAGTGCCAGTAATGCGATGATGAAACCAAGCCGGACCACACGGATACTCGGGAAATTAGGACGTTGCTGCCGGGTCAGCGGCTCAGGAGTATGCCAATCACGCCGGAACAATTTGGTTCCAGCCCGATAGAAATTATTTCCGGACCGGACAAATCTTGAAAAACAGGCTTAACGCAATATCACACGACACATTGGCCGACGGGCGTCGACCAGCCCGTCGTTATAGCCAACCCAATATGAACGCCTCAAGTCGAAGCCCACTGGTGAGACTACGGCAGAGGCCTTGTTCACAAGTCTCAGGCGACTGCCTTGGCCTTAAGGCCGCCCTTGCTCTCAATGAATGAGATAATCCGGTCGAGACCTTCCTGCGTCTTCATATTGGTCATCACGAAGGGCCTGACCCCGCGCATCCGTTTGGCGTCGACGTCCATCTTCTCGAGCGAAGCCCCGACATAGGGCGCCAGATCGATCTTGTTGATCACCAGCAGGTCGGAGCGCGTGATACCCGGCCCCCCCTTGGAGGGGATCTTGTCGCCGGCCGCAACGTCGATGACATAGATGGTGATATCGGCCAGTTCCGGCGAGAAGGTCGCCGCGAGGTTGTCGCCGCCGGACTCGATCAGCACCATGTCGAGATCGGGAAACTTGACGCGCATGTCGGCAACGGCGGCGAGGTTCATCGAGGCGTCCTCGCGGATCGCCGTATGCGGACAGCCGCCAGTTTCGACGCCAGCAATGCGATCCGCCGTCAACGAGCCCGAGCGCACCAGATATTCGGCATCCCACTTCGTGTAGATGTCATTGGTTATCGCCGCGATGTCGTAGCGCTCGCGCATGGTCTTGCACAGCAGATCCATCAGCGCGGTCTTGCCGGAGCCGACGGGACCACCAATGCCGACGCGGAGCGGACCGTGAAAACTGGACATGTCAGGGGTGCTTTCGGTTGAGGATGAAGCGACGGCCCTCATCCTGAGGAGCGGCGGCTTCGCCGCGTCTCGAAGGATGTGCCAAGCAACTCATGGTTCGAGACGCGCGCCAAGCGGCGCGCTCCTCCAGCCGGAACGCGATTGCGTTCAGGCGACCATGAGGGGTCTGGTGTGTGATTTGAGCTGGAGCCATCATGACCTGAACAACCGCGTATACTGCGTCTCGTGACGCATGCTGGCGATATCAGAGCGGAATGTCGCGCCGCCGAGATCGTCGAGGGATGCAGCCATAGCGCGTTGGCCAGTGGTCACGACGACGGGCTCCAGCGCTGCAAGTACGCGCTGGCTGTCGGTCTGACCGAGCGGCACCAGCCTCGCGCCAGCGGAAATCCAGTTCGAGACCACCGCGTGGAAAAAACCATGCATCGTTGCCGACAGCGGCACACCATGGGCGGCGCTCACAAGTCCGACGGCGACGGGATAGACAATCGGACTGTCGCATATCCCGATCAGCCGCTCCATAGCCTCATGCGACCAGGCATTGCGCGCGATCTCGATGAAGGCCTTGCCTTGCGTGGTGGTCTCCAGCTGACGTTCCCTTGATGGCGCGAAGGCGCTGGCGAGTTCGGCAACCTCGCGCAATGCCTTGTCGTCGCCGTCAGATGCTGCGCGGTGCACATGAGCGAGAAACACGCCATCGCAAAACCCTGCGCCATCGGACAGCATCGCCGACAACCAGTCCTGCAGGCTGGCAGCATCGGTGATGTCGCCTGCTTCCACCGCCCATTCGATACCGCTGGAATAGGAAAACGCGCCGACAGGAAAAGCCGGCGACAGCCAGGTCATCAGCCGGTACAGCGCAGCGCCTTCGTCGGCAGACAAGGCGGGAGAGTCGCTCAGCGAACTATTGTCCGCCGGTCTATTTGTGGTCATGAGCATGGGAGTGACGATGGTGGTCGTGCTTGCTGTCGTGATCATGATGATGATCGTGATGATCGTGATCGTGACCGCAATGCTCGTCATGGACATGCTGGTCATGGCCATGACCGGCATGACCGTGCGCGTCATGGCTGTGGCCATGGTGGTCGTGCCCATGATCGTCGTGACTGTGTCCATGATCATGATGTCCATGACCCGCCGGCTCATGCGCAGCGGCATAGGCGCCGCCTTCGGGATCGAACGGTGCCTCGATCTCGATCACCTTGGCGCCGAGGCCCTTCACCATCTCCTCGATGACGTGGTCGCTGCGGATGCGCAGTCCCTTGGCCATGATCTGCGTCGGCAGATGGCGGTTGCCGAGATGCCAGGCGAGCCGCACCAGATGGCCGGGATCGGTACCCCGGATTTCGATCAGCGGCTCCGGCGCTGCGACCACCTCGATCAGGCGGCCGTCTTCCAGCACCAAAGCGTCGCCGCCCCGCAGGGCGACGGCGTTTTCGAGATCGAGCAGGAATTCCAGTCCGCGCGTCCCCGTCATCGCCATGCGGCGACGATGACGATCGTCGAAGTCGAGAACGACGGTATCTGCCGCCGCCTCTTTCCAGTTGTATTGGCCTTTGACCTCAGTCGCGCGGATCATGAACTCTCTCGTCTGGTTTAACGCACCACGACGTCAGCCGGGGTGATGATTTCGATCTTCGGAGGCGCGCTGAAGCATTTCACCGCGACGCGGCCGAAAGTCTTCATATGTTCCTGCGTCCGGTGCGGCACCAGTGCCTCGGCATTCTCCCACTGCTCGACGAACACCATACGGGTCGGATCGGTGACGCTCTCGTGCAGATCATAGGCGATATTGCCCGCTTCCTTGCGGGTCTCGGCGATACAAGCCTTGGCAGCTTCGATCAGTTCGGCGCGGGCTTCGGGTTTCACGGACAAAGTGGCAACGACGTAGATCAAGGGGAGTCCTCCCGGTTTGTTGTTGTGGCTAAGAATGCCGGGACGGACATTAGGGGGGAATGCGAGGGGGAGGAAGGGGGGCACCTTTCATCTCACCGCCTCTACTCGTCATTCCGGGGCGCGTCGAAGGCGCAGCCAGCGACGCGAGCCCGGAATCCCGACATGGTGAAGCGCCGTCGTGCCCCAGCGCGAGATTCCGGGTTCGCCGACCGTCGCCTGCGGCGCCGGTTCGGCGCCCCGGAATGACGAGCGATAGCGCACCTCAATACATAAAGTACCTCTGCGCCATCGGCAGCATTTCTGCCGGCTCGCAGGTCAAAAGCTCGCCATCCGCCCTCACCTCATAGGTCTCCGAGTCCACCTCGATCTTCGGCGTCGCGCCGTTGTGGATCATGCTCTTCTTCGAGATGCCGTCGCGGACATTTTCCACCGCATAGAGCGACTTCTGAATGCCGAGCTTCTTGGCGAGACCGCCCGCCACCGCCGCACCCGATGTGAACACCACCGACGACTGGGTCAGCGCGCGGCCGAAGGCGCCGAACATCGGCTGATAATGCACGGGCTGCGGCGTCGGGATCGATGCGTTCGGATCGCCCATCGGCGCCGCGACGATGGAGCCGCCCTTGATGACGAGATCCGGCTTGACGCCAAAGAAGGCCGGCGACCACAGCACCAGATCCGCCATCTTGCCCTTCTCCACCGAGCCGATCAGCTTCGAGACACCATGGGCGATAGCGGGGTTGATCGTGTATTTCGCGATGTAGCGCTTGACGCGGAAATTGTCGTTGTTGCCCTTGTCTTCCTTCAGCGAGCCGCGCTGCTTCTTCATCTTGTCGGCGGTCTGCCACGTCCGGATGATGACTTCGCCAAGCCGGCCCATGGCCTGACTGTCTGACGACATCATCGAGAGCGCGCCGAGATCGTGCAGGATGTCTTCGGCGGCGATGGTCTCCTTGCGGATACGGCTTTCGGCAAAGGCCAGATCTTCCGCAATCGACGGATCGAGATGGTGGCAGACCATCAGCATGTCCAGATGCTCATCGATGGTGTTGCGCGTGAATGGCCGTGTCGGATTGGTCGATGACGGCAACACGTTCTTGAGGCCCGCGACCTTGATGATATCGGGCGCATGGCCGCCGCCGGCACCTTCGGTGTGGAAGGCGTGGATGGTACGACCCTTGAAGGCCTTGATGGTGTCCTCGACGAAGCCAGACTCGTTCAGCGTGTCGGAATGCAGCATCACCTGCACGTCGTAGTCGTCGGCGACGCTGAGGCAGTTGTCGATCGCGGCGGGCGTGGTGCCCCAGTCCTCGTGCAGCTTCAGCGCACAGGCGCCGGCATTGATCATTTCCACCAGCGGCGCGGGCTTCGAGGCATTGCCCTTGCCGGAAATGCCGAGATTGACCGGGAACGCATCGAAGGACTGGATCATCCGCGCAATGTGCCATGGACCGGGCGTACAGGTCGTCGCGAAGGTGCCGTGCGACGGGCCGGTGCCGCCCCCGAGCATCGAGGTGACGCCGGACATCAGCGCGTGTTCGATCTGCTGCGGGCAGATGAAATGGATATGGCTGTCGAAACCGCCGGCAGTGAGGATCTTGCCCTCGCCCGCGATGACATCGGTGCCCGGACCGACATTGATGGTCACGCCCGGCTGGATATCGGGATTGCCGGCCTTGCCGATGGCGTGGACCATGCCGCCCTTGAGTGCCACGTCGGCTTTCACGATGCCCCAGTGATCGACGATCAGCACGTTGGTGATGACCGTGTCGACGGCGCCCTGCGCGCGTGTCGCCTGCGACTGCCCCATGCCGTCGCGGATCACCTTGCCGCCGCCGAACTTCACTTCCTCGCCATAGATGGTGAAGTCCTTCTCCACCTCGATGATCAGATCGGTGTCGGCGAGCCGCACGCGATCGCCGGTGGTCGGGCCGAACATGTCGGCATAGACGGAGCGTTTGATTTTCACGGGCATGAGATCGGGCCTTCCCAACGGTGGAAGATGAGGAGAGTGGATTCGAACGCAACGATGCCGCGGGGGACGCAGACGTCCCGATCAGTGCGCAGCCTGCGCCTTCGTTCATTGACGGCGTGGCCCGCCACTTCCATAGCTTGGCACCCCAACGAGGCGCGCGGCGTCGGGATCTGAGACGGAGACCGATATCGTGAGATGGAAGAACGTCTATCCATTTGTCGCGGCGTGCCTGCTGTTCGCGCTGACGTCCTGGCTATACATGACCCGCGTCATGTGGCTCGGATTTCCGGACGGCTTCATTCCCGAACTGGACGCCGCTGAAGCGATCCTCGTCACCTGGTTCAACTGGTTCAGCATCGCTCTGGGCATCTGGTTCGTGATCCTTGGCATCCGATCGTTCCGTGACGATGTCGGACGTTGGTCATTGTACAGCTGTCTTCTGTTCGTCTCGGTCGTCCTGATATCGCTGGCCATCGATCGATACTTCCGCTCGTTCATGATGGACAGCGCCGGCGGCTAGGCGCTCAGAGCTTCCCCATCACATCGCCGCGGAAGCCGTAAACCGTGCGCTTGCCAGCGAGTTCTACCAGTTGCACGTCGCGGGTCTGGCCAGGCTCGAAACGCACCGCAGTGCCTGCGGCGATGTCAAGGCGCATGCCGCGGGCCTTCTTGCGGTCGAATTTCAGCGCGGGATTGGTTTCAAAAAAGTGGTAGTGCGAGCCGACCTGGATCGGCCGATCGCCGGAATTTGCCACCGTCAGCGTGACGGTCTTGCGGCCGGCATTGAGCTCGATCTCGCCGTCCTGGATGAAGAGTTCGCCGGGGATCATGTGACCTCTCGATTTTCTCGGTGTCATGGCCGGGCTTGACTTGGCCATCCACGCCTTAGAGCGCTGAAAATGGATGCGCGGGTCAAGCCCGGGCATGACGGAGTTTGAACTAGCGGATCGGTTCGTGCACCGTGACGAGCTTCGTCCCGTCGGGGAATGTCGCTTCCACCTGAATGTCGTGGATCATCTCGGCGATCCCATCCATGCATTGCGCGCGGGTGATGACCTCGGCGCCGGATTTCATCAGCTCGGCAACGGTGCGGCCGTCGCGCGCGCCCTCGACGATGAAATCGGAGATGATGGCGATGGCTTCGGGATGGTTGAGCTTGACGCCGCGTTCCAGCCGGCGGCGCGCCACGATGGCGGCCATCGATATCAGCAGCTTGTCTTTTTCGCGGGGAGACAGGTTCATTGCAGGTCTCTGAATAAGTTTAGTTGAGCCACATGCGCGGCAGCATCGCGCCTGATCGTCCAAGCACCGCCATCATGTCGGTGCGCAGCTTCGCCGCATCTTGTGCACAGAAGCGGGCCATTGCAAAGCCGTTCCAGCAGGAGATACCAACTTCACCGCCAGCGCCATCCGTGGCTTCGCGTAGCCGCTCAATGAGCGCCTCGTCGCCCGGCACGATCAGCGCCGTGCCGATGGCCACCGCGCCATTGCCGATTGCCGGTCTGGCCAGTTTCGCGGCGATATCGCCATCCAGCCGCACGTTTTCCGCGAACACCAGCCTGCCACCGCGACGCAGGCGCCAGCGGTCGACGAAAGACCCCGTCTGCATCACCTCACCCATCGCCGCACGACCGAACACCACGATCTCGCAAAGCAAAAGCGTCGCGCGATCAGCCAGATCGATATCGATGCGCCTGATGGTGCGGGCCTGGTCGAACAGGATGGTTTCCTGCGGCAGCCAGGACAGATGCGCGCCGGCCTCGGCCTTCAGCGCGATGTTGATTTCGGCGGCGGGACCATGGGAGCGATAGACCTTCTCGGCGGCCGCCGTGGTCACTGTCAGGCTGGTGCCCTCGCCGGCCGTGATGTCAATATCGAAACGGTCGCCGCCCGCCGCGCCGCCAGCGGTGTTGACGAACATCGCCGACAAGCCGTGATCTTCGGGGGACGGGAAACGCACGCGCAGCGAGCCGGATTCATGCAGCTGGCGGCGGCGCGTCTTGCCCTCCGCCAGATGCACGTCGAACTTGACCGCACCGCGGGCACGATTAGCGGCAAAGATCGCCGAGGACGATGAGATCGCCGATGACGACAGCGTGGTGTTGTCAGCCTGCATGCACTCTCCGGCTTTGAGCCGCGCTACAGCGCCATCTGGCGGCTGATCTCGGCGGGATCGAGCGTCGAGCGGTCGCAGGTGTATTTCACCGCGCCGCGATCCATCACGGCGAAGTTGTCGCCGAGTTCGCAGGCAAAGTCGAGATACTGCTCCACGAGGACGATGGCAATATTGCCGAGCGAGCGCAGATAGGAAATCGCGCGGCCGATATCCTTGATGATCGAGGGCTGGATGCCTTCGGTCGGCTCATCCAGCAGCAGGAGCTTCGGTCGCATCACCAGCGCGCGGCCGATGGCGAGCTGCTGCTGCTGGCCGCCGGAGAGATCACCGCCGCGGCGGCCGAGCATCGAGTTCAGCACCGGAAACAGCGAGAACACGTCGTCGGGAATGTTGCGGTCGGCGCGCTTCAGCGGCGCATAGCCGGTCTTGAGGTTTTCTTCCACCGTGAGCAGCGGAAATATCTCGCGCCCCTGCGGTACGAAAGAAATGCCGCGCCGCGCCCGCTCGAACGGCTTCAGCGTCGAGATATCCTGACCGTCAAACGTAATCGAACCGCTTGAAATCGCCTGCTGGCCGACCATGGCGCGCAACAGCGACGTCTTGCCGACGCCATTGCGGCCGAGCACGCAGGTCACCTTGCCGGGTTCGGCCGAAACGGTGACACCGCGCAGCGCTTGGGCTGCACCGTAATAGAGGCTGATGTTATCGACTTTCAGCATGGTGATGCCTCAGGCATTCGCGATTTTACTCCGTCATGGCCGGGCCTGTCCCGGCCATCCACGCCTTGGGTGTTAGCAGAAAAGACGTGGATGCCCGGGACAAGCCCGGGCATGACGGCGTGTGTGGTGAAGCGCTGCATCATCACCGCCCCAAATAAACTTCGACCACGCGGTCATTGGTCGACACCTGATCGATGGTGCCTTCGGCCAGCACCGTGCCTTCGTGCAGACAGGTCACCTTGACGCCGAGTTCGCGCACGAAGGTCATGTCATGCTCGACCACCATGACGGTCTTGTTGTCGCGGTTGATCGCCTTCAGCAATTCGGCGGTCTGATGCGTTTCGACGTCGGTCATGCCCGCGACGGGCTCGTCCACCAGCAGCAATTTCGGATCTTGCGCCAGCAGCATGCCTATTTCGAGCCACTGCTTCTGGCCATGGGAGAGATTGCCGGCAAGACGATAACGCGAGTCCGTGAGGCGGATGGTCTCCAGCACCTTGTCGATGCGCTCGGACTCGGCGCCGCTGCCACGCCAGAACAGCGTGCCGCGCACGGAGTGATCGACATTCAATGCCAGCAGCAGATTGTCGTAAATCGTCTGGCTCTCGAACACCGTCGGCTTCTGGAATTTACGGCCGATGCCGAGCTCGGCGATCTTGGTTTCGTCCAGCAGCGTGAGATCATGGGTGCCGTCAAAATAGACGTCGCCCTCGTCCGGCTTAGTCTTGCCGGTGATGATGTCCATCATCGTGGTCTTGCCGGCGCCGTTCGGGCCGATGATGGCACGCATCTCGCCGGGCGCCAGCACCATCGACAGGTTGTTGATGGCATGGAAGCCATCGAAAGAGACATGAACGCCGTCAAGATAGAGCTGCGCCGAGGTGATGCGCTTCTGCCGCGCTTCCGCCTCGCGCGCTGCGACCACGGGATCGATCACGGCAGGCGCGTGGGAGGCCGGCGTCGTGGGGGCTGGCGTTTCAATCACGGTCATCACGCCTTCTCCGCCAGATGAGGTTTGGTAACGCCATCTTCCGCTGCGGCACTATCGGCATTGGCATTGCTGCTCGCCTTGCGGGACTCCGACCACGCATTGAAGGTGCCGATGATGCCCTTGGGCAGCAACAGCGTCACGAGAATGAACAGCGCACCGAGCATGAACAGCCAGTAGGGAGCAAGCGCGCCCGATGTGAACACCGTCTTGGCGTAGTTGACCACAACCGCGCCGAGCGCCGCACCGACCAGCGTGCCACGACCACCGACCGCGACCCAGATGACTGCTTCAATCGAGTTCGCCGGGGCGAATTCACCGGGATTGATGATGCCCACCTGCGGCACATAGAGCGCACCCGCAACACCGGCCATGCAGGCCGACAGCGTGAACACGAACAGCTTGTAGGATTCGACGCGGTAGCCCAAGAATCTCGTGCGGGATTCCGCGTCACGTATGGCGATCAGCACCTTGCCGAGTTTCGAGGTGACGATGGCGCGGCAGACGAGGAAGCCGACGATTAGCGCCAGACAGCTCAGCGCAAACAGCGCCGCCCGGGTGCCGTCGGCTTGCACGTTGAATCCGAGGATATCCTTGAAATCGGTCAGGCCGTTATTGCCGCCGAAGCCGAAATCGTTGCGGAAGAAGGCCAGCAGCAGCGCATAGGTCATCGCCTGGGTGATGATCGACAGATACACGCCAGACACGCGCGAGCGGAAGGTGAGCCAGCCGAACACGAAAGCCAGGATGCCCGGCGCGATCAGCACCATCGCAGCGGCGAACCAGAACATGTCGAAGCCGTACCAGTACCACGGCAGCGCCTTGTAATTCAGGAACACCATGAAGTCCGGCAGGATCGGATTGCCATAGACGCCGCGCGAACCGATCTGGCGCATCAGATACATGCCCATGGCGTAACCGCCGAGCGCGAAGAAGGCACCGTGACCGAGCGAGAGAATGCCGCAATAGCCCCAGATCAGATCAATCGAGAGCGCGAGAATGGCGTAGCAGACATATTTGCCGAACAGCGCCATCAGATAGGTCGGCACCTGCAGCGGCGAGTCCGCCGGCAGCAACAGGTTCGACAGCGGAATAAGAATGCCGACGGCGGCGACGATCAGCAGGAAGATCGTGGCGCTGCGGTCCAGCGTTCGGGTGAGGAAATGCGGCGTCATGAGATGGCTCCGCAGTATGCCCAATTGTAGCTAGCACCGGCGCCAATGGTCCCCTCCCCCCTTGCGGGGGAGGGTGGCGCGTTAGCGCCGGGAGGGGGGTAGCCGCAAGCGCCGGAGCTTGGGGTTACCCCCCTCCCCGACCCTCCCCCGCAAGGGGGGAGGGAGAACATCAGCGCGTCGCGGCAAACTTTCATTTCTGAGGCCGTCATCATGCTTCGATCGCCCTGCCCTTGAGCGCGAACAGACCGCGCGGCCGTTTCTGGATGAACAGGATGATCAGCACCAGGATGGCGATCTTGCCAAGCACGGCGCCTGCAACCGGCTCGAGGAACTTGTTGGCGATGCCAAGCGAGAATGCACCGACCAGCGTGCCCCAGAGATTGCCGACGCCGCCGAACACCACGACCATGAATGAGTCGATAATGTAGCTCTGGCCGAGATTGGGCGAGACGTTGTCGATCTGCGACAGCGCCACGCCAGCAATGCCCGCGATGCCGGAGCCGAGACCGAAGGTCAGAGCATCGACACGCGAGGTCGCGATGCCCATGGACGCCGCCATGCGGCGGTTCTGGGTGACGGCGCGCATCTCGAGTCCGATCGAGGTGTAGCGCAACATCGCCAGCAGGATCGCGAACACAGCGAGCGTGAAGCACAGGATCCAGAGCCGGTTGTAGGTGATGGTGAGCTGACCCAGCTCGAATGCGCCGGACATCCAGGAGGGATTACCGACCTCACGATTGGTCGGGCCGAACATGGTGCGCACCGCCTGCTGCAGCACCAGCGACAGGCCCCAGGTCGCCAGCAGCGTTTCCAGCGGACGGCCATAGAGGAAGCGGATGATGGTGCGCTCGATGACGATGCCGAGGAGACCAGCGACGATGAAGGCCAGCGGCACCGCCATCAGCAGCGAGTAGTCGAACAGACCGGGATAGCTGGTGCGGATCACGTCCTGCACCACGAAGGTGACATAGGCGCCGATCATCACCATCTCGCCATGCGCCATGTTGATGACGCCCATCACGCCGAAAGTGATGGCCAGACCAATGGCGGCGAGCAGGAGAACCGAGCCGAGCGACAATCCATACCAGGCGTTCTGACCGATCGACCACAGTGTCTGCCGGCTGTTGATCGCCGTGACGGCGCTGGCCGCGCTGCGCGCGACACCAACGGTCTGATCGGCCGGCAGACTGGTGAGCAGCGCCAGCGCGTCCTGATCGCCGCGGCCCTTGATGATCGCGATGGATTCGATCTTCTCGGCCTCGGTCGCGTCTTCCTTGTAGAGCAGGATCGCGGCGCGGGCTTCGGTGAAGGCCTGCTTGGCGGATTTGTTGGTTTCCTTTTCCAGCGCAGCCTCGATCACCGGCAGCATCGCGGTTTCGTGGCTTTTGAACACCGATTGCGCCGAGGCGATGCGCTTGGCGGGATCCGGCGACATCAGCGTGAGCCCGCCCAGTGCAGATTCGATATTGCGGCGCAGGCGGTTGTTGAGGCGCACAGCGGCGGCGCTGGCCGGCACTTCTGCGACGGCTTCACCGGTCGCAGCATCGGTGACCTTGCCGTCGGTGCCAGTGAGATAAACCTTCTTGCTGTCGGGATCGGCGGAGAGGCGGCCTTCCTGCAGCGCGGTGATCACAGCGAAAGCCTGCGGATTGCCGGAGGTGGCAATGATGCCCACGGCCTCGTCGCTGTCGGAGAAATCATCATTGGCGAATTTGGCGACGGCATCCTCGAAAGGACCCGCAAAGGCCGGAATGGCGGTCGCGACGATCAGCAGAAATGCAACAGCGATCGCGCGGAAACGATAAAGGAGATCAGTCACTGGAAAACCCCGGCCGAAGAAAAAAGAGAAGGCGACGGATTCACCGCCTTCTCCAGTTTTGGGAGTCTCGTGTCAGAAGAGTCTCGGGAGGATCATCATTGCGGGCGGAAAATGCCCGCAATGATGGAGAACACAGAACCTCAGAGCGAGATCAGGAACCCTGACCGCCGCACTTGTTGGTCTTGGTGTTGAAGTTGCCGCACTTCTTGCCGACCCAGTCGCCGATCAGGTCCTTGGAGCCGTCGAGCTCCTTCGACCATGCATCGCCAGCCACCAGCGCCGGGGTCTTCCAGACCACGTCGAACTGGCCATTGGCCTTGATCTCGCCAATGAACACCGGCTTGGTGATGTGGTGGTTCGGCAGCATCTTCGAGGTACCGCCGGTCAGGTTCTTGGCTTCGATGCCGGGCAGTGCGTCGATGACCTTGTCGGCTTCGATCGACTTGGCCTTCTCGACCGCCTTCACCCACATGTTGAAGCCGATCACGGTGGCTTCCATCGGGTCGTTGGTCACGCGCTTCGGATTCTTGGTGAAGGCCTGCCATTCCTTGATGAACTTCTCGTTCTCGGGGCTCTTGATCGACTGGAAGTAGTTCCAGGCCGCGAGATGGCCGAGCAGCGGCTTGGTGTCGATGCCGGCGAGTTCTTCTTCACCCACCGAGAACGCAACCACCGGAATGTCGGTCGCCTTGATGCCCTGGTTGCCGAGTTCCTTGTAGAATGGAACATTGGCATCGCCGTTGATGGTCGAGACCACGGCGGTCTTCTTGCCGGCCGAACCGAACTTCTTGATGTCGGCCACGATCGTCTGCCAGTCACTATGACCAAACGGCGTGTAGTTGATCATGATGTCTTCCTGCTTGACGCCCTTCGACTTCAAGTAGGCTTCGAGAATCTTGTTGGTGGTGCGCGGATAGACGTAGTCGGTGCCGGCCAGCACCCAGCGCTTCACCTTCTCGTCCTTCATCAGGTAGTCGACGGCCGGGATCGCCTGCTGGTTCGGAGCAGCACCCGTGTAGAACACGTTACGCTCGGACTCTTCGCCCTCGTACTGCACGGGATAGAACAGGATGTTGTTCAGTTCTTTGAACACCGGGAGAACCGACTTGCGCGACACCGAGGTCCAGCAGCCGAACACGACGGCAACCTTGTCCTTGGTGATCAGCTCGCGCGCCTTTTCGGCGAACAGCGGCCAGTTCGATGCCGGATCGACCACCACGGCTTCGAGCTTCTTGCCGTTCACGCCGCCCTTCTTGTTCTGCTGATCGATCATGAACAGCACGGTGTCCTTCAGCGTGGTCTCGGAAATCGCCATGGTGCCCGACAGCGAGTGCAGGACGCCGACCTTGATGGTGTCGTCTGCGGCTTTGGCCGGCGAAAATGCCGACAGGCCCAGAGCCAGACCCGTTGCCGCGGCCATCAGGCTGCGACGCGAGATCGGCTTGGCTATTGCGTGAGTCAAATTGGTAATCATGTGCGGTCTCTCCCTGACGCAGACGAAATCAATGCGGAACGGCCCCACGGCCGGCGCGTTAAGGAGATCGCAAGAAGTGTGCCAGCCCTCGAACACACGTTAAGCTATTGGGATTACTCGCATGTTTCCGATTTTCGGAAAGCGCTGAGGTTTTCTTGTTTATTTATTGTGCAGAAAAATTGATCATGCACACGGCAAACAGCTTAAATAATCGCCAAAAATTGCCTCATGTCTAAATTTCATGCAGCGGTATTTTGTCGCTGGTTTTAACCCTCGCACCGATTGACCTTGAATCCGCCGCCTTGCTGTTCCATATCAATCAAACGACCTTGAGAATCATCAGGTCCTTGCGAGCCGCGTGTTCTGATCCCGTCTTTACTCTGATCTCCTCAGGGCAGTTCGACGGTTTCTGGCTTGCCCCTTCAGCTAACCAGAACTGACGCCCCAAACACGCGGGTGTCCCAGACACACTCGCGCGCTCCCTGGCCCCATGGTCTTTGAATCATGGCCGGGCGCCTGCTTTCACTTTGGAAAGATTAATCTTTTGACCACCTTTCAGGAATTCGGCCTCGCCGATCCCATCACCCGTGCGCTTAAAGAAGAAAACTACACCACCCCGACCCCGATCCAGGCCCAGACCATCCCGATTGCCATCACCGGCAAGGATGTGATCGGTATCGCCCAGACCGGCACCGGCAAGACCGCTTCCTTCGCGCTTCCCATCCTTCACCGCCTGCTCGAGAACCGCATCAAGCCGCAGCCCAAGACCTGCCGCGTGCTGGTGCTGAGCCCGACCCGCGAACTCTCCGGCCAGATCCTCGACAGTTTCAACGCCTATGGGCGCCATATGCACCTCGCATCGGCGCTGGCCATTGGCGGCGTGCCGATGGGCCGTCAGGTCCGTTCGCTGATGCAGGGCGTCGACGTCCTCGTCGCCACCCCGGGCCGTCTGCTCGATCTCGTGCAGAGCAACGGCCTGAAGCTCAACATGGTTGAGTTCCTGGTGCTCGACGAAGCCGACCGCATGCTCGATATGGGCTTCATCAACGACATCCGCAAAGTCGTCGCCAAGCTCCCGATCAAGCGCCAGACGCTGTTCTTCTCGGCCACCATGCCGAAGGACATCGCCGATCTTGCCGAGGCAATGCTCAAGGATCCGGCCCGCGTTGCGGTGACCCCGGTCGCCTCCACCGTGGAGCGCATCAGCCAGCGGATCATGCTGGTCGATCACTCCGCCAAGCCGACGATCCTCGCCCAGATCCTCAAGACCGAGACGGTTGACCGCGCCCTTGTGTTCACCCGCACCAAGCACGGCGCCGACAAGGTCGTGAAGGGGCTCGAGCGCGCCGGCATCGCCGCCGCCGCGATCCACGGCAACAAGTCGCAGAACCACCGCGAGCGCACGCTGGCCCAGTTCCGCACCGGCGAAATCCGCACCTTGGTGGCCACCGACATCGCCGCCCGCGGCATCGACGTCGACGGCATCACCCATGTGGTGAACTTCGACCTGCCGAATATCCCGGAAACCTATGTCCACCGAATCGGCCGTACGGCCCGTGCCGGACGCGAAGGCATCGCAATCTCGCTTTGCGCGGGCGAGGAAATGGCGTATCTGCGCGATATTGAAAAGCTGATCCGCATTTCGCTTCCGAAGGAAGACCGCCGCACCCCAGGCCGCAACGACGTGGGGCCGTCGCCTTCCCAGAACCGTGGCGGTCAGCGCAACGGTCGCTCCGCCCCGCACGCACCACGCAGCAATGACGGAGCGCCCGGCAAGAACGCGCGCAATCGTCGTCGTCCGCATGGCGGCAACGGCGGCGCATCGCAACCGAACCGCGATCATGGTCGGAACGAGAATGCGAGACACGAGAATGCACGGCATGAGCCGATCTCACGTCCGGCCAACCAGGCTGGAACTGCGACTAAAGAAGGGATGCAGGGCGTTGCCTTCCTGCACCGCGAAAGCCGACCGAATACAACCCCGAACCGCACCCAGCGGCCACGCTAACAGCCGATCGATCTGGAGCTAACAATGGCCAAAGAAGAGCTGATCCAGTTCGAAGGACTGGTGACCGAAATCCTCCCCGATGCACGCTATCGCGTGCAATTGGACGCAGGACACGAAATCGTCGCCTACACCGCCGGCAAGATGAAGAAGAACCGCATCAAGACGCTGGCCGGCGACCGCGTGACCATCGAGATGTCGCCCTACGATCTCGAAAAGGGTCGTCTGATTTTCCGCCACAAGGACGAGCGTCCCGGCGGTCCTCCGCGTGGCGCACCGCCGCGCGGTCAGTTCCGTCGCCGCTAAGCGCATCCCGCGTTTAAACTGTCGACAGTTTAAATCGCAACGACAACCCATCCGCGCATCGGATCACTCGCGATCCCGCGGATGGGTAAGCGTTCCTGACCGTTCGTGCGCAATCAAAAAATCGTGCGCGTCAGGATTGTTTTGAGGGGGCGCTTCCCCTAATATGAGTTAATCGATTTTCGGCCGGACGACATTATCTATCCCCCGGTGCAGCCGGTCTAGACTGACGACCCTTCCAAAAATTCGATGTCACCAGCCCACATCTGTTGCGTGGGCTACACTATATCTTTGAGAAGGGACTACCCCCATGAGCATGGGAACAGTGAAGTGGTTTAACGCGACCAAGGGCTTCGGCTTCATTCAGCCGGACGATGGTGGCAACGACGTGTTCGTTCACATCAGCGCCGTTGAGCGTGCCGGTCTCGGCACCCTGCGTGAAGGCCAGAAGATCAGCTACGAAATCGTTGCTGACCGTCGTTCCGGCAAGTCGTCGGCCGACAATCTCCGCGCCGCAGGCTAAACGATCATTCGCAAGCTTGATGCTTGCGAATTGATCGACTGAATACGAAAAGGCCGCGCTCTTGAGCGCGGCCTTTTTGCTGAAGCATGATCCGAGAAAGTGGACCGACGTTCGTTCGCTGCAACTACAAATACGCAGCGATTGGTCAGTTACGGCGGCGTGCAGCTTGTCACCATCACGACGCACGACGTTTGCCGCGGTCGCGTGTACATCGCATTCATCAATGGGACCCCGCCCTTCGACGTGACCCAGCCGATCGTCGGCACGTATTTATAGTTGGCCTCGCCGAGGATCAGATACTGGTTCGGCAGATAGTTCCCGTTGGCGTCCTTGACGATCAGGTCGGTGGGAACCGATACGATGTCGTTCACTTTCCTGAGCACAGGATTGCCCTTCGCATCTGTCGCGATGGGAAAATCGCCGCGCGTCCACACCACCTTGGCGGTCTTGCTCGTCGGGTCGATATAGACCTGACTGATCGACGCTTGGAGCGGCGCCTTGTCATAGGGCGTCAGCATCGTATCGGCGATGATGAAGAAATTCGAGACATCGGTTTCCGCCAGCGTCGTGTAACGCGACGCCAGGTCGGCGATGCCCTGTGAGATCTGGCTGACCTTGCGCTTGACGGCAAAACCGTTGGTAAGATCCAGCATGCCGAAGAACATCAGAAACATCAGCGGGAGGATCATCGCGAACTCGACCGCGGAGACGCCTCTCGTGTCGTCTCGCAACAGCAAGGCCCGTCGCCAGGCTGCCAGTGCCGCCATGCGCACGCGCATTGTCCCGATCCCTGCCATCACTGCGGCCCGGTCGCCGCTGTCGCGGCCAGCAGGCGCTTGCTGCTCGTCGTTCCGCGACCGATATTGGCGATGTTGTAGCCGAGGCCGGTCACATAGAGCGGCCACTGATAGAAGCCCCGCACGACCACTGTCTTGGTGGTCGGACAGGCCGGCGGCTGGTAGACGAGATTTATCGATGAATAGTTGCCGCTGGAGTCGATCGGATCCGAAATCGTGATCGCTGTGCCGGGATCGTAGGAGCGCACATCGATATCGATCTTGGCGCAATCCATCAGTGCCCATGTGCGCGCGCAAATCGGCGTTTTGAAATCGACGACTTTAGCTGCAGTGGAACACGTATAGACCGACCTCGCACCGTCCTCGACGGCGGTGTCAAGGACCTGGCCGGCGAAGAACACCATCCCGGTCTCCATGATGGCAAAAATCAGCGCGAAGAAGACGGGCGCGATGAATGCGAATTCGACCGCGGCCGAGCCGCTGCTGTTGCGGCCGAAGCGGCGGAGCCGCCTGGCGAGCATCGCCATCGAAATCAGCGGTAACAGCATCTGCAAGTGCCTCGGTGATAGGAAATAGCTACCGCCGAGATGTATCGGAAACAGATTGTTGAAGTGTTTCGCCGGATCGAGACAAGACGGCTCGATGGGTTAACCCGCAATTAACCATGTGGCAGGACGCTTGCGACGGTGTCCGGCGGGATTGGTCTGACCGACGAAAAGTGGTGGCTTAGTTGTTCCTCGCCCCGATCGTCGCGGCCTGACTGCCGATGGCGCCGGCCTGATCCATCGTCGACTTGAAGAAGGTTTCCCCGTCACCCAGCGTCAAACGCCGCTCGCAATTCGCTGCGCAGCTATAGGTCTCCCGGCTCATACCGCGATAGACCGTCACGACCTTGTCGGTCGGCCCTTCCACCTGAATAACGCGGTCCATCAGCACGGAGCCCTGGCGATCAATGGCAATCACATTGGTGGCGCCATAGCTCTTGCCGGTGACGACAACCATGCCGCCGGCCTGCAGCGTCACATCGGCGATCAAGGGGTTGCCGACCACGATGGTCGCGATCTTCTCGGGAAATTTGACGAGCCTGGCCTGATCGACGCTGACTGCGATCAGATCATTCGCAGGGGCCGCAAGACCGCCCACCGGCAACAGCATGGTCCCTGCCGCCAGAGCACGGGCCACAAACACCGCGCGCATCCGCGCGCGCTTCGACTGAAACGACATCCTGTACTCCGGGACGATACAAGCCGACAAAAGCAGATACGCAGCGGTGCCGGCGCCCGACATGGCAAATGTGCCGTTAATTGATGAAGGAACTGGAAACGGCGGTGGCAGGGTGCATGATGGACGCGGGGCGACGCTCACTGCCAGCCCAGGCGATCGTCTTGGCTCGTCATTCCGGCGCGCGCGTCGCCGGTGAAGCCGCTGAAGTGCGAACCTCAGCCACTCCAATTGGCGTGGCGGGGAATCCCGATGTGTTTGGCACGATCGGAGACTCCCATGTCGGGATTCCGGGCTCGGTCCCGTCGCCTGCGGCGCCGGTCCCGCCCCGGAATGACAGCTTGGGGCGCTCCGAACATATTTTCCTATCTCCCATTGACAACATCCCTATCGGGTTTATATTCCCCTCCGTCCTGCCCCGATGAGAGGGGCGAGCGCGATCGTCACGTTCGCGGGGCAGGATGCGGTGGACGCCGGAGATGCGGCGTCACGCGGTTTGGGGGTGACGTCTGTCTTCGGGCAGGACGGAGCTGCGCCAGCACTGCCACTGGCAAGGAGACGGCCGACCTTCGGATGGATAACCCCCTGGACAGTGTGACGGACGACCAAGTCAAAACGCGTTCGGCTTACTCGCTTGAGGCTCCCTTCCCATCGCCTTGGGACTTTAATTCGCGATCGGAGCGTTCGTCGAGGCAAAGTGCAAGCAACCGAAAGTCCTGATGCACACTCAATTGCGGAAGACCGCATCGCATCAGGCCCAAGGGTGCATCGGGCACCTGGCGTTCCGCACGCCCTCTCACAAGGGGGCGGGAATGCAAAGCACGACGGCGCCCCCGCGCCGCAAACAATGGGGGCGATGACGCATGTCTGAAGAGCAGTGGCTGTTTGACAGTTGAATCAGCGATGACGCACAGGCGCCAGAGGCATCCCTCCCCCAAGCGCGGTTACGCCGCGCTTGGGGGAGGGAAAAGATAGAGCGCGCTACTGCTTGAACGGATAGGCGAGTTGCCCGGTGAATTCGGTCGGCAAAGGCTCGCCGTCGACACCGTAATTGTCCGGCAGTTCACCCTTCGGCATGCGGAAGGTCCCGAACATGATGTCCCAGATCGGAAACGTGCCGGCGAAATTGGTGTTGCCGCCGCGCTCCTGCGAGGTGTGGTGCCAGCGGTGAAACACCGGCGTCGCCAGCACATATTTGAACGGCCCGAGGGTCCAGTTCAGATTGGCATGCACGAAAGCCGAGTGGAAGGTCGTGAACGGTCCGACCCACAGCATGATGTTCGGCGAGATACCCGCCATCAATAGCAGCACGTCGACCGCGACGGTGCCGAGAAACAGATTGACCGGATGAAACCGTGCCGCGGAGATCCAGTCCACCTCTTCCGACGAGTGATGGATCGCGTGGTATTTCCAGAAGCCGCCACCGTGATACATCCGGTGCAGCCAGTACAGCATGAAGTCGGACACCACGAGGAAGAAGAGCGCCTGTACCCAGAGCGGCATCTGCGCCAGCGGCCCGTGTCCGTTATCGTAGAAGGCGATCAATTCATCGGCATCGTGAATATTGAAGATGACGGCAGCGCCGAGCACGAGGAGTCCGATCCGCACGACGCGGGTGATCAGCGGCACGAAGAACCAGTAGACCACGTCGGTCACGATCTCCGTCTTGCGCCACCAGTGCTTGCCGGGATTGCAGGCCCAGAAATGCGTCAGCACCGTAAAGACTACGGCCAGAGCCAGTGTGATCGGGACCACCTTCATGATGGTCTCACCGAACATATTCAGGATATCGAAGGGGAGTGTCGTCATCGCGGCCTCGCGGTATTCGAAGGCCAAGAGTTACCGCGGTATGCTTAAGGAGCAATGAAGCGAAAAGGACACGCGTGGCATCATCAAACCCAAGTCATTCTAAAATCGTCTTAAGTAGGTATTTACCGTGCAAAAGAAGAGACAAATGCGACCGACTTTCATCAATCGAATTAACCGCACTGCAATTCCCCACTCCTAGTGTTCCCTCATGGTCACGGTGCTGAGAACGCCGGGGAGACCAGGCATCACGATCGACAGCCACGTGCACATATGGAGTTTTGTATTATGAAGAACCTCGTTTCGCGTTTCATGAAGGATGAGTCCGGCGCCACCGCTATCGAATACGGCCTGATTGCTGCCGGCATCTCGCTGGCCATCATCGCAGTCGTTAACGGCCTCGGCACCAAGCTGAACGGCAAGTTCGCCGATATCAACACCTCGCTCAAGTAAGCGACTGTTACGAGTGCATCGAAGGCTCCGGTTTCCGGAGCCTTTTTTGTTTTGGAATGTTGCTCACCGGTCGTCCCGAGTATTGTGCGTATGAGACATCCCGACATTCCACGCTCTGTCCTGCAGGGGGTTCAGCTCACGCTGCGCGATCCGGCAGGCCTGATCTGCACGGCGCTGATCCTCGCCCTGATTGCGGTCGCGATCCGCATCGCCAGCGTTTGGTAAATCATTTCTTGTTGTCCGATTGTTCATTTCTGCTGGCTAGATTTTCCGTTGTCGCCACAACGGGCCTTTGACGCCATGATCCTCGATTTAGTACGCCTTCTGTTGCTCCCGGGCCTGATGGCCTATGCGGCGATCAGCGACCTTTTCACGATGACCATTTCGAACCGCATCTCGCTGCTGCTGGTGGCGGGCTTCGCCGTATTGGCGATCTTCGGCGGAATGGGTCTTCACGATGCGATGTCGCATCTCGGCGCGGGGGCATTGGTGCTGGTGGTCGCTTTCGCCTGTTTCGCGTTCGGCTGGGTCGGCGGCGGCGATGCCAAGCTCGCCGCGGCGGCAGGACTGTGGTTCGGCTTCGATCATCTCCTGAACTACCTCGTTTACGCCTCGCTGTTCGGCGGCGCGCTCACGTTGCTGCTGCTCCAGTTCCGGCAGTGGCCGCTGCCCTATGCGCTCGGCAGCCAGGCCTGGCTGATGCGTCTGCATCACAAGGAAACCGGCATCCCCTACGGTATTGCCCTCGCCCTCGGCGCGCTGCTCGTTTACCCCGACACCGGATGGGTGAAGACGATCGACCTGGCGCGTTTCGCGCTTCACTAAAATCAAAACTTTCTATTAACGCGATTTAGATACCGCTCATTAACCATGCTTTGACGAATAACTGGTCAACTCCCGTTACAGCGGCGGCAGCGTCGCGGCGTAATGTGGAAAGTGAAGCGTATGAATACCGCACGCATTGTGGTCCTCGCCATTGCACTCGGCGCTGGCAGTGTGGCGCTATATCTTGCGAGCACATCGGACACGCCGCCGCCCCCTCAGGTCGCCGAGGCCCCGACAACTGACGTTCTCGTTGCCAAGGCCGATATCGCGCTCGGCCAGGCGCTCGGTCCCGATGATGTCCAGTGGCAGTCCTGGCCCGCATCAGCGGCGAGCACTAACGTCATCAGCCGTAACAGCCGCCCGGACGCGGCGACGCAAATCGCCGGCTCCATCGCGCGTTCGGCCTTTATTGCCGGCGAACCGATCCGCGAACCGAAACTTGTGCGCGCCAATGGCGCTGGCTTCATGGCCGCCGTTCTGCCGACCGGCATGCGTGCCGTCTCCACCGAAATTTCGCCGGAAACGGGCGCCGGCGGCTTCATCCTGCCAAACGACCGCGTCGACGTGATCCAGTCGAAGCGCGAACGCGGCGGTGATCGCGGCGGCACGGAGGCCATAAGCTCCGAGATCATCCTGAACAATATCCGCGTTCTCGCCATCGATCAGGCGCCCAAGGAAAAGGACGGTCAGAATTCGGTCGTCGGCAAGACCGCAACGCTCGAATTGAAGCCCGAACAGGCCGAGTTGCTCGCCCGCGCGCGGCAGAGCGGCACGATCTCGCTGGCATTGCGGGCCCTGGTCGACGCCAACGCGCCTGCGCCGGTTGAAGATCCCAATGGCGGCAAGCGCGACAGCATTAGCATCGTGCGTTACGGCATCCCGTCGACCGCGACCATAACGAAGTGATCGAGAGGACGCAGGCGATGAAGCGCATCACAACAGGCGGATCGATGCGGGCCCTTGCAGCCCGCGCGCTGTCGCTCACCACCATCACGGCGCTCACGATCAATCCCGTATTGACGCCAGTTTTCGCGGCCGACTCCGCGTCCATGCAAGCCGGCAGCGCCGGCGCCCTGAACGCGAAATTCCTGCCGCTCGGCATCGGCAAGTCGATCGTCATCGACCTGCCGCGCGACATCAAGGATGTGCTGGTCGCCGATCCCAAGATCGCCAACGCCGTCATACGTTCGGCGCAGCGCGCCTACATCATCGGTGCGACCGTAGGCCAGACCAACATCGTATTCTTCGACGTCAGCGGCCAGCAGATCGCCGCCTATGATATCGCCGTCACGCGCGACCTGAACGGTATTCGGGCCGCGCTCAAGCAGACCATGCCCAATGCCGATATTCGCATCGAAGGTCTCGGCGATAGCGTGATGCTGTCGGGTACGGCATCGAGCCAGGTCGAAGCGCAGCAGGCCGCGGACCTCGCGGCGCGCCTCGTCGGCGGCATGGACAAGGTCGTGAACAGCATCTCGGTGCGCGGGCGTGATCAGGTCATGCTCAAGGTCACCGTTGCGGAAGTCCAGCGCAACATCGTCAAGCAGCTCGGCGTCGATCTGTCGGCATCGATGAGCTACGGCACGTCCGTCGTCAACTTCAACAATAGCAACCCGTTCACGGCGCGCGGCAGCAGCCTGGTCTCCGATAATGCCCTCAAGGCATCCTTCGGATCGACGCCATCCGTCACGGCGACGCTGAAAGCGATGGAAAACGCCGGCGTCATCCGGACGCTCGCCGAGCCCACGCTGACCGCGATCTCCGGCGAGACCGCCAATTTCCTTGCGGGCGGTGAATTCCCGGTCCCCGGCGGCAATACCTGCGATCCCACGACGCGGATCTGTACGACGCAGATCACCTTCAAGAAATTCGGTATTTCGCTGGGCTTTACGCCGGTGGTTCTGAGCGAAGGTCGTATCAGTCTGCGTGTCGGCACCGAAGTCTCCGAGCTGTCGCAGGAAAATTCCGTCACGATCAGCGGGACGTCGATCCCGGCGATCAAGGTCAACCGCGCGGACACCACGCTTGAGATTCCGTCCGGCGGTTCGATGGTAATGGCCGGCCTTATCAAGCAGCAGACCAAAGCGGCCATCAGTGGCCTGCCGGGCATGTCGCAATTGCCTGTGCTGGGCACGCTGTTCCGCAGCCGGGATTACGTCAACAACAACACCGAGCTGATGGTCCTGGTCACGCCCTATGTGGTTCGCGCCGTCGCGCAGAAGGATCTCTCGCGTCCGGATGACGGCTTCGTGGATGCATCCGATCCGCAGGCCGATCTGCTCGGCAACGTCAACCGCATCTATGGCGCACCGCACCGCACCGAGCCGACCCAACCGACGCGCAGCTATCGCGGCGTTTTCGGCTTCATCACGGATTGAGACGGGGCAAGTATCCGATGACCATGAACAATCACACAGCGATACACTCTTCGCGCACACGGACCGCCACTGGCGCGCTGCTGTTCCTGGCGCTTGCGCTTGGCGGCTGCAAGACCGTTGCGCAGGACACCACGTCGAGCATACCGGACGATTACCGGCTGCGGCATCCCATCGTTGTCGAAGAACGGGCCAAGACCACCGAGGTCTTCGTCGGTAGCCAGCGCGGCGGCCTGTCGGCCACCCAGCGCGCGGATGTCGTATCGCTTGGTCAGGACTGGTTGCGCGAAGGCACCGGCGTCATCACCGCGGAGGTGCCGGTCAATACACCGAATGCACGCGCCGCCAAAGAGTCTTATCGTGAGGTTCATTCACTCCTGATGGCGATCGGTGTGCCGCAGAACGGCGTCCTGATGCGCAGCTATCAGCCGAGTGATCCGCGTATGTTGCCGACCATCCGCGTCAGCTACCCGCTGATCGCGGCTTCGGCCGGTCCGTGCGGCACCTGGCCCGACGACCTTGCGTCGTCGATCAAGAACAAGGGCTATCTCGCGAACAAGCCGTACTACAATCTCGGCTGTGCACAACAACGCAATCTCGCCGCCATGGTCGCCAATCCTTCGGATCTGGTTCAGCCGCGCGCCGAAACCCCTGTCTATGCCGGCCGACGTACGTTCGTGTTGGACAAGTATCGCAAGGGTGAGAGCACCGCGACGACCTATCCCGAAGACAAGACCAAAATCAGCAATGTGGGCCAATGATTAGCTACGCGCAGAAAACCGCAGACGAGCAGCCCTCCACCGCAACGCCCGCGGCAGAGGAGCATATTGCGCCGGCACCGCGGGTGTCGGTGCAGGCGTTCTGCGAGACCGTGGAAACCGCTGCCGCTGTGCAGGCCGCCGCGGAGGACAGGCGCCTGGGCAAAGCTCACATCAAGATCCAGATGGGCGGCATGCCTGCGGCCATCGAGGCCTATCGATCGGCACCGACGCCGAACGTCATTGTTCTCGAGACCGAACCGCGCGGCGACATTCTCGTTGGCCTGGATCAACTGGCGACGGTTTGCGATTCCGGCACCCGCGTGGTGGTGATCGGCAAGGTCAACGATGTCACGCTCTACCGCGAGCTCGTTCGTCGCGGCGTCAGCGACTATGTGATCGCGCCTGTTGCGACTATCGACGTCGTTCGTTCGATCTGCGGACTGTTCTCGGCGCCGGAAGCCAAGGCGGTCGGCCGTATCATTGCCGTAGTCGGCGCCAAGGGCGGCGTCGGCGCGTCCACCATCGCTCACAACGTCGCCTGGGCGATCGCGCGCGATCTGGCGCTGGACTCCGTTGTCGCCGACCTCGATCTTGCCTTTGGAACCGCCGGGCTGGACTACAACCAGGACCCGCCGCAAGGCATCGCCGACGCAGTGTTTTCGCCGGATCGTGTCGACACCGCCTTCATCGACCGTCTGCTGTCGAAGTGCACCGACCATCTCAGCCTGCTGGCTGCCCCCGCCACGCTGGACCGCGTCTATGATTTTGGCGCCGAGGCCTTCGACTCGATCTTTGACACGCTGCGGTCGACAATGCCCTGCATCGTGCTCGACGTGCCGCATCAATGGTCGGGCTGGACCAAGCGGGCCCTGATCGGCGCGGACGACATCCTGATCGTTGCAGCACCGGATCTCGCCAACCTGCGCAATACCAAGAACATGTACGATCTGATCAAGGCCTCGCGCCCCAATGATCGCGCACCGCTGTACTGCCTTAATCAGGTCGGCGTTCCAAAGCGGCCCGAAATCAGCGCCAGCGAATTCGCCAAGGCCATCGAGACACCGCCGATCGTCACGATCCCGTTCGATCCACAGATGTTCGGCTCGGCCGCCAATAATGGTCAGATGATTGCCGAGATTGCGGCCAGCCATCGCACTACCGAACTCTTTCTGCAAATTGCGCAGCGGCTGACGGGCCGCGGCGAGGCCAAGAAGCCACGAGGATCCTTCCTGGGTCCGTTCCTGGAGAAGTTGCGGTCGAAATAATCCGCCGCATGGAGTGTTGTCGTGTTTGGTAAGCGTAGCGGAACAGATACCGATGTCCGGGCCGTCAAGCCCGCCAGCGCGCCGGAGCCCTCTCCCGGCGCGATGGCTGCGTCTGCGCCACCGGCTGTGTCATCGCCTCCGCTGTCACCCGCGCGTGCTGCACCAGCGGCCCCCGTCATCGCAGAGCGTCGCTCCGAAAATTACTATCAGGTCAAAGCCACGATTTTCGGCGCCCTGATCGAGGCGATCGACCTCGCGCAGCTCGCCAAGCTCGACGGCGAATCCGCGCGCGAGGAAATCCGCGACATCGTTAACGAGATCATCGCGATCAAGAACATCGTGATGTCCATTGCCGAGCAGGAAGAACTACTCGACGATATCTGCAACGACGTGCTCGGTTACGGGCCGCTCGAGCCGCTTCTGGCGCGCGACGACATCGCCGACATCATGGTCAATGGCGCCGGCACGGTGTTCATCGAAGTTGCCGGCAAGATCCAGAAGACCGGCATCCGTTTCCGCGACAATCAGCAGCTGCTGAATATCTGCCAGCGCATCGTCAGCCAGGTCGGCCGCCGCGTCGACGAATCCTCACCGATCTGCGACGCTCGTCTTGCCGACGGTTCGCGCGTCAACGCCATCGTGCCGCCGCTGGCCATCGATGGTCCCGCGCTGACGATTCGTAAGTTCAAGAAGGACAAGCTGACGCTCGAGCAGCTGGTCAAATTCGGCGCGATCTCGCCGGACGGCGCCCAGATCCTTCAGATCATCGGCCGCTGCCGCGCCAACGTGCTGATCTCTGGCGGTACCGGTTCGGGCAAGACCACGCTGCTGAACTGCCTCACCAACTATATCGACGACGACGAGCGCATCATCACCTGCGAAGACGCCGCTGAACTTCAGCTGCAGCAGCCCCACGTGGTGCGGCTCGAAACCAGGCCGCCGAACATCGAGGGCGAAGGTCAGGTCACGATGCGCGAACTGGTGCGTAACTGTCTGCGTATGCGCCCGGAGCGGATCATCGTCGGCGAAGTCCGCGGACCCGAGGCATTCGACCTGTTACAGGCGATGAATACCGGCCATGACGGCTCGATGGGCACCCTCCACGCCAACAATCCACGTGAAGCGCTGTCGCGCTGCGAATCCATGATCACCATGGGTGGTTTCTCGCTGCCCTCGCGCACCATTCGCGAAATGATCTGCGCATCGATCGACGTCATCGTACAGGCCGCCCGTCTGCGCGACGGTTCGCGCCGCATCACGCACATCACCGAGGTGATGGGCATGGAAGGCGACACCATCATTACGCAAGACCTGTTCGTCTACGACATGGTCGGTGAAGACGCCAACGGCAATATCATCGGACGGCACCGCTCGACCGGCATTGGCCGCCCGCGGTTCTGGGATCGTGCCCGCTATTACGGCGAGGAGAAGCGGCTCGCGGCGGCGCTCGATGCTGCCGAAGTCATTGCGCCGAACTGAGGAGCGAGTGATGAACATGCAGGCGCTCGCATTGGCATTCATGGCCAGCATCGCTGTCGGCGGTCTGGCCTGGGTGTTTCTTTATCCGCTCTTGTCCGGCCAGAAGAAGGCCGAAACCCGCCGTGCATCGGTCGCGCGGACGGAGCCCGTGGCGCGCCAGGTCGACAGAAACCAGCGCTCCCGGCGCGAGCAGGTCGAAGGATCGCTCAAGGAAGTCGAAGCACGCCTTCAGAAGGAAAAGAAGATCCCGCTCGGAATCCGGATCGCGCAGGCCGGCCTCGACTGGAGCGACCAGAAATTCATGGTGATCTCCGGCATTCTGGGAGGCGGAAGCTTCCTAATGACCATGATGTTTGGCGGCGGTCTGCTCGCGGCCGCCGGTCTCGGATTCGCCGCCGGCTTCGGCCTGCCGCGCTGGATCCTCAGCTTTCTCAAGAAGCGGCGCGAGGCGGCCTTCCTCAAAGCGCTTCCAGATGCCGTCGACGTCATCGTTCGCGGTATCAAGGCCGGTCTGCCGCTATTCGACTCGATCAAGGTTGTCGCCGCCGACGCATCGGAACCCCTACGCAGCGAATTTCTTGCCATCATCGAAACTCAGACGATCGGTATGCCGCTCGGCGAGGCTTGTGCGCGGCTCTATGAGCGCATGCCGCTTCCGGAGGCCAACTTCTTCGGCATCGTCATCGCGATTCAGCAGAAGTCGGGTGGCAACCTCTCGGAAGCTCTTGGCAATCTCTCCAAGGTGCTGCGCGACCGCAAGAAGATGGCCGAGAAAATCCAGGCCATGTCGATGGAAGCCAAGGCGTCCGCCGGCATCATCGGCTCGCTGCCGCCGATCGTGATGTTGCTCGTCTATCTCAGCACGCCTGAATATATTTCGCTGCTGTGGACCCATCCGACAGGCCGCCTGATGCTGGCGGCCTGCGTGGTCTGGATGTCCTGCGGCATCTACGTCATGAAGCGCATGATCAACTTCGACTTCTGATGGTGCTGGCATGCTCGATCTCCTGATAGCAAAGCTTCACGACATCCGTTTCATGACGATGCTGCTTGCCGCGATCGCGGTTGCAGCAACAGCCTACAGCCTGCTTACGCCGTTGTTCGCCGGCGACGGTCTCGCCAAGCGGATGAAAGCGGTCGCCAGCGAGCGGGAGCGGCTGCGGCAGCGCGAGCGGGACCGCATGGCCAAAGGCGAGAGAGTGTCGCTGCGCCAGACGCCGAAGCAACTCGTCTCCAAGGTTGTAACCGACTTCAACCTCAGCAAATGGCTGGCGCAGGAAGCCGCGCTCGACAAGCTGGTCATGGCCGGCTATCGCGGCCAAGCGCCTTATATCACCTTCCTGTTCTTCCGCGCCGTCACGCCGATCGTGTTCCTCGTCTTCGCGATCCTCTATGTGTTCGTCATCTCGCGCATGGAACAGTCGATGCCCATCAAGATCGGCATGTGCCTCGGTGCCGCCTATCTTGGCCTGCAAGCGCCGATGATCTTTCTCAAGAATGCAATCACCAAACGCCAGCTTTCGATCCGCCGCGCGTTTCCGGACGCTCTCGATCTGCTGCTGATCTGTATCGAATCCGGCATGTCCATCGAAGTCGCGTTTCGCCGCGTGTCCATCGAGATCGGAACGCAGTCGGTGGCGCTGGCCGAGGAATTCACACTGACCACGGCCGAACTGTCCTATCTGCAGGATCGCAAGGTTGCATATGAGAACCTCGCAAAGCGTACCGGATTGGAGGGCGTCAAATCAGTCTGTCTGGCGCTGATGCAGTCGGAACGCTACGGCACTCCGCTCGGTCAGAGCCTTCGCGTGATGGCGCAGGAAAACCGCGACATGCGCATGAACGAAGCCGAGAAGAAGGCCGCCGCGCTGCCGCCAAAGCTGACGGTGCCGATGATCCTGTTCTTCCTGCCGGTTCTGTTCGTCGTCATTCTCGGCCCAACGGGCATCAAGGTCGCAGCGATGCAGTGACGCCGGTGAGCTTGGCCTTGCTCAACGTCATTGCGAAATTTGACCTGCGAGAAATTACGACCGACGCGGTGCGTCGTCGTCCCGGGCGCCCAGGCGGGGCTGACCTTTACTGCTCAGCATCTGCTTGAGATAGGCGACATTCGCCGCTGCTTCGTCTGGCGGCAGGTCAGCCCTCACGATGGATTCCGCTTCACCGAACCGGCCTTGCAGGCCAACCACGAGACCGAGATTCTGGCGAACGCGCGGATCGACATTGCCGCGGCCCTGCGCGCGGCGCAGCGTCGCCTCGGCCTGCGGCAGATCCTTCGAAAGCATGTAGGACAGACCGAGATTGGAGAGCACGGACGGCTCCTCCGGCCTGATCTTCAGCGCACTGTCGTAGTAACGGCGGGCTTCGTCATGCCTCCCCATCTGGTCAAGGACGGCGCCTTGTGCCGACAGGATACGCCAGTCCGGATTGGCTGGGCTATGTGCGGTGGTCAGCACATCGAAGGCGCGCTGGAAGCTGCCGGCGTCGGCCAGCGCGCGGCCGTAGCCTGCCAGCAGCGGCCTGTTGCCGGGATTCGTCAGCGTCGCCTGTTCGAACACCGAAACGGCCTGGGCCCGCTGGCCGTTGGCCCGGAGCGCCTGGCCGTAACGCAGGGCAGCGTCAGCATCCTTGGGATTGGCGCGATAGCGTTCGCCATAGACTTCGGCCGCACGGGCGGGATCGGCATCGGCTGGTGCTTCCGCCCGAGCGCCAAGGGAACCGGTGATATCGGACATGCCCGCCGTCTTGCAGCCGGCAAGGCCGCTGGCCAGGATTGCCGTCATTGCCGCGGTCGTCAAAAGCCGGGCAAGACAAGGGGGCTGACGCATGGCACTTTGACTCAACAATGGAGCGGACGGACGAGCCGGATGCCTTCAGCAATAGAGTGTTAACCCTAATGGCTGGTTAATCGGCGCGGGCCACGCCATATCCTCCAATACCGTCGCTTGACGCCCTTTGCGCTTCAGGTGTCATTGCCGCTCCCTTTCGCGAGATTCTGCATATGCATTCCGCCTTCGAGACCGCTGCCGCCGCATCCACCATTCCGATCACCTTCGCAACCAAGACGACCTGGCCCGAAATCAGCGCAGCACTCCCCGCGCGGGCGAGAGCTTTCGCCATGGCCCACGGTTTTGCGGCGAAGCCCGGCGCCTGGCTGGCGCTGCCAGCAGACGATGGCGCCATCGCCCAGGTCATCTTCGGGCTGGAAGACGACAGCGCGACCTACCGTGACCTGTTTCGCCCCGGACAGTTGCCCGGCCTGCTGCCACCGGGCACCTATCATTTCGCCAACGCACCCCACGACACCCGCCTCGCCGTGCTCGCTTTCGCCCTCGGCAGCTATCGTTTCCGCCGTTATCGCAAGAATGATGAGCCCAAGGTGAAGCTGGTGCCGCCTGAGGGCGTCGATGTCGCCGAGATCAGCCGTATCGCCGAGGCTGCAGCGCTGGCGCGCGATCTCATCAATACGCCGTCGAACGATATGGGACCGGAAGAACTCGCCGCGGCCGCCAGGGATCTCGCCACGCGTTTTGGTGCAGACTTCAACTGCATCATGGGCGACGACCTCGTGCAACAGAATTTCCCACTGATCCACGCCGTGGGCATGGCCTCGACACGTGCGCCACGACTGATCGATTTCTCCTGGGGTGATCCGTCGCATCCGAAGGTGACGCTGGTCGGCAAAGGCGTTTGCTTCGACACGGGCGGCCTCGATCTCAAGCCATCGAGCGGCATGCTGATCATGAAGAAGGATATGGGCGGCGCCGCCAATGTCCTGGCGCTGGCGCTGATGGTAATGGACGCCAAGCTGAAAGTGCGGTTGCGCGTGCTGATCCCTGCTGTCGAGAACGCCGTGGCCGGCAATGCTTTTCGTCCGCTCGATATTTTCAAATCGCGCAAGGGTCCGACGGTCGAAATCGGAAACACAGACGCCGAAGGTCGCCTGGTGCTGGCCGATGCGCTGGCCTATGCCGATGAGGAGAAACCGGACCTGCTGGTCGATCTGGGCACACTGACCGGCGCTGCACGCGTAGCGCTTGGTCCAGATTTGCCGCCCTACTACACCAATGACGAAACGCTGGCGCTCGACGTTGCGCGCTGTGCGAAGGAGCAGAACGATCCGCTCTGGCGACTGCCGCTCTGGGCGCCCTACGATGCCTGGCTCGACTCCAAGGTCGCCAATATCAACAACGCACCATCCGGCGGTTTTGCCGGCTCGATCACCTGCGCGCTGTTTCTGCAGCGTTTCGTCGAAGCCGCGAAGAGCTGGCTGCATGTTGATATCTATGGCTGGACGCCATCGGCGAAACCGGCGCGCCCCGAAGGGGGCGAGTGCCAGGCCGCACGCGCAATCTATCAGCTCTTGAGCCAACGCTATGGATAAACGAGATCCCAGGCTCACACCCGCGCGACCAGACGTGGCGGCGCGATATCTTGAAGGTCAAGTCGAGGCCGCGCGCTTCGTCGACGGCGAAGAATTCGAGGTTGCCGATGGCGTCGCCTCCATGCGGCTCCAACCATTCTCCGGCGCAGAAATGAATACGCAGGCCTTGAAGGGCGAGCGCTTCACCATCTACGACCGCAACGACGAAGGCTGGGCCTGGGGCCAACTCAATGGCGACGGCTATGTCGGCTGGCTCTCGGATCTCGCACTCTATCCACCCGGGCCGACGCCAACACACAAAGTGACCGCGCTCCGGACGTTCCTTTTTCCTGGGCCCTCGATCAAGCTGCCGCCGACAGATACGCTGCCGCTGGGCGCGCGCCTGGCCATCGTCAAGATGACCGACGCATTTGCCATGACGAGCGCCGGACATTGCGTGCCAAAGCAGCATATCGCGGAGATCGATGCGTTCGAGACCGACTTCGTTGCCGTGGCCGAGCGCTTCATCGGCACGCCCTATCTCTGGGGCGGCAAGAGCAGCCTCGGTATCGATTGCTCCGGCCTGGTGCAAATCGCACTAACCGCCGCGGGAACCGGATGCCCCCGCGACAGCGACATGCAGGAGAGTGGCCTCGGCCGCGCCTTGTCAAACGCCGAGATGCAACATCTGAAGCGCGGCGATATGATCTTCTGGAAAGGGCACGTCGCCATCGTTCGCGATGCCGACACCATCGTGCATGCCAATGCGCATCACATGGCGACGGCCATTGAAGACACGAAAGGCGCCATTGCGCGGATCAAGGCGGCAGGCAGCGACGTGACCAGCATCAGACGACTGGGCTAGGCACCGCGCGCTCGTAGTAATCCCGCAGTCGGTCACGATGCAGCGCCAGCCATTGCAGGGCGCTAACCATCAAGCCGTTGTAAACTGCGCCGCTATCCAGCGCCGCGATCGCCTCGTCGATGGAGACCACGAAAGGCCGGGTATCCTCCGTCTCTCCGACGAGGCCGCCCCGAACAGGCACCTTGCTGCTGTCGACGAAGCCGAGAAAGAACGTGATATATTCGTCGGTACAGCCTGGCGTCGGTAGCACGCTATAGAGTTCAAACAAACGCTGCGGCGTTACGCCGATCTCTTCCGCGCATTCTCGCGCAGCGGCAGCGAGCGGCGTTTCATCGCCATCGATCAGCCCGGCGACGATCTCGACCATCTCGCCACGCCCCGTGGCTAGATGCGCCGGCAAACGGAACTGGTGGATCAGTACGATCTTGCCGCGCTCCAGATCGATGGGAATTACTGCTGCCACCTTGCTCGCACGCAGCACGTCGCGCTGCTGCCGCAACGTCTCATCGTCCGCGCGAATGATCGCGATATCGTACCGTTCGTAGGTCATGAAGCCGCGTCCGACCACCGTCGGGGCCGAGACAGCGACATCGGCAGCACGGTCCGTAATGGTGGGACGGTGATCGTTGTCTTTCGTCATCGTGTCCTACTGCGCAGCATCCCCGCCCGGTGCCGTTTCGATCCTGAACGCTGCGGCAAACAGCGCGCGGGTGTAATCGCTCTTCGGGTTCTTGAACAGCTCGGCCGCCGGCCCTTCCTCGACCACCTTGCCATGGCGCATCACGATGAGATGGCTGGCCAGCGACGCGACCACGCGCAGGTCATGCGAGATGAACATATAAGTGAGATCGCGCTTGCGCTGCAGCTCGCGCAGGAGGTCCACCATCTGCGCCTGGAACAACATGTCGAGCGCGCTGGTCGGCTCGTCCAGCACAACGAAGCTCGGCTCCAGCACGGCTGCGCGCGCGATGCTGATGCGTTGGCGCTGGCCGCCGGAGAACTCATGCGGATAGCGGAACCGCGTCTTGGGATCGAGCCCGACATCCTGCAGCGCCTTGATAACACGCGCCTCGCGGTCTTCCACAGAGAGAGAGGGCTGATGCACGCTGAGCCCCTCGGCGACGATATCGCCGACTGACATACGCGGCGACAGCGCCCCGAACGGATCCTGAAACACAATCTGCATGTCACGCCGGATCGGCCGCATATCCTTGAACTGCAGTCCCTGGATATCCTTGCTCAGGAACACGATCGGTCCTTGCGAGGAGATCAGCCGCAGCAACGCGAGCCCCAACGTCGTCTTGCCCGAGCCGGACTCGCCGACCACCCCCAGCGTTTCGCCCTGCCGTACCTTCAGACTGACGCCGTCCACGGCCTTCACGTGACCCACCGTCTTGCGCAGCAATCCACGCTTGATCGGAAACCAGACCTTGAGATCGTCCGTGGACATCACCACCGGCGCTTCCGGCCGCGGCGGCGCGGGGTCGGGCTTCGGTTCGGCCGCAAGGAGTGCCCTGGTATAGGGATGCTGCGGCGCCGTGAACACCTGCTCCACCGGCCCCTGCTCGACGATCTTGCCGTTGTTCATCACGCACACCGTATCAGCGATACGGCGGACGATGCCGAGATCGTGGGTGATGAAGAGGAGACTCATGCCGAGCCGCTGACGAATGTCAGCCAGCAATGCGAGAATCTGCGCCTGCACCGTGACGTCCAGCGCGGTGGTCGGCTCATCGGCGATCAGCAGATCGGGCTCGTTCGCGAGCGCCATCGCGATCATGACGCGCTGGCGCTGACCGCCAGACAGCTGATGCGGATAGCTGGCGAGACGCGTTTCCGGATCGGGAATGCCGACTTGCGTCAGCAATTCCAGCGTTCGTTCGCGCGCCTTGCTGCCGCGGATGCCGTTATGGAGTTGCAGGATCTCGCCGATCTGCGCACCGATCGTGTGCAGCGGGTTCAGCGAGGTCATCGGTTCCTGGAAGATGATGGAGATATCGTTGCCCCGGATGCCGCGGATCTCGCGCTCTGACATGCTCAGGAGCTCATGGCCCTTGAAACGAATATGGCCGGACGGATGTGACGCCGTCGGATAGGGCAGCAGCCGCAGGATCGACATGGCGCTGACGGATTTGCCCGAGCCGGACTCGCCCACAAGCGCAACGCACTCGCCCCGTTTGATCTCGAACGACACCCTGTCGACAGCGACCGACGTATTGCCGCCATGGTGGAAGGCGACCGAAAGATCGCGCACATCGAGCAGCGGCTGGTTGATGGCATCCATGCTGCGGCCCTACCTGAACGTCTTGCGCGGATCGAAGGCATCGCGCACGCCCTCGCCGATGAAGATCAACAGCGACAACATGATCGCCACCGCGAAGAAGCCGGTGAAGCCGAGCCACGGCGCCTGCACATTGGCCTTGCCTTGCGACAGCAGCTCGCCGAGCGACGGCGAGCCTGGCGGCAGGCCGAAGCCCAGGAAATCCAGCGCGGTCAGCGTCATCACCGAGGACGAGACGATGAACGGCAGGAAGGTCATCGTGGCAACCATGGCATTGGGCAGCAGATGCCGGATCATGATCTTGGCGTTGGATACGCCGAGCGCCCGCGCCGCCATGATATATTCGAAGTTGCGCCCGCGGAGGAATTCGGCGCGCACGAGACCTACGAGCGATACCCATGAGAACAGCAGCAGGATCCCAAGCAGCACGAAGAAGCCAGGCACCAGCACGGACGACAGGATCAGCAGCAGATAGAGTGACGGGATCGCACTCCAGATTTCGATGAAGCGCTGGAAGGCCAGATCGACCCAGCCGCCGAAATAGCCCTGCACACCGCCTGCCGCGATGCCGATAATCGACGAAACGATCGTGAGCGCGAGACCGAATAGCACCGAGATGCGGAAGCCGTAAATTAGCCGCGCGACGACATCGCGGCCCTGATCGTCCGTACCGAGCCAATTATATTCGAGATCGCGGCAGCTCTTGAGGCCTTTCTTCTCGACCACCGACTTGCACTGTTCTTCGGTCAGCATCCATGTCGGCTTTGACGGCGCCGGCGTCGGCAAATCGAGATTGTGGGTATCGTAGGAATAGCGGATCAGCGGCCAGAGGATGGTGCCGTTCTTCTCGGCGATCAGCTTCTGCAGGAAGGGATCGCGATAGTCCGCAGCCGTCTCGAAATCACCGCCGAAGGTCGTCTCCGAATAGGTGACGAAAGCCGGGAAATACATCTTGCCGTCGAACTTGATGAAGAACGGCCGGTCATTGGCGATCACCTCGGCGAACAGCGAGATGAAGAACAGGAACAAGAAAATCCAGAACGACCAGTAGCCACGGCGATTGGACTTGAAGTTCTGCCAGCGACGCTGGTTGAGCGGCGAGATGCCGAGCGGGTGACGCGACGGTGGCACGGCTTCGCCGAGCGGCGACAGCGTGGTGGTTTCGACGGGCACGGGCGCGGTGATGGTCATCAGACTTCTCGCGCCTCAAAGTCGATCCGCGGATCGATCCACATATAGGCCAGATCGGACAGGAGGTTCACGACAAGACCGACCAGCGAAAAGATAAACAGCGTGCCGAACACCACGGGATAATCGCGGTTGAGCACGCTCTCGAAGCCGAGGAGACCGAGGCCGTCGAGCGAGAAGATGGTTTCGATCAGCAGCGAGCCCGAGAAGAACGCGTGAATGAACGCGCCCGGGAAACCGGCGATGACGATCAGCATGGCGTTACGGAAAATGTGATTGTAGAGCACCTGCCGCTCATTGCAGCCCTTGGCGCGCGCGGTCATCACATATTGCTTGCGGATTTCATCGAGGAACGAGTTCTTGGTCAGTAGCGTCATGGTGGCGAAGGCACCGAGCACCATCGAGATCAGTGGCAGCGTCATGTGCCAGAAATAATCGATGATCTTCCAGTACCACGGGAACTGGCTCCAGCCGTCCGAAGTCAGGCCGCGCAGCGGGAAGATGCTCCAGAACGATCCGCCGGAAAACAGGATGATCAGCAGGATCGCGAACAGGAAGCCGGGGATGGCGAAACCGACAATGATGACGGCCGAGGTCCAGGTGTCGAAGCGCGAGCCGTCCTGCACCGCCTTGCGGATGCCGAGCGGGATCGAGATCAGGTAGGTGATTAGCATCATCCAGATGCCGAGCGACATCGAGACCGGCAGCTTCTCCTTGATCAGTTGCAGCACTGTCGTGTCACGGAAGTAACTCTTGCCGAAATCGAAGCGGGCGAAGTTCCACAGCATCAGCGCGAAACGTTCCGGCGCAGGCTTGTCGAAGCCGAACTGCTTTTCCAGGCTCTTGACGAAATCCGGATCGAGCCCCTGCGCGCCGCGATATTTCGAGTTCACCGCATCGCCTGCGGCGCCCGGCTGCGCACGGTTACCGAAGTCACCACCAGATGAACCGGAAACGCGCGACGCGCCTGTATCGGCGCCGCTGAGTTGCGCGATCACGCGTTCGACGGGACCACCGGGCGCAAATTGCACCACGACAAAGGACACGAACAGGATTCCCAGCAGCGTGGGAAACATCAGCAGCACGCGCCGTGCGATATATGCGCCCATGCTATTTAGCCTGCTCGCTTGAAGGTTTTGCGGACGCCCACCACAGATCGGGCGCACCGACGCCGATATATTTCGGCAGATTGGCGGGATGGCCGAACACATCCCAATAGGCCACGCGATGTGAGGCCGCATACCATTGCGGCACCCAGTAGCGCCCGGCACGGATGACACGATCCAGCGCTCGCGCCGCGAAAACCAGCTTGGGCCGCGTATCGGCGGCGATGACTTCGTTCATCAGGGCATCGACGACAGGATCGGAAATGCCGGCTAGATTGTTCGACCCCTTGGTGGCTGCCGACTGCATCGAGAAGAACGAACGCAGGGAATCGCCGGGAATGGTGGAAAAGCTGAAACGTTCGATGGCTGAGTCGAAGTCGAAATCGTCGCGGCGTGCGCGGAATTGCACGGGATCGACAAGGCGTACACTGGCCTCGATACCCAGCGTGCCGAGATTCTTGATATAGGGCATGTGATGCGCCTGGAAAGCAGGCTCATCGAGCAGAAACTCGATCTTGAACGGCTCACCCTGCGCCGTCATGCGCTTGCCGTCCTTCATTGCGCAACCTGCGTCGTTCAGGAGCTGGATGGCCTTGCGCAGCAGCGCACGGTCCTGACCTGATCCATCCGATGTCGGTGGCAGATAGGGCGCTCCGAAAACCTCGGCCGGCACCTTGTCGCGGAATGGCTCCAGCAATGCGATCTCTTCCGGCGACGGCGCGCCGGTCGCCATCAGGTCAGAGTTCTGGAACGGCGACACCGTGCGCACATAGGCGCCATACATGATGGTCTTGTTGGTCCATTCGAAATCGAATGCATTGCCCAGCGCCTCGCGCACGCGCGGATCCTTGAACTTGGCGCGGCGTGTGTTGAGGAACCAGCCCTGCGCACCGGACGGTGTGTCGTCGGGCAGCATCTCCTGCTTGACCCGGCCATCCTTCACCGCCGGGAAATCGTAACGCGTGTTCCAGATGCGCGAGGTGAACTCCTCGCGATACAGATAATTGCGACCGGTGAAACCTTCGAAGGCCACGTCGCGGTCGCGATAGAAATCGAACCGCACTGTATCGAAATTATAGCTGCCGCGATTGACCGGAAGGTCCGCGGCCCACCAGTCCTTCACACGGTCGAATTCGATATAGCGCCCGACCTCGAAGCGGCCGACCTTGTAGGGACCGCTGCCGAGCGGCGCCTCCAGCGAGGACTCGTCGAATGCGCGCTTGTCGTAATAGGCCTGCGAGAAGATCGGCATGCCTGCAACGAACAACGGCACGTCGCGGCCGCGCTTCTCGGCAAATGTCACCACCAGCGTCAGGTCGTCCGCAGCCTCGGCCTTGACCATGTCACGCATCTGCTGCGTGATGATGGGATGGCCCTTGGTCTTGAGAGCCGTCAACGAGAATGCCGCGTCACGTGCAGTGAGTTTGCTGCCGTCGTGGAAGCGCGCTTCCGGTCGCAGCGTAAAACGATAAGTCAGACCATCGGCAGAGATCTGCACGGACTTCGCCACCAGCCCGTACATCGCGTCTGGCTCGTCGCCCGCACGCACCATCAGCGGGGCGAAGGTCATACCCATGCCCTGCGCGCCGTCGCCCTTCAGAACATAGGCGTTCAGCGAATTGAAGGTCTGGAACGACTGGTTGAATGCACGGCTCGACGGCACCGTCGAGAAGGCGCCGCCCTTCGGCGCCTTGACGTTGACGTAGTCGAAATTCGGAAAATCGGCCGGGTATTTCAGATCGCCAAAGGCGGAGATGCCGTGGGCTTCGCTCGGCGCTTGCGCCAAAGCGGGGCTGAAGCGTGACGCCGCGATAGCGCCGATCCCGAGACCCAGCACGTGCCGACGATTGAGCTGCGCCATGCGCGATGTGCTCCTCAAGAGCGCTTGCCGATCTTGGCGGCCTTGTCGACGTCGTACCACCAGATGGCGGGGAAACCCGACTGCCCGTATTTCGGCGGCTCAGGCGGACGACCGAAGCGATCCCAGCGCGCCGTGCGGACCTTGTTGTAGGTCCATTGCGGCACCACGAAGTTGTTCCACAGCAGCACGCGATCCAGCGCCTTGGTCGCAGCGACGAGATCGTTGCGGTCCTTGGTGAAGATCACGCGATCGATCAGCTTGTCGATCGCAGGATTCTTGATGCCGACGATATTGCGGGAGCCGGCCATATCGGCGGCTTGCGAACCCCAGAATTCACGCTGCTCGTTACCGGGCGACAGCGACTCCGGCCAGGACGACACGACGATGTCAAAATCCCAGGTCCGCAGCCGGTTCTCATATTGCGTGGCATCGATGGTGCGGACCGACACGCCGATGCCGAGACGTTCGAGCGATGGCTTGAAGAACAGCATCACGCGCTCGAAGGAGGGATCTTCGCCGAGCAATTCCAGCTCAAACGGCGCACCGGTCTTGGCATTGACCAGTTTGCGATCACGGACTTCGTAGCCCGCTTCCTTGAACAGTTGTAGCGCTTCGCGAAGATTGCCGCGCACATTTTCAGCACTGCCACCGACCGGATTCGTATAGGGCTTGGTGAAAACCTCCGGCGGCACTTCGGCACGCACCGTCTCCAGAATCTCCAGCTCCTTGCCTTCCGGCAGGCCTGACGATGCCAGTTCGGTGCCGTCGAAATAGCTGGAGATGCGCTTGTACTGGCCGAAGAAGATCTGCTTATTCATCTCCTCGAAGTCGAACGCATAATTCAGCGCGCGACGGACGCGCGGATCCTTGAACTTATCGCGGCGAATGTTGAGCGCGAAGCCCTGCATGATGCCCGACGAGCGATTGAGGAATTCCTCGAGAACAACGCGCTTCTCGGCCACCGCCGGAAAGTCATAGGCCGTCGCCCAGTTCTTCGCGCTATTTTCGGTGCGCCAATCCACCTGGTCGCCCTTGAAGGCTTCGAGCGCAACGGTACCGTCGCGGAAATATTCGTAGCGCAGCTCGTCGAAATTATTGCGACCGACATTCACGTTGAGGTCGCGCCCCCAATAGTCCTTCACACGCTCCACCGACACCGAACGGCCCGGCACGAAATCCCTGATGCGATAGGCGGCACTGCCGAGCGGCACTTCCAGCGTCGTGCTACCGATGTCGCGCTTGGCGCCGGAAGCGTTCGTGCCCTCCCACCAATGCTTGGGCAACACCGTGAGCTGGCCGACGATCTGCGGCAATTCGCGATTGCCGGGCGCATCGAAGGTGAACTTGATTTCGCGCTCGCCGACCTTCTCTGCCTTCACCACATGGCGGTAATAGGCAGAATATTGCGGGTGATATTTCTTGAACGACTCCAGCGAGAAGATCACATCCTCCGGGGTCACCGGCTTGCCATCATGCCACCTGGCATTCGCACGCAACCGATAGGACACCCAGGAGTAATCCTCGGGATGGCTGACGGCTTCCGCGAGCAGGCCATATTCAGTCGAGACCTCGTCCAGCGATCCTGTCGTAAGGGACTCGTAGATCAGTCCGACTGCACCGGCGATGTTGCCCTTCACGCCGGCCACCGCGATGTTGAAATTGTCGAAGGTGCCGATGGCGATCTGGCGGACGGTGCCGCCCTTGGGAGCTTCCGGATTGACGTAGTCGAAGCGCTTGAACTCCGCCGGATACTTGATCTCCCCGAACAGGGACAGCGCATGGCGCCATTCTGCACCTTTTGCCGCAGACTGGGCACTTGCTGCATCGATGACGGAGAGGCTGCCCGTACCACCGATGACAGGGGCAAGTGCGGCGAAGGCGCTGGTCTGGAGAAGGCGGCGTCGGGAAATCGTCAATGTGCTGAATCCTGTGAACCGAAGCAGTCTATTAGAACGGTCATATAAGGCGAGGGTTCGACCAATTATGCCGGCTTTTCCGCAGGATACCACCCGTCACGCTGGTTGCATCCTAACGCGTTGCGGCCAAACGTCCCGCTTAAGCTTTGGTAATGCAGATACGAAAACGGCCAGGCTGAGCCTGGCCGTTTAATCGATGATAAATTACCAAGGAACAGCGTTACGACACCGTCCTCATTTCGCTGCAGTGGGCAGCGGCACCGGCTTATCGGCGAGAGTTGCCAGATAGGCGATCACGTCGGCGCGCTCGCTATCCTTTTGAATGCCGGCGAAGCCCATGGCCGTGCCCGGCACGGTGCCCTTCGGATTGGCGATGAACTTGTTCAGCTCCTCGAAGGTCCAGGTGCCGCCCTTGGCCTTCATGCCCGCCGAGAAGTTGAACCCGGCCTTGCCTTCGCCCACCTTCTCATTGACGACGCCGAACAGGTTCGGGCCAACGCGGTTCGGGCCGCCCTTTTCGAAAGTATGGCAGGCGGCGCACTTCTTGGCTGCGGTTGAGCCCTTCTCGACCGAAGCGGTCTGCAGCAGCTTTTCGATCGGTTCGGACGGCGCTGCAGCAGCCTTGGCACCACCGGCAGCCTCTTCCTTCACGGCAATATCAAAGCCGGGCTTTTCCATATGCTTCGGTGAAAACACGGCCTGGGCGGTGAAATTCGTCACCATCAGAACCAGGCAGGTGCCGAGAATGGCGCCCATAATCTTGTTGAGTTCGAAGGAGTCCATAGTCGAAAAGCCCCACGCCGTTTTAGGTCATTGGAAGGCCGCTCCAACGGCCTCGACACACTCAGGAATCACGTTCCTGCGGCCCTCGGGCCTGCCGTTTTGAGATAACGGTTTGCCCATCCTCTGGCAACCCGTATAAACGCCGCGCCCTTTGATGTGCATCATACTTTTCGGGGGGAAGATCACTGGAATCCAAGCCGATTTTGACATGACAGACACACGCACCCTGGTGCTCATTCCCGCCCGCATGGCCGCGACCCGCCTGCCCGGCAAGCCGCTGCTCGATATTGGCGGGCTGCCGATGATCGTGCATGTGGCGCGACGCGCCAAAGAGGCCGGTCTGGGCCGTGTCGCCATCGCCACCGATACGGCCGACATCGCGGACGCCGTTAAAGCCCACGGTTTCGAGGCGGTCATGACCTCCCCGGACCATCCATCAGGGTCCGACCGGATATTTGAGGCCCTGTGCAAACTGGACCCGGCCGGACACGTCCAGACCATCGTCAACGTCCAGGGCGACCTCCCCACTATTCCGCCGGGCGACATTAGCGCCGCGGTCCGCCTGCTCGACAACCCCGCGGTCGACATCGCGACCCTGGCGACCGAGATCCACAAGGATGACGAACATACCAATCCGAGCGTGGTGAAGCTGATCGGCTCGCCAGCCGGGCCTGACCGGCTGCGTGCGCTGTATTTCACTCGCGCCACGGCGCCCTATGGCGACGGGCCCCGCTACCATCACATCGGGCTTTATGCCTATCGGCGCGCCGCACTCGAGGCCTTCGTCAAACTCGCCCCCTCCACGCTGGAGCTCCGCGAAAAGCTCGAACAGCTGCGCGCGCTCGAAGCCGGCATGCGGATCGACGCCGCCATCGTCGATAGCGTCCCGCTGGGCGTCGATACGCCCGCGGATCTCGAAACCGCCCGCCGGCTACTGGCAAAAACCTGAGTGACTGATACAAGGCCCGCCATGACCATTCCCAAAAATCAGATCATGAAGATCGCATTCCAGGGCGAGCCCGGCGCCAATTCCCATATCGCCATTGTCGAGGCGTTTCCGAATGCCGAGCCGCTGCCCTGCGCCACTTTCGAGGATGCGCTGGCCGCGATCACCTCGGGCGAGGCCGATCTAGGCATGATTCCGATCGAGAACTCGATCGCCGGCCGCGTCGCCGACATCCACCATCTGCTGCCGCAGTCAGGCCTGCATATCGTCGGTGAGTGGTTTCTGCCCATTCACCACCAGATGATGGCGCTGCCCGGTGCGAAGCTCACCGACATCAAGACGGTGGAAAGCCACGTCCACGCGCTCGGCCAGTGCCGCCGCATCATCCGCAAGCTGGGGATCAAGGCCATCGTCGCCGCCGATACCGCCGGCTCGGCCCGCGCGATTGCCGAACGCGGCGACAAGAGCTGCGCCTCGCTGGCCTCGCGGCTCGCGGCAGATATCTACGGGCTCGAAATTCTCGCCGAGGACGTCGAGGACGAGGATCACAACACCACGCGTTTCGTCATCCTTTCCAAAGACGCCAAATGGGCGCCGCAGGGCTCCGAACCGCTGGTCACCAGTTTTGTTTTCCGCGTCCGCAACCTTCCTGCGGCGCTCTACAAGGCACTCGGCGGCTTCGCTACCAACGGCGTCAACATGACCAAGCTGGAAAGCTACATGGTCGACGGCGAGTTCTTCGCCACGCAGTTCTACGCCGATGTCGACGGTCATCCGGATGACCGCAACCTCGCTTTCGCACTCGAAGAACTGAAGTTCTTCTCACGCGAATTCAGGATCGTCGGCGTCTATCCGGCGCACCCTTTCCGCGCGACCTTCGGCGAACCGACCTCGTAACCAGCAAGTTCAGGACGACGCCGGCCGGACGTGATCGGTCAGCGCATGCGTCGCCGCCATAGGCGAACCGGGCAGAAATAGCTGAACCGGACGGATTTCATAGACCGCAGTCGGATTGACGCGGCGCAGATCGCGCGCGGTTGCGACGGCGTCCTCACGGGTCGCACAATCGACCACATAGAAGCCGAGCAACTGCTCCTTGGTCTCAGCAAAGGGGCCGTCGATGACCACGCCAGCGCCGGGTCCGCGCAGGGTGAATGCACCCTTAGTGCCGCCCAGCCGCGCAGCCGGCCCCATCCGGCCGTCGGCCGTCAGCTTCTCGTGAAGCTCATGAAGATTGGCCATCACCGCAGTGTCTTCGTCGGCCGTCCACGACACGACGACGTCTTCGACGTGATAGGCCAGGATTGCATAGAGCATAGGTTTTACCTCGTGTGGTGACGGCGCCGATCCAAGGACGTTTCGGTAGTCCCGATCCCGACATTGCCTTTCGAAACTTTACGACGCCTCGCAAATTGACGCATCCACCGCAACCAACTCGACGATATTGCCGTCCGGATCGGTGACGTAAATGGAGCGCCAGCCGATCCATCGGTGTTCGTAGGTGTTCGGCTTGAAACCCGCCTTCGTCAGGGCATCGAGAGCAGGCTGATAGTCCGATAACGCAATCTCCAGCGCAAGGTGATGCAGAGTGGGTGCCCGCAAATCGGGAGCAGACCATTTCGTGTCGTCACGATTGGACGGCTGATCGGCCCTGAAAAGACCGATAATCCGGTGATGGCCTTCAAAGCCATCTTCCACTTTGAGAAATACAATCCGATCGTCGAAGGCGCGCAGCACACTGAGGCCAAGGACATCTCGATAGAAACTGACCGCGCGCGGCATATCGCTGACACGCAGAACAACTTCGCCAAGGCCACGCGGTGTTACCAGAGGCGCCATCATCCCCTCCCATTGTCGCGGCGCTCGCAAAGCTCGCTGCGCCTAGGCTGCTGCTCTCTGCAATTGAAATACATCCGCCAACAGATCATAGGACCGCTTCCGCGCCTCATGATCATACATCGCGGTAATGACCATCAACTCATCGGCCTGGCATTCGCTAATGAGCGGCTGCAGCTTTTCCATGACTGTCGACGGGCTGCCGACGAACAGTCGCGAACGGTTGCGTGCGACCTTCATCTTCTCGCTGTCGCTATAGGGATAGGCCAGCGCCTCCTCTACGCTTGGCAGCGGCGCATATTCGCCGCGGTCGCGGCGCAGGCGATTGAGATCGGCTGACGAGGCCAGCCGCTCGGCCTCGGCATCCGTCTCCGCACAAATCACTGCGACGGCGAGAATCGCATGCGGCACCTGTCGCCAGCCGGATGATTTGAAGCGCGCGCGGTAATGCACCATCGCATCCGCCGCATCATGGGATGCGAAATGATGCGCGAAAGCGAAGCCCATGCCAACCTGCGCGGCCAGATCCGAACTGTAGTCGCTGGAGCCGAGCAGCCAGAGTGGCGGCAGCGGGACGTCATTGGGCATCGCCACGACGTTGTTATAGGGATGATCTGCCGGGAATTGCCGCGTCTCCCACAGTACCAGTTCGCTCAGCCGCTCGAGGAAATCATCGCCCTCGCGGCCGGCAAGACGGTTGCGCAACGCATAAGCTGTGGCACCATCGGTCCCCGGCGCACGGCCAAGGCCGAGATCGATCCGGCCGGGAAACAGCGCCTCCAGCATCTTGAAGCGCTCGGCCACCATCAGCGGCGCATGGTTCGGCAACATCACGCCGCCGGAGCCGACGCGGATATGCTGCGTTACCGCCGCGATCTGCCCGATCATGATCTCCGGCGCCGGACTCGCGACCGATGCCAAATTGTGGTGCTCGGCCAGCCAGTAGCGGACATAGCCGAGGCGATCGGCATGTTTGGCCAGATCGATGCTGTTGCGGAGCGCGCCCGCGGGCGGCGTGCCTGACGTGACGACCGAGAGGTCGAGAATGGACAATGGGATCATGGCGCCAAGCTAGTGCCTGCGCCGGAGAGGGCAAAGAGCGTTTTGGGCCACCGACGCCTCCCCCAAACGCCGACGGCAACGAGGGCCGGCACTCGTGGGACAAATTCCGATATAAGAATAATTACACGACATTTGCCCACATACACCGTCCATAGATCGAAGTGGCTACATTGGCTATTTAAAGCCATATTCTGGTAGTTTTGCGGGAAACCGGCGCTGCCCACTTATATTCCAACGAGGGAAATTACGCGGAGATATCTGCCCTTAGTTGGGCCAATTCCCACCCTAAAACCGCTCCAGATGGGCTATTTCAGTCACCGACCATAGCCTATCTTTGTGCAGTGCAGCCAAAGTCCCCGGGCTTGGCGCCAGAGACAACCGGTACCGCTTCATGCGGTGGAGTTCGACGCGATGACCGAGATCAACCCGGCCACCCCCACCAAGCTTCCCAATATCTCCTTCGAGTTCTTCCCGCCGAAGACCGAGGAGATGGACCGCACCCTGTGGGACACCATTGAGCGCCTGGCGCCGCTGAACCCGTCCTTCGTGTCGGTGACCTATGGCGCCGGTGGGTCGACCCGCGAGCGCACCCACGCCACCATCGTCCGTCTGCTCAAGGAGACCGCCCTCACCCCGGCGGCGCATCTGACCTGCGTCGGCGCGCCGAAAAGCGAAATCGACGATGTCGTGACCCGCTATCATGAGGCGGGCGTCCGCCACATCGTGGCCCTGCGCGGCGATCCGACCACGGGCATCGGTACGGAATATATACCTCACCCCGACGGTTACAAGACCTCCGCCGATCTGGTCGCCAGCATCCGCAACCGCTATCCCGATATCGACGTCACCGTCTCCGCCTATCCGGAGAAGCATCCCGAGAGCGCCGACTTCGATGCTGACATCGATACGCTAAAGGCGAAAGTCGATGCCGGCGCGACTCGCGCCATCACCCAGGTGTTCTTCGATAACGACCTGTATTTCCGCTACCTCGACAAGGTCCGCGCCCGCGGCATCGATATCCCGGTGCTGCCCGGCATCATGCCGATGCATAATTTCAAGCAGGCGAGAGCCTTCGTCACCCGTGCTGGCACCACAGTGCCCGACTGGCTCGCCGCCAAGTTCGACGGCCTCGATAACGACGCCGAGACACGCAAACTGGTAGCCACCACCGTGGCCGCCGGCCAGGTGCAGAAGCTCGCCAAGCAGGGCGTCTCCGATTTCCATTTCTACACGATGAACCGCGCCGATCTCGTTTTCGCCATTAGTCACCTGTTGGGCTTCCGGCCGAACGGCGCGCAGAAAGCTGCCTGATCTCATGTCCGTACCCGTTTCGCCGAAGCGTACCGAACTGCTTGCCGCCGCTGCCGAGCGCATTCTCGTGCTCGACGGTGCCATGGGCACTATGATCCAGGGCCTGCAATTCGACGAGGCCGCATTCCGCGGTGAGCGCTACAAGAATTTCCACCGCGACCTCCGCGGCAACAACGACCTGTTGATCCTGACGCAGGCCGACGCCATCGAGGACATCCACGCGCAATATCTGCGCGCCGGTGCCGACATCGTCGCCACCAACACCTTCTCCTCGACCTCGATCGCGCAGGCCGATTACGACCTGCAGGACATCGCCTATGAGATGAGCCGCGAAGGCGCGCGCCTCGCCAAGAACGCCGCGATCACCGTCGCTGCCGAGGACGGCAAGCCGCGCTTCGTCGCCGGCGCCATCGGCCCGACCAACCGCACCGCCTCGATCTCGCCGGATGTCGCCAATCCCGGCTATCGTGCGGTGACCTTCGACGATCTGCGCATCGCCTATAGCGAGCAGATCAACGGTTTGCTTGACGGCGGCGCCGACTTGCTGCTGGTCGAAACCATCTTCGACACGCTGAACGCCAAGGCGGCGCTCTATGCCATTGCCGAAATCTGCGAGGCGCGCGGCATCGACGTGCCGGTGATGATCTCCGGAACCATCACCGACAAGTCCGGACGCCTGCTGTCCGGCCAGATGCCCGAAGCGTTCTGGAATTCGGTGAAGCACGCCAGGCCCGCGACCATCGGCTTCAACTGCGCGCTCGGCGCCGAAGACCTGCGCGCGCATATCGCCGATATCGGCCGCGTCGCCGATACCCTCGTCTGCGCCTATCCGAATGCCGGCCTGCCCAACGAATTCGGCCAGTATGACGAGAGCCCCGAATTTATGGCGGGGCTGATCGGCGAATTCGCCGCCAGCGGCCTCGTCAATGTGGTCGGCGGCTGCTGCGGCACCACGCCGGACCATATCGCGGCCATCGCCAAGGCCGTCGCGCCGCACAAGCCGCGCGTTGTACCGGAGATCGCACCGCTCCTGCGCCTGTCAGGTCTGGAGCCATTCGAACTGACGTCGGCGATTCCCTTCGTGAATGTCGGCGAGCGCACCAACGTCACGGGCTCCGCGAAATTCCGCAAGCTGATCACCGCCGGCGACTACACCGCCGCGCTGCAGGTGGCGCGCGACCAGGTCGAGAACGGCGCACAAGTCATCGACGTCAATATGGACGAAGGCCTGCTGGATTCCGAGGCGGCGATGGTCGAGTTCCTCCATCTCGTCGCCTCCGAGCCGGACATCGCCCGCGTCCCGGTGATGGTCGACTCGTCGAAATTCAACGTCATCGAAGCCGGCCTGAAATGCGTTCAGGGCAAGCCGATCGTCAATTCGATCTCGATGAAGGAAGGCGTGGAGAAGTTCATCCATGAGGCCAAGATCGCGCAGCGCCATGGCGCCGCCGTGGTCGTGATGGCCTTCGACGAGGTCGGCCAGGCCGACACATTCGCGCGCAAGACCGAGATCTGCAAACGCGCTTACGACATTCTGGTGGGTGAGCTGAACTTCCCGCCGGAAGACATCATCTTCGATCCGAACATCTTCGCCATCGCGACCGGCCTCGAAGAGCACAACAATTACGGCGTCGACTTCATCGAAGCAACACGCTGGATCCGCCAGAACCTGCCGCATGCGCATATTTCCGGCGGCGTCTCCAACTTGTCCTTCTCGTTCCGCGGCAACGAGCCGGTGCGCGAGGCGATGCATTCGGTGTTCCTGTATCACGCCATCAAGGCGGGCATGGACATGGGCATCGTCAATGCCGGCCAGATGATCGTCTATGACGACATCGATCCCGAGCTGCGCCAGGTCTGCGAGGACGTCATCCTCAACCGCGATCCCGGCGCCTCCGAACGGCTGCTCGAACTCGCCGAAAAATTCCGCGGCCAGACCAAGCAGGCCAAGGAACAGGATCTCACCTGGCGCGAATGGCCGGTGGAGAAGCGGCTGAGCCACGCGCTGGTGCACGGCATCACCCAATATATCGACGAGGACACCGAAGCCGCGCGCCTGACCGTGGCGCGCCCGCTGCATGTCATCGAGGGCCCACTGATGGCCGGCATGAATATCGTCGGCGACCTGTTCGGCGACGGAAAGATGTTCCTGCCGCAGGTGGTGAAGTCGGCCCGCGTGATGAAGCAGGCGGTGGCTTACCTGATGCCGTTCATGGAGCAGGAGAAGGCCGACAATCTCGCCGCAGGTATCACCGGCGATGGCCGCAAGAATGCCGGCAAGATCGTGCTCGCCACGGTGAAGGGCGACGTTCACGACATCGGCAAGAACATTGTCGGCATCGTGCTCCAGTGCAACAATTTCGAGGTCATCGATCTCGGCGTCATGGTGCCGGCCTCGAAGATCATCGATACCGCCAAGGCCGAAGGCGCCGACATTATCGGTCTGTCCGGCCTGATCACGCCGTCATTGGACGAGATGACGTTCCTGGCCGGCGAGATGGAACGGCAGGGTCTGAAAATGCCGCTGCTGATCGGCGGCGCGACGACCAGCCGCGTGCATACCGCGGTGAAGATCGATCCGAACTACCGCGCCGGCGCCGTGGTGCATGTCAACGATGCCAGCCGCGCCGTGGGCGTCGCCTCGTCGCTGCTGTCGCCTGAGAAGAGCGTCGCCTATGCGGCCGAGGTGCGCGCCGATTATGCGAAGATCTCCGCGGCGCATTTCCGCGCCCAGCAGGACAAGAAGCGGCTGTCGCTCATCGCAGCGCGCGCCAATGCGCATGTCGCGGACTTCAGCAAGACGGTGCGCAAGCCGACCTTCCTGGGCATCCGGACCTTCAGCGATTATTCGCTCGAAGAGCTTGCTGCCTATATCGACTGGACGCCGTTCTTCCAGACCTGGGAACTGTCCGGCCGTTTCCCCGGCATCCTCACCGACAGCGTGGTCGGCGAAGTCGCGACGTCGCTCTATGCCGATGCGCAGAAGATGCTCAAGCAGATCGTCGAGGAGAAGTGGTTCACGGCGAAGGCAACCATCGGCTTCTGGCCGGCCAATGCCGTGGGCGACGATATCCGCCTCTATGCGGATGACACCCGCTCAACCGAGATTGCGACGCTCTACACGTTGCGCCAGCAGCTCGAGAAGCGCGAGGGTCGCTTCAACGCCGCGCTCTCCGACTTCATCGCGCCGAAGACCTCGAATGTGCCGGATTATATCGGCGGCTTCGTCGTCACCGCGGGCATCGGCGAGGATATTATCGCCGATCGCTTCAAGAACGCCAATGACGACTACTCGTCGATCCTGTGCAAGGCACTGGCCGACCGTCTCGCCGAAGCCTTTGCAGAACGCATGCATGAGCGCGTGCGCAAGGAGTTCTGGGCCTATGCGCCGGACGAGAACATCTCGACCGACGATCTGATCCTTGAAAAGTATCAAGGCATCCGCCCTGCTCCCGGCTATCCCGCACAACCCGATCACACCGAGAAGGCGACGATCTTCAAATTGCTCGATGCGGAGAACACTGCGGGCGTAACACTCACCGAAAGCTACGCCATGTGGCCGGGCTCGTCGGTGTCCGGGCTCTATTTCAGCCATCCCGAGAGCTATTATTTCGGCGTCGGCAAGATCGAGCGCGATCAGGTCGAGGAATATGCCGCGCGCAAGAACATGAGCGTGGCCGAGGTGGAACGTTGGCTGGCGCCGGTGCTGAACTACATTCCGGGTGCCGGTGCCGAGCCTGCGCCGGTCGCCGTACCCGCGCCTGCCAATGACGAACTCGCGACCCATCCGCCGGGATGTAACTGCGCGGTGCATCTGATGTATCGCGGCAAGAAGGTCGGAGCGAAGTAGCGCTTTGCAAGTCGCAGGATGTGCTTGTCAAACAGCCACGCTCTCGCATTCTCGCGGCGCTTGCGCGTCCGAGGTGTGAGCAGTCCCCCTCAAACGATGAGGGGCGGCAGCGCGCCTGACGACGCGAAATGGTGGTAATTTTCGCGATCCGCTCCGCCGGAACGCCGGCAAGCTGCAACCGCGCAACGCCATCCGGCGCGCCACCGCGGCGATTTCTGTCCCCGGGACCGTTCTTCCGGGCAAAGGCGCAGAGCTCCGCACTCCGCTGATCCCGACGGTTTCCCGCCGTTCACCAATGCCACGTCCAGCCAGCATCAGTGGCAGACCCCCGTAGTGGGGCCGGACGGTGACCCAAGGCCTCCCGAGTGCGCAGGGTACGTCACCCCACACCCGCAGGCGCCGCATCCCAGTCCCACTTCAAGACGCCTCTAGAAGCGCCCCTCGCGAACGGGATAAAAGGCATATAGACCCATATAGGATTTTCGTCAATAGAGCGCGAGGGATTATTTTCTCTCTACCACTGCCGCGACGAATTCCGGTCCCGGCAAAGTTATCGTTTCAATCCCGTGGCGACGGAACGATCAGGAAGGCCGCAGCTTGTCGTATGCGCAATATTTGCTTTTGGAGGGTTGAAATGAAACGTACCATGATCGCGACGGCAGCCGCGGCACTCCTGGGTCTGGGCCTGATGCTTCCAGCGAACGCCATGCCGGTCGGTGGGCTTGCACCTGCGAGCACCGCCAGCGACATCATCCAGATTCGTGGCCATGGCGGCGGACATCACGGCATGCACCGCGGCGGGCGTGGACATCATTACGGCTGGGGCCGCGGACGCGGCCATCATTATGGCTGGTCGCGCGGACGGCATCGCGGCTGGCGCTAACAACCAACAACAGGCACGGTCAGCCTGACATGACCATTATAGGAGCCGCCCGCACAGGCGGCTCTTTCTGTTTGGTGAGCAAGCTTTCAATCTTTCCCCGGATCGCTCGCCAATACGCCCTTCACTGCCTGCGCCCAGCCCTTCAGTTTTCGTGTCCGTGTGGCTTCGCTCATGGCCGGCTTGAAGCGGTGTTCGAGCCGCCAGTTGTCGGCGAATTTGGCAGGCTCCGGAAATACGCCGGCCGTGAGACCGGCGAGATAGGCAGCACCCAGCGCGGTGGTTTCCTGGATCATCGGGCGATCGACTGGTGCATTCAGGAGATCGGCGAGACGCTGCATGGTCCAGTCCGATGCGGTCATGCCGCCATCGACGCGCAGCACGACAGTCGCAGCGGAGACATCGGGCCAGTCAGCACGCATCGCCGCGTAGAGATCGCGCGTCTGATAGCAGACGCTTTCCAGCGCGGCATGGGCGAGTTCGGCCGGGCCGGTGTTGCGCGTCAGTCCGAACAGCGCTCCGCGCACATCGGGATTCCAGTAAGGCGCGCCGAGGCCAACGAAAGCCGGAACCAGATAGACCGACTGCGAGGAATCGTTCTGATCCGCGAGCGGCCCGCTTTCGGCAGCGCTCTTGATGATGCCGAGCCCGTCGCGCAGCCACTGCACGGCGGAGCCGGCAACGAAGATCGAACCTTCCAGCGCATAGGTGCGCACGCCGTTGAGTTGATACGCCACGGTTGTGAGCAGCTTGTTCTTCGATTGCACCGGCGTCGTGCCGGTGTTGAGCAGCGCAAAACAGCCGGTGCCATAAGTCGACTTGATCATGCCGGGCGCGAAACAGGCCTGCCCGATGGTTGCTGCCTGCTGATCCCCGGCAATACCGCCGATCATGATCGTGCCACCAAACAGATCGGTGCTGCCGAAATCGGACGATGAATCCTGCACCCTGGGCAGCATCGCCTTGGGCACGCGCAGCAGCTTGAGCAGCTCATCGTCCCATTCACCGGTGTGGATGTTGAAGAGCTGCGTGCGCGAGGCATTGGTGGCGTCGGTGGCATGCACCTTCCCCGCCGTCAGCCGCCACAGCAGATAGCAATCGACAGTGCCGAACAACAATTCGCCGCGCTCGGCGCGGTCGCGCGCGCCAGGGACATGATCGAGAATCCACGCCACTTTGGTGCCGGAGAAATACGGGTCGATGATCAGACCTGTCTTTTGCGTGATCAACGGCTCATGGCCGTCGGCCTTCATCTGGGCGCAGATCTCCGCGGTGCGGCGGTCCTGCCAGACGATGGCACGGTGCACGGCCTGCCCGGTGACGCGATCCCACACCACCACGGTCTCGCGCTGATTGGTGATGCCGATCGCGGCAATATCCTTCGCGGTAACGTCGGCCTTCTTCATCGCCTCGCGGCAAACGGCCAGCGTCGAGGTCCAGATATCCTCCGGCTCATGCTCGACCCAGCCGGAGGCCGGGAAATGCTGCGGGAATTCCTGCTGCGCGGAGGCCGCGATCGAGATGTCGGCGCGAAAGATCATCGCGCGCGAGGATGTGGTGCCCTGATCGATGGCCATCACGAAAGACATGACGTTTCTTCCCGAAAGATTGTGGTCGCGTTATGTTGGGAGGCGCAGGCAACCGGATTAGCGCGGGCGCGTCAAGCGGCAGCGCCGGCGGTCAGGTCGCCGAGTCGATCATCATGACCAGAGCGGACGCGACCATCGCCAGTTCGCGCGGCAGCGTCTCGCGGGCCCGCCGCACCATGCCCTCGCCCAGCCGGCCGAAGAAACGTGCCCAGCGCTGTGTGCGCCAATACAGCGAATTCTCGACAGTGACTGAGCGCAACTTGAACGCCTTGCCGGTGGCCCAGGCGTCGCATTCCAGCTTCAACGGATCGGCGTAATATTGCGCGATCTTGCTCGCGCCCATGCCTGAAGTCGCGAGCCAGTTCGGGATATGCACGCTGCAGAGCTGCGCCACATCGGTGAACACCTTGTCGGTGCCGGTGCCGCTGCCCGGGCACGGCGAGGCAAAGGCATCGCCCACCAGCACGACACCGGGCTGGACCACGTTGTCGCTCTCATAGAGATCGATGGGGCGGATCCTGATATCGCCGGATATCTTGTAGTCGCCGATCAGCGCACGCAGTTTCGGCAGGCAGGCATCCAATGCTGCCTCCGGCGTGCGCCGCATCTGGCGAATCCAGGGATCGTCGGTCTCGCGATAGACGAACAGGTTGCCGCGCATGGTCTTGCCAATGGGAAACAGCGTGACATAGGCGGTGCGATGAACCGTCGTTTCCGCGAAATAAGTGAGCGCCGGAAAGGCAAAACGTTCACGGCTGACGGGCGCGATATCGAAACCCACCGAGATCGAATGATTGGCCGAGATGACCGGGCGGCCGATATTGAGCTGATTGCGCAGGCTGACACTGGCGCCGTTGGCGAGCACAACGAGACGCGCGGAAATCTCCTCGCCATTGGACAGGCCGATGGTCTGACGGTCATCCGATGTGGCGATCGACGTCGCCTTGGCGTGAATGGTCTCGACAGATGACGGGATCTGGCCACGCACGGTATTGACCAGCGTGTCGTAGAGAAAGCCGTGCTGCTGACTGGGGCGCTTGTCGATCACGCGGCCGAAACGCGCGATCCAGATCTCGTCGTCATGGGTGGCGGCACCGAGCACCGCATCGACGAGACCCGTCTTGCGGAGCCGCTCGAGCTGGACGCCGCCGCTGATCTTCTCGCAGCGGAGTTCGGGCGGATGGACCTGATGCGGCTCGATCAGGATTGCAGACACACCGGCGCGACCGAGCATCGCCGCAGCCGTCGACCCGGCGAGGCCGCCACCAATGATCGCGATATCCGTCTGCCGGGAACTCTCCAGCTGCGGCTATCCGTGCGCCCTAAGTGTTAAAAAACGGGAAAGGATTGAGGCAGGCGGTGGGGAGTTACCGCGGGAGAATTGTTTCGAGCGACTTCACGTGCCGTAGTCGGGACGGAGCGCAGCATTCACGTCCGTCATTCCGGGGCGCGGCCGGCGCGAGCCGGACGCGAACCCGGAATCCCTGAGTGGCTTGGCTCGACGGAGACTCCGATGTCGAGATTCCCCGCCATTCCAAGTGGAATGGCTGAGGTTCGCGATCGCCTAACGGCGCTCGCGCCCTCAGCCGCTCCAATTGGAGCGGCGGGGAATGACGAACGTGGGTCGGGCGATACTTACACGGACGCCGTCGTCACGCCGCCATCGATAACGATGGTCTGGCCGGTCATGAAGGTGGAGGAATCCGAGCCGAGATAGGCGACGGCGCCGGCGATCTCGTGGGGCTCGCCGATCCGGCGCAGCGGCGTGGTCGCGGTGCGGCGCTTGAGATTGGCCTCGTCTTCCCACAGCGCCTTAGCGAAATCCGTCTTCACCAGCCCAGGCGCGATGCAGTTGACGCGCACGCCCTTCGGTCCCCATTCGCCGGCGAGGCTGCGACACAGGGAGAAGTCGGCAGCCTTGGAGATGCCGTAGGCGCCAATCACCGTGGACCCGCGCAGACCGCCGATGGATGAGATGATGACCACCGAGCCCTTGCCGCGCTCGGCCATGGCCGGGATCGCCTTGGCGCAGAGCCAGATGTTGCTCTTGACGTTGGATCCCATGATCTTGTCGAAGGCTTCATCGGCGATATCGAGCAGCGGACCGTAATAGGGATTCACTGCGGCGTTGCAGACGAGAATGTCGATCGGGCCGTAGTGTTTCACGGTGCCGTCGATCAAAGCTTCGACCTCGTCGCGGCGCGAGATGTTGCAGGGAATGACATGGGCATCACCGCCACTGGCCTTGATGCCATCGACCACAGCCTGACAGGCATCGGCCTTGCGGCTGGAGACGACGACCTTGGCGCCGAGTTGCGCCAGCAGTTCCGCGGAGGCCTTGCCGATGCCGCGGCTGGACCCGGTGATGACGGCGACCTTACCGGTGAGATCGAATGGATTTTTCACGGGCGGTCTCCTTGTTGTTGATTGATTTTAGCGACGGCGCATTCCTTCTCCCCGCATGCGGGGAGAAGGTGGCTCGAATGCGCGTAGCGCGTTCGAGTCGGATGAGGGGGACTCTCCACGAGTTCATGAGCGCGTGGAGAGTCCCCCTCACCCGGATTGCTTCGCAATCCGACCTCTCCCCGCAAGCGGGGAGAGGTTAAGAGCAGAGTTACTCCGTGATCCCGCCCGCCTGCGCGACGCGGCGGAGGTGATAATCGGCGTCGCCGAACTGCTGCTCGATCATGGTCAGCCGCTTGAAGTAGTGGCCGATCTTGTACTCCATGGTCACGCCGACGCCGCCATGCAGCTGCACGCCGCCCTGGCCGACGAAGCGCGCGGAACGGCCGATCTGCACCTTGGCAGCGGCGACCGTCTTGGTGCGTTCGTCGAGATCGGTGAAGCTTGATGCCATCGAGGCCAGGAACGACATGCTGCGCGCGGTCTCCAGCGCGGTGAACATGTCGGCCGCACGGTGCTGCAGCGCCTGGAACGAGCCGATGGCGACGCCGAACTGCTTGCGCTCCTTGATGTATTCGACGGAGATCTTCAGCGCTTCTTCCATCGCGCCGACCGCTTCGGCGCACAGTGCGATGCGCGCGTCATCGACGACCTGATTGACGATCGACAAGCCATCCTCGGCATTGCCGATCGCGGCGTCAGCGCCGACTTCGACATTGTTCAGCTTGATATCGGCGGCGCGGCTGCCGTCCTGCGTCTCATAGCCCTTGATGTCGACGCCCTTGGCATTGGCGGGCACCAGGAACACGCCGACGCCCTTGGCGTCGCGCTGGCCACCGGCGGTGCGCGCGGTGACGATCAGCGTATCGGCAGTATCGCCGTGACCGACGACGAACTTCTCGCCGGACAACGTGTAGCCCGAACCGCTCTTCTTGGCCGACGTCTTGATGTCCCCGAGGTCATAGCGTGAATCACGCTCGACCTGTGCGAAAGCCATGGTCTTGGAGCCGTCGATGATCCCGGGCAGATGCGCAGCACGCTGCTCCGCCGAGGCGCGGCGCAGGAAACCGCCGCCGAGCACCACCGTGTCGAGATAGGGCTCGACCACGAGATTACGGCCCAGCGCTTCCATCACGATCATGGTCTCGATCGGACCGGCGCCGAAGCCGCCATCGTCCTCGGAGAACGGCAGGCCGAGCAGGCCCTGTTCGGCAAACTTGCCCCAGACGTCGCGGCTCCAGCCACCCTTCTCGGCGCGATACTTCTTGCGAGCCTCGAATTCGTAGGACGATTTCAGCAGGCCGTCGACGCTGTCCTTGAGGAGGCGTTGCTCCTCCGACAAATCAAAATCCATGGTCTTTCTCTCTCGGATCGCGCGTAACGCGCGTGTGAATGTGTTTAAGCTCCCTAACCTCTCCCCGCTTGCGGGGAGAGGTTAGGGCGAGCGAAGCGGAGCCTTCGGGTAAGGGGGACTATCCGCGGGCCCCGAGCCGGCGGAGGCTCCCCCTCATCCGTCGCGGACTACGTCCGCGCCACCTTCTCCCCGCGCGCGGGGAGAAGGTAAAACTTACAGCCCCAGCACCGCTTTCGCGATGATGTTGCGCTGGATCTCGTTGGAGCCGCCATAGATCGACACCTTGCGGTAGTTGAAATAGGTCGGCGCGATCGGCGAGGCCCAGTCGCCCTCCTCGTTCTGCCCCTCACCTTCCGGCATGAACGGCAATGCGAACGGGCCGGTGACTTCGAGCAGCAGCTCGGTGAGCGTCTGCTGGATTTCCGAACCCTTGATCTTGAGGATCGACGAGGCCGGATCCGGCTTGCCCTTGCCGTGCTTGCCTTCGGCCGCGACGACGCGCATCTGCGTCAGTTCGAGCGCCTTGAGCTCGATCTCGGTAGCCGCGAGCTTCTGGCGGAACTGCGGATCCTCGATCAGCGGCTTGTCACCGGACATGACGCTGGACGCCAGCTCCTTGATGCGGCGGATGCGCTCCTTCGACATGCCGACGCGCGCGATGTTGACGCGCTCGTTGCCGAGCAGGAATTTCGCGTAGTCCCAGCCCTTGTTCTCTTCACCAACCAGATTCTCGGCCGGCACCACGACCTCATCGAAGAACACTTCGTTGACTTCGACGCCGCCATCGATGGTCTGGATCGGGCGGACGGTGATGCCCTTCGACTTCATGTCGATGAGGATGAAGGAGATGCCCGACTGCTTCTTCGCATCGGGATCGGTGCGACAAAGGCAGAAGATCCAGTCGGCATGTTGCGCGAGCGTGGTCCAGGTCTTCTGGCCGTTGACGATATAGGTATCGCCCTTCTTCTTCGCCGTGGTCTTCAGCGAGGCGAGGTCCGAACCCGAGCCCGGCTCCGAGAAGCCCTGGCACCACCAATCGTCCATATTGGCGATGCGCGGCAGGAAGTGCTTTTTCTGCTGCTCATTGCCGAAAGTGTAGATCACCGGACCGACCATGTTGACGCCGAACGGCAGCGGCGGCGGCGCCGGGGTCTTCTGCAGCTCTTCCAGGAAGATGTACTGCTTCGCGGCGCTCCAGCCGGTGCCGCCATATTCCTGCGGCCAATGCGGGACGGCCCATCCCTTCTTGTTGAGCGTGCGCTGCCAGTTCACCAGATCGTCTTTGCTGGTGTGATGACCTTCCTGCAGTTTCTTGCGCACCGCCGGGTCGAGGCTTTCGCGGAAAAAGGTGCGCACCTCGTCGCGGAATGCTGTTTCTTCTTTGCTGAAGCTCAGATCCATCGGATCCTCCTTGTGAGCAGATGTGTAATTACTGAACGATTTCGAGCAGGCCGGCGGAGCCCATGCCGCCGCCGACGCACATGGTGACAACGGCATACTTCGCCTTGCGGCGACGGCCTTCGATCAGTGCGTGACCGGCGAGACGTGCGCCCGACATGCCATAGGGATGGCCGACCGAGATCGCGCCACCATTGACGTTGAGCTTTTCCGGATCGATGCCGAGCTTGTCGCGGCAATACAGAACCTGCACGGCGAAGGCTTCATTGAGCTCCCAGAGATCGATGTCCTCGATCTTGAGACCATGGCGCTTCAGAAGGCGCGGCACGGCGAACACCGGACCGATGCCCATCTCGTCCGGCTCGCAGCCGGCAGAGACGAAGCCGCGGAAGATGCCGAGCGGCTTGAGGCCCTTCTGTGCGGCGAGCTTGTCGCTCATGATCACGGTGGCGCTGGCGCCGTCCGAGAGCTGCGACGCATTGCCGGCGGTGATGGTGAAGCCATCGCCGCGCACAGCCTTCAGGCCGGCGAGACCTTCAGCGGTGGTTTCCGGACGCGGGCCTTCATCCTTGGACAGCGTGATATCCTTGAACGAGACTTCGCCGGTCGCCTTGTCGACGACGCCCATCCTGGTCGCGATTGGCGCCAGTTCGTCGTTGAACTTGCCGCCCTGCTGCGCGGCCGCGGTGCGGCGCTGGCTCTCCAGCGAATATTCGTCCTGGCGTTCGCGCGAGATGTTGTAGCGCTTGGCCACCGTCTCGGCGGTGTCAAGCATCGGCATATAGACGTCGCCCTTGATCTTCATCAGTTCGGGATCGACGGTGTGGAACTTGTTGGCGTGCTCGTTCTGCACCAGCGAGATCGACTCGCCGCCGCCGCCGACCGCGATCTCGACGCCGTCGAAGATCACCGAACGCGCAGCCAGTGCAATCGCCTGCAGGCCCGAAGCGCACTGACGATCGATGGTGGTGCCGCCAACCGTGACCGGCAGACCGGCGCGGAGCAGCGCCTTGCGTGCGATGTTGCCGCCGGTCGCGCCCTGCTGCAGGGCTGCGCCCATCACGACGTCCTCAACTTCCTTGGGATCGATGCCGGCGCGCTTGACGGCATGCTCGATCGCATGGCCGAGCAGCGTCGCGCCTTCGGTGGCATTGAGGGCGCCGCGAAAGGCCTTGCCGATCGGCGTACGGGCGGTGGAAACGATAACGGCTTCGGTCATGGGCGGGGTCCTCCAGAGGCGGTTTGTTGTTGCGAGGTTGTTTCTTGGTTCATGATGGGCGTGGGTTGCAACCCGCGCAAGGCGTGGCGCGAGAGTTTTCCGACCGCGGTGCGCGGCAAGTCGTCGACGAAGTCCAAAGCTGCCGGCAGTTCATGCTTGCCGAGCTTGCCGGTGAGAAACGCGCGCAGCTCGTCGATGGTGAACGGCGCTGCGCCATTGCGCAGCCTGATAAAGGCCTTGGCCGCCTCGCCGCGATACTGATCGGTGACACCGATCACGATCACTTCCTGTACGGAGGGATGTTCGTAAATCGCCTGCTCGATCATCTGCGGATAGACGTTGAAACCGCCGGAGATGATCATGTCCTTCTTGCGATCGACCAGATAGAAGAATCCGTCTTCATCCATGTAGCCGATATCGCCGGTGAGGAAGCGATCGCCGACGAATGACTCGGCACTCTCCTGCGCGCGGTTCCAGTAGCCTTTGGTGACGTTCGGCCCCTTGATGCGAATTTCGCCGGTCTCGTTGACACCGAGCACCCTGGTCGGGTCATCGAGCGACACCACGTCAATCTCGATCCCCGGCAGCATCAGGCCGATCGAGCCCGGCTTGTCGAGACCGCCGGGCGGATGGCTGGTGCCGGGCGAGCAGGTTTCGGTCATGCCCCAGCCGCTCTTCAGCGACAGGCCCGTTTTACGTTCGAACAGACGCGCCACTTCATCGGGCAGCGGCGCACCGCCGGAGGCCGCCGACACCAACGACGACAGATCGCGCGTCTCAAGCGACGGATCGGCCGCGATGGCGATCCACATAGTGGGCACGCCGGGAAATACGGTGGCTTTCTTTTTCTCGATATCGTCGAGCACGCGGCTAACATCGAAACGCTGATGCAGCGAAATGGTGTCGCCGAGGCTGATGCGGCTCAGCAGGATCACGGTCAGTGCATAGATGTGAAACAACGGCAAAACACAGATGACGCGCTCGATCCGATTGCGCCCGGCGCGTGCCGGCGCGCCCCATAGATTATAGATCGAGACCGCCGAGGTCAGATTGCCGTGGCTGAGCATCGCGCCCTTGGGCAGGCCGGTGGTGCCGCCGGTATATTGCAGCAGCGCCACATCATCCGCTGAAATCTCGGGCCACTGCGTCGGCGGCGTGGCGCCTGCGGTAAAATTGCGGAAAGTGACGATGGCGGGATTTTCCGGCAGCGGCAGCTGCGGATTGTTGACGGGGCCCCAGTCGTCATCCTCGCAGACGATCAGGCGATCGAGCAGGCCTTTGTCGAGAAACTTCAGTGCCATCGGCAGCAACGCCGCGAGGTTGCTCGTCACCAGCACGCGTGCGCCGGAATCCTTGAGCTTGTGCGACAGCGCGATCTCGCCATCGAGCGGCGACAGATGCACGAGCCGCGCGCCGGCCTTGAGACCGCCGAAGAAATGCACCGGATGATCCGGCGTATTGCCGAGGAAGATGCCGATGGAGGAGCCCTTGCCATAGCCGGCGCGCATCAGCGCGGCAGCGACGATATCGACGCGCGCCTGCAGATCATTGAACGAGATCGGCTGATCCCGAAATTCGATGGCGGTGCGGTCGCCATGTTTTGCAACGGAGTCGGCAAGCAGACCCGGCAGCGACCCACGCGCAATCGGCGCGTCCCAGGTAACGCCCGGTGGGTAGTGCTGTTCGCCCGGATGGGTCATGGCGTGGCCTGCTTACATAAGGAGCGCACGGCGCCAATATTCCCTCCCCCCTTGCGGGGGAGGGTCAGGGAGGGGGGTAAGCCACAAGTGACGTCGCCCGGGGACCCCCGCCCCCGGCCCCTCCCCGCAAGGGGGAGGAGAGCACATCGTGCTCGCGTCACCACAACTAGCCCTTCGCCAGTGACGCAAACGTCTTGCCTTCATCCGCCAGCTTCTTCAGCAGCGCAGCCGGCTCCAGCGACGGATCGTTGGTCTGCTTGGCATAGAACTGCAGGCGCTCGACGATCTGCTTGAGACCGACCTGATCGGCATAGAACATCGGGCCGCCGCGATAGATCGGCCAGCCATAGCCATAGAGCCAGATCACGTCGATATCGCTCGGGCGCGAGGCGACCTTCTCTTCGAGGATGCGGGCACCCTCGTTGATCATCGGATACATCATGCGTTCCAGAATTTCCTGGTCGCTGACGGCGCGACGGGTCAGGCCCAGGCTCCGGCAGGTATCGTCGATGAGCTTCTCGACTTCCGGATCCGGCACCGGCGCGCGGGAGCCGGCTTCATACTTGTAATAGCCCTTGCCGGTCTTCTGACCGAAGCGGCCGGCTTCGCAGAGCGCGTCGGCGATTGGCGAGGTGATGCCGCGATCCTTGCGCGAGCGCCAGCCGATATCGAGGCCAGCGAGATCGCCCATGGCGAACGGACCCATCGGCATGCCGAACTTGGTGACGACGGCATCGACCTGCTGCGGCAGCGCGCCCTCGAACAGCAACTTCTCGGACTGCTTGGAGCGGGCCGCTAGCATGCGGTTGCCGACGAAGCCGTCGGAGACGCCGACCACGGCCGGCACCTTGGCGATCTTGCGGGCGACAGCGACAGCGGTGACGAGCGCATCCGGCGCGGTCTTGTCGGCGCGGACGATTTCGCACAGCTTCATGACATTGGCTGGCGAGAAGAAGTGCATGCCGAGCACGTCCTGCGGACGCTTGGTGACAGCTGCGATCTCGTCGATGTTCAGATACGAGGTGTTACTGGCGAGGATGGCGCCCGGCTTGGCATAGGCATCCAGCGCGGTGAACACTTCCTTCTTGATCGCCATGGTTTCGAACACGGCCTCGATCACCAGATCGACATCCTTGACGTTCTCAAGGCCAACGACGCCGTTGATCAGCGCCATGCGCTTGGCCGGCGCATCGGCAGGAATGCCGCCGCGCGCTGCAGTCGCCTCGTAATTCTTCTGCATGATACCGAGACCACGCTTGAGCTGCTCCTCGCCGGTCTCGATCAGCGTGACGGGAATACCGGCATTGGCGAAGGACATCGCAATACCGCCGCCCATGGTGCCGGCGCCGATGATGGCGACGCGCTCGACCGGACGCGGCTTGACGCCTTCCGGCACGTTCTGGACCTTGGCAGCTTCTCGTTCTGAGAAGAACGCGTAACGCTGTGCCTTGGACTGGTCGTCGGCGACCAGCTTGAGGAACATCTCGCGCTCCTTCTTGAGCGCCTCGTCGAACGGCACATCGAGCGTCCAGCTGACGGCTTCGGCGCAGGCCAGCGGCGCATTCATGCCGCGGTTCTTCTTGTTGGCGGCTGCGGCGGCGTTGGTGAAGATGGTGCGATCGGCGCGAGCGGCGGCGAGCTTGGAATCGTCGTTACGCAGCAGGCGCAGCGGACGCTTTTCGGCGATCACCTTGCGCGCGAAGGCTTCTGCGCCCGAGGCCGGACCTTCGACGATCTCTTCGATCAGACCGTTCTTCAAGGCTTCAGCAGCGCTGATCGGATCGCCGGTGACGACCATCTTGACGCCGAGTTCAGGACCGACTGCGCGCGGCAGGCGCTGCGTTCCGCCGGCACCCGGCAGGAGGCCGAGCTTCACTTCGGGCAGACCGAGCTTGGCTTCTTTTGTCGCCACGCGGAAATGACAGCCGAGTGTGAGCTCGAGGCCGCCGCCGAGCGCGGTGCCATGGATCGCGGCGATCACCGGTTTGGAACAATTCTCGATTTCCGAGATGACTTCGCTCAATCCGGGCGACTGCGGCGGCTTGCCGAATTCGGTGATGTCAGCGCCGGCAACGAAGGTACGGCCTGCGCATGCGATGACGATCGCCTTCACGGCAGGATCGGCAGCGGCCGTTTTGACGTTCTCAAAAATGCCGCGGCGAACCGCCGCACTCAGCGCATTTACAGGGGGAGAGTTGATCGTGACGATGGCGACTTCATCATGACGTTCAAGCTTTACGACATCGCTCACGGCATTCTCCTTGGCTACGTTTACCGGTCTGATTTTCTTAGTTTCGCACTGCGAAATTTAATTCCACATCTTGACACGGAGGGTTATTTTGAAGAGCGTCCCTTGTCAACGAGGGCCGTGGTGCAATCGTATGAAACTGACAAAACCAAATTTCGGGAAGCATGAAACGTCCAGCGAAGAATGTGGCGACAGATCGCAATTTCGTCGTCGCATTGGCTCGCGGCCTGGATGTCTTGCGTGCATTTCGCCCCAATGACGGGCTTCTCGGCAATCAGGAGATTGCCGCCCGCACCAAATTGCCGAAGCCAACCATCTCGCGATTGACTTACACACTCACGAAGTTGGGCTACCTTACACCCGTGCCACGCTTCGAGAAGTATCAACTCGCGCCAGCAGCCATGGCCCTGGGGTATGCTGCACTTGCGAACTTAGGCGTTAAGCATCTCTCGGAATCATTTCGCGACGAATTGATGCGGCAGACCGGCGGTGCCTGCGCAGTAGGCGCGCGCGATCGATTGAGCATGATCTATTTCGGGCAGAGCCGTTCCAGTCTCACTGTCGGCGTTCAACTCGACGTCGGCTCGCGCATTCCCATTGCAACCACGGCGATGGGCCGCGCTTATTTCTGGGCATTGCCTGCGGAAGAACGTGCCCAATTATTGCGCGAATTTCGCGAACATTACGGACATCGCTGGTCGAAGATGCGTGATGGACTCGAACGTGCGGGCGAAATGGTCGCACGCCACGGCTTCGTCATCTCGGCTGGCGAGTGGCAGGACGATGTGCACGCTGCCGGTGTTGCGATGACATTGAATGACGGCACCGGTCCTTATGCCTTTAATTGCGGCGCGCCCGCGTTCCGTTTCACGGAAGAGCGCTTGCTCAACGATATTGGACCTCGGCTATTGGCGATGGTAAGAAACATCGAAGCGGCGCTCGGGGGAACAGCTGCACCACAATCCAAAAAACTCGACAGCAAAAAAATCAAATCAGGAGGGAAAGTTGCACGCATTGTTGAAGGGCTCTGACAGCCTTCATCGTCGTGACCTGCGCAAGACTTCGCCGCAGCCGACGATCGAGGATCACCGCACATGACACAGGCACAACTCGCAGAGCGCGCGCCCGTCGCATCGACGGCGCCGCTGCTTTCGGTTCGCGACGTCAGCGTTGTGTTCGGTGGCATCATCGCGTTGAACGGCGTCTCGTTCGACATGCAGAAGGGTCACATCCTCGGCCTCATCGGACCGAACGGCGCCGGCAAGACCACGCTGTTCAATTGTCTCAGCCGGCTCTACCAGCCGAGCAAGGGCGATATCCTGATGGACGGCCAGACGATCCTGAATCGTCCGGCCCACAAGATTTCCGAGATCGGCATCGGCCGCACCTTCCAGAACGTCGCGCTGTTTCCGAACCTGACCGTGCGTGACAATGTCCGCGTCGGCAAACATGCGCGCACCAACAGCGACATCATCAGCGACTCGCTGAAGCTGCCATGGGTTCGATCAGGCGAAGCTGCGATCAACAAGGACGTCAACGACATCCTTGATTATCTCGATCTGCACAGCGTTGCCGATACGATCGTCAGCGGTCTTCCGTTCGGCACGCAGAAGCGCGTCGAACTCGCGCGTGCGCTCGCCGCCGAACCGAAGATCCTGCTGCTCGACGAGCCCGCAGGCGGTCTCAACCATGAGGAAGTCTACATTCTTGGCGACCTGATCCGCCGCATCCGCGACGATCGCGGCGTGACGGTGCTCCTGGTCGAGCATCACATGGGTCTCGTGATGTCGATCGCCGACCATGTCGTCGCATTGAATTTCGGCAAGAAGCTCGCTGAAGGCACACCTGCTGCCGTCCAGAAAGACCCTGCTGTGATCAAGGCCTATCTGGGAGACAAAGACTCATGACCGCGATGCTTCACGTAAAAGACCTGCGTGCGTATTACGGCCAGGTCCAGGCACTGCACGGCCTCGAATTCGAACTGCAGGAAGGCAGCCTCACCACCCTGCTCGGCGCCAACGGTGCCGGCAAGACCACCACGCTGCGCTCGATCTGCAACATGATCCGCTCCACAGGCTCGATCGAGTTCGAGGGCAAGAAGCTCGACAACAAGTCGACCGAAAGCATCGTGCGGCTGGGCATCGCCCATGTGCCGCAGGGCCGCGGCACCTTCACCACCATGACGGTGGAAGAGAACCTGCAGCTCGGCGCGATCAGTCGCAAGGATACCAAGGCGATCGGTGACGACATCGAGCGAATGTATGCCCACTTCCCGGTGCTCAAGCAGCGCCATACCCAGCAGGCCGGCACGCTGTCCGGCGGTGAACAGCAGATGCTCGCGGTCGCCCGCGCGCTGATGCTGCGTCCCCGCCTGATGCTGCTGGACGAGCCGTCCTTCGGCCTTGCGCCCCTGATCGTGCGGGATCTGTTCAAGATCCTCGGCAAGATCAACCGCGAGGACAAGGTCAGCATTCTTGTCGTCGAACAGAACGCGCAGCTCGCGCTCGAGCTCGCCGACAAGGCCTATGTCATCGAAACAGGACGCATCGTGATGTCCGGCACCGCCGACGAGATCGCGAACAATGAAGACGTCCGTAAATCGTATCTGGGATATTGAGGGGGCGGCCATGGAACTCTTTACCAACCAAGTCCTGGCTGGCATCGCCACCGGCGCGATCTACGCCTGTATGGCGCTCGCCGTGGTCATGATCTACCAGGCGATCGACCACCTGAACTTCGCCCAGGGCGAAATGGCGATGTTCTCGACCTTCGTCGCCTGGCAGATGATGCAGTGGGGCATACCCTATTGGGGCGCATTCGCGCTGACGCTGATTTTCTCCTTTGTCGGCGGCATCGTCATCGAGCGGGCTTTGTTCAAGCCCCTCGCCAAGGCGCCGGTGCTGACCCACGTCGCCGGTTTCATCGCGCTGTTCGCCATCATCAACAGCGTCGCGGGCCTGACCTGGGACTTCACCATCAAGCAGTTTCCCTCGCCGTTCGGCTCGTCGCCCTTCCTGGGCAGCCAGCTGATCTCGACGCATCAGGCCGGCATGATCGGCGTGACGATCATCCTGCTCGCCCTGCTGTTCATCTTCTTCCGCTACACCCGCGTGGGCCTCGCGATGCGGGCAGCTGCGTCGATGCCTGAATCGGCGCGGCTGGTCGGCATCAACACGTCATGGATGATTGCACTCGGCTGGGGCATGGCGGCCGCGATCGGTTCGATCGCCGGTATGCTGATCGCCCCCGTCGTGTTCCTCGAGCCCAACATGATGGGCGGCGTGCTGATCTACGGATTTGCCGCGGCCGTCGTGGGCGGGCTCACGAGCCCACTGGGTGCTGTCATCGGTGGCTTCCTCGTCGGCGTCTTCGAGAACCTCGTCGGCACCTATATCCCGGGTGTCGGCAATGAGCTGAAACTGCCCATCGCCCTGGCGCTGATCATCACCGTGCTGGTCGTCAAACCCAATGGCCTGTTCGGCCGTGCCATCGTGAAGCGAGTTTGATCATGAGCACCGTTCAAGACGTCTCCGCCGCTCCCGCGGTCGCTGCCGTTCCCAAAAAGGCAATGGCGCTCGGCCCGCTGGCATCGCTGATCATCCTGGCGCTGCTCATCGTCACACCACTGTTCGTGAAGAACTTCATCATCTTCCAGATGACGATGTGGCTGATCTACGCCATCGCGGTTCTCGCGCTGAACATCCTGACCGGCGCCAGCGGCCAGTTCTCGCTCGGCCAGAGCGCGTTCTACGCCCTCGGCGCCTATACGTCGGCCATCCTGATGGAACATGCCGGCGTCAATTACGCGCTGACGCTCCCTGTGGCCGGTCTGGTCTGCTTCATCGCCGGCTTCCTGTTCGGCCTGCCGGCGCTTCGGCTCTCCGGCATCTACCTCGCGCTGGCGACCTTCGCCCTCGCGGTGGCGATGCCGCAGCTCCTGAAGCTCGGCGTGTTCGAACACTGGACCGGCGGCGTGCAGGGCCTTGTCGTCACCAAGCCTGATGCACCGGAAATCCTGGCCTCGCTGGGTCTGAAAGTGTCGCAGGACATGTGGCTGTACTTCTTCACCCTCGCGGTCACGATCCTGATCTACATCCTCTCGGTCAACCTGCTGAAGTCGCGGTCGGGCCGAGCCATGATGGCGATCCGTGACAACGAGATCGCCGCCTCGGCGATGGGTGTGGACGTCTCGCTCTACAAGACGCTGGCTTTCGGCGTTAGCGCCGGCATCACCGGCGTTGCTGGCGGTCTCGGTGCCATCGCTGTGCAGTTCGTCGCGCCCGATGGCTATACCATCCAGCTCGCTATTGCGCTGTTCCTGGGCATGGTCGTCGGCGGCGTTGGTTGGCTGCCGGGCTCGCTGGCCGGCGCGGCTTTCATCGTCTTCGTTCCGAATATTGCGGAACACGTCTCGAAGGGTCTGTCTGGCGCCGTGTTCGGCGTCATCCTGATCATCATCATCTTCCTGCTCCCGAACGGGGCCAGGCAACTCGCCTATTTGGCACAGGGCTTGATAGGCAAACTACGTAAACACTGAGGACCTATGAACTGCAGAAACTTTCTGCGCACCGCCGCGCTCTCGAGCGCGGCGTTTGCGTTTCTCGCCTTCTCAACTTCCGCGAATGCCCAGAAGAAATACGATACCGGGGCGAGCGATACCGAGATCAAGATCGGCAACATCATTCCCTATAGCGGCCCGGCTTCGGCCTACGGCATCATCGGGAAGATGGAAGAAGCCTACTTCAAGATGATCAACGATCAGGGCGGCATCAACGGCCGCAAGATCACCTTCGTCAGCTATGACGACGCCTACAGCCCGGCCAAGGCCGTGGAACAGACCCGCAAGCTGGTCGAATCCGACGAAGTTCTGTTCGTGTTCGGTCCGCTCGGCACGCCGTCGAACACGGCGATCCTGAAGTATCTGAACGCCAAGAAGGTGCCGCAGCTGTTCGTCGCCACCGGCGCGACCAAGTTCGGCGAATACAAGACCGCGCCATGGACGATGGGCTGGCAGCCGGCCTATCAGAGCGAAGGCCGCATCTTCGCGCAATACGCGATCACCGAGAAGCCGAACGGCAAGATCGCCGTGTTCTACCAGAACGACGACCTCGGCAAAGACATGCTGAAGGGCCTCAAGGACGGTCTCGGCGAGAAGGCTTCGATGATCGTGGCTGAAGACAGCTATGAAGTGTCCGAGCCGACCATCGACTCGCACATCGTCAAGATGAAGGCCTCGGGCGCCGACATCTTCGTCTCGATCTCGACGCCGAAATTCGCGGCGCAGGCGATCAAGAAGGTGGCCGAGATCGGCTGGAAGCCGATGTTTTTCCAGAGCAATGTCGGCTCCTCGGTCGGCGCAGTGATGCGTCCGGCGGGTATCGACAACGCGCAGGGCGTGCTGTCGCTGGCCTATGCCAAGGATGCCATCGATCCGCAGTGGAAGGACGATGAGGGCATGAAGAAGTATCTCGACTTCCTGGCCAAATACGCCCCCTTCGCCAATCCGGCCGAAAGCTCGGCTGCCTATGGCTACGGCCAGGCGCAAACCGTGGTGCAGGTGCTCAAGCAGGCCGGCGACGACCTGACGCGTGCGAACATCATGAAACAGGCCGCCAGCCTGAAGGACTTCGCACCCGACACGCTGCTGCCGGGCGTCAAGATCAACACCTCGGCGACCGACTTCTACCCGATCGAGCAACTGCGCATGATGCGCTTCACCGGCGAGAAGTGGGACGTGTTCGGCCCGCCGATCGACAGCAAGCTCGGCGGGTAATCGTTCACAAAAATGCGACCGTCTTACGCTCCGTCATGGCCGGGCTTGTCCCGGCCATCCACGCCTTCTTAGCTTGTAGCCAAGACGTGGATGCCCGGGACAAGCCCGGGCATGACGACTGGGAAGACAGCGACAAAGCGCGCTGCAACAACTCGCGCTGGAACATTAAAACTGCTTAATAAAACAGCCCCTTACGACGAAAGTCGTGAGGGGCTTTTTCTTGCTAGTTGCAGCGGAAAAGTATTCAATCCGACGCGCCGCAGCATTCAACAAAAAACAAGAATACGCGCGGCTTCATCAAATGATCAGGGAGATCAGAAATGCCTTCATTCAGCTCGCGTGCAATGACGTTCACGGTTGCCGCAGCCCTCAGTGCGGCCCTTGGCGGTACTGCCTTCGCCCAGAAAAAATACGACACCGGCGCCAGCGATACCGAGATCAAGATCGGCAACATCATGCCCTATAGCGGGCCCGCCTCCGCCTATGGCGTGATCGGCAAGATGGAAGAAGCTTATTTCAAGATGATCAACGATCAGGGCGGCATCAACGGCCGCAAGATCAATTACATCACCTATGACGACGGCTACTCGCCGCCGAAGGCCGTGGAGCAGGCCCGCAAGCTCGTCGAATCCGACGAAGTGCTGTTCATCGCCAGCTCGCTCGGAACCCCGTCGAACTCTGCCATTCAGAAATACATGAATGCCAAGAAAGTGCCACAGCTGTTCGTGGCCACCGGCGCGACCAAGTTCGGCGACTACAAGGACTTCCCCTGGACCATGGGCTGGCAGCCTGCCTATCAGAGCGAGTCCAGGATCTATGCAGCCTATCTGCTGAGGGAAAAGCCTGACGCCAAGATCGCGGTCATGTATCAGAACGACGATTTCGGCAAAGACATGCTGAAGGGTCTGAAGGATGGTCTCGGCGCCAAGGCGGCATCGATGATCGTCGCCGAGGAAAGCTATGAAGTGTCGGAACCGACCATCGAGTCCCACATCGTCAAGCTGAAGTCGACCAATGCCGACACCTTTGTCAGCTTCACCACGCCGAAATTCGCTGCGCAGGCGATCAAGAAAGTGGCGGAGCTCAGCTGGAAACCAACCTTCATCCAGAGCAATGTCGGCTCTTCGGTCGGCGGCGTGATGAAGCCGGCGGGTTACGAGATCGCCCAGGGCATCCTGTCGGCGAACTACGCCAAGGACGGCGCCGATTCCAGCTGGGACAATGACGAGGGCATGAAGAAATTCTACGCCTTCCTCGCCAAATATGCACCCACCATGGACAGGAGCGACGGCTCGGTCGTCTATGGCTATGGCCAGGCGCAGACCATCGTTCAGGTGCTCAAGCAGGCCGGTGACAACCTGACTCGCGCGAACATCATGAAGGAAGCAGCCAACCTCAAGGAATTCGCGCCCGACACATTGCTGCCCGGCGTGACCATCTCGACCTCGGCGACCGACTTCTACCCGATCGAGCAGCTGCAGATGCAGCGCTTCAAGGGCGAGAAGTGGGAGCTGTTCGGCCCGATCATCGCGGGCAAGATCGACGGTTGATGTTCTGATCTCTCCCCGCCGGTCGAAGCCAAGCTTCGCCAGGCGGGGGGGATCGAGATCAGTAATAATCCCGGAACGCATCCGCGAGACTGTCGGGCTGCCAGTCGATCTGGTCCGACGCGATCGGATCGTCCGAGAGCAGCGCACTCGCCTGCGTCTTGTAGTCCGGCGCCACATAGTCCGCCTGCGGCAGGCCACGGCGCACGATATCCTGATAGTTGAGATAGTTGTCGCGATTGCCGACGAAGGTGCACATGCATTTGGCGGGATCGGCATAGAGATAGCGCGGCCCGTTCGGCGTATTGTGGACGACGAAGCGATAGGCCGGCAATTTGCTTAAGGCCGCCTTCCCTGCGGCATCGTTGACGAAGCGCGCCTTGAAGCCGGCGGACTCCATGTCGAATCCGACCTTCTGCAGCACTGGCACGCTCGGCAATTCGCGCGCCGCCAGCAGCGTCACATCGAGCAGCGCCAGCACCGCGATGACAGCGAGCGCAATACTGCGCGGGCGCAAAGGAGAAAGCGTCGTCATCGTTACTGCGCGCATGTCGCGAAACCCCGGCTATGAGCGCGCATCGCCACGCTCTGTTGCGGGCGACACTAACGGACCCCGCAAGCGGTGTCACGGTAGCGCTGCCGCAGCGCGCGATGCCGGTTAACAAATCCATCACGCCGCCTCGCTGGCGATGAGCGCCTCCAGGACGCGCCAATACATTTCGTCCAGCATCGCTTGCTGCTGCTCTGCATTCAGAACCCGCCGTCGTTGAAACAGAAGACAGATCGGCCGGCTGCCTGTGCAATGGTGTGCACGATGACAGGCCTTGATAATGCAAGTGCGATGGGTGCGCAGGATGTTCGCATTACCGCGCTCGATCTCTTCGATGCAGGCGGCGACGATCATGTCCGACAGCCGCTTGGCCGCCAGGTCGCTCTTGTCCCTGGCGCGCTGCGCGAGATGCCAGGCGTCGTGTTGCGAGATGATCATGTGAACTCCCGTTGTGACGATGATGACTGGATATGAGTGACTTGGGTGACGGTCACGCGCCGTCCTTGCCCGCGCCTGTGCGCGTGCGTGGCGGTCCCGGTGGTCTCCCTCGAAAATGAGGGAGATGAAGCGCCGAAAGGCGCAACTTGGTAACAGTGCCGCAGCGTAGTGTCCCGGATCGCCGGACAGCAGAGGCCGCGGAAACGCCTTTCGACGCTCCATCGTGGCGATTTCTGTCCCCGGGACCGTTCTTCCGGGCAAAGGCGCAGACCTCCGCAGTCCGCTTATCCCGACGGTTTCCCGCCATTCACCGATGCCACGTCCAGCCAGCATGAGTGGCAGACCCCCGTAGTGGGGCCGGACGGTGACCCAAGGCCTCCCGAGTGCGTGAGGGAACGTCTCCCTCCCGCCCGCAGGCGCCACATCCCGCCCCGCGCTAACAAGCGTCCCTGGCAACGCCCCTCAAAGTGGGACGGGATGCAGGAGAATATAATCTCCTCGAAACAGCGTCAAGGATTATTTTCAGAATTCTTCGGAGGCACCCGCCACCTCCTGAGAGAGCGACGCAGATGTACAGATGAATATAGAGGCGTGATAGAAAACGGACCCGCTAACGCAGATCATGACGAAATACCTGGTTCAACATCGGCGCGCCGTTACGCCCGACGATATATGTCGCGGAATATACTCCGCCTGGCCAAGGTTCGGTGGACCGCTTTTTTCCGATGAAGAGAAGCGTCTGGGCCTGATTTTGCGCAACTGCAACTGGACCCTTCTCGGCGATGATCCTGCCGTCGGGATCGCGCAGCGTCAGTGACTGTTCGTCGCCCGTCTTCAAGCCAATTGTCCGAACATAAACGACAAGGGCTTCAGATTTCGTAGTTGGCTTGCGCTGAGAGACAGCGTCAACCTCGATCATATCGTTCGTGACCGCTTCGGTAGCGAATCCGAAGTTCAAGACTGCGCGCGGTGAATAGGCCAGACGAACCCGAGCATCGTCCGTCCATTCACTTTCAGTATGACTGCCGCAAGCGCCAGGCATCAAGCCTGTTCCAAAGGGATCGATGACCTTCCCTTCTCGCCGCACAATAAAGTGTAGATGCGGATACTCAGTTAGCCCCGACATGCCGACGGCACCGAGAACTTGGCCAGCGCGGACTGTATCTCCAGCTCTTACCAAGATGCTGTCTTTGGCCATATGGCAGTACTGGGTTTCGCGATCTCCGGAATGTCTGACAACAACGCCATTGCCGCATTCATTTCCTTTGGCTGCATTGCGCCTGTCGCCTTTCACAGGGCTGTCCGCTAGGCCATCGCGAGTTCGCAGCACCGTGCCCTCGGCGGCTACGACGACGTGAACCGGCTTCTGCTGTCTGCCATGTAACGTTAATCGAAAATCGACGCCGTTATGGCCGTCATAGGTCAATGTCCCGCACATGTAGTCCTTGGCCGAGGGACTATCGTCGATGTCTACGTAATTCTGGATGAAACACGTGCGACCAATGTCGCACGATAACGGTATGATCAAATCTCCAGCAGTCGCCGCGTGCGATATTCCTATAACGAGGGGCAGCGCTAACAATATCCCAATCTGTTGCCGATGCGCCATCTGATCACGTCTGGATGCCCGCGGGAACTCCACGATTTTACATGGATTAAGATGTGGTGATGTAGGGTGCCCCGGGCTGTCGCAACTTGAACGGTGAGAATGTTCGACTGTGCAGAACGAAAAATTCCGATTGGCGATTGATTCCAACTTTCAGCATGACGCGTTTGATGTAAGTCCGTACGGTTTCTTCCGTGAAACCAAGTTCCAATCCGATGGCGCGTGGACAGCGCCCGCGGAGAATACAGCGAACAATCCGCGCCTCCACCCAACTCAAGCCAAACGCGAGAGCAATGCGCTGGGCACCGGCCTCCTCATTGAATTGAGGAACGTAGATGAGAGCAAGATTGGGATCGGTATTTCCAGGGATTGAACCGATCACAGCAAACAAAAATCGCTGCTCCTCTTGCGAGATGAGCACGGTCGATCCGACGTTCTTTTGGTTTGGATCCGGAATGATAGCGGCTCGAACAGCGTCCCTGAGCTGGGTGGTGATGAGGGGGGTCGATCCCGAGAGTGTACCACCATCGAGAGTGATGACACCTTCGCCGACAAGTCGCCGAAACCCGCTGTTCATGCTCCGAACGATCAGATTTTCGTCAATGGTCAGGGCGGGTGACTCAATGTCATCCAGCCACATTTGATGAGACTGCAGTGTGGTCTTTGTCAGATCAGCGACCGCATCCCATAGGAGCTCGATCGCGCGCCTAGCGGTAGCGAATTCTGCATCAGGAATCTGCACCTGCCACCATCCCGCAATAAAGATGGCAGTATCCCCAGAGACCGTACATACACGTCCAATGACCGAGTGGTGCCCGTAGACCGGGCGCGTTCCGATCAGCCGGCGTGCAAACCCGTTTGGCGACGTAGACGACTGATATATGAAATTGCCGTCTCCGTTGAAAGTCTCCGAGATGGATCTCGCCAACGCTTCCGATGCGGGACTGGGCGCGGGTAATCCAACTGAAGTCTGATCGAGTAGATCTCCTTCTGGAGACAAGAACGCAGCGTAGCAGCGTTTGCATTCGAGCAGTCGGGCTAAGGATCGCGCAAACCACAGGTTTTGTGGCGCACTGGAGTTGCGGCTGGAGCGGGGCAATGGATTCGCCGGAGTAGCTCGAAGCCTGAAGGCCAGTGAGCCGATGGTGTCAGAGCGGTCGTTTTCCTGTTGGTATCCTTGCTGCATAAATGCCTCCCAAAGAATTTGTGTGTTCAATATTCCGCCAAGGCGTCAACTCTCCCGGAAGGCACGGTGGACGCGTAGGCGCAGCGGCTGAATTAAGTACTCCGCAAATGTTCTTATGCCTGTTTCAACAAAGACTTCGACCGGAAGGCCGGGCTTCAAAGTCGTGAGATGAGGTTCGACCTCCGGTGATCGCTGCAAATCAATTTCTGCCATGTAGGATGTGACGCCGCTCTTCGTGTCAGTGAACGCATCCGCCGCGACAGCAGTCACCTGGCCTTCCAGCATGGGTCGGCGGCGAATGTTGAGGGCAATGATGCGGATACGAGCGTTCTGCCCCGCCATGACTTCCTCGCGATCCTGCGGCCGCAGGGATGCCTCGATGACGAGGCGATCCTCGATGGGCACGATCTCCATGAGTGTCTCTCGAGGCGCTAACACAGTGTTCAATTCCCTGCTGTTGAGGCGAACAACCCGTCCCGACTCCGGTGCGCGTAAATCAGTCCGCGCCAGTTGTTCACGCAATGCGCCAATCCGATGTCTGAGATCGCCGATCGATTCTCGCGTTGCGTGACTCTGTTTTGCGATATCCTGACTTTGGTTGAGACCCAGCTGTTTTCCACGATCGACGAGTTCTGCGATTTTCCCGCGTGTTTCTGCTTGCTGGGTCAGATTGCGCGTGAGTTGGGCCTGCATGTCCGCTTCCGCCCTCTTCAACGCAAGTACGCGTGGCTTTCGTGCGAGCCCTTTTTCCAATAGCGATGCTGTATCTCGTATTTCTTCCTGAAGAAACTGAAGTTGCTCTTGCAGGCTTGTCCTGCTGTTTTCGAGGCCATGGGCCGTTTCCATGAGTTGTCGGGTCTGCTGATCGATCAATTTCCGCTCGCCGGTCAATGCACTTGATCGCGTCGCGAACTCCGTCTCCTGGGTCTGAATTGCCGTCTTTGCTTCGGGGCGAGGAGAATTCCGTAATTCGTCAGGAAATGAAATAGCGGTGGACTGCATTTGTTCAGCGAGTAACCGTGCATCCAGCGAGAGATCAGCAAACAATTTTGTCTCTAATACGCCAAGGCTTCCCTCAACTTGGGTCGTATCGAGTTTTGCAACGATCTGACCGGCCTCGACTTGCTCGTTCTCGCGGACATAAATGGTCTTCAATATCCCACCGTCGAAATGTTGCACCGCCTTCCGCTTAGATTGGACCTTTATGATACCGGGAGCGATGACGGCGCTGCGCAGCGGGACGAATGTAGCCCAAAGGCCGAATCCGCCGAATTGAATCGCTAAAAGGAAGGCTCCCCATTTTATGAGTCGTCGGGCATCGGACCTGGGTTTCTCCAGGATTTCGTGGCTGCTCGTTGCACCGAGTAAAAGTTCGTGGACGTGAGTTGTCACAATTCCTGCTCCTAGCCAGATAGCAGTTGCGGGCGGTCGGGCTGACGCGGACCCCGGCGTGAAGGGAGCCCCGCTGTGTTGCTGGGTAGAACTTCCGAAACGGGACCGAAGGCGACCTGCGTGCCGTCGCGGAGCAGCAATACGTGATCCGCAATCGTCAGGAGGCGTGGCCGGTGGGTCACGATCAGGAAGGTTGCGCCCTGCGATCGTGCGCTCAATATCGCAGTGCACAGCGCTGCCTCGCCATCCGGATCGAGATTTGCGTTGGGCTCGTCGAGCAGTATCAGTTTACGGTTGCCGAAGAAGGCTCGTGCCAAGCCAATGCGCTGTCGCTGGCCACCAGAGAGGCGATGACCGTCGCGACCGATCTGCGTTTGATACCCGGCCGGCAGTGCCAGAATCATCTGATGCGCGCCAGCCAGAGTTGCTGCCATGACGATATCTTCGTCGCGCGGACTCTCCTCAAATCCCGAGATCGCTTCAGCAACGGTACCGGCGAGCAATTCGACATCCTGAGGAAGATAGCCGATGTAGCTTCCGAGCTGATCGGGGTGCCAGCTCTCCAGCAACGCGTTGTCGAGCCGGATTTCACCGACGCTGGGCTTCTCCAAGGCGGCCGCCATCCGCAAGAGAGTGGACTTGCCCGCGCCGGTCGGACCAACGACCACGACGATCTCGCTGGGCCTGCATCGGAAGGCAATACCTCTCAGGATCGAACGTCTCGCCTGCGGAATGGTGAAGCCGACACCATTGAGTTCCAGTAAGCCATTTGGGGCAGTGAGGCGGGTCCGATGAGGTTGCTTCAACACCCATGTCGCCGCGGCGCTGACGCGCTTCCATGCCTCCTGCGCCGCGGTCACCCCGCGCCAGGCAGAGATAAGGCTCTCCATCGGTTGCAGGGTTCGGCTGACCATGATCGAGCTCGCGATCAGGCTGCCGGCGAGTACCTCGTTTTGCAGTACAAGCCAGGCACCACATCCGATAGATAGAACTTGCAGGGTAGACCTCACCATGCGTGCCGCCGACGCGATCGCGGCGACCCGTTCGCTGGCGCGAACGACAGGAGATAACGCCTCATCATTGGCGCGCATGAAGGCGCGGATGGCGCCTCCAGTCCAGCCCATGGCCCTGATGAAGTTGCCGTGTCGAACGATGCCATCCATTAGCATCTGACAACGTGCGGCTGCACCGCTCGCTTCATTGACCTCCGCCCGGGCAATACAGCTACTCACATATCCCATGATCGACAGAACGACCGCGCCAGTCAGCGCAATAGCGCCGTAGTAGGGATGGATGAGAAAGAGGATAAGTATGAAGACGGGAAGAAACGGGGCATCGACCAACGTAATGACAGCGCCGCCTGAAAAGAAGTTCCGTAGCTCCCGAACTTTCACCAGATCATGCGTCGAGCCTTCGCGGCGTCGCGCCGGATCGGCAATGGTTGCCTCCAGGATGAGCGGTGCGACGCGCTGTTCGAAGGTGACGGCGAACCGGCTGAGCAATCGAAATCGAATGACGTCGAAGAAGGCGCTGAAGATCAACGCCGCAATTCCGAGGGAGGTCAGGCCGATGAGAGTCTCGATGCTTCCGCTGCTGATGACCCGGTCGAAGACCTCGATGGAGTAGAAGGGTAACACAAGCAGAAGGATGTTGGCCGACACGCTGAAGACGACGACCCACACGAGCGTGGTTCGCCCTGGAACGGCGCTGACAACAGATTCTGCTCGGGCCGAGTGAGCCAGACGCATAGTGACTGCCTAATTGCGCAGAATGCGTAGGGCGGCAACGTGCCGCCCTACGTCGTCAATAATCAGACAACTTCGATAGCCGTGTAACCCGCTGCGTTATTTATGTCCTCGATCGAGGCATAGGGGGTTCCTCCGCCCGTAATGCCATCGAGGGTGATGGTTCCGAAGCCGAAATCCAGCGTGGTATTGGTACCATCGTCGTCGACGACCACCGTTGTCGGGTCATAGCCAGGCGCCGCATCGATGCTGATGGTGTCACCGTCAGCGAAACTAAGATCGGTAACTTCGTCATCACCGAAGTCCGCGCCCGTACCATCGCCAGCGTTGATCGCGTCGGTTCCGGCGCCTCCTGTAAGCACGTCATCACCGATACCGCCGTTCATCGCGTCAGCGCCGTTACCGCCGCTCAGCTCATCGTCGCCCGCTGCGCCGTTGAGCGTGTCATTTCCTGCACCGCCGGCCAGCGTATCGTCACCGTCGCCGCCTTCAAGCGCATCCGCTCCATTGCCGCCGGCAAGCGTATCGTCGCCTGCATCGCCGTTTAACGTATCGACGCCGGTGCCGCCGGACAGTTCGTCTGCCCCGTCGCCACCATTAGCGACGTCATCGCCAGCGCCGCCTTCGATTGTGTCGTCACCAGCGTCACCTGCCAGCAGGTCGTTACCCGCACCGCCATCCATGACGTCGTCGCCCGCTCCACCATTAAGTGTGTCGTTTCCGGCGTCGCCGTTCATGATATCGTTCCCGTCATCGCCATTGAGGGTATCGATACCATCGCCTCCGTTCATGGTGTCGTTACCGGCACCGCCATTCAGTGTGTCATCACCGAGACCGCCATTCACCGTATCATCACCTAGGCCGCCACTGGCGGTATCATTGCCGTCGCCGCCTTCCAGCGTGTCATTGCCGAGCCCGCCGGTCAGGGTATCGTCGCCGGCATCACCATTGATGGTATCATCGCCCACCCCGCCAGACAGGACGTCAGCACCATCACCACCATTCAATGTGTCATCGCCAGCAGCGCCTGCGAGTGTATCATCGCCTGCGCCCCCCGAGAGAACGTCATTTCCAGCACCGCCGTCGACGTTGTCATTTCCGTCGCCGCCATCGATCGTATCCGCCCCGGCGTTGCCGGAGAGATCATCATTCCCTGAGCCGCCATTGATCGTATCGTCCCCCGCGTCGCCGCTAGCCGTATCATCTCCAGCGCCACCGTCGATCGTATCAATGCCAGCGCCGCCACTGATCTGGTCGTTTCCGTCTCCTCCGAGAATGGAGTCGTCTCCCGCGTTGCCGTTCAAGGTGTCGTTGTCGACGCCACCATCGATCGAGTCGTTACCGGCTCCACCGTTGATCGTGTCATCACCGCCGAGGCCTGAGAGAGTGTCATTACCCGGGAGCCCATTGATCGTATCCGCAACTGGGGTTCCGTCCAGAATGTCGTCACCTGGTGTACCATTGATCAGTGCCATGATTGCCACTCCATGATGATGTCGCGCTTCTAACGCGACTACGCTTCGCGCTGAACATAGATGCATGATCCTAGCTATCCCCTCGACAACCGGAGATCGCTGACACCGAGCGTGTCGATCGAGCGAATTTTGCGCAATCCCCATGTGGGGACAAAATGCAGCGCGTGATAGGGAAAGCTATTGCGTAAATGTTCGCTCAGGATTCATCTGAAGGACAGCCCTGCTGCCGTAACTCAAGTTCGACAATAATGCTCTGAGGCCATGATTAAGCGCGTCGAGCGTGCAATCTGAAGATGAAGGGCAGAGCAGAACTCTAACTATACGGTATTCTTACGGATTACAGAGTGCTCTCGCGCGTGGCTCGTGACGACTGCTCCATCGAGCCGAGAGCCTTCGTCTACTTCAGCCATAATCTCGTTAATCGTCTCAATAGGTCTTGCAGAAAGGAAGGATGACGCGAAGCTCATGTGCGTGAAACTGGCTTAACGCCAACAATGTGCAACGCCCGTCCCAAGTATATTATCCTGGAATCGATTTATCCTACGAGTGTCACATGTAATCGGCATCGTGTCGCACATCGACGAGCTGCTCGACCGCAACATCGGTGCCGGGTATCCAATTGGTCGATTTGAAGCCGCTCACGCATGCGGCAATCCCTTGCGACATTAAGATAGCTCGCGTCCGCTTCTTGCGCCAAACCGACAATCGGTAACGGACGATGTCGGCCGCTTGCCATGAGCGAGACAAGACCTTCGTGGCGGTCAACTTACTCTGAACTACACTTTCGAGAGATTTTTGCAGCGGCTCCTTTTCGAATCTGCAGCGCTCCTGTCGACAGGTGACATCAATCCAGAGCGACGCAGCCCCTAGAAGCCGCATTTCCCGCGGCATCCGGGTCGCTCCGCACCGTTGATCTGATCGATCAGGAACGCACTTCGAAGATCATATTGAAGGGCGTCTCAGTCGCGCGGCGGAAGCGCTTGAATCCTGCCTCAGTCGCGACCTGACGCAATTTGCTTTCACCTGCCTGGGCACCGAGCCCCAAGCCCACCTCCTGAGAGAGCGACGCAGGTGTACAAATGAATGTCGAGGCGTGATAGAAAATGGACCCGATCGGGTTGAGATTATCCTTGAGATTGTCATGAGCAAATGGCTCGACGATCATCCACGACCCGTCTTTGGCCAGTGTTTCCTTGACATGCTTGCCCGCACCAACGGGGTCGCCCATGTCATGCAGGCAATCGAAGAAAGCGACGAGATCGTAGTCTTTTGCCGGAAAATCCTTGGCACTGGCCTGCGCGAATTCAATTCGGTCTCCGACCCCCGCTTCCTGGGCCAGGACCTTCGCGCGATCGATCGAAGGCTTGTGGTAATCAAACCCGAAGAACCTGGATTTGGGATACGCCTGGGCCATCACGATGGTCGAGGCGCCGTGGCCGCATCCGACATCGGCCACCTTGGCGCCCGCTTTCAGCTTGGCTTCGACGCCTTCGAGCGTCGGAATCCAGTTTGAGACCAGATTGGCGTTATAGCCCGGCCTGAAGAAGCGTTCGGTGCCCGAGAAAAGGCACTTCGAATGCTCATGCCAACCGACGCCCTTTCCTGTTCGAAATGCTTCGGCGACCTTGGGTTCGTCGAGATAGGTGGACTGCACGACATCGAATGCACCGGCGAAGAAAGCTGGCGACCCCTCCTCGGCGAATGCCATCGCTTGTTCGGCCGAGAGCGAGAACGCGTTCTTTTCAGGGTGGTAATCGATGTAACCAGAGGCGGCCTGGCCGGAGAGCCACTCGCGGACATAACGCTCATGCAGACCGGTCTTCTTGGCAAGCGCTGAAGGCGTGAAGATATCTCCATCCGCCATTGCCTTGTAGAGGCCAAGACGATCGCCGAGCAGTATACTGGCACCGCCCAGTGAAATGCCGAGGTCGTTGACCAGCTTTCCTACGAGTGCGTTCAGCTTTTCAGGATTTGGTTCACGCATTGCAGCATCCTCCACTTTGTGAAGAACAGCCCTCGTTCTAGTTAAGCACGACTGGCGAATTACAAGTGGGAGCCGAGCGCCACGCGATGTCAGATTCAGAATTATGCGGAATTGTCCGCTGCTGGCGCAATCCCCGCGTTCCCTCTAGACTTGCTTCTGCGAAGTTTTGAAATTGCCGCTCAATTTTCACGAATTTTCGGGGGAAAGTATCCTTGGCCGAAAGTGGGATTGCGAATATTCGCGCGGTACTGTTGTCAAAGCCCCGCCCGGTCGGGTGGGATCAGCGCCGGCAGCGACTTGATGAAGTCGGGTCGATCTGGCCGGTGGCCGACGATGTCGCGTTGCGGACTGTCGATTGCGGAAATGTCGCGGGGGAATGGTCCTTCTCACCGGGGGCAGATACGACGAGCGTGCTTCTGTATTTTCATGGCGGCGGTTTTTGTTCGGGATCAATCCTCAGTCATCGACGCCTCGTGACAGAGGCAGGGCGGGCTGCTGGCATAAGCACCCTGGCGATTGACTATCGGCTCGCGCCGGAAAACCCGTTTCCTGCCGCTCACGACGACGCGATGAGCGCTTGGCGATATCTGCGCCAGCAGGGCATAGACGCCGGCAATATAGTAGTTGCCGGTGACAGCGCTGGCGGCAATCTTACAATTACCCTGATCAACGCCTTGCGCGGAGCCAATGAAGAGTCGCCGGCATGCGCTTGGCTTATTTCGCCCTGGACCGATCTTTCAATGTCCGGGACGACGCTGCAAAGCAAGGATCAGATCGATCCGATCATCCACCGTGGCTACCTCGAGGAACTGGCTGACGCCTTTGCTCCGGCATCGCTCGACCGCAGGAGCCCGTTTCTGTCTCCGCTGTTCTCGGACCTCATCGGATTTCCACCAACACTCATTCAGGTCGGGTCAGCCGAAACTTTGCTCGCAGACTCGACGCGTTTCGCGGAGGCTGCCGCGATAGCCGACGTCGCGACGACGTTGGAGGTATGGCCCGACATGATCCATGCATGGCCTCTGTGGAATGGCGGTCTTACAGACGCAAGGTTGGCGCTCAGGTCAGCTGGACAATTCATCAAGCATCGATTGTCTGATCTAGGACGTGGACTCATAAAGGCGCAGCCATAGCCTAATTGACCCGGTTGCGGGCGCGATAGAGGTAGAGGCTGAAGCCGATCGGATCGGTGCGATTGCTCTTCGGCGGGATGTGGCCCACGCGCCCTTTTTCGTGGCAAGCTCTCTGATCCAAACCGCATCATAGCCACGGTCAGCAAGCAGCATTGAGCCGCATTTCAGTCGAGACAGCAGTTTTCTGGGAAGTCTAACGTCGTGCGCTTCAGCGGGGCTCAACGCCAGCGACACCGGCAGACCATTGCTATCGACCAATGCGTGAATCTTGCTCGTCAAGCCGCCACGAGACCTTCCTATCGATTAACGCCGGTTCCGGTTGATGCAGGCTCCATGCTAATGCACGCGGACGATGGAGGTGTCGATCATCTGGACAGCGGCATCGTGAGCAGCGGCCAGCCCGTCTATGATACGGCCCCAGACGCCAGCTCGCCGCCACCTGACGAAGCGGCTATAACAAGTGGTGTACGGGCCAAACGCTTTCGGCAGATCACGCCAAGGTGCTCCTGATCGCAAAACCCAGAAGATGCCATCGAGGACGCGGCGGTCGTTCAACCGCGGAACGCCTCGTGGCTTATTCGGCAGCATCGGCTTAATGGCGGTCCATTCATAGTTGGCGAGTTCGTAGCGCATGATTCGTCCCCCCAGTTTTGGAGTTGAATCACGGCGATCTGGCCCAGTGCAACGCCGGCCCCTGCTGCGGCGCTTACGGACGGAAGCGGGCATCAACCATCTGGGCATCCCCGCCCAAATCGTCGAAAATGCCCCAAACCGGACGTTGACCTGCCGCACAATTCACCTACGTTTTACGTCAAAACGGGAGCATTCCCATGCGACAGTTGGCAATCTCGGCCCTCCTTTTCCATTGCCTTTTGACGGTTCCCGCTCTTGCACAAACTCCACCAAATAAAATGCCAGCCGATCAAGCGCGCGAAGAGCACGCTTACGCTATCGGTATTCAAACAGCGATCTGGGGGCGTCCTTTCGTAGACAACGTCCACACGCTCTATGCTGGGCTCAAGGCTGGCGCTGTCGGGCTAAACTACTTCCGCAAGTTCCCAAATCTGAAGACCGCCGCCGACAAGTTTGTCAACACGCCAAACAATGTCTCAATCGACGGCTATGCCTGTGCTGATCTCGGCAGCGAACCGGTTGTCATTCGCGTTCCTACTCTCAGCCAGAGCCGCTGGTACATCGTCCAGATCGGCGACTACTATGATCAGGTCGTCTACAACATCGGCGGCAGTAAAGGACCGGAACCCGGGTTGTTTCTCCTCACTGGGCCGGACTTCCACGGCGCAATACCTTCGGGCATTAAGCAGATCAAGGTCCGTACGCAACTGGGCGTGATCGCCAACCGTGTGTTCGTCAATGGTGACGCCGACCTACCTGCGGCTCGCGAGGTTCAGGCAGGTTTCCTGGCGCTGCCGCTATCGGTGTTCGAGAAGCAGGGCCTGCGATTTGAAGTCCCGAACCAATACGAGTACGCGCGTTTTGAGCTCAAGCCAACGGCCCCCGAAGCTCTTCGCATGTTCGAGACGATTGGCTTCGGCATGAAGACGTTTCTGTCGCGCAGTGACGACTTCGGCGACGCCGATGTTGCCGCTGCTCACCGGATCGGCCTCAGTGTCGCAAACGGATTTGATTGGCAGAGTCTCGACGAGCCAACCAAGCGTGGTCTCGCACGAGCAGCGACGACAGCAACGGCGATCATCGAGGACACCTACGCGAATGCGGCTGAGAACGTCAGGGGCTGGCGCTACACGATGGGTGGGGGTCGAGCCGGTTTCGACTACGCCTTGCGTGCAGCCATGGCGGCGAACCTGACGGGGGCAAACGTACCAGAGGAAATTCTCTATCCAAACACCCGCGTAGACGATCAGGGCGCTGCGCTCTCTGGCGCGAACAAATACGTCCTTCAGTTCGACAAAGACAAAATCCCGCCAGTGTCGGTGTTCTGGAACCTCAACATGTACGACGAGAAGGAGTTCTTCATCGAGAATGAATTCAAGCGCTACAGCATTGGCAGCACGACTGATGGATTGAAGAAGGGGGGCGACGGTTCGATTACAATCTACATCCAAAAAGATAATCCCGGCCCGGACAAGCAATCGAACTGGCTACCTGCTCCCGCTGTCAACTTCAATTTGACGATGCGGCTGTACGGGGCACAAACCCCCATCTTGGACGGTTCGTACCGACTGCCGGGAGTAAAGCGAGTACCGTAAGTCTGCTATCGGCCCAGCGCGTCATCTGCTGCGGCTGCACAAAGCGGTCGCTATCAGCGCAAAGCGGACATCGCCAGCGTTCATGAGTATGCGCCCTAGTTCCGTAGGGGCTGCGCAAGGATTGCGACCCAGTCGTCTGCGTTCGTAAATATCAGGGTACGATAACGACCGGCAACAAAGCCGTCCGCCTTTGGCGCAAAGCGGTCGTTGGCCAAGCTTGCTTATTATTTGTCCAATGATAGCTACGCACGTGTGGGCTTTTTCTTATCGACGATCGGTGGCGCTGCGATGAGCAGAACCGTTCATTCTGTTTTGCCGCCACGACGCTACGGACGGTACCACGCGCATTTGCAAGGCGGCGTCGCAACCTCAGCTCTGATGCGGACCTTGCATGATCTTCATGGCATCCTTCACGTGGCGCCACTCGTTGGCTTCTTCCACCTGACCTTTTTGCTCGCATGTCAGTGCATTCTGAGCGGCATGAGCGATGGCCACGGCGCCGTGCCGATCAAGCATCTGCCGAGCGATGGTGTGGACTTGAGTTTCGGACATCATTTGCTCTCTCCTGATTTACCCGAGCCAAGGAGAACCGGTGCTGCTGGAACAGAACCGGCCCGGTGTCTCTGAAAACGGTGGAACAGCCAATCTCGTTCCCGGAAAAAACAACCGGCCGCGCGCTGGCATGGGCCGGCCATCTATCGCCACCGCTTTGCCACGAATTTCAAACTCGAATTGCGATCGGGCAAAGCATTGTGCACCGCAAATCAATCATCCGATGTTAAACATCGGATGATTGCATTCGCTCTGAAAACGTGAGATAGGCCACTGAGCAAACAAGCGGGGAAAGAACACTCGTGGCACGAAGTCCTACAAAATCGCTGGAGCGGGGAAGCAAGCCAGGTCGTATCAATTCGGTCTTGACCACGCTCGGCTGCGAAATCGCGCAGGACATTATCCCGATTGGCGCGACCCTCCCCCCCGAGCCGGAATTGGAGGCGCGCTTCGGTGTCGGGCGCGGCGTCATCCGGGAAGCGATCAAGACCCTTGCTGCGAAAGGAATGGTCAGCGTGCGTCCGCGTTACGGTACGCACGTCTTGCCGCGCCGCGACTGGAGCCTGCTCGATCGCGATGTGCTGGGATGGCTGGTCGGCGGCGGCGAACCGGACCGCGATCTTCTGATGGCCATTCAGGAAGTCCGCCTGATCATCGAGCCGGCGGCAGCCGCGCTCGCGGCAACGCGGAGCACCAAGCGGGACAGGTTGCGCATCGAAGCCGCGCTGGTCGGCATGGAAACCTCGCACGATCAGGAAAGCGCCATCAAGGCAGACAAGGCATTCCACCTCGCCATTCTGGATGCGACGCATAACCCCGTGTTGCAGGGTTTTCGCGGCGCCATCGATACCATTCTGAGCGCGGTATTTCTTGTCGCGGTCGGCAGCCCCGGCTGGTTCGAAGACAATCTGCCAAACCACGCGGCCGCTGCGCGCGCGATTTCCGCGGGCGATGCAAAGAAGGCCAAGACCGCCATGGAACAGGTGCTTGGCTACACGCAATTCAAACTCTCGAAGCGTCGCGCGACTGCGACGCCTGAAGGCATAACGCGGGTCTCAACCGCGACGGCGAAAAAAAGAAAGAGGAAGCCCCATGTATCGTGACATGATTGGATCGACGCACGTCCTTGCATCACCGGAAATCGCCGTCGTCGCTATTCCCGAGGATGAGTGCGTCTGGGTGCCGCAGGCTCCGGATGTCTGGTTTCGTCCGCTGATGCTGAACACACGACAAGGGCAGTGGTGTAATCTGCTGCGCGTGCGACGCGCCGGCGTATTATCGCGGCATCTGCATCCCAATCCGGTGCATGGCTTCGTGTTGCGCGGCAAGTGGTTCTACCGCGAACACCAGTGGGTGGCGACGGAAGGTTCCTACGTGTTCGAGCCTCCGGGTGAGATCCACACGCTGGTCGTCCCAGAGGACGTTTCCGAGATGATCACCTTCTTCAACATCCAGGGATCGATGCTGTATCTCGATGAGAACAACAAGCACGTCGGTTATGAGGACGTCTTCACCAAGATCGATATGTGCCGCGCCCACTACGAGTCCGTCGGCCTTGGCCGTGACTACGTCGATCAGTTCGTGCGCTGATGGCAGACGGTGCCAACATGATCGAGGAGATGCCGTCGGCCGCATGGGCGTCGATCTGGTACGCGGGAAAACGCGTGCTGGTGACGGGCGGAACGTCAGGGATCGGCGCGGGCCTCGCGCGCGGCTTCGTTGAGGCCGGCGCGGAGGTCATCGCGACTGGCGTGAATGCTACGGAGATCGAGCGGGCACGTTCGGATTCGGTGCTGCGCGAGGCTCAGTCGCATCAGCTCGACGTCCGCGACGACAGCGCGATCAAGTCCCTTGTCGGCTCGCTCGGCGAACTCGACGTGATCGTCAATTGCGCCGGCGTCATTCGTCGCAGCGAAGAACTCGACCCCGCGGTTTTCCAGTCGGTGGTCGATATCAATCTCAACGGCACCATGCGGATTTGCGCCGCCGCGAGGCCGCTGCTGGCACGCTCCAAGGGTGCGATCGTCAATCTGGCATCCATGCTGTCGTTCTTCGGCGGCGGTCTCGTTCCCGGTTATGCCGCCAGCAAAGGCGGTATTGCACAACTGACGAAATCGCTGGCGATCGCCTATGCGAATGACGGCATTCGCGTCAACGCGATCGCGCCAGGCTGGATCGCCACGCCGTTGACGACCGATCTGCAAGCCAGCCCGGAACGTAGCCAGGTCATTTTGGGACGCACGCCGTTGGGCCGTTGGGGCAAGCCGTCGGACCTTCTGGGGGGCGTGCTCTATCTGTGCTCGCCGACGGCTTCTTTCGTGACGGGGACGATCCTCGTCATCGACGGCGGATATGCCGTGACGTGATCAGGCGGCGGCGAAGTGCCGCCGTTCGCAGACGAGATTTGAGTACTAAACTGCGTAGCCGAGAGCCTCGCAGATAAAAACAAAGCGGCCAGAACGCTGGTCAAAGGGAGGTCGCGTGCTCGTTGCGCCCGGTCAAAAAGTGCGGTCCCGCGTCGCCTGGCGCGGCATGAACTCGCTGGTGGGCGCAGCCTTGTTCGTGGCGCCCTTGCTGGTGCTCGTCGCCATCTGGGCGATCGTGGTCCCGCTGTTCAACGTCAATCCGCGGATTTTCCCGTCGGTCGGCTCGGTGGCCGAAGCAGCGGTTGCGGCGATCGGCGATGGCTCACTCATCCACCATATCGGCGCGAGCATGCTGCGTGTCGGATTGGGCACGTTTCTCGGCGTACTCGTCGCTGTTCCGCTTGGCGTCGCCATGGGCGTGAGCCCTGCGGTCTCGGCGTTCCTGACGCCGCTGTTTCGCTTCTTCTCGGTGCTTGCCGGCATCGCCTGGATACCGATCGCAACGTTGTGGTTCGGCTACGGCTTCGGCGCCATCATCTTCGTGATCTTCAACGCCGTCTTCTTTGTGGTCGCCTACAACACGCTGCTCGGTGTCTCCACCACTCCGATGACGATCCGCAATGCCGCCGCCTCGCTCGGTGCCGGACGATGGGCCTTGCTCACCGAAGTGCTGCTGCCGGGTGCGCTACCCAATATCGTGACGGGCGTGCGCACCGGGCTCGGCTTCGCGTGGCGCGGCCTGATCGCGGCGGAGATGATCGCGACCAATGTCGGGCTTGGCTACATGCTGTTCGTCGCCCGTGACTTCTATCGCACCGAAGTGATCGTGCTCGGCATGATCGTCATCGGCGTGTTGTGGCTATTCATCGACCGGTTGCTGCTCGTTCCGCTGGAACGCGCGACGATCGAGCGATGGGGACTGGTGAGGCGCGCATGAACATTGCACTGAAATTCTGGAGCGGTTACGTGCGCACGACGCATCGGTGGCCAATTATCGCGACCATCGTGCCGTTTATTCCCGTGGTGGCGATCTGGAGCATTGTCGCCAATTCAGGCATGTTTCCGCGCGCCTTCTTCCCGGCGCCGGTGGATGTGATACGGTCGTTCATCTCCCTCACCTACAAGGGAATTTTGCCGGACTATCTGCAGGACAGTCTGATCCGGCTGCTGTTCGGCGCAACCATCGGCGTCGCGCTGGGCATTCCGCTCGGCATCCTGATCGGCTCCAGCCGCCTCGCGCATCGCATCTGCTGGCCGGTGCTGCTGTTCTTTCAAGCCATCGGCGATATTGCGTGGCTGCCGATCCTGCTGATCTGGTTCGGCTTCGGCCTCACCACCATGACCTTTGTCATCGTCTACACCGTGCTGTTTCCGATCGTGCTGAGCACCGTGCTCGGCGTGCAGTCGGTCCATCGCGATCTGGCCCGTGCGGCGCAGAGCCTCGGCGCTTCGCCGATGCGAGTGTTGTGGGAGGTGACGCTGCCCGGTGCGTTGCCGAATATCATTACCGGCCTGCGCAACGGCCTCGGCTATGGCTGGCGCGCGCTGATCGCGGTGGAGATCATCGTCGGCACCAGCGGCATCGGATTCATGATGTTCGATGCACGTCGTGCCGGCTCAACGGTCGAGATCCTGCTCGGCATGATCGTTCTCGGCACTCTTTGGTGCATCGTCGATGCCTGGATCCTTGCGCCGATCGAGCGCGCAACGGGCCAGCGGTGGGGATTGGTTACGTCATGAAAACGCTGTCGCTCAAAAATCTTCGCAAGACCTATTTCGATCCCTATGCGGGATCGCAGGTCACCGCCGTTCAGGATGTCTCGCTTGATGTCGAGCAGGGTGAATTCGTCTCCGTCGTTGGTCCCTCCGGCTGCGGCAAAACAACGATCCTGAACATGATCGCGGGCTTCATCCCCTATACGGGCGGTGAAATCCTGATTGACGGCAATCTCGTCAAGGGACCGGGTCCAGATCGCGGCGTGGTTTTCCAGTCGTTCGCCCTCTTCCCGTGGAAGACGGTGCTGGAGAATGTCGGCTTCGGCCCGAAGATGCGGGGCGTACCAAAGGACGAGCGCGACCGCACTGCCCGGCAATATCTCGCGCTCGCCGGTCTCTCGCATGCCGCGGATCGCTACCCGAACGAATTGTCCGGCGGCATGCAGCAGCGCGTCGGCGTCGTCCGCGCGCTGGCCAACAATCCGGCCGTGCTGCTAATGGACGAGCCGTTCGCCAGCGTCGATGCGCAGACCCGCATGACACTGCAGGAGGAGCTGACGCGTATCTGGCAGGAGCGCAAGCCGACCGTCATTTTCATCACACATGATGTGGCCGAGGCCGTGTTTCTTGCGAACCGCGTTGTCGTGCTGTCCAAGGGCCGCGTGCTCGATCAGATCAAGGTCGATCTTCCGCGTCCGCGCGTCTGGGATCAACTGATCGAAGATGAAACGTTCAAGCGTCTGTCGGCGCAGGTTCTGCAAATGGTGCGGGCCGCATGAGCATCGCGCGAGATGTCATTCGTTCGACACGCGGGCGTGTGGTGCTCGCTGTCGTTGTCGTGTGGGCCGCGTTTCAGGGCTGGCTGAGCATCGAGGCGCCGAGCAAGATTTCCAAGGAGCTCGCCGGCGCGTCCGACAAGGTCAATATCCAGATCGATATGCCGTTTACGCCGGAGCGTTTTCACGTTCTGGCGTTTCAGAAGTATGGGCGGATCGCCGGAGCCGACGATCATTCCATCGGACTAAGGGGTGTGAAACGAACGGACCTCAACGCGGTTGCCCGGCCTTACTGGGTCACGAGCGTGGGGCCAATCAAGGAGGAGGACTGATTTTGAAACGCATATTATGGGCTTTAACTGCCGTGATGCTGGCCTGCGTGCCCGCACAATCGCAGACATTGACGAAACTGAATGTCGGCATGGTCAGCGCCATCGACATGCTGGCGATCCCGGTGGCGCTGGAGCGCGGTTACTTCGAGAAGCAGGGTCTCGATGTCACCATTGCGCGCCCCTACGCAACCGGCGTTGATGCGCTGAACGCGCTGCAGGCTGGCGAGACGGAGATCCTGCAGGTCGGCGTTCCGATGATCGGCGCCGTGCTACGCGGCATGGATCTCGTGGCGCTCGGCAATTACAGCGGCAGCGCCACCAAGTCCGGTTCGGACGCGACCATGGCGATCATTGCCCGTGAGGGATCGGGCATCGTCAAGGGCGACCTCAAGAGCCTCAAGGGCAAGAAGATTGCGACCTCCTTCGGCACCATCAACCATCTCTATATCCTGGCCCTGCTGGAAAAGGCCGGGCTCAAGCCCGACGACGTCCAACTGGTCAACACGCCGCCGCCGGATATGACGGTCGCGCTGCTCGCCAAGGGCATCGATGCGTTTTCCGGCTGGGATCCGTGGCCGATCATCGCGCAGAAGGACGTCCCCGGTGCCTTCGAAGTGATCCGCGGCGGCGATGTCATCGCCTATCTCGGCTATGTCGTCTCGCTTCGGTCCTGGGTCGAGAAAAATCCGGAATCGACGGAGAAATTCCTGGCCGCGACCTCACAGGCCGACCAGTGGATGCGCAAAAATCCCAAGGCCGCCGCGCAGATCGGCACCCGCTGGATTCCCGGCCTGAAGCCAGAGATCGCCGAAGCCGCGATGGAATTCAATGTCCAGCAACTTGATCGACGTCTTTCGGCAAATAGCTACAAGGCACTCTGGAGCGCGCAGGACCGGCTTCAGCGGCTGGGCGTGCTGAAGGCGACATTCGACGTCAACAAGAACATCGACGCCAAGCCGATGCTGAACGTCATGAAGAAGCATCCCGAACTATTCGCCGATCTACCACCCATTCCGGCGGACGTCGCGCTCGGACCGGACTTCACGTTCAAGCCATGAATAAAGGAGGCGGTCTGCCCAATTGTGGACCGCCTTTTCTCATCGATGCATCATTCGAAAACACTAGCTAGCAGCGTCGTGCTTTGCGACTGGCTCACTTTTACCCGCAACGTCAACGGCAACTAAGCCAGTCCCAGGCCGCCATCAACAGCAACAACCTGGCCCGTCATCCATTCCGAAGCGGGACTTGAAAGCCTCACGACCCATTCCGCCAGGTCGTCAGGAACGCCGCGCCGCCCGAGCGGTATGCGCGCCCGCTCCTGTTCCTTGATTGCCGCAGCCTGTTCCAGGGAGAGCCCCATCATGCCCGTCAGCGCGCCCGATTCCGTAGGTCCTGCCGCCACGGCGTTCACGCGTATGCCGAGTGGTGCAAGCTCCAGCGCCCAGCAGCGGGTCAAATGCTCCAAAGCCGCCTTGCTGGCGGCGTAATGAGACAGTCCAGCCACCGGCTTGTGACCGAAAGTGCTCGAGACATTAACGATCGTGCCCCGTGTTGCCTTTAGGTGAGGAAGCACAGCGGCGGCAAGGAGACTTGGGCCGAGCACATTGACGGAGAAAATGTCCATGATCCGATCGGCTGTCGCATCTGCCAGCGGAAGGATGGCACCTGCGCCCGCGTTGTTGACCAGGGCATCAACCCTGCCCCAAAGATCGACCGTCTTGGCGATTGTGCGCTTGGCATCTTCGGCGGAGGCTGCATCCGCCACCATGCCGGCTATGTTCGCATGCTCGGCAATCGTTTCTTCGATAGGGCCGGGACGGCGGCCGGTCACGAATACCTTGTTGCCTTCCCTTGCGAAGCGCAGCGCCGCCGCCTTCCCTATGCCGGAGCTGCCGCCCGTTACAATCACGACCTTTTCACTCTGCATTTTCAATCTCCTTCTTGCCAAGATGACGCGGCTTGGCCCCACTACTCTGCAGTCCATCTGAATCCGCACTGCTATAACCGGGGCGCGCGCGCATGAACGCCACGCGGGCGCGCCCCGGTCCTCATCCGACTAGCGATCAGTAGTCCCAGACGATCGGAACCCAGCGAAACGCGTCGCCATCGATCGCCACGTGGCCGGCGGACGGGAATGGCAGATGAGTCGCGACCAACAATTCGCCTGTTGCCGCCAGCTCCCGCAACAGACGGGTCCGAACGCGCGCTGCCTCCTCGGGGTCGTGCTCGAAACCGTTGTGCCAATCGGGTTGGTCAAACCCGACCGTGAACACGGCGTCGCCGGCGAAGGTTAGCGCGTCACCGCCGGATGCCAGGCGGACAACACTGTGTCCGGGCGTGTGGCCGCCGGTCCGACGCACGATGACTCCCGGCGCCAGTTCGTGCTCGTCCGTGAATGTCCGAAAATGCTTTCCATATTCGGCCATAAACCGCTTGGCGGTTGCCCGCAGCGCGTCCGGGAATCCCGGCGGCATTTGGGTGTGAGAGAAATCGGGCGCTTTCCAGAATTCGACCTCGGCGGCAGCGACGTGGATCCGCAGATCCGAACGTAGTTGATCCTTCACCCCTTCGACGAGAAGTCCGCCGATATGGTCCATATGCAAGTGCGTCAGCACGATATCGGTGACGCATGCAAGATCGATCTCGGCAGCGGCCAATCGCTGGATCAGTTGTCCGGCCCGCGGCAAATGCAGGTCCGGGTCCAATCCCAGCCCGGCGTCGACAAGAATGGTCTGCTCGCCGCTCTGCACCACGACCACGTTCAGTGGCCAGTCGAAAGCGTCCGGCGGCAGGAACATGTCGCGCATCCAGGCGGCCCGGACGGCGGGGTCTGCGTTATGTCCCAACATGGAGGTTGGGAGTGGCAACACGCCATCGCTGACCACCAGCACGTCGATGTCGCCGATCTTCACTGCATAGCGCGAGGGGACCAGTTCGTTACGCCCCGACTTGACGGGGGCTGATGTCGTATCAAGGTTCATGTGTTTCTCCTTCTGGGTATTTTGCTGGGTATTTTTCCGAGCGGCTTGAATCGTCTGTGTCATCTGTGGGTCCTCCTGGTTGATCGTGAGAGCTGGCCGCGCTCCTGCATGGAGCGCGGTTCTTTCTTGTGTGGAGCGGCTAGACTTCGGTCACATGCTCCGGATCGGCCGAGGCGAGAGCGGCGGCACGCTCGGGCTTCGGCGGATAAATCCAGACGGTGTTGATTTCCTTCTTGGTCTTCTTGGCGACGTCGCCAACCATCTCGACCTTGCGATCCCAGCCGCGCGTGAACAGTGCGCCGGCTTCGCCGAGGTCGAGACAGGTGACGTAGCCCTTCTGGTGATATGGCCTGGTCGCCATGCGCAATAATTCGGCGGCGGCATTGTTGCCGGCAAAGGCGCCCATCCGCGTCGCATGCTGGCACGACATCAGCGCGTAGTTACCGACATCGTCGCTGGCCGCTCTGGCGGCATCGCCCGTGGCAAAGACGCCCGGCACCGAGGGTACGCGCAAATCGCGGTCAACCAGCAGCCGGCCGAAATTGTCGCGCTCGGCGGGGATCTGCGTGGTCAGCGGCGCGGCGCGAATGCCTGCTGCCCAGATCACCGTCTCGGTTTCGATACGTTCGCCGTCGGACAGTGTGATCCCGGATGCATCCAGCGAGGCAACACCGGCACCGAGTCTTGTCTCCACACCGAGCTTGCGCAGCGCTTCCTCGATGATGGGACGTGGACCCTCGCCCATATCGGGGGCGATCGCACTGTTTCGTTCGACAATGATGACGCGCGGCCGGGCGTCCTTGCCGAGGATCGCGCGAAGGCGTGCCGGGATTTCGGTCGCGGCTTCGATTCCCGTGAAGCCGCCGCCGGCTACGACGATGGTGTCGCGTCCGTTCGATGCCGGCCGATCGGCCAGGCCATGCAGATGCTTGTCGAGCGCGATCGCATCGTCGAGATTGTCGACGCTGAAACCATGCTCCGCGAGGCCGGGAATATTCGGACGGAACAACCGGCTTCCGGTCGCCACGACCAGCCGATCATAGGAGAGCGACTGTCGCTTATTGTTGGCGGTCGCGACCTGCACGATGCGGGATGCGGTGTCGATCGTCTCGGCGCTGCCTTTGATATAGACGACGTCGACGGCCTTGAGGACATCCAGCAAAGGCGCCGTCAAGGTTTCGGGCTTCGGCTCATAGAGCCGCGGCCGAATGACCAGTGTCGGCTCGGGTGCGACCAGTGCGATCTCGAGCTCTTCGGGCGAAACGCCCTTGATGTCGCGCAGGCGGGCTGCGGACAATGCGGCGTACATGCCGGCGAAGCCGGCGCCTATGATGACTATTCGCATGTGATGTTCTCCTTGGGTTTAAGTTGCTCGGCAGTACGCGCGTCACCGCCGCCGCTTCTCACCTGCGGCAAATTTGTTGCGATCAACGATGACGCGAAGACGGGAAACGACGAGGTGAGCCCCTATGGAGGGGTACAGTCCAGCATCGACGCCAGTTGCATGGGACGTTCACATTCGGCGCGGCAGATTCGCGGAACCAGCGGCCGGTCACGATGAAAGATGATCGGCTGTGCGAACGTCAGCGGCCGGTCGTTCAAAGCCTGGATGTCATCGCTCACGATGATGGACAACGAGGGGGTGCTGTCTTGGGCGGGCTGCGCTGGCTTCTCGGCCTCTTCGCCCGTCGATGTCGTCAGTCGAATGGTCAGTGAAAGTCCATATATCAGAGAGCTCGTGACGACCCTCCGTCGCGGTATCATTGCAAGTGGGTCGACGAAGGTCTTCCAGGCCATTGTCTGTCTCCGTCCGTTATTGGCGTGGGCACGGTGATGATCTAGCCGATCGGATCTGCAACTGCCCCAGAGCGATTGACGTACCTGTCGAGAGATTGCGGCTAACGCGTCCGTCGGCGCCAATCGCTTGGACTTTCGCCGGTCAGCTTCCTGAACGCCGCTGCGAAGGCTGTCTGCGAGGCATAGCCAAGCGCCGCTGCCACCGACACGACCGATGCGTCGGTGTCGCGCAGCATGTTCATGGCCTGCTCGAGCCGGTGTTGGCGCAACCAGGCATGTGGCGAAAGCCCGGTGCTTTCCTTGAAAGCGCGGCAGAAGTGAAAGCGCGACAGGCCGGCATCCGAGGCCAGGGCGGAAAGAGAGACGTCCGTATCGCTGTCCGAGCGCAAACGTTCGATGGCACGTAGCAGCGTCTTCGGCGCCAGCCCGCCCATGGTCTGCTGGAACGTGGTTGGCGCGCCGGTGTGCGCAGCCAGTAGGCGCGTGGCCAGAAGATCCGTCACTTGCTGCCTGAACAGGGCATCCAGGGCCGCATTGCCCTCCAGGACGTCCGCCGCACTTATGAGCAACCGCGATGTGATGGGATCGGGATGCGCCGTTCGCTCCAGAAGGTCGCCAGGAGCGGCGATGTCGGCTTCGTGGGCAACGCGCTCGAGTATTCTGTGCGGAAGATAGAGCTGAACGACATCAACAGGTTTCGGAATATCCCATCGGGAGCTTGATCCTTCTGGAATGATGATCACAACACCGGGGCGAAACGTTCCAATCGCAACCGATCTTCCCGACCGCCGCTCCATGCGCTGCATCGAACCGTTGTAAGCCATGATGACGTGATGGGTCATGGGCTCGACGACGTCGTGCAATGGCTCATGTTTCCAGTGGGTGATTCCGGCACCGGAGGAATCCAAAGCCATATGAAATGGTGTGGTCCCGAGCACGCGGGACATCTCCGCACCGGCAGAAGGCCGCTCGGCATGGGACGGAGTTTCCTGGGGCGCCTCTGATGCGGCTGCCGGGTTATTCGGACGATCGTGACGCTTGGTCATGGACGTGCACCCGCAGCAAGGGTTCGTGTGCGTCCGATGAGACCCGTACCGCCCATGACGATAATCCTCATGACTTTCCTCCGATTGTTCGGGCCATCCGTGGCCTTGCTCCTGAAAGCACTGCCAGAATGCGCGCGGACGGGCCGGAAAGCCTTGTAGGCACCTTGAATTGCCGTTGAGTTTTCCTTGGCTTCTTGTGCAATCGACACGCGTACGTGCAGTTTTCATTCAAAAATGATTGCCTGGACGCCGATCAGCCCGAGCTCAAGCGAGGCGCCCGAACTCGTCGCTGCTGGACCGAAGCCGTTCGATCTGCTGCTCTTTCCGGTCTCGAACAATGACCCGAAGCGGAAACCGAGGATCCAATCATCGCTGATGAACTATTTGATCTGCGACCCCGACCAAGGGACAAATGAGCGTCCGAGGAATGGCGGTCGGGTATCCCGGCTGCTCCGGACAACGTGCGGAGACCACATGCGATGCAGATGCGCTTCTCAACATACCGGTTGTTCGCCTGCATGGCCGTGGTGCTTCTCGCCGGGTCGCCGCGCGTGGCTGCCGCAGACGAGTGGGATTCCTGCGTAAAGCTATCAGATGACCTCGCGGTCGCGGGGTGCTCGCGCGCCATCGACTCGCGCCAATACACGGGGCGAAGCCTCGCGCGGGTCTATGCGCGTCGCGGCGGGGCGTACCGGGCACAGGGCGACCTCACCCGCGCCATGGCGGATTACAACGAGTCGATGCGGATCGATCCGACCTATCCGTCTGCCTACAACAGTCGCGGCAACGCTTGGTACCACAGCGGAAAATTCGATCGGGCCATCGCAGACTATAACCAAGCGATCCGGCTCGATCCGAAATATGGCTACGCCTACGCCAACCGCGGCAGCGCCTGGGGCGCCAAGGGCGACTTCGACCGGGCCATCGTGGACTTCGACCAGGCGATCCAACTCGATCCGAAAGATGCTGAAGCCTACTACAACCGCGGCAGCGCCTGGAGGGGCAAAAGTGACCTCGATCGGGCCATCGCGGACTACGATCAGGCGATCCAGCTCGATCCGAAATATGGGGCTGCCTACGTCAACCGCGGCAACGCCTGGGGCGCCAAAGGCGATTTCGACCGGGCCATCGCGGACTTCAACCAGGCGATCCAGCTCGATCCGAAAGATACCAAAGCCTATTACAACCGCGGCATGGCGCGGGAGATGAAACGCAGTCTGAAAGAGGCATTGGCTGACTTCAAGATGCACGCTCAACTCGCTCCGTCCGATCCGGACGGCCAGAAGGCTCTGAAGCGCGTATCGAAAGAATTGAGCGCAATATGACGGGGCGGCGCTGACATGGCTTGATGTCTGAAAGCGGCACATTCCAAGCGTCATGCCTCCGACGTCTCCCATTCCCGCACCACCGATGTCCCGCGTCTCGCGATGCCTGATCGACATCGGGCGCATGATCGTCGGCCTGATCGCGGCGATTATCATCGCGCCTTTGGCCATGGGAATTCTGCTGCAGCTCAGCCTTCGGCCCACCGGCGGAATCGCCGCGCATCTCGGCGCGGTCGTCACGACGGCTCTGCTGACTCTCGTTTTCGGCGTGGCGGGTTCATTCAAGGCCACCGTTTTCATCGCCCTGCCCGGAATCCTCTTTGCGCGATGGGTCGGGATCATGTCGCCCGCGATGTGCATGATCGGCGGCGCCATCACCGGCGGCGGCTTCTTCGGCATCAGCGCCTCCGTTGGCTCCTCACTGCCGACCGAATGGGGGCTGATCGGCGCAGCGGCGTGCGGCGGAAGCGTTGCCGCGCTCGCTTACTGGTGGCTCGCGGAGCGTCACATCCGGTGACCCTCGCGGCACCGCCAATGAGAACAATTGGCCTGTTTTGGGATCAACCGACATAGCGAAGCCTGACGTGCCGCCTATTGCTCACATCACATCTGCTTCCGAGCGATGCATGCCGATCAACGCCCGTCGACATAAGGATGACGCGAGAGGATATCATCGAGTCCGGCGCGGCAGCGATCCGCCCATGCAGGATCAAGCCGGCCCAGCAATGCGAGCTGATGCGCAAAACGCAGGCGCCTGATATCGCCGGCGTTGGAATTGCGGTGCATGAGTTCATAGGTTCCGGCCATCGCCGAGGTGATGGTCTCGAAAGTCCAGTACATCAGCTCATCTAGATCATCGGTGGTCCGCATGTCGTATCGCTCGCCGCGTTCGACGAACATGTAGTGGAAGTGCCCGTCATGCTCGATCAGCGCACGGCCGGAATCGACATGCCGATACCCCGGCAGCAGCTCTTCGGGCGCATGGATGCGTGCGGCAAGCACGCGCATGCGGTGATCGACTTGCTCAAGGGGTGTCAAGGCAGCGGCCTCGTGATTAGCCAATGCGGCCGTGGGACGGTGGCGATAAGTCGGGATAACTGCGCACCAGGTTCACGCAACAAGGCGCCAAGCGGCCGCAATACGGCTGAACCCGATCGTCGCGCTCGCCGACATATTGGACGAGGAGCCACATCGATGTCCGAGCCAAGTCCCCTTCTGGAATTCATCATGCAGGCGCTGGCATCAAAGCCGGAGGAGCGTGGCGGCCTGTTCTACGCCGTGCTGACACTCACCGTCGGCATCGCCATTGCTGTTACATGGCCATTTGGCGGCACGCCGGCCGACGTCCTGACCGGCTACGGGATCGTGGTGGCGGCGGTCGGCAGCGGCATGTTGCTGGTGAAGTGGTTCTTTCACAGTATCAATTAAGTAGTACCGGCACAGCTGCCCTCTCGCACATTCGCAAGCCGTTGCACCAAGGCCGCTACGAGCGCCTTCAGCTCGCCCAGCGCGACGTCGGGAGGCGCCACGTCGATGTCATGCACGTGCCAATAGGTCACGCGATCTTCCCAACCCGGAAAGCGCGTCGCCAGCAAGGTGCGGTGCTCGGCTTCCTTCACGGCCACGACCATATCGGACGCTTCCAGTGCATCATGCGTGCAGGGTGCCGGCATCCGCGACGCGCCAAGGGGCGAGATGCCATCGACGGTCAGTGCGTCGATGGTCTGCCGCGCCATCGGGCCGACATTGTCCTTGCCCCGCTCGATGGCCAGGGCGTGAGACGTCGCCTCCCAGTCCAGACCGGCACGGCGCGCCAGGTGATTGAAGAGTTCTTCCGCATAGCGGCTGCGATAGTAGTTGCCGGTGCAGAGGAAGAGGACGGTCCTGGCCATGGCCGAGTGTGTTTGGTGGGGCCTGCATTTGTCAATTGCAGCGCCCTCGCCGCCCGCGCAGCGCCGAAGGCCCATGGACCCCGCGGCCATTTTGCTGAATTGTGCCGGCCTCGCCTTGCGCCAACGAATCATCCCTCGGAGGACACCCCCATGTCGCGCTCGCTTTTCCGCACCACCCTCGTCGTCGCCCTCGCCTTGATCGGCGCAAGCCTGTCCTCCGCAGCTTTCGCCGATAGCGGCACGATCCGCATCAATGTGCTGAAGGGCGGCTGGTTCATCGGCGCGTCGGGCGGTTCGGGCACGCTGACCTTTCGCGGGCGGACCTATCCGCTGTCGATCGGCGGCTTGAGCGCGGGTCTCGTCTTCGGCGCGTCGCAGACCTATCTGTCCGGCCGCGTCAGCCGCATCAACAGCCCGGGCGATGTGGCCGGCGTCTATGGCGCAGGCGGCGCGGGTGCTGCCGTCGGCCGCGGCGTCAGCGCCATCGTGCTCACCAACGAAAAGGGCGCGCTGCTGGAATTGAGCGGCCGCCAGACCGGATTGATGGTCAATGCCGATCTCTCGGGCCTCGCCATCTCGCTGAGGTAAGCGGCGAGCCCATAAGCAGAGCACGGACGCCTTGCTGCAAGGCGCCCGTGCAAACACATATCCGCGAACCGACGCCCCGGCGCGCGATAGGCCGCATTCGGGAATGGCGCTTGATCAAGCCCCCATTCAGCGAAATGGCAGGGGGGTCATCGATCGCGCGAATGTGCACGCGACGTCATCGCGGCTTCACACTTGCTAAAGATTTTATCGATCTTTTTTTGCGCGCTGGTGTGCAGCGCAGTGCGCGCGACGCGATGTCGCGCAACACCGCGTGAAGGTTCACGCCCGCACTTCAAAACAATGTCACCAGCCGTCATCCACGTTTCATCGCACGGGCCAAGATACGCCCCAATGCGCCAGCATGGTCCGCGCAGCTCGAGACGACGGAGTGTAGCATGACAACCGACCCGACACCGAAGTTCGACGCAAACTATGTGGCCACGCTGCGCCAGGTGCTGGATATCGCTGTGCAGCAGATCGCCGTGCAGCATCGTACACCGGCGACGAAGGCGATGATGGCGGAGACCATCGTGCGCCATGCGGCCGGCGGCATCACCGATGCTCATGCGCTCGTGTCGCACGCCGTGACCGCAGGCGCCAACGGCGCGCCGTAACGTTGCTGCGCAATCTTTCGCAACGCGAAAAGCGGGACCTGCCACGTATTTGATGGCATGCCGCCACGTCTTCGCCAAACCGGACAGCGAAGTTCCATCGAAGCCGATGGAAAACGATACCGATGATTATGTCAGAAAATTATTTCAGAGACCGCGCGGACGATTGCAACCGCCTCGCCCGCGAGGAGAGCGATCTGGAGATGCGCGGCATGCTCTGCGATCTCGAACTGGATTATCGCGCCAAGGCGCTCCATGCCGCAGCCCATGGCTGGCGCGACGCGCCGCGGTATTTCGAATTGGCTGAGGCGTAGGCCTGTCGCGCGCGACAGCAGACTGGCCGAAATCTTTCTCGACCTTACGCTTTCACGAGCCGCACCTGAGTGCCCCAGGGATCGGCAATCGCAACGCCATCTGCGATCGACTCGCCTGACAGGCCCGCTGCCGCAAGGCGGCGCTTGCGATCGGCCATCACGGCATCATCGGCAATACGGAGCGAGAACCAGGCCAGCCCGGTCTCCTGCGCATTGCGCGGACCGCTGCCCGCGCTCTGCCATGTGTTGATGCCGATGTGATGGTGATAGCGACCTGACGACAGGAATGCGACACCCGGCCGCCCGAGCCGCGTCGGCTCCATGCCGATCAGCCCCTCATAAAAACTGCGCCCGCGCGCGACGTCGCCGACGCGCAGATGCATGTGACCGATGCGCAGCGCCTTCGGCGCGGTGTGATACTGATCGCGGGTCGTGTCCGTCTGCGCCACGATATTGTCGATATCGAGCTGGTCGGTCCCCATGGTGACCATATCGCCGGTCCATTTCCACGCCGACGGCGGCCGGTCCGAATAGACCTCGATGCCGTTGCCCTCGGGATCGGTGAGATAGGAGGCTTCGCTGACGTGATGATCGGCAAAGCCATCGAACGGCGTGCGCGCCAGCGCGGCATGGACCAGCCACCGCGCGAAGTCGGCACGGCTCGGCATCAGGAACGCGGTGTGAAACAGCCCGGCGGTGGTCTGCGCCTCCAGCGGTGCATCGGGCCGATGGAGCAGATGCAGCAGCGCCACGCCATCGACGCCGAGCACGACCTCGGTTTTGTCCGCGCGGATAGTGTCGAGCTTCAGCAGGTCTGTGTAATAGGTCCGCATCTTGCCGAGGTCGCGGACGCGTAGCGCCGCGGCGCCGATACGCATCGGCGTCTGCTGCGCGAAGGGGAGCCGTGACGACGCGGCCGCGCCGAGATCGACTCCACCCTCGGCACGCACCGCGCCCATCAGCGCGGTCTGGCTGGCAGCAAAGGCGGCGAGCTTCATCACCTGTCGACGCGTGGTCATGCGGGGGTCCATGGCGGCAGAAGGGGTTCAAGAGCGGATCATTGTGGATAGCAGGCGACCGCACGGGGTCAAATCACATCGCTGTAGGCCCAATCCACGGGGCATTTTTAACATAATGTTACGTTCCGACATCGTTTTGGTAGTTGATCGCAGAGGCGAAGTGAGGAGAACTCACCCCAACTCAAAAATAAAACAGACGGGAAACGCCATGTCGACAGCCCCCCACATCATCCATGATGACAGCCGCACGCGTGCCATCGTGACGGCGATGGCCTTGTTTGCTGCGCTATGCGGCGGCACCGCGCCCGCTTCCGCACAGCAGCTCGCCTGCGACGACGGTATCAAGACTGCATTTCATCCGGATGAGGCTACCACCGTGGTGGCCGTGCGGGCGATCAAAAAGGGCGAGGACCTGGTCGCACAGGATTCGCCCCGCCCGATCACCATGGCGGCGGACATGTGCCTTGTGAAGCTTCTGGTGGGGCCAGGCTTCACGGCGGAAAAGGACAAGACTGCACGCTCCTGGTCCGAGGGCATCGGCATCGAGGTCTGGCTGCCGACACCGGCGAACTGGAATACGCGCATCCGGAACTACGGCGGCGGCGGCTGGGTCGGCGGTGGCCATCGCATCGCCGACAAGATCGGCAGCAAGGTGCCCGCCCTCGTCAACGCCAATATGGGTTATGCCTCGGGCACCACCGATGCCGGCCAGCCCTGGTATCAGGACGGCTCCTTCACGTTCCTCTCCGACGGCAAGGTCAATACCGAAGGGTTTCGCGACTTCTCGGTCCGCGCCATGGTAGAGCAGGCCGTCAAGACCAGGGCGCTCGCCACGCTCTATTACGGCAAGGCGCCGGCTTACGCTTACTACGATGGCCATTCGCAGGGCGGCCGGCAGGGCATGAAGATCGCCCAAGACTATCCCGAGCTCTATGACGGCTACATGATCGCTCAGCCGGCGCTCAACATCCCGCAATTCGGCACGGCCGCGCTGTATCCGCAGATCGTGATGAAGACCGAACTCGGCTTCACAGCGCTCGACAAGCCGAAAGCCACCGCCTTCGCCGCCAAGATCGACGCCGCCAACAAACGTGCCCTCGCCGCGTGCGACAAAGCCGGGATCGGCTTCCTGCTCGATCCGTTCGTCTGCGATTACGATCCCGCGCGCGATGCCGCAGCTCTCTGCAGCGGCGAGGCTGGCCAGGGCGTCACCGGCAGCAATGCCGATGCGGCAACCTGCATGAGCCTGAAGGAAGCGATGGCGCTCGACAGGATCTGGTTCGGCGCAACGCCCGATGGCAGCTATGACGCCGCGCAAAGCTCCGACCGCCGCAGTGGCAAGGTGCTCGGCACGAAACAGGTGTGGTGGGCCTTCACCAGGACCACGGCGATCGGCAGCCAGATCACCGGTACAGCCGCCGGCAGCGTGGCCCTGGCCCTGCAGGACGTCCGCTACGCCGCCGATGCCAGCGCCACCAACCCGTCGGACATTCCGTTCAACAACGGCTCGACCACCGAACGCAACAAGTGGCAGGAGCTCAGCTATGCCGACCTGGCCGATACGGTGAACAAGAACCTTGCCTTGCAGCCAACCCTGTTCAGCAATCTCGGCACCGACAAGGCGGATCTCGGCAAGTTGCGCGATCTCGGTCGCAAGATCATCGTCTATAGCGGCCTTGTCGACGACGCGATCCCGCCCGCCGGCAATGTCAACTATCACGAGCGCGTCGCGGTGCAGATGGGCGGCCACGCGGAGGTGCAGAAGTTCATGCGGATGTATCTGCTGCCCGGCTCGGCCCACAGCTCGCAGGGCCGGGCCTATACGGTCAGCGGACAGAACGATTCCGTGCCGCTGCCGAAACTGCCGGGGAATGCCAACCAGACGCCGACGCGCGAGCAGGATCAGTTCTTCACCGCGCTGACGGACTGGGTCGAGAAAGGTGTGGCTCCCGGCGAGATCGCACTGACGTCGCGCGACAGCAAGTTAAGCTATCCGGCTTGCGTCTATCCGTTGCGGACAGTGTGGAATGGTGGAGCAGTGACACAGGCGGGGAGTTTCGGCTGCAAGTAGCTCCGTCCAGACGACGCACTATCATCCGTCATGGCCGGGCTTGACCCGGCCATCCACGCCTTCGCCTGTGACAAGACGTGGATGCCCGGCTCAAGGCCGGGCATGACGTGGAGAGATCGGTGCAGATCACGAGCGGTTGACCAGCGCGCTTGATCTGTTACTCGCCCCAGGCCGCGAAGGCGTCGTTGAAGGCACGCTCGCCGGGCGAGCCCTTCTCGATAGCGATGATGGCGCGGCGCTGGTTGGCATAGACCAGCGGGATATCGAACCATGACCGCTCCTTCAGGAGCTGCAGGTTGCGCGCGCGATCGCTTTCGACATTGCTGAGACCGACCAGGAAGAAACCGTCGGTGACCTTGACCGCGAGGCCCGCCAGTGGCGTGCCCCTCGCCTGCTCGTTCGACTTCATCAGCACGCCCGGGACATTGGCGATGCCGCCGCCGGCGAAATCGGGCGGCAGCACGAAAGTGAGTTCGGCCGTGTGGCTGGCCGGCAGCGACGTGTCGGTGTTGCGCCGGAACGACATGGTCATCTTGAACTTGCGTTCCGGAATCTCGATGTCCGCGCGCACGGCGATGTCACCAGGCTTGCCGCCGGTGCCCTTGATCTGCTCGGTGCGCCAGACCACCGTGCCGACATATTGCCGGCCCTTCGGCTCAGCCGGATCCTCGTCATACAGAACGACGCGCTGCGCGACCGGCGCGATCTGATCCGACGACGACGGCTGACCGACGCGATCGGCGATTTTCGGCCGCGGCGCCAGCGGCGCATCCTTGTTGTCGGTGACGACGGGCGCCGAACCGCCAGCGAAACCGCGCACCATCTTGTTGATCGTCGGCCATCCCAGAATCACGGCGCCGATCAGGATCATCACGATGCCGATGAGAAGCGCGGTCTTGAACGGGAAACCGCCGCTGACGCGCTTTGGCTTCGGCGGCTTGGGCGGCTTCGCCTTCTTGCCCTTGGAATCCTTGATGCGCGACGGCGGCATCTGCGACTCGTCGCCGTCCTGGTCGTCGTAAGCCGTCTCGTCGTAGCCGAACGCCTCGCTCCGCGCTTCCATGCTGGGTTCGAGACGATCGAATTCCGGCGTCGGAGACGGCACGTTGGCGTAAGTCTTGCGCGCCGCGCGGTTGGCCTGGGCGGCGGCACGGCCGAGATCGTCCACATCGGCGGTGACGTCGCGGAAACCGCGCATCGCGGCATCGCCTTGGTCGCCGCGATCATTGCGGGCGGGCGGCGGTGCTGCCGGATTGTTCTCGAAGCGGCGCGGCGTGCCTGATCGTTCGCGGGTTGGCGGACCGTTCGGATCCTGCACGCCGGCATTGGGCGACTGCTGCTTCGGAATCGGCGGCGGATCGACGCGCAAGGTGCGCGGCGGGCGCGGCTCTTCCGGCCCGCGGGGAGACGCCGGCGTCGGCGTAATCGGCTGGCGGCCGCGCGGCGACGGCTCGGCCGGCGTGGCACCGGCACGCGGCCCGGCATTGCGGAAAGCATCGCCGGCGCGCGGCTTGCCGTCGCCCGTCGTTCCAGCGCCGGCCGGACGCGAAGCGTCGCGAGCGCGCTGGGCCGCTTCGGATTCGACCTTGCGAACGGCCTCTTCGAGCGACAGCCGCTCCCTAGTGATCTCTGACTCGCTGAGCGGCGGCTCAACACTGCGCAACTGGGCAATCAGAGCCGTGCGGGCGCGCTCATAGAGCGCGCGCCGCTGCTCACCGGGAGCACTGGGGTCCAGTCCGGCGATGGCACGGGCGATCAACGGGTAGTAATCAGCCATCTCGACTCAATGTTGCGGGTGCATCAATTTGGAGGCTATCCGGTAACAGTCCGTTAAGCCTCGAACGGGTTTTGCACCAGAATAGTATCTTCGCGTTCCGGGCTCGTGGAAAGCAAAGCAATCGGACAGCCAACCAGTTCCTCGATCCGGCGCACGTATTTAATCGCCTGCGCCGGCAGATCGGCCCATGAACGGGCGTTCGCGGTCGGCTCTTTCCAGCCTTCGATGGTCTCGTAGATCGGCTCGATCCGGGCCTGGGCGCCCTCGCCGGCCGGCAGATAGTCGATTTCCTTGCCGTCGAGCTTGTAGCCGACGCAAACCTCGATGGTGTCGAAGCCATCGAGGATGTCGAGCTTGGTCAGCGCCAGACCATTGATGCCGCAGGTGCGGACAGTCTGTCGCACCAGCACCGCATCGAACCAGCCGCAGCGGCGCTTGCGCCCGGTATTGACGCCGAATTCCTTGCCGCGGCGGCCGATCTCTTCACCGATCTCGTTGAGCAGTTCGGTCGGGAACGGACCCTGGCCGACGCGCGTGGTGTAGGCCTTGCAGATGCCGAGCACATAGCCGACCGCGCCCGGGCCCATGCCGGTGCCGGTCGCTGCCTGCGCAGCAACCGTGTTGGACGAGGTGACATAGGGATAGGTGCCGTGATCGACATCGAGCAGCGCGCCCTGCGCACCTTCGAACAGGATCCGCTTGCCTTCGCGGCGCTTGCTGTCAAGCAGCCGCCAGACGGCCTCAGCGTAGGGCAGCAGCACCGGCGCGAATGCGGAGAGCTCCTTCACGATGTCAGCCGTGTTGAATTCTGCGAGGCCGAGACCGCGGCGCAGCGCATTGTGATGCGTCAGCAGGCGATCAACCTTGTGTGGCAGCGTGGCGAGATCGGCGAGATCCATCAGACGGATGGCACGGCGGCCGACCTTGTCTTCATAGGCCGGGCCGATGCCGCGCTGGGTGGTGCCGATGGCGGTGGCCTTGTTGGCATTCTCGCGGAGCGCATCGAGCTCGCGGTGCAGCGGTAGGATCAGCGTGACGTTTTCGGCGACGCGCAGATTGTGCGGGCCGACATCGACGCCCTGGCCGCGGAGCTTGGCGACTTCATCGACGAAGGCCTGCGGGTCGAACACCACGCCATTGCCGATCACCGAGAGCTTGGACTGGCGCACGACGCCGGACGGCAGCAGCGCCAGCTTGTAGGTCTGACCATTGATGACCAGCGTATGACCGGCATTGTGGCCGCCCTGATAGCGGGCGACGACATCAGCCTGATCCGACAACCAGTCAACGATCTTGCCCTTACCCTCGTCGCCCCACTGGGCGCCGACGACGACAACATTGGCCATTTGGCGCTAGTCCTCTGAAAATACACGCGTCGAAGCGTGATCAGCGCGGAAAACGGTCTGCCGTTTGCCGGATCACGCCCAGGCATCCGCCTAAACGCGGCCAATGATCTTGGTTACCCAAGTCTTCCAGGACGCTGTCTGCGATGCAAAACGGGAATAAAGGAAGCGCGGGGGGAAAACAAGCACGAACGCCCCGAAAATGGCCTCGTTAGCCTCATGCAAACCTTTGATATCCCCTGAAAATCCGGGGCGATGTGGCGAGATTGCGGCAGCGCTCGCGGCCCGATTACTGAGAATGCTTCTCAATCTCACATGGTCGTGAGATCGGCCATCCCGGGTGGATCTGCCCTCGTTGTGCCGCGGCGTCGCCCTATATGGGTACCTCCGAGCGTTAATCACGCCGCTCGCCCGCTGACGTTGAACGGAATCGCCCGCCGGCCGCCTTACCGATGTGGCGTTCAGGAGTAACCAACATGACCCATTCAATCAGGCTGGCGGCGGCCATCGTCGCTGCGGCGTGCCTGTATGGCAGCGCTGCATCGGCGCAGCAGGCCGGCCCCGGCTGCACATCGAGCCAACGGGTCGGCGGCCCACAAACCCTGCACTGCGGCGGCGTGACGATCATTGCTGAAAACGGCGCGCGTTTCACGCTGCTCGACCGCGACCGCAACGGCCGTGTCGACGGCGTCGACCTGCAAAGCAAGGCCATTTTCATCAAGGCCCCCAAACAGAAGGCAGGCAAAACCTTCGAGGTGATGACACCGCAAGCGATCGCCGCGGTGCGTGGCACCAAATGGGCGGTGGACGCCGAGGGCAGCAAGACCTCCGTCTTCGTCGAGACCGGTCGTGTCAGCGTCAGGCGTGTGACCGGCCCCGGCAGCGTGAGCCTCGGCCCCGGTGAAGGCGTCGATGTCGATGCATCAGCGACACCACTCGACATCAAGCGCTGGCCGGCGCCGCGCGTCGCCGCATTGATGGCAAGGCTTGGTCGTTAGCAAGGCTTGGACGTTAAAGAGGCCTGGATACGCGACGATGATGAAGGCCAGCAGATTGCAGACACCGCTCGCCATGGTCCTTGCGGGCGTGTGGGCAGCGGCGCTAGCCTTTGGACATAACCGCGGCGATGTCGGCTTTCTCGACCGGTTAGAGGCGACGCTGACCGACCTGCGCATCCAGATCCGCGGCGTGAAGAAACCGCCCGATCTCGTCACCATCATCGCGATCGACGATCGGGTCGCACGCGAACAAGGCAGCTATCCGCTGCCCCGCGCCACGCTGACGACGATCATCGAGGAGATCGCACGCTACAAACCGAAAGTGCTCGCTCTCGATCTGCTGCTGGTCGATGCCGGCGCTGCGGAAAGCGATGCCGCACTGGCACAGGCGCTCGGCAAAACCAACACCGTCATTGCCGCGGCGGCGCTGTTCAGCGAGTCCAAACAGACCGTGGCCACCAAGGAGTCCGGGCCGCTTGCGGATCTGCCGGTGGCGTCGGGATTTCTGCTGCCGCTGAAAGTCTTCGCCGATCAGGCCACGGTCGGCGTGGTCAATCTCAATACCGACAGCAGCGGCGTACCGCGCTCGATGCCGATGCTGATGCGCTCGGCCGACCGCGTGATGGTGTCGATGCCGCTGCGCGTCGCATCCGCCGCCTCGCGCGACGATGCCCAGATCGGCGAGTATAATTTCTCCCTCGCCGGCACCCATGTCCCGACCGATGTCGGCCATTTGCTCCCGATGTCTTTCTATGGGCCGCGCGGCACGATCAGGACGATCAGCGCATCGGAGGTTCTGGCGGGCAAACTCCGCCGCGCCGATGTCGAGGACCGCGTCGTCGCCATCGGCGTCACCGTCAGCGGCGGCGGCGATTTCTTCTCGACGCCGTTCGATCCGGTGATGCCCGGCGTCGAAGTCGTGTCCACCGCAATCACGCATCTGCTCGCCAAGGACACCTTGCTGCGCAATACATCCATCCGGCTGTTCGATGCCGGCTTTGCGATCGTCCTGGCGATGCTGTGCATCGCCCTGCTCGCCTGGCGGCGCAATGCCGTCGGCCTCATTGCGATTGTCGCCGTCGTCGCATTGTGGGCTGTGATCAACACCGTCGCCTATGCCCATGGCATCTGGATGAGCGCTGCATTGCCGCTGGCCGCGGCCGTACCGCCAGCCATGGCGTTCGGCGCGCTGCAGATCTGGAGCAGCCGGCGCAGCGTGCAGCATTTCGCCGCCCGCAGCGATCTGCTGCGCCAGTTCCAGGCGCCGGGCCTGCGCGACTGGCTGATCAAGGATCCGGACTATCTGCTGCAGCCGGTGCATCAGCATGCCGCCGTCATCTTCATCGATATCTCGCGCTTCACCGCACTCAGTGAGACACGCGACGCAGATGCGGTGCGCGAATTGCTGAAGTCCTTCCACGCCATGATCGATCAGGTGACCCTCGCCCATGGCGGTGTGGTGACAACCTTCATGGGTGACGGCGCGATGATCCTGTTCGGATTGCCTGTGGTCGCCGATGACGATGCCGCCCGTGCCGTGCGCTGCTGTATCGAACTGACGACGCGCACTGGCACATGGATCGCCGGTCTTCCGCCTGAGATCGCCAGCCAGATCGGATTCAAGATCGGCGCACATTTCGGCGATATCGTCGCATCGCGTCTCGGCGGCGCCAGCTACCAGCACATCACCGCGACCGGCGATACCGTCAATGTCGCCAGCCGGCTCATGGAGGTCGCCGCGAGCCACGGCGCCAAGGTGGCCCTGAGCGACGACCTGCTGCGCGCAGCGGGGGCTGATTGTGCGGTGCGCGCGACGGGGGCGCTGAGCGGCCCGACCGAAGTCCAGATCCGCGGCCGCAGTGGCGCGGTCAGCGCGTGGCTCTGGCACGACGGCAGCGCAGCGGAGGCTATATCGACCTCAGCGTAAATCGACGCACGCGGCATCGCCGCGATTGAGCCGGAACCCGGTCTGGTCTGGCACGTTTGCTCGAAGACCTGTTAGCGTAAATCCGCAACCGTATCTGTTTGCGGTCGTATTTCGTTGCAGCGTATTTTTGCGATCGGAGCCGCAGCTCCCGGGGTATTCGTGGATCAATCGTTAGGACCTATTCAGGACGCCAATTCATTCTTGCGAAGTTTGCTCGAAGCATCGGGCGACTGCATCAAGGTTCTCGATTTCGACGGCAACCTCATCTTCATGACCGACGGCGGCCAGCGCATCATGGAGGTCACGGACTTCGGCGCGATCAAGGGCTGCCCATGGCCTGACTTCTGGCAGGATCAGGGCAATATCGACGCCAAGGCGGCTGTTAGAGCCGCTCAGCTTGGGCGTACCGGACACTTCCAGGGTTTCGCCACCACGATGGCCGGTACGCCGAAATGGTGGGATGTCACCGTCACTGCCATTCCCGGCCCCGATGGGAAACCGCATCAGCTGCTTTCGGTGTCGCGCGATATCACTGCATCGCGTGCCGTGGATGTGGCGCTGCAGGCCAGCGAAAGCCAGCTACGACTTGCACTCGACGCCGCCGACACTGGAACCTGGGATCTCGACCCGCGTACCGGCGTGCTACAATGGGACCGGCGCTGCTACGAATTGTTCGGTCTCACCTTCGGCAAGCCGATCTCCTTCGACGTCTTCCTGCAAGGGCTTCATCCCGACGATCGCGACGTCACTGAGAAGGCGTGCCTGAACGCCATGAAGCTGGACGGACCGCAGGTCTATGACATCGAATATCGCACCATCGGCCTCGATGACGGCATCGAGCGCTGGTGTTCCGCCAAAGGCAGGGCTGAATTCGAGAACGACGTCGTTACGCGCTTCATCGGCACTATTCGCGACGTCGGTAAACTGAAACGTGCCGAGACACAGCAGCAATTACTGACGCGCGAACTCGAACATCGCATGAAGAACACCATGGCCATGGTCGGCGCCATCGCCAGTCAGACGTTCCGTACCGCAGCGACCAAGGAAGAGGCGCGGACCATTTTCGATGCGCGTCTGGCCGCGCTCAACCAGGCGCATGACATCCTCACGCAATCGAGCTGGACCAGCGCGTCGATGCCCACGGTGATCGCTGGCGCCCTGGCGCCGCATCGAACGGGCGAAGGTCGCATCCGCGTTTCCGGCCCCGAAGTGGAACTTACCGCCAAGCAGGCACTGTCGCTGGCGCTCGCGCTGCATGAACTCGCAACCAATGCCACAAAGTATGGTGCATTGTCCGTTCCGGACGGAACGATCACTATCGACTGGGCTTGTCACACCGGCAGCGACGGGCCGGCGTTAGGTTTCGCGTGGCGCGAATCCGGCGGCCCCGTCGTGGCGCCGCCGACGCGACGTGGATTTGGCTCACGACTGATCGAAGGCACGCTGTCAGCCGACTTCGGCAGTTCCGTCAAAATCGAATTCTTGCCCGAAGGGCTCACATGTCGGTTCGAAACCAGATTGAGCGATCTGGCTTCGGTGCCCGACGAAAGGTGACACCAATTTTCATGGCATCACTCCAAGAACTCAATGCACGTGACATGCAGCGGCCCGCCGTCCTCATCGTCGAGGACGAGCCTCTGCTCCGTATTCACGCGGCCGACATCGTCGAGGAAGCCGGGTTCTTCGCCATCGAGGCCAACAATGCCGACGAGGCCGTGCGAATTCTGGAAACGCGCGACGACATCGTTCTGCTGTTCACCGACGTACAGATGCCTGGAAGCATGGACGGGTTGAAACTGGCCCACGCGGTACGCAACCGCTGGCCACCGATCAAGATCGTGATCGTTTCCGGCCATTTGCAGGTCGCCAAGAACGATCTGCCCGACGACAGCCGCTTCTTCGGCAAGCCGTTCGAGACGACGAAGATGATCGCGGAACTACGCGCGCTGATCGGCTAGAGCCGGCGCTATTGGACGGATTGCTCGCCGACGATGGCGCGATCGATCGCGTCGACCACGTTCTGCATCTCGACAAACTTCATGCGAGCCCGTTCCGCATTATCGCGATTGAAGGGCGCCGCCAGCACTTTCGCGTGCGCATCACGTTCCTCGATCATGCGCATACGCGCCGCCTTGAGCGTATCCAGACGTTCAATCATCTTGATCGATCCTCATATGGGACGCTGAAATCGGGCGTACGATCATGCGTATAGCATGAAGCCCGCCGGTGATGATCACCGGCGGGCTTCAGTCATTCAAAATCTATCAGACGAGGCAAAACTTGTCGGTCGAGAAATCCCAGTACATCCGTGGAAATTTCAGGACCTTCAAGCTCAGATCGCGCGGAGATCTTCCGCGCTGGTCTTGCCGCGCATCTTGTCAGCCTTGGCTTCGAAAGAAACCTTCTGGCCTTCATTGAGCGAACCCAATCCAGCGCGCTCGACTGCACTGATGTGAACGAACACATCCTGGCCGCCGTCATCAGGCTGAATGAAACCGAAACCCTTGGTCGCGTTGAACCACTTAACTGTACCGACTGCCATAACTATTCTCCAAGATGTGCGAATGCGCGAGCCCTACGCGACATCGCGTGAGCTCGATCCGATTTCAACGATGTCTTGGGGAATGGAGCCGATTACGGCGCGGTCAACAAGCCAGAGCATATATTCGAATAACTGCAATATAGACGATTTCAGCCGAATTACAAGAACAATGATTCCAGAGCGTGTTTAACGAGCATTTACAACGCTGAACTTCAGATCGAAGCTGGCTACGGAACTCTGATTTACCGTTGCTGCAGCGGGCACGCGAATGGACAGATCGAGGCGACGCACACCGGTTCTGGCCGAAATTCGCTTCGCCGAGCGGCGCTGCGAATTCGACGGGCTCGATCTCACCACGCGTTTCGAGCTGATCTATCGCACCAATCTGTGGGGCGCTGAAAAATCGCAATCCGGCCTCGGCTCCGAACTCGACGCAACAATGTCACTCCGCCGCGACCTCACGCAATTGCTGCGGCGATTGCGGGTGCAATCGATCCTCGATCTGCCCTGCGGCGATTTCACCTGGATGGCGCAGATGGACCTCGGCGGTATCCGCTATCTCGGCGCCGATATCGTTCCGGATATCGTGGCAGCCAATGCCGCGCACTATGGCCATGCAGGCCATATCGATTTTGCCCGACTCGATCTCGTCAGCGATACGCTGCCCGCTGCCGATCTGGTGTTGTGCCGCGACTGCCTTGTGCATCTGTCATTCGCCAACATCCACCGCGCCATCGCCAATCTGAAACGCTCCGGCACCCACTGGCTGCTGACCACGACATTTCCCGACGCATCAGCCAATCGCGATATCGAGGACGGTGACTGGCGCGTACTCAATCTGCAGCACGCACCGTTCCTGTTTCCTGCTCCCCTAGCCGTGATCAACGAAGGCTGTACGGAAGCTGGCGGCGACTATGCCGACAAGTCGCTGGCCCTGTGGCGTGTGGGAGATCTGCCGGACGGGGCGTGATTCAGCTTACACCTCGATACGGCCCTGCATCACCGGCACGCAACGGCCGGAAATACGAACGCTCTCGACATGTCCATCACGCTTCCGCACCTCGACCTCAATGAGGCTGCGGCGCCCCATCTCAACGCCCTGCTCGATGGTGATGCCACAGACCGCATCGCGGCGCGGGTCGAGCGTGACGAGATAGGCCGCGAGCGCCGCCGAGGCGCTGCCGGTGGCGGGATCTTCGGGCACGTTGCTGAGCGGCGCGAACATGCGGGCGCGCAAATGATCGATGCCGTCGCCGGTGCGGACATAGATGAAGGCCGAGAAGCGATCGTCGCGGTGCCAGTATGTCTTTCCCGCTACCTCAAAGGCAGATGTATTCGGACGCGCGGAGGCCAGTGCATCGAGACCCGACAGTTCAGCGACAGCGAAAGGCAGGCCGACGGAGACGATGCGCGGCGGATGCGTGTGTGACACGACCGCATCCGGCGGCAGCGAGATGCAGCCGGCCAGCGTCGCTACATCGACTGCGTCACCGATCTGAACGGATTGCGGCGCGACAAAGCCGGCGCCGATGACCTCCCCACCATCGCGCAACAGATCGAGATGGACGAGGCCCGCCTTCTCTTCGAACACCATGCGATCGCCGACAGGCTTGCCGAAGGCCGTGCGCTGACGGCCAAGCACGAATGCAGTGCCGACATTGGGATGACCGGCGAACGGAATCTCATCGGTCGGCGTGAAAATGCGAACGCGTGCGGTATGCGCGGGATCATCCGGGGGAAACACGAAGGTCGTTTCTGAATAATTGAACTCGGTGGCGATCTTCTGCAGCAGCGTATCGTCGATGCCACGCGCATCCGGAACGACTGCCAGCGGATTGCCGCCGAAGCGGGTATCCGTGAACACATCCACGGTGACGTAGTCGATCATACTGCAGCCCTCACCATTCCGTTACCGCTGGGTTCGCCGACGTAACAGTCGGCGCCGGCCCTGCGTATTCGTAGCCATAAACCTAGGTATGCCGGCTGCACACCACCGTCCGATTCACCGCGGCCTCGCCATCCCATAGACCAGATAATGTCATGCCGATCCGCTCCCGTTCGAGCTGACCGGCGCGAACTCGTCAAGTGCAACATCCATGCTTCCTTCATCCCTCCGGCGAGGACAATCGCCGGCAACCGAATGGTGATACCATGTTGATGAACTCCCTTTCCAAGACGACTCTGCGTGCGATGCTGACAGTGGCCATGTGTGTGCTGACGGCGCCGATGGCGCAGGCCGCAACGGCAGCGCCCGTAAGGGCGAAGAATGTGGTTCTGGTGCACGGCGCCTGGGCCGACGGATCGAGCTGGGCCGGGGTCATTCCGCTGCTGCAGAAGGCAGGCCTCCATGTAACGGCCGTGCAAAATCCGCTGAGCTCGCTGGACGACTCCAATGCCGCGACCCGCCGCGCGCTCGCCTTGCAGGATGGCCCGACCGTGCTGGTCGCCCATTCCTGGGCCGGCACCGTGATCAGCGACGTCGGCACCGATCCGAAGGTCTCGGCGCTGGTCTATGTCGCGGCCCGTGCGCCGGACGCCAATGAGGATTTCGTGGCGCTGTCCGGCAAATTTCCGACGGGCGAGGTGCGCGCCGGAATCCAGACCCATGATGGCTACACCCAGCTCTCCGAAGACTCGTTCCTGAAATATTTCGCCAATGGCGTTCCGCGCAAGCAGGCCGAAGTGCTCTATGCCGTGCAGGGCTCGACCGCCGCATCGATCTTCGCAGGCCGCACCACCGCAGCCGCGTGGCATGACAAGCCGTCATTCTATGCCGTGTCGAAAGAGGACAAGACGATCAATCCCGATCTCGAACGCTTCCTCGCCAAGCGCATGAATGCGACCACGATCGAGCTCAATGCAGGACATCTCTCGCTGGTCTCGCATCCCAAGGAAGTCGCCGACCTGATCCTCGCTGCGGCGGGCGTCAAGAAGTAGAGCTGTTTCTTTCTCCCTGACAGCGCGCGTCGGGATACCCGGCGCGCACCGCTTTCATCGATCCGACAATCATGACGCAGATCTGCGTCGCAACAGGAGGACGTCCCATGTTCTCACGGAGAGATCTCATGGCAGCCACAGCATCGGGCATCGTGATGAGCGCCGCCGCATCGGCACAGGCCGCCACATTCGGCAATCCGGATCTGCCGCCGCAGGGCGCGATCAACGCCAAGGGGCCGAATAATCTGAGCGATCCCGGCCCGCAAAATCCCATCATCGCCGGCCAGTTCCCATCCTCGCAATTGCCGCCGGCGACCGATATTGGCGGCATGGCGCTACCATGGGCGACGTTCAACAATGCACCGCGGCGCATCCAGAACGGCGGCTGGGCACGGCAGGTGACGCAAGCAGACTTTGCGATCTCGACCACGATCTCCGGCGTCAATATGCGGCTCACCGCCGGTGGCATCCGCGAGATGCATTGGCACCAGGCCGGCGAATGGGCGATCATGACCTACGGCTCGTGCCGGGTGACCGTGCTCGACAATCAGGGCCGGCCTTATGTCGCTGACGTCAGCGCGGGCGATCTCTGGTACTTCCCGTCCGGCGCGCCGCATTCGCTGCAGGGCCTCGGCCCCGATGGCTGCGAATTCGTGATCTGCTTCGATGACGGTCAGGCCAACGAGTTCAATACGCTGCTGCTGTCGGACTGGATCGCGCATACGCCGCCGGAAATCCTCGCCAAGAATTTCGGCGTGCCGGTCGAAAGCTTCGCGAAAATCCCGCTGCAAAATCTGTGGATCTTCCAGGGCACGGTTCCCGGTTCGCTCGCGGCCGATCAGGCCTCGTCCTATCGCGATGCGGATGTTGCGCTCTATCCGTTCACCTATTCGCTGGGATCGTCCAAGCCGGTCAAATCGACACGCAACGGCGAGATCCGGATTGCCGATACCAGCAACTTCACCGCTTCGGCGACGATTGCGGTGGCGCTGGTGACGGTGAAGCCCGGCGGCATGCGCGAGATGCACTGGCACCCGAATGCCGACGAGTGGCAGTATTATCTTACGGGCCGCGCGCGGATGACGCTGTTCAATTCCGGCCCGAACGCCACCACCATCGACTTCACGCCGGGCGATGTCGGCTACGTCAAACGCAACTTCGGCCACTATATCGAGAACACCGGCGACACCGACCTGCAATTCATCGAGGTGTTCCGCGCGGCGCATTACGAGGAAGTGTCGCTGTCCGACTGGTTGACGCACACGCCGCCGGCTCTCGTCGCACAACATCTCAACGTCGCGCCGGAAGTCATCGCCAAATGGCCGCGTCAGGCACCGGGCATCATGCCGGTATGACGCTGCGAGACCGCACGGGAGGTCCCAGGACTTCCCGTGCCTTTCGGCGATCAACCGCCCGACTGCCCGTCGATTGCGACATCGACACCTTCATAGTTCTTACCGCGAAGACTGACCTTGTCGCCGTCGAACGACAACGTCCATTTCCGCGATAGCTCGCTCGCGCCGATATTGATGCGCTCGACTTCGAATGCATGATCATCCAGCCACCGCCCCTTCACCGCAAGCGGCCCATAGGGCGTATCCTTTCCCTTGCGATACAGCCCGTCGAGCCCGATGGGGCCGCTGATCATCTCGGGCGGCCGTGCCGAATTGCGGCTGTAGAGTTCGAAATCATAATGCGGGTTCGGGCCGACCAGTGTCAGCGTCAGCGATTTCACGCCCAGCGGATTGCGGGCGAACGCATAGGTCTTGCCAGAGATCGTCGATGCGATCTCTGGCGTCGGTCCGACCTCTGACGGCTTCTCTGTCGATATGGCGCGGAGGGCGCTCGCCAGTAGTTCTGTGCCGGCCGTGTCCGGCTGTATTGCAGTCTCGGATTTGATAGATGCCGCGATGGACGGCAGGAGAGTCGTCACGGCGCAGCCGTTTCTGCCTGTGGTCACCGCCACGAGATCCAGCGCTGGATAGACCACGATCAACTGACAATGATAGCCACTCGCCCAATAGACGTTGCTGTCGGGAAGAGCCCAGAAGAAATTCGAATAACGCCATGCCGGAGCAAATGAGAGGTGCATGCCCACCGTGGCGTGGTTCACCTTGTCGATCCAGTCCCGCGGCACCAGCGGTTTACCCTCCCACTCGCCATTGCGCAGGTAGAGATAGCCGAACTTCGCCATATCGCGTGGGTGCAGCGCCAGACCGTATCCGCCGGTCGAGATGCCCTGCGGATCGCGACGCCATTTCCATGCCGTGATACCCAGCGGGCCGAACAGCCGCGCCTTGGCGTAATCCTCCGCGCTCATCCCCGTTACTTTGGTGAGGATCGCGGACAGCAGATGCGGATTGCCGCTATTGTAATTGAAGCCGTCTCCGGGCGTGGCGGCCATCTGTCGATTGAGGATGAACTCGATCCAGTTCCGGCTTCGCTCCATGTCGATCACCGACAGCGGTGGTCCTTCGCCGAGCCCTTCTTCCCACATCAGTCCGGAGGTCATGTCCAGCAGACCTTGAAGCGTGATGGCTTTCTTTCTGTCATCGAGGTTGAGGATGCTGCGCTCGCCAAAGAATGGCAGCACCGGCTGATCGGTGCCCGTCAGCAGACTATCCTTCAAGGCGAATGACGTCAGCGTGCCGATCACGGCCTTGGTGACGGAGTTGACCACGTGAGGCATGTCCGCGCTGTACGGTGCGTAATAGGCATCCAGTACGATCTTGCCGTGGCGCACGATCAGAATGCTGTCCATGCTTTGACGAGCACCGGACTCAACCAGCCTGGCGAGCGCTGCCGGGTCCACGCCCTGCTCTTCCGGCGTGGATGTCTGCCAGCCCTGGGTCGGCCACACGACGGCCCGTCCCTCCTCTGCGATGACGCCCGCACTGCAAAACGCGGCGGCGAACATGCCCAGGCCGAGCACAAACTTCAGAACGGGAATTCGTGAAGATCGCATGACAGCCTCGCTGTGAGTTTTAACGCTGCGCGAGGACCATATCTCCAGCTACAGATTGTTCAACCGAATTGCAGCTTCATTTCGCCCGCGGACTTGCAGGTGCGCGATCACCTACACGGCAACAGGAACAAGCTTCGCGACGGCGCTGAGCAAATCGGTCTGGGTGATCAGCCCCTGAATCATGCGGTCCTGATCAACGATGATGACGGCGTGTGTTCGTCCATCGGTCAGCGTCGGCAGCAAGGTCACCGCGGGCGTCTGCATCGTCGCCGTCGCTGCGGGCGACATGGATTTTCCGACATCGCCCGATTCTTTCATCAGCTCGCGGAGGCCGACCGTTCCGACGAGCTGTCCCTGCTTGCCCAGGACGGGAAGCGTGCGGACATTGTGCAGGAGCAGCCGCGAGCGGGCCAGCTCGGCACTATCCCGCAATCCGACCGTGACGACATCGCGCGACATGATGTCTCCGCACAGGATTGTGCCGTGCGAGCGCAACATGGCTTGCAGTTCGACCTGCCGCAGCAGCGTTTCGAGATCGTCGGGGCTGATATCGAAAGTCTCGCTGAGCGCTTCCAGCGCCTTGTCGATATCCTCGGCGCGAAAGCCAACCCGGAGCTCCGGGCTGATGTCCGATGTCTGATGCGGATTTGCTGATGGCACCGGCGCCCTGTGCGGATAGGTTCGCCGCGAGATCTTGTGGAACAGATAGCCCAGCCCGACCAGAAGCACCGAGTTCAGGCCAACGGGCACGAATGGAAACAGATATCCCGATGCGGTCACGATGGGCCCGCCGATGATGGCCGTCAGCGCCGTGGCGCCGCCGGGCGGATGCAGGCAGCGCGCAAAGGACATCGCGGCGATGGCGAGTGATACGCCGAAGCCGATCGCCAGAATCTGATCGGGCACCACATGCGCAACAGCAACACCGATCAAAGCCGAGATGGTGTTACCGCCAATGATCGCCCAAGGCTGGGCCAGCGGACTGGTCGGGACTGCAAAGAGGAGCACAGCGGAAGCGCCCAGCGGCGCCACGATCAGCGGCAGGCTGGAGCTGTCACCCAGCACAGATCGGCAGATCAATCCCGTGAGCACGATGCCCAGCAGTGCACCCAGGCAAGCAATCATACGCTCGCCAAGCCGCGCCCCCGCCAGGATGGGGACGAACAGTCGAATACCTGACCTGCGAGGAGAAACGTCGCTCGAAACGTCCTTTGGGTCTTTTCTTTTTGTCATTGAATCGGGACCAACGCGCAGCTCTGCCAGAATGGCGGACGCCCTTTTGACCACTATGCGCAAGCGCCTGCAATGTTGAATACGACACGCAGGCCTGACGATCGCGATCTGGCAGAGCTATCCCTGCTCGGCTACAACGGCACGGCCATTCGCCCGAACGCGCCCCATCAGGAGGGCGCGACGGCGATCTCAAGGGAGGACCCATGGCCCGCATCGACTACAGCGATCCCGCCGCAGCCAGCGAACGCACCCGCGAGATCCTCGGCAAGAACCGCAATGCCAACATCTTCCGCATGATGGCGCATTCGCCCAGCTATCTCGAACAATATTGCCGGCTCGGCGGCGCCATCCGCAACAAGGGTGAGCTGGATCCCGTCATCCGCGAACTGGCGATCACCCGCACCGGCATTCTCTGCGAGGCGCCTTATGAAGTCGCCGCGCACAAGCGCATCGGCGGCTATGTAGGGGTGTCAGACGAACAGAACGCCGCGCTGGAGAACTGGCAGACAGCGAGCTGCTTCACCGGCGTGCAGCGGGCGGCGCTGGCCTTCACCGATGAGATCGTTGCGCTACATCGCCCAACCGACGCGACCTTCAAGGCGATCGCAGCAAAGCTGACACCCGGCGCGCTGGTGGAATTGCAGTTGTCAGTCGGCTTCTACATCATGACCTCGAAATTCCTCGAAAGTTTTGCTATCGACATGCAGCCCGTGTCCGAGGTCGTCTGAATTCACCACTGCTTGAGCACTCCATGTCGAAAACCACCCGCGCCACGCAGACGCTGAGCAAGCTCGGCGCCGCGTTCACCCTGCATACCTACGACTACGATCCCGACGCCGAGAGCATAGGCCTACAAGCAGCGGAGGCACTCGGCATTGCGCCGCAGCGCATGTTGAAGACGCTGATGGCCGAGGTGGATGGCAAGCCGGTTTGTGTCGTCGTGCCCTCCGACAAGGAGGTCAGCATGAAGAAGCTGGCCGCGGCCTTTCGCGGCAAGAGCGCGAAGATGATGCGCCCGGCCGACGCCGAACGCATGACCGGCTATCACGTCGGTGGCATCAGCCCGTTCGGACAGAAGAAGCGCGTGCCGGTCGCCATGGAGCAGGCGGCATTGTCGGAAAATACCATCTATCTCAATGGCGGCCAGCGCGGGCTGCAAATCGAGATTGCGCCGGAGGCCGCACGGGCAGCGCTGGATGCGATGGCAGCCACACTGACGGACTGATGCGCATCACCGCGGTTTGAAGTCCCGGTAGGACGGAGTGATAACGACGCGCTGTCGCAGGTGGGAACGGCGATGTAAGCTGCGCATTATCGATTTCAGACCTCAAGGGAGAATCGACATGCGCTCAATCCTGGCAGCAACTGCACTTCTGGTCGTGATGGGCGCCACGCCCTCCATGGCCCGCGAATATCCATGGTGCTCGCGCACCTCGGCCACCGGCTTCAATCCGAGCTGTACGTTCACCTCCTATAACCAGTGCATGGCCACCGTGAGCGGCCAGCGCGGCGACTGCATGCAGAACCCGATGCTGGCCTATGGCGACCAGCGCCGCGGCCAGAGCCGCGCGATACGCGGTCAGCAGGACGGTTGGGACAATGGATGGAACAACGGCTGGAACAATAACTGGGATCGGCGCTGGTAGCCTCATAGGCCAATAACAGATTGGCCGAAGGCGTAATCCGTCGCAGGCGTTACGATGTCGGAGACGTGGCGGATTGCGCTTCGCTGATCCGCCACGCTTTCTCAGTCACTTCCGGCAATACGCCCATGCCGCAATCGCGATCGGCAGCCCGACGCCGAACCACGCAAAATAGCGGCCGGGATCGCCCGCGAGCAGCGCCGACAACAAGCCTGCCAGCGATAAGACGCCAATGACGATCGGCGCGCCGAACACGCGCCACCAGCTAGCTCTGTGCTGCGGCACCTCGCTCATGACGATGGCCCGATCGCTGCCGTCACGCCGGCAGACAGCCGCGCGCCGCGCCTGACCTTGCTGCGCTTCACCGTCCACAGATACAGCCCGCTGCCGAGCACGATGATCGTGAAGACTGTGAGCAGCGCCCAGATGATCTTCAGCGGCATGCCGCCATAGTCGCCGAAATGCAGCGGCTGCGAGACCAGCACGGCTTTCAGATAGGTCGGCAGCTCGCTGGTGTCGGACACCTCGCCGGTCTCGCCATCGAGCAGCACGGGTTTCACCAACCGCGATGTCAAAGGCGTGTCGCCGCGCAGAAAAACGGCGAAGTGATGCGTCGATGTGAACGGCGTGCCGGGGAATGCGATGAAGGCCGGATCCATGCCGGGCGTCGTCTTCATGGCATTGCCGACGACCTTGTCCAGCGACGCGAGCTGCGTCGGCGTGGGCTTGCCGGCATAGGGTGCGGCCATGGCCGCCAGCTCATTGCGCTGCCAGATGCCGAGCATGACTTCGGCATAGGCGTTGATGACACCGGTGCCGCCGACCACCAGCGCCCAGACGATGGTGACCACGCCAAGCAGATTGTGCCAGTCGAGCCACAACACCCGGCGCGATTTCTGTTTGCGGATCGCCGCGAAATTCAGACGGCGCGTGAACGGCCAGTACAGCACCACGCCGGAGATGATGGCGATCATGAAGAGGAAGCCCATGACGCCCATGAACCATTTGCCGGAAAGCCCGAGATACATGTCGGTATGCAGCCGCAACATCACCAGCATCGGGCCGGTGCCGATCAGACCCACCGGCTTCGCCGTATAGGCATCGAATGCCTTCACCACCGTGGTCTGCGGATCGGAGGTCACCGACGTGTTGGTGAAGGTCGAGACCATGCCGGGCTCGTCCTTGTCCCAGGCCATATAGAGCAACACACTGCCGGGATGATCCGCGATTGCCGCGCGGCCGATGGCATCGAGGCTGAGCTTCGGCGCGCCGGGCACATGCACATCCATCTTCGGCGCATAGCCGAGCGCCTCGTCGATCTCGTGATGAAAGATCAACGGCAGGCCGGTGAGGCACAGCAGCAGCAGAAAGACGGTCGAGACAAGGCTGGTCCATTTGTGGATCAGCGACCAGATGCGGGCCGTACGCGCTTTCAGGGGATCGATCCTTCTTTATTCACCAGGCCGAAATAGCCAATGTCGTCCCCGGCAAGCCGGAGACGACATTGGCTGATCATTTTGACGTGGCGACCGTGCGGCGAGCGTGACGTACAGCGACCTATTGTCGTGCCGTCTCGCTCATCCGCCGCACTACCACTTATAGCCGATGCTGCCCGTGATGCGGCGCCGGTCGCCATAGAAGCAGGCATTCGCAGTCGAACAGTTCGCGACGTAGATCTCGTCGGTGACGTTCGCAGCGTTAACCGCAAAGCGCCAATTCTGCCAATCGTAGTGCACGGCGAGATCGCCAAGAACCCGCGACGGAACCGAGAGCGTATTGGCCTGATCGGCGAAGGAGGAACCGACATAGCGCACGCCGCCGCCGAAGCCAAAGCCGCGCAGAACGCCATCCTGGAACGTGTAGTCAGCCCAGCCGGAAGCGAGCTGGCGCGGCGTGTTGGTCGGCACGAGACCGACCAGCGCAGGGTTGGCATCCGCGCTCGTGAACAGATTGTAGCTCGTGAACGAACCCACAACCTTGAAGCCCGGCGATAGATTCGCAACGGCTTCCAGTTCGATGCCCCGCGAAGTGACCTCGCCGGTCTGAAGAGCCGTCAGCGGGAACAGCGGATTGGTGGTCGGGACGTTCTTGCGCTTGAGGTCGAACAAAGCGACCCCGAACTGGGCATTGATACCGAGTGGCTGGAGCTTGACGCCGACTTCGGTCTGCTCACCCGTTTCCGACAACAGCAATTGGCCCGCGGCGTTGACGCCGATGATCGGATTGTAGCTGGTCGCATAGGAGACATATGGCGCAAGACCGTTGTCGAAGTTGTAGATCAGGCCGGCACGGCCACTGAACTTGCTCTCGTCACGGCTGAGCGAAGATGCGCCGAAGGCCTGATCGAAGCGTGAATTACTGACCCAATCGTTGCGACCACTGAGCACGAGGGTGAAACGATCCAACTTGATCTGGTCCTGCAGATACACGCCAAGCTGATTCTGCGTCTGGTTTCCGTCACGGTAGTTGGCGAAACCGGCCGACGATCGGATCTGCGGTAATGACGAATAAACCGGGTTCACCGCATTAATGTTCGGATAGACCGAGTTCATGCCCTGCGTATCGCTGATGGAATAGGTCTTCAGGTCGAGGCCGAACAGCGCGGTGTGACTCAGGATGCCAGTCGCAAACCGATACTCCACCTGACTGTCCAGCGTTCCCTGGTCTGCGATGCCGCGCGTGGCGAAGCCGTAGCGCTTCAGGTCGCCGGTCGCCGCGTTCGCATAGCTGTTGCCGAACGTCACGCCGTCTCCGACAGTGATGCCAGTATAGTTCACGTCGACATGCGCATAGCGAGCGTTCTGGCGGAACGTGACGTTGTCCGACATGTGATGCTCGAACTGATATCCAAGCATTTCCTGCTCTCGCTTGAAGCTATCGGTGCTCGGATCGCCGCCATAGAAGCTGGTGGAAATTCGCCCGAACGGCGCATTCGTCACCGAGCCAACGTAAGGCAGAAAATTCTCCGGGCGCGTCTCGTTATACGAGGCTGAGGCAAGCACCGTCAGCGTCGTGTCGATGTTCGGCTTCCATGTCAGCGACGGCGCGATGAAATAGTTGTTGTTCGGCGTGAAGTCGGTCTGGGTGCCGCCGTTCTGAACCTGACCGACGATGCGGGTGTAGAGTTCGCCATTGCCGGGCGCCAGCTTGATCGGCGTATTAATGTCGAAGCCGAAATAGGCGTTGCCATAATTATCGACGCCGGTTTCGACGTAACGGATCGGCTGGGCTTGCGGCATCTTGCTGACGACATTGACGAGGCCGCTGGGGCTGGAGCCGCCATACAGGATCGCCGACGGACCGCGCAGGATCTCGACGCGCTCCATATTGAACGGCTGCAGCTTCCAGCTCGCATACGACGTGTAGAACAGTTGCATGCCGTCGAGGAAGACGCTGTTGTCATCGGACTTGAAGCCGCGGATTAGGAACCAGTCGTTGCGGAAGTCGGCGCCGAAGGTGCCGGCCGCCACACCAGGTGCGTAACGCAGAATCTCGTCGAGCTTCGTGGGCTTCTGATCTCTAATCTGCTCGGCACCGATCACCGAGATCGCCTGCGGCGTTTCATTGATCGGCGTATTGGTCTTGGTGCCCGTCGAGCTACGATTGGCAACGTAGCCCTGGATCGGACCGCGCGGGCTTTCCACGAACACGTTGCTGCGCGGGGGCTGCGCCACCGGGCGCGGCGCGACGGCGGTGCGGGCGCGGGGCGTGCGGCTTGGAGCCGCCGTCGCACGGCGACGCTGCTGCGGTTGATTAACGACCACGGGTGGCAGCGGCTGCGCCCCGGTCTGCGTGGAACTGGACTGCGCCAGCGACGTATCGAGCGTGACGACGCTGAGCGCGCAGACCGACGACAGAAGCGCGAGACGCGACAGACGAATGGTGTTGTTCAAGGCGATCCCCAAATCTCATCCGCATCGACATATTCGATGATGGATGCCCTCATGTGATGGATCGGGGTTAGAGGGACCGCCGCGTCATCGCCAATAGAAGCGTTCCAAACAACAAGCATTCTGCGGCAGTGTGACATCACTGCCGCAGATTTTAATGGTTCTAAATTCAGCGGGTATTTTTCTCAGCAAGATGCGGTCCAGGCGCGACGGTTATGTCTGCCCGCAAATAGTTGTAGCGCCGTCGCGCGCGATTCTTGTCTTTCCCGGTGGATAGTTACGCGGCGCGCACCGAGCGCAGGAAGTTGCCGACCTCCTGCTTCAGTCGCGTGCTTTCGCTGGACAGCGACTGTGCCGCGGACAGAACCTGCGATGACGCCGAGCCTGCTTCTTCGACGCCGCGCTGCACGTCGGTGATGTTCGCGCTCACCTGCATCGTGCCTGCTGCGGCCTGCTGCACGTTGCGCGAAATCTCCTGTGTGGTGGCGCCCTGCTCTTCAACGGCCGATGCGATGGCGGACGCGATCTCCGACATCTGACCGATAGTCATGGAGATCTCCTTGATGGCCGAGACCGAATCCTCGGTCGCCTTCTGGATGCCGCTGACCTGCTGGCTGATCTCGCCAGTCGCCTTCGCGGTCTGCTCGGCCAGCGCTTTCACTTCGGCGGCAACCACCGCAAAGCCGCGACCGGCTTCGCCGGCACGCGCCGCTTCGATGGTGGCGTTGAGCGCCAGCAGATTGGTCTGCCCCGCGATATTGTTGATCAGCTCGACCACATCGCCGATGCGTGCCGCGGCCGTCGCCAGTTCGCTGACGCGGTTGTTGGTATTGTCGGCCTGCGCAACAGCCTCGCTGGCGATGCGCGCGGCGCCCTGCACCTGGCGGCTGATCTCGTGCACGGACGACGACATTTCCTCTGTGGCGGATGCGACCGACTGCACATTGGTGGCAGCTTCTTCCGATGCCGCCGACACCGCGATCGCCAAAGCCTGCGAGCGATCCGATGTTGCCGTCAATGTGGTGGCCGAACCTTCCAGCTCTTTCGAAGCAGACGATACGGTCTCGACGATCTGCCCGACAGCGCCCTCGAAATCGGCGGCAAGCTTCATCATATCCGCCTTGCGCTGTTCGGCGGTGCGGCCCTCCGTGGCGATCTGCTCGGCCTTCATGCGCTCGACCTCGAGGCCATTGGCCTTGAACACGCCGAGTGCCGTCGTGATCTCGCCGATCTCGTCGGCGCGCTTGCTTGCCGGAACGTCGACGGTGAGGTCTCCTTTGGCGAGCTTGTTCATCGTGGTGATGCTGGCCTTCAGCGGACGCACGATGGTGCCGCGCGCCACGAAATAGCTGAGTACGATCGCCAGCAGCATGACCGCAACGGTCGCATAGACGATGGTCCACAGCGTGTCATTGGCCGTCTCGAGGAAGTCGACCTTTTTAATGCCCACATAGAGAATGCCGATCACGTTGCGGCTGGCGTCGAAGATCGGATCATAGACGGTCATATAAGGCTCGCCGAGGATGGCCACTTCACCACGGAACGCGGTCTTGCCATTGAAGACCGCGTCATAGGCCGGCCCTTTCGCCAGCTGCGTGCCGATGGCACGGGTGCCATCCGGCTTCATCACATTGGTGGAGATGCGGGTATCATTCATGAAGATCGTTGCGGTGCCGCCGACCAACGTCTTGATCTTGTCGACCGCTGCGAAATTGCCGTTCAGCGGCTTGCCGTCCGCCAGCAGCTTGCCATCCGCGATACTGTACTTGTCGCCGCTCTCACGCAGCACGTTCCAGGCGACGCGCATGTTGGTCTCGACCCGCTCCGTCGCGGATTTGGCGGCGCCCTGTTCGAGCACATATTTGGCGACCAGCGTGATGCAGACACCGAGGATGAGAATGCCGGAGACCGTCATCAACATGATGCGCGGGCCAAGACCGAGACCCCGGCGGCGGCCGGGTTTGGGTTGGGAGGCGGACAATGGCATTGCGATCTCCTGTCGCGCCGACCCCTCGGTCGTGCGCTCAAAGCCGAACGGCTCCAGACACACTCACTGCACAACGTCGACGAGGTATCCGGACCCGCAATTCAAGAAACAAGTTCCATCATTGTGATTCAGTTCTATCGGTTAGCGGTTCGAAAGCGGTTAATGTTCGCCTGGCGGAAAAGGTATAATTGTCTGATTTTGCGTGTTTTTCGGCATCTAAATACCTGAATCGAGGCTCATTCCTGGCGTCCATTCGACGCATCTACCGATGCGCGCTCCGCCGCCGCGCATGGTGCCCGCGCGCCAGCGTGACTTGTGCCACCCGGCGAACTGCCGCCTATGGAAAGCTGCATTGACCATCGAGCCGATGACCCCTTCCGCTCCGCCGCGACAAACAATCGTCGGCTGGTTCGCCAACCAGCCTTATCTCCTGCTCAGCCTCACCTCGCTGTTCTGGGCCGGGAATATCGTGCTCGGCCGCTATGTCGCCGGCCACGTCCCGCCGGTGACACTGGCCTGCGTGCGCTGGATCGGAGCCTTTTTCCTGTTGCTGCCCTTCGCCTGGACGCATCTGCGCGCGGACTGGCCGGTCCTCCGCGCGCAGCTTTCTCTCATGACCATGCTGGCGCTGACCGGCTTCGCCGCCAATACGGTGCTAGCCTATTGGGGCCTGAAATACACGCAGGCCCTGAATGCGCTGCTGATCCAGTCGTCGGGCCCTCTCTGCGTCGCGCTGTGGACGCTGATCCTGTTCGGCGTGCGGCTGACGCTGGCGCAACTGCTCGGCATTGTGGTCTCCATGGCCGGCGTGCTGATCATCATCCTGCGCGGCGATCTCACCGCACTGGCCAGTATCCAGATCAACAAGGGCGATGCGATGCTGTTCGCAGCGCTCCTGGTGTTCGGCATCTATTCGGCGCTGATGCTGCGGCGACCGGTGACGCATCCGATGTCGCTGATTGCTTTCACCACCGCCGGCGGCGCGATCCTGACCCTGCCAGTCAGCATCTGGGAACTCAATTCCGGTTCACCGCTGATCTTCGACACCGTAACGCTGCTGACGCTCGCCTATGCCATGATCTTTCCGTCCGCGCTGGCCTATCTGTTCTTCAATCGCGGCATCGCACTGATCGGCCCGAATCGGGCGGCACCATTTCTGCATCTCATGCCGGTGTTCGGCTCGGTATTGGCCATCGCGTTTCTCGGCGAACAGCCGCAACTGTTTCACTTTATCGGCTACGTGCTGGTGCTGTCGGGCGTATTCATCGCATCACGGCGATAGACCGAACATCCGCTCCGGCCAGCCTGACATCGGGAGTAGAAACATCACATGACCGTTTTCTCGCTCGCTCACCTCACCGTGCTATCGCTGGCGCCGCCAGAGATGATCGACGTTGCCGCGCGCTGCGGCTACCGGAGTGTCGGACTGAGACTGATCGCCGTGACCGAGGAAAGCCCTGGCTACCCGCTGATGAACGACAAGGCGATGATGCGGCAAACCAAGGCGCGTCTCGCCGATACCGGACTGCACGTGCTCGATATTGAACTCGTCAAGATCATGCCCGGGATCGACGTCGCGGCGCTTGAGCCGATACTCACCGCCGGCGCGGAGCTCGGAGCCCGCCATGTCATCGTCGCGCCCTATGATCCCGACTTGTCCCGCCTCGCCGACCGACTGGCGGCCATCGCCGATCTTGCGGCGCGATACGGCATCATGCCGGTGATGGAGTTCTTTCCCTGGACCAATGTGTCGAACCTGCGCAAGGCGCGCGCCATCGTCGAGACCGCAGGCCGCGCCAATGCGGGTATCCTTGTCGATACGCTGCATTTCGACCGCTCCGACAGCAGCCTCGCCGAACTCGACGACATGCCATCGCGCTTGCTGCCGTTTTTCCATTTTTGCGATGCTCCGGCGGAGAAGCCTGGCACGGTGGAAGGACTGCTGCACACCGCGCGCGCTGAACGGCTGCCACCCGGCGACGGCGGCATCGACCTCTGCGCCATCGCCGCGCACCTGCCGAAGCATATTCCGGTCGCGCTCGAAGTGCCGATGGATGCGCTGACCCGGGAGCGCGGCCCCGAAGAAGTCGCGCGCCGCGCAATCGCCGGCGCGAAGCGCCTGCTGGGAGATTGAGAATCTAGCGAGTAATCTACGCGCACATGCCACCGCCCGGCATAGCACCTGTCCCGCGCGCGTTATGCCAACGTATGAACGATAACCGGCCCGGCTATCGCTGTGGCTGGTCCAATCAGCAAGGGCGCCAGATTCTGTTCGCTCCACGCGAGCCCGCGTCGGTTCGACTCCTCGGCGCCCGCGAAATTGTTGAAGATGCTGATCGCCGTCACCGTATCGTCGGACGCATAGACCACATAATAGGCCATGAAACCTTCGACATCACTGATGATCGGAATGGCACCTTCCTTGATCCTGCGCGTCAGTTCCTCAGCCATGCCGGTCTTTGCCTTGCTCTGACGAATGGCAGCATACATGGGACGCTCCTTCACCCGTAAGCTGCCCGCGATCGCACCTGCCGCGATCATGCATCGCACACACTCATCATCGGCGGGACGAGCAGCAGGGTTTCCCGCGCATAGAACCTACGCCATCCCGCGCTACGACGCCATCTGACGCCCCCCCACCCACTACGCGCCTCCGATCAATATTCCCACCGCCAGAACGATGACGCCGCCAAGCACCACCTGAAAGACGGCCTGCAGGAACGGCGTATCCATATAGCGCGCCCTGATATAGGCGATGGCCCAGAGTTCGAAAAAAACGACAACACCCGCGATGGCCGTCGCGATCCAGAATGCATTCGGCCAGCTGTCCGGCACGAGATAAGGCAGAGTATGGCCGAGACCGCCCAGCGTCGTCATCAGCCCACAGATGCCGCCACGTAGCCACGGCGAGCCGCGTCCGGTCATGGAGCCATCGTCCGACAGTGCTTCGGCGAAACCCATGCTAATGCCGGCGCCGATCGACGCGGCGAGGCCAACAAGGAATGTCTGCCAGTTGTGATGTGTTGCAAACGCGGCCGCAAACAGCGGCGCCAGCGTCGATACGGAGCCGTCCATCAAGCCCGCAAGACCTGGCTGGACATACTGCAGGACGAACATCCGGTGGCGGGTGTTGTCCTCCACCGTACGAACGTCGGACGTCAGGATGGCATCCGATAATTTGGCCGCGAGATGCTCGTGTCCTTTTTCCAGCTCGGCCAGATCGCCCAGCAACTTGCGAACGCCGACATCCGTCGCCTGCTCGGCGGCCCTGGCGTAAAAGCGCTCGGCCTCGAACTCCATCCTCTCGGCCTCCTTGCGGATGGTTTCGAGCGACAGGTTACGCGTGAGCCAGATTGGTCGGCGGCGGATGAAGCCCTTGACGTCTTCGCGCCGGATCGGCGGAAGGTTCGGTCCGAAGCGCTCCTCATACATCTGCAACAGCAGATGTCGATGGCCCTTTTCCTCTTCGGCCATCTCGCTGAAGACTTTCGCGGAATCGGGATAGCGCTCTGCCAGATCCTCGGCGAAGCTGAGATAGATCCGGCTGTCCTCTTCCTCGCTGGAGATCGCAACCGCCAGCACCTCGCGTTCGGTAAGCTCCGAAAACGCCTTCATATCAATGCCTTGCTTAGTTTAGAACTATTCTAATTTATATAAGAGCTGCTGTGCATTTGTCAAAGAGCTTTGCGCCTGCGCGGCGCTGAACCTGTCGCTGGTCGGGAAGCAGTAGCGGCGACGAGAAGGATCGCGACGAACCGACCGTGCGTGCTCCGGAGGTCGCCCCGGCATTCGCACCGACCCCGACGTGGAGATGCTGCGGAGATCAGCGGCCGTCTGCAGGTGCTGTCGCTCACGAACGCGATAAGGTCGACCCGGTGCAGCAGAAGTCGATGCATGGCCTACACCATCGACAGCGCGCTCACCTGAACTGCATACCTTTCCGCTTCCGTGCGTCACCGACCTCCGCTAGTTTGCCCGCAACAAATGTGGGCTACCAAAGCCGATTCAGGGAGAAAAGCGGAATGCACGGACTTTCAGTTCTTCGCGGTGTGGCGAGCGCATCGTTTATCGGAGCGCTGCTGTTGGCGAGCCCGGATGCCATCGCACAAACCGCGAATTATCCAAACCGGGCGATCACGCTGGTGCTCCCTTTCGCCGCCGGCAGCGGCACCGACACCACGACGCGCCTGATCGCCAAGGAACTCGGCACCGCACTGAACGCCAACACCGTGATCGACAACAAGGCCGGCGCCAATGGTTCGATCGCCGCCAGTTTCGTCGCTCGCGCCCCCGCCGACGGTTACACGCTGTTCGTCACGACCAACACGACGCATTCGGCCAATCCTTTTCTGCTCAAGACCATGAGCTATGATCCGATCAAGGATTTCACGCCGATCGCGCGCACCGGCGACCTGCCCTTCATGCTGGTGATCAATCCCGAGATTCCCGCCAACTCCGTGGAAGAGCTGATCGCGCTCGCCAAGAAAGAGCCGGGCAAGTACTCCTACGCATCGGGCAGTTCGTCGGCAATCGTCTCGGGCGCGACCTTTGCCCGCCTCGCCAAGCTCGATCTCCTGCACGTGCCTTACAAGAGCTCACCGCCGGCGCTCACGGATGTCATCGCCGGCCGTGTCAGCATGATGTTCGTCGACGTTCCGACCGGCCTGCCGCATGTCAACGCCAAGGCGTTGAAGTCGCTCGCGGTGACCACCAAGTATCGCTCCAAGCTCCTGCCCGACCTTCCGACCATGGACGAGGCCGGCGTGAAGGGCTTCGACATTACGTCGTGGCAGGGCTATCTCGGCCCGGCCAACATGCCGAAGGACATCGTCGTCAAGCTCAACGCCGAAATCCGCAAGATCGTCGAACGCCCCGAGATCCAGAAAGACCTCGCCAACCGCGGCATGGAAGCCTTCTCCGGTACGCCGGAAGAATTCGACGCCTTCCTGAAGGATCAACTCAAGGTGTGGGAGAAGCTGATCACGGATGCGGGGATCGAGAAGCAGTAGGCGCATTTCAGATAGAACCGCACGGCAGGTATGTTCGTCATGCCCGGCGAATGCCGAGTATCCACGTCTCGGCCACAAAGAAGACGTGGATGGCCGGGACATCCAGCGAAGCCGCGCTTCGCGCTTTGCCCGAGCATGACGATGGTTTTGCGTGGGTTGAATGAAGAGGAACCGCGCCTAACCCGCAGACTCGGCGACTGCATGTCGCAGGGTTTTCCCCTCTCGTCATTTTCTTGTCACGGAACTGTCAGCGCAGCGTAACGCCTGCCCCCCAGAACACCGCGCATGGTCACCACAAAGGAGACAACCATGCGCAGCACATTCCTCTGCTCCGTCGCTTCCCTCGTCATGTTCACCTCCGCCGCTTTCGCCCAGACCGAAGGTGAATTCCCCGCCAAGCTCGCCGGCCATGCCGTGCTACCGGCGACGTCGACCATCGAGGCGCCTGCGGATGCGCCGAACGACCTAAAGACCTCGGGCAAATACACCACCGGCAAGCGCGTCGACGCGCTCGGCACCGTGATGGGCAAGTCCTATGAGCGCGCCACCGGCATCTCGCTGCCGATGAAGGGCCAGCCGCTGCAGGGCCATTCCGGCATCAAGGTGATGCCCGACGGTTCGTTCTGGGTGCTGACCGACAATGGCGCCGGCTCGCGCTACAATTCGGCCGACTACATGATCTATCTCAATCATCACAAGATCGACTGGAAGAACGGCAAGGTCGAGCGTCAGGCCACCGTGTTCCTGCACGATCCCGACAAGAAGGTGCCGTTCCGCATCGTCCATGAAGACACCGCCAAGCGCTATCTGACCGGCGCCGATGTCGACACCGAAGGCTTCCAGATCGTCGGCGACAATTTCTGGATCGGCGAGGAATTCGGCCCCTACATCATCAAGGCCGACAAGACCGGCAAGGTTCTGGCTGTGTTCGACACCGTCGCCGACGGCAAGCCGGTGCGTTCGCCCGACCATTGGTCGGTGCAGTCGCCGGGTGCGCCGGGCGCCACCTACACCACGGTCAACCTGCGCCGCTCCAAGGGCTATGAAGGCTTCGCCTCCTCCAAGGATGGCAAGTTCCTCTACGGCCTGCTCGAAGGCCCGATCTGGGATGCCGAGAAGAAGGACTGGGAAAAGGTCGACGGCAAGGAAGCTTCGCGCATCCTGGAATTCGACGTCGCCAACGAGAAGTTCACCGGTCGCTACTGGCAGTACGTGTTCGAACAGAACGGCAATGCCATCGGCGACTTCAACATGATCACCGCCGACAACGGCCTGATCATCGAGCGCGACAACGGCGAAGGCACCAAGGACAAGGCCTGCGCCGACGGCAAGCGCGGTGAAGACTGCTTCCCGGATCTCGCCAAGTTCAAGAAGGTCTACAAGATCGAACTGAACGACGCCAATGTCGGCAAGCCCGTGCGCAAGATCGGCTTCATCGACCTGATGAAAATCCAGGACCCGAACAAGCTGGCCCGCAAGCCGCTGAATGACGGCGTTCTGACCTTCCCGTTCTTCACCATCGAGAACGTCGACCAGGTTGACGCCACCCACATCATCGTCGGCAACGACAACAACCTGCCGTTCTCGTCGAGCCGCGAGCCGAACAAGGCCGACGACAACGAGTTCGTGCTGCTCGAAGTCGCCGACTTCCTGAAGGCGAAGTAAGCAACGCGAGCAGGCCCCCGCCTGAAACGACGAAAGCCCTCCCGCAAGGGAGGGCTTTTCTGTTGAGCGCGGCTCTCTGACTTCCCCTCTCCCCCAGCACAGCGTAGCTGCGCGCAGTGGGAGAGGGTGCCTGAGCGAAGCGAAGGCGGGAGAGGGGTATGGCCAGTCGCGGGCCCTCTCCCGTCTCGAACCCGCTTCGCGTGTTCGATCCACCCTCCCCCGCAAGGGGGGAGGGAAAGAAATTAAGCAGCACGCACCTTGGTCAGGAACTCGTCCACAGCCGTTCGCAACATGCCGGACTGGGTGTCGAGCTCCCTGGCATTCGACAGAACCTGCGAGGCCGCCGTTCCGGTCGCTTCCGCTGCGCTGCTGACGCCACCGATATGTTCGCTGATCTCACTGGAGCCTGCCGCAACCGACTGAATGTTGCGCGCGATTTCCCGCGTGGCCTCGCCCTGCTCCTGGACGGCTGTGGAGATGCTGGTGGTGATCTCGCTCATCTGCGCAATGGTGCCGGTAATGGCGCTGATCGAAAGCACGGCTTCGCTGGTGGACGCCTGCATGGCGGCGACCTGGGCGGAGATCTCTTCGGTAGCCTTGGCGGTCTGGCTCGCCAATGCCTTCACTTCAGAGGCGACGACCGCAAAGCCGCGGCCGGACTCGCCGGCGCGCGCCGCTTCGATGGTTGCATTCAGCGCGAGCAGATTGGTCTGGGAGGCGATGCTGTGGATCAACTGAACCACTTCGCCGATCTTCTCCGCGCCGCTGGACAGCAGCTGAACGGTCGCATTGGTGCGCTCCGCATCGCCGACTGCCTTGCTGGCAATTTGGCTCGACTGCGAGACCTGCCGCAAGACTTCGCTGACCGAAGCCGACAATTCCTCGGCAGCGGCTGCAACCGTGCTGACATTGTCCGACGACCGCTCCGACGCGGCTCCGACCGTCGATGCACGCGAACTCGCATCGCTGGCGGTCGCCGTCATGGATTGCGCGGTGGTCTGCATCCCTGCCGCCGCGGTCGATACCGAGCGGACAATCCCGTTGACGCTGCGTTCGAAATCATCGGCGATGCTCTCCATGGTCGAACGACGCTCGGCAGACGCGCGCGCCTGCGTCTCGGCTTCGATCTTGTCGAGCCCGCGGATCCGGACCGCATTGTCCTTGAAGACCTGAACGGTCGATGCCATCGCACCGATCTCATCGCCGCGCCCGGTCCCGGGAATGTCGTCTTCAAGCGCACCATCGGCCAGCGTGCGCATCCGCGCACCGAGCTGACCGAGCGGGCGGCTGATGCTGCGACCGATCATCCAGGCGATGCCGCCTGCGACCGCACCGATCGCAAGGATCGCCAAACCGAGCGCCCAGACGATCGGCTTCAACCTGGCATCGAGATCTTCCAGATAGGCCCCGGCGCCCACATACATATTCCATCCCGGGATCGCTGCGGCATAAGCAACCTTACGCAGCGGCTCCGTCTGGCCAGGTTTGACGTAGTCGTAGAACATCGTGTGCTCGCCCTTGGCAGCAACACTGTCGCGCCACTCGCGACCGATCGCCTTGCCATTGGTCACCACATCGAGACGGTTCTGACCGATCTGCTTGGCATCCGGCGACAACACCGTCACGCCGTCCATCATGGAGCCGAACAGGTAGCCCGCGCCGTTGTCGTAGGTCATCGTGTTTGCACGACGACCGAATTCAGCCATCGCGGCTTCCTTGGTGAGCTGGCCGGCGTCGACTTGTTTTTGCAATCCGATCGCCACGCTGCGCGCGGCATCGACGAAGTGGCGAAGCTCCTCGATCCTTGAGGTCATCATCTCGCGCTGAACGAAATATCCCGCGAGAACGCCAGACGCGCACAGACCAAGCAACATGACACCCACCAGAATACCTAGCTTGGGCGTGATCGTCAGATTACTTATCTTCACAATGAGTTCTCCAAAAAAGGTCGCGGGTGCAAATACCAATTGAGGAGAAGAATACCGAACAGACCTTTTTTTGTTCTTTACAAACCAAACCCGCAAATCATCGAGCCTGTGATACTTGATGACGAGCAACGATTGCAGCGCTACAAGAGCTCGCTCTCCGCGAGAGAGGAGGAAGGGCCTTACGCTGCGCGAACCTTCGCGAGGAATTCATCCACCGCCTTGCGCAGGATGCTCGACTGGCCGTCCAGCTCTTTCGCATTCGACAGCACCATGCCTGCCGCCTGCCCCGTTGCTTCCGCAGCTGCGCTGACGCCGCCGATATGAGCGCTGACTTCGCTCGAGCCTGCGGCAACCGATTGGATGTTGCGCGCGATCTCCTGCGTAGCCGAACCTTGCTCTTCCACTGCCGCCGAGATCGTCGTGGTGATCTGGCTCATCTGCGCGATCGTGCCGGTGATGGCGTTGATCGAGTTGACAGCCTCCTGTGTCGACGCCTGCATCGCCGCTACCTGCGCCGAGATTTCCTCGGTGGCCTTGGCCGTCTGGCTCGCCAGTGCCTTCACTTCCGACGCGACGACCGCAAAGCCACGGCCGGATTCACCGGCGCGTGCCGCTTCGATGGTTGCGTTCAGCGCAAGCAGATTGGTCTGCGAGGCGATGTTGTGGATCAGCTGCACGACCTCGCCAATCTTCTCGGCGCCGCTGGAGAGCTGCTGCACCGTCGCATTGGTGCGCTCCGCATCGCCCACGGCCTTGCTGGCGATATCGCTGGAGGCTGCGACCTGACGCAGCACTTCGCTGACCGATGCCGACAGTTCTTCAGCCGCGGCGGCAACCGTGCTGACATTGTCAGATGAACGCGCCGATGCCGCACCGACCGTCGATGCGCGCGAGCTCGCGTCGCTTGCCGTCGCCGTCATCGACTGTGCAGTGCTCTGCATGCCGGCCGCGGCGGTGGAGACGGAACGCACGATGCCGTTGACGCTGCGTTCGAAATCATCGGCGAGGCTTTCCATAGCCGCACGGCGTTCGGCAGCAGCACGGGCCTGCGATTCCACCTCGATCTTGTCGAGCCCGCGAATGCGCACCGCGTTGTCCTTGAACACCTGAACCGTTGCGGCCATGGCGCCGATCTCGTCGCCGCGATCGACGTCGGGGATCGCTTCATCCAGCGCGCCATCGGCGAGACCGCGCATGCGCGCGCCGAGCCGGCGAAGCGGGATGGTGATGCTGCGGCCAATCATCCAGGCAAGCGCGCCGAGAATGACAATGACCGCGAGTGCCGCGATCATCACGGTGCGCGCACTCTCCCAGAGCTGTACCTGCAAGTCGTCGATATAGACGCCGGTGCCGATCACCCAGCCCCAAGGCTCGAAACCAACGACATAAGACAGCTTCGGCTGCGGTGCGTCCTTGCCAGGCTTGGGCCACAGATAGTCGACGAAGCCGGCCTTCTGCTTCTTCACGACATCGGCGAATTCGACAAACAGCCGCTTTCCGTTCGGGTCCTTGTTGCCGGAGAGATCGCTGCCGTTCATCTCGGGCTTGATCGGATGCATCACCATGCGCGGCTGCAGGTCGTTGATCCAGAAGTAATCGCCATTGCCGTAGCGCAGTTTGCCGATACGCACCGCTGCGGTCTTGCGCGCGGCCTCGTCCGACACACCGCTACGCTGGATCGTCGCGTATTCTTCCTGCGCGATGCCGAGCGCCAGCTCCGTGAGATGGGTCAATTCGCTCTGGCGCTGCTGCTTGAGGGAGTCGCCGAGGGTATTCAGCTGCATCCAGGCCAGCCCGGCGAGGCCAAGAAAGCTCAAGCCAATGATGCTGTAGAGGCGAAGGCCGATCGAAATTTTCAAACGATTCATGGGAAGTATCCCTGTAAGGCACGCTGAAATAAGCGAGTCACCATCGCAGGGTGTAGTTTCGAGTTCGTGAAGTGGTGTGTAGTTCCGTTTTTGCAACCGCGGTTATAGGTTACCTCGAATGCACCAAAAGTCGCGCTACAGGTAGCTGCGCACCACTATGAACTATCATTGCGCAGATTTAAATTCGGTGGTGCAGCGATACGACGCAGCGGCCGAAACTCAATAGTTCAGGCAAGTCCCAGCCCGGTAGCTCCCCGAGCGCAGCTAAGCCGCGCTCGGGGAAGGATTTGACTCAGGCTGCTCTCACCTTGGCGAGGAATTCATCCACGGCGGTGCGCAGCATGCCGGACTGGCTCTCCAGCTCCTTTGCATTCGACAGCACCTGTGACGCCGCGGAGCCGGTGGCCTCGGCTGCGCTGCTGACGCCGCCGATATGATTGCTGATCTCATTCGCGCCGGCCGACACCGACTGAATGTTGCGCGCGATTTCCTGCGTCGCCGTGCCCTGCTGCTCCACCGCCACAGAGATCGTGTTGGTGATCTGGCTCATCTGGGCGATGGTGCCGGTGATGGCACCGATCGATGCAACGGCCTCGCTGGTCGATGCCTGCATGGCGGCGACCTGCGCCGAAATTTCCTCGGTGGCCTTGGCGGTCTGGCTGGCCAGCGCCTTCACTTCGGATGCCACCACCGCGAAACCGCGACCGGACTCGCCGGCACGTGCGGCTTCGATGGTCGCGTTCAGCGCCAGCAGATTGGTCTGGGAGGCAATGCTGTGGATTAGCTGTACCACTTCGCCGATCTTCTCAGCGCCGCTCGACAGGATCTGAACAGTCGCATTGGTGCGCTCGGCATCGCCCACCGCCTTGCTGGCGATCTCGCTGGAAGCCGATACCTGACGCAGCACTTCACTGACTGACGCCGACAATTCCTCCGCAGCCGCCGCAACCGTGCTGACATTATCGGACGAGCGCGTCGAAGCTGCGCTGACCGTCGCGGCGCGCGAGCTTGCATCGCTTGCCGTCGCCGTCATCGACTGCGCAGTGCTCTGCATGCCGACCGCGGCGGTCGAGACCGAGCGGACGATACCCGTCACGCTACGCTCGAAATCCGTGGCCATCGCCTCCATGGCGGCGCGGCGCTCCGCGGCGATACGGCCCTGCGCATCCGCCTCGACCTGTTCCAGCGAGCGAATACGCAGCGCATTATCCTTGAACACCTGAACCGTCTTGGCCATCGCACCGACTTCATCGCTACGGCCAACGCCGGGAATTTCCTCATCCAGCGCGCCATTGGCGAGCGACTCCATCCGCGATCCCAGCATGCCGAGCGGCTTGGTGATGCTACGGCCGATCAGCCACGCGATCGCACCCGCCACTGCGGCAATGGCCAGCATGGCCAGGCCGAGCGCCCAGATGATCGGTTTCAGATGAGCGTCGAGGTCATCGAGATAGGCGCCGGTGGCAATGAACATGTTCCAGCCGGGAAGCGCCGCGGCATAACCCATCTTGCGCGACGGGACCTGCTCATTGGGCTTCTGGAATTCATAGGTCAGAATCTTCGTGCCGTTGGCTGCGACGCCGTCGCGGAATTCACGTGTAATGGCTACGCCGCTAACCTTGACGTCGAGCCGGTTGGATCCCGCCTTGAAGCCCGGCAGATGAACCACTTCACCGTCCATCGTGTAGATGAACAGATAGTTGCCATTGTCATAGGTCATCGGCTCGATGCGGCGTACCAACTCGGCGGTCGCGGCTTCCTTGGTGAGCTTGCCTGCTGCGACATCCTTCTGGATGCTGGCCGCTACATTGGTTCCGATTTCGACGATCGACTTCAGCTGCTCGGTTCGCGCAGAGAGCATCTCGCTCTTGACCATATAGGCGGCCAGGATGCCCGCGGCGCAGAGGCCGATCATGGTGACGGCCACCAGAACGACGAGCTTGTACGTAATACGGATATTGGCGAGCTTCACGGCTGTATTCCCCCGGGCGTGCGATTTTCGATCGCTGATTCCTCGGAGTAAAATGTATCGGGGTAGTGTTCCCAAATCCTTACACGTGCGGGGCGGGGGCAAACCTGCCGCGCCGACCTGAATGTGAACATTTTCCGCAAAACGAAAAATCCCCGCCTTTCGGACGGGGATTTCGGCAATGTCAGTTCGGGTAAGAGACACTCAGAATGTCAGCGCCTTGGCCTGTTTCACCTGCGGCAGCGCCTGCACCTTGCTCAGCACATCGGCCGGCACAACGCCGTCGATCTCCACCAGCGCGATGGCGTCACCGCCCTGTTCGTTGCGGCCGAGATGGAAGGTTGCGATGTTGACCTTGGCGTCGCCGAGCAGCGAGGCGAACTTTCCGATGAAGCCCGGCTTGTCCTCGTTGGTGACATAGATCATCGACTTCCCGAATTCGGCATCGACGCGGATACCCTTGATATCAACCAGCCGCGGCTTGCCGTCATGATAGACAGTGCCGGACACCGAGCGTTCCTGCCGTTCGGTGATAACCGTAACGGTGATCAGGCTTTCGTAATCGCTCTGCGCCGCGCGCACCACTTCATCGACTACCATGCCGCGCTCCTTGGCAACGGCCGGCGCGGAGACGACGTTGACGTCGCCGAGCATCGGCCGCAGCAACCCGCTCAGTGCTGCAGAGGTCAAGGCCTTGATCTTCATTTCGGCCACCGCGCCTTCATAGGTGATCTGCACCTTGGCAATGCCGGTCTCGGTGAGCTGGCCCGCGAACGAGCCGAGCTTCTCGGCGAGTTCGATGAACGGCTTCAGCTTCGGCGCTTCTTCCGCGGTGATCGACGGGAAGTTGACCGCGTTGGAGATCGCGCCCGACAGCAGATAATCCGACATCTGCTCGGCGACCTGCAGCGCGACATTCTCCTGCGCTTCGGTGGTCGATGCGCCCAAATGCGGCGTGCAGATCACATTGGGATGGCCGAACAGCACGTTCTTGGTGGCCGGCTCCTCGACGAACACGTCGAAGGCAGCGCCGGCGACATGCTTGCTATTCAGCGCATCGACCAGCGCTTGCTCATCGACCAGACCGCCGCGGGCACAGTTGATGATGCGCACGCCGGGCTTCATCTTGGCGATGGCAGCGGCATCGATGATGTTCTTCGTCTTCTCGGTGAGCGGCGTGTGCAGCGTGATGAAGTCGGCACGCTTGAGGAGGTCGTCGAGTTCGACCTTCTCGACGCCGATATCCTTGGCGCGCTCCGGCGACAGGAACGGATCGAAGGCGATGACCTTCATGCGCAGGCCAAGCGCGCGGTCAGCCGCGATGGCGCCGATATTGCCGCAACCGATCACGCCCAGCGTCTTGCCGGTGATCTCGACGCCCATGAAGCGGTTCTTCTCCCACTTGCCGGCCTGCGTCGACGCATCGGCCTGCGGGATCTCGCGGGCGAGCGAGAGCATCAGTGTGATCGCATGTTCGGCGGTCGTGATCGAATTGCCGAACGGCGTGTTCATCACGATGATGCCCTTGGCGGTCGCCGCGGGAATTTCGACATTGTCGACGCCGATGCCGGCGCGGCCGATCACCTTCAGGCGCGTCGCCTTTTCGAGGATCTTCGCGGTCGCCTTGGTGGCCGAGCGGATGGCGAGGCCGTCATAGTTGCCGATGATCTCGGCGAGCTTGTCCTTGTCCTTGCCGAGGTTCGGCTGGAAGTCGACGTCGATGCCGCGATCCCGAAAGATCTGTACGGCGGCGGGAGAGAGAGCGTCGGAAATGAGAACTTTGGGGGCGGTCATGATGAGGCTCCTTCACCCTCCCCTTGAGGGGGAGGGTCGGCGCGAAGCGCCGGGGTGGGGTGAAGCAACGGGCTGATCATTGAATGAGAGGACGGGGAGAGGATGTCACCCCACCCCGCCGAATCCTGACGACGCTGCGCGTCGCCAGTCCTCGTCGACCCTCCCCTCCAGGGGAGGGTAAGAAGCCGCCTTACGCCGCTTTAGCGAGCGAAGCCTTGGTTTCAGCGAAGGCCCAGTCGATCCACTGCGTGAGGATCTCCACGTCCTTGGCTTCGACCGTAGCACCACACCAGATGCGCAGACCGGCCGGCGCATCGCGATAATGCGCGAAGTCGAAACCGGCATTTTCCTTCTCGACGGCTGCGACCAGCTTCTTGGCGAAGTCAGCCTGCGCGTCCAGCGAGAGCGCGGTGATCGCGGGATCGATCACCTTCATGCACACCGACGTGTTGGAGCGGATCGCGGGATCGGCCGCGAGGAAGTCGATCCACGGCGTCTTCGCTTTCCAGTCGGCGAGCGCCTTGGTGTTGGCATCGGCACGCGCGATCAGCGCCTTGAGACCGCCGACCGACTTGGCCCAGCCGAGCGCATCGAGATAGTCCTCGACGCACAGCATCGACGGCGTGTTGATGGTCTCGCCGACGAAGATGCCTTCGTTGAGCTTGCCGCCCTTGGTCATGCGGAAGATCTTCGGCAGCGGCCATGGCGGCGTGTAGCTCTCCAGACGCGCCACGGCGCGCGGCGACAGCACGAGCATGCCATGTGCGGCTTCGCCGCCGAGCGCCTTCTGCCAGGAGAAGGTGACGACATCGAGCTTCGCCCAGTCGAGCGGCTGCGCGAAAGCGGCCGAGGTCGCGTCGCAAATGGTCAGGCCTTCGCGGTCAGCCTTGATCCAGTCGGCATTCGGTACGCGCACGCCGGAAGTGGTACCGTTCCAGGTGAAGACGATGTCCGAGTTCGGATCGGCCTTCGACAGGTCGGGGAGTTCGCCATAGCCGGCATGCAGCTTGGTGACGTCCTTGAGCTTCAGCTCCTTGACGATGTCGGAGACCCAGCCCTCGCCGAAGGATTCCCAGGCGATGGTGGTGACGGGACGCGGCCCGAGCAGCGACCACAGCGCCATCTCGACAGCGCCCGTATCCGATGCCGGCACGATACCGATGCGGTAATCTGCAGGCACTTCAAGCACTTCACGCGTCAGATCGATCGCGAGTTTGAGCTTGTTCTTGCCGATCTTCGCACGGTGCGAACGGCCAAGGGCTGCGTCGGTGAGTTTTTCGGGGGTCCAGCCGGGGCGCTTGGCGCAGGGGCCAGAGGAGAAATGCGGCACGTTAGGCCGCGAAGCGGGCTTCGCTGCAGTCATAATCTATCCTTCCAGATAGCTAGCCTCCCGTTGGGGGGAGGTGTCCCGCTGGCGTGGATATGGGAACCGACCCGGAGCGTCAAGCGACTTCCGGGCTATCACGCGTCATTGATCTTGGGTGACATCGCCCGCCGGGTCGTGATCCTTCACAGACGATGCATCACTAGGCATCGCGAGGTCACCGGACGATGCAGCGTCATCGGGTACCAGGGGCACGTCGTTCAGCAATTCCGACGCATAGACCACGAGCTGCGCGGCACGGCGGCGGCTGCCGACTTTCATGACGCTTTGATCGTCGACCTTCACGACATAGTCGCTGCCGACCTTCTCAATCGAATAATTGCTCATGAGTCCTTCCAACGTCCCCGCGTATATGGATACGTCGCTCGTCCCCGCACGTTCCGAAACAAATCCCATCAGCGCTTCGCTGGTTTACGGGTCATTAACCGGAACACCGACACCCACAGCCGCATGATACCGGCCCTCTTCGTCATTTCCCGCTGACGAAACGAACATGCGCGGTCAACGAAAAGGGCAGCGATGACCATCGCTGCCCTTACGTTTGAGGTTGCGTCTTACTCGCTCTCACGAGTGAAACGCCTATCGTCCGGCCTTGCCAGGAAAGCCCGGTGCATTCGGATTATCCCCAGGTAAACCGCTCGGCGACGCGCCGGTGCCGATCCGTCCCGGCGTCGTCGAGTTCGGCGCGCCCGGCTGACTCGTGCCGCCGCCCATGCCTGTCGTCGAATGCGTTGAGGGAGGCGACGTAGCGCTGGGGCTCGGCATCTGTGTCACCGGAGCGCCCGTGACACCGTCCGTGCCGGCGCCCTGGGCTGAAGCGAATGTGGTCGGGGCCAATAAAAGCGAGGCGGCAATGATGGCGGAAAAGCCAAATCGGGATTGCATGGGCGGCTCCATCGTTGATGACGATGGGCAACCACCGGTCCTGTTCGACGTTCCCGACCGCACGGCATGGTGATCGCGCGTGGCCTAGAAGCGGAACGTCATGCCCACATGACTGTCAGCGAAACAGAGCCGTTTGTAGAAGCGCTGGGCATCGACCCGGGTCTGATGCGTCAGCAGCTCGACGAGTTTGCATCCCCTCGCCTGTGCCTCGCCAATGGCCCATCGCACCAGTTGTTCGCCGATGCCCTGGCTGCGCAGCGTCGTCGACACACGAACATCCTCGATAAGCGCACGCGAAGCGCCCTGCGAGCTCAAGCCCGGCAGGATGCAGAGCTGCAGGCATCCGACCACGCTGCCATCGCCGCCTTCTGCAACCATCAACCGGATATTTGGATCATGCGTGACCTTATCGAAGGCCTCGTAATAAGATTGCGGCAGCGGATCCTCGATACGCTCGCGGCCACGGCCGAGCGCATCATCGGCCAACATTGCCGCGATCGCTGCGACGTCCTCGCGCTGCGCCGGCCGCAATACGATCTTCGTGCTCATACGAGGCCCAATGCCTTCTCGCTGTCGGCGATCCAGCGCCTGATCGACGCGTAACCGTCGAGATGGAAGCCCCCCTCATGGGCGACGCGCGTATAGGCCAGCAACGACGCGTCGGCCAGCGAGACGTGATCTCCGACAAGGAAACGCGATGTCGTCAGGTGATGCTCCATGCGCACCAGCGCGAAATAGCCGCGCTTCAGCTTTTCGGGATCGAGATCCGAAATCGCCTTGCCAAGATAGACGATCTGATAGCGGCACACCGCGATATAGGGCTCGTGGCTGTATTGTTCCCAGAACAGCCATTCGTCCATCTTGGCGGCGTCATAGGCATCGGTCGGGATCAGATCGCTGCCACGCGCGAGATAGCGGATGATGGCATTGGACTGCGCGAGCGGGCGACCGTCATCGAGCACAACGGTCGGCACCTGGCCGGCGCCGTTAAGCGCCAGAAACTCCGGCGTCCGGCTCTCGCCCTTGCTCGTGTCGATATCAATCCACGTATAGGGAAGTTTGAGGTGATCGCTCACCCACTTCACCTTCAGGCAATTGCCGGAATTCAGATCGCCGTAGATTTTCATGATGACTGCCCCGCCGCGATGGACGGGGTAAAAGCATCACCTGCATCGAGACATGTCAACAGCGAGACGTCCCGTAACGAGGAGGCCGCGCCGCGACGTGTCAGATCAGAACCGATAGCCTACACCGGCGCGTACGGTGTTGATGGTGGTATCAACCGCGGATGTGAAGCGGATGTATTCCCACTCACCGCGCAGGAACAGACCGCCGACGAGATTGACGTCAACGCCGAGGCCTGCAGTGTATCCATAGATCAGGCGGCTATATTGCCCATTCACTTGCGTGAGCGGCGTCTTCGGGCCCAGAAGGCTCGCTGGTGTCGTCGATGTGGGGCCCGCAATTTCCGTTTCGCGAATCGATACTGTTCTCACAGTATCGGCCTGGCCGAGCGCGAGACCGCCAAACATATAGGGCATGAAGCCGCCCCAGACGTAGCCGGCGCGTGCCCGGAAGGTTCCGATGTCACTGATGGCGATGGAGCTTGATGCCGATGACGTGACGGCATGATAGTCCCCGTCCGACAACAGCATGTAGCGGCTCATGCTGCCTGACGAGGCGCCACCGAACTTGCCGTGCAAGTAGCTCATTTCAAGGCCGATCACGACGTCGTCCCACTGGGAATTGTAACCGGCAAAGGCGCCATAGCCGTGACCGTGAGCGGACTGCTTCGTAAAGCTGAGCGGCCAACTCGACACGCCCATTTCGCTCTCGATCAATGTGTTGGAGAGCAGGCCTGCAGTCATTGCTGAATTTGAGCCCGTGAACTTCTCGTCGGAAGTGCCGTATCCGGCCTGTCCGCCGACATAGAAGCCTTCCCATGTCGGACGGTCGCGGCTCAGTCCCTCAGGGAACGAACCGCGCAGCGCCGGGAACTCCGGCATGTCGGCGGCTTGAGCGGTTTGCACTGCGCCCAGCAGCGCTGCAGCGATCAGAAGTCTACGCATCACGACAATTCCTCAACTCACCGAACTGTCCCGATCATCCGCTGTTAACCTTAATCATTGGTTGCGATGATACTACCCGTGCAAAACAAAACGGCGCGGGAAGCTCCCGCGCCGTTAAGGTCTCTTAAGATAGTTGAGGCAATCCGCTTAGCTTTAGCCCTTGCGGATCAACGGCGGCGGCGCATAGGCCGGCGGGCTGTCGAGGTTCCAGCGCACGCCGAGCTTCAGGTCATGCGAGGTGATGTCCTTGAACTGCATCGCCACGCCGCGGGTGAAGCCGTCATAGGTCGAGACCGGCCCGGTCTGGCCATCGCCGAGATTCATGTAGCTGTAGCCGAGTTCGACGGTCATTGCCGGATTGACCTTGTAAGCCAGGCCCGTGTGCAGGGCCCATGCGAAATTCCACTTCGATGCAGCAGGTGCACTTGCGTAGCTCGGGAACGGGCCACCGATGAAGGGCACGCCGCCGGCGGAACCGACATTGATCGCACCGTTATCCGTGTAGTTCCCGATATTGACGCGAGCCATACCGACGCCGGCGCCGACGAACGGTGTCACGCACCACCAGGTGCCGAGATCGACGTAACCATTGGCCATCACCACCCATTCGGACTTGGTGGCGTTGTAGTTGTTCACGCCGGTACCAACGAGGCCGCTCGACGGGAACGTCACGTGATCGGTGCCCTTGAAATTCGAATTGCCGCGATACTGGCCGGTGATGTCACCGCGGAACCAGTTGTTGAACTGATAACCGACGCCGAGCTGGAAGATGCCAGCCGTATCGAAGGCAGTGGTCTGCTGAAGCGAGAGCAGATTGGCGTTGCGACCATCACCCATCTCGATGTTCTTGACGCGCTGGTTGCTGAAACCGATATCGCCGCGCAGGTACCAACCGCCGAAGTCTTCAACCGGCGGCGGCGCATACATCTGAGGCGGTGGAGCAATGGGCATGTCGGCAGCGAGAACGGCGGTCGACATCAGGGAAGCCGCGCCCGCGGCCAGAATGAATTTAACGCTACGCATTGGCTTCGTCCTTTTGGGCCAAAGAGGCAACTAATGGAGGCCTCACACTCGGAAACTCACAGACGGACGATGACACCAACTCCTTAAGCGGCGCTTAACCCTAACTTTTAAGGTTGATATTTGGTGACGAAAATGCACGCAAATTCCATCACGCCACTGCGTCGCCACAGTTACTAACAATGTCTTGCTATCAAACCGCGCTGCAATGCGCCGCGGCATCGCCAGGTGTTAACGAGGACTTACCTGCCCGGAGCCTTCGGCTCTGACCGGATCAAAACCAGGCTCCAGCTTTTTGTTGACGCGTTTCCTTGATGCGAACCGGTGCCCACTTCGCTCCAAAGCGCTCCAACGCGAACTATCAAAACGCAAAAGAGCCGCCTCGCCCGATCAAATTCGGACAAGACAGCTCTTCATGTCAATTCGCAGGCATCGCGCGCTGGCGCCTTGGCCAGGGCGAACGAACAGGAAGCTTACGCCGCGGCTGCGTGGCCCAGCGCGTCAACGATGGAATCCACCACTTCCTCGACCATCACGCGGTCATCGCCCTCTCCCATTACGCGGATGACTGGCTCCGTACCCGACGGGCGGATCAGGAGACGACCATGACCATTGAGGCGCTGTTCGCCGGCAGCGATGGTGGATTTCACTTCTGCATCATCAAGCGGCTTGCCGCTGCGATAACGCACATTCTTCAGAATCTGCGGCAACGGATCGAACAGGTGGCAAACTTCCGACACCGGCCGACCGAGCTTGGTCACCACGGCCAGCACCTGCAGCGCGGCTACGAAACCGTCGCCTGTCGTCGCATGGTCCGACATGATGATATGGCCGGAGGGTTCGCCGCCGACATTGTAGCCGTGCTGCAGCATCTGCTCGAGCACATAGCGATCACCCACTGCCGTGCGGATGAGATCGATGCCCTGCCCCTTCAGGAAGCGCTCCAGACCGAGATTTGACATCACGGTGGAGACAATGCCTGGCTTGGCAAGCCGCCCGTCTTCCTTCCAGCTCTGCGCGATAACGGCGAGCAACTGATCGCCATCGACCAGATGGCCACGCTCGTCGACCATGATCAGCCGATCGGCGTCGCCATCCAGCGCAATGCCAATATCGGCGCGCATCTCGCGCACCTTGCGACTGAGCGCTTCCGGTGCGGTCGATCCGCATTCCTTGTTGATGTTGAAACCATCCGGCTCGACGCCGATGGAGATGACGTCCGCGCCGAGTTCCCAGAGCGCCTCCGGCGCCACCTTGTAGGCGGCGCCATGGGCGCAATCGATGACGACGCGCAAGCCATCGAGGCTGAGATTTCGCGGCAGCGTGCGTTTGGCAAATTCGATGTAACGATCATGCACCCCGTCGATGCGGCGCGCCCGACCGAGGCTGGCGCTCTGCGACAGTCTCTTGTCGAGATTCTCGTCGAGCAATTCCTCGATCTGCTTCTCGACATCGTCCGACAGCTTGTAGCCGAGCGGTCCGAACAGCTTGATGCCGTTGTCCTCGAACAGATTGTGCGATGCGGAAATCATCACGCCGAGATCGGCGCGCATCGACTTGGTCAGCATCGCCACGGCGGGCGTCGGCATCGGCCCGACCAGCAGCACATCCATGCCGACCGACGTGAAGCCTGCCACCATGGCATTTTCGATCATGTAGCCGGACAACCGGGTGTCCTTGCCGATCACGACACGATGACGGTGTTCGCCGCGCTGAAACACAAGACCTGCGGCCTGCCCAACCTTCAGTGCCAGTTCCGGCGTGATCAGACCATTGGCGCGGCCGCGAATGCCGTCTGTCCCGAAATATTTACGGCTCATGGTAACCCCCAATGTCCTCGCGCTTCGCGCGAGGGCTCAAAACCCTGTCTCAGGCGACTGACCCATTGGCAGCGCCATATATGTGACGGACTTATAAGGCTCGGGCCCCTAAAATCGCTTCAAAAAATATGATGAATCATTACCAAGGCCCGGAACACGTAATTAACGACAAGCCATTGATATTACTTATATACCTTACCTTTCACGTAATGCCTTCGATGGAGCATCGGCTAACCGGAACCCGGCCCGCTCAGCCCTTTCGCTTGATATGCGCGTCAGCCTTTGAATGGGCAGGCTGGGTTACACTGACCGGATCGGAGCCCGGAAAAGTCTCCTCCAACCCTTCGTCCAGCGCAACTTCCAGCTGTCGCTTTTCGTCGTCCGCGGCTGCCTTGCCGGGAGCCTTACCGGCCCCGTGGTCTGCTGGATTTGTCTTGGAGCCGGACATTCTGGCCTCCTTCAATTTCGACGACATCCCGATGACAAGGATGATATGGCGGACCGCCTAACCATGCTAGATGACACCGAAACAAGCAAATACAAGCAAAGACAAGAACGGCTGGGACATCTCATGAAGCATATCACCTGCATCGAAGATCTTCGCCTCGAGCATAAGCGCAACGTGCCGAAGGCGTTCTTCGATTACGTCGACCATGGCTCCTATAGCGAAGATACATTCCGCGCGAATTGCGAGGATCTGCAGAAGCTGAAGTTCCGCCAGCGTATTCTGGTCGACATCGCCAATCGCGACACCTCGACGACCATCCTCGGTGAGAAGGCCACCATGCCGCTGATCTGCGCGCCGGTCGGCTCAACCGGCTTGCAATATGGCGACGGTGAAATTCACGCCTGCCGGGCGGCGCAGGCGGCGGGCATTCCCTATACGCTCTCGACGATGTCGATCAATTCCATCGAAGACGTCGCCGAGAATGTCGAAAAACCGTTCTGGTTTCAGCTCTATGTCATGAAGGATCGAGGCTTCATCAAGGAACTGATCGAGCGCGCCATCAAGGCGAAGTGTAGCGCGCTGGTGCTGACCGTCGATCTGCAGGTGATCGGCCAGCGTCATGCCGACATCAAGAATGGCCTGTCGGTGCCGCCTCAGATCTTGAATGTGAAGAACCTGATCGATTTCATGAGCAAGCCCGGCTGGCTGGTGCGCACGCTGAAAGCCAAGCGGCGCAACTTCGGCAACATCGCAGGCTTCGTGAAGAACACCGACGATCTCGGCTCCGTCGCGCAGTGGACAGCATCGCAATTCGATGCGTCGTTGAACTGGAAGGATCTCGACTGGATCCGCAGCATCTGGCCCGGCAAGATCGTGATCAAGGGCATTCACGATATCGAGGATGCCCGCGAAGCCGTAAAGGTCGGCGCGCAGGCGATGGTCGTGTCCAACCACGGCGGACGTCAGCTCGACGGCGCGCCGTCGTCGATCTCGGTATTGCCGGGGATCGCCGATGCGGTCGGCTCGGAGATCGAAGTGATGTTCGACAGCGGCATCCGCTCGGGGCAGGACGTGATGCGTGCGCTCGCCCTCGGCGCCAAGTCCTGCATGATCGGCCGCGCCTATATCTACGGCCTCGGTGCCTATGGCGGCCCCGGCGTGACCAAGGCGCTGGACATCCTGCGCAACGAACTCAGCGTGACCATGGGCCTGTGCGGCGTGAATTCGATCGCCGAGATCGACAGGCACGTTTTGGTGCAGTGAGGCCTCGTCAGATCGCCGCGTCGATCCATGCGGCGATCGTATCGACGACTTTTTGCTCGATGCCGTAATAGCCGTGCGGAGACAGCGATCCGCAATCCGTGGACGAGCGCTGATCTCCGCCACTGACCCTGATGACCTTGACGCGCGGCGCGCCACTCATCGCTGCTGCGATCCTGTCGGCGTCTTCCGGCGGTGCGACATTGCAGCGATCGTCTGAATTGGCAACGACGAGTGCGGGCACATTGACTCGTTCAGGATGCGCATCGAACACCGTCTCGTGGCTGCCACCAAGGCGCGACACCGACTCAGTGAGCACGATACCTGCGATCTGACCGTCACGCAGATTCGCTGCGCCGTTCATCGCCGCAATCGAGCCTTGGCTGGTCCCGAGCAGGAAGACCGGTCCCGGCGCCTGCGCGTGAGCCGCAGCGACGAGATCGCCCACAAGTGCTGCATATTGCGGCGAGCTGCGCAGCCCGCGCAAGTTCTGACTATCGACGGCGTCGGGGATCAGCACCGCGAAACCCGCAGCATTCCAGAGCAGGCGCGAACGGACGACGAAGTTGTTACCGTGAGCTATTTCGCCATCCCGGGCGATGCCTACATCGCCTGCTCCGCCGGGCAGCATCACGATGGTCGCGCGTGGATGCGATGGACTGGCGTAGAGCGCGCGCTGCCGATCGCCGCCATGAACAGGCAGGTTCAGCACCCGCTCCGTCGTGGAGGGCGCTGTCTGCGCAGCAGCGAAGTGCGGCGCAGACAACAACAAAGATGCGAGGATGAGGCACGGTGCGAGCAATGGTCTGCGCAAGAGCTTCTCCGCTGTTTCGAATTTCTCACATCGGCGGCGTCAACCCATCCAGCCCAACATTGACCCGCGCCGTCTCGAAGGTGCCATCATCCTTCTTGGTAGCGCCCATGATGATGATCTTGGCGCCAGGCTTGAGTTCATCCTTGTTGCCCGGCACGAATGTCACGATCGGCGTGTCAGGCGTCACGGTCACTTTCTTTTCCCCGTCCTTGTACTTCACCGTCACCGTCTGGCCATCGGAGGCCTGGACCTTCTGATCGACGGTGGCGTTGGTCATGCTGCTGTTGGGGCGCAGATCCCAGGGGCGCGAGCCTTCGCCGGTGCCGCGCATCGCTTCCGGAAAGATATGGATCGCGATGGCCTTCTGCGACCCATCGGCCTGCGGCATGCCGGTCACGCCGATATAGGAGCCGGGCTTCACCTCGGCCATCGTCGTTCTGGCAATGCCTGTCACGGTGACATTGTCCGTCATCTTCACTTTGCGCTCGTCGCCTTCACGCGTCTTGATCGTCAGCACCGCGCCGTCGACGGCTTCGATGGCACCACGGATGCGCAGGGGTTGCGGCTGCTGCGCCGATGCGGCGGAAATCAGCAATGAACCAGCAAGAAGTGAGCCCGCGAACAAGCGAGCCGAAGTCGATACGATCTGAACCATAGGGGAATTTCCTTTGACGACAGCGCCCACCGCTGCAGATGGAAACCCCAAGGCCAAATAGCTATTCCTCGCTCACGCCACTGTGAGGTCGGCCTCGACGAGGCGACGCAGTTCCGGCGTCACATCGGGGCGCTGCCCGAACCAGAGCTCGAAGCCGCGCACAGCCTGATACAACAGCATGCCGAGACCGTCCGCGGTGCGGAGGCCCCGCGCCCGGGCGCCGGCGAGCAGCGGAGTGTCGAGCGGCACGTAAACTAGATCGGCGACGACCGCCTGGTCAGGCAACAGATCGAGGTCGATGATCAATGGCGGCTGGCCGCCCATGCCGAGCGACGTGGTGTTCACCAGCAAGGATGCGCGCGGCAACATGCTGGCGACATTCTCCCACGCCAGCGGCACCACCTGCGAGCCGAATTGCGCGGCCATCGCCTCGGCGCGATCGAGACTACGATTGGCGACGTAGACATGTTTGATTCCGCGTTCGAGCAATCCGAACACCACTGCACGCGACGAACCGCCCGCGCCGAGCACCAGTGCATCGTCCGTGTGGTCCCAATCGTGAGCCGCATGATCGAGATTGTCGATGAAGCCTTCTATATCCGTATTGGTCGCGCGCAGCGTGCCGTGGTCGTACCATAGCGTGTTGGCGGCGCCGACTGCGCGCGCGCGGCGATCCGGTGAGGTCAGCTTCAGCACACGCTCCTTGTGCGGGATCGTGACATTGGCGCCGATGTAACCGTGCTTGGAGAGGTTCATCACGAATTCGGCCACGCCTTCCGGCGGGATCGACTCGATGCTGTAACCGCCCGGAATATCCATGCTGCGCAGCCAGTGATGGTGGATCAGCGGCGAGCGCGAATGCGCGGCAGGCCAGCCGATCAAACAGGCGGCGCGGGGCGTGGTCTCGTTCGGCATCATTCATCCTTCGCTTCAGGCGGAAGCGTGCGTAGCATAAAAATCATGCAGGGGCTCTTAATCATCAGACAGTTTTGCGGCGCACAGCAAGTCCGGCAACCATGCAGACGATCAATACTGCAGCTGCGAGCAACTGCCGATGCCATCAGCTCGACGTCTCCTGGATCGCTGCAGCGCGTCGGATCTTGATCTCGCTGACGGCCACTGCAACATCAGCACGGTATTTGACCAGTGGCGGTCGCGCGCCGTGGGTCAGCAGCGCCCGGCGCACGCCCTGCGAGGTGCCGGTGAGAATGACGCGGACGCCCTGTCGCTTTGCCTTCTCGGCAATGCCCTTGATCGCATTCGCAGCAGTCGAATCCAGGAAGGGGACCGCGGCAAAATCGATCACGAAAGCCTTGTGGCGATCCGAGAAGCCCTCGAGCACAGATCCGATGGTGGAGGCCGCGCCGAAGAAAAATGCGCCGGTGATGCGATAGACAACGACGTCGGGATCGGCAGCGAGACCGGGATCATAGGGTTTTCGGTCGCCATTGGCGTCGTCGGCCTTGTCGGCCACCACCAGCGGCTTATCCGCCTCAATGCCGGTTGTTTGCGCCATGCGGTTGATGAACAGAATCGCGCCAAGCGCGAAGCCGACCACAATGCCCTCGGTAAGATCGCGGAAGATCGTTAGCAGGAAAGTCGCCGACAGCACGGCAGCATCGCCCCATGATGACCGCAGTAACGTCGCGAATTCATGCTTCTCCGCCATGTTCCAGGCAACCACGGCAAGCACCGCGGCGAGCGCCGCCAGCGGAATGTAACTTGCCAATGGCGCCGCGACGAGAATGAATACCAGCAGGAATACCGCATGCAGCATGCCCGAGATCGGGCCGTGCGCGCCGGCGCGGACATTGGTGGCGGTTCGCGCGATGGTGCCGGTCACGCAGATTCCACCGAACAGCGCCGAGCCGATATTGGCGATGCCCTGCGCCACCAGTTCGCAATTGGAGCGATGCCGCCGGCCGGTCATGCCGTCAGCGACGACAGCTGAGAGCAAAGATTCAATCGCGCCCAGCAGCGCAAAGGAGATGGCGTCCGGCAGAATGGCCTGCAGCTTTGCCAGGGAAATCGCGGGAAGCGACGGCAGCGGAAAGGATTGCGGAATGCCGCCGAACTTGGTGCCGATGGTTTCAACCGGCAGCGCAAAGAACCATGCCGCGACCGCGCTTGCGGCAACCGCGATCAGAATGCCCGGCCAGGAAGGCCGCAGCTTCTTGAGCAGAAGGATGATCGCAATGGTCGCGATGGTGATCGCGGCGGCCGACAGGTTGACGGTGTGGATCGCACTTCCGAGCACCTGCAGCTTCGGGATCAGTTCGCCAGGCTCCTTGCCGGTGAGTGTGAGCCCGAGGAGATCCCTGATCTGGCTGGCGAAAATAATGACGGCAATACCGGCGGTAAATCCCACCGTGACCGGATAGGGAATGAACTTGATGTAAGTGCCGAGCTTCAAATAGCCCGCCACCATCAGGAACACGCCAGAGAGCATGGTCGCGAGGATCAGTCCGTCGATGCCATGGCGGCTCACGGTGGCAGCCACCAGCACGATGAAGGCGCCGGCTGGACCGCCGATCTGAAAGCGGCTTCCACCCAGCGCAGACACGAGGAAGCCGCCGATCACAGCGGTGATGAGGCCACGATCCGGCGACGTCCCCGAGGCTATGGCAATCGCCATGGACAACGGAAGCGCGACGATTGCCACCGTCAAGCCGGACAAGATGTCGGCGCGCAGATCGGCGATGCCGTAGCCTTCGCGCAACACCGTGATCAATTTCGGCGTGAACAGTTCGGCGAAGGTCGGCTGATGCGGCCCCCACGCGCGATTTCTGGACATGTCCATTCCCGACTCGCCCCTGTCACCTGCCGCGGATCTCGATCGAGGCCGCGGCCCGTTCTCAATCCGTCAGCCTTGGCTCTTCAAGTTTCGGTGGTGGACCGGGCTGTTTCAGCCTCACCCCTCGTCCGCCGGAATCGCTGCGGACGTTCTCGCCGATCAAATCGACGCCCGAGCGATCGAGGGCATCGACAACCTTGATCAGCGAATCCACCACGCCCCTGACATTGCCTTCGCTCGCTTCCATGCGCTGGATGGTCGGTAGCGACACGCCGGCCATTTCGGCCAGCCGTTTTTGATCGATACCCAGCAGCGCACGGGCGGCCCGCATCTGAAACGATGTAATCAAGGGCGGTTTCCAGTTTCACGAGTCTTATATCATATGTGAGATATCTTCAATGATGTATAAAACATCACTCGATCGGCGAAGCCGCCATGGTCGCCATGAACTGGGCGACAGCGGCGCGCGATGTCAGGCGTCGTTTGACGCCGCCGAAGTCGTCGAACAGCGCCAGGTGGCCAGCGAACGAACTCGACGTTTTGCGCTGCCAGTAGGCCTCGGCCCAAGCCAGAAAATCTGCATGTTCCTCGGCCGTCGCGCCACCCCAGGGGCCCCGGAGAGCGAGGCTATCACGACAAACCTCCGGGCTCATGTCGAGCCAAATCAATGCTGTGGCGCGCGGCAATGCCGCTTCGACCAGCCAGCCGTAAACGCCTTCGATGATCCAGTTCGACTTCACGGCAAGGGCGGCCACCAGTTCTTTGGCCTGCCCCTCGTCGCGCTTCACACCGACCCTGTCCAGCCAATGGATATGATCGAGATCTGTGCGTTCGCCGCCGACGCGGCTTTCAAGCTGCCGCGCCAGCGTGCTCTTGCCCGAGCCGCTATTGCCAATGATTACAACCCGCGGTCCAAGCGTCATGGGCCACTGTACTAAGCCGCCACCCGATGCGCCGCAACGATCTGGTCGGCGGCGCGGCCCGAGACTTCGGCCATGTGGTCGAAGCTGCGGGTGAAACTGCCGGCACCCGCGGTGGCCGAACGCAACTCGACGATCAGGTCGCCGATCTCCGCTTCCGGCAACATCGCGCGCACCGTGTCCCAGCCCGGCCAGTTGTCACGGGTATCGAAGCCGAGGATCTGGCCGCGCCGTCCTGACAGGATGGCGTTGACCTTGGCCGTGGCCTCGGTGGGACAGACGATCTCCACCGTATGGATCGGCTCCAGCAGCACCGGCTGGCATTGCGGCAGCGCCTCGGTGAAACCGATGCGGGCAGCGGTCCGGAACGCCTGATCGGATGAATCGACGCTGTGATACGACCCATCGGTGAGCGTCACCTGCACGTCGATGACAGGAAAACCGAGCGGACCACGCTGCAACCCGTCGACGACGCCCTCCTGCACCGCGGGAATGTAGTTGCGCGGCACCGCGCCGCCGACCACCTTTTCCTGGAATGCAAAGCCCTCGCCGCGCGGCAACGGGCCTATCTCCAGCACAACGTCGCCAAACTGGCCGTGACCGCCGGACTGCTTCTTGTGCCTGCCGCGCTGGGTGATCGGTTTACGGATGGTCTCCTGATAGCCGATCACCGGCGCATGCGATTTGACGTTGATGCCGAAGCGTTCGTGCAGGCGCTCCATCGCCACGCGCAGATGCATCTCGCCCTGCCCCCACAACACCACGTCATGGGTCTGCGCGTTATTGACCACCGCAAGCGACGGATCTTCTTCGGTCAGCCGCAACAGCGCCTGGCCGAGCTTGACGTCGTCCTTGCGATCGGCGGACGCTAGCGCCATCGCCAGCACGGGCGATGCGACCACGACATTCACCAGAGACGCTGGCACGGTCTTGCCGGTCGAGATCGTGTCGCCGGTCCTGACATGATCGAGCTTGCCGAGCGCGACGGTCTCGCCCGCTTCGGCCGATGCGCGCTTGCTGTCATGCCCGCCGCTCGCCGCAAGAATGCCAGAGACACGCCCGCTTTCGCCCGACGAGGACAGCAATGTTGCGCCATCATCAAGATGACCACTCAGCACGCGCGCGTAAGACAGCTTGCCGCCATGCTGTAGATGGCTGCTCTTGAACACGTAACCGATCGCATCCTTGCTATCAGGCACGCCGAGGCGCTTGGCCGTCTCGGCCACGCCGGGTGCCTCGTGGCGTAGCGCCTTCATCAGCCGCAGCACGCCGTTCTCACGCATCGCCGAGCCCAGCAACACCGGACAGATCAGGCCTTCGCGCAATTCGCGCGCGAGATCGTCGAACACGGCGTCGGCCGGCGGCGCGATGTCGTCAAGCAACTGCTCCATCAGCGCGTCGTCATGATCCGCAAGCTTCTCCAGCATGGAGAAACGCGCCTCCTTCTCCCGATCGAGATCGCCGCCTTCGAGCTTGATGACTTCGGACGCCTTGTGCTCGCGATAGACGAAAGCGCGCTCCAGCGCGAGATCGACGAAGCCGGCGACAAGGTCGCCGTTCCAGATCGGGATCTGTCGCAGCACCAGCGGCACGCGCGAGGCCGGCTGCAACGTCGCCAACGTCTCGCGCACGCGCTTGTGGGCGCGGTCGATCTTGTTGAGAAACAGAAATCTGGGAATGCCGAGGTCTTCGAGTTCGCGCAGGATCAATTGCAGCTGCGGCAATTTTCGCGCATCCGCCTCGCAAACCACGATGGCTGCATCGACGGCGGGTAATGCCGCGCGCATGTCATGCACGAATTCCACCGAGCCCGGACAGTCGATGAATGTGTAGCTGTCGCCCATGAAGGTGGTGGTCGCAGCCGTCAGGCCGACGCCCATCTTGTGGGCTCTGGCTTCCGCATTGGCATCGCCGATGCTTGTCCCATTGTCGACGCTGCCGGCCCGCGGGATCGCCCCGGTGCGGGCCATGATCGCTTCAAGCAGTGTGGTTTTTCCGCTCTGGAAAGGGCCCACCAGCGCAATGCACTTTGCGGCATTGCCTTGTGGACCGCGGGGACTTCTCAGGTCTTGTCCCATTGCCGCCTCCTCATGTGGAGCTCGGCCCATGATTGGGTCGGCGGTCAATGCTCCGCCCGGTCCGGATATTTGGCAAGATGGAAAAGTTGCTGCGCTGCGATGAACGTGATCGGATTGCGCCATAAAAAATCCGGCTCCGCCATGGGCGAAGCCGGATGAATTTGTGCGAGCGATCGCCGCGGGATCAGCGACCGGGGCGCAACTCCAGGCTCTGCAGGCCGGCGGCGACATTCAGTCCCACCGACCCCTGCAGACTGAGCGGCTGCAGGGAGAAGGCGTTTTGCGAACCGCCAACCAGGACATTCGCGCCGACGCCGACACCAACCGACGCGCTGCCCTGCGCGCCCGCATAGTTGCCGGACAGATCGCCGGGACCGCTATAGTTCACCGGCACGAACACGGCCCAGGATAGCGCGGTCTGTTCGGTAATACCGAGATCGATGCCCACCTTGCGGATCGTGGCGACATAAGGCTGATCCGGACGACCGGTACCGGTGAGCACGCAGCCGAGATTGGTCACCGAGCCCACGACGAATCCGACGCTGGCTCCGCCCCGGCAATTCAAGACACCGACCTGCACGCCTTGCTGCGACTGCGCTTGCGATGCAGTGAAAAAGGCGGCGGCAGCGATACCGAGAACAAGCGATGAGAGGCGGACCATCAGGAATCTCCGGGTGATGAACGGAAGTAAGGATGTGGATCGACTATTCATAGCTAATGATACCGCCCAATGACAGCGGCGCACGCGCAGCGCGCGCAACAAAAAAGGCCCGCTCGCGCGGGCCTTTTCGTTAACCTTGCCGGATCGCTTACGCGATCACAGCGATCGCTGGCGATCGCTTAGCGATGGCTGCGATGACGGCGCTTCTTGTTGTAGCGATGACCGCTGACCGGACCGGTCGCTTCCAGTTCGAGCTGAACGATGCCGCTGGCGACGTTCAAGCCGGTCTGGCCCTGCACCGAGATCGGCTGCAGCGAATAGGTGTTGCCCGGACCGCCAACGAGGAAGTTGCCGCCGAAACCGAGGCCAACCGATGCGTTGGTACCGACGCCGCCGTAGCTGCCGGCCAGTGCGCCGCGCGGCACGCGGGTGGTCGGAGCGAATGCAGCCCACTGCACCGTGGTGTTTTCGGTGAAGCCGAGATCAAGGCCGAAACGGCGGATGTTGGCGACGTAACCTTCGGCGCGGCCACCGGCGCTCTGGAAGACGCAGTTGAGGTGCGCATTCGAACCGACCACGTAGCCGACGTTCTGGCCGCCACGGCACTCCAGCACGCCAACCTGAACGCTGCCAGGCTGCTGTGCATTTGCGGTCGCAACCGACGCCGCAAAGGCCACGGCCGTCAGGCCGAACATCTTGGAAAGTCGCATAGTGTTACTCCACCTTGGGGATTTTGATAGCGAGGGGACAAGAAGGAAGCGCCGTGTCGAAAACAAGGCGCTTCCCGGAATAAGCCCCGAAACCGTCAAAAGTTTCGGAGCGGGTTTTGTTACCGAAGATTTCCGCAGAAGCGCTGGATGCGCTTGCAGGCATCTTCGAGATCGGACGTCTTCGTCGCGTAGGAGATGCGGAATGCCGGGCCAAGGCCGAAGGCCGAACCCTGCACCACCGCCACGCCTTCGGTTTCCAACAGTTCTGTGACGAAGTCTTCGTCATTGGCAATAACCTTGCCCGAAGGCGCAGTCTTGCCGATGGTGCCGGCGCAGGACGGATAGACGTAGAACGCGCCTTCCGGACGCGGGCAGTTGATGCCCGAGGCCTGATTCAGCATTGCCACCACGAGATCGCGGCGCTCCTTGAACACGGCATTGTTCTTCGGGATGAAATCCTGCGGACCGTTCAAGGCTTCCACCGCCGCCCACTGCGCGATCGACGACGGGTTCGAGGTCGACTGCGACTGGATCGTCGCCATTGCCTTGATGAGCTCGGCGGGACCACCGGCGTAACCGATGCGCCAGCCGGTCATGCAGTAAGCCTTGGAGACGCCGTTCACGGTCAGCGTGCGATTGAACAGGGACGGTTCGATCTGTGCCGGCGTGGTGAACTCGAAGTCGTCATAGACGAGGTGCTCATACATATCGTCGGTCATCACCCAAACGTGAGGATGCTTCACGAGGACATCGGTGAGCGCCTTGAGCTCCGACTTCTTGTAGGCGGCGCCCGTCGGGTTCGACGGCGAGCACAGGATGATCCACTTAGTCTTCGGCGTGATCGCTGCTTCCAGCGCGGAAGCCTGCAGCTTGAAGCCGAATTCTGCGGTGCAGACCACGGACACGGGCGTGCCGCCGGCCAGCGCCACCATTTCCGGATAGCTCACCCAATACGGCGCCGGGATGATGACTTCGTCACCCGGGTTCAACGTCGCCATCAGCGCGTTGTAGAGCACCTGCTTGCCGCCGGTGCCGACGATGATCTGGTTCGGCTTGTAAGTCAGGCCATTCTCGCGCTGAAACTTGCCGATAATGGCTTCCTTCAGTTCGGGAATACCGTCCACGGCGGTGTACTTGGTCTTGCCGGCCTCGATGGCGTGAATCGCTGCCAGCTTGATGTTCGCCGGGGTGTCGAAATCGGGCTCGCCCGAACCAAGACCGATGACGTTGCGGCCGGCTGCTTTCAGCGCACGTGCTTTATCCGTCACCGCGATCGTCGCGGACGGCTTCACACGGTCGAGCGCAGCGGACAAAAACGACATCATCTTCTCCTGAGAAAGGTCGCGGACCCGCGGTCGGCGACGTCAAAATGGCTGATCCTGCTGGGATCGGCGCACCCTAGTGCGTGCGACGTTGCATCGCAAGAAGCTTGGGCAAAAACACATCTGGAAGTGATGCAATTCAGCAAGCGTTAAACGGGGGACGGTAGCGTCAACCGCACGTCGCAATCGACGATTTGGGCCAAAATGCACCCTTAAAATGATCTGGATCTGGCAGCACATTGAAAGCGGCGCATGGCTGACCCTCGAACGCGTGCGGGCTTACAGCCTGATCGTGCTCGCTTTGGGCACATTGGCCTTCGCCGGCTGGATTGCGGTCTCGGACGGCGTGATCGACCGCAATGGCAAGCCGATCGGGACCGACTTTTCCAACATCTATGCGGCGGGCCGGCTCACCCTCGAAGGCAAACCCGCCGACGCGTATGATCCCGCCCTGCAACACGCCGCGGAACAGCGGGTGTTCGGCCGCGACGTGCCGTTCTACGGCTGGCACTATCCGCCGTTCTTTCTCGGAATTGCCGCGCTGGTGGCCACGGTACCCTATGGATGGGGGCTCGGTCTGTGGCTCGTCGCCAGCTTCGCCGCCTACCTCGCCGCGATCCGCACGATCCTGCCCCGCCGGGAAACGCTGCTGGTGGCCGCCGCCTTTCCTGCCGTCTTCATCAATGTCGGTCACGGCCATAACGGATTTCTAACCACCGCACTGCTGGGCGGCGCATTGCTTCTGCTACATCGCCGGCCGTGGCTGGCCGGCGTGTTGATCGGGCTATTGGCCTACAAGCCGCAATTCGGTGTGCTGATTCCTCTCGCCCTGCTCGCCGATAGACGCTGGATCACGATGGTATCGGCCGCGCTCACCGTCGCTGTCCTCATCGTATTGAGCACGGGGTTGTTCGGCGCCGGCATCTGGCAGGCCTTTGCCGACTCCACTGCTTTCACTCGCGATGTCGTACTCGAACAAGGCGGCACCGGGTGGCAGAAAATCCAGTCGATCTTCGCCGCGACACGGATGTGGGGCGCCGGTCTTCCTGTCGCTTATGCCGCACAGTTCAGTCTCGCAGCCGGCATTGCCATCAGTCTGATGTGGATATGGCGCAGCCATGCAGCGTTCGAACTCAAGGCAACAGCGCTCGCGGTCGGCAGTCTGCTGGCGACGCCCTATGTGCTCGACTACGATCTCATGGTGCTCGCCATCGCCATCGCCTTCTTCGCGCGGCATGGACTCGATCGTGGCTTTCGCGCGGGCGAGATCAGCCTGCTCGCATTGACCTGGATCATGCCGCTGCTGACGCGCAGCATCGCTGGCGCCATCGAACTGCCGCTCGGCTTTCTGGTGATGGTCGCTTTCTATATCATCGTGCTGCGGCGCGCACTCGCTGATAACAGCACATCGCGGCACCTTCACACACAGATCGCGGCAGCGTGATCTTCCATTGCCGAATGCTGCCTGACATACATTTTTCTCAATCCAGACTGCCGCAGCCGTTTTCGACTTTTTCCATTCCTTGGGCCTTGCGACAGGCTCGCATCAGCATCATTGTCTAACCGCGATCTGCGCTGGCCAATCGCGCAGTTGCCTTGACCTGAAATGAATTGAACATCTGCGAATGTACAAACTCTATTCGATGCAGCGCTCTGGCAATAGCTACAAGGTTCGCCTTGCGCTGGCGTTCCTGGACGCGCCTTATCGCGCCATCGAAGTGGACATTCTGCGCGGCGAGAGCCGTACCCCGGAATTTCTGGCCAAGAACCCCAGTGGTCAGGTGCCGCTGCTCGAGATCGCCGAAGGCCGCTATCTCGCCGAATCCAACGCCATCCTCTGGTATGTTGCCATCGGTACATCTCTGGCGCCGGAATCGCGGATGGACCGTGCCGAAGCCATGCAGTGGATGTTCTTCGAGCAGCACGCGCTGGAGCCGAATCTCGGTGCTGCCTATTTCTGGCTATGCTTGGTGCGCGGAGGCCGCGACCTGCAGACCCATGCGCTGGAAGACTGGATGGAGCGGGGCTACGCCGCGCTGCAGGTGATGGAGAATCACCTCAAGACCCATGACTTCTTCGCCGCGGACCAGCTGACCATCGCCGACATCGCGCTATACGGTTACACCCACGTCGCCGAGAAGTGCGATTTCGATCTGTCCAGCTTTCCGTCGATCCGCCGCTGGCTGCGTCTGGTGGAAACCCAGCCGGGCTTTATCTCCATGGACTGGCACCCGACGTCGTCGGAATATGATACTTTGGACGTGGTTGCAGACGCTTAAGTCCTGAAATAGCGGGCATAAGCGCTGTGAATGCCATTTTCCCGCCATAGTTACGGCCAATCCCGCCCAAATCTCGCCTGCCGCAGCTGCGAATTTGTAGCACGCGGGTGATTCGCCCGCGATTTGAAGGATTTACGGCCATGATACGGTCGCTTCGCGTGGGTGCAGGATTTCAGGCGCGCCCCACGTCCATCGCATCCACCCGGTTGACCCACGCCGTCGCGGCGTCGCTCGCGGTTGGCTGTCTGTCGCTCTGCGTCATCCTCGCCCTCACCGTGATGTCGATCCCGGTGGCGAGTGCGATGCCGCTCTGACGGTCCCCACAACTCATAAACACTCAGCCGCGATGCCGCGCATCGCTTATGCAACCTGCGACTCCGTGATGGAGCCATACCGATGAAAAGGCCCGTGATCTGGGTCACTGTCACGTTGACGGCGGCTATCGTCGTGACCGCGACCCTTCTGATCGCCACGACCACCCGCGGCGAAAACACCTCGTTCGGCTCGTCGGCCGGCAGGCTCGAAGTACAGACCGTCGCCTCCGGTCTCGCTTATCCATGGGCATTGGCCTTCCTGCCCGAGGGCCGCATGCTGGTCACCGAACGGCCCGGCCGCATCCGTATCGTCTCGCCGCAGGGACGGTTGTCGCCTGCGGTGAAAGGCGTGCCCGAGGTGATGGCCGGCGGCCAGGGCGGTTTGCTCGATGTCATCACCGACAAGGACTACGCGCAGAATACCACGATCTACTTCTGCTACTCGGAACGTTCGGGCAGCGGCGGTCGCACCGCCGTGGCGCGCGGCAAGCTCATCGACGGCAATACGCCGCGTCTCGACGACATGAAGGTGATCTTTCGCCAGGACGGCCCACTGTCGTCGGGCAATCACCACGGCTGCCGTATTGTTCAGGCGCCTGACAGCAACCTGTTCGTCACGCTCGGCGAGCACTATAGCGGCCGCGATCAGGCACAGAGTCTCGACAATCATCTCGGCAAGCTGATCCGCATCGCGCCGGATGGCTCGGTACCGAAGGACAATCCGTTTGTCGGCCGCGACGGCGCCAGGCCGGAGATCTGGAGCTACGGTCATCGCAACCAGCAAGGCCTCGCCATTAATCCGGCGACCGGTGAGTTGTGGGAGACCGAGCACGGGCCGCGCGGCGGCGATGAAGTGAACATCATCGGCAAGGGCAAGAATTACGGCTGGCCTGTGATCGGCTACGGCATCGACTATTCCGGCGCGAAGATCCACGAAACCACGTCGAAGGCAGGTATGGAGCAGCCGGTGAAATACTGGGTGCCGTCGATCGCCCTGTCCGGCATGACGTTCTATACCGGCGATCTCTTCCCGCGCTGGCGGGGCAGCCTGTTCACCGGCGCGCTGGCAGGCCAGATGCTGGTGCGGCTACAGCTCAACGGAAACACGGTCACGTCCGAAGAGCGCGTCCTGCAAAATCTCAACGAACGCATCCGCGACGTCCGGCAAGGACCGGACGGCGCACTGTGGCTGCTGACGGATAGTTCGGCAGGACGAATCTTGCGGATTACGCCAGCCGGGAAGTAAGCGGTCGCTGCTACGACCACTTGTGGAAAATGAAGAACGCCCCGAGCGCGATGAAGGCAAAGCCCAGCGCGTGATTCCAGCCGAGCGGCTCCTTCAGATACAGCACCGAAAATGCAGCAAACACGACCAGCGTGATGACTTCCTGCATCGTCTTGAGCTGGGCGGCATTGTAGACTTCGCTGCCCCAGCGATTGGCGGGCACCGCCAGCCAATATTCGAAGAAGGCAATGCCCCAGCTCACCATGATGACGAGGGGCAACGAGTGATCCTTGAATTTGAGATGGCCATACCATGCGAAGGTCATGAAGATATTCGAGGCCAGCAGCATCAAAATCGGCAGCAGCAGCGGCGGAATGGTGAAGGGCATTCGATCGGGGTCCTTTTTAAATCCCGGCGCTAACATTCAGGGGCCGGCGCCGGTTCCGGTGGCATCGATAGCATTTGAAGCGAACAAGAGGAAAATGATGCCGGACTCTTCACGCGCCGTTAGCTATACCGCCGGGAAATTGTGGGCCTTTTTGCAACCAGAGGCCAACCTGCGTTTCTTACCTTTGTACGGACACAGGTACAGCCGATGCAGTACGATTGGCGACTGATTCTCGATCCGGGAATTGAAACGGCGATCATTGTGATCGCAGCCGTCGGGATTACTTTGGCAATCCGCCTCTTCCGGCTGCGACGCGCGGCCCGGGCCCGCGAGAACGAGCAGCACGCCACTGCCCAGCGCCTTTCGGCTGCACTTGACCAGATCGATATCGGTGTCGTGCTTCTCAATGCCGACACCCGCGCCGAATTCATCAACCGCGCCTTCCGCGACTACTTCACGCTCCCCGACGAGAAGGCTGACAGCAAGCCGCCGCTGATCGCGCTGATGTATCACGCGCGCGATATCCACGCTTACGCCCTCCCCGACGACGAGGTCGACAGCTTCATCGCCAGGCGCGTCGAGATGATCCGCGCCGGCACTTCCACGCCGACGACGTTGCGCCTCGCCAATGGCCGGGTGCTGCGGCTGAGTTGCGCCGTGCTGCCCGATGGCGGACGGATGCTGAGCTACACTCCGGTGACCGACCTCATCCGTCACACTGACGACCTCTCGGAGCGCGACTATTATCTGGCGCTGCGTGAGGGCGACGTGTTCGGCTCCCACCGGCTGGATGCAGCCGAATAGCCGGCAATACTATCTGTGGATATCCCGGGTTGTCATGGCGATGTCACTCGCCCCGGCTAGGCTCCTCATGCAGCCGGTTGCTTCCCCCCGTCGCCAATCGGGTGCTTCCCCAGCGGTCTCCGTCAGTTGCCGCGCTGACCGGGACCGCTTCTTTTTGCCGTGGTTTCTCTTAATTCATGCAACTGACTTTGCCTGCTGAAGTCGGCCCCGGTATAATAAACCCATGATCCGTTTCGCCGCCGTCCTGATCTCCTTGACCATGCTGACGCTGCTGCTGGCGCCGTTTCAGCTGATCGCACTGGCCTTCGGCCTGCGCTGGCAGCAGAGTATTCCGCATCTGTTTCACCGCGTCCTTTGCGCATTGATTGGGGTGCGCATTCACGAAGTCGGCAAGCGGACGACGGACACGCCGGTACTGATCCTCTCCAATCACGTCTCATGGCTCGACATCATCATCATCGGCGCCAGGGCGCCCGTGGTGTTCGTCGCCAAGAGCGAAGTTGCCAAATGGCCCGTGTTCGGCTGGCTCGCCAAACTGCAGCGCACGATTTTTGTCGAGCGCGAACGCCGGCAGAAGACCGGCACGACGGCGCAGGAAATCGGCGACCGCATGCTGTCCGGCGACGCGGTGGTCCTGTTCGCGGAGGGTACCTCCAGCGACGGCATGCGCGTGCTGCCGTTCCGCTCGGCGCTGGTCGGCTCGGTGCATCACGCGCTCGGCGATTCTACGCATCACAAAGAGATCACGGTGCAGCCGATGTCGATCGCCTATGTCGGCTTCGGTGGATTGCCGGTCGGCCGCGCCTTTCGCGAAAACGTGGCATGGTATGGCGACATCGATCTGATCCCGCATTTCATCGGTATCCTGTCGTCGGGCGCCATCGACGTCGTCGTAAGCTGGGGCGAGGCCGTCGCCTATGACATGTCCGCTGATCGCAAGACCATCACGCGTAACGCGGAAAACGCCGTACGGCGCATGACATCCGCCGCCCTGCGCGCCGGCCCGCCGCGGAAGACCCCGACCGCCCTGCCCGCGCCCGAAGCTCAACCGCCCGAGTCCGCTTCCGCCATCGCCTGAGCGCCCGCGCGACTCCCATGATGCAGCGCGTCTTGCTGCGCGACGAGGCGCGCGCCATAACCTTGGTCCGCGCTTCCCTCACAAGGCACACTCATCATGGAAATCCGCAATCTCGGCCGCTCCGGCCTTCGCGTCTCCGCCGTCGGTCTCGGCTGCAACAATTTCGGCCAGCGCACCGATCTGGAGACCGCGCGCAAGGTCATCCACAAGGCGATCGATCTCGGCATCACGCTGTTCGACACCGCCGACATCTATGCCGGCATGGGTGGTTCCGAGACGGTGCTGGGCGAAGTGCTGGGCGATCGCCGCAAGGACATCGTGCTGGCGACGAAATACGGCAAGCCAATGAGCAATGACGGCAGCAAGCAGGGCGCCTCGCGCCGCTACATCATGAGCGCCGTCGAGGCCAGCCTGAAGCGGTTGAAGACCGACTATATCGATCTGTATCAGCAGCACGATTACGATGCGCTGACGCCCATCGAGGAGACGCTGCGCACGCTCGACGACCTCGTCCGCCAGGGCAAGGTGCGCTATATCGGCAATTCCAACTTCCCGGCTTGGCGCATCGCCGAAGCCGAGATGGCCGCGCGCCAGATGGGCGTTGCGCCCTTCGTGTCGTGCCAGGACGAATACAGTCTCGTCGTCCGCGACATCGAGAAGGACCTGCTGCCGGCCGCGCAGCATTTCAATCTCGGCCTGCTGCCGTTCTTCCCGCTCGCCGGCGGCATGCTGACCGGTAAATATGCCGGCCTGAAGAACGTCCCCGCCGATACGCGCTTCGGCAAGACCCCCTATATGCAGGAGCGCTATCTGAACCCGCGCAACATCGCCTTGGTCGATCAACTGCAGGCCTTTGTCAGCGCGCGCGGCCATTCGATGCTTGAGCTCGCCTTCTCGTGGCTCGCCGCCCGCCCGCAAGTCTCCAGCGTCATCGCCGGCGCATCATCGCCCGAGCAGATCGAGCAAAATGTGAAGGCGGCGCAGTGGAAGCTGACGGCGGAGGAGATGACGGAGATCGACGGGATCACGCTGGGGTAATTAACGCGCAGATTCTTCCCCTCTCCCCCAGCGCGGCAAAGCCGCGCGCCGCGGGAGAGGGTAGATCGACCGCGACAGCGGTCGAGACGGGAGAGGGTCTATCGCGCTTACGGCAGACCCTCTCCCGCCTTCGCTTCACTCAGGCACCCTCTCCCACTGCGCGGAGCTTCGCTCCGCTGGGGGAGAGGGGAAAGTAAGAGCTCCCTCTAGCCGTCGGTTAAGCCACCAATCCTTTCGCCGGCTTCACCAGCACACTGTCAGGAAACACCTGCTCGGCCAGTGCACGTTCGCTGATGCCGAGGTGATCGTGGAGCACGCCCTTGAAGATCGCGCGCAGGTCGGTCGTCGGGGCGAGATCGCGGGCTTCATAGAGCTTGCCATTCGCGAGGCCCGGCCAGTCCGCAATCACGCGGCCGCCCTTGACCGCACCACCCGCAAGCAACGCAATCGTGCCGGTACCGTGGTCGGTGCCGGCAGTGCCGTTGATCTTGGCGGTGCGGCCGAACTCCGTGGCCACCACTACCACCGTGTCGCGCCAATGCGGCCCAAGCCCGCTCTCGAATTCCGACAGTGCGCCATCGAGACCGCCGAGCAATTGCGCGAGGCGCCCGACCGGCCCGCCTTCCTGCGCATGGGTGTCCCATCCATCGAAGGCGAGCGCCGCGATGCGCGGGCCATCATCGGCGGCCATCAGCTTCGCCGCGCCGCGTGCGACCTGGCGCATCGCCGCTACGGCATTCCCGCCGCCCTTCGGTTTCATGTCATCGCCGACGGCGATCTTGTCGAGCTTCAGGCCCTGCGACAGGGCCGTCGCCAAAGCGGGATCGCGGTCCTGATAGAGTTGCATCAGCCGCATCGCTGTATCATCGGCCGCATTGGGCAGATTGACCGGCGCCCATCCGACGGTCGGCGCGGCGCCGCGGAGCACCAGCGGCGTGGTCGGTCCGATCGCAAGACCGGACGGGACGCGTTCGCCACGCGGCAACGATTCAATGGCGCGATTGAGCCAGCCCGACTGCACGCGGCCGGGGCCGGCATAGCCGCTCTCCAGCACGTCCTGGCCGTCGAAATGCGAACGTTCGCGATAGGACGTCGCCACCGCATGGACCACGGCAGCTTTCTTGTCGCCATACATCCGCGCAAATTCCGGCATCGCTGGATGCATGCCGAAGAACGAGTCCAGCACGATGGCTGCGTTCGGGCCATCCTTCGCCAGCGCAATCGAGCCGTGCAGACCGGCATAATCGGGATCGCCGAGCGGCGCGACGGTGGCCAGACCATCGAGCGCGCCGCGCAGGATCACCACGATCAGGCGCGGATCGCGCGCGTCGGCGGCCCTAGCGAATTTCGGCAGATAGGCCCAGGCGGCAAAGGCCGCGCCTGATAACAGAAGCGAGCGGCGTGTGGGGCCGAGCATGCGGCTTTCACAGCAGTCCATCGTCATCTCCTCTGAAATTCCGGCGACATCAGCAGCAGCGTCAGTGCCTGCTGCCGCGTCTCCGCGCGCGCGATCGTCTGTCGTGTTTCGGACGAGGCCGCCTCGCCGGCGACCACGTCGAGCATCTCGCGCGGATCGATACTGTCGGGGATGCGCGACGAAACCTGTGCTGCGAGATCGAGCCGCAGCTTCATGCCTTCGGGGACGGCCCAGGCGGCATTGCCGTCCGGAAAGCCGTTCGGCCCCGGCGGTGTCCACAGCGGCTGACCAAGCGTCTGCAGCCCCGCAAAGTAACGGCCGGGATCTTCCGGGATACGCGCCAGCAGGCGGCCGGTGGAGATCAGATATTCATAGGGCGTGCGCAGCTTGGCCATCGGCATCTGCCAGGCTTCATTGGAGTCGAGCAGCGCCAGCGCCAGCGCCTTCAGATCGCCGTCGGTCTTTTTGAACACGCCTTCCAGCCGCGCCAGCAGTGCCGGCGGCGGCGCATCAGCCACGAAATGCTGCGCGAATTTCCTGGCGATGAATGTCGCCGTCGATGGCTGCCGCGCAAGATCGGCGAGCGCGGCTTCGCCTTGCGCGACGCCGTTGTCGTCATAAGTCTTGCCCAGCAATTGCTGCGGCCCCGGTTCATGCGCATTGGCGTTGAAGGCGAAGCTGCCGGGCGTGCCGATCTTTCCTTCGCGGCCGGCAAAGGTCCAGCCGGTGATGATGCGCGCCAGCGACGTCACATCGGCCTGCGTGTAACCGCCGCCGACGCCGAGCGTATGCAGCTCCATGATCTCGCGTGCGAGATTTTCATTGAGGCCGCGCTTGCCCCTCTCACCGGCTTTCGAATTCGGGCCGATCGATTGCTGGTTGTCGAGAAAGAACAGCATCGCCGGATGCTGTTCGACGGCTTTCAGCATGTCGGCAAATTTGCCCAGCACATAGGGGCGGATCGCCTCGCGTTCGAAAGAGCCAGCCCACATCCGCGCCGGGTCGCCCTTGCTGGCCGAGATGCAGAAATGGTTCGACCAGAACACGACGAGGCGTTCGACAAAGCCACCCTCGGTAATGGTCGCGCGCTGGATCCGCGCCAGCGCTTCTGCACGATAGGTCTTCTGCACCACATTCGGCGGCAGCGCGACGGCCGGCGGCGGCTTCGGTGCGTCAGGCTGCACTGTCATGGTGGTGTTGCCGGTCATCGCGGGAGCTTCCGGCTTCCTGTCCATCGCAGCCGGCGGCGCTTCAACCGGCACCAGCCCCGGCGTCTTCAGCGCCGCCTCGCGTGCCGTTTTCACTTCGAGCTGATAGGCGAACATCGCCTGCCCCAGCTCGGTCGTGGATTGCAGGCCCGGTAATTCCAGCAGCGCCGCGTTGGGGCGCGCCAGCTCGGCCTTCACGAAGCCGCGGGGATCGGAGGCCGCATTGACGATGTCGCCGGAAGCGCCACCCCGCGCGCCGAAGCCGAATCGGTTCAGCGCGATCAGCGCACCTTGCGGGTCGCGGGCCATCGGGTTTCCCTCACTCTGCCTTCGTCCTATGATGCATTGGAACATCAAAGGCGACACCCCAGATATACGGGTGGAACAGATGAACCCGGCATGAAAATCGCGCTGAAATTTGGGCTGCTTTCATGAATTATCGGACAGAAAGCTTAAAGCCGCTCAGCCGCAGCCTCACCTGCTCGGACTGCGGGACTGAATTCGGCTGCGACCTGTCGGGCAATTGCTGGTGCGCCGAGGAGACCGTGAAACTGCCGATGCCGACCACAGGCGGCGATTGCCTGTGCCGCGACTGCCTGCGCGCGAAGGCAGCGGCAGCGCACGCCACGACCTGACGGACGTGCTGATCCGCATGGCGCGCGATTGCGCATCGGCTCCCGCAGCCTGCTTACACCATGCCCGCACTGCGCCGGTCACGATCGGGTTGCGCATAGTAGCTGCGCTTGGCTTGCAGCATTTCCATATCGGCGCGCTTGACCACGGCTTCGAGCCGCTCGCCGGTCCGGCTGGTGGCAATCCCGGTGGAGAGGCTCAGCGTCAGATCAGGATAGTACTGATTGTTGACCTCGATCAGTCGCGCCAGCGAGGCAAGCACAGCTTCGCCGCCGGCAGCATCGACTCCGGGCAGCAAGATGGCGAATTCGTCGCCGCCGATGCGCGACACCGTCGCCGGCTTTTCGACCAGTTCGCCAAACACCTCGCCGGCACGGCGCAGCAACCCGTCACCTGCGGCATGGCCAAGATCGTCATTGGCAGCTTTCAGCGCGTTGAGATCGGCAATGATCACGGTGACCGGTTGCGATCCCTTGCGTTCGAGCCGGTTGAGTTCGTCCACGAAGAACGAGCGGTTCGTGGTGCGCGTCAATACGTCGTGGGTGCCGAGATATTCCAGATAGGCTTCCGCCTTCTTGCGCGCGGTGATGTCGGTCAGCGCGACCTGCACCTGTGACCAGTCGCGCTCATGCCCGGGCAATACCGAGAACTGCAGCAGCAGATGCAGCTTGGTGCCGTCGAGCGCGTAGTTGACGACCTCACGCTGCTGGAACAGCTTGCCCTCCCAGAGGTCGATCAACTGTTCGCGGAAATGCGGCTCCATCTCGTCGCGAAACACATCCGACAACTGACGGAGCAACGTGTCCTTGTCGGGCGCGCCGAACAGTTCGAGCGTGCGGCTGTTGACGTCGAGCACACGGATCTCGCTCATGCAGCGCAAAACGAATTCCTCGTGCACATCCGTGAACACGCGAAAATCCTCGATGCCGCGCGCGCGGACGTCGTCCACCAGGCGCTTGACGCCGCTGAAATCCTCGACCCACAGCGACACCGGCGAATGCGCGAACAGGCCGAACGCATAATTCTCGCTCTCCGCGAGGCGACGACGCGCGCCTTCGCGTTCGGTCACATCCTCGATGGCGATCATCACGCGATCCCAGCGCTCTTCATGCCCGGGAAGAACAATGCCGTGCAGCTGGATGTCGAGGCGCTCGCCCTTCAGCGTGTAGTTGACCGTATGGCTGGAAAAATGATTCCGGCCGCTCCAGAGCTGGGCCAGTTCCGACACATGGCTCTTGAACGTATCGTCACGCATCACCAGACCGAGACTGAGCGTCAGGTGAGACAGGTCGCGCGCGCCGAACAGTGACAGCGTCTTGCGATTGACCTTGAGAATGCGGATGTGCTGCGAGCACTCACGGACCCGCTCGGGATTGGCGAGCAGGAATGTCTCGATGTCGTCGACGCCCTGCGCCTGCCACTGTTCGAACAGCCCCTTCACATCGCTGTAGTCCTCGATCCAGAGCGAGACCGGGGCAAGATCGAACATCACGGCATCGTCGGCGAGATTGGTAGGCGGAACGGACATAGAGACCTTGGCGCGTGAGACAGCGTGAATCGTTGAGGTATTCCCTTATAGCGAGAGTTACAGGGAATATCCTCGGATTTTCACGAAGGCACCAAGCACCATCGAGAACAACGCTGGTATGCGGACATGAATACCAGCGTTGCTCAATTCATCGCCCATAGAGAGTGGAACTCAGACCGGATAGCCCGCCGAGTTCCGCGCCATGCCGTTAAAAGCATCAAGCATTCTTTCGCGCCATGCATAGATCGCGTCGTCTTCCGCCAGCAGCTTGAACGGCGAGATCGCACGCGCCCACTGGAACGGGCCGAACACGATGTAGTCGGCATAGTTTGGTGCGACCCCGCCAAGGAACGGCTGCGTCTTCAGCGTGAGGCGCATCGGATCGAGCGACTTGCGGAAGGCATCGACGCCCGTGTCGCGATTGGATGCGACCTCTTCCAGCGACTTCTTGAACCGCGCTTCGCGGCTCTCGCGGAAATAGACCTGATCGACCGGACGCAGATGACCATGAATATCCGCGACGATGAATGGAAACATGCCGGCAACCACGACCGTGTCGCCCCACCAGTTCAGCATCCGCCCCAGGGCGCGGCCGCCCTCGCCGCCGAACAGTGACGGGCGATCCGGATAGGTGTCCTCGAGATAATTGGCGATCGCCCAGGAGTCGTTGACCGCGCGCTCACCATCGAGCAGCACCGGCACCTTGTCGGATTTGTGCTTATTGATCGCGTCCTTCTCGGTGAAGCGCCACGGGATCGATGTGGCGTCGAGGCCCTTATGTGCCAGCGCCATCCGGATGCGCCAGCAGAACGGGCTGAAGGGACGATCTTCTTCGGTGCCGACCAGTTCGAACAGTTGCAGCGCCATGATTGCTTCTCGTAATTCTGAGCTAACTCTTCACCACAGCCGAGGTCTGGCCGAACAGCAGCCTGCGCTCTTCGTCGGTGCGGATCGGCGGCTGGCCGAAATTCGGATTGACCTCTTTGGCGATCTCGTAAGCCCGCTTGACCGCCGGCCGCTCGGCGATGGTTTCGAGCCAGCGCTTGAGATGCGGGAAGTCGTTGATGTCCTGGCCCTGGTTCTTGTAGGGCACGATCCAGGGATAGCTCGCCATATCGGCAATCGAATAGTCGCCGGCGATGAATTTGCGATCCGCGAGGCGCTTGTTGAGCACGCCATAGAGCCGGTTGGTCTCGTTCACATAGCGATCGATGGCGTAAGTGATCTTTTCCTGCGCGTAGTTGCGGAAGTGATGGTTCTGTCCGGCCATCGGGCCGAGGCCGCCCATCTGCCAGAACACCCACTGGATCGCATCATAGCGCACAGCGAGATCATCGGACAGGAACTTCCCGGTCTTCTCGGCGAGATACAGCAGCATCGCGCCGGACTCGAACACCGAGATCGGTTTCGAGCCGCTCTTGGGCGCATGATCGAGCAGCGCCGGAATGCGATTGTTCGGCGCGATGGCCAAAAACTCGTCCCTGAACTGGTCACCCTTGCTGATATTCACCGGAATGATCTTGTAGGGGAGCCCCGTCTCCTCAAGAAAGATCGTGATCTTGTGGCCGTTCGGCGTGCTCCAGTAATAGAGATCGATCATCGTTCAATCCGTTTTGCGTGATGAGGCAACCCGCAAACCCGACCGAAGGCCGATTGAATGCGACTGCATGAAATGTTGCCGGATCATCGGATCAAGTCAATGCAATTTGCTCCGCCTCCGATGATCTTCGAAAGATCATTCCCTGCCAGTGGCGCATCCGGTCTGTTATCAAACGGAAACTCCGCACAGGCGGATGATTTCCGGGAGACATGCCATGACCGCAGATATCCGCCGCCGCGACTTTCTCAAGACCTCGGCAGCCTTTGCTGGCATGGCTGCGGCCGGATTTTCCTGCGTGGAGGTTGCCAACGCGGCGCCGATCCAGGTGCCGACGGTCGATCGGCTCTCGATCCGCGTGCTCGTCGATCAGCAGCACGATCAATTCCTGCGCGGCAGCACGGTGAATGGCGTCGTGCATGAGGGGCCGGGGCCGGCCCGCAGCGCCGATGCGCGCAACGTACTGCACAATGAGTGGGGCCTGTCGCTGTTTCTGGAATCGCAGCGTGAGCAGGACAAGCGTAATATCCTGCTCGACTTCGGCTACACCTCGCCGGCGATCATCAACAATATCGGGTTGCTCAAGGTCGATCCGGCCTCGCTCAACGCGCTGATCGTCAGTCACGGACATATCGATCATTACGGCGGACTGATCGGCTTCCTCGAGCAATATCGCAACGTCTTGCCGCCCGACATCAAACTCTACGCCGGCGGCGAGGATAATTTCTGCCACCGCGTCAGCCGCGCATCGACCGGCCAGTTCGGCGAAGGCGGCATCCTCGACCGCAAGCAGATCGCCGCGCAGAAGGTGCAGACCGTTCTCTGCGAAACCCCGACGGTGATCGAGGGCCATGCCTTCACCACAGGCAAGATCAAGCGCAACAGCGTGGAGCGCGTGCTGCCAAACACCTTCGTGGACTACAAGCCAGACAGCGCAGGCTGCGACTATGGCCACTACACCGCTGCCGAACTGCAGGGCAATTTTGCGCCGGACGAGCACGTCCACGAACACGCCACCTGCTTCAACATCCGCGGCAAGGGGCTCGTGGTGATCAGCTCCTGCGGCCATGTCGGCATCGTCAATTCGGTGCGGCAGGCGCAGGAGATATCGGGTGTGCAGAAGGTGCATGCCGTCGTCGGCGGCTTTCACCTCGGCCCTGCCCCTGCCGACTACCTCAAGCAGATCGTCGGCGAGATCAAGAAGCTCGAGCCCGATGTGGTCATCCCGATGCATTGCAGCGGCCTGAACTTCCTGCTCGAGGCGCGCGCGCAGATGCCGGACAACGTCATTAACGTCTCGACCGGCAGCCGCCTGACCTTCAGCGCGTGACCTCGCGCGCCGCACGCGCCTTCTGGTGCCGGACCGGCATAGCCGCCATGGCTGCGCTGTGGCTCGGGTGCTGGAGTGCGGCGCCCGCCTCAGCGCAGGGGTCGTCCCGTTCCGCAGCCGAATTGATGGACGCAGTGATGTGGAGTCGCGAGCCGATCGGCGGCGCGTTCCAGCTTATCGACCAGTCGGGTCAAGCCCGCAGCGAGCGCGACTATCGCGGCCAGCTGTTGCTGGTGTATTTCGGCTTCACCTATTGTCCGGACATCTGCCCGACCGACCTGCAGGCCATCGGACTGGCGATGGACCGGCTTGGCGCTGACGCCGCTCATGTGCAGCCGCTCTTCATCACTCTGGATCCCGAGCGCGACACCCGGGAGCAACTGGCGCAATATGTGCCGATGTTTCACCCGAAGCTGATCGGCCTGACCGGCAGCACTACCGCGATTCATGCCGCCGCCGAAGCCTATCGCGTCTACTACAAGCGCGTCGATTTCCACGACAGACCGGGCGACTACACCGTCGATCACTCCGCCTTCGTCTATCTGATGGACCGCGACGGAAAATATCTCGGCTTCTTTCCGCCCGGCACCTCGGCCGAAAAGATGGTCGACATGATCCGGCCGTATCTGGGAATCGGAAAATAGAGATGCCGCGCCCTTGCGAGCGCAGCATCGTGATAGAAGCGATCGACTGAAGCTTACATGCCCATGATCGCGATATCCGTCACCTTGCCGGTGACGCCCGAGATCTTGGCGGCTTCGGTCGCCTTGCCGGTGGCGAGATCGACCGAGTAGAGCGTGCCGTCAGCCATCAGCCAGGCTTCATTTTTGGTGCCATCCGACCAGATATCGAAGGCGACAGCCGCCGGCTTGATGCCGAGTTTGCCGACCGCGCCGAGGATGCCGTCATTCGGCGGCGCCTGCTTGACCAGCGCACCGATGGTGCCGTCGATGTTGAACAGCGCGGTCTCCTTGGTGCCCTTCACCGAATTGGTATAGGCGCCGGCAATGACGTTGGGCTTCTCGCCCTTGTGCATGTCGGTCTCGGCATATTTGTGATCGCCGTCCTTCGTCACCTTGCCGTCGTCGACATTGGCGCGCAGGCTCATGCCATCCGAGCCCATCACGCGCAGACGATCCGCGACCGGGTTGAAGTCAACGGTGGCGGCAACGCCCTTGGCCAGCATGGTGTCGAGCTTCGACTTCACCGTCGCCTTGCCGTCCGCAGCGATGGTGACGATCGTGCCGTCATCGACCAGTCCATAGAGCATGCCGTCGGCCGGACGGACGTCGATGCCGACCAGCGCACCGGATATACCAGTGACCTTGACGGACCCGGTCGCCTTCTTCTGTGCGGTATCGACCGTCGCAATGGTGTCGCCACCGACCAGGGCTGCGACCTGGGCGGCATTGGCGGCGGCCGCGGGGATCAGCAGCAATGCTGCGGAGGCGGCGAAAAGCGAACGAAATGACATAAGTGGCTCCCTGTGTTTCCGCGGTCCCCTCGGGACCGACACAGGGACTACCGGCGGGCCCTGCCGACTGGATGCACGCCCCTGAAAATAAATTCATTTGGGTGCATCCAATTGCGCGCGGCAAAGGTAGACTGACCATGCAAGGGCATGGACATGACTGGGAATGGCACCATCACCGAGACCCGGCGCGACGAAGCGGGCCTCGACCACGCGCGCGAGGCACAGCTGTCGGCTGCGCTGGCGCGATGCGCCGCCGGCGACCGGGCGGCTCTGCAGATGATCTACAACAGCGAAGCCCCGAAGATGATCGGCGTCGCCCGCCGCATCCTGTTCCGGCAGGATCTGGCGGAGGAAGCCGTGCACGATGCCTTCGTGCGAATCTGGGGCGCGGCCGCCTCGTTCGATCCGCATCGCGGCAGCGCCCGCGGCTGGCTCTATGCTGTCGTGCGCAACCGCGCGCTCAGCATTCACCGCAACGAGCATCGCTATGACGCGTCCGACGACAGCGCGCTCGATATCGACTGCGAGGCGACCGTGACGCGGATGCCCGAGACATCCGCGCTGCGCAAATGCCTAGAGCGCATCGACCGGCCGCGCCGCGATGTCGTGGTGCTGGCCTATGTCCACGGCATGAGCCATGGCGAACTGGCCGGCCGGCTGAAGGTGCCCTTGGGCACCGTGAAGAGCTGGGTCCGCCGCAGTCTGTTCGCACTGCAGGAGTGCATGGGATGAGCATGCACGACGACAACACGCATTCCACCGACGATCTCGCCGCCGACTATGTGATGGGCCTGCTCGAAGGCACCGAGCTCGCCGCTGCCGAAGCGCGCATGACCGACGATACCGATTTCGCCAGGGCCGTCAGCACCTGGCGCGAGCGATTGGCCGATCTCGACGCCACAGCCGAAGCGCTCGCCCCCAGCGCCGCACTATGGGACCGCATCGCCGACTCCACAAAGGTCAAACCCGCCATCCCGCTGCCCGGCGCCCGCGCCGCGCTGCGCGGCGCAACACTGTGGGACAATATCGGCTTCTGGCGCGGCACCGGGATCGGCGGGGTGTTCGCGGCCTTGATGCTGGTGGTGATCCTGATCGGCGCACTCGCAACGTCGCGCCAGCTCCGCCGCGAACTGATCGCGCTGGCGCAGCGCAAGCCGATCTATGTCGCCGTGCTGGTCAACGACGCTACCAGGGAAACCGGCGCCATCGTCAACACCTTCTCCGACGGCCGCGTCGAACTGATCCCGCTGCGCCCGATCGACGTGCCCGCCGGCCGCACGCTGCAGGTCTGGACCCTGTGGGATCGCGACATCGGCCCGAAGTCCATCGCCGTCACCAGCCAGTCCCGCACCCTGCAGCTCGATCTCGAAGCGCTGCCGGAAACCGTCCCGGATCAGCTGTTCGAGATCACGCTGGAGCCAGAAGGCGGCTCGCCGATCGGTCGTCCGACCGGGCCGATTTTGTTCAAGGGGAATGCGGCAAGGGCCTTGTAGAGGTAGCCGAATATTAGGGCGCAACAAAAAATTAGGCCGGTAAAGGTCATGTCCCTAGACCAACCGCCTCAACGCTGAGGTAGCGTCTCTGGGGCAGGCGGCCTTCCAATCGAACCAGTCGAATCAGGGCCAGCTGAAACAGGAGCGGAACCGACAGACCTTAGTGGAGCATGGCTGGTGCCGCCCCCCGAAGGATTGCCAGCTAGCGAGCGGCGTGGGCGAAGCTGCACCATTCGCGCGCCGGGTAAGGGAAGTGAGACAGTCATCCACCGACCTGGAGTGGGCGGTCCTCCCGAATTAATCAAGCTGCCAGTAGCGTTGTCTGCGTTGAACGCAGCTTTTTCCAAGGCATCAGTTAAGACTTGCTCACACCTCTTGGGCTTCTGCCCGTCGGACAGGACGCTTCGACATGACCTCACGAGCAGTTGTGATATCAAGAAGAAGTGGGGCCGATACGCCTCAACCGGCAGCGTTTTTGAGAAGTCTCCCTCGTATTCCGCACTGATCTGCTTAAGGAAGTCCCGCCATATTTTCGGATTCCCATTTCCCTTTCGAAGTGCCGCGATTGCGCTAACTAGCCCTGCACATTCTGGAGCCGCATCAAGTACAGTTGCCGATCCGGCAATGATGGCGTCGTAGGTTTGGGGCCAATACTCTTTACAAGACAACGCAAAGTAATCCGTCACGACCCACATGTTGAGCTCTAATGAGTCTCGATAGACTGGGAGCAACGCAAGTACAGGTCCAGCGCTTGTAAACGCGACGTTAAGCAAATCGTCGATGATAGACGTGATCTGGTTGGCAGCCTTATTGACGTGGATGGCAGCGGTTACGGTATCCGATATGACTGGAATTCTGCCTATGAGCTTTGCTTGGATATCTGCCAACGACTGTCGACTTTCTCCATTGAATAGAGTCACTGCCGCAAGTCGAAAAAGCGCGTAGTCGAGCCGAGACATCTTCTCATCGAAGAACTGACACCAACGCGGCTGCTGTGCTGGCTTCGTTACACTGACAAGACGCCCTTCTGACGTCCACATCGTAATTTCATCAGGGCCGCCAATTGAATTTCGAGATTTCAGTTTTGACGGATCGACCGGAAATGACGCCGCGTCGTCGGTTCGCTCATATAGGCCCGGATAAAGGCACATATACGCCTCATTGGCTATCGCAAGGGCGCCTTCCAGAGCTCCCGCAATCGCCGTACTATCAATATCGTTGTGTCCCTGGCGGCGCGCGACGGTCAGAAGAACTGTGGCGAGAAGATAGGACCGTAGTAGTCGATGCGTTTTTGTATCAGCTCGAAACAGAACCGCATCTTCGATTTGATCGATGTAGCCACCCTTGCGATCGATCTCCGCACACCCCGTCAGCATTGACGCCACCAGAACAAGCGCCGTCATTCGCGCAGTAAAGCGCGTCGCGAATCCTGAAAACATGATCGCCCCCAAGCAAATCTTTGATTTGTAATGAGGTGAAGCTCGCCAGATTCGCGGCACATCCCGTAGTTGATATTTATCAGGGCATTTCTTTTGATTGATTTATCCACATCAATCGCTTTGGGGTTGAGTGTCCATTCGCGCAGCTGGCGCAGCACGGCGGCGGCCGTCGCTTCGTCGAGGTCCCGACTGTCGCCGGAAATCGTCGCCGACCAGCTGTTGGAGATCACCCTGGAGCCGAAGTCGACTCGCCGACCGACCATCCGACCGGGCCTGTATCATTCAAGGGCAATGCCGCGCGGGCGTTGTCGTCTCGCGGCGATAGGTTTTGGCACTTGAACGCTTCGGCCCGTGTAAGCGACAAAGGGCCAGTGTTCGGCGTCGAATGGCGCGTTGCGGAGAGAGTGCATGCGATATTCGACCGATGATCTGCGCGCGGCTGTCACAGCCGGCGAGCTTCCTTCCACGCAGCTCGATGCCCTGCTGGCTTTCCTCACGGCGCGTGTGCCGGAGCAGCCGGCGGCCGGGCCCAGATTCGATGTCGTGCATTTGCTCTGGTACGCCGGCGCGCTGGTGGTGATATCAGCGATGGGACTGTTCTCGACGCTGGCGTTTTCGCAGATGGGCGGACCGGCGCTGACCGCCACTGCCCTGGTCTATGCCGGCCTGTTCACCGCAGCCGGTCACTATCTCTGGACCGTCAAGAAACTGCGCACGCCGGGCGGACTGCTGATTGCGGTGGCCGTGGCAATGACGCCGCTGGCCGTGTTCGGCATACAGGATGCTTACGGTGCATGGACCGAATTCGGCAAGCCGGCGGCGATGCGGGATTTCTATGTCTGGATCAAAGGCAGCTTCGTCTTCATGGAGCTGGCGACCATCGCCGCGGCGATCGTGGCACTGCAATTCTATCGCTTTCCCTTCATCGTCTTCATCATGGCGGTTGCGCTATGGTTCCTGTCGATGGATGTCGTGCCCTGGATCGCCGGCGCGAGCTACGGCAACTGGGAGCTATCGCGCAAGGTGTCCATCTGGTTTGGCCTTGGCATTCTGGTTGCTGCGGTGATCGTCAACCTGCGCCAGCGCAGCGGCGATTTCGCATTCTGGCTTTATCTGTTCGGCGTGCTGACATTCTGGGGCGGCATCACCGCCACGTCGAACGGCACCAATCTCGACAAGGCGCTATACTGCCTGCTGAACGTCGGTTTCCTGCTGATCGCGGTCGCGCTGTCGCGACGGGTGTTCGCGGTGTTCGGCACCATCGGCATTGCGATCTATCTCGGCGATCTCGCCGAGAAGATCTTCAAGGATTCGATGCTGTTCCCGTTCGCCCTGTCGCTGATCGGCATCGGCATCATTGCACTAGGGCTGTATGTCCATCGCCACCAGCGCGACATCGGCACCTGGGTCGATGCGCGCCTGCCCGAATCGCTCAAGCGCCTGCGAGCGTAACCGGTCGCCGGACAGGCGTGATGAAGCCGGCCCCCTGCAGGACACCAAGTCTTGTCCCTTGAATGGACTATCCCCTTCAGGCATCCTTGCAATCAAGGATAGTATTCAAGGGAGGCTGCCATGGCGTTGTCGCGTCGGACCGTTCTGTTGTCGCTCGCCCTGTCGCTCGCCGCTGTGCCAGCGTGGTCGGCCTCTTTCCTGGCGCAGCTCGATCCCGACAAGGATGGCACCGTCGACCTCGCCGAAGCCAAGAACGCCGCCGGCAAACTGTTCGACAAGCTCGACCGCGACAAGGACGGCACGCTGGACGCCCGGGAGCTGCGTGGCCGCATGAGCAAGGGCGAATTCGCTGCCGCCAATCCGGACAATGACGGCACGCTCGACAGAGCGGAATATCTCGCCGTGGTGGAAACCCGGTTCCGCGCGGCAAACCCCGATAATGACGGCACCCTCGACGCCAGAGAATTCGCCACGCCGGCCGGCAAGAAGCTGTTGAAGCTGCTGAAATAGGGCCCTTTTATCGCCACCGGACTCGCCCCATATTCCGCCCATGGCGAAGAAACCCGACTCTCCGAAAAAGCCCGCAAAATCAATCAAGACACCCGCCGCCAAGCCTGGCGCCGGCCGTCCCGACGTCAAGCCGATCGGGCCTGCCCTGGCGGAACTGCTGAATCCCGCGATCAATCGCGGCGATGCCGGCATGGGCTCGGGCACCGGGTTGCAGCCGCCACCGAGTAATTCCTTCGAGCGCCGCTCCGGCGGCGAGGCCGCGGTACATCGCGCGCGCAAATCGACGCCTAAGAAGTTCGAGGGCGACGATTTAGCAAGGTCTTCGGGCATGCGTCCGACGCCGCTGCAGCCGTTTCCCCAGCCCGTCGTTGCGCCCTATGCGCCGCGGCTGAGCGAGCAGAAGGGTCTCGAGGAAGCGCCGCAGGCCAATTACAACACCTCGGCCTCGATCCCGACGCTGGATCCGGAACTGGCCAAGCAGCTCGGCTTCACCACCGAGGAAGAAGACGCCGAGGCACTGACGGCGCGCCCGCCACGCAACAAGATGGAAGCCCTCGGCGTGCAGGCCACAGCCGATGCGCTGGAAGCGCTGGTGCGCGATGGCCGCCCGGAGTTCAAGGACCAGAAGGTGTGGACGCCGCACCGTCCGCCGCGTCCGGAGAAATCCGAAGGCGGCGTGCGCTTCGAGCTGAAGTCGGAATACGAGCCGAAAGGCGACCAGCCCACCGCGATCAAGGAACTGGTCGAAGGCATCGACCGCAACGACCGGACCCAGGTGCTGCTCGGCGTCACCGGCTCCGGCAAGACCTACACCATGGCCAAGGTGATCGAGGCGACGCAGCGCCCGGCCATCATCCTCGCGCCGAACAAGACGCTGGCCGCGCAGCTCTATGGCGAGTTCAAGAACTTCTTCCCCGACAACGCCGTCGAATATTTCGTCAGCTATTACGACTACTACCAGCCGGAAGCCTACGTCCCGCGCACCGACACCTATATCGAGAAAGACTCGTCCATCAACGAGCAGATCGACCGCATGCGCCATTCGGCGACGCGCGCGCTGCTGGAGCGCGACGACGTCATCATCGTGGCATCGGTGTCGTGCATCTACGGTATCGGTTCGGTGGAAACCTATACCGCCATGACCTTCGCGCTGAAGAAGGACGAGCGCATCGACCAGCGCCAGCTCATCGCCGACCTCGTCGCCTTGCAATACAAGCGCACCCAGCACGACTTCACCCGCGGCACCTTCCGCGTGCGCGGCGACGTCATCGACATCTTCCCGGCCCACTATGAAGACCGCGCCTGGCGCGTGAACTTGTTCGGCGACACCGTGGAGAGCATCGAGGAATTCGACCCGCTCACCGGCCACAAGCAGGACGAGCTCGAATTCATCAAGATCTACGCCAATTCGCATTACGTGACGCCGCGGCCGACGCTGATCCAGGCGATGAAATCGATCAAGGAAGAGCTGAAGTGGCGGCTCGACCAGCTGCACAATCAGGGCCGCCTGCTCGAAGCGCAGCGGCTGGAGCAGCGCACCACCTTCGATCTCGAAATGATGGAAGCCACGGGGAGCTGCGCCGGCATCGAGAACTATTCGCGCTATCTCACCGGCCGCCGGCCGGGCGAGCCGCCGCCGACTTTGTTTGAATATGTGCCGGACAATGCGCTGGTCTTCGCCGACGAAAGCCACGTCTCGGTGCCGCAGATCGGCGCCATGTTCAAAGGCGACTTCCGCCGCAAGGCGACGCTGGCGGAATACGGTTTCCGCCTGCCCTCCTGCATGGACAACCGCCCGCTGCGTTTCGAGGAATGGGACATGATGCGCCCGCAATCGATCGCGGTGTCCGCCACGCCGTCCGGCTGGGAGCTGCAGGAATCCGGCGGCGTGTTCGTCGAGCAGGTCATTCGCCCGACCGGCCTGATCGATCCGCCGATCAACATTCGCCCGGCCCGCACCCAGGTCGACGATCTCTTGGGCGAGGTCCGCGCCACCGCGGCCCAGGGCTATCGTTCGCTGATCACCGTGCTGACCAAGCGCATGGCCGAAGACCTGACGGAGTTCCTGCATGAGCAGGGCATTCGCGTGCGCTACATGCACAGCGACATCGACACCATCGAGCGCATCGAGATCATCCGCGATCTTCGCTTGGGCGCCTTCGACGCGCTGGTCGGCATCAATCTCCTCCGCGAAGGTCTCGACATTCCCGAATGCGCGCTGGTAGCCGTGCTCGACGCCGACAAGGAAGGCTTTTTGCGTTCGGAGACCTCGCTGATCCAGACCATCGGCCGCGCCGCGCGCAATGTCGACGGCCGCGTCATTCTCTATGCCGACCAGATGACCGGCTCGATGACCCGCGCCATCGCCGAGACCGATCGCCGCCGCGAGAAGCAGGTCGAATACAACACGCTGCACGGCATCACGCCGGAGAGCGTGAAGAAGTCGATCGGCGACATCATGAACTCGGTCTATGAAGGCGACCGCGTGCTGGTGGATATCGGCGGCGGCATGGCCGAGGACGCCATCACCATCGGGCATAATTTCGAAGCCGTGCTGGCCGATCTGGAAGTGCGGATGCGCGAGGCCGCGGCCGACCTGAACTTCGAGGAAGCCGCGCGCCTGCGCGACGAGGTCAAGCGCCTGCGCGCCACCGAACTCGCCGTCGTCGACGACCCCACCGTCAAGCAGCGCGGCGTGGCCGCGCGCGGCGGCGCCTATAAAGGCGAGAAGAAATATGGCGACGCCGCCAATCTTCCCGCGCGTCTCGACAAGGCCGCGCAAGGCAAGGCGCGTGGCAAATACGGCAAGAGCGGTGCGTCGTCGAAAGTGCACAAGCCCGGGCTCGACGAGATGGGCATCGCGAACTGGCATGAAGTAAAGCCCGCCCGCGGCAAGGACGTCGAACGTCCGCGCAAGCCAACGCTGGACGAAATGGGACCGGGCACCGAGAGCAAGATCTTCCAGCCGAAGAACAGCCGCGAGTCCGGACCGGAGTTTGGGCCGGCGCCAAGATCAACCGGCGGTGCGCCGGGGCATCGGGGTGGGTGGAAGAAGCGGTAAGCGACGCGGTAAGCCGTTGCTGACGTCGTGGAGCGTGGGGTATGGGAGTGAAATGCTATAGTTAATTGACTAAGGATGAACGAGAGAGCGGGCGCTATTTAAGTTCCACCCGCGCCCTCGGCAAGAGCATCATCGCGCGCCTTCGCCGGAGCATTCAGGCACTGGACAATAAAATCCGACAACCAATCCCACAACGCACGGAGGTGATCTGAGGATGGTGCAAAATTGGGAGAGTGGACATAGCGATTGAGAGTGTCTGCCGACAACAGCACATCATTCTGCGGAAACTTACTGAGAAGCTCAAAGTACTTTTGATCAATCTTTGCCCCGCGTCTCAGATCCTCTGCCACCCTCAGAACGCGACGCGCCAAATTATCATTGCTGCTAACGGTCGCCAATCTGGTTTGAGAAATGTAATTCTCGACAGATAGCTCAACGAGCACCCTAAACAAGACAGAGATTGCGTTGGCGTGGTCATCCAAATTCAGATGAAACTGTAACTCCTCCCAGATCGCTTTGTGGCGATGAAGACGTCCTGCCCAAGCGATCGAGTAATTTACGTTTGGGATTAGGCCAGTTCTTTTTTGGGGTCGAGAGACCTTTGTGGGAACAGGCCGCCTGGCTGCGGGAGCTTCCTCATTCTGATCTGTTGCCTTACTAGCGAGCGAATTTACCGCAGTAGGTAGCACTCCTTCGCTCTCAAGTCCGTCGAGATAAGAACGCTTCCCATCGATATCCCAGATGTCGCCGAGAACGAAATTTCTATTCGCGAAATCATCCGCGATTCGACGAAGCGCTCGAAGAACCACAGGCTCATCGTGCGTAAATTCGAATTTTCCTTTTGCGCCCGTGAAACCGACCCGGTTTCGAAACGATTCGCCCGACAATAAACGATTTATGTTCGAACGCGGCAGCTTCTTCGCGGGCAGCATGCCCGCTACTGCCAAACGCCTCTCGATTTCATCGGCAGCGTTAAATCCGTTTCCCCTGCCTGTACGATTGATGAAGTTTGACTTCATCCTATCGTCCCAAGTCGATTGACCAACGCCGCCTTGCGAACCCGTATGTCTGCGAAACAGAATATCGTCTATACGATCTCGATCATGTTCGACTTGGCACTGAACAGTAGTTGGGAAATCTCCCTTCCATTTTGATCGTTGTTCTGTGAAAAAATCTTGCAACTCTGTCGTTGGCGCTCTTCTCGGCTGAAGTAGGAGCTTCAAGCAGGTCATCCGACGATTACCGTCGAACAAAATGAAATTCTCCCCTTCCGGAAAAACCAGGGGAGGTTCAAAAACTTGACCGCTGGAAACCAGATCCTTGGTGAGGTTGCGCATGTGCGTTTCAAAATTATGGAAGAGCCATGCAATCGCGGCGGTCTCATTCTCAAGCTCACCATGCCTATCGTTGGCACGATTGACGAGCAAAGCGTCTAACCTAATCGGTCTGTAACTCATTGCTAATCCCCCCTGTCGAAGCATAGCGCAAATCTACCCCTAGCTGTAAACATCACCTCCGGTTGTTGACATAATTCCCATAAGACTATATACCCCTACCCGTCCTGTTCGCGAGGGGCGCTTCTCGAGGGCGCTTTCGGAGTGGAGCAGGATACGGCGCCTGCGGACGTGCCTCGCAAGCACGGACTCGGGAGGTCCGGGGTCACCGTCCTGGCCCACTACGGGGCTGCGCCGGAAACGGCTGGACGGGTGCGGGTGAAGGCAGGCGAAAGCCTGTCCGGAACGGAGGGCTTTCATTAGCCCTGCCCAGTACCCGGAAGCACGGTCCCTGGAACAGAAATCGCCGTGATGGAGCGCCGCAAGGCGTTGCGCTGTGGACGGAACGGTGTCGCAACCGGACTGGACGCAGCGACTGATTATCAAGGTGCGCCTTGCGGCGCTCCATTCCCCTCAGTTTCGAGGGGAGAACGACAGCTCACCTCGGGGCTTTCGCCCGCGAGAACGATGTCATGTGGCTGTTTGACATGTACATCCGAGCGAACGACGGCGGGCTTCTCCCGCGTCGTTACTTCCCCGCCGGCGGCGCGACGTCGGCGACCTGGCCGCTGCGCTTGAGGGCGTCGGCGACGAAGCCCGAGGCCTTCATCTCCTCGACGAAGGCGGCAAGATAGACAACGCCAGCCGTGCGCGGCTTGTCGGCAATGCGCGGCATAGCCATCGCCTGCTGGATCTCCTGGAAATGCCCGGACATCACGCGCATCTCCGGATGGTCCTTGGCATAGGCATCGAGCTGCTGGCGCACGGCGGCGGCGGCATCGAGCTTCTCGTCGAGAAACTTCCGGATCATTGCGCTGCCGCCGCCGGCATCGGCGCGCAGCACGGTGGCGTGCTTGATGGTGCGGGTGAGATAGAGGTCATAGGCCGAGCCGAGGCCGACCGACATTTTGATGCCGTCCTTATCGACGTCGTCGACGGTCTTCAGCGGCGAATGCGCGGGGACCATATAGGTGCCCTCGATGATCACATAGGGCGCGGTGAAGACGATCTCCTGCGCGCGCACCGGCTCGATGGCGATGAAGCCGACATCCCAGGCGCCGGCCTTGGCGCCTTCGAACACTTTTCCCGCTGCTTCATAGGGCACGTAGTCCACGGTCACGCCGAGACGCTTGGCCAGTTCGGCAGCGAGATCCGCTGAGACGCCGCGCGGCGCGCCGTCGGGGCCCTTCTGGGCCAAGACGCTGTTGCCGTAATTGATCGCGGCGCGGAGCTTTCCGGTGGGGGCGAGATCGCGCAGCACCTCGGGCGATGCCTGAACGGATTGGGCCGCGGGCTGGGCGAAAGCCTGAAGTGCAGCACTCATGAACAGCACCATCCATCGTAAAATACGCATCATAGGCCTCCCCGATTTCGGCGCGACCATGCCCGCAAACCCGCCGCGCGACAATCGGCGACCCGGGGCTTGGACGAGAGCGTGATCGGCCCGGCGCGACCAACCTTCGTTCGTCACGCGGACGGGATGGCTGATATGCCCGGCCGGGAATGCCTGTTATCGCACTGCGCGAACGTCTACACTGGTGCCCGTTGGCGCAGTGGGTGGCTTTAAGTGTTCGACGGTTTCTACAAATGTGACTACCGGGCGGGCGACGTGGTCGGCCGCAGCGTCATGTATTGCAAGGACGGCCGCATGCTGGGCGGCAACACCGCCTTCGCCCATATCGGCACTTATGAGGAAGCCGACGACGGCATCCATGCGGTGATCCACGGCCAGCGCCATCATGTCGGCTCGCAGTTTCGCACGCTCTATGGCGACGACGACGGCTCGATCCGCGTCCGTGGCATCCATGACGGCAAGAACTACAGGTTCACGGGCGGCGACGCGCAGGGCAAGGGACCGGCCTTCGAATCCGTGATGACGCGGCTCGACGAAGAGGATTTCCCGGACACCGGCACCGTGGGCAATGGCGGCATCGCCAACGGACTGTATTCGCTGCACATGAAAACCCTCGACGGCGTCGAGGACGGGCTGACCGGCGTGATGCTGTTGTTCGACGGCCGCATCCTCGGCGGCGACGCGCGGTTCTATTATCTCGGCGCCTATGGTTCGGCCGGCGGCCGCTGGAAGGGCGAGATCGTCAATCAGGAACACACGCCCGCAGCCGGCGGGAGTTCGCTGTTCGCCGGCTATGAAGTGGGCATCGGCTTTTCCGGCAGCTGCAGCGACGGCTGCGCGACATTCGAAGCCACCGCCCTCGCCGGCAAACGCAGCCTGCGCCTGAAGGCCGAGCTGTCGCTGCTGCACAAGGCCTGACGCGGAGCCATTTCCGTTCCGATTGAATCGGAACGGGGCTCCTGCTTCTTGTTTTACGCGTTTTCTTAACGCGAACCGGTAACCACTTCGCTCGAAAACGCTTTCGTTATGCGCGCGCCAGCACCTTGCGTTCGACGGGATGAATGTCGATGGCGCGCAGGCGGCCCATCCGCAGCACGTCAATCTCGATGGTCCGATCGATACGGTCGCGATCAAGAATGCGGATCAGATCGTCGACGCCATTTACCGGCACGTGATCGAGACTGACGACGACATCGCCAGGCAACAGGCCAGCCTTGAACGCCGGACCGTCGGGATCGATCTGATCGAGCAGCGCGCCCATGGTGTTCTCGATGCCGGCGAGCACCGCATGGCGGCGCGGGATCGGCGCGGTCTGGCCGGACACGCCGATGAAGGCGCGGCGGACATAGCCGTGACGGATGATCTCCGACAGCACGAATTGCGCGGTGTTGCTGGCGACCGCAAAGCAGATGCCCTGCGCGCCCTGGATGATGGCGGTGTTGATGCCGATCACCTCGCCGCGCGACGACACCAGCGCGCCGCCGGAATTGCCGGGATTGAGCGCGGCATCGGTCTGGATCACGTCCTCGATATTGCGCCCGCTCACCGAGCGGATCGAGCGGCCGAGTGCCGAGACGACACCGGCGGTGACCGTGGATTCGAAGCCGAGCGGATTGCCGATGGCGACCACGAGCTGGCCGCGCTTCAGGTTCTTGGAATTGCCGAGACCCGCATAGCGCAGGTCGCGCGCATTATCGGCCCGCAGCAAAGCGAGATCGGTATCGGGATCGGCGCCGAGCACGCGAGCATCGGTGACGACGCCTTCGGTGTCGCGCAGGCGAATATGCCTGGAATCGCCGACGACATGGCTGTTGGTCAGGACAAGGCCGTCCGGCGAGATGACGATGCCGGAGCCCAGCCCGCCGCGTTCGCGGGCATTCGGCGTCCTCGCTCCGGTCTCGACCCGCACGACCGCGGGGCCGACGCGTTCGGTGACATCGATGACAGCGTTCGAATAGGCATCGAGCAGCGCAGCATCGTTCGGCACTGCGGCAACGGCGGGTGTCGCGGAATCGTCATTTAAGGGATGTGCGGTGATATCAAGCATGGCGATGCTTCCTTTGAGATTTAAATGGCCCCGGCGCGCACCACTGCAAGTGCAGCATGCGCGGGAGACATGGCCGGGCTGCGCCGCGCTTTAACCTCAGGTCTGTTCAAAGCGTGACTTTACGCCGCAGCTCAGCGCACCTATGTTTTGCGCGCGGCTGTCGATGGTGATGAGCGCTTTCAAGGGACGAAACCACGATGGCCAAGCAACCCTGGTATCGCATTCTCTATATCCAGGTGCTGATCGCGATCGCGATCGGCGTCACCGTCGGCTACTTCTATCCGGATGCCGGCAAGGCCCTGAAGCCGCTCGGCGACGGCTTCATTGCCCTGATCAAGATGATGATCGCACCGGCGATCTTCTGCACCGTGGTGCACGGCATCGCCTCGATCGGCGACATGAGCAAGGTCGGCCGCATCGGCGGCAAGACGCTGCTGTATTTCGAGACGGTCTCGACCCTGGCGCTGCTGATCGGCCTCCTGGTCGGCCACTTCCTGCAACCCGGCGCCGGCTTCAATATCGATCCCTCCACATTGGACGCAAAATCCGTCGCCAGCTATGTCAGCCGCGCCAAGGAGGAAAGCTTCGTCACCCATCTGATGGGAATCATTCCGACGTCCTATTTCGACTCGCTGGCCAAAGGCGATCTGCTGCAGGTGCTGCTGGTGGCGATCCTCTCCGGCTTCGCGATCTCACATATGGGCAAGCCCGGCGAAAAGATCGCCGAAGGCGTTGATCTCGCCGGCAAGATGTTCTTCCGCATCATCGGCATGATCGTGCAGCTCGCGCCCATCGGCGCCTTTGGCGCGATGGCTTTCACCATCGGCTCGTTCGGCCTCGGCGCCCTCGTCAATCTCGGCTATCTCATCTTCACCTTCTATCTGGCGTCGCTGCTGTTCGTGCTGCTGGTGCTCGGCGGCATCGCGCGCGCCTTCGGCTTCTCGATCCTGCGCTTCATCGGCTATATCAAGGACGAGCTGCTGATCGTGCTTGGCACCTCGTCGTCCGAGACCGTGCTGCCGCGTATGATCACCAAGATGGAAGCGCTGGGCGCATCGAAGCCGGTGGTCGGCCTCGTGATCCCGACCGGCTACAGCTTCAATCTCGACGGCACCAATATCTATATGACGCTCGCCACGCTGTTTCTGGCGCAGGCCACCAACACGCATCTCACCTTCGGCCAGATGGCCGCGGTGCTCGGCGTGGCGATGCTGACATCGAAGGGCGCATCGGGCGTCACCGGCGCGGGCTTCGTGACGCTGGCCGCGACGCTGTCGATCATCCCCGATATTCCGATCACCGCACTGGCCATCATCGTCGGCATCGACAAGTTCATGAGCGAATGCCGCGCGCTCACCAATCTGATCGGCAACGGCGTCGCCACCATCGTCATCAGCCGCTGGGAAGGCGAACTCGATCGCCATCAGCTCCACGAGGCGCTGCTGCATCCGATCGATTTCGGCGAAGAGATGGAACGCCGCCCGCTGGGAGGAGAACTGCCGGAGAAATCGGCCGCCTGATCGCTCTATTTAGGGCACGCGATCCGGCATCAGCATCGCCGCCGCCTCTGCGCTGGCGTCCGCACCTGACAGCAACAGATACTGCCCGTTCTGTAACGTCGCGGCGCTGGCCACGACGACGGCGCGCTTTGGGCAGATGCCAAGGCAACCCGTCAGCACCACGCGTGGACTTTTCACGTCCTGCTTGGCGCTGCGGCGTTTCAAATCCGACTTGAGCGATTTGCGCAGTGCCTTGCCGTCATCAATGCGACCCAAGCATTTCTTGCAGACAAGAACGGGTGACGCGCGGCGCAAGCGGGCGGTGACGACGGGTTTACTGGCCATTCCTGTTATATAGACACCGCCTGCTGCATTGCGATCACCCCGACCGGCGGTTGCTGGTGTTCTGCGTGAGATTGCCGTGCGCCGCCTGCTCACGAATATTGTGCTTCTCGTCGTCGCGATGACCCTTGGTATTATCGAGCGTCACCTTCGGCGCGCTGCCAGGTCCCTTGTCGCTGCAGTTATCTTCGGGAACGGGCTGGATGTGCTTGGTCATCGGGAATCTCCCTTGCAGGTCGGGAGAAAACGCAGCCGCTCAAACTGCGTTCCTTACCCGGGCTCCCGCACATGAAATCGCTGCCCGCCGTTGAACCTTCTGGCGCCGTTGTTTGACGCATAAAACATTGAGTGGGGGCGCTGCATGAAAATCGCGTTGCTGATCTTGCTGGGTCTGGTTCTGGGGTTGCTCGGTGGAGCGGCCGTGGGGATCGGCGCCGGCGTTGCCTGGGTCGAATTGTTCAAGACCAGCAATTTCGAGGGCTATAGCGCCATGCTGGTGTTTTTCACCTTCATGCCCATTGGCGCACTCCTCGGCGCCGTCGGCGGGGCCCTCCTGTTCGGCGTCATGGCTGCCCGCAATGGCGATGTCGCCATGGAACCGCTCCCCGTGCAGGACCACGAGCAGACATACCGGTAAGGTTATGCCGACGCCGCAATGCAGCTTAACGTTTTGGTGAGCAGCTCCTCACCATGAACATTTGTGCATTGCAAAATAAACCGTTGAATTTTAGCGAAATTATATTACTTCAGCTATCAAGCAATTTGTGCAGACCGCCCGGGCAACGTTGCCCCGGCGCGCAAGTGTTTCAACCATTTTCAGGACTATCCCAATGACAGAGCACAGCCTCTGGCGTTTCTCGCGCGCGTTGCATCGCGCCATCAACGAACGCCAGCTCGACCACCTCACTGACATCATCGACGACAATATCGAGTGGGCGGTCTACGGGCCGATTGATATGTTTCCGTTTCTCGGCGCACGCCACGGCAAGGCTGCCGTGCTCGATGTCTGCAAGCAGATCGCGGACAATGTGCGGGTGCATCGCTTCGAGCGGGAGTCGATGATCCTTGGTGATGAATCTGGCTCCGCAATGATGCGCTTCTCGCTGACCGCGCTGGATTCGAACCGCCCTATCAGCCTGCGACTGGCGCAATTCGCGCAGTTCAAGGCCGGGCGTCTGATCAGCATGCGCGTGGTCGTGGATACGTTCGACCTGGTCGAACAGGCATTGGGCCGGCCTATCCATCTGCCGAAGATCGCCTGAGCAGCACGGCGATTGCCAATCGCCGAGTTCATCCCCAGCGAAATGTTGCGACGCCACAATTCTGCCGGGCCTGATGGTATTATGTGCCAATCGATCCGCGATCTTGCTGGGCAGTGGCACGATGGCTTCAATCAAACCGACATATTGGGCGCTTGTCGCAGCACTCGGCGGAACCGCGTTTGCCTTTCCGGCTCACGCGCAGAATCCGTGGCGCGGCCTCGTCGATGTTGCGCCGCCTCCCGGTGAAATAGAGCAGGTCGACACGGCAGCCACTCCTCCTGCCGACGCCCCGGAACCCGACTGGAGCCTCTTGAATACCGACGATTCGCCGACGGCGAAGGCATCGCTCCGCGAGAAGCGCTCGTCGCTGATCGTCGGCAGCCCGTCGTCCAGCTGGACTTCCAACGACAGCAACGGCGCGTCCGCACTCTCGGTCAAGCAGTCGGTTACGCCGTTCTGGGATACCCGCGTCGGCGCCGACATCAATGTCGCGCGGCAAAACGCGCCGCGCAGCGCAGCCGATGCCTACCGCAACCAATTCGGCGACGGCACGGCGCAGGCCCAATCGGGCGGCGCAGCCTGGGCGGCCGCGACTGCTCCCGGCGTGGGTTCGATCTGGGACAAGACGGCGATCGAAGCGCGCGTCGATCCGGGCGCGGATCAAACCAAACTGGGCACGTCGCTCAGCAAGTCGGTACCCATTGCCGGCGATCAGTATTCGCTGACGCTGCAGAGCGGCTACAACGTGATCCAGCAAGGCAGCATTCCAGCCATTGGTTACAACGGTCGCCCCACGCGAAGCTACGAGACCGACCAGCTCGCGCGTTTCAACATCACTGATACCGGCACCAGCTTCATCGCCGGACAATCGCTCGCCACCACCGATGACAAATGGCTGCGCAAGTTCGGCGCCGAGCAGAAGCTGTTTGGCGGCGTCAACGTCTCCGGATCGATTAGCGAGACTGTCCAGGGCGTGACCAATAAGACGTTCTCGGCCGGCTTCAAGCATAGTTGGTGAATTAAGTTTTAATACACTTTGCCAGACGATTGCCGGCAAAGATCGGCGCCCTGCCGCATATTCGCCGCTATCTCGTCAAAATCCACTGCGCAGATGTACACGTAAATTTGTCATGCGGGGGACCGCGCTCGCTCATTGTGAAGTCCGCTTCACACAAACAAGGAAGAGCTGATGAGTGCCATTCGTTCAGAACAGACAGAAGCCAAAGATGACGACAGCAACCTCGCCGCTGTGTCTGAAGTCGAAGCGGGTATCCGCGACTTCGTGCGCAACGATATCGCTTACCTCCGTCGTCCGGTGCCTGGCATGGTGAACAATTCAAGTGAAACCACCACCGGCACCGAAGCGCCGCTGGAAGCGACGACCGAAGCGACCGTCAACAGCGTCAATTCGCTGATCCAGCGCGTCGCCGGTACCTCGCTCGGCGAGATCGAGAAACTGGTTTCCGAACTCGAGAGCCTGCGCGACCTGCTCCACGCCGAAGGCCAGCGCGTTCAGCGCGAGATCTCGGGCTACGCCCAGCTCAGCCAGGCCGCGATGAAGTCGACCCGCCTGATCGCCGACAATGTTGCGCAGTGGAAGCGTACCGCTGACGGCCTGCGTCACGACTGATCGGCACTAGACCACCCGAATCAAAAGCCGCTGCCCGAAAGGGTGGCGGCTTTTTCATGAGCCCGTTCAATTGAACTTTATTCGTTTTGTTCCCGACCAACGGTTACGCAGCACCTGCGAACTGCTTTTGGGGGAATCGATCCGTGGAGACCATTCGGCCGAACAACACCGATCCCATTCCGGCGCGCAGCAACGCGCCCAGGATGGGGACCATTATCTTGCGTTTTGTCGGATTGCTGTTGGTGGCCGTGGCATTGCTCGCCTGGGCCTGGAGTCGCTGAGGTCGCCATCATCGACCCCACTCACGAAAAAACCCGCGCAGTTCGGCGCGGGTCTGGTTAGCAACTCGTAAAATTACTCGCTGACGACCGCGCTGCTCTCGAGCGTATAGGCGCCATCGGCATAACCCTTGACCACCATGCAAGTGGCCAGCATCACCGCAAGCGTCACGCTCGCGAAGATGAAGCCCACAAATTTCAATCCGGTGCGGTCAGCCATTGTCGTCCCCAAAATCGTCCTACGAAGTGTCGTCTCGGTCGTCATACCTGTAAGTCGCAGATCACGCTCACAAGGTTCAGAACCCCTTAACAGAGCTAGGGTTCCATCGATAAAGTTTGAAATGGTTAAGCCGCGTCGCCCCGTTGCGGCAGGAAGACCGAACCAAGGAAGCTGTAGACCTCCTCGCCGCGCTGATTAACGGCAACGTTCTTCGACTGCAAGATCCCCCAACCCGGACGCGTCGCGGTCGCGCGCACGGAAACAACCTCGCTGCTATAGGTCAGGGTATCGCCGGCGAGAACAGGCCGGGTCCAGCGCAAATCACGAAAACCGGGAGATGGACCGCCGACTGGAGGCTCTTCGCCACGCGCCTCTGCCTCCGCCTTTGCGCGCTGGCCATCGGCGACCAGCAACTTCATGCACACCGACGCCACGTGCCAGCCCGACGCAGCGAGACCACCGAATAGCGATTTGCGGCCGGCCTCTTCATCGAGATGGAACGGTTGCGGATCGAATTGCCTGGCAAACGCCTTGATCGACTCCGCCGTGAACGTGAACGAGCCGAGCTCACGGCGCATACCGATTTGGATGTCTTCCAGATAGCGCATGCTGCGACCCTAGTTCCCGGAGGCGGGTTCACGCACCCCGATCATGATCGGGGTGATCATCTCGGAAATCGTCTGCCCCTTGGCATTGCGTGTGCTGAACTTGAATTTGACGATGCCCAAGGTCGGCCGGCTTTGCGAAGCACGTGCCTCGATCACTTCGACATCCAGCGTCAGATCGTCGCCGGGGCGAAACGGCGCGAGCCATCGCATCTGATCCACACCCGGTGAGCCCATCGATGCGGTCTTGTGCAGAAACCCGTCATAGATCATCCGCATCATCAGCGAGCACATGTGCCAGCCGGAGCCGGAAAGTCCTTTGAGCATCGATGCGCTTGCGGCAACTTCATCGAGATGCATCGGCTGCGGATCGTATTCTTTCGCATAGGCGATAATCTCGTCGCGCGTAATATGGCGCGGCCCGAAGGTCCCGAAGTGGCCGGGCTTAAAATCTTCAAATGTCAGGGTCATAATGGGGAATGCCGTCGAGGAAGCCTGATTGTGGCCGTTATTTGCAGCAATCTCAACCCGGTCGCTTGCATGGCTTTCCCGCGATCCTGCCCGTCAATGTGGTCGGGCCGGGGATATTTGAAGCCGTTTCTCAATGCAATTGAATTTGTCACTCATCTACACGGCGGGGGATTTCACCGATGTTCGAATTTCGCGATCTGTTTCAGTGGGACCGTTTCATCACGCCCACCATCATCAAGACGTTCTATTGGCTGGTGATCGCACTGATCATTCTTTTCGGCATTTCCGGGATCTTTTCGGGTCTCGCCGCAATGGCCATCAGCCCGTTCGGCGGTTTCGTCCTCGTGATGTCGAGCCTCGCCAGCGTCATCGTCGGCATCATCTTCGCGCGCATTGCGGCTGAGTTCGTTCTGATCGTGTTCCGCATCAACGAACACCTCGGCGCGCTACGGGATCAGGGGCAAAACCTCGGGCAGGATCACGGCCACGGCCAGCAGTACTGAGAACTACCGCGCTCTCAACCGTCATTGCGAGGAGCTCTTGCGACGAAGCAATCCAGTCTTCGCTTGTGGCTCCTGGATTGCCGCGTCGCTTCGCTCCTCGCAATGACGGGGAGAGGATTGAGAATATCTTACGTGTTGAAGCGGAAATGCAGCACGTCGCCGTCAGCGACGACATATTCCTTGCCTTCCAGCCGCAACTTGCCGCCGTCGCGCGCCCCGGCTTCGCCGCCGAGCCTGACATAGTCGTCATAGCCAATGGTTTCCGCGCGGATGAAGCCCTTCTCGAAATCCGTGTGGATCACGGCTGCAGCCTGCGGTGCCTTGGTGCCCTTGGTGATGGTCCAGGCACGGGCTTCCTTGGGGCCGACGGTGAAGTAGGTGATGAGGTGCAGCAGCGAATAGCCTGCACGGATCAGGCGATCGAGGCCCGCTTCTTCAAGCCCGAGCGTATCGAGGAATTCCACGCGTTCGGCACGTGACAGCGTCGCGATTTCGGATTCGATCTTGGCCGAGATGGCGACCGCAACAGCGCCCTCCTTCGCAGCATGTTCTGCAACCCGCTTCGAGTATTCGTTGCCTTCGCCCGCCGCGCCTTCTTCGACGTTGCAGACATAGAGAACAGGCTTGGAGGTCAGCAGGCCGAGCATGCCAAACGCGCGCTCTTCCTCAGGCTTGCGCTCGAGAAAGCGTGTCGGCTTGCCGTCGCGCAGCAGCACCAAAGCGCGCTGGACCAGATCGAGCTGTTCCTTGGCGTCCTTGTCGTTGCCCTTGGCCTTCTTGGTCAGGTTATCGATGCGCTTCTCGCAGGAATCCAGATCCGCGAGCATCAGCTCGGTCTCGATGATCTCGATATCGGCGAGCGGATCGATCTTGCCTTCGACATGGGTGATGTCGTCATCGATGAAGCAACGCACCACATGGGCGACGGCATCGACTTCGCGGATCGTGGCGAGGAACTGGTTGCCAAGGCCTTCGCCCTTCGACGCGCCTTTCACCAGGCCCGCGATGTCCACGAAGGTCAGGCGCGTCGGGATGATCTGCTGCGACTTGCCGATCTCGGACAATTTGTCGAGCCGCTTGTCCGGCACCGCGACTTCACCGACATTCGGCTCGATGGTGCAGAACGGATAGTTCGCAGCCTGCGCCGCGGCAGTTTCGGTGAGCGCATTGAACAGCGTCGATTTGCCGACATTCGGCAGTCCGACGATCCCGCATTTGAATCCCATGACCCTGTCCTAATTCTTCGACGGCTTCTCAGCGGAGCCGTTGTCGTCCTTCGACGTGAAACCCTTGGCCTGCATCGTCAGATGCACCTTGTTCTGAAACGACGAGTCCTGACCACCGACCAGCAGGCCGACATGGTCCGACACCGCATCGTTGAACGCTTCGAGCTGAGGCCGTTCGGCCTTGGCGAAATCGCTCAGCACGTGATTATGGACCAGCTCCTTGGCACCGGGATGTCCGATGCCGAGGCGCACGCGCCGATAGTCGTTGCCGACATGCGCGGAGATCGAGCGCAGACCGTTATGTCCCGCAATGCCGCCGCCGACCTTCACGCGCACCTTGGAGAATGGCAGTTCGAGCTCGTCGTGAAACACGGCGATGTCGCCGAGTGAAATCTTCAAATAGGCGGACGCTTCCTGAACTGAGCGGCCGGACTCGTTCATGAAGGTCATCGGCTTCAGCAGGATGACGCGCTCGCCGTCCAGCGTGCCTTCGGAGGTCTCGCCCTGAAAGCGACGGCGCCACGGTCCAAAACCGTGACGCCGCGCGATATCATCGAGAACCATGAACCCGATATTGTGCCGGTTGCCCTGGTATTTGGCACCAGGGTTTCCGAGTCCAACAAAGAGAAGCATGACGCGGAGCTCCGCGCCGGATTACTTCTTCTTCGCCGGAGCGGCGGCAGCAGCCGGAGCCTTCGCGCCAGCGGCGGGGGCCTTGGCGCCGGCAGCCGGAGCCTTGGCACCAGCAGCGGCGGGAGCCGCAGCAGCGGCCGCAGGGGTCGCAGCTTCTTCACCGTAGCCCGACGGCGGCACGATGGTGACCAGCGTCAGGTCGGCATCGCGAGCCAGCGTCTTCACGCCCTTCGGCAGAACAACGTCGGTGATGTGCAGCGACGTGCCGATATCGAGCTGGCCGACATCAACTTCGAGGAACTGCGGAATGCTCTCGGCTTCGGCTTCCAGTTCGATCGTGTGGGTCACGATGTTGATGGTGCCGCCACGCTTCACGCCCGGAGCGCCTTCAGCGCCCTTGATGTGCAGCGGAACGCTGACGCGGATGGTCGCGCCTTCGCCGAGGCGGAGGAAGTCGACGTGGAGCGGGAAGTCCTTGACCGGGTCGAGGTGGAAGTCGCGCGGAATCACGCGGTGCTTCTTGCCCTCAAGCTCGATGTCGTAAATCGTGGTGAGGAACCGGCCTGCCAGAATGCGCTGACGCAGTTCGGCATCATTCACCGAAATCGCCACCGGGGGCTTGTTGTCACCATAGATCACTCCGGGCACTCGGCCGGCGCGACGCTCTGCCCGTGCGGCCCCCTTGCCGCCGACCGGACGTGAGGTCGCCTTCAATTCCTTGACGGTCGCCATCGTTTAAGTCCTTGTTTTCTAAAAGTTAAAGGCCGCAATGCGGCCCGTTTTCACGCTGCAGCAAGCCTCCAGGGGTGCGGGGGCTGCGGACGTGGGCGGCTTCTACCGCCGAAACGCCAAAAAGACAAGGAAATGACAGGCTTTTTCTTCGTCGGCGGGCCCCTTCCAGGGGCTTATTTTGGCCGTCCATGCACGGGTAGCCGATGTCCGGCGCGCCGTGCAGGCCACCGCAGGCTTCCACTCAGCCGCCGAGCTTGGCTTCCAGCGCTGCGATCCGGGCCTTCAGCGCCTCGTTCTCCTCGCGGGCGAGCCGGGCCATATCCTTGACCGCCTCGAACTCCTCACGCTTCACGATATCGAGGTCACGCAGGATCTTCTCAGCCTGGTTGCGCACCACCGTATCGACCTCACGCTTGACGCCCTGGGCCGCGCCGGCGGCATCGTTCATCAGGCGGCCGATCTCGTCGAAGAACCGATTGTTGGTCTGGGTCATGGCAAGAACTCCGGTCGGATGAACAAACACGCGGGATTAAGTTGTAGATCGACAATGGCGATCCCGGCCGCGCAGTTCAAGTATCGCCTGCTTTTGGCGTTCACAACTGCAGAAGTCCCTTAATTCGTCACATGCCAATGCTTTACTGGCGCCATCGGGAGCCGTAAGCCCACCACATGCCATTCCTGACCATCGCCTTCCCCGTTTTCGATCCGGTCGCCATCGCGCTCGGCCCCATCGTCATTCGCTGGTACGCGCTGGCCTATATCGGCGGCATCGTGCTCGGCTGGATCTATGCGCGCGCGCTGATCAAGAGCACGAAACTGTGGGGCGGCCCCTCACCGATCTCCCTGCTGGATTTCGACGACTTCATCCTCTGGGTGACGATCGGCATCATTGTCGGCGGCCGCACCGGCTATGTGCTGTTCTACAATCTAGACTTCTTCATCGCCCATCCCGCCGAGATCTTCGAGCTATGGAAGGGCGGCATGTCGTTCCATGGCGGCTTCTTGGGCTGCGTCTTTGCCGTGTTTCTGTTCTGCTGGAAGCGCGGATTGTCGGTCCTGTCGCTCGGCGACATCACCTGCGCAGTCGGCCCGATCGGCCTGCTGCTCGGACGCCTCGCCAATTTCATCAACAGTGAATTGTGGGGCCGTCACGCCGACGCCAGCGTGCCTTGGGCGATGGTGTTCCCCAATGGCGGGCCGCTGCCCCGCCACCCCAGCCAGCTCTATGAAGCTGGCCTCGAAGGCATCGGGCTCTTTCTCATTCTCGCCCTGATGATCCGGGCCGGTGCGCTGAAGCGGCCTGGCCTGATCCTCGGCGCCTTCATCTTTTTTTATGCGCTGGCGCGTATTACGGGAGAATTCTTCCGCGAGCCGGACCCGCAACTCGGATTTCTGTGGGGTGGGCTCACCATGGGCATGCTGCTCTCCGTGCCGATGATATTTGTGGGACTCGTTTTGATGGTGCGCGCCTGGCGAAAGCCGCAGGCATCGCTCGAATTGAGCCCAGGCAAGAAGGCCTGATGTGACCGACCAATCGCCGCTGCAGGATGAAATCAAGCGCCTGATCAAGTCCACCGGACCCATGCCGGTGTGGCGCTACATGCAGCTGTGCCTGACCCATCCGCAACACGGCTACTACATTTCCCGCGATCCGCTCGGTCGCGAGGGTGACTTCACCACGTCGCCCGAAGTCAGCCAGATGTTCGGCGAGCTGCTCGGCCTGTGGTCGGCTTCGGTCTGGCGCGCGATCGGCGCGCCGCCTTTTGTACACCTGATCGAGCTTGGCCCCGGCCGCGGCACCATGATGGCCGACGCGCTCCGCGCCCTACGCGTGCTGCCGCCGCTGTATCAGGCGCTCAACGTGCATCTCGTCGAAATCAATCCGGTGCTGCGCGAGAAGCAGAAGGCGACGTTATCCGGCACCCGCAACATCACCTGGCATGACAGTATCGAAACCGTCCCCGCGGGCCCGTCGATCATCCTTGCCAATGAATATTTCGACGTGCTGCCGATCCATCAGGCCGTGAAGCGCGAAGGCGGCTGGCACGAGCGCATGGTGGATATCGACAGCGACGGCCAGCTGATGTTCAGCGCGTCAACCGATCCGCTGCTGCGTTTCGATGTGCTGCTGCCACCGCTGGTGCGTGCAGCCCCTGTCGGCGCGGTGTTCGAATGGCGCCCCGATACCGAAATGATGAAGATTGCCAGCCGCGTCCGCGACGAAGGCGGCGCAGCTCTGATCATCGATTACGGTCATGTCCGTAGCGATGCCGGCGACACCCTGCAGGCCATCGCGCAGCACAGCTATGCCGATCCGCTGAAGAATCCCGGCCAGGCCGATATCACCGCGCATGTGGATTTCCAGGCACTCGGCCGCGCAGCAGAGGATGTTGGCGCACGCGTGCACGGGCCGGTGACGCAGGGCGAATTCCTCAAGCGCCTCGGCATCGAGACGCGCGCGCTGACCCTGATGGCCAAAGCCACGCCGGAAGTTTCCGAAACCGTCTCCGGCGCACTGAAACGCCTGATCGACAGCGGCCGCGGCGGCATGGGCTCGATGTTCAAGGTGGTCGGCATCTCCGATCCCAATATCGACACGCTGGTGGCGCTGAGCGACGACACCGGCATCGAGGCCCCGACATCATGACTTTCACATCGCCTTTGCTGTCAGCCATTCCCGGCCTGCGCCACGCGTTCTTCACGCGCGACGGCGGCGTCTCCGAAGGCATCTATGCCGGCCTCAATGGCGGACTCGGATCGAACGACGATCCCGCGCATGTGGCGGAGAATCGCCGGCGCATGGCAGTGGAGATGGGCGTCGCCCCCCTGCACTTCCTCACCGCCTATCAGGTCCATTCGCCCGATGTCGCCGTCGCCACGGCACCGTGGAATGGAGATTCACGGCCGCGCGTCGATGCCATGGTGACGAAGGTCGAGGGCCTGGCGCTCGGCGTCACGACGGCCGATTGCGGACCGGTGCTGTTTGCCGATCCCAAGGCCCGCGTCATCGGTGCCGCCCATGCCGGCTGGAAGGGCGCCTTCACCGGCGTGCTCGAGGCCACCATCGCGGAGATGGAAAAACTCGGCGCGGATCGTTCCGACATTGTGGTCGCGATTGGTCCGCTGATCCGCCAGCCAAGCTATGAGGTCGGGGCCGAATTCGTCGAGCGTTTCACGCAGGCCGATGCCGGTTTTGCGCGGTTCTTCATTCCCTCGACCCGCGCCGGTCATGCCATGTTCGATCTCGGCGGCTTCATCCGGATGCGGCTGGAACGGGCCGGCATTGCCATTATCGATGACACCGGCATCGACACCTATCCCGACAACAACCTGTTCAGCTATCGCCGGTCGGTGCATCGGAAAGAGCCGGATTACGGACGCCAGATCCACGCCATCGTGCTTGAGCGGTAACTCGCGCGTTGACGCGCCGTTATCCTTAACGCGGCCGAACTGCCTCAAACTGAACGCGAATTGTCGGGGCGCGGTGACCGTTTCGGTCACCCTGGAAAGACCTGTGGCCGCGCTGCCCTAGACCTTAACGCATTTTAACGATATCGCTCGACCTGTCCGGTGCCGCTTGCGGCAAACGGACGGAAGTCGGGACGCCCTATGCGATTTTCTGCCCTTACGACCGATCGAGCCAGACCACGGCTAATCCAGGCCGCGCTGTCGCTGACCGTAGCGTTTGGGCTTGCCGGCTGCGCCAATGTCCCCAATTCCGGCGGCGCCATGAACGCGCAGGCCAGCCTTTCCACCGCCTCCGGCCCAACGGTCGCATTCGAGTCCATCGACGGGCCGCCGCCGCAGGTCTTCGATCGCATGGTCAACCTTCTGGATAGTGAAGCGCGCCTGCGCAACCTTGCGGTTGTATCCCGCAAGGACAGCGCCGCTTTCCGGGTCCGCAGTTATCTCGCTGCCCAGGTTCGCGGCGGTCAGACCTCGATCGCCTGGGTCTGGGACGTCTATGACCGCGACCAGAATCGTGCTTTGCGCCTGAGCGGCGAGGAACAGGTCGGCAAAGGCGGCCGCGACGCCTGGGCTACTGCCGACGACCTTGTCTTGCGGCGGATCGCGCAGGCGGGGCTCACCGGCCTCAACGGCATGATCAACGGCACCACGCCCGGCGAGCAGCCGCCTGCGCCACGTGGCAACGGACCCGCCATCGCCAGTACCGATGAATTGCCCGTGCAGGCCACCGCATTTGCCGAGACACACTGACTTCAGTTCACGTTAAGCAGAGGCCCGTTTTTACGCAGGAAAACAGCGGCCCACGGGTTGCCAGCGGACGGCCGTCCTTGATATCACCTCGCTCAGCTAGACGAGTTCTTGTGGGTAATCCGATATGCTGAACGTTGTATCCACCAAGCCGCGGGGAGACGCGTCGATGTCGGCCAAGAACGGTTCGATCAAACTGGTCGCCGGTAATTCCAATCCTGTCCTCGCGCAGGAAATCGCGACCTCGCTGAATATCCCGCTGACCAAGGCCAGCGTCCGGCGCTTCGCCGATATGGAAATCTTCGTCGAGATCCAGGAAAACGTCCGCGGCTCCGACGTCTTCATTCTTCAATCCACGTCGTTCCCGACCAACGACCATCTGATGGAATTGCTGATCATCACCGATGCGCTGCGCCGCGCTTCCGCGCGCCGCATCACCGCGGTGATCCCCTATTTCGGCTACGCTCGCCAGGACCGCAAGGCCGGTGGCCGCACCCCGATCTCGGCCAAGCTGGTGGCCAACATGATCACCCATGCCGGCGCCGACCGCGTCATGACACTCGACCTGCATGCCGGCCAGATCCAGGGCTTCTTCGATATCCCGACCGACAACCTCTATGCCGCGCCGCTGATGGTGCGTGACATCAAGGAGAAGTTCGATCTCGCCAATGTGATGGTGGTTTCGCCCGACGTCGGCGGCGTCGCCCGTGCCCGCGGCCTTGCCAAACGCATCAACGCGCCACTCGCCATCGTCGACAAGCGCCGCGAACGCCCCGGTGAATCCGAAGTGATGAACGTGATTGGCGACGTCGCCGGCTACACCTGCATCCTGATCGACGACATCGTCGACTCCGGCGGCACGCTGGTGAACGCCGCCGATGCGCTACTCAAATACGGCGCCAAGGACGTCTCCGCCTATCTCACCCATGGCGTCTTGAGCGGCGGCGCCGCCGCGCGCATCGCCAATTCCAAGCTCAAGGAATTAGTGATCACTGACTCGATCCAGCCCACGGAAGCCGTCAGCAAATCGCCGAACATCCGCGTGCTCTCGGTTGCCTCGCTGATCGCCGAAGCGATCGGCCGCACCGCATCGGAAGAGTCGGTATCGAGCCTGTTCGACTAAGGCTCGCGCCTCTACACGATCCCGGCCGCGACCTGACCGCGCAGACGCTCCAGACTGAGCAGCGTCTCGGCGCAGGCTGCCGCGACCTTGAGGCCGCTCTCCGCAAAGTGCTTGCGGAAGAATGCCGCCCGCTCTTCAGTCTCGTGAAAATCCTCCGGCGCCGTCACGGCCGAGAACACTGGGATCTCGGTGCGTAGCTGCACATCCATGAGCGCACGGATGACCGTGTCAGCCACGAAGCCGCGGGTGCCGCTGTCGATCACGAGGCCGGCCGCGACGATCGCCGTGTAGCGCCGCGTCTTGGCAAGAACCTGCACATGCAGGGGGATCTCGAACGAGCCAGGCACTTCGAACAGATCGACCTGCGACGGGCCGATATGACGCGCCTCGATCTCGCTCAGAAACGATTCCCAACACGGTGCAACGATGTCCCGATGCCAGGACGACTGCACGAAGGCGACGCGTTGCGGCTTGGCAAAGCGCGGATGCTGGACTGCGGATGACTCGGAGGTGGTGTCGTTCATGGCCTGATACTTTCGTTACGGCCAAACTATGCCGAAACCGAACCAGCCCAGCAAGGCCGTCCACAGGCTGTATCGGGGTCCAACAGGACTCCTGCGAAGCCGGGAAAGCTTGCGGGCCGCACGGAAGAATCAATAGTTACCACCCCAACCGGACTCGCGGCGCGCGAGGGCGCACCGCACAGACTCGCAATCCGGGAATCCGATTCCGGTTTGTTCTCATTGCGGCGAGATGACCTGTGGATGAGGGCCGGTTTGTCTGTGGATGGATTCGCGGTGCCGTTGCGCAGATTCAGCAAATCACATCACTTCAAACTCGCAAGGTCTGGACGAATAGAACTTGCAGCCTGCAGCGACGCTCCGACATTTTCGCGTACCGGCCAGCTGTTTGCATCATCACATTTCAAGAGCAAGGTCGCGACGGCATGTCACTCCTCGAAGGTACTATCGATTCACGGCTCAACCCGCTCGCCGTTGTCGAGGATATTGCTGCCGATCATAACTGGGTGTTCGAGCGCTCCGGCGAAGACGAAGTCACAATTGTTTCCAAAGGTGACTGGATCGATTACCAGCTCTCCTTCACCTGGATGAACGAGATCGAGGCCCTGCATCTGGCTTGCGCCTTCGACATGAAGATTCCACCCGCTCGCCGCGCGGAAGTGCAGCGCCTGATCGCCGCGATCAACGAACAGATGTGGGTCGGCCATTTCGATATCTGGACTCACTCAGGCATGGTGATGTACCGGCAGGCACTGGTGCTGCCCGATGGCCTCACCGCAACGACCGCGCAATGCGAAGCGATGCTCGTCTCGGCGATCCATTCCTGCGAGCGCTACTATCCGGCATTGCAGTTCGTAGTGTGGGCCGGCAAGACCGCAGCCGAAGCGATGTCTGCTGCGATGTTCGACACTGCCGGCGAAGCATGACCGACGCGCCGGTCATCACCGTGCCGGATGCGCCCGGCGAGGCCGAACGGCTGGTGGTCGCAAATGCGTTGCTGGCCTACAATACCAAGACCGTTGGCCCCAACAATCACCAGCCGCTCTCGATCCTGATCCACGATCCTGTGACCGGTGAGCCGATCGGCGGCATCTGGGGCAAGACAGCGTTCAACTGGTGTTTCGTCGAGCTGTTCGTCGTGCCCGAACAATTTCGCGGCCAGGACATCGGCTCGAAAGTTCTCGCCAAGGCCGAAGAGATCGCGCGGGAACGCGGCTGCATCGGTCTGTGGCTCGATACCTACTGGTTTCAGGCGCGCAGCTTCTACGAGAAGCAGGGCTATGAAGTGTTTGGCGAAATCCCGGACTATCCGCGCGGCGGTCCGCGCTACTTCCTGAAAAAAAGCTTCGTCTAGGTCCGTTCGGGCTGTGCGGCCTGCCCCGCAATGTTATGGTCCCGGCCATTCTGACAGCCGGGATTTTGCGATGACCTCCTCCACGACCTCACGCGCGCTCAACACCATCGACGGCCATATCGTGCTGGCCGGCGCCGGCAAGATGGGCGGCGCAATGCTGACGGGCTGGATCGCCGGCGGCCTCGATCCCAAACGCGCCATCGTGATCGATCCGTATGTCTCCGACGAGATCAAGGCGCTCGCAGCCAAAGGCGTCCGCCTCAATCCGGATGTGAAGGACATCGGCGCCGTCGCCGCACTGGTCCTCGCCGTGAAACCACAGATGTTCGCCGAGGTCGGGCCGACACTGCGCACAATCGCGAGATCATCCCTCGTGGTCTCGATCATGGCCGGCACCACCATCGCCGGCATCGCCAAGGCCTGCGGCGGCAACGTGGTTCGCGCGATGCCGAATACGCCGGCCGCCATCGGCCGCGGTATCACCGTGGCGGTTGCCGCGAGCGACGTATCGCCGGAGCAACGCGGCCTAACCGACGCGCTCTTGCGCGCCACCGGATCGGTCGAGTGGGTCGAGGACGAGAGCCTGATCGACGCCGTCACCGCCGTCTCCGGCTCAGGGCCTGCTTATGTGTTTCTGCTGGCCGAAGAAATGGCTCGCGCCGGCATTGCTGCGGGCTTGCCGCCCGAACTCGCGATGAAGCTTGCTCGCGAGACAGTGTCCGGTTCGGGCGAGCTCCTCCGCCAGTCCAATCTCGACGCGGCGACGCTGCGCAAGAACGTCACCTCGCCCGGCGGGACCACTGCAGCCGCGCTCAGCGTATTGATGGCCGATAATGGTTTCGAGCCGCTGCTGACTCGCGCGATTGCTGCGGCAACGGCGCGGTCTAAGGAACTGGCGAAGTAACTAGACGGGCACCCGCACCACCGCCCTCAATCCGCCCATCGGACTCTCGGCCAGCGTGATATCGCCGCCATGGGAGCGCGCTATATCGCGGGCGATGGCGAGGCCAAGACCCGTGCCGCCTTCGTCCTGATTGCGGGCGTCGTCGAGCCGCAGGAACGGTTTGAACACTTCCTCGCGCATGTCGGCGGGGATGCCGGGGCCGTCATCATCCACCGTGACCGTGAGATAGCGATGATCGCGGTGTCCAGTGATGGCGATGTCATTGGCATGGCGCGCGGCGTTGGAGACGAGATTCCCGAGGCAACGCTTGAACGCGGCTGGCTTCACCGTGACGATCGGCAGGCCGTGGAACGTGACCGTCGCCTTATGGCCGTTGCGCTCGGCATCGCTGCGCAATTCTTCCAGCGCCGCAGCCATGTCCGTCGGCTGCGCCTGCTCGCCGCTGTCGCCGCGCGCAAAGGCGAGATAAGCCTCGAGCATGCCCGACATCTCATCGATATCCTTGCGCATGCCATCGACTTCCGGACCGTCCTCGATCAGCGCCAGTTCGAGCTTGAAGCGCGTCAGGATCGTGCGCAGGTCATGCGAGACGCCGGCGAGCATGGCCGTGCGCTGCTCCATCGCGCGTTCGATACGCGCCTTCATCTCGATAAAGGCATTGGCGGCACGACGGACCTCGCGTGCGCCGCGCGGCCGAAAATTCGGCGCTTCACGGCCTTTGCCGAAACTTTCGGCCGCGTCAGCGAGTTTGAGGATCGGGCGGATCTGGTTACGCAGGAACAGGATCGCGACGATCAGCAGGATCGAGGACGTCCCCACCATCCAGAACAGGAAGATTTCCGAATTCGATGCATAGGCCGCGCTGCGCTGGGCGAAGATGCGCATCACGGCATCATCGAGCTGGATGCGGATTTCCACGAGATTGGAGCGGCCCACGGTGTCGATCCAGAACGGCCGCGTGATCTGCCGGCCGATCTGAACCGACAGCGCCTGATCGAGCAGTGAGAAGAACGGCTTCGGACCGGGCGGTGGCATGTCGCCGAGCGGCAGAAAATCCACCACGAGGCCAAGGCGCTGCTGGGCGATGGCCTTGATCTGCGTGCGGTCCTTGTCCTGGGGATAGACCTTGTAGACGTCGATCAGCGTCGCGATGTCCTGCACCACTGCCTGTGACAGACGGCGCGTCACCGTGTTCCAGTGCCGCTCCATGAACACGAAGGCGACCACCGACTGCAGCAGCACCATTGGCACGATCATGATCAGCAGTGTGCGGGCATAGAGCCCCGTGGGCATCACGCTCTTGAAGCGCCGGCCCATCAGACTGTGCGCCGCAGAGACGCGGCCCGCCGCAGAGCGGAGGATGGTGATGCCGGTGTCGAGTGTGGTCATCGTGCAAACTTCATCGAACTATGGCGACGCGACGAGGCGATAGCCGATGCCACGCACGGCCTGCAGAAACAACGGATTGGCCGGATCGGTCTCGATCTTGCGACGCAGGCGATTGATCTGCACGTCCACCGCACGCTCGTTCACGGTGCCACCGCCGCCGGTGAGTTCACCGCGCGGCACGGTCTCGCCGGGCGCCGCAGCCAGCACACGCAGCATGTCACGCTCGCGGTCAGTGAGATGGATGATCTCGTCGCCTTGGCGTAGTTCGCCGCGCGCGAGGTGATACACATAAGGCCCGAACTGCAGCGACTCCGCGCGCTCGACCGGGACCGGCGCACTACGCTTCAGGATGTTTGCGATGCGCAGCACCAGTTCGCGCGGCTCGAACGGCTTGGCCACATAGTCGTCGGCGCCGATCTGCAATCCCTCGATCCGGCTTTCCGCCTCGTGCCGCGCCGTCAGCATGATGATCGGCACGGCCGAGGACGTCCGAATGAAGCGCGCGAGCTCGAAGCCGGTCTCGCCTGGCATCATCACATCGAGGATCAGGAGATCGAAATGCAGACCGAGCAGCTTGGCGCGCGCTTCCTTGGCGCTCGGCGCCGTGGTGACGCGGTAGCCTTCGCCCGAGAGAAAGCGCGAGAGGAGATCGCGGATACGGCGGTCGTCATCGACCAGCAACAGATGCGGCGCATCGTCGGCCAATGGCACCGGCATACGTTTGGCGGCCTGAGCTAACATCATGTCTTGTTTGTCCTGCCGTCAGTTTTGGCGGATGCCTGGCCCAAGATGACCTGCAGCACCTTGTCGGGATCATTGCGGTCGATCATCGCCGAGAGAAACCTGCCGATCGCTTCAATTTCGACCGGCGTAAAATCCTTGAGCGCGCGGTTGATGCGATCGGTCTGCAAACCCGCGAGCTGCGCAACGAGAGCTTCGCCCTTGGCCGTGGCGAAAAGAAGCCGTTGCCGCCGATCGGCCTCGCCGGATTTCTGAACGATATACCCTTCATCGAGCAATTGCTTGAGGACACGGCCCAACGACTGCTTCGTAATACGCAAGACATCGAGCAGATCGGCAACCTTCAGGCCGGGATAGCGATGCACAAAGTGTACGACCCGGTGATGGGCGCGCCCGAAACCGAACTGATCGAGCACATCGTCGGGATCGCCCACAAAGTCGCGATAGGCAAAGAACAACAGCTCGATGATGTCCCAGCGGGGCGGTTTCGCAGGATCGCCGCTGGATTGCCGCTGGATCGTCTCAAGCGATCGTGACGCCGCGTCCTTGGAATTTACGTCAACCATATTGACATATCTTGGGTTCAATCTTACAAAACTGACCATCGCGACGAAACATTAGAACTCTCGCCGCATGGCCCAATAGGGCCGATCTGAGAACCATACCGGACTTCGGCATGGCGCTAAAGCCTGTCCTCGGTCATCCCCCGGGGCCGGAAACGCTTTTGCCGTGGGTCCGCTTGACGTAGAACAACATCGACGCTGCCGCCCCCAGGAGCTGCGCCGTAAGCAGGAGTGAGGTCCATGGGAGTTTCGTTTGATAAAATCGATGGCGCAGCTTTGCTGAAATTCGACATTCACCCCGCGGCGAACGCGGTGTCCGAGGCGGACCGCGCAGCGAAGCTCAAGGATCCGGGCTTCGGACGGGTTTTCACCGATCACATGGCCATCGTCCGCTACAACCAGACGGATGGCTGGCACGGCGCGCGCGTCGAATCCCGCGCGAATTTCCCGCTCGATCCAGCTGCCGCCGTGCTGCATTACGCGCAGGAGATTTTCGAAGGGCTCAAGGCCTATGTGCGTGAAGACGGCGGCGTGAATCTGTTCCGCCCCGATGCCAATGCAAGGCGCTTCCGGAATTCTGCCGATCGAATGGCCATGGCCCCGCTGCCCGAGCCCGTGTTCATCGAAGCGATCGAGCAACTCGTGCGCATCGACCGCGCCTGGATTCCATCAGGCGAAGGCAGCCTCTACCTGCGCCCCTTCATGGTTGCAAGCGAGATCTTCCTCGGCGTGAAGCCGTCCGCGGAATACATTTTCGCTGTCATCGCCTCGCCGGTTGGCTCCTATTTCAAGGGCGGACCCGCCCCGGTGTCGATCTGGGTGTCGGAGAACTACACACGCGCCGCGATCGGCGGCACCGGCGCCGTCAAATGCGGTGGCAACTACGCCGCAAGCCTCCGTGCGCAGGCCGAGGCCATCAGTCACGGCTGCGATCAGGTCGTGTTCCTCGATGCGGTCGAGCGCCGTTACATCGAAGAACTTGGCGGCATGAACATTTTCTTCGTGTTCGAGGACGGCTCGCTGCTGACACCGCCGCTCGGCACGATCCTGCCGGGCATCACGCGCGATTCGATCATCGCGCTGGCGAAGGACAAGGGCACGCAGGTGCGCGAAGAGCCCTATACGCTCGACCAATGGCGTGCCGATGCTGCCAGCGGCAAGCTGAAGGAGGCTTTTGCCTGCGGCACGGCGGCGGTCATCTCGCCGATCGGCCAGGTGCGCTCTGCGAGCGGTGATTTTACCATCAATGGCGGCGCAGCAGGCCCCGTTGCGATGGGACTGCGCAAACAGTTGGTCGACATTCAGTACGGCCGCGCGCCAGACCAGCACAACTGGATCCGCAAGGTTCTGTAAGCGCAGGCGCTTCAAGGCGACAAATGCCGCAGCCTTTCGAGGCTGCGGCATTTTTGTTTTAAGTCGCCGGTACGAGCCCGAGTTGCTCGCGCCGGGTCCACCGCCAGAGCATGACCGGTGCAACGACCGCGAGACCCGCTGCCAGCCCAATCCAGATGCCGACGCCGCCGAAACCCAGCTTGAATGCGAACAGCAGGCTGAGGCCCATGCCGAAGCCCCAATAGCCCAATGCGGCAAAGATCATCGGCACCCGCGTATCCTGCAATCCGCGCAGCATCCCTGCAGCCACCGACTGCGCGCCGTCCGCAATCTGGAATACCGCCGCGCAAAACAGAAACGACATTGCCGTGTCGATGACGACGGCATTGGCGGGATTACTCAGATCGATGAAGGCACCAATCAGGACACGCGGCGCAGCCAGCAACAGCATGCTCATCGACGCCATGAATGCCACCGCAAGGCCGAAGGCGGTCCATCCTGCTCGCGTGATGCCATCGCGATCCACGGCGCCTTTGGCCAATCCAACGCGGACAGTTGCCGCCTGGCTTAGTCCCATTGGCACCATGAACGAGATCGATGCGATCTGGATCGCAATCGCATGCGCCGCGATGGCGGCCGTTCCAAACTGCCCCATCAGGAACACCGCCGCATTAAAGACTGTAATTTCGAATGCGAGCGTCGCGCCGATCGGCAGACCGATGCGCCATAGCTTTGCGAGGCGTGGCCAATCGGTGCGCCACCAGTTGCCGAACAAATGATAACGCCGGAACTTCGGATGCCATGCGACGACGAGCGCAAAGACTGCGAACAGAAAGATGTTCGACAGAGTGGTCGCAAGGCCGGAACCGCGCAGACCCATCTCCGGAAATCCGAGATGGCCGAACACCAGAACCCAGTTTGCAGCAGCATTGAACAGAATGGTGACGCCGGTCACCACCAGTGCCCAGAGTGGGCGCTGCACGGCGGCAACGAATGAGCGCAGCACGATAAAGCCTAGCGCGGGCAGGAAGCCCCATTGCAGCATATGCACGAAGCTCTGGGCGTCGGCAGCCGCCTGTGCCTCCTGACCGAACAGCAACAGGATCGCTTCTGTATGCCAGAGGACGATCCATGCCGGCACCGAGACGATGAGCGCCGTCCACAAACCCTGCCGAAACGTCCGCCTGACATCGCGCACCGCATGCAACTTGCGACCTATCGCCTCCGCCATCATCGGCGATGTCGCAGTAACGAGACCGATGGCGAAAATCAGAAACGCGAAATAGAGATTTACGCCCAGCGCCGACGCAGCCAAAGCCTCCGCGCTCACGCGGCCGAGAATGATTACGTCGGTCGTGGTGAGTGCGATCTGTGCCAGATTGGTCAGGATCAGCGGCCAACCGAGCGCCAGCGTCGCTCGCAATTCGGCGAGCCACAGATTGCGCGTTGGCGCTTTCCGACCGACAGCCAGCAGCATGGGATCCTTCACTCGATTTGAGTGACGCGGCTGCAAGGGCTGTCGCGTCGAAATCCGTCCGACAACAATGTCGGACATTCACACATCAAAATGCGCGTGAAGATGCCGTGATAAACGCTACGGGCGTGTTTGGCCAGATGCCGAACTAGCCGGCGCCGCGACCTTGCAGCGCAGCAGCCGACACCCAGAACACCTCGCCCTCGGAGTCTTCGGTGTCCAGCCAGATCAACGGCAGATCGGGAAAGGCTTCATCGACATTGGCGCGGCCGCGACCGATTTCACACAACAAACCGCCGTGTGGATTCAGATGATCGCCAGCCTGTTCAATGATCTTCCTGACGATGTCGAGCCCGTCATCGCCGCCATCGAAAGCCATAGCCGGTTCGGCCAGGCATTCATCCGGCAAATCCGCCATGCCCTGCGCATCGACGTAAGGCGGATTGGTGATGATGAGATCGTAACGGGTATCCCCGAGCGGTTCGAACAGATCGCCCTTGTAAAGCGTCAGCCGCTCGTCGAGCCCGTAATCGATGACATTGCGCATAGCGACGGCAAGCGCCGCAGGCGAGAGATCGACGGCATCGACCTGCGCGTTGGGGAATGACTGGGTGGCCAGGATCGCGATGCAGCCGGAGCCGGTGCAGAGGTCCAGCACGCTTTCAACGTCCATGGGATCGTCGATCAGCGAGCCGCCTTCACCGTCATCGCCGCTGAAATGAGAATCCAGCAATTCGCCGATGAAAGACCGCGGCACAATGGTGCGCTCGTCCACATAGAACGGTAGGCCGCGCATATAGATCTTGTTGAGCAGATAGGCCGCCGGTTTGCGCGTCGTCACGCGGCGATGAATGATGTCGAGGATCTGCTTGCCTTCAGCCGCAGTTACCCGCGCCATGGCGAAACTCTCGAACTGGTCGGGATGCAGATGCAGGACTTCGCAGACGATGAAGGCGGCTTCGGCCACGGGATCGGTGGTGCCGTGCGCAAAAGAGAGCCGGGCCTCGATGAAACGGCTGGTGGCGTAGCGCACATAGTCGAGCAATGTCGCAAGCTCGCCCGCACCAACCTTCGGCAGAGTCGCCGTTGCGATCTTCTTCACGGAAGTCTTTGCCTTTGCAGAAGCCTTGCTCGCCGATTTCCTGACCACCTTCTTCGCGATTGTCTTCACAGTCTTCTTTGCCATCAGTTTTTATCCCAGCGCGCCGCGGCGTCGTCATCGTCGGTCTTCGCAGCAATCCAGCTGCTGCCACCGGCGGTTTCCTCGCGCTTCCAGAACGGAGCATGCGCCTTGAGGTAATCCATTAGAAACTCGGCGGCCTGAAACGCCGCCTGGCGGTGCGCCGACGCGGTCAGCACCACCATGATATTCTCGCCGGGCAGGATGCGGCCGACGCGGTGAACGATTGTCAATCCCGTGAGCGGCCAGCGGTTCATCGCCTCATCGGCATGACGCGCAATCTCTGCCTCGGCCATGCCGGGATAATGCTCCAGCGTCAGCGCCGTGGTTGCGTCGCCGCTGCCACTTAAGTTTTCTTGGCCGCCACGGCAGATACCACTGAACGTAACGACCGCGCCGATGTCCGTACGGCTTGCCGTCAGCGCCGCGATTTCGCTGGAAACGTCGAAATCGGCACCCTGGATGCGGATGGTCACGTTGGAGGTCATGAGATCAACGCAGTCGTTGGTAAATCAACCGCCGGTCATCGGCGGGAAGAATGCAATCTCGCGGGCGCCAGCAATCACGGTGTCCGGCCGCACATGGGTATGGTCGATGGCAGCGCGGATCACTTTCGGCGTTTCGAACGCATAGGCATATTCGTCGCCGCGCGTGCTCAGCCATCCGATCAGATCGCCGACTGTGCGCACGGCTGCTGGCGGCTCGACCGTCTCTTCGGCCTTGCCGATGCGCTCGCGCACCCAGGCGAAGTAGACGACCTTCATGCATCCTCCGCAATGAGGTGGTGAATGCCAGCCCTGAAATAGTCGTAGCCCGTATAAATGGTGACGAGCGCGGAAATCCACAGCAGCAACAGGCCGAGCTGCGTCGTGATCGGGATCACCTGATCGCCGGCCTCACCGGCCAGCAGGAAGCCGATGGCGATCAACTGGGCCGTCGTCTTCCACTTCGCCACCCTGGAGACCGGGACGCTGACACGGAGTGCGGCGAGATATTCACGCAGGCCCGAGACCAGAATTTCGCGGCACAGGATCACGATGGCGGCCCACAGGGTCCAGCCATGGATGATGCCATCGGCCGCCAGCATCAGCAGGCAAGAGGCCACCAGCAGCTTGTCGGCGATCGGATCAAGCATCCGGCCGAAGGCCGACTGCTGATTCCAAATCCGGGCGTAATAGCCATCGAGAAAATCCGTGACCGCGGCGCCGATAAAGACGGCCAGCGCGACCCAGCGCAGCCATAGCGGGCCATCCATGATCGACTGCGAATAGATGCAGCCGACCACCACCGGAATGGCGGCAATGCGGGCCATGGTCAGGATATTTGGCAGGGACATCGCGGAATTCGCGGCCCGTCTCGTGGTCACTGTCATCCGTCTTACCAATACTGCCAGAGCGCAGAGGTCAACCGCCAGCGAAGCGGCGCGGCTTAGTTTACCGCAAAACTGCCCCAAGGCATGCGACAGCCAGATTACGTCTCGTCCATCTTTGCGGTCATCTGGCCACTGGCTGGGGGTGAAAAAAGTCGAAAATCTTGCGGGCGCTCTCGGCCGAGATGCCGGGAACCTTGCCGAGGTCGCCTACGGAGGCCCGCTCGATCTCTTTCAGCGTTCCGAAATGGTGCAGGAGTGCCCGCTTGCGGGTTGGGCCGATCCCCGGGATTTCCTGCAATCCGGCCTCGCGGATGTCCTTCTTGCGCAGTGTGCGGTGCGATCCGATGACGAACCGATGCGCCTCGTCGCGCAGCCGCTGGATAAAATACAGAACGGGGTCCCGGGGCTCCAATTTGATGGCATCGCGGCCAGGAATGAACATGGTCTCACGGCCGGCGTCACGATCCGGCCCCTTGGCCACAGCCATCAGGGTCACATCGGTCAGCTTCAGCTCGTCGAAGATCTCCTTGACTGCATTGAGCTGGCCGCGGCCGCCATCGATGATGACGAGATCGGGCCATAGCGGCACGTCATCGTCCTTTGGCTTGACCACCTCGCCCTCAACCGGCGGCACCAGCAGACGCTTGAAACGGCGCTGCAGCACCTCCTTCATCATCCCGTAGTCGTCACCGGGCGTGAGCCCTTCCGACTTGATGTTGAACTTGCGGTACTGGTTCTTGATGAAGCCATCCGGCCCCGCCACGATCATGGCACCGACCGCGTTGGTGCCCTGGATATGGCTATTGTCATAGACTTCGATGCGCTTCGGCACCGTGGCCATGCCCGCCATCTTCGACATGCCTTCCAGCAGACGCGTCTGCGTCGCCGTGTCGGCGAGCTTGCGGCCAAGCGCTTCGCGGGCATTGGTCAGCGCGTGGACGACCAGCTCCTTCTTTTCGCCGCGCTGCGGTGTCAGCACCTCGACCTTGAAACCTGCCTTGACGCCGAGCGCGCTGGCCAGCAGCTCGCTTTCCTCGATGGCATGCGACAGCAGCACCATCTTCGGCGGCGGCTTGTCCTCGTAGAACTGCGCCAGAAACGAGCCGAGCACTTCCTCCGGCGTGTATGATTTTTCGGCCTTGGGGAAATAGGCGCGGTTGCCCCAGTTCTGGCCGGTACGGAAGAAGAACACCTCGACGCAGGAATAACCGCCTTCCTGATGGATGGCGAAGACGTCGGCCTCCTCCACGGTGCGCGGATTGATGCCTTGCTGCGACTGGATGGCAGACAGGGCTGCAAGGCGGTCGCGATACAGCGCGGCGCGCTCGAAGGCGAGTTCTTCCGACGCTTTCTCCATTTCGCCGGCCAATAGCTGCTTCACCGCCCGGCTGCGGCCGGACAGGAAGTCCTTCGCCTCACGCACCAGCTCGGTATAGCCGGGAAAATCGATCTCGCCGGTGCAGGGGCCAGAGCAGCGGCGGATTTGATACAGCAGACACGGGCGCGTGCGGCTCTCGAAAAAGGAATCCGTGCACGACCGCACCAGGAACGCGCGCTGCAGTGCCGTGATGGTGCGGTTGACCGCGCCCACCGACGCGAATGGACCGAAATAGCGGCCGGGCCGCGACTGCGCGCCACGATGCTTCAGAATCTGGGGCGCCCAGTGATCGCCTGAGATCAGAATATACGGAAAAGACTTGTCGTCGCGGAGCTGCACGTTGAATCGCGGGCGCAGCTGCTTGATGAGATTGGCCTCAAGCAACAATGCTTCGGTCTCGGTCGCGGTCGAGATGATTTCCACCACCACGGTCGCCGCGATCATGCGTGCGATGCGCATCACCTGCCCGGTCGGCCTTGCATAGGACGACAACCGCTTCTTCACGTTCTTGGCCTTGCCGACATACAGCACGTCGTTGGCCGCATTCAGCATCCGGTAGACGCCGGGCGAAGTCGGGGCGTGGCGTACCGCATGTTCGATGGCCGCGCGGCCGAGCGCCAGCGGGCCCTCAGCGACCACGTCGCCGGAATCGTCATCGCCAGTATCCGGGAGCGCGCCGTCTTCCTCGTCGTCGGCCGCCGCGGGTTCCGGTTCGAGGTCGGGTGGCGCCTGCAAGGTGGACTGGGTGGCCTGCCCGGAACTAGGGCTGTCGGAACCTGGCTCTGCTGCGGGCTCGGATGATGTCTCGTGCCGCGGCTCGGTGGGGTCTTGAATCATGAGGTCAATTTAAGCGCTGTAGCGGGTCATCGCTAGCATTCGTGCGACCGGAAATGCCCTCGCAACGGCCGGTTTTCCGGCTGCTCGCGGCAGGCCACAGGATTTTGGCCGCCCGCCCCAGGAAATTCGCGGATTGCCAAAAGTAAGACTCTTTTAACGCCAATACGGCGCCGCAGCGGCCCGTTAAGGACCGCTTAATCTAAAACTCTCGATAAATCGTCTCGATAAAAGATGGAATTCCGTAACCCTAAGGCTTCGTTCGGCAGATCCCGAGCGCGCTCCCATGGGCCGGCAGTAACGCGTATTTTGGAGAGTTGAGATGAGTAAGTTTGCGTTCGCAGCAGTCGCCCTCGTGGCTGCAGGTGCGACAACAGCACATGCGGCGGACATGCCTTACCGGTCGCGCGCCCCCTATACCGTCGCCCAGCCGCTCAACGCCTATAGCTGGGCCGGCCCATATCTTGGCGCCACTCTCGGTTACGAATGGGGGAGCGTCTCCAACACCGGCGCGAAGCCCTCGGGCATCGCCGGCGGCGTGACCGGCGGTTACAACTGGCAGAGCGGCAACATCGTGTTCGGTCTCGAAGGCGATCTTCAGGGCACAGGCGCGGATGACCGCTTCGCCACCTACAAGTTCTCGAACCCCTGGTTCGGCACCGCGCGCGGCCGCATCGGCTACGCCTTCAACAACGTATTGCTCTACGGCACCGCCGGTCTCTCCTTCGGCAGCCTCGAAGCCGAGCTGAACGGCCTGCAGCAGTCGCAGACTTCGGTCGGCTGGACCGCCGGCGTCGGCGCCGAAGTCGGCATCTACCAGAACTGGACCGCCAAGATCGAATATCTCTATGTCGATCTGTCCAAGAACACCTACACGCTCACTGGCACCGACAGCGCGCTCAGCTTCGGCACTGTGCGCATCGGCGTGAACTATCACTTCTAAGTCCGGCTCCCGACGCCTCGCGTCCGGACTTCGTCTTCAAGTACTTCGTCTCCAGATACGTCGACTCCAAGTACAAGAAACCATCGCCATCCACTCCCGGCCGCACTGCGGCCGGGATTTTTTATGGCCCACTCCCAAGCTGGATCCGCCGCTATCCTGTGATGACCAGATTGACCGCTTTGGGGCCCTTGCCCTTCTTGTCGGGCTCGACCTCGAAGGTGATCCGCTGTCCTTCGATCAGGTCCTTCAGGCCAGCGCGCTCGACTGCGGTAATGTGCACAAACACGTCCCGGCCGCCATCGTCCGGCTTGATGAAGCCGTAGCCACGCTCGCCATTGAAAAACTTGACCGTACCGCTCATGCCCATCGGGTCCCTCCCCGCAATGCTCCGCCGCGGCGCTTTCGCGCTGCGACCGACCGGACATTCACTCCACGGAAGCTAGGCCTTGTTTCAATATCGATTTGGGCCACGTCACTCCGCCGCAACCATTCGCGGAAGCGGAACGTAAAGCCAGTCATAATGCCAGCAGCTTAATACGGTTCCGCCGGGATTGACTACCGTTTTTGGCGGCGCCGTTTGATAGTTGGAGTTTGCGTAGTTCAGCGCAGGCCGTGCGACGTCAGGGTTTGGCCGTCTCGAGCCGGAAGCGTCCGGCGCCGCCAAGGCCAAGCGGCTTCTCGAGTTGCGGCAGGATTTCCTTGAGCTCCGTAGTGAGCTTCCACGGCGGATTGACGATCAAAAGTCCCGTCGAGGTCAGCGGGCCATCCGCCGTTTGCGGTGCAACGCTGAATTCGAGGCGCAGGCATTTACCAGGTGTGGCAGATGCAGCAGCCGTCGCGGCGACGTGCTGCGCCAGCTCATCGGTGGCGCGGCGGCTCTTGGCGGGATACCACAGCATGTAAATGCCGGTCGCCCATTTGGCATAGACCTGCTCGAACACTGCAGCCATCCGCGCGAATTCGTTCTTATCCTCATAGGGCGGATCGATCAGCACCACGCCGCGTCGTTCCTTCGGCGGCACATAGGCCGGCAGACCGATCCAGCCATCGATATCGACCACGCGCGCCTGCTCGTCCCTGCGTAGCGCGGAGATCAGCTTCTTGCGCGCCTGCGGCTCGACCTCGCAGCACACCATGCTGTCCTGCGGCCGCATTAAGGCGCGCGCGATCAGCGGCGAGCCGGGATAGGCTTTGAGTTCGCGCGGCGCATTGAATGACCGGACGATGTCGAGATAGGGCGCGACCAGCGGCGCACTGGCTTCGCTGAACCGCGCCTGCAGGGCGCGCGCGATGCCGGTGGTCCATTCGCCGGAGCGTGTGGCTTCATCGCCGGTCAGGTCATAGAGCCCGGCGCCGGCATGACTGTCGATGACGCGGAACGGCGCCGGCTTCTCCTGCAGATGGGTCAGGATGCGGACCAGCACGATATGCTTGATGACATCGGCAAAGTTGCCGGCGTGAAAGGCGTGTCGATAATTCATGCGCCAGCAGTACGCTAGGAATGCCGGTTGAGCTAGCCGCCTCGCATCGGCGGCATCACCACCTGATCGCGGCGGCAGGCGCGGCGATCGATCTCCTCGCAAGCGCGGAACTGGAGATCCTTGCTCATGCAGACCCGGACCTCGGTCAGGCGGTTACGATCGCAGGTCACGGCGATGGCCGAATTACTGAGGCCCGGATTGACCTTGATGAAGGCTTCCTCGATTGCGTCCGGCGCAATCGTCTTGGCCTGCTGCAGATCGAGAAATTCGTCGGGAATTTTGATACCGGCGCGCGCCTTGCGGATGGCTTCGAAATAGGCGCGCTGGCCGAGGCCGGAGCAGGTGCCGTGCTTGTCCCATTCATTGAAGATCAGGCCGGGCGCGGGCATCAGGTCGAGCATCGACTGCATGATATTGCGTGCCAGCCGCGGGGCCGGACGCTCGCAGTAATTCGGGAAGCCGCGGTCATATTGCGGCCACAGGCCATGAACCACGAAAGAGTAAGGCCGGCCGCCGCATTGCATCTGGGCTGAGCGGTTGTTGCCGCCGCGCTCCTGGGCCACCTCGCAGAAACTCGGCGACCACGACAGCGACAATACGTAAAAATCGAATTCGCCCGGCGCATTCTGCCGGCGATCCTGGGCGGAGGCCGGATCGACGCTCAGCGCCGCGAGCGCGAGAAACCCAAGCGAAACGACAAATCGAAATGCCTGAAACATGACGCGCCCCACCCCTGAGAAGGGCAAACCTAATCAGGCATCAAGAACAATTCAAGAACAAAATGGGTTGGATCCGCAAACGAAGCTTAGTGCTTCGCCGCCCGGCAACGCGGGTTATAGGCCCAGTCGCGGTCGAGACCGACGACGCACCATTCCACGCCCTGGCCGTAGCCGGCAAAGCCGCCATCCTCGATGATCGAGTAATGCACCTGGCGCGTCTTGCCATCGGTCAGCATCGCGTCGGCGGTGCAGTAGCGGCGCGGGATGTTGTCGGAGGTCCAGGGGCGGAATGCCGTCTCATGGACGCGGCTGAAGCCGGTGATCTGCAGCGCCGAATTCCAGAAGGTGCTTTCCTTGTCCTGGAACTGCGACGAAATCGTCGAGAGACCAGCTTCGCAATCCGCCAGACGGCCCTCGTAGTTCGGCCCGGACAGCCAGAAGTTCAGCTCGAGCAGGTTCGCAGCCTGTGCGCCGGGAGCCAGGGTCATAAGCCCGAAAACGGCGCCGGTAACGGCAGCCAGGACGGCTTTCTTCCAGGATGAAATGAGGTCGCGCATGGGGAATCCGCCGTCTGATGATTGTTCCCGGAACGTGCCGCGAAGCCCGTGCAGGGTCAAGTGCATCGCGGCCACACCCAGCGCACAACTCTGTCAGAACCTGGACGGCGTTCTTTTCAGCGTCGCCGATGCCCTCTAAGGTGCCCATAACGACGATGGAGACGGTGATGCGAATGATTCGGTTGGCGATTTTGGCTGCAGGTCTGAGCGGTGCGATCATGAGCAGCGCGGCCAAGGCCGACTGGGTGCCGCCATTCAAGGGCAACGACACCGGCGGCATCATCTCCACATCCCTGATCAGCCAGACCGACATTCGCGCCCTGGCGATTGATCATTGCGCGCGTTACGGCAAGGTCGTGAAGTTCCTGAGCGCCCCGCAGGAATATGGCGCCTACGTCTCGTTCGCCTGCCGCTGGGTGCCCTATGGCGCCTCCGATCGGCCGCTCCGCGTTCGCTACTGAACCTTTTTACGCGACACAGCGTCTCATCGGCTTGGGGAGAACCAGGCATGATGCGACGCTATGTTTCACTGTTGAATATTTCCGTTTTGAGCGCGACTGCGATGTTGTGGGCAATCCCCGCCATCGCCGATCCCATCGAGTTGCCGGCACGCAAGGCTGGGCTTTGGGAAATGAAGATGCAGGGCAGCGCCGGGATGCCCGACATGACGATGCAGCACTGCACGGACGAGACCACCGACAAGTTCATGAACACGACCTTCTCGCCGATGGCGAAGGATATGTGTTCGAAGAACGAGATGAAGAAGACCGCGACGGGCTATATCACGGATTCGGTCTGCAATATCGGTGGCACCACCAGCACATCGCATGCCGAGATCACCGGCGATTTCAACTCTGCCTATACGATGAAGATCACGTCGCAGAGCACTGGCGGCGCCAAGGCTAATACTGGTGACAACACCACGCAGCTGGAAGCCAAATGGCTCGGCGCCTGCAAGCCGGACCAGAAGCCCGGTGACATCATGATGCCCGGCGGCATGAAGATGAATGTCAAAGACATCGAGAAGATGAAGGGCATGCACCGGTCGCAATAGAGCCGCGCGCCCGCTGACTGGATGTTTCCCACCGCTGCGTTCCCCGCTATAGATGATGCTAATCATCCCAATGGCGCGTTACGACGCCGGCGACAGGAAACATCAGGAACACGGAATGACCGAATTCACCGCATTGATGTCGTCCATGACGCGCTCCGGCGACGGCTGGGCCGTCAGCGTCAGCGACGACTGGCTACAGGGCCGTACCGTCTATGGCGGTCTGGCCGCGGCACTGTGCATGCAGGCTGCGCTCAATGAATTCGGCGCCGTGCCGCCGCTTCGCTCGGCGCAGATCGCCTTCGTCGGCCCGGCTCCCGGTCCATTGCAGTTGCGCACCAGCGTTCTGCGCAAGGGCAAATCGACACTGTTCGCCAGCGTCGATCTTGTCGGCGAAGCAGGCCTCGCGACCCGCGCCATGTTCTGCTTCGGCGCCGCGCGTGAATCGGCTTTTGCCCATGTGGAGACCGGGACGCCGGAACTGAAAGCACCGGAGCATTGCCCGGACTTCTTTCGCCTTGCGCCTCCGACGCTGCGTTTCCTGGAGCATATCGAAGGCCGGCATATGGGGGGCTCGATGCCGTTCAGCGGCAGCGAGGATCCGCAGATGATGCTGTGGCTGCGCCACCGCGAGCCCGGCATCCAGCCGTCGCTGGTGGCGTTGCTGGCCTTGGCCGACGCGCCGCCGCCGGCAGCTTCCGTTCGATCCACAACGCCGTCGCCGATCAGCACCATGACCTGGTCGATCGACATGCTCACCGACGAGATCACCACCGATGACGGCTGGTGGCTGATCCGCAATGTCGCCGAGCAGATCGCCGGCGGTTATTCCAGCCAGGCGATGACGCTGTGGAATCGAAACGGCCGGCCCATCATGGCCAGCCGTCAGAATATTGCAGTGTTTGGATAGACGCTTATTTCTTCGCCGCGGCGGCTGCGCGCTCGACGAAGGTCTGGCCACCCTTCATCTTGTTGTTGAGCGGCGCTTCGTTGATCTGGATGACGACGGCATCGGCGGTGACGCCGAGATTCTTCACCAGCGCCTGGGTGATGTCGAGCATCATACCCTTCTTCTGCTCGTCGGTGCGGCCGGCCGCCAGGTTGATCGTGATCTCAGGCATTGAAGTCTCCCATTGCTCTACCAATTGTTGGCGCGTGGATTAATTCCACTTCACGCCGTGCTTGTCGAGAATCTTACGGACCGCGCTGACGAGATCGTTTTCCGCGATCTTGGTCTGCGCATCTGCCTGCTTCTGCAGATAGGCCTCGCGATCGCCTTCCAGATCCGACAGTCCGGCACCGAGGATCAGATCCTTCAGCATCACCTCGCCGGTCGCCTTTTCGTCGGAGCCTTGAATGATCACACAGGGTGAATTGCGCCTGTCGGCATATTTCAGCTGGTTGCCCATGCTCTTGGGATTGCCGAGATAGAGTTCGGCGCGGATGCCGGCATTGCGCAGGCTCGCAACCATCTTCTGATAATCGGCGACACGGTCGCGATCAAACACGGTGACGACGACCGGGCCGAAATCCGGCGTGGTGTCGATCTTGCCGAGCAGCGTCAGCGCCGCCTGCAGGCGCGAGACGCCGATGGAGAAACCGGTAGCGGGCACCGGCTCGCCACGGAAGCGCGAGACGAGACCATCGTAACGACCACCGCCGCCGACGGATCCGAAGCGAACGGGGCGGCCCTTTTCGTCTTTGGTTTCAAGCGTGAGTTCAACTTCATAGACGGGGCCGGTATAGTATTCGAGGCCGCGCACGACAGACGGATCGATCTTGATGCGATCGGTTTGATAGCCCGCCGCAGTGATCAGCTTTTCGATCTCGGCAAGCTCGGCGCGTCCCTGCTTGTATGCATCGGAGCTATCGAGCTTCGCAGTCGGCTCGCTCGCAGCGTCGAGGCTACGCAACACGGTTTCGGAATCGTCCGGCGAGAGTCCCGCACCTTTGGTAAAATCACCCTTGCCTTCCTCGCCGCCATCCCAGCGGCCGGGGCCGAGCAGCTTCTTGATCTCGTCGACCGGAAACTTGTCCATCTTGTCGATGGCGCGCAGCACCGTGAGGCGACGTCCGACGTTCTCGTCGCCGCCGAGGCCGATGCTCTCCATCACGCCGTCGAGCACCTTGCGGTTGTTGACGCGCACCACATAGCTGCCACGCGGAATGCCGAGCGCTTCCATCGCATCGGCCGCCATCATGCACATTTCGGCATCCGCCGCCGGCGAGCCTGAGCCGACGGTGTCGGCGTCGAACTGCATGAACTGGCGGAAGCGACCGGGGCCCGGCTTCTCGTTGCGATAGACGTAACCTGCACGGTAGCTGCGATACGGCTTCGGCAGCGCGTCCCAATGCTCGGCGACGTAGCGCGCCAATGGCGCGGTCAGGTCGTAGCGCAGCGAGATCCACTGCTCGTCATCGTCCTGAAACGAGAACACGCCTTCATTGGGCCGGTCCTGATCGGGCAGGAACTTGCCGAGCGCATCGGTGAATTCCATGGTCGGGGTCTCGACCGGCTCGAAGCCGTAGCGCTCATAGACCTCGCGGATGGTGTCGGTCATCCGCCGGGTCGCGGCGATATCGGCCGGTCCGCGGTCGCCAAGGCCGCGCGGCAAGCGCGCGCGCAGTTTCTGGGGTTTTTTGGGCTTTTCAGACTTTTCGCTCATAGCGGCGTGGTACCAGCGCAGGCAGGAACCGGCAAGCGTTCGGCCCCGCGATCACTTGAGGTTGGCCATGCGCGACGCCACAAGGTTCGCCACGGCGGAACCTTCGTCATGCCTCCCCGTTCAATTTCAAATGCCGGTCGCCGCAACATTCATATTTTGGCCGGCGCAGAACGAGGCTTTCCATATGCCACCGCTCGCAAGCGCCCTGGTGCGAACAGGGCTCGCGCTCAAGCTCAATCAGGTCAAGCGCGCCACATCGTCCTATATCCGTGACCGCAGTGAGCAGACCCAGGGCATCGCGGTCTCTTATGCGGTCGCTGCCGGACTTTATGCTGCCGCAGGCATCTTTCTGATCGCCACCTTGCTGGTGGGCGCCGCCGCGCTGTTTCGCTGGATCGAACTGCGCTACGGGCTGTTTCAGGCCTTTGGCGCAACCGGCGGATTGCTGCTGGTGCTCGCTGTCCTCTTTGCTGTCCTTGCGGCGAGCCGGCTGAAACGTCCATCGAAGCAGTTTCCCAGTTTCGGCAGCCGACTGCGCGTCGCAATCAATGCGAACCCCGCCAAGCATGAGCAGGTCACATCGGCCGCACCACATCGCGCGGCCGCGCCCAATGAATTCAGGCCGAGCACGCGCCCAGCTCAGCCCCTGCCAAACAATGGCCCCGTCAAAGCCGGCCTCGTTCTGGCCGCGACGCTTGCCGGCTGGGCTTTCGCCCGGCGCCGCAGCCTTGCGCAGCCAGCCCCTGCCCGCAGACCCGCGAGCAAAGCGAACGCCTGATGGCCGTCCGCCGATCCGACACGGACAGTCTGCTGCTTGTCGCAGCGACAACCTTTGCCGTGCTCGCGTTGCAGAGCTTTTTCTCGACACGCAATACCGAGAGGTCCGTGGCAGATGAGCCGCAACCGATCGGCGACACCGACGTCCCGCCACCAGCGACATTCACCCGCGAACTCGCCCAGTCCGGACGCGGCCGCCATTCGTCCAGTCCGCTGCAGATTCCATGGACCGGCTGGAAGGACGTGCTGTGGCGGACCTATGAGCAGATCAACGAGGATCGGCTGCTGGCGATAGCGGCCGGGGTCGTGTTCTTCGGCCTGCTCGCGGTGTTTCCGGCGATCACTGCGCTGGTCTCCTGCTACGGGCTGTTCGCCGATGCCTCGACGATCTCCGACAATCTGCAGACGCTGGCGCTGATGCTACCGGATGGCTCGTTCCAGATTGTGCAGGACCAGATCGCGCGCGTGCTCGCCAATGGTCAGGCCAAACTCGGCCTCACCTTCCTGTTCGGCCTTGCGCTGGCGCTGTGGAGCGCCAATGCCGGTGTAAAGGCCGTGATCGATGCGCTCAATGTCGTCTATGGCGAGCGCGAGAAGCGCAGCTTCATCAAGCTCAATATGCTCTCGCTCACTTTCACCGCTGGTGCCATCGCCGCGCTCCTTCTCATGGTGAGCGCCGTCGTTGCGCTGCCGCTGACGCTGGACCGGATCGGTCTCGCCACCGACAGCAAGACGATCATCAGCCTCTCCCGCTGGCCGCTTCTGCTGCTCGTGGTCGTGCTGGCGCTCGGCATTCTCTACCGCTTTGGTCCAAGCCGCCCCGGCGCGCGCTGGGAATGGCTCAGCATCGGCACCCTCGCTGCGGCACTGCTCTGGCTTGCCGGCTCGGCGCTGCTGTCTTGGTACCTGTCAAATTTCGGCAATTACAGCGCCACTTACGGCTCGCTCGGGGCCGCCATCGGCCTGATGATGTGGATGTGGATGTCCGCGATCATCGTTCTGTGCGGGGCCGAGCTGAATTCCGAGATCGAGCACCAGACCGCCGTGGATACCACCGTCGGACCTGAACAACCGATGGGCGCACGTGGCGCCGCCATGGCCGATACGCTCGGCCGCGCTAGCACCTGAGGTGCAAAAGCACCGGTGGGCAAGTTCTCCCAGCCCTGCTTTCCGAATCAACAATAATGCTAAGGTTGGCCGGGTACTTAGCGCCGGGAGCGCTCGCGGCCGGATCTTTGTCGTGCCGTGCAGGAGTTGGGATTTGAGGATGTTGCGCGCGTTATGATCCGCATCTCCACGATTTTTGTCGGCATTTGCATGGTGCTGGTCTCAGCCTCGCTTGGCCTGGTGCTGTATGCGATCGCCGGCATCAGCGGCTACGAATCGGCCATCGTCGCACTGACGGCGCTGACCGTGATGATCCTCTACAACGCGGTGTCGATGCGCATCAAAGACCGCAACGAATCCACCGGTCAGATCACCGATCTGTCGCGCGGCACCGCCGACCTCGCCCGGCAGGTCGCCGAATTCGGCCGCCGCCTCGCCGTGGTCGAGAGCAAGATCGCATCCGCCGGCACAGCCAATCAGGACCGTATCCAGACCGTCGCCGGCGAGATCGGCGAATTGGGCGCGCTGGTGAAGCAACTCGCCACATCGGTCGCCACCCACGAAGACATGCTGACAGCGATGCCTGCGCCGGCGACTGTTTCTGCGGCGATCGCGCCGCCATCGCCACCGGTCAAACCCGCGACCGCTGCCGATGTGCCGCTCGCCGTCGAGGTCGCCGAAGACACCGTGACGCCGACAGCGCCCGCCATCGTCGTCAAACCGGAGGCAAAGCCGGCGCGCGACAATGCGCAGTTCACCGCCATGGTGAAGGATGCCATCGCCGATAACCGCATCGACATCTATCTGCAGCCGATGGTCACGCTGCCGCAGCGCAAGGTGCGCTTCTACGAGGCGATGACGCGGCTGCGCGACGACAAGGATCAGGTGATCACCGCCGACGAGTTCATCGGTCCCGCAGAAGCCGCAGGCCTGATGGGCCAGATCGACCACATCGTGCTGCTGCGCTGCATGCAGGTGCTGCGCCGCCTGATGGTGCGCAACAAGGATGTCGGCGTGTTCTGCAACATGGCTGGCGCGACCCTGTCGAATGCCGAGACCTTTGCGCAATGCATCGACTTCCTCGAAGCCAACCGCGCGCTGGCGCCGTCCTTCGTGCTGGAATTCAAGCAGAACGTGTTCCGCAATCTCGGCCCGATCGAAAGCGAGCATCTCGCCGCCCTCGCCCAGCGCGGCTACCGCTTCTCCATCGATCACGTCACGGATTTGCGGATCGAGCCGCGCGACCTCGCCGATCGCGGCGTGCGCTTTATCAAGGTACCGGCAGCACTCCTGCTCGACCCCAAGCAGACGTCGAATTCCGACATTCATCCGGCCGATCTCTCCGACCTGCTCGGCCGGTTCGGAATCGACCTGATCGCCGAGCGAATCGAGGGCGAACGGGCCGTGGTCGACCTGCTCGACTTCGACGTCCGGTTCGGGCAAGGCTTCCTGTTCGCGGCGCCCCGCCCGCTCAGGCCGGAAACGCCGGCCAATGGCGGTGCGCCAAATCCCTCCGCCAAGGACCCCGCAAAGGCGCCCACGGACCCCAATGGCCTAGCGAGATCCGCCCCAACCACGCCTGCGCGGCCTGAGCCGCCGCGCACCACCGGCAATGCCGCGCTGGCGCGCCGCGCCACCGGCCCGAACTGATCGGCACTCAATTTATGACCACACTGCGTTTCGTCGAGCGCTTGCGCGACCTCACCGGACATGTCGACGTCGTCCTCAGCGACATCTGGGGCGTCGTCCATAACGGCCTCGAGTCGTTCCCCGAAGCCTGCGAGGCGTTGCATACGTTTCGCGCCAATGGCGGCACGGTGATCATGATCACCAATGCGCCGCGCCCCGCCGACTCCGTGCAGCGGCAGCTCCGCAAGCTCGGCGTCGCTGACGACACCTATGACGCCATCGTCTCGTCCGGCGACCTCACGCGCAATTTCGTCGCCGGCCGGCCGGGTCAGGCGATGTATCTGATCGGACCGGACCGCGACAGTTCGATCCATCGCGGCCTCGATGTGAAGCTCACCCCGCTCGAACAGGCCGACTACATCGTCTGCAGCGGATTGTTCGACGACGAGACCGAATCCGCCGACGACTATCGCGACATGATGAGCCAGGCGCTGGCGCGCAAGCTGACGCTCGTATGCGCCAATCCCGACATCATCGTCGAGCGCGGTGACCGCTTGATCTACTGCGCCGGTGCGGTCGCCGAACTCTATCGCGAGATGGGCGGCGAGGTGATCTTCTACGGCAAGCCGCATCGGCCGATCTACGATCAGGCCATGGCGCTGGCCAAGGCGAAGCGCGGCAAGGACACGGCGCTGGATCGCGTGCTGGCGATCGGCGATTCCGTGCGCACCGATCTCACCGGCGCGCACGCCTATGGCATCGACCTGCTGTTCGTCACCCGCGGCATCCATGCCGGCGACTTCGAAGGCATCGAACAGATGGGCGCCTCGGAAGTGAAGGAACTGTTCGGCCATCCACCGAAGGCGCTGATGCGTGAATTGAAGTGGTGAGCTGACGTAAGGTGCGATCGTAGGATGGGTAGAGCGCAGCGAAACCCATCGCTTTCTTCGTCTGCAATTGATGGGTTTCGCTCCGGCGCAAGCGCGCCTGCGCTCTACCCATCCTATGATACTCATCACTCTCCACCGTCATGGCCGGACTTGTTCCGGCCATCCACGCCTTCCTTTGTCGCCAAGACGTGGATACCCGGCATGCGCCGGGCATGACGGCAGTGTTTGGGACGTCCACGTCGCGCCATCGCAGATTCAACTGTCAAACAGCCACTACCCTTCAGACATGCGTCATCGCCCCCATTGTTTGCGGCGCGGGGGCGCCGTCGTGTCTCGCATTCCCGCCCCTTGTGAGAGGGCGTGCGGAACGCCGGGTGCCCGTTGCACCCTTGGGCCTGATGCGAATGCGGTCTTCCGCAGGTTAGTGTGCATCAGGACTTTCGGAGGCGCCGAGCGATTGCCCGGCGTTCCGCATGCGGTGTTTTTTCGGTTGCTTGCACATCTGCCATGGCGAACGGTCCCATCACCAAAATTAATGTCCCAGGGCGGAGGGACAGGGTAGCCTCAAGCGACTGGGCCGAACGCGTTTCGATTTGGTCGTCCGTCACACTGTCCAGGGGTTTGTCCATCCGAAGATCGGCCGTCTCCTTGCCAGTGGCAGTGCTGGCGCAGATCCGTCCTGCCCGAAGACAGACGTCCCCCGTGAACCGCGTAACGCCGCATCTCCGGCGTCCACCGCATCCTGCCCCGCGAACGTGACGATCGCGATCGCCCCTCTCGGTGGGGCAGGACGGAGGGGAATATAAACCTGATGGGGATACTGTCAATGAGAGATAGGAAAAAATGTTCGGGTACCCTACACTGTCATTCCGGGGCGCGAGGAGGCGCCGAAGGCGGCGTATCGCGAACCCGGAATCCCGACATGTTCAGCGCAAAACACTCTGAGATTCCGGGTTCGCACTTCAGCGGCTCTGCCGCTTACGTGCGCCCCGGAATGACGAGTGTGGATCGAGATTCCCCGCCACTCGAATTGGAGTGGCTGAAGTTCGCCTGCGCGTGACGTCGTCGCATTCCAACGCCCCGGAATGACCGGGCGAGCCGAAACGCAAAATGCCCGGCACGAGGCCGGGCATTGCGAAACTCAAAAGCTCTGACGAAAGAAGTTCGTCGGTTACGCCGGGACGGTGTCCGGGAACACGGCTTCGATCTTGGTCTTCAGCGTCGCCGCGTTGAACGGCTTGACGATGTAGTTGTTCACGCCGGCCTTCTTGGCGGCAATCACGTTCTCGGTCTTGGATTCTGCCGTGATCATGATGAACGGGGTCTGCGACAGGTTCGGGTCGGCGCGGACTTCCTTGAGCAGGTCGTAGCCCGTCATCGGCTCCATGTTCCAGTCGGAAATCACCAGGCCATACTTCTTGGTACGCATCTTTTCCAGCGCCATCGAACCATCGCTGGCATCGTCGATGTGTTCGAAACCAAGCTGCTTCAGAAGATTGCGAATGATGCGGATCATGGTGTTGTAATCGTCCACCACCAGCACCGTCATCGACAAATCAACCGCCATCTTCATTCCCCCTGAGGCACGATACGCAAATGCAAAAAATGATATTTGCCGTCAGGCAAACCGTTCCAACCGGGATTGGCGAGTATTGCTGTCCGCGGCCCGGAGCCAGAATTAGCAGGGTGGGTTAAATTTCCAGTTAACCGCCCCATGGCGCGAAATTCGTCAAATTCGAGAAGAAAGCCGATTTTACCTTCGCTTGACTTCGACGTGGTGGGCGCGCCACGGTCCCTTACCCGCCAGAACCACCAACGAATCCAATCATGACGACTGCTTTCAGCGTGATCCGCGACACAACGCCCGCCAATGCCATCCCGCGCGGATGCGTCGTGGCAATGGGTAATTTCGACGGCGTCCATCTCGGCCACCGCGCCGTCATCGGTGCTGCGTTACGCATGGCGGAACTGCATAAAACAAGCGCTTTGGCGGTGACCTTCGAGCCGCATCCGCGCAGTTTCTTCAGCCCGAACACGCCGCAGTTCCGGCTCTCCGACGAAGCCGCCAAGCTGCGCCTGCTGGCGGGAACCGGCCTGGCCGGCGCCGTCGTCATGACCTTCGACAAGGGACGCGCCAGCACCACGGCGCAAGACTTCATTCACCACGATCTCATTGAGCGTCTCGGCATCAGCGGCATCGCCGTCGGCTACGACTTTCATTTCGGCAAAGGCCGCGTCGGTTCGCCCAGCCTGCTGGCCAACGAAGCGCCGCGCCTCGGCATCGAGGTCGACATCCAGCCGCATGTCGATATCGATGAGCGCCCGGTGTCTTCGACGGCCATCCGCATGGCCTTGGCTGAGGGCCAGGTGACCGAGGCCACGGAGATGCTGAACGGGCCGTGGTTCATCACCGGCGAAGTGATCCACGGCAAAAAGCTCGGCCGCGACCTTGGCTATCCCACCGCCAATATCCGCCTGAATAACAATTGCGGCCTCAAGCACGGCATCTACGCCGTGCGGGTCGGCCGCGGAAACGAGCGCTTCGACGGCGTTGCATCCTTTGGCCGCCGCCCGACCTTCGATAACGGCGCGCCTTTGCTCGAAGTCTTCCTGTTCGACTTCAAGGGCGACCTTTACGGCCAGGCACTGGACGTCGCCTTCATTGCCTTCATCCGCGATGAAATGAAATTCGAGGGCATCGAACCCCTGATCCGCCAGATGGACGACGACAGCGCCAAAGCGCGGGCCGCGCTGGCGGCCGCGCCGGATGCATTTCCGAAACTGGGAGACATCGACTGACCAGGACCGAAAAGCAGAAAATGCTGGCGGGCGAACTCTATCGCCCTGGCAGCCCCGAGCTGGTCTCTGACGAGAAGGCCAACAAGGCCTGGCTCGCGAAATACAACGCGCAGCTGGACCGGCCCGTGGCCGAACGACGGACGTTGCTCGCCGAGCATTTCGGCAAGGTCGGCGCCGACTGCGTGATCCGGCCGCCGTTCTTCTGCGACTACGGCTACAACATCCATCTCGGCGACAACGTTTTCCTGAATTTCAACTGCGTGATCCTGGACATCGTCGCGGTCTCCATCGGCGACCGGACGCAAATCGGCCCGGCCGTGCAGATCTACGCCGCCGACCATCCTCGCGACGCCGAGACCCGCCGCAACGGACTGGAATTCGGCCGGCCGGTCAAAATCGGCGCCGATGTCTGGATCGGCGGCGGGGCCATTATCGTGCCCGGCGTCACCATCGGTGACGGCGCCGTGATCGGCGCCGGCAGTGTCGTGACCCGGGACGTTCCGGACGGCGCCACCGTGGCAGGCAATCCGGCCCGGGTGATTGGCAAACGGGGCTAATCCGACCCTTTGCGATCGTCTCCCCGGCTGCTATTGAGTGCCGGATGTCTGCACGGCGCCCCATCATAAGCATTATCGGCCCGGCTTCCGCCTGAGCTTCGCTCGGCGCAAGACCGGGACCGTCCAGTTTCATCGCGTTTTCACGCGTTTCAGCGCCATTCGAGCAAGCCAGAGCCATTATGTCCGACAAGCCCGCCAAATCTGATACCCACGACTATTCCAAGACCCTCTATTTGCCGCAGACCGAATTTCCGATGCGCGCAGGCCTGCCGACCAGCGAGCCGAAAATGCTGGCGCGGTGGAACGAGATCGACCTCTACGGCAAGCTCCGCGAGACCGCCAAGGGCAAGCCGAAATTCGTGCTGCATGACGGCCCGCCCTACGCCAATGGCAACATCCATATCGGGCATGCGCTCAACAAGATCCTCAAGGACGTGGTGACCAAGAGCCAGCAGATGCTGGGCTTCGACTCGAACTACGTGCCGGGCTGGGACTGCCATGGCCTGCCGATCGAGTGGAAGATCGAGGAAGAGAACTACCGCTCCAAGGGCAAGACCAAGCCGAACTTCAAGGACGGCGCGGCGATGATCGCGTTCCGCCAGGAATGCCGTGCCTATGCCAACAAGTGGCTCGATATCCAGCGCGAGGAATTCAAGCGACTCGGCATCATCGGCGACTGGGCCGGCCGCTACGCCACCATGGACTATTTCGCCGAGGCGCAGATCGCGCGCGAGCTGATGAAGTTCGCGGCCAATGGCACGCTGTATCGCGGATCGAAGCCTGTGATGTGGAGCGTGGTCGAGAAGACCGCGCTGGCCGAAGCCGAAGTCGAGTATGAGGACTACACGTCGGATGCGGTCTGGGTGAAATTCCCGGTCGCCGCCGAGTTCGGCCGGCTTGCCAAGGCTGCGGTGGTGATCTGGACCACCACGCCGTGGACGCTGCCGGCCAACCGCGCCATCTCGTTCTCCAGCAAGATCGCTTACGGCCTCTATGAAGTCACCGAGGCGCCGGAGGATAACTGGCTGAAGACCGGCGATCTGCTGATCCTCGCCGACGCGCTGGCCGAGAGCGTGTTCAAACAGGCGCGCGTCACGTCATGGAAGAAGAGCAGCGAGCTGTCGTCCGACATCCTCGAGGATCTGGAATGCCGTCATCCGCTCAAGGGTCTCGCCGGCGGCTATGACTTCATCGTGCCGCTGCTCGACGGCGATCACGTCACCGACGATACCGGCACCGGCTTCGTGCATACCGCACCAAGCCACGGCCGCGACGACTTCGATATCTGGACGTCGAATGGCCGCCAGCTCACCGAGCGCGGCATCGCGACCACGATCCCCTACACGGTTGATGAGAACGGTGCGCTGACCGAACAGGCACCGGGCTTCGCCGGCACCCGCGTAATCAACGACAAGGGCGAGAAGGGCGACGCCAACGAAGCCGTCATCAAGGCGCTGGTCGAGCGGGGCATGTTGGTGGCGCGCTCACGCCTCAAGCATCAGTACCCGCATTCGTGGCGCTCCAAGAAGCCTGTGATCTATCGCAACACGCCGCAATGGTTCATCGCGATGGACAAGGACATTGTAGACGATGGCGCGGCGAAGTCCGGCGACACGCTGCGTCACCGTGCCCTCGAAGCCATCAAGGTCACGCAATGGGTGCCGGCCACCGGCCAGAACCGCATCAACGGCATGATCAACACCAAGCCCGACTGGGTGATCTCGCGCCAGCGCGCCTGGGGCGTGCCGATCGCGGTATTCGTGCGCGAGAAAGGCGACGGCTCCGCAGAGATCCTGCAGGACGAGGCCGTCAACAAGCGCATTTCCGACGCCTTCGAGAAGGAAGGCGCCGACGCATGGTATGCCGAAGGCGCGCGTGAACATTTCCTCGGCTCGCTTGCCAATGAGGAGTGGAAGAAAGTCGACGACATCTGCGACGTCTGGTTCGACTCAGGCTCCACACACGCCTTCGTGCTCGAAGACCCCGTGCACTTCCCCGGCCTTGCCGGCATCAAGCGCAAGGCCCAGGGCGGCGCGGACACCGTCATGTATCTGGAAGGCTCCGACCAGCACCGCGGCTGGTTCCAGTCGTCACTGCTGGAGAGCAGCGGCACCCGCGGCCGCGCGCCCTTCGACGTCGTGCTGACCCACGGCTTCACGCTCGACGAGAACGGCCGCAAGATGTCGAAATCGATCGGCAACACCATCGAGCCGCAGAAGATCATCAAGGACTCCGGCGCCGACATCCTGCGCCTGTGGGTCTGCGCCACCGATTATGCCGACGACCAGCGCATCGGCCCGGAGATCATCAAGAACACCATCGAGACCTATCGCAAGCTGCGCAACAGCGTGCGCTGGATGCTCGGCAGCCTCGCGCATTTCCACGACGAGGATCGCATCAAGGCCGACGATATGCCGGAGCTCGAGCGGCTGATGCTGCATCGTCTCGCCGAAGTCGACGGTGTCGTGCGGCAGGCCTATGCCGATTTCGACTACAAGACGGTGGTGGCCACACTCGCCGCCTTCATGAACACCGAACTGTCGGCGTTCTATTTCGACATCCGCAAGGACACGCTGTATTGCGATGCGCCGTCGTCGGTAACACGCAAGGCGTCGCTGACCGTGATCGATTACCTGTTCCGTTCGATCGTGACCTGGTTCGCACCCATTCTGAGCTTCACCGCCGAAGAAGCATGGCTGTCGCGCTATGGCAGCAGCTCCGTGTCGGTGCATCTCGAAACTTTCCAGAAGACGCTGCCGGCATGGCGTAACGAGGCGCTCGCCGCGAAGTGGGACACCATCCGCAATGTCCGCCGCGTCGTCACCGGCGCGCTGGAAGTGGAACGTGCTGCCAAGAACATCGGCTCGTCGCTTGAGGCCTCGCCGCTGATCCATGTCACCGACAAGGCGATCTTCGCCATTCTGGCCGACGTCGATCTGGCCGAAATCTGCATCACCTCGAATGCGATGCTGACCAATGCCGAAGCGCCCGCAGACGCCTTCGCGCTGAACGACGTGCCCGGCGTAGCCGTTGTGGTCGAAAAGGCTGTCGGCACCAAATGTGCGCGGTCGTGGAAGATCCTGCCGACGGTCGGTGAGGACAAGGAGTATCCCGACGTCACCCCGCGCGATGCGCAGGCGCTGCGGGAATGGAAGGCGCTGGGAGTGGCTGTTTGAAACCAGCCGTCCGCTCCGGGCTGATCGCAGCCATCGCCGTCCTGATCATCGATCAGGCGACGAAGCTGTGGCTGCTCTATGGCTTCGATCTCGGCCATCGCGGCCTGGTCAGGATCACGCCGTTCTTCGATCTCGTCCTGGCCTGGAATACCGGCATCAGCTACGGCTGGTTCTCCGATTCCGGCCCCACCGGTCAGGTCGTGCTGGTGGCCATCAAGGCGATCGCGGTGGTGGCGCTGGCCGTCTGGATGGCGAAATCGGAGACCAGACTGGCCACGATCGGGCTGGGACTGATCATCGGGGGCGCGATCGGCAATGCCATCGACCGGTTCGCCTATGGCGCCGTGGTCGATTTCGCCCTCCTGCACGTGGAAATCGCCGGCAAGACCTACAACTGGTACGTGTTTAACCTTGCCGATGTCGCCATTGTTGCCGGTGTAGCGGCCCTGCTGTATGACTCTTTCTTCACGGTACCCGCCGCAAAAGCGCCCTGATCCCAGCCGATACGCAAGGCCAAGGGCGATACCAGCGGAACCGCACCAGGATTCTTCGGATTCTTGCCGATCCGCCAGATATTTGAACAGGATGAACACGATGCGCGAGACCGAAACCGGTTGGGCTCTGCACACTTCATCGGGCGCCTGGATGCGCGCCCTGCGCCTCACCGCCGTTGCCCTTAGCGTTGGTCTCGTGATGTCCGCAGGGGCCGCACGCGCCCAGGATGCCGAGGAAGAAGACCAGCCGTTCGAGCAGAAGGTCATCAAGCAGATCATGACCGGTCTCGGCGGTACCAACATGGAAAACACCGGGATCGATTATCGTGAGCGCTCGCCGCTAGTGGTGCCGCCGAAGATCGACCTGCCGCCACCGGATGCCAAGGGCCCCGCACCTGTCGCGAACTGGCCGAAGGATCCCGACGTGCAGCAGCGCCGCGCAGCCGCCGCCAACGCCAAGACCGGACGTCCGGAAGAAGTGCTGGAAGCCGCGCGTCCGTTGACCCCGCGCGAGATGGCGCCGAAGCGCGCACGTGGCGCCTCGTCCGCCGTGGACAATTCCTCGCCAGGCGACCCGAACAAGAACATCGTGCTGAGCCCAAAGCAGCTCGGCTATGAGGGTGGCCTGTTCAAGAACATGTTCGGCAGCAACAAGGGCGAGACCGCCGAATTCAAGGGCGAGCCGACACGCGAGTCGCTGACCCAGCCGCCGGCCGGTTACCAGACGCCTGCCTCGGGCTATGCCTATGGCACCGGGCCGAAGGAAACCATGAAGAACGATTACAACATCAACCCGATGACGGGTAAGTTCTGATCGCAGCGCTCCCTTTGCGCTGCCATTCCAAAGACGTCCTTTCACTGCGATCAGCCTGCACGCGCGGATGTGTCCCGCGCGATGGCTTGGTCATGCCTTTCTCTTTGCTTTCTTCCCCCATGCTTTGGAGCTGTTAGCCCCGCCATGACCTCTTCATTCCGACTTGCCGTACGATCCGTCGCAGTCGTCGCTGTGCTGCTGGCTCCCGCCCTCGCCATATCGGGCGCCCGCGCACAGACGGTGACGGCGAAACCGCCAACCACGTTCAAGCTCGATAACGGCATGCAGGTCGTGGTGATCGAGGATCACCGCACGCCCGTCGTGACGCAGATGATCTGGTACAAGGTCGGCTCGGCCGATGAGACGCCGGGCAAGTCAGGCTTGGCGCATTTCCTCGAACATCTGATGTTCAAGGGCACCGCGAAACATCCGGTCGGTGAGTTCTCGCAGACCGTGCAGCGCGTCGGCGGCGAGGAGAACGCTTTCACCTCGACCGACTATACCGGCTACTATCAGCGCATCAGCAAGGACCAGCTGGGCAAGATGATGGAATTCGAGGCCGATCGCATGACCGGCCTGGTGCTGAAGGACGAGAACGTGCTGCCCGAGCGCGACGTCGTGCTGGAAGAATACAACATGCGCGTCGCCAACAGCCCGGATGCAAGGCTGTCAGAGCAGATCATGGCTGCGCTCTATCTCAACCATCCCTATGGCCGCCCGATCATCGGCTGGCATCAGGAGATCGAGAAGTTGGACCGCGAGGACGCGCTCGCCTTCTACAAGCGCTTCTACGCCCCTAACAATGCGACGCTGATCATCGCCGGCGATGTCGACCCGCAGGAGATCCGCCCGATGGTGGAGCGCACCTATGGCGTGGTCCCGGCACAGCCGGCGATCCCCGAACGCCGCATGCGCCCACAGGAGCCGACGCCCGCCGCGCCGCGCACGGTCACGCTCTCCGATCCGCGTGTCGAACAGACAAGCCTGCGCCGCTATTATCTGGTGCCGTCGGCAACCACCGCTGCGGCCGGCGAGAGCCAGGCACTCGATGTGCTCGGCCAGTTGATCGGCGGCGGCGCGAACTCATATCTCTACCGCGCCCTCGTCATCGACAAACAGCTCGCGATCAATGCCGGTGCCGGCTACCAGGGCACCGCGCTCGACAGCGCACAGTTCATGATTTCAGCCTCGCCGAAGCCGGGCACCGAATTCGCCGATATCGAAAAGACCATCGACGCCGTGATCGCCGACCTCGCGACCAACCCGGTGCCGGCTGCCGACCTCGAACGCGTCAAGACGCAGCTCGTCGCCGAAGCCACCTATGCGCAGGACAGCCAGGCCTCGCTGGCGCGCTGGTATGGCGCGGCACTCACCACGGGCCTCAGCGTCGAGGACATCCGTAGCTGGCCCGACCGCATCAAGGCGGTCACCGCCGAACAGGTGCGCGCAGCCGCCCAGACCTGGCTCGACAAGAAGCGCTCGGTCACCGGCTATCTGGTCAAGGATACATCTGCGCCGAAGCGCGAGGAGAAGCGGTCGTGAGCATCATCTTCAACGCGGGCCGCCTCGGCATTGCCGTCGCCACCGCCTTCTCACTCGTCACACTGACGGTGACGCCATCTTTCGCCGCCGCCAAGGTGCAGCGGCTCGTGACGCCAGGCGGCATCGAAGCCTGGTTCGTGCAGGATGCAACCGTTCCCCTGATCGCCATGGAATATGCGTTCGGCGGCGGTGCGGCACAGGATCCGAAGGATAAATCCGGCACCGCCAACATGGTGGCCAGCCTGATGGACGAAGGCGCGGGCGATCTCGATTCCACGACCTTCCGCGATCGCATGGAACGCCGCGCCATCGAGCTCAACTTCAACGCCCAGCGCGATTATCTGCGTGGCTCGCTGCGCATGCTCAAGGAGCATCGTGACGAGGCGTTCGACCTCGCCCGCCTCGCTTTGACGTCGCCACGCTTCGACGCCCCCGATGTCGAGCGCATCCGCGCGCAGATCCTGTCCGGCCTGCGCCGCGAAACCTCGAACCCGAACTCGCTGGCGACGCGCAAGTTTCTGCAGATGGCATTCGGCGACCATCCCTATAGCCGGCCGTCCAACGGCAGCCTGACCGACGTGCCGACCATCAATGTCGACGACATCAAGGCCTACAAGCAACGCATCGTCGCGAAGGACACGCTGAAGATTGCCGTGGTCGGCGACGTCGATTCCGATACGCTCGCGACATTGCTGGACAAGACCTTCGGTGGCCTGCCCGCCAAGGCGACGCTGACGCCTATCCCGGAAGTCACTGCGACCAAGCCGCCGCAGAAGGAATCCGTGACGCTGGACGTGCCGCAGACGGTCATCACCTTCGGCAGCCCCGGCGTCAAACGCGACGATCCGAACTTCATGGCTGCCTATATCGTCAATCACATCCTCGGCGGCGGCACGCTATCGTCGCGGCTGTATCACGAAGTGCGCGAGAAGCGCGGCCTGGTCTATTCCGTCAGTGGCTCGCTGCTGTGGATGCAGCATTCCGGCATCTATATCGGCAGCACCGCGACTCGCGCCGACCGCGCCACCGAGACGGTCGATACCGTGACCAGCGAAGTGAAACGCATGGCCGAGCAGGGTCCGACCCAGCGTGAGCTGGACGAGGCCAAATCCTATCTCAAGGGTTCGCAGATGCTGGCGCTCGACACCTCGTCGAAACTGGCCGGTGCGCTGCTGCAATACCAGCTCGACAGACTGCCGATTGATTACATCGAGAAGCGCAATGCCGTGGTCGATGCCGTGACGCTGGACCAGGCCAAGGCGGCAGCGAAGAAGCTGTGGGCAGATGGCCTGCTGACCGTCGTCGTCGGCCGCGCGCCGCAGGCGGCCGCAGCGCCGGTAGCCCCGGCACCGAAGGCCAACTGAGGCGCCGCCGTGCGGATCGCGGTGATCGGTGCCGGCGCGGTTGGCTGCTACTACGGCGCCAAGCTGCTGCGCGCCGGCCATGACGTGACATTGGTCGGACGCCAGATCCATGTCGATGCCATCAATGCGCACGGCCTTCGGTTCGAGAGTGCCGAGTTCGACGGTTTCATTCCGGCGAAGGCGGTGACGCAGATCACCGATCTCGCGCCGCCAGATCTCGTTCTGTTCGCCGTGAAGTCCGGCGATACGGACAGCTCGGCAACAGCGCTGAAGCCTGTGCTCAAGCCCAACTCCATCGTGCTGAGCCTGCAGAACGGCGTCGACAATCCCGAGCGCCTGCGCGCCATCCTCAGCCAGCCGGTGATCGCTGCAGCCGTCTATGTGGCCTCCGAGATGCCGGCCGCCGGTCATGTGAAGCACAATGGCCGCGGCGAGTTGATCATCGGCGCATCGCCCGAGAGCGAAAGGCTGGCGAAGCTGCTGTGCGACGCCGGCGTGCCGACCACCGTCGCCGGCGACATCGACGCGGTGCAGTGGTCGAAGCTCATCAACAATTGCGCCTATAATGCATTATCGGCGGTGGCCGGGATTGCCTATGGCGAGATGTTCAAGGTCGAGGGCGTGCCTGACATCGTGACCGATGCCGTCGTGGAATGCATGGCGGTGGCGCGCGCCTGCGGCGTGTCGCTGCCGGCCGACCTTCTGGAGAAGACGCTCGGCCTCGCGGCCAGCATGCCGTTTCAGCAATCGTCGACATCGCAGGATCTCGCGCGTGGCAAACCGTCGGAAATCGACTTCCTCAACGGCTTCATTGTCCGCAAGGGCCTGGAGCATGGGATTCCGACGCCGACGAACCATGCGCTGCAGGTCATGGTGAAGCTGGTCGAACGCAGTGGGTCACGGCGGTCCTAGCGGCGCTTCGCTGGCTTCGGTGGATCCCAGAGCCGGAAGCCGCCTTTGAACGCATTCGCGTTGTCGCCGCGCCGGGTCTTGCGCGGGAGTTTGTCGAGCATCTCCACATTGCCACCGCCGAGCACCGTATAGTCGGGCTCGAGCGCAGCCGTCAGATCAGCAACGACATCAGCCACGCGCTGCCGCCACTTCTTCTTGCCCAGCCGCTTCAGGCCGGCTGCGCCGACATAATCCTCGAATGTCTTGTGACGATAGGGTAGATGACCGAGCTCCATCGGCTCGGACAGACCATCGATGATCATGGCCGCACCCAGTCCGGTGCCGAGGCCGAGAAACAGCATCCGGCCGCCATCATAGCTGCCGACCGCTTGCATCATGGCGTCGTTCACAAGCTTCGTGGGCTTGCGGAATGCCCGTTCGAAATCGAAACCCTTCCAGCCCGTGCCGAGATTGTGTGGCTCCTTGAGCGGACGATTGCCGGCCACCGGGCCGGGATAGCCGGCTGAGACGACGTCATAGCGCAAGTCTTTAGTCAGCGCCTTGACCTTGCGCACCATTTCCTTCGCGGACAGGTCCGGACCGGATTCGAATTCGCGTTTGATCCCTTCACGGCTGGTCATCACCTTCACATGGGTACCGCCGATATCGATGGTGAGAATATTGCGGGGGGTCTTGGTCATGAGACGTCCGGATTGACTGATGGTGCAACGATAAGCCTCGGCAGGGCGCCAGTTCCAGCATTGCCGCTATGTCCCGGGCATATCTTTGCGATCTGCGATCAAGCGCACGGGTGCACCAAGCAAAACGCGGTATCCTGTGCTACGGAGACAGAATGCTGCTCCGGATCACCCGCTCCATCGCCATCGACGAAGACGATATCGATATCGTCTTCGTCCGCGCGTCCGGACCTGGCGGACAGAACGTCAACAAGGTTTCCACCGCCGCGCAATTGCGCTTCGACAGCCGCAAGCTGGCGCTGCCGGAGGATACCGCAATCCGGCTGCGCACCCTCGCCGGCCAGCGCATGACCAAGGACGGCGTGATCGTGATCCACGCCCAGCGTTTCCGCACCCAGGAGCGCAACAAGGCCGACGCCATCGAGCGGCTGGTGGAGCTGATGCAGGAAGCCGCCTTCCGGCAGGCGCCGCGGCGGGCCACCAAACCGACGCTGGGCTCGAAGATGCGCCGCCTCGACGGCAAGAAGCGCCGCAGCGACGTCAAGGCCGGCCGCGGCGGGCGTTTCGACGACTGAGCCGCGCCCCACACAACAAGCCAGACCACTTTTTCCAGGAATTTCCCGATGGCCAAACCCGTTCATTCGATGATCCGCGTGCTGGACGAAGCGCGCGCACTGGACTTCTACAAGCGCGCCTTTGGCCTCGAGATTGCCGAGCGCTTTGCATTTCCCGATTTTGCGCTGATCTATCTGCGCCATCCCTCCTCGCCCTTCGAGCTCGAACTGACGGTGAACTTCGACCGCACTGAGCCCTATGTGCTCGGTGACGGTTACGGCCATCTCGCGGTCGTCGTGGATGACGTCGCTGCCGAACATGGCCGGTTCGAGCGCGAGAATCTGGCCCCCGGGCCGCTGCGGGATTTCAAACATGAGGGCCGCACGCTGGCGCAGTTTTTCTTCGCCACCGACCCGGATGGCTACAAGATCGAGGTCATCGAGAAAGGCGGCCGATTCGCATAAAGCGGGGAAAACAGGCTCCGGCGGGGACATCGGGCGCCCGGGGCCATAGAATGGCGCTCCCGGTTTCCTACATAACCCCGACCCATCCATACGCCCCGAGATCCATGCCCGTTCGCCAACTGCCAGAAACCATCGTCAACCGCATCGCCGCCGGCGAGGTGGTGGAGCGTCCGGCCAGCGTGGTGAAGGAGCTGGTGGAGAATGCCATCGATGCCGGCGCCTCCAGGGTCGAGATTTTCACCGATGGCGGTGGACGGCGAAAGATCGCCATCACCGATGACGGCGGCGGTATGACTCATGCCGACCTGGAACTGGCCGTGGACCGGCACGCCACCTCGAAGCTCGATGACGAGGACCTGCTGCAGATCCGCACCCTCGGTTTTCGCGGCGAAGCCCTGCCCTCCATCGGCTCGGTGGCGCGGCTGAGCATCACCACGCGCCACGCCTCGGAGCCGCATGCCTGGTCGCGCACCGTCGATGGCGGCGAGAAGTCGCCGATCGCGCCCGCAGCGCTGTCGCAGGGCACCCGCGTCGAGGTCGCCGATCTCTTTTATGCGACCCCTGCCCGGCTGAAATTTCTCAAGACCGACCGCACTGAGGCCGAAGCGATCCGCGAAGTGGTGCGCCGCCTTGCGATGGCGCGGCCGGATATCGCCTTCACCATGGCCGGCGAGGAACGCGCGCCGGTGACGTGGGCGGCTGCGCTGCCCGGTCCGGCCGGACAGTTGACGCGGCTCGGCGATATTCTCGGACCCGAGTTTCGTCTCAGTGCCATTGAAGTGCGCAGCGAGCGCGAAGGCGTGGTGGTCGAAGGTTTTGCCGCCGCGCCATCGCTGACCCGCGCAAATGCGCTTGGACAGTATCTGTTCGTCAATGGCCGTCCGGTTCGCGACAAGCTCATCATTGGTGCGGTGCGCGCGGCCTATTCCGATTATCTGCCCCGCGACCGCCATCCGGTCGTCGCGCTGTTCGTCACGCTCGACCCAACGGAGGTCGATGCCAATGTGCATCCGGCCAAGACCGAGGTGCGTTTCCGCAATGCCGGGCTGGTACGCGGGCTGATCGTGCATGCCCTGAAGGAAGGCCTCGCCCGCGAAGGACGACGCACGGCGGCCAATAGCGACGGCGCCGTGCTGGACTCGTTCCGCCCCAACTTCGCACCCAATTTCGCGCCGCGCGCAAATGCGAACTGGGACTGGCAGCGCTCGCCGGCCTATCCCGTCAATCCAATGCCGGGCTTCGATGGTTCGGCGGCGTTTGCCGAACCCAGCCAGGCGGCTTTCGATGTCGGCACGCCCACGGCCGATGTGCGTTTTGAAGAGACGCCGCAGACCGATCTGATCGACCGGCCACTCGGTGCCGCGCGTGCACAGGTGCATGAGAACTACATCATTGCGCAGACCCGCGACGGCATGATCGTGGTCGATCAGCACGCCGCGCATGAACGTATCGTCTATGAGCGGCTGAAGGCATCACTGGCCGCCAATGGCGTGCAGCGACAGATCCTGCTGATCCCCGAGATCGTCGAAATGGACGAGGCCATCGTGGAGAAACTGTTCGATCGCGCCGAGGAACTCGCAAGCTATGGCCTCGCCATCGACAGTTTCGGCCCCGGCGCCATTGCCGTGCGCGAGACACCGTCGCTGCTCGGCAAGACCAATGCCGCGTCGCTGCTGCGCGATCTCGCGGAACATATGGCCGAATGGGACGAGGCGCTGCCGCTGGAGCGCCGGCTGCTGCATGTGGCCGCGACCATGGCCTGCCACGGCTCGGTGCGCTCAGGCCGGCGGCTGCGACCCGAGGAAATGAACGCCCTGCTGCGCGAAATGGAAGACACGCCAAATTCCGGCCAGTGCAATCACGGCCGGCCGACTTATGTCGAGCTGAAGCTCAGCGATATCGAGAAGCTGTTCGGGCGACGATAGACCCCTCAGCCGTCATTGCGAGCGCAGCGAAGCAATCCAGAGCCGCAAGCGAAGACTGGATTGCCGCGTCGCTTCGCTCCTCGCAATGACGTGGACGGGCTGGTGCTCGACTCACGTATATTTCGGATCGCGCTCGAGCAGCTCGATCGACACGCCCTGCGGCGCGCGGATGAAGCAGATGCGCAGGCCGGGCTTAAGCGTATGCGGCTCCTTGGTGAACTCGACGCCCTTGGCCTTCAGCGACGCGGCCACCGCATCGATGTCCTTCACCTTCAGGCCGAAATGGTCGAGGCCCTGATAGGGCGTGACCGGCGGCGGGTTGACGCCCATCTCCGGCGTCACGGGGGCGAGGAAGATCATGCCGCCGCCAAGCCTGATATCGATGCGGCCAGGGGCACGCAGGATCTCGGCGCCGAGCATATCGGCAAACCACTGCGCGGTCGCTTCGGTGTCCGGCGTGCGGATATGGACATGATCCCAGGTGTATTCGATCGCAGACATCGGCGGCTCCTTTTGACGTCTTCTTACACAGATCGCAGAAACGTAAACTCGGTGTCGTCATAGGCGCGGCGCTCGAGTTCTTCAAACCCCTCCGGTGCCGCGAACGCAGCATCCTTCGCCTCTTCCACCGCCAGCAGAGCGCCCGGCGTCAGCCAGCCACCATCGCGTAGCGAGGCCAGCGCCTTTTCGGCAAGCTTCATGCGATAGGGCGGATCGAGGAACACCAGCGAGAACGGCTCGACCGGATGGGCGGGGCCGAGATCGGCGGCATCCCGGCGATACACTTTGGTGACGCCGCCGAGGCCGAGCGCCTCGACATTGTTGCGGAGCAGTGCGCGCGCCTCTGACCCGTTGTCGACGAACAGCGTGAACTTTGCGCCGCGCGATACGGCCTCGATGCCGAGCGCGCCGGTGCCGGCAAACAGATCAAGCACGCGCGCGTCCGCGATTGGACTTTCGTAAGCGTGGATCAGGATGTTGAACAGTGCCTCGCGCAGTCGATCCGCCGTGGGACGGATCGCCTGCGTCGTGGGCGACGCGATGTTGCGGCCCTTCAGCCGGCCACCGACGACACGCATCAGATGCCTCGTTTGAAAAGTGGCAAAGCCACCGCAGGTGTAGCGTGGTCCCCTCCCCCCTTGCGGGGGAGGGTGGCGCGAAGCGCCGGGAGGGGGGTGAGCCACAAACGCCGGAGCTCCGGGTTACCCCCCTCCCCGACCCTCCCCCGCAAGGGGGGAGGGAGCACAACTGCCGTCGCGATGTACATCGTATTTCTCTTTGACTTCTCTTACGCGTCCCGCGGCTTCAGATCGCGCTTGCCGTGATAACCGCGCTTCGGCTTCTTCGGGGGACCGCCGAAGGTGGCTGCGTCCTCGTTGCGGGCACGCGACTCTTCCGAGCCGGCGCGCTGCACGAGAATGCGACGGCCCTTGCGGTCTTCCACCGTCGAGCGCTTCAGAACCGGCTTCTTGACGATCACCGGATCGAGCGAGACATCGCCCTTGCTCGGCAGTTGCCGACCGAAATCGGCACCCGAGGCATCCGCGATCTTCTCGCCGAGCTGCTCGCGCAGCACGCGGGTCTTCACCTCGTCGACCTGGCCTTCCTCGATCTCGCCGAGCTGGAACGGACCGTAGGAGATGCGGATCAGCCGGTTCACCTCGAGGCCCAGATGCGCCAGCACGTTACGCACTTCGCGGTTCTTGCCTTCGCGGATTGCGAACACGATCCAGACATTGGCGCTCTTGTCGCGTTCCAGCGTCGCATCGATCGAGCCGTATTTGACGCCATCGACCTCGACGCCGTTCTTGAGCTCGTTGAGCTGCGCCTGCGTGACTTCGCCATGGGCGCGAACGCGATAGCGGCGCAGCCAGCCGGTCTCCGGCAGTTCGAGCGTGCGCGCGAGGCCGCCGTCATTGGTGAGCAACAGCAGGCCTTCGGTGTTGAAATCGAGCCGGCCGATGGAGATCAGGCGCGGCAGGCCTTCGGGCAGATGATCGAACACCGTCGGCCGTCCCTCGGGGTCGGCATGGGTCGTCATCAGGCCGCGTGGCTTGTGATACAGGAACAGCCGCGTGCGCTCCGGCGCCGGCAACGGCTTGCCGTCGACGGTGATCACGTCGTTGGTCGAGACATCGAGCGCCGGCGAGTTGATGACGCGGCCGTTGACGGCGACGCGGCCCTGCGTGACCCATTCCTCGGCATCGCGGCGCGAGCACAGGCCCGCGCGCGACACAACCTTGGCGATACGCTCGCCGGCCTTCTTGGCCGCGGGAACGCGCGCCGGGCGGCGCGCTTCCGGATCGCGTTCGCGATATTCACCGCGACCACCGAAGGCGGGACGCTTGGCGAAAATCCTGCTGTCGTCCTCGTTCTCACGACGCGGACGCTCGTCGCCGTCGCGAGCCTCGCTGCGACCATGCTCCTGCCAATCGGTGCGGCCACGCGGCTCGCGCGGACGATCGAAGCTCGGACGGTCCTCACGCGGACGCGAGAAACGCGGACGTTCGCTGTCGCCGCGCTCCGGACGATCTTCACGCGGGCGTTCGAATTTCGGCCTGTCGAATTTCGGACGATCGAAATTGCGCGCGCCATCGCGCGGCGGACGCGCACTGCGGCTGCCGCGATCATCCGCCCCGCCTTCACGCTTCTGCCAAGGCTTTTGCTCGCTGCGATCAGGGCCGCGCTCGAAATCACGCCCACCGCGATCATTGCGATCGGGACGATCGTTGCGATCGCCAAAGCTCTTGCGCGGGCCGCCGCGATCCGGCGCACCACGGGAGAATTTCTTGTCGCCGCCAAACTTCTTCTCGGCGCTGAAGGGCCGGTCGCCGCGCGGACGATCGCCGTCGCGTGAGGGGCGCGGACTGAACGGTCGATCGCCATCACGCGACGGGCGCGGGCTGTAGGGGCGGTCGCCCTGCGGGCGCTCGTTGCGATCACGCTGTGGCCGATCGTTGCGATCGCCTTGCGGCCGATCGAAGCGCGGACGCGGACGGTCACCATCGCCACCGCGGAAACCTTCGCCACGCGGCGTATAGGGGCGCTTCTCGCCACCACCATCACGCGATGCATATGGCTTCTTGTCACCGAACTTCTTGTCGGAGAAACGTCCGGCCGGACGCGCATCGCCGCGGTCGCCACGCGGGGCGCGGTCATCCCTGTTGAAATTCGGACGGTCGCCGCGCGGTGCCTCTCCGCGCGGGCTGTAGGGACGCTTGTCGCCGCCACCGGCGCGCGGTGCATAGGGCCGCTTCTCGCGGTCACCGAAATCCTTGCGCGGACCGCGATCGGGGCGATCACCACCGCCGCTGCGCGCGGGACGGTCGTCGCGGTTGAAGCGAGCCGGCCGCGGCGCATCGCCATAGTCGCGGCGCGGCGCGCGGTCGTCATCGCGTTTGCCGGCGTAGGGCTTGGCGCCAAAAGACTTGCCGCCAGAAGGCTTGCCACCGAAAGATCGCTTCTCACCGCCGCCAGCACCGGGCGGCTTCGGGGTGTATGTGCCGTCGCGCTTGGCGAATTTCTTGTCGGGTCCACGTGCGGCGCCGGAGCGGCCCTTGCCGGCTCCGCCTTTGCCACCGGGTGGCCGGCCGCGCGAGGGGCCGTTGTTTTTGTCGTTGTCGCGGGGCATGAAGGGTCTCACTGCAGCGGAAGCTGAATTGGGTTGAGCGGTGCGGAAACGGTTCGCGGGCCGAAAATGCGCGCTCATTGGGGCGCATTCTCACGCAAAACCAGTATCCACTTTTGCTGAATGCAACTCCGTAGCAGAGTTTTGCGCAGGAAACGAGCCGTTGACCGCACCTTCTTTCATGGATCTGGCGCTGAAAGCGGCCGAAAGCGCCGGAAATGCCGGTGAAGTCCCCATCGGCTGCGTCATCGTCGGGAATAACGAGGTGATCGCCACAGCCGGCAACCGCACCGTCCGGGACCGCGACCCGACCGCCCATGCCGAAGTCCTGGCGATCCGGGAGGCGGCCGCCAGGCTCGGCAGCGAGCGGCTGGTCGACTGCGACCTGTATGTGACCCTGGAGCCCTGCACCATGTGCGCGGGCGCAATCTCCTTCGCCCGGATCCGGCGGCTGTATTACGGCGCAGCTGATCCCAAGGGCGGCGGGGTCGATTCCGGCGTGCGCTTCTTCGCTTCGCCGACCTGCCACCACGCGCCGGAGGTCTATCCGTCGGTGGGCGAAACCCAGTCCGCCACGCTGTTACGAGAGTTTTTTAAAGCGCGGCGCTGAGGCTTTGCTGGCAGCTATATCGACGGGAACACGGGTTACTTCGTGCCCGTCTTCGTGAATGACGCAGACATGGCGCTCATGATCCTGATGCGTCACCGGCCGTGCGCTGACTTCGTCAGCGATCACATAAGCCTGTGCAATCGCTTCGGCGTCACTGCGCAGTTCCCGACCAGCGTGGTCGCGCTGCGTCGTGCCGTTCTTGAGGTCGAAATAATAGTGCGTCATGGGTACCTCACAGCCCCATCAACGCGCCATACAACCTTCGGTTCCCCAAACGGAACCCCTGAATACCTTTATTTGCCCTTGCGTTCCCGCGCCACTGCCTGCCAGCCGATATCGCGGCGGCAGAAACCTTCGGGCCAGTTGATCAGGCCGATGGCTTCATAGGCACGGCGCTGGGCCTCAGCGACGGTCTTGGCGGACGCCGTCACGTTGAGGACGCGCCCGCCATTGGCAAGAATCCAGTCGCCGGACGCCTTGGTGCCAGCGTGAAACACCTCGACGCCGTCGATCTTCTCGGCGCGATCGAGCCCGGCAATCCGGGTGCCCTTCTCATAGTCGCCGGGATAGCCCTTGGCGGCCATGACCACGGTGAGTGCGGGATCAGGGAACCAGCGCAGGTCGAAATTCTTGAGCTGCCCGTCGCAGGAGGCGATCAGGGCCGGCAGCAAATCCGACATCAGGCGGACCATCAGCACCTGGGTCTCGGGATCGCCGAAGCGCGCATTGTATTCAATCAGCTTCGGGCCTTCGTCCGTGATCATCAGGCCGGCAAACAGCACGCCCTTGTAGGGATTGCCCATCGCCTTCATGGCGCGCAGCGTTGGATAAATGATCTCGTTCATCGTGCGATCGCGGATCGCATCGGTAAACACAGGTGCCGGCGAATAGGCGCCCATGCCGCCGGTGTTCGGCCCCTTGTCGCCGTCGAAGGCGCGCTTGTGATCCTGCGCCGCGACCAGCGGCAGTGCATGCTCGCCGTCGCACAGCACGAAGAACGAGGCTTCCTCGCCGGTCATGAATTCCTCGACCACGGCTTCCGCACCGGCTGCGCCGAAGCCGCCGCCCAGCATCATGTCGATGGCGTCTTCCGCTTCCTTCAGCGTCATCGCAACGACCACGCCCTTGCCGGCGGCAAGACCATCGGCCTTGATCACGATCGGCGCGCCCTGCGCGCGGATATAGGCCTTGGCGGTATCCGCATCGCTGAAGCGCTCATAGGCCGCGGTCGGGATGTTGTTGGCCTTGCAGAGATCCTTGGTGAAGCCCTTGGAGCCTTCGAGCCGGGCGGCGGCCTTGCTTGGTCCGAACGACTTGATACCGGCAGCAGCCAGATCGTCGACGATGCCCGCCGCCAGCGGCGCCTCGGGGCCGACCACGACGAAATCGACCTTGTTGGTCCGGCAGAACGCAATCACGGCGGCATGGTCGGCGACATCCAGCGCGATACATTCCGCCTCTTTGGCGATGCCGGCATTACCTGGCGCGCACCAGAGCTTGGTCAGCAGCGGCGACGCGGCGAGTTTCCACGCCAGCGCGTGTTCGCGACCACCGGAACCGATGAGGAGAATGTTCATAACCAGCCAGACCAATTGCAATCAAACACGCCCACCGTTTAGCACGGCGCGTCGGGACAGCAATCAGTGGTCTGAGTAATCAACCGGCCAGGCCGCCACCCCGTCAAGCGACGGCGACATGTGTTTCCGCGCGATAGCGGCGGATCAAGCCCACCGTCCAGCCAAGGAAATAGCCGGCGCACGCCCCGGACACCAATTGGCCGATCAGCGGGACGGCAGCACCCGAACCCAGCTTCATCGCGGTTGCGACCGCCACGGCATATTGCAGGAGAAAGACCGACAGGTTGCGGATCAGCGGCAGCCAGCTCCCGGGGCGCAGAATGGTGCCGTCCTTTCGATCGACGGTCATCTCGCCGGGACCGATCCACAGAGCGACGGCCGCCATCACGATGGCCGCTGCCAGCCAGGCTCCGATCAGATGCGTTTGGCCGCCGGCAAAGATCAGCCGCGACAGCCCCATCAGGAGAAACACTATCGGAACGATCAGCAAGCGGCGCAGCTCTGTCTTTCGCGGCCGGAGCGACAGGCTTCCGAGCCAGATCAGCAATGCGAGCAACGCGAACACCCAGATCGGCGTGTTGGTCAGAATGCGCCACGCGACGTCCATGACAATCTCCCAGGCTTTGCTCTACTTGCCTTCCGCAGTTGCAATGATCTCACGCAACGTCGCGACGTGCCGCGCAAAGGCGCCACGTCCGGTCGCGGTGGCCGTCACCGTTGTCTGCGGCTTCTTGCCGACAAAGGCCTTTTCGACGCTGACATAACCGGCTTTCGCCAGTGTCTCGATATGAGCGCCGAGATTGCCATCGGTGGCGCCGGTCAGTTTCTTCAATCGCGGGAAATCCAGCCCCTGTGTCGGATGCAGAGCGTTCAGCGCCGCCATGATCTTGAGCCGCAGAGGCTGATGGATGATGTCGTCGAGTTCGGCCATGTCAGCTGCGCCGCATCCAGAGGCCACCGAGCAACAGGCCGCCACCATTGACGACAGCCATCCAGAGCGTGAACCACGGTCCGGCGAAGAAGTAACCGAGCAGCGTCAGCGCGATCACGCTCATGCCGATCACGACAAAGACGCGGCCGAACCAGAACCCTGTCATCACGTAAGGCAACATGAAGTAGGTCGTCCAGAACGCGCCGATCTGCCGCGGCGCCATGTTCCCGAAAACGATGCTCCACAGACAGCCGAAAGCCACGAACGCGATAAACGCTGCCGTTGCACGGGCATCGAAGGTACTGACGCCTTCGCGCTTCTTGTTGAGGGCCCCGATGATGATCGCGCAGATAACACCCGCGAGAATGACGACCGACCAGATGACGGGAGCCGCAGCAGGCGCAAAGAACGAGAGCAGATAACCGATAAAAGTCGCAACGCCCCATAGAATGAGCATCGTGCTGGCGTGCCGATAGAACACCGACTGCCGGACCAGCCGACTGAGGCTCTCGATCTCCATCAACGCAGCGCTGGCTTCCTGGCTGTTGATCACGGTGTCACCTCGTTGCGAGATCGTCGGCGACGACGGCGATGAAACTTGCCGTGCTGACGACGTCCATGTGATTTGCGTCGTCGAGGACGCGCACGTCGATATTGGCTTTCGACTGCATCGCCTCGCGATATTTGTCGGCGAACATCAGCTCGTCATTGCGCCCGGCGATGACCGATATGGGCCCGTTCGCCGGATCGAGATCCAGGCGGTAGTCGCGATGCGTGCCGAAATTCTGCAGCAGCCGAAACGAATATTCGGACGTCAGAATGCGGGTCGACCCCGGTTGCACGGCAAAGGCAACCACCGGGAGCTGCGAACAGCATGTCACGCCGAACGATTGCAGTAGGCTGAGCGCGATGATGCGCGGCACATTCGGACTGGCCCATCCGCCTGCGTTCTCGCGTGTGGAGGGCGACTTCAGGCCGAGATAGGGGGACAGCAGAACGGTGCGTGCGAAAAGCCCCTGATTGACGGACCCTGCTACGCGCAGCGCAAACCCGCCGCCCGACGAATGCCCGGCGAGCGTCAGTGGCGACGCCAGCCCCTGCCCGCGCACATGGCCGACGAGATCTGCGAGATCATCGTCGAGCTGACCGAGATAGGCGATATCGCCGCGGGTCCCCGACGCACCATGGCCGCGCATGTCGGGAGCGATGCTTTCGACGCCCCGCGCGGCAAGCGCTTTCGCGAGAGCGTGCACCGCGATGCTCGATCCCGACGAACCATGAATGAGCAGTGCGGCACGGTTCACGGATGGTCCGGATGGCGTGTAGCGCCGGTAGGCCAGATTCGAGCCGTCTCTCGCTTGGAAATACTGCAGTGGCGGCACATCCCCGCGATACGCACTGCGCGCCGTGTCCGCAATGGAGGCCAGTGCCTTGGGCCGGGAAACCGGCACCGCAATCATGCCGGCCAGCACCAGGGCCGCCAGACCCACCGCAGCAAGGAGCCAAACGATGCCACGGACCGCGAAGGTCAATATCGACGCCATAATACCCGCCATTCTCTGAATACAGATTACTCTGTATAACAGAGTTATCTGTAAATCAATATCTGATTGGCGTTTTGCGACCGACATCCCTACTTTGCGACCATCCTGAAAGCCGAGATTCGATGCCCAAAGCCGCCGCCCCCCTCACCAATTCCCCCGAATTCACCGTCTCCGAGCTGTCCTCAGCCCTGAAACGGACGGTGGAAGACACATACGGGAACGTGCGGGTGCGCGGCGAAATCTCGGGTTTTCGCGGGCCGCATTCGTCCGGCCACTGCTATTTCTCGCTCAAGGACGAGAGCGCCAAGATCGAGGCGGTGATCTGGAAGGGCGTCCATGGCCGGATGCGGTTCAAGCCGCAGGAAGGCCTCGAAGTCATCGCCACCGGCAAGCTGACCACCTATCCAGGCTCGTCGAAATACCAGATCGTCATCGAGGCCATCGAACCCGCGGGCGTCGGCGCGCTGATGGCGCTGATGGAAGAGCGCAAGCGCAAGCTTGGCGCCGAAGGCCTGTTCGACGAAGCGCGCAAGCAGCTGCTGCCATGGCTGCCGGAAGTCATCGGCGTAGTGACATCGCCCACCGGCGCTGTCATCCGCGACATCCTGCATCGGCTGGAAGACCGCTTCCCGCGCCGCGTGCTGGTCTGGCCCGTGAAAGTTCAGGGCGAAGGCTCGGCCGAACAGGTCGCCGCCGCGATCCATGGCTTCAATGCGCTGCCGGTGGGCGGCGCCATTCCGCGGCCGGATCTGCTGATCGTCGCGCGCGGCGGCGGCTCGCTGGAAGACCTGTGGTCGTTCAACGAAGAAATCGTGGTGCGTGCTGCCGCCGAGAGCATAATCCCGCTGATCTCGGCCGTGGGCCACGAGACCGACATCACGCTGATCGATTTCGCCGCCGACAAGCGCGCGCCGACGCCGACAGCCGCTGCCGAAATGGCGGTGCCCGTGCGCGCCGAACTGATGGTGGAGATATCCGGCTTCGAGCGCCGCATGATGCTGTGCTGGCAGCGCGGCCAGGAATCCCGCCGCAACGAACTACGCGCCGCAGCGCGTGCTCTGCCGGATCTCAGCGAACTGCTCGCGATTCCGCGCCAGCGTCTCGATGGCGCAACCGCATCGCTGCCGCGTGCGTTGAAGGCCAATACCCACGCGCATCATCGCCGCTTCGCGCAGGCCAGCGCCGGGCTGACGCTGCGCGTCCTGCGCGCACAGATCGCCCATGCCACGCAGCGACTGACGGTATCGGGTGAACGCTTGAGCCTCTCCGCGCGCGCACTGCTTCGGCAGCGCCGCGATCGCTTCACTGGCCTTGAAGCACGATTGAAGGCTTCCAAGCTCGCCAATGCGCAGGCGCAGCGCAATGCCATCACGCGCGATCGGGAGCGCGCTCTGCGCCTTGCCGAACGCGCGCGCCGTGCATTGACGACACTGGTGCAGCGCCAGCAGGCGCGCGTACAGGCGTCGAGCCAGTTGCTCGGTGCCCTCTCCTATCGCAGCGTGCTGGCCCGCGGCTTTGCGCTGGTGCGCGACGAGCAAGGCGCCGCGCTGCATGCCGCCGCCAACATCGGAGCGGGCGCGCGCCTGAGCATCGAATTCGCCGATGGCCGCGTCGGCGTGACCGCCGATGGCGACCGCCCGGCCGCTGTGCGTGAAGCAAAGCCTGCGGCACCGGCCGCGCCGAAAAAGGCGACGAAAATCGATCAGGGCAGCCTGTTCTAGAGGCCGCGCGGACAGCCTTTATTGGGCGACGCCGCGGCCCTATTTATGCTACGAGATGACGACATTCAGGGCCGGTGAGCGATCCGGCAAGACGACTTAGTGACGATCCAGGAGACAAGCCGTGCTGAACAAATTTGGCCCCTCGGGCCACGGCGAAGCCCAGTTGCAATATCTCGACGGCGATTTCCGCGTGGTGTCGCCCGGCACCTATGTAACTTGCGCCATCACAGGCGAGCGCATTCCGCTGGATGAGCTGAAATACTGGAGCGTCGATCGGCAGGAAGCCTATGCGGTGCCGAACGCGGTGCTGGCGCGGCATTTTCCGGACGCCGTGAAGGGTCAGAAGTAAGGCCGTAGGATGGGTAGCGCGTCTTCGCGAAACCCATCATCTCCCCGCACGAAAGGTGATGGGTTTCGCGGAGTTTATCATCGGGCGCGCTTCGCGCGACCCGTTGGCTCTACCCATCCTACCTTCCGAGTGTCTTCACTCTTGCCCGATTGAGCTTCTCGACCACGAAAGCCTGCAGCGCCGCCTTGTCTTCGAAGGCCAGCGTGACGGCGAATGGTACGATCTCCGCCGCGGCCGGCATGCTGCTGAGCTTGACGATGTCCTTCTCTGTCGTCACCAGCACTAGCCCATCACGCTTCGCTTGCAGGGTCAGCGCGTCGATCTCCCCAGACGTATAGGGGTGGTGATCGGCAAAGGCTTTCTCCGCAGCCACGTCCACACCTGCATGACGCAACGTCCGGAAGAAGCGTTGAGGATCGCCGATTCCCGCAAAGGCCAGCACGCGCTTGCCGCGCAAGGCTGCCACTGACGCCTCATCCGGCACAAGGCGCGCCGTCAACACCGGACCGCCCCGGCCCGCGACCAGCGCCGCCACGCCCGTCGCTGCAACACCATCGCCAATCACGACGAGCGCATCGGTGCGTGCGATCTGCAGATCGAGCGGCGCGCGCAAAGGTCCCGCGGGCAGCACGCGCCCGTTGCCGAGACCGCGATTGCTGTCGATCACAATGAACGACGCATCCTTGGCGATGGCCGGATTCTGAAAGCCGTCATCCATCACGATCACGCTGGCGCCGGTCGAGCGCGCCAGCGCGGCGCCTGCGACGCGATCCCCTGAGATCACCACCGGTACCTGTCGTGCCATCATCAACGGTTCGTCGCCAACATCTGCCGCCACGTGCCTCGACGGATCGACTTTCACCGGGCCGCGCAACTTGCCGCCATAGCCGCGGCTGAGCACCACCGGCGTCTCGCCGAGATCGCGCAGCACGTGTACCAGTGCTAACGTGGTCGGTGTCTTGCCGGCACCGCCGACGTGATAATTGCCGACGCAAAGAACGGGAATGCCGACATCGACGCCCTTGCGGGCCATGCGGCTGCCTGCGACTTCGCCATAGATGGCGCCAAGCGGCATCAGCAGACGCGACAACCATGTCGATGGCGGCCGCCAGAACGCCGGCTCACGCATCCTGCGCTCCCGCTTCGAGCCGGAGCTGCATCAAATAAGGCTCCAGCGCATGCAGGGTGCGGTCGAGCGCGCCGCCAAGCCGTTCAACCACGCGATGCCCAGACTCGATTGCGGCCTCGCGTGCCGTCTCGTTACCGAGCATCTGGCCGAGCTGTTTCACCAATTGCTCGGAGGAGTCGGCGAGCTTCGCGCCGCCAGCTCCATCCAGTGCCTCATAGACGTCGGTGAAATTGAAGACATGCGGACCATGCACCACGGACGCACCGAGCTTCACGGCTTCAATCGGATTCTGCCCACCATGCGGCACCAGCGAGCCGCCGATGAACACCACCGGTGACAGGCGATAGAACAGGCCGAGCTCGCCCATGGTGTCGGCGACATAGATATCAGTGCCTGCATGCGGCAACTCCTCGCGCGAGCGCAAGGCAACCTGCGCACCTGCCACCGTGATCATCTGCGCGATATCCGCCCCGCGATGGGCGTGGCGCGGCACGATGACCGTCAGCAATTTCGGGAAGAAACTTGTCAGCGTCTTGTGGGTCTCAAGGATTATCTCTTCTTCACCGGGATGCGTCGAGGATGCGACGATGATGGGGCGACCGCGCGTCACCGCCATGAGCTTGTCCAGCTTCACGGCGTCGCTGGGCGGCGCCTGCACATCGAGCTTCAGATTGCCTGTCACGACGACGCTGCGCGACCCCAAGGCGCTGAAGCGCTCGGCGTCGGTTTCGGACTGCGCCAGGCAGATCTCGAAACGGCCGAGCAACGCGCCGATGGTCGCCGAGAATTTCTGCCAGCGCGGAAACGAGCGCTGCGACATGCGCGCATTGATCAGCACCATCGGCAACCGACGCTTGGCGGCGGAGATGATCAGGTTCGGCCAGAGATCGCTCTCGATGAACAGTGCCAGGCTCGGCTTCCAGTGATCGAGGAAGCGCGCCACGAAGCGCGGTGAATCATAGGGGATGTATTGATGGATGATATCGGTCGGGAATCGCTTGGCGATGATTTCGGCCGAGGTGACCGTGCCCGACGTCAGCAGAATGCGCATACCCAGCGCGCGCAGCCGCTCGATCAGCGCCGCCGCCGCCAGCACTTCGCCGACGCTGGCGCCGTGAATCCAGACCAGCGGCCCGGCGGGGCGCTCGATCTGCGAGATGCCGCAACGCTCGTCGAGGCGCGCGGGATCTTCCTTGTTCTTTTTCAGCCGTTGCCTGATCAGGACCGGCGCAAGCGGCGTCAGCGCCGCCGACAATCTGCGATAGACGCGCAGCGTGATCGGCAGCGCGTTAGGCACGACGCGCGCCTTCCGGCCGACCTACCGCGTCATAGGCACGCTGCGTGGCCTCGTTCAGCGTGGCTTCGAGCTGCAGGCGCAGCGCCTCCATCGTGGCAGCGTCGGCATCGGCAGGAACGCTCAGCGGTTCACCGCCGACCAGCACGCCGCGACCGAAAGGCAGATTGATCGTGGTGCGGTCCCAGTTGTTGAGCTGGACGTAGCGGCTGGTGGCCATGGCAAACGGCATGATCGGCCGGCCGCTCTCACGCGCCAGCATGATGATGCCCATGCCGGCGACACGCGAGCGCTTCGGCACGTCGGCCGTCAGCGCCATATTGATACCGCGCTCCAGCACCCGCACCATCTCCTTGAACGCACCGACACCGCCCTTGCGGTGAAACGCGCCGCCATGATCGCCGGAGCCGCGAACGGTGGCGATGCCAAGGCGCTCGGCGGCCAGCGCATTGAACTCGCCGTCGCGATGCTTCGAGATCAGCACCGCGCCGCGATAGTCCTTCTGCCGGATGAACGGCGTCATGAAGTGCTGGCCATGCCAGAACGCCAGGATGACCGGCATCTGCGGCTCGACGATGTCATAGACATCGACGGGATCGAAGGTGAAGGTATTGGTCTTCCAGACCAGACGCAAAAATTCGGCCGCGAGAAACCCCGCGGCGCGCTGAACCCAGCTGCTGCGCAGCGTGTTTCGGAGCAGTCGTTTCAAGCGGTCGGCTTCGCGTCTTGACCCGGATCGAGCAGCCGATGGAGATGGACGATGAAGTAGCGCATGTGGGCGTTGTCGACGGTCTGCTGCGCCTTGGCCTTCCAGGCGACAAATGCCGTCGCGTAATTCGGATAGACGCCGACGACTTCAACCTGGCTGAGATCCTTGAACGTCGTCTCTTTCAGGTTGGTCAGCTCGCCCCCGATGACCAGATGAAGCAGTTGCTGTGGTGTGTCAGACATGAATCCTGTTCCTGCAGCGACCGGCTGCGATCCGATAAGTCAAAGATAGTGGTGCAGCCGGTTAAACCCGGCGGTTCTGGAATTGCTCGACGATGTAAGCATGGCGATCGGCCCCCGCTGCCACCAGCAACCCGTGCGTGACTTCCCGGCGATTATAGAGGATGGGATCGCCCGAAAGCTCGGTCATCCTACCATTCGCTTCGTGCACGATCAAATCTGCGGCGGCCAGATCCCAGTCCCGGCTCTGCCCCCCGGCAAAGGCTGCATCCAGCCGGCCATTGGCGATCCAGCACAATCGCAGCGCCAGCGAGCCGATTCGCGGATAGAGGGTAATGTCCTGCCGGGGATGGACCATCCGCTCGACCAGAGGCTTCGGCCCCGCCACGCGCGAAAAGTCCATTGCGGAACCGGTCGTGGCCCGAACCGGAATGCCGTTGCAGGTGGTGCCCTGCCCGTGGATCGCCAGGAAAAATTCATCTGTGGATGGCGCAAATACCGCGGCCATCACCGGCCGGGCGTCCTCGACCAGCGCGACACAGACACACCAATCCTCGCGACCGGCGAGATAGCTGCGGGTGCCGTCAATCGGATCAATGATCCAGGTCAGGCGTTTGCCGAGGCGAGATTCGTCATCGGCGCTCTCCTCCGAAAGCCAGCCGTAATCGGGCGTCGCCGCGCGAAGCCGCTTCTCGATCAGATCGTTGACGGCGATATCCGCTTCGGAGACCGGGGAGGATTCGCCCTTGGTCCATTTCTTGAGTTCTGTACCGAACATTGCGAGGCCGAGCTCGCCGGCCGCCCGCACTGTGTCCGCCATCAGGGCAACATCGTGCGCGAGCCGTTTGTCTGTGTCGAGATCAGCGTCCGGCAATCGTCAGTCCCTCGACGCGCACGGTCGGCGCGTTGACGCCGTATTTGAACGTAAGGTCGTTGGCCGGGATCATCGACTTGAAAATCTCGAACAGATGACCGGCGATGGTGATCTCGCTGACGGCGTAGGTCAGCTTGCCGTTCTCGATCCAGAATCCGCCGGCGCCGCGGCTATAGTCGCCGGTCACGCCATTGACGCCCGAGCCGATCAGATCGGTGACGTAAAAACCTTCCTTGATATCGGCGATCAGGTCTTCGGGGCTCACGTCGCCCGCTTCCATATGCAGGTTATAGGCGCCGGGCGATGGCGACGACGACACGCCACGATGCGCGTGGCCTGTCGTGGTCATGCCGAGTTCGCGCGCGGTCGCGCAATCCAGCAGCCAGGTCGTGAGCACGCCGCCATCGATGATGGCCTGCTGCTTCGTCGCAACGCCTTCGGCATCGAAGGACTGCGAGCGCAGGCCGCGCACGCGCAGGGGATCGTCGATGATGCGGATATTGCTGCTGAACAGCTGCTTGCCGAGACTGTCCTTGAGGAACGTGGTCTTGCGCGCGACGGACGCGCCATTGGCGGCACCGATGACATGACCGACCAGCGAGTTCGAGACGCGCGGGTCGTACACCACCGGCACCTTGCAGGTCGGCACCTTGCGCGGATTGGCCCGCGCCACCGTGCGCTCGCCCGCGAGTTTGCCAACACTCGATGGAGAGTCGAGATCAGACGCATGCAGCGCCGAGGTGAAGGCGTAGTCGCGCTCCATCTTGGTGCCGTCGCCGACGATCGCCGTCATCGAGACGCCCTGGCTGGATCGCAGATAGGAGCCATGGAAACCGGTAGAGGTCACCAGCACCATGCCGCCGATGCCGGTCGAGGCGGATGCGCCGCCCGACTTGGTCACGCCGTTCACCGCGAGCGCTGCCGCTTCGGCTTCCACCGCACGGCGCTCGAGTTCGCTCACCGACGGAACAACGGGATCGAGCAGATCGAGATTTGCAAAGTCGCGCGCAAGCAGCGCTGGGTCCGCAAGACCGACATATTGATCATCGGGCGCCACGCGCGCCATCGCGACAGCACGTTCGGCCAGTTGCGCGACATTGTCGCCGGACATGTCATTGGTGGAGATCACCGCCTGACGGCGGCCGACGAACACGCGCAGCCCCATGTCGTCGCCTTCCGAACGCTCGGAGGCTTCGACCTTGCCGTCACGCACTTCGACGCCATGCGACACGCCGCGCACCGCGACCGCATCCGCGGCATCCGCACCGGCCTTCTTCGCGGCTTCGACGAGCCGCTGTGCCAGCGTCGAAAGCGCGGACTGGTCGAGCAGATCGGAATTGTCGGATTTCGTGGAGGCGGACGACGACGCGTTTGGTGAAGAATTCACGAACAAAATCCCAACATTGAGAGACGATTTTCGACCGGTCCGAAGCGGTGATGGCCGCTGCTAGAGATGTGCCTATTTCGCAGGGACTTCAAGCATTTGCCGTGCGGAAAAGGAGAGAATTTCAGGGCTTTCGCAAGGACTCGTCAATCATGCCTGCCAAGCTTCTGTCAATCATGAAGGGCAGTCGGATTCGATTAACCAGCCTTTTTAAGCCGATTCCGAACCGGCTCTGGCAAGGTCTCCCCATCGACCGGGAACATAATTCCGGCGGGGAGATAAAAAGCCGTGAGGCATCAAACAGCGACAGGTGGGGCCCATGCCCCGGGATCGGGCAGCGCATTGCGGCTCGATCCCCATTCACTTCCGGTTCGTTTCGAGGCGCATGACACCCGCGCCGACGGAGCGATCCGCCATATCGAACTGCATCGCACCCGCGTCGTCCTGCATCGTGCCGTCGGCGGCATGCGCATGGCGATCAATGTGCGCGTCAGCGATTTTCTCGGCGTCACCTTGCGCGGTCTCGACGACGGCAAGATGCTGATGCTCGCGCATCGCGATCCTTCACTGTCGATTCCATTGCTGGTCAGTTCGGATCGCGAAGAAATCGACATGGCCTGGCAGATGTGGAGCGAGATCTTCGCGCTTCCGCAATTGCCGGAAGAGAAGACTTACGAACCGTCTCAGCGCCGCCGTCGCCGCAATGCGATTCGCGAGCGCCGCCCGAAATTCCTGGTGCGTCGTCGTCCGGGCGGATTGCTCGGCGAAGCCGGTGTCTACAAGGATGAGCGCGAAATCATCGCGCGACACTAAGAAGACAGGCAGGAGCCTCCTGCCGTCTTACTCTCCCGGCAGTCGCAACACCTTGACCGGATTCATCATCCGGTCGGGATCGAGCGCGAGCTTCACACGCCGCATCAGATCGAGCTCGACCTCCGACGTGTAGAGCGGAAGCCGATCGATATGCATGCGGCCGATGCCATGTTCTGCACTGATGCTGCCGCCACAAGCCACGCTTTCCTGATGCACAATGGTGTTGGCCTCGTGCGCCGCAGCCTCGCGCACCTGCGCATCGCCGATGTCGTAGGGAAACACGACGATCACATGCACATTGCCATCGCCGACATGCCCGCAATGCGCGACCTGCGCATTGGGCAGTTCGCGCTGCAGCCGACGCGTGACGCGGTCGATGAATTCCGGCAGCGCCGAGATCGGCACCGACGTATCGTTCGACACCGTAAAACCCTCGCGCTTGTTGGATTCCGAAATCGTGTGACGCAGGTTCCAGATCCGCTCGGCCTTGGCCTGATCGGTCGCAATCACCGCATCGCCGATGAGCCCTTCCTCCATCGCTGCGGCCAGTGCCGTCTCCAAGCTTTCCACGGCGTTCCAGTCCGCGGCGCTGTCCGCCAGTTCGAGCAGCACATACCATGGCGCCTCACCCGCCATCGGACTGCCGCTCGCAGAACCATGACGCAGCACGATCTGCAATTGGCTCTGCGACATCAGTTCAAAGGCCTCGACACGACCGCCCGTCGTGCGCTGCAGATACTGCAATAGCGCAATCGCCTGGCCGACCTCGTCCATCGACACCATTGCCGTCGCTGACACCATGAGCTTCGGATACAGTTTCAGCACAGCGGCAGTGACGATGCCGAGCGTGCCCTCAGCGCCGATGAAGAGCTGTTTCAGGTCGTAGCCGGTATTGTCCTTGCGCAGCGCCTTGAGGCCATTCCAGATGCGACCGTCTGCCAGCACCACTTCCAGCCCGAGCACCTGCTCGCGCATATTGCCGTAACGCAGCACACCGGTGCCGCCGGCATTAGTAGATATCAGCCCGCCGACCTCGCAACTGCCGACGCTGCCGAGCAGCACGGGAAACTGCCGGTCATGCTGGTCAGCCAGCGCACGCACATCCGCCAGAATGCAGCCGGCTTCCAGCGTCACCGCATTGTTGAGTGGATCGAGATGACGCACACGGTTGAGCCGCGAGACATTGACGATCAGACAGTCCAGTCCATCCGGCGCAATGGCACCGCCGGTGAGCCCGGTATTGCCGGCTTGCGGCACGACCGCCACACCGAAGCTGCGGCAGACGCCCATCAGTGCCGCAACTTCCTCCGTATTTCCCGGCAGGGCTACAGCGACAGCAGCCCCGCGATAACGGGCGCGCCAGTCTTGCTGATAGGAATCGGCATCCGCACCAGTACGCACATATTTGCCGCCAATGACTGCGGCCACGGCAGCAAGAAATGCAGCAGGATCAGCTTTCAGAGACGTCAACACGCTATCCTTCCGCAGAGCTACTCAGCCTTCAGACCGGCGGCCTGGATGATCGGACCCCACTTCACGCCCTCGGCCTTGACCTGCGCCTCGAGCTCGGCGCCGGTCGAGCCCACCGGATCGCCGCTCAGCTCGCGCAACTGCTTCGCCACGTCCGGATCGGCGACGGCCTTGCGGAACTCCGAACTCAACCGCTCTGCCAGCGCAGGTGCCATACCGGGCGGGCCGAACACCGCGTTCCAAGTATAGGTCTCGTAGTCAGGCAGGCCGGACTCTGCAATGGTCGGGATGTCCGGGAAGGACGGCGACCGCTTCTTGGTGGTGACGGCGAGCGTGCGGATTGAGCCCGCCTTGATGAACGGTGCCGCACCACTCAGCACGTCGAACAGAACCGGGATCTGTCCGCCCATCAGGTCGTTCATGGCCGGTGCACCGCCGCGATAAGGCACGTGCTCCATCTTCACGCCCGCCTGCACCTTGAACAGTTCTCCCGACAGATTCGGCGGCGTCCCAACGCCGGACGATCCATAGCTGTATTTGGTCGGATCGGCCTTGAGCAGCGCGATAAGCTCGCCGACGGTAGTCGCCTTCACCTGCTTGGACACCATCAACACATTGGGCACCGTCACCAGCATCGAAATCGCGGTGAAATCCTTGACCGGATCGTAAGGCGGCACCTTCGCCATCAACGGATTGATCGTGTGGGTGGAGATCGTGCCCATCAACAATGTCAGCCCATCGGGCTTCGCGCGCGCGACCCGCGTGGCACCAACCACACCGCCTGCGCCGCCGACATTTTCGATGAGGATCGTTTGCCCGATCTGATCGGAGACCTTCTTGGCCACATGCCGGCTGACGATGTCGGTGGCCCCGCCGGCTGCGAAAGGCACGACCAGCGTGATCGGGCTTTTCGGCAGGTCCGCCTGGGCCCAGACACTGGTACCTGGAATCATCATGCTGGACGCCGTAACGGCTGCCGAGCGGCAGAACGTGCGGCGCGTGATCTTGCTCGCCATTGTTTCCCTACCCTTGATGATGTTTTTATTTCCCACACTGGTTTTCCAGCATTGGGTCTCCCAGCGATCGTCAGAAGGGCGCCGCATCCATGTGGATGAGCGCCCTTCCGTCTGTTCAGAGCGGCGCGTGGCCCAGCGCTGCACGGAATCGGTTCTTCACATAGACACCATCGCGGGGCGGCAGCACGCGGGGCGGATTTTCCGCTTTCACCTTGATGGTCGCAAGCTTGACGCCATCGCGCGACGACAGCCGACCGCGCAGATCCTCCACACCGGCCATGTCGCGAATCTCGCGCGTCCAGCCGAAGCCGCAGGCTTGCGCCACGCGATCGAGATTGACGCCGAGCCCGGCATGGCTGACCTGCATGCCGGTCTCGCCGAAATGCCCGTTGTCGAGGATGGCGATGGTGAGATTGGCAGGTTTGCGCGTGGCAATGGTGGCAAGCCCGCCCATGCCCATCAGCATCTCGCCATCGCCGGTGATGACCAGCACCGAATGGTCGGGCTTCGCCGCCGCCAACCCAAGCCCGACCATGGCGGCGCTGCCCATCGCCGCCCAGAGATAGTAGTTGTTGTCGTGGTCGCCGGCAGCCATCACGTCATAAGACGGTGAGCCGAGGCCGGTGACCACGAGCAGATCCTTGCGGCCGGCCAGCAGCTTCTGCACGACCTCGCGGCGATCGAGCGCGCCAGTTTCGTTTACTTGACCCACTGCTTCTCTCCGATCAAACGCTGCCCCAGGAGCAATGCGCAGGCTGCATCGCCATTGAATGCCATCGATGCGGCGCCATGCAACAGCGGCGCAACATCCTGCGGCTCATCGGCGCGCCAGGTCAGCACGCCCATCAGGTTGAGCGCCTTCTCGGTCGCCTGCCCCATCGGATTCTGCCACGCATTGAACTCGGCCCAGTCGCCGCGCATGGTCACGACCATCAGAAGCGGGAAGCGCGTGCAGGCCTGCAGCGCCAGCGTGTTGATACAATTTCCGACACCGCTGGACTGCATCAGCAGCGCGCCGCGCTCGCCACCGAGCCAGGCACCCGCGAGATAGCCGATGCCTTCTTCCTCGGTCGTCAGCACCACGGAATTGATCGCATTGTCCTCGTCGGCGAGACGGATCGCCGTGGAATGGCCGGCATCGGGCACATAGACGACGTGCTTGACGTCGGCCTCCTTCAGGATGCGGAACACATCGTGCCGCCAATCCACCTGTGAACCGGGCGTGGGCCCTGCATCTGACATTCCAGTCTCCGTTGCTTGCAGCATAGCGCTGACTCACGCTTAGCCCAAAGCAGACAGCCCGACGCATACCGATTTGCTCGAAGAGATATGCCGAGATTTGATCTCTGGCGTTGCAGCACGCGACAGCGCGCGCATGGTGCGACGCAGCTACGTTTTCCTGGGATCGATCATGTGTCCAACCCAGATATTCCGGGCGACAAGATCGGCGGCGATCTCCGTGAATGTATCGCCGACGAAGCGCGCCGCCGCGCTGACCGAACGGTCCGCCGGATAGGCCAGCACCAGCTTGCGCGCCGGCGTGGGATCGACCAGCGGCGCCGCACAGAGCACGCCGCTCTCGACCAGCGCATGGATCGGCGCGAGCGGCAAAGCAGTGGAGCCGACACCGTTGCGCACCAGATCGATCATCGCACCGAAGGAGTCCGCTTCGACACTGCCACGCAACTGGATGCCCGCCTGCCGCGCGCATTCCTCCATGATCCCGCGCAAGCCATGGCGAAGGCTCGGCAGAACCAGCTCTTCATGGGCCAGCGCCGCGAACGGAACGGGACGGTCCATCCGCAATCCCTTGCTGCCCGCGCTGACGAACAGCAGGTTCTCCATCATCACCGGCACGATGCGCAGTGAACGCAGCGGCTGCGGATCATAGGACACGGCGAGTTCGAGCTCGCCGCGCTGCAGCCAGTCGAGCAGATGGCCCGTGAAGGCCGATGACAGCCGGATCGAGAGTTGCGGATGCACTTCCTTGATCTTCTTCACCAGGGGAACGGTGACGATCTCGGCCACGGTCGGCGTCGTGCCGATGGAGACAAGCCCCTTGAACGACGCGCTCTCCTCCGAGGTGACATTGCGAATGGCATCGAGCTCGGTCATCACGCGGGTGGCGTGGTTGAGAACGTCGCGGCCGATCTCGGTGATGACCATGCCGCGCCCATGCCGTTCGAACAGCACGGCGCCAAGTTCCTTTTCAAGCAATCTGATCTGCCGGCTCAAGGCCGGCTGCGCGATGCGCAGGCGATCGGCGGCCTTGCTCAGGCTTCCCAGTTCAGCCACGTGGATGAGTGTCTTGAGCTGAGCGACGTCCATCTCTGTGTTCCACCAGTGCTTAGGAAGGCGCGATTACGCCGCCCGCATGATGGCATCCACAAGCAATCCTGCAAACAGCAGCAGTCCCGCATCGCGGTTGGATTTGAACAGCCGCAGGCACAGTGCGGAGTCGCTGATATCGATGCGCGTGATCTGCCAGGACAGATGCACCGCAAATGCTGCAAGGCCGAGCCATGCCGGCCAGCGCGCGCCAGCCAGTGCTAGCGCCGCGCCGATCAGCAACACGGCAAGCCCGTAGAACAGCATCAGCGCCTGGCGCGTACGTTCACCGAACAGCAGCGCCGTCGACTTCACGCCGATCAGCGCGTCGTCCTCGGTGTCCTGATGAGCGTAGAGCGTGTCATAGGCGATCACCCAGCAGATCGAACCCGCGTACAAAGCCAAAGCCGTTGCATCGATGCGGCCGAACACGACAGCAAAGCCCATCAGCGCGCCCCACGAGAAGGCGAGGCCCAGCACGCTCTGTGGCCAGTAGGTGATGCGCTTCATGAAGGGATAGGCGGCAACGATGCCAAGCGAGGCGATGCCGGTGGCAATGGCGAAAGTGTTGAACTGAAGCAGCACCACGAGACCGATCAGCGCCTGCAGCACTAGAAATGCAAAAGCCTGTTTCGCCGTGACCTGCCCGGCCGGAATCGGCCGCGAGCGTGTGCGCTCCACCTTGGCGTCGAGGTCGCGATCGGTGATGTCGTTCCAGGTGCAGCCGGCGCCGCGCATGACGAAGGCGCCGATAAAGAACAGCGCGATCATCTTGGGCAATTGATGGATATCGTGCGCCATGCCGGAGGCGAGCGCCGCCGACCACCAGCACGGCATCAGCAGCAACCATGAGCCGATCGGACGATCGAAGCGCGACAGCCGCAGATAGGGTCGCGACCACAACGGCGCCGAGCGATCGACCCAGTTGCCGGTCGCATCCGCAACGCGGGCGGCCGCGTCGCTCATCGGAACAGAATGATCTGCCACCCGATCATCGGGTGAGCACGTTGCCGTTCAGCGTATCGAAGGTGGTGCCGCCGCTCTTGCGCGCATTGTTCGCTTCCGGCAGCGATGCCGAGGAGCCCAGCACGTCGCTGAGGCGCGGCGCTGCCACCGGGCCGCCACCACCGCCACCCCGTTGCTGCTGCGCGACGCTGCACACCTTCTGCCGCATGCCTTCGGTGTTCTTGTGGCCGGTCTTCATCTGTTCGCCGACATTGGGCGGGATGCCGCACTTCTGCGCATTCGCCTCGATGTATTTGATCATCTTGACTTCGGTCTGCGAGAAAGAGGTGATCAGCTTGCAGGCCTCGTCCGGAGGCGCGCGACGCTCGCTCGCAGCCTTGATCGCAGCGCCCTTCTTTTCGGCGTCCTGACGCAGGGGCAGAAAGCCCTTCATGCAATCTTCGCCGCCGGGCGGGCCCGCCTGTTGCTGCGGAGGAGCGCCGAAGCCGCCACCACCGATCGGCGCAGCGCCATTGGAGGGAAACGCGCTGGGCGCAGCCGCCGCACCATTGACCGGCGGAAATGGCGATGCGCTGGCAGGCGCACCGTTCACCGGCGGAAACGGCGACGAACTCGCAGGCGCAGCCGAGCTGTTGCCCGGCAGCGGCGCGGGAAACGCGCCCTGGGCATGAACTTCGATAGCCTGCATGGCGAACACGGCCATGGACAGCGGCACAATCAAACGACGGATGATCACAGATATTCCTCCGGCAGCTCAGTGCCCCGATTGATCGGGGGCGAAGCCCATCCTGATTCAGGACTTTCTACGATTCCTGCCAAGCCTTAACAACCCACCAACAGCACGCGGATTCGGGCGGCAGCGCGGCGCAAACCCGCGTTCTCGCATGATAATTCGTCGCAGTTGGGCTAAAGCTCGCCCTCTGAATGGAACATGAACGATGCCGCAAGCCGATTTCCGCAGTCCCCGCCTGTTTGTCGATGCGCCTTTTGCAGCCGACGCAACCATTTCGCTCGACCGCAACCAGAGCAATTACCTCGGCAATGTGCTGCGGCTGGGCTCCGGCGCCTCGGTGCTGGTGTTCAACGGCAAGGACGGCGAATGGCAGGCCGCCATTTCCGGCGGCAAGCGGGCAGACCGCCTGACCCTGCTGACCCAGGTCCGGCCACAGGATACCCTGCCCGACGTGACATACGTGTTTGCACCGCTGAAACACGCCCGGCTCGACTACATGGTCCAGAAGGCCATCGAAATGGGCGCGGCGGCGCTGCAGCCGGTGATGACGCGCTTTACCCAAGCCAGCCGGGTGAATACCGAGCGGATGCGCGCCAACGTGGTCGAGGCGGCCGAACAATGCGGAATTCTGAGCGTGGCCAGCGTCGCCGAGCCGCTGAACCTGCCCAAATATCTCGACCAGCGGGATGCCAAACGGCTGCTGATCTTCTGCGACGAAGCCGCCGAGGCGGCCGATCCCATGACCGCGCTGATTGGCGCCCGGGCCGCCTCAGCCGGAATCGATGTGCTGATCGGCCCGGAAGGCGGCTTTGCCGAGGAAGAACGGGCTTTGCTGCTGAAACAGGCCAATATTCTCCGGCTGGCACTGGGTCCGCGGATCATGCGCGCCGATACGGCGGCGGTGGCTGCGCTGGCGCTCGTGCAGACTGCCCTTGGTGACTGGAATGGTAACCAAGTAGGCAAATAGCCCGCTGCCATGACCCGACATTAAGGCCACCGGGCGATGGTGGTCGAAACGTCGCAACCGCCATGCTATGGGCTGCGCCAACGACCACTCTGTTGAGATTGCTGGACTTCGAGATGACCAAACCCGCCGCCCCTCGCGCGACCGGATCCGCCGCCTGGGCGGATGCGCTGCTGTTGTCGTTTGCCGAGGCCGGCTACGCCCATGCCGAGCCGGCGATCCTGCAGCCGGCCGATCCGTTCCTCGATATGTCCGGCGAAGACATCCGCAAAAGCCTTTACTTGACGACTGACGCCTCGGGCGAAGAGCTATGCCTGCGGCCGGATCTCACGATCCCCGTGGCGCGCGATTATCTCTCCTCGCCGCAGGCCGGCCAGCCCGCGGGCTTCAGCTATCTCGGCCCGGTGTTCCGCTATCGTCAGGGCACGCCCAGCGAATTCCAGCAGGCCGGCATCGAATCCTTCGGCCGTCAGGATCGCGCCGCCGCCGATGCCGAAATGCTGGCGCTCGGCCTGGAGGCAACGGCCGCCTTTGGCCTCAGCGATATCGAAATCCGCACCGGCGACGTCGCGCTGTTCGCGGCGCTGATCGAGGCGCTCGACCTCTATCCGGTATGGAAGCGCCGGCTGATGAAGGATTTCAACCGCAAGATCAGCCTGACCCACGACCTCGACCGGCTCACCCTCGCCGAGTCGCCGGTGCGTAACGAATATGAAGGCGTACTCGCCGCGCTGGCAGGCTCCGACCGCAAGGCAGCGCTGGCACTGGTCACCGACCTGATGTCGATCGCCGGTGCCACCAATGTCGGCGGCCGTTCGGTGGCGGAAATCGCCGATCGCTTCCTCGAACAGTCGACGCTGAAAGGCGGCGCACTGCCGCGCGATGCGCTGGTGCTGATCAAGCGCTTCCTCGCAATCTCAGGCGATCCCGACGATGCCCTGCAGCAACTGCGCAAGCTCGCCTCCGATGCCAAACTCAATATCACGGCCGCCATCGACGAATTTGAAAGCCGCATCGGCTTCATGGCGGCGCGCGGTATCGATACCACCAGGACACGTTTCTCGACCTCATTCGGCCGCGGCGTCGACTATTACACCGGCTTCGAATTCGAACTGCACCGCAAGGGCAACGGCACCGAGCCGCTGGTCGCCGGCGGCCGTTATGATGGACTGCTGACGCAGCTCGGCTCCGCTACGCCGATTCCTGCGGTCGGCTTCTCGATCTGGATCGAAGCCCTCACTCACAACGCGTCCTCGGCGCTGGTTTCCGGGAGCGCGTCATGACCGCACCATTCGTCCTTGCCGTTCCCTCCAAGGGCCGGCTGCAGGAAAACGCCGAAGCCTTCTTCACCCGCGCCGGTCTGACGCTGGCGAAGCCGGGCGGCGTGCGCGATTACCGCGGCACCATTGCCGGATTCGACAATGTCGAAATCGCCTATCTCTCGGCCAGCGAGATCGCCTCGAACCTGGCGCGCGGCGCCGTGCATCTCGGCATCACCGGCGAAGATCTGCTGCGCGAGAGCATCCCCGACGCCGACAAGAAGGTCGCTTTGATCGATGGCCTGGGCTTTGGCAGCGCCAATGTGGTCGTTGCCGTGCCTCAGGCCTGGATCGACGTCCGCACCATGGCCGATCTCGATGACGTCACCACCGGCTTCCGCGCGCAGCACAATCGCCGCATGCGCGTCGCCACGAAGTATATCAACCTGACGCGCAACTTCTTCGCGTCTCACGGCGTGGTCGACTATCGCATCGTCGAAAGCGCCGGCGCCACCGAGGGCGCACCGGCCACCGGCACGGCCGAACTGATCGTCGACATCACCACCACCGGCGCGACCCTCGTCGCCAACGGCCTCAAGGTACTCGATGACGGCGTCATCCTGCGCAGCCAGGCCAATCTCGTCGCCTCGCGCGCCGCCGACTGGTCGGCGCAGTCCCTGGAAACTGCGCGCATCATTCTCGACCACATTGCCGCGCGCGCCCGCGCCAGCAAATACAAGGAAGTGCGCACCCGCTTCGCCGGCTGCAATCAGGCGCTCCTCACCGAGGCCCACAACCGCTTCGGCGTGGTGTCGCCGTTCGGCGGCCCGACCTCGTCGGGCATGATCACGCTGCACTGCCCGCCGGCGCAGCTTTACGCGCTGAGCAGCTTTCTACGTGCACACGGCGCAGATACCGTCTCGGTCGCCTCGCTCGACTATGTGATGGATCGCGAGAATCCGCTGTTCGCCAAACTTGAGGCGTTCTTGCGGCAGTAACGCGCAGCGCGGCGTTTCGCCTTGCTGGCGGACGCACTGGCTGATTACCATATGATTCATGGGCATATTTTGGATATCGGAATCTGATCGATGATGCTGGGCAGCGACGTATCGAGCCTGTCGACCGATGCCGCGACCGCCGCGGCACAAGGCCTGTCGATCGTTGTGCCTGTTTACAACGAGGCGCCCGGCCTTGCTTTGTTTCATGAACGGCTGGCGACGCTTGCGACGACACTGAAAGAACGCCACGGCCTCGCCTGCGAAGTCGTCTATATCGATGACGGCAGCGCCGATGGCACGCTGGCGGTTGCGCGCAGCCTGCAAGCCACGTCGCTCGACGTTCAGGTCGTGTCGCTGTCGCGCAATTTCGGCAAGGAAGCCGCGCTGATGGCGGGGCTCGACCATGTTACCAAGGGCGCGGTGCTGTTCATGGATGGCGACGGCCAGCATCCGCCGTCACTGGTCGAACAGCTGGTGCGGCACTGGATCGTCGAAGGTTATGACGTCGTCTATACCGCCAAAGCCCATCGCGACAACGAGTCCTTCCTGCGCCGCCAGGCCGTGCGCGGCTTCTATGCGCTGATCAACTGGGGAGCGCGGCAGAAGATCCCGGAAGATGCCGGCGACTTCCGTTTGCTGTCCCCGCGCGCGGCGGCGGCGCTGCGCCAGCTGCCGGAGCGCAACCGGTTCTTCAAGGGACTGGCCACCTGGATCGGCTTCCGTCAGCTCCGCGTCGACTATGAGCCGGCGGCGCGCGAACATGGCGTGACATCGTTCAATCCGAAGCAGTTGATCGGCCTGTCGATCGAGGGCCTGACCTCGTTCTCGGTGGCACCGCTGCGTTTCGCCAGCCTGCTCGGGTTGTTGCTCGCCTTCGGCGCGTTCCTATTCGGCCTGTCGATCCTGTGGGAGACATGGGTCTCCGGCAAGTCGGTACCGGGCTATCCATCGCTGGTCGTCGGCCTGATGACCCTCGGCGGCGTGCAGCTCATCATGATCGGCGTGCTCGGCGAATATATCGGCAAGATCCTGTCCGAGCTGAAGGCGCGGCCGATCTATTTCGTCGCCGAGCACAGCGTGAAGCGCAACACCCCCGATAGCGTGGCGCAAACCACCGACCGGACCGCCGCCGAATGACCGGCGCAGCCCTGCGCCGCATCACGCTCTGCGCCGACGATTATGGCATCAGCCCCGGCGTCAATCAGGGCATCCGCGAACTGATCGCGCTTGGACGCCTCAACGCCACATCCGTGATGGTGGTCGGTCCCGCGATTTCGCGCGATGACGTGAACGCATTACAGGAAGTGGTCGCGAAGAACCCGAACTGCGAGATCGGGCTCCACGCGACGCTGACCGCGCCGTTTCATCCACTGACGATGCATTACCGCCCGCTGCTCGATGAACTGTTCCTGCCGCTTGGCAAGATGCTGCGCTTCAGCCTGTTGCGAAAACTCGATCGCGAGGCGATCGAAACCGAGCTGACGACGCAGATCGCGAAGTTTGTGGCCCTGTTTGGGCGCGCGCCCGACTATGTCGACGGGCACCAGCACGTGCAAACGTTCCCGCAGGTGCGCGATGCCCTCCTCGCCGCAGTGAAGAAAAATGCGCCGACGGCCTGGGTCCGCCAATCCGGCCGTGTGTTGCCGTTAGGCCAACGCATCGATAATCCGAAGGCGCTGTTGCTCGACACGCTCAGCGCCACGTTCCGCCGACGTGCGACGCGCGCCGGCGTGACGTTCAATCCGGGCTTCGCCGGCGCCTATGATTTCACCAAGCACGCCGACTTCGGCACGCTCATGGCAGGTTTCCTCAACGACCTTCCGGATGGCGGACTGGTGATGTGCCATCCCGGCCATGTCGATGACGTCCTGATCGACCTCGATCCGTTCACCGACCAGCGCGAGCGCGAATATCAATATCTGGCAAGCGATGCCTTCGCGCAGTTGCTGGTGGCAAATAACGTCACGCTCGCACGCTAGTCCGCGAACTGTCCGCTCGCCTTGATGATCGGCGCCCAGCGATCGACCTCGCTGTCGAGCTGCTTCTTCAATGCCTGCGGCGTCGCCTGATCCTGTGGCACCGGATCGGTGTTGATGTCGTTGAAGCGCTTGATCAGTTCGGGATCGCGCAACGAATCCTGCAGCACCTTCGCCAGTTTCTGAACGATATCGTCAGGAGTCCCTTTTGGCGCGTAGATGCCGTGCCAGGCGCCAGCCTCGAAACCCTTCAATCCAGCTTCGTCCGCAGTGGGCAGATCCGGCATCGACGACAGGCGCGTCTTGGTGGTGATGGCATAGCTCTTCACCAGCTTGGCTGCGATCGGGCCGGTGGTGTTGGTGGTCTGGTCACAAGTGAGATCGATCTGGCCGGCGATCAGATCGTTCATCACCGGGCCGTTGCCCTTGTAGGGCACCGACAGGATCTGCTTGTCGATGGCATTCATGAACATCAGGCCGCACAGCTGCGAGGCCGCGCCGAGGCCCGCATTGCCGAAGGTCATCTTGTCGCCGTTGGCCTTGATATAGGTGATCAGCTCGGCGAGCGTGTTCGGCGGCAGGTTCGGCCGGGAGATGATGGTCATCGGCGCATTGGTGACGAGGCCGATCGGCGCGAAGGCGGTCTTGGTGTCGTAAGGCAGTTTGCGATACAGCGTCGCAGCCGTAGAAATTCCGATGTGATGGATCAGGATCGTATAGCCGTCCGGCTCGGCACGGGCCGCGCGGGCCGCCGCGATGGTGCCGCCGGCGCCTGTGGCGTTTTCGATGATGATGGTCTGGCCGAGCAATTTTGACATGGTCGCCGCGGTGACGCGCGCAACGGTGTCGGTGGCACCGCCGGCCGCGAACGGCACCAGCATGGTGATCGGTCTGTTGGGATAGCCCTGCGCGAAGGCAGCGGAGCTTGCCAGCGTAATCGCAAACGCAAGTGTAGCTGTGGCTTTCATGAGATCCTCCCTGAATATTGTTTTGATTTATTGAAGACGAACGCCCCGGTGAGGCCGGGGCGTTCGGAAATCGTGTCAGACGTTCGAACTATGGATCGCATCCACCACAGCGTCGGTCACTTCTTTCGTCGTGGCCTTGCCGCCGACATCCGGTGTGATGATGCCCGCTTCGCAGACCTTCTCCACCGCACGCATCAACCGCGCCGATGCATCCGGCTCACCAAGATGATCGAGCATCTGCGCAGCGGTCCAGAAACTGGCGACAGGATTGGCGATGCCCTTGCCGGTGATGTCGAAGGCCGAGCCGTGGATCGGCTCGAACATCGAGGGGAAACGGCGCTCTGGATCGATATTCGCCGTCGGTGCGACACCGAGGCTGCCGGCCAGCGCGCCAGCGAGGTCGGAGAGAATGTCGGCGTGAAGGTTGGTCGCCACGATGGTGTCGAGGCTCTGCGGCTTCAGCGTCATGCGCACGGTCATGGCGTCGACCAGCATCTTGTCCCAGGTGACGTCGGCGAAATCTTTCGACACTTCGTCGGCGATCTCGTCCCACATCACCATGCCGTGGCGCTGGGCATTCGACTTGGTGACCACGGTGAGCAGCTTGCGCGGGCGTGACTGCGCGAGCTTGAACGCGTAGCGCATGATCCTGACCACGCCGACGCGCGTGAACACCGACACTTCGGTGCCGACTTCCTCCGGCAGCCCGCGATGTACGCGACCGCCGCAACCGGCATATTCGCCTTCGGAATTCTCGCGCACGATCACCCAGTCGAGATCGCCGGTTTCGACACCGCGCAGTGGCGAGGTGATGCCGGGCAGGATCTTGGTCGGGCGCACATTGGCGTATTGATCGAAACCCTGGCAGATCGGAAGCCGCAGGCCCCATAGCGTGATGTGGTCGGGGACATCGGGCGCGCCCACCGCACCGAAATAGATGGCATCGAATTTCTTGAGTTTGGGCAGACCGTCGGCCGGCATCATCACGCCGTGCTTGCGGTAATAGGCCGAACCCCAGTCGAAGGTCTCGACATTGAAGGTGACGTCACCGACGCGCTTCTGCAGCGCTTCCAGCACACGGGTGCCGGCGGCGATGACTTCGGGACCGATCCCGTCGGCCGGGATGGCCGCGATGGAATATTCACGCATGGTCGGGTCTCTGCTGGTTGAGTTGGCTGCCCCCACCGTGCAGGCGAGCCACGCTCGGCTCAATCGCGGTTGTTTATACAAATAAATGATATAATAACTCCCCAGGCGACCCAAAGGCGCCATCGGGAGGCTTGATGGATCTGCACCAGTTGCGCTGTTTCGTGACGGCGGCGGACGAACTGCATTTCGGCCGCGCAGCGCAACGGCTCGAGATGATGCCGTCGGCACTCGGCCGCTACATCCGCCTCCTCGAGGACGATCTCGGCACGCGCCTGCTGACGCGCACGACACGCAGCGTCGCCCTGACCGATGACGGCGTCGAGTTTCTGAAACAGGCACGCGACCTGCTCGCCCGCGCGGATCAGATTGCGTCGTCCTTCCGCGCCCGCGTGCGAGCGCGCGCAGCCACGATCCGGGTCGGCGCAATCGACAGTGCCGCCGCGGGACTTCTGCCGGCGCTGCTGCACGACCTTCGCGAGCGCGCCCCTGACCTTGCCATCAAGCTGGATGAGGACAAGACGATCCGGCTGCTGCCGCGCTTGCTGTCGGGCCGGCTCGATCTCGCTTTCGTCCGGCCGCCCGAGAGTGCCGACAAGCGGTTGGAATTCATGTTTCTGTTTCACGAGACAGCCGTCGTGGCCGTCTCCGAACGCCATCCGCTGGCGTCGCGCGCGCATCTGACGATCTCCGATATCGCCGAAGAGCCTCTGATCGTGCCGGAGCGACGGTCGCGGCCGCACAGTCACGACCTGACGATGAAGCTGTTTGCGGAATCCAGGTTACAGGCCAATGTCGTTCAGATCGCCGACGAGAAGCAGACCATCGTCAATCTCGTCGCCGCCGAGATCGGGCTGGCGATCGTACCGCGCTGGACCTCCCGCATGCCCGCGCGCGGCGTTCGCTATGTGCCACTGGGCATGTCGGCCATGAACCGGCTTCCGCTCGCCGCAGCCTGGGTCAGAGGGACCCGCGATCCGGCACGGGATCAGATTCTCGACATGCTGAAGGCCAATCTGGCGCGCTACGCGCTGGAAGCATGACAAGAGGAAGCACGACAAGGCTTGCCGGTCGTTTTGTCGCATAACTAAATTTAATCCCGGCGGCACTTATTGCGACACAAAGCGTCACTACATCTTCAGCGCGCAAAGCAAGCGCGCTTTGAAGACAGAGGACGCCATGACACCGCAAGAACGCCAACTGGTTGACGATCTCTTTGACCGGCTCAGCAAGGTCGAAGGCGCGCCACGCGATCCAGACGCGCTCGACGCCATTGCGCAGGGCCAGCGCCGCGCACCCAATGCGGTCTATGCGCTGGTGCAGACCGTATTGCTGCAGGACGAAGCGCTGAAGCGCGCCCATGAGCGCATCCAGCAACTGGAAGGCAACGGCGCCCCCGAACAGGCCGCTCAGGGCGGTTTCCTCGATTCGATGCGGGACGCCCTGTTCGGTCAGGGTCAGAACCCGAACCAGCCGCGCGGCTCGGTGCCGAGCGTTCGCCCGCCCGAGCCGAGCCGTCCTGCCTGGAACACCGGGCAGGTCATCGGCCAGCCACAACCGCAGGGCGGCTATGGTCAGGGCGGATACGGCCAGGGTCCGGGACCAGGCCAGTTCGGCCAGCAACAACCGCAAGCCGGTGGTGGCGGTTCGTTCCTGGGTACAGCGGCTGCGGCAGCAGCCGGCGTGGTCGGCGGGTCACTCTTGCTTGGCAGCATCCGTTCGATGATGGGCGGCAGCCATCAGCAAGGTTTTGGCGACGCCGCCAATGCCAGCGAGAGCAAGAGCCCGTGGAGCTCCGGTTCGGATTCGTCCGGTGGCAACCTGGGCAATCAGGCCGGCGTCAATGATATCGGTTCATCCAGCGGCTCCCGCGCCGGCTCGTTCGATCAGGCGCAAGCCGATGCCGACCAGGACCAGGATCAAGACCAGGACGACGGCGATTACGACGCAATGGACATGGATTCCGACGACAGCGATTTCGCATAATTGTCGGGCGACGCAGCCTTAACCTCTCCCCGTTTTTTACGGGGAGAGGTCGGCCGGCGAAGCCGGACGGGTGAGGGGCATCGCGCGATATGAGCCTCGGTCGCTCAACTATCGGATCGGATTTTAGCAGCAAAAGATGGCCGGCCGCGTAACGGTGGGATTCGACAGTCCCTTCGTGATGAGAGCGCATGCCCCGCCCCTCACCCGGCGCTGCGCGCCGACCTCTCCCCGCACAGCGGGGAGAGGTTAAGTAAGATCAGATCAGATCACGACGACCCGGGCGCCGACGCCGACGCGGCCATAGAGATCGATGACGTCCTCGTTGCGCATGCGGATGCAGCCTGAGGAAACGTTGGTACCGATCGTCCATGGCTCGTTGGAGCCGTGAATACGATATAGGGTCGAACCGAGATACATCGCGCGAGCACCGAGCGGATTCTCCGGACCGCCTTCCATGTAACGCGGCAGGTCAGGACGGCGCGCCAGCATTTCCTTTGGCGGCGTCCACGACGGCCATTCCTTCTTCGCCGTGATCGTCTTTACGCCGGACCAGGTGAAGCCCGGCCGGCCGACGCCGATGCCATAGCGCATCGCCTTGCCACCGCCCTGCACCAGAAACAGGAACTTGTTCGGCGTATCGACGACGATGGTGCCGGCGCTTTCGCTGCCCTGATATTCGACCATCTGCGGTTGATACTTGGGATCCAGCGCGGGGCGCGCGGCATCTGCCGTCTCCTCCTGCTGATAGACGCGCTGTTGCGGATCCATCGGCGGCAGCAGCGAGCGGCGCTGCTCGTAAGAGTAGTCCGGCTGTTGCTGGTAACGCTGGCCCTGCTGCGCCGGACCATCACTGAACAGAAACTCGATGAAGCCGCCGCCCATGCGCGAGCGTTCGGCATAGGCCGTGCGCTGCATCGGGCGCTGCGGCTGCTGCGCATACACCACTGGAGGCTCGGCGAATTGCGCCGCGGCTTCCACCGCAAGCGCCTGATGCGATCCAGCGGCGATGAAAGATGCGCTGGCAAGAAGCGTGAGAGAGAACTTTCTGAACATCGACGTACTCTGTACTGTTTCGTCGTGCGCATTCTCACCTGAGAAGCGCTTTGCACACTCCGACTTAAGGTTAAAATCGCCTCGGTTTGGTAAACACAATCGCCGTTTGGATTCACCACGTCATCAAACGGCGCAGTTCTATTTAGTAGCGTTTATTTTGAATGAACGTGAAAGCCCCATGGTTAACTAACAGTTTGCGCAGCGATTATCGGCTATCGGTGCGATGTTCCCGCGTGAACTTCACGTTAAACTCATGAGTATACGAATGGGGGATTGATTGAACGTTGGGGGACCTGATGTCTGTTCGTCGCAAGCGATTTCGCATTGAAGAAGTTTTCGGTACTGCACCTATGCCCAATGAAGTGGTGGGCAGCAGCGAGCCGATGCCGATGCATCGCGAAATCATGGCTGAGCTCCGCGCGATCCGCGCGCAGATGGGAGCGCCGGCCCGCAACGCCGTGACAGATCAGGTCGGCGCCGCCGCCGATCAGCAGGTTGCGGAAGCACAGGCGCTGCTCGCCACCTATCGCGCACAGATCGAGCAGTGCGAAAAGCTCAAGATCGAACTCGATCTGATCCACGACGCCATTACCCGCACCAAGATGGAAATCGCAGTTCTTCACGGCAAGAGCTTCGAAGGCGACGAAATGGCGAAGGTCAACGGTGAACTCGGCGCTGTCGTCGGCGGCACCGAAGAAGCCACGCAGCAGATTCTCGCCGCAGCCGAAGCCATCGATAATGCATCGACAGCGCTCGGCAAGGTGACCTCACCCGATCAGCAGAAGCAGATGCTGGAAGAGATCGGCGATAACGTCGTCGCGATCTTCGAAGCCTGTAACTTCCAGGACCTCACCGGCCAGCGCATCAGCAAGGTGATGACCACGATGAAGTTCATCGAAAACCGCATTACTGCGATGATGGACATCTGGGGTGGCGTCGATGAGATCAAGGCGCATGCGCCGGCCAAGGTCGACGACCGTAGCGAAGACGACAAGCTGCTGAATGGTCCGAAACTGGACGGCGATATCGGCCATGCTTCGCAGGACGATATCGACGCGCTGTTCGGCTAAGATAATTTTCGACCACAGTTAGAGATCGTTTAACGCCGGGCAGCAATGCCCGGCGTTTTTATCATCACGAAACAGAGCAGCACCGCGAGTGCCAGCACGGTCCCAAGCAGCAGCACCATGCGGTCGGACAGCGTCTCGACTGCGGACGCCACCACGAATGGCGCGAAGGCCTGCACGAACAAAGCCGGCCGCGCGATACGGCCGATGACGCGGCCATACCCCATCGGGCCAAACATCAGAAGCGGCAGCGCGCCGCGCGCGATGGTCATGACGCCATTGGCGGCGCCGAAAGCAACCGCGAACAGCGCCGCGAGCGGAAATGAAATCCCGGCCAATGCCAGCATCGCGAAGGCCGACACCACCAGCACCACCGCCCCGCGCGCGATCCACAGCGGATGGGTGCGCCCCGCCAGCATGAAGTCTGCCAGCCGCGATGCCACCTGCGCCGGACCGAACATCGCACCGATGGTCACCGCCGTTGCAGCACTGAGCCCGCCGCGCTCCAGCAGCGCGAGCAGGTTCGAGGTCACGCCCGACAGAATGAAGCTGTAAAGCGAGAACGCCGCCGCCAGCAGGATGAACAGCCAGCCTTCCGGGCGCAGGGTTGCCTGCGGGGGAACGACAACGGCGTCCACCACGGGCAGAGGCGCGACGGCGACGTGGCGCGGCAATGCAAAAGCATGAAGCGGCGCAACGACAAATGCGAAGATCGCTGCGAAGGTCAGATACGTCCCGCGCCAGCCGACGGCCTCAAGCAGAAGATGGGTCGCCGGCCAGCCAACCGTCGAGGCGAAGCCGCCTGCAAAGGTCACGAAGGTGATCTGCCGCCGCGCCGAGGCACCGAAGATACGCGTCAGCGTGGCGAAGGCGGGATCGTAGAGCGACGCAGACATTGCAGCGCCGAGCAACACCCAGCAGGCCAGATAGGTCGCGGGATGATCGGCGACTGAAAACAGAGCGAGACCCAAGGCACCGGCCAATGCGCCCGATGCCATGACGACATTGCCGCCGTGGCGGTCGATCAATCCACCAACCACCGGCGACAGCAGTCCCGATACGATCAGCCCCAGCGAAAAGCCCGCCATGCCGAAGGCCAGCGACCAGCCATGTGCCGCCGTGACATGCGGCATGGTCAGCACCGGTGGATAGATCAGGATGCCCCAGGTCAGGATCTGGGTGAATGCCAGCACGAGGACCGCGCGGCCCGGTCCGAAAACGAGGTCGCGCAATCGGTGCATGGGCTCACGTCTTCAAGGGAGTGGCGGGACCCGCCTTACACCTCAGGTCAGGCCTTGTCAGGTCAGGCCTTGGGTGCGCAACGGACATAGACCATGTTGCCGTAGCGAACCGCAGCGTCCTTGTCGATGAAGCGCGTGACGAGAATCCGACCGTCGAAGGAGACGATCTCGCGATCCTTCTCACCACCGGCGGGACCGGGCGGGCCGATATAGTTCTTGCCGCTCGGCGAGCCCTTGAGGCGCAGTTCCTGCGGCGTCGCCTCGTCGGCGAGATGCATGATGACGCCGCCGGTGGCGCCCTGGCCGATGATATAGGGCTGCTTGCACTGGCCGCGCGCGGCATTCTCGGTGCGAACGCGATCGTTGGGATTCATGTAGGACGCCAGACCCCAGCGGCCGACGAGTTCTTCCGAGCGGATCGAGGCTGGCAGTTCCGGCGCCGGCGGGGGCTCCGGCGGCGGTGTCGGCTGCGAGTTCCCAAAGCTGAACCCGCCCAATCCACCAGACGTGCCGCACCCGCCCAATGACAGCGCCAAAGTTGAAACGATCGCCAGATGGGCAACCGTGCGGGCGTAGCGTGACCTGATCATATCATCCCCTAGAGCAAATTCCCCGGCTGCCCGTCCCGGCAGCCAAGCGCAAAACACCTGACGGCGCAATGAGGTCGGCAGAATTACGCCGACTCTCCATTATGGTTTCCAGATCATCCTATATTGGCCTCACCAAGGCCTTAAGGCCTCGCTTGACTCAAAAAGCGTCTGGCCATATTTCCCGGACGCTCAATTAGCACTCCCGGAGCGCGATTGCTAAGGGAATGAGCCGGCCGCCCTGAGCGTTCCGGCTGGATTCCCGCCCGCCTCCGAGATGGCAACGAAATCGCAAACCCTAAAGGGACACTCCCATGGCCAAGACCAAATTCCGCCCGCTGCACGACCGCGTCGTCGTCAAGCGCATCGTCGCCGACGAGAAGACCAAGGGCGGCATCATCATCCCGGACAGCGCCAAGGAAAAGCCGTCTGAAGGCGAAGTCGTCGGTGTCGGCCCTGGCGGCCGCGACGAAGCCGGCAAGCTGATCCCGATCGACATCAAGGTCGGCGACAAGGTTCTGTTCGGCAAGTGGTCGGGCACCGAGATCAAACTCGACGGCGAAGAACTCCTCATCATGAAGGAGTCGGACATCATGGGCGTGATCGCTTAAAGGCGGTCCGCTCTCCAAACACTCGGACGTCTTGCCCGGACTTGATCCGGGCATCCATCTGGCTTCTTCGCAGGAAGATGGATGGCCGGGTCAAGCCCGGCCATGACAGCGTTTTAATTTCAAATTCCCATCACTTGGAGCACCATCAACATGGCAGCCAAAGACGTTAAATTCTCCGGAGACGCGCGCGATCGCATGCTGCGCGGCGTCGACATTCTCGCCAACGCCGTCAAGGTCACGCTCGGTCCGAAGGGCCGCAATGTCGTGATCGAGAAGTCGTTCGGCGCTCCGCGTATCACCAAGGACGGCGTCACCGTCGCCAAGGAGATCGAGCTCGAGGACAAGTTCGAGAACATGGGCGCGCAGATGCTGCGCGAAGTCGCCTCGAAGACCAACGACACCGCAGGCGACGGCACCACCACCGCCACCGTGCTGGCCCAGGCCATCGTCCGTGAAGGCGCCAAGTCGGTTGCTGCCGGCATGAACCCGATGGACCTCAAGCGCGGCATCGATATCGCCGTCGCCGCCGTCATCAAGGACATCACCAAGCGCGCCAAGCCGGTTGCGTCTTCGGCTGAAGTCGCTCAGGTCGGCACCATCTCCGCCAACGGCGACGCCGCCATCGGCAAGATGATCGCCCAGGCGATGCAGAAGGTCGGCAACGAAGGCGTCATCACGGTTGAAGAGAACAAGTCGCTCGAGACCGAAGTCGACATCGTCGAGGGCATGAAGTTCGATCGCGGCTACCTGTCGCCCTACTTCGTCACCAATGCCGAGAAGATGACCGCCGAGCTCGAGGACGTGTATGTCCTGCTCGTCGAGAAGAAGATCTCCAGCCTGCAGGCCATGCTGCCGGTGCTCGAAGCCGTGGTGCAGTCGGGCAAGCCGCTGCTGATCATCGCTGAAGACGTCGAAGGCGAAGCCCTCGCCACCCTCGTCGTCAACCGCCTGCGCGGTGGCCTCAAGGTTGCTGCCGTCAAGGCACCGGGCTTCGGCGATCGCCGCAAGGCGATGCTGGAAGACCTTGCGATCCTGACCGGCGGTCAGCTCGTCTCGGAAGATCTCGGCATGAAGCTGGAAAGCGTCACGCTCGCCATGCTCGGCCGCGCCAAGAAGGTCGTGATCGACAAGGAAAACACCACCGTCGTCAACGGCGCTGGCAAGAAGCCGGCCATTGAGGCCCGCGTCAACCAGATCAAGGCACAGATCGAGGAAACCACCTCGGACTACGACCGTGAGAAGCTGCAGGAGCGTCTGGCCAAGCTGGCTGGCGGCGTTGCCGTCATCCGCGTCGGCGGCGCGACCGAAGTCGAAGTGAAGGAAAAGAAGGATCGCGTGGATGACGCGCTGAACGCCACCCGCGCGGCCGTTCAGGAAGGCATCGTCCCCGGTGGCGGTACTGCGCTTCTGCGCGCCAAGAAGGCCGTCGGCCGTCTCACCAACGAGAACGCCGATGTGCAGGCCGGTATCAACATCGTGCTGAAGGCGCTGGAAGCTCCGATCCGCCAGATCGCCGAAAACGCCGGCGTTGAAGGTTCGATCGTGGTCGGCAAGATCCTGGACGAGAAGTCCGAGACCTTCGGCTTCGACGCGCAGACCGAAACCTATGTCGACATGGTCGCCAAGGGCATCATCGATCCGGCCAAGGTGGTGCGTACTGCACTGCAGGACGCCGCCTCGGTTGCCGGCCTGCTGGTCACCACCGAAGCCATGGTCGCCGAACTGCCGAAGGAAGCTGCACCGGCGATGCCGGGCGGTGGCGGCGGTATGGGTGGCATGGGCGGAATGGGAGGCATGGGCTTCTAAGCCCTGCTTTCACGCTCAACTGCATTGTGATCGAAGGCCGCCTCCGGGCGGCCTTCTTTTTTGCCCTGATACAATGCGCCCGCGACTTATGGCCTTTCGCCTTGGTCGCGGTTCTGATTCAATCCCGTGATTAATCTCGCATGGGCGGAATCAGATAAATCCGCCCGGAGACACGTCGATAACGTCCAGGGACTTTTGAAATGCGCGCGCTTCATCTTTGTCTGCTCGGCCTTACGGTCACCGCCTCGGTTGGGACCGTCCACCACGCCTTCGCGCAGGTGAAAGCCGCGCCGAAGAGCCAGCCGGCAGGCCCCGAGACGCGCTATTTCACCTCGATCGACGGCGTCATGAACGGCAATGCCGACGTGATCCTCCGGGAGACGCGGCAGGGCAAGGCCGTCACGGCCGCGACGCTTGATGTCTGCTATCCCGCCGAGAAGGGCAGCGACCGCAAGGATCGCTTCGTCGCCAATCTCACGGTCAGCGGGTCGACGCTGACCGGCGCAACGCAGACCCAGGTCGACAAGCTGCCGGTGACCATCAAGCTGAACCGCCGGCCGACCGGCGACACGTTCGAATTCAAGGGACAGATCTCGGTCGGCCAGACCAACAACAACGTGACGTCTTCGGACAATTCGGATCAGAGCGAGAAGGAATTCCAGGACAATCAGTCCACCGACGACAATATCGCGCCCGCGCCGAAGGATTTCACCGAAGTCTCTCCAGAAGCCATCGCGGTGAAGATCAAGCTCGAAGCCGCACTCGATTTCGTCCGCACGCTGCGCGGGCAGAATGTCGAAGTCGCGTTGAACAGCCTGGCCGTATCGTGCGATGCACTGCGCGCCGGCGAGCAGGTCATCAGCCTCGCCATCGATCCGGAACGCGCCGCGGCTTTCGTCGCCAAAACCAAGACCTATCCCGGCGTCGTCAATGTCGGCTGGACCACGGGCGCTATCGACATGGATCGTACCGTACGCTTTGCGGCAGCCGACTGGCGCGATGGCGACAAGATCAATCGCGACAAGGTTGCTACGGCGCTGGCGAATGTGCTCGCCAGGACCATGTCGGGCAAACCTGCCACCACGTCATGGGACGACGAGACCGGAAAGCTCAAGCTGACCTTCAAGCGCCCGAGTCAGGTTCTGCCCGCGCTCGAATTGACGGAGACGGTCGAGGTCAACGCGATCATCGCTCCCGACAAGCCCGGCACGACGGATAAGCTGATCCTGTGGGTCAGCACGCCGTCAGTAACAACCGCGGATGAGAACTCGGGCGCGAAGCTGGCTCTCGCGGATTCGCCGACGGCCGATGAAGAGAGCGATCCGCGCGACGACAACGGCGCGGTTGCAGCTGTCGCGGCGGAGTTCAAGGCACAGCGTTGGGATGCGGACAATTCGAACTGGAAGTGAGCGCCGCTACCTCCCCTCTCCCCTTGTGGGAGAGGGTGCCTGAGCGAAGCGAAGGCGGGAGAGGGGTAGCAGCAAAACTCAGCGCCTGTGGCACCCCTCTCCCGTCTCGAACGCACTTCGTGCGTTCGATCCACCCTCTCCCGCAAGGGGAGAGGGAAAGGAAGAAAGCTTCGCTACCAACGCAGCTTAAGCTATCAATTCGTATTCAGCCGAAACCGCAGCGACTTCGGCCCAACGAACGTCACTGCATCACCGCGCCGCTGCCAGTTGGTGGCCGCGCCGAGATCGGCGATCAACTGATCGTCCATCGCGGCCTGTGCGTCCGAGCAACTGCGGTTCTCCATCGCGCCGGCGACGAAGACGACGGTGTTGCCAGCGACCGAGAACTGCCCCTTGCCGCCCTTGCACCACAACTCCACCCGCGCCTCGCCGGCCTCGCCGATTTCCAGATTGGGAATCCGCTTCGAGCCGGGCTGACGCTGTGCATCCAGAGTCATTTCCATGCCGAATGGAAACTCTTCGGCGGCATGCGCAGGGACGGCAATCAGAAACGCAGCGCCGGCAAGAGCGGCCCGCAGCAAAGTGGTCATGGCAGTCATATGAATTCTCGGCGTGATGGGATCGGCGACAATGGCCGCGGTTCTACGCGCGGCCGCGACGGTTGACCAGAACCGTCGGGAAACAATATGGCGCGACAACGAAAAATCCCCGCGGCCTTGCAGCCGCGGGGATTCGTCATTGATTCCTTGCGTGCGCCCTACGGCGCCAGGACCATCAGCGTGAACGGATAGACATAGGCCTGCAGCATCACGAACAGGCCGACCATGCAGGCCAGCACGATCGAGTGCCAGAACACGAAGCGCAGGATCGTGCCCTCATGCCCGAACCAGTTGGTTGCGGTGGAGGCCACAACGATCGATTGCGCGTCGATCATCTTGCCCATCACGCCGCCGGACGAGTTCGCCGCGCTCATAAGGATCGGCGACAGACCGAGCTGTTCGGACGTGATCCTCTGCAGGTTGCCAAACAGCACGTTCGATGCGGTATCGGAACCGGTGAGCGCCACACCGAGCCAGCCAAGCAGTGTGCCGAAGAACGGGTACAGCACGCCGGTGGCAGCGAAGGCCAGACCGAGCGTCGCATCGACGCCCGACAGGCGCGTGAGCGTGCCGATGGCCAGCATCGCCGAGATGGTGATCAGCGAATAGGCGCAGATCTTGATGGTGCGGCCATATTCCACAATCATCTTCGCAGGCGAGAAGCCCATGATGAAGCCGGAGATGATCGCAGCCAGCAACATGCCGCTGCCGGTATAGGAAACGTAAGTGAACGCGAACACCGCGCCTTCCGGCGTCGGCTTAGCGGCCACCGGTGGCACCTTGTTGATCATGTTGTGCAGCTCAGGCACTGGAAAATTCCAGGAGAAGATCGGGTTGACGATCCCCTTGAACCAGTTGGTGCCCCAGACCAGCAGGATGACGCAGAGGATGATCCATGGCGTCAGCGCGCTCCAGACTTGAGCCGAGGTCAGCTTCTCCGTGCTCATCGGCTTCACCGGTGGCACGGTCGACGCCGAGTCGTCATGCTGGCGCAGCGCGGCCGAGGTCCAGATCGTCTTGGGCTGCCAGACCTTCAGGAACAGGATCAACGCGCCCATCGAGATCAGCGAGGCGCCGATGTCGACGATCCACGGATTGATGAAGTTCGAGATCACGAATTGCGGGATCGCGAAGGAGAGCGCGGTAACGAGAATAGCAGGCCAGACTTCCTTCATGCCCTTCCAGCCGGCAAAGGCCCAGACCACCCAGAATGGAACGATCATGGAGAAGATCGGCAACTGCCGGCCGACCATCGCGCCCAGGATGAAGGGGTCGAAGCCGGTGACGGTGGCGAGGCCCTGGATTGGCGTGCCGAGCGCGCCATAAGCGACGGGCGCGGTGTTCGCGATCAGCGACAGGCCCGATGCTGCCAGCGGCGAGAAGCCGAGGCCGATCAGCACGGCGCCGGTGACGGCCACCGGCGTACCGAAGCCCGACGCTCCCTCGAAGAATGCGCCGAACGAAAACGCGATCAGCAGGATCTGCAGACGCCGATCATTGGTCACGCCGCCGATGGCGCGTTGCAGTACCTCGAAGCGGCCGCTGTCCACCGTGAGGCGATACATGAAGATGACGTTGAGGACGATCCAGCCAATCGGGAAGAAACCGGTCACGACGCCGAGTGCCGATGCGCGAAGCGACATGTTGGCGGGCATCGTGAATGCGTAGATCGCCACAAGATTGGCCAGCACCAGCGCAATGATCGCTGCGATATGCGCCTTGACCTTGTTGGTCGCGATCAGCACCAGCAGGACGACCACCGGTATCGCGGCTACAAGCGTCGAGATCGTGGAGCTGTTGAATGGATTGTAGACCTGGTTCCACATGGTCGTTCTCCCCCTTTATATTATTGCAGCGGCTCGATCGTTATCGATCGGCAAATTGCTGATTGTTCACTTGCGAGGACATCCACGATCGGTCAAAGCCGATAGCGCCCATAGGCTACGCGAAGGCGAGGCCCCCATGCCTCGCTTTTGGTCATGCTAGGGTGAATCACAGTTTCGCGACAAGGTGCCGCAGGCCATCAAACCAGCTACTTTAGTCTAAACGCTGGAATTCATTTTTGATCTTAAGGGCTTAGGGCCCTCCTCCCGGAGACGACCTGTGAATAACATCCGCTCCACGCTCGCGACCGTCTGGCGGATCGCGGTTCCTTATTTTCGTTCCGAGGACAAATGGGCAGGACTCGGACTCCTCACGGCGGTGATCGCCATCGAGCTGGCGGTGGTCGGTCTCAGCGTTTTGTTCAATCGCTGGAACAACACCTTCTACAACGCACTGCAGGACAGAAACCTCGACGTCTTCACCTATCAGCTCGCTTACTTCAGCGTGCTTGCGGCGATCAACATCGCACTCAAGGTCTATCAGCTCTACCTCAACCAGTGGCTCCAGATCCGCTGGCGGCGCTGGATGACCGAGCGCTATCTCGGCAACTGGCTCGCCGACGCCAACCACTATCGCATGCAGCTGCAGGGCGACGCTGCTGACAACCCGGATCAGCGCATTGCCGAAGACGTGAAGCTGTTCGTGGAGAAGACGCTCGACATCGGCATCGGCCTGTTGAGTTCGGTCGTCACACTGTTCTCCTTCGTGATCATCCTGTGGGGCCTGTCCGACGCGGCGCCGCTGCATGTGTTCGGTCGGGATATCCCGATCCCCGGCTATCTCGTCTGGGGCGCGCTTGTTTACGCCGTGATCGGCACCGCGCTGACCCACTATATCGGCGCCCCATTGATGGCACTGAACTTCCAGCAGCAGCGCTATGAAGCGGACTTCCGCTTCAATCTGGTGCGTGCGCGCGAAAATGCCGAGCAGATCGCTCTGCTGCGCGGCGAACCGGTTGAGCGCCAGCGACTCTCGACCCGCTTCCAGCTCGTCGTCGGCAACTGGATCGACATCATGCGCCGCACCAAGAAGCTGACATCCTTCACGGTCAGCTATCAGCAGATCGCGATCATCCTGCCCTATGTTCTGGTCGCGCCGGCCTATTTTGCGGAGAAGGTCCAGCTCGGCGCCGTGATGCAGACTGCGGATGCGTTCGGCACCGTGCAGGGTGCGCTTTCATTCTTCGTCACCGCCTATCGCACACTGGCGGAATGGCAGTCCGGCGTGATGCGCCTTGATGGCTTCGAGACAGCCATTGCCAACGTACAGGCGCTGACGACCAAGGCCGATATCGTTCACGCCACCGAGACCCGCACCAGTGACATCGCGCTGAGCGATCTGACGCTCACCCTCCCCAATGGCGCTCCCATGGTGCAGACGCCGGGCTTCAGCTTCCGCCGCGGGGAACGCACGCTGTTTACGGGCCCATCGGGCTCCGGAAAATCCACGCTGTTTCGCGCCATCGCCGGCATCTGGCCATTCGGCAAAGGCAAGATCTCGATCCCCGCGGATGCGGCGATCATGATGCTGCCGCAGCGGCCGTACTTCCCGGTCGGTACATTGCAGGATGCGGTGGCTTATCCTGCCGGGACCGACGCGTTCAGCCAACAGGAGGTCGCCGATGCCGTCAGGGCCGTGGGTCTGCCTGCGCTGGCGACCCGGCTTGATGAAGATGGCCACTGGAATCGCATGCTGTCGCTCGGTGAACAGCAGCGCCTCGGCGTCGCCCGCGCGCTGCTGCAAAAGCCGCAATACCTCTTCCTTGACGAGGCGACCGCATCGCTCGACGAGCCCTCGGAAGAAGCACTTTATCGGCTGCTCGAAGACAAGCTGCCTGGCACGACCATCGTGTCGATCGGCCACCGCAACACGCTCGATGACTTGCATCAGCGCAAGGTGTCGCTAACGCGGTCCGGCGATCACTTCGCGCTGGGAGATGCAAAGGCCAGGACGGAAACCGCCTGAGGCGTGACACGCCCCGCTAAAGCCAGTGCCGCGGCCAGTCGCGGCCTGCCGCATAGCGATGCCAGACAAACGTGAAGCTCGCGAGCAGCAGCGCGCCGACCAGCACCGGCGCCAGCAGGAACGTCCACGGTAGTGCGTGAGACACCACCAGCAACGGGTTGATCCCGGCAGGCGGGTGGAATGTGCCGGTCACATACATCGCCAGCACGGCGAGGCCGACTGCCATGGCGGCGGCCCAGGCATGGGGGCCGGTCAGCTTGAGCACCGCGAGCCCTACCAGCGTCGCGACGATGTGTCCGCCGACCAACGCGCGCGGCTGCGCCGGCTCGGCTTCGGGTGAGCCGATCACGAGGACGATCGAGGTCGCAAAGGGGATGATGACCAGCGGATAATGCGCAACGGCCGAGAAGAACTCCATCACACCGATGGCAATCCCCGCCCCCAGCCCGGCAACGGCGCCGGCCAGCGCATTGCGATGATTGTTGCGACGGATCGTGTTCGCTGCGCGCCGCAACCAGTCCCGATTCATGGAAGCTCTATCCCAAAAGAAAAGGGGCGGCAGATTGCTCTGCCGCCCCTTCGATCTCAGTCGAAGTTCTTACTTCAGGTTGGTCATCGCGGTCAGGTCAGCCGACAGCTTGACGATGCCGGTGGCGCCGCACCAGCTCGAGCCAGCGCCCGACGGGTTGATCGCGGTGACGTTGTTGGTGCCCGAAGCAGTGAAGTCCGAGGTGAAGGCGTTGCAATCACCCTTAGACAGGTTGGTGTCCGAGTAGCGCAGGTCCAGCGTGAAGACCTTGTAGGTGAAGCCGATGCCAATGTTCCAGGTGTTGTAGTCGGCGTACTTGATGCCATTCGGGAACTGAGCGGTACCGTAGAAGGCATCCGAGGTGCCCAGCCACTGACGACCGAACTCACCCGAGACGTAGGAGCCGATGCCGGTCGAACCGAACCAGGTCGACGGCGCGATCACCTTACCGGTGATCGAAGCGTAGGTGCCATCAGCGCCGGTGTTCAGGAAGTTCGGCGAGTAGAAAGCGTTACCGCCGAGCGAGAAGTAGTCGTTGAAGGTGTAGTTCACCTTCGCGTAACCCTCGTAGAAGCTGACGTTCTTCTTCATGACGTTGAAGGCAGGACCAGCAACGTTCGAGCCGACCGGGCACACGCCGCCGCCGCCAACGACGGAGTCGATGCACTGGCCACCCGGATAACCGTAGTACCAGAAGCCGAAGTCGAACGCGGCTGCGCCCCAGGTCGGGCGGATACCGAAGTAGCCGTCGAGCTCCATGGAAGCGCGGTTGGTGAACGAGATGCTCTCACCGGCGACACCAGCGTAGATCTGGACGTCCTTGGTGATGTTGTAGCGCGGCTCGAAGTAAGCTGCGACTGAGCCCTTCTGGCCGTTGGACTGGGTGATACCACGGAACACGTAGTTGCTCATGATCGCGCTGCCGAACGCGATGTCCCAAGGATCGTAGGCAGCCACGATCGGCGGCGCCTTCTTGTACATCTTCGCGCCCAGATCGGCTGCGGAAGCCGAGCTCATCCCCATGGCGAGCACCGCAGCAGAGGCGACAACAATTTTCTTCATGACATTCCCCATCACTTTTGAAACCAGAGGCAGTTCCGTGTCCGAAAGACGGCGAGACCGCGAAATTCATCGACTGAACGCAACTTTGAGGCGCAAAGCCGCAGTGGTGAAGGAAAAAAAACGAGCAAGTGCCGCCTAAATAGGCGTTCTGACGTTTCCGTGAGAGGTTGTGGCGCGGTGTTGCAAAAGCACAACGTTTTTGGAGGGATTCCAGCCCGAAAATACCACCACGGGGAATTACCACTGACTAGGAATTGTGGATTGCCGTCCGTGGAGCGGTTAACAGCTGCCCGTCAGGGCCTCCGGGCCGCGACGATCACTCGAATCGCCTGCAAATTCAGGACACCCGGGCATCGGTTGAAATACGCATGCGCGACAGAGCCTGACCAAGCAAAAACCGCAGCGGCGAGCGCTGCGGTTTTCCGAAGTTTATTGGCGAGTCAGGAACGCGGACTTAATCCGGTTCGACTATCTGGTTTCGTCGTGATCGGGCGACGTATCGCCAGGAGATTCGATTGCCGTCGTCTCGCCTGAAGAATGCCCTTCGACCGGTGACGGATCAGGCTCCGGCGTCGCCCAGCTCGGTGTCTCAGCGATTGCCGGTGCGACCGGCTTGGGCTTGGGAGCACGCGGCTTGCGCGGCGGCTTCGGCGGCAGCGCGACCGGCGCTGGAGCTTCTGTCACAGCGGGCGCGGGCGCCGTGCTCGACAACAGCGTAGAAGGAACCTTCACGGACTTCTTGGCAGCTTTCTTCGGTGTTGCTTTCTTGGCGGCCTTTTTCGGCGCAGCCTTCTTCACTGCCTTCTTGGCGGGAGCTTTCTTCGGCGCCTTCTTCGCAGACTTCTTCGCGGCCTTCTTGGTGGCTTTCTTGGCCGCCTTCTTCACCGTCTTCTTGGCTGATTTCTTCGCAGCCTTCTTGGCCGCTTTCTTCACAGCCTTCTTCGCGGATTTCTTGACTGACTTCTTGGAGGACTTCTTCGCGGGTTTCGCCGCCGTCAAAAGCTTCTTCTGCTTTTTCTTGTCCTTCTTCGACTTCTTGCCTTTAGCCATCGTGGTCCTCCTGTTGGCGCCGATCCAAAAGGGACCGGCGTTTCAAGTCTTCCGCGCCAGCGCGGGGCCAGTTTAACGCGGGGCCGTTGTCACAATTAGATCAGTTCAATCCTGGCCTGGGACCGCCTGTCGCCCAATCGAGTAGCTCAATCGTATGTACGACCGGGACTGACGTCCCTCCGGCGATCTGAACCATGCAGCCGATGTTGCCGGCAGCGATGATATCCGGCTTGACCATCGCGATGTTGGCGACCTTTCGATCGCGCAACCGGCTCGCAATATCAGGCTGGAGAATGTTGTACGTCCCCGCCGAACCGCAACACAAATGGCTCTCTGGGATATCTTTCACCACGAATCCATTCTTGGAAAGCAATTCTTTGGGAGCCTGTGTGATTTTCTGCCCATGCTGCAGCGAACACGCCGAGTGATAGGCGACGACAAGGTCGCTTTGTTTGTCAGGCTTCGGCAGATCCATGGCGCTGACATACTCGCTGATATCCTTCGCCAGCGCAGAGACCCTGGCGGCCGGCGCGGCGAACTCAGGGTCCTCGCGCAGCATGAAGCCATAGTCCTTGATAACGGTTCCACAGCCGGACGCCGTGACCAGGATGGCGTCGAGACCGCCCCGGTCTGCCTCCCCCAGCCAGACGCCGATATTGGCCTTGGCCCGCGCCAGCGCATCCCCGTCGCGGCCGAGATGATGGGTCAGCGCACCGCAGCACTGTTCGTCCCGGACCAGCACGACCTCGACGCCATGTCGGGTCAAAAGGCTGATGGCGGCCTGGTTGATCCGCGGCGCCAGCACCTGCTGGGCGCAGCCCTGCAGGAGTGCGACCCGGCCACGGCGAGCGCCGATCGCGGGAAAGACGCTGCCACCAGACGGACCGGCGGCGGGTAACTGCTTCGGCGCCATCGTCAGCATCGCCTTCACGCGGCTAAGCAGGTTCGGGTTGGATTGCTTGCTGGTCGAGGGCAGCAGCGGCGCCAGCGGCCGCGCCAGCCGGGCCATGGTCATGCTCAGGCGAAACAGACCGGGGCGTGGCAGTACCCAGGCCAGCACGTCACGCAGCAATCGCTCGGAGAGCGGCCGGGTGTAGTCCTTCTCGATCTTGGCCCGCGCCTGATCGACCAGATGCATGTAGTTCACGCCGGACGGGCAGGTCGTCATGCAGGCCAGACACGACAGGCAGCGGTCGATATGCTTGACCACCTCCTGCGTCGGCTTCTGATCTTTCTCCAGCATCTCCTTGATCAGGTAGATGCGGCCGCGCGGACTATCGAGTTCGTCGCCGAGCAGCACATAGGTCGGACAGGTCGCCGTGCAGAATCCGCAATGCACGCATTTGCGCAGGATCTTGTCGGCCTCGGCAACATCCGGATCGGCCAGCTGGGTCGGGGTGAATTCGGTTTTCATGTCGCAAGTCTTTCAAGTACCAAGGCCACGCGACATCCGGCCGCGATTGAGAATGGTCTTCGGATCGAAACTGTGACGCACACGCTCGCCGAGCGCCGCGATGCCTTTGGGCTGCGGATGAAACACATCAACGGCACGGCGCACATCTTCCGGCGCGCGGATCAGCGTCGCATGGCCACCGGCTGCATTGACCAGCTTGCGGAGCTGCGCTGCCTGCGCATCGGCCGATGGCGGTAGTGCCGCCCAGATTAACCCGCCGCCCCAGTCATAGATCACCTCGCCTTGCGAGCCCTTGGCGATGGCTTGGCCAAGTGCACCGCCGGATGCCGGCGGCGTCACGATGCGCCATACCGGCCACATCGCGCGCGGACCGCTGGCTGCGAATGGCGTCACGTCACGGACAGCCGCCCACAGCACCGCGGATGCAGTGTCTTCAAGTATCTCGGCCACGCCGAATGACTTCAGCGTCGTGCTCAGTGACACCGCACGCTGCGACGCAGACGCGGTGATGCCTTCAAGGCGGATCAGCGTCGCCGACTGGTCGGGCGACGCGATCTCGCCAAGCGCCCCCTGCGTGGTGCGTAACGCCGAGCCCGGCAGATGCGCGGCACCTGAGACATCGAAGGGCGACCCCAACGCCGCGGTCATCGCCTTGTTGGCTGCGATATCATCGAGCCCGCGCAGCACCAGGGTGCGTTCGCTCTCTGCCCGCGGCATGACCTTGAGGGTCACCTCCGTCATCACGGACAGCGTGCCCCACGCGCCGGCGAGCAGCTTGCAGACATCGTAGCCGGTGACATTCTTCACCACCCGGCCGCCGGCCTTGTAGCTGTCGCCGAAGCCGGAAACCGCATGCACGCCGAGCAAATGATCGCGCGCACCGCCGGCCTGAATGCGCCGTGGCCCGGCGAGCCCGGCGGAAATCATGCCGCCGATGGTGCCGATATCCGGCGTGCCCAGGAGCTGTGACGTGTTCATCGGCTCAAACGAAAACTGCTGATTCTTGGAATCGATCAGCGACAGCACGTCGGCCATCGGCGCACCGGCCTGTACGGTGAGGATCAATTCGTTCGGCTCATAGGACGTCACCGCATTCAGCGCCGACAGATCGAGCACCGCATTGGTCGCAATGGGCTGGCCGACCATGCGCTTGCTGCCATGACCGATGATTTCCAGCGGCTGCTCGCTTGCAATTGCCGCGCGCACCGCCTGCTCGACGTCCTGAGCGTCGCGTACTTTCAAAATGTCCACGATAGATGCCCTACACGCTGTAGATTCCCTCCCCCCTTGCGGGGGAGGGTTAGGGAGGGGGGTAGCCACACGCTCCGGAGATTGGGGTTCCCCCCCTCCCCGACCCTCCCCCCTAGCGAAGCTTTGCTTCGCGCGGAGGGGGGCGGGAGCACTTTGTCCGCGCGTGCTGCAAAAGCAGATGGCACTACTAACTTCACAGTTCTCATCATCAAAACCGCGGCAGATCGGGAAACGCCAGCTTGCCGCCATGCACATGTACGCGGCCAAGTTCGGCGCAGCGATGCAGCGTCGGAAACACCTTGCCGGGATTGAGCAGACCCTGCGAGTCGAAAGCGCATTTGATACGCTGCTGCTGATTGAGATCGACCTCGCTGAACATCTCCGGCATCAGGTCGCGCTTCTCGATGCCGACGCCGTGCTCGCCGGTCAGCACGCCGCCGACCTCGACGCACAGCCTCAGAATATCTGCGCCGAAGTCTTCCGCGAGCTGCAACTCGCCGGGCTTGTTCGCATCGTACAGAATCAGCGGGTGCAGATTGCCATCGCCGGCATGAAACACATTGGCGACGCCGAGGCCGTATTTGGCAGACATCTCCTTCATGCGACGCAGGACGAGTGGCAATGCCGCACGCGGAATGGTGCCGTCCATGCAGAGATAGTCCGGCGAGATGCGGCCCACCGCGGGGAAGGCTGCCTTGCGGCCAGACCAGAATAGCAGGCGTTCCTGTTCGGAGGTCGATACCTGGCAGGTGGTCGAGCCGCAGCCGAGCGCTATCTTCTCGACGCGCTTGATGAGTTCGTCGACTTCGACGCTTGGGCCGTCGAGCTCGATGATGAGCAAGGCTTCGACGTCCAGCGGATAACCGGCATGCACGAAGGCTTCGGCCGCATGGATCGCCGGCTTGTCCATCATCTCCATGCCGCCGGGGATGATGCCGGCGCTGATGACATCGGCAACGCATTGGCCGGCCTGCTCGACCTCAGCAAAGCCGATCATCAGCGCACGCGCCGTTTCCGGCTTCTGCAGGATACGCACGGTGATTTCGGTGATGACACCCAGCAGACCTTCGGAGCCGGTTATGATCCCCATTAGGTCGTAGCCCGATGTCTCTGCGGTCTTGCCTCCAACGCGAATGACTTCGCCCGACATCAGCACGATCTCGCAGCCGAGCAGGTTGTTGGTGGTCATGCCGTATTTGAGGCTGTGCACGCCGCCGGAATTCTCCGCGACATTGCCGCCGATCGAACAGGCGATCTGGGACGACGGATCCGGCGCGTAGTAGAAGCCGGCATGCGCCACCGCCTGGCTGATGGCGAGATTGGTGACGCCGGGCTCGACAACAACGGCGCGATTGTCGAAATCGATCTCGCGCACGCGCTTGAACTTGCCGAGACCAAGCAGTACCGCGTCGGCCAGCGGCAGCGCGCCACCAGACAGCGACGTGCCCGAGCCGCGCGGCACCACCTTGATGCCGTTCTCGTGACAATATTTCAGAACTTTTGAGACTTGTTCAGTCGTATCGGGCAACACGACGACCATCGGCGGCTGGCGATAGGCCATCAGCCCATCCGACTCATAGGGCAGCATTTCCGCAGCGCTGGAGATCACGCCCTCGCCCGGCACCAGCTTGTGCAGCGCAGCGACAATGGCCTCGCGCCTTGCGAGGACAGCCTGATCCGGCGCGGGCATCATGATGGTCATTGAACGCGCACTCCCGAAGATCGCAGCGATAACTCGGCTGCTTTGCCATGAATCAACCACGTCCATGCGGCTTTGGGTAGCTTACCAAAGCATGACGCGTCGCGTGGTGCCGGGACGCGCGGCAGCCGCCATCGCACTTGTGGACTACTCGGAGCGTGTGCAACAAACTAAGCTGGAAAGCCAACCAACAAAAAGAGCCATCCATGAAGTCTGTCACTTTCGGCGCCCTGATCGTTCTTGCCGCCTCGACCGCCTCCTCCTTCGCACTTGCACAGGACGTCGCCGCCGGGAAATCCTCCTTCAACAAATGCCTCGCCTGCCACGCCGTCGGCGAAAACGCCAAGAACAAGGTCGGTCCGGAACTCAACGGGTTGAACGGCCGCAAATCTGGAACCGCCGAGGGCTATTCCTATTCGGACGCCAACAAGAATTCCGGCATCACCTGGGATGAAGCGACGTTCAAGGAATACATCAAGGACCCGAAGGCCAAGATCCCGGGCACCAAGATGGCCTTTGCCGGCATCAAGAAGGAGTCCGAGGTCAACGACCTCTGGGCCTTCCTCGCGCAGTTCGACAAGGACGGCAAAATCAAGCCGTAAGCGCTGAAGCCTTTTGGTTTGGCGCGTTTTCTTGATGCGAACCGGTGCCCACTGCGCTTGAAAACGCGCTAGGCGCCGGCCGCCATCTTGGTCGGCAGCACGGCCTGCACCACAAGCCCGCGTGCGCGGGCATCCATCACGCCGACGGCGCGCAGCGCCAGCAGCGTGACGGTCTGCACCGCGTCGCGCAGCTTGGCTTGATCTTCGAGATTGTCAGGCGCCATCGGCCCGACCAGCGCTTCATGCAACGCGCCGAGCAGTGCGGCGGCTGCGAGCGCCGTGTCCTGCGCTGGCAAATGACCGGCGCGAATAGCGGCCGCAATGCGGGATTCGATCTCACCGGCGATCTCACGGCGACTGGCCAGCCGCGATTCCGTCACATCGACCTCGACTGGCTCGGCCAGGATGCCCCACGACAATTTGCGGTGTGACACGACATGCACAGCCACCGTGGTCACCGCAGCAGCCAGCGCCGATGACGGTCCCGGCGCAGCATCCGCAGCCCGTCGAATCGCGGCGAGTTCGTCGCGCGAGACGTCGGCGATGAGTTCGGAAATCAGGTCGGCCTTGGACGGGAAATACCGATAAACCGTGCCCGCCGCGACATTGGCGCGAACCGCAACCGGCGCAATCTGAACCGCCGCCATGCCACCTTCGGCACAGGTTTCGCGTGCCGCCGCCAGAATGGCGCTGCGCCGCGCCGCAAGCCGCTTCACGACTTGATGGGTCCGTCGGTAAACCATGAGCGTCTCATCCCCGGCACCCCTTGGCCAACCTGACGGCTGTCACAAATAAGGCGCGTAACTTCAAGGTTTTGAGCGACCTCCGAGGTGCTCGCGATAAGAACTGAACACTAGTTCAGACTCGTTGACAAGGCATTTTGTGCATAGCGGGATTCAACTTTTCGGGTAGATCTAGCCGCCAAAACCGAGCGCCCGGGCGGCCGCGGCGACCGCCATCCCGGTGATGACGGCAACGAAGTCGTTGCGGCGGATGATGGTCACGGCCATCGCGGCGAGGATCGCGAAAACCACCACCGGCCCGCCATTGACGGCCACGGGCAGCGCGGCGGCGACGATGATCGAGCCCGGCAATGCGTCGAGCATCCGGCGCACCCGCGGCGTGACGTTGACGTAGCCCATCAGCCAGTAGCCGCCGAGGCGCGAGGCCACTGTGACCGCCGTCATGACAGCAAAAGCGACCATCACATCGCTGCGCAAAAATTCCGTCATGCGGACACGCCCGCCGGATGTTGCGGTTCGGGTTCGTCCATGAGCCCGGCACTGATCGCTCCCGATAGCGCGCCGGCGATGATGAACCACCAGCCCGGCACCAACCAATGCACCGCGAGGGCAACGACGCCCGACACGACCCAAGGGATGGCACGGCGGGGGCCCTTCCATGCGGGCACCAGCATCGCGGCATAGAAGGCCGGCATCACCAGATCGACACCATACTTTCTCGGGTCAGTGAGCTGTTCGGCCAGCAGGAAGCCCGGGATCGCCGAGAACAGCCAAGTAAAATACAGCACGATACCGCCACCGAGATAGAACGACGCATCGGCCCCGCCATGATCGCGATAGCGCATTGCTGCGAGCCAGCCGCCATCAGTGACCAAGAGCATCGACGGATAGGCCTGCCACGCGGGCAACGTGCCGAACCACGGGCGCAATGTCGCGCTCATCAGGAAGAAGCGGATGTTCACGGTGAGCGTCAGCAGCGCCAGCGTCGCGATCGCGCCCGGCGTCAAAACATAAGGCCATGACTGCACCGCAACAAACTGTGACAAGCCGCCATAGACCGTCGCCATCATCACCTCGACTTCGGCAAGCGTGAGGTTCTTCTGCGCACACAGCGCACCGAATGCCATGCCGAAAGCGAGCGTGCCGGGCAGCATCGGGCCGATGGCAATGATGCCGGGCACGATAGCGGCCTTCGACCAATAGGCTGGCGCTTTCGGGATGTGGCTGGAATGCATCGACTGATCCGCGTGACGCCCGCAGGCCAATCATGCCTGCGGGCATCACGCGATCAGGTCAAGCGATGCGGATTCATATGCGCCATGCAGCGGCGGATATGAGACCAAAGACTACTCCCAGTTCAGCGCGCCACCATTCTGGTATTCGATCACCCGGGTCTCAAAGAAGTTCTTCTCCTTCTTCAGGTCCATGGCTTCCGACATCCACGGGAACGGATTTTCCGTCTCAACGAACACCGGCGCGAGACCGATCTGGGCGCAGCGGCGGTTGGCGATGAAGCGCATATAGGTCTCGCACAGTGCCGCATTCAGTCCAAGGAAGCCGCGCGGCATGGTGTCCCGCCCGTAGGCCGCCTCGAGCTCGGCCGCGGTGCGGATCATGTCGCGGATTTCCTCCTGGAACGCTTTGGTCCAGAGGTGCGGATTCTCGATCTTGATCTGGTTGATGACGTCGATGCCGAAATTCAGGTGGATCGATTCATCGCGCAGGATGTACTGATACTGTTCGGCGATCCCGACCATCTTGTTGCGGCGGCCGAGCGACAGGATCTGCGCAAAGCCCGTATAAAACCACATGCCTTCGAAGATCACATAGAACGCCACGAGATCGCGCATGAAGGCCTGATCGGTCTCCGGCGTGCCGGTCTTGAAGTCGGGATCGTCGAGATGCTGGGTGTGCTTAAGCGCCCAGGCGGCTTTCTCGGTGATCGAGGGCACCTCGCGATACATGTTGAACAGCTCGCCCTCATCGAGGCCGAGACTCTCGACGATGTACTGGAAGGTGTGCGTATGCACCGCCTCCTCGAACGACTGCCGCAGCAGATACTGCCGGCATTCCGGATTGGTCAGATGGCGATAGATTGCCAGCACGATATTGTTGGCGACGAGCGACTCCGACGCGGCGAAGAAGCCGAGATTGCGCTTGATGGCGCGGCGTTCGTCTTCAGTAAGACCGTCGCGCGACTTCCACAGCGCGATATCCGCCTGCATCGAGACTTCGGTTGGCATCCAGTGATTGTTGCAGCCGGCGAGATACTTCTCCCACGCCCACTTGTATTTCAGCGGCAGCAGTTGGTTGACGTCAGCGCGGCAGTTGATCATCCGCTTCTCGTCCACCGAGACACGGCCGCCGGAGCGATCGATGGTGCCGAGACCCGTGGCGTCGGCCGGAGATTGCGGGATCGGGATGAAGGCGGGGGTTTTGGGAGCGGATGAGGTATCGGACCAGTCGAGCATGGGTGTTCCTTGCGTATTTGTTCGGCCCTCATGGTGAGGAGCCCGCTCTTCAGCGGGCGTCTCGAACCATGAGCGTGGGGCCATCCTTCGAGACGCGGCCAAGAAGCCGCTCCTCAGGATGAGGTCAGTGTGTTTGGCGCACCCTTACTGGCACGCCTCGCATTCGGGGTTGTCGATCGAGCATGCCATCGCGACATTCAGCTCCGGCGCCGTGACGGAAGACTGAACGAGGATCGGCGCGCCTGCCACCTTCGCCGCAGCGACTGTTGCTGACACGGCATTGAGCTTGCCGTCCGTGCCCTTCAGCGTCGACTTCTCCACATGCGTGGCACTGCGCGAGCGCAGGTAGTAGGTCGTCTTCAACCCCAGCGTCCAGGCCAGGCGATAGAGCTGGTCGAGCTTCTTGCCGGATGGATTGGCGATATAGAGATTGAGCGACTGCGCCTGATCGATCCACTTCTGACGGCGCGAGGCTGCCTCGATCAGCCACGCGCTGTCGATCTCGAACGAGGTCGCATACAGCGCCTTGAGATCGTCAGGCACGCGATCGATCGATCCGACGCTGCCGTCGAAATATTTGAGGTCAGAGACCATCACGTCGTCCCACAACCCGCGCTTCTTCAGATCGCGCACGAGGAAAGCATTCACCACTGTGAAATCGCCTGACATGTTCGATTTGACATACAGGTTCTGATAGGCCGGCTCGATCGACTGCGCGACGCCGCAGATATTGGAGATCGTCGCTGTCGGCGCGATCGCCATCACGTTGGAATTACGCATACCGGTGGACTTCACACGGTCACGCAGGCCGTTCCAGTCGAGCGTGGTCGAGCGATCCATCTGCACGCCACCGCGGGCTTCCGCGAGTATCTCGATGGAGTCGATCGGCAGGATGCCGCGGCTCCACAGCGATCCATCGAAGGACGGATAACGGCCGCGCTCGGCGGCGAGATCTACCGATGCGGAGATCGAGTGGAAGGCAATCGCTTCCATGCTGGTGTCGGCAAACGCCACGGCCGCATCCGACGCCATCGCGATACCCTGCACCTGCAGTGCATCCTGAAAGCCCATCAGACCGAGACCGACCGGGCGATGCTTGAGGTTGGAACGCCGCGCTTCCGGGATGGTATAGAAGTTGATGTCGATGACATTGTCGAGCATCCGCATCGCCGTGGTCACGGTGCGTTTGAGCCTGATGTGATCGAGACCGTCCTTGCCGATATGATTGAGCAGGTTGACGGAGCCGAGATTGCAGACGGCCACTTCGTCGTCCGAGGTGTTCAGCGTGATCTCCGTGCAGAGATTCGATGAATGGATCACGCCGGCATGCTGCTGCGGCGAGCGCAGGTTGCACGGGTCCTTGAAGGTGATCCAGGGGTGGCCGGTCTCGAACACCATGGTCAGCATGCGGCGCCACAGGTCAGTTGCGCGCACTTTCTTGAACACGCGGATTTCTCCACGCGCGGCCTTTTCTTCGTAAGCCGCGTAACGCTCCGCGAATGGCTTGCCATAGAGATCATGCAGCTCAGGCGTTTCGTCCGGCGAGAACAGCGTCCATTCGCCGTCGGCTTCGACGCGCTGCATGAACAGGTCCGGCACCCAGTTGGCCGTGTTCATGTCGTGGGTGCGGCGGCGGTCGTCGCCGGTGTTCTTGCGGAGATCGAGGAATTCTTCGATGTCGATGTGCCAGGTTTCCAAGTAAGCGCAGACCGCGCCCTTGCGCTTGCCGCCCTGATTGACGGCGATGGCCGTATCATTGGCAACCTTGAGGAACGGCACCACGCCCTGGCTCTCGCCATTGGTGCCCTTGATATGGGCGCCCAAGCCACGCACGCGGGTCCAGTCATTGCCGAGACCACCGGAATATTTCGCCAGCAGCGCATTGTCCTTCACCGACTTGAAGATGCCATCGAGATCGTCGGCCACGGTGGTGAGGAAGCAGGACGACAGTTGTGGGCGCAGCGTGCCGGAATTGAACAAAGTCGGCGTCGAGGCCATGAAGTCGAACGACGACAGCAGATTGTAGAATTCGATGGCGCGGGCTTCGCGGTCGATCTCGCGCAGCGCGAGGCCCATGGCAACGCGCATGAAGAAGGCCTGGGGCAGTTCGATGCGATTGCCCTGCACATGCAGGAAGTAGCGGTCATAGAGCGTCTGCAATCCCAGGAACTGGAACTGAAGGTCCCCTTCCGGCTTCAGCGCGGCAGCGATTCGCTTCAGGTCGAAGCGCGCGAGTTCGGGATCGAGCAGCTCGGCTGCAATGCCGGTCTTGATATAGGCGCCGAAATATTCGGCGTAGCGCGTGGTCATGTCGGCCTGCGACGCGTGGGTCGGCGAGCCCCCGACAAAGGACAGGACTTCGGTGCGCAGTTTGTCGAGCAGCAGGCGGGCGCTGACGAAGGTGTAATTCGGCTCCTGCTCCACCAGCGTGCGCGCGGCCATGATGCCGGCCAGCGCCAATTCGTCCAGCGTGATGCCGTCATAGAGATTGCGGCGGGTTTCCTCGAGCACCGGAGCCGCATCGACGCCGTCGAGACCGGTGCAGGCCTCGTTGACGATCAGCGCGAGACGCGCCGAATCGAGCTGCGCGCGTGTGCCGTTGGCGAGGGTGACGTGCAGCACCGGTGCGGTGGAAACCAGCGCGGGCTTGGCTGCCAGTTCCTCGGCGCGGGTGCGCGCGCGCTCCTCGCGATACAGCACATAGGCGCGGGCCACCTTGTGGTGCTCGCTGCGCATCAGCGCCAGCTCGACCTGATCCTGGACGTCCTCGATATGGAAGGTGCGGCCTTCACCGACGCGGCGCGTCAGCGCAGCCACGACGTCGCCGGTCAGCTGTTCTACCGCCTCATGCACGCGGCGCGACGCCGCTGCCGTGTGGCCCTCGACCGCGAGGAAAGCCTTGGTCATGGCCACGGAAATCTTGCTGCCGTCGAAGGGAGATACGGTGCCGTTGCGCCGGATGATCTGCATCGAGGGTTCGCGCGCAGGCGCAGCGAGCGTTTCCGGCGACAGTTGAATCAGCGGCGCATGAGCCGCATCGCGTCCGTTGGACAAAACAGAAGATGAAGTAGGCATCGGCAAGACCCCGTGTGATGCATCAAGCAATGGGGGCTGGGGCCGAAAGGACGCTGCAAAATACACGGCGGAAATCCGCCAGCATTGCCTGCAAGCGACCGCTGGGACACCCCGCCCATGGACGTTCTGGTGTCGCGGCAGGTCTCCTGGCTCGCAGGTCAATGTCTGTTTCAGCCTTCCCGATGCTTGCGCATCAGTGACTTCAATCGAAACAGACTCACTGCTTACAGTTGCGGGGGCAGCGCCGGAATATGACGCAAAACAGCGTCTTTACCGGCTTCCCTCTTAGCCACCAAGTCTTGCGACCAGGCGGACCGTGACATCTACATTTGGTGTGACCCGCGGTGAAGTGTCAAGCGAGCATTGGCGCCGAACGCAACAAATTCGGTAGGGCTGTTGGTTCAGTGGACAACCGCTTGCGTGGCTGAAACCGCGGGATCGTTGGCGGTTTCTGCACGATGCGATTCGTTGTCCGAAAGGACCGTGAGGCGCAGAAGAGCCACATCAATCGATGGAGGATGCCATGCGGAACCTGGCAACGAGCACTGAGAGAACCGAGTTCAACGCTTTCGTGGGGCACGCAGGCGCGGTCACGGCGTTCGAGACGACGGAGCAGATCGCCCGCCTTCGCCTCGACGACATGCTCAACGACGCGTTGATGGACAGCTTTCCTGCGAGCGATCCGATTTCTTCGTTGCAACTCGCCTGAGCGGATCAGACCGCGCGAAAGCTGGCCCGATACTGGCTGGGCGTCAGGCCAAGCCGCCGCACGAAGACCTGACGCATATGTTCGGCGGTGGTGAAACCGGATTCATAAGCCACCACCTTCAGCGGCAGATCGCTGCCTTCGAGGCGGTTGCGTGCCGTGTCGATCCGGGCGCCCTCCACAAAATCTGCCGGCGTCATTTTGGTCTCGAGCTTGAACACCCGCGCGAAGGTGCGCGCGCTCATGCCCGCCACATCGGCCAATTCATCCACGCTGTGTGCGTCACGCAGATGCGCCATCACATGGGCATGGACTCGCGCGATCGGCGAGTCCGGCTCGGCCGGCGGTACCAGATACGGACTGAATTGCGACTGGCCACCCTGGCGCTGCGCCACCACGACCAGACGCTTGGCCACAGCCAACGCAACGTCCGCACCATGATCTTCCTGGACCAGCGCGAGACCCAGATCGATGCCTGCGGTGACGCCGGCTGACGTCACCAGCGCACCGTCACGACTGTAGATGCGATCGAACTCCACATGCGCTTTGGGAAAACGCAGCGCCAATAGCGGCGCGTTCTGCCAGTGCGTCGTCACCGTCTTGTCGTCAAGCAAGCCTGCATGGCCGAGCGCGAATGCCCCGGTGCAGACCGAGCCATAACGCTCCGCATGGAGCGCCGCATTGGCCAGCCACTCTGTAAGCTGCGGATCCGCCTCTGCCGTCGGCAGCCCAGGCCCGCCGGCCACCAGAACCAGATCCCAGGGTTTGTTCGCATCACTGAACGCCAGATCGGCAGATATCCGCAGGCCGTTCGATGCACGCAGCGGCGCGCAGTCTGCAGCGACAAGTGTAATGTCGTAGCCGTCGCCCGGTGCAACGAAGCCATTGGCCTCCATGAACACATCAAGCGGACCGGCTACGTCCAGCGACTGGACGCCCGGAAAGATCGCAAGAGCAACGGTCTTCATGGTGATGCTTCATTCCGACGGCGAGGACAGGCCCAAGTCATTCTGAATAGATAGTCGTCTTGCGGCAGGAAATCACGGGCGAATGGCAGCTTTGCAGGGCGCGGCGCGATTGCGAGGACACCGCCCGCCGGCGACAACGGATGCATCACAACACCCCCGCAAGGAGCATCTCATGAGCAAGACCATTGCCGGCATCAAAGTCCCCGACAGCGCCCTCGCCCGCCAGGTCGATCAGCTGGTGCGCGATACCGAAAGCGATCTTCTGTATCATCATTCCAATCGGGTTTTCCTGTTCGGCGCGCTCGCCGGGCAACGCAAGGGTCTCAAGGTCGATTCCGAATTGCTCTATGTTGGCGCGATGTTTCACGACATGGGCCTGCAGGCGCCCTATGCGAGCAAGGATGAACGTTTCGAAGTCGATGGCGCAAATGCTGCCGCGGACTTTCTGCGCAGCCACAGTATCGATGAGCGCGACATCGACGATGTCTGGGACGCCATCGCGCTTCACACGACACCGGGCATTCCCAAGCACAAACGGCCTGTCGTCGCGCTGGTGACCGCAGGCGTCGAGATGGACGTCCTGGGTCTGGACTACGATGCCTTCACCGAACATCAGCGCCAAGAAGTATGCACGTGCCATCCGCGCGGCCATGACTTCAAGAACGGGATCATCGATGCGTTCGCTGCAGGGACGATCCACAAGCCGGAGACCACCTTCGGCAACGTCAAGGCCGACGTGCTCGACCTCCGCGACCCCACCTACAAGCGCGCGAATTTCTGCAGCATCATCCTGAACTCGGCGTGGAGCGAATAGACTCCCGGACGCGCATGGCGATCAACGCTGCCACCAGCAGCGTTGCGCCAAAACCCGTGGGGGCGCCGAGGAACGGATAGGCGATCAGGAGCACAGCAGCAAGGCCGAGGACCGGCAGTTCGTGGCTGCGAAAGCCTTCGGCGAGACCGATACGGGCGATGAAGCCGATGGCAATCGCAAGCACCATCACGTCGTACAGGAAAAGGTAGGGCGTCGTGAGCAAGGCGCCGACTGCCAGCGCAGCGGCTTTCAGTTCATAGCGCGCGCTGCTGCGCCACAACGGCACCAGCACCGCTACGACGGCACCAATCATGATCCACTGGAACGTCCAGGCCAGCGGCTCGCTGCCGTCGAAATAGCGCACCAGTGCGAAGACGCTCTGCATCTTGCCCCATGGCGCGCGGCCTTCGGTGAGGAAGGCCTGCGAGAACATCGGCATCCAGTGAATGAAGGCCTGCCAGCTCTCGGTGCCAAAAGCGAGCCACGACACCGCGGCCAGCAGCACGGTTGTGATGCCCGCGCTGACGAAGGCCTTCCATTGTGACGCTGCGATCAGCATCAGCGGAAACAGGAAACCATATTGCGGCTTGTAGCTGAGCAGGCCCAGACAGATCCCCGACAGGATCGGCCGCGTCGGCAGCAGCACCAGCATGCCGCCGATCAGCGCCGCTGTCAGAAATCCATTCTGCCCGACAAGGCCGTTGGTCATCACCACCGGAAAAGCCGCAGCCAGTAAAAGGCCGAAGGGACGACCGACGATCGCACGCATCGCCGCCAGATACGGCACGAAGCTGACGGCAGCCCAGCCAGCAAAGGCCACGGCATAAGGCAGCTTTGCGAGCAGTGCCGCGATGAACAGGAACGGTGGCGGATAATGCCAGGCGAAATTGCCGGAATAGCTCTGACCGAGAACCGCTATCTGGACCTTTTTCTGGATGTCCCAGTCATAGGCCCAGGCCGGATGACCATCGAGCACCAATCTCCCGGCAGACCACACATTGACGAAGTCGGTGGGCGAGCCGAGGCCGTCTTCATAGATCCAGCCGCGACCGTAGAAGGTCGGAAAGAAGGCGAGATGCAGCATCGTCAGGATCGTGCAGACGATCAGCAGCGCCGGCGGAACAGGCCCACGCTCAGGTATCGAAGTCATGATGAGCGGCGCTGGCATAGGGTCCCCAATGCGCATCAAGGGCGCCGGGCGACAGTGCCGAGGGAAGTTTGAGGAAGGTTTAAGTGGGACGTGGTCCCCAGATCGGGCCTCGCTCCATTTGAGCTACAGATAACAAAAAACGCGGCCTTTCGGCCGCGTTTTGCATATTTGCGTGTGAACGACTTTACGCCTGCGGCTGCGGCTCCAGGCCACCGTCCGGACGCGGGCGCGGCTTGCCAGCGGGCGGCACAGCCGAGGTGCGCGGGCCCGACGGCTCCAGCACCGACTCGCGGTTCGGCTTCTTGCCATTCAGCAAATCCGTGATCTCGTCGCCCGAGAGGGTTTCGAATTCGAGCAAGCCCTTGGCCAGCGTTTCGAGGTCATCGCGCTTCTCGGTGAGGATCTTGGTCGCTTCGTCATAGCCTTCGGCGACCAGACGCTTCACTTCGGAGTCGATCTTCTGCGCCGTGGATTCCGAGACCGCCTGGGTGCGGTTCATCTGCATGCCAAGGAAGACTTCGTCGTTGTTCTCGCCATACGACACCGTACCGAGTTCTTCCGACAGGCCCCAGCGCGTCACCATCATGCGAGCCAGCCGCGTGGCCTGCTCGATATCCGAGGACGCACCCGAGGTGACCTTGTTGCGGCCGAAGATCAATTCTTCAGCAACGCGGCCACCCATCATGATGGCGAGGCGCGAGGTCATCTGCTCCAGGGACATCGACATCTTGTCGCGTTCCGGCAGCTGCATGACCATGCCGAGCGCACGGCCGCGCGGAATGATAGTCGCCTTGTGGATCGGGTCGGTGGCGACGACGTTGAGGCCGACGATGGCGTGGCCGCCCTCGTGATAGGCCGTCAGCATCTTCTCTTCCTCGGACATCACCAGCGACTTGCGCTCGGCGCCCATCATCACCTTATCCTTGGCCTCTTCGAACTCGCTCTGCGTCACCATGCGCTTGTTACGGCGCGCGGCAGTCAGTGCGGCCTCGTTGACAAGATTCATCAGGTCCGCGCCGGAGAAACCGGGCGTGCCGCGGGCAATGGTCTTGAGGTTGATATCCGGCGCCAGCGGCACCTTGCGGACATGGACCTTGAGGATCTGCTCGCGACCGACGACGTCCGGATTCGGTACCACGACCTGACGGTCGAAACGGCCGGGACGCAGCAGCGCGGGATCCAGCACGTCCGGACGGTTGGTGGCGGCGATCAGGATCACGCCTTCATTGGCCTCGAAGCCGTCCATCTCGACCAGCAACTGGTTGAGGGTCTGTTCGCGCTCGTCATTGCCGCCGCCGAGACCGGCGCCACGATGACGACCGACGGCGTCGATTTCGTCGATGAAGATGATGCAGGGCGCATTCTTCTTGGCCTGCTCGAACATGTCACGCACACGGGATGCGCCGACGCCGACGAACATTTCGACGAAGTCCGAACCCGAAATGGTGAAGAACGGCACATTGGCTTCGCCCGCGACCGCACGCGCGATCAGTGTCTTACCGGTGCCGGGAGGGCCAACCAGCAGCACGCCGCGCGGGATACGTCCGCCGAGGCGCTGATACTTGCCGGGGTCGCGCAGGAATTCGACGATTTCCTGCAGGTCCTGCTTGGCCTCATCGACACCGGCGACGTCCTCGAAGGTGACGCGGCCATGCGCTTCCGTCAGCATCTTGGCGCGCGACTTGCCGAAGCCCATCGCCTTGCCGGCGCCGCCCTGCATCTGGCGCGACAGGAAGATCCACACGCCGATCAGCGCGATGAACGGCAGCCATGAGACGAGCAGCGACACGAACCACGGCACGTTGTCGCCCGGAGCCTTCGCGGTGATCGAGACCTTGGCGTCATACAGACGCTTGATCAGGGTCGGGTCGCTCGGGGCATAGGTCTGGAAGCTGGAGCCGTTGGTGAAGGTGCCGTGAATCTCGGGACCCTGGATTACGACATCGCGGACGTGATTTTGATCAACTTCGGTGAGGAGCTGCGAGAACGAAATGTCTTGCGAGGCGGTGCGCTGACCAGGATTCTGGAAAAGCGTGAACAGCGCCAGCAGCAACAAAACGATAATGACCCAGAGGGCAAAATTGCGCAGGTTCGCGTTCATCGATCTTCCTTCGTCGCCGCGCGAAATCGCGGCCTTATTCCCTTGTGGGTCGCCACAAGGGTTCACCCTGGGTCGGTCGGATACAATCTAGGTGCGACCGAGGGCGCTGCCAAGGGAACTGGGATGGACTATTTAACGCATCTACGCGCATTTCCGGTTCAAATAATGGCAGTGCTGACAGGGTTTTCCCACGGTGGTTAAGGTACTGTGGGGCCACAGGTAGCTCTTTGCACTCAATCGGCGCGGCGACGCCTGGGCGGCGCCGGAACGATTCTCAGGCGGTCCTGCGTCAGCGTGATCATGGCACCGGCGAGCGTCTGCTTCAGCAGAGTACCTTTCCCGCCCGATCGCGTGGCCTGAGCCATGGCGAATACCAGCGTTTCGACCTTACCGAGCTCGGCCGGCCCTTCGTGCCCGACCTGATCGATCATCCGCAGCAACAACCGAACGCGAATTTCCTCCGCGAGCCCCGCAAATGCTCCCGCATCGATGGCTTCAGGCACCCTGCCCGGGCTGTGCAGTGCCAGAAACCGCTCTGCCCCGTCGACCATCAGCTCCAGCGCGGCATCGGCACGCCGGAGCCGCGTCGCCAGCCGGGCGAGGTTACGCGAATCGAAGCCCTCGGACGCCAGCGCTGGCATCAGAGCCCGCAGCCGCGGACGGGTGTAGCTCGGATCGGAGTTACTCGGATCGGTCGCGAAGTCGATTTTCGCTTTGGTCAGCGTCGCAACAAGTTGCACTTTCGCGATGTGCAAAAAGGGACGCGCGAGCTGGATGCCGTCACGCTCGGTCAGCCGCGCCATGCCTGCGAGCCCGGCGATGCCGCTGCCGCGCGCCATCCGCATCAGCAGGGTCTCGGCCTGATCGTCGCGGGTGTGGGCAGTCAGTACATGGAATGCTCCGACGCTGCGCGCGGCCTTAGCCAGCAGCAGATAGCGCGCATCGCGGGCCGCGGCAGGCAGTCCGGTTTTCGGCTTGGCGCCAGTCCAGCGGAGAGTGCGGTGAGGAATATCGAGAGATGCCGCGAGCCGCTTCACGTCGCGGGCCTCGCGGGCCGCTTCAGGCCGCAAACCATGGTCGATGGTCACCGCAATAAGGTCGGGGCCGCGTTTGAGCGCACGCCGCCAACGCGCGGCGAGCCACATCAGAGCGACGGAATCAGGACCGCCGGACACGGCAAGGACCAATGCTGGCGCGGACGCCCAGTCAGCGAATAGCTGTTTCGCCATCTGGGCCGAAATCGGCGACTGGTCGTCGTCGGACATGCGCGTCGGAACCGGTTGCGACCCGGCTCATCGTCCGGGTCGATTTGCCAGGGCGTGATCTTGTCCGAAAACCGGGCTCCACTTTTCGGGATCACGCCTTAGCACTTAACGCGTTTTTGCTCGCGGTCCACGCCCTGTTTCACGCCGGCCGAGGCGCGGGGATATTTCCGTGTCACTTCACCGAAGGCGGCACAGGCCGCTTCCTTTTCCTTCAGCGCGGCCAGCGACTGGCCGAGCCGTAGCAACGCATCGGGCGCCTTGGCAGAGGTGTCGTATTTCGTGGTCACGCCCAGGAATGTCTCGGCGGCATCGCGATATTTCTGGCGCTGGAAGAAGCTCTCGCCGAGCCAATACTGCGAATCCGCAATCATTGGATCACCGGGATATTTCTGGGCGAAGTTGCGCATGGTCTCTTCGGCCAGCGCGTAATCACGACGCTGCATATAGCCGATGCCGAGATCGAACTCGTCCTTCGGGGTCGCGCCCGGCGGCAAGGTCGTCAGTGCTGGCGCAGCTCCGCCTTGGGCGGCATTGCCCAGCGGGAGCGGCTCGCCGGCCCCACGACCGCCCTGTGCACCGACCGGCGCGTTTGCGGGCATCGGCTGCTGCCCGCCGCCCAGCGCGCGCGGCACGCCCGGCGCATTGGGGTTCGCATTGGGATCGAACGCATCGTTACGACGGCCAGCGCGAGGAGCCGGCGCGGGATCCTGAGCAATTGGTGCAGGTGCCGCGATCTGCGGCTGTTGCTGATTGTAACCGGGCTGCGGTGCCTGCTGCACCGGGGCGGCAGCGATATTGGGCCGGCCGCCGGCAGCACCGGGAGGCGCACCGGCCGGGGCGCCGCCGGCCTGCAGCTGCCGAAGCTGATCCTCGAGCTGGCGGTTACGGAACTGCAGCTCCTCATTCTGGCCGGTGAGCTGCCGCAGCTGGTTCTGCAACCGCTCGATCTGCAAGCCCTGATCGGCATCGTCGTCGCCCGACTGCTGGCCGTAGCCCTGCTGACGGGGAGCCGGTTGACCGAACAACTGCGCCCAAACCGGCGAAGCCGTGACGAGCAGTATGGAGACGAGTGCAGCGCCGGCGAGCGAATGAGATCTGGATGACATTTGAGCCTGAAAATGACCGGTTTCGCGCCCCATCGGCGCGCATCACGATGAGGATTTCACTACGCCAAAAATGTGACTTTCGACAGCGACAAAGGCGCCCGTTGAAAACAAAAACGGCGCCTGCCCCGGGGGCAGACGCCGTTTTGTTTGATATCAGACGTCGCTTACGCGCCGGCGTTCAGCACGGTGACCGCACGGCGGTTCTGCGACCAGCACGAGATGTCGTTACACACCGCGACCGGACGTTCCTTGCCGTAGGAGATGGTGCGCATCCGGCTGGCATCGATCCCGCGCGACGCCAGGAAGGTGCGAACCGACTGGGCACGGCGGGCGCCGAGCGCAATATTGTATTCGCGGGTGCCGCGCTCGTCCGCATGACCTTCGATGGTGAAGGAATAGCGGTTGTACTGCTGCAGCCACTGCGCCTGCTTGTCCAGGGTCGCGATCGCCTGCGGCGACAGTTCGGTCTGATCGCTCTCGAAGAACACGCGATCGCCGACATTGACGACGAAGTCCTGCTGGCTGCCCGGCGTGGCGGCATTGGCCATCGCGCCATCGGCACCCAAACCATTCTTGTTGGCGCAGGCGCCCATCGACAGCGCCACGGCCAGCACTGCAGCCAGTTTTAATCCCTGGAGGATACGCATCTGATGCTTCATTCCCGGAGCCTCCACGCTCACGCTTTACCCAACTGTCATTCGGTCTACAGGGCGTTGGTTAAGCGAACGTTCCGTCAACCTTGATGAGGTGTTGCCAAAACCGATCAAAAGCCACAGGCCGCGAAAAAGCAACGACGTGGTTAATGGTTGGCAAATGTGGCGCGACGGTGAAGGTTCTGAGAAAGCAGCTGGTTTTAGGCAGAATCCCGCTGCAGGGACTGCTGAGAAAGTCAACAATGACCGACGACGGGACTGTCGCCCCCTTCAGGTGCGGGGCAACACCGCGGCCTGGGCGATATGGAACTCGGATGAATGGAGATCCGGCGCCAGGGGCTCGCTCTTGCGCTCGAACAGAGCCCGCTGCTCGAAGAGACTGGAGCGGAAATGTGGGTAGCGCATGAAAATGCGTTCGCGCACCGCGGCGTAGTCGGCCGCCATCAGGCATAGCGGCTTGGTCAGCGTCGGATAGGGCCGCGGCTCGCACATCGGCGTCTGCAGGAAAACCTTGCGATAGAATGCGCGATGCTCGGCGCGCACGGTCGCCGTCCCGATATCAGCCTTGAAATAGCCGCAGGCGACATAGCCCAGCCGAACCGTCATATAGGGCAGTTCAGGAAACTTGGTGCGGTTGTTCGGGTCGGCCACGAAGCGGTTCGGGTCGACGATGATCTTCCCTTTGTCCAGCTCGGGACGCAACAGGTCTCCGAATGCATCGACGGCAGGCGTTTCCGGATTGTCCGGCGTCGCTACGCTGACGCGCAGCGAACTGGCGAGCTCGCCATCAACGAATATCCCGAAAGTCCATGAATTCGGCAAATCGTCGAAACGGTCGGCGAGACGGCGATCCGCGCGAGGCTCGATGGCCCCCTCATGGAGATAGGCTCTATAGCGCAGGCTATAGATCGCCTCTTTCTCAGCTTCGGTTTCGGCAAGACGGTAGTCAACCCGGTCGAGAATATCGCTGCGCTTCGAAGCTTCAGTCGCTTGATCGGCCGAAGCCATCATTCCGTCTCCTACGCACCAACGCCATGACTACGCGAGTAAGGAAAGGTTAAAGCTTTCTTAAAAGTTGTCAAAGGTTCTGCCACAATGTGGTTAACCCTTTTGGCCTATTCGGCGTGCGAAACGAATGGAAATGGAAATTCGAGAGTGTGGCCCGCGGCTGGTCAGGCCGGCGCGCGCGTGGCCTCGACATTGGCGCCGGGCTCGATCACGCGACGTCCGTGGGATGCGTCCAGGAGCTGCCTGATCCGGGTCGCAGGCACCGGGCGGCTGAACAGATAGCCCTGCGCCTCGCTGATCGTGCCGTCGGCACTGATCAACTCGAGTTGCTCGTTGGTCTCGATGCCTTCGACGACAACCGTCATTCCCAGATCGGCACTGAGGCGCGCAACGCCGCGCAGCAGCGTCAACGGACGGTCCGTATCGATCCCTTCGAGGAATGAGCGATCGATCTTCACCTTCTGCAGCGGGAAATTGTGCAGATAGCTCAGGCTCGAATAGCCGGTACCGAAATCGTCGAGCGAAATCCGGCAACCTGCAGCGTGAAGCTGCGCGAGGGCATCGTGGGTCCACTGCGTATTACGCAGCAGCGACGATTCGGTGATCTCGATCTCAAGACGACGCGCCGGCAACCCGGACACATCGAGGGCGTAGCGTACCTCGCTCAACACATCGCGCTGATGAAACTGCTGCGACGAGAAGTTGACGGCGACGCTGACCGCGTCCGGCCACTTCATGCATTCGATACAGGCCTTGCGCAGAATCCAGCGGCCAAGATCGACGATCAGGCCCATGTCTTCTGCGACGGGAATGATATCGACCGGCGAAACAGTGCCGCGAACCGGATGATTCCAGCGCAGCAGCGCTTCGCAGGTCGAGATGCGTCCCGACTTCAGATTGACCAGTGGCTGGTAGTAAATCTCGAATTCTTCATTGGCGAGCGCCTGGCGCAGATCCAATTCGAGCACGCGGCGCGCCTCGACCGTCTGGGCCATCTCGTCGCGGAAGAAGCAGAAGGTGCCACGGCCGGAGGCCTTCGCACGATACAACGCCATATCGGCGTTCTTCAAAAGGTTGTCTGCACTGACATCGGGTTCCGTCAAGGCGATGCCGACGCTGGCGCCGATCTCGACCTGATGATTGTCGACCTCGTAGCGCTCACTGAGCCGTTCGACGATGCGACGCGCCAGATCGGCTGCATCATGATTTGTCTTGATGGCACGTTGGAACACGACAAATTCGTCACCGCCAAAACGAGCCACGAAGTCATCCGCGCGCAACATTTCGCGCAGCCGATCGGCGACCATGCACAACAGCTGATCACCGCATGGATGACCAAGCGTATCGTTGACCTGCTTGAACTGATCGAGATCGACGAACAGCAGGGCCGACAGCGTGGATTGGTCCGAGCTCTTCAGCATGCGGCCGATTTCGTTCCGGAAACTGACCCGGTTCGGCAGCCCCGTCAATTCGTCGAAACGCGCCATGTGGCTGATACGCGCTTCGGAATTGCGGCGCTCGGTAATATCTTCAAGCAGAACGACCGTGCCGCCGCCGACCATCGGCTGAAACTTCCACGACAATGCACGTTCACTCTCGTGGGCATGATCAAGGGTCGTGATTTCGGCTGCCTTCGAGCTTTCAATCTCGGTGATGATGGTCATCGCGCTGGCCGATGACACTGTCCCTGCATTGACGCAGAGCGAGACGACTTCGCGAGCAGTCACGCCGCGCTGCACGAGATCCTCTGAAATCTCCATCATCGCGGTAAAGCGATTGTTGAGCACCGCCAACCGACCATCGGCGCCGAACATGCACAGGCCGTTGGGCATATTGTTCAGCGCCGTATCGAACTGGCCGGCGATGGAGCCGACCCGCTCGGTGGCCAGCAGCGCCTTGACGTAGACGTCATGCAGACGAAGCGTGATCCGGCGCAGGCCGACAAAGAACAGGACGTTCAGAAACGCAAAGCCGATATAGTAGAAGTCACCGTGGATAATCAGCGCCAGCGCCATCGGACCGCACGCCAGCAGCACCTGCAACTGCGCGATCTTCGGACGGCCATAGGTTCGGCCGGCACCGGCCGCGATATAAGCGACGGTCACTGCCGTACCCAGCATATGCGCGACCGGATCATCGCTGCCGAGCAGAACGACCCAACACCACAGGCCCAACGCGGCTGCATAGAGCGAGCCGCCAACCATGTAATTGAATTCCCAGCGGATCGCCTCGTCAGGCGTCAGCGCGGTCTCGCGCTTTTCATAGCGGCTAAGCTGAAGGGCCCGCAAAGCGCCAATGACGATGATCAGGGCGGCGCATGGCCACAGCAAAGGGTTGCCGGTCTTCACCGCAGTCATGACTGCGCCGGTCCCGGCGCAGACCGCACCGGCCAGCATCGGAATCGGGTTTTCGAACAAGGAATCGACGAGCGCCGTGTAGATCGACGGCGACATCGATTTGCTGTTCGTCCGGTTGTGGTCGGCGAGCTGCATCGGGCGTAAATGCGTCCTGTTCAGGCGCACATTGGTACCGGGTCCTGATGAAGTCTTTCTGAGGGAACATCGTTAGCGAACTGTTTACGCATTCGCATAAACAGCAAATCTGCTCGTGATTTCAGCGCGGTGGGCAAAGTTTGCCGGGAATAGCCGGTAATCCGCCCGTCACCGCCAATCGTTTGTTTACGATAGTAATGGCGACCAGGCCGGGTCGGACGCGAAGCCGGGCGTCGGGACCTTGAGTTCGTTACGACCCGAAACGTCGACCGTAAACAGGGACGGGCCCCCGCCCGTATCGCGGAAGAACATGATCACGCGGCCATTGGGCGCGAAGGTCGGACCCTCATTATGATAGCCGGAAGTCAGCAGCCGTTCGCCGGAGCCATCGGGCTTCATGATGCCGATCGAGAACTGCCCGCCGCCCTGCTTGGTGAAGGCGATATAGTCGCCGCGCGGCGACCAGACCGGGGTCGAATAGCTGCCTTCCCCGAACGAGATGCGCTGGGCACCGCCGCCGGTGGCCGCCATCGTATAGATCTGCGGTTTGCCGCCGCGATCGGATTCGAAACAGATCCGTGCCCCGTCCGGCGAATAGGACGGCGAGGTATCGATCGCCGGCGTATCGGTGAGCCGCGTCGTGGACTTCGACCGCAGGTCCATGACGAAGAGGTTGGAATTGCCGCCCTGCTGCAGGCTCATGATGACGCGCTGGCCATCCGGCGAGAAACGCGGCGAGAACGACATGCCCGGGAAGTTGCCGACAACCTCGCGCTGGCCTGTCTCGATATTGAAGAGATAGACCTTGGGATCACCCTGACCGAATTCCATATAGGTGATCTCTTGCGTCGACGGCGAGAACCGCGGCGTCAGCACCAGATCCGCCCCGCGCGTCAGGTAACGCACATTGGCACCGTCCTGATCCATCAGCGCCAGTCGCTTGACGCGGCGCTCCTTGGAGCCCGTTTCGTCAACGAAGACCACGCGGCTATCGAAATAGCCCTTCTCGCCGGTCAGGCGCTCGTAGATCTGGTCGGAAATGATATGGGCGATACGACGCCAGTATTCCGGCGAGGTGAAATATTGCTGGCCTGCCAATTGCTGACCGGTGGCGATGTCCCACAGACGAAATTCGGCTTTCAGGCGACCATCGCCCTGACGGGTCATGCGGCCGGTGACCAGCGCCTGTGCATTCACGGTCTTCCAGTTCACGAAGTTCGGCGGCGCGTCGATGTTGACGGCCTTCTCGACGAAGGCGGCCGGATCGATCGGCGCGAACAGGCCGCTGCGCTTGAGATTGTTAGTGATCACCTGCGAAACGCCGACGCTGACTTCGTTGTCGGCGCCGGTGCCGGCATTGAAATTCGGAATCGCGATCTGCATGGGCGCAACGTCACCGCCGGTGATCGTCACGCGGGCTTGACCGAAAGCGGCGCGTTGACCGCCGATGATCAAACCGGCCGACGCGGCGCCGGCAATGAACTGGCGGCGGCTGGGCCGCAGCAGCGACCCTTCGAGTTCATTTTTAAAAATCATTTGTACCGGGCTTTTCATGTTGCGGTCTTCGTTGCAGCGCGAAGTCACGTTATTTTTTCAGTGAAATAAGGATTGAACGACTTCCATTCGTCGAACATCTGCGGCGGCAGCTTGTAGGGCTGGCAATCGATGATCGCACGCAGACCGCTCTCCTGATAGACCCGTTGATAAGGCGTGGTCGGCCGTCCGATCGCCACCGGAGTCGCCTCCAGCGTGCCGTCCTTCTTCAGTGCGATGCTGAACTCCGCTTCGACCTGCTGGGCTTCGATGCCGCCATACGGCTTCTTCCAGCAGCGATCCACCTGCTGCTTGAACATGGCGCCCCAGGTGGCGACGTTGCTGCCGGCTTTGCCTTTTGACGTGCCGAGCGCCTCGTTCGGATTAAGGTCCGAGCCCGTCATCGAATTGCGGGTCGGATCGCGCTTGTCGATCAGTGCTGCGATTTTCGACTGGTCAAACACACGCTCAGCCTTCTTGGTCTCTTCGGCCTTGGCTTTTGCTTCAGCCTTGGCTTTTGCTTCGGCGTCAGCCTTGGCTTTGGCCTCAGCCTTCGCTTTGGCTTCGGCTTTCGCCTTGGCCTGCGCTTCGGCTTTTGCCTTGGCTTCCGCCTGCGCCTTGGCGTCAGCTTCCGCTTTCGCTTCAGCTTCCGCCTTGGCGTCGGCGACTGCCGCGGCTTTCGCCTCCGCCTTGGCCTTGGCATCGGCCGCGGCTTTGGCTGCGGCTTCGGCTTTTGCGGCTGCCTCCGCCTTTGCTGCTTCGGCAGCGGCCTTTTCGTCGGTCTTGGGCTGTTCCTTCGGCGCCGTCTCGGTGATCACCGGCGGCTTCTTGTCGTCAATCTTGCCGACAGTGTCTTCGGCCGGTGGCTTGGCCTCGGCGATCTTCTCCACCTTCGGCTTCGTCGTTTCCTTCTTGCCAGTCTTCTGCCCGGCCATGGCCTGGCTTTCAACGCTGATATCGACGCCGACGGAATCCTCCGGCATCACTTCCAATGCCTTGGAAGAAAACGTGAGAAGTCCCCACCCGATCACGATGACGTGCAGGGCTACCGATGCGATGAGTGTCTTGTCGACCTTCACGATCAGATTTCCAATCCTGCTCCTGCCCAGATCAACCGGCTGTTCCACGAGCTTACGTCCCCTGCTCCGGCAGGATCACGATATTGGCCTTGAATCCGGCAGAGCGAACAGTGCCGAGCAATTTCATCATGTCCGTGTAACAGACGTCCTTGTCACCACGGAGAAACACGGTGTTGTCTGTTTCCGAACGCGTCGCCCGGATCGCCTTGATCTTGGCGTCGAGCTCACTCACCGGCACGAGGGCGTCGCCGACATACATTTCGACCGCCGAATTACAGCCGCCGCCGGTGCGCTTCACCGACACGGTGAGCGGCGGAGCATTCTGCGATATCGACTTGCCGCCGCTCGCGATCGGCAGGTCGATATCGATGGTCGAGGTCATCAGCGGCGCCGACACCATGAAGATGATCATCAACACGAGCATGACGTCGACCATCGGGGTGACGTTGATCTCGGCCATGACGGCAGCACGCCGGCGCCCGCGCCGACCTCCGCCACCACCGCCCGAGCCCATATTCATCCCCATGACAGGGTGCTCACTTCAAGGTTCAATTCGTCACCCATCAGACGCGCTCGTCGATCTGGCGCGACAGGATCGCTGAAAATTCGTCGGCAAACCCCTCCAGGCGCTGGGCCTGTTTGTTCACTTCTGACGTGAATTTGTTGTAGAAAATAGTCGCCGGGATGGCGGCGATAAGGCCGATGGCCGTGGCGAACAGCGCTTCGGCGATACCAGGCGCGACCACGGCGAGCGATGTGTTCTTGGACGCCGCAATCGCCTGGAAGCTCGACATGATGCCCCAGACGGTGCCGAACAGGCCAACGAAGGGGCCGGCCGAACCGACCGTTGCCAGCACCAGAAGCCGGCGCTCGAGCCGCTCGACCTCGCGGGCGATGGAGACGTTCATCACCTTGTCGATGCGCATCTGCAGACCGGTGAAGGAGCGCGCCTGGCTTTCGAAAGACCGCTTCCACTCGCGCATCGCCGCGACGAAACACGCCGCCATCGACTGCGTCGGCTTGGCGGAGAGCGCGCGGTACAGATCCTCGATGGACTCGCCGGACCAGAAGGCCTGCTCGAACCGGTCCATCGCGCGGCGTGTGCGCGCATACAGGAACATCTTGTCGATCGCGATCGCCCAAACCCACACCGAACAGCCCAGCAGTCCCAGCATGACCGCTTTCACGATCCAGTGGGCCTGCAGGAACAGCGCGATCAGCGAAACGTCGGATGAAGCCAGCGGCAGGGCTGACTGCGCCACATCGGCCGGATTCATGAACGGTATCCTCTCAACGCAAAAATCCTCAATTTGCCAGCGACTTGCTCATCGCTGCCGCGGCCACGCATCGCGCGCGGCGCGGAACGCCAGTGCAATGTTCTTGTTGTGTCGCATGGAGGGCTTGTCCGAAGCCGAGCCCTAAATTCCCTGCCAACATGTCAAAACAAGGGCTTGCACGCGTTTCTGCGGCTTTTACCAGACGCCAGTCATGGTTAATGCGGAGTTACCAAAGCGTGTTTTGGCGGAGAAATGAAGCGGTATTCGCTTGTTCGTGAAGGGCGCGTGACAAAGCAAAACCGCCCGCCTGAATGATCAGACGGGCGGCGATGTCGGCATCGGGCGAAGGGGGCGCTACCGCCTGACGCCTATCAGTTCCGGGCTGTTAGCCCTGCGGCTGATTGTTATCCGATGGCGGGGTCGGCTTCGGGCGGTGCTGCGCCATGAACTGGTCAAACTCTTCCTTGTCCTTGGCGTGACGCAGACGATCGAGGAAGTTCTTGAACTCGTGCTGTTCTTCCTCAAGGCGGCGCAGGGTTTCGACGCGATATTCGTCGAAGGCGCGGTTGCCCGAGGTCGGCGGGCCGAAGCCGAAGCCCGATCCGAAGCCTGAGCGCTCCATGCGGTTGCGCATCCGCTCCATCTTGTACTGCATCCGTTCCATCTTGTTCTCGAAACGGCCGTTACGATCCCAGCAACCCATTTTTCTGCTCCCGAGTGTGAAGAAGAGAAGTGCGAGGCCAACCGGCCACCAGATGATAAAACCAAGCACGATCAATACGATGTGCCATGGTGAGCGCATCTGGTAGGACACCCGATCATCGGCGGGTGGACCCCATCGATTGTAATCTGCAGCGTTGGCCATTTTCCTCTCCATCAGCGGCACCATGCCGCTTGTGAATGTAAATAACATTTACATACGTAGCTCACGGCCGGATTTTGTCAAGGCGACCGCAAGGGGAGCGCCGCGAATTATTTTGGGGCGGTTCCCCAAGGACCCGATTTGGGCGCTGTAGATGTGTCGGACTTGTGGACGTTTTGGTCGGTTGGAAAGCCCAGTCCGCGCAAATAAATCAGCGCGCCGGCCTCCAGCAGGTCGTCCGGCGACATCGGCAGCTTGCGCCGTGCGGCATCGCCGCGGCCGAACAGCGAGGCCACGCCATGCGCCAGCGACCAGATATGCAGCGCCATCATCATCGCCGGTGGACGCGTCACACCGGGCGGCGTCAAGGCGGCCAAACGTTCTGCCGCCGCACGGATCACACCGAAGGCACGTTCTCCCGCCGCGGCCAGTTCAGGACTGGAATCTACGGGGATTCCGGATTCGAACATCGCCGAATAGAAGGCCGGTTCAGTGCGGGCGAAAGCGAGATACGCCTTGCCGATCCGCTCGAAAGCCGTGACCGTATTCGGACGGCCATCATCCCACGCCGCCGTCAGCACCTGCTCGAACTGCTCGAAGCCACGCTGCGCGATGCTGGCGAGGAGATCGTCGCGATCACGGAAATGGCGATAGGGCGCGGCCGCGCTGACGCCGGCCGTGCGCGCGGCATCGGCGAAGGTGAAGCCCGCAGGCCCCTTCTCCGCAATCAGCCCCAGTGCCGCCTGCAGCAGGGCCTCTTTCAGATTTCCGTGGTGATAACCGCGCTCGCCGCGGCTGTCTTTGCGCCAGCTCATGTGAAGGGCTTTAACATGAGCCGGGCCAAAAGGTCACACCAAAACGGTGTGACCGGCGCAAATTCCCTCAACAAATCAACGCCCGCCGCATGCGGAAATCCTGCGGCAGGCATGCGGCTGTGTTGCGACACGACCGTTTCATGCCCGTCACAGTGATTTGCCTCAGCCGAGCCGCTTCGCGGTGGTCTGCATCTCCTCGAATCCCGAGGCGACGGCCTGCACGTCCTCCGGATAATCGGCCATTTCCTGCACCTGGCGGATCTCGATCACCTCGTTGGGCGTCGCCGGGCAGCGACTGGCCCAGGCGATGGCCTCATCGCGCGAGGCGACGTCGATCATCCAGTAGCCGCCGAGCACTTCCTTGGACTCCGCGAACGGCCCATCGGTCACCACCGGCTTGCCGGATGGAAAGGACACCCGCGCACCCATCGATGGCGGGTGCAGTCCATCGCAGGTGATCAGCACGCCGGCATCCAGCAGCGCCTTGTTATAGGCCATCATCGCGGCGACGCGCTCGACGTCCTCCGGCACGGTGCCCGGCGCCGCAGTCTCATAGCCGCCGGGGATCATCAGCATCATGAATCGCATGGTCACTATCCCTATTGATCTCGTCGCTTATTTCTTCGCGGCTTGCGCGCGCAGACGCTCTTCCTTCTCGCGCAATTCGGGTGTGAGGGCGTCGCCGAAATCCTCGGCCGCAAACACCTGACGGATCTCGATCTCGTCGCCGGCCGCGAACGGCGCCCGCTTCATCCACGCGATCGCCTCGTCCTTCGAGGCGACGTCGATCAGCCAGAAGCCCGCTATCAGATCGCGCGTCACATCGAACGGCCCCTGCTTCACCACTGGCTCACTGCCGGTAAAGGTGATGCGCGCGCCTTTCGACGTCGGGTGCAGCCCCTCGCCGGCCTGCATCACGCCGGCATTGCACATCTCCTCATTGAACTTGTCCATCGCGGTCAGCAGTTCCGTCGTCGGCATCACGCCGGCTTCGGTGTCCTTGTTCGCATGCACGATCACCATGAAACGCATCGGTCTCTCTCCGTTGGAAGGTTCGACTGCAAGGATGACGAAGCAGCTTTTGCCAGTCCGACATGACCGGTGAAATTATTTCAGACGTCATGACCAATAGATTTTTTCCTTCAACCATGGTCAGCGGCAATCCCGCTGCGAAATTGGGCTATGATGCTGCCCAATCGGCCTGGTCCAGGCTTCTACAATTACCGGATCACAACTGGCCGCCCGTGTGGCTCTCCCGGAAACGCAATCATCGCTCAACAGCATTTCGAATGATCGACTAGCGCGACGCCCGATCATCTTTCAGCGCATCTGCGAATTCGGTCACGATTGCCTTTATCAGGCGGCCGCTGAATCTATCCTTTTGCCACAGCGCCGTCATCTCGACAGGAGATGGCTCCCACCCCGTCAGGACGCGAACAAGCGCACCGGATGTCAGTGCGGCTTCAACCAAAAAGAATGGCAGGTTGGCAATCCCGAGGCCCGCAATTGCTGCGTCCACCAATATCGTCTGCCGGTTGATCGCAAAGCCGATTTTGGGATGGACAGTTGCAGTCACGCCTTTGTCGTTTCGCAGGTCCCATTCGACCAGATCGCGACGGATCGCAAGCGCGGGAATTTCCCTGAGGTCCTGCGGCTCGTTCAAACTGGAGTGCGCCGATAAAAAGTCCGGGCTGGCGACCAGCACTCTCGGCAAGGTGGCAATTCTCCTGAAGACCAGTTCGGAGTCCGCGACCGGCCCCATCCGAACCACCAAGTCATATCCTTCCTCAATCAGCGACACTCTGCGATCGGCAAGCGTTATCTCAATCGTGACATCGGGATGTCTGACTCCGAACCGGATCAACGCAGGCGCAAGCACTGCAGTGGCGATATCGGGCGGCAAGGAAAGACGAATGTTGCCCGACAGGGCTGCGCGCTCGTCCTGAACCTCGGCTACGGCCTCTTCAGCGAGCGAGAAGGCCGCACGGCTTCGTTCGAAAAGTTGCTGCCCCTGCTCTGTGAGCACGACGCCCTTTTTCGTCCGCCGGACGAGTCGGACGTTCAAGGTATTTTCCAGCACCGACAGTCGCCGGGACAGCGTCGCTTTCGGAATGCCCGTCGCACGCTCGGCCGCCGCGAGCCCTCCCGCCTGGACGATGCGGGTGAATAGCGCAAGGCCGTCGAAATCTCCGAAGATTGTCATGTTCCATTTATGAAACATGATGAGGTCATTTTTCAAGTCTGCCGCAGGCTTTGTTTCATTTCTACCCTTATGGGCGAGCAATGACGCTCTTTGAGCCAAACGAGGTCAGATCATGCCCAAGTACTTCACCCCGGAAAATTCCGCGCTTCTGCTCATCGATCATCAGATCGGCACGATGCAGTTGATCAAGAACATCGACGTCGCCCGGGCCAAGCGCATGTCGCTGGCACTGGCGAAAACAGCGAGCATCCTGAACATTCCAACCGTCCTGACGTCGAGCCAGGAAGATCGCCTGCAGGGGCCGCTGTTGCCGGAGCTGCAGGAGATCCTGCCAGACGCCTTCAAAGCGCGCGTCAAGCGCGAAGGCATCGTCAATGCCTGGACCGACGTCAACTTCAAGGCAGCGGTGGAAGCGACGGGACGAAAGAACCTGATCATGGCCGGCGTCACGACCGACGTCTGCCTCGTCTTCCCGGCGATCGATGCGGTGACCGAAGGCTACAGCGTCCAGGCAGTCATGGACGCTTCCGGGTCTCCATTCGAGCTCTCCGAGGATATGTCCCGCCGGCGCATGCAGGATGCTGGCGTTGTTTTAACAGCAACCAACACGATGATCGCCGAGCTCGCTCAGAACTGGGGCACGCCCAATGGGCAAAAGCTCATCCAGTTGCTGTTCACCGAGGTCCTTCCGCCGATCAATCCGTAACGACATCGCGCCCGCCGAAGCTGGAGCCTCATTGGTTCTGATTGAAGCAGAACCGGGCTCCAGCTTTTTGTTTGACGCGTTTTCTTGACGCGAACCGGCATCCACTTCGCTCGAAAACGCGATAAGGAGAAAAAACATGACCTCAGCACCAACCATCGCAGGGATCGGTGTCGTCTCGCCCGAAAGCCATCAGGTCCGGTCGCAAGGGCCATTCCAGTTGCGTCGAATCCATCCCGGTATCTCTCTGGGACAGCCAAATGACGCAGGCTTCGGCGGGCTTGGCGTTATCGACCACGCCCGGCTGCAACCCGGCCTCGTCGTGAGGATGCACGAGCATCGCAATGACGAGATCATAAGCTACATGCGCGCAGGCCGCATGCAACACACCGACTCCGCCGGAAAGAGTGAACTTATATCGCCCGACCGGTTGATGGTGATGAACGCAGGCCGCGGTTTTCATCATGAAGAACGAGTTGTCGGAGACGACCAGATCGAAATGCTGCAGATTTTCGTTCGGCCTGAGGCCGCAGACGAAGAGCCAATCGTTCAATTTGTCCAACTCGATGAGATCAAGCGAAACGATCAATGGCGGTTGCTGACCGGACCGAAAGGATCCGACGCCCCGACCTTCGTACGTCAGGCCGTCTATTTGTACGATACCCACTTATCGGCAGGTCAAAGTATCGACCTCCCGTCCAAACCCGGGTTCGATCGTTGGCTATATGTTTTTCAGGGCAGAATATCTGCGGGACAGCACGACGTCGGAACACATACCGCGCTGATGCTTGCCGCGGATCAGGCCGAGATGAACGTTACCGCCGTCCAGGAAACGGACCTCGTTGTTTTCCTCGTCGATCGGAACGCGAAGTTCTCGCGTGGAGGAACTATCAGCGGCTGATCCGAATGGATGGTTCGGATCTTGTCCGCGCTCATATGATTGCGACCTTACGACGCCTGCTTCTGGAATACCCCATCCCTGTATGTCGCGCCGAAATACACATCGATCGACCGGATGAGATCGCCCTCGAAGCCGAAGACTTCGGTATTGCGAAAGCTCTTGCCGTCCTTCGCCACGCAACGATAGGTCACGAAAGCCGTATCGCCATCGACGGCGATACGCTCAAGATCATGCTGCGCGATCCAGTCGGCGACACGCCAGCAGCGGGCGAAATAGGTCGCCTTGTCGATCCCGTCATCGAACGGGCTCGTAAAGGTGAAGTCGTCCGTGAACGCATCTTCGACGGCCTTGCGGTCATTGCGCAGATAGGCTGCAAACAAGTCTCGGATGATCCTGGCCTTGTCGGCACTCATGATGCTCACTCCTCCGGAAACATGTGTGCGTACGGCTCCGCCTCCTTCACCACCCGTGCGAATGATGGACGCGCCAGCAACCGGCCGAGATAGGCGGAGACGTTGCGATGCGCGTCTCCGAACGAATGCACCTTGTTCGCGTAATAGAGCGCCGGCGCAGCCGCGCAGTCGGCGAGCGTGAACGCTGTGCCCATCGCCCACACGTTCGTCGCCATCTGCCTGTTGATCATGCCGTAGGACGTGGTGAGCTGGGCCCGCGCCATGGCGACGCCATGCGGATCCTTCTTGTCAGCCGGCACCAGACGGTCGCCGACGATCTTCTGCGTCGGCGTGTGCACATAGAGATCATAGAAGCGGTCGCGTAACCGCATCTGCAGGCCGGCGTCGCCATCGGGGATGAAACGCGTGCGGCCGGGAAAATGCCGGTCGAGAAACTCGATGACGATGGAGGACTCCGGCACGATCGCGCCGCGCTCATCATCTTCCAGCACGGGGAATTTGCCGATCGGCCACAGTTGCAACAGCGCCGCGCGCTCGGCTTCGTCGCCGAGATTGACCATATGCGGCGTAAACGGTGTGTCGTTCTCGTACAGAGCGACCAGCGTCTTCCAGCAATAGGACGACAGCGGATGGAAATGCAGTGTGAGGGACAAGGGAACCTCCTGTCAGGATGGATGAAATACATCGCCGCTGCATGAGCCTGGCGAATGACGTCAACCAAGGACGAATGGGCTCGACGCGTCCCGACAAGTATCGGCCTATTTTCGCGACAGGGGAGCCAAAATCCTTCCATGCGGGCCTTGGACATATTCAGAGCTCGAAAAGTAGAACGATACTAAGCTGGCAGCCTGTGGAAATGGCCATTTGCCGTTCACACCGCTTCACGCGCGCGTTACCGACTTAGCTGAAAATTAGCTAAGGAGCGTAAGCGTGGCCATTTCCCAAACCTCACAGCGACTCTTCGGAGCGTCTATCGCAGTTCTTATGACCTTCGCGATCGAAGCTCCGGCGCAGGCGCAGAGCCAGCTTCCTCCCGTCGTTGTCGAGCAGGCCAAACCGCGTGCCACGCCGGCACGTCCGCAGCGGTCACAAGCGGCGCACTCCGCCGCCAGCCGTCGAACTGCAGCGCGGGGGTCGACGGCGCCGGCCGCGACCGCCGCTCCGGCTGCTGCGGCTTTCGAATCCGGCACGGGTCCGGTCCAGGGTTATCTCGCCGGGCAGAGCACCACCGGCATGAAGACCGACACGCCGCTGCGCGAGACCGCACAATCGATCTCGGTGGTGACCGCCGACCGCATGACCGATCAAGGGGTCACGAATGTTCAGGAAGCCATACGCTATGTGCCCGGCGTGCTCGCCGACCCCTATGGCATGGACTCGCGCGGCGACTATCCGCGCGTCCGCGGTCAGGACCCCAACATCTTCCTCGATGGCACCCGCGTCGTGAACACCTTCAAGTTCGGCGAATGGCGGCAAGACCCCTATATGCTGGAGCGCGTCGAGGTGTTTCGCGGCCCTTCCGTGCTGTATGGCGACACCTCGGTGGCAGGCCTGATCAACCTGATCTCGAAACGGCCGCGAGCAGAAGGCTTCAATGAGATCGGCGTGCAGTTCGACAACTTCGGACGCAAGCAGATCCAGTTGGACACGACCGGCAAGCTGACCAAAGACGGCGACTGGCTCTATCGTTTCGTCGGCGTGTTCCGGGACGGTCACTTGCAGACCGATTTCACGCCGGATGACCGCATCCTGCTCGCCCCGTCGCTGACCTGGCGACCGACCACCAACACCAACTGGACCATTCAGGGCTTCTACCAGAAGGACAAGTCGAGCACGGGGACCGGTTTCATGCCGCATGAAGGCATGCTCTATCCCGGCCCGAACGGCCTCATTCCCATCACCCGTTTCACCGGCTATCCCGGCTACGATCTGTACCAGGTCGAAACCTCCGGCATCGGAAGCATCTTCGAGCATTCCTTCAACGACGCGGTGAAGTTCACGCAGAACCTGCGCTACACTCATATCGAGAGCATCTATCGCACCGGTTATTCGGACAGCTTCTCGAACCCCGCCAACCCCTACCTCGATCCCGATCGCCGGACGGTTGCGCGGTTCCTGGACAATCAGGAGACAACCCGCGACCAGATCACCATGGACAACAATCTGCAGTTCAAGTTCCTCACCGGCCCGGTCAGCCACAAGGTGCTGGTGGGCGCCGACTATCGCGAGATCAATGAACGCAGCCGCACCGGGAGCGCCTTCGATCCGACTCCGTTCGATCTCTATGCGCCGGTCTACACGACGACGATCGCGCCCGAACTGTTCGACGATCCGCGCGTCCGGCAGAACCAGCTCGGCCTCTACGCGCAGGACCAGCTCCGCGCGGGTCCATGGCTCGCAACCCTCGGCATCCGGCAGGATTTCGTCGGCAATCGCGTTGTCGGCAGCCCCGACGAGGACACGCGGGCAACCACCGGCCGCGCCAGCCTGATGTATGAGACGCCGTTTGGCTTCAATCCCTATGTGACCTATGCGACGTCATTCAATCCGGTATTCGGTGCCAATGTCTGCGCCGGTATCTGCAAGGCGCAGCGCGGCGAGATCTACGAGGTCGGTTTCAAATACAATCCGTTCCCGGGCACCGCGATCAATGGCGCGATCTTCGACACTGTCGAGAAGAACCGGCTCGCCTCGGACCCCACCAATCCATTGCTGTCCATCCAGACCGGTCAGGTCCGCATCCGCGGCGCCGAGCTGGAAGTCATCACCAAGGTGACGCCGGACCTCAACCTGATCGGCGCCTATACTTATCTCGATGCCAAGGTCGAGAGCGGCGACAATGCCGGCAAACACGTCGAGATCGTGCCAGAGCAGCAGGCGTCACTGTGGGGCACCTATCGGCTGTCCGCGCTCGGCCTGCGCGAGGTCACCATCGGCAGCGGCGTGCGCTACATTGGCGTTTCCTGGGATGGCACCGACACGCTGCAGACGCCGGATTACACGCTGTTCGATGCCATGATCAAATACGAGACCGGTCCGTGGCGGCTGCAGATCAATGCCAGCAACCTCGCCGACAAGCGCCACATGACCACCTGCCTCGCCCGCGGCGACTGCTTCCCGGGCATGGGGCGGACGGTGCTGGGCTCGGCGACCTATCGGTTCTGAACTCCGCACGTCATCTGATCGAAGAGCGGCCGGGCTTGTCCCGGCCGTTGTCGTTCTCTAAACAGCCTGCAATGATCAAGACGATAGGGCAGGACATGACCAAGGCTGACGGCAAGGAACAGATTCGCAGGGTTGCACTCGTCACCGGCGCCGCGCGCGGCATCGGCCTTGCCGTGGCCAAGCGTTTTCTTGGCGAAGGCTATCGTGTCGCGCTGCTGGATATCGAGCGCGAGCTGCTCGACGCCAGCGTCAAGGCGCTGAACGATCCCGACAACACGCTGGCGCTGCATACGGATGTCTCCGACGCCGCTGCTGTCGACAAGGCCTTTGCCGCCACGCAGGCCCGCTTCGGCCGGCTCGATGCACTGGTCAACAATGCCGGCATCGCGAATTTCAAGCCTCTGCTCGAGACGACGCTGGAGGAATGGGAACGCATCATGGCCGTGAACCTCACCGGCCCGTTCCTGTGCACCAAGGCGGCGGCCCCGCTGATGCGCGAGCATGGCGGCGGCGCCATCGTCAACATCGCCTCGATCTCGGCGCTACGCGCGTCCACCCTGCGCGTTGCCTACGGCACCAGCAAGGCCGGCATCATTCACTTCACCAAACAGTCCGCCGTCGAGCTCGCGCTGCTCGGCATCCGCGTTAATGCGGTGGCGCCGGGCCCGGTGGAAACCGCGATGGCCAAGGCCGTGCATACGCCGGCAATCCGCGCCGATTATCACGATGCGATTCCGCTCAATCGCTACGGCGGCGAGGACGAACTCGCCGACGCGATCTTCTTCCTGTGCAGCGACCGGTCGAGCTATATCACCGGCCAGATGCTGGCGGTCGACGGCGGTTTTGACGCCACAGGCATCGGCCTGCCGACGCTGCGGCGCGAGGGCATCAACGGCTAGCGAAAGTCAGTGCCCGGATGACGCGCAGCATCATCCGATTACACGACTTCCGGTTTCGCGCACCTCCGCCAGCTTAGAGAGATACTAATTCCAGACTAATTGTATGACACCCCGGACGTCTTTCGGCTGTGTCGCTGCGTGATAAGTCGCCTGCATCACTTGGTAATGGGGTGCGGGCAAATGACATTCAAATCTTCCACACATCTGGGATGGCTGGTCGGGACGGCACTGCCGATGCTGGCGTTGATCACGACGCCATCGCAGGCGCAATCGCCGCAAGGCAGCACGGCATTGCCGGCCGTTGTGGTGGATCAACCCGTTCGACCGGCCGCGCGTGCGCGCGCGACCCGCCCATCGACCGCACGCGCGCGTGCAACGCGCCAGGCTGCGGCACGCAACAATGCGCCGGTTGCGGCTGCCATCGCGGCTCCCGGCGTTCGTGCCGAGACCGCCACCGGCCCGGTGCAGGGCTATCTCGCCAATCGCGGCATGGGCGGCACCAAGACCGACACGCCACTGCGCGAGACGCCGCAGTCGATCTCGGTCGTGACCGCCGATCGCATCACCGACCAGGGCGGCCTGTCCGTGCAGGAAACCCTGCGCTATGTGCCCGGCGTGACCGCCGATCCGTTCGGCGGTGATGCCCGCGGCGACTACACATTGATCCGCGGCCAGGAGCCGAGCCGCTATCTCGACGGCATGCAGGGCTCGCGGCTCAGCCAGGTGCTGGAATGGCGCCGCGATCCCTATGCGCTGGAGCGCATCGAGGTACTGCGCGGGCCGTCGTCCGTGCTGTATGGCGGCTCGTCCACCGGCGGTGTGCTCAACGAAGTGTCGAAGCGCCCGCAGGCCGAATCCCGTAACGAGATCGGCGTGCAATATGGCTCCTTCGACCGCAAGCAATTGCAGATGGACTCCACCGGCAAGCTGACCAAGGATGGCGAGTGGCTGTATCGCTTCGTCGGCGTGTTGCGCGACTCCAACTCGCAGGTCGACTACGTGCCGAACGACCGCATCCTGCTGGCGCCGTCGCTGACCTGGCGCCCGACCAACGACATCTCCTGGACCGTGCTCGGCAACTACCAGAAGGACAGTTCCAGCTCGTTCAGCGCCTTCCTGCCCATCGAAGGCGTGCTGAAGCCTGGCCCGAACGGCTTCATCCCGGTCAACCGCTTTGCCGGCGAGCCGAATTACGATCGCTACAACATCACCACCGGCGGCGTCACCAGCCTCTACGAGCAGAGCTTCGGCGATGTGCTGAAGATCAAGCAGAGCTTCCGCTACAGCCACACCGACGGCGATTACGCCATCATGTATCCGGACCTGTATTCCAACCCGACGAATCCATTCCTGGATGCCGGCCGGCGTACCGTGCAGCGGATCTACTACGCCCGTCAGGCCGCGAAGGACGCCTTCACCTCCGACAGCAATGCCGAGATCAAGCTGCAGACCGGCGCGGTGTCGCACAAGGTGCTGGTCGGCATCGACTATCTCGGCCTGCACGAGAAAACCCGCAGCGGCACCGGCCTCGATCCGCGGCCATTCGATCTGTATGCGCCGGTCTATAGTAGTTTCTCCGCGTCGCTGACCGACGATCCCCAGGCACAGCAGGGCCAGACCGGCTTCTATGCGCAGGACCAGATGCGGCTGGGACCATGGCTCGCACTGCTCGGCGTGCGGCAGGACTATGTCAGCTATAGTATCGAGGGACTGCCCACCCAGAACGACAGGGCCACCACCGGCCGCGCTGCGCTGATGTACGAATTGCCCTTCGGCGTGACGCCCTATGTGTCCTGGGCGCAATCGTTCAATCCGATTTTCGGCGCCGGCACCTGCGCCACGTTCTGCAAGCCGGTTCGCGGCGAGCAGTATGAGGTCGGCGTCAAGTACAATCCGTTCGCCGGCACAGCGATCAATGTCGGATTTTACGATACCACCGAGAAGAACCGACTGTCCGGCGACCCGTCCAATCCGATCTTCTCGATCCAGACCGGCCAGGTGCGGATCAAGGGCGCCGAACTGGAAGTGCTGACCAGCGTCACACCCAATCTCGACCTGATCGGCGCCTATGCCTATACCGACGCGCGGATCGAGTCCGGTGACAATGCCGGCAAGCGCGTCGCCAGCGTGCCGCAGCAGCAGGCATCATTGTGGGGAAAATATCGCCTGGCATCGCTCGGCCTGCCTGAGGTCACCGTCGGCGCCGGCGTACGTTACATCGGCGAATCCTGGGACGGCATCGACGTGCTGCGCACGCCGGACTACACGCTGTTCGATGCCGTGGTGCGCTGGGACAACGGCCCGTGGCGGCTGCAGTTCAATGCGACCAATATTGCCGACACCCGCAACATCGCCACCTGTCTGTCGTTCGGCGACTGCTTCTACGGCATGGGCCGCACGCTGCTGAGCACCGCGACCTACCGGTTCTGAGGCGAACCGGTACCCACTTCGCTCGAAAACGCTCAGAGAACGCGGAGCCCCAGCATAAAAAAGGCCAGCGCGCCGGTGGATGCCGCCGTGCGCACGTGGTTCCAGCCGGTCCAGACCGACAGATAGCGCGTCCACAGACTTGCAGTCTCGGCGCTGTCGGCGGGCGCGGCAGCGAGCGCGTCGTTCAGCGGCACGTTGAAGACAACGGTGACGAGGAAGGTACCGACGGTATAGAGCAGCGCACCCGTGACGAGATAGGGTGACGCCGGATGCGACCAGTTCAGCACCGCGATCACAGCGATGACGACGCAGAGCAGCACCGTGCCCATGAAAGCGGTGAGGAACAGCGGGCTGAGAATCGTGCTGTTGATCGACTGCATCGCGGCAATACCGGCCGGTGCCGGCAGCTTGCCGAGCGCGGTCATCACCGTGACCGAGAATACGAAGAACAGCCCGGCCATCAGGCCGGAGCCTATCGCTGCCGCAAATGTCAGGCCGAACGACATTCGTCCCATCCTCACCTCGACCCCGTCGGCGCGCAGCCTAGCAGTTTTACTACTCCGCGAGCTGCGGCGAAAGTTCGCGCGGGCGTAGCGTGGCGATACTGACGGCAAGCGCACCAACCGCCGTGCAGGCGATGGTCGCCACCATCGGCAGCGAGGTGCCGTCGAAGAACAGGCCGGACACGCCGATCATCACGCCGCCACTGACCATCTGCAGCGTACCGCCCAAGGCGGAGGCGATGCCGGCGATGGGGCCGTGGTTCTCCAGCGACAGCACCATGGTGGACGGGATCACCAGACCGAGGAAGGCGAAGGACACGAACAGCAGCGGAATCAGCACGGCAAGGCTGGTGAAACCGGCCAGCGTGAGCGCCAGCAGCACGACTGCGAAAAACGCATAGGCCGACACCGCCGCCATCACCACGCGGCCCATGCCGAAGCGGCCACCGAGATAGCCCGCGAATTGCGAGGCGCCGATGAAGCCGATGGCGTTGACCGAGAAAGCCAGGCTGTATTGCGTCGGCGTCAGGCCATAGTGCCCGATATAGACGAAGGACGACGTCGCCAGGAACGCAAAGAAGCTCGCCATGCCGAGACCACCGATGAAGGTGAGCCCGAGGAAGTGCCAGTCGCGCAAAAGCTCGCCGAAGCTGCCGAGCACATTGCGCACGCTGCCCGAGATGCGCTCATGCGCGGGGCGCGTCTCCGGCAGCAGCGAGGCCACCAGCACAAGGGCAATGACGGCTGCGATGGTCGTTGCGACGAACACCGCACGCCAGCCGAACGGCACGATCAACGCGCTGCCGCCGAGCGGCGCGAGAATCGGTGATACCGAGAATACCAGCATCACCAGCGCCATCAGTTTCGTCGCCTCAGGGCCGGTGTGCAGATCGCGAATGATGGCGCGCGGGATCACGCCCATAGCGGCGGCGCCGAGACCCTGGATAAAGCGGAACGCAATCAGCCAAGCCACACCCGGCGCCAGCGCGCAACCGATCGAGCCGGCGATGAACAGCGTCAGCCCCGCATAAAGCGGCGCCTTGCGGCCATAGACGTCGGACAGCGGGCCATAAGCGATCTGGCACAGGCCGAAAGCAATGAAGAACGCAATCAGCGTCATCTGCGTCGCCGAGGTCGTGGTGTGCAGGTCGGCGGTGATCGCGGGCAGCGCCGGCAGATACATGTCGATGGCAAAGGGACCGACGGCGGAGAGCAGGCCGAGCACGACGGCGTTGCGGGTAAAGGCGGACATGGGATTTTCTTTTCTTGTTCAACGTGGCCGCGACGCATCTTCGATCGCTGATCGTGACACGCCGGCTGGGATGAGGAGCAAGGCACAGCCTCTCACAACACCAATGATCTGACGGGGCGCCTTGTAGCGGAAGCGAGCCCTACACGCCAATCAAGCGGTTGGCATCGTGCCCCGCCCCTCACCCGCCGCGAAGACGCGGCGGCCTCTCCCCGCGCAGGTGCGGGGAGAGGTAAGAAAGCGGCGTACGCCTCATATCACTCCATCGCGCAGTTGATCATCCAGGGCGCACCGAATTTGTCGACACACATACCAAATCCCTTTGACCAGAACGTGGCGCCGAACGGCATCTTGATGGTGCCGCCCTCGGACAATGCCGCGAAGACCTTGGCGCCATCTGCAGGATCCTGGATCTGCAGACAGACCGACATGCCCTGCATCTTCTCGAAATAATCCGGCGGCGCGTCCGAGGCCATGATGACCTCGCCATCGACCGAGATCTGGCCATGCAGCACCTTCTTGGCCATCGACGGCGGCATCTGTTCCGCCGCGGGCGAGCCTTCCACATGCATGATGACGTCGATCTTGGCCCCGATTGCCTTCACATAGAAATTGAGGGCCTCTTCGCAATTGCCGTTGTAGTGAAGATAGGGATTGACCTGCATCGCTCTTTCCTCCGGTTAAAGACTTTGGGGTCGGATCGGGATCATCGCGCGCATAGCGGGATCGCGCAGGTACAGCCCACCCCATGCCATCACGCCGATGTAAAAGCCAAACAACAGATGCGTGAACAGCGGGCTGTCGACGCGCAGATGTGTCGCCATCGCGCCACCGAGCAGCCCGGTGAGCAGAATGGCGCCGAAAACGGACGTGCGCGGGATCGCGTAAAACAATGCGCAGAGCAGCGTGAGAACGCCAAGGCCGCGCGCCTGCGCCATACTGCCGCTATAGCCGAGCTGCTGCATGGTCTCGGTAACCTCCTTGATCGGCACCAGCTTGATCCCGCCATCCATCACAAGAAAGAGAATGACGAGGCCGCTGAGAATGCGGCCGATCCAGAGCGCGGTACGGGAGACGGGCATGAAATGGGTCCTGTGGTTCGAATAGCTGCCGATGTCTCAAAGACGAGCGGCATCGACGTAATCCGACACCGCCATAGAAATTATTCGCGGTGTGCTTTCTTCCCTCCCCCCTTTGCGGGGGAGGGTGGCGCGCAGCGCCGGGAGGGGGGTGCCACACACGCCATCGCTTGTGGTTACCCCCCTCCCCGGCCCTCCCCCGCAAGGGGGGAGGGAGCAGAAAGCGTCTCGCCCGTCTTTCGTTTGCGGCTACTGTTCGGCGGCTTGCTCTCCAGCATCAGCCGGTCGAGATGCATCCGGATGTGATCGGCCTCCGCCGACGTATTGGCCAGCGCGATGGCGCGGTTGAAGCTTTCTCGCGCTTCATCGTTGCGGCCGAGCTGCATCAGATAGGCGCCTTGCACCCCGAAGAAGTGGAAATAGTTCGAGAGCTTTGCGGCCAATGGCGCGATCATCTCCAGCGCGGCTTCGGGACCGCGCACTTTCGAAACCGCCACCGAGCGGTTGAGCGTGATCACCGGCGACGGCTGCAGGATTTCCAGCGAGCCATAAAGCAGGTCGATCTGTGCCCAGTCGGTGTGTTCCGGTTTCGCCGCGCGGGCATGCAACGCGGCAATGGCCGCCTGGATCTGATAGGCGCCGGTGCGGCGATGGCGCATCGCCTTGTCGATCAACGCCAGGCCTTCGGCGATCATCTTGCCGTTCCACAGCGTGCGGTCCTGATCGTCGAGCAACACCAGCGCGCCATTGGCATCGAAGCGCGCCGCCGAACGGGCATATTGCAGCAGCATGAGCGCTGCGAGGCCCATGATCTCCGGCTCAGCCGGAAACAGCTTGAGCAGCAGCCGTCCCAGGCGGATCGCCTCCTCGCATAATGGCGCGCGCAGATCGATACTTTCGCCTGACGCCGAATAACCCTCGTTGAAGATCAGATAGAGCATGGCGGCCACGGCAGCGAGACGCTCGCTGCGCTCCGGCGCGCCGGGCGTCTCGAACGGCACATTGGCCTTGGCGACGGCAGATTTGGCGCGGGTGATGCGCTGTTCCATCGCGGCATCCGAGACGAGGAACGCGCGGGCGATCTGCTTCACCGTCAGGCCCGAGACGATCCGCAGTGCCAGCGCAATCTGCTGCGTCGCCGGGAGTTGCGGATGGCAGCAGATGAACAGCAGCCGCAGAATGTCGTCGCGATAATGCGAGCCATCGAGACGCTCGGCGAGTTCGCTCTCGGCGTCATCCAGATCGGATATCGCGTGGTCGTCCTCCGGCAGCGGCTGCTGCTTCGCGCCACGGCGGATATCGTCGATAGCGACGTTGCGACCGACCATGATTAGCCAGGCCGCGGCATCGCGCGGCGGCCCATTTTGCGGCCAGGTCTTCAGCGCGCGCAGGCAGGCGTTCTGGAACGCCTCCTCCGCGGTGTCGAGGTTACGGAAATAGCGCAGCAACGCACCGAGCGCCTGGGGACGCGCCGAGGTCAGCGCCGCATCGATCCAGGCGACATCGGTCATGGCTGGAACGCTCCGTGGAAGACGCCGATCGGGCGAATTTCATAGGCGCCGCCGGGATTGGCGCGGCCGAGTTCCCCGGCAATCTCCAGCGCGCCGTCGAGATTTTCTGCCTCGACGACATAGAAGCCGAGCAACTGTTCCTTGGTTTCAGCGAAGGGGCCGTCCAGCACCACCGGCGGCTCGTCCTTGCGCAGCGTTGTCGCCGCGGTGGTCGGCAGCAGTCGCGCCACGGGACCGAGCCGGCCCTGCTGCGCGAGCTTGCCGTGCACAACGGCAAGCCTCGCCATCACGGCGTCGTCTTCGTCCTTCGACCAGCCGCCGACAACGGCTTCATCATGGTAGCAGAGGATGGCGTAAAGCATGGGGTCTCCTTGGATGAAAGACGGTCGGCATCGTGCGATCCCGACAGGTTAGCGGAAATTATTGTTGGGAGCGCGGCGACGTGGAACACGTCATGCGGAGGACCGGCATAACAGGCCGACCGCCTTCAGCAGGAACGCCTCCAGCTCTGCGCGCGGAACACCGGCACGGGACCGGATCGAGAGCATATTCAGTATCCCGGACGCCATCTGCGACAGCGTGGGAACATCGATCGTCTCCGGCAATTCGCCGCGCGCGACGGCGGTCTTGAAACACCAGCCAAAGGCGTCATCGAGCTCGACAAAATTTTCGCGCATCATCGCGCCGATCTCCGGATCGGCGATAGCGTCGGACGCCACCGTCATGACAGCAAAACAGCCGCGCGGCGCGGTATCGCCTGTGGTGTAGATGTCGAGTGCCGCATCGAAGAACCGGCGCAGCCGCTCCCGGATGTCGATATCGGCCTTGAAGATCTCGATGACCCGGACGGTGTAGTCGTCGCGATAGCGCTGGTAGCTCTTGATATAAAGCGCGCGCTTGTCGCCGAAGGCGCCGTAGAGCGACGGCCGGTTCATGCCGGTCACTTCGCTGAGATCGTCGAGCGACGTCGCCGCATAACCGCCTTTGCGAAACAGCGCCAGCGCCTGCCCGATCGCCACATCGGGCTCATAGGCGCGTGGCCGGCCGCGGCGCTTCGGCTCGGTGGCCACCTCCGGCTTCGCCACGACGACGGGCTTTTTCTTTTTTTGTACCATTTCGCATTAAATCCCTTGACCGAATTTATATTATGCGAGACGGTACGAAAATCAACCGGCGGACAGGTCGTAACAGTCCGCTATCTCAAGGAGGCTTCCATGGATCTGTATTTCTCCCCGATGGCCTGTTCGATGGCCACTCGCATCGCGCTGTATGAGGCCGAAGCCGGCGCCGATGCTCGGTTCTTCGAGGTCGATCCACTGAACAAGGAGGTGCGCAACGACGGTTCGGATTTCCGCGACGTGAATCCGCTCGGTCTGGTGCCGACGCTGCGCACCGACGATGGCGTCATCCTCACCGAGAATGCTGCGATCCTGCAGCATGTCGCCGACTGGTTTCCGCACTCCCCCATCGCCGCGGGTTCGGGCATCGACCGCAGCCGGCTGCAACAGTGGCTATGTTTCATCGGCACCGAGCTGCACAAGGGCCTGTTCGTTCCACTGCTGGCCAAGAAGGCCCCCCCGGAGATGAAGGCCTATGCACTACAAAGCGGGTTGTCGCGGCTGACCTATCTCGAAAACCATCTCACCGGACGCGACTTCCTGCTCGACAGGTTCAGCGTCGCCGACGCCTATCTTGTCACGGTGCTGAACTGGACGATGGTGTTGCCGGAGATCGATCTGAACAATTGGCCGGCGATCAAGGCCTATCACAAGCGCCTGCGCGAACGGCCGAGCATCGTGCGCGCGGTGACTGAAGAGTTCGAACTGTTCAAGGCCGAACAGGAACGCCACAAAGCGGCGGCGTGATCACGCCACCGCGCGGCGGCCGATAATTGCAAAGCGCAGTCGGCTGGAAATCCAGTCGATTGCCGCCACGGCGACCAGGATCATCAGGATCAGAAACGAGACCTTCTGCCATTCCAGCACGCGGATCTGCTCGGCGAGCTGAAGACCGATGCCGCCCGCGCCGACGATACCGATGATGGTGGCGGAGCGGGTGTTGGACTCGATGAAATACAGCACCTGACCGGCAATCACCGGCAGCACTTGCGGCATCAGACCGAAGCGAATTTCATGCAGCGGGCTGCCACCGGAGGCGCGGATGCCCTCGACCTGCTTCTTGTCGGCGGCTTCGATGGCCTCCGAAAACAATTTGCCGAACGCGCCGAAATCCGAAATCGCGATCGCCAGCACGCCGGCAAACGGGCCGAGACCGACGACGTTGATCCAGACCAGCGCCCAGATCAGCGTATCGACGCCGCGGATCGAATCCAGAAACCGCCTGACCGGAAAGCGTAGCCATGCCGACGGAATGACATTGCGTGCCGCGAGCAGGCTGACCGGCAGCGCGAACACCGCGGCCAAAGTCGTGCCTAGCAAGGCGATCGACAGCGTCTCGCCCATCGCCTGCAGATAGGCAGGCAGCGACGAGCCGGGATCCGGCGGGATCATCATCATGGTGATCCAGCCGAGTTCGCGCAGGCCGGTCCACATCCGCGCCGGCGAGAAATCGAGTTCATTGAGCCCGAAGATGAAAAGCGCCAGCGCCGCGACCAGGATGGCGGGCACGCCAGCGCGCGAGGCCATCGGGCGGTTGAAGACATCGGGATAGCGCCCGCGCAATGCGGGGGTATTGATGTCAGGCTGCCTGTTCATGATCTGGCTTCCTTGCCGAACAGACGGCCGCGCAGCCAGCCCGTGCCGATGTCGATGACGAAGACCGTGACGATGATCATCAGCAGGATCGCACTGACGTCGGAATAATAGAACTTTCTGACAGCAACGACGAGTTCCTGGCCGATGCCGCCGGCGCCGACGAAGCCCATCACGGAGGCACCACGCACATTGATCTCGAAGCGCAGCAGCGTGTAGCTCGCAAAGCCCGCCGCGACCTGCGGCAACACGGCAAAGCGCATGCAGTCGACCCAGCCCGCACCGGTCGAGCGAATGCCTTCCACCGGCTTCATGTCGATATTCTCGACGATCTCGCCATAGAGCTTGCCGAGCGCCCCAACGCAGTGGATCGCAATGGCCAACACGCCGGCCATCGGGCCAAGGCCAAAGGCGATGACGAAGATCAGCGCGAACACGATATCCGGCACGGTCCGGCAGAATTCCATGAAGCGGCGCACGGCAAAGCGCAGCGGCACTGAGGGCGCAGTGTTCTCGGCCGCGAGAAAATTGAGCCCGAAGGCCAGCACAGCACCGATCAGCGTGCCGACATAGCTGATCAGCACGGTCTCGCCGAGCAGCGACAGCCACTTCTTCCAACCCCAGAACCATTCATTGACGTCTGTCCAGACCCGGGTGCCGGCTTCGAGCGTGAAGATGCGATCGAAATAGCTGCCGAAGTTACCGATCTTCTCGATGAAGGTCCTGAGATTAACCTCGGCGCCCAGCGCCGCGACGAACAGCGCTGCAAAGCAGGCCACCACGACGAACAGCGTGCGCAACCGCCGGCGCGCAACCGCCTTGCGGTAGGCATCGTTCAGCGCAGCGAGCTGCGGAGCCGGAAGGATGGAAACGGCGGCGGACATGATGTGCGGGCCTATCTAGGATCAAACACAGAAAAGGAGCCGGACCATTGCTGATCCGGCTCCCTTCAATGCTCAGGCGATCAGGACGCCTTCTTCTTACGAAGCGCGTCGACGAACTTGATCAGGTCGATGGTCGCGTCCCAATCCTTGGTGGTCGCGGCATGGAAGCCCTTCTTCTGGCCGTCCGACAGGCGATCAAAAGCCGCCTTGTCCTTGGTCGGTGCATCGACGAAGGCCTTGGCGATGGCGACCTTGAGCTCTTCGGGCAGGTCGGAGCTATAGGCATAGGGGCCGTTGATGATCGGGGCCGACTTGTGGATGATGCGGAAGTCTTCCTTCTTCATCGCCGAGCCGTCGGCATTCTTCAGCATGCCCTTGGTCAGCATCTGCTGCAGCGTCGAGTCGTTGTCGTTGGTCCACTGGTTGGCGGCGACATCGACGGTGCCCTGCGACAGCGCCAGCAGCGCATTTTCGTGGCTGCCGGTGAACACGACCTTGCTGAAATAGGTGTCGGCATCGGAGATGCCCATCTTGTCCAGCTCGAAGCGCGGCACGTTGTTGCCGGAGGTTGAATTCGGATCGACCAGACCGAGATTCTTGCCCTTCAGATTGTCGATGGTCTTGTAAGCGCTGTTCGCCTTGACGAAGAACACCGAGTAATAGCCCGTCGAGCCATCGATGTTGATGTCGTTGGCAAAGGCATCGGTCTTCACGCCGGTGAGGCGGGCGCGCGCGAACGAGGCCGAGCCGTAGCTGGCGATGTGGATGTTGCCGGAGCGCTGGCCTTCGATGACGGCTGCGTAGTCATTGGCGATGCGCAAATTGACCTTCACGCCGAGTTCTTTCGACAGATAGGCGACGAAGGGTGCCCAACGCTCGGTGACGCCCGAGGCGTTTTCTGCCGGGATGATGGCGAAGGTCAGTTCCGGATACTTGGCCTTGTAATCCTGGGCCGAGGCCGAGGTGGCGGCGAAAGCCAGCGCCGCGGCGCTGAGCAGAATGGAGCGGCGGTTGATCATGACAGTCCCTGTTTTGATCTGAGGTGAAACGTTTTTTCTTGGTAGAAGGCGCGTCTATCGCGGCGATGCCATCGTTACGATGACGTCACCGCGATAATTTCAACGCACTGCAATCACGCGACGGCAGCAACACCGTATTCGGGAACGCGGACAGGCGTCGGCATATGCGCCGATCCCATCACCTCATCGGCTTCGAGATCGTAGAGTTCACGGGCGATATGCTCGGTGAGCGCGGACGGCGCGCCATCGAACACGACGCGGCCGGCGGACATGCCGATCAGGCGATCGCAATAGGTCCGCGCCAGATCGAGCGAATGCAGGTTGCACATCACGGTGATGCCGAAGTGCTTGTTGATGCGCAGCAGTGCATCCATGACGATGCGGGTATTGCGCGGGTCCAATGATGCGATCGGCTCGTCCGCAAGTATGATGTCGGGCTGCTGTACGAGGGCGCGGGCAATGGCGACGCGTTGCTGCTGGCCGCCGGAGAGCTGATCGGCGCGTTGCGAGGCGTATTGCGCCATGTCGAACTGCTCCAGCGCCGACATCGCCAGCGCACGGTCGTCCTCGGGCCACATCTGGGTCAGCGAGCGCCACTGCGGCATCTCGGCCAGGCGGCCCATCAGCACATTGGTCAGCACGTCGAGACGGCCGACGAGATTGAACTGCTGGAAGATCATCGCCGAGCGCGCGCGCCACTTGCGCAGATCGCGGCCCTTGAGCGCGGTGACATCCACGCCATCAAATACGATACGGCCTTCGGTCGGCTCGCACAGGCGATTGATCATGCGCAGCATGGTCGACTTGCCGGCACCGGAACGGCCGATCACGCCGACGAAAGCGCCCGGCTTGATCTCGAACGACGCGTTATCGACGGCAGCCTTGGCGCCGAAACGGCACGTCAGCTTATCCACCACCAGCATGAGGCACTCCAATGACAATAGACATCGCCACCGGTAACGCCCGCGTTTAACAATGATGTGACATGTGCCCTGCGCATACGGGTTATCGTCGTTGCGGGAAAAGGACGCCCGAATTCATGTGAACGTCACGACACCGTCACGAAACCGACCGAAGAGGTGCCCGCGCGCCAGCGCACACTCTAATATATCACCCACCGATTCCTCTTCCGTCGCACGAGCGTCACATGGCCGGAAAACAACTCTCGCTCACGCCAGCGGTCGATCCCACCGCGAAACTCGTCGATACCGAGCTCGGCGCCTATACCGAAGTCGGCGCGCGCACGATCCTCAACGAAGTGGCGATGGGCGACTATTCATATGTCGTGAATGACGGCCAGATCACCTACACGACGATCGGAAAGTTCTGCTCGATTGCGGCGATGACGCGGATCAATCCCGGCAATCACCCGATGCACCGGGCGACGCAAGCCCACTTCACCTATCGCGCCAGCGCCTATTTCCCCGGTGAGAGCGACGACGCCGACTTCTTCGCCTGGCGCCGCGCGCATCACTGCACTATCGGCCATGACGTCTGGCTCGGTCATGGCGCCATCGTGCTGCCCGGCCGCAAGATTGGCACTGGTTCTGTGATCGCCGCCGGCGCCATCGTGACCAAGGACGTCGCCCCCTATACGATCGTTGCCGGCAATCCGGCGCGGCCGGTGCGGCGGCGGTTTTCCGAAACTGTGGAAGATGGGCTGATGGAGCTCGCCTGGTGGGACTGGGAGCACGAGATGCTACGACAGGCATTGCCGGATTTCCGCAAGCTCCCGGTCGAGGATTTCCTGAGCAAGTATAAAGGCGTCAAGGCGCCCAGGCAGATGGCAGTGACATGACGGATATCTTTATCGACGGCGGACGCACTTTGCTCGGCCAGGACATGGCCGAGACCTCACTGCAGATTGGGGATGGCGTGATTGCGGACATCGGATCGGATGCACACCATGGCGCGCTCGGCCTCGATGCCTCCGATCTGCTGGTGCTGCCGGGAATCGTCGATCTGCATGGCGACGCCTTCGAGCGGCAGTTGATGCCGCGCCCCGGCGTCGACTTCCCGGTCGATGTTGCCTTGATTGACAGCGACCGCCAGGCCATCGCCAATGGCATCACCACGGTGTTCCACGGCACCACGTGGTCCTGGGAGCCAGGCCTGCGCGGCGCGGAGAACGCCCGCAAGCTGCTGGATGCCATCGAGACGCTGCGGCCGAAGCTCGCCTCCGACACGCGCTTCCATCTGCGGCAGGAGACGTTCAATCTCGACGCCGAAGATGAGATCGTCGGCTGGCTGCAGGCCGGCCGCATCGATCTGCTCGCCTTCAACGATCATATGGACATCGCCGGCATCTCAAAGCCGGCAAAGCGCGCGCGGATGGTCGAACGTACCGGGCTCAGCAGCGATGCCTTCGACCAGCTGGTCGATCGCGTGCTGTCGCGCACCGATGAGGTGCCTGCCTCGATTGCCCGCCTCGCCAAAGCGGCGAGCGCTGCCGGCGTGCCGACGCTCTCGCATGATGACGCAACGCCTACGATGCGCGATGACTTCCGCAGGCTCGGCGTCAATATTGCGGAATTCCCGATCAACGAAGAGACCGCGAAGGCCGCGGCGGCGGCCGGCGATTTCATCGTGTTCGGCGCGCCCAATGTGGTGCGCGGCGGCAGCCATACCGGCTGGACCAAGGCGTCCGACATGATCGCCAAGGGCCTCTGCTCGATCCTCGCATCGGACTATTATTATCCCGCGCAATTGCTGGCCGCATTCCGACTGGTCGAGGATGGTATCCTGTCACTGCCGCAAGCCTGGGCGCTGATCTCGTCCGCGCCCGCAAAGGCCGCCGGACTTATCGATCGCGGCGAGATCGCAGGCGGGCGCCGTGCCGATCTCCTGCTCGTCGATGACAGTGCCGCGCTGCGGCCGCGCATCGTCGCCGTCATCGCACAAGGCAAGCTCGTGCATCTGACCGATGCCGCGCGGCTGCAGCCGGCGCGTGCCATGCAACGTAAAGCTATTGCCGCAGCGTAACGCGGCTTTATGGTGCGGCCATGAATGAATTCCCGCGCTACGCGATCTATTATGCCCCCGACGCCAACAGTGCCCTCTCCCACTTCGGCGCCGAAATCCTTGGTTATGATCCCTTCACCGGCAATGACGTGCTGGTGCCCGGCGATCTCATCATGCAAGCGCCGGACTGGCCGGCTGTCATCAAGGACCCACGCAAATACGGCTTTCACGCCACGCTGAAGGCACCGTTCTCGCTGACGTCGGAAGCCACCGAAGCCGACCTGATCGCGGCCTTCGATGAATTCGCCCGGATGCCCCGCGCCATCCCGGAAATCTCGCCTGTGGTTGGTATCATCAGCGGCTTCACGGCTGTGGTGCCGGATGCGCCCTCGACTGAGCTCGCCGCATTGGCGCAGACCTGTGTCGAAGGATTCGAGGTGTTCCGCGCACCGATGACGCCGGAGGATCGCGCACGGCGCAAACCGGAGAACCTGACGCCGCGGCAGGTCGAGCAGCTGGATCGTTTCGGCTATCCCTATGTGCGCGACGACTTCCGCTTTCACATGACGCTGACCGGACGGCTTGCACCCGAGCGCAGCGCCGCGGTACTGGCGATGCTGCAGCAGCGGTTCGCGACACTTGATCTCACCTCACTGCGGATCGACCGCATCGGCCTGTTCCACCAGACATCTGCGACGTCGCGCTTCCAGGTGCTGCGTCACGCGCCGCTGACGGCGACTTGACGCGTCACGAGGATGCCATCTCGTCGGCCCGTTTCCAGGCCGGAAACGGATCGGCGAGCTTGGCCCAACCGGCGATATCCATGCCGGGCTTGCCAGGCACGAGACAGGCATCGAGCCGACGACGGATATCGCTTTCATCCATGTCGGAACCGATGAAGACGATCTCCTGTCGCCGGTCGCCATAAATCTCGTTCCAGTTCTTCTTCAGCGACTGCCGCCAATAAGGATCGTCCGGCCAGCGATCGACGGGGACATTGGCCCACCAGAATCCCATGCCCTCGGTGCGCACGATGGCACCGGCCTGGCTGAGCTCCCCGACCCATTGTGGCCGCGTTGCCAGCCAGAAATGCCCCTTGCTACGGATCACGCCGGCCCAGCTCTCGCGCAGGAAGGCCTGAAACTTCACGGGATCGAACGGCCGTCGCGCGCGATAGACGAAGTTCGTCACGCCATATTCTTCAGTCTCGGGCACGTGGTCGGCAAAACCATAGAGCTCCTTGTGCCAGAGCGGATGCTGCTGCGCCTTTTCAAAATCAAAACGGCCGGTATCGAGCACGCGGTCGAACGGCACATCGGCAAAGTTTGCCTCGATGATATCGGCATCGGGATTGAGCGCACAGATGATCTTGCGCGCGCTGTTGCATTGCTCAAGCGTGGCGTCATTGACCTTGTTGAGCACCACGACATCCGCGAATTCGATCTGCTCCACCAGCAGATCCACCAGCGTCCGCTTGTCACCGTCGAGGGCCTCGCCGCGGTCCTGCAGGAAGTCGGTCGAGGAATAGTCCTTCAACAGGTTCACCGCATCGACCACCGTCACCATGGTGTCGAGCTGCGCCACGTCCGACAGGCTGTCGCCATTCTCGTCGCGGAAGTCGAAGGTCGCGGCCACCGGCAGCGGCTCTGCAATTCCGGTGGATTCGATCAGCAGATAATCGAACCGCCGGCTTTCGGCGAGCGCCCGCACTTCCTTGAGCAGATCGTCGCGCAGCGTGCAGCAGATGCAGCCATTGGTCATCTCGACCAGCTTCTCATCCGTCCGCGACAGGTTGGCACCGCCATCGCGAACCAGGGCCGCATCGATGTTCACCTCGCTCATGTCGTTCACAATCACCGCCACCTTCAGGCCGTGACGGTTGTTCAGCACATGGTTCAGCAAAGTTGTCTTTCCAGCCCCGAGGAAGCCGGACAAGACTGTGACGGGGAGTTTTTGCATCGAGATCGAACAGTCTTTTGAGGGTACGGGACATCAGGCTCTTCTTATTTGTAATGTTATAACATTACAATCTTCATGCCTGTCAACCCCGCGCCCACCGATCCCGTTGGTGCGCTGTCAGCTTTTCTGATGTGCCGGAAATTCATCTGGCGCGGGTCAGCCCACGCTCATTGCCTCGACGTTAGCCTGCCCGCGCGATTGTCTCGGCATCCACCGGCTTGGCAAAGGTCACGCGGTTTCGGCCGCTGGCTTTCGAGGCGTAAAGTGCCCTGTCGGCAGCAGGTGTGAGATCGCAGGGATCGTCACCCTCGCGGCCGATGGCTATACCGACACTGGCGCCAACGGTCAGTTCCAGGCCATCGATGATGAACGGCTCCGAGAGCGTCCGAATGATGCGGCGGCCCAGCAACATTGCCTCCTCGCGATTGCCGACGACGGATTGCACCACAACGAATTCGTCACCGCCCATGCGCACCGCGAAGTCGCCGTCGCGCAAAATTCCGCTGAGCCGGCTCGCGACCGCCTGCAGCAGCGCATCGCCTACCGGATGGCCATGCACGTCGTTGACCTCCTTGAACCGATCAAGGTCGACGCTGTGAACGGCAATGAGACAGCCCACCGCCCTGGCGCGCGCGGCGATGATCGCGAGGCGCTCCTGAAAGCCAAGCCGATTGGCCAGGCCCGTCAGCGCATCGTGCCGCGCGAGGGTCGAGAATTCGTGCTTGAGCGAGATCTGCTCGATATTCTGCCGATAGATAAAACGCACGGTCTCGAAGCTGCCGAGCAGGAACGCGATCAGGATCACCGCATAGAAAGCCAGATTGCTATCGACGCGGGCGAGCGCCGCGAATGCCGTCGGCAAGGCGACCAGCATCAAGGCAGGCAATGCGATCCCCGGCCGGACGGAAATCCGACAGACGATGCCGGCCGCATAGCCGAAGACCAGCGCCGTTGCGAGGAGTTGATGCGCAGGATTCTTCGCCCAGAAAGTCGCTGCGCCAAGCAGGCCGATCAATCCTGCAAAGACGTAGCTGCTCCACGCGTAAAGCCGCTCCCATCGCTCGGCCGCGGCGATGGTGAAGCTGCGTTGACCTTTGCTGCGATGATAGACGCCCTCGGTGGCCACGCGGAAGATCGTGACGATCACTCCGGCTGCGCTCAACCCGTAGAACCATGGATTTGCAGAACTAATGGCGACGTGACACGAGACAATGGCCAGTGTGAAGCCGGCGATCGAAAGCGGCACACGCGTCTGGAAGAGCATGTCGATGAGTTCGATCCGGACATGGTCCGGAACGCCTACGAAAATTGATCTCCAGAATTTGACCACGTCGCTTCTCCCCGAAGCACCCGATACCGCCAAAGTCTGAAATTTTCATCGGCGAACTCGGTCAAAATCTAACTGAGTTAACCGGCAGTTACCAATCGCACGCTTGTCCGCCAGGCGCAGAGCCTCTTCCGCTGAATGCAGAGAATTCGAGCTTATCGGTAGAAGACTGGCGAACTCCGGACCAGTCACGGCGCGATGGGACCTGAAGCTCGCCATCGCGCCTTGTCCTGATCGATCAGAAGCCGAGCGCGAGGCCGTCCTTGCGGTGGTCCGAGGCGCCGAGCAGCACGCCACGCTCGTAATCGATCTGGATGGCCTGGCAGCCACCGATGCCGGTATCCATCATCTGCAGCGTATGGCCGCGGGCGGCCAGATCGTTGCGCACCGCTTCCGGGATGGTCTTTTCAAGCTGCAGCAGGTTGTTGGTCGCGAACGAGCGCGGCGCCTCGGCAGCGGCCTGGATGTCCATCTTGCGGTCGATCACATCGGATATGAACTGGGCATGGCCGGTGGCCTGATAATGGCCGCCCATCACGCCGAACGGCATCACCGCGCGACCGTCTTTCATCAGCATGCCCGGGATGATCGTGTGCATCGGCCGCTTGCGCGGGCCAAGCGAATTCACGTGGCCGGGCTTGGCGCGGAAACTCCAGCCGCGGTGATGCAGCAGAACGCCGGACTTCTTCGCATAGATGCCGCTACCGAACGGGCCGAACAGCGAATTGATCAGTGACACGGCGTTGAGATCGCGGTCGACCACGGTCAGATAGACCGTGTCCTTGTGGATGACCGAGTCCCAATGCTCTTCCGGCGAAGCGTGCTTCATGTCGATCTTGGCGCGGAGGTCGCCGATGAACTTGTCCGACAGGAAGCGCTCGACATCGACCTGGCCATAGGCCGGATCGCAGAAATACGCATCGCGTGTGCGATAGGCCGCCTTGGTCGCCTCGGCGAGAACATGGATGCGGTCGGCATCGCTCAGATTGGCCATGTCGTAGCCGGCCAGCACGCGCAGAATCATCAGTGCGGCGAGTCCCTGGCCGTTTGGCGGGCATTCGGCGACATCATAGCCGTGATGATTAGCCGAGATCGGTGTCACATAGTCGGAGCGCTGCTCGTTGAAATCATCGGCCTCGTGCGCGCCGCCAACGGCACGCAGCGTGGTGATAATGTCGTCGGCCACCTGGCCTTGGTAGAAGCCGTTACGGCCCTCGCGCGCGACCCGGCGCAGCGTGGCAGCGAGCGCCGGCTGGACGCGCTTGTCGCCGATCGCGGGGGCATGGCCGCCCGGCAGGTACTGCGCGGTCGCGTCGGGATGCAGTTCCAGCTTGCGGCGCCATTTGGCCCAGTCGGCGGACACGCGCGGCGTGATGAGGAAGCCATTCTCGGCGGCGTCGATGGCGGCGGCAAACACGTCGGCCAGCGGCTTCGAGCCGTGATCCTTGCTCAGCGTGCACCAGGCATCGATGGCGCCGGGCACGGTGACGGTCTCGACACAGGTCTCGGGAATGTCGCGGTCACCGGACGCCGCATATTTCTCGGAATCGATCTTGGCCGGCGTACGGCCGGAGCCGTTCAGCGCGATCGGCGCGCCGCCCTTCGGCGAATAGAGGGCGAAACAATCCCCGCCGATGCCCGTCATCGCAGGATCGGCCACGCATTGCACGGCGACCGCCGCCAGCGCCGCATCGATGGCATTGCCGCCTGATTTCAGCATCTCCACTGCAGCCAGCGTCGCCAGCGGATGCGAGGTTGCGGCCATCCCGTGCTCGGCAACGGCGACGGAACGGGCAACGGCCATGAAATCACGCATGAGAGTCCTCTATCGGTACGAAGCCGCCTGGCGCAGATCGCGCGATGAGGCGGGAGAGATGCGGTCGAGCGCCGAGCAGATCGGCCCCCAGGCGCGCGGGGATGGCGTGTGGTTTAGCGTGTGAATCGGCAGTGCGGTAGCCGTTATGACAACAATGAGACTGGCAGCCGCTACCGCGAATACGATATCGCGCCGCAACCCAGCCGTGCAAATTTGAACGTAATGCGCGCGTGCCCCACGACCGGCCTTCAAGCGCCGGATCAGCGCAACGCCGGGCAATGCCGCGAGCAGGGCCAGGAGGCAGCAAATCATGATGCGTGCCTCCCGGTTATCACCTCAGGATTTGTGGCAGCAGGAGTTGGCGGGAGTCCCCGTCGGCGCCTCGGTGCTGAGCACGCTCCGGCCATTGCGCTCCGGCGCGATATCCTGCGCCGGATTGGCGGCAAAGAAGCCGTTCGGCTTCAGCATGAAGCCAGCATATTCCACCGGCATCACCGGGAAGTCCTCGGGCTTGCAGACATGGGTGTGACCGAATGAGTGCCACAGCACGATGTCGGTATTCTCGATATTGCGGTTCTGCTCGATGTAGCGCGGCAGGCCATCGCCGCCGGCATGGACGTTCGGGTAGTCGCCGCTGGCGTATTTCTCCATGGGATCATAAGCGGTGACCCAGACATGTTTCGTGGCGAAGCCGCCGCGCTTGCGCACGAAGCTGCCTTCCTGCGCCAGCATCAGCGGGCTCGGCATCACGGAGAGCTTGTAACCCGTGGGATTGCCGACGCTGTTCTTGCTGTTCGGGTTGGTGACCTTCCAGTAACGGCCGCTCTGCCCGTCCGCGATCGCCGCCGCGTCCCGCTCTCGCGACAGTGTGCGGCTCTTGAGATCGAACGCATTGCCATGCGGATTGTCAGTACCCCACGGGCGTTGCGCGAACTCGTGCTCGGTGACGGTGTTACCGCCGCCATCGAGATCCATATGCATGCGGACATTGAAAAAGTGCTGATGCGTCGGGCCGCCCAAATTCTCGTCGACCATGCCGCCCCAGGCATATTTCTGGCCCGGCGCAACTGCCGCCGTCTGGATGATGCCGGTGAGCTTGGCCTCGAGTTGGATGGTCCCGTCCTGGTAGAGGTACCAGTAGAATCCGTAGTCGTAGTTTCCAACAGTCGCGAAGAAGCTAATGACGAGGCGCCGCGAGCGGCGCACTTCGAACAGCCCGTTGCGGAATTCGTAGTGCTTCCAGAGGATGCCGTAATCCTCTTCATGCATGCAGACCGCATTCTTCATGGTGAACGGCTTGCCCTGTTCATCGGCCGCCGGGATATCGAAATAATGGATGTTGCCGAGGCAATCGCAGCCGAGCTCCAGCGCGTTGGCGAGCATACCCAGGCCATATTCGCCGGCATCGAAAGCTGACTTCCAGTAATGATTGGCCGTCGGATCGGCGTAAGGCACCACCATTTCGGTGACGCTTGCGCGGTGGATGATGGAGCGTTTCCTGTCGCCGTCCTGATAGGCGAGCTGGTTCAGCACCAGACCTTCACGCGGCGTGAAACCAACGCGAAAACTCCACTTCTGCCACTCCACATTCCAGCCATCGACCTTGAAGCTCGGCCCTTCCGGCTGCTCGATATTCAGCGGCTTGATGTCGGTGCGCGGATTGGCGTTCTCGTGGGCGCCGTAATTGCGCTTCTTCTTCGGGATCGGAATCACGACCTCGTCGTCGAGCAGATCGACCACTTTCTGGTGGATCAGATCGACAACGGCCACGACACCCTCGACCGGATGCGCATAGGCATTGTCCTTGATGTCCTCGCGGAAAAATGTGACGGCCCGCACGATGCGGCGGCCACGCTCGAAATCGCGATCGAAGAAGCCCGACGAAAACGGATCGACCTGCGCCATCTCCATATCCTTGTCGGACATGCCACGGCGGCGCATGGCATTGCGCCAGCCCTCATCGGACTTGACGATCTGCTCGCACAGCATGAACTCGCCGATCATCACGGGCGGCTGGCCGTAAGGCGCTTCGGAATTCGGCAGCAACTTGGTATCGACGATCTTGCTGGCCGTGAGATCGACGATGTATTCGGTCGATGCGCCGGTTGCGGAGTCCAGCACCACGATGAAGGCGAGTCGCGGAAGCGGCGTGCCACTGGCATAGGCGCGCAGATCAGCCTTGCTGGGCTCCTCCAGCCGCACGATTGGGAAGCGCGCGCGCACCGATAGCTTGACATCACTCTTCACGAGATCGCAGGCCGCACCGATTTCATCCAGCGACAGCGGATTGAGCGGATGGAACGGCACTGGCGCAGGCGTTGGCTGAACGGTCGCATCGCTCTCGATCTTGGTCACGACCGTCATAGGCAGAACTCCTGAAGGCGCTTGGCGCCGCGAGGGATTGGAAAGCGTCGAGAGCTAAGGGCTCTCATTGGAGGCGCTCGCGACCGGGAGCTGCCGAAAACAAGGCCTGTGTGTAGGGATGCTGCGGATTGTCGAAGATGTCGGCGGTCGGGCCGCTTTCGACGATCTCGCCGGACTTCATCACCATGATGCGGTCGCACAACTCACCGGCAACGCGGAGATCATGGGTGATGAACAGCATGGCGAGGCCAAGCCGGCTGCGCAGATCGGCGAACAGTTGGAGAACCTGCGCTTGCACGGTGACGTCGAGCGCCGAGACGGCTTCATCGGCAATCAGAATCTGCGGTTCGGAGGCCAGTGCGCGCGCAATGCAGATGCGCTGGCGCTGACCGCCAGAGAATTCGTGTGGAAAGCGATCGAGGATCTGCGTATCCATGCCGACAAGCTCCAGCAGTGTCGCGACCCTGGCGCGTGCGACTTCGGGTGTCGCTCCAAAATTGACGACTCCTTCGATCAACGATCGTCCGACCGACAGGCGCGGATTGAGCGACCGATAGGGATCCTGAAACACGACCTGAATGTAGCGGCGATGCGGACGCAGCGTCTCGTTGGATGCGCGCGCGATATCGGTGCCAAGCAGGCTGATCTCGCCCGATGTGGGTTTCATCAGCCGCGACACGCAGCGCGCCAGCGTCGACTTGCCGGAACCGGACTCACCGACCACGCCGAGGATTTCGCCGCGGCCCAAAGTGAATGCGGCCTCCTTGACCGCCTGCGTCACCCGGCCCCGGCCAAAGAAACCGCGATGGCCATAGGTCATCTTCAGTGCCTTGACCTCCAGCACCGACGGCGACGGGTCACGAATCTCGGCGGACTTGCGAATGCCCTTGGGCACGGAATCGATCAGCAGACGTGTGTAAGGCTGCGTAGGATTCTTGAGGACAGCGTCGGCGCTGCCGCTCTCCACGACCACGCCCTTCTGCATCACCACGACCTGATCGGCGATATCGGCAACGACGCCGAAATCGTGGGTGATGAAGAGCACGCCGATATTCTTGCGTTTCACCAGATCCTTGATCAGCACCAGGATCTGCTTCTGCGTCGTGACATCGAGCGCCGTGGTCGGCTCGTCGGCGATCAGCAGGATCGGTTCGAGCAGCATCGCCATGGCGATCATCACGCGCTGGCGCTGACCACCGGAGAGCTGATGCGGATAGGCCTGCATCATCTGCGCGGCATTGGGCAGCAGCATGTCTTCCAGCGCCGCGATAACGCGCTTGTCGACTTCGGCCTTGGGATGCCGCTTTTCGGAATGCCATTCGATCAGCTCCGCAAGCTGCTCACGCACGGTCATCACCGGATTGAGCGCCGTCATCGGTTCCTGAAAGATCATGCCGATGCGGCTGCCGCGTAGTTCACGCATCCGGTCGTCGGCGGCCCCGATCAGCTCTTCGCCGAGCAGCTTGATCGAGCCGGCGACGGGCTTCAGCCCTTCCGGGAGCAGGCCCATGACACTGAAGGTCGTGACCGACTTGCCGGAACCGGATTCACCGACGACGCAGACGATCTGCCCGAGCGGCACGGTGACATTGATATCTCGGACGATGCGGCGTGCCTCGGCATCATGCGTCAGCCCGACAGCGAGACCCGCGACTTCCAGGACGGCCTCGCTCATTTGACGCCTCCCACCGAACGCGCCAACCGGGGATCGAGCATATCACGCAGGCCGTCGCCGAGCCGATTGATGCCGAGCACGGTGAGCGCAATGCAGATACCGGGGAATAGCATCAAGCCGGGCCTGATCTGAAAGTACAGCCGCGCATCGGCCATCATGTTGCCCCAGCTCGGAATCTCGTCGGGCATGCCGATGCCGAGGAAGGATAACGAGGCCTCGATCAAAATCGCCGATGAGGCAATATAGGTGGCCTGCACGATCAGAGGCGCAAGAATATTGGGAACGATATGTCTGATAACCAGCACTGGCAGCCGCGTGCCCATGCTGACGGCGGCCTCGACATAGGCCTCCTCGCGTACCGTCAACACGACGCTACGTACCATGCGTGCCACACGCGGGATTTCGGGAATGGCGATGGCGATGCAGATGGTGACGAGATTGGCACCGAGCCCGCCGATCAGCGCAATGGCCAGCAGGATCGCGGGGATCGCCATCATGCCGTCCATCATGCGCATCAGCACATTGTCGATCCAGCGCACCATCCCCGCGATCAGGCCGAGTGCACTCCCGGCGACGACAGCAATGATCGCCACCACCGCACCGACGATCAGCGACACACGGCTTCCATAGATCAGCCGGCTCCAGATATCACGGCCGAGATTGTCGGTGCCGAGCCAGTTGGCCGCGCTCAGCGGGCGCAGTCGCAACCGCGGCTTGAGCGCAGCCGGATCCACAGTCCACAACGCGCTGGCGAAAACTGCGACCAAAGCGAGCAGGATGAGAACACCGAGGCCGAACAGGATCGCCCGGTTACGCAGCAGCTTGCGGGCGAAGGTCCACACATCGACGGGCGAAGATGCGGGCGCGATGACGGTGGTGGCGGTCATTGCGCGCTGATCCTCGGGTCAAAGAATGTGTAACTGATATCGACCAGGAGATTGATCGCCACATAGGCGCCGCCGAACACCATGATGATGCCCTGGATCACCGGATAGTCACGCGCCAGAACCGAGTCGACGGTGAGACGACCGAGGCCGGGCAGATTGAATACGCTCTCGGTGACGACAACGCCGCCGATCAGCAGCGCCACGCCTATACCGACGATGGAAACGATGGGCACCGCGGCATTGCGCAGCGCATGTTTGAACACCACGATGCGCTCCGGCAGGCCCTTGGCACGAGCGGTGCGGACGAAATCCTCGTTCAGAACTTCGAGCAGGCTGGTACGTGCGACGCGGGCGATGAGCGCGACATAGACGAGGCTGAGCGTCAGCGTCGGCAGCGCGAGGTGCCAGAAGAACCGGCCAATTCCTTCGGACAGCGGTGCATAGCCCTGTACGGGAAAAAGGCCGAGCTGCATCGACAGCAGATAGATCCAGAAATAACCGATGGCAAAGGTCGGGACAGCGAAGCCGGTCACCGAGGTCCACATAGCGAAACGATCGAACCAGCCACCGCGACGCCATGCCGCGAGTACACCGATCGGCACGCCAACGAGCACCGAGAAAATGATGGTGGTGAGCGAGACGGCAAATGTCGGACCGACGCGCTGGGCTATCAGCGTCGAGACCGGCTGATTGGAGACGATGGAGATGCCGAGATCACCCTGAAGAAGCCGCCACAGCCAGTGCAGGAATTGCACCGGCAATGGTTGATCGAGGCCGAGCCGCGCTCGGATCGCGGCGATCGCTGCCGGATCGGCATTGTCGCCGGCAAGCTGCGCCACGGGATCGCCGGACGAGAAGCGCAAAAGAAGGAACGCAATCAGCGCGACCACCACGAGCACGGGGACGACTGATACGGATCGCTTCAGGAGGACACCGGCGATCGCCATGACGTTATGCCGTTTTCTCGACGTTCCAGAACAGCGGCGCCGGCGCCCTCACGATGTCCTTGAGAGCTTTGCTGTGTGACACCGGCTGACGGAACTGGCCGCCCGGAATATGCGTCATCACATCATAGGCGCGCTTCTGGATCGCCTCGGCGACGGACTTCTGGGCGGCGGCTTCAGGCTCCAGCGCAAATTTGTTGCGCAGGCTTTCGATCTCGGTGTCTTCCGGCCAGCCGAAGAAACCGCCATTCTTCCCGCGGGTGTCAAGCACCGTGCTAGCAAGCGGGTTCATCAGTTCAGTCGTGGTCGTAACCCAATGGGTCATCGACCAGCCGCCATTGGCGGTCGAATCCTGCTTGACGCGGCGCGCCAGCAGCGAGCCCCAGTCCATGGTCTGTACCTCGACATTCATGCCGATGGCACGGAGCTTCTGCGCGGTGACGGTGCTGGAGCCGGACAGCAACGGCGAGTCCGTGCCCTGTAGCATCACGACCTTCTCCCCCTTGTAGCCACCCTTCTTAAGGAGGTCCTTGGCGCGCGCAAGATCCGGTTTGGTGTTCCAGCCAACCTCGCTTGCCAGCGGCGTGGTGACGCCGAACATTGCAGCGGAAGCCTGATAATATTCGGGATTGCCGACCTGCGCATCGAGCCAGTCGGCCTGGTCGCTCGCATACATTACGGCCTGCCGGATTTCCTGCTTGTTGAACGGCTCCGTGAGCCAGTTCATGCGCACTACCGACATGAATCCGAGTGGATTGTAGTCGGCGACGGTAACGTCCTTTGCGGCAATCAGCGACGGTAGGATGTCGTGCGGCGCGGCTTCGAGAAAATCGATCTCCTTGTTGATCAGCGCATTCGCCGCCGTCTGGAAGTCCGGCATGCTGATCCATTCATAGCGATCGATCTTGACGATCTTGCCGCCGGCGAGGCCATCGGACGGCTCGTCGCGCGAGACATAATCCGCGTTGCGCTCATAGACGGCGCGGTTGCCCGGGCGAAACTCCGACGCGATGAAGCGGAACGGGCCGGAACCGACAAACTCCGTCACCGGCTGATCCGGCGCCTGCGCCGCTAGGCGCGCCGGCATAATGAAGGGCATGATGCTGGACGGCTTGGCCAGTGTCTGCAGGACCTGACCATAGGGGGACTTCAGCACCATCTGGAAGGTCCGCCCGTCGACAAGCTTCAGCTCCGCGACGAAACCCATCATCCGCGAGCCCATGGTGTCACGCTTGGCCCAGCGCTGCAGCGACGGGATCACATCGGCCGACGTCACCGGCGCGCCGTCGTGGAATTTCAGGCCGGAGCGCAGCTTGAACGTATAGGTCAGCTTGTCGGCCGATATCTCATAGGCCTCGACCATCTGCGGTCGGATCTGGAATTTCGAGTCGGTGGAGAACAGCGTGTCATAGATGTTCAGGCCGTGGTTGCGGCCGGTCCATGCGGTGTTGATCAAGGGATCGGTGGCACGCAGCGGCGCGTGCATGACAGCGCGGATGACCTTGCTTGATTGCGCGCGCGCGATACGCGGCATCATGCCTGCGGCAAGAGCGGCGGCGCTGGCCTTGAGCAACGAACGACGGCTGAAATCATTGAACATGGCGGTCTCCAGGCAATGAGAGTGATGCGAAAACGTCAGACGGGAGATTCGGACAGCGCTTCGCCGATGGCGCGGAACGCCGCGAGCCAGCGATGATCGATGGCGATATCCATCGGCTTTGGTTGTGCCGCGACCTTGACGATCACTGTATCGGTGGTGGGATCGATGTAGATCCACTGGCCATGGATGCCGACGGCCGCCAGATCGAGCCGTGCGGAATCGATGGTGTACCAGCAGGCGCGATAGCGACCGCTCGGAAATACGAAAGCGAGATCGCCATTGGCGAAAGCCTGCGTATCGCCATTGAGATGGATGTCATCGACCCAGCTGACCGGTACCACCTGCGTTCCATTGGCGAGGCCGCGATTACGGATCATCTCGCCGAACCGGGCGAGATCGCGCAACGTCGCACAGATGCCACCTGCGGAGCGCGACGCACCGTGTGTATCGAGCGTGATATAGGCGTCGTCTTCCGCACCCATCGGCGCCCAGATATATTCTGAAAGAATCTGCGCATAGGGCTTGCCGCAGGCCTTCTCATAGACCCAGCCCAGCACGTCGGTATTGGTGGACACGTAGTGAAACACCTTGCCGTGCGGCCCGCCATTCGGCCGCAGCGTCGCAAGGAAGCTGCGCTGGTCGCCCTGCGCAGTACCATTCGGCAGAACATCCCAGCCGTTGCAGAGGCGATATTTGACGACATCTCCTTCCGGATCGTCGTAGTCCTCGTCGAATTTGATCGCGACCGTCATATCGAGCAGGTTGCGGACCGTGCAGCTGCCATAGACCGACTCCGCGACTTCCGGAATGTAGTGGGTGATCGGCTTATCGGGATCGAGCAGACCGCGCTCGACCAGCACGCCTCCCAGCGTGCCGCAAATCGATTTGCTGACCGAGCACACCAGATGAGGCGTATGCGGGGTCATGCCCTCGCCGTACCATTCGCTGACTATCTTGCCGTGCTGCATCACCAGCAATCCGTCCGCGTAGGTCTGCGCCAGCGTTTCGGCGACCGTTGTCTGCTTTCCGTCGGCAACAAAGGCCACCGTGGTGAGATCGCGAACCGACGACGTCAGTGCGCTCGGCGTTGAGGAGCGTCGGATATCCGCCGTCGGCAGCACCTGCCGCGTATTGCGGAAGCTCCACTGGCTGTAGGGGTATTTCCGCCAGTTGAATCGGGTCACCAGCGCCTCGGTCAACGGAGGCGCACCCTTCATGACGTCACTTGGCTTCATCTCGACCTCGTATGGCACTGCAGCATGATGGCGAACCAACCGACCCGGCGGGCAGTTCGGACGTGGGATCATCTGCGGAGGTCGGTTCGGCCGTTATCAAGAATCGGCAAATCTTCCGAAAATCAGCCCATGCCTTTCCGGCGGGACTGGCATAGGCTTTGCTTAGATTAACATCTGCACCCTGATTGAGCGGCCAAGAGTGGATCCGGCATGTTGTTGTCTCCTGATGTCTCTGCTGGTGGAAGCTCCGGAATAGCTGCGGATTCCTGGCTATTCGACACCGCGAGCGATGACGTCGATACGCATTGCGCCAATCTCGGCCGCTGGCGGCTGGATTACGATCAGATCAGTTGCGGCGCTTTTCGCGGCACTTTCACAGAGGTACGGCTGCCCGGACTTCAGGTGTTCAGGGAAACCACAAGCCAGAAAGTGCGCCAATACGGACTACTCGGCTCCGACAGCTTCGGCATCGCGCTACCGTGGAATACCCAGACCGACATCAATTTCAACGGCGCCTGCATGTCGCCGGGCAACGTCATCACGTGCTTCGATGCAGAAGTCGACATGTGCACACCGCCGGAGTTCGAGTTGCGTGGCGTAGTGATGGACGCGGCGCTGATGGAAAAGACACTGGCTGCTTTGCAGATCGAACTGCCCGAGGGTCTCTGGCATCAGTTGAGGGAATTGAAGACGGACCCGGATGCGATCGACCGCGTCCGGCAGTTGCTGGTCTATGCGCACCAGATCGTCGCGCAGACACCGCAAATTCTGGACGACATTGCCGCCCGTCAGCATCTCGAAGACAATTTGCTATCAGAGATCATCGATCTGTTGCCGACGCTGCAGCCCTGCGACGACCTACGCGGCGGCAATGCGCGCAAGCGTCTGGTCGAACGCGCCTGCGCCTTGATGCTCGCGCGGCCGGACGAGCCGATGTCGATCCTCGATGTCTGCAAGGGCGTCGGCGCCAGCCGCCGCAAGCTGAACTACTGTTTTCAGGACGTGCTCGGCAGCAATCCGATCCACTATCTCCGAGCGGTGCGGCTCAACCGCGTCCGCCGCGAACTCAAGCAATGCAGCGATGAGCAGATCGGTGTGTACGATATCGCGGTGAAGTGGGGTTTCTGGCACTTCAGCCAGTTCTCGCTCGACTACAAGCGCCACTTTGCGGAATTGCCGTCCGAAACCCTGCGCCGAGCGCGAATGCTTCACTCCTAGCTCGTTAGTTCCCGAGCGGACGGCGTGCCGTTACCCGCGCAGTCTCATATTCATCGCGCGTGCGGGCGACCAGCGTCGCTACGGGCTCGATTGCAGCAACACCAGAGACAGAGTGGCCTGCGCTCCAGACGTCGCGCCATCGCTTGACCCCGGACGTCGCCTGCCGGCCATAGAGCGCATCGGCGCGTTCTTTGGTCATGTCCGTCGGCAGATCTTTCGGATCAAGGCCCGCGGCGACAATCGAGGGAACCAGCGTATTGGTTTCCAGGCCGGTGAAAGCCCGTGACAGCAGGACATCGTCGAGCTCGGACGTGACGAGCATCCGCTTGTACTCGTCCACTGCCATGCTCTCCTCAGTGGCAATGAACTTGGTACCCATATAGCTGAGATCGCAGCCGAGCACCTCGGCGGCAAACACCGCCTGCCCGTCCGACACACCGCCGGCCAGCACGACCGGCCCCTCCCAGAACGAGCGAACCGCACGCACGAACGAAAAACCGTTGACCCAGCCGGTCTGCCCGCCGGCACCCGCCGTTAGCAAGACGAGCCCATCGACTCCCGCTGCAATGGCTTTCTTCGCATGCCGGATCGAAGCGACATCGGCAAACACCATACAGCCTGCCTCATGCAGCGGACCGACGACCGCATCCGGCGGTCCGACGCTGGTGATCACCATCTCGCAGCCATGCCGGATCACCGTGGCAAGATCATCCTGCAAGCTCTCACGGCGGATGATGAGATTCGGACAGAACGGCGCGTCGTCCGGCCCGAGCGCGCCGAGAATACGCGCTATCCAGCAATCGAGTTCATCGTCGGTTCGGCAATTGGCCGTCGGAAACGAACCGATCACGCCAGCCTTGCACGCGGCAATAACGAGTTCCGGGCCTGACACGCGAAACATCGGCGCTGCGACCAAAGGCACCGACAGCCGCGGCCGAATTGTTTCCGCAAACCGCGCGGCACTCGCTTTGCCGCTGAGGTCGTCGATCCCGTGGCGGTCGCCCGAAGACAGCGGCATCTTTTTCCATCCCTCTCATTTTTCGGGAGGATAGCCGGAATTCCCCGGTGACCGCTATAAGCCGGGCGGAATGTCCGGCATGACGCGGCTACTCCGCGGGCGATGCCACTGCGTGCTCCTGTGCGCGGCCCTTCTCGTCCTTCTTGCGGCCCGGAAACAGGCGCTGCACCAACACATAAAGCACCGGCACGAAGAAGATGCCGAGCGCCGTCGCGGTGACCATACCGCCCGCAACGCCGATGCCGATGGCATTCTGGCTGGCCGAACCTGCGCCGGTCGCCATCGCCAGGGGCAGCACGCCGAGAACAAAGGCCAACGAAGTCATCAGGATCGGGCGCAGACGCTGCCTTGCTGCGTGCAACGTCGCCTCGACCAGCGACTTGCCCGCCGCTTGTTGCTCGATAGCAAACTCCACGATCAGAATCGCGTTTTTCGCGGACAGGCCTATCGTCGTGAGTAGACCGACCTGGAAATAGACATCGTTGGCCTGCCCGAACATCGTGGCCGCCGCCAGCGCTCCAAGGATGCCGATCGGCACGGACAGCATCACGGCGAAGGGGATCGACCAGCTCTCATAGAGGGCCGCGAGGCAGAGGAACACGATCAGAACCGAAATCGCATAGAGATAAAGCGTCTGGCTGCCGGTCAGCCGCTCCTGAAACGACAGTCCGGTCCATTCATGCGTATAGCCGGCCGGCAGTTTCTTCACCTGCTCATCGACCGCTGTCATCGCGGTGCCCGAACTGGTGCCGGGTGCCGCCTGTCCCTGGATCTGCACGGCTGCCACGCCATTGTAACGCTCGAGGCGCGGCGAGCCGTAGCTCCATCTCTCGCTCGCGAAAGCTGTGAACGGCACCATCGAGCCCGACCCGTTGCGCACATACCATCTTCCGATATCGGTCGTCCCCATCCGGAACGGCGCGTCGCCCTGCACGTAGACCTGTTTCACGCGGCCGCGGTCGATGAAGTCGTTGACATAAGAGCCGCCCCACGCCGCCGAGAGCGTCGTGTTGAGGTCGGTCAGGTTGATGCCAAGCGCCGTGGCTTTCGGCTGATCGATATCGAGATTGAATTGCGGCGTATCATCCTGTCCGTTCGGCCGCGACTGCGCGACACGCTTGTCGCCTGCAAGCTGTCCGAGCAATTGATTGCGGGTCTTTAGCAGCTCCTCGTGGCCGGCACCGCCGGAGTCCTGCAGATAGAAGTCGAAGCCACTGGCATTGCCGAAGCCCGGCAGCGACGGCGGCAACACGGTGAAGGCCATCGCGTCACGAATCTTCGAGAACACTGCCATTGCACGCCCGGCAATGGCCTGCGCCGACTTCGCGTGATCAGCACGTTCCGCAAACGGCTTCAGGCTGATGAATGCGAGACCGACATTCTGGCCTTGCCCGGCGAAGCTGAAGCCGCGCACCGCAAACACGCCCTGCACCGTATCCTTCTCATTCTCCATGAACTGGTGCTCGACCTGCTTGATCACGTCGAGCGTGCGGCCGGCGGTGGCGCCCACCGGCAGCTGGATCAGCGAGATGAGCGTGCCTTGGTCTTCGTCGGGAAGGAACGAGCTCGGCAACCGGACGAATAGCAGCACCATGCCGGCGACAACGGCGACGAAAGCGATCAAGGCAGCGGCGGGCCGCCGTACCACAGCGCCCGTGGTCTTTTCATAGCCACTCGCAGTGCGATCGAAAGTGCGATTGAACCAGCCGAAGAAACCGCGCTTCTGGCCATGACTCTTCTCGGGCTTTTTCAGAATCGTCGCGCACAACGCCGGCGTCAGGATCATCGCCACCAGCACCGATAGCACCATGGCCGACACGATGGTGAGCGCGAATTGGCGATAGATGATGCCGACAGAGCCGCTGAAAAAGGCCATCGGAATGAACACCGCTGACAGCACGACACCGATGCCGACCAGTGCACCGGTGATCTCGTGCATCGACTTCTCGGTCGCCTCGCGCGGCGACAGGCCCTCTTCCTCCATCACGCGCTCGACGTTCTCCACCACGACGATGGCGTCGTCGACAAGCAGGCCGATGGCGAGCACCATCGCGAACATGGTCAGCGTGTTGATGGAATATCCGGCAATCGACAGCACGCCGAAAGTGCCGAGCAGAACCACCGGCACGGCAATGGTCGGGATGATGGTCGCCCGCCAGCTCTGCAGGAATACAAACATCACGATGAAGACGAGCACGATCGCTTCGAACAGCGTGTGCACGACCTTCTCGATCGACAGTTTCACGAATGGCGTCGTGTCATAGGGATAGATCACCTTCAGCCCGGGCGGCATATTCACCGTGAGCTGATTGATGCGTGCCTTCACGCCCTCCGACGTCGCCACCGCATTGGCGCCGGTCGCCAGACTGATGCCCATACCCGCCGCCGGCTTGCCATTGTAGCGCGCCACGGCATCATAACTCTTGGAGCCGAGCTCAACCCGGGCGACGTCCTTGATACGGACTGTCTGGCCCGACGTGCTGGTCCGCAGTATGACGTCGTTGAATTGTTCGATCGTCTGCAACCGGCTCTGCGACGTGATCGTCGCATTGAGCTGCTGTCCATCGACTGCCGGGAGACCGCCGAGCTGGCCGGCTGTCACCTGAGTATTCTGTGCCTGAATGGCTGCAGTGACATCACCCGGCATCAGATTGTATTTCGCGAGCTTGTCGGCATCGAGCCAGATCCGCATGGCATATTCGGCGCCGAACAATTGCACCTGGCCCACACCGGAGACGCGGCTGATCGGCTCGTTGATCGAACTCGCCACATAATCCGCGATGTCGCTGGCGGTCATGCTGCCGTCTTCGGAGACGAAGCCGAGAACCATCAGGAAGCTCGACGACGACTTCACCACGCGCAGGCCCTGCTGCTGCACGACCTGCGGCAGAAGCGGCATCGCAAGCTGCAGCTTGTTCTGCACCTGCACCTGCGCGATGTCGGGATTGGCGTCGTTGCTGAAGGTGATCGAGATCTGCACGGTGCCGGTCGAGGTCGAGTAGGACGACATATATTGCAGATAGTCGACGCCAGTCATGTTCTGCTCGATGACCTTGGTCACCGAGTTCTCCGCCGTTTGCGCATTGGCGCCCGGATAGGTCGCGGAGATCGTGATCACCGTCGGTGCGATCTGCGGGTACTGGGCGATCGGCAGCCCGAGAATGGCCAGCAGGCCACCGAACATGATCAGGATCGCAAGGACCCAGGCAAAGATCGGCCGTTTGATGAAGAAATGCGACATGCCCGTTATTCCTTGCGGGCCGCGGGCGCAGCGTCGGGGCCCGCGTCAGCCTGCTTGCCGGGATTGAGGGTCAGGCCGGTGGCGGGATCGACGGTCACCTCGACAGTCCGGGCATTGGCGCCCGGCTTGACCTTCTGCAATCCGTCGATGATCACGCGATCGCCCGAGGCAGCGCCGCGTTCGACAAGCCAGTTGTTGCCGATCGCCTGAGCGACTTCGATAATGCGCTGCTCGACCTTGCCGTCCTTGTCGACGAACATGGCGGTCGCTTGCCCGAGCGGATTACGCGACACCGCACGCTGCGGGATCATGATCGCAGTGGGATCGACACCGGCTACAACGCGCGCACGCACATACATGCCAGGCAATAGCGCCCGGTTTGGATTTGCGAAGATGGCGCGGGTGCTGACCGAACCGGTCGCCTCATTCACGCTGGAATCGGTGAAGCTGTATTTGCCCTTCTGGTCGTAAGTCTTGCTGTTCTCCAGCAACAGCTCGATCTGGACTTGGCCATCCGGCTGCTTCAACCGGCCGCTCTGAAGCTGCGAGCGCAGCCGCTCCATTTCCGAGGTCGATTGATCGAGATCCACATAGATCGGATCGAGTTGCTGGATCGTAGTCAACGCACTGGCCTGGCTCGCGGTGACCAAGGCCCCCGGCGTGATCGACGACTTTCCGATGCGACCTGAGATCGAGGCGGTCACCTTCGTGCGGTCGAGCGCGATCGCTGCGGTATCACGATTGGCCTCGGCAGCCTTCAGATCGGCTTCGCCCTGCTTGAAGGTGGCGACGGCATCGTCGACATCCTGCTGACTGGCGGCATTGGTCTTGAGCAACTGCGTCTTGCGCTCGGCCTTGAGCCGCACGCTCACGAGATTGGCTTGCGCCTTCAGAACTGCAGCCTCCGCGCTTTCGAGCGCAGCCTGATATTGAACCGGGTCGATCTCATAGAGAAGATCGCCTGCTTTCACTTCCGAACCTTCGACAAAGTTTCGCTTCTGCAGGATTCCCGTAACCTGCGGCCGCACTTCCGAGACCTGATAGGCATTGACCCGGCCGGGAAGCACGGTGGAGACCGGCGCCTCCCGCGTCTTCAGAACCAGGACGCCAACTTCAGGCGCCGGCGGAGTCGCAGCTTCCTTCTTCGCTTCGCCACATCCCGCGAGCGCCAGCAGGCCAACCAGGGCGAAAGGGCGCACAAATCCAAGACTCATCATCAGTTCACCAATGCAAAACGGCGTCCGGCATCCACGCAAATCGCGGACGACGTCGCCGTTGGAAATATGTGGAAACTCTTCGGTTTCCGTACAGGAAACTTGGTAGTTTCCTTTCGGGAAGTCAAGCGCTATACTGCGTGGGAAGTCGCTGCTCAAGCGTTTGTGAGACGGCCTCGGTTAACAGGATCGATGCGCAATGGTTGCACCAGCAAGTGCGAGGAAGAATCGCGATGGCACTTTGTCGCAGGCAACGCGTCTGCCGCCGGCGAGTCCTGCCGCATCGAGCACTTCGGCTTCGCGGTCCGACGAACGCACCGAGCATCTGCTCACGGTCGCCAAAGCAACCTTCACGTTGAAGGGCTTCGCGGCGACCACCATGGATGACATCGCTGGCGCCGCCGGCATGTCGAAGAAAACGCTCTACAAGATGTTCGCCAGCAAGAGCGAGCTGTTCCGCGCGATGCTGCTGGGCAGCCTGCCGCAGGTTCGTTTCAGTCACGTAGAAACCAAGGGCACGCCGATCGACCGGTTAAGGTTATCCCTGAAGCACATCGTCGATATCGCGCTAGCACCCGACGAAATAGCACTGCATCGGCTGATCATCAGCGAGCGCCTGCTCTCCCCGGATATCGCCGGCATCTTCGCCGAGGTCATCTTCGAACTGGGCGCCAAGGACGTGGTAGAGGCCCTTAAGCGCGTGACGCTCCGGTCCGAGCTGCGCGATCAGCCCATCAAGCAGGTCTCCGAAATGCTGCTCGGAATCGTGTTCGCCAATGATCACTTCAGGCTGATGGCGGATAACAGCTATCGCCTCAACCGGCGCATGCTCAACACGCGGATCGAGTTGGCGATCGCGATGTTCTGCAAGCCTGCCTGATCAGGTATCCGATTTCTTAACCGATTGATCACCATAATCGGCCAAGCTGCGCCATTGCGCGGCATACCGCCGCGCGCGCTTGGACCGGATACGGCATGTTCCAGATGTTCCTGCGGGCCCGTGCCCGGAACTATCTTCGCAGCCTTGTCGGCGAGCGTGAGTTCAGGGCGCGTTCGGCTGAACGCGATGCCGAAACTGATCGCGAGCGGCTGGATTACGTCCTTTCGGCCCTCGATAGCGCACTCAGCAATGCCGAAGCCGAGCAGGCCGGCCTCACCCGCCGCGTCGACGATGTGCTGGCGCGCGCGGCTGTAACCTTCGGCAATGGGGACGATGAGTATCTGACCCGGGAGAAGCTCGACAGCGATCACCTGGACCTGTTCGAGACCGAAATTTCAAACGGCCAGCGCCGGTTGCGCGACCTTGCTGTCAGCATCTCGCACTTCAAGTTCCTGAAGACCGCCATGCTGTCGCGGTTTCCGGATTACAAAGGCCCCGCGTCGCGGGCGTCATCGTAACGGCAGATGCCTATTCGCTTCGGGCGGAATCCTTGGCATCGCTCCAACGCCGCTTGAAGCCCGCCGCATCCGGCGAACTGCCATCGCGATTGCGCCGCCGCTCACCGCTGAATGTCCGCATGTGGTCGTTCACAAATGACATCAGTTCGTTGCGGAAACGCTCAGCCGAGAATTTCTCGGCCTGCATCCGGCAGTCAGCACGCAAAAATGAGCTTTCATTCGCTACAAAGGCACGGACGCATTCCGCAATCGCCTTCGGCTCGTTGGAATCGAAAAACATGCCGGTGCGCAATTCCGGAGAGGCAGAGACCGTCTCGCGCGCGCCGCCGCGGCCGAACGCCAGAACCGGCGCACCTTCGGATTCCGCTTCGACAACGATGATCCCGAAGTCTTCCTCGGCGGCAAAGACGAAGGCACGCGCCGTCGCCATCAATTCGCGCAGCTTCTCATCACTGACGAAGCCGACGAATGTCACGTTCGGGCCGGCGATTGCCTTTAACCGCTCCGCATCCGGGCCGTCGCCTGCAACGATCAGCTTCTGATCCGGCAGTTCGGCAAAGGCCTGGATCACGGCTTCGATCTTCTTGTAGGGCACCAGACGACTTGCCGCGAGGAAGTGGTCTCCGGTAGGCAGATCAGGCGGCAGCTTCGACATGGTCACCGGCGGGTAGATGACCTTGGCGTCGCGGCCATAGACCTTCTTGATCCGCTTGGCGACGAAATTGGAATTCGCCAGCATGGCGTCCGGCCCATGGGCCGTACGCACGTCCCAGATCCGGATCCGGTGCAGCAGCGCCCGTGCCAACGCGCTCTTGATGCCAGCGGTGTAACCGCTTTCATTCAGATAAGCGTGCTGCAGATCCCACGCATAACGCATCGGCGAATGCACATAGGACACGTGAAGCTGGTTCGGGCCGGTGATCACGCCCTTGGCCACCGCATAGCTGCTGGAAATAACCAGGTCGTAACCTGACAGATCGAACTGCTCGATCGCGATCGGCATGAGTGGCAAATATGACCGATGACGTTTGCGGATGAACGGCATCTTCTGCAGGAAGCTGGTACGCGCCTTCTTAAAGCCAATCTTGGCGCGATCTTCCGGCGTCAGCACATCGAACAGCGTGAACACATCCGCTTCCGGATAGCACTGCAATATCTCGCGCAGCACCTGCTCGGCACCGCCCAGCGTGTAGAGCCAATCGTGGACGACAGCGACGCGCATAGGACCTCAACGGCGGAACGACGAATGTGGGCTGACCTGAAAATAGACCAATGCGCCCCTTCTACAATCCACTCCTACAACTTGCGTTAATTCGATTGCGAACTGTCGGTAAAAATTGAATCAATTCAGATGTGTTCTGATAACCTCTGGAAAATGCTACCGGGTTCGCGGACGCGGACGGCACCATATCCATCCAGGGCAGACGAGCGCGCATTCTGGCGCACCATCCGCGCCATTCAGCATAACGAGAGTTCTTGCGCATGATGACGTTACGCCAGGTTGAAGTGATCCGCGCCGTCATGGTGACGGGCACCATTGGCGGCGCTGCCAAACTCCTGAATGTGTCCGCGCCAGGCATCAGCCGCCTGGTCAAATACACCGAGAAGTCGCTCGGCATCCGCTTCTTCCAGCGTCAGAACGGACGCTACTTCCCGACGCCTGAAGCGCAGAATATTTTCGAGCAGATCAACGGTGTTTACAAGAAAGTCGACGATCTCACCGAGATCATCTCGAAGATCGGCCACGGAACACTGTCGGAATTGCGCATCGGATCGGTTCCCAGTATCTCGCAGGTGATGGTGCCACGTGCCATCGAGCAGGTGCGGCGGCGTTATCCCGGTCTGCGGATCGACATCAACATTCTCAAGCTTGAGGAGGCGATCGACTATCTGCTGCTCGGTCGCGGCGACTGCGTCGCCATGAGCTATCGGCTCGAACATCCCGGGCTCGACTTCATGCCGCTGGCGTCCGGCGAATTGTTCTGCATCGTGCCGGAGGGACACGAACTCGCAGGTCGCAAGCAGGTGTCGGCCAAGGAGATCATCCGGTATCCCCTCATCGGCATCGACCCCAACGACCCCTACGGTCGGATCATGGCCGAGATCTTCGCCCGCAATAAACTCAAATACGACATCACCATCCGGGCGAGATTTGGCACCACGGTCTGCGCCCTGGTGAAGGCAGGATTGGGCATCGCGGTCATCGACCAGTTCACGGTGGCCCATGGCGGCTATCCCGGCGTCGAGGTGATCCGCATCGTCGAGCCGACCCGGTTCGATACCTATGTCGCCGTGAAACGCGGCGCGCCGCTGTCACTGCATATCGAGCATTTTATCGACTGCCTGCGCACCGAGATGCGCGCAGTCGGCTCTCACAAAATTGCCGCAGCAAAGCCGGCCTCGCGCGTCCGTAAAAAATAACATCATGTTATGTTTGTTGTATAACGGGGTAATTGTGTTAGATCGCCGCCGCGCTATCTTCTGTCCTGTTTCTGATGATGATTGACAGTATTGGCCATCCGTTCATGACCTCTTCGACGCCCCATACCCCGGCGACGGGCCAACGTTTCCTCACCGGCCTGCTCGGCGCGCCGATCGCGCATTCAGCGTCACCGGCGATGCACGAGCGGGCCGCCGAGGCCATGGGCGCCCGCTGTCACTATCAGCTGATCGAAATCGCCGGTGCCGACCGCGGCGATTTGCGCGCCGTTCTGGACGGCGTCCGTCGCCTCGGTTTTGCCGGCATAAACGTGACCTTCCCCTATAAGGAAGCCGTGGTCGATCTGCTCGACGAGCTCTCGCCCGGGGCCGAGGCCATCGGCGCCGTCAACACGGTCGTGGTCCGCGACGGCAGGCTGACTGGCCACAACACCGACACCACGGGCTTTGCACGGGCCGCCAGGCAACTGGTCGCCAATTCCAACCACGGCCCGGTCGCGGTCATCGGCACCGGCGGCGTCGGCAAGGCCATCGCCTTTGCGCTGGCTGATCTCGGCGTTTCCGAGATCAGGATCTTCGATACGGACGCGGCCAAGGCCCGGCATCTCGTTTCGCTGCTCCATAACAAGCAAAGCATCCGCGTGGCGGACAGCGTCGATGACGCCGTTCGCGGCGCGGTCGGCATCGTCAACGGCACACCGATCGGCATGTTGCCCAACCGCGGCACGCCAGTGCCCGATGCGCTGCTGCATGCGGAAGCGTGGGTTGCGGATGCCGTGTATTCCCCGCTGTGGACGCCGCTGCTCAACGCGGCCAAGGCAAAAGGCGCGCCGGTCATGACCGGCCGCGATCTGGCGATCTACCAAGCCGCCGATGCCTTTGAGTTGTTTACAGGATTTGCGCCTTCACCGACTGAAATGGGAATTGCTTTCGACGCCGTCATGGTCAAAAGGTACCCGACACCAAACGCAGCCTGAATGAAGCGGCCGCTCATAAGGCCGCGCCCACAAACACAACAATAGCAACAGGAGGATTCCATGAAGCCAGTGTTTTTGGCGAGCGCCCTGCTCGCGACTGTATTGACCGGTGCTGCCATCGCGCAGTCCGGAGCCCCTATTAAACTCGCCAATGTCGCCGAATTGTCCGGCGGCGGCGCCACCGTCGGCACCAACTGGAAGAACGGCATCGATCTCGCGATCGAGGAGATCAACTCCAAGGGCGGCGTGCTCGGCCGCAAGCTGGAAGTGACCCACGCAGACTCGCAATCGAACCCCGGTGTCGCCCGCGCACAGGTTCAGAAGGCACTGGACGCCGAACCTTATGTGCTGCTCGGGCCCGGCTATTCCGGTTCGGTGAAGGTCACTGCGCCGCTCGCCGCCGAAGCCGGCATCGCGCAGATCATGGGCGGCGAAGCCGCTGAACTCACGACAGCCGGCAACAAGTTTCTGTTCCGGACGTCGTTTGGCCAGCAGTCGTCGATGCCCAAGGTCGCCAAATACATCAACGACGAATTGAAGGCGAAGTCGGTCGCCATCGTTTGGGTTAACAATGACTTCGGCAAGGGCGGGCGCGATTCCATCAGCAAGGAATTCGCCAAATACAATATCAAGGTCGCGGCCGATCTCTCCACCGAAGCCGGCCAGGCCGACTTCGCGGCCGATGTCAGCAAGATCAAGTCGGCAGCGCCGGATGCAGTCTTCGTTTACGTCAACGAAGAAGAGAGCGCGCGCATACTCAAGGAGCTGAAACGCCAGGGCATCAATGTGCCGCTAGTCGGCGAAACCACGCTGGTCGGACAGAAGGTCGTCGAACTCGCCGGCGACGCGGCCAATGGCGCGCGCGGCCATGTCGGCCTCACCACCGACGCGCCGGTCGAACTGATCAAGGCGTTCCGCGACAAGTTCGTGAAGAAGTACAACTACGTCCCAGACCATAACGGCCTCAAGGGCTGGCTCGCGATCTACATGATCAAGGCCACCACCGAGAAGATGGGCAAGGTCGATTCCAAGGGCTTCGCCGATGCCCTGCACGGCTTCACAATCACCGCCGCCAAGGAGCCGGGCATCCTGATGGACGCGACCTTCGACGCCAATGGCGACATCGATAGACAGGGTTTCCTCGTCGAGATCGTCGAGGGCAAGCAGGTCGTCAAGCAGGTGCTGCCAAAGCTCGGCAACTGAGGCCTCGCGTACTTAAGCTCTCCCCGCTTGCGGGGAGAGGTCGGAGCCGAGCGGAAGCGAGGCTTCGGGTGAGGGGGAGCGAGTGTTTTACTTGCAAGAACCCCTCACCCCAGCCCTCTCCCCGCAAGCGGGGCGAGGGAGCGCGCGGCCGGTGCTTTAGCTGCCGGCCATTTGGAGAACCACATGTCCAACCTTCTCGATCTCCTCATCGCAGGTCTTGCCACCGGGGCGATCTACGCCATCGTCGCCGTCGGCTTCACGCTGCTGTGGCAGACCTCGCAGACCATCAATTTCGCACAGGGCGAATTCGTCATGTTACCGGCCTTCCTGATGCTGGCGGTGATGCATGCTGGCGCACCGTTCTGGCTGGCGATCCTGATCGGCATTGCGCTATCGCTGCTGCTGCTCGGGCTTGGCTTCAAGATGCTGCTGGTCGATCCGATGCTACGCCATGGCGTGCTGCCGCTGGCGATTGCGACCATGGCCCTGGCCATCGGCATCAAGGAAGCCGCCAAGCAATTCTGGAGTGCCGAAGCCTCGCCATTTCCATCGATCATCCCGGGCGGTGACGTCACGATTTTCGGCCGCGTCGTCGCCTTGCAGAGCATTGGCGTGCTGGTGCTGGCGATTCTCGCCGTGCTCGGCCTGACAACGCTGCTGAACCGCACCTCCATCGGTCACCAGATGCAGGCTGCCGCGCAAAACCCTACCGTCGCGCGCATCATCGGCGTGCCCGTTGAACGCATGATCCTGCTGACCTTCCTGATCAACGCGTTTCTGGTCGCGCTGGCTTCACTCCTCATCACTCCGATCTATCTCGCTAAATTCTCCAACGGCGAAGTGCTTGGCCAGGCCGCATTCATCGCCGCCATTGTCGGCGGCTTCAACCAGGTCCGCGGCGCCATTGCCGGCGGCCTGCTGATCGGCGTCGTCGACAATCTGTCAGCCGCCTATGTCTCCACCCAGTATCGTGCCGCCGTGCCATTGGTTCTGCTGATCGCGATCATTCTGTTTCGGCCACAGGGCATGCTCGGCCGGCCCGAGGAGCGCACCGTATGACCGCGGCGAAGACCCTCAAGATCGGCTTCGGCATCGTTGTCATTGCCGCGCTGATCATCGTCCCGATGAATTTCAACCGCTACGGTCTGTTCATCCTGAGCCAGTGGGCGGTGATGACCATCGCCGCCATGGGGCTTAACCTCACGCTCGGCTATGCCGGGCAGGTTTCGCTGGCGCAGGGCGCCTTTGTCGGCATCGGCGCTTATACGGCTGCGATCATGACATCGAATGGTCTGCCGCTCATCGGAGCGCTCGGCGTTGCCATCGTGCTGTGCTTCGCCATCGGCTGGATTCTCGGTTACCCCGCGCTCCGTGTACAGCATCACTATCTGGCTTTTGTCACCCTCGCCTTTTCGACGCTCGCTTTTCTCGTGTTTCGGAACGAGGATTGGCTGACCAAGGGCATCTACGGCATCAGCAACATCCCTCGCCCGGAGATTTTCGGCTATCCGACGCGGCGGCCGTTGCCGTTCTATTATGTCTGTCTGGGATCGCTCGGCATCGTCTCACTGGCCGTCTGGTGGCTGATCCGTTCGCCGTGGGGCCGCGCTTTCATTGCGCTGCGCGAAAATCCCGTTCGTGCGCTCTCGCTCGGCATCGACACAAGGCGCTATACGCTGATGGCCTTTGCGATCGGCTCCGCGCTCGGCGGTGTCGCCGGCACGCTCTATGCGCCGTTGACCCAATATGTCGATCCCGTACCGTTCCACCTGTCGCTGTCGCTCGATCTCTTGATGATGGTGATCGTCGGCGGCTCCGGCTTCTTCTTCGGGCCGTTCCTTGGCGCGATGATCGCCGTGCTGTTGCCTGAATGGCTGCGCTTCACGCAGGGTTACTATCTGATGCTCTATGCCATCGCAGTGATCCTGCTGCTGATCTACTCACCCACCGGTATTCTCGGCATTCTCGATCGTTACATCTCCGAACGCCGCACCAAGGCAGCGTCCGCATTACGTGCGGTCGCCAAAGCGAAACTGGAAACAGCGCCATGACCGCGGTTCTCGAAGTCAGCAATATCCGCAAGAGCTTTGGCGGCATCACCGCCGTCAACGGCGTCTCGTTCGATGTGCAGGAAGGCGAAATCCTCGGCCTGATCGGGCCGAACGGCTGCGGCAAGTCCACTTTGTTCAACTGCATCCTCGGCCAGCTCACGCCAAGCGCCGGCGAAGTGAAGGTCGACGGCAAGGTGGTCACCGGCATGCGGCCGTCAGAGCTGAACGGCCTCGGTGTCAGCCGCACGTTTCAATTGCTGCAGGTATTCCCGAAGCTGTCGGTGCGCGAAAACCTGATCCTTGCCGGTCAGGAGCACCAGGGTAACATGTTCTCGCGCCTGCTCGGCCCATCCGATGCCGGACTGACCGAGGCGGCCAACCAGATGATCGGCTTCTTCAAGCTCGACCATCTCGCCGACGAGCCCGCCGGCGGCCTCTCTTATGGCCAGCAGAAACTGCTCGATGCCGCGATGGCCTTCATGGGCGGACCGCGCCTCGTGCTGCTCGACGAGCCTGCCGGCGGCGTCAACCTGACCATGCTCGCGGATCTCAAGGATCGCCTCGCGGCGATCAACCGGGAGAAGCGCGCCACTTTCGTTGTCATCGAGCACAACATGGAATTCGTGATGTCGCTCTGCACACGCGTGATGGTGATGGCCGAAGGCAAGGTTCTTGCGGTGGGGCGACCGGACGAAATCCGCGCCAATCCTGCCGTGATCGAAGCCTATTTGGGACATTGAGGATATAACGCTATGAGCGATGCAATCCTGGACGTTCAGAACCTTGTCGGCGGCTACGGCAAGATGACGATCTTGAATGGCACCACCTTCTCGGTGCCGGGTGGGTCGATCACCACCGTCATCGGGCCAAACGGCGCCGGCAAGTCCACGGTGTTCAAGGCGATCTTCGGTCTGCTGAAGTTGCGCGAAGGTAAAGTCATATTCAAAGGCAAGGATGTCACCGGTCTCAGCCAGCGCGCACTGCTGACGGCAGGCATCTGCTATGTCCCGCAGGGCCGCAACATCTTCCCGGAACTCACGGTCCGTCACAATATCGAGCTTGGTGCCGTCGCCGCCGGCCGCGACATCACCGATCTGCCGGCTCGTATCGAGGCCGCTCTCGATAAATTCCCCGTGCTGCGCACCAAGGCGAAGCAACAGGCCTCGACGCTATCCGGCGGCGAGCAGAAGCAGCTCGAAATCGCTCGCGGCCTGCTGCTCAATCCACAGCTGGTGCTGATCGATGAACCTTCCATTGGGCTGTCGCCGCTGATGGTGCTGCAGACCTTCAACATCCTGAAGGAGTTGCGTGACCGCGGCGTCTCGATCCTGATGATCGAGCAGAATGCACGCTCGGCCCTGGAGATTTCCGATTTCGGCATCGTGCTCGAACTCGGCCAGACCCGCTTGATGGACAAGGCCGACCGTGTGCTCAACGATCCGCGCATCGGACAGTTGTTCCTCGGCGGCGCCATGACGGAGACCGCGGCATGAACACGATGCAGATCGGCGTGGCGGGCGCAGGCGCGATCGGCCGCAGGCATGTCCAGCTGATCGAGGCCTCAAGGGATTGCGTCGTCGCGGGGATCGCCGACCCCTCGCCCGAAGCGAAAGCATTCGCGTCGGCGCGCGGCATCGACTGGTATGCCGACCATCGCGAACTGCTTGAAGAAGCGCAGCCCGACGGCCTGATTGTCGCTTCCCCGAACGCGCTGCATCTGGCGATGGCGCTGGACTGCATCGAACACGGCATCCCGGCGCTGGTGGAAAAGCCGGTCACCGACACCGTGATGGCCGCGCAGGAGTTGCTTCGGGCTACCAAGCGTTCCGGCGTACCGGTGCTGGTCGGCCATCATCGCCGTCACAATCCACGCATCAAGGCGATACGTGACGCGATTGCTGCCGGGCAGATCGGTCAACTCACCGCCGTGGTCGGGCTGTGGCTGCTGAAGAAGCCTGACGATTATTTCGACGTCGCATGGCGACGCGAGCCGGGTGGCGGTCCGGTCCTGATCAACCTGGTGCATGACCTCGACAATCTACGCTTCATCTGCGGCGAGATCGTCCACGTGCAGGCGCTGACCTCGAACAAAGCGCGCGGCTTCGCGGTCGAAGATACTGCGGCGCTGCTGCGATTCGCCAATGGCGCGCTCGGCACGGTGACGGTGTCCGATGCCACACCGGCGCCATGGAGCTGGGAATTGTCGTCCGGCGAAAACACCGCCTACGCCCGCGAAAACCAGCCCTGCTATCTGTTTGCCGGCACGAAGGGCTCGCTCTCCGTGCCGACCATGGAGCTGTGGTCCTATCCCGATGCCAGCGGCTGGTTCACGCCGCTCGCCCGCACCGATCTTGTCGCGGCGAATGACGATCCGCTGGCCGAACAGCTCCGGCATTTCCTCGCCGTCATCGCCCGTCGCGAAGCGCCCTTTATTACTGTCGAGGATGCCATGGGTACGCTCGCTGTTGTTGAAGCCGTACAGCAAGCAGCGCGCACCGGCATGTGCGTCTCGCCCGGCCAGATCGTGGAGCAGGCTGCATGACCAAGCTCTCAATCGCCACCGTCTCGCTATCAGGCGCACTGGACGAAAAACTCCGCGCCATCGCTGCTGCCGGCTTCGACGAGGTCGAGATCTTTGAAGCGGACCTTCTGTCCTTCAATGGAAGCCCAAGGGACGTCGGCCAGATGTGCCGCGATCTCGGCCTGACCATCTGCGCCTTCCAGCCGTTCCGCGACTTCGAGGGCATGCCGGAGCCGCAGCGCAGCCGCAACTTCGCGCGCGCGGCGCGCAAGTTCGACCTGATGAAAGAGTTGCAGACGGACTTGATGCTGATCTGCAGCAACATCTCGCCGGCCTCGCTTGGCGGTATCGACCGAGCCGCAGCGGATTTTCGCGAGCTTGGGGACCTCGCCGCGAAGCATGGCATGCGTGTCGGCTTCGAAGCGCTCGCATGGGGCGCTCATGTCAACGACTATCGCGATGCCTGGGAGATCGTGCGCCGCGCCAATCACCCGTCCATCGGCGTGATCCTCGACAGCTTCCATGCACTGGCTCCGGCATTTCCCGTCAGCGCCATTGCATCCATCCCGGCCGATAAAATCTTTCTGGTGCAACTCGCCGACGCGCCGAAGCTGGGCCTCGATGTCTTGTCCTGGAGCCGGCACTTCCGCTGCTTCCCCGGTCAGGGCGACCTGCCCGTGGCTGAGTTCATGGAAGCGGTGCAAGCCACCGGCTATAGCGGCGCGTGGTCGCTCGAGATTTTCAACGATCAGTTCCGCGCAGGCTCTGCCGTTCGCACCGCCACTGACGGATTGCGCTCGCTGATCCTGTTGCAGGATCAACTGGCAAAGACACCCGCCGACGCCCTGCAGCCAAAGACATCCACCCGCGGCGTCGGCTTCATCGAATTCGCTGTCAACGAGACCAAGGCCGCGGACCTCGCAACGCTGCTTGGCCAGCTCGGGTTTCGCAAGACCGGCGCTCATCGCAGCAAGGACGTCGAACGCTGGTCGCAGGGCACCATCGAACTCGTGATCAATTCAGAGCCGGACGGTTTCGCGCATTCGCATTACGTGACGCATGGCCCCGGCGTGTGCGCCATCGCACTGCACGTCGGCAATACCAAGCAGGCCATGGCGCGCGCTGAAGCGTTGCAGGCGCGGACATTCTATCAGCCAGTCGGACCGGGCGAACTGGAAATCCCGGCGATCCACGGCGTCGGCGGAAGTCTTCTCTATTTCCTGGAAGCGGCCGGCAAGAACTGGGACGTAGATTTCGAGCCGCTGCAGAGCAATGCCGGTACAGACCATCTCTCCGTCGTCGATCACATCTCGCAATCGATGCCCTATGACGAGATGCTGTCGTGGCTTCTGTTTTACACGGGCATTCTCGACCTGCAGCGCCTGCCGCAGATGGAAATTCCTGACCCGGTCGGCCTCGTGCAAAGCCAGGCGCTGATATCAGCCAATCAGTCGCTGCGCGTCATCCTGAACGGATCATCCGCAACGCGTACGCTGTCGAACCGCTTCATCTCGGAGTTCTTCGGTTCCGGCGTGCAACATATCGCGTTCTTGTGCGACAATATCTTTGCTGCTGTGGCCGATATGCGCAAACGCGGCGCCAAATTCCTGCGCATTCCCGACAATTATTACGATGACGTGGAAGCCAAATATGGGCTCGATGCCGAGCTGATGGCTGCGCTACGCGACAACCAGATCCTGTATGATCGCGAAGGCGACGGCGAATTCTTCCAGATCTACACGCCGAGCTTCGATGAGCGCTTCTTCTTCGAGATTGTCGAGCGCCGCAACTATCAGGGATTTGGTGCGGCCAATGCAGGCATCCGGCTCGCCGCGCAAACGCGTGACGCGCGGCCTGTTTCGATGCCGCGCGCCTGACGAACTCGTTAAGGCTTACTTCGGCCGAACGCTTTGATCGCCACCGGGACTGCCGGGCGGGGGAATCACCGGCGTATTGCTACTATCTGAATTCGGCGCGCGTGCCCGCATCGCGGGATCGACATTGCTCGGCGGACACAAAACGCCATCCGATTTTGCGAGCTTGTCGCCCAACGGCTCCGGGCTCTGGCCGGTCGTCGTACCGCTCGGAGCAATCGTCCCCTGCGGGGTCGTTTGTGTCGGCGCACAATTGGCATTTGTACGCTCGGCCGCCGGTGGCGCGGTCTGTGCGGGAGGCGTGGCAGGCGTCGGCGGCGCCTGCGCGAAGGCAGCGCTGGAACCGGCGACGACAAGAGCTGCGATGACAAGCGACTGTTTGATCTGCATCCGGAGCAAACCGCGGGCGCGAATGGAGGTTCCGGCCTCGCGCTGCAACAGTCAGGATTTAATGTAGCGGATCAGCGAAAAATGCCCCATCGGCGGCATCGGCCGCCGCTCGGCCAGTGTGATCCCGCCGTGGACCGTTGCCCAGTCCACCAGCCGCTTCCACGGAAATTCCGGTCGCCAGCCGAGCCGGCGGGCCAGCGGCGCAAAGGCCAGTTCGAAAATCTTGCGCGGACCGCTTTCGGCGCCGATGTGATTGACGAGAATGAGCTCGCCGCCTGGTTTCAACACACGGATGAAATCGTCCAGCGTCGCTTCCGGATCGGGTACGGCAGTGATGACATATTGCGCCACGACGGCATCGAAATGATTGTCGGGAAATGCGAGGTTCTTCGCATCCATGACCGCCAGCGTTTCGACATTGGTGAGATTGTGGGTGCGGACGCGCTCATGCGCCTTGCGCAGCATCGGCTCGGAAATATCGACGCCGCAAATCTTCGTGGTGCGGGCGTAATCGACCAGCGACAGACCCGTGCCGACGCCGACATCAAGGATGCGGCCGCCGATGCGATCGGCCTCGATAATCGTCGATTGCCGACCGCTATCGAACACCTTGCCAAAAACGAGATCGTAAATCGGCGCCCAGCGCCCGTAAGCCTTCGCGACCCCCGCGCGGTCGATATCGCCAGCCATGCCCCTACCCTGAACTCTTACACACGCATCGCTGCGACGGCGGGGACATTAGCATCGCGGGGGGAGGTGCTGACAGGGCTTTTCGCCGCAGCGCTCTTGATGAAGCCGCCGCCGAGCACGCGGGCCTGACCGTCCGGCGCGTCGTAGAACACACAGGCCTGACCGGGCGACACGCCCTCCTCGCCGCCGACCAGTTCGATCTCGTAGCCGCCATTCACAGCACGCAACCAGGCCGGCTGTGGTCCACGGGTCGAGCGCACCTTGACGAACAGCTCGAGGCCATTGCCAACAGCGCTATCGAGCGTCCCGCCGCCGATCCAGTTAACGTCGCGCAGCACAATGCGGTGCATCCGCAAGGCCTCGCGCGGGCCGACGACCACGCGCCGGGTGACGGCGTCGAGTTTGATCACATAGAGCGGCGCGCTCGCTGCAATACCGAGGCCGCGGCGTTGACCGATGGTGAAGTGGATAATGCCGTCGTGGCGGCCGATGACATGGCCATCCATATCGACGATCTCGCCCGGTTCAAGCGCATTCGGCTTCAGACGCTCAATCACGTCGGTGTAGCGGCCGGACGGCACGAAGCAGATGTCCTGGCTGTCCTGCTTGTCGGCGACCGACAGATCGAACTGCCGAGCCAATTCGCGGGTCTGCGGCTTGCTCATGTCGCCGAGCGGAAAGCGAAGATAATCGAGCTGATCCTGCGTGGTGGCGAACAGGAAATAGCTCTGGTCGCGATCGGCATCGGCAGCGCAGACCATGGCGCGCGAGCCGTCAGCAAGGCGGCGTGAGGCCACGTAATGCCCGGTCGCCAGCGCCTGTGCGCCGAGATCGCGCGCGGTCGCCAGCAGGTCGCGGAACTTGACGGAACGATTGCACTCGATGCACGGCACCGGCGTTTCGCCGGAGGCATAGCTCGCGGCGAAATTGTCGATGACGGACTCGCGGAACCGGCTTTCGTAATCCAGCACATAATGCGGGATCCCGATCCGCTCGGCGACGTCGCGGGCATCATGGATGTCACGGCCGGCGCAGCAGGCGCCCTTGCGATGGGTGGCGGCGCCGTGATCGTAGAGTTGTAGCGTAATACCGACGACGTCGTAGCCCTGCGACTTCAACAGCGCAGCCGTCGCCGAGGAGTCGACGCCGCCGGACATGGCGACCACGACCCTGGTGTCCTGCGGACGGCCTTCGAGATCGAGACTGTTGAGCATGGTTTCGGTCACTGATGCGACCGCGCTGGCTGCAAACCGTCGCGATCAGGAAAACGGAGCCAAATCCCGGAACTTAAGGTCGGTCCGACAATGGGTTGGGATATGGCACTTTAATATAGGCCGCCTTGCGCTCAATCAATCACGGCGCCTCGCCGGAAACGGCAATTCTTGCCGCCGGGCAGAAAAGATAATGCCGCGACGGTCCCCACGGAGGTTCCACCCGAATTACAACATACTGATTTATATAGATATTTTTATAAAACGAGAGGTGGCCCGGTCCTTGCTGAAAGGAGGATAGAACTCTTCTGGAAAGGCCGCCCGTGGTTAGCGTCACGTCCGATATCGTCTCAAACGTCTCGTTTCAGAACGCGCGATCGAATTCGTCTCGCGACGATCAGCGGTCGGACGCCGACAGCTTCGGCTCGCTGGTCGACAGCAACACCGTTGCCAGCGCCAATAGCGACCGCGCAGCCGCCGCCCAGCCTGATCTGCCAGCACCCGCACGACGCGACGACACGCGCTCCTCGAGCAATGACCGCACACGGCAGTCCGACGATCGCGCCGACAACGCGGCCGCCAATGCACGTGACCGCGACACCCAGGCAGCCGATACCGCGCAGGACTCCCGCAAGGCGAAGAAGAGCGACCCGAACGACACGAAGGTCGATTCCAAGGCCGACGCGAAGACGGGCGACAAGACCGACACCAAGGACGCCCCGTCCAAGGATACCGACAAGAGCGCAACGACCGACGCCGACGCAACGGCCTCAACCGAGAAACCCGTCGCGGTTGCCGCCGTCGCCGTTGCGATCCCCGTGCCTGCGGCCACGACCGATGTTGCAGTAGCTCCAACAGCGCCCGAAACCACCGGCGTTGCACAGCCTCTCGCCATCGCTGCAGCCGTTTTGAAAGCCCAGACGGCAGTGACCGAAGCCGCAACGGTTGACGCCGAAGCGGCGCCTGCATCGACGGCCCCGGAAGCCGAAGCGAATTTCGCGGCACTTATCGCATCCGCGACACCCGCGGGCGGCAAAGCCGGCGCGAAGAAGACCAGCGCAGCCGATGCCGCAACGGCATCAACGGCTGAGGTCAAATCAGAAGACAAGACCAAGACCACCGAGACGACGTCCACGCAGCCAGTCGACGCGGCCGCAGCGGCAACAGTCGGCAAGGACGCCAAGCCGGGCGACAAACCCGTCGATGGCGTAGCAACCGACCCGACCGCCGTTGCACCGGAAGCTGCAAAGCCTGCGGCTGGCGCTGCCCATGAGCGTCGTACCGAACACACCGCCCAGGCTGCAATACCGGATGTAGCTGCGCCGACCACCAATAGCTTGCAGCAGCAACCGTTGCAGACCACACCGACGCCGATTGCCGCTGCGAGCCCGCAATTGACCGCCACGATCGCGACCAACGCTCCCGTGCCTTTGAACGGCGTCGCTGTCGAGATCGCCCAGAACGCCAAATCGGGCAAGAGCAGCTTCGACATCCGGCTCGACCCTGCCGAGCTTGGCCGTATCGATGTCCGCCTCGAAGTCGACAAGCATGGCAATGTCACCTCGCATCTCACCGTCGAGAAGCCGGAAACCCTGACCATGTTGCGCCAGGATGCACCGCAACTGCAGCGCGCACTCGAACAGGCCGGCCTCAAGACCAACGACAGCGGACTACAATTCAGCCTGCGCGATCAGTCGCAAGGCCAGCAACAGAACAGTGGCGAGAATTCGGGCCGCAACGCCCAGCGCCTTGTGATCCACGAAGACGAGTCCGTGCCTGCGATCGCTGCGGGCCGCGGTTATGGCCGCATGCTGGGATCCAGCAGCGGCGTCGACATCAGTATTTGAGGAGCGAACCATGGCAGTTGACGCAACGACTCCACCCCCTGTCGTATCCGGTACCACACCGGTATCGAACTCGAGCAGCAGCTCCGGCTCGACGACGACCGGCATTGCGGATAATTTCCAGACGTTCCTGACATTGCTGACAACGCAGTTGCAGAATCAGAACCCGCTCGATCCGCTCGATACCAACCAGTTCACGCAGCAGCTGGTGCAGTTCGCGGGCGTCGAACAGCAACTCAAGTCGAACGATCAGTTGAAAGCCCTGGTCGATCTTGGCAAAGCTACGGAAGCGACACAGGCGCTTATCTATGTCGGCAACAACGTCGCCGTCGATGGCAGCACGGCGCAATTCAAGACGTCGGCGACATGGAATCTGCTCGCCGACAAAGACTCTACAGCCACTGTCAACATTACGAATTCAGCTGGTAACGTTGTCTACACCGGCAAGTATACGTTGAAGTCCGGCAACGGCACTTTCGTATGGGATGGCAAAGGCAATGACGGCGTTCAGTATCCCGAAGGGGCCTATACGCTGACGGCAACGGGCAAGGACGACAACGGTCGCGACGTCGCCATCTCCACGGAAGTCCAGGGCGTTGTCGATTCCGTCGATCTGTCAGCGAGCCCCGCCCTGCTCTCGATCAATGGCACCAACTATACCGTCGACAAGATCAAGCGTGTGGTGCGTCCGACGACGCCGACGACGCCGCCAACCACACAGACAACCTGACGCTGCGCCGCATCATCTCCTCGTGACGATTATTTCGAACCAAATCCAGTTCTATTCGCATTGGAGTTGTAGGCTTAGGCAAATTTTAAGTCGCTGGGCGTAGATTGTTGAAGTGAGTTCAGTGGTTGAGAGTTTGTGAGTACGCCATGACAGAACCCCATCGCCCGAGGGTCAAATACGTCATCGGGCCTGACGGCAGTCCGTTAACAATTGCGGATCTGCCCGCGCCCGGAACCAAACGGTGGGTCATCCGCCGCAAAGCCGAAGTTGTCGCCGCCGTCCGCGGTGGCCTTCTGTCTCTTGAGGAAGCCTGCAGCCGCTATACGCTGACAGTCGACGAATTCCTCTCCTGGCAGTTCTCGATCGACCAGCACGGTCTGGCAGGACTGCGGACCACCCGCATCCAGCAGTATCGTCAGTAAACGAATCGTTAATATCTCCAATTCGATGAAAACCGGCTCCCTCATGGGAAGCCGGTTTTCGTCATTTGGCCATATTTTTGCCACCCGTTAACCGCCGTTAACCATATCGAAACCATACCCCGGCAAAATTTGCCCAGTCGGTCTTTGAGGCCGAATCTCAGGGGCTGGTTCGTGCAGAGTCTTCTAAGTTTCCTTAAGGGTCTCGGCGCGGCGCGCCTGATGGCGATGGTTGCGGTGACCGCCGCACTCATCGGCTTCTTTGCTTTCGTCATCATGCGGGTCACCACACCGCAGATGACCACCCTGTTCACGGACCTGAGCGTCGAGGACTCCTCGGCGATCATCAAGGACCTGGAACGCCAGGCCATCCCCTATGAGCTGAAGAACGACGGTGCCGCCATCATGGTGCCGAAGGACAAGGTGACTCGCCTGCGCATGAAGCTGGCCGAAGGCGGCCTGCCCAAGGGTGGCGGCGTCGGCTACGAGATCTTCGACAAGTCGGACGCTCTCGGAACAACAAGCTTTGTCCAAAATATCAATCACTTACGCGCCCTCGAAGGCGAATTGGCGCGAACGATCCGGGCGATCGACCGGGTACAGTTCGCCCGCGTTCACCTCGTCCTGCCGGAACGCCCCCTGTTCTCCCGCGAAGCTCCCGAGCCTTCGGCCTCGATCGTCGTCCGCGTCCGCGGCGCCCTCGACCCGCAGCAGGTCCGGGCGATCCGCCATGTCGTCGCCTCGGCCGTCAACGGCCTGAAGCCGGCCCGGGTTTCGATCGTCGACGAAGCGGGACAACTGCTCGCCGACGGTGCCGCCGACGCGACCATGGAAGGCGCCACCGGCGACGAACGCCGCGCCGGCTTCGAAAAGCGGATGCGGAGCCAGGTCGAAGCGATCGTTTCCTCGGTGGTGGGCGCAGGCCGGGCCCGGGTCCAGCTCACAGCCGACTTCGACTACAACAAGGTCACGCAGACCTCCGACAAATTCGACCCGGAAGGCCGGGTCTTGCGCTCCAGCCAGAGCCGCGAAGAATCCTCCGCCGTCGGCGAGCGGGATGGCCAAGTCACCGTCAACAACGAACTGCCAGGCAATCAGGCGGCCGGCAACACGGGGACGGCGAAGGATCAAAGCAAGAAGTCGGAAGAAACCAACAACTACGAAATCTCCCGCATCACCAAGACCGAAGTGACCGAAGCAGGCCGTGTCAATCGCATCTCGGTCGCGGTACTGGTCGACGGCAGCTACAGCAAGAACGAGAAGGGCGAGCAGGTCTACGCCCAACGCCCCAAGGAAGAACTCGATCGCATCGCAGCGCTGGTCCGTTCGGCCATTGGCTTCGACCAGAAGCGCGGCGATCAGGTCGAGGTCGTCAACCTGAAATTCGCCGAGGGCCCAACTGTCGTTCCGACGCCGGAGCCGACCGGTCTGCTCGGCATGATGCAATTCACCAAGGATGACGTGATGCACGTCATCGAACTCGCGGTCATGATGCTGCTCGGTCTGGTCGTGATGTTCATGGTCATCCGCCCGCTCGTCCGCCGCGTCCTCGCCTCTGAGCCCGTGCCGGCGCTCCCTGCAGCCAACGCTCTCGTTCTTCCCGACGGTGTCGCCCTCAGCGCTGACGGACAGACCGTCATTCCCGCCAGCGGCCCCAACATGATCGACGTCGCCACCATCCAGGGTCAGGTCCACGCGCAATCCGTGCATCGCGTGGGCGAACTGGCCGATCGTAACCCCAACGAAACCGCAGCCATTGTTCGCGCATGGCTGCAGGAACCGGCGTGATCTGAATGGCATCCGTTCCGCAAACCACCGGCGACAACAGCAGCGACATCGCCAGCGTCGTCGCTTCGCTCGCACAGCGCCAGGGCGGCCGCGCGCCCGCGAAGCCGCTCAGCGGCCCGAAGCGTGCAGCCATCCTGATGCTGGCGCTGGGCGAACAGTATGGCGGCAAGGTGTGGGCGCAGCTCGACGACGACGAAGTGCGTGAGCTTTCACTTCACATGTCGTCGCTCGGAACCATCGAGCCGGAGACGGTCGAAGATCTGCTGCTCGAATTCGTATCGCGGATGTCCGCCTCCGGCGCCCTGATGGGCACTTTCGATGCCACCGAGCGTCTGCTGACCCAGTATCTGCCGTCCGAGCGCGTCAGCGGTATCATGGAAGAAATCCGCGGCCCCGCCGGCCGCAACATGTGGGAAAAACTCTCGAACGTGCAGGAAGAGGTTCTCGCGAACTACCTGAAGAACGAATATCCGCAGACCGTCGCTGTGGTGCTGTCGAAGCTGAAGCCGGAGCATGCGGCACGCGTGCTCGGCATCCTGCCCGAGGATCTTGCGCTCGACGTCATCAACCGCATGCTCAAGATGGAAGCGGTGCAGAAGGAAGTCATCGAGCGCGTCGAACAGACGCTGCGCGTCGAATTCATGTCGAACCTCTCGCAGACCCGTCGCCGCGACGCGCACGAAGTCATGGCGGAAATCTTCAACAATTTCGACCGCCAGACCGAGACGCGCTTCATCACCTCGCTGGAAGAAGACAATCGCGAGGCGGCCGAGCGCATCAAGGCGCTGATGTTTACCTTCGACGACCTGATCAAGCTGGATGCCGGCTCCGCACAGACCCTGATGCGCAGCATCGACAAGGACAAACTGGGTATCGCACTGAAGAGCGCCAACGAGGAAGTGCGCGCCTTCTTCATGGGCAACATGTCGTCCCGCGCCGCCAAGATGCTGACCGACGATATGGCCGCGCTCGGCCCGGTCCGTCTGCGCGATGTCGACGAGGCACAGGCACTGCTGGTGAATTTGGCCAAGGATCTCGCCGCCAAGGGCGAAATCGTGCTGACCAAGAACCGCGCCGACGACGAGCTGGTGTATTGATGGCCGCCCCCGCAAAATTTCTGTTCGATATGGACTTCGCAGCGCCCGACAAGACGCGTGCGCCCGCGATCACGCCGGCCGAGATTGCGGAGAAGGTCGCCAACGCCGAAGCTCAGGCCTATCGCGCAGGCTTCGATGCGGCCCAGCGCGAGGCGAAGGCCGAAAGCGACCGTCGCGCCGCATTGGCGCTGGAACAGATCGGCGTTGCGATTTCCTCGATCTCGTCGCGCTTCGGGGCCATCGAAGAAAAGATGGAAACCGAAGCTGTCGATGTCGCGGTGTCGGTGGCACGCAAACTCTGCAGTGAATTGATCGCCGTTGAGCCACTCACCGAAGTCATGGCCCTGGTCCACGACTGTTTCAAGAATCTGGTGTCGACACCGCATCTCGTGGTGCGCATCAACGACCAGCTCTACGACGAAGCACGCGAACGCATCGAGAAACAGGCCAAACAAAGCGGCTTCGCCGGTCGCCTCGTCATCCTCGCCGAGCCGGATATCGAGAACGGCGACTGCAAAATCGAATGGGCGGATGGCGGCGTCGTGCTCGAACGCTCAACCATCGACGCCAAGATCAACGAACTCGTCGGACGCTACATGGCGTCGCGCAATCAGGCCTGACAGGGCTGTGAGGACTAGAATATGAGCGATCCACAGGTGCCGCTTCCCGATCTCAATGCCACCGATCCCGGCGCAATGGGGGACGTGGGCTATGCTGACGAAGAACAGGTCACGCGTATTGCCGCCGATCTCGAAGCGGTCTTCGACGTTCCAGTCCAGGTCTCGGCCGTGCTCGGCCGCTCCAAGATGGGTGTGGGCGAATTGCTGAAGCTCGGGCCCGGCACCGTGCTCGAACTCGACCGCCGCGTTGGCGAAGCGATCGACATCTACGTGAACAACCGCCTGGTGGCGCGCGGCGAAGTCGTCCTCGTCGAAGAAAAGCTCGGCGTCACCATGACTGAAATCATCAAGGCTGAACGCAGCTAATTCGAGACAAACGGCGCCTCAAGGGCGCGACCAGGATATAACAGGAGATCACCATGCGGCTTCTCATCGTTGGTACCCTCAAGGGCCAACTCACCACCGCCACCAAGATCGCCATGGATAACGGCGCCTCCGTGGTTCATGCCGAAGGCCACGATCAGGCGATGGGCGTGTTGCGCGGCGGCAAGGGCGCGGATCTCCTGCTGGTGGATGTCGCCCTCGACATCCGCGACCTCGTGATGCGGCTGGAAGCCGAACACATCCATGTACCGATCGTCGCCTGCGGCATCACCACCGATGCCCGCGCTGCGGTGGCGGCGATCCATGCCGGCGCCAAAGAATACATCCCGCTGCCGCCAGATCCGGAACTGATCGCCGCCGTTCTGGCCGCCGTCGCCAACGACTCCCGCGACCTGATCTATCGCGACGAGATGATGGGCAAGGTGGTCAAGCTGGCGCAGCAGATCGCCGGCTCCGATGCGTCGGTGATGATCACGGGCGAATCGGGCACCGGCAAGGAAGTGCTGGCGCGCTATGTCCATACCCGCTCCAACCGCGCCAAGAAGCCGTTCATCAGCATTAACTGCGCTGCGATCCCCGAGCATCTCCTGGAGTCCGAACTGTTCGGCCACGAAAAGGGCGCCTTCACCGGCGCGATCGCACGCCGCATCGGCAAATTCGAGGAAGCCACCGGCGGCACGCTCTTGCTCGACGAAATCTCGGAAATGGACGTGCGGCTGCAGTCGAAGCTGCTGCGCGCCATTCAGGAGCGCGTCATCGACCGCGTCGGCGGCACCAAGCCGGTGCCGGTGGACATTCGCATCATCGCAACCTCGAACCGCAACCTGTCCGACGCCGTACGCGAAGGCACGTTCCGCGAAGATCTGCTGTTCCGCCTCAACGTCGTGAACCTGAAGATCCCGCCGCTGCGCGATCGCCCGGCCGACATTCTCGAACTGGCGCAACATTTCGCCAAGAAATATGCCGACGCCAATGGCGTGCCGGTGCGTCCTATCTCCGCCGAGGCGCGGCGCGTACTCACCGCCAATCGCTGGCAGGGCAACGTCCGTGAACTCGAAAACACGATCCACCGTTCGGTGCTGATGGCCAACGGCGACGAGATCGGCGCGGATGCCATCCTGACCCCGGATGGCGATCGTCTCGATCTCGCCAAGACCCCGCCGGCCGTGGCGCATGCAACCATGGCGGCAGAAACCGTGACCCGCGCACTGGTCGGCCGTACCGTAGCCGATGTCGAGCGCGATCTGATCCTGGAGACGCTGAAGCACTGCCTCGGCAACCGCACCCATGCGGCCAACATTCTTGGCATCTCGATCCGCACGCTGCGCAACAAGCTCAACGAATATGCCGATGGCGGGTTGCCGATCACACCGGCCGGAGCAGGCGCCGGCGACTATCGTGCTGCCATGGGCGCGATGTAATTACGCGAAGAACGACAACGACGCGCCCTGCGAATAGCTCGGCGCGTCCTGCTTGCGAAAAATCTTGATCGGATCGCCCGGCGTCAGCTCCTGCCGGGTGAACATCGCATAGGCGTAGAGCGCGAGATAACCGATCGAAATCGCGCCGATCACATAGACGATCCCAATGCCGATCCGCTTCATGCGACCGCACCCCGGCGCACGAGATGGCGGAGCCACAGCCAGATCATCGGGACGACCACGAGTTCGCCGATCAGACTGATCAGGAGTCCCACGGTCGGAAAGCCATGACTGAGCACGGCCAGTAGACGCGCGGCAGCGCCGAACACGAGGATGAAGGTCACGATCGAAATCCGCTCAAAGCGTTTTTCGATCTGCGGGATCGCCGACCAGTAGATCAGCCCCACCGCCACCAGCACACCCTTGATGAAGCGCACATAGGCCTCCATCGTCACGCCGAGCCTGACGCCCGACAGGCTGGTGCCGAACAGCACGCCGGTCAGGCCGAACAGGATGGCCACGAGGCCGACAATCGCCAGTGCGATCTGAAGCAGTCTGCGTTCCAAATTGGGCTCCCTAGGCTCAAGCAGCCTAATAACTGCGTCATGGAACGACAATGAGCAACCGGCCACGTTGGCGCACACGACTTGGGGGTCTCCGGCTTGCGTCAGACGCCTGAATGGTTAGCTTTCCCCGCTGAGTCGCGGCAAAATGGCCGTGCACCGCTTTCCAGAGACGAAATGCCGACCTTTACCCCGCATCAGGATGCCGCGCTGAAAGCTGTCGACGACTGGCTGAAGGCGAAGCCAGGTCGCAACGGCACACCACAGGTGTTCCGGCTGTTCGGCTTTGCCGGTACCGGCAAGACGACATTGGCGCGGCACGTCGCCGACAATGTGGACGGCGAGGTGAAATTCGCAGCCTTCACCGGCAAGGCTGCGCTGGTGATGCGCAACAAGGGCTGCGACGGCGCCTCCACGATTCACTCGCTGATCTATCGCGCCCGTGAGAGCGGCGAGGAGCAGCCGAATTTCGAATTGTGGGATGACGCACCGGCCTCAAAGGCCAAGCTGATCGTCATTGACGAATGCTCCATGGTGGACGCCGAACTCGGCCGCGACCTCCTGTCATTCGACTGCCCTCTGCTGGTGCTCGGCGATCCCGCGCAGTTGCCGCCGATCCAGGGTGGCGGCTTCTTCACCGAGACCGAGCCCGACGTGATGCTGACCGAAGTGCATCGTCAGGCCGAACACGATCCGATCGTGCGCATGTCGATGGATGTCCGCGAGGGGCGGTCGCTGCAGCCCGGGCAATACGGCCTCAGCGAAATCGTGTCGCGCAAGGCACTCGATCCGGATCGCGTGATGTCCGCCGATCAGGTACTGGTTGGCCGCAACAACACGCGCCGCGCCTACAATATGCGTGTCCGGCAGAAACTTGGCATCGAGGACCTGCTGCCGGTGGCCAATGACAAGCTGGTCTGCCTGCGCAACAACCGCAAGAAGGTGCTGTTCAACGGCGGTCTGTGGCGCGTGAAGGCGCGCGCTGCCTCGAAGTCGCAGATCATCACCATGCGAATTTCGCCGGATGAGGATTTTGGCGGCAAGGTCACCAAGGTATCTGTGCGCGCGGACTGTTTCTCGGGCGGTGTTGAGACGCTGCCGTGGGAGCAACGCAAGCCTTACGACGAATTCGACTATGGCTACGTGCTGACCGTGCACAAAAGCCAGGGCTCGCAATGGGACGACGTCGTTCTGTTCGACGAGAGCTTTGCATTTCAGGAGAGCCGCGCCCGCTGGCTCTACACCGGCATCACCCGCGCCGCGAAGCGCTTGAGCATCGTGGTTTAACGCGCGTATTTTGCAATCAATCGCATGCGCTGATCTGACGCGTCTGGCTCCTAGGCATCGTGGAACAAGATGCCCGCCCGAACGTTTCGGCCACTTGCGCTTAATAAGGAGCTCGATATGCATCCCGCGAAAATCTTGACGATGGCTACGATGATCGGCGCAAGCGCGCTGGCGTTTTCGGCGCCGGCAACATCAGCGCCACTGCTGAGTCAGCCCAGCCTCGCCAGTGCCGTACCCTCGGCCACCGAGAACGTGCAGTATTATCGCCGCTACGGTTATGGCCCACGCTACGGCTACGGTCCTGGCTACTATCGCCGCGGACCCAGCGCTGGCGCCGTCGTCGGCGGCCTCGCGGCGGGCGCCATCATCGGCGGCGCGATTGCGGCTAGCCAGGCCAACGCGGCAGCCCAGCAGAACGCAGCCTATTGCGCGCAGCGCTATCGTTCCTACGATCCGGCGTCAGGCACTTATCTGAACAACGACGGCAATCGTTATCCCTGCCCTTAAGCGGTTAGCGTCATAGTCAATCAGAAAGCCGCGGGACGCATGTTCCGCGGCTTTTTCCTGCCATCCAGATCCTCACGAACTCGTGTCCGGTATCGCGTAACAAGCGAGATCCTTCTCCGTATCTCCGATACGCCGCCCGGAAATGCCGATTGCGAACCACGGGCTCCGGTCTAGACTGCCGGTCATCCGGCCATCGATCACCAAGAGGACCTGCTATGCGCCGCTCCCTGTTCAGCCGCCTCTCGCTCTGCGCCTTTGCCGGCGCATTGGCGATTTCGACCGCCCTCGTGGCTCCTACTTTTGCCGCGGAAGAGGCTGTCATCATTCCCGCACCCGCAGCGGATACGCCGGCCGCGACCGGCATTCAGACTGCGGTGATTGCGGGTGGGTGCTTCTGGGGCGTCCAGGGCGTATTCCAGCACACGGCAGGCGTCGTCAACGCTGTGTCCGGCTATGCCGGCGGCTCGAAGAGCTCGGCCAATTACACAGCGGTGAGCACCGGCTCGACCGGACACGCCGAAGCGGTCGAGATCAAATACGATCCGCAAAAGATCAGCTACGGCAAGATCCTGCAGATCTATTTCTCGGTGGCACACGACCCGACCCAGCTGAATCGCCAGGGCCCGGATTCGGGTACGCAATATCGGTCGGAAATTTTCGCGACGACGCCGGAGCAGAAGAAAGTGGCGGAAGCCTATATCGCCCAACTCAACGCTGCGAAGGTCTACAAGAAGCCGATCGTCACCAAGCTCGGCATGCTCGAAGCCTTCTATCCGGCGGAAGCTTATCATCAGGACTACCTGACGCTGCACCCGAACCAGCCCTATATTGCCTATAACGATATTCCGAAGGTCGAGAACCTGAAGAAGATCTTTGCCCAGAACTATATCGAGAAGCCGACGCTGGTGAGCGCGTCGAAGGTCACAAACTGACCTGAGCGCTCACAGCCACGGTCAATCGGGAAGGAGAAAGAATGACCGATACCAAGACCACACCTGGCAAGGTCGAAAAGAGCGAAGCCGAATGGCGCCGCGAACTGACCCCGATGCAGTATGCGGTACTGCGCGAAAAGGCGACGGAGCGTCCGTTCACCGGCGAGTACGAACATGACCATACGCCGGGCACCTTCGTCTGCGCCGGCTGCGGCCAGACGCTATTCGAGTCCGATGCCAAGTTCGATTCCGGCTGCGGCTGGCCCAGCTTCACGCAGCCTTCACGAGAAAGTCATATCGACGAAGAGCGCGATATGACCCACGGCATGATCCGCACGGAAGTGCTGTGCTCCAAGTGCAATGGTCATCTCGGACATGTGTTCGATGACGGCCCCGGCCCCACGGGATTGCGATACTGCATCAACTCTGCGGCCTTGAAACTTCAGCCTAAATAAATACGTATCCCATATCGAACTGTTTCCATGCCCCGTGCGACTCATCGAAGTCTCGCGGGGCATTTCTGTCCAATACTTGTCCGTAAGCGGCTTCGCCCATTGCCTGTTACTTGAACATGCCTCAGCGGCATGCACGTTTGCGAAGAAGAATAAGAAAGTACCAAGATGTCTACCCGTTCAAACCGTTTGTTGCTCGGTATTGCCCTTGCGGGTCTCATTCTCGAAAGCTTGGTGTCCCACCCCGCACTGGCGACCGACAAGGTGTCGCTGTTCAAGGTGATCACGGCCAAGGACGAGATCATCATCGGCATTAACGATGATCAGCTCTCCACTTTCGAAGCCAAGAATGCCGGCGGTGTCGCCAAGCATCTGGTCCAGAAGGGTACGTTGACGGCCTGGCAATACGCCGTGCGCAAGGCTGAGGCCGGGGCGCTGGAGCAGGCGCCTTTGCGGCAGGTGGGGCTTATGTCGACTGAGGCACTGCGGGTCGAGCCCTATACCACCCCCCTGAAAATCGTGCCGCTGCCGGACGTGACCGGACAATAGGCAAATATTGCGCCGCGCGCGCCGCTGCCCATGCCTTGGGCGAGCGCTAAGCTCTTTAAATCACAAAGCTATTACGGCAATACCGTCTGGGCGCTGCGATTCATCATGCTGTATCGCAGGTGTCGCAATCGGCCAAAACGTGCTTATATTGGGGTCTGTCCTGAAATGATGTTCTGCGCGCCGCCGGATCGGCTGCATTGCGAATGAAGCGTCGTTTCGTTGCGTATTCAGATGAGGTCCCCGACCATGGCAGCTTTCAGCTACAACACCGCAGCCGAACTCTTCCCCGCCGCGATCCGCAAGAAAAAGCGCGCCGGTTTCGCCTATCGTCGTTTCGATACGGCCGCCGCCGCCGTCCAGTTCGCGATCGAGGAGCTGCCGGCTGACTCGCTGAACGGTGCCTATCTGCAGGTCGAGGAAGCGCGTTTCGACCAGAGCGGCATTCGCTCGCTCTATGAGAGCCAGGACTTCCCGCTGGAGCGCCGCGTGCGCGCCGAAGAGCCTGCGACCGACGACGCCGACGCTGCTTGAGCTTTACGAATTGAGACGATCGCAGCCCGGACTCTGAACTAGAGTCTGGGCTGTTTTTCGAGCCACTTGCGCAGCATTCTGACGTTGCGGACATTGGCCCGGAACATCACGTCGAACGCATCGCCGATAAACGGCACGATGCCGACAGCACCGTCCACCGCAACATTGCCCAGCATGCGCGCCGTGAGATGCCACGGCGCACCGAGCGCCCGTGCCTCGCGCACCACCCATAGCGAGATCGCCGTGGTGATGATGTCGCCCACGATCGGAATCAAGCCGATCAGACCATCGATGCCGTAGCGGATCTTCGTGCCCGGTACGATGAAGGCGACGTCGAGCAGTTTCGCCAGCGCATCCAGCCGCGCCAGCCGTTGCTCGCGCGTGAGATTGGCAAACGGATTGGCGCCCGCTCCGAAGTCGAACTGAAAGCCTTTCAGATCCGGCCGAAGTTGCTCGGGCCGAACCTCAAAACCATCCTGATCGATGATCGGACCATGCGCGGACGCCGCCTTGCGCGGGCGGCCGGCGTCGTAAGTGGTTGATTGACCTGTGCTCATCATGGCCATGACATGGGGGACAGGCGCAGACTCTGCAAGCGGCATCGCGTCACGCCTCATCGGGCGATCCACCGCGATCCCCATATTTGCCGCGCAGAAATTCTCCAACCACCGGTTGAATTGCAAGGAGCCCGCTATATTCTGGCCCCGCCGGGAACGGGCGGGGATGAGCGATGCGACGACCCTTGGGTGACGTGTGCCTCGATATTGCAAGCTTCGCCCGGGAGCGGAAGCACGAATTTCTCTCCTACATCCTGCGGCTCGCGGCAGCAGAGGCCTACCAGACCACGGCCGAGGACGACGCGTTCGAGATGCCAATGCCGCGCCGGCTCGCCGCCCGTGAACTGATCGCCGGTTTCTGGGACTGGGACATCAGCAACGACCGCAACTATCTCGATGCCGGGGCTGCCCGCTTCTTCAATGTCGATCCCGAAACGGCCGCGCGCGGTCTGCCGAACATGGCCTATCTCGCAGCGGTCCATCCCGATGACGTTGACCGGGTGCATGCGGCGGTCGCGGCCGCGATGCGATCAGGCGGCATCTTTGAGTGCGAGTGTCGTCTGATCAAGAACGACCGGATCAGTTGGGTTCTCGCGCGCGGCAGTTGCACGCTGGACGGACATGGCCGCCCCGTCCGCCTGCCCGGCGCGATCATCGACATCACCCACGACAAGACGATGAACTGAGGCGATCAGGCCAGCTTGCGGGCGCGGTCGATGGCTTCATCCATGTTGAGAGCCGGCACCATCGACGGCGCTTCGAGATCGCATAGGGCGAAGCGGTTCTTGCCGTCGTGCTTGGCGGCATAGAGCGCCTGGTCGGCAGCCGCGATCAGTCGCTCCGGATACTGCCCGACCTGCGGGTGCCACTGCGCCACGCCGATGGACGCCGCAATCGGAATCTCGCCGGGCGCACAGCCTGCGGCGTCGATGCGGCACACATCCAGAATGCGGCGCGCGATGTTTGCCGCTTCGTGCAACGTCGTCGCCGGCAGGATGATGCTGAACTCGTCGCCGCCGGAACGCGCGAGCAGATCGCCGGGGCGCAGTTTGCTCTGGGTCATCAGCGTGAAGTGACGCAGGCAATCGTCGCCGGCCGCGTGGCCGTGGCCGTCATTGATTTCCTTGAAGCCGTCGAGATCGATCGCCAGCAGCGCGAACGGCTTTTGCGTGCGACGCGCCAGCGCGCATTCCTCGGTGAGGCGCTGCACCAGATGACGACGATTGGCGACGCCGGTGAGATCGTCGACCAGTGCGAGTTCGGCAACTTCGCCGCGCAGGCGATCGATGGCCATCAGGAGGAATCCGAAATTCCACGACATCGCCAGGAACACCAGCACCAGCACCATCATGGCCTGGAGATTGTTGAAATCGGCAAAGGTCATATTGCCGCCGATATTCGCCAGCGCCGCGGCCGAGCGCACGGCATGCGCAGCAACGAGCGTGATGGCGAGCGAGCCGGCGAGACGGGCGCCGGCATTGCCGCCGCCATCCTTGCGCGACCACAACAGCGGCACGGTCATGACAACGGTGATCGACTGGCCAGCGGAATAGATCAGCACGCGCATCGTCATGTTGTCGTGCCACAGCGTGAACAGCAGCAGGCCGGCAAGGCTGGCGGCGATGATGACGGCTTGCGCGCGCCAGCCCGCCGGGCGGCCGTAAAACTGATTCATGCCGATGGCGGCGAGGCTGGTGGCCAGCAGCAGCAGGCCGTTGCCCAGCACGATGGCGATCAGCGGATCGACGCCGACGCCGCGCAGCACCGAGATGCTGTTGCCGAGCGCCGCGGCGAACGCGGCGGCTGTCCAGTAACGCGCCGCGTGCAGATTGGGATAGCTGGTGGCCACATAGGCCCAGACCACACCGAGGGCCAAAAAGTTGACGGTGAACACCGTGAACAGCGTGCCGACGTTCAACATCGGCGACACCCGCCACGTTGTGCGTCGCGCTTCTGCGCGCTGCTGTCGATCCCCGCCATCACTCTCACCACTCGTTCCCAGCAGGTGGTAAAATGCGTCGGCGACGCTTAACGGAATCTGACTCGCGGCGGATAATCCCCAGTGTGGTTTTGAAAGAGTGAAAGGGAATGAGTTAATCCGACTTTCACCATCGGGGTTCCCCAAGTTCGCCCGGCGGCCGCGCGGCTTAACACAAGCTTAAAACCGCGCGCGCCCTCGCCCTATCGTCCCCTCGCCTATCGGCCGGCCGCCAGCCGATCGGCGAAATAGCCGATGGTCTTGCGATAGATCGTGGCCCTGTTCCACTCGCGCATCGCCTCGAAATTCGCCGTCCCCTCGCCGTAGGGCTGGCCGCCCTTGAAGCCTGCGGTCTTGAGCAGGTTCGCGGTCGAGGCCAGCACGTCCGGCACCGAATGCCTGAGATCGACATGGCCGTTGCCGTCGAAATCGACGCCGTATTTGATGTAGCTCGACGGCAGGAATTGCGTCTGGCCGAGCTCGCCGGCATAGGCGCCGATCAGGTCGCGCTGCGGCAGGTCGCCGCGCTGCAGGATCTTCAGCGCCGCGATCAGCTCGCCCTGAAACAGTTCGGTGCGGCGGCAGTCATGCGCCATGGTGGAGAGCGTGCGGATCACCGGCATCTTGCCGATATCGCCCTTGCCGAAATCCGACTCGAGGCCCCAGATCGCCACCACGATTTCAGGCGGCACGCCGAAGCGTTGCTCGATGCGCGACAGCAGCGAGGCGTGACGCTGCATCATCTGCAGGCCCATGGAGATGCGGCCCTGGCCGACGCGGGTCGAGACATATTGCTCGAAACTCTTGTTGAAGGTGCCGCGCTGGCGGCGATCGAACGACAGCACCGCGGGGTCCTGCGTCACGCCGGCAAAGGCCTGCGAGATCACGCCCTGCGACACGCCGGCGGCGGCCGCCTCCTGCGACATGGCCGCGATGAAACTCTGGAAGTCGCCGCCGCATTTGGCGGCCTGCGAGGCGGTGGCCGTCAGCGCAACCGAGACGAAGGACACAGCGGCAATGGCAATGGCGGTGATACGATTGGTCATGAAAAACCTGTTAGGTTGGCGATACCGGAGTGTGGCATGACCGGTGTGTCCGAACAACGGCGCGCCTTGTTCTCGTCATTCCGGGGCGCGCGCGACGCCGAAGGCGGCAAGCGTGAACCCGGAATCCCGACATGGCCTAGCGCTATCTGAGCCTCCCATGTCGGGATTCCGGGCTCGCGTCCGGCAAGCGCCGGCCGCGCCCCGGAATGACGTGCGTGGGATCTTCAGACATGCGTCATCACCCCTGTTGTTTGCGGCGCGGGGGCGCCGTCGTCTGTCGCATTCCCACCCTCCTGAGAGAGGGCGTGCGGAACGCCAGGTGCCCGTTGCACCCGTGGGCCTGATGCGAATGCGGTCTTCCGCAATTGTGAGTGCATCAGGACTTTCGGAGGCGCCGAGCAAGTGCCCGACGTTCCGCATACGGTGTTTTTTCGGTTGCTTGCACATCTGCCATGGCGAACGGTCCCATCACCAAAATTAATGTCCCAGGGCGGAGGGACAGGGTAGCCTCAAGCGAGTAAGCCGAACGCGTTTCGATTTGGTCGTCCGTCACACTGTCCAGGGGTCTTTCCATCTCAAGGTCGACCGTGTCCTTGCCAGTGGCAGTGCTGGCGCAGATCCGTCCTGCCCGAAGACAGACGTTCCCCATGAACCGCGTGACGCCGCATCTCCGGCGTCCACCGCATCCTGCCCCGCGAACGTGACGATCGCGATCGCCCCTCTCGGTGGGGCAGGACGGAGGGATAATAATCCTTATTCCCGAAACGTCAAGAACAAATCATGAACTTTTGGACGCAGGCCGCGCGGCGCGTCCCGCCGGTAACCACTGCCCGCTTTTGCCCACAGATGCATGCACGCTTTGCGCGCTAAGGCTTTGACTTCGCCTGCGCCATCCCCCACTTAACCGCCATGGCCAAAAAACCCGGTACCAATCCCAAAGGCGAATTCGCCTTCTTCAACGTCTTCTATGAAGACGGCTCGCAGCGCTCCAACCGCCGCGTGCCCTCCGAATTGCTTGGGGGACTCGACGGCGACGAGCCGGCCAAAGCCGCCATCGCCGAGCAGGACCGCGAGATCGCCGAAAAGTCCGGCCGTCCGGCGCTGGAGATCAAGAGCGTCGAGCGCGTGGGCGCGAAGAAGAAGTAGGCGTCCCCGTAAAACAGCCGATTTCTGTGTATGGCAAGCAATCATCAGAACACACCTATAAATTGAGTGATAGATAACGCCTCGCGGTGAATATTTGCGAGAAACGTTATATGAAGCACAGTGATCGTCCAGTCACACGCCCAAGTGATGACTTGCTGGGGCGGTCGAGGTTTTCACTCGCACTGGCCCGCTCGATCGATACGCTGCTGCTGGCAAAAGATGGCTTTGTGATCGCAGTGATCGGCGATTGGGGGGCTGGCAAGAGTAGCGTTATTGAAATGACGTTACGTCACTTGACTCACATTGAAATGGAGCGCGTCGCAGCTCTTGCCTCCGAAGAACCACAGACCTTGGACGCATTGGAGAAGCTAGCAGACGTCTACGACATCATTCGCGATCGTGTGGACGTATACGATGTATCGGGCTTCAATTTTTCAAACACAAGATTTGATTACAGAGTTGACCAATTCAAAAAGTGGCTCGAGTCAGAAGAGGAAGCAAAAAAAGCAGACACCTATTGGAAGCTTCTTCAAACGACCGAGGGCCAGAGGCGAACAATCCAAGTCAGATTTTCACCTTGGTTGATAGCAGGACGATCAGAGCTCGCTACCGCTCTTCTGAGCGAACTAGCCAGGGCACTCGGAGAGAAATTAGGTCCGGGAATCCAAAAGGCTTTTGCATCACTACTAGGTCGACTTGGAGAACTCGCCCCTATACAGAGGATTAGCTCAGCGTAATCCGCCATCCAATTTTCGAAGAATTACGCTTCGCTAACCCCCACCCGTCATCTGCCTGTTCGTCATCACCTGCGCCGCGATGATGATCCACGGGATCACTAGCTCCGGCACCAGATAGGTGATCTACAGTGCCTGCGGTTCGGGCAGGCCCGGCCTGTCGTGTTCGCCAAGCTCATGCTAAATTTCTAAAACGTCGGGGCAGCAATATGCCACTGCAAAAGCATATCAATATCGACTAGCTCCACTTTCTCCGAGAGCGCTGCCGACGATATTGCTTCCTCCGTAAATTTTGACGTGGTGACGATATAACCGCGCCACGCATTGTGCTCCTCGATGACGCCCTTGAATTGCTGGACCGTGGGGCGTCCCACCTTGTTTTCACTTCCGTTTCGCTTGCATTGAACAACGATCGGACCGTTATCGTGAACAGCAATGCCATCGGCTCCGAGATCATTCGACTTTGGCGTAACGAGCGATTCCAAACCCGCCGTCTTGAAAAAATTCATTATGTACTTCTCGAAGTCGAATGGGTCCATCTCCAATAGATATTCTCGCCTTGCCACTTCCTCGTCAGGCATCGCGAAAGGCGCGGGATCAACTGGTTGATCCCTCATTGCCGCTTTCATGGCCGCACTCGCGCGCCGCATCCGCTCGTCATTGATAATAACTTCAATGATCTCGGCGATATGCGGCCTCACACCCGGACTCGTTACGACTGTTTCAATAATCGAGGTGATACCAGCCGCACCGAGAAAGATCAGGAGCAGCACGGGCACACCGAGAGCGCCCCCGAATGCGGCTATGCCTGCAGCCTGTCCTCCGAACATCGGGATCGCAGCAAGCGTTGCCGGCAGAGCTATTTTCATCGACCAAGGAAGACTCGAACTCCGATAGTTCGAGACAGATTCAGAAACGCTCCCGGCGACTGCCTTGATCGCAGCACGCGAGTTAATCAGCTCATTAAGTTTCTTGAACTTCTCGACTGGTCGCAGATCGCTGGCCACTACCTCACGCGATTGGCCCAGCCATTGGATGGCGATCACACGATCTTCCGGCCGGGTCATATGCTTAATGGCTGAGGCGAAGACGCCCACCAGCCATTTTTTGATACCTTCTGTGACGGAATTGAACATTTCTTATCAGACGGCCCTTCAAGCAAGTGACTTCAAAGTTTGAAATAGCAACCAGCCGTAAGACGCAATAGCGTAGCGTATTGCACCGCCTCGACGTGTATTTGGCAGATTACACTTCGCTAACCCACCCTACAGCCCTCACCCAGCCCCACCCGCCATCTGCCTGTTCGTCATCACCTGCGCCGCGATGATGATCCACGGGATCACCAGCTCCGGCACGAGATAGGTGATCCACACGGCATGCGGTTCGGGCAGGCCGACCTTTGATATCGACAGCACACGGCCGAGGCCGCCGACGAACACCGTCGCCGCCATCAGGACAACCAGCGTGTTGTGCTCGCGAATGGTCGATGCCGCCCACAGGCCCATGACGCCCGACATCAGATAGATGCCGCCCATGAAGCGATGCACGTTGTCGAGCCGCGGCGCGGTCTCGGGCTGGCCCAGATACATCTGCAGCGAGCCGCCGAAGATGGCGATGGCGCCGACCAGAAACAGGCAGACCTGGGCAACGCGCTGACTGAGCAGCATCGGTTCGGCGGGCATGGCAATATCCCTTTTGAAAATGTGCAACGGCAATGCCCGACGCTAGCGCGCGGCCGGGAACAATCATAGGGTGTGCTGCAGTGATCCTGTGGAGCGGCGTTTGCTGCTGGCGAAGGCCGGGGATGTATCAAAGCTGCCGGTGATCGCCGGCTGCCTGAGCTGAGTGAATGCATGGACGCGCGAAAGCTTCCGGGACAGCGGATCTTCGACCTCTATCTCCTCGCCGACACATGGCATGCCGACTTCAACGCGAAGGACCGGGGCGTCGGCCTGAGTGACGATTCCATCGCCTGGATCGTCGGAAGCAAGACGGAAACAATGCCGCTGGCGCAGATCGTCAGCGTTCGCCTGCAATATATGCCTGAGAACGAAGACAAGCGCGCACACCGGACCTGCACGATCGATTTCGGCGCGCACCGGCAGCTCATTGTCACCGATCGCCATGGCCGGTGGGGGCAGAAGACGGCGCCTGACTATCGCGCCTTCGTGCACGATCTGCACAACCGACTAGTCGCCTATGGCTCGCCATCGGTGCGCTACTTGGCAGGAAAGTCTCCGCGGCAAGCCCGCATAGAGCGCGTGATACTCGGCGCATTCCTGCTGTTGTTCGGACTCGTCTCGCTGCTGTCCGATCCCGTTCCGAAGAGCGCGCTAGGCCTTCTGTTCATCGTGCTTGCTGCAGTCGCCTTTCTGTCGGCGATGGGCATGGACATGTCCAAGGTCACCGAATACGACCCGACGGAGCTGCCGGAAGCGCTGATCGTACCGGATGAAGGGCGGCTTGCGAGAACGCGCTAGCGGGGTATGGGCGCGACAATGAGGCGGCGGCGTGTGTGGCGCCCCCCATCTCCGCGCTCCCGCGCACAGCGAGTGTGACCCGAAAGGTGGAGATCGAGGCTGCGTCGGTGACGGCCCCTCACCCGACCGGCTCCGCCGGTCGACCTCTCCTCGCATTGCGGGGAGAGGTTAAGAGCGCGCACGATAAAAAGGCGGACCTTGCGGTCCGCCTTTTTTATTCGGTCACCCCGCTCGTCGCGGAAAAGTATTGCAGGCCCCGCGTCACGCCAGCCTGAGCGTGAGCTGCCGTTCGCGGCCGGCGTGGCGCAGGACGAAGTCGTCGAGCGACGAGGTGACGTCCTCGTAATTGCGGTCGGCGCGGCGGCGGATCTCGCGGGCGACGTCTTCCGACACGTCGTCGGCCCAGCGCTCGGCCGTGTTGAAGGCGATCACGCGCTGCGGATCGTTGTACTGGCCGGACATCAGGTCGGCGATGACGGTTTCGAGATCGGTCGCCGCGACATCGGCCTCGCGCCAGGCGCAGCCGGCGCGGTCGAAACAATCCAGCACGAGATAGACGGTCTGCTCGCCGGCATCCGGCACCAGCGACGGGGTCCAGGCGCGCGTCATCCCGCCCTCCTGCCCTTGGTTACGCCTTTGGCCACCGGCCGCGCCGCCTTCTTCGCCGGCGCGGGCTCCTTCTTGCCGGTGATCGGCAGCAGCATTTCCTTCTGGCCGGCGACGCGCTTCGGCGGCTTCTTCGGCTTCGGCGCGGCGCCGCCGCCCTTGAGGCTCTGCTGCAGAGCAGTCATCAGATCGACCACATTGGTGCCGGGCCGCGCCTTGCCATGCGGCTTGAGGGCGACGCCGCTGCGCTTCTGGTTGACGAGATCGACCAATGCGGACTCGTAGCGATCCTCGAATTTGCCGGGCTCGAATTCGGCGGCCTTCTGCTCCACGATATGCCGCGCCAGATCGAGCATATCCTTGGTGACCTTGACGTCCTGGATGTCGTCGAAATACTCCGCCTCGTCGCGCACCTCATAGGGATAGCGCAGCAGCGTGCCCATCAGCCCGTTCTTCAACGGCTCCAGCGCGATGATGTGCTCGCGATTGGTGAGCACGAGCCGGCCGATGGCCACCTTGCCCATGTCGCGGATGGTCTCGCGGATCACCGCATAGGCGTCGTGGCCTATCTTGCCATCGGGCACGAGGTAATAGGGACGGATGGCGTAGCGCGGGTCGATATCGGCCTTCGGCACGAATTCGTCGATCTCGATGGTCCGGGTGGAGTCCAGCGCGATGTTGTCGAGTTCGTCTTTCGACACCTCGACATAGGTATCGGTATCGACCTTGAAGCCCTTCATGATGTCGTCCGCCGCCACCTCCTCGCCGGTATCCGCGTCGACCTTGAGATATTTGATGCGATGGCCGGTGTTGCGGTTGATCTGGTTGAAGCTGATCTTCTCGGAATCCGACGTGGCGGGAAACAGCGCGACCGGACAGCTCACGAGGGACAGGCGCAAAAAGCCCTTCCAATTGGCACGCGGGGCCATGGCAATACTCCAACTCACACGACGCGACACAATCCCGACTCAAGCGGGACCCGCCCGATTTGTTCCCGGCGCCGGAACCAGTTCGGCCAGGCCGACCTTCGAACAGCACGCGGCCGAGGCCGCCGACGCGCACCGCAGGTGCGCGCGCCCATCTCGATGAAGAGAGCTGTCGGGCTGACCAAATCCAGGCCGCGACTACAGCGCCCACGTAAAGAACGCGACGATGTCGCGATCGAAGCGCTCATGAAATGCAGCGCGGTCGAACCCCGGTCTGCTGGTGCAGATCGCCGGCACGCGTGTTGCCAGTTGCGCGGAGCATGGCGTCAAGAAATCGTAGTGCCCGGCATTCGCCACGACATGCGCCTCGGGCAACGTCGGCAAAGCGAGGCGGACGGCCTCCGCATAATAGGGATGTGGCAGGACCTGGTCGTCCTCGGCCCGCCAAAGCTGGACCGGCTGACGGACCGCCGCCAGGCCCTTGCGACCGAAGGCAAAACCAAGGGCGGGCGCCGCGGAGACGACCGCCTTGATGCGCAGATCGTGGGCCCAGACGATATCGGCATCCAGCGGAAGCGGGTGCCGTTCGACGATCTGGCAATCTTCGAAAGCGGGATGCGCCCTGCAGTGATCCCCGAGAGTCCGCAGGTCCGGCTCGCCACCGGCCACCGCGAGCACCGTGAAACCGCCGGCCGAGAAGCCGAAGGCGCCGACGCGCGTCGCATCGATACGCCCATGGTCCCCCCATGCGTCCAGCATATAATCCGTGACCAGCTTGAATTGGCGCGGCCGTTCCCAGATCGCGGTGGGGTTGCCCGGGTCGCGCCAGCTATCGCCGTTATGCGTGAGGGCGGCGACGACGAAACCTGCATTGGCCAAGGCCATGGCGGTGTCGAGATGCCCGGCATAGGAGCCCCCGTGACCATGGGATATGACCACCAGCGGCAGGCGGTCACCCGCGACCGCCGCATCGCGGGCAACCATCTGTTGATCGGACTCAATCGCCTGCAGCTTCGGCGCAGCGCCGGTGGGATACCAAACGCCGACCTCGATGGGTGGCCCTTGTGGATCGCTGATGCTGAAATGCTGGAAGCCGACCGCGGCGTCGGCCTGGCTGGCGGCGGCGATAGCGATGAATGCGACGAAAACCTGTGCGATGATGCTGCGCATGGAACCTCCTGCGGATTGGGATGACACCCGAGTTCTGCAAAGGGCGACGCCCTGCGCCAGCCGTTGTTCGCCAATGGGCGAACGGGTTCGCCGGTGGGCGGACCGCTGCGATGAGACGTCATGAGCAACGCTTGGCAACGTGATTTTCTGCGGGATTGGGCCGTCGACCTGGCGATCGCGACCGTCTGCGCCATCTTCCTCGGCCTGATCGGACCATTCGGCAGCTATCTGAATGGACCGGCATGGCAGCGCGTGGCGTTTCAGCTTGCCTGCTTCTGGTCGGGAATCCTGCTGTATGGGTCCCTGATCCGCGTGGTGCTGCGATTCCAGTTGAGGCCGTGGATGACGTGGACGGCCATCGTCCTCGGCGTCGCCATCCTGACCGTCCCATTTCAGATCTGGACCGCGTGGATCGGCGTATCGATATGGCCGTTCCTGAGAAGGCTGGGCCCGCTCGACTGGTATGTGCAAGGACTGATCACCGCCCTGCCTGTCGTGCTCGGCTTCACCCTGTTGCTTCAGGCGCGACGACACAAGCAGCACCAGGCCAAGGAAGCCGACGACGCGCCACCAACGGCTTTCGGCCTGCTCGGTGCGCCGCCCTTCGCGGTGCTTTGCCTGCAGATGGAAGATCACTATGTCCGCGTCCACCATATCGCCGGCCACTCCCGGTTGGTGCTGGCAACGCTCAATCAGGCCATGACGGCTCTCGGCACCGCTGACGGCCTGCAGGTGCACCGGTCATGGTGGGTCGCGAGGAAGGCCGTTGTGCGCGTCGTGACCGAGGGCCGCAATCTGCGCCTGCAACTCGTCAACGGGATCACCGCCCCTGTCTCCCGCTCGGCCGTGGCCATGGTGCGCGAGGCCGGCTGGCTCACGACAGAGACCGCGCCGGACAATCGCGGCGTCGAACCAGCGCGCGCAGGACCGATTGGCGACACGTAGTCCGCCATCCGCTCCGCGGCGGGTGACACGCGCGACACAAAGCCTCTTGACGAAAAGAACAAATCATGAACATATTTGCAGCCACGTACCCCGGCAACGAGCGCGTGAAAGCACGGCACGCACATACGAAAATGCCCGGCGCGAGGCCGGGCATCATCAGAAGGATCGAGTGATCGACAGCGACCGTTAGTTATCCAGGAACGACCGCAGCTTGCGCGACCGCGACGGGTGCTTGAGCTTGCGCAGCGCCTTGGCTTCGATCTGACGGATACGTTCGCGGGTCACCGAGAACTGCTGTCCGACTTCTTCCAGCGTGTGGTCGGTGTTCATGCCGATGCCGAAGCGCATGCGCAGCACGCGCTCTTCGCGCGGGGTGAGCGAGGCCAGCACGCGCGTGGTGGTTTCGCGCAGGTTGGACTGGATCGCCGCGTCGATGGGGAGGATCGCGTTCTTGTCCTCGATGAAATCGCCGAGATGCGAGTCTTCCTCGTCACCCACGGGGGTTTCGAGCGACAGCGGCTCCTTGGCGATCTTCAGAACCTTGCGCACTTTCTCCAGCGGCATGCCGAGCTTTTCGGCGAGCTCTTCCGGGGTCGGCTCGCGGCCGATCTCGTTGAGCATCTGACGCGAGGTGCGCACGATCTTGTTGATCGTCTCGATCATGTGCACGGGAATGCGGATGGTGCGGGCCTGATCAGCGATCGAACGGGTGATCGCCTGCCGGATCCACCAGGTCGCATAGGTCGAGAACTTGTAGCCGCGGCGATATTCGAACTTATCGACGGCCTTCATCAGGCCGATATTGCCTTCCTGGATCAGATCCAGGAACTGCAGGCCGCGATTGGTATACTTCTTGGCGATCGAGATCACGAGACGGAGGTTGGCTTCCACCATCTCCTTCTTGGCCTGACGGGCTTCGCGCTCGCCCTTCTGCACGCCGTGCACGATCTTGCGGAATTCGCCGATCTCAAGGCCCGTGAGGGCCGCGAGCTGCTGGATTTCGCCGCGCAGTTCCTTGATGCGGTCCTTCTCGATGGCGACGAAGTTCTTCCAGCCCTTGGCCGAGAGTTTCGAGACGCGGTTGAGCCAGCGCGGATCGAGCTCCGAGCCCTGATAGTTGCGCAGGAAGTCCTCGCGCGCGACGCCGTGGCTGTCGCCGAGACGCAGCAGGCGGCCTTCGAACGACACGAGGCGCTTGTTGATGTCGTAGAGCTGCTCGACGAGTGAATCGATACGCGCCTGGTTGAGGCGCAGCGACTTCACCTCGACGATGATCTCGTCCTTGAGCTTCTTGTACTTGCGCTCCTGCGACGGCGAAAGCGAGGGGCCCTGCGAGGCGCTCTCGAGCTGGTTCGCAATGTCCTGTTCCTGCAGCTTGCGCAGCTTCTTGTAGCTGTCGGCGATCTTGTCGAAGGTCTCGACCACCTTCGGCTTCAGCTCGGCCTCGATGGCGGCGAGCGACATCTGGTTCTCGAACTCGTCGTCGTCCATGTCGCCGTCGGCAGCGCCTTCCGACGTGCTTTCGCCGGCGGGAGCAGCGGCAGGCGCCGAACGCGGCGGCGCCGGACGGAACGGCGTGGCGGACGGCGGCGCAGCCGGCGGTGCGGCCACGGCTTCGGCGCCTTCGGCCACAGCTTCGCCATCGCCTGTGGGCGGGGCGATCAGCGCCGGGTTCATGTTGTTCTTGGCGTCGGGGCCAGCGTAAGTCGCTTCGAGATCGATGATGTCGCGAAGGAAGATCTTTCCTTCGTTGAGTTCATCGCGCCAGATGATGATGGCCTGGAAGGTCAGCGGGCTTTCGCAGAGGCCTGCGATCATCGCCTCGCGGCCGGCCTCGATGCGCTTCGCAATGGCGATTTCGCCTTCGCGCGACAACAGCTCGACGGTGCCCATCTCGCGCAGATACATGCGGACGGGATCGTCGGTGCGCTCGCCGGGCTCCGACTTCTTGACTTCGGTGACGGCCTTCTGCGTGACTTCGACGAGTTCGTTGTCGGTATCGTCGTCCTCGTCCTTGCTCTCTTCCTCGCCGTCGCTGTCTTCGTTTTCGGAAACGTTGATGCCCATGTCGGAGAGCATCGACATGATGTCTTCGATCTGTTCAGGAGAGGTGGTATCGGATGGCAAGACGTCGTTGAGCTGATCGAAGGTCACGAAGCCGCGCTTCTTGGCCTGCTTGATCATCTTCTTGACGGCAGCGTCGGACAGGTCGAGCAAAGGTGACGGCGCGTCTGCGGAGTCCTTCTCCGGCGTGTCAGCTGCCTTGTCGTCTTTTTCCTTGTCCTTGGTCTGCAGCGTCTTTGCCTTGGTGGCCATTCAATGCTCCTGAAACGCGCTCACGCCGGGGGCGTCACCGCCCCACTATCAATCCAGGGGGCGCAAGCGCCCCGATCCAATCATCGTCACCGCTTGACGCACAAAGGGCGGCGCATATCCATCGCCACCCCCGACGTCGTCTTCGCGGTTTTCACTACTTAAGCCCAGACCCTTAACGTGGAGAGCCTTAAGCCCGGATTAACCCTGTTTTTGCAGCCAAACCATGGGTTTGGCGAGTCTTTTCGCGGTTTGCCCGGGCACCATCCGCAGCAAAGTTGCTTCACGAACTGCGCTGGAACCGCCCCGAGGATTCTCCGAACCCCTCGATCAGCGCCTCGATCCCGTCGACCTCAGCCAACCGGGCCTTCACATCGCGCAACCAGCCGTAGTTCGTTTCACTCGCTTCTGCGCCCAGAGCAAGCTCCGCGTCTTTAAGCTCCCTAAGTAATGAGTGCCACTGGCGATGCAAGGCAACGAGCTGCGTCCAGGTGGAAAGAACATCCTCGCGGGCCGCACCAGGCCGCGCCGCCCACACCGCCTGAGTGGTAACTGCCTGCTCAACATGCTGTAATTGCTCAGAATATCCGGCTTTAACCAGATCTGAACGCATTTGTTCACTTTGCTCGGCCTCATCGCCGTGATGATGCTCATGGGCAAAGGCCGCGATGATCCCGGCACGCAACCGGTGCATCTCGGGATGGGCGAGTTCCAGTGCCGCCACCTCCTCCAGCCGGTCATGCAGCAGCCAGGGATGGTTGATCAGCGACTGCACGATCAGCGCCTCGCGCCTCGAAATGGCGCTGCGCTGGCCGCGCATGATCGACGAGGTCGCAAGCTGTGGACTAACCACCTGATAGGGCCCGCGCTGGATGGTTTGCGGCCCGGCATTGGCCCCGCCGCGTCCGCCGCCACTGATTCGCCCGGCTGGACCGGGGGTAAACGGACGCGGGGAACGGGCAAAACCGCCGCCTCCGCCACCCTGCTGGAAGCCGCCGCGGCCACCGTTGTTACCGCCATAGTTACCGCCGTAGTTTTTTGGGCCGGTGCCGAAGGCGCGCTGCAGCCTCTCGGTCATGTCCTGGCGGTAGTATTTCTTCACGACATCGTCGCGGATGCCGTTCGACAATTCGTTGATGCGCGCCTCCAGCGCCGCACGGCGCTCCGGCGTCGCAAACGTGCCGCCGGCGATCTCGCGTGCCCAGATCAGATCCGACAGCGTGCCCGCCGCCGCCATCACGTCCTCGATCGCCGCGCGCCCGCCGGAGCGCGCGAGGTCGTCGGGATCCTGTCCTTCGGGCAGCAGCGCAAATCGCAAACTCTTGCCGGGCTTGAGATGCGGCAGCGCCAGCTCCGCCGCGCGCCATGCCGCTTTCTGCCCGGCCTTGTCGCCGTCGAAACACAGGATCGGCTCGTCGGCCATCTTCCAGAGCAGCTGCAACTGGTTCTCGGTCAGCGCCGTGCCGAGCGGCGCGACCGCACCGGGAAAGCCGACGCCGACCATGGCGATGACGTCGACATAGCCTTCGACCACCACCAAAGGCGCGCCGTCGTGGGCAGCCTTTCGCGCCATCGGCAGGTTGTAGAGATTGTCGCCCTTGTGAAACAGCGGTGTTTCCGGCGAGTTCAGATATTTCGCCGGCGCATCCTTCTTCAGCGCGCGGCCGCCAAAGGCGATGATGCGTCCGCGCACATCGGAAATCGGAAACATCACGCGATCGCGAAAGCGATCATAGGGCACCGGGATGTCTTCGCCGCCGATCAGCAATCCGGCCTCGACCATGTCTGGCACGGGCACGCCGGCGGCGCCGAGATATTCCTTCAGCGCGAACCGATCTTCGGATGCGAAGCCCATGCGGAACTGGAGCTGCACCGCGGGCGTGATACCGCGATCGGCGAGATAGCCGCGCGCGCGGGCGCCTTCGCGCCCCACCAGCGTGTCCGCGAAGAATTTTGCGGCGAGATCCATGACGTCATAGAGCGTCTTGCGGCGCTGCTCGTGGCGCGCGGCATCCGGCGTCGCCGCCGGCAGCGCCACCCCCGCCATCTGCGCCAGCCGCTCCACCGCCTCGACGAAACTCGCGCCGTCGGTCTCCATCACGAAATTGATGATGTCGCCATGCTTGCCGCTGGAGAAGTCGTGGTAAAATCCCTTCTCGTCATTGACGAAAAACGACGGCGACTTCTCTTGCTGGAACGGCGACAGCCCTTTCCACTCCCGCCCCGCCTTCTTCAACTTGACGCGCTTGCTCACGACTTCCGAAACCGGAAGCCGGGCGCGCAGATCGTCGAGGAATTGGGGCGTGAAGCGCATGGGGCAGTTATCGTGCGATCGGGTTAGGTAAGTGTTGCGGGCTCGGATGTGAGCCTTTTGGGCTTTAGCCCATGAGCCTTGGCCCAGCCGACCATGGATATAGGTTTTCCGGGAGCAGATTTGAACCTGCGGTTCTTGCGCCCGCTATTCACAGGCGAAAATAAAGCTCGTCATTCCGGGGCGCGCGCGCATCTTTTGCGCGGGCGAACCCGGAATCCCGTTGTGTTCATCGCGACTGGACACCGGGAAGCGAGCGACGATGAACATCTCTGACGTTCGCGTGCGGCTGTCGCCGCGCGCGCCCCGGAATGACGAGTTTGTGTCAATTTGCTTGAACTCACCCCGGTTCCACGATCACATATTCCATGTTCACGACATTCCGCGGCGGAAATACCGGTGCATGGCAGGTGATCTCGATCTCGCCCGTCAAGGGCGAGACGCTCAAACCCGTTGCGGCGCTGTCCATCACCCATGCCGACGCGATCTCGCTGCCGCTGCTGCCGTCGCAGACATCGTGGCGCCTCGCCGGCGTCGCCAGCCATGTCCGCTATGTCGAGCGGACCGAGAAGATCGCACTGGTTGCGGCACAGGCCGGCCTTGGCCGACCCGAGGCAACCCATGGCGCGCTGATCCCGATCAGGAAGAACGCGGCGTGGTGGGACATGACCCAGAACGAGCGCCGCCGCATTTTCGAGGACAAATCCCGCCACATCGCCGACAGCCTGAAATACCTGCCCGCCATCGCGCGGCAGCTCTATCATTCCCGCGACCTCGGCGAGCCCTTCGATTTCCTCACCTGGTTCGAATATGCGCCGGAGCACGCGCAGGAGTTCGAGGATCTCGTCGGCGGCCTGCGCGAGACGGAAGAATGGAGCTATGTGGAGCGCGAGGTCGACGTGCGGGTGGTGAAGGCGGCTTGACCAGCAGCATATACAATCGTATATACAACGACACCTAACTCTTGCGTAGCAAACTCCCAGCTCAGCACCCTATAGTTGCTGGCGTTGATCGGGGCTTTGCGATGACAGAGAACCTTGCGGATTTGTTCGTCGGCATTTCCGAGTTCGGCTGGAATCCGGCCAAGCGCGAAAGCAATCTGATCGATCACAAGATCGACTTTGCTCACGTTCGACAAATCTTTGACGGCTACATTTTCGTCCGGAGATCGGATCGTCATGGCGAAATCAGGTACCAAATCTTCGGCTATCTCGAAGGGCGAGAAGTCGCCGTCGCGTGCACGATCCGCGGCACATTCTGCCACATCATCTCGGCGCGCCGCGCGCGAAAAGATGAGCGAAGAAAACATTACGATCGTCTCTAGATACGAACCTATTCGAGGCAGGACCGATTGGGCCGCACTCGACGCACTGACCGACGAACAGATCGAAGAAGCGGTTCGCAATGATCCCGACGCCGTGCCTCTCGATATCGACTGGTCGGATGGCGTCGTCGTCATGCCCGCCAGGAAGAGAGCCATCTCCATCCGCATCGACGAAGACGTTCTGGATTTCTTCAAGAACGAGGGCGATGGCTATCAGGGCCGGATGAACGCGGTACTGCGGTCTTATATGCTGCAGAAGGCCAAGCCGAAGACCAAGAAACGGGCATAGTTCTCCCGTCATTCCCCGCCGCTCCATAGGAGCGGCTGAGGGCGGGACCGGCGCCGAACATCCACCCTGCATGGCTCCCATTCAAGACGCCGCACTTCTGGCATGGCATCACATGCGCCATATCTCTCCCACCGCCCCGCCCGCCTGAAAGCCTCCATGTCCTCATCGTCCGAACATCTCGCCCGCGACTCCGGTCCCGGCGGCTGGCTGATTTTTTCCTTTGCCGTCGCCTGCGGCGTCACCGTCGCCAATATCTATTACGCGCAGCCGCTGGTGGGACCGATCAGCGAGAGCTTCGGGCTCGACCTGTCGTCGGCCGGCATCATGCTCACCATGGTGATGTTCGGCTATGTGCTGGGCCTGCTGTTCCTGGTGCCGCTCGGCGATCTCGTCGAGAACAAGCGGCTGATCCTGATCACGCTGGGCGGCCTGATCGTGAGCCTGCTGATCGCCGCAGCCGCACCCACTGCAGCGATCTTCATCGCCTCGACCTTGCTGCTCGGTATCGCCGCCGTGGGCACGCAGATGATCCTGCCGGTGGTGGCACATCTGGCGCCGGAGCAACGGCGCGGGCAGATCGTCGGCACCGTGATGAGCGGGCTCTTGTTCGGCATCCTGCTGTCGCGGCCGCTGGCCACCATGGTGGCCGGCTCGTTCGGCTGGCGCGCGGTGTTCGTGATGTCCGCAGTGCTGATGTGCGGGGTATTCGTGCTGATGGTGATCGCGCTGCCGCGCCGGCAGCCGAAACATGAGTTGACCTATGCGACGCTGATCCACTCGCTGTGGGACCTGATGCTGACCACGCGGGTGCTGCAACAGCGCTCGGCCTATCAATGCCTGCTTTACGGCTCGTTCAGCCTGTTCTGGACGGCGATGCCGCTGGTGCTGGACCAGCCGCCATTTTCGTTCGGCCATATCGCCATGTCGGCCTTCCTGCTGTCGGGCGCCGGCGGCGCATTGGTGGCGCCGCTGGCGGGACGCCTCGCCGATCGCGGCCGCGGCGATCTCGTGACCGTCACTGCGATGCTGCTGGTGCTGGTGAGTTTCGTGCTGACCTGGATCGGCGGCCACACCGGCGGCGCGACGGCCGTGACGCTGTTCGTGATCGCGGGCATCCTGATCGATGCCGGCACGCAGGGTAATGTCGTTGCCGGACAACGCGCGATCTATGCCCTCGCCGGCCATATCCGCAGCCGGCTCAACGCGCTGTTTCTCGCTTGCGCCTTCTTCGGCGGCGCAGTCGGCTCGGGCTTTAGCGGATTTGCGGTGGCATCAGGCGGCACGTCGATGATCGCACTGATCGGCATCGGTGCATCGCTGATTGCGCTGGCGCTGTTCTGCCTTGAGGTCGCCAGCAGACGCAAGGTGAGCTAGGGCGCGAGGAAACGCCCTGACATGATGCGCTTCGTTTCATCGACCGGCTTGTTGTAGATATAGGTCCAGGCTTCGCTCACGCTGCCATTGGCCAGCATCACCGCAATCCGCTCACGCAGATACAGATTCGGCTGCGGATGGCCCGGACCGACGCTCTCATAGTCGTCGAGCGCGGCCATCAGTTCATCCACATTCCGCAGCCGGAACAGCTCTCCAAACACGACATCATTGGCCTCGTCGGAATGCAGCAGGCCGGGATAATGCGCGACCATGTACAGCCTGCCGCAGCAGGAGGCTTCACCAAGGAAATCGGCACCGGACGAGAGCAGCTTCGACATCGGATGATCGAAGCCGCGCATCAGCGTGCCGTAGACGAAAACGCGATCGGGCATGATCTAAGTCAGACTTTCTCGGCCAGCGCCGCGGCGACATCGTCGCCCGCGGACACCACATTGATACTCACATCCATGCCAAGAAACGCATCGGCCGAGCCCATATAGGTGCCGTGCAGCGGCACCGCCTGACGCGGATCGCGCGCGACCGCGACGCGAATGAGATCCTTGCTGCCGATGATGCCATTGGTCGGGTCGAATTCGATCCAGCCTGCGGCCGGCAGATAGACCTGCACCCAGGCATGGGTCGAGCCGCCGCCCACATAATTGTGCTCGCGGTCGCCATGGATGAACAGATAGCCCGACACGAAACGCGCGGCGATGCCGAGCCGGCGCAGCGCCTCGATCATGAACAGCGCGAAATCGCGGCAGGTGCCGGATTTGGTCTGCAGCGTATCGAGCGGATGCTGGGTGCCGTGCTCGTAGCGCTTGCGATAGGCGAACTGCTTGCGGATGCCGAGCGTCATGCCGGTCAGAATATTGACGGTCGGCGTGCGGCCCTGCGGATCGAGAAATCCGCGCGCCCATGCGGCGAGTTCGCCATCGGGATCGCCATATTGCGGCCGGATGAATTCCTGCAGATCGGGCAGCTCCTCGGCGTCATAGAGGAACGGATAGAAATAGGCCTTGTCGTCGGCGGTCAGCGCGAACTCATCCGATGGCAGATGTTCGATGGTTGCGGTGGATACGAAGGTGAGTTTGCGCGCGTGCTCATCGAAAGTGGCGATAGCTACCGAATTGCCGAACACGTCATGGATCCAGCGCAGCGACGCCGGCTCGGGCGTGATCTCAAGCTTGCCGTTGAGCATGCGCAGATCATGGCCGTCGCGCGGCCGCAGCATGATCCGGTGTTCGCCGAATGCGACGGGATGCGCGTAGCGATATTCGGTCTTGTGATGAATCGTGAGCAAGGGCATCAATGGTTCGTTCATGCGTGATTTGTCCCGTGTAATTTATACGGAAGCCTGCAGAATCACAGGCCGGGATGCCGCATCGTTAGGCAATATCGGGAAAAAGCCTTGGACAGAATCTTGGACAGAGCCTTGGATAGCGATCAAGACACATCCCTACGTCTCGGCCCCCAGGAGGTTCCGCCCGTTCTGGAACTCAATACCGCCGGCACATCCCCTTTTCTCCTGACCTGCGATCATTACGGCCGGCTGATTCCCGACATGCTCGGCGATCTCGGCCTGCCCGAGAGCGAGCTCGTCCGCCACATCGCCTGGGATGTCGGCATCGCCGGCGTCGCCGAGCAGATGGCTCGGGCGCTCGATGCGCATCTCGTGGCCCAGCGCTATTCGCGGCTCGTCATCGACTGCAACCGCCCGCCGGACGCCGTAAGCGCGATTCCGCTGATCAGCGAGGCGACCACCGTGCCCGGCAATGACGGTCTCACGTCCGATGCGAAGGCGCGCCGGCGCGAGCTGATCTTCGATCCGTATCACCGGCGCATCGACGAGGTGATCGATGCAAGGCTGGCAAAGGGCCAGCCGACAGTGCTGGTGTCGCTGCACAGTTTCACGCCTATCTATGCCGGCATTCAACGCCCCTGGCATATCGGCACGCTCTATCAGCACGACAGCAAACTGCCACCCTTGTTGCTGCAGCTGTTGCGCGCCGAAGCCGATCTGGTGGTGGGCGACAACGAACCCTATGCGGTGTCCGATGCCACCGACTACACGATCCCCGTGCATGGCGAGAAGCGCGGACTGATGAATACGGGCATCGAGATCCGGCAGGATCTGATCACCGACCCAAGCGGCCAGACGGAGTGGGCGGAGCGGCTGACGCGCATTTTTACGGAGATCGAGGCGACGCTGATCACGCCGCGCGCATCGCATCTCTAGCTCTTGATGCTGCCAATGCACCCGCGCGGCGTGAGGTGCCTAGCCGTGCGTCCCGATGAAATAAGCCACCACCACAAATCCCGCCGCGACCGCCCACAGGAAATACGCCGCGCGGCCACCAGGGCTCAGCGTCGAGTCAGACGGATTGTCCGGATTGACGAAGACCTTCACCGCGTCACCGTTCTTGTAGTCCATCCCGAACAGCCGCAACTGCCATTGCGGCGGGTTCGGGTTGCTCATGCTCAAGCTGCCGGCGGATCCGATATAGGCGACGTGCTTGAAGCGATAGTTGTATTGCACGTTCCGGGTCTGCATCACCGGCCCACTGCGACCGGTGTCGCTGTCACGGCTCACATAGGTCTCGGGCGCGCCCAGTTTGACGATGCCGGGCACCACCGGCCACTTCTTGGCCAGAGACCCCTGCCGGTGTAGCGCCAGGCCGAACAAAGCAACAAGGAAGCCGAACCCGCAGAGCGCCGTCACAATCGGCGATCGTTTCGGATCGGCAAGATGGTCTGCAATGAATTCGTTGATGCGGACGCCGCCAAAGATGCCGCCGACCACGATCGCCAGCACGATAACTGCAGCGATGCCAAGGCAACCGCCAATGCCCTTCGGCATCTCGCGATCGAGCACGGCGTCGCGCGGGTGCCGCGGGTTGTAATAGACCATCACCGCGGTGCCGACCGGATAGCGCGCGATCGTTTCCGCGACCTCGAAATTGCCGCGGTCCTCGCCGATGCTGACGCGATTGTTGGTGAGCTTCTGTCCGCTAACGGTGTATTCGTAGACGATATTCGCAAAGTTGCGTTGCTCGGTGCGCTTGCGCTCCTCGCGCGTGTCGTCGAGCACCTTGACGTCTCGTGCTTCGGAGGTCGAGACGATCACCTTGCCGAAGGTGGACGGCCAGTCGCTGGCAGCCCGGACCTGCAGATATTTATAGCCGGCGGCGACCAGGATCAGGCCGAACGGCGCCAGCAGCATGGCATAGACGAACCAGGGAATGTCGGGCACGGCGAAACCTCATGGCACGGCGCGGCGCGCCCCGAAGTTTGACGTGACGATGCGGCGAAAGGTTCAGCGCGACAAAAGATTCACCGCGCTCGGGTCAGCGCCAGCCAGACCCCGCCGCCGATCATGAAGCCGCCGGAGATGCGCGACAGCAACCGCGTGCGCCGTGCCGAGAAGAATTGTCGCGCACGGCCCGCGGCCACCGCATACACGATATCGGTGAGCGCGGCCGTCACCATGAAAGTCGCACCAAGGATGCCGACCTGCAGGATGTGGTTCTTCTCCATATCAACGAATTGCGGAATGAAGGCGCCGAAGAACACCAGCACTTTCGGATTGCTGAGCAGCACCATCATGCCCTGCAGGAAGAAGCCGCCGCGCGGCGGCGCCGGCGGCGTATCCGCATCGATACCCTCGACCGGCGCGCGGACCATCTTGATGCCGAGCCACACCAGATAGGCGGCGCCGGCAAAGCGCACCCAGTCGAACCAATAGCCCATGGTGGCCATCAGCGTTGCCAGTCCGAGCGCGACGATGCCTATGACCACGGCAAGCCCCGCTTGCGTTCCGGCGATGCTGATCATCGCCGCGCGCGTGCCGTAGCGCAGCCCGTTGGCAATCACCAGCGTGACGTTCGGACCGGGTAGCAGCGCCAGCGCGATGCAGGCGACGACAAAGGCGAGATAGACTTGCAGCGACATCGGCACGCTCCTATTCCGATTTTATCTACGTCATGGCCGGGCTTGTCCCGACCATCCACGCCTTCACTGCAGGCTAAGACGTGGATGCCCGGCACAAGGCCGGGCATGACGACGGTGTGTTGTCTTAACACTAGCACTCGTATTGCTCGCAGCAAAACACACTTGCCCGGCAGGGCGCCATCTGGTTGCCTGTCACCGCACGCATGGAGCAACGGCCATGATCGATATCAACAGGTTCCGGCCCGCGATCGTCTACACGATCTACATTGCCGCCACGCCCGAAAAAGTGTGGCTAGCACTGACCTCGGCGGAGTTCAGCCGGCAGTATTTTTCCGGCTTCGCGGTCGAGCTCGAACAGAAGATCGGCGGCGCGTTCAAGGTTCTCGCGCCGGATGGATCGTTGCATGTTTCGGGCGAGGTGATCGAACACGATCCGCCGCGCAAACTTGTCATCACCTGGGACGTCAACTGGCCCGGACTTGTCGAAGCGCTCGGCTCGACACTCGTCACCTATGATCTCATGCCGTCGGCCGAGACGGTGAAGCTGACGATGACGCAGGCGCATGATCGCCAACTCAGTGACGACATCCTGTCCGGCGGACGCGCAGGCTGGCCGGCGATCCTGTCGGGCTTGAAGAGCCTGCTGGAAACGGGCAAGGTCCCCGCAATCCAGATGGAGCCGCCACTGAAGCTGCTGGCGGCGCTGAAGGAGATGGGAATCAAGGTGCCCGGGATGTGAGCGACGCTACGCCGGCGGCGCGCTCCCTCTCCCCGCTCTGCGCGGGGAGAGGGTCGGGGTGAGGGGCAAGGGCACGTCGATGCACCAATTTTCTTCTATCGGGTCGGTGCGATCCGGTAGTTTCTCGATTGTTGTGAATGAGTGCCATGCCCCTCACCCGCCGCGAAGACGCGGCGACCTCTCCCCGTAAAGAACGGGGAGAGGTTAGCGGAGTGCCGCTGCTATCTTCTCGCCCTACCCCAGCGCCCGCAATTCCCGCCTGAGTACCTTGCCCGTCGCTGTCATCGGCAGTGACTCCGCAAACTGCACATGGCGCGGATATTCATGGGCGGCGAGTTGCGATTTCACAAAGTCCTGCAACTCGCGCGCCAGTGCATCGCTGGGCACGAAGCCCGGGCGCAGCACGATCCAGGCTTTCACGGCTTCGGTGCGGATCGGATCGGGAATGCCGACCACTGCCGACAGCGCGACCGCGGGATGCTTCAGCAGCGTATGCTCGATCTCCGATGGGCCGATGCGATAGCCGGCCGAGGTGATCACGTCGTCTTCGCGCGAGACGTACCAGAAGTAACCGTCATCATCCTGAATGCCGAGATCGCCGGTGAGCAGGAATTCGCCGGCGAATTTCTTGGCGGTGCCTTCGGGGTTCTGCCAATAGCCGAGCATGGTGCAGGGATTGGGCTGTCTGATACCAACAATGCCGCGTTCGCCGCGCGGCAATTCTTCGCCCTGCTCATTGACGATACGCACATCGAAGCCCGGCGTCGGCTTGCCCATGGAGCCTGGCCGGATTGGAAACAGATCGGCATTGTTGCCGACCACGAGATTGCATTCGGTCTGGCCGTAGATCTCATGTGCGTCGATGCCGAACGTATTGCGCACCCAGTCGAGCAATTCCGAACCGAGCGACTCGCCGCCAGTCAGCATGCTGCGCAGCTTGACGTCGGGATGTTTCACGTTTGCCTGCCGCATCAGCTTCAGCGCCGTCGGCGGCAGGAACACATTGCGTATCTTGTGATCGGCCATCAGCTGCATCGCGGCGTCAGGTTCGAATTTCCTGGCGCGATAGCCAACGATCGGCACGCCGTGATACCAGGCCGGAAACAGCGCATCGAACAGCCCGCCGATCCAGGCCCAGTCGGCCGGCGTCCAGTAGACGTCGCCCGGCTTCGGAAAGAAGCCGTGCACCATCTCCACATTGGGCAGATGGCCGAGCAGCACGCGATGGGCATGCAGCGCGCCCTTGGGATTTCCCGTGGTGCCCGAGGTGTAGATGATGATGGCGGGATCGTCGCAGGACGTATCGACCGTGGTGAAGTCTTCGGACGCCGCCTCGATCGCCGACCAGAACGATTTGGCGCCGGCATGCGGTGCACTGTCCGTGACGTAGATATCTTGTAAATGAGGCAGCCGCTCGCGGATTTTCGACAACTTGTCCCAGCCGCTCGCGTCGGTGACGATGGCCTTGGCCCCGGAATTGGCAAGGCGGAATTCCAACGCGTCCTCGCCGAACAGCGTGAACAGCGGCACCGACACCAGCCCGGACCGGAATGCCGCGAGATGCGCCACCGGCAATTCCACCGATTGCGACAAAAACACCGCAATGCGGTCGCCGCGCTGCAGGCCATCCGTCTTCAGCACATTGGCGAAGCTGCGCGAGAAAGCCTGCATCTCGTCGAAGGAGAAACGATGCGTGCCGCGGTCCTCGTCCACATAGATCAGCGCCAGCCGCCCGCTACCGTCGGCATGACGGTCGCAGGCCACCGTCGCGATGTTGAATCGCTCCGGCACATCCCAGCGGAAATTGCGGGCGAGCGTCTCATAATCCGTGGTTTCGACCAGCATGGCAGGCGCTCCCTGCGGCCTCGTTTGCTTCTTCTCGTTATTCCAGGGGAGAAGTCTGAACGGCCGCGGCCCCATTCTTAAACGAGGAGTCCCGTCCGCCAAAGTGCCTTGAAATTCCCGGCCCGGCATGGTCTCAAGCACCCTATTCGGAATCCGGCGCTATCAGCGCCTTCGCAAGCTCAATCCGGCAGAAATTCCCCATGGCACGCAGGTTTTCGGCCGCTTACCAGTCGGAGCCAGTATCCAGCCTGGCGCTGTGGGCGCGGCGCCTCGCGGTTTTCGCCGCCATTGCCGCCCTCACCTCGATCATCATCGTCCGCTTCGGGTTCCTCGAAGTGAAACCGGCACTGATGACCTTCTTCGGCGCGTTGGGATTCGCCGGCCTGTCGATCCTGGTGGCGCTCGCCGGCTTTGCCGCGATCTGGCAGAACGGCTCGCGGGGCATGAGCGTGATCATGGTGGCGCTGATGCTCGACGTCGTGATCCTGGCGTATCCCGGCTACCTTGCGTACCAGTATCGCAAATTGCCGAAGATCCACGACATCACCACCGACCCCGTCGACCCACCGCGCTTCGAGGCGCTGGCGCGGCTGCGGACCGGCGACGGCACCAATTCAGCCGTCTATTCCGGCCTCTACTCCGCGGAGCAGCAGCGCACGGCCTATCCGGATATCGAGCCGGTGGAGCTGGAGGTGCCTGTACAACGCGCCTATGACGTGACGCGCGCTTTGGTGGAAAAGCGCAAGTGGATCGTCATCGACGAGCGTCCGCCGCAGCCCCCGCGCCGCATTGGCCGCATCGAGGCGGTGGCGCGCACCCCTATCATGGGGTTTCGCGAGGACGTCTCGATCCGCTTCACACCCGACGGCGAAGGCTCGCGCGTCGATATTCGCTCGTCGTCACGCTATTTCAAAGGCGATCTCGGCAGCAACGCCGCGCGCATCACCAAGCTGATCGACGACATCAACACCGCCGTCGACAGCGCGCCGGCACCGAAGAAGGCAGCGACGCCGGCAAAGGCCGCGGCCAAGGGCGTGAAGAAATAGGCCGCTGCCCTCCTCAACGAGAATTCACCCCCGCGCGCGTTTCTCCACATTCGCGATCCGCTCTGGCACGCCGAACTGCTGCCGGCAGACATCAGCGAGCACCGCAATCCCTTCGCGGATTTCCTGATGAGTCGGACTGGCGAAGCAGATGCGAATGTGGCTGTGCGCATAGGCCTTGTCGACAGACCACTCCGGGCCGGGATTGATCGACACGCCGGCCTTGAGCGCGGCCTGATAGAGCTTCATCGCATCGACATTGGCGGGCAGTTTCACCCACAGAAAAATGCCGCCTTTGGGTTCGTCGAATTCCGCCGCCGTGCCGAACTGCTCGTTGAGCGCATCCATCAGCGTCTCCAGCTTGGCGCGTAGTCCGCGTGTCGCCTTCGGCACATGGGTGGCGAAATGCGGCACGCAATATTCGGCGAGGACCATCTGCTCCAGTGCGCCTGAGCCGGCATCGGTCTTCAGCGCCAGCATGCGCGACATGATTTCCCAGGGCGCGACGATGTAGCCGACGCGGAGAGCAGGCGCGATCGACTTGGAGAACGAGCCGATATGGATCACGCTGCCGCTTGTATCCATCGCGTGAATCGCCGGCGGACGCTCGCCGTTCCAGATCAGATCGGCATAGCAATCGTCCTCGAAGATGGGAACGCCATATCTGGCCGACAGCGCCAGCAGCTCGCGGCGACGGCTTTCCGGCATGATGGTGGCGGTCGGGTTCTGCACGGTCGGGATCGTATAGATATATTTCGGCCGGATGCCCTTCGCCTTCAGATCTTCCAATGCTGAGGCCAGCGCGTCCATCCGCATGCCGTCGTCATCCAAGGGGATGCCGACGATATTGACGCCGAGACGGGTGAGCCGGTTGATGGAGCCTTGATAGCAGTCGCGCTCGATGATGACGGTGTCGCCCTTGGCCAGCAGGCTGTGATTGACGAGGTCGAGCGCCTGCAGCGAACCGGAGACGACCAGGATGTCATCAGCCGTACAATCGATGCTTGCGTCGCGCTTCAGCTTGCCGGCGATGAAGGTGCGCAGCGGCAGATAGCCCTGCGGACCGCTCGCCAGACCGTAGGTTGCCAGCGTGCGTCCCTCGCGCAGCATGACGGCATTGGCGGCGGCAGTCAGGCCCTCCACCGGTACCTGGTCCATATCGTTGTTCCCGCCGACGAAGCTGTATTTGGCGAGACCGGTCCATTTTGCCGCAGCCGCGGGCAGGCCCGGAGGCAGCAATGGCGCGTAGTCGAACCGTGTGGTGGTCATGAACGTCGTCTCCCTGAAGCTTTTTATGATGAAGGCTGCCTCGTTGGACCGCCCCCCCCCCCGCGTGTATCGCGCGCCGAATGCCGGATATTACCCCTTTGCCCTCACGCGGCGCACCATTAGAGTGCCGCCGAAATGTAAGGCTTTTCCGGCAGGGGCATGCACGACTTAATCCGCGATATCACGCTGTGTATCCTGTTTGCGTGGGGCATCGGGCTTATTGCGCATTTCACCCGTCAGCCGTTGATTCTTGCTTATCTGATTGCCGGCTTCATCATTGGGCCATTCGGCATCGGCTGGGTCAAGTCGGACGAATCCATCAGCACGATCTCCGAACTCGGCCTGATCTTCATGCTGTTCATGATCGGTCTCGAGATCGATCTGAAGAAGATCATCCGCGCCGGCAAGGTCATCCTGTTCGCCGCGGGCGGCCAGTTGATCGCAGGCTGCGTGCTCGGCGCCGCCTTCTTCATGGCGCTCGGGCTCAAGCTCGGCGGCGGCGGGTTCGACGCGCTGTATCTCAGCGTCGCCTGTGCGCTCTCCTCCACGGTGGTCATCGTCAAGGTGCTCTACGAGAAGCGCGAGCTCGACACCCTGCCCGGCCGCATCACGCTCGGCATCCTGGTGCTGCAGGATATCTTCGCAATCCTGTTTCTGGCGGTGCAGCCGAGCCTCGCCGATCTGCAGGTCAGCGTCATCGCTTTGTCCATCGCCCGCGTCGGCGTGCTGGTCGCCACCGCGCTGATCCTGAGCCGTTATGTGCTGCCGGCGCTGTTCCATCAGATCGCGCGGCGGCCGGAGCTGGTGTTGCTGGGTGCGCTGGCCTGGTGCTTCCTGATCGGCGAGATCGCCGAGCGGCTGCATCTGTCGCGCGAGATGGGCTCGCTGGTGGCTGGCGTATCGCTGTCGACCTTCCCCTACGCGCTCGACGTCACTGCCAAGGTGACGACGCTGCGGGATTTCTTCATCACGCTGTTCTTCGTCGCCGTCGGCATGACGATCCCGATCCCGAACGGCGCGACCATCGGCCTCGCCCTGATCATCGCCGTGTTCACCGTGATCAGCCGCATGCTCACGACCTTCACGCCGCTGTATCTGATGAAGCAGGGGCTGCGCGCCAGCCTGCTGCCGGCGCTCAATCTGGCGCAGATCAGCGAATTCTCGCTGGTGGTGCTCCAAACGGGCATCGCTGCCGGCCATATCACCACGCAGACCTCCAGCGCAGCGTCCTTCGCCTTCGTGATCCTCGCGGTGCTCTCCACCTTCGCGATGATGCGCAGCGACCAGATCACGCGCCTCTTGATCGGCCCGATGAAGCGCATCGGGCTGCGCGACCTCGATCACGGCCAGGGCCGCGAGGGCGATCATGCCGAGGGCCATGGCGACGCCCGCCGCATCGTCATTCTCGGCTTCTTCCGCACCGCGTCCGCCCTGCTTGCCGAGATCGAGCGCCAGAACGCGTCGCTGCTCGACCAGATCAGCGTCGTCGACTTCAATCCGAACGTCTTCCGCACTTTGGTCGGGCGCGGCCAGCACGTGATCTATGGCGACATCAGCAATGTCGACACGCTGGTGCATGCCGGCGTCGGCAAGGCCGAGATCATCATCCTCAGCGTGCCGGACTCGCTCCTGAAGGGCGCGAATAACGAGAAGCTGGTCCGCCATGTCCGCTCGATCAACCCAACCGCCAAGATCATCTCGACGGCGGACGTGCTCGGCGACGTGAGCGATATTTACGCGGCCGGCGCCGACTACGTCACCGTGCCCCGGCTCAGCGACGCCCATGCGCTGTATGAGGTGATCGAGGCCGCCGATCAGGGCCTGCTGGACGATAAACGCGCCGAAATGGACACGCAGCTGGCGGAGCGGCGGGAAGTGCTGCCTTGACCTCTCCCCGCTTCGGGGAGAGGTCGCCGCGTCTTCGCGGCGGGTGAGGGGGACTTTCCATCCACTCATCAGTTCGTGGAACGTCCCCCTCATCCGACCCGATCATGCTTCGCAAGCTCGGGCCACCTTCTCCCCGCAAGCGGGGAGAAGGCAAACTCCCCATTCCGCACTGCGAACCCGCATACCGCCCCCCATTTCCGCGGGTTGCACCGCCCCCCGCTCTGCGCCATATGGACTTCACACAGAGCAAGAGTGCATCCGAGGCGAATTTTATGGCCGACCCGATTTCAGACGTTCTGCAAGCCTTTGCCGCCGGCGAAATGGTCGTGGTGACCGACGATGACGACCGCGAGGGCGAAGGCGACCTCATCGTCGCCGCGTCGTTCTGTACCGCCGAGAAGATGGCCTTCATCATCCGGCACACCTCCGGCATCGTCTGCGCGCCGATCACCACCGAGGATGCGCGCCGCTTGCGGCTCGATCCGATGGTCGTCAACAACGATAGCAACCACACCACCGCCTTTACCGTCTCCATCGACTACAAACCCGATGGCGGTACCGGTATTTCAGCCGATGAGCGCGCCTCCTGCTGCCGCGCACTGGCCAATCCGAATGCAGGCGCCAATGACTTCGCCCGTCCCGGTCATATCTTCCCGCTGATCGCGCGCGAGGGTGGCGTGCTGATGCGCTCCGGCCATACCGAAGCCGCCGTCGATCTCTGCAAGCTGGCCAATCTCGCGCCCGTCGGCGTCATCAGCGAATTGATGAACGACGATGGCTCGGTGATGAAGGGCCAGCAGGTCGTCGACTTCGCGGCCAAGCACAAGCTCAAGCATGTCACGATCGCTGACATGATCGCCTATCGTCAGGCCCGCGAGAAGCTGATCGAGCGCGTCTCGACCTTCACCACCGACAGTCCGATCGGCCCGCTGCACGGCTATTCCTATCGCTCGCCGTTCGATCCGATCCACCATGTTGCCTTCGTTTACGGCAGCGTCGGCGACGGCAAGAACGTGCTGACGCGCTTCCACAAGCCCAACATTGTGCGCGACGTGTTTTTCGGCCCGGCCAAGATGCAGCCCGTGCTGGAACGCTTCAAGAAGAACGGCAGCGGCGTGCTGGTCTATCTGCGCGATGGCGCCGCGGGCGTGCCCGTCGAGCCGCTCGATGCGCCGAAGTCGGCGGAAGCCGACCGCAACCGGCAGTGGCGTGAAATCGGCGTCGGTGCACAGATCCTGCGCGATCTCGGCGTCACCTCGATCCGCCATCTGACCTCGTCGACCCATGACTACAAGGGCCTGTCGGGTTTCGGCATCGAGATCGCCTGCAACGAACAGCTTGATGGCGATAGTTCAAAGACCTAAAATGCCGTAGCACGCAATGCGCGGGTGCCGCCTGAGACGGCACCCTGTTGAGCGAAACAGCGCTTGCGACCAGAACACGCGCAGCCAATGCGCATTACTCAGCCATGATGTGAAAGGGATTTCGATGAGCGTTGCCCCCAAGGCAAAGGACAAGCCGGCCGCTGCAAGTTTCCAGTGGGACGATGCGTTCCTGCTCGATAGCCAGCTCACCGAAGACGAGCGCATGATCCGCGACACCGCGCGCGCTTACGCCCAGGACAAGCTGCTGCCGCGCGTCAACGACGCTTATCTCAATGAGCATACCGACCGCGAAATCTTCAACGAGATGGGCGAGCTCGGCCTGATCGGCATCACGCTGCCGGAAGACTATGGCTGCGCCAATGCCAGCTATGTCGCCTACGGCCTCGTCGCCCGCGAAATCGAGCGCGTCGACTCGGGCTACCGCTCGATGAACTCGGTGCAGTCGTCGCTGGTGATGTATCCGATCTACGCTTACGGCGACGAGAACCAGCGCAAGAAGTACCTGCCCAAGCTCGCCACCGGCGAGTGGGTCGGCTGCTTCGGCCTGACCGAGCCCGATGCCGGCTCCGATCCCGGCGGCATGAAGACCCGCGCCGAGAAGGTGTCGGACGGCTACAAGCTCTCGGGCTCCAAGATGTGGATCTCGAACGCCCCGATCGCCGACGTGTTCGTGGTGTGGGCGAAGTCCGCCGCGCATGACAACCAGATCCGTGGCTTCATTCTCGAGAAGGGCATGAAGGGCCTCACGGCGCCGAAGATTGGCGGCAAGCTGTCGCTGCGCGCCTCGATCACCGGCGAAATCGTCATGGACGGCGTGATCGTGCCGGAAGAGAATCTGCTGCCCAACGTGTCGGGCCTCAAGGGTCCGTTCGGCTGCCTCAACCGCGCCCGCTACGGCATCTCCTGGGGCGTGCTCGGCGCCGCCGAGGACTGCATGGCCCGCGCCCGCCAGTACACGCTGGACCGCAAGCAGTTCAACCGCCCGCTCGCTGCTACCCAGCTGGTGCAGAAGAAGCTCGCCGACATGCTGACCGAGATCTCGCTCGGCTTGCAGGGCAGCTTACGCGTCGGCCGCCTGATGGACGAAGGCAATTTCCATCCGGACATGATCTCGGTGGTCAAGCGCAACAATTGCGGCAAGTCGCTCGATATCGCCCGCATGGCCCGCGACATGCACGGCGGCAACGGCATCCAGGCCGAATACCATGTGATGCGCCACGCGCAGAACCTGGAGACCGTGAACACCTATGAGGGCACGCATGACGTCCACGCGCTGATCCTGGGACGCGCCATCACGGGTATCCAGGCGTTCGGTTAAGCGTCTACGCTTCAGGTTTCAAAGCTTCGAAATGCCCGGCCTCGCGCCGGGCATTTTTCGTTTGAAGGCGCAGAGCTCTCATTTGTCGTGCCCGGGCTTGACCCGGGCACCCATCTTTGGATCTAGCAAGGCAAGATGGATGGCCGGGTCAAGCCCGGCCATGACGGAGTGTTGCATATCAGCCGCGACCCGCCGCCGTTTGCTTTCCCCGCTCCCCTTGCTAGTCATCACAGGCGAAGAACACCCTGGGAAGGATCGACCATGAGCGACAAGGATAACGGCGCCAACGACGACGTTCCGTTCAATCGCGATTATCCGCTGAAGCCCGGCGTCGTCGATCAGGTCCGCCCAAACGTGCGCCGGGTTCTCTGCAACAACCCCTCACCTTTCACCTTTACCGGAACCAACAGTTATATCGTGGGCACCGGCAAGGTTGCGATCATCGATCCGGGCCCGGCCAATGATGCCCATCTGCAGGCGCTGCTCGATGCCGTGAAGGGCGAGACCGTGACGCATATTTTCGTCACCCATACCCATAGTGACCATTCGCCGAACACCGCAGCGCTCAAGGCTGCCACCGGCGCCACGGTCTATGCAGAAGGCCCGCACCGCGCCTCGCGGCCGCGCTTCGAGAGCGAGAAACATTCGCCGGAGTCAGGCGCCGACCGGGACTTCAAGCCGGACGTGCTGGTCGCCGACGGCGAGGTGATCGAAGGCGACGGCTGGGCACTGGAAGGCGTGGCGACGCCGGGCCACACCGCCAACCACATGGCCTTTGCCTGGCGCGAGAAAAAATATCTCTTTGTCGCCGATCATGTGATGGGCTGGTCGACCTCCATCGTCGCGCCGCCCGATGGATCGATGATCGACTATATGGCCTCACTCGACAAACTCGCCGCGCGTAACGAGGACCTGTATTTCTCCGGCCACGGCCCGGACATTCCGGATGCGCAGCGCTATGTCCGCTTTCTCATTCGCCACCGCCGCGCCCGCGAAGCCTCGATCCTGCATCGTCTCGGCAAGGGCGAAGCGGATATCCCCACCATCGTGCGCGCGATCTATATCGGCCTCGACCCGCGCCTGACGGGTGCCGCCGGCTATTCCGTGCTGGCGCATCTGGAAGATCTCGTCGCCCGCGGCCTGGTGCTGACGGACGGCGACCCGGTCATCGGCGGAAGCTATCGGATGGCTGCTTAACCTCTCCCCGCATTGCGGGGAGAGGTCGCCGCGTCTTCGCGGCGGGTGAGGGGCAGGACACGCACTCACAACAATCAAGCGACGATTGGATCGCGCCGACACGAGAGAAAAGCTCTGCGGCATCGACGTGCCCACGCCCCTCACCCCACCCCTCTCCCCGCATTGCGGGGAGAGGGAGCGAGAGGACTGTGCGTCGGCTCGAAGTGAGACAGTCCTTACGGCAGATTCACGATCTCGACCCAGTTCGGATTCTTGCCCACGGGTGTTTCACCCAACTTGGTCAGCGCCCCCGTCGCCTTGTCGATGGCATAGGTCGTCATGCTGTTCGACAATTGCCCAACCGCCAGTAGATAGCGGCCCGACGGATCGATGTTGAATCCGCGCGGCTGCTTTTCCGTGGCCGTGGAGCCAAGCGATGTCAGCGCGCCGGTCTTGGGATCGATACGAAATGCCGCGATCGTGTTACTGGTGCGCTCCGACGCATAGAGAAACTTGCCGTCCGGCGTCAGATGGATATCCGCCGCCCAGGGCTTGCCGTCGAATCCCTTGGGCAAGGCAGAGGCGACCTGCGTTTCTTTCTTCAACGTCCCGGTCGCCGCGTCCCACGGAAACACATAGATCGCGGCATCGAGCTCGTTGAGCAGATAGACGAACTTCTTGTCCGGCGAGAACACCAGATGACGCGGGCCACCTTTCGCCTTCACGCTCACGGTCGGCGGATCGTTGGGCGTCAGCTTTCCCGCCTTGGCATCGAATTTCTGCTGATAGATGACATCGCCGCCGAGGCTCGTATGCAGCACATAGCGATTGGTGGGGTCGACGATAATGCAGTGGGCGTTCGGTTCGGTGGCGACGACCTGCTGTGCCGGCGCGATCACGCCATTCGGCCCGATGGCGTTCACCGTCACCTTGTTGCCGCCATAGGAGGCGCTCAGCAGAAATCGCCCGGTGCGGTCGACCGCGATATAGGCCATGGAATCGGCCAGCGGCCCTGGGCCAACCAGTTTCAGTTTTCCAGTTTTGGCATCGATATCGAAGGTCACCGCCGTGTAGGGCTCGTTGCGGAGGCCAGCATAGAGCCGGTGCTTCTCGGGACTGATGGCCAGCGGCAGCGAGCCGCCGGGCTTTGCCGGCCCCGGCACCGCCACGGTGTCGATCGCAGCGAGACTGCCATTCGCCTTCAGTTCGAGGATGCTGATGCTCTGGCTGTCGGCATTGCCGACATAGACATAGGTGGCGGCACTGGCCGATGACATGATGAGCCCTGTTGCTAACGGGAGCGAGACGATCGCCAGCAGCGCCTTCAAACCGGCGTTGGCACGCGTGAATGGCCAACGGCGCGAAACGGAACAAACCCGTGCGAGCATCAACACCTCCCTGCCTCTTTCCATTGGGAGGGATGATGCTACCGCCTTCTGGAATAGGCAAGCTGCGCTGCGGCAAAGTCAGAACCGCGAGATCAGAACCGGCCGGCCACCGTCACCCGCAAGGCCAGCGGTTCGACCGGATGCAGCACGCGATCCATGATGCCGGTCTGGCACACCGCGGCAGGCGCCGTCGGCGCCGCGCCACCCGCCGGGAAACACGCAGCGAACAGCGAGTCCGTTTTCAGCAGCGAGCCATAGGCATAGGTGATCTGGTCGGACTTGCTGTCGAGCATGTTGAAGGCATCGAGCTGGATGCGCCAGCCATTGTCGAAGCGGTAACCAACCTGGCCGTTCAGCAATCCCGTCGCCGGCGAAATGAAGGCCGCGTCTTCCGTCAGCGGACGCGGGCCGAAATAGCGATAGCGCAAGGCGCCAAACCAGCCGGTGGCCTCGCCCAGCCTGATGCCAGCCGAGGCGATCATGTTGGGCGCGCCGGGAATGAAATTGCCGGGCGCGTTGCCAATCTGCGAGGCCGGATAACCATCGAGCTCCGCATAGGCCGCCGCCTGATCGGCATTGCTGCCGCGGAAGCGCGCGCGCGTCATTGCGAGGTCGGCTTCAAGACTCAGCCACGACGTCGGTTTGTAGTCGTTGGTCCATTCGAAGCCGACGCGGCGGCTGGGGCGGCTGGCTTCAGTATCGCCGGCATCGCCGACGAACAGGATTTCGGAGGCGGAATCCAGCATGAAGAGCGCGATCGAACTGGTCAGCCCTGGAATGAGTTTGGTACGCAGCCCGACTTCGGCGCCCTTTGTCTTGACCAGGAACGGCGAGCTATCGACCGGCGAACCGTCCGACGGCGATTCCTTGATGGTCACACCGCGCGCATCGTTGCTGTGAAAACCCTCGCCGGCATTCAGGAACAGCTCGGTCTTCGCAAAGGGACCAATCACCAGACCTGCCTTGGGGCTGCCGATGGTCGCCGTGGCATTGCCGGAATTGACCGGATTGAAGAACGAATTGACCGTGGTGTCGTAATAGTCGCCGCGCCAGCCGATATTGGTGCGGAGCCAATCAGTCCAGAACGTCGTGTTCTGCACGAACAGGCCGACGCTGCCTTCCTTCACGCCGTCGCTACGCGTGGTGGAGAGATATTGCCGCTTGATGGTGTTGCCGAGGCTGACATTGATATCGTCATAGCGGCTCTGGATGCCGACCTCGGTCTCGTTGCGGAAGCCTGCGATATTGTACTTGAATGTATGCGAGGCATTGATGCCGCCGAGCACGCGGTCGTCATATTGGTGAAACTGATCGCCATTGACCGGATCGCTCAGGAAGAACGTGAAGTTGTTCCACAGATTGAGCTTGCTCTTGACGACGTAGAAATCGAGTTTGGTTGCGCTGTCGAGATCGGTTTGCCGGAGACGGCCGGACAGCGAGAAACGCTCCGAATTGCCACCATCGCTGGGATCGAGCGCGCCATAGCGGCCGATCTCGCCGGAAGTGATCGCGCGTAGCGGCACCTGATCGGTGGAATTCCACTTGTTGCCATAGGCCATGCCGGTCAGCGACAGGCCGTTGTCGGCCGTGCCCTGGCTGTAGCGGATCACGCCATTCAGCTTCTGGAGCCTGTCGGGATTGTCCCACGGGCCGTTATAGATATTGGCCTCGGCGGCCACCAAGAGCGTGCCTTCGCCAACTTTGCCGGAGGTGACGCCGAAGGCGCGGTTGTAGCCGAAACTGCCAGATGTGATCGACGCCATGGTGCGCGCGACGCTGTCGATCAGGCTGACATGGATCGCACCCACGGACGAGAAGTCGCCTTCATCGGCGAAATACGGCCCCTTGCGGACATTCACCGAACTGATCAGTTCGAGGATGAGGAAGTTGGTATCGGCATAGCCCTGGCCGTGACCATGGGTGCGCATGTTCACCGGCATGCCGTCGATGGAGATGGCGAGATCGGTGCCGTGATCGAGATTCACGCCGCGCAGGAAATACTGGTTGGCTTTGCCCTCGCCGGAATGCTGGGTGATGATCAGGCCGGGCGCGACTTCGAGCGCTTCGGCCGGGCGCGACAGCGGCCGCGCATTGACCTCGGTGCCGCTGACAGTCTTCTCGCTGGCAGAGGCGACCGGCGCCTGCGCTGCACTGGCGCCGGGCGTGACACTCATGCCGCCGCCACCCAAGGTCGGTGCGGCAACATGGCGTGCCGCCGGGCGGCCCGCCTCATTCCCGCTGCGCGGTACGCGTGGCTTGGCTGCATGCCGCGGCGGTGCCTCGACTTCGACCGGGGACAACACCGTCGCCGGCTGCGCGGCTGAGGGCGTGACGGCTGCAAGCAACGAAGCCAGCGAGAGTCCGGCCGATGAAAAGAGAGAGCGATGCATCGGTCAGTCGGCCGGGCTATGCTGGGTTCAACCGGAACACACTGACATGCCAAGTATGACAAAGTCAAAGATTCGTCATACTTTTGAGAGGACCGATGCAGCGCATTACGATCACGCTCGATGACGACCTGATGGAAGAGCTGGATGCGATGATCGCCGAACACGGCTATCAGAACCGCTCCGAAGCGATCCGCGATTTCGCCCGTGCCGGCATGCAGCAGGCCGCGCAGGAGAAGGGCAAGGCCGGCGAATGCGTGGCCGCCCTGGTCTATGTCTATGATCACGCCCAGCGCGATCTGTCACGCCGGCTGGTCGACACCTATCACCATCACCACGACCTCTCGCTGGCGACGCTGCATGTGCATCTCGACGGTGACAACTGCATGGAAGTCACCGCACTACGCGGCTCCGGCAGCGAAGTGCAGCACTTTGCCGATCACATCATTGCGGAGCGCGGCGTGAAATATGGCCGCGTGGTGATGATGCCGACGGGTAAGAAGGTGGAGGGGAAGAAGAAGGGGCACAGCCACGGGTAGCGGAGCGCTTGCCTTCCCCCTCTCCCCCAGCGCTGCGAAGCTGCGCGCAGCGGGAGAGGGTGCCTGAGCGAAGCGAAGGCGGGAGAGGGATAGCCGAGAAGCACGGAGCTTGTGGCGCCCCCTCTCCCGTCTCGAACCGCTTCGCGGTTCGATCCACCCTCTCCCATCTAGCGAAGCTGCGCTTCGCATGGGGGAGAGGGGAAGCAAGAAAGATCAATCCCAATCCGGCGCAAAACCCGGATTCACCAGCCGCTGCGTCTTCGGCAGTGCCGCGATCGCCTTGCGGTCGTCGTCGTCCAGCGTGACCTTCAGCGCATCGAGATTGGCCTGCTGACTTTCCTTGCGCGACGCCTTGGGGATCGCCGCGACGCCGTCCTGATCGAGCAGCCATTTCAATGCGACCTGCGCCGCTGACACGCCGTGCTTGGCGGCGATCTTTTTCATCACATCGTTGTCGGCCAGGCGGCCTTGGCCGAGCGGGCAATAGGCCACCAGCGGGATCGACTTCGAGCGGAGATAGGTCAGCAGCTTCGTCTGGTCGAGCAGCGCATGGTATTCGACCTGATTGCAGGCGACCGGCGCGCCGATCTCCTCCACCGCCTGCTTCATCAGCTTGACCGGGAAATTCGCGACACCGATGGCGCGGACCCGGCCTTCGTCCTTGAGCTTCAGCAGCGTCTCGAAGATCGCCGGCAGGTCCATGCCCTTCGAAGGCCAATGCACCAGATAGAGATCGATGACATCGAGACTGAGTTTCTTCATGCTGGTGTCGAAGGCGCGCTTGATGGCATCCGGCGCGAGATTCTCATGCCAGACCTTGGTGGTGACATGCAGATCCTTGCGGGCGATGCCCGAGGCCTTGATGCCGGCGCCGACTTCGGCCTCGTTGCCATACATTTCGGCGGTGTCGATGTGCCGATAACCGAGGCCGATAGCGCTTTCCACGCCGGCGACGCAGCCCTCACCCGTGAGCTTGAACGTGCCGAGGCCGAGCTTCGGCACCTTGATGCCCTGGGTATTCAGATTGTCCATGTCACTTCCTCAAGCATGTCAATTCTTCAATATGGCGAAACCGTCCGAGACGACGGCGCCTGAAGTGTTTGATACGGTGCCAGCCTGCAACGATAAACTCAAATCACCGGGAGAGTTTCAGCACCATGGAAAAGGCATTACGCGGATGGCTCGACTCCCACGGCCTGCTGGCCATCACTGCGGCCGTGCTCGGGGTCATCAGCCTGCTGGCCATGATCCTGGTGGTGGGCGGCTTCTGGCTGGCGCGCTAAACGACATCATCTCACGATGTCGCTGATGGGCTTCTGAATGTCGCGCATGGACTGGTGCCGATCCCCGAAATACGCGACACTCCGGGCCTGATCGCCACCCGGATTCTCCATGCGCTATTCGCTGACGTCGCTGCTCAGGCAAACCCTCACCGGCCATAAAGGCTGGACGCCGCAATGGCGTGATGCTGCGCCGAAGCCCGAATACGACATTGTCATTGTTGGCGGCGGCGGCCATGGGCTGGCGACGGCCTATTATCTGGCGAAAGAGTACGGCCTCAAGAACATCGCCGTCCTTGAAAAGAGCTGGATCGGGTCAGGCAATATCGGCCGCAACACCACCATCATCCGTTCCAACTATCTGCTCTCCGAGAATATATCGCTCTATGAGCTATCGCTGAAACTGTGGGAAGGCCTCGAGCAGGACTTCAACTACAACGCCATGGTCAGCCAGCGCGGCGTGCTGAACCTGTATCATTCCGACGGCCAGCGCGACGCCTATGCACGGCGCGGCAACATGATGCGGCTGAACGGCGCCGATTCCGAACTGCTGGACCGCGAGGGCGTGCGCAAACTCTATCCGTTCTTGAATTTCGACAATGCACGCTTCCCGATCCAGGGCGGCCTCTTGCAGAAGCGCGGCGGCACCGTGCGCCATGATGCGGTGGCGTGGGGCTACGCCCGCGGCGCCAGCGATCGCGGCGTCGACGTGATCCAGAATTGCGAAGTGACAGGGATCGACATCGTCGACGGTCGCACGGTGGGCGTGCAGACCTCGCGCGGCGCGATCAAGGCCAAGAAGATCGGCCTTGCCGTCGCCGGATCGTCGTCGCGCGTTGCGGCGATGGCCGGGATGCGGCTCCCGATCGAGAGCCACGTGCTGCAGGCCTTCGTCTCCGAAGGATTGAAGCCTGTCATTCCCGGGGTCATCACCTTCGGGGCCGGGCATTTTTATATCAGCCAGTCCGACAAGGGCGGACTCGTGTTCGGCGGCGATATCGACGGCTACAACTCCTATGCCCAGCGCGGCAATCTGCCTGTCGTCGAGGATGTCTGCGAAGGCGGCATGGCCCTGATGCCGGCGATCGGCCGCGCACGCATGCTGCGCAACTGGGGCGGCCTCGTCGACATGTCGATGGACGGCTCGCCGATCATCGACCGCACCCACGTCAAAGGACTCTATCTCAATGCCGGCTGGTGCTATGGCGGCTTCAAGGCGACGCCGGGCTCGGGCTTCGTCTTCGCGCATCTGCTGGCGAAGGACGAGCCGCATCCCGCTGCCAATCGTCTGCTGCTGGGTCGCTTCCGTAGCGGCCATGTCGTCGATGAAAAGGGCCAGGGCGCCCAACCGAAACTGCACTGAGGCCCCATGCGCATCCCCTGCCCTTATTGCGGATCCCGCGACGCCTCGGAGTTTTCCTATTCCGGCGATGCCACGCTGACACGGCCCGCGCCCGATAATGCCGATGCAATGTTCGACTATGTCTATCTGCGCGACAATCCAGTCGGCGTTCACAGGGAATATTGGTATCACGCCGCCGGCTGCCACGCCTGGCTGAAGGTGACGCGCAACGTCTCGACGCATGAGGTAATCGACGCCGTGCTGGCCCATGATGAGGCTGCGTCATGAGCATCTCGCGTCGTCTCGCATCCGGTGGTCTGATCGACCGGTCCAAGCCGGTCAGCTTCAGTTTCGATGGCAAATCCTATGGCGGCTATGCCGGCGATACGCTGGCTTCGGCGCTGCTCGCCAATGACACGATGCTGGTCGGCCGCTCGTTCAAATATCACCGGCCGCGCGGCATCTTCTCCGCCGGGCCGGAAGAGCCGAATGCGCTGGTGACGCTGCGCTCGGGCGCGCGCGCCGAACCAAACACCAAGGCAACCACAGTCGAGCTGTTTGATGGCCTCGCCGCATCGAGCCAGAATCGCTGGCCGTCGCCGAATTTCGACCTGCGCGCCGTGCATCAGCTCGCCGGGCCGCTGCTCAATGCCGGCTTCTACTACAAGACCTTCATGTGGCCGGCGGCGTTCTGGGAGAAATTCTACGAGCCGGCCATCCGTGCCTCGGCAGGTCTGGGCGCGCTCAGCGGTCTCGACGATCCCGACACTTATGAGAAGTCTCACGCTTTCTGCGATCTGCTGGTGATCGGCGCCGGCCCGGCAGGCCTCGCCGCTGCGCTTGCGGCCGGGCGCGCCGGTGCGCGCGTGATCCTCGCCGAAGAAGACTTCGTTCTGGGAGGTCGTCTGCTCAGCGACACCGCACAGATCGACGGCGTCTCGGCGGTCTCATGGGCGGCGCTGGCGGAGGCCGAACTCGGCACGCTGCCGAACGTCCGCATCCTCAAGCGCACCGCCGTATTCGGCGCCTATGACGGCGAATATGGCGCCATCGAGCGCGTCAGCGATCACCTGCCGGTGCCACTTCCTCACATGCCGCGTCAACGGCTGTGGAAGATCGTTGCGAAACAATGCGTGCTCGCCGCTGGCGCGCAGGAACGACCGCTTGTATTTCCCGGCAATGACAGGCCCGGCATCATGCTGGCCTCGGCTTTGCGCACTTATGCCAATCGCTTTGGCGTGGTGCCGGGCCAACGCGTTGCGATCTTCACGACATCGGATGATGGCTGGCGCAGTGCGTTCGACTTGCAGAAGGCCGGTGCTGAAATCGCGGTTGTGGTCGATGCACGGACAGACGTTTCGCCAGAGGTGCGCAAACTCGCAGGCAACGCACCTCAATTCCTCGACGCGCATGTCTCGGACACATCGGGCTATCGCCGGCTGACCACGATCGAGATCACCGACAGTGCGGGCAAGACCCGCAGCGTAGCTGTGGACACGCTTGGCGTTTCCGGCGGCTGGTCGCCGAGCATCGGCATCGCCACGCATCTCGGTGGCAAGGGCAACTGGTCGGAGGAGAAATCGGCATTTCTCTGCAGCGACACGCCACCGGGCATGCAGATCGCGGGCGCTGCAGCGGCGCAATGGACGCTGACGCAGGCATTGGAGAACGGCGCGCTGGCCGGCGCAAAAGCTGCCTCGCATGTCGGTCTCGGGTTGCAGGCGCAGAAGCCGATCCTCGCAAGCGATGAAGCCTCCTGTAACAACCCGGTCTGGCTGTTCGCGGGATCGCGCCGCAAGGCCTTCGTCGACCTGCAGAACGATGTCACCGCGACCGACGTCGCCCTTGCCGCGCAGGAAGGCTTCCGCTCGGTCGAGCAGCTCAAGCGCTACACGACTTTGGGCATGGCGACCGATCAAGGCAAGACGTCCAACGTCAACGGCCTCGCAATCCTCGCCGGCGAAATCAAAAAGACCATCGCCGAGACCGGCGCAACGCGGGCACGCCCACCGCATGTCCCGGTCGCCATCGGTGCTTTCGCGGGCCTGCACAGCGGCAAGCATTTCAAGCCGACACGGCTGACGGCGAGCCACGCGGCCTCCGCAGCGGCCAATGCCACCTTCGTGGAAGCTGGCCAATGGATGCGCGCGCAGTGGTTCAATTTGCCCGGCGAGAATGACTGGCTCACGAGCGTCACCCGCGAGGTGAAGGCTGTGCGCTCCAGCGTCGGCATCTGCGATGTCTCGACGCTCGGGAAGATCGCGCTGTGCGGGTCCGATGTCGGCACCTTCCTCGACCGCGTCTATATCAACACCTTCTCGACGCTGCCCGTCGGCAAGGTGCGCTATGGCGTGATGCTGCGCGAGGACGGTTTCGTCATGGATGACGGCACCACCGCGCGGCTCTCCGCCGATCACTATGTGATGACCACCACCACGGTGAATGCCGGCAAGGTGATGCAGCATCTCGAATACTGCCATCAGGTGCTGTGGCCCGAACTCGACGTGCAGATGGTCTCGGTGACCGAACAATGGGCGCAATATGCGGTCGCGGGGCCGAAATCGCGCGACCTGCTGCAGGCGCTGCTCGGCGACGCCTTTGACGTCTCGAACGAGGCCTTTCCGTACATGGCCTGTGCCGAATTCCATGTCGGCAACATTCCGCTGCGGTTGTTCCGCGTCTCGTTCTCCGGCGAGCTCGCTTATGAGATCGCTGCGCCCGCGGGCTATGGCGAAGCGCTGTTCAACGCATTGATGCAAGCCGGCAAGGCCTTCGACGTCACACCCTATGGCACCGAGGCGCTGTCGGTGATGCGGATCGAAAAGGGCCATGTCGCCGGCTCCGAACTCAACGGCCAGACCGTGGCGCGCGATCTCGGGCTCGGACGGATGATGTCGGTAAAGAAGGACTATATCGGCCGCACCATGGCGGCGCGCGAGGCGCTGATCGATCCGGATCGGCCGACGCTGGTCGGCCTGCGCCCCGTCGATCGCAGCCAGCGCCTCCGCAACGGATCGCTGCTGTTCGCGCGCGGCGTGACGCCTGCGCCGGACAACAATGCCGGCTTCATCACCTCGACGGCGTTCAGCCCTGGCAACAATCACTGGATCGGGCTTGGCCTGCTGGCGCGCGGACCGGAGCGGCACGGCGAGATCATCCGCGCCTGGGATCCGGTACGCTCCGGCGACTATGAGCTCGAAGTCGTAGATCCCGTCTTCGTCGATACAGAAGGAGCGCGGCTGCGTGCTTGATCTCGCTCACATCTCCGCCTTTGCTGAGTTGCGCTCCATGGGCGATGGCCGCGGTGTCATCGCGCGCGAGCGTCGCGGCATCGCCATTGCTACCGTCATGGCCCGCAAGGGCCAGAGTGCCGCGCTCGCTGCTGTCGTGAAGGAACAGTTCGATATCAACCTGCCACTGGGACCGCACGGTTCCGGCAGCGATGCCACGTCATTTCTCGGCACCGGTCCCGGCCGCTGGCTGGTGACTCACGATGCGGGCAAGCCGCGTTTCGTGGATAGGCTTGCGCAGCAGCTCGACGGCCTCGCCTCGGTGGTCGATCAGTCCGACAGCGTCGGCCTGCTCCGGCTATCCGGTCCGGCCCTGCTCGATACGCTCGCCAAGGGCGTCGCCATCGATCTTAGCGCCGCGGCGTTTCCAGCCGGCAGCGTTGCGGTCACGCAGATCGCGCATATGGGCGTGACGCTGTGGAAGGTCGATGAGACGCCGACTTTCCACATCGCGGTCGCGCGCAGCATGGCCGGTAGTTTCCTACACTGGCTGGAAGCATCGGCGGCCGTGACAGGACTGGCCGTGGAGTAGTCTACGTCTGCCCTCTCAGGTGTCATCCCCGCGAAGGCGGGGATCCATAAACGCCGAAGAACTAAGCCAAACGTGCTCGTTGTAGCTCTGCTATTTTATTACACGCATCGTGGTTATGGGTCCCCGCCTTCGCGGGGACGACAACCGAGAGAGACGATCTCGCCGCGCTCAATATCCCCGTCCGCGATCCACCGAATCCTTCGGCTGCACACCCAGCTTCACGGCTTCGGCCGTCGCCAAAATCGTATCGCCGATCGCGGTCATGGTGACCTCGCAGGCGTCATGCGGCGTCAGCACGATCTGCGGATGCGACCAGAACGGATGGTCCTTGGGCAGCGGTTCGGTGTGGAATACATCGAGCGTCGCGCCGGAGAGCTGCCCGCTGGCGAGCGCATCGAGAATATCCTGCTCGACCGAGTGCTCGCCGCGGCCGACCTGAATGAGATAGCTACCACGCGGCATCCTGGCGAACAGGCTTGCATCGAGGATGCCGCGGGTTTCCTCGGTCAGCGGCAGCAGGTTCACCAGCACCTCAGAGCCCGCGAGCATCGCGTCGAGCCCGTCGCTGCCGTGGAAGCCGGTCACACCCGGCGTCGTCGGCTTGGCCGAGCGGCTCCAGACTCGGACGGGAAAGCCGAGCATCGCCAGATCGGACGCGACGCGCGCGCCGATGGCGCCGTAGCCGAGAATGCCGATCGCAACCTCGGACGGGCGGCGTCCGCCGCCGAGGCGCTTCCACACGTGATCACGCTGGTTCTGCAGATAGGTCCCGAACTGGCGCTGGTGATAGATCACGTTCCAGATCACGAAGCCGGACATCATCTGCGCCTGTGCCGGCTCGACCACGCGCACCACGTCGATGCCATCGCGCAGGCTCGGACAGTTCAGGATGCTGTCGGCGCCGGCGCCGATAGAACACGCCGCCTTCAGGTTCGGATAGTGATCGAACGCATCCGCATGGGGATGCCAGCTCACCGCCATGTCGATTTTAGCGGGATCGGTGCCGTCGAGATGGTCGACAAAATTCACCTTGCCGTCGAGCCGGGCGATTTCGTTGGTCAGGTATTTGCGCAGGTTGATGGTCCTGCTCAGGAAAACGCAAGTCACGGGAGACGTCGGCATAAGGTCAGGCGGCCTGGGATGGCGAACTCTGGCCGGGGACGGCGCCGAGCAATTCGCGGGTGTAGGGATGTTCCGGCGCCGCAAACAGTTGCGCCGTCGGCTTCAGCTCGACGATCACACCGCGCTGCATCACCGCGATGCGATCGCAGATCTGTGCGGCGACACGAAGGTCGTGGGTGATGAACAGCATCGAGAGACCAAGGCGGGCCTTGAGGTCTTCCAGCAGCTTCAGCACCTGCGCCTGCACGGAGACGTCGAGCGCGGAGACGGCTTCGTCGGCGACGATGATCTCCGGATCCATCGCAAGCGCGCGGGCGATGCCGAGACGCTGGCGCTGGCCGCCGGAGAATTCATGCGGATAGCGGTCGAGCGAACCGGCATCGAGGCCGACCATCCCCAGCAGATCACGCGCACGCTGCATCGCGACCTTCGGATCGGTGCCGCGGGCGATCGGGCCATCGGTGATGATCTGGCCGACCCGGCGACGCGGATTGAGCGAGGCGAACGGGTCCTGAAAGATCATCTGGATGCGGTGGCGCTGCGCGCGCAGCGCCTTGCCTTCGAGTGCCGTAAGATCGACATCGCCGATACGGACGGTGCCGCGATCGGCCTCGATCAGCCGCATCACCAGACGCGCCACTGACGATTTGCCCGAACCGGACTCGCCGACCAGGCCAACGGTCTCGCCCTGCATGATGGAGAACGTGACTTCGTTCGCCGCCTGCACGCGGCGATCCGGCTTGAACCAGCCGCCCGAGGTCACATAGGTCTTGTCGAGGCCGATGACCTCGACAGCCTTCGCATTTTCATCCAGCGACGCGCGCACCGGCGGGTGCATCGAAGGCACGGCAGCCAGCAGAGCCTTGGTGTAATCGTGCTGCGGATTCCTGAAGACGGCGTCGATCGAGCCTTCTTCCACGATCTTGCCATGGCGCAAGACCACGACGCGGTCAGCGATATCGGCGACGACGCCGAAGTCGTGGGTGATGAACATCACCGCCATGTTGCGGCTGCGCTGCAGATTGCGGATCAGCTTGAGGATCTGCGCCTGGGTGGTGACGTCGAGTGCCGTGGTCGGCTCGTCGGCGACAAGCACCGATGGTTCGAGCGCAAGCGCCATGGCGATCATCGCGCGCTGGCGCTGGCCGCCGGAGAGCTGGTGCGGATAGGCGCGGATGATGCGCTCCGGATCGGGCAGACCGACTTCCTTAGCGAGGCTGAGGGCCTTGGCGCGGCGCTCCTTCGGCGTCAAAAGATTATGCGCCTCGAACATTTCCATCATCTGCTCGCCAATCCGCATCAAGGGATTGAGCGCGGTCATCGGCTCCTGGAACACCATGGCGATGCCGCGGCCGCGCACTTCGCGCCAGCCGCTCTCGTCGAGCTTCAGAAGATTCCGGCCCTCGAACAGAACTTCGCCGGTCTCGGTCTTCACCGTATCCGGCAACAGTCCCATCAGCGCATGGGCGCACATGGACTTGCCGGAACCGGATTCGCCGACGACGCAGACGATCTCGCCGGGAATGAGATCGATGGACACGCCATCGACCGCATAAGGGCGTTCGGCGCTCTTCGGCAGGGCGATCTTGAGATTCTTGATGGAGACGGCGGGGGTAGCGGTCATCAGCGGCTATCCTTCGCCAGGCGCGGATTGAGCGCGTCGTTGAGGCCTTCGCCGATCAGGTTCATGCCGAGCACCGAAATCAGGATGGCGACCCCGGGGAAGACCGTGATCCACCAGGCCTGACGGATCACCGTCCGGCCCGCGCCGACCATATAGCCCCAGGACATCAGGTTGGGATCGCCAAGGCCGAGGAACGACAGCGAGGATTCCAGCAGAATCGCATTGGCCACCATCAGCGACGCCAGCACGATCACCGGCGACAGCGCGTTCGGCAAAATCTCGCGCGAAATGATCCAGGTATTGCTCTGGCCGGTCACAATGGCCGCCTGAACATATTCGCGGGTGCGCAGCGACAACACCTCGCCGCGCACCAGGCGCGCCACCGGCGGCCACGAGACGATGGCGATGGAACCGACGATGGAATAGATCGACGGCTGCAGGATCGCCACCAGCACAATGGCCAGCGGGAAGCTCGGAATGGTCTGGAAAAACTCGGTGAAGCGCATCAGGGCGTCGTCGACCTTGCCGCCGAAATAGCCGGCGATGGCGCCGAGCGGCACGCCAATGGTCAGCGCCACGGTGGTCGAAACGAGACCGACCAGCAACGACACGCGGGCGCCGTAGATCAGGCCGGCGAACACGTCGCGGCCCAGCGCATCGGTGCCGAGGGTCACCATGGGATTGGTGAAGGGCGGCAGGAACGGCCGCTGCACCATGCGCCAGGGCGAGGTCGGGAAGATCATCTGCCCGAACAGCGCGACGAAAATCGCAAGCGTGATGATGACCAGACCGATAACGCCGCCGGGATTGCGCAGCATCAATTTCCAGAACTTCTTCATGATGCAAACTCGATGCGTGGATCGACCAGTCGATAAACGAGGTCGGTGACGAGGTTGAAGATCAGGACCATCGCCGAGCAGACCACAAAGACGCCGAGCAGAAGGTTATAATCGCGTTGCAAGAGCGCCTCATAGAGCAACCTGCCAATGCCGGGCCATGCAAACACCGTCTCGGTGAGCACGGCGCCGCCGACCAACGTACCGGAATGGATGCCGGCCAGCGTCACCACCGGCAGCAGCGCGTTGCGCAGCACGTGGCGGCGCTGGATGATGTTGTCGCGCAGGCCCTTGGCGCGGGCGGTCTTGACGAAATCCAGCCGCTTGACCTCAAGCATCGAGGCGCGCGTCATGCGCGTATAGGTCGCCATGAAGAACAGGCCGATGGTCATCGCCGGCATCACCAGATGCAGAGCCACGTCTTTCACATGCGCCCATCCGGTAAAGTTTCCACCGACGGTCTCGTAGCCGAAGCTCGGCAGCCAGCCGAGATAGACGGAGAAAAGCAGGATCGACATCAGCGCGACCCAGAAGATCGGCGTGGCATAGAACAGCAGCGCCGAGACAGTGATGGCGGTGTCCGCCCATGTCCCCGCAAATCTCGCGGCCAGCGTACCGAATGTGATGCCCAGCAACAGCGATATGCCGAACGCTGTCAGCGTCAGCAGCAGCGTCGCCGGCAGACGCTCGGCGATCAGCTTCGCGACCGGCATCTGCTGGCGGAACGAGAAACCGAGGTCGAGGGTGACGACACCCTTCACGTAAATGAACAGCTGCTCCGGCAGCGGTTTGTCCAGTGAGAACTTTTCGCGCAGCTGCTGGACGAATTGCTCATCGCTAGCGCCGGCCTCACCGGCCATCACCGCTGCGGGATCGCCGGGCGCAAGGCGGATCAGGAAGAAGTTCATCACGATGATCGCAAGCAGGACGAACACGCCCTTCACGATCCTCTGGGCAACGAATGACAGCATCAGAGGTCCATCGTTTTCAGGTCAGAGTACACAAAGAAAACCCGTGACGATCACAGGGATCGTCACGGGCATCAGGCTGAAAGCTTACTTGTCGATCCAGGCGTCGCGGAAGCCATCGTTGACGCCGATACCTGTGGTTATCAGGTTCTTGATCTTGCAGTTCGAGATGGTCGGGAACTGCAGCTCAAGCTGCCAGGCAACAGGCACGTCCTCGACGAGGATTTTCTGGACCTTCTCGTAGATCTCCTTGCGCTTCGAATCCGGCGTCGCGACGGCGCCCTCTTCGAACAGCTTGTCGACCTCGGGATTGGAGTATCCCTCGAGATTGTTGAACAGCTGGCCCTTCTGGATCGCGCTCGTCACGTAATTGCGGCCAACGCCGAGCGCCGGATCGCCGTATTGATAGAGATAGGTGAAGGAGATATCGTAATCCCACTCCATGTTCTTCTGGTTCGAACCAGGCACGTCGGTGGCGATGGTCTCGATATTCATGCCGACGTCGACGAGATTCTGCTTCACAGCTTCACCCCAGCGCGACCACGTCTCGCCGTAAGGCAGCGGCATCAGGCGGACCTTCTCGCCCTTGTAGCCGGCTTCCTTCAGCAGCGCCTTGGCCTTGGCCGGATCGTACGGATATTTCGGCACGTTGTCGGTGTAGAACTTGATCGCCGACGACGATGGGCCGGTGGCCACCTTGCCGAGACCGTTCCAGATCACGTCCTTGGCGAATTCGCGGTCTACCGCATACATGATCGCCTGACGAACCTTCTTGTTGGCGAGCACGGGGGAGCGGTTGTTGAGCCACATCCAGGCCATCGGCGAGAAGAATTCCCAGCCATCGCCGGTGACGCAGGTGTTCGGCAGCTTGCTGACGCGGGGCACGTCGAAGTTCTCGATCGAACCGCCGGGCAGAACATCGACCTTACCGGTCTCGTAGGCCACCGAACGCGCAGCGGCGTCCGGAATGATCTGCCAGTAGATGCCGTCGATATAGGGCTTGCCCTGGACGTGGTAGTTGGGGTTCTTCACCAGCTGGATGAACGAGCCCTTCTTCCATTCCTTGAACATGAACGGGCCGGTACCGATCGGCGTATTGTTCGCCGGATTGGTCTTGACGTCCGTGCCTTCATAGATGTGCTTCGGGATGATCGGCATCGAGCCGACTTCGAAGATGCCGATGAAGGGGCCAAAGGGCTGCTTCAACGTGAAGACGACGGTGTAATCATCCGGCGCTTCGACCTTGTCGAGCTGCACGAGGTTGTTGCGGGCGCGGGCATGGGTGACCTTCAGCGTCTCGATGGAGAACAGCACGTCGGCCGCGGTGAACGGCTTGCCGTCGTGCCAGGTCACGCCCTGCTTGAGCTTGAACGTGTAGGTCTTCGCATCCGGACTGATGGTCCAGCTCTCGGCGAGACCCGGCTGCGGCTCCAGCGTCTTGCTGTAGCGCAGCAGGCCTTCATAGATGTTGCCCGAGACCATCTGCGTCGGGCCGTTCTGAACCAGTGCGAGCATCAGGCCCGGCGGTTCAGGCTGGATCACCGCATTGATGGTGCCGCCCATCTTCGGCTCCTGCGCGAGCGCCATTGTACTCACGGTGCTCAGTGCCAAAGCCAATACAAATTTCTTCAACATATCTTTCCCCTTAGTGCCGGCAGGCACGTAACCCAGATCAGTTGACGATGTGTAGCGGAAGTCGGATCAATTCTTGTAATCGGCGTCCGTGCGATCGAGCATGCGCTTGAAGGCCTCCCACTCGCTGTCCGGCTTGCCGCCTTCGGTGCCATGCACCTTGTCGTAACCGCGGTCATACTGGCCGGCGGTGTGTGCGGCAATGGCGTGGGACGGGCGAATGACTTCTGCGCCGGTTGAAAGAATCGCGAGCTGCGCGCGGCAGGAGCGCTCCATGTTGAACATCAGCTTGAAGGCCTCACCAACCGAGCGGCCGCAGGTGAGCAGGCCGTGGTTGCGCAGGATGAGAACCATCTTGTCACCGAGATCGGCGACCAGACGCTCGCGCTCCGACAGGTCCAGCGCGATGCCTTCGAAGTCATGATAGGCGATACGGTCGGTAAACTGCATCGACCACTGGTTCAGCGGCTGCAGACCGTCCTTGAGGCACGACACCGCGACACCGGCAACGGTATGCGTGTGCAGCACGCACTGCGCGTCGTGGCGCGCGGCGTGAACGGCGCTGTGAATGGTGAAACCGGCCGGGTTGATACCAAGGCCGAGCGGATCGTCGACAACTTTACCATCGACGTCGACGGTGACGAGGTTACCCGCCGTCACTTCCTCAAAGCGCATGCCATAGGGATTGATCAGGAAGCGGTCCTGCGTACCGGGGACGCGCACCGAAATATGTGTGTAAATGCTGTCATCGAGGCCGAGGCGGTGGATCAGACGATAGGCGGCGGCGAGGTCGATACGGACCTGCTTGGCGGCATCGAGAGTCGGCGTAATGTTTGCATGCATATTCACAGGCGCGGTTCCCGGCTTTTTTTAAGGTGCGGGCAGGAAACACAATCGCATGGCAGCTCGCAAGATTAAACTGTCGACAATCGACGATTAATTCTTGTACAGGGGAAGAAACGGGTCCCCCGCATGCGTTTGATGTCTCCTCCAGTTGGTCTGACCGCCCTCGCCGACACCGATCTTGTCGGGCAGGTCGCACGCATCCTGACTCAGGCCATCATCAAGGGGCAGCTGCTGCCTGGCGCCAAAGTCGTCGAAGCCGGCATCGCCCGCGAACTCGGCGTCAGCCGCGCGCCTGTCCGTGAAGCTGCACGGCTGCTCGAGCAACAGGGCCTGTTGGTCTCGCATCCGCGCCGCGGCTTCTTCGTCCGCAAGCTTGAAGCAACGGATATCGACGAGGTCTACGACCTGCGCATCTGCGTCGAATGTCACGCCGGCGTGCTCGCCTCGAAGAACATGACGCCTGCCAATCGCGACATGCTGCGCCGGCAGATCGACGTCATGCATGAGACCGCCGGCATCGATGATCATGCCCGGCAGATCGAGGAAGACTACAAATTTCACCGCATGATCTGCGAAATCGCCGGCAGCAAACGCCTGTTGCGATTGTTCGATGACCTCGCTTCGGAACTGCGGATGACGATCGGCCTGATCGGCCGGCTCTATGACGATCCGCACCGTATTGCGCAGACCCATGAAGCGCTGCTCGAAGTCCTCGAACAGGGGCATCCCGATATCATCACCGCGCGGATCGACTATCACATCGGCGCTGCCTGGCGCGAAGTCGGCAAGCTGGTCCGCGAACTTCCCTCCTCAACGAATGGAGCCGCCACGTGAAGGCAGTGTATTCCGACAAGCACAAGAGCCATGATCCGCAGTTCTTTCTGGTGCGCGGTCAGGTCCGTAAAACCACCGAGCAGCCGGAGCGCGCCGAGCGCCTGCTGAAGGGCCTCGCCGACGGCAAGCACACGATCGTCGCGCCGACCGAATTCGGCCAGGGCCCACGCGCCCGCGTGCACTCGCCGGAATATCTGCGCTTCCTCGAAGGCGCCTGGGAGGAATGGATCAAGCTGCCGGATTACGGCCCGGAGATGATCGCCAATATCCACCCGAACCGCGTGGCGGGCAGCTATCCGACCCACATCACCGGCAAGCTCGGCTGGCACACCGCCGATACCGCAGCGCCGATCGGTCCAGGCACGTGGCTTGGTGCCTGCGCCTCCACCGACGTTGCGGTGACCGCGGCGCAGATGGTGATGGACGGTGAGGATGCCGTCTATGCCCTGTGCCGCCCGCCCGGCCATCACGCCTATCGCGACATGGCCGGCGGCTTCTGCTTCATGAACAATTCGGCCATCGCCGCCGAGCATCTGCGCACCAAGCATGAGCGCGTTGCGATCCTCGATGTCGACGTGCATCACGGCAACGGCACCCAGGGCATCTTCTATGCGCGTCCGGACGTGCTGACGGTGTCGATCCATGCCGATCCCGTCGGTTACTACCCCTTCGTCTGGGGCTATGCCCATGAGAAGGGTGAAGGCAACGGTCTCGGCACCAATCTCAACATTCCGCTTGCGCTCGGCACCGGCGATGACGGCTTCATCGATGCGCTCGCAGTCGCCGAGAAGACCATCAAGTCGTTCGCACCGACGGCGCTCGTGCTCGCACTCGGCCTCGATGCATCCGAGCACGATCCGCTGGCTGCCCTGAAAGTCACCACCCCGGGCTTCAAGCGCATCGGTGAAGCCGTTGCGCGCATGGGCCTGCCCACCGTTCTCGTTCAGGAAGGCGGATATCTCTCCGACATCCTCGGCGCCAACCTCACCTCGACCCTCGCCGGTTTCGAAGCCGCGCGGTGATTGGACTTATCGAGTGAACACCAGCACGCCGCCCTCTCTTAACCTCTCCCCGCTCTGCGCGGGGAGAGGTCGCCGCGTCTTCGCGGCGGGTGAGGGGCATGGCACGGCGCTCATCGCACGCACTGCACTTGCGGATCGCAAGAGCCCCTCACCCCACCCCTCTCCCCGCAAGAGCGGGGCGAGGGAGCCTACAGCGCCCGGCGCAGCAGCCTGCTCCATCCACTGATCCACACCCAACAACATCCAAGAAAACTCGAAGGACAAACTCGCATGCCAACCAATGCAGAAATCTTCGCACGCCGCGAAGCCGCTGTTCCCCGCGGCATCGGCCATTCCACTCCGATCTCAGCGCAGCGCGCGCTGAATGCGGAAGTCTGGGACGTCGAAGGCAAGCGCTACGTCGACTTCGCCGGCGGCATCGCCGTGCTCAACACCGGCCACTGCCATCCGACCATCATGGCCGCCGTGCGTGCGCAGATGGAGAACTTCACCCACACCTGCTTCCAGGTGCTGCTGTATGAATCCTACGTGACCCTCGCCGAGCGCCTGAACAAGCTGGCGCCGATCGACGGCGCCACCAAGACCGCATTCTTCACCACCGGCGCCGAAGCCACCGAGAACGCCATCAAGATGGCCCGCGCCGCTACCGGCCGCGCCGGCGTGATCGCCTTCACCGGCGGCTTCCATGGCCGCACCCACATGACCATGACCATGACGGGCAAGGTGTTCCCCTACAAGAAGGGCTTTGGCGGCGCCATGCCGGAAGTCTGGCACGTGCCGTTCCCGGCCGCGCCGCTCGATGTCACCGTTGAGGAATCGCTGAAGTATCTCAGCTTCCTGTTCAAGGCCGACATCGATCCAGCCCGCGTCGCGGCCATCATCATCGAACCCGTGCAGGGCGAAGGCGGCTTCCATCAGGCCCCGCCGGAACTGATGCGCGCACTGCGCAAGATCTGCGACGAGAATGGAATCGTCTTCATCGCCGACGAAGTGCAGACCGGTTACGGCCGCACCGGCAAGATGTTCGCGATGGAACATTACGACGTGAAGCCCGACCTCATCACCGTGGCGAAGAGCCTCGCCGGCGGCTTCCCGCTGTCGGGCGTGATCGGCAAGCAGGGGATCATGGACGCTGCCGATCCGGGCGGCCTCGGGGGCACCTATGCCGGTAACCCGCTGGCGATTGCCGCAGCGATGGCGGTGCTCGACGTGTTCGAGAAAGAGAAGCTGATCGACCGCGCCAACCATATCGGCGAGCGCATCACCACGCGCCTGAAGAAGATGCAGCAGCGAAACGACCTCGTGCCGATCGCCAGCATCCGCAATGTCGGCGCCATGATCGCCTTCGACATCGTCAAGGAGCGCGGCTCTGATACGCCGGACGCCGAAGTGACCAAGAAGGTGACGCAGAAGGCCACCGAGGAAGGCCTAATCCTGCTGTCCTGCGGCGTTAACTTCAACACCATCCGCGTGCTCGTTCCGCTGACCGCCCAGGACGAAATCCTCGACGAAGGCATGGAAAAGCTCGAGCGCGCGCTGACCGCCTGAGCCCTCTCACAAGAAAAGGAAAAACAACATGGCTCTCGATTCCGCCCTCCGCGACAAGATCATCGCCGCCGTCGACAAGGGCTTCGATGCCCAGGTCAAGTTCACCCAGGACATGGTGCGCCACGTCTCGACCCGCGGCAACGAACACACAATGCAGGACTTCATGTTCCGCGCCATGAAAACGCGCGGCTACAAGATGGAGCGCTTCGAGATGGATCGCGCCGCGCTCGGCCATCATCCCGGCGCCGGCGCCTGGGACGACCTGCATTCGACTGCGCCGATCGTGGTCGGCACGCATTATCCGCGCGAGGAGAAAGGCCGCTCGCTGATCATGCAGGGCCATGTCGACGTGGTGCCGGAAGGTCCCCACGACATGTGGACCACGCCGCCTTACGACCCCGTGATCCAGGGCGACTGGATGCAGGGCCGCGGCGCCGGCGACATGAAGGCCGGCTGCGCCTCCAACATCTTCGCGCTCGATGCACTCAAGAGCCTCGGCCTGCAGCCAGCGGCAACGGTCTATCTGCAGTCGGTGGTGGAAGAGGAGTCCACCGGCGACGGCGCGCTGATGACGCATCTGCGCGGCTACAAGGCCGACGCCGTGGTGGTGTCGGAGCCGTCGCATGAGACGATCACGCGCGCCAATATCGGCGTGGTCTGGTTCCAGGTCGAGGTCCGCGGCGTGCCGGTGCATGTGCAGCGCATGGGCACCGGGGCCAACGCCATCGACGGCGCCTATCGCATCATCGGCGAATTGCGCAAGCTGGAAGCCAAGTGGAATGCGACCAAGGACCAGCACGAGCACTTCAAGAACATCGAGAAGCCGGTCAACCTGAACATCGGCAAGATCGCCGGCGGCGACTGGGCGTCATCGGTCCCGGCCTGGTGCAAGGTGGACTTCCGCATCTCGTTGCTGCCCGGCAAGACAGCCGAAGCAGCGAAGAAGGAGATCACCGACTGCGTCGCCGCCTTCGCACATCAGGATCCGTTCCTGTCGAACATCCCGCCGACCGTGACCTTCAACGGCTTCCAGGCCGAAGGCTACGAACTCAAGCCGGGATCTGATGCAGAAGCCACGCTGGCCGCGGCGCATGAAGCGGTGTTCGGCCAGAAGCCCAAGCCGGAAATCTCGCTCGCCTATCTCGACAGCCGCGTCTATGCGCTGTTCGACAATGTGCCGACGTTGAACTACGGCTGCATCTCGCGCGGCGTCCACGGCTTCGACGAAGGCGTCAACCTGCCCTCATTGAAGAAGACGACAACGGCGCTGGCGCTGTTCATCGCCGAATGGTGCGGCGTGGAAGAGATCAAGGCCTGAGACTGCTCCCTCTCCCCGCTCCCTGCGAAGCAAAGCTTCGCTAGGCGGGGAGAGGGTTGGGGTGAGGGGCCGGGTACGGCGTCTCGTCAAATTTCGGAGTGAGTAGGTCCGCGTATTTATCGACCCGATAACCCTCGTGTGTAGTTGGCGCCGTACAAGGCCCCTCACCCGGCGCTACGCGCCGACCTCTCCCCGTAAAGAACGGGGCGAGGTTAAGAAAGCAGGCGGCTCATTTCTGCCAACTGCAGATGCCGCCTGTGCGGCACGGCCAGACCTGCACCCGCGTGTCCGCCGCATTGGCGTTCAGCGGATTGCTGCGACGGGCAACCTTCTTCTGCGCAGCGGCGCGCTGCGCCACCGGCTTCGCAGACTGCGCGCGCACAAGACGCGGTGCTGCCTTCGCCGGATCGGCCTTCACATTTGCCTTCGCATCGGCCTTGGCCTGGATCTGCACCTGCTCGAATGACGCGGGCGGGCCCAGCAGTTTCGGCGACAGCACGGCCTTCTGCAGGTCGAGCAGCAAGAACTCGCCGGGCTTGTAGGTGTCAGCCTGTGCCGCACCGAAGCCGGCCAGCAGAGCAATACTCGCCGAGGCTGCTATCAGATGTCTCAAACGCATTTACGCCTCCTGAGGCCGGTTCCCGGCTTCTGGACTCACAATGTCTCTAAGTTAAGCACGGATAACGTTGAATCCAGCCCCGAGTTTCCCCGGAAAGTGCCTGCGGCGCAGGCATTTCTGGCGGTAAGACTAACCGTCCATGGCGCACCCGCCGATTGATCCAGCGCAATGCGACTCCGCGCTGCTGCGCAGACCCTTCGCTCAATCACTTCAGCAGCGGAGACCGCCATGACATCCGTCCAGCCCTATCCCGTCGTCAGCAATCTCATTGAACGCATTGGCGACTGGTTGATCCAGCGCCGCCAGCTCAACGAACTCGGTGCGCTCGACAGCGGCGAGTTCAGACGTATGGCCCATGAGCTTGGCCTTGCGCCAAGCGATCTCGATACGATCGTGCGCAGAGGCGTGAACGGTGCGGAGGAATTGCCGCAGATGCTCCGTGCGCTCGGTTTTGACGAGGCCGCCATTGCCAAGATCCGGCCGCCTGACATGATGGAGATGCGCCACGCCTGCGCCAGTTGCGCACACAAACGGGCCTGCGGCGCCGACCTCGCAGCCAAGACGGCGGCGGCGAATTACGAGAACTATTGCGCCAATGCCAACGACATCACGCTGCTGGCCCGGGCTGCGGAGTAGATTATTCTCCACCTTTACTAAAAATGCTCGAAAAGCCGGCCAGGTAAGCCTAATCGGTTAGGTTAAGATTTGGTTTAAGTTGCGACAAAACCCGGCTGGGATAGCGTCGATCGCGTCGCGCAGTGGGGTGCGGAAGTCGCTTTCCAACCCCGAATTTCAATGCACGGCACGGGACCGCCGTTATTACCTGCGTCGGCGGTCCCACCCCTTGGCCGACAATCCTGACCACCCAAACACGCAGCCGTTACCCATCACCCGACCTGCGTCATGCTGTGACTGCGTGCGTCCGATCACGTGCAGAGCATCGGTGGCACCTGGATATCAGCGAACACCTCCAGCAAATTCCCGTCGGGATCGCGAAAGAACAGCGTGCGATGTCCAAAGACCTGATCGGTCGGCGGTGACACGAGGCTGATACCTTTTCGCACTAATTCCTCGGCACACGCATCGACCTCCGCCACGGAAACCTTGAAGGCGAGCTGAAGTGCTGCACTGCCAACCGGGATCGGATGATCCGACGCGGTGCGGCTTGGTATCGCCAGAGCTAACGTGTTGCTACCGATACGAAATTCTATCCAGCCGGACGACAGCACGCGCTGCAGCGAAAAGCCGAGCAGCGTCTCGTAGAAGTGCCGCATCGCGTCCATGTCGCGGACGAAGATGACCGTGTAGTCGATGGCGCGAATGGCTTGAAAGGCTGACTTGGTGCCTGCGCCCTGTTCATCCATTCCGGCCTCTCCATGTTCATCCCGCGAGATGATTCATCAGCGTTAAGCCTCGCACAGCCGGCTGCGCGCCTACAACTGCAAGGCACATTGCGCCTGCGCGTCATCGCAACGCAACAGAAGTACACGTTGTGAATGCTCGCAATTTAATCCGCGACACAGTGTTGCTGTGCGCAATCTTCCTTGACTTGCTCTCGCCGCACTTGGCAGTCTGTGATCACACAAAAAAGCATCGGGCAACGACCCAGATGCCTCTAGGGAGAGACACCATGGACTCATTTCTGAGGCCGCTTGCGGCTGCGAGTATGATTGTTGCTGGCGCCCTTGCTTCCGCTGCTCCAGCATCTGCCCAGCAAGCGCCGATCAAGATCGGCATTCCGACGTCGGTCCAGCTGCAGGTCGGCCGCGATACGCAGAACGCCGCCAAGCTGGCCATCGAAGAGATCAACGCCAAGGGCGGATTGCTCGGCCGCAAACTCGAAATGGTTGTCGCCGACGAGACCGAGAATCCCGAACAGGGCATCGCTGCAATCAAGAAGCTCACCGCCGATGACAAGGTCAACGTGCTGATCGGCGGCTATACGTCAGGCGTCACACTGGCCCAGCTGCCGCATATTTCCAACGCCAAGACGATCTATATCGGCGTCGGCGCGGCCTCCCCGGCCATCACCGCAAAGGTGAAAACAGACTATGAGAACTACAAATATATCTTCCGCGCCTTCCCCATCAACGCGGCGCATCAGGCGCGCGCGCTGGTCGACTTCATCAACGGCAAGCTGAAAGGTGAGATGGGCCTGAAGAAGATCGCCATTGTCGGCGAGAACGCCAAATGGGTGCAGGATCTCGTTCCGATCCTGAAAAAGGGCGCGACCGACGGCGGCACCGACGTGACGCTGGCCGAATTCTTCGACACTTCGACCTCGGATTTCTCACCGCTGTTCGCCAAGGTGAAGAATTCCGGCGCGCAGTATCTGATCGTCGTGCTCTCGCATGCCTCGTCGGACATCTTCGTCAAGCAGTGGCATGACGCGCAGGTGCCGATCCCGATCGGCGGCATCGACGTGAAGAGCCAGGACGCCGACTTCTTCACCCGCGTCAGCGGCAAGGCCAATGCCGAAACCGTCGGCATGTTCGCCATCCGCGCGCCGCTGACCCCGAAGACCATTCCGTTCTGGGATGAATTCGTGAAGCGCTTCGGCACCGCACCTGTCTATACCGGCATCGGCGCTTACGACTCGGTCTACGTCTATGCAGACGCCGTCAAGCGCGCCAACTCCATCGAGCCCGATGCTGTCATCAAGGAGCTGGAGAAGACCGACCATGTCGGCATCGCCGGCAAGCTGGTGTTCGACGAAGTGCACGACGTGAAGACCGGTCCGGGACTGCAGAACCTGCTGTTCGTGCAGTGGCAGAAGGACGGCGCTCGCGTCGTGGTCTGGCCGAAGGAAGCCGCAACCGGCCCGATGATCGCGCCGCCCTGGATGAGCAACTAAAGCGTCGGACCAAGCCGTACCCTAACGGCCGTCATTGCGAGCCAGGGGAGGCCGTCCTTCGCGGCCTCCCCTGAGCGAAGCAATCCAGAAGCCACAAGCGAGAACTGGATTGCTTCGTCGCCAAGTGGCTCCTCGCAATGACGAGGAGCCTGTTGTCCGGTCCTCAACAGCGGGTTCTCATGCTTCAGATTCTGATCTACGGCGCGGTCTCCAGCGCCATCTATGCGATGCTGGCCGTTGGTTTCACCCTGATCTTCGGCGTCGCCCGCATCCTCAATCTCGCCCATGGCTCGTTCTACGCACTCGGCGCCTATGCGGCCTATGTCCTCACCTCGCTGCTCGGCGTTCCGCTCTTCATCGCCGCACCGCTAGCAGTATTGATCGTCGCAGGCTTCGGCGTGGTGATGGAGCGTTTTCTGGTGCGTCCGTTGCGCTCGTCCCAGCTCGCGGTGCTGATGATTACCCTCGCCGTTTCGCTCGCGGTCGAGCAGGCGCTGTTCATTACCTTCGGCTCCGAATATCGCAACGTGCCTTCCTTCGTGGCTGACAAGCTCTCCATCGGCGGCGTCGATATCTCTGGCCAGCGCTTGCTCGCCCTTGTCGCCGGTGTCCTCGTGCTGCTCGGCCTCTGGCTGTTCATCCAGCGCACGCGCCTCGGCGCCGCCATCCTCGCGGTATCGCAGGATCCGGAAGCCGCGCAATATATGGGCATCCCGACCAACCGCATTTTCTCCATCGTGATGGCGATCTCCGCCGGCACCGCGGCGCTCGCCGGCGTGCTGGTGTCGCCGTTCCTCACGGTACAGCCGACCATGGGCCTGCTGCCGATGGTGAAGGCCTTCGCCATCGTCATCGTCGGAGGGCTCGGATCGATCCCCGGCAGCATCATCGCGTCACTGATCCTCGGCTATTCCGAGACCATCGTCGCCTATCTGATCTCGACGTCATGGACGGAGCTGGTGTCGCTGGTCGCGGTCGTCGTCACGCTGATGATACGTCCGTCAGGACTTCTCGGGCGACGGGCGGCATTCTGACATGAAACGCATCGCCCCCATCGACATCGCAGGCGGCATCCTCGTCGTCGCCTTCCTCGCTTTGCTGCCCATGTTCGCCGCCAGCAACTATCTCACCGGCGTGCTCACGGTCTGCGTGATCTACGGCATCTGGGCCTCGAGCTGGGATTTCATGTCCGGCCTCACCGGGCGCGAGAACTTCGGCCACTCACTGTTCATCGGCGCCGGCGCCTATACCGCCGGCTTCCTGTCTTCGATCTGGTCGACAAATCCGTGGGTCAGCCTGCCGCTCGGCGTGGTGATCGCCATCGCCTTCAGCCTGCTGGTCGGCTTCCCGACATTGCGGTTGCGTGGGCCATATTTCGCGCTGGCGATGCTCTCCGCCTCGGCGATCCTGCAGCGGCTGTGTCTGATTTTCTGGGAATATACCGGCGGTGAGGAAGGCATCTACGGCCTCGATCCCCTCATGAAGAATCCGCTGCATTACTACTGGTTCGTACTGGCGATTCTCGCGGTCACCGTGATCGCGCTGACGCTGCTGGCCCAGTCGCATTGGGGCCTGCTGCTGCGCGCAATCCGCGGCGACGAGGCGACCTGTCAGGCTGCCGGCATCAATGTCACCTTCTACAAGATCGTGTCGCTGATGATCTCGGCCGGCTTTGCCGGTCTGGGGGGCGCGCTCTATGCGCATTACCAGCTGCAGGTGTCCCCGCCGCTGTTCTCGGTCGTCGTGTCGATCACGGTGATCATCATGGTCTATGTCGGCGGCATCGGCTCGATCTATGGCGCCGCCATTGCCGCGATCCTCCTGACGCTGCTCACCGAGATGCTGCGCGGCTTCGGCGAATACCGGCTGTGGATCTACACGCTGACCCTGATGCTGATCCTGTTCTTCCTGCCCAATGGACTGATCGCGCCGCTCTGGCGCCGGCTGACGGAGCGCCTGCGATGACTGACCTGCTCGAAGTCAACGGCGTGACCAAGCGCTTCGGCGGCCTCACCGCCGTCAAGAACGCGAGCTTCACGCTAAAGAAGGGCGAATTCACCGGCATCCTGGGTCCCAACGGTGCCGGCAAGACGACATTGTTCAACATCCTCACCGGCTTCATGCAGCCGACTACTGGCACCATTCACTTCAACGGCGATCTCGTCCGAGAACTCGCGCCCTACAAGGTCGTCAATCGCGGCATGGCGCGGACCTTCCAGCTCACGCGTCCCTTTGTCGGCATGAACCTGCTGGAAAACGTGCTGGTGGCCTGCATGTCGCCGCGCGCCAGTGAGGACAAGGACAAGGAGGCGCGCGCCAGCTATCTGCTGGGACAGGTCGGCCTCGGCGGCCGTGACAAGGAGCCGGTGGAGACGCTGCCTTACGGCGACCTGCGACGGCTCGAGATCGCGCGCGCATTGGCGACGCGCCCGGACCTGCTGCTGCTGGACGAGCCCTTCGCAGGGCTTGGCAGCAGCGAGATCGAACAACTGGCGCAACTGATCAGGCGTCTGCATCGCGAGGAGAACCTCACTATTTTGCTGATCGAACACAAGCTGCGCGAGTTCATGGCACTCGTATCGCGCGTGATCGCGATGAATTTCGGCGAGATCATCGCCGTCGGCCCTCCGGAAGAGATCGTGAAGAACGAGAAGGTGATCGAAGCCTATATCGGCAAGACGGAGGAAGCCCATGCCTCTGCTTGAAGTCGCCGATCTCAAGGTCAGTTATGGCAAAGCACTGGCGATCGAATCCGTCTCGATCAGGGTCGAGAAGGGCGAACTCATTGGCGTGCTCGGCCCCAACGGCGCCGGCAAGACCACGCTGCTGAAGGCCATCTCGCGCTCGATCGCTTCCCAGGGCACGCTGAATTTCAAGGATGCGTCGCTGCATCCGATCGAGCCATACAATGTCGTCGCCAAGGGCATCTGCCACTGTCCGGAGGGTCGAAAACTGTTCTCGGAATTGTCGGTGCTGAAGAACCTGCAGCTCGGCGCTTACCTCCGCAAGAACAATGCCGATGTCGAGAAAGACCTGGAGCGCGTCTTCTCACTATTCCCGGTGCTGCGCGAACGGCAATGGCAACAGTCCAGCACATTGTCCGGCGGCGAACAGCAGATGGTAGCCATCGGCCGCGCGCTGATGGGGCGTCCGGAATTGCTGCTGCTGGACGAGCCTTCGGTCGGCATCGCGCCGCGGCTGAAGGGGCTGATCTTCGACTCGATCCAGCAGATCAGAAGAGACGGCACCGCGATCCTGATCGTCGAACAGGACGCGACATCGACGCTGCGGATTGCGGATCGTGTCTATGTCCTCGAGCATGGGCGGACGATCCGCGAGGGAACGTCGGCGGAGATCGCCGGAGACAAGTATATCCAGCAGATTTATCTGGGGGTGTAGTTACGCTCGGATGTCGTCCCCGCGAAGGTGGGGATCCATAATCACGGTCGGCGTCGTTTAGGCGGCAGAGCTACGACTATCTTACTCAATCCAAAGCTCCAGCGTGTATGGGTCCCCGCCTACGCGGGGACGACATGTGGAGTTCGGCGAATAAGATCGCTTACGCCTTGCGCGTATACAGATGAAACCCACCATAAATGCCCGAGCGATCCGCAGCCAGACCTTCGGCACTGCGCGCCTCATCACGCTGCCACGTCTCACGCAGCGATGCATGTTCCGGATCGTCCAGCGGCGACTCGGCGCCGGCGGTGCGGAAGATCACGCGGATACCATCCTTGCCGGCACGGTCGATCGCGTCCCACAGCGCACGGATTTCATCCGGCGCCATCCAGTCCTGCGAATCCAAGAGCACAACCGCGTCGATCTGGCGGGCCGGAAGGCTCTCCAGGAACACGCGCAGATTGGCATGCACCGGCGTGACCAGAGCGGCGCGGCTGGCGGTGTCCGCGTAGCGGCTCTGCTGCAGATAAAGCGGCAAGCACTTGTCACCGGGGCCGACATAGCTGCGGCTCAGCGCCTGCCAGGCAAAATAGTTGTTGGCGTTCGGATGCACGTCGATCAGAGCGAGCAGACGCTGATGCAGCACTTCGTTGAGCGGCTGATTGCCGCCCAGCAATGTACGCTGCTGCGGCGGGATGCCGAGACTGAACAACAGCGCCGGCGTCTTCGTCATCATACGAGCGAGCCGGGAGTGGAACAGCCAGTGCAGGCGTTCCAGCGCGCGCTTGCGCGCCGGGGACTGCTTGTCCTCGTGCAACAACGCCTTGAGATCGATGCGGGCGAGCTTCGCCAGCGTATGCGCGAAGCCGATAAAGCGGCCGAGCGCGCCATGACGATAGAAGCCGTCACTGAAGTAACCGTAACGGGGGCGGCCCTGGATATCGCGCTCGTCCCAATAGCCGCGCGCTTCGGCATCGAGCAGCGGCCGCAGGCGCTCGCGATACAGGCCGACATTGGTATCCGAGGCGCCTTCGCCGAAGAATTTCCAGAAGTCCTGATAGTTCGGCAGCGCGCGCAGGCCGGCAAGCTTCAGCTTCAGCAGCGACAGATGCGCCTCGTTGAGATCGACTGCATAGACATGCTCGGGCTTCGCCGACAGATAGGACAGCGCGTTGCAGCCGCCGCTGGAGATCGTGACGATGGTCGAACCGGGCGCCAGTTGCAGCGCCGCCATGTCGGCCTCGGGATCTTCCCAGATCTGCGTATAGACCAGCCGGCGGAACCAGAAGGCGAACAGCCTGTCCCAGATCGTCGTTTCCTCGCGACCACGGCTATTGCGAACGGCGTCGGCGATCAGATGCGTATTCATCGGCTTCTTGGACCCTTCGAATCGACAATCTGAAATTTTTATCAAGTGCAGACTGCGGTTTTGCGACAGTCATTCTAAATTTCAGCCGATTCCCGCTACGAAACTACTGTCACACCGCTGTCGTGTTGCGATGAAATGGATCGCTCATCCGGATGCGACGAGGTGCGCCATGACGATTGTCTCCGAATACGAAGACGGCGGTCAGCCCGCATGGTCGAACGAAGCCACCCATCGCATGAACCGGATGTATCGCTGGCAGCGCTTCATCTATGACGCGACGCGCCGGTACTATCTGCTCGGGCGCGATCAGCTCATCGCAGAACTCGCGCCTGCGCCGGGCGCGACGGTGCTGGAGATCGGCTGCGGTACCGGCCGCAATCTCGTTCAGGCTGCTCGGAAATATCCACAGACGGTATTCTACGGCATCGATATTTCGACCGAGATGCTAACCACGGCCATCGCATCAATTGCGCGCAACGAGCTCACGGATACCGTCCGTGTCGCCCATGGCGATGCGACGAATTTCGATCCGGCGCGTATCTTTGCCATTCCGTCATTCGACCACGTCATGATTTCCTACAGTCTCTCGATGATCCCGAGCTGGCAGGATGTGCTCGATCACGCCGTGTCACAGCTCAAGCCTGGTGGGCGACTACACATCGTCGATTTCGGCCATCAGGAGCGGTTGCCAAAGATCGCGAGCAAGCTGCTGTTGCGCTGGCTGACGCTGTTCGACGTGACGCCGCGCCGCGAGCTTCTCGATGTGCTGAAGGCGCTCGCCGAGCGTCATCACGCCAATCTCGATTTCAATCGCCCGTTCCGCGGCTATGCGCAATCGGCAGTGCTGACACTGCCGACGTAATTCAGGCGAGCTTGCGTCTATTCACATTCCGGTAGGCTTCAACGGCGCCGAACAGCGTCAGCGACAGCACGAACGGAATCAGGTGATAGAACAGCCGGAATAGCAGCAGCACGGCCAGTAGCTGTTCGGTATGTTCGCCGCCAAGCCCGACGAGGATCGTGGCGTCGAACACGCCAATACCCGCGGGTGCGTGGCTGGCGAATCCCAACAGCGTCGCAGCGATGAAGACGACGATCACCTGCGCGACGCCGACATCCATCGTCTCGGGGATCAGTACATACATCGCCAGCGCCGCCGCTCCGAGATCGACGAGCCCGATGCCGATCTGGAAGAACACGTTGCGCCCGCTCGGAACCGGCACCGACCAGTTGCGGCCGCCGAGTGTCCGCATACCGTTCCACGTCCAGGCGACATAGGCGACGATACCCGCGAGAATTGCGACAGCGATAAAGCGGTTGATCTCCGGCGAGAGCTGATCGATCCGGCTGATGGCGCCTGGCTCGTGCAAGGTGCTGAGCGCCAGCGCGGTGAGATTGCCGAGCCAGAAGGTCAGGCCGGTGAGAAAGCAGATGCGGGCGACGCCGGCAGGACCGATGCCATGCGGTGCATAAATCCGGTAGCGTACCGCCGATGACACCAGCAGCACGGCGCCGGTTCCGTGCGAAATCGGATAGCTGGTGAAATTGGCCAGCGCTGCAATCCTGAAGGGAATATCCCGCCGCCCGATCATTTGCAGCGCCAGCCAGTCATACAGCGTCAGGCTGCCATAGGAGATCGCCACCAACACCAGCGCCAGCGCGATGCTGCCTGGCGGTACCATGTGCATGGCAGACAGCACATGGGCGAAATCCACGCCCTTGAGCGCCCTGGTCAGCGCCATAAACGCAATCGTAGCAATTGCTATGCTAAGGAGCGCGCCAAGCCACCTCCAGCTGAGGCGCGTACGCATCAGCTGCATGATATTTTTCAATGCGGGTGGCACATTGTTCTACTTTTCATTAGGTCTGAGCACGCCGTGATTCGCGCATGTGTTCGCGCGTTCTGTTGCACGTCCATGTGACAGCTGCGCAAAAGCAGCGTTTTGGCGTCATCCAACAATCCGGTGATTTCCAGATTTCGCCCCCGCCATGTCGCATCAAGGTCATGCGGGTTCCGTAAGCCATGCGCACTGAATGCACTGATTCATCCAAGCAGGACACCATGTCGACCGAGACCGAATATCAGCTCACCGAAAACCAGTGGGACACACTGCGGATGCTTCGCCCAGCGATCCTGCCACCGGCCAAGCTGAACCGTTACGTGCTCGATCAGCTGGTTGCGATGGGACTGGTTGCGCTATCGGACACTGATCCGGCGCTGACACCCACGGGCCGCGCCGTGGTTCTGCGCGGCTGTCCGCGACTGTGGGACCTGGCGGCCTGAGCCGAGGCATGCCGTTTTACGGCGCGTCCGCTGGCTGAAGCAGGAACGCGAGCGCGTCCTCGCAGCGATCTTCGACCTTGAAGCTGAGAAACTCGTCAGCACGCGTGCGGCCAAGATTGACCGCGGCGATGGGAATCTCCGCCCGCATAGCCGCCTGAACGAAGCGAAACCCGGAATAGACCATCAAAGACGAACCGGCGATCAGCATGGCGTCGGCCTTCTGCAGGTGGCCAAGCGCGGCATCGACGAAGTCGCGCGGCACGCTCTCGCCAAAGAACACGACATCCGGCTTGAGGACGCCGCCGCAGATCTCGCAGGCCGGCACGACAAAGGACGCGAAATCGACGTTCTCCAGATCGGCATCGCCATCGGGCGCAACAGCCGCGTCGAGATCCAGCCAACCTGTGTTCAAGCGGCCCATCTCGTGCTGGAATTCATCGCGCTGGATCCGGCGTTCACATCCCATGCAGCGCACGAGATCGAGCCGGCCGTGAAGGTCGATGACCTTCTTGCTGCCAGCGGCCTGATGCAGCCGGTCGACATTCTGGGTCAGCAGAACCTCGCATTTGCCGATCTGTTCGAGCCGCGCCAGCGCATGATGCGCATCGTTCGGCCGCGCTAGGCCGAACCGACGCCAGCCAATGAGACTGCGCGCCCAATAGCGCTGCCGCGTCAGTTCCTCGCCCATGAAGGCCTGAAAGGTCACAGGCTGCGTGCGCTTCCAGTTGCCGTCAGTGTCGCGATAGTCGGGAATGCCCGAATTGGTGCTGCACCCGGCACCGGTCAGGACAAACAGACGTTGATGGCGATCGACGAAGTCGCGAAGGACATTGGGTGGGGTCATAGGGGACGTTTATCTCTCGGCAGCAAATCATGCCAAACCGCGGCGGACGCGGCATCTAGGACTGTATATGTAGGGAGGGAATTCGGCGATTCCACCACTCGAGATCACGCCACAGCGTCGAACATCGCTGGCGAGGGGATGAACCGGTTTGTTCATGAGTGGAGACAAGGTGCTTGCGACAGTAGGAATGACTTATTTTATCTCTGCAATTGATCGACGTGAATTGCTCAAAACCTTTTTACCAAGACTTCAGACCCTGGCGGAAAACATTTCCCGAAGCGCCGCGGCGCTCAGGTAAATGAACCGCAACAGAAGCGATCGATTTTCCGCATCAGCCGCTCCCAGCGCCGGATTGAATCCGTCATACTGGCAATATCTATGTCGGCGGCTAACACGCGCGCTCCCTTGCCAAAACGAAATCAATGGATGCTCCGCTTGGCCCAACCATAGGCAACCATTGCATCGTGAAGTGCATTCCTAGCGTCAACAGTACTGACCGGATCTTCGCTCGCAGCAGCTAGCCTGCTGACGACGTCAACCCATTGAGGGGACGCGCGGGTTTCAGCTCCAACGTAGCGCTGGATCCATCTCAGCGCCGAAACAACCGACAACAGCTTCCGATCACCGGTCGGAGTCTGGCCAGGCGCATCAGCGGTTAAAGTGATCGGCACGAAGATGACCTGCACCGTTACCCCGTCGGTTGGTGGATTAAGTTCCAAGCCGGTGTAGCGCAAAGTACGACGTATCCGCAAAGTCACGAAATTCAATTTGGAAACAGGCGCCCGTAGGACCGCGCTGATGCCCATGAACCAATATGCGAACGAGAACCCAGCCGGCTGCTCGTCATTGGACTGTTCAACGTTCCATACATCGGCACGCCTCGAACGGCAGGTTCAAGATCGCGACAAAAGTCGATGCCAGTTGCTAGGTCCGACTCCATGCTTCGGCAGTGGTTCCTGTCCGCGCTGCGTCATGAGCCAACCTTGGCGATGACCAAACACGCGCCGCCTCAAATATGAATTTACTTGTCGAGCTTGAACACCATCTGTGTCGGGCGCACGAACCGCAATGCGATCAGAAGCAGCGTCATGACCATCACCATGTAGATCACGGCCATGGCATCGATGGAATAGACGGGGCGGACACCACCGGCAAACATGTTGTAGAATAGCGCGACGACGAGCGTCTGCGATCCACCGCCGCCGAGAAGAAATGCGAGCTCGAAATTCGATATCGTATTGACCAACACAAGGACGCCAGCGGTCAGTATTCCCGGTACCATCAGGGGAAATAGAATCCGCCTGAAAATCTGAGCCCGGCTTGCGCCAAGCATTGACCCGCTCCATTCCAGATTGACGCTGATCTGCTCGAAAAATGGCATCAACACGAAGACGGCCAACGGGACCATCGGCACCAGGACCGCTAGAATCACGCCGACGACGGATCCGCCGACCCCGTATCGGTAGAGAGTGGTCGCCAGCGGAATCCCGTAAGTCATCTGTGGGATGACCAGCGGCAGAAAATACAGCAGCAGGATGACCGATTTGAATCGGAAATTTCGTCGCGCAAGAATGTAAGCGGCCGGAAATCCAATGGCCAATGCAAGAAAGACGACAACGACTACGATTAGCAGCGTGACACCTAACACCTGCCCCAGATCGAAATTCTTCCACGCATAAGCAAACCAGTCCGTCGTATAGGCCGGCGGCAGCAGGCCGCCGAACCAACGCTTGGCGAACGAGCTCACGACAACGTGCGACACGATCCCGAGCATGTTGAGGATAAAACCCACAATGAACAGATAGAGCGAGAGCTTCCACATTCTGCTTCGCATTGTGCGGCCCTATCTCTTTCCGACGCCCATGGTCGCTGCCGGCGACAACCGGCGACGGAACAGGATGATGACCAGCAGTGCTGCCAGCTGACACAGGCCCATAACCACCGCGATCGCGGAAGCAGCCGACATGTCATATTGTTCGAAGGCCTTCTGATAGGCCGCAATAGAGATCGTGCGCGTGGTACCCGCCGGCTGCCCGAGCATGATGGCGGACGGAAAGACCGCGAAGCTCATGACGAACACCAGCGCGAATGCGATGGCAAGACCGGGCGCGATGAGCGGCAGCATCACACGCCGGAAGACGATCGAAGGTGTCGCACCCAGCATCCGCGCCGAGCGTTCAAGGCTGGGATCGATGCCGGATATGTATCCCAGCAGCATCAGGAAGCAGAACGGAAACTGCTGCATGAACAACGCCAGCATAACGCCAGCGTAGTTATGGGTCAGGATGAACGGCTCTTTGATAAGCCCTAGTCCGAGAAGGACCTGATTAAACCAACCCTGCGAACCATAGAAACCCAAGATACCTTCCGACAGCAGGATCACGCCAAGCGAAATAGGCATGATCAAAATCGTCGTCACGGTCCGTTCCATGAAAATGCCCCGGCGCATGCCGTAAGCCAGCCAAAGAGCGAGCAGAAGGACAACGATCGTAGTGGGAATCGCCAGACTGAAGGTGATCCAGATTGTACCATACTGATAGGGATCGCTGAAGAAGGTGAGATAGTTAGCGAGGCTGAAGCCGCCAACCTTTTGCGGCTGAAGGCTGAGATAGACACCATACAGAAACGGATAGACGAACATGCAGAGAACGTAAAGCAAGGACGGCAGCAAACAGAAGAATGCCAGCGCGTCGAATTCGCTCTTCTCATCGTTGGCTACGGCGCGCATTATTTTCTCGCCTATTCCGCAGGAAGCAAGACGACCTTGTCGATCGGAAACTGAAGGCCAATCGTGTCGGCGGTTCGTATCGCCTCCGCGGTGCGTAACCACACTCGCGTATTGTCATTGATGCGTATGGCGGCTTCCTGTTCCCGACCGAGATACTCGACCACTTCGACACGGCCACTGACATCCTCAGCGCCCGGCACGACTTCACCGCCCGCCCGGATATCGTCCGGGCGAATCGCCATGACCATATCGACATCCGCCCGCACATCGGCCGCTGCCCGCGCTCGAATTCGGATTCCGTCGCCGACACCTTCGGCGATTCCGTTGGACACTGACGCGATCCGGACCTTGAAGAAATTCCGGAAACCCATGAAGTCCGCCACGAAGACATTCTTGGGCCGGTCGTGGATTTCCTGTGGGGTGCCCGACTGCATCAGGACGCCATTGCGCAGCACCACTATCCTGTCCGACAGCGACAGTGCTTCGGCCTGGTCGTGAGTCACGTAGATCGACGTCAGCCCCAGCGCGGCGTGGATCTGCTTGATCTCCGCGCGCATCTCGACTCTCAGCTTCGCGTCGAGGTTCGAAAGCGGCTCGTCGAACAGCATCAGGCGCGGATGCAACACGAGGGCCCGCGCAATCGCAACGCGTTGCTGCTGACCGCCGGAGAGCTGGCCCGGATAGCGCTCCTCATAGCCGGTCAATTGCACCAGCTTGAGCATCGCATCGGTGCGCTTCTTGATCTCCTCCTTGGACAATGGCTTCAAGGTGAGCCCGAACGAAACGTTGTCGAAGACCGTCATGTGAGGAAACAGCGCGTAATTCTGGAACACCATTCCGAATGCGCGCTTCTCGGGCGGCAGATGATCGACCCGCGCTCCATTGAGCCTGATCTCGCCCTCGGTCGCCGCAATCAGGCCAGCGACGATCGACAAGGCCGTCGACTTTCCGCATCCACTCGGTCCGAGGAAGGTGACGAACTCGCCCTTTCGGATATCGAGTTCAAGGTTGTCCAGCACGGTCTTGTTGCCATAGCGCTTGGTGATTCCAAGCTTCAGCGAGTCCAACCTATCTCCCGGCCCGTTCATGTCGTCCCGTTTCTGAGTAAGAAGCAGCAAGGTCATCGGCGGGCCGCACACACGGACCCGCGCGCTCTCGAATTGATTACTTCTTGACCTGGTTTGCGCCCACTTCCCGGTCCCAACGATCCATCGCGTAGCTCAATTCCTTTACGCCGAGCGGCGGGGATACTTTCCACTTGGTTCCGACCTCGTCGTATTCCGGCCGCCAAAACTCTTTCACCAGTTCCTGGATCTCCTTGGGTGCCTTTTCCATGGTGGCTGCCGTGATAGTCGGCCCAATGAAGCCCGGCCAGGAAAGCACCTGCTGCTCTGGCCGGCGCATGAACTTCATGAGATCGAGAATGACGTCGACCTGCTCTTTCGGCACGCCTGTGGGGATGCACCAGTAATGTCCGTCGACCACGAAGGTCGTGTTCTGAAGGATGGTGATCTTGGAGTCCGGCGGGATGACGCTCTGGGCACGGGGCTTCATGTCCCATTCCATGATGCCGGCGATGATCCAGCGTTGCCCCTGGGCGAATTCCTTCAATGTGATCGCGGTGCCCGTCGGATAGTACTCGACGTATTGCCCAAGCTCCTTCAGATAGGCCCAGGTCTTGTCCCACCCTTTGTCGGGATCAAGTGGCTTTGAGTCATTTAGAATGTGCGCCATGCCCAGCACGATCGACCGGCCCGGTCCGCTATTCGCCGGACGCGCATACATCAGCCGGCCCGGATTTGCCTTTGCCCAGGCCAGCAATTCTTCGGCGGTTTTCGGCGGGTTGGGGACCTTGCTGGGATTGTAGACGAACACCGGCCCGCCGGCGTTGCCCACCGACGGCACCATATAATCGCGGCCTTCGTCGTACAGCGCCTTGCCGGCAGGCGTCATCTCATCGCGCGGAAACTGTTTCTCAAAATCGGGGATCTTGATCAATTGGTTGTTGGCCGCGAGAAACGCGCCGCCGTCCTGTCCGGTGAGCACAAGGTTGATGTCCAGCCGTCCGGCATCCTGCTGAGCCTTGATCTTGGCCGGCAACTCCGGCGCCGGCGCGCGCTGAATCCTGATCTCCTTGATCTTGTCGGGATTGGCCTTCTTGTAGTTCTCGATGATGACCTGGGTAGATGCGAGATCTCCGCCGGTATCGATGATCGAGAGAACGATGGGCTCGGCGGCCCTCAGTGGTTCACCAGCGAAGGCCGTCACGGCGAGGACAGCCACGGCGCCGGCAAACGGGCGCAATAATGCATTCGGACAGATCCGCATTTCCGATTCCTCCCTGGCATATGCACCCGCGTCGCGCGCGGTTGTCATTTATTTGTAAACACAGCATCGACGAGTTGGGCGACATCTGTCAAGCATTGGGAGATCGCAATCGGCCGATCATGAGCAGGACTTGCTGATGTCGCGATGTCGCACCTTGCCCGTCTTGCTCGTTCGCATATCAATCTGTGACGTCATAACCGACCCTAAGAGCCGACAAGTCGGCGCCTTGAGAAGGTCGGCCATCGGGAGAGACGCATGTCAATTGGAGTCGGCCTGATCGGGCTGGGAATGGCGGTGAAGCCGCATATTCTTTCGTTGCTTGAGCTGCAGGCGCAGGGACGGATCACAATCGTCGGCGGATTTGCGCCGTCAGCGGACCGCCGGTCAGCGTTTTCACAGCAGTGGGGCGTTCCGGTTTTCGATAGCCAAGAGGATTTGCTGTCGCGCTCCGATCTCGATCTCGTCCTGATACTGACGCCCCCTGGGACGCATCTGGCGACCGTGCAGGCTGCAGCCGCAGCAGGAAAGCACATTCTGGTGGAGAAGCCCGTCGAGATATCGGTTGCCAGGGGTGAGGAACTCGCGGCCGTCACGGAGGCTGCCGGCGTGCGGTGCGGCGTGTGCCTGCAACATCGCTTTCGTCCCGCAGCACTACGCCTGAAGGCGGCGCTGGATCAGGGAGATCTGGGCGATATCCTGTCGGCGAGTGCATCGATCCGCTGGTGGCGTGATGACACCTATTTCCGTCAACCGGGCCGCGGCATGAAGGCGCGCGACGGCGGCGGCGTATTGCTCACACAGGCCATCCATACGCTCGATCTGCTTCTGCATTTCGTGGGACCGCACAAGGACGTCGCCGGTTTTGCATCGACCTCACCGCTCCGAACGATCGATACTGAAGACGTGACCGCGGCCGCGGTCCGTTTCCAAAGCGGTGCCATCGGCGTGCTCGATGCCACCAGTGTTGCGCGGCCCGGCTATCCGGAGCGTATCGAAATCGCGGGCACGCGCGGTTCGGCCTATCTCGAGACGTTTCAATTGGTCATCCATCGTCACGAAGGTCCGCCAGAGACCGTCGGGACTGCGCAATCCGGCGGCGGAGGTGCCGATCCGATGGCATTCGATCACGGCCCGCATCGGGGCGTGATCACCGAGATGCTGGATGCAATCGAACAACGACGCGAGCCATCCAATGGCGTGCGCTCCGCCCTTCACGTGCAGCGGCTGATCGAAGCCTGGCTGTCAGACGCCGCCGCCCGCGCCTAAGCAGTTTGGCCAGCGCTGCAATCCCGGATTGTCAGCGGCAGCACGCCGACTTGTCAAAAAGATGTAATGTTGCCAAAGACTGGAGCATGTTCGGAGCAAGGACGGGGTGAACATGGGCTCAACGGTCAAACGGGACGACATTCCGGAGCGCCCGGCTGTGACGGGAAAGCTTAGCGACCGCGTCTACGACCATGTCCTCAGCCAGATCACGGTCGGAATCTATCCGGTCAATTCACGGCTTCCTCCTGAAACGCGCCTGGCAGATCAGCTTGGCGTGTCGCGCCCGGTCGTCCGTGAAGCGCTGATGCGGCTGCGCGATGACGGCGTCGTCGCATCGCGGCAGGGTGCCGGCTCATTCGTGATGCGACGTCCCGCGGCAGACGTTTACAACTACGCTCCCGTGGGAAGCATTGCCGATATCCAGCGCTGTTTCGTATTTCGGATCGGCATCGAAGGAGAAGCCGCCGCGCTTGCCGCGCGCGATCACGATCCGGAAGGTCTGCGCCGGATCCGCGATGCTGTCGCGGCACTGGATCAAGTGATCGCGGATGCCGCACTGGGCGTGGAGGAAGACATCGCGTTCCACCGCTCGGTCGCAGAGGCCACCGGCAATCGCTTCTTCGCCGCGACTCTCGCCGCGATCCAGTCTCAGGTGAGCGTGGGTATCACGCTCAATCGAAATCTCTCCTTGATCCAGCCTCGCGATCGACTTCTGCGTGGGCAAGAGGAGCACCGGGCCGTGCTCGATGCGATCGCCTCCAGAGACGAAGCCGGAGCTCGCGAAGCTATGCGGTCGCATATCGAGAATGCCCGCAAGCGCGTTTTTGAAGGCGGATAGCTGCGCGCAGCAGCGACTCGCCATCGGCAGCATCACTCGGACTTCCAGGAAGGGGCCGCAGAAGCGTTCAGCGGGCGACGATAGCCGAAGTCTGGTGACCAGTACGGCCGCCCCAAGCCGATGCACCACGAACTACACTCAAGGCGCTGAATGGGCGCAAAGCGATTTATCCACCGGGGGAGCCTTCGACGTCTGAGTCCCAGCGAACGCAATCCCGAGATGACAAAATAAAGTTGAGCTGTGAACAGTGGTTGCAGCTCGGATTCCGGACAGTTCTAGAAATATTTTGGACTTCCGAATCCATGAGGACTCACTGATACTTGGCGCCAATCGAGGCGCGTTCTGTACCCTTGGTTATCCACCCTTTCCACCATATTTAGTATTTGATTCAGGAACCCGGACTACTCCTTGCCGGGCGAGTATATTTCGCCTAGGTTTGTGTAGTTCGGCGCGGGTCGTTTTTTGTCCCGCTGGACGATCCCAAATGGGTTGCGAGCTGACCGCTTTATCGCTGCTAACGCAGTGACAAAGAATAAGGGCCTGCGTCTAATTTTTACGGATGCCAGAGGAGGTGCATCTAAACGTGGGGCCGAGATGCGGCCGCTTAATCGCGGACTTAACGCTTAGCGGTTATATTGAATCAGCGACTCACACGAATCGGCCATCGCCCCTTCTTCAAAGGTTTGGGCGTCGATTCGACCCCCAAGGGGCGGCGGCCTGGTCCGCTTTCGTGTGAAAGGAGGCTGCAATGCAGCTCTCGTGTCCGCTGACGATGCCCGTTCGCGTAATCGCTTATCTGCGATTCCGCTTCGGTCGTTGGGAGAGCGTTTGCTCTCACTGCCGTGGACTGCCGAACCGCTGATTGCACTCAGCGATCCGGCGATAGTCCACAATCCAAAAGGGTCGCCCACGGGCGGCCCTTCCCTTTTCCGGCGGACCGGAACTTCCATGAGAAAAACACGCCACTTCCCGTGACGGTTCTCTCAAATCTCGTGATGCAAAGGGCGCTCGAAGCTCGGCGACAGCTTCGGTCATGCCGGTAAACGCCTGATGAAGGCAGTTTAAGTAATGTCGTCTTTTCTGCCGCATTCGATTCGTGCGTGCTTTTTTCCCTTAACGCTAAGGGTATGCCAACTTGGCATTCGGTCAAGACCTCAGGGTGTGGACCGTTCATTCCTTATCGCAGTGTGGCAGGAATGTGGCAACTCCTTCGATAGACATGCGGCGACGTGATGGTAATCACCAAAGCCTGTCGCCATCGAAGGTCTCGTGCTTCGGCATCGGCCCAGAACTCCGCTCTCGGCAGGTTGTGGCCGAAGTCACCCAACGCGATGCCCTTAGCCGGCCGGCTCGGGGCAAGCAGGTGCACTTCATCATGCATCGTGCCGACGGCGAGCAGTATGCAGAGAAGATCAAGTCAGCCTGGGACAGCATCGTCGAGGACGCCAGCTCGGCGCCGATATTGTCCGCCATATCCCACGCCACACGGCAGCGACGTGGGTCATGCAGAAGGGCACGGATCCTTGGCAGGCCGCGGGCTCGCTAGGCATAACGCTTGAGCAGCTGCAGGAGAACTATGGCCATCACCATCCTGATTTTCAGGAAGAGGCGGCCGAGGCTTTCAGCGGGCGGCGATCATCGTAGCATTTCGGGCCGGCCAGTAGTGTCTATTCGCACTAACCTGACTGGGCGACCAACACCCTCTTCGGACGTATTGAGATTTGGATTGTCCGCACCCTGCTCTATCATATCCACGGCGAGAGCCTCCGCCTGGAGCGAAGTGACATCCTGAGTGAGGACCTGCTTAGACAGCAGGCTGCGCGTGTCGGCTCTAAGTCTTTGACTGCGGAATGTCGGCCAAACGAATTGAGCAAACTTGTCGGCCTCACCGAATAATCTGAAAGCGCTAGGTGTTGATGGGCTATATTGGTAAACAGCGCTGTCGCTGGAAAACACGGCGCCCGCAGCTGACCGGTTGATCCTGAAATCTCTGACGAGCGTCTCCCGAGATTTCGGATCGTATGAAACAAGGATGACGTTCATCAGCCCGTTTGGGGCCGGAGGCGGCGCAAGCTGTGGGTACGCCGCTATAAAGATTGCGAAACGCTCGACGCAGTGAGCAGCAAGACGATCAAGCGAAACATCTTTTGCTGATTTCGGTCCGTCCCCGCGAAGCCAGTCAAGGACCACGCTTTCCATGTCGAAAAGATGAGGTGCAGCAGTGACGAAGCTGCATAGATCAGGCTGCGTGACCACGCGCCCCTTTCCTACCAAAGCGGTCAGGTCATAAAACCGCGAACTGCCCGTCACAGCAACGACGAGGTTTTCGATGCCGTCTGGCGTGCGAATTTTCAGCCGCTGGTCGCAGTACAGACCAGAAATCGTTTCCCGGCTATCCGCCGCGACCATTGCACCCGTGCTGTAAGGCACCACAGCGACCAAGGTACCGCGACTGATTTCGATCGGCTGAACTTGCCCAGCATGTGCCGACACAACCCCAATTGCTACGACCATTGAAAAAACCACACCAGCCAAGCCGATGCTCGAGCAGGTGTGTAGAAGGGTCATTTCGTTGCCGGGTCGTCGAACGAAACGCCTAAGTCATTGAAATCATGGTCGGAGTGGCAGGATTCGAACCTGCGACCCCTGCGTCCCGAACGCAGTGCTCTACCGGGCTGAGCCACACTCCGACTAAGAGCGCGGCTTATAGCCTTGGGTTTCGCATCCTGCAAGAACCCCGGTAAAGAAGCCTGACCAATTTTGAAGACAAGGATCTGCCCTGCATGGCCGTAGGCCTGACCACCCGGATGAGCCCCGCCGACGCCGCGCATATTGCGGAGGCAGCGGGCTGCCTGCGCGCGGGCGGGCTGCTGGCGTTTCCGACCGAGACGGTCTACGGACTCGGCGCCGATGCGGCCAATCCACGAGCCGTGGCAGGGATCTATGAGGCCAAGGGCCGGCCGTCGTTCAATCCGCTGATCGCCCATGTGGCCGATCTCGCCGCTGCCCGGCGCATTGCCCGATTCGATGCGCGCGCGCTGGCGCTTGCTGAGACGTTCTGGCCGGGGCCGCTGACGCTGGTGCTGCCCAAGGCTGTTGACTGCCCGGTGGCCGATCTGGCCACCGCCGGCCTCGACACGATTGCCATTCGCGTGCCGGCGCATCCCGTGGCCCACGCGCTCCTGCAGGCCTTTGGCGGCGCCGTGGTGGCGCCATCGGCCAATATCTCCGGGCATGTCTCGCCGACCACCGCAGCCCATGTGCTGAGCGATCTGGATGGCCGGATCGACATGATTCTCGATGGCGGACCGGTTGAAGTGGGCGTTGAATCCACCATCGTCGGTTGTTTCGACACGCCAATGCTGCTCCGCCCCGGTGGCCTGCCGCGCGAAGCGATCGAGCGGGTGTTGGGCCAGCCGCTGGCGAGCCCGCCGGACGACCCCGCAAGCGATACAAACCAGCCGCTGGCGCCGGGCATGCTGGCCTCACATTATGCGCCGCGGACACGGGTGCGGCTGCTGGCCGAGGCCGTGAATCCCGGCGAGGCGCTACTGGCTTTCGGATCGGCCCCGATGCCGGGCATCGAGGCGGCCGCCGCTGTTCTGAATTTGTCCGAACAGGGCGATCTCGGGGAAGCCGCCACCAATCTTTTCGGCTATCTTCGCGCGCTCGACGCTAAAGGCGCGAGCGGCATCGCGGTGATGCCGGTGCCGAACCACGGGCTCGGCGAAGCCATCAATGACCGGTTGCGCCGCGCCGCCGTGTAACGCGAACACGAGACCAAGAAACGCGCCAAGAAAATATCCAAGGGAATAGTTATGAATATCGTCCAGCCGAAGCCGCCCACGCTTTCTCCCGAAACCATCGCGCGCTTCCGGGCCATCGTCGGCGACAAATACGCCATCACCGATCAGGCCGACGTGCACCAATACGTCACCGAGGATCGCAACCTGTTTTTCGGCACCTCGCCGCTGGTGCTGCGCCCGGGCTCGACCGCCGAAGTCGCCGCCATCTGCAAGCTCGCCACCGAGACGCGCACCGCGCTGGTGCCGCAAGGCGGCAATACTGGGCTCGTCGGCGGCCAGACGCCTTATGGCGGCGAGGTCGTGCTGTCGATGCGCCGGATGGACAAGGTGCGCAATCTGGACACCTCATCCAACACCATGACGGTGGAAGCCGGCCTCGTGCTGCAGGTCGCGCAGCAGCGCGCCGCCGAAGCCGACCGGCTGTTTCCGCTGTCACTGGGCTCCGAAGGTAGCTGCACCATCGGCGGCAATCTCTCCAGCAATGCCGGCGGCACCACCGCCCTCGCCTATGGCGTCGCGCGCGAAATGGCCCTCGGCCTCGAAGTCGTGCTGGCCGACGGCCGCATTCTCAATGGCCTGTCCAAGCTGAAGAAGGACAATACGGGCTACGATCTGCGCAATATCTTTATCGGCGCCGAAGGCTCGCTCGGCATCATCACCGCGGCGACGCTGAAGCTGTTTCCGAAGCCGCGCGCGGTCGAGACCGCCTTTGTCGGCCTGAAGTCGCCGGACGATGCGCTGAAGCTGCTCAGCATCTCCCGCTCCGAAGCTGGCGGTAACCTCACCAGTTTCGAACTGATCGCCGATATCGCCGTCGATTTCAGCGTCCGCCACGGCATCGGCATTCGCGACCCGCTCTCCAGCAAACACGCCTGGTATGTACTGATGGAATTGTCGTCGGGACGCGACGATGCCCGCGCGACATTGGAGGCGATTCTCGAACGCGGCTTTGAAGACGGCATCGTGGATGACGCCGTGATCGCCGAGAATATCGCCCACCGTCAGGCGTTCTGGAAACTGCGTGAGGAAATCTCGCCGGCGCAGAAGCCGGAAGGCGGATCGATCAAGCACGATATCTCGGTGCCGGTCGCTTCCGTGCCTGCCTTCATCACCGAAGCCAATGCGGCTGTCGTGAAGCTGATGCCCGGCGCACGTCCGGTGCCGTTCGGCCATCTCGGCGACGGCAACATCCACTACAATGTCACGCAGCCCAAGGAGACGCTCGGCGACAGCGACGGCCGCGAGAAATTCCTGGCGCGCTGGCACGACGTCAACGAAGTCGTCTTCGACGTCGTTCTGCGCATGGGCGGTTCGATCTCCGCCGAACATGGCATCGGCCAGATGAAGGCGGCTGAGCTGCCCTCGGTGAAGGACCCCGTCGCCATCGAACTGATGCGCAGCCTGAAGGCGATGCTGGATCCGCTGAACATCCTCAATCCCGGCAAAGTGCTGCTGCCGGTGCAACATTGAAAGTTGCCCGGCTCGTCGACACCGACATTCAAGCGGTCGTCCAGCTCTGGCTGCGCTGCGGACTGGTCCGGCCCTGGAACGATCCGGAGGCCGATATCAGGCTGGCGCGCGCAGGCACCAATGCTGATGTCCTGGTCGGTCGCAAGGGAAGGACCATTGTCGCCTCCGTGCTGGTCGGCCATGATGGCCATCGCGGCTGGGTCTATTACGTCTCGGTCGATCCCGAGCACCAGCGCCAGGATTTCGGCCGTGGCATCATGGGTGCAGCCGAAGACTGGCTGCGCGAGCGCGGCATCGAGAAGATGCAGCTCATGGTGCGCTCGGATAACACCAAGGTGCAGGCGTTCTACGAGTCGCTCGGCTACGGCGAACAGAAGCGCGTGATCTATGCCAAGTGGCTCGACGGACGGCCGCTGACGCCGTGAACTAGAACAACGAGCCCTGGCCGTCGTCCTCGCTCACCACAACCTTGCGCGGCGCCCTCGTCGGGTTCACCTGCTCCACGGCAGCTTCTTCCGCCGAGATCGGCAGGATCAGTTGCGCATCGTCATTGGCCACCTTGTTGACGGCCATCGCCACCGGATGCCAGGCGAAGGTGCCGTCTGCGGGCGCAGCGAGCATCGTCATCACATCGGACGCACTATCCGAACTGCAATCGAGCCACTGGCCGAAATGATCGGGTGCGATCGTCACCGGTACGCGATGGTGCAGAACCGACATGCCCGTGCTGGCTTCTGCGGTGATGAGCGCAACCGTGTCGACTTCTTCGCCGTTCGGTCCCATCCAGGTCTCGGCCAGGCCCGCAAAGCCCATCGGCCCGCCTGCGCTTGGGTGGATAAAATACGGCTGTTTGCGTTCACCGCGATTTTGCCATTCGTAATAGCCATCGGCCGGAATCAGACAGCGGCGTCGGCGAATCGCGTTTTTGAAGGCTGGCTTTTCTTGCACCGTCTCGGCGCGTGCATTAATCAGAAGCGTAAACTTCCGCGGGTCCTTGACCCAGGAGGGCAAAAGGCCCCATCGCATCAGACGGAAATGCCGGGATCCGTTTTCAACGATGACAACAGGAACCGGCTGCGTCGGCGCAATATTGTACCTCGCAGGAAAATTCGGTTGCTCGATATAACTGAATACCTGCCGTAACGCTTCCGGCGCTGATGTAATGACAAACCGCCCGCACATTCTCGATCCGCAATCCTGCCTCTTCAGGCGGTTTTAACCCAAAACACCAACAGTGCGACATATGACCCTGACGGCCATACAACCGGCGCAGCATGACCATCACGATCTGGCCAGTGCCGGTGCCGGCCCCGTCGCGTCAGCTGCCGAGCTGATGGCCGCCAATATCAATCCACGCACGGGTCTGGCGACCGACTATCTCAATCATTTCAATGAAGCCATCATGTTGCTCGAGCTGATCCCGGACATGCCGGACTGCTATGAGCTGTTCCTGGAATGGCAGCCGCTCAGCTATGCCGAGCACTTCATCAAATCCAACTTCAAGGCACGCGATCTCGCCATCGCATCCTATGAGGCTGCACGCCCGGCCATCCGTGCAGAATTCGATGCGCTGGTGGCGAACATGACGCAAATCCTGACAACTGTCGGCGAAGCCATGCGCACCGTGCAGCAGGACCGGACCCGCGCCATGCTGGCCGAACAGGCAGCCGGCTGGGTCAAGCCCATGGTCGGAACGGCCGGCGGCATCATCAATGGCCGTGATCAGGAATCCGACGTCGACAGCATCATGGCGCAATGACCTCGTGACCGACACGCCTCCTACCCATCCGCAGCTCGCCACCAGCGCCGCCATCTTCCGGGATGGCAAGGTGCTGCTGGTCCGCCGCGCCCGTTCGCCGGGAAAGGGCTTCTATTCACTCCCCGGCGGACGCGTGGAATTCGGCGAATCCCTCGCCGTAGCCCTTGCCCGCGAGGTGATGGAAGAAACCGGACTGACCATCGACATTGTAGGCCTGTCCGGCTTTCGCGAAGTCCTGCCCAACGACAAGGTCGCGGGGCATTACCTGATCATGGCCTTTGCCGCGCGCTGGGTGGCTGGCGAGCCCGAGCTAAATGACGAACATGACGATTTCCAGTGGGTCGCGCCGGACGATCTCGGCGCCTTCAAGACGACCGATGGCCTCGGCCCGATCCTCGCCATGGCAGAAGATCTGGTCGGACCATAAGTAGCACCTCGGCGTACCAGCAGCGCTGCCTTGCTTCAGACGCCTTGAAAAGGCATATCAGCCGGGTTCCGGGACCATTCATGTTGAAGCATCTGCTCATTATTCTGACGGTTGTGACGATCGGCACTGGCTCTGCCCGGGCGCAGGACGTGGCTGCGCCGTTCGACAATGACCTGCAGCGGATGTCGGAGATTCTCGGCGCGCTGCATTACCTGCGCGGCATCTGCGGCAACAACGAAGGCAACAAGTGGCGCAACGAAATGCAGGCGCTGGTCGATGCCGAGACGCCATCCGGCGAGCGCCGCACCCGCATGATCGCTGGCTTCAACCGTGGCTATAACGGCTTCCAGCAGACCTACCGGACCTGCACGCCTGCCGCCAGTATCGCAATCCGCCGCTATATCGACGAAGGCTCGCGGATCTCGCGCGACCTCACCGCAAGGTATGCGAACTAGATGAAATCACCTGCGATCGACACGGTCTTCTTCGACCTCGACGGGACGCTGACCGATCCCAAGATCGGCATCACGGGCTCGATCCAGTATGCGCTCGGCAAGCTCGGTCTTCCCGTCCCGACACAGGACGAACTGACCTGGTGCATCGGCCCGCCGCTGCGTGCCAGCTTCGTGGCACTGCTCGGCGGCGAGAAAGACGCCGATCGCGGCGTGGAGCTCTATCGCGAACGCTTCGGCACCATCGGCCTGTTCGAGAACACGCTTTATGATGGCATCACAGCGACGCTCGATACGTTGCACGCAACAGGCCGCCGGCTGTTTGTCGCCACAAGCAAGCCGCATGTCTTTGCGGACCGTATCGTCGACCACTTCGACCTGCGCAAGTATTTCACGCGCGTATTCGGCTCGGAACTCGACGGTACCCGCGTCGACAAGAGCGACCTGCTGCGCTACGCGCTCGATGAAACCTCCGCCGATCCCGCACGTGCGATCATGATCGGCGACCGCAAGCACGACATTATCGGCGCCGCGAATAACGGCATTCCGGGGATTGGCGCGCTCTATGGCTATGGCGGCCGTGAGGAGCTGACCTCCGCCGGTGCAAAGCATCTGGTGGCTTCGCCTGCGGAGATTCCGGGGTTTATCGACTGAGCTATCAACGTCATTGCGAGCGAAGCGAAGCAATCCAGTCTTCGCTTGTGACCTCTGGATTGCCACGTCGCTTCGCTCCTCGCAATGACGGCGGAAAGGGCGGCGTGTCGAAACTAGTTCAATGCTTCCCTGCGCCCATATAGCCAAACAGGAATCCCGCGACCTTGCGTTTTTGGATTTCTTCGCTGCCTTCGGTGATGCGGTAGCGGCGGTGATGGCGATAAATGTGCTCGAACGGCTTGTGCCGTGAATAGCCCATGCCGCCATGCACCTGCATCGCGCGATCGGCGGACTCGCAACACAGCCGGTTGGCCCAGTAGTTACACATCGACACCTTGTCGGACAGCGTGTGTTCGACCTGCGCCTGGGTGAGCTGGTCCATCTCCCACGCCGTCTTGCGGATCAGCAGCCGCAGCATCTCCGCCTGCGTCGCCAGCTCGACCAACGGAAACTGAATTCCCTGGTTGCGCGCCAGCTCCTCGCCGAACGGTTTTCGCTCGCGCGCATATTTCACGCTTTCATTGATGCAATAGACTGCGGCGCCGAGCGAGCTCGCCGCCTGCCGGATGCGGTTCTCATGCACGAAGCACTGCGCCAGTGACAAACCGCGACCGATCTCGCCGAACAGTGCATCATCCGGCACGAACACATCGGTGAATGACACGCGCGGATGGTCCGTGGGCATGTTGAAGGTCCACATATACTCTTCAATCTTCACGCCCGCAGCCTTGGCCGGCACCAGGAAACAGGTGATACCGCGCGCATCGCCATGGTTCCCCGACGTGCGCGCGAACAGCGCGCAATGCGTCGCCACATGCATGCCGGTCGTCCACATCTTCTCGCCGTTGATGACCCAGCCCTTGACGCCATCACGCGTCGCCTCGACGGCCGTCGTCTCCATATGCGTGGCATCAGAACCATGCTCGGGTTCGGTGAGGCCGAAGGTGATGCGATATTTGCCGGTGATCGAGCCCTCGATCATCTCCTTCTGGTCCTCGCGGCCGTAACGATCGAGCATCGTGACCAGCGGCAGATTACCGACGATGGAATGCTCATTCTGCAGATCGTTGTGCAGGCCGAGCCCTTTGGCTGCGAAATGTTCGCGGATCACAGCCATCCAGAGATTGCTGCCGTCCTTGCCGCCATAGCGCTTCGGGATTGCGAAGCGCAGATGGCCGGCGCCGTCGGCTAAGTTCTTCGCTTGGCGCAGCAGCGCTTCCCATTCATGTCGCGGGAGACCGCCATTATCGAAATCGGTGCGCGCCCATTCGCGGCGATGATCGAAGAAGCGAATATTGTCATCCCGCTCTTCGAGCGGCTTGATCTCGCGCAGGATGAATGAATCGAGTTCAGCGAGATAGGCGACCAGATCGGCCGGCAGGGAAAAATCCAAGGCGCTCTCCCGATTGTTTTCCGAGCTTTGTTGCTCTTGTTAATCGAGCGATTAAGATGGCATCGTCCGATCAAGTCAAGCGCGGCAAGTCAAGTACGCTTTGGCGTCATAAATTCTGCGTAACGAAAAACAAAAGGGAGGCCGCGATGGCTCTGCAATTCTCAACCGTGACCCGCAAGGGACCGATCACCATCGTGACGCTGTCGCGTCCGGAAGTTTACAACGCACTGCACACCGATGCGCATAACGAGCTGCACGAGGTGTTCAACGACTTCGCCAGTGATCCCGACCAATGGGTTGCGATCGTCACCGGCGCCGGCGACAAGGCGTTCTGCGCCGGCAACGATCTGAAATGGCAGGCCGCCGGCGGCAAGCGCGGCTGGAACACGTCGGGCTTCGCCGGCCTCACCGCGCGCTTCGATTGCGACAAGCCGATCATTGCTGCCGTGAACGGCGTCGCTATGGGTGGCGGCTTCGAGATTGCGCTGGCCTGCGACCTCATCATCGCGGCCGAGAATGCGACCTTTGCCCTGCCCGAGCCCCGCGTCGGCCTCGCCGCGCTCGCCGGCGGCCTGCAGCGGCTGCCGCGCCAGATCGGCATGAAGCGCGCCATGGGCATGATCCTCACCGCACGCCATGTGAAGCCGCAGGAAGGCTATGAGCTCGGCTTCGTCAACGAAGTGGTGCCGCAGGGCGAAGCCCTGAACGCCGCGCTGCGCTGGGCCGAGACCATCTGCCAGAATTCACCGATGTCGATCCGCGCCTCCAAGCAAGCGATCCAGAAGGGCATGGCGGTGTCGCTGGAACAGGCCATCACCGAGCAGCGCGAATATCCCGCGGTGAAGGCCATGGCAGCGTCGGAGGATTATGTGGAAGGGCCGAAGGCGTTTTCGGAGAAGCGCAAGCCGAACTGGAAGGGGAAGTAGCGCCGCGGCGCTTACTTCGGTTCCAGCTCGCGTTTGTACGCCGCGTAATTCGGCTGATCGACGGCGAGCTTCGCCAGTGTCGTCTGCCACAGATGCTCTTTCACACCGGGCGTCGTGAGATCGATGTCGCCTTGCGCGATGCGGTCGGCAAGATCCTGGTTCAACCCGTCGAGCGTGCCATGCACGCCGAGCAGCATCGTCAATCCATGCAGCTCGGCGGCATCGCTGTCGCCGGCAAGAGTGAGCTGCCGGGTCACCAGATCGAGCGCGTTGATCGCGACACGCAGCTTGAAGGCGGCATGGCCTGAGATCTGAGGCGCAATGTCGTTGCGGAGAAAATCCGCGACGGCCTTTACCAGTTCATCGGGCCTCGGTTCGTCCTGCATGTCATCACCTTGTTTTTGCGCATGATCTGATCCGAAAACCGGTCACCACTTTTCGGGATCATGCGCGCGGCGCCAATAGCCGTAACAGATCGATCTCCGTCTCCGACGAGCGCCGTCCGATCATCGCACGCTCCATCGAATGATCCGGCCCCAAACGAAATCGCTGCATCATGCCAACGCACATCACGCCCCAGCGTAGCGTGCCCATCACTTCCCAGAATTTCACGCGTGCCACATCGACGGCGATGCCGCTGGCCGCCTCATAACCCGAGAACAATTCCTCATAGGTGCCGAAACCGCCGACCGGCTTGTCGATGACGCCGAAGCGCCATGAATTGACGCAGATCCAGCCGAGATCTTCCATGGGATCGCCGAGATGCCCGAGCTCCCAGTCCAACACCGCGCGGACGCCATCGGGCCCGATCATCAGATTGCCGTGACGGAAATCACCATGCACCAAAGTGACGCGTTCTGACGGGCCGGGATCGTGATCGCGCAACCAGCGCAGCGCCAGCTGGAACACCGGGCGCGGCCAGCCAAAACCGTCGATCTCCCGCTGCAATTCGGCGATTTCTGCTGCGGCATTCATGCGGCGCAGTTGCGGCAGGCTTGCAGCGGACAGCCCGTGAATGCCAGCAAGAATCTCGCCGCATTGCCGGGCGAGTTTGGGCCGTGCGTCGGCGAATTCTTCGTCGCGCAAAATCTTGCGCGGGATGGTTTCGCCAGCGACTCGCTGCATGATGAAGCCCGTTCCCAGATCGTCATCCGGTCTGAGAACGTGCAGCACCTTCGGCGACGGTACGCCAGCATCATGCGCGAGTTGCATGAGTACCGCTTCCGCATCGAGACCCGCGGCACGGCCGGGCGCAGCGCCATAACCCGACGGTGCGCGGCGCAGGATGGCGCCGATGGCACCATCGGGATGCGTGATATCGAACGACCACGTCTCCTGGCTGGCGCCGCCGGACAGCCGTGCTGCGGATGTCACGCCCGCCGCACCGGGACACCACGCCGCCGCACTGCGCGCCAAAAGCTCCGCAACAGACGTCGTACTCAAGGCTTACTGGCCCGTGAACTTGGCCGGACGTTTTTCCAGGAACGCCGCGACGCCTTCCTTGAAGTCCGGCGAAGCACCGGCGGCGCGCTGCGATTTGACCTCGAGATTGATCTGGTCCTCGAAGGAATTCTCCGGGCTTTCCCAGTAGAGCTTGCGGATCAGCGACAGTGCGATGGTCGGGCCGTTGGCGAGTTCATGGGCGAGCTTCATGGCTTCATCCATCAGCGCCGCATCGTCATAGACGCGATTGACGAGGCCCCATTCCAGCGCCTTCTCGGCCGGCAGCTTTTCGCCAAGCAATGACAGTTCGACCGAACGTGCCTTGCCGATCAGGCGGGGCAAGATCCAGGTCGAGCCGCAATCCGGCACCAGGCCGATACGGCGGAACGCCTGCAGGAAATAGGACGAGCGTGCACACAAAATGAGATCGCCCATCAGCGCGAAGCTCATGCCGGCGCCGGCGGCGGGGCCATTCACCGCAGTAACGATCGGGCAATGCAGGTTCTGCAGCCGGCGCAGGAACGGATGGAAGGCGGTCTCCAGCGTCGCGCCGGCGTTGCTGCGCGCCTTGGTGAGCTGATTGTTGCGCCCCTGAAGATTGGCGCCCGTGCAGAAGGCACGGCCGGCACCGGTGAGGACCACGCAGCGCACGTCCGCCTTGCGATCATCGATCTCGTCCAGCGCTTCGCCGAGGCCGCCGAGCATATCGACCGAGACCGCGTTCATCACCTCCTGATGATCGAGCTTCAGGATGGCGACATTACCGTCGAAATCGAGCGTGACGTGTTTGAACTGCATGGTTTCCTCACGGGATGATCCGCGTGTTTATTCCGCGGTGTGGAAGCTTTGTCTGGGCATGATCTGATCCGAAAACCGGCATCCACTTTTCGGGATCATGCGATTGTATGTCAGGCGGCATATTTGATTTTTCGGACGCGCTTGTCCATGCTTCCTGGGGAACACCAGCCCACCAACGGACGCACGGCATAACGCGCGCCAAACATGGAAACGCTGACATGGCAACGTCTACACAGATATTCGACCTCAGCGGCCGCGTGGCCGTCATCACCGGCGGCAATGGCGGTATCGGCCTCGGCATCGCGCAGGCGCTGGCCACCGCTGGTTGCAACGTCTCGATCTGGGGCCGCAACGCCGAGAAGAACAAGGCCGCGGCTGCCACCATGGCGGACTGCACCGGCAAGGTCGACACGCTGGTCTGCGACGTCACCGACACCGCCTCGGTGAAATCGGCGATGGATGCCACGCTCAGGACATTCGGACGCGTCGATGGCTGCTTCGCCAATGCCGGCATCGGCGGCGGCGGCCGGCACAATTTCATCGACCGCACCGAAGAGCAGTGGCGCACCATGTTCGCGACCAATCTGGACGGCGTCTTTCATGCCTTCCAGGTTGCCGCGCGCCACATGACCGAACGCGCCGAAGCCGGTGACAAGTTCGGCCGGCTGGTTGCGACATCGAGTCTTGCCTCGATCTTCGGCACCGCGCGCAACGAGCACTATGCGGCGACCAAAGCGGCGATCAATGCGCTGGTGCGCGCGCTGGCCGTCGAACTGGCACGGCAGGGCGTGACAGCCAATGCGATCCTGCCGGGCTGGATCAAGAGCGACATGACGGCCGGGATCATGGGCAACGAGAAATTCGTCGCCAATGTCATGCCGCGCATTCCGGTGCGCCGTTTCGGCGAACCATCGGATTTCGGCGGCATCGCGGTCTATCTGATGAGCAAGGCGTCATCGTATCACACGGCGGATACGTTCGTGATCGATGGCGGGTATACGGCGTTCTAACCACAAATGCTGTCATGCCCGGACTTGATCCGGGCATCCATCTTTGCCCCTGCAGCCAATGAAGATGGATGGCCGGGTCAAGCCCGGCCATGACGACCGGGGGGACCTAGTTTCTCGGCCCACCTCTACGAGGCCACCGCCTCCTTTGGCCGCGCGCCCACCGTCATCGCAAATCCCTCATAGTCCTTCGCTGCCACATCGTTGCAAATCTGCCGGTAGACACCGACGCCGCCGATATAGGGCATGAATATCTGCGGCTTGCCGGGAATATTCGCACCCATGTACCAGGAATTGGCTTGGGGATAGAGCGTGCCAGCCGCCACCTCGTTGACATGAGCGACCCATTTGTCCTCGGCGGGACGCGTTGCCTCCATCACCTCGGCGCCACGGTCGCGCATATAGCTCAGGCAATCGGTAATCCAGTCGACATGCTGCTCGATGGACACGATCATATTTGACAGCACCGAGGGCGAGCCGGGACCGGTGACGATAAAGAGGTTCGGGAAGCCGGCACTCATCAGGCCGAGATAGGTTCGCGGGCCTTCCGCCCATTTGTCATTCAGCGTCTGGCCGCCGCGAGCGCGGATATCGATCTTGGCAACCGAGCCGGTCATCGCATCGAAACCGGTGGCGAGCACCAGCGCGTCGACCTCGTAATCCTTGCCGCCGGTGCGCACGGCATGCGGCAGAATCTGCTCGATCGGATGGGCCTTGATATCGACCAGCGTCACATGCGGGCGATTGAAGGTCGCATAGTAATCTGTGTCGACGCAGATACGCTTTGAACCAACCGGATGATCGGTCGGCTGCAGCAGCCTTGCCGTTTCGGGATCGCTGACGATCTCTGAAATTCTCTCGCGGATAAAATCGGCGGCGGTATCGTTGGCGCGCTGATCCAGGACCAGGTTATTGTAGACGCCCATGAAGGTAAGCCCGCCCGATGTCCATCGCGCATGATACTTCTCGCGCCTTTCATGCTCCGGATCGTCGAGCGCGCCGCGATCCGGAATCGGCTGCACGATGCCGTTCTTGAAATCCTCGCGCGCCTGCCTGCGAATCTCCGGATAGTTGTCGCGAAACGATTTGCGCTCATCATCGGTGAGCGGCGCGTTGCGCGCCGGCACGCTGAAATTTGCGGTGCGCTGGAACACAGTGAGCTGGCTCGCCTGTTCGGCGATCAGGGGGATCGACTGGATTGCTGACGAGCCGGTGCCGATGACGCCGACGCGCAGACCGGTGAAATCGACTGTCTCATGCGGCCAGTTGCCGGTGTGATAGACCTTGCCCTTGAAGTCCTTCATGCCACGGAATTCGGGCGTACGCGCATTCGACAGACAACCCGTCGCGAGCACGACATGCTGCGCGGTGGTGGTCTGGCCATCGGAAGTCGTCACCGTCCATCGATTGGCACGCTCATCGAAAACTGCGGATTTGACGGCCGTGTTGAACTGGATGTCCTTGCGCAGATCGTAGCGATCGGCGACGTGGCCGGCATAGCGCAGAATTTCGGGCTGCGGCGCGTAGCGCTCGCTCCAGTCCCATTCCTGCTGCAATTTGTTATCGAACGAGAACGAATACTGCATGCTCTCGACGTCGCAGCGCGCGCCGGGATAGCGGTTCCAGTACCAAGTGCCGCCGACATCGCCGCCCTGTTCGAAGACTTTCACATGGAGACCGAGGCCGCGCAGCTTGTGCAGCAGATAAAGCCCCGCGAACCCGGCGCCAACGACCACGACATCGATACGCGCGTTCTGATGCGAGACAGGTTGCGGCTGAGCAGCGGCCATGCGTTCACTCCCGTATTTTTTGCTTTGCTTGTTACAGGCAGCATTTCCCGCATAACGCGAAAGCGCAAGCAGGAAATCGGGAATCGTCGCCGCGGTATTTTGCCAGGCGGAATGCCGCTGGTCAGCTTGGCATCGCCCTTCCCCATACGCTAGCGTTCATCACGAACTCGCCACATGAAGCGGGTCACAAGGGATTCAGGGAGACACGCCGATGAAGTCGCCGATCTGCGAGATGCTGGGCATCGCGTTTCCATTACTCGCCTTTAGCCATTGCCGCGACGTGGTGGCGGCCGTCAGCCGTGCCGGCGGCTTCGGTGTGCTCGGCGCCACCGCGCATTCGCCGGAAACGCTGGAGCAGGAACTGAGGTGGATCGACGATCATGTCGATGGCAAGCCCTACGGCATCGACGTGCTGATCCCGGAGAACATCTCCACCGCAGGCGAGAAGGATGTCACCTGGAAGTCGCTGGAGCGCCGCATCACGCCGGAACATCGCGCTTTCACCAGGAGCCTGCTGAAGAAATACGGCGTCGATCTCAAGATCACCGAAGTCTCCTCCGATCAGCCGCAGCCATTCGATGGCGAGACTGCACTGCGGCTGCTCGACGTCTCCTTCAATCATCCGATCCGGCTGATCGCCAATGCACTCGGCGTGCCGCCGAAGGCGATGATCGAGATGGGCAAAGCCCATAGCGTCCCCGTGGCAGCTCTCGTCGGTGCCAAGGAACATGCGATCCGGCAGGTTGCGGCCGGCGTCGATATTCTCGTGGCGCAGGGCACCGAGGCCGGTGGCCATTGCGGCGAGGTCTCGACCATGGTGCTGGTACCGGAGGTGATCAAAGCCATCAAGCCGATGCGCGAGGTGCCGGTGCTGGCCGCCGGCGGCATCATGACCGGGCGGCAGATGGCCGGCTGTATGGCGATGGGCGCGGCAGGCGTCTGGACCGGTTCGGTGTGGCTCGCGACCACGGAATCTGAAACCTCCGAAATCTTTCGCGAGAAGATGATTGCCGCCTCGTCGCGCGATGCGATCCGCTCCAGGGGCCGTACCGGCAAGCCCGCACGGCAGTTGCGCTCGGTCTGGACCGATGCCTGGGATCGCAGCGAAGACAGCCCCGGCGCGCTGCCGATGCCACTGCAGAGCCTGATCAGCCGCGACGCCTTCGCCTCGATTGATCGTTCCGCAGCCGCGGGCAATGCGCAGGCACGGGATCTGGTCAGCTATTTCGTCGGCCAGGGCGTCGGCCTGATTGACAGCGTCAAGTCGGCAGGCGCAGTTGTGCAGGAATTCAAGGAGGACTTTGCCGAAGCGGCAGAGCACCTCACCATGCTGGTTTCCGAATAGAGGCAAGAGCAAGAACAATGGCAGTGTCGAACCAAGCTGAAGACCGCATCCCCGTCATCGTCGGCGTCGGCGAATTCTCGGATCATCCGAAGGAGCTCGCCGAAGGTCTCGAGCCGCTCGCGCTGATGATCGAAGCGCTGAAGCGCGCAGAGCAGGATTCCGGCGGCAAGCTGCTTGGGGATATCGACTCGCTCGACATCGTGAACTTCCTGAGCTGGCGTTACACCGCGCCGGAGAAGCAGCTCAGCGAGAAGCTCGGCATCGCGCCGAAACATGCCTATTACGGCCCGGTCGGCGGCGAGAGCCCGATCCGTTACATTCATGAAGCAGCCAAGCGTATCGCGCGCGGCGAATCTCAGGTCGCGGCGATCACCGGCGCGGAATCGCAGGGCACGGCCACCAAGGCCGAACGCGCCAAGGTGGATCTGCCCTGGACGCCGTTCGCCAAGGATGCGCCGGAGCCGCTCCGCGGTGCCAACTATCAGAAGCCGATGGCGACCAAGCTCGGCGTGGCCAAACCGGTCACGGTCTACCCGTTCTATGAAGCCGCCTCCGCCGCGCATTGGGGCCAGACGCCGCGCGAGGCCCATCGAGAGTCTGGAGAATTGTGGTCGCGCTATGCAGGCGTCGCGGCGACCAATCCGGAAGCGTGGAACAAGAAGGCCTTCACGCCCGACGAGATCACAACGCCGACGCCTGACAATCGGCTGATCGCCTGGCCCTATACCAAGCTGATGGTCGCCAATCCGATGGTAAACCAGTCGGCCGCCATCCTCGTCACCAGCCTTGCCAAGGCGCGCGCTGCCGGCGTGCCCGAGGATCGCATCGTGCATATCTGGGGCGGCGCTTCAGCCGAGGAGCCGCGCGACTATCTCGACCGCGACCAGTATGTGGAGAGCCACGCGCAGAATGCGGTGCTGAAGGTGGCCATGGATCTGGTCGGCGGCTCCGGCAAGAATTTCGGCGCCATCGAGCTCTATAGCTGCTTCCCCTGCGTGCCCAAGATGGCCCGCCGCACCCTCGGCCTTGGCAGCGACGTGCAACCAACCGTGACCGGCGGTCTCACCTTCTTTGGCGCGCCGCTGAACGACTACATGGCGCATGCCGCCTGCGCGATGGTGCGCAAGATCCGCGCCGGCACCAGGACGGGACTGCTCTATGCGCAGGGCGGCTTCGTCACCAAGCACCACGCATTGGTGGTGTCGAAGGATATGCCGAAGGAAGCGATCGCGCAGGACACCAATGTGCAGGCTGACGCCGATCGCGACCGCAAGCCCGTTCCGACATATGTCACCGAGGCCTCAGGCAACGGCACTGTGGAAAGCTTCACGGTGATCTACGGCCGTGGTGGCGAGATCGAACACGGCGTAGTGATCTTGCGCACTGCTGCCAATGAACGCGCGCTGGCGCGTGTGCCGGTACAGGACCAGGCGACACTGGCGTTTCTGATGGATCAGGACAAGACGCCCGTAGGATCGTCAGGCGCGATCAGCACGGCGGGTGATGGTGTGCTGGAGTGGCGAAAGGCGCAATAAGGCGAGATGACCAAATTCATTCCAAAGGATGCAAACTTCGAGGCCCGCGTGCAGGCGAGCTTCGCCCGCCAAACGGCGATGGCGACACTGGGTATCGAAGTTGCTCGCCAGGCAGCCGGCGAAGTCGAACTCAAAATGCCGTACAACACCGCCTTTACGCAGCAGCACGGGTTCATTCATGCCGGCATCATCACAACAGCGCTGGATACAGCCTGCGGATATGCCGCCTTCTCGCTGATGCCCGACAATGCCGCAGTACTTACCGTCGAATTCAAGACCAATTTTCTGGCCCCGGCCCGCGGCGAGCATTTCCTGTTTCGGGCCCACGTTCTCAAGCCCGGCAGAACCATAACGGTTTGCGAGGGCCAGGCCTTTGCGGTGGAGCGAGGCGAGGAGAAACTGATCGCAACAATGAGCTGCACCCTGATGGCGCTGTTCGATCGCGAAGGCATCACGCACTAGGCGATCGTAAATGCAGGGGTTGCTATGCCGGACGTACGAGCCCGGCATAGCGCGGCGTCAACGCCCTACCCCTTCACTTCCTTTTTGTCCGTCTCCGCCGTCGGCTTGCCGCTTTTCGGAGCACCGCTACCGCCGGTGATACGGACCTTGTCGCCGTCGTTGAGGCCGTCCGGCGGGGCAATGACGATGCGGTCGTCGGCGGCGATGCCGGATGCGAGCTCGATGTCGCGGCCGAGATCCCTGGCGATGGTCACGGTCTTGAACAGGATCTTGTCGTCCGGTCCAACGGTCGCGACGCGCATGCCGCTCTTGTTGAAGATCAGCGCCGAGGCCGGAACATGGAGCGGCGCGGAATCACGCGCGAGGCTCATCTTCACATTGGCATAACCACCCGGCAGCAATTCGCCGTTGGGGTTGTCGAGCACGAGCTGCATGCGCGTGGTGCCCGACGCCACATCGACCGATTGCGACGAGGCCTCCACCGTGGCCGGGAACGTCTTGTTCGGATGATCGGGCACGCTGATGATCGCCTTGGCGCCTAACCTGATCGCCGGCACATAGCTCTGCGGCACGTCGACATAAACGCGCAGCTTCTTGATATCAGATACCACGAACATCGCGGCGCCGGTTCCGGTGCCACCCGAGATCAGCGCGCCGACGTCGGTGTTGCGCTGGGTGACGACGCCGTCGAACGGCGCGGTGATCTTCTTGTAACCGGCCAGCGCTTCCAGCCGCTCAACATTGGCCTGACCGGAATTCACGGCGGCGCGCTTGTTGTTCAGATCGGCGGTGCGTTCGTCGATTTCCTGCGCCGAAACGAAATTCGACGCCACCAGCGTCTTGCGGCGGTTCAGCGTCGCTTCCGACAGTTTGGCGCTGGACTGCTGGCTGACAAGGTCAGCACGGGCCTGCAGCAACTGCTGATCGAGGTCCGGGGCTTCGATCTCGGCGATCACCTGGCCGGATTTGACCTGTGCACCGATATCGGCGCTCCAGCTCTTCAGATAGCCCGAAACGCGGGCAAAAATCGGCGCGCGGTAATAGGCTTCGAGCCGGCCGGGCAGATCGAGCGACGCGTTGAGAACGCGGGCATCCGGCGGAGCCACAGCGACGGTCGGGATCGCCTGATCGTCGGTCCAGGCCTTTAAATCGCTCTCGGTCTTGGCGCGGGCCATGATGCCGGTGACGACGATGGCGCCTGCGGCGCACAGGCCAATCACTCCGACCAGGCCGAGCTTGCGGCGTGACACCGGGGGGGTCTGCTCAGTGGGCATGCAAAGTCTCCGAGGTAGCCACGTCAGCCGCAGGCTGATTTTCAGGCTGCTGTTTCTTGTGAACCATGCTGAAAACCACCGGCACGAACATCAACGTGGCGATGGTAGCAAAAATCAGGCCGCCGATGACAGCGCGGCCAAGTGGCGCATTCTGCTCGCCGCCTTCGCCCAGCCCCAGCGCCATCGGCGCCATGCCGATGATCATGGCCAGGGCCGTCATCAACACCGGGCGGAAGCGGACGAAACCGGCTTCGGACGCGGCCTTGATGGGGTCGCCGAGGATCGCGTAACGCTCGCGGGCGAAGGAAATCACCAGCACCGAGTTGGCCGTCGCAACACCCATACACATGATGGCGCCGGTTAGTGCCGGAACCGACAGCGTCGTCTGCGTCGTGAACAGCATCCAGACGATGCCGGCCAATGCCGCCGGCAGCGCGGTGATGATCACGAACGGATCGGACCAGGACTGGAAGTTCACGACGATCAAGAGATAGATCAGCACGATGGCGCCGAGCAGGCCGAACAATAGACCGGCAAAGGCGCTGTTCATGGTCTGCACCTGACCGAGCAGCGCCACATTGCTGCCCTTCGGCACATCCGCCTTGGTCTCTTCGAGCACCTTGTAAATATCGTTGGACACGGAACCGAGATCGCGCCCCTGCGTGGTGGCATAGATCTGCACCATCGACTGGATGTCATATTGCGACACCACGGCATTCGAGGTCGAGCGATTGATGCTGGCAATGCCGCCGAGCATCGGGGAGTTGTTGCTGGCATTCACGGCCGTGATCGGCAGCGTCTCCAGCGCACCCAGCGAATCCAGTTTGTATTGCGGCGTCTGCATCACGATGGAATAGGACACGCCGTTATCAGGACTGAGATAATAGGTCGGCGCGACTTGCGACGAACCTGCGAGGTTGACCACGAGGCTGTTGGTGACATCGCGCTCGGTCAGGCCGACATATTGCGCACGGGTGCGGTCCACATCGATGTTGAAGCCGGGATTGTTCGGCGACTGCTGGAGCCGTGCATCGGCAATGCCGGGAATGCGACGGATCTTGCCGAGCAGCTTGTTGGCATATTCGAAGTTCGCCGCGAGATTCGCACCGCGGATCTGCAGGTCGATCGGGGCCGGAGCGCCGAAGTTCAGGATCTGGCTGACGATGTCGGCGGGCAGGAAGGCAAAGCTGACGCCCGGGAACTGCCGCGGCAGTTGCTCGCGCAATAGCCGCACATATTCCTCGGTCGGCCTGTGGCCTTCCTTCAGCTTGATCTGGAAGTCGCCATCCTGCGGGCCGATCACGCCGGTGTTGTTATAGGTGAGATTGATGCCGGAGACGGGCATGCCGATATTGTCGGTCATGGTCTCGATCTGATCCGGCGGGATGATCTTGCGCACCGCCTTGGTGATATCGGCGAACTGGTTGGCAGTTTCCTCGATGCGAGTGCCGACCTGGGCGCGGACATGCATCAGGATGGCGCCGCCATCGACCGATGGGAAGAAGTTGCGGCCAAGGAACGGCACCAGCAGAAACGACACGCCGACGACGCCGAGGAAGCCGATCACAAAAACGGGGCGCCGCGCCAGCGCCATATCCAACAGGCCGTGATAGCCGCCGCGGATCCGCTCGAAGCCGGCCTCGAAGCCCCGCTGGAAACGCACCAGCGGATTGCGGGTCGGCGGCTTCTCGCCGTCATGATGGACATGCGGCTGCAGCAGATATTTGGCCATGGTCGGCACCAGCGTGCGCGACAGCAGGAACGACCAGACCATCGCGAACATCACCGCTTCGGCCATCGGCACGAACAGGAAGCGCGCAATGCCGTTGAGGAAGAACATCGGCACGAAGACGATACAGATACAGAGAAGCGATACGAAAGCCGGCGTCACAATCTGCGCCGCACCGTCCATGATCGAGGTCTCGACGTCCTTGCCCTGCTCCAGATGGTAATTGATGTTCTCGATGGTCACCGTGGCGTCGTCGACGAGGATGCCGACTGCGAGCGCCAGACCGCCCAGCGTCATGATGTTCAGCGTTTCGCCGATCATCGACAGCATAATGATGGCACCGAGCACCGCCAGCGGGATCGACACCGCGATGATGACGGTGGAACGCCAGCTGCCAAGGAACAGCAGGATCATCACCGACGTCAGCAAGGCCGCGATGACGCCTTCCACGGCCACGCCTTCGATGGCGCCGCGCACGAAGCCGGACTGGTCGCCGATATAACTGATCTTCAACGCGTCCGGCAGCGCCGCGCGATAGTCAATCACCTTCTGCTTGATGCCGGATATGATATCGAGCGTGGAAACCGAGCCAGCCTTCAACACCTGCATCAGCACCGAACGATTGCCATCCACATGTACGATATTGGTCTGCGGCGGATTGCCGTCGCGCACGGTGGCAACGTCATCCACATAGACCATGGCGCCGTTGACGCTCTTGATCGGCAGCCGGCCGAGTTCTTCGATCTTCAGCGGCGAGTTGTTGAGATTGATCGTGTATTCGAATTCGCCGATCTTCTGCGTGCCGACCGGCGTGATCAGGTTCTGCGCGGCCAATGCATTGGCGACGTCCTGACCGGACAGACCGCGGGCCTGCAGCGCGCCGGGATTGAGATCGATCTGGATCTGGCGCTGCTTGCCGCCGAACGGATACGGAATCGCGGCACCAGGCACGGTGACCAGCGGGGTACGAAGCTGGTTGATGCCGATATCGGCGAGGTTCTGTTCGGTAAGACCGTCACCGGACAATGCGACGTTGATGATCGGCACCGTCGAGGCCGAATAGTTCAGGATCAGCGGGGGCGTGGCGCCGGGCGGCAACTGCTTGATCAGCGTCTGCGAGATCGCGGTGACCTGCGCATTGGCGGTGCGGATGTCGACATTGGGCTGGAAGAAGATCTTGATGATGCCGAAGCCGGCATAGGAATTCGCCGTGATGTGCTCGATGTCATTGACCGTGGTGGTCAGTGCGCGCTGGAACGGCGTGGTGATACGGCCGGACATCTGGTCCGGCGGGAGGCCGGTATATTGCCAGACCACGCCGATGACGGGGATGCGAATATCAGGGAAAATATCGGTCGGCGTGCGAAGCGCGGCCAGCGGCCCGACAATCAGCAACAGCAGGGCCAGCACCACAAAGGTGTAAGGCCGGGTCAGGGCGATGCGCACCAACGAGATCATGAACGGGCAGTCCTCGATATATTGACGAGAGGGGCACTGCGGGAACCCGCCTGCCCACGATCGAATTCACCTGTTTAGAGAGATCATCCGCATCCGATTAGTGAGCCGGGCCGGCATAAGCCTATCGGCTCGGTTCATGAATGAACGGGCAATCCTCTTTGCATGAAGGGCTGCGAACGAGCGGTTTCCGCGCCTGTCCACGCCAGCAGATTTACCCGACCTGCGATAAAATAGCTAACGCGCCAAGCCTCACGGCAATTCACTTCAGCGGTATTGTTAATTGTTTCCGGGCCGCCGTGGCGTCCGCACAACAGTTTTAGGCTTAAATAGACGCGGCTCCGGCTCGCGACACCCAAGGTGTCATGGGCCGGTCAAGATGAACTATCTGTAATGCGCGCGGCGCAAGCAGCGCCCTGCCTATTCGGGCAGCCTGTCGCCCCGGGATTGGGCGACATCCATCAGGTCATCAGGCCAAGCGCATCTTCAAAAAAAGCCGGTCCACCGAAATTGCCGGACTTCAGCGCCAGCAGCATCTGGCGCTCCGCCGCACCGACCGCGCGCAATACCGGCACACCGGCGGCGATTTCGGTACCGACCAGAAAACCCGGAATGCCCAGCCGATCGACGACAGCACCGGATGTTTCGCCGCCAGCCACCACGAGCCGTTGTACGCCGGCGCGGACGAGACCTTCAGCGAGATCGGCCATCGCCTGCTCGATGGCATGCCCCGCGGCATCGCGGCCATGGCGCTTTTGCAGCGCCGTCACCTGATCCGGTGTCGAACTACTGGCAATCAGGACCGGTCCTTTGCCGAGCCGCTCCTTCGCCCAGCCGAGCGCGCGCTGGACTTCCGCGCCGCCGGCCATCACCTGTTCGGGATCGAGATGCAGCACCGGCATCACCTGTTCGGCGCGCGCGATCTGCTGCAGCGTCGCCTGCGAACAACTGCCGGCCAGACAGGCTGCAGCGCCACCCACGGGCGTATCCTTGATCGAGGTCGCCGCATTCGCCTTGACGCGGCCGGACGCGACCAGTGCGCGCGCCAGGCCAAGCCCCATACCGGATGCACCGACCGAGACGCGATGACCCAGGGCGACCGCACCGATGGTTTCCAGATCGCTGGCAAACACCGCGTCGATGATCGCCGCGCCAAAACCATTCTCCGACAGTCCATCGAGATGCGTCCGCACCACGTCGGCGCCGCAGGCGACAACTCCGAGATCGACCAACCCGATATTTGTCGCGCTCTGCCGCGCCAGCACACGGACGAGATTGGAGTCGTGCATCGGATTGAGCGGGTGATCCTTCAGCGGACTCTCGTTCAGCGGCACGGAGCCAACGAACAGATTGCCCTGATAGACCGTGCGGCCGGTCTCGGGGAATGCCGGCGTCACCAGCACGATATTGTCACCGGAATCGAGCCGCAACGCGTCCATCACCGGGCCGATATTGCCGGCGTCGGTGGAGTCGAATGTCGAACAGATCTTGAACAGCACATGATCCGCGCCGCGGCTGCGCATCCATTTTTCGGCGGCGCGCGATTTCTCGACCGCCTTGCTGGCCGCGATCGAGCGACTCTTCAGCGATACTACAACGGCATCGACGTCCGGCAGCTGCAGATCATCAGCAGGAATGCCGATGGTCTGCACCGTGCGCAGACCGCAGCGGGTCAGCGTGTTGGCCAGGTCGGACGCACCAGTGTAGTCGTCAGCGATGCAGCCCAGCGCCAGCGTCATGCTTTCACTCCGGCATAGGGCTTGAACCAGCCAAGTCCTGCGACCGTGTCGCCGGCCGGGCGATATTCGCAACCGACATAATTGTCGTAGCCGATCCGGTCGAGTTCATCGAACAGGAAAGGATAGTTCAGTTCCTCGCCGGACGGCTCGTTGCGCGACGGCACGCTGGCGATCTGGATATGCCCGATCCACGGCAGCATCTCGCGCAGCCGCATCGTGACGTCACCATGCATGATCTGGCAGTGATAGATATCGAACTGCAGCCCGAGATTCGGAATCTTCATGTCGGCGATGATGTCGCGCGCGAACATGAAGTCGTTGAGAAAATACCCGGGCACGTCGCGCGGGTTGATCGGCTCAATCACCACGTCGACGCCATGTTCGCCGAGAAAATTCGCGGCCCATTCAATGGATTTGCGGAAAGCCGCCACGGCCTTCGGATCGCGGCGATCGGCGAGACCCGCCATCATGTGCAGGCGGCGGACATTGGTGGCCAGGGCATAGGGCAGTGCCGTGTGAATGCTCTGCCTGAGCTCATCGAACTTGTCGGGACGTGCGGCAAAACCCTTTTCGCCGGCATTCCAGTCGCCCGGCGGCAGATTGAACAGCACCTGCTTCAAGCCATTTCGTTCCAGCCGTTCGGCGATCGCTTCCGGCGGATGCTCGTAGGGGAACAGGAACTCCACCGCAGTGAAACCGGCTTTCGCCGCGGCATCGAAGCGATCAAGGAACGCGTGTTCGTTGAACATCATGCTGAGATTGGCGGCGAAGCGGGGCATCGATCGTCCTCGTGTTCTTAATTCGGCTCGCCCGGCAGCTCGGTACCGGTGACCTTGGCATACATCCGCGCCACCGACGCGTCGTCATCGCGGCCCATGCCTGACGCCGAGGTCATCAGAAACATCTGCAGTGCCGCAGCGGAGACCGGCACGGGGAATTTCGCTGTACGCGCCATGTCCTGGATGATGCCAAGATCCTTGACGAAGATATCGACCGCGCTGCGCGGCGTGTAATCGCCATCGAGCACATGCGGCATGCGGTTCTCGAACATCCAGGAGTTGCCGGCGGAGGCGGTGATCACCTCGTAGACCTTGCGGATATCGAGACCCTGCTTGGCGGCAAACGCGATGGCTTCCGAGGCGGCGGCGATATGTACGCCTGCGAGGAGCTGGTTGATCATCTTGAAAGCGGCGCCCTGCCCGGCGGCATTGCCGAGTTCGTAGAGCTTGGCGGCCATCGCATCGAGCGCCGGCCGCGCCCTGGCAAAGGCAGCCTCGCTGCCGGATGCTAGAATGGTGAGTTCGCCCTGCGCCGCACGCTGTGCACCCCCGGAGATCGGGGCATCGAGGTAATGTCGACCGGTGGCTTCGAGATCCCCGGCGAGGCGGCGGGCGACATCGGGATCCATCGTCGCGGACGATACGAATACCGCACCTTTCGGCAGCGTTTCGGCAACGCCGTCCGTCCCGAACAGGATGGTCTCCGTCTGCGCGGCATTGACGACGACACTGATGACGATATCCGCGCCCTGCGCGGCACCGGCCGGGGTATCAGCGCCCTGCCCTCCGTCGGCCACGAAGCGCTTCACCGCATCCGCCGACACGTCGCAGCCAGTCACCGTGAAGCCGGCCTTCTTGAGCGACAGGGCCATGCCATAGCCCATCGACCCCAGACCAATAACGGCGACGCGTGGTTTCTCAGATGCAGGTGACATGCGGCAATTCCCTAGGGGTCCTCGATGGCCAGCTTGAGGCGGCCTTGCCTCTCGGTAACACGGCTTGGCCATCATGCCAAAGCGTGGGAAAAAGCATCACGAGGAAATGCCAAGAAAAGACCGAGGACATCCGGTGACTGACACAAAGCTCCGTGAAGAGATCTGCCGGCTCGGCCGCTCGCTGTTCGACCGTGGGCTGACGCCGGGCTCATCGGGCAATATCAGTGTGCGCTGCGATGATGGCGGCTGGCTCGTGAGCCCGACCAATGCGTCACTGGGCTCACTCGATCCGGCCCGGCTGTCGCGCCTCGACAGCAACGGCCGCCTCATATCTGGCGATGCGCCGACCAAAGAGGTTCCGCTGCATACGGCGCTGTATGAGACCCGCAGCGCCGCTCGCGCCGTGGTGCATCTGCATTCGACCCATTCGGTAGCGGTCTCGATGCTGCCGGAAATCGACCCACGCGCGGTGCTGCCGCCGATGACGCCCTATTACCTGATGAAATGCGGCGCGACGGCCCTGGTGCCGTATTATCGGCCGGGCGATCCGGCGGTCGCCGACGCCATCAAGGGCCTCGCCGGTAAATATTCATCGGTGCTGTTGGCCAATCACGGCCCGGTAGTGTCCGGCGACACGCTGGAAGCAGCGGTCTATGCCATCGAAGAACTCGAAGAAACCGCGAAACTCTATCTGCTGCTGCGCGGGCTCAACCCGCGGCACCTGACGCCGGCACAAGTGAAGGACCTGGTGGCGACGTTCGGGCTGGTTCTGCCCGATCATGACGCGCATGGGCACGATTGAGCCAGGCGGCTCATTTAAGGAGTTGATCGTAGTCGGCGTGCGATCCAATCCAGAATCATAGCAAACCATCATCAACCTCAACGGCCAAAGCCCGATAACGCAGACCAACGCGCGCCGAAACGTAGCGGCCGATCTTCTTCAAGTGCAGCGAAGGGTGACTGGGGTTACTTTTCAGCAGTGCAAAATTCTTGTCTGCCAATGAACGAACGTGAACGGGTAATCGCTGATATGCCGCCCAGAATTCCGGACTGGCGAGGTGTTTCACAGGTCGCGCGCGCGGCCTTGGCTGTAGCCGTTCAGAGCTTGCTCGGCCAAGCGGTCCAGCTTCCCTGACGATGCATCAGCAGCAATCTTTTGATCGAACACTTCGGCGTCAAAAGCCTCGAACCAGGCACGGAATTGCGCTAGCTCTGCCGGTGGCAGATTCTCGATCGCCTTCTCGATGTCTTCGACGTTGCTCATACAAGAACGATAACACGTTCGTCAGCGGCTTTAAACGGGACAATTCCGGGACTTACAGCCCCAGATACGCCTTGCGCACATCCGGATTGGTCGCAATCTCCGAGGCCTTGCCCTGCATCTGGACGCGGCCGGTCTGCAGGATGTAGGCGCGGTCGGCGATCTCCAGCACTTCGGCCATGCGCTGCTCGACGATCAGCACGGTCATACCCGCGTCCCGGATCTTGATGACCGCCTGAAAGATCTCGTCCACCAGCTTCGGCATGATGCCCTGCGACGGCTCGTCGAGCATCAACAGGCGCGGACGGGTCATCAGTGCGCGGCTGATGGCCAGCATCTGCTGCTCGCCGCCGGACAGGGTTTCGGCGCGCTGCTCGAGACGTTCGGAAAGACGCGGGAACAGGTCGAACACCAGCTTCAACGGCTCGTCGCGATCGGGCTTGCCGCGATACATGTAGCTGCCGAGGCGGAGGTTGTCTTCCACCGACAACCGCGGAAACAGCCGGCGGTTTTCCGGCACATAGGCGATGCCGCGCGCCGTGATGAGATGCTGCGGCACGCCGTTGATCTGCTCGCCATCGAAGGTGACGGTGCCCGAACGCGGGCGCTCGGCGCCGGCGATGGTCTTGATCAGCGTCGACTTGCCGGCGCCGTTGGAGCCGCAGACGGCGACGATCTCGCCCTTGGCGACGTCGATGGTGACGTCCGAAATGGCGACCAGCCCCTGATAGGCGGTGGTGGCCTCACGCACCGACAGCATGGCGATCCCCGAGATATGCACTGATGACTTCAGGATGCCGCACGACATCCGCGGGTTTGCCCTCGACCAGCTTCTTGCCGAGATTGAGCACGATGGCGCGGTCGACCAGCGGCATGACGATTTCCATGACGTGTTCGACCATCAGCACGGTGACGCCGGTCTCGCGGACCTTGCGGACCAGGGCCACGCCCGACTGCGCCTCAAGCGGCGTGAGGCCGGTAAGACACTCGTCGAGCATCAGGAGTTTGGGCTCGGTGGCCAGCGCACGCGCCACTTCGAGGCGGCGCTTCTCCGACGGAATGAGATCCCTAGCAAGCTTGTCGGCGCGCGGGGCAAGACCGCAGAACTCAAGCACCTCATGTGCCTTGCGCCGCGCATCGCGCATCTTTTCGTTGCGGATCAGCGCGCCGACGATGACGTTGTCGATCACGGTCATGGTCTCGAAGCTCTTCACCACCTGGAAGGTGCGCGCGATACCGCGCTGGCAGCGTTCCGCCGCCGGCATCTGCGTGACGTTCTCGCCGTTGAACCAGATCGTGCCCTGCGTCGGCGGCAGCACGCCGGCGATCAGGTTGAACAGCGTCGACTTGCCGGCACCGTTCGGCCCGATCAGGCCGACGATTTCGCCAGCGCCGACGGAGATCGAGACGTCACTATTGGCGATCAGGCCGCCGAAGCGCTGCCAGACGCCACGGGTTTCGAGAAGAGGTGTCGTCATTGCGGCACTCCTTTCGAAGCCGGACGTCGCGAGAACAGGCCGATCAAACCATCGGGCCGCGCCAGCGAGATCACGACGATCACTGCGCCATAGAGGATGAGATCGACGCCGCGGCCGGAGCCGCCGATGAAGGAGCGCGTCAGTTCGGTCATCGGGATCAGGATGACCGCGCCGAGCACCGGGCCCCACAGCGTGCCGATACCACCCAGCACCGCAGGCAGTGCCATCAGCAGCGAGAACTGGAAGGTCATGACACTTTCAGGATCGATATAGGAGACGAACTGCGCATAGAAAGCGCCGCCGATCGCGGTGAGGAAAGCGGAGACCGCCGCCGCGCCCATCTTGGAATTGAACACCACGACGCCGAGGCTTTCGGCTGCATCGGGATTATCCTTCACCGCGCGCCACCAGAAGCCCCATTTGGAGTCTTCCAGCCACCAGGTGATGAACCAGGCGACGCAGCAGAACACGAGGGCGAAGTAATAGAACGGCAGCTTGCTGCGCGTGAACTGGAACTTGGCCCAGCTATCGCCACGCACCGGGATGTCGATGCCGAGCGCCGCACCGGCATAGTCCCAATTGTGGAACAGCAGGAAGCCAATTTCGGCGATGACGATGGTGGCGATGACGAAATAATGGCCGCGCAGGCGGAAGGTCGGATAGCCCAAGGCGAGCGCGATCAGCGCGGAGATGATGCCACCGCCGAGCATGCCGAACCACGGCAGCACGCCGAATTTGGTGAACAGCAGCGCCGTCGTATAGGCGCCGAGGCCAAAATAGAGCGCGTGGCCGAGCGAGATCTGGCCGCAATAACCGCCAAGGATGTTCCAGGCCTGCGACAGCGCCGCATACATCAGGGTCAGCACCATGATGTTCTGGACATAGACGTCCTTGACGAAGAACGGCACGCAGGCGGCGATGGCCGCAAGCGCGGCGGCGAGAATGAGGTCGCGGTGGCGACGCTGTGTGAAGCTGTCCATCAGATCGATCCGAACAGGCCGCGCGGCCGGACAAAGACAACGAGGAGATAGACGGCATAGATGCCGACCGATTTGAGCGACGGCGGCAGGATCATCGCGGTGGTCGCCTCGACCAGACCAACGATGATGCCGCCAGCAAAAGCGCCGAACACGCTACCGAAGCCGCCGAGCGCCACGGTGACATAAGCGATCAGCGCAAAGGACGCGCCCACATCAGGGTAGATATAGAAGAAGATCGCCATCACGCCGCCGGCGAGACCGATCAGCGCGGAACCGAGGCCCCAGCCGAGGGCGAACACCTTGTTCTTGTCGATGCCGACCAGCGCCACGGCACCAGCATCCTCACGGGTCGCTTCCAGCGCGCGACCGAAATCGGTCTTCTTCATGAAGAAGTAGAGTGCGCCGAAGGCAGCAATGGAAATCAGCGCGCCGACCAGCTGCGGCACCGGCAGAAATACGCCGAAGATCGAGATCGTCTTGCCGCCGAGCATCGAGGCCGGGATGCTGCGATAATCCGGGGTGAAGAAGAACTGCGCGAGGCCGCGCATCAGGATGGCGAGGCCGAAGGTCGCGAAGATCTGCACCATGCCGATATTGGCCTTGGCCCGCATGGCGAAGCGTATGATCACGAGATAGATCACCGCGCCGAACACGAACATGCCGGCGGCCACCAGCGGGATCGACAGCAGTGGGTCGACCGCCCAGAACATGAACAGGAAGAAGGTGAGATACATCGCCAACATCAGGAATTCGCCATGGGCGAAGTTGGTGACGTCCATCAACCCGAAGATCAGCGCAAGGCCGACCGCGAGCAGGCCGTAGAGCAGCCCCATCAGCAATCCGCTGGCAAGGCTCTGGATGATGGTCGCGGCGGTCACGAAGTAATCCTCTCTGTCTGTCGTCCCCGCGAAAGCGGGGACCCATAACCACCGACATCACAACTGGGCGATGCCGGTCAGACCAGGTGCAAACCAATCCTTCGGAGGATATGGATCCCCGCCCCCCGCACGCCTTCGGCGTGCTAGGCGGGGATGACACCGGAGTATGTGATGGCATCGTCGAGTCCGACGACGCCATCACATGCGTTTAGAGAACGCGCCTTACGGCATCGGCCAGATCGCATCCGCCACGGCGGCCTGCGGCGGGAAGATGGTGACGAACTTGCCACCATTATACTGCAGCAGTACCGGATCGGCGTTGTTGTTCTGGCCCAACTCGTCGAACTTGACCTTGGCCCACGGCATGATCGTGCTTTCGCCCGGCATGTCGGTGGCGACCAACGCTTCGCGGATTTTCTCACCATCGGTGGACTTGGCACGATTGATGGCATCGGCCATCACGATCAGGCCCATGAACTGGCGCGAGGAGTAGTCGTTGAAGTCCTTACCGGACTTCTCCTTGAACATGTCGTTGATCTTGCCGACCATCGGACGCTTGGCGGCGAGATCGAGTGAGAACGAACCGCGCGAGATGACGCCCGGAATCTTGTCACCGACCGCATCATACAGCGCCTTCTCGGAGAAGCCGGCGTCCTGTGCGACGATGTTCTTGGCCTTGTAGCCAAGTTCGCCCATGGTCTTGATGAGCAGGATGCCATCGGTGGTGTAGCTCGACGGCATCAGTACGTCGGCATTGGCAGCCTTGAGCTGCTGCACTTCGGCAGTGAGTGACGGCGAATTGGCGCGATACTTGATGTCGGCGACGATCTTGTAACCGCGATCGGCAGCGAGCTTGAGCTGCGCATTCGCCGAGTCCGTGCCGAAGATGGTGTCTTCATGGAACAGCGCCAGCGTCTCGATCTTCTGGCCTTTTTTCTTCAGCGCATCGAAGAAATCGAACATCGCCGTCGAGAACATTTCGTCATGCGGGGCGGCGCGGAAGTAATATTTCAAACCACGGCGATGCAGGCTTGGCGACGAGTTGTCGGCCGACAGGAACGGGATCTGGTAGCGCTCGCAAATCTGGCTGACGGTGACGGCGACGGCGCTCTGATAGGTGCCGACAATGGCCGAGACCTTCTCCTGGGTGATGAGGCGTTCGGCTTCAGCGCGGCCCTTCTGCGGATCGGCCTGATGGTCGGCGAAAACGAGACGCACCTTGGCGCCACCGAGACCGGTGAAGCCTTCGCCCTTCGCCATCGGCAATGCGAAATCGTAATCCTTGTTGATGATATCGGCAGCAGTCTCGAAAGCTTTCTGCGCGTCGACGCCGATCTGCGCGCTGGCGCCGGACAGCGGATAAATCACGCCGATCACGACTTCCTTGACCTGCGCGCGCGCAGGCTTGGCCAGAGGCAGCAGCGCGGCGGAAGCGGCGCCTCCAAGCAATACGTTTCGGCGAGAAATCGTCATGTCTTTGTCCTTTGTGACCGGCGGCTATCGATGAAACTAATCAAGGTTACGGTAAAGCCCGAAAGATCGGCAAGCTGCTTCTTATAAAACAGCCAAATGCTTATTCTTCAGGTCCGTGACGAGCATGACACCCGGCGCATGCGTAATCGCGAACGGCACGCGCGCTGCAGCAATGACCGCTTGCGGCGTGACGCCACAGGCCCAGAACACCGGGATTTCATCGTCGTTGATGTGCACCGCATCGCCGTAATCAGGCTTGTTGATATCCTTGATGCCGATCGACTGCGGCAGACCCAGATGTACCGGCGCACCATGCACTGCGGGAAAACGCGAGGTGATCTGGACGGCGCGGATCGCATCAGCCGGCTTCAGCGGTCGCATCGACACCACCATCGGCCCGGCGAACGGGCCTGCGGATTTACAGGCGATGTTGGTGCGATACATCGGCACCAGCACATCCTGCTCGATATGACGGATCGGCAGATCGTCGGCCATCATGGCTTCCTCGAACGAATACGAACATCCGATGACGAAAGACACGAGATCGTCGCGCCAGTACTTCGTCACCTCGTAAGGGCGATCAATCGCCTCGCCATCCTTCCAGACGACATATTGCGGAATGTCAGTCCGGATATCGAGATCAAGACCGAGCGCGGGAATGCTTGGATTGCCGACATCCGACATGCCGATGATCGGGCACGGCTTCGGATTGAGCTGGCAGAAGCGATGAAAGGCTGCGGCCTGGGCTTCCGGCAAAATCACGAGATTGCCCTGGACATAACCCGGGGCTACTCCGGCGGTGCTGCCATATTTGCCCGCGCGATATTCGCGGCGAGCAACCGCGCTGGGCAAATCCGAGGATCGATCGTCGCTTTGCTGCGCTGCCGAAGAAATAGCCATCTTAGTGTCCTGCCTAATTCTGCCTCGACACGCACTGAAACTCAGGGCTAGTATAATGTCTAATCGTTGTTTTTAATCGACATCCATAAATCCTACTTATCGATAGCCGGATCGCATCCATGGCGGACTTCAAGGCGCTGGAGACTTTTCTCTGGGTGGTCAATCTCGGCAGCTTCCGCGGCGCGGCCCAGAAGCTCAACACGACCCAGCCGGCAATTTCCCAGCGTATCGCGCAACTGGAACACGAGATGGGCGTGCGGCTTCTGCAGCGGGACCGCCGTATGGCCTCGCCGACGACGGCCGGACGGCAGATGCTGGTCTACGCCGAAAAGCTGATCGGCCTGCGCTCAGAGATGATGGCGGCGGTTGGCGATCGCTCGGCAATGCGCGGCGTGCTGCGGCTCGGCGTCGCCGAGACCATCGTCCACACTTTGCTGACGCGGCTGATCAAGCACGTCAATATCTCGTATCCGAACCTGTCGCTCGAAATCGAGGTTGATATCACGCCGAACCTGAACGCGCGGTTGCAGGCACAGGAGATCGATCTCGCTTTCGTGCTCGGGCCGCTTTCGACATCCAACATTCGCAACCGTGTGCTGTGCGACTACCCTGTCGGCTTTCTCGCCAGCCCCTCACTCGGCCTCGGCAATGATCTGCTCTCGATCCATGACCTCGCGAAATTTCCCATCATCACCTTCTCGCGCAAGACCCGGCCCTACGAGATCGCGCGCTCGCTGTTCAACCGGCCCGACCTGCCACCGATCCGGCTGCACGCCAGCGCGTCGCTGTCTACCGTGATGCACATGGCGATTGAGGGCTTAGGCATCGCACTGATCCCGACAGCCATCATCGAGAACGAACTCGCGGACGGACGCCTGCAATTGCTCAATACCAACCTGCAGCTCCAGCCGCTGACATTTTCGGCAAGCTGGCTCGCGTCACCCGACACGGCTGCGATCGAACTCGTCGCAGGCATTGCCGCGCAACTGGCGCAGAACAGCCCATTGGTTGACGAGCCGGCATCGCCGGGTCATTGAAAAGCAGGCCTCTTCAACACAAACTTCTCGGGACAGACCGCATGACCAAGCTTGGCGACAACCTCAAAATCGATTCCGCGCGGCTCTGGGACACCATCAACGAGACCGCAAAATTCGGCGGCACGCCAAAAGGCGGCGTGCGACGCCTGACGCTCGGGCCTGAAGACAAACTGGTGCGCAACTGGTTTCGCAAGGCCTGCGAAGACGCTGGCCTAGAGGTGCATGTCGATGCCCTGGGCTCGATGTTCGCGCTGCGCAAGGGCCGCGACATGTCGAAGGCCCCGATCGGCGTCGGCTCGCATCTCGACACCCAGCCGACTGGAGGCAAGTTCGACGGCATTCTCGGCGTACTCGGCGCGCTCGAAGTCGTCCGCACGCTGAACGATGCCGGCATCGAAACCGAGATGCCGATCTGCATCGCCAACTGGACCAATGAAGAAGGCTCACGCTTTGCGCCGGCGATGATGGCCTCCGCCGCCTATGTCGGCGACTTCACCACCGACGACATTCTGTCGCGCAAGGACATTGCAGGTGTCACCGTCGGCGAAGCGCTCGACGAGATTGGCTATCGCGGCGACGTTGCGGTCGGCACGCAGAAATTCTCGGGCTTCGTCGAACTGCATATCGAGCAAGGCCCGATCCTGGAGGCCGAAAGCAAGACCATCGGCGTAGTCGATTCCGGCCAGGGCGTGCTGTGGTTCGACGGCAAGATCACCGGCTTCGAGAGCCATGCCGGCTCGACCCCGATGCCGCTGCGCAAGGATGCGCTGGCGACACTGTCCGAGATCGTGCTGGCCACCGAGCGTGTCGTCAGCAATATCGGCGCGCTCGGCACCATCGGCGAAGCCGTGATCGCAAATCCGTCGCGCAACGTGATCCCCGGCGAGATCGCCTTCACCATGGATCTGCGCAGCGCCGACGCCGGCAAGCTGGACGCCATCGAGAAAGGCGTGCGCGATGCCATCAAGGAGATCGCCGCGCATCGCAAGGTTGACGTCGCCTTCGACAAAGTCTGGCACAAGCCGCCGACGCACTTCAACAAGGACTTCGTCAATGCGGTCGAGACCGCCGCGACGTCGCTCGGTTACTCGCATCGCCGTATCACCTCAGGCGCCGGCCACGACGCCTGCAACCTCAACAACATCATGCCGACTGCGATGGTGTTCATTCCGAGCAAGGATGGCATCAGCCACAACGAGCTCGAAAGCTCGACGCAGGAAGATTGCGCCGCCGGCGCCAATGTATTGATGCATACGGTGCTGGCGCTTGCCGGCGTCGCATCGAAGTAACGAGAGATAGGGGGCAATAATGCGCGGCGTATTCGTCGATGCCAGCGAAGAGCTGGCGAAGATTCTGGAACGGCTGACGCAGCCGGGCGACATCGCAATCAAGATCAATCGCGATGAGGACATCAAGTCGGCCGATTTACCTGAGGTGCTGGACGGCGCCGAGATCGCGATCGTCGATCACACTTATCTTCCAACCGATGTGGCCAAGCAGTGCGCCGGCCTGAAGCATGTGGTGTTTCTCGGCACCGGCGCGCGCAGCTACATGAATATCGAGGAGCTTGCCGGGCTGGGGATCGAAGTCCACCTGATCCGCGGCTACGGCGACACCGCCGTCGCCGAATGCGCCATTGCACATATGTGGGCTGCCGCGCGCGGCCTTGCCCAGCAAGACCGTGAAATGCGGGCCGGCAACTGGCTGCGCGATGAAAGCATGGAACTGACGGGCAAGACCATCGGCCTAATCGGTTTCGGCGGCATCGCCGCGGAAGTCGCACGCATCACGCTCGGCTCGGGCATGAAGGTGCTGGCTTGGAATCGCTCGCCGAAGTCCCATCCCGGTGTGGAATTCACCGACATGGAGACAGTGCTGGCCAAGAGCGACGTCGTCTCGATCCATCTGCTGCTGAACGACGAGACCCGCGGCATGATCACCCGCGAGCGCATCGGCCAGATGAAGAAGGGTGCGATCCTCGTCAACACCGCGCGCGGCGCGGTGGTCGATGAAGCGGCGATGATCGATGCACTGCGCTCCGGCCATCTGCGCCATGCTGGTCTCGACGTTTTCGACATCGAGCCACTGCCGGCCGGCCATGTACTGACAACGATCCCGAACGTGACGCTATCGGCGCATTCTGCCTTCCGGACGCCGGAGGCGAGCGTGAACCTGATCGCCGCGGCCTGGAAGCATTGCCGGCGGATTGCAGCTTAAGCGCTGCAAACTCCCAAAATGAAAATGCCCGGCTCAAGCCGGGCATTTTTGTAGATGCGCAAGAAGCAGAATTACTCCACCATCTCCGCCACGGCCTTGCCGCAAGCGCCTGTATCAGCCTGACCGCCGAGATCGCGCGTACGCAGCGTGCGCTCACCGAGGGTGCGCTCGATCGCCTTGACGATCGAATCCGCTGCAGCCTTCTCGCCGAGATGTTCCAGCATCATCGCGCCGGACCAAATCATGCCGATCGGATTCGCAATGCCCTGCCCGGCAATATCCGGCGCCGAGCCATGCACCGGCTCGAACACTGACGGGAAATCGCCAGTCGGGTTGATGTTGCCGGATGGCGCGATGCCAATGGTGCCGGTGCAGGCCGGGCCCAAATCGGACAGGATGTCGCCAAACAAGTTGGAGGCGACGACGACGTCGAACCAGTCAGGATGCATCACGAAATTCGCGGTGAGAATGTCGATGTGATACTGGTCCCACTTCACATCGGGATAGTTGACGCCCATCGCCTTCACGCGTTCGTCCCAATAGGGCATCGTGATCGCGATGCCGTTGGACTTGGTCGCCGAGGTCAGGTGCTTCTTCGGCCGCGACTGCGCGAGGTCGAACGCAAATTTCAGGATGCGGTCGACACCGGTGCGGGTCATCACCGTCTGCTGGGTAACGAATTCACGATCGGTGTCCGGGAACATGCGACCGCCGACGGAGGAGTATTCACCCTCGGTATTCTCGCGCACCACCCAGAAGTCGATGTCACCGGGCTTGCGGCCGACCAGCGGACAGGGCACGCCGGGCATCAGGCGCACCGGGCGCAGATTGACGTATTGGTCGAATTCGCGCCGGAACTTGATCAGCGAGCCCCACAACGAAATGTGATCCGGAATCTTTGCCGGCAGGCCGACGGCGCCGAAGTAGATCGCATCGTGCTTCCCGATCTGCGCTTTCCAGTCGTCCGGCATCATCTGGCCGTGCTTCTCGTAATAGTCATAGGACGAGAAGTCGTAATGATCGAAATGCACCTTCACGCGATGCTTTTTCGCTGCCGCTTCAAGGACACGCAGGCCTTCCGGCATGACTTCCTTGCCGATGCCGTCACCGGGGATGACCGCGATCCGATATTCTTTTTGTGCGCTCACGTGGGGTTTCCTTCGCCAGTAATTCTGCCTGCAGATGTGGACCAAAGCCGGCCTGCGATCAACGCTGCACTGCAATGTTGACCGGTTTTGCCGCAGGGGCCTAACTCTGTCGCAGACACTCCCTTCTGCAATCCAGAGGCATTCCATGGATCTTCATTTGCGCGGCAAGCGCGTCCTGATCACGGGCGCATCCAAGGGCATCGGCGCAGCCGCCGCTGAAGCCTTCGCTGAAGAAGGCTGCGATCTCCGCCTCGCGGCCCGCAATGTGGAGCAGATGCAAGCCTTGGCGGACCGGCTGCGATCCAGCCACCAGATCGATGTCGCCGTGCATGGCGTCGACCTGCGTAAGCCGGATGACCTCGCCGCGCTGGCGGCTGCCGCTGGCGATATCGACATCCTCGTCAACAATGCCGGCGATATTCCCGGCGGATCGCTCGACAGGATCGACGAGCCTACCTGGCGCCATGCCTGGGATCTCAAAGTGTTCGGCTTCATCAATCTGACGCGCCTCGTCTATGCGCAGATGAAAGCACGCGGCCATGGCGTGATCGTCAACGACATCGGCGCTGCCGGCGAGAAGTTCGACGCCAATTACATCTGTGGCAGCGCCGGCAATGCCGCGCTGATGGCGTTTACGCGGGCGCTGGGCGGCAAGAGCCTGAAGGACAATATCCGCGTCGTCGGCATCAACCCGGGCCCGGTGGAGACCGAGCGCCACATCACGCTGATGAAGACCCGCGCCAAGGCGCAATTCGGGGACGAGAACCGCTTCCGGGAATTGCAGCAGGGCTTGCCACTCGGCCGCGCTGCGAAACCGCGCGAGATCGCCGACATGATGACGTTTCTGGCGTCCGATCGCGCGGGCTATACGACCGGCGTGATCTACACGGTGGATGGCGGATATAGCGCTGGATGGGGCAGTTAGTCGCTTTTCTTAACCTCGCCCCGCTTGCGGGGAGAGGTCGGAGCACGAGCGGCAGCGAGTGATCCGGGTGAGGGGGAGCCAGTGTTTCACTCGCTGGCTCCCCCTCACCCGTCGCGGACTTCGTCCGCGCCACCCTCTCCCCGCAGGCGGGGCGAGGGAAAAAGCGCGCTAGCTCAGCGCGCCGGCATGCACCCACCACAGCGGGTGGGCGAGTTGAATGGCACCGGCCGCGCGTTGCGCGTCGGTGTCGTTGCCGAACAGCGCAAAACAGGTCGCGCCCGAACCCGACATGCGAGCCAAGCGAACGCCTTCGGCACCGCGCAAGGCCGACAGCACGGTGTCAATCACGGGCTCGACCTTCAATGCGGGCGCTTCGAGATCATTGGTTCCGGCATTGAGCGCGTCGATCCAGGCATCGAGTGAGCCGCCTTCATTCGGCCAGGTAGCCCGTTTCAGGACGTCTTTGACGCCGACACGCAGCTCGCCATTCTTCAGGCCGAGCTCCTTGAACACATCCTTGGTCGCTACCGGCACGCGCGGATTGACCATCACGCAGGGTAAACGCGGAATGCTGAGCGGCAGCAGGTTTTCGCCCACACCCGTCATCACGCAGGCGTGCGACGGCACGCAAACCGGCACATCGGCGCCGGTCAGGCGCGCCACTTCGAGCACGCGGGGATCGTCCATTTCGAGATTGTTGGCGCGCACCAGGAGGCGGAGTGCTGCGGCAGCATCCGCCGACCCGCCGCCAATGCCGGCGGCAACCGGCAAGTGCTTGTCGAGTGCAAAGCGCCCGAATGTAAGACCCTCGACGCGCTCGCCGAGCAGCCGGGCGGCCTTGATCACGAGATTATCGGCGGTGTCGCCGCATTCCTGCGCGCGCGGGCCGGTCGCGGTCAGCGACAGATCGCCGCCCGCATCCAGCGTCAATCTGTCGGCGCAATCTGCAAAGGCCACGACGCTTTCGAGATCATGATAGCCGTCAACTCGACGACCGATGACGCGCAGGGTCAGATTGACCTTGGCGCGCGCATCTTCTTCGAGAACCGGGCTCGTTGAACCGGTCGTGCCCCCAACCATGGAATTAGCCGCCTTTGCCGTCTTCTTTTTTCTTGTCGTTGGATGCGGCCGAAGACGAAGGTTCGTCCGACAGACCGTTTTCCATCTTGGCTTCGATCTTCGGAATCTCTTCGGCTTCCGGCTTCAGATCCTTGGCATGCTGCCACTGGAACTTGGCTTCCAGCTTGCGACCGACGCGCCAATAGGCATCGCCGAGATGGTCGTTGATGGTCGGATCTTCCGGCTTCAGGTCGATGGCGCGCTCGAGCTGCTTCACGGCATCGTCGAAATTGCCGATGCGGTAATAGGCCCAGCCAAGGGAGTCGACGATGTAGCCATCGTCCGGACGCTGATCGACGGCACGCTTGATCATCTTCATGGCGTCGTCGAGGTTGATGCCCTGATCGATCCAGGAATAGCCGAGATAGTTCAGCACATGCGGCTGCTCGGGCTGCAATTCGAGCGCCTTGCGCATGTCGACTTCAGCCTTGGCCCACTGCTTCGAACGCTCCAGGCAGATGCCGCGGAAGTAGAAATACACCCAGTTCGGCTTGTCCTGGTTGGCGGCGATGACGTCGATGCCCTTGGTGTAGGTCTCGGAGCAATCGGCGAATTTCTTGCGACCACGCTCGATATTGCCGAGCGCCATGATGGCTTCGAGATCCTTCGGATCGTCGGCGACAACGCCCTTGAGAATCTTGATGCCTTCATCGCTGCGATCGGCCGCATCGAGATCGGTGGCCTGCTGGATCTGCGCGTTGCGCTTCAGCGCCGAATTGGCGGGCACGCGCTCATAGACCTTGATGGCCATCTGCGGCTTCTTCACCGACTCATAAAGATCGGCGAGCGACAGCAGCGCCAGCGAGTGGTCCGGCTTGAGATAGAGCGAGAGCTGCAGATAGACCAGCGCGAGGTCTTCGCCGCCGCGGCGGGTCAGCGACGCGCCAATGCCATAAAGTGCTTCAGCAGCGCCAGCCTGCGGGCTGTCGACCAGCGGTGCCAGCTTCTTGCCGGCCTTGGTCTCGCGGATACCTTCCAGCACCAGCGGGTGACGGGCGAGCTTCTTGTTGAAGGTCTCGTAGATGCCGAGCGCTGCGGCGTCGTCCTTGTTGCGCGAGGTCCAGCGGCCATAGGCGTCGACCACGCGCAGCGCGGAATCGTCGAGCTTGTAGGCGCGCTCGAAACGGGCGCCCGCATCCTTCTGCTTGTTGGCAAGATCGAGGATCAGGCCAGCATGCAGATCCTTGAAGATCGGATACCATTCCGGACCGGCCAGCTTGTCGATATTGGCAATCGCCGTCTTGCTCTCACCGGCGCCGTAGCCGGCCCAGGCCGACAGCAGCGTCGCAACGAGGTCGGTGATCGGGCCGCGCACCGACTGGTTGATATTGGTCTGCGCGGCAGCGTATTTCTTCAGCTTGAGATCGCGCACACCCACAACGAGACGGGCGACGCGGTTCGACTTGTCGATGGTGAGGATGCGATCGGCGAGCTTCACGGCCTCTTCGATATCGCCGTCAGCGAGCGAGGAGATGAAGGCGCGATCGAGCAGTTCATTGTTCTTCGGATCGGTACGCAGCGCGGAGCGGTAAAACGCCGCAGCCGAGGTCGCATCGCGCTCGACGCTGGCGTGGCGGGCGGCCAGATAGCTGCCGGCGGTGGTGAGCGACTTCAGGTCACGGGAGGTGGGAAACTGGGCAGCCGAGCTATCGCCGGTATGATCCGGGGTTTGCGCCAGCAGCTGACCGGGCATCGCGAGAACGGCGACCGTGGCGGCAGCGAGCGTCAAACGATTGAAACGGATGGACAACATAGGGTTCGCCTAGCTCCAGGATTTACGGGCAGGATATCGAGCAAAATGCGAGCAAAACTGCAAGACAGGCTCGGATGCGCAGCCGACCCGGCAATAGTGCGCATGCCAACAATGCCGCGTTTGGCGGTCAATCGCAAGGATCGGAGGCGCGATCGCACCAGTGGCACCTTGAAGCCTGTCAGCAATTGGGCCGCCGGATTGCGCCACTGCCCCTGAGAACGCTCGCACTGTGGCGTTATCGTGACATCCGGCCGGTGTAGCGGCCTGCCTACGGGCGCCGCCGCTCACACAATCGTAATCAGCGAACCGGTTACATCGCCTCGTAGTTCGGGCCGCCGCCACCTTCCGGCGGAACCCAGGTGATGTTGCCGTTCGGATCCTTGATGTCGCAGGTTTTACAGTGGACGCAATTCTGCGCATTGATCTGGAAACGCGGGCCGGTCGATTCCTCGACCCATTCATAGACGCCTGCCGGGCAATAGCGATTTGACGGGCCGGCAAAGACGTCATGCTCGGACTTCTTCTGCAGCTCTATATCCGCAACCTTGAGGTGGATCGGCTGGTCTTCCTCGTGATTGGTGTTCGACATGAACACCGAGGACAGGCGATCGAAGGTCAGCTTACCGTCCGGCTTCGGATAAGGGATCGGCTTGTATTCGTTCGCCGGCTTCAGCGTCTTGCGATCCGGCTTGGCGTGACTGAGCGTACCGAACAGCGAGAAGCCCAGCGTATTGCACCACATATCGAAACCCGCCAGCAGCATACCGATCCGGTTGCCAAATTTGGAAAGCAACGGCTTGACGTTGCGGACCTTGTGCAGGTCCTGACCAATCGCCGAACCGCGCCAACCAGTCTCGTATTCCGTTAGCTCGTCATTGGCGCGACCGGCGGCCAACGCGGCTGACACCTGCTCCGCGGCCTGCATGCCGCTGGCCATCGCATTGTGCACGCCCTTGATGCGCGGCACGTTGACGAAGCCTGCGGCGCAGCCGATCAGCGCGCCGCCCGGGAAGACCAGCTTCGGCACCGACTGATAGCCGCCCTCCGTGATCGCGCGCGAGCCATAGGCCAGGCGCTTGGCGCCGGCGAAGGTGTCGCGGATCATCGGATGGGTCTTCATCCGCTGGAACTCCTCGAACGGATACAGATACGGATTGTCGTAGTTCAGATGCACTACAAAGCCGACTGCAACGAGGTTGTCGTCGTAGTGGTACAGGAAAGAACCGCCGCCGGTGTTGTCGTCTAGCGGCCAGCCCAGCGTATGCTGAACCAAGCCCTTCTTGTGCTTGGCGGGATCGATCTGCCAGATTTCCTTGAGGCCGATGCCGAACTTGCCGGGCTCGCAATCCTTGTCGAGCGCAAACTTGGCGATCACCTGCTTGGTCAGCGAGCCACGCGCGCCTTCGGCGAACAGCGTGTACTTGCCCAGCAGTTCCATGCCCCGGGTGAAGGAATCCTTCGGCTTGCCGTCACGGCCGATTCCCATGTCGCCAGTGGCGATACCGCGTACCGCGCCGTTCTCGTCATACAGCGTCTCGGCCGCCGCAAAGCCCGGATAGATTTCGACGCCGAGCGCTTCAGCCTTGGCGCCGAGCCAGCGGCACATCATGCCGAGCGACGTGATGTAGCAGTGATGATTGTTCATCAGTGGCGGGTTGATGAAGTTCGGCAAGCGGATGCCGCCGGTCTCGCTGGTCAGGATGAACTGGTCGTCCTTGACCTGGGTCTTGAGCGGGCAGTCGGCGTCCTCGCGCCAGTCGGGAATCAGCTTGTCCAGGGAGACCGGATCGATCACCGCGCCGGACAGGATGTGCGCACCGACTTCGGAACCCTTTTCCACGACAACGATGGACAGGTCCGCATTGAGCTGTTTCAGCCGGATCGCGGCCGACAGACCCGAGGGCCCGGCACCGACGATAACGACGTCGAATTCCATGGACTCGCGCGGCGGAAGTTCTTCAGTGCTCATAATCTCGTCTCAGACCCGTTTCCAACCCGTTCAGAACGCTTCTAAGGGCTGTTGTTTCCGATTTTTCACGGAAGAACAACCACCTAAATGCACAGGGGGCGTTTCGCTGGGCGGCGATCCGGCCTAGATTGCTGGCATGCCTGTGACCCCCCTCTCATGACGCCTGAACCCCACCCCAGCGTTGCGCAACTGCTCGCCTTTTATCTGGAGGCTGGGGTCGATTGCGCATTGATGGATGAGCCGGTGAACCGGCTGTCGGACGACCTCCCGCCGCCTGCCCGGGAGCTGTCCGACAGCGCGCCGAAGCGACCGCCGCTGAATGGCATGCCGCCGCCCCCAGCACGCCCACCCGCACGCGTCGAGGTCGCCCCGGACGTGGCGATTGCCGCCGCCCGGGACGCCGCGCGCACCGCGCCCTCGCTCGAGGTGCTGCGTGGCATGCTGGATACATTCGACGGCTGCGCCCTGAAATCGACCGCGACCCAACTGGTGTTTGCAGACGGCAATCCACAGGCGCGGATCATGTTTGTCGGCGAGGCACCCGGCCGCGACGAGGACATCGAGGGCCTGCCCTTCGTCGGCCGCTCCGGCAAATTGCTCGACCTGATGATGGGCGCGATCGGCCTGAAGCGCACCGACGTCTATATCGCCAATGTGATTCCATGGCGCCCGCCGGGCAACCGCACGCCGACGCCGCAGGAGACACAGATCTGCCTGCCGTTCATCCAGCGCCAGATCGAACTGGTGAATCCGGACATTCTCGTCACGCTGGGCAATCCGTCGACACAGACGCTGCTGCAGACCCGCGACGGCATCATGAAGTCCAGGGGACGCTGGGTCGATTACGACACCGGCACCCGCAAGATCAAAGCGCTGGCGACGTTTCACCCGGCCTATCTGCTGCGCTCGCCGTCCTACAAGCGGATGACCTGGATGGATCTGCGCGCGATCGCGAAGGCGCTGGAAGCGCCGTCGGGCAGGACCAGCTAGCAAAGGCGTTCGTCTAGGGCGCCTTCGGCCGCACGATCGCCCAGCCAATTCGCAGCAAGGGCTGCCGGCCATTCACCAGACGTTCGAAGGCGCGCGGCACTTCCGGCACGAGGTTGGGAAAGCGCTGCGCGATCTCCGCCGGCGGCGTGCCGATCGTATCTGCCGCGCGCCACACCACGACGCCGCCGGTCTCGGCGAACTTCGCTGGCGTTATCCACGGCGTACGGGAAGGCACTGCATCGTTCAGCAGATGCGGCCGTGACGCGCTCATCCCGATCAATGCTGCGAGTTGCGCATCGCCCGCGACGGCCGACAGTGGACGATTGGTGCGACGTTCGAAACTCTCACCGAAGAAGCGCCCGATCTCGCGTGCGGGAAGCGCTGTGACATCCTCGGGGCCGTCGACCCAAGGCAGAATCACAAGACTGGCGAAGGCTGCGAGGGCCGGCGCGATGATGGCGAAGGCCCAGACCTTACGCAGCACGCGCTGGCGCCGCAGCGCGATCAGGTCGCCCGACGCCACGACGACGGCGAGACCCGACATCACCAGCGCGATACCGGCACCGCCGACCACGCGATCGAGGCCGTAGAGGGCAGCGAACAGGCTGCCGAGCAGCCCCGGCACCAGCGCGAAGAAAAATACATAGTCACGTGCCAGCGGATCGACCGGCGGGCGGAAGATGATCGGAGCTTCCTCGGTCTTAGGAACGATGCGGCCCCAATTCATCACCGTGAGCACGATCACGCCGGTAATTGACGCAAGCAGCCAGGCCATCATCACGCCCCACTGCCGCGCCTGGCCGGCGATATCGGTCAGTTGCGGCGGTACCGGCACAATCGACGCACCGGCCCGGATCACCCACATGGCCCATGGCAATGTCAGCACCGCGATGACCAGCAAGGCATAAAGCGGGTCGAACGACGTCAGGTTACTGCGGCCACGCGAGGTCGCGAGACCGAAGACGAGCGGCAGCGGCAACAACCACATGGCCTGAGGCGTGGTCAGCAGCAGCAGTCCGGCCTCGATCGACAGTGCGAACCAGGCATTGCGACGCCCCTGCCCGATCGCCAGCCAGGCATGCAGCAGGAACATCGCCCAGAGCGGACGCGCCAGGATCAGCGGGCCGAATTCGATGCCGGGCGTGCTAAAGGCCGTAACCGTCATGGTGAGCAGCACGGCGATGACAGCCTGCGGGCCGCCGACGATGGCACTGCCCAGCTGATAGACCGCGCGGAAGGTGAGGACGGCGCAGATCTGCGCCAGCAGATAGACACCGAAAACATGATTGCCGGCGGCCCGGAAGGCGACGTCCGCCAGCCAGAACGCCAGCGGCGGTCCCATATGGGTACCGACTTGATATTCCCGACCATAGGCCAACACGGTGGCGAGATCGCCCGGCGGCCCACGATACAGCAGCAGGGGGACGACGAGCCAGATCGCGGCCTGACACAGCACGACGATCCAGAACACCAGCCGTGGCCGGGCGCGGATCAGTTCGACGATCAGGGAGGTGAAACGCATTGAACGTCTGAACCGGCCAGCAGGGAATGAAGCGTGCTCAGGTGATACGGCGCACAGCCGGGAGAGGCAACCGCCTGAGCGCTCAGGCGGATATCTCGATATCGATGGTGGTGTGGACTTCGATCAGACCCGCCGCACGGACGCCAGTCTGATGACGCGCACGCGCCGCAGCAACCGGCGCGAACAGGCTGCGATGATGAATGCTGGGCCCTAATTCATTCAGCGCGGCCATATGCTGCGGCACGCCATAGCCCTTATGGACCTCGAAACCGTAGCCCGGGCAATCCTCGGCCAGCCGGCACATCAGCCGGTCGCGCGACACCTTGGCGATGATCGAGGCTGCTGCGATGGACAACACCAACGCGTCGCCGCCAATGACGGCTTCGCAATCGGCCGTCGTATCGATCTTGTCGCGGCCGTCGACAAACACATGTTTCGGCGCGTCCGGGAGCGACGCGACCGCACGCGCCAGCGCCCAGAGCGACGCCCGCAGGATGTTGTCGCGGTCGATCCGGGCGGGTGATGCGTAGGCGACGGCAAATGACGACGTCGCGCAGATTTCCTCAAACAGCGCCTCGCGCTTGCTCTCTGTCAGCTTCTTGGAATCGTCGAGACCTTTTGGAATGTTGTTCGGGTCCAACACAACCGCGGCGGCAACCACCGGTCCTGCGAGCGGACCACGCCCGGCCTCGTCGCAACCAGCCACCGGCCAGATACCTTTCTTGAGCAGTGTGCGCTCGCGCGTGAAGCTCGGCGCGACCACGATCTTGCGCGGCTTGGCCGGCGCTTTCTTCTTCGCATCTCGAATCATCGGGGGATCCTGCTGAAGCAGCTCCCGGGGTGCAACCGGGAACTCAGGATCATGCCCGCTATTCAGGTCGGGTCTTTAATCGTCCAGACGCACCCGCCGGTCATCACCGACCTCGATCTCCGGTGCCGTCACCACGTCCCATGCATGCCCGTCCGGGTCCGCAAAGTAGCCGGAATAGCCACCGTAATCGGTCTTTCGCGCTGGCTTCAAAAGCGATCCACCACAATCGACAGCGAAAGCGAGGACCGCATCGACCTCGCCTTCGGAGCGGCAATTCCACGCCAGCGTGCTGCCGCGAAACGCCTGTGGCCTTGGATGGTCAGGCAATGTCGCGTCCTGCGCCAGTTGATCCCATGGAAACAGCGCGAGGACGCTGGCGCCGGTGTCAAAAAAGGCGATGGCCTCGCCAGAGGCACGGGCCTTTCGCGTAAAGCCCAGCGCTTCGTAGAACGCAATGCTCCTGCGCATATCCGCCACGCCCAGCGTGATTACCGTCATGCGCGCGATCGGCGCCGGTGGTTTCGTCATCGTCATGCGTGTCACTCCTGTACTCACTCTATAGATCGAAAAGAGGGACGTTGGCAGGCTCTGGTTTCCTGCCAACGTCCCCTCTCCACCACTCCGTACGCTGCGAGACCTGCGGAGTTAGAACAGATTCAATTGCTGACCGGCACCCGCCGGCTTCTCGAAATGATCGAGGGTGAGCTTCGAACGACGTTTGTTGAGACCGAGCTTCGTGCAGGCGATCTCGAAGCGGCGACCGATCATCCAGGCCATCGGCCCGGTGCCCTTCATGCGGGTACCCCATTGCGAGTCGTAATCGCGGCCGCCGCGCATTTCGCGGATCAGCGTGAAGACGTGGCGATAGCGGTCCGGATAATTCGCGATCAGCCACTCGCGAAACAGATCGCGTACTTCCATCGGCAGCCGCAACAAAACGTAGCTGGCCTCCTTGACGCCGGCATGCGCGGCGGCATCGAGAATCCGTTCGATCTCGCTGTCATTCAGCGCAGGGATCACGGGCGCCACCATCACCGTGGTCGGAATGCCAGCCTCGGATAGCTGCCGCAAAGCTTCCAGCCGCTTCGACGGCGTCGACGCGCGCGGCTCCATGGTGCGCGCGAGCTTCGGATCGAGCGACGTCACCGACAACGCCACTTTGACCAGATTGCGCTTCGCCATCCTCGCCATGATATCGATATCGCGCGTCACCAAAGCCGACTTGGTGACGATGCCGACGGGATGACCGGTCTTCTCCAGCACTTCGAGAATGCCGCGCATCACCTGACGCTCGCGCTCGATCGGCTGATACGGATCGGTATTGGTACCGATCGCGATCATCTTCGGCTCGTACTCGGCGGCGGCCAGCTCCTTCTCAAGCAGCGCCGGCGCATCGGGCTTCACGAACAGTTTGGATTCGAAATCGAGCCCGGGCGAGAGACCGAGATAGGCGTGGGTCGGCCGCGCGAAACAATAGACGCAGCCATGCTCGCAGCCGCGATAGGGATTGATCGAACGGTCGAAGCCGATATCCGGCGATTCATTGCGCGTGATGACCTTGCGCGCGGTGTCCGTCGCAACAGTCGTCTTGAACGGCGGCAATTCATCGAGGCTCTGCCAGCCGTCATCAAAGGCGACCCGGGCCTCGGCCTCGTAGCGCCCGCTGTCGTTGGACTGGGCACCGCGGCCGCGTCGCCGCTGCTGGTCGATCGCCACCGCGATCTCGGGAAAAGGGGAAAGCGCACCCGCCGGCTTATCGGAGGGCGCCGGGACCGGCGGGTGCTTGAGGGCAGCGATCTGGCGACTCATGAAGCCACGATAGCGCACAAACGGAACAAATCAAGAACATAAATAGGGTGGCACACGGCCGGGGCACTGCGCATTCTCCCGCCGCCTTGCAGGGGCGGCCGAAAGTCGAACCGCCCCGAAATTGCAGCAGCCGCCGGTGCCGCATAGACTATGACGAAATGATAACGCGGCCACCCCGTTGTTGAGAGGTATTATCCGACACCCATGCTGAGCGTGATCATCCCCACCGAAGGCGTCGAACAGCCCGCTGTTGCCACACTGGCAGCGCTGGTGCCGGGCGCTGCTGCCGGTGTGATCCGCGAAGTGCTGCTGGTCGATCGCGCTGGTACCGATGTCATCGAACGTGTCGCCGATGTCGCGGGCTGCGGCTTCCTGACCTCGCAGGGATCGCGCGCCGCGGCGATGGCCGCCGGCGCCAAGCAGGCGCGCTCGCCCTGGCTAATGTTTCTCCATGCCGGCGCCGTGCTCGATGCCGGCTGGATCGAGGAGACCCAGCAATTCATCCAGCGCGTATCGACCAGCAACCGCCCCCGCGCGGGCATTTTCCGCTATGCGCGCTCGCCCTATGACGAGACCAATTTTCGCGATGGCCTGAAGCACCTGGTCCGGATGATCACGGGACCCAAGGCCGATCAGGGCCTGCTGATCGCCCGCGAACACTATGATCGTCTCGGCGGCTACGCGCCCGATGCCCGGCGCTCGGAAGCGCGGTTGCTGCGCCAGCTCGGCCGCTCCTCACGCACATTGCTGCGCAGCCGGATCATCGTCGCCTGATCATGGCCGCCCAAGTCCCCGATGCCGTTCAGCCTGCAGTGCTACGCGATCTCCAGCCTGGCGATATCGACTGGGTCATCCGCAGTCACGGCGAGCTCTATGCGGCCGAATACGGGTTCGATGCATCCTTTAAGGCGCTGGTAGCCGACATCGCTGCAGAATTCGTCGCATCATGCGATGCCACGCGCGAACGCTGCTGGATCGCCGAGATGGATGGCGCACCCGTCGGCTCGCTGTTTCTCGTGAAAGAATCCAACGACGTCGCCAAATTTCGGCTCTTGCTGATCGATCCCAAGGCGCGCGGACAAAAGCTCGGCCAGCGCATGGTGACGGAATCCATCGCCTTTGCGCGCCAATGCGGTTATCGCAGGATCACGCTGTGGACCCAGAGCAATCTCGGCGCAGCGCGAAAAATCTATCAGGATGCCGGCTTCGCGCTGGTCGCCACCGAGCCGCATCGCAGTTTCGGTCAGGATTTGATCGGTGAGACCTGGGAGCTCGTGCTCTAGACCGACGCGCCCTTCGCTTTCGGACGTCGCAGATGCTCATCGAGCCGCGGCATGATCTCCACGAAATTGCAGGGCCGCGTGCGGTAATCCAGTTGCGCGGCAAGGATGCCGTCCCAGCCATCGCGGCAGGCGCCGGGCGAACCCGGCAGGCAGAAGATAAATGTCGCGCCGGCGGTGCCAGCAGTCGCGCGGCTCTGGATCGTCGAGGTACCGATCTTGGCGTGGCTCAGCATGTGAAACGCAATCGAGAAACCATCCATCCGCTTCTCGAACAGAGGCTCGATGGCTTCCGGCGTGACATCGCGGCCGGTGAAGCCCGTGCCGCCGGTCGTGATGATCGCGTCAACACCGGAATCGGCGATCCATGCACGCACAATCGTCCGGATCGCCTCGACATCGTCAGTGACAATATCTCGCTTCGCCAGCGTGTGACCAGCCGATGTCAGCCGATCCGCCAGCGTCGCACCGGACTTGTCGTCGTCAAGCGAGCGCGTATCGGAGATCGTCAGTACCGCGATGTTGAGCGGCACGAAGGCCTTGGTCGCATCAGGCTCCATCGCTACAGCCGATCCGTCGCAAATGTGTTGCAGGCCTGCACGGTGCCTTGCTGATAGCCGGTCATGAACCAGCGCTTGCGCTGTTCGGCAGAACCGTGCGTGAACGAGTCCGGCACGACGCGGCCCTGTGCCTGACGTTGCAACGTATCGTCGCCGATGGCGGACGCGGTCTGCAGCGCGGCATCGATGTCACCGGCTTCGAGGAAACCGGGCCGCTTCTTCGATTCGCGATTGACCCAGACGCCCGACAGGCAATCGGCCTGCAGTTCAACGCGAACCTGCAGCAGATTGGCCTCAGCCTTGCTGCCGGCCTGCTGCTGCAGCCGTGTCACGCGCGGAATGATCCCGAGCAGGTTCTGAATGTGATGGCCGGCTTCATGCGCAATGATATAGGCCGCGGTAAATTTACAGGCATTGCCCGAGCAACCGCGGAATTTGGTTTCGACCTGACGGAAGAAGCCGGTGTCGAGATAGATCTTCTTGTCGGGCGGACAGTAGAACGGCCCCATCGCCGACTGCGCATTGCCGCAGCGCCCGCCATTGGTGGCATTACGAAACAGCACGATCTGCGGCCCGGTATATTTCTGCCCGCTCTCCTTGAAGATTTCGTCCCAGCGATCGTCGATCTCGCCGAGCACGCCAGAGATCATGCTGCCCATCTCGTCAGTGGGTGCGCCTGATTTCGTCGGCGTCGAGCGACGGTCGGTCTGATAGGTCGGCGCCTGCTGGCCGCCGGTGAGAATTTCTGCACCGCCGATAAGAATGCGCGGATCGATGCCGAACGCCCAGCCAACGAGGCCAAGCACAATCACCGTGCCGATGCCGAGACCACCGCCACCGCCAGGAATTCCGAAACCACCGCCACCTCCGCCGCCGTATCCCCCGCCGCTATCGTCACGACGGTCGTCGATATTGTCGCTGCGACGGAAGTCATCGTAACGCATGAGGTAATTCCTTCATTTCAAGTCGCAGCATTTTAGACCGGTTTGACGCGATCCGAACACCATAACGCAATTGCAGCGTAAAATTTCCATTCCATTAAGCATTAACCTGCCCGGCAAAACTTGCCTAGTTCGAACTCGTTACCAATTAAGTCGATTTTTACTTTGCCCGGTCAATGTCTGCCCGTCGGTTGTTTAGTCCCGCGTCGCCGACAGCGTCGCCTGAGTCAGAGTAATTGAGTCATGGTTGTTTCGCGTCGCGGGGCGTCTGCAAGGGCGCCCCGCTCTCACTTCGAAACCTCTCCGAGCAGCAGCATCGTCATTGGTGATTGCGTCGCAGAGATGTCAAAACTCCCGGCAGGGTCGGTCGATCTGGTGTTCGCAGATCCGCCGTACAATCTGCAGCTGAAGGGCGATCTCAAGCGCCCCGATGAATCCCATGTCGATGCGGTGAATAATGACTGGGACAAGTTCTCGTCATTCGCCGCATATGACGACTTCACGCGCGCGTGGCTCCTGGCCGCACGCCGTATCATGAAGCCGTCGGCGACCCTGTGGGTGATCGGCTCCTATCACAATATTTTCCGCGTCGGCGCGATCATGCAGGACCTCGGCTTCTGGGTCCTCAACGATATCGTGTGGCGCAAGTCCAACCCGATGCCGAATTTCCGCGGCCGTCGTTTCACCAATGCGCATGAGACCATGATATGGGCCGCGCGCGATGAGAACGCCAAGGGCTATACGTTCAATTACGAAGCCCTCAAGGCCGCGAATGAGGACGTGCAGGCACGTTCCGACTGGCTGATTCCGCTTTGCACCGGCGACGAACGCCTAAAGGGCTCGGACGGCAAGAAGGTTCACCCGACCCAGAAGCCTGAAGGCCTGCTGGCCCGCGTGCTGCTGTCATCGTCGAAACCCGGCGATCTCGTGATCGATCCGTTTAACGGCACCGGCACCACAGGCGCCGTCGCCAAGCGCCTCGGCCGCAATTACATCGGCTTCGAACGCGACCGCGACTATGCCGCCGCTGCCGAAGCACGCATCGCCGCGATCGAGCCGCTGCCCGAGGCAACACTGGCACCGTTCATGACCGCCCGCAGCGCGCCCCGCGTGGCGTTCTCCGAACTGGTCGAGCGGGGCATGATCTCGCCCGGCACCAAGCTGGTCGATCTCAAGAAGCGTCATGGTGCATTGGTGCGCGCCGACGGCGCCATCATGTTCGGCGACAAGGTCGGCTCGATCCATCGCATGGGCGCGATGGCCCAAGGCTCCGCCTCCTGCAACGGCTGGACGTTCTGGCACGTCGAGACCAAGAAGGGCCTGCGCCTGATCGACGAACTCCGCGCTGAAATCCGCAGCGAGATGGGCGCGGTCTAAAGTCCCCGCCCATGCCACCGGCCGGACGCATGCGCCCGGCCTTCGTCAAAACATCGCTTGCACTCCCCCTGAATTCCAAGCACGAGACAACGGTCCGCATCAGCGGCCCGCCTCGTGCATTGACGTATAAAATCCAGGGAGATTTGAGATGCTGAAGTTTTACTTCAACGGGTCGCCAAACCCGACCAAGGTCGCGCTGTTTCTGGAAGAAGCCGGCCTGGCCTATGAGCCGATCGCCATCGACACCCGCACCGGTGCGCAATTCAACCAGGACTTCCTGAAGGTCAATCCGAACGGCAAGGTGCCTGCAATCGACGACGATGGCGTCAAGGTGTTCGACAGCAACGCCATCCTGCTCTACCTCGCCGAGAAGACCGGCAAATTCCTGCCCGCCAACACCCCGGCCAATCGCGGCGAGATGCTGTCCTGGCTGATGTTCGTCGCCACCGGCGTCGGTCCGTTTTTCGGCCAGGCCGTGCACTTCAAGCATTTCGCGCCGGAGAAGATCGACTACGCGCATAACCGCTATCAGTTCGAGGCGAAACGCCATCTCGGCGTGCTCAATGAACGCCTGGCCGGACGGCAATATATGGTCGGCGACAGCTACACGATCGTCGACATGGACGTCTGGGGCTGGGTGCGGATGACCAACTTCATTCTCGGCGACGAGGGCTTTGCCCAATTCCCCAACGTAAAGCGCCTGCATGATGAGATCTCGGCACGCCCGGCCGCAGCGAAGGCTGTCGCCCTGAAGGACACATTCAAGTTCAAGGCCGAGATGGACGACGAAGCCCGCGCCGCCATGTTCAAACATCTCGCCACCAGCGCAGCCTGATCACGAACCATTCGACGAAGGCCGGGCGCAGCACTGCTGCCCGGCCTTTTGTGTCAGGCAGGTACGCGTGCCATCTCTTCCGGGAACGGACCCAGCACCCGCTCGACGAGCCCCGTGTCGCAATATTCCTTGATCATGGTGATCTTGCCGTTCTCGACGCGCCACACCATGCAATAATCGTTGTCGTAACGATCGCCAGTCTTAGTGACATTGTCGCCCTTGGCCTCGACCACCACCAGATTGCCTTCCGCAATGAAATTGGAAGCGACCGTGCGCGGCCGGATGTCGAATAGCGACCGGAAATGTCCCATCAGGCCGTTGAGGATCGCATCCTTCCCCTTGAAGGTGCGTCCCCAGGAATACTGACCAACGACGATCCAGCATGCGTCATCGGCAAGATGATCGGCGAAGGTCGTGCCGCTGCGGTTGGCTGAATCGCTATAGACCTGCTGGATAAGTTTCTTGTTGTCTGCCGTGCTCATTGTTCTGCTCCATCGCTTGAACGATGACGCAGTATGGGTTGGACAATCCCCATTCTTCCAATCGATAGTCTGTATGATATATATTCACCCCATGAATTTGGCATCGCTCGATCTCAACCTACTGGTCGCGCTCGATGCATTGCTGCGCGAGAGCAATGTCGGCCGCGCCGCGATGCGGATTGGCCTGTCGCAGCCGGCGACCAGTCATGCATTGCGCCGGCTGCGCGACATTCTCGGCGATCCCCTGCTGGTCCGTGTCGGCGCCCGCATGGAGCTGACGCCGCGCGCACAGGCCCTGCGCGGTCCACTTGCCCAGACACTGGAGCAAGTCCGCGGACTGTTCATCCCGGATGTCTTCGATGCCCGCCAAAGCGACCGGCACTTTCGGCTGATGATGCCGGATCTGGCTGTCGAACTGCTGATGCCGCCATTGATGAAGAAGCTCGACAGCGTCGCGCCGGGCGTCCAGATCAACGTCGTGCCATGGCGCGGCCCGTCGATCATGACGGCGGAATTCGCCCGCAGCCTCGACATGGTGATCAGCATCGGCAACGCCTTCAACGGCTTCCATCGTCAGTTGCTCTATGTCGATTCCGACGCCCTTGCCGTCCGCAAGGGCTATCCGGCAGTAGCGCGCCTGAAGACGACCGAGGGATTTCTCAAAGCCCGTCATATCGCCGTGGTGCTCCGAGGCCAGAGCGAAGACCTCATCGACGACTGGCTGCGCAGCAAGAAACTGGAGCGGCAGATCGCCCTCGTCGTGCCGAGCTATATCGAGGCGCTGCACGTTGCGGCACGGACCGATGTCGTGGCCTTTGTGCCGCGACGCCTGATTGCCGCATTGGCTCAGCCGCTATCGCTCACGACAATTGCACCGCCATTCGATCCCGGCATCGACGAACAGTTCATGTTCACGCCCACACGCGCGCAATTCGATTCCGGCTCGATCTGGCTCCGCAAGATCATGCTGGAGACCGGCCGTGAACTCGACCCGCCGAAGCGCCGCACGGCCTGACGCAGCGCGCCTAGGTCAATTTTGCCGGCAAAGCTTGCCGGCAGGCAACGCCTGATAGCAACTACAAATACCTAACCGCTTATGATTTCTGAATATTTCTGATGGCTTGATTTTTGCGTAGTGGGTCGCAAACATCTCACAGCAAGAGAAATTCAGATGTCGAACTCCATTATCTCCAGCATGCAGTCCTTCAAGCTTCCGACCAGACTGCAGCCATCCGACAAGGCCGAGAGCGGCCTCGGCAATGCAACAGCGATAGCAAAATCGCCGGAAGAGAAATTCCTCGACTACGCGAAAAAGACACCAGCGGAAAAAATGCGCGACGCGCTGCTGTCGAGCATCGGCGTAACGGAAGAAGAATTGAACAACATGTCGCCGGAGCAACGCCGGGAGGTCGAGCAGAAGATTGCCGACAAGATCAAGGAAGCCGTGAACAAGAAGACCGAGAATGGCGGCAGCGCCAGCGGTTTCTTCACGGATATCAGCGCCTAGCAATCGCGCGTTACACCGCTAAAGAAATTGGCGCCGCAGCGGCGCCAATTCCGGATCAATCGAAATGAGCGGACGCGATCAGCGCGCGGCAGCCTGGCGTACCAGATTTTGCCGGGCCTCGCCGAGATAGCCGCGGATTTCCTTGGTCAGCAATCCCGACTGCGACGACAGATCGCCCGATGCCACCATGGTCGATGTGGCGAGTTGTTCGGTGTCCTTGGCGGTGGTTGCCAGCGACTGGATGTTGGTTGAAATCTCGCGCACCACGGCGAAGGCCTCGTCGATGTTGCGCGCGATATCGGCCGTTGCCGCGGACTGCGCTTCCGAGGCACTCGCGACCTTGCCGGTGATCTCGTTCACTTCCGCAATCACGGTGCCAATCTCGGTGATCGACGAGCTGACTTTGTCGGTCGCTGACTGAACCTGGCCGATTTCCTTTTCGATCTCGGCGGTGAAGTTGGCGGTCTGTGTCGCCAGTGCCTTCACTTCATGCGCCACCACTGCGAAACCACGACCGGCATCGCCTGCGCGAGCCGCTTCGATCGTCGCGTTCAGCGCCAGCAGATTGGTCTGGCTGGCGATCACGTTGATCGAGGTCACGACTTCACTGATGCGCACGGCGACAGCGCGAAGCACGTCGACATTGCTGGCTGCATCGGCGACGCGTTCGACGGCGCGGCCGGCGATGGCGGCCGAGCGATTGACGTCGGCACCGACTTCGCTGGCGCTGGACGACAGCCGCGCGGTGGCCGAAGCCACTGACTGCATGTTGGCGGACGCCTGTTCGGATGCCGCTGCTACCGAGGTGACACGGGTCAATGTCGAGGATGCACCGGTCCGCAGATTGCCTGCGGTGCTGCTCATCTCGACCGCACCGCTGTCGAGTGCGGACACGATGCCGCCCACCGTGGATTCGAGCTGGCTGGTCTGGCGCTCGAAATTCCTGATACGGTCGGCGATATTGTCGGTCGCCGCATTCATCGCTTTCGCGCCGTGCAGCAGGCCGCCATGCAATCCGCCCGGCAGAATGCGCCGGTAATATTTGTTGTCGTTGAGCGCCGCCATCGCCGCGGTGGATTCACGCACGAAGGCGTCACAGCCATCGATCATGTCATTGACGCTATGCAGCAACTCGCCGGTCACGCCGCGCACGGGAATTCCCAGAATGCGGGCCTCGAAGTCGCCCTGCGCAATGCGCTGGCAGGCGATGCGCGCCTTCTCAATCAGGCGCGCCGTCTTGCCCATCAGGACAAGCGCGGCAACAGCCGCAGCGATCACAACGGCCTGACAGACCATGGCCGCGAGCGGAAGACCGAAGAACTGAAGCACCAGAGCAAGCGCAGAGCCGGCAATGACGACGAGCGTGCTAAGCTGCGCTCTTGAGAGAAAACATAAGTTCGTCATAGCTGACTTTCTGGGATGCAACGAAATCGGTAAGGGCCTTGTAGCCGGCGGCGAGGGATTCCTTGCCGTTCACGTGTCGCTTCTCGATTGCCAGCACGTCGGCATAAAGAGGCGCGATCGTCTTCTTGATGAGATCCGGCGGCGGGACACGGCGATTGGAATGATAGCCGGCGATCTTGCCGTCGAGGCCGTAGGACGGCGTGACATGGGCGAAGACCCAGTAGTGATCGCCATTGCTCGCCATGTTTTTTACGAAGGCGAAAATCTCGCGGCGCTCCTCGACCGTGTCCCAGAGCAGCTTGAAGACGCTGCGCGGCATATCGGGATGACGGATCAGGCTGTGCGGCTGGCCGAGCAACTCGGCTTCGGTATAGCCGGCCATCTTGCAGAACAGACGATTCACATAGGTCATGCGACCCTTGAGATCCGTCTTGGATACGATGAGCTCCGATGCCGGAAAGAAAGTCTCGCGGCCGCTCGGCTTAATCTGGTTGGACATCATTGACCTGTCGGTGACCGATTCACCCAAAAAGTAGTGCCACCGGTATTAGGGAACGCGGCTGAATTTTGCGTTAAGGTTCCGTCCACCATGAATTCGCTGCCGGCGGACGATCCGGACGCGTTTTTCCGTCGCGATCGTCCCAGTTGCCGCGATCGCCTTTCCCGTGCCATGACCTCGATCAAATCGAGGGGGAGGCAACAAAAATGACCGTTCTCATTGCAGGCGGCGGAATTGGCGGACTGACGCTCGCGCTCAGCCTGCACCAGATCGGCGTGCCATGCCGCGTGTTCGAAAGCGTGCCGGCACTCAGGCCGCTTGGCGTCGGCATCAATGTGCTGCCGCATGCGGTGCGCGAGCTGATCGAGCTCGGCCTGCACGACCAGCTCGACGCGTCGGGCGTGCGCACCCGCGAACTCGCCTTCTTCTCCAAACACGGCAAGCCGATCTGGAGCGAACCGCGCGGCATCGAGGCCGGCTACAAATGGCCGCAGTTCTCGATCCATCGTGGCAGGCTACAGCAGATCCTGCTCGACACCGCCATCGAACGCCTTGGCGCCGACAACATCCTCACCAGTCATCACCTGACCGGCTGGACCGAAACGCCGGACGGCGTCCGCGCCGACTTCATCGACAAGGCCACCGGCAAATCCGCTGGCAGCTATGACGGCACGCTGTTGATCGCCGCCGATGGCATCCATTCGGCGATCCGGCAGAAGCTCTATCCGCAGGAAGGCGCGCCGCTCTGGAATGGCCGCATTCTCTGGCGCGGCATCACCAAGAGCGATGCGTTCCTGACTGGCCGCACCATGATCATGGCCGGCCACGAGATCCTGAAATTCGTCTGCTACCCGATCTCGCAGGAGCCGGATGCCGACGGCAAATACGACATCAACTGGGTGGCCGAACGGCACATGCCGCCGACCTATGAGTGGCGCCGCGAGGACTACAACCGCGCGGCGCGGCTCGACGAGTTCCTGCCTTGGTTCAAGGACTGGCGCTTCGACTGGCTCGACGTACCCGGTCTGATCAGCAATTGCCCGCACGCTTACGAATATCCGCTGGTCGACCGCGATCCGGTCGATCGCTGGACCTTCGGCCGCGTGACGCTGATGGGAGACGCCGCGCATCCGATGTATCCGATCGGCTCCAACGGAGCGTCGCAGGCCATCCTCGACGCCCGCGTGCTGACCCGTGAGATTCTTGCGCTTGGCGACGTGCCAGCCGCACTCGAAGCCTATGAGGCCGAACGCCGCCCCGCAACCACCGACCTTGTGATGCTGAACCGCCGCAACGGACCGGAACAGGTCATGCAGATCGTCGAGGAGCGCGCGCCTGAGGGCTTCAACGTCGTCACCGACGTGCTGTCGCAGCAGGAACTCGAAGACATCGCCGCCAACTACAAGCGCGTCGCCGGTTTTCAGGTTGAAGGGCTCAACGCGAAGCCGCCGATCGTGACGCTGCCGCAATCGTCGCAACTTTCCAACGCGAGTTGATGCAACTCGCTGGATTCAAACTTCAATCCAGCCCGTGCGCGATGACCTTGCGCATGACGTTCGGCAAGGCTTCGTCATCCAATGTTGCGATCGGGACCCAGCGCATGCCCTCGGGGGGGCGGGTGCGGGGGGGCACATGCGCCGTATAGACGGCGAGCTCCAGCGGGAAGTGTGTGAAGATATGGGTGACCGCGCCGGTTTTGCGATGCCACGCCGTGAGATTTTTTAAGGTCGGCGCCTGCTTCAAGGCGTCCTTGTCGTCGTGACCGGCGAGCCACTCCGATGATGGCACTTCGGTCATGTTTCCCAGCAGGCCCTTTTCCGGGCGGGTGCGCACCAAGAGTTCGTTGCCCCGCGTCACCACGAACGCCGCACCACGCCGCAGTGTGCCGGCCTTCTTCGGCGCCTTTCGCGGAAACGTCTCCTGATCGCCGCGGGTCTTTGCCGCGCAATCGTCATTGATCGGGCACAGCGCACAGGCGGGTTTTTTGGGCGTGCAGATGGTGGAGCCGAGATCCATCAGCGCCTGGGCGCTGTCGCCCGCCCGCGTCGGACCGAGCAGTGTGGCTGCGAGGCCCACGATCACCGGCTTGGATTTCGGCAGCGGTTCTTCCACTGCATAGAGACGCGACGTGACGCGCTCGATATTGCCGTCCACCGGCATGCATTGGCGGCCGAAGGCAATCGCGGCGATGGCCGATGCCGTATAGGGCCCGATGCCCGGTAGCGCGCGCAACCCATCCTCGGTATCCGGGAAGACGCCGCCATGGTCGCGCAGCACGGTGACGGCGCAGGCGTGGAGATTGCGCGCACGGGAGTAATAGCCAAGCCCGGCCCACATCCGCAGCACGTCGTCCTGCGAGGCGCTGCCGAGATCGCTCACCGTGGGCCAGCGCGCCAGGAACTTGGCGAAATACGGCCCGACCGCCTGCACGGTGGTCTGCTGCAGCATGATTTCCGACAGCCAGACCCGGTAGGGATCGATGCCCTCGCCGGGCAATGGCCGCCACGGCAATCTGCGGCGATGCTTGTCATACCAGGCGAGCAGTTGGGCCGGACGCTTTGCGGCGGCGCTTTCCCCGCTATCCCGTGCGGAAGGTTTCTTTCGTCGGGTGGCGGCGGCTGATAGACTCATGCCGACCATGTATCCAAAACGCCCGACCATGAACAAGCCCGGCTATATCTCGGCGAAACCGCTCTCCGTCCTGCTCGGCGGGGTGTTTGCCGATGCCTATGCCAAACAGGGCTTTGCCTCACGCGAGCTGGTAACACGCTGGGCCGAGATCGCCGGCCAGCAGGTGGCGAATTTCTCCGAGCCCTTGAAGATCCAGTGGCCGCGCCCTGTGGAAGGCCAGCCGCAGGAGCCGGCGACACTCATCCTGCGCGTCGAGGGGCCGATGGCGCTGGAGATCCAGCATTCGTCAGATGCGATCCTGCAGCGGGTGAATCGCTTTTTCGGCTGGAACGCGGTCGGCAAGATCGCGCTGCGCCAGGCGCCGCTGTCGCGGCCGCAGCCTCGCCGCACCGTGAAGCCGCCGGATGCCAAGGCCATCGCCCAGGTCGCAGAAACGCTGCCCGAGGTCGAGGACGACGCCTTGCGCGAGGCACTGGCGCGGCTCGGCGCCTCGATCAAGCGAAGTTGAGGCTTTCCAGCTCGCCCGGAACCGGCGCGTGCTTGCCACATTTGTGGTTTCAAGTTAGCGAAGCGAACCTTTTCCCGGCGTCCGCCGCCGCTTTGGAGCATTCCTTTGATCATCACGCGCCGTGACTTCACCGCCGCCCTTGCCCTCACCGGCGCCGCAGCAGCCATCGGCCTGTCGCCGCTGCAGCTGATCTCCGAGGCTTTCGCGCAGAACGCCGTTGACGTCGCCAAGCCGGTGTCGCTGCCCGACATGGCGCTCGGCCCGAAGGATGCCGCCGTCACCGTCACCGAATATGCCTCGATGACCTGCCCGCATTGCGCGGCCTTCACCGAGCAGGTGTTCCCGAAGATCAAGGAAGCCTTCATCGACACCAACAAGATCCGCTTCGTGTTTCGCGAATTCCCGCTCGACATCAAGGCCGCCGCCGGCTCGATGCTGGCGCGCTGCATCGCCAAGGAAGACTCGGGCAAGTACTTCGCCGTCATCGATATGCTGTTCAAGCAGCAGAACGACTGGGTGATGAAGGACACCGCCGCGACCCTGACCCGCATCGGCAAGCAGGCCGGCCTCAGCCAGCAGGCCGTGGAAGAATGCCTGAAGGACCAGGCGCTGCTCGACAAGATCGCCGCTGACCAGAAATACGCCAATGAAGTGCTGAAGGTGAACTCGACACCGACCTTCTTCATCAACGGCGAGATGCTGAAGGGCGAGCAGTCGTTCGAGGAATTCTCCAAGAAGATCACCCCGCTGCTGAAGAGCTGAGGTCTTCTTGTCCCTCCCCCGTTTTTGCGCGGGGAGGGCTTCCTGAACGCCCGAGCCCTTTCATGACCCCGACCTTCCTCAACTACGCCGCCCTCGGCTGCGCCATCGTGCTCGAAACCATCGGCACGGCGCTGCTGGCGCAGTCGCAGCAGTTCACGAAGCTCTGGCCGACGTTCGGCATGGCCGTCTGCTACATCCTGTCGCTCTATTTCCTGTCGCACGCGCTGAAGGTGATGCCGGTCGGCATCGCCTATGCGATCTGGAGCGGGCTCGGCATCGTGCTGATTTCTGCGGTGAGCTATTTCGCGTTCCGGCAGGCGCTCGATCTCGCCGCCATCATCGGCATCGGCTTCATCCTGACCGGCGTGGTCATCGTCAACGCGTTCTCCGCCAGCGCGTCGCATTAGCGCGCTGCCGCGCCATCGTGTTCTCTGATTCTTCTTCGCTTCAAACAGACAAGCTCTCGCAGTCTCGCGGCGCTTGCGCGTCCGAGGTGTGAGCAGTCCCCCTCCTGAAACATGAGGGGCGGCGGCGCGCCATCAGGCGCAAAGGGTGGTGTGTGTCGCGATCCGCTCCACCGGAACGCCGGCAAGCTGCAACCGCGCAACGCCTTGAGGGCGCGCCACCGCGACGTCTTTTTAGCTGAGGGACCGTTCTTCCGGGTAAAGGGCAGAGCTCCGCACTCCGCTTATCCCGACGATTTCGCGCCGTTCACCAATACCACGTCCAGCCAGCATGAGTGGCAGAGCCCCGTAGTGGGCCCGGACGGTGACCCCAAGCCTCCCGAGTGTGCGGGGTACGTCACCCCACACCCGCAGGCGCCGCATCCTGTCCCACCTCAAGACGCCTCATGAAGCGCCCCTCGCGAACCGGACAGGATTTGATTATAATCTTATAGGAAAACTGTCAAGCGCCGCCGCGCATTTTTTCGATGCCGGATGCAACTGAAGCCGCGCTCAAACGTTCACGTAGTTCACCCAAAAGAATAGTTCAGTTCCCCTCGTCCAACCCGATGAGACTTGCCCCATGCCGACACGCGCCAGCCACCTGCCGCATTATGTCGAGCGCACCGCGCTTCAGAAACTGCGCGATACGCCGGGCCTGCTTGCGCCGCATTTAATGCCTGCCGGGCCGAAGACCCTGTCCAAGATGGTCGAAAAGACCTGGATCGCGCTCCAGGCCGGCTCGCTGGTGCGTTATTGCATCACGCCCGAAGGCGAAGCCGCGCTGAAGGCCAAAATCCCGATGCCGCACAGCGCACAGACTCACGCCCGCTGACATCCTGCGGTAGCCGGATGTTAACGGATGGTGCCCTCGCGGATTAACTGTGTTTCCACACATTATCGAAGCGTAAACGCGCATTAAGGAACGCTTAAGCGCCATCTCCGCATTCTCATCCCATTAGCGTGAGGGCGTATCATGTTTGAAAATTTCATCTGCGAGATCATCGGCCTGGCATTTCTCGGCCTCTGCATCGCCGTGCTCGGCGCACCGCAGCAGCGTCGTCCGAATGGGTATGCGCGGGACGTGTGAGGCACGCGAACCGATCATCATTCACGACCACAAATTTGTCTTATCCCAATCTGCCGGAAAGCCTGCCGATTTCAGGTTAACGACCGTAGAACTGGGGAAGTCAGACACCGTCGACTTGAACCGCGGCAACCACGTCGAATTCGGATTTATCGACTTCAGCAGATGCGCGCACAGACACGCCAATCCATAGATGCGTGTTTGAGCATTTGTATCACCGACAATATGCCCGAGATCAGGGACATCAACAGCAGAAGGCCATTTCGGCTGCACGACGCTGGGCTTGTTCCAAAATCGACTATGATGAGCGCAGATATTGCGAGCGACATTGATTGAACGAAGCCACGTCTCCATGACGTCGAAAGATGGCACGTTAAAAGTTTTAGCTACGGCAATCTGATCGGACTTACGCATTCCCGCATACAGAAATGACATCGTACCGAAGTCCCACAATTCTGCGGCTATCCAAATGGGAGGGATTTCACCAAAGTATTTTGTTCTAAAATGTTTCGCAAATTCCTCTTTTGACCTGTCAAACGCATCGTCGTTGCGAGCTAACCACTCGGCGTGTTGTGACTTGCCGGTTTTCTGATTTATCTGTCGCAGAAAATTGGGGTGAAGAGCCTTCGGATTTCTATGCGCATCCGCCCCTTGCTTGCCGAGTTGGAGAGTTATCTGAACACGTAGCGCTATTTCGATACGCTCAATGACGTCCAGGAAAACCAGGCGAAGCTTTTTGTCGAAGACGTACAGGTCTACGATTTCGGAGGATTTGGTACCACTTTTGAAGTCGTCGAGGACTTTCGTAATCCCGGCAACCTGCTTGGCTTCGCGATACGGATACCAGTATCCGCTGAGACGATAGTATCCGATTTTGTTGAGGTAGGACTCGGCAAGCGCCTCATCCGAAATGATCATCCCTCGCGATTTAATAAGGGCGAGCTGATCTTTTACGGTGAGGTAGGGCTTACTGTAGGCCATCAAGCGGACCTACAAAAAAGAAGACCGACCCGTACGCTTTCGCGCAGAGGGGCCGGCCATGTTGAAGAGACATATGATTCATGGGCACGAATCCGTCAAGGGGATATTTTTCTCACAACCGATATCGATTGTTAACAACTATAAATAATCACTCAAGCGCCAGTACCATTTGCTTGGATTGTTTGGAGCCATGCCGAGAAGCTAAAGCGAAGTCTGAGGCTACTAAGTGCGGAACACGCTAACGCTCCGTAGAAATCGCGCGCTTTCCTCCCGCATCCCCCTTAAAACAAGCCCTTTTTCTCTCCCTCCCCCACCTATCCCCCGCAAAACCCTTGGGAAAAGCGGGGTTCCGCGGTTGCGCGACTGCCCTCGTCTCGCCATTGTCCGGGCCAATGAGAGCCGCGACTAGCGAGTCTCCGTCCGCGCGGCAGCTGCATTTATGCTATTGTTCGTGCTGGGGGATTCGCGATTCTCGGGGCTGTTCGGCTAACCTAGAGTACCGTATCCATGAAACTCACGCGCCTGCGCCTGCACGGATTCAAGTCGTTCGTCGAACCGACCGACTTCATGATCGAGCCCGGTCTGACCGGCGTCGTCGGCCCGAACGGCTGCGGCAAGTCCAATCTGGTGGAAGCGCTGCGCTGGGCGATGGGCGAAACCTCGCACAAGTCGCTGCGCGCCGCCGACATGGACGCGGTGATCTTCGCCGGCTCCGGCAACCGCGCCTCGCGCAACCACGCCGAAGTGGTGATGACGATCGACAATACCGATCGTACCGCGCCGGCCATGGTCAATGACGCCGAAATCCTCGAAATCTCCCGCCGCATCGAGCGCGAAGCTGGGTCGCAATACCGCATCAACGGCCGCGACGTGCGCGCCCGCGACGTGCAGATCCTGTTTGCCGACGCTGCCACCGGTGCGCGTTCGCCCGCCCTCGTCCACCAGGGCAAGATCGGCGAAATCATTCAGGCGAAGCCCGAGCAGCGCCGCCGCGTGCTGGAAGACGCCGCTGGCGTCGCCGGCCTGCATGCGCGCCGCCACGAGGCCGAGCTGCGCCTGAAGGCCGCCGAAACCAACCTGACCCGCGTCGAGGACGTGATCGGCCAGCTCTCCGGCCAGATGGAAGGCCTGAAGAAGCAGGCCCGCCAGGCGATCCGCTACCGCGAAGTGGCCGGCAAGGTGCGCAAGGCCGAGGCCATGCTGTTCCACCTGCGCTGGCTGCAGGCGCATCAGGACAATGCCGAAGCCGCCACGCTGCACGACCAGTATGTCCGCGATCTCGCCGAACGTACGCGTGAGCAGGGCGAAGCCGCGCGCATCCAGGCGATCCGCGCTTCTGAATTGCCCGCACTGCGCGAGGCCGAAGCCGCCGCCGCTGCCGGCCTGCAGCGCCTGACCAATGCCCGCGACATGCTCGACCGCGAGGAAGAGCGCGCCAAGGAGCGCGCCGCCGAGCTCGACCGTCGCCTGACCCAGTTCGAGAGCGACGTCGCGCGCGAGATGAAGCAGTCGGAAGACGCTGAATTCGCGCTGCTCCGGCTCGACGAAGAAGACGCGATGCTCAAGGAAGAGATCATGCAGCGCGTCGAGCTGCGTGGCGGCGTCGATGACCGCGTCTCCGAGGCCGAGGCCGTGCTGGCCGCCGCCGAGCGCACCTTCACCGAACTCACCACCGCGCATGCGGACATGACAGCCAAGCGCAACCAGCTGCAGTCCAACGTGCGCAGCCAGGCCGATCGCCTGGCGCGTATCGGCCAGGAAATCGCCCGCGTCGAGGCCGAGATCGAGGCGCTGACGGCGCAAACCTCAGGCTTCGGCGACCTGGATGAGCTCGCCGCCCTGATGGAGACCTCGCAGGAAATCCTGCTGCAGGCGGAAATGGCCGTCAGCGACAACGAGGCCGCGCATGTCGCGGCACGGCAGACGCTGGAAGCCTCGCGCGCGCCGCTCAACGACGCCGACCGGAAGGTGCAGCGGCTCGAGACCGAAGCCCGCACGATTTCGAAGATCCTCAACGGCGAAACCAAGAACCTGTGGCCGCCGATCATCGATGGCGTCAGCGTCACCAAGGGCTATGAAAAGGCGCTGGGCGCCGTGCTCGGCGACGATCTCGACGCACCGGTCGATCCCTCCGCACCGATGCGCTGGACCAATGCCGGCGATCACGCCAACGATCCGGCGCTGCCTGCGGGCGTGGAATCGCTGGCCTCGCATGTCAATGCGCCGGCCGAACTCGCACGCCGCCTCAAGCAGATCGGCGTCGTCTCCAAGGATCAGGGCGCGGCGCTGGTATCGCAGCTACAGACCGGCCAGCGGCTGGTGTCGCTGGAAGGCGACGTCTGGCGCTGGGACGGTTTCGTCGCGGGCGCGCATGCACCGACCGGCGCCGCCCGTCGTCTCGCCGAGCGTGCACGCCTGACCGATATCGAAGCCGATCTGGAAAACGCCAAGATCGACGCCATTGCCAAGCGCGAAGCGCTGGAGAGCGCCGAACAGGCGCTGAAGGCTGCGGCCTCGGCCGAAGGCGCATCGCGCGATGCCCTGCGCAATGCCCGCCGCGACGTCGACCAGGCCCGCGAGCGTCATGCCAATGCCGAACGCGAGATCAACCGCCATGCGGCGCGCCGCGCGACGCTGACCGAAGCGCAGTCGCGCCTCTCCAACGATCGCATGGAAGCGGAAGCGGCGCATGAGAGCGCGCATGCCGCGCTGGAATATCTGCCGGAAAGCTCCGACGCCGAGGCGCAGCTCGCGACCGTGCGCGGCGAGATCGAAGGCCACCGCCGCGGCGCAGCTCAAGTGCGCGCCGAAGCGCAGGCGCTGGCCCGCGAGGCCGAACTCGCCGACCGCCGCCTGCAGGCGATCATCGCCGAGCGTACCGACTGGGCGAACCGCAAGACCTCCGCCGCGTCGCAGATCGAAACGGTTGCTGCGCGCGTCGCCGAAGTGACCCGCGAACGCGCCGAACTCGAAGACGCCCCGGCGCTCTATCTGCAGAAGCGCCGTGCGCTGATCTCGGAAGTCGAGAGCGCCGAACAGGCGCGTCAGCTCGCCGCCAACGCACTCGCTTCGGCCGAGAACGCCATGCGCGAGACTGACCGCGATGCCCGCGGTTCGCTGGAGGCTTTGTCCGCCGCGCGCGAAGCCTGCGCCCGCACCGAAGAGCGCATGGAAAGCGGCAAGCGCCGCCTCGAGGACATCGAGCGCGAAATCCGCGACATGCTCGAAGTCGAGCCGGAAGGCGTCGCGGCGCTGGCCGAAGTCCGTCAAGACGATACGTTGCCTCCGCTGGCCGACATCGAAGCCGATCTGGAAAAGCTGCGCCGCGACCGCGAGCGTCTTGGCGCCGTCAACCTGCGCGCCGAGGAAGAACTCAACGAAGTCGAAGGCACGCATAACGGCCTCGCCACCGAGCGCGACGACCTCGTCGAAGCCATCAAGAAGCTGCGCACCGGCATCCAGAGCCTGAACAAGGAAGCCCGCGAACGGCTGATGACTTCGTTCGACATCGTCAACGGCCACTTCAAGCGCATGTTCGTCGAACTGTTCGGCGGCGGCGAAGCCGAGCTGAAGCTGATCGAGAGCGACGATCCCTTGGAAGCCGGTCTCGAAATCGTCGCCAAGCCGCCCGGCAAGAAGCCGCAGACCCTGTCGCTGCTGTCAGGTGGTGAGCAGGCGCTGACGGCGCTGGCGCTGATCTTCGCGGTGTTCCTGACCAACCCGTCGCCGATCTGCGTGCTGGACGAAGTCGACGCGCCGCTCGACGACCACAACGTGGAGCGCTTCTGCAGCCTGCTGCACGAAATGTGCGCCTCGACCGAAACCCGCTTCATCACCATCACGCATAACCCGATCACGATGGCGCGCATGCACCGCCTGTACGGCGTCACCATGGCGGAGCGTGGTGTGTCGCAGCTGGTCTCGGTGGATCTGGAGAACGCGGTGAAGATCCTCGATCAGGAAGTGGCGTAACTCTTCCTTGCCCTCCCCCCGAGCGAAGCGAAGCTTCGCCAGGTGGGGAGGCAAGACGAACAAAGCGCGCCTCTCCTACGCGTCGATGCGCACCGCGACGCCACGCGCCTTTAACGCCGCGATCAGAGCCGGATCGCTGATGGCGGTTTCCGGGAATGTCAGCGTCTTCAGCGCAGGGAGCTCGAGCAGACGCCCGGGATTGTCGCACACCGACGGCAGATGGAGCGCTTCGAGCTTGCCGAGGCCGACGAGATCCGCCGCATCCAGCCGCTCGATCATCGCGATGCAAGTGAGCTGCCGCAGGTTCTGGCACAGGCCGATCCCGACCGTGCTGGAAATGTCGAACTCCTCGCTCTCGCCGTCCCAGAAATAATAGCAGTAGGGATAGATCTCGTTGCCGCCATCGAAGGTGATGGCCTCGACCTTCGCCAGGTCCGCATTGGTCAGGGGATAGCGCACCAGATAATCGTAGGCCTCGCTGATCAGATCGTAGCCGTCCTCGTCGAGATCGACCGCGCGTTTCAGCACGAACGCGGCAAGATCCCCGGGCGTGGCCAGATCGAGCGCGCCGCTCTCCAGCAATGACGACATGACGGCGAGTTTGAAGTTCGAATCGCCGAAGGGCGCGCCGGGCGCACCGGCAGCTACCGGATACGCCATCGGCTGCTTGTCCGGATAGACGGCCGCTGGATTGCGCAACGAGATCGCGTAAAGCTCCTGCCAGCGAAACTCCAGCGCAAGCTTCGTCTCATGCGAGACGTCGGCGACAAAATACATGGAATCGTAGACCGGCGCGCGATGCGACAGCGCGAGCTGCGGCAGCGCCGCCAGAGCGTCCGCGACCGGCATACCGATCCGCAAACCGAGAACACCTGGCGCGGCGGGGAACGGGTCGCGATAACGAATAGCGCCGATCCGTCCCGCTGTATCGATCTGCGCTTCAAAGCCGTGCTGCTTCGACAAGGCGGTGACACGGCCCTGCTGATGCGGCGCAGGTTCGCACCACCGCGCACCAAGCGCGCGGCTGAGATCTTCGCGCGCGTCGCCGGGCCGAAGCGCCGCAAGTGCGGTGAAATTGACCGGGTGATCCATCGTCGATATTCCTGTCTTGGCGTCACCGACGCCATCTGGTGAGAAGGCCTGTTGGTGTCGCAGCCGCGGCCGCGGGTTCAATACGAAGGTCGCGGCGCGCCGCGACGGAATGACGGATCACCGATGTCGACCGATCTCCCCGCCGAACTCACCGCGGCCCTCAACGCCCGCCTGCACGGCTTCTCGCGCAACGACGCGGCTGCGCGCTCCGATGCAATCTCGCAGACCTATCGCGCTGGCGGCGGCTCGACGACCATCCGTAGCGAGAGCGACGCACTGGCCTATGCGCTCGCCCGCATGCCGGCGACCTATGCGGCGGTCGTCGCCAGCCTCAATGCGCTGCAGGAGACACGACCGGACTTCGCACCGACCACGCTACTCGATTGCGGCGCCGGGCCGGGAACGGCGACATGGGCCTGCGCCGAAGCCTTCGCGTCGCTCAATGCGTTCACGCTGCTCGATGCCAATCCCGCTTTGCGCACGCTTGCGCTCAGTCTGGCGCAGGACAGCCACCGCATCCCCGCGATGAACTACACGCTCGGCGACGCTGCCGCGACAATCGCCAATGCCCCATCCGCCGATCTCGTCATCGCGAGCTATGTCATCAACGAGCTCAACGATCTCGCGCGCACCAAACTCGTCGCGGCGATGTGGGCGAAGACCAATGATACATTGCTGATCGTCGAGCCCGGCACACCGTCGGGCTATCAACGCGTTCTCGATGCGCGTGCGCAGCTCATCAAGAACGGCGCGCATGTGATCGCGCCCTGCCCGCATGACCATGCATGCCCGCTGGTGAAGCCGGACTGGTGCCACTTCAGCCAGCGGCTGCAGCGCTCCCGTGTGCATAAACAACTCAAATCTGCAGAACTTCCCTATGAGGACGAGAAATTTATCTATGTCGCGCTGTCGCGTGCGCCTGTCGCGCAGCGGCCGTCGCGCGTGCTTGCGCAACCGGTAACGACAAAGATCGAAATCACGGCAAAACTCTGCACAAATGCAGGCGTTATCGCCGCAAACGCACCGCGCCGCGACAAGGCGAAGTATGCAAAGTTCCGCAAGCTCGACTGGGGCGATGCGGTTACCTGACCTATCGGTCGTCATTGCGAGCGCAGCGAAGCAATCCAGTCCTGCCTCGCTTGTGCTTACTCGATTGCTTCGTCGCTGCGCTAAGGGGAAAGCTGAAAGCTTTCCTGACCTCGCAATGACGTGGAGGGAGTCGGGAATAATTCGAACCTGCGAGCGTTTGTTCTCCTGACGCGACTGCGTCGCCCAATCATCAGGAGTAACGCTGCCATGACCAAATCATTCGCCGCCCTCGCGGCTCTGACTCTCATGCTCGCCTCAAGCGCCGCCTCGGCGCAGATGCTGAAGACCGCCGACACCGCCAAGGGCAAGACCTTCGTCGATGCCAAGGGCATGACGCTCTATACTTTCGACAAGGATGCCGGCGGCAAGTCTATGTGCAACGGTCCCTGCGCCGAAAACTGGCCGCCGCTGTTCGCGGTGGACGATGCCAAGCCGAGCGCCGACATGACCATCGTCGTGCGCGACGACGGCAAGAAGATGTGGGCCTATAAAGGCAAGCCGCTCTACACGTTCAAGAAGGACACCGCCGCCGGCGACACCAATGGCGACGGCTTCCTGAACGGCGCCTGGCATATGGCGAAGCCGTAAGCGGCTTCTGCGCTGGAACGACCCGCTAGTCGCGAGATTGCGGCTAGCTCACTCAAGGCCCCTCACCCGACCGGCTTCGCTGCGCTTCGCCGGTCGACCTCTCCCCGCAAAGAGCGGGGCGAGGTTAAGGGAAGGTGGCGCCGTGCTTACCTCTCCCCGCTCTGCGCGGGGAGAGGTCGACATGCGCGCGTAGCGCGGATGCCGGGTGAGGGGCATGGCACCGCCCTCACCTACATTCGGTATTTGCGAATCTCGTTTTCCTGCGGATAGCCCGCTCTCAGAACGAATGCCGGATGCGGCCCATCACCTGATGCGCAACGGCGTCATTGCTGCCGACGATCGCATCGTAGTTCACCGACAGCACCGTGAGCGGCGCCAGTTTGCCGGAGACACCCGCACCGATCACGCCGCGATCGCGCAGCGCGCTGCCGGTTGCGGTGATGAACGAGCCCGGCAGTGTGGTATCGGCGAAGCTCGCATTGATGCCGCGCACGCCGTCGCTGAATTCATGCAACCAGGCCAGCCGCAGTTCCGGCGTCAGCACGCCGCCATTCACCGCGTAATCATAGGCGAAGCGTGCGCCGACGCTGGAGCGCAGCGATTCCGAACTGTCCGAGCCGACCACGAGGGCCGCCGCACCGCCGCGTTCGGCGAAGCCATCGGTCGTCACCCGCGTATATTGCAAGCCGATCTCCGGCGTGACGACCCAGCCGCTGACGCGCAGGTCTGTGCCGACCGTGCCGCGGATCGCATAGTGATCGCCGCTGAACGCCGCGGTGTTCGTCGTGCCGACCGCCACGCGCGTGGTGTCGTAATCGCTGAAGCCATAGAGGCCCATGGCGGTCGCGAACCAGCCGGGCGCCTGATAGGTGCCGTAACCGCCGATGGTACCGGTCGAGATCTTGGTGTGGCTGCCAACGTTGTCGATATCGCCGCGGGTGAGCGCGTAGCCGCCGAACACGCCGGCAACGAGGCTGTCGGTGATGCGCCGGTCGTAGCCGGCGAGCACGTTGACGGTGTTTGACTTGAAGCCCGGTGCGTCAGTTCGTGCGCCTTCGCGCGCGAAGCTGGCGCCCGACGTGATGAACAGGCCCTGTTCGGCAGCGACAGCCACCGGACGCAGACCGGGCAGAGCCTTGGTCACCGGCGCATAGGCCATCGCATCGGCCGCATTGCCGCCCCAGCCGGCATCGGCCAGCGCAGAACTTGCGCTGCCAGGGAATCCCGTCACCGCGGCCAGCGCACGATCCGCACTGAAATTCTTGTCGAACATGCCGCCATCGAACATCGCCAGCGCGTTGCCGACGCCGGACATGTCGGTGCCGAGGCCGCCGAGGCGGTTCTGCGTCAGGTGTTGGCCGACCAGCGAGGTCGTCTGGAACGCGTCATTCATGGTCATGCGGCCGAGACCCTGATAGGCCGCGGGCGTGAGCTGCGCCAGCGCCGCGCCGACATCTGCCGAGCTGGCAACGCTGTCGAGCAGATTGACCACCGAACTGCTGGTGGCGTTGGCCGGCAGATTGTCGAACAGCGAGGCGACCCCCAACGAGCCCGCGCTGGCAAAGGACGCGAACGAAGACGACGTTCCGGTGATCACCTCGAATGACGTATAGAGCGTACCGCCGATATTCACGGTCTGACCGGCCTGCAGCGCAGCGCGCTTGGCGTCGGTGAGGCCCGCTTTGTTGTAGTTCAGCGTATCGGTGCCGACGCCGCCATCGACGAGGCCGACGATCCGCGAGCCCTTCATGATGTTGACGGTGTCGTTGCCGCCTTCCATGTTCACGGCGCGGCCATTGTTGCCGATGATGGTGCCGTAATTGGTCAGCACGTCGGCGCCTTCGCCCATCTGGATGGCGGAGCCATCGCCGCGTATGAAGCGGGCGGAGCCCGCTGCATACGTCACACCGTTCAGTGTACCGTTGGCGGGATCGGGCGTACCGGTATCGGTCAGAACCGTAGCGTTCGGGTTCGGGATCGCGCCGTTGCCGACGATCGTTCCATAGTTCGTAATCGTATCGTTGTCCGCTGCGGTGCCAAGCTTGTTCTCCATGCGGATCGCATAGCTCTTCTGGCCAACGATGGTTCCGTAGTTGGTCAACGTGGTTGCGGCGAGGCCGCTGCGGTTGAGATTGCCGTCGTTATTCACGACGATGCCAGCATCGGCACCGGAGATCGTTCCATAGTTGAGAATCGTTCCGCCACCGATGGAGAGACCTTCGCTCGCGTTGGCAAGGCCATTTTTGTAACCGGCAGCGCCCGTCCCCTCGATAATCCCATAATTAGTTACGCTAGCAATGTTATCGACATCGACGCCATCGCCGTCACCAACGCCGCTGCCATCATAAGCGCCGGTGATGCGGCCATAGTTCACTACGGTGCCCGCGCCGTCGGATCCCACGCCGGATCCGTTGCGGCCGATGATTGTCGCTCCGACCTCATTGGTAACTTTCACATCGACATCGGTGGTGATGCCGTGGCGTAGGCCGGAGATAATGCCACCGGTCTTGTTGATTACAGTGCCGGAATGACCCTGCCAGTCGATGCCGTCATTGCTGGCACCGACTACTCCTTCCGAATAGATCAAACCGTAGTTCGTCACCACCGCGCCCTGCCCGGGACGGATCGCGTCATTGGCTGTGCTCTTGATCACGCCGGTCGCAAAGTTGACGATGTTCACCGTCGCCGTCGTCGAGGAGATGGCATCAAAATCGAGCGCCTGACCGCCGATCGAGAGGATCGTGCCGTAGTTATAGACGTTGACCGTGCCGCTTCCGATATCATTGCCGATCTGGAAAGCGTCGTTGCCAATGCCCGTGATCGTACCACCCGCACGATTCCACAGAGTCAGATTGCGCGGCGTTCCGGAGCCAGATGTGCCGATAGCGCGCGTGGTACCAGTGATCGTGCCAGAATTATCGATGGTCACGCCGGGTGCAGGTGAAGGAAGCGGGCCGGTCACACCCCATGTAATTGCGGTTGCTCCGGTCAGCAGGCCACCGGCCTCCACGGTTCCAGTTTCCGTACCGTTTAGCGTTTTGGACGCGTCGCTCGCACCGTTTGCCACCGTGAACGATGCCGCCTCCGCCGTCATCGGCGCGAACAGCGCCGCCACAACCACGCCCATCGCAAGCCGGCTCGCGCCGTTACGCCATTCCAACATCACAGTTCATTCCCCAGCCCAAAGGTTAGGGTTTCATTAGGTTTTGCGCATGACAGCTGGATGACGGATAGCGCACCGGCGCTAACCCGCAGGCGATCTGCTGATGTCTCCTGTCGACTGATGCAGCACCGCAACGATGCAGACCGACAACATCTCCTTCCAAAGTTGTAGCAGAGGGGTACACATGACAGGGCGCGATGGGGGAGCGTCTTTGAACGTATTCCACCCTCGCGGCGACCAATCCCTGCCGCGACATGCCTGCGGCCCCTGCTCTGTGGCCGCGTGATCGGCTAGGCTTTGGGTTTGATGGTTTCTTTTGGGGGTTCTTACATGTCGACCGGCTGGATCGTTCTTGGCGTCATCGTTGTCCTGATTGTCCTGGCATTTGCTGCCTACAACCGATTGGTGGCGCTGAGCCAGCGGGTCAACCAGTCCTTTGCCGATATCGACGTGCAGCTCAAGCAGCGCCACGACCTGATCCCGAACCTGATCGAGACCGTGAAGGGCTATGCGGCGCATGAGCGCGGCACCCTCGAAGACGTCATCAAGGCGCGCAATTCGGCGATGAATGCACAGGGCCCGGCGCAGGTCGGCGCCGCGGAAAACCAGCTCTCCGGCGCGCTCGGCCGGCTGATCGCGCTGTCCGAGGCCTATCCGGACCTCAAGGCCAATGCGAATTTCCAGCAGTTGCAAACCGAGCTCTCGGATATCGAAAACAAGATCGCGGCGTCGCGCCGGTTCTTCAACAATGCCGTGTCCGAATACAACACCGGCATCCAGCAGATGCCCGCGGCCCTGTTCGCCGGCACCTTCGGTTTCCATCCGAAGGAATTCTTCGATCTCGGCGAGACCCGCAAGGAGGTCGAAGCCGTGCCGCAGGTCAAGTTCTGATCACGGCCTGAACCGAGCAGCGCATCATGGCCGCCTATGGTCTCTATACGCATATTGCCTCGAACAAGACGCGTTCGATGCTGCTGCTCGCGGGGCTGTTCCTGCTGATCTATGTGATGGTGTTCGCCGGCGCCTTGATCGGCGAAGTGGTGGTGAACAGCAATGGCTCGGTTGCGTATTACATCAATGCTGCAACACGCGACCTGATCAAGGCGCTTCCCTTCGCTACTATCGGCGCAGTGCTGTGGATCGTCATCGCCTATTTCGGTCATCAAAAGATGATCGACAGCATCACCGGCAGCGAAAGCGTGACGCGGCAGGAGCAGCCGCGGCTCTATAATCTCCTTGAAAACCTCTGCATCTCGCGCGGCATACCGATGCCGAAGCTGAAGGTGATGGACAGTGATGCGTTGAACGCCTTCGCCACCGGCCTCAACCCGCGGCAATATTCCGTCACGGTCACGACGGGCCTTCTGCGCGCGCTCAACGATGACGAGATGGAAGCGGTGCTCGGCCACGAGCTGACGCATATCCGCAATGGCGACGTGCAGTTGATGGTGGTTGCCGTCATCATCGCCGGCGTGGTCGGCTTTGCGGCTGAACTGTTCTTCCGGATATTCATCAATTCCGGCTTCCGCTTCGGCGGCAGCCGATCGTCGCGATCGTCTTCCTCGTCTGACAGCGACAACAAGGGCTCCGGCGGCGGCGCGGTCATTGTGATCATCATTGCCGTGGCGCTGATCGCGCTGGCCTGGGCGCTGTCGCTGGTGGTGCGCTTCGCGCTGTCGCGCTCGCGTGAATTGCTGGCCGACGCAGGTTCGGTGGAGCTGACCAAGAATCCCGACGCCATGATCTCGGCGCTGCGCAAGATCGAGAATCGCGGCGAACTGCCCGGCGCGACTTCGGCCGTCATGGAGATGTGCATCGACAATCCCCGCGAGGGTTTTGCCGACCTGTTCGCCACACATCCGTCAGTGGATTCGCGGGTGGCTGCATTGGTGAAATTCGCCGGCGGTCACGATCCCGGCCGGATGGCACTGCCGTCCGATACGGATGCGCCCGGAGAGGAGGACAACACACCGCCGCTGCCACCGCGCTCCGGCCCATGGAGCGACGGCAAATCGACTACAGGCAGCGCACAGGACCCACTACGGGGCCCCTGGGGTCGCCACGCCTAAGACTCGTCTCAGTTGGTGGATTTGCGCAGTTCGAGCGCTTCGGTCTTTTCCGGTTCCGGCGTCTTGGCAATTTCCTTGGCCGGCTCGGACTTGATCGATCCGACGGCGTCGATCTTGCTGCTCTCGACGCGCGGGGTCGAGACGCGGGTCACGGTGTTGTCGGCGCCAGCGGAAGCATCGGCCGAACGGGTGGTGGACGGCGCGCGCAGCGAGCGCGGGGCCGACAGCGAGCGGGCCATCAGCATCTGGCCGCGGCCGCCCTGGTGGCGGAAATCGCAATACGCGAAGCCCATGCCGGAAACCGAGCCACGGAAGCTGCGCTCGTCATTCTTGTTGAGATTGAAACACGGTTCGAACGGGATGCCCTTGATCGAGGCGCAGATGGCTTCGCCGCGGACCTGAAGCGTATTGCCCGGCAGGCGCATGTTGCGCGCCGGACCGGAGCCCGAGAACTGCACAGCGCCCGCCGCACCGCCATCGTCGAACACGCGACCTGCGCCGCGGGTGCCGTCGAAACAGGTGAAGGCAAAGACCTTGCCGGCAACAAACTTGCGGGCCTCTTCGGCCGTCATCGACCCAGCCAGCGCGGGGGTCGCCACCGTGGCGGCAAGCACCGCTCCCAACACATAACGCGCAACCATAGGATACTCCGAACAACCGAGCGCGGATGACCGCCTGATGTCTTTACCCGCTGCTTACCATACCAACCGTGGCAACAATGGAGCAGGTTGGTTGGTAAAGTCTGAACGTCGTTAGCCGATCTTTACCACGATTCGCCCGCGGACCTGCCCGGCCAGCACTTTGGCGCCGGCGTCGATCACCTGGTCCAGCGGAATTTCCTGAGTGATTTCAGCGAGTTTTGTGTGATCCAGATCCGTCGCCAACCGCGCCCAGGCCTGCTGTCGCAGCTCGATCGGGCACATGACAGAATCGATGCCGAGAAGACACACGCCGCGTAAAATGAAGGGGGCAACCGAAGATGGCAGGTCCATGCCGGCCGCGAGACCGCAGGCGGCGATAGCACCGCGATACTTGGTCATCGACAGGAGATTCGCGAGGGTGGTCGAACCGACGCTATCGATGCCGCCCGCCCAGCGCTCCTTGGCCAGCGGTTTGGCCGGGCCGGACAGCTCGTTGCGGTCGATGATCTCGCTGGCGCCAAGGCCCTTGAGATAGCCCTCCTCCGAGGTCCGGCCGGTCGAGGCGATGACCTGGTAACCGAGCTTCGACAGCACCGCGATGGCCACGGAGCCGACGCCGCCAGCGGCCCCCGTGACGACGATCGGCCCATCGGCCGGCTTCAGCCCGTGCTTCTCCAGCGCCAGCACGCTGAGCATTGCCGTGTAGCCGGCCGTGCCGACCGCCATGGCGTCGCGGGTGGTCATGCCGGCCGGCAGCCGCACCAGCCAGTCGCCCTTCACGCGGGTCTTTTCGGCATAGGCGCCGAGATGGGTTTCGCCCATGCCCCAGCCATTGCCGATCACCTTGTCGCCGGGCTTCCAGTTCGGATTGGACGAGGCTTCCACCGTGCCGGCGAAATCGATGCCGGCGATCATGGGAAAACGCCTCACCACCGGCGCCTTGCCGGTGACGGCGAGGCCGTCCTTGTAATTCACCGTGGACCATTCGACCCGCACGGTGACATCGCCGTCCATCAATTCGGATTCGTCGAACTGCGTCAGCGCAACCGTGGTGCCTTTGTCAGCCTTGTCGATGCGGACAGCCTTGAACGTTCCCAACACGCCACTCCCGAGTTTTTGCTTGTGATTTCCGTTGCCGAATTATGCCGCGCCGTTGCGGGAAACGCCACCCGCGCCAGCCGGGCAGGAGCTCTGCAGCCCTGCCCGGCCATGGCGGCATAACGCGGCAATGAGACAATCAGGCGGCCAGTTGCCGGGTCGCCGCGATATTGGCGATGGTGGCCGCACAGGCCGTCGCCGCCTCGGTGCCCTTCACAACGAAATGCTCGCGGAAGAAGCGCAGGTGCTCGGCGTGCTCGTGGAAATGCTGCGGCGTCAGCACGGCCGAGATCACAGGCACCTCGCTGTCGAGCTGCACCCGCATCAACCCGTTGATGACGGCGTCAGAGACGAATTCATGGCGATAGATGCCACCGTCCACGATGAGCCCGGTGGCGACGATCGCCACATAGCGCCCGGTGCGCGCCAGCAATTTGGCCTGCAACGGAATTTCGAAGGCGCCGGGCACCTCGAAGACATCGATTTGACTGTCAGGCACACCATGCCGTGCAAGTTCGGCGACAAAACCGACACGGCATTGATCGACAATATCCTTGTGCCAGCACGACTGGATGAAGGCGATCCGCCCGGTCGATGGTGCAAGATTTACGGAAGTGGAAGTTTTGAAGTTCATCACAGGCTGATTCATGGATGCTCTCGCGGTTTGAGACCAGAATCAGGACGTACGGTCACACGCCGAGCATCCGCCAAGGCGGACTCCCTGCGCATACCCGTTCTCTTTCATCCGGACTATGACCGTCGGCTCCGGCATTGCACCGGATCTGCTGACCCTGACGGTGTAACCCGTCAGGCGCTCGCGGGCTTCCGGGCTTGCGCCCGATTACCGCCGGTGGGGATTTTCACCCCGCCCTGAGAACGAAGGCCGCCCCGACTGGGACGGCCAAGATCAATTTTTATCGCTGGAGATCAGCGAGTCAACAACAGGCTCATGCCGGCTGTGCAATCGGACGCTTCACCGGCTCTTCTACGATCGGCAGGTTGATCAGCGCCGACAGCACGCCGAACAGCACCGATAGCCACCACACCGGCGTGTAGGAGCCGAACTTGTCGAACACGACACCGCCCAGCCACGCGCCGAGGAAGCCACCGACCTGATGGCTGAAGAAGGCAAAGCCATACAGCGTTGCCAGCCAGCGCGTGCCGAACATCAGCGACACCAGGCTCGATGTCGGTGGCACGGTGGAGAGCCAGGCAAGCCCGCTGATGGCGCCGAACACCAGCGCCGAGGTGGTGGTCAGCGGCAGCATGATGAAGGCCACCGTCGCCAGCGCGCGGGTGAAATAGATGAAGGACAGGATATAGCGCTTCGGCAGTTTGCCCTGCACATAGCCGACCGTCAGCGAGCCGATGATGTTGAACAGGCCGATAATGGCAATCACCCAGCCGCCCACAGCCGCCGGCAAGCCGCGATCGACCAGATAGGCCGGCAGATGCATGGTGATGAAAGCGAGTTGGAAGCCGCAGGTGAAGAAGCCGAGCACCAGCAGCACATAGGAGCGATGGCCGAAGGCTTCCGTGAGTGCGCTCTTGAACGACTGCTTCTGCGCCACCGGCGCGTCGGCGGACGCGGCACTCGCGGTCGGAGTCGCCAAGGCGAGCGACAACGGGATCACCAGCAACATCAGCACCGCGAACACGGTGAGCGTCGCCTGCCAGCCGGTGTTGTCGATCATCGCCACTGTGAAAGGCGCAAAGATGAACTGGCCGAACGAGCCTGCGGCGGTGCCGGCGCCGAGCGCGATGCCGCGCCATTCCGGCGGCACCAGTTTGCCGAAGGCGGACAGCACCAGATTGAACGAGCAACCCGACAGGCCAAAGCCGATCAGCAGTCCAGCGCTGATATTCAGCTCGAGCGGGGTCGAGGAATAGCGCATCATCAGCAAACCAGCCGCATAGAGGAAAGCGCCGAGGCAGATCACGCGCACGCTGCCGAACTTGTCGGCGACGGCGCCGGCGAAAGGCTGGCCGATGCCCCAGAGCAGGTTTTGCACGGCGAAGGCGAGCGCGAAAACGTCACGACCCCAGCCGAACTCCTGGCTGAAAGGCTGCATGAAGAAGCCGACGCTGGAACGCGGCCCGAAGGTCAGCATGCCGATCAGCGATCCGCAGATGATGATCACCAGCGGGGTACGCCAGCCCAAACCAGATGCCGGGCGCGTCGCGCCGTCGATTGCCGCCATGTCGTTTCCCCGGATCAAATTCGGATTGAAAATTCAGCCGGCCCAAGAGCGCAGGCCCGGTCCGGATTGGACGGGAGATTAATGCATTCGCATGGAAATCCCAATGGCGTTGATGGGGATTTCGGGGGATGCATTGCTGGGATGCATGGCCACGCGGACGTCATCCCGGCCCAGGGTCGGGATGACATTCTGCGGAATCCGGAATGGAAAGAGCGATGCCGGGCATGGCATCGCTCTTGGTAGGCTCGGAGGTAAAGTCGTGGCTGTTACGGCTTGATTTCGGAGAGCTTGGCGGAGATTTCCGCCGTCTGCGCCGCCGTGCCCCAGCTCGGCGCTTCGCTGCCGTCGCCCCAGTTACGTGGGCGATAGAAGGAGTGCACACCGGTCTTGTACATCTTCTTCATCTCGCGGACCCAGGACGGGTGCACCCAATAGGCATGGTAATGCGTGGACTTCGCGACTTCCGGCAGCCAGATCCGGCCATCCAGCGTCGCCTTCGCGATCTTGCGGGCGCGTTCCCACATGTCGGGCTCTTTCACGACATCCGGAATGCCGTCGCAGGCGAAGGTGAACTGGCATGCGAGGCGGCGATGCTTGTTCTGATAGACGACGCCGCAGACGGTTGTCGGATAGAAGCCGGAGAACACGCGGTTCATCACCACCTGCGCCACTGCCATCTGGCCACGTACCGCCTCGCCGCGGGCCTCAAAATAGATGGCTTCCGTCAGACACTTTTCCTGCTTGCCGCGGGTCTGCTCGGTGAGACCCATACGTTCGGCCGGCGTCTTCGCACGCTGATTGGCGCTGTTGACCTCGCCCTTGCCGGCAACGCTTTCGCCGCCGTCGGTCGGGTTAATCGCCGCATTCGGCACCAGCGCCGTAGCCTTCATGTCCGGGTCGAGGCTTGAGCCCGGCATAGCAATGCCTGGCACGGCTGTGCCTGGCATTACGATGGTCGGCTCTTCGCCGGGCTGCCAGCGTTCCATTGTCTCGACCGATGCGCCAAGCGACGAACTTCCGAAAAACAGGCTCGCGGTCTTCACCGAGAAGCCGTCCTTGGCCGGCGCCGGCTCAACCGGGATCACCGCTGCATCGGTCTTGGCGTCCTCGGTGGGCTGCACGGACTGCGATGCGTCGTATTGAGCAAGCGGCGGGGCACGCAGCGCTTCATCGAGTTCGGGATCGAGCGGGGCATGCTGCACGGATGGCAGCGCATCGACGGTCTTCGCGCCCATCACCGATCTGTTGTCGTCGAATGAATCCTGTCTGGCTGGCTCATCAGGCACCACGGTCTCCGGCGCGCGGATGGCCAGGCGATCGCCCTTCAGCGAGCGATCCACTTTTGGAAAATCTGCAGCTTCATAGCGGCGGGGCGGCTGCGCCAGCGGATTGCGGGTCAGTGCACCGGTGATGTCAGTCAGCGCTCCGCTGGCGGCGATGCCGGAATTGTCGAGGCTGGCGAGCTGCAAGGTCGGATTGCGCGAGGCCGTGCCCATCGGGCGGCCGAACGAGAATGTCGCAACCTGGATGGAGGAGACGGCGGGCGCGAACACGCGCTTCTGCCAGCGTTCGGTCACGCCCGGCTGGCGAGCCAGCAGCGAGGCGATGTCCTGATAGCCAGATTCTGTCGGGGCCAATGCGAAAACGCAGAGACCGAAGCCGAAGAACGCGCCACGCGCGCCCTTCGGCCGGTTACGCAGTACTAACATCGATACGCTCACGCAACGCTTACACCAGCATCGCCCTGCACGGCACTAATCTGCACATCCGTACATTTCGATCTATTTCGTTAGTACGGAATCAAAGTTGCCGCGGAGTTAATCGGCGATGCAACGACGCCACACGCAAGCTGCACGAGCGCAGTGCGAAATCATTCGAAAGCCTTGGTAAACGGCGGCTCCACAAAAGTAGTAAACATCGCGTTGACAAAGATGATGAAGAGAAATTTGCACGCGCGTGAAAATGTTTGCGAGTTCCATTCCGACGCACGAACAAACACGGCATGAGGCACGCAATAAAAATGGCCGGGGAACTCCCCGGCCATTTTTCAGATCATGAAATCAGCGAAGCACTTACGCCTGGCTGGAAATTTCCTTGCCGAGCGCAGCCTGTGCGGCAGCGAGACGCGCGATCGGCACGCGATAGGGTGAGCACGACACGTAGTCGAGGCCGATCTCATGGCAGAAGGCTACCGATGCCGGATCACCGCCGTGCTCACCGCAGATACCAACCTTGATATCAGGACGAGTCTTGCGGCCACGCGCGACGCCAATCTTCACGAGTTCGCCGACGCCGCTGCGGTCGACCGTGATGAACGGATCGACGGGCAGAATGCCCTTGGCGATATAAGTACCGAGGAAGCTCGCGGCGTCGTCACGGCTGATGCCGAATGTCGTCTGCGTGAGATCGTTGGTACCGAACGAGAAGAACTCGGCGGTCTCGGCAATCTCGCCAGCCAGCAGACAGGCACGCGGCAGTTCGATCATGGTACCGACCGAATAGTTCAGCTTGCCGCCGGTCTCCTTCATCACCGACACCGCAGTGGCATCGATGCGCGCCTTGATGAGATCGAACTCCATCTTGGTGACGATCAGCGGCACCATGACTTCGAGGCCGACCTGTTCGCCAGTGCGCTTGCCCGCTTCGATCGCGGCTTCGAACAGCGCACGCGCCTGCATCTCGGCGATTTCCGGATAGGCGATCGCGATGCGTACGCCGCGGAAGCCGAGCATCGGGTTGAACTCGGCGAGATCACGCGCACGGTCCGCAAGCTTGCGCGGATCGGTGCCCATGACACGCGCCACTTCCTCGACTTCACCCTGGGTGTGCGGCAGGAATTCGTGCAGCGGCGGATCGAGCAGACGGATGGTAACCGGCAGGCCCTTCATGATTTCGAACAGTTCGACGAAGTCGGCACGCTGCATCGGCAGCAGCTTGGCAAGCGCGGCGCGGCGGGCCTGCTCGTCTTCGGCGAGGATCATCTCGCGCACGGTGCGAATGCGGGTCTCTTCGAAGAACATGTGCTCGGTGCGGCACAGGCCGATGCCTTCCGCGCCGTACTTGATGGCGGTGCGGGCATCTTCCGGCGTGTCGCCATTGACGCGGACCTTGAGCTTGCGGACCTTGTCGGCCCAGCCCATCAGCGTTGCGAACTCGCCCGACAATTCCGGCTCGATCATCGGCATGCGGCCGGACAGCACATGGCCAACCGAACCGTCGATGGTGATGACGTCGCCTGCCTTGAACACACGACCGCCGATGCTCATGGTGCCGCGGCCGTAGTCGACGCGGACGGTGCCACAGCCGGAGACGCAGGGCTTGCCCATGCCGCGCGCGACCACCGCCGCATGCGAGGTCATGCCGCCGCGGGTGGTAAGAATGCCTTCGGCAGCGTGCATGCCGTGAATGTCTTCCGGCGAGGTTTCGACGCGAACAAGAATAACCTTCTTGCCGTCGGCCTGCAGCTTGGCGGCTTCGTCCGACGAGAACACGATCTCGCCCGATGCGGCGCCCGGCGATGCCGGAAGGCCGGTGGCGATGACGTCGCGATTGGCTGATGGATCGATGGTCGGATGCAGGAGCTGATCCAGCGACGCCGGATCGATGCGCGATACCGCATCCTTCTGCGAGATCACGCCTTCATTGGCGAGTTCGACCGCGATGCGGATCGACGCCTTGGCAGTACGCTTGCCGTTGCGGGTCTGCAGCATCCAGAGCCGGCCCTGCTCGACCGTGAACTCCATGTCCTGCATGTCGCGGTAGTGCTTCTCGAGCTGGGTGTAGATGCGCGTCAATTCCTTGAACGCCTCCGGCATCGCCGCTTCCATCGACGCCTTGTCCGAACCGCTCTCGATCCGCGCGTCTTCGGTGATGTCCTGCGGCGTGCGGATGCCCGCCACCACGTCTTCACCCTGCGCGTTGATCAGGAATTCGCCATACAGCTTGCTCTCGCCGGTCGACGGGTTGCGCGTGAACGCAACGCCGGTGGCCGAGGTCTCGCCCATATTGCCGAACACCATGGCCTGCACGCTGACGGCGGTGCCCCACGACTCCGGGATATCGTGCAGGCGGCGATAGGTCACCGCGCGGGTATTCATCCAGGATGAGAACACGGCGCCGACGGCGCCCCAGAGCTGCTCGTGCGGATCCTGCGGGAAGTCCTTCCCCGTTTCGCGCGCGACGGCTTCCTTGTACTGGCCGACAAGCTTGACCCAGTCGTCACCATCGAGATCGGTGTCGAGTGTGTAGCCCTTGTTGTCCTTGTAGGTGTCGAGAATGTCTTCGAAGTGATGATGCTCGAAGCCGAGCACCACGTCGGAATACATGGTGATGAAGCGGCGATAGCTGTCATAGGCGAAGCGCTTGTCGCCCGACAGTTCGGCCAGCGCTTCCACCGTGGTGTCGTTGAGACCGAGATTGAGGACCGTATCCATCATGCCCGGCATCGAGGCGCGGGCGCCGGAGCGCACCGAAACCAGCAGCGGGTTTTTCTCGTCGCCAAAGCCCTTGCCGGTGATCTTGCCGACGGCCTCGAGCGCCTTCTCCACCTGCGACTGCAATTCCTTCGGATAGGATTTGCCGTTCGCGTAGAAATAGGTGCAGACCGAGGTCGGAATGGTGAAGCCGGGAGGCACCGGCAGGCCCAGATTGGCCATTTCGGCGAGGTTCGCGCCCTTGCCGCCGAGCAGGTCGCGCAGGCCAGCCTTGCCCTCGGCCTTGCCGCCGCCGAACGAATAAACCCACTTGCCGGCCTTGATGACGTCGGTCATCGGCTTGCTGGTGGCCTTCTTGACGGCCTTGGTCGCCGAAGTCTTGGCTGTAGAAGATTTGGCCACAACCGCCTTCTTGGATGCGGGAGCCTTTGCAACAGGCTTCGGAGCAACCTTTGCTTTCACAGCCGTTTTGGCCTTCGCCGCGGATTTTGCTGCAGGTTTTGCAGCTGACTTCTTAAGCGCCTTGCGGGCCACCGAAGCTACTTTGGGCGCAGCCTTGGACAACTTTGACTTCGCAGGGGCTTTCTTGGACTTCGAGGCGGTTTTGGCCATGGTTCTCAATCAATCCGCGAGAGGAAACGACAGGGAAATGTGCCGCGTTACACCACGTTTCAGGGACGTGGCGCAAGCAGCCCGGAGGTACCGCTGTAGGTAACGGCCGTGTCGAAATTTAGCCGATTTTCAACATCCTGAAGACGCCGAGTCCGGCCAGTCCGACGAAGATCAGATAGATCGCCACCACCAGATTGAGAAACCGCGGCATGATCAAAATCAGAACGCCAGCGATAAGCGCGACAATCGGCTGGATGTGAGCTGCCGTGATGACCATGAGAAGTGTCTCCGTGAGGGAATCGATTCGGGTGCGATGCGCCGCGGGGATTTAGCAGCATAAAGACGTCCTGCCCATCAATGGGTTCCCGCATACCTGCATGCAGTGCATCAAAAACCAGCAATTGCGCGGGGAAAATTCCGGAACGATCGCTGGCGGCATGCATTGGCCGACGGTGAATAAATCAAACCAGGCTGGATGGCACAGACCGGCGCGGCAAGCCGGACATCGTTCACGAAGGAGACGATCATGCGAAACAAACTTATTGCAGCAGCGGCCCTTGTCGGCGCGCTCAGCACTCCGCTGGCCGTGCAGGCTCAGGGCGTCACCGTCGGTGTATCGGGCGGCGATCGCGTCATCGTCGACAACAACGATCCCGATGGCATCACCGTGCAGGAGCGTCCGGCATTCCGTGAGTATGTGGTGCGCGAACGCGTGCCGACCTTCACCGTGCCCGATCGCATCGTCGTCGGCACCACGCTGCCAGAAGCCGGCGTGACCTATTACGACGTGCCGCAGACGGTTGCGACGACGCCGTATCGCTACACGGTGGTGAATGGTCAGACGGTGCTGGTGGAGCCGCGCTCGCGCCGCATCGTGCAGGTCGTCGACTAGCACGTCACGTTGAAAGAAGATTCGTTCGGGCGCCGCGAATGGCGACCGGGCGAAGAAGCCCCGCCCCGGTCATCCCCCACCGAGCGGGGCTTTTTTTGTTTGCGCATGACGCCACAAGCTCCACCTCATGGTGAGGAGCGCGACTTCGCGCGTCTCGAACCATGAATGGGTGAGCGCCGGCGTTTGCAGCCATCCTTCGAGACGCGGCGAAGATGCCGCTCCTCAGGATGAGGACGGAGTGTTGCAGCACCTTCCTGTATCGATGCTTATCCGCTCTTCAGCAGCGACAGAATATGGTTCGTCGACTTGTAGCTCGCCACTGCATTGTCGCGGAAACTCGGCGTCCAGTTGGAGGCGGTCCGCTCCTCATCGCTCATCGCCGAATAGGTATTGAGAATGCCGAGGCTGAACTGGCTGGGATCGCCGCTCTTCTGGCTTGCCTGCAACGCCTCGAGAATGCTGGTGCGATTGCGTGAATCGAGCACCTGTTTGGCGGCAAAGCTCTCTTCCTTCGAGAACAGACCATCCTGATTGAGCGAGATCGCCGAGAGCGAACGATTGTCGACGGCGGAGAAATCCGCGAGCTGGCCGGTCTTGCGGCGGCTGTCATAAACGAGTTCGCCCTTGCCCGCCTCTTTCGCCGCCTTGGCCTGCGCATCCAGCGCCGCACGCACGCTCTTCGCAACGGTGGCGATGTCCTGCACGGGCGTCGTTGTATCGGGCTGCGCGAGATAGGCTGCGACCGGATCGTTGGCGATGCCTGATGGCGCCTTGGTCGGTGTCTGCTCGGTCGCCTGAATGCCCTTCAGCACGGCCTCGCGCTGCGCGGACCAGGCCGCCGAGGCTTTCTCTTCGCTGCCCGCGGCATCGAGATAATCCAGCGCCGCCTTGTAGATGCCGCTGAAATCGCCGGTGAGCTTGGCCGTGCCTGCAGCAGGCGCCAGCGCCGCATTGAAGCGATTGCCCAGTTCGGCCTGGGCGACCTTCTGCTCGTCGGCGGTGAAGGTGCCGCCATTGTTGGTGGCCATGGCGTAGAGGGAACGGCGATCCAGTGTGGAGAGATCGATGGTCAGCTTGCCGTCCTTGTCCAGCGGACCCGTCGCTTTCGCGGCCACATATTGGGCCGCCAGCTTCGCCCTGAGATCCGTGACGACGGTCGCGATGTCCTTGTCGGAGCCGGAGCTCGCCAGCTTCGCCCGCGCCGCCTCCGACAGCGTCAGATTGGTCGCCGCATCGGACGAGGACGACGATGCGCTCTCATTGCTGTTGAGCGCATTGGCCAGCGATGGCTGGGCGGTGGCGGCGGCACGCGCATAGGCGGAGCCGTAATTGGCATAGGGATTGAGGCCGGTATTGACCGAGGTCATGGGCGATCCTTGGGCAGTCCTGCCCGCGCTGGGAAGCGACGGTTAAGAAACCGTTACGGAACCGGACCATTTCAAGGGATGGTTAATGTAAGGTAAATGTTTCGGGAGATTGCTGGAAATATCGTGCGGACTGCGCGTCTCAGCGAAGCAATCCGCCCCGAGTTCGTCATTCCGGGGCGCGGGCGCATCTTCGCGCACGCGAACCCGGAATCTCGACATGGTGAAAACACTTCGGGATCCCGGGTTCTGACCTCCGCGGCTTCGCCGCTGCGGCCCACCCCGGGATGACGAGTGGGCGCCCGCAGGCGCCCCACTCGTCAATCTTGGATCTTCGAGAAATCCGCCACCGCACGCGTCGCCGCACGGATCTCGTTCAGCAGCTTCAGACGATTTTCGCGGACCGCCGCGTCGTCGTCATTGACCTTCACCTTGTCGAAGAACGCATCCACCGCCGGCCGCAGCTTGGCCATGGCGGTCATCGCGCCGGCGAAGTCTTCCTTGGCAACAGCCGCGCTCGCTTCCGGACCGACCTCGGCAATTGCCCTGGCCAATGCCTTTTCTTCATCGAGCTTGAACAACGCAGCATCCGGCGCGCCGTCGAACTTGCGCTTGTCCTTCTTCTCCTCGATCGCGAGAATGTTGTTGGCGCGCTTGGTGCCGGCCAACAGGTTCTTGCCGTCGTCGCTGTCGAGAAACTTGCCGAGCGCTTCGACGCGGCGGACCACCATCAGAAGATCGTCCTGACCGCCGAGCGCGAACACCGCATCCACGAGATCGTGACGGGCGCCTTGGTCGCGGAGCTGGCCTTTGAGGCGGTCGGCGAAGAAGGCGAGAAGATCGACACTGTTTGTTCGTACTTGTCGATCATTCCACAACACAGTCGTGTGGGCATTTGCGATGATAGAGAAGCCACTCGACGTTTTTGCTTTTTCCTGCCCAATGATCATCTTAGTTTCATCGATCGCCATCGAGTGACGATCAAAAACAGGAACCAAGTTTAGCTGAACTTTATTTTCTATTAGCAACCGAATCACGCCCAACGCCGCACGGCGCAGCGCGAACGGGTCCTTCGATCCCGTCGGCTTTTCGTCGATCGCCCAGAAACCCACCAGCGTATCGAGCTTGTCGGCCAGCGCCACGGCGACGCTGACGAGATCACTCGGCACGCGATCGGTCGGACCCTGCGGCTTGTAGTGATCCTCACTCGCGGCAGCGACAGCGGCGTCCTCGCCTTGCGCCAAGGCATAGTACTTGCCCATCAGGCCCTGTAGCTCGGGGAATTCGCCGACCACTTCGGTGAGCAGGTCGGTCTTCGCCAGTTGCGCGGCACGCGCGGTCTTCGCAGCATCGGCGCCGACCAGCGGGGCGATCTCGGCAGCGAGCTTTTCAATGCGCGCGATACGCGCGGCCTGTGTGCCGAGCTTCTCGTGAAACACGATCTGCTCGAATTTCGGCAGCCGGTCTTCGAGCTTCGTCTTGAGATCCGTCTCGTAGAAGAACTTCGCATCCGACAGGCGCGCGCGGATCACGCGCTCGTTGCCGGCAACGATCGCCGTGCCGCCGTCGCTGGCTTCGATATTGGCTGTTATGACGAACTTGTTGGTCAGCTTCTGCGTCTTGGGATCGCGGACCACAAAACATTTCTGGTTGGCGCGAATGGTGGCGCGGATCACCTCGTCCGGGATCGACAGGAATTCCTTGTCGAACGAGCCCATCAGCACCACGGGCCATTCGACGAGGCCCGCGACTTCGTCGAGCAGTGCGGGGTCTTCGACCAGCTCATACCCCTGCGCGAACGTGAGCTGCCGCGCATCGGCGAGGATGATTTCCTTGCGGCGCTCGGGATCGAGCACGACTTTCGCGGCCTGCAGCTTCGCCACATAGTCGTCGAAGCGGCGCACCTGGATCGCGTCGGGAGCGAGGAAGCGATGACCGTAGGTGGTCTGACCGACACTCACGCCGCTCAGGTCGAACTGCACGACTTCCGGTTCTTCGGTCTCGATGCCGAAGGTGGCGACGATGGAATGCAGCGGACGCACCCAGGTCAGCGCGCTGGATTTCGCGGAAGCCGCGCCCCAGCGCATCTGCTTCGGCCACGGGAAGGTGCGGATGATGATCGGCAGAATCTCGGCCAGCACATCGACCGTCGGCTTGCCCGGCTTTTCCGTCAGCGCGATGTAGAAATCGCCCTTGGGATCGCGCTGGATCTTGGCTTCATCCAGCGAAGCGAGGCCGGTGGCTTTCAGAAACCCCTGGATCGCGGCTTCGGCGCCGCCAACGCGAGGTCCCTTGCGCTCCTGCTTGAGGTCCGACTGGCGTGCGGGAATGCCATGCACCGTCAGCGTCAGGCGACGCGGCGTCGCAAAAGCCTTCGCGCCTTCATAAACGAGACCTTCGGCGACCAGCCTATCGGTCACAATGCGGCGCAGATCTTCCGCCGCCTTGGCCTGCATGCGGGCGGGGATTTCTTCGGAGAACAGTTCGAGGAGAAGATCAGGCATCAGGCAGCACTTCCGGCTTCGGTATGCACCCACGCTTCGCCGCAGGCCTTGGCGAGTTCGCGGACGCGCATGATGTAGCTCTGGCGCTCAGTGACCGAGATCACGCCGCGCGCATCGAGCAGATTGAAAACATGGCTGGCCTTGATGCACTGGTCATAGGCCGGCAGCGCCATCAGATGTTCTTCGCGCTTGTCGCTCTTCCAGCCGGCGTCGAGATATTTGCGGCAGGCGGCCTCGGCCATCTTGAACTGCTCGAACAGCATCGCGGTATCGGCATGTTCGAAATTGTGCCGGGAATATTCCTGCTCCGCCTGCAGGAAGACGTCGCCATAGGTCACCTTGTCGGCGCCGTCGCGGCCATTGAAGTTGAGATCGTAAACGCGGTCGACGCCCTGCACATACATCGCAAGACGTTCGAGACCGTAAGTGAGTTCGCCCGCCACCGGCGCGCATTCGACGCCCGCGACCTGCTGGAAGTAGGTGAACTGGCTGACTTCCATGCCGTCGCACCAGCATTCCCAGCCAAGGCCCCAGGCGCCCAAAGTCGGGCTTTCCCAGTCGTCCTCGACGAAGCGCACGTCATGCAGCGCCGTGTCGATGCCGATGGCTTTCAGCGACTGCAGATATAGATCCTGCAGGTTCGCCGGCGATGGCTTCATGATCACCTGGAACTGGTAATAGTGCTGCAGCCGGTTCGGGTTCTCGCCATAACGGCCATCCTTCGGCCGGCGTGATGGCTGCACGTAGGCGGCCTTCCAGGGCTTCGGCCCCAGCGCCCGCAAGGTCGTCGCGGGATGGAAGGTGCCGGCGCCCATTTCCATGTCGTAGGGCTGCAGGATCACGCAGCCCTGCTCGGCCCAAAACCGCTGCAGAGCGAGAATGAAGCCCTGGAACGAACGTTCCGGGCGCATGTGCGGAGGCAGGGAGTCCATGGTGGTTTCTGGGCCGTTTTTCCGGGGATTCGCCAAGGGGATCAAGGCGGATCAAAGCGCGCGGACCGTATCGGCGCGGCCATCCGGAATCAAGGCAATGCGGCCCGATTTGGCGGTAACCGACGGGTAACCGCGCCGGCACATCGCCTGATCAGCAGGGCTAGTCGTTAAGGTCCCGCGCACTATCCTGAATCGCATCGGTGGGAACGAACCGGGTCATCGGGACTTACCCCAGCGAAAGGCTCGAACGATCCAAGTCGCGCGGGCCGAAGACCTCCAAGTCTTAAGTTGTCCAAATCTCCAGGGCCAAGGGATCTCCAAGCCTGAAAGCCCAACTTTGTCGCCGGTCTCGAGGACGTGCCCCGTCCTCAGGCCGGCGCAAATGTTTTGGGGGCCCGTTTGCGGCGTCTAGCCCGGCCGATAGGCGCCGGTGACGGGATCGCGGCGCAGGGTCGGGACCTCCGTGGTCCCGCTGCGTTCGGCTACCCGCGCCTGGCGGGCTTCTTCCAATTCATGATTGATCCGCTTGGCGGTTCTGTAGGCCCAGCGGACAACGGCTGCGCTCCCAAGCGCGCCTGCAAGTGCGACCAGCGGCGGCATGTGTCGATTCCTGTCGTTCATCTCAAGCCCCCTGCCGATAGTCTCGCGCAAGTGCCGGATTCCTGCAATTAGCTTTTAAGCAACCAAATGCCGCGCAATACCGTCCTGCTAAAAGCCGTATTTGGACCACAGCGCGCGAGTCTCTAGCGCCGAGATCAGCTGCTCCGGTAATCCCGAAAATCCGTCGAGCGAGAGCTGCGAGCCCGCGCCGGATTTGCGGCCGAGCAGACCCGACAACATGCCGGATGGCTGCGCGATCACCGGCATCTGCACCTTGTCGCCATAGCGCGCGCGCAGCACCGAGCGCAGATCGCCAATGGCATCGCTAAGGCCAAGCGCGATGGATTTTTCGCCGGCCCAGTATTCTCCGGAGAACAGCACGTCCTCGGCGCCCTTCAGCCGGGCACCGCGGCTCTCCTTCACGAGATTGATGAAGATCGCGTGGATTTCGCGCTGAAGCGATTTCAGCCGCGCCACATCATCGGCATTTTCCGGCAGGAACGGATCGAGCATCGCCTTGTGCTCACCCGCCGTATAGAGACGCCGCTCGACACCGATCTTCTTGATCAATTCCTGAAAACCGAAGGTGCCGCCGACGACACCGATGGAGCCGACGATCGATGACGGATCGACAAAGATTTCATCGCCGGCGCAGGCGATCATGTAGCCGCCGGACGCCGCGACGTCCTCCACGAACACGAACACCGGTAGTTTCTTCTCCGCCGCGAGCTGGCGGATGCGCAGATAGATCTGCCGCGACTGCACCGGCGAGCCGCCCGGTGAATTGATCACCAGCGCAACAGCCTTGGCATTCTTCGTCGCGAATGCCTTGTCCAGCAGCCTTGCCACGCCCGCGAGCGACAATCCCGGACGCAGCGGCGTGACGGCGCCGATCGTTCCGGACAGACGCACCACCGGCACGACTGCAGTTGCGCGACGGAAACGCGCAGGCAGCAGCCTTGTGATCGCCGCTTTTAAATTGGATTCGCTCATTCAAATTTCCTCGACATTAACCAACTTTTATCACGCTGCTGTCATTGAACCGAGAGACGCTTTCAGCGTTTGAAAACCATAACAGGCCTTTACGCCGCAGCGGGAGAAGACATGAAAATCTATCTGCTCATGCTGATCATCGGTACGCTGCTCACGGCGATCCACTTCACGTCGGCGCCGCAGAAACGTTCCGAAACAGCTCCTCAATAAACAGTACGCTGACTGCGGCATCGCCTAGAGCGATGTCCGAAGCGACGACCACGGCAGAACCGCCTGCCCGGCCAGCACGCGCTGGATATGGAGATCAGGCGCGCCATCCGCATCCCGCAGCGAGATGCCGGGCTCAATTGCCGCAGGCGCGCGGCCACCCTTCACAGCACGCACCAACACCCTGATCGCCGGCGCCGTCGCATCGCCATGCACCGGCATGATTGCGACGCTGCCGAAGCCGCGACCCAGCGCCGCTAGCACATCGGGCAATCCGTCCGCCCGCCAGATCAATGTCAGCACGCCGCCGGATTTGAGCAGCCGCCGCGCCGCGTGAATCCATGTCTGCAACGTGTCTTCCGTCGCGACATGGGCGATCTCGCGCGACTTGTTCGGCGAAGCGCGATGGCGCGCGGGATCGTTGAAGGGCGGATTCATCAGCACCGCGTCGGCGCTGTCTTGCGGCAGGCCTGCGGCAGCGAAAACATCGGCGCTCGCAGCGATATCGAGCGTCACGACATCCGCCGCAATACAGTTCGCCGTCGCGTTTTCCCTCGCCAGTTCAGCAAGTTGCGGGTCGATCTCAACCAGTGTCAGGGATAGGCCGGGCACCCGCTTGGCGAGCGCCAGACCGGCCGTCCCCACGCCCGATCCGAAATCGACGACCTTGTGATCGGCTTGCGCCGAGGTTGCAGCAGCCAGCAGGATCGCGTCATGGCCGGCCCGATGGCCGGATTTCGGCTGCCGCAGCCGCAACTGGCCACCCAGGAAGCCGTCCTCCGTGGTCACGATCGCGTCAGCCATAGGCTTAATCCTGCACCCGCAGCTCGTGGGCCAGCCCGGCTTCGGTCAGCACACGGCGCGCCTGCAGGTCATCGTCTTCATGCACCAGGATCCGGCGCGGAATGATGCCCAGCGATCCTTCGATCACGCTCATATTCTGGTCCAGCACCAGATGGTGGATATTCGCGCCGTCGAGCAGCGCGCCCACCGCCGAGACCAGCACCACATCGTTCGTCCGCATGATTTCGCGCAATTGGAGGTCGCTCCCTGCCAGTAACCGGGTGTGTATCTATGGGGAAGTCAAGGTTCCGATGCCCTTGCCGCGCCGCTGCGCAGTTTCTATTGTGCGGCCCGATATCGGTCGACGGCAATTCAGCAGATGGGGACACCTGTTTTCAACGTGAATTCGCCCTATTTGAATATAAGCGCTGCCAGTGCCTGCCTTTTCATGGCCCGACGAAGCGCCCTTGTAATTCGGAGAGCCCAGCGTGGCGGTGATTGTTCCCTTCGAGAGTCACGCGACAGCGTCGATCGACCAGTTGGTCAGCCTTGTCGCCTCTGACATGGAGCGCGTCAATGCGACCATCCTGTCGCGGACCGGCTCGGAAGTCACCATGATCCCCGAGGTCGCCAACCACCTGATCTCCTCGGGCGGCAAGCGGCTGCGCCCGATGCTGACGCTCGCGATGGCCAACCTCACCGGCTACACCGGCGACGGCCATATCAAGCTCGCTGCCTCCGTCGAATTCATGCACACCGCAACGCTCCTGCATGACGACGTGGTCGACCAGAGCGAACTGCGCCGTGGCAAGCTGTCCGCGCGTATGCTGTGGGGTAACGAGGCCAGCGTTCTCGTCGGTGATTTCCTGCTCGGCCAGGCCTTCCGCATGATGGTCGAAGTCGGCTCGCTGCGCGCGCTCGATATTCTATCCTCGGCTGCCGCCACCATTGCGGAGGGCGAAGTGATGCAGCTCGCCGCCGCCAAGAACACCGCCACCACCGAAGACGAATATCTCGCGGTCATCCGCGGCAAGACCGCCGAACTTTTTGCCGCCGCCTGCGAAGTTGGCCCGGTGATCGCGAACCGCCCGAAGGCCGAACAGACCGCGTGCCGTTCGGTCGGCATGAATCTCGGCATCGCCTTCCAGCTCATCGACGACGTGCTTGACTACGGCGGCAAGGCCGCCAAGCTCGGCAAGAATGTCGGCGACGATTTCCGCGAGGGCAAGATCACCCTGCCCGTGGTGCTCGCCTTCCGCCGCGGCAACGACGCCGAGCGCGAATTCTGGATCAAGGCGCTGGAGCGCGGCGAGATCGGCGAAGGCGACCTCGATCACGCCATCGGCCTGATGACCAAGCACCGCGCACTGGAAGACACGATCAACCGCGCCCAACATTACGGCGCCATGGCCGTCGATGCGCTGGCGCTGTTTCCGTCGTCACCGATGAAGACTGCACTGGAGCAGGTCGTGGCGTTCTGTCTGGCACGGACGCATTAAGGCCAGACCTCACTGCACCGCGATGACCACCTTGCCCTTCGCGCGGCTGGTCTCGACATAGGCCAGCGCATCCCCGGTGTTCTCGAACGGGAACACCTTATCGACGACCGGCCGGATCACGCCGGCTTCGATCAGGGACGTAATCTCACTCAACCGCTGCCCCTGCGCGCGCATGAACAGGAATGAATAGCGTAGGCCGAGGCGCTCGGCTTTTTTCCTCACGCCACGGCTCAGCAGACGCATGATCAGTTTCAGGAACAGGTTCAGACCGGCTTCCTTGGCGAAAGCCGGATCGGGCGGACCGGAAATGGAAATGAGCTGGCCGCCCGGCTTGAGCACACCCAGAGATTTATCGAGCGTCTTTGGATCCTGACTATTCAGCACAAGATCGTAGCCCGACAGGACCTTCTCGAAGTCCTGCGTCTTGTAGTCGATGACCACATCCGCCCCGAGACTTTTGACCAGTTCGGCATTCCTTGCACTGGTTGTCGTCGCAACTGTAGCGCCGAGATGCTTGGCGAGCTGGATTGCAAAAGTCCCGACACCACCGGAGCCGGCCTGAATGAAGACCTTCTGACCGGGCTTTACCTTGCCCACTTCGACCAGCGCTTGCCACGCCGTCAGCCCCACCAGCGGGATGGATGCCGCTTCCGTCATGCTGAGATTTTTCGGCTTCAGCGCCACGTCAGCCTCATTGATGGCGATGAATTCGGCGAATGTACCGACCCGATGATCGCGCGGCCGCGCATAGACTTCGTCGCCCACCTTGAACCGGCTGGCTCTGGATCCTGCCCTGACAACCGTTCCGGCGACGTCGTGACCCAGGATGAAAGGCGGACGATAGGGAAGAATAAGCTTGAACTCTCCATCCCGGAGCTTGGAATCCAGCAGGTTCACAGCTGTGGCGTGAACCCGGACCAGAACATCAGTGTCCTGCACTTCCGGTTTGGGCACGTTGGCCAGGCGCAGAGCGCCCTTCTTTTTGTACTTATCAACGACGAATGCCTTCATGGGCTTTCTCCAATCTCAAGTTAGCAGCGGCGCCAATCGCTCAGGAAGGAAAGAGCCTTCGGCACGAAATCAGCGTGGTACTGGAATATCCCGCCATGCCCGGCGTCTTCGTAGATCACCAGTTGCGCTCCGGGGATGCGTTCGGCCAAGTCGGTGCTGTTCACAGTCGGGACCATGATATCGTTGTCGCCATTCGCGATCAGGACGGGGATCTTGATACGGCCGAGATCCTGAGGCGCCTGTCGGCCCCAGGCTTTGATTGCCTTGAGTTGCCGCAGGAAGGCGCCAGGAGTCGGGCCCTTGTCCCTGTCCGCCTTGCGTTCCTTCAACCGCTTCAGAAAGGCCTTCGCGGCCTGGCGACCATTGGCCGTAGATGTGAAAAACAGATACAATTTCGGGTCGCGTAGCGTCAGCAGACCCTTGATCATGAGCGGCCAGGACACCGCTCCGACCTTATCGATACCTTTGCCGCCCGCAGGACCGGTGCCAGTCAGGATGAGCTTTCGCACAAGACCGGGAGCCTTGAGCGCAACATCCTGCGCCACAAATCCGCCGAGGGAAAAACCGAGCAGATCGACCTTCTCGAAACCCAGCGCCCGGATCAGGGCAATCGCGTCGCGCGCCATTTCGTCGATAGTCACAGGTGCTGTTCCGCCCGACGCGCCGATGCCCCGATAGTTGGTCGCGATCACGCGGTGTTTGCAGGCGAGGCCGTCAACGATCCGCGGGTCGAAATTGTCCAGCACCGCTCCCCAATGATTGAGGAGAACGAGCGGCACGCCGCCCCGGGGGCCTAGATCTCGATAGGCAAAGGCAGTTCCTCCGACGTTGATGGAGAGATTGGGCGCCTCAACGTAGCGCACGCCAGATCCAACGTTGCCAGGAGCACTCGTCATTGTTTGGTCCATTGCCGCAGCACCTGTGCTGTCACCAACCCGACACGGCTGCGCTCTCCTGTACTCATCGCTTCTGCCTTCATTTTATCGTGGAACATCCTTGGAGGCGGTGTTACTATCGAATTAATAGTAAGTCACTACTAAAAAGATACCGACATGAAGAATCTTTCGGACCAGCCATGCCTGATTGCCCGAAGCCTTGCGGTAGTGGGGGACGCATGGAGCATGCTGATCATGCGCGACGCCCATGCGGGGCTGACCCGCTTCGATGATTTCCGCAAAGGCCTCGGTATCGCGCCAACGATGCTGACGGGCCGTCTTTCAGCCCTGACCGACGAAGGGCTGCTGGAGAAACGTCGCTATTCCGAGCGTCCGCCACGGGACGAATATGTGCTGACGGAAGCCGGCCGCGACTTTCTGCCGGTGCTATTTGCGATCGGCGAGTGGGGACGCAAGCATCGCGGCGGGGGCGACGTCACCCGGTTCTTCGACGCCGAGACCGGAACGGAGATCGATCCCGTTACCATCGACCGCGAGACCGGCGCTCCGGTCGGAACACGTCCCATTCGCGTCGCCGCAATCGAATGAGCCGCGCGGCATTCCGGCGCCATGGCCGGCAATGCGCTGGCGATCACGCCACGGAGCGTGCCTTGTCACGCGCAGCCTCGATGTCGCGTACCGGCGGCGCGCCGAACATGCGGCCATATTCCCGGGTGAATTGCGGCACACTTTCATAACCGACGGCGAAGGCCGCGCTGCTCGCGGCCGCGCCTTCCCACAACATCAGCCGCCGCGCCTCGATCAGGCGCAACTGCTTCTGGAACTGCAGCGGCGTGAGTGACGTCACCGTGCGAAAATGCTGGTGGAATGACGACGGGCTCATGCCCGCAACATCTGCGAGACGCTCGACCAGCACCGGCCGCGCGAAATCGGCGCGCAACACCGCGACCGCGCGCGCGACACGTTGTGCGTGACTATCCGGCCAGCCAAGCCGTCGGATCGCCGGCCCGTGGCGACCGGCCAGCAGCCAGTAATGCATCTCCCGCACCAGCTGAGCGCGCAGCACCGGCAATGACGCCGGACGATCGAGCAAGCGCATCAGCCGCAACGCCGCGTCCGCAACTTCGGCATCGGTGGGCTCGACCCGGACACGCGCGAGATCGGCGCTTGGCTCCGCTTTCATCTCGACAACCAGTTCGGCGATCACGGCCAGATCAAGTTCGAACACCAGCGAGAGATAGGGCGCGGCAATGCTCGCCCGTGTGATTTGACTGACGATCGGAACATCGGCCGTGATGATCAGCGAATCCCCGGCGGCGAAGACAAAACTCTCCGTGCCCATGGTGACATGCTTGGTGCCCTGCACGACGAGGCAGACGAGCGGCTGGAAGATCGCGTGAACAATGTCGCTGGGCGTGGTCGCGCGCACGGCAGCAAGGCCGAGGATCGGCGTGGTCGCGATGCCGGCACTATCAGCATGGGTCTCTGTGTAACGGCGAACGGCATTGAGAAGCGTGGTCATGAGGCTCAGCCTACATCATCGTAAATGCGCCAGCACATGATTTTGGAGGATTAGGCAAGGAACGTCGAGCTTCGGGCAACTAGCCCTGGTTCGTCGGGGCGATATCGGAATGGTCACACCACAGGAGCTGACCATGACCAAGATTACCCTCGTTACCGGCGCCAGCCGCGGTCTCGGCCGCAATACCGCTCTCAACATCGCCCGTCACGGCGGCGATGTCGTCCTCACCTATCAAAGCCGCAGCGAAGACGCACAGGCTGTCGTCTCCGAAATCCAGCGCATGGGCCGCAAGGCGGTGGCGCTGCAACTCGACACCGGCAAGATTGCCGGCTTCGCCGACTTTGCTGGTCGTCTGCGAACAGCACTGCGCGAAACCTGGTCGCGCGAAACGTTCGACCATCTCGTGAACAATGCCGGACACGGGGATTATGCACTGATCGCCGATACCACCGAGGCGCAGTTCGATGGGCTGGTGAATGTCCATTTCAAAGGCGTGTTCTTCCTGACGCAGACACTGCTGCCACTGATCGCGGACGGCGGCCGCATCGTGAACCTGTCGTCCGGGCTGACCCGCATGTGCCTCCCCGGCTATGCTGCTTATGCCGCGATGAAGGGCGCCGTCGAGGTGATGACCATGTATATGGCGAAGGAACTGGGCAGCCGCCGGATCACCGTGAACACGGTCGCGCCCGGCGCAATCGAAACCGATTTCGGCGGCGGTGCCGTGCGTGACAATCCAGACATCAACAAGACGATCGCCGGCATGACCGCCCTTGGCCGCGTCGGCCTGCCCGACGATATCGGACCGATGATCGCGAGCCTGCTGTCGGAGGACAATCGCTGGGTGAACGCGCAGCGGATCGAGGTGTCGGGCGGACAGGGACTGTAGACAAAACAATCCCGGCGCTGACGAGCGGCGCCGGGATACGTCTCACATATTCAAATTGCTGGTCTGATTCTAAATCCGCGCGACCAATTCCTTGATCAGCGTGGTGATCCGCCCCGTCGGCGATTCCAGTTCTTTCATGATCGAGAAGTGATCCGCGCCCGGGATCTCCTCATAGCTCACCGGCAAACCGTACTTTGCCCGGTGCACGGCAAGGTCCGCCGTCTGCTGGCGCAGGATCGGCAATTCGCCGCCGCCAACCACCAGCGCGAGCGGCTTGTTCGGGCCGCCATCCTGCAGCAACGGCGACTGGCGCTTCGACATCGCCTCGTCGAGCTTGAGCTTCTCGTTGAGATAGGACGCGCGGATCGGTTCGAGATCGTAGATGCCGGAAATGGCGACGCCGCCCTTCACCTTCGGATGCGACAGCGTGGTCGAGGTGAGATGACCGCCGGCGGACCAGCCCGACACCACGATGCGGTTCGGATCGCCGCCGAGCGAGGGCAGCTTCTCCGCCAGCGCATCGACGCCGGCATGCATCTCGGCCACGATCTCCTCCAGCGTCGCGTCCGGCGCCAGTGTATAGCCGATCGCAGCGACGTTGATGCCGTGGGCGATGGGACCAGCAGCGAAGCAGGTGAAAAAATCCTTCGAGCGCATCTGCCAGTAGCCGCCATGGATCAGCAGCAGTGTCGGCCCGCCGTCGGCAGCCTTGATGAAATCGAACCTGTTGCGCTCGCGTGGACCGTAGGCGACGTCGAGATGCGCAGGGTACTTCGCCTTCATCGCGTCAGAGCGCTGGCCCCATCCGGCGGCGATGTCGGCGCTGCCCGCAACGGCAGTCGAGTTGTTCAGACCGGCATCGAGCTGCTCGCGTGACATCGCGCGCCAGTTGGAATCGCCGAAAGGCTTACTCATGGTTGCATCCCTGCATTGTGTGAGGCGACTTGGGTTAAGGAGATTTGGCCTACGAGTCCCATTTATCCAGAAAATGGTCTACACGGCTACGTCGGGATCGACATCCCAAGCATACGAATTGCTCTGCATCCGAAATTGGAGACGTGCGTGGCCTCTCAGCAAGATCTCATCAAAGCAACGGCCTGCGCCGTGGTCGATCAACTCAATGCCGGAACGGTAACGCCGCTCGACCTGCTGGACGCGCTGGAAGCCCGCATCAAGGACGTCGATGGCCAGGTCAACGCGCTGCCGATCCTGTGTTTCGATCGCGCCCGCGATCACGCGAAGGAATTGATGAAGAAGCCGCTCGGCGAACGCGGCATCCTTGCCGGCCTGCCGGTGCCGATCAAGGATCTCACCGCCGTCGCCGGCGTCCGCACCACACAGGGATCGCCGATCTACAAGGACGTTGTGCCGACCAAGTCCAACGTGCTGGTCGAACGCCTCGAAGAAAACGGCGGCGTGATCTATGCGAAATCCAACACGCCTGAATTCGGCGCGGGCGCCAATACGTTCAACGAAGTGTTCGGCGCGACGCTGAATCCGTGGGACCTGTCGAAGTCGGCCGCCGGCTCGTCCGGCGGCGCCGCGGCAGCACTTGCCAGCGGCACGGCGTGGATTGCCCATGGCTCCGACATGGGCGGTTCGCTGCGCAACCCCGCCAGCTTCTGTGGCATCGTTGGCCTGCGTCCGAGCGTCGGCCGCGTTGCGTCCACGCCCGCCGTGGCGCTCGCCCGGATGGTGAGCGTGCAGGGCCCGATGGCCCGCACCGTGGAAGACCTCGCGCTGATGCTCGACGCCATGAGCGGCGAACATCCTGCCGATCTGATCTCGCTGCCGAAACTGCCGACCTCATTCCGCTCCGCCGTGCGCGCCGGTACCAAGCCGAAGCGGATCGCCTATTCGCCGGATCTCGGCATCACCCCGGTCGACCCCGAAGTGGTCGCCATCACCCGCAAGGCAGCGATGGCATTCGCCGACGCCGGCGTGATCGTCGAGGAAGCGCATCCCGACCTGCGCGAAGCCCACGAATGCTTCCATGTGCTGCGCGCCTATGACTTCGCGATCTCGAAGCTCCAGCTGCTCCGCGACAAGCGCGATCAGCTGAAGCCGGAAGTGATCTGGAACATCGAGCAGGGCCTGAAGCTCACGGTCGATGACCTGGCGAAGGCGGAAGCGCAGCGTGTCACGCTGGCGGCACGTGCCTACGAGTTCTTCCAGACATACGACCTGCTGCTGTGCCCGGCGACCATCACGCCGCCGTTCCCGATCGAGCAGCGCTATCTCGCCGAATGCAACGGCACCAAATTCGATAACTACGTGCAGTGGCTGGGCATCGTCTATGCGATCACGCTGACCTGCTGCCCGGCGCTGTCGATGCCCTGCGGCTTCACCTCAAAGGGTCTGCCGGTCGGATTGCAGGTCGTCGGCCCGCCGCGCGGCGAAGCCTCACTGCTCGCCGGCGCACGCGTGCTGGAGGACATTCTGGGCCTGCGCGACTCCACGCCGATCGATCCGCGCCCGGCGAAGTAACGAAACTCCGCCCTCATACTCGCTCGTCCTGGCTGGCCCTGTGCCGGCCAGGACGACGCCTTTGGGCAGAGCCGCCCGGAGTACCGCTACCCTTCATAGACTTTTGTCTAAGCCACATTGTCGCATGTCGAGGCTAGTCATGTGCGGCCGCCGGGATGCAGGCATCGGCTGACAGAACGATCCTGCCAGCAGCAATGCATTCCGCGGCATTGGCTTTTCGTGCCGCGCGTGGCAACGGGACATTTCACTTCACGGAATACGAGGGTTCTACGTGGCAGATTCATTCGCACCGCCGGCGGACGGCAAACTCCATTTCGACGACGCCAAAAAACGCATCAAGGCGATCTTCATCGGCTCGATGGGCAATCTCGTCGAATGGTACGACTTCTACGCCTACACCGCCTTCGCCCTGTATTTCGCGCCGGCCTTCTTCCCGAACTCCGACCCCGTCGTTCAGCAGCTCAATGCGGCCGTGCTGTTCGCCGCCACCTTCCTGATGCGGCCGCTCGGCGGCTGGCTGTTCGGCTATCTCGCCGACACCTATGGCCGTCGTATATCGCTGACGATCTCGGTCCTGTGCATGTGCTTCGGCTCGCTGATCATCGCCTGCACGCCGACCTATGCCACCATCGGCATCGCGGCACCGATCCTGCTCGCGCTCGCCCGCATCATCGAAGGCCTCAGCCTCGGCGGCGAATACGGCGCCAGCGCCACCTATCTCTCGGAAGTTGCCGATCCCAAGCATCGCGGTTTCTATTCGAGCTTCCAGTATGTCACGCTGATCGGCGGCCAGCTGACCGCGATCATCGTGCTCCTGCTGCTGCAGAAGGTATTCCTCACCGAGCAGGAGCTGAAGGACTGGGGCTGGCGCATTCCGTTCGTGATCGGCGCTGGTCTTGCGGTCTTCACCGCCGTGATGCGTCGCGACATGCACGAGACTGACCAGTTCGTTGAAGCGAAGAAGCAGGCCAAGCCAATGGGTTCGCTGCGCGCGCTGATGGCCTATCCGCGCGAATTGCTGCTGGTTGTCGGCCTCACCGCCGGCGGCACCGCAGCGTTCTATACCTTCACCACCTACATGCAGACCTTCGTCAAGCTCTCGGTCGGCCTCACCGCGGACCAGACCACCACGGTGATCTTCGGCACGCTGATATTCGCCTGCCTGCTGCAGCCGATCTATGGCGCGATCTCCGACCGCATCGGCCGCAAGCCGCTGCTGATCTTCTTCGGCGTTGCCGGCACGCTGGCGACTGTTCCGATCCTGACAGCGTTGCAGGCCACCAAGTCGCCATTCACAGCGTTCCTGCTGATCTGCGGCGCCTGGGTGTTCGTGGCCGGCTATACCTCGATCAACGCGGTGGTGAAGGCCGAACTGTTCCCGACCAATATCCGTGCGCTGGGCGTCGGCGTGCCCTATGCGCTGACGGTGTCAATCTTCGGCGGTACGGCGCCGGCGATCGCGCTGTACTTCAAGCAGATCGGTCATGAACAGTGGTTCTACTATTACCTGTCGGGCATGATCTTCCTGTCGCTGCTGATTTACGCCACCATGCGCGACACCAAGCACAAGTCGGCGATGCACCGTCACGAGTGAAGGCCGCAGCCTAGAGAAGGAGCGTCAGCCATGACCGAGGATCACACCCCGCCGGAATCCAAGCTGACGCAGACCAAACAGCGCTGGGCGCGCGAAGGCCGGTTTCTCACCGGCAAGATTGCGCGCCCGGACGACCAGCGGCTCCCGCCCGGCCAGCACCTGACCCAGGACTGGCCGGTACTGGATCTGGGCATCACACCCGACATCCCCCGCGAGCGCTGGCGCCTCGATGTCTACGGTGCCGTCGAGACGCCGCTGTTCTGGGATTTCGGCCAGTTCAGCGCGCAGCCGCAATCGACCTTCATCTCAGACATCCATTGCGTCACTACCTGGTCGCGTTACGACAACCAGTGGGAGGGTCTTTCGACCCGCGCGCTGCTCGACGCCTGCCAGCCGAAGCCCGAGGCCCGCTTCGTGGTGCTGGAATCCCATGACGGCTACACCACCAACCTCTCGTTGGAAGACTTCGCTGCCGAAGACGCGCTGCTGGCACATTCGTGGCAGGGCTCCCCGATCGAGCGCGACCATGGCGGCCCCGTGCGCGTGATCGTGCCGCATCTGTATTTCTGGAAGAGCGCCAAGTGGCTGCAGCGCATCCAGTTCGTCGGCGACGACAAGCCCGGCTATTGGGAAGTCCGCGGTTATCACAACCGCGGCGATCCGTGGCAGGAGCAACGGTATTCGGACGATTGACGACTGCGCGTTGATGGAATTCTATTTCAGCACTTCGCAAACGCTGCGATGGTCCTGACGTATCAGTCCCTCGGTGCGACAAGAGACTTTCGCCCACCAGCCGTCGAGCGACTCGCGATCGCAATGCAGTTTGACGCTCATGCCATCGGCAAATGCGATCCATTCGGCGAAGCGATGCGACGGCACGGCGATCACCACGGGGATATCGCTAGAGAGCGCGCGCTCGATCAGATAAGCGAGCCCCTTGCCCTCGCGCTCCTGCTTGCCGAACCGGTTGATGATCACGAGATCGGCGCCCTCGTCGATGGCGTCGGCGACCTGCGTGCCCGCGTCGAGCAATTGACCGACATCGAGCTTGCAGCCCTTGGCGCCGGGACCGAGATCCTGAAACAAGCGCACGTGCGCACCGGTGTGCAGCATGACCGCAGTCAGCTTCGGCACGTCGAATTCGCGATGCCCGAGTTGCACCAATCCGACGGCGCGAATACCCTGCTTGCTCAAATCCGCCGCGAAGGTGTGCAACACTGCGTCGGGATCCTGATCCTTGTCATAGACAAGCGCAGCCAGATCGCATTGGGCGTCGAACATTGCGAAGTTCCAGTTTAGACCACGGCGCGCCACGAGCGACCAAGGATGGATCAATCCTATTCCAGAATAGAGCCATTCGAAAGCGCGATCAGGGTGACCGTCACGATATATTCATCCGGATACAACGGTGATACCGCCAGCTTGACCGGTTAGAACCTGCGCTTCTTGCCGATATCGCCCTTCAGCGCCAGCAGCTCCTTGCGCGCGGCGGTGGCCGCAGCGCTTTCGATGCCACGATAGCGCTTGATGAGCGTCAAGCCGAATGGCGTGAGGAGAGCTCCGCCCCCATTCTTGCCGCCAGTCTGACGCTCGACGGCAGGCTGTCCGCAGATCCGGTTGAGTTCATCCACCAGATCCCAGGCGCGCTTGTAAGACATCGCCATGGCGCGGCCAGCGGCCGAAATCGAACCGGTGGTGTGAATATGTTCGAGAAGCTGAATCTTGCCCGGTCCAATCCGTCCCTCGGGATCGAGGTCGATGCGGATACTGAGGGCTGGCGCGGGCGGGCTGGCTGGCTTGGACATCGCCGAAGTCTACGTCCCCAGACGCAACCTTGCCAGTCCAACAATCAAGGAACGTTTCAGTGTTGGCGGCATTCGGAACAAACGACTTCGCCCCTGGTCACATGCGCGATGCCGCGACAAAGCCATTTCCGGGCTATCGCGTGCAGCGGCCGCCGGGCCAGCTGATAGATGAAATACACGTCGAGCATGATGAAATCGAATCCGTTCGTCCCGACATAGATAGGGCGGCGTCCTGCAATCAGAACGCCGCCTTTCTCTTGTCAGCCATCTCTTTTTAGTTAGCCACGCAGCTAGCCGTGAAGTTTCTTGGCCGTCTCGGCGATGACCTTGCCCTGATAACGGGCGCCGGCCAGTTCGTTGGCCGAAGGCTGGCGGCTGCCGTCGCCACCGGTCAGGGTGGTGGCGCCATAGGGCGAGCCGCCGGTGACTTCATCGAGCTTCATCTGGCCCTGGAAGCCGTAGTTGAGGCCGACGATGGTCATGCCGAAATGCAGCAGGTTGGTGATGATCGAGAACAGCGTGGTTTCCTGGCCACCGTGCTGGGTCGCGGTCGCGGTGAAGGCACCGCCGACCTTGCCATGCAGCGCGCCCTTCATCCACAGGCCACCGGCCTGATCGAGGAAGTTGGCCATCTGCGAGGACATGCGGCCGAAGCGAGTGCCGGTGCCGACGATGATGGCGTCGTAATTGGCGAGATCGTCGATGGTCGCGATCGGGGCAGCCTGGTCCATCTTGTAGTAGGACGCCTTGGCGACCTCGGCAGGCACCAGTTCAGGCACGCGCTTGATATCGACAGTGGCGCCGGCTTCGCGGGCGCCTTCGGCAACGGCATTGGCCATCGCTTCGATATGGCCGTAAGCGGAATAATACAGAACGAGTACTTTGGTCATGGTCAGTCTCCGTTGGATTGGGATGAATAGGTCGGGTTGATGATTGGTGGGCGCCGTCAGGCCGCGTCCACCAGAACGAGTTCGGAATCTTCCAGCGCGGTGATCGTGACGTTGGCTTCATCACGGATGGCGACGCCGTCGCGGGCATTGACGCGAATGCCATTGATCTCAATCGCGCCGGCTGCCGGCACGAGGTAGCCATTGCGCGAGCTACCCAGCGGATATTGCGCGGTCTCACCGGCCTTCAGCGTCGTTGCCAGCACGCGGGCGTCAGCCCGGATAGGCAGTGCCCCGGCGTCGTCCTTGAAGCCGCTGGCAATGGTGACGAACTGGCCGGAGCGATCGGCCTTCGGGAACGGCTTGGCGCCCCAGCAAGGCTGGCCGCCCGTTTGTGTGGGCTCGATCCAGATCTGGAAGATCCGCGTGGTCGATGCCTCCAGATTGTATTCGGAGTGCCGGATGCCCGAGCCCGCACTCATCACCTGAACGTCGCCGGCCTCGGTGCGGCCCGTGTTGCCCAGACTGTCCTGATGCGTGATCGCGCCCTCGCGGACATAGGTGATGATTTCCATGTTGGAATGCGGATGCGCGGGGAAGCCGGTGTTCGGCGCGATCTCGTCGTCGTTCCAGACACGCAAGCTGCCGTGGCCCATATTCTCGGGGTCGTAGTGGCTGCCGAATGAGAAGTGATGCTTAGCCTTGAGCCAGCCGTGGTCGGCACCGCCGAGTTTGTCGAAAGGTCTGAGGTCGATCATGACGAAATCTCCGTCGTTTGATGCATTTGCATCCTGGGCATCTGGATATGCCCGCGCAGATGGCGCATAAATAGAAATGATGGAAACTCATCGTTTCGGATTTTGAGATGCCCAAACTTCCCGACTTCGAGGCGCTGGCGATTTTCGCCAAGGTGGTCGAACTGCGGTCCTTTGCGGCGGCGGCGACCGAGCTGACCCTGTCCAAGGCCACCGTCTCCAAGGCGGTCGGTCGGCTCGAGGATCGCTTGGGCGCACGGCTGTTCAACCGGACCTCACGGCGGCTGGCGCTGACCGACTCCGGCAAGACGCTGGCGGTGAAGGCCGCGCAATTGCTGGCGGACGGCGAAGCGCTCGAGAACGAGGCGCTGGCGCAGTCGGCGACACCGCGCGGGCTGGTACGGCTGGCCGTGCCGATGACCTACGGCACCAATACGGTGGCGCCGCTGCTGCCGGAATTTCTGGCGCAGTATCCGGAGGTCTCCATCGACCTCAGCCTCAGCGACGCGACCGTCGATCTGATCGGCGAAGGTTTCGACGCCGCGATCCGCATCGCATCATTGCCGGATTCATCGTTGATCGCGCGGCGGCTGCGTCCGGTGAAGCGTTACATTGTGGCGGCGCCGTCCTATTTCGCGAAATACGGCCGGCCGACGCATCCCATGCATCTCGCCGACCACAAGTGCTTTGGCTACACCTATCTCTCGACCCCCGGCGTCTGGCACTTCACCAATGCAGCCGGCGAACAGGCCAGCGTTCGGCCGGCCGGACCGCTCCGCGTCAACAATGGCGAGGCGCTACTGCCTGCGCTGATCGCCGGATTGGGGATCAGCGACCTGCCGGATTTCATCGTCGGCGATGCATTGGCGAGCGGCGCGCTGGAGGCCGTGTTGCAGGACTGGTCGCAATCGTCGAGCGGTGTCTACCTCGTCACGCCACCGGGCGGTCCCCGCCCCGCCCGCGTCGAGGTGCTGCTGGAATTTCTTGCTGACAAACTCGCTGCCACCGGCAAGCGCGCGCGCAAGACATCAGGCTAGCTCGCCCTCATCATCTGCCCGTAGATGCCGAAATACTGGTCGCGCATATTGGCGATATCGAATTCGGTGACGAAATCCTTCGCCGTCCTTGCGATCTTCGCGGCGAGCTCGGGCTGCGCCGCAAGCGCCGCGATCTTGTCGGCGAGATCCTCGGCGGATCCGACCTTGAATTTGATACCATTCGAGCCGTCCACCAGCAGTTCGGCCGGGCCATCGACATCCGCGGCGATGACAGGCAGGCCGACCGCCATGGCTTCGAGCAGCACCAGTCCGAAACCTTCGAAACGCGATGGCAGGACGAAAATATCAGCCTCGTCCAAAGGACGGCGCACATCGGTGCGTCCGCACAGAAAGCGAACGCGATCGGCGACGTTCTCGGCGATCGCCTGCGCCTTCAAACTCAGGAGGGTCGACTCGTCGCCCTCCGGTGGGCTGCCGACGAAATCGCAGCGAATGTCGAGCCCGCGCGCGGCGCAGAGACTGACCGCCTTGATCAGGATGTCCTGCCCCTTCTGTTTCGGATAGATGCGGGCCACGTTGATCAGCCGCAGCGGCGAGCCGAAGCGACGTTGCCGCGCCACTCTATCGAATGTCGCGAGCGGTATGCCGTTATGCACCTTGAACAGGCGCTTCAGTTTGACAGATTCACATTCACGCTCGACCGCAGCAGAGATCGCGATGTTCCAATCGACGAACCGCTGATGCAACCGAAGCTTTACGCGGTCCCACGCGTTCACGAGGCCGGTATTGTGAATCGTGTAGCCGACGCTCATCGGACGATACAGTTTACTCAACATGGCGAAGTGCTTGGCGCCGCTGTCATGCGCATGGATGATACGAATATCGTGACGGCGGATGATGTTGAGTAAACTTAGAATGACACGTGGATTGCGATTCCCGGGTGGGCGCTTGAGGAAGTAGACCGGATGACCTGTCGCGGAGAGCTCGGCAGCAAGATCGGGATGGAAAAAGTCGTTAATGACGACGAAAACCTGCGGAATGTCCTCTCCCGGCGTGCAACTGGCAGCGAAATTGATCAGCAGTCGCTCCGACCCGCCCACGGTCAGCGACGAAATCAATTGAAGCACACAACCCACTTTGAAATGCTCCCGGCCCGAATGCCGGGCGACTTCCAAATCCGTCGCACTCCAAACGGCCCGATTGCGAAATAGCGCCAGGGTTTTTGTCTGTTGGGAGTAATCCATTCCCTATTTCGGCTGACGCTCGTGGCTATTCTGCGGCGCACCAAATGCGCCACAGAAGCGAATTCTGGCGGAAAGACGGCAGAGTTGCGCTGGAATGCGCACGCAGGTTGACGGTGGGCCAAAACACATCAGATTTTGCGAAAGCGCAAAACTTCCACGCCATTTCCAGCAACGCTACATTCGTTGCTTTCGATCGACGATATTCAGTCAGCCATTTCATTGACTGAATCCGTGTCGGACGTAGCTTTGATGCTCGCCATTGCATCAGAGAAAGTGACCATGACCACCGCCTCCCCTACACGCCGTTTGCTATCAACGCTCATCGCCACAGCCTTCAGCGCAACGCTCGCCACCTCCGCTTTCGCGGCAGACCAGATCACGCTGCGCGTCGGCGACCAGAAGGGCGGCAACCGCTCGCTGCTGGAGATCTCCGGCTTGGCGAAGGACTTGCCCTACAAGATCCAGTGGTCGGAATTCCCTGCGGCGGCGCCGATCCTCGAAGCCATCAATGCCGGCGCACTCGATGTCGGTTACACCGGTGACCTCTCGTTCCTCACGGTCTATGCCAACGGCGCACCGATCAAGGCGATAGGCGGCACACGCTCCAATGCGGACACACAGGCGATCCTGGTGCGCAATGATTCACCGATCAAGACCGCTGCCGACCTCAAGGGCAAGCGCCTCGCAGGCACCCGCGGCGGCTGGGGCCAGTTCCTGATTGAGGCGACGCTGGAGAAAGCCGGTTACAAGACCAGCGACGCAACTTTCGCGCCGCTCGGTCCCGTCGATGCCAAGATTGCACTTCTCGCCGGTTCGATCGACGGCTGGGCCGTATGGGAACCCTACATCTCCTACGCCGTGCTGAAAGACAATGCGCGGGTGGTTGCCGATGGCACGGGCCTGACCCCGACCCTGACCTTTATCGTCGCTTCCGAACAGGCAATTGCCACCAAGCGCGAGGCCGTCGCCGACCTGTTGCAGCGGCTTAACAAGGCCCGCAACTGGTCGCGCGAGCATGTCAATGAATATGCCAAAAACACCGCCGAGCTGACCAAGCTGCCGGAAGACGTGCTGGCGCGCGCCTACAAGGCGCAGGACACACGGCCGATCGCCATCGACGATGGCGTGGTGAAGGAGTTCCAGGAAGCCTCGGATCGCGCCACGCGCTACGGAATCCTGTCGAAGCAGGTCGATGTCAGCAAGGCCGTCGATCGCAGCTTCACGCAGGCTGCGCCGGCATCGAACTAGCGGGCGGTTGCGCGGCGAGAATGCGCATCGTTGCAATCGCCGCGATCAGCGACAACACTGTGGCGACGCTGAACAGCGTCCCATAGCCGAGCAGATCGGCAATGCGGCCCGACAGCATCGAGCCGATGAAGTAGATGATCAGCTGGGCGCAGGCGAGAATCGTGAAGTCGGTGCCCGGCTGATCCTTCGACGCCGCGGCCATGAACAGGCTGTAGAGCGCAACGATCTCCATGTAGCGGATCAGCGTCTGGAATCCGGCCGCGCCGAAAATCGGCCAGATGCCGGTGACCACACCCAGCGCATGCGCCGTGAAAAGTGCAAAGCAAATAGTGCGGAGAATGCCGAGCAACCCCAGTGTCCAGCCGGTGCCGCAGCGTTGCAGCAGCCACGCCGCACCGGCCGCGCCTGCGAGACCCGCGGTCGTCGCGGCGCCGCCGGAAAGATAACCGATCTGTTTGAGCGGCACGCCGGCATCGACGAGATAGCTGCCCTCCATCGCCTTCACGAGGCCCTCGCTCATCCGGTAGATCAGTGCGATCCAGAGAATGTTGCGCACCTCGCGGCGGCGCAGGAAGGCCATCACGGAAGGCCGCGGCTTCGACGGATCGATCTGCCCGGCTTCGTCCTCGCGCATGGCGAAGGCGGCAAAGAGCGGGATCAACGAGAAGCCGGCGATGGTCAGCAGCATACCGGTCCAACCGATCTGCGCATACAGCACCAGCCCGAGCGTGCCTCCGATCACGACACCGAACGCGACCGAGCCGCCCTGAATGGCGTTGCCGATGGCGCGATCCTCGGGCGCCAGATATTTCGCAGCATAGCCGTCGGTGGCGATGTCCTGGGTCGAGATCAGCAGTGAGCCGAACAGGCCCACCGTGATGATGCCCCAGATATTGGTTGCGCCGAGCGGGATCAAACACAGCAGGCTGATGATGACCCCGGTTTGGGTCACGATCACCCAGCCGGCGCGATGTGCGCGCGCGAAGGGACGGATACGATCGACGATAGGCGCCCAGAAGAACTTCAGCAGCAACGGCAGGAACCAGAGACTGAGATAGCCGATCTCGCTGCGCGACACACCGGCCTCGCGCATGATTGGCGGCAGTGCCGCCGCGAACAGATAGGACGGGATCGCCTGTGCCAGATACAGCCCGCCAAGCACGACGAACAGACGCTTGCGTCCCATGACGGCGACCGGCGCAGATGCGTTAAGCTCCGCGGTGCTCATGCGAGGCCGCGATGTTCGGCGAGAAAGGCGCGCGCAGCGATCTCGTCCTCGAGCGCCACCAGCGGCATCGGCCAGAGCTTCCGAAACGTCTCTTCCATCTTCTTGTTGGCGCCGGGGCGTACAATCGCCACAGCACGGCAGCGCGCGGAGATATGGCCGCGCGTCGCCTTGAACCACAGCGCCTGCTCCCGCTCGCCGGCGACGGACAGTTTCCCGCCGCCCCCGAACACGGTCAGAAGTTCGAATGGCGCATCATGCTCGCCGACCTGGGCCAACGCGGCCAGATAATCGCGCTCGTCCGTCTCCGCGTAAGGCGGCAGGAACCGTAGCGTCAGCAGGCTCCCATCAATCTCCAGATCCACCATGATGGTAATTAGAACTCCCTGGGAAGTGGCCTTGGAAGGTTTGTCTCGTTTGAGCGTGATCTGATCCGAAAACCGGCGACCACTTTTCGGGATCACGCCCTAGAACGTCTTGCGATAGCCGACCGTCACGGTGCGGCCCCAGGAATAGACCGGCAGGTTGCGCACCGAGGTTGCTGTCGGGTTCTGCAGCTCCGTATCGAACAGGTTGTTGACGGCTGCATAGGCCTCGCCACCATAGACCGGCCCGCTCAGCGCGGCATTCATCGTAAAGCCGCCTTCAATGGGATAGACCGTATTGGTCAGGTTGATGCCGCGATTGCGAGCGGCGTAGCCCTCGCCCTCGACGCGCAGCTTGATGCCGTTGTCGAAGCGATAGTCGCCGAAGATCAGGCCACGCACCGGACTGCCGATCCTGTTGTTAGGAAGCCAGCTATCGAGCACACCGTCCTTGTTGGTGTCGTAGCGGCCTTCCTTGTAGCCGATCGTGGTACCCAGCGTGAAATTCCGGTTGATCGCCATCTCGCCGATATATTCGACGCCGTAGATCATTTCCTTCTGCTGCGAGATCAGGTTGGTGACTGGATCGAAGGTCACGCCCTTCTCGGACGTGCTGACGAAACCGGTGATGCTGCCCTTGTAGGGGCCGTCGCCGCCGCGGATGCCGATTTCGTAATTGTTGACGATCTGGGCTTCCGGCGCGATCGAGCTGAAAGAGATGGTCTGGCGTGCCAGCGGCAGGCAGTTCGGCGTCGCCACCGGACAGGCAAAGGCGGTGGATGACAGGCCGGCGCGGCGCGTATAGGCGCCAACATCGGGCAGCGCATAGCCCTGCGAGAAACCGCCGAACAGATCGATCTTGTTGTTGAGCTTGAAGGTCGCGCCGAGATTATAGGTCGGCGAGGCATATTCGTACTGGCCGCCGACAACATTGAGCGCCGGCAGAACGAAGCGCGTCACGGGCGAGATCGCGGCATAGGCGGCCGGACGCAGGAAGTCGTCGACGCTGAGATTGAAATGCTCGTAGCGAACGCCGCCGCGCGCGGTCAGCCGATCGGTGATCGGGACTTGTACCAATGCAAATCCGGCGGTCGTCACCTGGGTCAACGGCGTGAACACATCGCGGCCATCGGTCAGCGTCTGCCATGTCTTATCATGGACGACGTCCGTGCCCCAGGTCACCTTGGCGCCGTTCCAGATGCGGTCGAGCGGCGTATCGATCGTCAGATTGACCCCGCCGCGCTCGGAATACAGCGTGGTCTGGTTGGCCGGGCTGGTCGGGCTCAGCGGATTGCCGGAATAATAGACCAGCGAGTTATAGGGATAGGAGAACTCCGAATAGTTGAAGCGCTTCTTGATGTCATTGTAGAAGCCGACCACGCTGAGATTGCCGAGCACGAAGTCGGTATCGCTGTAGCGCAATTGGAACGAGCGCGAATCTTCCAGCACGCTCTGCCCGGTATAGGGCTTGGTGAAATCCGGCTTCGCATAGGCGCCGGAATAGTCGGTGAGGTATTTCGGCGTCTGGTCGAGATAGAACTGGCTGATCGAGGCTTCGATGCGCTTGCCGCCATCGAAATCGTAACCGATCTTGCCCAGGAAATTGCCGCTGGCGAGACGATCACCACCTCCCTGCCCGAGCATGGCGTCCGATGGCAGCTCGCGGCCCGCGCCGTCATAAGTCTTCTGCGCGCCGCGGCCGCTGCCAACGAACACGTAGTCGATGCCATTCGTGCCCTTGCCACTGACCGTCGCCGACATTTCCGGTGCCAGCGAACCGCCGGGATCCGCGGTGAAGGTGCGCAGCGCCGTGTTGACGCTGACGCGCGGACCGCCCGGCTGCGCTTTCTTGGTGACGAAATTCACCGTACCGCCCGTCGCGCCGGCGCCATACAGGCTCGATGCACCGGCGACCAGTTCGATGCGCTCGACGGAATTCAGATCGATCAGCGACAGGACGCGCGAGACGTCGCGGAGCGGCGTCGTCAGCGGCACGCCGTCCATCAGCACCAGAAGGTCGCGGCCGCGATAGCTTTCGGAAGCACCGGAGATGGTCTGGTTCGACACCGAGAAGCCCGGCAGCAATTTTGCCAGCAGCGCCGATGCGCTGCCGCTCTGCTTGAGCTGCTCGTCAATCTCCTTCTGATCGACCACCTGCACGGTCTGCGGAATATCCGAAATCGAGCGCTGGGCACGCGCGGCCGTTACCGTGATCTCGTCGAGCGTGACGCCCGCGCTCTGCTGCGCAACGGCCTGCGACGACATGAGCCCGACGGCGGGGATGAGAAGGAACTGGCTGTAACGCATGAGCTCGAAGTCTTCCGTATGTTCGTGGCGACGAAGCACTGGAGAGGTCGAGCCGGTCAATTCGACCGAGGCCGCAGCAGTTTGGAATCAATGTAAATTCCAGCCACGGCTTTACTCTTCTTACGCCTGTGCATTCCGTCTATCGTCACAGCGATACGGCACAGCCCATGGCATGACTTGGACTCGGTGAATTGATAGTCGGACTGGAGCGAACGAAGCGGTTTGGATTCGATGCTGTGGCAAACGCGCATCAGTCGCGGTCTCCATCCTGCGTCGATGCCGCTCCCGATTGCCCTCTCGTCCCGCTCTGGCTGGTTGCCGACGATATCGATGACACCCTGCGCAAGCCGCTTGAGAGCCGCCTGCCGTGGAAGACCGTGCAGCGCAATTCGCTGGGATCGTTTCGCGCAGCGCCGTTCCAGTCAAAGGCGATCCTGCGGATGCAGCCGCATCTCGGACTGATGTCGTGTTTCGATCCCGCACCGCTCTGGACCATGCCCGACGACGATAGCGCCACGACCGGCAACGACTCGCCGCAGGACATTCTGGTGCTGCGCCCCTCGGACGGCGTGGTGATCGTCCAGCAGGATGGCCAGCGCCAGACATGCATGCCGCGCGAGGCGATCATTCTCGATCCCGGCCGCGCCACCACCTTCATCATGAATGATGTGAGCCGCGTCGACTGCCTGCTACTCACCAGCAATGGCCATACCGGATTGCGCCACATCGCCCATGACAATGGCGGGCTGATCGCGCTCGGCCATTACGCCGCTGCCGTAATGCGCGGATTGTTGCCGATGAATTCGGCGGCGCTGACCGGCCTTGCCATCGATTATATGAACGGCCTCGTCGCCACCATGATCGATGAAGCCGATGCGCCGGCGCGGCGTGGCGCATGGCGCCAGGATCGGCCGACTATCAGCCTGCTGTCGCTCAAGGCCGATATCGAGGCCAGCCTCAGCCAGCCGACGCTGTCACTGGAGCGGCTCGCGACCACCCATGGCGTCACCGCGCGTTATTTCCAGAAATTGTTCGAGGCCGAAGGCCGGACGTTTTCGGACTACCTGCTGGAGCGCCGTCTGGAACGCGCCTTCCACATGCTGCGCGACGGCAACCGCGGAGATCGCGCCGTCAGCACCATCGCTTTCGAGGTCGGCTTCGGCGACCTCTCGTATTTCAATCGCACCTTCAAGAAACGTTTTGGCGCGACACCCCGCGAAATCCGGGCGCGGTTTGAAGTGATGCTGGTGGGTGCACAGTCACCGATAGTCGACAATTAGCGAGTTGAAGCACGAACAACTCTACTGTCGTCCCCGCGAAGGCGGGGACCCATAACCTCCATCCTCTCCGCTGAAGTGAAGGCTTCTCCCAACGGTGATCGGACGAGACTACAGTCTGTCATCCCGCCTTCGCGGGGATGACAGACTGAGTATGAGCTTCGTCAGTTCACCTTCGCGACCGTCGTCCCTTTGCCCGGCAGAATCTCCACCGTCGCCGTACGCCCTGCGACGAGTGTAGCGCCGGCCGGGACCGGGTCGAGCGCGATACGCACTGGCACGCGCTGGGCGAGGCGCACCCAACTAAAGGTCGGCGTCACATTGGCCAGGAGGTTGCTGCCTTCCGCACGGTCACGGTCCTCGATGCCGGCGGCAACGCTCTCCACATGGCCGGTGAGCTTGGCGGCATCGCCCATCAAGTGAATGTGGACGGGATCGCCTACGTGAATGCGCGACAGCTTGGTCTCCTCGAAATAGCCGTCGACATGCAGGCTCGACGTATCGACCAATGCCATCACGCCCTTGCCGGCAGTGACATAGGTGCCGGGGCGCAGGTCCATATTGGAGATCACGCCCGAGACCGGCGCGTGAACCTCGCTGCGATCGAGATTGAGCTGCGCCACCGCCTGATCGGCGACGGCCTGATCCAGTGACGCCTTGGCGAGGAGTTGCGTCGCCAGCACCTGTTCCTGCTTCTGCTGCGAGACGGCAGCCGTTGTCAGCTCCTTGTAACGCTTGAGATCGAGTTCGGCCTGCTCCAGGCTGGCCCTGCGGCCGGCGACGACGGCCTCCGACTGCTGCAGCGCCAGCGCGAAACGTGCGCGGTCGATCCGCATGATGACATCGCCGCGCGTCACCTTCTGATTGTCACGCACCAAGATCTCGGTGACGAAGCCGGACACATCCGGCGCCACGGTGACCACATCGGCGCGGACGCGGCCGTCACGTGTCCATGGCGCGTCCATATAATAGACCCAGAGATAGTGCCCGACGGCGAGCGCGGCGACGACGGCCAGTGCGGTGACAGCGAAACGACGAACGAAACTCACAGCGTTTTTCATGACAGCAATCCGGAGGACAGATAGACCACGCCGCCCAAGAGGCAGACATACAGAGCAAGATCGAAAAGCGCGCGGTGCCAGACATAGCGATAGAGGCCGGAGCGCTCGATCAACGGGCGTAGCAACGCGCCGATGGCGTAAGTGATGACCAGCCACAGCATCAGCGATGGCAACAGCACACCGAACAGATCGACTTCATATCTCATGCGGCCACACTCCCGGCGAGAAGGCCCGGTTCGGGCAGATAGGCCGGTGCCGTCGGAAACAGACCGCGGCGAATGCCGACGAGGCCGATCAACGCATCCGCGCGCCCTGCCTTGCGTTCGCCCATGGCTTCCGACAGCGCGTGATCGACTTTCGCGAGCAGCGGCTCCGGCATCGCGCCGCCTTTGTAGTTGCGGAAGCTCAGGGCCAGTTCGTCCAGCATCGTATCCATCGCATGGAGCGTCGGCGACGACAGATGATGACGCGCCCGGCGCAGATCGACGATATTCAGCCCGACGCGCAATTCGCGCAGGTTGTCGACAGCACGCAGCGGTGAATCCTTCAGCGCCGTCAGCCGCGGCGCGAGAAGGCCGATGCGGTTCAGCATCAGCCCGGCAAAGGCCGCGCGGTCACGATTGCCGCGCTGTTCGGCAGCCTGCGCGATGGCGATCCAGCCGCGCCGCATCAGCCGCTTCACGCTCCATTCGGAGCCGACCGAGCGGATCAACTGGATCGAAATGACGGACAGTTCGGTGCCGACGAAGAAGGCCACGCTGGAATTAGCGAAACTCGCGAAGTCGGCATTGTAGGTCGTCTGCAACGCCATCAGCGTCGCGGTATTCGCCGCCAGCAGCATGCCGATGAAGAAGGTGGCGGGGCGTGCGATCAGGTAACCGAACAGCAGGAACGGCGGCGCCAGCACGGCGACCAGCACTTCGACATCGGTGATGGCCGGCAGGATCGCGAACAGATAGAGCGCGATGATCACCATCGCGGCCAGCGTCCATTTGGCAAAGCCGCGCAACCCCACCGCGGGATCATCCATGCTGGCGAAGAACGAGCAGCCGACAGCCGCCATGGTCGGTGCTGTCGCGCCATCGGTCCAGCCGGTGGCGATCCAGAACGCGCAGCAGACGAGGATGGTCACGAATACGCCTGCTGCGGACCATAGCGCCATGCCGTGATCCACATGCCGCACCGGGGCCACACCGGCTTCAGCCTGAAAGGCGAGTTTCGCGCCCGGCGGACGGCCGCCTTCGGCAATCGCCTGATTGAGGACCCGGCAATCCGCTGAGATATCGACGAGCTCGCGCATCCGCATCAGCAGACTGGCGATCATGATTTCGGTCCATGACGACGACGCGCTCAGCTTCGGCTGCTGCGCGGCGATCATGCTGCGCAGCCGCTCGGCGGGTTCACGGTCGGTGCTGTTGTCAGCAATCCAGGCGGAGACGTCGACGATCAGCGCCATCAATTGCGGTGAGGTCGTCCGCGCGTCTTCGCCCAGCGCGTCGATGCGATCGCCCATGGATGACAGCAGCGGCAGGAATGTCAGCATGCGCGTGCGCAGGGCGCGCATCCAGCGTGAGGTCTCGCGTCCGCCGAGCCGATCATAGGCCAGATGATCGGCGAGCGTATCGATATCCACGGCATCGGCGGCGAGCTTGAGGCGCAGATCGCGGGTCGCCGGATCGGCGCTGTGGCCAGCCAGCACGTCCTGCGTCAGTCTGCGCGCGCCGGCGAGCCAGCTATCGACCCGCGCTGCAACCGCGGGGCCGACGCTGCGCGGCAACAGGATCGTGGATACCAGCGTCGCGCAGAGAATGCCGACGATGATTTCCTCGCTGCGCGCCACGGCGGTATCGAAGATCGCGGCGGGGTCGTTGACCGAGGGAAAGCTGATCAGCGCGCAGGTGTAGCCCGCGAGCATGAACATGTAGCCGCGCGGCGTCCTGTCCAGCAGCGAGACATAGAGGCAGAGGCCGACCCACAGCGCGATAGCGAGGCTGAGCAGCTCGGGTGAATTGACGAGATTCGGGACCAGTACCACGCTGGCCGAAGCCCCAACCAGTGTGCCGATGACGCGAAACAGCGCTTTCGAACGCGTAGCGCCGGCCAGCGGCTGCGAGGCGATATAGACCGTGGCCAGCGCCCAGTAGGGCCGCGGCAGATCCATCGCGAAGCCGATCAGCAGCGCCATCATGCCGGCGATGAAGGTTTTCACGGAGAAGATGATGTCGGCGTGGCGGACGAGAAACGGCGGTTGGGCAGCAGCGGAAGTCATGGCAGCGCGTCCGCCTCCTCGGCGGCCTCATACAGGCGATTGGCCGATTGCTCGATCCGTCCGAGCACATCGAAGGCGACCGCGAGTTCATCGGGCGCGATGCCCTTCATCAGGTCACCGCGCAGCCGGCGCATGACACGCCTGATCTCTTCGGCCTTGGCTTCGCCAAGCGGGGTCAGGTGCAAGACCTTGGCGCGGCGGTCGGTCGGGTCCTCGCGGCGCTCGACGAGCCCTTCGGCGGCCAGCAGGTCGATCAGCCGGACCACCGATGGACCTTCGAGCCCCATTTCGTCGGCGAGCACGCCCTGACGCACGTTCTCCCGTCCGGGGCGGGACAGGATCAGCAGCGGATGTGCCGTGGCTTCGGACAGGCCATGCGCCGACAGGGTCTGGTCAGCCTTGCGGCGCCAGACCCGTGCCAGTCGCGCAACCAGCAGGCCCAGTTCGGCCTGGATATGCGCTTGGGAATGGGGCATGGAAATTAGATAGGACCCTATCGATTAGGCTGCAATCGATTTTGTGCACCGCGTCAATCACGGTCTGGTGAGGATCGGCGGCAGGCCGAAGAACCGGCCAGCCGGGTCGGCGATCCGAAATGCCGAAAACAGTGCCCGCGACCAAATATGGAGAATTTCCCAATGATTTCCGTGGGCCATATCTTTCAGCGATTGAAATCCCCCTTGTTTCTGCCATGTTCGCGCCCAAAGCAGGCATCGGGTAGTGTTCTCCGGCGCGCGAATCTCCATCGCGCGGATGCTCCAGTTGAAAGCGGCAAAGGAATTCCATGGCGAAGCCAGCAGTGATTGTCGTCGGCGCGGACAAGGGTGGGGTCGGCAAGACCACGGTTTCGCGGACGGTTCTGGACTATTTCAGCGCCAACAACGTCCCGACGCGCGCTTTCGACACCGAAGCGCCGCGCGGCACGCTGAAGCGGTTCCATTCGGACATCACCGAAATCGTCGACATGACGACCACGTCCGACCAGATGAAGATCTTCGATACGCTCAACAGCGCATCCCCCTCAGTGACCGTGATCGACGTCCGCGCAGGCCTGCTGTCGCGGGCGCTGGCCGATCTGCGTGACATCGGCTTCCTCGATGCCGCCAAGTCCGGCCAGATTACCTTTGCCGTTTTCCATATACTCGGCCCGTCGATCGCCTCCCTGGACGAGATCGCCGAGACCGCCGGCTTCATGGACGGTGCGAAGTATTTCCTGGTGAAGAACTTCATTAACAACACCAGCTTCTTCGAATGGGACCAGGCGACCTACAACTCCTATTTCCACCGCATCAAGGGCGCCACCGAGATCACCATCCCGAAGCTGAACGAAATGGCCTATGAGCAGGTCGAAGTCTCCAGCGTGCCGTTCCTGAAATTCGTCGCCAACAAGGGACCTCATGACGAGACCGCGAACTATTCGTTCGTGCTGCGCGGCTATGTCCGGCACTGGCTGGCCAATGTCTGGAGCGAATTCGACCGCATCAAGCTGACCGACATCGTCCACGACAAGCCCGGCGCCCGCAGCCCCGGCGAGAAGTAAGTCCATTTAACGATTGGAGCGGCGTCGGATTCGCCTGATATTGCGCCGATGCGACGCACGCCCGTTTATATCATCTGCTCGACGCGACCGATGGTCGGCAAGACCCTCGTCGCGCGCCTGTTATGCGAATTCCTGAAGCTGCAGCGCGGCGATGTCACCGCTTTCGATGTCAGCCTGAAAGAACCGTCGCTGCTGGATTTCCTGCCGAAGCTGACCGAGACCGCCAATATCGGCGACACATTTGGCAAGATGTCGCTGATGGACCGGCTCATCATCAATGACGACGTCGCCAAGGTGATCGACCTCGGCTATTTCGCCTTCGACGAATTCTTCAAAATGACCGGCGAGATCGGTTTCGCCAAGGAAGCCGCACGCCGCGGTGTGGCGCCCATCGTGTTCTTCATGGGCGACAGCGACCGCGCCTCATTGCGCGGCTACGAGATGCTGCAGCAGCAGTTCACCCGCAATTCGCTCTATGTGATCGACAACGAACACGTGCTGCGCGGCGAAATCCCGGTGGCACTGGCGCAGGGCCGCATGCTGCGCATCGCGGCGCTGCCGGTGTTCCTCAAGACCTATATCGACCGGCTGAATTTCTCCTTCACCGGCTATTTGCGCTCGGAGCAGGATTCATCGACCGAGCTGCATCAGTGGATCAGGAAGAATTATTTCAGCTTTCGGGAAATCGAGCTGGGACTTTTGCTGCAGGGGTCGTGACGGGCAATCAATGCCCGTCGAAGGTCATCAGCGTGCGCACCGGCACATTCATCGCCCGCAGTTTCGCGGCGCCGCCGAGATCCGGCAGGTCGATGATGAAGCAGGCTGCCATTACCTCGGCACCGATCTGGCGCATCAGTTTGACCGCACCTTCAGCCGTACCGCCGGTGGCGATGAGGTCATCCACCAGGATCACGCGCTCGCCGGGCTTGATGGCGTCGGCATGCACTTCCATCTCGTCGATACCGTATTCAAGGGAGTAAGCGATGCGCACGGTCGTGTGCGGCAGCTTGCCCTTCTTGCGGATCGGTACGAAACCGGCCGACAACTGATGCGCCACCGCGCCGCCGATGATGAAGCCGCGCGCTTCCATGCCGGCGACTTTGTCGATCTTCAGCCCCGCCCAGGGCTGCACCAGCTCATCCACCGCGCGGCGGAACGAGCGCGCATCACCCAGCAGTGTGGTGATGTCGCGAAACAGGATACCCGGCTTCGGATAATCCACAATGGTGCGGACGGAGGCTTTGAGATCGTGCGCGAGTTCGGGTGTCATCAGGGTCTTTCGGTTCTTCAGATGGACATCAGTTGGGGCGTTGCCCCAACCGAAATGCGTTTTCGACGATACGTAAGCCGACCTCGCCGCCAAGCGACATCAGCGATTCCGGATGAAATTGCACGCCGCCGACCGGCAGCGTCTTGTGTTCGATGGCCATGGCGACACCGTCCTCGGTCGAGGCCGTCACGGTGAGCACATCGGGCATGCTGTCCTGCTCGACAAACAGCGAGTGATAGCGGCCGATGACGATCTCATTGGGCAAACCGTTCATCAACTTTCCGCCCCGCACCTGCACGCGCGACGGCCGTCCATGCGCCGGCTGCGCGAGCTGGCCCAGCACGCCGCCGAAATATTCACCGATCGCCTGCACGCCAAGACAGACACCGAATACCGGCAGCTTCTTTTCGAGCGCGGTATCCAGCGTTTTGCCAATGCTGAAATCCGCTGGACGGCCGGGGCCGGGCGACAGCACCAGCAGATCGAAACTCTCGCGGTTCAGGACGGTCTGTGCATGGATATGACGAACCACGCTGACGGTGGCGCCGACCTGACGGAAGTAATCCGCCAGCATGTGCACGAAACTGTCATCATGATCGATCAACAAGACCTTCTTGCCCGAACCGGTAGCATCCGGCGCAAAGGCCGACAGCCGCTTCGGCGGATCGCCGCGCAGCGCCTGGAACAGGGCCGCGGCCTTGGTCTGGCATTCCTTCTCTTCGGCGACGGGATCTGAATCGAACAGCAGCGTCGCGCCGACGCGCACTTCGGCGAGGCCATCCTTCATGCGGATGGTACGGATGGTAATGCCGGTATTGATGCCGCCATCGAATGACACGGCACCAATCGCGCCGGCATACCAACGCCGCGACGAGCGCTCGTTATCCTCGACGAACTGCATCGCCCACAGTTTCGGCGCACCGGTCACCGTCACCGCCCAGGCATGGGTCAGGAACGCATCGAGCGCGTCAAAGCCCGGCCGCAGCATGCCTTCCACATGATCGACAGTATGGAACAGTTTTGAGTAGGTCTCGATCTGCCGACGCGCCAGCACCTTGATCGTGCCGGGCACGCAGACGCGCGCCTTGTCGTTACGATCGACGTCGGTGCACATGTTGAGTTCGAACTCGTCTTTCTCCGAATTCAGCAACTGCCGTATCTGTTCAGCATCGCCGATGGCATCGACGCCACGCGCAATGGTGCCGGAGATCGGACAGGTCTCGACGCGGCGACCGTCGGAGCGCACGAACATCTCGGGCGAGGCAGCGACGAGAAATTCGCCGTCGCCGAGATTCATCAGCGCGCCATAGGGCGACGGATTGATCACGCAGAGCCGCTGGAACACTTCCGCCGGCGAACGCTCGCAGGGCTCGGCGAACAACTGACCGGGCACCGCCTCGAACAGGTCACCGCGCGCAAAGGCGGCACGGGCGTTCTCGACAGTCTTCTGATATTCGCCTGGCGCATGATCGGCAAAGCCCTGGCGCGGTGCCTTGTTGTAGCCGCTGTCGGGCGTATCGCGTGGCAGGCCCTCGGTGGAGCGATCCTTCCAGGTGAAGTCATAGGACATCACCACGCCGCGGCCGGTAGCGCGGTCATAGGCCAGCAGCGTGTCGGGCAGATACAGCACGATGTCGCGCTGGTCGGCCTCGCGCGCGCGCTTCTGCTTCAGGTCCTCCATCTGGAACACGAGGTCATAGGCGAAGGCGCCATAGAGCCCGAGCATGGAATCGTCCGAGGAGAACAATTGCGCGACCATGTCGCGCACCAGCGACATCACGCTGGCGCGGCGGGTGCGCTGGTCTTCCTCGACCGGCGCCTCGCCGCGGATGATGTGGCCCTTGAGCTTCGACATCGTCCGCCCGTCGAGCGCGATACAGGGATCCTGCAGCGTGTCGGCAAGGAAGGCGATCAACACCTGCCCACGCTTGTTCAGCGCCGTCAGCGTGAAATCCGTCCCGGTGGTTTCCAGCAGCAGCGGCGGATCGGCGAAACCGAGATCGAAGCTCTCATAGCGGCCAGGCACCGTGGTGCCCGACGACAGCACCACGCCGCGGCGCTGGTCGAGCCGGACGATCAGATCGTCCAGCGCGGTGCCGCCGGTGAAATAATCGACATGGCGCGCCACGGAGAGACCCGCGTGGGTCTTGTAGGCGCTGTCAGCGGGGAGCGAAAACACAGTCCTGTTCATGGTGTCCTCTTAGGAAACATGCCGGAGGGGGCGCCACACAGAACAAACAAGCAAAGGCCGTCGCACTGCGATGGCGGCCTTCGACGATTGAAAATAAGCAAATCGCACCGACCACCTCTTCAGGAGGTGCGCCACCAACGACGGCTGTTGCGGACAGGGGTGCTCATGGCCGGCAAATCACCATGGCCGGCCCGGAAGGTCAAGGGACTAAACGGCCCCCGGACGCTCCCGGACGAATACCGTCAGTTTGAGCGCCCCGACGCCGTCCTCGATCGGGGTCCAGCCGATGCTCTCGTACCAGGCCCGACGGGGCGGGGCAGCGCAGAGATAGACCCGGGCATGCCCCCGGGAGAAGGTCTCCAGGCAGGCCCGCTCGATCAGCGCCGGGGCGATGCCCTGTTTGCGGGCATCGGGCTCGGTCCAGACTGCCGCCACCCAGGGCGTATATTGCGGGCGCTCGTCGAGATCGGACACCAGCAGCGACGCCGTTCCGAGAAAGTCTGGCCCACGATGCGCCACCAGCGCGATCGGCAGGTCGGTCCCCTGCATGTTCTCGCGCAGCCGCTCGACGATATAGGCCTCGGGCACGCCATGACGCTTCCACCACGCCTGCCAGATCCGATCGGCGACGATGTCGAAGAAGTCGGCCTGCTGGCGCAAATCGGAAATGGTGTAGTCGGATGTCATTGGCCTCGACCTACAGGGTCGGGCCTGTCGCATCAAGCTGCCACGCGGCTATGCGTCACGATGTGTGAGATTCACCGGTGAGCCGCTTCAGCATGGGAAAGGATGACGTCGTGCCGAATTTTCCCTGTGGCACTCCGCAGTCTTCATAGACGGCAGATAGATACAGGCGATGGGCTGTCTCGGTGCTGATCAGATGGCAGACATCGTTGCCGTGGTCCCGTGCGGTCGCCTCAAGCTGTGCCAGCATCGCCTTGCTGACGCCCCGGAACCGGGCATCCGGCGAGACGTAGTTGCACGTAATCTCGCCATCGTGTCTGACGATGCCGACGGCGAGCACTGTTTCTTCCTCGACCGCGACGAGAACGAAATTGTCCGGATGGGCAATCCAGCCCCCGACCACCGCCGGCGTCTTGTTGTCGAGCCACCTCTGCAGGATCGCCGGATCGTCATGATGATCGGCGCCGCATAGCTCGGCGATGGAACGGCGCAAGACATCGCATATCTCGGCCGCTTCATCGGGTCGCGCTCTGCGGATCAGCATCCGATCATAGGACCTCAGCCCAGGTGCTTCTTGAAGAACGCCGTCGCGCGGCCCCAGGCCAGTTCGGCGGCTTCACGGTCATGCACCGAGACGCGCTGCTCGTTGACGAAAGCGTGGTCGGCATCATAGCGGAAGAATTCGGCGGACTTGCCGGCGGCCTTGAGGCCCTTCTCGAAATTGTCGACGACTTCCGGCGTGCACCAGTCGTCGCGATTGGCGAAGTGGCCCTGCAGCGGCACCTGCACATCGGCGGGCTTGGCGGCCTGCTCCGGCGGAATGCCATAGAACGCCACGGCGGCCTTGAGTTCGGGAATCTTGCACGAACCGATGATGGTCACGGCGCCGCCAAGGCAGAAGCCGGTAAGGCCGACCTTGGCGCCGTTGCGCGACAGGTACTGCGCCGCGCCGCGCACGGTCTGCGTGGTGGCGTCCATGAAATCGAGCGAGTTCATCTCTTTGCCGGCCGCATCCGTGTCGTGATAGGGCACGACCACGCCGTTATAGAGATCAGGCGCCAGCGCATCGAAGCCGGCCAGCGCGAGACGATCGGCCAGGCCCTTGATCTGCTCCTGCAGGCCCCACCATTCCTGGATGACGACGACGCCGGGCGCATTGCCGGCCTGGGCATTGGCGAGATAGCCCTTGGCTTCCTTGCCGTCCGGCCGCTTGAAGCTGATCGATGTTCCCATGATGTCCTCCGCTGGAATGGTTCGGGGCAACTTATAGACCCCTCACGTGTCAACTCAACCGGGCCAGCGCGCGCTGCAGGTCTCGCTTGTAGGTCAGAAAATCGACAAACAGTCCGTGTTCGCCGCCGTCCCGCCGTGACGGTTGCGCGAACCATTGCGTGATCTCCTGCCGCAGCGCTGCTGCCGCATCCGGCCGCGCGGCCTTGGCCGCGAGATAGGCCGCAATCACGCGGGCCTGCAATGCACGCCCTTCCCAGCCCACGCCCGCGCCTTCCAGCAGCCCGGCCACATACAGGCCGTTATCCTCCGACGGAAACATGTTCATGAACAGCCTGGGCGCACCGATCGCGTCCTGCCAATCGAGTGCACGGAGATCGCCGAGAAACGGAAACGTGATCCGATAGCCGGTCGCGAGCAGCACCAGATCGACCTCGTCGCAGCGGCCATCGGCAAACACGACCGACTTGCCGTTGAATTCGCGGACCGGCTTGCGCAAGCTGACATCGCCCTGGCCGAGATGCTGCAGCACCAGCGAATTGACGATCGGTGTGCGGTCATAAAGCCGATGCTGCGGCTTGGGCAGACCGAAACGCTCCGGCGCGCCGACGATGAAGCGCAGGATCGGCTCGTGCAGCTTTGAGCGCAGGTTCTTCGGAATGATGAAGCGCTTCGGCTTGTGATTGCCTTCGTCGGCCGGTTTTCCGGCGAGAAACTTCGGCACGAAATGATTGCCGCCGCGCACGCTCCACAACACTTTATCCGCGCGATGGACCGCATCGACGACAATGTCGCAGCCGGTATTGCCCATGCCCACCACGAGCACGCGCTGGCCGGCGAAGATGTCCGCGGTTTTGTAATCCTTGGCGTGCATCAGTGGGCCATCAAAGGTGCCTGACGTTTTGGGGATCAGGGGATCGCTGAGATGGCCATTGGCGATGATGACGCCGGCATAGTCTGCCGACGTGCCGTCGCTGAGAGCAGCGTGCCATCCACTTTCCTGCCGCGTCAGGCTGCGCAGGCCGGTGTTGAAGCGGATCAGCGGGTAGAGATCGAAATGCCGGGCATAGCTCTGCAGATAATCCAGCACCCGGCGATGGCCCGGATAGGCGGGCCAGTCCTCCGGCATCGGGAAATCCGCAAAGGCCGTGGTGCGCTTCGACGAGATCAGATGCGTCGAGGCATAGACCGCACTCGGCGCCGCGCCATACAGCCACTGCCCGCCGACATCGGCGTTCTGCTCGACGGCTTCCACAGCATGGCCAGCGGCCTTCAGGCTCTGGATTGCGGCAAGACCTGCGGGACCGGCGCCGATGACAAGGAAGGTCATGACATCGGCTCCGGGCGCTCGTCGCGATAGCGTTCGAACACGGCCCGCGCATCAAGCTTGGGCGAATATCCGAATTCGGATTTGAGCCGGGTGTTGTCGAGCACCGGACGATACTGGATGAATTTGACATTCTGCGGCGTCAGTTTGGTCAGCCCGAGCGCATGGACCAACCATAGCGCGCCCTTCATCATCGCGGGCGGAATCGGAACGAACGGCTTGCCGTTCAACCGAGCAATCTCGCGCAGGCTTAGTGTACCATCGCCGGCGAGATTATAGATGCCGCTCTTGCCGGTGCGCACGGCCAGCGCCAACGCCGCGACGACATCGGAATCGGCGATCAGCGAGAACGGCGTTGCGGTGCCACTGAGGCCGGTGACAACAGGGCGCTCGAACAATGCAGTGATCTGGTTGTTCGTGGTCGGCCCCAGCACGGTGCAGGGGCGAAACACGGTCTGCCGCAATTGCGGATGATCGCTACGCCAGTGCGTCAGCATCTCCTCGGCCTCACGCTTGTTGCGTGCATAAGGGAAATCCTCGTTACCGCGCAGCGGATCGGTCTCGCGCAACGGGACGGGATTGTCGGCGTGATAGCCATAGGCCGCGCCGCTCGAAGTCACGATCAGGTGGTCCACACCTGCCGCGAGACAGGCTTCCAGCACATTGCGCGTGCCCAGCACGTCGATCTCATAGTCACGCCGGTCGTCGCCTCCGACGGCAACGACCGAAGCGAGATGCACAACGGTGCGCGGCTTCACGCGGGCGATGATCTCTTTCAGGGCGGGATCACGGATGTCGCCATGCTCATAGGCAACGCCGTCGAGACGCTGTTGCGGCGGCACCTCGCGCAGATCGAGCGCCGTCACCGGCCCGTCGCCGCCGGCCGCGAGTGCGCGCAGCAAAGCACTGCCGATGAAGCCTGCCGCGCCGGTGATCAGCACGCCGCTATTCGCCATCGCGTCGCTCATGCCGCACCTTCAATGCGTGCCGGATGCGGATCGCGCCGTTTCCACCAGGCCGCCAGCGCCCAGCCGGAGACGAGGTGCCAGACTCCCCAGCCAGCGGCGACCAGCGCTGCGCCGCCAAGGCCGTCGAATTGCGTGAGGATCAGCGCCAATCCCAATCCGGAATTATGCATGCTGACTTCAATGGTGAGCGCGCGGGTGTCGTAGTCGCTGAGCCCAAGGATCTTCGCTACGCCCCAGCCGAGTGCGACGGCGATCGCGTTATGCAGCACGACGAAGGGCAGCACCGAGGTCGAGAACACCGAGATGTAGCGCCAGTTGGTGACGGTTGCGGCCAAAATAAATCCGATCAGGAACACGAAAGACAGTATCTGCAGCGGCCGGCGCAGACGGTCGGCCACCCCCGGCAGATGACGCATCGTGAGCAGACCGGCAACCATCGGCACGCCGAGCAGCAGCACGGTCGACCCGATAAACGAGACGGGATCGACGCTCACCTGGCGCAGCAGTGCGGCGGTTTGCGGATTGAGCCCGGCCCAGAGCAGGATGTTCAGCGGCGTCGTGACGGACGCAAGCAGGCTGGAGATGCCGGTCATAGACACCGACAGCGCAGTGTTGCCGCGCGCCATATGAGTGATGAGGTTGGAGATGTTGCCACCAGGACAGGCCGCCACCACCATCATGCCAAGCGCGATAGAAGGCTGCGGCTTCAACACCATGGTGATCGCCCATGTGACCGCCGGCAGCAGGATCAGTTGCGCGGCGAGCCCCGCGAGCGGCGCCGCCGGACGTCGGAACACATCGACAAAATCGGCGATGCGAAGATCGAGCGCGACGCCATACATGATCAGCGCCAGCACGATGCCGAGCGCCATCTGGCCACCCGGACTGATGTTCAACAGAATATCGTCGATCGCCGCGCCCGCCATCCATCCCCCCGATGAGCGTGGATATCCGTGACGCTCACCGAGCCCGCGTCTCCCGCCTTTGCGCGAAGCTTAGTCAACGGCTCCCCGAGAATCCATGGTCCGGGTGCGCACAGGCTGAAAACGAAAAAGGGCCCCATCGGGGGCCCTTTTGAAAGAATGTTTGCGACGCTCAGTGAGCGTTCGCCCAGACCTTCTTCTTCGTGAAATACATCAGGAACGCGAAGATGATCAGAAACACCATCACCTGCAAGCCGATACGCTTGCGGGCCTCGAGATGCGGCTCCGCGGTCCACATCAGGAAGGTCGAAACGTCCTTGGCGTAGTTCTCGACCTTCTGCGGGGTGCCGTCATCATAGGTCACCTGATCGTCGGAGATCGGCTTCGGCATCTTGATGGCATGGCCGGGGAAGTACTTGTTGTAATACGCGCCCGGCGGCAGCGCGAAATCCTTCGGCGCCGGATCGACATAGCCCTGCAGCAGGGCGTCGATATAGTTCGGGCCCTTCTCCTGGAACTGGGTGAAGAAGTCGAACACGAATTGCGGGAAGCCGCGGTCGTAGTTGCGAGCCTTGGCCATCAGCGACAGGTCCGGCGGATACGCGCCGCCATTGGCCGCGCGCGCCGCGTTCTCGTTCGGGAACGGCTTGGGGAATGGATCCGCGAGACGACCAGGACGCTCGAACATGTCGCCGGCGTCGTTCGGACCGTCCTGCACCTTGATCTCGGATGCCACTGCCAGCGCCTGAGCCGCAGAGAAGCCCGGGCCGCCCACGTCCGCGAGGTTGCGGAAGTGGATCAGGCTCATCGAGTGACAGGTCGAACAGACTTCCTTGTAGACCTTGTAGCCGCGCTGCAGGGCACCGCGGTCAAACTTGCCGAACGGGCCGGCAAACGACCAGCTCAGAGACGGCGGCGTCGGGCCGCCATGCTCGTCGGCAGCCTTGGCGCTCTGCGTACCGCCGGCCATCAGGCCACCGGCGAGGACCAGTGCGACGATCGCGGAGGCTGCCTTCTTGCCGTATTTGGCCAGCACATCGTCAGCGATCGAGTTCGGCACTGCGCGCGGCGTTTCGATACGGCTGAGGATCGGCAGCACGATCAGGAAGTAGGCAAAGTAGCAGAAGGTCAGGACACGGCCGGCGATGATGTAGATGCCTTCCGCCGGCTTGCCGCCGAGCCAGCCGAGCAGGACCGCCACCACGACGAACATCCAGAAGAACTGCTTGGCCAGCGGACGATACTTCGACGACTTGGTCTTGGCGGTATCGAGCCACGGCAGGAAGGCCAGCACGATGATCGCCGAGAACATCGCGATGACGCCGCCGAGCTTGCTCGGGATCGAACGCAGGATGGCGTAGAACGGCAGGTAGTACCATTCCGGCACGATGTGCGCGGGCGTCACACCCGGATTGGCCGGGATGTAGTTATCGGGATCGCCGAGATAGTTCGGGATGTAGAACACGAACCAGGCGTAGAAGATCATGAAGCAGACCATGCCGAAACCATCCTTGATGGTCGCGTAGGGCGTGAACGGCACGGTATCCTTCTCGGTCTTCGGCTCGACGCCGGCCGGATTGTTCTGACCGGCGACATGCAGCGCCCAGACGTGCAGCACGACGACGCCGGCGATCACGAAGGGCAGCAGGTAATGCAGCGAGAAGAAGCGGTTCAGCGTCGGATTGCCGACCGAATAGCCGCCCCACAGCAGGGTCACGATGCTCTCGCCCACATAGGGAATCGCCGAGAACAGGTTGGTGATGACGGTGGCGCCCCAGAAGCTCATCTGGCCCCACGGCAGCACGTAGCCCATAAAACCAGTCGCCATCATCAGAAGGTAGATGATCACGCCGAGGATCCAGAGGATTTCGCGAGGTGCCTTGTACGAGCCGTAATACAGGCCACGCAGCATGTGGATGTAGACGGCGATGAAGAACATCGATGCGCCGTTGGAGTGCAAATAACGCAACAGCCAGCCGTAATTCACATCGCGGACAATGCTCTCGACCGAATTGAAGGCCATGTCCACATGCGGCGTGTAATGCATCGCCAGGATCACACCGGTGACGATCTGTACGCCGAGCATGAAGGAGAGGATGCCGCCGAACGTCCACCAGTAGTTCAGGTTACGCGGTGTCGGATAGGCAACGAAGGAGGAATGGACGAGGCCGATAATTGGCAGACGCTTTTCAATCCACTGCAAAGCGGGATTGGTCGGCTGGTAGGTCGATGGTCCGCTCATGATGCGATCCTGAGAAGAGAAAAACACTATCGGCGCGAGATCGGATGGGATCCGACAGCTCAGCCGATCTTGATCTTGGTGTCAGAGACGAAGGCGTAAGGCGGGATCGGCAGGTTGAGCGGCGCCGGACCCTGACGGATGCGGCCCGAAGTGTCGTAGACCGAACCGTGGCAGGGGCAGAAAAAGCCGTCGTAAGCGCCTTCGTGAGCAATCGGGATGCAGCCCAGATGGGTGCAGATGCCGATGACGACCAACCACTGGTCGTGGCCTTCCTTGACGCGGGCCTGATCGGTCTGCGGATCGGGCAGGCTCGACACCGGAACGGCGCGCGCCTCTTCGACCTGCTTCTTGGTCCGGTTCATGATGTAGATCGGCTTGCCGCGCCAGAACACCTTGATGTCCTGCCCCTCGGCGATGGGGGCCAGATCGACCTCGATCGGCGCACCCGCCGCGATGGTCGAAGCATCTGGATTCATTTGAGAAATCAGCGGCCAGACGGCGGCTGCGGCGCCCACTGCAGCCACTGCCCCAGTGGCCACGAACAAGAAATCACGGCGCGTGTGTTCCGCCGAAGACGTTGTCGTCACGATCCCAACCCTTTCTTATCTGCAGCCGGCTTAGACACTCCCGGTCACGTCTTTGCGTTGACCTGAAGCAAAAAACCGACGCCCGCGATTCTCCCCACGGCGGCAGAGGCCTACTAGTCCTTGCCTAACAGCCAGAACACGCAGTCCAGAATCGTTCTATTGGCACCCTTGGTGCGGCAGTGCAAGCCTACGATCGGCGAAGCAAGATGCGATGCACCACAGAATCAACGCCTTTCCGCGCGGCGGATAATTCGGCACGTCGCGACTATCGGAAACGGCCGTCAGGCTTTTGGCGGGACAAGGGATCGCGATTCGCAGTCGATCGCGCTCCGCCGATTTTCCGGACACCTCTCGCGCACTACGATTCGCGCGACCGCCAGGCAAAAACGGCAACAATTCATGATCGTGAATAATTCTGCGTCGTTTCAGCAACAAATCGCGCTCAAGTAGCGCGTTTGAAGACGTTCTAAATCCCTAATTCTGTTCTCATTCTTCGCCTGCGCTAAAGCGAAAGCATCCAAATTTTACCGGTAGAGCCGGCCTAACTGGGGCATCGCAGCGTCATGACAACATTCCACTCCATCGAATCGGCAACTCGGCTGCACATGCTGCGGGCTCTATGTCTTTGCGCCGTCAGCGGTCTCGCTTTGTCGATTCCGACAGGTACTGCCGACGCTCAGTCTGCCCTGCCGCCAGTGACGGTGGATGCGCCGCAGCAGCGTACGCGTCCGGCGACGGCCAGGCCGACCCAGCGCGCATCGACCAGCCGCGCCGCCCGCACCAATCGCACAGCCCGTGCGCCGCAGGCGGCACCGGTGGCACCAGCCAATCCCAACGCCGGTGAGCGCGCCGGCGGCCCCGTGATCGGCTTCGTCGCCAATCGCAGCGGCTCCGCCACCAAGACCGACACCCCGATCATGGAAACTCCGCAATCGATCTCGGTGATCACCTCCGACCAGATCAAGACCCAGGACGCACAGACCCTCACTCAGGCGCTGCGCTACACCGCGGGCGCCAATGGCGACGTCAATGGCGGTTCCGATACCCGCAATGGCGGCATTCAGATCCGCGGCTTCGACATGACGCAGCAGGGGCTGTACCTTGATGGCCTGCGGCTGCCCAGCACGCCCTATATCCATTTCGACAGCCTCGATCCCTTCGGCGCGTCTCGTCTCGAAGTGCTGAAAGGGCCGTCCTCGGTGATGTATGGTGGCAGCGGGCCGGGCGGCATTCTCAACTATGTCAGCAAGCTTCCGACCGCCCGGCAGTTCGGCGAAATCTCGGTGTCAGGCGGCAGTTTCGACCGCTATCAGGGCGAGTTCGATTTTGGCGGTCCCGCCAACAAGGAAGGCACGGTGCTCTATCGCCTGACCGGCCTGGTCCGTGACGGCGGCACGCAGGTCGATGACGCCAGGGACAGCCGCGTCTTCATCGCGCCGGCCGTCACCTTCAAGCCGAACGAAGACACCACACTCACAGTACTGGCGAATTATCAGAAGGAGAAGAACGGCTGGGGTCTGCAGTTCCTGCCGGCATCCGGCACGATCTATCCGAATGCGGGCCGTATCATCCCTATCAACCGCAACACCGGCGAACCCGGCTTCAACAGATACGACAATGAGATCGCTTCGGTTGGCTACCTGTTCGCGCATAACATCAACGACAACCTGACCTTCCGGCAGAACCTGCGCTACTCGTGGATGCACAACGAATCCGACAGCATCAATGCCGGCGGTTACCTCGACGAAGCCGCCGGGCTGCTCTACCGCTACGGCGGATCATCGGCCTCGACGATCAACTCCATCGCCGTCGACAACCAGCTGGAGGGCCACTTCACCACCGGCATCCTGAGCCACACCACGCTGTTCGGCATCGACTATCGAAACACGACATCGACCGACGTCAACACGAGCTACAGCGCCGATCCCCTCAACGTCTTCAACCCCGTCTACACCAACAGCTGGACCAAGGGAGCGCTCTACGAAGACTATCGCGTGAAGCAATCGCAGGTCGGCATCTATGCGCAGGACCAGATCAAGCTCGGCAGGCTCTCGGTCCAGCTCGGTGGCCGGCAGGATTTTGCCAAGACGACCTACGACAACTACATGGACGGTTCATCGACCTCCACCGATGCGTCGGCCTTCACCGGTCGTGCGGGGGTGATGTATAATTTCGACAGCGGCGTGGCGCCCTATTACAGCTACTCGGAGTCGTTCCTGCCGGTGCTGAACATCGCCAATGGCAGCCTGCTGGCGCCGGAAACAGCGCATCAGCATGAGGTTGGCATCAAGTATCAGCCGGTCGGCGTCAATGCGATGATCACGCTCGCCGCCTTCGACCTGACCCGGCAAAATGTCGTTCGCTTCCTGCCTGTTGCGCCATTCACGGCGATTCAAACCGGCGAAGTCAATTCTCGCGGCATCGAAGTGGAAGCCACCGCCACCCTCGCCGCCGGATTCAATGTCCGCGCCGCCTATTCCTACATCGACATCGAAGTCACCAAGGATCCGGTGAATGTTGGCAAGGCTCTGACCACCGTGCCGATGAATCGCTTGGGCATCTGGAGCGACTACACGATGCAAGGCGGCCTGTTCGAGGGCGTCCAGGTTGGCGGCGGCATTCGCTACATCGGCGATAGCTGGGCCGACGATGCCAACACAAGCAAGGTGCCGGGAGCCACCGTGGTCGACGCGCTACTGGCCTATAATCAGAAGAACTACCGGCTCGCGCTCAACGTCACCAACATTGCGGACACCCGCTATGTTTCATCCTGCTACAGCCCCGTTTATGGTTGCTTCTACGGTGACTCGCGCAAAGTCGTCGCCAAGCTGACCTATCGCTGGTGAACATTAGAATCACCCTAAAACGCGACAATACGCCACCGCCGGTCTCTCGACCGGCAGTGGCGACACTTGGTAGTAAACGCGACCACAACAACACGGGCGGAACGCCATGAGATCAATCTTCGGGCGCCTGCATCGCTGGGCTGGACTCCTCACCGCCGCCTTCCTGTTCTTCTCGGGCGTCACCGGCGCGGTTATCTCGTGGGATCACGAGCTTGACGATCTCCTCAACAGCAAGCTGAAGGACGTCACCACCGCGGGGCCCGCTAAACCATCGATCGAACTCGCGGGCCTGATCGAGCAGCGCGATCCGCGCGCGCGCGTGATCCACATGTACATGACGCCGGAAAAGAATGAGTCGCTCTCGTTCTTTGTTCTGCCGCGGATCGATCCCACGACAAGCAAGCGTTACACACTCGATTACAATCAGATCTTCCTCGATCCCAACACCGGCGAGGAACTCGGCCGCCGCTATTGGGGCGCCGTCTGGCCCGTGACCCGCGAGAACTTCGTCTCGTTCCTCTACAAGCTGCATTACACAATGCACATCCCGGAATTCTGGGGCAGCGACCGCTGGGGCATGCGCATCCTCGGCGTCATCGCCATCATCTGGACCATCGATTGCTTCATCGGATTCTATCTGACACTGCCATCGCGCAAACGCGTCAAGGCGGGAGCCGCTCCCGCCGTCGCGCGCGAACTCGGCAAGGGGTTCTGGGCGCGCTGGAAGCCGGCCTGGATGATCAAGACCTCGGGCAGCGCCTACCGGATCAATTTCGACATCCACCGCGCCTTCAGCCTGTGGACCTGGGCCCTGCTGTTCATCATCGCGTTCACGGCGTTCTCGCTGAACCTGTATTTCGAAGTCTTTTCGCCGCTGATGAAGAAGTTCTCGGACTACACGCCGACGCCTTACGAGCAGCGTGAGTATCGTCACCTCGATAATCCGATCGAGCCCAAGATGACCTGGGCCCAGATTCTCGAGCGCGCCACCGCCGACGGCAAGGCGCGCGGCTGGACCACACCGATCGGCTCGCTGTTCTATGGCCCGGCACACGGCGTGTATCAGGTGTTCTTCTTCGAACCTGGCGACGATCACGGCGCCGCAGGCGTCGGCCCGCCGTCGCTGTTTTACGACAGCGAGGACGGCCGTCCGCTCGGCGCAAAGCTGCCCTGGGTCGGCACCGCCGCCGACATCTTCGTGCAGATGCAGTTCCCGATGCATTCGGGACGAATCCTGGGTCTGCCCGGCCGCATCCTGATTTCGGCGATGGGTCTGGTGGTGGCGGCGCTCTCAGTGACCGGCGTGGTGATCTGGTGGCGTAAGCGCCGCGCGCGCGTGAAGGTACGCGAGACAACGGAAGCACGTTCGAATACGCGACTCGCGCCGGCGGAATAGAGCCGCCGGCCTTGTCCGACTGCATGTCAGGCGCTATCGCCTGACATGGGCCAGGTCGATTGCGACGTGGCCGGAGACCAAACCACCGTGCGCATCGCCCTCTACCAGCCAGACATTCCGCAGAACACCGGCACGATCCTGCGGCTCTGTGCCTGCCTCGATGTCGAGGCACATATTATCGAACCGGCGGGCTTTCCGACCTCCGACCGCCACTTCCGCCGCGCCGGCATGGACTATCTCGATCAGGTGTCGATCGTCCGGCACGATTCATGGCGGCATTTCGAGGACTGGCGGCGCGAGGCCGGCCATCGTCTCGCGCTGTTCACCACCAAAGGCGCGGAGCCCTATCTCGATCATCGCTATTCGGACGATGAGATTCTGCTGTTCGGCCGCGAGAGCGCCGGTGTGCCGGAGGATGTCGCGGCTGCTGCAGACAGCCGCGTTGTTATTCCCATGCGTGAGAGCCTGCGGTCGATCAATCTGGCGATGACGGTGGCCATGGCATTGGGAGAGGCCCTGCGGCAGGTGCGCGGCTGACTACCGCCCGCTCGGCACACGCGTAGCGATGTAGTCCTTGCCCCTGGCCGTGAAGGTTTCGCGTATGATGAAGCCATCCGCCGGCGACATCGGGCCGATCGGCACCGGGCCGGTGGGCATGATCAGCGTGGCATTGCCACCAACGAAGATCAGCAGGTGGCGACGTTCTGCCAGCAGCTTCTCCGACCAGGCGATCAGGCCGGAATGGATCGGCTCTTTCTGCCAGGCGAAAGGCGTGCCGGGATCGACCTGGCCATAGATGAAGCCGGTGGTCGGATAGACCGAAAACACGATCTTCGAATTTTCCGGCTTCCAGGATTCCGGCATCTCGTTGTCCTGGATCCAGACGCAATCGAAGGCGCGGCATTGCTGTGGCCGGCTGTCGTAGATCTTACAACCCTGCGCGATTGCGCAGTGCTTGCACCACTTGCCCGCCGGCTTGGCGAGGTCGTCGATGCGATAGACCTTGCAGCACATGGTGCAGGTCCCGCACCTACGCGTGGCGGCGGCAGAACTGCCGGATGTGACGAGCGACGGCTGCATGGTATCCAGGTGCGACAATTTGGCGTGATGTCATCGACCTTTGGCGGCCCGCGCCGGACATCGCAATTGACATGTCGGTGATCGGCCGGGACATCCACGGCCCAGCCGTGCTAAGAGCCGCCGCTTACCCCATATGGAACCGAGACGTGGCCCGAGCCGGATCGGACATGCCGGTTTTAGAGAGCTGAAACAGTGAGTTATGCGGTCAAAGAAATCTTCCTGACGCTGCAGGGCGAAGGTGCCCATGCCGGCCGCGCGTCCGTCTTCTGCCGGTTCTCGGGCTGCAACCTCTGGACCGGCCGGGAGCAGGACCGCGCCGACGCCACCTGCCAGTTCTGCGACACCGACTTCGTCGGCATGGACGGCACGCTGGGCGGTCGTTACCCCACCGCCGACAAGCTCGCCGACACCATCGCTGCGCAATGGGTGGGCCCTTCCGATAACCGCTATGTGGTGCTGACCGGCGGCGAGCCGCTGCTGCAGGTGGACGCCGAACTGATCGACGCATTGCATGCGCGCGGCTTCGAGATCGGCGTCGAGACCAACGGCACGGTCGCGCCGCCCGAAGGCATCGACTGGATCTGCGTCAGCCCCAAGGCCGGTGCGGAACTGGTGGTGCACAGCGGACACGAATTGAAGCTGGTCTATCCGCAACCACAGGCGATGCCGGAGAAATTCGAAGGCCTCACCTTCGAGCGTTTCTCATTGCAGCCGATGGACGGGCCGGACGCCATCAGTAATACCGCGCACGCGGTGGACTACTGCCTGCGCCACCCGCAATGGCGGCTGAGCGTGCAGACACACAAGACACTTGGGATCCGCTAAGGACCCGGACTTCTAAGGACGACGACTTCCTATGTGGGAACTGACCAAATCGTTTCGCTTCGAGGCGGCGCATGCGCTGTCTCACACCACGCTCGGTGAAGTGAGCCAGGAAATCCATGGCCACTCCTTCCGCGCCGAAGTCACCATCCGCGGCGTGCCGGATCCCGTGACCGGTATGGTGATGGATCTCGGCTTGCTCGACCGCAGCCTCGATGAGCTGCGCAAGACGCTCGACCACAAGTTTCTCAACAAGATCGAAGCGATCGGCATTCCGACGCTGGAAAATCTCTCGCGCTTCATCTGGGACCGCGTCGCCGACAAGGCTCCGGTCGTCCGCGTCGGCGTGTTTCGCGACAGCTGCAACGAGAGCTGCGTATATTTCGGGCCGAAGGGTTAGAGTCTTTATTGGAGCATGATCTCTCGACAAACGAATTCGTTTGTCGGCGAAAACCGGTATCCACTTTTCGGGATGATGCTCTAGTCTTTTCCCGTGATCATGCAGGTGGCGGTGGCATGGACGCAAAGCCTGCCATCCTTGTCGGTCAGCGTACCCTCCGTCGCGGCCATCCTGCGTCCCATGTGAATAATACGGCCTTCGGCGCGGATCGGCCCTGATGCAGCCGTCATGGCGCGAATGTAGGTGACCTTGAGATCGAGCGTCGCGTAACCGGTCCCTGCTGGCAGCGAGGTCTGCACCGCTAGCGCGATGGCACCATCCAGCATCGTGGCCGCGTAACCGCCATGCACCGTTCCGAGCGGATTGTAGTGATCCTCGTTCGGCGAGCCGACCAGCACAACCTTGCCCTGCTCTGCGGACTCGCCCTTGATGCCGAGTGTGCGGCCGATGCCGCGCGCAAATCCGCCTGCGGCGAAGGCCTGCTGCACAAGCTTCAGGCCGCTGCTCGCGTCACCAATCTCAGTTGTCATGTTTGCCTCCGCCGTCCCGTGAACATCCTTGTTATGGGACCGGGATGGCAGAGCTTGCCTATCAAGTCAATATTGTTGACCTCAAGACTTGAACTTGGCTAGTCGCGCGCCGCCTCCGCCATCACCGCCGACCATGCGGCTTGGCTGCCCGCCCCCGCCTTCTTAAAGGCACGGGCCATGATCTTGCGCTCATGACCGGATGCGATGCGCTCGACCGCGCGGCCGGCGGGCGTCAGTTCAAGAATCTTGAAACGATGCCGCGTCGGATCGCGCTTGACGGCCACATAGCCCTCATCGAGCAATTGCTTCATCGGGCGATGCAGCGCCTGTTTCGAAATCTGCAGGATCGCCAGCAGATCCGACATCGTGATGCCCTCGCCGCGCAGCACGGCATAGAGAATGCGATGGTGAACCCGAGACAGGCCGACCGTCGCCAGATACTCGTCAGCCGCACGCGTCATCCCGCGCCATCCGAAATACATCAGCGCCAGCGCATCGTCGAGCGGATCGAGTTTCTTCAGGTCAATAACATTGACTTGATTGCGGGCGGTGTTAGGCTTCATAGAAGATGGGCTCATCGAAGACTCACGACAGGGAGACGGGACGCATGTTGACGCGGCAGGACGCGATGGCATTCGCGCAGCAATGGGCTGCAAACTGGAATCGGCTCGCGATCGATACGATCGTTGATCATTTTGCTCCCGAAGGTGAGATGCGCAGCCCGCTGGCAATGAAACTGGCGGGATCATCCACCATAAAGGGACGCGACGCCATTCGCACCTACTGGCACGCCGCCTATGGCGGGCTATCCGAGCCACATCTCACCCTGGAGAGCGCCGCCTGGGACGGCGAGTTGCAGCGCCTGACGGTCTGGTGGAGCGCGCCGCTGCCCAGTGGACCGACCCGGGCGTGCGAGATGATGGATTTCGATGCCGATCACCAGATCGTCCGCAGCGAAGCCTATTATGGCGCCGGCAGCTAGGACGGCGCGGGCGGCACGTCTCATGCGCCCGCGTGCGTTTCGATGATCGCCGTGCATTTCTCGCACTGGCGCCTATAGTGGACGGACTCATCGAGAGCCCATCCCGTGCGCATCCTGCTGATCAATCCCAACACCACCGAGAGCGTCACCACGCTGGTGAAACGGCATGTCGAGGCCATCGCCGGCGATGTCGCGACCTTTGTGCCGGTGACCGGCCGGTTCGGAGCGCGTTACATCTCGACGCGCGCCTCGGCGGCCATCGCAGGCCATGCGGCGCTCGACGCCTATGCTTCTCATGGCGCCGGCTGCAATGCGGTCTACCTCGCCTGCTTCGGCGACCCTGGCCTGCTGGCTTTGCGCGAGATCGCTGATGTCCCCGTGGTCGGCATGGCTGAAGCGTCCTGCATCGAGGCATCCAGACGCGGCCGTTTCGCCATTGTGACGGGCGGCGCGCTGTGGGGGCCGATGCTCCGGGAATTCGTCGGGAGCATCGGCTTGGCCGACAAGCTCGCCAAGGTGCGCACCATCGCACCGACCGGCGGCGATATCGCGCGGAATCCCGATGCAGCACTGGCCGCGCTCGCCAGCGCTTGCACGGCCTGTGCCACGGACGACGGGGCCGAGGTCGTGATCCTTGGCGGCGCAGCACTCGCCGGCCTTGCGTCTCGCATCCAAGCTGGCGTGCCGGTACCCGTCTTGTGTTCCGTCGAAACCGGCACGCGTGCCGTGATCGCCGCAGCAGCGAAAGGTCTCGACAGCAGCCCGCCGCCTGCGCTGGAGAGCGTCGGCCTCGGCGCGGAGCTCGCAAAACTGCTTCAGCAAAAATAGCTGACCGAAACATCCCCGTGTTCGGCCTGTCATGACGCGGAGCTAGACTCAGTGCGCGTCAAACACATTTCGGGAGCCGACCATGGAATTGAAATCAGGCGATGTCGTCATGCTGAAGTCGGGCGGTTGCCCGCTGACCGTGGCCGACGTTGACGGCGACAACATCGAATGCATCTGGCTGGGCGAGGAAGGCGATCTGTTCCGCGAGACCCTTCCGCGTGCCGTGCTCGAACTCGCCCTCGTCATCCCGCATGACGACGAAGACGAGAGCGAAGAGGACGAAGCTGAAGAACACGACGACGAAGAAGAAGAGCACAAGAGCAAGGTGGCCTGATCAGGCCGCCCGCCGCCGGGCGCAAATGTCCGGCGGCGGCTTGTTGCTCATCTTTGCAGACCGAGTTTGAACGCGTCCGCCTCGATATTGCCTGCAGCACCGTCGGTCGCGAAGACCGCAACGGTTGCTTGCGCATGTTCGGGACAATGATAGACGGCGATGCCACTGCTCGGACCTCCGCCGGTATGCCCAACGACGCGTAAATTACCGGTTGTCGTTCCAGCCATAACGCCAAGGCCGTAAGCCGCGTGTTGCCACGGACGTCCTGTACCGGGATCACCCACTGCGATTCCGTGGCACATCTCGTCGCGCAACCCCACAGGCAGCAAGTCCGTCGTCATCAAGCGGTGCAACAGCATTGCGGCATCGCGCAATGTCCCGACCGCCAGCCCGTGATAGACCCAGCGCGGATCGTAAGACTGCGCATTGCCCATCCGGACATCGGCGAGATCGCTGCGTTGATTGGCGATGCGCGGCCCGACCACACCGAAGGGTTCGAGCAACCGGTGTCGTATCAAGGCATCGAGCCCCAGCCCGCTCACGCGTTCGAGATGTTCCCGGACCAGCAAATAGCCGACATTCGAATAGGCGAAATGGCCCGGCTCAATTCCGGCATGCAGAGCAGAAACTGAGTGCAGCAGCTGGTCCACCGGCCAGGCGTCTTCACCGGCAGCGACAGCCGCATGGTAGGCCGTAACAGAACCGTAGTCGGCCAGACCGGCGCGATGCTGCAACAACTGGCGGAGCGTAAAGGACTCGCCCGGCAACGCATCATCCAGACGCAACTGTCCATCACGCACCATGGTCAGTGCCGTGGCGGCAATCAGCGTCTTGGTAAAACTCCACCACGGCACAACGACGTCGGCATCATCGCTGATATCGGCAGAACCGGGGCGAATGACGTGCTTCATGGTACCGTCGAGACTTAGAGCTGATGGTCGTGCTTGAATCGCGCAATCGTTTGGTCGGCGATAACAGTCAACACATCGACCTCCATCGGAAAGTCCAGCGCCAGCCAGGCATCTTCCGCCAGCGCCAGCACATGGCCGAGCGCCGGGCCCTTGGCGATGCCGCGCGCCATGAAGTCGGCGGCCCTGAGCGGAAACACCGGCGGTGTCCATCGTTCCGGCAAGGTTACGAGCGTTTTCCACGCCTCTACATCGGCATCGCGGCCGGCGCGAGCCCAGGCGAGCATCATGCGGTTGCGATAACGGGTTTCGCCCAAGCGATAGAGCCGCCGCCGGGCATGGGGTTCATCCATGCCCTTCAGCCGCCACCAGCGATGGCCCATCGAATCCAAGGCCTTTGTTTCGTCATTGGACAGCCGCAGCTTTTGCGCAAGCCGCCGCGCATCCTCGGTGACGGCCACGCCAAGCGCGCCAAGCCGCAGAACCGCATTAGGTTTCTGCCCCAGAGCCTGCTCGATGGCGATCATTGCGGCGAACGGTCCCTTGTAGGTGACGCCGCCCGCGATCCGTAGCATCAGGCCGGCATCGACCATCGCATCCACCGCCGCGAAGGCCCCATCGGCCACCAGCAGCTTCAGCAACTCCATCCTGATACGCTCGGCCGATATTCCCGCCAGTCCATCGCGGCCGCGAATGCTGGCGAGATAGCCCTCGCGATCCGGCGCCCCGGCGCCATAGGCGGCATGAATGCGGAAGAACCTGAGAATGCGCAGATAGTCTTCGGCGATGCGCCTATCGGGATCGCCGATGAAGCGCACCCGCCGGGCATCGAGATCGGACAGGCCGCCGACATGATCGTGCACTACGCCGTCGATGGATGCGGAAAGACCGTTCATCGTGAAATCACGTCGTTCGGCATCGTGCTTCCAGTCGCGCCCGAACGCCACCTTGGCCTTGCGGCCAAAGGTCTCGACGTCTTCGCGCAATGTCGTGACCTCGAACGGTGCGCCATCGACCACCAGCGTCACCGTACCGTGCTCAATGCCCGTCGGGACGCTCTTGATATGGGCCGCCTTGGCGCGGCGGATCACTTCATCGGGCATGGCCGTCGTGGCTATATCGATTTCGCCCACTGGCAATTTCATCAGAGCGTTGCGCACAGCGCCGCCGACCGCGCGGGCTTCCTCGCCATTGCCATTGAGCAGCGCCAGCACCTGCCCGGACGGTCCTGACGTGAGCCACGACGCGTCGTGCAGTTTGCGCACGCTCATTTTTCGACCCCGGGAACGAGCCTGCCGTTTTCGATATGCGCCGGGACATAGGTCGATCCCGGCGGCGCGCCGGAAAACTGCGCCAGCAGCACGAGGCTGACAATCACCAGCACGGCGGCAGCGATGGCGAGCCTGATCATCACCGGCATCGGCCATGACGATTTCAGTGTCACGCCATTCTTGGTCGCGATGAGGAAAATGGCATAAAGCGCGAACGGGATGAGGAAAATGCCGACTTCGGTCAGAACCGGACGGATCATGTGAGCACGATCCGTTCATACAGCACGCGCAGGATGCCTGCGGTAGCGCCCCAAATATAACGTTCGGCGAACGGCATCGCGTAATAGGACCGCTCCATGCCGCGGAATTCCTTGCTGTGCAACTGATGATTGGCGGGGTCCATCAGAAACGCCAGCGGCACCTCGAATGCGCTTTCGACTTCGTTCTCGTTGATCGTGAGACTGAAGCCCGGCTTCACCCGCGCCAGCGTCGGCAGGATGCGAAAGCCGAAGCCGGTCGCATACAGGTCGAGATAGCCGATCGGCTCGACGAAGGAGCGATCGAGACCGATTTCCTCCTCGGCCTCGCGCAACGCGGCGTCCAGCGGCGAGACATCGGTCGGATCGATCTTGCCACCGGGAAACGAGATCTGTCCGGCATGATCGTTGAGATGCGCGGAGCGCTGGGTAAGCAGCACGGTTGGTTGTTCGTGTTCGACGATGCCGATCAGGACCGCGGCCGGACGGATCGGCCGCTCCTGCGCCACAATCTGGATCATGCGGTCGTTGCCGGCATCGCCGGTGACGGGAATGATGCTGGCATCGGTGAGCCCCTCTGGCACATCGAAATTCAGGCGTGCCTTCGCCCGCTTGAAAAACTCAACTGAACCGATATCCGCGGCATCCGCGTCGGTCTTCAGCATCGGCTCATTCGCCCGGCTCACTTATGTAGCTTCCCTCACCTGCTCCGCATCGGCCATGGCGAAAAACGCGCCCGCGGAGGCGATGCCGAACATCGCAGTACCATCGACCATCCGCTCCTCGCCCATGTCAACCAGATCGTAATAGACCGCCCGCGTCACCTTGGCCCACAGGTCACTGCGGACATGCAGATAGGGCGTCAACCCGCCGTCCTCAGCCATCTCGAATCGCAGCCGGTGTATGCTGTCACACTCCACCCAATCGTCCACATTGGTGCGAAACTTCAACACCGTGCCGCGCGTGTCCTGCTCCTTGAGCATCTCGACGGCGAGAAATGGGGCATCGTCCACGGTGATGCCGACCTTCTCCGCGGGGGTCACGAGAAAGTGCTTGCCGCCCTCACGCTTCAGGATCGTTGAGAACAACCGCACCAATGCGGGCCGGCCGATCGGCGTTCCCAAATAGAACCACGTACCATCGCCAGCGATTCGCATGTCGAGATCGCCGCAGAATGGCGGATTCCACAGATGCACCGGCGGCAGGCCCTTGCCGGCTTTACCGTTGGCCGCCGCATCCTTCGCCGCAGTGGTCAGGCCATCCAGCCCCTGATTTGCGATCTGCCCTTGCTTCGCCATTGTTTGCCCTGACTTTACCACTGCCATTTGGCACGTTTGGTGCAAGTCTTGAACCTCAAGTCTTGAAACGTGCGATGTCACATTCAAACTCGCCACAACGTGATGCAGTTCATAGCCGCATCCCGATATTGTGGGGATAGTTTAATTCAACAAATACATGGCCTTCGCTTAAGTTTAGCATCAGGTCCATGGAATACTAAGATGGCGTGACGACAAATGCGGCGGCGTATTTCAGGCGCCGTTCACCCGAAGGAGCAATGGATGGCTGGCGCTGACAGTGTCGAGAAACTCGAAGACGTGATTGTCCGCTCCGCGGAACAGGTGGCTGGCCAGATGCGCGCCGCCAAGGAAGCGATCTCCACTGTCATCTTCGGCCAGGAACGCGTCGTCGAAAACACGCTGGTGACCATCCTGTCCGGCGGCCATGCGCTGCTGATCGGTGTACCGGGCCTCGCCAAAACCAAGCTGGTGGAAACGCTGGGCGTCACGCTCGGCCTCGATGCCAAGCGCATCCAGTTCACCCCCGACCTGATGCCTTCAGACATTCTCGGCGCCGAAGTGCTGGACGAGAGCGTCGCCGGCAAGCGCTCGTTCCGCTTCATCTCGGGACCTGTCTTCGCACAGCTTCTGATGGCCGACGAAATCAACCGCGCCTCGCCGCGCACGCAATCCGCATTGCTGCAGGCGATGCAGGAACAGCACATCACCGTCGCCGGCGCCCGGCACGATCTGCCGAAGCCGTTCCATGTGCTGGCCACGCAGAATCCGCTGGAGCAGGAAGGCACCTATCCGCTGCCGGAAGCGCAGCTCGATCGCTTCCTGATGGAGATCGACGTCGATTATCCGGATCGCGATGCTGAACGCCGCATCCTGTTCGAAACCACCGGCGCCGAAGAAACCATCGCCAAGGCTGCCGTGACCGCTGAAACGCTGATTACCGCGCAGCGCCTAATCCGCCGTCTGCCGGTCGGCGACAGCGTGGTCGAAGCGATTCTTACATTGGTGCGCTCGGCACGTCCGGGACCGGACGCAGGCGATGCCAGCAAGCTGATCGCCTGGGGCCCAGGTCCTCGCGCATCACAGTCGCTGATGCTGGCAGTGCGTGCCCGTGCATTGCTCGATGGCCGTCTCGCGCCGTCGATCGACGACGTGCTCTATCTCGCCGAACCGATCCTGAAGCATCGTATGGCGCTGACCTTCTCGGCGCGTGCCGAAGGTCGCACAGTCCCCGACGTCATCCGTCAGCTCAAGACGCGGATCGGTTAATGGCCGCAGCGCCAGATCACGCCACGCAGGAGATCATCGCAGTCCGCCGCGCCGATGGTGAAAGCCGTTCGCTTGCTGCGTCATTGCCACGTCTGGTGCTGGAGGCCCGGCGCATTGCTGCGACCGTCATCCATGGCCTGCATGGCCGACGCCGCGCGGGCCATGGCGAAAGTTTCTGGCAATATCGGCGCTTCGTCTCCGGCGAACCGTCGCAGAATGTCGACTGGCGCCGTTCGGCGCGCGACGATCATTTGTATGTCCGTGAGCAGGAATGGGAAGCCGCGCACACAGTTTGGCTGTGGCCCGACCGGTCGCTGTCGATGGCCTTTGCCTCCAAGGGCGCGCGCGACAGCAAGCTCGAACGCGCCCTGATCGTCACCTTCGCACTGGCTGAATTGCTGGTGGCTGGCGGTGAACGCGTCGGCGTGCCCGGCCTGATGAATCCAACCTCGAGCCGCAGCGTCATCGACAAGATGGCGCAGGCGATGCTGCACGACACGACAAACCGCGCCAGCCTGCCGCCGTCCTTCGTCCCGTCGGCGCTGGCGGAGATCGTGGTGCTCGGCGACTTCTGGTCGCCGATGCCAGAGATCAAGGAAATGCTGGCGGGACTGTCGTCGTCCGGCGCGCATGGCGCGCTGGTGCAGGTCGTCGATCCCGCCGAGGAGAGTTTCCCTTACTCCGGCCGCGTCGAATTCGTCGAGCCGGAAAGCGGCAACGTGATCACCGCCGGACGGGCGCAGACCTGGGCCGAGGATTACGTCGCGCGCGTCGCCACACATCGCGAGGAAATCCGCGCCGAGACCGCCAAGCTCGGCTGGCTGTTCTCGACACACACCACCAGCCGCTCGGCGGCTGAGCTGCTGCTGTTCCTGCATGGCGGCATGATGGTTAGCAAATCTGCCGGCGGCGGCATGGTCAAGGCAGGACGTTCAGCATGATCGGTGGCTTTCCGCTCGCCTTTGCCCAACCGCTGCTGCTGCTCGGCCTGATCAGCCTCCCGGTGCTATGGTGGTTGCTGCGCGTGATGCCACCGCGCCCGCAGCGCATCGCGTTTCCGCCGACACGTCTGCTGTTCGATATCACGCCGAAGGAAGAAACCCCGTCACGCTCGCCATGGTGGCTGACGCTGCTGCGCCTGCTGGCTGCGGCGCTGATCATCTTTGCCGCGGCCGGCCCGATCTGGAATCCGCAGACCGGCACGGCCGGCAGCAATGCGCCGCTGACGATCCTGCTCGATGACGGCTGGAGCGCCGCCGCAAGCTGGGATGCACGCGTGAAAGCCGCCGACGAGCTGATCGCCAATGCCGACAGCAACCGCCGCGGCGTGGCCCTTGTTCCGCTGTCGGAACCGAACCGCGACATCACAATGCTACCCGGCGGCACCGCACGCGTCGCGCTGCGTCAGCTCTCGCCGAAGCCCTATGCGATCGACCGCGTCGATACGCTGCCCGCGCTGGAGCGCTTCCTGAAAACCACCGGCGACAGCGAAATCGTCTGGCTCTCCGATGGCGTCGACACCGGCCGTGGCGCGGACTTCACACAGGGCCTCGCCAAGACCATCGGCGACCGCACACTGACCATCTATGACGGCGGCGCGACGCCGGCCCATGCGCTGGTCGCAGCGGAAAATGCCGCGGCGAAAATGACCGTGAAGGTGCTGCGCGCCAATAGCGGCGGCCCGGATGGCGGCGTGGTGCGCGGCCTCGACCAGAAGGGATCGCCGGTTGGCGAAGCCAAATTCCTGTTCACACCGAACGACCGCGAGACCGAAGCCTCGTTCGATCTGCCCGTGGAACTGCGCAACGACATCGCGCGGCTTGAAATCACCGGCGAACGCTCCGCCGGCGCCGTGCAACTGCTGGACAAGCGCTGGCGCCGTCGCGCCATCGGCATCGTCTCGGGCGCCACCAACGATACCGCGCAGCCGCTGCTAGCCTCGACCTTCTATCTAACGCGCGCGCTGGCGCCATTCGCGGATGTGCGCCTCGGCGATCGCGGCGCGCCGCAACAGGCGATCACCCAGTTCCTCGACCAGAAGCTCCCAATGATCGTGCTGGCGGACGTCGGCACCCTGTCGCCGGAAATCCGCGAGCGCCTCAATGCCTGGATCGATGCGGGCGGCGTGCTGGTGCGCTTTGCTGGCCCACGCCTCGCGCAAGGCGACGACGATCTCGTCCCGGTGAAACTGCGCCGCGGCGACCGCAGCCTCGGCGGCAGCCTGACCTGGGAGAAGCCACAACATCTGGCGTCCTTCGCCGCCGACGGCCCATTCGCTGGCCTCCCTGTGCCGAGAGACATCACCGTGAACCGCCAGGTGCTCGCCGAACCCAACGCCGCGTTGGCCTCGAAGAGCTGGGCATCGCTGGTCGATGGCACGCCGCTGGTCACCGGCGAACGCCGCGGCAAGGGTCTTGTGACGCTGTTCCATGTCAGCGCCGATATGCGCTGGTCCGACCTGCCATTGTCTGGCACCTTCGTCGAAATGCTGCGCAGGGTCGTCGATATCTCCGGCTACACGTCCACGCCCGGCGCAGGTGTCGCCGGCGAGACCGGCGCCGAAACGGTTGCTCCGCTGCGCACGCTCGATGGTTTCGGCGCATTCACTCCGCCGCCATCGACGGCCAAGCCGCTCGCCGCCGACTATCGCGACCGCGCCACGCTCGATCACCCGCCGGGCTTCTATGGCCCTGCCGATGGTCCGCTCGCAGTTAATGCACTGGCATCGGCCGATCGCATTGAGCCTATCGATTTCTCAGGCCTGAATGCCAACCGCGCCAGCTACACCAATGCCGAACCGCGCGACCTCCGCGGCATCCTGCTCTCCACGGCACTGGCCCTGTTTTTGGTCGACGCTATCATCGTCGCGCTGCTGGGCGGCGCCATTGCCGCGATGTTCCGCCGCGCTGTGTCGACCGCACTCGCAGTTGCTCTCGCGCTGACGAGTGTGATGGGCGCACCGACGCCGTCACGCGCCGATCCGGCCAGCGACGATTTCGCCGTCAAGGCGGTGTCCCAGACGCGTCTGGCCTATGTCGTCACTGGGAATGCCGACGTCGACTCGATCGTCAAGTCCGGCATGACCGGCCTGACGCTGTTTCTCGCGCAACGCACCGCGCTGGAAGCGGGCGAGCCGGTCGGCGTCGATCCTTCTCGCGACGAACTCTCCTTCTTCCCGCTGATCTACTGGCCGATCATTCCCGGTGCCGCCAAGCCGCCGCAGGAGGCCATCAACCGCATCGACGCTTACATGAAGCAAGGCGGCACGGTGCTGTTCGACACCCGCGATGCCGCCGAAGCGCCGCCCGGACCGAACGGCGAGTCGCAGACGCCGGGCATGCTGACGCTGCGCAACATCCTGTCCTCGCTGGATGTGCCGGAGCTCGAGCCGGTGCCGCGCGAACATGTACTGACCAAGACCTTCTATCTGCTGCGCGACTTCCCCGGCCGCTTCAATTCCGGGCCGACCTGGGTCGAGACGCTGCCGCGCGACGACGGCGATGACGCAGCCTCGCGTCCCGCCCGCGGCGGTGACGGCGTGTCGCCGATCATCATCACCTCGAACGATCTCGCCGGCGCCTGGGCGATGCGGCCCGATGGCCAACCGATGCTGCCGCTGACGCCCGGCGAACCGCGGCAGCGCGAATTCGCGTTCCGCGCCGGCGTCAACATCGTGATGTACACGCTGACCGGCAATTACAAGGCCGATCAGGTCCACGCGCCCGCGCTCATCGAGCGTCTCGGACAATAGGAGCGCGAAATGCAGTACGGCATCGCGTTTACGCCCCTCGTCCCGACCATCGCGCTGTGGATCGGCCTCGCCGCCGTCGTGGTGATATCGGCGCTGCTATTGCTCGGCCGCGCCCGCGGCGCCGCCGTGCGTGTCGCCGCATTGGCGCTGATCCTGCTGGCGCTGGCCAATCCATCGTTTACGCGCGAGGAGCGTGAACCGCTCACATCGGTCGCCGCCGTCGTCATCGACAAGAGCCCGAGCCAGAATTTCGGCGAGCGCACGAAGGAGACCGAAGAGGCGCAGAAGCAACTGGTCGATCGCCTCAAGCAGGTCAAAGGCCTCGAAGTCCGTGTCGTCGAAGCCGGACAGGCTGACGGTGAGACCGACGGCACCAAATTGTTCGGCGCTCTCTCATCGGCGCTCTCCGACGTCCCAACCGACCGCGTTGCAGGTGCCTTTATGATCACCGACGGCCGTGTCCATGACATCCCGGCCAATGTCGCAGGTCTCGGCTTCAATGCGCCGGTCCATGCGCTGATCACCGGCCGCAAGGACGAACGCGATCGCCGCATCGCCATCACTGCCGCTCCCAGGTTTGGCATTGTCGGCCAGTCGCAACGCGTCACGTTTCGCCTTGACGACCAGGGCGTCACCGGCGAGCGCGCCCGTGTCGCCATCCGCCGCGACGGCGATACGCTGAGCGAGCGCACGGTGCTGTCCGGCCAGACCGTGTCAGTCGATATCGACATCAAGCATGCCGGCCCGAACATCGTCGAGATCGAAGCCTCACCGCTCGATAATGAACTGACGCTGGTCAACAACCGCGCAGTGGTCGCCATCGATGGCGTCCGCGACAAACTTCGCGTGCTACTGGTGTCTGGCGAACCGCATTCCGGCGAGCGCACCTGGCGCAACCTGCTGAAGTCCGACGCCTCGATCGACCTTGTCCACTTCACGATTCTGCGCCCGCCAGAGAAGCAGGACGGCACGCCGATCAACGAGCTATCGCTGATCGCCTTCCCGACCCGCGAATTATTCCAGCAGAAGATTCACGAATTCCAGCTGATCATCTTCGATCGCTATGCCCGCCAGGGCGTGCTGCCAATCGCCTATTTCGACAATATCGCGCGCTATGTCCGCGCCGGCGGCGCAGTGCTGGTCTCGGCCGGCCCCGATTACGCGTCGAACACCTCGATTTGGCGCACGCCGCTAGATTCGGTGCTGCCTGCTGAGCCCGTGGGTGTCAGCGAGAAGCCGTTCTATGCGCATCTCAGCGATATCGGCAAACGTCATCCGGTGACGCGCGGGCTCGAAGGCTCCAATTCCGAGCCGCCGAAATGGAGCCGCTTCTTCCGCACCGTCGAGACGCGAAACACCACCACGCCGCCTGTGATGACTGGCGCCGACGGCCAGCCGCTGCTGCTGCTGTCACGCTCCGGCGAAGGCCGCGTCGCGCTGCTGCTGTCGGATCACATCTGGCTGTGGGCGCGCGGCTATGAAGGTGGCGGCCCGCATCTCGATCTGCTTCGTCGCACGTCGCACTGGCTGATGAAGCAGCCGGATCTCGACGAGGAAGCACTCAAGCTGCAGAGTCAGGGCAAGGATCTCGTTGTGCTGCGCCAGACCATGGGCGACGCCGTGCAGCCCGTGACGGTGACCTCGCCATCAGGCAAGACCCGCGAACTGACGCTCAGTGCCGGCGAGCCCGGACTGTGGCGTGCAACCACGCCAGCCGATGAACTCGGCCTGTGGCAGGCCACCGACGGCACACTGAAGGCGCTGATCAATGTCGGCCCGATCAACCCGAAGGAATTTTCCGAGGTCACCTCGACCACCGAGATGCTGAAGCCGCTGGCGCAGGCCAGTGGTGGCGACGCCCGACGGATCAATGAGGGCTCGGGCATCGAGCTGCCGCGCATCGTGCCGGTGCGCTCCTCGACCGTATTCCGCGGCGACGGCTGGATGGGCGTGCATATGCGCGATGCCAGCGTGGTCCGCGGCGTTGGCGTGCTGCCGATGTTTGCCGGCCTGATCGGTTTGCTGTTGCTGCTGGGCGCCTTTGCGGCGACGTGGCTAAGAGAGAGCCGGTAGCTTCTTCCCTCGCCCCGCTTGCGGGGAGAGGGAAGAAGGCAGCGTTGCCGTAATCCCACAGCAGGCCGGGTTTCTATGTCCGGAGATGACTGGCCGTTGACACCCGGCCGCCCGTTGCGCGATGTTACATTATAACATCGGTGCTGGCAGACCTCTCCGCCGACCGATGCCGGGGCAGCCTGTCGGCATGAAGTGGTTTCGCGCGAATATCAGACAAGGGGCAAAGCTGGCGCTGTTCGCGCTGGCGGTGCAGCTCGTTCTGTCATTCGGCCACGTTCACGGCGGGACGGTCCATGCTGCCCCTCTCGACGCTACCTTGGCACTCTCCGCCAGCGACGTTGCGCAAACACCGGCCGCTCCCGATACTGACCACCATCACCGCGCAGCTGATCCCTGCGCAATCTGCGCCGTCATGGCGATGGCCGGTACAGCGCTGTTCGCCGCGCCGCCGGTCCTGCTGTTGCCGCAGGCTGCCGCCGTCCTGCTGCAGCGGATCACCGAGGCTGAGTTCGACCATCTCGACGCCATCAGCGGCGCATCGCAGCCGCGCGGCCCTCCTGTATCCTGACACGACCTTTGACGATCGCTGCCGCGAATTCCTCGCGAACGGCGTAACCGAAGTCAGATTCGCATCACCGCGAGTCCCGGCGCAAGCGCCCGAGCGCGCGGCCGGTGAAGTCAGGACAAACCTATGTCGATTCAATTCAAGCGCGCCCTCCTGCTCGGCACATCTGCCGTGGTGGGACTGAGCTGCCTTCCGCAATCCGCGCTGGCGCAGACGCAGCTTCCCGCCGTAGAAGTCACCGCGCCAAGCCCGATCGTGCGCCGCAAGCCAGTGCCATCACGCACCGCGCATACCCATGTCACGCGCCCCGCGCCGAACCGTAATGCCGCGCCGGTCCCCGTCGAGGCGGAGCCGGCCGTGCAGGCGCAGCAGGGCGAATTGCCGATCGTTACCGATCAGTTCGCCACCGTCACCGTGGTGCCGAATGACGAGATCCGCCGTTCCGGTGCCTCGACGCTCGGCGACCTCCTCGCCAACAAGCCCGGCATCACCGGCTCCGGCTACGCACCGGGCGCATCGAGCCGGCCGATCATCAGGGGTCTCGACGTCAACCGCGTCGGCATCGTCGAGAACGGCATCGGCAGCAATGGCGCATCCGATCTCGGCGAAGATCATTTCGTGCCTGTCGATCCGTTCGCCGCCAATCAGGTCGAAGTCATTCGCGGCCCGGCGACGCTGCGTTATGGCTCGCAGTCGATCGGCGGCGTGGTCAGCGCCTCCAACAATCGCATTCCCGACGCGCTGCCGAACTGCGCCGTGGCGGCGCCGTTCCAGAGCTATGGCATGCCGGTGAAGGCGCCGGCCGCCGGTCTCGCGGCGCCGGGCTGCATGAATGCCGAAGTCCGCACCTCGTTCAGTTCGGTGGATCGCGGTGTTGATGGCGGCATCCTGCTCGATGCCGGCGGCGGCAATGTCGCGGTTCATGCCGATGTCTATGGCCGCAAGGCCGGCGACTACAATGTGCCGAGCTATCCTTATGCCGCGCCCGGCCTCGCCTTCAACGGGCGTCAGCCGAACTCGGCTAACCAGTCGGCCGGCGCATCGGTCGGCGGCTCCTACTTCTTCACCGGCGGCTATATCGGCGCGGCGATCACACAGAACAACACGACCTATCGCATTCCGGGCGTTGAAGGCGCGCAGGTCGGCACCCGTATCGCCGGCCAGCAAACCAAGTTCACGGCGAAGGGCGAATATCGCCCGGACGCCGCGGCGGTCGAAGCGATCCGCTTCTGGGTCGGCGCGACGGACTACAAGCATAACGAGATCGGCCTTGCCGACGCCAGCGATCTCTTGTCTGACGGCGTGCGCCAGACCTTCACCAACAAGGAACAGGAAGGCCGGCTCGAAGTGCAGATGATGCCCTTCAACGCGCGCTTCGCCACGATTACTTCGGCTTTTGGCCTGCAGGTCAATCATCAGGAGCTGACGGCACCGAGCCCCGACGACATCGGCAGCCCTCTCAATGGTCTATGGGATCCGAACAAGAATACAAGGGTCGCGGGCTACAGCTTCAACGAGTTCAAGTTTACCGAAACCACGAAGGCCCAGATCGCCGGCCGCATCGAGCATGTTGAACTGTCGGGCACGACGCCATCGTCGATCCCGAACGAGTTCGATCTCAATGCAGATCCGGGCGCGATCGGGCCGGCGGTCGGGCGTAACCTGACCTTCACGCCGAAGAGCGGCAGCATCGGGTTGATCCAGGATCTGCCCTGGTATGGGCTCTCCGCCAGCATCACCGCGCAATATACCGAACGCGCACCGAAGCCGGCCGAACTGTTCTCGCGCGGCGGACATGATGCGACGGAGACCTTCGACATCGGCAATCCCAATCTCGGCATCGAGACGGCGAAGTCGGTCGAACTCGGCCTGCGCCGTGCCGCCGGTCCGTTCCGCTTCGAGCTCACCGGCTACTACACGCAGTATAACGGCTTCATCTATCGCCGCCTGACCGGCAACACCTGCGGAGATGGAGTCTGCCAGGCGGGGCTTGGCCTCGAACTGAACCAGGCGATCTATTCGCAGCGTGACGCCACCTTCCGCGGCGGCGAATTCCAGAGCCAGCTCGACGTTGCGCAAATCTATGGCGGCACATGGGGCATCGAGACCCAGGCCGACATCGTGCGCGCGACCTTCAGCGACGGCACCAATGTGCCGCGCATCCCGCCCGTGCGTGCCGGCGGCGGCCTGTTCTGGCGCGATGCCAACTGGTTCGCGCGCGTGAACTTGCTGCACGCTTTCGCGCAGAACGACATCGCTGAGATCGCGGAGACGCCGACATCGGGCTACAATCTCCTGAAGGCAGAAGTGAGCTACAAGACGCTGCTCGACTCGCGCATCTACGGCGCCAAGGAGATGACCGTCGGCGTGGTCGGGAACAACCTGTTGAACGAGAACATCCGCAATGCGGTGTCCTATAACAAGGACAATGTGCTGCAACCCGGACTGAATGTGCGGGCGTTTGCGAGTGTGAAGTTCTGATTGGTACTCGTCGTTCCGGGGCGTGCATTCAGCGCGGCTGAATGCGCGAACCCGGAACCTCATGCGGTTCTATCACTTCGAGATTCCGGGTTCGCTCGCAGCTAACGCTGCGCGCGCCCCGGAATGACGGCTTGGATCAAAAAATTACTTCGCCGCGTCCCAATCCGGCCGAACGGCGCCGGCGAGACCCGTAGCGGCGCCCTCCACCAGCTCGAGCACAAGCAACCGGTTTTGATCGACCGGACCCGGCATGGTCACATTGCCCTTAGGGATCGCCTTGAAGCCGACCCGGCGGTAATAGGGCTCGTCGCCGACCAGCACGATGAGCTTGTGCCCCTTCTTGCGCGCATCGGCGATGGCGCGGTCCAGCAGCTTGCGGCCGACGCCGCGGCTGCGGAATGGCGGCTCGACGGTCAGCGGCCCGAGCAGCAGTGCCGGCGTATCACCCACACAGATCGGCAATTGCCGGACCGAGCCGACCAGCAGCGTGCCGATCCGTGCCGTGAAAGACAGGTCGAGCAGATGACCGACATGTTCACGCAGCCGGTAGGCTGATAGCACGTAACGGCCCGGGCCGAAGGTGCGGGCATGCAGCCGTTCGATGATCTGGGCGTCGTTGGCGGTTTCCGCCAGGATGGTCAGAGAAAGGTCATTCATGTCGGGAGGCGGGATAGCATTTGGCGGGCGCGCGGTCCATTGCCCGGGCGGACGGGATCAGACCCGCCAGGTAGCGCTGATCGGCTTGCCGTCGAAGATCTCGGCCAGCCGCAGCCGGGTGCCCTCGGTGGTGTCGTGAGGCAGGGCATCGAGGGCGAAGAAACCGGTTTCGGCGATTTCGCGATTGGGCTCGGGCAACCAGTCCTGCCGGAACTGCCTGACCACATAGACCGCCACATGATCGCGGATCGAGACATGGCTGTTGAGGAAGACGCCATGCAGAACCGGCTCTCCCGTGAGTTCGATGCGCCCCTCTTCCCGCAGCTCCATGTCTAGCGCCTCGCGAAAGGTCTGGCCGACTTCGACGCCGCCGCCGGGCAGATACCAGCCGGTGACATAAGTGTGCCGGACTAGAAACACGCGATTGTCAGCGTCCAGCACCACGGCACGGACGCCCAAGGTCATGCCGCGGGCGAAGCGGAAATACAGATGCACGAATTTGCGCAGGGTCGGCTCCAGCCGCTGCCGCAACGTCGGTGAGGTCATCGCGGCAAATTCCTGGCTGGCGACACGGTGGGTGCTTGCGTCATATGCCCCACCTTGCCAAAACATGCAGGGATTTCACAGGCATGAGGGCGCATTGAGCCGGCTTGTTCACATACGCGCAGGGACAGATCGCTTCTCATGACCGCTTTCACCCTCGCCCATCTGTCCGATCCGCATGTTCCGCCGATGCCAGAGCCGCAATGGCGCGAGCTCCTGGGCCAGCGCGTGCTCGGCTATCTGAACTGGCGGCGTAACCGGCATCTGATCCACCGCCGCGATATGCTGGATGTCATCGTCAGCGACATGCAGGCGCAGCAGCCGGACCATATTGCCGTCACTGGCGATCTCGTGAATCTCGCCCTGGATGCCGAATTCCCGCGCGCGCGCCGCTGGATCGAAAGCGTCGGCACACCGGACAAGGTCTCGCTGGTACCCGGCAATCACGACGCCTATGTGCGCGGAGCACCCGAACGTTTCGCCGAGACTTTCGGCGACTATATGCGCAGTGACGGCACCCCCGATACGCGCTTTCCATTTCTGCGTATCCGCGGCCCGCTGGCTCTGATCGGCGTGTCGTCGAGTGTGCCAACCGCGCCGTTCATGGCGACGGGCTCGCTCGGCGACGCACAGCTTAAGGCGCTCAACATTATGCTTGGCGGCCTCGCCGACGCTCATCTGTTTCGCGTATTGCTGATTCATCATCCGCTACGCTCAAAGCAGAAAATGAAGCGACTGACGGATTCCGAAGCGCTGCAAGCTGTGCTCAAGCGCCACGGCGTCGAACTGATCCTGCACGGCCACGACCACATTCATTCGACCATGTGGTTCGACGGCCCACAGCGGCGCATTCCCGCAATCGGCGTGCCATCGGCATCATCGGTTGCACACGGCCACAAGCCGGCAGCCGCCTACAATCTGTTCGCCATCGAACGCGACGGCGAACGCTGGCGCTGCGAGCAGACGGTGCGAGGATTCGGGGGCAGCAATATGGTGCACGAGCTGACGCGGACGATGCTGGTGTAGCGTGACTAATGTCCGCGCACGGACGCGAACAGCGCGAGCGCAAATAGTCCCACGACGCCGACAATCACACCGAACACGAACGGCCAGAATCTGCTGCGCGGCTTCTTCACCGCCGTCGCTACCTCCGGCGCCGGCATTGTCACCAGCGCGTGCTCGCGCTCAATCATGCGGCGCGCGATATAGTCGGTGACCGCCTTTACGATGGTCGGAACGTCATGCGCCTCGGCCAGCACCACGCGACCGTGGCGGGTGTCCTGCACGAAGCGATACATGCGCTTGTCGCGCCCCATCGCCACATGGGCGACCATGTCGATCCACAGCCGCGGCGTGTCGCCCTGGCTGATGCCTCGGTCGAACATCTCGATGCCAACAGGAATCTCGGCGAACAGCGGATCGAGCGCTTCATTGAGGATCTCCAGCCGCGCCACTTCGGCATCGCGCAACTCGACGACGACACCGGTGCGATCGGCCGCCTCGATGCGGGCCTGACGCAACGCGTCGCGCAGTCGCTGCGGCCTGACTTCCTCGACAGGCTTCGTCCCGTTACTCGCCACGCTGGACCCCTTTCTGGCTGCCTGAGCGCGCCATCCACCGGTCAGTAACCTATCAGTAACCACGAGTGCCGGAAAGGCCGTTTGTTTCCAGAGGCTTGGCCGCTAAACGCATCAACGGCCCCACCCGGTTTCCCGGATGAGGCCGCTGATATCCTTGGACGTCTTCTTATGGGCAAATCAGCGACAGGCTTGAGGCGAGCGGCGGCACTGGCGCCGCTCGGGTCTCAGCCTCAGGCGAACCGTCGGTCCTAAGCGACCTGGCGGCTCGGCTCTTCGACGATGGAGAAGCGGACGCCGGCGCGGTGGCGATTCTCTTCCGACACGGTCTTCCAGGCTTCTTCGGCCTGCTTGCGCGTCTTGAACGGGCCCTGCACCTGGGCCGAGCCTTCAACCAGCTTGTGGAAGTTCATCGAACCGAACTCGCCGCCGATGACCCAGAAATTGCTACCGTGTGACATGTCGTGCTCCTGTTCATTCCTTAAATCGACATTCGTGACATGCGATGCATTCACCGTGTGAACAGATAACGCCATGTCAGGCAAAACCACCAGATGCCTTGTGTTTGAATGGTGATGTGATGTAACATCACGACTTATAATAAATGTCATTTTGTCGATTTTGTCACAATCAACGACCGAGTGGCGACTCGGGAACCAGGAATTGGCGCGGATGGCGGGCGAGTCTGGCAAGAAGCTGTTCGTGGGGCCGCGCTTCAGGCGGATCCGGCAGCAACAGGGCCTGTCCCAGACCCAGATGGCAGAGGGCCTCGGCATTTCGCCGAGCTACATCAATCTGATTGAGCGCAACCAGCGGCCGGTCACCGCGCAGTTGCTGCTGCGCCTCGCCGAGACCTATGACCTCGATCTCCGCGATCTCGCGACGGCGGATGAAGATCGCTTCTTCGCGGAGCTGAACGAAATCTTTTCCGATCCGCTGTTTCGCCAGATCGATTTGCCGAAACAGGAATTGCGCGACCTTGCCGAACTCTGTCCCGGCGTCACGCATGCGCTGCAGCGGCTCTATGCGGCTTATACCGAAGCGCGGCGCGGCGAGACCATGGTGGCGGCGCAGATGGCCGATCGGCACGAAGGCGCGCCCTTCGAAGCCAATCCGATCGAGCGCGTGCGTGATTTGATCGAGGCCAACCGCAATTACTTCCCCGAACTCGAAACGACCTCCGAAGGCCTACGCGACGAGATCAACGTGCCGTCGCAGGATCTGTTTGCGGCGCTGAGCGCACGACTGCGCGACAAATACTCGATCGTGACCCGCATCATGCCGGTGGACGTGATGCGCGAGACGCTCAGACGTTTCGACCGGCATCGCCGGCAATTGCTGATCTCCGAAATGGTCGATGCTCCCGGCCGCGCCTTTCAGGTCGCGTTCCAGATCGGCCTCGTCGAATGTTCATCGCATTTCGAGACCATCATTGGCCGCGCCGGGCCGCTCGACGACACCACACGGCGGCTCTATCGCATCACGCTGGCCAACTATTTCGCAGCGGCGGCACTGATGCCCTATGCAGCGTTTCATGCCGCCGCGGAAGCGCTGAGCTATGACGTGCAGGTGCTCGGCCAGCGTTTCAATGTCGGATTCGAGCAAATCTGTCATCGCCTCACCACGCTGCAGCGGCCGAATGCGCGCGGCGTGCCGTTCTTCATGCTGCGCGTCGATAATGCTGGCAACGTGTCGAAGCGGTTTTCATCCGGAACCTTCCCGTTCTCGAAATTCGGCGGCACCTGTCCACTGTGGAACGTGCATTCGACATTCGACACACCGGACCGCCTGCTGAGCCAGGTGATCGAGCTGCCCGATGGCAGCCGCTATTTCTCCATCGCACAGACGCTACGTCGGCCAGCAGCGCCGCATCCGCAGCCGCAGCCGCAACCGCGCTTCGCCATCGGCCTCGGCTGCGAGATCCGCCACGCCGGCAAGCTGGCCTATTCGGCCGGCCTCGATCTGGAAAAGACCGAAGGCACGCCGATCGGCGTCAATTGCCGCCTCTGCGAGCGCGAAAACTGCAGCCAGCGCGCGGAGCCGCCGATCACGCGCAGCCTGATCCTGGACGAGAATACGCGGCGGGTGTCGAGCTTTGCGTTCAGCAATGCGCGGGAGTTGTGAGGCGCCCCGAGCCTTTGCGGTAGAAAAAGCCGTGCTATACAGATCGCATGGGATTTGGGGTTTTCATTCACCGCACAGATTCGATCTACGACGACAGCCCGGCCGAGCAGTATCAATTTCCGAGTCAGTACCTCAGCCGGGCACAGACCTTCGTTGGCGACTGGATCATCTATTACGAACCGCGCAAGGTCGAAGCGACACGTGGCTACTTTGCCATTGCCAAGGTTGAGCGGATTATCCCAGACCCTTCAGCAGCAGGCATGTATCTCGCACTAATCGAACCATCGAGCTACCTCGATTTCGCGACACCTGTTCCCTTCACCGACGCCCAGGGCGTCATTGAGCGCGGCGTCCTGAACGAGCAAGGCCGAATTTCGGGTCGAGCCCAGTCTGCCGTGCGGCCGATTAGTCCAACGGACTTTGAACGCATTTTAACGCTCGGGCTCGATGAGAGCGATCAAGTCCTACCAAGAATTGGCGACATCACATCCATCCCACAATTCGACGAAGTACAAGCTCCTTTCAAATTCGAAGAAACGCGAGATCGGTTGAACTATCTCACTTCACGAATTGTCCGAAATCGAGCTTTTCGGCGCATCATTCTCGACGCTTATGATCGGCGCTGTGCGGTGACTGGACTCAAGCTTATCAATGGCGGTGGTCGCGCCGAGGTCGATGCAGCTCACATTCGACCTGTCGAAGCGAATGGCCCCGACATCATCAACAACGGGATCGCTCTTTCAGGCACAGCTCATTGGATGTTCGACCGTGGATTGATTAGCCTCTCCGACGAACTTGAAATCCTCATTTCTCGTCACGTGAATGATTTTGAGAGCGTCCGCGCTCTAGTCAACAAGAATGGCCATGCGCTTCCGCCTCAACGAACGTCACAGCGGCCGCATCCACATTTCTTAAGTTGGCATCGCGACAATTGCTTCAAACAATAACTGTCCATAAGGATGCCCGGGACAGGCCCGGGCATGACGACCGAAAGGGCCTTCATGCTGCGAATATTTATGTCGATTCGATTTGCAATCCTGCTCGCAACATCAGCCCTGATCGCCCTCGCCTCCCCCGCCTCCGCCCAGCGCGCCGCATCCTGCCATGGCGGCCAGAGCTTCGATCAATTCCTTGCCGGGCTGAAACAGCAGGCTGTCGCTAGCGGGGTATCGCAACGCGCGATGGCGGAAGCGGCGCCCTATCTCGTCTACGATCAGGGCATCGTCAATCGCGACCGCGGGCAGCGGGTGTTCGGGCAGTTGTTCACGCAATTCGCCGGCCGCATGGCGGCGGATTACCGGATGCAGAACGGGCAGTTGAAGATCAAGGCGAACGCCGCAGCCTTTGCGCGCGCCGAGAAGGAATATGGCGTGCCGCCAGCGGTCATCGCCGCGTTCTGGGCGCTGGAGAGCGACTTCGGCGTGCAGATGGGCAATCTGCAGACGCTGCGCTCGCTGGTGTCGCTGGCCTATGACTGCCGGCGCTCGAAGATGTTTCAGGACGAGACCATCGCCGCGCTGAAGATCATCGATCGCGGCGACCTGTCGCCGGCCGAGATGATCGGCTCATGGGCCGGCGAGCTCGGCCAGACGCAGTTTCTGCCGACGCATTATTTCAACTATGCCGTCGACTACGACGGCGATGGCCATCGTAATTTGCTGCGCAGCCCCGCCGACGTAATCGGCTCGACGGCGCATTACATTTCCACGGGCCTTAAATGGCGGCGCGGCGAACCATGGCTGCAAGAGGTGCGGGTCACCGAGAACGTACCTTGGGATCAGGCCGATCTCACCATTCAACTGCCACGCGCCAAATGGGCGTCATTCGGCGTGAGTTATCCCGACGGGCGACCGCTGCCGAATGACAGCATGCCGGCCTCGCTGCTGCTGCCGATGGGCCGCCACGGTCCCGCTTTCCTCGCTTACGCGAATTTCGCCGCCTATACCGAATGGAATAACTCGCTGATCTATTCGACCACCGCGGCCTATCTCGCCACCCGCATCAATGGCGCGTCCAAGATGCGGCAGCCGTCCGCCCCTGTCGCGCAGCTGTCACATCCCGAACTCCGCGAGCTGCAGCAACTGCTGGCGAAGCGCGGCTTCAATGTCGGCAAGATCGACGGCATCCTGGGCCAGCAGAGCCGCACGGCCGTCAAAGCCATGCAGGTCAAATTCGGCCTGCCCGCGGACTCCTGGCCGACGGCTGAATTGTTGACGGCGCTGAAATCCGGGCGCTAGAGCCTGATTTAGCTGATCCGAGAAACGGTATCCACGTCTCGAGATCACGCTCGAAATTTCTTCTCTTTTGTAAGGCCGGGGCGGTTGAATTCGGCTGGCCGCCCCCCAAGTCCATGCAACAGCATCTTTCTGCACCTTCCCCGCTGTGCCTCGAAACGCCTCACAAAAGAGCATCACATGTCATTTTACGATTCCGCCGTGCCTGCTTATCTGCAGATGCTCGGCAGCCTCTCCGCCATTCTTGACAAGGCTGAGGCCCACGTAACCGCGAAGAAGATAGAGCCGGAAGCCTTGCTCGGCGCGCGGCTTTATCCCGACATGCTGCCGCTCTCTCGCCAGGTTCAGGTTGCCTGCGATCAGGCCATGCGCGGTTGCGCCCGACTCACCCAGAACGAACCGCAGTCGGTGCCGGACACCGAGAAAACCTTTGGCGAATTGAAGCAGCGTCTGGCCAAGGCGATGGATTATGTGAAGGGCTTCACGCCGGCTCAATTCGAAGGCGCCGACGTACGCGAGGTCACGTTTCCGATCGGCGGCGGCAAGACCACGACCATGACGGGCCAGCAGTATCTGAGCAGCTTCTCGCTGCCGAACTTCTACTTCCACGTCGCTATCGCCCACGGCATTCTCCGGCATAGCGGCATCGAGATCGGCAAGCGCGACTTCCTCGGCGCGCAGTAAGCCGGACCATCACCAAAGGATATTCGACTACTGGCCGACCGATAGAGAGATCATGATCATTCAATCCGTCATCGCTACGATCGCTTTATCCTGAACCAACGACATGCAGCGCAGCGGTATTGCCAATGCGCTGCATGATGCCCAATTCGATTTCACCTTTCATCGACTGGATCATTCATCATGAGCACGTCCAAACTCTTCGAACCCTACAAGCTTGGTGCGAACACGCTGACCAATCGCACGGTAATGGCCCCGCTGACGCGCAATCGCGCATTGCCGGGCAACGTACCGAATCCGCTAGCGGTCGAATATTATAGCCAGCGTGCCAGCGCCGGCCTTCTGGTAACCGAAGGCACACCCGTCTCGCAGCAGGGCCAGGGCTATCAGGACGTCCCGGGCGTCTACACCAAGGAGCAGATCGCCGGCTGGAAGAACGTGACCGAGGCCGTGCATGCCAAGGGCGGTCATATCTATATGCAGATCTGGCACGTTGGCCGTATCTCGCATGTCAGCCTGCAGCCGAATGGCGGAGCGCCGGTGGCCCCTTCGGCGATCCGCGCCAACACCAAGACCTTCGTCAACAACACCTTCACCGACGTCTCGGAGCCCCGCGCGCTGGAGCTGGGTGAAATTCAAGGCGTCATCGACAGTTTCGCCCGCGGCGCTGCCAATGCGGTCGAAGCCGGCTTCGACGGCGTGGAGATCCATGGCGCCAACGGTTATCTGCTTGAGCAATTCGCGCGTGACAGCACCAACAAGCGCACCGACGCCTATGGCGGTTCGCTCGAGAACCGCGCCAAACTGATGCTGGAAGTGGCCGCGGCAGTTGCCAAGGAAATCGGCGGCGACAGAACCGGCATTCGCATCTCGCCGGTGACGCCGGCCAACGATGCCGCCGCCGATACGCAGGCGCAAAAGCTGTTCGACTACATCACTGACGGGCTCAGCGCCGAGAAGCTGGTCTATCTACATGTCGTCGAAGGCGCGACCGGCGGTCCGCGCGACGTGGCACCGTTCGACTATGCCAGCCTGCGCAAGCGCTTCAAGGGCACATATATCGCCAATAACGGCTTCGATCTCGCGCTGGCCAACAAGGTGCTAGCGGCCGATGCCGCCGACCTGATCGCCTTCGGCAAGCCGTTCATCTCGAATCCGGATCTGGTCGAGCGCCTGAAGATCGGCGCGCCGCTCAACGATGCCGACAAGGCGACGTTCTATGGCGGCGGCGCCAAGGGCTACACGGATTATCCGGTGCTGGGCGCGAAGCAGGCAGCGGAGTAAGTACGCCGTCATTCCGGGGCGCGCACGCATCTTTGCGGGCGCGAATCCGGAATGACAGCAAGAGAAAAGGCCGGGATCGCTCCCGGCCTTTTTTGTTGTTCAGAAAGTTCGCCTTAGTTCGACGCGCGCTTCTGCGGCGGGGTCGCAGGCCACGACTTGATCAGCGTGTCGTAGTCTACCGTCTCGCCCTTCGGCTTCTCGTTGGCCAGCTTGCGCTGGGGCGCGATGTTGCCGTCCTTCGCGGACTTGTTGTACCAGAACTCGGCGGTTTCCTTCTTGTTCAGTTTCGGTCCGCATTCGCCCTGAACCTTGGATCGTTCAAGACGTTCGAGCACCGAATCCTGAGCTGCGGCGAGTGAGTCCATCGCCTGCTGCGGGGTCTTCGCACCGGACGACGCATCGCCGATGTTCTGCCACCACAACTGCGCCAGCTTCGGATAGTCCGGGATGTTGTTGCCGGTCGGCGACCACTGCACGCGGGCCGGCGAGCGATAGAACTCGACCAGACCGCCGAGCTTCGGCGCACGTTCGGTGAACGACTTGTCCCAGATATCGCTCTCACGGATGAAGGTGAGACCGACATGGCTCTTCTTCAGCGACACCGTCTTCGAGGTGATGAACTGCAGATAGAGCCAGGCCGCCTTGCGGCGATCGGCAGGCGTCGACTTGAGCAGCGTGCCCGAACCGACGTCCTGATAGCCGAGCTTCATGCCTTCCTTCCAGTACGAGCCATGCGGCGACGGGGCCATGCGCCACTTCGGCGTACCGTCGGCATTCATGACCGCAAGACCCGGCTTCACCATGTCGGCGGTGAAGGCGGTGTACCAGAACATCTGCTGGGCGATATTGCCCTGCGCCGGCACCGGTCCCGACTCCGAGAAGGTCATGCCTTGCGCCTGCGGCGGGGCATACTTCTTCATCCAGTCGAGGTATTTCGCGATCGAGTAGACCGCTGCCGGACCGTTGGTATCGCCGCCGCGCTCGACGGAGGAGCCGACCGGACGACAGCCTTCCATGCGAATGCCCCACTCATCGACGGGCAGACCATTCGGAAGACCCCTGTCGCCATTGCCGGCCATCGATAGCCAGGCGTCGGTGAAACGCCAGCCGAGCGACGGATCCTTCTTGCCGTAATCCATGTGGCCATAGACCTTGACGCCGTTGATCTCCTTGATGTCGTTGGTGAAGAATTCAGCGATGTCTTCATAGGCCGACCAGTTCACGGGCACGCCGAGATCGTAGCCATACTTGGCCTTGAACTTGGCCTTGTAGTCGGGATTGGTGAACCAGTCGTACCGGAACCAGTAAAGATTGGCGAACTGCTGGTCCGGCAGTTGATACATCTTCTTGTCCGGCGCGGTGGTGAAGGACGTTCCAATGAAGTCCTTGACGTCGAGCGTCGGGCTGGTGACGTCCTTGCCTTCTGCGGTCATGTAGTCCGACAGCGCGATGGTCTGGCCGTAGCGGAAATGCGTGCCGATCAGGTCGGAGTCGTTGATCCAGCCGTCATAGACGTTCTTGCCTGACTGCATCTGGGTCTGCAGCTTCTCGACCACGTCGCCTTCCTGGATCAGGTCGTGCTTCAGCTTGATGCCGGTGATTTCGGAGAACGCCTTGGCCAGCGTGCGCGATTCGTATTCGTGCGTGGTGATGGTTTCGGAGACGATATTGATCTCCATGCCCTTGAACGGCTGCGCGGCCTTCTCGTACCACTGCAGTTCTTTCAGCTGCTCTGCCTTCGACAGCGTCGACGGCTGGAATTCGCTGTCGATCCACTTCTGAATGGTGGCGTCGTCGGCCTTGGCCGGCGCGGCGAGCAACGCAGTCGCCGTGATCAACGCAGCAGCGCTGGTCATCATGATATGGCGCGTCGGGCGACGTGCCTGTGTCGTCAGGTGCCTCATAGCTTCCTCCCTCACTTCCGTTTCAGGCCCGGGTTCATCCCGGGACTGCAGTCCATGCCGGTCAGACGGTGCGGAAAATTGCCACCGCCGAGACCAGCGAAATCAATGTCCCGAACCACAGATTCGAGATTTCAACTCCCTCCTCGCCGATCGGCAGCGTCGCGATCGGATCGCTGCCGACGAAGCCGATCCACAACAGGTGGATGACGGCCGCCGCGATCAGCGACAGGAACAGCCGGTCGCCGCGCGTGGTGGGAATGCGCAGGATGCCGATGCGTTCGGCTTCGGGATAAGCGACTGCGAGCCAAGTCATGGTGCCCAGCGTGAGTGCCAGCAGGCCGAAGAAGATCGCCGTCGGCGACGTCCAGGCCATCCATGCGATGTTTTCCATGACGACCTCCTAGACCCGGCCAAGCGCGAAACCGCGCGCGATGTAATTGCGGACGAACCAGATGACGAGCGCGCCGGGGATGATGGTCAGCACACCGGCGGCGGCGAGCAGGCCCCAATCCATGCCGGAGGCGGATACAGTGCGCGTCATGACCGCCGAGATCGGCTTGGCATTCACCGAGGTCAGCGTGCGCGCAAGCAGCAATTCGACCCAGGAGAACATGAAGCAGAAGAAGGCAGCGACGCCGATGCCCGACGCGATCAGCGGCACGAGAATCTTCACGAAGAACTTCGGGAACGAGTAACCATCCAGAAACGCCGTCTCGTCGATCTCGCGCGGCACGCCGGACACGAAGCCTTCGAGAATCCACACCGCCAGCGGGACGTTGAACAAGCAATGCGCCAGCGCCACTGCCCACGGCGTATCGAACAGGCCTATGGCTGAATAGAGATTGAAGAATGGCAGCGCGAACACGGCGGGCGGCGCCATCCGGTTCGACAGCAGCCAGAAGAACAGGTGCTTGTCGCCGAGGAAACGATAGCGCGAGAACGCGTAAGCTGCCGGCAGCGCGAAAGAGATCGACAGGATGGTGTTAATGATGACGTATTTCAGCGAATTGATGTAACCGGAATACCAGCTCTCGTCGGTGAAGATGCGGGTATAGTTCTCCAGCGTCGGCTGGTGCGGCCACAGCGTCATGGTCGAGACGATCTCGCCATTGGTCTTGAAGCTCATATTCACGAGCCAGTAGATCGGCAGCAGCAAGAACACCAAAAACAGTAACAGGATAATGCGACGCCCAGGGATCGTATGCATCAGACCGCTCCCTCGCGCTTGGTGTGATCGACGCCGGCATTGGTCATCACGGTGTAGAATATCCAGCACACGATCAGCACGATGATGTTGTAGACCAGCGACAGCGCCGCAGCCTTGCCGAGATCGAACTGGCCGAGCGCGATCTTGACAAGCTCAATGGAGACGAAGGTGGTCGAATTGCCGGGGCCGCCGCCGGTGACCACGAAGGGCTCGGTATAGATCATGAAACTATCCATGAAACGCAACAGCACGCCGATCAGCAACACACGGTTGAGCTTCGGCAACTGGATCGCGCGAAACACCGCCCAGCGCGACGCGCCGTCGATCTGTGCCGCCTGATAATAAGCATCGGGGATCGATTTCAGGCCTGCGTAACACAGCAGCGCGACGAGGCTGGTCCAGTGCCAGACATCCATCACGATGACGGTGGCCCAGGCATCAAACTCGTTCGACACGTAATTATAGTCGATACCCATGTGGTTGAGCGTGTAGCCGAGCAGGCCAATGTCGGGCCGCCCGAAGATCTGCCAGATGGTGCCGACCACGTTCCATGGAATCAAAAGCGGCAGCGCGAGGATCACGAGGCAGGCTGCGACGCGCCAGCCGTCACGCGGCATCGACAACGCGACCAGAATGCCGAGTGGCACTTCGATGGCGAGGATGATCGCGGAGAAAGCCAGATTGCGCAGCAGGGACGCGTAGAAGCGCCCGCCGAGATCGCTGGACGGATCAAGCAGCTCCTTGAACCAGCCGACGCCGTTCCAGAAGAATTGGTTGTTGCCGAAGGTGTCCTGCACCGAATAGTTCACGACCGTCATCAGCGGCAGCACCGCGGAGAACGCCACGATGAGAAACACCGGCAGGACGAGGAACCAGGCTTTTTGATTGATGGTTTTGTCCATCATGCAACCCCTTCGACAAGGCGGCTGTCGGCGTAAACGTGCACCCGGCTGGGATCGAACACCAGCCCGACATCGCTCCCCGCAATAGAAAATCCCTGAGGGACGCGCGCGGCGAACTTGACGCCGCCGATGCGGACGCGCGCGAAACTGATGCGACCAAGATCGTCGACCCGCTCGACCTGCGCCAACAGCAAGCCCGGTGCGGGCGTCGCAACATGGACGAATTCGGGGCGAACGCCGATTTCGATTGTCGCGCCCGCTGGCAACTTGTCGTAGCTGCGCTGCAGCGCGATCACGTGCCCGCCGATACGCGCCTCGCGGCCGCTGACTTCGGCCGGCACGATATTCATGCCGGGCGAGCCGATGAAATAGCCGACGAATGTATGTGCGGGCTTGTCGAACAATTCCTGCGGCGTGCCGGACTGTACGACACGGCCGTCATGCATCACCACCACCGTATCGGCAAAGGTCAACGCTTCGGTTTGGTCGTGAGTTACATAGATCATCGTCAGATCCAGCGCGCGGTGCAGCGCCTTCAGCTTCGACCGCAATTCCCATTTCAGGGCGGGATCGATCACCGTCAGTGGTTCGTCGAACAGCACGGCGGCGACATCGGAGCGCACCAGACCGCGGCCGAGCGAGATCTTCTGCTTGGCATCGGGCGTTAGCCGCGTCGCCTTGCGACCCAGATAGGGCGTGAGATCGAGGAGTTCGCCGATCTCGGCGACACGTGCATCGATCTGCGCCTTCGGCACGCCGCGATTCTTCAGCGGAAAAGCGAGATTCTCGCCGACCGTCATGGTGTCGTAGATGACCGGAAACTGGAACACCTGCGCGATGTTGCGTTTCTGCGTCGACAACGGCGTGATATCCTTGCCGTCGAACAGGATCTGCCCGCGCGTCGGCGTCACGATGCCGGAGATCAAATTGAGCAGCGTGGTCTTGCCGCAACCGGATGGGCCGAGCAGCGCATAGGCGCCGCCTTGCCGCCAGGTCATGGAGATCGGCTTCAGCGCGAATGATTCCGGGTCGGCATCATTGCCGCTGTAGGACTGCGCGAGATCGACGAGATCGATGCGGGCCATGTTACGCTCCCTGCGTGCTGTTGGGAGCGGCAACCAGACGGTCGCGGCCATCGAAGACGAACAGATTGGCGGGATCGAGCACGGCGTCGAGCATGTGGCCGGGCAGGAATTCATGCACGCCCTGCAGCACCGCAACCCAGTTCGATGCGTCGCGTTTCAGATGGACGAAGCTTTCCGACCCGGTGATTTCGGTCACGGTCACTTCCGCCGGAAACGCATGCCGTCCGGCGAGACCACTGGCGACTTCGAGCTGATGCGCGCGGAAGCCAACGCGATAGCTGCCGTCGGCGAGGTTTGCGTAGAGCCCGCTGGCGGGCGCTGTCGCGCCACCGGCATAGTGCACATTTCCGTTCTTCTTCTCGATCACCACCAGGTTAAGTGGCGGATCGGAGAACACTTCGGCGGCCTTGAGAGTCTCGGGATGGCCATAGACTTTGGAAGTCTGGCCGACCTGCAAAACCTGGCCTTCCCACAAACACACGGTGCTGCCGCCCAACAAAAGCGCTTCGGAGGGCTCCGTCGTCGCATAGACGAAAATCGCACCGGAGGCCTCGAAAATCTTCGGCAGTTCGGTGCGCAATTCCTCGCGCAGCTTGTAGTCGAGATTGGCGAGCGGCTCGTCGAGCAGCACGAGATCGGCACCCTTGACCAGCGCGCGGGCAATCGCCGTGCGCTGCTGCTGGCCCCCGGAGAGCTGCAGCGGCGTGCGCTTCAGATAGGGCTCAAGCTTGAGCAAGGCCGCAGCTTCGTGCACGCGGGTTTCGATCTCGGCTTTCGGCTTGCCCTGCACGCGCAGCGGCGAGGCGATATTCTCATAGACCGACAGCGAGGGGTAATTGATGAACTGCTGATAGACCATTGCCACCGAACGCTTGCGGATATCGACGCCGGTGACGTCCTTGCTATCGACCAACACGCGGCCTTGCGTTGGCTTGTCGAGCCCGGCCAGCAGCCGCATGATCGAGGTCTTGCCGGCCAGCGTTGGCCCGAGCAGCACGTTCAGCGTGCCCCTTTCCAGCGTCAGCGAGACGTCACGGATCGTCGTGACTCCATCAACCATCTGCGAGACGTGATCCAGTGCGACGCTCATGATCGCGCTCCCGCTTCACGCATCGGATTGGCGGGCTGCGCGCGATTAGCCTGCAGCCATTGATCGAGAGCCGCGATCTCTTCCTTCGACAGGCGCAGACCGAGTTTGGAACGGCGCCACACGATATCCTCGGCACTGACGGCCCATTCATGCGCCATGAGATAGCGCACTTCGCGCTCGGTCAGCGTTGCCCCAAAGGCCTGACCGAGATCGGCCGGCGACTTCGCGGTGCCCAGCATCTTCGCGGCGCGCGTGCCATAGGCATGCGCCAGCCGGTTGGCATGGGCCGGCGTCAGGAACGGATAGTCGCGCAACAATTCGGCGATCAGCGCATCGACCGCAGAGACATCGAAATCACCGCCAGGCAGCGTGGCATGGGCCGTCCAGCCTTCCTTGGCCTTGGTGCCCTTCAGATACGGCGCAAGCTTCTGCAAGGCTTCTTCGGCGAGACGACGATAGGTCGTGATCTTGCCACCATAAATCGACAGCAGCGGCAGGCCGCCGGGCAGATCGAGCTCGAACACATAGTCGCGCGTCGCCGCCTTGGCCTCGTTGGCGCCGTCGTCATAGAGCGGGCGCACGCCGGAATAGGTCCACACCACGTCTTCGGCCAGCACGGGCCTGGCGAGATATTCGCTGACCGACTTGCAGAGATAATTGATCTCGTCGGCAGAGATTTTCACATCGGCGGGATCGCCGTCATAATCGATATCGGTGGTACCGATCAGGGTGAAATCGTCCTGATAGGGAATCGCAAATACGATACGACCATCGGCATTCTGGAAGATGTAGGCGCGGTCGTGGCTGTAAAGTTTCGGCACCACGATATGCGAGCCCTGCACGAGGCGGACTTTCGCCTTCGCATTGACGCCGGCACCGACCGCCAGAACATTCTCGACCCACGGACCACCGGCATTGACCAGCGTGCGCGCACTGATGGTCGAGCGGTCGCCCGTCGCCGTATCCTGCACCGTGACCTGCCACATCCCGTCGGCCTGCCTGATCTCGGTTGCGCGCGTGCGCGTGCGGATCTCAGCGCCCCGATCGGCGGCATCACGCGCGGTGAGCACGACAAGGCGCGCATCATCTACCGAGCAGTCGGAATATTCAAAGCCACGCTTGAACCGGCCGGGCGCCAGCGGCTTGCCGGTCTCGTCGCGGGTGAGATCGAGTGTGCGCGTCGGGGGCAGAAGTTTACGGCCGCCGATATGGTCGTAGAGGAACAAGCCCAAGCGCAGCAGCCAGGCGGGCCGCAGACCGGCGTGATGCGGCAGCACGAAACGCAAGGGGCGGATGATATGCGGCGCGATCTGCCAGAGAACTTCGCGTTCCAGCAACGCGTGGCGCACCAGTTTGAAATCGTAATATTCGAGGTAGCGCAACCCGCCATGGATCAGCTTGGTCGACCAGGACGAGGTGCCGCTGGCCAGATCGTTCATCTCGCAAAGGAACACGGAATTGCCGCGGCCGACGGCGTCGCGGGCGATGCCGCAGCCGTTCACACCACCACCAATGATTGCGAGGTCGTAGATCTGACCCACCCCGTCTCCCCTCCTGCGCCACTTGTCTGGCGCCTTCCTTCGGACGCGCCATCTTCGCTTTCAGCGATTTGGCTTTCGTTTTCGATTAAACCACAACCTAAAACGAAAGCAACTGGCGTTTTCGGGGTCTGAACAGGCTCTAAAGCGGGGTCGGCTCGGGTTCCAGGTCGTCCGCATCGTCGGCGGAGCCCGGCAGGGCGGCGATCACTTGAACGCCCCGGCTCCGGCAGATCTCCTGCAAGGAGGGCGGCAGCGGGACGTCGGTCACGAAGGTCTGTATCTGGCTGATATGGGCGATGCGCACGGCCGCCGAGCGCCGCAGCTTGGTCGAATCGCAGACCAGCATGACACTGCGGGCATTGGCGATGATCGCCTGCGCCGCCTGCACCTCGCGATAGTCGAAGTCGAGCAGCGCGCCCTCCTCGTCGATCGCGGAGGCACCGATGATGGCGTAATCGACCTTGAATTGGCCGATCAGCTTGATCGCCGTGGAGCCGATCACCGCACCATCCGAGCGACGCACGGTACCGCCGGCGACAATTACCTCGATATGCGGGTGACGATAAAGCATCATCGCCACATTGAGATTGTTGGTGATGACCAGCAGGTTTTCGTGATTGGTCAGGGCGCTCGCGACTTCTTCCGTGGTGGTCCCGATATTGATGAACAGCGACGAGCCATTGGGAATCTGCGCCGCGGCAGCAACACCAATCGCCTTCTTTTCCTCGGCGGCCACGAATCGCCGCGCTTCATAAGCGAGGTTTTCCACGCCCGACGCGACGATGGCGCCGCCGTGGATACGCGTCAGCAGGCGCTGGTCGCAGAGATCGTTGAGATCCTTGCGGATGGTCTGTGCGGACACCTCGAAGCGGCGCACCAGATCATCGACCATCACGCGGCCAAAGGCGCGCGCGTGATTCAGGATTTCGGATTGGCGATGGGTCAGGCCAGCAGTCACAAGGGCACCTCGGAACGAACGGTTCCATGGTGCGGGTGTTAGCGGCAATGGTCAACGCATCACCGGCGCAGGCGCCATGCGCGTCGCCGCTGCGATGTCGTAAGAGAGTCGCCCTCTAGGGCGTCACAGCTGCTTGGATACCCTGCGCGAATTGAAAGGCAGCGCGTTCAGCTTCGCGCGCATTGCGAAACAGTTGGCCTTCCATCGGGTTGAAACGGTGAGACGCGGCGAAGAACCTGTACCCACCGGGATCGCGAACCACGATGCCGGCAGCCTGCGATGAGACTTCGATGATGTAAGTGTCTGACATGGCGGCCCCCTACGCGATAGGCGATGCATATTCCGGGCCACTAACTGCAGAGGAGGTATTTCGTTCCCGCCGGTGTTTAGAATTGCTCAGGTCGAGATCGTCGCATCCGGTCGTTTGATCACCTGCGGGCGCCCCACCTCGTCAATGGACACAAAGGTGAAATTGCCGTCGGTCACCAGGATCGGGGCGTTTTCATTGCGGCGAAGCACCCAGGCCTCGATATGCACGGTAAGTGACGTGCGGCCCATCCGCACCAGTTCCGCATGCACGGACACGACGTCACCGACATGAACGGCCTTGCGGAAGGTCATTGCCTCGATGGCGACGGTGACCGTGCGCGTCTTCGCCACCTTGGCGGCAAAGATGCCGCCGCCAAGATCCATCTGGCTGAGCAGCCAGCCGCCAAAGATATCGCCATTGGCATTGGTATCCGCCGGCATCGCCACCGTGCGGATGGTGAGATCGCCGGTCGGTTCCGCATCCAGCCCCGTCACTGGCTGCGTCGTTGATTCAGTCATGAGCAAAGCCTGCCGCAAATTGAGTCATCATTTAAAGGTTTCCCAGCCGGCATCCGGCGCAAAGCGATCGCCGAACCGGGCCGCTAGCGTGCGCAGCGTGGCGGTGATATTCTCGGTTCCACGCGTCCGCGCATAGTTCAGCGGGCCGCCGCGGAATGGCGCGTAACCTGTTCCGAAAATCATTGCGCCATCGACCACATCGGCATTGTCGACGATGCCTTCGCGCAGACAGGCGACGCAGACATTGGACATCGGCAGCACCAGGCGATCGATCATCTCCTGCGTCGGACGGGCCGTTGCGACCGCGCTGGAGCTCTTCTCGGCCTTGCCGTCGCGCCATGTATAGAAGCCACGGCCGGTCTTCTTGCCGAGCTCGCCCTTGTTGACCTTCTCGCGCAGCCAGGCCGGCGTCGGCGGCAGCAGGTCACCAAATTTCGAGCGCAGCATGTCGCCGACGGCCAGGCAGATATCGAGCCCGACCTGATCGGCCAGTTCGATCGGACCCATCGGCATGCCGAATTGCTCGGCGGCGGCGTCGATGGTTTCCTTGTCGACCTTCTCCTCCATCAGCATCATCGCCTCGAGCATGTAAGGCGTCAGCGCGCGGTTGACGAGGAAGCCCGGCGAGCTCTTCACCGGCAGCGGCAGACGATCGATCGCGCCGACGAAGGCCGTGGCCTTCTTGAGCATGTCCTGGTCCACGCCATCATGACTGACGACCTCGACCAGCTGCAGGCGCGAGACCGGGTTGAAGAAATGCAATCCCAGCAGCCGCTCCGGCCGCGCCAGTGTGCTGCGCAGATCCTGCAGGGGAATGCTCGATGTATTGGTGGCGAGGATCGCATCCGGCTTCATGCGCGGCTCAATGCCGGCATAGACCTTCTGCTTCAGTTCGAGCTTCTCCGACACCGCCTCGATGATGAGGTCGGCATTGCGTACGCCCTCGCCGTCCATATCGGGGATCAGGCGATCCAGCGTATCACGCTGATCGGTGCGCTTGCGGATGATCTTGCTATAGAGATCGGCGGCGCGCTTGATGGCGCCCGCGATAGGTTCAGGTTTCATGTCGGCGAGCGTGACACGTATGTCCTGATGCGCGCACCACGCCGCGATGTCGCCGCCCATGGCGCCGGCGCCGATGACATGGACATGTTTGATGGTGTTGCCGTCACCGGCAAGCTTCTTCATCTGCTCGCGCAGGAAGAAGATGCGGATCAGGTTCTGCGCCGCCGGCGTCACCATTAGCCGGGCGAAGGACGCCTTCTCGGCATTGAGCATCGCCGCACGGTCGCCGCCATGTTTCTCCCAGAGCTCGATCAGCGCATAGGGCGCGGGATAATGTTCGCGCGGCGCAGCCTTGCTGGCCTCCGCGACCATGCGCGATGCGAGAATCCCGCGCATCGGCGAGAAGTTCATGATCGGGATCAACGCACTCGGCTTGGCGCGCTTGAGCTTGCCGAACACCGCATCGCGCACGGCGTTACGGACATGGCGTTCCTCAGTCACCGCATCGACAAGGCCGATCGCTTTCGCCTTGCGCGCGTCGATGGTCTTGCCGGTCAGCATCAGCGGCATCGCCTGCATCGGATTGACAAGATGCGTGAAACGCGCTGTGCCGCCCAAACCTGGATGCAGGCCGAGCATGACTTCCGGAAAACCGAAGCGCGCACCATCGATGGCGATGCGCATCTGGCAAGCCAATGCCACTTCGAAGCCTCCGCCCAGGCAGAAACCGTGAATGACGGCCACCGTCGGGATCTTCAGCGCCTCGAAGCGATCGATCACCGCGTGAGCGCGGCTGATCTGCGTTTCCACTTCCAATGGGTCGCTGGCGCCGCGAAATTCATTGACGTCGGCGCCGGCAATGAAGCCGGACGTTTTGGCCGAACGAACCACGATGCCCGTCGGGCGCTGAGCTTCCAGCGCGTTCAGCACCTGATCGAATTCTTCCAGCACCACAGCTGACAGCGTATTGGCGCTCGCATCGGCGCGGTCAAACAACAGCCACGCGATGCCATCGGCATCGCGCGTCAGCTTGAAGTGGCGATAAGCGCCAGATGTGTCGGGAGCCGGCCCGAGTTCGAGCACGCGATCCCCAAGAACGTCCATGATCTTGCTGTCCATGACGCCCTCACACCGTCTCGATCAACATCGCGCCACCGAGGCCGCCGCCGATACATTCGGTAGCGATACCCCGCTTGGTGCCAAGCCGCTTCATCGCATTGACGAGATGCAGCACAATACGGTTGCCAGACGTGCCAACGGGATGGCCGAGGCTGATCGCACCACCATCGACATTGAGCCTGGCACGATCGATCTCGCCGGCGGCGCCATCGAGGCCGAGCACCTCACGGCAGAATTTCTCGTCCTTCCAGGCGGCGAGACAGCTGAGCACCTGCGTGGCGAAGGCTTCGTTCAACTCCCAGGTCTCGATGTCCTGAATCGTCATGTTGTTGCGCTTCAACAGATCGTTCGACGACAACACCGGACCGAGCCCCATGATCGACGGATCGAGTGCAGACCACTGGCTGTCGACGATCACAGCCTTCGGCGTGAGACCATGTTTCGCCACCGCTTCTTCGGACGCAAGAATCGTCCATGATGCGCCATCGGTGATCTGCGAAGAATTGCCGGCGGTGACCTGCCCCCACGGACGTTCGAATACCGGCTTCAGTGTCGCGAGCTTATCGATCGACGAATCCGCGCGGACGCCGTCATCGTGGTCGTAGAAATTGCCCTTGCGATCGAAGGCGGTTTCGACCTCACCCTTCAGCCAGCCCTGTTCCTGCGCATGCGCAAGGCGCTTGTGGCTTTCGACGGCATAGGCATCGGCCTGCGCACGCGTGATGCCGAACAGATGCCCGACCTTCTCGGCGGTCTGGCCCATATTGAGGTCGGTGATCGGATCGGTGAGACCGCGCTCAAGGCCGATGATCGGCTTGAAATAAGCCGGCCGGGCCTTGGCGATCGCCGCCACCTTGCCGAGCGCACCCTTGGCCATCGCGAGGCCGGCGAACCAGCGCACGCCGTTCTGCGGCCAGACCAGCGGCGCATGGCTGAGCGCTTCGGCGCCGCCAGCGAGGATCAGATCGGCATTGCCTTCGCGGATGTAGCGATAGCCGGTGTCGATCGACTGCATGCCGGAGCCGCAATTGATCTGCACGGTGAAGGCTACCATCGCCTCGCCCATACCGAGCCGAAGCGCTGCGACGCGCGCGGGATTCATCTCATCGGCAATGACATTGACGCAGCCGAGGATCACCTGATCGAAGGCATCGGGTGCAAATGGCTGACGCGCCAGTAGCGGGCGTCCGCATTGCACGGCGAGGTCGACAGGGGTGAATGGGCCGGGGCCGCTGCGCGCCTTCAGGAACGGCGTGCGGCTGCCGTCGACGATATAGACTGGTCTTGTCATGAAAGTCTTGCCATCAGCTTGCTGCCCGCTGCTCACCAAGTTCCTGGAAGAACTGGTGCACGTTATCGGACTTCTTATAACCGGGCGACAGCTCTTCCGGCGCGAAGTGATCGACCTCGATCACCAGCTTGACGGCTTCCTGCGCAGCGGCGAGCTTCTCGCCTTCCGCCTGAGTGATGACGCCCTGTGCCACTGCATCCTTCCAGTTCTTGAGCTTTGCGGTGCGGATGCGCTTGGCAATATCGTCACTCGATGTCACCAGTTTGAACGCCTTCTCAAGCCGCGCGAGACCGCGGTCATCATCCACATGCGACAGATCCGGCGTCAGGCGATCGCGCGTCGCCGACGGCTCCAGGATCATCTGCGCGCAGCGATGCACCACGCGATCCGAAGGCCCGAGCACCCATGCACCATATGGCTGCACGATGAATTTGAGGATGCCGGCGACAAAGCGGTTCGGCAGGTTGGCCAGAATCTCCGCAAAGCGGTTCTCGATGGTCTTGAAGCCGGACGCCATACACCATTCAAGCGCCGGCAAATCGTCCTGCTGGCGGCCTTCGTCCTCCCAGCGCTTCAGCGCAGCCGAGAGCAGATAAAGCTCGGAGAGGATATCGCCGAACCGCGCTGACAGCATTTCCTTGCGCTTCAACGCGCCGCCCAGCGTCAGCAACGCCATGTCGGCGCACAATGCGAAGGCCGAGGAATAACGCGAAAGCTGGCGATAGAACTGTGTGGCATCGCCGGCATCCGGCGCAGGCGCGAATACGCCACCGGTCCAGCAGCGGCCCCAGGCGCGGAACAGCGTGGTAACGCTATGGCCGATATGTTTCCAGAACGCGGTGTCGAAGGCCTCTAAGCCCTTCGCCTTGTCGGGATCGCCGAGCGCATTCATTTCCTGCAACAAATAAGGATGCGCGCGGATGGCACCCTGCCCGAACACGATGAGATTGCGCGTCAGGATGTTGGCACCTTCCACCGTGATGCCGACCGGCACCGCGCGATAGAGATTGCCCATATAATTCTGCGGTCCGTCGATCACAGCCTTGCCGCCATGGATGTCCATGGCATCGTCGATGGCCAGGCGCATACGCTCGGTGGCATGCAGCTTCATGATGCCGGAGATAACGGCGGGATGATGGCCCAGGTTGAGCGCCGCCGAGGTCAGGCGTCGCGCGGCATCGAGCAGATAGGCCGTGCCGGCGATGCGGGCGAGCGGCTCCTCGATGCCTTCGAACTTGCTGATCGAAATGTTGAACTGTTCGCGGATGCGGGCATAGGCACCAGTGGTGCGCGCGGCATAGGCAGCACCGGCCGCAGACAGGGACGGCAATGAGATGCCACGGCCGGCGGCGAGCGCCGACATCAGCATCTTCCAACCCTGACCAAGCCGCTCCTGACCGCCGATGATGTAGTCGAGCGGGATGAAAACGTCGCGGCCCCAGTTCGGGCCGTTCTGGAACACCTGCATCGACGGTAGATGGCGCTGGCCGATCTCGACGCCCGGAAGATCATGCGGGATCAGCGCAACCGTGATGCCAAGCTCATCCTGTGAGCCCACGAGGTGATCGGGGTCATAGGCCTTGAAGGCGAGACCGATCAGCGTCGCGACCGGGCCGAGCGTGATGTAGCGCTTGTGCCAGTTGAGGCGCAGGCCCAGAACCTCCTGGCCTTCGAACGTGCCCTTGCAGATGATGCCGCTGTCGATCATCGAGGCCGCGTCCGAGCCCGCTTCCGGGCTGGTGAGGCCGAAACAGGGAATGTCGCGTCCATCGGCAAGGCGCGGCAGCCAGCGCTGGCGCTGCGCGTCGGTGCCGAACTTCATCAGCAGTTCGCCGGGACCGAGCGAGTTGGGTACCATCACGGTGACGGCGGCGACCACCGACCGCGACGAAATCTTGCGCACCACTTCCGAATGCGCATAAGGCGAGAAGCCGAGACCTCCGAATTCCTTCGGAATGATCATGCCGAAGAACTTTTCGCGCTTGATGAACTCCCAGACGTCCGGCGGCAGATCGCGCAATTCCCAATTGATCTTCCAGTCGTCGATCATCTCGCAGAGGCGATCCACCGGCCCGGTCATGAAGGCCTGTTCTTCATCCGTCAGTCTGGCCGGCTTGACGGCGAGCAGCTTGGCCCAGTCCGGATTGCCGGTGAACAGATCCGCATCCCACCAGACGTCGCCGGCTTCCAGCGCCTCGCGCTCGGTGTCCGACATCTTCGGCAGCACGCCCTTGGCCCAGCCAAAGATCGGCTTGGTGAGATGGTCGCGGCGCAGACTGGACGAGCTCATGGAGACTTCCTCTCGATCGAGACGACCAGCAGTCCGGGCGGACCGCGGGCGCCCAAAGGCAGACGCTCTTAGCGGGACGGTGTCACCTTAGCTTTCGCATTGATATTCAAGCGAAATTTGACAGCATCGAGCCATCATTAACGACAGGATACCGCAACGGTTCCCGAAAGGCGATTTCCCGCCGCGTGACCAGTGGTCGCGCGACCGAAATGCCGGAAGAATAGCCGGCCTCAGTCCGGCCGGTTCATCTCGAACATGGCGTCCTGCTTGATGTGGAAATAGTCGCCGCGGCGGCCGGCGCGCAGGATCGGGCCAGCCAATGCGGTCTGGTACACGCCATCCACGATCAGGGTCTTGTCGATATGCACGGCGACGACTTCCCCCATGGTGAGGAAGGCGTTGGCCGAAGCGCCGTTCGCGCCCTTGAGTTCGATGATCTGAGTCACCTTGCACTCGAAAGCGACCCGGCTCTCGCCGACACGAGGTACGTTCACCAGCTTGCTCGGCACCGGCGTCAGGCCGGCGATCTCGAATTCATCGACTTCCGGGCCGACATGCGCCGCCGTGGCGTTCATCTGCTTGGCCAGATCCATGGTGGCCAAATTCCAGACGAATTCCTTCGTCGCCTGCATGTTGCGGGCGGAGTCCTTGATCCCGATGCTGGAAAAGCCGATCAGCGGCGGCGTGTAGTTGAAGGCGTTGAAGAAGCTGTATGGCGCCAGATTAACGTGGCCATTGGCATCCCGGGAGGAGACCCACCCGATCGGACGCGGACCGATGATGGCATTGAAGGGATCGTGCTTGAGGCCGTGGCCGTTGACGGGCTCGTAAGAATGCAGATCGAATGCGGTCACGCGGAAGATCCCCTGAATTGACGTCAGAGAGATCGTCTAGCCCCGCGGGGCCAACCCGGCAAGAACGAAGTCGATCATCTGGTCCAGGGTCGGGCCAGGTTTCGTCGCACATTGCGCGATCATCTGCGGGTGAAAGAAGCGCATCATGGCGGTGCAGGCGCACATGGCTGCCAATTCGACGTCCGGAGCCTGAAACTCCCCCTTGGCAGCACCGTCCGCGATGACACCGCCGATGGTAACGGTGATGCGCTCCATATGAGCAGTGCAGACATCCCAACTCTCTTCCATGGCGATGGCGACCATCTCATGCAGCTTGGCATCGCCGACATAGCGTTCGGCATTCATCTCATGGATCGACGTCAGCAGTTCGCGGAGCCGCGCGGCGGCCGGCTGCGGATTTTCAGCAATCGCTCCAGCGGCCTCTTCAACTTCCCCCATCAACCGCTGCGCCACGGCCGAGATGATCGACTTCTTCGAATCGAAGAAGCGATAGACGTTCGCCGGGCTCATCCGGAGCACCTTGGCGATATCAGCCACGGTGGTCTTCTGGTAGCCGATTTCACGAAACAGCTTTTCCGCGACCACAACGATGCGGCCCCGCATATCGGCTTCGACGTGATCAGAAATCAGAGTCATCTCGGAGTGCAGTCTTCAGTTATTCGGCAGCAAGCGGAAAGGCCTGTTGCTTGTCGTGATGGTGCGGTGCGTGATGATCCACATCCTCACCCGATCCGCGTTCATCCAGGCTCTTGCGAAACCATAGCGCATAGAGACCCGGGAGATACAACAACGTCAAGAACGTCGCCACAAACAATCCACCCATGATGGTGACCGCCATCGGCCCCCAGAAGGCCGAGCGCGACAGCGGGATCATCGCCAAAATGGCCGCCAGCGCCGTCAGGATGACCGGACGCGCACGGCGCACGGTCGCCTCGACGATGGCTTCGCGGCGGGTCAGGCCGTGCCGCACGTCGGTTTCGATCTGATCCACCAGAATAACGGCGTTGCGCATGATCATACCCGCCAGCGCGATCAGGCCGAGCAGTGCCACGAAGCCGAACGGCTTGTTGGCGACGTTCAGCGCCAACGAGGCGCCGACGATGCCGAGCGGCGCCGTCAGGAACACCAGGATCAGGCGCGAGAAGCTCTGCAACTGCACCATCAGCAGCGTCAGCATGATGATCATCATCAGCGGAAACAGCACGGCGATCGAGGCATTGCCCTTGCTGGATTCTTCCACCGCGCCGCCGATCTCAATGCGATAGGCCGGCTGCAGGCTGTCGCGGATCTGCTGCAACTGCGGCCAGATCTGGTTGGTGACATCCGGGGGCTGCACGCCATCGACGACGTCGCCGCGCACGGTGATCGCCATGTCGCGGTTACGGCGCCAGAGGATCGGCTCCTCATGGGCGTATTCGATCTTCGCCACCTGCGACAGCGGCACCGGAACGCCGTTGCGCGAGATGATGGTGAGATCGCCCACACGGCCGAGATCGAGGCGTTCCGACGGCACGGCCCGGGCAACGACACCCACTTTCTCGATACCGTCACGCACGTTCGTGACCGACGCGCCGGAGATCAGCATCGCCAGGGATTGTGACAGTTCCTGCGGCGTCAGGCCGAGCGCACGGGCGCGATCCTGGTCGACCACCAGCCTGAGGGAAGGCGTCTGTTCGTTCCAGTCGAGCTGCGGATCGACCATATTCTTGTTGGCGCGCATTACTTCGCGCACCCTGTAGGCTATATCCCGCACGGTCGCGGTATCCGGCCCGATGACGCGAAACTGGACGGGGAAACCGACCGGCGGACCGAAATTGAAGCGATCGACGCGCACGCGTGCTTCCGGCAGCTGGCCATCGGCGACGGCCTTCTCGATCTTGGACTTGATGCGCTCGCGTGCCTCGACATCCTTGGACACGATCACGATCTCGGCGAAGGCCTCATTCGGGAGCTGCGGATTGAGGCCGAGCCAGAAGCGCGGCGAGCCGCGGCCGACATAGGCCGTATAGGTGGCGATGTCCTTGTCGTCCTTGAGCAGCTTCTCGGCGTCCTTGACCGCCTTTTCGGTAACGCCAAAGGCCGTGCCTTCTGGCAGGCGCAGCTGCAGGAATAGTTCGGGACGTTCCGACAACGGGAAGAACTGCTGCTGGACATGGCCGAAACCGACGATGGCAGCGATGAAGATACCGACGGTGGCAGCCACCACCTTGATGCGGTGCGTGACGCACCACTGCACGACGCTGCGCAAGCCGCGATAGATGCGCGTCTCATAGACCGCATGCGGATCGTGATTGGCCTTTCCGTGGGCAGCAAAGTTCGGCAGCAGCTTGACGCCGATATAGGGCGTGAAGATCACCGCGACGAACCACGAGGCGATCAGCGATATCGCCACAACCCAGAAAATGCCGCCGGCATATTCGCCCACTGCGGAATTCGCAAAGCCGATCGGCAGGAAGCCGACCGCTGTAATCAGCGTACCGGTGAGCATCGGGAATGCCGTGGACTCCCAGGCGAAGGAGGCCGCGCGCACGCGGTCCCAGCCCTGCTCCATCTTCACCACCATCATCTCGACTGCGATAATGGCGTCATCGACCAGTAGGCCGAGCGCGATAATCAACGCACCTAGCGTGATGCGATGCAGGTCCATGCCCATCGCATTCATGACCATGAAGACGATACCGAGCACCAGCGGCACCGAGAGCGCCACCACAATGCCGGTGCGCCAGCCTAGTGCCAGGAAGCTGACGAACAGCACGATGCCCAACGCCTCGATGAATGAGTGCGTAAATTCGCCAACGGCGTGTTCGACCACCAGCGGCTGATCGGCGATCTGCTCGACATTGACGCCCTGCGGGACAGCGACCATGAACTCGTTCTTGGCCTTTTCGACGTCCTTGCCGAGTTCAAGAATGTTGGCGCCGTTCGCCGTCACCACGCCGATGCCGAGTGCGTATTGGCCCTTCTGCCGGACCTTGAAATCCGGCGGATCGACGAAGCCATGGCTGACCGTCGCGATATCGCCGAGGCGGAACGTGCGCCCGTTGCTCTCGACCGGCGTCTCCGCGACGGTCTTCACGCCATCAAGTGCACCGGTGACGCGCAGCGGCACGCGCTGCGACGAGGTTTCCACCGTGCCCGCCGGCTGGATCGCGTTCTGCTTGGCCAGCGAGTCGAACAGCGTCTGCGGCGTGATGCCGAGCGTCGCCAGCTTGGCGTGGGAAAATTCGACGAAAATGCGCTCGTCCTGCGTACCGTAGAGATTGACCTTGGTGACGCCTTTCACCTTCAACAGGCGCTGGCGCAGGCCTTCGGCGACCACCTTCAACTGTTTGAAGTCGGCGCCGTCGCCGGTCATCATGTAGAGAATGGAATCGACGTCGCTGAACTCGTCATTGACTGTCGGCCCGATCAGATTGGCGGGCAGGCTGCCCTGCACGTCGGCGAGCTTCTTGCGCAACAGATAGAACAGGAACGGTACTTCCTTGGCGGGCGCGTTATCCCTGAACGTGACCTGCAGCGCCGTGAAGTTCGGCTTCGAATAGGTCTGCACCTTTTCGAAGTAAGGCAGTTCCTGCATCTTCTTCTCGATGGGATCTGCAACCTGCTCCTGCATTTCCTTGGCGGTCGCCCCCGGCCAGATCGCCGTGACGTTAACGACCTTCACCGTGAAAGATGGATCTTCGGCACGGCCGAGCTTCTCGTAAGAGAAGAAGCCGCCGACACCGAGCGCGATGATCAGAAACAAAATCAGTGCCGGATGAGCGACGGCCCAGGCGGAGAGGTTGAAGCGATGCATCGGCTTCGTCCTTTGAATGCGAGCGTCTTAAAACGACAATGCGGAGACGACGTGAACCTTCAGCGCCGGGTCGAGCTTCTGCACGCCCAGCGTCACGATCTTGGCACCTTCATCGACGCCACCTGAGATGATGACGTCGTTGCTCTCATAGGACTTCACCTTGACCGGCTGCAGCGCGACGTCGCCCGATGCGCTCACGACGTAGAGCGAAGGGTTGTTGCCCTGACTGAACAGCGCCGAGAGCGGCACGCGCGCAACGCGTTCGGTGGCGGGATCGGAGAGCGTCAGCGTCGCCGTCATGCCGAGCGACACCTTGTCGTCGGCCTCGGGCAGCGAGAACTTGGCGAGATAAGTGCGCGTCGCGGTGTCGGCATTGGGCGCCAGTTCACGCAGCTTGGCGGCATATTGCTTGCCGGGCTCGGACCACAGCGTCACGCTGGCTTTGCCTTCCTTGGCGCGGCCAACCAGCGTTTCCGGAATGGAAACCACCGCCTCCTTCTCGCCGAAACGCGCGACGCGGATCGCGGCTTGCCCTGCGGCGACGACCTGACCGGCATCGATCAGCGTCGCGGTGACAACGCCGCGGGTGTCGGCGATCAGCGTCGCATAAGAGAGGCTGTTCTTGGTAAGTTCGACCGAGCGTTCGGCGCGATTGAGACGCGCCCGGGCTTCGTCGCCCGTGGCTTTGGCCTGATCGAGCTGTGCCTGGGTGGACCAGCCCTTGGCGCGCAATTCGGTGGCGCGGCCCTCGGCTGCAGTGGCATTGGCCAGCACGCCCGTGGATGCGTTGAGTTCGGCGACGGCCTGCTCGGCCTGCAGCTTCAGATCGACCTCGTCGAGCGTAGCCAGCGGCTGGCCGATCTCGACGTTCTGGCCGACCTCCACGAGGCGCTTGGCGACCTTGCCGGTCACCCGGAAGCCCATATCGGTCTCGATCCGCGGGCGGATGGTGCCGACGAAACTGCGCTGCGGCGATTCCGGCTCGTAATGCACGGTCGCGACCAGCACGGGGCGGGTTGGCTTGGCTTCCGCCTCGGTCTTCTTGCCGCAGCCGGCCAGAGCAAGGGCCGGGATCAGCAGGAGCGCAGCGGCGAATGGCTTGCGGAAAGCGCTGACTTTGGTGTGGCCGGGCATCGCGAGGCGTCCTTCGAATGAATGTTCGAAGGGAACTTAGGCGTGACCACTGACGAATGTCAATATTCGTCAGTGGTCACAATTTCGGCAGATTGCCGCACCCCATCCCGGCCTTATTTCACCCGCGCCGGTTTGCCGGTAGCTGCGAACTCCGTTTCTGTCCCGTGATTGCCGACCAGCACAAGGATTCCGGCCACCAGCGGCATGGCCGCCAGGACCAGAAGCCCGGTCGAGGTGCTGCCGGTCAGCTCCTTGACCCAGCCGATCAGATAGGGACCGCCGAAGCCGGCGAGATTGCCGATCGAATTGATCAGCGCGATGGCGCCGGCCGCCGCCGTGCCGCTCAGCCACGCCGTCGGCAGCGTCCAGAACAGTGCGAAGGTGCAGAACACGCCGATCGCAGCGACCGTCAGCGCGACCATGGTCAGGGTCGGATTGGTGGAGATGCCGGACAGCGCGAGCGCCACGGCGGTCAGCAGCAGCGGCAGGCCGACATGCCAGACGCGTTCGCGGGTCTTGTCGGAATGCTGAGCCCACAGCACCATGGCAATGGAGCCGAACAGATAGGGGATCGCGGTGACGAAACCGGTCTGCAGGTTGGTGAACCCGAACGCCTTCACGATCTGCGGCAGCCAGAACTGCATGCCATAGAGCGCGCCGACAAAGCCGAAATAGATCACACTCAGCATCAGCACCTTCGGCGACGACAGCGCCTGCCCCAGCGTCATGCCATGGGCGCTCTCCTTGGCGAGACGCTCGCCTTCGAGCTTGTCGGAGAGCCACATCTTCTGGTCAGGCGTCAGCCATTCGGCCTTTTCAGGCTTGTCGGTGAGGTAGAACCAGGTGACGACGCCGAGAATGACCGAAGGAATCCCTTCGATGATGAACAACCACTGCCAGCCCTTCAGGCCCATGACACCGTCGAACCCCAGCAGCATGCCGGAGATCGGCGCGCCAATCACCGTGGATACGGGCACCGCGATCGCGAAGGCGGCGAGGAAACGCGCGCGATATTCGGCCGGAAACCAGTAAGTGAGATAGAGGATAATGCCGGGGAAGAAGCCGGCCTCGGCGACACCGAGCAGAAAGCGCAGCGTGTAGAAGCTCCACGGGCCACTGACGATCGCCATCAGCGCTGAGATGATGCCCCAGCTCACCATAATGCGCGCGATCCAGCGGCTGGCGCCGAATTTCTCCAGCGCGATATTGCTGGGAACTTCAAAAATGAAATAGCCGATGAAGAAGATGCCGGCGCCCCACGCAAAAACGGTGGGCGAGAAATTCAGCTCGGCATTCATGGTGAGCGCGGCGAAGCCAAGATTGACGCGGTCGAGATAGGCCAGGAAATAAGCCAGCACCAGAAACGGGATCAGCCGCCAGGAAATGGCGCGGATGGTCGAGGTTTCGATGTCGGATTTCGCGCTGCGCGTGGCGCGCGCGCCGACGGCGGTCTGGCTCATGGTTCACTCCCGGTCGCTTGTTGTCGGCGACGGCCTCTGCGGGCCGCGCTGTCATGTCGCACGGTTTAGCGAAAGACCCGGGGAGCGGCAATGTCTGTGCAGAGCAGCAATCAGCTCAGCGCAGCACCTGCGTGAACAGCACCTGCGCGAAGCGCTCAATCGGTGCCGGGCTGCGTTCGGCTTTCGACAGCAGGTTGGCACCCTGCAGCGAGGAGACGATGAAACCCGCAACCTCCGCGCATTTGAAGTCGGCCGGCAGCTCGCCGGCTTTCACCGCGGAGGTCAGGCATTCGGCAATACTCTGCTGAACATCGGCGAAGATCGTCAGCAGCCGGTCGCGAATGAGGTCGCTGTGGTCGCTGGCTTCGGCCGTGAAGTTGCCGAACAGGCAGCCATTGCACATCTGGTCTTCGGTCAGCCGGGTCACATTGGCATCGATATAGGCGCGCAGCCGTGCCAGCGGCGACAGGCCTTCATTGCGCAGCGTCTGCGCCATCAGTTCGCGACCCTTCGCGAAATAGAGATCGATGATCTCGAGGCCGAATTCTTCCTTGGAGGTAAAGTGGTTGGTGAAGGTGCCCTGCGGCACGCCCGCGGCATGCACGATGTCGCGAACACTGGCCCCCGCATAGCCGCGCGCATGCACGACCGCGAGGCCTGCGGTGAGAATCCTGTCGCGATTCGAGAGCTTCGCCATGGACTTAATATGGCTGTGCCGGGCGCCGGATCAAGCGACCGCCGCGCATAACCACAAGGCGTTCAGCCCCCTTTTACTGCCCTGGCCTTTGGGTCTAGCCGTGCCCGTAGCGGCGGGCCGCCTCGACAGTCAAACCCTTGCCGACGGCCCCGAACGTGTCGCCATCGATAGCGCGGGCGGCCGGCAGCGCCGCCGTGATCGCCTTGCGGACATGGGCGAGCTGCACCGAACCGCCGGTCAGGAACACCGCATCGATCGCTTCGGGCTTCAATCCGGCCTGGTTCAGGCAGATCTTGATCCGCGCGGTGATCCGATCGGCGAGCAACTGGGTGTGGCTGACGAGTTCCTTGCGGGCGACGCCAGCGGCCAAACCCGGCTCGATCCAGTCCAGCGCGATGCTCGATTTCGGCTTGTCGGACAGGCCAATCTTGGCGCCCTCGACTTCCATGGCCAGTGTGTGGCCGCGCTGCTCGTCCAGTACGCGCACCAAGCGATCCAGCAGCTCCGGCTGCTGTGCCTCATAGCGCACCTGTTTCACCTCATTCATGACCTTGGAATCGTACATCCGGTTGATGCTCGACCAGGTCGCCAGATCGTGGAAATAGCCTGACGGCACATCGAGCCCCGCGCGCTTCATCGCCGAGCGATAGCCGAGCAGCGGCATGATCACGCCGAGGCTGAGATGTCTGTCGAAATCGGTACCGCCGATGCGCACGCCGTCATTGGCGAGAATGTCGTCCTTGCGATCGGCATGACGGTGCCGCTCGGGCGAAAGGCGCACGATGGAGAAATCCGAGGTGCCGCCGCCGATATCGGCGATCAGCGCGATCTCCTCCGAATTGATCTGGCGCTCGTAATCCAGCGCCGCGGCAATCGGCTCGAACTGGAACGTGACGTCCTCGAAGCCGACGTCTTTCGCTATGGCGCGCAGCGTAGCTTCGGCCTTGGCATCGCCCGCCGGATTGTCGTCGACGAAATGGACGGGACGGCCATGGACGACCTGGCGGAGTTCAAGCCCTGTGGCCTGTTCCGCACGCCGCTTCACCGCACCGAGACAATAGGCGATGACATTGCGGAAGCTGACGCGTTCGCGGCCGACGCGCGTCGTCTCGTCGATCAGCGACGTGCCAAGCACGGATTTAAGGCTGCGCATCAGGCGGCCAGGCGCGCCCTCGACATAGGCCTCGATCGCCTTGCGGCCGATGAAGGCGCCGGTATCGGCCTTGTAAAAGATCGCACTCGGAATTGTGACATGATAGTCTTCGAGCGCCGCCAGCACCGGAACATCATTGATGACCGTGCCTAGCGTCGTGTTCGACGTCCCAAAATCCAGACCACAAACCGACATTGCCGCTCCCGAAAGGAACGTCCGTCTACACAGTTCGCAGGCCGCGATCTAGCATTATATTTTTGCACAGCCGCACTGTCATGAAGCGCATCGAACACTGCAATTTTCGAAGCAAAACAACGCGATCCACAGAACAATCGACTGCATCCGCCGGGGTTGATGAATCGTGCGGCATCGGTCCATAAGCGTTTTGCGACGGCGGTATGACCCGCCACGGAATTTCGAAGGAATCTCTACGCGTGGCAAACATCAATCAGAAGATCGCAGACGAACTTGGCGTGCGCGAACAGCAGGTCGCGGCAACGGTAGAACTGCTCAACGGCGGCGCGACGGTGCCGTTCGTGGCGCGTTACCGCAAGGAAATCACCGGCGGTCTCGATGACGCACAACTGCGCACGCTGGAAGAACGCCTGACCTATCTGCGCGAACTCGAAGAACGCCGCCTGGTGATTCTGGAATCGGTGCGCGAACAGGGCAAGCTCGATGCCGCGCTCGAAACGGCGATCATGACCGCCGACACCAAGGGCCGTCTCGAAGACATCTATCTGCCGTTCAAACCGAAGCGCCGCACGAAGGCCGAGATCGCCAAGGAAGCCGGCCTCGAGCCGCTGTCGGAACTGCTGCTCACCGAGCCGCAGAACGATCCAAAGAAAGTTGCCGAAGCTTTCGTTAATGCCGAGAAGAACGTCGCCGATGTCGCCGCTGCGCTCGACGGCGCGCGCGCCATTCTTGTCGAGCGCTTCGCCGAAGATGCCGATCTGATCGGCGCGCTGCGCGAGCAGATGTGGTCGAATGGACTGATGGCCTCGACCGTGCGCACCGGCAAGAAGACCGAGGGCGAGAAGTTCAAGGACTATTTCGACTTCAGTGAGCCGCTGCACAAGCTGCCGTCGCACAGAATTCTGGCGCTGTTCCGCGGCGAGAAGGAAGAGATCCTCGATCTCGCGATGCAGCCCGAGCCGGTACCGGCGACGCCTGCTCCGACAACCACACCCAGCTCCTATGAGCTGAAGATCATGAACCGCTTCGGCGTCTCCGATCAGGGTCGCCCCGGTGACAAGTGGCTGACCGAAACCACGCGCTGGGCCTGGCGCACCAAGATCCAGGTGCATCTCAACATCGACCTGCGCATGCGGCTGTGGACTGCGGCGGAAGAAGAAGGAGTCCGCGTGTTCGCGTCGAACCTGCGCGACCTGCTGCTCGCAGCGCCTGCCGGCGCACGCGTCACCATGGGCCTCGATCCCGGTTTCCGTTCGGGTGTGAAGACCGCGATCATCGACGCCACAGGCAAGGTCGTCGCAACGACCACGATTTATCCGCATGAGCCGCAGCGCCAGTGGGATGCGTCGCTGGCGATCCTCGGCAAGCTCGCCGTCCAGCACAAGGTCGACCTGATCGCCATCGGCAACGGCACCGCCTCGCGCGAGACCGACAAGCTGGCGATGGAGCTGGTCAAGCTGCTGCCGGATTTGAAGATGTCGAAGATCGTGGTGTCGGAAGCCGGCGCCTCGGTCTATTCGGCCTCGGCCTTTGCCTCCGAAGAATTGCCCGAACTCGACGTCACGCTGCGCGGCGCCGTGTCGATCGCGCGCCGGCTGCAGGATCCGCTGGCCGAACTGGTGAAGATTGATCCCAAGGCAATCGGCGTCGGCCAGTATCAGCACGACCTCGGCGAGAGCAAACTGGCGCGGTCGCTCGATGCCGTCGTGGAAGACTGCGTGAACGGCGTCGGCGTCGACGTGAATACCGCATCGGCGCCCCTGCTGGCGCGCGTGTCGGGCATCGGAACTGGATTGGCACAGAGCATCGTGCAGCACCGCGATGCCAACGGCCCGTTCAAGTCACGCAAGGCGCTCAAGGAAGTGCCGCGGCTTGGCCCGAAGGCGTTCGAACAATGCGCCGGCTTCCTGCGCATCAATGACGGCGAGGATCCGCTTGATAAATCCGGCGTGCATCCGGAAGCCTATCCACTGGTGCGCAAGATTCTCGAAGCTACCAAGAGCGACATCAAGGCGCTGATCGGCAATGCCGAGATCCTGCGCAAGGTGCAGCCCAAGACCTTCGTGGACGACACCTTCGGCCTGCCGACGGTCACCGACATTCTGAAAGAACTCGAAAAGCCCGGTCGCGACCCCCGCCCCGCCTTCAAGGCTGCAGTGTTCATGGAAGGAGTCGAGAAGCTCAGCGATCTCAAGCCCGGCATGGTGCTCGAAGGCACTGTGACCAACGTCGCTGCCTTCGGCGCCTTCGTCGATATCGGCGTGCATCAGGATGGTCTGGTGCATATCTCCGCGATGTCCAAGACCTTCATCAAGGATCCGCGCGAGGTCGTGAAGTCAGGCGACATCGTCAAGGTGAAGGTGCTGGAAGTCGAAGTCGCCCGCAAGCGCATCGCTCTGACGCTACGCATGGACGATCCTGTCGGCGCCAAGGCCGACCGTCCCCAAGCCGATCGCGGCCCGCGCTTCAACGAGCGCCAGATGACGTCGCGTGCGCCTGCCAAGCAGGAGAGCGGCGGTGGTGCATTTGCGGAAGCATTGCGCCGTGCGGCCGAGAAGGGCGCGGGGAAGGCGAAGTAACTCTCCCCGTCATTGCGAGCGAAGCGAAGCAATCCAGAAGCCAAAAGCGAAGTCTGGATTGCTTCGTCGCAAATGCTCCTCGCAATGACGGCTGTTAGGCCTGCGCCTTCCCCAACTCCACCGCCAACTGCAAAATATCCTCGTCGCAATCACGCGCGCCCATGATCGACAACCCGATCGGGCAATCGTCGAGCCTGGCGACAGGCAGTGAGACCTGCGGCGTGCCGGCATGGCCGGACACGCACAGCAGTTCGATCGCGCGGGCGCGGAACACGTCGAGCGTCGCATCCGGTGTGTTGCGCAGCGGCGCAATGCCCGGCGCGGTCGGCAGCAGCAACACCGTATCGGTCGGCAGCAGCGACAGCATACGTTCAACGATCGCCATGCGCATGGCGTGCGCGGCCGCAATCTCGGCGGGATCGAGTACCGCCGCAGCCGCGAAGCGTTCCTTCACGCCGGGGCCGAGCTTCGGCTGGGTCGCCTTGATCCATTCGCCCTGCGCGGCCCAGGCTTCTTCCGACTGGGCTACACGGAAGGTGTTGCGCCAAGCGTTGAGTTCACCGCTTGCGACATCCACCTCCTCGCTCGCGCCAACCAGCGACTTGATGCGATCGACCGACGGCTGCAGCAGGTTGCGAACCTTTTCATCGACGGCGCCAAACAGGTCGCTTGCGATCAGAACCTTCTTCACCCGGCGCGGGGCACGCGCCTTGTCGAGCAACACCTTGCCGACCTCGACCATCAATTCGGGCGTGCGCGCGAACCAGCCGACAGTGTCGTAGCTCGGCGCCAGCGGCACCGCGCCATCGAGCGGAATGCGACCATGCGTGGTGCGAACGCCGTAGACACCGCAATAGCTGGCGGGCAAACGCACCGAACCACCGGTGTCGGAGCCGATGGCGAAATCGACCAGCGCACCGGCGGTCGCTGCAGCGGAACCACTGGACGAGCCACCGGGAATGCGGCCGGGCGCAGCCGGATTAATCGGCGTGCCGTAATGCGCGTTCTCGCCATTCAGGCTCCAGGCCAGTTCATCCGTATGCGTCTTGCCGACGAGCTTCGCACCGGCATTCAACAAGCGATCCACGATCGGCGTCGACTTTGTTGGCACCGGATGTGTCGCTAGCCATTCCGGGCTGCCGGCGCCGGTCGGCACATTGGCGAGATCGAAGAAATCCTTCAGCGCAAAGGTGAGACCCGCGAGAGGCCCCTCTGTCGTGGTCTGCACTTCGATGTGGCCATGATCCACAAAGGCGTTGAGCGTGTCATTGATCGGCATCGAAGTCTCCGTACGACAAAAGGACGCCCGCTTCAGTGGGGCTTGAGCAGACTCGCAGCCGGCCTGATGAAGGTCCTGATGCCGTTCTTGAAACCGAACAGCGGCTGCGCGATCTCGCATACCGCCTCTGCCTTGGTCTCGCAATCGAGCACCACGAGATCGGCGGGATTGCCGACGGCAATGCCGTAGTGCTTCAGGTTGAGCAGCGTCGCCGGTGCGGACGTCACGAGGTCGAGACATCCGGCAAGGTCGTCCATGGCGCCGACCTGCATCACATTGGCATAGAGATTGATCATGCGGATCAGCGAGACATCGCCGAACGGCGTGAACGGATTCAGCACGTTGTTGGTGGAGATATTGGCGTTGACGCCGAGCGCACGGAGCTTGTGCGCCGAGGTGACGCCGCGCGGCACATTGTTATCGTAATCGCGGCCAGTGAGGAACAGGTCGGTCGCCGGCAACACCGTGACCGCGACGCCGGCATCGGCGAGCCGTTTCGCGGCCGCCTCGAAATCCGCTAGCGGCATCGCCGACAGTTTCGTGGCATGACCGATGGCCACGCGGCCGCCCCAGCCGGTCGCCTCGGTCATGCGGCAGACCTCTTCGTAGTCCGACCGCGTTGGATCGAGATCGAAATCGAGGTGGAAATCGATATCGACGCCAAACTCCTGCGCGATACCAAAAATCCTGGCGATCTGGCCATTCGAATCCTTGTCGATGTAAGGCACACCGCCGACCAGATCGGCGCCCTCTCGCATCGCTTGCAGCAGGACCTCCTCGCAACCGGGATCGTCGAGCAATCCCTCCTGCGGAAACACACACAACTGCAGATCGATCGCCCAGGCGTAATCCTGCTTCAACTTCTTCAGCGCGCGAAAACTGGTCAACCCGATACGCGGATCGACCTCCACATGCGTGCGCATGCGGTTGGTGCCGTGCTTGATCGCTTTCTCCAGCGTCTGCGATGCGCGTGCATAGACGTCCTCTTCGGTGAAGTCGCGTTTGGCCCGCGAGACTTCGCTGATCACCTCCGCGAGCGTACCCTTCGCGCAATTGCAGCGGCCCAGGAGGCAGGATTTGTCGAGATGAATATGCGTCTCCACAAAGCCAGGCACGAGCAGCCGGCCGCCGACATCCTGATCCGGCGCCACGCCGCGCGGCAGGCCGATCTCGATGGCCTCGAACCGCCCGCCGCGAATGCCGATATCCACCGGGCCATCAGGCCGGTCGGCAATGCGCGCGTTGCGCAGGATGAGATCGAAGGTCATGGGAGGACTCCTGAAGAGGCCACGCCACCGATCGGGACGTAGCGAAAGCATATGCGCGGGCAAGCAAGGCATGTGCCAAGGCGCATGCGATTTAACCTCTGACTAACTATCTGAAAATAAGACAATATCTTCAAATCTTGCTTCAAGGAACGCCCAATAATGAGGCGCGCCACACAAGAATTGTATACGATCTGATGCATCTACCGAATGCAATTCTGGCATCGGTTTTGCTATGATGGCGCCAGCATCTGCCCGCAGGAGAAACCCGATGTCGCAATCCCCCACCGCGCTTGCGCCCGTCACCGATGAAACCGCCCAGGCTGCCGACCTCGTCGAGCGGTTTCTCGTGGCCTCCATGGTGCCGGACCCGGAAACCGCCGGCACCTTCATGTCGGCCGACGTCGCGATCACCTTCACCGGCGGCCGCAAGTTCAAGCATCCGCGCGATGCCACCGCGTTCAACGCGATGCGCTACAAATGGGTGAAGAAGAAGATGGAGCGCACCGACGTATCGCCGGGGAATGGCGAGACCATCGTCTACAATACCGGAACGCTCTTCGGCGAATGGCATGACGGCACGCCGTTCGACGGCAATCGCTATGTCGATCGCTTCGTGGTGCGGGACGGCAAGATCGTGAGGATGGATGTCTGGAACGACAGCGCCGAACGCATTCTCGTGCGCATGGATATCGAAGCGTAGTCAGCTTCGTCTCACTGCAAGAGCTCCCCGCAATGACGAGGAGCCCTTGTTGCCTTATTTCACATCCTTCAGCAGCGCGATATTCGCGGCGACTTCCTTTGCCACCAGCTCATCCATCGCTTTCGGCTCCATCGTGATCGTCTCCACGCCGATCTTTTTCAGGGCCGCCTGCATCTCAGGTTTGGCGAGTACCTTGACGCCGGCGTCGTGCATCTTGGCGACGATCTCGGGCGACGTCTTTGAGGGCACGAACACACCGATCCAGCTTTCGCTGACGCCGTCCTTGAGGCCGACCTCAGTCATCGATGGCACGTCGGGCAGTTCGGCAGAACGCTTCTCAGTGGAGACAACGAGCGCGCGGACCTGACCCTCACGGATCAGCGGCAGAGCCGTCGCCGCCGGGCAGAAGTAGAAATCGATACGGCCACCGAGAATATCGGCGATCACTTCCGGACCGCCGCGATACGGCACGTGGGTCGCTTCGAACTTGCCGGCAATGCGAAATTTCTCGGCGCTTATATGCACAGCGCTGCCAATACCGACCGAGCCGAAATTGATCTGCGATCCCTTGGCCTTCGCATCCTTGAGGAAATCGTCCACAGTCTTCCAGGGCCGCTCCTTCGGAATGATCATGATTTGCGGGCTGGAGCCGATCATGATGACCGACGACAGGTCGTTCGACGTGTCATAAGGCAGGTTCGGAAAGATCGCCGGCGTGATCGCCAGCGCCGAGGAATGCGCCAGGATGCTGTAGCCATCCGGCTCCGCTTTCGCCACTGCATTGGTGCCGATCGAGCCGCCGCCGCCGACACGGTTCTCGACCACGATCGTCTGACCGAGCTCAGGACCAAGACGCTCGAAGAAGATTCGCGGCACCACGTCGGTGGCGCTGCCGGGGCCGAACGGGATGGTGGCCTTGATCAACCGGGTCGGCCAGTTGCTTTCGGCCTGCACCGCGACAGACGACAGCAGCACACCGGCGAAAACACACGACCACCGCATAAGCTTATTCATTACTTGCTCCAATAATACCATTCGAGGGGGAATGGCCGCCCAATGATCGGGCCAATCGGCGACAGCGAAGCAAGTTTCGGACCGTTTGAAGCCTAAAACAACGCCCAAACGCGCGGTGATCCAGCCCAGACAAAGGACAATGCCGGCCTCACCCGTGCTGGCGAGGCCGGCCAGTCCGCCTACTTGGCCGCGACCTCGCTTTTGAGCAGCACCTTGTTGTCGGCGATTTCCTTGACCAGCAGCGCATCCATCTCGGATGACTTCATCGGCATCGGCTCGACACCAATCTTCTTCAGCGAAGCCTGCATGTCAGCCGTGTTCAGCACCTTGGTGCCAGTCACATAGAGCTTCTCGACGATCTCCGGCGGCGTTTTCGATGGCACAAACACGCCGAACCAGATTGAGCTGTCCGCATCCTTGAGCCCGGCGTCGATCGGCGTCGGCACATCCGGCAGATCACGCACGCGGGTCGGCGTCGACACCACCAGCGCGCGGACCTGACCTTCGCGGATCAGCGGCAGCGCCGTGGCCAGCGGGCAGAAGTAGAAATCGATGCGACCGCCGATGATATCGGCGATCACCTCCGAGCCGCCGCGATACGGGATATGCGTGGCCTCGAAACCGCCGGCGGCGCGGAATTTTTCCGAACTGATATGCACGGCGCTGCCAACGCCAACCGAGCCGTAATTGATCACAGTGCCCTTGGTCTTCGCGGAAGCCAGGAAATCCTGAATCGTTTTCCATGGCCGTTCGTTGGGCACGATCATCACATTGGCCGCATAGCCAATCATCAGCACCGAGGACAGCTCCCTGGTGGTGTCGTAGTTGAGGTTGGGGAAGATCGCGGGCGCAATGGAGATGGCGTTGGTCTGCGACAGCAAGGTGTAGCCATCCGGATCGCTCTTCGCGACCGCGCCCGTGCCCACCGAGCCGCCCGCACCCACGCGATTTTCAATCACGATCGGTTGCCTGAGCTCCGTGCTCAGTTTTTCGAAGAAAAGGCGCGGGACCACGTCACCCGCACTGCCGGCACCGAACGGATTCACCGCCTTGATCGGCTTCGTCGGCCAGTTGGTGTCGGCCAGCGCAGCGCCGGACATCAATACAGCGGCCAATACGCACGACAATCGCCAGGACTTGTTCATCGCTCGCTCCAGTTGCGCCATTCAATGGAATGGCAGCTCATGGAAGAAGGCAAAAGCAAGAACTGGACCGGCGATGGCCTAGAACGAGGTCCCGGCCCGCGGCTTTTTCTCCGGCACTTCCGGCTCGGTCGGCACCGGCCCGATGCGCAGCGCGGTGATGCGGTTGCGCTCACGGCGCAGCACGCGGAAGCGGAAGTTGTAGAACGTGAAGCTTTGCCCGCGTTCGGGGATGGAACGCGCCTCGTGAATGACAAGGCCGGCCACCGTGGTGGCTTCATCATCCGGCAGATGCCAGTCCATGGCGCGGTTGAGGTCGCGGATCGGCACCGAACCATCGACCACCACCGAACCATCGGCCTGCGCGCGCACACCCGCGACGACCACGTCGTGTTCATCCGCGATGTCGCCGACGATTTCTTCCAACACGTCTTCCAGCGTCACCATGCCTTCGACTTCGCCATATTCGTCGACCACGAGCGCAAAGTGAGTCTTGCGGCGACGGAAGGCTTTCAACTGATCCGACAGTGGACGCATCTCCGGGACGAACCACGGCGGCAGCGCGATCGAAGCTACGTCGATCTTTGCGGTATCGCCATCGACGGCGCGGATCGCGCGCAGCAGGTCCTTGGCGTGGAGCACGCCGATGATGTTTTCCGGCTTCTCACGCCAGAGGGGAATGCGGGTGTATTCAGTGGCCAGCACTTCGCGCACCAGCTCTTCGGATGGCAGATCCGCATTCAGCGTCACCATCGCCGTGCGATGGACCATGACATCGGACACCGCGAGATCGCCGAAGCGAAACACGTTCTGGATATACTCAGCCTCGCCCGACGCGATGCCGCCATGTTCGGCGGATTCACCGACAAGACCTTCGATCTCCACACCGGTGAGAATCTCGTGCGGCGATGCTTCCTGCACGCCGAGCAGCGCCAGCGTGCCACGCGACGCCGCGTTGAGCAGCCAGTTCAGCGGATAGAACAGGATGTAGGATGCGTAGAGCGGATAGGCGATCCATTGCGACACCGGCTCCGGCTGCCGGATCGCCAGCGTCTTCGGCACCTGCTCGCCGATCACGATATGCAGCGAGGAGAAAACAAGGAAGCCGGTGAGGAAGGAGGTAAAGTGCAGCGCGGATTCCGAGAGGCCGAGCGGATCGAGCACCGGCTTCAGCAGTGCCGCCACCGTGGGCTCGCCGACCCAGCCAAGGCCGAGAGAAGCCATTGTGATGCCGAGCTGGCAGCAGGCCAGATAGGCTTCGATATTGCCCATCATGCTCTGCAGCAGGCGTGCGCCGAAGCGGTTCTGCTCGACCATGCTCTTGACGCGGAAGCCGCGGCTTTTGACCAGCGCGAACTCCGCCGCCACGTAAAACGCGTTGGCGGCGAGCAGGAAGATCGCGATCAGCAGATTGACGGTAATCGAATTCATGAAAGTCCTGCGACGGCGCCGGCTTTGGTAACTCCCAAACCGGACACGGTCAGTTCTATCCCGTCAGCTTCTGATGCAGAAAGGCGCGAACCGTCGCGGGATCAACATCGTTTGCAATGACGGCCCGGCCGACGGCTTCCAGCAAAATAAAGGTGAGCTTGCCGCGTTTCACCTTCTTGTCCTGCGCCATCAGCGCCATCAGCGTATCCGCGTCCGCGAGGCCTTCCTGCGCGAAGCCGGCAATGTCCTGCAGCTTCGTGGGGAGACCCACATCGGCGAGATGATGCTGCACGCGGGTCGCATCGCTCTCCGCGATCATTCCAAGCTGCGCCGACAGTTGCGCAGCCAGCACCATGCCGACCGACACGCCCTCGCCATGGAACAACCGGTCCGAGAAGCCGGTCACCGCTTCCAGCGCATGCCCGAAGGTATGACCGAGATTGAGCAGTGCGCGCTCGCCGTTCTCACGCTCGTCGCGCGACACAACACCGGCCTTGGCGCGGCAGGAGGTGGCAATGGCGTGTTCGCGCGCTGCACCGCCGCGCATGATGTCGGCATGGTTGGCTTCCAGCCAGGTGAAGAACTGGTGATCGCCGAGCACACCGTATTTGGCGACTTCCGCATAGCCCGAACGAAATTGCCGTGGCGACAGCGTATCGAGGACCGCCGTATCGGCCACAACCATCACCGGCTGATGGAACGCGCCAAGCAGGTTCTTGCCCTGCGGCGAGTTGATGCCGGTCTTGCCGCCGACGGATGAGTCGACCTGCGCCAGCAGCGACGTCGGCACCTGCACGAAATCGACGCCACGGCGGATGATCGCTGCGGCAAAGCCGGCGAGATCGCCAACCACTCCGCCACCGAGCGCGATGACGAGATCGTTGCGCTCGATCTTTGCCGCGATCAGTGCTTCGGAAACTTTCTCCAGGCCCGCATAGCTCTTCGACCCCTCGCCTTCCTCAACAATGATATGCGAGGTCGGAATATCAGCCGCCGCCAGCGAGGCTTCCGTTGCAGTCAGCCAATGCTTGGCAACGGTCCTGTCGGTGACGATCGCCGTGCGCACGCCCGGTCGCAGCTTCGCAATGCGCGCGCCGAGCGACGGCAGTACATTGCGGCCGATGACGATGTCATAGGTGCGCTCAGCCAGCGCGACGTCCACGACGATAGGGTCGGGGATGATCGGATCGGAATGCTTCAAGGGCGCGGTCATAGTTGAGAACTCAAGGGATCGCCTGTCGGTTCGGAAATGGCGGAAGCTGCGTGCGGGCGGAACAGATGCTCATGCAGCGCGATGATGCCTTCCTCGACGATCTTCTCATGCGGCACGTCGCGCGAGTCGATCGTGATGTCGGTCTGCTCGTAGAACGGATGGCGCGCCTCGATCAGCCGCGCAATGGTCGCGGCGGGATCGGCGGTCTTCAGCAGCGGACGGTTCTCCCGGCGCCGGACCCGGCGCAGAATCACGTCGGCGTCAGCTTTCAGCCACAGCGAGATCGCCTTGTCGCGGATGCGCTGACGGGTCTCCTCGCGCAGGAACGCGCCGCCGCCGGTCGCCAGCAAGATCGGTCCGCTGTCCAGCAGCCGGGCGATCACCCGCGCCTCACCGTCGCGGAAATGCGGTTCGCCGTGGACTTCAAAAATGTCCGGGATCGACATCCCGGCCGCCGCCTCGATCTCGTTGTCGGCGTCGACGAAAGGCAGCCGCAGCCGCGTCGCCATGCGCCGGCCGATGGTCGATTTGCCCGCCCCCATCATGCCCACCAGCACGACCGAGCGCTTTCCCAGCGCCGCGACGATGGCGGCCTCCTGGGGTGCGCTGGCAATGGCCGGCAAGATGGTCTCGGACATCAAAAACACCTGCAAAATCAGTGAGCGACAAGGGATCGCAGAGGTTTGCCGCATTCCGGTCACCTATACTACCCCCAGCGCCAGCGTTGCCAGCACCTCTTGCAGTCTGTATCCGGACAAGGTGACCGCCTCAGGCGGAACGAATCACCCCATTTCGCCGCCGAGTTCCCTGATCATGCCCAGCCTGTTCCGCTTTTTGACGGTGGTCGCGGTGATCGTCGGCGTGGTCTATGGCGTGATCTTCGCGCTGGCCAATTTCGTCAATCCGAAGCCGCGGGACATGACGGTCACCATCCAGCCGGACAAGTTTCTCAAGAAATAGCTGCGCGCAGCAGGCGCATGAAGAGCTGCATGTCCTCCGCGAATTTCGGACCGGCTCCCTCCGCGTGCTTGATGCCATCGATCGCGGCGACAATGACTCCCGCGACGTCGGCGGGTCTGGCTTGCAATGAGCCGAGATTAATCATGCCCGCGGTCTCGGCATCGCTCAGCGCCTGCGCCAGTAGAGCAACCAGTCGGGCCCGCGCGGCGAGCGTGATATCTTTGGCCAGAGCCATGTTGACGTCGAACAGCTCAATGGCGTCGGCGCTGCCCGCGAAAGGGGCGATCAGTTCGCGCTGAAACACGGCCATCGCCGTCTCGATGCGGCCGAACACGTCACCATCGCCTGAGAGTGCCGCCTCGACATCGCGCATGGTCCGCGCATGGGCGCGCGTCGAGCCCGCCCGAAACAGATCTTCCTTGCTGTTGAAGTTCAGATAGAGCGACGCCCGCGAAATTCCTGCCGCACGCGCGATGTCGGCCATCGACGCCTTGCGAAAACCATGGCGGACGAACACCGGCAGCGCAGCATCCAGAATGTGATCGAATTTGGCATCTCGTTCGCTCATTCAGACAGATTGACAGTTCGTGTCCAAAGCGTCAAAAGACAATTAGACAATAATAGTCCAATTGTCCAATTCACGAATTCCACAGGGGACAGGAGCGAACATGCATTCGGGATCGGTCGGCAATCGAGAGACCATTGTTCTTGTCACGGGCATCGGCGGCTTTCTGGGCGGACATATCGCCCGGCAGTTGCTGGCCAAGAGCTACGCTGTCCGCGGTAGCGTTCGTCGCATGAGCGGCTGCGACCGGATCGCGAAGCAGATCTGTGCGACGCCAACCGACTCGCACTCGCTCAGTTTCGCCGAAGCCGACCTCTGCTCCGACATCGGATGGGATGCCGCCGTCACAGGCTGCAACTATGTGATCCACACGGCATCGCCGTTTCCGGCAGGCCTTCCGAAGGATGAAAATGAACTGATCCAACCCGCGCGGGACGGCGCGTTACGGGTACTACGTGCCGCGCACCGCGCAGGCGTGACGCGGGTGGTGCTGACGTCCTCGATCGCGGCCACCAATCACGGGAGCGGCAAGGCGCCGTATACCGAAGACAACTGGACCGATCCGACGGGCAAGCGGGCAACGCCATACTATAAATCCAAGACGCTGGCCGAACGGGCGGCATGGACCTTTGCTGCGGAAACCGGACTGGATCTCGCCGTCATCAATCCCGGCATCATTTTCGGGCCTCTCTTGGGTCCGGATTACGGCACGTCGATCGGGCTGGTTCAGCAGATGATGAGCGGCAAGCTCAAACGTGTGCCGCGTTTCGGCATCGCGGTGGTCGATGTCCGCGATGTGGCTGATGCACATATCAGGGCGATGACCCATCCGGATGCGTCAGGTCAGCGCTTCATCGCGGCGGGGCAGTTTCTATGGATGCGCGACATGGCGGCCGTACTGGCGCAGTCATTTCCGAATTATGCGCCGGCTCTGCCCTCGGGCGAGGTGCCAAACTGGATGATCAAAGCAATGGCGCCGTTCAGCGCACGGTCGCGCATGATCGTACACGAACTCGACGTCGATCTGAGTGTCAGTGCCGCGAAGGCGCAGCGAATGCTGGATTGGCAACCAAGGTCCGCCGACGAGGCCATTCGCGCCAGTGCACAAAGCCTGATCGACCACGGCCTGCTCGCGGCCTCCTGAATTCCCACAATGCACAACAACGGAACCAACCTATGACCTCATCCATCGTCGCCCCGAAAGAGCACCCAGACGCTGAAGATATCCGCAGCATCGAACGCGCGCGGCTTCGTGCGCTTGTGAGCGCCGACATGGCAGCGGCCGAGCCGCTGCACGCTGCAGACTTCCAGCTGATCACGCCGATCGGCGCGGCACTGTCAAAAGCCGAATATCTTGGTGCCGTTGCGGGTGGCCACATCAAGTATCTGACCTGGACGCCCGGTGAAATCGCCGTGCGGTTGTATGGCACGAGTGCCGTGATACGGTATCGCGCCCGCATTGAGGTGGTTTTCGGAGGCCACAAGGTCCCGCCAGGCGACTATTGGCACACCGATGCTTATGAAATGCGTGACCGGCAGTGGATGGTGATGTGGTCGCAGGCCACATCGATCACACAGCTTGCCTGATCTTTGTGGATCTGCATTCGCTCCGGGTTGCTGCAGCCAGTGAAAACCGCTGCTGCAGCCCGGATCATGGGTTATGATGGCACATGACCACTTCCTCAGGCGCCAAGCTCTCCAATCTGTTCCTCGACATGCTCGCCGCCGAACAAGGTGCTGGCGTCAATACACTGGACGCCTATCGCCGCGACCTCGAAGACTTCTCCGAATTTGCTGCCGGGGCGAAATCCAGCTTCATGGCAGCCGACACCCAGTTACTGCGCGACTATCTCGAAGACCTCGACGAGCGCGGCTTCAAATCGACCACCGTGGCGCGGCGGCTGTCCGCCATACGGCATCTGTTTCGCTTTCTGCTCAGCGAAAAAATCCGCACCGACGACCCGGCCGCCATCCTGTCGGGCCCGAAGCGCGGCCGCAGCCTGCCCAAAGTGCTGTCGATTGCCGATGTCGACCGCATGCTGGTGCAGGCGCGCACGCAAGCGCAGAACGCGGAGGCTTCGGCGCAGCAGCGCCTGCGCGATGCCCGGCTCTATTGTCTGCTCGAAGTGCTTTACGCCACCGGGCTTCGTGTGTCCGAACTGGTCTCGCTACCGCTCACCGCTGCACGCCGCGATGCCCGCATGATCGTGGTGCGCGGCAAGGGCAACAAGGAGCGGCTGGTACCGCTTAATGAAACTGCCAAACAGGCAATGGCCGAGTATCTCGCCGCGATGGCCGAGTTGCAGAAGTCTCAACCAAAAAAGAGTGCCGCCTCGAAGTGGCTGTTTCCGTCTTTTGGCGAGAGCGGCCATCTCACCCGACAGCATTTCGCGCGCGACCTGAAAGAACTCGCGGCTGCATCCGGCATCGCGCCGCGGCTGGTCTCGCCGCACGTGCTGCGCCACGCCTTCGCCAGCCATTTGCTGCATAACGGCGCCGATCTTCGCATCGTGCAGACGCTGCTCGGTCATACCGATATTTCGACGACGCAGATCTACACCCATGTGGTGGAAGAGCGGCTCAAGAGCCTGGTCCGCGACCTGCATCCGCTCGCGGAAAAATAGCGCTCAGCGTGAGTGCGGCTCGGCCTCGCCAAGATGATCCGTCTCATCGTCGCGCCGCATCCCGGAGGTCGGCACCAGCACCGGCTGCAACGCCGGAATCAGCCGCGTGCGTTCGCGCTTGGCGGGGATCGCGCGATAGACCTGTTTGGTGGCCTCGACGATATGCACGCCGGCAAACGGCATCGACAGCGCCGCGCCGATTCGCTCCCAGGCCATTGCCGAGCGCAGAAACCAGCCCATGCCCACCGGCGGCATGAATAGCGCCTCACTCCACGCCGTCGGCGTAAACCAAGTCTGTCGTAGCAACTGCGTGATTTGCGAGCGCGAATAGGGGCGGCCGTGACCGAACGGCGTCGAGTCGGTGCGGGTCCAGACGCCCCGGCGATTCGGAATCACCGCCATCAACCGACCGGACGGCGCGAGCACGCGCCAAACCTCGCGGAGCAAACCTTCGGGATCGTCGGACATTTCCAGGGCGTGCACCAGGATGATGCGATCGACGGCGGCATCCGGCAGCGGCAGCGAGAATTCGTCGACCAGTGTGGCCAGCGCGGGCTTTGCCGTCGGCCATTTCAACACCCCCTGCGCCGCCGGCATGAAGGCGATGCACCGTTCGGAATTCTCCCGGAAAAGGCCGAGATACGGTGTGGGGTACCCCAGACCGAGCACACGCTGACCCTCCGCGTCGGGCCAATGCGCCTGAATACCGCGATTGATCAACCGCCGCGCCACGATACCGAGGCGGCGCGAATAGAAATCCCGGAGATCGATCACATCGATGGTCATGATGACTTTCTAACACGTTGCGGCCGCCCACGATCCCCCGAATCGCGCATTGCCGGGGCAGCGTTAACGCCAGTTATCCAGGCCATCGCGGGCGGTGAGTTGCACCAATTGACAAGGCCGGCCCGGCTGCGGCCTATTCGAAGAAACAGGCGCCGCGACGTCGTTGCAGGAGAGACAAAAATGCTGTCACGCCGAGGTCAAACGATCACAAGGACGGCGGCGACGGCTGCGGGTCTGGCCGTGGCAGCACTCGCGCCACTCTCCGCCGAGGCCAATCCGGCGACGGTCGATTACATCTGCACCCCCGCACTGCCGGGCGGCAACAAGATCTCCGTCGATTACAATTCCGGCGGCAAATCGATCACCCTGTTCTATCCCAATGGCGAAACGCTCCGCATGCCGATCCAGAGATCCGGCTCGGGCTTCCGCTACGGCGAAGGCAATGTCGGGATTGCCGGCAAGGGCCAGACCACCATCACGCTGCAGATTGCCGGACAGCCCGCGCGCCAATGTGTGACACCGCGCTGACCGTCATGCATCGCCCATATTCATCCCCATCAATTTGCCGCACGTACGTGCGAGCGCATCACGACGCGATCCAACGGAGTTATCATGGCTGCTGAAATTCGTGTGTTCCCCTGCCTGTCCGACAATTTCGGCTACCTGATTCATGATCCGCAGAGCCTGAAGACCGCCGCGATCGACGCGCCGGAGGCCGGCCCGATCATGAAGGTGCTGCAGCGCGAAGGCTGGAAGCTCACGGATATTCTGGTGACGCATCACCATGCCGACCACGTCGGCGGCATCGCCGAGCTGAAGAAGACCTACGGCTGCAAGGTCACAGCGCCGCACGATCAGGGCACGGCAATTCCTGAAGTCGACGTCCGCGTCGCCGAAGGCGATACCGTGCAGGTCGGCGCGCTAACCGCACGGGTGTTCGAGACCCCCGGCCATACGCTCGACCATATCTGTTACGTGTTCGACAGCGAGCTGGCGCTGTTCTCGGCCGATACGCTGTTTTCCGGCGGCTGCGGCCGGGTGTTCGAGGGCACCTATCCGATGATGTGGCAATCGCTGAAGAAGCTGCGCACGTTGCCGGACGACTACCGTGTCTATTGCGGTCACGAATACACCGCGGCCAACGTCAAGTTCTGCCTCGGCATCGATGCCAACAACGAAGCGTTGAAGGCCCGCGCCGACGAAGTGACGCAGCTACGTGCCGTCGGCAAGCCGACCATCCCCGTTCTGCTCGGGCTTGAGAAGAAGACCAACGTGTTTCTGCGCGCCGACGATCCGGCCATCGCCGCCGCCGTCCGCCTCAAGGGATTCAGCGAGGACGACGTGTTCGGCGAACTCCGTGAACGCAAGAACAAGTCCTGATGACAGGCAAGACGTCAACTGCAGCCGAGATCATCGCGACGCTCGGCCTGCAGCCGCATCCCGAAGGCGGCCACTATCGCGAGACGTTTCGCGACAGTCGCGTAGACGTAAACGGGCGGGCGGCTTCGACGGCAATCTATTTTCTGCTGGCGCGTGGCGAACGCTCGCACTGGCATCGCATCGATGCCGTCGAGATCTGGCACTATCATGCGGGTGCTCCGCTCACGCTGGAAATCGCCAACGACACTGGCCAGCGGACGATCACGCTCGGGCCGGACGTCACCGCTGGACAAGAGCCGCAAGGCATTGTCCCACCGCATGCCTGGCAGGCCGCCTCCACCACTGGCGACTGGACGCTGGTCGGCTGCACCGTGGCACCGGGTTTCGATTTCGCGACGTTTGAGTTGGCACCGAAGGGCTGGAAGCCCGACTAGCCCGGCTTCCAGATCATATCCTTCGCTGCGATCAATGCTGCCGCGGAAGCAATATTCGCGCTCGCCTGCGCGAAGCCGGCCAGAATCAGGAGCGCCGTTGATAGCAGCGGCGTCGCATAGGAGGCGGCACCGAGCACGATGATCGCCGCCCATACCAGCGGACTCGATGGCCATACGGCGTCTCCGTAAAGCGATGTACGGCGAAGGCCAGAAACGCGGCGGCGCATGTCGCACATCCTTCGAGACGCCCGCAAGGGCGTGTTCCTCAGGATGAGGTCCGAGCTTCGAGGCCCGTTACGCGTGATATTGCCCGCCATTGATGGTCATGGTCGAGCCAGTGAAGAAGCCGGACTCGTCGGCCGCCAGGAACACGACGGCGCGCGCAATTTCTTCGGGCTCGCCGAGGCGATTGACCGGGATCTGCGGCAGGATGCTCTTCTCAAGCACGGCGAGTGGCACGGCCTGCACCATCTCGGTGTTGATGTAGCCCGGGCAGATCACGTTCACGGTGATACCGAGCTTGGCATTCTCCAGCGCCAGCGCCTTGGTGAAGCCGATGTCGCCGGCCTTGGCGGCAGAATAGTTGACCTGGCCGAATTGGCCCTTCTGCCCGTTGATCGATGAAATGTTGATGACACGGCCGAACTTACGTTCGCGCATACCCTCGATCACCTGACGAGTCATGTTGAACAGCGAACCGAGATTGGTGTTAACCACCTTGTTCCACTGTTCCGGTGTCATCTTGTGGAATGCGCCATCCATGGTGATACCGGCATTGTTGACCAGCACTTCCACCGGCCCCAGATCGGCCTCGACCTTTTTCACGCCGGCGGCGCATTCATCGAACGAACCGACATCCCACTTGTAGGTGCCGATACCCGTCTCGCTTTTGAATTTCTCGGCGGCGGCATCATTGCCGGCATAGCTTGCCGCGACGCTGTATCCCGCAATCTTCAAAGCCTTGCTGATTGCAGCGCCGATCCCTCGTGTTCCCCCGGTCACCAATGCAACGCGCGCCATGATCGATCCCTCCACCAATCTCTTTTGTAGTTATAGCTTCGAATTAATCTCGCGATACGCTGAACATCAAGCAGAATTGGACCATCAAGCGAAAATGCCCGACGCAAAGCGCCGGGCATTTTGTTGTAGCAGTGTGTGCAGTGCACGCGCGAGCCGATGTTTTCGGCACGCGACGCGTAAGGATTAGTCGCGTGCGATGCACATCGCGATGCCCATGCCGCCGCCGATGCACAGCGTGGCGAGGCCTTTCTTCGCGTCGCGCTTTTCCATCTCGTGCAACAGCGTAACGAGAACACGCGCACCGGATGCACCCACCGGATGACCGATCGCGATCGCGCCACCGTTGACGTTAACCTTCGACGTATCCCAGCCGAGGTCCTTGTTCACGGCGCAAGCCTGCGCAGCAAAAGCTTCATTGGCTTCGATCAGGTCGAGATCGTTAATGGTCCAGCCGGCCTTCTTCAGCGCAGCGCGCGATGCCGGGATCGGGCCAGTGCCCATGATCTTCGGATCGACACCGGCCTGCCCCCACGACACGATGCGGGCAAGCGGCTTGAGGCCTTCCTTGGCAGCCTGCTTGGCGGTCATCAGCACCACGGCAGCAGCGCCGTCATTGATGCCCGATGCCGAGCCGGCGGTGACGGTACCGTCCTTCTCGAAGGCCGGGCGCAACTTGGCCATCGCCTCGATGGTGGCGCCGTGGCGCGGATATTCGTCATCGCTGACGATGACGTCGCCCTTGCGGCCCTTGATTGTGACCGGAACGATCTCGTCCTTGAACTTGCCAGCCTTCTGCGCAGCTTCCGCTTTCTGCTGCGATGCAACAGCGAACTCGTCCTGCTGCTGGCGCGTGATCTGGTACTGCTTTGCCACGTTCTCGGCGGTGTTACCCATGTGATAGCCGTTGAAGGCATCCCACAGACCGTCCTTGATCATGGTGTCGACGAATTCCACCGGACCCATCTTCACGCCACCGCGCAGATATTGCGCATGCGGGGCCATGCTCATGGATTCCTGACCGCCGGCAACGACGATTTCCGAATCACCATTGAGCAACGCCTGATAGCCGAGCGCGACCGTGCGCAGGCCGGAGCCGCACAGCATGTTGACGCCCCAGGCCGAAGTTTCCACCGGCAGGCCGGCAGCAATCGAGGCCTGACGCGCGGGGTTCTGGCCCTGCGCAGCAGTGAGGATCTGTCCCATGATGACTTCGGAGACGCGGGCCGGATCGATCTTGCCGCGCTCTAGCGCCGCCTTGATGGCAATGGCGCCGAGATCATGCGCCGGCATGGTCGCGAAAGCGCCGTTGAAGCTGCCGACGGGTGTGCGGGCAGCGCTGACGATGACGACATCGTCTGACATGGACATCTCCTGTTGTTGAGGTTTTTTCGACGGTCAGAGCCAGGATGGCGGGGGCCGCGTTGCAAACTATCCTGTTAACTGAGGGTTGGACTGTCAATTGGTCAGAAGCCAAATTACGGCCGCAACGCACGCAAAATGGCGCGGATGTCGCTTTGCATAGCACAAGACTGCTGCCATTTTAACCGTGACGCACAAAACGGTAGCCGAGCCCCTTTGAAAGTGCTTACTTTATTGCATTGCGTTGTTCGACAACCTTATGGCGCGCTGCCGTAAGGTTCCCTGTCCTCGGTCCGTATGTGTGAGCCCCCATGGCGAAATCAGATCAACCCACGACAATCAAAAAATATGCGAACCGCCGGCTTTATAATACCGGAACAAGCACTTACGTGACGCTTGAAGATCTCGCTGCGATGGTAAAGGACGGCGAGGATTTTCTCGTCTATGACGCCAAGACCGGCGACGATATTACCCGCTCAGTGCTGGCCCAGATCATCTTCGAACAGGAAAACAAGGCTGGCCAGAATCTCCTGCCAACCACTTTCCTGCGCCAGTTGATCCGCTTCTATGGCGACAGCATGCAGATGGTGGTGCCGAAGTATCTCGAGCAGTCCATCGACAGCCTGACGCGCGAGCAGGAGAAATTCCGCAAGCAGATGACGAACACGTTCAGCATGACGCCGTTCGCGCCACTTGAGGAAACCGTTCGTCGCAACATGGAATTGTTTCAGCAGACCTTCGCGATGTTCAAGCCGTTCGTGCCGCCGCGCGGCGGCGCTGCGTCGCCGGAGCCGGAAAAGGCGCCGGAGCCGACCGCTGAGCCTGCCGACACTATGGATGACCTGCGTCGCCAGATGAAGGAAATGCAGGAACGCCTCGAGCGCATGTCGCACGAGCCGAAGCCGGAATAATTCGCGGCTCACTTGTCGGAAATCGGAATGACGCCGACCGTGGCTACACCTACGGTCGGCGTTTCCATTTGATGAGCGCAACATCGCCATGGCGAAGCAGCCCACCCCACTCACTCTCGACCGGCTCGACACCCCGATCGGCATCGCGCTGCTGGTGACGAACCACGGTGGCGCACTCTGCGCACTCGACTGGATCGATTACGAAGAGCGCTTGCTGACTTTGCTGCGTCGTTACTATGGGACGGTCGAACTGACCGAGAACTCGGCACCATCCGAGATCCGCAGTGCACTCTCACGCTATTTCGACGGCGACCTCGACCAGCTCGATGGCATCACCTGCCACATCCCCGGCACGCCGTTTCAGAACCGCATCTGGACGGCACTACGAAAAATCCCTGCAGGCAGCACACTCAGCTACGGCACGCTGGCCGCGCAACTCGGCGTGCCCAATGCGATGCGCGCGGTCGGCCATGCCAATGGCGCCAATCCCCTGAGTGTCGTCGTGCCCTGCCACCGCCTGATCGGCGCCAACGGTTCGCTCACCGGCTATGGCGGCGGCATCGCCCGCAAGCGCTGGCTGCTGGAGCACGAGGGTGTCGCGGTGAAGTGACATACTAACCTCGCCCCGCTTGCGGGGAGAGGTCGCTTTCCGCATGCGAAGCATGTGGGAAGCGGGTGAGGGGGACTCTCCACTCGCTCCGAGCTTGCTGAGAGCCCCCCTCATCCGTCGCGGACTTGGTCCGCGCCACCTTCTCCCCGCAGGCGGGGAGAAGGAAGATCACGCCGCCGGCTTCTCCGCGATATCGCCGTTTGCCAACAGATGGATCAATGCGCGCTTGATCGCAGCCTGACGCGTCGGGGCATTGATCTGCGCGCCGAGCAAATCGGTGACGTAGAATACGTCGCGCGCGCGCTCGCCGAAGGTCGCCACATGCGCCGAAGCGATATTGAGGTTGAGCTTCGAGATCGCCGTGGTCAGTTGATACAGCAGGCCCGGCCGGTCGAGCCCCGAGACCTCGATCACCGTGTAACGATCCGACCACTGGTTGTTGACGATAACTTCCGGCTCGACGGTGAAAGCCCTGATCTTGCCCTTTGTCGAGGCGCGCTTCGCCACGGTTTCCGGCAGCCGCACCTTGCCTTCGAGCACGTCCTCGATCATGTCGCCGATTCGTGTTGCACGGCGGCCTTCGTCGTCATCGCGATCGTATTCCCGGGAGATCGCGATGGTGTCGAGCGCGCGGCCATCGGTCGTGGTGTAAATCTGCGCGTCGACGATATTCGCGCCGGCTGCGGCGCATGCGCCGGCGATGATCGACAGCAGCCAGGGATGGTCGACCGCAAGGATCGTCAGCTCGGTGACGCCGCGGGCTTCGTCAAAGCCGACATTGATCGCCAGCTTGTGGCCTGCTTCTTCCGACGCGCGCAGGAAACGCGCATGGCGGATCTTGCGGTCGAGCTCGACCTTGAGCCAGTAGGCCGGATAGTGCCGCAGAATATAGGCGTTGAGATCCTGCTCGGGCCACTCGGTGAAGGCACGGCGGAATTCGGCCTGCGCCGAGGCGATGCGCTGCGCGCGATTGACCTCGGAGAAGCCGCCGGTGAGCACCGGCTCGGTTTCGTAATACAGCGTCCGGATCAACTGCGCTTTCCAGCCGTTCCAGACTCCGGGACCGACGCCGCGGATATCGGCGGTGGTGAGAATCGTCAGCAGCTTCATCTGCTCAACCGACTGCACGACGGCAGCGAAATTCTCGATGGTCTTGCTATCCGACAGGTCGCGCGACTGCGCCACCGTGGACATGGTCAGATGTTCCTCGATCAACCATGCCACGAGATCGGTGTCGGCGGCGTTGAATCCGAGCCGCGGGCATAGCCGCCGCGCCACCTTGGCGCCAGCGATGGAGTGATCCTCCGGACGCCCCTTGGCGATGTCATGCAGCAACACTGTGATATAGATCACCGCCCGATGTTCCGGGCGGATCTTACGCATCAGATCGCTGGCGACAACGAACTCGTCATTCCCGCCCCGCTCGATCTCCTGAAGGATGCCGACACACCGCAGCAGATGCTCATCCACCGTATAGTGATGATACATGTTGAACTGCATCATCGACACGATGCGGCCGAAGGCACGAATGAAATGACCGAGTACGCCGGTCTCGTTCATCCGCCGCAGCACGATCTCGGCATTGTCCGAGGTCAGGATCTCCATGAACAGCGCATTGGCTTCGGCGTTCTCGCGTATCTCCGGCGTGATCAGCCGGAGCGAGCGCGTCGCGGTCCGCATCGCATCGGGATGGAAGGCCAGATTGTGCTTCTGCGCCAGTCGGAAGAATCGGATCAGATTGATCGGGTCTTCCTTGAACACGTCAGGCGCAGCAAGGTTGATACGGTTGTTGTCGATGATGAACGCATCGCTGTCCGGCAGCCGGCGACGATGCATCTCGGGCCGCAGCTTGGCCATCATGCGCGTCAGCGCCGGCGCCGGCTTGGCCTGCTGGTCTTCGAGCTTGGCGCACAGGATCGCGGTGAGATCGCCGACTTCCTTGGCAATCAGGAAGTAGTGCTTCATGAAGCGCTCGACGTCCTGCATGCCGGGATGCGAGGTATAGCCGAGGCGGACCGCAATCTCGCGCTGCAGGTCGAAGGACAGTCGCTCTTCCGGCCGTTTGGTCAGGAAGTGGATATTGCAGCGGACCGACCACAGGAAATCTTCGCAACGCTTGAAGGTGCGGTATTCCTGCGGATCGAACACGCCGCGCGCGACCAGCTCCTTGCTGTCGCGCACCCGATAGACGTATTTCGCGATCCAGAACACCGTGTGCAGGTCGCGCAGGCCGCCCTTGCCGTCCTTGACGTTGGGCTCGACCAGATAGCGCGACTGGCCGCCGCGGCGATGGCGCTCCTCGCGTTCGGCGAGCTTGGCAGTGACAAATTCCGCGGCGGTGCCCTGCACCACTTCGGCATCGAAGCGCGTGACCAGTTCGTCATACAGAGCCTGATCGCCGGTGAGGAAGCGCGTTTCCAGGATCGCGGTGCGGATCGTCATGTCGCCGCGCGCCTGGCGGATCGATTCATCCACCGAACGCGTGGCGTGGCCGACCTTCAGGCCCATGTCCCACAGGCAATACAGAATGACTTCGGCGACCTGTTCGCCCCAGGCGGTCTGCTTGTAGGGCAGGATGAACAACAGATCGATGTCGGATTCCGGCGCCATCAGCCCACGGCCATAGCCACCGGTGGAGACCACCGCCATCCGTTCGGCACCAGACGGGATTGGCGAATGATAGAGATGCTTCGTCGCCGCGGCGAACAGCATGCGGATGATTTCATCCTGCACGTGGCAGAGCTGCTCGGCACAGCGTCGGCCGTGGCGGTCCTTCAGCAACACGGCCTCGGCGGCTTCACTGGCCTTGAGCAGTTCGGCCTTCAGCAGCTTGGCGACCGCGGCGCGAAACAAATCGTTCTTGCCGCGATGCTGCGCTGCAAGCGCATCGATCTCGGCGGTAATCCGCGTCGTATCGAAGTCGGTTTCGGTTGTCGGTCTGTCTTGTGTAGCAACGCTGTCCATGAACAACCCGGATATCGGACGGCGCAAGCGCTGTCACGGTGATTGTAGCCCCACAGCTAGTCCATGCTGCCTTTTGCGCAATCCGGGCAACAACGTTCTCGCGGCGGTGTCCTTGGCGCATCATATCTTCTCGTTGACGGAACGCCATAACTAATTGAAATTAAAGCACGTTTTCGCACAGAGAGCGACCCCGGCGTGGTGCCATGACGCCCGCAGGATGCGAGTCGCCTTCGAACCTCACGTTTCGACAGTTCATCAGGGAGAGACCAGAATGTTCACGATGTCACGGCGCGCTGTCGCCGGTCTGATTGCTGCGGCTGCACTGCTGCCCGGAGCTAGCTTCGCCGCCGAACCGCTCAAGGAAATCCGGCTCGACTGGGCGACCTACAATCCGGTCTCGATCATCCTCAAGCAGAACGGCCTGCTGGAGAAGGAATTCGCCAAGGACGGCGTGAAGATCACCTGGGTACAGTCGGCCGGCTCCAACAAGGCGCTCGAATTCCTCAATGCGGGGTCCATCGATTTCGGCTCGACCGCGGGCTCGGCTGCGCTGGTCGCCAGGATCAACGGCAACCCGATCAAGTCGGTCTATGTCTATTCGCGGCCGGAATGGACCGCGCTGGTGACCGGCAAGGACTCCAAGATCGCCTCCGTCGCCGATCTCAAGGGCAAGCGGGTCGCGGTGACCCGCGGCACCGATCCGCACATCTTCCTGGTCCGCGCTTTGCTCGGCGCCGGCCTGACCGACAAGGACATCACGCCAGTTCTGCTGCAGCATGCCGACGGCAAGGCCGCGCTGATCCGCGGCGACGTTGATGCATGGGCCGGACTCGATCCGATGATGGCGCAGGCCGAGGTCGAGGACGGTGCCAAACTATTCTTCCGCAAGCCGGACGCCAACACCTGGGGCATCCTCAATGTGCGCGAGCAATTCCTGAAAGATTATCCGGATGCCGCGCGCCGCGTGCTCGCCGTCTATGAGGAAGCCCGCAAATATTCGCTGGAGAATTATCCCGAGCTGAAGAAGGCCTTCATCGGCGTCACCAAACTGCCCGACGCCGTGGTCGACAAGCAGCTCAAGGAACGCACCGAACTGACCCATAGCCGCATTGGCGCACCGCAGCGCGAGTCCATCCTCGCCGCCGGTCTCGCGTTGCAACAAGCCGGCGTCATCGACGCCAAGGTCGATGTGAAGGCTACGGTGGATGCACTGATCGACGATCAGGTCCCGCTGCCGAAGAGCTGACGTTCTCGCATCTGCGAAGCCACCCTTCACCCTCCCCGTAAAGGGAGGGTGAAGCTTTTGAGTATCTTGCAAACCAAATCGAGACGCGCTTCAGCTATGGCCATGACGCTCGACACGACCGCACCCGACGTAGCGGAGACGCGTGAAAAATCCGCATCCAACAGGCGCTGGCAGCGTTTCGCGCAGCCGGCGCTCGGCGTTGTGCTCCCGCTCACACTGGCGCTGGCATGGGAGCTGGCCGTCTGGTCCGGCTGGTCGAACGGCCGGCTGGTACCGCCGCCGTCGCGCGTCTTCGCCACCATCATGGAGCTCGCCCGAAGTGGCGAGCTCTGGCGCCATATCACCACGACGCTGTCGCGCGTTGCCGCCGGCTTCGGCCTCGGCGTTGTCGCCGGCACGCTGCTCGGCGCTATCTCCGGCTATTGGGGAATCGCGCGGCGACTGCTCGATCCCACGATTCAGGCGCTGCGCGCCATTCCGTCGATCGCCTGGGTGCCGCTGTTCATCCTGTGGCTCGGCATTTTCGAGACATCGAAGGTCGCGCTGATTGCCGTCGGCGTGTTCTTTCCGGTCTATCTCGGCGTGATGGGCGCGATCCTCTCGGTCGATCGCAAGATCGTCGAGGTCGGTCGTACCTTCCGCCTCTCTGGCCCCGCCATGATCCGCCGCATCCTGCTGCCTGCGGTGCTGCCGGCCTATGTCGTTGCACTTCGCGTCGGCCTCGGGCTCGGCTGGATGTTCGTAGTTGCCGCCGAATTCATGGGCGCCTCCGAAGGGCTCGGCTATCTCCTCATCGACGGCCAGCAGCTCGGCAAGCCCGCGCAAATCCTCGCCGCAATCACCATCTTCGCGCTGCTCGGCAAGACCACCGACTGGCTGATCGAATTGATCACCACGCCACTGCTGCGCTGGCAGGATGCGTTCCGACCGGGTGGAGAGACCTGATGCTTGCCCTCGACAAGGTCGGCAAGACCTATCCCAACGGCGTCCATGCGCTGGAGCGCTTCACCGCGCAAATCCCGCAGGGCGAGATCGTCGCCATCATCGGTGGCTCCGGCTGCGGAAAATCGACACTGTTGCGCGCCGTTGCCGGGCTCGATCGCGCCTCGACCGGCAGCATCCGCATCGACAATATCGATATCAGCGCGCCGCATGAGAAAATCGGCATCATCTTCCAGGAACCGCGGTTGCTGCCGTGGCTGACCGTCGCCGACAACATCGGCTTCGGACTGTCCGAGCTTCCTGTCGCCGCACGCCGCGAGAAAGTCGCACAGGCCCTGGCGCGCGTCGGCCTGCCGGACAAAGCAAAGGCATGGCCGCGCGAACTATCCGGCGGGCAGGCGCAGCGCGTCGCCATTGCCCGTGCATTGGTGCCGCAGCCGGAGGTGCTGTTGCTGGATGAGCCATTCTCCGCGCTCGACGCCTTCACGCGCCGCGACCTGCAGGATCATCTGCTTGATCTGTGGGCCGACACGCGGCCGACGCTGGTCCTTGTCACCCATGATGTCGACGAAGCCGTTGTGCTGGCGGACCGCGTGCTGGTGATGCGTCCGCGGCCCGGTCGGCTGTTCGCCGAGATCGATGTCGGCCTCGCGCGTCCGCGCGACCGTGCCTCGCCGCTGTTCGACGCGGTGAAGCGCCGCGTGCTCACCGCGCTGGATCGATCTCTCGATCGCAACGTGCCCGATAACGCGCCTGCCGAGGCGGTCGGCGCGTGGTGGTGACAACAGCACCGCGAGCTAATAAAAGCTGCAACTAACAAAATCTGAGGGAGAGATATCATGGACGCCGCCGCGCTTCGCGCCACCCAGGCCCCCATCAAGGAACTCTACAAGACCGATCCCAAGGCCGCCTTCATCACGCTGAAGGCCAAGGGCTCGATCGACAATGACGGCATCGCCTGCAAGGTCGAGACCGGCCGGCAGATCGCAGCCGCCGGCCTACACCCCGCCACGGGCGGCTCCGGCCTCGAACTCTGTTCGGGCGACATGCTGCTGGAAGCATTGGTGGCTTGCGCCGGCGTGACGCTGAAGTCGGTGGCCACCGCCGTCGAAATTCCGCTGAAGTCCGGCAATGTGACAGCCGAGGGCGATCTTGATTTCCGCGGCACGCTCGGCGTCGACAAGGAAGCGCCGGTCGGCTTTGCCGAAATCCGCCTGCGCTTCGATGTCGACACCGACGCGCCGCAGGACAAGCTCGATCTGCTGCTGAAGCTGACCGAGCGTTATTGCGTGGTCTACCAGACCATCAAACATGGCCCGAAGGTTTCGGTGTCTCTCAACAGGGTGTAAGCAGGCCGGACGACTCCCACCAAGGAAAGAGGAGGCCAAGCACCTCCTCTCGTCAGGCTGCCATGTCCCCCGAACTTGCCTTCCTCCTGACGCTCACTTTGCGCATGGCGATCACCGCCGCCTTTGTGATCACCGCCTCCATCATCACCGAACGATCCGGCCCGGTGATCGGTGCATTGGTGGCAACGCTGCCGATTTCGGCGGGTCCATCCTATGTCTTTCTTGCGCTCGATCATGACGCCGCCTTCATCGCGCAAGGTGCATTGGCCAGCCTGCCGATCAATGGCGCGACGATGTTTCTCGGATTGACTTACGTGCTGCTGGCGCAACGCCACAACGTGATCGTCAGCCTCGGTGCCGCTGTGCTGGTGTGGTTCGCCCTCGCCCTGCTGGTGCGGCAGTTCGAATGGACTTTGCTTGGCGGCATCGCGGCCAATGTCGTGGCCTTCGGCATCTGCCTGCCGCTGATGGCGCGGTTTCGCCATGCGAAGATGCCGCTCATCACCCGGCGCTGGTACGATATCCCACTGCGCGCCGCTCTCGTCGCAACGTTGGTTGCCACCGTGGTGACGCTGTCCTCGACCATCGGCCCGACCGGCAGCGGCATTCTCGCGCTTTATCCCGTGGTCTTCACCAGCCTGATGCTGATCCTGCATCCGCGGATCGGCGGCCCGCCCACCGCCGCCGTGATAGCCAATGGCGGCTGGGGCCTGATGGGTTTCGGCATCGCAGTCGCCATCCTGCACGAGACGGCGCTGCGCTTCGGCTCAGCGATCGCGCTGAGCCTCGCGCTCGCCACCTGTGTCGTGTGGAATCTCGGCCTGTGGGCATGGGGCCGCAGGCGGGTGCGCTACGTGTAAAACCCCGTCATGGCCGGGCTCGTCCCGGCCATCCACGTCTTGGCGCAGAGAAACAAGGCGTGGATGCCCGGCACAAGGCCGGGCATGACGATAGAGAATGTTACTTCGGCAGTTTCGCCTTCAGCGCATAGAGCGCATCCAGCGCCTCCCTTGGCGACATCTCGTCGGGATGCAGCGCCTTCACGGCGTCCATCAGCAATTCCGCCTCCGACGGAGGAGCCGCCTCGACCGGTGCACGCGCGGTGATCGCGAACAGCGGCAGGTCATCCATCAGCGCCTTGGCGCTCTGGCCGCGATCCTGCGCTTCAAGCTTGGCCAGCACCGACTTCGCGCGCGCGATGACCGCCGGCGGCAGGCCCGCGAGCTTGGCCACCTGAATGCCATAGGAGCGATCCGCCGAGCCCGGCAGCACCTCGTGCAGGAACACCACGTCGCCGTGCCATTCCTTCACCCGCACCGTCGCATTGAACAGCCGCGGCAGCTTGGCGGAGAGTGCGGTGAGCTCGTGATAATGGGTCGCGAACAGTGCGCGGCAGCGATTGCTCTCATGCAGATGCTCGATCGCGGCCCAGGCGATCGATAGACCGTCGAAGGTCGCAGTGCCGCGGCCGATTTCATCCAAGATCACCAACGCGCGTTCGGTCGCTTGATTGAGAATGACCGCCGTCTCCACCATCTCGACCATGAAGGTCGAACGTCCCCTTGCCAGATCGTCGGCGGCGCCGACGCGCGAAAAGAGCCTGTCGACAATGCCGATGCGGGCGCGCGAGGCCGGCACGAAACTGCCTATTTGCGCGAGCAGCGCGATCAATGCGTTCTGGCGCAGGAAGGTCGACTTACCGGCCATGTTCGGACCAGTGATGAGCCAGATCTGGCCGGACTTCTGCCCCGGCCCGGGCGACAGATCGCTGGCATTGGCGATGAACGGCTGGCCGTCGCGGCGCAGCGCCTGTTCGACCACCGGATGCCGGCCGCCCTCGATGGCGAAGAGCAGCGAATTGTCGACTTCGGGGCGGACATAATTGTCGTCGACCGCCAGTTTCGCCAACGCGGTCGCCACATCCAGCAGTGCGAAGGCATGGGCGGCAGCGCGCAGATCTTCCGACGCCTCGGCGACCATCGCCGACAGCCGTTCGAAAATTTCGAGCTCGAACCCGAGCGCGCGGTCGCCGGCATTGGCGATCTTGGCTTCGATCTCGCCGAGTTCGGATGTGGTGAAGCGCACCTGCCCTGCCAACGTCTGGCGATGGATGAAGGTCGCGTTCAGCGGGGCCTGCATCAACTTGTCGCCATGCTGCGCGGTGACTTCGACGAAATAGCCGAGCACATTGTTGTGACGGATCTTGAGGCCCTTCACGCCGGTGTCATCGGCATAGCGCGCCTGCATCGCGGCGACCACGAGACGCGAGGCGTCGCGCAGATTTCGGGTCTCGTCGAGCGCAGCTTCGAAGCCTTCGCGCACGAAACCACCATCGCGCTTCAGCAGCGGAAGATCGTCGGCCAGCGCCCGCGCAAAGGTCGCGGCGAGTTCGCGCGATGGCCGGCGCAGGCCGGCCATGGCAGCCGTGATATCCGCTGGCAGATTGTCGATGACGCCGAGACGATCAAGCACCTGATCGGCGGCAAGCACACCATCACGCAGACAGGCGAGATCGCGCGGACCGCCGCGGCCGACCGAAAGCCGCGCCAGTGCGCGCGACATATCAGGCGCAGACTTCAGGGCCGAGCGCAGATCGTCGCGCAGCCCGCTGTCCGATACGAAACTCGCGACGGCATCGAGCCGGCGGCCGATCGCCACTTCATCGGTAAGCGGCGCGGCGAGGCGCTGCGCCAGCAGGCGCGAACCGGCGGCGGTGACGGTGCAGTCGATCGCATCCAGCAGCGAGCCCTTGCGCTCGCCTGATAGCGTGCGCGTCAGTTCGAGATTGGCGCGGGTCGCCGGATCGATGGCCATGGTGGTGCCGACCGCTTCGTGGGTCGGCGGCGACAGCGGCACGCGTTTGCCGACTTGCGTGCGCTCGACATAGGTGACGCACGCCGCCGCAGCGGTCGCTTCCAGCCGCGACATGGCGCTGAGGCCGTCCATGGTGGCGACGGCAAAGTAATCGCACAGCCGGCGCTCGGCGGTGGCACCATCGAACACGTCACGGGTCAGCGGCGTCACCGCCGGCAATTCGCGCAGCAACTGGCTGAGATCAGGATCGCTGTAGAGCGCATCCGTAACCAGCACCTCGTTCGGATTGATCCGCGCCAGCGTCGCGCCGAGTTCGCCTGTCGCACATTCGGTGACAATGAATTCGGCAGTCGAAATATCGATCCAGGCCAGACCGATGCGATCCGCACCGCTTGAGCCCTTGCTGCGCGCAATCGCCAGCAGATAATTATTGGCCCGCGCGTCGAGCAGGTTTTCTTCGGTCAGCGTGCCCGGCGTAACCACGCGCACGACGTCGCGGCGAACCACGCTCTTGCCGCCGCGCTTCTTCGCCTCGGCCGGATCCTCCATCTGTTCGCAGACGGCGACACGGATGCCGAGCGAGATCAGGCGGTGCAGATAATCATCGGCGCGAACCACCGGCACGCCGCACATCGGGATATCCATGCCCTGATGCTTGCCGCGTTTGGTCAGCACGATGCCCAGGGCGCGCGAGGCAACCTCCGCATCCTCGAAGAAGATCTCGTAGAAATCGCCCATCCGGTAGAACAGCAAGAGGCCGGGATTGGCGGCCTTTATCTCAAGGTACTGTTCCATCATGGGAGACACTTTTGCGGTGTCATCCACGCGGGGAGCGGGTTCTGGGGCGGTAATGGGCTGCTGGATCGTCATGGCGCCGGACGCTAGCAAATTTTGCTCCGCCGATCCCACCCGCGGCTGTCGCAAACCGTAGTTTTCCCCACCGCGGAGAGGCAGTTGACAAGTCAACTGCGATCTCATATCCGCAATTCCAAGGACAACGCTGCCATCCAGCAGCAGCATTTGACCGGGTCAGCGGGGGTTCTTAAAACCACCGCGAAAATCCGGCAATCGAGCGCGGATGCAGTCTCCAGGGAGAGAATTGATGAGCGATGTCTTCATTTGCGACGCCGTCCGCACCCCCATCGGCCGTTTCGGCGGCTCCCTTGCCAAAGTTCGCGCCGACGACCTCGCCGCCGCCCCCATTAGAGCTCTGATGGACCGCAATCCCGGTGTGGATTGGGCTGCCGTCGAGGAAGTCTATTTCGGCTGCGCCAACCAGGCCGGTGAAGACAACCGCAACGTCGCCCGCATGGCCGCGCTGCTGGCCGGCCTGCCGGATTCCGTTCCCGGCGCCACGCTGAACCGCCTTTGCGCCTCCGGCCTCGACGCAGTCGGCGCCGGCGCTCGCGCCATCCGCGCCGGTGAAATCGATTTCGCCATTGCCGGCGGCGTCGAATCCATGACCCGTGCGCCATTCGTGCAGGGCAAGGCCACCGAAGCCTTCTCCCGCTCGGCGGAAATCTTCGACACCACCATCGGCTGGCGCTTCATCAACCCCTTGATGCGCGAAAAGTACGGCGTCGACGCTATGCCGGAGACCGGGGAGAACGTCGCGCAGGATTTCCAGATCTCGCGCGCCGACCAGGATGCCTTTGCGATCCGCTCGCAGCAGAACGCCGGAAAGGCGATCGCTTCGGGCTATTTCGCCGAAGAAATCATCCCGGTGATGGTGCCCGGCGGCAAGGCCGGCCCGATCGCCGTCGACAAGGACGAGCATCCGCGCCCCGAAACCACGCTGGAAGGCCTCGCCAAGCTGCGCCCGATTGTCCGCAAGGACGGCACGGTCACCGCCGGCAACGCCTCGGGCGTCAATGACGGCGCTTGCGCCATGATCCTCGCCTCGGGCGCCGCTGTGGAGAAGCACGGCCTCAAGGCCCGCGCCCGCATTCTCGGCCTCGCCTCGGGCGGCGTCGCGCCGCGCATCATGGGCATCGGCCCGGTGCCGGCGACCAAGAAGCTGATGGAACGTCTCGGCCTCAAGATCAGCGATTTCGATCTGATCGAGCTCAACGAAGCCTTCGCGTCGCAGGGTATCGCCGTGCTGCGCCAGCTCGGCGTCAAGGAAGACGCTGACTTCGTCAATCCGCATGGCGGCGCAATCGCGCTCGGTCATCCGCTCGGCATGAGCGGCGCCCGTCTCGCGATGACCGCCGTGCATGGCATGGAGAAGCGCGGCGGCAAGCTGGCGCTGGCCACCATGTGCGTCGGCGTCGGCCAGGGCGTCGCCATGGCGATCGAGAAGCTGAACTAAAAAACTACATCCACAAGCAAGCCGCCGCGGGATCCGCGGCGGCCAAAGGGGAAACCAGCATGACGCTAATCTATCCCGTCGAGAGCAATGCGGCGCACGCGCCGCGCTTCTCACCCGGCTACAAGAGCACCATCAAGCGTGCCCCGCAGAAGCAGCGCATCCTGATGCCGCACACACTGTCGGAAACGACAGGACCGGTCTACGGCCACGAGACCGTGCGCCCCGGCGATCATGACCTTACCACCATGCATGCCGGCGAGCCGCTCGGCGAACGCATCATCGTGCACGGCACGGTGATGGACGAGGACGGCCGCGGCGTGCCGAACACGCTGGTCGAACTCTGGCAGGCCAATGCCTGCGGCCGCTATGTGCATGTCTGGGACCAGCATCCCGCGCCGCTCGATCCGAACTTCACCGGCGCCGGCCGCACCGTCACCGACGCCGCGGGCAATTACAAGTTCGTCACTATCAAGCCCGGCGCCTATCCGTGGGGCAATCACCACAATGCGTGGCGCCCTGCCCACATCCACTTCTCCGTGTTCGGCCATTCCTTCGTCTCGCGCCTCGTGACGCAGATGTATTTCCCGAACGATCCGCTGTTTCCGTTCGACCCGATCTTCAACTCGGTCACAGACGAAAAGGCGCGCCTGCGCATGGTGTCGGATTTCGACCTCGACGTCACCGAGCCCGGCTGGGCGCTGGCCTATCGTTTCAACATCGTGCTGCGCGGCCGCAACGCCACCCCGACGGAGAATCACTGATGCCCGGAATTACCCCGTCGCAGACCGTCGGTCCGTTCTATGCCTACGGCCTGACACCTAACGGCAAATACGCCTGGAACGACGCCTTCACCAGCAACCTGCTGACACCCGACGTCACCGGCGACAAGATCCGCATCGAAGGCGTGATCTATGACGGCGACGGCAAGGTGGTGCCCGACGCCGTACTGGAAATCTGGCAGGCCGATGCGCAGGGCCGTTTCGCCGATCCGCAAGATACCCGCGGGCTGCCGAATTCGAGCTTCAAGGGTTTCGGTCGCTCCGGCACCACCGATGCCGGCGAATATTCGTTCGACACTGTAAAGCCAGGCGCCGTGCCGGGCATCGATGGCAAAGAACAGGCGCCGCATATCGTGATGGCCGTGTTTGGCCGCGGCATGACGATGCAGTCGATGACGCGTATCTATTTCGAGGACGAAGCCGCGACGGCTGATGACGCGGTGATGAACCTCGTCCCGGCCGACCGCCGCGCGACGATCATCGCGAAGAAGACGGCGCCTGGCGTGTATCGGTTTGATATCCACCTGCAAGGCGACAACGAGACGGTGTTCTTCGACGTGTGATGTCTCTCTTATCCCTCCCCCAAAGCGGCGGAGCCGCGCAGGTGGGGAGGGTGGATCGACCGCGAAGCGGTCGAGACGGGTGGGGAGCCACACACGGCGTCCTCGCTTGGGGAGAGACCCCACCCCGGCCTATCGGCCGACCCTCCCCACTGCGTCCAGCTTCGCTGGACTTGAGGGAGGGAAACCATCAGCGTCTCCGCTTCAATTACTCCATCACCGCCGGATGCTCGTCCGCACCCGGCTTCGCCGCTTGCGCGCGCAAGGTCGCCTTGGACGAGCCGATGATCAGCGCCATCGGAATCGCACAGAGCGTCACCAGCATCACCATCTGATAATCCAGCCCGAAGGCGATGATCGTTGCCTGCAGCGTGACGATGGCGTCCATCATGGCGCGGCCGCTGTCGGTGGCGAGGTTGATCGCGCTGGTCACATTGGGCATCTGCAGCGCATTGCTGAACGGCGTGATGTGCTCGACCAGCACCGCATGGGCCATACGGGTGTTTGAGGTGAGCTGCGCGATCACGATGGAGATGCCGATCGAACTCGCGACATTGCGCAGCAGCGTGAGCATCGAGGTGCCGTCGGTGCGCAGATGATTTGGCAGCGTCAGGAACGCCACGGTGGACAGCGGCACGAAGACGAGACCAAGGCCAAATCCCTGCGCGATGGAGACGATCACGATCTCCGGCACGCCGGTCTGGTCGGTCCACATCGACGTAAAGAACAGCGACACCGACATCAGTGCCATTCCCACCATGATCAGTGTACGCGCCTCGACATATTTCATGATGCGCCCGACCAGCATCATCGCCACGAAGGTGCCGGAGCCGCGCGTCGCCAGTAATAGCCCCGCCGTGAGGATCGGATAGCCGATCACGTTCTGCAGATAGGGCGACGACAGTGCCATGGTCGAATACAGCACCAGCCCCATGACGGCCATGAACACGCAGCCGCCGACAAAATTCTTGTCCTTGAAGATGGCGAACTGGATGAACGGCTTCGAGGTCGTGAAGGAATGCGCGAAGAAATAATAGAAGCCGATGATCGAAACGATCGCCTCGATGACGATTTCATTGGATTCGAGCCACCCGAGCTGCTCGCCGCGGTCAAGTGCGAGCTGCATCGCACCGATACCGATGGCCAGCGCGCCGAAACCGAACCAGTCGAATTTCAGGTCTGCATTGGTCTTGGTCTCGTCCATGAAGGCCAGCAGGCCAAACACCGTGACGATGCCGAAGGGCAGATTGACGAAGAACACCCAGTGCCAGGAGTAAGTTTCAGTCAGCCAGGCGCCCAATGAAGGCCCCATGATCGGGCCGAGCATCACGCCCATGCCCCAGATCGACATCGCCTTGGCGCGCTCATGCAGCGCGTAGCTGTCGAGCATCACCGCCTGCGACAGCGGCACGAGTGCCGCGCCGAAAACGCCCTGCAACAGGCGAAAGCCGACCATCTGGTTGATGTCCTGCGCGAGGCCGCACAGCACCGAGGCGACCGTGAAGCCCGCCGAACAGACGATGAAGATCTTCTTGCGGCCGAACCGGTTGGCGATCCAGCCGACGGGCGCGGTCATGATAGCCGCGGCGACGATATAGGAGGTCAGCACCCAGTTGACCTGATCCTGCGACGCCGACAGCGTGCCCTGCATGTAGGGCAGGGCCACATTGGCGATGGTGGTGTCGAGCGCCTGCATGATGGTCGCGGTCATGGCGCAGATCGTCACCATATTCCGGCGAAAGCCGGGGACCGCACTGGGAGATGGCGCCGACGTGCTCATGGGATCAGTCCTGAGCAGCCTTGGCCGATGACAGGCCGAGCAGGCCCGCCAGCGAGCGATGATGCTTGGTATCGATGGTCGTGTAAGTGCTCATGCCGGCCTTCAGTCGCTTCACGAAGGGATCTGCATAATCGAGATAGATCCGCACCGGCACGCGCTGCACCACCTTGACGAAGTTGCCGGTGGCATTCTGCGGCGGCAGGATCGCGAATTGCGCGCCGGTGCCAGGGCTCAGCGAACCGACAGTGCCCTTGAAGGCGTGGTTCGGGAACGCATCGACGTCGATCTCCACAGTCTGTCCGACGGCGATGTAAGTGAAATCGGATTCCTTCAGGTTGGCATCGACCCACGGCCTGTTGTCGTCGATCACCGTGAGGATCGGCGTGCCGGCCATGGCGAAGCGGCCGAGCTGGATGTTGTCGACCTGCGTCGCGACACCGGAGATCGGCGCCTTCAGCACAGTGTGGTCGAGATTGCGCTGCGCCTGATCGAGCGCCGACTGCGCCTGCGCGTAAGGCGGGAACTGGGCCAGCGGCAGGTCGGGATTGCCGAGCAGCTGGTTCATCGAGGTCGCGAGCTGCTGCCTCAGGAGTTCGAGCTGCGCCTTCGCGGTCACCGCCGCAGTCGCCGCATTGTCGAGATCGAGCTGCGAGCCGAAGTTGCTCTTGACCAGAGTCGACTTGCGTTCGACGTCGCGTTGTTTGAAGTCGACGCCCTGCTGCGCCAGATCCTGCATCTGGCCGTAGATCTTCACGTTGCTGACGAGGTTGTCATAGGTGGTCTTTGCCTGCGCCAGCTTGGCCCTGGCATCGTCGAGCGCCAGCCGGAACGGGACCGGATCGATCTCGAACAGTACGTCGCCTTCTTTGACATGCTGGCCTTCGCGCACGACGACCTTGTCGACCTTGCCGGAGATGTCCGGCGTGATCAGCACCTTCTGCGCACCGACATAGGCATCGTCAGTGCCGACATAGCGACCGCCCGACAGATAGAAGGCGACGCCGCCAACAAGAACGATGGCCGGCAGTACGACCAGCAGCAACGTTCGCCGATAGCGCTTCAGGAAACCTTTCGCGCCCTGACGCTGCGTGGTCGCGGCGCCATCGGATCCGCCCTCGGGCGCATCCTTGTCGGGAAATTTCAGCACGGGCTCAGCCATAGACTTGTTCCTTGGTCTTTGTGGCTGCGGGGCTCAGCGCAGCGCGGATATTGTCTTTGATGGTTTCCAGATGCGCGACCAGCTGGTGCATGTCGGCCTCGCTCACGCCGCCGAACGCGACCTGCATCAGGTTGCCGCGCAGCACCGCCAGCTTTGCCGTCAGCGGGCGCGCGGCCTCGGTGAGATAGAGGCGCTTGATGCGGCGGTCGGTGTCATCATTGCGGCGTTCGATCAGGCCGCTGTCGCAGAGCTTGTCGATCAGCCGCGTCAGGCTGATCGGCGCCATTTCCATGGCGTCGGCGAGGTCGGTTTGTTTTTGGCCCTCATTGCGCTCGACCTTGGCGAGCACCGCCCATTGGGCGCGGGTCATGCCGAAATGGCGCGCTTCCTTGTCGGCCAGCAGCCGCAACATGCGCTGGGTCTCGAACAAGGCGGACAGAAAATCGGTGCCGGTGTCAGGCTGGCAGGACATGGAGGCGCTCCGTAAACTTAGCTTATTATAAGCAAGCTTATGAATAACGCATCGGTGGACGATACGACGCAGCCCCGCGACAAGCGCATGGCTAGATCTCCCGGACCTCCCCAGAATGGGCGGCGCAGCAAAAAGCCCGGCACGAGGCCGGGCTTGAAGTCGTCAGGAGGGGCGAAAGGGTCAGTATTTGGCCACAACAGCCGGGCTGAAGGCGTAATTGATGCCGGCGCGGAAGACGTGGTCATGGAAGCCGACCGAGGTCTGGTTGGCCGTCCCTCCGAAATAGGTCGCCGAGCCCAGATCGAGATAAAGATATTCGAGCTTGGCCGACCAGTTGGTGCCGAACTTCTTTTCCAGACCGGCGCCCAGGGTCCAGCCGACACGGGTCTGCGATTCCGACAACAGCGTGCCGGGAATCGTCACGGCCGCGCTGGCCGGTGTCGTGCCAGCAGAGCCCGGCCCGAAGATCTGGCCCGTTACTGTGGTCTGGGTGGAATATTTGACCTCACCGACAACCAGACCGCCGGTGCCGTAGAGCAGCAGATCCGGCGTTGCCAGCAGGCCGACGCGGCCGCGGAAGGTCGCAAACCACGGGAAGCTCCATGAGCTGTTTGCCGAGGTCAGTGCGAGCAGATTGAAGTCACCGCCGGGCAAGGTGGTCCGCAGCGAACTCACTGGAGAGTTCGCGCTGCCACGTTCACCAGTCCCCTGGATATCGGCTTCGAGACCGACGACCCATGTGCGGTCGAGCTGCCAGTTGTAGCCGATCTGGCCGCCGCCCAGGCCGCCATTGACGTCCTGCTTGACCGACGACGCAAAGGCGGTGCCCGGCAGGAAAGTGGCGTCGCCCTTGCCCCAGCTGTAGCCGCCGTTGAGGCCGACATAAAATCCGGTCCAGTTGATGCCGGGGTCCACCAGAACCGGCGCCTTGGCGTACATGCGGGGCGACAGATCCGCAGCGCCAGCGGTCGACGAAAACGCCACGATGGCGAGGCCTGCAGCGGCCAATACGGTGCGTTTCACCATCAGTCTCCTCAACAACAGATCAACAAAGGCAGGCCGAAGGCCCTGCTTCGATGATGTGTAGTTGAATGAGACATCAGCGACTTGGAACGGACGCGACGCGGCAGGACTGGGCGAGACTGGCACCGCAATTCGTTCTGCTTGTTGCGTTCAGGCCACATGGCGCATCACGAACTATCAAAGACAAAAATACCAGAAGGCACGCTAACGGCGATCATTATGAACGTGATCCGGCGCTGGCACGACCAAGATGTAGTTCAATGCTTGCAGGACTGATCCTCGTGACTTCAGGGCCCGGTCCCGAAACGCCCGATTCATTAATCGCGGCTGCTTCCGAAAATCTGCCGACACCGCAGCTCCAATTCGGGCGCCTGACATTCAACGTCGAATCCCCTCTTCCGACGGACACCCCGTTTTCAACCGATACTGCATTGCACAGGTTGCCCGGCGCGATTGTTTTTATCGGCACGGGATTTCCGGCGAACGACCGCATGCCGGATGCTGCGACTGCGTCATCGCCTGACGATGTTGTGTTTGCAGTCGTTCTGAAAGGTCGGGCTCGCGCATCGCAGCATGGCCGCGAAGAGATCATCGAGCAGAACCATGCGGTCTTGATGACAACCAGGGACGCTGGTTGGCATACGTCATCTTGTGAGACGCAGCATCTGATCGTTCAGATCGACCGTGCTGCGCTGTCGATCAAGGTGCCGAATCTCGGCGCCTGGCTCATGCGACCTGTCCTCCTGGAGGCTCGGACGTTGCGGCTAATGATGGCGCATTGTCAGGAAGCAATCGACCTTGACGGGTCCGCCCCCACCCATCTTCAACACCACGTCGTGGCCGATCTGTGTAGCCTGATCGCACTTCTGACGATCGGTTGCGAGAACCACTCCGAGACATCTCCACCTTCCAGCACCCGCATGCTGCGCTTGCAGGCGATCAAGGCAGCCATCGAAGCAAGTCTCGGAAATCACGACCTCTCGGCCGAAACGCTGGCGGCGGCTCAGAAAATCTCGCCTGATTATGTCCGCAAGCTGTTTCGCGAACACGACCTCCGCCTGTCGGAATATTTGCTCGAACGGCGTTTGGCCCTTGCTCATGCATTGCTACTCGACCCATTGCGGGCCGATGAGCGGATCGGGAAGATCGCGGACGAGGCCGGCTTCAACGATTTGTCGTATTTCAACCGGACATTCCGGCGCCGATATGCCACCTCGCCATCGGATCTGCGCCGGGAGCGCAAAAGCTCCACCTGATCGGCCCGGTATCGCCCATTCAACCTTTGCAATCGCCCGACTGTCCCCCCATCTGCAGGGAACGCTCGTCGTTTGGCAGCGCAGGATTTGGTGTAAGACTGGGCCCCAACGCCAAAAAGACGGGCACAATCACACCCAACGGGTTAAGCTACCTCCATATGGCAGTTCCGAAACCAACTTTCCCGGCTCCTGGCCACGATCACGACCGCTGTACGGCGGACGCGATGCATCATGCCGAGCATGTCTGTGCGGCCCGATCGCAAAAGCTGACCCCGATCCGCCGGCAGGTGCTTGAAGCGCTGCTCGCGAGCCATCGGCCGCTTGGGGCCTACGAGATCATCGATGAGCTTGCCAAGACCACTTCGCGTCCGGCACCCATCACCGTGTATCGCGCACTTGATTTCCTGATGGAGAACGGCCTCGTTCACCGCATCGAGAGCCGCAACGCCTTTCTGGCCTGCGCGCACGACCACGGCACGGCCTCGATGGTCGCGTTTCTGATCTGTGACCAGTGCGGGTCGGTCGGCGAAGTGCCGGCCACGAAAGTCGCGCAGAGCCTGAATGATGCCGCACGGACGACTGGCTTCGTCCCGAAACTGTCTGTTGTCGAAATCACCGGAACCTGCGCGCACTGTCAGGCGTGACGATCCCATAACAACACGGCGACAAGCCGGGCCCGAGGCTTCATGTCTGCAGAAGTGATCATCAGTCCACCCGGCGGACGCGCACTCACCGCCGGCGCCATCGCCCTCGTGCTGATGCTGTGCCTGACCTGGGGCTTCAACCAGATCGCCATCAAGCTGGTGCTGCACGATATCCCGCCTTACACGCAGGCGATGCTGCGCTCGGCCGGCGCACTGCTGGTCATCCTGGCCATTGCGCGCATGCGCGGCGTCAAGCTGTTCGAACGCGACGGCACGCTGAAAGCAGGCCTGTTTGCCGGCGTGCTGTTCGGCATCGAATTCGTGCTGATCTTTCACGGCCTGCAATTCACGACGGCCTCACGGGCCGCGGTTTTCCTCTACACGATGCCGTTCTTCGTGGCCTTCGGCTCCTATCAATTCCTGGGCGAACGCCTGCGCCCGGTGCAATGGGCCGGACTCGCGGTCAGTTTTGCCGGTGTCGCCGTCGCGATCGGCGTCCCGCAGCCGGACGTCACCGCCGATGTGCTGATCGGGGATCTGATGATCGTCGCCGGTGCGGGGCTATGGGCCGCGACCACGCTGGTGGTTAAAACGACCCCGTTGCTCTACGTCGCGCCTGAAAAGGCATTGGGATACCAAGTCGGGCTGTCTGTCCCGATTCTGGGCCTGGCGGCGCTGCTGGCGGGCGAGACCGTGACCCGGGTTCCCGGTCCGCTGGCGCTGTCCCTGCTCTCGTTTCAGGCCTTCTGGGTGGTCGGCTTCACGTTTTTGCTCTGGTTCGGGCTGATCAAGACCTATTCCGCCAGCAAATTGTCGGCTTTTACCTTCATTACCCCTTTGTTTGGCGTCGCGGCAGGCTATCTCATCATGGGCGACCACCTGACCCCCGCCTTCGGCCTCGCTGCGCTATTGGTCATCGCCGGGCTGGTCCTCGTTAACCGACCGGTCAGGGCCTAGGCCACTAACGCATTGCTGGATGTCATCTAAATCTGATATTCGAGACCCCATGAACAAGATTGAAATTCCGTCTGATATCGCCGGTCCGGCGCCCCGGCACCTCACCACACAGGTCATGGTTGGCAACGTCGCTGTCGGCGGCGGCGCTCCGATCGTCGTGCAGTCGATGACCAACACCGACACCGCCGACATCCAGGGCACCATCGACCAGGTCGCAGCGCTGTCGCGCGCGGGCTCGGAAATGGTCCGCATCACCGTCGATCGCGACGAGGCCGCTGCCGCCGTTCCGCATATCCGCGAGGCGCTCGACAAGCAGGGCATCACCACGCCGCTGGTCGGCGACTTCCATTATATCGGCCACAAGCTGCTCGCCGAATATCCGGCCTGCGCCGCGGCGCTCGACAAATACCGCATCAATCCCGGCAATGTCGGCTTCAAGAGCAAGCGTGACAGCCAGTTCGCCGACATTATCGAGATCGCCAACAAGAACAACAAGGCCGTCCGCATCGGCGCGAACTGGGGTTCGCTCGATCAGGAACTGCTCACCAAGCTGATGGACGAGAACGCGCTGTCCGCGAATCCAAAGGACGTCCGCGCGGTGACGCGTGAAGCGATGGTGCAGTCGGCATTGCTGTCGGCGGCCCGCGCCGAAGAACTCGGCATGCCGAAGAACAAGATGATCCTGTCCGCCAAGGTCTCGGCGGTGCAGGACCTCATCGCGGTGTATCAGACGCTGGCGTCGCGCTCAGACTATGCGATCCATCTTGGCCTGACCGAAGCCGGCATGGGCTCGAAGGGCATCGTCGCCTCCTCGGCCGCGCTCGGCATCCTGCTGCAGCAGGGCATCGGCGACACCATCCGCATTTCGCTGACGCCGGAGCCCGGCGGCGACCGCACGGTGGAAGTTCAGGTTGCGCAGGAACTGCTGCAAACCATGGGTTTCCGCACCTTCGTGCCGCTCGTCGCGGCCTGCCCCGGTTGCGGACGCACCACCTCGACCACGTTCCAGGAACTGGCGCGCTCGATCCAGGATTTCATCCGCGACTCGATGCCAGGCTGGAAGACGCAGTATCCCGGCGTCGAGAACCTCAACGTCGCGGTCATGGGCTGCATCGTGAATGGCCCCGGCGAATCCAAGCACGCCAATATCGGCATCTCACTGCCCGGCACAGGCGAAAGCCCGGCCGCTCCGGTGTTCGTCGATGGCGAGAAATTCCGCACCCTGCGCGGCCCAAGCATTGCGGCCGACTTCAAGGCGCTGGTGATCGACTATATCGATCAGCGCTACGGCGCCAACGCCAAGGCACCGGAAGTCGTGACCGCGGCCGAGTAATTCAAGCAGCTGCTCCAAAATCAGCCGGCGACCGGATCATCCGTCGCCGGCTTTTTTCGTGCCGTATGACGGACATGAAGGATCACGACTTCATCCAAGCCTTCGTCAACTGCATAGAAGATCGAAAACGGATAGCGCACGATCGGCAGCATACGGGCCTCGTCTTCGCTCGTAGCCACACCTGTGAACGGGAATTGTTCGAGTTGTGTGCAAACCCGCTCGATACGAGCCATAACGGCACGTGCAGCCGCCTCATTGCGCTCGGATATATAAAGGAAAATCTCTTCGAGTTCGATCAGGGCGGTCTTAGACCACCTGACTTTCATCAGCGAAAGCGATTGAAGAGAGCCGCAACTTCTTCTTCGCTAGCCAACTGGCCAGCTCGCATTTCAGCAAGACCGCGGAGCACGGCAGCCCGCTCTTCGTCATTCAATTGGTAGACACCGACGTGCTTTGCCTCGATCTCATTGAACGACGTCAAAAACTCTTCCTGCGCCTCTTCCGGCCAGGTGGCGACTTGTTCAAGGATGAGTTCGATATCCTGACGGGTCATCGATTATGTTTAGCACATTTTTGCTGCCATGGCGATAATTTCAATCTATAGTTTTATTTTAGGATACAGCACGTGAAGAGGCAGTCTTGCGTCTCGGCAATCGCTTATTCGGATTGGCACCCGGGCCGAACGCTACGGTCGCCGGCGCCTTTTTCATTCTTGTCTCCTCAGCCTCTTGCAACGCTCAGATGTTTGGCCTGCCCGGCCGCTTCACGCGACCTGACATCGCGCCATCACAGCAGACGCCGCCGGCCGCGCCCCCTCAGGTGCCGAAGCGGACCGGCAACGCTGCAGCTCACTGGGGACCACTCTTCAAAGCCCAAGTGGAGCGATGCTGGAAAAAGCCCGGTGGTGGCGGCAAGGAGCCGATCGAGGCAATCTTTGTGATCAAGCTGAATCGCGATGGCATGATCGATGAGGCGCGCCCGATATCGATCACCTCGACCACGCCCTATAGCAAGGCGTATCAGATGAGTTGCATGCGTGCGCTCGAGAACTGCCAGCCCTACAGGCTTCCTGATGCCTATTACGACGAGTGGCGCTTCTTCGAGCCGGTCTTCACCGAGCGCATCCGCTGAGCAACGCTACAGCGGAATCCGCCGGAACTCGCGGTTGCTCAGCCCCGCTTCTTCCAGATCCAGATCGCGCTCGATGCGGCGGCGGCTCTCGTCGGTGATCTTGCCGTCGCGCAGTTGCGCGTGGATGAATTTGCGCTCGGCCTTGATGAGTTCGCGCACCAGATCGATGCCAACCGCCGAGACGTCGACGTCGGGATCGAATTCGCCCGGCAACTGGTTCGAGCGGCTTTCATGGCGCGCGCGCAGCAGCTTCACGACCTCGTCGGATAGTTCGCGATCGTCGGTCATGGCATCGAGCCGCGCCAGGGCTGTGGCCAGCGCCTCCCGGCGCGTGGCGAGTTCGGCCTCATGCTCGGCGATATATTCCTCGCGGCCGATTTTGGTCACGCCGAGCCACTTCACCACGATGGGCAGGCACAGGCCGAAGCCAACCAGCGTGATGAGAATGATGTTGAAGGAGACGAACAGGATCAGGTCGCGCGACGGAAAGCCTTCGTTCGAGACCAGCGTGAATGGCAGCGCCAGCGCTGCGGCGAGCGATACGGCACCGCGCACGCCGGTGAAGGCGACGACGAAGGTCCATTGCCAGTTCGGCGCCGGATCGCGCTTGCGCAGGTCAGCGCTCAGCCAACGCGGTACATAAATCGCCGCATAGACCCAGACGAAACGCGCCACGATGATCACGACGGTGACGAGCACCGTGGCCCACATGATCTCGGCAAACGGAAACGCCTTCGATTTCTCGATCAGCGCCCGCATCTGGAAGCCGGTCAAAAGGAACAGTAGACCCTCGACCAGATAGATCACCAAATCCCAGAAGAAGATGCCCTGCAGGCGCGTCGCCGCCGAGATTAGCAGCGGGCCGTTCCAGGAAATGTAGAGACCGCAGGCCACAGTGGCGATGATGCCGGAGCCACCGAAATGTTCGGGAATGAGATAGGCGACATAGGGTGTCAGCAGCGACAGCGTAATCTCGACCTGCGGATCGCGCGCGCGGTGACGCATGCGCAGGCTGATCCAGCCGATGGCGAGGCCGAAGACGAGTTCGCAGGCGAGAATGGCGACGAAGGTACCGGCCGCCTTCGGCAGCGAGAACGCCCCGGTGGTGATCGCCACCACTGCAAAGCGATACAGGATCAGCGTCGTCGCATCATTGGCGAGACCCTCGCCTTCCAGCACGACCAGAATGCGGCGCGGCAGGCCGATTTTGCGCGCAATCGCCAGCGGCGCCACCACGTCCGGCGGCGCGACGATGGCGCCGAGCAGGAAGCCGACCGACCACGGCAGCCCGATCAGAAAATGCGTCGCGGTGGCGACGAGGCACGCCGTGAAGATCACGCAGCCGACGGCCAGCAGCGTGATGATCCGCAGATTGGCGCGGAATTCACGCCAGCTCATGGCGACGGAGGCCGAATAGATGAGTGGCGGCAGCACGCCCAGCAGCACTACATCCGGCGGCAATTGGATCGAGGGCATGCCCGGCACGAAGGCCAGTGCAATGCCGGCCAGCAGCAGCAGGATCGCCGGGGCAATGCTGATGCGCTTGGCCAGCCACGCCGTACCTGCGAGCGCAGCGATCAAAACCAGGAAAATCTGAAATTTGGCTTCCACGCGGGCGATGTCCTTTGCGTGCCTAATTTGCCCGGATGAGAAGTGAGGTCAATGTGGGGCGCTGTTTCTTCCCCTCTCCCCCAGCGCAGCGGAGCTGCGCGCCGCGGGAGAGGGTGCCTGAGCGGAGCGAAGGCGGGAGAGGGCTCTTTGTGGCGCCCCCTCTCCCGTCTCGAACACGCTTCGCGTGTTCGATCCACCCTCTCCCGCCGAACTTCGCTTCGCTACATTCGGGGGCGAGGGGAAAGAACTAGATCGCGCTTGCCGCGATATTGACCATCAGCGCCACCAGCGCGGTGTTGAAGATGAAGGAGACGATGCCGTGGGCCGTGGCAGTGCGGCGGATGGATTTCACGGTGATGCCGACGTCGGAGACCTGCGCGGTCATGCCGATGACGAAGGAGAAATACACGAAGTCCCAATAATCGGGCTGCTCCTTCGTGTCGTCATCGCCAGACGGAAATGCCAGGCCGCCGGGTTTGGCCCCGCGATAGAACTGATGGGCATAGTGTAGCGAGAAAGTCGTATGCACCGCGGCCCAGGACGAGGCGATGGTGACGATCGCCAGCGTCAATTCCCAGCCCGTGCGATGGCCCTCGCCAAGTTCGAACACGATGGCCGCGATGCTGGCGAAGGCGCCCAGGGCTGCCACCAGCAGGATGATGAAACTCCCATCGTCCTGCAGGGCAGCGTTGCGGCGGATGTGTTTCTGACCGCCGCTTGACAACATCATGCCGTAGACCAGCATGAGATAGAACGCGATGAACACGTCCCAGCCGATAAGCAGGCGCGTCACCAGCCGCAGCGAGGATGGCAGCACGAAGAACGCGACGATGCCGATCAGAAGCGCCAGAAACGTGCGCGGTCGCCCATAGACGACACGGAGCGGCGCCGGCATCTTGCGAAAACGGACAAGGAGCTCATCGAGATCCTTGCCCGTCTCCGACATGATCAGGTCTTCCTTAGTTCTTGCGCTCGGCCACGAAGCGGGCGGCGGCGCGCAGCACGTCGCCCTTGGCGCCGAAGATCGACAGCGATGCGTCGGCGGTGGCGATCAGATCGGCGACACGCTTCTTGGCGCCCTCGACGCCAAGCTGCGTCACGAAGGTGGTCTTGTTGAGCGCGGCATCGGCACCGGCGGGCTTGCCGAGCGCCGCGGCATCGCCTTCGACGTCGAGCAAATCATCGGCGATCTGGAAGGCTTCGCCGAGCGCGCGGCCGTAATCGTCGAGCGCCTTGTATTCCTTCTGCGTGGCCTGGCCGAGCAGCGCACCGGCGATGACGCCGTAACGCAGCAGCGCACCGGTCTTCATCTGCTGCACACGTGCAACGTCAACCGGCCCCTTGTCGCCGAAGCGGCCTTCGCCGGCGAGATCGAGCATCTGGCCACCGACCATGCCACCGAGACCGGCGCAGCGCGCCAGCGCGCGGGTCAGCAGCAGGCGCACCGTCGCATCCGAATGGATTTCATCGCGGGTGACGATGTCGAAGGCCAGCGTCAGCAGCGCGTCGCCGGCGAGGATCGCGGTGGCGTCGTCGGTGGCCTTGTGCAGGGTCGGACGGCCGCGGCGCAGGTCGCTGTTGTCCATCGCTGGCAGATCGTCATGGATCAGCGAATAGCAGTGGATGCATTCGAGGGCGGCGCCAACCAGCAGCGCCTGCTCGCGATGCACGCCGAATACCGCCGCGCTCTCCACCACCAAAAACGGGCGCAGCCGCTTGCCGCCACCGAGCGAGGAGTAGCGCATCGCATCCATCAGCCGCTTCGGCCGGGCGATTTCATCGGGCAGCACGCCATCGGCGAGCACTTTGGTCAGTACGGCTTCGGTATCGTCCGCGGTCTGGTCCAGGCGCGAGGCAAAATCTTTGGTGGAAGCACCGGTCGACATTAAGAATAGCTCCAGAACAATTTGGCCGGACAATCCTCTATGGCAAAGGCCACGTCAATTGCGCCTGCGGCGTCCCGCCGCGATTGGTCGCGGCAAGCTTAACCGGCTTGAAAAGAGCGGGGAAAGCCCGCTTTATCAGCGGCATAGCTCCGACCAGGAACGCTCCTCTTGCGCCTTATCCGCCGCCTCATCCTGATCGGGATCCTGCTCCTCGCGCTGCCCTATCTGCTGACGCCGCTTTATGCCGTCGGCCGGCCGATTTCGGCGCTGATGGCCTGGCGCTGGATCACCGGTTCCCCCGTGCAGCGGACCTGGGTCGATCTCAAGACCATGTCGCCGGCGCTGCCGCGCAGCGTGGTCGCGTCCGAAGACGCCAAATTCTGCAGCCATCGCGGCATCGACTGGGATTCCCTGCAAAACGCCATCGAGGACGCTCAGGACGGTGAAGTCTCCGGCGGCGGTTCCACCATCACCCAGCAGGTGGCAAAAAACCTGTTCCTGTGGTCGGGCCGCAGCGTGATCCGCAAGGGCCTCGAAATCCCGCTGGCCATGTGGGTCGATCTGATGCTGTCCAAGCAGCGGATCCTGGAAATCTACCTGAATATCGCCGAAATGGGCCCATCCGGGCAGTTTGGCGCCCAGGCCGGCGCCGAATATGCCTTCAATCGGCCGGCCTCGAGCCTGTCGGCCCGGGAAGCCGCGCTCCTGGCCGCGATCCTGCCCAATCCGGTCACCCGCAGCGCCCGGACGCCGGGGCCGGGGGTGCGGCGTCTGGCAGGAACCTATATGGCGCGGGCGCAGGCGGCGGAGCTGCAGAGGTGCTGGAACTAGGCTGTCATTCCGGGGCGCGGCCGGCCCGGCCGGACGCGAACCCGGAATCCCGATATGTTCAAAACACTTCGAGGTTCCGGGCCCATGCCCGCCGGCTTTGCCGCCGGTCCTGTCCCGGAACGACGAGTTCGGGGCCCCATTTGCCCTAAAATTCCCACCGCCCCGCCCTAGCCATCGCGTCGTCATTCCGTTATAAGCCCGGCCTTATCAGCGATTTTGCCCGCGCGTTCTGTGCTGGCCGCCTGTCACCGGGCGCCGATCGAAACCATCTGCCAAGAACCTGCAAGGACTTTTCCTATGGCCGTTCCGAGAAGAAAAACATCGCCGTCGCGGCGTGGCATGCGTCGTTCGGCTGACGCACTCAAGACCCCGACCTATGTCGAGGACAAGGACTCCGGCGAACTGCGCCGTCCGCACCACCTCGACCTGAAGACCGGCATGTATAAGGGTCGTCAGGTTCTGAAGGTGAAGAAAGAATCCTGACCACTGGATGGAGGGCAGCGCCACGTCAGGTGGCGCCGCCTTCGCTCGTCCACGTAAGGTCCGGGTCAGGCGGGTCGAAGCGCCAGCGGGCAAGCCGAGAAAGCTGTTCAGACTATAATTCTGAACTGGTCTTCCGCCCGAATTCGCTCCAACTCTGGAGCTAATGCGTTGTCCCGGTGATGTCCTGCATCGCCCACATGCGTTCTGGTTCTCTCGCTCGCAAAGAAGGCCTTCGATGGCGTCGATCGGTTTCCCGCTGCTGCTGATTCCAGTGGCGATCTGCAACATCATCGCCTTCCTGATGCCCGACCTCGCGCTGTCGGGCCCGATCCCCCTCTTCCCGATCACGCTGATGTCGAAAGACATCTGGATGGTGACGCTCAACGACCTGCTCGTTGCGCTCAGCATTCTCTTGCTGTGGCTCGAAGTGATGCGCGCCGCGCGCCCGGCGCCGAAATATTTCACCGATCATTTCCTGTCGCTGCTGGTGTTCGGCGCGGCAGCTACTGAATTCGTGATGCTGCCGAAATTCGGCAATGCGACCTTCTTCCTGATCACCCTGACGGCGATGGTGGATTTCCTCGCCGGCATCTCGCTGCGCGCCCGGCGTCCGCGCCGCGTCGCCGCGCCGGTCTATGCACCGGAGCCGGCACCGCGTTATGAGCCCGCGCCAGCGCCGGTCGCTCCGACGCATCCGCCCGCCCCCGTTCCGGCCGCGACGTCCGTCGCCGAAGCCGTGTTGACCGATCGTCCGGAGCCGAAGGTCGAGAAGCTCGAACGGATCGAGCCGAAACTTGAATCGACCCCGGTCCCGCCGGAAGTCGTGGCGCATACGTCGCCGCAAATCACGTCACCGGATTTGCAGCCCGGTGGCGTCGCGTCGCCTGACGACAAGCCGAAGACGTAAGCGACGGAGCTTTCAGCCCGTCGTCCCCGCGAATGCGGGGACCCATAGCCTCCGATTTCAAAACTGAAACAGGGGCAGAGCCACATCCACAGCGTCTTCTATTAATTTTTCGGTGTTTATGGGTCCCGCCCCGCGCACGCCTTCGGCGTGCTAGGCGAGGACGACAGCGGAGAGTGCCGAGTCAGGCCATACGCTGCGTGCGGTTGATCGCCGATCCCGCAACATACATATTTGCCACCGACCGGTAAGCCGCCTCCACATCCGCCACATCCGCGCGGCGCAGCACCCGCGTTTGCGGTGCCTGTTCGGCCGTCGCGATCAGATGCGCAATGAAAGATGCGTCGGGCCGTGCCACGCGCGACGACACCGGGGCGGTATGCTGCACCGGCTCAAGCCGCGTTAGCGCGACGGCCTCCACGATGACCGACTCTTTTTCGACCACGAAATCGCCGACGCGCCGCATCGGGTGCGGCGTCGTGGCGTAAGCGCGGGTCGCGAAAATCGACATCGTTAACGGTGCTCGCGTCTCAATACGGGACGAGGGTTGCCCCTCCACCATCTGCGTCGCAAGGGTCGTGCCGCGGCTCTCCACAACTCAGATCGGGGCCTCATCAGGTTTGCGAAGGCCTGCCCGGCTACACTTTCTTAAGTCTTTAGGAACTTTGACTAACGATTGTAGCGATCTGAGCCGTATTGTCGGGGGGCGAATCACCCGATGACGTCCCAAAACGAGGCGACTTTGACATCCGCTGTTTCCCAGAGCGCCGATTCTTCCTTGCAGGCAGGTCGCGCTTCCGAGCCGCAGGCAGCAGAGATTCTGGCCGCACTCGGCCAGGCCGCCTTCATCTGGGATATCGCCAGCGACCGGATCACCTGGACCGACCAGGCCGCCGCCATCTTCACCGACATTTCCCCCGCGATCATCGCCAGCGGCGCCGAGCTGGCGACTCTCATTGAGCCGCAGCGCGGCATTCGCACCGAGGCACTGGCCAAGGCACTCGCTTCCGGCGGTGGCACCTACCGGATCGAATACGGACTACGCGCCTCGACCACGGCCGCCGTGCTGTGGATCGAGGAGAGCGGCAATTGCCGTGCCGATGCCGCGGGCAAGGCAATACGCGTCGAAGGCGTCGTCCGCATCGACAACGAACGCCATGCCCGCGACGAACAATTGCTGAAACTGGCGCAGCACGATCCCGTCACCGGCGAACTCAATCGTGCGCATCTTCTGGCGTCCCTCGCCGAAGCCATCGAGGAAGCGACGCGCTTCCGCTCGTCCTTTGCCTTCATGCTGATCGGCATCGATCATCTGGCCCGGATCAACGACGCCTTCGGCTTCGATATCGCGGATGAAGTGATCGTCGAGATCGCCAGCCGGATTCGTGCGCGGCTGCGCGGCGGCGACGTGATGGGCCGCTTCTCCGGCAACAAGTTCGGCCTGATCCTGAAGAACTGCACTGTTGACGATGCCACGATCGCCGCCGAGCGCTTTCTGGTCGGCATCCGCGACGACGTCATCCCGACCCAGTCCGGCCCGGTCTCGGTGACCGCCACCATCGGCGCCGTCAGCGTTCCCCGCTATGCGCAGAACGTCAACGAAGCCGTCAACCGCGCGCAGGAAACCCTGAACGGCGCCAAGCGCCGCCGCCACGGCAGCTTTGCCCTGTGGCGGCCGAATGTGGAGCGCGACGCGCAGCGCCGCGTCAATATCCGCGTCACTGACGAGATCGTGACTGCGCTGAACGAGCGCCGCATCGTCACGGCCTTCGAACCGGTGATGCATGCCGACAGCCGCACCCCCGCTTTCTATGAAGCGCTGGTGCGCATGAAGCAGGATGACGGGCAGTTGCTGCTGGCGCCGGATATCGTGCCGGTGGCCGAGAAATTGGGGCTGATCCGGCTGGTGGATCACCGCGTGCTCGAACTGGTCGTCGCCGAGCTCGCCGCCGCGCCGGATGTGCAGCTCTCGCTGAACATCTCGCCGGATACGACAATGGATCCGGACTGGTGGACCTCCATCGAGTCGATGATGGCGGCGCATCCCGGCGTCGCGCAGCGGCTGATCGTCGAGATCACCGAGACCGTGGCCATCCAGGACCTCGACGACGTCCGCGGCTTCGTCACGCGGCTGAAGAATTTCGGCAGCCGCATCGCCATCGACGATTTCGGCGCCGGCTACACCTCGTTCCGCAACCTGCGCAAGCTCGGCGTGGACATCGTCAAGATCGACGGCGCCTTCGTGCAGAACATCGCGCATTCCGCCGACGACCGCGCTTTCGTGCAGACCCTGATCGATCTCTGCCACCGGCTCGGCATCAAGACCGTCGCCGAATGGGTGCAGGATGAGGAGTCCGGCCTGATGCTGCGCGACTGGGGCTGTGACTACATTCAGGGTCGCCTCACCGGCTTGGCGTCATCCGCGCGTCCGTGGCTGGACCCGGCATCGCTGCCGAAGCCGGCGGTGGGATAGTTTCGGTCCCACACTGTCATTCCGGGCTATCTACCTTCGTCATTCCGGGGCGCTTTCTCAGCGAAGTTGAGAATGCGAACCTCAGCCACTCCAATGGGAGTGGCGGGGAATCTTGTTATGGTATGAACACATCCAGATTCGGGTTTGCGACCGCCAAGAGGCGTTCGCGCCCTCAGGCAAACCAATTGGTTTGCCGGGAATGACGCTGGGGATACTAACGGGGGACTCTCATGAATTTCATCGGCAATCTTCTGACCGCGCTGGTCGTGGCGCTGCATATCTATTTTCTCGTGCTGGAAATGTTTCTCTGGCAGAAGCCGCAGGGCCTGAAGACCTTCAGGAACACGCCCGAGAAGGCCGAGATCACCGCGGTGCTCGCGGCCAATCAGGGCCTCTATAACGGCTTCCTCGCCGCCGGCCTGATCTGGGGCCTGCTGCATTCAGCGCCCGCCTTCGCATTCCAGATCAAGGCGTTCTTTCTGCTCTGTGTGATCGTCGCCGGTGCTTACGGCGCAGCGACGGTGAGCAAGCGCATTCTCTATGTGCAGGCTGCACCGGCGGCGCTGGCGCTGATCGTGTTGTGGCTGGCGACGTAACTCACCCATTCATTGTCGTCCCGGTGAAAGCCGGGACGACAATGAGAGTTACGCCTCGCGATTCTTTTGCTGACTAAGCCAACCAAATTCGGCGACATCTTTTCATAAAAACATCGCCATCACTGCCGCGTCATCGCGCCGACATCTCGTACGCGCGTTGCGCTGCGCATACTGCATTCATTGTGACGTGCGAGTGTCAGAGTCGGCGCGACTCTCGTAACCATCTTGCGCGCGTTTTGTAAAAGGGATGCAGAGCTGAGCTATCTAGATCGTCGTTAGGTGCACCGCGCAACGCGGTCACGGCATCAACGAGGATCAGTTCTTGTTCAAGTTCTCTCTGCGCACTCCCGCAATCAGACGCTATTTTTCGCGCGTCAGATTCGGCCTGCGCATCCAGATCGCATTGATCGGCATCATGGCTGTCGTGCTCACCGGCACGATCTGCCTCATCGGCCTCGCATATGAAGCGGATGCACAGGCGCCAATCGGATGAGGCCGTCAAGCTGCGCCAGCATGTCGTGGGCCTGTCGGCGAACTATCTAGAAGCCGGACAGGTCGCCAATGAATTTCTGCGCAAGCATGATGAGAAGCTGATCGCTGTCCATGGCGAGATCATCACCACAGCGCTGGCGAATCTGTCTGATATCGACGCCATCGTCGACAAGCGCCCCGAGGGCGATGCGCTGAAACAGGGCTCGGCGCTGCGCGCGGGCCTCAATGTCTATCAGACCCGCTTCAACAACATCGCCTCGATCCAGAAATCGCTGGGGCTCAACGAGACGCTGGGCCTACAGGGCCGGCTGCGTGCTGCGGTTCACGACGCCGAAACGCGGCTGGCGCAGTTCGACCAGATCCGCCTGGCCAATCTGATGCTGATGATGCGGCGGCATGAGAAAGACTTCATGCTGCGCGGCGAGGAGAAATATGGCGACCAGTTCGACAAGAGGCGCGACGAATTTGCCGACGCGCTGAAGGCCGCCGCGCTGCCCGACGCGGCGCGCGATGAGCTCGCCGCGCTGATGAAGGCCTATGGCGAGAGTTTCCTCGCTTATTCGGTGACGCAGACCACGCTGAATGACGAAGTCGCCGACTTCGCGATGGTGTTTCAGCGCAACCGGCCGGCGCTGGATGGCCTCGTGGCCGCGGCGCAGGCCGAATACAACGCCGCCGAAGTGCGCGCCGCGCAAACGCGCCAGATACTGACCTGGACCATCGCGCTGGCGACGATCCTGATCGGCCTCGCCGCGGTGTATTTCGGCCAGCGTATCGCGCGCGCGATCGCCGATATGACGCAGGCGATGCAGACGCTGGCATCCGGCGATTTCGCCGTGGTCCTGCCCGGCCTCGGCCGCGCCGACGAGATCGGCGACATGGCGCAGGCAGTGGAAGCCTTCAAGCTGCGCGCGCAGCAGAAGGCGGCGGATGAACTCGACGCCAAGCTTCGCGAGGAGCACCGCGCCGCCGAAGCACGCAAGGCCGACATGAACCGGCTCGCCGGCGACTTCGAAAGCGCCGTCGGCCGCATCGTCGAGACGGTGTCGTCGGCCTCGGCCGAGCTGGAGACCGCGGCGGGCACGCTGACCTCGACGGCCACGCGATCTCAGGAACTGACCGAGATGGTCGCGGCAGCGTCCGATGAAGCCTCCGCCAATGTGCAGTCGGTGGCCTCCGCCACCGAGCAGATGTCGTCATCGGTCAACGAGATCGGCCGTCAGGTGCAGGCCTCGGCGCAGATTGCCGGCGAGGCTGTCGCACAGGCCGAGACGACCAACCGCCAGATCGGCGACTTGCTGAGCGCGGCCGACAAGATCGGCGAGGTGGTCCAGCTCATCAGCGCCATTGCGCGGCAGACCAACCTGCTGGCGCTCAACGCCACCATCGAGGCGGCGCGCGCCGGCACCGCCGGCCGCGGCTTCTCGGTGGTCGCCGCCGAGGTCAAGGCGCTGGCCGAACAGACCGCGAGCGCCACCGGCGAGATCGGCCAGCAGGTGTCAGGCATTCAGCAGGCGACGAAGAATTCGGTAGCCGCAATCAAGGGCATCGGAAGCACCATCGGCCGGATGTCCGAGATCGCCTCGACGATCGCCGCAGCCGTGGAGCAACAGGGTGCCGCCACGTCGGAGATCGCCCGCAATGTACAGCGCGCCGCGCAAGGCACCTCCGATGTCAGCGCCAATATCGCCGACGTCAAACGCGGCGCCAGCGACACGGGCCTGGCCTCGTCCCATGTGTTCTCTGCCGCCCGCTCGCTGTCCGGCGACAGCGCCCGGCTGAAAGCGGATGTGGCGAGCTTCCTGGAGTCGGTCCGGAGCGCGTGAGGGTGGGCTGCGCAGGCTTCAGCAAAGCGACATAGCTCCCCCACAAACGCCGCGCGGCTCCTTCTCCCCGCTTGCGGGGAGAAGGGTGGGATGAGGGCCATGGCACGCAGCCGCGACAAACGTTCGCCCTCGGATCGCACAAACTGCGCAGCGGCTCACTGACCCGCACCGACGGAGTTAGGGTCAACCCGTGTGCATGGCCCCTCACCCGCCGCGAAGGCGCGGCGACCTCTCCCCACCTAGCGAAGCTTCGCTTCGCCGGGAGCGGGGAGAGGTTAAGGAAAGTGCCCATCTCCTCGCCTTGCCAACGCGAAATCCTTGCCTCACACTCCCCGGTAACGACGGCGCCCACACGGGAACGACTGTCGAGTGACATATCATCAGGGAGGCAACGACATGAGAACTACGCTTCTTCATCGCTTCGCCACGACGGCTAAATTTGTCGGGATGGCGGCGATTGCGCTCACGGCCACATCCGCCGCGATCAATCCGGCATCCGCGCAGAAGAAATACGATCCCGGCGCCACCGATACGGAGATCAAGATCGGCCAGACCGTGCCGTTCTCGGGTCCCGCTTCGGCCTATTCGTCGATCGCCAAGACGCAGCTCGCTTATTTCAAGATGGTCAACGACCAGGGCGGCGTCAACGGCCGCAAGATCAACCTGATCCAGTATGACGACGCCTATTCGCCGCCCAAGGCCGTGGAGCAGGTGCGCAAGCTGGTAGAATCCGACGAGGTGCTGCTGACCTTCCAGATCATCGGCACGCCGTCCAATGCGGGCGTGCAGAAATATCTGAACCAGAAGCAGGTGCCGCAACTGTTCGCCGCCACCGGCGCCACGCGCTTCACCGATCCGAAGAACTTCCCCTGGACCATGGGCTACAATCCCAACTACCAGACCGAAGGCCGGATCTACGCCAAATACATCCTGAAGAACCATCCGACCGCCAAGATCGCCATCCTGTGGCAGAACGACGATCTCGGCCGCGACTATCTCACCGGCATGAAGGCCGGGCTCGGCGACAAGGCCGCGTCGATGATCGTCTCGGAGGCGTCCTATGAACTCGCCGACCCGACCATCGACTCGCAGATCGTCAAGCTGAAGTCTTCCGGCGCCGACCTCTTGTTCAACGCCTCGACGCCGAAATTCGCCGCGCAGGCGATCAAGAAGGTGGCTGATTTGGGCTGGAAGCCGATCCACATCGTCGACATCAATGCGACCTCGGTCGGCGCCGTGCTGGTGCCTGCGGGGCTCGACAATTCCAAGGGTCTCATCTCGACCAATTATGGCAAGGACCCGCTGGACCCGCAGTGGAAGGACGATGAGGGCATGAAGCGCTACATGGCCTTCATGGACAAATATTATCCCGACGGCGACAAGAACTCGAACTTCAACACCTATGGCTACGGCAATGCCCAGCTCATGGTGGAAGTGCTGAAGCGCTGCGGCGACGACCTCACCCGCGCCAATGTGATGAAGCAGGCCAGCAGCATTTCGGGCTTCAAGACCGACCTCGGCCTGCCGGGCATGAGCCTCTCCACCTCGCCCACCGACTACCGCGTCAACAAGCAGCTGCAGATGCAGCGCTTCAACGGCGAGCGCTGGGAACTGTTCGGCCCGATCATCGAGGATGACTCGGCGGGTTAGGCTGCACACGACAAAGCCACGCGCGGGTATCCCTGCGCGTGGCTTTGGCATTTGTGCGTGGCTTCAACCTTCGCTGACGCGCTCAACACTCTCACCACGTCATGCCCGGGCTTGACCCGGGCATCCATCTTACTTGTTAGCGTACAGCAAAGCTGGATGGCTGGATCATCTAGCGAAGCTCGCTTCGCACTGCTCGGCCATGACGAGAGTGTGGTGCGTGTGGCAGAGGCCTCCGGCGCAAGCGCGCCATCGCGCACCTATGCCATCTTCGCGAACATCGTCAGCACGCCGTCCGCGATATTGATCGCCACCACCTGCGCCGAACTCATGCCCTTTTCCTTGAGCGCATTGGCGGCGGCCGGAGAGGCATCGATCGAGGCGCGCAGCGCCTTCAGATCCTCCTCGCTGGATTTCGACACGACCTCCTCGACCTGCTTCTTCACCGCATCCGGCAATTGCTTGATGTCCACCACCTGGATGCTGGAGATCTTGGCACTGGTCCGCTCGCCGGATTTGGCCGGCGCTTTTTCGGCCTGGGACGCCGCTCCCTGTGCGAGCACGAAACCCGGCGTGCCGAGCGAGAGAATGGCCGCGAGGGCCGTCGCTGTCATAATGCGCATGGTCGTTCCTTTCCGGTTGGGAAGGAGCGAAGCATTAGCGGGGAAGTGTGCGGAAGGTCTGATGGCCACGTGGCGGGGAGGTGAAAGGAATGCGGCGACAAAGCGGGAGATTAGACCGGCAGCGCCGTATGAGAGAGATATCACCGAGTTTCAGAAGGAATGGTCTTTCCGAAAACCGATATGATAATAAACCAGATAGCCGTCTTAACCGCTGGGCACAACGACAGCCAACAACCTGCCCTCGATCGCGCCAGTCAACTACTTACGGCTAAAGGAATCTGATGAAGAATCTCAGAACGCTTGGAATAGCAGCTCCTCAGCTTCAATTTGAAAATGTCCCATTGGTGAGCGCAGCAGTCTTTTTTGACCCAATCAGAGATCAACTTAAGTACGCATACATTATCAGCCATGCGGCAATGCGCCCTCTACTTCGTGTTTCAGGAGCAGCAACGAATTCTGAAGCTCAAATTGTTGCAGGTTGGATTCCCCAAGGCGCTGGCCGGGTTGTCCTCGTTCCACCTATCGATGCCGACCCGTCTTCTGCCAGCCAAGGAAACTACATCAACTCACTGCCCACCCTACTTAACTGCCTAGAATCTCAACGACACGACCTTCCTAGCTGGATTGATAGATGGCGATCAGCCGAAGCATGGGCCAATCTGAATAAGATAGGCAACGCAAGAACTCAGATCGAAAAAATCGAAAATGAGATTGCGCACCATCAATCACTATTGTCGCAGGAGCGCTGGCTATATGACCTATTTGCTGAAACTGGCGAGCTATTTGCAAGCGCCGTCAAGGCGGCGTTCGTGGAGTTAGGCTTCATTGCCGTAGATGGACCTCATCCACGAGCAGATATTCTGGTTCGCTTAGACGACAAAATTGGAGTCATCGAAGCTAAGGGTCTCGAGGGATCGGCGAAAGAAACGAATTTGCGCCAAGCGGAGAGATGGATCGCGGAGGTAAATCATACGCTCGCTGCATCGCCGGAGGAAAGAAGGCGCGATGCAGATCTGAGAAGATATGGCGAACTGTTAGAGACATTGAATATCCCCCTAGACGTTCCTTTCAATGGCGTAACAAAGGGCATTATGGTGATCGGGACTTTTCGTAAGACTCCTCTTGATGAGCGAATCGAAGCGAGCTTTCCTGATCAATTGTTGCGTCCATTAAATCGTTCATCTGTATGCGCGCTTACCGGCTTACAATTATTCACGATGGTAATGGCTTCACGTCGCGACCCGACGCTAAGAATACAATTTGCTCAAAGCGTCCTATCCGCCAATGGCGTTTATGTTCAAGACAACGCAACACTGCAGTGGACGAACCATCTAACCGAAAAAGGCGATGACGATCCGGAGACAGTTAATCTCTAACGATAAGCAGCAAGGTTGACTTCAATACAAATCAGACTATATTCCTCTCCATCCTACTCACGAGGGGCGCTTCTCGAGGGCGCTTTCGAAGTGGAGTTTGGATGCGGCGCCCGCGGACGTGCCTCGCAAGCACGGACTCGGGAGGTCGGGGGTCACCGTCCGGGCCCACTACGGGGCTCTGCCGAAAACGGCTGGACGGGTGCGGGTGAAGGCAGGCGAAAGCCTGTCCGGAACGAAGGACTTTCATTAGTCCTGCCCAGTACCCGGAAGCACGGTCCCTCGAACAGAAAAGCCGCGATGGCGCGCCGAAAGGCGATGCGCGGATCGTGAAGGCTTTCGCAAGCCGGAGCGACACGCGAGAACGACCAAGTTGCGCCTTTCGGCGCGTCATCCCCCTCATTCGCGAGGGGGAAAACCGGTCCACCCGCTTTGCGCCGAGGGCGCGATACGGACGGCGCGTGGGCGGTGAGATTTTTTCCAGGGAATGACGTGGCTGTTTGACAGGTGAAGCGGTGTGTGAGCGTGCGAAGGACAGTGCGTGTGTTGCGCAGTGCAGCCACACAACACTCAGGTGTCATCCCCGCCTAGTGCGCCGAAGGCGCACGCGGGGCGGGGATCCATACACACGTACAGAGATAGTTAGGGCGAGATCTTCATGCCTGTCTGCGCACAGCACGAACTCGGAGGTTATGGGTCCCCGCCTTCGCGGGGACGACGACGGTGTTTGCGGGGGGCTTCGCGTATACGACCACGTGCGCGCAGCGCTCCTCAGATGGAACCGCGTTTCCCTTACGTTAACTTCTGCGTAACCGCCCCTTAAACCGCGGCGGCTAGGCTCGCGGTCTCGGGTGGCGTGGTGTTTGCGTATGGCGTGGGGCAAGAAAAAGAGCGGGCGCAAGGAGCCGACCTTCGGGATCGGCGCGGCGCTGTCGGATCTGCGCCTCACGGCGGATGATCGCGTGCCCGGCGGCGGCGATGACCGGCCCAAGAAAACGCCCAAGCAGGCGCCGAAACGCGAGTCCAATAGTGGCGGCGGCGACAAGCCGCGCAAATCCAGGACATCGAGCAAGGCGCGCAGCTCCGGCGGTTTCGGCAAGGGCCTCAAGCGGCTGTTTTACTGGGGCGCGGTGCTCGGCCTGTGGGCGGCGATCGCCATTGTCGGCGTCGTGATCTATGTCGGCGCGCATCTGCCGCCGATCCAGTCGCTGGAAATTCCCAAGCGCCCGCCGACGATCCAGATCGTCGGCATGGACGGCACGGTGCTGGCGACGCGCGGCGAACAGGCCGGCGCCAATGTGTCGCTGAAGGATCTGCCGCCCTATCTGCCGAAGGCGTTCATCGCCATCGAGGACCGGCGGTTCTATTCGCATTACGGCGTCGACCCGATCGGCATCGCGCGCGCCGCGGCGACCAACCTGATGCATCGCGGCGTGTCGCAGGGCGGCTCGACGCTGACACAGCAGCTCGCCAAGAACCTGTTCCTGACGCAGGAGCGCACCATGGCGCGCAAGCTGCAGGAAGTGGAGCTGGCGTTCTGGCTGGAGCGCAAACATTCCAAGGCCGAGATCCTGGAACTCTATCTCAACCGCGTCTATTTCGGCTCCGGCGCCTATGGCGTGGAGGCAGCGGCGCAGAAATATTTCGGCAAGCCCGCCAAGAACGTCACCGTCGCGGAAGCGGCGATGCTGGCGGGCCTCGTGAAGTCGCCGTCGCGCCTCGCGCCGAACCGCAATCCGGAAGGCGCCGAGGCGCGCGCCAAGGTGGTGCTGGCGGCGATGCAGGACGCCGAATTCATCACCGCAGCCCAGGCCAAGGGCGCAACCGGCGTGCCGCAATACAACGTCAAGCCGGTCGGCGCCGGCACGGTGAATTATGTCGCCGACTGGATCGGCGAAGTGCTGGACGATCTCGTCGGCCAGGTCGACGAGAGCATCATTGTCGAGACCACCATCGATCCGAAGCTGCAGAGCGTCGCCGAAGCCGCGATCATCGACGAGCTGGCCGCCAAGAGCGTGAAATTCAACGTGACGCAGGGCGCGCTGGTGGCGATGACGCCGGACGGCTCGGTGCGCGCCATGGTCGGCGGCCGGAACTACTCCGAGAGCCAGTTCAATCGCGCCGTGACCGCGAAGCGCCAGCCGGGATCGAGCTTCAAGCCGTTCGTCTATCTCACCGCCATCGAGGCGGGGCTGACGCCGGAGACGATCCGCACCGACGCGCCGATCGATATCAAGGGCTGGAAGCCCGAGAACTACACCCACGAATATTTCGGCTCGGTGACCCTGACCCAGGCGCTGTCCATGTCGCTGAATACGGTGGCCGTGCGGCTCGGCATCGAGGTCGGCCCGGCCAGCGTGGTGCGCACGGCGCATCGGCTGGGCATCGCCTCGAAGCTGGAAGCCAATGCCTCGATCGCGCTCGGCACCTCGGAAGTGTCGATGACCGAACTGGTCGGCGCCTATGCGCCCTTCGCCAATGGCGGCCTCGCCGTGTCGCCCCATGTGGTGAACCGCATCCGCACCGTCGAAGGCAAGAAGACGCTGTATACGCGGCCGGCGGAGACCGCGAGCCAGGTGATCGACGGCCGCGCCGTGGCGATGATGAACACGATGATGCAGCAGACGATTTTATCCGGCAGCGCCAAGAAGGCCGAACTGCCGGGCTGGTACGCTGCCGGCAAGACCGGCACCAGCCAGGATTTCCGCGACGCCTGGTTCATCGGCTACACCTCGCAGCTCGTCACCGGCGTCTGGCTCGGCAATGACGACAATTCGCCGACCAAGAAGGCGACCGGCGGCGGACTGCCCGTGGAGATCTGGTCGCGCTTCATGAAGACGGCGCATCAAGGTCTGCAGCCGCAGCCGGTGCCTGGCCTGGCGCCGTCGAATTCGTTCAGCAACAATCCGATCGGCCAGGCGCTGTCGAGCCTGCTGCCCGGATCGCCCGCACCGTCGCCATCAGCCCCACCGGAACGCGGCTACGTGCCAAGCGCCCCCGTCTATAACGGCTATCGCCCGCAGCCACCGGCACCGACCCAGACCAACTACCCCGCCGCGCGCCAGCAACCGCAGCAGAACGTGCGGCCGGAAGCCGCGAGCGGGCTCGATGGCTGGCTGACGGAGAGGTTGTTCGGGAGATAGCGAGCGAGCGTCCCGGACACGCGATGCACAGCACCGCGGCCGGGACCAAGAGCTCAATCCTGCACGCCGAAACGATGCAGGTCGTTGCCATGGGTATCGAGCCAGGCCTTGGCGCGTTCGGTTGCGGGGCAGATACGCCCGACCACGCGCCAGAACTTCACCGAGTGGTTCATCTCGACGAGATGCCCGACTTCATGGGCGGCGAGATAATCCAGCACGAAGGGCGGCGCCAGGATCAGACGCCATGAGAACGACAGCGATCCCTCGGTGGTGCAGGACCCCCAGCGGCTCGACTGATCGCGGATCGAGATCCGCTTCACCTTGACGTTCAGCTGCGCCGCATAGCGGTTCGATGCCTTGACGAGATCGGCCTTGGCTTCGCGCTTGAGGAAATCGTGGATACGTCGGTCGATATGCTCGACATCGCCGGCGACGCAGATGATCTTCTCGCCGTTGTCGCGGGTCTCGGTCCATACCGTCCCCCGCCCCGCACGGTGCACGATCCTGTGCGGAGTTCCCCGCAGCGGAACCGTTGTGCCATGTTCGAATGGTGCTGCCTTCGGCAAACGGCCAAGACGCGCGGCGATCCAGGCGCCATGACGTTGTGCAAAGTCCTTTGCATCGGCCAATGACCCACGCGGCGGCATGGTCAAGATGGCTTCGCGCTCGCTCGGATGAATGCGCAGCGTGTAACGCGTCGCACGGCGGTGCCTGCGCAGGCGTATGGCGAAGATCTGGGAGCCGTGTTTGACGGCAAGCGTGTCTGGTTCGGTGGGGCGGCGGTAGAGAAGTGCGCGGAAGGCCATGTCAGTAGTCCCGGTCGTCAGTAGATCGACCGGATTCTGCCATAACCGCCGCCACGGGAATTGCTCGGCGCAAAAACAAATCATTTGCCCAATATACGGGGTCAAAAGGCGATTTGTCCCCTACCGGATGGGGTCCGGAACAGGAATCTGGATTCAAAAAAACGTTGAATTTCGGAATCTAAGAGTGAATCGCGCACCGCTGCTAGAAATAGGCGGAAAATCCGGTTTCCATGCCTATTTTCAAGGGCTTAGAAAGCGCGCCATCGCAACTCACAGGCGATGATCGCGCATTTCAACGATGTTGTTTTCGATTCATCGATGGTGATCGCGCACATGCGATGACGATGCATCGTCACCGCATGTGCGCGTGTTGAATCACTCAGCAGCAGCGGCGCGATGGCGCGCGCTTGCTGCGCTCAGCATGAAGTCAGACACGCGCGGCACGATTTCAGATTTGAATCGCGATCCATTGAACACGCCGTAGTGTCCAACGCCCTTCTGAACGTAATGCACACGACGCTCATCGGGGATCGAACTGCACAACATATGCGTCGCTTCGGTCTGACCGAGGCCGGAAATATCGTCGTTCTCGCCTTCGACGGTCATCAGCGCAACGTTGACGACCTTCGACGGATCAACAGGCTTGCCGCGATGGGTCATCTCGCCCTTCGGTAGCGCATGTTTGACGAACACCGTATCGACGGTCTGCAGGTAATACTCTGCAGTCAGATCCATCACCGCCAGATATTCGTCGTAGAACTCGCGATGCTTGTCCACGAGATCGCCATCGCCTTTCACCAGGTTCTCGAACAGCTTCTTGTGTGCTTCCACGTGGCGGTCGCGATTCATGCTGATGAAGCCGCTGAGCTGCAAAAAGCCTGGATAGACGTCGCGCATGATACCTGGATGCGGAAACGGCACCTTGGTGATCACGTTGTTGCGGAACCAATCCATGCCCTTTTCGGCAGCGAGATTGTTCACAGCGGTCGGATTGCGGCGCGTATCGATCGGGCCGCCCATCAGCGTCATCGACAGGGGCACATAGGGATCGTTCTCGGCTTCCATCACCGACACCGCAGCAAGCACCGGCACGGCGGGCTGACAGACGGCGAGAACATGGACATTGCCGCCGAGCACGTGGAACATCTCGATCACATAGTCGATGTAGTCTTCGAGATCGAAGCGGCCCGCGGCCAGAGGTACCTGACGCGCATCCGACCAGTCGGTGATGTAGACCTCATGGGTCGGCAGGAAGGCCTCGACGGTACCACGCAGCAATGTCGCATAATGGCCGGACATCGGCGCTACGATTAACACGCGCGGCTGCGGTGCGCGCAGCGGACGCGGATGTTTGCGATCGAAATAGAGAAGACGGCAGAACGGCTTTTCCCACACCGAACGGATTTCGATCGGCGTCCGCACACCATTCACGTCGGTATCGTGCAGGCCCCATTCCGGCTTGCCGTAGCGGCGCGTGGTGCGTTCGAACAATTCGCAGCCCGCCGTCACCGACTTGCCGAACTCAGTCTGCGAGAACGGATTCAGCGGATTCTGAAACAGCATCCTGGTAGCGTCTGTCATCGCGCGCGCCGGATTGAGCGACGCGTAGGCCATCTCATACATCCAGTACATCGGGGTGGTCAGAGCCGGGCTCGTCTCGGACGGCAGGGCTGGCGGCCTGCCAAATTCACCTATCGGCATCTGTCCTCACTCGTTGAGCGTCTGCTTTTGCGCTGCAGTATATACTGGTGTCTGCGTAAGAAAGCGTCAATGCGCCGCAAGCATGGCTTTCAGGCCATCGGCGGTAAAAACGGCGGTTATCCCTTGATAAATGGTCTTATTCGCCGCCGGAGATCAGCGTTCCGGCGCGCCTGGCGCTGTTCAAAAGCCCAAGAAATATCGCGAATGAAACAATAAACAGCACGACGTTGATGGCCAGCGCAGTCAACATCAGGTCGGCGCGGAAGGTGTGATCGAACAGCAGCGCCCGCATGCCCTCGAACACATAGGTCGGTGGCAAGGCCCAGGCGACATATTGCAGCCACGTCGGCAGCACCGAGACTGGATAGTAGACGCAGGCCAGCGGCATCAGCCCGAACATCAGCGTCCAGACAATGCTCTCGGCGCCGAGGCCGTTGCGCAGCACCAGACCCGACACAAAGATACCGAGCGACCAACTGGTGAAGATCAGGTTGCAGAAGAACGCGATCAGCGGCAGGCCGAGCGCGAACAGGTTGAATTTGAAGAACATTGCGAGAATCACCATCGGGATGATGCCGATGGCGAGGCGGATCAGGCTCATGATCATCAGCGAGATCAGAAACTCGATCGGCTTCAGCGGGCTCATCATCAGGTTACCGAGATTGCGCGCCCACATTTCCTCGAGGAAGGAGATGGAGAAACCAAGCTGGCCGCGAAACAGGATGTCCCACAGGATCACTGCGCCGATCAGCGTGCCGCCGGCCTGGGCGAAGAACCCGGCATTCTGCGAGATGTAATTCTGCAGGAAGCCCCAGGTGATGATCTGCAGCGCCGGCCAATAGACCAGTTCCAGCATGCGCGGCCACGACGACACCAACAGATACCAGTAGCGCAGCACCATCGCATTGATGCGATGCATGGCGATGCCGTGTGACCGCTCTACCAGGCTCATGGCGCCTGCTCCCGGTCGCGACCGCGCGCGACGTCGAGAAATACCTCTTCCAGAGTCGTGCGGTTATAGCGCAGCAATATCTGCTCTGGACTGTCGTCGTCCTCGATGCGGCCCTTCTTCATGATGATGACGCGGTCGCATAGCCGCTCGACTTCCAGCATGTTGTGCGAGGCCAAGAGGATCGTGGCGTTGTTGCTCCTGCGATAGGTCTCGATATGTCGTCTGATCCAGTCCGCGGTATCCGGGTCGAGCGAGGCCGTCGGCTCATCGAGCAACAACAGCTCCGGCGCATTGATCAACGCCTTGGCCAGCGCGACGCGCGTTTTCTGGCCTGCAGAGAGCTTGCCGCTGGCGCGGTCGAGAAAATCCTTGAGATCGAGGTCTTCAGCCAGTTGCGCGATGCGGCCCTTGAGGTCCGGCACGGCATAGAGCTTTCCGAACACGGTGAGGTTTTGCCGGACCGTGAGCCGCATCGGCATATCGACGTAAGGGCTTTCAAAATTCATCCGACCGAGTACTTCGGCTGATTGCGCCGGCATCGCGCAGCCGAGCACCGAGACCTTTCCCGAGGTCGGCAGCGTCAGCCCCATGATCATGGCAATGGTGGTGGTCTTGCCCGCGCCATTGCCGCCCAGGAGACCGGTGATGCTGCCGCGCGCGATCTTGAACGAGATGTCATCCACGGCGCAGTTGGTCTTGTAGAATTTGACGAGATGAGCGACGTCGATCGCCGCCGCAGCATTGCGATCAACCGTCGCCGCATGACCTGACTTGGTGTCTTCAATCGTCATTGCTGCCGTTCCATGCGGCATTGTGGCGGCGAAGGCAAGCTTGGGCGCTTCAAGTGGCCGCAGCCCGCATGGGTTTGTGGTCATCGCCCGGGGCGTCTAATGTCCTGATATGACCGATATTTCCGCCTCCGACTTTCGCCAGCCGCGCCGTTATGTTCGCCTCGACACGATCCTGCGTTTGCGCTGGCTCGCTGCGCTCGGCCAGTTGGCGGCGATCTTCGTCGTGGTGCAGGGGCTCGAATACGACGTCGCCATCATTCCCTGCGTGACGATCATCGGCCTGTCGGCGACCCTCAATCTCGTGCTGCAGACGCTGTTCAATCCGGTCCACCGGCTGGAACCGCTCTTCGCTGCGGCCCTGCTCGCCCTCAATATCATCGAGCTCGCAGGACTGCTCTACTGCACCGGCGGATTGCAAAATCCGTTCTCGTTCCTGTTTCTGGCCCCGGTGCTGATCTCGGCGACGGCATTGCCGACGCGTTTCACCATCGCGCTCGGCGTTCTCGCCGCAGCCTCTGCCACCGTGCTGGCCTTCTTTCATCTGCCGCTACCGTGGGATTCCGCAGAACCGCTGGTGCTGCCACAGATCTATCTGCTCGGTGTCTGGTTCTCGATCCTGACCGCCATCGGCGTGACCAGCCTCTATGCGTTTCAGGTCACCGAGGAAGCCCGCAAGCTTTCGGACGCACTCGCCGCCACCGAACTGGTGCTGACGCGCGAGCAGCATTTGACCCAGATCGACGGTCTCGCCGCCGCTGCCGCGCATGAATTGGGAACGCCGCTCTCGACCATCTTCCTGATCTCCCGGGAGCTCGAGAAGAACATCCACAACAATCCGGAACTTGCCGACGACCTGAAGACCGTCCGCGAACAGGCGCAGCGCTGCCGCGAGATTCTGTCCAAGATCACGCAGCTGAATTCGAGCGGCGCGCCATTCGACCGCATGCCGCTCTCGCAGCTGATCGAGGAAGCCGTGGCACCGCATCGCGATTTCGGCATTGCCATCAAGATACGTATCGCCGTCGCCAACGCCCCAGAGCCGGCCGGCATGCGCAATCCGGCGATCCTCTACGGCGTCGGCAACATTCTGGAGAATGCGGTCGATTTCGCGCGGGAGCAGGTCGAAGTGAACGCCTGGTGGAATGCGGAAAGTATCGTGATCTCGATCTCGGACGATGGCCCGGGCATTCCGCCGGACCTGCTGAAGCGGATCGGCGAGCCCTATCTGTCACGCCGGCGCCCCGCCGAGGAGGGCGAACATCGCGGCCTCGGCCTCGGCGTGTTCATCGCGCGTACGCTGCTGGAGCGTACCGGCGCCAGGGTAACGTTCAGCAATCGTGTCTTTCCCGATCACGGCGCGGTGGTGCAAATCTCATGGCCACGCGACGCGTTCGAGACTGCGGACCAATTGGCCGATGTCGACTGATACAGGTCTCACTGTCGCGTGAACGCAGCCGACAGTTGCACCTCATTGACAGCTAGACGCCTTTGAGCCAATTTTATCTCGGTTGATACGACCTGCCGGTTGCGCCCTGAACGGGACGGTGAACGTATCACTTCCTTTGCCGACACCCTTTGTCCGAGCGACCGGGTCAGCAACGCAACCACCTGATGCCCCCTGGTTCGCTCACGCAAAGGACGAAACAGATGCGCGATTTTCGCGATGCAAAGGCTATGGCGCAGACCCTGCGCGAAAACCTCACCACCAAAGCCGTCACGATCAGTCACAGCGAAAGCCTGGAGCTGATATCGAGAATATTGGGTGTCGCTGACTGGAATACCTTGTCTGCGATGCTGCAGATCGGTCGAACTTCGCCAGAAGTGCCGACTATCAAACTTCAAACCGGAATATCAAGCTACCCGGCCATTCCTCTGAGAGATCTCGTTCCATTCCCGACAACGACCTACCCGCTTTTTGTCGGACGGGAGAAAACAATACTCGCTCTGAAAGATGCCTTCGCGCGGCAGCGGGAGGTCGTGCTTGCTATTCAAAAGAACGAAACTGTCGGCGAACCTGGCTTCGAGGACATCTACGACATTGGCGTTCTCGCCCAGTTGCTTGAAATTCAAAGGCTTGATGACGGCACGCTCAGGGTTCTGGCACAGGGACGTCAACGCGTCGTGATTCAGCGCTTCGTAGGCGAGACCGGCTCGTATAGAGCCGACGTTACAGGCGTGAGTGAGGGTCCGATTCCTGATGAACCGGAACTGATCCAGCAGGCAGTCAAACGGTTCGAGAGCTACATTTCGGCTCACGACATGCGCGTGCCACCGATTTGGCCGCCGCTGGAGAGAACCCTCGACCCCGGACGGGTTGCCGACGTCATCGCCTCGCATATCGTCCTGCCGATCAGCGAAAAGCAGAATCTGCTGGCGACCCTCGATCCAGTGAAGAGGCTGAAAAGCGCCGATGCCCTTATCGACCTGTCGACGCTGCCGCTTTCGCCCGCGCTGCATGCAACACGGCGACGCGCTATCGAATATGCCGACCAGAGAGGCCATCAATATGCAACCTTGGAGCACCTGTTACTTGCACTGGTCGATGACACCGATGCCGCCGCGGTGCTGCGGGATTGCAATGCCGATTTCGGCACGTTGAAAGCCGACCTGATCCGCTACCTCGATAAGGAACTGAAAAACCTGATGATCGAGACCGGCAGGAATGGCCAGCCGACGGCAGCATTTGTGCGTGTGTCTCAGCGTGCTGCGATTCACGCGCAGGAGCTTGGCTGGTCTGAAGTGAAAGGGTCAAACACCCTGCTGGCCATCTTTCCCGAAACAAGAAGTCCGGCTGTCCGCCTGCTGAGCGGACAAGGCATCACCCAGAAATTGGTTACTGCCTCGATCACTGGAAACACAGGATAGGCCTGACGACGTCCGGACGTCTCAGAGTGTCGTTCACAAGTGCCGGCTTGGGCGATGGTGATCGCCCGGCCGGCAAGTGTGCGATGCGCCTTGGTCAGACCGCCGGATCGGGAAACGCCGCAGCCTGCTGCACCGCGCGGCGCTTGATGAAACCGGCCATGACCAGCGCCACGAGCCCGAGAACGACCGGCGGGAAAACCACAGCATTGACTGTCGACCAGCCGTAATTCGCGAGCAACTGGCCGGACGAGAACGAGCCTACCGCCATCAGGCCGAACACCAGGAAGTCGTTGAAGGCCTGCACCTTGTTGCGCTCCTGCGGCCGATGGGTCTCCAGCACCAGCGCGGAAGCGCCGATGAAGCCGAAATTCCAGCCGAGGCCGAGCACGACGAGACAGACCCAGAAATGCATCGCGCTGATGCCGGCGATACCGATCACCGCGGCGATCGCCTCGAGCGCCAGACCTGCGGCCACGACCTTCGACGCGCCAAAGCGTGCGATCAGCGATCCCGTGAAGAAGCTCGGCCCATACATCGCCACGATGTGCCACTGCAGGCCAAAATTGGAATCGCTCAGCGTAAGCCCGCAGAGCTTCATCGCCAGCGGCGCCGAGGTCATCACGAGATTCATCATCGAATACGATACCACGCCGCAAATCGCAGCCGCGACGAAGCGCGGCTGCCGCACGATCTCGAGCAGCGGCCTGCCACCATGCATGTCCGCGGGCGCAGGCTTCGGCGCATCCACCGTGGAGAGCAAGGCCATCGCGATCAAGGCAACGACCGCCTGCGCCGCGAAGCTCGCGGCAAACAGATAGGGCGACCAGATATCCATGGTCCATTGCACGAGCTGCGGGCCAAGCACGCCGGCGAATACGCCACCAGCCATCACCCAGGAGACGGCTTTCGGGCGATAGGACGGGCTGGCGCCATCGGCGGCGGCGAAGCGATAGGACTGCGCGACCGCGCCGTAGAAGCCGCCAAAGAATGTCGCGCAGCAGAACAGCGCGAATGACGCTTTCAGGATCGCGATGGCGCCGAGCAGGCCGCAGATCGCACCGGCGCCACTGCCGATGATGAAGGCGACGCGGCGGCCATAGGCTCGGGAGATCATGCCGACCGGCAGCGTCCCGCAGGCAAGTCCGACGACATAGACTGAAATCGGCACCGTCGCGAGCGAGACGCTCGGCGCCAGCGTTGCACCAACGATGGCACCGGTGGCGAAGATGACAGCCGAATTGGCACCGCCAAGCGCCTGCGCCGCAGCCAGCCGCATCACGTTGGAACGTGCGCGCGCGTCATCGTGAATCTCTGGGGTAGCCGCGTCGATCATGGGGAAATCCGCCCGGATGTGGCCCGGTTCGTCCCGGGGTCTTTATTCGCCACGACTATGACGACCGCCCTGCGGCAGATCAACACACGCCAGCGCGCATGCACCATGCGCTGATCATCCGGGCAACCGGGCAAATACAAGGATCAGATTGTTGGCGGGCATCTCGATGATCTCAGCCAGCCGAAGGCCGACGCCCTGCGCGACGTGCTCCAGATCCTCGACATCGCGCACGCCCCAGTCAGGATTACCGTCGCGCAGGCTGGTATCGAACACGGCATTGCTCACGGCCGTATGTTTGCCGCCGCGCTTGAACGGGCCATAGATAAAGAGACGCCCGTCCGGCCGCAGATATTTTGCGGCGCCCGCGATCAAACCTTCGGCGACGGGCCATGGCGCAATGTGGACGACATTGGCGCAGAACACCGCGAGCAGAGCATCCGGGCCGTTGCCGTTCTCCATCTCCGGGCACCATGCCGGATCGGTCAGATCGATCCGCAGCGGCGGTCTGACATTCGTCAATTGGGCATGGGCGCGCCAGGCGGCAATGCTTTTGAGATGGGCATCGTTGAGGTCGCTCGGCCACCAGGTAATGTCGGGCGTTTGTCCAGCGAAGTGAATGACATGCTGGCCGGTGCCGCTGCCGACTTCCACAACATCGCCGCAAGCCTGCTGCAGGAAAGTCGCAAGAACCCGCCAGATCGCCTCGTGGTTGCGATGGAAAGCTGCGGCATCGAGCCGGCCATCATCTTCCACGCGCCGGCCATCCCGACCGAACTCAACCACATATTCCGCCATCAGGCCCTCACTGCTGCGGGCAGTATCCCGAAGTTGCGTTCACGAACAAGAGAAGAAAGAGGTCGTCCAAACACCGGTAATTGGGCTATTATTCTGATGAATACCCGATCTGAAGAAGGATCGACCGCAGAATTGGTACACCCATGATCTTCCGTCAGCTGTTCGACAGTGTGTCCGGCACGTATAGCTATCTGCTTGCCAGCCGCCACGGCGGCGAGGCGCTGATCCTCGATCCTGTCCTGGAAAAGGTCGATCGCTACTGCCAATTGCTGCACGAGCTCGACCTGAAGCTCGTGAAGGCGGTCGATACGCATCTTCATGCGGACCACGTCACCGGCCTCGCCGAACTGCGCGACCGCACCCACTGCGTCACCATCATGGGCGACCAGAGCAAGGCGGACGTCGTTGCCATGCGCGTCAGCGACGGCGACAAGGTGACGATCGAGGGCGTCGAGCTCGATGTGATGTATACGCCTGGCCACACCGATGACTCCTACAGCTATCTGATGGGCGACCGCGTCTTCACCGGCGACACGCTGCTAATCCGCGGCACCGGCCGCACCGATTTCCAGAACGGCAGCGCGCGGGCGCAATATGATTCACTGTTCAACCGCTTGCTCAAGCTGCCCGACGAGACGATGGTGTTCCCGGCGCACGACTACAAGGGCGACACTGTCAGCACCATCGGCGAAGAGAAGCGCTATAATCCACGGCTGCAGGTGAAGTCCGTCGAGGACTACATCGAGCTGATGGGCAAACTTAATCTGCCAAATCCGAAACTGATGGATGTGGTGATCCCGGCCAATATGAAGGTCGGGCTGAAGCCGGACGCGCTGAAGAAGCAAGGCCTGGCGCTGTCTCCGCGGGAGGCCATTGCCCATCTCGGCGATCCCGCCATCCTGCTGGTTGACCTGCGCGAGAGCGGCGAGCGCGCCAAGCACGGCGTGCTCGCCGGTGCGCTGCATGCGCCCTACCCGTCGATATCGGACAGCCTCCAGCCCGGCGGCATGTTGCGCGAGGTCGCCACTGCCACCAAGCGCCGCATCGTGTTCTTCTGCGCCTTCGGCGAACGCTCGGCCATGGCCGTCACTGCCGCGAAGGACGCAGGGATCGACAATGCCGCGCATCTGGACGGCGGCATCGATGCGTGGAAGAAAGCTGGCGGCCCGGTGCTGGCCGCATGATATAGCGAGCAAGGCGGACCAACCCGCCACTCGACAGGGGGGGGACTACAATGGCGTCGACACGATCGGCTGCGCCAATGCTGCTGGCAATGGTGTTCGCACTCTCCCTACAACCGGCCTCCGCACAAACCGCAGCACAGACCCCTGCGCCAACATCTGCCGGCACCGTCGACCCAGCGTTGATGCAGGACCTCGTGGTGGCGAACCGCGTCCTCACCGACCTCAATGTCATCGACGGATTCGGCCATGTCAGCATGCGCCACCCGACCGACCCCAATCGCTACCTGATGGGGCGCTCCGTGGCTCCGGCGCTGGTAACGGCCGACGACATCATGGAATACGACCTAGACTCCAATCCGGTCGATGCGAAGGGACGCGCCAGTTTCCTCGAACGCTTCATCCACGGCGAAATCTACAAGGCCCGGCCCGACGTCAAAGCCATCGTCCATACACATTCGCCGGGGATCATCCCCTTCAGCGTCAGCAGCACGCCGTTACGGCCGGTGTTCCACCTCGGCGCCTTCCTGTTTCCCGACGTGCCGGTGTTCGAGATCCGCGATAGCGCCGGCATGAGCAACATGCTGGTCAGCAACACGCAACTGGGCAAGGCGCTGGCCAGTACGCTCGGCGACCGCAGCGTCGCGCTGATGCGAGGCCATGGCAGTGTCGTCGTGGCAGCCACCATTCCAATGGCGGTATTTCGCGCTCATTACAGCAACGTGAATGCACAGTTGCAGTCACAGGCGCTCGCGCTCGGCGGATCGGTGAGCTATTTGCTGGGCGAGGAAAGCCAGAAAACGCTGGCTGTGATCGACCAGATCCATGGCCGGGCCTGGGATCTGTGGAAGCGCGCCGCGCTGGAAAAGATGGCACCCAAATAGCGACGCCGCATCAGGCCTCGTGAACCCGTACCTCGATGTCGTCATAGCCTTTGACGCGATAGACGATCACCGAGATCATCCAGCTCAGGATGAAAATCGCGATGATGAGATAGCCGAGCGCGCCGAAATTCTCGTTCAGCGCTTCGATGCCGTCCCAGAAGCTACCTGACAGATCGAGCTTGCGGCCAATCAGGCCGAGCGCCTCGACGCCGCCGATCACCAGCGCCACGATCACCGACACCAGCGTGATGATCATGTTGTAATACAGCTTGCGGATCGGCTTCACGAAAGCCCAGCCATAGGCGCGCACCATCAAGACCGAGTCCGTTGCATCGACCAGCGACATTCCCGCCGTGAACAGTGCGGGAAACACGAGAATCGACCACATCGACATGCCATCGGCGCTTTGCGAGGCGGAGATACCCAGCAGCGCGATTTCGGTCGCGGTGTCGAAGCCGAGGCCGAACAGGATGCCGAGCGGATACATGTGCCAGCTCTTCGAGATCACGGCGAAGACCGAACGCAGCATGCGGCCGATGACGCCGCGCTGCGAAAGCAAAACATTGAGATCTTCATCGATGAATCGCTCACCGCGCTTCACTGCCTTGAACAGCCGATACACCGATACGAGAATGAAGATATTGGCCACTGCCACGATCAGCAGGAAGAAAGCCGAGACGCTCGTGCCGATCAGGCCGCCGATTTCCTTGAAGTCCGCGAATTTCTCCTGCAGCGCTGACACTGCCAGCGCCACGAAGATGGATGCCACGACGACCACCGTGGAGTGACCGAGCGAGAAAAACAGGCCCACGGACAGCGGCCGCTTGCCGGACTGCATGAGCTTGCGCGTCACATTATCGATGGCTGCAATGTGGTCGGCGTCAACGGCGTGGCGCAGGCCGAAGGTGTAGGCGAGCAGCGCGGTGCCCAGCAGAACCGGCTGGTCGCGGAAGGCGATCAGGGCCCATATCCAGGCCAGCACATTGGCCGGGATCAGAATGGTGTAGATGGCGACGATGCGGCCGCGCAGGTTGTCGGCGCCATCGTTGAACAGTGTGCGGATCATGGAGATTCTTGCAGTCCGGATTACCACCGGATTGTCTCAGGAAGGCCTGACGGACGCAACCTGGCCTCATTCGCGTCGAATTCGCCGCATTTCCGGCACAAAGCGATTAACTGCAGCGGCCAGTTAGGTGGCAGCAGGGGTGCCGCTTCCTATATCTACGTGATAAGAATGACACAGAGTTCGCTGCGCGCCGATCGCGCGGCCTAACCCGAGGCGTTGATGGACACCGAACAGGAACAGAAGACACCCGCAGAACTGAAGGAAATCCGGCTCGCCCGCAAGGCGGCGCAGGAAGCCGAAGGCGTGAAGGCGATGGCCGACATTGCGGCCGCCGATGTCGCCATCCGCAAGCGGACCGAGGAACTACGCGCGCTTCGCCTTGCCAGGGAAGCCGAAGAACTGGCCAACCCGCCCGAACCCAAACCGAAAGCTACCAGAAAAAAGAAAACGAGCTGATGCCAACTGACGACAAAGCGACGAAATCCGAACGCGACGCCGCGGCCAAAGCGGTACTCGACAACATGGCCCGACTGAAGGCCATGCGCCTTGCCCGTGAAGCGGTATCGCCCCCCGCGCCGGCCAAGAAGAAGACCGCAACGAAATCGGGCAAGACGTCTTCGAGCAAGACATCGTCAAGCAAATCGGCGGAAAAAGCACAGGCCTTGGCAGCGTGGCTCGCCGATCAGCGCAGCGGCGGCCGCAGGACCTGACTATCGCAGGACCTGCTTTCGCAGGGTCTGATCTATCTCAGGCCGCGCTCGGCGCAGGCCATTCGATCATGGTACGGGTCTTGGTCGCAGAATCGTAGACCTGAATCTGAAGCATCTGAAACTGGTTCTTCAGCTTCATGCCGGCTTCTTCCGCGGCTTCGACCGTATCGTGATGGGATTTGAAATGGCCATCCACCACCAGTGAATAACCTTCGGTCGGCGCCCTGTCGGCGCGAATGAATTTGCGCGCCTGCGGTTCGTCGAGCTCTAACTTCGGTTTTTTCATCGTCACTCCAGAACAGGATTCGCCCGATTTCAAAGCGGGCAGGATTCGCCCCCCGTTTACACGGTCATGCGGAAAAACACAGGGCAATTGCGGGATTACGGCAATATCTGCTTCAATCACGGTCAGAATGAGGTCAACACAAGCAATCCGGCGGGGAAAATGATGAGCGGACGAGTGGGCGGAGCCCGCGACGACAAACCGGCCAAGGACGACAAGCAAAAACCCGTCCCCACGCCGCCGCGGCCTGACGACGACGACGAAGACGGCGATATCGCCACACCGAAACGCGATCGCGACGACGAAGATATCTAGCTGTGCGAAGGCATCGCTACATAAGACATCGGCGCGCCACGACTGACGCGCCGATAAATTTCAGATAGCGACGAGTCATTAAGCTGCCTTGAGGCCGACATCCGGCAGCATCGGACGGTGACGCAGCGCCTTGGTCATCATCCCCTCCACTTCCGCCTTTTCATGCGGCAGCAGCGCCAGACGTGGCGGCCGGGTCAGTGCGGTACCGCGGCCCATGATGTTTTCGCACAGCTTGATGCACTGGACGAGATCCGGGCGCGCATCGAGATGCAGCAGCGGCATGAACCACTCATAGATCGCCATCGCCTCTTGGAGTCGTCCGGCCTTGGCCAGACGGAACAGCGTCTCGCCCTCGCGCGGGAACGCATTGGACATGCCGGACACCCAGCCGACTGCGCCCATCGCCACGCTCTCAACGATCACGTCGTCGAGGCCGGCGAACAACACGAAGCGGTCGCCGACCATATTGCGCGTGTCGATGAAGCGGCGTGTATCACCTGACGAATCCTTGAAGCAGACGACCGTGTCGACATCGGCCAGCGTGGCGAGAATGTCGGGGGTGACATCGTTCTTGTAGATCGGCGGGTTGTTATAGAGCATCACCGGCAGATCGGTGGCGGTGGCGACCGAACGGAAGTGCGCGGCAGTCTCGTGCGGCTTGGACGAATAGACCAAAGCGGGCATCACCATGATGCCATCGATGCCGACGCGCGCGGCTTCCTTGGCGGTATCCACGGCAAAGGGCGTGGTGAATTCGGCGACACCGCAGAGCACGGGCACGCGGCCCTTCGCGACCGACTTGGCCGCTTCCATGATCGCGATCTTTTCCTTGCGCTCGAGCGAGGTGTTCTCGCCGACTGAGCCGCAGATGATCAGGCCGGACACACCGTCACGGATCAGGCCGTCCATGACCTTCGCGGTGGCGTCGATGTCGAGCGACAGATCGTCATGGAATTGCGTGGTGACAGCCGGGAAGACGCCTTCCCAGGAAATGCGGGGACTCATGGCAAAACTCCGTGTGATGCCGGCGCGCATAGCGCGCCGGCTGATGAGGATGATGGGCGAGAATTAGAGGATCAGATCGTCGCGCCGACCTTGCGCAGCTCGGCAAGCACAGGCGCTTTCGGCAGCCAGATCTTGTCGAATTCGGCAATGACGGCTTCGGTATCCTTGACGGCCACCTGACGCACGGGCACCGACGTGCCCTTGAAGTTCTCGATCAGCGCCGGCTCACCAGCGGCCAATTCGTCGATCTGCGCATCGAGCGTCGATTTGACAGCCTTGGTGATCAGTTCCCTGTCGGCGGCGGGCAGCGACTGCCAGACGCGGCCGGACACGACCGCGGCCATCGGCATGAAGACGGCATTCATCTGCAGGATCGACTTCGACACCTTGTCGAAGCGCTGGTTCCAGGAGAATTCCAGATCGGCTTCAAGACCATCGACCTGGCCGTTCGACATGGCGTCGAACACCTGCGGCGTCGGAATCGGCGTCGGTGCGGCGCCGAGCGATGAGTAGAAGTCGCGATAGACCGGCGTCGGATTGATACGCAGCTTCATGCCCTTGATGTCAGCGAGCGTGTTGAGATCCCTGACCGCGAAGACCGCGCGCATGCCGGTGATGCCCCAGCCGAGGCCAATGGTGCCGGTTTCCGCAGGAAGCACGTCGAACAGTTTGACGGCCGCCGGATGACGCACGAATTTCGCCACGGCTGGCGTGGAGCGCACGATATAGGGCGCGTTGATCGCCGCGATATGCGGCACGCGCGAACCGAGTTCGGCAGCCTGGATGAAGCCCATATCGAGCGCGCCGGTCTGCAACTGCTGCATCATCGCTGCTTCGTTGCCGAGCTGGCCGGAGTGAAACACCGTCATGGTGAGACGGCCCTTGGTCTCTTCCTTGAGCTGATCGGCGAGCTTCAGCGCAGCCTTGTTCCAGGAATGGCCGTTCGGCGTGATCAGGCCGAGACGCAGCTCCTTGGCCTGCGCCAATGCGAGCGACGGCGCAAATACCGAAGCAGCTGCCGATGCGGCGAGGAAGCGACGACGTGAGATGGTCATGACGGAGGCTCCTTGATGAGTATGGGGCTTACTTGATGAGGGCGAGAGACAGATACGGATAGAGCGAGAGCAGCACCAACAGGATGCAGGAGATGAAGAAGAACGGCAGCGTCACCATGAACATCTTGCCGGGCTTGGCGCCTGTGACGGCGGCGGCGACGAAGAAACAGAGTCCGACCGGCGGCGACAGCAATCCGAGCACGAGATTGATCACGACGACCACGCCGAAGTGACGCGGGTCGATGTGGTAGATCTCGGTCGCCACCGGCAGCAGGATCGGCACGGTCATGATCAGGCCGGGCACGCCGTCGATCACCGTACCGATGACCAGCAGGATGACATTGCAGATCAGCATGAAGCTGATCGGATCCTTGGCAACGGTCTGGATCCAGGCCGCGGTTTCCTGCGGCACCTTGCCGAAGATCAGAACCCAGGAAAACACGGCGGCAGCGGCAACGAGAAACAGCACGATCGCCGAATAGATGCCCGAGCGCAGCATCATTTGCGGCAGTTGCGACCACTCGAATTCCTTGGTCCAGTATTTGCCGACAACAGCAGCGGCGACAGCGCCGACGGCAGCCGATTCCGTTGCGTTCGCCAGACCGCCGAGGATGGAGCCGACGATGACGATGGGAATCAAAAGGGTCGGCGAGGTGCGCAGGATGGTCATCACGCGTTGTTTTGGCGTCTGATATTCAGCGCGCGGATAGTTGTAGATGTAGCCCATCAGCGCGATGACGACACAGAACATGCCGGTCAGGATAACGCCGGGAATGATGCCCGCGATCAACATGTCGCTGACCGACACCTGCGCCAGCACGCTGTAGACCACGAACATTACCGACGGCGGAATGATCGGGCCGAGCATGCCGCCGTAGGCGGTGAGACCGGCAGCGAAGGTCTTGTCGTAGCCTTTCTTTTCCATTTCCGGGACCATGATCTGCGCCATGATCGCAACCTGCGCGGTCGCCGAACCGAGAATGGAAGAGATGAACATGTTGGCGAGAATGTTGACGTAAGCCAGCCCGCCCTTCAGTGAGCCGACAAAGGCCATCGCCATGTCGACGATGCGCTTGGTGATGCCGCCGCCATTCATAATCTCGCCGATCAGGATAAACAGCGGGATCGCGATCAGACCGTAGCTGTCGACGCCGCCGAACAGTTGCAGCGGATAGGACTGGAACAGCACCGGATTGCCGGACGCCATGATGTAAACGAAGCCGGCGAGGCAAAGGCAAAGACCGATCGGCACGCCGACCAGCATGATCACCGTGAATGCGGCGAAGGTGATCATATTAGTTCACCCCGTCGAGTTCGGAGAGCTGGAAGCCTTTCGGCGGCACCTTGGCGACGAGGCCGAGATCCTCAAGCAGGTTGGCGATGCCATGGATGGTGATCGACACCGCAAAGATCGGCAGTGTCAGATAGAGGACCCAGGTCGGCCAGTTCAGCGTCTGGGTACGTTCGGTGTAGAGGAAATTGAAGGTCTGGCCGGCGAACTTCTTCGCGTCGAAGCCCGCCTGCGCCAGGCCTATCGGATCCATCCACAGCAGGCAGGTGACGATCAGGCCGATACCGAACACGATCACCGTGCTCGTGGCGATAATCTTGAAGATCTGCTGGCTCCTGGCCGACAGGCGCTCGGTCATCATGGTGACCGCAAAGTCGAGCCGCAGGCGAGTCATAGCGGAGGCGCCGATGAAGGTCAGCCAGACCACCGAATACACAGCCGACTCATCGATCCAGTAGATCGGGAAGTGCGAATAGCGGGTGACGACATTCACCAGGATCAGCGCCGTCAGCAGATACATCAGGCCCATCAGAGCCAGCCGCTCGAAGGCCAGCAGCCCGGCGGACGCCACCAGGATGACCCGGCGGGCCCCGATGGCCGGGGCCGTCGACATCGTCTGGTCACTCATAAACTGCCCCCGCTGTCACGATTGTGATATGATTTCTGGATCGTATAATTTATACAATTTCTCTGTCAAACGCTGATTTGCACAAATTCGCGCCTTGAGGAGTTTTTGTGCGGCAGCGAAGACGGGATGAGATCTGAGATCAATCCGGCCGAAATCCAGAGAAAAGGCTCGATAAATCAATGAGCGCGCCGCTAAAGCACCGCACCCTGTCGGCCATGATCGCGGATCAACTCCGCCAGGCCATCCTCGACGGCACCCACCCGGCCGGCGCGCAGTTGCGCCAGGACGCCTTGGGCGAGGCCTATGGCGTCAGCCGGATTCCGGTGCGGGAAGCCCTGTTTCAGCTTGAGGCCGAAGGGCTGGTGAAGATCGTGCCGCAGAAGGGCGCCATCGTCTCGGAACTGTCGCTCGACGAAATCAACGACGTGTTCGATCTCCGGGTCATCCTCGAGCCACGGATGCTGGCGCAGTCCGCGCCGCATTTTGTCGACGACGACTTCGCTGCACTCGACGACATCCAGCACCGCTTCGAGAAGGCGATTGCCGCCGGCAATATCAGCGAATGGGGACAGCTCAACGCCGATTTCCACATGGCGATGTATGTCCGGGCGCGGCAGCCGCGCACGCAGTCGATCGTGATGGCGCTGCTGCAAACCAGCGACCGCTACACGCGCATGCAACTCTCGACGACCACCGCGATGGGCATCGCTGAGAAAGAACACGCCGAACTCATCGCTCTGTGCCGCAGCCAGAAGATCGATGACGCCTGCCGTTTCCTTGAACGTCACATCGAGTCGGTGCGCGCAGACCTTCTGCGCGTCATCGGCCGCACCATTCCGAAGAGCGGCGCTACCTAGACAGACCGCGTCAACAGCAACGACTCGTTTTATGCGAGTTCCTGCTCCACAAGACCGGCGAGATAGCTCGCGCCGATCGGCAGGAGATCGTCGTTGAAATCGTAGCCGGGATTGTGAACGGGCACGCCGCCCTTGTCGGCGGTGCGCTGCCCGAACATCAGATAGGCACCACGGTTACGTTCGAGCATGAACGCGAAATCTTCACCGGCAAGAATTGGATTGCCTTCGCGCAGCACCTCGGTAACACCCGGCACCGCCGCCGCGGCTTCTGCCGCGCGCACCGTCTCGTCGGCCGTGTTGATCGTGGCCGGATAGGCGTGGCGATACTCGATCTCCGCCGTGCCGCCGCAGGCTTGCGCGGTCAGCGTCACTGTGCGCATGAACAACTCCTCGACGCGTTCGCGCACCTCGGGCTTCAGCGTACGTACCGAGCCGCGCAACTCCACCGTCTCGGGCAGAACGATGTCCGAGGTACCGCCGTGGATCTGGCCGATGCTGATGATGGCGGATTCCAGCGCATCGATCTGGCGCGACGGAATCGCGTTCAGCGCATTCACCACCTGCGCTGCCATGGCCACCGTATCGATACCCTGATGCGGATGCGCGCCGTGGGACGAGCGGCCACGCAGCGTCACCTTGAAATAGTCGATCGCCGCCAGCGCCGTGCCGGTCAGCGCCTTGACGGTGCCGAGCGGCATGTCCGGGCTGTTATGGATCGCATAGATGGAATCGCAGGGGAAACGCTCGAATAACCCGTCGTCCATCATCGCCTTGGCGCCAGCGAGCCCTTCTTCAGCCGGCTGAAAGATCAGATGCACAGTGCCGGCGAAATTGCGCGTCTCGGCAAGATATTTCGCAGCACCAAGCAACATGGTGGTGTGCCCGTCATGGCCGCACGCATGCATGCGGCCCGGATTCTGCGAGCGATATTCGACACCGTCGCCCTCCTCCATCGGCAGCGCGTCCATATCGGCCCGCAATCCGATGGCGCGGTTGCTGCCGGCAGCCTGGTGACGGCCGCGGATCACGCCCACCACACCGGTGCCGCCGAAACCGCGATGCACCTCGATACCCCATTCGGACAATCGCTCCGCGACCAGCGCACTGGTGCGCTCTTCCTCGAAGCCAATCTCCGGATGCGCATGGAAATCCCTGCGCCATGCGGTCATTTCCGGGTGCAATTGGTCGAGACGTTCGCGCGGGGTCATATGCTCTCACCTTTGGACTTGTCCTGCCCATAGGCTAGCCCGGTGATCATGCCCTCGCAACCAACCGGCCGCACACGCTGCGCGCGCCACACACTTCAGCGCTCCGTGGTGACACCAAGCAGTTGGGATTAGCGGCTGCGAGATGCGCGCCACCACACGATCGACATCGTGATCGATCGGCCTGCCTGTGAATGCTGAGCGTTCTGGAAAATGGCACGCCATTCAGAATAAGACTGCGAACCCTTATGCTGTTGAAACAGATACATAATTTCGATTGAACACTTCATGCGCCCCCGCATGCGCTCAAATGGACAGCAGCCACTCTCGTTTGGGGAAGAAGTGTCGCGGCGCTCGCGCACTCACCATCGACAGCGCGGGGTCCTGACTATCTCGCGAGAGAGTTGGTCATCGATACGAATTGCAGCTGTCGGATGGGAGGCCTATGCTGAGCCTATAACCACGCAGCCGCCCATCGCACGGCGAGAGTCTGCAGACAAAGACCTTACGATGGATGGCTTGCATTTTGCCCCGGAGGTCACGCCATGACCATTGCTCCCACCCTGCAAAAATACCTGGCCGCTGAAAACATCCAATACGAGGTGATCCCGCACGAACTCCGCATGACGTCGTCTGGCACGGCTGAGGCATGCCACATCTCGGGCGATCGCCTCGCCAAGGGCATCGTGTTGCGGCGTGACGGCGAATATATACTGGCCGTCTTGCCCGCATCGCATCACCTCCGCCTGTCGGACCTGAGGACATCACTCGGCGACAATGTCCACATGGCCGATGAAACCGAGATCCATCAGCTGTTCCGCGACTGCGCACACGGTGCAGTTCCTGCCGTCGGTAAATGCTACGGGCTGGATATCATCGTCGACGACAGCATCCAGGCGCAGCCGGAGGTCTATCTGGAAGCTGGCGATCACGAGACGCTGCTTCATATGGGTCACGCGCAGTTTGCGCGCCTGATGGCCAACGCGCAGCATGGGCGCTTTAGCGCGCATGACTGATGATTAGTCGGACGATCCGCGGCGACCGTCGCGGTCCCGAATGGGAAGATTATGCCGCTGCTTAACTGTTGCTGCAGCGGTACGACGCCTTTCTACGTCTCATGCCCTGCATCAAAATCGTCTTCGAAACGCAAATGCTTGACGCTGCGGCCGCGGCGCCGCACAAGTTTCAAGGCCTCCACCCCGATCCTGATATGCCTTTCGACATAGTTCGCGGTCACCTCCTGATCCGACGCTTCGGTCTTCACACCCTCGGGAATCATTGGCTGATCGGACACGAGAAGCAGTGCGCCAGTCGAAATGTGATTGGCAAATCCCGCAGCAAAGATTGTTGCGGTCTCCATGTCGATCGCCATGCTCCGTGTACGACGCAATATATCCCTGAAGCGATCATCATGTTCCCAGACACGACGATTGGTCGTGTACACGGTGCCGGTCCAATAGTCGTGACCGAGATCGCGGATCATGGTCGACACCGCGCGTTGCAACTGGAACGCGGGCAGCGCAGGAACCTCCGGGGGCAAGTAATCATTTGAGGTGCCTTCGCCCCGAATAGCCGCAATCGGTAGCACCAAATCGCCAATTTTATTTTTGCGTTTCAACCCACCGCATTTGCCGAGAAACAACACGGCTTTCGGCGCGATGGCACTTAACAGATCCATCACGGTTGCAGCATTCGGGCTTCCCATGCCGAAGTTAATCAGAGTGATACCATCGGCAGTCGCATTGGGCATCGGTCGATCTGCGCCCTTTACCAAACTGCCATACGCCGTGGCGAACCATTCGACGTAGTTGTCGAAGTTGGTCAAGAGAACATACTCTCCGAACTCAGCAAGCGGCGTGCCGGTGTAACGCGGCAACCAGTTTTCTACGATATCCTTCTTCTCTTTCATTCCCGATGATCTCGCCCGGAATTGTGCAACGCCGCCGCCTGTCAAACTAGTGGATAGGACCGTTCCCTGTCCAATGAGGCACTCTTGGATTACTTGGGTTCCATTAATCCACTTGCAACCGTGAATGGTCCGGGCCTTGCGTCGAATGCGCGCTGTTCAGGAGGGTGGATTGCCACAGCGGCCGCGTTTGTCCGGTCTGATCGCGCAGGAATGATGTTTTCTTCTGCGACCTCGCACGCAATTGATTGTATAGTTGGAGGACATGGAGGGAGGCGAGACATACTGCATTGCATCAATTCACCTGAACTCTAGGAACGGAGGTTCGCCATGAAAGTCAAAGAGGTGATGCACAAAGGTGTCGACTGGGTCAGCCCCGACACCCCTTTCACCGAACTCGCGAAATTGATGCGGGGGCATGACATTGGCTGCGTTCCGGTTGGCGAGGACGACCGCCTGATCGGGATGGTGACCGACCGCGACATTGTCTGCAAAGGGCTCGCGAGGAACAGCTTCGATGCCGGCCGCGCGACGGCGCGCGATGTGATGACCGAAGGTATCCATTGTTGCCGGGAGGACGACGATCTCGCAAAGGCAATACATCACATGGAGAAACTGCGGGTCCGCAGGCTGCCGGTGATCAACAAGAGTAAACGGATGGTCGGTATCGTCAGTCTGGGCGACGTCAGCCATTCTGCGTCAGGTGATTTGTTGTCCGAATGCGTCAAGAGCGTTTCGGCCCATCACTGAAACACGGCCAGCGCTCCTCTTGCGATCCGGCGGAGGGGCGCGGCCGTCGGCACGATCGTCGAACAGTTCGATGAAAGAACTTTGCTCATCGAGCCGCGATGAAGAAGGTCGTGCCTACGCGGTCACGCCATTGTCCGCAGGCGCAGCGAGGGCGTGGATCGAAACTGCGAACTTCTTATGTCATTGAGACTGCCTGATAATATCGGCGATTCTTCTCGTCTTGCGCAGCCCTCACATTCGTTTCGACAACGAGCGATGGCTCGCCAATCCCGGTCGTATTGAGATTCTGCCAGGACCTCCCACATCATCTTGATAAGGGAGTCCAGGCTGTGCAGACCGTACGGGCTACTCTTGCCGCGACAATTGCGGTTGTCGCTCTGGCTATCTCCCCCACCACGTCTGTCTCGGCGGAGGGGAGCGGAAAACTTGTGCTGACGATCGCAATCGACGGAGCGATCGGACCGGCAACCGCCAGCTACGTGAAAGACGCTCTCGCCAAGGCAAGCGAACGGCGTGCCGAAGCTGTTATTCTGCGTCTGAATACGCCGGGCGGTCTCGTCACCAGCATGCGCGAGACCATCGCCGACGTGCTGGCATCGCCCGTTCCTGTCATAGGTTATGTCGCCCCGTCGGGAGCCCATGCTGCCAGCGCCGGCACCTATATTCTCTATGCAACGCATATCGCCGCAATGGCGCCGGGCACCAACCTCGGCGCGGCAACGCCCGTGCAAATCGGCAGTCCGGTGCCGGGCCTGCCGGGCATCACCCCTGATAAAGACGGCAAGGACAAGAAAGACAGTGCCCAGCAAACGGAGCCGAAGGACGCGACGATGGCGAAGGCGACGAACGACGCCGTCGCCTTTATCCGCAGCCTGGCCGAGTTGCGAGGACGTAACGCCGATTGGGCCGAGAAGGCTGTCCGGGAGGCAGCCAGTCTTTCCGCCAGTGCTGCGTTGCAAGCGAATGTCATCGATCTCATTGCGCGCGACCCGGTCGAACTGCTCAGGCAGGTCGATGGTCGCGTCGTGGAGCCTCCGGTGGCGACAGACGGCATCTGGCGACAAAGGATGCGACGATCGAGACGATCGACTCCGGATGGATCGCGCAATTTCTGTCTGTGATCACCAACCCCAACGTCGCCTTCATTCTTCTGCTGGTTGGCATCTACGGTCTGATTTTTGAATTCATGTCTCCTGGCGCCGTCGCGCCCGGCGTGGTCGGTACGATCTGTCTGCTGCTGGGCCTCTATGCCTTCAACCTGCTGCCGATCAACTATGCCGGCCTTGGGCTGATGATGTTGGGGATCGTGCTTCTGATTATCGAGGCCTTCAACCCGACCGTGGTTCTTGGCCTCGGCGGAGCCATTGCCCTGGTCCTTGGTGGGTTGATGTTGTTCAGGATCGACGCGCCCGGATACCGGCAGTCATGGACGCTCGTCAGCATCGTGACGGCAATGTTCATCGGACTGCTGCTCATTGTGCTCGGCTCGATCCGGCGCGCCCGCAAAGCTCCGGCACGAATCGGCGCACAGGCCATGCGCGGCCTGCCCGCCGAAGTTCTCGACTGGAATGACATCGAAGGTCACGTCTTCACGCAGGGTGAGCGCTGGCGAGCCCGCGGCATGGAAACATTCAAGCCCGGAGAGACGGTCGAGATCGCCAGCATCACGGATCTGACGCTGATGGTGCGTCGCCGGCCGGCACTCAGCGCCGGCGAAGGAGGTGTGCGATGATGCTCGATTACATAGCCTACTCGCTGCTCGCGATCATCGTGATCGCCTTTCTCTCCTCCGCCATTCGCATCCTCCGGGAATACGAGCGCGGCATCGTCTTCACGCTCGGACGCTTCACCGGCGTGAAAGGTCCGGGCCTTATTATCCTGATTCCGTTCGTTCAGCAGATGGTGAAAGCCGATCTCAGGGTGATGGTGCAGGATGTGCCGCCGCAGGACGTCATTTCCCGCGATAACGTTTCCGTCAAGGTGAACGCCGTTCTCTATTTCCGCATCGTCGACCCGGAACGTGCGATCATCAAGGTCGGGAATTTCATGGCCGCGACCAGCCAGTTGGCACAGACCACGCTGCGCTCGGTGCTCGGCAAGCATGAGCTGGATGAAATGCTCGCAGAGCGCGACAAACTCAACGCCGACATTCAGGAGATCCTCGATCAGCAAACTGACGCGTGGGGTATCAAGGTCACCAACATTGAGATCAAGGATATCGACCTCAATGAGAACATGGTGCGTGCCATCGCCAAGCAGGCCGAAGCGGAGCGGCTGCGGCGGGCGAAAGTGATCAATGCGATAGGCGAGCAGCAAGCCGCTGAGAAGCTCGTCGAGGCCGGCCGGATCCTTGCTCAGGAGCCGCAGGCGATGCAGCTGCGCTATTTTGCGGCGTTGCACGACATTGCAGGCGAGCGGTCATCGACTGTGGTCTTTCCGCTGCCGATGGATCTGCTCAGCCATATGACGCCGCGGCCGGGCGGAGTACCGTGAGTTTATTTCTTGTGCTTCTGCGCCAGCTTCAGCTTGAGTCTGCCATGGGCCGAACGAACCATGGCTTGCGCTGGCTTGCTCATCACCCCAATTTACCATCAATGAGTATCCTCGGCGCGCTCGTCGACAGGCACATGTGACGGGTGTCGTGCGTCGCCGCGCCGGTTTTGCGGGCGCACATACATCGTCATCGCTTCCGGGAGCTCCGCCTTGACTTTCAGAGCGGCGACAAGCGCGTCCTCGGCGTCTACGACGACATGACCCGCCTTGCCCTTCAGCTTGAATCCAACGGTAAATTGCATCTGCGCACCACCTCGTCTTCACTAATTGTCTCGCCCGCCTACTTTCCGCCAGCGGGCGCCATCTCGGCCTTCTTTCCTGTCGACATGACATTTGGCCGGCGCGTGGCACCTCGCGGACGCGCTTCCGGTCCGCAATCAGCCCAGCGACTTGATGATCTCCCGGTAAGCTGTTTCGGGAAACGCTTTCAATGTGTGCGTTCGAATGTTTCCCAGCATGCCCAACTGCAAATTGAATCGCGCGGCGACGGCATCGTCCGGCGCTTCGTAAACCGCGACGATGTCATAGTCGCCCATGGTCAGAAAGAACGATTTGAACTCTCCGTCCATATCCTTAAGAGCTTTCTTCGCCAAATCGAGACGACGCGGCGAGTCCTTGACGTGTTGGATACCTTGATCAGTCCAGTTTGCAAGCATGATATATGTAGTCATGGAAGTCCTCCTTGCGCACGAGACCCCCGTTCATCTTCACGCCCCAGTCTTGAAGAAAATGATCCGACTCAACAACGTGTAGTCCGATTCAAACACCATGATCCCGACAAAAACCAACAACACCAACGGCGGGAGCAGGATGGCATAGGCCAAAGCCAGACGCTCCCACGCCATGTGCATGAAGACCGCAACAATCAAGCCTGCCTTCAACATCATGAACACCACGATGAGAGACCACCTCAGATATCCCTGCAGGTTAAAGTAGTCGACGAGGTAAGAGCATGTACTCAGAACAAACAGCCATCCCCAGACCACGAGATAAAGCTTGATCGGATGCTGGTGTCCCTCGGCATGTGCTGCGGGAGTTGCATGAGGTGTTGCATGTAGCGTGACTTCAGCCATGTTTTTCCCTCACCAAAGATAGAAAAAGGCAAAGATAAACACCCATACCAAATCGACGAAATGCCAATACAGGCCAGTGATTTCGACGATCTCGTAGTTCCCCTTCCTACTTGTAAAAAATCCCCGACGTTCAGTCTCGAAATCTCCGCGCCAAACCTTTCGCGCAATGATGATCAGGAAAATCACGCCAATCGTTACGTGCGTGCCGTGGAATCCTGTAATCATGAAAAAGCATGAGCCGAATTGCTCTGCCCCCCACGGATTTTCCCAGGGCCTCACCCCCTCCATGATCAGCTTGGTCCATTCGAAAGCCTGCATTCCGACAAATGTCGCACCGAACGCGGCGGTCACCAGCATCAGCATCGCCGTTTTGCGGCGATCGTGGCGGTAGCCGAAATTGACGGCCATAGCCATGGTCCCGCTGCTGCTGATCAGCACGAAGGTCATGATGGCAATCAGAATGAGCGGGATGTGTTGTCCTGCAATCGTCAGAGCGAAGACTTCACTCGGGTTTGGCCAGGGCACCGTCGTGGACATGCGCGCCGTCATGTACGACAGCAGGAAGCAACCGAAGATAAAGGTATCGCTGAGGAGAAAGATCCACATCATGGCCTTTCCCCAGGATACATTCTTGAATGCCCGTTGATCCGAGGACCAGTCGGCGACAATACCTTGCCAGCCTGCGGTCGTCATTCGGCGCTTTTCGATGTTTGTCAGCACAGTCTCTGTCATCGCATCGATGCCTTCCCTATGTCAGCAACTGGCGGCAGATGGTGACGAAGTCATCCGCCCAGCCTGTCAGCAGAGCAAGCAGGATCAACCAAACCAAAAGCAAGAAATGCCAATACATCGTGCACAGTTCCACACTCAAACGCAGGCGTGGGATTTCAACACCACGCCATGCCTTGACGATGGTTCTGCCCAGAGCGACGAGACCGCCGAGCAAGTGCAGTCCATGGACTGCGGTGATCAGATAGAAGAAGGCGTTGGCAGGATTGGCCGCCAGAAAGTAGCCCCCGGTGTTGAGCTGCTGCCACACCAGCAACTGACCTATCAGGAAAACAACGGCGGAAACGCCGCTTGCAAGCAGGCCGGTCAGCACATTTTCGCTGTCGTCGCGATGTGCGGAAACCTGCGCCCATTGCAGTGCGCCACTGCTCACGATCAGAACACCGGTGTTGAACCACAGCAACCCGGGCACGGGCAGCGACCGCCAGTCGATCAGTTGCATGCGCATGGAGTAAGCGCTGACGAAGAGCGCAAATAACGACCCGACGACCGCGAGAAACACACCCAAACCTATTTTCGCCGCCGGCAACGACATCGAACTTCCGCCGGGAAAATCGCCGACCGCCCCCTCCTCCAGCCAAGGCTTGGCCGCAAGCCGTTGCTGCGAGAGCCACCATCCCGCAATGGCCGCTATTCCAGCCATGAACAGGACGATGGCCGTCATGGATGCGCTCCCTTCGGCGTCGAGCTGGCCGGCGGTTCATTCTGGGGGATGAAATCCCGTACTGCGCCGGGCACGCTATAATCATAAGCCCAGCGATAGACGACCGGGAGTTCCTTGCCCCAGTTGCCATGTGCCGGCGGCGTCTGCGGCGTCTGCCACTCGAGCGTGGTCGCGTTCCACGGGTTGCCGCCGGCGTCCTCGCCCTTGGACAGGCTCCGGATCATGTTGAACACAAATACGAGCTGGGCAAAGCCGACGATGAGCGCAGCGATACTCATGAATGCATTCAGGTCGTGAGCAGACGCCGGGACGAATCCCGTCCCGCCGATGTCGTGATAGCGGCGCGGCACACCCAGCAGCCCGAGATAATGCATGGGAAAGAAGATCGCATATGCTCCAAGGAATGTAACCCAGAAATGGAAACGTCCCAGCGTCTCGTTCAGCATCCGTCCCGTCACTTTCGGATACCAGTGATAGATCGCGCCAAACACGACCATGATCGGCGCAACACCCATGACCATGTGAAAATGGGCGACCACGAACATGGTATCGGACAACGGAACGTCGACGACGACGTTGCCGAGGAACAGGCCAGTCAGGCCACCATTGACGAACGTGATAATGAATGCGAGCGCGAACAGCATCGGAACGGTGAGGTGAATGTCGCCACGCCACAGGGTCAGGATCCAGTTGTAAACCTTGATCGCCGTGGGGATCGCGATGATGAGGGTCGTTGTTGCGAAGAAAAATCCGAACTTCGGATTCATGCCACTGACATACATGTGGTGCGCCCACACCACGAAGCTCATCGCTCCGATTCCGACAATCGCCCACACCATCATGCGATAACCGAAAATATTCTTTCGCGCATGAGTGCTGATGAGGTCAGAGACAATGCCAAAAGCAGGTAACGCAACGATATAGACTTCGGGGTGGCCGAAAAACCAGAACAGGTGCTGGAACAACAGCGGACTGCCGCCGCCGTACTTCCCGAGCTGACCCATCTCCACGAGCGTTGGCATGAAGAAGCTGGTGCCAAGAAGCCGATCGAACAGCATCATCACCGAGGCGACGAACAAGGCTGGAAATGCGAGCAAGGCCATCACGGTCGCTGTAAAAATGCCCCACACCGTCAAAGGCAGCCGCATCAGCGTCATTCCGCGCGTGCGACCCTGCAGCACCGTCACGACGTAATTCAAGCCGCCCATGGTGAAGCCGATAATGAACAGGATCAGCGACACCAGCATCATGATGATGCCTGCTTCCTGTCCGGGGCTTCCGGAAAGAATGGCCTGCGGCGGATACAGCGTCCAGCCAGCGCCGGTCGGCCCACCCGGTACAAAGAAGGTCGCAACCAGCACCAGCACGGCAAGCAGATAGATCCAGTAGCTCAGCATGTTCGCGTAGGGGAACACCATGTCGCGAGCACCGACCATCAGCGGGATGAGATAATTCCCGAAGCCTCCGAGAAACAGCGCCGTGAGAAGGTAGATCACCATGATCATGCCATGCATGGTGATGAACTGAAGATACTGGCTCGGATCGATAAACGAAAACGTTCCGGGGAATCCGAGCTGCAGCCGCATCAGCCACGACAGCACCAGCGCGACCATACCGATGGCCATTGCTGTCATCGCATACTGGACCGCAATGATCTTGGCATCTTGCGAGAAGACATATCGCGTCCACCAACTTCGTGGGTGATAGAGATCGACCTCACCCACTTCGGCCGGCGGAATTCCTGCGAGTACGTCAGACGGGACATCAACCATTAAAATGTCCTCCCGGATTTATCCTCTGATCGTCGCTCATCGTAAGTGTTACAACGTGCAACGCCGCCGCCCCGGTCCTGCTATTTGCCGCGGGTCTTGTAAGTTGCCTTCGTGATGGTGCGGTGGCCCGATAACGCTGCGAATGTCTGCTGCTTCTCCAGCCATGCATGATATTCGCTCTCTTCCTGGACGATGACGTTGCTCCGCATTTGCGCATGCGCGATGCCGCACAATTCCGCGCAAAGAACCTCGAATGTTCCTGTGCGCGTGGGAGTGAACCAGAAGTATGTGACCGAGCCCGGCACCATATCCATCTTCGCCCGGAACTCAGGCACGTAGAAATCGTGAAGAACATCGATTGAACGGAGCAATACCTTGACCGGCTTCCCGATCGGGAGATGCAAATCGTCGTTCTCAACCACGACGTCGTCCTGACCATTAGGATCGTTCGGATTCAAGCCTAGCGGATTCTCGGCACTGACGTTGCGGGCATCGACCGTCCCGAGTCGGCCGTCTTTTCCGGGCAGCCGGTAGCTCCAGCGCCATTGCTGGCCCATGACCTCGATCTCTGTTGCATCGGACGGCACCGTCACAAACTGATGCCAGACAACCAAACCGGGCGCCAACATCGCTCCGACACCGATCGCGGTCCCTATGGTGAGCCACCATTCGAGCCTTTTGTTTTCGGGCTCATAGGCCGCTTGTCTTCCTTCTTTGTGATGAAAACGGAAGATGCAATAGGCGATGAATGCGACGATCGCGAAGAAGACCGCTCCGGTGATCCAGAACGTCATGGTGATCGTGTCGTCGATGTAACTCCAGTTCGATGCGATCGGCGTCCACCACCATGGGCTAAGGAGGTGAAACAGCACCGAAGCGACTGCGACCAACAGCAGTATGAATGCTACAGCCATCCCTTGTTCATCCTTGCCTCTAGAGGCTGCGGACAAGACTTAGAAAAGGGCGCAGTTCACGTCTGCATCGATGGCTGATTTCGAGCTCGCCATCACAATGCTGGCCGCCTTGCCCTCTAACCGGTCGCAACATCGAATTCGAAAAATTGCGATCGCTGGTGTCGTCGAACTACGGGCACTTGCCACTACAGGATGTTCCCCGGCAGGCTTGATTGTCAATAGACCGGCTTATTCCTCACGACGACGATAGCACCACGATCGAACCGTTGAGCAATGGCACGCGCAACGGATTCTCATATCGCATTGCAATAGACGACGCCGTGCGTCCGCAGGACGGACAAAGTGATGGGTCAATTGCCATCAGCCACGCGGTGAAACGTAAACCTTACAAAGGAAGAATTCACCGAACAGTGCGTGCTATTCTTTTCTGATTGCGCTAAACTTGCTGCACAGGTTGCGACAGGTTTTGCTCGGCAAAGCTCTCTTCGTTGAACTTGGCCGTCTTCCAGAACCAGTCGCGATTTCTGCGCACGAAGGCGAATACTCGTCATTTGAAAATGACCAGATCTCGCCGGTGCGAACGCATGGGAGATCGTGACCATGGCTACTCCGTATTCTGACAAGATCTCGCAGACAGTACCAAGCGCTTCCGATAGCGTAGCCGCCCCCGTCATTCGCAAGATCGGGTTGTCCGATCTGCATGAAGCGTTGCGGCTGGGCTGGGAGGACTTCAAGGCGGTTCCGAGTCACGCCATTATTCTGTGCGTCATCTATCCTGTTCTCGGGCTTGTGCTGGCCAGAATGACCCTTGGCTATTCGGTGTTACCGCTGCTTTTCCCACTAGCCGCCGGTTTTGCGTTGATTGGTCCTTTTGCAGCCCTGGGTCTCTATGAACTCAGCCGCCGCCGCGAACGCGGCGAAGAGGCGTCGGCGTGGCATGCACTCGGCGTGCTGCGCTCGCCGTCCTTTGGAGCCATGCTTGGCCTCGGCACGCTCCTGCTCATTCTGTTCGTGGTCTGGGTGACCACTGCGAATGCGATTTACGTTTCCAAGTTCGGCAATGCCCCTGCGGCCAGCATTCCTGATTTCGCATCGCGCATCTTCACAACCACAGAGGGGCACCAACTGATCGTCCAGGGCTGCGGCGTCGGACTATTGTTCGCTATCATGGCCCTGTGCGTTAGCGTCGTGGCGTTTCCGCTGATGCTCGACCGACATGCGAGCGTGACAGACGCAGTTCAGACCTCGCTGCGGGTCGTGATGAAAAATCCTGTGACCATGGCGGCATGGGGTCTGATTGTGGCCGCGCTGCTGGTGGCCGGTTCGCTGCCGTTATTCGTAGGTCTCGCCGTTGTTCTGCCGCTACTCGGTCACGCCACCTGGCATCTTTATCGCAAGGTGCTGGAGCCGGACCCGAATCCTCGGCAGGACCCTCCGCGTCCACCGAAAGGACGGCGCTATGCGGCCGATTTTCCGGTCTCTCTCTTCCCGTGGGGCCGCGATAAGCCGTAGATCGAAACAAACGACCGGAGACGCAGGTTCACAACCATACGGCTGCGGTTTCGATCGCTCGCATGCGGTTCCCTGTCGCGTGAGGTTGGGCTCGCGACAGGCTCGCTGAAGAAGAGCAGCAAAAAGATATTTGTGTCGGCTTCACAAGTTGAACCACCCCGTCCGCGCGGATGAAATCCAGCTCGGATGAGGGGCGATCCCGGATATCCGCCGGAAGCGGACGCCGCTCCCGGCAGGGTCTCTGCCCACTATCTATTAAGAGAACCCAAACAGCTTTGCCGGATTTGTGACCAGTATCTTTTCCAGCAAGGCATCGTCCGGCGCGTAGCGATAGAGCAATTCAAGCAGTTCGGCGTCGTTCGGCGGCTGGACGACCGATACAGGGTGCGGCCAGTCGCTTGCCCAGACGCAGCGATCGGGCGCGGCTTCGAGATAGGCTTGCGCGATGGGAACGACGTCGTCCCACGGCGTACCTTTCCTGGACGTCTTTTCGCCGAGCGAGAGCATCACCCAGAAATTGCCCTTCGACAGCAGGTCGAGAACCGCACGCAAGTTCGGATCGTTCTTGCCGAGGGTTGGATCCGGGCGGCCCATGTGATCGATGAGGACCGGCACCTTGAGAGACGCGATCTTGTCGAGATTGGCGACGATGCCGTCCTTCTCCGGCTGGAATTTAGCGTACCAGCCGAGTTCGGAAATACGTGCGATCGCGCGCTCGTAGTCGCTGTCCGAAAGCACGGCGCCGAGCTCCTTGCGGAAGCTGAACCGCGCCCCGCCGACGCCGGCGCCATTCAGCTTGGCGAGATACGCATCGTCGCGCTCGGCGAAAACCAGTGCATTCGCGCAGGCCTTGTAGTTCGGCCCCATCGCCGCCAGCCCGTCCAGAACCACCGAGTGATCGGCACCATATGTCGTCGTCTGCACGATGATGCCGCGCTCGATACCAAGCGCCTTGTGTACCCTAAGTGCGGCCTCCCAGGTCGCCGTCGGCATCTGATAGGCCGCGCCAGGCCGGACGGGATAACGTTCCACCGGACCGAGCACATGGAACTGACTGTCGATGCTCTTCGGCGGCGGCTTGCGGGATGGCGTGCGCGGGTTTGGATCAAATGGAAGATAGTCGGGCATCTGTCTGCTCCTTTAATCGATCACCGCAGTGAAATCGCATTGCACCAGGGCGCTGCCCTCCATCTCCATGGAGAGCGCATGACGGGCTGGGCGCGAATGCTCGTCGGGAAACATCTTGAGCCACTCGACATTGACTGGCCCGCGATTGCTGCGATCCTTCAGCCAGACCGTCATCTTGATGATGTCGTCAGTGCTGCCGCCACCGGCTTCCACGATCGTCTTCATGTGCGCGAACATGTTGGCGCACTGGCTTTCGAGATCGGGTGGCATCTCGCTCGTCTTGGGATCGCGGCCGAGGATGACGCCGGACATCAGCAGATTGTTGATGCGGCAGGCATTGGGGATCGGATTTGCGTGCTTGAACTCGCCGATATGAACGCTGCGGCGGCGCTTGGAAGATGTCATGGCTGCAGTCTCCGGATAACGGTCAAACGAATTGGCACGACACCGAGCCATACGGCCCGTAATCGGCATGTATCGTATCGCCGCGGCTGACCTCGATCGGACGCGTGAAGGATCCGGCGAGCACCACCTCGCCTGCAGCGAGATATTCGTCGTGCGGCGCGAGGCGATTGGCGAGCCACGCGATGCCGTTTGCCGGATGGTTCAGCACGCCGGCGGCGACGCCGGTCTCCTCGATCTGGCCATTTCGGAACAGCAGCGCGCTGACCCAGCGCAGATCGACATCCAGCGGACGGAATGGACGACCGCCGACCACAAGCGCGGCATTCGCTGCGTTGTCGGAGATCGTGTCCACCACCGTGCGGGGCTTCTTGGTTTGCGGATGCACGCGGTGCATGCGCGTTTCCAGGATTTCGAGCGCCGGAGTGACGTAGGCTGTCGCGTTCAGCACGTCGAAGATCGTACAATCCGGCCCGCGCAGATCGGTCTTGAGCACGAAGGCCAGTTCGACCTCGATGCGCGGCGCGAAAAACCGTTCATAAGGGATGCTGCCGGCATCCTGATAGAACATGTCGGCGAACAGCACGCCGTAATCCGGCTCGGAGATGCTGACCGCGTTCTGCATCGCCTTCGAGGTCAGACCGATCTTGTGGCCTTTGATCACTCGCCCCCGTTCAAGCTGCAGCGCCGTCCAGGTCCGCTGGATCGCATAGGCATCCTCGATGGTGAGATCGGGATAGTCGGCGGTGAACATGGTGATGAGCGTCTTGGTCCGCTCCGCCTCGTCGAGGCGACGCGCCAGCGTATCGATGACCGTCTGATCAAGCACCGTTATTTCTCCTCTGCGACGACGTTGCGAAGAATGCCGATCTGCCTGGACTCAACCTCGACGACATCGCCTGGCTTGAGCCAACGCGGCGGCGTGAAGCGGGCGCCGGCGCCGGTCGGCGTTCCGGTCGCGATCATGTCGCCGGGTTTCAAGGTGGCAAAAGTCGACAGATAAGAAATCAGATAGTCGAAGGTGAACATCAGCCGCTCTGTCGAATCGTTCTGACGCTCCTCCCCGTTCACTCGCGTGACGATATCGTGCGTCCCTTGCGGATCGCATTCGTCCGCCGTGACGATCCACGGCCCGACGCTGCCGGACCGATCGAAATTCTTGCCCTGGGTGACGTTGAACTTGCCGTGGTGCAGCCAATCCCGCACCGAGCCTTCATTGCAGAGAGTCATGCCGAAGATGTGCGACCACGCATTCTCGCGCGCAATATGACGACCTTCCTTGCCGATGACGATCACGAGCTCGCCTTCGTAGTCGAGCTGCTCGGAGATCTTCGGCTTTTCGATCGGCTGATCGGAGCCGACCACCGACGACGGGTTGCGGACGAACAGGCTCGGATATTTCGGCAAATCCGAGCTGTCTTTGTATTCAGCATTGCGGTCCTTGTAGTTGACCCCGATGCACCACAGCTTCTCCGGCGCCGGGATCGGCGGCAGCAAGACCAGATCCGACAGTCGATGATCGGGCTTGCGGCCGGCGCTCACCTGTTTCGCCTTCGCCAGCCCGTTGCCGGCGATCAAGCTGCGCAGATCGGGAAACTCCGATCCAAGCAATGCACTGAGATCGATAACGCCGTCATCGGCCACCACGCCGTAGCGGCTGTTTCCGCCGGTCGAATAGCTGCATAGTTTCATGAAGGCTCCTGAATAATTCACTGGATCGATTGCCGCTGGATCGCGGTGCCGGACCGGCTGCTCGAGCTGCGCCCGCGGCGTTCTTCCAATTACTTCGATGTCTGGAATACGGATTTCAACGTGAAGATCTCGCCTAGCCGCGCGTAACGCGGACCGGCAATGCGGGCGATCGGATCGAGGCTCTCGGTTTCAATCTTGCCGTTGGCGAGCAGATCATCCTTGATGTGAAATGCGACCACTTCGCCGACGATCAACCGGCTGCGGGTATCGCCGAATTCGAGGCATTGCCGAAATCGGCATTCCATCGCAATAGGCGGCGCCGTCAGCCGCGGCACCCCGATATGGTCGCTGGGGGTCGTCTCGAGACCGAGGACTTCGACCTCACTCACCTCCGGCGGATGTTCCGCGGAGCTTTCGTGAACCGCCGACATCAACGGCGAATCCGCGATGTGAATGACGTATTCTTCGCGATCCAGGATGTTGCGCGCCGTGTCTTTGTAGACGCCTGATTTGCGGCCGACGCTGATTGCTAGCATCGGCGGCTTGGGCGAGACGAAGGTGAAAGCACTGAACGGCGCAAGGTTGACGGTACCTGCCTGCGACAGGCTGGTCACCCATGCGATCGGTCGCGGGACGACGATGCCGGTGAGCAGACGATAAGCCTTTTCGGCGCCAAGTTCAGCGGGATCGATCTTCATTCGTCAATCCGCCTTTACGTTGGCCTTGCGCACGACCGGAATCCACTTGGCGTCCTCGCGATCGAGATAGGCTCTGAACTCACCCGGCGTCATCGGGAGCGCTTCGGCGCCAAGCTTTTCGAACTTGTCGACCACGCCTGGCTCCTTGAGAATCTCAGCCAGCGCTTTGTTCAATTTATCGGCGACCGGAGTGGGGGTGTTCGCCGGAGCAAACAGCCCTGTGAAGGTCTGACCGTCAAAATCCGGATAGCCGAGCTCGGCGAAAGTGGGCACGTCCGGAAGCGTCTTCAGTCGATGTGGGCTCGTGACCGCCAAGGCGCGCAACATTCCACTCTTGATATATTGAAGGCTGACCGACAGTTGATCGAATGCGAACTGAACCTGGCCGCCGAGCAGGTCATTGGTCGCGGGCGCGTTGCCGCGATAATGCGCCGTCACCCAACGAATCTCGAGCTTGGACTGCATGAGTTCGCTGAGCAGGTGATTGGTGGTGCCCGGCCCCGGAGAGGCCATCGTCAGCTTGCCCGGATCGCGCTTCGCGAGTTCGAGCAATTCGGCGAACGACGTAGCCTTCACGGAAGGATGAACCTCGAGCACCAGCGGCGTCATCGAGATGCTCGAGATCGGCAGGAAGTCGCGCTTCCAGTTGTAGGCGTCGCGCTTGTTGATTTCGGGAGCGAAGAGAACCGGACCATTGGCGCCGACCATGAGCGTGTAGCCATCATTCGGCGCTTTCGCCAGCGCCTCACCGGCGATCATGCCGCCAGCGCCCGACTTGTTTTCGATCACGAAGGGCTGGCCCAATTTCTCTTGCAGCCGATCCGCGACAATGCGCGCCGCGCTATCGACATTGCCGCCGGCCGGATAGGGCACGATCAGTTTGACAATGCGCGCGGGCCATTCCTGGGCCGTCGCCGCGCCATTAACCAGCGTCGCGGCAATGGCTGCAGCGATCCATAGCGACCTCATCATTTCCTCCCGCCAGATGCGGCTATCACGCCGCTGACCGTATGTTCGACGCCGATTGTGACCAGCGCTCTTGCGGCGAACCATTGGTTCACCCGCTTTACTTGTCGATGCCAATGTGCGGTTATTGTCCACATTATGGACAACGGATTGCCAACAACACTCGACCCGGAGCCGCGACAAGGCGCACAGGCGATCCGGCGCGCGCTCTTCCTTCTTCGCGTGCTTGCAGCCGGCGGTGAGAGTGGGTTGCCGCTGAAAGACGTTGTCCAAGCGACGCGCCTATCGCGCCCTACCGTACACCGGATCGTCCATGTCCTGATGGAGGAGGGGCTCGTCGAGCGCCACGAGCGCTCGGGTCGCTATGCCATCGGCACGCAGGTCCCTGAATTGGCACTCGCTCGCCCATCGCGCTCGCCATTGCTCGCCGCGGCGGACGACATTTTGCGCGAAACGTCGCAACGGGTCGGCGATACACTGTTTCTGACGGTACGCACCGGCAACGACACTTTATGCGTGGATAGGAGAATTGGCTCATATCCGATCCAGGTACTCTCGATCGCCGTCGGTGCGCGGCGGCCGCTGGGCGTCAGCAGCGCAGGCGTTGCCATCCTGGCCGCGTTACCGGCTCAAGAATCACGCCGGATCGCTATGACGAATGAGCCTCGATTTGCGGGATATCGGACCGATCGGCAGACTGTGTTGTCAGAGATCGCCGACGCCCGGCGCAGGGGCTATGGCGTGCGCGAAGTCGGGTTGGTCCAGGGCACGAAATCGATTTCGACCTGGATCAAGACAGCCGACGGCGACCCGGCGGCGGCCCTCACCATATCGGCCGTCCGAACACGGCTCGGCCCGCGTCGCGAGCAGGAAGTTGTCGAAACGCTTCTGAAGGCAGCTTACGAGGTCGAGCAGAAAATCCGGTAAGCGAGCACGCGTCGCTCAATCCAAGACAAAGGTCCGCTTGCGATATAAGCAGCGATTGAGCAGCCAATCGACGGCTAGCTGTTCTAATCTGAACGGAAAAGTCTGGCGGTCCATTCGGGATAAAACTGCACCACCCCTCCCGTTGCCCGCGCAAAATGGCGCGCCATTCGGAACACAACCACGAACTCATATATTGTTGAAATTGCTTGTGATTTTATAAGATGCCTTATGGCGCGAGGCTCGTCGCATCGATTCCGGCGTCAAGACACACCTCACAACTCCGCGCGCCACGGCGGCTCCGGGGTGCTAACATAGTCAAGACCGCACGACCGAAGATTTCACCTGTGCGATTGAAACGCGGTCGGGAAACGATGGCGCACGAAGAGATGCACTCCAAAAACAACGGCCGACCGTAATTGCGGTGAGTTGGCTGGGACGTGGAGGACGCTATGGCGTGGCGTGACGACAAGGCCCGGGCAACTCTGATCCGCGACGCGGCGGGAAGCGTGCAGCCGGGCAAGGCTCCCCGAACCTTTGCCGAGCTTATGTTCGGCTACACCAATGCCGAGGACCTCGCCAGTTACGATGCCTCCTCGCTTGCCTTCCTGGCGGAGCAAGCCTGGGAGCATGTACAGCGACGCACGGCGGGTCGTGCCGATATCCGCGTCGTCAATCCGATGATGCCGGACGGGCGCGAGATGTCCGTGCTCGAAATTCTCAACGACGATATGCCTTTCCTGTTCGATTCCATTATGGCGGAGCTCGCCGAGCAGGGCATCGAAGTTACCCTCGTCGCTCACCCCATCATCGCGGTGGAGCGCGATGACCAAGGCAAGCTCCTGCACTTCCACGGTGAAGCACTGCCGGAAGGGACAAAGGGCGCGCGCGAGAGCCTGATTCACCTCCACATCACCCGCCTCGACGCCGACGCTGACCGCGAGAGGCTGATTGACGGCCTCACCAGGACGTTAAGCGACGTGCGCGCCAGCGTCGCGGACTGGCGCGTCATGCGCGACCGCGTCGAGAACGCGATCAAGACTTTCTCTTCCAATCCACCGCCGCTGCAGATCGACGAGGTCGCCGAGGCCAATCAGTTCCTGCAATGGCTGTGCGCGGACAATTTCACCTTTCTCGGCGTGCGGGAGTATCGCTTCTCGCCCGACAGCGATGCGTCGGACGACATCACGACCGCTGAGGGCCTCGGCATCCTCCGCGACCCCGATGTAAAGGTCCTGCGCCGCGGCAACGAAATGGTGGTGATGACGTCGGAAATTCGCGAGTTCATGCGCGAGCCGACCCTACTCATCGTCATCAAGGCCAATGTGAGTAGCCGCGTTCATCGCCGCATCCGGATGGATTATATCGGCATCAAGCTCTATGCGCCCGACGGCCGGCTCGAGGGTGAACTACGAGTCGTCGGCCTGTTCACCTCAGGCGCCTATACGCGCTCGGCACGACAGATCCCCTATGTTCGCCACAAGGTATCGCGGGTACTCCAGCGCGCCGGCTTTGATCCGAACAGCCATTCGGGCAAAGCGCTAATGCACATCCTCGAGGAATATCCGCGAGACGAACTATTTCAGGTCGACGTCGACACCCTGTTCAATTTCGTCATGGAGATCCTGATCCTCTATGAGCGCCCCCGCGTCCGGGCGCTCGCTCGGGTCGACAAGTTCGATCGCTTCGTCTCCATCCTCGTCTTCATTCCGCGCGACAAATACGACACTGATGTGCGCATGCGAGTCGGCGCCTTCCTGTCGCAGATTTACAAAGGGATGCAGGCGGCCTCCTACGTGTCTTTCCCCGAAGGAGCATTGACACGCATTCACTACATCATCGGACGCTATGAAGGTAAGACTCCTGCCGTCGAGCGCACCGCGCTGGAAGCCGGGATCAGCGCCATTGCCGCGACCTGGGCCGACAAGCTGAAGGCTGCGCTGACTGCGTCTACCGATGGCATGCGGGCGCGCATGCTCGCCAATCGCTATGCCCAGGCCTTTACCGGCGGCTATACCGAGGTTTCCACGGCGGAACAGGCGATAGCCGATATCGCCACCATCGAAAGGCTCACGCCAACCCGCCCGGTGACGATTTCGGTTCATCGCTTCGAGGGCGAGGACGATCCCAAACGCTTCGGCCTGAAGGTGTTCTCGGATGCCGCGCCGTTGTCGCTGTCCTATCGCGTGCCGGTGATCGAAAATCACGGTCTCCGCGTGGTCGATGAACGTACCTATCAGATCGTGCCCGGTGCCAGGCCTGAGCCGGTGTGGCTGCACGACATGACGATAGAGACCAGCGACGGCCAGCCGATCGAGATCAACCGGGAATTCAGCCATCGGCTCGAAGCCTCGATCATGGCGGTGGTCGGTGATCGAGCCGAATCCGACGGATATAACGGGCTGATCCTGCGCACGGCCCTGGGCTGGCGCGAAGTCTCGACCATCCGGGCGCTGTCCCGCTATTTGCACCAGATCCGCGCGCCGTTCAGCCAGGATTATATGTGGGAGACTCTGCGCAAGAACGCAGCGATCACCGCCAACCTCGTCGCGCTATTCCAGGCCCGCCTCGATCCACGCCTCACCCTTACTGATGCCGAGCGCTCGGCCCGGGAGACCGCCCTCCTTGCTGATATCGAGGAGCAGCTCAAATCCGTCGCATCGCTCGACGAAGACCGCATCCTCCGCCGTTTCACCAATCTGGTGCAGTCCACCATCCGCACCAATTTGTGGCAGGTCGGCGAGGACGGACATCCGCGTCCGGTGATCTCATTCAAGTTCGACGCGCGCGGAATCGAGGACCTGCCGGCTCCACGACCGCTCTACGAGATTTTCGTCTATTCTCCCCGCGTCGAAGGCATTCACCTGCGCTTCGGCAAGGTTGCGCGCGGCGGACTGCGGTGGTCCGATCGGCCGCAGGATTTCCGCACCGAGATCCTCGGCCTGGTCAAAGCCCAGCAGGTCAAGAACGCCGTGATCGTGCCGGTCGGCGCCAAAGGTGGCTTCGTGCCCAAGCGCCTGCCGCCGCTCTCCAGCCGCGATGCGTGGCTCGCGGAAAGCACCGAAGCCTATCGCATCTTCGTTCGCTCGCTGCTCGAACTTACCGACAATCTCGACGGCGACGACCTCCTCCCGCCCGACTCAACCGTGCGGCATGATGGCGACGATCCTTATCTGGTCGTCGCCGCCGACAAGGGCACCGCCACCTTCTCCGACATCGCCAACACGATTTCGGCCGAGAAGAACCATTGGCTCGGCGATGCCTTCGCCTCCGGCGGCAGCCAGGGCTACGACCACAAGAAGATGGGGATTACGGCGCGAGGCGCCTGGGAGGCGGTCAAACGCCACTTCCGCGAGCTCGGCACCGACATTCAGACCATGCCTTTCACTGTAGTTGGCGTCGGCGACATGTCCGGCGACGTCTTCGGCAATGGCATGCTGCTCTCGCCCGCGACGAAATTGGTTGCGGCGTTCGATCACCGCGACATCTTCATCGATCCCTCTCCCGATCCGGCGATCAGCTACGCCGAACGCAAGCGCATGTTCGACATGCCGCGATCGAGCTGGCAGGACTACAACAAATCGCTGATCTCGCAAGGCGGCGGCGTGTTCTCGCGCTCCCTCAAGGGGATTCCGCTCGCACCGGAAGTGCGCACCTTGCTCGATCTCGACAAACCGCAGGCGACGCCCTTCGAGGTGATGACGGCGATCCTGAAGACGCGCGCAGACCTACTGTGGTTTGGTGGCATCGGCACCTATATCCGGGCGTCGGTGGAGAGCGACGATCAGGCCGGCGACCGCGCCAATGATCCGATCCGCATCACCGGGACCGACGTTCGCGCCAGGGTGATCGGCGAAGGCGCCAATCTCGGCGTCACTCAGCGCGGCCGCATCGAAGCGGCGCAGACGGGCGTCAAGCTCAACACCGACGCGATCGACAATTCGGCCGGTGTGAATACGTCCGACGTCGAGGTCAATATCAAGATCGCATTGGCCCGCCCCGAGCGCGAGGGACGCCTCAGCCCGGCTGACCGTAACACCCTGCTTGCCGCGATGACCGACGACGTTGGTGCGCTGGTCCTGCGCAACAACTATCTGCAGACGCTCGCGCTCTCGCTCGCCGAACGCAAGGGCGTGGCCGCGACCGGCTTCCTCACTCGCCTGATGCAGTCGCTCGAGCAGCGCGGCCTGCTCAGCCGCGCAGTCGAATTCCTGCCCGACGACGCCGCGATCACCGAGCGCACGCGGCGCGGGCAGTCCCTGACACGACCTGAACTTGCCGTGTTGCTCGCCTACGCCAAACTGACGCTCTACGACGACCTGCTCGGCACCAGCGTGCCGGACGATCCTTGTCTCGCCCGCGAGCTCTCCGGGTATTTTCCGGGCCAGGTTCAGGATAGGTTCCCGACAGCGGTAGAGTGCCATCGCCTCCGACGCGAAATCATCGCGACCAGCCTCGTCAATACGGTCATCAACCGCGGCGGCCCGGCGTGTATCGTGCGCCTGATCGACGAAACCGATGCCGATATCCCCACAATCGTCATGGCCTATGTGGCGGTGGATGAATCCTACGGGCTCAAGTGGCTAAATGATGCGATCGATACGCTCGACGCCTGCATCGAAGGGCAGTTGCAATTGTCCCTCTATGAGGCGGTCCAGGACCTTCTGCTTTCCCGCATGGTCTGGTACGTGCGCAATATTGATTTCAAGGATGGCCTCGAGGCGGTGATCGCACGTTTCGGCCCGGGTATCCGCGAGATCAGCGCCTCTCTCGACAACACCCTGCCACCGGACTTGCAGGCCGCGCGCGGCAAGCGCCGGCAGGAGCTGACCGATGCCGGCGTCCCGTCCGGCCTCGCCGGCGAACTGGCCGATCTCGACACCCTGGTCTCGGCGCCGGACATCGTGACGGTCGCCGAGCGCACCGGCCGCAGCATCGGCGACGCCACCGCGACGTTCTTTGCCGCCGAGGCCAATTTCCGTCTCGACCGCATCATCGCTGCCGCGCGCAGCGTGCCCGCCAGCGATCGTTTCGAACGCCTCGCCATCGACCGCGCCGTCGACCTGATCGCGGCTGCCGAAAGAGGCCTCGCTGCGGATATGTTGGCAACCGGCCAATCCGGCCAGCAGGCTGCGGAGACCTGGCTTGCAGCTCATCCCGAGGCGACGCGCATCCGCCGCGCAGTCGAGGAGATTGCTGCTGGCGGCCTGACGCTCGCCAAGCTGATGGTGGCGGCAAACCTGCTGGGGGACTTGGTCAAAGGCTGAGGCGTGCGGGGCAGCGATGTGAAACTCTAAAGAGCAATGCTAGCGCAGGTTGTTAGCCAGCGAACGGAGGACCCCAATGATCCACGCTACTTGCCATACAGCTGATAATGTCCGCTGCATCGAGTTCGATGCCACACCCTGGTTCAGCGAGGCTAACGCTCCGAGCATTATCGATTTGGCCCAACGCGGATGGGCCAGCACAGCGATTGCAGAATCCCTCGAGCGCCGACGAGGATACGAACGGTTGCACGACCTCGTTGAGTACGCAGCGAAGCGACTGCAACCGGAATCCCTGGAGGACCCCACCTGGGAAACCTTCGAGTGCGTCGTCGATGGACCCGAGGCCGTAGCCTGGCTCGAGAAAAACCGGCCCGACGTTGTGGCAAGGATCCCGTAAGCTATGAGAAGCGCAGCAATGGCGACGATGATTGGCGCATCAACAATGAAGCAGAAATGGCGCGCCCGAAAGGATTCGAACCTCTGACCCCGTGATTCGTAGTCACGTGCTCTATCCAGCTGAGCTACGGGCGCGTGCCGCGATGTGTGGGGCCAAAAGTCAGAGCCGCCAACACCGGATGCGTTTCGGAAACGATGTTTGCGAAAGCGGGCCATAGCTACCGGGTCGAGCCCGGCTTGGCAAGCGCCCTGAGCCGCTTATTTCACTACCGTGACATAGCCGGAAAAAACGGCTCAGGCCCGCGCGCGTTCGTTGCGGATGCTGTGCAGTTCCACCGGCCGGTCCGGAAGGCTGATCCGGAAGGTGGCGCCCAAAGTGCCTTCCACAAGGTGAATATCGCCGTCATGGGCGCGGACCAGTTCGGCCGCGATCGCGAGGCCCAGCCCACTACCGCCGGGGCGGGACGAGCCCTGAAATGCCTCGAATAGGTGGTCGCGCGCCCGCTGCGGGACGCCTGGGCCGGTGTCGGACACTTCGAGAATGGTGACAGCGCCTTCGCGGCGGCCGGTGATGCGGATCTGCTGCGGGGCGACGTCGCTCTGCGGCTGCCCCTCCAGCGCCTGGGCCGCATTGCGGACCAGATTGAGCAAAATGCGAAACAACTGATCGGGATCGGCATCAATCATCAGCCCGCGCTCGATGGCGTTGACCCAGCCGATCGACACGTCGGTCGCGAGCCCGGCCGATTCGCGGACTTCGTTGACCACCGGTTCAACGAGAATCATCTTGCGGTCGGGGGCAGCTTCCTGCGCGCGGCCATAAGAGAGTGTCGACTGGCAGAAGGCGATGGCGCGCTCCAGCGAGCGCATCAGCTTCGGCGCGAAGCGCTGCACGCGGGGATCGGGCACGCTGGCGAGCTGATCCGACAGCAATTGTGACGACGCAAGCAGATTGCGCAGGTCATGATTGATCTTCGAGACCGCGAGGCCGAGCGCAGCGAGACGACTCTTCTGATGCAGCATCGAAACGAGATCGCGCTGCATGTCGGACAATTCGCGCTCCGCCACGCCGATTTCGTCAGCGCGCTGGCTCGGCACGATGATCCGCGCCGAGCTCTCGGGGTTTTCATGGAAAGCGACGAGATTGGCCGTCAAATTCCGCATCGGCCGCACGAAAAGATAATGCAGCGCCAGATAGACCAGCCCCGCAGAGAGAATCGCCAATCCCAGCGACACCCACAACAGATTGCTGGAAAAACGATACATCGCCTGCCGCAGCGGTAACTCATCGACCACCACTTCAATGAATTGCGCCCCGCCGGGCGCCGGCCCGATGATGCGCATCGTCTGATCGCCGGTTTCCAGCATGACCTCGAACGCATCGACAATCGCCGACCACACCGTCATCGACCGCATATCGATGTCATGGTCGATCTGCGCCGGCAGATCCGCGCTGGCGAGCAGACGGCGCTGCTGGCCCATCTTGATGGCCACCGCACGGGCGCCGATGCTGCTCAGGATTTGTCGCGACAGCGATTCCGGGACCATGCCGAGCGGCGCGGCATCCAGCACCAGTGCTGCCGTATTGGCCGCGGCCAGCCTGTCGTTCAGCCTGTTGATCCGGAAATTGGCGATCGAGGGCACATAAATGAGAATTTCGGCAATCAGCACCAGCGGAATGGTGAGCAGCAACAGCTTGCCCGACAGCCCCAGCCGTCGCATGGGGCCGAGCCTGAACGCGGGCTCGATGGGCTTTTCGCCGGCCGAAGACACAATATTGGCCTCTGATCTCACGGTCTGACGCTGAACTATCGAGAGATACGGGTCCAACGACGATTTGTTACGATGATGTTTGCGACCAGTTCTTAAATTTGTCCGCTGAGCGAACACGCTTAAGCCATAGAGCAATTTCACAACCGCCAACAACCTGAAAACACCGGGAAATTGGGATTAATCCCATAGTTCCAAGAATTTGGCGGATCAGAACACCGCTACAGGGCAACATTGACGAAAACAGGACGCTCCCGTATAAGCCCGCCAACTGTCCGCGATGACCCGGTTTTGGATCGGGTGCGGCTCGTCTTTGGGCCGGAAATGGCTCGTTGAGCCAACATCTTAGGACTTACCTCAAATTACTCGGCGAATTGCCCGGTCAGCGGAGAACGACCCGTGAAGCGGACTTATCAACCCAGCAAATTGGTGCGCAAGCGCCGTCACGGCTTCCGCGCTCGCTTGGCGACCGTTGGCGGCCGCAAGGTTCTGGCTGCGCGCCGCGCACGTGGCCGCAAGCGCCTCAGCGCCTGATCGGATCTCTTCCGAGAGTTCATCATGGACCGGTTACGGCAGCGGGCGGACTTTCTCGCCGCTGCCAATGGGCCGCGGGTGAACAGCCCTGCCTTTGTGATGCAAACCCGGCGACGTGAAGACGACGGCCCGATCAGGGTCGGCTTTACCGTGACCAAAAAAAACGGAACCGCCACCGAGCGGAACCGTATCCGGCGCAGGCTTCGCGAACTGGTGAAGCGCGTCGATGTCTTATCCATGCGACCCCACAGCGATTATGTGCTAGTCGGCCGTCGTGTCGCGCTCCAACGCGATTTCACGATGATGCTCGACGACCTCCGCTCGGCGCTGCACCGCCTCGATCGGCAATCTTCTAAGACGCAATCTTCTAAAACCAGCGTGACCTGACGCTTTCAGCCTGCGACAAGCGCGCAGCCGGAAGCGAGAGCCGCACCCGCATTTGAATGACGAGACCTGAACGATGACCGACAATCGCAACACCATTATTGCCGTCATTCTGTCCGGCCTGGTGCTGATCGGCTGGCAATATTTCTACAACATCCCGCAGATGGAGAAGCAGCGCGCACAGACCGCGACGCAGACCCAGCTCGCCAACCCGACCGCACAGCCCAACGCCACGCCCGGCAGCACGACGCCGACCGCGAATTCCACCGCCGCAGGCGGCGCACCCACGAATGTGGCGCCGGCCAACGCTCCGATTGTCAGCCGCGACAGCGCCATTGCCGCGTCGCAGCGCGTCAAGATCGACACGCCGCGCATCTCCGGCAGCATCGCACTGAAGGGCGCGCGCCTCGACGATATCTCGCTGACCAAGTTCCGCGACACCGTGGATCCGAAGTCGCCGGCGATCGTGTTGTTCTCCCCCTCCGGCACTGCCGCGCCTTATTATGCCGAGTTCGGCTGGGTCGCCGCCGCCGGTGCAAACACCAAGATTCCCGACCAGAACACCCAGTGGCAGCAGGAAGGCTCCAACGCCCTGACGCCGACCACGCCTGTCGTGCTCAAGTACAACAACGGCGACGGCCTGACGTTCACTCGCACCATTTCGATCGACGACCGCTACCTGTTCTCGGTCAAGGATGACGTCAGCAATATCGGCAACGCGCCGGTGACGCTGTATCCGTTCGCGCTGATCTCGCGCCACGGCACGCCGCATGTCGAAGGCTATTACATCCTGCATGAAGGCCTCGTCGGCTATCTCGGCGACCAGGGCCTGCAGGAATACGGTTACAAGAAGATCGACGAAGCCAAGGCGGTGAATTTCAAGGTCACCAATGCCTGGCTCGGCATCACCGACAAATATTGGGCGTCGGCACTGCTACCCGACACCAATGCACAGCTGCAGGCCCGTTTCTCATCGAACCTGACCGGCACCCAGCGGACCTACCAGACCGACTATCTGCAGGACGCGCAGACCATCGCCATCGGCGGCACCGGCACGGCCAATGCCCGCCTGTTCGCCGGCGCCAAGGAAGCGGCCACTGTCGGCATCAACTTCCCGCTGGCGGTCGGTCTCGGCGGCTATAATCAAGCGCTCGGCCTCAACCACTTCGACCTTCTGATCGACTGGGGCTGGTTCTACTTCATCACCAAGCCGATGTTCCTGGCGCTCGACTGGTTCTTCCACCTGTTCGGCAATTTCGGCATCGCTATTTTGCTGGTGACGGTGCTGGTGAAGATCATCTTCTTCCCGCTGGCCTCGAAGTCCTACGCCTCGATGGCGAAGATGAAGGCCGTGCAGCCGCAGCTGGCGGCGCTCAAGGAGCGCTTCCCTGACGACAAGATGAAGCAGCAGCAGGAGATGATGGAGATCTATAAGAAGGAGAAGATCAACCCGATCGCCGGTTGTCTTCCCGTCATGTTGCAGATCCCGGTGTTCTTCTCGCTCTACAAGGTTCTGTTCGTCACCATCGAAATGCGCCACGCGCCGTTCTTTGGCTGGATCAAGGATCTGTCGGCGCATGATCCGACCAATCTCTTCAACCTGTTCGGCCTCATCCCCTTCGATCCGACGACGATTCCGGTGTTCGGTCACTACCTCGCGCTCGGCATCTGGCCGATCATCATGGGCATCACGATGTGGTTCCAGATGAAGCTGAATCCGACACCGCCGGATCCGACGCAGAAGATGATCTTCGACTGGATGCCGCTGATCTTCACCTTCATGCTGGCCGGCTTCCCGGCAGGCCTCGTGATCTACTGGGCATGGAACAACACCCTCTCGGTGCTGCAGCAGGCCTACATCATGAATCGCAACGGCGTGAAGGTCGAACTGTTCGACAACGTGAAGTCGACCTTCGCGAAGAAGCCGGCTGAAAAGAAGACGTAACCCTTGGAGCCCTCATCCTGAGGAGCGGCCACTTGGCCGCGTCTCGAAGGGCGAGGGCGGGGCGCTCATGGTTCGAGACGGCGCTTGCGCGCCTCCTCACCATGAGGGCCGGAGCAGCACAGAAAGCCACTTCGCATGACCACTGACACCGATGCGAAGCTGATCGAACAGGGCCGCCTGCTTTTTGCAGGCGAATGGACGTTCATCTGGGCCTCGCCCTCGATCGAGACGCTGCCGCCAATGGCAGGGATGGAAGTTGCCTTTGCCGGACGCTCCAATGTCGGCAAATCCAGCCTGATCAACTCCCTGACCGGGCGCAACGCGCTGGCGCGGACCTCGCATACGCCGGGCCGCACACAGGAGCTGATCTTCTTCGAAGGTCCTGATGGCTCCGACTTCCGGCTCGTCGATATGCCCGGCTACGGCTATGCCTCGGCGCCAAAGGTCAAGATCGCGTCCTGGACCAAGCTGATCTACAATTTCCTCCAGGGCCGGGCGAGCCTCGCGCGCGTCTACGTCCTGATCGACTCCCGGCATGGCCTGAAGGATGTCGACCTCGACGTGCTCAAGTCCCTCGATCGCTCGGCGGTTAGCTACCAGATCGTGCTGACCAAGGCTGATCAGGTGAAGAAGAGCGAACTCGATAAGACCCTCGAAGAGGTCCGCACCGAGTTGCGGACTCATCCGGCAGCCTTTCCGGACGTGCTGGTTACATCGTCGCGCACCGGTGACGGCATGGCCGAATTGCGGGCTGCAATGGTCCGCCTGTTGAACGAGCGCAACTGATGACCCGCTTTAGCCTGTTTCGCATTCTTGTCATCCTGGCTAGCGTGATGGGCGCCGACGGCGTCATTCTCGCCGCCGCTTCGGCGCATCAGCCGGACGCGACGCGGCTGGCCTCGGCCTCCTCGATGCTGCTGTTTCATGCCGCCGCCATTCTCGGTGCCGTCGCCCTGATCGAGCGCGGCGTCGCCCATCTGCAGATCGGCCTGACAGCTGCGTTCGGCTTCGTCATTGCTGCCGCGATCTTCGCCGGCGACCTGACCCTGCGCCAATATGTCGGTCACGGCTTGTTCACAATGGCCGCGCCGACCGGCGGCACCCTGCTGATCCTGAGCTGGCTGGCGCTGGCGGTATCCGCAGCCTGGCCGCGCCCCGCCTGACGCCGGGCCACTGGACAGAGCAGCGATGCTTTGCGCGGCGGCAATCAATCGGCTAGAACGCGCCGCAGATTGCTCACCGTGAGATCCGCTTCATGACCGACGCGCCCATCATCAGTGCTCTCGACCAGGCCCGCATCCTGTCGGAGGCGCTGCCCCACATGCAGCAATATGACGAAGAGACGATCGTCATCAAATATGGCGGGCACGCCATGGGCGCCGAGGATACGGCCCGCGCATTTGCCCGCGACATCGTCCTCTTGGAACAGACCGCCATCAATCCGGTGGTCGTGCATGGCGGCGGCCCGCAGATCGCGCAGATGCTGACACGCCTCGGCATCAAATCGGAATTCGCCGCCGGATTGCGCATCACCGACGCGGCGACCATCGAGATCGTCGAGATGGTGCTGGCCGGCTCGATCAACAAGCAGATCGTCAGCTACATCAACGAAGCCGGCGGCAAGGCCGTCGGCCTATGCGGCAAGGACGGCAACATGGTCACTGCGTCGAAGGCGACGCGCACCATGGTCGATCCCGATTCGAACATCGAGAAGGTGGTCGATCTCGGCTTTGTCGGCGAGCCGGAAAAAGTCGACCTGACGTTGCTGAACCAGCTGATCGGCTATGAGCTGATTCCGGTGCTGGCGCCGCTCGCAGCAAGCAAGGACGGCAAGACCTTCAACGTCAATGCCGATACCTTTGCCGGCGCCGTCGCCGGTGCGCTGAAGGCCAAGCGCCTGCTTCTGCTCACCGACGTGCCGGGCGTGCTCGACAAGTCGAAGAAGCTGATCCCGGAATTGTCGATCAAGGATGCCCGCAAGCTGATCGCCGACGGCACGATTTCCGGCGGCATGATCCCAAAGGTCGAGACCTGCATCTATTCGCTCGAACAGGGTGTCGAAGGCGTCGTCATTATCGATGGCAAGACTCCCCATGCCGTGCTGCTCGAACTCTTCACCAATCAGGGCACGGGCACACTGATCCACAAGTGATGGACACACCACACCACACGTCGTCATGGCCGGGCTTGTCCCGGCCATTCGCGTCTGGCTGGTGGGCGCGAAAAACATCGTTGACGCTTCTCGCCAGCGTCATCTGGCTATTTGCCAGCACGGCCGCCCGCGCCGATCTCAAACTTTGCAACCGCATGAGTTATGTCGTCGAAGCCGCCATCGGTATCGACGACAAGAACGCTACCGCGACGCGCGGCTGGTTTCGCATCGACCCCGCGCAGTGCCGCGTCGTCGTACAGGGCACGCTGACAGCCGACCGCATCCTGCTGCATGCCCGCGCGCTCAGCATCTATGGCGCCTCACCCGTGGCGCAGAACGGCACCGACAACCTGTGCATCGCACCGGATAACTTCGTCATCGCCGCCGCCCGACAATGCCGCGCCGGACAGTCGCAAGTGCCGTTCACGATGATCAAGCCGACGCAGACCGACGACGGCAACATGGTCGCCTATCTCGCGGAAGACAGCGAATATGACGACGAACAGGCCAAGCTCGCTGCGATCCAGCGCCTGCTGGTGATCGCCGGTTACGACGCCGCGCCCATCGACGGCGTGGATGGGCCGAAGACCCAGAGCGCGCTCTCGTCATTTCTCAAGAGTCGCGGCCTTGCGGCTGATGTGGTTTCGACGCCGAACTTCTTCGAAACCATGATGGCCGCGGTGCAGGCGCCATCTGCGACGGGGCTCACCTGGTGCAACGACACGTCCTACAAGGTGATGGCGTCAGTCGCGACCGATGATGGCAAGGGCGTTGTCAGCCGCGGCTGGTATCGCATCGAACCAGGCAAATGCCTGCGGCCGGATATTGTCGGCCAACCCCGCCAGATCCTCAGTTTCGCCGAGGCCGTCGACGACAATGGCCGCGGCATCAAGCTCAACGACAAGCCCCTGAACTGGGGTGGCGTTCGCATGCTCTGCACGCGCGAGAGCAAATTCGAGATCCGCGAACACAGTGACTGCAATACCCGCGGCCTCACCAGCGCCGGCTTCGCCATCGTCGATATGTCCGGCGGCGGCAAGACGCTGCGCTTTGGGACACCGTGACGGCCAGACAACAGAGACAATCAATGACCCTGCCAACCAAATCGCCGCGCGCCTTCAACCATGTCGAGACATGGGTGTTCGATCTCGACAACACGCTGTATCCGCACCACGTGAACCTGTGGCAGCAGGTCGATGGCAAGATCCGCGACTTCGTCGCGAACTTCCTCAGGATTTCACCCGACGCGGCCTTCAAGGTTCAGAAGGACTATTACAAGCGTTACGGCACCACCATGCGCGGCATGATGACCGAACACGGGGTCCGCGCCGACGACTTTCTGGCTTTCGTCCACGAGATCGATCATTCGCCGCTGGAGCCCAATCCGGTGATGGGCGCCGCGATCGCACAATTGCCCGGCCGCAAACTGATCCTGACCAACGGCTCGGTCGCCCATGCCGGCGCCGTGCTGGAGCGCCTCGGTTTCGCCGACCAGTTCGAAGCGATCTTCGACATCATCGCCGCCGATCTGGAGCCGAAGCCGGCTCAGCAGACCTATGACAAGTTTCTTCGCCTGCACGGCGTCGATCCGTCCAAAGCCGCCATGTTCGAGGACCTGTCGCGCAACCTCGTGGTGCCGCACAAACTCGGCATGACCACCGTGCTGATCGTGCCCGACGGTGCCAAGGAGGTGGTGCGCGAGGACTGGGAGCTGGAAGGCCGCGACGACGACCATGTCGACCACGTCACCGACGATCTGACGGGGTTTCTGGCGGCGCTGAACAAAGCGCGCTGATCTCGAACAGCGGCACATCCCCTCGCCTGTCATCGCCCGGCCTGGCGCGCACTTGCGCGCGTGGACCGGGCGATCCAGTAGGCACCAGCAGAAGTGATGAAGCCGTCCCGCCGCCGTATACTGGATCACCCGCTTTCGCGGGTGATGACAGGCTGAGTTTGACGCGGACGGCCCTCTTCCCGACCTTGACTCTCCCCGGCCGAATCCCGACAAAAGCTCCAAGAAATCACCTTTTACCCACGATCTGCCCAAGGAAATCGCGATGTCGCTGACCGCCCTCGAATCCACCATCAATGCCGCCTTCGACGCGCGCGACAATGTCAACGCTGCGACCAAGGGCGAAGTCCGCGACGCCGTCGATCAGGCGCTGAACCTGCTCGACAAGGGCGAGGCCCGCGTCGCCGTCCGCGCCGACGACGGCAAGTGGACCGTGAACCAGTGGCTGAAGAAGGCCGTGCTGCTGTCGTTCCGCCTCAATGACATGGCGCAGATCTCTGGTGGTCCCGGCGGCGCGGCCTGGTGGGACAAGGTGCCCTCGAAGTTCGAGGGATGGGGCGACAACAGCTTCCGCGACGCCGGCTTCCGCTCTGTGCCGGGCGCCATCGTGCGCAAGTCGGCCTTCATCGCCAAGAACGTCGTGCTGATGCCGTCTTTCGTCAATCTCGGCGCCTATGTCGACGAGAGCTCCATGGTCGACACCTGGTCGACGGTGGGCTCCTGCGCCCAGATCGGCAAGCGCGTGCACATTTCCGGCGGCGTCGGCATCGGCGGCGTACTGGAGCCGCTGCAGGCCGGCCCGGTGATCATCGAGGACGACTGTTTCATCGGCGCCCGCTCGGAAGTCGCTGAAGGCGTGATCGTGCGCAAGGGCGCGGTGCTGGCCATGGGCGTGTTCCTGGGCGCATCGACCAAGATCGTCGATCGCGAAACCGGCGAAGTGTTCGTCGGCGAAGTGCCGGAATATGCGGTGCTGGTCCCCGGCAACCTGCCCGGCAAGCCGATGAAGAACGGCCAGATCGGCCCCTCCACCGCCTGCGCCGTGATCGTGAAGCGTGTCGACGAGCGCACCCGCTCCAAGACCAGCATCAACGAGTTGCTGCGCGACTGATTGTCGTTCGGACCGGTTTGCGCGTAGCATCGCGCAGACCGGACCGATCCGTTGACCTGGGGGCTGCCATGGACTGGACCACGCTGCTTTTCAGCTTCAAGGGACGTATCAACCGCGGCAAATACTGGCTCGCGATCCTGATCTACATAGTGGCCTGGATCGCCTTCGTGGCTGCTGCCGTGATGTGGCTCGGCGGATTCGACACCGACCGGCTGTTCAGCATGGTCGGCGGCGCGTTGCTGCTGTGGCTGGCCGCCATCGTCCTGATCGTCGCCGGCACCTGGTCCGGCATCGCCACCGGCATCAAGCGGCTGCACGACCGCGAGAAGAGCGGCTGGTGGATCCTGGTGTTCTGGCTTGGGCCGAGCGTCCTCAGCGGCATCGGCAGCACCAGCAGCGCGAGCACCAGCTTCGTCTTTCATATCGCCAGCTTCGCCGTGACCATCTGGGCCATCGTCGAACTGGGCTTCCTGCGCGGCACCGCCGGGCCGAACGAATACGGTCCCGATCCGCTTGCCGCGCTTGCCACTGCACCAAGGGTCTGATGTCCACCGACGCTCTCTCCATCGCTCAAGATCTTCTCCGCTGCCCCTCAGTCACTCCTGCTGACGCCGGCGCCCTCGGCGTGCTCGAGAGCCTGCTGACGTCGGCCGGCTTCGAAGTCCATCGCGTCACCTTCAGCGAGGAAGGCAGCGCCGACATCGAAAACCTCTATGCCCGTATCGGGACTTCCGCGCCGCATATCTGTTTTGCTGGCCATACCGACGTGGTGCCGCCCGGTGATGAAGCGGCGTGGACCCATGGCGCTTTCTCCGGCGACGTGACGAACGGCCTGCTCTATGGCCGCGGCGCGGTGGACATGAAGGGTGGCATCGCCGCGTCAGTCGCCGCCGTGCTGGACTATCTGGCGGCGAATGACGGCAAGCCGCAAAAGGACGGCGGCGGTTCGATCTCCTTCCTGATCACCGGCGACGAAGAAGGCATTGCCGTCAATGGCACCGTGAAGCTGCTGCAATGGGCGGCCGAGCGTGGCGAAAAGTTCGATCATTGCATCGTCGGCGAGCCCTCGAATGTCGAGGAGATGGGCGACACGATCAAGATCGGACGCCGCGGGTCGCAATCAGGCACGCTGGTCGTCGATGGCGTGCAGGGCCATGTCGCCTATCCGCATCGCGCGTCAAACCCTGTGCCGGACATCGCTGCGCTGATCACAGCGCTGAGCAGCGACCCGCTCGATCCGGGCAATGCGCAGTTTCAGCCGTCCAATCTCGAATTCACCTCGGTGGATGTCGGCAACAAGGCGACCAACGTCATCCCCGCGCAAGCGCGGGCGAAGTTCAATATCCGCTTCAACGACCATCACACGCAGGCGTCATTGCGCGACCTGATCGATGCACGCGTCGCAACTGCCGCCGGCAATCGCATTCGCGCGCATGTGATTTGGGAGCCGAGCAATTCGGACAGCTTCGTCACAAAGCCCGGCGCATTTACCGATACGGTCGTCGCCGCGATCAAGGATGTCACCGGCCGTACACCGGATCTCAACACGGGCGGCGGAACCTCGGATGCGCGCTTCATCAAGAACTACTGCCCGGTGATTGAATTCGGCCTGGTCGGGCAGACCATGCATCAGATCGACGAACACACGAAGGTTGCCGATCTGGAGAAGCTCACCCAAATCTATCGCGGCGTGCTGGATCGGTATTTCGCATGAACGGCAAGATTCTTGTCCTCACCGCGCTCGAAAGCGAGCTCGACAAATCACGCGCGCCTGCCGAGATCGAGGTGATTTTCACCGGCGTCGGCAAGATCAACACCACGATCGCAACGCTTCAGGCGGTGCAGGCCATGCAGCCCAAACTCGTCGTGAACTACGGCACCGCGGGCAAGCTAAACACCAAACTCAACGGCCTCGTCGAGGTCAGCGACGTGATCCAGCGCGACATGAATGCCGAGCCGTTGGCGCCGCGCGGCCGCACGCCCTTTGCGCCCGATCTCGACCGCCTGGTCTCGGGCCAGCGCGGCGTGATCTGCGGCAGTGGTGACAGTTTCGTCACCTCCACCGATCCTTGGCTGGTGTCGAACAATGTCGATATCGTCGATATGGAACTGTTTGCCATCGCGCAGGTCTGCCTGCGCCATGGCATCCGCTGGCGCGCCTTCAAGTTCATCACCGACGACGCCAATGATTTCGCACATGAACACTGGACGGCCAATGTCGCCAATGGCCAGGATCTGTTCTGGGAAGCGATGAAGGGCGTGAAGGTCTAGTAGTCGACCTTTACCAGATACAGCCCATCCGGCGGCGCCACGATGCCGCAGGCGCTGCGGTCCTTCGCGGCAAGCGCCGCAGCCAGGTCGTCCGGCGTCCAGCGGCCGTTGCCGACCCAGACCAGTGAGCCAACCATCGAGCGCACCTGGCTGTGCAGGAACGAGCGTGCGGAGGTCGTGATAGTGATCGCCTCACCGTTCTGCACCACATCGAGCTGATCGAGCGTGCGGATCGGCGACTTGGCCTGGCATTCGGTATCGCGAAAGGTCGTGAAGTCGTGTCGACCGAGCAAACGCTTCGCAGCCTCGCTCATGGCAGCGACATCGAGCGGGCGCGGCACGCGCCATACCCGGCCGGCATCGACGGCGAGGTTCGCGCGACGATTGGTGATGCGATAGACATAGTGGCGCTTGATGGCCGAGAACCGCGCCTCGAAATCATCCGGCACGATATCCGCCGACAGCACGCCGACCGGATGCGGCCGCAGATGGGCATTCATGCCATCGCGAAAGCGACCCGGCACCAGCACTTTCGGCACGTCGCAATGGGCGACCTGGCCGAGCGCATGGACGCCGGCATCGGTACGACCGGCACCGTGAACGCGGATCGGCTCGCCGCAAATGGCCTCGGCGGCACGCTCCAGCGCGCCCTGTACGGTCAGCGTCGCGTTGGCCTGCACCTGCCATCCGGAAAATGGCGCGCCGTCATATTCGATGATCATCTTGTAGCGCGGCATCAGCCCACCCGCAGAGGCGGCTTCAACGGCGTGCCACGCAGGAATTCACTGGCTTTCATCGGCTGCTTGCCGGCGCGCTGCAGGTCGATGATCCGGATCGCGCCATCGCCGCAGGCGATGGTGAGCTGATCGTCGATGATCTCGCCGGGCGAGCCCGCGCCCTTTGCAAGCTCGCAACGCAGAACCTTCACACGTACCGCCTCGCCCTCGATCGGCACTTCGCACCACGCGCCCGGAAACGGCGACAGGCCATGACAATGCCGAAGCACGTCGCGCGCCGGCTTCGACCAGTCGATCTTGGCCTCGGCCTTGTCGATCTTGGCCGCGTAGGTGACGCCGTCTGCACTCTGCGGGGTCAGGCTCAGCCGCCCCCTTTCCAGCGCACCCATGGCCCGCACCATCAGATCGGCACCAAGCGGCGCCAGCGCATCGTGCAGGTCCAGCGCCGTCATCGCATCGGTGATCGCCAGGCGCTCGGCCATGGCGACATCGCCGGTGTCGAGGCCGACATCCATCTTCATCACCATGACGCCGCTCTCGGCGTCGCCCTCCATGATGGCACGATTGATCGGTGCGGCGCCGCGCCAGCGCGGCAACAGCGAGCCGTGCAGGTTGAAACAGCCGAGCGGCGGTACATCGAGAATATTCTGCGGCAGGATCATGCCATAGGCGACGACGACCGTAGCCTCGGCCTCATGCGACCGGAACTCGGCTTCGGCTTCCGGCGTCCGCAGCGTTTTCGGCGTGAAGACGGGAATGCCGAGCCGTTCAGCCTCGCGCGCCACCGGCGTCGGCTGCAGCTTCATGCCACGGCCGGCGGGCTTTGCTTCGCGGGTATAGACGGCGACGATCTCATGGCCGTGGGCCACGAGTTCGAGCAGCGTCGGCACCGCGAAATCCGGCGTGCCCATGAAGATCAAACGAAGCGACATAGGTCGGAGCCGATCTGTTGCAGCGTTGCGCGGAGAAACTACTCCGCGCGCTTGGCGAGCTTGGTGAACTTCTTCAGCACGCGGTCGCGCTTCAGCTTCGAAAGGTAATCGACGAACAGCACGCCATTGAGATGGTCGATCTCGTGCTGAATGCAGGTCGCGAACAGGCCAGAAGCCTCTTCCTCGATGGTCTTGCCGTCGAGGTCCATATAGCGGATCCGTACCGTCGCCGGACGTTCCACTTCCTCGTAATATTCGGGGATCGACAGACAGCCCTCTTCATAGACCGAGAGCTCTTCCGAGGCCGAGATGACCTCCGGATTGATGAAGACACGCGGCTTCTTGCCGTCCTCCTCATCGTCCTTCTTGGCGATGTCCATGGTGATCAGCCGCAGCGGAACCGCGATCTGGATCGCCGCCAGCCCGATCCCGGGTGCGTCATACATCGTCTCGAACATGTCGTCGGCGAGCTTGCGCACCTCCGACGTCACCTTCTCGACTGGTTTGGAGATCAGCCGCAACTGTTTGTCGGGCAGGATAATGATTTCACGAATGGCCATGGCGGCGATTTAATCTGCGCGCCGGTCCGGGTCAATCCGCTGGAAAAGCTGGACTTTGAAGGACGTTAACTCCCCGCTAACCATGAAAATTGAGGCGCGGTTAACCATGTTGGTTAAGGCCTGCTTAACCACATTTCTTAGGCTTGGGTTAACCAGGAAAATTCATTTTGCATTAACCATAAATGTTCCCTCTTCGTTCGCGCAACCGACCGAATCGGCTACAAGGATGGGATGAACGAGATTCTTTTCATGATCGGCGACATGCCGGTCACCGCCGGCGTGGCATTGATGGGCTTCAGTGCTCTGGCGCTGGGTTTGCTGCTCACCATCGCCATCATCATCGCTCGCTCCGGTAGCCGCGGCGCCGCCATGGCCATGGCCCAGGCGATCCGCGCCGACGAACTGGAAGAACGCCTCAGCGAAGTGCTGAAAGCACAGAACGAAGCCACCGGCCGCGTCGACGCCATGGGCCAGGCCTTGGCAGGCCGTCAGGCCGACATGGCACGCGCGGTGTCCGAGCGACTGGACTCCGTGACCCATCGCGTCGGCCAATCCATGGAACAGACCACACGCAACACGATGGAAAGCCTGAGCGCGCTGCATGAGCGGTTGGGCATCATCGACAACGCCCACAAGAACCTCACTGACCTCACCTCGCAGGTGACGACGCTCCGCGACGTGCTCGCCAACAAGCAGTCGCGCGGCGCTTTCGGTCAGGCGCGGATGGAAAGCATCGTCAAGGACGGCATGCCGAGCGGCGCCTATGCGTTCCAGCACACGCTATCGTCGGGCAAACGGCCGGACTGCGTGATCTTCCTGCCGGATCAGCGTCCACTGTGCATCGATGCGAAATTCCCTTTGGAGGCCGTCACGGCGCTGCATGACGCGCGCAGCGACGAGGAGAAGAAATACGCGGCGCAGCGCTTGCGCGCGGACGTGATGAAACATGTCACCGACATCGCCGAGAAGTATCTGGTTGCCGGCGAGACGCAGGATACGGCGCTGATGTTCGTGCCGTCGGAATCCGTCTATGCGGAAATCCATGACGGCTTCGACGACATCATCCAGAAGGCCTATCGCGCCCGCGTCGTGCTGGTTTCCCCCTCGCTGCTGATGCTGGCTATCCAGGTGATGCAGCAAATCCTGAAGGACGCGCGGATGCGCGACGCCGCCGACCAGATCCGCACCGAGGTACTGAATCTGGGCGACGACCTCACCCGGTTGCGCGATCGCGTGATGAAGCTGCAGACGCATTTCGGGCAGGCCAATGAGGACGTCCGCCAGATCCTGATCTCCGCCGACAAGATCGAGAAGCGCGCCGGCCGCATCGAGGAACTGGATTTCAGCAAGAGCGAGCCGGCGGCCGAGGTAGCCCCGGTCATCGCGAAGACCGCCGCCCCCGACATGTTCGCGCCACTGCCGCGCAAGATTCAGGCAGGGGAATAGGCCACAGGCCGCTTTCCCCCGAATCTGCTAACCCTTCCCCATGACCAGCGCGCCTGACTCGTCCGAAGCCGCCCTCGCCTTGAAGCCCCGTGCCACCTGGCGCGAGAGCATGGCGGTGTATCTGCAGCCGCGGGTGCTGATTGTGCTGCTGCTTGGCCTGTCGTCGGGTCTGCCGCTTGCATTGTCCGGTTCCACGCTGCTGGTGTGGATGCGCGAATCCGGCGTCGATCTCGGTACCATCGGGTTGTTCGCCCTCGTCGGCACGCCCTACACGCTCAAATTCCTCTGGGCGCCGCTGGTCGACGCGCTGCATGTGCCGTTCTTCACGCGACAGTTCGGCCGCCGCCGCGGCTGGCTGGTATTTTCACAACTGCTGCTGATCGGCGCGATCCTGCTGCTGGCGCTCACCGACCCCGCCCGCTCGCCACTGTTCGTCGCCCTCGGCGCGCTACTGGTCGCCGCGATGTCGTCGACACAGGACATCGTTGTCGATGCGTTTCGTGTCGAAAGCCTGCCGGAGAGCGAACAGGCGGCCGGCATGGCGTCCTATGTCGCGGCCTATCGCATCGGCATGCTGATCTCGACCGCCGGCGTGCTGTTTCTGGTCAGCGCCTTCGAGAGCACGGGCATCGCGCGCTCCACCGCCTGGATGTGGGGCTATGTGGCAATGGCGGCGATGGTGCTGATCGGCACGGTCACAGCGCTTGCGGCCACCGAGCCCGAGCAATCCGCGCAGGCCGAAGCGGCCACACGCGGCGAGAGCGCCTTCAATCGCGTGCTGCAGGCCGCAATCGGCGCGTTCTCCGAATTCCTGGCCCGCAAGGACGCCTGGGCCGCGCTGGCGTTCGTGGTGCTGTTCAAATTCACCGACGCATTTTCCGGCACCATGACGGCGCCGTTCGTGATTGATCTCGGCTTCACCCGCAACGACTATGCCGCCATCGTCAAAGGCGTCGGCCTTGCCGCCACGCTGATCGGCGGCTTCGCTGGAGGTTTTGTCGCGCGGCGCTATTCACTGGCGGCGAGCCTGTGGATCGGCGCTGTGTTACAGGCACTGTCCAATCTCGCCTTCTCATGGCTCGCCATCGTCGGCGTCAATCAATGGGCGCTGGCACTGGCCATCTCGGTCGAGAACTTTACAAGCGCCATCGGCACGGTGATCTTCGTCGCCTACCTTTCGGCGCTGTGCAAAAACCCGCTGCACACCGCCACGCAATATGCGCTACTCACAGCGCTCGCTGCGGTGGGGCGGACCTATCTGTCAGCAGGCGCAGGTTACGTTGCGCAAGCGACGGGATGGCCGATGTTCTTCGTCATCAGCGTGGTGGTCGCGGTACCGAGCCTGATCTTGCTGATCTGGCTGCAGCGCCGCGCGCATTTCGAAATGCTGGGGCCAGTGCGGGTTTAACCGAAGCGAACTCAGTTCGGCTTCGTCACCACGCTCCATTTCGTCACCAGCGCTTCACTCATCTGCCCGGCCTGCTCGGCGCAGGTGACTTCAGCAACCTTGAGCGCAACTTCCTTGCCGACAAGCTTCTTCAGCTGCGTGGCCTGCACGTCATTGGCAACGACGATCTCGAACGTCTCAGGTCCGGTCTCAAGATTGCACAGCCCTGCAGGCGCCGGCAGCCGACGCGGCTCGCTGACCACTTGATACACATTGGTGCGCTTGCCCTTGGCATCGCGGCTGCGCATGGCGTTGAGCTGCCCGGTCAGCACATCGCCGATCTTCATCGTCTTCGGTGCCACCGGCGTCGCAGGCGCAGCCGGCGTTTCGGTCGCGCCGCTGGCGGCCGTAGCAAACAGGCCGGCCGCACAAATCGCAGCGGCCCAGGTCGGCAAAGCCTTCAAGTCATATCGTGTCATCAATGCTCTTCCAGTCTTAAAACAGCGTCCGCTGTCGCATTGCTGCCGACAGCGTGCCTTCGTCGAGATAATCGAGTTCACCACCAACCGGCACGCCATGTGCCAGCCGCGTCACCTTCACATTGGCCTCCTGCAGGAGGTCGGTGATGTAATGTGCCGTGGTCTGCCCATCAACCGTCGCATTCAGCGCCAGGATGATTTCGCTCACCTCTGAATCATGCGCACGTGACACCAGCGCGTCGATGGTCAGATCCTGCGGTCCGACGCCGTCGAGCGGCGACAGCGTTGCACCCAATACATGATATTTGCCCGTCGTCGCATGGGCGCGTTCGAGCGCCCACAAGTCCGCGACATCGGCGACCACCACGATGGTCGAGGGATCGCGGCGCGGGTCCGTGCAGATCGTGCAGGGATTCTGCGTATCGATATTGCTGCAGACCTTGCAGACCTGAATCCGGTCGATCGCCACCTGCAAGGCACCGGCCAGCGGCGTCATCAGCGCCTCGCGCTTCTTGATCAGATGCAGCGCGGCACGCCGGGCCGAGCGCGGGCCAAGACCGGGCAGCCGCGCCAGCAGTTGAATCAGGCGCTCGATTTCCGGACCGGCCGTGGATGCCATCTCAGGTAAGGCCCATCCCCGGCGGCAGACCGAGACCGCCGGTCAGCGCCTGCATCTTCTCTTGCATCGCAGCTTCCGCCTTGCGGCGCGCATCGCCCAATGCAGTCACCAGCAGATCTTCTAGAATCTCGACTTCATCGGCTTTGACCAGCGACGGGTCGATCTTCACGGCCTTCACTTCGGTCTTCGCGGTCATCCGCACGGACACGAGGCCACCGCCGGAGATACCTTCGACCTCGACATGGTCGAGCTCGTCCTGCATCGCCTTCATCTTTGATTGCAGCTGCGCTGCCTGTTTCATCATGCCGAGAAAATCAGCCATGAGTTTTCCTTCGCAGTTCGATTAATCGTCGTCGTTGAGACCGTCGGTCGCATCATCGCTGATCAGGTCGCTATCGCTGCCGTTGAAGTCCGGCGGCTCAGGGGCGATGACACGAACCTCGACCTTCGCACGCGGAAACCGTGCCAGCACTTCCTTGACCCGCGGATCGGCTTCCGCCGCACGCTGGCGCTCATTCTTCTGCTCGAGCTGCTGATCGCGCAGCGTCGGCTGTCCCTGCTCGTTGGACACGATCACGGCCCAACGCCGGCCGGTCCACTGTTCGAGCTTCCGCGACAGATCGTTGATCAGCGTGCGCGACGCCGTGCGCTCCATCGCCAGCTCAAGCCGCCCGTCTTCGATCTTGATCAGGCGCACATCGGCTTCGAGCGCCCCGCGCACCATCAGGTCGCGTTTCTCGCCGGCCAGTGCGACGAGTTCAGGGAAGGTCGAAATCTTCAGCACCGCTGCGGGCGGTGCATCCGCCATGCCGACTTGCGGCCGCGGCGATGGTTCCGCGCCGCCGCGCTGCATGGTCGGACCACGCGACGCACTCGCTGACATCGTCGGCATGGCGGACGGCATCTGCGCTGACGGCAAAGATGCAGACGGAGCGGACGATGGCGCGGCACGGCCTCCACCATTCGTTGGGATCATCGGCGACGTCCCGCCATTCTGGTCGAGCATCCGGATCGCTTCATCCGGCGTCGGCAGATCGGCGACGTAAGCGATGCGCACCAGCACCATCTCTGCGGCGGCGGCGGGACGCGTCGCGCCCTGCACCTCGGTGATGCCCTTGAGCAGCATCTGCCACATCCGCGACAGCACCCGCATCGACAGCTTCGAGGCGAAATCGCGCGCGCGCAGACGTTCGGTCTCTCCAAACGCGACATTGTCGGCGGTTGCCGGCACGATCTTCACGCGGGTGACGAAATTGACGAATTCGGCAAGATCGCTCAGCACCACAATCGGATCAGCGCCGACGTCGTATTGTTCGCGAAATTCCTTAAATGCACTGGCGATGTCACCGCGCGCCAGCGAATCGAACAAGTCGATCACGCGGGTGCGGTCAGCAAGGCCGAGCATCTGTCGGACGGCATCGGCGCGCACGGTGCCCGCGGCATGCGCAATGGCCTGATCGAACAGCGACAGCGAATCGCGCACCGAGCCTTCAGCAGCGCGGGCGATGATGCCCAGCGCTTCCGGCTCGACCTCGACATTCTCTTTGCCCGCGATGTTCGACAGATGCGACATCAGCACGTCGGCATCGACGCGGCGCAGGTCGAAGCGCTGACAGCGCGACAGCACCGTCACCGGCACCTTACGGATTTCGGTCGTGGCGAACACGAACTTGGCGTGTTCCGGCGGCTCTTCCAGCGTCTTCAGGAACGCGTTGAAGGCCGCGGTCGACAGCATGTGGACTTCGTCGATGATGTAGACCTTGTAGCGCGCGCTGGAGGGCGCATAGCGCACGCTGTCATTGATCTGGCGGACATCGTCGACGCCGGTATGGCTCGCGGCGTCCATTTCGAGAATGTCGATATGCCGGCTTTCCATGATCGCCTGGCAATGGATGCCCGGCGTCGGCATATGGATGGTCGGGCCTTTGACCGAGCCATCGGCCATTTCATAATTCAGCGCGCGCGCCAGAATACGCGCCGTCGTCGTCTTGCCGACACCGCGGACACCGGTAAGGATCCAGGCCTGCGGAATGCGGCCGGTCTCGAACGCATTGGAGACGGTGCGGACCAGCGCTTCCTGGCCGATCAGATCGTCGAAACTGCCGGGGCGGTATTTACGCGCGAGCACGCGATAGGGCGTGGCGGCAGCAGGCGCCGGGGCAGCGCCCATATCGAAACCGCTCTGGTGATCATCAGGAGGGGACGTGCCAGCGTCGGTCATCGAGGAATCCGCAATGTGTTGTCTCGTAAAGCCGGCTTGCGGAACATCTGGCGCATCATAGGCGGAACGGGACACAGGTTCCGGCCTTCGATGCTGCCTCACTCATCGAACAAGGCGCCCACCGAGCTAACGACCCATGTGCAGGACGCTGAATTTGCTCGATAAAACAAGTAGGAGACTGACGAGCGACCCGATCCGGATCTCGTTAGGGCTGCTTCCTTCCGGACCTGACCCGATTGGCGAGTGGCTCGTCCACCGCCAATCTCCCGGTGCTTATTTGGGGCCAAAATGGTCGGAAAGCAAGCGCGGCGCGTGTCGCAAGTCCGCCGCAAGTTTTGCGCAGGAAAGTCGCAAGAAAACGTGGTCCAGACGCGCAAAACCGGCCATGACGGGAGTTGTCTGCGCAGCCGCTTCCTGCGACGCTGTACGCCTTAATCGAGAGTCAGAATGGCCGCTCCCTCCTCCTGGTCGCTGCACGAGCAGCTGCAACAAGACACCATCGACATCGGCGACCTCCCCCTCAGCCGCGTGCTGGTGGTGAAGGACGCGCACTACCCCTGGCTGATGCTGGTGCCGCGCCGCGCCGACACGACCGAGATCATCGATCTCGACGAGGTCGCCCAGGGCCAGTTGATGACCGAGATCAACCGCGTCGGCCGCGCACTCAAAGAAATCACCAAATGCGACAAGCTCAATGTCGCGGCGCTCGGCAACATGGTGCCGCAGCTGCACGTCCACATCATCGCGCGCCGCAAGACCGATGCCGCCTGGCCGCGGCCGATCTGGGGCGTGATGCCACCACTCGCCCATGACGCGGCAGAAGTGCAGCGCTTCATCTCAGAACTCCGCCGCAAGATCTGGCTCGGTTGACCATCATGACAAGCACCATGTTTCCGCTCGGCCATCCGGCCTTCGTCTCCAACACGCTCGATCGCGCCGCCCACCTGCGCTTCAGCGACGAGAAACTGTTCGCGCTGGAGGGCAAAAGCTCCTCGCGCGCTTATGTGATCTACCGCGACTCGCTGGTCATGAAGAAGGATGGCGATGCCCAGCGCGCGCTGCTGACCATCGACGAGGCGCTGAAATTCGGCGCCAATCCCGGCACCGTCTTTCTCGGCTTGCGTGATGGCGGTGCCGTATTCGGCATGGGCATCGGCGCACCCGCAGTGGAAAAGCTGCTGACCCGCGACGATGTCGTCGTCAGCGAACTCCGCGGCATGGCCATGCAGGGTATGGTGCCGCCGGAGCAGCTTTCGGCGGTTGCACAGGCCAAGTCGCTCGTCTCCTGGCATCAGCGCCATGGGTTTTGCGCCAATTGCGGCACCAAGTCGTCGATGGCCGAAGGCGGCTGGAAGCGCGTTTGCCCGAGCTGCAAGACCGAGCATTTCCCGCGTACCGATCCTGTCGTCATCATGCTGGTGGAGAAGGGCGACAAGTGCCTGCTCGGCCGCCAGAAGCAGTTCGCTCCGGGCATGTATTCGTGCCTTGCCGGTTTCGTCGAAGCGGCCGAGACCATCGAGGACGCGGTGAAGCGCGAGATCTTCGAGGAATCCGGCATCCGCTGTACCGACGTCACCTATTACATGACGCAGCCCTGGCCCTACCCGTCATCCCTGATGATCGGCTGTTCGGCGCGCGCCATCAGCGACGAGATTACCGTCGACAAGATGGAACTTGAGGACGCCCGGTGGTTTGACCGTGACGAGGCGATGCTGATGTGGAAACGCGAACACCCGGACGGGCTCGCGGGGCCGCACCCATTCGCCATCGCGCATCATCTGCTCGGTCGCTGGCTGCATCCCGACCAAGCTTGACCACACGGGGAATCCTTCATGAGTGCCAAGCCTGTCCACGTATTGTGTATCGGCCTGCCGGTTCGCGACCTGACCTTTGCCGTCGAAGCCGTCCCGGGGCGTGGCCAGAAATTCCCCTCCCAACGTTTCGCCCAGATCATCGGCGGCAATGCGCTCAACGCCGCCATCGGCGTCAGCCGGCTGGGTGGCCGGGCGTCGATGACCGGGCCGATGGGCGACAAGAACGAGACCGCCGACCAGTTTCTGTTCGACGATCTTGCCAATGAAGGCATCGACTCCGCGCATCTGGTGCATATGCCGGGTCTGGTGACACCGATCTCGGCCGTCATGATCGACCCTTCGGGCGAGCGCACCATCGTCACCTTTCGCGATCCCGAACTCTGGAAGGTAAAGCTGCCCGACCACGACCTGCTGTTGAAGGACTGCAACGCCATTCTGGTCGAGAGCCGCTGCGCCGGCTTTGCCACCGAGCTGTGCATCGAGGCACGTCATCGCGGCATTCCCGTCGTCGTCGACATCGACAGCACGCTGTCGCAGCGCGAGGGCCTGCTGACCGCTTCCTCGCACCTGATCTTCTCGGACGATGCGCTGCAATCGACCGCCGGCATCACCGACAATCTCAAGGCGCTGCAGAAGATGGCGACGCTGACCTCGTCTTTCCTTGCCGTCACCCGCGGCCCGCGCGGTACCCTGTGGCTCGACGAGCACGGACATCCCAAGGAAACCCCGGCCTTCCCCGTTCACACCGTGGACACCCTCGGCGCCGGCGACATTTTCCATGGCGCCTTCGCGCTGGAATTCGCGGGCGGCAAGTCGGTACCGGAGGCGCTGCGCTTCGCCTCCGCCGCCGCGGCCCTGAAATGCACCCGCTATGGCGGTGCTTTTGCCTGCCCGCAACGTGCTGAAGTCGAACAGCTTTTGAGGGAATCCAGGGTCGGCGCCCTTAGCTGAGGCGGTACAGGGCTTGCTTTGGAAGAATGTTCTATATATGAGGTTACTCGACCCCATAATTAGAACAAAGTTCTTCCCATGACCGATGTCGCCGACCAGCCCCTTGAATCCACCCGCCGCCTCGATGCGATCGATCGCAAGATCCTGACCGTCCTGCAGGAAGACGCCTCGCTGTCGGTGGCCGAGATCGGCGACCGCGTGGGGCTTTCGTCGACACCGTGCTGGAAGCGCATCCAGCGCCTCGAGGCCGATGGCGTGATCCTCCGCCGGGTTGCCCTGGTCGATCAGAACAAGATCGGCCTCGGTATCTCGGTGTTTGTCTCGGTGGAGAGCGGCGACCATTCCGACGCCTGGCTGAAGAAGTTCGCCGATGCCGTGAGCGCCATGCCCGAAGTCATGGAATTTTACCGGATGGCCGGCGACGTCGACTACATGCTGCGCGTGGTCGTGGCCGACATGCAGAGCTACGACATCTTCTACAAGAAGCTGATCAGTGCCGTGGCCTTGAAGAACGTCACCTCGCGCTTCGCCATGGAGAAGATCAAGTCGGTGACGGCCCTGCCAGTGCCACCCATGCCGGCTGCTTGAGGAATACCGTGCTGTCGCCCGGTCGGACCGGGCGACGACGCCGAAACAGATCAATCATATAACTCGATTGAATCAACAATAATGATCAATTAGATTTATTGGTCAAACGGCATGAGGATGTGGCCAAACCGGAGTTTGGCCCATGACCGTTCTTGCCCAAGATGCCAACCGCACCAGCCCGCTTGCTGCTCGCAACCCGCTTCTTCCCGGATTGGCGCTCACCGGCGCCATCGCCGGCACTGCACTCGCCTTGCGTGAAATCCCCTATATCGGCCTCGCCAGTCCGATGATCCTGGCCATCGGCATCGGTATCGCGATCCAGAACACATCCGGCGCGCCGGCTGCGGCCAAAGCCGGCATCAGTTTCTCCATGCGCAGCATCCTGCGCTTCGCCATCATCCTGCTCGGCCTGCAGCTCACCGCGGCGCAGTTGCTGGAAGTTGGCGGCATCGGCTTCGCGGTGATCGCGGCGACGCTCCTTACAACCTTCATCTTCACCACATGGCTTGGCCGCGCGATGGGTATCGACCGCAGACTGGTCGAACTGATCGCCGCCGGCACATCGATTTGCGGCGCGTCCGCCGTGATCGCAACCAACACCGTGACCCGCGCGCCCGATGAGGATGTCGCCTACGCGGTCGCCTGCGTCACCATCTTTGGCTCGATCGCCATGTTCGTCTATCCGCTACTCGGTAGCGTGCTGCAGCTCGACCCACATCATTTCGGGCTTTGGGCTGGCGCATCGATCCACGAGATCGCGCAGGTGGTCGCGGCCACCTTCCAGCACAGCCGCGACGCCGGCGAATTCGGCACCGTCGCGAAACTCGCGCGCGTGATGATGCTGGCACCGGTGGTGATTGCACTCGGCCTGCTGGCGACACGGCGCGCACGCGCCATCGGCGCGGAATCCGGCAGTGCCAAGGTGCCGATGCCGTGGTTCGCCTTCGGCTTCGTGGCGATGGTGATCCTGAATAGCCTCGTTGACGTGCCGCATGCAGCTATGAGCGTGATCATTCCGATCACGAACTTCCTGCTGACCATGGCGCTCGCCGCCATGGGGCTGGAAACCAATATCCAGAAGCTGCGCGCCAAGGGCCTGCGCCCGCTGCTGCTGGGTGCTGCAGCCTTCCTGTTCATTGCCGGCTTCAGCCTCATGCTGGTGAAACTGACTACATGATGGAGATGCCATGACGCTCGAACAGCTCCGGATCTTCGTCGCCGTCGCCGAACACGAGCACATGACGCGGGCTGCCGAGAGTCTGCATCTCACGCAATCCGCCACCAGCGCCGCCATTGCGGCGCTGGAAACGCGCTATGCGACGCAGCTGTTTCACCGCGTCGGCCGCCGCATCGAATTGACCGAGATTGGCCGCGCCTTTCTGATCGAAGCCCGGGCCGTGCTGGCACGCGCTGCCGCCGCGACGACCGTCCTCACCGATATGGCCGGCATGACGCGCGGCTCCCTTGCGCTGGCCGCGAGCCAGACCGTCGGCAACTATTTTCTACCACCCATCATGGCGCACTATCGCCAGCGCTTCCCCGGCATCGACCTCAGCCTCCGCATCGGAAATACCGAACAGGTGGCCGATTGGGTGCGCGACGGCGAAGTCGATCTCGGCATCGTCGAAGGCGCGGTTGACCATCCGGCACTCGCGACCCAGCCCGTGGGCGACGACGAACTTGTGCTGGTGGTCGGCCGATCGCATCCATGGGCGAAGCAACACACTCTCGTGCCGGGTCAGTTCGCCGAGACGAACTGGGTGCTGCGTGAATCCGGCTCCGGCACGCGCGCCATCGCGCAATCGGTGCTGGACCAATCAGGCATCGCGCCTGACCACATTCGCGTTGCCATGGAGCTGCCATCGAACGAAGCCGTCTGCGCGGCCGTCGTGGCTGGCGCTGGTGCGAGCATCATCTCACGCCTGGTTGCCGCCGCCTTGATCGGCAGCGGCGATCTCATCGCCATCAAGGCCTCGCTGCCGACACGGCGCTTCATCCAGCTGCGCCACAAGGAGCGCTATGTGACGCAAGCGGCAAGGGAGATGTCGGAGATGATTGCGGCGGATCAGGCAGCCCGACTGTAGCTCTGCACGATCTTCCACTAACTGTTATCGCCCGGCTTGACCCGGCGATAACAGCAGAAATTAGATCGTCTGGTTATACGCGCCGACTTCCGGATGCGTCCGCAGCACCACATTCATGGCTTCGAACATGTCGTGCATACGCGCTTCGGAGACCGGGCTTTCGACAACGACCACCAGCTCCGGTTTGTTCGATGACGCCCGCACAAGACCCCAGCTGCCGTCCTCGCAGGTGACGCGCACGCCGTTGACCGTGACGAGATCGCGGATCGATTGTCCGGCGACCTTGTCGCCCTTCTTCTGCGCATCCTCGAAATGCGTCACCACCGCAGCGACGACGCCGTATTTGGTCTCGTCGGCACAATGGGGCGACATGGTCGGCGACGACCAGGTCTTCGGCAACGCCTCCTTGAGATCGGCCATGGTCTTGCCGGGCGCGCGGTCCATCATTTCGCAGATCGCAATCGCTGAGACGAGGCCGTCGTCATAGCCACGGCCCACCGGCGCATTGAAGAAGAAGTGACCGGACTTCTCGAAGCCGGCGAGCGCCTTCAGCTCATTGGTACGCCGCTTCATGTAAGAGTGGCCGGTCTTCCAGTAGGTAGTCTTGGCATTCTGCTTCTGCAGCACCGGATCCGTGACGAACAATCCGGTCGATTTCACGTCGACCACGAAGGTCGCATCCTTGTGAACCGCGGACATATCGCGGGCGAGCATCACGCCGACCTTGTCGGCGAAGATCTCCTCGCCGGTGTTGTCGACAACGCCGCAGCGATCGCCGTCACCGTCGAAACCGAGACCGACATCGGCCTTGTGTTCGAGCACCGCATCGCGGATCGCGTGCAGCATCTCCATGTCTTCCGGATTCGGATTGTATTTCGGGAAGGTGTGATCGAGATCGGTATCGAGCGGGATCACCTCGCAGCCGATGGCTTCCATCACCTGGGGTGCGAAAGCACCAGCGGTGCCGTTGCCGCAGGCCACGACGACCTTCAGCTTGCGCTTCAGCTTCGGACGATTGGTGAGATCGGCGATATAGCGCGCCGGATAGTTTTCGTGGAATTGATAGGAGCCGCCAGCCTTGTTCTTGAACTCGGCATTGAGCACGATTTCCTTCAGCCGGGTCATCTCGTCCGGACCGAAGGTCAGCGGCTTGCTGGCGCCCATCTTCACACCGGTCCAGCCATTGTCGTTATGCGAGGCTGTCACCATGGCGACACAGGGCACGTCGAGATCGAACTGCGCGAAATAGGCCATCGGCGTTACCGCGAGGCCGATATCATGGACCTTGCAGCCGGCGGCCATCAGGCCCGTCATCAGCGCGTATTTGATCGAGGCGGAGTAGCCACGGAAATCGTGTCCGGTGACGATTTCCTGCTTCTGGCCGAGTTCTGCAATCAGCGCGCCGAGCCCCATGCCCAGCGCCTGAATGCCCATCAGGTTGATTTCCTTGCCGAACAGCCAGCGCGCGTCATATTCGCGAAAACCCGTGGCCTTTACCATCGGCTCGGATTCGTAAGCGTAGGTATTCGGCACGAGCAAGGGCTTCGGCTTCGGAAACATCGCAGGACCTCGCATCAATTGGGATCAATCTTGAATGCGCAGGCTTAGCCTTTGCGCACGCCTGTGGGAAGACGCATGGGCATTCAAGGATGCGAGTTTGTTTAGAATTGGGCTGCGGCGTAAATGCGTGGGGATATGAGGTACTACTGTTCGAGTACCATCCGGCCATTTGCATATTCGAAGCGTTTCAACTTCGAGAGAAACGACAGGCCGAGCAGATTCTCGGACAGTGCCTCATCGGGCAGCACCATCGCATCGACATCACGCACGGTGAGTTCACCGACCTGCACGACAGCGATTCGCGTGCGCGCAGCCTTCAGCGTTCCGTTCGCCGTTGTCACCGTGGCGTTATAATCGGCACGCGACGGACGCAGACCAAATCGCGCCGCCGACTTTTCATTCAATGCGATGACGGACGCGCCAGTATCGACCATGAAGCCGATGCGCTGGCCCTCGATGCTCCCCTCAGTCTGGAAGTGACCGCGCGCATCGCGCGCAATCGACAGGCTGCGGACACCGGCCTTTGCATTGGCCTGTGTGGTGGGTGCGGGGGATGACGCCTTCGCCATGGCCGGCGTCGTCGCCGTCATCTTGTCGGCCATCTGCGCCATCACGGTGCCCAGACCGATCAGGATCGCCGCGAAGAACATGATACTACGCATACGCAACCTCACTGAACGCAATCAGGGGAACCGCGAGTTCATCACACGGGCTCACCACCGTCCGTTCAGGACGGTCTTACAGACTGCTATTTTCGCGAAAAGGATGAGCGAAGCGTTAATGAGCGGCACTTTGCCTGATGATCACGTCCCGCGCGGCTTCACGCGGCGCGTCGGCAGCGCATTGGCCGGATCTTCCGGCCAGGGATGGCGCGGATAGCGGCCGCGCAGGTCCGAGCGCACGTCGAGGTAGCTGCCCCGCCAGAAGCCCGGCAGATCGCGCGTCACCTGCACTGGACGCTGCGCCGGCGACAGCAATTCCAGCACCAGCGGCACCTTGCCCTTGGCGACCGACGGATGGGTGTTGAGCCCGAACAATTCCTGCAGACGGACGGCAATGGTCGGCCCCTGCTCGGCTTCGTAATCGATCGCCAGTACCGTCCCCGTCGGCGCCTCGAAATGCGTTGGCGCTTCCTTGTCGAGCCGCGCGCGCAGATCCCAGGGCAGCAGGCCCATCACGGCGTCGGACAGATCGCCCGCCGAAAAGTCCTTCAGCGAGATCTTGTCGAACAGCGCCGGCATCAGCCAGCTCTCGCGCGCCGCGGCGAGCGCAGTGTCGGACAGATCGGGCCAGGCGTCGCCTTCCGACGCACGCAGAAACATCACGCGCCCCCGCCACTGCTGCAGCGCCTTCGACCATGGCAAGCGGTCGATGCCCGCGGCAACCAGACCGTCGGCGAAAACACGCGCGGTGTCTTCAGACGGTTTCAGCGTGAACGGCGCTTCCGACAACGTAATCGCATGCAGCACACGCTTGCGGCGGCCGCGCAGCGACATCGATGCCCGATCGAAACTGACATCGTCGGTATTCTCGATCTGATCGGCGAAGCGCGTTTCGATATCGGCCTGCGCGATCGGCGCTGCCAGCAGGATGCGGCCATTGGCGGCGGTTCCGGTGAGTTCGGCCACGGCGATGTAAGGCGCGCGCGCCAGGGCGGCACTTTGTTCGATCGACGCGCCCCGGCCATTGGCGAGCACGAAACTGCCATTGCCGCGATTCTTGGCCACACGATCCGGGAATGCAAAGCCGAGCATAGTGCCGGTGGTCAGCGTATCCGAGGTTGGGCTGCGGCGGTCGAGCCCCCTTCCCCCTTGCGGGGAAGGGTCGGGGATGGGGGTGCCCCACGCTCCGACCTCACTTGTGGACCCCCCTCCCCGACCCTCCCCCGCAAGGGGGGAGGGAGCAGAAGCGCCGCGCTCGTTGCCTTCGACCTGCGACGCCCAGCGCTCCGCGAGCTGCCGGGCGCTGCCGGCGCGCTGCGAGCGGTCGCGGCGGAATTGATCGAGTCTGACATCGAGATCGACACTGTCGCCACCAAGCCCGCGCTCGGTAAGGATGGCAGCGATCTCGGCAGCTTCCTCGCCATAGCCGAAGCGCGCCGAATCCACGATCATGCGCGCCAGCCGCGGCGGCAGCGCCAGCGCGCGCAGCGCATGGCCTTCTTCGGTGATACGGCCATCGCCATCGAGCGCTCCGAGTTCGCCGAGCAGGCCGCGCGCTTCCTTCAGCGCCGGCGCGGGCGGCGGATCCAGGAAGGTCAGTTGTGCGGGATCGCTGACGCCCCATTGCGCGAGATCGAGCACCAGCGTGGACAGATCCGCGCTGAGAATTTCCGGCTGTGTGTAGGCCGGCAATGAGGCGGTCTGCGGCTCGTCCCATAGCCGGTAGCAGATGCCGGGCTCGGTCCGGCCGGCGCGGCCGCGGCGCTGATCGACGGCGGCGCGCGAGGCGCGCACGGTCTCCAGCCGCGTCAGTCCGATGTCCGGCTCATAGCGCGGCACGCGCGCGACGCCGGAATCCACCACGATGCGCACGCCTTCGATGGTCAGCGAGGTCTCGGCAATCGAGGTTGCCAGCACCACCTTGCGCTGTCCCTTGGGCGCGGGCTGGATGGCACGGTCCTGGACGCCGGCATCGAGTGCACCGAATAAAGGGACGATCTCGATGGACGCGTCCTGCACGCGCTCGGCGAGAAAATTCTGCGTGCGACGGATTTCCGCGGCACCCGGCAGGAAGGCCAGCACCGAGCCGGGATCGGCACGCAAGGCGGTCGCGATGGCGTCAGCCATCTGCCGCTCGAGCTGGATATCGGGCTTGCGGCCGAGATAGCGCGTCTCCACCGGATAGGCCCGCCCCTCGCTGGCGATGACCGGTGCATCGCCAAGCAGTTTCGCGATGCGCGCGCCGTCGATGGTCGCCGACATCACCAGGATACGCAGATCCTCGCGCAATCCGGTTTGCGCATCGCGCGCCAGAGCGAGTCCCATATCGGCATCCAGCGAGCGCTCATGGAATTCGTCGAACAGCACCGCGCCGATATTCTTCAACTCGGGATCGTCGAGGATCTGCCGCGAGAAAATCCCTTCGGTGACCACTTCTATCCGGGTGTTGCGCGAGATCTTCGAGCCAAAGCGGACGCGATAGCCGACGGTTTCGCCGACGCGCTCGCCCAGCGTCTTCGCCATCCGCTCGGCGCTGGCGCGGGCTGCGATGCGCCGCGGCTCCAGCATGATGATCTTCTTCCCCTTCAGCCACGGCGCATCGAGCAAAGCCAGCGGCACGCGCGTGGTCTTGCCGGCGCCCGGCGGCGCCACCAGCACCGCGGCGTTGCCGGCGTTCAGCGCGCCCGACAGGTCGTCAAGCACAGCATCGATGGGCAGGGATGTATCGAAGGTTCGGGTCAAATCGTCATCTTCGCGATGTTCTCGGGGGGCATACCAATCTCAGGTGTCATACGCGGGCTTGACCCGCGTATCCATCTTGCTTCGCGAGAAGATGGGATCGCCGGGTCAGGCCCGGCGATGACAGTGGAGAGGACGTTGCGTCCCATTCCCCCACTCCTTAACGCCCGTTAACCACCCCGCCAAACTCGCCCTGCCGCGACCATTTGCGGGGCATATTTGGGGTTCAGAGAAAGGCAATTGAAACCGATCTCGTCTCATGATCCCGCCAAAAGAAGCGCCGAACAGGGGATACCGATGACCACCAGTGGCACCTTCGCCGTCGCCGATCGCGCGGCGCTGTCAGGGACCGAGCGAATCGACTGGGTCGATTACGCCAAGGGTATCTGCATCATCATGGTGGTGATGATGCATTCGGTGCTGGGCGTCGAACTGGCAGCCGGCCAGACCGGCTATATGCACCTGCTGGTGGCCTTCGCCAAGCCGTTCCGGATGCCGGATTTCTTCCTGATCTCGGGGCTCTTTCTGGCCCGTGTCATCGACCGCGACTGGCGGACCTATCTCGACCGCAAGGTCGTCCACTTCCTGTATTTCTACGTGCTGTGGGTGACCATCCAGTTCGGCTTCAAGGCGCCCGGCTTTGCTGCCGAACACGGCTGGGCCTATGTCGCCAATCTCTATCTGATCTCCTATATCGAGCCGTTCGGCACGCTGTGGTTCATCTATATGTTGCCGGTGTTCTTCATCGTCACCAAGCTGGCGCGGCGCGTGCCGCCGCTGCTGATCTGGGGCATCGCCGCCGCGCTGGAGATGGCGCATATCAGCACCGGCTGGACGATGATCGACGAGTTCTGCTCGCGCTTCGTCTATTTCTATTCGGGCTACCTGTTCGCGACGCAGGTCTTCGCGCTGTCCGATCGCGCGCGGGCCAAACCAGTGATGGCGCTGGTCGGCCTTGCGGCCTGGGCGCTGGTCAATGCCGCTCTCGTCTATGACGGCTGCAGCGAATGGCCAGTGATCTCGCTGATGCTCGGCTTTGCCGGAGCGGTCGCGATCATCGTGATGGGCACGTTGCTGGCGAAGATGCAGTGGCTCGGCTTCATCCGCTTCTTCGGCGAGCATTCCATCGTGATCTATCTCGCCTTCTTCCTGCCGATGGCGACATCCCGCGCGCTATTGCTGAAATTCAGCCCGTTCGACATCGGCACTGTCTCGCTACTGGTGACGCTCTGCGGCGTCATCGGCGCGCTGGTGATCTGGAGGCTCGCGCTGATGGTCCGTGCGAACTTCCTGTTCGAGCGCCCGGCAGCGTTCTGGATTGCGCCGAAGAAGAAAAGCGCGACGCTGCAGGCGGCGGAGTAGAACTTACACCGCCGTCGGCGACCTTCCGTCATCGAGCTTCACGCCGTCCTTCATGCCCTCAATTTTGGCGCGGAAACCTTCCGCATCGCCGAAATCCGCAAATCCGACATAATGCGGATGCGGGCCGAGCACGCGGCGCGCATGCTTGATCGGACACCAATAGACCTCGGTGCGCGCGGCAACCTCGCGCACGAAGGCGGCCACGCCGTTACAGTATGAGCAATAGGCGCAGTTCACCTTCTCGATGATGTTGAGATAGGCGAGATGATGCCGGTCGAACACCAGATAGTCGCGCCGCCGCACCTTGGGGATGCCATAAATCGGAAAGCAGACCGCCTGATAGGCCATGACCCAGAGATCGATCAGTACGAAGGGGATGATCAGCGAATAGATCACCGGAGCGGACAACACGATCAGCGGATTGGCGCTGAAGAGGTATTTCGACGCGCCCACCTTGATGGCGCGCTGCAGCTTCTCGATATCCTGCTCGAAGACAATCTTGCGCCGCTCGAAACGGAAGCGCAGCTCTTCCCGCCGGCGGGTCAGCTCGGCCTCGATCTCGGCCTCCACGCCCTTCATCTTGTCCATCAATTCGGCGAGCTCGGGCATGAATGGTCCTTCGATTGGCAATGACCGGCGCAAGGGCACATGGAACAGGGCGCGGCGCAAGCCGGGCGGCATCACAAAAACCGGCGGGATGACTGGCTGACAGACTGTCATTTCCGGCGAAAATCCTTAAGTTGCGGCCATGCCGAAAACCTCAGAAACAGCCGCCGCCAAGCCCGCCACCGTCAAGGCCCTCGCGAAGGGCGACCATGTCTTTCTGGTCGACGGCTCGTCCTATATTTTCCGCGCCTATCACGCGCTGCCGCCGCTGAACCGCAAATCCGACGGGCTGCAGGTCAATGCGGTGCTGGGCTTCTGCAACATGCTGTGGAAGCTGATCCGCGACATGCCGCCGGACAACCGGCCGACGCATCTGGCGATCATCTTCGACAAGTCGGAAGTGACCTTCCGCAACAAGCTGTATCCCGAATACAAAGCACACCGGCCACCGGCGCCAGACGACCTGATCCCGCAATTCGCGCTGATCCGCGACGCCGTGCGCGCCTTCGACCTGCCGAGCATCGAACAAGGTGGTTTCGAGGCCGATGACCTGATCGCGACCTATGTCCGCGAAGCCGGTGAACGCGGCGCGACGGCGACCATCGTCTCCTCCGACAAGGATCTGATGCAGCTCGTGACCGAGCAGGTCATGATGTACGACACCATGAAGGATCGCCGCCTTGGTATTGCCGAGGTGATCGAGAAATTCGGCGTGCCGCCGAACAAGGTCGTCGAGGTACAGGCGCTGGCCGGCGACAGCGTCGACAACGTGCCGGGCGTGCCCGGCATCGGCATCAAGACAGCGGCGCAGCTCATCACCGAATATGGCGATCTCGAAACGCTGCTGAACCGCGCCGGCGAGATCAAGCAGCCGAAGCGCCGTGAGTCGCTGATCGAACACGCCGAAAAGGCGCGCATCTCGCGGCAGCTCGTCTTGCTCGACGACAAGGTCGCCCTCGACGTGCCGCTGGATGACCTCGCCGTGCACGAGCCCGACGCGCGCAAGCTGATCGCGTTTCTCAAGGCGATGGAATTCTCGACACTGACGCGGCGCGTCGCTGAATATGCCGAGATCGATCCGGCGGATGTGGAGGCCGACAGCGCGACGAAGAGCAGCGCGGCCTCTGCCCCCTCCCCCCTTGCGGGGGAGGGCCGGGGTGGGGGGTCCACAAGCGAGGGCGATCTGTTTGGCTCACCCCCCACCCCAACCCTCCCCCGCCTAGCGGAGCTTCGCTCCGCGCGGGGGGGAGGGAGTCCCTCGCGTCCGTCGAGCAGCAGCGCTCATATCGAAGCACTTGTTCACGCCAACCGTTCTGCCCTCACCCCGATCTCGCTGGCCAAGGCCCGCGCCGAAGCCGCGCGCAAGATGCCAGTGAAGCGCGAGACCTATCAGCCTGTACGCTCCCTGAAAGAGCTCGAGCTATGGATCGCGCGCATCCTCGATACCGGTCACGTCGCATTCGAATGCAAGGCGTCGTCGATCGATCCGATGCAGGCCGATATGGTCGGCATCGCGCTGTCGCTCGGTCCGAATGATGCCTGCTATGTGCCGCTGGCCCATCGCCAGTCCGGCGACGGCGCAGGCCTGTTCGCCGCCGATCTCGAGCCCGACCAGATCAAGGCTGCCGATGCGCTTGAAGCGCTGAAACCGGTACTGGAATCCGCGGGCCTGCTGAAGATCGGCTTCAACATCAAGTTCACCGCGGTGCTGCTCGCACAGCACGGCATCACGCTGCGCAACCATGACGACGTGCAACTGATGTCCTATGCGCTCGACGCCGGGCGCAACGCCCATGGCCTCGATGCGCTCGCCGAGATCTGGCTCGGCCATGCCATGTTGACCTTTGGCGAACTGATTGGCTCCGGTAAGGGCAAGCTGACGTTCGAACAGGTCAAGATCGACCGCGCCACGGCCTATGCCGCCGAAGACGCCGACGTGCTGCTGCGGCTGTGGAATGTGCTGAAGCCGCGCCTTGCGGCCGAGCGCATGACCACCGTCTATGAGACGCTGGAGCGACCGCTGATCTCGGTGCTAGCGCGCATGGAACGTCGCGGCATTTCCATCGACCGTCAGGTGCTGTCAAAACTCTCGGCCGACTTCGCGCAGACCGCTGCGCGCATCGAAGCCGAAATCCGCGAGATTGCCGGCGAAGAGGTCAATATCGGCAGTCCCAAGCAGCTCGGCGACATCCTGTTCGGCAAGATGGGCCTGCCGGGTGGCAGCAAGACCAAGACCGGTGCATGGTCGACGTCGGCGCAGGTGCTCGACGACCTCGCCGAACAAGGCCACGAATTCCCGCGCAAGATTCTCGACTGGCGTCAGGTCTCGAAATTGCGCTCGACCTATACCGACGCGCTGCCGAATTACGTGCATCCGCAGACCCACCGCGTTCACACCACCTACGCGCTGGCGGCGACCACCACGGGCCGCCTCTCATCCAACGAACCGAACCTGCAGAACATTCCTGTTCGCACCGAGGACGGCCGCAAGATCAGGCGCGCCTTCATCGCCGCACCCGGCCACAAGCTGGTGTCGGCCGACTACTCGCAGATCGAATTGCGACTGCTGGCAGAGATCGCCGATATCCCCGTGCTGAAACAGGCCTTCCAGGACGGCCTCGACATTCACGCCATGACGGCTTCGGAAATGTTCGGCGTGCCGGTCAAGGACATGCCGGCGGAAATCCGCCGCCGCGCCAAGGCGATCAATTTCGGCATCATCTACGGCATTTCGGCCTTCGGCCTCGCCAACCAGCTCAGCATCCCCCGCGAGGAAGCCGGCGCCTATATCAAGAAGTACTTCGAGCGTTTCCCCGGCATCCGCGCCTATATGGACCAAACCCGCGATTTCTGCCGGGAGCACGGCTATGTGCAGACCCTGTTCGGGCGTAAATGTCATTACCCGGACATCAAGGCCTCGAACGCCTCGATCCGCGCCTTCAACGAACGCGCCGCGATCAATGCCCGCCTGCAGGGCACCGCCGCCGACATCATCCGCCGCGCCATGACGCGGATGGAAGACGCGCTGGCGGAGAAGAAACTCTCAGCCAAGATGCTGCTGCAGGTGCATGACGAACTGATCTTCGAAGTCCCCGACGACGAGGTCGCGGCGACGCTGCCCATCGTGCAGCACACGATGCAAGACGCGCCGTTCCCGGCGGTGCTGCTGTCGGTGCCACTGCATGTCGATGCGCGCGCGGCGGATAACTGGGAAGAGGCGCATTAACGCCGGATGTGAGATACACCGGCTCGTGTAGTTCACGACCGGCTACCACATAAAAATGTCATTGCCGGGCTTGACCCGGCAATCCATCATCTTCGCATGAGTTATTGGGTTTACATTCTGGCAAGCAAGCCGAGTGGAACGCTCTATGTGGGCGTGACCAATGATCTCATTCGCCGTATCTACGAACACCGTGAAAAACTGGTGCCAGGCTTTACGAAAAAGTACGACGTCACGCGCCTTGTCTATTTCGAGCAGCACGATTCGATCACCATCGCGATCCAGCGCGAGAAGAACATCAAGCACTGGTCGCGTGAGTGGAAAATCGATCTGATCCGGTCGATGAATCCGGATTGGCGCGACTTGTGGCATGATATAGTCCGCTGACGCGGACGATGGATGGCCGGGTCAAGCCCGGCCATGACACCTGTGGGCACATCCGCTTACCAGCCCAGTGAGAGTTACAAACGATTTCGACTATCTGCGATGCCGAATCTGAAATGGTTCGACGCCATCCCATGGGCTAAACAACGACCATTCCCAGCCAGCGAATGGTCCCATGCCCCATCTCACATCCCTGCTCGGTTTTGCCCTCGTCTCGCTCGGCATGGTGCTGACGCCTGGACCGAACATGATCTATCTGATCTCGCGCTCGATCACGCAGGGGCCTGCGGCCGGCATGGTGTCGCTCGGCGGTGTGGCACTGGGCTTCATCTTCTACATGCTGTGCGCGGCCTTCGGCATCACGGCGCTGCTGTTCGCGGTGCCCTACGCCTACGACGCGCTGAGGCTCGCCGGCGCAGCCTATCTGCTGTGGCTGGCCTGGCAGGCACTGAAGCCAAACGGCCGCTCACCGTTTCAGGTCAAGAAGCTGGCGATCGACAGCCCGCGCAAGCTGTTCGCCATGGGCTTCATCACCAATCTGCTCAATCCGAAGATCGCGATGCTGTACCTGGCGCTGCTGCCACAGTTCATCGATCCCACGGCCGGCAGCGTGCTGACACAGTCGCTGGTGCTCGGATCGACGCAGACCATCATCAGCGTCGGCGTCAACGGGCTGATCGCGCTCGGCGCCGGATCGATCGCGCTGTTTCTCGGCGAACGACCGACCTGGCTCAAACTGCAGCGCTGGCTGATGGGCACGGTGCTCGCCGGCCTCGCCGTGCGGATGGCACTGGAAACGCGGAAGGCGTGATCTTCCTAACCTCGCACCGCTCTTTGCGGGGAGAGGTCGCGCGCAGCTTTGCGCGCGGGTGAGGGGCAGGATACCGGGCCTGCCTCACTAACAGTCTATCGGATCGGAAAGTCGAACCACGCGTTGAGTAATACGCGAGTAGCAGGGACGTTGTGACGTCAGCGCCATGCCCCTCACCCCAGCCCTCTCCCCGCAAAGGGCGGAGAGAGGGAGCCGACCTCAATCCAGCTTCGCGTCCATGCCGCGCTTCACACCCGGACGCGCCATCAGCGTGTCGTACCAGCGGCCGACATTCGGGAAATCGGCGAACGACACCTTGTGGCGCTCATGCCGCCAGGCCCAGCCGAGGATGGCGAAATCAGCCACCGAGAGCGCGCCGGCAACGAATTCATGGTCGGCCAGGCGACGATCCAGCACGCCATAGAGCCGGCGCGTCTCGTCCGAATAGCGCTTCAGCCCATAGACGCGCTGGGTTTCGTCCTCCAGCGCAATGAAATGATGCACCTGGCCGGGCATCGGGCCGAAGCCCCCCATCTGCCACATCAGCCATTCCAGCACCGGAATTCGCTCACCGAGAGACTTCGGCAGGAATTTGCCGGTCTTTTCGCCGAGATAGAGCAGGATAGCACCGGATTCGAACACGCTGACCGGCTTGCCATCCGGCCCGTCGGGATCGACGATGGCCGGGATCTTGTTGTTCGGGCTGATTTTCAGGAATTCGGGCTTCATCTGCTCGCCCTTGCCGATATGCACCGGGAAGACCTTGTAAGGCAGGCCCATTTCCTCCAGTGCGACGGAGATCTTGCGGCCATTCGGCGTATTCCAGGTGTGCAGCTCGATAGTCATGCGATTCCTCTTCCGGTCTTGCCCGATCTTGTTGCCCGGTCTGTAGCATCGTCTCGATGGGCGGTAAAACGGCCCGAGAGTGTTGACGAGGCCCGTGCCAGTCTGGAATGTGCCGGAAAGCGCCGATAGATTGCGCCCGGTTCAGCACAGAGACCGTTTCAGCAGAGACATGCCATTGACCAAATCAGCCGCCCGCGCCCGCCTGTTCGAGATCATCCGCGACCGTTCGTTCGGTTATGGCGAGATCACTTTGGCTTCGGGCCGCAAGAGCAATTTCTATTTCAACCTGAAACCCACGATGTGCCACCCGGAAGGCGCGGCCCTGCTGGCCGAGCTGACCTACGACGCGCTGCGCGACGACAATCTCGATTATGTCGGCGGCCTCGAAATGGGCGCCGTGCCGCTGGCCGGCGCGCTGGCGCAGCTCTCCTGGCTGAAGAACGATCCGATCGCGGCCTTCTTCGTCCGCAAGAAGCCGAAGGAACACGGCGCGCGCCTCGCTGTGGAAGGCCTCGCCAAGGGCGAGACGCTGGAGGGTAAGCGCATCGTCATCGTCGAGGACGTCACCACCACTGGTGGCTCTGCCGTGAAGGCGCTCGACGCCGTACGCGAGGCCGGCGGCGAAGTCGTGCTGGTGTTCACCATGGTGGACCGCGACGAAGGCGCAGCCGAGACCTTTGCCAAGGCCGGCGTGGCGTTTCGCTCGCTTTACAAGGCCGGCGAATTTCTGAAGGGTTGATCCTTCATCGGCTCCGTTCGCGCACAATGCGCGCAGGACGCAGTGAAAGGTCACCTTTTGCTTCGCTTCATCGCCCTCGCCGCTTTGCCCCTCATTGTCACGCTTGCGCCCGATATGGCACATGCAGCCGAGGGCGGCCTCGATGGCACCAGGCTGTCGCTGCTGTGGGCATTACCGTTCGCCGGCATCCTGCTGTGCATCGCCACGGGGCCGGTGCTCTATCATCACGTGTGGGAGCACCATTACGGCAAGTTCGCCGCGTTCTGGGCCGCGTTGGTGATCGTGCCGCTGTTCTTCGTGACTGATGCAACGACCGTGGTGCACACGCTCTCCCACACCGTGCTGCTCGAATATCTACCGTTCATTCTGCTGCTGCTGGCACTGTTCACCGTGGCCGGCGGCATCTATGTCGAGGGCAACCTGCATGACAGCGTGTTCACCAATACGGCGCTGCTGGGCTTCGGCACGCTGATCGCCAGCGTCGTCGGCACCACCGGCGCGTCGATGATCCTGATCCGGCCGCTGATCCGCGCCAATGACGATCGTCGCACTAACGTCCACGTGGTGGTGTTCTTCATCTTCCTCGTCTCGAATATAGGCGGCTCGCTCTCACCACTCGGCGACCCTCCACTCTTCCTCGGCTTCCTCCGCGGCGTCGATTTCTTCTGGACCACGGTGCACATTTTTCCGGAAACGCTGTTCGCGGCCGGCATCGTGCTGGCGATCTTCATGGTGCTTGATGTCTGGCTGCATCACCGCGAAGGTAATCTGCCTGCGAAGAAAGATCCGACGCCGGATTCGCCACTGCATCTGCATGGTAAGATCAACCTGCTGCTGCTGGTCGTGATCATCGGCGCAATCCTGATGAGCGCAGGCTGGAAGCCCGGCATCACTTTCACCGTGCTCGGCACGCCGCTCGCATTGCAGGATTTGCTGCGCGACGTGATCTTCGTGCTGGTGACATTTGCGTCGCTGTGGCTGACAAAGACCGAGCACCGCAAGGCGAACGATTTCAAATGGGGGCCGATCGAGGAAGTCGCACTGCTGTTCGCCGGCATTTTCATTTGCATCGTGCCGGTCATGGCCATGCTGCAGGCTGGCGCCAATGGCCCGTTTGCGTCGCTGGTTGCTCTCGTCAGCCATACCGACGGTACGCCGAACAATGCCGCCTATTTCTGGCTCACCGGCATCCTGTCGTCGTTCCTCGACAATGCGCCAACCTATCTGGTGTTCTTCGAACTCACCGGCGGTGACGCCAAGACGCTGATGACGACGGGCGCGGCGACGCTGGCGGCGATTTCAGCAGGCGCAGTGTTCATGGGCGCCAACACCTATATCGGCAACGCCCCGAATTTCATGGTCTATGCCATCGCCCGCGACGCGGGCATAAAAATGCCAAGCTTCTTCGGTTACATCCTGTGGTCGGGTGCGGTGCTGATCCCGGTCTTCCTGTTGATGACATGGGTGTTTTTCATCTAGCGCGCCGCGCTGGTTACCATTCATTTACCATGACGCCCTAACTTGACACCGCACCGGAGCGTTTTCACTCGGGCACTGACATGCGGTCGCGGAGCTGGCGTTGCGTCACAATCGAACATCCTCGCATGTCGTGCGTCCCCTGGTGCTGCTGACGGCGATGAGCCTCGTCGCGCTGACCCCGCAGATGGCATCTGCGCAAAATTTCTTCGACTTCCTGTTCGGCGGCAACCAGCCGCAGAAACAGCAACAGCGTCGTGGCGCGCCACCGGCCGAGAGCAATTTCTTCTCGGATCCGTTCGGCCTCAACACGCCAGCCGAAGCGCCGCCGCCCCAGCGCAGCGCATCTATCGGCGGCTCCGGCCCGGCCTTCTGCGTGCGCACCTGCGACGGCAAGTATTTTCCGCTCGGTCGCGGCATGAGCGCGGCTCAGATGTGCCAGGCATTCTGCCCGGCGGCGACCACCAAGGTCCTGTTCGGCAGCAGCATCGAAAGCGCCTCGTCGAGCACTGGCGAGCGCTACAACGATCTGGAAAACGCCTTCGCCTATCGCAAGGCGCTGAAGGCCGACTGCACCTGCAACGGCCGCGATCCCTCCGGCCTCGCGCCGGTCGATCTCACGCTGGACACTTCTTTGCGTCCCGGCGATGTCATCGCCACCACCAACGGTCTCGTCGCTTTCTCGGGCGTCCGCACCGGTAACACCCAGACCGCGGAATTCACGCCGGTGGCAAACTATCCCGGCCTGACCTCGGATGTCCGTGCCCGGCTCGGCGAGATGAAAGTCGCACCAGTCTCCGCCGAAATGATCACCGACGAAGCGCCTATGTCGGAAGCCGCGCGTGATGTAGCGCCGGCTGCTGCCACGACCGTCGTGCCGAAGAGCGCGCCGGCTGCCCGCGCCAAGCGCGCCGAGCTTCAATAGATCATCGACCGACGATGACGCCGATCACGTTCGGCGCCGAGAGATACTTCTCCTCGATCTCGGCACGCGCCGCCGCACGATTCTCCGGCGTCAGCAATCCGCGCTTCTCGGCGAGAATCATCCAGCAATAGCCCCACCAGTCGGTGAGCATGCCGTGGTCGTCGACGAGGTCGTAGCCCTGCTCGGCCGCAAATATCCGCGCATGCGCCTCGTCGAGCTGATCGAGCCAGGCGTGATCTTCCAGCGAGAACAGGTCATCGCTGATGTCGTCCGTCGTATAGCCCCAGACCGAGAGGCAAACAGTGTTGAACTCGCGATCGATCTGATCGTCATCGATCGGATGCCGGCGCGCCATCAAATGCAGCCGCGACAGCGACCGCGCGAAGTCGGCTATGCGGGTGAGAGCAAACTGATCGAAGGCAATGGTGGACATCTAGTCCTCGCGAGCTTGAACAGACCATAGATATTGTAGGCGAAGGCAACGAATCACCTCGGAATATCAATAGCTTACTAATTTGTTCTTAATTTGTTCCAACTTTTATAAATTTGGTTCTCGCATGCCTGCCCAAATCCCGGGCAGCTCCATGGCAAAAGCTCGCCACCCCCACGGGTTCCGGGAGCAGCCAAATGCGCGTATGATTTTGGTCAGTGACACAGCTCAGGATGGCCGGTTTGTCAGATCTATCAGTCCCAGCAAAATTCCAGCCCGAGAATACGGCTGTCGATGAACTGGCGCTTGCCGACATCAAGAGCGCTATTCTCGTCAAATTGAGGCTGGCAATCGGCAAGGAAGCCGCATTCGCCACCAAGCACGACTGGTACAAGGCTGCCGCCCTGACGCTGCGCGACCGCATGGTCCATCGCTGGCTGAGCTCGGACAAAGAGAGCTACGACGCCGGCCGCAAGCGGGTCTATTACCTCTCGCTGGAATTCCTGATCGGCCGCCTGTTCACCGATGCGCTGAACAATATGGGCCTGCTGCCGCTGTTCGAAGCCGCGCTCGGCGATCTTGGTGTCGGCCTCGACGAACTCCGCAAATGCGAGCCCGATGCAGCGCTCGGCAATGGCGGCCTCGGCCGCCTCGCCGCTTGCTTCATGGAGAGCATGGCAACGCTCGGCATTCCAGCTTTTGGCTACGGCATCCGCTACAACTTCGGCCTGTTCCGTCAGGTCATCTCGCACGGCGTGCAGCAGGAATATCCCGACGAGTGGCTCGGCTTTGGCAATCCGTGGGAACTACCGCGGCGGGAAGTCACGTATAACGTCTATTTCGGTGGCAGCATCGAGACCGTCGAGGACGGCAAGGGCCGCAAGCAGGTCATCTGGCATCCCGGCGAGACCGTCGAGGCCGTTGCCTATGACACGCCCATCGTCGGCTGGCGCGGCCAACATGTGAACGCGCTGCGGCTGTGGTCGGCGCGCGCGCCGGATCCGCTGCGGCTCGACGTCTTCAACACCGGCGACTATGTCAGCGCCAGCGCCGAGCAGGCGCGCGCCGAAGCGATCTGCAAATTCCTCTATCCGAACGACGAGAGCGCCGCCGGCCGCGAATTGCGTCTGCGCCAGGAATATTTCTTCGTCTCCGCCTCGCTGCAGGATCTGGTCAAGCGTCACCTCCATTCCGATGGCAATCTGCGTGGCCTCGCCAACAAGGCGGCGGTGCAGATGAACGACACGCATCCGAGCCTGGCCATCGCCGAGCTGATGCGCATCCTGGTCGATCAGCACAATATGCGCTGGGATGCCGCCTGGCAGATCACCAACGCGACCTTGTCCTACACCAACCACACGCTGCTGCCCGAAGCGCTGGAGACCTGGCCGGTCGAACTGTTCCAGCGTCTGCTGCCACGGCATCTCGAAATCATCTATCGTATCAATGAAGCGCATCTCGACCGCGCCGATGCCACGCGTCCGGGCGACACCGCCTATCGCGCTTCGGTCTCGATCATCGACGAGACCTCCGGCCGCCGCGTGCGCATGGGCAATCTCGCTTTCATCGGCTCGCACCGCATCAACGGCGTCTCGGCGATGCATTCGGAGCTGATGAAGGAGACCGTGTTCCACGACCTCAACCAGCTCTATCCCGGCCGCATCACCAACAAGACCAACGGCATTACTTTCCGCCGCTGGCTGATGCTGGCCAATCCGAAGCTCACCGACCTGTTGCGCGCCACCTGCGGCGAAGCCGTGCTCGACGATCCCACGCGGCTCATCAAGCTCGAGGCCTTTGCCGGCGACGCCGCGTTCCAGCAGGAATTCCGCAAGGTCAAACATCACAACAAGCTCGCGCTCGCGCGTGTGATCGGCGAGAAGCTCGGCGTACAGGCCGATCCCTCGGCGCTGTTCGACGTGCAGATCAAGCGCATCCACGAATACAAGCGACAATTGCTCAACCTCATTGAAACAGTCGCGCTGTATCAGGCGATCAAGGACGAGCCGGGCAAGGACTGGGTGCCGCGCGTCAAGATTTTCGCCGGCAAGGCGGCAGCGAGCTATCGTTATGCCAAGCTGATCATTCGCCTGATCAACGATGTGGCCGAGGTCGTGAACAACGACACCACGATCGGCGGCAAGCTGAAGGTCGCGTTCCTGCCGGACTACAATGTCAGCCTGGCGGAAGTCATCATTCCCGCGGCCGATCTCTCCGAGCAGATCTCCACCGCCGGCATGGAAGCCTCCGGCACCGGCAATATGAAGCTCTCGCTGAACGGCGCGCTGACCATCGGCACGCTGGACGGCGCCAATATCGAAATCCGCGACAATGTCGGCCCGGAGAACATCGCAATCTTCGGTATGACCGCCGCCGAAGTCGTCGAGCGCCGCGCCAAGGGCCTCGACGCTTCTGACGTCATCAACAAATCGCCCAATCTCGGCCGCGCGATCCAGGCCATCGAGACCGGCGCGTTCTCGCCGGATGATCCCGGCCGTTACGCGTCGGTCGGCCACGCGTTGCGCCACCTCGATCACTATGTGGTCTCGGCCGACTTCGACTCCTATTACGAAGCCCAGCGCGGCATCGACACGCGGTGGAGGGCCGGCTCAGCCTGGAGCCGCGCTGCGATTCTCAACACCGCCCGGATGGGATGGTTCTCGTCAGACCGCACCATCCGCGAATATGCCGATGATATCTGGGGCGTGCCGGTTGCTGGCGATCTGCCGGGCACACCGAGTCTGCAGGCACGAAAGGCAACGTAAGCGCGACGGTGCTCACGCGCGATACGCGACGAGCACCGCGCCGCAGGCGATCAGGATGACGCCGAGCCAGTTCGGCAGCGACAATTTCTCGCCGAGAAACAACACGGCAAACACTGCCACGAACACCACACTGAGCTTGTCGATCGGCGCCACCTGCGCGGCATTGCCAAGCTTGAGCGCGCGGAAATAGCAGATCCACGATGCTCCGGTCGCGAAACCAGACAGCACGAGGAACAACCACGTCTTTGCTGAGACCGCTGACGGCGATTGCCAGTTTCCCGTGACATAAACCATCATACCAGCGGCAAAGAGAATGACGATGGTGCGGATGAAGGTCGCGAAGTCCGAATTGACGTTCTCGATGCCGATCTTGGCGAAGATCGCCGTCAGCGCAGCGAAGGCCGCGGACAGCAGCGCCCAGAACGGCCAGGAGAGCATGACGTTTTTCATTTGAAGTGTCCTTGCCTGTCAGCCGTCATTGCGAGGAGCCCTTGCGACGAAGCAATCCAGTCTTCGCGTTCTAGCTGGTCGTGCATCGCATGCCGACTAACGGTTTCGTCATGGCCGGGCTTGTCCCGGCCATGACGGCTGACAGGTTCCGCGTGACATGAAAAAGGCGGCCTTACGGCCGCCCTTTCGCACTCAATCTTAAAGCAGCGACTTACTCCGCCGCCAGCTTCACATCCGGCGCGGCGGCGCGGACATCCGCATCGACCTGCGCTTCGAACTTGGCGAAGTTCTTCTGGAACATACCGACCAGCTTGCGCGCGGTGGCATCGAACTCGTCCTTGTCCTTCCAGGTGTTCACCGGATTGAGGATCTCCGACGGCACGCCATCCAGCGCGGTCGGGACCGCGAAGCCGAAATACTTGTCGGTGCGGAATTCCACGTTGCGCAGCGAGCCGTTCAGCGCCGCAGTCAGCAGCGCGCGGGTCACCTTGATCGGCATGCGCGAACCGACGCCATACTTGCCACCGGTCCAGCCGGTATTGACCAGCCAGCAGTCGACATTGTGCTTGGCGATCAGGTCACGCAGCATGTTGCCATAGACCGAGGGATCGAGCGGCAGGAAGGGCGAGCCGAAGCAGGTCGAGAACTCCGGCTCCGGATCGTTGCCGAGGCCGCGCTCGGTGCCAGCGACCTTGGCGGTGTAGCCGGACAGGAAGTGATACATCGCCTGCGCCGGGGTCAGCTTGGCGATCGGCGGCAACACGCCAAACGCGTCGGCGGCGAGCATCACCACATTCTTCGGCTGCGGTGCGCGGCCGGTGCGCGAGGCATTCGGGATGAAGTCGAGCGGATAGGCGGAACGGGTGTTCTCGGTCTTCGAGCCATCGTCGAAATCCGGCAGGCGGGTATTGGCGTCGAGCACGACGTTTTCCAGCACCGCACCGAAGCGCTTGCTCGCCGCATAGATCGCGGGCTCGGCTTCTTCGGAAAGCTTGATTGTCTTGGCGTAGCAGCCACCTTCGAAATTGAAGATGCCGTCCTTGCCCCAGCCATGCTCGTCGTCGCCGATCAGCGTGCGCTTCGGATCGGCCGAGAGCGTGGTCTTGCCGGTGCCCGAGAGGCCAAAGAAGATCGCGCTGTCACCATCGGGGCCGACATTGGCCGAGCAATGCATCGGCAACACGCCCTTGGCAGGCAGATAGTAGTTCAGCGTAGTGAAGACCGACTTCTTCATCTCGCCGGCATAATAAGACCCGCCGATCAGGACGATCTTGCGGGCGAAATCGATGGCCACGACGTTTTCCGAGCGGCAGCCGTGACGTTTGGGATCGGCCTTGAAGCTCGGCAGGTCGATGATGGTGAGTTCAGGCACGAAGTCCTTCAACGCAGCGGCTTCCGGACGGATCAGCAGCGTGCGGATGAACAGCGAGTGCCATGCGAGTTCGGTGAACACGCGGGTCTTGATCTGGAAACTCGGATCGGCGCCGCCATAAAGGTCCTGCGCGAACAGGGTCATGCCTTCGGCGTGCTTCTTGAAATCGATATAGAGCGCTTCGAACTGCTCCGGCGTGATCGCCTGATTGCCAGCCCACCACATTTGTTCGGTGGAAGCGTCCTTGACGGTGAACTTGTCCTTCGGGCTGCGGCCGGTGAATTCACCCGTGTCAGCACAGAGCGCGCCATCGGACGACAATTCGGCTTCGCCGTTACGCAGCGAATATTCGTAAAGCTGCGGCGCGCCGAGATTCCAGTTCACCGCTTTGAGATTTTTCAGTCCGAATTTGTCGGCGCCATAGGCACCGTTGCGTACGCCCGTCTCTTGCACGGAATATTCCTCCTTGAGTCCGCATATCCGACCTGTGCAACTGTCTTCAATCGCACGTCAGCAGCGGTAGCCGTCATTATAACCACCGAGGCCGTAACCCGGCGATCTAATAGTGACGAAGATGTGAAATGCCAAGCTGCTGTCCGCATATTTGGTTTATTCCAGCACGGCACTTGATACCGCTCAATTCTTCAAAGCGCGGGCCTGCTCTGCGAGTTCCTTCAGGACTTGCCGCAATGCACCCGGAGTGACAATCCGCCGCGGAAAGTCCAGCCGGATCACCGCCGCGCCGTTCTGCAGGTCCATGCCATCCGGATCGCATCCGGTGCACCGCCAGTCGCCTGCGTCCGCGTGGAGAAGCGTCGTTGCATAGAGATTAAGCGCGTCGAGATGATCGGCGTTCATATGAGCAACAGCACCCTCCTCGGCCTCCAGCATCCCTTCGGCATCGGTGAGATCGGTCAGGAATTGCTCCGGCTTCAGGTCGTTGATACGGCCAAAGCCGGCCACCAGATGGGCACTCTTCGGCTTGATCCGGAAGAACGAAAAATCCTTAAAATCCACAAAGACTTGCGCGGATGGATGGGCGCTGAGATAGCGCCGGCGCAGCAGCGATTTTTCGCTGTCGCTGGCCTCCTGCGCGATACCTCCGAGCATGATGCGTGAGCCCTCCAGGGGGTCCCCCGGCGCCCGCTCATCCAGCATCAGCGAGACGCGGGCATCCGCCAGAATATTGCGGGTATGCAGCGCCAGCCGGGAAATCAGGAGAATCGGCGACCCGTCCGGGTGGCTGGCGACATTGGCCAGCGCACAATAAGGATCGCCGGAACCGACGGCCAGGGTAGCCAGCGCCCCCTGCCGACTGCGCCGCAACAGCGACCGGGTGACGCGCGAGGGGTCGAAATCAGGGGTCGGCTGCATGGTTAAATCCCGTATTTCATTGCAAAAAGTGGCTATTTCTTCTCCCCCGGGAGGTCTATACATCTACGGAACCCACGCGTCATTCAAGCGTTCAGGGAACTTGGCCACACTTCAGCCCAGCTTGCATTGCTCGTTGACTGTGCTCTTAAGGCCACCTCATACGGCGGATTGTTGAATTCTGCCGGATAGCCCATCCCGCTTCGGAAAGCAGGCTCATGCCAACTATCGCACTGGTCGACGACGACCGTAACATTCTCACATCCGTATCGATCGCGCTGGAAGCCGAGGGCTACCGCATCATGACCTATACGGATGGTGCTTCCGCACTCGATGGCTTCCGCACGAGCCAGCCGGACCTCGCAATCCTCGATATCAAGATGCCCCGCATGGACGGCATGGAGACACTGCGCCGTCTGCGCCAGAAGTCCGATCTGCCGGTGATCTTCCTGACGTCGAAGGACGAGGAGATCGACGAGCTGTTCGGCCTGAAAATGGGCGCCGACGATTTCATCCGAAAACCGTTTTCGCAGCGTCTGCTGGTCGAGCGCGTCAAGGCGGTGCTGCGCCGCGCCGCGCCGAAGGACCCAACTGCCGCTCCGAAGGAGACTGATGCCAAGGCGCTCGATCGCGGTTTGCTGCGGATGGATCCGGAACGTCACACCTGCACCTGGAAGAACGAGCCGGTCACATTGACCGTCACAGAGTTCCTAATCCTGCAGGCGCTGGCGACGCGCCCCGGCGTGGTGAAGAGCCGCAACGCGCTGATGGATGCCGCCTATGACGATCAGGTCTATGTGGACGATCGCACCATCGACAGCCACATCAAGCGGCTGCGCAAGAAGTTCAAGGTCGTCGACGACGACTTCGAGATGATCGAGACGCTGTATGGCGTCGGTTATCGCTTCAAGGAAACCTGATCTGTAAGGGTTCCCGCGGCACGGCTGGGGGCCTGACGGCTCAGCCGTGCTGCGCTAGAATGCGCATACACATACGCAACAATGAGCGCCGCGTGATGTATCGCAGATATCGACAACAACCGGGCAGTTTTGGCATTGCTGGATCGTACGCAGCCTGATGAAAGCCTGGACGCTGACGGCACGTCGAATGCGGCAGGCGGCGATGCCGATCGCACCCGTCGCGGCTGGCAGCGCCCGCTCGACTGGCTGCGCCGTGCCCGGCAGTTCTTCGTTGCGCTGACCTTTTCAAGTCTGACGCGCCGCATCGTCTCGCTCAACCTCGCCGGCCTCTGCGCGCTGGTCGCCAGCATTCTCTATCTCTCGCAGTTTCGCGCCGGCCTGATCGACGCGCGTGCGCAGAGCTTGCTGGTGCAGGCCGAAATCATCGCCAGCGCCATTGCCGCTTCGGCAACCGTCGAAACCAATACGATCACGATCGACCCCGACCGCTTGCTCGATCTCAAGCCCGGCGAAACCTATGGCGTGCCGGACGAACTCTCCGGCCTCGATTTCCCGATCAATCCCGAACGCGTTGCGCCGGTGCTGCGGCGGCTGATTTCGCCGACCAAGACTCGTGCGCGCATTTACGACCGCGATGGCGTGCTGATCCTCGACAGCCGCAGCCTTTATGGCCGCGGCGATGTGCTGCGTTTCGAACTGCCGCCGCCGACCACCGAGAAGCCCGGCTTTGCCGAACGCACGATGATCGCGGTCCGAACCTGGCTCAATCGCGGCGACCTTCCGCTATATCGCGAACTCGGCCCGGAAAATGGCAATGGCTATCAGGAAGTGCAGCAGTCGCTCGACGGTCTAAAGAGCAGCATGGTGCGCATCAACGAACGGGGCGAAGTGATCGTCTCGGTCGCCGTCCCAGTGCAGCGCTTCCGCGCCGTGCATGGTTCGCTGATGCTGTCGACCCAGGGCGACGACATCGACCAGATGGTGACCGCCGAACGTCTGGCGATTCTAAAAGTCTTTGCGGTCGCCGCCGTGGTGATGATCGTGCTGTCGCTGCTGCTGGCATCGACCATCGCCGGTCCGGTGCGACGGCTGGCCGACAGCGCCGAGCGCGTCCGCCGCCGCATCCGCACGCGTGTCGAGATTCCTGACTTCACCCGCCGCCGCGACGAGATCGGGCATCTCTCCGGCGCGCTGCGCGACATGACCGATGCGCTTTATAATCGCATCGAGGCGATCGAGATGTTCGCGGCCGACGTCTCGCACGAACTCAAGAATCCTTTGACCTCGCTGCGCTCCGCCGTGGAAACACTCCCGCTGGCGAAGAACGACAACAGCCGCGGCCGCCTGCTCGCGGTGATCGAACACGACGTGCGTCGGCTTGACCGGTTGATCTCGGATATTTCCGACGCCAGCCGTCTCGATGCCGAACTCCAGCGCAACGACACTGCGCCCGTCGATGTCCGACGGTTGCTGACCACACTGACCTCGGTCGCCAACGAAACCAAGCTCGGTCATGACGTCGGCGTTGAAGTCCGCTTCGAAGGCGCTGCCAGTGATGCGTTTTCGGTGCCCGGCCACGACTCCCGCCTCGGTCAGGTCATCACCAATCTCGTCACCAATGCGCAGTCATTCTCGACACCGGGCGGCAAGGTGCGGATCGTCTGCCGTCGCTTGAAAGGCAAGATCGAGATCGTGGTCGATGACGACGGCCCCGGCATCGGACTGGATGCGCTCGAACGGATCTTCGAACGCTTTTACACCGACCGCCCGCATCAGGGCTTTGGCCAGAATTCCGGCCTCGGACTGTCGATTTCCAAGCAGATCGTCGAAGCCCATAGCGGTACGATCTGGGCGGAGAACCGCATCGGCCCGGCCAACGCCGATGGCGAGATCCCGGTGCTGGGTGCACGCTTCGTGGTACGGTTGCCGGCCACATGAGCGCGGATGGCAAAAGCATCCATGCCTCCGCCGTACTGGTCGATGAGCGCGCGGTCCTGATCCGGGGGCCGTCCGGCTCCGGGAAATCGCGGCTGGTCTTCGACCTGATCCTCGCAGCTCAGAGCGGACAGCTTCCCGAGGCCATGCTGGTCGGCGACGACCGGGTGCATCTGGATGTCAGGGATGGAAAACTGTGGGTACGGCCGGCGCCCGAACTGGTCGGGCTGCTTGAGGTCAGGGGGCTCGGAATCCGGCGTCTGGACTGCGCTACCGGCGCCATCGTCGGGCTGGTGGTCGATCTCGCCGCCACCGACGCTGCACGCCTGCCAGAGCCGGAAGCGCTCAAAACCACACTGGAGGGCGTCGAATTGCCCCGAATCCCGGTCGGGACAGGCTTTTCACCACTACCATTGGTCGTAGCCGCACTTATTACAAACGATGGTTTAGCCGCAGTGCGACCTTTGGACGATTGCTCGAAGGGAATTGGTAACCATATTAGTCCCACTATCGCCACCGAATAGACCCGCGCTACTTCCCGCCGCATCCGTGCAATTTAAGGGAGATTCGCGAAGAGCCCTCTTGCATAGGGGCTCTGGATGGTCAAAGTGGCCCTTTCGTGCGGTGCACCAAAAGCACCCACGAGGAGTTTCCGATGATTGGTCTAGTACTTGTGACCCATGGGCGCCTTGCCGACGAGTTTAAGGCGGCGCTTGAGCACGTAATGGGTCCGCAAAAACAAATTGAAGCCGTGACGATCGGCGCCGAAGACGATTCCGATTTGTGTCGCAGCGACATTATCGAAGCGGTCAATCGCGTCGACAGTGGCGATGGTGTTGCCATCCTCACTGATATGTTCGGCGGCACGCCATCGAATCTGGCGATCTCCTGCATGAGCCGGCCGAAGGTCGAGGTTCTCGCCGGTATCAACCTGCCCATGCTGGTGAAGCTCGCAAAGGTGCGCGAAGAGCGCACGCTGCCCGATGCGATCGCCATGGCACAGGAAGCCGGCCGCAAATACGTCACCATCGCCAGCCGCGTTCTCGCCGGCAAATGAGCGACAGCCCAGACGATACGACGGTGTCCGGCAGCGTCTCCCGCGAGATTCCGATTACCAACAAGCGTGGCCTTCATGCGCGCGCCTCTGCCAAATTCGTGCAGATGGTCGAACGCTTCAATGCCGACGTCACGGTGACACGCAACGGCGAGACCGTTGGCGGTACATCCATCATGGGCCTGATGATGCTGTCCGCCGGACCCGGGACCAGCATCATGGTCACTGCCAAGGGCGCCGAAGCTCAAGCGGCGCTGGATGCGATCACCGAGCTTGTGACCAACAAGTTCGGCGAAGAGTAGCGGTTCGCCGAAAGCTGCTTCGTCAGCGAACGGCTATTTCATCGCGCCAGGCGCCACCACATAGACATTCCACCGCGTGGTCGTGCCGACATTGCCCTTGAAGAAGCGTCGCGTCGACATCACGATGCGTTCGGCATTCGGGAGATTGTCCTTCATCCACGCTTCGCAGCGATCGAATTTCCAGTCACCGACCATGCAGATTCCGATGAAGCCGTTACGCTTCGCTTCGGCCATCGACGTCACGCCTGACGGCCATGGCTCGTAAGGCGTCAGCGGCAGCGGATGATCGGGACTGTAGAACGTCATCTGCTCGGCAACATCGACGAAGCCCACGACCTCGCTCCAGCGCGTGTGGAAGCGCTTGTGCCAGACTTCGGTGAGTTCGCGCGCGAGTTGCGAGTAGGAGATGTGAGCGAAATTGCCGTTGGCATCGCGCGGCAGTGACGCGATGGCGATCTGCGGTGCGGCGGCGAGCGTGACCAGCGACAGCACCAGCCAGATCGCGGCGAGCCGTACCAGCGCGACCCGCGGCATCTTCAGCGCCGGGATCGCAATGACCGCCAGCGGCACCAGGAAGAACAGCGAGATGCCCCAATCCGTCTTGATGTAGATGTCAAACAACAGCGCGCCGATCGGCGGGCCGACGGCGACGATGGCCTGGATCAGCCAGATATTCAGGGCCTGATCCTTGCGGACACCGGGATTGGTCGTCAGTGACCACGGCCGCCTGACGAATGCGCGGGGATCGCGCGCTACCGACACCCACCAGCGTGGGCCCCAAGCCAGCACCGCAGCGGCCAGCACCAGCGGCAACAGCAGCAGCGCGACGTTATGGCCGACATAGCCCCACGCCAGCTGCAAACTCTCCCAGCGTGACGAGATCGCATAGGTATTGCCGGCATAACGAAATGGCGCGTATTCCACCTGCCGCACCCACTCGAGATGCGGAATCATCGCCGCCGCCATCGTCGCGATGGCGATCCATGGTGCCGGCGATCGCAGGAACAGCATCCGCTGCGGATGGATCAGCGCGGCCAGACCGATGGCGCCGATCATCGTCACCACCCAGTATTTGGTCATCAGCGCCAGCGCAGCGGCGAGGCCAAGCAGGAAGCCCGAGCGGATCGAGCGCTTCTCGAACGCGTGCAAATAGGCGAGCACCACCAGCGGCAAAGTTACCAGCTGCAGCAGGTCCGGATTGTATTTGAAGCCCTTGAAATTGAAGATCGGATAGATCGCGACCATCAGCAGCACGAAAAAGGCACGGCGGCGATCGACCACGCGCAGCGCGATCGCCCAGCAAAGGATCATGCCGATGCCGACCGTGACCATGGCGAGCAGATAGGTCGCCCAGTCCACCGGCGGGAAAAATCTGAACCAGACGCCCGAAATCCAGCCCGACAGCGGCGGATGCTTGCCGTAGCCCATCAGGAACTTCTGCCCCCAGGCATAGCCCTCGGAGACGTCGAAATGGATGTCCTGCGCCGCCTTCACCTGGGTCAGGATCGCGGTCCACAGCACCACATGGGCGATTGTGAAGCCGAGCACCAGCAGGACGCTCAATTGCGGATCACACGCCCAGGCAACGAGCCGCGCAGCGCCGCGGCGGCCGATCGACAGCAAGCCCCGGCGTTTGGCGGGGGTAGAGGAAGCGATTGTACTCATGGGCCCCTGCCTAGCGTGTTTCGGGCCGGAGTAAAATCAGGATGCCGTGACGGAAACAGGGCCGGGAATCAGGCCGAAACCCGCATTAAGGTTGCCGCATCGGGGCCTGAATGCTATCCCGCGCGCATGACAACCTCCCCGATTTCGAACGTTCGCAACTTCTCCATCGTCGCCCATATCGACCATGGCAAATCGACGCTGGCCGACCGCCTGATCCAGATCACCGGCGGGTTGCAGGCGCGCGAGATGAAGGAGCAGGTGCTCGATTCGATGGATATCGAGCGCGAGCGCGGCATCACCATCAAGGCGCAGACCGTCCGCCTGCATTACAAGGCCAAGGACGGCAAGGATTACATCTTCAACCTGATGGACACGCCCGGCCACGTCGACTTCGCCTACGAGGTCTCGCGTTCGCTGGCCGCCTGCGAGGGCGCGCTGCTGGTGGTCGACGCCTCACAGGGCGTGGAAGCGCAGACGCTCGCCAACGTCTATCACGCACTCGACGCCAATCTCGAAATTGTGCCGATCCTCAACAAGGTCGATCTGCCCGCGGCAGAACCCGAGCAGGTGAAGAAGCAGATCGAGGACGTCATCGGCATCGACGCCTCAGACGCGTTGATGATCTCGGCAAAAACAGGTCTGGGCGTGCCTGACGTGCTGGAAGCCATCGTGCACCGGCTGCCGCCACCGAAGGGTGACCGCGACGCCACGCTGAAGGCGCTGTTGGTCGATAGCTGGTACGACGTCTATCTCGGCGTCGTCGTCCTCATCCGCGTCGTCGACGGCGTCATGAAGAAGGGCCAGCGCGTCCGCATGATGGGCACCAACGCCGCCTATGATGTCGAGCGCGTCGGCTACTTCACGCCGAAGATGGTCAATGTGGACGAACTCGGTCCCGGCGAGATCGGCTTCATTACGGCCGCCATCAAGGAAGTCGCCGATACCCGCGTCGGCGACACCATCACCGACGATCGCAAGCCGGTCACCGACATGTTGCCGGGCTTCAAGCCCGCGATCCCCGTGGTGTTCTGCGGGTTGTTCCCGGTCGATGCCGACGACTTCGAGACGCTGCGCGCCGCCATGGGCAAGCTGCGGCTGAACGACGCGTCATTCTCCTTCGAAATGGAAACCTCGGCTGCGCTGGGCTTCGGCTTCCGCTGCGGCTTTCTCGGTCTGCTGCATCTGGAAATCATCCAGGAGCGCCTGAGCCGCGAGTTCGATCTCAACCTGATCGCGACCGCGCCAAGCGTGATCTACAAGATGCACCTCACCGATGGCGAGGAGATCGAGATCCACAATCCGATCGACATGCCGGACGTGGTGAAGATCGCCGAGATCCAGGAGCCGTGGATCGAAGCCACGATCCTGACGCCCGATGAATATCTCGGCAGCGTGCTGAAGCTCTGTCAGGAACGCCGCGGCAATCAGAAAGAACTCACTTACGTGGGCGCCCGCGCGATGGTGAAATACGAGCTGCCGCTCAACGAAGTGGTGTTCGATTTCTACGATCGCCTGAAATCGATCTCGAAGGGCTACGCCTCGTTCGACTATCATCTGACCGACTACAAGGCCGCCGATCTCGTCAAGATGCAGATCCTGGTCAATGCCGAGCCGGTCGACGCGCTGTCGATGCTCGTGCATCGCACCCGCGCCGAAGGCCGTGGCCGCGCCATGGTCGAGAAGATGAAGGAACTGATCCCACCGCACATGTTCGTCATCCCGATCCAGGCGGCGATCGGCGGCAAGGTGATTGCCCGCGAAACCGTCCGCGCGCTGCGCAAGGACGTGACCGCGAAGTGCTATGGCGGTGATATCAGCCGCAAGCGCAAACTTCTGGAGAAGCAGAAGGAAGGTAAGAAGAAGATGCGGCAGTTCGGCAAGGTCGACATCCCGCAGGAAGCGTTTATTGCGGCGCTGAAGGTGGATAGCTGAGGATCAACCGCCCGCCGTTCTGACCAGAGGTACCGCATATGACTGCGATACGGGATGCGAACAGAACGGCGAAGCGACCTCCCCAAGGCTTTTCAGATCCAGCTGTCAAAGCAGCATTCGACCAGCATCCGCCGGCGATCAAGGCCAGGCTCTTGGCGCTCCGGCAACTGATCTTCGAGACCGCCGCGGGGATCGAAGGCGTAGGCCCGCTCGAAGAGACGCTGAAGTGGAATCAGCCGAGTTATCTCACGGCGGCAACCGGAAGCGGCAGCACCATCCGGATCGACCGGATCAAGGACACCAACCGGTACGCGATCTACTTCAACTGCAATACCAATCTGGTTGAAACGTTTCGCTCGCTGTATCCCGAAGGCCTGAACTACGGCGGTAACCGAAGCATCATCCTCAGCCTCGACGACGACCCTCCCGAAATCGCTCTGCGCCATTGCGTCGGACTGGCGCTCACCTATCACCGAAGCAAACGCAAGCCGTGCTCATAGGCACCGCGAGATTGAGCGGATTCTGCCACGACGCTTGCCGTTTCGCGGCTTTTCGGCGCTTCCGCTTGCGGCTGAAAATGAACGGATCCGCCAATTGCGACGACCCATTCCCGATGAGTGGAAATTGCATTCCAGAGATCTGTCCCGACAATCTCGCACGCCGCTATGACACGGCGCGCGGATGGTTCGTCGATGCACTGTCTATTGCCGCAGCCGCACTGGCCGTATTCCACTACAATCCAGACGGTGTGATTGCCACGATCGTCGTCTTCATTGGGGCCTACGCCGTCGCGCATTATCTCGGGGACGTGATCTGGCTAACCAGCCTTACCTGGCTCTTGTGGCTCACTATGCTGATCTATGCCTGCACCTTCTTCTATACTTTCAGCCACCTCCCGCTGCTCACCGCTTTGCTCCTGACCATGTTCCTTCCGGGAATTGCGCAAGCCTATGTGATTTGGGATTTGTGGCCCGCGACAAGCCATCCGCTACCCCTGTTCTGTGTGGCCTGGCTCATCCTGCTGGCGATCTGCATTTTTGAACCAACGACGTTCAGCCGGCTGAGCTCCTTCGTCAAAGCAAGACGCGGCCGGAGCTAGCCGCCGGTCTAATTTTCCGCCCACCGCAATGCGGCAGATTTCTGCGACCAAACATCCCCCACGCCGCCCTTGCCTCCCCGCCCTTCGCCCCTCATGCTGCGTCCCACGACGCCGAAAACGGCGCGTATGAAAATTTGGGGAGGATTGAATGATCGCGCACCGCACGGTTGCGGCTACGACGTTTGCTGTTTCGCTGCTTTTTGGCGCTTCCGCGCTGGCCCAGCAGGCCAACACGCTTCCGCTCAAGATCGGCGTGCTCGCCGACTTCGCCTCGGTCTATGCCGACATCGGCGGCCAGGGCAATGTCGAGGCAGCGAAGATCGCCATCGAGGAATTCGGCGGCAAGATGTTCGACAAGCCGATCGAACTGGTCACCGCCGATGCGCTGAACAAAGCCGACGTCGCCGCCACCATCTCGCGCAAATGGTATGAGGCCGAGAATGTCGACATGATCATCGACATGCCGACATCGGCCACTGCGCTGGCCGGCATGGAGATGTCGAAGCAGTTCGAGAAGATCATGATCGTCACCGACGCCGCGTCGTCGGACATCACCGGCAAGTCGTGCTCGCCATATACCGCGCACTGGACCTACGACACCTACGGCAACGCTCACACCGTCGGCAGCGCCATAGTCAAGCAGGGCGGCGACTCCTGGTACTTCATCACAGCGGACTATCTGTTCGGTCATTCCATCGAACGTGACACCGGCGACGTGGTGCGCGCCGCGGGCGGCAAGGTGGTCGGCAGCGCCAAGCATCCGCTGAACACGGCGGACTTCTCGTCCTTCCTGCTGCAGGCACAATCGTCCAAGGCCAAGATCATCGGCATGGCCAATGGCGGTGGCGACACCATCAACACCATCAAGCAGGCGTCGGAATTCGGCATCGTCGCCGGCGGCCAGAAGCTCGCAGGCATCGTGATGTTCATCTCCGACATCCACTCGCTCGGCCTGAAGATGGCGCAGGGGCTGATCATCACCGAGGCCTATTACTGGGATCTCAACGATCGCACCCGCGCCTTCGGCAAGAAGTTCTTCGACAAGATGAAGCGGATGCCGACCATGAACCAGGCGGCGACCTACAGCGCGACTCTGCACTATCTCAAATCGGTGCAGGCCGCAGGTACCCGCGCCACCAAGCCGGTGCTGGCGAAGATGCGCGAGATGCCGGTGCGCGACGCCTTCACCGATAACGGCGTCCTGCGCGAGGACGGCCGCATGGTGCACAGCATGTTCCTGCTCGAAGTGAAGAAGCCGGAAGAATCCAAGGCGCCGTGGGATTACTACAAGGTGCTCGCGGAGGTCCCCGGCGATCAGGTGTTCCGTCCGATGAAGGACGGCGGCTGCCAGTATGTGAAGCAGTAACCGCTGACGAGTTCGATCGCCCGGCCCGCCGGGCGGTCGACCCACCACAGGCCAACCGGTCGATGGAGCACGTCAATTCTTCATCGGATTTTGAACGAGGACGCCAGTTTCCGGCTTCGCCACCGGAGCCCTCAACCAGAACAGCGCCAGGAACGCGAGCGACGTCAGCCCGCCTGTGAGCGCCAGCGCGACGCGCGGGCCACCGTGATCCAGCACAAGGCCGAACAGCAGCGGCGCTGCACCCTGCAGGATGCGCGCCGGCGCGGCCAGCCAGCCGGTTCGCATGCCGTATCCGACGGCGCCAAACATGGCCAGCGGAAGCGTCCCGCGCGCGATCGTGAACAGGCCATTGCCGGCGCCGTGCAGAAGGGCGAATGGCAGCGCGACTGGCGCTCCGAACAGGATCAGCAATCCGGCGCCGACGGGATGCAGGCCCGCGGCCAGGCGTGCGGATATCATCGCCGACGCATGTCGTAGCAGACCGAATTCCCCGATCCGGGCCGCGACTTGCGCAGGTCCCATCAAAGCCCCGGCGAGCACGGCCTGCGCCGGGGTGGCGCCGAGCGCTTCCAGCAGGCGCGGCATGTGCGCGGCAAATGCGGTGGTGACAAACCAGGTCGCACCAAAGACGCCCGCCAGAACGATCATCGCCCATGGAATGCCTGATGTGGGGACGGCAGGCTCATCCAGATGCGCATGCGGCGGCGCCTTCGGAACGAGAAAGCGGTTGAGCGGCAGACCGATGACGATGTGCAACGCGGCCCATGCGAAGCAGGCGCCACGCCAGCCGAAGGCATCGATCATCGCGGCACTGAGGGGCCAGCCGATGGTACTCGCAAAGCCGGCGAACAGGGTGATGCCGGTGATCGCACTGCGGGCCTGTCGTCCCCACAATCCCGCAACCGTCGCAAACGCAGCCTCATACAGGCCGAAACCCATGCCGGCGCCGATGACCAGCCAGGCCAGGGCAAGCGTGATCGGTCCCGTTGCAACCGCAAGCAAGGCTAGCCCCGCCGCAAACATCAGATTGGTGCCGACAAGCACGTCCCGGCCACCGCTGCGGTCGATCATGCGGCCGGCGAGCGGCCCGAGCAAACCCGACACCAGCAGCGCCACGGAGAACATGGCGAAGAACCAAGTCCTGGACAGATGCAGGTCGTCGCAAATGGGATTCGCGAATACGGCCGGAACATAGTAGCTGGAAGCCCATGCCAGTGTCTGCGTCGTACCGAGCGCGGATACGACTTGCCAACGAACGACTGCCACCTCAGTTCACAGCTCCCCGCTCGTACCAGTCCCGTGTCGCCTTCACGATGTGAACCACGGAGAGCATCACCGGCACCTCGATCAGAACGCCGACGACCGTTGCCAGTGCTGCGCCCGATTGAAAGCCGAACAGTGCGATCGCTGCGGCCACGGCGAGCTCGAAGAAGTTCGATGCGCCGATCAGGGCGGAAGGACCGGCCACGCACCAGGCGACGCCGAGGCGGCGGTTGAGCCAGTAGGCGAGACCGGCATTGAAATAGACCTGGATCAGGATCGGGACGGCAAGCAGCGCAATGACCATCGGTTGCCGGGTGATCTGCTCGCCCTGCAGGCCGAACAACAGCACTAGGGTCAACAGGAGCGCGATCAGCGATACCGGACCGAGTAGCGACAGCGCCTGCGATAACGCCGCCTCGCCTCCCCTCGCCAACAATGCGCGCCGCCAGAGTTGCGCGATCGCCACAGGCACGATGATGTAGAGCAGGACGGACAACAGCAACGTGCCCCAAGGCACGGTGATGGATGACAGTCCGAGCAGAAGGCCAACGATCGGCGCGAAGGCAACCACCATGATGGTATCGTTGAGCGCGACCTGTCCCAGCGTGAAATTTGGCTCGCCATCGACCAGGTTCGACCAGACAAACACCATCGCCGTACAAGGCGCAGCGGCAAGCAGAATCAGACCGGCCGTATAGCTATCGATCTGGTCCGCGGGCAGATACGGCCTGAACAGATGGCCGATGAACAGCCAGGCGAGAAGCGCCATCGAGAACGGCTTCACCAGCCAGTTGATTCCGACGGTCGCGGCAATGCCGCGCCAGTGTGCGCCAACGTGACCGAGCGCTCCGAGGTCCACCTTGAGCAGCATGGGAATGATCATCAGCCAGACGAGGACAGCCACCGGCAGATTGACCTGTGCAATCTCCGCCGAGCCCAGCGCATGGAAAACGGCCGGCATCCATCGGCCCAGCAGAATGCCGACGACGATGCAGAGACCGACCCAGATCGTGAGATAGCGCTCGAACAAGCCCATCGCCGGAGCGGAAACCGGCCTGCCAATGACTTCACTGGTCATGACGTTGTCCTGCGATCCGCTGGCCGCTCGCATCCACGACCCGGTCGCCATCCTCTTTCGAGAACGCTCCAAGCTGCGGAGTGGGCATGATGTCCAGAACCGCTTCAGATGGCCGGCAGATCCTCACGCCGAGCACCGAGACCACGATCGGGCGGTTCATCAGAACCGGATGGGCTTCGATGGCGTCGAGCAACTGCGCGTCGGTCAGACTGGCGTCGGAGAGGCCCAGCTCGGCATAGGGCGTTCCCTTCTCGCGCAGGACGTCGCGCACCGACATGCCGGCGCGCGCGAGCAACTGAACGAGCATGACCCGCGACGGCGGTGTCTTCAGATACTCGATGATGTGTGGCTCGATGCCGGCATTGCGGATCATGGCCAGCGTGTTGCGCGAGGTGCCGCAATCCGGGTTGTGATAGATGATGACGTCGACGCTATCAGGCACGTGACAGCTCCTTGCCATCCGACATGCATGCGGACGCCGTGGCCGGCATACAGATGTCGGGATGACCCGCGCAGCAATCCCGCATCAGAAACTGGATGAGGCCCGACAGCGCGTCGTAATCGGCGGTGTAGACAATCGAGCGGGCCTCCCGCTTCGCGCTGGCAAGGCCAGCCTGGGTCAGCTCCTTCAGATGGAAGGACACATTCGAGGCCGACACGCCTGCCGCCTCCGCGATGGCGCCGGCCGGCATCCCGGCGGGACCGGCCTGCACGAGCAGGCGCACGATGCGAAGTCGCGTCTCCTGCGACAGGGCTGCGAAAGCCGACAGGGCTTGACGTTCTTCCATATTTCAATAATCCTAAAAATATCGAATCATGGAGTAACATCGATGCTGAACCTTGCCAAGCCGGAAATTCCGACTTCGCCGCAGATCGCCGCCGACGACATCAGCATCGGGGCGCTCCTCGCCGCCTGCGACGCGGCACCGGCATTGCCTTTGGTGTTCACCTATGGCGGTCACAGCATTCAGCCGGGCTACCACATCACCGAAGTCAAGGCGGGCGCCTTTTCCGCGCTTGATTGCGGCGGCAATCCCGAAGCGTGGTCGGAGATCTTCGTGCAGCTGTGGGACATCGTCGAAGGCGACCGGACCCATATGACCGCCGGAAAGTTCGCGGCCATCATCCGGAAAGTCTCCGACCATGTCGCTCTCGATGCCAATGCGCGGCTGACCTTCGAAGTGAGCGATGGCGTCGCGCCGATGCAACTACACTGCGCGGATACCCCGCACATACAGGGCGACGTTCTCACGGTGACGCTTGCCCCGCGTCCGGCGAGTTGCAAGCCACGCGACCGCTGGCTGGAGGCGCAGAAGGAAGCCAGTGCATGCTGCGCGCCGGTATCGTCCAAAAGCACGTGCTGCCGGTAGACGCCGCGGTTCAGACCGGAGACCTGTGACGATCGTACGCGGTAGAGCCCACAATCATCATCCTTTGCCGCTCGCTATCGTTGCGCTGCGTCGATCCGCGAGGCGACCAGTCTCTTTTGGCAAAGCTCATGGCGAGGAGCCGGGATGCGCAGACGCCTGGGCTTGCGACAGCAACCACGCCCGGAATGCCTGCAGCAAAGGATTCCCGGCTTTCTCCTCCGGGCAGGCGAAATAGTACGAGCCGACGCTTTTCAGGGTCAGGCTCGACAACACCTTCAATTTGCCCGACCTGAGTTGGTCGGAAATCAGGAATTCGGGAAGCAGGGCAACACCAAGACCCGAGCTTGCCGCGCTTATCAAAGTGGACTGGATATCGAAACGCGGCCCGCGGATCACATTCGTGCCGCCGAGCTCCGCAGCATCGAACCAGCGACGCCATGCATCGGCGCGAGTGACGAGATGCAGAAGCCGCAGCTCGGCGACCTCGCTCGGCGGCAATTCGCCGCGCCTGCCGATCAGCGTCGGCGATCCGACCGGCAGAAGAATTTCATCGAACAGATAGTCGGCCTGCGTGCCCGGCCAGTCCGGTTCGCCGAAGTACAGCGCGCCATCGAGCGCGGTCTCGCTGAAGAAGAAGCGCGTGTTGCGCGCGCTCACATTGACGGCGACGCCGGGATGGCGCGCATAGAAGTCCGGCAGGCGCGGAATGAGCCACTGGGCGCCGACAGTGGGCAGCGCCGCGACGTCCAGAACCATGCCGTCGGCCTCATAGCCCATGATCTCGAGCGCATCGCGCTCGATCCGCTCGATCGTCTGCGCCACGCGGGTGCTGTAGGCCGCCCCTGCCCGCGTCAACGTGATGCGTTTCTTGATCCGATGAAACAGTTTCACGCCGAGCTGCGTCTCCAGCTGCGCAATCTGGCGCGACACCGCACTTTCGGTCAGCGCGAGTTCGCTGGCGGCACGCGTGACGCTGAGGTGTTTGGCAGCCGCGCTGAACGCCATCAGCGCGCCGAGGCTCGGTATTCTGCGGCGCATAGTTCATTCCAAAAACGCAAGATGTCCGCAGATTAAATTGTTTGCACGCCTAAGCACAAGGCAACAATCTCCCCGCGGATGACAAAAGTCATGGCGGGCGGCGACCTCTGGCGAGGTCACGCCCCGGCAACGGTCTCAAGACATGCAGACTGCAGCGCGGTGCCCCGCACAGGTGCTTCGGTCATCAACTTCAAGGAGCACATCAGTGGCAGTCAACAAATTGCATGACGAATTCCACACGCTCGACATGGAGAGCGGCTGGCAATTGCCCGAGGGCTACGATCCCGCGTCGGGCGCGCTGGAGAAGATCCTGTCCGGATCGCTCGATACCGCGAACAAACGCGGCAGCCGGACGCGATTGCTGAAGTTCCCTCCGGGTCTCTTCACCACACAGCAGATCGTTCACGACCACTGGGAAGAAGTCTTTCTCGTCTCCGGCGACCTGATCGTTGGCAATGACGAGAACGGGCAAGGCGGCACGCCGTTCGCCGGCTACACCTACGCCGTCAGACCGCCAGGCGCGTGGCATGGTCCGTTCAAATCCGAGGGCGGCTGCCTGCTTCTCGAAATGCACTACTACGATCCCGCCTGAGAGCCACAGAGATGATGACGGCAGCCTCTTAGAGGGGCCGCCGATCAGAGCCGATGCTCCCTGAAATCCCCGCAAGAGGTCTTGATATGAGTAATGCGAAGCTTCCCGTCATCATCGCCGGTGCAGGGCCGGTCGGCATGGTGGCTGCCGCAGATCTGGTGCGACAGAACATTCCGGTTCTGGTGCTCGAGAAGAACGACGCGCTGAGCAGCGAGTCGCGCGCATCGACGTTCCATCCGCCCACGCTGGACATGCTCGACGATCTCGGTTTCGCCAGCACGTTGATTGCACAGGGGCTGAAGGCACCGACGGTCCAGTACAGCTCGTCCGAAGACGGTGCGCTCGGAACATTCGATTTCGCGGCGATCTCCGATCTGGTGCGGCATCCGTTCCGTCTGCAAGCCGAGCAATTCAAGCTCACACGCATCATTCTGGACGCCCTGTCCGGCAATCCGCTGTTCTCGATCGCGTTCGGCAGCGAGGTTAAATCGGTCGAGCAGACCAGCGATACCGTCAAGGTGGTGGTCACGGCCAACGGCCACGACACCACGCATGAATGCGCCTGGCTGATCGGCGCCGATGGTGCGAACAGCATCGTCCGCCGCAGCCAGGATATGGAATTCGAGGGCTTCACCTGGCCCGAGCGTTTCCTGGTGATGACGACACCGGTCGATTTCACCGCGCTTCGGCCGGGCGTCTCGTCGGTCAGCTATGTCGCCGATCCCGAACGCTGGTACTTCCTTCTGCGTATCCTCGGCGCATGGCGCGTGATGATGCCGGTGGCCGCGGAAACATCCGATGAGGAAGCACTGTCCGAAGCCTATGTGACGGCGTCGATCCGGCGGATCGTTCCCGCAGAGCTGGACGCCCCCATCCTCCACACGACGCTCTATCGTGTGCACCAGCGCGTGGCCGCGAATTTCCAGAAAGGCCGCACGTTTCTGGCCGGTGACGCCGCCCATATCAACAACCCGCTCGGCGGCATGGGCATGAATGGCGGCATTCATGATGCATTGAACCTGACCGCGAAGCTGGGTCCGGTCATCAACGGCGCGGCTGATGAGAGCATTCTTGCCGATTACGATCTGCAGCGCCGGACGGTCACGATGCAGGCCATTCAGGGCGACACCATCCGCAACAAGAAGAACCTCGAAGCGAAAGACGAAGCCGATCGTGCGCGTTTCCGCGACGACATTCGCGCAGCAGCCGCCGATCCGGAAAAGGCACGAGCGCTATTGCGCCGGATCGCGATGCTCGACTCGCTTGAGCGGGCCGGTGCGTTGCATGTGGCTGAGCACCACCCGGGGTGATCAGCAACTCTCTCTGAGACGATGTCGACGGCAACCGGTCACTCGGCTGGATAAGAACCGCGGCAGTGGAAGCGCCAGTAAGCCTGGAGGAGCCAACACCATGGTTCCCAAGATGTCATGCAGGAGTTTCAGAATGCCAAGCAAGGATTTACGGATGAAGTGGACGACGTTTCTTCTGGCGGCGCTGGTAGCGCCTGTCGCCTTGGGCGTGCCCGGCGCGGCAGCGGCCGGCTTTCCGGAAAAAATGATCACAATCGTGGTCCCTTATCCGGCTGGAAGCACGGCGGACGCGATTCCACGACTAGTGGCTCCGCTGATGTCGAAGTCGCTCGGCGTCACCGTGATCATCGAGAACCGCGGCGGCGCCAACGGCTCGATCGGGGCGGCTCGCGTCGCCGCTTCGCCGGCGGATGGCTATACGATTCTGCTCGCGACAACCGGCATGATGGCGATCAATCCGTGGATCTATGAAAAGCCCGCCTATAATTCCGAAAAGGATTTCGCGCCCATCACCAATGGCGCTTCGACGCCGAACATCCTGGTCGTCAATCCGTCGGTCAAGGCGAACTCGCTGAAGGAACTGGTGGCGCTGGCCAAGGCCGAGCCGGGCAAGCTGACATTTGCGTCAGCCGGTATCGGCAGCACGAGCCATCTGTGCGGCGAGACGCTGAAGGTGCTCGAAGGCATCGATGCCGTCCACATCCCGTATCAGGGCGCAGCTCCGGCACTTCAGGATGTCATCGGTGGTCAGGTGTCCATGATGTGCGATAATCTGTCGAACACGGTCCAGCAGGTACAAAGCGGAGCGCTGAGGCCCATCGTCGTGACCGCGCCTGAACCAAGCAAACAGCTGCCCAATGTGCCGACGTCACCGCAGGCAGGCTATCCCGATCTCCTCGCGGGCAACTGGTACGGCTTTGTCGCTCCATCGGCGACCCCCAAGGACGTGATTGAGAAGCTCAACACATCGATCGTGGAGGCGTTGCGAGATTCAACTGTTTCGGCTCGCCTGGAAGGCCTTGGTTTGACCGTGATCGCGGACAAGCCCGATCAGTTCGGAGCTGTTATCGCCAAGGATTCTGCGCGGATGGAAAATATCGTGAAGCGCTCGAAAGCGAAGATTTCCAACTAGGGAATCTTCCGCATACGGGACGATCCGGGCCATGCCAAGACTTTAGTCCTAGATCGGTGTATTGCCGCTGAAGCCTGTTCGGTGGCAGCAGCGGCCCGGCTTTCGGGCGCCCTAGTGCCACGGCGGCCATGCTGATCCAAAGCGCCGGCATGGACTGGATCGTTCGCCTTCCCGGGCGATGGCAGCTTGTGGGGGGGCGAAGTTTCAATCGGGCAAGAGTCCCAGATTGGCCGCCAGCAGTACGAGTGCTTCCATAATCATATGGGAGCACAGTTGCGCGGCCATCCCGTTGACGTCCTGTGGCGGACTGACCGTGTTGAAGTCCATCGCGACAATGTTCAGGCCTGACAGACTGCGCAACAGTTCGATTCCTTCGCGGGCCGTGAGACCGCCCCACGCCGGCGTGCAGACGCCCGGGGCTACGGAGGGATCGAACACGTCCATGTCCCAGCACAGATAGACCGGCCGCCCAGCGACCGTGTCACTGAACTCCGCAACAGTCTGCGCGAAGCCGCGGCGCATCAGGTCCTCGATGGTGATGACGCGGAAGCCGAGCCCGCGGGTGTGTTCCAGCACGCCGGAGCAATAGGTGAAGCCGCGAACGCCGATGTGCCAGGACGACGAGGCGTCCACCAGGCCTTCCTGCGCCGCATTGGTGAACTGTGTCGCTGCGTTGTAGCGATCGTCCGGCGTATAGGGATAGGCATCAGTGTGACTGTCGATGTGCAGCGCGACCAGACCCTTGTGCTTTCGCGCTGCGGCCCGCATCAGCGGCAGGGAGACCGAGCCATCGCCGCCGATGCCGATGGGTACCGCGCCGGTCTCGACAATGCGCGCGGCCGCCGCCTCAATCCGCACGAACGCGTCGTCGATGCGACCGGGCACCAGCGCGACGTCGCCGGCATCGACCGCGCCGAGCAGCGACAACACGTCGACATCGGCGAGCGAAGGATGATAGCGGCGAATGAGCCGCGACTCGCGGCGCACTTCCAGTGGCCCCTGCCGAGCACCGACCCGGAACGGATGCGTGCCGCAATCGAACGGCACGCCAAGAATCGCCGCTCGGCATCCCGGCTGCGGCAGGCCTGCGGGCAAGCCCATGAAGGTTTCCGGACCGATGAACTCTGCCGCTTCGCTCATGTGCCACTCGCTTCTTTCGTTAGAAAATCAAAAGCCGTCAGCGCGTGCACGCGGGAGACGATGCCCAATTCGGAGATATCCGCATATTCGTCAGGCGCGCCCATATTGTAGGGTGTCGGGCCGTAAACAACGGTAGGGATGCCTGCCATTCGAAACCAGCGCGAGTCCGAGCCGCCGACGCGCATGTTCACCGCCGGTGCCATTCCCATCACGTCGGCTGCGGCCCTTGCGCAATGACGTATAAGCTCGTTGTCCGGGCTGGTGTAATTCGGCTCGAAGCAGCGCAATACGTTCCATGTGATGCCAGGCAGATCGAGCCCCTGTTTCAGGCTGGCAAGAACGGTCTTTGCTGTCACACCCACCGGCAGACGGATATCGACCGCGGCATGCGCGGTGGACGGCACCAGATTGGGCGACGTGCCGCCCGATACAACGCCGATATTGGCCGTGACGGCCGACAGTACGTCCGCTTCGCCGGCTCCGCAAAGTGGCTCGGAGATGGCTTTGGCGTCGGCAATTGCTTTGCGGACCTGGTCCGGCATGTCGACTGGCAGATCGCGCAAGGCGCTCACGCGATCCAGAGCAACACGCAATCGGTCGAGCGCGTTCATGCCGAGATGCACATGGGCGCCATGGGCCGCCTTACCCTTCGCAGTGATATCGATCCAGATGAATCCCTTCTCGCCGAAGCGCGCCACCATCGGCGATCCGGCATCGCCGATGATCGTCGCGGCACCGCTGACGTGAGGGACCCGATCGAGCAGAAGCTTGGTCCCGAGCGGACCCATCGTCTCTTCGTCGCCCGCCAATGTCAGCACGGCTTCGCCGCTCCAATGAGCGCGCTGTTCGGCCAATGCAGCCATCGCAACAATGGATGCCGCGATGCCTCCTTTCATATCGGCGGCGCCGCGGCCATAGAGGCGGCCGTCCCGCACCTCGCCGGCCGGATTGACCGACCACTGCGCCAGCGTGCCGACCGGATAGGTGTCGAGATGGCCATTAAACACGACGCGGCGGCCGGGGCCCGCGCCGCGCACGCGCGCAACCACGTTGACGATTTCGGATGAACCGGGATGCAGCTCGATCTCGGCGCCAGGTACATGCGTCCGGATCAGATCTGCGGCGAGGGCTGCAACCACGCGCGTGTCACCGTTCGGATTTGGCGAGGGCGTGGCAATCAACGGCAGCGCCAGATCGATCACTTGCCCGACGCGGTCACGCGCAACCGCATGGCGGGCTTCATCAACGCTTGGCAAGGCGTGCCTCCCAGATCCGGATCGAATGGGTCAGCGGCCAGCAGATCACGAAATAGATCAGCCCGATGAAGGTGAAGATCTCCAGTGGACGGAAGGTCGATGACGACAGCTCCATGCCGCGCCGCGTCACTTCACTGACCGAGATCACGGAAGCCAGCGAGGAATACTTGATGAGCTGCACGAAGTTTGCCGCCAGCGGAGGCAGCACGCTGCGAATGGCCTGTGGTCCGACGATTCGCACGAAGCTTTGCAGCAGCGTGAGACCGAGAACCTGCGCAGCCTCGCGATGGCCGACAGGAACGGTCGCGATACCGGCCCGGAAGACCTCGGAGATGAACACCGCAGAATACAGCGAAAGGCCGAGGATCGACGCAGACAACGCGTCGATCTGGATATTGAACACGATCGGCAGCACGTAATAGACCCAGAGCAACTGCACCAGGATGGGTGTGTTGCGGATGATCTCACCCACGGTCAGAGCCGCGATCCGCGCAATGCGAAACCGCGACATCTGCATGAGTGCGATCACCAGCCCAAGCACGGTTGCCACAATCAGCGTGACGACCGACAAAAAAAGGGTCATCTCGATGCCGTCGGCGAGAAAACCAAAATTCCTCGGGATGACGTCCCAGCGAAAGCTGTAGCTCTGCATTGGATGGCCTTATGGCGCGACGATCGGGCCGAGCTTGTTCTTCTCGGCGGCGGCCTTCAGCCGTCCATCGAGCTTGATATTCTGGACGAACAGATTCATGTAGTTCAGCCAGATCTGGTCGCCCTGGTTCATCACATAGGCATAGGGCGTGACGGACAGTGGCTCCGGCGGCGCCAGCGTCATCGACCAGTCGAACTGGGCATTCATCTTGGTCGATGCCGGGTAATCGGTGGCGATGGCATCGACGCGATGCGCCATCAACTCGGCCTGCGTGGTGTTCGGTGGCGCGATGGCGACCAGCTTGGCGTTCTTCAGATAGCCGCGCATGAACGGCTCGATGTAGCTGCCGAGGGGCACCGCGATATTGACGCCGGGCTTGTCGAGATCAGCCCAGGTCTTCACCTTGCCGTCCTTGTAGGCCACAACGTAAACGCCGCTGATCAGATAGGGCTGCGTGAAGGCGACGGCCTGCGCGCGCTTCATAGTGGCGCCGACGCCGAACATGCCGAGGTCGCATTTGTTAGCCTGCAGATCGGCAATGAAAGTGCTGAACGAGGTCTCGACATATTCTAGCTTGGCACCGAGATCCTTAGCGAGTTCTTCCGACAGGTCGATATCGATGCCTTCGAGCTTGCCGGTATCGGGATTACGCAGCGAGATCGCATAATAATTCGGCCATATGCAGACCTTGAGCTTGCCGCTCTTGGTGATCTCGTAGAGATGCGACTGCAGTTGTTGGGCGCTGGCCTGATAGGCCGTCAGTGACGAGAGCGCCAATGTAGCGACGAGTGTCAGAAGCCTTTTCATGGTCATCAATCCTCAAAATGCGTCAGGAAACGCCTGGCTCGTTCGGTGGTGGGGTTCTCAAAGAAAAACGATGGAATGCCCTGCTCGACGATCATGCCTTCGTCCATAAAGACGACGCGACTGGCGACGCGGCGCGCAAAGCCCATTTCATGCGTGACGACGAGCATCGTCATGCCTTCGAGCGCCAGCGTGCGCATCACCTGCAGCACCTCGCGACGCAATTCCGGATCGAGCGCGGATGTCGGCTCATCAAACAGTAGAATCTTGGGCTGCATGGCCAGCGCCCGGGCGATCGCGACGCGCTGTTGCTGTCCGCCGGACAACCGGGCCGGATAGCTATCGCGCTTCGCTGCCAGGCCGACTTTTTCCAGTAGAGCTTCCGCGATGGCGATGGCCTCGTCACGGCCAAGGCCACGCACCCGCATCGGCGCCTCGATGATGTTCTGCAGCACCGTCATATGCGGCCACAGATTGAACTGCTGGAACACCATCCCGATTTCAGGCCGCACCTTCTTGGCGGAGGCGCGCACGCTGGATGACAGCTCCGCTTGCGCCACCGTCATGCCATCCATCAGGATGCGTCCGTCGGAAGGAGCCTCCAGCAATGCCATGCAGCGCAACAGCGTCGTCTTGCCCGAGCCGCTGGGCCCGATGATGCAGGTCGATTCACCCGAGCCCAAGGCCAGGTCCACGCCGCGCAGGACGGTGTTGGCACCGAATTGCTTCACTACCGCCTCGGCAACCAGCAACGGCTCGGCCCCTGCAATTGGCGAACTGATTTCATTCATGTCGGCGGCACTCCAAACAATGACGCCAATCCATAAGCAAATCTGATGCCAGATATGAATTTTACGCGCCGCGACGCCTTGATCGTTATTTTTACCGTCAAATTTCAGCAAATAATGTATAGGTAAAGATTATGGATTTGAGGCTTATCGAGATTTTCAACGCGGTCATGCAGCATCGGTCAGTCACCGAGGCCGCGCGCACGCTCGGCGTCTCGCAGCCGGCCGTCAGCGCAGCGCTTAAGCGCCTGGAGCAGAATGTCGGCTTCGTGCTGTTTCGGCGCGAAAGCCGACACATCGTGCCAACAGTCGAAGCCCAACTGCTGCAGCAAGAAGCCCTTCATGCCCTTGCAGGATTTGCCGAATTGGAGGATGCGGCTGCGGGCATCTCCGCCGGCCAGCGCGGCGTCCTGACGGTCGCGAGCAGCCCTGGCCCCGGCATCGTCTGGCTCCCGGAAATCATCAGCCGCTTCCGACGGGACCGCCCCGACACCAAAATCAGATTGCTCACCCGCAGCTCGGACAATGTCCGCAGTCTGGTGTCATCGCGGGCCTTCGACGTCGGCATTGCCGAACCGCCGTTCGACCGGACGAACACGGTGCTGAAGCGCTACCGCTTCGCGTTGCAATGTGTGTTGCCCGCGACCCACGCACTGACTGCCCATGAAACACTCACCCCCGACCTGCTCGAGGGGAGCGACCTCATCATTACCTCGGGGAGCCGAACGTCTTACGCGGCAATTTCGCGCGCCTTCGAGGCCAGCAATACGCCGTTTCACCCCGCCATCGAATGCGAGTTCTTTGCCATTGCACTCAATCTCGTCATCGCGGGTGCCGGCATCTGCCTGGTGGATGCCCTCAGCATTTCCGACACGCTGAGACGGATCGGCGATACCAGCGCGCTGGTCATCCGGCCCTTTTCGCCGTCAGTTTTCTACGAAGTGGGCCTGCTGAAGCCCAATCTCGGTGAACTCAGCGTGCTTGCCAAACAGTTCGCGAAACTGCTCGATGACTACACGGCGCCACACGTTGCCCAATCCTGAATGAGACTACAGCCACCTTTCACGCCGGCTGCGCATTAAGGTCCGCTTTACGCCGCGAAGGGGCATTCGCGTGGCCTAAAGGCCGGCGACTTGGATCGCTCTGCTGCAGGGCCCTTGGCATAATTGACTTTAATCCTAGATCGGTGTATTGTCGCTGAAGCCTGATCGGTTGCTGCGTGCTCATGACACACAGCATCGATCAGACTGCAGCGGCGACCCGGTCATCCGGGCAGCTGCTGGTGGAGCGCCGGGAGGCGCAGCGTTCGCTCGGCGGGCTTCGCACCCCCACCGATGTCGTAACGCGCGCGTCTTCCCTGCGGGACTCGCAATCCCGCCGGTGCTGACGTGCGGGCCGGCCCTCGCAAGGCCAGCCTCAAGGGGTCTCGCAAACCCCTGGCGCCTCCCGGCGCTCCATTCTCGCAATGGGAAACGGGATGAAGGGTCGTCCGCGCCCTCGCCAAGCGGAGATCGGCGCGTGCCTTATGCGACCTGCGCGCGGACGGACAGTTCCGCATCCGGCGCAGCAATGGCCTGAGCGCGCAGCAGCTCGACAATCTCCTCATTCGGCCGCGCCCGGCTGAACAGGAAGCCCTGCCCTTCATGGCAGCCTTCGCTGCGCAGGCAGGCGAGTTCGGATTCTGTCTCGACGCCTTCCGCCGTGATGGTGACACCGAGGCCCATGCCAAGGCTGATGATCGAGCGCACGATGGCCTGCGCATCGCGATTGGAGCCGAGATCACGCACGAAGGACTGGTCGATCTTGATCTTGTCGAACGGAAAGCTTCTGAGATAGCTCAACGACGAATAGCCGGTGCCGAAATCATCCATGGATATGCGAACGCCGAGCGCGCGCAGCGCGTGCAGGGTCGCTAGCACCTGATTGCTCTTTTCCAGCAGCAGCGTCTCGGTGATTTCAAGCTCAAGCCGCCGCGGCGGCAATCCGGAATGCTTCAGCGCATCCATCACCACCGAGAGCAGATTGCCGACGCGGAACTGCAGCGGCGACAGGTTGACTGCGACGCGCACTTCATCGGGCCAGCGCGCGGCCTCGTTGCAGGCGCGGCGCAGGATCTGCGTGCCGAGCGCATTGATCAGGCCGGTGTCTTCTGCCACCGGGATGAAATCCGCCGGCGAGATCATGCCGCGCTCCGCATGCGGCCAGCGCACCAGCGCCTCGCAGCCGGTGATGCGGCCGGTCTTGAGATCGATCAGCGGCTGATAGAATGGCCGGAGCTGATCATCCTGAATGGCGGAGCGCAGATCGATCTCGATCTTGCGGCGCGCCTGCGCGCGAGCGTCCATGCCGGACTCGAAGAAGCTGAAGGTGCCGCGCGAGTCGTTCTTGGCGCGCGACAGCGCCATGTCGGCGTTCTTGAGCAATCGCTCGGATTCGTCGCCATCGCTCGGCGCCATCGCGATGCCGATGCTGGCGCCGATGACCACCGAATGACCGTCGAGCAGATAGGTCTCACCGACGGCGTCGAGCAGCCGGCGCGCCAGCAGCACGACATCCTCGGGACGGTTGATGCCGGTCTGGATGATGGCGAATTCGTCGGAATTCAGCCGCGCCAGCGCGTCTTCCTCGCGCAATGACGACCGCAACCGCCGCGCCACGCCGCGCAGCAGCTTGTCGCCGATACCATGGCCGAGCGTGTCGTTGACGCCCTTGAAGTTGTCGAGGCCGAGAAACAGCACCGCGACCTTCTCGCCGGTGCGCCGCGTATGTGCGAGGACCTCGTCGAGACGCTGGCGCAGCAGGTTGCGATTCGGCAGGCCGGTGAGGCCATCATGATGCGACATGAAAGCCAGCCGCATCTCAGCACGCTTGCGCTCCGTGATATCCATCAGCGCCAGCATCACGGCTGGCTCCTCGTTGTAGACGAGGTGCCGCGAATAGATCGCCAGATCGATCAGCGAGCCGTCGGCCTTGACGTGTTTCCAGGTTCGCGCGGCCTGCTCGTCATTGGCGTGATCGCCGACCCAGGGCGGGGCGGCCTCGAAGGCCTGCAACTGGCGGATGGTGAGCTTCTCGAACTCCGGACGCGTGTAACCGTAATGTTCGATCGCAGCGTCGTTGACGCTGAGGATGCGTTCGTCATCGAGCGCACAGACGATCATCGGCACCGGATTGCTCTCGAACAGCAGGCGGAACGACGCCTCGCGCTGTTTCAGCTCGGTGATGTCGACGCGCAGACCGATGACACCGCCGTCTTCGGTGAGCCGCTCTTCGATCAGGACGACGCGGCCGTCGGCCAGCACCTGTTCGTGGCGCTCACCTGGATGGAACAGCTTGGCGACGCGTTCCGCGATCCATTCGTCCTCGCGGCCGATGGCTTCAGGATAGTCGCCGCGCTCGACACCGACGCGAATCGTGTCCTGCAGACGCGCACCCGGCACGAACTGATCCGAGCTGCGGTTGTAGATTTCCGCGTACTTTTTGTTCCAGAGGATGTAGCGCCCATCGGAATCGAGAAACACGATGCCTTGCGGCAGGATGTCGATCGCCTCGCGCAGACGCTCGTGGGATTTACGCGCTTCCGCGATCGCCGCCTCGGCCTGGGCACGCTGGCGCACGATCTCGCGAATGGGACCGCTGACAAGACCCTTTTTCGGCGCCAGCTTCGGCGCAGCCGCAATCGCCCGGCTCGGCCGGGTGATCCGAGACGCCAGTCCGGCTTTCGCTTTCTTTTTCGCTTCGGGCCGGAACTTCGGCATCAATGATCCACTCGCAACGCGCGTGTGACAATATGTGCAAGAAGTGTCTGAAAAAACGGTATCAATGCCCGTTCACAGCAACCGATTACCGTCTGAACTGCGCGCCTGTACACATCCCATGCCTTCACAACAGGCAAAAGCCGTGGGCCTATGGTTACCCATGTCTGGATGTTACCGGGTCACGCGCGATCATCCCCGCCAAGTGAGAGACGCAAGCGGCTCGAAACGCTGATAAAACGACTGAGCCGGTCGCAACGGGAGGACCAGCAAACCCAAACGCAAAAAAAAGCGCCAGCGTCAGACATGGTTACCCGCGCATTAAAATCATGCGTGCCGCAGGTCACTCACCTCATCGACAGCTTCAGCTATAGTCGCGGCATGAGCCTTCGCCTGATTCTCAGCCTCATATTCCTGCCCGCCGTCATTGCTTCAACGCCGCTGGCGTTGGCGCAAACCAAAGGCAGCGTCGATCTGAAACCGCTGCCGCCGCTGGCCAATCCGAACGACCCGGCCATCGGCGCCAAAGAACTATTCGGCCGCAAGGTGCTGCCGACGAAATCGCCGGTGCGCGTGGTCGGCTTCTACGCCAAGGGCTGCATCGCAGGTGCCGAAGCGCTGCCGATCAACGGGCCGACCTGGCAGGTGATGCGGCTATCGCGCAACCGCAACTGGGCGCATCCGCAACTCGTCGAGCTGCTGGAGCGGCTATCGGTCAAGGCTAACAAGAACGCCGGCTGGCCAGGCATCCTGGTCGGTGACATGTCGCAGCCGCGCGGCGGCCCGATGATCACAGGCCATGCCAGCCATCAGGTCGGGCTTGATGCCGATATCTGGCTGACGCCGATGCCGAACCGCCAGCTCTCGCGCAACGAGCGCGAGGAGATGTCGGCGGTGATGATGGTGCGGCACGACCGGCTCGACATCGATCCGACTACCTGGACGCCGTCCCATCTGCCGGTGATCCGCGCCGCGGCGGTGGAGCCCAGCGTGGAGCGCATCTTCGTCAACGCCGCCATCAAGAAGGCGCTGTGCCGCGAGGCCAAAGGCGACCGCAGCTGGCTGTCGAAGGTGCGGCCGATGTACGGCCATGATTATCATTTCCATGTCCGCATCAAATGCCCGGTCGGCAGTGCCGAATGCGAAGCCCAGCCACCGCCGACTGATTCCGAGGGCTGCAGCGCCGGCGATCTGGCTTACTGGTTCAGCGATGCCGTACTGCATCCGAAACCGCCGCCGGTTCCGCCCAAGCCGAAGCCGCCGATGACGCTCGCAGAAATGCCGGCTGCGTGCCGACAGGTTCTGACGGCACCGTGATCGGCCGACTGGCTATCGCATTGTCGTGAAACCGGGTTAGAACACGCCATCGTTGTGCCGTAAGCCGACGATCAACAACGGACGCCCCTCCCGCACTCCTTCCATATCAGCCGCGGCTGTCAGCTGCCCGGCCCAATCCTGCGAGATCCAACATGCGCATCAGTGCACGCAACCAGATCAAGGGTACCGTCCTCGAAGTGACCAAGGGCGCGACCACCTCGCATGTCCGCGTCGACATCGGCGGCGGCCAGGTCGTGACCTCGTCGATCACCAACGAAGCCGTTGACGATCTGGCGCTCAAGGCCGGCGGCAAATGCATCGTCGTGGTGAAAGCCTCCGACGTCATGATCGCGGTGGATTGATTATGTATGCGCGTCTGATTGTCGCGCTCATACTGCTCGGTTCGGCGCCTGCATGGGCTGCCGAGCCCAGCGGCTGTGACAAGTTCAAGTGGCCGATCGACAAGGAGCGCGCCGCACTGACGGCGCAAGATCGCCTCAAGATTGCCTCTGGCGCCGACCTCGCAATTCCCGCCGCAGCGATCCTTGATTTGAAGACACCCGCTGAGGCGAAGCTGCCGACGTCTCCAGAGCGAAAGCCGAAAGACGGCACATTTGCAGGCTTTGCGCGCTTCCAGAAGGCGCCGAAGGCTGGCACATACACCGTCAGCCTGTCGGCGGCGGCGTGGGTCGACGTGGTCCAGGATGGCGAAATCCTGAAGCCGATGGAGTTCAGCGGCGCGACCGACTGCGCCGGCATCCGCAAGACCATGAAGTACGATCTTGCGGCAGGTCCGTTTGTGATCCAGGTCAGCGGCGTGACTGAAAACACCATCAGCTTGGCCGTGCTGCCGTCCGAGTGACGGCAGCCTTAGAGGCCTCCGCGCCCAAGGGCCTTTACCCCCTTGGCCAGCCTGATATTATTCCCCAGCGATATCCCTGCGGACCGTAAGTCCTCGGGATTGCCGGAACGGCGCTTCCGCCTGTCGCATGTCCCACCCAACCAACGCCTGAGTTGCGCGCACTTTGCGCTGTGCTCACGCATGGAGCGCCACATGAACCGTTTTGCCGGACTTTTCGCTGCGTTCTCGATCCTGCTCGGATCGACCTTCACGCCTGCCCATGCGCAGGACAAAACCCTCACCGTGTTCGCCGCAGCGTCGATGAAGAACGCGCTCGACGAGCTCGATGCCGCCTACACTGCCAAGACCGGCGTGAAGATCACCGCCAGCTATGCTGCAAGCTCGGCGCTCGCCAAGCAGATCGAACAGGGCGCGCCGGCCGACGTCTTCGTGTCCGCCGACACCGACTGGATGGACTACGCCATCGGCAAAAAGAACATCAACGTCGCCACGCGCACCGACCTGCTCGGCAACAGCATCGTGCTGATCGCCGCAAAGGACGCCAAGCTCGACAACGTCACCATCGGTCAAGGCTTCGATCTCGCCAAGCTCGCCGGTGACGGCAAGATCGCCACCGGCGATGTGAAGTCGGTCCCGGTCGGCAAATACGCAAAGGCCGCGCTTGAGAAGCTCGGCAGCTGGACCGCCGCCGAGTCGAAATTCGCCATGGCCGAGAGCGTGCGCGCTGCGCTGATGCTGGTCTCACGCGGTGAAGCTCCGCTTGGCATCGTCTATGCGACCGATGCCAAGATCGATCCGGGCGTGAAGATCATCGGCACCTTCCCCTCGGACTCGCACCCGGCGATCATCTATCCGGTCGCGGCGACCACCACCGCGAAGACCGAAGCTGCCGACTACCTGACCTTCCTGAGGTCATCGGCCGCAAAGACGGTTCTTGAGAAGTACGGCTTCACGTTCTTGGTCAAGCCGACGTCCTGACACGTGTCCGACATCTCCCCTGAAGAATGGACGGCGATCCTGCTTTCAGTCAGGGTCGCCGTGATCGCGACATTGATCTCGACGCCGATTGGAATCGGCGTCGCTTGGCTGCTCGCGCGGCGTGATTTCTGGGGCAAGCCGATCATCGACGCCATAATCTATCTGCCGCTGGTGCTGCCGCCCGTCGTCACCGGCTATCTGCTGCTGCTGCTGCTCGGCAAACGCGGCCTTCTCGGCGCCTGGCTCGCCGAACATCTCGGCATCGTCTTCGCCTTTCGCTGGACGGGTGCCGCGCTTGCATGCGGCGTGATGTCGTTCCCTCTGCTTGTGCGGCCGATCCGGCTCTCGATTGAAGCGGTTGACCGGCGGCTCGAACAGGCGTCGAGCACGCTCGGCGCATCGCCTTGGAAGGTGTTTGCGACCGTGACCCTGCCGCTGGCGCTGCCCGGCGTCCTGGCCGGCATGGTGCTCGGCTTTGCCAAGGCCATCGGAGAATTCGGCGCCACCATTACTTTCGTTTCAAACATTCCCGGCGAGACCCAGACGATTTCCTCCGCGATCTACTCGTTGATCCAGACGCCCGACGGTGACGCGGCAGCCTCACGTCTGGTGATGATCTCCATCGGCATCGCTGTGCTGGCGCTTATCGCTTCGGAATGGTTCGCGCGCCGCGCGACGCAACGGCTGCACGGAAACTGATCGTGCTGCGCGTTGATGTGTTCAAACAACTCGGCGAATTTTCAGTCGACGTCGCCTTCACCAGCGAAGGCCGCGTGACGGGCCTGTTCGGCTCCTCAGGTGCGGGCAAGACCTCGCTGGTCAGCATGATTGCCGGCCTCGTGCAGCCGGATCGCGGCATCATCGCCGTGGATAGTGACGTGCTCTATGACGGCAGCGCGCGCATCCACGTCCCGCCGCATCGGCGCCGCATCGGCTACGTGTTTCAGGATGCGCGACTGTTTCCGCATCTGAGCGTCGCACAGAACCTCGATTACGGTCGCCGGATGAACCGTCTGACACGCGATCCCGCTGAGGAAACACGCATTACAGAGATGCTTGATATCGGACATCTGCTTGATCGCCGTCCCGGCGGCCTCTCGGGCGGCGAACGCCAGCGCGTCGCGCTGGGACGTGCGCTACTATCGCAACCGCGGCTGCTACTGCTCGACGAACCGATGGGTGCGCTCGACGAGGAGCGGAAGGCGGAGATCCTGCCCTACCTCAAGCGGCTGCGCGATGCAGGCGATGTGCCGATGGTCTTCGTCAGTCACGATGCCGACGAGATGCGGCAACTGGCGACGCAGGTCGTGATGCTGAAGCGCGGCCGTGTCGCGGCCTTCGGTGGCACCGAGATCCTGCCGCGTATCATCCCGGCAGCCTGAGCCAATCAGGCGCCGGACAGCGTGGTCCAGCCTCGTTTCAATTTCGCCTTGAGGGCTTGCCTGCGTGTCAACTTCGGCGGCGCGGGATCTTCATCTTCGGGCAGACGCAGGCCAACCACGTTGACGCGTCCGCCACCAAGACTGCGCGCGACAAGATCGATGCTGTCGATCGGCAAGGCGGCGCCAACGGTCGGCGCATGATCGAGATGGATATCGAAATAATCCGCCAGCGTCAGCGATGCCTGGGCTGGATCGACGGCGATGCCGTAGATCGCCGCAAGATCGCCGAGAGTGATTTCGCCAGACACCATGAAATCACCAAGCAGATGCGGGTCCGGCGCTGTACTCGGCGGCATGTCGACAAAGAAGCGATCCAGCGCCTCCGCCTTTTCCGGTGGCGCCAACAGATAGATGTAATCGCCGGCCGTAACAGGCTCGGCCTCCGCCGGCGTCAGGATGCGCTCATCGCGAATGACCAGCGTCGGCTTCGACCACGACGGAATGAGGTTGCGCTTCAGGTAGAGGCTCTTCGGGCGCACGGCATAGCCGACCAATTGCTGTTCGAGCTGACCTGGCAAATCGAGTTCGATGCGGCGCGGCCCCCTGTCGGTGCGCGGCAGAGCGACATGCAGCTTCCGGGCGGCAAAAGCCAGCGTCCATCCCTGGAACAGCAGCGAGATGATCACGACCACGAAAGCGACGTCGAAATACAGCGACGCCTTGGGCAGACCAACCAGCATCGGGATCGAGGCGAGGAAGATTGCGACGGCACCGCGCAGGCCGACCCACGAAACGAACATCTTTTCGCGCCAGTTGAAGCGGAAGGGCTGCAAACACAGGAAGACCGCAACCGGGCGCGCCACGAACATCAGAACCAGGGCAACGCCGACCGCCGGAATGATGCTGCCCACCAGCCGCTCCGGCGACACCAGAAGACCGAGCATCACGAACATCACGATTTGCGCCAGCCACGTCGCAGCGTCGAGGAACGTCACCACGGAATTATGCGCCCGTGTCGGACGATTGCCGATGATGATGCCGGCAAGATAGACCGCCAGAAAGCCCGAGGCGTGAGCGATCTGGGCCAGCCCGAAGATCACCAAAGCCGCGGTGCAGACGAAAGGCGCATGCAACCCCTGCGGCAACGCCACGCGATTCATGGCCAGGACAACCAGCCGGCCACCGACGACGCCAATCAGGGTGCCCAGCACGGCTTCCTGAACAAATTCCATTGCCACGTGACCGGCAGAGGCGTCCCCCAGCGACAGAAGCTTGACCAGCGTCAGGGTCAGAAAGACGGCGAACGGATCGTTCGTTCCGGACTCAACTTCCAGCGTCGCGCCAACCCTCGGCCTAAGGCGTAGGCCTTGCGCGTGGACCAGCAGAAAAACAGCCGCCGCGTCAGTGGAAGCCACCACCGCGCCAGTTAGCAGCGCCTGGGTCCAGTTCAGGTCGAGGGCATATTTGGCGACCGGTGCCGTGATCAACGCCGTCAACAACACGCCAATCGTGGCCAGCACCATCGACGGGGCCAGCACCGCGCGAATGGCCTGAAATCGTGTCTTCAACCCACCGTCGAAGAGGATCAGCGCGAGTGCAACCGAGCCGACCACATAGGTTGTATGGACATCGTCAAACCGCAGTCCGCCGGGGCCCGCTTCGCCGGCCACCATGCCGATAAACAGGAAGAACAGCAGTAAGGGCGCGCCGAAGCGAAGCGCGAGCAGGCTGGACAGGATGCCGGCCATGACCAGAACTGCGCCGAGAAGGATGGCAATGCTGACGGAATCAAGTGACGCCATGAGGCTCCGAGGCCGGAAATACTTGTAAATCCATGCTTATCGTCGTCATCCCGAGACGCCAAACGTTTTCTGCGTGATATCTATTTGCAGGTATATTTCTCGGAAATTGCCCAAGGCAGAAGCTCCACTCAATGGCGTCGACGTGGTGCTTGTGTGAATCTCTACCCATCCGAATCAAATACGCCGTCCAGCGATGATTCCACACCACACGATACATTCACGACAACGAGAGCTGCGCGATGCTTGACCTGACCGACACCCACGAATTCGTGCTGGCAACCGCACGATCGTTCGGCGCCGAGGTAACCTCGCCGTGGTTCTATTTGCAGCTCGGACTTATGATGGCCGGCGGCGGCATTGCCTTCGCCATCGGGGCCGCAATCCGCTCGCGGGTCGATATGACCTCGCTGGCGATGGGCTGGCCGGCGCCGCTGCGCATGTTCATGCGCATTCTCGTCGGCAGCGCGGCCACTGCGGCCTTTGCGATCCTGATGACCCTCGACCGCGTGATCATGCTGAGCGTGACATGGCCCAGCCGCAGCTATTTGCTGTCAGTGGCCGCGAAGCTTGCACTCGCGTGGCTAGTGATCCGGCTTGTCACCAGCGTGATCCGTAACGAATTCCTAGTCCGGCTGGTGTCGATCTCGGCCTGGTTCGTGGCGGCCCTCAGCATTGTCGGCCAGTTGCAGCCGACCATCACCATGCTGGATGCGAACGGGATCGACCTCGGCGGCCTCCGGTTGACCCCGCTACTCTTGATCAAGCTCGGCGTCTTGCTCGCGGTAGCGCTATGGCTCTCGAACATCGCCAGCAATTTTCTCGAAGGACGCATCAGGCAATCCCATGACCTCACGCCCTCGATCCAGGTCCTGCTGATCAAGCTAGTGCGTCTGCTCTTGATGGTGTTCGCCGTCGCTCTCGTCATGGGTGCGGTCGGCATCAACCTCTCGGCGCTCGCCGTGTTCTCCGGTGCAGTCGGTGTCGGTATCGGTTTCGGCCTGCAGAAAATCGTCGCCAATTTCATCAGCGGCGTGATCCTGCTGGCGGACAAATCGGTGAAACCCGGCGATCTCGTCACCATCGGGGACAGCTCCGGCCGCATCAGTGCGATGAATACGCGCTACATCTCGGTCGCCGCGGGCGACGGCCGCGAGTTCCTGATCCCCAACGAGGACCTCATTACCCAGAAGGTGGTGAACTGGACTTATACGGACAAGGACACGCTGGTGAAGGTCAATTTCAGCGCCAATTACGATGCGGATCCGCGCGTCGTCTGCAAGCTGGCTATCGACGTCGCAACGGCATCGCCACGGGCCAATACGGCCAAGACGCCGAACTGCATCCTCACTGAATTCGCCGAAGCCGGCATGAAATTCTCGCTGACCTTCTGGATCGACTCGCCCGACGGCATGGATGCCGTGAAGAGCGAGGTGATGCTGGGACTGTGGGATGCCTTCAAGCGTGAGGGCATCCGCGTGCCCTATCCGGTCCGCGAGCTGAAGATCCGTGGCGGTGCACTACCGGTCGAAACCATTGTCGAAGTCGCATCCGGTCCGGAGTAGTTCCGATGAAGCTACAGGCCGATCTGGTTCCGGCGACGCTGCTGCGGCGCTACAAGCGCTTCCTTGCCGATGTCGAGCTCGCCGATGGCAGCATGATCACCGCCCATGTCGCCAATCCCGGCGCGATGCTCGGCCTGCAGGCGCCGGGCGCGCGGGTCTGGCTGTCGAAGTCGCCGAGCAAGACCCGCAAGCTGCCTTACTCGTGGGAGCTGATCGAAGCCGACTTCGGCAATGGCCCGGAGCTGGTCGGCGTCAATACAATGCACCCCAATGCCATCGTCGCCGAGGCTCTGGCCGCCAACGCAATCCCCGAACTTACCGGCTACGACATCATCCGCCGCGAGGTGAAATATGGTGCGGCATCGCGGGTGGATTTCGTGCTGGAACACCCGTCGCGGCCGCCCTGCTATGTCGAGGTCAAGAACGTCCACATGATGCGCCAGCCGGGACTGGCAGAGTTCCCGGATTCCGTTACCGCGCGTGGCGCCCGCCATCTGGACGAACTGGCCGCTATGGTCGCTACGGGTGCACGGGCCATAATGCTGTTCGTGGTCCAGATCGGCTCGTCCACGGCTTTTGCGCTGGCGCGGGATATCGACCCGGCCTATGGCAGCGCCTTCGACAAAGCCTGCACCGCGGGCGTCGAAGCCGTCGCCTATACCTGCCGGATCGACCACGGCAGCATCGTTTTGGCCGGCCGAGTGCCGATTCAGCTATGAATATGGCTGGCGTGGGGACCGAGCAATGAGGTCCTGGAGAGGCTGCTTTGGCTTGCGCTGACGGCCCCAGCCATTAAATTGGGGCCTCAAATCACGCATTCCCGTCGCATCCTGCCTGGCAAGATCACCTGATGAGCTACGTCGAAGCCTCCGAAACCTCCCAGCGCAAAACCGGTCAGATCAAGCTGCATGGTCCCGCCGCTTTTGCTGGCATGCGCAAGGCCGGCGCGCTGGTGTCGCAGTGTCTCGACGAGCTGACCGATCTGGTGAAGCCGGGCGTGCTGACCTCGGCGATCGACGACTTCGTCCGCGAATTCGCCTTCAGCCATGGCGCCTTTCCGGCCACGCTGATGTATCGCGGTTATCGCTATTCGACCTGCACGTCGATCAATCACGTGGTCTGCCACGGCATGCCCGGCGACCGCGCGCTGAAGGAAGGCGACATTGTCAATGTCGACGTCACCTTCATCGTCGAGGGCTGGTATGGCGATTCCAGCCGCATGTATGGCGTCGGCGAACTCGCCCGCAAGGCGGAGCGACTGGTCGAGGTCACCTATGAATCGCTGATGCGCGGCATCGCCGTGGTCAAGCCGGGCAATACCACCGGCGACATCGGCCATGCGATCCAGAGCTTCGTCGAACCGCAGCAGATGAGTGTGGTGCGCGACTTCTGCGGCCATGGCCTCGGCCGCATGTTCCATGACGAGCCGAACATCATCCATGTCGGCCGCCCCGGCGAAGGCGTGACCTTGCGCCCCGGCATGTTCTTCACCATCGAGCCGATGATCAATCTCGGCAAGCCACATGTGAAGGTTCTGTCCGACGGCTGGACCGCCGTGACCCGCGACCGGTCGCTGTCGGCGCAGTTCGAGCACACCGTCGGCGTGACGGCGACCGGCGTCGAGATTTTCACGCTGTCCAAGCGGCATAACGAACAGCCGCCCGCGCCCGTCGCCTAAACTTCAAATCGCCACACGACAGCGAACACTTTCTGGTTGCAAATGCAGCCGGGCACGGCATGCTCGCGGATAATGTCCATGCGAGCGTTTGCGCCACATGCCCGTTAGCCCCATCGATCCGACTGTGCCGCCGGGTCTTGCCGAAGCGCCGCATTATCATGGCCATCGGGAGCGACTGCGTGAGCGCTTTCGCAGCGTCGGCGCCGATGCGCTGAGCGACTACGAACTGCTGGAAATGGTGCTGTTCCGTGCGCTGCCGCGCAGGGATGTGAAGCCGCTGGCGAAATCGCTGATCACCAAGTTCGGCTCCTTTGCCGAAACCGTGCATGCCCCGGACACGCGGCTGCGCGAAATCGGCGGCCTCGGCGAAGCCGCCATCACCGAGATCAAACTGATCGCTGCTGCCACCACCCGCGTTGCCAAGGGGCAATTGAAACAGCGCACCGCATTGTCGTCATGGGCCACGGTGATCGACTATTGCCGCACGGCCATGGCCTTCGCCGACAAGGAGCAGTTCCGCATTCTGTTCCTGGACAAGCGCAACCAGTTGATCTCGGACGAGGTCCAGCAGGTCGGCACCGTCGATCACACACCGGTCTATCCGCGTGAGGTCGTGAAGCGCGCGCTCGAACTGTCAGCGACGGCCATTATCATGGTGCACAATCATCCTTCCGGCGACCCGACACCGTCGCAGGCCGATGTGCAGATGACCAAGGCGGTGATCGATGTCGCCGCCCCGCTCGGCATCGCGGTACATGATCACATCATCGTCGGCAAGCACGGCCATGCCAGCCTTAAGGGGCTGAAGCTGATCTAAGGCCAATCAGAACACTTAGTTTTTGATGGTTTTGACGTATTCTTCTGCTGCTCGAATGCCGCTCTTTGCCTTGAGTGTTAAAGCAGTTGTCCGCGGCTTCCATTCGGACACCAGTTTTTCTGCGTTCTTGAGTTCTTGTTCGGACAACAGTGCAGCCATCTCATTCACATTTTTCGCGGGCGCCAGCTTCGAGAGTTTGAAATACGCATATGACAAAGACAGATCCTTTGGCGCTCCTTTTCCGGCGGAATACAAACGGGACAAACCAAAGAGGGCACCGGGATATCCCTGATCACCCGCCCTCTTCCACCACTTGAGCGCTTCTTCCGAATTTCCTCGCTTGTCATACAGATTCGCGACATCGTGCTGGGCAAGCGCGTAGCCGGCTTCGGCAGAAACAAGCTTGTATTTTAAAGCTTGATCCGTGTCAGACTCCACGATGCCTGCGCCTTGCCCGTCATAGTAACAACCAAGCTTGTAGGCTCCCAACGGGTCGTTCGACGCAGCTGATTTTTGAAACCACTCAAAGGCCTGCCTACGATCCTGTTGCGTGCCAATGCCATTATTGTACATCATGCCCACATGGTATTGCGCCTCTGCATCTCCCTTTTTCGCCAATGCTACCATTACATTAAAGGTGTCTGCGTCATTTGCGTTGGCGGGCATTGAGAAGAATAAAAGGCACGAAAAAGCCAAGGCGAAAAATTTCATCTCACCCTCCAATCGGGTTTGAACCAATTCATCTTGGTAACGCGCAGCGGAAATAGGTTCGAAGAAGCTGATTTGAACCAGACGGATTGATGCGTAGCGCGCAATCCAGGCAACGACCTCTCCTCGTCGTCCCCGCAAAAGCGGGCGCGGAGCGACCTCCTACTGCCGCAGCAGGATGAGCGGGTCGGCACTATCCGGCACGCGGCGCCACTGAGCGTTGTCGTCGGCTTCGAAATGCCAAGTCTCGCCCGATGCCGACATCATCAGCAATTCGCCCCGTTCGAGGCGCCACTGTTTGGGATTGAAATTCGCCACCAGGGGTTCACAGCGCGGCTTCAGGAAGACGGCGAAATTATCCTGGGTCGTCTCGGTATTGGTCAGCGTCAAACCGCAGACCACGCGGCCGCTGCCGCGCACCATGGACCAGTCGCCGATCATCTGGTCCATCGACTTGGTCAGCGAGCGGGCTGCAGCGAGATTCTGCAGGATATAGACGCCTTCGCCGGTACGAATGCCTTCAAAGATGCCGCTCTCGACCTCGGTGAAATCGATCACGGCTTCGCCCGTCGGATTCTGCAGCCGAACGATATCGAGCCCCTTGGTGTTCCAGGCTGCGATATCCTTGGTGAAAGGCAGCGCCTTCGCGCAATCCGGTTCGAGTTCGAGCTTCAGCCCCTGTGGCGACGTGTCGTTCTTCAGCGTCACCACGCAGGTCTTGCTGCGCTCGGTGGTAGAGAGCTCCCACTGCCCGATCATGTTTTTCCGAAGGGTGGCAGCATCCTGGGCTCGCGCCGGGGCGCCGGCGAGCATCGCGCCGGCAACTGCCAGCGCAAAATATCGACAGCGCCCCGACGCGTGTCTCACGATCAGCGTCCCTTTATCGGCGTTTCCGCAATCGGCGTCGTCGGCGCCTTGCCGGCGAACCAGAGTTTGAGGTTGTCGACCACAAGCTGATCCATCGCGTTGCGCGTCACCACCGACGCCGAGCCGACATGCGGCAGCAGCACGACGTTCTGCATCGACTTCAGCTCGTCCGGCACCTTGGGCTCCTGCGCAAACACGTCGAGGCCCGCGGCCAGAATGGTGCCCGATTTGAGCGCCGCAATCAGTGCAGGCTCATCGATCACCGAACCGCGTGCGATATTGATGATGATACCGCGCGGACCGAGCGCCTGCATGACTTCCGCGTTGACGAGATTGGCCGTCGACGGTCCGCCCGGCGTAATAACGATCAGCGTATCCACCGCCTTCGCCATCTCGATCAGGTTCGGATAGTGCTTGTGCGAGACGCCCGCGGCGGGATTGCGCGAGTGATAGACCACCGGCACCAGCGAGGCGTCGAGACGGCGCGCGATGGCTTGACCGATGCGGCCCATGCCCACCATGCCGACCTTGCGATCACGCAGCGAGCCGACCGTGAGCGGATAAGGCTGTGTCAGCCACAGGCCTGAACGGACATATTTATCAGCCTTGATGAATTCGCGGGCAGTGGCGATGAACAGGCCGAGCGCCGTATCGGCGACTTCCTCGGTCAGCACATCCGGCGTGTTGGTAACGAGGATGTTGTTCTCGGCAGCATATTTCGCGTCGATGTGATCGTAGCCGACGCCGAACGAGGAGATGATCTCGACCTTGGGATATTTCGCCAGCACGGCGCTGTTGGTCGGCACCAGACCGGTCACGGCAATGCCACGGATTTTCTCGGCGACACCCGCCGGCAGCCGTTCGAGATCGTGCTGGGTTTCATATTTATGCAATACGAACTGATCCGAGAAACCGTTATTGATCAGCGGCTTCGTCGGTCCATAGATCAGCAGGTCGATTTTGTCCGAAGAGATTCCCGTCCCCATTATTTTTCCTTTCGCAGTGCACTCTCATGCCAGCGCCGCAACACAATGTGGGATACCAGCGCGAGCAGCATATAAATCACAATCCCCGCAACGGACAGCAACAATAACGCCGCGAACATTCGGGGAATATTGAGGCGATAGCTGGATTCCGAAATGCGATAGGCGAGGCCTGAACCCGCGCCGGCGGCACCCGCGGCGATTTCCGCCGCCACCGCGCCGATCAGCGACAATCCGCCGGCAATGCGCAATCCGCCAAGTATGAATGGCAGTGCCGCCGGAAACTTCAGATAGCGCAGCACCTGCCAGCGCGATGCGCGGTAGAGCTGGAATAGCCCGGCCAGATTGCGATCTACCGAATTGAGACCGAGCGTCGTATTGGCCAACACGGGGAAGAACGCCACGATCCAGGCGCAGACAACAACGGCCGTCTGCTGCGGCAGATAGATCAGCATCAAGGGCGCAATGGCGATGACGGGTGTCACCTGCAGCACGATGGCATAGGGCAGCAGCGAATATTCCAGCCATTTGGACTGGTTGAACAACAGAGCCAATGCGATGCCGCCGATGGCTGCGGCGATGAAGCCTTCGAGCGCGGTCAGAAGCGTCACGCCGAGGGATTCAGACAGAACCGGCCAGTCGGCGATCAGCGTCTTGAAAACAAGTAAGGGGCCGGGCAGCAGATAGGGCGGGATTTCGCCGATCCGGACGACGAGATCCCACAAAACGATTCCGGCGACGAACACGACCACCGGCCAGACGATGCGCTGCCACGGCATGCTGCTGCCGGGCATTGCCGAACCGCGATCGACTGTGGGCAATGGCTCCAGCCCTTTCATGCCCGCGCCTTTGTCTCGTTGAATGCCGCGTCACTGGCCGCCATCAGTGCTTGCGAAACATCGCGGCAATAGCCGGCATAAGCCATCGAGGTGCGAAACGCGTCGTCGCGCGGTTCAGAGGATTCGATATGGCATTCGGCGCTGACGCGACCTGGCCGCGACGTCATCACCACAACGCGCTGCGACAGATAAACCGACTCGAACACCGAATGAGTGACGAAGATGACCGTCTTGCCGAGTTCGCGCCATAGCGCCAGCAGGTCGTTGTTGAGCCGGAAGCGCGTGATCTCGTCGAGCGCCGCAAAGGGCTCGTCCATCAGCAGGATATCCGGCTCGGTCACCAGCGCGCGGGCCAGCGACGCCCGCATCTTCATGCCACCCGATAATTCGCGCGGATAGGCTCCGGCGAAGTCCGCGAGACCGACCTGTGCGAGCACCTCATCCACTCGCGCCGTCGACTGCGCATCCGGCATATGTGCCAGCTTCAGCGGCAGTCGCACATTCTCCCGGATCGTGCTCCATGGCATCAGCGTCGGCTCCTGGAACACGAAACCGATGGCGTGACCGCTGCTCTGCGCAGCGATATCTAAAGTGCCCGCTGACGGCGCGATCAGGCCTGCAATCAGGCGGAGTGCAGTAGATTTGCCGCAGCCGGACGAGCCCAACAGCGAGACGAACTCGCCCTTGCGAATATCGAGATCAAGCGGCCCCAGCGCCACGGTGCCGTTGTCATAGACCTTCGTGACACCGCGCAGGCGCACGGCGGTGGGTGCATCGCTCAACAAGGCAGGGTCGGCCATCTGCCGGGCTACTTCTTCGGCCGGAGATCGAGACCGACACCCTTGTTGATGAACTGCAGCGTATAGGCCTTGCGATAGTCGATGTCGCGCTTGACCACGCCTGCGCGTGACATCTTGTCGAAGAAGCTGGCAACACGCGCTTCGCTCATGGCGCCGATACCGTCTTTGAGCGCATCACCTGAGTCGACGATGCCGTATTCCTTCATCTTGGCGATGGAATAGGCCAGCAGGTCATCGGTCATTTCCGGGTTGAGCTTCTTGATGACTTCATTGGCGGCTTTGTTGTCGCCATAGAGATAGTTGTACCAGCCGATCATCGAGGCATCGACGAAACGCTGGACAAGGTCCGGCTTCTTATCGACCCATTCGCGGCGCGTTTCGATCAAGGTCGAATAGCCATCGAAACCGTAATCCGCGAGCAGCATCACGGTTGGCTTGAAATTGGCTTGCTTCTCGACCACGAACGGCTCGGACGTAACATAGCCCTGCATCGCACTGTTCTTGTCGACGATGAAAGGCTGCGCATTATAGGTGTAAGGCTTGACCTTGGACGCGCTGAAGCCAAGCTCGGATCGCATCCATTGGAAATAGCCGGCGACGCCCTCCTTCGAGATCAGCAGCGTCATCGGCTTGAGATCTTCGAGCTTGGTCACCTTGGGATTGGGATGCGCCAGAAAGACCTGCGGGTCCTTCTGGAAGATCGCGGCGACAGCGACCACCGGCACATTATTGGCGACGGCATCGAAGGATTGCAGCGTGTTCGCGCTCATGAAGAAGTCGAGCTTGCCCGAGATCAACAGGATGCGGTTGTTCACGTTCGGGCCGCCCGGCACGATGGTGACGTCGAGGCCGTAATTCTTGTAGGTGCCATCCGCGACCGCCTGGAAGAAGCCGCCATGTTCAGCCTCGGCCACCCAGTTGGTTCCGAAACTGACCTTGTCGAGCCTGGTTTCCGCTGTGGCGGGCGACCGCGCGGCCATCACGGCCAGTGCGCCAATGGTTAACGCGCGCAGCAGGGATATCGGGCTCATATTGGACTCCGTCGACCGTTATGGCCCATGATAGGAAGCAATCTGCTGCCAGACTACCCTGCAAAATAGACCAAAGAAACGCACCTCGATGACTGCCAACATGCCGCCCCGCGACTGGACTGACATTCGCTGGCCCGACATCGCCCAGAGCGATCCGGCCTCCTGGATTGCAGTGCTGCCATTGGCCGCGACCGAGCAGCACGGACCGCATCTGCCCCTCGGCACCGACGTCATGATTGCGGAGGCTTATCTTGCAGAGGTCCAGCGCCTGCTGCCTGCCGATAATCCGGCGACATTTCTGCCGCTTCAACCTGTGGGCATTTCAACCGAGCATCTCGCCTTTCCCGGTACGCTGACCCTGCCGACCGAGATCGCATTGCAGACCTGGACCGCGATCGGCGAAAGCGTCGCGCGCGCCGGCGTTCAGAAACTCGTGATCGTCACCAGCCACGGCGGCAACAGTGCAGCAATGACGCTCGCGGCGCAGGACCTGCGCGCCGAATACGGCATGCTGGTCGCCACCACTGGATGGAATCGATTCGGCACACCGGATGGCCTGTTCACTGACGCAGAGTTACGTCACGGGATTCATGGCGGTGCTATCGAGACATCGATCATGCTGGCGCGCTATCCGCAGCATGTGCGCAACGACAAGATCGCAAATTTCGCATCGTCAGCGATTGCGATGGAGAAGAACTATCGCTGGCTCTCCGCAAGCCGGCCCGCGCCATTCGCGTGGCAGGCCGAAGACCTCCATCCCAGCGGCGCGATCGGCGACGCCACGCAGGCATCAGCCGACAAGGGCGAGAAACTGCTGGCACACGGCGCAAAAGCATTCTGCGAACTGCTCGCGGACATGCATCGCTTCGACGTGACAGCGTTTGATCGCGAACCGGATGCCGGCGCGTGAGATGTGGTTAACCGTGGATTGCGCGATTCACGCGACGACATATTCCACGCGGATGACGACACAATCCTGAAACCAAATAGTTCGACCGGGTCTCGAACCCGATCCGTTTGGGCTCCGACTGATTGGCATGCAGGCCACGATGGCTGCACTTCAACAGGATGGAGTTATCCCATGTCGATCAAGTCCAAGATTGCTGCTTTCGCTCTCGTTGCTCTCACCGCTGCCGGCACCGTGGCATCGTCCCAGCAGGCTCAGGCCAAGGGCCCGGGCATCGGCTTCGGTATCGCTGCCGGTGTAGTCGGCGCCGCAGTCGTCGGCAGCGCCATTGCCGCCAATAACGGCTACTACGGTTACGGATATCGCTGCGGTTGGGTCCGCCAGTATGACGGCTACGGCAACTATGTCGGCCGCGTCCGGACCTGCAACTACTAATCTCTTGATCGACTGACGTGGATTTGCGTCCGACACGGGCGCCTCATCCACCCCGTGTCGCACCAGACCCGCTCGGTTGCCCCCCCGAGCGGGTCATTTTTTGCGCTCGCCAAATGCCTTTCGAGCCGTGCCGGCCAGCTGCTGTTATCCAACCGTCATGATCGGCTGCCACTGAAACATGCTTCTCCAGTTGCTTCTTGCTATTGCGAATTAGTTGCAATTATAGTCGGGGAGTCGACGGGTTGCTCATTCTGTTTCGTTTGTCTCACGACGACCCTCGATACCCCCAACATTATGGGCGAATCGACTATTTTTGTGGAATATCAAACGGTTCGTCGCATGATCGGCGGCGACCTAAAGCGAGAAATGACGGCCGCATGAAGTACCCCGACCGATCGCGAGTATTGTCGTGAAGCGCGTTTTGGCCGGTTTTGCGCTGGGCGCATTGGCATTCGATGGCTCTGCGATCGCGGCCGATATTTCGCCCGGCATGGCGCTGAAAGCGCCCCGCCTGGTTTACGACTGGACCGGTTTTTATCTCGGCGGTCACATCGGCTATGGCGGCGGCAGCTTTGGTCCCGGCAGCAATCCGCTGCCCGCGCAGGGCGTTTTCCTGCCGCCTTCGCCGACCGGCCTGATCGGCGGCTACCAGATCGGCTACAACAGGCAGCTCAGCAACAACGTCGTGCTGGGCTTCGAGGCCGACGCCATGTTCAGCAGTCCGCAGGACGCAGCGCGGTTGATGCCAGCGCCTTTCCATACGACCTTCGACTATTTTGCGACCGCACGCGGCCGCATCGGCTACGCCTTCGGTGCGTTGATGCCGTACGTCACCGGTGGCGTGGCGTGGGGACGCACCAAACTCAATCTCAATGATGCCGACGGCGACCTCATATCATCGGCGACCCGCACCCATTTCGGCTGGACCGCCGGCGCGGGCGTCGAATTTGCCGTTGGCGGCAACTGGACCGCGAAGGCCGAATACGCCTATCTCGATTTGATGCGGCAGACCTATGACCTCGGCAATGCCGGACTGCCGAATGTGAGCGTTGATCCGAATATTCACACCGTCAAAGTCGGCTTGAATTATCGGCTGTGGGACACGCCGCCGTGGTTGCCGTCAGCCCCCATCACCGGCAAGACTGTGCTGCCGGAATCGACAGACTGGAACGTTCACGCCCAGACCACTTTCATCGCATCCGCCTATCCGCGGATTCGCTCGCCTTATGAAGGCACCAACAGCCTTCCCGGCGGCGGCCAAGGGCGCGAGACCTTTACGACGACCGCGTTTCTCGGCTGGCGACTGTGGCAAGGCGGTGAGCTCTATCTCAATCCCGAGCTCGCGCAGGGCTTCGGCCTCAACTCAACGCTCGGCCTCGCCGGCTTCCCCAATGGCGAAGCACAAAAGGGCGGCGCGCCGTTTCCGCGCTTTCGCATGCAGCGCTATTACTTCCGCCAGACACTTGGCCTTGGCGGTGAACAGGAAGACGTCCCCGACGCCGCCAATCAATTGGCCGGCAAGCGCGATATCGACCGTATCACGCTCACGGTCGGACGCTTCGCGGTGGGTGATTTCTTCGATGGCAACTCCTACGCCAAGGATCCGCGCGCCGATTTCATGAACTGGGCGATGTGGTCATCGGCCGCTTACGACTTTCCAGCCGACCTGCCGGGCTTCACCCGCGGCGCCGTCGTTGAACTGAATCGCAAGGACTGGGCGATCCGGGCCGGCCTGTTTCAGGTGCCGGCGCAGCCCAACAACGACGTCCTGACGTTCAAGACTGGCGGTGCAGTCGTCGAATTCGAGGAGCGTCACCAGATCTTCGACCAACCCGGCAAGCTACGCGTCGGCGCCTTCATCAATCGTGGAAATACCGGCAGCTATCGCGGCGCACTGGCGATCGAGGCCAATGATCCCACGCTCGATATCAACGATGTGATGTCCTCGATCCGCCGCGCGAACGACAAATACGGCTTCTACGTGAACGGCGAGCAGCAGGTTGCCACCGACGTCGGCATCTTTGGGCGCGTCAGCTGGAACGATGGCCAGAACGAGATCCTGTCCTTCACCGATATCGACCGCAGCGTCTCTGCCGGCGTCTCGATCAAGGGTAGCCATTGGGGCCGCGCCAATGACACGATCGGCCTTGGCGGCGCGATCAACGGCCTGTCCGCTGCGCATCGCGACTTTCTCGCCGCCGGCGGCAACGGATTGCTGATCGGCGACGGACGGCTGAATTACGGCACCGAGCGCATTCTCGAAACCTATTACGCCTATGCCATCGACAAGAACTTCACCCTCACGGCCGACTACCAACTGATTGTGAACCCTGCCTACAACAAGGATCGCGGGCCGGTCTCGATCTTCTCAGGCCGATTGCACGGCGAGTTCTAGGGCATTTTCGAGCGAAGTGGACACCGCTTCGCGCCGAAGAAGACGCGGCAAACAAAACTCTAGGCTGAATGTTCCAGAGCTGCTGGCAGGAACGAGCTCGCCTGCGCCATCTCCCACGCGTCGCGAAAGCGCTTGTCGCCGGTGCCGTCGACCAATTCGTTGTGGCGCAGCGCCGGATACATCCGCGTGAAGGACAGCACGTCGGTGCCAGAGGCACGATGCGAGAAGTGGATCGGGCGAATCTCCTGCGGATGATCGAGCCCGGCCGCTGCAATCAGCTCGGCCAGCGCATGCAGCGTCGCCTCGTGATAATTATAAACACGATCGGTCTTCTGCGGCACGGCGAGAGCGCGATTGCGCGTGGCGTCCTGCGTTGTGACGCCTGTGGGACAGCGATCGGTGTGGCAGCTCAGTGACTGGATGCAGCCCAATGCGAACATGAAGCCCCGCGCCGAATTGCACCAGTCGGCGCCCAGCGCCATGGCGCGGGCGATATCGAAGGCCGTTGCGATCTTCCCGGAGGCGCCAATCTTGATGCGGTCACGCGCGCCGATACCGATCAGCGCGTTGTGCACGAAGTTGACGCCCTCGCGCATCGGCATGCCCAGATGGTCCATGAATTCCAGCGGTGCCGCGCCGGTGCCGCCTTCATTGCCATCGACCACGATAAAATCCGGATAGATGCCAGTCTGCAGCATCGCCTTGCAGATCGCGAGGAATTCCCAGGGATGGCCGATGCACAGCTTGAAGCCAGCGGGTTTGCCGCCGGACAGACGGCGCATCTTGTCGATGAATTCCATCATCTCGATCGGCGTTGAAAACGCCTTGTGATAGGCCGGCGAGATACAATCCTCGCCCATGGCAACGCCACGGATGCGGGAGATCTCTTCCGACACTTTTGCCGCCGGCAGCACGCCGCCATGACCGGGCTTTGCGCCCTGGCTGATCTTGAGCTCGACCATCTTGATCTGCTCGTTCACGGCAAGCCTCGCGAAGGCGTCGGGATCGAAGTTGCCATCGCGCGTGCGACAACCAAAATAGCCGGAGCCGATCTCCCAGATCAGGTCGCCGCCCATTTCCTGGTGATACGGACTGACGCCACCCTCGCCGGTGTCATGCGCGAAATGACCGCGCTTGGCGCCGGCATTCAGCGCCCGGATCGCATTGGGGCTAAGCGCACCAAAGCTCATGGCCGAGACGTTCAGTACCGAGGCCGAATAGGGCTTGAGGCAATCCGGGCCGCCGATGGTGATACGGAATTGCTCGGTCGCATGCGGTTTTGGGGCGACCGAATGGTGCATCCACTCATAGCCTTCTTCGTAGACGTTCTTCTGGGTGCCGAAGGGACGCTTGTCGAGTACCATCTTGGCGCGCTGATAGACCACCGCGCGCGTGTCGCGGCTGAACGGCATGCCATCTTTTTCGCTCTCGAAGAAATACTGCCGCATCTCCGGACGGATTTCCTCGAGCAGGAAGCGGATATGCGCCGAGATCGGATAGTTGCGCAGAACCGCATGGTCCTTCTGCAGCACATCGTGAATGCCGAGCACGGTCAGGCCGCCGAATACGATGACGGGGATGACAACGAGAGGGATGACCTTGGGGTCGTGAATGCCGATGCCGACCAGCAGCAAGGTGGCAACGCTACAGATCGTCAAAACGATGAAGCGCGGCGAGAGGGGAAGCATCAACGTTTCCATGAAAATCCTGCCTGACATGAATGGCGCTAGCGTTACACAGACCCGATGACGCAAACATCACAAGTGCGTTGCCGCAGGGCATTGCACCGGATTGTCCAATCTAGCGCGCCACGCTCAATGAATTGTTGCAAAAAGCGAGAGCCCCAGACGACAAAACCCGCGCCGGAGCGCGGGTTTTGCAGTGCAGTGAATTTTGATGATGTCGGGCTGCGTTAGCGCTCGACGAACGCCTTCTCGATCACGAAATGGCCGGGCTTGTTGCCGCTGCCTTCGGTGAAATCGCGCTTCTCAAACATGACCTTCAGGTCTTCGAGCATCGCCGGACTGCCGCACAGCATGACGCGGTCGGTGGCGATGTCGAGCGGGCCCTGGCCCAGATCCTTGAATATCTGGCCGGACTCGATCAGGTCGGTAATGCGGCCGCGATTGCGGAAGGGCTCGCGGGTGACCGTTGGATAATAGGTGAACTTGTCCTTCATCAGCTCGCCAAACAGCTCGTCCTTCTCGAGCCGTTCGACCAGGCGCTCGCCATAGGCCAGCTCCGAGACCTGCCGGCAGCCATGCACCAGCACGACCTGCTCGTACTGCTCATAGACTTCGGGATCCTTGATCAGGCTGGCAAAGGGCGCGAGACCGGTACCGGTCGACAGCATGAGAAGGCGCTTGCCCGGCAGCAGACTGTCGGTGACCAGCGTACCCACCGCCTTGCGGGCGACCAGGATGGTGTCGCCTTCCTTGATCTTCTGCAGGCGCGAGGTCAGCGGACCGTCCGGCACCTTGATGCTGAAGAATTCCAGCTCTTCCTCGTGGTTCGCGCTGGCCATCGAATAGGCGCGCAGCAGCGGCTTGCCATCGACCTCGAGGCCGATCATGGCGAACTGACCGTTCTGGAAGCGGAATGAGGTGTCGCGGGTGGCTTTGAAGCTGAAAAGTGTATCGGTCCAATGCTGGACAGAAAGAACTTTCTCTCTGTGAAAGGCGCTCATGAGATTTGATTTTCCAGTGCGGGCTTTTTTAGAACAAGTCCATTGTTTGCCGCGTCACGATGCCGAGAAACCATTGCGGCTATTGGCTAATTTTGGTTCTCGCAGCTGCGAATGACAATTAGTCAAAGTAGCCATGAAGTGCAATTGCGGACTGAGGGAGGCGGTCGATTAATTTCCAAAGCAGGTTACCCATGCAGCAGCAGCCCATCTGGCCACGACATTAAATTACCCGATATCGGAGGTTTCGTTCAGTTTCTTGCCGGACACCGTTAATGGTATCCGGCTGGATCACCCGATCCCGATCCGGTAGTTTCCGGCCACCTCGTTAAAGTCGTCGCAGGCGGCTTTTCGTTCAATCGTCGGCCTGGTCCTTGATGACATCCCTTCGCGACATCCGGGCCGGAAAGCCCCCATCCTATCCCGACCAGTCGATCTATGCCGAATACGCTTGCCGCCAGTTCGGGCTGGATTTCGCCGACGTCGATGGCGGAACGGGTCTGATCTTCACCGTTGGCCGCAATGGCAGGAGCGCATCCTTCGGCGCCGGACGCGGCTCGTTCTTTCCACAGAACAACGCCACGGCTGCGACGCTGGCGAATGACAAGTATTTCGCCAATGTGCTGATGGAGCGCGCCGGCGTCCCGACTTTGGGCGGGAAATACTTCTTCCTGCATGAGCGTTATCGCGCCCATCGCCCGCCCGGTCACGAACATGCTGACGCCGTCTGGCATTTCGCCGAACTCGGCGACCGGGCCTTCATCAAGCCGCTGATGGGATCGCGCGGCGACTTTGCGGAGATTGTCACGGGCGGCGACGCGCTCATGGCCTATCTCAGGCAGGTCGCGCAGTATTATGACGCGATCCTGATGCAGCGCATCTATTCCGGCCAGGAATATCGCGTGTTCATCCTCGACGACGAGATCGTGTATTGCGCGCAGAAGACGTCGCCCTTTGTGACCGGCGACGGCAAGGCGACGCTCAGGCAATTGATCGCCGCGGAGACGTCCGCGCTGGACCGCCACGGGATTTCGTCGGCCGCCACAGGTCCCGACGACACCTCCCTCAATCGCGTGCTGCCATACGGTGAGCGGCGCGCGATTCCCGGCCGGATGAATCGCAGCGCTGGCGGCAGCATGAGCTTTGCGGCGCCGGGCAACGAAACTGTTGCCTTTGCGATGGCGCTGCAGGCCGCCAAGGCGCTCGGCCTGCGCGCTGGCGCGGTCGACCTGTTTACGGATATCGACGGAGATGCTGCCGCCTTGCGCGTGATCGAGGTCAATGCCAATCCCTCGATCCGCTTTCTCGAAGACAGCGGCCGCGAGGATCTGATCCTGCGCATCTGGCGGCATACATTTACGGCGATCGGCCTGCTCGATGTTTAACCTGCCCAAATATGGCGACGGCCTATGCCTCGCCCGGCTGGCGATGCTGCTCGACGCGCTGTCCATCGACCGTGTCAGGCTGCGCAAACATTCCGTGGTCGTCACCGGCTCCAACGGCAAGGGCTCGACCGCGGCGTTCTGCGCCAGCATCGGACGCGCTTTCGGCCTGCGGACAGGCTTGTTCACGTCACCGCACCTCTATCGCTTCAATGAGCGCTTCCAGATCGACGGCGTCCCCGTCGATGACGAGATGCTGGAAGCCCTCGTCCTGCGCGTGGCCACTGCCATCGCAGATCTCAAGCAGCACACGCTGCATGAGACTTTCGGCGCCTTCGAGGCCCAGTTCGCGCTGGCCTGCCTGTATTTCCAGGAGACCGAATGCGAATTCGCCGTGTTCGAAGCGGGCATCGGCGGACGCTACGATCCGGTTCGGCTGGTCGGCGCCGACATCACCTGCGTCACCTCGGTCGATCTCGAACACGTCAACCTGCTCGGCAACTCGCTGGAGCTGATCGCCTGCGACAAGAGCGATGCCTGTATCTCGGGCGGCACCGTCGTCTACGGCGAGAACTGCCTGCCCATGCGCGGCAATCTCGCCGAGTACAATCGCAACCGCAACGTCACCGGCCTGCATATCGGCGACGAGATCACGATCAGTAACGTCTTTGCATCAGCCAAGGCCCAGGCCTTCAACTGCCGGCTGGGCGCATTCGATCTGCGCGCGCTCGAACTCATGCTGGCCGGCGAGTTCCAGCTCAACAACGCCGCCATTGCGGCTGCGCTGTTCATTCTCTGGATGCAGCGCATGCATCCGGATGCGACCACCAGCGCCATCGATCTCGCTGTTCGCACCGGGCTGCGCGATACCAGATGGCCAGGACGGCTCGAGATCGTTCAGCGCGATCCCCTGACCATCATCGATGTCGGCCATACGCCTGATGGCGTGGCACAGGCCCTGAAGAGCCTTCGCGCCATTCATGGCGATGACAACTGGTTGCTGGTGCTCGGCGTCTCCGGCGACAAGAATGTCGATGATATCGCCAAGCATCTCGCGCCCGTCTTCGATACGATCGTATGCACCCGCGCCTATCACAAGGGTGCAGACGCGCGCGTGGTCGGCGCTGCAGCGCGCAAGGCCCACCCGGCGGCGCGCATTCATGTGGCCAATGCCATGGAAGACGCGGTGCGCCTCAGCCAGCAACTCGCTCGCGCCGTGCCGCGCAAGATCTATGTGGCGGGCGGACTGTTCGCGGCGATCGAATACGCAACGGTGCTGCGCGGCGGCAAGGCGCAGGATCTGGTGTTTTTCTGAGATCTCACGTTCGTCATTCCGGGGCGTGGCCGGCACTCGCCGGACGCGAACCCGGAATCTCGACATGGGAGTCTCCCGACAGCGCCAAACATGTCGAGATGCCGGGTTCGCGTGCAGCTAGCACTGCCCGCGCCCCGGAATGACAGTTTGCGGTCAATTCGTCCCACCCGCTGAATCGTCCAGCACCTTGAAGCTCTCTTCCAACTGCGGCGAGATCGAAACGCCCATGCGCTCGCCGGTCGGCAGGCGTGCGACGAACCATTTGTTATAGAGCGGGATCAGATCACGGTTGGAGCCGAGCCGCCGAAATGCGCGCTCGACGACAGCCGCAAGCTGCGGCTCGCCCTTACGAAACATGATGCCGTAGGGATCATAGGACAGGTAATCGCCGACGACGCGGAATTTGTCCTGCGACTTGTGCCGCGCGATCAGACCCGACAGCAGGATATCGTCGGTCGCGAAGGCATCGGCCTTGCCGTCGACCAGCATCTGGTAGCTCTGCTCGTGATCGGGCGAGACCACGATGTTGAGACCGAGATTGAATTTCTTGTCGACCGCGTGCATCGCCTGTTCGTTGGTGGTGCCTTTGGTGACGACGACGGTCTTGCCCTTGAAGTCGGTCGGCGCCGTGCCGGTCGTGGTTTTCGGCACCATCAGCTTGGTGCCGGCGACGAACATCAGCGGCGAGAACGCAACCTGCTTGCGCCGTTCGGCATTGGCCGTGGTCGAGCCGCATTCGAGATCGATCTTGCCGTCGACCACGGCGGGAATGCGATCGTCCGACGTCACCTTGACGTATTCGATCTTCAACGCGGGGTCGTCGACCTCGATACCGATATCCTCGACGATCGCCTCGCAGAGTTCGAGACTGTAGCCGATCGGCCGGCCCGCCTGATCGAGGAACGAGAATGGCGGCGAGCTCTCGCGATAGCCGAGCTTGACCACATGCGCCTTCTTGATCGCCGCCAGCGTCGGGCTAAGCCCTTCCGCAGGCGTTTGCGCCTGCGCCGCCGTCGCCAGCAGCAAAGCTGCCAGAAGCCCGGTGATCGAACCGGTCAGATAGTAGCGCATCACGCACCTCAACCATGTCCGAGGGCGGGGATTTCTCCGGGAATCATGTCGCCAGGCACCACATCGTCGGGACCGAGCTCATGCTCGGGCGCGAGTTCGCCTTCCCATTTCGCGACCACCGCCGTGGCCAGCGAGTTGCCGATCACATTGGTGGCGCTGCGGCCCATGTCGAGGAACGTATCGATACCCATGATCATCAACAGGCCCGCTTCGGGAATATTGAACTGGCTGAGCGTCGAGGCGATCACCACCAAGGACGCGCGCGGCACGCCGGCGACGCCCTTCGAGGTGATCATCAGCGTCGCCAGCATCGCGAGCTGCGTGCCGAGCGACATCTCGATGTGATAGGTCTGCGCGATGAAGATACTGGCGAAGGTGCAGTACATCATCGTGCCGTCGAGATTGAACGAATAGCCCAGCGGCAGCACGAAACTGGAGATGCGCGACGAGGCACCGAAGCGGTTAAGACCTTCCAGCGTCTTCGGATAGGCAGCTTCCGAACTTGCCGTGGAGAAGGCGATCATCAGCGGCTCGCGGATCAACCGCAGCAGATGGCTGTAGCGCGGGCCGATAACGATGAAGCCGACCACCACGAGGATACCCCACAGAATCGCCAGCGACAGATAGAAGCCGCCCATGAAGACGATCAGCTTCCACAACACGCCCAAGCCATTCTTGGACACCGTCGCCATGATCGCTGCCCACACCGCGAGCGGCGCGAACAGCATCACATAGCCCGTCACTTTCAGCATGATGTGACCGAGGTCATCGATCAGTTGCAGCATCGGCTTGGAGCGTTCCGGCATGGCGCCCATCGCAACTGCGAAGAACACTGCAAAGATGACGATCTGCAGGATCTCGTTCTGCGCCATCGCGTCCGCGATGGAGGTCGGGATCAGATGGGTGAGGAATTTTTCAATGGAGAAAGCCGACACCGGCAGGCCCGTCGATTGCCCCGCAGCCGGCAGCGTTCCCGGGAAATTCGCGCCGGGCTGCAATAGGTTGACCATCACGAGGCCGAGCAGCAGCGAGATGAAGGAGGCGCTGACGAACCAGCCCATGGTCTTGGCGAAGATGCGGCCGAGCTTGGAGCCCGAGCCCATATGGGCGATGCCGCCGACCAGCGTGGCGAAGACCAGGGGCGCGATGATCATCTTGATCAGGCGCAAGAACAACATGGCGATCAGATTGACGTCGGCCGCGATCTCGCCGCGGCTATCGGGCAAATAGTTGAAAACCAGCGAGCCCATCACGATGCCCAGCGCCATCGCGATCAGAATGTATTGCGTAAACCTGTTCGACATACCGACCCCCGTTACACATTCCCAACTGCGACAGTCTGTCATATTGATCAGAGCGCGCAACAAGCTTCGTCAGCCGCGTACCGTTTCGGTATCATCAGGCGGCAAATAGCCGTTGTGGAATGCCGCGCTGCCGCATAGCGTCATCGCCAACTACAAAAACTGTGCAGCCTGATTGTTTTGTACGCGGCGACTGCAACAAGTTTCGACAAAGGAAGAAACAGGGAGACAACGGCCATGACCGACACCGTCAATCATCAGGTGCTGCTCGTCGAAAAGCCCACAGGAAAATTGGGGCCCGAGCATTTCAAACTATCAAAGGGTCCGATTCCCGAGCCGAAGGACGGCGAGGCGCTGCTGCGCGTGCGATACATCTCGCTCGATGCGGCCAATCGCGCGTGGATGCACGGCGCGACCTATCGCGCTGCCGTCGAGGCCAATACGGTGATGGCGGGCGGCGGCATCGCCGAAGTCGTCTCGTCGAAGTCGCCTGCGCTGAAGCCGGGTGACATCGTGTTCGGCGACACCGGCTGGCAGAATTACGCGGCGGTGCCGGCCAAGCATCTCAACAAGATGCCATCAATGGAGCCGATGACGCATCTGCTCAGCGTCTATGGCATCGCCGGACTTACAGCCTATTTCGGCCTGCTGGACGTCGGCAAGCCCAAGGCGGGCGAGACCGTCGTCGTCTCGGCGGCGGCCGGTTCGGTCGGCTCCATCGTCGGCCAGATTGCCAAGATCAAGGGCTGCCGGGTGATCGGCATCGCCGGCGGCAAGGACAAATGCGACTGGCTGACCAAAGAACTCGGCTTCGATGCCGCGGTGGACTACAAGGACGGCGCGGTGTTCAAGGCGCTGAAGGCGGCAGCGCCGGGTGGCATCGACGTCTATTTCGACAATGTCGGCGGCGATATTCTCGAAGCTTGTCTCGCACAAATGAATCTCAACGGCCGCATCGCCTGCTGCGGCGCCATCTCGCAATATGACGGCGCGCCCTCGGCGACCGGCCCACGCGGCGTGCCCGGCCTGATCGTGGTGAAACGCCTGATCATGCAGGGCTTCATCGTGATGGACTATATGAACCAGCGCGAAAAGGCTTTGACCGATCTGCAGTCCTGGGTCGCCGCCGGCAAGCTCAAGGTGCAGGAAGACGTCATCGACGGGCTGGAGAACACGCCGCAGGCACTGATCGGTTTGCTGGCCGGTGAGAACCGGGGCAAGCGGATGGTGAAGGTGTAGGGCTTCCTTTCCCCTCCCCCGAGCGTAGCGAGCGGGGAGGGTGGCGCGTTTGAGAGCGAAGCGAACAAACGTGACGGGTGGGGTGCCCCACGTGAGAGCGTTGCTCGTGGCACCCCCAACCCCGGCCTATCGGCCGACCCTCCCCGCAAGGGGGAGGGACACCATTGACGCTTGCGCGTCATCGCGGATGTGAATGTCAAACAGCCACTACCCTTCAGACATGCGTCATCACCCCTGTTGTTTGCGGCGCGGGGGCGCCGTCGTCTCTCGCATTCCCGCCCCCTTGCGAGAGGGCGTGCGGAACGCCGGGTGCCCGTTGCACCCTTGGGCCTGATGCGATGCGGTCTTCCGCAATTGAGTGTGCATCAGGACTTTCGGAGGCGCCGAGCAAGTGCCCGGCGTTCCGCCTGCGGTGTTTTTTCGGTTGCTTGCACTTTGCCTCGACGAACGCTCCGATCGCGAATTAAAGTCCCAAGGCGATGGGAAGGGAGCCTCAAGCGAGTAAGCCGAACGCGTTTTGACTTGGTCGTCCGTCACACTGTCCAGGAGTCTTTCCATCCGAAGGCCAAACGTCTCCTTGCCAGTGGCAGTGCTGGCGCAGATCCGTCCTGCCCGAAGACAGACGTTCCCCCATGAACCGCGTGACGCCGCATCTCCGGCGTCCACCGCATCCTGCCCCGCGAACGTGACGATCGCGATCGCCCCTCTCGGTGGGGCAGGACGAAGGGGAATATAAACCTGATGGGGATGTTGTCAATGAGAGATAGGAAAAAATGTTTGGATGCTGTCTTACCGCCCCATACTGTCATTCCGGGGCGTGGCCGGCACTTGCCGGACGCGAACCCGGAATCTCGACCTGTTCAGCGCCAAACACTCCGGGATTCCGGGTTCGCGCCGGCCCGCTTCGCGGTCCTCTGCGCCCCGGAATGACGAGGGGGTAGCTGACCACTCCGGCAGTCCGGCCCGGGACAACGAGCGACGAGCCATGCAGATTGCGACGCGCCCCAACGCCGCGACGTCCTATCCACCTGCCCCACGCTTTTGTATGACCTAGCACTCACTCCCTCCAGCCCATCGATATCTCGCAAGAAGGAAAATCCATGACTGATGCGGCGACTGACGCGGCCTATGCTGAACTCGAAGCCGCCGGCTGGAGCATCATGGACGATGACGGGTTCATCCATTTCGTCGGCCCGATGTGGCACCGGGTCGTCGATGGCATCAATGAATTCGCCATTCTCGGCCAGGACAAGCACCGCAACCGCCGCGGCGTGGTTCAGGGCGGGGCAGTGATGACGCTGGCCGACCGGAGCTGCGGCATGGCGGCGCGCGAGGCTGCGGGGGTCGAGGCGCTCGCCACCGTCCAGATGGATACTTATTTCGTCGATGCCGCGCGGATCGGCGACCTGATGATCTCCCGGCCCAAGGTCGTGCGTGCCACCAAGAGCCTGATCTTCATGAGCACCGAGGTCAGTGTGAACGATCACGTGGTCGCCACGGCGCATGGTGTGTTCAAGACGGTCCGCGACCGCACCGATGCCGGGCGCAAGAACGACTGACCTGACGGCCGCCGCGGATTTTCGTCATCTTCACGGATTTTTTTTCGCACGCGGCGGAACGAAAGCGCGATCAGCTCGCTTAGCAAAGACATGCGAACCAAAACAGTTTTTACGCGACCTATATTCGTATTCGATTGATCACGTTTAGACTGACCGATGCTTTCGACCCGAACCATCCCGGCCCTGTGGCCCATGGAACCGGCGATCAAGGTTCAAATCCCATGGCCCAAGACGCTGCCGTAAACGACGCCGCCCTCCCCGCCACCGTCCTGGTCGTCGAGGACGATGTACTGCTGCGCATGTTTGCGGTCGAGATGATCGAGGACGCCGGTTTCCGGGTGATCGAGGCGCCGGATGCAGACGCTGCGATCCGCGTGCTCGAAGCGCGCAACGATATCCGCATCATCTTTACCGATATCGACATGCCCGGCTCGATGAACGGGCTCAAGCTTGCCCATGCGGTCGCCAATCGCTGGCCGCCAATCCGCATCATCGCAACATCAGGCCACTTCAGGATAGGCGAACGCGACCTGCCGGATGGCGGTCGCTTCATTCCCAAACCCTATCGACAGCACCAGATCATCGGCGCCCTCACCGAATTCGCCAATCCCCGCAGCGCATTCGGCGTCTGATAAGCCCCGTTCGCAATTGCGCTCACGCTTGACGCCTCCACACCGCCCGGTCACCCTCGGTTGCTAGATACCAGCTATCGGCGGGGGCAGGCGATGTGGGCATCACTCAAGAACTTTCTCGATAGTTCCATGTTTGCCCCGCACGGCATTTGCCTGCTGTGGGATCCCGGTCTGATCTGGCTTCACGTCGGCTCGGATGCACTGATCGCCGCGGCCTATTTCTCGATTCCCGTCGTACTCACAATCTTCGTCTGGAAGCGCCGCGATGTGGAGTTCGGCTGGATCTTCTGGGCCTTCGCGCTCTTCATCATGGCCTGCGGCCTGACCCATGTGATGTCGATCTACACGCTGTGGGTTCCGGCCTATGGCGCCGAAGGAATCCTCAAGGCGATCACGGCCGTCGCTTCGGTCGTCACCGCAGCGATTCTCTGGCCACTGCTACCGAGACTACTGGCGATCCCCTCGCCCGCACAGTTGCGCGAAACCGAACTGGCGCTGATCGAGGAGGGCCGGCACCGGCGCGAAGCCGAGGACATGCTGCGCCATACGCAGAAGATGGAAGCGATCGGTCACCTCACCGGCGGTGTCGCCCATGACTTCAACAATCTGCTGACCATCATCATCGGCAATCTCGAAATCGCCGAGCACAGCATCTCGACCTGGACGGAATCGTCGCGCGATCGCCTCAGGCGCGTCATTGCCAGCGCGGCCGGCGGCGCGCAACGCGCCGTGGTGCTGACCCAGCGCCTGCTCGCCTTCGCACGCAAGCAGCCGCTCGACCCGAAGACCATCAATGTCAACGGATTGCTCCACGGCATGTCGGATTTCTTCCAGCGCACATTGAGCGAGAATATCGATCTCGAAATCGTCGGCGGCGCCGGGCTGTGGCAGGTCGAGGTCGATCCGAGCCAGATGGAAGCCGCCATCCTCAATCTCGTGGTCAATGCACGCGACGCCATGGCCGGCCAAGACCATCTGAAGATCGGCAAGCTGACGATCGAAACCAGCAACGCTTTCATCGACGAGATCTACGCCCTGCAGTATTCGGATGTCGTCATCGGGCAGTATGTCCTGATCTCGGTGACGGATACCGGACCGGGCATGCCCAAGGACGTGCAGGAGCGCGCCTTCGACCCGTTCTTCACCACCAAGGAGCCCGGACAGGGCACCGGCCTCGGCCTGAGCCAGGTCTACGGCTTCGTCAAGCAATCCGGCGGCCATGTGAAGATTTATAGCGAGGTCGGCGAAGGCACGACCATCAAGGTCTATCTGCCGCGCAGCAGACAGCATACGGACCAAGCAAGCGAGATAGAGAGGCGCATTGTCGGCAGCAAGGGCAACGAGACTGTGATGATCGTGGAAGACGATCCGGATGTGCGGTCCTACCTGGTCGAGACGCTGGAAGGTCTCAACTATCAGGTCCGCGAAGCCGGCAATGCCGACGCGGCGCTGGCCGACTTCACCGACGATCCCGAACCGTTCGACTTGCTGCTGACCGATATCGTGATGCCCGGCATGAACGGGCGACTGCTGGCCGACGAGATGCAAAAGCGGCAGCCGAAGCTGAAAGTGCTGTTCATGACCGGCTATTCGCGCAACGCCATCGTGCATCAGGGCCGGCTCGATCCCGGCGTGTCGCTGCTGCAGAAGCCGATCACGCAAGCGGCGCTCGGCAACAAGGTGCGCGAGATGCTCGACAAGAGATAACGACTACGGGATCCGTCTGACGGACGGGACGACGCCCAGCGTCCGCTCCGGATGCGCCTGACGCCGCATCTCGCTCAGGGCGATGGCGGCACGCGACGTTTCGTGATTCGCGAACCAGAGTTCGAAATCGGGCACCGGCAGCGCAGGCGAATAGACGAAGCCCTGAATAACATCGCAACCGAGTTCGGTGAGAATCCGGCGTTGCCCCTCGGTCTCGACGCCCTCGGCGACCACGATCATGTCGAGACTCTGGCCGACGCGGATGATGGCGCGCGTAATCGCCAGCGCGCTCGCCTCGCTTTCAAGGCCACGCATGAAGCTGCGATCGATCTTCAACTCACGGATCGGCAGATGCGCGAGGCGGCTGAGGCTGGAATAGCCGGTGCCGAAATCATCCATCGACAGCTGCACGCCGGACTTGCGAATTTTCTCCATGGTCTCGACGGCGGTCGAATGCTCGCTCATCACCACGCCTTCGGTGACCTCCAGCATCAGCATGTCCGGCGACAGACCGTTTTCGGCGATCACTTCGCCGACCAGCGTGGCGAGATCGCCATTCTGGAAATTGATCGGCGACAGATTGACTGAGACGCTGGGCACGTCGACGCCATTTTTGCGCCAGGCCGCAACCTGCCGACAGGCTTCGCGCAGCGACCAGGTGCCGATCAGCTCGATCAGCCCGTATTCTTCCGCGAGCGGGATGAATTTCGACGGCGGCACTTCGCCGAGCACCGGATCGGACCAGCGGGCCAGCGCCTCGACACCGTAAAGGCGACCGTCAGCGCGCACCTGCGGCTGATAGTGAAGCCGCAGCGCATCCTGCACGATGGCATTGCGCAGCGCCGTACTGAAGGCGAGTCGCTCCTCGCTGACGCGGTTCATCTCCGCACTGAAGAAACGATAGGTCGAGCGGCCGGCCTGCTTGGCCTGATACATCGCCGCATCCGCATGTTTGAGCAGACCGTCGATATCACCGGCGTTGTCGGGATAGATGCTGACGCCGATGCTGGCAGATACCGGCACCAGCTTGGCGCCAAGCTGCATCGGCGGCAGCAGTGTCTCGAGCAGGCGGCTGGCGATCAAGGCGGCGCCTTCGACATCGCAATTCGGCAGCACAATGACGAATTCGTCGCCGCCCTGCCGGCTCAGCGTATCGGCCGGCCGGATTTGCCTGCACAGTCGTTGCGTGACCTTGACCAGCAACTCGTCGCCAATGGAATGACCGAGCGTGTCGTTGACGTCCTTGAAATGATCGATATCGAGGAACATCACGGCAATGCGATCCCGCGGCTTGCTCTTGTCGATCAGCCCCGTCAGGATCTGGCGCAGTTGCGCGCGGTTCGGCAGGCCGGTCAGCGCATCGAAATAGGCCAGACGCGCGATTTCGCTGCGGGCCTCGTGCCGTTCAATCGCCAGTGCGCACAGATGCACACAGGCATCGACGATGGTCTGGTGCCAGCGCGTCGGGCCGCGCACTTCACGGAAATAGAAGGCAAAGGCGCCGATCACGCGGCCGTCCCGCGCCTTGATCGGCGTCGACCAGCAAGCGCGCAGGCCGGCTTCCAGCGGCAGGCTGCTATAGAGCTGCCACCGCGGATCGGTGGCGATATCGGTGGCCAGCACCGCGTGGCCGAGAAAGGCCGCCGCGCCGCAGGACCCGACATCGGGACCAGTGGCAATACCGTCAACAACAGGTGCGAAGGCGGCCGGGAGGCTGGGACCACCGAGTGGATGGAGCCGACCGTCCGCGTCCACATGCAGCACCGACGAGACGATATCAGGCGCGATGGCTTCGACGCGGTGGCAGAGATCGCCGATCACATCCACGACCGGCATGTCATTGGCGAGATTTTCCAGCACATGATGCTGCAGCGAATGGATCTGCTTGCTCTCGGTGATGTCGTCGAGCACCGCGACGAGATGCTCGACCTCACCGGCTTCATTGCGGCCTGCGTTGACCGTGCTTGAGATCCAGATCTCGTGACCTTCCTTGTCATAGACAAGGATATCCTCTTGCCCGTGTCCTTCGGCATCGATCTGCGCGTGAAACCGCTCCAGCGTTTCGTTGTCGGTATACTCTCCCGTCAGCAAATCCCGGGGGTGTTTGCCCATCGCTTCCGCAAGCGTGTATCCGAACAGCTCCGTAAAAGCGTCGTTGACATAGACGATGGTCATGTCGCGTTTGGAGACCATCACGATACGGTCGGTCTTTTCGGCAACCAGTGCCATCAGCGCATTTTGCTCGCGGTCACGGACATCGTCCGTCACGTCGCGGATGAAGTTGATGTAGAGCGTCTTGCCGGCATAATCGACGCGTGAGATCGAGAACGCGCCCCAGGCCTCGCTCCCGTCCTTGCGGCTGATCCTGGACTCGCGGCGGCCCTTGACCGCTACTTGCGGATCCATGGCAGACTTTGCCGCAATCACTCCATCGAGATGTTCGCGCACGTCGAGCGGGACCAGAACATTCATCTGCCGTCCGACGACGTCGCCACGGCTGTAGCCCCAAAGGCGTTCGGCAGCAGCATTGAAATGCCTGATCTCGTTGTCGATCCCGGTGATCACGACAGCATCGACCGCCTGTTCGAACGCAGAGAACAGCGCCTTCGCCTCTTCGCTGGGCTGGTCGACGGGACTTGTAGGCATGAAACGACCTTCGATCACGGAAGCCGCCTGAGCACGACGACAACTGTCTTCGTTACAGCGGCAATGTCATTCGCAGGTACGAGTGTATTCGAACTCCAGTAGCTAAGAAGTTCGTTCGATCTCATCTCGAGGGGCCGGAATACCGGATATCGTTAACAACGCGTTAACGACGGTCGTCAACTTCTCGAGATTACATGGCCGCGAGCGCACCCGGCCACATTTCCTCTTGCGCAGCTTCGGTCCGGCGCTCGTCGACCAGCGCCGCCCAGCGTTCGGCATGGCGGGCCACCAGCCAGGCTTCGAGATCGAATGCGGACAGTGCAGGCGAATACAGGAACCCCTGAATGACGTCACAGCCCAGCCCGGCGAGAATCCTGCGCTGTTCTTCGGTCTCGACGCCTTCGGCCACGACCGTCATGTTGAGGCTCTGCCCGACGCACACCACGGCGGTGGCAATCGCCAGAGCACAGACCTCGGTCTCGATACCGCGCATGAAGCTGCGATCGATCTTCAGCTCGCGCACCGGCAAATGGGCCAGGCGGCTCAAGCTCGAATAGCCGGTGCCGAAATCGTCCATCGACAATCCGATGCCCACCGCGCGGATCTGCATCATGATATCGATCGCGGTCGTGTGTTCGCTCATCACCGCGCCCTCGGTGACTTCGAGCATCAGCCTGTTCGGCGCCAGCCCGTTTTCCGCGATGATGTCGGAGATCAACGCCGGCAATCCCGGATTCAGAAAATTGATCGGCGACAGGTTGACGGAGACGCAAGGCACATCGAGCCCTGCCTTTTGCCACGCCGCAATCTGCCTGCACGCCTCCCGCAGCGACCAGACACCGATCTGCTCGATGAGCCCGCATTCCTCCGCAAGTGGAATGAACTTAGCCGGTGACACATCGCCCAATACGGGATCATGCCAGCGCGCCAATGCCTCGACACCGTAGAGATCGCCGCTGCCTGCGCGGATCTGCGGCTGGTAGTGCAACCGCAGGCCGCCTTGTGCAAGCGCGTGGCGCAAAGCGGCGCTGAGACGGAGGCGCTCCTCATTCACGCGGTCCATGTCGTTGCTGAAAAACCGATGCGTGGAGCGGCCGGCCTGCTTCGCCTTGTACATTGCCGCATCGGCATATTTCAGCAGACTATCGAGATCGCGGGCATTGTCCGGAAACATGCTGATGCCGGCGCTGGCAGAAATCGGCACCTGATGGCCGCCGAGCTGCAGCGGAACCGACAGTGCCTCGGTGAGACGGCCGGCGATGCGCGAGGCATCGGCTGCGATACAGTTCGGCATCAGGATGATGAATTCATCGCCGCCCTGACGACTCAGGATATCGCCCGGTCGGATGTGCTGATGAAGCCGCTGTGTGACGGCGACCAGCAAGTCATCGCCGACAGCATGTCCCAGCGTATCGTTGACGTCCTTGAAGTGATCCAGGTCAAGAAATATCAGCGCCATCTGCGCATCTGCGGGGCATTCCGCGACGGCACGCTCCATCAACTGGCGCATATGGGTCCGGTTCGGCAGACCAGTGAGCGCATCGAAATAAGCAAGCCGCGAGATTTCGTTGCGCGCTTCCTCACGCTCGATGGCGACCGCGGCGAGATGAACACAGGCATCGACGATACCGTGATGCAAGCGGCTGGGTCTGCGACATTCCCTGAAATAGAATGCGAACGTGCCGATGACGCGCCCATCCCTGGTCTTGATCGGCATCGACCAACAGGCCTTCAGACCGGAAGCCAGCGGCGCGCTGTTGTATGGCAGCCAGAGAGGATCGTTTTCGATATCGGTGACCAGAACAGGCTCGCCGCGAAAGGCCGCGGTCCCGCAAGACCCGACATCCGGTCCGATGGCAATGCCGTCCAGCGCCTGCGCATAACCTGCCGGGAGGCTTGGCCCTCCCAAAGGATGCAGCAATCCCGCGGAATCGACATGTAGCACCGAACAGACAACATCGGGCGCGATCTGCTCCACCTTCCGGCAAAGATTGTCCATCACACCCCGCAGCGGCTGCTCATCGGCCAGCGCTTCGAGGATGTGATGCTGCAGCGACTGAAGCTGCTTGCTCTCGGTGATATCGGTCATCAATGCGACGAGGTGCTGGATCTTTCCATCCGCGCCATGAATCGCATTCAAGGCAACCGAGACCCAGACCTCGTTGCCGGCTTTGTCGTAAAGGAGGATTTCGTCTTCAGCAGAACCTTCCGTTCTGATCTGCTGGTCCAGATATGCGAGCGTCGCCTGGCTGGTATATGCGCCGACGAGGAATTCCTCCGGGATGAGTCCCGTCGCTTCATCCAGCGCGTAGCCGAACATGCCGGTGAAGGCGCCGTTGACATAGCAAATCCGTGCATCGCGACCCGCAATGTAGATAGCGCGTTTCGTCTTGTCGACCACGAGAGCCAGCGGGATAATTTCTTCCCTGCGCTTCACCTCCTCCGTCACATCGCGGACGAAGCCCATATAGGTGATCTCGCCATTCACCTCGACCCGCGACATCGACAACGATCCCCAGATCTCGCTGCCGTCCTTGCGTTCGATTTTCACCTCGCGGCTGTGACCGACGATGCGATTGACGCCGGTCGCGCGGTTCGCGGCAATGTATCCGTCATGCTGCGACCTGATGGCCATCGGCACCAGAAAGCTGATATTTTGTCCGAGCACTTCATCGCGCTCATAGCCCCACAACCGTTCGGCGGCGGCGTTGAAATGGGTCACGCTATTCTTGCTGTCGATCATCACGACAGCATCGATGGCCTGCTCCAGCCCGGCGAGGAGCGTCCTGGCAGCATCACTCTGGTCGACATGCACCAACGTCATAAACGCAACTCGCAATTACTTTGCTCAAACCATCGGGCCGTCGTTGAAATGACCCGATCACCGGCTTTCAGCCGAGGTGGTGCAATCGTATGTGCGAGACGTCGCCAAACTGTTTTGCGCGGCGCCCGAGTTCCAGGCGACCGCGAACGTACTTAAGGTCCGGATAAAATCACGCAGCCGGAGCAGGACACGCAAGCAACGACGCAACCTTCGATAGATCGCCCGTCGCTCAAGCGGTATCCTGACGCCGCTGGTGCGGCCTGAGAATCCTAGTGGGCTTCAGCCGCGAGCACTGCCTCGACACGGATTTCTTCCGTGAGCCGCGCTTTGAGATCGGAAAAAGCCGGGCTGGTCTTGATGGTGTAGTGCCGCGGATGCGGCAGATCGACCGGGATATCGGCCTTGATGCGACCGGGACGCGCCGACATCACCACGGTTCGCGACGCCAGGAACACCGCTTCCTCGATATCGTGGGTGACGAAGATCACCGTCTTGCGCTCGCGCTCCCAGATGCCGAGCAGCAATTCCTGCATCAAGGCGCGAGTCTGGTTATCGAGCGCGCCGAACGGCTCGTCGAGCAGCAGGATCTTCGGATCGTTGGCGAGCGCACGCGCAATCGCGGTGCGCTGCTGCATGCCGCCCGAGAGCTGCTTCGGAAAATGATTGGCGAAGCTGGTGAGGCCCACCTTCTCCAGCCACTGTTTGGCGATGTCGTTGCGCTCACGCTGGGACACACCGCGCTCGCGCAGACCGAAGGAAATATTCTCCGACACCGTGAGCCAGGGAAACAGCGTGTATGACTGGAACACCATGCCGCGATCGGCGCCGGGACCGGTGATCGCCTTGCCGTCGAGCAGAATGCGGCCGGTGGTCGGTGTGTCCAGCCCGGCGACCATGCGCAGCAGCGTGGACTTGCCGCAGCCGGATGGGCCGAGGATGGTGACGAAGTCGTTGTCCGCAACCGAGAGATTGGTCGGCTCCAGCGCACGCGTCGGCGTGCCGCCGCGCACGGCCGGAAAAATCCGCGAGACGTTGTCGATGACGAGCTTGCTCAAATGATGCTCCACGGAAACAAACGCCGGTTCGCAGCCTTGAACGCGTAGTCCGAAATCAAACCGATGATGCCGATGACGATGATGCCGAAGATGATCTGGCCGGTGGCCAGCAGCGCCTGGCTGTCGATGATCATGTGGCCGATACCCGAGGACGAACCGATCAGTTCGGCGACGATGACATAGGTCCAGGCCCAGCCCAGCACGAGGCGGAGAATTTCCGCGATCTCAGGCGCGGCGGACGGGATGAGAACGCGCTTGAGCACCCCGGCATCGCGCGCGCCAAGCGTGAGCGATGCCTCGACGAGATCCCGGCGCACACTGCCAACACTGACAGCGACCATGAGAATGAGCTGGAACACCGAGCCGATAAAAATCACCAGCAGCTTCTGCAATTCGCCGATACCGGCCCACAGGATCAGCAAAGGGATGAAGGCCGAGGCCGGCAGATAGCGCGCGAAGGAGACGAAGGGTTCGAGAAAGGCTTCAACCGGCTTGTAGGCGCCCATCAGGATGCCGATGGGCACCGCGAACAGCGCAGCCAGCACGAAGCCGCCGATCACGCGCCAGATGGTCATGCCGATATCATGCAGGAAGCCGTGCTTGGTCAGCAGCAGCCAGCCATCCTGCAGCATGGTCCATGGATTGGCGAGAAAAGTCTTGGAGACGAAGCCGCCAAAGGTCGCATAGGACCACGCGGCAACGAACAGAACGAAGAACGATATGCCGAGCACGACGCGCGCGGTGGATGAAATGGGGGCGAGTGGCTTCATGCTGCGTATTCGATGCTCATGATCGTCATTGCGAGGAGCTCTTGCGACGAAGCAATCCAGTCTTCCCTAAGTAAGAGCTGGATTGCCGCGTCGCTTCGCTCCTCGCAATGACGGAAGCGATGGCGGAGATTTACTGAATGAAACGCGGATCGGCGAGCTTCGTCAGATCCGGGATTTCCTTGATCACGCCGATTTCGAGCAGCAGCTCGGCCGCTTCCTTCGAGAACGCCTGGTGCTCGCCGGCGAAGAACTTCTTGTTCGCCTCCTGATCCTGCCAGCGCAGATACTGCGCGGAGGCGCCGAACTTCTCGCCGGTCTGCTTCACGTCGGCGCCCATGATCTCATAGGACTTGTCTTTCTCAGCGCCGATCATCGCAACGGCCTCGAAATAGCTCTTGGCCAGCGCCTTCACGGCACCTTCGTTATCGGCGATGAATTTCGGCGTGCAGCCGAAGGTGTCCATGATCATCGGATAGTCGAGCGTGGTGGCGATGATCTTGCCGGCTTCCGGCTTCTCGCGCACGGCCGAGAGATATGGCTCATAGGTCATGGCCGCATCGTTCTGGCCGGCGATGAAGGCCTGCGCTGCCGGACCCGGCTCCATATTGACGACGGAGACGTCCTTCACGCTGAGGCCGTTCTTCTTCAGGAACCAGGCGAGCGTGAAATAGGGCGCAGTGCCCGGCGCCGATGCGGCGACGGTCTTGCCCTTCAGGTCCTTGATCGATGCGGTGCCGGCGCGCACAGCCATGCCGTCAGCGCCATAGGACTTATCGAGCTGGAACAGCTGCGTGGTGGCGACGCCATTGGCATTCCACACCACCCAGGTCTCGACCGTGGTGGCGGCGCATTGCACGTCGCCCGAGGCGATGGCGAGATGGCGGCTGGCTTGCGGCACCTTCTTGATGGTGACGTCGAGTCCGTTCTTCGCGAAGATGCCGGCTTCCTTCGCCAGCGTCAGCGGCGCAAAACCCGTCCAGCCGGAAATGGCGATGGTGACCTTGGTCTGCGCCGCAGCCGGGGTCGCAACGAGAGCCGCGAGCATGGCGGCGACGGAAACTCCAATCAACTTCATAACGCACTCTCCTCAGCCAGATTTAGAATGATACTGCATGGCAACATGGCGGATTGCCAGAGTCAATTTGCGCGGCTATGCCGCGACAGATGATTCATATCGTCCTCATGATCGCAGCCCCGCCGGCGTGAAGCGTGCGGTGAGCTGATACAGATCGTTCGGATAGGTGACGCGTACCGATGTGATGATCTTGTTCTTGCGCCAGGTGCGGCGCTCGACCACGAGACAGGCGGCCGGCTTCTTCAGCGTCAATGCCTTCAAGGCGACATCGTCGGCGAGACTTGCCGTAATCCGGTGTTCAGCCTCATTCCACGGCACGTGACCAAGCAGCCAGGTACCGGGCGGCACGCGCGTGAAATCGATTTCAGACGCGGGCGGCACCACGTCGAGATTGATCAGGCGCTCCTCCAGCGCGAAAGGCCTGCCTTTGGCAATGTGCCGACAGCTTAACACCAGCACATCGCAGCTCTTGTCGATGCCGAGACGTTCGAGATCGTCCTTGGTCGCCTTACGCCGTTTGCGCGTGAGCAACTCATAAGCATAAGCCTCGCCGCGCTTGGCGATCTCGGCCTGGATATCCGGAATATGCAGCACCGCGGACTGCACCAGCGGCTTGGCAACAAAACTGCCGACGCGGCGCTTGCGCTCGATGACGCCGGCGGCCGCGAGACCCGACAGCACCTTGTTCACGGTCATCCGCGAGCAGTTATAGCTCTCGACCAGTTCATGTTCGAACGGGATACGATAGCCGGGCGGCCAACGGCCGGAGAGGATCTTCTCTTCGAGATCGGCACGGATGCGCTGATACAGCGCCTGCGGCGCGGCCTGCGCTTTGCCATTTGCCAGTTTTGACACGCGCGCTGCCGCCATCAGAGTGTCGCCAGCCGCTGCACGACACGCCGATAGCGTTCGGTGATGGATGCGCGCTTGATGTGGCGACCGCCGTTGACGACCTGCCTGCCTCCGACAAAGACGTCGGAGATCGCCGACTTGCCGGCAACAAAGGTCATGGCATCGAGCCAGCGGTCACCGGTGACGGCACAGAGATCGGGATGCGCGGTGTCCAGCACGACGATGTCCGCACGCTTGCCGACCGCAAGTGCACCGATATTGCGGCCTGACGCCTGCGTGCCGCCGACCAGCGCATGTTCATAGAGCGCACGGCCGGTGGACTCGCCTTCATGGCGCGCGACGGCGTTGCGGACGCGATAGGCGAGACGCTGGCTGTACTCGAGCTGCTTCAACTCGCCCGGCGCCGTAATCTCGATATTGGAATCGCTGCCAACGCCGAACACACCGCCGGCATCGATGAAGCGCGGGCCTTCGAAAATGCCGTCGCCGAGGCTCGCTTCGGTGAGCGGGCACAGGCCGATGACGGCACCTGCTTTCGCGACACCGGCGGTTTCTGCATCGGCCATATGGGTCGCGTGGATCAGCACCCAGCGCCTGTCGACCGGCATATGATCCAGCAACCACGCCACCGGGCGCTGACCGGACCAGGCGATACAGTCGTCGACTTCCTTCGTTTGCTCCGCCACGTGGATATGGATCGGTCCATCGGGCACCGCCTTGAGAACGTCATTCAACGTCTCCGGCGTGATCGCACGCAATGAATGCGGCGCGATGCCGATGGCGGCATCATCGAGAGGCGCGATGGCGGCGCGGGATTTCTCCAGCAGCGCCAGAAAGCGCGCGGGATCATTGACGAAACGGCGCTGACCGTGAATTGACGGCGCGCCGCCGAAGCCACTGAAGTTATAAAAAGACGGCAGCAGCGTCAGACCGATGCCGGTCTCGCCGGATGCCGCAGCGATGCGCGTACCCATCTCCGCGAGATTCGCATAGGGCGCGCCGGTCTCGTCGTGATGCAGATAGTGGAATTCCGCGACTGAGGTAAAACCGGCTTCCAGCATCTCGGCATAGGCGAAAGCCGCGATGACTTCGACGTCATCCGGCGTCAGCGTATCGATGAAGCGATACATCAATTGCCGCCAGGTCCAGAAACTGTCCTGCGTGGCGCCGCGGATTTCGGTGAGGCCAGCCATGCCGCGCTGGAACGCATGGCTGTGCAGATTGGGCAGTCCCGGCAGCGCCACACCGCTGATGATTTCCGCGTCAAGGCTGCTCGAATTCGCGGCAACGGCCGTGATGGTGCCATTCTCGATTGAGACAACGACGTCGCGCGCCCAGCCTGACGGCAGCAGCGCATGTGCGAAGAACAGCCTTTTTGCAGCACGTTGCGTGCCCATAGCGATTGCCTGTTGCATTCAAAAGACGCTCGACAATAAGCGAGGCCGCTGATTATGTATAGACATACGACGTCCCGAATTTACGGCAGTCCGTCATGACCTTCGATACCATCTGGACCAATGCACGCCTTGCCACCATGGCGCCCGGCCAGCCCGGCCTCGGGATCCTGGAGGATGGCTGCATCGCAACAAAGGATGGCCGGATTGCTTACGCTGGTCCTGCGTCAGACCTGCCGCCGGATGCCGACGCCAAGACACGGATCGATTGCGAGGGCCGCTGGATCACGCCCGGCCTCGTCGATTGCCATACCCATCTGATCTATGGCGGCAACCGCGCCAGTGAATTCGCGATGCGGCTCGAGGGCGCGAGCTATGAGGACATCTCGCGCGCCGGCGGCGGCATCGCCTCGAGCATGAAGGCGACGCGTGCGGCCAGCGAGGCGCAGCTGGTCGCCAGCGGATTGAAGCGGCTCGATCATCTGCTCGCCGAAGGCGTCACGACCATCGAGATCAAGTCGGGTTATGGGCTCGACAAGGAGACCGAGATCCGCTGCCTCACAGCGGCGCGGCAGCTCGGCCGTGCGCGCGACGTCTCCGTCGTAACATCGTTTCTCGGCGCGCATGCGATGCCGCCGGAAGCGGGTGGCGACAAGGACGCCTATATCGACACGGTCATCGCCGAAATGCTGCCGGCGATTGCCGAACTGAAACTCGCCGACGCCGTCGACGCGTTCTGCGAGGGCATCGCCTTCTCGCCAGAGCAGACGGCGCGGGTGTTCGCCGCCGCCAAGAAACTCGGCCTGCCCGTGAAACTGCATGCCGACCAACTGTCCAACCTTCACGGTGCTAAACTCGCCGCCGACTACAACGCACTGTCCGCGGATCACCTCGAACATACCGATGAAGACGGCGTCGTCGCGCTGACCAAGGCCGGCACCGTCGCCGTGGTATTGCCGGGTGCTTACTACACCCTGCGCGAAACCCAGGCTCCGCCGATCGCGCTGTTTCGCAGGCATGGCACGCATCTCGCGCTGGCCACCGACAGCAATCCCGGCACCTCGCCGCTGACCTCGCTGCTGCTGACCATGAATATGGGCGCGACACTGTTTCGTATGACGGTCGATGAATGCCTCCTCGGCGTGACACGCGAAGGCGCACGGGCACTCGGCAAGCTGAGCGAAGTCGGCACGCTGGAAGCCGGCAAGGCCTGCGACCTCGCCATCTGGGACATCGAACAACCCGCCGAGCTGGTCTACCGCGTCGGCTTCAATCCGCTTCACGCCCGCGTCTGGCACGGCCGGACCTCCGCGACATCCAAATAAGGATCGACATCATGGATCGCAGCAAGAACAGCCGTATCGTGCGCAGCCCGCGCGGCACCGAGCTTTCCGCGAAGGATTGGCTCACCGAAGCGCCGCTGCGCATGCTGATGAACAATCTCGATCCGGAAGTGGCCGAGAATCCCAACGAGCTCGTCGTCTATGGCGGCATCGGCCGCGCCGCGCGCAATTGGGAAGCTTTCGATCAGATCGCGAAGTCGCTGCGCGAGCTCAACACTGACGAGACGCTTCTGGTGCAATCCGGCAAGCCGGTCGGCGTATTCAAGACGCATGCGGATGCGCCGCGCGTGCTGATCGCCAATTCCAATCTCGTGCCGCGCTGGGCCACCTGGGAGCACTTCAACGAGCTCGATCGCAAGGGCTTGATGATGTACGGCCAGATGACGGCCGGCTCGTGGATCTATATCGGCTCGCAGGGCATCGTACAGGGCACCTATGAGACCTTCGTGGAGGCCGGACGGCAGCATTACAATGGCGACCTCTCCGGCCGCTGGATCCTCACCGCCGGCCTCGGCGGCATGGGCGGCGCGCAGACGCTGGCGGCGACCATGGCCGGCGCGTCGTGCCTGGCGGTCGAGTGTCAGCCAAGCCGCATCGAGATGCGGCTGAAGAGTCGCTATCTCGACGTGCAGGCGAAGGATCTCGACGACGCATTGGCGATCATCGAGAAGGCCAACAAGGAGAAGAAGCCGATCTCTGTCGGCGTGCTCGGCAATGCGGCTGACATCTTCCCTGAACTGGTCCGCCGCGGCGTCAGACCGGACATCGTCACCGACCAGACCTCGGCGCATGATCCGGTCAACGGCTATCTCCCGAAAGGCTGGACGCTTTCCGAATGGGAAGCCAAGCGCGCCAGCGATCCGCAGGCCGTCGAGAAGGCCTCGCGCAAATCCATGAGCGAGCACGTCCGCGCGATGCTCGACTTCCACAAGATGGGCGTGCCGACGGTCGATTACGGCAACAACATCCGCCAGATGGCCAAGGAAGAAGGCGTCGACAACGCATTCGACTTCCCCGGCTTCGTCCCCGCTTACATCCGTCCCCTGTTCTGCCGCGGCATCGGCCCGTTCCGCTGGGCGGCTTTGTCCGGCGATCCCGAGGACATCTACAAGACCGACGCCAAGGTGAAGGAGATCCTCGGACACAACAAGGCGCTGGTGAACTGGCTCGACATGGCGCGCGAGCGCATCCAGTTCCAGGGCCTGCCGGCGCGGATCTGCTGGGTCGGCCTCGGCGATCGCCATCGCCTCGGCCTCGCCTTCAACGAGATGGTGGCTTCGGGTGAGCTGAAGGCGCCGATCGTGATCGGCCGCGATCATCTCGACTCCGGTTCGGTCGCAAGCCCGAACCGCGAGACCGAAGCGATGAAGGACGGTTCCGACGCCGTGTCGGACTGGCCGCTGCTCAATGCGCTGCTCAACTGCGCATCTGGTGCAACATGGGTGTCGCTACATCACGGCGGCGGCGTCGGCATGGGCTTCTCGCAGCATTCCGGCATGGTTATCGTCGCCGACGGCACGCCGGAAGCCGCAAAGCGCCTCGAACGCGTGTTGTGGAACGATCCGGCCACCGGCGTGATGCGCCACGCCGATGCGGGCTATGAGGAAGCCATCGACTGCGCCGAGGAACATCACCTCAATCTGCCATCGCTGCGAGCCAAGGGCTGAGTGCGGCGCATGCAGATCCTGCGCGCCGCGAACTACAAGGTGATGCCCTGGAAGAACGGGCTGGGATCGACCACGGAGATCGCGATCTTCCCGGCGAATGCAAAGCTGGACGATTTCGACTGGCGCGTCAGTATGGCGCAGGTGACGAGCGACGGACCGTTCTCGTCATTTCCCGGGATTGATCGTACACTTCTGGTCATCGATGGCGCCGGCATCGACCTCAATGTCCACGGCAGCGCATCTGTGCGCATTGATCGCAGTACGATCCATTCCTTCCCGGGCGATCAGCAAACGTCAGCGACACTGATCGACGGTTCCATTACAGATTTGAATGTGATGAGCAGGCGCGGGATCGTCTCACAGCATGTGAGACGCATCAACGTCATGAAACGTCAGGATTTTATAGTTTCTGCACAAGCGTTTCTGTTCGTTGAGCATGGCACTGCGACCGTACGGTCGGCATCGACCGTTGACAGCCTGTCGGCGCATGATGGGCTGCTTGTGGAACAAGGATCAGCACCTGTCGCGATTGAGTCCGATGCGACGGCGCGTGTCGTCATCATCGAATTCGGTAGATAGCCGCCACACACTGATTTTGATGACGCCATAAGTTCCCGAAATGCCATCCAAATCAAATATATAACCAAGAGTGATTACGCCTATATGATTGGTAGAGAATCGCGACACCACTTGATCCGACTCATGGCGCAATTGCGAGGCTGGATATTCAAATGCACAAGCGGCATCTCAATATTCCGATTGAAATTGTTCGTACCGTCGTTGCCATTTCAGAAACAGGTAGCTTGACCAAGGCTGCGGAGCAATTGGGGTTGAGTCAGCCCGCGGTGAGTTCGCAGATCAAGCGCCTCGAACAACTTGTTGGCGGTTCGCTGTTCAGCAAGACGCCAAACGGAAGTTGTCCGACCGATCTCGGCAAGCTGGTGCTTGCGCAGGCGCGCAAGATCATCGAGGCCAACGATCAGGTGCTTGCGCTCGGCGGAGCCGATAATCATGTCGACCGGCTTCGTTTGGGCCTGAGCGTTGTCCTCGCGCAGCGCTTCGTCGCCGAGCAGAGCCTGAGCAACCTCAATGACATCCATATCCATGCCGGAATGTCCACCGAGATTGCGACAGCGTTGATCGACGGCCATGTCGACGTCGGGTGTTTTTTCCAGCGGGGAGAAATCAGTGCCGATCTGGCTCCGCTCATTGTCGATGAATCCGAGGATCGGCTGGCATGGGTTCGCTCGAAATCATTCGTGCTCAGCCCCGGCGCACCGATCCCAATCGTCACCTGGACCAATGACGACTGGATGATTCATACGCTCACGCGGCATGGCCTTTCCTATCGGATTGCCTTCAGCAGCCAGGACTACAGCGCGAAGAAAGCCGCCGTCGAAGCCGGCATCGGACTGACGGCTGTTCCCAGCCGGATCATTCCGCCGGGACTGGTCTGGGCCAGGGACTATTACTTGCCGGAGCTTCCAACCATCAAAGCGCTGCTCTGCATTCGCCCGGGTATGACATCGCCGCGTGTCCTGGAAATCAAGGATCAGCTCTCGGCGATGTTCCTGCGCCCCGCACTGCCCATGGAAAACGACAAAGTTGCCTAGCGAAGCTGCATATTTCAGAGAGCAGGCCGAGCGCTGCGAAAAGCTGGCGCGGGAGATTGATGATCCCGTGGTTCGCGAACGACTGCTGAACCTGGCCACGGAATATGCTCGCCGCGCGGAAAGGAAACCTGTGCAGCCCCGAGCCCGGCAATCGCCGCGGCCGGATCGGCGCTGAGCGACAACGGCGCTACTGCCGGATGCCGTGTTTTTCCAGATCCGCCTGAACCGCCTCGTCGGAGAGGTCGAGCTTGCGCGAATGTTTCCAGTCGTGATGTGAGGTCTCGACGAGCCGCTTCACAACATGATGCGCATCGGTCTCAATGGCCAGCTCGCGGCGATCGTCAAAACTGCCCGGCGTGAGATTGATCGAACCGACGATAGCGCGTTCCTCGTCGGCCAACAGCATCTTGCCGTGCAGCTTCATGTCATTGAGCCGGTGCACCTTGGCGCCGACGTCATGCATGATGCGCAAGCCGCCGATCCCCTCGATCAGCTTGTTCTTCTTCAGCTTGTGCGGCTGCCGCGCCATGATGTGGACCTGAACGCCGCGCAGCACCGCGCGAACCAGCCGCTCGATGATGTCCGTGTCCTGATAACGCTCGTTCTGGATCCAGAGCGTGTCCCGCGCGGAATCGATGAAAGCACCGATCCGCTCGCGGCCGTTGTTCGGGCACCAGATCAGTTGCGAGTCCGGGTTCGGCACGAAATCCTGCTTCGCCCAGTCGGCCTCGAAGCAATCCACCATCTCGGAAATTTCGAGCTTCTTGGTCGTGGTCACCGCGTAGTCGCGCGTCTCGGTGAGATCGCGGGTCTCCCAGTTCAGCGACTCGACAAAGCCCCACTCATGATCGATCACCATCGATTTCTGATGGGTCAGCGCGAAGGCCGGATTGCTGTCACGGACCTCGACTCCGGCCGCAGCCAGTGCCGCGGCGGTTTCGTTATTCTCGCTCTCGCCGTTGCGCCGGGCCGGATTGAGCATGACGCGCACTTTCACGCCGCGCCGCTTCGCCGCGATCACCTCATGCAGCAGCGTCGGATCGGTGAAAAGGAACATCCGGATGTTCAGACTGCGCTTTGCGGCCCTGATCGGATCGATGATGCACTGCGCGGTGTCATCCGGAAACACGAGCAGGTTATGCGTCATGACTGACCTCTCGCGAGAAATAAAGGTGCCCGCAAACGGCTGGTGGTTCTGCAAAACAGCGGCATGGCCTGGAACTACGTCTCCGATTCTATACTCGAATCCGGCGCGGCAGAAAACGGGGCCCGCGCCAGCGCCGAACGGCGATGATGGATGAGATTGTCGAGACGCTGTGCCGAAGAGACCAGCGTCGCCATTTCAAGTGCATCGTCATCATTGCGCATGGTCTTCGCCAATTGCGCGCTGAGAAGGTCGTCGACCTCCTGCTCGATCGCGCACAGTTCCGCATCGTCCGCCGCCGCCCGGATCCGGCGGGGCAATGCATAAAGTGCGTTGAGCGTCGCCTCACGGTGGTCGGGCGGGCGGATGCCGAGGAATTTCCAGGCGGCAGCCAGCACAGAGGCAAGGGCGCCAAGGATCATGGGGGCGAGATAGATGTCGTCGCCGTATTTGTCCATGAAGCTCTGCTCGGTACCGTTGTAGTAGGCAGCAGCGCCGGGATGGATGGGGATAAAGGCATCGGGATCGGTGTCGGCCGCGGCGATACCGGCCAGTTGCGGTTGCCCGGCGATCAGATCGCGGCGCGCCGCGATCACCATTTCGGTCAGACGCGCGATCAGGCTGGAATGGAGCTTCTTGTTCGCGACCAGATAGTAACTGACCCGAAGCGTCGTCACGTCATCATCCGGGACGGGCGGCGCACCGCGGAGCGACCCTTTCGGAATGTCGAAGCTTTCATAGGCGCCATTGGCATCGGCAATGGCGCCGGCGGCATCGATCGGGATCAGCACGGGGGCGCCGGTTTTGAACAGACCGCGCACCAGGGACAAATACTTCTCAGTCAGCGGAATCACCACCAGCAGGGCGCCGACTTCCTTGGCTTCCACCGCGCGCCGGGTATCGCTGACCTCAAGATTCTTGAATGTGACCCTCGCGCTCGTCAGGTCGTATTGCTTGGTGAGCGCATCGACCAGCCTGCGATTGACCTCGCCGCCCACCACACCGACGGTGCGGCCGCGCAGGCCTTCGACGCTGGTGATTTTCGAGCCGGGAGGCGCGATCAGCATGACGACCGCCTTGGCCATGACGGCAACGGCGCGCGCCTCGGAGAGATCGCCGACATCGGCCCGGACCACAGCGAGATCGACCTTGCCGGAGGAGAACGCCTTGCCCGCATCGACGGCGTTGCCGAAGGTCTCGAAATCCAGCCGGATCGGCGACTTCCTGGTGGCGAAATGGCTGGCGATGATCGATGCCGTCTTGCCGGCTTCGCCATCGATCGACCCGACCGCGAGCTTGAGCACGGTCGGACGCTCGATATAGCGCCAGGTCAGAAGGCCGGCGCCCACCACCAGACCGAGGATGCCGGCCAGCAGAAGCACCCTGCCCCAGAACGGGAAAGCAACGGATCGCACGTTCATGTTCGGTCCTGCGCAGCCCTGCCAAATTAACTGACGCTCCTGCCCGCATGCCACAATGCGCGGGCTGTCAGCAAAAATCCATCTGTACCCGACTACAGTTAAGACCCGCTAACCGACGGCGGCTATATACTGCGGCCGCCCGGACTGCTCATGATTCCCGGTCTGGCCGTGTTGCTGGAGACAATGTTCGATGACTCGTCTGGTACTCGATATGCTCCGGCCCTATCGCGGCTGGCTGATCATCGTCTTCCTCGCCATGCTGGTCGAGATCGCCATGAGCCTGGCCGCGCCCTGGCCGCTGAAACTGGTGCTCGATGACGCGCTGGGCAGCCATCACCTGCCCGCCTGGCTGGACTGGGCCCATGACTACGGCATCGGCCGCCACACGCTCGGCGTCGCACTGTTCGCCGGCATCGCCACCCTGGTGATCGCCGTGATCGGCGCGATCGCCACTTACATCGACAACTACTATTCGACATCGGTCGGCCAGTGGGTGGCCAACGACCTGCGCATCCGCATCTATGCGCATCTGCATCGGCTGTCGCTGCGCTACTACGATAAGGCCAAGACCGGCGCGCTGATGTCCACGATCACCACAGACGTCACCACGCTGCAGAACTTCGCTTCATCGTCGACGCTGGATATCCTGCTCGATCTCATCACCATCGTCTTCATGATCGGGCTGATGTTCTGGCTTGACTGGGATTTTACGCTGATCGCGCTCGGCATTACGCCGTTCCTGATTGTCTTCGTGTTCCATTTCAAGCGCGCCGTGAAGGAGGTGACGCGCACGGTGCGGCAACGGCAGAGCGAGATCGTCGCCGTGGTCCAGCAGGGCCTCGGCCAGGTCCGCGCAGTCACGGCCTTCGGCAGGCAGGATCTCGAACTGGCGCGGCTGGAAGCCGCCAGCCATGCAACGGTCGAGGCCGCCATGAAAGCGCGGCAGGTGAAGTCGTTGCTCTCGCCTGTGGTCAGCATCGTGGTGGCGTTCTGCACCGCCATCGTGCTGTGGAAGGGGACCTCGCTGATTGTCGCTGGCACCATGACGGCTGGCGCGCTCACCGTGTACCTCGCTTATCTCGCGCAGTTCTTCAAACCGGTGAAGGACCTCGCCAGCATGACCAGCGCGATCGCGCAGACCACCGTGGCGTTGGAGCGGATCCTGAATATTCTCGCGGCCGATGATGTGATCATGGAGAAACCGGGTGCCGTCGATCCCGGCCGTGCCAAAGGCGCCATCACCTTCGAGAACGTCGCCTTCGCCTATAGCGAGGAGGCCAGCGTGCTCCGCGACGTCTCGCTGCATATCGAACCCGGCCAGATCATCGGCGTCGTCGGACCGACCGGCTCCGGTAAATCCACGGTGCTGAGCCTGATCCCGCGCTTCTACGACGCAACATCGGGCCGCGTGCTGATCGATGGCGTCGATGTCACCGACTACAAACTGTCCGCCCTGCGCGCCCAGGTCGGCTTCGTGCTGCAGGAGACCGTGCTGTTTCGCGGCACGATCCGCGAGAACATCGCCTATGGCCGCCCTGGTGCAACTGACGAGGAGATCGTTGCAGCCGCCAAGATCGCCAATGCCGACGAGTTCATTACGCGCATGCCGCACGGCTATGACTCCATGGTGGGCGAACGCGGCGACACGCTGTCCGGCGGCCAGCGCCAGCGCATCGGCATCGCGCGTGCGGTGGTGCGCAACAGCCCGATCATGATCCTGGACGAGCCGACCGCGGCGCTCGATCCGGAATCCGAGGCGCTGGTGATCGAGGCGCTGCGCCGGCTGATGCAGGGGCGCACCGTCATCATGATCGCGCATCGGCTCTCGACCATTCGCGACGCCGACAAGATCATCGTGCTGAAAGAAGGCGTCGTCGCCGAGCAGGGCTCCAACGACGAACTGATCGCCCAAGGCGGCATCTATGCAGAACTGGTGAAGATCCAGCAGCGGGTGGTGAACGAGCAGTCCGCGGGCGCATCGTAAGCGGTGCCGGAGCGCCTCTTTATAATCATTCTAATAACATACGAGCGTTTGTCTTGACCTTGTCAGGACGCTGCTCGACAAGGTCGGGCATGACCGTCCACCAGACTGCATCCGAAACATCCACACACGAATTGCGCCTCGGCAATGCGCCGCGCGGATTCATCGGAACCATCGTGGCGTTGCAGCCCGATATTGCAGGCGCCGCCGAGAGCGGCCACGAGCTCGAACGGCATCTGCTGGAAATGGGCTTCACCGAAGGCGCGCGCGTCGAGATCCTGCATCAGGGCGCTATCCAGCGCGATCCGATCGCGGTGCGCGTCGACAATATTACGATCGCCGTTCGCCGGCGCGAAGCCATGGCAGTTGTTGTGAAATGACCCATACAGACGTGACCACCGAGCGCTTTCATCTCGCGCTGGTGGGAGCCCCCAATAGCGGCAAGACATCGCTCTTCAACGCACTCACCGGCAGCCGCCAGAAGGTGGCCAACTATGCGGGCGTCACCGTCGAGCGCAAGGCAGGCGCCTTCGTCACGCCGGCCGGCCGTCAGGTGACGCTGCTCGACCTGCCTGGCACCTATTCGCTGCGCGGCCGCAGCCCGGATGAAGAGATCACCCGCGACGTCGTGCTCGGCAAGCGCCCCGGCGAAGCTGCGCCCGATCTGGTCCTGTGCATCGCCGACGCCACCAATCTGCGCCTCACGCTGCGGCTGATCCTGGAACTCAAACGTACCGGTCGCCCGCTGCTGGTGGTGCTCAACATGTTCGACATCGCGCAGCGCCGCGGCGTCAGCATCGATGTCGATGCGATGTCCGCAGCACTCGGCGTGCCTGTGATCACCTCGATCGCGGTGAAGAAGGCCGGCGTCGAGGAATTACGCAAGCGCACCGACGAATTCGCCGCCAACATGCCGGCAGTTACCACAGGCGATGGCTGGACGCCGCTTGGCCTGTCCGAGATGAAAGCACTGCAGCGCGAGGCTGACCGCATCATCCGCGACACCGTGACGATGCCGAGCAAGCCGGATACGCTGACCACGCGCGTCGATGCCGTGGTGCTGCATCCGGTCGCCGGTCTCGCGATCCTCGCGCTCATTCTGTTCGTGATGTTCCAGGCGGTGTTCTCCTGGGCGCAGCCGCTGATGGAGCTGCTGTCGGATTCATTCGGCGCGCTGGGCACGGTGGTAGCGCAGGTGCTGCCCGAAGGCATCTTGCAGAGCTTCCTGCAGAACGGGTTGATCGCCGGCGTCGGCAGCGTGCTCGTGTTCCTCCCGCAGATCATCATCATCTTCCTGTTCATCCTGCTGCTGGAAGATTTCGGCTACATGGCGCGCGCGGCGTTCCTGATGGACCGCATCATGGGCGGCGCAGGCCTCCATGGCCGCGCCTTCATCCCGCTGCTGTCGAGCTTCGCCTGCGCCATCCCCGGCATCATGGCGACGCGTGTGATCGACAACCGCCGCGACCGCCTGACCACCATCCTGATCGCGCCGCTGATGACCTGTTCGGCGCGCATCCCGGTCTATACGCTGATCATCTCCGCCTTTATCCCGGCGGAAAACGTCTGGGGCTGGGTCAACCTGCAGGGGCTGGTGATGTTCGGGCTCTACATCGCCGGCATCGGCAGCGCGCTGGCGGCATCCTTCGTCATCAAGTTCTTCATGTGGCGCGACTACCAGCCGGCGCCGTTCATGCTGGAATTGCCGGACTACAAGCTGCCGCGTATCAAGAGCATCGCCATCGGCGTCTATACCCGCGCCAAGATGTTCCTGCAGCGCGCCGGCACAACGATCCTGTCGATGATGATCCTGATCTGGTTCCTCGCCTCGTTCCCGCAGGCACCGGCCGGCGCTGAAGGGCCGGCGATCAATTACAGCCTCGCCGCGATGATCGGAAAATTCCTGGAGCCGTTCTTCGCACCGCTCGGCTTCAACTGGCAGATCGCCGTGGCGCTGATCCCCGGCATGGCGGCGCGCGAAGTCGCGGTCGGCGCGCTCGGCACCGTCTATGCGATCGAAGGCGGCAAGGAAGCGGCGGATGCGATCGGCCAGGCGCTGGCCAGCAAATGGAGCCTCGCGACGGCTCTGTCGTTCCTGGCCTGGTTCATCTTCGCCCCGCAATGCGCCTCGACACTGGCCGTGATCCGCCGCGAGACCGGCAGCACCAAGTGGATGGTGGTGACGTTCCTCTACATGTTCGCGCTGGCCTATGTGGCGAGCCTGATCACCTACACCGTCGCGAAAGCGGCGGGACTGGGCTGAGGCATGTAGGGCGGATTAGCGGTAGGATGGGTAGAGCGCCTTCGCGAAACCCATCAATGTCGTGTGCAAAAGAGATGGGTTTCGCTGCGCTCTACACATCCTATGATAGTGCCCCCGGGCTTCAGAATCCCGCCGCGAGCCCATCCTTGCGCGGGTCCGAGCCGGCGACATAGCCGCCATCGATTTTGCGTACGAGCTGCGCGCCGCCGAAACCGAAGGCGGAATCCGGCGGTTCGCGCTCGATGACATGGCCGCGGCTGGCGAGGTCTGCCGCGACATTGTCCGGCACGGCCGTCTCGATCGCCACTTTCAACCCGGCGACATAGCGCCAGCGCGGCGCATCCGCCGCCGTCTGCGGATCCTGTCCCCAGAGCTGCATGCGCAGCATGATCTGCAGATGGCCCTGTGCCTGCATCGGGCCGCCCATCAGCCCGAAGGCCATCAAAGGCTCTTTGCCCTGCATGACGAAGCCGGGAATGATGGTCTGGAACGGGCGCTTGCGCGGACCGACCTGATTGGGATGACCATTGGTCAGGACGAAACCGAAGCCGCGATTCTGCAGGCTGATGCCGGTGCCGGGCACGACCACGCCGGAGCCGAAGCCGGAATAATTCGACTGGATATAGGACACCATCATGCCGGAAGCGTCGCCGGTGGACAGACACACCGTGCCGCCGGTCTTCGGCGCACCGGCGCCGAAATCCTGAGCGCGACTCATGTCGATGAGCTTGGCGCGCGAGGCGAGATAGCTGGGATTGAGCAGATGCGCGACGGTGACATCGTGCATGTAATCGAGATCGGCGGCATAGGCATAGACATCGGCGAAAGCCAGTTTCGTGGCTTCGATCTGCAGATGGAAGGCATCGCCGCTGTCGAGCACAAGACCGTCGGTGCCGTAGGCCCGCATGATTCCCAGCGCCATCAGCGCCGCGATGCCCTGCCCGTTCGGCGGTATCTCATGCAGTGAGGCGTCGCCGAAATCCTGATGGATGGTGCCGCACCAGTCGTTGCGATGCGCAGCCATATCGGCCTCGTCGAGCACTGCACCATGTTCGCGCGCAAAGGCAGCGATGCGCTGGGCGAGTTCGCCGCGATAGAAGGCTTCGCCTTTGGTCTCGGCGATCAGCTTGAGCGAATAGGCATGGCCCGGTGCCTTGAAGAGTTCACCCGCCGCAGGCGCGCGACCGTTCGGCATGAAGGCTTCGGCGAAGCCCGGCTGGGCCTTCAACTCCTCCGCGCCGCGGCGCCAGAGTTCGGCGATCACGGGCGAGACGTTGAAGCCGTTTTCCGCATAGGCAATCGCGGGCCCGAACAGATCAGCGAAAGGCAGCTTGCCGAAGCGTTCGGACAGGTCGACCCAGGCCGAAACGGCGCCGGGCACGGTGACGCTCTCCCACCCGCGATGCGGGAATGTCTTGTGATTTGCAAATCGGTCAGGGGTCCATCCCGCCGGCGACCGGCCGGAGGCGTTGAGGCCGTGCAGCTCCTTGCCATCCCAGAGGATGCAATAGGCGTCCGATCCGATGCCGTTGCCGGTCGGCTCGACCACGGTCAGCGTGATAGCTGCCGCGAGCGCCGCATCCAGCGCATTGCCGCCGCGCTCCAGCATGCGCAACCCGGCCTGTGTCGCCAGCGGCTGCGACGCCGCCACCACATTGCGCGCCATGACCGGCGAACGACGGGAAGCGTAAAGGCCATCATGTCTGTATTGCATCAGTTCAGGCTCTCTTCAGGACTTTGCAGATCAACGCGTCTTCTTATCGTCATTTGCACGAGCCGAACAGACGGGTTGCACCTGCCAAATAGACAGGCGGGTCTGCTCACGTCTCGATCTTGCACCGGCTGGTCGCTTGCGCTTACGGTTCCTCACATTTCGTCGATCGCGAGAGGATCAGCATTGACCATCACCGTTATCCGCAACGCGGACTATGTCGTCGCCTGGGACGCCGCAAAAAACAGCCACACCTATGTCACCGGCGGCGACGTCGCTTTCGACGGCGGCCAGATCGTGTTTGCCGGCCGCGACTATCAGGGCGCAGCGGTCACGACCATCGACGGACGCGGGTTCATGGTGATGCCGGGTCTCGTCGATATCCACTCGCATCCGTCCAGCGAACCACTCAACAAGGGCTTTCTCGACGAGATCGGCTCGCCCGGCCTGTATAATTCGTCGCTTTACGAATACATGCCGATCCTGCGGTCCGATCCGGAAGGCGTGCCGGATTGCGTGCGCGTTGCGTATTCCGAACTGCTGCTGTCCGGCGTCACCACGGTGGTCGATCTATCGATGCCGCATCCGCAATGGCTCGATCTCGCCGGACAAAGCGGCCTGCGCGTCTATATCGCTCCGGGGTTCCGCTCGGCGCGCTGGTTCACGCCGAATGGCACGCTCGTCGATTACGAATGGAACGAGAAGGCCGGCGAAGACGGCATGCTGCAGGCCTTCGCGCTCATCGATGCCGCCGAGAGCCATCCGTCCGGCCGTCTCTCCGGCATGATGTATCCGGCGCAGATCGACACCTGCACGCCGCAACTGATGAAAGACAGTTACGCCGAAGCGAAACGCCGCGGCATTCCGTGGCAGACTCATGCCGCACAGTCGGTGTCGGAATTCCACGAGATCGTCCGCCGCCATGGCGTGACGCCGATCCAGTGGCTCGGCGAACTCGGCGTGCTCGGCCCGACCTCGCTGGTCGGTCACTCCATCTTCGTCGACGACCATCCGCTGACGCCGTGGCACACGAAGCGCGATCTCGCGCTGCTCGCCGAGACAGGAACCACCGTCGCACATTGCCCCACCGTGTTCATGCGCCGTGGCATCGCGCTGCGCGATGTCGGCCGCTATCGCGCGGCGGGCATTTCGGTGGCGATCGGCACCGATACCTATCCGCACAACATGATCGAGGAAATGCGCAACGTGACGATGACCTCGCGACTGATGGCCGGGCATCCGCGCGGCCTGAACTCGACCATGCTGTTCGAGGCCGCCACCATCGTCGGCGCCAAGGCGCTCGGCCGCAACGATATCGGCAGGCTCGAAGCCGGCTGCAAGGCGGATTTCGTGATGGTCGACGTCACCCATCCGATGATGCAGCCGCATCGCGACCCGATTCGCAGCATGATCTATGCGGCGGCGGAACGCGCGGTGCGTCACGTCTATGTGGATGGCCGACAGGTGGTGAAGGACGGCGTGGTACAGACGTTCGATTATCCAGCGGCTGCGCTGCGCGTACATGAAGCGCAGATCCGCGCGGAAGAGCGCACGCCGGGTCTCGACTGGGCCGGCCGCAAGCTGACGGAAATCTCGCCGCTGTCGTTCCCGATGGCGTGGCCGTCGAACGAGTAAGGCCGTCGCAGGCTTCGCTCCAGACGCCGGCACGTTCCCTCGCCCCGCATTTGCGGGGAGAGGGTTAGGGTGAGGGGCGGGGTTTGACGCTTCAACAGACGCGGACTCACGGGTCGAGAAATTTCCGACCCGTGAGTCCGCGTCTGATGTGTCTGCAGTGATAGCCCCTCACCGGGCGCTGCGCGCCGACCTCCCCGCAAAGAGCGGGGAGAGGTTAGAAGCAAACGCTTACACGCGCTCAATGATGATCGCCGGTGCCATGCCGCCGGCGGCGCACATGGTGACCAGACCGCGCTTCAGGTTGCGGCGCTCGAGTTCGTCGAGAACCGTGCCGATCAGGATCGCGCCGGTGGCGCCGATCGGATGACCCAGCGCGATCGAGCCGCCATTGACGTTGACCTTGCTGCGGTCGAGGTCGAGATCGCGAATGAACTTCTCAGCGACCACGGCGAAGGCTTCATTGATCTCCCACAGATCGATGTCTTCCTTCTTGAGACCGGCCTTTGCCAGTACCTTCTTCGCAGCCGGCACCGGCGCATTCAGCATCAGGGTCGGGTCGTCGCCGATATTGGCCATGGCCACGATGCGCGCGCGCGGCTTCAGGCCATGCTTGTCAGCATAGGACTTCGAGGTCAGCAGCAAGGCTGCGGCACCATCGACCACGCCCGATGAATTGCCGGCGTGGTGGAAATGCTCGATCTTGAGATCCGGATATTTCTGGTTGATCTGCTTGCGGAAGGTCATGCCGCTTTCATCCAGCGGATGATCGGCCATCGCGGCGAAAGCCGGCTTCAGGCCGGCGAGACCTTCGGCAGTGGTTTCCGGACGCGGATATTCGTCCTTGGCGAGCACGATATTGCCCTCGTCATCCTTCACCGGGACGATGCTCTTGTCGAAACGGCCTTCCTTGATCGCGATCGCAGCGCGACGCTGGCTTTCCAACCCGAGCGCGTCGAGCGCCTCACGGCTGATACCCTCCATCGAGGCAATCGCGTCGCCGCAGATGCCCTGATGCGACTGCGGATGCACCTTGGCGAGCCGCTTGTTGCCCGAGCCCATGCCGAGCGGTGCCTTGCCGGCGGCCATATCTTCGGCGGCCATCGCACCGGTCAGCGACATCATCTCGGTGCCGCCGGCGATGACGACGTCTTCCATGCCCGACATGATCTGCGCCGCCGCGAAATTCACCGCGGTGATGCCACCGCCGCAGAAACGATCCAGCGTGGTGCCGGAGGCCTTGATGTCATAGCCGGCATCGAGCGCGGCCATGCGGCCGAGATCGCCGCCCTGCTTGCCGCGCTGGGTCGAGGTCGACCAGATCACGTCATCGACGTCGGCGGTGTTGAGTTTGTTGCGCTCGGCAATCGCCTTGAGCACGGTGGCAGCGAGATGCTGCGGATGCTGTTCGGCGAGCTTGCCCTTGCCCACTTTGCCGATGCCACGGGGCGTGCGGACTGCGTCGATAATATAGGCGTCGGCCATGATCTTCTCCCAAGAGTTTTGAAGTGTTTTTCTGACCGCGAGATTGGCCAAGCGACCCGTGAAGTCAAGGTGCGCAGGCGGCATGCACGTCTGCCAAAATTGGCGGGCGTCCGGCGCAATTTCGTCCACTACCGGAAAATTGGCACAACCCAGGCACGATATTATAACCATACCGGCGCTATGAGACTGAGGCGGCTGCGCCGCTGCACGCTCATTGTGCTCAACAGCCAGAAATCCAGGAACCTATCTTCATGGATCAGCCTGATGTCTCCCGTCGACGCTCGCGCGTATTTGCGCCCGGCCTCGCCGTTGCCGCGCTTTTGCTTCTGCTGCCTGTAGCCGTGTGGCTCGATCTGACCAATCTGGTTGACGCCGCCTTGCGGCGGCAGGCCAACGACCTGAACTCCGTGATCACCAGTGTGCGTGGTTATTACGCAACCAATGTGGTCGGGCGCGTGCTGGCCCATCAGGGCACCACGCAGGTGGTGCACAATTATGAAAGCGTGCCCGGCGCGATCCCCATCCCGGCGACGCTCTCCCTCGAACTCGGCCGGGTGATCGGGGCGCAGCAGGAGAATATCAACTACCGCTTCGTGTCGGATTATCCGTTCCAGAACCGCGCGCCGCACCAGCTCGACGATTTCGAAAAGACGTCGCTGCGCAGCCTGCGCGACAATTCCGAGCAGAAGATCATCGACACCAAGGCGTCGCTGTTCAGCGACACCGTCCGCATCGTGGCACCCGTGCTGATGGGCCCGGCCTGCGTCAGCTGCCACAACAGCCATCCGGAAAGCCCAAAGAAGGACTGGAAGGTCGGCGACGTCCGCGGCATCCAGGAAGTCATTATCACGCAACCGATCGCGGCCAATCTGTTCTCGTTCAAGTTTTTGCTGGCCTATTTTGCGCTGGCCGCCGTCAGCGGCGTCTCGTTCCTGGCTTTGCAACGCCGCCAGTCGCAGCGCATTGCCAGCATGAACCATGAGCTGGAAGCCAACAACGATTTCCTCGCCGCGCTCTCCATGAAGATCTCCCGCTATATCTCGCCCCAAGTCTACAAGAGCATCTTCAGCGGCCAGAAGGACGTCACCATCCATACCGAGCGCAAGAAGCTGACGATCTTCTTCTCCGACATCCAGAATTTCACGGCCACGACTGAGCGGCTGCAGCCGGAGCTGATCACGCATCTGCTCAACGAGTATTTCACCGAGATGTCGGCGATCGCACACGAGCACGGCGGCACCATCGACAAATTCATCGGCGACGCGATGCTGATCTTCTTCGGCGACCCTGAAACCAAGGGCGATCGACAGGATGCGCAGGACTGCCTGCGCATGGCGTGGCGGATGCAGCGCAGGCTGATCGAGTTGAATGCGAAGTGGCGCACCGAAGGCATCGAGGAGCCGTTCAAGGCCCGCATCGGCATCAATTCCGGCTATTGCAATGTCGGCAATTTCGGCAGCGCCGATCGCATGGACTATACGATCATCGGCGCGGAAGCGAACCTCGCCGCACGCCTGCAGTCGATCGCAGAACCTGGCGGCATCGCCATCAGCTATGAAACCTTCGCACTGGTGAGCGACATCATCACCTCGCATCCGCTGCCGCCGATCACCATGAAGGGCATCAGCCGCGAGGTCGTGCCCTATGCGGTCGACAGCATCATCGACGACAGGCCGGTGCAAACCGATATCGTCGTCGAACGCATGCCGGGGCTGGATTTCTATCTGGACCCCTCCGCCGTGCGGCCCGACGACACCGAACGCCTGCGTTCCGTGCTGAACGAGGCGCTGGCCTCGCTGGATCGCAAGGTATAATCGACCGCAAAAATGGCGGCCTGAGCGCCACACAGCTGTGTCTATCGCCGGCGGGCAGGTTGCCCCGATTCAGCGAACACCATAGTCATTGCTGAACGACGCTGCGCCTGAAGAACTGCCCGGAATCAGATGCTCCAAGACGATCTTAGCCTGCAGGACGATCCCGGCCTTGCCGCCATGGCGGACACGCTCGCCAGATCGACCGATTACCGAGTCCTCCGCCGGCTGATCCCGCGCACCGAATTCGCGCCGGCCAATGGCCGGCCGACCCGCTCCGGAATCCTCCTCGACGTCGAGACCACGGGCCTCGATCAGGTGCGCGACGAAGTCATCGAACTTGCGATGATCAAGTTCGACTATCTGCCGGACGGCAGCATTACGCGCGTGGCGGATGTTTTCACCGCATTCAACGAGCCGTCGCGGCCGATCCCGCCGGAGATCACCGAGCTCACCGGCATTACGGATGAGATCGTCGCGGGACACCGCATCGATCCTGATGCCGTCGCCGCTTTCGCCGACGACGCCGTCATCGTCATCGCGCACAATGCGGGCTTCGACCGCAAGTTTTCCGAGCGCTATTGGCCGGTGTTCCAGCACAAGGCCTGGGGCTGTTCGGCTACTGAAGTCGACTGGCGCAAACATGGTTTCGATGGCTCGCGGCTGGGCTATCTGCTCGCCGGCGCAGGGTTCTTTCATCAGGCGCACCGGGCGATCGACGACTGTCATGCGCTGCTCGAGATTCTCGCGTTCGAATTGCCCGATCTCGGTACGCCGGCACTGGCGGTTCTTCTGGAACGCGCCCGGAAGAAAACGATGCGGGTCTGGGCAGAGCAGTCGCCCTTCGATCTCAAGGACGAGCTAAAGCGGCGCGGCTATCGCTGGAGCGACGGCTCCGACGGCCGGCCGAAGTCCTGGTACATCGATGTCGAAGAAAGCAAGGAAGCGAGCGAAATCGAATTCCTGCGCAAGACGATCTACATGCGCGACGTCGAGCCACGCGTGCAGGCGCTCAGCGCGATGAGCCGGTTTTCGGTGCGAGCGTAGAACATCTAGAGAAAAGGCTAGATATTCGCGCCGTCACTGCGAGGAGCCCTTGCGACGAAGCAATCCAGTCTTTTTCTTCTTGAAGACAAGAACTGGATTGCCGCGTCGCTTCGCTCCTCGCAATGACGGACGTTAATTCAATCCAGCCGGCGGTCAGACCGGCTGCAAACCGAGCGCCTGTGCCGCCTCGATCCAGACCGGCAACTCCTTCTGATACAGCGCATTAGTCTCCTTGAAGCCGAGCGCCGGTTCGAGCACGAAGGTCTTCAGCACTTCCTTCACTTTCGGATCGCTGTTGGCGGCGACGCAAAGCTGCGACAACCGATCGACGATCGGCTGCGGTGTCGCCTTGGGCACGGCCCAGCCCGTGAAGCCGCTCACAGTGAAGAACTTCGACGTTGCGCCCTGCTCGGGCAGCGTTTTCACATTGGGGATGGCGTCGACCTTCTTCGAATGCACGGCGAATGGCACGCCGCGGTCGCTCTGCAGCACACTTTGTGACGCAGTGTAGCTGCCCATCGCAAAATCGATCGAGCCTTCCGCCAGTCCCGTCCACATCGGCGCTTCGCCGCGATAATGGATCGGCTCGATCTTGAGGCCATACTGCTTGTTGAGTTCGTTGATCGTCATGTGCGGCGCCGAGCCGACGCTATAGGTGCCGAAGTTCACCTTGTCGTTCTTGCGCGCGAAGGCGACGAAGTCCTCCAGCGTCTTGACGCCGGATTTTGGACTGGCGACCAGCGGCAATCCAGCACCGGGAATGACGCTGACCAGCGTCAGATCCTTGTCCATGTCGTAGCCGGGCGTCTTGAGCATCACCCGGTTCATCACATAGGTGGTCGAGATGGAGCAGAGAATCGTGTGACCGTCTGGCTCGGCGCGCGCGACTTCCGCTGTGCCAATGGCGCCGGATGCGCCGGCCTTGTTTTCGATGACGACAGTCTGTCCAACCTGTTTGGAAATATATTCGCCAAAGGCGCGCGCGAGCAGATCGGTCTGCCCGCCGGCTGGATAGCTACAAATCATGCGGATCTGCCGCGATGGCCAGGCGGCTTGCGCTGAAGCACCGCGCGCGACGAACGGCATGGCGGCGGCAGCCGACCCGGCAGCAATGAAGTGACGACGATTGATGATCGCAGACATGTTTCCCTCCGTTGTTTCTTATGACGGTACCCGATCGCTCCCACATTCGCCACGACGATAGGCGGGACAGATTGGCGCATTGGAAAAGCAAATCGCTTCCAGCTCTGCATGTAACAGCTCACGCCATCTGGATCGCAGCGCGGCAGTGCAGTAGTGTCCGCGCAAACTAAAAATGCCGGACCGCTCGGATCTGGCGCACACATCACGTGAGGGACGAAACACCATGGCGCGGAATATTCTGATTCTCGGAGCTTCCTACGGCTCGTTGCTGGCGACGAAGCTCTTGATGGCGGGTCATAACGTGACCCTCGTGTGCCGGAAGAAGACCGCCGAACTCATCAATCGCGATGGTACTGAAGTGCGCATCAAACTGCGCGACGAACCGAACCACCGCGCCATCTTCTCACGCGACCTGCCAGGCAAACTGGATGCGACCTCGCCGGATCAGGTCGACATATCGCGCTACGATCTGGTCGGCCTTGCGATGCAGGAGCCACAATATACCAACCACACGATCCGCGTGCTGATGATCAAGATCGCCGCGGCGAAGCTACCTTGCCTGTCGATCATGAACATGCCGCCGCTGCCCTATCTCAAGCGCATTCCGGGGCTGGCCGACATGAAACTCGAAGAGGCCTATACCAATGCCCAGGTGTGGGAACGCTTCGACCCGGGACTGGTGACGCTGTGCTCGCCCGATCCGCAGGCCTTCCGGCCGCCGGAAGAAGCGGCGAATGTGCTTCACGTCGGCCTGCCAACGAATTTCAAGGCATCGGCCTTTGCCGATTCGACTCACAACAAGCTGCTGCGCGAACTCGAAGCCGACATCGACGCCGTGAAGCTCGACGGCCAGGACGTGCCGGTGAAGCTGAAAGTATTCGACTCGCTGTTCGTGCCGCTGGCGAAATGGTCGATGCTACTCACGGGCAACTATCGCTGCATCACGCCCGAAGAGCCGCAGTCGATCCGCGAGGCCGTTCACGGCGACCTGAAAGTGTCGCAGTCGATCTACGAGCATGTCGATGCCGTTGCACGGCGTCTCGGCGCCGATCCTGAAGATCAGGTCCCGTTCGCCAAATATGCCAAGGCAGCGGAGAGCCTGCTCAAGCCGTCATCGGCGGCGCGCGCAGTTGCTGCTGGCGCGCCGTTTATCGAGCGGGTCGATCTTCTGGTGAAGCTGATTTCGCATCAGCTCGGCATGACCAATGCAAATATCGATCGCACGGTCGAGGTCGTCGATCAGAAGCTCAACGAGCGGCTGGAGTCCAGTGCGGGAATCTGACGCGCTGGCGTGACGGCGCTGCGATCGAGTACCGGCTTCGCGACTGACATCAGACGCGAAGCCGCCGCCGCGACGGCGTCCTCTATTTGATTGATATGATCTCGAGCTCCTGGGCGCCCGCGCCGACGATGTCACCGACGGCCTTGCTCATCAGCGATTTCGCCACCGGAGACACGAAGGAAATCGAACCGGCCTTGGGATCCGCTTCGTCCTCGCCCACGATCCGATAGGTCTGCACACGCCCGTCGTTGCGGCTGAAAGTCACCGTGCTGCCAAAGGCGACGGTATCCGTCGATGTCGGGGCCGGGACGAGCTGGGCCGTGCGAACGCGGGCCGCGAAATAGCGCATGTCCCGCAGCGGAATCGCCGCCTGACGTCGCCGCTCGTTCACGTCGTCGATGGCGCTCGCCGCGTCATGGGCCTCGCGGGCCTGCTGGAGCTGCGTCTCCAGCGCCTGCAAACCTGCCTCCGTCACAAGGTTCGGATGAGGCGAGATCGGGCGGTCGGGCAGCAGGGTTTCCGCAGCCGTTTCGGCACTCTCTTCCTTGGTGAAGGCAACGCTCAATCTCGAACTCCGTATCGACGCGATCCGCTGTGACGGCGCAGGAAGCGATTATCCCATTGGTTTGTCAAAACCATGCAGAAATAGCCTGATCGCGTAAATGCACCCGGAATTTTGTTGCTTTGCGGCACCGGACGGCGACAAGGCAGCCTTGTTCCAGCGGAGGGGCAATCCGATTGTGTTTGCGATCTTCGGGGGTTATGCACTGGCTAGACCGATCCTAAATTGGATCGTGGACGGACCCTGCCCTGACCGCAGGGTCTGACATGCGCCAATGCCGAGCGCCGGCGGCGGTGCATTCAAGCCTCGCAGATCAAGAACGCCGTCAGGAAGGAATTCGTCGTGTCCAAGTCGCCCGTCGTCACCATCGACAACCATCCCGGCCGCTCCGCGCAGACCATCGGCATTGCGCGCATACTCGGCACGGACGAGACGCTCATTCATGAGCCGTCGGTGGGCGTGGTGGGCACCAAGGGCGACAGCCAGTGCTATATGGGCGTGATGTCCAAGGTGGACGCGATCCATGAGAGCCTGAAGAAGCGCATCGGTCGCGGCCAAGGCCAGTTGCCCTATCGCCTGGTGCAGCCGGAATACACCATCGCCACTTCGGACGGCATCCGCAACGGCACGCGCGAAATGCGCTATTCGCTGATCGGCCGCGAAGTGACCAACGACGCGCTGTCGGAGCATCTGAGCGCCACCGGCCTGCTCGGCACCATCGCCGTGGTCGCCTGCGACAAGCCGCCGGTCGGCGCGCTGGCTGCGCTGCTCGAACATAACGAGCCGTCGATCATCATGTCGGACGGCGCGATCCATCCCGGCACCGATCCGGAGACGGGCGAGAAGCTCGACATCGTCAGCGCCTATCAGGTCGCCGGCAATCCGGATGCCGAATATCGCCACCGCATCGCCTGCCATGCCTGCCCGGGCTATGGCTCTTGCGGCGGCATCTTCACCTACAACACCATGCAGACCTTCATCGGCGTGGTCGGCATGCAGCCGCTGCACATGGTGGCGCCACCATCGGACGATCCGCGCCGCCTGAAGGAATTCCCGGAGCAGCTGGTCAGCTATCTCGCCAACATGATCGCCAAGGGCATCAAGCCGCGCGACATCGTCAGCCGCGACTCGATCCGCAACGCGATGATCGTGTCGCTAGCGATCGGTGGCTCGACCAATGTGACGCTGCATGCGCCGGAAATCGCGCGCGCCGCGGGCTTCGCCGACTTCTGGAAGGAAGTCATGACGCCGGCGGAATTTAACTATCTGTCGCAGCACATCGTGCCGGTGCTCACCGACGCTCGGCCGTACGGCAAGTATTCGATGGTCGATATCGATGCGGTCGGCGGCGTGCAGGTGATCGTGCGCGAGCTGATGGATGCCGGCCTGATCAATGGCGACGTGTTGACCTGCACCGGCGAAACGCTGGCCGAGCAGATCAAACGCCTCGAGACCAAGCCGGCCGACGGCCGTGTCGTCTATACTGTCGCGAAGCCCTACAAGCCGACCGGCGGGTTGCGCGTGCTCGGCGGTAACCTGTCGCCGGAATTTTCCGCCATTCTCAAGCTCGCCGGCGTCGAAGGCGGGCTCGAGGACAATCGGTTCCGCGGCACCGCGCGCGTGTTCGAAGGCGAGCGCGGCCTGCTGCAGGCGCTCGACCAGCATCCGGAGAAGTTCCAGAACCACGACATGGTCATCGTGCGCTACGACGGCCCCGTGGGTGCGCCCGGCATGCCGGAAATGCTCGACCCGACCTCGCGTATCACCACGCTCTGCCGCGAGCGCAACATCGTCGTGGGTCTCATGACCGATGCACGCTTCTCCGGCGGCTCGGTGGGTCTGGTCATCGGCCATGTCGGGCCGGAAGCCGCACTCGGTGGTGCCATCGGGCTGATCGAGGACGGCGACGAGATCATCGCCGACCTCAATCTCAACGAACTCAACTGCACGCAGCTGCAGGATCCGGCCATCTATGCCAAGCGCAAGGCGGCATGGGAAAAGGTGGTCGCGGACAATGGCGGCATCCATCCGAGCTGCGGCGAGGCTGATACGCGCTTGCTGCATCGCGCCCGCACCAGCGCCGTGCCCGCCACCCGCGGCGCCGGCCTGCATCCGAACCGCGAGGTTTGGGTGCGCAACCAGCGCGAGGCCACACGCTCGGGTTTCGTGCCGAAAAATACACATCGTCCGGAAGCCAACAAGGCCTTCTAGACCTGCGGACGGGCGCTCAGGGCCGGGTTTGCTGCAAAGCTCCCGGCCCGAGCCATTTCCCGTCATCTTCCATCAGCTCTTCCCAAAGCGGCTGGAGCATTTTTCTATATTGGAAGCATGATCTCTCGACAAACGAACTCGTTTGTCGGCGAAAACCGGCATCCACTTTTCGGGATCATGCTCTAGCCATCGCCCGCTTCAAGCATTTTGAGCGCCTCGCGGTTATCGGCGGCGCGCGCATCGTCGATGTAAGCGACGAGCAACCGGTTGATGGCGACCGAATCAAGCAGCCTGAATTCGCGGGGCCTGATCCAGCCATCGAAATAGCGGTCGATATAACCGATGGCGCTATCGCGCTCCTCCACCCAGTTCGGCCCGATCAGGCCTTGGGGGTGCGGTTCCCAGTAGCAGGAAATGAGGTGGCCGCCTTGGGCACGACCTTGGGCAGAGTGGCCAAGGATTCGCTGACCGTCGCGTGGCGCTTCACTCATCGGCCGAAGGAAGTGGCCGTATTCACGTAAAATCCGCTCAACCTGCATGCAACGCGATTCCATTCCCGGAGGCGCCGACCGACACCACGCAAACATCTAACGGATCGCGCGTTTTTTGTTTCCCATGACAGACCGGTCGGTGTCATCACGCAGCCGGCATTCGCACAGCGGTTTGAGACGTTCCAAACGTGATGCGGGGGTTGCAGCCGATGCAGATAAAGCGCTGCGGTTTTGCCGATCACAATAAATCGATCTAGAGCAAAACCAAACTGCTGGGGTTAGCGCGAGCAGGTACGCTGGTCCGCCAAACCTCTGTAAATTAAGGCATCTTTCAGCTTTTATTAAGGCGTCGATAAGCATGCCGTTGCGCCAATCCAGATCGTGTCGGGTTGTCGATTGCTGTGGCGAATGGGTGACAGCATTTTACGCAAAAGCTGTCTAAGTCCACGCCATAGACGGAGCGAACGCGCTCTCGCTCTAAAATGGTTTTCTGGAGAAGAAGAAAATGAAGAACTTCCTGATGGGCACCGTTGCCCTGATCGCCCTGGGCGCCTCGGTTCCGGCAATGGCCGCTGATCTGGCTGCTCGTCCCTACACCAAGGCTCCGGCTTACGTTGCCGCTCCGATCTACAACTGGACCGGTTTCTACATCGGCGGTCACGTCGGCGGCGCGTTCAACGGTTCGAACGGCTTCGGCGGCACCTCCGACAATTCGGATGGCCGTTTCCTCGGCGGTCTGCAGATCGGCGCTGACTACCAGTTCGCTCCGAACTGGGTCGTTGGTATCGAAGGTCAGTACAGCTGGGTTGGTTCGAACAACACCAACGTGCTGTTCGCCGGCTCGGGCAACACCTACAACCTGAACCAGAAGGGCCTCGGCTCGGTGACCGGTCGCATCGGTTACACCTGGGGTCCGGCACTGCTCTACGTGAAGGGCGGCTACGCTTACTCCGACTACAGCGAATCGCTGGTCAACGTTGCGGGCGCTCCGGTCGCCTTCACGAGCGGCACCAAGCATGACGGTTACACCGTCGGCGCCGGCCTCGAATACCTGTTCACCCAGAACTGGTCGGGCAAGGTCGAGTACCAGTACTACGACTTCGGCAGCACCAACCTGTCGCCTCTCGCAACGGGCATCGTTGGCGGCGCTTCGTCCAAGAACGACGAGCACACCGTCAAGGCTGGCCTGAACTACCGCTTCAACTGGGGTGGCCCGGTTGTTGCGAAGTACTGAGCTTCGCGCCTGATTTCAGGCTCTTAACTACGGAAAGGCCGGCGGAAACGCCGGCCTTTTTCGTTTTACCCTTTGGTAACCTCGCAAGCCCCGCGACAGCCAAAGGTTGCCGATTTACCCGAATATTAACTCGGTACCTACATACTCTCTACGCGATCCGCCACCAGGACGGTGGACGCGGGGGGAATCAATGGCACTGACGTCGTTCATCGGAAAATTCGGACGGTTTCGTTTCTCGCGGCCCCGTTGGGGCATTCGCGGCAGCCTGTTCGCCGCCTTCGCTGTTATCGCGGGCATGGCGATCCTGATCAGTGCCGGTGCCGGCATGATTCTCGGTCAGCTCGGCGGCATGATGACGGACCTGAACGGCCGGGACATTCCGAAACTGACCGCCAGCCTTCAACTGGCCACCGCCAGCGAGAGCCTTGCCAGCCAGGGCCCGATGCTGCTGGCATCGAGCAGCCCCGACGTTCTGAAGGAACGCTCGCAGCGCATGCGCGATACGCACAAGATTGCAGTCGAGAAGCTCGACACCATCGCCAAGCTCGGCGCCGACAAGGCCGTGGTCGCCGCCCTGGCCGATACCGTCAAGAACATCGAAGACACGATTCGCAGCCTTGGCGCTGCCACCCAGGAACGTCTCGACGCCGTCGCCCAACATCAGAAGCAATACGACTCCCTGCGCGCCGCTGCAGCAAACTTCGTCAAGATGTCGGAGCCAGCCGCCACCGACGCCCAGAACGTGATGAACGACACGCTGCGGGCAACAGTCTTCTCGGCCGAAGATTCGGGCGAAGCCGCGCGAGTCATCGTGCAGGTCGGCGAGGTCGTCGCCAGCACCAACCTGATCTCGTCCGATCTGATGGCCGCACTGTCGGCCGGCTCGTCCGAAGCGCTCTCTCCGATCGAAGACAACTTCAAGGCCGCACAAGCTCGCGTCAAATCGAATCTCGATGCCCTCGTCGGCATCAAAGGGACCAAAGAACTCAAGGAAGCCGCCCTGCAGCTGCTGGCGATCGGCGACGGCAAAAACAGCGTCTTCAAGGTGCGCCAGAAAGAGATGGACACCGTCGAATATGGCGAACTCATTCTCGACGAGACGCGCAAGCTCAATGTCGGCCTCGGCATGAGCGTCAAGCAACTGGTCGACAAGGTACGCAGCGAAACCGATGCCGCCACGACACAGGCACAGACGACAATCACGCTGGCGACGCAGGTGATGCTCGGCCTCGGCGCGCTGACGCTGATCGGATCGGCATTGTTCGTCTGGCTCTATGTCGGCCGCAGCATCCTGCGCCGGCTCGCGCAATTGCAGCGCGCGATGCAGCGGCTGTCCAGCGGAGATCTCGACACCGAGATCGCCCGCAGCCGCCAGCAGGACGAAATCGCGGCGATGGCGGGCACGCTCGAAGTGTTCCGCGACAGCATGATCAACGCCCGCGCGCTCAGCGCGGAGCAGGATCAGGACCGCATTGCCAAGGGCGAACGCACGTCGCGCATCGAAGCCCGCATCGTCGACTTCGAGAGCAAGGTGCGCACCGCTTTGGAGAAGCTGCAGAGTTCGGCCGATTCCATGCAATCGACCGCGCAGAGCATGACGGCTACTGCCGATCGTTCCAGCGCGCTGGTCAGCGCCGTCGCATCGGCCGCAGAGGAAACCTCGGTGAACGTCCAGACAGTGTCGGCCGGGACCGAGCAGCTGTCGTCATCGATCAACGAGATCAGCCGACAGGTCGTCACGTCAACCGAAATAGCCGCAAAGGCCGTCAACGAGGCCGGCGAAACCGATGTAACGATGCAGGGCCTTGCCGACAACGCCAACCGCATCAGCGTGGTGATCGATCTGATCCAGACCATCGCGTCGCAGACCAACCTCCTGGCGCTCAACGCGACCATCGAGGCAGCGCGCGCGGGCGATGCCGGCCGCGGCTTCGCCGTGGTGGCATCGGAAGTGAAGAGCCTTGCCGATCAGACCGCAAAGGCCACCGACGAGATTCGCACGCAGATCGTGTCGATGCAGCAGGTCACGTCCACCGCCGTCGGAGCGATCCGCAACATCGGGCAGACCATCGCCGAGATCAATCATGTGAGTGCTGCCATCGCCACCGCCGTCGAACAGCAAGGTGCGGCAACACGCGAGATCGCGCGCAACATCCAGCACGCCGCCGGCGGCACCAGCGAAGTGTCGAGCAACATTGTCGGTGTCAGCGATGCATCGACGCAGGCCGGCACGGCTGCCAACGACGTGCTCGGCGCCTCGGGCGAACTGCGCCGCGAGGCCGACGTTCTTCGTGGTGAAATCGACGAATTCCTGTCGAGCATCCGCGCGGCATAGGAGCGGCGATCCAGCGCATGGCTGCACCCGGCCAGCGTCATTGCTCCAACCCTCAAAATCATGGACTGCTTTCACAGCAGCCCATGACCGGTGGCTGCGCAGAATGTAAGGATTGCGTGAATGCCCCCAACACCCTCTGCATGGACATCGACCGAACTGCGCCACGACTGGCAGCGCCATGAAGCCCAGGCACTCTATGATTTGCCGTTTGCGGACCTGATTTTTCAGGCGCAGAGCACCCACCGCAGCAATTTCGATCCGAATCACGTCGAGACCGCGAGCCTGCTCAGCATCAAGACCGGCGGCTGCGCGGAAGACTGCGGTTATTGCTCGCAAAGCGCGCACTACAACACTGACGTCAAGGCGACCAAGCTGATGGATCGCGACGCCGTGGTTGCCACGGCGCAGCGCGCAAAGGATGCCGGTGCGAGCCGCTTCTGCATGGCCGCGGCCTGGCGCAATCCCAAGGACAAGGATCTCGACCGCGTCTGCGACATGGTCAGCGCGGTGAAGGATCTCGGCCTCGAGACCTGCGCGACGCTGGGCATGCTCACGGAAGATCAGGCCAAGCGCCTGCAGGACGCCGGGCTCGACTTCTACAATCACAATGTCGATACCTCGCCAGAATTCTACGGCAAGATCATCACCACGCGCACGATGGAAGATCGCATCGAGACATTGGCGCGGGCGCGCCATGCGGGCCTCAAGGTCTGCTGCGGCGGTATCATCGGCATGGGCGAGCAGGTCGAGGATCGTCTGGGCATGCTGATGCTGCTGGCGAACCTGCCGCATCATCCGGACAGCGTGCCGATCAATATGTGGAACGAGGTGAAGGGTGTGCCGGTCAACGACACCGCCGAACGCCCGGATCCGATCGCGCTGGTCCGCATGATTGCCGTGGCGCGTATCATGATGCCGAAGAGCGTCGTCAGGCTTTCCGCCGGACGGCAATATATGACTGATGAACTGCAGGCGCTGTGCTTCGTCGCCGGCGCCAATTCCATCTTCATCGGCGACGTGCTGCTGACCACGAAAAACCCCCAGACCGACCGCGACGCTAGCCTGCTGGACCGGCTCGGCATGACCTCGCGGCTCGACGACGTGAGCGGAAAGAGCACGCCGGCTCTGCCGGTTACCGCTTCAGCACAGGCCGATATGCGCGCCAGCGCATAAACCCATGCCCTGCGCCAGCCGAATTTGTGCTGGCGCAGGGGTCCTTGGCCCGCTAAGCCGGATGAAAAGGACATTGTGACAGAACCGATGCATTCGAAAACAGACGCCAGCACAAAGCCAGCCGATGACCTCCGCTATCCCTGGGAGAACCATCCCGGGACCGATCAGGTGGTCGAAATTGCTCCGGGCGTTCTCTGGATCCGGCTCGACCTGCCGTTTCGCCTCAACCATGTGAACATCTACCTGCTCGCCGACGGCGATGGCTGGGCCATGGTGGATACCGGCATCGGCAACGACGCGACCATCGCTGCATGGACGAAACTGTTCGAAGGTCCGCTGAAGGGCAAACCGATCAGCAAGGTGATCGTCACCCACGCGCATCCCGATCATGTCGGCCAGGCCGGTTGGATGGTGCAGCGGTTCAACTGCCCCTTCTATATGTCGCAAGTCGAATATCTGCAGGGCGTCTATCACCAGCACCGCCGAACCGAAGAGCGCATCGTCAATATGCGGCAGTTCTTCCATCGCCACGGCATGGATGCAGATATCACCGAGCAATTGCTCGGCCGCGGCCAGGAGTATCTGAAGAAGACGGTGCCGCTGCCGGCGGCCTATCGCCGACTGTCTGACGGCGACGATCTCGTGATCGGCACGCGCACCTTCCGCGTGCTCACCGGCGCCGGCCACTCACCGGATCAGGTGATGCTGTATTGCGAGGCCGATAAACTGTTCCTGTCGGCCGATCAGGTGCTGAGCAAGATCTCGCCGAATGTGAGCGTCTGGGCCCATGAGCCCGACGAGAATTCGCTCGGCTCCTATCTGCATTCGCTGAAGCGTCTCGCTGATACGCTACCCGACGATGTGCTGGTGCTCCCCGGTCATGGCGTGCCGTTTCATGGCCTCAAGATCCGCATCAAGCAGCTCGCAGACCATCACGAAGAGCGCTGCCAGATGATCGCCGCCGCATGCAAGGATACCGGCAAGACCTCGGCCGAGCTGGTGCCGGTGGTGTTTCACAAGCACAAGCTCGATGCCCACCAGACCGGATTTGCCGCCGGCGAATTGATCGCCCACGTCAATCACATGCTGGCGCAGAAGCGGCTGACCTCGACGATGGGCGCCGACGGCATGCTGCGGTTCAAATCGGCGTAACCTGCAGCGCAGCAAAAATTCGTGAACGACCTCAGGCTCTTGATGCACATCAAAAGCCGCAGCACGTGGTCAAATTGACCAATTGCGCCTCGACAGCCAAGCTGGAAAAGCTCTAAAACGCAACCTGACGCAGGGTTCGGGTTTCGTTTTTGGGTCTTTTGCGATGGATTACAGCAAGTTCTTCAGTGACGCGCTCAATCGTTTGCATGACGAGCGCCGCTATCGTGTCTTCGCCGATCTCGAGCGCATTGCCGGTCGGTTCCCGCATGCGGTCTGGCACACGCCGCAGGGCCCGCGCAATGTCGTGATCTGGTGCTCCAACGATTACCTCGGCATGGGCCAGCACCCGAAAGTGGTCGGCGCCATGGTCGAGACTGCGACCCGCGTCGGCACCGGCGCCGGCGGCACCCGCAACATCGCAGGCACCCATCATCCGCTGGTGCAGCTCGAGGAAGAACTCGCGGACCTCCACGGCAAGCAGGCGGCCCTGCTGTTCACCTCTGGCTATGTCTCGAACCAGACCGGCATTTCGACGCTCGCCAAGCTGATGCCGAATTGCCTGATCTTGTCCGACGCGCTCAACCACAATTCGATGATCGAAGGCATCCGGCAGGCCGGCTGCGACCGCGTGGTGTTCCGCCATAACGACGTCGCGCATCTCGAAGAGCTGCTGAGGGCTGCCGATCCCGCGCGGCCGAAACTGATCGCCTGCGAGAGCCTGTATTCGATGGACGGCGACATCGCGCCACTGGCTGCGATCTGCGATCTCGCCGAACGTTATGGCGCGATGACCTATGTGGATGAAGTCCATGCGGTCGGCATGTATGGCCCACGCGGCGGCGGCATCGCCGAGCGCGACGGCGTGATGCATCGCATCGACGTACTCGAAGGCACGCTCGCCAAAGCCTATGGCTGCCTCGGCGGCTATATCGCAGCAAACAAGGACATTGTAGACGCCGTGCGCTCCTATGCGCCGGGCTTTATCTTCACCACCGCGCTCCCGCCGGCGATCTGCTCGGCCGCGACTGCAGCGATCAAGCACCTGAAGAGCTCGAGCTGGGAACGTGAGCGCCATCAGGATCGCGCTGCGCGGGTCAAGGCGATCCTCACCGCGGCCGGCATTCCGGTGATGTCCACCGACACCCATATCGTGCCGGTGTTCGTCGGCGATGCCGAACTCTGCAAGAAGGCCTGCGATCTGCTGCTCGAAGATCACGGCATCTACATCCAGCCCATCAATTATCCCACCGTCGCCAAAGGCGCCGAGCGCCTCCGCATCACGCCGTCGCCCTATCACGACGACGTGCTGATCGATCACCTCGCGGAATCGCTGCTGCAGGTGTGGGATGAACTCGGCCTGCCACTGCGCACCAAGGCGCTGGCAGCGGAGTAATAGCATGCTCCGCCCCTCATGGTGAGGAGCGCGCCCTTGCGCGCGTCTCGAACCATGAGATGATGCGCACCGGCGCTTCCCGCCATCCTTCGAGACGCGGCCAAGTGGCCGCTCCTCAGGATGAGGGCGGAGCTTGCTGCGGCTCACCTGAAGGACATCCCTTGGACATCATCTGGAAAGGTATTCTCGGCGGGCTCCTCACCGCCCTGATTGCCTGGTTGTCCAAACGGGGCAACACGCTGCCCGGCATTCTGCCGTTGTTTCCGACCTTTGCGATCATTGCGCTCCTCATCGTCGGCGCAAAAGGCGACAGCGCGGGCTTCCGGGAAGCCTGCATGGCCGGCGCGAAGACCATTCCGGCCTATCTCGCTTTTCTCGGCATCTGCTATCTCACGGTCGGCACGTTCGATTACCGCCTCGCTCTGCTGGCCGGCGTGACCGCCTGGCTGTTCATTATCCTGATCGCCTTTTTCGGCCCGCGCTGGATTTAACGACGATCCGGCATTCCCCGGCGTCCGGCCAAATCCCTGTCGCCTGCACCGGCGCAACCGGCTAGATTTTCGCCTGACGGACGGGCTTCAGCCCGCCAAAGGGAGCACGCGCGATGCTGCACGACTGGGGCGTGATTGTTGCCGCCCTCTGCTACATCGGATTTCTGTTTTGCGTCGCCAGCTATGGCGACCGGATCGCCCTGTTCCAGAGCGGCCGCGCCAAGGCCGTCATCTATCCGCTGTCGCTGGCGATCTATTGCACGTCATGGACGTTCTTCGGCTCGGTCGGCGTGGCCAGCCGGACCAGCGTGGATTTCCTCGCGATCTATGTCGGCCCGATCCTGTTCTTTGCCTTCTTCTCGCCGGTGCTGCGGCGTGTGATCCATCTCGCCAAGACCCAGAACATCACCTCGATCGCCGACTTCATCGCCGCGCGCTACGGCAAGAGCCAGGCCGTCGCCGCTACCGTGGCCGTGATCGCCATCATCGGTTCGGTTCCGTACATTGCGCTGCAGCTGAAAGCCGTCGCATCGTCGCTGGAAACGATCCTCGGCGAAGACAAGGCCATTGCCGGCGTTCCCATCGTCGGCGACATGGCGCTGGTCGTGACTCTCGCCATGGCGATGTTCGCCGTCCTGTTCGGCACGAGGCAGACCAATGCGACCGAGCATCAGCACGGCTTGATGCTCGCCGTGGCGACCGAATCCATCGTCAAGCTGGTGGTGTTCATCATCGCCGGCGCCTTCGTGACATTCTGGATGTTCGGCCCCTCGGAGCTGGTCGAGCGCGCGATGAAGACACCAGAGGCGATGCGCGCCATCAACTATGTGCCGTCGTTCGGCAATTTCCTCACGATGGTGCTGCTGTCGTTCTGCGCCATCATGCTGCTGCCCCGGCAGTTCCACGTCAGCGTCGTCGAAAATTCCAGCGACTCCGAAGTGAGTCGCGCGCGCTGGCTGTTTCCCACCTATCTGATCGCCATCAACCTGTTCGTCATTCCGATCGCCCTGGCGGGCCTCGTGACCTTTCCGTTCGGCGCCGTCGACAGCGACATGTATGTACTGGCGCTGCCGATCGAAGCTGGCTCCAGCACGCTCAGCATGGCGGTGTTCATCGGCGGCTTATCGGCTGCCACCGCGATGGTGATCGTCGAATGCGTTGCGCTGGCCATTATGGTGTCCAACGATATCGTGTTGCCACTGGTCTTGCGGCGCGGGCCACAGACGCAGAATGAGCAGACCGACTTCGGCAACTTCCTGCTGAAGGCGCGGCGCTTCTCGATCTTCGCCATCATGGTGATGGCCTATTTCTATTTCCGCGCGCTCGGCAATACGCAACTGGCTGCCATCGGCCTGCTGTCATTTGCGGCCATCGCGCAACTCGCTCCAGCTTTCTTTGGCGGGCTGATCTGGCGGCGCGCAACTGCCCGTGGCGCCATGGGCGGCATGGTGGTCGGCTTCATCGTCTGGGCCTATACGCTGTTCATCCCGAGCTTCCTTGAAGGCAGCACCGCAGGCGTCCTGTTCCTGCAGCACGGCCCCTTCGGCATCGAGGCGTTGCGGCCACAGGACCTGCTCGGCACCGAACTGCCACCGCTGCTGCACGGCACGCTCTGGAGCCTGTCGCTCAATATCCTGACCTATATCGTGCTCTCGCTGATGCGGGCGCCGTCGTCGATCGAACGGCTGCAGGCCGATGTCTTCGTGCCTAATACGCTGGCGCCGATCACACCGGCGTTCCGGCGCTGGCGGACCACAGTCACGGTGCAGGATATCCTCAGCACCGTGACCCAATATCTCGGCCCGGACCGCGCGCGTGAATCCTTCGATGCTTTCGCCACGCGTCGCCGTGTCGATCTCGATCCAGCCGCGCCTGCGGATTTCGAATTGCTGCAGCACGCAGAATATCTGATCGCGTCATCGATTGGCGCAGCCTCGTCCCGCGTGGTGATGTCGCTGCTGCTGCGCAAGCGCACGGTGTCGGCCAAGGCGGCCTTGAAGCTGCTCGACGATTCCCATGCGGCGCTGCATTTCAATCGCGAGATCCTGCAGACTGCACTCAATCACGTCCGCCAGGGCATCGCCGTCTTCAACCCCGACCTGCAGCTGATTGTGTCAAACCGGCAGTTCGGCGAACTGCTCGGCCTGCCGCCGCAGATCGTGCAGATCGGCATTCCGCTGCGGGAGATTCTGGAATTCATCGGCATCCAGAGCGCATCGCCCTATGGCGACAACGAAACCCTGACACAGGCGCGGTTGGCTGCCTACACCACCGAGGGCGAGCCTTATCTTGAACGTCTTCAGGATCGCCAGATCGTCATCGAGGTGCGTACCAACAAGATGCCTGATGGCGGGCTCGTGCTCACCTTCTCCGACGTCACGCCCAGCTTCGAGGCAGCAGAAGCGCTGGAGCGCGCCAATGCCACGCTGGAAAAACGCGTCCGCGACCGCACTGAGGAGCTGACGCGACTGAATTCCGAACTGGCGCTCGCCAAGAGCACTGCGGAAGACGCCAATATCTCAAAGACCCGCTTTCTGGCCGCCGCCAGTCACGACATTCTGCAGCCGCTCAACGCCGCAAGGCTCTATGTCACCAGCCTGGTCGAACGAAAGAGCGGCGGCGAGGATGCCCGGCTGGTCGAGAATATCGACGACTCGCTGGAGGCCATCGAGGAAATCCTCGGAGCGCTGCTCGACATCTCGCGCCTGGATGCGGGCGCCATGATGCCTGCGATTTCCAGCTTCCGCATCGGCGACCTGATGCGCTCGCTCGAGATCGAATATGCACCGATTGCACACGCCCGCGGCGTCAAGCTCACATTCGTGCCGTGCTCACTGCCCGTCGAATCCGATCGCCTGATGCTGCGGCGTCTGCTGCAGAACCTGATCTCGAACGCGATCAAATACACGCCGCATGGCCGCGTCCTGGTCGGCTGCCGGCGCCGCGGCAAGGCCTTGCAGATCGGCATCTACGATACCGGCGTCGGCATCCCGATTCTCAAGCGCGGCGAGATCTTCAAGGAATTTCACCGGCTCGAACAAGGCGCACGAATCGCGCGCGGCCTTGGGCTCGGCCTGTCGATCGTCAAGCGCCTCGCCCATGTGCTCAATCACGGCATCGCGCTGGATTCCAATCGCAGCGGTGGCTCATTCTTCTCGGTGACGGTGCCCGTCGCCAAGGCGATCAATCACACCACCGCGGTCACTAGCGCGACGCCGCTGTCGAAGTCACCTATGTCGGGCACACTCGTTGTCTGTATCGAGAACGACATGGCGATTCTCGATGGCATGAAGACGCTGTTGCAGGCCTGGGGAGCCGAGGTTGTCGCCGTCCCTGATCCGGAAGCCGCGATGAATGCGATCGCCGAAATCCAGGGCTCAGGCCGGCGCCTGACGGGCCTGCTGGTCGATTACCATCTCGACCGCGGCAACGGCGTCGCCGCGATCCGGGAAATCCGCAACCGTTTCGGCAAGGAGATCCCGGCCATCCTGATCACCGCCGACCGCAGCCCGCATGTGCAATCGGCTGCACGGCAGGACAAGATCGCCGTGTTAAACAAGCCGGTCAAACCGGCGTCGCTGCGCGCGCTGCTCGGGCAATGGCGCACGCAGCAGATGATCGCGGCGGAATAGTCCGATTATTGCGGCGTCTGTTCGCCCTGGCGCCACTGGCCGCCGGCGATCTTTGCGGCGGCGATGACGGCCTGGGTGCGGCTCTCGACACCGAGCTTCTGCAGGATCGCCGAGACATGCGCCTTGATGGTCGCTTCTGACACGCCAAGCTCATAGGCGATCTGCTTGTTGAGCAGACCCTGCGACAGCATCATCAGCACGCGGACCTGCTGCGGTGTCAGCGTCACCAGCCGATCGCGCAGTTTGCTCATTTCCGGATCGGCCGCTGCGGACATGTCGACGTCCGGTGGAACCCAGACGTCGCCATCCATCACGCGCACGATGGCATCGCGCAGCGTATCGACGCCGAAGCGCTTTGGAATGAAGCCTGACGCGCCAAAGTCCAGCGATTGGCGGATCGTACCGACGTCATCGCTGGCGGAGACGATAACCACTGGAATCGCAGGATACTGTGCTCGGAGGTAAATCAGTCCCGAGAATCCTGATATCCCCGGCATCGACAGATCGAGCAGGATCAGATCGACGTCGGAATCCCGTTCCAGCAGTTTGGTCAGATCCTCGAATGTACCGGCTTCATCGACCGTGGTCGTCGGCAGCACACTGCTGACCGCCTGCCGCAATGCACCGCGGAACAACGGATGATCGTCGGCAATAATGAGGCGCGAGGGAGCGATAACGGTCATCAAAATCCATGCAAAAATCTTGCGGCGAACCAGCGACCGCGTTGAGACGACGCGCAAAAGCGCATTTCGCCACAAGTGTCCCCCGCGCGACAACGTCTTGCAAGCGCCCAATGCTGCCACGCGGTAAATTGGTGAACGCGGGCCATTGTGCGGCGCAATATTTCATATGCACGCGCACGTCCGGAAGGACGTTTTCGCCACTGCGACGTCTGCGCACAGCCCCCTTGCGCACGGCCTAAAGTCGTATTGGGTCGCATTTCCCCGCAATGCTACCTTTTGCATCGAAGTTCTCTGCAATGAGCCGACAGAAGTTCGGCGCAGCGAGCGAGAAGCCACAATAAATTTTGCAACGGATTTGGGGAGCGATTCAAACATGTCCACCATCGCAGCAACATCGGCGAAAGCCCAAGGGATGACGAAGGACGAACGCTTCGTCATCTTCGCGTCATCGCTCGGCACTGTTTTCGAATGGTATGACTTCTACCTGTTCGGCTCGCTGGCCGGCATCATCGGCGCGCAATTTTTCGGCGTGATCGATCCCGCCACCAAGCTGCCGATGTTCAATCAGGCCACGCGCGACATCTTCGCGCTGCTGGCCTTCGCCGCGGGCTTCATCGTTCGTCCGTTTGGCGCCATCGTGTTCGGGCGCGTCGGCGACATCGTCGGCCGCAAGTATACGTTCCTCGTCACCATCCTCATCATGGGCCTGTCGACCTTCATCGTCGGCATCTTGCCTAATGCAGCGACCATCGGCATCGCAGCTCCGATCATCCTGATCGGCCTGCGCCTGCTGCAAGGCCTTGCGCTCGGCGGCGAATATGGCGGCGCGGCAACTTATGTGGCGGAGCACTCGCCGGCCGGCAAGCGTGGCTACTACACGTCGTTCATTCAGACCACGGCCACGCTCGGCCTGTTCCTATCGCTGCTCGTGATCCTGTTCACGCGGTCGGCGCTGGGTGAGCCTGAATTCGCCGCCTGGGGCTGGAGAATTCCGTTCCTAGTCTCGGTGGTTCTGCTCGGCATCTCGGTCTGGATCCGTCTGCGCCTGAATGAATCGCCCGTGTTCCAGAAGATGAAGGACGAGGGCAAGGGCTCCAAGGCTCCGCTCACCGAAGCCTTCGGCAACTGGAGCAACGCCAAGATCGTGCTGATCGCACTGTTCGGCGGCGTGATGGGCCAGGGCGTGGTCTGGTACACCGGCCAGTTCTACGCGCTGTTCTTCATGCAATCGATCCTCAAGGTCGACGGTTACACCGCGAATCTCCTGATCGCGTGGTCGCTGCTGCTCGGCACCGGCTTCTTCGTGTTCTGGGGCGCCCTGTCCGACAAGATCGGCCGCAAGCCGATCATTCTGGCAGGCTGCCTGATCGCAGCGCTGACCTTCTTCCCGATCTTCCGGATGATCACCACCAACGCCAACCCGACGCTGGAAAAGGCGATCGAGACCGTGAAGGTGGAAGTCGTTTCAGATCCCGCGCTTTGCGGCGATCTGTTCAACCCGGTCGGCACCCGCGTGTTCTCCACGCCTTGCGATACGGCCCGCGCCTATCTGGCCCAGTCGTCGGTCAAGTACTCGACCGCCTACGGTGCAGCGGGCTCGGGCGTGAAGGTCGTCGTCAACGGCAAGGACGTGCCCTACACCGCGGCTGCAGCGTCGAACCCGCAGGTTCTCGCAGCGGTTCAGGCGGCGGGCTATCCCAAGGCGGGCGACGCGCAGATCGTGAAGATGGCGCATCCGTTCGATATCTTCCGTCCGCAGGTCGCGGCGGTGATCGGACTGCTGTTCGTCCTGGTGCTGTTCGTGACCATGGTCTACGGGCCGATCGCGGCAATGCTGGTCGAACTGTTCCCGACCAAGATCCGCTACACCTCGATGTCGCTGCCCTACCACATCGGCAACGGCTGGTTCGGCGGACTTCTCCCGGCGACCGCCTTCGCCATCGTGGCCTCGACCGGCGATATCTATGCCGGCTTGTGGTACCCGATCATCTTCGCGGCAATCACCGTGGTCGTCGGCTTCTTCTTCCTGCCGGAGACCAAGGACGTCGATATCAGCGCGAACTAATCTCGCCAAGCCGGCAGCCCAGGCTGCCGGCGGACACGACGACAACAAACGGCCGCGGAGCAATCCGCGGCCTTTTTTTGTTTCGGCAGATCTGCGAGCGTCAGGTCGCGCCGACGAACTGCAGCACCACCTCGCGGCGATGCGGGCGGGCGCGGTGTTCGATCAGATAGATGCCCTGCCAGGTTCCAAGCGCGAGCTTGCCTGACAGAACGGGGATGTGCAGCGAGGTCGCGGTCAGCATGGTACGAACATGCGCCGGCATGTCGTCGGGACCCTCCGTATCGTGCGTCCAGTTAAAATCCTGAGGCGCAAGACGATCGAGCGTTGTCATGAGATCGACCAGCACGGAAGGATCGGCGTTTTCCTGGATGGTTAGCGACGCTGAGGTATGGCGGATGAACAGCGTCAACGCACCTTCTCGGGCGCCGATCTCGCTCAGGAATTTGCCGACCTCGCGGGTCAGATCGACGAAACCCGCACCGGATGTCTGCACCGTCAGCAGCGACGACACGACAGTTTCGATGAGAACTGCAGACGGCGCGCTGCGCGTGATAGATCTGGCAGAGGTCACGACGTTCACCTTTCAACTGGTAGATCTTCTGATGAACCAAAACGCCCATATGGCGTTCCCACTTCAATCAAGATGGACAAGGGAAAACGCCATGAAGCCAAAAACATCAAGGGACATTCCGGGGCCGGGGCCACGCAAGGACGAACAGCGTGCGCAGGAGAAAGCTGTCATCAAGGACGCAGACAACACCGATCAAGCCGACCGCGACGCCATTCATGGCGACGGCGACAATATCGGGCTCGACCGCAAATAAGAGCTGCGCACTGCGTTAATCGTCGGAGCTAACCACGTCTGCGCGGTGAATTTCCTCGCCCTCCTCGTTGCGGACGGAAATGGCGAAGTGCTTGCCGCGGAGCTCGGGCCTGATCTTGTAAATATCGCCCGCGAGCTTGTCGGCGACCTCAGCGGCCAGCAATTCATTGCGCAAAATCTGCCCGGAAGCGTCGGGCACGGTCGTCCCATCGACGAGATCAAAATAAAATCTCGGCATCAAAGTGCTCCCTTAAATCGAAAAACGTACGATTTGGCTCCTCTCTGCTAGTACCGAATTATTCTCTCAATATCGCCGCAAAGGCGCTGCGCATCATACCAGTCAAATATGCGAGCACTGCCATCCGGCGCGAAACTCGCAGCGCTCAGATTTTCCCGCTGGAATCGCGCTGGATGCGGCTTGCCATATCGACAAGGCGTCGCCACGCGTTTTCGACAAAGGCCATCACCCGATCGACATCGCGTTCGCTCGGCAGCGGAATCTCGATCTTCCTCTCGCCATCCGCACTCCCTGGTTTTCCGGGCTTCAGCGAATCCTGCTTCGGGAGCGCTTCATCGGTCTTGCCGGCGACGGCTGGACCACGCCCCGCAAGCTCCGCCTTCAGTCTGTCGTTGTCCCTCTGCAGCCGCCCTATCTCGGTATCGAGCGCGGCACGTTCATCCGGTAAAACATAGCAGGCCCAGCCGGATCCCTTATCCGTGCATGTCGAAACCGTGCCGGTGCGGGTATCCAGGCGGATGACGCCTTCAGCGATCGGCGACAGCGAATAACGGCCATTCTCGATGTCCGGGAGGGCCTGCGCAGACGCACTGACGGTCCCGGCCATCAGAACCGCGCCAATCCGCGCAGCGTATCGCATGGGCTGCCCGGGGAAGGTAAAACGCACCACAGCATTCTTCATGGAGATGCTCCGCGTTGCGAGTTCGGGGCGATAGCCACCTTTACTCTCAGATGTGCTCAGATTTGAGATTTGAAAGGCGCTCGCTTCGCCTTCAACGCATCTGCCAGCAATTCGAGCCGGTCCTGGCCCCAAAATACTTCACCGTTGAGCACATAGGCCGGCGAGCCGAACACGTCAGCCGCAATCGCCTCCTGACGGTTCTGTTCGTATATCGCAGCCACATCGCTGGACGCCGCGCGCTCTAGCAGTTTCGCGCCCGGCAGCCCCGAATCATCCGCCAGCCTGGTCAGCACGGCCGTGTCGCCGAGATTGAGCTGACCTTCCCAGACCGCAGGAAATGCGCGGCGCAGGAACGGGTCCGGATCGTGTCCGGCCTCGAGCGCCGCGATCACCAGACCGTCGGCGAGTCGGCCATCGAATGGCCAGTTCTTCGGCTGCAGATGGAAATCGAGACCGCGCTTGTCGCGCCAGCGCTGCAATTCAAGCATCCGGTAGCGCTGCCGCACCGGATGACGCTTGCCCAGCGGAAGGCCGCCGGTTTCCGAAAACAGATCGCCGAGAAATACCGGCTTATGATTCACCTTGAGATCATAAGTACTTACGAGATCGCGAAAGAGCGTGTGGCCGATATAGGCCCAGGGCGATGGCAGCGAAAAATAGTAGTCGATCTCTTGAGACATTCCGGGCTCCGGCAGGGGCGTTTTCAAACTCTGCGGTACTCCAACAGAGCGCCCTGCGCCGTGCAAGATAGATCACCTCGAAAGTCATTCTTGCGCTGCGGCGATCCCGCGCAGCGGGATTCGAATTTTGCCAATAAAATCAAATGAATCAAAGCACTAACAGGCGATCAGCGAATCTTGACTTGGCAAGATGCGCTAAGTATGGTCCGCCCGGCTTTGAAGGGTGATGGGGCGTTATTTCCAGCATTTGCAGCGTTATTTCGAGTGTCGCAAGCATGACGAACGGCACACGGGACGATGACAGCGAACGCAGAAACGATGGCAAATCGTCTCCCGATGAGGCTGCGCTTTCCGCAAGGCTCGGAAGTCTGAATCAGCGTCTGTCCAAACTTCAGGATGAGCGCAAACTTCAGACTGACCAATCCGAAACTGGAAGCGGAAACGCGCAGTCCAGGGCATCGGCCATGGCGGTGGGTCTCCGTCTTTCTTCGGAACTGGTCGCGGGCGTCGTCGTCGGAACGATTCTGGGCTGGGGCTTCGATCGTTTGCTGTCGACATCGCCGTGGGGGCTGATCGTTCTCATGCTGCTCGGCTTCGTCGCCGGCGTGATGAACGTGATGCGCTCGGCTGGGGTCGGAAAAAAAGCGGAATAAGAAATTCGCGCCCAAGACCTCTGCGTCGTTGGCGCAGCATTTGAGTGCCGGCTGTCCGGCAAGGAAACGCCGGACGTTCCGGCCGAATTGAAAGACCGACGTGGATGGCCGATCCGATCCATCAATTTGAGATCCACAAGATCTTCACCCTGGGCCATATCGGCAATCAGGAAATCGCCTTCACCAACTCATCGGCCTATATGTTCGGCGCCGTCGCCGTCGTGTCGCTGCTGATGATCGGCGGCAGCGCCGGACGTGCGCTGATCCCGAGCCGCTTCCAGTCGGTCGCCGAACTGTCCTTCGAATTCGTGTCGAATACGGTGCGCAGTAGCATCGGCGAAGAAGGCATGAAGTTCTTCCCGTTCGTGTTCTCGCTGTTCATGTTCATCCTGACGGCGAATCTGATCGGCATCATCCCCTATACCTTCACCGTCACCAGCCATCTGATCGTCGCCGTCGCGCTGGCATTGATGGTGTTCCTGACCGTGCTGCTCTACGGCCTCTACAAAAACGGTCTCGGCTTCTTCAAGCTGTTCGTGCCGCACGGTATTCCGATTTACATCCTGCCGCTGGTTACGGTGATCGAGGTGATCTCGTTCCTGTCCCGCCCGGTGTCGCATTCGGTCCGTCTGTTCGCCAACATGCTGGCCGGCCACATCACGCTGAAGGTTTTTGCCGGCTTCGTGACCTCGCTGAGCGCACTCGGCGCACTCGGCATTTTCGGTTCGGTGCTGCCGCTGGCCATGACCACGGCGCTGACCGCGCTGGAACTGCTGGTCGCCTTCCTGCAGGCCTATGTGTTCACGATCCTGACCTGCATCTATCTCAACGACGCACTTCATCCGGGCCACTAACCGCGTTTAGTGTTCTGGCGGAATTCCACCCCTCAACTGTCTTAATCCCCTATCCCAAGAAGGAGTTTTACTATGGATCCCATCGCAGCGAAGTACATCGGCGCCGGCATTGCTTGTCTCGGCATGGGTGGCGCTGGCATCGGCGTCGGCATGATCTTCAGCCAGTTCCTCAACGGTGCGCTCCGCAACCCGTCGGCTTCCCAGGGCCAGTTCGCTAACCTGATCTTCGGCTTCGCCGTGACCGAAGCGCTCGGCATCTTCTCGCTGCTGATCGCGCTGCTGCTGCTGTTCGCCGTCTAAGCTGAAAACGGATCCGGTTGCCGCTCCGTCCTGGAGCGCTTCCGATCGATAAGGAGACTGCTGTGGCTGAAGGTCAGGGCAAATCCAAGGGCGCCGATCACGGGACTGCCGCACACACTGCGGCAGACGGTGGTCACAAGGCGTCGTTTCCGCCGTTCGAGAGCAACACCTTCGCTTCACAGCTGGTGTCGTTCGCGATCGCGTTCGGCTTGCTCTATCTGATCGTGTCGCGTCTGGCGCTGCCCCGCGTCGGCGGCGTGCTTGCGGCCCGTCAGCAGGTTCTCGATACGGACCTGAACGAAGCCGCCAAGCTCAAGGGCGATTCGGACGCTGCATTGAAGGCTTACGAAACCGAACTCGCCAATGCTCGCGCCAAGGCGCAGGCGATAGCGACCGAAGTTCGTGAGAAGCTCAATGCGGAACAGGAGCAGGCCAAGGCGAAACTCGAAGAGAGCCTTGCCACCAAGCTTGCTGCAGCGGAGCAGACCATCGCCACCACCCGCGCAACGGCGATGGGCAATGTGCGCAGCATTGCTGCGGACACGGCCTCGGCGATCGTCGAACGCCTGACGGGCATCAACCCGGATGCAGGCGCCGTCAACGCCGCGCTCGACGCGTCGCTGAAAGGATAAACGGATGTTCGGACTTCAAGCTGAATTCTGGGTCGCCGTCGCTTTTGTCCTTCTGATGGCGGTTTTCGGCTGGTTCGGTATTCACCGCACCATCCTGACGGCGCTCGACCACCGCAGCGTCCGCATCAAGCAGGAACTCGACGACGCCCGTCGCCTGCGCGATGAAGCCGCCGCGCTGCTCGCAGACTACAAGAAGCGTCATGCCGCGGCCGAGCGCGAAGCGCAGGACATCATCACGTCCGCCAAGGAAGAGGCCGAGCGCATAGCCGCGGAAGCCAAGACCAAGATGGAAGATTTTGTCGCTCGCCGCACCAAGAGCGCCGAGGGCAAGATCGCGATGGCGGAAGCCCAGGCTATCGCAGACGTTCGCGCAGCCGCAGCCGAAGCCGCAGTGAATGCGGCAGCCTCGGTACTGTCGCAGTCCGTAAAGGGCTCGGTGGCCGACGACCTGATCGCCAAGGGTATCGGCGAAGTTCGCTCCAAGTTGAACTAAGCGAAAGACTTCAAACTGAAAAAGCCGGCGCGAGATGATCGCGCCGGCTTTTTTGTTGGCTCGGACAACCCTTAGCGCCGCTTCCGTGCGGGTGCCTGCGATTTCAGGGCCTGCGGATCGAAGCCGATATAGAAGATGTAGGAATCGCCTGCAGTGCCTGTGGGCACGGGATAAACAAGATCCTCACCGACCAGGCTGAACGGCACGCTGGTCTCGCTGCCTATCTGCACATTGGTCTGGAACACCTTGGTGGCGATGGTCTTCGGCGTCACGCCCTCCTGCACCACGGCGACACGCAGCGGCACATCGACCACTGCTGGCGCGCCGGCCGGCCCGACGATGACGCGGCCCTGGATGCCGATCTTGACCGAGATCTGACCGCCATTGAGATCGCAGGAGCGCGCTGTCCGGGTGATGGTGGCCTGGAAAGCCAGATCGTTGCCGACCGCAGGCTTGCCCGCAGCGCCGACCGCATAGGTCGAGGCGCCCGGCCGGATGCTGACGCTCGGGCAGGTCAGATCGTTCTCATCGGTCTGCGGCGACTGCGGCGCGCCGACCTCGGTGGACTTGCCCGAGAACAACTGGGTGAAGCGATCGGTCATCGACGGACTGCCGCCGCCGCTGCTGCTCGGCGAACCGCCGCCGAACATGCTGCCGCCGCCGCAACCGGCCAGTGTCAGGCTTGCTGCAGTGATCACCAGCAGGCTGCGGAGCGCGCCGGTGCGGCCGCTGATCGGCATCGAACGAATGTTGCGCATTATGAAGATATCCCCGGAAATTCAGTCGTTTGCGCAGCCCCGCCCAAGGCGTGCGCAGGGCCTTATAACAGCGCAATGGCGGCGAACCCAAGGCGCTTGAGACAGGACAGATGCGCGCCATTGCGCCACATCCGGACATCGCGTTGCAACACGACTACCCGCGGAAGTCCTCATGCAGCATGCCGTAAAGCAGGTGGTCCTGCCAGATGCCATTGATGCAGAGATAACGCCGCGCCAGTCCCTCGCGCGAGAAGCCACACTTCTCCAGCACCCGCACCGACGGCAGGTTGGTGGGAATGCAGGCCGCCTCGATGCGGTGCAGGTTCAATTCGCCGAACAAGGTTGGCAACAGCACCCGCAGCGCCGCGGTCATGACGCCCTGCCCCGTATAGGGTTGGCCGACCCAGTAGCCGATGGTGCCCGCCTGGACGATGCCCCGGCGCACATTGGCCAGCGTCACGCCGCCCAGCAGCGTGCCATCGGACTCGCGAAACACCAGAAACGGATAGGCGCGATCAGCGGACGCATCGTCAGCATAGCGGCGTAACCGGCGGCGAAAGCCGGAGCGCGTCAGGTCGTCTGACGGCCAGATCGGCTCCCACGGCGTGAGATAACCCCGGCTCAGCTCACGCAGATCGGCCCATTGCGGAAAATCGCTCATCACGGGCGCGCGCAATGCAACGCCGTAGCCGCGCGGCGCCAGCGCCGCCGGCACGCTTGATGGCAAACGAAACAGGGCCATAGGCTCGCTCCCTGATGCCTCGGACCTCACCTGCCTAGTGGAGCAGGCTCTTGTCCTTGGCGCGGGTCAATCCTTCCGCAAAAGCCACTGCCGTGTCCAGCCCCCGGCCGCTGCCGAGCGCCGCCACGGCCGGGCGGCTGCGCGTCAGCAAGCCACGGGCGACGTTGCGGGTCGATTCCACGCTGACATCATCGATGCGCTGGACGAGCTCTTCCACGGTGAGCGGACGGCCATAGGCCAGCATGTGCCGCGCCAATTGCTCGGCGCGCGAGCTGCAGCTCTCCAGCGCCATGAGCAGGCCGGCCTTCATCTGCGCCTTGGCGCGCGCGATTTCGGCTTCGGTCAATGTCTCCACCGACTCGTTGATGACATCGACGATGACTTCCATCATCTCCGGCGCATCGGTGGGATCGGTGCCGGTATAGAGACCGAAGAAGCCGGTGTCGGTATAGGGCGCGTGGAAGGTGTAGATCGAATAGCAGAGACCGCGCTTTTCGCGCACTTCCTGGAACAAGCGCGAGGACATGCCGCCGCCGAGAATGTTGGTGAAGACCTGCAGACTGAACAGCGACAGGTCCGATTGCGGCAAGCCTTCCAGCGCCAGCGTCAGATGCGCCTGTTCAAGATCGCGATTGACCACACGCGAACCGCCCTTGCCGAACATCGCCGGCTGCGGCTTCGGAGCGGCCGTGCCTTCGAAGCTGGAAAAGCGATCGGCGGCTTCATGCACGACCTGGCGATGATTCACGGCGCCGGCTGCAGCCACCACCATGTCCGGCCCGCGATAATGCGTGGACAGGTAGCTCTGCAGCATGTCGCGATCAAACCCCTTCAGCGTCTTGGCGGTGCCCAGAAGCGAACGGCCCATCGGCTGGTCGGGATAGCAGAGCTCGTTGAGATGTTCGAACACGACATCGTCCGGCGTATCCTGCGCCGCGCCGATCTCCTGCACGATCACGCTCTTCTCACGCTCCAGTTCATCCGGCACGAAAGTGGGATTGGCGAGAATGTCCGAGAGCACATCGAGCGCCAGCGGCACATCGGCCTTCATCACGCGGGCGTAATAGGCTGTGGTTTCGGTCGAGGTCGCGGCATTGAGATCGCCGCCGACCGCCTCGATCTCCTCGACGATCTCGCGCGACGAACGCTTCTTGGTGCCCTTGAACGCCATGTGTTCGAGCAGATGCGAGATGCCGTGCTCGTTGGGCTTCTCATCGCGGCCACCGACGCCGGTCCAGACGCCGAGCGCGGCGGTTTCCAGATGCGGCATGGTATCGGTGATGACCGTCAGGCCCGAAGGCAGTTTGGTAACTTCGACAGTCATCAGGACACTCCTTGCTTCGCAGCGCGGCTGACCGACAGCACGAACTGCTCAATATCGCTTTGGTCATTCTTCATGACCTTAATATGCTCGGGCTTCGTCATCAGCCCTTCCAGATAGACCGGCAATGCCGGCCGCACGCCGCAAGCCGCTTCCACCGCATCGGGGAATTTCGCTGCATGCGCTGTCGACAGCACGACATTGGGCACATGCATCTCTGTGGTGTCGCGATCGGCGACGGCCAATGCCACGGCGGTATGCGGATCGATCAGGTCGCCGGTCTCGCGCCACGCCGCGCGAATGGCAGCCGATGTCTCGTCCTCGTCGGCGCGGCCGGATTCGAAATCGGCACGGATCGCGGTCAGCACTTTCTCGGGCAGCACGAAACGACCGGACTGCTTCAGCGAATCCATCAGGCCACGCACCAGCGCAGCATCGCGGCCGGAGGCTTCGAACAGCAGACGTTCGAAATTCGACGACACCTGAATGTCCATCGACGGGGACGACGAGGCGTGCACCTCACGCACCTCGTAGATGCCGGTCTTGAGCGTGCGATCGAGGATGTCGTTGACGTTGGCGGCGACGCGCAGCTTGCGCACCGGCAGACCCATGCGCTTGGCCACATAGCCCGCAAAGATGTCGCCGAAATTGCCGGTAGGTACCGTGAAATCAACGCTGCGTGCAGGCGCACCGACGGCGACGGCCGAGGTGAAGTAGTAAACCACCTGCGCAACGATACGCGCCCAGTTGATCGAGTTCACACCTGACAACGACACGGCGTCACGAAACTTGTGATGGTTGAACAGGCCCTTCACGATCGCCTGGCAATCGTCGAAATGGCCCTCGACGGCGAGCGCATGGACGTTCGACGCGCCGGTCGTGGTCATCATGCGACGCTGCACGTCGGAAATACGGCCGTTCGGAAACAACACGACGAGATCGACATTGTCGCGGCCGGCGAAGGCATCGACGGCGGCACCGCCAGTATCCCCCGAGGTCGCGACCACGATTGTGGTGCGCTGATTGCGCTTGGCGAGGACGTGATCCATCAGCCGCGCGATGAGCTGCATGGCGACGTCCTTGAACGCCAGCGTCGGACCGTGAAACAGCTCGAGCACGAACTGGTTCGGCGCGGTCTGGTCGAGCGGCACCACGGCGGGATGGCGGAAGGTGGCATAGGCCTCATTGGCCATGCGCCCGAGATCCTCGTCGGAAATCTCGCCGGCCACGAACGGCCGGAGCACCTCGACGGCGACTTCCCAATAGGGCCGGCCGAACAGCGACGCGATGGTCTCGGGCGACAATTGAGGCCAGACCTCGGGAATGTAGAGACCGCCGTCGCGGGCAAGCCCGGTCAGCATGACATCGCAAAAACCGAGTTTCGGGGCCTCTCCCCGCGTCGAGATATAGGTCGTCAAGGCGTCCTCCAAAGGCGCGGAAACCGCCAAGCCTTTGATAATAATGGGGTTAAAACTTCACGCCGCGTGAAATCGAAGGCACCATAATGGGTTTCGCGGGGCGAGGAAACCGACTTTGGCCGGGGTTCAGGCCCGCCGCTGCCCCCTTATCCAGACCCCGAAGGCAATCACCACGGCCGCCGCGAGGCCAAACCATGTGATGGCATATTGCATGTGGTCATCCTTGAGATGGATTTCGAGCGGACCGGGCTTCGGAATGGCGTTGGCCGGCACGGGACTTTCCAGATCGATATAGAACGGCGCGACAGGGCCCCAGCCGAGCGCCTGCGCCATGGCGCGCTGGTCGCGGTTGAACCACAGACGTTTGTTGACGTCGTCATGGGGCGTCAGCGTACCCGCTGTTTCGGGAAAACGCAGATAGCCGGTCATGGTCACCGGCGCTCCGGTGATGAGCTTCTGCACGGCGCGGTCCTGCTGGGCGCGATCCTGCATCGTGTTCTGCACGAAGCCCGCATTGATCACGACAGTCTCGCCGGATACCAGCTGCGCCGGCAGGAAGGCCCAGGTCACCGGGCCCGGTACATCCGGCCGCACCCCGGAGCCGGAGCTGTAGACCATGCCGTCCGGCACGGATTTGTAGGTGGCCGAGAAGCTGACGCGGCGGAATTCGTCCTTCGCCGGGGTCAGCGTGCTCCATGTGGCGGGCGCGGGCAATGTGCCGGGCGCACCTGCAAGGCGCTCCGTGAGTGCAGCGATCAATGCATGTTTCTCTGTGCGGCGCTGTAGCTGCCAGAATCCGAGGCCGAGAAGCACGCCAACGATGATGAGCGTGACGATGCCGAGACCGGTGATACTGCGCCGGCGCGCTGCAACAGTGTTCATTTCGGCGTGCGATCGATGAGTTGGCCTTCGGAGGCCTTGTGGTGGAATTGCAGGGCGATCAACAGCGACTTCATGGAGCGCAATGGCAGCAGCGTGGTCGCGAGAATCAGCGGCAGCCATAGCGCGGCATGCAGCCAGAATGGCGGCTGATACTTGACCTCCACCACCAGCGCGCAACCGACCACGATGGCACCGGCGAGCATGATGATGAAGATCGCCGGGCCATCGCCGGTGTCGATGAAAGCATAGTCCAGTTCGCAACGCTCACAGCGCGGCGCCAGATTGATGAAGCCCGCATAGAGCTTGCCCTCGCCGCAGCGCGGGCATTTGCAGGTCAGGCCGCGGATGACGGTCTGGCCGAGCGTGACGGGGGCAGCGAGTTGATCGGGCATCGAGGCAATTTCTTTCACGCCGCAGAGGCCAACGAAAAAGGGCGGCCCTGCGGCCGCCCTCTTGTAGCACCCGAATGCGATCAGTGTGCGGCTGCGCCGACGATAGGGCCGCCATAGCCCCAGACATAGATCGTGACGAACAGGAACAGCCAGACCACGTCCACGAAGTGCCAGTACCAGGCGGCGAATTCGAAGCCGAGGTGCTGCTTCGGCGTGAAGTGACCGGCATAGACGCGGAACAGACAGACCAAGAGGAAGATGGTGCCGACCAGCACGTGGAAACCATGGAAGCCGGTCGCCATGAAGAAGGTCGCGCCGTAGATGTTGCCCTTGAAGCCGAAAGCGGCGTGGGCGTATTCGAACGCCTGCACGCAGGAGAAGGCAGCGCCGAGCAGTACGGTGAGGATCAGGGCGTATTTCACCGCCTTGCGGTCGCCTTCCAGCAGCGCGTGATGCGCCCAGGTGACGGTCGTGCCCGAGGTCAGCAGGATCAGCGTGTTGAGCAGCGGCAGGTGCCAGGGATCGAAGGTCTGGATGCCCTTCGGCGGCCAAACGCCACCGAACAGTGCTTCGCGGGTGGCATGGACGGGATCGCCGGGGAACAGCGACGAATTGAAATAGGCCCAGAACCAGGCAACGAAGAACATCACTTCCGAAGCGATGAACAGGATCATGCCGTAGCGATGGCTGATCTGCACCACGCGGGTGTGATCGCCCTTGTACTGAGCTTCACGAACCACGTCGGTCCACCAGCTTGCGAACACGTAGAGCACGCCGATGGTGCCGACGCCGAACACGATGGGCGCCGCGGCATACATGTGATGCATCCAGCTGACCGCACCGACCGCCATGATGAAGGCGAACAGCGAGCCTACCGCCGGCCACGGCGAGGGATCGACGAGGTGATAGTCGTGGTGCTTTGCTTGCGCCGTAGCCATTGCGGTTCTCTCCGTCAGCTGCGCCGGTTGAAGCCGGTGCGAGTTCTCTCAATTTTATAACTTGGAACGCTCCAGGATTTCTCCTGAAGGTTACCCGTATCTCAGAGGTTTCCCTTGCGCTTGTCAGTCTCCGTCGCCGCCAGCGGCTTCGGCGCCGGATCGCGCAGGGGGTAGAACGTGTAGGACAGTGTGATCGACTTCAGTCCGTCATTCTCGCTATCCGCGGCCAGCGCAGGATCGACATAGAATACGACGGGCATTTCGCGCTTCTCACCGGGCGCCAGGGTCTGGTCGGTGAAGCAGAAGCAATTGATCTTCTGGAAATACGCACCCACCGTCAGCGGCGCTACATTATAGGCAGCCTGTGCGGAGGTGGTACGGGCGGACTGGTTGGTCACCGTATAGAACACGGTCACGACCTCGCCGATCTTGACCTCGATCTCGCTCTGCTCCGGGACGAATTTCCATGGCAGGCCGCCCGACACATTGGCATCGAAGCGCACGGCGATCTTGCGCGCGATCGGTCCCGTCGCGGGTGCTGAACTCGCCACCATCGTGGTGCCGTTGAAGCCGGTGGCGCGGCAGAACCAGTTATATAGCGGCACGGCGGCGTAGGACGCGCCGACCATGAAGGCGACCAGCAGACCGCACGCCGCAGCCACAGCCACATCGCGACCGAGGCGCGGCTTCGAGGCTTTGATGTTCTGCGGCTGATCGGTCATGTCACTCGGCTTCTGTCATTACATCGGCCGGATGAGAACGGCCGGCCCCTTGACCATGGTGACGGCAAAAAACAGCACGACGAGAATGCCGAGCGCCCAGGCGATGGCCAGCGAGCGTTCGCGCCGGCTCTTCTTCTGCGCCTCGGTGAGGACGATGCCCTCTGGCTCGGTAGGCTTGCGCTCATTGTCCATCGGATCATGCGCCCCTCTACCAGACCATCGGGAGGATGGCCTTCACGACCACCTCGAGCAACAGAATGGCAAACAGCGCGAACAGATAGACGATCGAGAAAGCAAACAGCTTGCGAGTCGCGCGATTGGCAGGCGTGCCTTCGCGCAGACGATAGACCTCGACGGCGAGATACATCATGCCGGCGCCAAGGATCAGCGAAGCCGTGCCGTAGATGGCAGAGAAATAGCCGAGTGGCCAAGGTGCGACGGCAGTTGCGACCAGCACAACGGTGTAGAGCAGGATCTGCAGCCGGGTCGCGTCGGGACCGGCAACCACCGGCAGCATCGGCACGCCGGCGCGGGTGTAATCGTCGTTGCGGAACAGGGCCAGCGCCCAGAAATGCGGCGGGGTCCAGAAGAAGATGATCAGGAATAGCAGGACCGGCTCCATCGAGAGCGTTCCTGACGCCGCAGCCCAGGCAACGACTGGCGGCAGCGCGCCGGCTGCACCGCCGATGACGATGTTCTGCGCGGTCCAGCGCTTCAGAGCGATGGTGTAGATCACGACATAGAAGAAGATGGTGAAAGCGAGCAGCGCGCCGGCGAGCCAGTTGACGAGGATGCCGAGCGTCATCACCGAGAAGAAGGCCAGCACCAGACCGAAGGTCAGTGCTTCCGGCCGGGTGATGCGACCGCGCGGAATCGGGCGGTTGGCGGTGCGCGACATCAGGGCGTCGATATCGGCTTCGTACCACATGTTCAGCGCGCCGGAGGCGCCGCCGCCGACAGCGATACAGAGGATCGAGGTGATCGCCAGCACCGGGTGATGATCGCCCGGCGCCAGGAAATAACCGACCATGGCCGTGAACACGACCAGCGACATCACCCGCGGCTTGAGCAGCGCGATGTAGTCGGCAACACCCGCTTCGGAGATGCGAGGGGCAGACAGGTCGATGGTATGGTGGTCGAGGACGGACAAGATCATTCTCACTTTTGTTACGAGCACTCCGCCGAAACCCTTGCGAGTTCGGCGGAGGCATTAATTCGGTGCGGCACCCAAGAGCGCCGCACGAAAACCACTTACTGAACGCGCGGCAGCACTTCGAACTGATGGAACGGCGGTGGCGAGCTCAGGGTCCATTCCAGCGTGGTCGCACCCGAACCCCACGGATTGTTCGCAGCCTGTTCCTTGCGGACGAAGGCTTCGATCACGCCGTAGATGAAGATCAGCACGGCAAAGCCGGAGATGTAGGAGCCGATCGACGACACCAGGTTCCAGCCGGCGAAGGCATCCGGATAGTCGACATAGCGGCGCGGCATGCCCGACAGACCCAGGAAGTGCTGCGGGAAGAACACCAGATTCACGCCAATGAAGGTGACCCAGAAATGCGCCTTGGCGATGGTTTCCGAATACATGTAGCCGAACATCTTCGGGAACCAGTAATACCAGCCGGCGAAGATGGCGAACACGGCGCCTAGCGACAGCACGTAGTGGAAGTGCGCGACGACGTAATAGGTATCCTGCAGCACGCGATCGACGCCGGCATTGGCCAGCACGACGCCGGTGACGCCGCCGAGGGTGAACAGGAAGATGAAGCCCACCGCCCACAACATCGGCGCCTTGAACTCGATGGAACCGCCCCACATCGTGGCGATCCAGGAGAAGATCTTCACGCCGGTTGGTACCGCGATGACCATGGTGGCGGCAACGAAGTAGGCCTGCGTCGCCGACGACATGCCGACGGTGTACATGTGGTGCGCCCAGACGACGAAGCCGATGCCGCCGATGGCGACCATCGCATAGGCCATGCCGAGATAGCCGAACACGGGCTTCTTCGAAAAGGTCGAGATGATCTGCGAGATCATGCCGAAGCCGGGCAGGATCAGGATGTACACTTCGGGGTGACCGAAGAACCAGAACAGATGCTGGAACAGGATCGGATCGCCGCCGCCGTCTGCGGCGAAGAAGGTGGTGCCGAAGTTACGGTCCGTCAGCAGCATGGTGATGGCGCCCGCCAGAACCGGCAGCGACAGCAGCAGCAGGAACACGGTCACCAGGATCGACCACACGAACAGCGGCATCTTGTGCAGGGTCATGCCCGGCGCGCGCATGTTGAAGATGGTGGTGATGAAGTTGATGGCACCGAGGATCGACGATGCACCGGCGAGATGCAGCGCCAGAATCGCGAAGTCGACGGCAGGCCCGGGATGGCCCGATGTCGAGAGCGGAGCATACATGGTCCAGCCGGCACCGACGCCGTTGGCGCCGGGCTCGCCTTCCACGAAGGTCGAGATGATGAGCAGCGCAAAGGCAGCCGGCAGCAGCCAGAACGACACGTTGTTCATGCGCGGGAACGCCATGTCCGGCGCGCCGATCATCAGCGGCACCATCCAGTTGCCGAAACCGCCGATCATCGCGGGCATCACCATGAAGAAGATCATGATCAGGCCGTGTGAGGTGACGAAGACGTTGTAGGTGTGGCTTTCGTGGAAGATCTGGACGCCCGGATACATCAACTCGATGCGGATCAGGATCGACATGATGCCGCCGATGACACCCGCCACGATCGCGAAGATAAGGTACATCGTGCCGATGTCCTTATGGTTCGTCGAATAGACGTAGCGCCGCCACCCCGTCGGATGCGCATGCGCATGATCGTCGTGGGCGTGATCGTCGTGAGCCGGTGTTGCCGCGGTCGTTGCCATTTTCAAATCCTGCTTTGTCTTCTTCTGGCAGTCTTTGGACCTTGCGGTCCCCTCGCCCTAATTTCTTACAGTGCGTGCGGAGCCTCGCGGCTCCGTCACCCGCTTACTGCGCCACAGCAGTTCCGGCCGAAGCGTAGGAATTCGCCGGATTGGACGCGAACTTCTTCTTCGCTGTCTCGATCCATGCGGTGAATTCCTGATCGCTGACGACGCGGATCGCGATCGGCATGAACGCGTGATCCTTGCCGCACAGTTCCGAGCACTGGCCGTAGAACATGCCGGTCTTGGTGGCCTTGAACCAGGTTTCGTTCAGACGGCCCGGAACGGCGTCGATCTTGATGCCGAAGGACGGGATCGCGAAGGAATGGATGACGTCCGCGGCGGTCGTCTGCACGCGCACGACCTTGTTCACGGGAACGACGACTTCGTTATCGACGGCAAGCAGGCGCGGCTGCTTGTCGGTGGCCATCAGCGAGTCGAATTCGAACGGGCCGTTGTCGGGATAGCTGTAGGTCCAGAACCACTGCTTGCCGGTTGCCTTGATGGTCAGGTCGGCTTTCGGAATATCGAGTTCCAGGAACAGCAGACGGAACGACGGCACCGCAACTGCGACCAGGATCAGAACCGGGATGATCGTCCACGCCACTTCGATCAGCGTGTTGTGCGTGGTCTTGGAGGCGACCGGGTTGGCCTTGGAGTTGAACTTCATCACCACGATGACGAGAAGTACAAGCACGAACAGTGTGATGGCGGTGATCAGCCAGAGCAGGAAATTATGAAACCAGGTGATGTTCTCCATCACCGGCGTGGCGGCTTCCTGCAGCTTGAATTCCCACGGCGCGGGCTGGCCCATCACCTCTGCGAATGCAGCACCGCCAAAAGCAAGCCCGGCCCCAACAACTGCTAACCCCAGCAACCGGCGGCCAATCTGGCCCCTCGACATCCTCATGCCGCTCGCGCTCCCATATTTACTGTCGCATTTCGGCCTGTCGCCGAATTATGCCGCCCGATCCGCACCCTGCCAATTTGCCAAAACGCCCAAGTGATTGGCCTGGAGGCAGTTGTTAGAATGCGTCGAAATCTAGCCTCTCAAACCATAATTCGCGGTCTGTCGCAATGCAGGAGTGGCGCATCCCGTAATGCATTCGGCGGTATTGAACGAAGGTCGCAATTGCTGCATGAAATCAGGCATAAAGAGGCGCGCGGCAGCCGAACGGCGCTTGACAGCGGAATTGTCCGATGTAGGCACAGATCAGGCGATCAGCAGGATGCTGATTCGCGCCTGCGAGCGCTTTCGTGGCTCCGTGGATGCCTTCAAGGCGCCGTCATTGCCGTATCATTCCGTGGTCTGGAAAAATCCTCCGGACAGACAGCGTCAAGCGTGCTGCCCTGGACTACGACCACCACGTCACCGCCTAAGGAATCGACCCGGATGGGGCACTCAAAGTTGCAGCATAAACCGACCCTGAACCGCCCAAGCCGCGGGATTGCAGGCTGGCGCCGACTGGCGCTCGGTTGTCTCGCCCTGGCGACGATCGCCGCCGTCCCGGGCACCGTCCACGCCCAGGGTGCGGTGCGCTCGGTTCATGGCGACTGGCAGATCCGCTGCGACACCCCACCCGGTGCCCAGGCCGAACAATGTGCCCTGATCCAGAGCGTGGTGGCGGAAGACCGCTCCAATGCCGGCCTGACGGTGATCGTGCTGAAGACCGCCGACCAGAAGAGCAAGCTGATGCGCGTGGTGGCGCCGCTCGGCGTGCTGCTGCCATCCGGCCTCGGCCTCAAGCTCGACAATCAGGACGTCGGCCGCGCCGGCTTCGTGCGCTGCCTGCCCAATGGCTGCGTTGCCGAAGTCGTGATGGACGACAAGCTGCTCGCCCAGCTCCGCACCGCCAAGACTGCCACCTTCATCATCTTCGAAACGCCCGAAGAAGGCATCGGCTTCCCGCTCAGCCTCAACGGCATCGGCGAGGGTTACGACAAGCTGCCATAGGCTTTGAACCCGGCAGCATTAGCCGGAACCACGCCCTCTGTAATAGTCCAGCAATCGCCGGGCATCTTCAGATGTCCAGTCGGCCTCCCCTGCAAGATATCCCTCGACCTGCCCCGTCGTCCCGATCAGATATGAGATAGGCATCGCGTAAAGGCTGAACGGAGTATCCGGAGCAGCAACCTCGCCGGCACGCGCGACCAGTCCACCAGGGTCGATACCGACATCGAGATGTCTCAGCTTCAGGTTGCGCGCGAACGAAGCGACGTCCGCGCGATCGGTGGCGATCGCGATCACCTGCAGATTTGCGCGCGTCTCGATATCCTGCAGTCGATCAAGGATCGGCAGTTCGGTCTTGCAGGCCGGGCACCATGTCGCCCAGAAATTGACCAGAACGACCTTTCCTGGAAACGCGGTCAGATCAACCGGCTTGCCAACTAGGCGAGGCACCGCAACGGACGGGATCGGCCGCGCTCCCCGGATGACAGTGAACTGATGCCGGGTGGTGCCAAAGGGCGGCGGCCCGTCAGGCCGCGCATCCGCGGCAGCGCCCCCCGCCGCCAATGCGGCCGTCGTGGCGAGTGCCCGTTTGAGCAGCGTACGTCGCGAGATTGGCGAGCGAGCAATAGCCCGTCCGCGGTGCGGTGTTGTCACGGTCCAGCCTCCGATGGGCATCAAATAGGGTAGCGAAGGGTGCCGCTCAGGATCGGATATAGGACCAACCCGCTTCCTGTAGCTCGATGATCCGCCCAGGCCCGCTCGGAACCATCTGGACATTGTCGATAAACGAAATCGGATGGCCCTCGCTGCGCTCCATACCGAGCTTGGTCGCTTCGCAGACCACGAAGCGAATGTCAGGGGTGAGAGCCTGGACGACCTTCAGCAGTTCCTTGACCGGCGACGTGTCCACTCGAAACATATGAATACCGGCGTTGTAAGCGACGATTTCGATCGAGAAGTCCTGCTTCGTCTCCCGATAGTATTTCGGCAGGTTTAGCGACGTCGAAATCAGCGCTCTCATGACGGTCGGGTCATCAGTGTTGATCTGCAGCACGAGACGATGTGCCTTGGCCGCCGCAGGCTTCGTCTCCGGCGCCCACGGCTTTGAAATGGCGGACCCTGCATCCGTCAAAGCCAGAGTGACGAATAACGGTGCCGCAAACGCCAGACCGAACGCCACCGTGGCCAAAGCCTTGCCGCTATAACTCCGCATTGAAATCATCACTTGCACTCGAACACACTGAAACGTTCGGCTTTTTTCAACGGCAATCCGTGGATGGCCGGATGAGAGCGTGAGCGCTCGCTACCTGAGGATCATGCTGCGCTTGGCGTAAGCCACGATACCGCTCAATGCGAGCAGCACGATCGCCGGAATCGGCGAACCACCGATGACAAACACATGCGTGAAAATCGCACCGATCATGATGCAGCACAGGAGGGCCGCGCCAAACGCGACCGTTGACGGAATGATGATCAGGACCGCTCCGAGGATTTCGAGCGTGCCGGTCAGATAGCGGAACCATTGCCCAAGACCGATATGTTCGAACTCCTCGACGAGCATCGGCACGCCGTAAAGCTTGGCAGTCCCCGCAGCGGCGAACGCAAGAGCGAGCAAGCCCCTGACGGCCCAGAGACTGATGGAGGTCCAGCGCCGCGGTGCTGACGAGGTGACGGAAGACGATGACATAAGCAGCTCCGAAGATGGTCAAAACGGTTTCGGCGACGCGGCTGACGGCAAAGTCTGCTTCAGATCCACGGCGCGCTTTCGAAGCACAAATTTCGGCAGTAAGATGAAAAAGACAAGTAGAATGCTTTTTCTGAGATAGTATGAAAAACATGACTAATGGAAAAACAGGCGATATCGCGCTCCCCGAATGTCAGCAGGGCCGGGAAGTAGAAGATTTTCATCGGGCGCTGGGGATGATTACCGGCAAATGGAAATGTGAAATCCTCTGGCAACTGGTCCAGAACAAACACCGGTTTGGAGAACTGCAGCGAGCGATTCCGAATGTGACGCAACACATGCTGACGACACAACTACGCGATCTCGAGTCCAACGGACTCGTCAAGCGCACGGTCTTCGCCGAGATCCCTCCGAGGGTGGAATATGAAATCACGGAATCGGCGAGAGCGCTCAGGCCGGTCTTCGACGAACTGTTCCGATGGTCGCAGGCGCATTTCTCTGCGATGCAGGCCCGATCCACGACCTCACCCGGCTCCGACGAGAGCGCAGCGCCCCTGACTCATCCTTAATCCAGAAATGGAGCGACTTACTCGCCGGGCACCAGCCCGACCGCATGACGGCGCCCAGGCTTCGATGCCGCACGCAGGCGGCGGCGCGAGAAATACAGGATGAAGCCGGTCACGGTGAACAGCGGCATCAGGGCCGCGGCCAGCAAGAACACGATGCGACCAGGCAGCCCCAGGAATGCACCGGTGTGGATGTGCAGCACCGCGGCCAGAATGCGCTCACCGAATGTCTTGTCGTTGTAGAGCTCTGCCGACACCATGCGGCCGGTCACGCCATCGATGCGGAAATCGTCGCGCGCTTCATCGAATGACGCATCCTTTGCCACCGAGCGGATACGCACGACACTGCCCGGTCCGTTCGGCACCTGTATGATCGCCATCGCATAGCGGCTGCCTTGATCAGCCAGAAACGTCGACCAGACCTTGTCGAGTGACGGAGTCGCAGGCGCATCAGCGGCAGGTGCTTTGGCGCCGCCCTTTACTCCACGCATGGCCGGCGCACTCGCAGCGGGCTTGCTCGACAGCAACCAGGTGGCGCTGGCCTTGTACCAGTCGAACGACCACCAAAGGCCGGTGAGAATGGTCACCAGATAGACCGGCAGCAACCAGGTGCCGACGACGCTGTGCAGCGACCTGTGAAACGGACGGCCGGGCATCGCCAGGTTCGGCTTCATCCAGGCCTTGATGCTGCGGACACGGCGCGGCCAGCGCAGCACCATCCCGGAGATCAGCAACACGAACAGGCCGAGCACGGCGACGCCGGTGATCAGACGGCCATAGCCATTGCCGTTACCGGGCAGCAGCAGAAAGCGATGCAGGTTGCGCAGCGTCGCGAAGAAGCCCTCCCCCTGCATCGCCGAGACCACACGGCCATCATAGGGATCAACATAAACCGACGAGCGCTCCCCAGTCTCGCTGCGGGCAAAGCGCATCCGCACCGCCGTGCCTGGCTCGCTCGAAAAGACAATGAGACCAACCTTGCCCGCCCCCGGCACCGCCTGAACCCGCGCCACCAGCTCATCAGGTCCGAGCACAGGTGCGGGCCGCGGATCGACCTTCGTGACATCGCGATTCAGCGTAGCGACGATCTCGTCCTCGAAGCTCAGCATGGCGCCGGTCAGACCGATCAGGCCGAGGATCAGCGAGATCGCCAGGCCGATGATGGAATGGACTTGCAGGAATGCGGATTTGGTTCGTGAGGCCATGAAAAGCGATAATTGCCAGAAGAGATTGGTCCTGCAAGGAATACCGTTCACACAGGATGGTACTCGGAGGTCTACCGCACCGCAGCCTGAGGCGCATCGGAGCGCAGTTTGTAATAGCTCCAAGGTAGCCCCATCATGGCTGGCACGGTTGCCCCCAGAGGATCTCGCCCCGGCGATGTGCAGGCCTCCCTTTTTGTCAAAACAGCACCTATCTTGGTTTGAATCGCCTGTTTCGCCGCAGGTTACGCCATTGTAAGGCGACCCATCCCCGGGTTGTCGCTACAAATTGAAATCGTGGCCCCGCGCCTGGCGCCGGGGCCGCGCCGCTGACATTGGAGCCTGCATGACCAGCCCAGCCACCACCTCCCTGATCGACCGCGCCAATCTGGACCGCGACGAGGTTCGCCGCGAGCTCATGCGGGGGCTTCAGGGAGCTGACGATGGCGAGCTGTTTCTTGAATACAGCCAGTCCGAGGCGCTTGGCTTCGACAACGGCCGGCTGAAGCAGGCGACCTACGACACCGCGCAGGGTTTTGGCCTTCGCGCCGTCAAGGACGATGCGGTCGGCTATGCGCATTCCTCCGATGTCTCGATCCCGGCGCTGATCCGTGCGGCTGATGCGGTCAATGCGGTCCGTGGCGGCTATGCCGGTACCTTTGCCGCAGCCCCCTCGCACACCAATGTGCGGCTCTATAGTGACGACAATCCGCTGGACGCGCCGGGCTTCGAGGCCAAGGTCAAGCTGCTGGCCGAAATCGACGCCTATGTGCGCGACAAGGACCCGCGCGTCCGTCAGGTCTCGGTCTCCCTCGGCGCCACCTGGCAGGTGGTCGAAATCCTGCGCCCGGACGGCGAGAGCTATCGCGACATCCGTCCGCTGGTCCGCGTGAATATCTCCGTCGTCGCCGGTCAGGGTGATCGGCAGGAAAGCGGCTCGAAGGGCTATGGCGGCCGCGAGGGCTATGCGCGCTTCATCGAGAGCGGTTCGTGGCGCACGGCAGCCGACGGCGCGCTGCGCGAGGCACTGGTGAATCTGGAATCGATCCCAGCCCCTGCCGGCGAAATGGACGTGGTGCTCGGCCCCGGCTGGCCCGGCGTGATGCTGCATGAAGCCGTCGGCCACGGGCTCGAGGGCGATTTCAACCGCAAACAGACCTCGGCTTTTGCCGGCCTGATGGGCCAGCAGGTTGCCGCCAAAGGCGTGACTGTCGTCGATGACGGCACGATCTCGTCGCGCCGCGGCTCGCTGTCCATCGACGACGAAGGCACGCCGACCAATCGAACAACGCTGATCGAGGACGGCATCCTGGTCGGTTACATGCAGGACCGCCAGAACGCGCGCCTGATGGGCATGAAGCCGACCGGCAACGGCCGTCGCCAAGGCTATGCCCATGTGCCGATGCCGCGCATGACCAACACCTACATGCTGGCCGGCCAGCGCGATCCCGCGGAGATTCTGGCTTCGGTGAAGAACGGCATCTATGCGGTGAACTTCGGCGGCGGCCAGGTCGACATAACTTCCGGCAAATACGTGTTTCAGTGCACCGAGGCCTACAAGATCGAGAACGGCAAGATCGGCGCGCCGCTGAAGGGCGCGATGATGATCGGCAACGGTCCGACCGACCTGCACCGCATCAGCATGATCGGCAACGATCTCGCGCTCGATGATGGCATCGGGACTTGCGGCAAGCACGGCCAGGGCGTGCCGGTCGGCGTCGGCCAGCCAACGCTGCGCATGGACAAGGTGACCATCGGAGGAACGGGCCAGTGACCACGGATACGGAAACCACAACCGTCGCATCGACTGCAAAGCGCTGGTCCGGCCAGCTGGCACAGATCGTCGCGATCGTCGGCATTGTCTTCGTCGCCAAGGGCGCGCTCGCCGAACCGTTCTATGTGCCGTCGGCCTCCATGGAGCCGACGCTGCTGATCGGCGATGCATTGCTGGCGACAAAGTTTCCCTACGGCTACTCAACAGCCTCGCTGCCGATCCATGTCTCCCTTCCCGAGACCGGCCGCGTCTTCGCGACCACGCCGAAGCGCGGCGATGTCGTGGTGTTTCGCTGGCCCGGCGACCGCTCCCAGGTCTGGGTCAAGCGGGTAATCGGCCTGCCGGGCGACCGCGTCGAACTGCGCGGCGGTCAGGTCTGGCTCAATGGCGTCGCGACGTCGGTGAAGGCCGACGGCATCGGTGCCGCGGAAGACGATAGCGGCGGCTCCGAACCGGCGCATCGTTATGTCGAAACCCTGCCCGGCGGCGTATCGCATCCGATCTTCAAGCTGCGTGACAACGGCCGCCTCGACAACACGCCGGAAGTCGTCATTCCCCCCGACCATCTGTTCGTGATGGGCGACAACCGCGACAACTCCGCCGACAGCCGCGTACCGGTGTCGCAAGGTGGTGTCGGCCTGCTGCCGATGGATAACCTCGTCGGCCGTGTCGATGCCATCGTCGGCTCATGGGATCTCGGCGTGCGCAACCAGCCGGTGAGCAACTGGCTATCGGGCTTCCGCATGGCGCGGTTCTTCACCGGGGTGCATTGAGCGCCGCGACAGCAGCATGCGCACAGCAGATTTCATTTCTGCTGTGCTGCGCAATCCGGTCCATGACGCGCTACTCTGCCGGCTGAATAAACTCGGTCTCCCGGACGCCTGGATCGTCGCCGGTTGTCTGACGCAAACGGCGTGGAACGTATTGACCGACCGCAGGGTCGATTACGGCATCAATGACTACGACGTGTTTTACTTCGACCCCGATCTGTCGTGGGAGGCTGAAGATCGAATCATCGCCTGCTTCCGCGAGTGCGCTGACCGTACCGGCTCCCGCATCGAAGTGCGCAATCAGGTCCGCGTCCATCTCTGGTATCCCAAAAAACACGGCAAGCCATACCCTGCTTTGTCTTGCGCAACGGATGGCATCGACCGGTTTCTCACCCGATGCACGCAAGTCGGCCTGAGCAGCAATGGTGTAGATGTCTACGCGCCAGCCGAACTTGATGACGTGGATGGATTCGTCGTGCGCCCGAATCTGGTGCCAAATTTCTCCGCAGAGGCGTATCGGACCAAGTCTGCACGCTGGCGGGCCCTGTGGCCTAAACTCAAGCTTCACGGCTCGGAAGCTCGACATCTCGACATGACCGGCGAGGCAAGGCCGTTATGACGTTCGAAGATATCCGCACACTCGCGCGCGCTTGGCCTGAAGTCGACGATGGCACTTCCTACGGTACACCCGCTCTCAAGGTGCGCAAGAAACTGCTGGTCCGACTAAAGGAAGACGGCGACTCGCTGGTGATGCCCGGCGTTCCGCGGGACGAGCGCGACATGCTCGTCGAGAACGAACCGAATGTCTTCTATTTCACCGATCATTATCGCGATTATCCGATGGTGCTGATCCGCCTCTCCAAGGCTAAGCGCGCTCTGGTCGAACCGCTGTTGCGACGACAGTGGCTGGCGCTGGCCTCGAAGGCCGCGCGCAAAGCGTTCGAGACCGAAGGCTCTTCCCGTCAGAAATAGGCAATGGCGCGGCCGCATATGGCGACCGCGAACCAGATGACCATTGATGCCAGAGCGCCTTGCCGCGCGCCCGCAGGCATCGGTGACAGCGGCGGCAACGCTGCGATCCTCGGCATGATGATCGCCTCAACCCAGACGACATTGAGCAAGCCCAGCGCGATCAAAGCCACCTTGATCTGAAACACGCGGTTCAGCACGACATGACTCGCTTCGGCGGTAAACAGAATGCCGCCGGTGAGCACGAGGCCGAGAAATCCGGCAATGGCAAAACGGCGCGCCCTGCGCAGCAGCGGACCGGGCGCCGTTGCAGCCAACCCGCCTGCAAGCCGGACATCCATCACCGCAATGGCACCGGCGAAGAACATCAGCGCGACGATGTGGCCGATATTGGCAGACATATAGAGCCAGCGCGATTGCCGGATCGCAGCGCCAATTGCGGACGCTTCCATCGCCATGAAGATCGCGGGTGCGCTCTCGGTCATGGGCCGGGCGCTATCGCAATTCGTAGGTCTTGCCGTCCACGGTGATGCGCTCGGCGCGCATCTCGTCTTTCTCGACGGTGGATGGATAGCCGAAGGCCGAGACCGTCTTGCCGACAGCCACGATATCGGCGGATGCCCCGCGCGCCGTCATGCGGGAGGTCGGCGCAAGAGTGACGGTCCAGGCCTTGTCGGACCCCTTGATCACGATGGTCGCATGCGGGTTCTCGAATTTGCTGTTTTCGACAGGACCGTTCACGGTGACCGGATTGGCGGCGTCGTAACTGCCCCAACCGTGATGGGCGACAGCGGCGACCGTCGTACCAGCAATCAGTAATCCAGCGTATGTCAGTGCGGGCAGGAGACGCGTCATGGCTCAACTCCCTTTATTGCCGGAATGCTACCTCACAACGCCCGAGATGAAACCCGGTTTTCGCCGCGGCGGCTTGATGTCGTTCTTCAGGAAGCAGCGCGCATTCTTGCCGGCATAACCGGGCCGCGCAAAGGTCCAGGCGCGGCATTTATTGTCGCCCTGGCAGGCATCGCGGCAGGCATCGCCGTGTTCGGCCTTGTCGTCGTTCTTGATCTCGAACGAACGATAGTCGCCGCCAAAACGATCTGTCGAGGTTTCCACCGGACCGGTGCGCGGCTCGATGACGCCGGCGCCACGCACGCCGGAGACGCAGCAATAGCTCTCGACCCGCGGCGGCACCTTGTCTTTCAGCCAGCACACCGCGTTTTCGGAATTATCGCTCGGATAGTTGAAGCTCCAGGCACGGCACTTCTTGTCGCGCTCGCAGATCAGCGCGCATTCGGCCGGATCGCCGGACAGTGAGACCGAACGCGAATAGTCACCGCCAGGGCGATCGAAATTGGTTTGCGCCTGGGCGGGCGTAACGGCTGCGAGCAACAGCATGGCGAGGGCTGTCAGACACGCTCTGAACAGGTTCCTCGGCATGCAGGATGACTTTCAGCGGTTTGCAAACGGCGTAAGAAGGACGCCATTGGAACGCCGGTCACCTGTACCGCCGATGAACGGATTTTCAGCTTCGCCAAGCCGCTGATCTAGAAGCAGTATTCCTTATAGGCGGGCGCCACCGAGCCACCCCAGGCGCCATGGAACCTGTCGAGCATCTGCTCGGCCGGAGTCTTTCCGGAATCCAGGATCCGGTCGAGTGCCTCCAGATGGTGGGACTCATCGCGGCCGTGCGCGTCGAGCTTGCCGCGCCGGCGCAGGCCGCCATGGGCGAGCAACAGACACTCTTTGGCGATTTCGAACAGATACCGATCCTTGATCTTCGCCTTGAAGCCCAACTTCGGCACATCGTCGCGCAACGCCTGTCGCTCCGCCGCAGTCCAGTTCTTGACGATATCCCAGGCCGCATTGAGGGCGCTGTCGTCATAAAGCAATCCGACCCAGAACGCCGACAGTGCCGGCAAACGATCCGACGGCACGCCATCGGCGCCGCGCATTTCCAGGTAACGCTTCAGGCGCACTTCGGGGAAAATCGTCGAGAGATGATTGGCCCAATCCGAGAGAGTGGGTCGCTCGCCGGGTATCTTCTCGTTCTTGCCCGCAAAGAAATCGCGGAACGACGAGCCCGACACGTCGATGTAAGTGTCGCCGCGCTTGACGAAATACATCGGAACATCCAGCGCGTAATCGACCCAGCGCTCGAAGCCCATGCCGTCTTCGAACGCCCACGGGATCATGCCGGAGCGGGCATTGTCGGTGTCGCGCCAGACTTCGGATCGGAACGACAGGAAGCCGTTCGGCTTGCCTTCAGTGAACGGCGAATTGGCGAACAAGGCGGTCGCGATCGGCTGCAGCGCAACGGAAACGCGCAGCTTCTTGACCATGTCCGCTTCCGAGGAGAAGTCGAGATTGGTCTGCACCGTGCAGGTCCGGTACATCATGTCCAGACCGTACTGGCCCACTTTGGGCATGTAGTTGGTCATGATCTTGTAGCGGCCCTTGGGCATCACCGGAATCTGCGCGCGCGACCAGGATGGCGTGAGACCGAGGCCCAGAAAGCCGATGCCGAGCGGCGTCGCCACTTCACGCACCTGCGCAAGATGCGCCATCAGTTCGGACTGCGTCTGGTGGACTGTCTCCACCGGCGCGCCCGACAATTCAAACTGGCCGCCGGGCTCGAGCGAGATTGCGCCGCCGCCGGTGACGTCATAGAGGCCGATGATATTGCCGGCTTCCATGATCGGCTCCCAGCCGAGCAGATGCTTCATGCCGTCAAGCACCGCGCCGATGCCGCGCGGGCCTTCGTAAGGCACGGGATTGTGACCGTTCAGCGTGAACGGCGTCTTCTCGTGTTCGGTGCCGATGCGGAATTCCGATGGCGGCTTCACGCCCGCCGCTAGCCACGCCACGAGTTCGTCGCGCGACTGCAGCGGCGTCATATCGATTTGGTCACGCGCCATGGAAATTCCGAATGAAAGGCGCTGCAATCTGTTGCGCGCGGTGTCGGGAACGCCCGCGGCCCGTGCGGGTCGCGAACGCAGGCAAAAATTTAAGGTTCATCGCGCCGGCGCGGCGTCTCTGGCGGCCGGCGATGTCACTGTCGATGCCGCTTCTTGGCACGCGCAGCCGAGCCGGTCGAGCAGGCCGCACAGTTTTGCTGCATCTGCGTCGGACAGTTTCGAGCCGACATGTTTCTCGATCGCCGTTGAATAGGCGCAGCCCATCTTCTTGTGCAACTCGCGCCCAGCAGCCGTGATCTCGACGAACAGGCCGCGCTTGTCCATCTTGCATTCGCGGCGTGCAGCCAGGCCTTCGTCGACCAGACGATCGATCAGCCGCGATGTCGAATATTGCGGTATCAGCATCTGCTTTTCGAGCTCGACCGGACGCATCTCGCCGGTCGGCGAGCGCGACAGCTCGGCCAACGCGTCGTACCATGCGAGCGGCGGAAAACCGGCGCGCTTGAGGTCCTGCTCGACGCCGTCCAGCACCCGGCTCTGGATTCGCATCAGGCGGATCCAGGCGGCTGTCGCCTCGGTGGAAGGTTTACGTTTCATGGCTCAGTCCAAATGGTGGCGGCACCCTAGCCCACTTGATGCAGCTGCATCAATCTTGACTCGTTCATGCAAATGCATTTAGTCACCCGCGTGGTTAAACCAATGTCTTCAGGGAGGAATTTTCGATGAAGCTGTATTATTCGCCAGGCGCCTGCTCGCTCTCGCCTCATATCGCACTTCTCGAAGCCGGCCTGCCTTACGATCTCGTGAAGGTCGACCTCAAAGCCAAGAAGCTGGAAAATGGCGACGACTATCTCGCCATCAACCCCAAGGGCCAGGTGCCAGCCCTCGGCCTCGACAGCGGAGCGCTCGTGACCGAAGGTCCGGTTATCGTGCAGTACATCGCCGACCAAGCTGCTGCCAAAAATTTGGCGCCGGCCAATGGCAGCGATGCACGCCGCCAGCTGCAGGAATATCTTGGCTTCATCAACGGCGAGCTGCACAAGAACTTCAGCCCGTTGTTCCAGCCGGTGTTCGATGACGAAGTGAAGGGCTTCTTCAAGACCCGCCTGATGGGCAAGTTCAAATATCTCGATGGCCAGCTCGCAGGTAAGGACTACCTGCTGGGCAAGGATTTCAGCGTCGCTGACGGCTATCTGTTCGTCATGCTGAAATGGGCCGACCGGATGAGCATCGATCTCTCCGAATTCAAGAACCTGATGACCTACAAGGACCGCGTCGCTGCCCGCCCGCAGGTGCAGGCCGCGCTGGAGAAGGAAGGCCTGATGAAGGCGGCGTAAGCTGCTGGCATCGCGCTGAAATATGAAAGGGCCGGATCAATGATCCGGCCCTTTTTTGTTTGTGTTGGATGCCGCGTTGATCACCACATGATAGACTTGGCGCTGTCGTCCCCTCTCCCCTTGCGGGAGAGGGTTAGGGAGAGGGGTGGCCGCAAATCGCGACGCCCGAGTTCTGGGCACCCCTCTCCCCGGCCCTCCCCCGCAAGGGGGGAGGGAGCATTACGGTCCGTGCTATCGACTACGCCGCCGCGAGCTTCTTCGGCGGGAAGCGGCCGTAGAAGGTCTCGCCTTTGGCGGCCATCTCTTCGAGCAGCTTCGGCGGGGTGAAGCGGGAGCCGTATTTGGCTTCAAGCTTGTGGCAGAGCTCGACAAACTTCTTGGTACCCATGAAGTCGATATAGCTCAGCGTACCGCCGGTGAACGGCGCGAAGCCGAAGCCGAGGATCGAGCCGACATCGGCTTCGCGCGGATCGACGATCACGTGATCCTCGACGGTACGCGCGGCTTCTACCGCCTGTACCACCAGGAAGCGCTGTTTCAGCTCCTCGACATCGAGCGTATCGGGATCGACCGGTTTCGGCAGCAGCGGCGCGATGCCCTTCCACAGAGCCTTGGAGCCCTTGCCCTTCGGCGGATACTCATAGAAGCCCTTGCCGTTCTTGCGACCGAAGCGCTCCTGCTTCTCCACCATCTCGACGATCAGCTTCTTCTGCGCCTGATCGACCGCCTGCGAGCCGAGATCGGCTTCGGTGGCCTTCATGATCTTCAGCACGAGATCGAGCGCGATCTCGTCCGACAGCGACAGCGGCCCGACCGGCATGCCGGCCATCTTGGCGGTGTTCTCGATCATCGCCGGCGGCACGCCTTCGAGCAGCATTTCCAGGCCCTCGGCCGTAAAACGCAGCACGCAGCGATTGGCGAAGAAGCCACGGGAGTCGTTGACCACGATGGGCGTCTTGCCGATGACGCGGACATAATCCAGCGCGGTCGCCAGCGCGACATCGCCGGTGTTCTTGCCGACAATGACTTCCACCAGCATCATCTTCTCGACCGGCGAGAAGAAATGGATACCGATGAACTTGGACTGGTCGGCGAATTCCTCGGCCAGCGAGTTGATCGGCAGCGTCGAGGTGTTCGACGCGATGATGGCGCCTTCCTTCAACAACGGCTGCACCTTCTTGTAGATCTCGGCCTTGACGGCGCGATCCTCAAACACGGCCTCGATAACAAGATCGCACTCCTTGATAACGTCGAAGTCCGCAGTCGCGGTGATCTTTGCCAGCAGCGCGGTCTTATCGGCTTCCTTGGCGCGGCCCTTGGCGATCAGGCCATCGATGGCCGCGATGCAATGACCGAGGCCCTTGTCGGCACTGGCCTGGTCGCGGTCGATCAGCACCACGTCCATGCCACCGCGCGCGGAGACGAAGCCAACGCTGGCGCCCATGAAGCCGGCGCCGATGACGGCGAGCTTCTTGACCTTGGTCGGCGGCACGTTCTGCGGACGACGCGCACCCTTGTTGAGCTCCTGCATCGATAGGAACAGGCTGCGGATCATCGCCGCCGCTTCCTTGGTCTGCAGGATATGCGCGAACTGACGGGACTCGACGCGGAGCGCCGCATCCATCGGCAGCTGCAGGCCTTCATAGACGCACTGCATGATCGCGCGGGCCGCCGGATAATTGTCGAAGGTCTCGCGGCGATAGATGGCGTTGCCAGCGGGGAACATCATCATGCCCTGCTTGGAATAGACGGGGCCGCCGGGCAGCTTGAAGCCCTTCTCGTCCCAAGGCGCGACAGCCTTGCCGCCAGCCTTGATCCACTCCTTCGCGGCCGAGATGAGATCGGCTGATGGCACCACCGCGCCGACGATGCCCATCGCCTTCGCCTTGACGAGATTGATCGCTTCGCCCTTGAGCAGCATCTGCATCGTGTCTTGCGGCTGCAGCATGCGCGCGAGGCGCTGGGTGCCGCCGCCGCCGGGGAACAGGCCGACCTTGATTTCGGGCAGGCCCAGACGCGTCTTCGGATTTTCAGCCGCGACGCGATAGTGACAGGCCAGCGTCAGTTCGAACGCGCCGCCGAGCGCGAGGCCATTGATGGCCGCGACCCATGGCTTGCCGGAGGTCTCGATCTTGCGCAGCGTCAGCGACAGCTTCCGGCTCTCGTCGAACAGCATCTGCTGCGCGGCTTCCTCGCCCTTGGCAGCCCTGGTCTCGGCAAACACCTTGCCCATGCCTTCGAGCATCGACAGATCGGCACCGGCCGAGAAAGCTTCCTTGCCGGAGGTGATGACAACGCCCTTCACGGCGGCATCCGCAGTGGTCTGATCGACGATGGCCCCGAGTTCCTCGATGGTCGCTACGTCGAGCACATTCATCGAACGGCCGGAGATGTCCCAGGTGACGAGCGCGATGCCGTCGGCGTCGGTCTCAACCTTGAAGTTCTTGAAGGTCATGTTGGCCACTCCTTACACGCGTTCGATGATGGTGGCGGTGCCCATGCCGCCGCCGATGCAGAGGGTGACGAGGGCCGTCGATTTGTTGGTGCGCTCGAGTTCGTCCAGCACAGTGCCGAGGATCATCGCGCCGGTGGCGCCGAGCGGATGGCCCATGGCGATGGCGCCGCCGCAGACATTGATTTTCTCATTGTCGATATCGAAGGCCTGGATAAAGCGCAGCACCACCGAGGCGAAAGCTTCGTTGAGCTCGAACAGATCGATGTCCGACAGCTTCATGCCGGAACGCTCCAGCACCTTCTTGGTGACGTCCACCGGACCGGTGAGCATCATCGCCGGTTCGGAGCCGATATTCGCAAACGCGCGAATCTTCGCGCGCGGCTTCAAGCCCGCCTTCTTGCCGGCCGCCTCGCTGCCGAGGAGCACGGCGCCAGCGCCATCGACGATACCCGACGAGTTGCCGGCGTGATGGACGTAGTTGACGCCTTCGATTTCCGGATGCGACTGGATCGCCACGGCATCGAAGCCGCCCATCTGCGCCATCGTCACGAAGGACGGCTGCAGCGCGGCCAGTGACTGCATCGTCGTGGACGGACGCATATGCTCGTCCTTGGCCAGAATGGTGAGGCCGTTGATGTCCTTCACCGGAATGACCGAGTTCTTGAAGCGGCCTTCGTCCCAGGCCTTGGCAGCGCGCTGCTGGCTCTGCACCGAATAGGCATCGACGTCGTCGCGGGAGAAACCGTATTTGGTTGCGATCAGATCGGCCGAGACGCCCTGGGGCATGAAATAAGCAGGCACGGCGATCGACGGATCGACGGGCCACGCGCCACCGGCGGCACCAATGCCGACGCGGCTCATGCTCTCGGCACCGCCGCCAATGGTCATGTCGTGCTGGCCCGACATGATCTGCGCCGCGGCGAAGTTCACGGCGTCGAGGCCGGAAGCGCAGAAGCGGTTGATCTGGATGCCCGGGACGTCGTTGCCGTAGCCGGCGGACAGCGCAGCCATGCGTGCGATGTCGCCGCCGGCTTCGCCGACCGGATCGACCACGCCGAGGATGACGTCATCGATAGTGCCCGGCTGCAGGTTGTTGCGCTCCTTGAGCGCCTTCAGCGGTGCAGTAGCGAGCGCCAGCGCGGTCACCTCATGCAGCGAGCCATCGGCCTTGCCGCGGCCGCGCGGCGTGCGAACGTGATCGTAGATATATGCCTCGGGCATGGTGTCTCCCTCAGAGTGGTCGTGTTGTTCGAATTTCTAAAACGCCGTCATGGCCGGGGCAAAAGCGCGAAGCGCGGCTTCGCTAGATGTCCCGGCCATCCACGTCTTCTCTCGCGCGCCGCCAAGGCGTGGATGCCCGACACAAGGCCGGGCATGACGGCGCATATAGTGACTAGAACGCTTCCGCCGGAAGCTCCATCGTCGTCGCGCTTCCGGTCTGGATGCGGGCGAGATGGAGTGCGGTTTCAGGCAACATCCGCTCCATGAAGAAGCGGCCGGTGACCAGCTTGGTCGTCAGATAGGGTGTCGCGCCATCAGTGGCAATCTTGTCCTGCGCCACCTTGGCCATCTTCGCCCACATATAGGCGAAGGCGGTGAGGCCGAACAGCTGCATGTAATCGGTAGCGCCGGCACCGGCGTTGTCGGGCTTCATCATGGCATTGTTCATCAGCCACATGGTCGCCTGCTGCAGATGACCGAGCGCATTCGAGAGCGGATCGATGTAAGGCTTCATGGCTTCGTCAGCGCCATGCTCCTTCGCAAATGCGCCGACCTCGCCGAAGAACGCCATCGCGGCACGGCCGCCATCGCGCGGCAGCTTGCGGCCGACCAGATCGAGTGCCTGGATGCCGTTGGCACCTTCATAGATCATAGCAATGCGCGCGTCGCGCACGAACTGCTCCATGCCCCATTCGGCGATATAGCCGTGACCACCGAACATCTGCTGCGCTGAGACCGCGTTGGCAAAGCCACCATCAGTGAGCACGCCCTTCAGCACCGGGGTCATCAGGCCCATGTGATCATCAGCGGCCTGACGCTCCTTCGGATCGTCCGAACGATGCGCGACGTCGCTCTTCAGCGCGGTCCACACCACCATCGCGCGGGCGGCTTCGTTGAAGGCGCGGATGGTCAGCAGCGTGCGGCGCACGTCCGGATGAACCATGATCGAATCGGCCGGCTTGTCCGGCGACTTCGGCCCGGTCAGCGAGCGGCCCTGCAGGCGGTCCTTCGCATAGGCGACCGCGTTCTGATAGGCGACTTCGGACTGCGCGAGACCCTGCACGGCAACACCGAGACGGGCTTCGTTCATCATCACGAACATGCCCTGCATGCCCTTGTTCTCTTCGCCGATCAGCCAGCCGGTGGCGCCGTCGTAATTCATCACGCAGGTGGAATTGCCGTGGATGCCCATCTTGTGCTCGATCGAGCCGCACATCACGCCGTTGCGTGCGCCGATCGATCCATCGGCATTGACCATGAACTTCGGCACGACGAACAGCGACACGCCCTTGATGCCGGCTGGTGCGCCCTCGATGCGGGCCAGCACCAGATGGATGATATTGTCGGCAAGGTCGTGCTCACCGGCCGAGATGAAGATCTTGGTGCCGGAAATCTTGTAGCTGCCGTCCGCCTGTGGCGCGGCCTTGGTGCGCAGCAGGCCCAGATCCGTGCCGCAATGCGGCTCGGTCAGGTTCATGGTGCCGGTCCATTCGCCGGCGACCATCTTGGGCAGGAACATCGCCTTCTGCTCGGGCTTGCCATGCACGATGAGTGCTGCGGTCGCGCCCATGGTGAGGCCGCCATACATCGAGAACGCCATATTGGCGGAGATCTGGAATTCGGCAACGGTCTGCGACAGCGTCACCGGCAGGCCCTGGCCGCCGAATTCAGCGGGAGCCGAGAGGCCGAGCCAGCCACCCTCGGCGACCTGCTTATAGGCTTCCTTGAAGCCTTTCGGCGTGGTCACGCTGCCATCATCGTTGCGCTTGCAGCCTTCGAGATCGCCGACGCGATTCAGCGGCTGCAGCACTTCTTCGCTGAGCTTGGCGGCTTCGCCCAGAATCGCTTCGCGTACATCGGCTGACGCGTCAGCAAAGCCGGGCAGATTGTTGTAGCGATCGAACTGAAACACGTCGTTGAGCAGGAAGCCGACGTCTTCGAGCGGGGCTTTGTAGCTGGGCATGGAATTCTCTCGGTTTGAATTCGATTGATCGGATGATACGGCGCCGCCGTGTCAGATTTACGCAATTGTTATCGGAGATGAAGCAAGCAGCTGGCGGCTCATTGCCGCGCCAATTCCTCGCCCATCAGCCTGTGCAACAGGTTGATGGCCTTGAGCGGCCTGACCATCACCTTGAAGTGGGTAATGCGGCCATCATCGGCGAAGGAGATCATGTCGACGCCATTGATTTTGATGCCCTCGATCTCGTTCTCGAATTCGAGCACCGCACCGTTTTCGCTGCGCCATTCGCCTTGTAAGCGAAGCCGGGGCCACCCAGCACTTTCTCTGCAGTCGTCAGATACTTGAACACGATCTCACGGCCCCGCTGCGGCGCATGCACGACCGGGCTTTCGAACACAGCTTCCGGATGCAGCAGGTCCCACAGCATCGCCCGATCATGAGACCGCATGAAGCTGTACCATCTATCGAGGCCGCTCACGCTCATCGGCTCTCCCTCCCGCATCGGGCACTGTTCGGCCAGTGCCGCTCCATACACTTCTGCATGGACGTTAACGCCAGAGCGTGGATTTCGTCAATACACATGTGTATGGTCGGGGAATGGATGACCAACTGACCAAAGACCGCCTGACGCGCTCGGCCTGGCTCGACCACGGGCTGAGGATCCTCGCGCGGCAAGGCGCCGACGCGCTGAAGGTCGGCGCACTGGCCACCGGCCTAAACGTGTCACGCGGAAGTTTCTATTGGCATTTCAAAGACATATCTGAATTTCGACTACAGCTTCTGCAGCGCTGGCAGGAGCGGACGACCGATCAGGTGATCGAGGGGATCGACGCCTCGGTCGCTGGCGCCGCACGTCTGACCCACCTGATGAAGCTCGCTTTCAACGAAGACCGCAGCCTGGACCGCGCCATCCGCGCCATGGCCTCGACCGACACAGACGTCGCCAAAATGGTCGCCTCGGTGGATGCCAGGCGGGTCGGCTATATGGCGAAATGGTTGATTGAGGCCGGGGTGGAAAGCCAGCGGGCGCTGCCCCGCGCCGAGTTTCTCTATTGGGCCTATATCGGCCAGTCCGCGGTGATGGATCCGCGCCACAGCGCCATCACCGAACTGGATGTCGACGATTTGAGTGCGCTGTTTACGCGCTGACGCCAAAGGCAGAGACATCCGATCCTACCTGCAAATCGGCGCAAGTGTATCGTCGGGTTAACTTTTAAGGCCCGCTCGACCCGATCCTTAACCCGTTATTTACCCTAACCCTGAAAAGTCCGGATCAGAGGCAGACGACCCGCGCACGTTACGATTGTCTTCACAATGGGACGCGCGGGGGAGGCTGCAGGCGCTGGTGGGCGTCAAGCTCGGAACCGGACCAAAGCATGAATTCGCGCGTATCGTGGAGTGTTGACGGGATTGAGCCATCGGTTCGCGAGCGGGCCGAAGCTGCGGCGCGCCGTGCCGGCATGTCGCTGGGCGACTGGCTGAACTCGACCATCGGCGAAGCTCCCCCGCGCTACAACTCGCCCAACGCACGCCCGCGCGACCAGGAACGCCCCCTCACCCCGCGTGCGGCCCTGCCGCAGCGCGACGCGGCCGATGTCGTCGAAATCCACGAGCGGCTCGACGCCATTGCCCGGCAGATCGAACTATTCTCGAAGCCTGCACAACGCAGCAGCGAGCCCGGCGTTGCGCGCCAGCTCAATGATGCGATTTCACGGCTCGATGCGCGCCTGTCGCAGATCAGCGAGCCCACATATCGCCCCGCGCCGCCGCCGCAACAGCCGCGCATCGATATGGTCGAGCGCGCCGCCAATCAGGTCTATAGCGCCTCGCCGCCGATCGATCCGTTCTCGCTGGACTTCGCCATCGCCGAGATCGCCGCCCGCCAGGGTGAGCTCGATGGCACGCCGCGCATGGCCCCGCGCAACGCGCCGCCGATTGCACCGTCCTTTGTACAGCCGCCTTATGCACAACCTGCCGCGCCACCGCAGAGCTTCATGCCGGATATGTCTGGCCTGGAGCGGCAGCTGTTCCAGATCACGACCAAGATCGACGCGCTGCAGCGCCCGGACAATAATATCGAGCAGTCGATCGCGGCCTTCCGCAGCGAACTCGCCGAGATCCGCAACGTCATCACCGAAGCGATGCCGCGTCGCGCGATTGAATCAATCGAGAACGAGATCCGTGAACTCGGCCGCCGCATCGACGACAACCGCCACAGCGGCATCGACGGCGACGTGCTGGCCAATCTCGAACGCGCGCTCGCCGACATCCACAAGACGCTGACCACGCTGACGCCCGCCGAACAGCTCGCCGGCTTCGACGAGGCGATCCGCAATCTCGGCGGCAAGATCGACTTGATCGTGCGCTCGAGCAACGATCCCGGTACCATGGAGCAGCTGCAGGGCGCGATCGCCGCGCTGCGCGCCATCGTGTCCAACGTCGCTTCCAACGAAGCGCTCGGCCGTCTCAGCGACGACCTGCAGACGCTGTCGTCGAAGGTCGATCAGCTCGCACGCGCCGACAACAGCGATTCCTTTGCCGCGCTCGAAGCGCGCATCATGACGCTGACGGCGGCGCTGGAAAATCGCGAGCGCCCGGCTGTCATGGCCAGCTCCGATCATCTGGAAACCGCATTGCGGACGCTGTCCGAGCGTCTCGACCATATGCCGGTGGGCAATGACTCGTCGTCGGCCTTCGCGCATCTCGAACAGCGCGTCTCCTATCTGCTCGAGCGGATGGAGAGCATCACCGATACGCGCGGCAACAATCTCGGCCGCGTCGAGGACGGGCTGCAGGACATCCTGCGCCATCTCGAACGCCAGCAGTCGCTGTTCGCCGCGCTGGACAATCCCCGCAGCAAGGCGCCATCGATCGATCCCGACCTGGTGGACACGATCAAGCGCGAACTGTCCGACATGCGCTTCAGCCAGTCGGAAACCGACCGCCACACGCAGGATTCGCTGGAAGTCGTTCACTCCACGCTCGGCCATGTGGTCGATCGCCTCGCAAGGATCGAGGGCGATCTGCGCGCGGTCGGCGCCGCGCCTGCCAAGCAATCCGCGCCTGTTGCAACACCCGCTCCGACCTCGCGCCCCGCGACTGCACCAGATGTTTCGGTGCCGGCTCCGACGCGCCCGCAGATGCCCAATCCGGTGAAGCCACAGGCTGCGCCGTCGCAGGTCGAGGTGCGTCCGCCGCAGGTTCACTTCGATGCCGCGCCGCGCGACTTCGCGGCAACTGCGATCTCGCACGAACCGGCATCGGCCTTCCCGATGCCGAAGGCGATCAGCGACATTCTCGATCCTCCGCCCGCGCCAAAGCCAGTCGCGCAGTCTGCATCCGCTGCTGAGCGTCCGTCGCCGCGCCCGATGGTTGACCCGGCGCTGCCACCAGATCATCCGCTCGAACCCGGCACGCGTCCGCAGGGCCGCGGCGCATCGCCATCCGAACGCATCGCCGCGTCGGAAGACGCGATCAGCGAAATCGCCGTCGATGCCCCCGAACAGGCCACCGCGTCGAGTTTCATTGCTGCCGCACGCCGCGCCGCACAGGCTGCAGCCGCAACCGGCAACGACAAATCGAGGTCTGACAAATCCAGGGCCGACAAATCGAAGGCCACCAGACCTGGGCCGCAGCTCGCCGATAGCGAAAAGTCATCCTCCACGATCGGCTCGAAGATCCGCTCGCTGCTGGTCGGCGCCAGCGTGGTCGTGATCGTGCTCGGCTCGTTCAAGATGGCGATGACGCTGCTGGACAGCGGCTCGCCGGCGCCGGTGGCCGAGAATATTCACTCGGCACCGCCGCTGCAGCTGAACGCGCCCGAGCCGGCCGAGGTCCCGACCAAGCCCGCCGTCCCCGTGCCGGCCGCGCCGTCGATGACATCGCCCACCCCGATCGGCAAGCAGTCGCTGATCGCCCCGTCGCCCGCCGCGGTCGAGCATGCGCCGCAGCCGGTGCCACAGGCTGCGCCCGTGCCATATGTGTCGCCCGATGTGACTGGCAGCATTGCACCGCCGCAGGCCAGCGCCGCAGGCCCGGTGCTGCCATCCAGTGGCCAGAAGATCACCACAGCCTCGATCCCCGCCGGCGAGCGCCTGCCCGAGACCATCGGCAGCACCGCGTTGCGCAACGCGGCGCTCAAGGGCGACGCCTCTGCCGCGTTCGAAATCGGCGTCCGCTATGCCGAGGGCAAGGGCGTAGCGCAGAACTACGACGAAGCCGCCAAGTGGTATGACCGCGCGGCGCAGGCCAATGTCGTGCCGGCCATGTTCCGCCTGGGCGCGCTATTCGAGAAGGGCCTCGGCGCGAAGAAGGATCTCGACGTCGCCCGCCGCTATTACGTGCTCGCGGCCGACCGTGGTAACGCCAAGGCGATGCACAATCTCGCCGTGCTCGATGCCGATGGCGGCACCAAGGGCGCCAACTACAAGAGCGCATCGTACTGGTTCCGCAAGGCCGCCGATCGCGGCGTCGCCGACAGCCAGTTCAATCTCGGCATCCTCTATGCCCGCGGTATCGGCGTCGAACAGAACCTCGCCGAGAGCTTCAAGTGGTTCAGCCTCGCCGCCTCCCAGGGCGACGTCGATGCCGGCCGCAAGCGCGATGACATCGCCAAGCGCCTCGATCCGCAGTCGCTGGCCGCGGCCAGGCTGGCGGTCCAGACTTTCGCACCGGAAGGCCAACCCGATGACGCCATTAACGTGGCCACTCCCGCGGGCGGTTGGGATGCAGCGCCGGCACAGGTCGGGGCGAAAGCATCGATGGGCAAGCGAGCTGCGCGCTAAGACAGATTTTTCTGGCCGCCGGATCGAACCGGCGGTCTTATTTCCTCAACAAACCTTCAGCAGACTCGGCACGGTGAAGTGTGCGCCGAGCCCGACTGAACGACGAGGAAATCGATTTGTCTTTTCGGAATGATGACACATCGGGGGACGCGGAACGCCCATCAGGGATTCCTACGGTCAACCCCTGGGCCGCACGTCCCGCCGAGCCGCCCGCTCCATCGCAGCCTCCACCACCCGAGGCACCGCGCAGCAAATGGTTCAACTGGCCCTCGGTCGCATTCGCGGTCGTGCTATTCGGCGGCATCGGCGCGCAGGCCTATCAGGAGCTCTCCAAACCGGAGGCCTGGGCCTATTGGAAAGACCTCTATGTCTCGCCGAGCATGGCGTCTTCGGAGGTCGGAAGTCTCGATCCGGACAATTCGGGCCGCGGCCGTCCAGCGTTGGCGATCACCGGCGAGATCGGCCCGGCCACTGCGAGCTGGTTTCGCGAAAAGCTCGATGAAGCCAAACTCGCGCCCGGCGATACCGTATTGCTGTCGTCTCCGGGCGGAAATGTCGGCCAGGCCATCATCATGGGCGAGATCATCCGTGCGCGCGGGCTGACCACCGCCGTGGGCACGGTGGATTCGGCCGGCCGGATCAAACCGTCCTACTGCGCCAGCGCCTGCGTGATGACCTATGCGGGCGGCAAGGCCCGCATCGGCGTCGAGGGCTCGCGGCTGGGCGTCCACCGCTTTGTATCTCCCAAGCCGGGCGCTGACCCCACCGCATCGGCGCAGCGCACCATGGGCTATGTGCTGAACTACATGACCAAGATGGGCGTCGCCTCGTCGGTCGTCGAGGCGATGTCAGCCACCGAGAAAATCCGCTGGCTCGGCACCAGCGAGGCCGCCGCCATGAACCTCGTCACCGATCCGGCCAGGAAGTCGTGACGCCGCCGGCTTGCGCCTGGGCCAACAAAATTTACCACCTTGAAAGGTGTATCATCGGTAGAGGCGGAAAACCGCGCCTGTACCGAATTCTTTAATCCCATCAACGGACGATATCGTCTAAGACGGGGACGCGGCTCGCAATCCGCGCCGCCTCCAGAACCACGCCATGAGCGGTTTCGGCCCAACTCAGGGCCAGAATTCCGAAGCGAACGCGCGTGCAACTGTATCTCCCGATCGCCGACATTCCGATCAATGTGTTGCTCATCCTGGCGATGGGCGCTGCGGTCGGCTTCGTCTCCGGCATGTTCGGAATCGGCGGCGGCTTCCTGATGACGCCGCTGCTGATTTTCGTCGGCATCGCCCCCGCAGTCTCGGTCGCGTCAGTGGCAAGCCACATTGCAGCCTCGTCTTTCTCCGGCGCGCTGTCCTACTGGCGACGCCGCGCCATCGATCCCGCGCTTGCGACGGTCCTTCTGACCGGCGGCGTGGTCGGCACGGCGCTCGGGGTGTGGGCATTCACGCAGCTGCGCAATCTCGGCCAGCTCGACCTCACCATTTCGCTGTCCTATGTGATCCTGCTCACCGCCGTCGGCAGCTTGATGTTCTGGGAGGGCCTGCGCGCGCTGCTGCGCATCCGGCGCGGTGATCCCGTGAACTTGCGCCGGTCCGGCAGCCATAGCTGGGTTCACGGCCTGCCGCTCAAGATGCGGTTCAAGCGCTCCAAGATCTATCTCTCGGTGATCCCGGTGATCGCCGTCGGTCTCCTGATCGGCTTCATCGGCGCCGTGATGGGCATCGGCGGCAGCTTTATCCTGATCCCGATCCTGATCTACTGGCTGCGCATTCCGACTTCGACGGTCATCGGCACATCTATGGTGCTGACGCTGGTCACCATGGTGATCGCGACATTGCTGCACGCCGTCACCAATCATCTGGTCGATGCGGTGCTGGCCCTCATCCTGATGGTCGGCGGCGTCACCGGCGCACAATTCGGCGCCCGCGCCGGGCAGAAGATTCGCGGCGAGCATTTGCGCCTGCTGCTGGGCCTGCTGATCCTGGCGGTCGGCGTCCGCTTCGCGGTGGAACTGGTCGTTCGCCCCACGGATCTGTTCACGATCCGCGATACCGGAGGCGTCGCTCCATGATACGCGCGCTCCCGATCATCGCCGCACTCGGCATCGGAATGCTCGCCCCGGCCCGCGCCGAACAACTGATCGTCTCGGTGTCGAACCATCGCGTGACCGTGACGCCGAATTATGCCGGCGAGGAACTGGTGCTGTTCGGCGCTGTCGAGAAAGACGACAAGACACCGCCCGGCCGCAACAACTACAATCTCGTCGTCACCGTCAACGGACCGCGCACCGACCTCATGACCCGGCGCAAGGAGCGCCGCTTCGGCATCTGGATCAACACGGATTCGCGCCAGTTCCTGCAGGTACCGTCCTATCTCGCCGTGTTTTCCAACCGTCCGATGGACGCCATCGCGCCTGCCGACGTGCAGCGCCGCCAGCAGCTCGGGATCAATAACGTCCTGCTGACCCAGCGCGTCGGCACCGACTATGCGGACGTCGTGGCGACAGACCCGTTCCGCAGCGCCTTTGTGCGACTGCGCAAGGAACACGGACTGTATCGCGAGGAGACCTCAGCGGTGACATTCCTGACACCGACGCTGTTCCGAACCAGCATTCCGCTACCCGCCGAAGTGCCCATCGGAACCTACGATGTCGAGATCAAACTGTTCGCCGACGGTGCGCTGATCTCGAAAGCGGAGACGGCGTTCGATATCGTCAAGGTCGGCTTCGAGCAGTTCGTCGCCAATGCCGCGCGCAATCACGGTTTCATCTACGGGCTGCTCACCGCCGCGATGGCACTGATGTCCGGCTGGGCGGCATCGATCGTGTTCAGACGGGATTAACTCTACTCTCACCACCGTCATTGCGAGGAGCCCTTGCGACGAAGCAATCCAGTCTTCCTTCGCTTGTGGCCTTCTGGATTGCCGCGTCGCTTCGCTCCTCGCAATGACGGTTGAGGATTCTGCGCGCTACAAAAATATCCCCACCACCATCGCAACCACGCTGATGGCCATTGCTGCAGTCGACAGCCAACCGAGCCAGTGCAACGGCCCCTTGATCACAAAATCGCCCATCACATCCCTGCGGCGCGACATCACCATCAGCAGCACCATCACCGGCACGGCGAGCACGCCGTTGATGACCGCGCTCCAGTACAACGCCGAGATCGGGTTGATCGAGGTGAAATTCAGCGCGATCCCGATCACGGCAGACAGAGCCAGCACCGCGTAGAACGCCACAGCCTCGCGTGGCTTGCGATCGAGACCGACCAACCAGCGCTGACCTTCGCCCACAGCATAGGCAGTCGAGCCCGCGAGCACCGGGATCGCCAGCAGACCGGTACCGACGATGCCCAGCGCAAATATCCACTCCGCGAATACTCCGGCGATCGGACGCAAGGCTTCAGCCACCTGCGCCGAGGTCTCGATATCCGTCTTGCCTGAGGCATTGAGCGTGGCCGCAGCCGTAATGATGATCGACAGCGCGATCAGGTTGGAGAATGCCATGCCGACGATCGTGTCGGCCCGAATGCGCGAAAACTCCATCGCGGCACCAATCGGCCTCTCGATCAACGGAGCTTTGTCGGGATCGATACGTTCGTCTTCCGCCTCCTGCGAGGCCTGCCAGAAGAACAGATATGGCGAAATCGTCGTCCCGAGAATGGCGACTATGGTGGTGAGATACGAGCCGCTCCAGGTGATTTGCGGCAGCAGGATGCCTGTGAGAGCCGCGCTCCAGTCGACCTTCACCACCGCAAGCGCGGCGACATAGGAGAACAGGCAGAGCGTCAGCCACTTCAGCACCGAGACGTAGCGCTTGTAGTCGAAGAAAATCTGCGCGCCGACCGAGAGCGCGCCGAACAGAACGACATAGATGATGCCGTGACCGCCAACGAGCAGCTTGGTGGCATCGGCCATGGCGCCGAGATCGGCCGCTATATTGATAGTATTGGCGATGAACAGCAGCGACACGATGAGATGCAGCAGCGACGCCGGATAGTGCCGGCAGACATTGCCGGAAATGCCACGACCGGTCACGCTACCGACGCGTCCGGAAATTTCCTGGATTGCGACCATCAGCGGGAAGGTCAGCAGCATGGTCCAACCGATGCCGTAACCAAGTTGTGCCCCAGCCTGACTATAGGTGCCAATGCCGGACGGATCGTCGTCGGAAGCGCCGGTGATCAGACCAGGACCAAGCCGTTTCAGAAAGCCTTTCGGACCAGTAGCTTCTCCCTCCTGATCATCAGGCTTCTTCTCGCTCGACTGGTCCGACATCTGATCCCTGCCATCTCACCGCTCGGCAACGTGCCGTCGCAGCTAACGTTCCGAAGCAGGGACTGGCAATGGGCTAGATCAAGGTCCGTACACCCGGTTCGAGGATACGCAGACGGGCACCGAAGCCGAGCGTGTCGAAGGATGCGCGCAGGTCGCCGGCGCTCTGTTTGAAATGCGCCCATCCGTCGGTGTGCACCGGCACAATCGTCGCATCGGGAAATGCGCGCGCCGTCTCGATCGTGTCGTTGGTGTCCATGGTGAGGTGGAATGGCCCGCGGGTTTGCGCCGCACCGGCGAAGGGTAGCACAACGCCGGCCGGAAAACGCCGCGCGACCTCGGCGACACCATCGAACCAGACGGTGTCGCCTGTAATGTAGATCGGCCTGCTCCCTGGCGCGTTCGAGCTCAGCACGAATCCGATGACATCGCCCGACAGCGGCTCGATGCCGGCCGGGCCATGACGCGCGGGCGTCGCGGTGATCGTCAGCGAGTGACCATCCTTGCCTGTAAGTTCGGTGCTATCCCATGGCGCGAGACCCTCGACATCCCCACCGAGGCGCTTGGCGCCCGCAATGGTTGTCAGTGCGCGCGGCGCGTGGCGCAGGAAATCGCGCCCGGAGTTATCAAGGTTGTCGGAGTGCTGATCGTGACTGAGCAACACCGCATCAACCGCGCCGACTTGCGCGGCGGAGATCGCGGGACCGACGAGTTTTTCCAGCGTGACATGCGGCAGCTTGTAGGCGCCCGGATGATCGAAGGTCGGATCGGTGAGCAGCCGGAAGCCGTCGAATTCAATCAGCGCGGTGGGTCCGCCAATCAAAGTGATGGTGAGAGACATCAACTACTCCTGTCGCAGGGGGGCTGGTGAAGCGGCCGGTCTGGTGACGAGATAGATACCGAGGGCGACCGGGACGATCCCCAGGAGATCACGACTTTCAACATGCTCGCCGAGCACCATCCAGGCGAACAGCATGCCGAGTGGCGGCATCAGGAAGTGATAGGCGCTGGCAGCGGTGGCGCCGCAGGTCTTCAGCAGGTGAAACCACAGAAGATAACCGAGGATAGAACCGCCCAATGTCAGGAATGCAAACGAAGCGATCAATCGGGCACTCGGCACGATCGCGCCGATATCGGAAAACGTGAGCGCCACCGGGATCAGCACCACGCCGGCCACAAGATTCTGCACGCCGTTGCCCAGCCACAGGCTGCCCTTCGGTGCCAGCAGCTTGAACAGGATCGTCCCGGTCACGATGGATGCGAGCGATGCCAGCGTGAATACGATGCCCTGCGCGCTGTCGGTGCCCACCGATATGCGGTGCCAGACGATCGAGGTGACGCCGGCGATGCCGAGCAAGAGCCCGGCGACCTTGCGTCCGGTGAGCGGCTCCTTCAGCAACAGCGCTGCGAACACAGCCGTAAATACCGGGTTTGCGCTGACGACCAAGCCACCGAGACCGGCGGAGATGGTTTGCAGGCCGGTATAGCCGAGGCCGAGATACAGCGCGTTATTGGCCAGGCCGATGACGGCGTAAGCCGCGACATCGCGCCAGGACAGCGACCAGGCACCGCGGCGCAGGGCGGAAATCCCAAGGATCAGAACACCCGCGAGCGAAAACCGCGCAGCGAGCAGAATGAGCGGCGGGCAATCGGTAACAGCGATCTTCCCTGCGACGAAGGAGAAACTCCAAAGCAGACAGAAGATGCCGATATAGATCGGCAGCGGATTGAAGGCGGCACGGGGAACCGCAACTGACGGCGCGAGGGACATCGGAAATCTCCTTTGCCACCGGTCTATGCGCCCGCCTTCCCATTTGGAAATTAAATGATATACTTGTTGTCAGTTGAAAAACGAATGGAAAGCCGATGCTGGATCTCGAACTCCTGCGCAGCTTCGTCTCAGTGGTCGATGCCCGCGGCTTTACCCGCGCCGGCGAGCGCGTTCACCGCACCCAATCCACCGTCAGCCAGCAAATCAAGCGACTGGAAGAGGATATCGGCCAGCCGCTGCTGAACCGCACCGGCAAGGACGTGACCCCGACCGAAGCAGGCGAGCGGCTCCTGTCCTATGCGCGACGGCTGCTTGCGCTGGCGGAGGAAGCCCGCGACGTGCTGGCCCGGCCGACCAATGAAGGCGCTGTCAGGCTCGGCATCCCCGAGGATTTCGCGGCCTATCGCTTGACCGAATTGCTGGCGAATTTTTCGCGATCCCGGCCCGGCTTGCGGCTCGACGTGCGCGCCGACCAGAGCACGTATTTGCGCCGCGATCTCGAACGCGGCGAACTCGACCTGGCCCTGTTCAAGCGCGCCGCCGGTGAGAAAGGTGGCATTGCGGTGTGGCCCGAGCGGATCCATTGGGTCACGAGCAAGGCGCATCCGATCGACCCCGCCATCCGGTCGGTCCCGTTGATCGGCTTTCCCGCCGGCTGCCTTTACCGGACCCGCGCAATCCATGCCATCGAGGCGGCAGGCCGCAGTTGGCACATGGCCTATACGAGCTCCGGCCTCGCCGGCATCCAGGCCGCGGTCGCCGCCGGACTTGGCCTCAGTATCCTGTCCGACATGGCTATCCAGGCCAACCATCGCATCTTGACGGCGAAAGAAGGCTTTGCGCCGATCGACCAGACTGAAGTGACGCTGATGGCCGCCCCCGACGCGAGCCCGGCAACGCTGCGGCTTGCCGACCACCTCGCCGAGTTCTGCGATACGGTGCAGGCGAAGGCGGCGTAAGGCCGCTCTTTCTTTTAATGCTCGTCGGTTTGCAGGGCCATGAAGCCATGCTTCGGACACGCCCCCAAGGAGCCCTCAATGCCGACATCCGACGCTGTTACTGTTGAGGCTCTGAGTCCCACGTCGTTCGAGCCCTTCGGATGGGTGCTCGGCAAAACCGATCCTCTCAAAAAAGACGCGGTCGGTTTTCGAAGCCCGGCGAGCGATTTCTGGCACGAACACGTCTTTGATCCCGGTACGGAAGGCAACACCGAGGTCTTGTGGGTCGAGTATCGTGACAACAATCCGCTTGTCTCAAAGCTCGAAGTCCATCACCTGACCCAGCAGGCGGTCGTGCCTCTCACGAAAGAGATCGTTCAGGTCCTTTGCTTGAGTAATGCAAACCAGACGCCCGACCTGTCGACCCTTCGAGCGTATCGCTTGTCTCCTGGCGTCGGAATCTGCATGCGTCCCGGCGTTTGGCACGCAACGCGCGCCGACAATGCGACCTGCCTGATGCTGACCCGAGGCTCGACGACGGAGGATCTTATCGACCATCTCGTCAACGAGCGCCCTGTGAAGGAGTCTGCCATCCTGGAAATCCCGCAGGTTCGCCTGATCCTGGACGGGTAGAACGACGATGTATGAAATGTTGCTCTAGCAACAGCGCGAGGCGGCAATGGCGTGCATGCGCCGGTCGCCGAGCACATGGGCAACGAAGCCGAGGGTCTGGAAGATTTTCGCGAATGCCGCGTCGCGGATGTTAAGCCCGCCGGTATAGGCGCCGAAGGCCGGCATCACCGCGCGGGTGCCGTCGCTCGCAAAGCAACGACGTTCGACGGCGCGGCCGCGGGTGCTGACGCGCGCCTTTGGATGCAAGTGACCGGCAATCTCGCCTGCAGCACCGGTCGGCTCATGACGGAAGGTGATCGGGCCGATGGCGACTTCTTCAGCGACGGTGCCGCCGAGATCCGGCGGCAATGCAGGATCATGATTACCTGATATCCAGATCCAGTCACGGCGCGTCTGCAATGTGGACAGCAGGTCGCGATTGGCCGGCGATAACCGCTCATGGGCGTCACGGTCGTGGAAACTGTCGCCGAGCGCAATCACGATGCGCGGATCGTGACGCGCGATCACCGCACCGAGGCGACCGAGCGTTGCGATCGTATCGTAAGGCGGCAGCAGCACGCCGCGATTGGCATAGCTCGAGCCCTTTTCGAGATGTAGATCGGACACCACGAGAAGTTTCTGCTCTTCCCAATACAAGGCGCCCGACAGGTCCGCAGCCAGCGTGACGCCGGCGATGCTGACGGTGCTCATATCGACGGTGATGGTCTCAGCGTGCATGGTGCTCTTTTAAGACGAATGCGAGATTCGCAAAACCCTTACGATCCTGTCTCTTCGAATCCCGTCGCCTCTTTCACGAGTTCCTCGGCGGCTTCCGCCAGGAGCTCATCCGACGCTTCGCCGTATACCGCTTCACGGCCGATTTCCAGCATCACCGGTACCGCAAGCGGCGACACGCGGTCGAGTTCCCGGTGAACGATACGGCCCTGGATGCGCGTCAGCATGTCGCTCAATCGCCGAATGTCCAGCAATCCCGTCGCAGCATCGGCCCGCGCGGCGCGCAACAGCACATGATCGGGTTGATGCTTGCGCAAAACGTCGTAGATCAGGTCGGTGGAGAATAGCACCTGACGGCGCGATTTCTCCTCGCCGGTGAAACGGGTATGGATCAGCCCCGAGATCACCGCGCAGGTGCGGAAGGTCCGCTTCATCAGCGCCGATTCCGCGAGCCATGCTTCAAGATCGTCGCCGAGCATGTCGGGATCGAACAAAGCGGCAAGATCGAGCCTGCCCTGCCGGATCATGTGGGACGTGTCGCCAAGGCCCCATATGGCCAGCGCATATTCATTGGCAACGAAACCCAGCGGCCGCGCGCGGGCGCGTTCAAGACGGCGCGTCAGCAGCATGCCCAGCGTCTGATGCGCGAGGCGGCCTTCGAACGGATAGCAGACGAGGTAATGCTTGTCGGCACGCGGAAAGGTCTCAACCATCAGTTCGCGCGCGCCGGGCACATGCGAGACATGGGCCTGCAGCAACAACCATTCGCGCACCTGGTCGGGCAGGCCCTTCCAGGCCCGCTCATCGTCCAGCAGCTTGCGCACGCGTTCGGCAAGGTAGGTCGAGAGCGGAAACTTGCCGCCCATATAGGATGGCACTTTAGCGTCCTTGTCATGGGCGCGCGAGACATAGACCTGATCCTCGACCAAGGATTCATAGCGCACGACTTCCCCGCCAAAGACGAAGGTGTCGCCGACCACAAGGCCTTCGATGAAATACTCCTCGATCTGGCCGAGCATGCGTCCCCCGCGCGCCAGCGCACCAGTGACACCCTTTTTGCCTTTTCCGCTGCCTCCGCGCACCAGCCGCACCTTCAGCATCGTATCCTCGACGATGGTGCCGACATTCATGCGATACATCTGGCGCACCTTCGGATTGGTGACGCGCCATTTGCCCGAGGCGTCCTGCTTGATGCGGGCGAAACGCTCGTAGATTTTCAGCGCGTAGCCGCCGGACGCCACGAACTCCACGGTATCGTCGAAATCGACACGCGACAGTTCGGCATAAGGCGCCGCCGAGCGCACTTCGTTATAGAGATCGTCCGCGCGAAACGGCGCGCCGCAGGCGCAGCCGAGCACGTGCTGCGCCAGCACGTCGAGCGAGCCAGTCCGCAACGGCGGCGTGTCCTGTGCATTTTCGGCAACGGCATCGATGGCGACGTGGCATTCCAGAACTTCGAAGCGATTGGCCGGGACCAACACGGCGCGCGAGGCTTCGTCGATGCGGTGATTGGCGCGGCCGATCCGCTGCATCAGCCGCGAGGCGCCCTTCGGCGCGCCGACATTGATGACGAGATCCACATCGCCCCAGTCGACGCCGAGATCGAGCGACGACGTGCAGACCACACCGCGTAGTTTCCCGGCCGACATCGCGTCCTCGACCTTGCGGCGCTGCGCGACGTCGAGGGAGCCGTGATGCAGCGCGATAGCGAGGCCATCGTCGTTCATGCGCCAGAGATCCTGGAACAGCATCTCGGCCTGGCTGCGGGTGTTGACGAAGACCAGCGTCGTCTTGTTGTCCTTGATAAGATCGTAGATCTCGCCGAGTGCATGGCGCGCGGAATGGCCGGCCCAGGGCAAGCGTTCCTTGGTGTCGAGCATCTCGACCACCGGCTCGGCGGCGCCGCCGGCGACGACGATATCGGCGGAAACGCTTTCGCCAACGGGCTGCGGCACGAGGAAACGCGCCAGCGATTCCGGCTCGGCGACCGTCGCCGACAGGCCGATGGCCCGCATCTCAGGCGCGAGTTTCCACAGCCGCGCAAGGCCAAGCGAGAGCAGGTCCCCGCGCTTCGACGTCACCAGCGCATGCAACTCGTCGAGCACGACGCGCTTGAGTGACGAGAACAGAAACGGCGCGTCGTCGGACGACAGCAGCAAGGCCAGTTGTTCCGGCGTGGTCAGAAGAATATCCGGCGGATAGCGCCGCTGCCGCGCCCGGCGCGACACCGGCGTGTCGCCGGTGCGGGTCTCGACCTTGACCGGCAGCTGCATCTCCGCGATCGGCGTTTCCAGATTGCGCGCGATGTCGACTGCGAGGGCTTTGAGCGGAGAAATGTAGAGCGTGTGCAGACCACCGGTGCGCTGAACGGCGCGGCCGGTGGAAACGAGGGCGTTTTTCCCCTCGCCCCGCTTGCGGGGAGAGGGTGGCGCGGACGCAGTCCGCGACGGGTGAGGGGGAGCTTCGGCGAACTCGGGAGGTTCAATTATGCGCTCCCCCTCACCCGGCTTGTTCGCTGCGCTCTCAAGCCGACCTCTCCCCGCAAGCGGGGAGAAGTTAGACAGCTCCACCAGCGTCGGCAGGAAGCCGGCCAGCGTCTTGCCCGCGCCCGTCGGCGCGATCAGCAGCGCCGAGCGATCGTCGCGCGCCTTCTCCAGCAGCGCCAATTGATGTTCGCGCGGCGACCAGCCGCGCATGGCGAACCAGCGCAGGAAATGATCGGGCAACAGGTCGGGTTTGGCGACGGATTTACGGGGCGGCACGCGTTAGAACTAGGCACTCTCAGCCGTCATTGCGAGGTCAAGGAAAGTTGCCGTGCAACTTCCCCTAACCCCTTGCGACAAAGCAATCCAGAAAACAGCAAGAGAGGACTGGATTGCTTCGCCCAAACGAAATTGGCTGCGCCAATTTCGCCGGGACTCGCAATGACGGCGAGGTCGGAGACGCTATTGCGTCACCGACTTGTCGGAGATGATCCAGTCCTTGCCATCGAACCGCTGGGTGTAGAGCGTCGCCATCGGAACATAGGCGTCATTGGTATAGCTGTAACTCACCCCCGGCAGCATTTGCGGAGCGCGGAAGCCGTTCAGGCCGATGGCCTGTTTCAGCACGTTCTCATGGGTAAGCTCGTCGCCGCAGCGGCGTAGGATCTCCGCCATGGACACGGCCTGACCATAGCCGAAGAAGGCGATCGAATTATCGGCCGAGACCGTGGGCAGATATTTCGCGCGCAAAGCTTCGAACGCCACGATGTCGGGATCCTTGGCATAAAGCGGCGAGCCGATATCCTTGCCATAGGCAATCGAGACGATGCCCTTGGCGTTCTCCAACCCTGCCGCCTCCAGGATCGATCGACCGGTGGAGCCCGCCGACAACAACTGCAGCGGCTTCCAGCCGAGCTCGACCACCTTGCGGATCGACTGCGACGTCGCCTTGCCGGTGGTGATGTTATAGAAAACATCGGCACCGGACTTGGCGAGATTGATCAGCTGCGAGTCGATCGTGGGATCGGTGAGATCATAGGTCACCTCGGCGATCACCTTCGCGGAGCCACCGGCTTTCGCGAGTTCATCCTTGAACGGCCCGAGGAAATCCCGGCCGAAATCATCGTTCTGATAGAGAATTCCGACTTTCGCGTTCGGATTCATGCTGACGACATATTTGGCGAGAATGCGCGCCTCGGTCGGATAGAGCGGCAGGCCGGCCATGGTCCATTTATTGTTCTTCGGATCGTTCCACTTCGATGCGCCGGTATTGAGCAGCAGCTGCGGTACGCCCTTGGAATTGAGATATTTGTGCACGGCCGTCTGCGGCGCGGTGCCGAGCGAGCCATAGAGTGCGAGTACCTCCTCCTGCTCCACCAGACGGCGCGTGGCCTCGACCGCCTTCGGTGCGCTGTAGGAATCGTCCATCGTCAGAAACTTGATCTTGCGGCCGTTGATGCCGCCTTTCTCGTTCAAGCTCTGGAAGTAGGCTTCGCCGACGCGACCGAGCACGCCATAAAGCGAACCGGGGCCGCTATGCGGAATGGTTTGTCCGATCTTGATTTCAGTGTCGCTGGCACCTGGATCGTATTTCTTGTCGGCGGCGATAGCGGCCGTCACAGTCAATGGCAACACGACGACGGCGACTCGCGCCGCAGACGCAAACAGTCCCTTGTTCATGGCGTTTTCTCCCTGATGATTTTTGATCCGGCTCTTTGCGAGTCCGATTGGTCGTCTCCATCCCCGGCCTATCGCCGGGGATGATCGTTATTTTAAAGTACGCGCTTACTGGCTCACCGGCTTGTCCGACAGATCCCAGTCGGTACCGTTGAATGTGCCGACATAGAGCGCCTTGATGGTAGTGTAGTCGGTCGGCGTGAAGCCATAGGTGATACCCGGCAGGAACACCGGCGCGCGATAGCCTTCCAGATTGGTGGCGTGCTTGAGCACATTCTCGCGGGTGAGATCGTCGCCGCAACGGCGCAGGATTTCCGCCATGGTCACGCCCTGCGAATAACCCTGGAACGCGATGGTGTTATCGGGATCGACATTCGGCAGATACTTCTTGCGCAACTCCTGGAAGGCGATCACGTCCGGATCGTCCTTCCACTTCTCGCTGCCGACTTCCTTGGTGTAGGTCATCGCCACGATGCCCTTGGCATTCTCGGCGCCGGCGGCGTTGATGATCGAGCGGCCGCTTGATGTCGATACCAGCAGATGCAGCGGCTTCCAACCGAGCTCCGCGACCTTGCGGATCGACTGCGACGTCGCCTTGCCGGTGGAGATATTGAAGAACGTATCCGCACCCGATTTCGCCAGATTGATCAGTTGGGAATCGATGGTCGGATCGGTGAGGTCATAAGACGCCTCGGCGATCACCTTCGCGGAGCCGCCCGCTTCGGCCAGAATCTCCTTGAACGAATTCATGAAGTCCTTTCCGAACTCGTCGTTCTGGTAAAGGATCGCGACCTTGGCGTTCGGCTTGGCCTGCATCAGGTAGCGCGCGATGATCCGGCCCTCGGTCGAATAGATCGGCAGGCCCGGCGTGGTCCACTTGAACTCTTTCGGGTTATTCCAGCGCGAGGCGCCGGTGTTGAGCATCAGCTGCGGGATCTTCTTGCTGTTGAGAAACTTCTGCACCGCCGACTGCGGCGCGGTGCCCAGCGAGCCGAACAGCGCCAGCACCTCGTCCTGCTCCGCCAGCCGGCGGGTGGCCTCGACGGCCTTCGGCGCGCTGTAGGCATCGTCCAGCGACATGAAATTGATCTTGCGCCCGTTGATGCCGCCCTTTTCGTTCAGCATCTGGAAATAGGCGGCCTGGGTCCGGCCGATCACGCCATACAGGGAACCGGCGCCGCTATAGGGGATGGTCTGGCCGAGCTTGATCTCGGTGTCGCTGGCACCCGGATCGTATTTCTTGTCCGCCGCAGAGGCCGAATGGGCCAGAATCGAGACAACTGCAGCGAGTGTTGCGGTCCTAAAGACAGACCTGTGGCGCGAAGACATCTGGTGTTTTCTCCCTGAGACCCGCTTGTGCGGGCGTGTTTTTGTGACCCGTCGCGGCGTTGATCGCGGCTGTACGGGCTTGCCCTTATCCTCTGCGGGCGCGACAGGCTTGGCAATCCCTCACAGGTTGCCTCATGTTTTCCGTGGGTTGGCTATCGACAGGTCTCAGCGCACCCAAACGTGACGAAATACGCACTGCGCCAAGAGCATCTAAACGTTTATTTAACCGGCTTTTTTCGGCCGGCGCCGCAGCGGTTGCAATGTCGGACAGTGTGGCCGTCCGGATACAGCCAATATGACCCGACTCCCCTATTCTAACGGTTCAAATCTGAATTGGGGTCGACCATGAAACGTATTCTTCTTGCGAGCGCCGCGCTGCTCGGAACCGCTGTGAGCGCGCAGGCCGCCGACATGGCCGTCAAGGCCCCTTACTACAAGGCGCCGATTGTCGCCGTCTACAACTGGACCGGCTTCTACATCGGCGTGAACGCCGGTGTCGGCATCGGCCGCGACCGCACCACCCACAATCTCAACAACGACTCACTGTACCTCTCCCCGCAGGGCGGCTTCGGCGGCGGCCAGATCGGTTACAACTGGCAGGGCGACTCGCTGCTCGGCCCGATCGTTTACGGCCTCGAAGCCGACATCCAGGGCTCGGGCCTCACCGGCGGCGGTGCTTCGGTCGCCCCGGCAACCATCTATAGCCAGAAGTCGGATTGGTTCGGTACCGTTCGCGGCCGCGTCGGTCTCGCAACCGGTCCGGTTCTTAGCTACTTCACCGGCGGTTTCGCTTACGGCAACGTCAAGAGCACCATCACCGAAGGCGGCGTGACGGCGTTCTCAGACAGCCGCATGGCGACAGGCTGGACCATCGGCAGCGGCGTCGAAGCAGCGCTCGGCGGCAACTGGACCGGCAAGATCGAATACCTCTACCTGAACCTCGGCAACAAGACGAACGCCTTCGGCGCGCCCTTCGCTGGTCAGTTCACCAACAACGAACTGCGTGAAAACCTGTTCCGTGTCGGCCTGAACTACCGCATCGGTGGCAACAGCGTTTACACCCCCGTGGCTGCGGCCAACTGGACCGGCTGGTATCTCGGCGGCAACGTTGGTTCCGGCACCGGCCGCAACCGCACGACTCTGACAGGAGCTCCCATTGCTCCCCTGGAGCAGTTCAGCCTGAACCCGGACGGCATCAATGGTGGTGGTCAGATCGGTTACAACTGGCAGGCTTCGAATTGGGTTTACGGTCTTGAGACCGATATCCAGGCATCCAGCCAGCGCGACAACAAGACTGTCGTCGGTCTCGGAACCATTGGCTACGACGCCAAGCTGCCCTGGTTTGGCACCGTCCGCGGTCGCCTCGGTTACTCGGTCGGTTCGACCCTGTTTTACGCAACCGGCGGTTTCGCTTATGGCGGCGTAAAGACGAAGATCTTCAACAACGGCGTTCAGGTTGCTGACCTGTCCAGCACCAAGACCGGCTGGACCGCTGGCGCTGGCATCGAGACCCCGTTCAAGCTGCTCGGCCTGTTTGGACCGCAGTGGACCAGCAAGACCGAATATCTCTATGTCGATCTTGGCAAGTCCACCGACCTCGTCGCTCCCGGCGTGATCAACGAGAGCAAGGTTACCGAGCACATCTTCCGCACCGGCCTGAACTATCACTTCAACAGCCCGGTCGTTGCGAAGTACTGATCTCAGCGACATCCGCTAAAATCGAAAACCCCGGCCTCGCGGCCGGGGTTTTTGTTTGCGTCGTGAACAACGCTGTTCCGAGAAAATTAACCACAAGGAACCCAATATCCAAATACCGCAATTTCTGGTCGCACGGCTGCAGACAGCATTCTGTTACCCCTTCATAGTTCGGCCAGAAACCTGAACTGGATCCCATCATGAAAACCCTTCGCCTCACCTCCGCGGCACTGCTCGCACTGACCGCCGGTGCGCAAGCCGCCGACATGGCCGCGAAGGCCCCCTACTACAAGGTGCCGGTAACAGCGGCTTATGACTGGACCGGCTTCTACATGGGCGTGAACGCGGGCTACGGCGTCGGCCGGGATCGGCTGCAAAACAACGACCCCATCACTCCCGGCTCAGCCACCTCGACCTATCTGCAGCCCGCCGGCGGATTCGGCGGGGGCCAGATCGGCTACAACTGGCAGACCGGCTCCATGTTCGGCCCGCTGGTCTACGGCGTCGAAGCCGACATCCAGGGCGGCGAGTTGAAGGACAGCTATCCGTTGCTGAACAACGGCGCCTTTCCGCTGGCGCCGCAGGACACCTACAGCCAGAAAATCGACTGGTTCGGCACGGTGCGCGGCCGCGTCGGTCTGGCAACGGGTCCGGTGCTCAGCTATGTGACCGGCGGCTATGCCTATGGCAACGTCACCACCACCACCACCTCCCTGGGCTTTCCTGCCCTAGCTACGAGCCGCGTCCAGGGCGGCTGGACCGTCGGCAGCGGCGTCGAGGCATCTCTCGGCGGCAACTGGACCGGCAAGATCGAGTACCTCTATCTCAACCTCGGCAACAAGGCCGATCAGGTGATGGTGCTCGGCACGTTTCCGCAGACCACCACCACCGAACTGCGCGAGAATCTGTTTCGCGTCGGCCTGAACTATCGCATTGGCGGCAACAACAGCACCTATGTGCCAGCACCCGCAGCGAACTGGACCGGCTGGTATCTCGGCGGCAATGTCGGCTCGGGCATCGGACGCGACCGCACCTCGGTCTCCAAAGCCGGTGACGGCCTTGGTGACTTACCTTCCTACGATGCTTTCAACCTCGCTCCCGATGGCATCAATGGCGGCGTACAGCTGGGTTACAACTGGCAGATGGCGAACTGGGTCTACGGTCTGGAAACCGACATCCAGGCCTCCAGCCAGCGCGACAACAAGACGGCCATTGGCCTGGGCGACGTCCCGTTCGACGCCAAGCTGCCCTGGTTTGGCACCGTACGCGGCCGTCTCGGCTACTCTGTCGGTTCGACGCTGTTCTATGCCACCGGCGGTTACGCCTATGGCGGCGTGAAGACCAAGGCCAGCGAAGACGGCGTCGTGCAGCTCAATGCTTCGACCACCCGGAGCGGCTGGACCGCGGGCGCCGGCATCGAGACGCCGTTCACCCTGCTCGGCCTGTTCGGCCCGAGCTGGACCTCGAAGACGGAATATCTCTATGTCGACCTTGGTTCGACCTCGAACCTGATCAACACCACGACCATCACGACCAACGTCTCCGAACACATCTTCCGCACCGGGCTGAACTATCACTTCAACAGCCCGGTCGTTGCGAAGTACTGATCCTGGTGACATCGCTGAAACGCAAAACCCCGGCCTCGCGGCCGGGGTTTTTATTGGTAGGACGCCTGGCGCTCACCGACGTTATTGCCGGCCGTCATTGCAAGGAGCCCTAGCTGACCCCGACGGCGTTAAAGCCGCCGCTTGATCGCGACAGCCACCAGTCCTGGTGCGGCAACGCCGCGTTCCGTGCGAGACGAAACGTGTTCAAGATGAATGAGCGCCAGGCCGGCAGCTGCGATCAGGCCGCGCAGATGATTTTCGCTCTGCGCATAACGCAAGCCCGCGCCAAGAGCGACACCGTCGCCGTCATGGGTCTCGGCCGTGAAGGCGAGCAGCCCGTCTGGAACGAGCACGCGCGTAGCTTCTCGCAAAACCGGCGCAAGGTCGTGCAGATAGATCAACACGTCGGCTGCGATGACCAGCTCGACACTGCTATCTGACCGGCGGCACAAACCCTCGACGATCTCGGCCACTTCAAGCTCGGCGTAAAGCCCGGTGGCATGAGCGCGCTCGATCATGCGCGGCGACAGGTCGATGCCGATGATGGCGCCAGTGCAGGCGGCAAAAGCGCCGGCCGCCAGCCCGGTGCCGCAACCGAGATCGATGGCGCTGGGGAAGAGCATCGCCCTATCCGTCGCAGCGCACGCGGCACGCACGGCGCCCAACAGGACCGCTGGTCCGCGATAACCGAGCGTATCAACCAGCGCGGCGTCGAACTTGGGCGCGTATTGATCGAACAGCGCCGTCACATAGGTCGCCGGCATGGCCGAGAGATCGTCAGCGCCGAGCCGCATCAACCGCAGACCAGCACCGTTGCGATCACCGGGATCGCTGGCCTGCGCGCGGCGAAACGCGGCGATGGCGCCGGCGGTGTCACCCAGCTGCTCCCGGACCTCCCCGAGCACGAACCATGCGGTGGCAAAGCCCGGCGCCAGATCAGTGGCCTGCTCGAACAGATCGGCCGCCGCCACCAGATCGCCCTGTACCTGCAGGTCGCGCGCATAGTCGAAACGCCGGTCGGCGTTCATATCGCCGGATGACATGAACAAGCGCGCGGGCATGGTGGGAACCGATCGGAGGGCGGGGCGTTCGCAGGATGACTCGAACCAACCCAAGGCGGACCTATATAACCGAGATGCGTCCGCAAGACATCCTTATCCCGGTTCCCGCCGGCCTTTGCTGCAAACCGGGCGGCTTCCATATCGACCCCGTCAGACCGGTCGAGCGCGCCGTGATCACCCACGGCCATTCTGACCATGCCCGCCCCGGCCATGGCGCAGTGCTGGCGACGCAAGAGACCCTCGATATGATGCGGCTGCGCTATGGCGATAATTTCGCCGGCAGCACGCAGGCGATCGCCTATGGCGAGACGGTCAAGCTCGGCGATGTCACGGTGTCCTGCCACCCCGCCGGGCATGTGCTCGGCTCGGCGCAGATGGCCGTGACCTGCAAGGATATCTGCATCGTCGCATCTGGCGATTACAAGGACGCCCATGATCCGACCTGCACGCCGTTCGAGGTTGTGCGCTGCGATGTCTTCATCACCGAAGCCACGTTCGGTCTGCCGGTGTTTCGCCACGGCGATGCCGCCGACGAAGTGAAGAAGCTGCTGGCCTCGGTCGCGCTGTTTCCGGAGCGTGCGCATCTGGTCGGCGCCTATTCGCTGGGAAAGGCGCAGCGGGTCATCAAGCTGATCCGTCAGGCCGGTTATGATGCGCCGATCTATCTGCACGGCGCGATGGAGAAGATCACACACTACTATCAGAGCCGCGGCATCGATCTCGGCGAACTGCGCCCGGTGAAGGTCATCAAGAAAGCCGATCTCGCCGGCACCATCACGCTGGCGCCGCCGTCGGCCACATCGGATGTGTGGACGCGGCGCTTTCCCGATCCAGTCACCGCCTTTGCGTCCGGCTGGATGCGCGTGCGCGCCCGTGCGCGGCAACGCGGCGTCGAACTGCCGCTGGTGATTTCGGATCACGCCGATTGGGACGGCTTGATCGCAACAATCGGTGCGACAGGCGCCGGCGAAATCTGGGTGACTCACGGCCAGGAAGACGCGCTGGTGCATTGGTGCCAGAGCCAAGGCCTGACCGCACGGCCTCTTGCGCTGGTCGGCTATGGCGACGAAGAGGAAGAAGAGACACTTCCACCCGGCGAAAGCGCCGAGGCATGAACCGCTTCGCCGAACTGCTCGATCGCCTGGCCTATGAACCCGGCCGCAACAACAAGCTGCGGCTGATCACAGGCTATTTCCGCGAAGTGCCCGATCCCGACCGCGGCTACGCGCTGGCGGCACTGACAGGTGCGCTGTCGTTCAAGCATGCGAAAGCTGGATTGATCCGCGATCTGATCGCATCGCGAACTGATCCGGTGTTGTTTGAACTCTCTTATGACTATGTCGGCGACCTCTCGGAAACGGTTGCGCTGATGTGGCCGAAGGCCCAGGACATCGCGCACAACAACCCGCCACCACCGACACTCACCGAAGTCGTCACCACACTCCGCACGCTCGGCAAGGCCGAATTGCCCGCACAACTCACCCGCTGGCTCGATGAACTCGACGAGACCGGGCGCTGGGCACTGCTGAAGCTCGTCACCGGCGCGATGCGGATTGGCGTTTCGGCGCGGCTGGCCAAGACCGCCGCCGCGGCGCTCGGCGACAAGGACCCGCATGACATCGAGCTGATCTGGCCCGGCCTTGCGTCGCCCTATGGCGAATTGTTCGCCTGGCTCGAAGGTCGCGCGGAGAAGCCGGTCAATCGCGATCCGGCGCCGTTCCGCCCGGTGATGCTGGCACATGCCATCGAAGATTCCGACTTCGCCAATCTCGACGCGTCCGATTTTGTTGCGGAGTGGAAATGGGACGGCATCCGGATTCAGGCGGTCAGCGGCAAAGGCGATGACGACAGGATCGTCACGCGGCTCTATTCGCGCACCGGCGAGGACATCACCGGAAGCTTCCCGGACCTGACGCCATCGCTGCGTTTGCCCGGCGCGATCGATGGCGAGTTGCTGGTCCTGCGCGAGGGACGCGTGCAGTCATTCAATGTGCTGCAACAACGGCTGAACCGGAAAAGCGTGACGCCGAAGCTGATGAAGGAATATCCCATTCATCTGCGCGCCTATGACCTGCTCAGTGACGGCGAGACGGATTTGCGCGAACTGCCATTCGAACAGCGACGAACCAAACTGGAAAGATTCATCGCGGAGCTCGACGACGACAGGATCGATCTGTCCGACCAGATCCCGTTCGCAACATGGGATGCCCTCACGGCCGCACGTGCCGATCCCGTCAGTGCCGGAGCCGGCGAAGATGCCGATGCCGTCGAAGGCGTGATGCTGAAGCGGCGCGATTCCGCCTATCTGCCGGGACGGCCGAAAGGCCAGTGGTGGAAATGGAAGCGCGATCCGCACATCATCGACGCGGTGCTGATGTATGCGCAACGCGGCCACGGCAAGCGCTCGTCCTATTATTCGGATTACACCTTCGGCGTCTGGACCGCCGGCGAGAGCGGCGACCAGCTGGTGCCGGTCGGCAAGGCCTATTTCGGCTTCACCGACGAGGAGCTGTTGCAAATCGACCGCTTCGTCCGCCGCAACACCACCGAAAAATTCGGCCCGGTCCGCCACGTCACCCACGAACCTGACAAGGGGCTGGTGCTGGAAGTTGCCTTTGAAGGGCTGGCGCGCTCGCCCCGGCACAAGTCGGGGGTCGCAATGCGGTTTCCCCGCATCAGCCGGCTGCGCTGGGACAAGCCGCCACGTGAGGCCGACCGGCTGGAGACGCTGGAGCGCATGCTGAAGGCGGAGACCACAATTGCGCCGCCCGAGCCTGCGACGCCTTGACGGTCCATACTTGACGAACGAGCCGGGTTCCCCATTTGCGTGGGACCACCTATGATCAGCGCGCGATTTGCGCGCAGGAGACCATCATGCAGCCAAATGAGACCCGGGACTTGCCGGCCAACAATGACGGCCTGGCGCGCTTCCTCGGCGGTTCGCCGCTGGCGGTACTCGGCCGGCTGATCCTGCTGTCGATCCTGGTCGGCGTCGTTCTCGCCGCCATCGGCTTCGATCCGTGGAACATCGTCACCAGCATCCGCCGCCTGTTCCAGTGGGTCTATGACCTCGGCTTCGATGCCATCAATGGCCTCTGGCGCTACTTCCTGCTCGGCGCCGTGATCGTCGTGCCGATCTGGCTGATCATGCGGCTGTTCAGCGCCCCCCGCGGCCGCTGAGACGCGCATCATCCGCTTCAGGTTGCATTGATGTCGTCGGGATTGTCCGTCACCAACAGGCGCGTCTTTGCCATTGCCGGCCCGGCCATGCTGGCCAATCTGACGACGCCTCTGATCGGCATCGTCTCGACCGCGGCAATCGGCAGGCTTGGCGACCCGCACCTGCTCGGCGGTGTGGCTTTGGCCTCCGTGGCATTCGACTGCATTTTCTGGCTGTTCGGATTTCTGCGCATGGCGACGGTTGCCTTCACCGCACAGGCGCTTGGCGCCGGTGACCGGATCGAGGTGCGCGCTATCCTGCTGCGCGCGTTGATGCTCGGAGCAGCGATCGGGCTGACGCTGATTATCTTGCGGACACCGCTGGCGGCGCTGGTGTTCAGCATCATGGGCGGCAGCGACGCCGTCACATCCGCCGCACGCCAGTATTTCTTCATCCGACTCTGGTCCGCGCCGCTGATGCTCGGCAACTATGTCATTCTCGGCTGGCTGGTCGGCCAGGCGCGCACCGGGATCGCTCTGGCACTGCAGGTCGGCATCAATCTCGCCAACATGGCACTGACCTCCCTGCTGGTCCTGCAATTCGACTTTGGCGTCAGCGGCGCAGCACTGGCCACGGTGATCGCGGAAACCGCGGGCTTCCTCGCCGGCCTCATCGCCATGTGGAAAATCCTCGGCGGCCGCATCGACGTGCCGCGCGCGATCCTGTTCGACGGCATCCGGCTACTACGGTTGTTCGCAGTCAATCGCGACATCATGATCCGTACGGCAGCACTGATTGCTGCATTTCTCTTCTTCACGGCGCAGGGCGCCCGTGCAGGCGACCTGACCCTGGCTGCCAATGCAGTGCTCAACAACTTCGTCATGATCGGCTCGTTCTTCCTCGACGGCATCGCCACCGCCGCCGAGCAACTCTGCGGTCAGGGCACCGGCGCTCGCGACCGCAAGCAGTTTTCCCGGGCCGTAAAGCTCGTCCTGATCTGGAGCACGGCATTCGGCATCGCTGTCACGTTGCTATTCGTGCTGTTCGGCGGCGCGCTGATCGATTTCATCACCACCAGCCCCGAAGTTCGGCTCGCTGCGCGGAATTACATGCTGCTGGCAGCGCTGGCGCCCGCCTGTGGCGTCCTCGCTTACGCCTATGACGGCATCTATATCGGCGCATCGTGGGCGCGCGACATGCGCAACCTGATGCTGCTGGCGTTAGCGATTTACACCGCCGCATGGTTCGCACTGGCCAGCCTCGGCAATACCGGACTATGGCTCGCGTTTCTGGTGTTCATGCTGTCGCGCGGCGCTTTGCAAGCGCTGCGTCATCCGGCCCTGCTGCGACAGTCGTTTCCGCAGCAGGCCTGGCTTACGCCGGCCAGTCTTCCGCTGTGATCGTCGCCGCATCGGCGCCGACGATTTCCGACAGTGAATCACGGCCGGTGCGCAGCAGCGTCGAGGACAGGTCGGCCTTGATGCTGTCGACAAGGCCGACGCCTTTATAGACCAGCGCCGAATAAAGCTGGATCAGGCTCGCACCCGCGCGAATCTTGGTGAGCGCCGCACCGCCGCTGTCGATGCCGCCGGCGCCGATCAGCGGAAATGCACCTTCGACACGCACGAAGGTCTCCGCCACCATGCGGGTAGACAGCCTGAACAAGGGCCGCCCGGACAATCCGCCCTGCTCTTTCGAGCGTGCCTGTTCGCGCAAGGTCGAGGGACGGCCGATAGTGGTGTTCGCGACGATCATGCCATCAACGCCGCGCGAGCGCGCGACATGGACGACATCGTCGAGGTCGGCGAGGCTGAGATCGGGCGCGATCTTCAGCAACACCGGAGAATCTCCCGCATTCTTGCGAACGCGCTCACGCGCATCGATCACCCGCGCCAGCAGATCGTCGAGTTCGGCGGCCTGCTGCAGATTGCGCAGGCCCGGCGTGTTCGGCGATGACACGTTGACGGTGAAATAGCTCGCCACCGGCGCAAAGGTCTCGATCAGCCGCACATAATCCTGCGTGCGATCGGGCGAATCCTTGTTGGCACCGACATTGACACCGACGATACCGCCATTCTGCGCACGTGCAGCCAGCCGACGCAGCACGACCTCTGCACCGTCATTGTTGAAGCCGAGCCGGTTGATGACCGCTTCGTCACGCTCCAGCCGAAAGATGCGCGGGCGTGGGTTGCCGGATTGTGGCTTCGGCGTCACTGACCCGATCTCGGCAAAACCGAAGCCGAGACGGAGCAGCGCGTCCGGCACCTCGGCATTCTTGTCGAAGCCGGCGGCGATCCCCACCGGATTGGGGAAGTTCAGACCGAATGCACGGACCGCGAGTTTCGGATCATCCGGCCGCGGGCGGGCGTAAGGCAGCATGCGCAACCCGCGGATCGCGAGGCGGTGCGCGTCTTCGGCATCGAGCATGCGCAGCATCGGCAGGGAAAAGGCATCTAAAGCGCGGATCACGATTTGAGCTCCGGAATGTCGTGGTTGCCGTCGGAGCGCGCACGCAGATCCATGACGGCCGTGACGGCGCCGAGATCGAGTTCGCCGTAGAGATGCGGGAACAGATCGCCGCCGCGGGATGGCTCCCAGCGCAGGTCGTCACCGAGTGCGTCTGCGTCCACAGCGACCAGAAACAGGCCGGTCTGGCCGAAATAGTACTTCCGGAGCGTCTCGGGGAGCTGTGCCGCGGTCGAGAAGTGGATGAAGCCGTCCCGGGCATCGTCGGCGCTGCCGCGATAGGTGCCCTGGCGCTCGGCCTCGCGCCAGCTCGAGGCCGGACAGATTTTATAGATGGTGCGCAACCGCCCAGACTTCCAATTTGGTTGAATCAGCTGTTTTCGATGTGGTGTGGACGCCCAGTCGCGGGATTCGATGGCTGGAGCCGACAGTTGACCGTATCGGCGCCCCCCCTCCACTTCAAGGCTGCACATTTTTTTCAAATGCCTGTTGCGAAATCCGTGCATTCACGGCAATAATTCCTAGATTTCGCCACGATTCACCGCCCCGCAGAAATCCGGGCCAAGGGACCGAAACCGATGATGCTCTCGCACGCCCAGATCTGGAACGCCCTCGACCGCCTCGCAGAGCGCAACGGCATGTCACCCTCCGGCCTTGCGAAGAAGGCGGGGCTCGACGCCACGACCTTCAACAAATCCAAGCGCATCACCAACGACGGCCGCGAACGCTGGCCGTCGACGGAGTCGGTCTCGAAGGCGCTGACCGCAACCGGCGTGACCATCGACAGCTTCGTCACGCTGATCGAAGGTACCAAGCGCATCGTGCAGTCGGTGCCGCTGCTCGGCTTCGCACAGGCCGGCCATGGCGGCTACTTCGACGACGCGGGTTTTCCCGCCGGCAGCAAGGGCTGGGACGAAGTGGGCCTGCCGTCGGTGAATGACGAGCACGCTTATGCGCTGAAGATCTCCGGCGACTCGATGAAGCCCGCTTATCGCGACGGCGACATCATCGTCGTCTCGCCGGAAGCGCAGATCCGCAAGGGCGACCGCGTCGTGGTCAAGACCAAGGACGGCGAGGTGATGGCGAAGGAATTGAAGCGCCGAACCACGAAGATCATCGAGCTGCAGTCGCTCAATCCGAACCATGTCGACCGCAGCTTTCCGGCCGCCGACATCGCCTGGATCGCGCGCATCGTCTGGGCGAGCCAGTAACCGAACACACTCTAGACTGGCGTCCGGCCACCGAATGATCTATGCGAGTTCCCTATCCGAAACTCGCAACCTTCGGTGGCGCCATGAAAACCAGAACAATCGTTGCCGGCGCGATCGCGCTGGCCCTCGTTAGCGCAGGTTCTCTCGCACATGCGAAGCCCATGACTTGCGCGGTCGTCACGACAAAGCAGATCGAAGCGCTATTCGACCGCTGGAATGCCTCGCTCGCAACGCTCGACCCCGCCAAGGTCACCGCCAATTACGCCTCGGACGCGGTGCTGCTGCCGACGGTGTCGAACACGCCGCGCACCGACAGCGCGTCGATCCAGAGCTACTTCGTGGATTTTCTGAAGAAGCACCCGCAAGGCAAGATCGACACGCGCACCGTCAAGATCGGCTGCAACATGGCATCCGACGTTGGCACCTACACCTTCACGCTGTCCGGCAAGTCCCCCAGCGATACGCAAATCGTCAAGGCCCGCTACAGCTATGTCTATGTCTACCGCGACAAGAAATGGCTGATCGCGCACCACCACTCGTCGGCAATGCCGGAGCCTGTCACGTCGGCGGCGCCGACAGCAGCGCCGAAATAGGCATCAAGAAAAAGGCGCGCTCCATCAGGAAGCGCGCCTTTGACATTTCGTTGGGTGTAAGCCTCAGGCCGAGCGCGCCAGCGCGCCGTCGATCATGTTGATCGCATTCTGCACGCCATAGACCGCGACGAAGGACCCGAAGCGCGGGCCCTTCTCCTGGCCGAGCAGCACTTGGTACAGCATGTTGAACCAGTCGAGCGAGACGCCGGGCCGGCCATCCTTGGCAAGCTTCTTGTGATCAAGGAACGGCTCGCGGCGGCCGATCTCATAGACCGCGTTCTGGATGTCTTCCGGCGTGGCCTCCGCCGGCAGTTGCGAGAGCGCATCGCGCAGATCCTGCAGCGCCACGCGCTCGACATCAGTGGGCTCGCGGAACGTCTTGGTCGGCGCCACGAAGTCCCGATAGTAGTTGATGGCATAGCCGACCATCGCGTCGAGCCGCAGATGCGTCGCCGCGGAGACGCCCGGCCGATAACGCCGGATGAAGCCCCACAGGGTTTCGGCATTCTCGGCGTTCGACGACGACACCAGCGTCAGCAGGAGTTGGAACGTGACCGGCATATCCGCCACCGGCGGGGCGCCAGCGTGAATGTGCCAAGCCGGATTGGACAGCCGCTGCTTGGGATCCTGCTTCGCATAGCCTTCGACGAACTGCTGGTACTCGTCGACATTGCGCGGAATCACGTCGAAGAACAGCCGCTTGGCCGCCTTCGGTTCGCGATACATGAACAGCGACAATGACTCCGGCGACGCGTAGCGCAGCCACTCGTCGATGGTCAGGCCGTTGCCCTTCGACTTGGAGATCTTGCCGCCCTTGTCGTCGAGGAAGAGCTCATAGTTGAAGCCTTCCGGCGGCGTGCCGCCGAGCGCCGCGCAGATCTTGCCCGACAGCTTTACGGAATCGATGAGATCCTTGCCGGCCATTTCATAGTCGATGCCGAGCGCCGCCCAGCGCATCGCCCAGTCGGCCTTCCACTGGCACTTCACATTGCCGCCGGTGACCGGCGCCGTGACTTCTTCGTTAGTGTCAGGATCGACATAGGTGATGGTGCCGGCGGCAACGTCGCGGCGAATCATCGGCACTTGCAACACGACGCCAGTGGTCTTGCTAATGGGAAGGAACGGCGAATAGGTCGCGCGGCGATCCGGGCCGAGGGTCGGCAGGATGATGTCCATGACCTTGTCATAGACTGCGAGCATCTTCAGCAGCGTCGCGTCGAACCGGCCGGATGTGTAGTAGTCGGTCGACGAAGCGAATTCGTAGTCGAAGCCGAACTGATCCAGGAAGACGCGCAGCCGTGCATTGTTGGCCGCACCGAAGGACGGATATTCGTTCGAGAACGGATCCGGCACCCGCGTCAGCGGCTTGCCGAGATGCGCGGCCAGCATGTCCTTGTTCGGCACATTGTCCGGCACCTTGCGCAGGCCGTCCATGTCGTCCGAGAAGGCAATCAGCCGGGTCTTGATCTTGTCCTCGGTGAGTACGCGGAAGGCGTGGCGCACCATGGTGGTGCGCGCGACTTCGCCGAAGGTGCCGATATGCGGCAGGCCCGACGGGCCGTAGCCGGTCTCGAACAGCACTTCATCTTTCGGCGTTTTTTTCAGACGTGCCACCAGCGCCTTCGCCTGCTCAAACGGCCAGGCGTTGGAAGTCTCGGCGAGCGCGCGCAACTCGCTCGGGCTCATGGTGGGGTCTAGCGTGGACATCGTATTTTGGGCCTCCGGGCCGCGGAACCTAGCGGCTCCGCACCGAAATGCCAAACCGCGGGATGAGAAAATTCAGAAAGGGCTGACCGAGAAATAACGCAGCCACAAATCGGTGTAGCGGCCTTTCTCCCAGACCCGGAACAGGGCCCAGTTCAGCGCCTGGCGCAGCGTGTCGTTGCCTTTGCGGACGGCGATGCCGATGCCCTCACCGAAAAAGCGGCTTTCGATGAAGGGGCCGCCGCTGAAGGCGCAACAATCGGCGGAATCGCTGCCATTGATCCAGAAGGCGAACGAGATCGCATCGCCGAAGATGAAATCGACCTCGCTGCGTTTCAGCGCCTGGCGTAGCGCATCGTCGCTTGGAAAAGGCACCAGCACCGCATCGGTGAACATCGCCTTCAGATAGGCCTCATGGGTCGAGCCCGCGATCACGCCGACCTTCTTGCCCTCGAGATATTCCGGGCGGATCTCCGGCATCACCGCATTCCTGCGAGCCACGAAGCGCGCCGGCGCACGGTAATAGGGATCGGTGAAATCGACGCGGGCGCGAATCTGCGGCGTCACCGCCATGGAGGCGATGATCGCGTCGCCCCGGTTGCTGGAAATGGCATCGAGCAACGTCTCGAAGCGGCGCATCTGTACGGTGCAAGTGACCTTGATCTCCTCGCAGAGAAGGCGTGCGAGATCGACGTTGAAGCCCGCCGGATTGCCGTCGGGGCCGGTAAAGTTGAACGGCGGGTAGTCGGTCTCGGTCAGGAAGCGGATCACGGTGATGCGCGACAGGTCCGGCCGGTCCGGACGGCGACGCGGATCCCAGAAGCCCGGCACGGCCTGCGGACCGGGCTGGCTCACAGCCGGAGCCGACGTCTGCGCCAAAGCCGGTGCGGCCGAAAACAGCGACATCCATGCGGCCAGCAAAGCGCCAAGGGTCAGCGCAGTTGCGCGACACTTCATCAGCGGTATTTGGTTGCGGGAATTAACCATCTGTGGTTGCATAGAGTGCTTCCGGATCGCGGTCTTATAGACCATCCGGCGCGAGACGCGAGTAGCGTTTGTGGTGTGAGGGCGTTGCATGGGGGTGCAGCAATCTTCCCGGGGTCATCGGCCGCGCGTTTCGCGCCAGCCGGCCGCTGCAATACGCCCGCCTTCCGCACCCATCGGCAGGACGTCCTCCTTCCCCATGCCGGACCCAGGCGTCGGGTCAGACCGCGGCAAAGATCCGGCCAGCGAGCTCGACTGCCTGCGTGGCATACTCCCGGTCCCGCTTCTGCACGCCGCGGAGCGACGGAGCCGCGAGCTCAATCTGGGCGCCGATCAGGTCCTGATCCAATGGGGCGTGATCAGCGAGGAGACGTATGTCGCGCATCTGGCCCGCCACCTTGGCATCGGCTTCGACGATCTCTCGACAGTCGGGCGCGCTCACTGCCCCCTGGCGGATGCCGATCTTCCGGAGATCGCAGAGTTCGGCATCCTACCCGTTCAGGAGGGTGACACACTCAACTGGATCGTCACGCCGCGTGCCTTTACAGCACGACGCCTGACGCGCTTCTCCGCCACATATCCATCACTTATCGCGCGCATTCGGCTGACCACGCGGCGTCACCTGCATCAATATCTGACCGAGCAAACCGGCGACGCGCTTTCGGATATCGCCGCCGAAGGCCTGCTGCAGACACGACCTGCCATGTCGGCCAAGTCGATCATCGGTTGGCGCAGAGGATTGCAGCCAGCGATTCTGCTGCTGGTATGCGCGGTTCTCGCGCTTCTGTATCCGACGCTGGCGATGGATCTGATCGGCGGCCTGGCGGCGATCTGGTTTCTCGCCTTTTCGCTTCTCAGGCTGACTTGCGTGCTGGTGCCGCCGCAACCGGAGCAACGGTTTCCGCCTTTGCGCGACGACCAACTACCGATCTACTCGGTGGTCGTCGCGCTCTATCGCGAGGAAACGTCCGTTCCGGGTCTGTTGCGATCCCTGCAAAGGCTCGACTATCCCTCCGAAAAACTCGACATCATTCTGGTGCTTGAGCCCGACGATCTGCGGACCCGCGCCGCCGTTGCCAGAGCCCGGCCGGGGCCGCAGGTTCAAGTCCTGATCGCACAGGCGACGGGTCCGAAAACTAAGCCGAAGGCGCTGAATGTTGCACTTCCCTTCGTCCGCGGCAGCTTTCTGACCGTGTTCGATGCCGAAGACGATCCCGACCCCGGCCAATTGCGCGCCGCGCTCGGCATGTTTCGCCAGCATAACGACGACGTCGCCTGCGTTCAGGCCGGGCTGCATTTCGACAATCTGACGCACAGCCTGCTGTCACGCATGGCGGCAGTCGAATATGCCGGGCTGTTCGCGGTCTTCCTGCCCGGGCTGGTCGCATTGGGCATGCCACTGCCCCTTGGGGGCACCTCCAATCATTTCCGCGGCATTAGGTAGCAAACTCACCAAGGAAGGGATGGCTTGGTGAGTGCAATTAATTGCACAAATCGCGGATGACTGAATCCATCCGCCTAGCTCGCACTGATACTTACGAGCACACCATCACAGGGCTGCTCAAGAAGCGCGCCGATCTGTTCAACGAAGCCATTCGCATTCGGGACCGACTAGCCGAGATCAAGAACGACATCGGCGCGCTGGATCGAGTGCTGGGGACGCTGGGCTATACTGGCGATCTGGACGCAGAAATGCCCCGTCAGAAGCGAGAGGTGCTTTTTGGGAAAGGCGAGCTAACCCGGTCCATTTTGGATGAGCTCCGCGACGCGCAAACTCCACTCGGGAGCCGGGAAATAGCTCGGGCTATCGTTGCATTGACTGGGCAGGATGCGCGCGACCGCAAATTCATCACTGAATTGACGAAACGAGTGTCCAAAGCGCTCCGTATATTGAAGCAGGACGGGAATGTACGCGCGGTAATCAATAACAACGGCAATTTGTCATGGATGCTGCGACCAATTGGTTAGTGACAGACCACATTAATGACGAATACGACTAATACGTATGAACGCAGCAATAGCGTTGTGCGACTAAAAATGGTTCTTGCTTGCAACATCGCAATAAAATATTGCAATCAAGGAACGTGCAAGTTGCATTTCCGTTGACAACTATCGATGAGTCTGGCGCTGTAAGGCGGGGGGCTTGTCGATAAGCAATGAATGCTTATATGCGCGCCGCTGAGTAGGTATGTTGACGTTTCATTAACTCTTTGAAATGAAACGATTTAATTGACCGTTCAGCTTGCGACGTTAAGTTTGCATTGTTAGGTGACCCTTTGTGGCATGATCGATTAAGATATTGGGGCGGTATTATGGAGTTGCACATGAACAGGACTGACAAAAAGGCGCTGCCAAAGGCGGGCGACAAGGTCGTCCGGATGTACCCGAATAACGGACTCAAGCAGCCGGTTCGTAAGTATAAGGACACCTTTAGCGCTATCGATGTCGTTAAAGAGATGTTCTTTAAGAAAGAGTCGGCAAAAGCCTGATTCTACTTAATTTTTTAGTGAAAAGGCCTTGCTATTAGCGAGGCCTTTTTTTATGCGTGAAGGTTCCGTGACGGAGCAACTTATGGCTGAGTTTGAAAACTTTGAACAACTGGACGACGAGGCGTTTTTCGTCGAGTTCGTTACTGAACACTTTAAAGACGCATGGGATGAAATCGTCTCCCAGGTGGGTCTCAGTCCAATAGTGGACGAGACACGCGTCCGTTTTGCGTTTGAGACGTACAAAAACAACCTCAGCGAAATCCGCGTGCGGCTGCATTCTCAGAACCCGGATCATTACAAGCGAGGCGCGGCTCTATTGGACGCGCTTAATCGGGCGCAGGTGATCCAAGATGTCGAGTATGACGGTGTTTTAATTACAACGTTGCAAGACTATTCGGCTCATGGCCTCAGCCACGCAGATTGCGAATACAGGCTAAAGTTTATCGAGTTCTATGAGAACAACAGTAATCAAGCCATGGCATTCGATATCGCCATGCGTTGCTGCCAAGCATATGAAGATGAAGTGAAACCGTATTCGCCAAATTACTTGGAGAACATGGTCCATTACCTTTGCGAGAACGACGACCAAAACGTTGGTTCATTGTATATGGTCTTGAAGTCTTACTTTACCTGACTTTTCTGCCAATACCCCTTCCACCGCCGCGAGACTGGGTGTGCCAGCGCGGCGTCGGTGGCCATTAGGTATTGTTCGCCATTGCTGATGCGACGGTTGTTCTCGCGCCAAGCCATTTCGCTCGCATAGGCCGATAGGTATGGGCCAGCGACGTGATGATGGATGCCAATCTCAGCACGACGCAGGCGAGAGAAAAACGACTCAGCCTGATTTGTGCACGCGTCGCCGTCCGAATAGCTTTCGCTGTGATTGATGCGCTTCGTCAGGAAGCGAGCATGCAACGCGTCCCAATGAGTTGCCTCGTCAGCATAAATGGTGCTGCCGGGAGCAACGGTCTGGGCGATCTTCATGACCGATGCATCTTCTGACTTGAACACGAAAGGCAGCGTGCGGCCGCCGCGCTCGCGCATAATAACCACCACGCGGCGCTTGCCGTTCTGGTTGACTGCGAAACGGCGGTCGCGACGATTGGTCTTGTTGTTAGCGGGTTTCACATAACCGCCGAAATATGCACCGTCGATTTCGACTTCGCCGGAGACGGTCGCGCCATTGGCTTCTGCGCCCAAGGCTTCACGGATCTTGTGAGCCATCACGAAAGCCGTTTTGTACTGGCAATCTAAGTCGCGGCTAAGCTGCAAAGCGCTATGACCCTTTGCGCCGTTCACGAAGATCGCGATGGCAAGCAGATAGTCGCGGATCGGCATCTTGCGGCTGGCAAAGATGGTGCCGGACGTCACCGAGAACTGGTGCGAGCAGGCCTTGCACTTGAACAGCTTGCGGGTGGTGTAGTCGTAGACGGCGGCGCATTCGCAACGCGGGCAGACCGGCTCGCCGTCAGTGGCAGCCCAGCGAACCAGCTTGAATGTCTGGTAGGCTTCCTCGTCGGACAAACGGGCGACCTTCGCTAAACTTAGCGACCTCGCCTTTGCCGAAATGAGGAAGTGCTGGGCCATGTATTCGCCAACGATTATCGTTGACGTCAGTGATAAGCGTTGAAAGTAGTGACGTCAACACAAATCGTTGGCCTTGACGATAATAGTTGGCGTTGTTACTTTGGTCAGATGACACCTCAACAGTGCCGAGCGGCGCGGGGATGGCTGGATTGGTCACAAAGCGATCTTGCCACCGCCGCCCAGGTTTCTCTTTCGACGGTCCGCGACTACGAGAAAGAGCGGAGAGTTCCGATTGCGAATAATCTAGGGGCAATGAGAGTTGCGCTAGAATCCAATGGCGTTGGTTTCGTTTTTGACGATCACGGCGTGGCATCGGGGATCACGTTCGCGCAGCCCGCTAAAATAGCGGGATAGACGCGATTCCTTGGTTCTGCTAAGTTTGAAAAGACCGCGCCGGATTGCTCCGACGCGGCCGGTGAGCCGGGTTAAGGCGAGGGGGCTACCCTCCTCAACTATTCTGACGGTTTGCCACAAGGGGTACTCCTACTCCGGCTCTGCCGGTGTGTGAGGTGCCTGTGCTCGGGGGAAGGTCGGCAAAAACTCAATCCCCTCTGCGGTGATCAACAGGAGCCTTCTTAGGCTCCTGTTTTCGTTAGGAGGTCAGGCCCGGCATTCTGGCCCCATTCGGCCAAGCCATACCCTCCGTATTCACGGACGTTGTTGAGTGACGCCATACCGGACAGATAGGCGGACAGAGCCTTGTTGGGCTCCTTGCCACCAATCTCGATCCCCGCTTCCGCCATAGCCAAAACCAGTTCCCCCGACGTAGCCCGTGCTTTCTTGGCGGCCAGATACGTTACAGCGGCGGCTTCAATCTGGGACGTCTTGGTCAACTCTCTCGGCATGAATTTATCGGCGTTGCCTGAACCACCGAAAAACTTCGGTTTGGGATGGATGGGTAACGGCCTCCAATCCGGTGCAGGTTCGTAGAGCGCGATCAATTGCCTGACCGATTGCAATTTCTTGTACAGCGGCAGTTCATTGAGTTCTGACTCAAGGCGCTGCGCTTCAGCCTTCGCCGCTTTGAGCATCTCGGAATCAGACATGGTTAATCCCTTCTTTCATGATTAGTACAGGCGACTCAGGGATAGAGTCAAGCGCACTCAGAAGGAGAGGTCAGAACCAGAACATTGTATAGGGATATGTACAGAGCGAAGTCAGGTGAGTTTGCTACCTAATGCCGCATTTCCGCACGGATACCTTGCGCCGCATCGGCGGCTGGGATGCCTATAACGTCACGGAAGATGCCGACCTCGGGATCCGCCTGGCACGACTGGGCTATCGCTCCGTGACCATTCCATCGGTCACGCTCGAGGAAGCACCGATCGCGTTCGGCGCGTGGCTGCGACAACGCTCACGCTGGATGAAAGGCTGGATGCACCTTCTGTCAATCTCCCATATTGGCAGCGATCATAATGCGTTATGCGCTAATCTCTTACTGGCGCGTCTCGTATCGCAACACCATCGCAACAAGCCGGCTCAATCGACGAAATCAAAAAACTCTAGGCTGTGCAGTCGGATCGAAACAATTCTCGACGTTGCCAAGGCGAAAGGTTTTCGCCAGCAAAAGAACCCTGCGCGCTGGCGTGGCCATCTCGACCACCTTTTGCACAAGCCGGCAAAGCTTTCCCGCGGCCATCATGCCGCTACGCCACACGAAGATGTGCCAGCATTTTTGGCTGACCTGCGCAAGCGCGAGGCCATCGCCGGACTGGCTTTGAAGTTTTGCATCCTGACCGCCGCACGATCCGGCTAGGTCTTCGGCCTCCGTTGGCCTGAGGTGGACTTCGACAAACGTGTCTGGACGGTGCCGGCGAACGGATGAAGGCAGGCAGACTGCATCGCGTGCCGCTCACCGATCGGGCAGTTGCAATCTTGAAGAAAGTTCATGCTCTGAGTTCGGAAAGTGACCTTGCATTCCCCGGTCAAGTGACGGGGCGGCCGCTATCAAGCATGGCAATGGAGATGATGCTGCGGCGCATGAAAATTACCGACGTTACCGTGCATGGCTTCCGATCGAGTTTTCGCGACTGGGCCGGTAACGTCTCGCACTTTCCGCGAGAGATTGCCGAGGCTGCCCTTGCGCACGAGATCGGCGACAAATCGGAGCAGGCCTACCTACGTAGCGATGCACTCGACAAGCGGCGCGCTCTCATGGAGGCGTGGGCTGCGTGGTGTGATTCGCCAAAAGTGAGTGATGTCCTGCAAATTTCCAAGCGGCTATAAAATCTGGAACCAGCTGTACGATAGGGCTAACGCGATTTCTGTTATAGCCCTTTGGATTTACCAAGTGTCGCCGCTACCACTTGTATGTCGCCGGTTGGCGGCAAACAGAGAGGGACATATGGACACAGGGAAACCGCGAAGTCTTCTACGAACTATCATTGAGGCTGCCGACGAACTGCGAGTCGGTAGGAGCACCATTTACGAGTTGATCCGCACCAAGCAGCTAGAGACAGTAAAAATCGGGCGATGCACGCGCATTCCGGCGGCATCGATTGCGACTTTCGTCGATCAACTCCGGCTAAAAGCCGCATAACAGCGCCTTTGACCTGAGATATTTCCGCGCGGTGCGATCGGCGCCGCTCGGCAGCGACTACTTCAAATTCATCATTGAGAGCTACGCAATGGACACTCAAGTGACCAAACGGTCGGACCTTGCCTATCAGGCGGTCGCCGACCACGTCGAAGGTGACGATATCCCACCTGCCATCAAGGAGATCAACGAGCATAATGCTCTGACCATGTGGGGCGGCAAAGCCGTTGTCGTCCATGAAGACGAGACGGGCGCGCTGCAGATCCGAACAGTGGATGCGCACAAAAACTGGCTCGCCAATCGGCGGGTGCAGATCACAGATGCCGAGGGTAATTCAAAAACCTTGCCTCTCGGCGTTGCATGGCTGACGCATCCTCAGCGGCGACAGTATGAGGGGGTCGAGTTCTTCCCGAACCCTGACGGCAAATCGGGGCGACCCAACTTTCTGAATCTGTGGCGGGGTTTCTCGGTCGAACCATCCCAGAACGGCAGCTATGGCGTCTTCCGCGATCACATCTTCAATAACGTCTGCGATTCCGATCCGGCGTTGTACGCGTATGTCTTTGGTTGGTTCGCACACATGATGCAGAGGCCGCGCGACAAGCTCGGAACCGCGCTTGTGCTGTGCGGCAAAATGGGAGCCGGCAAGAGCAAGCTCGGTGAGGTGTTCGGCTCGCTGATTGCCCCGCATTATGTGCAAGTCGATGAGGCGCGCTACGTCACCGGCAACTTCAATAGCCACATGGCCGACTGCCTGCTGTTGCAAGCGGACGAGGCAGTTTGGGCCGGCGACAAGGCCGCTGAAGGCCGCCTGAAGGGTCTGATCACCTCCGAGAAGCAATTGATTGAAGCGAAGGGTGTCGAACCGATCCGCGTGCCTAACTACGTTCATTGCATCATGACATCCAATGAGAGCTGGGTCGTCCCTGCCGGCCTCGACGAGCGGCGGTTTTGCGTCCTCGATGTGCATCCGCGTTGTGCCCAGAATCATCTCTACTTCCAGGAGATGCACAATGAACTTAAAGCTGGGGGCCGCGAGCGGCTGCTCTATGATCTGCTCAACTTCGATCTCGACAGCGTCGACCTGCGGGTCATTCCGAAGACGCAGGCGCTGCTGGATCAGAAGCTCCGGTCACTGGAATCGGTCGACAGCTATTGGTACGGCCGCCTGTGGGAAGGCACGACCTTGAGCGACGGCTCGGAATGGTTGGAGAGCATTAACACCGAGACGCTGTTCCAGGACTACATCAAGGTCTCAACCCAAATCGGCGAGCGGCGACGGCAGAAGAAGTCACAATTCGGGGAACGGCTGAAGAAGCTGGGTGCCACTAAGAACCGGCCTTCGGAGAAGAGCGAAGAAGGTGAGTCCTCGCGGCCTTATCACTATTGTTTCCCTTCCCTGGAGGAAGCGCGGTCCAAGTTTCAGGGCCTTGTCGGGCAGATTATCGATTGGCCCGCGATGCCCGCAGTGGGCGGCGCTGACGAGGAGGTTCCTTAAACGAGTGATCGCGTCCGGGCAGTCCGGGCTGTCCGGTCGTTTCGAACAAGGTCGGAGCCCACAACTTGAGGCGGGAGAGAGGGCATTTCGAAAGAAATGTCCTACTTTTCTAAAAATACAAAAAAGATAGGACTGGTTGGACGCAGCCTTTGTGTAGAGGCAGTTCTCGCGTCCAAGCAGTCCTAAAACGACTGGACATGGTTGGACAAAATGCGGCCTGGGCCAAAGTCGCTAGATAGTCAGCATGGATTTTGACTTTGACTATCATTCTCTTCGATGCTTCTTGAGACGAGCTTCTATGACCGAAACTTGAGACGATCGCCGTCAAATTGGTGGCAACCTAGCCATCGCAGCCCGTGCCCTAGGCTCTCCGCCGCCTGCCCGAGGGCTAGGCGGAGCGTTCACACAGGGAGGCCGCGCCAAGAAGGGTCCTTCCTAGGCCGGGGGTACCCGCGCGGCCGCCGCAGCCCGGACTTTTTCCAGTTTGGCAGTTTGAAATTCACGGTTGACCGAGTTGACGCTGCTGTTGCCACTCGGTTGACGCCGAGAGATCACTCAGATCGGTGATGCCCGCATTGCGCCACTAGCAGTTATTCAAAGATCGACTGGACAATCGCGGGAGAGCCGCTGGATGCCCAAAATCTCACCGGCTTTCGAGTTAAATGCCCACGCTTCAACGGTTCTTTCAGGCAAAAGACTCAAAATTGGTGCAGTACCCTTTGCAGTACCCTTGACGTCGGGGTTACAATGTTGCCGGACTGACTAGTATGGTAAGAAAAGCGAAAGCACCTGTTTGCCCGGAAACCCGGGGTGAGCCCGGCACCGCGCTGGAATTGGCGTGCTGAATGGCCAAATCTGCGTCGATCCGTCCGAAGGCTCGCATTCTCCAGCTCCTTGGCGACGAGTTGATCGGAAGCCCGCGCATTGCGGTCTTCGAATTGGTAAAGAACGCGTACGACGCTGACGCTACTCAGGTCGTTGTGACGCTCGCAAATCTCGGGACGGACGAAGCTAGCGTAACGGTTCGCGACAACGGCTCCGGCATGACCGGAGAAGTCATCCAGAATATCTGGCTTACCCCTGCCAATGATCACCGGCGGCATCAACGAGAGTCCGGGAAACGATCGCCGCTGGGACGCCTGCCCCTGGGAGAAAAGGGGCTTGGCCGATTTGCGGTTCACAAACTTGGAAACAGGATCAGGATGGTCACCCGTCAGGCCGGCGAGCCTGAAGTGGTGGTCGAACTCGACTGGTCCGAGCTTCTGAGCCACGACTTCCTTGACGAAATAAGCGTGCCCATTGAGGAACGTGCGCCAAAGATTTTCAAAGGCAAAGCCCACGGAACCAAGATCGCCGTTACCGATCTTCGTGGCGAATGGACGCGAGGCGCTATCCGCGACCTTCATCGCAGCCTGACTTCGATCGCTGACCCGACAAGCGGGCCATCCGACTTTCAGGTTCAACTGAAGATTCCGGGCCACGAGCACGTCGTGGCTGATCTGCTCGACGCCAGCAGTGTACTTGAGCAGGCAATGTGGAAATTCAATTTCACATTCGACGGATCGGAAATCGCCTGGATCTACGAATTCAAACCGTATCCTGGGATAAAGGTCGAACCTTCAACCCAATCGGGCAAGGAGCCATTGCTGCGAGATCGCGACAAGAAACACGTTGTGGCCGGCAAAGATATGATCGCAGGCATCGGATCGGTCTCCGGAAGTTTCAACGTCTTCGATCGCGATCGGGCGACCTGGAATTTCATCACTCAGAAAAAGGTCTTGTCTGAATACCTCAACAACAACGGCGGCATGCGGGTCTATCGCGATGGCATCCGCGTTTACAATTATGGCGAACCGGATGACGACTGGCTCGGTCTCGATCTCCGGCGCGTCAATTCACCAACCGACCGCCTGAGCCGGAACCAGGTTCTCGGACGAGTGAATCTTACGCTCGATGGAAGCCACCAGCTCCGCGAAAAGACCAACCGGGAAGGTTTTGTCGAGAATGCCGCGTTTGAACGACTGAAGGAAGTCGTCATGTCCGCAATGACGATTTTCGACCGGTTGCGCAGGCCACACCGCGAGGCGATACGTACAGCGCTTACCGGCGTCAAATCGCCCATAGCAATTTCCATCGATACGCCAGTAGCGCGATTGAAGGCCGAGCTTACAAGCAACAAGCTCGATCGCCTGCAGCCTCTCGTTGACGAGATTGGCCGCGAGTATGAACAGCTTCGCGAAATCATGCTCAGCTCCGGCAATGCCGGATTGCAACTCAGTCTGATCTTCCACGAGCTGGAACGCGGCGTACGCGGATTGTACGAGGCGATCAGACAGCGCGAGAAGATCGAAGACATTGAAGAACGCTCCCGCTATCTGAAGGATTTGCTGGAAGGCTTTGCCACGGTCCTCAAAAAGGAGCCAGCCCGCAAGCAAAGCCTCGCGAAAATTGCACGCGAGGCGATGTTCCTGAACCAATTGCGGTTCAAGAAGCATCGTGTTGCGATTGATTTTCCCCTCGGCCGGGGCGAACAGCCCGACGTTATGGTTCGCGCCTCGCTTGGTCTCGCCATTGGTGGCGTGTCAAACGCCATCGATAATGCAATTTTCTGGACTCGCGTGCGCTGGCCTGATGAGGACACCAGTGAATTGCAGAGAAGGATCTGGGTGGGAACAAGTGACGAGTTTGGAGACCCTGCCCTGATCGTTGCCGACAACGGCCCGGGTTTCCGCGATTCGTCCGATGACCTGATACGACCGTTCTGGACGCGCCGGCCGGGCGGAATGGGTCTGGGCCTGTACTACGCAAACCTTGCGATGGAGCTGAGTGGCGGAAAACTGCTATTCCCCCAGCCCGGCGATCTTGATCTTCCCGAGTGGGCCACGGGAGCTGTGCTGGCGTTCGTGTTCAAGGGGGCCTGAGGAATGCTGCAGGGCGCGAGGGTTATCGCGGTTGACGACAGGCAGGAAGATCTGGATGGCATCGTGCAGGCCTTGCACAAAAAGGGCGTGGGCGCCCTTCCGATCCTATTTCAGGGACGGGATTCGCTGCGCCCATGTCTGCCCGGCATCCGCGTTGTCTTCACCGACATCAACATGGCGCCCAGTGCAGCTTCCGCCTATGCACAACATCAGGGCGTCGCTGCCATCCTGGACGTGTTGCTAGATCCGAATAACGGCCCTTGGATCATGGTCGCGTGGACCGCAGCACCTGATCAGACTGACGCTCTCAAAACCGTGCTGGAAAATTCGCTGGGCAAGGAACGGGCACCGATAACGGCCATCGGGCTCGACAAGGCTCGTTTCATGAACTCAAGGGGGGTTTACCAAGTCACGAAAATCGCGGCGGCGATCGACAAGCACATCGCCGGGAATGCAGTGGCCGGCGCCATTCTTGATCTGGAATTGAGGTCATCCCAGGCTGCCTATGATGTGACCCAATCGATCATCGCGCTTACGCAGACGGCAGCGCCGGGCGAAATCGCTCAAGTTCTCGTCGAACTTTCAAAAGCCACCGACCCGAAGCCACCTTTCACCGTCGAGAAGGTCATGCAGACGGTCGGACCGGTCCTGCAGGATCGGCTTATCAGGCGCGGTGTATCGAAAGCCGAGAAAGGTATGTGGGACCGGGCGTTCGCCGCCAGCGCAGGAGCAGCGCTTTTGCTGACCCATCGTGCCGAGCTGAACAGCGCTATCCATCTCGATCCTAATACTGGAATCGGCGACCGCGGTGCGATTACGATCGTCCCGACTGCCGTGATGGAAAAGGCCATGCCAGGACTTTTCTCGCTGGTCTTCACCCATTTCCTTAAACAGGACAAGGCCATCAAGATTCTGAAGGATCTCAAGAAGGCTGCCACGCCGCCTGCGGCGCCAAACCAACCCGCACCGCCCACGCCGGCAGACGATGTGTTGATCGCTGAATTCTATGGCCAGTTGAAGTGGGGACTGCTGGAGCTTGTCCCGGCCTGTGATGCAGCCAACGGCAAGCGGGGCTTGCGTAGAGCCGCCGTGATGCTCATCGCGCCAAGCGATTTTGCGAAAGTGGAGCCAGCGGGCGACCACGTCCAGAGGCTTCCCCTCCTCAAGCTCGAAGGCGATGTCGTCCTAGTCCTTGTCTCGGCGAAAACGACCCTGTCGCCGGTGCCGAAAAAACTGATGAAACTTAAACCGATTTCGCGTCTGCGCGACCAGCTGCTCGACGGGCTGACCCAGAATATTTCCGGGTCTCAGGCAAGGATTGGGTGGGTGAGCTTCTAGCCAGGGCCAGCCTGGAGAAAATCGGCTGGAAACAGCCTGACGTCGACCTTGGCCTCGCCCAGCATAATCTTGGCAACCTCGAAGCTACGCTGAAAAACCTCATCAACGTCGGGCACCTGAAAACTGTTCAGCTCGACAATTCCGCTCTGGATAATTCCCCGGGTGCAGTCGGCACACGGGAATAGACTCGTGTACATTCTGCAACCTTCGGTGCTGATCCCTGATCGGGCAGCATTGTAGATCGCGTTACGTTCAGCGTGCTCAAACCAGTAGTATTTCTCGCCGCCCTGACGGGAATGACGCTCTTCCGGTTCGGCACTGACGCGACGTGGAAGGCCATTGAATCCTATCGCCCTAATGTCGTTCGCGGGACCGACAATCACGGCGCCAACTTTTCTACTCTGATCCTCACTCCAAGTAGCAGCGAGGCGACTTAACTCAAAAAATCGCCGGTCCCATTTTGTGCGGGTGTCGGTATCAGTTTCGGTCATAGAAGGCAGTTTCCGATGATTGTAGGTAACGGCATCATAACGCGTGGTTTAGTCACGGGCGGCGGCACGCCCAACCTGAAGAATAGCACGTTTGATTTAACGGTCGGCGAAATCGTACCGATCGGCAAGAAAGCCATACGAGCCCGGCGCAAAGACCCGCAAATATCTCCGTATTTCCTTGAACCGAGGGAGATGGTGTGGGTTTTATCGAAAGAAGAGTTCAACATGCCTGCCGATGTAAGCGGTTTTGCGACGCTTCGCACGACGTTCACAAAGCAGGGCATTCTGGCGCTAAATGTGGGCATTATCGACCCGCTTTTCAAAGGCCCTATTAGCACTGCGCTGATCAACTTCTCGGATCGCCCGAGGGAAATAAGGATAGGAGACAAGTTTTTTCGGATCGCCTTTTTTCCCCACGCGGATGTGTCAGCTTTCCACCCTAAAGATGAGAATGTAGAGCGAACGGCATACGTTCGGCAGCTGGAGAATGTGTCCTACGCTGATTTCTCGCCAAGCTTCATGAACATTCCGGCGTTTGACGACGAATACTATTTCAAGAAATTCTGGAGCATTCTCTGGGCCGGGATCACAGGACGAAAGTTGATATCGATACCGCTGATCTTGATGATTGTGGTGGTTAGCTGGTATTTGTTGGAGACTGGCTTCTGGACATTCCTCGTTGCGAAATGGCTATGGTTTGCCGACGTCTTCAAGAAGGTGAAATTCTGGTAGTCAAACCGGAAAGAGATCGCGGACCCGGCTGAATACCGCGCCGGTCTCCGCGGCCCTGCGGACTTTTTCGCCGAGCACATGGCTGAGCGGAATTTCGCGGTCCAAGGCCTCGTAGATATCATGGCCATCCATGCAAATTATGCGTTTGCGCTTGCCGAATGCAGAAATCCCATCCGACGTGAAGCCCGCGTAACTAACGAAGAGTCCCCGCGACCATTCGGCCTTCTGTTCAACCTTGCCGTGGAAATTGTGAAGATCAGACACACCTGTTGGCGCATTGTGCCACTTTGCTTCCAGTAGATAGGTTTGATCGGCCAGAAGAAAGCTGCCGTCAATCTGCTCCCCCTGCAGCCTGAATGCATCGCGGGCGCGCATTCCAAACAGATCAAAGCACCTCTTGAGGAATTTCTCGAACTCGTAGCCACGCGCCTGCGACGCCATACCGGACAGAGTAAGTAGATCAGCGGAAAGCTGTTTGATTGCCGGACGGTTTGTAGCCGGTTCTGGGGCGTTCTTCTGCTCTTGGGAAGCCACGCCGCGTATCCGGTCAATAACCTGCAGGAACTGCCCGTGCGCGTTGACCACCTTTTCTTCGTTGCCGAACCTGGCCCGCATCGCCTCGCGATATTCCCAAAGCGCGTTCAACGTCCGCACAACGGTCTCTTTATTCACACTTTGCAAGAAGCACTTCAGTCGCCTGCCTTTTGACGTGCCATCCCGGGAATAGGCGGGCTGGTCGATATCGATATTGAGTTCGCCCGCAAAAAACTCGGCGAAGGTCTTGTTCGAGAAGTTCAGCACGTACCCGCCGCTCATCTCGAACAGGCTATCCAGGATCAACATGTCGATCGGCCGTATGTTCGTCGTCACTTTAGCCTCGTAATTGTCATGCGGCCGACGTTGTAGCTTCGGGCTATTTCTGCCGGTGCCTCGCCGGCTTCACGCCTTGCGAGCGCTCCAAGACGTTGCTCCACGGTGAGCTTTAAGGGTCTGCCCATATGCTTGTCACGCAACTTCGCACGCGCCCGGCCCTCAGCAGTCCTTGTCCGGACAAGATCCCACTCAACATCTACCAAACCTCCTAACACGGCCAGCATAAGACGGCCGGTACTGGTACCGGTATCGGCCCATCGTTCGGCGAGAGAACGGAATTCTGCGCCGGCGTCGGCATTCCGCTTGACGATCGCGAAAAGGTCAAAGGTCGAGCGCGCAAGCAGGTCAATGTGGGTAGCCTGTTGCTCGATATCGGTGAGCCTCATGGGAGTGCAACCTTTGCCGGCCGTGCCAGCGGCCGTTAAAAGCACTTTTTCCGAGCCTGTCCGGCCTGCGGTTGAGAAAAACTATAAACTTCGCGAGTGTCAGAGATCAAAGCTCGATCGCCCGGCAACCCGCCGCATGTCCGATCCAAAGATGTGCAAAGGCCGGTACAGAAGTGTCCCGTTGAGGTTTACCGCGAAATTCTCGTGCTCCCGCTCCTTAAGTTTTGCGAAGATTGCGGCATGCGTCGTGTCCGGCAGGTAAATCGCCGAAAAGCCCATGCGCTTGAACAGCAGCATCCTGCTCTTGGTCCAGAACTCGTCTGGCTCCCTGAAGAACCCGAACCCGATGCCTTCGATGCTGTTGGCGGAATACAGCAAGCGCTCCCGCGCTGCCTCGGTCTTGACCGAGATCAGCAGGTTGGTCGGGGCGCATGGGATGAGGATATCGCCCAGAGCCTGGAGTTCGCGCATTTTGCCCTGATTGAGGAGCATATGCCCCTGCGACTGCCAGCTTGGCCAACCTTCGTCGTTTAGGCTCATACGAGGGATTTGCTCGTTCTGCAGCACCTCGCTGCAGAGCATTTCCATGACGGTGCCGCCGATGACCGATCCCATCAAAGGCGGAAACTTGAATGTCTCTTTCTTGGGATACTGGACGAGAAACGCGGCGTAAACATTGGCCGCAGTGATGTCCGCTTGGAGCGAGATCTCGCACAGGTGCACAATGGCTTCCGCACTCGCCGGTCGCTCGATCTGGTTGAACAAGCAGGGACACAGGCGGAGCAGGCGACTCACAAGAGCCGCGTTCCCCGTCGGAACGGGCTTTGAGATCGCAGGCGACGCCAATGGGCCGAAGTCTTTATTGAGGGCTGCGAGAAGCATCAGTTTTTCGAGCTTGCCAACCTTCAGCAATGGCAGGTCGACGACTTCTTCCCAGCTTTCTGCACCGTTCCCTGTGGGACAATGTGGATGTAAACAATGCATTCTGCGCTCCCCGGCCGAATGCAGTAGGTGATTCTCAACCGGGAGTGGAGTCTCGATACGCATGTCAGGCTAGCGTGCGACCTGCCGGTCTTTCACAACTGCCAGAAAATCCTCAACCGAGAACAGCCACGACTGCTGGCTATCGCGATAGGTCGCATGAAGGCGCGCCGGAAGCACCAGTTGCAGTTGCTTGGCCTGCATCTCGTCCGTCTGGTTCTCCGAGATGCCGGGCTCAAGCGTAAGGAGATGCTTGTTAGGTATCCGTTGGGCTTCTGACAGCACCTGTCGCCACCGGTCCTTGCAGGTCGACTTAGCGCCCAACATCGTGAGCCGTCCCGGCACAAACGCGGCGTCACGGTATTCAGCCTGCCCCGGAAACATGAAGTCAGGCTTGTTGCGATTTTCGGTTTCGGCACCGCGCGCGTAACGAACGCCATGCGCCGCGAATAACGCCTCAAGATGGTTTTCCAGTGCGTGCCCGACGCGGGATTTACGGCGCTGCTGCACACTCAGCGAGAATGACAGGAAGCCGTCAACGTCAGCGCCGCTGCCATCGCCGGCAAACCCGGAAGAGATGCGGTCTGCAACGATATGGCGCTCGAGTCGCCGGAACAGCAATTCCTCGCGCTCCATCCAAGCAAACAGCGCGGCGTCCGGATCATCAAGCGCAGAAACGTCCGGCAGACTGAGCCGTGCAAATTCCGAGAATATCCGCGTCGTAGGAAATTTCGACCCGAACCTCGCGATGAGAGGATCGAAGATATCGACCTCGGGCTCCCCCGGCTCGATTCCGAGTTCGTCCAGCACATAGCGCGCGGCAAAGTCGAGCTGGGCGGAATGATCGACACTAATCTCGTGAAATGTCAGCTGAAGGTCGGGCTGCTGGTTGAGGCCGAACAGCCAGACCAGCTGGTTCTGAATCGTGCTCTCGGCCGGCGCGATGATCATCATCGCAGAGCCGTCACGACGCAGCGCCAGGAACATCGCATCACCCGGCTTCATCGCCTCGGTGACGCCGTTGCCGGAATAATAAAGATGATACTCAGGCGCCCGCGGTTTACCCTTGCGCACATTGGACCAACTGACAAAGCCTTCCTCGGTAAAGCCGTCCTGCTCCTCGCCCAGCCAGACGAACCTGGCGGGAATTTGCTTGCGGTCGTCATCGCCGAACATGCGGCGCAACGGGCGCGTGCCTTGGATCTCATGCTGGTTTGACTTCGGCGTGATGGTCTCCACGAGCGTGAGCTTCTTAGCCACCACAGCCTCGAAGAGATCGGAGAGCATGCCGCGTTTGTAGTCCGTCATGAAGTGCCCCGGATTTCTAGGCGCGGCTTCCGGGATTGGAGCCATGTGTCACAACGGCGAATGACTTCGGAAAACTCAAGGCGGGCGCTGCCCTTCAGCGCGCATTCCCAGACGACGGCCTGGCGCCAGCCAAGATCCTGCAGCGCAGCCTCGTTGCGCTGATCAACCTCTCGGTTGCGCGCAATCTTCGCACGCCAGAATTCCGGCCGGCTGGATGGCCATTTGAACAAATGGCAGTCGTGGCCATGCCAAAAGCATCCCTGCGCGTGAATGACGGCCTCGTATCGCGGAAAAACAATATCTGGCTTGCCGGGCAGCCGGCGATCGTGAAGCCGGTAGCGAAAACCACGGGCGTGAAGCGCGTGGCGCAACATCAGCTCGGGTTTTGTATTGGTGCCGCGGATGCCCGCCATCATGCGGCTGCGCACGGCGGGCGTCACCACATCAATCATTAGGCCGCTTCCGACTGCCGCTGCGGCCTAGTGATCTTGCGTACTGTCAATTCCTTCTGCGGGGCATTGGCCTGCAAGGCTTCCTCAATGTAGGGCTTGAGCGCACGGGCAATGAATTCGACGACCGGCACCACAACGGCGTTGCCAAACTGCTTGTAGGCCTGGGTGTCGGACACGCGGATCTTGAACTCGCGATCCTTGGTCTCGAATCCCATGAGGCGCGCGCACTCCTTCGGTGTGAGTCTACGCGGCCGTTTACCCTTCTGCTTGACTAGGATTTCCGAACCATCCTTGTAGTACCGCGCTGACAACGTGCGCGTCACATCATCCGGACCAAACAGGCCGAAACCGAAACCGTTGCCGGCAGCGTTGTGCTTGGCCTTGTAGTCCTGGAGATATTTCCAGAGGTTCGGTGTGAGCGTGTATTTTGCATCGACCTCATCGGGTGGGAGCAGGATATCGCCAAGCTTCGGCCCGCGTGAAGGGTCGGGTACTTTCAGGTCCTTGAGCACGAACTTGGTCGGGTTACGGAAGCCGACAATGAAAATGCGCTCGCGCTTCTGCGGTACCCAGGACTGTGACCCAATAACCCGGGTCTGGACGTGATAGCCCAGCTCATTCTGGAGCACGTTCATAATGGTCGCGAAGGTGCGGCCCTGATCATGCCGCTCAAGGTTCTTGACGTTCTCAAGAACAAAAACTGCGGGCTTATGATGGGCGATAATCTGCGCGGTGTCGAAAAACAGTGTCCCCTGGGTGTCGCAGAGGAAGCCGTGCGGACGGCCCAGGGCATTCTTCTTTGAAACACCTGCGATCGAGAAGGGTTGGCATGGAAACCCGGCCAGCAGCACGTCATGCTCGGGCACTTTCTCGGGATTGGACGAGAATTCACGAATATCGCCTTCAATCGGGTGATTGTCGGGAAAATTCAACGCGTAAGTCTCGTTACATTTCTTGTCCCATTCCGACGTAAATACGCAGCGCCCGCCGATGCCCTGGAAACCCAGGCGCAGACCGCCAATGCCGGCGAAGAGATCGACGAAGCGGAAACCGGTGGGAACGTGCTCTGCCACCAACCGTCGTTCGGCCGCCTGGCGGAGCGTATCCATCGCGAGCCTGGACGGCCGGCTTTCGCCGCGTTCGTACCGGTAGACCGATCCCGGCTCCACCTTGAGTAGGCCAGACGTTTCAAGGATCGTAAGCCCGGCAAGCTCCCGCAACCTTTTGAACTCTATCAGCTTCTTTTTTCTAGTCAGTGCCATGGCGGCCGAATCACCCTTGTGTCGATTTTTGACACCCTGGCACCCGTTGTCCCTCCCCGCAATCAGGGCTGCCGGTTACCCTCAACAACGCGGCCTCTCCGACGAGCCCCCCGGTTAGGCGCTAAATCTTACCGCGCAATGGACATGCGACGAGTACCGCTAGCAAGCACACTCACTGAGAAATCTACCGCTTGCTAGCTGATGGCTTCCTCATCGCGTCGACCACAACAATCTCGCTCGACTTATTTCCAGTGGTGATCTGGTCTTGCTGAATGGTTTGAATGCGCGCCAACTTGTAGCCCATACCTCCAACGTCGATGATGAGAAAAACGCCTTCTTCTGTTTGTGCAGCGGCCTTGTAGATATCAAGTTGCGTTTCGTATCCATGCACAATGTCACCGGTCGACAATTTAAGTTCAACAAGGACCCGAAGCGCGTAGCCGGTGGAGAACTTGAAATCCACCGGTCCACCTCCAGAGTGGACTTCTGGGGATATGTCTAGGTTGTTAGACTTGCAGTAAGAATCAGCTACGCCAAAATACACCAGCTGGCTTGACTTTTCAGACCGCGGCTTCGTGCCTTCCCACAAAAGATGCGAGAGGTTGTTGTTCTCGATCAGCTGCTTGAACTGCATCGTAATTTCGCGGACGACGCGCAAGAGCTCGCGAAGTGTCGGAGACGAAGGTCGTACGATGACAAGGGGAAATTGCTGCGCGGCCGTAAGTAGAGCTTGGCGAAGCGCCTCAAAACCCTTCCTGTCCTTCTCGAAGTCGTAGCCTGTCGGATCATTAGCCAGCAAATCGCGAACAAGCGTCTGGAAATTAAGAGGGTCTCCGAGAGCAATGCGCTTCAACGCAGACTTTTTCTGTGTAACGGTCGCTTTAGTTATGTTTCCGATCATTTGATTGACCATATGCCGGAGTGTCGAATTGAACGACACGACCCGGTCAATATCCGACCAATCTGTAGCAACTGGCAGCTCCCTCAGCACGTCCTTTGGCACGAGGAAAATTCCTGTACCCGGTCGAGTGACATTCTCGGGCAACTCGTATTCCTCGAACTCAAGATTGAACTTTCTCAACGGAACTGAATGCCGCGAGCAAAAATCTTTGGTGATCTGCTCAAGAACACGGAGAACCGAATTCGTCGTGAGATCGGAGATGGTGTCAGGGCCAACACCGACCTCGAACATGCCCATCAAAATGATCAACTCCGGGTTCCTGACTCCGACGTCGACGATTTGCTTGGCCGTCGTGAGGATTTGACGCTTTAAACTGTCGGGCCGGTCCCGTCCCGATGTTCCCGTTCCCCCATATCCAAGACAGGTCTCACCGCGTTCATGAAGCGCCAGGAGCCTCATCGCGGCCTTCCAAGGAGCATCATCAAGCGCCTTCGACTCTGCCAGCAATTCGATGATGTCGGACATTCGCTTCTCAAATGCCTGGACACCCGCACCTGAAAGGGTGGGATGAGCGCTGTTCTTGAAAAGAAGTGGATCGACGAACAGTTTGGTGTCAGCGTTCAACACTGGGTCTAACAGACCCTCTGCATCTAAAGAACTGGGCGGAATTCCAAACTGCTGACTAAAAACCCTTGGATTTATTAGCTTCGGCATACCGCCTCGTCATGACGACTTGAGATGCGCGAATGCTAGGCAATCAACCCCTAGTTGACAAGCCAACCAAGGTTGCGCCTTTAGTGCCCTCCCCGCCACGCTAACCAAGAGACCGCTGCAGCCACTAAGGGCGTCCATAACGACATCACGCGAGGTACACATAGCTGGGCCACTTGCCGTAGGCCTTCACCAGCAGCGGTACATAGTCGAGCAACTCGCCCAAGCCGGGCCGTATCAAGGGTAGTTTCCGCATTGCCTCAAATCCCGCAGCCCGCTTTGAAAAAGGCAAATTCTCCTTGCCAATCGGTCACCTCAGCCAGCCGGACAATGGTCCGATCCAAAAATCAGAGAAGTCTGCCACCATCGATAGTCATTTCTGCCATTGGCCATTGCTTAAGTGGGACCAAAGATCGTCCGAGATGGCGGAAAACTCTTCAGGCCAGCTAGAAAGCAGAGGCACGCAACGCCGACAAATATTCCTATCAGATTTCGGAGAAAATAAAAGGTTTGTTTTCCTATACAGCGAGTCGCGACTTGGTCAGCCGGACATCTTCTAGTAATATACGCTGATGGCCCGGTCGCCCGGCACGTCCCGCTTTTCAGATCGCCGTCTCGCCGGCTGGGCCAGACCTTGCTCGACCTCCGGCCGCACATCGAGCAGGCGCAGCATGACCCTTAAGGTGACATGGAGCTGACCGTGGATGATAGCCTGCCCGCGGCCCGCAAGTATCGCTCATTGCCAAAGGACCCGCTTAACCTCGATCAACCGCGTCTAGTCGACGAGCTCGTACTATTCGAACTGCAGATCGCGCCATTGAGGAAGGGCCGCACCCTTGTCTTGCCGCATCGAATGACCCGACTTGTCCCCATTTCCACTACATACGGTATTAACGACAAACTAAACGACTCCCGGCTGCTAGCTCCTGTATATTTCTGGATAGCGATTTGCGAATCGCACAACCGAGGCCTGTGGGCTCCTAACCAAAAGAACAAAATGAGTCTTCTGGGTTCGTTCTCATAAGGAGCTTTGGATGGACAATGGCAACCGTGCCGTTTCCAGTACCGTAAAGCGTAAGAGTTCAGGCCAGCGACCACTTCCTTGGCGGCCATTTCGAGATAGGCCGTCCGGCATTTGGATCGACGAGACGGTGACGCGGATCAAAGAGACCGCTCAGCCGGAGCTCATCGATTCCCTCTTCCGAAACCAAATCTCCAAGCACTCCCGGTTCAATGTGCTGCGGCACCTGATCACGGTGGATGGCAAAAAGCGCCCCGAGGGCGACAGCTGCCCCTGCCCGATGTGTACGCCGAACCGTTTCCTGACCGGGTCGCTGGTGTGGTTTCCCGACCTCCAGTGCTGCGCCTTCATCGGTAACTGCTGCGCCGATGACGATGTGTTGGCCGAGGCCCAGAAGGAATGGAAGCGGCGCGAGAAGAAGCGCTTCGAGGAGGATTACTTGCTCGATGCCCTGCCGCTGGTCGGTCAAAAGCTGGAAATCCTAGAGATGCTCAAGCCCATCGCGCACGATGCGGTCAGAACTTATCGCAGGGTCCGCAATACTCTCCCGCAAGTGCACGAACAGCTTCGCAGGATGAAGCAGCATCATGGTGGCCAGCTAACGCTCACCGAGATCTTGCGGGACGAATCCCGGGAGAAGAACGACGACTACTTCGGTCCGGCAGGTTTCAAGGGTCGGGGCAAGGACGGGGTCGAAACTCGCGACCATACCTTTGGCACCTTTTCCGGACAGATCGCCGTCCATAAGGATTACAACCCGGCCAAGGAGCTTGAGACCATTCACCGATCTCTGGTTTCGGTAGCGTCGAACTCCTATGGCCAAGAGCCCTTGGACTTCATCTGCGCCATGACGGACAAGCAGCGGCACGCCGCCGTGGTCATTCTCCAGAGCGTTGAAGACAGCATCGTAAAGTTCAAGGCTCGGTTGCAGGACTTGGCACTGTTCATCACGCCCGAGAACGCCGACAAGTTCAATCGGTACTTCACCCACGAGCTCAACAGCCTCTATTTCCGGGTGGACTATACAAATGGAGGCGACGGACCGGCCCTCAAGTTCAAACGAGGCGCCAGCATCTACTCGATGGTTCGCGGTTCCTGGGCTGGCAAGTTAGAGTTCGAGTGGCCTAAAAAGGGCTAAACAGGTTCGTGATCGAACTTGTTGATACCCCTCCCCGGAGCGGCAGCGCCGGAGCTGGCTGATGCCCAACGCCTTATTCGAAGATGATGCGAAGCTCAAACGCGCAAAGAGACGCTCAACAATGCCTTTCAATCAATATCGCAGGAACCTGAACGCAGCGATCCTAGCTAACAAAGACCCTGATGGAGTCGTCCTCCAAGCGACCCACACTTGGTTCGCCGGTGGCGGCCGTGCTGAGCTCCAAGCGGCCTTTGAGCACGAAACCGGCCTGAAGATCGGAAACCGCAAGGATGGTGCTCTGGTCGAGCAGGGCTACCCCAAGAACATCAATGAATATCCCGGTAAGACTGCTTGGGATCAATATTACATCGCGAACGCTATCATCGCGCTGCAGGAATTGGATCGCATTTTCCAGCCGGGCAAACCCTATCCGACCAGAAATCCGGACATTTTCTACCGCAACCTGGTTGGCCTCTCGCGGAAGCTGTTTCTCGACACCATCGTCCTGCTGGACGATTGGGCGACGTTCAAGCAGGGTCTACAGGGGGTGTTCGGGATCGGCAAAAATCGCCTAGAGCACGCAACGCCGACCTACCATTCGGCTCTACAGGTCATCTACGGTAACTGCTCGCCATTCGCCTTCAGCGACAATCATTCGGACACCTCCGTCAATCAGCTGAGGATGGCGATTGAGTTGCGCCTCCGGCGTGGGTTTGGCGTCACGGCAAAACTCAACAAGGCCGGCTCGATCGTTCCCCTCGCGTTGTCCGAAATCATTCAGGTTGTCGCTCTTCACAAGCAGAACATCACCTTCGCCGTTCCGTTCGAACATATCGATCGTATCTACCAGTGGTCGAATATCTACATGCATACGGGGCTGAAGCAGTATGTGTGGTCGCCGATCTTCGCCCTGCACTACCTGCGGCCTTTCCTTCTGGGAGGAAAACACGCAGGCGGAACCTCATCCAACGCAGGAATTATCGCTGCGCCCGGCGTTGTGAAGCAGGTGCAGTCGGGCATAGAGAACGGAGCTGACAAGAGCCAGTTCGATTTCGTGTTTGAGGACCTGGCCAACTGCGATTTGATCTTGAAGCCCTGAGGTTACTCCTCGGGCCAATTGGCCGGGAGCCCGACCAATTCATGCATCCGCTTTCCGTCCTTGCGCTCGAATTCACCGTCGACAACGGTCCATTCAGCCGTGCCGAGGCCAATGTCTAGAAGCGGCTTTTCGGCCCATGGATTTGGAATGAGCAGGCCCGTCTTGGCAGCAAAATTCCAAGGATCAATCTTCATTAACGCAAGCACGCCGCTCAGACGCGTATTTTGCGGTTGGCCGTTCGGCGGTCCGTACCAGATCCCATCTGGTCGATTTACGTGCTTTACGATTTCTTCGCCGTTCGGGCCTTTGGACATCTCGACATATGGCGTGCCGAACAGCGCATCGGTCACGGCGGACTCCCGATGATGCGTTGAAAGTCCGTTGAGTGCGACAAGATAGGGATAGTCTAGTTTTCCGTAGCGAGACGCCTTTTTCTTGAGGGCAGGACGGACCTCCTGGCTGGGATCGATGCGCATGACGGGAGACCGCCGGACACCAAGCGCTCGTCCGTTTTCATCAACCTTGGATCGGACCCAAGCCGTCAGCTGGATCTTTGCGCCATGCTCTTCCCAGACGAACGGGGCCGCCTGCCGCGCAGTTTCGTCTGGTGGCAACGAAGCTATCCACGATTTGAGTGCGCCTTTCAGTTTTTTGATCGAAAGGGGCTTTGTCGGACGACCTGTGACCTTGAGGTCCAGAAAGTGCTGGGGTGACGGTGTGCTGTCGATGGCGGACAGGGCCGTGTTGAGGCGCGCTTTGGCGGCAACCTCCAGATTGGATAATCCACTGGCTTGCACGGCCTCCACATAGAAGCGCTCACCTTTCGCATTCTCGACGAGAAAGTCCGGGGACTTATCGGTGTGTTCGAGCTTGGGCTCGATCGCAACGATCTTGCACCCTCGCGCCAATAGAAAGTGATAGAGGAATAGCTCAAAGAACGCGCTGTGGTGCTGATCATCAATCGTCGACCGGAAACGGCTCACCAAAGCGCCGCGGTGCGTCTCGGGATACGCCGCAAACCATGCGTCCACCTTTTCCCGGACCCGCGCCGCCTCGGGCCGTGCCGACCGATTGAGGTAGGCGAATTGGGTCTCGTCCGGCAGGGGCGGTTCTAGATCGTCCCGAGGGATATCGTCGAAGATGCTCATGGGAGGAGGCTGCCGTGTCGGGGTGGATAGACGGTTTTGTCGGCAGTTGAGATGCCTCAATCGCGTCCTCAGAACTCTGCGCGTCCGTCAAATCTACTGTCATTCTCGGAGAGGATCGCTTTGTCGAGATCGTCAATCAGCCAAAGTTGTCGGCGACCTTCTTGCACTCGAGGAAAAGGATATTCTTTTCCCACGCGCTTCAAGAAATCCTCCACTGTCTTTTCGCCGACGTAGCCTGCGGCCAAATCTGCACGCATGCGGCGAGGCCAAGACCCCATTGGGATGATTGAAGGACGTCTTGGTTGGGTCATTCCTCGTCGGCTCCTTGATGCAGTTGAATCTCGAAGCGATAACATGATCCGCGCCCTTGGGAGGCGCTTGAGGACTAGATACTCGCCGCAAATATTATCACAATGAATACACCCGCTTGTTAAATTTAATGGCGGAGAGCCCCGCTCAGCTGGGTATCGGCCTTGAGCTTGGTATGAATCATGCCACACGCAGTATTTGCGCCAGTGTGAAAACGTTATTTTGCCGATACCGATTATCAATGATCCCGGCTAACCGATCATCCCAAGCTTCCAAAGCAACAATCTTTTGAGGAATGAGATCGGATCGGACGTAGTGCTTTACCAATGTTCGAGTATTTCTTTCCCCGGGCTCATGACCCAGAACAGCGGCGACAATGTCGTAATTGATTCCAATCTCAATAAGTTGGGTCGCCACTGTCCTGCGCATATCATGAGAAACAAAATGATCGAGCGGGATCCGCTTACGCCTCGTTACGATCGCCGAACCGACGTCGTTAGAACGAAGCGCCGCGCCGGTTTCGTTGATAAAAAGTGGACCTGCGTTCACAATCCGCAAGCGTTCGCTTAGGATCTTCCGCGCAATCCCGACGATAGGGGTGACGCGCGGCTTCTTATTTTTGGATCGAGCGGCAGGGAGGGTCCATTGCCAGCTCATTTGATTTAGCTCCTCGGCTCTCATACCAGCTGTCTCGCCAATGCGAGCACCGAGACAAAGCTGCAGTCGAAGAGCATCGGCCATGTCGTCCGTAAGGTCTGAGGAGTCGAGCCACTTCCAGAAATCCCTGATCTCTTCAGGAGATAGGATGCGATCTCGGGCCTCCCCCGAGCTGTAAGCCTTGAGACCCCGGATCGGGCTGCTCGACACGATATCTTGCGACGTGGCCCAGTTAAACATCGCCCCGATCGATTGCCGCTGCTTCTCGGCCTCACGGGGCGCTCCGCGATCTGACACCGCATCCAGAAGCCGGCGAAGATCTCGCCGTTTGATCTCCTCCGCTGGCAGTTCAGTCAAACTCGACAAAGCACGCTTCAATCGCAGACTGATTTCGTGTTGTGTTCGCAGTTTGCCGCAAGCCCTGCGGACGTACTCGTCAATAAGGTTTCCCACAGTAGTGCGGCAGGCGAGCTCTGCTCTCGCTTGGGCCTCTTGTTCGAGCAGGTCCTTTCCCATTTGCGCTGCGCTGGTAAGAGCAGCGGCGCGAGCTCGGGCATCGTCCAGAGTAACAGATGGGAATGATCCGAGAGCCTTACGCTTTACGGTTGATGTCCCTCTGATCCTATAAACTGCCTCCCAACTTTTTCCACCCGAGACGGCAACACGAATACCCAAGCCTGGGCAACGAATGTCCGAAACCCGATATGCTTCCGAGCCGGGCTTCATCGCTTCAACAGCACGATGGGTCAGCACAAACCGACGTGGACCGCCGTCCGATCCGATTTTCATAGAGGCACCCTTCTATCCATCGCAACACCATCGCAACAAATTCGCCGGTTCAGCGCGAACGAATCGGGACGGCGGCAATCAACAACGGAATAATAAGCCATTGTTTTTACTATGCAAATTTGGACGCCGGCAGATTTCAGTGGACGCCCATGGACGATACTTAAAAGGATGGATGCAGACCTGGGCCGTGCATATGCGCGATCCCCGAAAACTGTGGGACGAAGCCGGTGCGCGGGGATTCCTCGCACTCAACATCGTCTTCGGCGGCAATATCCTGACGTCGCTGGCTTTTACGGTGCTGGTCGTCAAACTTATCGCCTGCCTGCTGCTTGCCGATAGCACCCTGCTGCTTGGCGACCGGCTGTCGTCACTGCACGTGCTGGCCATCGCCTGCGGCTTCATCGCGACCTGCGTCCTGGGCCTCACCGGCCTGATGCGCCGCGGCCGTCTGCGCGACGGCTGGATCCTGGCCCTGACGCCGATTTATTGGGGATGTCTCTCGATCGCGACCTGGCGCGCGCTGTGGCAATTCTGGACCCGGCGCCATCACTGGGAAAAGACCGAGCACGGTCTCGTGCATCGGACCGGCACGATGGCATCGAACCGCAGGCGACCTCAGAGATAGCGCTTGAGATCCGTGGCCGCTTCTTCCGGCTTGCGCTTGAGGTTGAACGGCGCGACGAAATTGCCGTCGCGGTCCATCAGATAGATCAGCGCGGTGTGATCCATCGTATAGTCACCGTCCTTGGTCGGCACCTTCTTGGCATAGACGCGGTAGCCGGAAATCACCTTCGCCACCGCATCAGGCGTACCGGTCAAACCCTTCAGATGCGGATCGAAGCTCGACAGATATTCCTTCATGATCGGTGCCGTATCGCGCTCGGGATCGACCGAGACGAAATAGGTATTGATACGATCGGCGTCCTTGCCCATCGCGCGCAGCACTTCCGACATTTCGAACAGCGAGGTCGGGCAGATGTCCGGGCAATGGGTGAAGCCGAAGAAGACCAGCGTCGGCTTGCCCTTCAGGCTCTGCTCGGTGACGGTCTGGCCGGACTGATCGGTGAGCTGGAACGGACCGCCGATCGAGGCCGGTGCGGCGACATTGCGGAAACCGCCCGTCAGCCACAGCACGACCAGCAATCCCGCCGCGAGGCTGCCGGCAAAGGCAGCAATAATGACCAGCGGCCGGGTGGTTCGATCAGTCATGGAATGTTCCCTGAATTGCCCTTTGGCAGCCGATCACATGCAGGCGGCGATGCCGGTCTTGATCATCTCGAAAAATACGGCCGTGCCGTAATGTGCCCACAGCCCGATTGCACCCACCAGAAGGAGCGCCACGAATGCCGCGGCCGATGCGACAATGACCGACGCAAGCCGTGACGGCGGCTCGGACGCGGGCATCGGGCTCTCAGGCGTCAATAAAGGCTGCACCATCAGACGATCTCAGAACGGCGAAGGCCCGAGATCATTCAAGAGTCCGCCATCCAGGTTCCAGATAGGCTGAGATGACGGCGCGGGCAAGCGCTCCCGGCGCCGCAGGGCATCACGTCATGCTGATGGAATAAAACCCAGATCGGCCTTTAGCTTTTTGTTCTGACGCGTCTTCTTGACGCGAACCGGCATCCACTTCGCTCGAAAACGCTCTAGCGCGCGCTGGAGGCGTGAGCATCCATGTAACAGGGCTTGTACATGCCCATCAGCTGGCGACCGCGCAGGAAGATCATCTGCGTCTTCAGTCCGCCGCGTTTGGAGATCCAGCGCCGGATCTGCGTCGGATACATCGAATACAACATCTGGGTGGCTTCCGGGTTGGTCACCGCGCGACCATTGGCGCCCATGTCCCAGGCCGCATGAAAGCCGAGATTGGCATTGGAGGTGACGCAGATCCGGTCACGCGGAACCGCGCCGAGCACGATCGTGCAGGCCGAGGCGCACAGGCCATCGATGATCACGGTTTCGCCGGAAGTGCGCAATCCCTGATATCTGTCGACATAGGTTCCGATCCGTCCGCCACGATCATCCGCGATGCGAACCACCGCGTGACTTGCCCCGACGCCCGCGAACAGCAAGACCGCCGCCAGCAAACCCGTAACGAACTTCATGTCCAGCCCCAAAACCTGTCGATCCCGAATCTGAGCGCCCTGGTGATGCAGGGCATGATCAGCGTGTTGCCAGATCGTGGCTTTGTCCAGACGAGCATGACGCTTCCAATGCGATTCAAATCGAGTGTTGCGCGCGGGATGCACCTCGTTCCCTCGCGGTATCAATCTGAAACAGCGCCGCCCTTCGCGCGCAATTTCCGTTGACCAAAGTTCCCGCGCCGACTTCAATCTCCATTAACAAAATGGGGGAAACAGTATGGCCGTTGATGCGGATGTCATCGTCGTCGGCGGCGGACTCGCGGGCCTTGTCGCGGCTACGGAAATTGCCGACGCCGACAAGCGCGTTGTCGTGGTCGATCAGGAAGGCGAGCAGAATCTCGGCGGCCAGGCGTTCTGGTCGTTCGGCGGTTTGTTCTTCGTCGACTCGCCGGAACAGCGGCGCCTTGGCATCAAAGACTCTTATGACCTTGCGATGCAGGACTGGCATGGCACGGCCGGCTTCGATCGCGATGAGGACCTCTGGCCACGGCGCTGGGCCGAAGCCTATGTCGCTTTCGCCGCCGGCGAGAAACGCGACTGGCTGCGCGCTATGGGTCACCGCGTGTTTCCCGTGGTCGGCTGGGCCGAGCGCGGCGGCTATGACGCGATGGGCCACGGCAATTCGGTTCCGCGCTTTCATGTCACCTGGGGCACTGGCCCCGGCATCGTCGAGCCGTTCGAGCGGCGTGCGCGCGAGGCACAGAAGAAGGGCCTGCTGAGCTTCAGGTTCCGCCACCGCGTCGATGCGCTCAGCGTCACCAACGGAACTGTCGACGGCGTCAGCGGCGCGATCCTCGAACCGGCCAACACCGAGCGCGGCGAAAGCAGTTCGCGCAATGTGATCGGCGACTTCTCGCTGCGTGCGCAAGCCGTGATCGTCGCCTCCGGCGGTATCGGCGGCAATCATGATCTGGTGCGGCAGAACTGGCCGAAGCGCCTCGGCGAACCGCCGACGCGCATGATCTCCGGCGTGCCCGCCCATGTCGACGGCCGCATGATGGGCATCACGGAAGCCGCCGGTGCGCGGCTGATCAATCGCGACCGCATGTGGCATTATGTCGAGGGCATCGAGAACTGGAATCCGATCTGGCCGAAACACGGCATACGCATTCTGCCGGGCCCCTCGTCGATGTGGTTCGACGCCACCGGCAAGCGGCTGCCAGCGCCGCTGTTTCCGGGCTCCGATACGCTCGGCCAACTGCAATATATCCAGTCCACCGGCTATGATTACTCATGGTTCGTGCTGACGCAGGCGATCATCAAGAAAGAGTTTGCCCTCTCCGGCTCCGAGCAGAACCCGGATCTCACCGGCAAGAGCTGGCTGATGACCGCACGCCGCGCCACCAACAAGGGCGCGCCGGCGCCGGTTGAAGCCTTCAAGGATCACGGCATCGACTTCGTGGTGCGCGACAATCTCGACGACCTCGTCAGCGCAATGAATGCACTGACCGGCGACAATCTGCTGAAGCTCGATGAGATCCGCATGCAGATCGAGGCGCGTGACCGCACCATGGCCAATCCCTACGTCAAGGATGCGCAGGTGATGAACATCCACAATGCGCGCAAATATATCGGTGACCGCCTGATCCGCACCGCGAAGCCGCATCGCATTCTCGATCCCGCGCAGGGCCCGCTGATCGCCGTGCGGCTCAACATCCTGACGCGCAAGACGCTGGGCGGTTTCGAGACTGACCTGGACTCGCGCGTATTTGGCAGCAACGGCCAGATCATGCCGGGGCTCTATGCTGTCGGCGAAGCCGCGGGCTTCGGCGGCGGCGGCATGCACGGCTATCGCTCGCTGGAAGGCACGTTTCTCGGCGGCTGTTTGTTTACGGGAAGAACGGCGGGACGATCGGCGGCGAAGGCGGTGGGTAAGAAGCACAAATGAGCTGCAACACGGAGTCGACAAAAACCACATATGGCAAGTTCGTGTGAACTAGCTCCCAAAAGGAGCTTCAGGCTCTCGAAACCCAACTAGCTCGTTTCTCTAAATTTCAGTGAAAATTCGTAGTTGAGCAGCTTAAGTCCTACCGTTCGTTTTGCCGCAGCCTTTATGCGATCTGGGAATTCGGCAGCAATTAAAAGCACTCTCACGTCCTCACCGCGCTCATCGGACAATGCCTGCGCGTAACCTAAAGCCTGCTCCATGGCACCGGGCGGACATTTACCGGCCTTGAGTTCAATTACTACAAGCTTTCGTTGAGTGTCCCGCGCGACAATATCGATGTATCCGGTTGCGACACTAACTTCCTTTCCGCCATCATCCTCTATCAATCCAGACTCGATATTTGCCAACTGCTTACGAACCGCGGCGTGCATTTCTTTCTCAAGCCTAAATGCCAATCCAGCAGCGTTGGCATTCGCCTCATCTTGAACCAGGTCCTCTTCCTTCGGATCAACCGGCGCTTCCTTAGCTAAGAAAAACTGTATGTACTTATTTACACTCGTTCGTGCTTGTGACGGGTAAGTATCGAACGGAGCGCGCGTCTCCTTTGCAAGCCAAGCTAACATCTTATCGACGCCATCTTTTTGGAGAGCTTCGTCCAATCCCTCGATGAGAGGATCGCAACGATTGACATATGAAACATAAGTATTGATCGCGCCAGTAGAGAGACCACTCGCAGCTAGATAACTTTTGAACTCATCTCTGCGATATGTCATGCTTCCTGCTCCCCCTGCGTCTCACGTTCCTAACGCGTCGACGGCCATATTGTGAACGAGCCTAGTCGACCTCAAAGCCAGTCGCCACAGTAGTTCGGCCGGAATTCGACCAACTAGCGCCGAAAAGTCTGCGAAAATGTAAATGGTCGGATGGCGGGCCGCGCGGCTGCGAAGGCGGTGGGGTGATCATCTCGTCGATCACAGCCATCCGTTGCGCTTGAAGCGGGTATACAGGTAACCGCAGATCGCGGCGATGCCGCCCAGCACGACGTAATAGCCGTAAGCCCATTTCAGCTCCGGCATGTGTTCGAAATTCATGCCGTAGATTCCGGCAATCGCCGTCGGCACCGCCAGGATCGCCGCCCAGGCCGCAAGCCTGCGGGTAATTTCGGTTTGCTGCGACTGCCCTGACATCAGGCTGGCTTCAAAGGCAAAGGCCAGCACTTCGCGCAGCGAATCGATATCTTCTTCCGCGCGTTTGACGTGATCCAGCACGTCGCGGAACAGCGGCTTCATGTCATCGTCGATGAACAGGATATCGATATGTTCGAGGCGGTGACAGACATCGACCAGCGGTCCGACCGCGCGACGAAGGCGCAACAGCTCGCGGCGCAGCTTGTAGAGCCGCTCGAATTCGGCCCGCGTCAGCATGCGATGCAGGACGCCATCCTCGAGCTCGTCGATCTCGGACAGGATGGATTCGATGACAGGACGATAGTTGTCGACGATGAAATCGAGAATTGCGTAGAGGATGTAGTCTTCGCCGTGCGTCAGGTTTGTCGGGCAAGCCTCGCACCGCTCGCGGACCGCCGCATAGGAGGTCGAGGCACCATGGCGCACGGACACGACATAGCCTTTACCCAAGAAGATATGCGTCTCGCCGAAAGCAACAGTCTGATCGACCAGTTGCGCCGTTCGCGCGACGATGAAGAGCGCCTCGCCATATTGCTCGACCTTGGGGTGCTGATGCGACTTCAGCGCGTCCTCGATGGCGAGCGGATGCAGATCGAATTGCGCGCGCAGTTTCTCGAGCAGTTCAAGGGACGGTTCAAACAGTCCGATCCAGACGACATGGCCCGGCTTCTGCGCCCAGACGCCCGCCTCCTCGACGGGGATATCCGCAACACGGCGGCCATTGGCATAGACGCTGGAGGCGACAACGCCGGGGACATTGCCGGCGGTTGCAGCTGAGAGGGGAAACGTCATGCAAGAACCTTGTGTTGTGCGAACAGCAACGGGCGCCTTTGAAGAACGGCGGGAATGCCAAACCGTTCAATCGCCATGCGGCACCGATCATCTGGAATGAATGAGGGGGCTGGAGCGGACGGAGGGAATCGAACCCTCGTATGCAGCTTGGGAAGCTGCCGTTCTACCATTGAACTACGCCCGCATCGTCGCGCCATCTGATCTAGCCGAGACCGGCCGATCCGCCAAGCGGATTGATGGCAGCCGGTTACAGTTCCTTGCGCCGCACACCCGGCCGCGACCTCCGAAAGGTCACCGCTCAAAGATTCCAGATGACGGTTTCAATTCGCTTGCTAACATCGCCTTCGGGATGGCTGGGCACGGATACACAACCTTCGACACGTCGGTGGGCCGATGCGGTATCGCATGGGGCGATGCCGGTATTGTTGGCGTGCAGTTGCCGGAAGCGCGCGAGATCGAGACCCGGCGCCGCCTGCTGCAGCAATTTCCCGATGCGCGCGAATTCCGGCCGCCGGCCGATGTCGACTACGCCATCGAGGGCATCGTTGCGCTGCTGCGCGGCCAAGCCGTCGACCTCGGCGATATCCCCGTCGACATGCATGGCCTGCCGCTGTTCAATTGCCGCGTCTATGAGGCCATTCGGATGATCCCGCGTGGCGAAACCCGCACCCATGCGGAGATCGCAGCAAAGCTCGGCGCCAGCGGCGCGGTCTATTCGGTCGGCCAGGCCGTCACGCGCAATCCGTTTGCGATCCTCGTGCCATGCCACCGCGCACTGGCCGTTGCGGGCCAGACCAGCGGCTTTGCCGGCAATGGCGGCATCATCACCAAGTCGCGGCTGCTCTCGATCGAGGGCGCGCTGGCGGGCCGGACGACCACCCTGTTCGATGCCCTGCTGTCGGTTGCCCCGCCGCGCCCGCGGGGCTAAATTCAGCCCATGCAGGCAACAACACTGTTCCAGAGCAACGCTATCACCGTCACGGACTATCGCTGTACGGCGGGTCCGGACGACCAGCCGTTTTCCGAACAGCACGCCGGCCATTCGCTCTCCTATGTTCGCAAGGGCAGTTTCGGCTGTCGCTGCCGCGGGCAATCGCACGAACTCATCGCTGGCGCGCTGCTGATCGGGCACCCCGGCGACGAATATACCTGCCATCACGAGCATCATGGCTCTGGCGACGAGTGCCTTTCATTCTCCTTCGCGCTTGAGCTGATCGACACCGTCGGCGACGCCAGGGACATCTGGCAGCAGGGCGCCATCGCGCCACGCGCCGAATTGATGGTGCTGGGCGAGCTCGCGCAGGCCAGCGCAGGGGCGCACAGCGATCTCGGGCTCGATGAGATCGGTCATGCCTTTGCGGCGCGTTTTGTCGACGTCGTGTCGGGCGAGCCGCGCAGGCGTGTGAACGGCAATGCACGGGATCGCCGGCGCGCGGTCGAGGCCGCACTGTGGATCGACGCTCATGCCAGCGAGGAGATTGATCTCGATGCGGCCGCTCGTCAGGCCGGATTGAGTCCGTTTCATTTCCTGCGTCTGTTCAGGAATGTGCTGGGCGTGACACCGCACCAGTATCTGGTGCGCGCGCGGCTGCGGCGGGCTGCAAACCTGCTGGTCGAGAAAGACCGCGCCATCACCGACATCGCCTTCGATGTCGGCTTCGGCGATCTCTCGAATTTCGTGCGCAGCTTCCATCGCGCTGCCGGCGTCTCGCCCCGCGCATTTCGACAGGCTTCCCGCGGCGACCGCAAGATTTTCCAAGAACGGCTGGCCGTGCACTGAGTAGTCTGCCGTCCTGATCAACCGGGAGGCACAGCATGGCATCGATTCACAACGAGATTTTCCTCGGCGCATCGGCAGACGATGTCTGGTCCGCACTGGCCGACTTCGGCGCGTTGCATACAAGGCTGGTGCCGGGGTTCGTCACCGACACAAAGCTGGACGGCGACGCACGCATCGTGACGTTCGCCAACGGATCCGTCGCACGCGAAAGACTGGTCACCTGCGATCACGACCGGAAACGTCTCGTCTATGCCATCGTCAACGAGCGCATCACCCAGCACAGCGCATCGGCGCAGGTGTTTACCGATGGACCTGCGCGCTGCCGGTTCGTCTGGACGGCCGACGTGCTACCGAATGAGATCGCGCCTTACATGAGCGAGCAGATGGATCTGGGCCTGGCGGCGATGCAGACCCAGTTCGGGAAAGCCGCGCGATGACTGCATCGTTTCTCGATGCGCTCGCAGCGGACGGTCCTGCCCCGGATCGCATCGGCCAGATGGATCTCTATGGCTGGCTGATCGGCGCCTGGGAGCTCGATGTGGTCAGGTATATGCCGGACGGCGGAGAGCGCCGGCGCAAGGGCGAATGGCATTTCGGCTGGGTGCTGGAAGGCCGTGCCATCCAGGATGTCTGGATTGTGCCGCCGCGCGGCCGTTTGCGCGACGGCGACGCCGCAGCGAATGCCTACTCGTATGGAAGCACGCTGCGGATCTACGACCCACGTATCGATGCGTGGCAGATCCAGTGGACCGATCCGGTGATGCAGAATTTTCTCACCATGACCGGCCGCAAACAGGGCAACGACATCGTCCAGCTCGGCCGCGACAATGACGGACGCCCGATCCGCTGGAGCTTCTCGCAGATCACGCCGGGCTCGTTCCTGTGGCGCGGCGAGACCTCGCATGACGACGGCGCGACGTGGCGGCGCGATGTGGAATTTACTGCGACGCGCGTCGGCTAGAAACTGCTCAGACGAGCTCCGGCCGGATCTCGGGCACAGGGCCAGCCTTCGGTCCCCACGACGTCAGCAGCACGCTGAGTGCCGACAGCACGCCGAGCAGCACCATGGACGCCGCCGCGAGCCAGAAAAAGCTTGTGGCCGAGGCACCGATAGACAGCAGCCACCAGCCTCCAACGCTGACGAAGACCAGCCGCGCGGTTTGCGCCAGCACCGGGCCCAGCACCTTGGCGGCGCCCTGCGAGGCAAAATAGGCCACCGTGGACAACCCCAGAAAGGCATACATTGGCGCACAGGTGGCCAGATAGGTCCGGCTTGCTGCGCGCACACCGGCATCATTGGTGAACAGATTGACCCAGGCATCGGGGAAAATCGCGATCAGTGTGCCGAGCAGGCCGACAACACCGAAGGCGATCACGCTGCCAGTCCAGGTCACGCGGCGCGCACGCGCGATGCGGCCAGCGCCGATTGCCATGCCGACGATCGGCACCGAAGCGATACCCACCGCGAAAGCCAGCGTGCTCAGCATGAATTCGAGCCGCGCACCGATGCCATAGCCGGCCAGCACCGCGGTGCCGTATTGCGCCAGCATATGGGTGAAAATCAGGAGAGTCAGAACGCCCTGTAGCGGATTGAAACAGGCGATGGCACCCACTTTCAGAATATCGAAGAACATTCCGCGCTGAATGCGAAAGCCCTTGATCTGAGGCCGGACTCGCGCACGACCGGAAAAGACATACCAGCCCATGACGCCTGTGCCGATCGTGAATGCAGTCAGCGTGCCCGCCGCGACGCCGGGCATGCCGAATTGCGGGATCGGGCCGAATCCGAGGCCCAGCACGCCACCGAGAACCACCTGCAAGGCGGCCCCCGCCATCTGCATGGCGGAGGGCATCTTCATGTTGCCGGTGCCGCGCAGGATCGCCGCGAAGGTATTCAGCAGCCACGGGATCACGCCACCAGCGAAGAAGACGGTGATGTAGCCCTGCGCCTGGCTCAGCACATTGCCGCGGCCACCAAGCAGTTGCAGCAGCATGGAGCCGAAGGTCAGCATGCCGACCGTGAAGGTGAGGCCGAAGCAGATAGCGATCAGCAGCGCATGGCCCGCCAGCGTATCGGCGCGCGCGCGGTCGCCGGCGCCGAGCGCGCGCGCGATAGCCGAGGACACGCCACCGCCCATGGCGCCACCGGACATGGTCATGGTCAGCATCACGAATGGAAACACCAACGCCATCGCCGCCAATGCTTCGGTACCGAGCCGGCCGACATAGGTGGTCTCGAAAATAACGACGACGGCGCCTGCCGTCAGCGCGATGACATTGGGCCAGGCCAGCCGCAGAATGGTCGGCAGAATGGGATGATCCAGCAGGGGATTTCTGGCCGGCGCCTTCAGGCTCGGAAGCGGCTGCTTGTCGGCATCGACCAATCGGGGTTCGGCGACGACAGCGTCGGACATGCATTCTCCCTGAGCTTCCCGTCTTGCTTGCCGGACACCTCGTTCCTAGCACCGATCGCGGACAATGCCATGCGCGGCACACGCATGGGGGATGTTCGATTTGCACTGCAGTATCAGGCAGCGTCAGCGTTAGCCGATCGACCAGATGAACGGCAGCGCACTCCCCCGCGTTGGCGTCATGGTGACGGGTATGTTGCGACCGCAGCCTGCCGCCAGGCCCTCGACCAGCCCCTGCAGAGCCCTCGCGCAGGCGGCATTGTTGTCGGCGACGCCATCCATCAGTTTCCAGCTCTGCTGCCGGATTTCGAACTGGCCCTCGGACTTGCTGATCTCCACGATGTCGTCCTGCGCTGCGAACAGAACGCCGAGGAATTCCGCAAAGGCCCTGGCGTCGCCGCGCTGCAAGCCGAAGCCTGCGGAGACCTCGTCGAAATACTGCATGCCGATCAGCTTGCCGGTCAGATGCAGCAGATAGCCCGCATCGACCGGGCCGAACAGTTGAACCGCCACCGGCGCTGCGGTCCGTACATATTCCATGGCGTAGTTGCGATAGGCCTTTTCCAGCCGGGCTTTTGGCCAGCTATCCACCGGCAGCGCGGGTGCCTTCGCGGAATCGAACAGCGGCGCTTCCAAATGGCGCGCGAACACCAGACGCTGATCGATATCCAAATCATGGTCGTATTCGCAGTAATAGCCTTCGAGCCCATCCTGGCCATCGACGCTCTGCTTGGTGCAAACGAAACCCATGCGGGGATTGCCGAGCGAGACGCCGTTGTTGGCGTGCCAGCCGCGCAGCATCGCGCGGGAGACTTCGCCGGGCACGCCGCAGATTGCCGTGCCGCGCCAGATCCAGCGCGGCGGCGGATAGCGGATCCAGGCCTTGCGGTCACTCTCATACATGTACTCGACTGACACGCCGCCGATCCAGTTCGAGAGATAGTGATACTGGGCCGCAGCGACCGCGGGTGGCAGGCCGGACAGACCGAGCTTCACGAGTCCCGGCAGAAAGCGCTCCTGCTGCTGCCGGCGGAATATCCGAAACATGAACTCGGCGGCGTCTGCCGTGCCGCGGCGCGTGACCGTGGTCAGAATCAGGCCGGTGAAATAGGCGTGATAAAGATCTGCGACGCTACGCCAGCGCGTCCAGGTGGCTTCGTCGCTCGTATTTGTCGGTCCGGTCATCGTTTCTTCCCTGATTATTGGGAAGGACCATAGCCGCGCATCACTCCGGCTTCACATGAAATTCATGCAGGGAGGCCGAACGTTCCTGCATCGCGCGCATTTTATGTTCTCAGCCACAAGGACATTCCATGCGCCAGAAATTCCTGCTTTCCGCCTGTCTCGTCGCCCTGGCGCTGCCACTGGTCGGATGCAACGAACAATCCACCATCGCATCCGGCGAAGATTTCGGACCGTCGCCGAAACTTGTCGAGCCCCACAAGTCGCTGATCCCGACTGTCAATGTCTCCAAGGCTGTCGGCTGGTCAGAGGGGGCCAAGCCGAAGGCTGCGGACGGCATGACGGTCAACGCTTTTGCGCGCGGGCTCGATCACCCACGCACGGTCTATGTGCTGCCCAATGGCGACGTGCTGGTGGCAGAAAGCAATGCGCCGCCGAAACCGGAAGATGGCCAGGGCATCAAGGGCTGGGTCATGAAACTGGTGATGGGCCATGCTGGCGCGGGCACACCGACGGCAAATCGTATTTCGCTGCTGCGTGACGCGGACGGCGACGGCGTCGCCGAGACCCGGACAGCGTTTCTCGAAGGGCTCAACTCACCCTTCGGCATGGTGCTGGTGGGCGACGAATTCTTTGTCGCCAATGCCGATGCCGTGGTGAAGTTTCCCTACAGGACCAATGATACCAGGATCACGACGCCTGCCGTGAAGGTGGCTGACCTGCCCGGCGGCCCGATCAATCATCACTGGACCAAGGATCTCACGGCGAGTCCCGACGGCACGAAACTCTATGCAACCGTCGGCTCCAACAGCAATGTCGGTGAGAACGGCATGGAGGCCGAGAAAGACCGCGCCGCGGTGCTTGAGATCGACCGCGTGACCGGCGCCTCGCGCATCTTCGCATCCGGTCTGCGCAATCCCAACGGCCCGTCGTGGCAGCCGCAAAGCGGCGCGCTGTGGGTGACCGTCAACGAGCGTGACGAGATCGGCAGCGACCTTGTGCCGGACTATATGACCTCGGTGAAGGATGGCGGCTTCTATGGCTGGCCCTACAGCTATTACGGCCAACACGTGGACGTTCGCGTGCAACCGCCACGTCCCGATATGGTCGCCAAGGCCATCGCGCCGGATTACGCGCTCGGTGCGCATACCGCGTCGCTCGGCCTGACCTTCAATACCGGCGATCTCTTCCCGGCAAACATGAAGAACGGCGCCTTCATCGGCCAGCACGGCTCGTGGAATCGGCGCCCGCAAAGCGGCTACAAGGTGATATTCGTGCCCTTCACCGACGGCAAGCCATCGGGCAAGCCGCAGGACGTGCTCACCGGCTTCCTCAATGACAGCGGTGAAGCGCAAGGACGCCCTGTGGGCGTGCGCATCGACAGCAAGGGCGCATTGCTGGTGGCCGACGATGTCGGCAACACCATCTGGCGCGTGACCCCATCGGGCGCGAAGGCGGCAGCGTTGAAGTGATACCAGAGACCTGACGAAGCTCCGTCATGGCCGGGCAGCGCGAAGCGAGGGCTTCACTTGATGTCCCGGCCATCCACGTCTTCCTGAGTTTATGGCCGAGACGTGGATGCCCGGCACGAGGCCGGGCATGACGAGTTTTTATTACTTCGCCTATCCCACTTGAAATTCTTCACGTCACCGGCGCGGGGTTGAACAGCACCAGATCGTTGTGCAGTCCCCATTTGTCCGCCCAGACCTGCTTGCGACCGCTGGCGACGTCAAGGATCAGCTGGAACAGCTCCCAACCGGCTTCCTCGATGGTCATCTCGCCTGACGCAATGCGGCCGGCGTCGAAATCGATCAGGTCCGACCAGCGTTTCGCCAGTTCAGTCCGCGTCGAGACCTTGATGACCGGCGCCTGCGCCAGCCCATAGGGCGTGCCACGTCCCGTGGTGAAGATCTGCATCTGCATGCCAGCGGCGAGTTGCAGCGTGCCGCAGACGAAATCGCTCGCCGGCGTTGCTGCAAACAGCAGTCCCTTCGTCGTCGCGCGCTCACCCGGACCAATGACGCCGCTGATTGCGCTCGAACCGGACTTGACGATGGAGCCCAATGACTTCTCGACGATATTGGCGAGGCCGCCCTTCTTGTTTCCGGGCGTCGTATTGGCGCTGCGATCGGCGCCCCCGCGTGCCAGATAGGAGTCGTACCAGTCCATCTCGCGTATCAGCGCGCGGCCGACATCCTCGTTGACCGCACGGCGCGTCAATAGTTCGATGGCGTCACGGACTTCGGTGACTTCAGAGAACATCACCGTGGCGCCGGCGCGCACCAGCAGATCGCTCGCGAAGCCGAGCGCCGGATTGGCGGTCACGCCGGAAAACGCGTCACTGCCGCCGCATTGCAGACCGATCACGAGGTCGGAAGCCGGACAGGTCTCGCGCTTGCGCTGGTTCAGGATTTTCAAGCGCGCTTCAGCCATGGTGATGATCGTATCCACCATGTCGCCAAAGCTCTGATTGCTCTCATCCTGAAGGCGCATCATGCTGCCGGGATCCTCCTTCGGCAGCAAACGCTCCGGTGCGAGCTTCTCGCAGCCGAGGCCGACCACCATCACCTCGCCGCCAAAATTTGGATTGCGCGCGATGTTCTGCAGCGTGCGGATCGGGATATAGGCATCCGGCGCATTGATCGCGACACCGCATCCATAGCCATGGGTGACGGCGACGACGTCATCGACATTCGGATAGCGTGGCAGCAGCTCGGCCTTGATCTTCTTGAGCGCAAATTCCAGCGTGCCGGCGACGCATTGCACCGACGTGCTGATGGCGAGAATGTTCTTCACGCCGACGGAGCCGTCGCGATTGCGAAAACCTTCGAATGTGTAGTCGTTCAGCGGCGGTTGCGGTTCCGGAACCGCGTTGGCGATCTCAAGGCTGTCGAGATCCGGCGCATCGGGCATATGGATGCGCGCCTCCTCGACCCATTCGCCGGCCGAAATCATATCCAGCGCATAGCCGATGATTTCGCCGTAGCGGATGATGGGCGCATCCTTGGCGATATCGGAGAGCGCCACCTTGTGGCCCTGCGGCACGAAGTTACGCAGCTCTAGGCCGCCGGTCATCAGGGTGCCCGCGGGCAGGCCGAAATCATTGACGATGATGGCGACATTGTCGCGCGCATTCAGTTTGATGTAGCGCGGCGCATATGCATCTGCTGCCAGCGTGGTGGCCATCGCCTTGTCCTTCCCAAATCTGCCGGCATTCGCGCCGGTCTCGTAGCAGAGCAGTAGCACAAAAGATGGCGGTGTCGCGCACTTGACCGGCACGCTCTGCAGCCCGAATGATGACCTTGAAACGGGCCGGCGCGCCCGAATTCATGCAGAAATGGAATGAACGTGCGTCTTTTCGTCTTCGGGCTCGGCTACAGCGTAAACCGGTTCATCGCCCGGCATGGCGGTCAATTCACCGGGATTGCCGGCACCGTCCGCACGGCCGGCAAATCCGCAGCCTTGGCGTCAGCCCGCGATATCGAGACGCTCGTCTTCAACCCGGATGTCACCGATCCCGGCATTGCCGATCACCTCGCGAGCGCCGATGCGCTGCTCGTCTCGGTCCCGCCCGGCACAGACGGCGATCCCGTGCTGCGGACCTTCGGCTCCGTGATCGCGGCCAGCGGCATCCGGCGCATCATCTATCTCTCCAGCGTCGGGGTTTACGGCGATCATCAGGGCGCCTGGATCGACGAAACCGCCCCGGTCTCCGGCGAGGGCCGACGCAAGGCACGTATCGATGCCGAAGACGCATGGCGCGCCGTGGCCGGCGATCGCACGACGATCCTGCGCATCGCCGGCATCTACGGTCCCGGCCGCAATGCGCTGGAGAATCTCAAAACCGGCAAGGCCCATCGCATCTTCAAGCCGGGCCAGGTGTTCAACCGCATCCATGTGGACGACATCGCAACATCTGTCGCCGCAGCATTCGATCACGCGCAGACCGGCATCTTCAATCTCTGCGACGACGAGCCGGCGCCGCCGCAGGACGTCGTCACCTATGCCGCAGCGCTGATGGGCATCGCGCCGCCGCCCGAGCAGAACTTCGATGACGCCGAGATGAGCCCAATGGCGCGCAGCTTCTATGCCAGCAACAACCGCATCTCGAATGCGCGGCTGAAACGCGAGCTCGGCGTGAAGCTCGCGTTTCCGACCTATCGCGAAGGCCTCACGGCGTTGTGGGAACAACGCGAGGTCTAGGCAGCGAGTGATCTGCGGACTACCGGCCGGTCATCGCCTCCAGCCTGTCCGGATATCGGTTGCCCTGCACGGTGATTTTTGCAGCAGCGCTCTCGATATCCCGCAGATCGTCTGATGTCAGCTCTATAGCCGCCGCACCGAGATTTTCCTCAAGCCGATGCAGTTTCGTGGTGCCCGGGATCGGCACGATCCACGGCTTCTGGGCCAGCAGCCATGCCAGCGCGATCTGCGCGGGCGTCGCCTGCTTCCGTGCCGCGATCTCGCCAAGCAGATCGACAAGCGCCTGATTGGCCTTGCGCGCTTCGGGCGTGAAGCGCGGGAGGATATTGCGGAAGTCTCCGCTGTCGAGCGTCGTGCTCTCGTTCATGGCGCCCGTGAGAAAGCCCTTGCCGAGCGGACTGTAGGGCACGAAGCCAATCCCGAGTTCTTCGAGCGTCGGCAGCACTTCCTTTTCGGGACTGCGCGTCCATAACGAATACTCGCTCTGGATCGCAGTAATCGGCTGCACGGCATGGGCACGGCGAATTGTCGTCACACCCGGTTCGGACAGGCCGAAGTGCTTCACCTTGCCCTCGGCGATCAGGTCCTTCACCGCGCCGGCCACGTCCTCGATCGGCACGTCGGGATCGACGCGATGCTGGTAGAACAGATCGATGGCATCGATCTTCAAGCGCGTGAGCGATGCTTCGGCGACCTCACGAATATGTGCGGGGCGGCTGTCGAGACCGACCTGCTGACCGGTGGCGGGATCGAGCCTGAAGCCGAATTTGGTGGCGATAACGACCTGATCGCGGAGCGGCGCGAGCGCCGCGCCGACGAGCTCTTCATTGGTGAACGGACCGTAGACTTCAGCCGTATCGAAGAAGGTGACACCGCGTTCGACCGCCGCGCGGATCAGTGCGGTCATTTCCGTTGTGTCGGCCGGAGGCCCGTAGCCGAAGCTCATCCCCATACAGCCGAGCCCGATGGCCGAGACTTCCAGTCCATTGCGTCCGAGTATGCGTGTCTTCATGTCAAATCTCCTGTGCCATCCGGCCAATGAGCGGCTCCCGCGCTGGTGGGATTTTGCCGCCGACCTGCGACATCTGGAGATCGTGCGCCCATGAGACTAGATGATATAATCTGCACGCACTTATCAGCCGGATTCATGAATGGCCCGCCAGACAATCGACGACCTCCTCGCCTTCTTTGCCGTCGCGAAGGAGGCGAGCTTCACGCGCGCAGCCGCCAAGCTTGGCGTCTCGCAATCCGCGCTCAGCCACACCATTCGCGGTCTTGAGGAGCGGCTTGGACTGCGGCTCCTCACCCGAACGACCCGCAGCGTTGCGCCGACCGAGGCTGGCGAACGCCTGATCCGGACGATCGGCCCCAAGCTGGAAGAGATCGACGCCGAACTCGCGGCGGTCACGGAGCTGCGCGAGAAGCCGGCCGGCACCATCCGCATCACCACCGGTGAGCATTCCGCCGAGACGATCATCTGGCCCGCCCTCGCCAAGCTGCTGCCGCGCTATCCCGACATCAAGGCCGAACTCGTCGTCGATTACGGCCTCATCGACATCGTCGCGGAACGCTACGACGCGGGCGTTCGCCTGGGCGAACAGGTCGCGAAAGACATGATTGCCGTCCGCATCGGACCGGACTTTCGCATGGTCGTGGTCGGCGCACCGTCCTATTTCGCCAAACGACCGCTGCCGAAACGCCCGCAAGACCTCACCGCGCATGACTGCATCAATATCCGTCTGCCCACCTTGGGTGGTCTCTATGCGTGGGAGTTCGAGAAGCGCGGGCGCACGTTGAAGGTGCGCGTCGACGGCCAGATGGTGTTCAACAACATGTCGCTGCGCGAAAAGGCGGCTCTCAGCGGATTGGGGTTGGCCTATTTGCCGGAGGACCGCGTGCGCGATCACATTGCCGCAGGCCGGCTTGTTCAAGTGCTGGACGATTGGTGCCAACCGTTCTCGGGTTATCACCTTTATTACCCGAGCCGCCGACAACCGACATCCGCATTCGCGGCGCTGGTTGAAGCGTTGCGTTACCGTGGCTGATCAACGGTTGTCGTGTTCCAGCGCCTCAATCCGAACGTGATTGAAGTGAAATCGCACATCGTGAAAAGTTCCTGAATCAATTTGGGCAATGTCGTGTCCTAACCGCGACGTGGTCGCCAAAGCTGCCTTTTTCGTTTGAGGCGCTGTTGCACGCGTGTGACAGCAATCACTGCGCAATAGTCTAGGTTGCCTTTCGTCATCCCCCGTCGGGATTGAGAAGGAACACCTGATGAAGAAGCTTCTACTGTCTACCGCTGCTCTGGCCCTCGTCGCTTTGGCCGCTCCGGCGTCCGCTGCTGACCTGGCTGCGCGCCCTTACACCAAGGCTCCGGCCTATGCTCCGGCTGCTCCGATCTACAATTGGACCGGTTTCTACATCGGCGGTCACATCGGCGGCGCGTTCCCGGGCAACGACAACAACCTGCTCGGCGGCAGCAATGACGGCACGTTCATGGGCGGTGTGCAGGGTGGTTACGACTACCAGTTCGCGCCGAACTGGGTGTTCGGTCTCGAAGCCAATTACAGCTTCCTGTCCACCAGCAGCAACTTCGACAATCGCGGCCTCGGTTCGGTCACCGGTCGTCTCGGTTACACCTGGGGTCCGGCCTTGCTTTACGTAAAGGGCGGTTACGCCTGGGCTGACTCGCGCTTCACCAACGGCTTTGCCGGCGATGGTGGCCGCGATGGCTACACGGTTGGCGGCGGTCTCGAATATCTGTTCACCCAGAACTGGTCGGGCAAGGTCGAATACCAGTATTACGACTTCGGCAACGTCAACTTCATCACGCCGACCCTCGCCGTTGGTGGTTTCAAGAACGACGAGCACACGATCAAGGCCGGCCTGAACTATCGCTTCAACCTGGGCAACTTCGGCGCAGGCTTCGTTCAGTAAGCCTGACGATCTATCGTCTACTTCGTCTCCAGAAAAAACTTAGGCCCGCAGCAATGCGGGCCTTTTTTTCTTGCTTGCGCGGAGCGGTGAGCGATCAGACCTTGAAGTGCTTCGACAGCTTCAGGCTCTGGCCCTGATAGTTCGAACCGATACGCTGGCCGTAGAGGGCATCCGGACGATCCAGCATACGCTCATAGACGAGACGGCCGACGATCTGGCCGTGTTCGAGAATGAACGGCACTTCGCGCGATCGCACTTCGAGCACGGCGCGCGAGCCCTTGCCGCCGGCGCCATCATGACCGAAGCCGGGATCGAAGAAGCCGGCATAGTGGACGCGGAATTCGCCGACCAGCGGATCGAACGGCACCATCTCGGCGGCATAGTCCGGCGGCACCTGCACGGCTTCCTTGGAGGCGAGAATGTAGAACTCGCCAGGATCGAGGATCAGCGTGCCGTCCTTGCGCGCCGAGATCGGCTCCCAGAATTCATTGACGCTGTAGCCACCGCGACGATCGATATCGACCACGCCGGTATGACGCTTGGCGCGGTAGCCGACGAAGCCCGAGGCGTTTTCGCCGGAGAGATCAACCGAAAGCGCGAGGCCATTGTTGAGGTCGGCCGTCTCGCTGTCGACCAGCGGCTCCTGCGCGTGGAGTTCTTCCAGCGCTTCGGTATCGAGCACCGCATCGCCGACCCGGAAACGGACCTGCGACAGGCGCGAGCCTTCGCGCAGCAATACCGGGAATGTCTTCGGGCTGATTTCGGCATAAAGCGGCCCGTGATAGCCCGCACCGATCACATCGAACCGTCTGGTGCCATCAGCAATCACCCGCGTGAACACGTCGAGGCGCCCCGTGGAGCTCTTCGGATTGGCGGCGGCGAAGATGTTCGGCGGCAGCGCCAGGCTCTCGATCAGCGGCACGATGTAGACGCAGTTGGTTTCGAGCACCGCACCGTCCGACAGGTCGATCTCGTGCAGCTTCAGTTCGTCGATGCGCTCGGCGACCGTCGAATTCGGCCCCGGCAGGAAGCTGGCGCGCACGCGATAGGCGATGGAGCCGAGCCGCAGATCGAGGCTGGCGGGCTGGATCTGGCTCTCGACGAAGGGATATTCCGGCAGGATCAGGCCGGCATCGGCCATCGCCGCAATCATGCGGTCGGGCAGAATTCCATCGGCATCGGGGGCAAGCGTAAACGGCACAGGTCTCGTCCTTCGGTCGTCCTTCAGCGAGAATACACTGAAAAATAGCGACTTTACCGGTTATCTCAGCCCCGCCTTGACGAAAAGGGCAAGCGGGAATATGCACATCGTTATCCCGTGGTGATTTGAGCCGGCCGGCTTGCAGCCACGTAAAATAAGTCGCTAAACAGGCCGGGGACACATGTCCTTCCAGCATGCGATCCCGGCCTGAGGACGTCCGTCCAGGCCGGTTTTTTTGTGCCCGTGTTACGCGGGTACGTTGGAGGTCACATGTCTACGAAGTCCTATCGCCCCGAAACCCGGCTCGTTCATTCCGGCGCGCTGCGCTCGCAATTCAACGAGACGTCCGAAGCCCTCTTCCTGACGCAGGGCTTCATCTACGAGACCGCTGAAGCCTGCGAGGCGCGGTTCAAGGGCGAAGATCCCGGTTTCATCTATTCGCGCTTTTCGAATCCGAATACGTCGATGTTCGAGAGCCGCATGATCGACCTCGAAGGTGCGGAGGCTGCACGCTCGACGGCCACCGGCATGGCCGCCGTGACCACCGCCATTCTCGCGCCGCTGCGCATGGGCGATCACGTCGTCGCCGCCAAGGCGCTGTTCGGCTCCTGTCGCTACGTCATCGAAGAGCTGCTGCCGCGCTACGGCATCGAATTCACGCTTGTCGATGGACTCGACCTCGACCAGTGGCAGAAGGCAATGCGCCCGAATACCAAGTCGCTGTTTCTGGAAAGTCCGACCAATCCGACGCTTGACGTGCTCGACATATCAGCCATCGCTGACATCGCCCATGCCGGCGGTGCGCGACTGATTGTCGATAACGTATTCGCGACGCCGCTCTGGCAGAGCCCGCTGGCGCTCGGTGCCGATGTCGTCGTGTATTCGGCGACCAAGCACATCGATGGGCAAGGGCGCTGCCTCGGCGGCATCATCCTGTCGTCGAAGGACTTCATCGACGAGCATATTCACAACTATCTGCGCCAGACCGGCCCCTCGATCTCGCCGTTCAATGCGTGGACGCTGGTGAAGGGGCTGGAGACGCTGGCGATCCGTGTCGAACGGCAGACGCAGACCGCGGCTGCCATCGCAGACGTGCTGGCCCAGCATCCGAAGATTTCGCGGCTGATCTATCCGGGCCGCGAGGATCATCCGCAGGCGGCAACGGTGAAGAAGCAGATGCGTGCGGGATCGACGCTGATCGGCTTCGAGGTGAAGGGCGGCAAGGCAGCTGCATTCCGCGTCCTCAACGAGCTGAAAGTCGCCCGCATCTCCAACAATCTCGGCGACGCCAAGAGCCTGGTCACGCATCCGGCGACGACGACGCATCAGCGCCTGCCGCTGGAAGCGCGGCTCGAACTCGGGATCACAGAGGGCTTCATCCGCTTCTCGGCCGGCCTCGAGCATCGTGACGATCTGATCGAGGATCTCGAAGCGGCACTGGCGAAGGCGTAGCCAATCTCTCCATCGTCATTGCGAGGAGCACTTGCGACGAAGCAATCCAGACTTTCTTTCAAGCAAGACTGGATTGCTTTGCTCAGCGAAAATCGCCGAAGGCGAATTTCGCGGGCTCGCAATGACGGCTGAGAGGCATTCGCCCCTCTTCGAACTTACAGCGGCTTCTGCGCCTGCTGAATCTGCGGCTCGTTGATGCCGAGCTTCACCTGGCCGACCGACTTGATGATGTTGTCGCCAAGCAACTGCGCGAAGCAGGCATAGCCCCAGTCGTTCATATGCAGGCCGTCGGCAATGACGAAGCTGTCGAACGACATCTGCTGGCCTTCGTGCCATTCCTTCATCACTTCGAAGCGCGGGAAGATGCCGACCTTGCGTAGTTCGGCCACCTTGTGCAGCAGCGAGACCATCTTGCTGGTACCTTCCGGCCGCGTATTCACCAGCGGGGAATATTGCGGATCGACCAGCACCAGATCGGCACCCGCCGCCTGAATGCGGGCGACGCCGTCTTCCACCATCTTGCTGGTTTCGCCGGGATCGAGATTGCGCAGCACCGCATTGGTGCCGACTTGCCAGATCACGAGATCAGGCTTCGAATTGATCACTTCGCTCTGCAGCCGCGCCATCATTTCCGGCGCATCTTCGCCGCCCTTGCCGCGGTTGAGCACGGTGATATTGGCCGACGGGTAAGCACGATGCAGCTGCGCGGCAAGGCGGTTCGGATAGGTGAATTCCGGCGCTGTCGAACCGTAGCCTTCGGTGGAGGACGAGCCGAACGCAACGATGACCACGGGCTTGCCGGCCACGAGCTTGCTGGCCACATGCGGCAGCGCGCCCATCGCCTTCATGCCGCCTTTCGGTGTACGGCAGGGGACGCGGCTCAGAATATCGGTCGCGGTCTTTGCGACTTCCTTGACCTTGTCGATGGCCTTCGCAGCGACGCCCCTCTTCGCGGCGTCCGCGGGATCATTGACCGCAATGCTCTGATCGGCGCCCTTGCCGTCAGCCGGGGCGGCCTGCGCCGCTTCGGCGTGCGCAATGGACGATGAGATCGGGAGCGCGAAGGTCGTGGAAGCGGCAAAGGCAGCGACGACAGCAAAGCGAGACAAATGGCCGACGAAACTCATTAACGCTGAATCCTCAAATCCGCTGCTTTGATCTTGGCCGCATCGACGACAAAGGTCGAAAGCGCCCGGCCAAGACAATCATGCACCCGCTTCGCCAGCTCCATGCCGGGCGACGCGCTGAACAGGTCAAAATCACCGCTCTCATTCCAGTGCCGCATGATGGCGAAACGGTCGAACAGCGGGACGTCGTGCTGCTGCGCCACCACACGCATATTATCTAGGTAGGCGGAGCCGGAAATCATCGTCTCCGTGCGCGGACTGTACTGCAGATTCATTAAAATGACGTCAGTTCCGGCCTTTTGCATGGCGGCAACGCCCTCATCCAGGGCATTCCGGAAGTCGTCGGCGTCGGCCTGCTTCATGGCATCCACGGTTCCGGTCTGCCAGATCACCAGGTTCGGCTTCTTGTCCGTCACCAGCTGTTCCAAGGTCGGGGCCATTTCCTCGGCGGTCTTCTTAACCTGCAGCTCCAGTGCCACGTTCACCTCGACGCCCGGTAGCTTCTCCTTCAGATAGGCCTGCAGGCGGTTCGGATAGGCTGCGGAGTGGTCTGAGACCCCGATCACCGAGGATCGGCTGCCAATGACCAGAATATCGAGCTTTCCGCCCGGTTTCGCCGCGGCCTCGACCTTGGGCAGGGTGCTTTCGGAGGTCAGGAGGTAGGCGGGAACCTCACAGGTATGCGCGGGCGGTTCGGCCCGGACAGGAGCCGCCACCAGCAGGCCAGCCAGCATCGTGAGCCGCAGAACGGCCTTCATGCTTCCCCTCCTGCGAGATCCGCGTCGGATCGTTTGGCGCGGGATCCGCCTTTGACAGTGACGCCCTTGTACCACGAAAACACCCAAGCGGCGGTTGACATAACAACTATGCCGAGGAAGCTGATCAAGGCATGCATGCCGGCTCCGCCGGCGACCTCGGCCAGCACGAAATGGCCGGCGAAGGCCAGGAACACCCCGATACAGAAGATTTCGAGGGAGTGCTGGCCGCACAGCACCATCGGCCGCAGCCAGACCGATTTCAGCCCCGGCCACTCCTTGGGCAGGAAACGGACTGTGAGCGCCGCCAGCGCCAGGAAGTGGGCAAAGCGCAGCACGTCGAGATCGGTCTTGTTGATGGGATACATCCACTGCTCGATGACCTTCGGCAGCAGATGGTGGATTTGCGGAATGTACCAGGTCAGCGTCACCCAGAACGCCGCCAGAAGATAGGCCACGCAGAGCCACAGCGTGATATTGGATGACAGTATTCGCGACATCCTGACGGCGCCGCCCAGTGCACACCAGGCGCCGAACACGAACAGCAATTGCCAGGCGAACGGATTGAAGGCCCAGACGCCGTTCGGGTAGGCGGTCAGATGCAGGTCGAATTCCCAGGTCAGCGCATAAAGACCGACCGACAGCGCCAGCGTGAGATCGGCGCGGCGCCGCATCAGCCAGAGGATCGGCGGCAGGAACAGCATGAGGACGATATAGAGCGGCAACACGTCCATGTTGACCGGCCGAAATTTCAGCAACAGCGCCTGGACGATGGTTACATCGGGCTGTTTGAGAAAATCGAGAATTCCCATTTCCTCTGAATAAAGCGGGTTCTCGAACCGCGTCGCGACATAGGAGATTTCCGCGAGGAAGATCGTGAACAGGAAGACGTGGGCGACATAGATCTGCCAGACGCGCTTGAAGATGCGCGCGCTGGCGACCAGCGTGCCCTGCTCCTGCATCGCGCGGCCATAGACGAAAGCGGCGGTATAGCCGGAGATGAAGATGAAGATCTCGGTGGCGTCGCTGAAACCGTAATTACGGATCGTCAGCCAGGTCAGGATATTTGGCGGCAGGTGATCGATGAAGATCAGCCACAGCGCCAGCCCGCGAAACAGATCGAGGCGCAATTCGCGTTCGGTGCCTGCGACGGGAAACGACACGGCATCGGCACGCGTCGAGGCCCGCGACGCGGACACGTGGGAGGACGCATCTGCGTGGGGCAGGCCGGCAATCGGGTCGGCAACAGAGGTCATTCAGCACCGCTCAACGGAAATCGTCGCATGATGAAAATCGACCGCCCCACACCACGCAGGCCATCTGCATGGGGCGATCCGTCACGTCATAGCCAAATCAGGGATCGATTATGCGGTAACTATGTTGAAACCGCGATGGGTTGCCGCCGTTCCGCGCAGCACTCCACGCCGATTTTCCCTGGATTTGGCCGGTAACGTGTTTTTCGCTATGCTTGCGACGCATTTTGAACGATGACACCGCCATGTACCGCGCCATCACACGACAGATCGAAGTCACCGTCGAACCGAATTTCATGCCTGAAAGCTCGTCGCAGGAGAAGCGACAGTTCTTCTGGTCCTATACGGTCGTCATCACCAATGCCGGCAAAGAGACCGTGCAGTTGAAGACCCGGCACTGGATCATCACCGATGCGTCCGGCCGCATGCAGGAAGTGCGCGGCGAAGGCGTCGTCGGCGAGCAGCCCGTGCTCGGCCCCGGCGAACGCTTCGAATACACATCGCGCGTACCGCTGCCGACGACGTCCGGCTTCATGGAAGGCACCTATCAGATGGTGACCGATACCGGCGAGCCGTTCGAGATCGACGTGCCGCTGTTTTCGCTGGACGGACCGGACGGAAAGCGCGTGCTGAATTAGGCGACCGCCGAAATGTAGGATGGGTAGAGCGTCTTCGCGAAACCCATCATTCACACGTGCGATAGGTGATGGGTTTCGCTCCGGCGCAAGATGCTCCTGCGCTCTACCCATCCTACGGCCTCATCGCAGATTCAACTGTCAAACAGCCACTGCCCATCAGGCATGCGTCATCGCCCCCATTGTTTGCGGCGCGGGGGCGCCGTCGTCGCTTGCATTCCCGCCCCCTGTGAGAGGGCGTGCGGAACGCCGGGTGCCCGTTGCACCCTTGGGCCTGATGCGAATGCGGTCTTCCGCAATTTAGAATGCATCAGGACTTTCGGAGGCGCCGAGCGATTGCCCGACGTTCCGCCTGCGGTGTTTTTTCGGTTGCTTGCACATCTGCCATGGCGAACGCTCCCATCACCAAAATTAATGTCCCAGGGCGGAGGGACAGGGTAGCCGCAAAGCACTTGGCCGAACGCGTTTCGATTTGGTCGTCCGTCACACTGTCCAGGGCTCTTCCCATCCCAAGGTCGGCCGTCTCCTTGCCAGTTGCAGTGCTGGCGCAGATCCGTCCTGCCCGAAGACAGACGTCACCCATGAACCGCGTAACGCCGCATCTCCGGCGTCCACCGCATCCAGCCCCGCGAACGTGACGATCGCGATCGCCCCTCTCATCGGGGCCGGACGAAGGGGAATATAAACCTGATGGAGATGCTGTCAACCGAGGATAGGAAAAAATGTTTGGTGCGGGCTTGTCCCACGTTCGTCATTCCGGGGCGGCTGCGCGCCTTCGCGCAGGCGAACCCGGAATCCCGACCTGTTCACCGCAAAACACTTCGAGATTCCGGGCTCAGTCCGGTCCGCTTCGCGGTCCGTCCTGCCCCGGAATGACGAGTGTGGATTGAGTTTCCTCGCCGCACCAATTGGTGTGCCGGGGAATGACAGCGGGGCGTGACGCGGGCGAATGCCTATTCCACGCCCGCTTCCTGCGGTGTGAACTCATACACCGACGAACAGAACTCGCAGGTCACGACGACCTTGTCGTCCTTGACCATGTCGGCGCGGTCCTGCGGCTCGAAGCTCTTGAGCATGCCGGACACGGCATCGCGCGAGCAGGAACACTCCGCGCGCAGCGGCGATGAGGCGAAGACGCGGACGCCGCGCTCGTGGAACAGGCGATACAGCAGCCGCTCGCCGGACAGATCGGGATCGATCAGCTCCACATCCTCGACGGTGCCAATCAGCGACTGGCCCTCGACCCAGGCGTCATCTTCCGGCACAGCATCCACCTTCGCGCCCTCCGGCGCATCGCCGGCATGGAGGTCGCGCTGCACGCGCTCCGGCGCCTTTGGCAGGAACTGCAGCAGCATGCCACCGGCGCGCCAGCGATGTGTCGGGCCACCTTCCTCGCCGCTGCGCCATTCCTCGCCGACGGCGAGGCGCACCTTGGTCGGAATCTGTTCGGAGCGCAGGAAGTATTCATGTGCGGCATCTTCCAGCGTGCCGCCATTCAACGCGACGAGCCCCTGATAGCGGCTCATATCCGCCCCCTGGTCGACGGTCATCGCCAGATGGCCCTTGCCGAGCAGCGCCGCGGTGCCGAGACCGGGCAAAAGGCGCTCGGCATCGAACCGCGCATAGGCGCGCATTTTATCCGGCGCGCGGAAGTCGACGATCATCAGCGACACCGGACCATCGGTCTGGGTCTGCAGGATGAAGCGGCCGTCGAATTTCAGCGACGATCCGAGCAGTGTGGTCAGCACGATGGCCTCGCCGAGCAGCTTGGCCACCGGCGCGGGATAATCATGCTTGGCGAGCAGCTCGTCGAGCGCCGGGCCAAGCCGCGTCAGCCGCCCGCGCAGATCGAGCGGCGCCACCTCGAAGGGCAGCACCGCGTCATCGACCGGAACGGAGGACGGCGCGCGGATGGGGGCGTCGGGCTGGAGATTTGGATTTGATGGGGTCATGGCGCTCTATGTAAGGGCGAGGAGCTGAAATCGAAACCCCGCAAAGGGGCAAATGTCCGAACGAATACAAGGCATCCGGCGACGATTTGCCCCCGCCCGGATGAAATATCTACCAAGTATAAGCGAACGATGTTTGAAACCTACCTTAGGCGATGGCACCTCGTCCCGGACGGCACGGCCATTACCTCCCACGCCGGATATTTGCTGCCAGTCCTGCATCGGGGCCAGCCGGCGATGCTGAAACTGGCCAGGGGCGAGGACGAACGCGCCGGCAGCGCGGTACTGGAATGGTGGGACGGCGACGGCGCCGCGTGGGTTCTGGCTCGCCATGACGACGCGTTGCTGATGGAACGCGCACAAGGCCCGGCCTCGCTCTCCGACATGGCGCGTGGTGGACAGGACGACGAAGCCTCGCGCATCCTGTGCGCCGTGGCGGCACGGTTGCACCGGCCAAGGCAAAAATCGCCGCCTCCGCTGGTACCGCTGCAGCATTGGTTCCGCGAACTCGCGCCGGCCGCAGCGACCCATGGCGGCCTGTTACGTCGCTGTTCCGAAACGGCCAACGCTTTGCTGGACGACCCGCGCGAGGTGACCGTGCTGCACGGCGACCTCCACCATGACAATGTGCTGGACTTCGGGGCGCGTGGTTGGCTTGCCATCGATCCGAAGCACATCATCGGCGAGCGCGGCTTCGACTTCGCCAACATTTTCACCAACCCGGATCTCTCGGACCCCACGCGCCCGGTCTCGACCTTGCCAGGCCGTTTCCAGCGGCGTGTCGAGGTCGTCAGCGACGCGGCCAAACTCGATCGCTATCGCTTACTGCAATGGGTCCTGGCATGGACCGGCCTCTCGGCCGCATGGTTCCTCGGCGACGACGATCCGGCGAGCATCGACTTTCAGGTGGCCGAGCTGGCCGCGACAGAACTCGATCGCTGATCGCGCCTCACGCCACCGCGTTGAGGCACCAGGCCAGAATGCCCTTCTGCGCATGCAGACGGTTTTCGGCCTCGTCGAACACCACCGACTGCGGACCGTCGATCACCTCGTCGGTGACCTCCTCGCCGCGATGGGCCGGCAGGCAGTGCATGAACAGCGCGTCGGGCTTGGCCAGCGACATCAGGCGCGCATTGACCTGATAGGGCTTGAGCAGGTTGTGGCGGGTCTCGCCGTCCTTGTCGCCCATCGACACCCAGGTGTCGGTGACGACGCAATCGACGCCCTTCACCATCGCATCGGGATCGTCGCTGAAGGTGATCGGCGCGTTTGCCGCCTTGACCCAGTCCTTGAACGGCTTCTTCGGCGACAGCTGCGGCGGCGTCGCGATATTGAGCTTGAACTGGAAGCGCTCGGCCGCATGCGCCCAGGACATCAGCACATTGTTGTCGTCGCCGGTCCAGGCCACGGTGCGGCCCTTGATCGGGCCGCGGTGCTCCTCATAGGTCATCACGTCCGCCATGACCTGGCAGGGATGCGAGAAGCGCGTCAGGCCGTTGATGACCGGCACGGTCGCATTTTCCGCGAGCTCCATCAGCGAGTCATGATTGAGGATGCGGATCATGATGATGTCGACGAAGCGCGACAGCACGCGTGCGGTGTCGGCAATGGTCTCGCCGCGACCGAGCTGCATTTCGGCGCCGGTGAGCATCACGACTTCGCCGCCGAGCTGACGCATACCGACCTCGAACGACACGCGGGTGCGCGTCGAGGGCTTTTCGAAGATCATCGCCAGCGTCTTGTTCTTGAGCGGACGATCGGGCTCGGCATTCGAGCCATCCCGCCCCTTCAGCTTCGCCTTCATGGCGGCAGCCGCGTTCATGATATTGCGCAACTCACTGGCCGGCACGGCCGTGAGATCAAGAAAGTGCCGCGGTGACGTGCTCATCACGCGGCTCCCTGCGTCTTGGCAGATGAACCGAGGGCCACGCAGGCCTGTTCCAGCCGCTGCACGGCCTGCTCGATCTCGGACTCGCTGACGATCAGCGGCGGCAGGAAGCGCACGACATTATCGCCGGCGCCGACAGTCAGCAGCTTGGCGTCCCGCAGTGCGGCCACGAGATCGCCGGCCGGCACCACGGCCTTGAGGCCGATGAGAAGACCTTCGCCGCGCACTTCGCTGAGCACATCAGGGTGGCCGTCGACCACGCCCGCGAGTTTTTGTTTCAGCAGCAGCGACATCTTCTTCACATGGTCGAAGAAACCGGGCTTCAGCATGATATCGAGCACGGAATTCGCAGCGGCGACCGCCAGCGGATTGCCGCCGAAGGTCGAACCATGGGAGCCGGGCGCCATGCCTTCGGCCGCTTCTGCCGTGACGAGGCACGCGCCGATCGGGAAGCCGCCGCCGAGCGCCTTGGCCAGCGACATGACATCCGGCGTCACACCGATGCGCTGATAGGCGAACAACTCGCCGGTGCGGCCCATGCCGGTCTGGACTTCGTCAAAGATCAGCAGGATGCCGTTCTTGTCGCAGAGTTCGCGCAGCGCGCCGAAGAACGCGTTGCTCGGCGCACGCACGCCGCCCTCACCCTGCAGCGGCTCGATGAGAATGCCGGCGGTGTTCGGACCGATCGCCTTCTTAACGGCTTCGATATCGCCGAGCGGCAACTGATCGAAGCCGTCGAGCGGCGTGCCGTAGCCTTCGAGATATTTGGCCGCGCCGGTCGCGGCGAGCGTGCCGAGGGTGCGGCCATGGAACGCGCCTTCAAAGGTGACGATGCGCGTGCGCTCGGGATGGCCCTTGGAGAAATGATAGTGGCGGGTCACCTTGATCGCGCATTCCATAGCTTCCGCACCCGAATTGGCGAAGAACACGAAATCCGCAAAGCTCTGTTCGCACAGCCGGGCGGCGAGACGCTCGCCGTCCGGGCTCTTGAACAGGTTCGACATATGCCAGAGCTTGGTGGCCTGCTCCTGCAATGCGGCGACCATATGTGGGTGCGCATGGCCCAGCGCGTTCACGGCAACGCCGCTGGTGAAATCGAGATAGCGCTCGCCATCGGTTCCAATCAGCCACGCGCCTTCACCGCGCTCGAAAGCGACATCCGCACGCGCGAAAACAGGCAGCAAGTGAGCCTGAGAGAGGGGCGAAGACGTTGCGTTGCTGGTCATAACCGATCCGATCGAAAAGACTGCGGCCGCGTCGATGACAACTGTGCGAAATCGAACAACGGACCCTAGAAACGAAACGTGCCGCCCTTCTCGGGCGGCACGTGGGCATTATTCTATGTGTGCTGTGAAGACTGTCAACCGCGCACTGCGGCTTTCGAGTCACACGGAGTCGCAGAAAAAGCCGATTTTGCAGCTTTATTTGCAGAAGCATGTGGACGCGGCATGCCCGACTCTTGCGCGCGAGTCACGGCATATTGTAGCTTTTGCCTCGTCGGATACGACATCTCGTGCGGCGGTAGATCCTTTTGACACATCCAGTGCGGCGTAACAGCCGGACGCGAAATTCGCGCCCGGTGAGCGCTAAAGGATTCTGACCGCAGGGATTTTTGAAGTCTCAACTCGCAGCGCTGCCCGGTCAGGCCGGCGCTCACGAAGGGAAAACGGCGATGACGGTAATGACATGGACCGACGATCGCGTCGAACAGTTGAAGAAACTCTGGGAAGGCGGCCTTTCCGCCAGCCAGATCGCTGCGGAACTCGGTAACGTGACCCGCAACGCCGTGATCGGCAAGGTGCACCGCCTTGGCCTGTCCGGCCGTGCCAAGAGCCCCTCCTCGGCAGCTCCGCGGCAGCGCAAGGCGCGCCCGGCGCAGCAGATGGTGCGCGTCGCCCGCCCGATGGCCCGTGGCAACACAGCATTGGCCCATAACTACGAGATCGAGGCCGAGCCCGACCCGATCGCCTATGACAACATCGTGCCGATCAGCCAGCGCCTGTCGCTGGTCGAACTCAACGAAGCCACCTGCCATTGGCCAATCGGCGATCCGTCGAGCGCGGACTTCTACTTCTGCGGTGGCAAGGCCCTGGCCGGCGCCCCCTATTGCGCACATCACTCGCGCATCGCCTATCAGCCAGCCAGCGACCGCCGCCGCGCGGTGCCAAAGCCGACACGCTGAGCTGGAAAGCATCTAAACCAAATGAAAATGCCCGGTGATGAGCCGGGCATTTTTTGTTTGGGGCTTCTAACCTCTCCCCGCTTGCGGGGAGAAGGAAGATACCTACTCCGCCGCCTTGTCGAAGCGGTCATCCAGCGCGTAGCCGGCGCCGCGCACGGTGCGGATCGGATCGGGCTCACCGGCGGGATTGAGCAGCTTGCGCAGGCGGCCGATATGCACGTCGACGGTGCGCTCGTCGATATAGATGTCGCGGCCCCAGACGCTGTCGAGCAACTGTTCGCGGCTGAACACGCGGCCCGGATGTTCCAGGAAGAACTCCAGCAGGCGATATTCGGTCGGACCGAGATCGATCGGACGGCTTGAGCGCACGACGCGGCGCTTGTCGCGGTCGAGTTCGATGTCGCCAAACGCCAGGACGGTGGCGAGACGCTCGGGAGCTGCACGACGGAGCAGGCCCTTCACGCGGGCCAGGAGCTCCGGCACCGAGAACGGCTTGACGATGTAGTCGTCGGCGCCGGTGGCGAGACCGCGAACGCGCTCGCTCTCTTCGCCGCGCGCCGTCAGCATGATGATCGGCAATGCCTTGGTTTCGGGCCGTGCGCGCAAGCGGCGGCACAGTTCGATGCCGGACAGGCCCGGCAGCATCCAGTCGAGCACCACGAGATCCGGCACCCGCTCCTTCAAGCGGGTGTCGGCATCGTCGCCGCGAGCGACGGTTTCAACATCATAGCCTTCGGCGTCGAGGTTGTAGCGAAGCAGCGTCGTTAGCGCCTCTTCATCTTCCACAACCAGAATGCGTGCATTCACAGCCATCTTGATCAATACCCTCAGTGACGTCCGACAAGTCTTTAAATCATGATCCTTGCGGAAGACTGGCTTCCACTTTTCCGGATCATGCTTCAGACCGTCGGCGTATTCGCGAATGTGGTCATGTCGCCCTTCGGGCGCTTGTCGAGGATCTGCTGGCCCTCGATCATGTAGAACACGGTTTCCGCAATATTGGTGGCATGGTCGCCGATCCGCTCGATATTCTTGGCGCAGAACATCAGGTGGATACAGAACGAAATGTTACGCGGGTCTTCCATCATATAGGTCAGGAGTTCGCGGAACAGCGAGGTGCAGATCGCGTCGATCTCCTCGTCGCCCTTCCACACCGTCATCGCGGCGGGCAGATCGTGTGCGGCATAGGCGTCGAGCACGGCCTTGACCTGGGTGGTCACGAGGTCGGTCATATGCTCGAGGCCGCGGATCAGCTTCAGCGGATGGAAGTCGCTGTCGAGTGCATTGACGCGCTTGCCGATATTCTTGGAGAGATCGCCGATGCGTTCCAGATCGGTGGCGACGCGCAGCGCGCCGACGATCTCGCGCAAATCGACAGCCATCGGCTGGCGCTTGGCGATGGTCAGCACGGCGCGCTCTTCGATCGTGCGCTGCAACTGGTCGATCTCGGAGTCAGTGGCGACGACGCGCGCACCGAGCGCGACGTCCCGGCGGATCAGCGCATCGACGGATTCGACGATCTGCCGTTCCGCGAGGCCACCCATCTCAGCGACGAGACGGGTCAGCTCCTGCAGATCGTCGTCGAAAGCCTTGGTGGTGTGTTCAAAAGCCATCTCAAATTCCTCCCGCGAATATGTCGCGTCAGCCGAAGCGGCCGGTGATGTAATCCTGGGTACGGCGGTCGGTCGGCGACGTGAAGATCTTGTTGGTCTGATCGAACTCGATCAACTCGCCGAGATACATGAAGGCCGTGCTGTCGGAGACGCGGGCAGCCTGCTGCATGTTATGGGTCACGATCGCGATCGTATACTGATCCTTCAACTCGTCGATCAGCTCCTCGATCTTCGCGGTCGAGATCGGATCCAGCGCCGAGCACGGCTCGTCGAACAGGATCACTTCCGGCCGAACCGCGATGGTGCGCGCGATGCACAGGCGCTGCTGCTGACCGCCCGACAGGCTGAGGCCCGACGCGTTGAGCTTGTCCTTAACTTCGTTCCAGAGTGCACCGCCGCGCAGCGCCCTCTCGACGCGGATGTCCATCTCCGACTTGGAGATCTTTTCGTAGAGGCGGATACCGAAGGCGATGTTTTCGTAAATCGTCATCGGGAACGGAGTCGGCTTCTGGAACACCATGCCGACGCGGGCGCGCAGCAGGTTGAGGTCCAGCTTCGGATCCAGAATGTTCTGGTTGTCGAGCATGAGCTGACCTTCGGCGCGCTGGCCGGGATACAGATCATACATGCGGTTGAAGATGCGCAGCAGCGTGGACTTGCCGCAGCCCGACGGGCCGATGAATGCGGTTACGCGGTTCGCCATCAGAGTCAGGTTGATCTTCTTCAAGGCGTGATGTTCGCCATAGTAGAAGTTCAGGTCGCGCACGGTGACCTTGGGACGGGTCTCGCCCTGCAGGGCCGACGGCGGCGGCATCGAGACGGAAGGAACGCCAGACGACACAGAAAGCTCACTCATTTTGCTGTCCTCTCGGCGCCGAGAATGCGCGCGCCAATGTTAAGGGCAAGTACGGTCAAGGTGATGATCAGGGCACCGCTCCAGGCGAGCTGCTTCCAGTACTCGTAGGGGCTCTGCACGAAGTTGTTGATGGTCACCGGCAGGTTGGCCATCGTCTTGGTGAGATCGAGGCTAAAGAACTGGTTGCTCAGCGCGGTGAACAGCAGCGGCGCCGTTTCACCGGCGACACGCGCGGTCGCCAGCAGCACGCCGGTGATGAGACCGGCGCGGGCTGCACGATAAGCAATCCGCTTGATGACCAGGGAGCGCGGCAGGCCGAGCGCCGAGGCCGCTTCACGCAGCGGGTTCGGTACGAGACCAAGCATATCTTCAGTGGTGCGAACCACGACGGGGATCACGATCACGGCGAGCGCAAGCGAACCGGCGAGAGCCGAGAAGCCGCCCATCGGAACCACCACCGCACCATAAACGAACAGGCCGATGATGATGGACGGGGCCGACAGCAACACGTCGTTGATGAAGCGGATCACCGAGGTGAGTTTGTCGTGCTTGCCGTATTCCGCGAGATAGGTGCCGGCAAACAGGCCGAGCGGCGCGCCGATGCCGACGCCGATGACGGTCATGATGATCGAACCGACGATGGCATTGAGCAGGCCGCCTTCCATGGAGCCGGGCGGCGGCGTGTTCTGGGTGAAGATCTGCAGGCTGATGCCGGCGATACCGTTGTAGAACAGCGTGAACAGGATCAGCGCGAGCCAGGTGACGCCAAAGAGAGCGGCACCCATGCAGAGCCCGCGGATGATCATGTCGTTGCGGCGGCGTGAAGCGTAAATCGGGTTCATATTAGTTGCCCGCCTTCTTTTCCAGACGCAGCAGCATCAGACGCGCTGCCGAGAGCACGAAGAATGTCAGCACGAACAGCAGGAGACCGAGCAGGATCAGACCCGATTGATGCAGACCGTCGCTCTCCGCGAACTCGCTGGCAATCGCTGCCGAGATCGTGGTGCCCGGGCCAAAGATCGAGCCTGTGATCCGGAACGAGTTGCCGATGATGAAGGTCACCGCCATCGTTTCACCGAGCGCACGGCCGAGCGCCAGCATGACGCCACCGATCACACCAACGCGGGTATAGGGGATGACGACGTTGCGGACGACCTCCCAGGTGGTGCAGCCGACGCCGTAAGCGGCTTCCTTGAGCACCGGCGGCACCGTCTTGAACACGTCGACCGAGATCGAGGTGATGAAGGGCAGCACCATGATGGCGAGGATCAGCGACGCGTTGAACAGCGAGAGATAGGACGGCGGGCCGGCGAAGATCACGCCGAGGACCGGGACGCCTTCGAAGGCGTTGATCATGAATGGCTGCACGTGGTTGGCCAGGAACGGGCCGAGCACGAAGAAGCCCCACATGCCGTAGATGATCGAGGGAATACCGGCGAGAAGCTCGACCGCCATGCCGATCGGGCGGCGCAGCCAGTTCGGGCACAGTTCGGTGAGGAAGATCGCGATGCCGATGCCGACCGGGATGGCGATAGCCATCGCGATCACCGAGGTGATCAGCGTGCCGTAGATCGGGCCGAGCGCTCCCAGCACCGGCGGATCAGCCGACGGTGCCCAGCGCTGCGTGGTCAGGAACGAGAAGCCGAATTCTCGAAGCGCCGGCCACGCACCAACGATGAGCGACAGAATGATGCCGCCGAGGATAAACAGAACGGACAGAGCCGAGATGCGGGTGATCCAGTAAAACGCCTGGTCCCCCGTCTTGAAGGCATTCAAAGCCTTCGCACGATCATAAGGTCCGGCAGCGTCCATCGAAGAGCTCTGTACGGCCATGTCTGCCACGCCAGTCCCCTGTAATTGTTACAATACCCCAAAACGCATTGCCCTGGAGGGGCTTGTCAGGGCGCGAAGTCAGAAGAGAAGAAGAAAGAAATTCAGCCCTGCAGCAAACGGAGGAGAGATGCCCCTCTCCTCCGCCCACACACCAGATCAGCTCTTGATGTCAGCCGACCAGGTCTTTTCGATCAGTTTGACGACCGAGTCCGGCATCGGGATGTAGTCGAGCTCTTCGGCAGCCTTGTCGCCCTTTTCGAACGACCACTTGAAGAACTTCAGCGCTTCAGCCGAGGCCGCCTTGTCGGTCGGGGCCTTGTGCATGAGGATGAAGGTCGCCGCAGTGATCGGCCAGGACGCTTCGCCCGGCTGGTCGGTGAGGATCACGTAGTAGCCGGGAGCCTTGGCCCAGTCGGCATTGGCAGCAGCAGCCTGGAAGGCAGCGACGGTCGGCTGCACGGTCTTGCCAGCCTTGTTGACGAGGCCGGCATAGGTAAGCTTGTTCTGCTTGGCGTAAGCATATTCAACATAACCGATGGCGTTCTTGGTCTGGCCGACGTTGCCAGCGACGCCTTCGTTGCCCTTGGCGCCAACGCCAACCGGCCACTCGACGGCGGTACCGGTGCCGACCTTGGTCTTCCAGTCAGCCGAGGCCTTGGACAGATAGTCGGTGAAGTTGAAGGTGGTGCCCGAACCGTCCGAACGACGAACGACAGTGATGGCAGCCGAGGGCAGCTTCAACTTCGGGTTCAGCTTGGCGATGGCAGCGTCGTCCCACTTGGTCACTTTGCCGAGATAGATGTCGCCGAGCACTTCGCCGGAGAGAACCAGCTCGCCCGAGGCGATGCCTTCGAGATTCACGACGGGAACGATCGCGCCCATCACCATCGGCCACTGAACCAGGCCGTCCTTCTCGAGCTGCTCAGCTTTGAGCGGCGCGTCGGTGGCGCCGAAGGTCACGGTCTTGGCCTGGATCTGCTTGATGCCGGCGCCCGAACCAATCGACTGGTAGTTCAAACCATTGCCAGTCTCTTTCTTGTAGGCGTCGGCCCACTTCGAATAGACCGGGAACGGGAAGGTTGCGCCGGCACCCGTGATGTCGGCGGCAAATGCCGAGGTCGAGGCGGCAACGAGGCCGGCAGCGACGATCGCTTTGAGGAATTTCATGGGATGTCTCCAATCTCGTGAGCGACCGCGCCGGATGCGCCAGTTGTGCTCACGCCGCCCGTTTAGGGGTGGTCGATTGTGCTTTTATGATAGTTCCGTGACACTTGGATGACGGCACCAAGCATCTGTAAATGCTTTGTTTTTCTGCCTCCGCGGATAATTTTACCGTGCAAATGACAGCGAAAATGCCCTGCCATGAGGGTCATGCCAGGCCGTCAAAATCCGCCGTCACAGGGGTTAACAATATGTTTCAGCAGGCGGAATCCGGCCTCGCGCGCATGCGCGCGTATGACAGCCGCGGGCACGATATTGAGGGGGATCGGACGCAATGCCGCACCACCCGCCAGGGCTTTTTGACTGTCTGAGCGAAGCGCAGCGATGCGGGACCGCCCGAGGGCGGCCCTGACGGGCGCAGAAGAACGAAGGGAGTTTAAGGCGTCAGGACGCCGCGGAGGCGGGAGGCGCCGGCGGCGTCTTCACCTGCGGAAAGGCGGCGGTAAAAGTCGCGCCGTTCTTCGGCACGCTTTCGATCAGCAGCCGGCCGCGATGCCGGTTCAGGATGTGCTTCACCAGCGAGAGGCCGAGGCCCGTACCGCCCTGTGCGCGGCTGTCGCCGACATCGACCCGGTAGAAACGCTCGGTCAGGCGCGGCAGATGCTCGGGGGCGATGCCCGGGCCATAGTCCCGCACGGCGACGCGGATCTCCGGCACACCCTCCGAGGTCGACTCCGTGGTCAACGATACGTCCACCTTGCCACCGGATGCGCCGTATTTCAGCGCGTTCTCGATCAGGTTCTCGAACAGCCGAAGCAATTCCTCGCGATCGCCAGCGATGGACACCGGCGTCTCCGGCAGCGCCATTTCGATCCTGACGTTGCGCTCATTGGCCAGCGGCTCCAGCCCATCGCCGACCTGACGGATAATGGGGAGAATATCCACCAGCGTATCCGGCCGCACATGCGCCGACAGTTCGACGCGCGACAGCGACAGCAGATCGTCGATCAGCCGCGCCATGCGGGTCGCCTGCGCATGCATGATGCCGAGAAAGCGCTCGCGCGCCTTGGCGTCGTCCTTGGCCGGCCCCTGCAGCGTATCGATGAAACCGGACAGCGCCGCCAGCGGCGTGCGCAGCTCGTGGCTGGCATTGGCGACGAAGTCGGCACGCATTTCCTCGACACGGCGCAGCGGCGTCTGGTCGTGGAACGTCATGAGCATGCAGGTGTCGGTGCCGCCAAAGGCCGTCGGAACCGGCACCGGCGTGATCATCAATTCCATCCAGCGATCGACCGGAACGTGATCCAGATAAGTCGCGCGGCGCGGTTCGGTGGTGGCGATGGACTCGCGCAAGGCGGTGATGATCTCCGGCGAGCGCAGCGCGAATTGCGCCAGTTCGTTCTTGCGGAGTGCCGGCGCGAGCTGCGCCGCTGCGGCATTGAGATGGATGACGCGGCCGGCACGGTCGAGCAGCACGGCGGGATCGGGAATGCCGGCAATGATGGCGCGCACCGCGGGTGCCTCGACAGGATTGGCGGCCAGCGCCTCGTCGCGCGCCGTCACCACGTCATGCAGCCGCCACGGCACCAGCGCCGCGCCGGCGATACAGACGAACACGATGCCCGCGCGAACAGGCGACAACTCGCCGAAAAACACCAGTGCGGCCAAGGCCAGGCCGGCGGCCAGCAGGATGATCGCCGAATGCCGCAGCCGGTCCGGCCACGGCGAAAACATGGTCGATGGAGAAGCTTCAATGGCCATCTGAACCGGATCTCTTCCTGCTGCGAATGCGAACGTATATCAGGCGCCGGAGCGACCATGTTCCTTGAGCGGGTGGCCGACGCCGGGCTTGGCATCCGCCGCGACCGCCTGCAGCTTTTTCGATCGCGAACCGATAATAAGCTCGCGAAGCGTCAGTAACATGACTGATATAAAGAACGGCGCGAGGTAATAAAGCACCCTGAACAGCAGCATGCCAGCCAGCAGCTTTTCCTGATCCATCATTTCGAGGCCAACCAGCATGGCGGCGTCGAACACGCCAAGACCGCCGGGCGAATGGCTGGCGAAACCCAGCAAGGTGGCCGAGACGAACACCACCGCCACCACGACGAAACCGACGTCAGGCTCGGCGGGCACCAGCATGTACATCGCCAACGCACAGAAGCCGAGATCGATGATGCCGATGGTAATCTGCAGCAAGGTGAGCGGGCCACCCGGCAGTACCACCGACCATGGGCCGCGGCCGACGCTGCGCGGCTTCATCCAGACCCAGACCACATAGCCGACGAGGCCGGCGAGGATGATATAGGCCAGGATGCGGTTCATCCATGGCGGCACCTGGTTGATCGCGCTGGCCGCCTCCGGGTGATAGGCGATGCCCATGCCGAGCACCGCGAGATTGCCGAGCCAGAAGGTGAGGCCGGCGAGAAAGACGATCTTGGCGACATCGACGGCGCTGAGATCCCAGGCCGAATAGATGCGATAGCGCACCGCGCCGCCGGTGAAGACGCTGGCGCCGACATTGTGGCCGATGGAATAGCTGGTGAAGGCCGCCAGCGCGTTGATCCGGTACGGCACGTCGCGGCGACCGATCGTGCGCACCGCAAACCAGTCGTAGAATGTCAGCGTGAAATAGCCGGCGGCAACCGACAGCGCGGACAGCATGATCAGCCGCGGCTCGGTCTCGGTCATCGCCCGGAAAACGGCAGCAGCGTCGATGTTGCGCAGCTTGTGATACAGCATGTAGCAGGCGATGCCGATCACCGCGACGCTGATCAAGACACCGAGCTTGTGCAGGATTTGCTTCTCGCGCAGAAACGAGATCGCCCTGCGTATTGCTTCCAGCATCTCAACCTCGAATGCGATCCCCTGACCAGAGAGATCTGGACCAGGAAGTCAGACTAGCCTCGGCGGAACCGCCACATCAGTTGTCTCCGGCACAACCGTCGTAGCGCGTTTTGCGGCAAAGTGGAATTCGCCGGCTGTGAATAAAAACAAGCCACATCAGTATATTAGGTCAGTCCTAACAAACCACCAGCCTCTCGGGCGCATTCGCTGCGGCAAAATGCCGACGTCGTGACGCGTCTCACGTGACAATGAGGCTTTCGTGACCTCATGCCGCCGATTTGGCGGCGAGACGTTGATAAAAAAGACGGCAGCGGCATGCACCACAGTCCTCAGGTCGCGCGGGCCTGCTGCCTGACCACCACGATGTCGCGCAGCCACGATCCGATGGCGCAGCCGACGAGATAGAAGCCGAACAATGCGAGGCCGAGATCGAGCCAGTAGCCGAAGCGGCCGGGCACGACCTTGGCAATCGCGATGCCGACGATGACCGCGGCGATCACCGACAGGCGCTGGATCCAGACCCGCGACACCGAACGCCCGCGATAGACCACGGCGATCCAGCCCATGCAGAAGCCGATCAGGAACGCCCCGAGCAGCCAGCCCCAGTGAAACATCGCAAGATAGGTCATGGCGCTTGCCTCACGACGAATTCGATCCGGCGATTCTGCAGCTTGCCCTCGTCGGTATCGTTGGTGGCGATGGGTTGGGTGCTGCCGTAGCCGATGGTGGAGAAACGGTCCGCCGGCAGGCCGGCCTTCACGAGATATTCTTCGACGGCGAGCGCGCGCTTTTCCGACAGCGACTGGTTGAACGCCGCGTCGCCATCGCCGTCAGTGTGACCGGCGATCTCGACCCGGACATTGGGACAGCGCATGGCGATTTCCACGAGGCGATCGAGCAAGCCCGCGGAATCCACATTGATGCTGGCGCTGGAGGGCTCGAACCGGATGCGGCCCTTGGTCAGGTTCTGCGCAAAGAGCTGCTGGCACACGCTCGCATCGACCGGCGCCGCGGCGGGCTTCACCGATACTTCGGCCTTGGCCTGCCAACCCTGCGGGAGCTCGCGCGCCAGGCTTGCGCGTATCTGGTCCGCGGCCACTTCGTAGAGCGCGTCACCCGACAGCTTCACCTCGCGGTCGGACACCACCAGCGTGCCGGTCGACAGCCGCGACAGCGCACCCAGCGCCGTCGTCACCGCTGCGGCAAAACCGCCGGGCGCGCCGATGCTGGCCTTGAGGTTGTCGACGACCTTCTCATTGCCGAACTTGCGTCCGGCAGCCGACGCCAGCGCGGCGTGAATGGTGTTGTCCGGGACATAGCCGCTCAGCGTCAGCGTATTCGTCACCGGGTCCTTGTTGGCCTGGAACACATAGGGCGGCGCCTTGACGTCATTGGCTGCGACCGTGAAACCTTCCGGCAGATTCTTCAGCGCCGCCGCAATGGCTTCGCGGCCACCGAGATCGCGCGCCATGCCGGAGAGGCTGATATTGGTATCCGAAATCACCGCCTTGCCTTCCTTCAGCTTGGCGACCTGATCGAGCAAGAGCAAGGCTGCGGCATCAAACCGCGGCGGCGCGCCGCGCTTCAGACCCATGCGGTCGGAGACCTCGGTTCCGCTGAGTGCGGCGCGGGCCGCTTCCACGATGCGCGCCTTGCTGGCCGGCAATGGCGCGGTTCCCCACAGCGTGACGCGGACATTGTCGCGCTCCGCGACCCAGACGAACGGCTTGGCTTCCGCGACGAGGCGGGTTTCGTCATTGACCAGGCGAACGCCCGGCGTGGCCTCGACCGACGAGACCGCACTGCGGCGACCATCTTCGGAAAATGCTTCGGCAGAAAACGAGACGTCACGCCCGGCAACCGTGATCTGGCTCTTGTCGAGGATCGTGTTTTTCAGCGCCGCAGTACTGTGCGCCGTTAAATCCGTTTCAAGCGGAATCGTGCTAACCCAGGCAGCAACCGCCCAAAGGATGGCAAGCGGGATGAGCCCGGGCCACCATTTGGCACTCCACCTGTAAAATCCGTGCATTCGACGTCCTGCGGGTCTGGAAACAGAGAGAAAACAAACCCTTGCGGGACTGTCAAATTGAAATCAAGGCAAACCTCTGGCGTCGCCGCGGGTATTCGAATAACGCTTTGTTCAATCGTTTCTGATCATTTCCGTGGGTAGCATCAATTGCTCGGTCATACGATGAAGCAGATTCGCAACACGATTATTCGTGCCGGCCTGGATGCGCTGTATTTCAGTGGCGCCCACCGCGTGTTGCGACCAATCTTCGGCGGCGTGGGCACCATTTTCATGCTGCACCATGTGCGCCCTGCGCATGCCGGTCCGTTCCAGCCCAACCGCCACCTCGAGATCACGCCCGATTTCCTGCGCGCCACCCTCGCTTATCTGCGCGCGACCGACGTCGATATCGTGACGCCCGATGAAGTGCAGCGACGGTTGACGGAGCGGGATTTCTCGCGCCGCTTCGCCTGCTTCACCTGCGACGACGGCTATCGCGACAACCGCGACCATGCATTGCCCGCGATGCGGGATTTCGACGCCCCCTTCACGGTCTATGTCACCAGCGACTTCGCCTCCGGCACAGGCCGGCTGTGGTGGGTGGCGCTGGAGCGCATCGTCGCCAGGGCCGATGCGATCGAGGCCCCGATCGATGGACAGATGGTGCGCCTGGACACATCGACTCTCGCCGGCAAGGACATGGCGTTCGACCGCCTGCATGGCTGGCTGCGCGGATTGCCGGAAGAAGCGGATATCCGCCGCGAGGTCAGCGCACTCTGCGCCGCGCATGGCATCGACGAAGACGCGGTCAGCCGTGAGCTGTGCATGTCGTGGGACGAACTCAAACCTTTCGCCGCCGATCCGCTTGTGACAATCGGCGCGCATACCGTAAGCCACTGCAATCTCGCCAAACAGACCGAAGCGATGGTCGTGCATGAGCTGTCAGCCAGCCGCACCGATATCGAAAACGTTCTGCAGCGCCCGGCCGTGCATCTTGCTTATCCCTATGGCGACCGCTGCGCCGCGGGCACACGGGAATTCGCACTGGCGAAAAACGCCGGCTTCGAGACAGCCGTGACGACGCGCCCCGGCGTGATCGCCTCGGACAACTTCTCGCAGCTCACAGCGCTGCCGCGGGTCTCGCTGAACGGCAACTATCAGGACACCCGCTATCTGCCGGTGCTGACCTCCGGCGCGGCCACCGCGATGTGGAACGGCTTCCAGCGCGGCGGCGTCGGATAGTCTGGCCATGCGCCGCAAGCGAACTGCAGCCTTACTGGAGTCCTGCGCCCCGCGCCGGATCAGGCCGGCTTTTGCGGCAGATCGGTCTCCGGCGGAAAATACACGCCTGACATCGGATCGACCCAGCACAGATGCTCGTTGACGCGGGTTACGCCAGCCACATTTTCAGCAGCCACGACGATCGCCCGACGGACATTCTCGTCCGTGATGAAGCCGTCGATGTCCACGACGCCATCCTTCACCCGGACGTCGAGGCCGAATGGTGTCCATTCGTTATGCCTGAGCACAGCGACGATGCGACGGCGGATCAACGCATCACTCGACCCGACATCGGAGACATCGTGCATGAGATCGGCGATGGCTTCGACGAAATTCTGCCGGCTGACGATACCCACGAGCTTGTCGCCCTGCACCACCGGCACGCGCTTGATGTGATACTTCTCCATCACGTCGACAATATCGGCCAGACCGGTCTCCTCGGTCACCGTCCGGACCTCGCGGGTCATGATCTCATGCACCTTGCGGCCGGCTTCGCGGACATAATCGATGGCCTGCAGGCTGGGGCCACGCACGAATTCGAGCCAGCGCGGACGCTTGCGCTGCGTGCCGACCTCGTGCCGACGCAGGAAGTCCCGCTCGGTCACAATGCCGACCAGCTTGCCGGCCGCATCCACCACAGGCAATCCGCTGACGTGATAATCGATCATTAGCCGCGCAGCTTCGCTAATCGACGCGTCCGGCGACACGGTGACGAGCTTGCGGGTCATAATTTGATGGGCTCTCATGACACTCTCCCGTTGGGTTGAGGTCCGTTTGCTGGACGAACCAACGCGAGAAGCCTACGTCGGCCGCCGGTTCCGGCCTTGATCTGGGTCAACTGCAGCGCTTGTTGACTCGCCTTGTTGACTCCCCTTGCCCGCCGCCGCACACAATCGGTCCAACGACAAAACAAGCGGGAGGCGTCATGTTCACCAATCTGTTTTCGCTCGATGGCCGCATTGCACTCGTCACCGGCGGCTCGCGCGGCATCGGCAAGATGATCGCAGCGGGATTTCTCAGCCAGGGCGCGGCGAAGGTCTACATCACCGCGCGCAAGGCCGGCCCGTGCGAAGCCACCGCGAAAGAACTCTCCGCGCAATATGCCGGCGAATGCATCGCGCTGCCGATCGACATCTCGACCATGGCCGGCATCGAGATGCTGGCTGCCGAAATCAAGAAGCGCGAACCCAAGCTCGACATTCTCGTCAACAATGCGGGCGCTGCCTGGGGCGCGGACTTCGACGAATTTCCGGAGAGCGGCTGGGACAAGGTGATGACGCTGAACGTCAAGACGCCGTTCTTTCTGACCAAGGCACTGGCCGGGCCGCTGCGTGCAGCAGCCAGCGCGGACAAGCCCGCCAAGGTCATCAATATCGCTTCCATCGACGGCATCTTCGTCAATCCGATGGAGACCTATTCCTATGCGGCGAGCAAATCCGGCCTGATCCACCTGACGCGGCGGATGGCCGTCAAACTGATCCAGGATCACGTCGTCGTCACGGCCATCGCGCCGGGCCCGTTCCAGTCGGACATGAACAAGGCTGCACGCGACAATGCCGATGAAGTGGCGACCCGCGTGCCCGCCGGCCGGATCGGCACCGACGAGGACATGGCGGGCGCCGCGATCTATCTCGCTTCGCGCGCCGGCGACTACGTCGTCGGCGCCACCATCGCGGTGGATGGCGGCATCGTCTATGCGAATCCAGGCATCAAGGGCGACGGCTGGGATTGAGGTCATGCGCGCGCCGTCATTACGGCCCTCGGGGCTGCAATGACGCGCGATCGCTGCCGATCTATCAGCCCCGGCTATAAACTAAGCAATTAACCAGCGCCCGGCCTGCGAACGACATTTAGGCTGCAAAGCTATTCTGAAATAACCATCTGATTTATATAAATATAATATCCGGAATCATTCAACCGTCGCAGTTGTACACAATGGCACGCTGCTTGCTTTGTTAACCTCTGAGACATCCATGCCTCGGGGAGTACACGGCAATGGCGGACTCACTGCATACAACGGCGGTCCTTGCAGAACCCGGCCCGATCGCGGTCGACTGGGGCACGACAGCGCTCGTCATCATCGACATGCAGCGCGATTTCATGGAGCCCGGCGGCTTCGGCGAGACGCTCGGCAATGACGTCTCACAACTCGCCAGCGCCGTCGCCCCGATCGCCGCGGTCCTGAAAGCCGCGCGCGAAACCGGGATGATGGTGGTGCACACCCGTGAGGGGCACCTGCCCGATCTGTCTGACGCACCGCCCGCCAAGATCGAACGCGGAGCGCCGTCACTGCGGATCGGCGATCCCGGTCCGATGGGACGCATCCTCATTCGCGGCGAGGCCGGTCACGACATCATTCCCGCACTCTATCCCGTCGAAGGCGAGATCGTCATCGACAAGCCCGGCAAGGGCGCATTCTACGCCACGACGCTCGGCGCCGATCTCAAGGCGCGCGACATCGACACGCTGCTGGTCTGCGGTGTCACCACGGAGGTCTGCGTCAACACCACCGTGCGCGAAGCCAATGACCGCGGCTATCGCTGCATCGTCATTTCTGACGGCTGCGCGTCCTACTTTCCTGAATTCCACGAGATGGGCCTGAAGATGATCAAGGCCCAGGGCGGCATCTTCGGCTGGGTCGCCTCATCCGCCGCCATCCTTGAAGCAATGACACTTTCTGAAAATGCACCGGAGACTTCCAACAAACTTGCAGCAGGAGCATCACGATGAGCACGACCGCGGGGACGTTTTCTAAAGATTCTGCCGGCAAATCCGACTTCAAGCCCGCTCTATGGACGCCGGGCGACTGGAATGCGTTTTTCGGCTTCGGCACCAATATTCTCGTCAACATGCTGGTGCTGACCGGCCTGCTGCGCTTCGTGCTGAAGATGCCTGACAACATCGTGTTCGGACGCATCCTGCCGGCCATGGGCCTGATGATGTGCCTGTCCACGATGTACTACGCCTGGCTCGCCTACAAACTGGCGCAGAAGACCGGCCGCAGCGATGTCTGCGCGCTGCCCTCGGGCATCAGCGTGCCGCATATGTTCATCGTCACCTTCGTGATCATGCTGCCGATCTCGATCACGACCGGCGATCCCATCAAGGGCTGGGAAGCCGGCCTCGTCTGGGTGTTCTTCCAGAGCTTCATCCTGATGATCGGCGGCTTCATCGCGCCCTGGATCCGCAAGGTAACACCGCGCGCCGCGCTCTTGGGCACGCTGGCCGGCGTCTCCATCGCTTTCATCGCGATGCGCCCGGCGCTGGAAATGTTCATGACGCCGGTGATCGGCCTCACATGTTTTGCCATCATCATGCTGAGCTGGTTCGGCGGCTATAAATATCCCAAGGGGATTCCGGCCGGCCTCGTCGCGATCGGCGTCGGCATGGTGATCGCCTGGGGCTCCAATCTCTTTGGAGTCGGTATCGGCGGCGTCAGTGTCGCCGGGGTGAAGGCCGCCTTCACCAATTTCGGCTTCTCGGTGCCGATCCCGGCCTTCGATCACGTCTTCTCGGGATTCCAGTTCCTCGGCATCATCCTGGTCACCGCCATTCCCTACGGCATCTACGATCTGGTCGAAGCGATGGACAACGTCGAAAGCGCGGAAGCTGCCGGCGACGAATATCCGACCACCCGCGTGCTGACCGCCGACGGCGTCGTCTCGCTGATCGGCTGCCTGATGGGCAACCCCTTCATCAACGCGGTCTATATCGGCCATCCCGGCTGGAAAGCGATGGGTGGCCGGATCGGCTACTCGGCAGCAACCGGCCTGACGGTGATCGTACTTTCCTGGTTCGGCGTCATCTCACTGATGCTGGCCGTTATCCCTGTGGTCGCGATCTCACCGATCCTGCTCTATATCGGCATGTTGATCTGTGCGCAGGCGTTCGAGACCACGCCACGCGAACACGCGCCGGCCATCGCGCTTGCGTTGACACCGCATCTTGCGGCCTGGGCTACGGTGCTCTTGTCGGGCGCACTTGGCGCCGCCGGGATGAATTTCGGCGCGATCCATTCGCCCGAATTCATCGCCAAGATGGGACAGAACGGCGTGCTGTTCCACGGCCTTGAAGTCATGGGCGGCGGCTCGATCCTGGTCGGCCTGGTGCTCGGCGCCATCGCGGTGTTCGTCATCGAGCGCAAATTCCTCAATGCATCGGCCTTCGCGCTGGCCGGCGCGGTCCTGACCTATTTCGGCTTCATGCACGGCGAGGCGATCGGGATCGGCGGCGGATTGGGGGTGACGCCCGGCGTCGCTCTCGCTTATGCTCTCGTTGCAGCCGGGCTCTTCGCCGCGGACAAGTTCGGCGCAACCAGCCTGTCTTCTGTCCCGCAATCGGAGCCGCCACTTGCCGTGCCTGCTGAATAACATCGTCTCAACCTGCGGGTGGCACACCCGTGCCATCCGCAGCAGGTTCGCATCGTGAGTGAGTCCGTTCCCGAAACGATCGCCGCCATCGTCGCCGCGCATCGCGCCGGCACCGTCACGCCCGCACAGACAGTCGCCCGCAGCTATCAGCGAATCCGCGACCGCGGCGATACCGCCATCTTCATCACGCTCCGCGTTGAGGCCGAAGCGATCGCCGAAGCCGAGGCGCTCGCTGCGAAGGATCCCGCGACGCTGCCGCTCTACGGCGTGCCGGTCGGCGTGAAGGACAATATCGACGTCGCCGGTCTGCCGACCACCGCCGCCTGTCCCGCTTTCGCCTATCATGCAACACGCGATGCCAGCGCCGTGGCGCGGCTGCGCGCCGCTGGCGCGATCATCATCGGCAAGACCAATCTCGACCAGTTCGCGACGGGTCTGGTCGGCGTGCGCTCGCCCTATGGCATTCCCAAGAACGCGATCCGCGACGATCTCGTACCGGGCGGATCAAGCTCCGGCTCTGCCGTTGCTGTGTCCGCAGGCCTTGTGCCGCTGACGCTCGGCACCGACACCGCCGGCTCCGGCCGCGTGCCCGCCATGCTCAACAATATCGTCGGCCTCAAGCCGAGCCTCGGCCTAATCCCGACCGCCGGCGTGGTGCCGGCCTGCCGCACGCTGGATTGCGTGTCGATCTTCACACTCACGGTGGACGATGCTGTCGTCGCGCTCGACGTGATGGGGGGCTATGACGCGCATGATCCCTATTCGCGCAAGCGGGTGCCGGGTTCGGTCACGGACTTTCCGAAGGGCCTCAAGCTTGGCGTGCCGCGCAATGGCCAGCTGATCTTCTTTGGCGACAAGGCCTCGGAGAAAGCCTATGCGGACGCGCTCAAGCGCTGGACCTCGCTCGGCGCGACGCTGGTCGAGTTCGACCTCGAGCCGTTCTATGAGACCGCGCGGCTGCTCTACGATGGACCATGGGTCGCCGAACGCCTGCTGGTGATCCGCGACCTGCTGGCCTCTGCGCCGGATGCAATTCATCCGGTGACGCGCGAGATCACCATCGCCGGTGCACGCCAGAGTGCGACGGATACGTTTGCGGCCCTGTACAAGTTGCAGGAGCTGAAGCGTGTCGCCGAACAGGCTTTCACTGCTATCGACGCGCTGGTGCTGCCGACGGCGCCGACCGCCTATACGACGGCGCAGGTGCTCGCCAACCCCATCGAGCTCAATTCGCGGCTCGGCACCTACACCAACTTCGTCAACCTGCTCGACCTCTGCGGCCTCGCCATTCCCGCCGCCATGCGTGCCGACGGCATCCCGTTCGGCATCACGCTACTGGCGCCGGGCGGCGATGACGCCTTGCTCGCGAGCATCGGCCGGGTGTTTCATGCCGATACCAAGCTGCCGGTTGGCGCCAGGGCCCTGCCGCAGCCGGCGCTCGCGCCGCTCTCAACCGAAGTCGCCGCCGGCGAGATCGCGATCGCCGTGGTCGGCGCGCATCTTTCAGGCATGGCACTGAACGGCGAGTTGCAGGCCCTCAATGGTCGCCTGCTGAAAGCCACGACGACGGCGCCGGACTACAAGTTCTATGCGCTCAATGGCACGACGCCGGCGAAGCCCGGCCTGCTGCGCGTCGCGGAGGGTACGGGCGCGGAAATCGCCGTCGAAGTCTGGGCGCTGTCGGCAGAGGCTTTCGGCAAATTCGTTGCATCGCTTCCGCAGCCGATGTCGATCGGCACACTGACATTGTCCGACGGATCGAGCGTCAAGGGCTTTCTAGTGGAAGCCAAGGCGACGGAAGGCGCGCGGGACATCTCGTCGTTTGGCGGATGGCGGGCGTATATGGCAGAAAAAAAGTAGCCGCACGCAGCGTCGCTACTATTGAAACGCTGTCATGGCCGGGCTTGTCCCGGCCATCCACGTCTTCTCACGCACCGCAAAGACGTGGATGCCCGGCACAAGGCCGGGCATGACGGAGTTATCGTTGCGGACATCGCGTTTACGCCGCCCGGATATTCCCCATGAACCGATCGAGCTCGGCACGCAGCCGCGCACTCTCGCTCGACAGGGTCTGTGCCGAATTCAGCACCTGAGCCGACGCCGCGCCGGTTTCGGTCGCGCCGCGGTTGACGTCGACGATATCGCCGGCGACCTGCTGGGTGCCGTGGGCAACCCGCTGGACGTTCTGTGCGATTTCGCGCGTGGCAGCGCCCTGCTGCTCGACGGCGCTGGCGATCTCGGAGGCAATGCCGGAAATCTCGCCGATGGTGTTGCCGATCTGCTTGATCGCCGACACCGACTCCTGCGTCGCACTCTGCATGCCGGCGATCTGGGTCGAGATTTCCTCGGTTGCCTTTGCGGTCTGGCTGGCCAGCGACTTCACTTCGGAGGCCACAACCGCGAAGCCGCGGCCGGCATCTCCGGCACGCGCGGCCTCGATGGTCGCATTGAGCGCCAGAAGGTTGGTCTGTTCCGCGATCGCCGTGATGAGATCGACGACGTCGCCGATGCGCTGTGCGGCGCGCGACAACTCGCCGATGCGGGCATCGGTCTGCTGCGCCTGCACGACTGCGCTATCCGCGATCTTGCTGGAGGTCTGCACCTGACGGCCGATTTCATTGACCGACAGCGAGAGCTCCTCGGTTGCAGTCGCCACCGACTGCATGTTGGAGGAGGCCTGATCCGATGCACCGGCGACGCGGCTCGACAATCCCTCGGTGGTCTCGGCGGTGCGCGTCAGCGTACCGGCTGCGGTTTCCAGCTGTCCGGCCGATGCCGACACGTTCGAGACGATCGCACCCACGGCGGCCTCGAAATCGTCGGCAAAGCGGATGAGTTCGGCACGGCGCGCCGCTCCGGCCTCGCGGCTTTGCTCTTCCTGCGTAGCGGCATCCCGCTCGGCCTTCGCGATGGCCTGCACCTTGAACTCTTCCACGGCGGACGCCATGTCGCCGAGTTCGTCGCGGCGGCCAAGACCTGGCAACACGACCTCGAAGTCGCCGGCTGCGAGCTTGCGCATCGCTGCGCACATCGCAATCATCGGACCGGCAATGCTGCGGCCCAGCAGCAGCGCAAGGATGGCACCGACGATGAAGCCGCCAACGCCCAGCACCATCACCTGGCGCTCGGTATCGTGGATCGTGGTGTCGGATTCGGTTTCAAGACGCTGCTGATCGGACAGCAGATCCCCCTTCATCGCCGTCGACAGCTTGGTGATCGCTCCCGCCGTCTCCGACATTTCCTGAACGAGACCGTCGACCTTCTTGGTGTTCTCAACGAACTTGACGAAAGCATCAGCGTAGAGCTTCGTCTCCGCGGTGATCTCCTTCACCTTGTTGTTGATCTTGTCGTCATTGGCATAGATCGTCGCAAACGAGTTCTGCAGGAACTTGATGCGAGCCGTTGCGGCATTCGAGGTCTTGTCCTCGGCCTTGCCGATATAGGTGTTCACGAGCGAGGTCGCGGTGATGAACTGGGTGGTGATTTCCTTGACCTGATCCTGCACGGAGGCAAGTCCGGCCATGGTCGCGGTATCGCCGAGATCATCGATCTTGTTACGCAGCATCAGGCTGGTGCGCGACAACTGGGTCGAGGCGATGGCGTCGTTCTGTCCCTTGACCGTGAGAATGTCGGCGAACACCTTGGTGAACGTAATGAATTCGCGGGACAGCTTGGTGATCTTGTCGAGCCGCGCGGAGTCCTTGGTCACCTTCATCGACTGGTCGATGGCGTCCTTCAGACTTGTTTCCGCAGCCTTCGCTGCCTTGGCGTCCGCTTCATTGCTGGTGAGGACGTAATAGCGCGTTAGCGCCTGATAGGAGGTCAGTTCGCGGTCGATATTGCGGGCCAGACCGGACTCCGCAACGCTGGTGCGATACGACACCACGCCGGCCGAGATGCGCTCGAAGCCGACATAAGCGAGCACCATGCTGAGCGCGGAGATGGCGAGTACGGCCGCAAAGCCCAGCGTCACCTTGGCGCGGAACCTGAGGGCAGGAAACTTAAAAGAAGCCGGCTTCTTCCGGACAAGCGTCGTCGTTGCCACGTGGGGCCCCCGTTCATCACTCCCAACATCCCGGTCATCGCGTGCAAGCACACGCAAAGCCGATGCCCAAACCTACGGCACATTGGCTAAGGACGAGTAAACGGATACCGGAACTTCTGGAGGTTGCGCGGCAGGCGAACAGGACTGTCATTCCGGGGCGGGCCGACGCCGTAGGCGGCGGGACCGAACCCGGAATCTCGATATGTTGTGCAAAGCAGCTCAAGATTCCGGGCCCATGCCGGCCCGCTACGCGGTCCGTCCTGTCCCGGAATGACGAGCCAACTACGCCGCCATTGCGGGCGGGGTGAGCGACTGCCAGTTGTTGGCGAGCTGCAGCTTAGGCTCGGTGAGCGCCTGCAACTGTTCCAGCGTCATGCCCTCGACCATCTCGCGCACGAACAGGCCCTGCTCCGTGACGTCAATGACCGCCAGATTGGTGTAGATGCGCTTGACGCAGCCCGGTGCCGTGAGCGGCAGCCGGCACGTCTTGAGAATGCGCGGCTTACCGGCTTTGTCGGTATGATCCATGATCACGCGGATTTCCTTGGCGCCGACCGCGAGATCCATCGCGCCGCCGACACCGGGCGGGAAGGCCGGGTCTTCCGTAGTCCAGTTGGCGAGATCGCCGGCTTCGGAGACTTCGAAGGCGCCGAGCAGGCTGACATCGAGATGCTTGCCGCGGATCATCAGGAACGCGTCGGCGTGGTGCATGAACACGCCGCCCTTGATCAGAGTCGTGTAGTTCTTGCCGGCATCGATCAGGTTCTCGTCTTCCGTGCCCGGCTCCGGCTTCGGACCGAGACCGAGAATGCCGTTCTCGCTGTGGAAGATCACCTCGCGCCCATCGGGCACATAGCTCGCCGCCCGCGTCGGCATGCCGATGCCGAGATTGACATAGGCGCCTTCCTGCAGGTCCTGCGCGGCGCGCCAGGCCATCTGGTCGCGATTGAGCGGCTTGTATGTTGCGGTCTTATCAGACGACGTCATGCCTTTGCTCCCACTACCACCACACGATCGATGAAAATGCTCGGTGTCACCACCGCTTCCGGATCGAGACTGCCGAGTTCGACCATTTCATTGACCTGCACGACGCTGAGATCGGCAGCCATAGCCATGATCGGATTGAAGTTACGCGCCGACTGGTCATAGACGAGGTTGCCCCAGCGATCCGCCTTCTTGGCGCGCAGCAGTGCAATGTCGCCCTTCAGCGGCTTCTCGAACACATACAGCACACCGTCGATCTCGCGGGTCTCCTTGCCCTCGGCGAGCTTGGTATGCGCCGTCACAGGCGAGAAGAAGCCACCAAGTCCCGCGGCATGCGCATGCATGCGTTCGCTGATGATGCCCTGCGGCACCAGTTCGAGTTCCAGCGTCTTGGCACGATAGGCATTCAGGAAAGCGCTGTAGTCGCCGGAGCGCGGATAGGAACAGATCACCTTGGCGACGCGGCCGGAATTGATCAGCCGGGCCAAACCAGTGTCGCCATTGCCGGCATTGTTGTGGACGATGGTGAGATTGGTCGCACCCTGCTCGTGCAACGCCTCCAGCAGATCATCGGCAATGCCGACAGTACCGAACCCGGCCACCAGGACGACTGCCCCGTCCTTCACCCCAGCCACGGCCTCGGCCGCGCTGGCTACGCGCTTGTCGATCACTCCCGAAAACTCCTCGTCGCGGAATTGTTATTGTCCGCAATCGCTTGCGGCATTTATTGCGCCGCGACTAGAGCATTGCAGCCTGCGGATATGAAGGCACAAATTTGCAGGAGGGATACGCGCGTTGCTTACTTCCCCTCTCCCCTTGCGGGAGAGGGTGCCTGAGCGAAGCGAAGGCGGGAGAGGGGTAACAGCAACGCACAGTGCTCCTGGCACCCTCTCCCGTCTCGACCGCTTGCGCGGCCGATCCACCCTCTCCCGCGGCGCGCGGCTTCGCCGCGCTGGGGGAGAGGGGAAGAACCACCCCACCAAATTCCCAGTTGCAAACTTTCTGGACCGCGCTTCTAATTGGAATAATTAAAAAATACCGGGAGGTCTGCGTGTCCACAGTGAAACTGACGGTCAATGGCAAATCTGTCTCTGCCACGGTCGAAGACAGAACCCTTCTCGTCCACCTGCTCCGCGAAAATCTCAACCTGACCGGGACCCATGTGGGCTGCGATACCAGCCAGTGCGGCGCCTGCATCGTCCATATCGACGGCAAGGCGGTGAAATCCTGCACCACGCTGGTCGGTCAGATCGACGGCGCCAATGTCACCACCATTGAAGGCATTGCCAAGGGCGACCAGCTGCATCCGATGCAGGCGGCGTTCCGCGACAATCACGGCCTGCAATGCGGCTACTGCACGCCGGGCATGATCATGTCGGCGATCGACATCGTGAATCGCCACGCGGGCGATCTCGATGAAGAGACAGTGCGCCACGAGCTCGAAGGCAATATCTGCCGCTGCACCGGCTACCACAACATCGTCAAATCGGTACTCGACGCCGCCGGACGCATGAAGGTTGCGCAAGCGGCTGAATGAGCCGCGGCGCATTGATCTGAGCTGAGCCAACCGCGCCTTTCGATGGAAAGCGCGGACAATCAAAAACTCCGGCAGGGAGACCCATGAGATGGGCGTTGAAGGCATCGGCGCACGCGTTGCGCGCAAGGAAGACAAGCGTTTCATCACCGGCCGCGGCCGCTATGTCGACGACGTCAAGATCGTCGGCCTCACCCACGCGCATTTCATCCGCAGCCCGCATGCCCATGCCAAGGTCAAAGGCATTGACGCCTCCGCCGCCAAGGATATGCCGGGCGTGGTCGATGTGCTGACAGCACAGCAATTGGTGGACGACAAGATCGGCAATCTGATCTGCGGCTGGGCGGTGTCCTCCAAGGACGGCACACCCATGAAGATGGGCGCATGGCCGGCGATGGCGCCGGACACCGTGCGCTTCGTCGGTCAGGCAGTCGCCGTGGTGATCGCCGAGACCAAGAATCAAGCGAAGGATGCGGCCGAGGCCGTGGTCGTGACTTATGAAGAACTCCCTGCCGTCAGCAGCATGACCGCAGCACTCGCCTCGGGTGCACCGCAACTGCATCCGGAAGCGCCGGGCAATGTGGTCTATGACTGGGCGATCGGCGACGAGAAGCTGACCAATGACGCCTTCAGCAAGGCCGCCAATGTCATCTCGCTGGACCTGACCAATAACCGGCTGGTGCCGAACGCGATGGAGCCGCGCGCAGCCGTCGCTGAATATGACGACGCAGAAGAGCACTTCACGCTCCATACGACATCGCAGAATCCGCATGTAGCGCGGCTCGTGCTGTCGGCGTTCTACAATGTCGCGCAGGAACACAAGCTGCGCGTCATCGCCCCCGATGTCGGCGGCGGATTCGGGTCGAAGATCTTCATCTATCCCGAGGAAATGGTCGCACTCTGGGCCTCCAAGAAAGTGCGTCGCCCGGTGAAATGGACCGGTGACCGCACCGAGGCGTTTCTCACCGATGCCCATGGCCGCGATCACATGTCGCATGCCGAGATGGCGTTCGATGCCAACAACAGGATCCTGGGCCTGCGGGTGAAGACCCACGCCAATTTCGGCGCCTATATGTCGCTGTTCTCGTCCTCGGTGCCGACCTATCTCTACGCCACGCTGCTGTCGGGCCAGTACAATATCCCGACCATCTATGCCGAGGTGATGGGCGTCTACACCAACACCACGCCGGTCGATGCCTATCGCGGCGCCGGACGCCCCGAGGCGAGCTATCTGGTCGAGCGCCTGATGGAGACATCGGCGCGGCAGTTGAAGGTCGATCCCGCCGAACTGCGCCGCATCAACTTCGTCACCCAGTTTCCGCATCAGACGCCCGTCATCATGGCCTATGACATCGGCGACTTCGGCGCGTCGCTCGACGCGGCGCTGAAAGCGATCGATTATGCCGGCTTCCCGGCGCGGAAGGCCAAGGCGAAAGCCGCCGGCAAACTGCGCGGCCTTGGTTTCTCCTGCTACATCGAGGCCTGCGGCATCGCGCCGTCCAAGGCTGTCGGCTCGCTCGGCGCCGGCGTCGGCTTGTGGGAATCCGCGGAAGTTCGCGTCAATCCGGTCGGCACCATCGAGGTGCTGACGGGCTCGCACAGCCACGGCCAAGGCCACGAGACGACCTTCGCGCAACTGGTCGCAGACCGGCTCGGCATTTCCGTCGATCAGGTGCAGATCGTGCACGGCGACACCGACAAGGTGCAGTTCGGCATGGGCACCTATGGCTCACGCTCGGCGGCGGTCGGCATGTCCGCGATCTTCAAGGCGATGGAGAAAGTGGAAGCCAAGGCGAAGAAGATCGCCGCGCATCTGCTCGAAGCCTCCGAAGGCGACATCGTCATCGAGAATGGCGAGTTCAAGGTCGCCGGCACCGACAAGGCGATCGCGCTGCCGATGGTGGCACTCGCCGCCTATACCGCACACAACCTGCCTGACGGCATGGAGCCCGGCCTGAAGGAAGGTGCGTTCTACGATCCCACCAACTTCACCTTCCCGGCCGGCGCTTACATCTGCGAAGTCGAGATCGACCCTGGCACCGGCAAGACCGACATCGTCGACTTCGTGGCGGTCGATGACTTCGGCCGGCTGATTAATCCGATGATCGTCGAAGGCCAGGTCCATGGCGGCCTCGCCCAGGGCATCGGCCAGGCGATGCTCGAAAGCGCTATCTATGACGACAACGGCCAGCCGGTGACGGCGTCGTTCATGGATTACGCCATGCCCCGCGCCGACGACGTGCCGTCGTTCCGGGTCTCACACACCACGACGCTGTGCCCGGGCAATCCGCTCGGCGTGAAAGGCTGCGGCGAGGCCGGCGCGATCGGTTCGTCACCCGCCGTCATCAACGCCATTACGGACGCGCTCGGCCACAACAAGATCGAGATGCCGGCGACGCCCGGCCGTGTCTGGGAAGCGCTGCAATTGCAGCAGGCAGCGGAATAAGCGGAGTGTTTTCAAGCGAAGTGGAAGCCGGTTCGCGTCAAGAAAACACGACCAAAAGATAAGGAAGCAATACGATGTACGAGACCACTTATCACCGCCCCGCCAGCATCGACGAAGCAGCGGCCCTGTTCGCCAAGCATCCCGAAGCTAAATATCTCGCCGGTGGCCACACGCTGATCCCCGTGATGAAGCAGCGTCTTGCGGCACCCTCGGATGTCATCGACCTCGCGAAGATCAAGGACTTGATCGGCATCGAGGCAACATCCGACGCGCTGATCATCAAGGCGGCGACGACCTATTACGACATCACGCAGAGCCCCGCGGCCAAGAAGGCAATTCCCGCCATCGTGCATCTGACGTCGGTGCTCGGCGATCCCGCCGTGCGCTATCGCGGCACCATCGGCGGCTCCATTGCCAACAACGACCCCGCCGCAGACTATCCGGCGGCCGTGCTGGCGCTGAATGCCACGATCAAGACCAACAAGCGCGAGATCAAAGGCGACGATTTCTTCCAGGGCCTGTTCTCGACCGCGCTGGAAGAGGACGAGATCATCACATCCGTGTCGTTCCCCATTCCGGCCAAGGCCGGCTACGCCAAGATGCGCCACCCGGCGTCGCGTTTCGCACTCACCGCGGTGTTCGTCGCCCAGACAAAGTCCGGCGAAGTCCGTGTCGCAGCCACCGGCGCATCGCAGAGCGGCGTGATGCGCGTGCCGGCGATCGAAGCGGCACTGAAGGCGAACTGGTCGGCGGGAGCGCTGGATGGCGTGAAGATTTCAGCGGATGGGTTGATGGGTGACATCCACGGCTCGGCGGAATATCGCGCCAATCTCATCAAGGTGATGGCACAGCGCGCGGTGGAAGCGGCGGGGTAAAACTCGAACCTCTCAATTGTCATCCCCGCGAAGGCGGGGATCCATAGCCTCCATCCCGTCGTGGCGGAATGGCGGCAGAGGCCTTTGCAAAACACGAACTCGGTGGTTATGGGTCCCCGCTTTCGCGGGGACGACATCGAGTTTTGGCTTCAGCATTTTTTGTGCAGTGCCGCAGCATGGCCGCATGCAGGATTGCGGCCAAAAGCTTCTTGCCCTTGTCACCGCCAGCATAGACAGTTTCCGGCAAATCGGTCCGTCCCATCGACGGCCAAGATCAAGCATGGGAAACACAAGTGCAGGACACCACCCTCGCGTCGTCGCGATCACAAACCAAGGCCACCGGCCCGCTCAAGGGCACACGCATCGTCGAATTCGCGGGCATCGGCCCCGGTCCGTTCGCCTGCATGCTGCTCGCCGATATGGGTGCGGAAGTGATCACGCTGGTGCGCCCGAAGCAGATGCCGAAAGGCGCTGCATCACGCGGCCGCAAGGTCATCGAGGTCGATCTCAAGGACAAGGCCGCCATCGCACAGGTGCTGTCGCTGCTGGATAGCGCCGATGCGCTGGTGGAAGGCTATCGCCCCGGCGTGATGGAACGCCTCGGCCTCGGGCCGGATGTCGTCCTCGGCCGCAACAAGAGACTGGTCTATGGCCGCATGACCGGTTGGGGCCAGCATGGCCCGCTGGCGCAGGCCGCCGGCCATGACATCAATTACATCTCCATCACCGGGGCCCTCGCCGCGATCGGCGGCGCCGACAAGCCCGTGCCACCATTGAATCTGGTCGGCGATTTCGGCGGCGGCTCGATGTATCTCGTGATGGGCATGCTCGCGGCCATGCTGGAAGCCAGCCGCTCCGGCCAGGGGCAGGTGGTGGACGCGGCCATGTGCGACGGCGCAGCATCCTTGATCACCATGTTCTTCGACATGACGGCTGCCGGCCGCTGGAAGGAAAGTCGCGAGAGCAACATGCTCGATGGCGGCGCGCATTTCTACGGCGTCTATGAATGCAGCTGCGGCAACTTCATCTCGATCGGCTCCATCGAGCCGCAATTCTATGCCGAGCTGCGCGAACTCGCCGGGCTTTCGGAGGCCTGCTACGACAATCACATGGACTCGAAGAATTGGGCCGCGGTGAAGGACAAGCTCACCGCGGTGTTCAAGACCAAGAGCCGCGACGAGTGGTCAAAGATCATGGAAGGCACCGATGTGTGCTTCGCACCGGTGCTGACCATGTCGGAAGCCACCAAGCATCCGCATATGGTGGCACGCGAAGTGTTCATCCAGCACGAGGGCGCGACACAGCCGGCACCCGCACCGCGGTTCTCGCGCACGCCATCGGCGGCACGGCCGGCCGTGAAGGTGGAGCTGGGTGATGCGGTGAAGGAGTGGGGATCGCTGTAGTTCCCTCCCCCTTGCGGGGGAGGGTTAGGGAGGGGGGCGCCACAGGCGCGGGCCAGAGTGTGGCGTCCCCCCACCCGACAGACCTTCGGCCGGCCACCCTCCCCACTGCGCAGCTGCGCTGCTTGGGGGAGGGAGAAGACTACGCCGCGGTCTTGTCCGCCACGTGCAGCACGCCGCGCCTGATCTGATCTTCTTCGATCGACTCGAACAGCGCCTTGAAATTGCCCTCGCCGAATCCGTCATCACCCTTGCGCTGGATGAATTCGAAGAAAATGGGTCCGATCGCATTGGCCGAGAAGATCTGCAGCAGCACCTTGGTCTCGCCGCCTGCGACCACGCCTTCACCGTCGATCAGGATGCCGTTCTTCTGCAGGCGCGGCACGTCCTCGCCATGCTTCGGCAGCCGCGCATCGATCTTCTCGAAATAGGTCTGTGGCGGCGGCGGCATGAAGGGCAGGCCATCGGCGCGCAGCTTCTCGATGGTCGTGTAGATATCGGTCACGCCGCAGGCGATGTGCTGGATGCCCTCACCGTGATACGTATTGAGATATTCCTCGATCTGGCCGGCATCGCCGGCATCCTCGTTGATCGGAATCCGGATCTTGCCGTCCGGACTGGTCAGCGCGCGCGAGAACAGGCCCGAGGCGCGTCCCTCGATGTCGAAGAAGCGGATCTGGCGAAAATTGAACAGCTTCTCGTAGAAGCCGGTCCAGACATCCATGCGGCCGCGATGGACGTTGTGGGTGAGGTGATCGAGATAGAACAGGCCGGCGCCTTCGGGGCGCGGGTTCTTGGCGCCGAGCCATGTGAATTCATGGTCATAGGCCGAACCCTTCGCGCCATAGCGATCGACGAAGTACAATAGGCTGCCGCCGATGCCCTTGATGGCCGGCACGTCGAGCGTCTTCTCCGCCGACGACGCATCCGCCGGCTCGGCACCGAGCAAGATCGCGCGGTCATAGGCCGCCTGCGCATCGACGACTCGGAACGCCATCGACGGCGCGCACGGGCCGTGCGCGGTGACGAAATTGAAGCCGTGAGTTCCGGGCTCTTCGTTGACGAGATAGTTGATGTCCCCCTGACGATAGACCGTGATCTTCCTGGTCTTGTGCTTCGCGACGGGCACGTAGCCCATCAGCCTGAACAGCGCGTGGAGTTCTTCGGGCCTCGGATGCGCGTATTCGACGAATTCAAAGCCGTCGGTGCCCATCGGATTATGTGCCGAGATAGTGGCGGCCGGCGCGTCGTGCGGAAACGGACCCATGTTGATCTCCCGAAGCTGATTTGCATTATCGCTTGCCTGGAGTGTCGGTCGTTTGCGACGCAAGGTGCATGCAAATTCGGATGGAATATGCGATATTCATGCATGGTTCGCGCATGAAAGAGGCTTTTGACGCATGATTCCGGTAGACGCCTTCGATCTCAAGATGCTGGCTGCCTTGCAGGATGACGGCCGGCTGACCAACCAGCAGCTCGCCGATGCCGTCGGCCTGTCCGCCTCGCAATGCTCGCGGCGCCGGATGCGGCTCGAAGAGGAGAAGGTGATCTCCGGCTATCACGCCGACCTATCGTCGGACGCGCTCGGCTTCAACGTGATCGCCTTCATCCAGGTGCAACTGGCCACCCACTCGCCGGACAATGCCAAGAAGTTCCGCACGCTGGTGCAGCGGGTCGACGAGGTGCAGGAAGCTTACTCGTTGACCGGCGACGCCGACTATGTCCTCAAGGCCGTGCTGCGCGATCTCAAGGGACTGTCCGACCTCGTCAACAATGTGCTGATGCCGCATCAGAGCGTGGCGCATGTGCGCTCGTCGATCGTGCTCGACCGGTTGAAGGAAACATCGAAACTGCCGCTGAAATCGGCCCTCGCCTGAGCGCAAAGGGTATCGCCTGGGCGCGACGGCTCAACATCCCGCGCACGGACGCAGCGTCGTAGCACCCGCCTTCCAGCGTCAGGCCGCCTGACAGTTCACGAACCATCGCGGTTCTGCCAAGATCGGCGCAACGAACCGATTGGGAGAGAACGATGGCACTGGCGCTGCGGCCGAACTGCGAATATTGCGACAAGGACCTGCCGCCCGCAGCGCCCGATGCGCGCATCTGTACCTTTGAATGCACATTCTGTGCGGATTGCGTGGACACCAAGCTCTTCAATGTTTGCCCGAATTGCGGTGGAGGTTTCGCGCCGCGCCCGATCCGGCCGGCCACCGAATGGCGGCCTGGCCTGTCGGTCGCCAAGCGGCCACCGTCTGACAAGCGCGTGCATCTGTCCTACAGCCTTGAAGACATCACCGCGCATTCGGCCCGCATCAAGGACATTCCGCCTGGAGATCGTTGATCCCTTGGGGTCGCTGACCTCGCGCACCTAGCGCTTATTCGGATCGAAGCGCTTCTCCAGACCCTTCCAGCAATCGGCGTAGTCGCTCTGCAGCGTCGCCGTCGTGGCTGCGTGTTCCGTAACGCGCTGCGGGTAGCGGGTCTCGAACATGAAGGCCATGGTGCCGGTGAGCTTCACGGGCTTCAACTCGCCATTGCTGGCGTGATCGAAAGCCTCGCGGTCTGGCCCATGCGGCAGCATCATGTTGTGCAGGCTGATTCCGCCCGGTGTGAAGCCCTGCGGCTTGGCATCATAGACGCCGTAGATAAGCCCCATGAATTCCGACATGATGTTCATGTGATACCACGGTGGCCGGAACGTGTTTTCCGCCACCGCCCAGCGCTCCGGAAAGATCACGAAATCGATATTCGCGGTGCCGGCGGTTTCCGAGGGCGAGGTCAGCACTGTGAAGATCGACGGATCCGGATGATCGAAGCCGATGGCGCCGACCGGCGAGAAAGTGCGCAGATCGTATTTATACGGCGCATAGTTGCCGTGCCACGCGACCACATCGATCGGCGAATGCGGCAGCACCGTCTTGAACAGCGTGCCGCCCCATTTCACATAGAGCTCGGTCGGCGTGTCCTTGTCCTCATAGGCGGCCACCGGCGTGAGGAAGTCGCGCGCATTGGCGAGACAATTGGCGCCGATCGGTCCGCGCTCGGGCAGCGTGAAGGCGCCGCCATAATTCTCGCAGAGATAGCCGCGCGCAGCACCACCCATGAGTTCGACGCGAAACTTGACGCCGCGTGGGATCACCACAATCTCGCCGGGCTCGGCGTCGATGCGGCCGAATTCGGTGACGAACAACAGCTTGCCCTGCTGCAGCACGAACATCATCTCGCCGTCGGCATTGTAGAAATGCTGATCGACCATGGATTTAGTGATCAGATAGACATGCGCTGCCATGCCGGCCTGGGTGCCGGCGTCGCCTGCTGTTGTCATGGTCTGCACGCCCTGCAGGAAGGTCATGTCCTCCTTCGGGATCGGCGCAGGATCCCAGCGCAATTGCGCGATCGGCAGATCGTTCTCGTGGCACGGCGCGGTGCGCCACAACTTGCTATCTGTCTTCTCGAAGCGGCCCGAATGTTTCACCGACGGGCGGATGCGATACAGCCAGGACCGTTCATTGGTGCCGCGGGGCGCGGTGAAGGGCGAACCGGAGAGCTGTTCGGCATAGAGCCCATAGGCCGCACGCTGCGGCGAGTTGCGGCCGATGGGCAATGCGCCGGGCAGCGCCTCCGTTTCGAAGCTGTTGCCAAAGCCGGACATATAGCCCGGCGTGACGTTGACGGTGTTGCGGCTGATCAGATCGGGATTGGTGGTGATGTTCATCTCATCCTCCTTTTCCTACCGTCATTGCGAGGAGCGCTTGCGACGAAGCAATCCAGTCTTCCTTTGTGACCTTCTGGATTGCTTCGCTTCGCTCGCAATGACGAATCTACTACGTTACCCTTGGAGCGCGGCCCACATTTCGCGGTCGCGCTTGTCGGTCCAGATCACGGGGTCATCGATCCCCGACGCTTCATCGAAGGCGCGGGATACATTGAACGGCAGGCAGTGCTCGTAGATCGCAAAGCTCGAGAACTTCTTGTCCATGACCTCGCGGGTCGACGCCATGGTCTCCTTCAGGCTGCGTCCCTTGGCGACTGACAGCTCCGCCGCGCCGTAGAGCGACATTACGAAATCACGCGTCATCGCGATCGCCTCGCGGGTCGTTTCCAGCCCCTTCAATGCATCGCCGCGGCCCGGCGCAATCGCTTTCGGGTTGAACGCACGAATCTCGTTCAGCGTCGACGGCCATTCGCGCAGCAGCGCATCGCCGCAATAGCAGGCCGAATGATATTCGATCAAATCGCCTGAGAACATCACCTCGGCATCGGGCACCCAGGCAACGATATCGCCCGACGTATGACCGGCGCCGAGCTGCATCAGCCGCACCTCGCGCTTGCCGAGGAAGATCGACATCTCGCCCTCGAAAGTGAGTGTCGGCCAGGTCAGGCCGGGAATGCTCTCGGCATCCTGGAACAGGCGCGGAAAACGACCGAATTCTGAATCCCAGTCCTGCTGGCCGCGCTCTTCCACCAGCCGATAGGTCTCTTGGGACGCGACGACACCCTGCGCCTTGTAGGCGGACGCCCCGAGTACGCGCACCGCGTGATAATGCGACAGCACGACATATTTGATCGGCTTGTCGGTGACCGTCCGCACGCGCTCGATGACCTTGTTGGCCATCGCCGGCGTCGCCTGCGCGTCGAACACGATGCAACCGTCATCGCCGACAATGACAGCCGAGTTCGGATCGCCCTCGGCCGTAAAGGCATAGAGATCGGTACCGATCTCCGAGAAGGTGACCTTCTTCTCGGTCATGTCGGTCGTGGATGCGAAACCTTTGGTCATCAAATTCTTCCTTTGATTCTTGTCATTCAGTTCGTGTGGCGACAGGCAGCCGCCGCTTCGCCAGCGCTATCGCGTCACCGAGCACAGCGGCATCGCCGATATGATTGGCGAGGATCAGCACGAGTGCCGTATCGAGCGCCGCGCTTTGATCGTCGGTCAATCCGCGATGCGCCTCGACGATCGCACGATAGGCGTCGTCGGGACTGGCGAAGTTGGACGTCGTGGATAGTGCCGTCATGACGGCCTCCCGCAGGCACGCGCGACCGCGGCCTTGATCGCCTGCGGCGTTGGATGCCGGAAACGCGCCGCGACATAACCATCGGGCCGCAGCAGATAGGCGGCACCCGGATCGGCGCCGTAGCGTGCCTTGAACAGTCCGGTCTCGTCGCGCAGCGCCGCATCGTCACCGACGACCAGACGGGCCACGCCCTCGGGCAGTTCGATCGCCTGACCATCCGAGTGCAATACGGTGAAACCGCGACCCGCCCCCGCGAAACATTCCGAGAGAAATACATGTGCGCCGTCGTCAGTCGCGAGCGGCGCGTCCGGCATATGCGCGCCCGGCTGAGGACCGACAGACCAGTCGTCGCTGTCGGCCGTCGAGAGCGGCGTCTGATAGACCGACGGCACGGACAGTCGCCCGCCATTGATCATCCGCTTGGCGAAATCGGCTTCCCTGGCGAGCGACAGTATTGCCTGCCGCATGCGCTGCTCCTGCTTCGAATGCGGCGCGATGAAATCCGTCGCATGGGTCGAGGCGCGGATGTTCTCGTCAGCGGCCGGACCACGCTCGGCGTCATAACTCACCAGCAGCGATGCCGGCGCGTCGCCCGCCAGCACCATCGCCAGCTTCCATGCGATGTTCTCGGCGTCTTCGAGGCCGGAATTGGCGCCTCTTGCACCGAACGGCGACACTTGATGCGCGGCGTCGCCGGCGAAGATCACGCGCTCATGCAGGAAGCGCTGCATGCGGCGGCACTGGAATTTGTAGACCGAGATCCACTCGAAATCGAAATCATCGTGGCCGAGCATGCGTGCGATGCGCGGACGCACCTTCTCCGGCTGCCGCTCCGCGACAGGGTCGGCATCGGGACCGAGCTGCAGATCGATACGCCAGACATCGTCGGGCTGACGATGCAGCAGTGCGGACTGGCCGGAATGGAACGGCGGATCGAACCAGAACCAGCGCTCGGTCGGGAATTCCGCGGTCATCTTGACGTCGGCGATCAGGAACTGATCCTCGAACACCTCGCCGGAAAAGTCCGCACCGACCATGCCTCGCAGCCCGGAGCGGGCCCCATCGCAGGCAACGACATAGTCGGCGCGCAGCGTGTAAGGCCCATCGGGCGTCTCGATGGTGAGTTCGGCGTGATCGTTGTGCTGCGCCAGCGCGATGACCCTGTTGCGCCAGCGCAGATCGATCTCCGGCAATTGATGCACGCGATCGACCAGAAGGGACTCGGCGTAATATTGCTGCAGGTTGATGAAGGCCGGCATCTTGTGGCCGGTCTCGGGCAGCAGATCGAACTGGTAGAGCATGTCCGGTCCGAGAAAGATCTTGCCGACCTTCCACACCACGCCCTTGTCGATCATGCGATGGGCGACACCGAGACGGTCCCAATATTCGAGCGAGCGTTTGGAGAAACAGATGGCGCGCGAGCCGTCGCCGATGCGATCGGCGTCGTCGAGCAGCACGACGCGCTGGCCGCGCTGCGCCAGATCGATGGCCAGCGACAGGCCCACCGGCCCGGCGCCGACGATCACAACGGGATGACGCGCTGCATCAACGGCAGGGCGTGCCTGATCGGCATGGCGGCGATAGGCAAACTGGCGGACATGCTGCGCCATGGCTCAGACCCCGCCCTGCAACCGGATGTATTTTCGGATCAACGCTGGTCTGGCCAACGGACCGCACTCCCTCTAAGATAGTCTCATTTGCAACCATCTAAACGCCGGACCCGTGGCGGCGTCAACAGCAGAATTGGTGGCCCCGTGGCAAAATTCGACCTGTTTCAGTTCGTTCCGTTCCGGCTCAACCGGCTGGCCGCGGAGGTCAGCGCCGCGCTCTCGGACGAATATCAGGTGCGCTACGGGCTCGACATTCCGGAATGGCGCGTCATCGCCACGCTGGGCTTTCGCGACGACGCCTGCAGCGCGCAGTTCATTTCGCAATGCACGCGCACCCACAAATCCACCATCAGCCGGGCGGTGACGGCCCTGCTGGACCGCGAACTCATCGAACGGGTCGAAAACGAAGACGACCGCCGCGCCTTCGAACTGCGTCTCTCCACGAAAGGCACAGCGCTTTATGAAGAACTGATCCCGCGCCTGCTAAGCAAAGAGCGCGACATCCTGTCATGCCTGACGGCGCAGGAGCGCAAGGACTTCGCCGCCGCACTCGGCAAGATCGAGCGTAGCCTCGACCTCGTGCAGACGCGGCATGGGCAAAAGGCCGGCGCCTATTGAGCGATTAGTCTTTCACAAAGGAGCGCGACGGCATCTCGTGCAGCGCATAGGCATCGGCCTTGCTGCCCTCGACGCGCGGATAAAGTTCGCGCACCAGCGGATCATGGCCGGGAATGATGCGATCGGGATGGCCGGCAAGGCGCTCGCAGGTGGTCCAGCCGTCGCACATGTCGCCGATATTGTAGACAATCGGAAACGGGCTGCGGCGCTGCATGTTGCCGTAATAATGCGAGGCATCCGAGGCGAGCACCACCGGGCCGCGCGCGGTTTGCACGCGTACGATCTGCAGACCGTCGGAATGGCCACCAACGCGGTGCAGCGTGACGCCCGGCGCAACCTCGCCATCGCCATTGTGGAACGTGACGCGCTCATTGAACACGTGTCGCACCATCAGCGTGACGTCCTCCGCCGAGAACGGATGCCGCAGCAACCCGTTGCACATGCAGCGGCCCGTCGCGTAGCTCATCTCGCGGTCCTGCAGATGGAACCTGGCATTGGGGAGACGATCGAGATTGCCGGCATGGTCGTAATGCAGATGCGTGACGATGACGTCGCGGATGTCCGCCGCGCGAGCGCCGAAATCGGCCAGCGCGTCGATGGGATTGATCGTGAGCTTGCGGCTGCGCTCCTTCGAGGCGGCTTCGTTGAAGCCGGTATCGACAAGAATGTCGCGGCCACCGCCGCGGATCAGCCAGACGAAATAATCGAGATCGGCCGCTGCGGTCTCATGGGGATCGGGTGCGAGATAATTCATTTGCGGCGTCCGCGGCGTCATCGTGGCATAGCGGATCGCATAGATTTCGTAAGTCACGCTCATTCGTCCCGTCCCATTCCCGATCGTTGTTATGCGCAACAAGCCATTGCTGCCGGGAAAGGTCAAACCGTTCCAGCCACCGGAATGACCGGGGACCAGGACTGTACGACAACGCCAGACGCGTGGTGAATTGACGCGATAGCTGCCGCCCACACAGCACGTTGACAGCCGCGATCACGCCGGTTTGATAATGCGAATGGCGTGGATTAGTGTCGCTGCGGCGCAAGCCGCAGCTTGGACAGCGCCCTCAAGTGTGGACCGGTTTCATTATGAAAATGCGCATTGCTCTGATCGCTCTCCTGACGTTTGCCGCCACGCCCGTCTGGCAGGCCTCCGCCGCGGAAGATCGGACCCACCGGATCGCACTGGTGATCGGCAATGCGAAATATCCGGACGCCGAGGCTCCACTCAAGGAGCCCATCAACGACGCCCGCGACGTCGCCGCCGAATTGAAGCGTGACGGATTTGAGGTCGATACCGGGGAAAATCTCGGCGGCGAAGGTATGCGCCGGGCGCTCGACAAATTCTACGGCAAGGTGAAGCCCGGCTCGGTCGCCCTGGTGTTCTTCAGCGGCTTCGGCATCCAGTCCGCGCGCCAAAGTTACATGATCCCGGTCGATGCCCAGATCTGGACCGAGCCCGACGTGCGCCGCGACGGCTTCAGCCTCGAGACTGTGCTGGGCGAGATCAACGGCCGCGGCGCCGGCGTCAAGATTGCGCTTTTGGACGCATCCCGCCGCAATCCGTTCGAGCGCCGGTTCCGCAGCTTCTCCGCCGGGCTCGCTCCGGTGATCGCACCGAGCGGCACGCTGGTGATGTATTCGGCGGCACTCAGCTCCGTGGTCAGCGATGGCGGCGGCGATCACGGGTTGTTCGTCAGTGAGCTGCTCAAGGAAATCCGGGTTCCAGATCTCACCGCCGAGCAGACGCTGAACCGGACCCGCGTCAACGTCACCCGCGCGTCGCGCAGCGAGCAGGTGCCGTGGATTTCATCGTCGCTGGCAGAAGACTTCTCTTTCATAGCGGGAACGCGCCCGGCCTCGGCCGCTGTAGCGGAAGCCAAACCGGCCGATCCCGCACCGGCTACGACACCGCGCCCCGCTGCTGCGGCCAAACCAGAAGTCGCCGCTGCAGCTCCTGCAGCACCTGTGCCCGCTGCACCCACGCCGGCGGCTCCAGTAGCAGCGCCTGCGCCGGCCGCGGCACCGACTCCTGCCCCTGCCGTCGCCGCCGAAGTTCCTCGCGACGAAAACAAGATCCTGCTGGCGCTGGCGGAGGATCCGACCGTCAAATCGCTGAACGTCAAGCTGACCGATAATCCGGAGGACGCCGGCGCGCTGTATCGCCGCGGCCAGGTCTATGCCAGCAAAGGCGCCTATTCCGCTGCGATCAAGGATTTCGACGCCACGATCAAACTGAATCCCAAGGATGTCGAGGCCTACAACAATCGTTGCTGGGCACGCACCGTGACCGGTGACCTCGCCGCCGCGCTCAAGGACTGCAATGAAGCCCTGCGCCTGCGCCCGAATTTTGTCGATGCGCTGGACAGCCGCGGCCTGGTCAACCTCAAGAACGGCCAGAGCAAGAACGCCATTGCGGATTTCGACGCTGCGCTGAAGATCAATCCGCAGCTGACCTCATCGCTCTATGGCCGCGGTCTGGCCAAACATCGCCTTGGCCAGACGGCTGAAGGCGATCTCGACATCACCAATGCTAAAGCCATGGACCCGGACATCGTCAAGGAATTTGCCAGCTACGGCGTTCGATAGGACAGCGCGATAACACGCCATCCGATGATTCCCAGAGGTCGGCAGGATTTCGCAGGAAAGTCGCAAGAAAATCGTAGGAAAGTCGCAAGCCCGGTTTGAACCTGCGGCGCGCGAGCGGACACTATTGATGGCAAGCCGGAAGCCATCCTGAAGCGATCCGGCACCAGATTTTGCTGGATTTGATTCAAGCGCGTTTCGCGCGACTAAATGAAGGATGCACCCATGCCGAACACATCCGCACGCTTTGGCTTCAAGGCACTTCGCACGATCGCCATGATCGGCGTCGCCCTGTCGCTGACCGCAGGCATCGCCGCAGCGGCTGAGGAAGTGACCTCCGACCAGATCCTGCGCGCGCTGGCACCAAAGAAGCCGCTGACCCGCGGTCTGTCGATGACGCCGCCGGCCGAGCCGGCCGTCAATGCCGCCGAAGGCAAGTTCGTCGACTCCCTTCGCAATCGCAGCACACGATCGCTGTCGATCGGCGAGCGCGAGCAGATCGCCGCCGTCGCCCAGACCAAGCCGGCGATCGATCTGGAAATTACCTTCGACTACAACTCGGCGAATATCAGCAAGAAGTCGCTGTCCTCGGTGCAGGCCCTCGGCAAGGCGCTGAGCAGCGAAGACCTCAAGGGCGCGACCTTCGTGGTCGCCGGCCATACCGACGCGGTCGGCGGCGAAGAATACAACCAGGATCTCTCGGAGCGCCGCGCCGATGCCATCAAGCGCTATCTGACGGACAAATACGGCATCGCCGGCGCCGACCTCGTCACCGTCGGCTATGGTAAGGGCAAGCCGAAGGCCGGCGTTGCGCCGACCGATCCGTCGAACCGCCGCGTTCAGGTGGTGAATATGGTGAACAAGGCCACCGCATCCCAATAAGGCTCGGTGGTACCTCCGAGCTTGCTGCGGATTGCCGCACCACAGCGTTCCGCGCCACGCGGGACGCTGTTTGCTGTGGTGATCGCGGATATCCTGTATAGATTGCCCCGACCTGCCGCCGCACCGATCGAATGCCCCTGGTGCTCCGTAATACCAAGTGGATCGATCTCGCAATGAAGGCTTTTGCCTGCTTCTCCCCCTCTCTCGCATGTCTGTCGCTGGCGGCCACCATGGTCGCAACCACCTCTATCGGCTTTGCTGCTGAACCCGCACCTGCCGGCTCCGCCTCGCCGAATGGCGCCATGGTGATCGTCGCCAAGGCCACCAATGCCTGCTTCTCCGATCTCGTGCGGGTGACCGGTTTCGTGGTTCCGCGCCGCGAGGCCGTTGTCGGCGTGGATACCGAAGGTTCAAAGGTCTCCGAAGTGCTGGTCCGCGAAGGCGACACCGTCACCGAGAACCAGGAACTGGCCCGGCTGATACCGCCGCCGACAGCAGGCAATGCACGCCCGAATCCTGTGACGCTGCGCGCCCCCGCGGCAGGTCTGATTACCTCCGTGAACACCATCGTCGGCGCACCGGCCTCGCCGCAGGCCGGGCCGATGTTCAGGATCGCCATCAACAACGAGCTCGAGCTCGATGCAGAAGTGCCGAGCATCCACATCCTCAAGCTCAATCCCGGCGTCACGGCGCGGATCAGCCGCGACGATCAACCCGATATCTTCGGCAAGGTGCGGCTGGTGTCGCCACAGATCGACCGCGTGACGCAGCTGGGCCATGTCCGGTTGTCGCTGGCCAGCAACCCGTCGCTCAAGGTCGGTGTCTTCGCCCGCGCCAGCATCGACGCCAAGCGCAGCTGCGGCGTCGCGATCCCGCGCTCGGCGATCGAACACTTCATGGTGCAGCTCGTGAAGGGCAACACCATCGAGACCCGACGGGTAAAAGTCGGGCTGGTGTCCGATACGTCGACGGAAATTCTTGAAGGCGTCGAGGTGGGCGACATCGTCGTCGCCGATGCCGGCACGTCACTTCATGACGGCGACAAGGTCCAGACCATGTTCGCCGATGACCTCGATCGATCGCGGGTGCGTTAATGGCAATGAATATCTCGGCATGGTCGATCCGCCATCCGCTTCCGTCCATCGTCTTCTCGATCATTCTTCTGGTACTCGGCTGGATCAGCTTCACCAAGCTGGCGATCACGCGGCTACCGAGCGCAGACATTCCGGTGATCTCGGTCGCCGTCTCGCAATTCGGCGCAGCGCCCGCGGAACTTGAAGCGCAGGTCACCAAGACCATCGAAGACGGCGTCTCCGGCGTCGAAGGCGTGCGCCACATCTCGTCGTCGATCACTGACGGCCTGTCGGTCACGACGGTGCAATTCGCGCTGGAGACCAATACCGACCGCGCGCTGAACGACGTCAAGGACGCCGTGACGCGCGTGCGCGCCAACCTCCCCCAGAATGTCAACGAACCGCTGATCCAGCGCGTCGACGTAATCGGCCTGCCGATCGTGACCTATGCGGCGATCTCGCCGGGCAAGACGCCGGAGCAACTGTCGTGGTTCGTCGATGACGTGGTCAAGCGCGCGTTGCAGGGCGTGCGCAACGTCGCGCAGGTCGAGCGCATCGGCGGCGTCGAGCGCGAAATCCTCGTCTCGCTCGATCCTGATCGCTTGCAGGCCGCAGGCCTTACCGCCGTCGATGTATCCAGACGTCTGCGCGGCACCAATGTGGACCTCGCCGGCGGCCGCGCCGAAATCGGCAAGAACGATCAGGCGATCCGGACACTGGCGGGCGCCAAGACGCTGAACGAACTCGCCGGCACCATGATCAGCCTGCCGTCCGGCGGCGAAGTGCGGCTCGAAGATCTCGGGACGGTCACCGACACCATCGCCGACCGCCGTACCTTTGCGCGCTTCAACGGCGAACCGGTGGTGGCGCTGGGCATCAAGCGATCCAAGGGCGCCAGCGACGTGGTGGTCGCGGCGGCCGTGCAGAAGCGCATCGATGCGCTGAAGGCGTCCTATCCCGACGTCGATCTGAAACTGATCGATACGTCGGTCGACTTCACCAAGGGCAATTACGAAGCCGCGATCTCGACGCTATTCGAGGGCGCGGCGCTTGCCGTCATCGTGGTGTTCTTCTTCCTGCGCGATCTGCGGGCCACGGTCATTGCGGCGATCTCGCTGCCGCTGTCGATCTTCCCCGCCTTCTGGGCGATGGACCTGCTCGGCTTCTCGCTCAACCTCGTGAGCTTCCTCGCCATCACGCTGTCGACAGGCATTCTCGTCGACGACGCCATCGTCGAGATCGAAAACATCGTGCGGCATATGCGGATGGGCAAGTCGCCTTATCGCGCCGCGCTGGAAGCGGCCGACGAAATCGGCCTCGCCGTGATCGCCATCAGCCTGACCATTATCGCGATCTTTGCGCCGGCGAGCTTCATGTCGGGCATCGCCGGACAATTCTTCAAGCAGTTCGGCATCACCGTCTCGGTGCAGGTATTCTTTTCCCTATTGGCAGCGCGCTTTGTCACGCCTGTGCTGGCAGCCTACTTCCTCAAGGATCACAAGCACGACGATCCACCGCCGGGACGCCTGCTGCAAGCCTATAACAAGCTCGTGACCCTGTCGGTGAAGCGCTACTACGTGACGGTTCTGTTCGGTCTCGCCGTCTTCGCACTGTCGATCTGGAGCATCCAGCTGCTGCCGCAGGGCTTCCTACCGGCCCAGGACACGGCGCGTTCGCTCATGGCGATGGAATTGCCGCCAGGATCGCAGCTCGCTTACACCGAAAAGGTCACAGAAGACATCGTCGCGCGGCTCCGCAAGCGACCTGAGGTGAAGAGCGTGTTCGTCGATGGCGGTCACGTCCCGCCCGGCACCTATGAAGTGCGGCGCGCAGCTCTGATCATCAACTACACCCCAAAGAGCGAACGCGACAGCGCACATACACAGCGCCTGCTCGAACTCGATATCAGCAAGGAACTCGAAAGCGTTCCGGATATTCGCTACTGGTTCCTCGACGAGAACGGACTACGCGCCATCTCGCTGGTGGTGACCGGCACCGACAGCAACATCGTCGCCAATGTCGCCAGCGAACTGGCGACGCAGATGAAGCGCATTCCGCTGATCTCCAACGTGATCTCGGAAACCTCGCTGGATCGTCCTGAGCTGCGGGTGCAGCCGCGTGCCGATCTTGCGGCACGACTCGGCGTCTCCACCGAGAGCCTGTCGGAGACCATCCGCGTCGCCACCATCGGCGACGTCGGCCCGGCCCTGGCGAAATTCGATGCCGGCGATCGTCTGGTACCGATCCGCGTGCAACTCGAAGACACGGCACGCGCCGACTTCCAGATCCTCGAACAGTTGCGGGTGCCACTTGGCGGCGGGCGCGGCGGCGTGCCGCTATCCGTCGTTGCCGACATCAAGCTCGACCAGGGACCGACCAGCATCAACCGCTACGACAGGGAACGGCAGGCCACCGTGGCCGCGGATCTCGTGGGCACCGCCGCACTCGGCGATGCCCTGAAGAAGATCTACGAACTGCCAGTCATGAAGAGCCTGCCCAAGAATGTGAGTGTCAAGCAGTCCGGCGACGCCGAAAGCCTGAACGAACTCGCGGATGGTTTCGCCACCGCGATCTCGGCAGGCCTGATGATGGTCTATGCGGTGCTGGTGCTGCTGTTCGGCACGTTCCTGCAACCGATCACCATCCTGTTCTCGCTGCCGCTCTCGATCGGCGGCGCGATCCTGGCGCTGCTCCTGACGGGCAAGCAACTCACGACGCCTGTCTGGATCGGCATCCTGATGCTGATGGGCATCGTCACCAAGAACGCCATCATGCTGGTGGAATTTGCAGTGGAAGCCATTCGCGAAGGTAAACCGCGCGAGGTCGCGATCATCGATGCCGGCATGAAGCGCGCGCGGCCGATCGTGATGACCACCGTTGCCATGGTCGCTGGCATGATGCCGTCCGCACTGGCCTTCGGCGCCGGCGGCGAGTTCCGCTCGCCGATGGCGCTTGCTATCATTGGCGGACTGATCTTCTCGACGGCGCTGTCGCTGCTATTCGTGCCGGCGATGTTCATGATGATGGACGACGTCGGACAATTGGCATGGCGCTTCGGGCGCAAGCTGCTGGTGTCGAGCGGCGAGGAAGACCCGCAAAACGGTCAACCACCCGCCGTCCCGCACAAATAGGCAAATGCAATGACCCTGTCCGTCGCATCTTCCAAGCGAACCACCACATGGGCCAGATTGCTGGTCGCGCTGTCGCTATGCGTGTTCACCCAGCCGGCTCCGGCTGCCGACGATCCTGCTGATGCCCCGAAGGGTGCAGCAGTGACCGTGCTGACCGCCGCGAAGTCCTGCTTCTCCGCCACGGTCGAAGTCTCCGGCATCCTGATCCCGCGCGAGGAAGTCTCGATCCGTCCGGATCGTCCGGGCCTCAAGGTCGCAGAAGTCATGGTCGATGCCGGCGAGAACGTCACCGCGGGCCAGATCCTCGCACGCCTGACGCCACCGGAAGGCGGATCGCTTCAAGTTCAGGCCACGGTCGCAGGATTGGTCAGCGCCTCTTCCGCCGTTGTCGGATCACTCGCATCGGCCAAGGGCGAGGCTCTTTTCAGCATCATCGCGCGGAGCGAATTCGAATTCATCGGCCAGGTACCGACGCGCGACCTGCCGAAGCTGAAAGTCGATCAGCCGGTCAAGGTCAAGGTGATCGGCGCTGGAGAGCTGGACGGTAAAGTGAAACGCGTCGCCTCTACCGTGGAACCCAATAGCCAGCTCGGCCAGGTCGTGGTCTCGATCACCTCGGCCCGGCGGCTGATGAGCAATTCCTACGCGCGCGCCATCATCAAGACAGGCGAAAGCTGCGGCGTCGCGGTGCCATTGACCGCCGTTCTCTACAGTGCCGGCGGGACCGTCGTGCAGGTGGTCCGGCGGCAGCGCATCGAGACGCGCCGCGTCGAGATCGGGCTGATGTCAGGCGGACGCGTGGAGGTACGCGAAGGTTTGAGCGATGGCGATGTGATTGTCGCGCGCGCGGGCGCGTTGCTGCGCGAAGGCGACCCGGTTCGGCCGGTGATGGCCAGCGCAGACGCTAACAAGTAAACGCGATGGGAAGACTTAGCTGCCGGCTTTGGCCGTCGCGCTATCGCCGAGCAGGATGTCCTCAACCAGCGACGACGACACGGCAGGAACCTGCTCGCCGGCGGTCGCGCGGGTAACCGCAACGCGGGTGTTGGTGAAGACGGACTCGGCACTCGCCGGCTTGGCCTTCATGTTCTTCAGCAATTCGGTTGCGAGCAGGCTGTTCTGACCATCCACATCGTCGGCAACCTTGCCCGGCGTCGCCGAGGTCAGGATCAGCGCATTCTCAGGAACATCGATCGGCGCGAGACCACGGGAGTAACCGCGGAAGCGGCGCTCATAGGGATTGCGGCGGGACGCATCCAGCACGACCAGTTTGGCCTGGGCACCCTGCTCCTTCATGATATCGAGAACAGCCTCGACGCTCATGCCATCGCGACGGATGTCACGCTCTTTCCAGATCGCAGCATCGACCGGGATCATGTAGCTCTGGCGGCCAACCTGGACGCCATAGCCACCGAAATACAGCATCACAACGGTTTCGGGCTTGATCTTGGCCTTCAGGCGCTCGACAGCGCGGGTCATGTCATCGCGGGTCGCGTCTTCCACCACATCGACGTCGAAACCGTCGCGGCGGAGTGCGCTCGTCATGGCACGTGCATCATTGATCGGCTGGCTCAGCGGCGCGCCGGCGTCGGGGTAATGACCGTTGCCGATCACCAGCGCGATGCGCGACGCCTTCGTCACGGGATTGATCGTCCCGGTCACCGTCTCGGCCTGTGCGGCTTCCAGCGAGCGCTTGTTCAGCGCGGCATTGGCGCCAAGCACCAGCGACACCAGGCCGACAAAAGCTGCGGCCACAGTGATCGAGCGACGGGATACGCGAAACTGCCGTACGTTCATAACGTCATTCCTGCTCATCGTTCAGGCGCAACCGTGGGTCGCGCGAACGTCGAAATAGGTTTGAAGGGATGCCAAACCAATGAGTATTAAATGCGCTCAATTTGCGGCATCGCAGCAAACTGGTTGTTAACCCGTCGAGCCCACCCGGGCAACCGGTAAAGGCCGGGATTTAAGACAGGGTTACTGACTGACCAGGCTAAGGTCTTGAACAGGCTTGCGCTTCACGCAATTGTAATTCAGACCGATTCGTGCAATTTTTCAAAGGCTTGCAGGTGTCGGGAAGCGATTGCGCCGCAGCAGCGGCGGGCGGTTTGCGCAGGGGGCGGCACTGAAAGAAACCTCATGGGTGTGACTTATTTTGCCGGCGCCGCATACCGCGCGCTGACAGCGAGCAAGGTCGGCCCGTCGCTTTACGACCTCTGCGACCCCCTATTCCACAAGCACACCGGCGGCGACGGCCATATCGTCAAGTTCTACAAAACTGCGCTCGGCAATCCTGCGCTCCGTCCATTGCTCTGTCGCGCCGGCCTGCCCGAGTTGCGTGACCCCGCCCGGTTCAAAGCCATACAGCAGGCCCTGAGAGCGGCGCGCGACGACGCGAGCCCCGATTGGGAAGCCATCGGCCAGCCCATCGCCGAGCTGCTCGACACGGTCGCATTGAGCCATCCAGAGCCGAAGCCGGTGACGGCATCAGCGCAGGCACCGTCGCTGGGCGAGATCGACGATGTCATCAAGGCCTGCGGCACGCATCTGCTGCGCTCGTTCGACCGCAACGGCTTCATTCCTACTTACGCGGCATTCAACCTGATCGGCGATCCCGACATGCATGGCCGCGATTTCCTGATGGCCCTGACGGGCCTGAATTCGCGCGGCTACAAGAATTCGACGCTGCTGTTCACCCTCGCGCGCATCTTCATCGCTCGCTCGCCGGCGGCAAAACTCATCAATCCGCCATGGACCGGAATTGCCGAACCCATGTGGGAGCCGGTGCAGATCCGGCATCGCTCTGCCTATTACGACGCGTTCTTCACCGAGGCGCTGCTCAGCTTCGGCGAAACCGGACTGCCGTCGCCGGACCAGACGACATCCTCGCACCGCGCCATCGATGCGATGGTTGAATTCTGCCTGGTCACCAGCCGCGAGGAAGTCCGCTCGCATGACGGGACGAGCGTGAATGTGATCACCGCGCTGGCGCCGCCGCCGCATCCGCGCTTCAGCCGGCTGTTCGCGCAGATCAAGCAGGATCTCGGTTTCGGCATCTATGTACCGGACTGCGACACCACCGCCTGCTCCTTCTCTGCCGCCACGCAGGCCGGTTCGACCGACCCGATCCTCGATCAGCCTTTGCTCGACTTCTATGCCGGCTATCAGGTCGGCAACGGCAGCAACGAACCGATGGTCACCGTGCCGCTCAACGACCATATCGACTATGACGGCGCCATCGTCACATGGATCGACAATCTCGCGGGCGAGCGGCCCTACGGCAACGATCTCGATCCGACACTCAATCTCGACGTGCTCGAAGTCTCGTTCCGGAATCTCGTCCGCTGGAAGGTGATGGAAACACCGACACGTCTGGAAACGATGCAGCGGATCATCGGCTTCCAGCGCCGCCTTGTGGCATCCGGCGCGTTCGCCGATCCGAAATCGCACATCTACTATCTGCCGGAGCTCTACAGCGCCTATTTCGGCCGCTGCTATGCGGCTTTCCGTGAATTGCCGGCCGAGACACAACAGGCCATCGATACCGACGGCACGTTCGACTTCATCCGCCTGCGTGTGCTTGCTTATGTACAGGGCGAGTTGATTGCGCGGGAAATGAACGCGTTCGATGCGGCACTCGCGCTGATCGCGCTGGGACATCTCGGCGGCGAGCTCGCGCATTTCGCACCCGCGCTGCGCTGCATCATCACGGCAACAGGCGAAGGCGGCCGCAAGGGTCCGTTCAAGGCCTATGAATGGAACAAGATGAAAACGCCGACACGGATTCTCGTCGGCGGTCCCGAAGTAACCTCAGCCTTCGTGCTGATGGGTCTCGCACTGGCGCGGCGGAGAATGATGAACGGCCACGCCGCATAGGTCATCGCGCGAAGTTGAAGGTATGAAGGAGCGACCGCGCTGGCATGCACGGCGAAATGCCCGCACTGTCTCCGGATTGTCGTCATGATTTTGCAATCAAACGGTTCGATGCGCATGTTCCGCACCTTCTCTCTTTTTGTCGCGATGCTTTGCATTCCCGCACTGGCACAGGCCGCCGACGTGACCGGGGTGCCGAAGATTCGTGATGGCGACCAGATGACCATTGGCGCGACCCGCATCCGGCTCGCCGGCATGGACTCGCCCGGCCTCGATCAGTTGTGCCTGAATGCCGCCGGCGAGCGCTGGACCTGCGGTGTCGCAGCGCATGAAGCGCTTGTTGAACATGTCGGCGACAAGAGCTGGACCTGCCACGTACTACGGACCGATCGGTTCGGTCGCTCGGTCGCCAAATGCGAGGTGGACGGCGAGGACATCAGCCAATGGATGGTGAAGAGCGGCTGGGCGCTCTCCTATGTGCGCTTCTCGCATGCCTATGATGCCGACGAGAAAGCCGCACGTGACGCCAAGGCGGGACTTTGGGCGGGCGCGTTCTTTGCGCCCTGGGACTGGCGCGTACGCAACAAGAAAACCACCATTCTCGGCTCGATCAAGCCTCCGGAGGATGCCTTGCCGATCCTGCTGGCCTCGGCATCCGGCCACGTGGCGCCGTCTCCAACTTGCCGGATCAAGGGCAACGTCAACCGGGCCGGCGTCTGCATCTACCACACGCCCGAAAGCCGCTGGTATGCCAAGATCAGCATGCGGATCAGCAAGGGAACACGCTGGTTTTGCTCTAAAGAAGAGGCCGAAGCCGCCGGCTGCCGCGAGACCCGACGATGACATCGTGGCGCTGACGTGGCAGGTTCCCCGCTCAGATTCGATCGAGCGGAACCGTGGCTGACCTGCAGACGGATGTCATTGCGCAAAAACAACGCCGCAGCCGGACATTCCGGGCGGCGCGGCTGACGTTGCTCGCTTTGGTCATCTATGGCGGCATCGCCTATCTGTTGCTCCCGGAACTCTGGACCCATTACGAGCACCAGAAGAGCCTCGCCGGCCTGCCGATGACGACCATGACCGCGCAGGGCATCCCGGGCGATCCCATCAATGTCGGCCTGATCGGCGACAAGAAGGACGTGCTGTGCGCGATGCATGCTGCCGGCTGGTATCCCGCGGATCCCGTAACCTTGCGCTCATCCCTCGAGATTGTCGGCAGCGTCTTGCTCGACCGACCCTATCGCGAAGCACCGGTGAGCCCGCTGGTTTATCTCGGCCGCCGCGAGGATCTCGCTTTCGAGAAGCCGGTCGGCAACAGCGCTGATCATCGCCACCACATCCGGCTCTGGAAGGTCCTCGACAAGGGACAGGAAGATCGCCCGGTCTGGCTCGGCGACGCGACTTTCGATCGCAGCGTCGGGATCAGCAAATACACCGGCGCGATCACGCATCATATCGCTGCCGATATCGACGCGGAGCGCGCGGTGCTCGCAGGCGACCTCGAAAAGGCCGGCATGGTTGAGGCCAAATATCAGGTCACAGGAATCGGGCCAACCGTCGCCGGCCACAATGGCGGCGGCGACCTGTACTACACCGATGGCGAAGTCTGGATCCTGCGGCTGGTGGTGGCCTGCGCCAAACACGACGGCCCTCCCGAGACGATCCCGAGCCCGGCGGCGACCGAGATCAAGGACCAGATCTTCCAGGCCATCGCGAATGTGATCGGGCGTGATGCGCTGACTCACTAAGCAGTCAAATTCAAACCACCTCACACGCGCTTTGATTTCGCGCTGCGCCATGGCACCATGGCCGAAAATACCAACAAGGATTGAAAATGGTCGTTCGTGCAGGTCGTGAATTTCTCGCCATCCCCGGCCCCACCACGATGCCAGACGAAGTATTGCGGGCGATGCATCGTCCGCCGCTGGATATCTACTCCAAGGAAATGGTGCAGCTCACATTCGGGCTGCTGCGCGATATCGGCACGTTGTTCGCCACTAAAGGCAATACCTATATGTACATCGCCAACGGGCATGGTGCCTGGGAAGCGACGCTCACCAATGTGCTGTCGCGCGGCGACAAGATTCTGGTGCTGGAAAGCGGGCGTTTCGCGGTCGGCTGGGGGCATGCTGCGCGCGCCATGGGCGTCGACGTGCAGAGCCTGAAGGGCGACTGGAATCGCGCCATTCGTCCTGCCGAGGTTGAAGCAACGTTGCGACAAGACGCCAGGCACGAGATCAAGGCTGTGCTTGCAGTGCAGATCGACACGGCGTCAGGCGCGTTCAACGATATTGAAGCCATCGGCAAGGCGATCAAGGCCGCCGGTCATCCCGCATTGTTCATGGTCGACACCGTGGCTTCGCTCGGCTGCATGCCGTTCGAGATGGATGCATGGGGCATCGATGTCGCCATGTCCGGCTCGCAGAAAGGCCTGATGACACCGCCCGGCCTCGGCTATGTCGCCGCCAATGACCGCGCGCGCGAAGTGCACAAAACTGCCAATCTGCGCACACCCTATTGGGATTGGACCGAGCGCGACGGCGACGAGCACTACCGGAAACATTCGGGCACCGCGCCGGTGCACCTGATGTTCGCGCAGCGTCAGGCCATTGACATGCTGTTCGACGAGACGCTGGTCAACGTGTTCCAGCGCCATCGATTGCTGGCGGAAGCCGTGCGCCGTGCCGTTGCCGTATGGGCCGATGGCGGCGTGCTGAGCTTCAATATCATCGAGCCGAAAGAACGCGGCAACACGGTCACGACGGTGCGGATGGACGACCCGACGCCGCTGCTCGATTACTGCCGCGACAAATGCGGCGTCATTCTCGGTGTCGGCATCGGCGACCTGCACGGAAAAGCATTCCGCATCGCCCATATGGGCCATGTCAACGCGCCCATGATTCTCGGAACGCTCGGCGTGATCGAGATGGGACTGCAGGCGCTCGGCATTCCGCACGGCAAGGGCGGTGTCACGGCGGCGGTCAACTTCCTCGGCGAGAGCGTCGCGCCCTAAGGTCCGCTCTCAACCTCGCCGTGGTCGCGGCGGGTTTCCGGCATCACCAGCCAGATCAGCAACAGACCAAGCCCGGCCACGCAGGCCAGGCCGACAAAGGCAACCGGCGCGCCGAGCTTGTCGGCGACGAAGCCGGCGGTGACCGTGCTGAGTGACGCGCCGATGCCGGTGGCTGTGCCGACAATGCCTTGCGCGAGACTGAAGCGACCGCTGCCAAAGGCGATGTCGGCGACGATCAGCGGGATCATCACGCTGAACACGGCAGCAGTGACGCCGTCGAAGACCTGCACGGCGACCAGTGCAAACGGATCGGTGACTACGGCGAACAGCAATCCGCGGATCACGAGCGCGGCGAAGGCGATCAGCAGCAGTGGCCGGCGGCCCCATTGCTGCGCCTTTCGGCCCACCGTCGGCGAGGTCGCCGCGACGATGGCCTGCGGTACCACGATGCAGAAGGCGATCAGCGCCGGTGCCCAGTCGGCCGAGCGCGTCGTGACGACGCCCGCCATCAACGGCAGCATCGCGGCATTGGCGAGCTGCAGCAGCAGCACAGCGCAGGCGAAAATCAACAGCGGCTTCTGGCGCACCAGATCGCGGAAGCGGATCGGCTTATTGCTCTCGGCCTCTTTGGTGCTGGCGCCATGCGCCTGTGCGGAGTTGATCTCCTGAGGCCGAATCCGCGACAGCGCGTAGAGCACCGGCAGCGCCAGCAGGAAGGTGACGATAAAGACCGACCGGCTCGACAGCAGATAGCCGCAAGTGCCCATGACGGCGGCAGCGACGCCATTGCCGAGCGAGGCGAAGCGCGCATTGCGCCCCAGCCGTTCACCGATCCGCAGCGGCCCGACCAGCCCGAGGCTGATAGCGGCGATCGCAGGGCCGAGCACACAGCTCGCCATCGCATGCAACGTCGCTGCCGCGACAATGACGGGAAACACCGGCAGCGCTGCATAGGCTAGCGCACAGCCGCCGATCGTTGCGACCGCGGCGCCGGCGACCAGCCGCGTCGAGCGCGCCGCATCGATGATCGCGCCACCCGGAATTTGGCCGAGCAGCGCGACGATGCCCCCGATCGACAGCACGAAGCCGATCTCGACCTGGGTCCATTTCTGTGTGGTGAGATAGACCGCAACGAACGGACCGAATCCGGTTTGCACATCGGCGAGAAAGAAGATGAACCAGTCGAGCCCGCGCAGGCTCTGCTTCGATGGCTCAGGACTCCGCTGCGGCTCCTGCGGGCCCAGCTCGGACTCCGGCGCAATCCCCGGCGCACAGGCGACCTCGGGCACCGCCGCGACATCGTCGCGGCGGGAGAGATCGGCTGCACGTGTGGTCGCGTGAACCGCCAATTAGCGCTCCTGCATGGTGAGAGGCGGAAACCTCAGCGGCGTCAGTGTGCCGGACGCGCCGAGCACGACGATGGGCTGGTCGTCCTTGTATTCCGGCGCAGCACGCACCTGCTCGCGTGTAAGATCGAGCGTGATGCTGGCGGTCTTGTCGGCCACGTTCCAGAAATGCAGCGCACCCCAATCGACCACGATCTTGCGCGAGCCGACCCCGAGGAATCCGCCGAAGTCGATGACCGCGCCGCGCACCTGCCCCGCGCGATCGACGATCACGTCTGCGATACGTCCCATATTCTCGCTTGCGGGACTGCGCACGTCGCGGCCGAGAATGCCTTTGGCATCGAAAGCGTCGATCACCGTAACCGATGGCGGCTTGGCGACAGGCGCAGGAGGCGTGGACACGACCGGTGGCGCTGCCGGCTGCACCGCAGCCGCATCCGGTGCTGGCGGCGGCACGGACGGCTGCGCTTCAGGGGTGGATTTCTCTGACGACGCGGGCGGAGGCACAGGCGCATCCGCCGCCTGGCACACGGCCACGGCGTTCAACGCCAACGCTACAGCCAATCCGGCAACGATGCGAATTGCAGGCATGGAAACTCCCTCACTCACGCGTTTCGCTGATGGGCACGACCCCAGCGCCAGGCGACGCGTCAATGCGTCAATACGATCGATACCTGGATCTGACCGCGGGTTCGCAACACTTCCAGCGACACATCGTTCTCGTGTTTGCGCAGGCAGAGATCGACGCTGGATTCGCCGAGCTGAAGATCGCGCAAAATGACGTATTGCAGGAAAGCGGGCAGCCGCGGATCGCGGAAACGAATTTCCCCGCGCGCGACATCGAATTCGATTCCTAGCGCTGCCTCGAGCAGGGTATACGGCGTTGCGCTGGCCCAGGCCTGCGGCGCGCAAGCCACCGGATACAAGGTCGGGCCACGGCGTTTTTCGCGCTGGAAGCCGCAGAACAATTCCGGCAATCGTCGCAAGTCCATATAGGCCGCGGTGTCGAACAGGCCCTTGAATACAGCCTCGACCGAATGCTTCAGGCCATAGCGCGCTAGACCGAGTGTGATCAGCGCATTGTCGTGCGGCCAGATCGAGCCGTCATGATAGGACATGGGATTGTAGCGCGCCTCGCCGCGCGCAATGGTACGAATGCCCCAGCCGGTGAAAAAATGCGGACCCATCAGGTCGGCGGCGACCATGCGCGCACGGTCTTCACGGACGATGCCTGTGAACAGCAACTGGCCCGCATTGGAGGCGCGAACCGCGCAAGGCATCTTCTTGCCGTCGAGCGCAAGCGCATAGGTGCCGAGTTCCTCGCACCAGAAAGCTTCCTCGAACCGCGCAGCAAGTTGCTCCGCTTCGGCCTCGAGCTGCCGGGCCTTGTCGGGTAGGCCTATGCGCAATGCGAGACGCGACGCCAGATGCTTGGCGGCGAAGACATAGCCTTGCACCTCCGCCAGTGCGATATTGCCCTCAGCGAGCTTTCCATCGGCATGAAAGATGGCGTCATACGAATCTTTCCAACCCTGGTTCTGCAATCCTTGTTCGGTCGCGCGCTGATATTCGACAAAGCCATCCCTGTCGGGATCGCCCGGACCATCGATCCATCCGAGGGCCGCCTCAACGGCCGGCCACAGCTCGCGCAGGGTTTCATCATCGCCGGTGCGCTCGACATACATTCCTGCGAGCATCACAAAGAGCGGCGTGGAGTCGACGCTGCCGTAATATTGCGCGAACGGCACCTCACGCAGGGCAGCCATCTCGCCGCCGCGCATTTCGTGCAGGATCTTGCCGGGCTCGGCATCCGCAAGCGGATCGACCGACTTCGCCTGAAATGCCGCAAGCCGTTTCAGCACGCCGCGCGCTACGCGCGGATCGATCCACAACAGTTGCAGCGCCGTGATCAGGCCATCGCGACCGAATGTCGTGGAGTACCAGGGAATACCAGCATAGGGATATCGCCCCTGCGGCGTATTCGTCATCAGGATACTGAGATCGGCCATCGCCTGGCAAAGCACCTCGTTGAAAATATCATTCGAGGTCTCGACCGTCGCCGCACCCTTGCTGAAATTGCGCATCTCGCGGCGGTGCGCGAGCAGCCCACGAAAGAACGGTACAGGCTTGTGGCCGACCTCGGCATTGCAACTGACAGCAACGAACAGTGACGTCGTTTGCTGCGGCTTCAGCTCGAAGTGGTAGGTCGCGGTGTTGGCTGCCAGCCGCGTCGGGCGCGGATCGAAATGCACCATCGTGCTGAGCGGCTTGCCGTCGAGGCCGGTATATTCCAGCGCAACGTCACTGGGCCCGACCAGGCGGCTCGTGGCGATGCCACGATGCTTGCGTTTTTCGCCGCGCACTTCGAACAGATCGGCAAAGTCATTGTCGAATGTGAGCGTCAGATCGAAACTGGCGCGGTGTTCGCCGTGATTCTGCAGGCCGATCCGCTGATAAGCCGCACCACGCCACAGGAAGAACGTGCGCACGATGTGCAGCATATCTTTCTGCAGCACGAGGCGGCCGTTGCGATAGATATCCGGATTGGTCAGATCGACGGTCAGCGACGAGTTGTCATCGCGCAGATTCGAGCCGAGCAGCAGCGGCTGAACATCGTTCAGCGCCAGTTCGAGCCGCGCGAGATAGCGCGTGTCGGCGTTGAACAGTCCATCCGGCCCGCCCGCGGACGCGCCAATGTCACCATGACTGTCGAGCACCACAAACGTATCGTCGTGCTTGAGCGCACGTCGTGGGCGCGACGCAGGGCCCGTCATCGGAATGTAGAACGGCGACTCGACCGCCTTCTGATCGGCGATAGCGTTCAACTTGGTCGCGGCGGCTTCGATGGGCATGGATGACCTCGGCCGGTTGTAAGGTGAAGACAGGCACGAAGATAAACGCAGCGCCTGGAGAGGATAACTGAGTCGTCAGGCTGCGTGCTGCGCGAGACGGCTCATTTCCTGTGTGACGAGTTCCCGATACGGCCCCTCGCCCTGCATCAGATGATCAGGTTTGCCGTCCTCAATGATCTTGCCGCTCTGCAGCATGACCACGCGATCGAAATTGCGCAACGTCGCGAGGCGATGCGCGATCGCGATCACCGTGCGACCACGCATCAGACGCGCCAGCGCCTCACGGATCGCCTCCTCCGATTCACTGTCGAGGGCCGCCGTCGCCTCATCCAGCAGCAGAATGGGCGCGTCCTTCAGGAAGGCGCGTGCAATGGCGATGCGCTGGCGCTGCCCGCCGGACAGTTTGACGCCGCGGTCACCGACCATGGTGTGAAGACCTTCCGGCAGCGTCTCGACGAAATCGCAACGTGCCGAAATGGCTGCACGCAATACCTCGTCATCCGTCGCCTCGGGACGTCCATACCGGATGTTCTCCATGATGGAGCGATGGAACAATGAGATGTCCTGCGGTACCACGGAGATTGCGTGACGCAGGCTGTGCTGGGTCACACGTGAAATATCCTGGCCATCGATGGTGATGCTGCCATCCTGGACGTCATAGAAGCGCTGCAGCAATACGAACAGGCTCGACTTGCCGCCGCCGGATTGGCCGACGAGCCCGACGCGCTGCCCGGCATTGAGCCGCAACGTGAACTTATCGAACACCTGCAGACCGCCGGGGTAACGGAACGAGATATTGTTGAAAGCGATCGCTGCACCGGACTTCACCAGCGGCTCGGCCTCGGGATGGTCGCTGAGTTCATGGGGCACCAGCAATGTGGACAGCGCCTCGGACAGGCGCGCAACATGCTGCGTGACATCCACGAGCGCCACCGCAAGATCTCGCGTCGCATGCAGAATCGAGAGACCGAGCGTACAGATCAGAACGACGTCGCCGGTGCTGGCGCCGCCGCGTTGCCACAGCATGATCGCCCAGGCGAGCAGCCCGATCGTGAGCGCGACCGTGATGGCCGCATGCGTCAGGCGCAGGCGCTCAAGATAGCGCAGGCTGCGACCACGGGCGTTTAGCTCGCGATCGACCGTTTCATCGAAGCGGTCATGCTCGAAGCTCAATCCGCAGAATGCGCGGACCAGCGGCATATTGTTGATGACATCGACCATTTCGCCATCGACTGCGGCCGCCTTGCTGGCGAAGTCATCATGCAGTTTCTTGCCGGCCGCGGCCATCTTGAACATCATCACGACGACCGCGCCCGCCACGACTGTCAGCCCCGCCGCCATCGGCAGGCTGACGGTTCCAATCAGCAGGATCGCCGCGAATGTCGCGACGCAGGGCGGCAACACGTTCCAGACAAACATGTTTTCGACGGTGAAGACCGCGTTGGACGTTGCCGTGATACGGCTGGTCAGCATGCCGGGCAGCCGATCCGAGAAGTAGCTCGGTGCGTGGCCGGTCAGATGGCGAAAGATATCGCGCCTGAGATCGCCGGTGACACCAACGAATGTGTAGCTCGCGGTCCAGCTGGCCACGCGCCACAGGAACATGTCTGCCGTGATCAGCGAGATCAGAACGCCAAATGCGATCCAGACGGTATTACCGGCTCCCGAAGGTCCAGATGAGAGGCCATCGACTAAAAATTTAATTCCGTACTGCGTGCCCACCGAACAGGCGACGGCTGCAAGCACGGATATCAGGATGATCAGATGCGATGCAGAACGCATCCTGATGTAGCGCATCACGAAAGCGAAAGGGCGATACGCATATCCGGAAAGACTGTCCATGTGATTGTCAAAACCCGTTGAATAAGAACATGTATCTCAACGGACAGCGTCCCCGCCCGCTGATGGAGATGATGCCATCCCGAATTACCCACGCTCTCGCCATCTCGGCGCAACATTCGGGCAGCATTAACACTCCGGAAACCGTGGTTGAACGTGATGGCATCAGCAAGACCACAGTGTGGACGAACTACGCAGATCACATAGGAACCTCGCAGATGCGAGAACGTTCCAGCTTCAGGCATACCGGTACCGACACGTCGTCGCTGAAGTTGTTCATCACTTCCAACATGGGAGATATGTAAAATGCGCATCGCGCAAGTTGCTCCGCTGACAGAAGCCGTTCCGCCGAAGCTCTATGGAGGCACGGAACGCGTCGTACACTGGTTGACCGAAGAGCTGGTGGCGCAGGGGCATGATGTTACGCTGTTCGCCAGCGGCGACTCTCAAACGTCAGGCAAGCTCGACGCCGGATGGCCGAAGGCGCTGCGGCTCGATGGCTCTGTCCGCGATCCCAACGCCCTCCATATGGAAATGCTCGAGCGCGTAAGACAGAAATGTGACGACGACGAATTCGACGTTCTGCATTTCCATCTCGATTACTATCCGTTCTCGCTATTCTCCCGCCAGCCCACACCATTTCTCACGACGCTGCACGGCCGTCTGGATCTGCCGGAACATCAGCCGACCTTCACGACTTTCTCCAAGATTCCCGTTGTTTCGATTTCGAACGCGCAGCGGCGCCCGGTACCGCAGGCGAATTTCGTGCGCACTATCTATCACGGCCTTCCCGAGAAGCTGCTGACGCCGCAACCGATCACGCCGAGCTACCTCGCCGTGCTCGGGCGTATTGCGCCCGAGAAGGGCGTCGACCGCGCGATCAAGATCGCCATCCGCGCCGGCATCCCGCTGAAAATCGCGGCCAAGATCGACCGCGCGGATGAGGACTATTACGAGCAGGTCGTTCGCCCACTGATGGATCATCCGCTGGTCGAATATATCGGCGAGATCAGCGACCGGGAGAAGCCGGAATTCCTCAGCGGCGCCTATGGTCTGTTGCTGCCGATCGACTGGCCCGAGCCGTTTGGCCTGGTGATGATCGAATCCATGGCCTGCGGCACACCGGTCATTGCCTATAACCGCGGCTCGGTGCCGGAGATCATCGACGAGGCCCTCACCGGCTTCATCGTCGAGGACGAGACCAGCGCAGTCGCGGCAGTGGGGCGTCTGGCTAGCATGGACCGTAGTGCGATCCGCAAGCAGTTCGAAGCCCGCTTCACCGCCCGGCGCATGGCTCTCGATTATGTGGCCACCTATCGCAGCATGATGGAGCATAGGGTGTCGCTGCGACTGGTCAGCAGCGCAGAGTAGTCTGAAGCGCATAATTAAGGCATCGAAGGGCGGCCCGTCGGGTCGCCCTTTTTCGTGCTGGCCTGCTGCAAAATCACTGGCCCGCTGTACAGCCCGTGCGACATTTGCAAGATAGATGACAGACATCAGATCACGGCATTGGCCCGAATCGACGTCCGACCGTTTTTCTCGCATCTCGACAGGCCCTCATGACCGCCGTTTCCCGCTTCGAAATCATCCTGCTGCTGATGGCTGTCATCGTTTTGCTCGACATGATCGCGCGGCGTTTTCAGCTCCCGCGCGCGGCTGCCCTGATCCTCGGCGGCATCGGCTTCGCGCTGATCCCGGGCACCCCGGATGTCGAGATCGACCCCGAGCTGGTGCTCGTGTTGTTTCTGCCGCCGCTGCTGATGTCGAGCGCCTGGTTCACCTCCTGGCGGGATTTCCGCGCCGATCTTCGCATCATATTGCAACTCGCCGTCGGCGCTGTCTTCTTCACCACCCTCGTGGTCGGCGTAGTTGCGCATCTGGTGATGCCGTCGCTGCCCTGGGCTGCCTGTTTTGCGCTCGGCGCCATCGTCTCGCCGCCGGATTCGGTGGCGGCCAAGGCCGTGCTGCAGAGCGTGCCGCTTCCGCCGCGCATCATCGTGCTGCTGGAGGGCGAAAGCCTCGTCAACGACGCATCGGGCCTGGTGCTGCTGCGCTTCGCCATCGCGGCAGCGCTGACCGGCTCGTTCAGCGCCACTGCGGCCACCGTGAGTTTCTTCTCGGTCGCGATCGGCGGCCTGCTTGTTGGCATCGCATTCGCCTTCGCCGCCATCCTGGTGATCAAGCGCATCAAGGAAATCGACCTTGCCATTGCATGGACCTTCCTGGTCGCCTGGATCTCCTATATCGCCGCGGAAAAGCTCCACGTCTCCGGCGTGCTGTCCACCGTCGCCTGCGGCATGATCCTGGGATGGAAGCAGCACGAATTCTTCGGCGCTGCGACGCGCACCCGGGCCACCGCAGCGTGGAGCGTCGTCGTATTCGTGCTGGAATCTCTGGTGTTTATCCTGATTGGCCTGTCGCTGCGCGGCGTGCTGTATCGCCTCGGCGGCTATGACGCCGTGGTGGCGCTGTTGCCGGTGACGGCTGCTGTCATCGCAGCAGTGATCCTCGCGCGCTTCGCCTGGATGTTTCCCGGCACCTATCTGCCGCGCATGCTGATGCCGAAGCTGCGCGCCCGCGACCCCGCTCCGCCATGGACGGTGCCGTTCATCATGAGCTGGGCCGGTTTGCGCGGCGTGGTGAGCCTCGCTGCCGCATTATCATTGCCGGAGGAATTTCCGGGCCGCGACGTCATCCTGGCGATCACCTTCGCAGTCATCCTGGTGACGGTCCTTGTCCAGGGTTCAACGCTGGCACCGATCGTGCGCCGTCTCATCAAAACCGACAATGTCCGCGCACCGCATCATTCCAAACTCAGCGAAGCACAGGCGCGCGCGCGCGTTGCGGCCGCGCAATTTTCTGCCATCGAGAAGGCGTCACGCAATGATGATGGCACACATCGCCATCCGCGCCTGTTCGAGCAATATACCTATCGCAAGGGCGCCGCGGCGCGCTATGCCGAAGAGGCTGAGGCACTATCGCCGCACCGCATCGACCATTACACGACCGTGCTGGCCGCCATCGAAGCCGGCCGTGCAGAGCTTCTGAAGATGCACCGTGAGGGCGAAATCCACGACAGTGTGCTGCATGCGATCGAGGAAGGACTCGATCTCGAAGAAGTCAACGCAAGACGTTTTCTGTAAAGGCCACGCTTCCTTTAGCAGCCATTCGCCGTGGCGCCTTCACAGCCGCTACCATCGGCTCTAACCTTGATCGTCAAGCGCCAGACAAGGCGCAAAATCCGGGAGAAAACAACATGCGACTTCAAGGCCTATCCACTATCGTCACCGGCGGCGCATCGGGTTTCGGTGCCGAGATCGCGCGGTCTTACGCGCGCGAAGGCGCCAAGGTCGTCATCCTCGATCTGAATGCCGATGGCGCGAAAAAGGTTGCGGCCGAGATCGGCGACAGCGCAATCGCCCTTGGCGGCAGCGTCACCAGCAAGGCCGATGTTGATGCCTCGGTGAAGCTCGCGGTCGAAAAATTCGGCAAGCTCGACGTCGTCGTCAACAATGCCGGCTGGACCTTTCGCAACAAGCCCTTGCTCGAAGTGACCGAAGAAGAATTCGACAAGGCGTTCGACATCAATGTGAAATCGATCTTCCTGATGACCAATGCCTGTGTGCCGGTGATGAAGAAGCAGAAGAGCGGTCGCATCATCAATATCGGCTCGACAGCCGGCGTCCGGCCGCGCCCGGGCCTGACCTGGTACAATGCCACCAAAGGCGCGGTGAACCTGATGTCGAAATCGATGGCCGTGGAACTGGCGCCCGATGGCATCCGCGTCAATTGCATCGCGCCGGTGATCGGGGAAACCGCGCTACTGGAATCCTTCATGGGCGTGCCGGATACGCCAGAGAACCGCGCCAAATTCATCGGGACGATCCCGCTCGGCCGCATGTCGCGCCCCTCGGATATCGCCAATGCCTGCGTGTATCTGGCGGGTGAGGAATCCGAGTTCCTCACCGGCGTGATCTTGCCGGTCGATGGCGGGCGAACAATCTAGAACGAGGAAATTCATAAACCATCGAATCCGGTCAGATTCGATTCACCACGCGCGTTAAGCAGTTCACCGGCCATTCATGCGATGGTCGCGTCATGATCGAGGGACACACCTCGGCAGGGAAGGCGTCAGGGTCAGGCCGGTCAACGGTCTGACCCCTCTCTTTGGGGATCATCATGGCAGCAAAGAAGAAACCGGCTCCGCGCAAGAAAGCCAGTGCATCGGACGCTGTCCATCCGATTTCTGCAGTCGCGGCTGTTGCAGTCCGCAGCCTTATCAATATGGCGATTGTGTCCGCATCCTGCGCAACCACCTTGCTGACGCTGATGGCCGTACTCAAATTCCAGACCGCCTGAGCGGCGATCACTTCATCTCGTTGAGCAGCGTCGGGATCAGTTCCGACACCGTCGGATGGATCGGCACCGCCCATTGCAACTGGGTGTAATCGGCGCCGGCATTCATGATGTCGAGAATGCCATGGATCGCCTCGTCGCCTCCGGTACCGAGGATGGCGGCTCCCAAAATCTTCTTCGTTTCAGCATCGACCACAACCTGCATCATGCCCGCGGTCTCGCCCTTCTCGACGGCGCGGCCCACATGGGTCATCGGCCGGTTGCCGATCAGCAATTTCTTTCCTGTGGCCTTTGCCTGAGTCAGCGTCATGCCGACGCGGCCAAGCGGCGGGTCGATGAACAGCGCATAGCCGGGAAGCCGATCGCTGACGCGGCGGCTTGCGCCATCGAGCAGGTTCGCGGCAATGATCTCGAAGTCGTTGTAAGCCGTATGCGTGAAGGCGCCGCGTCCGTTGCAATCGCCCATGGCAAAAATGCCCGGCACATTGGTAGCGAGACCGTCATCGACCTTGATGTAGCCGCGGTCATCCACAGCGACGCCAGCCTTGTCGAGACCGAGATCGTCGGTATTCGGACGGCGTCCCACCGCGAGCAAAACATCACTGCCGATGATCTCCGGCGCGCCTTCGCTGCAGTCGACACCGACAGCCACGCCATCCGGATGTGGCTTGAAGGTGATGCATTCGGCATTGGTTCGGATATGGACGCCTTCGGCGAGCAGGATATCGCGGATCGCCTCTGAAATCTCCACATCCTCACGCGAGACCAGATGCGCGCCTTTCTCAACGACCGTCACTTCGGCGCCAAAGCGGCGATACATCTGTGCGAATTCGAGGCCGATATAACTGCCGCCGATGACCACCAGATGTTTCGGTACCCGGTCGAGCTGCAGGATGCCCGTATTGGTCAGATAGGTGATGTCGTTGATGCCCGGCATATCAGGCACGACAGCCCGCCCACCGACATTCAGGAAGATCCTCGGAGCTGTCAGCAACTCATCGCCCACACGGATCGTATCCGCGGATTCGAAGCGCGCATGGCCGTTGATGACCGTGCATTTGTCCATACCGCGCAACCAGCTTTCGACGCCGTTGCGCGAGTCATGGATTACCTTGTCTGCCCGCGCCTTTACGCGAGCCATATCGATCCGCACGGGCGCGTCGATCACGACACCATAGTCGGCGCCGCGGCGTGCAAGATGCGCAGCATAAGCGCTGGCAACCAGCGTCTTGGTCGGTTTGCAGCCGGTATTGACACAGGTGCCGCCGAACAGATGGCGCTCGACGATCGCCACAGACATGCCTGCGGATGTGAGCCGACCCGCGAGTGAAGGTCCGGCCTGCCCGGCGCCGATGATGATGGCATCGAAGCGCATGATTTCAGCTCCCAACCGGCAGAGCCAATGCTCCACCGCGGCGAGAGACTAGCGTTGGAAACGGCATCAGCCAACGGATGACCGAAGTTCCAGCGCCGCCAGCTCCCGGGCCGCTTAGGGCTTGCCGGCAACCGCAGGGCCGCGCCAGCGCGCCCAGAGCCGCTCAAACAGCGGCAACAGCCCACGCGGCGTCACCAAAATCACCGAGATCACGACAATGCCGTAGATGAAGTAATGCAGGCCGGGCAGCGTGCTGCCGAGCTTGCCGCGCAGGATTTCACCAAGTGGCACCAGCAGCAATGCGCCAAGCGCGGGGCCATAGGCGCGGCCGAGCCCGCCGACGGTTGCAAACAGCACGATTTCGATGGTGATCACGGGCGAGATCAGCAGATAGGGATCGGCAAAGGTGAGATAGCGCACATAGGCGGTACCGACGACGGAGGCGAGCATCGCCGAGATCACCATGGCGGTGATCTTGTAGCGCAGGATGTTGACGCCAATCGCCTGCGCCGCCTTCTCATTGTCGCGGATGGTGCGCAGATAATAACCAAGCGGCGAATTGAGGATCGCGACATTGACCAGCACGCAAATCGCGGCCAGCCCCAGCATCATCCAGAACGCGCCGTGGCCACCGCCAAACTGGAACGCCAGGAAATTACCCGTGTCCTTCGGCAGCAGCAGCCCGGACGCACCGCCGAGGAAGTCCCAGCCCTCGACCACGATGCTGCCCATTTCCGCGAAAGCCAGCGTGATTAGCACGAAGGAGAGATGGCCGAGCTGAAAGCGGAAGTCGATCCAGGCGATCACAGCACCGAGGACACCGGAGATCACCGCCGAGATGACGAGACCGAGCCACATATTGATGCCGAGCTTGAGCAGGAGCGCGGCCGAGAACATCGATCCGATGCCGATGAACAGGCTGTGCGCCAGCGAGATCTGCCCGGCCATGCCGCCGACGATGTTCCACGACGAAGCCAGTGCCACATAGACCAGCGCCAGCGTGAGAATGTGGACGTAATAGCTCGACAGCACGAACGGCATGATGGCGGCGATGACCAGCGCGCCCCACCAGATCGGCGATGCGAGCGTCTTGTAGAATTCGTCTCTCATCGTGCCGAGCTCCAGGTCAGGCCCTTCGGGAGAAACAGCATGATCGCCACGAAGATGATGTATGGCAGCAGCAAGCCGATCGGGCCGTCGAGATAGATCGTGCCGAAGGCTTCGGCGATGCCGATAATCAGGCCGCCGAGCATGATGCCGACGAAATTGGTCATGCCGCCGAGCACCACGACCAGCAGCGTGATCACGGTGTAGCGCAGGCCCTGGGTCGGCTGGATCGGAGTGCCCGGCAGCAGCAGCGCGGCGGCCAGCGCGAGAATACCGATGCCGAGCGCGAAGGTCAGCACCTGGACGCGGCCGACATTGATGCCCATCAGCGCGGCGGCATGCGCATTCTGGTGCACGGCGCGGATCGAGCGGCCGAAGTCGGTCGAGCGCAGCATGATGTAGAGGCCGATCGCCAACGCGAAGGAGACGACGAAAGCCACGATATGCGGCACCCGCAGCACCACGTCACCGAGAATAATCAGCTTGGATTCGACGAAGGAGGGCGTACGTGCCGGCTCGCCGCCGAACACCATCAGGATGCCGTTCTGCAGCACCAGGCTGAGACCGAGCGTAAGCTGCACCACCATCAGGAACTGATGTCCGACCATCGGCCGTATCAGGAAGATGTAAACCAGTGCGCCGATCGCGGTCATCAGCGGCACCGTGATGATGATGGACACATAAGGGTCCATGGCGAATGCGGAATACAGGGCGAGGCACATGAACATGCCGAGCGAGATGAAATCGCCATGCGAGAAATTGACGACGCCCGACACGCCGTAGACGAGCCCCATGCCCAGCGCCAGCAAGCCATAAGTGGCGCCGATCAGAAGGCCTTGGGCGAGAGCCTGATAAAGTTCGGTCACATCACTCTCCGATCACAGACCAAGATAGGCGCTGCGGGTGCGCGGATCGTTTTTCACGGTCTCCGCATCGCCCTCGACCGCCACCTGCCCGCGCTCCAGCACGTAGCAGCGCCTGGCGTGGCGCAACGTCAAATTCAGATTCTGCTCCACCAGCAGAATCGTCAGACCGTCGGCATGTAGTTTGTCGATGATCTCGAAAATATACTGCACGAACAGCGGCGACAGACCGAGCGAGGGCTCATCGAGCATCAGCAGCTTAGCTTCCGCCATCAGCCCGCGGCCGATGGCCAGCATCTGCTGCTCACCGCCTGACAGTGACCCGGCACTCTGGGTCAGCCGCTCGCCGAGCCGCGGAAACAACCCGATGACTTTTTCCATCTGCTGCGGACGATGTTTGCGCGCATGCGCATTGATACCGCCAAGCAGAAGATTTTCGCGGATGCTCATTTCCGGAAACACCAGACGGCCTTCCGGCACCTGCACGATGCCGAGCTCGACACGAGCCTGCGGCGTCAATTTGCTAATGTCTTCGCCGAGAAACAGAATGCGCCCGGAGAGCGGCTTGACCATGCCGGACAGCGCATTGATCAGCGTGGTCTTGCCGGCATTGTTAGCGCCGAGCAGGCCGACGATCTCGCCCGCAGCGATCTTGGCGTTGATGTCGCGCAGCACCGGCACACCGCCATAGCCTGCGACCAGGTTGTCGATCTCAAGCATCGAGATGATCTCCGAAATAGGCATCGACGACGCGCTGATCCCGAAGGATCTCGTCGGGCGTGCCTTGCGCGATCTTCTCGCCGAAATTGATCACCACCATACGCTGCGCCAGCCGCATGATGACGGGCATCACGTGCTCGACCATCACGATGGTGACGCCCTGCTTGTTGAGCTCCTCGATGATCGCGATCGGCGCGGCGGTCTCGGCCATGGTCAGGCCGGCCATCACCTCGTCGAGCAGGATGCAGCGCGGATCGGTAGCGATGCACTTCGCCAGCTCCAACAGCTTTTTGTCCTGCAGCGACAGCGTCGCTGGCGTCTTATCTTCCTTGCCGCCGAGACCGACGCGCAGCAGCGCCTGCGCCGCATAGTCGATCGCCTCGCGCATCGGCCGGCGTGTCAATGCTGCGGTCGTGACGACGTCGAGCGCCGTCATGTCGGCAAAGGACTGGACGATCTGGAACGAACGCATCAATCCGCGGCGCACCAGCCGATCCGGCGACACCCCGATGATGCTTTCGCCGTCATAAACGACATCGCCCGCGCTCGGCGGAATGAAGCCGGAGATCACACCGAACAAAGTGGTCTTGCCGGCACCGTTCGGGCCGATGATGCCGAGAATTTCGCCCTTCTCGACGTCGAAGCTCACCGCGTTGAGCGCGACCAGGCCGCCAAACCGCCTGGTGATGTTGGAGACTTCCAGAAATGCCACAGCCGTCCACTCTTTATGTTGCGCCGAGCCTCAGTGCAGGGCCGATCAGGACTTCGGCCGCGGTGGCACCTGAGCAAATTCCTTCGGGAATACGACCTGCTGAGCCTGCTCCGGCGTCCACTGGATGAACATCGCAGAACCGTCCTTGAGCAGACGGTCTTCTGCGAATTGCAGGCCCTTCGGCTTGGCGATGTAGAGGTTCGGATCGCCTGCTGGAATGTTGACGTTCTTCAACGCCTCGAGCAATGCATCGCTCTGCAGCGACTTGGCATTCTCGAGCACCTGTTGCAGCACGCGCGCCGCCTGGGCGTATTGCACCGCGCCCTGGCCGATTTTTTCGAGCTTGGCGACATCGCGCAATTCTGAGACGATCTTCTGCATCGACTCGATCTTGGCGCCCGCGCTGAAGCCGGTCATGCCGAACAGGTTCTTCGTCAGCACGGCCTTGCCTATCTCGGGGCCGAGATCCTTCCAGAGCGACAGATCCGAGTAGCCGCCGGTGCCACCGCAGAAGATGCTGCCGTGATAGTTCAGATTGTAACGCGCCTGATGCAGCAGGATGCCGTCGCGCGGCGTCACGAGGCCGACAACGACGTCCGGCTTGAGCGAGCGAATACGAACCATCGCCGCCGTCTGGTCCTGCGCACGAATATCGAGCGCGGCTTCGCCGATGATCTGGATGCCGCTCGCCTTCAGCTTCTCGACCAGGAATTTGTTCGACTGCTGGCCGGCCTCGTAATTCGAATAGGCCATGACGGCGGTCTTGATCGGAAACTTGAAATCGTCGCGCAATGAGATGACGAAATCATGCATGGTCTGCGCATAGCCACGATCATACGGGTATCCCAGCGTGAACATATAGTTCGACTGCGACCCACCGGCCCAGACCGACAGCGTCGGAATCTTGGCTTCGTCGACCACCGGCGTCAACGCCAGCATCTGTGCGCTGAGAATGGTGCCGGTCAGAAGCTGCACTTTTTCCTCGGTGATCAGGCGCCGCGCTTCGGCAGCGGTCCGCGCCGGCTGGCTGGTATCGTCCGCCAGCACCAGCTCGATCCTGGCGCCGCCCTTGCTCTTGATGCCGCCTTCGGCATTGATCTTCTTGATGATGTATTCGAAAGCCGGCTGGCCTTCCTGCGCGTAAGCCGCAAGACCGCCGCTCATCGAATTGACCATGCCGATGCGGATCGCCGGCTCGGCGGCGCCTGCGCTACGAATGAACGGCGCGGCGATCGGCCCTGCCAGAACGGCAGAGGCACCAAGGCCAAATGTGCGGCGGGTCATGGTCATGTCATATCCTCCGATGCGCAACGACGCTGAAGCGACGCGCTTTCTTGTTCTGTTACTGGCGCTGGAGTGTCGAACACTGCGTTACAGATTGGGAGTCTGCATATCGCAGTCGGGCAGCGTTTTTCGGACTTAGCCGCCTTTGCGCAGCCGCGTCAAATTGCGGCGTACGGGAATCGCGAATGAGGGCCATGCATCCGTGACGGGGCTTTCACAGGCGAGCAATCGCAAAGCCTGCACGCGGGAAATGTACAACCGTCGCGCCGACATCGGGATCCTCACGCCGCAAAGCGATGCTGTCATGACCCGCAGAAACAAACGCACCGATGACGGGATCGAAACCCCAATCGGTCGGCATGACCGATACCATTACGCCTTCCTTAAACGGCAGACCTTGATCATCTGCAATATCGTTATGAGTAGAAGCAGATGTCGCCATAGGCTGACAGAGCCGCGCTATGTCCAGCGACAGCTCGGGCGACAGCTCCTCAACCGTTCCGTGCCCCAGCGCGGCAATCCGGTCCATCCACGCGAGAATGCGCGGATGCTCGGCAAGACCTTCGCTGTCACCGAGATTGCCGCGCGCGTACCAGAGCGGGTGATAGACGGTGAGATCGGCAAGTGACGGCGCCTGGCCAAGCAGGAACGCGTCGCCACGCGCAAGCCAATCGCTGAGCCAGGCTAGATGAATGCGAAACCGGTTGCGGAGCGCAGGAATCTGCTCACGCATCTTCACGCTGTCCCAACCATCGAACTTGCCTGACGTGAAACTCGCGCGATCGGCATGCAGTTCTGGCGGAAAACGATCTCCGTTCAGGCCGAAGACCAGTCCAAGAGCATTGGCAAAGAGCGCGCGATCGGCCCAGGCCGCGATGATATCGGCCTGACCGCGCGTGCCCGTCGGATAAAGCGTCGTCTCGGGAAAACGCCGCTCAAGCTCCGCGAGAATGCGGCGCGTATCGCAATAAACGTCTGCGCCGATCTGCAGCACCGGAACGCGGCGATAGCCTCCGGTGAGCGCCACGAGCTCTGGCTTCGGCGCGATCCGCGGCTGAATCACCGATCGCCAAGACAGACCCTTCAATCCGAAGGCGACGCGCACCTTCTCGGCAAACGGCGAACGCGGATAGTGATGCAGAACAAGATCGGTCGCCGTCACTGCATCCCTTGCCTGTCAGCTATGTCGCATGCACCGCCGTCGTCGCACCGGCGGAATACATCGCCTCGAATTCGGCAATCGGATGCGGAAGTCCATCCGGGCCGGTGATTTCAACATCCCAGCTGCCGTCATCGAGCAGCTCCCTGGCCTTCTTGACAGCTCCGGCCGCGTTGTCGCGGCGGAGTGAAACAGTCCCTGACGTATCGGTTCCCCTGACGAAAAACGGCAAGTCACGTCCTCCCTGTGTGAGGCGCCCCGCAATGCGAGACCGCGCGCGACGTCTTGATCGCGTCACTCTGCGCATCAGACCACAGGACTCACGGCAATTCCAGCAACTTGCCGTCGCAATCGTCATGAACCTGTTATGCAGCCCCGCGCTGCGCTGCGGGACGCGTCAACACGAAGAAGATGAGCGTGCAGATGGTCAGAAATACCGCCATTGAGATTAAAACTGCGGGCAATCCCCAGGCGGCAGCGATCGGACTGGTAGCCGATTGCATTACGGCGGTGCCAAGGAAGAACGACAGGTTCGCCGCAGAGAGCGCCTTGCCAATATTCTCGGCAGCAACGACCTGGCGGATCATCGCATAGACGAGCGGCTGCATCGCCACGAGAAGGCCGATGACCACAAGCAGGCCGGTATCGACTGCCACGGGCATCACTGGCAGGCCGAAAAGCGTGGCCAACGGATAGCCCGGTGCACCGAGCGCCATCACGAGCAGCAGCGCGGCGGCGCACAAATGGACCGCAAACAGCAGCATGCGGCGATGACCGAGCTTGCGATCAAGCAAACCCGACAGCGCCGGTCCGATCACTAGCGCAACCGTAAACAGAGCCAGTATATTGCCGGCCTCTATCCGCGACAGTCCCTTGATATTCATCAGCCAGGGGCCGGCCCAAAGCCCACGCAACACAAGCTGAACCGCAAGTGACACGAAAGCGAGGATCACGATACCGCGCACAGCACGTGATACACCGAGTTGCAGAACCGAAATCATCTCGCCCAGAAGCGCACGCGGCTGGCCTTCGGGACGCGATGCCGGCACCATGACCGCGATCAGCATCGCCACGACAATCGCCGCTGCGGCGGCAATCCAGAATCCGGCGCGCCATCCCCAGTGCTCGACGACGTAAGCAAGCGGACTGGCCGACAACAGCAGCCCCGCATTGCCGAATGACAGAATGATGCCGGACCACAGACCGAACTGCGCTGGTGTCAGCCGCTTGGCCGCGAGCGTCATCGGGCACATCAGCATGCCCGACGTCGCCATGCCGATCATTGCCTGCGACACGAAGAACGAGAGCGGCCCTGTCGACAGCGCCGCAATCGCCGCGCCGCAGACCGTACCGGCGAACAGCACGAGCGACACCGTGCGGATGCTGTAGCGATCCAGCGCGACGCCGACCGGAATCTGCAGGAGCGCGAAGAAAAAATGATAGGCCGAAGTCAGCGCGGCCAGCGTCTGCGGCGTGACGCCAAGATCGGTCGACATCACATCGATCGCGACCGCAGGCGTGGTGCGCAGCATGTTGGACAGTACATGCCCGCAGGTCAGAATGAGCATGGCGGCCACGAGCGCTACGCTCACGGGCGGATCGATGGCAACGGGCTTGAAGGCAGAAGAGTCGGCAGCACTGGTCATGACGCTCGCCTACGCGGAAACACGGCGCGCATCAACCGCCACGAAAGCCGTGGCGGTCATGCTCTCTGAATGCTGCGGTGCAGCTTAAGCGGCAGATGCCTCGATCCGGATCGGGATCGATTTGTAAGCCGGCGTTCCCGACTTCAAATCGTGCTGGTCGAGCGACACAAGCACATTGGCCTCGGGATAATAGGCCGCCACCGATCCTTGCGGGATGTTGTAAGCCACCGCCGTCACCCGACGCAGTGCGCGCGGCGCGCTGTCCGGACGGTCCAGCACGATGTCGATCAGATCACCGTGGCTCAGCCCGCGGCGGGCGAGGTCCTGCTCGTTCACGAACACCACATCGCGCCGCCCTGTGATGCCGCGATAGCGATCGTTCATGCCGTAGATCGTGGTGTTGTACTGATCGTGGCTGCGCAGCGTGGTCAGCGTCAACGCGGTCTCGGCGGGGCCGTCCTCATAGAGGCCGGAGAAAACCAGGAATTGCGCCTTCTTGCTCGGCGTCAGCCATTCCCGTTCCGAGGCGGCGTTGCGCAGCCGGAAGCCACCCGGCTTCTTGATCCGTGCATTGTAATCCTCGAAGGCCGGAAAGACCGACTCGATGGCGTCGCGGATCCTGCTGTAGTCGGCGACGTAGTCGAGCCACTTCACCTTTGTATTCGGCAAAGTCGCGATTGCCATATCGGCGACGATCGCAGTTTCCGATTTCAAATGCTCCGACGCCGGCTTCAAGCCGCCGCGCGAGGCGTGCACCATCGACATCGAATCTTCTACCGTCACCAGTTGCGGTCCCGTCGCCTGCACGTCGATCTCGGTACGGCCAAGGCATGGCAGAATGATCGACTCTTTCGCGATCAGAAGATGCGAGCGATTGAGCTTGGTGGCGATATGCACCACGAGATCGAGGCTACGCATCGCCGGATAGGTCGCCTCAGGATCTGACATCGCGACCGCGAGATTGCCGCCAAGACAGATCAACGCCTTCGAACGGCCATCGCGGATCGCCTTCACCGACGCGACGGCATCGTGACCATGCGCGCTCGGCGGCTTGAAGTTGAAGGTGCGTTCGATACCGGCGAGCAGTGCGGCGTTGGGTACTTCGGTGATCCCCACGGTGCGGTCGCCCTGCACGTTGGAGTGCCCGCGTAACGGCGAGATGCCGGCGCCGGGACGGCCGATGTTTCCGCGCAGCATCAGGAGATTGGCGATCTGCTGCACGTTACCGGTGCCGTGGCGATGCTGGGTGATGCCCATGCCGTAGTTGATGATGACGCTCTTGGCCGCGGCGTAGATGTTGCCTAGGTTTTCGATATCGGCGCGCGGCAGCCCAGACGATTTCTCGATCGCCTCCCATGAGGTCGCGTCGAGATCGGCGAGCAGCGCCTCGATGCCGTTGGTATGTTCGGCGATGAAGGCGCGGTCAAGCACGCCGGGGCCGCCTTCGGCAAGGCTCGCGGCGTCGAGCGCCACGACGGTCTTCATCATGCCCTTCAGTACGGCAATGTCGCCGCCGACCTTGACCTGGTAATAGGTCGACGAGATCTGCGTAGAGCTCAACGTCAGCATTTCCGCTGGATGCTGCGGGGATGTGAATCGTTCCAGCCCGCGCTCGCGCAGCGGATTGATTGAAACGATGGCAGCACCGCGCTTGGAGCATTCGCGCAGAGTCGTCAGCATGCGCGGATGATTGGTGCCGGGATTGTGCCCGATGCAGAACACCGCATCCGCATGGTCGAAATCCTCCAGCGTCACCGTGCCCTTACCAACGCCGATGGATTCCGGAAGGCCGACGCTGGTGGCCTCGTGGCACATATTCGAGCAATCGGGGAAATTGTTGGTGCCGAATTCGCGCACGAACAACTGATACATGAAGGCTGCTTCGTTAGAGCAGCGGCCCGACGTGTAGAATTCGGCCATGTTCGGATCGGGCAAAGCGCGCAAGCCGGCACCGATCCGCGCCATCGCATCCTCCCACGAGATCGGAAGATATTTGTCGCTAGCCTGGTCATAGGCCATCGGATGGGTGAGACGCCCCTCGTTTTCGAGGTCGTGATCATGCCAGCCCCAGAGTTCACTCACCGTATGGGCCGCAAAGAATTCCGGCGTCGTGCGCTTGGCTGTTGCTTCCCACGACACCGCCTTAGCGCCGTTCTCGCAGAACTCGAATGATGACGTATGCTTTGGATCGGGCCAGGCGCAGCCCGGGCAATCAAAGCCATGCGGCTGGTTCATCGTCAGAAGGCCATGGGTCTCATTGACGACCGCCATCTGTCCGCGCACCGCGTCGGCCACTGCTTTCAACGCGCCCCAACCTGCGGCGGCACCTTTATAGTCTTCGACGCCCTGAACCTGCTTCTTCGCCATCGCGATCCGTCCTTCGTCGTCAGGGCCCATATGGCCCAACCTAATTCCGCCTCGTAGCATTAAAGGCTGCATTGCTGCGAATAGATGCCATCAACTTTGATTGACCGACCCCTGCGCTGTATTGAACGATACGAATGCCGCGACACCTGTTCACCAAGGCTATCGCCCGATTGATATTTTGAATGGAGCGCCGATGACCTCTTCTTCCCTGTTCCAGCCGCTGCAAGTTGGCCCGTATCAACTCAGCCACCGGGTTGCGATGGCGCCGCTGACGCGCATGCGGGCCGAGAAGACAACGCTCGCGGCCTGGACCCTCAACGCCGAATATTACGCGCAGCGCGCGACCGAAGGCGGACTGATCATCGCCGAAGCGTCGCAGGTCATGCAGGAAGGACAAGGCAACCCGCACACGCCGGGCATCTATTCGAAAGAGCAGATCGCCGGCTGGCGTCAGGTTACCGATGCCGTGCATGCCAAAGGCGGCATCATCTTCCTGCAGCTATGGCATGTCGGCCGTGCCTCACATTCCTCGTTCCAGCCCGGCGGCGGGCTTCCGGTCGCGCCGTCAGCCATTGCGATCGACGCTACCACGCGGACGGCTTCAGGCGAGACGGTATCTTACGAAACGCCCCGCGCCCTGGAGACCAGCGAGATTCCCGGCATTATCGACGCCTACCGACAGGCCACGCGCAACGCCAGGGAAGCCGGCTTCGACGGCGTCGAGGTGCACGGCGCCAACGGCTATCTGCTCGAACAATTTCTGCAGACCCGCAGCAATCGGCGCACCGACCAATATGGTGGCTCCATCGAGAACCGCGCCCGCCTGCTGCTCGAAGTGACCAATGCCGTCATCGACGCCTGGAGCGCGGATCGTGTCGCCGTCCGCCTGTCGCCTTATGGTGTCTCGAATGACTCCGGCGAAGCCGATCCGATGCCGCTCTACAGCTATGTGGTCCGTGAGCTCGACAAACTCGGCCTCGCCTACCTCCATTTCGTCGAGCCGCGCACAAGCGGCGTCGGCCGCGCGGAAGTGTTTCATAACAATGTGCCTAAAGCCTATGAGCTGTTCCGGCCGATGTGGAGCGGCGTGCTGGTCACCGCCGGCGGATTCGACGGCACCTCCGCCGAGGAGGCCGTCGCTTCCGGCAATGTCGATATTATCGCCTTTGGCCGCCCGTTCATCGCCAATCCGGATCTGCCGGAGCGTATCAAGCGCAAGGCGCCCTTTACGCCTTATAACCGGGCGACGTTTTACGGCGGCGATGTTGCTGGCTACACCGACTACCCGGTGCTTGGCGCAGGCTAGTCTGCGGATTATTCAATAGAAAGCACTTCTGGCGCGCTATAGTCTGTGTACGGCCCGTAGCGGGTCAGGAGTATCGCCCCATGGATTCCACCCTCTCAGCCGCCGAGCTCGACGATCGCATCGCCATCCTTCGCGACAATATCCGGCAGTTGATCGAGCAGGCCACCGCGGCTTCCGGCGAGAGCAACGAGGAGCGCACCGCGGATCGGCTGGCGCAGCAGAATGAGGAGCTGGACCGGCTGATCGCCCAACGCGACGCCCTGGGCAAATAGCCGAGAGGACTACGGACTGGAGGCCTGCCCGGTTGTCGGGCGGGATGCGCAAAACCGCGGCTTTTCCTCCAGTAAACTTTTGGCTAGCTTGGCTGCATGAACGTTCAAGCCAAGATCGACATCAAGCACTCCACCTGCCCGCATGATTGCCCCTCCGCCTGCGCCCTGGACATCGAGGTGATCGGCGGGAACACCATCGGCCGGGTCCGCGGCTCCAAGGAGCAAAGCTATACCGCCGGCGTGGTCTGCGCGAAGGTCGCGCGCTATGCCGAGCGCATCCATCATCCCGAACGGCTGATGTATCCGATGCGCCGCACCGGTCCCAAAGGCTCCGGCCATTTCACCCGCATCACCTGGGACGAGGCGCTCGACGAGATCGCTTTGAGGTTCAACGAGGCCGAGCGCGACTTTGGCGCGGAGTCGGTGTTTCCCTATTACTATGCCGGCACCATGGGTCTGGTGATGCGCGATGGCATCAACCGCCTCGCCAATGTGAAGAAATATTCGCGCTTTTACTCGACGATCTGCGCAACCATTGCCTGGGCCGGCTTTGCCGCCGGTACCGGCAAGGTAGCCGGCGTCGATCCGCGCGAGATGGCGAAGTCGGACCTGATCGTGATCTGGGGTACCAATCCCGTCTCGACGCAGGTCAATGTGATGACCCATGTCTCGCGCGCGCGGAAAGAACGCGGCACCAAGCTTGCCGTCGTCGATATCTACGACAACGACACCATGAAGCAGGCCGACATCAAGATCCTGCTGCGGCCAGGTACAGACGGCGCCTTCGCCGCCGGCGTCATGCATGTGCTGTTCCGCGACGGCCTGGCTGATCGCGACTATCTCGCCAAATACACCGATGCCTCGCCGGAGTTCGAGGCGCATCTTGCTTCGCGAACGCCGGAATGGGCCTCAGACATTTGCGGCGTGCCCGCTGCGGAAATCGAAGCCTTCGCGCGTCTGGTCGGCGAGACCAAGCGCAGCTATTTCCGCCTCGGCTATGGCTTCACCCGCAGCCGCAACGGAGCCGCGCAGATGCATGCAGCGCTGTGCGTGCCCACAGTCACCGGCGCCTGGCAATACGAAGGTGGCGGCGCTTTCTTCAACAATGCCGCGATCTGGAAATTCGACAAGACACTGATCGAGGGTCTCGACGTGCTCGACGAGAGCGTTCGGCGTCTCGATCAGTCGAAGATCGGCCGCATCCTCACCGGTGACGCGGAAGCCTTGCACAACGGCCCGCCGGTTAAGGCGATGCTGATCCAGAACACCAATCCGATGACGGTGGCGCCGGAACAGGCTTTGGTACGGCAGGGTTTTGCCCGCGAAGACCTGTTCGTCGCGGTGCATGAGCAATTCATGACCGAGACCGCCATGATGGCCGACATCGTGCTGCCGGCGACCATGTTCATGGAGCACGACGATCTCTATTACGCCGGCGGCAACCAGCACATCTCGGTCGGTGCCAAGCTGATCGACGCGCCGGAAGAGTGCCGCTCGAACCACGACGTTCTGCAAGGCCTCGCCACCCGCCTCGGCGCGAAACACCGCGCGTTCGATATGCATCCGCGCGACATCATCGACGAGACGCTGCAAGTCAGCGGCCGCGGTGGCATCGAAGGGCTGGAGGCCGACAAATGGCGCGATATCCAGCCGGATTTCCGCACCTCGCACTATCTCGACGGTTTCGCCCATGCCGACGGCAAATTCCACTTCGAGGCGAACTGGTCGACAGTGCCGATGCCCAATGCCGGGCTGATGGGGGCGTGGGACGAGATGCCGTCATTCCCCGATCACTGGGCGGTGATCGAACAGGTCGATGAGGCGCATCCGTTTCGTCTGGCCACCAGCCCGTCGCGCTCATTCCTCAACACCTCGTTCAACGAGACGCCATCATCGCAGGCCCGCGAGGGTGCACCCAGTGTGATGATGCACCCCGTCGACGCGGCGAGGCTCGGCATTACCGATGGCGATGCCGTGACACTCGGCAACACGCGCGGCGAGACGACCCTGACCGCGCGTATCTTCGAGGGCCTGCGGCGCGGTGTGCTGATTGCGGAATCGGTGCACCCCAACAAGGCGCATATCGGCGGCCATGGCATCAACATGCTGACAGCAGGCGAAGCCGTGGCGCCTTACGGTGGGGCTGCGTTTCACGACAACAAGGTGTGGGTGAAGAAGGCTTCTTGAGCCAAGAAGCGCCGGCCGTCGGGTCGGCATATGTGAGATCCGAGAGCTGAATGATGAGAGCAAGTTCAGTGGATGCCCCTCACCCGCCCGGCTTCGCTGTGCTTCGCCGGTCGACCTCTCCCCGCAAAGAGCGGGGCGAGGTTAAGAACGCGCATCCTCTAGGATCATATCCGACGCCTTCTCGGCGATCATGATCACCGGCGCGTTGGTGTTACCCGACATCAGGTCCGGCATGATCGATGCATCGATCACGCGCAGACCTTCCAGCCCACGCACGCGCAGGCGCTGATCGACCACCGCTTTCGCATCATTGCCCATCCGGCACGTCGAAGTCGGATGATAGACCGTGCTGCCGCGCTGGCGGCAATAAGCGAGCCATTGCTCGTCGGTCACCGTGCCCGGACCAGGCTCGACCTCCTTGGTCACGAATGGCTTCATCGCCGGCGCGTTCAGCATCTTACGCAGGATTTTCAGGCCTTCGACATTCGCCGTACGATCCGTTTCGGTCGCCAGATAGTTGATGCGGATCGTCGGCGGCACCGAGGGATCAGCGCTCTTGATGCGCAGCGAGCCGCGGCTTTCCGGGCGCAGCTGACAGACCGACGCCGAGAAGCCGGAAAACGGATGCAGTTTCTCGCCCATCTTGTCGGTGGAGAACGGCAGGAAGTGGATCTGGATATCCGGAGACGCCATGCGCGGATCGGTCTTGAAGAAGGCCCCGGTGGTGCCGGCAGCATAGGTCAGCGGACCGGTGCGGAACGCGGCATACTGCAGACCCATCATCGCCCGGCGAACGGGATGATTGACGAAGTCATTGAGCGTGATCTTCTGCGGGCATTCCATCACCATGCGGACCTGCATGTGATCCTGCAGATCACTGCCGACGCCGGGGGCATCAAGAACGACCTCGATGCCGTGTTCCTTGAGCAGATCGGCGGGACCGACGCCGGAGAGCTGCAGCAGTTGCGGTGAATTATAGGCGCCACTCGACACCAGCACTTCCTTGCGGGCGCGCGCCTTGCGCACCACGCCATGCTGCTTGAATTCGATGCCCACCGCGCGCTTGCCTTCGAACAGGATACGCTGGGCCAGCGCTTCGGTTTCGACGCGGACCTTGCCCTGCTTCTGTGCCGGGCGCAGATAGGCCCGCGCTGTCGAGGCGCGGCGGCCGCCCTTCGTCGTGGTCTGGAACCAGCCGGCGCCTTCCTGCCTCGCGCCGTTGAAGTCATTGTTCACCGGAATGCCCGTCTCGGCAGCTGCAGCGATGAAAGCTTCCGACAGCGGATCGGGGCAGCGCGAGTCCGACACCGGCAGCGGGCCGCCAACGCCGTGATACTCGCTCGGCCCACGCGTCTGATTTTCCGCCTTCTTGAAATAGGGCAGCACGTCGTCATAGCCCCAGCCGGTATTCCCGAGCTGGCGCCAGCGATCGTAGTCCTCATGCTGGCCGCGCACATAGAGCAGACCGTTGATAGAGCTGGAGCCGCCGAGCACCTTGCCTCGCGGTTGGAAGACCGAGCGTCCATCGAGGCCCGGTTCGGGCTCGGTCTGGTACATCCAGTTGACGGTCTTTTCCTTGAACAGCTTGCCGTAACCGAGCGGAATGTGAATCCAGATATTGCGATCCTTCGGCCCGGCTTCCAGCAGCAGCACCGAATATTTGCCCGAGGCCGAGAGGCGATTGGCCAGCACGCAACCGGCCGAGCCGGCGCCGACGATGATGTAATCAGCCTCAATGGCGTCAGCCGACGCGCGATCCGCCAACGCAGTTTGACCGCTCATGTTTCCCCCAATTGTTTTCAGCAACTGAAAACGGAAATGGTGGGGATGTAAATGGGCGTGCCCTGAAGCATGGCACGCATGCGGCTAGAATCGTCGCAATGCGAAAGCGAGCGATTGCGTGAGGTAAGCTACCTCTCCCCGCGCAGAGCGGGGAGAGGTTAAGAAAGAGCGTCGCTTCAGTTATAGCGGCTGATCGCCAGATCCTTGACATCCAGCTCCGGCGCCTTGCCGGAGATTTGGTCGGACAGCACGCGGGCGGTGCCGCAGGCCATGGTCCAGCCGAGCGTGCCATGGCCCGTATTGAGATGCAGATTGCCGAGATGCGTCGGGCCGACGATCGGCGGACCATCCGGCGTCATCGGCCGCAAGCCGCTCCAAAAGGTCGAGCGCGAGAGATCGCCGGCGGTCGGAAACAGATCGGTGACTGATTTATCGAGCGGCATGCGGCGCGGGGCGGTGGGCACCGGATGATAATTGCCGACTTCGGCGGTGCCACCGACGCGGATGCGGTCACCAAGGCGCGTGATTGCCACTTTGTAGCTTTCGTCCATGATCGTCGATTGCGGCGCAACGCTCTCGTCGGTGATCGGCACCGTGAGCGAATAGCCCTTCACCGGATAGACCGGCGCATCGATGCCGAGCGGATGCAGCAGCAGCGGCGAGAAGCTGCCAAGCGCCATCACGTAACTATCTGCGGTGAAGACACCCTTGTCGGTCGTCACCTGCGCGACGCGGCCACCCGTCGCATCCACCGACTTGATGGTCGTCTCGTAGACGAATTTCACCCCAAGTCCGGCCGCGATCTTTTCCAGCCGCTGCGTGAACAGATGGCAGTCGCCGGTTTCGTCCTCCGGCAGACGCAGGCCACCGACGAACAGACCCTGCACGCCGGCGAGACCCGGCTCATATTTCACGCAGCCGGCACGATCGAGCACCTCATAGGGCACGCCATATTGCTTGAGCACATCGATATCGCCGCCTGTGGCATCGAGCTGCGACTGCTTGCGGAACAGTTGCAGCGTGCCCTGGCTGCGATCGTCATAGGTGATGCCGGTCTCCGCGCGCAGCGCACGCAAGCAATCGCGGCTGTATTCGGCAATGCCGACCATGCGCGACTTGTTCAACGCGTAACGCGCGCTGGAGCAGTTGCGCAGCATCTGCAGCATCCAGCGCCACTGATGCGGATCGGCCTGCGGTCGCACCACCAGGGGACCGTATTTGTCCATGATCCAGCCGAGCGCCTTCTTCGGCACGCCGGGGCCGGCCCAGGGCGAGGCGTAGCCGGGCGAGACTTCGCCGGCATTGCCGAACGAGGTCTCCAGCGCGGCGCCGGGCTGCCGGTCGATCACCGTCACCTCGTGGCCTGCCTTGGCCAGATAATAGGACGTGGTGACACCGATCACGCCCGCGCCAAGAACCAGAACCTTCATCGCACCGTGCCTCCAGACCGGGCGGTCCACCGCACATCGATCTCATCCGAGTAAATTCTCTCATAGCGCTGACCCAGCGAGGTCAGCATTTCGTAGCCAATCGTGCCCGCGGCTGCGGCCAGCGCATCGAGCGACTGATGCCCACCGATGATCTCCACTTGCGAGCCCCGTGCCAACATGCCGGGTGGTAGATCGCCGAGATCGACGGTCAGCGAGTCCATCGAGACGCGCCCGGCAACCGCCAGCCTCCGCCCGCGGAAATAGACCGCGCCGCCATTGCCGAAGGCGCGCTGCAATCCGTCGGCGTAACCAATGGCCAATGTCGCCAACCGCGTCGGCTTCGTCGCCCGGAAAGTCCAGCCATAGCCGACATGGGCATCGGCTTCGACCTCGCGCATCTGGAGCACCTGCGCGGTGAGCCGAACCACTGGCAGCATCGGATTGCTTTGCGCGGGATGGGGATTGAGCCCGTAGAGCGCGGCGCCGGGGCGGACGAGGTCATGATGATAGTTGCGCCCAAGGAAAATGCCGGACGAATTGGCCAGAGATTGTCGCGCAGCAGGGAAGCGTTTCGCGAGCGCCTGAAACGCGGCGAACTGGTGCGCATTGGCCGGATGCTCCGGCGTGTCGGCACAAGCGAGATGGCTCATCACCATCTGGATATCGAGAACTGAGGTGTCCTTGCCCGAGAGTTCGGCGACCTCACGCGGCGACATGCCCAGCCGCGACATGCCGCTGTCTACCTGAATGACCGCCGGGAGAATCCGGCCGCGTTGCCGCGCCTGATCGGACCAGGCCTCAAGCTGTTCGCGCGAATTGAGCACCGGAATGATGCCGGCTTCCGCGCAGTCACGCTCGCTGCCCGAGGGCAGACCGTTGAGCACGTAGATCGTAACGTCGCGGGCCAGATGGGTCTGGAGATCCAGCCCTTCGTCGAGATGCGCCACGAAGAAGGTGCGGCAGCCGGCCCGATAGAGTGCCGGCGCGACACGATCAGCGCCGAGGCCATAGGCGTCGGCCTTCACTACGCCGGCGCAGGCGACGCCGGGGCCGACCCGCTCGGCCAATAGCCGGTAATTGCGTGAGATGGCTTCGAGATCGATGGTCAGCACCGCGCTCGCATGCCGCGTGCCCGTTCCGCCTGTCCAAGGTGCCAGCATCACATCCCCCGCTACGAATGATCGCAACGGCAGTATCTCACCTTCCGCATGGCGCTTTACGGCGATTCCGGCCGCTGCTACGGTCATAAATGGTGATTATCGGCGTAAATTTACGCCCCTGTAGAGAAATCCTGCAAAACTTTGGCGAGAACCATGGCAAGCGACCTCGATTCGACCGACCGGAAGATCCTTCGCGAGGTTGTCCGGGATGCCCGGATCAGCCAGATGGCACTGGCAGAGAAAGTCGGCCTGTCACCCACCGCCTGTACCCGGCGTCTCACGGCCCTGGAAAAGAAGGGCGTGATCAAAGGCTATGCCGCCGAGATCGACGCATCCGAGCTCGGCTACATGATGACGGTCCACGTCCACATCACGCTCGACAAGCAGAGCGAGGATGCGCTGTCCGCCTTCGAGCGCGAGATCGCCAAATGCCCGGATGTCGTGTCGTGCTACCTGATGTCGGGCAATGACGACTATCTCGTCCATGTGCAGGCGCGCGACATGGAAGACTATGAGCGCATCCACAAGCAGCACCTCTCGCGGATGCCCGGCGTGGCGCGGCTGCATTCAAGCTTCGCGATGCGCAGCGTGGTGAAGCGCGGCGTCTCGGTGTCCGCGCTGACGGGCTGAACTTGCTTAACCTCTCCCGCCTAGCGAAGCTTCGCTTCGCCGGGCGGGGCGAAGGAAACAGGCGCGCTTAATTCGGATGCAAACCCGGCGCTTCCTGGCCGGTACGTTCGACATATTCAGTATAGCCGCCGCCATATTGCTGGATGCCGTCCGGGGTCAGTTCGAGCACGCGGTTCGACAGCGCCGCGAGGAAGTGGCGGTCATGCGACACGAACAGCATGGTGCCTTCGTAATCGCCGAGCGCCTTGATCAGCATTTCCTTGGTGGCCATGTCCAGATGGTTGGTCGGCTCGTCGAGCACCAGGAAATTCGGCGGATCGAACAGCATCTTGGCCATCACCAGACGCGCCTTCTCGCCGCCTGACAACACGCGGCAGCGCTTCTCGACATCGTCACCGGAGAAGCCGAAGCAGCCGGCGAGCGCACGCAGCGTACCCTGCCCGGCCTGCGGGAATGAGTCTTCGAGATTCTGGAAGATCGTGCGCTCGCCATCCAGCAGATCCATCGCGTGCTGCGCGAAGTAACCGAGCTTGACGCTGCCGCCGATGGTGACGTTGCCGTTGTCCGGCTCGGCCGCGCCGGTCACGAGCTTCAACAGTGTCGACTTGCCGGCGCCGTTGATACCCATCACCGCCCAGCGTTCTTTACGACGCACCGAGAAGTCCAGCCCTTCATAGATGGTACGGCTGCCATAGGCCTTGTGGATGTTCTTCAGGCTGACGACGTCTTCGCCCGAACGCGGCGCCGGCAGGAAGTCGAATGACACGACCTCGCGGCGCTTCGGCGGCTCGACGCGCTCGATCTTGTCGAGCTTCTTGACGCGGCTCTGCACCTGCGCGGCATGCGAGGCGCGGGCCTTGAAGCGTTCGATGAACTTGATTTCCTTGGCCAGCATCGCCTGCTGGCGCTCGAATTGCGCCTGCTGCTGCTTCTCGTTCATGGCGCGCTGCGCTTCGTAGAATTCGTAATCGCCGGAATAGGACGTCAGCGAGCCCGCATCGATCTCCATGATCTTGGTGACGATGCGGTTCATGAATTCGCGGTCATGCGAAGTCATCAGCAGCGCACCCTCGTAGCCCTTGAGGAAGCCTTCGAGCCAGATCAGGCTTTCGAGGTCGAGATGGTTCGAGGGTTCGTCGAGCAGCATCACGTCGGGGCGCATCAACAGAATGCGTGCCAGCGCGACGCGCATCTTCCAGCCGCCGGATAGCTTGCCGACATCGCCGTCCATCATTTCCTGCGTAAACGACAGGCCGGCGAGCACTTCGCGAGCCCGGCCTTCCAGCGCGTAACCATCGAGTTCCTCGAAGCGGGCCTGCACCTCGCCGTAACGCTCGATGATTGCGTCCACATTGTCGGCCTGGTCCGGATCGGCCATGGCCGTTTCCAGTTCCTTCAGCTCGGTCGCGACCACGCTGACCGGGCCAGCGCCCTCCATGACTTCGGCGACGGCGCTATGGCCCGCCATTTCACCGACATCCTGGCTGAAATAGCCGATGGTGACGCCGCGCTCGACCACCACTTGCCCCTCGTCGGGCAGTTCGCGGCCAGTGACCATGCGGAACAGGGTCGTCTTGCCGGAACCGTTGGGCCCGACCAGGCCGATCTTCTCACCCTTCAGCAGCGCGCCGGCGGCTTCGATGAAGACGATCTGATGACCGTTCTGCTTGCTGATATTGTCGAGGCGGATCATGGGAACTACGGGCTCACGGGACAGGGATTGAGGCCTGCCAATAAGGCATCCGGCCCGCCCAAGGAAGGATATTTTGCACCGCAAAAGAGCTAAGTGCCTGCCCGCATCTCGCTCAGGCTCTTCATCAGGATTTCCGCGAAAGTCGCCGCGGCTACCGGTAGTGTGCGACCGCGCAGCTGGCACAGCACCAGATCGGCGGTGGGCACATCGCGGGTATCGATCGGGCGGCCGACCAGCCCCATGCCGAGGTTCCCGGTGGGGGCTCCGATCTCGATCTGGAACGAGATCATGTTGCAGCGGAACACCAGCCCGCGCAGCATCTCGAAGGAGTTTGATTCCGCGAGCATGTTGAGGCGCAGATCGCGCCGGGTCGTGACCTCATCGAGAATCTGGCGGCCGCTCAAAGTCCTATCTGGCAGGGCTGCGGGATAATCGACACAATCGGAGAGGCGCAGCATCTTCTTGGCTGCCAGCGGATGATCCGAGCGGGTGATCACCACAAGACGCTGGGGAAGGCTGGCGATGACGCGCAGTGACGGCCACATCGCCGGACGATGCACCAGAGCGAGATCGACGTCGTAAGCCGCCAGCGCGGCCAGCGCGCGCTCGTGATCCATCACCTTGAGGTCGAACACCACTTTCGGATGTTTCTTCTGGAACGCAGCGACGCGCAGCGCCAGAAAATCCAGCGCCAGTGCCTGGCTGCAGGCGATCTGAATCGGACCGCGCCGCAGACCTCTGAGATCCTCGACCTGCGATCTCATCCGCTCGGCATCGGCAATCTGGCTGCGCGCGTAGCGCACGAACATCTCGCCGGCGGTGGTCAGCTTCACGCCCCGCGGCCGGCGCTCGAACAAGGGCGTGCCGATTTCGGCTTCGAGGTCCTGAATGCGCCGGTTCATCGCGGAAGGCGTCAAGTTGAGCAGCTCCGCGGCGCGGCGGATCGAGCCGGTGCGGGCCACTTCGACCACATGGGTCAGCAACCGCAGATGCCTCATTGCCCCTCGCCTCTCAAGTGATGCCTTTTTCACACCGGTCACTGGAAAAGATAGCAGCAGATGTGACCACTCGAATAGGTCTATCCTGATTCACACAGGAAGATAGTCGCGAGAGCGACGTCGCCCACCGACCAATCATGTCACGTTTCGCAACAGGAAAGCATCGATGACCGAACGCCGGGCACTTCGTGGATTACTGACGCTCGTATTAGCCTTGGGCGTAGCCGCAGGAACGTTCACTCTTGCCCAGGCTGCCGGGCCAACCAAGATCAAGTTTACCCTCGACTGGAAAATCCAGGGCCTGCATGCGTGGTACTACTGGGCGAAGGCCAAAGGGTACTTCAAAGATGAAAATCTCGACGTAACGATTGATCAGGGCGAAGGCTCGGCGGCGACCGTCACGCGGATCATGTCGGGCGCTTATGATGCCGGCTTCGGCGATATCAACGCCATCATTCAGAATGCCGCCACCAAGCCGGACGATGCACCGGTGATGGTCTACATGATCTATAACAAGACGCCGTTCGCGCTGCTCAGCAAGGCGGATGGACCGATCAAAACTCTCAAGAATCTCGAGGGATCCAAGCTTGCCTCGCCTTCCGGCAGTGCGTCGCTGAAACTACTGCCGCTGCTCGCCAAGCAGAACGGCATCGATTACAGCAAAATCAGCATTCTGCAGGTTTCGCCGGCCTTGCAAGAACAAATGCTGCTGCAGGGCCAGGTGGATTCGATCGCGGTGTTCGCGGCCACCAGCTATCTCAACCTGGTGTCGCTCAAGGTCGATCCCGACAAGGACTTCCGCTGGAATTTTTATTCTGACGCCGGCCTCGACCTTTATTCCAACGGCGTAATGGTGTCGCAGAAGCTGCTGAAGGAACATCCGGAGGCGGTGAAAGGTCTGCTGCGCGCCATTAACCGCTCGATCAAGGAAACCGTCCAGGCACCGGACGCCGCCATCGACCTGCTCGCCACCGAGGAACCACTGATCAAGAAGGATATCGAGAAGCGGCGCCTGACCTACGTTTACAACAACTTCATCAACACGCCGGAGGTCGGGGATCTGGGCCTCGGCGAGCTCGATCAGAAGCGCCTGACTTCGGCGATCTCCACCATCGTCACCTCGTTCGAACTGCCGCGCACACCGAAGCCCGACGACGTGTTCAACGATACGTTCCTGCCGGCCAAGCCCGACCGGATTCCCCCGACCATCGCGCCGTAATGACAACGGCTCGCTCCACCGGCGCGCCGCGTCGCATCACCTGCGCTCATGTGCTTGGCCCGAACGGGCCGATGCCCGGCGCACAGGTGATCGCGCTGCACGACGGCAAGATCCAGTCGATCGCGCGGACAACTGAAGCAGCAGAGCCGATCATGGCGCTGCCCGCTTTGGTCAATGCCCACGACCACGGCCGCGCGGTCCGCACCAGCTCCATCGGCGCCGACGCCAAGCCGCTGGAGTCCTGGATCCACTATCTCGCATTGTTTCCTGCGGTCGATCCCTATGTAGCGGCCTGCGTCGCGTTCGCCAGCAGCGCGCTGGGCGGCGCCGGTATCGTCATGAACCATTACACCCGCGTGCAGGGTTTCACTGATCTGCCGACCGAACTGGCCGAGGTATCGCGCGCGGCACGCGATGTCGGCGTGCGCGCCGGCCTCGCTGTGGCAATGAGAGATCGCAATCCTTTGGTCTACGGTCCCTCGGAACCTGTGCTAGCAGCGCTGCCGCCGGACGTTCGGGCGGAGATCGCGCAGCGCTTCACGCGTCCGCCGCTGTCACCGCGCGATTACATGACGCTAGTGGACGAGATTGTCTCCGCTGCCGATGGCCCGACATTCGATGTGCAATATGGTCCCAATGGCGTGCAGTGGTGCAGCGACGCGCTGTTGCAGGCGACCGCCGACGCCTCGGCAGGCACCGGCCGCCGTGTCCACATGCATCTGCTCGAGACCAAGTATCAACGCCAGTGGTGTGACGCCAATTATCCTGGCGGCGTAGTCCGCATGCTGGACGAGATCGGTCTGCTGTCCCCGCGGCTGACGCTGGCACATTGCGTCTGGGCCCGGCCCGATGAACTCGAACTCCTGGCCGAACGGGGCGTCGTCATTTCGGTCAATACCAGCTCCAACCTGCATCTGCATTCGGGCCTGGCTCCCATGACCCGGATGTGGACCGCCGGATGCCGGGTCGCCCTCGGCATCGACGGCAAAGCATTCGACGACGACAACGATGCACTGCGCGAGCTCCGACTGTCACATCTGCTTCATGCCGGCAGCGGTTTCGATCAAGTCGTGACCCGCCACCGGGCGCTGCATGAAAGCGTAAGCAATGGCCGCTTCGCCGTCACCAATATCGCCAGCGACGGCGGCCTGCGCCACCGCGCCGATGCGGACATGCTGCTGCTGGACTGGAACGCCCTCAACGACGACGCGCTGCGCAGCGATCTCGACCCGATCAATCTCCTGTTCTCGCGGGCAACCGCGCGCCATATCCGGGAGGTGATCGTCGCCGGCCACACGATCGTACGCGATGGGCATGTCACCGGGATCGACTTCACGGCAGCGCGGCAGGAGATTCTGGCGCAGATGCGCGCCGGCATGCCCTCTGGCCAGAACCTGGCTGGGGCCCTCGCTGCACTCGACGGCGTGATTGCCGCAAGCTTTTGCGGATGCTGCTGACGCGCCTGCGCCTCGCGGCTCTGCAAGAGCCAGCCCGAACAACGCGCTATCTGGACGATTCCAAGTGAGGCCTTTTTTGCACCACTTAAGCAAAAAGATAGCAGCAGATAAGTGCACTCGGATAGGCTTAACTTGTTCCTGAGGGCGGCCGCAGGCAGAAACACCCCACCGGCCGATCGTGTCACTCTTCTCAACAGGAACGCACCGATGACCGGACGCCATGCATTTCGTGGATTGCAGACGCTTGCCCTGACACTGATCGTGACGGCCGGATCGTTTGTCGCCGCGCAGGCCGACACCAGGATCAAGATGGTCCTGAACTGGAAGTATGAAGGTCCGCAGGGCATGTTCTTCCTGGCGCAGGATCGCGGCTACTTCAAAGCTGAAGGCCTCGACGTCAGTTTCGACCAGGGTAACGGCTCTGGTGCGGCGGTGCCGCAGGTCGCCAACGGGGCCTATGACATGGGGTTCGGCGACATCAATGCGCTGATCGAACTTGCCGCCAAGAAGCCGGACGAAGCGCCGATCGGCGTCTATCAGATGTACAACCGCCCGCCCTTCACGGTGGCGGTGAAAGCCGACAGCCCAATCAAGACCCCCGCCGATTTCGTCGGACGCAAGCTCGGCGGTGCGGCCAACGACGGCGCGCTGAAGCTATTCCCGGCGCTCTGCGCGGCGACCAAGATCGACTGCAGCAAGGTCGAGGTTACCAACATGCAGCCGAATCTGCGCGAACAGATGCTGATGAAGGATCAGGTCGATGGCGTGTTCGGCTACATCACCACCATCCGCTTCAGCGCCAGGCTGATCGGCATCGATCCTGAAAAAGAGATTCGCTTCATCAAATTCGGCGACTACGGCATGGATCTCTATTCCAACGCCATCATCGTCTCGCGCAAGTTTGCCAGGGAAAACCCCGACGCCGTGAAGGGCTTCCTCAAGGCGCTCAACCGCGGCGTCAAGGATGCCATGGCCGATCCGAAAGCCGCCATCGAGGCAGTGCAGAAGCGCGAACCGCTGATCAAGCCGGAGATCGAACGCGCGCGCCTGGAAGCCACGCTGTCCGACGAAATGACTTCGCCGGAAATTTCAAAGATCGGCCATGGCGACATCAGCGACGAACGCATGAGCAAGGCGATCGATATCCTCGTCAGCGCCAAGGAGCTGCCACGCACGCCGAAGGTCGGCGACGTGTTCGACCGCAGCTTCATGCCGCCGCTGGCGGATCGTCCGACGGCCATCAAGGCCGCGATGTAACGCAAGGCCGCCCTGTGAACCGTGCGCCACAGCACCCGGCTTCTCCTACACCACCGAAAGACAATCCCATGAAACTCTCCCTCGAAAATCGCGTCGTCATGATCACAGGCCCCGCCAAGGGGATGGGCGCTTCCATCACCCACGCCTTTGCCGAGCAAGGCTGCAAGCTGGCGCTGCTGGGCCGCGATACATCGGCGATCGAGCCGGTTGCGGCTGAAGTGAAGGCTAACGGCGGCGAGGTCATCGTCATTCCCTGCGATCTCACGAAGTCCGAGCAATGCGAGGCCGCGGCGGAGAAGACCAAGGCGGCGTTCGGCGGGCGCATCGACATTCTTGTCAATGTCGCCGGCGGCTCCGGCCCGATCGGCAAAACGGGGGTGCAAACCACGCCGGAGGAGTTCGACGAGATCGTCACGCTCAATATGAACGGTTGCTTCCACTCCATGCGCGCGGCGCTGCCGACCATGATCGATCAGCGCTACGGCAAGATCGTCAATGTTGGCGGCACCTTCGGCATGCGCGGCCGCGCCGGCCGCATGGCCTACTCGGCCTCGAAATGGGGTCTGCGCGGCATCACCAAGAGCTTCGCGCTCGAGGTCGGCCCGCACAACATCAACGTCAATTGCGTGGCGCCTGGCATGGTCGATGGCCCGCGCTTTCGCGACAAGGTCTGCCGCGACATGGCGCTGAAGCTCGGCATCACCGAACAAGAAGCCGCCGAGCGCCACGCCATGGACTACGCGCTGCGCCGCGTCACCGTCGATGCCGACGTCGCCAATGCCTGCCTGTTTCTGGCCAGCGACGTCTCGCGCCAGATTACCGGCGTCGACCTGCCGGTCGATGGCGGTTGGGCAATGCTGTGAGCGAGGGGGCTAACATGGGCGACAAGGTTGATTTGGTCATCAATGGCGGCACCATCGTATCGCCCGATGCAAGCTACAAGGCTAGCATCGCCATCAAGGACGGCGTGATCCACGCTATTGGCGCGCCGGAGGCGATGCCGCCGGCGACGCAGATACTCGACGCCACAGGCCTTCATATTCTGCCCGGCGCCATCGACGTGCACGTGCATTTCCGCGATCCCGGCTATCCGCAGAAGGAAGACTTTGCCAGCGGCACCGCCGCGGCGGCCTTTGGCGGTGTCACCACCGTGTTCGACATGCCCAACACGCTGCCCACCATCAACAATGCGGAAGCACTGGCCGACAAGCACAGGATCGCCTCCTCAAAAGCCTATGTCGACTACGGGCTCTATGCGGTGCTGGGCGAAGACAGCATCGAACATGTCGACGCGCTGATCGATGGCGGCGTGATCGGCTTCAAGCTCTATATGGGCAACACTTTCGGCCGCATCCCCTCGCCGACCACCGGCGCGATGCTCGAAGCCTTCGAAGTGGTGGCCCCGACCGGCAAGCGCATCTCGCTGCATGCCGAGACCAATTCCATCATGGAGCGCCGCGAAGCGCGGCTGCGTGCCAGCGGACGCATCGAGCCGATCGCGCATCTGGCAGCACGGCCCGCCGTCGTCGCCGTCGAGGCCGTCGCCCGCGCGGCGATCCTCGCCGAGTGGACCGGTGCGCGCATCCACGTGCTGCATATTTCCTCCGCTGCCGAACTGCAGCCGCTGGCCGAAGCCAAGGTGCGGGGTGTCGACATTACCGGCGAGACCTGCCCGCAATATCTGCTGCTGTCGGAGACCGATTACGAAAAATTCGGCGGCGTCGTGCGCGTCAACCCGCCGGTGCGCGAGAAGCCCAACCAGCAGCCGCTGTGGAACGCGCTGATGGATGGCACGATCGACATGATCGCTACCGACCATGCGCCACATGCACCGGACGAGAAGACCCGGCCGGATATCTGGACGGTCGACTGCGGCTTTCCCGGCGTCGAGACCCAGATGCCGCTGATGCTGACCGAGATCAACAAGGGCCGCGCCACCATCAACGACTACGTGCGCTGGAGCGCCGACAGCCCCGCCAAAATCTGGGGCTTGTATCCACGCAAGGGTACGCTGACGGTGGGGTCCGATGCCGATATTGCCATCGTCGACCTCAAGCGCGAATGGACTGTCGACGACGCGATGATCCAGTCGCGCGCGAAGATTTCGCCGTGGCATGGCCGCAAGGCCTCGGCACTGCCGATCCATACCATCGTGCGCGGCCGCTTCGTGATGAAGGACCGGATCTTGCAAGAGGAAGCCCGCGGCACCGGGCAATCGGTGCATGCGATCCAGCAGATGCCGCCGGCGACGCCGGTCAACACCGACTCGACCATGGCCGCGATCACCTCCGTGCAGAAAGCCTGACCCGATGAACGCACCGCTCGCCCACCCAAAGCCCCGCGCTGTGGACAATGTGATCGAGCTCGAAAAGGTGCGCGTCACCTTCGGCACGGCGAAGAACGCCGTGACCGCGCTGGCCGAGACGTCGCTACGCATAGACAAGGGCGAATTCGTCGCCCTGGTCGGTCCGTCCGGCTGCGGCAAGTCGACGATTCTGAAACTGGTGGCCGGCACGCTGAATGCGACCCAGGGCAACGTGTTCGTTGCCGGCCGCGAAATCGGCGCGGGTGCGGCGCGCATCGGCATGGCGTTCCAGAACCCCACGCTGCTGCCGTGGCTGAATATCCGCGACAATGTCATGCTGCCACTGAAGATCGTGCCGCCGTTCAAGGAACGCTTCAGCGCCAAGCGCAAGACCGGATATCGCGACCGCGTCGAGGCATCGCTCAAGCAGGTCGGCCTCGGCGGCTTCGGCGACAAGTTTCCCTGGCAGCTCTCCGGCGGCATGCAGCAGCGTGCCTCGCTGTGCCGGGCGCTGATTCATGATCCGACCTTGCTGTTGCTCGACGAGCCATTCGGAGCGCTCGATCAGTTCACCCGCGAGGAACTATGGGAGATCATGCAGAACCTGTGGATCGAGAAGCGCCCGACGGTGCTGCTGGTGACTCACGACCTCAAGGAAGCCGCCTATCTGGCGTCGCGCATCTGCGTGATGCAGGCGCGGCCCGGTCGCATCGTCGATGACAGCACGGTGCCGTTCGCGCGGCCGCGCACCATCGACGTGTCGTTCGAGCCGGATTTCGTCACGCTGACCCAGCGCCTGCGCCAGCGCATCGTCGCGGCTCGCGCCGTTCAGGAGATCGTGTCATGAGCGAACGCGTCCGCCGCCAGGTCATGTCCACCGCCTGCATCATCGGCTTCTTCGTACTGTGGGAATTGTTGTGCCTGATGTTCCATGTCTCGGACATCGTGCTGCCGCGGCCGAGCCAGGTGCTTGCGACGCTCTGGACGCGCTTCCCCGCGATCTGGCCGCATGCGCTGCAGACGCTGTACACAACCATGGTTGGGTTCGGCTTCGGCATCGCGATCGGCATTCTCCTGGGCATGCTGATCGGCTCGTCGAAGCTGGCCTATGACGTCGCCTATCCGATGCTGGTGGGATTCTCGTCGATCCCGAAAGTCGCGGTGGTGCCGATCTTCGTACTGTGGTTCGGCGCGGGCACCGTGCCGGCGATCCTCACCGCGATGATCATGTGCATCTTCCCGATCGTCGTGAACGTCGCCACCGGCCTTGCGGCGACAGAGCCCGAATTGCAGGATGTCATGAAGACGCTGCGCGCGACCAAGCTGGAAATTCTGTGGAATGTGGGCCTGCCGCGCACCATGCCGTACTTCTTCGCCTCACTGAAGGTGGCTGCGACGCTGGCTTTCGTCGGCACGGTGATTTCGGAGACCGTGGCCTCCAATCGCGGCATCGGCAATCTGATGATGATCGCGTCGTCCAGCTTCGATGTGCCGCTGGTGTTCGCCGGCCTGTTCATTCTGGCTGCATTGGGCGTCGGTTTGTATATTGTGTTCTCGCTGATCGAGGCGCGCGTCACCGGCTGGGCCGTGCGCAGCGACAGTTTCGCCGCCGGCGGCTGAACACAGGACATTCCATGACGCAGACACTGCTTCCGAGCCCGACGACCGTTCATTGGGGTTATTTTGACGCCACGCTGAAGCCGATCGCCACCATCGATCCCGGCGAGACGGTCACGATCACAAGCGTCAGCGGCACGCGCGAGAACCTCCCGACAGAAGCGGGCATGACCATCCGCCCCGAACTTGTCGCCATCCTGGATGCCGTCACGCCAGAACTCGGGCCGCATATCCTCACCGGGCCCGTCGCCGTGCGCGGCGCCCAACCGGGTGACGCATTGCGTGTCGAGATCCTTGATGTCCAGCTCGCGGATGACTGGGGCTATACGCTCTTCAAGCCCGGCATGGGCACGCTGCCCGACGACTTCGACTATTTCCGCCGCGTCCATATCGGACTTGATCGGGCCAATGGCGTGGTGAAGACGCCATGGGGCATCAAGCTAAAGGCGCAGCCGTTCTTCGGCGTGATGGGCACCGCGCCGAAACCCGCAGTCGGCCGGGTCAGCACGACCATGCCCTCGCATTTCGGCGGCAATATCGACAACAAGGAGCTCGGTGCAGGCTGCGTTCTCTATCTTCCTGTCTGGACCGAGGGTGGCCTGTTCTCCTGCGGTGACGGTCACGCCGTGCAGGGCGACGGCGAAGTCTGTGTGACCGCCGTCGAGACCGGCCTCACCGGCACGTTCAAGATCGATCTCGTCAAGAATGCGCAGTTGGAGGCACCCTATGCCGAGACGAAGGATCACCTCGTCTCAATGGCCTTCGATCCCGATCTCGACGAAGCCGCGCGTATCGCGCTCCGCCGGATGGTGAGCATGATCGTGGCACGCACGACGCTGACGCCCGACGATGCCTATATGCTCTGCAGTCTCGCCGCCGATGTCCGCGTCACCCAGCTGGTCAATCTCGACAAGGGCATCCATGTGATGATGCCGCATGCGGTGCTGAACCAGTCGAAGCGCTAAACCGCGCGTTCGGCCGGCTCAAACGCGACCTCTTCGTCGTCGATCTTGTCGACGAAGGTTGCCGGCACCAGGCGCTTGCGATTGATGGTCAGATCGAACACGTCGAAGCGATTGTAGTAACCGACCACGTCGTGAAACTGCTTCGGCTCGATGCAGCGGCGCAGGTCGAATTCGGCATAGGCGATGCCCTCCTCGTCCTGCAGCACGTCGCCAAGTACTTCGCCGGTTGGATCGACGAAGAAGCTGGCGGCGCGCTGCGTGCTATCGATCACATCGACCACATCGGGATCCCGCGCGATCAAAAAGTCACGCATCGCCTTGTCCATATAGCCGGCGGTGACGATGCCGAAGGCCTTGGCCTCGAACGAATGCGCGCTGGCACGAATGCGATTGGCGGCGACATTGTTGAAATTGCCGCCGCTGCTCGGGCGGCGCGTCGGCCACATCGGCGGCCAGCTCGAAATGTGGATCTGCTCGGCCTGCGCCATCAGCGTATAGCGGGCCAGCGGATTGGTGTTCTCGCCACAGATGAGATTGCCGACACGCCCCACAGGCGTATCGGCGACACGGAGGCCTGCGCCATCGCCGGCAGCCCAGACCAGCTTCTCATAGAACGTCGGCACCAGTTTGCGGTGATGATTGAGAATGCTGCCGTCGGGCCCGATGAGGACATTGCTGTTCCAGATCAGGCCGACGCTGACCGGCGAGCTCTCGCTGATCCCCATCGAAACCGTCACGCCAAGCGCCCGCGCCTCGTTGCGCAAGGCGGCCATTTCCGGACCTGCAATCGAGACCGACTGTTCGGCCATCGTCACGAACAGATCGTGATTCTCGATCGGCGCCCACAGCGCCGCCCAGACCGGAAACGCCGGGATATAGGTTTCAGGAAATGCGATCAGCTGCGCTCCTGCGGCAGCAGCCTCGCGAATGATCGAAATCGCCTTCGCCGTGGTGGCTGCGCGATCGAGAAATACCGGCGCAGCATGGACCGCAGCGACTTTAACCTGTGACGACATCGTCATTCTTCCTCTTGCATCGATGCAGCGATGTCTCAGGCTCGTCGGAAGGCCCGGAAATGTCGCTGAACCATGTTCGAGGAGGAACCTATCCATTCGGGGCCGCGGGACCACGGGGCATTTCTGCAACCCGGGGTGCACGGACCACCATGCTTCGAGGATCGACCGGGCCAGGCTGGGCGCCTCGCTTCACCACGTCTGGTTTCGGGAGTTGTCGCCGATGCCGTAGCCATAGCTTGTCGGCGCACTCGCATAGGAATCCATCGGCCGCACCGGCGGAGCAACGGAAGGAACCGTCACGCGGGCGGGAGCATGGACACGTCGCTGCTGTACACGGCGGGCTGCGCTGATGTCGGTGGAGAGCCGGGGATCTCCGATCCAGCGATAGGCCTTGTCGGACGCCGCCGAGCTCTCCGCCATGGAGGTCAACATCACGAAAGCCACGGATGCGGGCACTAAGAGCCACCGCCGGGCCGATTTCATCATCGTGTTGCGCGCAGACATTTGAGCGATCCTTTCATAGTGGTTGAGATAGCGAGATATTTTGGGGTGGAGCATTGATGCGAACTATTCGTCAAAGGCGGGGCGATCATGCAAGCGTCCGTGGCCCGCTTCTGGATACTCCCCGAGGAGCATCACTGCTGTGTTGCGAGTGCGGACATCATCATGTTGTCGCGGCGCCAGACGTTGGGGCTGGCCCCGGTCGCGCGGCGAAACTGGCGGCACATATGGGCCTGATCGGAGAAGCCACAATCGATGGCGATCTCGCAGAGTGACTTGCTGCTGGATGTCATCAGCTCCATCGCACGCGTCAGACGGCGGGAGACGATATAGGCATGGGGAGATTGGCCAAAGGTGGTCTTGAACGCATTTGAGAAGTAACCGCAACTCAGGCGAGCGAGACTCGCGAGATCCGATACTTGGATCGCCTCATCCAGATTTGAATCAATGTGGCGCTTGATCCGCTCCGCCTGCCAGCGTGCGAGGCCGCCCCTCGCGGGGCTGACGGGCGACGATTGGGAGGGCGCCTCGAGCAGCGATGCAGCCTGCCTGATGCAGCGAAGAGCCGCACCAACATCCGATCCAATCGCCTGCCGTGCATCTAGCAGGAGCTGGGCGACCGTCGTAGAACTTGCGTCAGACAATATACCGGCAAACGAGTCAGAATTCTGGGACTGTGAATCGAGCAGCATATCGGTCTCCTTTGGATGGTGAATGCCATCGACATCGCGATGACTTCGACGATCCAAGGATGAGAGATTCCGGCCGCGCTAACCATTCTACGAGGATAGAGATTCAAGAAACGAAGGTAATCCCGCCCTATACCAAGGTTTATCCTGGGCGAGACGCCACCGACTTCAGACGACTTCACCATTCCCTGCAGGACGCACGCCCTGCTTCCTATTTTGCGGCTCAAATGACCAATTCTGATCGGGTGCACCGCCCCTCACAGCTGCCCATGGCCATTGCGACAGCTATCCTTGCTGCAGGCATTTTCGCGTTCGACGCCTTCAGCACATTCGAGATCGCCGTCGCGGCGCTTTATATCGTCGTGCTGCTGATGGCGCTCCGTTTCACCAATGTCACGGGTATCATCCTGATCGCCCTCGGTTGCATCGGCCTGACAATCCTCGGCTATCTGATCGGCCACGCGAACGACCCCAATGAGGGAGCAATGCTGCGCGGCGCCGTCAGCGCGCTCGCCATTGCCATCGCCGCCGTGCTCTGCGTCCAGATCAGGATGTCGGACGCAAGGCTTCGGCAGAGCGAAGAGCGCTATCGCAACATCTTTCAGGGCACGAGTGTTGCCATCTGGGAGCAGGACTTCACGGAAGCGGCCAATGCCTGCGCACCGATCCTGCAACAAGGCATTCCCCGGTTGCGCGATTACTTCATCGCCAATGAGGGCTTCCTCAAGCATTGCCTGTTTCTGGTGCGGACCCTCGACGCGAATGACGCCGCAAAGCAATTGATCGGCGATCTCGACCAAAAGAACGTTCAGCAGTCCTGGGATGCGGCACTCGAGCCGGAGACTTTGGTCGCCTTTCGCGAAATCCTGCTCGCATTCCTTGCGGGAGAAAGCTCTTTCACGATTGAAGCGGCGATCCGTGCCGTCAATGGCGAGTTGCGTACCACCATCGTCACGGCAACCTTTCCCACCGATCGATCTCGTTCGGTCCTGATCAATTCGCTTGATGTCACCGCCAAGATCGCAGCCGAGCAAGCACTCCAGCAGAGCATTGCAGAACTCACCCGCGTGTCGCGCATCGCGACCTTGGGTGCCTTGACGGCATCGATCGGCCATGAGGTCAATCAGCCACTTGCCGCCGTGGTGACCAATGCAGAGGCGGCCTTGCGCTGGCTGTCGCGGGAGCGGCCCGATATCGGCGAGACCACGGCCTGTCTCAAGGAAGTCGTGCAGGAGGGGCGCAGGGCCGGCGATATCATTCATCGGCTGAGGTCGCTCGCCGTGAAGGGCGAGTTGGCGCGCGGCCCGGTCGACGTCAACGCCATCGTCACGCAGGTACTGGCGATGGTTCAGCGCGATCTGGTACAGCACCAGATTTCAGCAGTCCTCGACCTGACACCCGATCTGCCCACCATCGCCGGCGACGAAGTACAGCTTCAGCAGGTGCTGATGAATCTCGTCAACAACGCCGTCCACGCCATGAAGGCGACCGAGACGAAAGAGCTGAAAGTGTGGTCGGCATTCGACGCGGCACGAGGAATTCTCGTCTCGGTGCGCGATTCAGGATCAGGTATCCCGGACGACCATATGCAACGCCTGTTCGCGCCGTTCTTCACGACAAAGGCCGAGGGGATGGGCATCGGCCTGTCGATCTCCCGCTCCATCATTGAGTCGCATCACGGGCGCATCTGGGCGGAACGAAACGAGAGTGGTGGAACCACCTTTCATTTCATGATACCGACAGCCACCGCAGAAGGACCCGGCAGCCTTGCCTAACGACGCAGAAGCACCTTTGGTCGTCGTCGTGGACGACGAAGCCGCCATCCGCACTGCGGTTGGCAGTCTGCTGCGCTCGGTCGGATATGAAGTCAGCTTCGCCTCCTCGGCGGTCGAGCTTCTCGAGAGCGACATTCTCACCAGGGCCAGCTGCCTTGTCCTCGATATCCGGCTGCCGATCGTCAGCGGCCTCGATTTTCAGAAGCGTCTCGCGGATATCGGCGGTAATACGCCCATCGTCTTCATGACCGGCCATGCCGATGTGCCGATGACGGTCCGCGCCATGAAGGCCGGAGCCGTCGATTTTCTCGCCAAGCCGTTTCGCGATCAGGAAATGCTCGATGCCGTCGCCGGCGCGGTGGAGCGCGACCGCAAGGCGCGGCAGGAGCGCGATGGACTGGCCGATATCAAGGCGCGCTTCGGCACATTGAGCGCACGCGAGCGTGAGGTCATGGAGCTGGCCACCGCAGGATTGCTGAACAAGCAGATCGCCGCAAAGCTGAACCTCAGCGAAATTACGGTTAAGATCCATCGCGGCAAGATGATGAAGAAGATGGATGCGAAATCCTTCGCCTCTCTGGTGCGCATGGCCGAGGCCATCGGCATGAAACCAGCCCCGGGTACCTCCCGATAAACCTCAGTATGATTTCACTACACGGCGTTATTTGACAATATCCTAGGCGAAACGGCTCAACACTGGGGTCGCTGTCAAAGCTGCCGTGTGGAGATTGCGTTGAACTCTGAACATGCCATTGCCATCATCGACGATTCCTCGTCGGTTCGCCGCGCGCTTGAAAGCCTGCTGCGATCGCTGGGCTTTGTCGTTCTCAGCTTCGAATCCGCCGAAGCGTTTCTGACATCGCCGTCGGTGCTCGCTACGTCATGCGTGGTGACCGACGTCGAAATGCCGGGCCTCACCGGCATCGACCTCTATGAGCGCATGCGCTCGGACAAGAACCAGACGCCGGTCATTTTCATCACGGCCAATTCCGAGCAAAAGGTGCGTCAGCGGCTGGGCAACACGCCCTGCGTCCTCAACAAGCCGTTTGAAGTCGACGAACTAGCCGCCTGCATCAACCAGGCTATCGCGACACCATAGCAGCACTGATCTTCCCAATAGCGATGGCACCGATCCCCCAATAGCGATGGGCTCACATGCCCTATATGCCGTCACGCGGCGGTTTTAACGCGCGCGCGTGTCGGATACTGTGCGCGCACTTACATGGGGGAATGACATGAGTTTGTCTGGAGTTTTTGCGCGCGTCGTGGCGGTCATCGGCGGCGCGGCGCTGCAGTGGCGCCGCCTGCAGGGCAATACGCACGCGCCCGCCTGGGGCAGCGCGCCAGTGGTGCCGGAGGCCAAGCCACAAGGCGCCATCCCCACATTGAAGATGCCGACCGCTCAGGGTTGGGCCGCGGGACAGAAGCCAGTTGTAGCGCCCGGGCTCAAGGTCAATGCCTTTGCCTCCGGCCTAAAACATCCGCGCTGGATCAATGTTTTGCCCAACGGTGACGTCCTCATCGCGGAGGCGACGCAGGTCGCAGGCCCGGTGCGTAACATGTTCGGCTATGCGATGCAGGCGACGATGCGGCGGGCCGCCGCGCTCGGCATCAGCGCCAACCGCATCACGCTGCTGCGCGACCGGGACGGCGACGGCGTCGCCGAGACCAGCCAGACCTTCATGGAGGGGCTGAACCAGCCGTTCGGCATGGCGCTGCTGAACAACACATTCTATGTCGGCAATGTCGATGGCGTGGTGGCCTTCCCTTATGTGGCGGGCGCAGACAGTATCACCGCGCCGGGCAAGAAACTGACCAATTTCAAGTCGGGCGGCCACTGGACGCGGAGCATCCTGCCGAGCCCGGATGGCAGCAAGCTGTATATCGGCGTCGGCTCGCTGAGCAATATCGCCGAGAGCGGCATGGAAGTCGAAGCAGGCCGCGCGGCTGTCTATGAACTAGATATCGCCAGTGGCAAGAGCCGCATCTTCGGCGCCGGCTTGCGCAACCCCGTCGGCCTCGCATGGGAACCGACGACCGGCACGTTGTGGACCGTCGTCAATGAGCGCGACGGCCTCGGCGACGAGACGCCGCCGGATTACCTGACCTCGGTGCGCGACGGCGGCTTCTATGGCTGGCCCTATTGCTACTGGGGCAAGACGGTGGACGACCGCGTGCCGCAGGATCCGGCGCTGGTCGCCACCGCGATCACCCCCGACTATGCACTGGGCGGGCATACCGCCTCGCTCGGACTGTGCTGGTTGCCGGCCGGCACGCTGCCGGGCTTCCCTGACGGCATGGTCATCGGCCAGCACGGATCATGGAATCGCAGCACGCTCAGCGGCTACAAGGTCGTCTTCATCCCGTTCGTGAACGGCAAGCCGTCCGGACCGCCGCGGGATATTCTGTCGGGCTTCCTCGCACCCGACGAGAAAGTGTCCTATGGACGCCCTGTCGGCGTCACCCTCACCCCGGACGGCGCGTTGCTGGTGGCCGACGATGTGGGCGACGTGATCTGGCGTGTGACGGGCGCGGCCTAAGACCTGCGGAATAATCCGGCGGGCTCGTGAGGCGCGCGTTAATCGCGCGCTCCACGCTCCGACCTTACTTCATTGTCGGCATCACGAATTCCGGACCTTGCGCAATGCTCGTCGGCCAACGGCTGGTGACGGTCTTGAGCCGGGTATAGAAGCGAACGCCTTCCGGTCCGTGCATCGAATGATCGCCGAACAGCGAAGCCTTCCATCCACCGAAGGAATGGAATGCCACGGGCACCGGGATCGGCACATTGATGCCGACCATGCCGACGCGGATGCGATGAGCGAATTCACGCGCGACGTCGCCGTTCTGCGTGAAGATGGCCGTGCCGTTGCCGTATTCGTTGTCGTTGATCATGCGCGCTGCCGTCGCATAATCCGGCGTACGCACCACGGCGAGCACCGGCCCGAAGATCTCTTCCTTGTAGATCTTCATCTCGGGGGTCACATGGTCGAATAGCGAACCACCGATGAAGTAGCCGCCTTCATTGGACCGGAAGTCCCGGCCATCGACAACCAGCTTCGCGCCCTGCTCGACGCCGGAATCCACATAGCCACGCACCTTGTCGAGATGCTGCTGGGTCACCAGCGGGCCCATTTCGGATTCGGCATTGAAGCCAGACCCGACTTTGAGCGCACGAATCTTCGGCTCCAGCTTGGAGATCAAGGCATCCGCCGTCTTCTCGCCGACCGGCACCGCGACCGAAATCGCCATGCAGCGTTCGCCGGCCGAGCCATAGGCAGCCCCCATCAATGCGTCCACCGCCTGATCGATGTCGGCATCCGGCATTACAACCATGTGGTTCTTGGCGCCGCCGAGTGCCTGGCAACGCTTGCCGGTGCTGGTCGCGGTCGAATAGATGTAGCGCGCGATCGGGGTCGATCCGACGAAGCTGATCGCTGCAACATCGGGATGATGCAGCAGCGCATCGACGGCTTCCTTGTCGCCGTGCACGACGTTGAACACGCCGGCCGGCAGACCTGCTTCGGCCAGCCATTCGGCAATCAGAAGCGATGCCGACGGGTCACGCTCCGAGGGCTTCAGCACGAAGGTGTTGCCGCAGGCCAGTGCCACCGGGAACATCCACATCGGCACCATGACCGGGAAGTTGAACGGCGTGATGCCGGCCACGACACCAAGCGCCTGACGTACGCCATAGCTGTCGACGCGTGTGCCGACGTTCTCGCTGACTTCGCCCTTCAACAATTGCGGAGCACCAACAGCGAATTCGACGACTTCGAGGCCGCGCTGGATTTCACCCTTGGCGTCCGACAGGGTCTTGCCGTGCTCCGAGGTGATCACCGCCGCGAGATCGTCGATGCGGTCTTCGCAGATGCGCAGGAATTTATTGAGAATACGGGCACGACGCAGGGATGGCGTATCGGCCCAGCTTTCGGCAGCCGCGCTTGCGGCAGCAACCGCGGCGCCCACTTCGGACGTGCTGGCAAGACCCACCTGAGCAGTTTGCTCGCCGGTGGCCGGGTTGAAAACAGGCGATGTCCGGCCGCTACGGCCCGCGACGAGCTGCCCGCCGATATAGTGCTTGATTTCCGAAGCCATCGAACTCTCCTTTGATGCTCCGGCGGTCTTGCGCCGCTTCCCTGTCCCGGACAACGCGAAGTATTGCGGCTTCGATGTGCAGCAAATAGAGTCCGAGGATGGATTGGGACAAAGTTCGGATTTTCCTGGAAGTCGCCCGTACCGGCCAGATTCTGGGCGCCGCCAAACGGCTGAAACTCAATCACGCAACGGTGGCGCGCCAGCTCACCGCCCTCGAAAAAGACCTGAAGACAAAGCTGCTGAACCGGCAGACGACGGGCTCATCGCTAACGCCATCAGGGGTCGCGCTGCTCGCAGCGGCCGAGCGCGCCGAATCCGAACTGCTCAAGGTTGGATCGCAGCTGACATCGGCCGCGGACAAGGTGGCGGGCACGGTGCGGATCGGCGCACCGGACGGGCTCGGCAATTACTTTCTGGCTGACAAGCTTGGCGGCTTTGCCGCAGCCAATCCGGATCTGATCGTCCAGCTCGTGGCGCTGCCGCGCACCTTTTCGCTTGCCAAGCGCGAGGCCGATATCGTGGTGACGCTGGAGCGGCCCGACGAAGGGAAACTGATCTGCACCAAGCTCACGGACTACACGCTGAGCGTCTATGCGTCGGAGGACTATCTGGCCCGGTCGACGCCGATCCGCGAGCCCGGCGATCTCGCCAATCATCTGCTCATTACTTACATCTACGACATCATCTACAGCCGCGCGCTGGACTATGCGTCGACCTTCAGCGAACTGATCACCCGCCGCTTCGAATGCGGCAGCGTGGTCGGCCAGCTTGAAGCGGTTCGCGCCGGTCACGGCGTCGGCATCCTGCACGATTATGCCGCGCAGCTTTATCCCGAGCTGAAGCGCATCCTGCCGGCCAGCCGCTTCACCCGAAGCTATTGGCTCGTCTCGCATCCCGACACGCACGACACCAGCCGGGTCCGAGAAGTCCGCCGCTACATCGTGGCAAGGGTGCGGGAGGCGCGCAGCCAGTTCGTCGTGCAATAGGTCACAGCCACTGCGCTCAGCTTGCGGAAACGACCGCGCCGAATTTGGTGAAGAACTCGCCGGCCAGTTTCTTGGCGGTGGAGTCGATCAGTCGCCCACCGAGCTGCGCCAGCTTGCCGCCGATCTGGGAATCGACCTCATAGTGCAGGATCGTTTCGTCGTCGCCCGCGGCCTCAAGCCTGATCGCCGCGCCGCCTTTGGCGAAGCCCGCAACGCCGCCGGAGCCCTCACCGGTGATCCTGTAGCCGTTCGGCGGATCGAGATCGCTCAGCGTCACCTTGCCGCCGAAGGTCGCTTTCACTGGTCCGACCTTGATCACGACCGTCGCCGTCATCTCGGTTGGCGAGGTCATGTCCAGCACCCGGCAACCGGGAATGCACTGCTTCAGCACAGCGGGATCGTTGAGTGCGGCCCAGACTTTGTCGCGCGAGGCCGGAACGGTTTGGCTGTCTTTCATCTGCATGGGAGTGACCTGTCTGCAAGTATGCGCGTCAGACCGCGCAATAACGTTCCTGAATTTCCTTGTCGGCCAGCAATGCCGCGGAGCTGCTCTCATAGACGACCTCGCCCTGATCCATGATGATCGCGCGATCGGCGAGACGCAGCGCCCATTCCACATTTTGCTCGACCAGCAGCAGCGTGACGCCTTGGTCGCGCAGCTTGCGGAACAGCACGCCCATCTCCTCCACCAGCACCGGCATGATGCCTTCCGACGGCTCGTCCAGCAGGATCATCTTGGGTTTGGCGATGGTGGCGCGGGCGATGGCCAGCATCTGCTGCTCGCCGCCGGACATGGTAACGCCTTCCTGATCGAGGCGCTCCTTGAGGCGCGGAAAGCTCTCTGCGATTTCCTCGATGGCTTCGCGCTCGTCGATCTTCCCGCGGCTGGCAACGAGACCAAGCTGGAGATTTTCGCGCACCGTGAGTCCCGGAATGATCCGGCGCTCTTCGGGCACATAAGCAAGCCCCAGCCTGAAACGATCATGGGCGGGCATCGACGTCAGGTCGTTACCGTCGAAGGTCATGCCGCCCGTGGTTTTCGACATCAACCCCATGACCGAACGGATCGTGGTGGTCTTGCCGGCGCCGTTGCGTCCGACCAGTGCGACGACTTCGCCCTGCGCCACGGAAATCGAGACCCCGTGCAGCGTATGGCTGGCGCCGTACCAGGCGTTCAGGTCTTTGGTTTCAAGCATAGCCATCGTTCTGTCCCAGATAGACGCGACGAACCTCGGGGTCCGTCTGAATGTCGTGCGGCGTGCCATCAGCGATCAGCCGGCCATGGTGCAGCACCAGAATCCGGTCGCTGAGGCCGAGGATCATCTTCATCTTGTGTTCGACCAGGAGGATGGTGCGTTCCGCCGCCAGCTTCTCCAGCAGCGCCACCATTTCCTTGGTCTCTTCCGGCCCCATGCCTGCGGTCGGTTCGTCCAGCAGCAACACTTCCGGATTGGAGATCAGCGCGATGGCAATCTCCAACGCACGCTGCTGGCCATGGGCTAGAAACTTCGCGGTCTCGTCGCGCTTGGTGACCAGACCGACAGCCTCCAGCGCCGCATCGGCTTTGGCATCCAGCTCCGTGAACTTGTTCCGGTTGGTCCAGATATTGTAGCGCGAGCGACTGGCCTGCGCAGCGACACGAACGTTCTCGTGGACGCTCAGATCGGGAAAGATGTTCGTGATCTGATAGGAGCGTGCGATGCCGCGATGCACGAATTCGTGCTGCTTCGTGCCCTTGAGATCGTCGCCCTTGAAGCGGATTGATCCGCTGGACGGCGTCAGCACGCCGGACAGCACATTGAAGAACGTGCTCTTGCCGGCACCGTTGGGGCCGATGATGGAGGTGACGCGGCCCGGCCGGAACTCTGTCGTCACGCCTTGCAGCGCGACGAAGCCGCCGAACCTCACTCCGATATCGTGGACGGCGAGAAGCGGCGCGTTCATCGCATGACCTTTGTGAGAAATGTGCCCCAGATGCCCTTGGGCAGAAACAGCACGAACAGCACGAAGATGGATCCGACGATGATCTGCCAGTGCGACGTCCACAGCGAGAACACGTCTTCCATCACCAGGAACACCAATGCACCGATGAACGGGCCGAAGAAGCTGCTGGCGCCGCCCAGCAGAGTCATCATCACGATCATGCCGGAGGACAGGTAGTGCAGCGAATCCAGCGGCACGAAGGCCAGATGCAGCGCCGACATAGTGCCGCCAAGCGCGCAGATCGTGCCTGACAGGGTAAATGATAACAGCTTGGTGCGCTCGACATTGTAGCCGCAGGTCCGTGCACGACGCTCGTTCTCGCGGATCGCCTCGATGGCGGCGCCGAAGGGCGAGTTGAGAATGCGCGAGACGAGCCACAGCGCTAGCGCTGCGAATACCATCAGCACGTAGTATTTGTTGACCGGGTCGAGAAAATTGATCTCGAATCCGAATAGATTGATCTTGTTGACAGTGAAACCGCGCAGTCCGTTCTCACCACCTGTCCAGGACGGTGTCTGGAGCGCCACGTAATAGACCAGCTGCGCGAGAGCAAGCGTCACCATCGAGAAGTAGATGCCGCGCGTGCGCGTGGACAGCGCGCCCATAACGAAGGCCAGCAGCGCACCGCCAATAACGCCCATCAGCACCGCGAGATACCAGGGCACACCGAACTGCCCGATGGCGATGCCGGTGATGTAGGCCCCGGTGCCGACAAAGGCTGCATGGCCGAATGATAGCAGGCCGGTATAGCCGAACAGCAGATTATAGCCGACGGCGACCGTGCCGTAGATCAGGACGTTCACCGCCAGCGCCTTGGACGGCAGCAACCACGGCAACAGACAGAGCGCGAGGATCGACAGCGGGACGCGATATTTGGTCACGAGCGATTTGAAGCGGGCAGGCTTTCGCGCACTGGCGGAAGGAGAAACGGCGAGCGCCGGTGATGTCATGGTCCGCTCCGTTACGCGAGTTTGCCGAACAGGCCCTGCGGCCGGATCAGAAGAACGATGGCCATCAATGCGAACATCACGATAGTCGCCATTTCCGGTGCGAATAGCGCGGTCATGCTGATCACGACGCCGACCAGAAGACCCGCGATGATCGAGCCGACCAGCGAGCCGAGGCCGCCGATGACAGTCACGACGAAGGCTTCGGCCAGCACTAAGGCGCCCATCTCGGGATTAACTGACCGCATCGGGCCGGAGAGCACGCCGCCGAGCGAGGCGAGACCAACACCGAGCCCGAACACCAGCAACCAGACCTTGCTAATATCGACGCCGAGCACCTTCATCATGGTCGGATCTCGCGCGCCGGCGCGCACGATCAGACCGAATTTGGTCTTCTCCAGCCCCAGCCACAACAGCACCACGACCAGGAAGACGACGCCGACAACGAAGATGCGATAGATCGGAAAGAAACCGACGCCGAGATCGACCACCCCGGTCAGTGATGACGGCGTCGGGAATGGAATGCCGTCACTGCCGAATACGATCCGCACGCCTTCCACCAGCACGTAGCTGAGACCGAAGGTAAGCAGAAGCGGATCGTCGATCGAACGGCCGTAAAGCGGACGTATCAGGACATATTCGATTGCCATCCCGAACACGCCGATCATGATGGGGGCAACGAGCAGCCCCCACCAGAAACTACCGGTCAATGAGGCGACCCACAGCCCGGCATAGGCGCCGACCATGAACAGCGCGCCATGCGCGAAGTTCACCACACCGAGCATGCCGAAAATGATCGACAAGCCGAGCGCGGTGATCACGAGGATCGCACCGAGGGCAACTCCGGAGAAGAGTTGCATCAGAATGAGTTCTGTATCCATGGACGACGAATGCTTTCGTTAGGCCGGGAAGCCGAGTTCAGTGCAGCTGCGCAGCACGGCCTCCGAAGCCGGCTCATTGGCCACGATGCTGAACAGATCGCTGTCGCCCTTCATATCGGCCTTCTTCTTGGACTCGAGCACGAGCACCGACTGGACCGACTGGTGATCGCATTTGCGATAATATTGCGGGCCCTTGGCGACATCGTATTTCAGGCCTTCCAGCGCCGCGATCACCTTGTCGGTGTCGGTACCGCCGGCCACCTGCATCGCCTGCAGCAGCGACGAGACGCCGGTATAGCCATAGGCGCCGTAGTCGGTCGGGATCGCGCCGCCATTGGCCGCGCGATAGGCGTCGTTGAACGCCTTTGCGCTCGGCAACTGGCTCTCAAGGCCCCAATAGTAGTTAGAACCGCCAACGACCCCTTCGAACACTTCCGGGCTCACCGCCAGCCGCTGGTTATGCAGCAACACTGGCACGACGATCTTGGCCTGCTGCTTGAGGCCGAAATCCACCGCCTGCTTGATTGAATTGGCCTGATCGCGGCCAAAATTGCTGATGCACAGGATATCCGGACGCATCGAGCGCAGACGCGGCATGAAAGTCGAGTAATCCGCAGCACCGAACGGGTGCATGATCTCACCAACGGTCTCGGCGCCGATCACGGCCTGCGCACGCTTGAATCCGCGCAGCATTTCATGGCCATAGGCATAGTCGGCCACGAGATGCGCAACCTTGGTGCCCTTCTTGAAGGCGTGCCGCGCCACCGCGCCTGCGGTCATTGTCGGGTTGAGCGCTTCGTGGAAGGTGTATTTGCTGAAGTCCTTTACCTCGTTGATGGTGTCGGACTGGCTGATGGAGACATAGAGCACGCCGCGCGCGCGCGTCACTTCGTTGACAGCGAGCTGCACCGCGCTGGACAGCGATCCGACAATCGCATGCACCTTGTCTTTTTCGATGAGCTCGAGCGTGCGGGTCGCGGCCTCGCCGCCATTGAGCTTGTCATCGCGCACCAGCAGCTCGATCTTGCGACCGTTGACGCCGCCCTTGTCGTTGAACTGCTTGACCGCAAGCTCTGCGCTCTTGACCTGATCCTTGGCTTCCGCCGCGAACGGGCCGGTCAGCGGTGTCGGAAAGCCAATACGGATGGTGTCGTCGGCCGCGCGTGCGATCCACGGCATGGCGACGATGCTCGCGCCGGTGCCGAGCGCGGCCAGCACATGGCGGCGCGAAATATGATTGCGTTTGGTGTCTCGAATGTCCTTCGTCATGATGTCCTCCGTTTGATTTGTTTTATGGGTCAGATGTGTCCAAGCGCCTTGAGTATTCGCGCCGGTGTCATTGGCACCTGCGCGGCCGTGCCTCCGAGTGGCTTCATCGCATCATTCATCGCATTAAGCGCTGCTGCCGATGCCGCAGCCGTGCCGGCTTCGCCAACGCCCTTGGCGCCGAGCTGGGTATCCAGCGTCGGCGTCTCGACATGTCCGATTTCGATGTCTGGCATCTCCACCGCCATCGGCACGAGATAGTCGGCGAGCGAGCCATTGGTGAGCTGGCCGTTGTCTCCGTAGACGCATTCCTCGAAGAACGCCGCGCCAAGGCCTTGCACGACGCCGCCGCGGATCTGCTCGTCGACCAGCAGCGGATTGATGACCCGGCCGCAGTCTTCGACCACCCATAGCTTGAGGATCTTGACCAGACCTGTCTCGACATCGAGTTCAAGATGGCAGGCCTGGACGCCATTGGTGAAGGCGAAGGGATAGCCCTGCGGCGCGTAGTGATGCGCGACGGACAGCTGCGCTTGGGTGCCGGGCGGCAGTGTATCGGAACGGAAGTAAGCGATGCGCGCGATCTCGGAGAGTTCGATACGCTGCTGGGCGGTCGCGACATCTACGATCCAGCCACTATGAATATCGAGCTTCTCCGGTTCGTCCTGCAGGATGGCCGCGGCCACCGCCAGCACATTCGCCTTCAGCTTTTTGGCCGCCTGCAGCGCCGTCTCGCCGCCAATGCCGGCGCCGCGGCAGGCGTAGGTCGCGCCGCCATGCGGGGTAGTGTCCGTATCACCTGTCATCACCTTGATGCGATTGCTATCGACGCCGAGATGTTCGGCGACGATCTGCCCGATGATGGTCTCGGTGCCCTGCCCGAGTTCGGTCACTGAAATCGAGCAATGAACATCCCCCGACGGCGTGATCTTGATGATGGCGCCATCCTGCGACGAGATGCGCGCACCGCCGACGCCATAGAAGGCCGGACCGGGATTGGTGATTTCCACAAAGGTGGCAATGCCGATGCCGCGATGAATGCCTTTGGTGCGCAGCTCCGCCTGCTCGGCGCGCAGCCGGTCGTAGTCCATCATCTCCTTCAGCTTGGCGAGACAGGCGTGATGCGACAGCGCTTCGAACTGGTAGCCGGTCGGCGACGTGCAGGGATAGGCATCGTCGGGGATCAAGTTGCGGCTGCGGATGTCGAACACATCCTGCTCCGTCTTGTCGGCGATCATGTCCACCAGACGCTCGGTGACGGTGCAGGCCACCGGATGCCCAACGGCGCGGTACTGGCTCATCTGCACCTTGTTCTGGAATACCACTTGGAGATCAGCCCGGTAATTCCTGAACGTGTAAGGCGCGCCCATCAGGCGATAGACCTGATTACCTTCGACCACACTGGTGCGCGGATAGGCAGAGAACGCGCCGATGCCGGTGACGTCCTCCACATCCATCGCCAGGATATTGCCGTCGATATCCGCCGCCATGCGCGCGCGGACGCGGTGATCTCGCGCGTGGATGTCGGACACGAAAGATTCGATACGATCAGCAACGTATTTGACGGGACGGCCAAGCATCATGCTGAGCCCGACCACCGCCATGTCCTCGTGATACATGTGCAGCTTCATGCCGAACGAACCGCCGATATCCGGTGCGATCACGCGGACGCGGGATTCAGGGAGGCCGTAGTGGCGGGCATAGATGTCCTGGAACTGATACGGCGTCTGCGTCGCATGATGCACCGTCAGCTGTCCCTCACTGGCATCGTAATCGGCGATAATCGCTCGCGGCTCCATGGTGACTGCCGTGTGGCGGCCGAAGTGAAACTCCTCTTCCACCACATGGACGGCGCCAGCGAAGACATCCTCGACACCACCGGTATCGATCTTACCGTGGAAACAGAGATTGCTGCCGAGTTCCGGTGAAATCACCGGCGCATCCGGTGCGCGCGCAACGTCGATATCGACGACGGCGGGCAGTTCATCGAACTCGATATACACCGCCTCGGCTGCGTCTTCAGCCAGCGCGCGCGTATCGGCAACGACGGCGACCACCGCCTGCCCGGACCATACGACCTTGTCGATCGGCAGCGGCAGCTGTGGCGGCGACTTCATACCCTTGAAGTGATCCATGGTACCAACCCATGGCGTGCAGAGCCTGGCGAGGTCCTCGCCGGTGGCCACCAGCCGCACGCCAGGCATCTCGCGCGCCGTCGTCGCATCAATCGAGACGATGCGGGCATGCGCATAAGGACTGCGCACATAGGCGACATGGAGCATGCGCGGCAGCGTGATATCTGTGACGTATCGGCCGCGACCGGCCAGCAATCGCTTGGCATTCGGGCGCGGCACCGAGCGGCCGATATAGGAATTCGGACGGTCAAGTGGGGTTAGCACGCTCATGCGCCGACCTCCTCGGACGCCTGAGCAATCACACCGGCATCGCGGTTGCGCGCGACCTTCTCGATGGCGTCGACGATGGCTTCATAGCCGGTGCAGCGGCAGTAATTCCCCGACAGTGCGTCGCGAATGTCCTCACGCGACGGCACACCTGGCTGCGACAACAGGGCGTGGGCTGTCATCAACATGCCGGGCGTACAGAAGCCACATTGCAGGGCGTTACGCTGATGGAACGCCTCCTGGATGTCCGCAATCACCGCCCGATCACTGAGACCTTCTACCGTCTCGATGGCCGCCCCGCTCGCCTGCACCGCGAAGGTCAGACAAGAATGTACGACGCGGCCATCCAGAATAACCAGACAGGCGCCGCAAACGCCCATCTCGCAGCCGGTATGGGTGCCGGTCAGTTCCAGCGTCTGGCGCAGGAAATCCGCTAGCGTGATGCGCGGCGCGATGCTGTGCGACACTTCTGTGCCGTTCACCGTCATAGTGACATGGACGAGATCGCTCATGCGCCCTGCCTCGCGATCTCGCCCAGCAGTCGGCCGAGAAGAACGCGCGCAAGATGGCGCTTCATGGCAGGCGGCGTGTGCTCGTCTTCAGGCGGATCGAGATCGTCGCCGACAACAGCCTGGGCCGCAGCGATCGCGGCCTGATCCAGCCTCTTGCCGATCAGAGCTTCTTCCGCCTGACGGACGCGCAACGGTGTGCTGCCGACGGAGAAATATGAAATCCGGATCTGCTCGATCACATCGCCGGAAAATTCTGCAAGGATACCGCAGCCGGCCAACGCGAAATCGCCACGCCGACGCGCAAGCTCGTGAAAAGCCCAGCGATGGCCGGGCCTGACCACCGGCACATGAATCGCGACAAGAAGCTCGCCCGGCTCGATCGCTGTCTGAAACAGATCAAGGAAGAAATCGTCGGCCGGCACGCGGCGTACGCCGTCGCGGCCAGCAATTTCGAGCTCAGCGCCCAGCGCCAACGTCATCGCCGGGAATTCCGAGGCCGGATCGGCATGCGAGATGCTGCCACCAAGCGTGCCTTTGTTTCGTATGGCCGGATGCGCCACATGCGGCGCGGCTTCGCTGTAGAGCGGCGCGTGCCGGCGGATCAACGGATCGGTCAGCACTTCGTGATGGCGGGTGAGCGCGCCGATGCGCAACCAGTCACCCTGCAGGTCGATGCCACGAAGTGCCGGAATATGCGCGATGTCGATCAGCAATTGCGGCGCCTGCAAACGCAAGGCAAGCGCCGGTACGAGGCTCTGGCCACCTGCGATGTAACTCGCATCGTCGCCGGCTTCCTCGAACGCTTTCAAAGCCTCCACCACCGTGGAAGCCCTCACATAGTTGAACGCCCTCGCCTTCAACGTCTTCTCCCTAAACGTCTCGCGGACGTCCAGTTGTGACCATTTGGTCGGAAATCTAGAACACGTCGATTTCCCCGGGTCAACTTAAAATGACCATTTGGTCTCTTTTTCGAATTGAGCTATTCAGAACTCCCGCAACGCGAAGCAAAAATGGCAAAAAAGCCCATCAAATCAGTCGAAAAACCACCGCGTCGCAACATGCGCGCGGCGGAGCGCGAGCGCTTCATCGTCGATGAAGCCGTGAAATTTTTCGCGGAACACGGCTTCGGCGGGCAGACGCGCGAACTGGCGAAACGCATGGGCATCACCCATTCGACAATCTATCGCCACTTCCCGAGCAAAGAGGCGCTGATCGAACGCGTCTATGAAGAGATCTATCTCAGCCGCTGGTCGCCGTCCTGGGCCGGCCTGATCCAGGATCGCACGCTGTCGCTGCAGGCCCGGCTGTCGCGCTTCTATCTCGAATATGTCGAGCAGGTCTTCGAATACAACTGGGTGAGAATCTTCGTCTTCTCCGGGATGAAATCGTTCGACATCACCAAACGGTATCTTCAGATCGTCCGCGAACAAATCATCGAGCCCGCCTGTTGCGAACTTCGTCACGAGTTGAAGCTGCCTTCAAGCGATCAGGTCCCGCTGTCGGAGCGCGAAGTCGAAATGTTCTGGGGTTTGCACGGCCGCATCTTCTATATGGCCATCCGGCGTTTCGTCTACGACACGCCGACACCGGAGCGACTGGACGACATCGTCAACGACGCAGTGAGGGTGTTTCTTGACGGCTCAAAACAGCTGATGCCTGAGCTTGTACAATCGGCATCATGACATTTGTAGCACAGCCACGCCGGCAGATTGATCAAGCTGCTCGAGCGCATGAAGTGCAGCCACGGAGCCAGGTTCTCCGCGGCATTGATGTGACCCGGCACCCGCGCACGCATTTTGCGTCGAAAGAGTGAGATCGCCCCACACCGACATTACGGGCTTTCCGAAGTGCGACGCCCGAAATGGGCACCCGAGGTCGGAGAGAAGCTTGCTGTCGTCGTCACGAGTGCAACTGCAGCAGAGGAAAGCGAAACGCGCGTCACCGAGTATCATTTCTCTCAGCGATACTTATGCGCGCTTGTGTAGTTCCTTCACCGCATCGGGACTATCGAAAAGTACCGCTGCGAACAGATTGAATCGTTACGCACCGTGCTAACACTTCTCTGATACCAGCCTCCAAGTTTTAGCACAATAAACTCACTGTTTCGTCCGGTGCTGCGACAAACTCCCGCCTCAAACGTAAACAAACGTTAATCCATGGGCGCTTCGATCAAAGCTAACGCAGAACTGTAGTTACATACCTGCATTTACTTTTACGAAGATTCTTGGGGGCCTCGTCAACGTACTACAATACAGGGGAACGGTATTGGCAACATTACACTACGCATCAGGCGACAACATCGACGCACAAGGTAACTTCACCCCAGCTCAAGCAGGCTTCAATCTTGCCGACGTTTCGTCGGTGGAGCAAGTGAACGCTTTGCCGGCAGGCGTGAAGGGCCTCGTCTGGCTCGATCAGGGTGACGGCGTCACCCAGAGCTTCATCGACGCTGTGAAACCTTACATCGGTAATCCCAACGTCTACGGTTTCTTCCTTAAGGACGAGCCAGATCCCACGGGGCAGTGGAATACCCTCGTGACCGCTGCAAACCTGAAGGCTGAGTCCGATTGGATTCACGCCAACGTTCCGGGTGCGAAGACGTTCATCACCATGATGAACATGGGATCTTCGGATAATCCCAGCTTCGCGAATACGTACACCCCGGAGAACACCCATATCGACCTCTTCGGAATCGATCCGTATCCGGTGCGGTCGGATAGCTCGACAGTCGACTACAGCATGATTGACAAGGCTGTCGCTGCCGCCAAAGCCGCTGGAATTCCGGAGGCCAGCATCGTCCCGGTATTTCAGACATTCGGCGGCGGTAACTGGGTCACCGATCAGGGTGGTCACTATGTGATGCCGACCGCCGCGCAGGAACAGCAAATGCTCGACCATTGGGCATCTGTCGTTCCCAATCCGGCTTTCGACTACGCCTACGCCTGGGGATCGCAGAACGGAGACGTGGCGCTGGAAAACTCGCAAGCGCTCCAGAACGTATTCCTGCAGCACAATACGAGCACGACGACGGATTCGACGTCGACTGGAAGCACGGCTCCGGTTGACACGTCGAGCAGCAACCCGACGACGCCGGTCGATACGTCGCATAGCGGCACCTCGACGGATACGACGTCTTCGAGCGATTCTTCGACGACGCCCACGGCCTCTCAGCCAACGACGACGGCGCCGACCACCGATACCAGCGGCTCCGGGCACAACCACCATCACAAGGCTGACTCCTCCCAGTCGACAGATGGAAGCACATCGTCCGGTTCCGGAGGTGGACACCATCACCACGGATCCGCGGCAAACGCGTCGGTGAGCACTGCAACGGATACCGCTTCCAGCAGCGTTACCGACACAGCGTCGGTCGACACCTCGACTGCGCCCACGACCACCGAGCCAACGACGACGGCGCCGACCACCAACGCCGGCCACTCCGGGCATAACCACCATCACAAGCTGGACTTCTCCCAGCTGACCGATGGAAGCACATCATCCGGAGGTGGACACCATCACCACGGATCCGCGGCAACCGCGTCCGTGAGCGTTGCAGCGGATACCGCTTCCAGCAGCGTTGTCGACACAGCGTCAGTCGACACCTCGACTGTGGCGGCCAACACCGAGCCGACGACGACGGCTCCGGCCACCGACGTCGGCAACTCCGGGCATAACCACCATCACCGGCTGGATTTCTCTCATCTGACGGATGGGAACAAATTTTCCTGGGGTGGTCATCATAACCAGGCATCCGCTTCGTCTGCTGCAACCGCAGCAGCGACGGCTGCAACGGATACGGCTTCGAGCGACGTCACCGACGCAACTCTGGCGCCGCATCTGGATCTCGCCAGCCTCCACAACAACCATCACGTGGATCACCATTCGTGGCACTGGTAAACCCGCAGAACTGAGTCTGCGACAAAGAACGACATATGCGCGGTGATCCGCGCATATGAAAGCGACTTGGGGGGCCTTCATGGCCCCCCATTTGGGGATCATCGCGGCCAGTATGGTCGCGAGAGGAATGCCGTCTCGCGCAGTGCGGGATGTGTTGCGTACGAGCCCATTCGCGCTCGCTTCTTCGCATATGGCTTCTCTAACGTTAGCGCCGTCCGATCCGGGCGGCCTGGATGCACACATGTATACTTCAGCAAGACCGCCCGCGCTTGCGGACGCTTTCCGCCAGATACGTCCAGGCCTGCTTGCCGCTGGCGGGCTGTCTATCTTCATAAATCTCCTGGTGTTCGTTTCGCCGCTTTATACGATGCAGATCTACGATCGCGTGCTGACGAGCCGAAACGCGATGACGCTGTTGCTGCTTTCGCTGATCGCGCTCGCGCTTTTCATCAGTTACGCAGCACTCGAGCACTTTCGCAGCCGTGTTCTCGTGCAAACCGGAATTCGCTTCGACCATTTGCTGTCAGGAGAAGCTTTCGAAACGGCTCTCGCGCAGGCAGTGCGCACAGGAAGCTCGCATCATGTTCAGCTGTTGCGCGACGTCGACACATTGCGCGACGTTCTATCCGGCGGCGTGATCACGTCTCTGATGGACGCACCCTGGACTCCGATTTTTCTCGGCATGTGTTTTCTGCTTCATCCGTCGATCGGCATGGTTGCTCTGACAGGCGCGCTGGTCATCCTTGCGCTCGCCTTTCTCAATGAGCGCGCCACCAAAGCGCCGCTGATGGCGGCTTCGTTCAAGAATCTCCACGCTCTGGACCGATTGACGTCCTCGCTTCGTAACGCGGAAGCGATCCGTGGTCTCGGAATGGGGCCCGCCATACGCGCCGCCTGGGGCGTCACGCATGGACAGGCGCTCGTTGAAAGCGCCAAGGCCGGAGAACGCGGCGGAACGCTGCTCGCAATCTCGAAATTTCTGCGGATGGCGATTCAAGTGGCGATTATGGGCGTCGGGGCCTACCTGGCAATTCATCAGGAGATCTCGGGAGGCGTTCTCTTCGCTGCCTCCCTGATCATGGGGCGTGCGCTGGCGCCGGTTGAGGCGGCCGTCGCACAATGGAGAGCGTTCGTGTCAGCGCGGACGTCTTTTTCCCGCCTCGACGAGGCTCTGCGGACGCGGGCGACGGAAAGACAACCGACGCGATTGCCGCCCCCGGTCGGCAACATCTCCGTCGAGGCTTTGACCGTTATGGTACCGGGATCGCAGCTGGCGGCGATTTCCGATGTCAGTTTCCGGCTGTCACCTGGCGAAGTTGTTGCGATCGTCGGTGCGTCCGGTTCCGGCAAATCTTCCTTAGCGCGCGCGCTGGTTGGAGCCTGGCCAGCCGCACAGGGTTGCGTACGCGTCGATGGAAATGACATCCGGCATTTCGAGGCCAGTTTCCTTGGACAAAGTTTCGGTTACTTGCCGCAGGATGTTGAATTATTCGCCGGGACCGTCCGCGACAACATCGCTCGCTTTCGTGACGGCGCGTTGGATGAACAGGTTGTCGAGGCGGCGCAGCTGGCTTCGGCGCATGCCATGATCCAGCGGCTGCCGCAGGGCTACGACACTGTCATCGGGGAAAACGGGGCGGGTCTTTCCGGCGGCCAGCGACAACGCATCGGGTTGGCCCGCGCACTTTTTGGCAGGCCCGTCTTTGTCGTGCTCGATGAACCGAACGCCAATCTGGATGGTGACGGCGATCGTGCTCTGGCAGACGCCATCCAAATGCTCCGTAAGCAGCGTGTGACGATCGTGATCATCAATCACAGACCAAATCTCCTTTCATTGGTCGACAAGATTGTTTTCATGCATGACGGACGCATCGGGCGCGCGGGTACGCGCGAAGAGCTTCTTCCCTTGCTTCTTGGTGAGACCGTTGCGCCCATGCGCCGCGAGCCGCGGATCGCAACAGAAAGCCACCGAGTTGATGGGGCCTCGCGCCACGCGCCGTTCCCAAGTTCGGCTCGGCCTGTCCATGTCACGAGGCAATGATGAAGATTCCAAAATTGCGAGCAGAGATTGCTGCTCAGGACGAACTGGCGCGACTCCTCAGACGTTTGAGCGATGGCGGCCACGCGTTTCGCAGGCCTGATGTCTTGCAACGATTTATGGAGATCAAGGCGCGGTTGCTGATCTGGCTATCAAAGGTATGGCTGTCGATATTCCGGAATCGCGACGCCGGGAACGCAAATGGCGACCCATCGGGCGATTGGCGCACTCCGGCGAGACGCGGCTTTGGCATCGTGTTCCTGACCTTCGTTGTGTTTGGTGGTTGGGCTGGCCTGGCCTCCATCGACGGTGCCGTCGTGGCTGCGGGCTCGATCGTCGTCGAGAGCGACCGTAAGTCCGTACAGCACCTGGAAGGCGGCATCGTCCAAAGCCTGATGGTGAGGGGCGACGCGCATGTCGAACAGGGACAGGTGCTGTTGCGGCTCGATCCAACTCAGGACCGGGCACGGGAGGAGATCGCGCGTTCGGCCGTGTATTCGGCAATCGCGGAAGAGGCGCGCCTGCTTGCGGAAGCCGATGGGGCCGATACGATCACGTTTCCATCCGAACTGACGCAGAAGGCCTCCGATCCCTCTGCGCAGCGTGCCATGGGCGACCAGAAGCGGCGGTTCGAGGAACGCCGCGTCGCGCGAAAGATCGAGGTTTCGATCCTTGAAGAGAAGGTCGGACAGGCGCAGCGCCAGATCCAGGGAAACGCTGCGCAAAGCAAGGCTGCACACGCGCAGTTCGACAGCATGGCGCAGGAATATACCAAGCTCAAGCCGCTCGCCGACCAGGGGATTGTTCCGTTCGCGCGGATTGCGACTCTGGAGCGTTCCAAATCCGACCTTGAGGGCCGAATTGGTTCATACGACGCCGACATCGCGCGCTTCGGACGGATCATCGACGAAGCACGGTTACAGATCAATCAGGTCGGGCAGAAAGTTCTGGAGGAAGCCACCGGTAAACTTGCCGACACCCGCGCTCAGCTCGCTGACGCGCGCGAGAAGCTGCGCATGGCCGCTGACGTTCTTGGTCGGATGGACGTGCGTGCATCTCGCTCGGGACGTATCGTCAATCTGAAAGTCCATACGGTCGGCGCGGTGATCAAGCCGGGCGACGTCTTGATGGAAATCGTACCGGACAACGACGTCCTCGTGGTTGCCGCGAAAATATCCTCTCTCGATGTCAATCACGTACAAATCGGCATGCCCACGGAAGTGCGGCTTCCCTCGTTCAAGGCTCGCTCGACGCCGATCGCCATCGGTGAGGTTCTCTCGGTGGCAGCCGATGCGCTTCGCGACGAAGCCACGCACCAGCCTTACTACGAAGTCAAGGTTTCAGTGCAAGTGACGAAATTTCCCGACAAAATTCGTGAGAAGCTCAAGCCCGGCATGATGGCCGACGTCCTGATCGCGACTGGTGAACGCACCGTTCTTGCCTATCTCATGCAACCGATGACCGATGCGATACGGCGTGGCATGCGGGAGGACTAAGGCGGCCAACTGGCGTCGCGACTTGCCGAGGCATCGCCGGCGGCTTGGTTCAGCACAACCATCGTTGCCGCAACGCCTAGACATTGCAGATGTTGGAGCGTTGGATGAACGAGCGGGTGCGAAAGCAGCTGCGCATGCGGCGAGGCGACAGATATGTCGGGCTGGTATCTTCGCAACGGAGGTGAGGGAACTGGTCGCGTTGTCCTGCACTCGTACGCGCGTCGGTCAGGGCGCGGGCCAGTTGCATGCCGTCGCCATCTTGCGTCGGACGGCATTCAAGCCGACCAATTGAAACGTACTTTCATACGGTGGACCTTTCCCAACGTGGACTTTAACGAGAAGCTGGCCACCATCCGGCATTGAGCGGAGCAAGCGAACAACGTCGCCTGGAAAGGCTAGACCTTTCCCCGTTTCTAACGCCCGCCAGCGCTGTTCAACAACTGGCTCTTCGTTGATCCGGTGCGCGACCTTCACCTCGCCATCCGGGACCGGCTTCCAGGATCCAGTTGTGGAAATTATCAACTCCGTGCGATGGGCGCGACAATGGATGGCGAACGCGGAGGCAGCATTTTGCGATGCTGTGCGCGCTGTCATCAGCGCCTCAATCTGCGGCTGATAATCCACCGGAGAGGTGGTCTCGCTGATGATCCAGTTCGGACTTGGAGACGGCGTGGTAGCGTGGGTTTCGGTCATCTCCCCCAACAGCTCATCGACGCACTTCAAGCGCTCCATGCCTTCAAACTGTGAGCAGGTCTTCAGGCGATCTATGGCGCCACCGGTTTGAGCACACACAGTCTGGCTCATAATCAAGAGCACAGCCAGACCGAGAGTACCCGTGTGCTTCATGGGGACCGTCCCGCTGTTACGGCTTGCGGAAGATCAAGCCATTCCTGCGCCGGCTTAAACCGGCCGAGGCTCGGCACGCTGGCCCGCAGATTGACCTCTTTCCATTTCGGATCGAAACCAGGGGACTGCAACCGGTCGAAGCGACCAAACAGGTGATCGACAAGGCGCGCCACGCGCCGGTATCGGTCAGACTGTTGTGGCCAGTTATAGGCCGCAAGAATGGTGGGGACTGCAATCGTCGCTATCCGCTCACCTTTCGGCACCAGACTCGGATAGTCCGCCGCATCGATAGACGATGGAAGATAGTAGTCCTCAAATTTGGCGCCGTATTCGACGGGGAGGAACTTAAATCCGGGATCCCAGCGTCCCTTCAGAAAAGCGTCGACGGGCTTTGACGTCACAAACACAACGGCCGCGATTTCTCCGCGCTTCATTTGCTCCAATGCGACCTGGTGCGGAATGAACATCTTTTCCACGTTTAGTCCCAGCCGACTGAAGATCAGCGGACCGGAATAGGCGGCTGCCGTACCTTGCGTATTGAAATTGACCTTTTTTCCCTTGAGCTCTTCGAGCGACCGGATCTCCGGGCGGACGAATATGTGCAGTTCGGACGGAAAGAGGTTCAGAACGTAAACGATGCGCCGTTCGATAGACGGAACTTGAGCTTTATATTCCTCAAGAGCATCCGTGTTGATGATCGCCGCATCAACGCCTCTAAGATACAGCAGCGAATTGACGTTTTCCGTTGCTCCGCGCGTCACGATCGGGAGGACGTGAAGCTTATCCTCCTCGTTTACGACGCGAGCGATCTCTGCCGCGAGACGAAGCGGAGCCCCTTCAATGAGCCCGCCGGCGAGGCCGACAGTCCATGCATTGATGCGCTCTTTCGCGGCCGTTTCGGTCCTTTTGACCGCCGCCATAGCCTGCGTCTCGCGCGTCGGGAGAGATTGGGCATTGGCAGCCAGTTGCAGCCCAAACGCCGCTAATGCCATAGCAAATGAGAACTTGATGAGCGACATGCGAGTCTCCATTTTCGGAATGACCATCTAGGGCTGACGCGTCAGGAGCAGGCTGCTATTTCATCGACTCAATCCTCGCCTTCGCATCCTCAATGCCGCCCGCCTGTGCCTTTTCATACAGTTCGAGTGCCTTTCTGGAATCACCGTGGACCCCACGTGCGCTCCACGATTTCAGCACGCGGGCGTCGTAGGTCTCCGCGAGCATAAAGGCGGCTCGCGCGCTACCATGTCCAAGAGCGTGTTCAAGCAATGGGCGCGCCCCGCTGATGTCAGCTTGCCGGAGCAATGCGTTCGCCCGAACAAGCAGTCTCTGTTCGTCCGCCACAGAATAGGGAGCGACACTCGCCAGCACGGTTGCCTCTGATGCCACGGGGACTTTCGGCTCCACACTTGGCACGGCTTCGCGAGCGGTCGACCGTGCTTGCGGTGGCGTTTCCAACACGGACGATCGTTCCGCATATGAAGCGACGGCCTGAGTGGAAGCCCACTGCGGCAAGGCGATCTTTCCCTCGGTCGTCTTCGCATGGGGCTCCGCCGCGCCTTCGTTCCGGCCAGTAGGGGCGGGTTGGCGCGAAGCGAGAGTCCGAGAAGCACTCACGGCAGCAAGCTGCTGGTTTCGAGCCTCCAGTTGGTTCTTAACAAGAGCAAGCTCCTGCACAAGTGCGTCAGCACGCTCGCGCTCGCTGGCAAGAGCTCGCTTCTGCTCTGCTGCCGTGGTGTTGCTGGCCTCCGTCGCCCGAAGCACCTCAGCGTGTGCCGCCGCGAGGCGGCTGGCATGCTCCTCGATCTGCTGACGCGCCGAGGAGAGCTCGCGGGCGACTGCCTCGGTCCGGCTGCGCTCCTTTGCAGATGCGCGCTCTTGTTCGACCTTCGCAGCCTCGACGATCCGCGCAGCCTCCGGCTTCGCGGCACGCGCCGCGTCGAGTTCGGTCCGGAGAGAGATCAATTCACGCTTGAGGGCTTCCGTCCCGTCTTGCTGCTGTTTGAGCTGCTGTTCGAGCGCCTGCTTTTGCTCGATCTCTGCCGCGGTGGCTTTTGCGGCGTCCGAAGCTGCGATCCGCACCGTATCGAGTTCCGCCCGAAGGGAAGCAAGGTCATAGGCGGGCGCGTCTGCCTTCCACCGCTCCTGCTGTTCGAGCGCCTGCTCTTGCTTGATCTCTGCCTCGGTGGCTTGCACAGCTTTCGAAATCACGATCCGCGCCGCGTCGAGTTCCGTCCGAAGGAAGGCAAGCTCACGCATAAGGTCGATTGTTTTGTCTCGCTCCTGTTCGAGCGCTTGCGTTTGCCTGATCCCTACCTCGATGGCCTGGGCAGATTCCTTGCCTGACACCCGCGCCGTCTCGAGTTCCGCCCGGAGGGTCGCAAGTTCACCCGCAAGGGCGTCTGCCCTAGCTCGCTCTTGATCAAGCGCCTGTCTTAGCGTGGTGCTGGTCGCTTCAGCCGTCGACTGGGCTGCATTGAGTTCTGCTCGGGGGGGCGCGACAAGCACAGGTGCAAGGGCTTCAGCCCTGTTCCGCTCCCGTGTTTGAGAAGATTCGGAGGCCTGCGCGCGGAATTGGCTTTCACCGCATAGCCCATCCTCCGCAGCCCCAATGAGGACCCACAGAATGCAAGCTCCTACTGCAGACGAGGCACGCGCAGCGGTTCTGCTTGTTGCGCGGGAGCCCTCAACAGCTTTGGATCGCGGTAGCCAATGCGATGCTACCTCAACTGCCTGTGACCACATCGTGACAACTCAGGTGAGCTTTTATGTGTGTCCATTTTGATGACACAGCCTTCATCGGCCGTTTGTCGATGTAGCAATGGAAGTAGTCACAACGAGGTAGGCGCACCAATCGCGGCAATTAAGTAGATCACGCCTGCATTGTCTGAACCATTCTTGACCCGCCCGTTCGCGCGCGATTACGCTATCGCGCACACTTGAGCCCGCACTCCCAGCACACTCAAGGAAACAACATGAACAGATCACTCGTCGTCTTCGCCAGCATGGCCGCCGTTGGGAGTATCTTGATGCTGAGCACCCAAACCAGCGGCGCTGTAGAAATCAATACGTCTGCCAAGACTTCTGCCAAAATGAACGCCAACGCCAAGGTGACCACTGCCGCCATCCGAATGCAGCCCCATCGGCTCGTTATACAGGTTGACGTCAATGACCCCGCGACAATCAATCTCGCTCTCAATAATGTCAGCAACGTAGCTCAGCACTACAGCGAGATCGGTCAAAAGGTGGGGATCGAAGTGGTCGTTTTTGGACCCGGACTGCATATGCTGCGAGATGACACTTCTCCCGTCAAAGCGCGCATCAAATCCATGAGCGAAACCATGCCACAGCTGACCTTTTCAGCATGCGGGAACACCCGCGAGAACATGGCAAAAGCTGAGGCGAAAGATATTCCTCTCATCCCGCAGGCCAAGGTCACCAAATCCGGAGTGGTACGGATCATGGAGCTGCAAGAGCGAGGCTGGAGCTACTTGCGACCTTGATCCAAAGAGGGCCTTTGCGATCAGCATCGCCTCGTTCCAATCTGTTGGATCTGTTGGTCGAAGATCAGGAACAGGACGACTTGATCGCTCGTTCGATGACCGGTCGGTTGACGGTCAAATGCGGGTCGATCACGAGATCGAGATGGCCGCCAGCAATCGGAATTACCTCCAGTTTTGCAAACAGAGAGTCCCATCCGAGGTGTGCTGGTGACCCTCGCCGGTTGCAAAGGAATAGCGTTCCGGTAATTGGCAAGCGAGGTTTGGCACTCGCCACCCAGCGGCCGAATTCCTGCATCCGGAGAATCTCCTCAAGCTCCAACTTGAGCATGAAGCGGGTGCCGGCCAAACGCGTCCAGATCCTCGCATCGAGAATTCGACAGAACTTCACCTCCCAGTGGAGTCGAGCAACACATTTTGCGATAGCGCGACACAGCATTCGGTACATCGTAACCCGGTGTGATCTAACTCGCTGCAGCGTACGTGACAGGGTCTCCCGATAGTCACTCCTGCGGGGGCCGATATTCGTATCCAGAATGCCCAGAAATTTCACTGACCGGCCTTCCGCAATCAGCCGGGCTGCCACTTCAAATGCGACGCCGCCACCCAGCGAATAGCCGATCAGACGTATGTCGCCGCGGGGATGAACGGCGTTGATCTGCTCCAGAGCCGATGTCGCCATGTGGTCGACCGAGCCGCATCCGGTCAGGGCAGACGTCAGATCCGGGTAGCGGATCGGGATCACATGAGCCATCTTGCTCAGCTGTGCCCCGAACGCCGCCAGACTCGGACCATAACCTATCGAGCCTGGCAACATCACCAGATGAGGCAGGAATTCCCCGGCGGCTTGTTGCCGCTGCGATCGGCCACCTGCAGCGACGATCTGAATCATATCGGCTGCGCTCATGTCCACCGTGAAGGCTTCCATGTTGAGCTCTTGGCCGACCAGCTCTTCCAGCTCCATCACGCATCGCAAAAGCTTGAGGGAATCGCCACCTGCCTCGTCCCAGCGGCTGGCAACGTCGGTCGTACCTAGGATCCGCGTCCATACCTGCGCCACCATTTTTCCGGCCTGCTTCACTTCGCCCGCCCCTGGAGGCTGAGGCGGGGGCGGACCTCTTCGGCTCTCGCTATCCAGCGCCTTGAGTTTTGCGACGTCTATCTTTCCGCCGGCGAGGCGCGGAAGTTCCGCGATTTCATGCAGTCTGGTGGGATGCAATGCGGTCGGAAGCGTCTGCCTGATAACGTCCCGAACGTCGGCCGTGAATGTTGCCTTGGCCTCGACACCTGGCGACGCAAAAATCACCAGCTCGCTTGAATCGGTGACGATGGCGACGGCGTCGCTCACATAGTGGATCCTGCGTACGACAACCTCGAGCTCAGCCGGTTCGACACGCCGTCCATTGATTTTGAGCTGACGCCCCTTTCGTCCCAACATCTGCATCAGTCCGCGCGTATCGACCGTAACAAGGTCGCCTGTCGGGAAGATGCGGCAACGGTCGTCATCCGGGTCGGGTAATGCAGGAAGCACCTGACCGTTCTCCCAGTAACCAAGCAGCACGTGCATACTCTTAATGATCAGCTCCCCAACCTCGTCGGTGGGCACAGGCACCCCGTTGTCGTCGACGACGGCAAACGACATTCCGGGAAGCAAATAGCCAACCGGGGGTATGCTGAAATCACTTTCCTTGCAGTCGTCGGGAAGAAACCACTGCGTGCCGGTAGTCTCGGTCGACGAATAGCTGATCTGGATGAAGCAGGAGGGCTTCACGACCTTTCGGACGAGTGCAACATCCGTCCACAGCACCTTCTCGCCGCCGATGCGAACAACCCGGAGCGATTCGAAATCACCGGTTTCGCTCGCGGTAATCACTGCCCGCAGGAGAGCGGGAACGATGTAGGTGATCGTTATCTGCTGCGATCGGATCTGACGCAACACGCCGCGAAGGCCAAGGGCCTCGACATCCGCCATATGCAATCTTGCGCCGGTCAGCAAGGCCGTGAGCATCTCTCTGGTGCCCGCAATGGTCGTAGGGCCGCTCAGAGGCATGAAGACGTCAGTGGCGTCTATGTGGCATGCATCCGCATATTGCTGGACGCGCTGGAGCAAGCTGCGTTGACTATTCACAACGCCCTTTGGCTGTCCGGTGCTGCCCGAGGTGTAGAGCACGAGGGCAGGAGCATCCACCGAGATCGGCTCAAGCGATGCGGCGTTGCCGGAAAGTTCGTTGGCGCGCGTAATATCGATCCAACGCAGGCCGTCTTCGTCGATCCATTTGGTTGAGCTACTGTCGCCCTGGCCGATCAGTACAGAAATCTGCGCATTTACAACGATGTGGGCAAGTCGCTGGTCGGGATCGCGCGGATTGAGCGGCACCAGGGGGCGCCCTGCGGCCATACATGCAAGCATGGCGATCGGATGCCAGATCGAGTGGCGCAACAACAGGCCGACGGCCCGCCCTTCGGGAGCCACCGCTGCAATAGCCTGGGCCAGCGTCAACACTCTGATCAGAAAATCCGAATATGTGATTTGGCGGGTGTCGTCGCTGATGGCTACGTTGTTCGGAAATCTCTTTGCAACCGCATCCAGATGCGTGATCGCGGGCACGCAGGCAAACTCGACTCCCATACGATTGAACGGGCGATCGACGGGCCCGCCCAGGTCGAGGGGCAGTTCGGGAGGTTTCATCCAGAGTGCTTGTGCAGGCTCGCTTGAATCTCCGGAAAGTGCGCGCCCGCCAGCGAACGTTTTCGCGCGTTTCGCCAAGGATCCATCGGGAAATCTCTGAAGTTGCATGACGGTACTCACCGTTGCGGGATGGAGATCGTAGGCCACACGTCGGCTATTGACGTCCTTCGAGTGAATGATAGGACTGCACCAATTTTTCGGCCTCTATCCAATTACCGCGCTATTCAGCGGCGGCGGGCCGACGAAACTCTACAAAGGCAAAGAGCAGGCCGGCCGTCATGTTCACGCGTTTGTAGATGTAGATCGCCATTGCCATGTTCCAGGCTACATTCGTCACGGCCGTCGCAACGGCGGCACCCATCACTCCAAAGAAAGCAATGCCGATCGCACAGGCGACAACGTTCATGATAGCTCCGATCGCTGTGATTGCGGCAGCTGCTCGCTCGTGCCCAGTCATGGTCAGAAGATTTTGCTGCGGACCAGTAGCAGCAGCAAAGATCTGTCCGACGACGAGAATTTGGGCGACCGGAGCTGTTGCAACGAATTCCTCGCCGAAAAAGCGGAGTAGCGGTACCGTCAGCAACAAAAGTGGAAGTGCCAGCACGACTGTTCCAGCCAGCGACAGGACAGTTGCTCGGGCAAACAGGCTCTGAAGCGCTGCCTCATTCCGATGAGCGTGAAGCTTCGAGACATTTGGCGAAAAGAAAGTCCCTACTGCCATACGAGGGAGAACAAGAAAAAGAGCTAAATTCAACCCCAGTGCAAAGATGCCAGCCTCGTGGGCATCGCCGGTCCAGCCGAGGATAATCACGCCGGCGCGGCTCATAAGAACCTCAACTCCAATCAAGATCATGACAGGACAGGCGAGATGCCACCAGTCGCGAGGTGCATAAGCCGGCACCGCCGAGCGTAGTTGTGGCGGCCAAAGCTTCCGCATGCTCAGTCCGACGATGGCCGCTGTGACGGCAGAGCTTGCCATCAAAGCGATCAGGACCGTTGTCGCATCGATTGGCGTGACGTTGAGTGCCACGGCAAGCAGAAGCAGCACGACCATAAGGCCGTCCCGAACGAAGCGTTCGGGCGCAATTGCCGAAATGACGCCACCCAGCGCGCGTACCGTGGCAGAACCGAGAACGTAAAGCGCGACCAATGGGACGGTCGCCATGCCAACCGCCAGACTGACAGTCAGCTCCCGATGAAGCGTCTCCGACAGGAATAGTGCGGTGGCGACTCCGCAGATCGCAATCAACATCCCAACCAACAATGATCGTCCGAATGCAAATTGAATGACTCCGCGCGCCAATGGCCACTTTCCGGTCGCGCTATAGGCCGGCACATATCGCAGCAGAACCGTGTTGAACCCGAGTCCCGCGATGTAGGACAGAAGGGTCGTCCAGGCCAGGACGTATGAGTAGATACCGTAACTCGTCGCTCCTATCGTACGGGCAATGACAAGTTGAGCCACGCACGTCAGTCCGGCACCGCCAACATAGATAACGAATGCCCACAGGCTTGCGCTGGCCATGCGCCGAGCCAGCTCGGGTTGAGCCTGAGCTGTGAAAGTTCCGATTGTCTCGGGCGCCGGCAAAGGTGGCGTGAACTTCTCCGCACAGCGCTCAAAGCTGTCGTCCGCTGCCCCAGGTGACAAACCGACCGCTCCGTCGGGCCTGAACTTGCTGGAGACTTCCTCTTCGATGCGATCGAGAGCCTTGGACATCAGGCTGGGATCGAGCGAGTTGATGCAGATCATCTGTTGATGCTCGGCCGCGAGCAGCGAGCCAACGTAGTCAGTAATCGGCTTTGCCTTGAGAAAGGTACCTACATCGGGTTCGAACCATTTCTCCATGTACGTTTTCTGGCGTACCCGCTCATGGAGGCGCTGTTCCAATAGTTCCTCCGGAGCATCAAAGCGGATCAGCAGATCTGATTGCGTCCTCATACCGATTGCATGAGCGATCGTCTTCTCGTCTGCTCGGCTAAACAGCGCCAAGGTGCAAACGATCTGCACGAATCCCTGGTCGAACAAGACGATGCGATCGGGCTTGTGCGAATCTCTCCATACGCAGGAAAACCGAACGACATATTGGCTAAGCCTTATCCACCAAACGGGATTGTCGGGTGGCATCAGTCGGAGCAACTCTTTCGCCAGACGTAGCCCTCGGGCATTTGCGACAGGACGGCACAAGATTGCGATAGTGGCGAAGATGGCAAGAGTGACGCGCTGCAGCGCTGGAAGAAATCCACCAAAGTTTAGAAGATGATTGGATAGATGCGGCAACGTAAGTACGAGGTCGACCTCATACCCACGGTCACGCAGGCGTTGAGCGAGCGCCTCACTAAAGGTTGTTTTGCCAGCGCCTGGTGGACCGAAAGTCTCGATAATCATGCTGCCCTCAATCGCTTCTCAACCAATTGCGGGGGGGCAATTTGGGTGATCCGGAGCGTTTCAGTTCGATTGCGTCTCCGCCCCACATTCGCCAGGTGATTACTCTCTTCGACCGCTGGCGGAGTGCGCCCCAAGTCCTCTTGAACCGTTGCTGAGCGCGCTCGCCGAACTGGTCCTGCTGTGGCGGTTCGACGCGAGTTAAGACCGACGAGAATCCCGTGTTCTGGGCGGGATTGAGATGCTCCGTCCGAACAAGTTGACGCAGCGCGGTCTGCGCCGCCTCACGATCGGTGCTTCCAGAGTGAATGGCGAGCAAAACGTGGTCTGCCCAACTCGCCAGAAGTCGTGCTTCCGGAGCTTCTAGCAGCGAGGGCCCGTCGATGATCACGAAATCGTAGGTGTCGCTCAGTTGCCGGAGCAACGAAGGAATCTTGGGGTCGGCGAGAATCCGAAGCCGATGCCCCCCAAACGATGTAGCGGGCAGGTAGTCGATTCCGGACTCATCGATATGTTCGATCGCGTCTGCAAGTGGACGACCATACGCCAGCACGCTGAGTAAGTTGGCGCTTTCGCCACCCGGTCGACGAGTGAATTGACCAAAGTCAAGGAGTAGAGTGCGCCACCCAAGCCGGGCAGCGTAAAGACCAAGGCTCCATGCAAGTGTGGTCTTGCCTTCCCCACCGATGCTGGAGCTGACGAGGACAACACGCTGCGATCGGGGGGTTGCCGGGTCGGAGGCTAGTATGGATACCAGAATGGAGCGGATTGCTCTGGCATAGAGGCTCGCAGGTTGCTCCAAAACATAATGCGGCTGCTTGCCTGGCTCCAGTGGAATCGAAGGTATCAGTCCGGCGCATGGAATACGCAGAGCTTCAGCGGCGTCGGCTTCCGTGTGCAGGGTCCGATCGAAGTGATTCAATACGACCGCGAGAACACAAGCCAGCAGAGCGAAGATAATTGCTGCAGGAGGAATCATAAGTAGCGGGTGTAATGAGGTCGGTCGTTCTGGCGGTGTGGCCGTGGCGAGAATACTGACGTCTGATTGCGCGGTCAGACCTTTTGCGGTGAGCTCCTGCCGTCGCCGCAGGAGCGTTTCAAACTGTTGCGCCAGCGTTGTGACCTGCCACTCCAGCGCGGCGTCCCGTGAGGGTGAGGGCTGGCCAAGACGGGAGGCTTTTAGTTCCTCCTCCGCCTTTGCAAGGTCCCGCTGAACTTTGGATGATTGTGTCGCAAGGGAGCTCAAAGCATACTCCACATCGCTTTGCTTCTGACGCGCGACCTCGTCGACATACGATTGTGCCACCGTATTGGCGATTTCCGCCGCTCGTTGCGGATTGGCGGCCGTAGAAGTAACGGCGATGATTCTGGAGCGCCGCTCCTGACCAACCTTCAAGCTGCGCTTTAGAGCAGCGAGAGCCGACCCGTCATCGGGCTCGTGGTTCTTGCCAAGTAGCAGCTCCTTGGTTGCTGACCATGTACGACCAAAGAGCGTGCGCAAGCTTTGCATCCACGTTCGTGACCCCGTTTCAGCACCGTGCCTCGCATCTTCGAGAGCGCGGAGCGTTGGAAGGAGTCTCCGCAGATAGGCGTCGGAAAGCAGCACCGTGACATGTGTGTCGATGGTGGATTCCTCGGCGGCCGGTGTAGGTGCTGCGGATGCGCCACCGGCATTCAAGGCATCGACTGCGCCGGACTGTCGGACGTCAACAGCAAGTTGTGCCGTCGCCAGATAAGAAGGAGACATAAGAAGGCCGGCTACTCCAGCCAGCAAGGTGCCGACGACAATCATCCTGACGACAAGCCGCTTGTACTTCCGCACGCTATCCAGCACGCGATTCAAAGACTGAAGACCGTCATTTGAAGCCAGGGATTGTTCCGTCAGGCGCCGCCCAAGTTCGTCCTCTGCCATATCCGGCGAAAGAGCCTGCAGGGATCGAATACGTCTTCCTACTAACGCTTCCATAGCTCGCTCCTCTACTGTGCGGGCTCGAGGGTATCTGTCGATCGGGACGTACTCTGTTCAACCATCATTCCCAGCCATGATTGCAACATCAGGACGGCCCATAGCATTCGCGAGTGATCGCGATTGCCACTCAGATGATCCTGCCAGCAGCTCTGGACTCGTTGTACGTCCAGCAAATTCTGGCGGTTAAGGCGTGATTCGGAGAGCAGGTCTGCAGCCCATGAGCGCAGGGGGCCTTTCAACCAGGCGCCAACAGGCACGTCGAAGCCCTGCTTGGGTCGATCTATCAAGTGGCGCGGCAAGTAGCGGCTGAGAACCTGCCGCAAGATCCACTTGCCCTGTCCGTCGCGCACCTTGGCCGTGTTCGGCAGCCGCCAGGAGAATTCCACGATGCGATGGTCGAGAATTGGACAGCGCGCTTCCAGGCCTGTCGCCATGCTGGCGCGATCGAGCTTCACCAGAATGTCGCCGGGAAGATAACCGATCATGTCCCGCACAATGAAGTCGGATAGAAGATCGTTCAGCGGCGGCACCTTAGCCGAATTGGTTACCTGCTCCGGGGTCAATTGCAGCTCGGAAAGCCGCATAACTTTCCGGTACATGTCGTCGGCATCATTGCCTGCAAACAGTTGCGCAAGGCGGTTAACCCGGTCGCTTCCGATCATCCGTCGTAGGCGGCCAGGAAGAGGCAACGCGTCAGCGATGTCTTCTCGCAAACCGCGGGCGAGCAATGACACACCCATTGCCGCCGTACGCCGAAGTGCTCGATTGGAGTTAAGGAGGGGAGCCAGACGGGCGGTCAAAAGATGCCTGGAATATCCAGCAAAACATTCGTCTCCGCCGTCACCGGAGAGGACAACAGTTACATCCCGGCGGGCGAGGCGAGATAGCAGCAGTGTCGGAATCTGCGATTCATCGGCGAACGGCTCGTCCCAAATACGGGGCAGTTCGGGAATGACATCCATGGCCTCCGAGGGAGTGAGACGTAACTCCGTGTGGTCCGTGCCGAGGTGACGAGCCACGGCCGCGGCACTGGCCGCTTCGTCGAAGGCGGGCTCGCCGAAACCGATAGTGAACGTGCGGACGGGCCGGGTGGATTGGGATTGCATCAGGGCGACGACAGTTGAACTGTCGATGCCACCGGACAGGAACAGCCCGATTGGCACGTCGGCAACCATGCGCTCACCGACAGCCTCGCGAAGTAGGCCATCAAGATGCGACACGAGCTCGCCATCGTCCGCGGAAACGGGGTTTCTTCGGCCGTGCTTTGCGATGTCGGTCAGCGACCACCAAATGCGCGCCTTTGCCCGAAGCGCTGCAGCATCCCGAGATGCCAGAAGTTCATCGGCGCCGAAAGATAGAATGTTGCCGGGCGGAAGTTTAAAGACATCTTTCCATATACAATGTTCATCCGGTAGCCAGCCGCGGGCGAGAAATTCAGCGACCCCGCGCGGATTGACCTCCGCAACGAAATCGGGGAACGCGTCGATCGCCTTCAACTCTGAAGCAAAGACAACGGCATTTCTCGTTCTGGCGACGTATAGGGGCTTCTTTCCCATTCGATCGCGGGCCAGATGGAGCGTACGGGTCTGCCGATCCCAGAGGCCGATTGCGAACATGCCGTTGCAGCGCGCCAGGGCAGCCTCGAATCCCCATCTCTCGATCATCGCGAGCAAGACCTCGGTATCGCTGCTGCCGATGAAGTTCTGGCCGAGGCGTTGAAGCTCCTGTCGCAACGACGGATGATTGTAGATCTCACCATTAAATGTGATGACGAATCGGCCGCTCTCGGAAAGCATCGGTTGTCGCCCCGCGTCGGTGAGGTCAACGATGGAGAGCCGGCGATGCCCGAATGCAATCCCGGCGTCGCGATCGCACCACGAACCGTGGGCATCGGGTCCACGATGGTGCAAACGATTCGTCATTCGGCCGATCGCATCCAGATCGGCGGATCGGGAAGCTTGTGGCATCTGAAGAATTCCGGCGATTCCACACATGATCTAGCTTCCGATATGCGTGTGCGGCGACGGCGGGCGCGCCGATCCGAGGATCAGGCTGAGAGCAAACGCGAACCACACGATGGGATGACGCAAGATGAAATGGCTGATGCTGAAAATGGCCAGCGCAGCGAACAATGCTGCCAGGGCATCGAGCTTCGCGCGGAACATAAGCATGAACGTGCCTGCGAAGAGGCCGCAAACGGCAATCACAGCGAGCAGGCCACCTTGCGTAAATATATCCAGCAGTGTGCTATGGGCTTCGAAAGGAGTTGGAAGCGCCTTGTTATTGGCGACGTTCGGCTTCTCTAGATGCGGGCCTGGCCCCAGCCCGAGCGATCCGGTTTCCAGCCCTCGATGGAGTGCATCTTCCCAGAGTTGCAGTCGCAGGGACGCGGTGCGCTTCGTTGCCTCGCCGCCACGGTCCTTGGCCAGACTGATTGCCAGACCTTCAAACTCATCGGCGGTCGCAACGGCATACGGTGCTAATGCGAGCGCCAGAGGGACGGCGGCGGCGATGACCAGAACCGCGACCACCGACCGGAAATTTAGTCTGTGCTGTGGCGAGGTCAGCCAACTGCGCAAACGCAGCAAAGAAAAGATCGCGGTGGCAATCACCATCGCAACAAGAAATGTATCGCTTTTGGTCAGGCGCCCGACGGCGAAGGTTAGCAGGCAACTGAATGATCCCGCTATGCGGCCAAACCCTTTGGCCGACAGGGCAAGGCTGAGAGACAGCGGCGTCAAAACGGCGCAATAGAGAGCGATCTGATTGGGATTCTCCGCCCAGCCTCGAAATCGATCCCAATACCATGGATCGACCGACGGCAGGCTGATGATGGACCAGCCCGCAGCGATCTGAAGGACCAGTGCGATGTTCCAGAAAGCGAGCAGGAACCATTGGGTTTGACGTAGGGCAGCGTTGGCTTCCATCGTTGCGACGATGAGGCAGGTCAAAGCTGCCACCAACAGATACGCGAAGGTGTCGTGCAACATCGTAGGAAGGTCCAGCTCCTCGCTCAGATAGGCCACGCATGTCCCTATGCTCAGGGCGAGTGCAAGACAGGCCCAAAACGCACCGATTCGGAGCAAAGCTGTCGCGTTGTAAATCTGGCCGGTAACGATGACTCGCAATGAGACGAAGGCTAGCCACAGGACAAGACAGACCTCGCCAACACCCAGCGGAATTCCGGGAAGGCGCAGCTGTGAAGCTGTCGTAAGCACGATGCCAAAAGAAAGAAGCGCATTGGCGATCATGATGATTTCCCGCTGTGCTGGCTAACCCTTCGATCTTCATGGGCGTCGCGAGACAAAGCAGCCGGATCTTCGCTTCGCCTCCCGGTGAAAATCAGCTTCCTGTAGAGATCGGCGTAGCGGTCAGCCACGACGTTCAGGTCGAACTCACGGCGCACGAGCGCGATCGAGCGCTGTCCCATGCTCTTTGCGCGGGCAGGATCCTGGAGAAGATCGAGAATGGCTGCGGCGAGCGCACGCGGGTCCCGGGGCGGCACCAAATGGCCATTGCAGTTCTCCACCACAACATCGCCGCAGCCTGGCATACGCGTGGCGACAATAGGCACACCCCCCAATCCTGCTTCCAGCAGAACACGGGGGATTCCTTCCCGATACTCCGTCGGGAAGGCAAAGACATTCGCGATTCCGAGAAGCGCAGGAACGTCGGATCGCGCACCGAGAGCGATTACGTGTGGTGCGTATCGATCAATCAAAGCCTGATCCACGGCAAAAGGACCTTCGCTCTCCCTTGGACCGACAAGCAAGAAACGAACGCGGGGCCGCGCTTCGCGGACAATCGCCGCCGCATCCAGAAGCGTGGGTATGCCCTTTTGTACGGTCAGTCGGCTCACAGTCATGACGACTTCGTCGTCACCGAGTCCGAGTTCTGTACGAAGTTGTGCGGTGGACGGCGCCTGAGCCCGCGCTGTGTCGAAAGCATCGACATCGATTCCCGAACTTCCGATCAGTACAGCGGGGCTGCTGCCAAGCAGACGATAGCGGCGGAAAAAGTCGCCATCCTCCTTGTTTTGAAATACCGTTGCCGAGGTCCAGCAGGCGGCCAACCGCTGCAGCGCTAGGTAAGCTGGCCTGAATGCAAGAGCTTTCAGCTGTGCCGAGGAGAATACCCAACCCATTCCGTTGATGGTGCGCACAATGGGAATTGCGCCTCTCACCGCAAGAGGGGCAAGCAGATTTGGTTTGGTATCGAACGTTTGAACAACGTCCGGTCGAATGCCACGCACAAGCTGTGAGAGCTGGCCGACAGCTAGGCGGTCAGCAACCCGTGCGCCGAATCTATTGAAGTCATAGCGATGATACTCGATGCCGCTATTTGAGAACGGGAGTGCAGCGCCAGTACCGGCAGCGCTCACCCGAAAGCCACGACTGCGCAAAGCTGCCAGAAATGGGATCCGCAGGGCATGATCCTCGCCTCCCACACAAAGCACATGCAACGTCATGCTAATCCTTTCGGTCGCAATCGGAATGCAGCTCAGTCGATCCGGAGAATCGGCTACAGATGAATTTCGATGTCCTCGCGTATGAGCGGACGGTGTGAGCTTACGAGGCGATCACAAAGTGTCTTCATTCGTTCGAATGACGGCCGCGTCGGACGTATTCGGCGATCCTGAAGAATTGAGACATCGACACGACTAGGATTACTCCGAAGCGCGTTTGGCATGATGTACGCAAGCTGAAGCGTCGCGTCGTCAGATCCGGACTCAGTTCAAACGTCGGAGCAAAGCGGGCCGGTCGGCGACCCGTTTCACTTGCCGCTGTGTTTATGCCCGGATGAACAAGGCGGCTCGCCTGGGTGCCTATCGTCGGACTCAATTGCCGGGAGAAGGCAGGACGGCGACACGCCCGAGTAATGCAACCAGCTCCGCCTGCCGCCGTGTCTGTGTCTTGACGAACAGGGAGGCCAGATGTGAGCGGATCGTCGTCCGGCTCAGCCGTCGGGCGCGAGCAATATCAAGCAAATTATGGCCGCGCGCCAATTCGACTGCAAGCTGGGTTTCCGCGGCTGTGAAGCCGAACAAACACCGGAGCGCCTGGGGCGTCGGCTCCGGATGAGCGTCGAGATCGAGCAGAATGATGGTGCTGGTTTCATCCGTCCAAACATTGACCATCTGGCTTACAAGGCTGGTGACGCCCTCCTTGAAGGAAGTCGCGAGCCATGATGTCGAGCCAACGGGAATTTGGGCTCCCGCGCGGTTCACCAGCTGCTTGACGGCCCTGTAGAGCGTTTCAGGGCTGGTGGTGAGGTTGCATTCGCGTTCCAATATCGCACGTCCGATTGCACTCACGTCAAGCACACAGCCACGCTTGAGCAGAACTTGCCCGCAGCCAATACGCGCCAAAACCGCGTGTAGGACGTCACGTTGCTCGCCAAGGTCGGGCTTCTTGCCTGGGTCAGCGTCTGGCCGGATAGCGGGAGCACGATTCGAAATGTTGAAGATGGATTCCCTGCAGGGATGAAGCGATGCAATTGCGCCGGGCAATGTGGCACTCTGGTTCAAATTCAACATGTCGTCATTCCCTTCGCTACTACTTCAATCGAATGACAAGGATTGATCGGAGGGAAAGCATTCCAATTTCGACGAGCCATGTAAATGTTCAAATTGAGGTAACCCGACTGCACATTTGGCTGAGGCAGTCTACTATTCGTGGGGCCCCTAGCGGTCTGAATGACATGGAGGAAATGTCGGCTGGAAAAGCGATGCGCGCCTCAGCGCGCAGTTTTGTGCAGGCGTCCGGCCAGAGGTCGTAAGCGCGGTATCCTTTGTGGGTACCCCCGCTTGTGCCAATGGCTCAGTTAGATGCGCTGGCTACTCCCGAAGGGCGCAGCGCAACTTCGACCACATCTCCCGGCTCTACATCGAAATCAACTGATGCGACGATCCTGTTCCACTGCTGGCCGACCTTTCGTGCGATCGTTACCTCTGCTCGGAGATCGCTGGTTCCGACAGGTAGTGCTCCCGCACCGCCGACAGGCTGCAATTTTTGACTCAACGCCTGCAATTTAACCCGCAAGTCCGCCATGCGAACGGTTGAATCCTTCAACTCGCGCAACAGATTGATGGTTCGTAGATTGGCGACCCGCTCGATCTGGCGCACGAAGTCGTCGCGCTGACGTTGCAGCCGCATAACTTCGACCATCGTCTGAAGACGCCTTGTCGACGACAACAGAAGAGCGCGTCGGCTTTCCGTAACACGGGGGCTTGGCAAGGATCCTGCACCAAACAACTTGGCTACCCGATCCAGCTCATCCTCATCGGCCTGAACACCCTTTTCCTCACCGTCCTGCTGCTTCCTGAGGGTTACGAGCTGAGCCTCCGATTGTTTGACCGCATCCTCCAGAAAGCTTCGTTCCTTACGATAGTCGATTTGCGCGGTCTTTAGCGACGCCGACTCGGATTGCATGAGCGACTCGATGACGGAGACCGGCAAAGATACTTCGCTGGGTATCTTCTGATCGAAGCTGTCATTGCCCTGGAGTTCCGCATTGGTGCGGATCACGTGGATATACTCTTTGATGTACTCGGTCGACAAAGATTGGTAATCGCGCAACAGATCCGCCGGATCGATAGCACCGACCTGACCGCGAGAACGCAACAGGCTAAAGCCACCGGCGACTGCAACGGCTTGGCGTACAGTCATGGACGCGCGATACACCAGCTGGCCGGGCGTGAGAACGTCGCCTGTGACGTAGATCGGTCGATATTCCACGACGCTCGTGATCACGTCCCCAGGCTTGATGACGAGCGCCTGCTCTCGCCCATCCGGTGAGCGCTGACGCAGAATCCTGGACTGCAGCAGCGTCTCCATGCGAGTCTGAAGTTCCGACGGGGTCAGACCTGCAACCGGCACCGTACCGACCCCGGGAAGAGCAATGGTGCCGTCAATCTGGATCTGAGCTCTATTGCGCTGTTCAGGCGCTCCACCGACCGATACCTCGACAGTATCGCCAGGCGCGAGGCTGTATTGAGCTCCAAGGCAACCGTCGCTGCCTGCCAAGACAACGATCCCTGCCCAGACGCTGATGGGGACATAGCTAAAAGTCTTACTGCGCCTGCTGCCCTTCATGACGATCTCCTTGCGCTAAGTCGTTTCCGCTGTCTCGATCAGCCCAGTCGATGCGGGAAACAAAATCAAATACCGGCCCGCCTCGTTGCCCCCAGTTGCTCGACCAGATGACTTGCGATCCATCAGGAGAAGGTGAGCCATGCGTTTCGCTCCAATAGTCATACGGAGCATTGCGCGTATGCGCGATACGTCGAAACTCGCCGCTGCCATCGATTTTAAGTGCGATAACTTCCTGAGCGAACGGTGCCACTTTCTTGCCGCCGGCGGGAGCGAGCGCGGCGCCGGCATAACTCATGAAGACCCAGCCGGGACGGCGTATCGCTCGCATCGATGCATGCTGAGCTTCTCCATAGGGAGCGAGCGCCGTGACCTGTCCGTCTTGGAGTCTCCGTTTGATGACCTGATACTTGTCGGGCGCCGACTTACTGATGCCGACATAAACTTCATCACCGCCGGCATCGACGGTCATGTCGCCGTGGCCGGGCCGGTGATGCTCTGTCCAGCTCTGCAGGAGATCACCCTCAATGCTGAAGACAAATGCTTGATCTGTGAAGTCAATGAGAGACTGCTGGCAGAATATGTACTTGCCCAGCGGCGAGATTCCGCAATAGCTGTTTTTGCCGGGAATTCGCGCCAGCTCAATATCAGGAAATTTCCGGCGATCCGAAAGATCCATCGCAAATGCGACAAGCGTGCCCTGCTGGCCGATGGCGCGCACCACGATACGGTTACCGTCCCATGAGGGATTTCCCTTGTAAGGGCCGAATTGAAGCTCCCGATATACTTCCGTCTCAAGAATTACATCTTCGGCGTTGCTTCGCGGCGCCCATCGCGAAATGCGACGCCCGGCGACACAAATCATGAGCTCTGGATCTTGCGGATGCCATTCGCATTCACCCCCGCGCTGTCGCCGGAACAGTGGAGCATAGGTGTGCCCATCAAGAAAGCACAGGCCATTGCATCCGTTGACAATCAAAAGCAGGCTCTGGTCGGCGTTCCACGCCTGCGCACTCGAATAGCGATGGGTGCAATAGGAACGCTTGCAAACCATGCCGTTTCCCATCGGACTTTCAGGCGTGGTCACACGAACCAAGGTCGTACCGAGGGACGCATCGACGACTGGCGCGAGATAGCCAGGCAAATCCATGGCGGGCGCCGGGAGGAATTGAGCGTTTGCGAGCGATTCCGTTGAGGCGGGTCTTGAGGAAGCGAGCAAGACAAGGGCGCCACAGCACAGGAGAGCTCGGGCATAACCCAGCCGGGCCATCATGTGATGAAATCCCTCTGCCGCCGGACTTGCTTTCCCGAAAGGCGATGACGCCACCAGTCAACTGTCCGTTCCAACCCTTCCCGCAGCGTGACCTGCGGTGACCATCCCGTTGCATGGACGAAACGGGTGCAATCAGCGAGCAACGCTCGCACTTCCGAATTTGTCGGTCGCAGACGCTTCTCATCCTGAAGCACAGGCTTTTCGCTGGAAGTAAGATCGACGATGACATCAATCAGGTCGCGGATCATGATCGCCCGCTGACTACCTGCGTTATATGGCTGGCCGTATTCGATGCCCTCGGCCAGTCCGGCAGCCATGAACGCGGCCGCGGTATCTGCAACGAATGTAAGGTCACGTACGGTTGTTGCATCTCCGATCATGATCGCGGGGCAGGAAGGATCTAACGCTTGCCGTATGATGGCAGCGATGATCGCCCTTTCGCTCTGTCGTGGCCCAAACGTATTGAATGGCCTGAGGATGACGACTGGTACGCCGAACGACTTCGCAAAAGCCCCTGCCATCATGTCCGCGGCTATTTTGGAAGCGGAATACGGCGATTGTCCCTGCAGCGGGTGAGTTTCATCGATCGGCATTGTTATGGCTGTGCCGTAGACCTCGCTGGTCGACGTGTGAATGACCCGCTCGGTGCCGCACTGCCGCGCGGCCTCGAGCACATTCAAGGTGCCGAGCACGTTTGTTTCGACATAGGATTGCGCAGCGACGTAGGAATAGGGGATCGCGATCAGTGCCGCGAGATGAAAGACGATTTCGTGGCCGGGTACGAGACGACCGACGAAAGCCGCATCGCGGATGTCGCCGCGAACCAGGTTGACTTTCTTTCGGGTCGAATCCGGAAGGTCGTCCAGCCAACCATGGCTGTCGAAGGAATTGTACTGGGCAAGAGCGGTAACGTTGGCCCCTGCCGAAACAAGCGCTTCGGTCAGGTGCGAGCCAATGAAACCGTCGGCTCCCGTAACGAGAATTCTGGCACCAAGGTAATTCATGGCCGTCAATGTCCGGTTTGTTGTTTAGATTCTCTCGATTGATTCTTCCGCGTGTATTCGGTCCACGATCCCACCGCGATTGCCCAGGCCGCACGAACAATCCAGCCGAGATCAGAAGCCAGTGTTCGGCGCGGGAAATAAGCGAGATCGATTTTCGCCTTGGTCGGGAACAGAACTTGTCGATAGAAATCCACAGCCGCAACGTCAGCGGGATAGAGCTTGCTTTCATGTCGAAACATGACCTGGCACGGACCAACAAGACCGGGCTTGTGGTCGAGAAGCTTCTCGAAGCCACCGTGAAAGCAGTCGAAGAATGCGAGCGATTCAGGCCGCGGTCCCACGAGCGCCATGTCGCCGCGCAAAACGTTCCAGAGTTGCGGTAACTCGTCCAGCTTGCTCGCGGCAAGGATGCGGCCAATCCTAGTCAGGCGGCCGTCTCCCTCCATTGTGAGCGGACATCCATACCGGTCGCAATCCGGCCTGAACTTGCGAAATTTGTACATACGGAATGGTCGTCCATTTTGCCCGAGACGAAATTGCGAGAACAAAATCGGCCTTCCGCCTTCGATCCAGATAGCAAGTGCTACGATCAGGAAGAGAGGAGCGAGAGTCGCTGTCGCGGCACCGGCAAACAAAATGTCAAGGGCGCGCCGCAAGCCCACCTGCGTAGCAGGAGTTGACGCCAGGAGCTGGTTCGCTGCCCCGCGCATGGCTAAGCGATTGCCCCTAATGGAAACTCTGTGCCAAGTGCGGCGGCAAGGGAATTCACTACCTGTTCCACGTCGGCCGGGTTCATCCGGGGGTGCAGCGGCAGCGTGAGCTCCCGTTGGGCAAACTCCTCGGTGCGCGGCAAGAATGTATCGGGATAGAGTTCTCTGTAGAATGTCAGGTGGTGGACGGCGGGATAGTGAATCGTAGTCTGTATGCCGCGCTTGCGTAGCCGATCGATCACGGGCTGCCTATCGGTTGCCGTCGGCAGGACGACCGGCATCAGATGGTGCGCCGATGGCCAAGGATTCGCGAAGGGTATCATCACCGCCGGGCAATGCTCCGCCATCAACTGACGATAGCACAGTGACAGGCGTCGCCTGGTGTCATTCCATTCCGGAAGTTTCTTGAGTTGGGCAAGGCCAACGGCAGCGCGCAAATCGTCCATACGATAGTTGAATCCGAGGATCGTGACATCGTAGTCGGGACGACGACTGGTGAGGCGCTGTCGCGTGCTGCTTGTCATGCCATGAGACCGTGCTCGCTTGATGGTTTCCCTCAAAGCGCGGCTGCGGGCGATAATGGCGCCGCCCTCGGCGGTCGTCATGTTCTTGTTGCCGTAAAAGCTGAATGCTGCCGCCTCGCCATAGGTCCCCACTGCGGGCAGTCCGGGCGCATGAGCTGCATCCTCGATCAGGAGCAGGCCCTTGCGACGAGCGAAAGACTGCCAAGTGTCGCGATGCGCGAGGTAACCGGCGAAATGGACGAGAATAATCGCTTTTGTTCTCGATGTGCATTTGGCTTCAGCATCATCCAGCGACATCAACGGAATCTCGGCCGAATCGATATCGACGAAGACGGGGCGCGCTCCCACATAGAGAACGCTATTGGCCGTGGCGACGAAGGTCAGCGATGGAACGAGAACTTCGTCGCCCGGCCCAATGCCGAGCGCGTGCAGGATGAGGTGGAGGGCTGCCGTGCACGAGCCGACGGCGATCGAATCCTCGGCCTCATGAAGATGAGCGAACGCTTGTTCGAATTCCCGGACCCGGTCTCCCATCGTAACCCAGCCGCTCTCGATGACAGAGGCTAGGGCTGTTTGCTCGTCCGGACCCAGGACTGGCTCTGATACCAATAGCATGTGTTCATCTCCAATCCCGGATTCGGCGATACGTTTGAGATTGCACGAGCAGCAGCCGTGACATGCAGCGTCTTCGTCAGGCCGCGACGGTTGCCACGAATGCCGGGGGCGACTGCTCGTCCCATGCAATATCCTGAGCCTTGAGGAAGTCGTCCACCCGCCCGATATCGAGCCACATGCCGTTGTGCTTGAATACGTTCACGGGTATTTCCTCTTCCAGCATCTGGGCCATCAGATCGTCGAAGCCGAATGGAACACCTGACGGAATGCGGTCCAGCACCGAGGGATCCATGCAGTAGATGCCCATACTCACGAGATGCGACAGTTCGGGCTTCTCGCGGAATCCGGTGACGCAACCGCCCGTCTCGTCGATCACGCCAAAGTCCATCTTGGTAGGACGTGTGGCGGTGGCGATGGTGAGGGGACCTTGATGTCGGCGATGACAGCTCACGAACTGACTGAGATTCAGGTCCGTGAGGACATCGCCGTTGAGGACCAGAAACGGCGTGTCGAGTTGTTCTCGCAGAAGTGACAGCGGGCCCATCGTTCCAAGCGGTTCCACTTCCTGCGTGTAAACGATCTGCATGTTCCACTGATTGCCGTCGCCGCAAACACTGCGAATAAGGTGGCCCAGATATCCAGTCGTGATGAAGACTTCTCTGATGCCATTTCGCCTGAGCCATTTGAGCAGGAGCTCGAGGACGGGCCGCGATCCGATCGGCATAAGCGGTTTCGGCAAGATGGATGTATGCGGACGCAAGCGCATTCCCTTTCCGCCGCATTGAATGACAGCCTTCATATTATCCTCCTGTGTTGCTGAAGCGCGCAATCGTTCATCATATCAACGCGACAGCCCGACCTGGTGCTGATGGCCAAACCGGAATGCCATTGACGAGAAAACTAGACGCTGACTATCCGCGCGTCTTCGTGCGTTTGCATGAGATGTCGGAATGATAGTTGGATTGCACGCGAGCACTGTATTGCAGCGGCAAAGCTGCAGCTCGCAGTGGTGCATGATGGGACGAGACAGACCGAACCGGACTTCGGCTGCATCGCTGGCGCGCGATATCGCGAGGCCCGATTGACATCGCTACGCTTGGAATGACGACAACAGCGCAACGAGCCGGCTTTTCAGAAAGCCTGTTAGAAACTGACGCCCGGCATCCCTCACGCGCGCGAGCGACATCGCACTAACCGTTGCCCAAGATCGGTGGAGTGATTTATTGAAGCGCGTCGCAAGAACACGCGCGATCGTCAGCGCCTCACGTATCCATGTTCGATCGTTCACCGGCGCGAGCGCCACGCTCCGACGACCACCGGTCGGCGCGACTTGCTCGCCTACGCCAACAATCGCTGACTATTTGCCGACTCGTGCCGCGCCACAGATCTTTCCGTTGATGCCCTTACGGATCAGACCGTCGATGCGCGAGACCTCAATATGATTTGGCTCGTGGTTGATCACACCCAGTGGCACTGGCGTCTCGTTTTTCTTGATCTCGGAGATCATCGCAACGGGATTTGAAAGCCGACCATTCGAATCGCCAGCTAAAGGCGGAGAGTTGCTGTTTGCCGGTTCTGCCAGTGATCCGTTGTTCATCCCCCAAATCGCTGCCTGTGTCCGATTCTGGACACGGAGCTTGCGAAGGATCGCCTTGACGTGGACTTTTACAGTTGCTTCGGCGATATGGATCGTCCGCGCGATGCTTTTGTTGGAGGCGCCTTCAATCAGGCAGTGCAAAATTGATTTTTCCCGCGGAGAAAGCTGCGGCGTGGTCATATCTTCTGTAGCGATAAGAATCGCCTGCGTCTTGTTTTGGTCACGCGACCCCGTCTCGCCTGGGTGACTGCCTTCGGGAGCAAGAACAGATGATAGAAATGCTGGAGGAAAGATCGTTTCACCCATCATTATCAGTTCGATGGACTTTATGAATACATCGCAGGTCATAACGTTGACAAAGTAGCCGTTGGCACCTGCCCGAAACGCAGAAGCCAGTTCGTCCATTCGATAATGATCGGCCACGATCGCAATGCGCCCGCCCGGATGGTAGTCCCTGAAAAGTTCGATTTGTTCAATCGCGGCGTCAAAATCATCGCCGGTGTGAGCAATAAGAAGCAGAGGCTGGTGTGCTTGCGGTTGACCCGGGAGCAAATCATCCACGCTTGATACTGAGGCTAGGATACGAAAATTTGCTGAGCGTAAAATCCTGGCAAGACCTTCTCTGAGTAAAGTATTTTTCCCAACGAGAATTGTAAAAAAAGATTGTTGCCTCCGCATCGCGACCCTCCCAACCATACGCAACTGATTTAAAAAAAACTGAGCGCTTGAAATTCAGCTCATTCTTGGTGATCTGTCGGCGGTTAAGCCCCGCTTCTTCGGCAGAAATTTTGGCATTGGAATATTTTCAGTCGGCAAGAAACTCTGTCTTTTTAGAAGCATTTCGTCGTCGAATTGAAGACGCCTCCCTTCTCGTTTGCGACGATTTTATGAATGTTAGATGCGAATTCTCGATCTCCCTATATACCTTTAGTTATAGGCGATGGGCCGGTACTGAGGGATGTCGTTCATAATAGTAAACGGGGGATTCACCGCAAACTTCGCAGAGGCAGTGCGTGCTTCGTCATACGGGACGTCTATCCTTGAGTGACAGTTTCAGATACGTCCACCCAAAGTTGTTACGTGTTTTCTTTGTTGCGTTGCGATGTAGCGTAACGAATTTGAGCCTCCAGAAAATTAGGCTAAGAAGGGAATATCCGGGGTCGCGTGGAGTTTAAGTTTTGGGGGGCTAGGCTGAGGACCGCCCATGCGTTGCACCAGTGTCGTGATCGCAGACCGCCATCCTGTGGTTCTGCAAGGTTTGACGAGCGTGCTTGAAGCGCAAAACGGCTTCAAGATTGTCGCGTGCTGCAGCACTGGCCCGAGCTGTATCGAAGCGATTCGAAATTTAACGCCGGACATCGCCATTATAGACATCGAAATGCCGGGCCTGACCGGGCTGGAAATCGTTGCCATCGCCAACTCCGAGGGGCTTTCAACGCGGATCGTCTTTTTCACCGCTGTCGTTGAAGATCGCCAACTGGCTTTATCGGCCGCTGCTGGCGCCTACGGTGTCATCCTGAAGGACATGCCGCTCGAAACCCTGGTGCAGTCCCTGCGTGAGATCGCGACTGGCCAAAGGCTATTGCCGCTTCCCGCGGTCAATCACGTTATACCTTCCGAACAGAAGAGTATCGCGATCACGGAGAGTGTTCTGGCGGTGCTGACAGAGCGCGAGCGTCAGATCATGCGCCTGGTCTCTGAAGGGTTGTCGAACAAGGAAATTGGGCGGCGGCTGAATATTGCTGACGGCACCATCAAGCAACATCTCCATCACATCTATCAGAAGCTTGAAATCAACAACCGGACAGTGCTTGCGGCGCTTGCCATATCGCACAACGAACGTGGGGGCTTTCTAGAGGATCGGGCTCTGTCGATTCATTGTGATTGAGCGTCCGCAGTCGCGCACTGACCCGTATGCCGCTTGCAGGCTGATGCAGGCGCTGATCGGCAGACCTAGTCGACCACATCCATCATACCTCCAGCGCGGAGGTCGAAAGGACCCCGATGCGCGGCTTCACCACCCTGCGCGACATCGGTGGGCCTTCTTCAGAAAATCGCTGGGGAACCTGCATTGCCAGTCGCGCGGCGCCATGCCCCCGGCGGCAGTCCGGTTGCGGCGGAAAAGACGCGGGTGAAGTCGCTTTGATCGGCAACGCCACAAGCCAGCGCGACATCGGCCAACGGCGTATCGGTCTTCATCAGAGGATCTCGGGCCTGCTCGACGCGCTGGGACAGGATCCACTGGCCGGGCAACGAAGCCACCACGCAGGATGGCCCGGGAAGAAACCATGGTCTTGTCTGTAAGTCATCGGCATTGAACGATCGGCCACCACGCGGCGTTCCGAACGCTTCTCCGCGGCCTGACTTGCACCCCTCTGCTATGCTTCGGAAACTATATCGATGCATGCAGCCGTGCATATCGATGCGTCGACGTAGGCGCATGAGATCGTGACCACCGTCGAACTTGTTGCCGCCATCAGGAGCGAAGCAAGATAGGCTTGGGCCTGTCGTCGTCCTTGCCGTGTCGATGGCCGAGCCGACGCTGAAATAATACGGTACGACCTCTCCCAGACAGCGGTCGAGATAGATCATCTTCGGCGCGTCCGGCCATGCGAGCGATACGGTGCAGCCGCTCGCGGTCGCCAACCGCTGTAACTGCTCGTGGACAACGGGCAGAACTCTCATATTGCTCAGTAGCGAAAAAACCAGCGTCAGAATGCGCGGACGGAACTGATATTTGCCACCGACGGGTTCGCAATCGAGGTAATCCGCGGCCACCAAAGCTCGGGTCAGCCGGGACACGATCGACTTCGAAGGTACTCGACGATATTTCCAAGACAAATCTCGGAGAAGCCTATCGAACGCGCTTGTATCGACCGATTGCACCGAGACGGGACAATCCCATAGGGCGGAGCCCTCGCGGTCGTTGCGTGGACGCACTACGAGGCCCGCCATGAAATGTTAGATTCCAATCATGGTTCTACGCGGAATACTCGTACGGCAAGCCGCCCCTTGGCAGCACAGACCCACGATCATTCGCGTGATAACTCACGGTGAGCCAAAATGCGGCAGCACCTAACGAGGCAGCGGCACCGCTGCCAGAGGCCTCTCGTCTACTGCAACTTTCTGAGTGCTTGGCCGATCTGATTGCGCTAGCCAGGCTAGGCGCGTCTCAATACCGTCGCAGACGGATTTCGCCGGCTCAAACTAAGCCGGTTCGACCTTGAACAGACAATGATCGTGAGCGCCTTCAGCCTCGCAATAGACCTCCTGCGCCCGCAACCTGACCTCACGACCGGCACTTGCGGCAACATATTCGAGCGAGCCTTCGAGCCAAGACGCAAACATGTAACACACCTTGCGGCCACTGTTGCGGCGCTCGCCATCAACCATTGCCGAATTGCGCAAGCGCACTGTCGCCGTCCCTATTTCCGGCGACACGTCGAGCACATCAAATTGGCCCCATCCGCGCTGCGTGATGCGGCGCATATAGTGACGGAATACATCGACGCCGGACATGCCGTGGAATTCGGCTTCCTTCTCGCACCAGTAATAGGCCGAGCGATGGCCGGCCGGTCGCAGAATGCGCTCGAGTTCCTCAGCGCCCACTGCCGCCTCGATGGCAAAGTGGTTGTTCATGTAAAAATGCTGCGGCACCAGAATCATATTGGTCGCGTCGACCGACCAACGCCCGGTCTGGTCATCGACATTGATGTCAACCTGCGGCTTCCCCATCTCAGGCCCCCCAGACAGTCTTCAGGAGATTGACCCAGTTCTTGCCAATGACGGCCTCGATGCGTGAGGCTTTCCAGCCGCGCTTTTCCATGGCGGCGGTAAGGTTCGGCCATTCGCCTATGGTCTTGATGCCTTCGGGATTGATGACGTCGCCGAAATTGGTGAGGCGGCGGCCATATCCCTTGTCATGGGTAATCCAGTCGAAGAATTCCTGACCATAGCCCTGCGTGAAGTCGGTGCCGATGCCGACGCTGTTTTCGCCGCAGATATCGATGACGTATTCTATTGCCTCGACATAGTCGTCCACAGTCGATGCCGGACCGCGCTTCAGGAAAGGCGGGAACATGGTGACGCCCACAAAGCCGCCGTGATCGACGATGAAGCGCAGCTGCTCGTCGGACTTGTTGCGCGGATGCTCCTTCAAGCCGGCTGGCAGGCAGTGCGAATAAGCAACCGGCTGCTTGGAGGCGCGGATGACGTCTTCGCTGGTCTTCGATCCGACATGCGACAGGTCGCAGAGGATGCCGAGGCGGTTCATCTCGGCGACGACCTCGCGGCCGAAGTCGGACAGGCCACCGTCCTTGGACTCGTAGCAGCCGGTGCCGACCAGGTTCTGCGTGTTATAGGCCAACTGGATGATGCCGACGCCGAGCTCCTTGAACAGGCCGAGATAGCCGATCTGATCCTCGATACCGGTGACGTTCTGCCAGCCCAGGATGATGCCGATCTTGCCTTCCTCTTTGGCCTTCAGGATGTCAGCGGTGGTGTAAACTTGCCTGAGGATGTCGTCGTTGTCTGCGAACCAGCGCTTCCACTTGACCACGTTGCGCATGGTGGCCTCGAAGCCTTCCCAGACGCAGCAGGTACAGTTGGCGGCGGTCAATCCGCCCTTGCGCATGTCCTCGAAGACCGGACGCCCGAAGTCCGAGATGATCAATCCATCGACGACGATGGCGTTTTCATGAATGGTTGAGGACATGACGTTTCCTTTCAGATGATAGTCTGACTTTTCGTTATGATGCGGCAGCCATATCAGCTAGCGCGACGTTCTTTCTGATCAGTGCGCTCCACCGAAGTAGGCGCTTTGGACTTCCTCGTTCTTTGCCAGCATCTCGGAGTCGCCCTGGACGATGATCTTGCCTTGCGACAGCACATAGCCGTAATGGGCGATGGCGAGGGTCTGGTTGACGTTCTGCTCGACCAGGAGGACGGTCACACCGGTTTCGTTGAGCCGGCGGACGATGTTGAAGTTCTCCTGCACGAACAGTGGAGACAGGCCCAGCGATGGCTCGTCGATGATCAGAAGCTTGGGATCCGTCATCATTCCGCGGCCGATCGACACCATCGCCTGCTCACCGCCGGACATGGTGCCGGCAAGCTGCTTGGCGCGCTCTTTCAGGCGAGGAAACACCTCATACACCTTGCCAAGGCGCGCTTTGACCGTCTTCTCTGCATTGACGAGATAGGCTCCGACCCGAAGATTTTCTTCGACCGTCATCTTCGCGAAAATCCGGCGCCCTTCGGGAATGCACGCAATCCCGAGACCGACGATCTCATGGGTTGCCATCTGGTCGAGCGTCTTGCCTTCGAAAGCGATCGAGCCGGCGCGCGGCGGCGTCAGTCGCAGGATTGAGCGGATCAGCGTCGACTTGCCGGCACCATTGGAACCGAGGATACAGGTGATCTTGCCCGGCTGCACGTCGATGGAAATGCCGGACAGCACGTCGGCCCGATCATAGGCGGTGAAGATGTTCTCTACTGTGAGATGACCGCTCATGCTTGCCCCAGATAGGCTTCGCGGACCACAGGATCAGCCGCGACATCACGGAATTTGCCTTCGCAGATCTTCTTGCCGTAGTTCAGCACGACACAGCGATCGGTGACGCGTTCGATCAAGCCCATCTCGTGCTCAACAATGATGATCGTGAGCCCGCCAAGCGATTTGCGGATGCCGAGAATTTCATCCACCACCTGATCCGTCTCGTCATGGGTCATGCCGGCAGACGGTTCATCGAGCAGCACAAGCTTTGGCTTGCCGATCAACGCGCGGCAGATCTCAACCCTGCGCCGATCGATCATGCCGAGCGAGATCGCCGGATCGAACAGCTTGTCCGGCAGCGCGGGATTGAAGACATGTAGCAGCTCGCGGGCTTCATCCGCGATTTTCTGCGCTTCCGCGGCGAATGATTTCCGCTGCACGATATTGTGCCAAAGGCCATTGTTCAGCGTTCGCTGCGCACCCAGCGCAATATTGTCGAACACCGACAGCGACAGGCATAGGCGCGATCGCTGGAATGTGCGCGACAGGCCATAAGACGAGATGTTGTGAGCCTTCTCGCGGGTGATGTCGATGTTACCCAGCAAGATCTTGCCTGCACTTGCGGAATAGACACCGCTGATCACATTGAGAAACGTGGTCTTACCCGAGCCGTTCGGCCCGATCAGTCCGAGCACTTCGCCATTGCGGACGTCGATGCTCAGCTCATTAAGTGCGAACAGGCCGCCGAAACGGACCGTCAAGCCGCGGCTCTCGAGCAGCACGTCGTTGGACAAGCTCGTCATGCGCTTGCCTCCGTATGCAGTTTCCGGACCCGGCGCGCCACGAGGCCGTCTGGGCGCATGGTCAGGATCGCGATGACCAGAACGGCATAGAAGATAAGCCGGTATTCCTGGATAAACTGAAGCTTTTCGGGCAGCAGGACGACGATCAGTGCCGCCGGCAGCACGCCCCAGCGATTGCCTATGCCGCCCAGGATCACGATGGACACCATCACTAGCGAGTCGCCGAATGTGAAATTCGCGGGCGCGATGAACCCAGTCATTTTCGCATAGACCGCCCCCATCAGGCCGGCCAGGAAGTTGCCGATCGTGAATGCCAGCACTTTCCAGTAAGCTATCTTTAGTCCGAAAACGGATGCTGCGGTCTCATCGAGGCGCACCACATCGAACCAGACACCGACCCACGAGCGGTCCAGCAGTCCGACAAAGATCATCGCCAGCGCCGTCAGAATACCGGTCAGGATCACGTAGTTCACATAGGACGACAGCACGAGGCCGAAGATATGGATGTCATTGGTGAAGTCCCAGCCAAACAGATTGATGCCGGGAAGCTTCAGGCCTTGCGGACCGCCAAAGAAGTCATTCGCATCGAGAAAGACATTAAACATCACGCCGAACGCCATGGTCGTCAGCGCGCCGTAGTGTCCGCGGGTGCGCAGCACCGGGAGGATGAGCAGCGAGCCGATGAAGACCGCGACCAAGCCGCCGCAGACCAAAACCAGCGCATCGGGCAGACCGCCCTGCCGTCCTAGCATCGCTGCGGTATATCCGCCGGTGCCGGCGAAAGCTGCGGCTGCAAAGTTAGTCAGGCCAGCATAGCCCATCTGCACAGTGAGGCCGAGGCAGATCGTCGCGTAGATCAGCACCGTCGCCAGCATCAGCAGACCGAAATTGTCGTCGCGCAGCACGAAGATGACAGCGAGCGAGGCCACCATGATCAGGCCACGCAGCAGCCAGGGATTTTCCGAAGCGGCGACTTCCATCGCGGCGACGCCTCCGAACCGAGCGGCGCAGAAGCAGACCGCAGCCGTAATCGCCAATGCGGCACCGAGCAATTTCTGGTTTTCGATCAGGACCAGCGCAGTGAGCGCCACTGCAGCGAAGGCCACAGCGACAAAAAGCGGCCACACCGGCACCCGTGCAAGCGTCCGAGAGGTCGGCGTCATACCCGCTCACTCCCGCGTTCGGCGAGAAGCCCGGTCGGCCTCCAGGTGATGAGGACGATGATCAGCACGAAAGCAAACACGTTCTTGTAGTCGCTCATCGAAGGCATCGCGGCGACGACGAAAGTCTGCAGCCCCGCGAACAGATAGCCGCCGATGATCGCGCCCCAGATATTGCCGAGACCGCCCACGATCGCAGCCGTGAAGCCGATCACGGCCAGCAGCAGGCCCATGCTATAATTGATCTCGCTGTAATACAGCGCATAGATCATGCCGGCGAAGCCTGCGGTGATGGAGCCCAATGCAAAGGTCAGCGGGATGATGCGACCGAAATTGATCCCCATCACACGTGCCGTTTCGGTATCTTCGGCCACCGCCCGCATCGCGAGGCCGAATTTGGAGTGGTTGATAATCCAGTAAACGGCGCCGATCGAGGCGGCGCCGGCAATGATCAGAATAATCGCGTCGGTGCGAAAGAACGACGGACCGATATTGAAACCACCGGCCGGCAGCAATTCCGGAAAGCGCTGCGGATTGGTGCCGTTCGGAAAGAACAGCCGGATGGCTTCACGGATGGCCGTACCGACCATCATCGTCATCAGCAGCATATTAAGCGGCGGCGCATTGCGCAGCGGCATGATGAGAAAATGCGAGATGCCGGCACCGACCACCGCGGTCAGTGCCATTGCCACGCACAGCGCGACAATGAACTGCAGCGGCACCGACAGTCCCAGCGCGTTCGCCGCCCAGACGGCGACGAGGCCTCCGAAGGCGCCGAGCGTGAGCACGTCCCCGTGCGAGAACTTGATCACGTTCATGACGCCGAAGAAGATGGTGAACCCCATGGCGACGAGGCCATAGATCGTTCCTTGCATCAAGCCGTTCAGCAGGTGTTGACCGATCATACCCATGGGATGTCCCGACGATCCGCGCCTACTGCAGGTTCTTGAGTTTGCGCTTGCCGGACACGTATTCGCTTTCTTCCCAGACCACCCACTTGCCGTCCTGGACGACATAACTCGTGGTCAGCGGCGTGATGTTCTGGCCATGGTCGTCGAAGGTGATCGGACCGACGATGGACGGACGGTCCTTCACATCGCCAAGGTCGGCGGTGACCTTGGCGCGATCCGGCCCGACCTTCTCGATGGTCTCCATGACCAGACGGGTGGCGACATAGGCGAACGGTCCGTAAGCTTCCGGCGGTTCGGAATAGCCGGCAGCCTTGTAGGCATCCGAGAACATCTTGCCGCCCGGCATCTTGGACAGCGGCGGGCTGTCGAAGAAGGTCAGCGTGCCTTCGGCGAGCTCCGGACCGGCGGCGTTGACGAAGGCGTCGCCCATGATGCCGGAATTGCCCTCCAACTGCGCGTTGATGCCGAACTTGGCCATCTGCGTGCGAAGGCGCGCACCAAGCGGCGTCAGGCCACCGAAATAAATGACCTCCGGATTGAGCTCCTTGATCTTGGTCAGCTCAGCCGACAGATCCTGCTGATCCGGCGGGACCGAGAAGCTGCCCAGGATCTCATTACCGTTCTCGAGCGTGAACTGGGTGAAGTACTTGTTCATCGACTTGCCGTAGTCCGTGGAATCGGCGAAGGACACGAACTTCTTGTAGCCGCGCGCCTTCATGAACTGTGCGCCAATGCGGTTCTGGCCGATCAGGATGCCGCTGACGCGGTGCACTTCCGGATATTTCTTGGCATAGGTAATTTCGGGCAGCACTGCCGCCCACACGACCATCGGCATCTTGAAGCGATTGAAGATATCGACGGTGGCAATCGCGGTAGCGGAACAGTAATGCGGGATCGCGGCAATGATCGAACGATCGGACGCGATCTTGGTGACGACCTGCACGCCCACGTTGGGCTTGCATTCGTCGTCAAGCACGACGAGCTCGTACTCATATTTGGTGTTGGGCTCGGCATTCATCAGCTTCACGGCCAGTTCGGCCGAGTTGCGTCCGCCAATACCGTGAGGCGAAATAGCGCCGGTCAGCGGACCCACGAAAGCAATCTTCACCTTGTCCTTGGCGAAGGCCGCGCTGAAGCTGCCAAAGGCCAGTGGCAACACGCTCGCAACGGCAAATGCGGCCAAACCACGCTTGCTAATCGTCCCCATCGCTGATCCTTCCAGGTTGATCCAGCCTGCAACGCTAGTGGTCCGCGAATGCGGCAGATAGGATGCACGCGCGCTGTTGCTTGTAGAATTGCGTCATAACTACCGAATATCGACTGCCTGTTCTTGGTTCGCGCGCCGACTGCTCGTCGGACTATTTTGCGTAGCAAACACAATGATTTCCGCTGCGCTGCAAAATTCATCGCGAAGATCAAATCTTGGCCTGTCGATGCTTTTCAAACGAGCATTCGTCGTCGCATTGCGGGCGCTAGAACACCACCGTTCTGCGTCCATTCAAAAGGACACGACGCTCGAGATGAAGCCGCACGGCGCGCGCCAGCACTCGCGACTCGATGTCGCGCCCAACGGCGACGAGATCGTCCGAGGACGACGCGTGCGTCACCCGTTCGGTCTCCTGTTCGATGATCGGGCCCTCACATAGCGCGACGCCAAAAACGCCTCAGTCGCGGTGGCGACGACTGACGCATAGTCGATCGTCTGTCCTATATCGTCCGAACTGGCCGCATCGGAGAGATCGACCTGCAGATCGATATCGATCACAAAGCGCTGCCCTAGTTGCGCCTCGTGATCCAGCAGGCCGTGGCGCGCGTGAACATTCAGCCCTTGGATGAATATCCTGTCCGCCTGCCCCTCTCCCACACGCTCCATCAAGCCGCCTGATCAGGACCGATAGATCGGGAACGACGCAACCAGCTCGGCGACGCGGCCACGTGCTTTTGCCTCGACCTCCGGCGCTCCCTGGTCTGGCGCGCCGGAATTCGCATCCAGGACGGTGGCAATGAGCTTGCCGACTTCTTCGAATTCACCGACGCCAAAACCGCGCGACGTCGCGGCCGGCGAGCCGAGCCGGATGCCCGACGTGATGGTCGGCTTCTCCGGATCGAACGGGATACCGTTCTTGTTGCAGGTGATGTTCGCCCGCCCGAGCGCCGCCTCGGCGAGCTTGCCGTTCAGGTTCTTTGGCCGGACATCGACCAGCATCAGGTGATTGTCGGTGCCACCGGTGACGATCGGATAGCCGGCCTTTGAGAGCGTGTCCGCCAACGCGCGCGCATTGGCGACGACGTCAGCCGCATATTGACGGAACGAGGGTTGCAGCGCTTCGCCGAACGACACGGCCTTGGCGGCGATGACATGCATCAGCGGCCCGCCCTGCAGTCCGGGAAAAATCGCCGAATTGATCTTCTTGGCGATGTCCTCGTCATTGGTCAGGATCAATCCGCCGCGCGGTCCGCGTAGCGTCTTGTGGGTGGTCGAGGTCACCACATGCGCATGCGGGAACGGCGACGGATGGGCGCCGCCGGCCACAAGACCAGCGAAATGCGCCATATCAACGAACAGATAGGCCCCGACCACATCCGCGATGCGGCGGAACGCGGCAAAATCCCAGAACCGCGAATAGGCCGAGCCACCGGCGACGATCAACTTCGGCTTGTGCTCCACTGCCAGCTTCTCGAGCTGCTCCATGTCGATGGTGCAGTCGTCGCGGCGAACGCCATAGCTGACGACGTTGAACCACTTGCCCGACATGTTCGGCTTGGCGCCATGGGTGAGATGACCGCCTGCCGCAAGATCGAGGCCCATGAAAGTGTCGCCGGGCTTCATCAGCGCCATGAAGACGGCCTGATTGGCCTGGCTCCCGGAATTCGGCTGCACATTGGCATAGCCGCAGCCGAACAACGTCTTGGCGCGCTCGATCGCCACCTCCTCGACTTCGTCGGCGAAGCGACAGCCGCCATAGTAGCGCCGGCCGGGATAGCCTTCGGCATATTTGTTGGTCAGCACCGAGCCCTGCGCCTGCAGCACTGCACGCGATACGATGTTCTCAGATGCGATCAGTTCGATCTCGTCACGCTGCCTGCCGAGTTCTCCGGCCAGCGACGATGAGATGGTTGGGTCTGCTTGGGCGAGATCGGTCGTGAAGAATGCCTCGCGTTCGGCTTGGGTCATGGTCTTCCCTCAACATTCTGCCAGATTGACAGCGAGACCTCCCAGTGAAGTCTCCTTGTATTTCGATTGCATGTCGCGCCCGGTCTCGCGCATCGTCGCGATCACCTTGTCGAGCGGCACCACATGGGTGCCGTCGCCCTGCAACGCGAGCGACGCCGCATTGATCGCCTTCACGGCACCAAAGGCGTTGCGCTCGATGCATGGCACCTGCACCAACCCACCGATCGGATCGCAGGTCATGCCAAGGTGATGCTCCATGCCGATCTCGGCAGCGTTCTCGATCTGCTCATTGGTGCCGCCGAGCACCGCCGCGAGCCCCGCCGCCGCCATCGAACAGGCCGAGCCGACCTCGCCCTGGCAGCCGACTTCCGCGCCGGAGATCGACGCATTCATTTTGAACAGCGCGCCGATAGCGGCGGCAGTCAGCAGGAACACGCGCATGTTTTCAGGTGACGCCTCGCGGCAATGGTCGCGGAAATAGCGAAGCGTGGCCGGGATGATGCCCGCCGCGCCGTTGGTCGGTGCCGTCACCACCTTACTGCCGGCCGCATTCTCTTCGTTGACCGCGATCGCATACAGGCTGACCCAATCCATCACCTCATGCTGGGTGCGGCTGTTCGAACTTGCAGCGGCGACAAGGCGCCGATGCAGTGAGGGCGCGCGGCGCTTGACGTTCAGTCCGCCCGGCAGCTGCCCCTCTTTGGTCATGCCGCGATCGATGCAGTCCATCATCACCTGGATAATGCGATCGAGCCGCTGCTCGATCTCGTCCGCCGGGAGCGACGACATCTCGTTGGCCATGACAATCTGCGCAATCGACAGACCGGTTTTCGCACCGATCTCGAGCAACTGCTTGCCCGACCTGAAAGGATGCGGGACGGGAACGTCCTCGACAATGCCGACGACGCCGACCTGCGCTTCCGGAACGACAAAGCCGCCGCCGACGGAGCACCAGCGTTCACCGTGAAGGACATGACCAGCCGCATCAAAGGCGGAGAGCGCCAGCGTATTCGGATGGTTTGGCGGCTCGGTCACACCGTCGAAGATGATGTCATTGGCGAAGTCGAACGGGACATTGCGCCGCTCGGCCACCCGCAGCGTGCCCGCCGCGCGGGCGCCATCGACCAGCGTCTCCGCCTCTTCCGGATCGATCGTTTCGGGAAACTTGCCGGCAAGACCGAGAACGACCGCCTTGTCGGTGCCATGACCGCGACCGGTCCAGGCCAGCGAGCCGAACAGCTCGACCTTCACGCGCGCGAGATCCTTCAACAGACCGCGCTCCGCAAGCTGGCTGGCAAACAGCGCCGCGGCCTTCATCGGTCCCATCGTATGCGATGACGACGGCCCGATGCCTATCTTGAAGAGATCGAACGTTCCAATCATCGCGCGGTCTCCAGGGCGCAGCCGGGCTGCTAGGACAGGCTTCGCGCTTCGTCGAGGAATTGCCAGACATAGGGCGCAAACGAACGCCATACATCCACGTGGAACACGTGCTCTTCAGAACGTGACAGCAGAAGTGATGCCTTGCCCAGCACCGTGCGCGTGCACATCCCGACCGGGAACGCCTTGAGGGACAGATCCAGCGGGCAGCCATGGTTGAGCACCAGCGCCGCCGTTGGACCTGCAACCGCGATGCCATCCGAACGATGGCTGACATCCACCAGCGAGCAGGCCTGCTCCTGCAGCGCTGCCGACATCCCGCCAAATACCTCGATCGGATTCTCGTTCACCGCCTGTAACAGCCATTCGTCCGGCCCCAACCAATAGACCGACCGGCCGCCGACAGCCGCGAAGCGGCAGGCCTCAAGGCTCGGTTTGACGCCAAAATGCGCCCCGGCAGCTTCGATCGCCTCGGTCTTGCCGCGAAATACCAACTTCGCCGCATCGGGAAGAATCGAGAGCGTCGTCGCGAACGCAGCAGTGGTGCCGGATGACTGCATTGGGGACAACGCGCTCGAACGCATGATCGCAGGACTAAGCATTCAAACGTTCCCCCTTCGGATCGAACAATATCGAGTCGACGACTTTCGCCTTGATCACGCCATCCGGCATCGGGATCGAGAGCTCCTCACCCATCCGCGAGCGACCGCCGCGAACGAGTGCCAGCGCGATCGAACGGTTCAGCGTCGCGCTCCAGTAGGAGGAGGTGACATGTCCAATCATCGGCACCGGGATCGGATGGGTCGGATCGAGCACGATCTGGGCGCCCTCTTCGAGAACCACCTTGGGGTCCGTCGTCAGCAACCCGACCAGTTGCTTGCGATCTTCCCTGACCAGCGCCGGCCGCGACAGCGAGCGCTTGCCGACGAAATCCCGTTTTGCCTTGCCGACAGCCCAGCCGAGGCCGGCGTCATCGGGCGTCACCGTGCCGTCGGTTTCCTGACCGACAATGATGTAGCCCTTCTCCGCGCGCAGCACATGCATGGTCTCGGTGCCGTAGGGCGTGATCCCGCAGGGCTTGCCCGCCGCGAAAATCGCTTCCCAGACGGCCCGGCCATAGCCGGCGGGAACGTTGACCTCGAAGCCCAGTTCGCCGGTGAACGACACGCGGAACAGCCGCGTCGGCACGCCGCAGATACGTCCTTCGCGGACGCTCATATGCGGCATGGCATCGGCCGACAGATCGATGCCCTCGACCAGCGGCTCCAGCACCTTGCGCGCATTCGGTCCCTGCAAGGCAATGACCGACCACTGCTCGGTGGTCGAGGTGAGCCACACTTCGAGATCCGGCCATTCGGTCTGGAGGTAGTCCTCCATCATGGACAGCACGCGGGCCGCGCCGCCGGTCGTCGTGGTAACGTGGAAACGATCCGTCGCCATGCGGCCGACGACGCCGTCATCCATGATGAAGCCGTCTTCGCGCAGCATCACGCCATAGCGCAGCCGACCGGGCTCCAGCTTGGTCCATGCATTGGTGTACATGCGATTCATGAATTCGGCAGCGTCCTTGCCGACGATCTCAATCTTGCCAAGCGTTGAGGCATCGAAGATGCCGACCGACTCGCGCGTCGCCTTGCATTCGCGCGCGACGGCGGCATGCATGTCCTCGCCCACCTGCGGGAAATACCAGGCGCGCTTCCAGACACCGACATCCTCGAACTGTGCGCCCTGCGCTTCAGCCCATGGATGAATGCTGGTCTTGCGTACGGGATCGAACAGATCACCACGCGATTGGCCGGCAAAGGATCCGAAAGTCGTCGGCGTATAAGGCGGCCGGAACGTGGTCAGGCCGACCTTCGGCACAGCGACGTCGATCTGCTTCGAGACGACGCCGAGGGCGTTCATGTTGGACAGCTTGCCCTGGTCGGTGGCCATGCCGGTGGTCGTATAGCGCTTGACGTGCTCGATCGATCGGAACCCTTCGCGGGTCGCGAGCCGGACATCCTTGGCCGTCACGTCGTTCTGGAAATCGACCCAGGCCCGCTTTTCCGCCTGATGATCGGTCATCACGGAGCCGATGAACGCATCGGCACCCACCGACTGCGCGGAGACCGCATAGCTGCGCTCGCCGTGCGGGGGGAAGCCGGCCTTGGCCGCAGCGTCCCGACCACCCTTGGCGCCGCTTTCGATGACGCTTTCGAGCGCGAACAGTCCCTTGCACGCCCCGACCGACCGCTCACGCTCGACAGACTCGCCAGGCACATAGGCCCGCAGCTCTTCGCTGTAGCTGAGCTTGCCGCGGCTCTGCGAGAACAGATGCACCGACGGCGTGAACCCGCCGGACATCAGGATAAGATCGCAAGCCACCGTCTCGGCATCGCCGCCTTGCGCGTTGGAGATCTGCGCCGACTTTACCCGCAGCCAGCCCGACGTGCCGCGAACGATGCTGTCAGAGCGAACCTTGATGCCTTCGGCGCGTGCCTTGTCGACCCAATGGCCCGACGCGCTCTTGCGCAGATCCACGATCACCTGGATCCTGGCGCCGGCTGCCTTGAGGTCCAGAGCCGCGCGATAGGCGCTGTCGCAGGCGGTGAACACGACCACCTGCTTGCCCGGCACCACGCCATACCGATTCACATAGGTCCGGGCAGCATCGGCCAGCATGATGCCCGGCCGGTCATTGTCGGTGAAGACGAGCGGCCGCTCGATTGCGCCAGCCGCCAGCACGACTTCCTTTGCCCTGACCTGCCAGAGCCGCTCACGCGGCTGGTTCGTCGCGGGATTGCTGAGATGATCGGTGACGCGCTCGTTGAGACCGACAAAATTGTGCGGGTACCAGCCAAACGCCGTCGTACGCGACATCAGCTTCACATTGGGGCGCTTACGCAATTCATCGAGCGCCGCGCGCGTCCATTCGGCGGCCTGCATGCCGTCGATCGATGCCGAACGATCGGACAGCAGCGAGCCGCCCATCTCTGCCTGCTCGTCGCACAGGATCACCGTGGCATCGCTGTTGCTGGCTTCGAGCGCTGCGGCAAGACCCGCAGGTCCGGCGCCGACGATCAGCACGTCGCAATGCGCAAACACCTGCGTATAGCGATCGGCATCCGGCTCGGCTGGCGCTTTGCCGAGACCCGCCATCCGCCGGATTACCGGCTCATAGAGCTTCTTCCAGGCCGTGCGGGGCCACATGAAGGTCTTGTAGTAGAAGCCCGCCGGCAGGAAGGCCGAGAAATATTCGTTGAGAAAGCCGGCATCAGTCTCGAGCGACGGCCAGCGATTCTGGCTTTCGGCCACCAGCCCATCATAGATCTCGACCTGGGTCGCGAGCAGGTTCGGCGTATAGCGCGACTGGGTCGCACCGACACCGACCAGCGCATTCGGCTCTTCTGAGCCCGCCGAGACGAAGCCGCGCGGCCGGTGATACTTGAACGAACGGCCGACCAGATGCACGCCATTGGCGATCAACGCGGAGGCCAGCGTGTCCCCGGCAAGACCCTGATACGACTTTCCGTCGAACGTGAAATGAACTGCGTTGCGACTTTCAGCGCCGTCGCCGCACCGCACGCGATACGTATCCCTCATGGCTTGGCACCCTGATGTTCGGCTTCGGGGCGCTCGCCCATGCGATAGGTGCGCTTGATGACGTCCGTGCTCGTGTCGCGGCTGGCATTGAAGAAACGGCCACAGCCATTGGCGTGCCGCCAACGCTCGTGATGCAACCCCTTGGTGTTGTCACGCATATAGAGATAGGCGGCCCACTCGTCGTCAGTGAGGCTCATCGGGTCGGCCGGGCGGGCGATATGCGCCTGCCCGCCATTGGCGAATTCGGCCTCCGGGCGCGGCCCGCAATAGGGGCAATTGATCAAGAGCATCTCGTTTTCCCCGCTATCAATGCGCCACGGCGGCCGCAGCCGCTTCGTCGATCACGGCGCCATCGCGGAATCGCTCGATGGTGAACGGCGCGTTGATCTTGTTCGGCTCATCCTTGGCGATCGTGCTAGCGAACACCTCGCCCGATCCCGGTGTCGCCTTGAAGCCGCCGGTGCCCCAGCCGCAATTGACGTACAGCCCGGATACCGGCGTCTTCGCCACGATCGGCGAGCGATCCGGCGTGACGTCGACAATGCCGCCCCAGTTGCGCAGCATGCGCAAGCGCCGGAACGCCGGCACCAGTTCGCAGATCGCATCCAGCGTATGATTGACGATGTGCAGGCCGCCACGCTGCGTATAGGACGTGTAGACATCCGTTCCCGCCCCGATCACCATCTCGCCTTTGTCCGACTGCGAGATATAGGCGTGGATCGTGTTCGACATCACCACGCAGGGGAAGATCGGCTTGACCGGCTCGCTGACCAGCGCCTGCAGCGGGAAGCTTTCTAGCGGCAGACGCACGCCGGCCATGTTCATCACCGTGCTGGTATTGCCGGCCGCGACGACGCCGATGCGCTTCGCATTGATGCTGCCGCGCGTTGTATCGACGCCCACCACCTCGCCGGTCGGCGCGCGGCGGATGCCAGTGACTTCGCAATTCTCGATGATATCCACGCCGAGCGTGTCGGCAGCGCGGGCATAGCCCCAGGCCACAGCGTCGTGGCGCGCCGTGCCGCCGCGGCGCTGCAGCGCGCCGCCGAGGATCGGATAGCGCATGGACCCACCGACGTTCAGCGGCGGACAGAATTCTTTGCATTCCTCCGGCGACAGCCATTCATTGTCGATGCCGTTGAGACGGTTGGCATGAACGTGTCGCTTGAAGCTCTGCACATCGTGAATGTTGTGCGCCAGCATCAAGACGCCGCGTGGTGAATACATCACATTGTAGTTCAGTTCCTGCGACAGCCCTTCCCACAGTTTGAGGGCGTGCTCGTAGATCCCGGCGCTTTCGTCGAACAGATAGTTCGAGCGAATGATCGTGGTGTTCCGGCCGGTATTGCCGCCGCCGATCCAGCCCTTTTCGAGAACGGCAACGTTTTTGACGCCGTAGCGGCTGGCGAGATAGTAGGCCGTCGCAAGCCCGTGGCCACCACCACCGACGATGATGACGTCATAGCCCGGCTTCGGTTCAGGCGAACGCCACTGTCGCTGCCAGCCGGCATGACCGGTCAGCCCTGCCCGTAGTAATGAAAGCGCTGAAAATTTCTGCATGGCTGTCCACGTTGTGATTGGATGGAGCCTACAACTCGCTGCCGCTTCGCGGCCAGCATCAGCCCGCCAATCATGTTGGATCAGAGCGACATCGGAACGCCGCAGGTTTGCAAAGCCCCGACACGAAACACGTAGATTTGCGACAAGCCGCCCGGCTTCGCTCGCCAGGGTCTCGAATTCGCGACGTATCCATGCGACACGGATCGCTGCCATGTAGACAGGACGGCATGCCCCGGGCGCACGCAGTCCCGCCCTCGACGATCAAGGACACGCAGGATGAGCATCGAACGCAGTGACGAGATTCTTCAGTATCTCAAAGACAAGTCGATCGTGGTGGAGACGTTCGAACACCCGCCCGTGCATACGGTGGAAGAGTCGCGTGCGCTACGCGGCGACATTCCCGGCATTCACACCAAGAACCTGTTCCTCCGCGACGGCAAGAAACGGTTCTTCCTGTTCGTCACCGACGAAGCCGCGACCGTTCACCTGAAGTCGCTGGCAAAGACGATCGGCGCCAAGGGCGGGCTGTCATTTGGAAGCGCGGAAGCCCTGAAGGAACTGCTTGGGATCGAACCGGGATCGGTCTCGATTCTGGCGCTCTACAACGATGCCAATCAGGCGGTCACTCCCGTCATTGATGCGCGCTTACGATCGGCGGAGCGCATCAATTGCCACCCCATAGTCAACAGCCGCACGACATCGCTGTCGGTCGGCGCACTCGACGCATTTCTCGCTGCGATCGGCCGCGAAGCGCAGTTCGCGACGCCAGAAGAGCCGCCGTCCGCCGGCTGACCCTCCTGCGCCGAACCGGCCGACCTGGGCTTCCGGTTCCCAGCCGACACCCCAACGTCGCGCGCCAAGCGAGACGCTTCGCCGCCCTTGCGCGCGCGGCAATGTATTTTTAGGATCAGTCCATCGCAAATGCCTGCCCCGGCGCGCTGGAGGTATGTAATGATGCGACATGGGTCCGTTTTGGAGCATCGTCTCGCGGCGATCACCCGGATTGCCATTCGACCATATGGTGAATGCAAAGGCAGGGGTGATGCAACCAAAGGTCCGTCCGCTGCGCGTTGGCTTCATTCTGACCAAGAATTTCACGCTGACTGCGTTGGCCAGCTTCGTGGACGTGCTGCGTCTCGCCGCCGACGAGGGCGACAACAGTCGGCCGATCCGCTGCCAGTGGCACATCATGGCCGACACCGACGAGCCGATCCGTTCGAGTTGCGGTCTGCTGATGTATCCGAATTCCCGGTTCCTCGATCCGCGCGAGCTCGATTATGTCGTCGTGGTGGGCGGCCTGCTGCATCAGGGCCCGCAGATCGATGACAAGATCAAGCGCTATCTGCTGGAGGCTGCGAACACCAAGGTCGATCTGATCGGCGTCTGCACCGGCAGTTTCGTGCTGTGGCGTCTAGGCCTTCTCAACCAGAAAAAGTGCTGCATCAGCTGGTACCACTATCGCGATTTCCTGGAGGAATTCGGCGAGACACTCCCGGTGGCCGACCAGCTCTTCGTCATCGACGGCAACCGCATCACCTGTTCGGGCGGCATGGGCGTTGCCTACCTCGCCGCCCATATCGTGGAACAACGCATGGGCCTGTCGAGCGCGCAGAAGGCGCTCCACATCATGCTGATCGATCGCATGAAACCCGGATCCTCGGCTCAATCGGCGCCGCCGACCGAATTTGCCGAGACCGACGGACGGATCTCGCGCGCGCTGCTAATGATGGAGCAGAACCTATCAGCGCCGCTGTCTGTCGCGCGACTGGCCGGCAAGGTCAGTCTGAGCACGCGGCAACTGGAGCGTCTTTTCAAAGAGGAAACCGGACAGTCGCCGCAGGCGACATATCTGCGGCTGCGCCTGAAACATGCACGGTGGATGTTGAAGACCGACCTATCGCTGGCCGCAATCGCCGCCGAAACCGGCTTCGTCGACGGTTCGCATCTCAGCAAGGCGTTCAAGGCCGCCTTCAATACCAACCCGTCCGAGGAACGCCGCAGAATAATCGGTCAATCCCACGGGCAAGATGCCGGCGAAGGTCGGCGTATATTCAGTCCGGCTTAGGCGGCACTTGTTATGGTCATACACTCCGACGACCTGATCATTCGCCCGGCTGAGCCGGCAGACCAGGCAGACATCTGGTCGGTCATCGAGCCGACCATCCGTGCAGGCACGACCTACGCCCTGGACCCCCTGATGACGAAGGACGATGCTTTGTCCTACTGGCACGGTCCGGATAAACGAACCTTCGTTGCCGTGCGCCAGGGTCAGATCGTGGGATCTTATTATGTGCGCGCCAACCAGGACGGTGGTGGCAGCCACGTGGCCAATTGCGGCTACATGACGCTGGCGAGCGCGCAAGGCGGCGGTGTGGCGCGCAATATGTGCCTACACTCGCTCGACTATGCCAGAAGCTCAGGATTTCGCGCGATGCAATTCAACTGTGTCGTGAGCAACAATATACGTGCGGTGAAACTCTGGACCACGCTCGGCTTCGCGATTGTCGGGCGGCTGCCTGAGGCTTTTCGGCTTCCGACTGGCGAATATGTTGATGCGCTCGTGATGTTTCGTAAGCTTGACGCTCAATGACGGTATCGCGAGGCGCGGTGTGCGCCGCTCCATAATTTTTGCTGATCTGATCCGGTATCGTCACGGCTGAGCACTCGGTATCACCATGGCCGAACACCATGACTGCATCATCGGCGGCGGCGGGCCCGCGCGGGCCTGATGGAGGCGAGCGGGCGCTGGCTTTGCCGGGGGTTCGACCAACGCTCTTCAATCTCGACAAGCTTCAAGGCGTGGAGACGCTTTGCCTCGACTGTATCTCGGGTACCGAGGCTAAGCCGCCCTTCGCGTTTGCCGAACAAACTCGCGGAGATCGTCCGGCACGCCTCGCCGGAAACAATAGTCGCCGCTGTCGGGTGCTTCCAAGAACAAGACATGGGTAGAGCCATGTGTACCACCCGCGTGTACAAAACGGGCGGCAAAAGGCTATTGCTTTCAAAGGTCTATCGATCTGGCTGGCGGAGAGGGGGGGATTCGAACCCCCGATGGGCTTGCACCCATGCCGCATTTCGAGTGCGGTACAATCAACCACTCTGCCACCTCTCCAAGGCGCCAAGACCCACGGTCGCCCGTGGGTGGTTGCGCGGAGTTCTAGGCGAGGATGGCGGGCCAGACAAGACGGGCAGAGCGGAAAATCCGCACCCAATTGCCCGCAGAGCCGCAAAAGCTGGCTCTGGCTGGCGCGTAGACTAGAAAGCCAGCCTTTTCGTTGCAGATTCGCAGCGGCAACGCACGCTATGGTTGGACGCGCAGCATGACGAGCCATGGCGGCGCCAGGATGATTCGCCGACGGATGCATGCACTCGGCCATTGGCCGAGGCGGCACCGGGACGCTCAATGGTCCTGCTCAATCCTTGTCTTTCTTCGCCTTCTTGTCGTCCTTCTCTTTCTTGCGGTTGGTGAAGCGAGCATTGCCCAGCCCCGTTCCGATCGTCAGCACGCCCCAGCGTTCGAAGTCCTGCATGAAAGGGACTTCACTGAGGCCTTGGACAACGCCGTCATTGTGCATGAGCACCGCAGTATCGTGATCCCCGATTGTGGGAATGCCCTCAGCAAGCAAGGCCGGCAGATTGAACTTGCTGCTTTCCCAGTTACCCGGAAGATTCTGCGCTCCCTTCGCGATGGTGCCGTCTTCGTTGATCACCCCAGGGCACGAGATGCCAATGAACGGCGCCAGCTTGAGGCCTTCATTGTCGGCGGCGGAGATCAGATCCTTCAGCATCTTCACTAACCGCTTGACGGCGCCTTCACGCGTCGGCTCATCATCGGCATGTTTCCAGAGATCGGACTTCCATACCGCGGCCTTGGAGAGATCCTTCGATTTCTTCCATGCGGTTTCGACCACGCCACAACGGATGTTGGAGCCGCCGATGTCGACCGCCAGAATGCTGTCGTAACCTTCGAAAATCCATGACGGCGCCAGATGCAGGCAACCGATCAGGCCGGCTTCATCTGGATGAAACCGGATCGGCACCAACGCAACCTTGAGATTTTCGGCCTTGAGGATGATGTCCGTGCGCGCAATAACAAGTTCCCCGACACGACTCTGGCGGAAACCGCCGCCGACCACGATGCATTCCGTATCTGCCCAGGCCTTCGTCTTGAAGAAGCGCTGCGTGACATAAGCCAGCTCCCGCGCGAATTCTTCGATCGCACCATGGACGAGTGCAGCCGCGGCCACATCGTCGCCAAGCAGGATTTCGTCGAGGCTGGATTTACTGATCTCGTTGGCAGCCTTTTTGCCGAGCGGATCGTCGCCGTTTTTCTTCAATGGCTTTCTGAGATCATCCAGTATGCGCTGAAAAGCGCCCTTGCTGGCGCGGTCACCGAGAAAGCCGTTGTCGTCCTTCAGCTCGATGTTGAACGTGTCCACATCAACGGACGGCAGCCGCTTGGCACCGTGATTGCCGATGCCTACGGTCGTCATTGTGTCTTCAGCCATATTGCCCCTGCCAGACTAGAACCGCATGACAATGCCCCGGGAGCCGGTTTGTTTCATCGCCCCGCCGGGATGATCGTACCGCTCCCCTTTTGCGTCGGTCCCGCGAGCCGGTTTCAATGAAACCGGTAGAACATCCTTAACTAACCAACAGGGCAGCAACCCAAGCCACTACCTTTCTGCGATCGACCTAACAGTAAATTTATCAGCTCAGGTAATTATCTCCGCATTCATACGGGTGCGTATTCATGCTGAAGTCATTCCTCGGGCTATCGTTCCTCAGGCTAATTGATCGTTTTCGCTGCGACCGACGCGGCAATGTCGCGATCATATTCGCGATCACATGCATCCCCCTTATTTCCATGGTGGGCGCCGCGGTCGATTATACGCGTGCACTACAGATCAGATCCCAACTGCAAGCCGCCCTTGATACTGCGAGCGTCGGCTCCATCGTGCAGAAGTCTGCTGCATTCATTACCGCAGGTTCGATGGCAGCGGACGGCCCCGTCCCCGGGGGCGACGTCGACGCAATCAATATTTTCAAGGGCAACACATCAGGCAGGACCGGCTTCACGCTGACCAGCACGACAGCGACCGTCAATCGCGCCAACGGCGTCGTGACGGCCACTATGCAATTCTCGGCGGATGTGTCGACCAGTCTCACATCCGTCATGGGCTTTTCCAAAATGACCGTTACCGGCAGTTCTGTCGCGACGGCGACGATGCCGAATTACATCGATTTCTATCTGCTGCTCGACAATTCGCCATCCATGGGCGTCGGCGCAACACCGGCCGACGTGGCTCTGATGGTCAAGAATACGTCGGACAGCTGCGCCTTTGCCTGCCACGACCTCAACAACAGCAACAACTACTACAAACTCGCCAAGACACTTGGCGTGATCACGCGCATCGACGTGCTGCGTACGGCCACCCAGAAGTTGATGGATACCGCGGCCAGTACGCAGACCTATTCCAACCAGTTCCGCATGGCGATCTACGACTTCGGCGCGGCCGCCTCGACGTCCGGTTTGAGAGCCCTGTTCACATTGTCGTCCGGCCTCTCAAGTGCGAAGACGGCGGCCGGAAACATCGACTTGATGACGGTGAACGGCCAGAACGACAACAACGATCAGGACACCGGCTACAGCGCTATATTCCCGGCGATCAACACCGCCATCAGCGCCCCCGGAGCCGGTACAGCCGGTGCACCGCTCAAATATCTCTTCTTCGTATCCGATGGCGTGGCTGACGAATACAATCCCGGCAACTGCCTGAAACCGACGACTGGTGGACGATGCCAGTCGCCGATCAATCCAGCGCTTTGCACCACGTTGAAGAATCGCGGCATCAAGATTGCCGTGCTTTACACGACCTACCTCGCACTTCCGACCAATGCCTGGTACAATAGCTGGATCGCACCATTCAACGCTGGTCCTTACGGACCTTCACCCAACAGCCAGATCGCCAGCAATATGCAGAGCTGCGCTTCGCCAGGCTTCTATTTTGAGGTCAGCCCGACCCAGGGCATCTCGGACGCGATGACAGCGTTGTTTCAGCGTGCCGTTGCCGATGCCCGCGTGAGCCGCTAGCCGGCGCAACGACCGAGCAAGTCGGCTAGCTCCGCGAGATCGACTGCGTGATTCATCTTCAAGATCACGCACGACACTGCACTGTGGCGAATGCTCATTCGCTCGCGCTTTCCTTCAGGCTTTCCAGCAGCAATTGCGCCGGCCGACTCAGGCCCTTGTCGCGCACGGCGACGACGAATTGCCGCTTCGCCCAGTCATTGCTGAGCGGGATGACCTTCAGCCCCAGCGTCTGCTGGATCGTGGACGCTTCTTCCTGCGGAATGATCGCGACGGCCAGTTGCGCCGCGACAATGCGATAGGCGGCATCCACGGTGGAAACCTGAATGCGGTAGCGCATCTGCTTGCCGGCCGCAGCTGCGACACTGCGCTGCATAGTCTGCATGATGCTGCGCGCGACGATGTCGACATGTTCGAAGTCGATCGTGTCCTCGAACGATACTGACGTGCGTTTCGCAAGCGGATGATCGGGATGCACCACTACCGCGAGCTGATCGCGATGATAGGGAAACGTCCTGAGACCACGCAGATCGACGGCATCCCAGCAGACGCCGATATCGGCGCGCCCTTCCTCGACGCCGCGCACGACCTCCCAGATCTCGCGCTCTTCGAGACTGACGCGCACGTCGCGATAGCGCTTCGCAAACAGGCTGATATCTTCCGGCAGCACCTGGGCCACCGCCGACTTCGAGGCGAACACCCGCACATGCCCTTGCACGCCATCGGCAAAGGCGCCGAGTTCGGCCTGCATCCGGTCGAGCAACTGCAGGGACTCCCGTGCATAGCGACACAGCGCTTCACCGGCCGCCGTCACTGTGACGCCGCGGCGGCCCCGTTCGAGCAATTGCACGCCGGCCTCCTGCTCCATCTGACTGATACGCTTGCTCACCGCTGAGGGCACGATGGCCTCGCGCTTTGCGGCATTGGCGATATTGCGCTCCTCGCAGACAGCGATGAACAGGCGGAGTGAAATTGGATCAAAGCTTTGCATGGGACGTCCGGGATGGCACCAGCCATCTTATCTCGGAACTGCTCTGATGAAAAATGACCATTTCAGAGATGGCTAAGAGAGGCGTATGCCTCTCCGCAAGCCCGTCTCACCCAGCCGCAGGAGCGCCTCATGCGCATCATCGACATCCGGGAGCGCACCGCTCCGATCGCCTCCCCCATCGCTAACGCCTTCATCGACTTCAGTAAAATGACCCTGAGCCTGGTCGCCGTGGTCACCGACGTGATCCGCGACGGCAAACCCGTGATCGGCTACGGCTTCAACTCCAACGGCCGCTACGGTCAGGGCGGCCTGATCCGCGAGCGCTTCGCGCCGCGCATTTTAGAAGCCAAGCCCGACAGCCTGATCGACGCCTCGGGCAACAATATCGACCCGCACAAGGTGTGGGCCACCATGTTTACCAACGAGAAGCCGGGCGGCCACGGCGAGCGCTCAGTCGCGATCGGCACCATCGACATGGCGGTGTGGGATGCGGTCGCCAAGATCGCGGGCAAGCCACTGTTCCGTTTGCTCGCCGAACGCTATGGCACCACCGCTGACCCGAAGGTCTTCGTCTATGCCGCGGGCGGTTACTATTATCCCGGCAAGGGTCTTGAAGGCCTCGCCTCGGAAATGAAGGGCTATCTCGATCGCGGCTACAATGTCGTGAAGATGAAAATCGGCGGCGCGCCGCTCGCCGATGACTGCAAGCGCATCGAGCATGTGCTGAAACTGCTTCCAGCAGGGGCCAAACTCGCTGTCGACGCCAATGGCCGCTTCGATCTCGATACGGCCGTCGCCTATGCCAAGGCACTGCGCGAATACGACCTGTTCTGGTACGAGGAAGCCGGCGATCCGCTCGACTACGAACTGCAGGCGAAGCTCGCCGAGCATTATCCCGGTCCGATGGCCACCGGCGAGAACCTGTTCTCGATGCAGGACGCGCGCAACCTGATCCGCTATGGTGGCATGCGCTCGGACCGCGACTGGCTGCAGTTCGACTGCGCACTCAGTTACGGCCTCGTCGAATATCTGCGTACGCTGGACATGCTGAAGAGCTACGGCTGGTCATGGCGCCGCTGCATCCCCCATGGCGGCCACCAGATGTCGCTCAACATCGCGGCCGGTCTCGGCCTCGGCGGCAATGAGTCCTATCCGGATCTGTTCCAGCCCTATGGCGGGTTCCCGGATGGCGTGAAGGTGATTGATGGCCACATCACCATGCCGGAACTCCCGGGCATCGGCTTTGAGGGCAAGTCCGACCTGATCAAGGAAATGCGCAGCCTGGCGTCGTGAGGCTTGGCCCCGCTAAGGTACTGGCGGGAAATATAAAACGCTGTCATGGCCGGGCCTGACCCGGCCATCCATCTTCGGCAAAACGCACGGCAAAGATGGATCCCCGGGTCAAGCCCGGGGATGACAACTGAGAGGACGAAGCTCCCGCCAAGACTCTGTTTTTGGCTCGCTTTTCGCCCGTCTTTCCTTGACTCTCCGCCTTCACCCTCTATAAAGCACGCTTCGGCGCAAGCCTTGCTTGGCGCCGATTGTTTTTGCGTGGGGTCGCAACGTCGACCAAAAACGCAAAGATGCGCGACTTCCTGGAAGTCGCGGTGAACCCTTATCGACTGAACAAGAAGCCGTCCCGGATCTGATCCGAGGATGGGATCGAACACGAAGGAATATAACGATGTTCGCAGTCATCAAAACCGGCGGCCGGCAATACCGCGTCGTTCCGGATGATGTGCTCGAGATTGGCAAGATCGCCGGCGATGTCGGAACGATCGTGCAGCTTGGTGAAGTTCTCGTGCTGGGCGGTGATACGCCTGTGCTCGGCCTGCCTCTGGTGGCTGGTGCGTCGGTTGCGGCCGAAGTGCTCGACCACAAGCGCGGCCCCAAGGTCATCTCTTTCAAGAAGCGCCGCCGCAAGAATTCGAAGCGCAAGCGTGGCTACCGTGACGAGCTCACGATGATCCGCATCACCGAGATCCTGGCCGACGGCAAGGCGCCGACGATCGGACCTCGTCCGAAGCGTGAGAAGCCGGTCGTGACCGCTCCGGTTGATGGCGACGAAGCTCCTGCCAAGAAGGCGCCGGCGAAGAAGGCCGCTGCTCCGAAGGCAGCCGCCGCCAAGCCTGCTGCAGCCAAGAAGCCGGCTGCGAAGAAAAAGCCCGCCGCGGAATAAGCCGCTGCGAAAAGTTGAGAATCTGTGAGACAATTCCTTCAAGGAATTGATCTAGAACTTATCGAGATCGGAGACGGGCTATGGCTCATAAAAAAGCAGGCGGTTCATCGCGCAACGGCCGCGATTCGGCTGGCAAGCGCCTCGGCGTGAAGGCGTTCGGCGGCGAGCGCGTGATTCCCGGCAACATCATTGCGCGTCAGCGCGGCACCACCTGGCACCCCGGCCTTAATGTCGGCATGGGCACAGACCATACCCTGTTCGCCAAGGTCGAAGGCCACGTGGAGTTTCGTGCCAAATCGAACGGCCGCACTTTCGTATCGGTACTCCCGATTACTGAAGCCGCGGCCGAATAAACGGTGGACACATTGGAGTCCGCCGGGTCCTGTTGAACCGGCGGAGCGCCAGAATTGGGCTCCAGGGGAGGCGGGAAACCGGCCTCCCCTTTTCGTTTGGTGCGTCGCTTCGGGGCGCACACAGGAGCCCGAGATGTTGCAGGATATTCCGACCCCGACGTTGAGAGAAACCAGAGGCTGCGTCCTCGAGACCGAACGGTTGGCCTTGCGCAAGCCGACACTCGCGGACGTAAAAGCCATCGCGCTTCTTGCCAATGATCGCCGCATCGCCGAGATGACGCGTCGCCTGCCCTTCCCGTATCAGCAGGATCACGCAGTCGATTTCGTCAATTCGCTGAGCGGCACGGCAAGCGACAGCGTGTTCCTGATCGAACTCGATCGTCGTCCCATCGGCATGGTCGGAATCGACTGGCGCGAAGCCGAATCGCCGGAGCTCGGCTACTGGCTCGGCGTCGATCACTGGGGCCAGGGTTTTGCGACCGAGGCCGCACGTGCCGCGATCGATTACGCATTCGACGAATTCGATATCGATCACCTGATCTCGGGCGCGCGCGTCGCCAATCCGTCGTCGCGCAACATCCTGGAGAAGTGCGGCTTCCAGTGGAGTGGCGTTCAACTCCACCGCTTCGAAGCGATCGGCTCGTCAACACCGGTCGACTGCTTCAAGCTGACAAGAGGCGTGTGGAGTTCGCTGAAGAACTGGGGAACATCGACGCGACGGTGAACGACTCTTACTTTCCCTCTCCCCTTGGGGGAGAGGGAAAAGAAGTTCACACCGCTGGCGGTACTTCGTCGGCGATCTTTCCGAGCTGCTGCTCGCGCAGGAAGATATAGAGCCCTGCTGCGATGATGACCGCCGCACCGATCAGCGTGGCCCACGACGGCAATTCGCCGAACACGAGATAGCCGAAGATCACCGCCCAGATGATCATCGAATACTGATACGGCACCACAGTGCTCGCCGGCGCCAGCTTCAGCGAGCGATTGACGCAGAGCAGCGCGCAGACCGAGACAACGCCCGCCAGAAAGAACAGGCCGAGATCGCGCAGATCGGGCGTCACCCATCCGAACGCCGTGAATACGGCGCCGAAAGTAAACGTGCCGATAAACTGGGTCGTCGCCAGCACCACGTCCGGCGCGGAACGCAGCGAGCGGGTGATGAGCATCAGCGCGGCGAAGGACAGGCTGCCGCCGAGCGCGATCAGCGCCGGCCATGTCACCGTCTGCGCCGAGGGCTGCAGCGCGATCAGTACACCGCAGAAGCCGACGAAGATCGCGCTCCAGCGCCGCCAGCCGACAGATTCGCGGAGAAAGATCGCGGAGCCCGCGGTGACGAAGATCGGACAGGCCAAATAATAGGTGATGACATCCGCCAGCGGCAGATAGGCCGCCGCCCAGAAGAACGCCGCGACTTCCAGTGTCGACAGCACCACGCGAATGAGCTGCAGACCCGGCCGATCGAGCTGCAAGAAGTCCGCACGATGCCGCCAGATCGACGGCGCCAGCAGCGCCAGCGCCGCGCAGGCCCGCAGCAGCATCAATTGCCCGACCGAATAGGTGCCCACGAGGAATTTGCCGATCGCATCGCCGCAGGAGAACATGCTGATGCCCAGGAGCATCAGGCCGATACCGGCCAGCCGGGCGGCACGATTGTCGGCTGCGGTCGAAATGGTCGCAAACATGCCTATATGAGCCCGTAGGAAAGTCGCGGAATGCGCACGCTTGGTTAATGGCAAGATGAGTCGTTTAGGACGTCACCTGATGCGCAGCAAGGCCCCCAAATAAGGGCTTTTCACGATGCTCCGGCGACGAAGTGGTTGCCGCGATCACCCCCCTGCGATACGGATACGCTATGAAATTCCTCGATGAAGCCAAGGTTTACATTCGCTCCGGCGACGGCGGAAACGGCTGCGTGGCCTTTCGCCGCGAGAAGTATATCGAATTCGGCGGTCCCTCCGGCGGCAATGGCGGCCGCGGCGGCGATGTCATCATCGAAGTGGTCGACGGCCTCAACACGCTGATCGACTATCGCTACCAGCAGCACTTCAAGGCGCCGCGCGGCACCAATGGTATGGGCAAGGACCGCCATGGCGCCAATGGCAAGCCGATCACGCTCAAAGTTCCGGTCGGCACGCAGATCATCGATGAGGATCGCGAGACGCTGATCCACGACTTCACCAAGCTCGGCGAGACCTATGTGCTGGCCGAAGGCGGCAATGGCGGCTTTGGCAACGCGCATTTCAAATCATCTACCAACCGCGCCCCACGCAATGCCAATCCCGGCCAGCCCGGCGAAGAGCGCTGGATCTGGCTGCGACTGAAACTGATTGCGGATGCGGGTCTCGTCGGCCTGCCCAACGCCGGCAAGTCCACATTCCTGTCCAAGGTCAGCGCTGCGCGGCCGAAGATCGCGGACTATCCGTTCACCACGCTGCATCCACAGCTCGGCGTCGTCGATGTCGACGCGCGCGAATTCGTGCTGGCGGACATTCCCGGTCTGATCGAGGGCGCGCATGAAGGCGCCGGCCTCGGCGATCGCTTTCTTGGCCACGTCGAGCGTTGCCGCGTGCTGCTGCATCTGATCGATGCGACCTGCGAACATGCGGGCAAGGCCTACAAGACCGTCCGCGCCGAACTCGATGCCTATGAGGGCGACCTTGCCAACAAGGTCGAGATCGTCGCGCTCAACAAGATCGATGCGGTCGAGCCGGACGAGTTGAAGAAGCAGAAGGACCGGTTGAAGCGCGCTGCGAAGCAGACGCCGCTGCTGATCTCGGGCGCAACGGGCGAAGGCGTGCCGGACGCATTGCGTGCGCTCGTTGCAGTGATCGGCGAGGCGCCGGTGTCGGACAAGGCCAAGAGCGCAGCGCAGTCTGCGCCATGGGCGCCGGCGACGAGCTAATCTGCCTCTCACGTCCGTCCAAGCATCACAGGTCCTGCCAAAGCCCACATCATGTCGCGCCCTGAGCTGAAGAACTTTCGCCGTATCGTCGTCAAGGTCGGCTCGTCGCTGCTGATCGATTCCGCGGCCGGCGAAGTCAGGGCCAAATGGCTTGCGGCGTTGGCCGCCGATATCGCCAAGCTGCATGCGGACGGTCGCGACGTCCTCGTGGTCTCATCAGGCTCGATCGCGCTCGGCCGCAGCCGCCTCAAGCTTCCGCGCGGTCCGCTGAAACTCGAAGAGAGCCAGGCCGCCGCTGCCGTCGGGCAGATCGCGCTGGCGCGCATCTGGTCGGAAGTACTGGGCCATCACGGCATCGGTGCCGGACAGATTCTCGTGACGCTGCAGGACACCGAGGAACGTCGTCGTTACCTCAATGCGCGCTCGACCATCGGCAAACTGCTGGAATGGCGCGCGGTGCCGGTCATCAACGAGAACGACACGGTGGCGACCAACGAGATCCGCTATGGCGACAATGATCGCCTCGCGGCGCGTGTCGCGACCATGGCATCCGCCGATCTGCTGGTGCTGCTGTCGGATATCGACGGGCTCTACACTGCACCACCCGGCGCCAATCCCGATGCGAAGCTGATTCCCATCGTCGACAGCGTCACTGCCGAGATCGAAGGCATGGCGGGCGCTGCCGAGAGCGAATTGTCGCGCGGCGGCATGTACACCAAGATCGAAGCTGCCAAGATCGCGACCACCGCGGGCACGCATATGATCATCGCGTCCGGCAAGGTCGAGCATCCACTGCAGAAGATCGCCGATGGCGGCCTGTGTACCTGGTTCCTGACTCCTGCAAATCCCGTCACTGCGCGCAAACGCTGGATTGCGGGATCGCTGGAACCGAAAGGCACGCTGACCATTGATGCAGGTGCGGTCGCCGCACTCCGTGCCGGCAAGAGTCTGCTGCCTGCCGGCGTCATCAAGGTGGAAGGTGACTTCGCACGCGGCGACGCCGTTATCGTGCGCGGACCGGACACGCACGAAATCGGCCGCGGCCTCGTGGCTTATGACGCAGACAATGCTGAGAAGATCAAAGGCCGCTCATCTCCGGACGTGATGATTATTCTTGGGATCAGCGGCCGCGCCGAAATGATCCATCGCGACGATCTCGTGATTTCGGGATCACGAAGTTAAGCAGCGACGCTCGCCTGAATGACATAACGCGCAATCCGTAAACTTGGCGCCGGACGCTCGCCATCATTGCGCCATTCCCGCGTACTTCGTTGCGCGCCATAGAATCAGATAGCCAATTTTTAGGGAGGCCCATTTCATGACCCGACTTTTGATCATCCCGTTCCTGCTGATCGCAACGTCCGCTTTCGCGCAGGGCAGCAACACATCGGCCAATCAGTCGGCCTGTTCACGCGACGTCTCGCGCTTCTGCCGCGCCAAGATGAACGATGGTGACATGGTCGTGCTCAGCTGCCTCAAGGAAAACCGTTCGAAGCTCAGCAAGGCCTGCGCGAAAGTTCTCGCCGAGAACAATCAATAGCGCGACTAGCGTTTTCGAGCGAAGTGAGCACCGGTTCGCGTCAGGAAAACGCGTCAAGATAAGAAGCTTTAACCGCTGCTGCCGGCCGGCGTCGCGACAGGAAGCACCTCGGTCGCTGCGCGATCGGGCGTATCGTCCTTCCAGCGCACCGAACCGAACGGCCGCTCCAGCATGCGGCGCACGCGAACCGGATCCGGCCCCAGATGATAGTCCGCCGCGCGCTGATACAAAGCGCGCTCGGACTGCGTCGAACGATTACGCTGGCGCAGGAAATCGAGCCAGGTCGGGCAGTGGTAGCGTTCGGTCCACAATTCGGGATCAGCGATATCGCGCGCGATGGACCACCCATAGGCACCGTTGCGCTGGCGCGAGAGCTGCACGTCCTGCATCACGCCGTGGAATGCGCGCGCATTCTCTTGATCCACGCGATATTCGATCTCCACCACCAGCGGGCCACTGCGCGCCGTCAATTGGAGTTGCACTTCAGGATCGGCCAGCGTCTCGGCATCCTCGTCGCGCGCGCCGGTCGGCGGCATCCGTAGGAACAGGCCAAACAGCGGCGAGAGAAACATCGCTCCGCCGGACACCAGCAATGCCGCTTCGACGCCGACCATGTCTGTGAGATGCCCCCAGCCCCAACTGCCAATCGCGATGCCGCCGGCAATCGCCGCCTGAAAGGCGGCGAGCGAACGTCCGGCAACCCAGCGCGGCGCCGAGAGCTGTACGCCGATATTGAACAGCGCGACCGCCAGCATCCAGACCGAGCCGGCCACCACCAGCGCCGCCGCCGTGATGACCGGCTCGCTGCTGACCGCGACGACGGCAATCGCGACGCCCATGATCAGCGCACAGGCCCGGATCGAACTTTCGCCGCTCAGATGCTTGCGGACATGCCCAATATTCATTGCGCCGATCACCGCACCCATGCCGAAAGCTCCGAGCATGATTCCGTAGGTCTGCGCGCCGCCATGCAGCAGGTCGCGCGCAACCAGCGGCATCAGCGCCGAGACCGAACCACCGCAGATGCCGGTGATCAGCGTGCGCGTCAGCACGATCTTGATCGACGGCGAATTAGCAATGTAACGCACGCCGGACACAATGGCCCGGCTCAGCCGCTCACGCGGCAGCCGCGACACATCGACCTTGCGACGCCACAGGAACAGCACCACCAGCAACGGGATGTAGAGCACCGCATTGGCCGCGAAGGCTGCGACAGCACCGGCGGTGGCGACCACGATGCCGCCGATCGCCGGGCCGAAACTGCGCGCAATATTGTAACTGATGCCGTTCAGCGCCACGGCGGATGGCAGTACCTCCGGCGGCACCTGCTCGCCCACGGAGGATTGCCAGGCCGGTCCGAACAGCGCCATGCCGCTGCCGATGATGAAGCAGAAGGCGAGCAGGATGTTCGGCGTGATGTGAGCGGTCCAGTCCAGCATGGTCAGTACGCAGGCGCCGACCAGCGACAGCACCAGCGAAGCCAGCGACACGACACGGCGGTCATACATGTCGGCCACGGCGCCCGCCGGCATCGAGATCAGCATGATCGGCAGCATCAAGGCGGTCTGCACCAGCGCCACCTTGTCGGCCGACGCGGTCATCTGCGTCATGGCCCAGGCAGCGCCCACGCTCTGGATCATCAGGCCCAGATTGGACAGCAAGCTGGCGAGCCAGATCCGCCGGAACACCGCAAACCGCAGCGGGGCGGCAATGCCGTCGGAGGGAAGAACCACTGGTTTCGCTGCTTCGGCCATCATCGTCCCGTCGTCTGCTGCAGATAGCGACTGCAGGGCCATGCGGGTCTGATTCCCCGCGGGCACATCAAGTTGATGCCTGCGAAACGCGTTGTCTGTCCAGTGCCTGCTCCGCTATCACAGTGGCAGGTATCGGATGTGCGCAGATAGAGGGAGACCAGCCATGGCGCTGTCGCGACGGACCATCCTCACGGGCGCAGCGATGCTGCCGCTGGCCGCCCATGCGCTCCGTTTCGAGGCCGCAGCACAGACGGGCCCCGGCACGACTGGGGGTTCCGACATTCCCCCGATCCTGTTCGTCCACGGCAATGGCGACCACGCGGCGCTCTGGATGACGCAGATCTGGCGCATGGAAACCAATGGCATCCCGCGCAACCGGCTGATGGCGCTCAATTTCACCGATCCGCTGGCGCATTCCGACGATGCTGTGGCGCAGCAGGGCCGCTCCTCCACCGAAGACCAGCGCCGCGAACTCGGCGAAGCCATCGCGGAACTGAAAAAGCGCACTGGTGCTGCGAAAGTGGCGCTGGTCGCCAATTCGCGCGGCGGCAATGCGGTGCGCAATTACATCAAGAATGGCGGCAGCGCCGATGTCAGCCACGCCGTCCTATGCGGCACCCCCAATCACGGCGTGTTCGACGGGACCGATAGTCCCGGCAGCGAATTCAATGGCCGCAGCCCGTTCCTCAAGAGCCTCAATCCCGGCGAGGGCCCTGAGGTGACTGAAGGTACCGCCTTCCTCACCCTCCGCAGCGATGGCATCGACAAATATGCGCAGGCCGACGGTCGCCTGCTCGGCAAGCCGGGCGTGGCCACCGGCGTCACCGCCGATGGTCCGGCGCTGCGCGGCGCCACCAATCTCGTCCTCGGCGCCATCGATCATCGCGAAACCGGCTTTCACCCCCGTGCCTTCCGCGAGATCTACAAATTTATCGTCGGCCGCGAGCCCGTGCGGATCGATATCGCGCCGGAAGCTGAGGTGAAAATCAGCGGTCTCGTCACCGGCACGCCCGGCGGCGTGCCCACCAACCGGCCGGTCGCGGATGCCCTGGTCGAGGTGTACCGCGTGGCGCCGGACACGGGCGAGCGGATCGGGACAGCGCTCCATTCGGCCCGCACATCCGCCGATGGCCGCTGGGGTCCCGTTCAGGTCGATCCGACCTGGCCTGTCGAGATCGTCCTGACATCGGCCGGAGCGCCGATCACGCATTCCTATCGCTCGCCATTCCCCCGCTCGTCCGACGTCGTGCATCTGCGCGCCGGCCGGCCGCTGGGACCCACCGATGCCAATGCCGGTGCAGTGGTGTCGATGTCGCGCGTCCGTGGCTATTTTGGATTACCGCGCGATGTCGTGCTGCTCGACGGCAAGGAGCCGGCCGACGTGAAAGCCGGCGTGCCCACGGATTCGCTCTCGACTATCCGCCTTCCGGCCACGGACATCGGACGTCCGGTGGCAGCGCTGTTCAATCAGGAGCGGATCGTGGCGCGCGCCTGGCCGGCGTCGGAAAACCGGATCACGGTGGCGGAATTCACCGAGTAGATCACGCCAACTCGCGCGCCTCAGCGGTCTGGCTTTCTATATAACCGCTTTGCCGACTTCCCTGCGCGTCTCCGGTCAGATCGCATGAGGCATTGTTCGAAATCGCAAAGAGCCCCGCCATGTGCGGGGCTCCTTCGTTATTCTGTTATCGCAGCAACAGTACCAGGATGATGAGGGGAAGCGGGATTCCGAGTAGCCACAGAAGAATGGGCATGGTTGTCTCCTTTGATTGGGGTTAACGACGCTTCTTCCAGGTCCCGTCACGAAGCCCGCCACCTTCCGTCGCGGCAAGGCTGGCGGAGAAGGCGCCGATCAGCAGCGACGCCGTGAGCCAGAATGCGAGCTGCATCGCGGCCTTGCGTGCGGCATCCACCGCGGTCTTCGCATCGTTGATGACTTCAGTGACGCGCTTGTCGGCATCTGCCTCGCTCAGACCGGTGCGGCTGGCGACAACCTTGTTGACGTAGCTGCGGTCGGCAGGCTTGAGCTCTCCACCACGGAAACTGGCAGCCATCACACGTGACAGTTCACCACGCGCTTCCGCGCTGGTGCCATCGGCCGACGGCGTCGTCGGACGCAGCAGCGAATCCAGGTAGCCATCGCTCGGACCTGACTGGGCTGCAGCAGCGGTTGCACCGGCAGCAACACCCGACGCGGCTCCGCTCAGCAAAGTGGTTGCTGGAGATGCCAGCAGGATCGCTCCCAAAACCGTCGCGAACGACCAGGCCAGGAATCCATGCGCGGTGTCACGAAAGTAGACTTCGTCCGAATGCACGCCGATCCAGCGCGACCGCAGACGGCCGGCAATATAACCACCGAGCGATGACGAGATCATCGCGATGACGATCAGGTAGATACCGGTCGTGATCTTGAACGTGGTCGCGGAGGCGCCGGAACTTGCCCACGGAGACACGACAGACAGACCGAGACCTGTGCCAAAGGCAATCAGGACGAGCGTCAGTGCGAGCGAAACCACGGCACCGGCTGCAACCGCAGCCCACGATACGCCGGAGGTTTGCGGTTCATCGACGCTTACATTGGGTTGGACGACAACGGTATCGATCATTTTAAATCCTCAGGCCGGTCCGATATGGAGCCACTGCCTCCCTAATGTGCATGCGTGAGTATCGTTCCGAGGGATGCGCCCGCTGGACCGCAATATTGGTCGATGCGTGCGTTGCGGCCACGCTTTCCATCGAGGCCTCCATGGCGCGCGGATGGACGCCTGCTATAATGACGAGACGCTCCGGTCCCTGGATCAATTGCGAGGCCCATCGTGAGCATTGCCGAGGTCTACGATTTCTCCGCTGCGCGAGCGCCCCTGGTGCCGCCGAGCCCGCCACGTGCGCCCGAGAACATGGGTGCGCTGGGGCGTATGTCGGCGATGCGCCGCAGCGCTATCGAGACCTGGGGCCAGCGCGCCTATGAAGATGACATCATCAACGGCCGCTTCTTCGGCCATGCCAGCTTCATCCTCAACGACCCCGATGCGATCCGCCATGTTCTGGTGGACAATTACGAGAACTATACCCGCACGCCCGCTGCATTCCGCGTGCTGCGGCCGATGCTCGGCGAGGGCCTGCTGCTCGCCGAAGGCCGCACCTGGAAACACCAGCGCCGCACCCTGGCGCCGGCTTTCACGCCGCGCGCGGTGACGACTTTGGTGCCGCACATGATCTCGGCCGTCGACGATACGCTCGCCGACTTACAGTGCGCCGAGGGCAAGCCGGTCGATCTTCGCGCGATCATGCAGCGGATGACGCTGGAGATCGCAGGCCGCACCATGTTCTCCTTCGGCATGGCCGAGCATGGCGCGAAGCTGCGCGACTTCGTGATGGAATACGGCATGAACCTGGCACGGCCGCATTTCCTCGATCTGCTGCTGCCGCTGGGCTGGCCGACACCGCAGGATATCTCGCGCGCCTTCTTCCGCAGACGCTGGACGAGATTCGTCGGCGAGCTGATGACCGCACGTCGCGCCGCCGGCAAGAACGACGACGCGCCGCGCGATCTGTTCGACCTGATGGTGGCCGCGCGCGATCCGGAAACCGGCGCATCCTTCACCGATGGGCAGCTCGGCGATCAGGTGGCGACGATGATCCTCGCCGGACATGAGACGACGGCAACGGCGCTGTTCTGGGCGCTGTATATGCTGACGCTCGATCCGGCGACCCAGGAGCAGGTCGCGGCCGAAGCCCGTGCCGCCAGCGCGAGCGGCACATTCGACATCGAGCATCTGAAGTTCACCCGCGCGGTGATCGATGAGACCATGCGGCTCTATCCGCCCGCCTTCCTGATCGCACGCGCCGCCGCGGGCCCTGATCGTCTGGCTGGCCAGTCCGTCGCCAGCAAGGACGTGATCCTGATCGCGCCCTGGCTACTGCATCGGCACGAGAAATTGTGGCACGAGCCCAACGCCTTCATGCCGTCCCGTTTCATGCCCGGCGCGACACCGCCGGACCGCTTCGCCTATCTGCCTTTCGGCGTCGGTGCCCGGGTCTGCATCGGCGCGCATTTCGCGCTTGTCGAGGCCACCTTGGCGCTGGCGAAAATCATCGGCGCGTTCCGCGTCGAGCTGCCGGATAAAGCCCCCGTCATGCCTATCGGCGTGGTGACGACACAACCGGATCGCTCGCCAATGTTCCGCATTGAGCGGCGCTGACGTTATTTCAGCACGTCCTCTCCTCACGCCTTCCCCGTTACCCCGCGCGCTCATGGCACGCGGGCGGAACGACAAGTTGAAGTGTTGCGTCAAAGCCCTGTCTTGGATGCAGCGCCTATTTGGCCTAAACTGAAGCCATGAGTGATGTTCAGGCACTATTCGCGACATTGAACCAGGCGACTGATCCGGCCGTAGCCGATGCCATTGCACAACTGATCCGCGACGGCGCGGACCACGAACTCAATCGTATCAACGTGCTGGATTTCGCGGCACGCCGTGGCCTGAACGAAGAGCGCGTCATTTCCGGCTTCCTGCATGCCTCCCGCCTCGGCCTGTTCGACCTGACCTGGAATGTGTTGTGCCCGGGCTGCAGCGGCGTCCTCGACGCCCACAGCACGCTGAAATCGCTGCGCCATGACGACTACCATTGCGGGCTCTGCGCCTGCGGCTATGAAGCGTCGGTTGACGAGCAGGTTGAGGTGGCGTTCACGGTCGCACCGCGCGTCAGGCACATCGCTGCACACGACCCCAATACGCTGCCGCTCTGGGAATACTTCAAGCAGGTGTTCTGGAGCTCAGGCGTCGATCTCAATCAGGAATCGTTCGCGTCGCTCACCGATGAAGTGACACTGGACGCAATGGAATTGCCGGCGCATGAAAAAGCGGTGATGTCGCTGCACCTGCCGTCGGAATTCGTCATCGTGTTCGAGCCGGTAACCCATGCCGCGCAGTTCATTGACGTGCAGGGCGAGCCGACCAAGGAACGACAGCATTTGTCGCTGATCTACAACCGGCAGCATACACCGACCGGCACCATAACGCTGCAACCCGGACCGTTGCGATTGTCCCTCGAGAACCAGACCGAGGTGCGCGTGCTGCCATCGGTATTTGTCGCGGCCGAGGGCCTCCATCACCTGATCGGCAAACGCAAGCCGTTCCTCACGGCCAAGCGGATACTCACCAACCAGACCTTTCGCGATGTCTACAAGGCCGACAACCTTAACATCGATCAGCGACTGAAGATTACCTCACTGACTTTCTTGTTCACCGACCTCAAGGGCTCGACTGCCTTGTACGAGCGCGTCGGCGATCTCGCAGCCTTCGATCTGGTGCGTGCACATTTCCACGCACTGCTGGAGATCATTGCGTCGGAAGCGGGAGCCGTCGTGAAGACCATCGGGGATGCCGTCATGGCGACCTTTACGCGGCCCGAACAGGCGCTGGCCGCGGGTCTGCGCATGCGCGCCGCGATGGAGCGACTGAACGAGGAGCGCGGCACCAAAGACCTCGTGGTCAAAATCGGTATCCATGAGGGACCCTGCCTCGCTGTGATGCTGAACGAGCGGCAGGATTACTTTGGCCAGACCGTCAATATCGCTGCCAGGGTGCAGGGCCTGTCAACCTCGCAGGCGATCCACGTCACCAGCCCGGTGATATCGGCGCTGGCCGTGGAAGCTATTCTGCGGAAGGCCGAAATCACGCCGATCCAGAAGCACGCCGCCTTGCGCGGCATCGCCGACAAGATCGTGGTCTATGAGATTCCGTGACACGAGATCCCATAAACTACCGATCGTCTCAATTGTTACTTAACTGTCATCAGTGCTTCGGGAACCCGGCCGCATTGCATGCGTTCCATTTTCGCGCCACAAAGCACGAGCGCTTTCGCCGCATGGCGGGCCTCGCGATCATCTGGTTCAAAGAATAATGCTGGAAAAACTGCGCCAATTCATTGCCGACGTGGTGTCTCCCGATGCGCACGGAAATCAGGCATTCGACGATACCGGCTTCCGTCTTGCCGCCACGGCGCTGATGCTTCACGTCATCTCGCTGGACGGTGAGCCCTCAGCTATCGAGAGAGCCAAGTTGCACAGCCTGATCGAGTCGCGTTTCGAGCTCGATCCGGGCACGGCTGACAGGCTCATCTCGGCTGCCACGCTCGTCGAGGGCGAGGCCGTCGATCTCTATCACTTTACGAGCGTCATCATGCGCGTGGTCGACGAGCCTGGTCGTGTCCGTCTCGTCGAGATGATGTGGCAGCTGGTCTATGCTGACGGCCGCGTCAGTGAGTTCGAGGAAAATGTGGTCTGGCGCGCAGCCGACCTGCTCGCAGTTTCATCACGTGACCGGATGGAGCTTAAACGACGCGTGGCGGGCGGTACGGCCACAACGGATACGACTGTCTGAGCAGGCGCAGCCTGACCGGCAAATGACGGCAGCACGACGCATAACCAAAGTTTAATGCGCGGTCCCCGATAATTCATGCCACTGCTACACGCTCGGGAACTGGAGGTCCTGCGGTACTCCGGTGGTCATTCCGACTTGCACATCACCGGCATCCCTATTACGCCTGTAGACGCATGCAAATCGTCCTCACGTATTTTAAGAGTACCTTATTGTGACTGAGCGCGTGACGTTAATAACCGGAGCCTCGGCCGGAATTGGCGCCGAGTTCGCGCGCATCTTCGCTGCGAACAAGCATCGCGTCGCTCTGGTTGCACGCCGTGCCGAGCGTCTGAATGCACTGGCAGCTGAAATCACTGCTGCCGGTGGTGCTGCGCCCATCATCATTCCCTGCGATCTCGAACAGCGCGACGCCTGCGCCCAGATCGCGGCTGCCCTCGCTGCTGCCGATGTCGAGGTGGAGTACGTCGTGAACAATGCCGGCTTCGGCATGTTCGGTCGCGCGATCGACATGGACCGCGACAGGCAACTTGGCATGCTCGAGGTCAATGTGCGCGCGCTGACGGATCTGTCGCTGCGCTTTTCCGAGAGCCTGATCCGCAACAAGGGCGGCATTCTCAATCTCAGCTCGATCGCGGGTTTTTTGCCGGGTCCCGGAATGGCCGTGTACTACGCCAGCAAGGCCTATGTGCTGTCCTTCACCGAAGCGCTGCGTCAGGAGCTCGGCTCCAAGGGTGTGCGCGTGACCGCATTGTGCCCCGGTCCGGTGCCGTCGGAATTCCAGGCGCGCGCCGGATTCACGCCGGGCCTCGACTCGGCGATCCTCAATGTCTCGGCGGCTGACGTCGCCCTGCTGGGCTATCAGGGCCTGATGGCCAACAAGCGCACGGTGTTCCCCGGCCTCGGCATCAAGATCGTGCCGCTGCTGCTGCGGCTTTTTCCGCGCGGCTTCATCGCGGGGGCGGTGGCAAGGTTGCAGTTGAGACGGGTGTGAATCCGGTCCGCCTACGCCCTGCGGGCTTCGGCGAGACATCCTTCGTTTGCTTCGCTTTTTATGGTCGGGAGGGTGGCTTGCCGAGCCGGAGCTTGCGAAGCAAGCGAAGGATGGTGGAGCCAGGCGGGATCGAACCGCCGACCTCGTCATTGCGAACGACGCGCTCTCCCAGCTGAGCTATGGCCCCGATACGAACCGGGTCGCCCATGCGATCCGGTCAGCAATCGGCGCCATTTACAATCCCCGTTAACGGCAAGTCAAGAACGTCGCAAAAGCGCGGTTTTCCGGCACTTTTCGCCCAGAACTTCCCTTGTTTGAGGGGGGCTGAACCGATATTTAGCGGACAGTCGAATCCGCGACCTAACCCGCGAGCCATCCCCGCCATGCGCGCCGTTCTCGATATCGTGCTGATCATTCTCGATCTCTATGTCTGGCTGCTGATCGCCTCGGCGATCCTGTCCTGGCTGATCGCCTTCAACGTCGTCAACACCCGCAACCAGTTCGTCTCCGCGATCGCCGAATTCCTGTTCCGGATCACCGAGCCCGTGCTGGCGCCGATCCGCAGGATGCTGCCGAGCCTCGGCGGTCTCGATATCTCGCCGATCATCCTGATCCTGATCATCATGTTCCTGCAGCGGGTGATCACCTACTACATCTATCCCAGCGTCTTCTGATCGGCCGGGTTCGTGGCAGATCCCTGGCGCTACGCGACTGACGGTGTCAGCATCGCCGTTCGCGTGACGCCGCGGGGTGGCCGAGACGATATCGACGGGATCGAGACGATGGCCAATGGCCGTTCGGTAGTGAAGGTGCGGGTTCGTGCCATCGCCGAGGGCGGCGAGGCGAACCGCGCCGTGACCGAACTGCTTGCCAAGCAGCTCGGCGTGCCGAAGCGCGATGTGCGCGTGCTGTCCGGCACCACATCGCGCGTCAAACAGATCGCGGTCGATGGCGACCCGACAAAACTGGGCGCGATGCTGCGCAGTATCACTGCAGCAATGCCCGACGACACAGACGACAGGAACGACACATGACCGCCAGCATCATCGATGGAAAGATCATTGCCGCTGAGTTGCGTGGCCGCGTCGCCGCTGAAGTCGCGCGCGTCAAAGCCGAACATGGCGTGACGCCTGGCCTCGCCGTGGTGCTGGTCGGCAGCGATCCCGCCAGCGAGGTCTATGTGCGTAGCAAGCACAAGCAGACCCAGGAAGCCGGCATGGCCTCCTTCGAACACAAGCTGCCCGCTGACGTCGCACAGGCCGATCTGATCGCGCTGGTGCAGAAGCTGAATGCCGATCCGACCGTGCACGGCATCCTCGTGCAATTGCCGCTGCCGAAGGGGCTCGATACGGACGCCGTCGTCAATGCCATCGATCCGGCCAAGGATGTCGATGGCCTGCACCCGACCAATGCCGGACGCCTTGCCAGCGGCATGCCCGCACTGTCGCCCTGCACGCCGCTCGGCTGCATCATCCTGACCAAGAGCGTGCACAAATCACTGGAAGGCATGAATGCCATCGTGATCGGCCGCTCCAATCTGGTCGGCCGTCCCTTGGTGCAATTGCTGCTCAACGAAAACGCCACCGTGACCATCGCGCATTCGAAGTCGCGCGATCTCGCCAAGCTCTGCGCGCAAGCGGATCTGGTCTATGCGGCAGTGGGCCGCCCTGAAATGGTGCGCGGCGACTGGATCAAGCCCGGCGCCACCGTGATCGATGTCGGCATCAATCGCCTGCCTGGTGCAGAGGGGAAGACGCGCCTCGTCGGTGACGTCGCCTATCAGGAAGCACTGAAGACCGCCGGCGCGATCACGCCGGTGCCCGGCGGCGTCGGCCAGATGACAGTCGCCTGCCTGCTGGTGAACACGCTGCGCGCGGCCTGTGCGATTCACAAGCTGCCGGCGCCGGCGGTTTAAAGCGCTCGCTCCGGCCCATCCACGTCATTGCGAGGAGCCTTGCGACGAAGCAATCCAGTTCTTGGCTTTCTGAATTGCTTCGCTGCGCTCGCAATGACGGCTGAGGGGTCGACGCAGAACTCTTACTTCGCCGTATTCTCGATCAACCGTCGATAGAACCGGATCATGTCGGCGTAATTCGCGACGCTCAGCCGTTCGTTGGTGCCGTGAAAGCGCTTGAGGTCTTCCGATGTCGCGCGCACCGGCGAGAAGCGGAAGATGTTGTCGGTGACGTCCGTGTAGTGCCGCGAGTCCGTTGCCGCGACCATTAGGCCCGGCGCCACCAGCGCATCCGGGAAAATCTCGCGAATGGTCTGATTGAGCGCGCGATAGGACGCGCTGGCCGTGCCGGTCACGGGAGGCGGATCGGTATTGCCGGGGAACGGCGCGATCGAAATCCTGTCGTTGCTGACCGCGCTGCGCACATGTTCGGTGACGCTGGCCTGGGTGTCGCCGGGCAATAGCCGGAAATTCACCGTCGCCTCGGCATTGCCCGGCAACACATTGTCCTGCTCGCCGGCCTTGAAGATCGTCAGCGCCGTGGTCGTCCGCACCGTCGCTTCGGTCGGGCCGCTCTTCTCGAATTCGCGCAACAGCAGCGGCTTGAACAGCCACAGATTGGACAGCACCACGCGGTTGAAGCCGTTCATTTCCGGCGCGATGGTGTCGAACATCTCGCCGACGGTGCCGCGGATCTGCATCGGCAGGCGCTTGTTTTCGAGCTGGGTCAGCGCCGCGCTCATCATGCCGATGGCGGTTTCGCGCGGCGGCATCGACGAATGACCGGGCGTGCCATGCGCGGTCAGCACCAGCGTCGCATAACCCTTCTCGGCCACGCCGATCAGCGCCATCGGCTTATCGAGGCCTTTGAGGATGCCCTCGGTGATCAGCAGGCCTTCATCGAGTACGAAATCGAGCTTCACGCCACGCGATTTCAGCAGCGCAGCGATCGCCCTTGCGCCGCGGGTGCCGGAGACTTCCTCGTCATGGCCGAAGGCGAAATAGATGGTGCGCTTGGGGCGGAAACCCTGCTTCGCCATCACCTCGGCGGCCTCGAGGATTGAATACAAATTACCCTTGTCGTCCCAGGAGCCACGGCCCCAGATGAAGCCATCGGCGACGACGCCCTTGAACGGCGGTTGCTGCCAGTCTTTCTCGGTGCCCGGTGCGACCGGCACGACGTCCTGATGCGCCAGCAGCGCGATCGGCTTCAAAGCAGGATCGCTGCCTTCCCATGTGTAGAGCAGACTGTAATTGCCGACGACTTCGCGCTTCGCCGCCGCATGGAAAGCCGGAAAGCTCGCCACCAGATGCGCCTGCATCGCACGCAGCGGTTCGGCAGCCTGATCGGGATTGAGAAAATTGGAGATGGTCGGAAAGCGGATCGCCTCTGCAAGGCGCTCTGCGGCTGCCTGCTCATCAACCGGCGCCTTTGCCGCGGCGGTCACCTGAAGCTGCCGCGATCCCCCGGTGAACGTCTTGACGAGAACGATGCCTGCAAGCAGCAGAACGGCCGCGATGACAATCAGCGCGGCCGTTCGGAGCAGTTTGATCCATCGGCGCATCGGAAGTCCCCTTCTGCTACGCCGGTCTCTGTTACTTGGTCTTGGCGGCCGATTCTTTTGCAGATTTCGCGCGCTCGATCCCTTCCTGGATCAGCCGCTGCGCATCGGCAGCGTCACCCCAGCGCACCACCTTGACCCACTTGCCGGGCTCGAGGTCCTTGTAGTGCTCGAAGAAATGCTGGATCTGCTGCAGCGTGATCTCGGGCAGGTCGCTGTAGTTCTTCACCTTGTCGTAGCGCTGGGTGAGCTTCGAGGTCGGCACCGCAATGATCTTCTCGTCCTGGCCGCCTTCGTCTTCCATCAGCAGCACGCCGACAGGACGGCAAGCCATCACCGCGCCCGGCACGATGGCGCGGGTATTGGCGATCAGCACGTCGCAGGGATCGCCGTCGCCCGACAGCGTGTGCGGGATGAAGCCGTAATTCCCGGGATAGCGCATCGGCGTGTAGAGGAAGCGATCGACGAACAGCGCGCCGGATTCCTTGTCCATCTCGTATTTGATGGGCTCGCCGCCCACCTGGACCTCGATCACAACGTTCACTTCATGCGGCGCCTTGGCGCCGAGCGGGATTGCGTCAAGACGCATCAAACACTCCAGATTTCGTAGGACAGGTTGCGACAGGCGTAGCCGAGCGGGAGCCCGGATTCAACGCCTGCGAGACCAGAAAATCATGAACCGGCTTAATGGCTTAATTCGTCCAGGCGAATGCCACTTTATCGAGCGATTTTGCGCCGAAACGCTCCGAGGAGCGGGCCACCATGCGACCGCCCAGAGCGCGGTAGAACTCCGTCGCGCCCTCATTGTCCGACAGCGCCCAGATCACCATGCTCTTCAGCCCGCTCTGCACGAGGTCGCGCTTGGCGGAGGCGAACAGGCGGCGGCCGAAGCCGAGGCCCTGGAATTCCGGACGCAGGTAAAGTTCGTAGATCTCGCCTTCGAACTGCAGGCTGCGGGCGCGGTTGCGACCGTAATTGGCGTAGCCGGCGACCTTGTCACCGAAGCACAAAACGCTGACGCGGCTGCCCTTGCGGATCGCCGAATCCCACCAGCCGGGACCGCGGCGATTGATCAGCTTTTCCAATTCGGGGCCCGGGATGAGACCTTGATAGGCCGCGCGCCAGGCTTCGTCATGGGTGGACGCCACCGCGGCTGCATCCGCAGCTTTGGCCGGCCGAACCTCGATCAGGGTTGTGCTCATGGAGGGGATCAAAGCAAGTCGGCGGGCGCTCTTCAAGGTCCATCGTTAATTATCGGTTAACGTGTGGATTTTCAGCATCAGTTTACCGAAAGAGTTGTATCGAAAAAGGACAGAGCTGCATCCAATGCGCGCCGAACGCCATGTTTTCCACTGCTGGCACGTATCGCGCGAGTCGTGTCGCAGTTGCACACGCGTATCGATGTGCACAACTGCATCGATGTGATTCGCGGCGTGTAGAGTTCGACAGGCATTGCGTCCGCACGAAAGTCCCTGAGCGCTCATGAAACACGTCCAAGCGCTTTGCCTGCTGGCTGCATTGCTCGGAAGCGCCGCTACTCTCGCAGCCCAGACATCAGGCGCGCAGGCCCCGGAAGAAGCGCCGCATCGCCGGCAGGTCTGGTCGGTAGCGTCGCCCGATCCAAATACCAGTTCCCGCGCGGTGCTATTCCGCCCACCCGGCAATGGCCCGTTCCCGCTCGCTGTCATTGCGCATGCCACCACGCAGAATGCGCTGCGCCGCGCGCAGATGCCGCAACCGGAATATCGCGCACTGGCCTCCTGGTTCGTTGGGCGTGGCTACGCCGTGCTGGTGCCCGAGCGCCCCGGCCATGGCGCGACCGGCGGACGCTATCTGGAAGACCAGGGCGGCTGCGACAATGCCGACTATCTCGGCGCCGGCCGCGCCACGGCGGATAGTATCGCCGCAGCGATGACTGACATTCGCAAACAACCCTTCATTCGCAGCGACGGCACGATCGTCGTCGGCCATTCCGCGGGCGGCTGGGGCGCGCTCGCCATGGCCGGCGCCAATCCGCAAGGCGTCAGAGCGATCATTGCCTTTGCCCCAGGACGCGGCGGCCATGCCAATGACAGGCCGAATGACGTCTGCGCGCCGCAGCGCCTGATCGCCGCTGCCACAGCCTTCGGCAAGACGGCGCACGTGCCTGTGATCTGGCTCGTCGCGCGCAATGACAGCTATTTTTCGCCGGACTTGTCACGCCAGCTCGCCGATGCGTTTCGCAAGGGTGGCGCCAGGGTCGATGTCCACGAGCTGCCGGACTTCCAGAGCGAAGGCCACTGGCTTGCGGAGAGCGACGGCGGTAACGACATCTATGGCGCCACGCTGGACAAGGCGTTGAAGGCCATCACGGCGAGGAAGCGATGACGCGCAAACCTGCGCAACCGGAATGGACAGTGCAGTGACCGAGCCCTGGCCCGATGACAATGTCATCCTTTATGACGGCGTCTGTATCTTCTGCTCGCGCTGGATCCAGTTCGTCGCCAAACGCGACACCGATCACCGCTTTCGCTTCACCCCGATCCAGTCCGACTATGGCAGCCGCCTCGCCCGCCATTTCGGCATCGATCCCGCCGATCCCGACACCAATGCGGTGATCCATGGCGGCGTGGCTTATGTCAGATCCGATGCGGCGCTGACGGTGTTGTCGACGCTGCCCGGCTGGCAGTGGGTGCGCGTGCTGTTCGCGGTGCCGAAGGCGCTGCGCAATCCGGTCTACAGCCTGATCGCAACGAACCGCTATCGCATCTTCGGAAAGACCGAGGCGTGTATCGTGCCGGATGCGGCGATGAGGGCAAGGGTGATGGAGTAAGCGAGCGTCTACGCTTTGCTCTGGTTGCCTGTGGCCAGCACTTCCTTCGCCGCCCGCTCGCCACTCTCCCGCGCCCCATGCGCCGTCGAGAAGAAATTCGGCGATGTCGCTTCGCCGGCAAAGAACAGCCTGCCATCCACCGGCGCCGCGAGGACCGCGCGGGCATCGGCATGGCCGGGCTTCGCCGCCGAATAGGCGCCTTGCGCAAAGCGGTCGTGGCACCAGCGGGATTCCGCGAGCGGGGTGAGCTTGCTGCGGATATCCGAGCCGAGCAGCGCCACGATCTCGTCGATGCTTTGCGTAGCGAGCGCGCCCTCACCGGCGTCTTCCAGTTCGCGTGCGAAACTGCCCCCGAAGAAGCCGGCGATGCAGGGGCGGCCGGACGGGCGCAGGTGAAAACTGCCGACACCGGTGCGCAGGGCGGCGCCGCGCAACCCGATATCGGACGGCCACTTCTCCGCATCGGAGAGCGCCAGCATTGCCTTGTTGTCGGCACCGAGCGGCAGGCCCGCGGCGGCCTCGACCTTGCTGGTCAACGGCGGCGTGAAGCGGATATTTTCATTGGCGATAAGATTGGTCGGCACGCACACGATGACTTTCGCCGCGCTGAGCGTGCCGCGCGACGTCTCGATGCGGATGCGCGCACTGGAATGATCGATAACAGTGACTTCGGTGTTCAGCGCCACCGGACACGGCGCGCCATAGGCCGCAATCAGCGCGCCATAGCCATCGGGCAGGCGCCAGTTGATGTCCGTGTCCTCATAGGCATCCATGTCGTGCAGCGACACATCCTTGAGCTCGAAACCGTTGATATAGGTCGAGACCGCATCGATCATCGGATTCCATGGATTGCCGGGCTCAAGGCATGTCGCCGCCGGCGCATCGATCTCGTTTTCTGCGGCCTCCTCGGCGCGCTCATAGAACGCGTCGATCGCGGCGAAGAACTCATCGCGCTTCGCCTTTGAGAAGGCGACGTCATAAGCCTGATCGCGCCACGGCGGGCGCGACTTGTCGACGGCGAAGCCGAGCTCTTTCGCGATGCCGACGAAGTCATTCTTGTCGGCGGAGTGCAGCCATTCACAGCCCAGATCGAACGGAATGCCGGGGGCCGCCATGATCGTATGGGCGCGGCCGCCGATCCGGTCCCGCGCTTCCAGCACAATCATGGAGAGCCCGGAACCTTCCAGCATACGCGCGGCGCCGAGGCCGGCAGCGCCGGCTCCGATGATGGCGACATCTACTTCGGAAGGCAGTCTGGTCATCGCGTCGGTATTCACAGCGGATGGGAAACGGGTGACAACGGGATAAAGGCTTGCTTGAATTATTCAAGCCACCGCTGCCCTCGGAGAAGATGCATGACAGCCCCACACGATTTCGAACTCTACGGCTTCTGGCGGACGTCCGCGACCTATCGCGTCCGCGTGGCGCTCAACCTGAAGGGATTGGAAGCGCACGAGCGCGTGATCGACCTCGACAAGGGCGAGCAGCGCGGCGACGCGTTCCTCAAGATCAATCCGCTCGGCGCGATTCCGGCCCTGATCGAGCCCGGCCACCTGCCGCTGACGCAGTCGCTGGCGATCCTGGAATTCCTCGACGAGATCCATCCGACCCCGCCGCTGCTGCCGAGCGATCCACACGGCCGCGCACGGGTGCGCTCGATCGCCGCGATGCTGGCCGCCGACACCCACCCGCTCATTACGCCGCGTGTGCGGAAATATCTCGCCATCACCGCCGGCTTTGACGATGCCGCAGTTCGCGCCTGGCTGGTGCACTGGTTCACCACGGGCCTCGTCGCCGTGGAGAATCGCCTCGCCAGCGAGCCCGCCACCGGCCGCTTCTGTCATGGCGACGAGGTGACCATCGCCGACATCTGCCTGCTCAGCATCACCGCGACCATGAAGGTGCTGAAGATCGAGATTGCAGGCATCCCGACCATCGACCGCATCGTCGCCACCTGCGAGGCGATGGAGGCGTTTGCGAAGGCCGATCCGTTGAAGCAGGTGGGAGCGCCGGCAAATTGACTCCGCCCTCATCCTGAGGAGCCGAGCAGTGGCGTCTCGAAGGATGGCCACAAGCATCGGCGCGACACCAACTCATGGTTCGAGACGGCGCTACGCGCCTCCTCACCATGAGGGGCGGAGTGAAGGCATCACCCAAACAAAAAATGCCCGGCTTTCGCCGGGCATTTCGTAACCAGTCAAAGAATACTCTCGCTTACGCGATCACTTCCTTGGTCTTTTCGGCGCGCTTGCGGTCGTTGGCATCGAGATGCTTCTTGCGCAGGCGGATTGACTTCGGGGTGATCTCGACCAGCTCGTCGCTCTCGATATAGGCCAGCGCCTTTTCAAGGGTCATGCGGATCGGCGGCGTCAAACGCACCGCTTCGTCCTTCGACGTGGTGCGGATGTTGGAGAGCTGCTTGCCCTTGAGAACGTTGAGTTCGAGATCGTTCTCGCGGGTGTGCTCGCCGATGATCATGCCCTTGTAGACCTTCCAGCCGGGCTCGATCATCATCGGGCCGCGATCTTCCAGCTTGAACATGGCATAGGCCACCGCTTCACCCTGGTCGTTGGAGATCAGCACGCCATTACGGCGGCCGGCGATCTCGCCCTTGTAGGGCAGGTAGTCGTGGAACAGGCGGTTCATGATCGCGGTACCCTTGGTATCGGTCATGAGTTCGCCCTGATAGCCGATCAGGCCGCGGGTCGGCGCGTAGAACACCAGACGCAGGCGGTTGCCGCCCGACGGACGCATCTCGATCATCTCGGCCTTGCGTTCGCTCATCTTCTGAACGACCACGCCGGAGAATTCCTCATCCACGTCGATGACGACTTCTTCGACCGGCTCCAGCGTGTTGCCGTTCTCGTCCTTGGTGAGAACCACGCGTGGACGCGACACCGACAGTTCGAAGCCTTCGCGGCGCATGTTCTCGATCAGGATCGCGAGCTGCAATTCGCCGCGGCCCGACACTTCCATCGCGTCACGGTCGGCGGATTCGACGACCTTGAGCGCGACATTGCCTTCGGCTTCGCGCAGCAGGCGGTCGCGGATCAGGCGGCTGGTGACCTTGTCGCCTTCGGTGCCGGCGAGCGGCGAGTTGTTGACGATGAAAGACATCGACACGGTCGGCGGATCGATCGGCTGCGCCTGGATTGGAATTTCAACCGACGGATCGCAGAAGGTATCGGCGACAGTGCCCTTCGGCAGGCCGGCGATGGCAACGATGTCGCCGGCTTCGGCGAGTTCCACCGGCTGGCGCTCAAGGCCGCGGAAGGCCAGGATCTTGGTGATACGGCCGGTTTCGACGACCTTGCCGTCACGCGACAGCACCTTGACGGCCTGGTTCGGCTTCACCGAACCAGCCGAGATGCGACCGGTGATGATGCGACCGAGATAGGGGTTGGCTTCCAGGATGGTTCCGAGCATGCGGAACGCACCTTCTTCAACCACCGGCGGCGCGACATGCTTGATGACGAGATCGAACAGCGGCTTCATGCCGACATCATGCGACGCGTCCGGGCTGTCGGCCATCCAGCCGTTGCGGCCCGATCCGTACAGAATCGGGAAATCGAGCTGGTCGTCGGTGGCGTCGAGCGCTGCGAACAGGTCGAACACTTCGTTGACGACTTCGGTGATGCGGGCGTCCTGACGGTCGACCTTGTTGATCGCGACGATCGGCTTGAGGCCGAGCTTCAGCGCCTTGCCGACCACGAACTTGGTCTGCGGCATCGGGCCTTCAGCGGCGTCGACGAGCACAATCACGCCATCGACCATCGACAGGATGCGTTCGACTTCGCCGCCGAAGTCAGCGTGGCCCGGGGTGTCGACGATGTTGATCTGGACTTCATCCCACAGCACCGAGGTGCACTTGGCGAGAATGGTGATGCCGCGCTCTTTTTCGATGTCGTTCGAATCCATCGCGCGTTCCTGGACGCGCTGATTGTCGCGATACGTGCCCGACTGCTGCAGCAGCTTGTCCACGAGAGTGGTTTTGCCGTGGTCAACGTGGGCGATGATAGCAATGTTGCGAAGGTTCATAGGTCTTCTTCTGGTTACGGTCTGGGTGCCCTTGAGCGGGTTCAACAAGACATGCTCGACAACAAAAGGCTTATGCCTTGCGCTCGAGCGCGTTCGATAACTGCCTCGTCTGAAAACGCGCTGGGGCAATCCCTCCAAAAGCAAACCCGGCCAGAAGGGGCCGGGTACTCGGACGCGTTGCGGCGCAATATAGGGGGAAATCGCCGAAAAACAATGCGAATCTGCCAAATGGTTAGCCCAATTTCGGGTCCAGAACCGTGGCCCAAAGGGCCATATCGGCCCGATCCCGCAGGGTAACGGTCATTTGGCCGCTTTGGCCGTCGATTTTGACGTGACCGAAGAACTGCATGCCGGCCGACGGGGGCAAATTCTGCTTATCGGGCCCCGGCGCCTTCACGAAACGGACCTCGGGACCGAAGGTATTGTCGAGCGCCGCCGGGCCGAAGGTTCCGGCGTGGAACGGCCCGGAGACGAACTCCCAGAACGGCTCGAAATCCTGAAACTGGGCCTTCTTCGGATTGTAGTAATGCGCCGCCGTGTAATGCACGTCGGCGGTCAGCCAGACCGTGTTGCGGATACCGGCCGATTTGATGAAGCGCAGGATATCGGCAATTTCCAGCTCGCGGCCCCGCACTGGCCCGTCGCCCTGCGCAATGGCCTCAGACCCGGTTTTGTCGGCAGCGTTGTCATAGACGACGAGGCCGATCGGCATATCCGAGGCGATGACCTTCCAGGTCGCCTTCGAGGCCATCAATGCGCGCTTCAGCCAGGCCATCTGCTCCGGGCCGATGAAATACGCATCGGGACCATAGCTCTCCTGCAGGTTCGGGCCGTTGGGCCCGCGATAGCTGCGCTCGTCCAGCATGAAGACATCGAGATGCGGGCCGTAATTGAGCGTGCGATAGACGCGGCCAGGCTCGTTCGGATTGACCGAGATCGGATACATCTCGTGAAAGGCACGCGCACCGCGCGCCGCCAGCAGCGTGATGTCGCGCTCCTTGTAAGACGACGGCAACTGCTTCGAGAGCGACCAGTTGTTGGTGACTTCATGATCGTCCCACTGGCCGAAGATCGGCACCTGCGCATTGAATGCGCGGACATTGTCGTCGAGTAGATTGTATTTGTGCGCGGCACGGAATTCATCGAGCGTCTCGGCGACCTTCGCCTTTTCCGGCACCGTGATGGTGTTTTTCCAGATCGTGCCATCCGGCAATTTTGCTTCGGGCAGGATCGGCCCATCGGCGTAAATCGTGTCGCCGGAATGGATCAGGAAATCCGGATTGTGCTTGCGCATGGTGGCGAAGGTGACCATGCCGCCGTCCTCGGCATTGATGCCCCAACCCTGCCCGGCGACATCGCCGCCCCAAACAAAGGACACATCGCGGCGATCCGCTGGCGCGGTGCGGAAGCGACCGATGACCGGCTCGCCGACGATGTCGGTATGCGACAGATCGCGGAATTTGACGCGGTAGAAGATGTCCTGCCCGGCCGGCAGATTATCGAGCAGCAGCTTCGCCGTGAAATCGCTCTCGGGCAGCGCCGTGATAGCCGGCAACATGCGCGCATTGCTGAAGGATTCAGTCGTGGCGACTTCCACCATCATCTGCGCCGGCCGATCCGCGCGCGACCAGATCATGCCGCTGCTCGTCCCGACATCGCCGGACTGCACGCCATGCGACACGACCGGACGATCCGCCGCGCGGCTGAGGTAAGGCATCGCCAGGAAGCTGGCGCCTGCTGCGGCTGAGTGCGCGAGGAAGCGACGACGGGATAAACGTAGTGCCATGGCGAACTCCTGATCCTGGCTCTGGCACCAGTGGCTCTAGGCAGATCGCTTGACGCTGCGATGACAGGTGATGCGCAATATCAACACCCGCCAAAGCAAGCTGCGAATGACTGGCAGCTTGATTGACACATTTGGAAATTTCACCTTAACGTGAACGTGACGGTTCCCTTCGGGGATCAAAAGGGAATGCGGTGAGGGGGATCCCCCGATTCCGCGGCTGCCCCCGCAACTGTAAGCGGCGAGCCCGCGCCAAGAGCCACTGGGTGTTCACCTGGGAAGGCGGCGACAGGCATTGACCCGCGAGCCAGGAGACCTGCCGCCAGTCGTGGTCACACGCGAGCACATTGGGCGGGGTGTCCTGGTGGAAGTCACACTGCCTGTTTGAAAGCGGCGGGGCGACTTGGTTTGCGGTGACGTGCCACGTAACCGCGAGTCCTGTTCATGACCTCCGTTTCTCCCGTCGCATTGAAGCGACATACTCCCTTTCTTTATTCTGTTGCTCTCTCCTGCTTGTTGTGTCCGAGCGAAAGCTGGTCGCAAACCTCACAGTCGAGCCAGACGCTCGATCCTGTTGTCGTTCAGCCGTCAGCGACGCCTCAGCGCGCACGCCGCGCCACGAACGGCAATGCATCGCGCGCTACGCGCCCGCGGCAGCAGCGCAATGTCGCCGCCAATACCGGCGCGCCGGTCGCCACGCCGACAGGCCCCGTCTTCGCAGCGCCGACGCTCAACCTCACCGGCACGACATCGACGGGGAGCCGCCTCGGCCTGACGCGCCTGCAGACGCCGGCCAGCGTCGAGGTGATCTCGGCGGAAACCATGGCCGAGCGCGGCCAGCAGAACGTGGTCGATGCCGTCACGCAGAATGCCACCGGCTTTACGGCCATCGGTGAACCCGGCAATGGCGGCATCGCTTTCAGCACCCGCGGCTTCGCCGGCAGCGGCTCTGTCACGTCGCTCTATGACGGCACGCGCCTCTATGTCGGCTCCGGCACGGTGAACTTCCCCTTCGACACCTGGACCGCCGAGAAGATCGAAGTGCTGCGCGGCCCCGCCTCCGTCATGTATGGCGAAGGCGCCATCGGCGGCGCTATCAACGTGATTTCGAAACTGCCGCTCTGGGTGCCACGCAACCAGGCCGAAATCTCTCTGGACAGCAACATGACGCGCCGCATCGCTCTCGATAGCGGCGGCCCGGTCAGCAAGGACGTCGCCTATCGTATCGCCGTCACCGGCAACGCGTCCGATGGTTGGGTCGATCGCGACAACACCTCGAACATCGCGCTGCACGCCGCCGTGCAGATCAAGCAGACCGAGGACATCACCTGGACGCTCTCCACCGACTATGGCGACCGCCATCCATCAAAATATTTCGGCACGCCGCTGATTAACGGCCAGCTCAATGAGGCGATCCGCTTCAAGAACTACAATGTCAGCGACAGCAACATCCGCTATCAGGACAGTTGGAGCCAGGTGAAGACCGAGTGGCAGGTGGCCGACGGCATCACCCTGCGCAACACGCTCTATTACATGTATGCGAAGCGCCACTGGAAGGAGGTCGAGATCTACGGCTTCAATTCCGGCACCGGCCTGATCGATCGCGGCGATTATCTCGAGATCTTCCACCAGCAGCAGCAGATCGGCGACCGCATGGACGCCACCTTCGAGGGCCATCTGTTCGGCATGGTCAACACCTTCGTGGCGGGCTTCGACGTTAACCGCATCGACTTCAAGCATACCAACAATTCGCCGTTTAGCGGGTCCTCATCGGTCAATCCGTATAATTTCGATCCCGGCCTGTTCAGTAGCCCCGACCCAACTGTTCCGGGCTTCAAGAGCGTCGCCAATCAATACGCGTTCTTCGCAGAGAATCGATTGGCTGTGACTGAGCAGCTGTCGCTAATCGCCGGCGTCCGCCAGGACCAACCGACCGTCGAACGAACCGACTATCGCACCCCCGCCAACAGCTACACCCGGGACTATTCGGCGACCTCGTGGCGCGCCGGCGTCGTCTATACGCCGATTCAGAACCTTGCTTTCTATGGCCAGTATTCGACGGCGGTCGATACCATCGGCGGCTTGATCTCGGCGAGTAACGCCAATGCGAAGTTTGACCTCGCGACCGGCAAACAGGCCGAGATCGGCGTCAAGCAGTCGTTCTGGGGCGGCCGCGGCGAGTGGACGCTCGCTGCCTATGAGATCGTGAAGAACAATCTGCTCGCAGCGGTTCCGGGTAGCGGCGGAGCGGTTCAGCAGGTCGGCCAGCAGTCGTCGCGCGGTGTCGAGGCCTCGATCGGTCTCGTGCTCGAATACGGCTGGCGCATCGATGCCAACACCGCGCTCCTGCGCGCAAAGTATGACGACTTCCTGCAGGCCAGCGGCGTGAATTTTGCCGGCAACGTCCCGATCAATGTCCCGCAGAACGTCTCCAATATCTGGGCAACATGGGGCTTTGCGCCAAACTGGTCGGCCAATGCCGGCGTGCAGATTGTCGGCAAGACCTATGCAGACAACGCGAATACGCTGGAAATGCCGAGCTACACAGTTGTGAATGCCGGCCTGCAATGGAAGCCGGACGTCAACACCACGGTGTCGCTGCGCGTTTACAACCTGTTCGACAAGATCTACGCGACGTCGAGCTACAGCGACAATCAGTGGATGCTCGGCATGCCACGCACCGCTCAACTCGCCGTCAACGTGAAGTTCTGAGCTTGTCACGCAAGCTGACACGCACTCTCCGGCGGTGGCTGTATATCGGCCACCGCTGGGTCGGCATCGTCACATGTCTCTTCTTCGCGATGTGGTTCATCTCCGGCGTGGTGATGATGTATGTCGCGTTTCCCGGCCTCTCCGATAAAGAGCGGCTGGCGGCATTGCCCGATATCGTCTGGGAGAAGGTGGCGCTCTCTCCCGACGAGGCGATGAAGGCTGCCGGTGCCACGCGCTATCCGCGCGAATTGCGATTGAACATGGTTGCCGACGAGCCCGTGTATCGGTTGGCTGGCTGGGACGGCAAACGGCAAACCATCTCCGCCGTCGATGGCCGTACCATCACCGAGATCAACGAACTTCAGGCACTTGCAGTCGCACGGCATCATCCCGCCAGCAAGTTGCCTCAGCTCGAAGAGACCGTCGATCGCGATCAATGGAGTGTCACCGCGCGCTACGATCCGCTGCGGCCATTGTATCTGATTACACTCGGCGACGACGCCGGCACCAAACTCTACGTCTCCTCGCGCTCCGGCGAGATCGCACTCGATACCAACCGTACGGAGCGCGTCTGGAACTGGCTCGGCTCGATCCCGCACTGGATCTATCCGACCGTGTTGCGCAAGGACGGCCCGCTGTGGCGGCTCGTGGTGCTTTGGATCTCCGGCATCTGTTTGATCGTCGGCGTTACCGGAATCTGGATCGGCATTCTGCGCGTTCGTCTGAAGCGACGTTATGCGAACGGCAACATCACGCCCTATCGCGGCTGGATGGCATGGCATCACGTCACCGGACTGATCGCCGGCCTCTTCGTGCTGACCTGGATGTTCTCGGGCTGGCTGTCGCTCGATCCCGGCCGCGTTTTTGCCGACCGCAATACGCCACGTGAGGTATTGCAGCGCTATGCCGGCCACGATGCGCCGACCATCGCTGCAACCATTCGCGCACCGGCGGATAAGCCCGCGGTCGAAGCGCGCTTCGTATGGATCAACGGCATGCCGCTGATGATCGTCGCGAAGCGCGACGGCACGAAGATGGCGATCAATCCGACAAGCGGCGAAATCGCAAGACTGCCGCAAGACCGCCTCTGGAACGCCGCAATAAAACTGCTTCCGGATTCGCACCTCGAACGCCAGATAACCCTCGGAAAATACGACGCTTATTGGTACGCGCACCACAATGACCGCGAATTGCCGGTGTTACGCGCCAAATTCGATGACGACGCGCAAACCTGGTTTCACATCAGCCCGGTCACCGGCGACATTCTCGGCCGCGTCGACTCAAGCCGGCGTACCTATCGCTGGCTGTTCAATGCGCTGCACAGTTTCGATTTTCAGCTGTTGTTGATGTATCGCCCGGCCTGGGACATCGTGGTGTGGCTGCTGTCGATTCTCGGCACCATCGTCTCGGCGAGCGGCGTCGTGATCGGCTGGCGCTATCTCAAGCGCTAAAGCGTTTTCGAGCGAAGTGGTCCCGGTTCGCGTGAAGAAAACGCGTCAAAACGAAAGACTCTAGACCGCGAGCGGCCGCGGCGGCTGACGCAATTGCTCCGGCGGATTCATCGGCTCCGGCGGGATCATGCCGATCAGCGCCTTGCGGTCGGCGACGGCGTTGTGGAATTGCTCGAGCGCAATATTGAAGGCTGTCAGCGTGCCTTCCTCGATGGCACCATGCTCGTAGCAATTCAGCGTATGACGCAGAATATCGTCGGCTTCCGCCTGCATCGTATCGAGCTCTTCGAGGGACTCGCTCTTGCGCGCGGCGGCAATCATGTCGAGCAGACGATCGCGCTCTGACACATTCACGTTGCGCTCGTCCTTCTTCAGATAGCTCGCGAACCAGGCGCCGATCGAGCCCATCGCCGAGAGCCCCATCAGGCTCCACCAGATGTAATCGCTATAGCGATCGAGGAAGGTCTTTTCTTCACCATCCACATAGGCGGCCGCGCCGGGATGCACGGGGATCACCGCATCCTTATCGGTATCCGGCGTCTCGATCTTCGCCGCCAGCGGGAAGTCGTTGATGATCTGCTGACGGATCGCAAACAGCTGCCGCGTGAAGGCGGCGATGGTCACATCAGACAGGCTCTGCCGTGCCACGATGTGATGCGAAAAGCTGATGGTCTTGACGTCGTCGTCCGGCCGCGCCGGCGCGCCGCCGAATGCGCCTGCGGGAATTTCCGATGATTCATACATCGGGAAGTTCTGCGCGATGGCTTCGGCCGAATCGATCGCGAGGAAAGTCGGCGTGCCATCGCGGCTCGAGGCCTGGATCGCATCATTGGTGATCTTGCTGTTCACCGGACCGGCCGCAATGAACGCATCGACCTTCTGGTCCTTCACCGCCTCGGCCACTTCGGTGGTCGAGAACTGCACGATGGTGACCTTGGCGGGATCGACGCCGTATTGCCGCAGGATGATGTTGAGCAGGTTGACGTTGGCCTGCGTCTTGCCGATCACGCCGACGCGGCGGCCGGCGAGTTGCGAGAATTTGGTGATCTTCGGGCCGGACTTCTTGCCCTTGGCGGCCGGCGGCACCCAGATCACAGCAACGTTCTTACGCAGCGTGGCGACGGCGCGCGCATTCTTTGGCACTTCGAGATCGCCGCGGATGATCGCGAGATCGGCCTTGCCATCCGCGAGCGCCTTGGCGCTGGCCGTGGCGCCTTCGGTGAGGATCGGCCGCAAACGAACCGTATAGTGATCGCGCGAGAACGACTGCACCAGCGCCTGCACAACCTTCACGTCGTCGCTGTTCGGCGGACCGACGGCGATCCGCAGCGGTACCGGCTTCATGGCGAAGTAGTAAGCGCCTGCCACGGCTGCGACGATCGCCAACGTCCCGGCCAGCGTGATCAGCGTCATCTTGCGCCGGATCGACCGCGGTGACGGCGGCCCTATCGGCCCGATAACATCGGGACCGTCTGCCATGGATCTGGAAAACAATCGCTTCAAATTCATCTGCGCCAAATGGGTTCGAGCGACGATATAGCAAAGTTTCGGGTCGACGCGCCGTTCCACCGGCAGCATGGTTACCGACGGGCTTGATTACTTTCCTGCATGCGCGGCATTTGCTGCCTTATTGTGGCATGGATCCCAACTGTGTCACCGGGCGTTAGAGTAAAGTTCAAGTGAAGCAGGAGGTTGGCATGGTGGAACGACTCTCGGCCGAGGCCCGCAAGGCGGCGCTCAAGGAGCTCTCGGGCTGGAGCGAGGTTTCCGGGCGCGATGCCATCGCCCGGACCTTTACGTTCAAGGATTTCAACGAGGCCTTCGGCTTCATGGCGCGGGTCGCCCTGGTCGCCGAGAAGAGCGACCACCACCCGGAATGGCGCAATGTTTACAAGACAGTGGAGGTAGTACTCTCCACCCACGACGCCGATGGCGTCACCAAGCGCGATGTCGATCTGGCCAGGGCCATGAATACCATCGCCGGGCAACTCGGCCACTCCTGAGCGTTGCTGAATGTTGCGACGCCGGAGCCGGATCACCATTTACCGGAAAGGCTGCAAACTGCAGCCGCGAGGACATTGCCGATGGCAACCGACCACAGCGTGGGCTTCGAGCCAGCCGATGAACTGGCCAAAGACCGCGAAAGCGTGCGCAAGCAGTTCTGGCACAAGCTCAAGCGACTGGCGGTCAAACTGCCTTTCGCCGAAGACTTGCTGGCGGCTTACTACTGCGCCTTCGACCGGCAGACACCGCGCCATGTCCAGGCGGCGCTGCTCGGCGCCATCGCGTATTTCGTGCTGCCATTCGATTTCGTGCCGGACATGCTGCCCGTTCTGGGATTCACTGATGATGCCGCGGTGCTGGCCACCGCCTTGCGCATGGTGGCGAGCCACATCAACGCGGACCACCGCGAAGCCGCCAGAGCGGCCATCGCACGTGGATTGGCGAAGGGTGAAACGGACGCGTAATCCGCGTCCGCCTCATTCAGTTTATGGATGAAGGATCACTTTGCCCATGGCCTGACGGCCCGCCAGTACCTTCAACGCATCGGCTGTCTTGGCTAATGGGAAAGTCCTGTCGACATGGGATGAGATCTTCCCTTCGGCGGCCCACTTCACCAGCTTTTCCAGGTTGGCGCGGTTCTTTTCGGGATTCTGCCGTACCCAGGCGCCCCAGAACACGCCGCGGATGTCGCAGCCCTTCAGCAGCGCTAGATTAAGCGGCATCTTCGGAATGTCGCCGGCGGCGAAGCCGATCACCAGGAAGCGGCCTTCCCAAGCGATAGCGCGCAGAGAGGCTTCGGCATATTTGCCGCCCACCGGATCGAAGATGATGTCGACGCCACGGCCATCGGTCAACTTCTTCAGGCCTTCCTTCAGATCTTCGGTCGCGTAGTTCAGCCCAATATCCGCGCCGTGCTTCTTGGCGAATTCCAGCTTCTCGTCCGACGATGCGCAGGCGATGACCTTGAGACCCAAGAGCTTGCCGAGTTCGCAGGCCGCGAGCCCAGTGCCGCCCGCGGCGCCGAGCACGGCCAGCGTCTCGCCGGGCTTCGGGCTGGCACGGTCTTCCAGCGCATGCAGCGCCGTGCCGTAAGTGATGATCACGCCGGCGGCGCGATCGAAATCGAGATTGTCGGGAATCTTCACGGCGGATGCCGCAGGCACCGCGATCTTTTCACGGGCGCCATTGTGGCCCACAGATGCGACCACACGGTCACCAACCTTGAAGCCGGTCACGCCGCTGCCGATGCTCTCAATCACACCAGCGACTTCCGCAGCCGGCGAGAACGGGAACGGCGGCTTGATCTGGTATTTGCCCTGGATCATCAGGATGTCGAAGAAATTCAGCGCCGCCGCCTTGATGGCGATAACGACCTGACCGTCACCGGCAACGGGATCATCGATATCGGCGAGAACGAGATCATCGGGTTCGCAGAATTGCGAGCAGAGAATGGCTTTCATCTGATCATCTGACCTTCGGCTTGAGACAGTTGAAGGGAGTCATGCCGGATTTGACGGCGCGCTACAATCTGATTCGAGAAAAGGTAATTCCGCCACGCGGCCAACCGAGGAACCGTCCCATGTTCGAGACAACGCTGCTCGCCAACAAGCGCATTCTGGTCACCGGCGGCGGTTCCGGCCTCGGTGCGTCCATGAGTCGCCGCTTCGGAGAACTGGGTGCCGAGCTCATCATTTGCGGCCGCAGACTTGAATTGCTCGAACAAATTGCCGCGCAATTGCGTGCAGATTTCGGCGGCAAGGTGAGCGTCGCACGATGCGACATTCGTGACGCAGCGGCGGTCGAGGCGATGATGGAGACAATCTGGCGCGACGGGCCACTCGACGTCCTCGTCAACAATGCCGCGGCCACCTTCATCGCACAGAGCGAGCACCTCTCTGCCCGCGCCGCCGATGCGATCCTCGCACCGACGCTGCACGGCGCCATGTATTGCACCCTTGAAGCCGGACGGCGCTGGATCACAGGACACCACAAGGGCGTCGTGCTGAGCATCCTCTCGACATCCACGATCACCGGACGCGCCTTCACGGTGCCATCGGCGATGGCCAAATCTGGAATCCTTGCAATGACGAAGTCGCTCGCGGTGGAGTGGGGACCCAGAGGCATCCGCACCGTCGCGATCGCGCCCGGCCCGTTCCCCACCACCGGCGCGACCGGGCAGCTGCGGCCCGAGGGACGCGACAGCGGCCCTGCGGCGCAGAACCCGCTCGGCCGCGTCGGCGAACACAGCGAGCTCGCAAATCTCGCAAGCTTCCTGATTTCCGATCAGGCCGGCTATATCAATGGCGAGATGGTGGTGCAGGATGGGGGCGCACACCTGCGCGCATCTGGCGCAGAGGATCTGCTGCAGTGGAGCGATGCGCAGTGGGCAGCGCAGCGTGCGGCGCGTGCAAAAAACTGAGCAGAAAACTGAGGATGACTCCTGCGCCGTCAGCGCGCAGCAAGGCAAGGACTGCTATCCTTGCGGGAGTCGCGTCTGCCTTTTCAAGAAAGCGATTTGCGGATATGGCAGACATCGTGACGTCAGCGATTCCAGATCGTCTTGGTAAAGCCGTCTTGTTGCGAGCCATCTTCCAGTCACAATGATAGAGGATCGAGACTTGATGTCCGTGCGGCGATTCCTGACAGTTGTGTCGATGAGTATAGCGATGGTCGGTATCTCCGATCTTGCGCAGGCGCAGAGCGCTGCATCGAAAGGCAAGGCCGCCGCACCGAAGGCAGCGCCCACACCGGCAAAGCCAGCAGCCGCGGCGCCTGCTGCAGCGGGTGGCGCCGAGCCCACGCTGGTCGGACAGTTCGGCTCGTGGGGCGCCTACACCGCGACACCGAACGGCAAGAAAGTCTGCTTTGCTCTGGCCAAGCCGGCGTCGTCAAAGACCAATCCGGCGAACCGCCCGCGCGATCCCGCTTACGCCTTCGTCTCGACCCGCCCGGCCGAGAAGGTGACCAACGAAGTCTCGATCATGATCGGCTATCAGTTGAAGCCGGGCTCCGAGTCCATGCTGGAAGTCGGCGGCGCGCGCTATGCGATGTATACGCAGGGCGACGGGCTCTGGATCAAGAATGCCGCCGAAGAAGAGCGCATGGTGGAAGCCCTGCGCAAGGCGGCCGACGTGACCGTGAAGGGCGTCTCCGCCAAGGGCACCGAGACCACCGACACGTTTTCGCTGAAGGGCCTGGCCCAGGCGCTGGACCGGTTGGCGCAGGATTGCCGGCGGTAATTGCCGCCAAACACCGGCTAAATCCTTGTCGCCGTTAATATTGCCGCATTTCGCGCCTTTTCATTCTGGCGCGAAAAGCTTATTTGAGGTCGGCCTGTTTAAGGCCTGATTTCCCGCGACATCATAGATCGAACGCCATGACCCCCGTTTCAGCCGAGGCCGGCTCCGCCATCGATGCTTCCCGCGCATTGCCCGCGGGCGAGATGCCGCTGGAGAAGATCGCCACCGAGACCTATGTGCCGCTGGCCAAGCCGTCCCTGATCGGCCTGTCGCGCACGGAAATCGCGGAAAAGCTCGGTTCCATCGGCGTGGCGCCGGCCCAGCGCAAGATGCGGACGCAACAGATCTGGCACTGGATGTATGTCCGGGGCGTCCAGACCTTCGCCGAAATGTCCAGTATTTCCAAAGGCATGCGCGAAGACCTCGAGAAGCATTTCACGGTGGCACGGCCCGAGGTCGTGGTCGAGCAGATCTCCAATGACGGCACCCGGAAATGGCTGCTGCGGCTGCCTTCAGGTACCGCCGGCGAGAAGGCCCACGAGGTCGAGTGCGTCTATATCCCCGAAACCGACCGCGGCACGCTCTGCGTCTCGTCGCAGGTCGGCTGCACCCTGAACTGCTCGTTCTGCCACACCGGTACCCAGCGGCTGGTGCGCAACCTGACGGCCGGCGAAATCGTCGGCCAGATCATGGTTGCCCGCGACCGCCTCAACGACTGGGCCGACAGGGAAACGCCAGACGGCAACCGCCGCGTCACCAATATCGTGATGATGGGCATGGGCGAGCCGCTCTACAATTTCGATGCGGTGCGCGACGCGCTGCTGATTGTGTCGGACAATGAAGGCATCGGCATTTCGCGACGGCGTATCACTTTGTCGACCTCCGGCGTGGTGCCGAACATCAAGCGCACCGGCGACGAGATCGGCGTGATGCTGGCGATCTCGCTGCATGCAGTACGCGATGAGCTGCGCAACGAGCTGGTGCCGCTCAACAAGAAATATCCACTCGAACAGCTGATGCAGGCCTGCCGCGATTATCCCGGCGCGTCCAACGCACGGCGCATCACTTTCGAATATGTGATGCTGAAAGGCGTCAACGACTCGCTCGAGGACGCCAAGCTGCTGGTCAAGATGCTCAAGGGCATCCATGCCAAGATCAATCTGATCCCGTTCAATCCGTGGCCCGGCACGCGCTACGAATGTTCCGACTGGGACCAGATCGAGAAGTTCTCCGAATATATCTTCAATGCCGGCTATTCCTCGCCGGTGCGCACGCCGCGCGGCCGCGACATTCTCGCCGCTTGCGGCCAGTTGAAGTCGGAGACCGAGAAACTGTCGGCGCGTGAGCGTCAGGCTTTGCGCGCGATGGCGATGACGGACTGACAATGGCGCTGATCGGCCGCCTGTTCGTCATCTTTCTCGGCTTCTGCGCCGCCTGTCTCGTCGGCGGCGCGATCGTGGTGTTCTCGATCCTGTTTCCGGAGCTCTCCACGCTCGATACCGGCGTCATCGATCCTAACACGATCAACATCCTGCTGGGCTTCGGCTTCATCTTCATCAGCGGCTTCGCGCTGCTTCCGGCGATGCTCGTCGTCCTTATTACCGAGGCTTTCTACATTCGCAGCGTCATCATCTATGCGCTCGGCGGCGCGGCGGTCGGGCTCGCCTGCTATCTCGGCCTGATCCCCTACGACCCTGCCACGATGAGTTTCGACGGCATCGTCCGCCGCCATCTCGAAGTCATGACCGGCGCGGGCATCATCGCGGGGCTGATCTACTGGGTGATCGCCGGCCGCAACGCCGGCGCCTGGCGGCAGCCACGGCGCACGCCACCGCAGCCCGATGTCGCGGCCGGCCCCTAGTGCACTGCCTTTCCTTCAACTCCTGCCTCGGTTAAACCGCCCGCCATGAACCGGACCGGACTCCTCATCGCGCTTGGGCTGTTTGCCGCCATTGCCATTATCTTCGGAGTCTGGCCCGAACTCGACCTCAAGCTCGCGGCACTGTTCTACGACCCCGAGACGAGGCGTTTCCCGACAACGTCGCTGCCCTATGCGCAGTTCGCCCGCGATGCGGCGATGTGGATCGCATGGGCTTTCGTCGCCCCCTCAATCCTCGCGCTGATCGTGAAGCTGATCTGGCCGAACCGGCCGCTGCTGGTGAAGGGCCGCACCATGGCCTTCCTGATCCTCACCATGCTGATGTCGGCCGGGGTCCTGACCAATTTCACCTTCAAGACCTTCTGGAGCCGGCCGCGGCCGGTGATGGTGACGGAATTCAACGGGCCCTGGCAGTTCAAGGCGTGGTGGGATCCAACCGGCCAATGCGGGCGCAACTGCTCGTTCTTCTCGGGCGAGGGCGCCACGGCGTTCTGGACCTACGCTCCGGCCGCGCTCGCGCCGCCCTCGATGCGGCCCTACGCCTATGTGGCAGCGACGGTGTTCGGAATCGCCACCTCGGGCTGGCGGATGGCTTTCGGCGGCCATTTCTTTACCGACGTGACCATCGCGGGCCTCGTGTCGTTCCTGGTTATCTGGTTGATTCACGGGTGGATTTACCGCTGGCCCTCGACCCGGATGACGGATGAGGACGTCGATCGCTGGCTGACCAGGATCGCCTGGCCCGGCTATCGCTGGCGGCTGCGCATGATCGGGCGGCAGCCAAAGCCGTCTTTCGTCAACCGGATCACCGAGCAGCACCACGATTGAGCGGCCTCAAGCGGATGCCGCGTTGACGCGCTTTGCCCGGCCGGGCTATCGCTGGCCGCAGAAATTGCCCCGATTGGACGTTCCATGACCACGATCTTGAAGAGCCTGCCCAAGGGCAAAAACGTCGGCATCGCTTTCTCCGGCGGTCTCGACACGTCAGCGGCGCTGCTCTGGATGAAGCAGAAGGGCGCCAAGGTCTTCGCCTACACCGCCAATCTCGGCCAGCCTGACGAAGCTGACTACGACGAGATTCCGCGCAAGGCGATGGAGTTCGGCGCCGAGAAGGCGCGCCTCGTCGATTGCCGCTCGCAACTCGTTCACGAAGGCATTGCCGCGATTCAATCCGGCGCCTTCCATGTCTCGACCGGCGGCATCGCCTATTTCAACACCACGCCGCTCGGGCGCGCCGTCACCGGCACGATGCTGGTCTCGGCCATGAAGGAAGACGGCGTCAATATCTGGGGCGATGGCTCGACCTATAAGGGCAACGATATCGAGCGGTTCTACCGCTACGGATTGCTGACCAATCCGGAGTTGAAGATCTACAAGCCCTGGCTCGACGATCAATTCATCGACGAACTGGGCGGCCGCGCCGAAATGTCGGCCTTCATGACCGCCCACGGCTTCGCCTACAAGATGAGCGCCGAGAAGGCGTATTCGACTGACAGCAACCTGCTCGGCGCCACCCATGAAGCCAAGGAACTCGAACAGCTCGACAGCGGCATCAAGATCGTCAATCCGATCATGGGCCTACCGTTCTGGCGCGACGACTGCGCCGTCAAGGCAGAGAAGGTCGTGGTGCGGTTCGTCGATGGCCAGCCCGTTGCGCTGAACGGCCAGACCTTCACCGATCCTGTCGCGCTGTTCCTCGAGGCCAATGTCATCGGCGGCCGCCATGGCCTCGGCATGAGCGACCAGATCGAGAACCGCATCATCGAGGCGAAGAGCCGCGGCATCTATGAGGCGCCAGGCATGGCGCTGCTGCACATCGCCTATGAGCGTCTCGTGACCGGCATCCACAACGAAGACACCATCGAGCAGTATCGCATGAGCGGCATGAAGCTCGGGCGGCTGCTCTATCAGGGCCGCTGGTTCGATTCCCAGGCCTTGATGCTGCGCGAGACGGCGCAGCGCTGGGTCGCGCGCGCGATCACCGGCGAAGTGACGCTCGAACTGCGCCGCGGCAATGACTACTCGATCCTGAACACCGAGAGCCCCAACCTGACCTACGCGCCGGAGCGGCTCAGCATGGAGAAGGTCGAGGATGCGCCGTTTACGCCAGCCGACCGCATCGGCCAGCTCACCATGCGCAATCTCGACATCACCGACACCCGCGCCAAGCTGGATCTCTATGCGAAGACGGGTCTGCTATCGGCCGGCGAGGGTTCGAACATTCCGAAGCTGGACAACGACAAGAACTGACGACCGTGGCGTTATGACGCGTAGGATTGGTTGAGCGTAAGCAAAACCCATCCTACTCTCGCGTCTAGGTCTGGCACCTTCATCGCTACGCGCGCATCGACAGTTCGACGTCATCACCGAACGGGACCGACAGGTAGCCGTTCGCGGGATCGCGGACATAAGCGAGATAATCAGGGCTGTAATCCGCATTATCAGCGATGACGAAAGCGCCGGGCTGGAGACGGCTTTCGACGATCGCAAGCACTTCCGGATAGAGCGCCTTGGCGCCATCGAGCAGCAGCAGATCAATCTTATCGGGCAGATCGGCACGCAACGTCTGCAACGCATCGCCTGCACGAAATTCGACGAGATCGATCAGGCCGCCTTCGGCGAGATTCTGCCGCGCGATGATGATCTTCGAGGGCTCGAATTCGCTCGTGATCAGCTTACCACCGCCATTGTCGTTCAGCGCGGCCGCCATATGCAGCGTCGAGATCCCGAACGATGTGCCGAATTCGACGATTGATCGAGCACAGGTAGATCGCGCCAGCATGTAAAGCAGCGCACCGGTCGCGGGCGACACGGCAAGCGGAACGTCCCTGAACCGGCTGTAGAGATCGACATAGTCGGTCTTGCTCTGCATCATCCGCTGCCGATCGTCCTCAGACAGGTCGGCGACGGCCTGGCTGGTGCGGGACCGTGCGGCATCCGCTTCTTCAAACAGACGCTTGAGAAGGGGGCCGACGGGATCCGTCGTGAGTGTGGTCATGATATTTCCTGCAAAAGAGACGCTTGATTGCGCCCTCCTGCAAATACGAATATTTATTCGCATTCGCTAATCGCATTGCGGAGGCGGCAGATGGCACGTCGCACAAGCCCTTCAATTCATTCGAGAAAACATCCGCAACAGGCACGCTCCGAAGAGCTGGTCAGCGCCATTCTCGAGGCTGCTATTCAGGTTTTGGCGAAAGAGGGATTTCAGCGCTTCACCACGGCGCGCGTGGCGGAGAAGGCCGGTGTCAGCGTCGGATCGCTGTATCAATACTTCCCGAACAAGGCGTCGATCCTGTTTCGTTTGCAGAGCGACGAATGGCGAGACACCAACGACATGCTCCGCCAGATTCTGGAGGATGAAAGTGCATCGCCATCTGCGCGTCTCCGCAAACTGGTCCATGCCTTCATCAAATCGGAATGCGACGAAGCCGACATTCGCCATGCGCTCGATGGCGCGGCGCCGCTCTATCGGGATGCTCCGGAATCCCGCAAGGCCAAAGCGGCAGGACGACGCACATTCGCGTCCTTCATCGCGCATGCACTGCCAGCGGCGACCGAGGAGAGGAGATCGCTCGTCGTCGATGTCATCACCTCGACCTTGAGCGGAGTAGGAAAGGACTTTTCCATCCGCCCGCGATCAGCGGCCGAGATCGAATTTTTTGCGGAAGGCCTGGCAGATATGCTTTGCAGTTATCTGGAGAGCTCCGGGAGCTATGAGACCTAGCATTTTCGCCTCCGTTCCGTTGGCACGGCCGCACGTCACCTGCCAGTCATCCAACTGTCGTAATGCAGGCCCGCGCCCTAAGTCGGGCGCCTTAGGGGAAATATCCATCATGACGAGAACCTTTATTGTGACCGCTGCAACGCTGTTGCTGACGAGCGCATCGCTGCCAGCGCAGACGATCTACCCGCTCGACCGCGCTGATATCCTCGCGGGCGCGAAATTCGACTTCAAGGTCGAGTTTCCCGAACTCGTTCAGGTCACCGACATCAAGGTGACGATCAACGGCGCCGATCAGACCGCAGCGTTCGGCAAATCCGCTGATTACATCGCGAAGGAAGACGGCAAGGATCAGTCCGCGCTGCTGCTGCGCGACGTGACGCTCGATAGAGCTGGGACTTACAAGATCGAAGTCAGCGACGGCATGCGCAGCCGCGCGGTGACGTGGAACGTCTACGATACCGGCCCGCGCAAGGCGAAGAACGTGATCCTGTTTATCGGCGACGGCATGTCGCTGGCGCATCGCGTCGGCGCCAGAATTCTTTCGAAGGGCATTGCCGAAGGCAAGAGCCGCGGCAAGCTCGCGATGGACGACATGCCACATATGGCGATGGTGGCAACGGCGGGCTCCGATTCCATCATCACCGATTCCGCGAATTCGGCCAGCGCCTATGCCACCGGCCACAAAACCGCAACCAATGCGATGGGCGTCTATGCGGATCGCACGGCGAATGTGTTCGACGATCCGCAGGTCGAAACCATCACCAGCCTCGCGAAGCGCAAGCTCGATCTGGCGATCGGCATCGTCACCAATACCGAGGTCGAGGACGCGACGCCCGCCGCGATGATCGCGCATACCCGCCGCCGCGCGGCCTATGACGAGATCGTCGCGCAGTTCCTTGCGGCCAAGCCGGACGTATTGATGGGCGGCGGCGCAGCGAATTTCCTGCCGCAGGCAGCCGCCACCTCGAAGCGCAAGGATGACGTCGACTATGTCGCGCGCTTCCGTGATGCCGGTTATTCGGTGGCGACCACGGCGCCCGAACTGAACGGCCTCGCCAAGAAGCCGGAGACGCGCAAGCTGCTTGGACTTTTCACGCCCGGCAATATGGACGGCGTGCTGGACCGCAAGTTTCTCGGCGGCGGCGGCGTGAAGAAATTTCCGCAGCAGCCTGATTTGACCGAGCAGGTGCATGGCGCGCTCAAGGTCCTGTCGCGCAACGACAACGGCTTCTTCCTGATGGTCGAGTCGGGCCTGATCGACAAATACGCCCATCTGCTCGACATGGACCGCGCCGTCTATGACGTCATCATGCTCGACAATGCCGTGAAGCTCGCCCGCGACTGGGCAGCCAAGCGCGGCGACGACACGCTCATCCTCGTCGTCTCCGACCACAGCCATCCCAACAGCCTCGTCGGCACCGTCAATGACGACATGAGCAAGGAGTCAAACCTGCCCCTGCGCGAACGGCTTGGCGTCTATGAGAAGGCCGGCTTCCCGAACTATCCCGCGCCGGATGCCGAAGGCTATCCATCGCGCATCGATGTCAGCCGGCGGCTCGCGATCATGTCGGCCAGCCTGCCCGACCACTATGAGACGCTGCGGCCGAAGCTCGACAACCCCAACGATCCGACCGAGAAGGGCGACGAGCCCGGTACCTTCAAGGCCAACGAGAAATACAAGAATGCGCCGGGCAGTATGCTGCGGCTCGGCAACCTGCCGGCAATGATGGGCGCCAGCGTGCATTCCGGCGAGGACGTAATCCTCACCGCCACCGGCCCCGGCAGCGACCGTGTGAAGGGTTCGATGGACAATACGGAAGTGTTTCGCGTGATGGCGGATGCGTTGGGACTGGCGGCGAAGTAGTAGCGTCTTTCCCTCCCTCAAGCGGCTCAGCCGCGCAATGGGGAGGGAAGCCATTGGCAGCAGCGTACTATCAAAACAAAAATGGCCGGGATCGCTCCCGGCCATTTTCTTTCATATCAAACCGCTCAGCGACGCGGCGGTGCCGTGCCCGGAGGCGGCGGGGGCAGCGAAGCCTGACCGCCGTTCAACAGCGGCGTGATGTTGCGAATCGTGACGCGGCGGTTCTGGCGCTCCGGACCGTCGGTCTGGATCTTCAGATACTGCTCGCCATAACCCTGCGACGTCAGGTTTTCCGCCGGCACCTGGAATTGCTGGGTGAGCAATTCAGCCGCCGACTGCGCACGGCGATCCGACAGCGACAGGTTGTCGACGTCCGATCCGACCGCATCGGTGTGACCCTCGATCAGGAACACCGCACGCGGGTTGCGCGAGATCGCCCGGTTGAGACCATCTGCGATCACCTGCAGCTTCGAGGCTTGGTCCGGCGGAATATCCCACGAGCCTAGCTCGAAGTTGATCGAGTCCAGATCGATCGACGGCATGCGCTGGCGCACCATCGGGCTGTAGCGGATTTCATCGAGCGTATAGCGGCGCTCGATGCGATCCACCGGAGGCGCGATCAGCGTGTCGTAGACGAGATCGGGCGAGGCCTGATCGTAGTCGACGATGTAGCGGTTCTGCGGAATCCGGATCATCGGCGGCGGCAGATCGACATAGAAGCCAAGTCCACCCGGACCGCCGGGGCCACGCGGACCGCGGAACGAGTTATCGATGATGATGATCTCGCGTCCCTCACGATCCCTGCGGATACGTCGCAGCAGCTGGCCGTCGCGGCCGACCACCGTGATGATCTGCGAGCCGTCGGGACGGATCACGATGGTCCGATCCTCACCGCCGACCCGATCCGTACGGATGTCACGCGCGCCGTAGCGGAAGCGATCGACCTCGTTGTGGCGGATGAACGACTGACCGCTCGGATCCTGCACGATGATGCGTCCAGGCTCGGTGATGATCGTGCGACCGCCTTCCTGGCGCTCGCTGCGCTGGCCGCGGAAATCGCCCATGTTGCGCGGCCCTTGGGGGGCAGCGCCCGGTGCGATCGGCGTCAGCGCTGCTGCTGGCGGCGGCGCCTGAGGGATCGGTGCCGTCACGGTTGGTGCGGGCGGCTGCACGACCTTGATGTTGCCGCCACCGGGGGCGACCACGAGAGGTGCAGCAGTGCTCGTGGGCGGCGCAGCGGCGGGTGCCGTAACGTTCGGCGCGACGCCGGGCGCAGCAGCGTTGGGCGGCGTGCCGGGTGCACCGGGCGCGCCTGCGCCCGGACCACCAGGAGGACCACGGCGACCATCCGAACCTCGTCCGTCAGGACCACGGCCATCAGGGCCACCGGGGCGACCAGACGGAGGCGCACCCGCAGCAGGCGGTGTGCCCGGCGCAGCCGGAGCTGCCGACGGCGCCGGTGCTGCTGCAGGAGGCGTTGCCGCGGGGGGAGTCGCAGCCGCTGGCGGCGTCGCCGGTGTTGGAGCCGGTGTCGGCGCAGCAGCAGGTGCCGGACGCGCGGCAGGCGGAGTTGCTGCAGGCGGTGTCGCCGGCGCCGCGGCTGGTGGCGTTGCAGGCGCGGGACGTGCGCCTGCCGGCGGCGTTGCACCGGGTTCACGGCGCTCAGGACGTCCTTCGCCGGGCTCGCGCCGTTCGGGACGCGCAGCGGGCGGCGTTGGCGCTGACGGAGCTACAGGCGCAGCGGTGGGCGCTGGAGGTGCGGCGCGCGGGGCCGGAGGCGCGACGGGAGCCGGCGGCGGAGCTGGGCGCGGCGGCGGAGCGGCCGCAGGTGGTGGGGGTGGCGGCGGTACCGGGCGCGGAGGTGCAGCCGCAGGCGGCGGCGCAGCAGGAGGTGTCGGAGGCGCGGGACGCGCAGCAGGGGGAGCCGGTGGCGGCGGCGGCGCCGCAGGGCGTGCGGCCGGCGGCGCAGCGGCAGGAGGCGCAGCAGCTGGCGGAGCCTTGGGTGGTGCTTTCGGGGGAGCCTTGGGCTCACCTTCAGGCGCAGCAGGTGCGGCCTGCGCGAGCACGATCGGCGCATCGACACTCGACGCATAAGCAGCGGTCGCTGCGATATGCGCAACGCCGAGCGTCGTCGTGGCCAGTAATACGAGACGAAGTTTTGTCATGATAGACCTTGGGCCCCCGGATAAGGATCTTCAACAAACTGATTTTTGTCGGCCGAACAAATCGGCACATTGATCAACTGATATGCATTGGGCCGGAATGTGGCGACAGGCAAATGCAAATTCGTTTTTATTTTCGACACGACAATGGCCCAAACGCGCTTTGTTCATTGCGCGTTCAGGCCATCGATCTGTAGTTCGCTACATCACTGCAGGCGGCTGCTGACCCGGATTGATATCAGGATTTGGCACCGGCATCTCATCAGGCACATCTCCAGGTAACTCTTCGGGTCGCGACGGCTCACCGGGATCGCGCACCGGCGGCGGTACCTCGGGCCGCGGATTGCCCGGCGGGCTCTCCTGCGGCGGTTCGGAGGGTTGACCGGGCTTGATCGGCGGATCCTCGACGGGATCGATGCCGGGTGAATCGTCTTTAGGCATCTAGATTGCGACCTTACGGTTGGTGCCGATGTCCGGACGCGTACCAGTCACAGCCGCAGCGGCCATCTTCACATAGCTGATCACAGTGCCCGGCGAGTCCCAGAACTCGGCATCGTCAGGCGTGAACTTCAGCACACGAATATTCGGATCTTCCGCGCTGTCCCACCACGCCTTTGCGGAGGTGGTGAACAGCTCCTTGATCTTGGCGCGATCGTTCGAGACGGCAGCAGTGCCGCTCACCGAGACATATTTCTGATCGCTCGCATCTGCGAAAGAGAGATTCACGTTCGGATTGCGCTTGATCTCATCATCCTTGTGTCTACGCGCATCGCTGAGGAAGTAGACCGCATCGGCTTCGCGATCCACGTAGGCAGCCATCGGGCGCGCTCGCAGCTTGTCGCCATCATGCGTCACCAGCATGGCGAAGCCGATCTTCTTCATCAATTCCCAGGCACGTTCGATATCACGGGTATTGTCATTGGCCATCATCTGTCTCCCTTGGGGCTGAACTAACAACGGCGCGATCGATGCGATGTTCCGCGACAACGGGCCGGATGAAGGCGGGTTTGACAGCGGAACAGGAACCGCCCATCAAGACGCAGTTTGGCCATACTATTTGACCTGGGGGATTTCGATGCCGTTCGCCTATTGGAGCATTCTGATTGCTGCACTGCTGCCGCTGATCATTATTGGTTATGCCAAAGCGGGATCGCGCGATAACAGCGCGCCGCGCGACAGCGCCGAGAACCTCTCAGGTGCCAAACGCCGCGCCTATGCTGCGCACCAGAATGCCTTCGAGAGCTTCCCGTTCTACGCTGTCTCGGTCATCGCCGCGCTGAACTTTGGCGCATCGGCGACGACCGTGAGCGTGCTGGCCGCGCTCTATCTCGCGTTTCGGATTGCGCACGCGCTGCTGTACATCGCGGATAAATCGTCGCTGCGCTCAGCCGCCCATGCCGGCGGGCTCTTCGCCAATATTGCGATCTTCCTATCGCCGGCGCTGAAGATCAACTTCTTCTAAGTCGAAACACGCAGCAAGCACCTCATAGCGCCTGGTGTCATGCCGCGCTCCTGGCCGGCTTGCGCTGGCGCAGGAAGCGGCCGAGCAGACGGCGCTTACCCTTGCGCGGGATGAGATCGATGTCGCTGACCAGCTTGGCGCCGCCCTTGCGGCGCTCCAGCACGATCTTGCGGCTGTGGAAGGCTTCAAGCTCGACGCGATGCGCGACAGATACCACCGTGGCGTTGGACAACTCCTTGGTGAGCAGCTCCATCATCTTGTCCTGGCTCTTCGCGTCCAGCGCCGAGGTCGCTTCGTCCAGCACAATGATATCAGGGCGGTGCAAAAACAGCCGTGCGAAAGCGAGACGTTGCTTCTCGCCGCCGGACAGCGTCTGGTCCCACGGCGCATCCTCCTCGATCTTCTCCTTGAGATGGCCGAGCCCGACCTTGTCGAGGGCGTCGCCGATCTGCTCGACGGTCCAGTCTTCCGACGCCGCGGGATAGGCGGCTGCGCGGCGCAAGGTGCCTGACGGCACATAGGGCTTCTGCGGCAACATGAAGAGCCTCCGGTCCGGATGGAAATTGACGCTACCGCCGCCCCATGGCCACAGGCCCGCAATGGCACGCACCAGCGTGCTTTTGCCGGTGCCGGACTCGCCCGCGACAAGCAGACGTTCGCCAGGCTCGATCTTCACTTCGGCATCGCCGACGACGGCAGTGCCGTCATCGAGCGTCACGGAGAGATCATGCAGGCTCAGCATCGTCTCATCCGTCGTTTCGCCGCGCTTGATACGACCGATACCGTCGCCGAGTTCAGCGCGTTCGAGGCCGTCCAGCGACATCATCAGCGAGGCGATGCGGCGCGCGCAGGCGTTCCAGTCGGCAAGGCGCGGATAGTTGTCGACCAGCCAGCCGAATGCGCTTTGCACGATGGTGAAGGCAGACGCCGCCTGCATCACCTGACCGAGCGACATGCTGCCGTCGAGAAACTTCGGCGCGCACAGCAACAGCGGTACGACGGGCGCGATCAGGCTCGAGCCCTGCGACACCAACGTGGTACGCATATGCTGTCCGGCGAGACGTGCCCATTGCCTGAGGACATTGCCGAAGGTCTTGTCGATGCCGTCGCGCTCTTCTTCCTCGCCACCGAGCAGCGCGATGCTCTCGCCGTTTTCGCGCACGCGGGTAAGCGCATAACGATACTCCGCCTCGGCCTGGTTTTTGTCCTCGGAAATCTGCACGAAACGCCGGCCGATCACCATGATCGAGCCGGATGCAATGGCGGCATAGATAATCGCGGCAATCACGAGGAAGCCCGGAATCGTGATCGTGCTGCCACCCATCGAGAGTGTCAGCGCCCCGCCGATCGTCCACAGCACGACGATGAAGGTGGTGGCGGAGAGAAATGCCGCAATGACGCCGGAGACGAAGTCGACGGGCGAGTCGGTCGCGATGCGCAGATCCTCGGCGATCCGATATTCGGGATTCTGGTGATCGCCGCCGACAAGATTGAGCTGATAATAGCGGCCGCTGGTGAGCCAGCGCGACACCACAGAATTGGTCAGCCATGCGCGCCAGCGACGCTGGATACCCATGCGGCCATAGACCTGCGCGACACCCAGCAACACGCTGCCGATAGCGAGCGGAAAGAACACGCCAGTGAGATGAAACACGCTGGCCGCATCGCGTTTCTCGATGGCGTCGAAGATCGCGCGGTTCCAGACATTGATGCCATATTGAAACGCCACATTGGCGACGATGAGCAGCAGCAGCCCGACCGAGAACACCCAGGCTAGTCTGTCGCCCGACTTGCCCCAGAAGCCACGCGCGCTGATCCAGAATCGCGTCAGCAGATAGTCCTTGCGTGCCTGCTCGGCCTCTTCCGGCGTCAGGTCCGGATCGGGTTCGACCACTTCAGGCGGCGGCGGCTCGATATGCTTACCGGCCTCATCGACGACCCCGACAATCGGCCCCTTCACATCGGACGCGTCGGATGCGGGTGCGGGCTTGGCTTCGTTAATTGAATGTTTGCTCATGGCGCGATAACGCCAAGGAAATCAAAAGGTTCCCGAGGGTTCCCAGGCGGCTCAGACAGCCTCGCGCTGAGCCTTGCGCCAGGCGCCGGCCTTCGTGAGCACCCGCGACAATTGCTCGATCGAATAGGGCTTATGCAGCAGCTCGAACCCGAAGGTGCCGTTCTGCGCAAGCACGTGACTGTAGCCGGAGGTCAGCACCACCGGCAGATCCGGATAGAGTTTTCGAATCTCCTGCGCCAGTTCGATGCCGGTCATTCCAGGCATCACGACATCGGAGAACACGACGTCATAGTGCGTGGCATGACGGGCGAGTTCGACGAGCGCTTCCTGAGCGTTCGGCCGCAACACCGTGGTGTAGCCAAGCTCGCTCAGCGCATCGGTCGCAAAAGTCCCGACGTCGCGATTATCCTCCACCACCAGCACCGACATGCCGTGGCCATCGACGACGGGCGCTTCGCTCGCCGAAAGCGCCGGCGCGATGCTGTCGCCGGAGACGCGCGGCAGATAAAGCGTGAAAGTGCTGCCCTTGCCGACTTCGCTGGCGACCACGACCTCACCGCCGGATTGTTTGGCAAAGCCGAACACCTGCGAAAGTCCGAGGCCTGTGCCCTGCCCGACTTCCTTGGTCGTATAGAATGGCTCGAAGATGTGCTCGAACTGATCGGCAGGAATACCGCTGCCAGTGTCGGATACTGAGATCGCCACATAGCCGTCAGACCTCAGGGCAAGCGCAACGGGGACTTGCTCGGCCGCGCTGACGGCGATCGTCAGCCGCCCCTCGCCCGCCATGGCATCGCGCGCGTTAACCGCGATGTTGATCAACGCGGTTTCGAACTGGCCGATATCGGCATCCACAAACAACGCCTCATCGGGCACATGGGTCATAATTTCGATGGGCGCCCCCGTCAGCGTGCCGATAATCTCGCTCACCGAATGCACGCATTGGCCGACGTCGAATACTTCAGGCTTCAGCGTCTGGCGCCGCGCAAAGGCCAGCAATTGCGCTGTCAGCTTGGCGGCGCGATTCACTGTTTCGGAGATCGCTGCAATGTAGCGGGCACGACGATCCGGCGAGAGATCGGGCCGTTGCAGCAAGTCGACTGACGAGCGGATCACGGTGAGGAGATTGTTGAAGTCATGCGCGACGCCGCCAGTCAACTGGCCGAGTGCTTCGAGCCGCTGGCCATGTTTCAGCGCTTCTTCGGCCTCACGCCGTTTCATCGCTTCGAAATTGAGCCGGCGGGTGCGACGGATCGCGAATGCCAGCAACAGGAACAGCAATGCCGTGGCGGGAACGCCGAAGATCAGATGATAGCTGATGGTGCGCAGCCAGCGCGCACGGATCGCTGACGTCTCAAGACCTGCCGCGACATAGACCGGATAGCCGGCGAGCTGCTGATAGCCGATACGGCGCTCGACATTGTCGCCGGGCGAGACAAGCGTGACCAGTCCTCCAGCAGGATGGGCCGACAGGGTGCGGCCCACGGGCCCCTTGGGATCGAGACGCACCTCACGATCGAGCTGCGGATAACGTGCCAGGATCGAACCATCGGTGAGACCAAGCGCAAAGAAGCTCCCGGCATCGTGGCCGATGCGCGCATAGAAACGATCGAAATATTCCGGAAAGACAGAGGCCTGCACCACGCCGGTGAAGCTGCCATCGGCCGAGACCCGCCTGCGGCTCACACCAAAGAACGGCGCCCCCTGATAGGGCGGGCGCGGCAACAATGATTGACCGATGAACGTGCCGGCATCACCTGCGATATGGACCCTGTAATAATCGCGATCAGAGAAATCGAGATCCGGCAGCGTCAGATCCAGACTGTTGACCAGCGCCCGGCCTTTGTTGTCGAACACCCAGACCGACTTCAACTGCGGCAGCGCATCGGTGAGCTGCTTCAGCCGGCCCGCCATCCGGTCCGATTGCGCACGCAGCTCGTCGTCGGATTTACCGCGTACGATCTCGTTCATTTCGGACAGGCTGCGGTCGATGGTCTCGAACACCTTTAAAGCGTGTTCATGCGCCACATCGAGCGCGCGCTCGATCTCGCGGTCGGCGATCTCGCGCGTCGACACCCACGACGTCGCCGCCGCGAACAGAAACAGTGCAAGCGGAAGGGCCAGCGATGCAGCCATCATCCATTGCAGCGTTCTCAACGAATTTTGGTGTTCGGTCTTCACAGCACCTGCCCGACTCCCTGCAGTCTAGCGCAAGGGCGGTGTCTCACCAACCGCTCCGCGGGCGGGAACCCGCCGTGGGTGGAGGAGGTCCTGTGGCGTTAGCCGGCCGCGCTCATTTGCGACCGGAAGGCCCATTTGGTGAAATGCTGCTCGATCCCCGCGAAGACCGCGTACATGAGCACGCCTTCAAAGGCGAGCAGCAGCAAGGCGGCGTAGACATTCGCCATACGGAAGCTGGCGCCCTCCAGCGCGATCAGGTAGCCGAGCCCGGCATTGGCGCCGAGCGTCTCCGACACGACGGTGCCGACGAATGCCAGGGTGATAGCAATCTTCAGCGAGCCAAAGAAATATGGCAGCGCACGCGGAATGCCGACCTTGAGCATGATGTCGAGCTTGCCAGCGCCGAGGGCCCGCAACACGTCCTCGAGTTCCGGCTCGGTTGTCGCCAGACCCGTGGCGATATTGACCACGATCGGAAAGAACGAAATCAGGAAGGCGGTGACGATTGCCGGCACTTCGCCGATGCCGAACCACAGGATCAGCAGCGGGACAATGGCGACCTTCGGGATCGTGTTGAAGCCGATCATCACGGGATAGAGCCCGCGATAGATCGCCCGCGACCAGCCCACGACGAGACCGAGAATGATGCCGAAGCCCACGGCCAGGGCAAATCCGACCATGGTCACCCAGAGCGTGACCCAGGAATGATAGAGAAACACCCGCCAGAGTTTGAACATCGCCGCAAAGGCGGCCGATGGCGGCTGCAGCACCGACGTGTTGACCTTGAAGACGATGCAGGCCAGCTCCCAGACCAGGAAGATGGCAATGGTGAAGAGCCAGGGCGAAAGCTTTTCAAGAGTCCGCGGGTTCATGACTGGCGCACCTGTGCGATCTTCATGCGCAGCTCCATCACGATGTCACCGAAATCCTTTTCATAGGTCACCTGCAGATCGCGCGGGCGCGGGAAATCCACCGGTTTGATCTGGACGATGTGACCGGGGCGCGCGCTCATGACGTAGATATTGTCGGCGAGGAACGCCGCCTCGCGCAGATCGTGCGTCACCAGAATCACCGTGAAGCCCAGTCGCTGCCAGAGATCGCGCAGCACGCACCACAGCTCCTCGCGCGTGAACGCGTCGAGGGCGGCGAAGGGCTCGTCGAGCATCAGCAGCGCCGGCTCGTGGATCAGCGAGCGGCACAGCGACACGCGCTGTTGCATGCCACCGGACAACTCCCAGGGATAGCGGTCGCCGAAGCCGGCGAGACCGACGGTAGCCAGAAGCTGCTCGGCCTTGGCGCGGAACTCCACTTTTTTGGAACGAAACTGCGAGCGATGTGGTTCTACGATTTCCAGCGGCAGCAGGACGTTGTCGATCACCTTGCGCCACGGCAGCATGTTGGCGTTCTGGAACGCCATGCCGGCCATTTTGACCGGGCCTGTCACCTGTTTGCCGTCGATGGCGATAGTGCCGGCCGTCGGCTTGTGCAGGCCCGTGACAAGCCGCATCAAAGTGGACTTGCCGCAGCCGGAGGGGCCGACCACCGCGGCGAATTCGCCGCGCTGGACTTTGAGCGTCGCATCCTGAAGCGCGACAATGTCACCCGACGCGCCACGGTATTTCAGCGTGACGCCATCGATATCTACGAACGCTTCCATGCGCGACGACCTGGCCTTCTGTCGTGACGCTTAGAACTTGCGTGCGTCGGCCGGGGGCAGATACTCCGACGTGAACAGATCCCCCGCCTTCGGCTTCGGATTCTTGAACTCGTAGGTCACAGCGATCTGCTCGATGGCATCCGTCATGCGCTTCTCATCGATGCCGCCGACGCCATTGGCCTTCACCCACGGGGTCACGAAGTTGTCCTTCAGCGACATCTTGAGGCGAGCGAGCTCGATCTTCTCGTCGGCGGTCTCGTTACGCTTCATCACCGACTTGATGGCCGTGTCGGGGTCCTTGATGGTGTCGATGATGCCCTTGACGGTCGCGCGCACGAAGCCGGCAACGAGTTTCGGATTGGCCTTGGCGAATTCGGGGTTCACCATGATGGCATTGCCATAAAGCACGATGCCGTAGTCCGACATCAGCATCACCTTGATGTCCTTCTCGGCGATGCCCTTGGACATCAGGTTGAAGTAGGACGAGAACGAGAAGCCGGTGATCGCATCGACCTTGCCGTCGGCGAGCATCGGCTCGCGTACCGGGAAGCCGACATTCTCGATCTTCACCTTGCTGTCGTCGATCTTGTTCTCTTTGACGAAGGCCTTCCACTGCGCGAAGGCACCGTCCGGCGCCGGTGCGCCGAGGATCTTGCCTTCGAGATCCTTCGGCGCATTGATGCCGGACTTCGCTATGCTGACAATCGAGAAGGGCGGCTTGTCATAGACCATGAGGACGCCCTTGACGTCCTTGTCCGGATTCTGGTCGCGGAAGCGCGCCAGCGAATTGATGTCGAAGAAGCCGATCGGATAGGTGCCCGCCGCGACCCGCGCGATGCCGGCGACCGAACCTGGACCGGAGTCGATGGTCACGTTGAGGCCTTCGGCCTTGTAGTAGCCCTTGTCGAGCGCAACGAAATACGGCGCGGACGGACCTTCGAATTTCCAGTCGAGCGCGAATTTGACATCGGTGTCGGCGCTCGCGGATAGCGCAGACGCCAACAGCGCTGCACCCGCCATGACGCTCAAACCCAGCTGACGAAACATGAAAAACTCCCCCTGATCAATTATCAGGCACAGGCTAGCACAGCCCGTGCCAACCTTGGCGAGTCCCCTTTTCAACGAGAAATAGCGCCGCGGCTCCGAGGGATCGGGTTCGAAGAGGCAGTATGCTTAAATCGTGAGCAAAAAAGAACACCGGCCTGCTTGCGCAGACCGGTGTCCTGATCGGCAAACCCGGATCCTTAAAACGTCAGACCTGACGCTCGACCATCTTCATCTTCAGCTCGGCGATGGCTTCAGAGGGGTTGAGACCCTTCGGGCACGCCTTGGCGCAGTTCATGATGGTGTGGCAGCGATAGAGCCGGAACGGATCTTCGAGATTGTCGAGACGCTCGCCGGTGGCTTCGTCGCGGGAATCCTTGACCCAGCGGGTGGCCTGAAGGAGGGCAGCCGGACCGAGGAAGCGGTCGCTGTTCCACCAATAGCTCGGGCACGAGGTCGAGCAGCAGGCGCACAGGATGCACTCGTAGAGACCATCGAGCTTCTCGCGGTCGGAGTGGCTCTGCTTCCATTCCTTCTGCGGTGTCGGCGTGGTGGTCTTCAGCCACGGCTCGATCGACGCATACTGGGCATAGAAGTTGGTGAGATCCGGCACCAGGTCCTTCACGACCGGCTGATGCGGCAGCGGATTGACCTTGATGGCGCCGTCGTCGACTTCGTCCATCGCACGGGTGCAGGCCAAGGTGTTCTGGCCATCGATGTTCATGGCGCAGGAGCCGCAGACGCCTTCGCGGCAAGAGCGGCGGAAGGTCAGCGTCGGATCGATGTTATTCTTGATCCAGATCAGACCATCGAGAACCATCGGACCGCAGTCGTTGGTATCGATGTGATAGGTGTCGACCGACGGGTTCTTGCCGTCATCCGGATTCCAGCGATAGACGCGGAATTCGCGCGTCTGCGTGACGCCGGCCGGCTTCGGCCATTCCTTGCCGCCGGTGATCTTGGAATTCTTCGGAAGTGCGAACTCAGCCATTCTCTCAAGCCTTCGCTGTCATCATTAGTACACGCGCGCTTTGGGCACGATGTACTGAACGTCGTTGGTCATCGTGTAGTCGTGCACCGGGCGATAATCGATGGTGGTCTTACCGCCCCCATCGATCCACGCCAGCGTGTGCTTCATCCAGTTCTTGTCGTCGCGATCCGAGAAGTCCTCGCGCGCATGCGCGCCGCGGCTCTCGGTGCGGTTCGCAGCCGAGTCCATGGTGACGATGGCCTGAGTGATCAGGTTGTCGAATTCGAGGGTCTCGATGAGATCCGAATTCCACACCAGCGACCGGTCAGACACGGCGATATCGCCGATGCCGCCATACACCTTGTGGATCAACTCCTTGCCTTCGTTCAGCACTTCACCAGTGCGGAACACGGCGCAGTTGGTCTGCATCACATGCTGCATGTTCTCGCGGATCTTCGCGGTCGAAGTGCCACCCTTCGCATAGCGGTAGTGATCGAGACGACCAAGCGCGCGGTCGGCCGAGTCCTTCGGCAAGTCGGGCTGCTTGGCATTCGGCGTCAGCTTCTCGGCGCAGCGCAGCGCGGCCGCACGGCCGAACACCACGAGATCGATCAGCGAGTTGGAGCCGAGACGGTTGGCGCCGTGCACCGACACGCAGGCGGCTTCGCCCACGGCCATCAGACCCTGCACCACCGCATTGTCGTCGCCGTCCTTCTTGGTGACGACTTCGCCGTGATAGTTGGTCGGGATGCCGCCCATATTGTAGTGCACCGTCGGAACGATCGGAATCGGCTCCTTGGTGACATCGACGCCGGCGAAAATGCGCGCCGAGTCGGAGATGCCCGGCAGACGCTCGGCCAGCACCTTCGGATCGAGATGGTCGAGATGAAGGAAGATGTGATCCTTCTTCTTGCCGACGCCGCGGCCTTCGCGGATTTCGATGGTCATGGCGCGCGAAACCACGTCGCGCGAGGCGAGATCCTTGGCCGACGGTGCGTAACGCTCCATGAAGCGCTCGCCTTCGGCATTGACGAGATAACCGCCTTCGCCGCGCGCGCCTTCGGTGACGAGACAGCCCGAACCGTAAATGCCGGTCGGATGGAACTGAACGAATTCCATGTCCTGCAGCGGCAAACCAGCCCGCAGCGCCATACCACCGCCGTCACCGGTGCAGGTATGCGCCGAAGTGCAGGAGGCGTAAGCGCGGCCGTAGCCGCCGGTGGCGAGAATGACGGTCTGCGCCTTGAAGCGATGCAGCGTGCCATCATCGAGCTTGAGCGCGATGACGCCGCGGCAGACATTCTGATCGTCCATGATCAGATCGATGGCGAAGTATTCGATGAAGAACTCGGCCGAATGGCGCAGCGCCTGGCCGTACATCGTGTGCAGCATGGCGTGACCGGTCCGGTCGGCAGCGGCGCAGGTGCGCTGGGCCTGGCCCTTACCGTAATCCATGGTCATGCCGCCGAACGGGCGCTGATAGATCTTGCCGTCTTCGGTGCGCGAGAACGGCACGCCCCAGTGTTCGAGCTCATAAACGGCGTCGGGCGCGTTGCGCACCATATATTCGATCGAGTCCTGATCGCCGAGCCAGTCCGACCCCTTCACGGTGTCGTACATGTGCCAGCGCCAGTTGTCCTCGTGCATGTTGCCGAGCGAGGCAGAGATGCCGCCCTGTGCTGCAACCGTGTGCGAGCGAGTCGGAAATACCTTGGTGATGCAGGCGGTGCGCAGGCCAGCTTCGCCGCAGCCGACGGTCGCGCGCAGGCCGGCGCCGCCGGCGCCAACGACAACGACGTCATAGGTGTGATCTTCGATGGGATAGGCGTGGCCGTTGGTGGCGGGGCCGCCAACGCCGTTCGCGCCAGTGCCGTTGACGGCCATGCGCTACACTCCGGATGAAAGTTTAAGGATGGCGTAGATCGATGCCAGCGCCACGGCGGCAGAGAAGAAATTGTTGCCGATGATCGAGATCAGCTTGATTTTCTCGTCATGCACATAGTCTTCGATCACGACCTGCATGCCGATCTTCATGTGCCAGATGCTGGCAACGATGAAGAGCAGCATGACGATAGCCACGATCGGCGAACCAAGGACCTGCGCGACGCCGGCCTGGTTGCTTCTGAAAACCGACATCACGATGAAGATCACAGGGATCAGCAGAAGCAGCATGGCCACTGCAGTCAGGCGCTGACGCCAGAAGTCTGATGTGCCCGAATGCGAGGAGCCGAGACCGCGAACGCGACCGAGCGGCGTGCGCACCGACTTGGGCGAATTGGAGCCGCTCATCGTCCGCCTCCGATCGCGTAGGCAATGATCCAGAGCAGGATGGTGATGCCGATGCCGCCGATCAATGCGGCCCAGGTGAGCCATTCACGCTCGGATGGCTTGAAACCGTAACCGAGATCCCAGACCAGATGGCGGATGCCGCTCATGGCATGATGGATCAGCGCCCACGTGTAGCCGAATGCGATCAGGCGACCGATGATGCTGCCGGTGAAGGCCTGCACATGGGCATAGGCGGCTGGGCCGGACGCAGCCGCGATCAGCCACCAGACAAGAAGCAAAGTGCCGAAATACAAGGCGACGCCGGTAGCGCGATGCACGATGGACAACGCCATCGTCAGGGTCCAGCGGTACACTTGCAGATGCGGCGAAAGGGGTCGTTCGATCCGAGCGGTCATTTAGCAACTTTGACAGGTTAATGGGCAGACGGTGCCCGATTGGGGATCGCGTAGAGCAATTCTATTTACGAACTCAAAACAACCAGTGCAATCGCGAAATGACATACTCTGAACGATTGTTCAGAGCTTCAAATGAGCCTTGCATTTGCGGGTATTGACAGTTGCCGGGCTTGTTGCTGACAGCCTTGGTGAAGCGCGATTCATGAGAACTTCATGATGCGATAGCAAATGGCAATCGGGGCGGGAATGGCTGAGCTCAATGTAACCGAGATTGTCGAACTGGCGGCGCTTCTTATTGCCGTCGGCGCACTGGCCGGTTTCCTGGCAGGTGTCTTCGGGATAGGCGGAGGCGCCATCCTGGTCCCCGTATTTTACGAGTGTTTCCGCATCGCCGGAGTGCCTCTGGAAGTACGGATGCCGCTCTGTATCGGCACCTCGCTGGCCATTATCATCCCGACCTCGATCCGGTCCTTCCGTGCCCATATGGCCCGAGGCGCCGTCGATATTGAGATCCTGCGGAAGTGGTGGTGGCCGATCCTGATCGGCGTCGTCATCGGCAGCGTCACAGCCCGTTATGCCCCGGAGCGGCTGTTCAAGATCGTTTTCGTTGCCGTTGCCTGGTCCGCGGCGGCACGGCTGCTGCTCGCGCGCGACGGCTGGAAGCTCGGCGACGACTTGCCCGACGGCCCACTGATGAAGATTTACGGCTTCTTCGTCGGTCTTCTCTCCACGCTGATGGGCATTGGCGGCGGATTGTTCTCGAACCTGCTGATGACCTTTTATGGCCGGCCTATCCATCAGGCGGTGGCGACATCCTCAGCACTCGCCGTGCTGATCTCGATCCCCGGCGCCATCGGCTACATCTATGCTGGCTGGCCGGCCGCTGCGCGCTTTCCCGATGTCGCAGCGCTGCAGCTGCCGTTCGCCATCGGTTATGTCTCGCTGATCGGCGCGCTGCTGGTGATGCCGACCAGCCTGCTGGTGGCGCCGCTCGGCGTGAAGGCGGCACATGCGATGTCGAAGCGCGCGCTGGAAATGGCGTTTGGAATTTATCTATTCATCGTCGGCAGCCGGTTTGTCATCGCTCTAATATGACCCCGTAAATCGGGGCGGCCGACGCGCAGCAGCAACCGTAATAGTATCCGGATCATAACTTGCTATGGATGCCGTCAGACCACGCGACGGAACACCGATGGCGCACTCACATCACGATCATGACGACCACAGCCACAAGCAAGGCGATCACGGCCACGCGCACGGCCCCGGCGGGCATGTGCATGCGCCCGCGAGTTTCGGCATGGCCTTCGCCATCGGCATCAGCCTCAATACCGTCTTCGTCGTCATCGAGGCGATTTACGGCTATGCCAGCGGCTCGATGGCGCTCGTGGCCGATGCCGGGCACAATCTCTCGGATGTGCTCGGGCTGATCGCGGCATGGACCGCAGCTGTGCTGTCAAAGCGCGCGCCAACGCCGCGCTTCACCTATGGTTTGCGCGGGTCCTCAATTCTCGCAGCGCTCTTCAACGCCGTGTTCCTGCTGGTTGCTGTCGGTGCCATCGCCTGGGAGGCCGTGCTAAGACTGTTCAATCCCGAACCGGTAGCCGAGATCACCGTGATGATCGTCGCGACCATCGGCATCGTCATCAACGGCGTGACCGCCTGGCTGTTTGCCTCGGGCCGCAACAGCGACCTCAACATCCGCGGCGCCTATCTGCATATGGTCGCCGACGCTGCGGTCTCGGTTGGCGTGGTCATCGCCGCGATCGCCATTATGTTCACCGGCTGGCTGTGGATCGACGCCCTGACCAGCCTCGTCATCTGTGTGCTGATCGTCTGGGGCACCTGGAGCCTCTTGCGCGACTCCACTGCGATGTCGCTCGCCGCCGTTCCGCGCGGCATCGACCCCGTTGCCGTGCGCGGCTACCTCGAACAATGCCCCGGCGTCGCGCAGGTGCACGACCTGCATATCTGGCCCATGAGCACCACCGAAGTGGCACTGACCTGTCACATGGTGATCCCGTCAGGCGCGCCTGGCGATGCCTATCTGATGGAAGTCGCCGCACGCCTGAAGCGCGACTTCGGCATCGAGCACGCGACGATCCAGATCGAGATGGACCCGAATTCGGCCTGCGCGCTCGCGCCGGAGCATGTGATCTAGGGTATGGCCACACATAGCATCTCATGGTTCGAGACGGCGCTGCGCGCCTCCTCACCATGAGGGACCGTGCAGGGGCTTACTTCGCGTAGATATCCTTGTAGCTATCGCGCAGTACGTTCTTCTGCACCTTGCCCATGGTGTTACGCGGCAGATCGTCGACGAAGATCACGCGCTTCGGCATCTTGAACTTGGCGATCTGGCCATCCAGCGCCTTGAGCACGGAGGCCTCGTCGATCGCGGTCTTCTTGTCGCTCACGACCACGGCGGTGACGCCCTCGCCGAAATCTGCATGCGGTACGCCGATCACGGCGCTTTCGATTACGCCCGGCATGGCGTCGATCTCGCTCTCGATTTCCTTCGGATAGACATTGAAACCGCCCGAGATCACCAGATCCTTGCCGCGGCCGAGAATGTGCACATAACCCTTGGCGTCGATCTTGCCGAGGTCGCCGGTGATGAAGAAACCGTCGTCGCGAAATTCCGCCTTGGTCTTCTCCGGCATTCGCCAATAGCCCTGGAACACATTCGGTCCTTTCACCTCGATCATGCCGATGGTGTCGCGCGCGAGTTCTTTGGCCGTCTCCGGATCGGTGACGCGCACGGAGACGCCGGGCAGCGGGAAACCGACCGCACCGGGCACGCGCTCGCCGTCATAAGGGTTAGACGTGTTCATGTTGGTTTCGGTCATGCCGTAGCGCTCCAGCACGGCGTGGCCGGTGCGCGCGAACCATTCGCGATGCGTATCGGCCAGCAGCGGCGCGGAGCCGGAGATGAACAGCCGCATGTGGCTGCAAGTCTCTTTCGTCAGGTTCGGCGACTGCAGGATACGCGTGTAGAAAGTCGGCACGCCCATCAGCACGGTGGCGCGGGCCATCAGCTTGATGATGAGTTCCGGATCGAGCTTGGGCAGGAAGATCATCGACGCGCGCGCAAACAGCGTCACATTGCTCGCCACGAACAGACCATGCGTGTGATAGATTGGCAGGGCGTGGATCAGCACGTCGTCCTTGGTGAAACGCCAGTATTCAACGAGGCTCAGCGAGTTCGACGCCAGATTGTCGTGGCTCAGCATCGCGCCCTTGGAGCGGCCGGTGGTGCCCGACGTATAGAGGATCGCGGCGAGATCTTCGTTCTTGCGCTCGACCGTGCTGAAGTCCGGCTTCTCTTTCGCTGCCGCATCGGTCAGCGAACCCTTGCCGTCGGCGCCCAGCGTCTCGACCTTCGCACCGACCTTGGCCGCAATGGCGGCGAAGCCTTCAGCCTTGGAGGGATCGCACACCACCAGCGACGGTTCGGCGTCGGTAATGAAGTAATCGAGCTCGTTCAGCGTATAGGCGGTGTTGAGCGGCAGATAGACCGCGCCGGCGCGCACGGTCGCCAGATACAGCACCAGACCGGGCACCGACTTCTCGGTCTGCGCCGCGACACGGTCGCCCGGCTTGACGCCGCGAGCCACCAGCACGTTGGCCATCTGGCCCGCTAGCGCGATCAGATCGCCATAGCTGATGTGCTTGCCCTCGGGCGTCTCGATCGCGAGACGCGAGGCATCGTCGAGTTTGTCGAACAGGCGAGAAAACAGGTTGGCGTTCATGGCAAGGTCACGCGGTGCAGGAGTGCGGGAGCGACCGGTGCAGCTAGCCTGACGATCGCGTCATTTGTCCCGTTCCTTAGCAAGAATGGCTATATCTAGGCAACGCATGCCCCATGGGGATCGCCCCCATATCTGGTGGATCGGCCGCCTGGGTCGCGTCATCCTGCCGCGGTTTCCGCGCGTGATTGTATCAAACGCGATGCATCGAACGCGTTGTTGCCTCGCGCGAACGGGATGCGCCCGCAAAAGTTTCAACGGCGCCGAAAAATATAGCCTGAAACTGGTCCCGAGACCTCGCGTAACTCGGGCATCGACGGCGCAATCTGGCCTCCAGGGGATTGCCGCGGTTGATGCCATTCATCGCACCAGCAAGATCGCTGGTCACTTACATCACTCGGGAGACGATCCATGTCCAAGCGCATTGCACTTCTGTCGGCCGTCGCATTCAGCACCCTCGCCATCACTGGCGCCGTGCTTGCCCCCGCACAGGCCGAAGACAAGAAGATGATGAAGAGCGAAATGTCGGGCGAAAAGACCGTGATGGTCGGCGGCGCGCCGATGTATCCGTCGAAGAACATCGTCGAGAACGCCGTCAACTCGAAGGATCACACCACGCTGGTCGCCGCCGTGAAGGCCGCCGGCCTGGTCGATACCCTCTCCAGTAAGGGCCCGTTCACGGTGTTCGCACCGACGAACGCCGCCTTCGGCAAACTGCCGGCCGGTACCGTCGACACGCTGGTGAAGCCTGAGAGCAAGGCTACCCTGACCAAGATCCTGACCTACCATGTGGTCCCCGGCAAACTGAACGCCGCCGACCTCAAGGACGGCCAGAAGCTGAAGACCGTGGAAGGCGAAGAGCTGACCGTGAAGGCTTCGGGCGGCAAGGTGATGATCGTCGACGCCAAAGGCGGCTCCTCAACCGTGACCATCGCCGACGTCAACCAGTCAAACGGCGTGATTCACGTCATCGATACTGTCCTGATGCCGAAAGCCTGATCTCCGGCTTCTGTGCAACAAGTTCGCGCATCCTGACTTGTCCCCACTGGATGCGCGCGCGTCCCCGAAGGATAACGAGGGGCGCAAAAGGAGCGAGCCGGGGCAGCCCGGCTCGCTTTTTTGTGATCGATATGAGCCGGCCCGACCGGGGTTGTTACAGGAGCCGCCGTAACGAACGACCGGTTATGCCGTATAGCTGGTAATAACTCGCGTCACCGAGCACCAATCGAACCGCTGCTCAGCCCAGGATATGCCTATGTCGAGCATCACAGCCGCCGGCGACCGCGCCGCAACCAAGGTTACGAATACCAAAGTCATCCAGCCCGCCTGGGTGCGCATCGTGCACTGGATCAACGCCGTCGCGATCGTGCTGATGATCATGTCGGGCTGGCAGATCTACAACGCCTCGCCGCTGTTCAATTTCACATTCTCATCATCCATTACGCTGGGTGGTTGGCTCGGCGGCGGCATCATGTGGCACCTCGCCGCCATGTGGCTGCTGGTGATCAACGGCCTCGTCTATCTCACTCTTGGCATGGTCACCGGACGCTTCCGCAAGAAGCTGCTGCCGATCTCGGCGAAGGGTGTACTCGACGACACCAAGGCTGCGCTGACCGGCAAGCTCTCGCACGCTGACCTCTCAACCTACAATCAGGTGCAGAGGCTGCTCTATACCGGGATCATTGTGGTCGGCATTCTGATCGTGCTGTCGGGTCTCGCGATCTGGAAGCCCGTCCAGCTGCAATATCTTACTGCGCTGTTCGGCGGCTATGACACTGCCCGCTATGTGCATTTCTTCATGATGGCCGCCATCGTCGGCTTCCTCGTCATCCATATCGCTCTGGCCCTGATCGTGCCGAAGAGTTTGCGTGCAATGATTATCGGACGCTGAGGGACACGACCATGATCAGAAAAATTCGCTCCCTCATCATTCCCGGCGTCGACAAGGATCTCCTCGTCAAGGACGCCACGAAGCTAATGCCCGACCTGTCGCGCCGCCGTTTCATCGCGTCGGGCGCAAGCTTCGGTGCGTTAACGCTGCTCACCGGCTGCGATGTGAGCGACAGTCTCTCGGCCGAGAACCTCCTGACGCATATGTCCAAGTTCAACGACATGGTTCAGGCCCGAATCTTCAATCCGAACACGCTGGCGCCGACGTATTCCGAGAAAGACATCAAGCGTCCGTTCCCGTTCAACGCCTTCTACGCCGAGGACGACGCACCGAATGTGGACGGCAAGGAGTGGAAGCTCGAAGTCTCCGGTCTGGTGCAGGACAAGAGGTCCTGGACGCTGGATGAACTGCACAAGCTGCCGGAAGTATCGCAGATCACCCGCCATATCTGCGTGGAAGGCTGGAGCGCCATCGGCTCCTGGCAGGGCACGCCGCTGCGCGACTTCCTGAAACTGGTCGGCGCGGACACCAATGCGAAGTGGGTTCATTTTCGCTGCGCCGAGGACTATGCGAGCTCGCTCGATATGCCCACGGCGATGCATGCGCAGACGCAGATGACCTTCAAATTCGACAACCAGCTCCTGCCGCGGGCCTATGGTTTCCCGATGAAGATCCGCGTACCGACCAAACTCGGATTCAAGAATCCGAAATACGTCGTCGCGATGGAAGTCACCAACGACTACAAAGGCGGCTATTGGGAAGATCAGGGCTATAACGATTTCAGCGGAAGCTGATCGGTTTCTGGAACATCGCCAGCACCGCACCGAACACCAGCGTCGCTGCTGAGACCACAAGAGCGGATGTGAGACTGCCGGTCGCGTCCGAAATGGCACCCACCGCGATCGGACCCAGAGTCTGGCCGATGCCGAACACGATCGTCACCGCCGCGATGGCCTTCGACCATGCCGCGCGAGGATAGTTGAAGCGCACGAAGGCCGTGGTTGCCGCAACCACCGCGAAGAATGCAACGCCGAAAATGGCGGCGGAGATGCCGAGCACCACAGGCGAATGCCCGAGCAGCGGCATCGCTGCGCCTACCGCATTGGTGCCAAGAATGATTGCCATGGCGCGGCCGCTCTGGCCACGCGCCAGCACGTTACGCCACAGCCAGGGCGACGCGAACGAGCTGACGCCGATCAGGCACCAGAACGCGCTTTGTGCCAAAGCGCTGCCGCCGCCATCGCGCACATAGGCAATCATGAAGGTCATGTAGGCAATATAGCCGGCGCCAAACATGAAATAGGCAATGAGGTAAATCCACATCGGGCGGATCGCGAGCGGCGCCTTGTCGTCCGTTGACGTGTCATCAGCCGCATCGACGCGCGGGCGCAACAACGGCAGCCCGATCACGACCGATACGAGACCGAGGACCAACCACACGATCCACCAGGAGCCCGGACCAATGCCCTGCAGCACGAAGGGCGCGATCAGACCGGACAGGAGGATACCCATACCTGGCCCGGCATAAAACAGACTGAGCAGATAGGACGACCGTTCGGGATAAGCGAGGCCGATGGTGGCGGCGAGCGCGCCGCCGGCCACGAACGAAACCGCCGCGCCAAAACCGGTGACCAGCCGCGCGATGCTGAGCAGCGTAAAATCCACGGTGACGCCGCAAACGATGAGCGACAGGATGCAAGCAAGCGTACCGCCCTGAATCACCGCGATCAGACCGAAGCGCCTGCCGAGCCCGGCCGCAACCAGTGCGCCGGCGAGATAGCCCGCGGCGTTGACGGTATTCATGAAGCCGGCCGCCGAATAGGACCATTGCAGGCTGTCGCGCATATCGGGCAACACCAGCGAATAGGCAAAGCGGCCGATGCCGAGCCCGATGGCCGGCGCGAGCGACAGGACGAGTATCAGCCACGCCGGGTTAGGGCGCGCCGGGGAAGGCACAGATGACGTCACGGGGATCTCCGCTGCGTCGGCAATGTCGCAGGTTTCACGGCACCCGCAATCATCCCTTCGACAACACTGTCTTGCCATTCCCGCAATGACGTCTTAGCACTCGCGGCAATCAGTAACGGATTGCAAGGGCACTTGAATATGGCAACGCACAAATTGCTGCTTCTCCCCGGCGACGGCATCGGCCCTGAAGTGATGGCCGAGGTGAAGCGCCTGATCGACTGGATCGATGCCCAGGGCATCGCCAAATTCACGATCGAGAACGGCCTGGTTGGCGGCGCCGCCTATGATGCCGACAAGCTCCCTATCACCGATGCCACAATGGCCAAGGCGGATGCCGCCGATGCCATCATCTTCGGCGCCGTCGGCGGCCCGAAGTGGGACAGCGTGCCTTACGAGCATCGCCCCGAGGCCGGCTTGCTGCGCCTGCGCAAGGATCTCGGCCTGTTCGCCAATCTGCGCCCAGCCGTGTGCTATCCCGCGCTGGCGGAATCATCGAGCCTGAAGCGTGAGGTCGTCGAGGGCCTCGACATCATGATCGTGCGCGAGCTCACAGGCGGCGTCTATTTCGGCGAACCGAAGACCATCACCGATCTCGGCAACGGCCAGAAGCGTGCCGTCGATACGCAGGTTTACGACACCTATGAAATCGAGCGCATCGCCCGCGTCGCTTTCGATCTGGCCCGCAAGCGTCAGAACAAGGTGACGTCGATGGAGAAGCGTAACGTCATGAAGTCGGGCGTGCTCTGGAACGAGGTTGTCACCCAGGTGCATGGCCGCGAATACAAGGACGTCACGCTCGAGCATCAGCTCGCCGATTCTGGCGGCATGAATCTCGTGAAGTGGCCGAAGCAGTTCGACGTCATCGTCACCGATAACCTGTTCGGTGACATGCTCTCGGATATCGCCGCGATGCTGACCGGGTCGCTGGGCATGCTGCCCTCGGCCTCGCTCGGCGAAGTCGATGCCAAGACCAAGAAGCGCAAAGCGATGTATGAGCCGGTACACGGCTCAGCGCCGGATATCGCCGGCAAGGGCATGGCCAATCCGCTGGCGATGATCGCCTCGTTCGGCATGGCGCTGCGTTATTCGCTGGAGATGGGCGAGTTGGCCGACAAGGTCGACCAGGCCATCGCGGCGGTGCTGGCAAAGGGTCTGCGGACAGCGGATATCAAGTCGGAAGGGTCAACCGTGGTGAGCACATCCGGCATGGGCGAAGCACTGCTGAAGGAGTTGCAGGCGCTGCACGCTTAAGCGCGCGAAGGCTCAAGCCTCTCGATCTGTCGTCCCCGCGAAGGCGGGGACCCATAACCACGATGAGCGTGGGTTAAGCGACAGAGTTGCGGCTACAGCGCTTCGATTAGATCTTCGGCGTGTATGGGTCCCCGCCTTCGCGGGGACGACATCGGAGAGACCTTCCCCACAAACAAAAAATGCCCGGCTGAGCCGGGCATTTTCGTATCGATATATCACTGCGCTCAGTAGAGCGGGAAGCGCTCGGGATAACCGCCGAGATCCCACTGCGAGTTGAGCGGCTGGCGGTCCAGCGGACGGTTGTTGTTGTCGCGGGCGAAGGAGTAACCGGGCGGATAGGCATAATCAGTGAACTTGCGGTCACCCGGGAGCACTTCGACGCCGGCATCGAGCCAAGAGCGACGCGTCACATAAACGCGGGTGCGGCCCTGCTGATAGGACACGTTCGGGCCGCGCGCGCCATAAACAGCGTCACGGTCAGAAACACGAACCTTCTTCTTGGTGGCGGCATCGGCCGGCGAGACGGCAACGGCGGTCGCGATGACGGCAACCGTCGCGAACAACATGGCGAGAGTTTTCGCGGCGGGGAATTTCAAGGTCATCAGGTCCTCATTGCAGTCAGAAGATCGGCGTTCAAAAGCCGAGTCGGCAGATCCGATTTGCGATCAATTTAGCTGGCCGGGGTATCCGGCCACAAGGTCTATCCGGCCACAGTCGTCGATATAATGCGCGGTGTGGCCGAATGTTGCATGTAATCCAAGGTCTTGGTCCAACCCATCACGAAGAGGTCACAAGCTGCCGCGCAGCAGCGGGTTCTGGGCACCCGTGACCCAATCGGCTGAAGTGGCTGACAGCGCCGCGCCGCTGATGCAGCCGGCCCGCTTCAAATCTGCCTGAGCAAAGGCCTCCTGCAGTCGGGGTTCATTGCCGGCGGTGAGCAGCACCAGCCGGTTTAGCGTGCAGGCAATGGCCGCCCGCCGCGCCGGCAGGCCGTCGCCCTGGCACGACCAGCCGGAAATCCTGAGATTGGCCACCTCCAGCGTCTTCATGAAGCCGAGGCAGCGCTTGCTGTCCTTCAGCCGGTCGGAAAAGCCGATCAGGGCGACCGGCCCGAATTTGCTGTCGATAATGCCCTCGCCCACCACGTCGCGGACGCCGCCGGGGTCCATGCGCCCCGCGATATCCGCTGCCGGCGGGCCTGCCCGGTCAGCCTCGGCACCAGGACGATACAATTCCAACTCGGCCACCGGGGGCTCCCCGGGCGACGCCCAGCGCAAGACATCCTTGCGGCCGCCTTCGGGGTGTCTCAAAATCTCGTAAGAGGCTGTTTTACCTAATGAATCAAACTGGCTGACGGCAAAAGCGGGATGGGAGCGGCTGGCGACGCTCCAGCCAGCTTTGACCGCCGGTTCGCTGCTGAGGTCAAATTCCAGTCCGTCGAAAACCGTAGCCGCGGCCATGACAACCAGTGCCAGCACCCCCATATAGGCGAGCAGACGCACGGCGATGGCACCGCACTCGTCGGCAAAGCTCTGCAGGGCCGGATGGACACCTGCCGACTTTGGGTGGTGCGAAACCAAAATTGAACGCATCAACACACGCAAACACGCTTAGGACGTTGTCTTTGCGACGTTTCTCGCATAGAAGCGCGGCTCTTCCCTTTCCACGGTATGTGGGGGTGAAGCATATTTCTTCGGAGAGTGAACGATGGGTTATAAAGTCGCGCTGGTCGGAGCGACCGGCAATGTCGGGCGTGAAATGCTCAGCATTCTGGATGAACGTAAATTCCCCGCTGACGAGGTCGTGGCGCTCGCGTCGCGCCGCAGCATGGGCGTTGAGGTTTCCTTCGGCGACAGAACTCTGAAATGCAAAGACCTTGCGACCTATGACTTCAGCGATGTCGATATCTGCCTGATGTCGGCCGGCGGAGCCGTGTCCAAGGAATGGTCGCCGAAGATCGGCGCAGCCGGCGCCGTCGTGATCGACAACTCGTCGACCTGGCGCATGGACCCGGACGTGCCGTTGATCGTGCCGGAAGTGAATGCCTCGGCCGTTGATGGCTTCACCAAGAAGAACATCATCGCGAACCCGAACTGCTCGACTGCGCAGCTCGTGGTGGCGCTGAAGCCGCTGCATGACAAGGCGATCATCAAGCGCGTCGTCGTCTCGACCTATCAGTCGGTGTCGGGCGCCGGCAAGGATGCGATGGACGAGTTGTTCTCGCAGACCAAGGCCGTCTACACCAACAGCGAGCTGGTCAATAACAAATTCCCGAAGCGTATCGCCTTCAACGTCATCCCGCAGATCGACGTGTTCATGGAAGACGGTTACACGAAGGAAGAGTGGAAGATGATGATGGAGACCAAGAAGATTCTTGATCCCAAAATCAAGATGTCCGCGACCTGCGTGCGCGTGCCGGTGTTCGTCGGCCACTCGGAAGCGGTCAACATCGAATTCGAGAATCCGATCTCGGAAGATGAAGCCCGTGACATCCTGCGTAATGCGCCAGGCTGCCTCGTGATCGACAAGCGCGAGCCCGGTGGCTACGTCACGCCCTATGAGGCCGCCGGCGAAGACGCCACCTATATCAGCCGCATCCGTACGGATTCGACGGTCGATAACGGTCTGGTTCTTTGGTGCGTGTCGGACAACCTGCGCAAGGGCGCGGCGCTCAACGCCGTGCAGATTGCGGAATGCCTGATCAACCGCAAGCTGATCACGGCGAAGAAGAAGGCCGCGTAAGCGGACCTTCGATCTCCAGCAATCAAAAGCCGGATGCTCAGCATCCGGCTTTTTTGTTTTACGCCACCGGCCGAAACTCTTTCGCGGCCTGATCGAGCACGGACAGCGAGCCGACAGCGACGCCGAAGTAAGCGCCGTGCAATTCCAGCTCGCCGCTCTCGACCTTGCTGCTCACGAACGGGAACGTCATCAGGTTTTCCAGACTGCGGAACACGGCGGCCTTTTCGATACGGGTGACGAAATCCTGGAACGCCTCGTGCTCGCGGATCTCGACCTTTTCGTCGGGCTTGATGAACATCGACATCCAGCGGCCAATGAAGTCACCCGGCGACAGCGGCGCCGCATTGTCGACGAAAGCGCGGATGCCGCCGCATTGCGCGTGACCGAGGATGACGATGTGCTTCACCTTCAACACCTGCACCGCATATTCCAGCGCTGCCGAAACGCCATGGGCGCCGCCATCGGGCTGATAGACCGGCACCAGGTTGGCGATGTTGCGCACCACAAACAATTCGCCAGGGGAGGCATCGAAGATGACCTCCGGTGAAACGCGCGAGTCGCAGCAGCCGATCACCATGACTTCCGGCGATTGGCCCTTTTCCGATAATTCGCGGAAGCGCGACTGCTCGGTCGGCAATCGCTCCGACGTAAAGGTCTGGTAGCCGGCAATGAGCTGCTTCGGAAATGATGTCATGGTCTGCCTCGTTCGGAGCATGATCCCGAAAAGTGGATACCGGTTTTCGCCGACAAACGGGTTCGTTTGTCGAGAGATCACGCTCAAACATACGGTCCCCACGGATAACCATAGGACGCCAGCGCGAACAAGCCTTCCGGGCGGCGGGCTGAAATGTTATCGCGAATGCCTGAATAACGAACAGGCCATAATCACAGGGAAATGACGCCATGATCCGTCCGCGCCGCAGCCATTTGTTCATGCCCGGCTCGAACCCCCGCGCGCTGGAAAAGGCCCGTACCGTGGCCGCTGACGGCATCATCCTGGATCTCGAAGACGCCGTGGCGCCGGACGCCAAGGGAACCGCGCGCGACGCCATCGCGCAGACGCTCAATGCCGGCGGCTTCGGCAAGCGCGAGGTCATCATCCGCATCAATGCACTGGATTCGCCGTGGTGGATCGACGACGTGACCATGGCCGGCAAGGCCAAGCCCGATGGCATCCTGGTGCCGAAGATTTCCAGCGTCGAGGATCTCTCAGCCGTTGCCGATCGGCTGAGTGACATTGGCGCCGACATGTCGATCAAGGTCTGGGCCATGATCGAGACCTCGCGCGCCATCCTGCATGCGGAAGAACTCGCGGCCGCCTCGCGCGATTCCGAAAATCGCCTGGCCGGCTTCGTGTTCGGCCCCAACGACATCGCCCGCGAGACCCGCATCCGCATGATGCCCGGTCGCGCTGCAATGTTGCCGATGATCACGCATTGCGTGCTGGCGACGCGGTTGCATGGTCTCGAAATTCTCGATGGTCCCTACAGCAATTTCAGCGATACCGAGGGTTTCATCGCCGAAACCGAACAGGGCCGCGACATCGGCTTCGACGGCAAGACGCTGATCCATCCGAGCCAGATCGAGGCCTGCAACAAGGTCTTCACGCCGCCGGACGACGAAGTCGCCCAGGCCCGCCGCATCATCGCCGCCTTCGAACAGCCGGAAAACGCCAAGCGCGGCGCGATTCAGCTCGACGGCAAGATGGTCGAGCGGCTGCATGCGGACATGGCCAAGCGCACGATCGCGATCTCGGACGCGATTGCGGCGATGGGGGGCTAGTACCGGTCAGCAACGACGCGCTTCTTCACCCTCCCCCTTGCGGGGAGGGTGGCGCGTTGCGAGCGCAGCGAGCAGCGCGACGGGTGGGGGTGCCACAGGCGATGCTCTCACGTGTGGCACCCCCACCCCGGCCTCCACCTGAACGATGCTTCGCATCGTCAGGTTCGGCCGACCCTCCCCGCAAGGGGGAGGGATACCGCGGGCCGTTGCGCGAAATTTGTAGATTCAAAGGCTGATACTAACGTGCGCCGACCCGCTCCGTCGCCCACGCATAAAAGCTTCCCGGCATCGGCGCTTCCTTCCCGCGCCCCTTCGGCGAGATGTGGAAGCCTAGAATCCCGGGATCATCGAGCAGCGCTTTGAAATTCGATGGCTCGAAGAACAGTTTCGGCTCGGCGTGAATCGCATAATATGACTTCCGCGGCAGCGCGTGATGCTGCGAGCCGTGGCGCTTCGCGAGCGCCGTCAGCGATGCCGGGCCGAAGATCGCGACGCGCACATCACTGGCGCGCTTCGACCTGTCGCGCCCTTTGCGCCATGCGAAAGCGAGGCGATGGCGCAATGACATCCAGTCTGGCGTCAACTCGTCCTGCCTGATCAGCGCCTCGAACGCCGCGACGATCGGATCGTCGGGCGGCAGATACAGCACCGAATTGCCGAGCTGACGTCGCTTCTCCCAGGCGAAATAGGGTTTTGCGGAATCGATCTCGATGGGCTTCAGCAACAGCACATCCGCGTCGAGCCAGAGGCCGAGACCTTCGGCCATCAGCCGGATGCGAAAGAAATCGCTGAACTGCAGTGGGGTCCAGCCAACCCACGCGCCATCGGGAGCTGATGGGCGCAGCCGCTCGGCGAAAGCCCGCGGCAACACGGCTTCCGCATCGGCATTGCTCACGCCATCCGGCAGATCGGTGATCGGTGCAAAACTGTAGAGCGTGACGCGGTGGCCGGCCTCGACCTGCGACCTCAGGCACAGCCGGCGCAGCGCATCGAGCGGGCCCTCCCAAAAGGTGACGACGTCAGGAATCACGCGTCACCTTCCGAAGTGAGATCAGGCCCAGGCGCGCGCGGTCTTGAGCTTCTCTTCGTAGCTGTCGATGGAGGCCTTCTTCTCCATCGTCAGGCCGATATCGTCGAGACCGTTGAGCAGGCAGTGCTTGCGGAACGGATCGATCTCGAATTTCACCGTGCCGCCATCAGGGCCGCGGATTTCCTGGTTCGGCAGATCGATGGTGATGGTCGCATTGGCGCCGCGCTCGGCATCGTCGAACAACGCGTCGAGATCCTTCTGCGAGACGCGGATTGGCAGCACGCCGTTCTTGAAGCAGTTGTTGTAGAAGATGTCGCCGAACGAGGTCGAGATCACGCAGCGGATGCCGAAATCCAGCAGCGCCCAGGGCGCGTGTTCGCGCGACGAGCCGCAGCCGAAATTATCGCCGGCCACCATGATCTTGGCATTGCGATAGGCCGGCTTGTTGAGCACGAAATCCGGGTTTTCGCTGCCGTCATCGAGGTAGCGCGCTTCCGAGAACAAGCCCTTGCCGAGACCGGTACGCTTGATGGTCTTCAGATACTGCTTCGGGATGATCATGTCGGTATCGACATTGATGATCTTCAGCGGTGCTGCGACGCCTTCCAGCGTGGTGAACTTGTCCATGAACATATCCTCGGATTGAGCGGGCGTTTTAGCCCGATCGGGCGGCCCGTCCAAGGGTGATTTATGCAGGGCTAATCGGCGACGCCAGCCTCGATGGCCTCCATATCGGCGTCCGAGAGGCCGAAATGGTGCCCGATCTCGTGGATCAGCACATGGCGGACGATATGGCCGAGGGTTTCGTCGTGTTCGGCCCAGTAATCCAGGATCGGCCGGCGATACAGCCAGATCATGTTGGGCAACTGCCCGGTATTGTCCTGGCTCTGGAACGGCAGGCCGACACCCTGGAACAGGCCGAGCAGGTCGAATTCGGTCTCGGCCTGCATCTCCTCCAGCACCTCGTCGGTGGGGAAATCATCGACCCGGATGATCACGCCCGCGCAGAGCTTCCGGAAATCCTCCGGCAGGAGGGCGAGCATGGCATGGGCCATGTCTTCCATTTCCGCGAGATCGGGAGCTTTTGCCTGGTGCCACATGTTTCCCTGTCTAGCCAATTCCCATGACATGGCAATGCGCCGGCACAGGGCCGGCCCGGCGGTTGACGGGCGGGCGTCAATCGGAGACTTTGCGGCATTCTTTTGAAGCATGATCTCTCGACAAACGAACCCGTTTGTCGGTGAAAACCGGCATCCACTTTTCGGGATCATGCTTATGGCAGTTTGGGGCGTGACAATGCGGATCATGATGGCGGCACTGGGATTGGCGGTTGCGCTCGGCGGCCTGCCGATGGCGAACACCGCACAGGCGCAGACGGCCACACAGGTCGCCCAATCCGACGACAGCGTTCAGCCCCGCCGTGCGCGCCCGCGCGTTCGTATCTATCGCACCCCGGACGAACGCGGTGTCTATCCCAGCTACAATCCCGGCCCGAATGCCGTCCGCGATTGCACCGCCAATCTGGTGCAGGAATATCGCCCGAGCGGCACCGTGATCGTGCCGCGCATGAACTGCTACTGGCGCCGCGGCTGAGCCGACACTTCATACTTTAATTTTGAATGACGTCAGGGCGGACTTTGCAACTGCGGAGATGGCGTTCGCATGCGCTGAGCTTTCGTTCCAGCGATGCGTCACAAAACCCTGCGACATATCGCACCGAGCATATTCACATCGCGTTCACCTCCTGCGCCCTAGCGTCATGCACATGGGCGATGATCCATTCGTGAAGCTGCATCTCGACATGAACGCAGCAGACTCAGGAGAGAACACGTGAACGTGAAGAAATTTTTCGGCCTCGCCGCCATCGCAAGCTTGCTGTTCGTCACAGCGCCGACGCAGCAGGCAAATGCAGTCTCGCTGAACAGCCCGGGCATCGCATCGTCCGTACAGGGCGGTGAGAAGCTGACGACTGAGGTGCAGTATCGTCATCACCACAATCGCGGCTATCGCGGGCATCACGGCATGCGGCGTCACCACGGCTGGCATCGTCCGCATCACATCCGCCGCCATCATGGCTGGCACCGGCCGCACCATGTGCGTCGTCACGGCTGGCGCTACTGAGACTCCCTCTAAAGTCCAAACAGGCGTGCGCAAGCGCGCCTGTTTTCTTTGACGAGATGTTGACCGCGTCGGTCTGTCGCGGGAAATCATTGCAGCTATATGCGTTATGGGGTGAAGGCGACGAAAGACGATCGATGGAAAGCGATCGAGGCAAGGAAAAATCATGAAGAACTGGGTAGGCGCAGCCATGCTGGCTGCAACACTTTCACTTGGTGGCGCATTGACCAGCGCCCCCGCAATGGCTGACGCACAGACGCCTCAAAAGGCTGCGGCAGACAACAAGGCAAAGGCCACGGACTTCAGCGCGCAGCGGCGCCATCGTCACTTTCACCACCGCCATCATCACTTCGACCACCGACACTACGGGTATCGCAGCTATTACGGCCCGCGTTATGGCTACGGATACGGCTATCGCCCGTACCGCTCATATTACGGCCCCGCCTATTACGGACGTCCCTATGCCTATCGCCCTGCTTACTACGGCGGATACGGCTACCGGCCCTACGGCTATTATGGCGGCTATCGTCCCTATGGCGCCTATGGTTATGGCCCGGGCGTCGGTTTCGGCGGCGGCCCGCTCAGCGTCGGCTTCAGCTTCGGCCGCTGGTAAATTCCAGGATCTCTAGACGACATTGACAGGCGCCCTTTGCGGCGCCTGTTTTTTTGTGCGCGCCGCGCGGCTTCCGCATGCGTCATTCATGACGCGTTCAGATCGACATCCTTAATTTTCGGTCAAGGCGCGACAATTCACATGACACGACCATGCGCAAATGCACCGTTCGCGCAAACGAGGACCTGCACTGTCAGGTTTGCGCGATCGATGTCCCATGCGCCGATCGAGGGAGGATGTTTCCGATGAGAGATGTTCAGAATCGACAACCTGTCCTGAATGCCGATCGAGGTTTTGCGATCAGACAATTCATGACGCGCTCGCTCGGCGTGGCTGCCGCCGCAGCGATGATGATATCGCTGACGCCATCGGCACGGGCGGTCTCGCTGATCAATCCCGGCGCGGCACCCGCAGCCAAGCAGGCGAGCGACGCGCTGCTCCAGGTCCAGCATCGCGGTGGACGCGGCGGCGGTGGCGGAGGAGGTTTCCGCGGCGGCGGCGGCGGTCACGCCTTTCATGGCGGAGGCGGCGGCGGATTTCGTGGCGGCGGCATGCCCGCGTTTCGGGGTGGAGGTGGCGGCGGAGGCTTCCGAGCCGCAGCGCCGGCATTCCGTGGCGGAGGCGGTTTCCGTCCGGGCCCGGCCTTTGTCGGCGGCGGTTTCCGGCGTGGCCCCGCGTTCCACGGCGGCGGCTATCGATACGCGGCGCCATTGATCGCCCGGCGCCCTTATTATGCGCCGACACGCTACTACGGCGCGCGCCATTACGGCTATCGCCGCCATTTCCGCCCGCGCTATTACGCCTATGCGCCGAGCTATTATTACGGCCCGCGCTACTACCAACCGCGCCGTTTCTGCCGGATCGTCTGGACCTATTACGGCCCACGCAAGATCTGCCGCTATCGCCCCTGGCATCACCGCCACTGGTACCACCGGCGGCATTACCATCGCTTCAATATTTATTGGTGAGATGGGTCGGGTTGACTGAAGCGACTCTCCACACACTCCATCATGGCCGGGCATAGCGCGAAGCGCGGCTTCGCTGGATGTCCCGGCCATCCACGTCTTTGCTTGTTGCCAAGACGTGGATCCGCGGGTCAAGCCCGCGGATGACGACGGAGTGTAGTGCACGCGCCGGAGCTCACTCCCCGAGCTGAAACGCCTCGAACCGCCCGAGCTCTTCCTCGATGCGGCGCTTCCATTCCTTGCGCGATGTTTTCGGCTTGGCGCCCTCGCCGACCCAGCTCCATTGCTGCATCAGCAATTTGCGCTTCTGCCGGTCGGTCTTGAGATCGACGGCCGCGACGATCTGGTCGTCCACCAGCACCGGCAGCGCGAAATAGCCGAGCTGGCGTTTTTCCTTCGGCACATAGGCCTCGAAGCGATGGTCATGCCCGAAGAACAAATTGGTCCGCTTGCGTTGGATCACCAGGGGATCGAATGGCGACAGCACATGCACGAGCCCCGCCTCGCCCGAGCTGGTGTCCTCGATCGCCGCGGGCGTCGTCCAGTGCTCTTGCTTGCCGGCGCCATCGAGCGCGACGGCCACCAACGCACCCTTGCGTACCCGCGCTTCAATCAGCTTGCGTATGCCGGCCTTGCTCGGTGCATCGAGATGGCAGATCGAATCGAGACTGACGATGCCCTGCGACCGCAGCGCGCGATCCAGCAGATAGGCGAATTTCTCCATAGCGCTCGCCGCTTTCGGCAGCGTCTCCCAACCGAAATGCCGCAGCAGAAGATCATAGGTCTTCAGCATGCCCTGCCGCTCGGAGATCGTGAGATGCCCCTCATAAAATGCCAGCTGCAGCGCCCGCTTTGACGGCTTGCGGCTGGCCCATTCATGATCCTTCTCTCGTAGCACATCGTCATCGATATCGCGGATCGACAGCGGACCGGCCTTGGCCAGCCGCATCACCTTGCGCTTGTCGGCGGGAGTCACGGCCGCGAACCAGCCATGGCCCTCACGGCGATAATATTTCATGTCCGGCACGAAGAAGCCGATGTCATCGGTCGGCACATAAGCAAGCGCGTGGGTCCAGTATTCGAACACGCTCTTGTCATGGGTCTGCGCCTGCCTGAGATCCGCGCGTTTGTAGTTCGGAATCCGCGAGAACAGGATGTGATGATGGCTGCGCTCGATCACATTAATGGTGTCGATCTGCACATAGCCGAGATGCTGAACCGCGGCCTTCACCGCCTCCGCGCCATCGCCGAATGGCGCACGCGCATCGAGCCGTTGCGCGCGCAGCCAGATGCGGCGGGCGGCGGTGTTGGTGAGTGCGATGGGTTTGGCAGGTGTGCGGGGCATCGACAGCGTTCAACATGGCTCATAAAAAGACGGCCTGCATCAGCAGGCCGTCGATCTTACCGAGGATGTGTCGCCCCGTGCAGCTAAATTAATGCCACTCTCTGATATCAACGAAGTGTCCCGCGATCGCCGCTGCGGCCGCCATCGCCGGCGACACCAGATGGGTGCGGCCCTTGTGGCCCTGACGGCCCTCGAAGTTGCGGTTCGAGGTGGCAGCGCAGCGTTCTTCCGGCGCCAGCTTGTCGGGATTCATCGCCAGGCACATGGAGCAACCCGGCTCACGCCATTCGAAACCGGCCTTCAGGAAGATCTTGTCGAGGCCTTCAGCTTCCGCCTGTTCCTTCACCAGACCCGAGCCCGGCACGATCATCGCAGAGACGTTACCATTGACGGTCTTGCCGTCGACGACCTTGGCCGCGGCGCGCAAGTCCTCGATGCGGCCATTGGTGCAGGAGCCGATGAACACACGATCCAGCTTGATGTCGGTGATTTTCGTACCTGCGGTCAGACCCATATAGGCCAGCGCACGCTCCTTGGAGAGACGCTTTGCTTCATCCGCGATGTCGGCGGGGTTCGGCACCTTGCCGGAGATCGAGATGACGTCCTCGGGCGAGGTACCCCAGGTGACGATCGGCGGCAGCTTCGCCGCGTCGAGACGAATCTCGTGATCGAAATGCGCGCCCTCGTCGGAGCGCAGTGTTTCCCAATAGCGCACGGCCTGCTCCCACATCTCGCCTTTCGGCGACATTGGACGACCTTTCAGGAATTCATAGGCCTTCTCGTCGGGCGCGATCAGGCCGGCACGGGCGCCGCCTTCGATCGACATGTTGCAGACCGTCATGCGGCCTTCCATCGACAGAGCGCGGATCGCCTCGCCGGCATATTCCAGCACATAGCCGGTGCCGCCGGCGGTACCGATTTCGCCGATGATGGCCAGGATGATGTCCTTGCCGGTGACACCGTCGGGCAATTTGCCGTCGACGGTAGCGCGCATGTTCTTCGCCTTCTTCTGGATCAGCGTCTGCGTCGCCAGCACGTGCTCGACTTCCGACGTACCGATGCCGTGCGCCAGCGCGCCGAACGCGCCATGCGTCGAGGTGTGGCTGTCACCGCAAACGATCGTCGTGCCCGGCAGCGTAAAACCCTGCTCGGGACCGATGACGTGGACGATGCCCTGGCGCTTGTCGAACTCGTTGTAATATTCGATGCCGAATTCGCGCACGTTTTCGGCCAGCGTCGCGATCTGCTCGGTGCTTTCCGGATCGGGATTGGGCTTGGTGCGATCGGTGGTCGGCACGTTGTGATCGACGACCGCAAGCGTCTTCTCCGGCGCATGCACACGGCGGCCGGCAGCACGCAGACCTTCGAAGGCCTGCGGGCTCGTCACTTCGTGCACCAGATGGCGATCGATATAGAGCAGGCAGGTGCCGTCGGCGGCTTCCTCGACCAGATGGTCGTTCCAGATCTTGTCGTACAGGGTGGTCGGCTTTGCAGAGTCAGTCATGAGATCAGGCCTCAAAAGAAAACGTGGGCCAGTTGCGTGCTGCTAAATGATTCGCCGCATCGACGGCGCAAAGCGAGCAACTGAGAAACGGGAAAAGAAACGCGTGAGATTGCTCACGCGCTTCCAAGCGCGCCCACGATCGACGTGGTGAAGCGACCGAAGAAGCGACCGGGCAGCCGACTATGATCGTCGATGACGATGCGCAAAGCGTGCTGGTGCAGGTCTAGAAACATTCCAGTCATATAGCACTCAGCGATCACGACGCCAATGCGACGGAGGTATGCAGTCTTCACGTAACAAAAAAGCGCGGCTTGCGCCGCGCTTTTCGTCTCGCACATTCGATGGTGCGGAAAATTACTTGGCAGCAGCCACAGCCGCGACCTTGGCCGGACGCTCGGTCTTCTTCTCGACGATGCGGGCCGACTTGCCGCGCAGATCGCGCAGGTAATACAGCTTGGCGCGACGCACCTTGCCGCGACGCACAACCTTGATCGAGTCGATCATCGGGGAGAGCAGCGGGAACACGCGCTCGACACCCTCGCCGTAGGAAATCTTGCGAACGGTGAAGCTCTCGTTGATGCCACCGCCGTTACGGCCGATGCAGACGCCTTCATAGGCCTGCACGCGGGAGCGCTCGCCTTCGACAACTTTCACGTTGACGATGAGGGTGTCGCCGGGACCGAATTCCGGGATCGACTTGGTGGCGGAAAGGCGGTCGAACTGCTCTTTTTCAAGCGTCTGAATCAGGTTCATCGAAAATCTCCATCGGCGGCGCGCCCAGACGTTGCGCGGGCTGCGCACGAAACTCTTACCCTGCCAGTGCACGGATTTGGCGCTGCTATACGGGAAAGCGAAGCCGTTGTCACCCGTCTCTGTCACTCGCCCGTCGTGATTTTTGGCGGTTTTCGCTTTCTGCCCGATTCCAGGGCTTTCGGGCGAGCCGCCCATAAATCGGGCCGGCGCGCCGCGGTAAGCGCCTCCGCCTCGGCCAGCCGCCATTTGGCAACCTTCGCATGGTCGCCGGAAATCAGGACATCCGGGATCTGGCGGCCCTCGAAGCTCTGCGGGCGGGTATATTGCGGGTATTCCAGTAGCCCGTCGGAGAAACTCTCGTCGGTTCCAGACGCTAACTTACCCATGACCCCCGGCAGAAGCCGGACGCAGGCGTCAATCAGCGTCATGGCGGCGATTTCGCCGCCGGACAGCACGTAGTCGCCGATAGAGACTTCCTCGAGCCCTCGGGCGTCGATGACGCGCTGATCGATGCCTTCAAAGCGGCCACAGACGATCAGCGGCCCCGGCCCGGCCGCCAGCTCCGCCACCCGCGCCTGGGTCAATGGCCGACCGCGCGGGCTCATGACGAGCCTGGGGCGATCTTGCGCATCCGCCGCATCGATCGCCGCCGCCAGCACGTCAGCCCGCAGCACCATGCCCGGTCCGCCGCCGGCAGGCGTATCATCGACACTGCGATGCTTGTCTGTGGCCGAGGCGCGGATATCCCGTGCCTCCAGCGCCCACAGGCCGGAAGCCAGCGCTTTGCCGGCAAGGCTGATGCCGAGCGGGCCCGGAAACATCTCGGGAAACAGCGTCAGCACCGTCGCGCGCCATGGCGCGGATGAAGGATCGGAAGTCATGGCCTTCCATCGCGCGTCCGGCGCGAGGCGTCAAACCCCGGCGATCGCCGCGTCAGGCCGCCGACATCTGCTCGCTGGTGTCACCGGCATCGAAGGCGGCGCGAGCGGCCTTGATCTCCGCGAAGCTGCGCTCAGCCCAGTCGATCAGGCCGGCCAGCGGCCCGAGGGCCGATTGTCCCAGCGGCGACAGCCGATATTCGACCGAAAGCAGAGCGACAAAACAGTCCCATACGTTCGTCTGCCGGAAGCCGAATTCAAGGCCATCATGCTCAATGCGGGCCTTCCGGAAGAACTCGCGGATCTGATCGCGACGTCGGATACGGCCGCAGCAGATGGCGCGCTGTTCGACGACAGCCGCACACTCGGCAAGCTGATTGGCCGGCCGACCACGCCGTTTGCAACAACGATTGCAGAAGCGTTGAAAGCGTAAGCCTTACGCCGCGGTGGGGTCGTCGCCGATAATCTCACCCGGCAATTCGATCACGACATGGCCCGCCGCGAGGTCAACGGTTGGCACCACCGCATTGGTGAACGGCAACAGCAGGGTCGCGCCCTCTAGCGGCGCGATCTCGATGATATCGCCGGCGCCGAAATTATGGATACCGACGACACGGCCGATCGCATCGCCCGCGGCATTGACCGCAGCGAGGCCGATCAGGTCGGCGTGGTAATATTCATCGTCTTCGGTGTCGGGCAGCGCATCGCGCGCCACAAAGAGCTCGACGCCATTGAGGCGCTCGGCGTCTTCGCGGGAAGCGACGCCTTTCAGCGTCGCGACCAGATGACCCTTGGCCTCGCGCACATCATCGACCTCGAAACTCCGCTTGCCGTCCTTGGTGGCAAGCGGACCGTAGTCGAGCACGGCGAATGGATCTTCGGTGAAGGTCCACAGCCGGACCTGACCGCGCACACCATGCGGCGCGCCGATGCGCGCGACGCAGATTTGCGCGGAGGTCATTCCGCCTTACTTCTTGGCGGCGGCTTCAGCGTTGGCCTTGCGCTCCTTGCGCGGCACGGCCTTCTCAGGATTGTTGCGGGCTTCGCGCTTCTGAACGCCAGCGGCATCGAGGAAACGAGCAACGCGATCCGACGGCTGTGCGCCCTTGGCGATCCAGGCCTTGGTCTTGTCGAGGTCGAGCTTCAGGCGCAGCTCGTTGTCCTTGGCGAGCAGCGGATTGAAGTAACCGAGACGCTCGATGAAGCGGCCATCGCGGGGAAAACGCGAGTCGGCGACGACGACGTGATAGACGGGGCGCTTCTTGGTGCCTGCACGAGCGAGGCGGATAACGACGGACATGGGATTCTCCTAAGTGTGTTCGATTTGAATGTGAATTGAATGGGTCGCGTTATTTCTTTTTCCCGAGACCGGGAAAGCCGCCGAGTCCCGGCAGCGTCGGTTTACCCAGGCCCGACAGGCCCGGGAAATCTTTCGGCAATGACGGCATGCCCTGCGGCATCCCGCCCGGCATCTTCTCGGCCATCGCCTTCATCTGTTCGGGTGACGGCATGCCGCCGCCACCGAAGCCCATCGCCTGCGCGATGCCGGCCATCGGGCCGCGCTTGCCGGAGCCCATGGCCTTCATCATGTCGGCCATGTTCCGGTGCATCTTCAGCACCTTGTTGACTTCCTCGACCTTGAGCCCGGCGCCGGCAGCGATACGCTTCTTACGGCTGGCCTTGAGGATGTCAGGATTCTTGCGCTCCTGACGCGTCATCGAATCGATGACGGCGATCTGGCGCTTCACTACGCGGTCATCGAGACCGGCGGAGGCGATCTGGTTCTTCATCTTGGCGATGCCTGGCATCATGCCCATCAGGCCGGAGAGACCGCCCATATTGGTCATCTGGATCAGTTGCTCACGCATGTCTGTGAGATCAAACTGACCCTTGCGCATGCGCTCGGCAGTGCGCGCAGCTTTTTCCGCATCGATATTCGCAGCAGCGCGCTCAACCAGCGACACCACGTCGCCCATGCCGAGAATACGGCCGGCGATGCGGCTCGGATGGAAGTCTTCCAGTGCATCGGTCTTTTCACCGGTGCCGATCAGTTTGATCGGCTTGCCGGTGACCGCACGCATCGAGAGTGCAGCACCACCGCGGCCATCGCCGTCAACACGCGTCAGCACGATGCCGGTAAGGCCGACGCGGGTGTCGAAGGCGCGCGCGAGATTGACGGCGTCCTGACCGGTCAGCGAATCCGCCACCAGCAGTACTTCATGCGGCTGCGCGATGGCTTTGATCTCGGTGGCTTCCGACATCATTTCTTCGTCGAGCGTGGTGCGGCCGGCAGTGTCGAGCAGCACCACGTCATAACCACCAAGCTTGGCGGCCGAAAGCGCACGCTTGGCTATGTCAGCAGGCTTTTGCCCTTCGACGATTGGCAGCGTCTGGATGTCGAGATCGCGGCCGAGCACCGCGAGCTGTTCCATGGCGGCCGGACGATAGACGTCGAGCGAGGCCATCAGCACCTTGCGCTTGTCGCGCTGGGTGAGACGGCGGGCGAGCTTTGCAGTGGTGGTGGTTTTACCGGAACCCTGCAGACCGACCATCATGATGGCGACGGGTGGCACGGCTTGCAGATCGATGCCGCCTTCACCGTCGGCGCCGAGCGTGGCGACCAGCTCGTCATGGACGATCTTGACGACCATCTGGCCGGGGGTGACCGACTTGACGACGGTGGCGCCGATGGCCTGTTCACGGACACGATCGATGAAGCTGCGGACCACGTCGAGCGAGACGTCGGCCTCGAGCAGCGCCCGGCGGACTTCGCGCATGGCGGCATCGACATCAGCCTCCGACAGCGCACCGCGCCCGGTGAGCCGATCGAGAATTCCGCCAAGCCGTTCCGACAGACTGTCGAACATCGATTGTCGCTTCCGCTCGTGCCATCCCCATGATGGCAAATAACCAAACACTTTTGCGCCCGAGGGCGCATCGCGCTGTCGGGCGTTGACCTCCGGTCTCCAGGACCGGTCGGCGGATCGAAAAGAGAACTTTTCGAGAAGTGGCGGGATTTACAGTGCTGGAGCCCGATAAGTCAAGGTTTGCAGGGCGATCGCCTGGTCAGGCGGCCGCGCTCCGGGTTCCGCCGGCATCATAGTGCTGCTGTGCCTCAAGCACCTGGCCCATATGGTTTTCAGCCCAGACCCGCAGCGCATCAACGGTATCCGACAGGGTTCGTCCGAGCGGAGTGATCGCATATTCGACCGTGACCGGCACGGTGGGGATCGCCTTGCGGCTCACCAGGCCATCGCGCTCCAGGCTTTTGAGGGTCTGCGACAGCATTTTCTGCGAGATTCCCTCGATCTGCCGCCGCAGCTGGTTGAAGCGAACGGGGCCGTCCGTGAGCAGGCCCAGCACCAGAACCGCCCATTTATCGGCGATCCGGTCCAGAACCAGCCGAGTTGGGCAGCTGCTCGCATAGACGTTGCCGGCTTTCCAGCGCTGGTCGGCGCTTTCGATATCGGTCTGCATGGCGGCGGTCTCCTCGGGGTAACCAGCTAACGCAAAAGTGCCTTCTTCACAGCTACTGCCGAAATGAATAGCAAGTTTCTATTGGTTACCACATGGAGATATCAAATGAAAATCGCCCTGATCGGCGCCACCGGCCGCGCCGGCTCGCAAATTGTCGCTGAACTGTCCCGCCGCGGTCATACCGTCACCGCCATCGCCCGCAACCCGGAGAAAGCCCCTGTTCTGGCCGGGGTGACGCCACTGAAGGCCGACGCCAACGATGTTGCCGGTCTCACTGCCGCCCTGAAGGGCCACGACGTCGCCGTCAGCGCGATCCATTTCCTCGTCAGCGACCCGCACAAGCTGATCGCGGCCGTGAAGGCGGCGGGCGTTCCGCGCTATTTGGTGGTCGGCGGCGCCGGCAGCCTCGAAGTCGCTCCCGGCCTGAAGCTGATCGAGACCCCGGGATTTCCGGCGGAATACCGGGCCGAGGCCGCGGTGGGCGGCCTGTTCCTCGACATCCTGCGCCACGACAAGGAGCTCAACTGGACCTTCCTGTCGCCCTCGGCCCTGTTCATCCCGGGCGAGCGCACCGGGACATTCCGGCTTGGCGGCGATCAACTGCTCGCCAACGACAAGGGCAGCAGCATTTCCTTTGAGGATTATGCCATCGCCATGGCCGACGAGATCGAGACGCCTGCGCATACGCGCAAGCGGTTCACCGTCGGCTACTGAGCGAACAGAGGATCGGCGCGGGTTGCGGAATCCACTGACAAATTCCATCTGATGCGGGCTGCGCCTCGTTGGGCGCAGCCCGTCGTCCCACCGGATTTGATCCAGCTCCATGATTCTCACCCGCCGCCGCCTTCTGACGTCGCTGGGCGGTCTCGCCGCAGCCGCTGGGCTGTCGGCCTTCTGGGCTTCCCGCATGACCAATTATGACGGCCCCGTCTCCGATCACTTCGACGGCAAGATCTTCTTCGATCCCGACGGCGTGCCGCCCAAGTCGCTCGGCGAAGTGCTGCGGTGGCAATTCGGCGGCGGCCGTACGCGCGAGGTCTGGCCCGACTGGGTCGAGAACGAATTTGCCGATACTCCGCCGGCCAAGATCGAGGGCACGGGCGTTCGTTTTAGTTACGTGGGTCACGCGAGCTGGCTGATCCAGACCGCGGGAATCAACATCCTGTTCGATCCGGTGTGGTCTGACCGCGTCTCGCCGTTCTCGTTTGCCGGGCCGAAGCGCCACTCCGCACCGGGCATCGCGTTCGACAAGCTGCCGAAAATAGACATCGTGCTGGTGTCGCACGGTCATTACGACCATCTCGATCTTCCGACGCTCTCAAAGCTCGCCGCAAAATTTGCGCCGCGCGTGATCACGCCGCTTGGCAATGACATCACCATGAAGAGCGCCGACAGCGCGATCAAAGCCGAGGCCTATGACTGGACAGATCGCGTCGAGCTCGGCAACGGCCTTGCCGTCACGCTGGTGCCGACGCGACACTGGACCGCGCGCGGGCTGTTCGATCGCAACAAGTCGCTCTGGGCGAGCTTCGTGCTGGAGACGCCGGCGGGCAAGATCTACATCGTCGGCGATAGCGGCTATGGCGACGGCCTGCACTTCCGCCGCGTGCGCGAAGCCCATGGTGCTATCAGGCTCGCGATCCTGCCGATCGGCGCCTATGAGCCACGCTGGTTCATGAAGGACCAGCACATGAATCCGGAAGACGCCGTGAAGGCCCTTAGCGATTGCGGAGCGCAGCAGGCGCTGGCCAGCCATCACAGCACATTCCAGCTCACCGATGAGGCGATTGACGGACCGGTGAAAGGATTGGCTGCCGCATGCAGCGCGGCGGAATTGCCGAGCGAGAAGTTTATGGCTCTGAAGCCGGGGCAGGTGGTGGAGATTTTTTAACGGGACGTGGAAGCGAGTATCACCGCTCTCTCCCCACGTCATGGCCGGGCAAAGCGCGAAGCGCGGCTTCGCTAGATGACCCGGCCATCCATCTTCCACATCCGCCGCCTTCGTAAGATGGATCCCCGGATCAAGTCCGGGGATGACAAACATTGGCAACGGAGCGGTGATGGCTAGATCATCACTACCATCACTGCGCCGGCTTGATTTCCCAGCTCACGCTGACATTCACGCGCAGCACTTCCTCGCCTTGCGCCACCGGAGCCGATGCCACATCGGCGCCCATCTTGCGCAACATCATTGGCGCTGGCGCGCTGCCGGAGTCCTCGGAAATGCTGATCGGCGCGCCGAGCTTGACGCCGGCAGCCTTGGCGTAAATCTCCGCCTTGCGCCGCGCATCCGCGATCGCGTCGCTGCGCGCATCGTCGAGAAGTTGCGACGCCTTGGTCACCATGAAATTGATGCCGCCAACCTCATTGGCACCCGACGACACCAGCGCGTCGATCGTGCCGGCCACCTTGGTCACGTCGCGTACGCGGATGGTGACGCGGTTGCTGGCGCGATAGCCCGAGATGACGTTGGGGCCAGGATTGGGATTGGGACGGGTCTGCTGCGCATATTGCGGAAATAGCGACAGCCGCGACGTCTGCATGTCCTTCTCGGCAATGCCGGCACTCTTCAGGGCCGCCAGCACCTTGGCCATCGCGGCATTGTTGGCCTCGGCGGCCTCGCGTGCCGTCTTGGCATCAGTCGTGACACCGCCATCGACGACAGCAAGATCCGGCGGCACCGAGACGGTGCCTTCGCCGGAGACGGAAATCACCGGCGGTGGATTGACCTGCGCGAGCGCAGGAGTGGCGATGAGCGCAATGGCCAGCGAAGCGAGAGCGAAATGATTTGTCATGCCCATTCTCTCGCGACCGTCCAAGGCTTCTTTATGACCAGAGGCTATGACCGAGCTACGGCTCGACTACTTGAGCGGCACATAGACATTGATGACCAGCTTGTCTTCCGCCGTCTTCAAGGGATCGGTCATGTATTCCTCGATGAACGTATCTTTCGCCTCTAACTTCTTGTCGTCGAGGTGATTGGTGATCGCCTCATAGGTGTTGTCCATATTGTCGTAGGAGCCGCGATGGACGAACTTCAGCGCCTTACCATCCGGCGACAGGCCCATCTTCATCGCTTTCGGCAGGTTCTTCACCTCCTGATCGACCGGGATTTCCGCGAGGAAGGTGAAGCCAGTGTCATCGGTGGTCGTATAGACGATCATTGGGTTGCCGGATGATTTGACACCCTGTTTGTCGAGCACGGTGGTGATCTGCTTGAACGCATCCATCAGCGTATCGAAGGCCGAATCCCAATTGGCCTTGCCGACGAACGTCACCATCTGCTTCGGCGACAGCGTGATTTCCTCGCCGAACGGATCGGCAACCTGGACCTGAGGCGCGGGTGGCGTTGCAGGGGCCTGCGCCGCTGCGGGCGGCGTTGCCGGCGCGGCGGGGGCCGGCGTCTCCGGTGTGGCGGGAGCGGGTGTGGCTGGAGCCGTTGCCGCCGGAGCTGGTGTCGCCGGCGCGGGCGGGGTGGCCGGGGAGCTTGCCGCTGGCGGCGTGGCAGGCGGAGATTGTGCCCAGGCCGCGGCGTTCAGCGTCAGCGCGGCTGCCGGGATCAGCGCCGCAGTGGCGAGGCGGGACAGGCGAGAACGGGTCATTCGAAGGGTCTCCAGTGACATCCTGCAGCGCAGCGTCCGGCAACATGCGCGATACGGCATCATGGTAACACGCAGCCGCAGCTTTCGTCCCCTCCCCAAATTGCGCAGGGCCATTCAAAACAACCGACACAGAATAGCCGCACTGGTCAATCGGGCCAGCCTCGCCATATAAGGCAGGGATAACGGGACACGACATGAGCGCACTGGCCAACCATTCCTTCGCCAAGATGAACGGCATCGGCAACGAGATCGTCGTGATCGACCTGCGCGATACGGCATCCGGTATCACGCCTGCCGACGCCCGGGCCGTGGCCACCCCCGAAGGCGTGCCCTATGACCAGTTGATGGTGCTGCAGAAGCCCCGGCTGGCCGGCACCGACGCCTTCGTCTCGATCTACAACAATGACGGCTCCGAGGCCGGCGCCTGCGGCAACGGCATGCGCTGCGTGGCGCGGCAGACGTTTGCCGGCGGCGACAAGACGGCACTCACATTCGAGACCAAGGCCGGCCTGATCAATTGCTGGCAAGGCCCCGCGCCTGACCTTTACACGGTGGACATGGGCACGCCGAAGTTCGGCTGGCAGGACATTCCGCTGGCGGAGGAGTTTCGTGACACCCGCGGCATTGAGCTGCAGATCGGCCCGATCGACGCGCCCATCCTGCACACCCCATCAGTCGTCTCGATGGGCAACCCTCATGCGATCTTCTGGGTGGACGACATCCAGGCCTATGATCTCGAAAAGTTCGGGCCGCTGCTGGAAAACCACCCGATCTTCCCGGACCGCGCCAATATCACGCTGGCGCATATCGTCGATCGCGATCACGTCGTGATGCGGACCTGGGAGCGCGGCGCCGGCCTCACCAAGGCCTGTGGATCGGCTGCCTGCGCAACCGCCGTGGCCGCCGCCCGCCTGCGCAGGACCAACCGAACGGTGCATATGACGCTGCCCGGCGGAGAACTCACCATCGAATGGCGCGAGAGCGACGACCACGTGCTGATGACAGGGCCGGCCGCGTTTGAATATGAGGGCACGTTCGATCCGAAGCTGTTCGCTTCGGTCGCGTAAGCCCTACTCCCCGTTCCAGCCACACGCCCTGAGCCGCTCATACAGATGCGGCGGGGCCGGTGCGACGACACGAATCGGGTCCTTGTTGCGCGAAATCGGAATCACGATCTCGCGGGCATGTAGATGCAGTGTCGGCTCGCCGAAGCGTGGCCCGTTGCCGTAGATATTGTCGCCGACAATCGGAAATCCGGATGACGCAGAGTGCACGCGGAGCTGATGCGTGCGACCTGTCACCGGCTCGAGCGCCAGCCAGCTCATGCCGCCGCCGCGGCCGAGCACGGTGAAATTCGAGACGGCCTTGAGCCCCTCGGGATCCGGCTTCATCCACCAGCCCCGGTCGGCATTGAGCCGCCCGAGCGGCATGTCGATCACGCCCGAATCTTCGGCAGGCCCGCCCTCGACCACCGCCCAATAGGTTTTGCGGATACGGCTGTGCTTGAACAGGAGGCCCAGCGACGCTGTCGCCTTGCGGTGCCGGCCGAGCACCAGGCAACCCGACGTATCCCTGTCCAGCCGATGCGCCAGAACCGGCGCACGCGGCAGGCCATAGCGCAGGAATTCGAACGAAGTTTCCAGATTGGCGCCGCCCTTGGGGCCACGATGCACCGGCAGGCCGGCGGGCTTGTCGATTACCAGCATCAAGCCGTCACGGTGCAGCACCCGCGCCAGAATCTCGGCCTCGGTCAGCTCCACCGCGTCGGTGCGGGGTTCCAGCCGGGGCTCGGCCTCCAAGCTTACGTCTTCGTCACTTTCACTGGTCATACTTTGAATCATGGCGCGAAACGGCTAACACACCCCCGACATGAGCGACACTCCCGAAACGCCAAAACTGAGCTGGTGGCGACGGCTCTCCGGCGGGCTGAAGCGCACCTCGAGCGCCCTCGGCACCGCGGTCGCCGACCTCGTGACCAAGCGCAAGCTCGACCGCGCCATGCTCGAGGACATCGAGGACGTGCTGCTGCGCGCCGATCTGGGTACCGAAGTGGCGGCGCGGATTTCCGCCGCCGTCGGCCATGGCCGCTATGACAAGGCGATCTCGGCCGACGAGGTCAAAACCGTCGTGGCCACCGAGGTCGAGAAAGTGCTCTCGGCGGTGGCCAAGCCGCTGGTGATCGATACCAGCCACAAGCCGTTCGTCATCCTCGTGGTCGGCGTCAACGGTTCCGGCAAGACCACCACCATCGGCAAACTGGCGTCCACCTTCTCCGCCGAAGGCCGCAAGGTCATGCTCGCCGCCGGCGATACGTTTCGCGCGGCAGCCATCGAGCAGCTCAAGGTCTGGGGCGAGCGCAACAAGGTGCCGGTCATCGCCGGTGCGCAGGGTTCGGATTCCGCGAGCCTCGCTTTCACCGCCGTCACCGCGGCTCGCGACGACAAACGCGACGTGCTGCTGATCGACACCGCCGGCCGCCTGCAGAACAAGACCGAACTCATGGTCGAGCTCGAGAAAGTCGTGCGCGTCATCAAGAAGGTCGATGCCTCGGCGCCCCATGCGGTGCTGCTGGTCCTCGATGCCACAGTGGGACAAAACGCGCTGTCGCAAGTCGAAGCGTTTCATCGTACGGCTGGCGTCACCGGCCTTGTGATGACCAAGCTCGACGGCACCGCGCGCGGCGGCATCCTCGTGGCACTGTCGGAAAAGTACAAACTGCCGGTGCATTTCATCGGCGTCGGCGAAGGCATCGACGATCTCGCGCCATTCACCGCCAGGGATTTCGCGCAGGCGATTGCAGGAATTGAAAGCTGATATGACTGACGTGATCGACAAGAAGCAGCCGCACCCGCTATTCAAGCTCGCCACCGAGCTCGGCCCGCTGATCGTGTTTTTCGTCGCCAATGCGAAGTTCAACCTGTTCGTCGCGACAGGCGCTTTCATGGTGGCGATCGTCGCGGCGATGATCGCGTCCTATGTCGTGGTCAGGCATGTGCCGATTATGGCGCTTGTCACCGCCGTCATCGTGCTGGTGTTCGGCACGCTGACGCTAGTGCTGCATGACGAGACCTTCATCAAGGTCAAGCCGACCATCATCTATGGCCTGTTCGCAGCGATCCTCGGCGGCGGCCTGTTGTTCGGCCGATCCTTCATCGCCATCATGTTCGACCAGATGTTCAATCTCACACACGAAGGCTGGCGTGCGCTGACGAAGCGCTGGGCGCTGTTCTTCTTCGCCATGGCGCTTCTGAACGAAGCGATCTGGCGCACCCAGAGCACGGATTTCTGGGTAGCCTTCAAGGCGTTCGGCGTCATCCCGCTGACCATGGTCTTCGCGGTGGCGCAGATGCCGCTGATCAAGCGCTACGGCATCGAGCCGGCTACGCTCGCGGAGAGCACGGCGGACGAAGGCGATCTGAGGAAGTAGAAGCGGCTCTTACTTAACCTCGCCCCGCTTGCGGGGAGAGGTCGGATTGCGAGCGCAGCGAGTAATCCGGGTGAGGGGGAGCCAGTGTTTCACTCGTTAGCTCCCCCTCACCCGTCGCGGACTTCGTCCGCGCCACCCTCTCCCCGCAAGCGGGGAGAAGGAAAACATCACACCGCCAGCGTGCCGGCCTTTGCCGCCGCATAGCGGTCGCCGACCTTGGTCCAGTTGACCGTATTCCACCACGCCTTGAGATAATCAGCGCGACGGTTCTGGTAGGTCAGATAATAAGCGTGCTCCCAGACGTCGTTGCCCATCAGCGCGCGCTTGCCGTCCATGATCGGATTGTCCTGATTCGGACGCGTCTCGATCGACAGCTTGCCGTCCTTGTCGACGATCACGAACACCCAGCCAGAACCGAACTGACGGCCGCCGGCGGCGTTGAAATCGGTCTGGAATTTCTCGAGGCCGCCGAGGTCGCGATCGATCGCCGCGAGCACATCGCCTTCCGGCTTGCCGCCATTCGGGCCCATGATCTGCCAGAACATGGTGTGGTTGGCATGGCCGCCGAGATTGTTGCGCACGCCGGTGCGGATCGCGTCAGGCACGCTGTTGAGATTGCCGAGCACCTCGACCAGCGGCTTCTCGCCGATCACCGGGGTATCCTTGGCAAAATTGTTCATGTTGGCAACGTAGGCGGCGTGATGCCTGTCGTGATGGATCTCCATCGTCTTGGCATCGATATGCGGTTCAAACGCCGTGACCGGATAGGTCAGCGGCGGCAGGATGAATGGCGCATTGCCGGCAGTAGGGGTGGCCGGCGCAGCCGCCTGGGCGAAAGCAAGACGGGGCGCGACGACCGCGGCAGCGATGCCGGTCGCAGCGAGCATGAGATGGCGTCGGGACATCGATGACATGGGGCTTCTCCCTTGAATATGGACTGCTACGTCTGGCAAATACGCACCGCATCTCTGGCAGTTTCGTGTGCGGGCATTGTGACGCAGCGCGACATAGCACATCACAGGTCTGAGATACCGTCTCACATGGGGCGAATCATGATCCACCGGGCCGGACACTGCGTTGGCCGTCGCGGTGTTTCAGGAGATAATGCAGGCCGACCAGGGCCGCAGCCATTCCCGAGATCGCGCCGATGGCTAGCGCCCAGCGCGGACCGAATCGATCAGCGGCCCAGCCGACAATCGGCGCACCGATCGGCGTACCACCAAGTGCAATGGCTAGCAGGATCGCCATCACGCGACCGCGCATGGCCGGCTCGGTCGAGAGCTGCACCAGGCTGCTTGTCGAGGTGGTCACGGTTTGAGCTGCGATACCGATCACGATCAGCGTAAGGCCGAACAACCAGTAACTCGGCATGGCGGCGGCGAGGGCGAAGCCCGCGCTGAACACAGCGGCCCCGACGATCAGAAGACTGATGCGCGGCCTGTCGCGCCGCGCTGCCAGCAGCGAACCGATCACCGACCCGATCGCCATGACCGATGTCAGGACGCCATATTGACCGGCGCCGGCATGAAATGCCGTGACCGACATGGTCGAGATGAAAATCGGAAAGTTCAAACCGAAGGTGCCGATCAGGAACAGCATCAGCAAGATGGCTTTCAGGTCCGGCCGTTTCCAGACATAGCGAAAGCCTTCGACCAGACTGCCGCGGCCACCTGCAGAACGCTGCGCCGGATACATCTCATCGGCGCGCAGAAGCATGAGGGAGCCAAGCACCGCCATGAACGAGACCGCATTGAGAATGAACACCCATCCGGAGCCGACATGGGCAATCAAGAGGCCAGCAACCGCCGGACCGATCATCCGCGCCGCGTTGAACGAGGTCGAGTTGAGCGCGACGGCATTCGACAGATCGGCCTCGATGACCAGTTCGGAGACGAAGGTCTGCCGTGCCGGAAAATCGAAGGCCGCAACACAGCCGAGCAGGAACGCGAACACATAGACATGCCAGAGCTGCACGTGACCGCTGAGGAGAAGGAGTTCCAGCCCAAGCGCCAGCAGCCCCATCGCCACCTGCGTCGCGATCAGCAGCTTGCAGCGATCCAGATGATCGGCGGCATAGCCCGTGAATGGCAACAGCAGAAGCATCGGCCCGAACTGCAGCGCCATCACGATGCCGACCGCGGTGGCGTTGTTGTCGGTGAGTTGCGTGAGCACCACCCAGTCCTGCGTGGTACGCTGCATCCACGAGCCGATATTCGACACCAGCGCACCACCTGCCCAGACGCGATAGTTGAAACCGCGCAGCGAGCGGAACGTACCGGTGGCCGATATACTCATGAACCGAGCGGTGTGTTGCCGCCGTGAAGGCGCCCGAACAGCCGCGCCGTAAAGATCGCCATCAGCAGAGCGCCAAGACCGAAAGCGGTGACATCGATCGTGGAATGCAGATCGAAATCGCCGACGCGGACGACGAGGAGATAGCCGATCACCAGATTGACGAAGCCCCAGATCACATTGACCGTCGATGAGGACAAGCCTTTGCCGGATGGGGTGGCGAAGGGACTTTGAAACGGCCGGCCGGATACGCCGCTCACGAGGTGCGGGATCACATTGATGAGGAAAGCGCCACCGAAGAACCAGGCGAGATAATGAAGCCAAAGCATCTCACGCACTCCGTTTGTCGAGCAGGTTGATGACGTCCTGCGTGGTGCCGGTCTCACCGAGACGGGGGAAGACTTTGGCGATACTGCAATCATGCGCTTCGGCGCGCATATCCGTCATCGCATCGACGGCGAGCGTGACGTTGAAGCCCGCTTCATAGGCTTGGCGCGCAGTGGCTTCGACACCGGTCCCCGTCGCAACACCGGCGATGACGACTTGCGTGACACCGCGCGACTTCAGTTGCTGTTGGAGATCGGTCGTGGCGAACGCGCCCCAGCTATGCTTGGTCACGGTGATATCGCGGGGTTGCTGATCTAGTTCAGGGATGAGATCGGTCCAGTCCTCGGCAAGCGGCACCGATCGGCGCAGCTGTTCGGTGCGGCCCGGCGCACCGCCGGCCACGTTGACGAGCACGACCGGCAATTCGCGGACGCGAAACGCGTCGAGCAACAAACGTGTCTGTTTCACGACGTCCCCGATCGGATGCACCGTCGGCAGCGCGACGATGCCTTGCTGCAGATCGACGACAACAAGTGCCGTGTTCAGATCGAGCGTCGTGAGGGGCATGGGGCTGTCCTTTGAATGCGGTGGCGCGATCAGGCGTCGACGATGCGCTTGAGCAACCCGATGCTGCCGGCGAGCTGATCCTGCTCCACGGCGGTCAGGGTTTTCTGGATGGCGTGGAACAGCCAGTCCTCACGGGCGGCGCGACCGACACGGATCCATTCCTTACAGGCGGGGGTGAGCGCCCAAATGGTCTGGCGACCGTCATTCGGATCGGGGGTGCCGCTGACCAGCCCGGTGGTCTCCAGCGCTGCCACCGTGGCGCCCATGGATTGCGGCCGCACGCCCTCGGCGCGAGCGAGATGGGTCACCGTCGCCGGGCCGTCGCGATCCAGCCGGCTCAGCACCGACACCTGGGACATCGTCAGGTCGCCGATGCCGGCCTTTTCACGCAATCTGCGCTTCACCTGACCGATCAGGTCGCGAATCTCGGTCGCCAATGCCAGCGCCTGGGCATCTTCGGGGTTGTCATGATGGTCCGTCATGACCTCGGGCTACAGGATACGAAGGAAAACTACAAAGGAAAGCTTCATATCTGTCGATCACATCGCCGTGTCGTTTCAAACCTCGCAGTGATGGGGGCAGGTGTCTTGCCGCTAAACAAAAAGGGCGGCCTCTCGGCCGCCCTTTCGCATTCACGATATCGCGAAAATTACTCCGCTGCAGTCGCGCCTTCGGCAGCCTTCTGCTTGGCTTCGAGGTCTTCGCCGGTCTCCTGATCGACCGCCTTCATCGACAAACGCGTCTTGCCGCGATCGTCGAAGCCGAGCAGCTTGACCTTGACCTTGTCGCCTTCCTTGACGACGTCGGAGGTCTTCTGGACGCGGCCGCCGGCGAGCTGGCTGATGTGAACCAGGCCGTCCTTGGCGCCGAAGAAGTTCACGAATGCACCGAACTCCATGACCTTGACCACGGTGCCTTCATAGATCGCGTTGAGCTCCGGATCCGAAGCGATCGACTTGATCCACTTGATCGCAGCCTTGATCGACTCACCATCGGATGAGGCCACCTTCACGGTGCCGTCGTCTTCGATGTTGACCTTGGCGCCGGTCTTTTCGACGATCTCGCGGATCACCTTGCCGCCGGTGCCGATCACTTCACGGATCTTGTCGGTGGCGATCTTGAAGGTCTCGATGCGCGGCGCGTATTCGCCGAGCTCGGCACGGGCGTTGTTGAGCGCCTTCGACATCTCACCGAGAATGTGAATGCGGCCTTCCTTGGCCTGACCCAGAGCGACCTTCATGATCTCTTCGGTGATACCGGCGATCTTGATGTCCATCTGCAGCGAGGTGATGCCGGTATCGGTACCAGCCACCTTGAAGTCCATGTCGCCGAGGTGATCTTCATCACCCAGGATATCCGACAGAACCGCGTAGCGTGCGCCTTCGAGGATCAGGCCCATGGCGATACCCGCCGTCGGACGCTTCATCGGAACGCCCGCATCCATCAGCGCCAGCGAAGCACCGCAAACCGATGCCATCGACGACGAACCGTTGGACTCGGTGATCTCCGACACCACGCGCACGGTGTACGGGAATTCGTGGTGACCCGGCAGAACCGGATGGATTGCGCGCCAGGCGAGCTTGCCGTGGCCGATTTCGCGACGCTTGGTGCCGCCCATACGACCGGTCTCGCCGACCGAGTAGGGAGGGAAGTTGTAGTGCAGCAGGAACGTCTCTTTGTACGTTCCCGACAGCGAGTCGATGTACTGCTCGTCTTCACCGGTGCCGAGCGTGGTCACGACCAGCGCCTGGGTTTCACCGCGGGTGAACAGCGCCGAACCGTGGGCGCGCGGCAGCACGCCAACTTCGGCGACGATCGGACGAACCGTGGTCAGGTCGCGGCCGTCGATGCGCTTCTTGGTGTCGAGGATGTTCCAGCGAACGATCTTCGATTCCAGTTCCTTGAACACGCCGGCGATGCGGAGCTTGTCGTATTTCGGCTCCTGACCTTCCGGGAAGTAGTGCGCCATCGCCTTCGCCTTGACGGCGCCGACGGCGGCGTAGCGGTCCTGCTTCACAGGGATCGCGTAAGCGGCGCGCAGCTCGGTTTCGACGAGACCGAGCATTTCCTTCTCGATTTCGCTGTCATCGATGGTTTTGACCTCGCGCGGCTCCTTTGCGGCCTTCTCGGCGAGCTCGATGATCGCCTTGATGACCGGCTGGAAGTGGCGGTGACCGAACATCACGGCGCCGAGCATCACGTCTTCGTTGAGCTCCTTGGCTTCCGATTCCACCATCAGCACGGCATCGCCGGTGCCAGCGACGACGAGGTCGAGATTGGTGTCGGCCATTTCGTCGAGGGTCGGGTTGAGCACGTATTCATCATTGATGAAGCCGACGCGGGCTGCACCGATCGGGCCCTGGAACGGGGCGCCGGAAATCGTCAGCGCAGCCGAGGTGGCGACCAGCGCGAGAATGTCCGGATCGTTCTCCATGTCGTGCGACAGCACGGTGACGACGATCTGGGTTTCATTGCGCCAGCCATCGACGAACAGCGGGCGGATCGGGCGATCGATCAGGCGGGAGACCAGCGTCTCCTTCTCGGTCGGACGACCTTCGCGCTTGAAGTAGCCACCGGGAATGCGGCCGGCTGCATAGGTCTTCTCGATGTAGTCGACGGTCAGCGGCAGGAAGTCGATGCCATCCTTGGCAGTCTTCGCGGCGACGACGGTGGCGATAACGACGGTCTCGCCATAGGTGGCGATGACGGCGCCGTCAGCCTGACGGGCAACCTTGCCGGTTTCCAGCTTGAGCGGACGACCGCCCCAATCGATCTCGACGGAGTGAACATTAAACATCTTAGGTTTCTTTCATGGGTTCACGGAGGACGTGACGGCCAAAAACACTGAAGTCCAAAACACAAAAGCCATGCGCAAGACGGCAAGAAGCTGTTCGCGATGTCGCGAAATCAGCGTCCGGCGATCCTGCCATGGCTCTGGTATTCTGAATGGCGTCCATCCTTCCGATGGTCGCGGGGATCTTTGGAGGATCGCGCCGCGCGACGGGCACCTTGCCCGTCATCGTCCAGTTGCCGGATTGCTTCTGAACGTTATCGCGAAAGCCGCACATGGCTTCCGCTACAAAAAACGCGCGCAAAGGGTTTTTGCGCGCGTGATTTCGCTTAGCGGCGAATGTTGTGCTTCTCGAGCAGCGCCTTGTAGCGCGCCTCGTCCTTGCGCTTGATGTAGTCAAGCAGCGAACGACGCGTGGAGACGAGCTTCAAAAGACCACGGCGGGAATGGTTGTCCTTGGTGTGGGTCTTGAAGTGTCCGGTCAGGTTGGCAATGCGCTCGGAGAGGATCGCAACCTGGACTTCCGGCGAACCAGTGTCGCCGGTCTTGTTGGCATTGGTCTTGATGACTTCCGCTTTGCGTTCTGCGGTAATCGACATCGTCAGTTACTTTCTTTGCGGGCCGAACTGGCGGTCAGTCCGGTCAGGTTAAACACGCGCTTGGGGATGAGTTCGCCATTGCCAACTTCAGCGAGGGCCAATAATCGCCCTGCCACCGTGACATAAACTGTGCCGCTACAATCGGGCGCATCCCGTCCGCGCAACAAAACGGCTTGGCCCCGATGGAGCCTTGCCGCATCCGCCCGTGTGACGGCCAGTGCCGGGATGTCGTCCAGCGCGGTCTCAACGGGCAGTAGCGCGTCGGCGAGGCTACCCTCGCCAGACGCGGCTCTATCGCACAAAGCCTCCAACTGTTCCAGCGGAATCATGTCGGCTTCGGCGAAAGGTCCGACCAGGGTACGCCGGAGCGCACTGATATGGCCGTAGCAGCCGAGTAAACGGCCAATATCGCGGGCCAGCGCACGCACGTAAGTGCCCTTGCCGCACTCGGCTTCGAACACGGCATGGTCGCTATCTGGCTGTTCTGTCAGGACTAATTCGTGAATCACAACCGGTCGGGGAACCAGCGGCACCACCTCGCCGTCGCGGGCGAGATCATAGGCGCGCTCGCCCTGGATCTTGATCGCCGAGTATTGCGGCGGGGTCTGTTCGATATTGCCGGTAAATTGCGGCAGCAGAGCCCTGATCTGGTCGGCCGTTGGCCTATTCGGGCTGGTGAAGGTCGCACGGCCCTCGGTGTCGTCGGTATCGCGTTCCTCGCCCCAAGCGACCGTAAAGCGATAGCGCTTGCGGCCGTCCATCACGAACGGAACCGTCTTGGTGGCTTCGCCGAGCGCGATCGGCAGACCGCCGGACGCCAACGGATCAAGGGTACCGGCATGGCCGGCGCGCTTGGCCTGGAACAGGCGCTTGGCGATCGCGACGGCCTGGGTCGAGGTCATGCCGATCGGCTTGTCGAGGATCACCCAGCCATGAACGTCGCGCTTGTCGCGCCGGACCTGGCCCTGCTGACGCTGCTTGCCGCCCTGATGGCGGGGATCGTTATTGCCGCGATGGCCCTGATGCTGACGCTGGTCATTGCCGCCGCGGTCAGCTTGCTGACCGTGGTCGCCGTGCTGCACGGCCGGAGACAGGGTGGGCTCGCCATTGCCCGCTTCATCGAGGCGTGAATCGAGGGCGGCGGCTGGGGTCGTCACAGTCATTCGTTTTCGTCCGAGTCTGGTTTGAGGTCGCGCGCAACGGCAGGCGTGCGCAAAAGTTTGTCGATGCGCTCGGCTTCGTCGAAGCGCTCATCGATGCGGAAGCGGAGATCGGGGGCGTATTTGAGGTTCACGCGATACGCGACCTCGGTTCGCAGGAAGCTCTTGTTCGCCGCGAGCGCCTTCAGCACCGGTTCGGTGTTCTGGCCGCCGAGCGGCATCACATAGACGGTGGCGAGCTTGAGATCGGGCGACATCTTCACCTCGGGCACGGTGATGATGGTGGTCTGCAGAACGGGATCGTGGACCCCACCCTGCGACAGGATATCGGCAATCGCGTGGCGCATCAGCTCGCCAACGCGCAATTGACGCTGCGAGCCGCCCGGCGCGGCAGATTTTTGGTGATGCTTGGGCATCGGTTTCCCTACGAAAACAAAATTCGTCATGGCCGGGTTTGTCCCGGCCATCCACGACTGCTCTTTTGAAATTCAAAGACGTGGATGCCCGGCCATCTAGCGAAGCTAGCTTCGCGCAGGCCGGGCATGACGTCTCGTTTAAATCCGGTCTCTCTGTAAGATTTGGACTTACAGGGAGCGCTGGATGGTCTCTACGCGGTAACACTCGATCACGTCGCCGACGCGCATGTCGCCGTAGTTCTCGAACGCCATGCCGCATTCCTGGCCTGACGCCACTTCCTTCACTTCGTCCTTGAAGCGCTTCAGTGTCGACAGCTTGCCTTCGTGCACCACGACGTTGTCGCGGATCAGGCGCACATTCGCGCCGCGCTCCACGGTTCCGTCGGTGACGCGGCAACCCGCAACCTTGCCGACCTTCGAGATGTTGAACACTTCGAGGATCTGCGCATTGCCCAGCATGGTTTCGCGCAGTGTGGGCGCGAGCAGACCGGACATGGCTTTCTTCACGTCATCCACGAGGTCGTAGATGATGTTGTAGTAGCGGATTTCGATGCCGTTGCGCTTGGCAGCAGCAGCGGCTTCCTTGTTGGCACGAACCGAGAAGCCGATGATGGCGGCGTTGAAGCCTTCCGCCAGCGTGACGTCCGATTCCGAAATGCCGCCGACGCCCGCATGCAGGATGCGCGCAGCGACTTCATCGGTACCGAGCTTCTCAAGCGAGCCGAGAATCGCTTCAAGCGAGCCCTGCACGTCGGCCTTGATGATCAGCGGGAAGTCCTTGCGACCCGAGGTCTTCAGCTGGCTCATCATCTGCTCGAGCGAGCCGCGCATGCCATTGGTGGAGGCCGCGGACTTCTCACGCTTCTGATGCGCACGGTAGCCGGTGATTTCACGGGCGCGGGCTTCGTTCTCGACCACGGCCATACGATCGCCAGCTTCCGGCGGACCGTTGAAACCGAGCACTTCGACCGGCACCGACGGACCTGCCGCGGTCAGTGTCTCGCCCTGATCGGAGATCAGCGCGCGGACACGGCCCATTTCGGCACCGGCCACGATGATGTCACCGACCTTCAGGGTGCCGCGCTGAACCAGCACGGTCGCCACCGGACCACGGCCGCGATCAAGCTTGGCTTCGATCACGGTACCTTCCGCCGGACGCTCCGAATTGGTCTTCAGGTCGAGAATATCGGCCTGCAGTGCGATCATTTCCAGGAGCTTGTCGAGGTTGGTCTTGTTCTTCGCCGACACTTCGACGTCGACCACGTCGCCGCCGAAGGATTCGACCTGCACGTCATGCTGCAGCAGTTCCGTGCGCACGCGCTCCGCCTTGGCATCGGGCTTGTCGATCTTGTTGATCGCCACGATCATCGGCACGCCGGCTGCCTTGGCGTGGTTGATGGCTTCGATGGTCTGCGGCATGACGCCGTCATCGGCCGCCACCACAAGGATGACGATATCCGTGACCTTGGCGCCGCGGGCACGCATCGCGGTGAACGCAGCGTGGCCTGGCGTATCGATGAAGGTGATCTTCTTGCCGCTCTCGGGCGACGTGACCTGATAAGCGCCGATATGCTGCGTGATGCCGCCGGCTTCGCCGGACACCACATTGGCATGACGCAACGCATCGAGCAGCGAGGTCTTGCCGTGGTCGACGTGGCCCATGACGGTCACGACCGGCGAACGCGGCTCGGTATCGGTGGAATCGTCGACCTTATCGAACAGACCTTCTTCAACGTCCGATTCGGCAACGCGCTTGACGGTGTGGCCCATTTCTTCGGCCACCAGCTGCGCGGTGTCGGCGTCGATGACGTCGTTGATCTTGTGGATCGCACCCTGCTTCATCAGCAGGCGGATCACGTCCACGGCACGCTCGGCCATACGGTTGGCGAGTTCCTGAATCGTGATCGCTTCCGGGATCGTGACTTCACGAACCAGCTTTTCCTTCGGCTCGTTCGACTGATGACCCTTCAGACGCTGGGTGCGGCGACGGAACGAGGCGATCGAACGCTCGCGAACGTCGCCGGCCGACAGCGCGGTGACGACGGTGAGACGGCCGCGCTCCTTCTGCGGACCGGGCTTGGCAGTAGGCTTCGGCGCGATCACGGGGCGCGCGGCGCCGCCGGGACCACGGCGAATGACGCGTGGACCTTCATCCTCGTCGGTGCCGTCGGCAGCGACGCCGGGCGCACGCGCAGGCGTAGTTGAGGTGGCGCCGGGACGGGCCGTCGTCGTGGCCGGCTTGGCGGCCTTCGCATCGGCTTCAGCCTGACGGCGCTTGGCCTCGACTTCAGCGCGGCGCTTGGTTTCTTCTTCCTGGCGGTGACGCTCTTCCTCGGCCTTGCGACGGGCTTCGGCAGCTTCACGCTCTTCCTGTTCCTTGAATTCCTTGGTGTTGCGGCGGGCAGCCTCGATCTCGGCGAGGCGACGCTCTTCCTGCTCGCGCACGCGGGCATCGGCCAGCGCGCTGGCGCGGGCATTGCGCTCTTCTTCAGTCAGGGTGCGGAGCACGACGCCCGAACCCGAACGGGCCGGAGGCTGCGGGCGCTGCGGCGCGCGCGACGGCGGCGCTGCGGGAGGCGGAGCAGAGCTGCGTCCTGCCGGAGAAGGCGCAGCAGTGCGGGAAGCCGGTGCGGCCGGTGCAGGCGCAGCAGCGCGCGCAACCGGCGCCGCGGGCGCAGCAGTTGCAGCGGGAGCAGCCGGCGCAGCAGCAACGGGAGCTGGTGCAGCAGTCTCGACAGGTGCGGGAGCAGCAGTTGCTGGCGCGGCGACAGGCGCAGCCGCGGGCGCATCGCCGGGCATACGGCGCTTACCGCGCTTCTCGACCACCACCTGCTTGGTGCGGCCATGGCTGAAGCTCTGGCGCACAGTGCCCTGCTCGACGCGCGGCTTGAGCGTCAAGGTCTTGCTGGGAACGCTCAGAGTCTTGTCACCAGGCGTTTTCGTATCAACCATTCAGCAGTCCTAATCTTGTTGCGTTGTGCGCGGTCGCACAGTCGTCGAAGTTTCGATCAGCGAGATCGTTGGCGTCAGCGGCTCCGTCTCCGGCGCAGCAGTTGTCAGCGAAGCTTTGGCGCTTGCGTTGATGTCGTCGTCAGCCAGCCGGTATTGGACCAGAGTCTGGCTGCGCGACAGGAACGTTTTGCCCGCCGGGCCCGTAAGCACGGCAGCATGTATCACATTTGACCGCCCCAATGCCAAATCCAATTCATCGGAGCTTAAAACCGTAATGATCGGCAGTTTCGGCGCGTCGTCGCCGGATTCCGCGTCAAATTCCACGCGTTGCCGGGCAACGCTGTCCAGTTTGCGGATTCCGTCGGGGGCGCCGTTGGAGGCGTGGAGAAGAACACCGACCGTTCCGCGGCGCAGGGCGTCTTCGACCTTGGTGAAGCCGGAAACCACCTGACCGGCCTTGGCAGTTATGGCCAGCGCCTCGATGACGCCGCGCACCATGAGCTTGTCGGTGTCGTCGGCCAGGGTCGGCGACGCCTTGACCGCTTTCTTGAAGCCCTTGGCAAAAAGATTGCGCTTCGCCGCCTCGGTCACCGCCTTGCGGGAGGCCGTGACCCAGAGGCCGCGGCCGGGAAGCTTGCGCTTCAGATCCGGGATCGCCTCGCCCGTGGGCGCGACGACGAACCGGATCAGATCATCGATCGGGCGCACACTCCGCGTAACCACGCACATCCGCATCGTCCCGGGCTTGGTGCTCCGGGGGCCGTTGTCCAGATCTGCTTGGTCAGCAATGGCGAGCATGCGCGTGGCATTGTCCTTACGCTTCTTCGGTGGCGTCGAGCGGCGCACCCTTGTCGAGATCGGCCTGGGTGATCCAGCCGGCCACGACGCGGGCCTGCATAATCAGATGCTCGGCGTCTTCACGCGAAATTTCGCTGGCATCGAGAATGCCCGGGTGCTTGGTCGGCTCGGAGCCTTCCTTGCGTTCGGTCCAGCCCACCAGATCGTCGGTGGCGCAGCCGGCAAGATCCTCGACGGTCTTGATGTCGTTTTCGCCGAACTTGACCATCATCTTGAGGGTCACGCCCGGAACGTCCTTCAAAGCGTCTTCCACACCCAGTTCCTTACGTTTGCCTTCGAGTTCAGCTTCGAGCTGCTCGAGGTATTCACGTGCACGGCTTTGCAATTCGGCCGCTGTTTCGTCGTCGAAGCCCTCGATGCCCGACAGTTCCTTAGCATCGACCATCGAAAGTTCTTCCACCGAGGTGAAACCTTCCGACGCGAGCAGCTGACCGACGACTTCGTCGACGTTCAGCGCTTCCATGAAGACGCGCGTGGAATTTTCGAAATCGGCCTGGCGACGTTCGGATTCTTCCTGCTCGGTCAGGATGTCGATATCCCAGCCGGTCAGCTGCGAAGCCAGGCGCACATTCTGGCCGCGACGACCGATCGCAAGGGATAGCTGGTTATTGGTGTCCGGAACGACAACCTCGATGCGCTCACGATCTTCATCGATCACGACTTTCGAGACTTCCGCCGGCGCCAGCGCGTTCACCACGAAAGTGGCGATATCCGGCGACCATGGAATGATGTCGATCTTCTCGCCCTGCAGCTCGTTGACCACGGCCTGCACGCGGGAACCACGCATACCGACGCAGGCGCCGACCGGATCCACCGACGAGTCGCGCGAGATAACGCCAATTTTCGCACGCGAACCGGGATCGCGGGCCACGGCCTTGATTTCAACGATACCGTCATAGATTTCAGGCACTTCCTGCGCGAACAACTTGGCCATGAACTGCGGATGGGTGCGCGACAGGAAGATCTGCGGACCACGGGTCTCGCGGCGCACGTCGAACACATAGGCGCGAACGCGGTCGCCGTTGCGGAACACTTCGCGCGGCAGCATCTCGTCGCGGCGCACGATGGCTTCGCTGCGGCCAAGATCGACGATCACCGAACCGTATTCGACGCGCTTGACGATGCCGTTGACGATCTCGCCGATGCGATCCTTGAATTCCTGGTACTGCCGGTCACGCTCGGCTTCGCGCACCTTCTGCACGATGACCTGCTTGGCGGACTGCGCGGCGATACGGCCGTATTCCAGCGGCGGCAGCGTGTCGGCGATGGTGTCGCCGATCTGCGCACCCGGATTGGCGCGCTGCGCGTCAAACAGCGAGGTCTGGAAAGACGAATTCTCGACGTCCTCGACCACCAGCATGTGGCGGGTCAGAGAGAGCTGGCCGGTCTTGGGATGAATCTCGGCATGCACATCGGTCTCGGAACCGTAGCGCGCGCGGGCCGCTTTCGCGATCGCCTCTTCCATCGCCTGGATGACGATGTTGCGGTCGATCGATTTTTCGCGCGCGACGGCGTCGGCGATCTGCAGCAGTTCGAGTTTATTGGCGCTGACAGCGGCCATAGCTCATTCTCCTTCGATGGGATCGATTTCGCCTCGGCGCGCACGGTCGGCGGCCAGACGATGTTCTTTGGTATTCTTCGGCAAAGGCTTCTTGGTAGCTTTCGCGACCTTGAGTTTCGGCTTCGGCGCAAAGCTCTTTTTCGGATCGCTGCGCTTGGCATGCGGTGCCGGCGGCGGCGCGAGACCGAGCTCCCGCTTGAGATCAAGCTCGGCGTGCTTGCCGCGGCGCATGGACTCGGCGATCAGCTCGTCGGTCAGCACCAGACTGGCATTGGAGATGTCTTCCAGCGGCAACCGCGTGATGGGGTCCTCGCCGTCGCGGGCGCCTTCGCGGTCGATCAGGACGACGTCGCCTTCGATGGCGCCGAGCAGACCACGGAAGCGTTTACGGCCGCCGACGGCGACAGCCATCTCGATCTTAACCAGATAGCCATGATAGCGCTCGAAATCGGAGCGTCGGACCAGCGGACGATCGATGCCGGGCGAGGAAATTTCGAGGCGATAGGCGCGCTGGATCGGATCGGCGACGTCCATCACCGGCGACAGCGCGTGTGAGATCGCCTCGCAGTCTTCGACCAGCATGGTGCCATCCGGCCGCTCCGCCATGATCTGCACGGTGCAACCGAGCTCGCCGGAAATTTTGATCCGCACCAGCCGGTAACCGAGGTTTTCAAGCACGGGCGTAGCGACTGCCGATACCCGCGCCGCAGCACCCGGCTCGATCACCAGGCGCGGCTCGGAAAGCAGCTCGGTATCAACGGTTTCTGGGTTTTGGTCGGTCATGTCCAGGATCGAAGTATTCCGGTTGGAGGATGTCTGAATGCGCGTGCAGCCTGCAGAAGTGTATCGCGTCGGGCTTTCGGCCCTTTTGGACCCGGGCGAGCCCCGCCGGATTATCGGCCAAGGTCCGTTCAGGTAATAAAAAAGAGCGGGTCCCGAGGGGCCCACTCTCAAACGCGATCGTATGAGAACCTAATAAGTTGTGGGCGATATAGCCCTTTTCCGGCGCCCCGGCAAGGCCGCAGTGGCTGCCCCGCAATATTTCTGCAACCCGCGGTAGCCCAATCCTGCGGACTAACCGTTCCTTCATCAACCCCATCTAGGGTGCCCCAGCCTTTCCGTATGGTGGTGTTGAGTATTTTTTGATGGCTGAGGCGAAATCGCTCATTCCCGGGCTGGAGAACATCGTCAGAGATGGCGATCCCAAGCGGCGCGGCGAGGCGGTGCGTAAGATTTCCGAGCTTTTCCTAAGGGGCGCATCCCGTTTTCAACCGGCACATGTCGATCTGTTCGACGGCGTTCTGACGAGTCTGGTTCCACAAACCGAGGTCGAAGCACGCACAGAGCTGGCCGAACGGCTGTCCGATCTCGTCAACGCACCGCCGCAACTGGTGGCCCTGCTCGTCCGCGATGACGAGATCCTGATCGCCGGGCCGCTGTTGCGCCGTTCACCCTTGATCGACGAACCGACACTGGTCGACATCGCCAAGGCCCAAGGCCAGTCGCATCTGCTGGCGATCTCCGATCGCTCGACGCTGACCCCGCGCATTACCGACGTGATCGTCCGCCGCGGCGACCGCGACGTGATCCGCCGCGTGGCCGGCAACGCCGGTGCGGCTTTCTCGCAGCTCGGCTATACCGGCCTCATTCGCCGCGCCAGCGACGATGGCGCCCTCGCCGTCACGGTCGGGCAGCGCGACGATCTCGCGCCGGAACAACTCAAACACCTGTTGGCGCAGTCAGTCGAGGTGGTTCGCCGTCGGCTGTTCGACGCCGCCGCCCCCCAACTGCGCAACGCGATCAACCGCGCGATGCAGGACATCACCGGTACGCCGACGCATCTGGCCGTCACCCGCGACTTCGCCACCGCGCAGCGTGCCATTCGCAAGCTCCACCAGGCCGACGAGCTGGACGAAGGCGCTTTGTTGCGCTTTGCCCGCGCCCATCAATATGAGGAAACTGCCGCCGCCCTCGCCGCTCTGTCGGGCGTGCGGATCGGGACCATCGACCAGCTCCTCAAGGGCGACCGCGACGATCCGATGCTGATCCTCGGCAAATCGATCGGGATTTCCTGGGCCACCGTCCGCGCCCTGATGACGCTGCGTCTCGGCCCCGGCCGTTCGCCTGCCGCCGCCGATGTCGAGGAAGCCCGGCAGAATTTCGAGCGCCTGGTGCCCGCCACGGCACAGCGTGTGCTGACCTTCTGGCAGACCCGCGAGACCGCCTCAGCGATTCCCCTGCCGCTCTGATCCACTGGGGTTCTCCGGGGCCGCAGCCCGCCGCTCCCGTTTGCGCCACTCCGCCACAAAACTCACGAACGCCGCCAAAGCCGGCGGCGGCTGCCGACGACTTGGATAATACAGGAACGGCCCCGGGAATGGCGGCAGCCAGTCCTCCAGCACGCTGACCAACCTCCCGGTCGCGAGGTCGTCCCGCACATAGCCCTCAAACACCGCGTAAAAGCCAAGCCCGTCCCGGGCCGCTTCCAGCCCGAGCCGGGAATAACTCGCCAGCAGCGGCCCCCGGGGCGGGATCCTGACCACCTGGCCGTCCTTTTCGAACTCCCATTCCGGGATAGAACCGTTGTCGAAACGCGTTCTGATGCAGCAATGCTGCAGCAATTGCTGCGGTGCAATAGGTCGTCCATGCTGCGCAATATATTGCGAAGAAGCCACCATCACGAAGCGTTGCGGCGGCCCCAGCGAGACCGCGATCATGTCCTGCGCCAGATCCTCGCCATAACGAATGCCGGCGTCGAACCCCTTGGCGACGATGTCGATCAGTGACGTCTCGGCAACGATCTCAAGCTCAACCTGCGGATATTGCTGTAAAAATGGCGTAACCATCGGCGCCACGACGATATCGATGGCTGGTGCTGGACCGTTGATCCTGAGGCGGCCAGACGGCACATCACCGAAATCGCGAACTTGTTGCAGCGCAGCATGGACATCGCCCATAGCCGGAGCGATTTTGCGCTGCAGCAATTCTCCGGCTTCGGTAAGCGCAACACTGCGCGTTGTGCGATGCAGCAAACGAACGCCAAGCCGCTCTTCCATATCGCGCAGCCGCTGGCTCAGGCTAGACACCGAGACATGGGTCTCTACCGCAGCCCGCCGGAAATTCCGGGTCCTGGCCACGGCCAGAAAGGCCGCCAGATCGCGCAGATCGAGATCGCTCATTGTTCGACAGAGTGAACAAGCCTTTCGGGATTGTCCAGCTTATCGGATCAATGGAGCGGGCTCATATCGGGGCGGCAGCGGCAAAGGATCGGTCCGGCCGCCTTCTGGGAGAACCACAGTGAACCACCTTCAACTCGGAAAGACTGGCCCCACAGTGGGCGCGCTCGGCCTCGGCTGCATGGGCATGTCGGATGTCTACGGCCCGGCCGACCGAGGCGAAAGCATTGCCACCATCCACGCCGCGCTGGAGGCCGGCGTCACCCTGATCGACACCGGCGACTTCTACGCCATGGGCCACAACGAACTCCTGATCGCCGAAGCCCTGCGCGGCCGCAACCACGATAACCTGCAGCTTTCGGTCAAATTCGGCGGTATGCGCGATCCCGCCGGTGCCTTCATGGGCTTCGACAACCGCCCGATAGCGATCAAGAATTTCGTGGCCTATTCGCTGGTGCGGCTCGGCGTCGAGGTCATCGACATCTACCGCCCCGCGCGGCTCGACCCCAATGTACCCATCGAGGACACCGTCGGCGCCATCGCCGACCTGATCAAGGCCGGCTACGTCAAACATATCGGCCTCTCCGAAGTCGGCTCCGAGACCATCCGCCGTGCCCACAAAGTACATCCCATCACCGACCTGCAGATCGAATATTCGCTGATCTCGCGCGGTATCGAGGATGACATCCTGCCGACCTGCCGCGAGCTCGGCATCGGCATCACGGCTTACGGTGTGCTCTCGCGCGGCCTGATCGGTGGCCACTTCACCAAGAACGGCATGAACGCGAGGGACTATCGCAGCCACAGCCCACGCTTCAGCGCTGCGAATATCGATCGGAATCTGGCGCTGGTCGACAAAATCCGCGCTGTCGCCGACGACATCGGCGCTTCGGTCGCACAGGTCGCCATCGCCTGGGTCGCCGCACAGGGCCAGGATATCCTGCCCGTGGTCGGTGCCCGCCGACGGGATCGGCTCACTGAAGCGCTGGGATCGCTGGATGTGAAACTCACGCCCGCGCATCTCAGGGCGCTGGCGGAGGCGATCCCGGCCGATGCGGCAGCCGGCGGCCGTTATCCTGACGAGCATCTCGCGCATATGGACAGTGAAAAGAAGCGGGCGTGAGACGACACAGGCCAATGGCATCCCTCCCCCCTTGCGGGGAGGGATTAAGAAAGCGCCTCACAAATATGCGCTCAAATCCCTGATGCTCGGCGCATCCCCGTTCAGCGGATTCGCCGGATCGCGCCCGTAACGCAGCGTCTCGAAGCGCATGTTGCGGGCGTCGATCATCAGGAGACGCCCGACCAGCCCTTCGCCAAAGCCCACGATCTCGCGGATCGCTTCCAGCGCCATCATCGAGCCAACCATACCGGCCAGCGCACCCATGACGCCGGCTTCCTGGCAGCTCGGCACCGTGCCCGGCGGCGGCGCTTCGGGGAACAGGCAGCGATAGGTCGGGTTCAACACACCTGCGGCATTAGTCTCATGCGCGCGGATCGTGGTCAGCGACGCATCGAAAGTGCCGAGCGCCGCGGAGATCAACGGCTTCTTTGCGAGATAGCAAGCATCCGACAGCAGATAGCGCGTGGTGAAATTGTCGGAACCATCGAGCACGATGTCGTAGCCCGACAACAGCGTCATCGCATTGGCTGCATTGAGCCTGACGGCATGGCCGATAAATCTGACATGCGGATTGAGCGCATGGATCTTTGCTGCTGCGCTGTCGGTCTTCAACGCGCCAATATCCGGCGTTGCGTGAATGACCTGCCGCTGCAGGTTCGACAGCGACACCGTGTCGTCATCGACCACACCGAGCGTGCCGATGCCCGCGGCCGCCAGATACATTAGTGCCGGTGCACCAAGCCCGCCGGCGCCGATCACCAGCACTTTCGCGCCCTGCAGCGCGGTCTGGCCGGGACCGCCGACCTCGCGGAGCACAATGTGACGCGCATAGCGCTCGAGTTCATCGGCATTCAGCATCGCAATAGTCGCTCCAAACTCCGACCCTCATGGTGAGGAGCGCGCTTCTTGCGCGCGTCTCGAACCATGAGATGAACAGCTCATCCTTCGAGACGGCGCTGAAGAAGCGCCTCCTCAGGAAGAGGCCACAGATCAGGTCCCGCATTGTCGTGAACCCTTCCCGCGCTGTCACCGACCCACGAGATGTGCTTAATTCCACCGAAATCAATCACCAGCTTCAAGACCGGACATGTCATGAGATCGATGCTTTCAGCAACATTGATGATCGTGACGGCCTCTGCGGCTCACGCACAGGTGCAGGCGACGCCTCCCGCGGTGCAGGGCATCAAGCCGAAGCCGGTCACCACCACACCGATCCGCCCGGCGCTGCAGACCCCTGCCGACACCGCCAATGCCATGGCGCAGGCCGAGCGGCTCGGCATTCAATCGGATCTGGCGTGGACCGGGCAATATAACGGCGCCATCACCGGCGAGGTCTCGGATCGCATGGTCAATGCGATCAAGACCTTCCAGAAGGATAACGGCGCCAAGCAAACCGGCGTGCTGAACCCGCAGGAGCGCGATGTGCTGCGCGCGGCAGCGAAGAAACTTCAGGACAATGTCGGCTGGAAAATGGTCACCGACATGGTGACCGGCGCACGGCTTGGCATTCCCGGCAAGCTGGTGCCGCAGCAGACCACCGACATCAACGGCAGCAAGTGGTCGTCCTCCACCGGCACGATCCAGATCACGCTGGCGCGCCGCAAGGAGGACGCGCCCTCCACCGCGAAACTCGCCGAGGCCGAGCGCAAGGAGCCCGGCCGCAAAATCGACTATCAGGTGGTGAAGCCAGATTTCTTCGTGCTGTCCGGCCTGCAGAACCAGAAGAAGTTCTACATCCGCGGCCAGTTCAAGGACTCGGAAGTCCGCATCCTCTCGATCTTCTACGATCAGGCCACCGAAGGCACGATGGAGCCGGTGGTGATCGCGATGTCGTCGGCCTTCAACGCATTCCCCGCGGGTTCGCAGGCCATGGGTCCGCCGCCGCGCAAGAAGGTCGAATATGCCAGCGGCATCGTGGTGAGCGACGACGGCGCCATCGTCACCGATCGCCAGGCCGTCGATGGCTGCATGTCCATTGTCGTCGCTGGTTACGGCAATGCCGACAAAGTCGCCGAAGATAAAGTGCGCGATCTCGCATTGCTGCGCATCTATGGCGCGCGCGAGCTGAAGCCGGTGTCGCTTGGCACTGGCGCAGCGAAGCCCAATCTTAAGCTCGTGGGGATTGCCGATCCGCAAAACCAGGGCGGCGGCGCAGCCGTCACTAGCGTGAAGGCGTCCGCCACGCCGGTCGGCACCGGCAGCGAACTGGCCCTCTCACCCGCACCGGGGTTCGGTTTTTCCGGCGCAGCCGCCATCGACGGCGACGGCAAATTTGCGGGCCTCGCGCAGTTGAAGCCACTGCTCGTTGCCGGCCCGCCGAATGCGGCACCGCAGGCGGCGCTGGTGCCCGCGGAACTCGTGCTGAATTTCGTGAAAGCGAATGGCGTGAACGCGAACGGCAGCTCGACCGATGCGAAGGCTGCGATGGTGCGTGTGATCTGCGTGCGGAAGTAGCTGTCGGGCTCCGAAGCCCGCAGACGTTTGCTAATCCACTTCCTCGTACATCGAATCCATCTGCGCCGCGAACGGCGTCGCGCGCGGCGGCGGCGCTGCGGGCGCGCGGATGATCCGGCGTTCGAGCTGTTCGCGGTTCTGCTGCTCGACGAATTTCACTGCGAAACCGCCCTGGAGATGGCGCACCACGCGGCCGACGCAGGCGCCGACGGCGAGCGGCGTTCCGACCTCTGGCTGCACGTCGGCCGAGATCGCGGCGCCGGACACGGACATGTCGATGACGAAGCAGTTCTTCATACTGCCGTCGGCGAAGGTCAGCATGGAATGCGGGCTCGCAGGAATGAGGCGCGCCTGCTTGCGCTCTTCCCGCACCGTGGGATCCTTCTGGAATTTCTCCAGCCAGGTCAGCTTGTCCGAGAGCTTCTGGCGCATCGGCGGCGTCATGTTGAGTTCGAGCAGGAAGCTGCCGGAGATGGTGTCGCTGATGCGGCCTTCGAGCTGACCGAAGTCGCCGAAATAAGGCGTGATGCGATCGCCGATCCGACCGACCACCGGCACATCGACAATCATCCGGAACGGTGAGACGCGGCTGGTCCGGCAGGCAAAGCTGCGCGGATTGCCTTCGGAATCCAGCCAATTCGACAGCGTATATTGCCCGCTGACAACGACGTTGACAGCCCGCTGCTTGAGGAATTTTTCGACGGACACAGGTTCATCCTCTACGGTACATTTCCACCACCATAGAAAACCCAACCACGCCAGCATTTGCGCCCGCCTTGGTTATTGCGTTACTTATATACCCCTTCAAGTTGAGGAAATATTACCGGCAAAATCCCGGCGATTGGCGCTATGGAGGCCAGAGGCTTCTCTGCCTCAGCCGGGCACCCGCCCCTTGATGGCATTGGCGCGGGCACCGCAGGTGATACGGCCGGTTGCATCCTCCGAAAGTCCCGTCCGGACGCGCGATTTGAGCTGCACAATCTCCTCCGGCGTCATCACCGTCAGAGCTGCCTTCACCGATGGCCCTGCGGACGAGGCCGACCAGAAGTCGTCGAAATCGGTGAAGGCACGGGTGACATCGATCACGCGGGTTTCGACGTCCACCAGGCCGGCGGAGGTCCACAGCGACTGCATCACGTCGAGGCGCGATGCATCCACGCTCGGCGGAAGCGACGGCATCTGGCCCATCTTCAGCAATTCACCAAGGATCGGCTGCAGCGGGAAGCCGCCGCCATCCATATCCCACGCATAGGCGGCCACCGTGCCGCCGGGTGACACGACACGCACCATCTCCGCAACGCCCTTCGACGGCTCCGGCACGAAGAAGATCACCAGCGCCATCACGGCGACATCGAAGGACTTGTCGGAAAACGGCAGAGCCATCGCGTCGCCCAGATGAAACGCCGCCATCGCGGCGCCCGGCCGTGTCCGCGCATAGGCAAGCTGCGGCTCCGAGGGATCGATGCCGTCGATCACCGACGGCGCATGACGCTCGGCGATCAGCTGCGTGAAGGCGCCGTTGCCGCAGCCGACATCGACCCATGCGAGCCCCGGCAGCGGCGCCACCCAATCCAGAAAGACCTCGCCGGCGCTACGGCTCCAGACGCCCATCATCCGCTCATAGGACGCGCCGTCATTGAAGCGGATGGAGGGAGACGATGCGTCGGTCATGGGGAGTCCTCAATACGGTGTTGGCGGCAGATCATGGCCGGAAATGCCAGGCGCGCAACCACGTTGCCTTCACGGTGGGATCGGCGCGATGCGCACGCATCGGCACGGTTGTTGCTTGGTTTATGGCAAGCAGAACAGTTCGCGACGTCCCGAGGCGTCACCCTGTTACAGAGGAGAGCGAGATGAAGGTCGGCGTATTCATTCCAATCGGGAACAATGGCTGGTTGCTCTCTGAAAATGCCCCGCAATACATGCCGACTTTCGACCTCAACAAGGAGGTGACGCTAAAGGCCGAACATTACGGACTCGATTTTGTGCTCTCGATGATCAAATTGCGTGGCTTCGGCGGGAAAACCGAATTCTGGGATCACAATCTGGAATCCTTCACCTTGATGGCCGGGTTGGCCGCAGTGACCAAGCGAATAAAACTGTTCGCCACGGCAGCGACGCTCGTGATGCCTCCCGCGATTGCCGCACGCATGGCTGTGACCATCGATTCGATTTCACATGGCCGCTTCGGCCTCAATCTCATCACCGGCTGGCAACGTCCCGAATATTCCCAGATGGGGCTTTGGCCGGGCGATGAATATTTCGCACGCCGTTACGAATATCTTTCGGAATATGTCGAGATCCTCCGCGAGCTTTGGCAGACCGGCGCCTCGGATCGCAAAGGCGAATTCTTCCAGATGGAAGACTGCCGCGTTAGCCCGCGGCCGCAAGCCGATATGAAGATCATTTGCGCCGGCCAGAGCGGCGCCGGAATGGCCTTCTCCGCAAAATACGCCGACTACAATTTCTGCTTCGGCAAAGGCATCAACACCCCGACCGATTTCGCACCCGCCGCCGAACGGCTGGCCGAGGCTACGCATGACACCGGCCGGCACGTGACGACCTATGTGCTGTTCATGGTGATCGCGGCCGAGACCGATGAAGCCGCGTTCGCAAAGTGGGAGCACTACAAAGCCGGCGTGGATCACGAAGCGGTCGCCTGGCTGGGCGTACAGGGTGCCGTCGACACCAAGTCAGGCAAGGACACCAACATCCGCCAGATGGCGGACCCTACATCAGCGGTCAATATCAATATGGGGACCTTCGTCGGCTCTTTCGCCAATGTCGCCCGCATGCTCGACGAGGTCGCCACCGTGCCGGGCACCGAGGGCGTGTTGCTCACCTTCGACGATTTCGTCCAGGGCGTCGAAGACTTCGGGCAACACATTCAGCCACTGATGACTTCGCGTAAGGGAGTTGCAGAAGATGCAGCCGCCGCATTGAAAGACATGTGAGGATCGATACTCAACAACGACGTGCCGGCAAGGCCGCCCGACGCGGTGTCACCTCTGACACTTTGGACACCAGAAGGTCGACCGCCCGTTCTGCACGAAACGTTTCACGATCCCCGAACACCCATCGGTCTGGCACGGCTCGCCTTCGCGGTCATAGACCTGAAACGAGTGCTGGAAGTAACCGAGCTCGCCATCGGTCTGCCGGTGATCGCGCAGCGACGAGCCGCCGGCCTTGATGGCCTGGTTCAGCACCTCATGGATCGCCGAGACCAGTCGTTTGGAATGATCGGTCGGCTCGCCCTTCTTGGTTGCCAGTGTCGCGGCCAGCCGCCGCGGCGACAGATGCGAGCGAAACAGCGCCTCGCAGACATAGATATTGCCGAGCCCGGCGACGACGCGCTGATCCAGGAGCGCGGCCTTGAGGCTGGTCTTCTTGCCTGCGGTGGCGCCGGCCAGCATCGCCGCATCGAAGGCATTGCCCAGCGGCTCGGGGCCGATGTCCTTCAGGAACGGCTCGTTATCGATCTCGCTGCGCGCAAAGATCTTCATGAAGCCGAAACGGCGGGGATCGTTGTAGATCACCGACGGGCCCGACGACATATGGAAGACGACGTGATCGTGTGCCCGCTCGTCGCTGCGCGGATGATGGAAGGCACCTGGCATCACATTTTCTTCATCACCTGCGACAGCAGCGGGCGCATCGGACACCACCCGGAACGAACCGGACATGCCCAGATGCATCAGCAGCACATCGCCGGAATCGAGGTCCGCCAGCAGATATTTGGCGCGGCGGCCGAGGCTGGTGATCACCCGGCCCTGCAATCGCGCCGAAAAATCCGGCTGAAACGGAAACCGAAGGTCTTTCCGACGCAATTCCAGACGGGTGATCCTGGACCCCTCCATGGCCGGCTGCAGGCCACGGCGGACGGTCTCGACTTCGGGTAATTCAGGCATGATTCACGTCATTCACCTTGAGAGGCTGACGTGATAGCCCCATTGCCGCAGGCGCGCTATGGTCCGCCGCGATGAGGCTTTTGAGATGAAAACGATGGATCAGCCGGGCGAAACCACCCATTTCGGCTTCAGGGACGTCCCCGTAGGCGACAAGCAGACGCTGGTGAACGATGTGTTCCACAGCGTGGCCCGGCGCTACGACCTGATGAACGATCTGATGTCCGGCGGCATGCATCGCGTCTGGAAGGACGTGATGATCAACGCGCTCAACCCGCCGCGCTCGGACGCGCCTTTCGCCCTGCTGGACGTTGCCGGTGGCACCGGCGACATTTCCTTCCGTGCTGCCAAGGCGTCGGGCCTCGGCTTCTCGGCGACGGTCTGTGACATCAACACAGGCATGCTCGATGTCGGCCGCGAGCGCGCCATTACCCACCATCTCGAACATCAGGTCTCCTTCGTCGAGGGCAATGCAGAAGAGCTGCCGTTCGCCGACAAGAGCTATGATGCCTATACGATCGCCTTCGGCATCCGCAACGTGCCGCGCATCGACCGCGCGCTCGCTGAGGCCTATCGCGTGCTGAAGCCGGGCAGCCGTTTTCTCTGCCTCGAATTCTCGACCGTGGATGTGCCCGGCCTCGACAAGATCTATGACCTGTTTTCGTTCAAGGTCATCCCGCCGCTCGGCAAGGCCGTCACCGGCGATTCCGAATCCTATCAGTATCTCGTCGAATCGATCCGCAAGTTTCCGAAGCCGCCAATTTTCGCCGACATGATCCGCGAGGCCGGCTTCTCCCGCGTGAAGTACGAACTCCTCTCGGGCGGCATCGTCGCGCTGCATTCGGGCTGGCGTTTGTGATCTCGGCACTCAATCATATGGCGCGGCTGGCCCGCGCCGGCTTCGTGTTTGCGCGCGAAGGCGTGTTCGGCGTCGTCGATCCCTCGCTGGTGCCGCCGCCGGGACAGCTCGCGCTACGCATGGCGCGGCTCATTGAGCGGCCCGGCGCGAAATCCGGCGCGCGGCTATCGCGCGCGCTGACCCGGCTGGGACCTGCCTATCTCAAGCTCGGCCAGTTTCTCGCGACACGACCCGACGTGGTCGGCGTCGCCATGGCGCGCGATCTCGAAAGCCTGCAGGACCGGCTACCGCCGTTCTCCATGACCGAAGCCGAAGGCGTCGTCGCCGCTTCACTGGAACGCCCTGTGGCGCAGCTCTATGCGAGCTTCAGCCCGCCGGTGGCCGCGGCCTCGATCGCGCAGGTGCATCGCGCCGAGATTGACAAGGATGGTGTCCGCAAGGTCTACGCCGTGAAAGTGCTGCGCCCGAATGTCGCCGCGCAATTCCGCCGCGACCTCGGTGATTTCGCTTACGTCGCCCACAAGGCCGAAGAGCATTTTTCCGAAGCGCGGCGCCTTCGCCTGATCGAGATCATCACCACCATGTCGCGCTCGGTGGCGATGGAGATGGATCTTCGGCTCGAAGCCGCAGCACTCTCCGAGATGGCGGAGAACACCCGCAACGATTCGGATTTCCGCGTGCCGGAAGTGGACTGGGATCGTACCTCGCACAATGTGCTGACGATGGAGTGGATCGACGGTATCGCACTGAACGATCACAAGGGCCTGGAAGAATCCAACGTCGATCTGCCGGACCTTGGCCGCAAGGTGATCCAGAGCTTCCTGCGCCATGCGCTGCGTGACGGCTTCTTCCATGCCGACATGCACCCCGGCAATCTGTTCCTCGATCCTGACGGCCGCCTCGTCGCCGTCGACTTCGGCATCATGGGCCGGCTAGGTCTGAAGGAGCGCCGCTTCCTCGCGGAGATTCTGCTGGGCTTCATCACCCGCAACTATCGCCGCGTCGCCGAAGTCCACTTCGAGGCCGGCTATGTGCCCGGTCACCATTCAGTAGAAAATTTCGCACAGGCGATCCGTGCCATCGGCGAGCCGATTCACAATCGCACGGCCGAAGAAATCTCGATGGCCAAGCTGCTGACGCTGCTGCTTGAGGTCACCGGCCTCTTTGATATGCGCACGCGGCCAGAATTGATCCTGCTGCAAAAGACCATGGTCGTGGTCGAAGGCGTCGCGCGAAGCTTCGATCCCAAGCTCGACATCTGGAAGGTCGCCGATCCCGTCGTCCGCGAATGGATCGAGCGCAATCTCGGCCCATTGGGCAAGATTCAGGGTGCGCTCGCCGGCGCCGGCGAACTCGGCAAGGTCGCCGGCAGTCTGCCGGCCCTGGCAACACGGGCGCTGACGGTGCTGGAACAGTTGGAGACCATGACCCGCGACGGCGTCAGGCTCGACGACGCAACCATCGCCGCCATCGCGCGGGCGCGGGCCAAGCAGCTCCGCTGGCGCACCGTGGGCGTCTGGGTGATCGCGCTATCGTTCCTCGGGCTGCTGCTGTCGATCCGCTAGAATGATTGCAATGCTGGCACTTTGTGCTAGCGTTGCTGTCAAAATAGCGCGAGACGCCTCATGGCCAGCCTGACGATCCGCAAGCTCGACGACGCCATTCGCGACGAATTGCGACTGCGTGCTGCCCGCAACGGACGGTCGGTCGAGGACGAGGTGCGAGTCATTTTGCGTGAGGCGTCGCAAGACGGCCTCAAGGCTGACGCAAGATTTCCGCAAGACGCGCCAAACCCGGAAAACCCATCCAAGCCATTGAAATACATCGGCGATCAGCTTCGCGTCACGCTGATCATCGGCGGCGGAATCGCGGCCTATAAAGCGCTCGATCTGATCCGCCGGCTGAAGGAGCGGCAGATCCATGTCCGCGTGGTACTGACCCGCGCCGCGCAGCAATTCGTCACGCCGCTGGCCGCTAGCGCGCTGTCCAACGAGCGCGCCTATACCGACCTGTTCGATCCGCAGAGCGAATTCGATGCCGGGCACATTCGCCTTGCGCGTGAATGCGATCTGATCGTCGTCGCGCCGGCGACCGCGGACCTGATGGCGAAGATGGCCAATGGCCTTGCCGATGATCTGGCCTCTGCGATTCTCCTGGCCGCCGACAAACCGATCCTGATCGCGCCGGCGATGAATCCGCTGATGTGGAATAACGCCGCGACGCGCCGCAATGTCGCGCAATTGCAGCGTGACGGCGTGCGGATGATCGGGCCGAATGCCGGCGAGATGGCCGAACGCAACGAAGCCGGTGTCGGTCGCATGGCCGAGCCGACGGAGATCGCGATTGCCGCGCACATATTCCTGCGGCCATTGACGCCGAAGCCACTGGCCGGCAAACGCGTGCTGATCACCGCAGGCCCGACCCATGAGCCGATCGATCCCGTGCGCTACATCGCCAATCGCTCGTCCGGCAAGCAGGGCTATGCGATTGCCGCGGCGGCACGGGCCGCGGGCGCTGACGTCATTCTCGTCTCGGGTCCTGTCGATCTCGACGAGGTGCCGGACGTGACGATGACGCATGTCGAAGCCGCGCGCGACATGCTCGCTGCGGTTCAGGCGGCACTGCCCGTCGACATCGCGATCTTCGCCGCGGCCGTGGCCGACTGGCGCGTCGTCAATGAAGGTGCCCAGAAGCTGAAGAAGACCGCCGGTGCTGCGATGGCGCCGCTGCAGCTCACGGAGAATCCCGATATCCTCGCGACGATCTCGAAACTCCCCGAACATCGTCCACCCCTCGTGATCGGCTTCGCCGCCGAGACCGAGCACCTGATCGACAATGCGAAAGCCAAGATCGCGCGCAAGGGCTGCGACTGGATCGTCGCCAATGACGTATCGCCCGCGACCGGCATCATGGGCGGCGACAACAATACCGTGCATCTGCTGACGCGCAGCAGGGACAGCGCGGATATCGCCGTTGATTCGTGGGCGCCGATGAGCAAGGAACAGGTCGCGACGACCCTGGTCGCGCGAATCGCCGACGCGGTGACATCAAATAAATCGACGCAATCCACGAAAGACCAATCATGAGCGCTGCCATCCCCGTTCAGGTCGACGTCCAGCAGCTCCCGCATGGCGCTGGCCTCGCGCTACCGGCCTATCAGACCGCGCATGCCGCCGGCCTCGATCTGCTCGCCGCGGTTCCCGAGGACAGTCCGATGATTCTCGCCAGCGGCAAATATGCGCTGGTGCCGACCGCGCTGACTATCGCGCTGCCGCCGGGCTTTGAGGCGCAGGTACGCCCGCGCTCGGGCCTTGCCGCCAAGCACGGCATCACCGTGCTGAATTCGCCGGGCACCATCGACGCCGACTACCGCGGCGAGATCGGCGTGCTGCTGATCAATCACGGCCCCGCGGATTTCACGATCAAACGCGGCGAGCGAATCGCCCAGATGGTAATCGCGCCGGTCACGCATGCGGAACTCGTGGTAGTCGCGGCGCTCAGCGAAACCGAACGCGGCAGCGGCGGCTTCGGATCCACCGGCCGCTAACGCGTATTTCGTCACATCGCGCGGCATTTGAATCAAAAGCACCTGCATTTTTTAACCGGGGACTCTGCGTTCACGGTCTGGACTCTTACCCGGCGACTCCCGAAGCGGATATTGTCGAACGATTCGCGATCGGTGAGGGGCTGGTCGGGAAGACGTGCGGTTTGGGGCGAATGATGTCAGGCGTGATCGCGGCGATGCGTCGGACCTTGCTGTCGTGCACTTCTATGGTGCGCGACGGGCTTGTCGGCATCAGTGCGTCTGCACTTCTGGCCACCTCCTCGGCGTCGGCCGCTGACGAACCCTTCATTACCCAGACGCTCGCCAATCTGCTCGATCTCGATCGCCAGGAAATCGCCGCGCTGACGACCGCCACAGCGGTGCTCGGCTTCTCCGTCGTTTCCGCCATCCTGTTGATGCACAATCGTATTCGTTCGGCCAAGACCGAGGCGAAGCTGCGCGCCGAGCTGCATACGCTGCAGGTTGAGTCCGACCGCTTTCGCGCCTTGCTGTTCACCGAGCCGCAGGTGCTGATCGCCTGGGCTGCGGGCGAAACCCGTCCCGATATCTCCGGCGACACCGCATTGATGATGTCGCAGGACCCGCAGCAGCATCAGCCACAGCGCATTCTCGCGTTCGGAACATGGCTGCCGCCGGAACCCGCGCTGCGGATGGATCACGCCGTCGACGCACTGCTCGATGCCGGCGAAGGCTTTGTGCTGAATCTGACGACCTCGAGCGGCCGCGCCATCGAGGCGATGGGTCGCGCCATCGGCGGTCAGGCCATTGTCCGGATTCGCGAATTGAGCGGTTTGCGCCGCGAGCTCGCCGAAGTCTCGCTGCGTCACAAGGAACTGGCTGAGGAAGCCGAGATTCTCCGCGGCTTCGCCAATGCCGCGCCATGGCCGATCTGGGCCAAACAGGCCGATGGCCGATTGAGCTTCGTCAATGCGGCCTATGCGCGTGCGACTGAAGCGACTGATACGGGCGATGCGGTCGGTCGCAATCTGGAACTGCTGGACAGCGACGACCGCAGCAGTCTGGCGCGTGCGCTGAACGACAACCAGCCCTTTGCCGCGCGCGTGCCGATCGTGATTTCCGGCGAGCGCCGCATCTTCGACGTCCACGCCGCCAAGGTCGCCAGCGGCAGCGCCGGCATGGCGATCGACGCCAGCGAAGCTGCCGCGCTATCAGCCGCTTTGGTGCGGATGGCCGAGGCGCATCGCCGCACGCTCGACCAGCTGTCGTCGGGCGTCGCCGTATTCGACGGCCAGCGCCGCCTCGCCTTCTACAACGACTCCTATCGTCGGCTGTGGGATCTCGACCGCACCTTCCTCGACGGCAATCCCGACGATTCCAGCGTGCTCGACCGTCTCCGTGCTGCGCGCAAACTGCCTGAACAGCCGGACTTCCGCGCCTGGAAGGCCAAGCTTCACGAAGCCTATCGTGCCGTCGAAGCCCATAAGGATGTCTGGTATCTGCCGGATGGCCGTGCGCTCTCGATCGTCACCACACCGAATCCCGAAGGCGGCGTCACCTATCTATTCGACGACGTCACCGAGAGCCTCGAACTGGCACGGCGCTTCGATGGCCTGATCCGCGTTCAGCGCGAGACGCTCGACAATCTTGCCGAGGCCGTCGCCGTGTTTGGCAGCAACGGCCGCGCGCAACTGTTCAATCCGGCTTTCGCCAAGATGTGGAAGCTGTCGGACGAAGCGCTGGAGCAGCGTCCGCATATCGAAATGGTCGAAACCTGGTGCCGGCCATTGTTCGACGATACTCCGACATGGCAGGCGATCCGCAGCGCCATTACCGGGATCGACAATCGCAAGTCTGTTCCGCTCAAGCTCGAGCGAAAGGACGGCAGCGTGCTAGCCTGCATGACCATGCCGCTGCCCGATGGCGCGACCATGCTCACCTTCCAGGACATCTCGGACGCCGAGAATGTCGAGCGCGCGCTGCGCGAGCGCAACGAGGCGCTGGAGACCGCCGACCAGATGAAGGTCGACTTCGTCCATCACGTCTCCTACGAGCTGCGCTCGCCGCTGACCACGATCATCGGCTTCGCGCATCTGCTCAGCGATCCCGTGACCGGCCCGTTGATGCCGAAGCAGGCCGAATATCTCGATTACATCACCACCTCGACCGGCGCGCTGCTAGCGATCATCAATAATATTCTGGATCTCGCCACCATCGATGCCGGCGCGATGACGCTGAATCTCGGCCCGATCGATATCCGCAAGACCATCTCTGCGGCGGCCGAAGGCATTCAGGATCGCCTGGTGCGCGACCGCATCGCGCTGCAGATCGACGTTGATCCCGCCATCGGCAGCTTTACCGGCGACGAAAGCCGTGTCGTGCAGGTGCTGTATAATCTGCTCGCCAATGCCGTCGGCTTCTCGCCGCATGATGCTGCAATCACGCTGACCGCGCGACGATCCGAACACACCATCACCTTCACCGTCACCGATCGCGGCCCCGGCATTCCGCCCGAGGTGAAGGACAAGGTGTTCGACTGGTTCGAAAGCCACGCCAATGGCTCGCGTCATCGCGGCGCAGGACTCGGCCTGTCGCTGGTGCGCTCCTTCGTCGAGTTGCATGGCGGCAAGGTTCGCGTCGATTCCGCGGTCGGCAAGGGCACCACCGTCAGCTGCGACTTCCCCATCGACCAGACCGCGCATCGCAACGCTGCCGAATGAGCGAACCCATCATAAACGAGCCCTGCACATTTTCGCTGGCGCTCGCAAATGAGGCCGCCACTGCGCAATTGATGGCCGACCTCGCTCTGCTGATCGGCCCCGGCGACGTCATCACCCTCTCGGGCGATCTCGGCGCCGGCAAGACGGCCGCGGCACGCGCGATGATCCGCTATCTCGCCAGCGATTCTGAACTCGAAGTGCCGAGCCCGACCTTCACGCTGGCGCAGAACTATGACCTGCCGTCGTTTCCTCTCATCCATGCTGATCTTTATCGTATCAACGACGCGAGCGAACTCGAGGAGATCGGCCTATCGCCGTTGCCGGACGACGTGGTGGCGCTGATCGAATGGCCGGAGCGCGCCGATGGTACGCTGCCGCCGGATCGTATCGATATTGCGCTCAGCCATCGTCCGGCACTGGGCTCCGTGGCGCGTGCCGCGGAGATCACCGGTCACGGCAAGGCCGCATCGGTCGTTCTGCGCCTGAAAGCACTGCGTGAATTTCTCGAAGAGGCGCGCTATCTCGATGCTATCAGACAGCGCATGGCCGGCGATGCATCGACGCGCTCCTATGCGCGGCTGATCCGCGGTGATGACGTCTTCATCCTGATGAATGCGCCGAAGCGGCCGGATGGTGCGCCGGTCTATGACGGCAAGTCCTACAGCGCAGCGGTGCATCTGGCCGAGGACGTCAGACCCTTCGTCGCCATTGCGAACGGACTACGCGCGCAGGGTATCTCTGCGCCGGCGATCCATCACGCCGATCTCGATGCGGGTTTCCTGATCACCGAGGATTTCGGCACAGCGCCGGTGACCGAAGGCGAGCCGCCGGCACCGATCGCCGAGCGCTATCAGGTCGCGACCGACATGCTGGCCCTGCTGCACAGCAAGTCGCTGCCGGAAACGCTGCCGCTGTCGCCGCATGTCGATTACGCCATTCCCGTCTTCGACACGGATGCATTGCTGGTCGAGATCGGCCTGATGCCGGAATGGTATCTGCCGGACCGCGACGCGCCGCTCGCAGATGACGCACGCACTGAATTTGTCACGATGTGGCGCGAGCTGCTGGCGAAACCCGCTGCGGCGCCAAAGACCTGGGTACTGCGCGACTTCCATTCTCCGAATATCATCTGGCTCGGTGACCGCGAGGGCATCAACAAGGTCGGCGTAATCGATTTCCAGGACACGGTGCTCGGCCCCGCCGCCTATGATCTCGTCTCGCTGCTGCAGGACGCACGTATCGACGTGCCCGAGCATCTGGAGCTGACCATGCTGACGCGCTACATCAAGGCGCGGCGCGCGGCCGATCCCGCTTTCGATGCCGCGGCTTTTGCCGAGCTCTATGCGATCATGTCGGCACAGCGAAACACACGACTGCTCGGTACATTCGCGCGGCTCAACCGCCGCGACGGCAAGCCGCATTATCTCAAGCACCAGCCGCTGATCTGGACCTATCTCAACCGCTCGCTGGCGCATCCGACGCTGGCGCCGTTCCAGCAGTGGTATGCCGCGCATGTACCACCGCCCCGCGGTTAGAGGCCCCTCCTTCCGAGACGAATCACGACCTCTGCGTCGTCATTGCGAGGAGCCCTTGCGACGAAGCAATCCAGCCCTCGCTTGTTGCCTTCTGGATTGCTTCGTTCGGCAAAATCGCAAGAGCAATTTTGCCGGCTCGCAATGACGAAGCCGTTGGTCCCGCTGATCGACTCACGCTCTAACACTTCCTTAACTACTTATTAGTCGCGCACGCTCTATCCTGCGCTTGAGCCCTGCACATGCGGGGCTTGGCGTACTGGACAAGGGACGTGTCATGACGGAGCGGCGTGCCGGAGATCGGGTCGTTTTCGAGCGCGGCTTTCCTGCGCACATGATGGGCATCGACGGCACCTGGCGTCGCTCCTGCATCATGGAAGATATTTCCGAGACCGGCGCCAAGCTCACCGTCGATGGTTCTGTCGAAGGATTGAACCTGAAAGAATTCTTCCTTCTGCTCTCATCAACCGGACTTGCCTATCGCCGCTGCGAACTCGGCTGGGTCAATGGCGACCAGATTGGTGTGAATTTTCTCAAACCCAACGACAAAAAGAAAAAGACGAAACGTTCCGAGACGCAGGAGGCAGAAACGTGACTGTGCAGGCGGGTGTAATTGTCGCATCCGCGTCATCTCGGCCCATTATGGCTCGATAGGTTCATGCATGCGACACGCCGCCGTGCTACCATCATTTCAGCTCAAAAATTCAAGAACGATTCCATCAAGGCCCATCATTCTACCAAGGCCAATGTCGCTATGTCCGTAAAACCCACCAAAGCAATGGTTCTCGCCGCCGGTCTCGGCCTGCGCATGCGACCGCTCACCGACAACTTGCCGAAGCCGCTGGTCCCTGTCGCAGGACAGCCGCTGCTGGATCACGTGCTGGACAAGCTCGCCGCTGCTGGCGTGACCGAAGCCGTCGTCAATGTGCATTACCTGCCCGACCAGATCATCGATCATGTCGCGACGCGCACCAAACCGAAGATCACCATTTCCGATGAGCGCGATCAGGTGCTCGGCACTGGCGGTGCCGTGGTGAAGGCGCTGCCGCTGCTCGGCTCCGAGCCGTTCTATCACCTCAATGCCGACACGATGTGGATTGACGGCGTGCAGCCGAATCTCGCGCGTCTTGCGGAGGCCTTCGATCCCGCACGCATGGACATTCTGCTGCTGATGGCGCCGACCGCCAACAGCATCGGCTATGCCGGCTGCGGCGACTACGCGATGCTCACCGATGGTGCGCTGCGTCGCCGCAAGGAGAATCAGGTCGTGCCGTTCGTCTATGCCGGTGTCGCGATCCTGTCACCGGCGCTGTTCAAGGATGCGCCATCCGGTGAATTTTCGCTGACCAAACTGTTCGACAAGGCCAACGAGCAGGAGCGCCTGTTCGGACTGCGCATGGAAGGCGTCTGGATGCATGTCGGCACACCCGACGCCGTGCGCGCCGCGGAAGATGCGTTCCTCGCCAGCGTCGCCTGAGTTTCCTGCGACTCCCGCCGCCTTCTCAGCCATGCCATGATGCACCCTGATCACGAATCAGGGTGTTCATGCGCGTCTTCAATATTCCGTCCTCGGCGCCATTCCTGCGCACGCTGATCACCGCGCTTGTCGACGGTGATCTCGTCGAGGGATTCTCTGCACGCGGCGCGCCGGAGAAACTGGCTGAAGTCACCCTGTATCTGCCGACACGCCGCGCCGGCCGCATGGCGCAGGAGATCTTCCTCGACGTGCTCGGTACCGACGCCGTGCTGCTGCCGCGTATCGTTCCGCTCGGCGATGTCGACGAAGAAGAATTGGCCTTCGCGCAGGCGGCCTCGCCTGAGGCGCTCGAAAGGCTCGATGCACCTCCCGCGCTTGACGGATTGCAGCGCCGGCTTCTGCTGGCGCAACTGATTGCCGCATGGGCGAAGCAACTTGCACCTGGCGATCCCACGCAGACACCGCTCGTGGTCGGTGGCCCCGCCTCCACGCTCGCTCTGGCCGACGATCTGGCGCGGCTGATGGACGACATGGCGACGCGCAAGGTCGACTGGAGCGCGCTGGACGGGCTGGTGCCCGACGCGCTCGATCAGTATTGGCAACTCACGCTGCAGTTTCTGAGCATCGCCAGGAACGTATGGCCAGACATCCTCGCCGCACACAATGCGATTGAGCCTGCGGTGCGCCGCGATCTGCTGATCGATGCTGAAGCTTCGCGCCTGAAGGCCCACAAAGGCGGCCCCATCATCGCAGCCGGCTCGACCGGCTCGATGCCGACCACCGCGAAGTTCCTGCGCGAGGTCGCGCAGCTGCCGCAGGGTGCTGTCGTCCTCCCCGGCCTCGATACTGATCTCGACGACACCGCGTGGAATATGATCGGCGGCACGAAGGATGCGTTCGGTCGGACCGAATCCTCGGCATCGAACCATCCGCAATTCGCGCTCCATGCGCTGCTGGAACGTTTCGGCATCACGCGCCGCGACGTGATGACGTTCGGCACGCCGTCGCCGCAGGGCCGCGAATTGCTGGCCTCGGAGGCGATGCGGCCATCCAATGCCACGGCGCAGTGGCATACGCGTCTCGCTCAGCCGGCCGTCGAACAGAAAATCGCGGCCGGCATGCAGAACCTTGCTGTGATCGCCGCCGCGAATCCGGAAATGGAAGCGTTGGCCATCGCGATCGCCATGCGCGAAGCCCATGAACTCAAGAAGTCCGCCGCACTGGTGACACCCGACCGCGCACTGGCGCGCCGGGTGATGGCCGCGCTGAGCCGCTGGAATCTCGTCTTCGACGATTCCGGCGGCGATGCGCTGACTGAGACCTCGGCCGGCATCTTCGCGCGCCTCATCGCCGAGGCGGCAGCGGAGCAGCTCGAACCGGCGACATTGCTGGCGCTGCTGAAACACCCGCTGTTCCGTCTGGGTGCGGCGCCGAACGCCTGGAAAGACGCGATCGAGACGCTCGAACTCGCGCTGCTGCGCGGCACGCGGCCGACGCCCGGCACCGCTGGACTGGCGCAGGACTTCACGCGCTTCCGCGACGAGCTCGGAAAGCTCCGACGCCGCGAAGCGTCGATACTGCATGGCGCGGAGCCGCGCGCAAAACTCGACGACGACCGTCTTGACCGCGCGGAAGAACTGATCGCCGGATTGCGCACCGCGCTGGCGCCGCTGGAAGGCATCCACCCCATCAGGCCGATCGACTTCGCTGAAGTTGCCTTGCGGCATCGTGAGGCGATCAAGCTGCTGTCGCGCGACGACAGGGGCAACGATGTCGCGCTGGCCGGGCGCGAGGGCACGGCGCTGACCAAGGCATTCGACGATCTCGTCGTCATGGAGACTGTCGCGACCGAGAGCGGCGACGAGGAGCGGCTGCGCCCCAGCGGGCTGATGATGCAGCTCCGCGATTATCCCGATGTGTTTCAGACCGCCTTCGCGGACCGCATCGTGCGCCGGCCCGAAGTCGCCAATGCCAGCTTGCGCATCTATGGCCAGCTCGAAGCGCGGCTGACGCAATCGGATCGCGTGATTCTCGGCGGTCTCGTCGAAGGCATCTGGCCGCCCTCGCCGCGCATCGATCCATGGCTAAGCCGCCCGATGCGCCACCAGCTCGGTCTGGATCTGCCGGAACGCCGCATCGGCCTCACCGCGCATGACTTCGTGCAGCTGCTCGGCACCGAAGACGTGATCCTGAGCCACGCCGCGAAAGTCGGCGGCGCGCCGGCTGTGGCATCGCGTTTCCTGCATCGGCTCGAAGCCGTCGCCGGGGAAACCCGCTGGGACGCGGCGCTGGCCGCGGGCGAGCATTATGTTCGCTATGCCGAAGAGCTCGACAAACCCGAGACCGTCACGCCGATTGCCCAGCCGGAGCCGCGCCCGCCGCGCGCCGCACGTCCGCTCAGGCTGTCGGTTACCGCCATCGAGGACTGGCTGCGCGACCCCTATACGATCTACGCCAAATATATTCTGCGCCTGGCGCCGCTCGATCCCATCGACATGCCGCTCTCCGCCGCCGACCGGGGATCGGCGCTTCACGCGTCGCTCGGCGATTTCACGATGGAGTACAGCAAGACACTGCCGGACGATCCCGCGCGCGAGCTGCGCAGAATCGGCGATCGACATTTTGCGCCCCTGATGGCGCGACCTGAGGCGCGCGCATTGTGGTGGCCGCGTTTCCTGCGCATCGCGTCGTGGTTTGGCGCTTGGGAAATCGACCGCCGCATCAATGTCGCCAGCATCGACGCGGAAGTGCGCGGAGAGATCAAGATCCCGCTCGATCACGGCCGTGTCTTCCATCTCTCGGCACGGGCCGACCGTATCGAACACCGCAGCGACCGCACTTTCGCGCTGCTCGACTACAAGACCGGCCAGCCGCCCACGGGCAAGCAGGTGCGCATGGGTCTGTCACCGCAGCTGACGCTGGAAGCCGCGATCCTGCGCGAGGGCGGATTTGCCGGCATCGCCGCGGGATCGTCGGTCAGCGAGTTGATGTATGTCCGGCTCAGCGGCAACACTCCGCCGGGGGAACCTCTACTGCTCGTCCTGAAGCGCGATCGCAATGATGAGGAACTCGATCCCAATAAGGCCGCTAGCGAAGCGCGCGCCAACCTGGAAGCGCTGATTCGCACCTTCGAGAATGAGGATGAGCCTTATAGATCGATGATCCTGTCGATGTGGTCGAACCGTTATGGCAGTTATGACGATCTAGCGCGCGTCAAGGAATGGTCGGCCAATGGCGGCACCGGCGGAGGCGAGTCATGAGCGGCCCGCGCAATATTCCGCCCGCGGCGAGCGCCAAGCAGCAGCAGGCATCCGATCCCGCGGCGTCGGTGTTCGTTTCTGCCAATGCAGGCTCCGGCAAAACCTATGTGCTAGTCAATCGTGTAATTCGGCTGTTACTCAACGACGTGGCGCCAGAAAAAATTCTGTGCGTGACCTTCACCAAGGCCGCAGCAGCGAACATGGCGGAGCGAGTGTTTACGCGGCTTGGTCACTGGGTCACGCTTGACGACGCTGCGCTCGATGCTGAGATCAAAAATGCTGGCGCTGTTCCTAGCCGCAAAGTGCGCGAGCGTGCGCGCGAATTGTTTGCCAGTGCGCTGGAGACGCCGGGCGGGTTGAAGGTCCAGACCATCCACGCGCTGTGCACGCGCCTGCTGCAGCAATTTCCGTTCGAGGCCAATGTGCCGGCGCGGTTCAGCGTGCTCGACGACCGCGACCAGAACGAGATGATGGAGCGCGCCAGCCTGCAAGTGCTGTTGCATGCGGCCGCGGCACCTGACAGCGCCGAGGGCCGCGCGCTGACGACCGCGATGACCTCGGCCGCCGACGTGACCTTCCGCGACGTGGTGCGCGAGGCGAGTCTGTCCCGCGATCAATTCCTGGCATGGATCGAGCGCGCCGGCTCGACCGACGCCGCGATGGCGCAACTCTCAGCGACGCTGGGCGTGACAGCCGGCGATACCAGAGAGAGCGTCGAGCTGGAGATTATCGACGGGCCGCATCTGCCCCGCGAACGCTGGATCCCCGCCGCCGAAATCTTCGAGACCGGCAGCAAGACCGACAACGATCAGGCAGCGCGGCTGCGTGAGGCTTTGGCGTTGTCCGGTGCCGAACAGGTCGAGAAATATCTCGAACTGTTCCTGACCAAGGATCAGTCACTCCGCAAATCGCTTGCGACCAAGAAGATCGCCGACAGCCGGCCGGATCTGCTGGCGGCCCTGCAGCGCGAGGGCGATCGTGTAATCCCGCTGCTGGAGCGCCGCCGCGCCGTCGCGATGCGCGAACGCACCCAGTCGCTGCTGGTGATCGCCAGTCAGGTCGCGGAGAATTATCGCCGCGAGAAGAACGAGCGCGGCCTCCTGGACTACGACGACCTAATCGCGCGCACGCTGGAGATGCTGGATCGGGTGTCGTCGAGCTGGGTGCATTTCAAGCTCGACCGCGGTGTCGATCACGTGCTGATCGACGAGGCGCAGGATACCTCGCCGCGGCAATGGGACATCATCACCCATCTGATCTCGGAATTCACCTCCGGCGAAGGTGCGCGCGACGGGCTCAAGCGCACGATCTTTGCCGTTGGGGATGAGAAGCAATCGATCTTCTCGTTCCAGGGCGCAGCACCGCGCGAATTCGATCTGCGGCGCAAGGCGCTCCAAAGCCGCTTCAAGGACGCCGGGATGAAATTCGATCCCATCGCGTTCAGCCATTCTTTCCGGTCGGGCTCAGCCATTCTGCGATCGGTCGACCACGTGTTTCGCGAGGAAGCGATCTTCCGCAGTATCCACGCCGTCGAGAACGGCTATCCGATTCATGAAACGCTTGATGATGCCGGACCCAGCCTGATCGATCTGTGGGAGCTGGAGCAGCCTGACGACCGGCCAAGCATCGAAGGCTGGCAGGCGCCGTTCGACAAGCGCTCCGAGACCAGCCCTGAAGTGAAACTCGCCCGCCGCGTGCAGACCGAGATCAAAGACTTGATCGCGGCGAAGACGGAGACCGGCCCGATCGGCAAACGCCGCGCGCTGCGCTATGGCGACATGCTGGTGCTGGTGCGCCGCCGCGGCAAGGCCTTCGACGCCATCATCCAGGCGCTGAAACATGCCGGCATTCCCGTCGCCGGCGCCGACCGGCTCAAGCTCACCGAACATATCGCCATCATCGACCTGATGAACCTGGCCGACGCGCTGCTACTGCCGCAGGACGATCTCGCATTGGCGACCGTGTTGAAGAGCCCGCTATTCGGCCTCGATGACGATGACCTGTTCAAGCTGGCCTGGGAGCGCACCGGACCGCTGCGCGATGCGCTCGACGAAAAGGCGCCCCGCGACGACAAGCTTGCCGGCGCTCTGAAGCGGCTCGTCGATTGCGAGAAGTACTTCACCAAGCAAACACCCTTCGCGTTTTACGCCTGGCTGCTCGGCGGTGACGGCGGCCGCGCGCGCATCCTGCGCCGGCTCGGCCATGAGGCCAATGATGCGCTCGACGGATTCCTCGAACTTGCGCTCGGCTATGAGCGCAAGGCGCCGGCCTCGCTGCAGGGCTTCGTCGCTTGGCTGCGGGCAGCCGATACCGAAGTGAAGCGCGATATGGAGATCACGCGCGACGAAGTTCGCGTGATGACCGTGCACGGCGCCAAGGGCCTTGAAGCGCCTGTCGTGTTCATGGTCGACACCACGTCATCACCGGCGGATTCACAGCGACTCAATTTGATCCATCTCCCGCAGGGCAACGCCGCACCGAACAGCCCGGGCGTCGTGGTCTGGGCCGGAAAGAAGGCGGACGATCCGCCAGCAGTCGCGGCGGCGCGCGCCGACATGATCCGCGATACCGAGGACGAATATCGCCGGCTGCTTTATGTGGCGATGACGCGCGCGGCCGATCGCCTGATCGTTGGCGGCTGCATGCCCGGCAACCGCAACGAGGTGCGGCCGCTGTCCTGGTACGACCTGATCCAGAAGGGCCTGGAGAATTCCGGGCTGCAGATGCAGAGCGTGCCGCCGCCGGACGGCGTGGTGAAACGCTATACGCGCGTGGAAGACGTGACACCGGCGCCTGGCGCGATGGCGCCTGTCGCAGCAGGTGCGCCCATCGTGCTGCCATCCTGGATGCGCGACAAGGTCGGCGACCAGCCGCGCCGCGAAAGCCTGTTGCGCCCATCAGATGCCGACGACGATGACGACGGCCGCGGACAGCGCTCGGGCGAATCCGAACGGCTGCGCCAACTGGCCTTGCAGCGCGGCAACCTCGTGCATCGCCTGTTGCAATCGCTGCCCGACATCACCGCCGAGAAGCGTCGCGAGACCGCCCTGAATTTCCTCGCCCGCAACGCCCATGACTGGACCGATCTCGACCGGGTGGCGCTGGCCACGCAGGTGCTGTCGCTGATCGGCGATCCGCGCCTCGCGGAACTGTTTGCCCCCGGCAGTCGCGCCGAGGTGGCGGTGGCCGGACGACTGACGCGAAAGGACGGATCGCCTGTGCTCGTCTCGGGCCAGATCGACCGGCTGGTCCTGACCAAAACCGAGATCCGGATCGTCGACTACAAGACCAACCACAACCCGCCGCGCAAGCTGATCGAGGCGCCCAAGGCCTATATCCGGCAGCTGGCGCTGTATCGCGGCGTGCTCGCCAAGTTATACCCAGATCGGCCGATCCGGGCCGCCCTGCTCTGGACGGAAACGCTTGAAATGATGGAGATTTCCGGTGCTGCGCTGGACGCGGAGCTGGCCGCCATCATCTCACTGTGACCAACCTTGACCCGGCAAGGGGGCGTTCATAGGTTGGATGCATCATTCCAGCGCGCGAATCTTCCAGCGCGCCTTTCATTGAACAGGACGAGGATACGACCATGGCCGTTGGCAAGGTGACAGACGCCGATTTCGAAGCGGAAGTGCTCAAGGCGACCGGCCCGGTCGTGATCGATTTCTGGGCCGAGTGGTGCGGTCCCTGCCGCATGATCGCGCCGGCGCTCGACGAAATCTCCGCTGCCATGGGCGAAAAGGTCACCATCCTGAAGCTCAACGTCGACGAGAACCCGAAGACCGCATCGAAGTATGGCGTGATGTCGATCCCGACGCTGATGATCTTCAAGGGCGGCGAAATGGCCTCGCGCCAGGTCGGCGCCGCGCCGAAGGCGAAGCTGCAGCAGTGGATCAGCGCCGCGGTCTGATCGCGCGCTTTATTCGAGAATTTACGGCCGGTGATTTTTACCGGCCGTTTTTGTTTTGTGTACCTAACCTCGCCCCGCTTGCGGGGAGAGGTCGACTTTCACATGCGGAGCATGTGGAAGGCGCGTGAGGGGGAGCCAGTGTTTCACTCGCTGGCTCCCCCTCACCCGCCGCGGACTTCGTCCGCGCCACCCTCTCCCCGCAAGCGGGGCGAGGAAGCGACGCCGACCGTTTTTCTTTACATCAGCGAATCCATCCCGTCGCCAGTGCGCTCGCCCATTCCGGTCGCTGGTGCTCCAACGCCAACTCCGCCATCGCCTGATGGTCGTAAGGCACCTGACGGAACGTCACCTGCCATCGCTTGCCCACCTTCTCGATGATCGCGTAGCAGGCGTCGGGCGTGCCGACTTCCAGCGTGTGCGGATAGGGCGTGACGTCGCGATAGCCGGGGCCGCCGACGCTGCCGGGATTGACGATCATGCGGCCGTCGCGAAGCCTGACGGCACGCGCGATGTGGGTGTGTGCGCAGAGAATCAGCGATTGCGTGATACCCCCCGCCTTCTCCTCGATGGCTTCGATCGGGGCCATATGCACGATGCCTTCGGGGGTCACCGCTTCCATCCAGTAGGTGTTGTCGTCATCGGGCGTCGCGTGAACGAGATAGACCTCGTCGCGATAGATCGTGCTGAAGGGCAGCGCGCGCAGCCAGTCCATCTGCTCTGGTTCTAGCTGGCTGTGGGCCAGCCGATCGGACGGCCACATGTCGTCAAGCTTGTAGTCGGTGATGTAACGATCATGATTGCCGCGGACATTGGTGGCATTGAGGCCCATCATAGTGTCCACCGCACGGCGCGCATCGAGCGCGCCGCTGGCCATATCACCAAGATTGACGATGTCGGTGATGCCCAGGGTACGGATATCGGCGACAACCGCCTCAAGGGCGAGGTGATTGCCGTGAACATCGGCAATGGCAGCGAAGCGCATCGAACCTCCCTAAAATCAAGCAAAGATCAATCAGAGATCACTTGTATCGATGCCGTTCTATGCAGGGAGCGTGCCGTTCTCCGCAAGTACATGACCGGCCAGATAGAGCGAGCCTGCAATCAGGATCCGCGGAGGCACTTCATAGGCGAGCCGGGTGAGGGATTGCAGCGCATCGGCGACGCTCGGCGCTGTCTCGACGCGCATGCCGAGACTCCGCGCGGCGTCGGCCAGCGCATCCGGTGCCATGACGCCGTCGCGGCCGGGGATTTTCACGGCGATGATATGGCGGGTCTGGCCGGCGAAATTCGCCAGAAAGCCCGTCGCATCCTTGTTGGCCATCATGCCGGCGATCACCACCAGCGGCCGCGGCACGCGCTCTTCGAGATCGCCGAGCGCGGCTGCAATGACGCGCCCGCCATCGGCATTGTGACCGCCGTCGAGCCAGACTTCGGCTTCGGCAGGCGCCGCCGCGACAAGCTTGCCCGACGTCAGCCGCTGCATCCGCGCCGGCCATTCGGCGCGCGCCACACCGGTTTCATAGGCGGCAGGATCGATCTTGAAGATATCCAGCGCGCGCAATGCCGCAATCGCCAGACCCGCATTACCGAACTGATGGCGCCCGAACAGCCGCGGCGCAGCAATATCCATCAATCCGCGATCATCCTGATACACGAGGCGGCCGCGCTCGATATTGACGTGCCATTCCTGCCCGGCGCTCACAAGCGGCGCATGCATCCTGCGCGCCTGCTGTTCGATCACATCGGTTACATCAGGCGCTTGCTCGGCCGTGATGACCGGCACGCGGCGCTTGATGATGCCGGCTTTCTCGGTTGCGATTTTCGCGAGCGTGTCGCCGAGGAAGTCGGTGTGATCGATGGTAATCGGCGTGAGCACGCAGGCGGCGGGCGTTTCGATCACGTTGGTCGCATCGAGCCGCCCGCCGAGGCCGACTTCGAGTAGCACGATATCGGCGGGAGACTTTGCGAACAGACCGAACGCGACGGCGGTCTCAGCCTCGAACAGCGTGATCGGAGCGCCAGCGTTGATCGTCTCGACACAAGCGAACGCGTCACGCAATGCGTCATCGCTCACCAATGTGCCAGCAAGGCGAATGCTCTCATTCATGCGGACGAGATGCGGTGAGGTATAGACGTGAACGCGCAGGCCTGCGGCCTCACAGATCGCGCGCAGATAGGCGATGGTCGAGCCCTTCCCGTTGGTGCCGGCCACATGAATGACCGGGGGCAGCTTGCGCTCGGGATTGCCGAGCTGCGCCATGAGCCGCTGCATGCGGTCCAGCGACAGATCGATGGCGTTCGGATGCAGCTTGGAGAGCCGCGCCAGAATCTCGCCGAGGTCGGGCGACGATGGCGGCGCGGAGGTGCTCACGCGTGAGCGGCCGGCACCGCGTCCGGAGCCACGAGGATCTCGGCCGGAATGCTCTCCGCGCGCGGCGGGCTCGCAATGGCCGGAGACTTCGTCAGCAGGCGACACAGGCGCGCCAGCGTCGGCTTCAGATCGTGGCGATGCACGACCATGTCGATCATGCCGTGGTCACGCAGATATTCAGCGCGCTGGAAACCTTCCGGCAGCTTTTCGCGAATGGTCTGTTCGATCACGCGCGCACCGGCAAAGCCGATCAGCGCGCCGGGCTCGGCGATCTGCACGTCGCCCAGCATGGCATAGGACGCGGTGACGCCGCCGGTGGTCGGGTTGGTCAGCACGACAATGTAAGGCAGCTTGGCCTCGCGCAGCATCTGTACGCCAACAGTCGTGCGCGGCAGCTGCATCAGCGAAAGAATGCCTTCCTGCATGCGGGCGCCGCCGGAGGCTGCGAACACGATGAAGGGCGACTTCTTCTCGACCGCGAGTTCGAGCCCGCGCACCAGCGCTTCACCGGCAGCCATGCCGAGCGAACCGCCCATGAAATCGAAATCCTGTACGGCGACGACGACGCCGGAGCCTTCCATCCTGCCGTAACCGACCTTCACCGAATCGTTCATGCCGGTCTTGGTGCGGGCATCCTTGATGCGGTCGACATATTTGCGCTCGTCGCGAAACTTCAGCGGATCGGCGATCACTTCGGGCAGCGCCACGTCGTACCAGGTCTCGTTGTCGAAGATCGACTTCATGCGGGCGGTGGCGCCCATGCGCATGTGATAGTTCGAGCCGGGAATGACGAACTGGTTGCTCTCGACGTCTTTGTAGAACACGAGCTGCCCTGTATCCGGGCACTTGATCCAGAGGTTCTCGGGCGTATCGCGCTTGAGGATGCTGCGGATCTTCGGCCGGACGACGTTGGTGAGCCAGTTCATATGTGTCTCCGCGTCGCTGAGATGATGCGTCGCTCTGATATCTATATGGCGGCCGGGACGGAGCCCGGCAACCGTTGTTCCCGGTTGATGGAGGCCAATTGTGGCTTATTCCGCAGCCTGTTTGGCCCCATGAACGCCCTGGGCGAGGGCTGCGGCCAGATCGGCGACCGCACTGACAGTCTTGGCCGTGGCCTTGCCATCGGCGTCCAGCGAGCCTTTCAGCGCATCGATCAGCGCGGTACCAACCACGGCGCCATTGGCATGCCGGGCGATGTCATGCGCGGCTTCCGGCGTCCGGATGCCAAAACCGACGCAGACCGGGAGCTTCGTATGACGCTTGATCCGCGCCACAGCCGTGCTCACGGCGGATGAATCCGCGCTGGCCGAGCCAGTGATGCCGGTGACCGAGACGTAATAGACGAAGCCCGAGGTGTTCGCGAGCACCGCCGGGAGGCGCTTGTCATCGGTGGTCGGCGTGGCCAGGCGGATGAAGTTCAATCCGGCTTTGATTGCCGGCAGGCAGAGCTCAGCGTCTTCTTCCGGCGGCAAATCGACGATGATCAGACCATCGACGCCGGCAGCCTTTGCGTCGGGCAGGAATTTATCGACGCCGTAGATATAGATCGGATTGTAGTAGCCCATCAGCACGATCGGCGTCTTGTTGTCGGAGCTGCGGAAGTCGCGCACGAGCTGCAGCGTCTTCTTCAGCGTCATGCCGGCCTGCAGCGCGCGCAGGCCCGCGGCCTGGATCGACGGGCCGTCAGCCATCGGATCGGTGAAGGGCATGCCGATCTCGATGATATCGGCGCCGGCCTTCGGCAGCGCCTTGACGATTTCCAGCGCAGTGGCGGGATCGGGATCGCCGGCCATCACGAAAGTCACGAAAGCCGCGCGGCCTTCGGCTTTGAGTTCGGCGAAACGGGTATCGATGCGGGTGGTCACGACTGCCTGCCCTTCAGGATATCGCCGACCTGCGGGACGTCTTTGTCGCCGCGGCCGGAGAGGTTGACGACCATCAGGTGATCCTTCGGCAGCGTTGGCGCGAGTTCGCTCACCTTCGCGAGGGCATGCGCCGGCTCCAGTGCCGGGATGATGCCTTCGAGTTTCGACAGCAGCTGAAATGCGGTGAGCGCTTCTTCATCCGTCGCCGACAGATACTTCACGCGGCCGATCGTATGCAGCCACGAATGTTCGGGGCCGATGCCAGGATAATCGAGGCCCGCGGAGATCGAATGGCCCTCCTGGATCTGGCCGTCTTCATCCATCAAGAGATAGGTACGGTTGCCATGCAGCACGCCGGGACGGCCGCCAGCAATCGATGCGGCGTGCAGGTTGGTGAGCCCGTGGCCCGCCGCTTCGACGCCGTAGATATCAACCGATGGATCGTCGAGAAACGGATGGAAGAGCCCCATCGCATTGGAGCCGCCGCCTATGCAGGCGATCAGCGAATCCGGCAGGCGACCTTCGATCTCCTGCATCTGCACACGAGTTTCCTCGCCGATGATCGACTGGAAGTCGCGCACCATCATCGGATAGGGATGCGGGCCGGCGACGGTGCCGATGCAATAGAACGTGTTATGCACATTGGTGACCCAGTCGCGTAGCGCCTCGTTCATCGCATCCTTCAGCGTGCGCGCACCAACCTGCACCGGCACCACCTTGGCGCCGAGCATTTCCATGCGGATCACATTGGGCTGCTGACGCGCGACGTCCACGGCACCCATATAGACGATGCATTCGAGACCGAAGCGGGCGCAGAGCGTCGCCGTCGCCACGCCATGCTGGCCGGCGCCGGTCTCGGCAATGATGCGCTTCTTGCCCATGCGGCGCGCAACCATGATCTGGCCGAGCACGTTGTTCACCTTGTGCGAGCCGGTGTGATTCAACTCCTCGCGCTTCAGATAGATTTTTGCGCCGCCGAGATGCTCGGTGAGACGTTCCGCGAAATAGAGCGGCGACGGGCGGCCGACATAGGCCTTGAGATAACCATCCATCTCCTTGCGGAAGGCGGGATCGGCCTTGGCGTCCTCATAGGCCTTCTGCAGGTCGAGGATCAGCGGCATCAGCGTCTCGGCGACGAAGCGGCCGCCGAAAATGCCGAAGTGACCGGTGTCGTCGGGACCGGACCGATAGGAATTGGGAATGGCTTGAGTCATCAGATCGTCAACTCTTCCGTTGCGCGCGCGGCGCGGATGAAAGCGCGGATCATGTCGGGATCCTTGATGCCCGGCGCGCTTTCCACGCCGGACGAAATATCGACACCGCCTGCCCGCGTGATGCGCAGGGCCTCGGCGACATTGGCGGCAGTGAGGCCGCCCGATACCATGAAGGGCAGCTTCAGATCGAGGCCTTCGAGCAGATACCAGTCGAAGACCGCGCCGAGACCACCCGGACGCGTTGCATCCTTCGGCGGTTTGGCATCGAACAGGATGCGATCGCAGACCGCGGCATAGCCGGGCAATGCAGCGAGATCGGCCCGGGTCTCGACGGCGAGCGCTTTCATCACAGGAAGGCCGAACTTCTGTTTGATATCGCGCACCCGCGCCACACTCTCCTTGCCATGGAGCTGCAGGATATCGGGCTTCAAGGCATCGATACTGTTTTCAAGATCCGCGTCATCGGCATCGACCGACAGTGCGACCTTCACGGCACGGCCCTTCGCCTGCCTGCCCAAAGCCCGCGCAACGTCGAGCGTGACGTGACGCGGCGACGGCGGAAAGAACACGAAGCCGACCATATCCGCGCCGCCGACCAGAGCCGCATCGAGCGTCTCGGGAGTGGACAGGCCGCAAATTTTGACGATCAGAGACATGCTTCAAATGGCCGCTGGCAATACCGGGAATGGCAGGAAAAGCCTATGCGCGGGGTTCTACAACGTCGCGCCGGACTTGTCTCGCTCACCGGCCATATAGGAGGAACCCGGCGCCGGAAGCCGCTGCACACCGTTCCGTGACGTGGTCGCGGTATGGGCGCGCAGATCGGCCAGTTCTGCACGGGCCCGCCTGATATCGGCCTCATGCTGACGTGCTGCGCGGCGCCAGTGCCCTTGCCTGAACCAGGTCGCCATTCCCCCTGCGATGACGCCCAGGATGGCCGACAGGATGATCACAACGAATAGCGGCAACGTGGCACCGACCGCGGGATCGCTGCTGTTGAACGGATCGAAGGAGACCGTGACCATATGACGGTTGGCGACGGCGAACACGACGAAGACGATCGCGAGGGGGATGATCACCAGGGCTGAGAAGAATTTGCGCATCAACGTCTCTCGCGAAGGCGATGCGGGCGCGCATGCCGCTAATTGGCTCAGACCTGTCGGCCCGAATACGCGCTACCTCAAAGTTCCTTATGACGCCGCGCTGGCTTCCGGCGCACCATTCTCACGGTTGAGCCGCTCGCGCATTTCCTTGCCGGTCTTGAAGAACGGAACACTCTTCTGGTCTACCGGAACATGCTCGCCAGTCCGCGGATTGCGGCCTGCGCGGGCGGGGCGATGCTTCACCGAGAATGCACCGAAGCCGCGAAGTTCGACACGGTCACCGCGTGCCAGCGCAGCCACGATCTCATCGAGAATCGCATTCACGATGTTCTCAACATCCCGCTGGTAGAGGTGCGGGTTATGCTCAGCGATGCGTTGAACGAGTTCGGATTTGATCATCGAGACGTTGGACTCTGAACGGGAGGATGCATTTCCGTGAAAATGCCTTGAACTGTCAAGACGCTAAATGAATTCGGGCACCTTCGAAAATGCGTGACAAATGCCCGAAACCGTTGTTGCAGCCTTCCTTGCAGTGCGGAAAGAACAGGACGAGCAGTTCCCTAGTTGGTGGTGGCCGGCCGCCACAGCGCCAGCATGCCATCGAGACCGAAGCCGTCCATGGCCTGCGCGAGGCCCGCCTGCTCGACCTGCCGCGCGATCGCGTTGAGACCCACTGCATCGAGTGTGATCGTCGCAGCAGCGCGCAGGAAGGTGAAATCGCTGAATTTAGGCGTCAGCTTGAAGTCGCGAACCGGCAGGTCGCTCTTGATCTTCTTCTCGGCTACCAGCCACGCCACGGCGGCTTTCTCGTCGCCAAGCTGATCAATCAGCTTGAGGTCCACGGCCTGGCGCCCCGTAAAAACACGGCCATCGGCGACTTTCTGTAGTTGCGCGTCATCCATGGCGCGGCGGCTCTGCACAAGCCCACGGAACCAGCCATAGGAGTCCTTCACCAGCGATTCCAGCGCTGCCCGCGCCTCCGGGCTGGTCGGCTCGAAACCATTGGGCGCCGCCTTCAGGGGCGAGGATTTGACCTGCTCGACCTCGACACCGACGGTCTTCATCAACCCCGTGAAATTGGGAAACTGGAACAGAACACCGATGGAGCCGACCAGCGAACTCTGCTGCGCAACGATATGGTCGGATGCGAGTGCCGCGATGTAGCCGCCCGATGCGGCCAGGCCCTCGACGACAACGACCATCGGTTTCTTGGCCTTGAGGCGCATCAGCGCGTCATAGAGCTGCTCGGAGCCAGCCGTGGTGCCGCCCGGCGAATTGATATGTACCACCACCGCTGCCGCGGATGACTTCTCCAGCCGCTCCAGCGCCTCGACGCGATCATTGTTGCTCTGGATCAGGCCCTCGATCTTGATGCGCGCAATCGCCCCCGACGACGACAGCGCCTCGGAGCCCGACCGTGTCACGACGACGCCGACGACGACCACAGCAGCGACCGCGGCCAGCACCGCTGCCACGCGCCAGAACGTCAGCTTGCGACGTATCCTGCGGCGATCGACGATCACATCGGAATCAAGCGACATCGGAAATCTCCTAAGCCCTCGGCGAGGGCTGCGTCTGGCGGATGCTGCATCTGTCGTCCGGGCAGCGTTTACTTGAGGTATCTCAAATACATCAATTGCGAGGCAATATGAAGAAAACATGGTCGAAACAGCAAAAAGGGCCCCGGTGAAACCGGGGCCCCAATTGGTAGCAACAAGTGAGTCGAAACTTACTTGCGCGCTTACTTGTCGGTGCTCTGCTTGAGCGCCTTGCCGAGAATGTCGCCGAGGGTCGCGCCCGAATCCGACGATCCGTACTGCGCGATGGCTTCCTTCTCTTCTGCCACTTCGAGAGCCTTGATCGACACCTGGACCTTGCGGGCCTTCTTGTCGAACTGGATCACGCGGGCATCGACCTTCTCGCCGACGGCGAAACGCTCAGCGCGCTGATCCGAACGCTCACGCGCCAGTTCCGAACGCTTGATGAAGGTCGTGAAGTCGGTGCCGGCGATCTGAACGTCGATGCCGGATTCCTTCACTTCGATCACTTCGCAAGTCACGACAGCGCCCTTCTTGACGTCGCCCGGCTCTGCGAAGGGATCGCCTTCGAGCTGCTTGACGCCGAGCGAGATGCGCTCCTTCTCGACATCCACGTCGAGGACGATGGCCTTGACCATGTCGCCCTTCTTGAAGTTGTCGATGACCTGCTCGCCCGGCTGCTTCCAGTCGAGGTCGGAGAGATGGACCATGCCGTCCACGTCGCCTTCGAGACCCAGGAACAGACCGAACTCGGTCTTGTTCTTGACTTCGCCTTCGACGGTCGAACCGACCGGGAACTTCTCGACGAACACTTCCCACGGATTGCGCATGGTCTGCTTGAGACCGAGCGAAATGCGGCGCTTGACGCTATCGACTTCGAGAACCTGCACTTCGACTTCCTGCGAGGTCGAAACGATCTTGCCGGGGTGCATGTTCTTCTTGGTCCACGACATCTCCGACACGTGGATCAGGCCTTCGATGCCCGGCTCCAGTTCGACGAATGCGCCGTAGTCGGTGATGTTGGTGACGCGCCCCGAGAAGCGTGCGTTCAGCGGGTACTTCGCCTCGATGCCCTGCCACGGATCGTCGAGCAGCTGCTTCATGCCGAGCGAGATACGGTGGGTCTCGTGGTTGATCTTGATGATCTTGACCTTGACCGTCTGACCGATGGTGAGCACTTCGGTCGGATGGTTGACGCGGCGCCACGCGATATCGGTGACGTGCAGCAGGCCGTCGATACCGCCGAGGTCAACGAACGCACCGTAATCGGTGATGTTCTTGACGACGCCGTCGATGACCTGACCCTCTTCGAGGTTCTGGACCAGTTCCTGACGCTGTTCGGCGCGGGTCTCTTCGAGAACCGTGCGACGCGACACGACGATGTTGCCGCGGCGGCGATCCATCTTGAGGATCTGGAACGGCTGCGAGTTGTTCATCAGCGGGGCGACGTCGCGGATCGGACGAATGTCCACCTGCGAACGCGGCAGGAAGGCCACTGCGCCGTCGAGATCGACGGTGAAGCCACCCTTGACCTGGTTGAAGATGACGCCGTGAACCTTCTCGTTGTTGTTGAAGGCCTTCTCGAGCTTGCCCCAGCTCTCTTCGCGGCGGGCCTTGTCGCGCGACAGAACGGCTTCGCCCAGTGCGTTTTCGATCCGGTCGAGGAACACTTCGACTTCGTCGCCGACCTTGAGTTCGCTGTCACGGCCGGGACCGGCGAATTCGCGCAGTGCCACACGGCCTTCAGTCTTCAGGCCGACGTCGATGACGGCCATGTCCTTTTCAATCGCAACCACGATGCCCTTGATGACAGAGCTTTCCTGAAGGTTGCCGCCCGCGAAGGACTCGTCGAGCATTGCCGCGAAATCATCGCGGGAAGGATTATACGAAGAAGCAGTCGAAGCCATTTGTTCTCCAGATGCGGGTATCGCCGGCCGTTCGGGTTAATGGGCGTCTCAAATGTGAAGTGTCAGGGGTCCGCAACCTCTAACGACCGCCTTGCAGGAGGATGCAAGAACGGGCCGGCAGCATGCCTTCACGATCGAAACGTGGGTAGGGTCTTGATGGTGTCCGGAGCCTGAAGCGCGTATCGCAGCTCGAGATCGGGAGCGGGCTTTCCTCCAATGACGGCAACGGTTTTGTCTGACGTCTTTCGGAAAGAAAGAAAAATCAGACCCGTTGCCGGCCCGCTCGGACGGCCTCGACAATGTCGATGGCGGCCCGGACGCCGCCTTCTATATCCAAATTGGAGTTATCCAGCAAGTATGCATCCGTGGCCGGCTTCAGAGGCGCAATCGGGCGGTTCTGGTCGCGTTCGTCGCGCCTGATGATATCCGCCAGCACGGCGGCCTCATCGGCCACCTCGCCCCGTCCGAGAGCCTCCAGGGTGCGCCGGCGGGCGCGGACCTTGGCATCGGCGACGACGAAGATCTTCACGTCGGCATGGGGGCAGATCACGGTTCCAATGTCCCGGCCGTCGAGCACCGCACCCGGCGGATCCTCGGCAAAACGCCGCTGGAAGTTCAAAAGGACCTCCCGCACCCGGGGGATGGCCGAGACCACAGAGGCCGCATCACCGACTTCCTGGGTCTTCAGCGCCGGATTGCCGAATTTCTCGGGATCGAGCTCACTGGCGACAGCCACGGCCTGCGCCTCATCGGTCAGGTCCGCGCCAAGATCGAGCATCGCCTTGGCGACCGCGCGATAGATCACGCCGGTATCGAGGTGCCGGTAACCGTAATGGTGCGCAAGCCGTTTGCCCAGCGTGCCTTTTCCGGATGCGGCGGGACCGTCGATAGCAATAATCATGCGTTGCGCGTGCTCGTCTTGTCACGATGAATGGCGGTGGATCGGGAGTCAAGCTCGCGCGACCTGCGCGGGCTTAGCACCCGTCTCCGGAAATATCCACGCCGGCAACCTCAGGAGAAATCAGCACCCAGCCGACGCATCATCGGGATGAAATCGGGGAAGCTGGTGGCGATGAATGTCGTGTCATCGATGGTCACCGGTCTGTCGGAAGCGAGGCCCATGGCCAGCGCCGACATGGCGATGCGGTGATCCATATGGGTGGCAACGAGGCCGCCACCGGCAACACGGCCATTGCCGTGCACGATGAGGTCGTCGCCAACGATCTCGACATTGACGCCGTTGACCCGCAGCATCGCCGCAGTGGCTTCCAGACGGTCGGATTCCTTCACACGCAGCTCCTGCAGCCCGCGCATGATGGTCGTGCCCTCTGCGAAAGCCGCAGCCACCGCCAGCACCAGATATTCATCGATCATCGACGGCGCGCGCTCCGGCGGCACTTCGACGCCGTGCAGCTTCGACGCTGTGATCCGGAACTGCGCCATCGGTTCGCCGGCATCGCCGCGGATATCGCTTTCCTCGATGGATGCGCCCATCTCGCGCAACGTCGTGAACAGTCCGGTGCGCAGCGGATTGGTCATCACATCGGTGAGCACGATCTCGGAGCCCGGCACGATCAATGCCGCAACCATCGGGAATGCTGCGGAGGACGGATCTGCCGGCACCACGACATCGGCACCCTTCAATTCGGGCTGGCCGGTGAGCGTGATCTTGCGGCCGTGCGCGCCTTCTTTTTCGGAAGTAATCTCGGCGCCGAAATGCTTGAGCATCAGCTCGGTGTGGTCCCGGCTGGCCTCGGTCTCGATGACCGTGGTGGTGCCCGGGGCCGACAGGCCGGCCAGCAGCACGGCTGACTTGATCTGGGCGGAGGCGACCGGGGTGCGATAGACGATCGGCAGCGGATCACGCGCGCCTTTGAGCGTCAGCGGCAGACGCCCGCCGTCCTCGCTCGCGGTGACCTTGGCGCCCATCAGCTCCAACGGATCAACGATCCTGCGCATCGGTCGGCTGCGCAGCGACGCGTCGCCATCGAATGTCGCCTCGATCGGACAGCCCGCGACAGCCCCCATCACCAGCCGGCACCCGGTACCCGAATTGCCGAAATCCAGCGGCGCCTTGGGCGCGGCGAAGCCGGCAACGCCGACGCCGTTGACCTTCCACGCAAAATCGCCTGTTCGTTCGACCTTGGCGCCCAGCGCCTGCATCGATTTGGCGGTATTCAGGACGTCCTCGCCTTCCAGCAGCCCCGTGATCCGGGTCTCGCCGACCGCCAGCGCACCCAGAATAAGGGCCCGGTGCGAGATCGACTTGTCGCCGGGCACGCGGGCAGAGCCGCGCAGGGCACCGGATTTTCGCGCTGTCAGCGGGGTCGGCTGGGCGGCGGCTGTGTCTGATTGGGTCAAGATTGTGTTCCTTCGCGCAGGCGGCTCGTAGCATATGAGCCACGCTGCGTCACGCAGCGGTCATTCTCACGCAAACCGCTATTGACAGGGGCGCGTCAACTAGCCAAGTGAAGCACCGTTTTTCAAAAAATCCCCAGGACCCTTCACGTGGCCAAATCCGATCTCGGAACCAAACGCATTTGCCCCACGACGGGCAAGAAGTTCTACGACCTCAACAAGAGCCCGGTGATTTCGCCTTATACGGGCGAGGTTGTGCCGATTGCGCCGATTGCGCCGCCGCGGACCCGCGCGGATGCAGCCGCACGCGCAGCTGCAGCATCTGCCGCCGCAGAAACTCCGGAAGCCGCCGAGAGCGAAGAATTGGTCTCGCTGGAGGAAGCCGACGCCGAGGAAAATACCGGCAAGAAGGCTGCCGTGCTGGAATCCGAGGACGATATCGAAGTCGATGACACCATCGATGACGATGAGGACGATGATTCGACCTTCATTGCCGACGAAGAAGAAGGCGATGAGGACGTGACCGACATCATCGGCGACGTCTCGGGCGACGAAGAAAGTTAAGCTCAGAAGAGACTTGAGATCACTCCTGATATGTGATCTTGGTTTGCCGCGCGACGCCCCACCCAGTGCGTCGCAGGTATTGGGGCCATAGCTCAGCTGGGAGAGCGCTTGCATGGCATGCAAGAGGTCGGCGGTTCGATCCCGCCTGGCTCCACCATCCTTCGCTCGCTTCGCGAGCTTCGGCTCGGCAAGCCGTACCAACTAATCCTCGTAGAGAATGATCGCGCTAATCCCCCAGCGCCGCGTTCAGCCGATCACGTAGCGCCACGAGGTCATTTTTCATCGCGGCCATTTCACCGACCGTGCAGGCTGACGCCGCGAGGATTCCCTGTGGTACGGCCTTGGCTTTTTCACGCAGTGCCTGACCTTGCGCCGTCAATGCGATCAGCATCTGCCGCTCGTCTTCGATGCTGCGGGTGCGTTTGATCAGGCCGGCCGCTTCCAGCCGCTTCAACAGCGGCGTCAGCGTGCCGGAATCCAGAAACAGCCGCTCGCCGATGTCCTTCACAGGCACATTGTCCTGCTCCCACAGCACCAGCATCGCCAGATATTGCGGATAGGTCAGCTTCAATCGGTCCAGCAACGGCTTGTAGACGCGGTTGAACGCGTGGCCGGTCGAATAGACGGCAAAGCAGAGCTGGTTATCGAGCTGCAGCAGCGGAACAGGTGCGGGTTTCTTGGCCATGATGATCTCCGGAGCTTATTTGGCCACAGCTGACGCCAGACCCCAACCCCTTCACGATCAGTTGAGCACAATTCGATTGCGTCGCACATTTTATGGATTGCACACAATCTAATTGTGCGCAATTATAATAGGGCAAGACACAAACAACGAGGAGATCCACCATGTCTGTCAACGTGCTCTACAAGACCAGCGCCAAGGCAACCGGCGGCCGCGATGGCCATGCCGCAACCCTCGATGGCGCGCTCGACGTCAAGCTCACCACGCCGAAGGAACTCGGCGGCGCCGGCGGCGCCGGCAACAATCCCGAGCAGCTGTTCGCGGCCGGCTATGCTGCCTGTTTCATCGGCGCGATGAAGTTCGTGGGCTCGCAGGGCGGCCCCAAGGTGCCCGCCGATGTGTCGGTCACCTCCACCGTCGGCATCGGCCCGCGCTCGGCTGGCGGTTTCGGCCTCGATGTCGAACTCGCGGTCTCACTCCCGGGCTTGCCGCGCGCAGAAGCTGAAGCGCTGGTCGAGAAAGCGCATCAGGTCTGCCCGTATTCCAACGCCACACGCGGCAATATCGACGTCCGCACCGTGATCGTCTGAGTCACAACGACGCAAACAAACTAACTCTCGATACGAACGGGCTCGGCCATCGGCCGAGCCCGTTCGCGTTCGTCTGGCGGTTGCGCCATACCCTCGCTCTGGCCATAGCCGCTGCCCGGACAAGGCCATTGCTGACCAGCCGGAAGCCCGCTAGCTCTGACAGCCCTTACATGCTCTCTGGCATAAAAATATCCCAACGACACTTGAGAGAAGGCTGATTGAATGAGCTTGCCCATAGCTCCCGGCGCGATTGCCGGCCTGCGCGTGATCGATCTGTCGCGCGTTCTTGGCGGACCCTATTGCACCCAGATCCTGGCCGACCACGGCGCTGACGTCGTCAAGGTCGAGCCGCCGGCCGGCGACGAGACGCGCGACTGGGGCCCCCCCTTCCACGACGACGATGCGGCCTATTTCATCGGCACCAACCGCAACAAGCGCTCGATCGGTCTCGACCTCGCCTCCGAGGGCGGCCGCACGGTGCTGATGCGGATGCTCGAAAATGCCGACGTGATGATCGAGAACTTCAAGCCCGGCACGCTCGACAAATGGGGCATCGGCAACGATTTCCTGCGCGAGAAATTCCCGCAGCTGATCCATTGCCGCATCTCCGGCTTCGGCGGCGACGGCCCGCATGGCGGCCATCCCGGCTATGACGCGATCATCCAGTCGATGGTTGGCTTGATGGCATCGACCGGCTCGCAGGAGAGCGGCCCGACCCGCATCGGCGTCGCGCTCGTCGACATGGCGACCGGTCTCTATGCCTGCGTCGGCATCCTGATGGCGCTCGCCGAGCGTGCCAAATCGGGGCTCGGTCAATTCGTCGAGGCGACATTGTACGAAACCGGTCTCGCGATCATGCATCCGCATACCGCGAACTATTTCTATAATGGCGGCAAGCCGCCGGCGCTGACCGGCAACGAGCATCCGAACCTGGTGCCCTATGCCGTGTTCGCTGCCCGCGACGGCAACATCTTCATGGGCGTCGGCAATGACGGCACCTTCCGCAAGCTGTGCCGCGAACTTGGCAAGCCGGAACTCGGCACGGACGTGCGCTTCGCACGCAACCGTGACCGCGTGCAGAATCGCGATGCGCTGCGTGCCGAGTTGGAAGCGATCCTGAAGGATCACGACAGTGCACCGCTGTGCGAGCGCCTGCTCGGCGCTGGCCTACCGGCAGGCCCGGTGCAGTCGATCGACAAGGCGCTCGCCAATGCGCACACGAAGCATCGCGGCGATATCATCGAGAAGGACTGGTACAAGGGCGTCGCCTCGCCGGTCCGCTTCGACCGCACCAAAGCGAGCCTGCGCCACGTGCCGCCGAAGTTCAACGAGCACTTCAACGAGATCCTCACCGAGTTCGGCTACTCCGGTGATGAAATCAAGGAGCTGGTCGCCAAAGGAACCGTAAGCGGCTCCGAGCGCAAGCGATAAAACAACACGGGGCTGCGCGATCCGCAGCCCCGTTCGTCTTCGACTTTTTGCGGCTTCCCAACGCCGCTATTTCCCGCCTAGCATCCGCGCTGTCAAAATGTCGCATGCACGTCATCCGGCGCAGCTTTGTTGCAACGAGACGATGACGGCTAACGGGAGAAACTGGATGATCCGCCCCCAATTCGCACTCGCCACTCTGTTCGCATGCACGCTGGCGCTCGCTTCGCCCGCGCATGCAGTGACCGAGATCCAGTGGTGGCACGCGATGACCGGCGGCAACAACGACATCGTCAACAAGCTCGCGGCTGACTTCAATGCCAGCCAACCGGACTACAAGGTGGTCCCGACCTTCAAGGGCAGCTATCCCGACACCATGAATGCCGGCATCGCAGCATTCCGCGCCGGCACCGCACCGCACATCCTGCAGGTCTTCGAGGTCGGCACCGCGACCATGATGAGCGCCAAGGGCGCCGTCAAACCTGTCTACCAGCTGATGAAGGATGCGGGCGAGCCGTTCGATCCAAACAACTATCTGCCCGCGATCACCGGATACTATTCGACATCGAAGGGCGAAATGCTGTCGTTTCCCTTCAACTCGTCGTCGATGGTGATGTGGGTCAATCTGGATGCGCTGAAAAAGGCCAATATTGCCGAAATTCCCAAGACCTGGCCCGAAGTGTTCGAGGGCGCCAAGAAGCTCAAGGCGGCCGGCTATGCGACCTGCGGCTTCTCCAACGCCTGGGCGACCTGGGCCAATATCGAGCAGTTCTCGGCATGGCACAACGTGCCGATCGGCACCAAGGCGAATGGACTCGACGGCTTCGACACCGAACTGAAATTCAACTCGCCACTGCATGTCAAACATCTGCAGACGCTGATCGAATTGCAAAAGGACAAGACCTACGATTATTCCGGTCGCGCCAATGCCAGCGAGAGTCGCTTCGGCTCCGGCGAATGCCCGCTCTTCATGACCTCGTCCGGCTATTATGCGACGGCGAAGGGTACCGCCAAATTCGCCTTTACCTCGGTGCCGATGCCCTACTATCCCGACGTCACCGGCGCGCCGCAGAATTCGATCATCGGCGGCGCTTCGCTATGGGTGATGGGCGGCAAGAAGCCTGAGGAATACAAGGGCATCGCAAAATTCTTCAGCTTCCTGTCCGACACGGATCGTCAGGCCAAGCTGCATCAGGAGTCCGGTTATCTGCCGATCACCAAGGCCGCCTATGAAAAGACCAAGGCCGACGGCTTCTATGACAAGAACCCGATCCTGCAGACCCCGCTGAAGGAGCTGACGAACAAGGAGCCGACCGAAAATTCGCGCGGCCTGCGGTTCGGCAACATGGTGCAACTGCGAGACATCTGGTCCGAAGAGATTGAGGCTGCATTGGGTGGCCAGAAGACGGCACAACAGGCACTCGATACTGCCGTAAGCCGTGGCAACGCCATGTTGCGGACCTTCGAAAAGACTGCGAAGTAGTATTCAAGCGGACGCTGTCGTTGCCCGGCCTCGCGCGCAATTGCGCGCTTGGACGGGCGATGACATGAGCAGAATGAGGCTGCTTTTTGGGGCACGACGAACTGCATGGAAAAGTCCGCGGTCTTCAAGGGTAAGCTGCTGCCATATTTGTTGCTCGTGCCGCAGCTGGTCATCACCCTGGTGTTTTTCTACTGGCCGGCCAGCCAGGCTGTCTGGCAATCGTTTTTGCGCGAGGACGCGTTCGGCCTGAACTCGGAATTCATCGGGCTGGAGAACTATCAGGCGCTGCTTGCCCAGCCGGAATACTACAAGGCAATGGCGACGACCGTGGTGTTCTCGTCGCTGGTCGCGGCGCTCTCGCTGTCGATCGCATTGTTGTTCGCCACCCAGGCCGACAAGAATCTGAAAGCGGCACCGACCTTCAAGGTCATGATGATCTGGCCCTATGCGGTGGCGCCGGCCGTCGCCGGCGTGCTGTGGCTGTTCATCTTCCATCCCTCCCTCGGCACCATGGCACGGCCGCTGCGCATGATGGGCTTCAACTGGAATCCGATGTTGAACGGCAACCACGCCATGGCGCTCGTCGTCATGGCCGCGGTGTGGAAGCAGATCGCCTATAATTTCCTGTTCTTCCTGGCCGGCCTGCAGGCGATCCCGCGCAGCGTACTAGAGGCCGGGGCGATTGATGGCGCCGGACCGTATCGGCGATTCTGGACGATCACGTTCCCGTTGCTGTCGCCGACCACGTTCTTCCTGCTGGTCGTCAACGTCGTCTACGTCTTCTTCGACACTTTCGGCATCATCGACGCGGTCACCGGCGGCGGGCCGGCTGGGGCGACGACCACCATGGTCTACAAGGTCTATGCCGACGGCAGGCTCGGCGGCGACCTCGGCGGATCGGCAGCGCAGTCGGTGATCCTGATGGTGATCGTGATCGCGCTCACGGCCATCCAGTTTCGCTACGTCGAGCGCAAGGTGCAGTACTGATGGTCGAGCATCGCCGCTGGAACGACATCCTCGCTTACGCGATCCTGACTTTCGGCGTGTTCATCGTCGTGTTCCCGGTCTATGTCGCGCTGATCGCCTCGACCCATGACGCAGCAACGGTGGTCAACGGCAACATGCCAATGCTGCCGGGCAGCCATACGCTGGAGAACTACTACCGGGCCATCTTCGTCGGCGGATCGCGCGCCAGCCGCGAGCCGGTCGGCCATATGCTGATGAACTCGTTCGTCATGGCAATGGGCATCGCGCTCGGCAAGATCGTGATCTCGATCCTCTCCGCCTATGCGGTGGTGTATTTCCGTTTCCCGTTCCGCCAGACGGCGTTCTGGATCATCTTCGTGACGCTGATGCTGCCGGTCGAGGTTCGCATCTATCCGACCTACAAGGTGATCGCCGATCTGAAGATGCTCGACACCTATGCCGGGCTGATCCTGCCGCTGATCGCATCGGCCACCGGCACGCTGCTGTTTCGCCAGTTCTTCATGACCATCCCCGATGAATTGCTCGAAGCCTCGCGCATCGACGGCGCCGGTCCCTTTCGCTTTTTCAAGGATACGCTGCTGCCGCTGTCGGTGACGACGATGGCGGCGCTGTTCGTGATCCAGTTCATCTATGGCTGGAACCAGTATCTGTGGCCGCTGCTGATCACGACGCAGGAATCCATGCAGACCATCGTCACCGGCATCAAGAAGATGCTGACGACGACAGATGAACTCGCCGAATGGCAGCTCGCGATGGCGACGGCGATCCTTGCGATGGTGCCTCCTGTCGCCGTGGTGGTGTTCATGCAGCGGCTGTTCGTGCGTGGCCTGGTCGAGACGGAGAAGTAAGTTCAGATGGCCAATGTTTCGCTGCGCAACGTCCGCAAGACCTATCCCGGCGGCTTCGAGGCCATCAAAGGCATCGATTTCGATATCGGCGACGGCCAGTTCTGCGTGCTGGTAGGACCAAGCGGCTGCGGCAAGTCAACCTTGCTGCGCATGGTTGCCGGCCTCGAAACCGTCACCTCCGGCGAGGTCGATATTGGCGGCCGTATCGTCAACGAGATCGAGCCGGCGGATCGCGACATCGCCATGGTGTTTCAGAATTACGCGCTCTATCCGCATATGAGCGTCTACAACAACATGGCCTACGGCCTGCGCAACAGAGGCATGCCGAAGCCGGAGATCGATACGCGCGTACGCGAAGCCGCTCAGACACTCGAACTCGCCGGCATGCTCGATCGCAAGCCCAGACAATTGTCCGGCGGCCAGCGCCAGCGCGTTGCCATGGGGCGCGCCATCGTGCGGCAACCGAAAGTGTTCCTGTTCGACGAGCCACTGTCCAATCTCGATGCCAAGCTGCGCGTTGCCATGCGGGTCGAAATCCGCAAGCTGCAACGTCGCCTCAAGACAACGTCGATCTACGTCACCCACGATCAGTTGGAGGCGATGACGCTGGCGGATATTCTGGTGGTGATGAACGGCGGCCAGGTCGAGCAGATCGGCAGTCCGCTCGATATCTACCGCAAGCCGGCGACCACTTTCGTCGCCTCCTTCATCGGCGCGCCACCGATGAACCTGATCAAGCTGGGCGGCAATGAGATCCGTGCGCAGTTCGCCGGCGACAGCCGCGGCGCCGCCGACGCCGGTATCCTGGGCGTCCGGCCGGAAGACCTTACGATTTCCGGCGCGGCCGCAACTGACGGCGGCATCACGCTGAACCTGACGGTCGAGGCCATCGAACGGGTCGGCGCGGAAACCTTCGTCTATGGCACCCGTGCGCGGGCCGAGAAGGCCGTCAGCGCCACTCCGGGCGAGCTGCCCGAGGGCGAGGTCATCGTGCGTATCCCCGGCCAGGATGCCCCGGCCATCGGTGCTTCGATCCGCGCCACGGCTCCCCGCGACAAACTGCACCTGTTCAGCGTCGATGGCCGCAATCGGATCGATATCTGATCGGTTTCAAGGCCTTAGTAACGGTTTCCCGGCAATTTAGAGGTGCTTGAACCGGGCTTTGGCATGCCCATATTGTTGATTGACCGGTTGGCAGAGTGCCGATTGGCCAGGGGTGCCGTGAGGGCCCCTCAAAGTCGCTTCGAGAGGGCTTTGTAGGTATGTCTCGTGTTCCTTCGTTATCTAGTCCGTTCCTTTTGGGATTCGACGAGATTGAGCGTGCGCTCGATCGCGTCGTCAAAGGTGCCGACGGTTATCCTCCTTACAACATCGAGCGGTGCGACCGTAATAACGGTCAACCCGAACGCCTGCGGATCACGCTGGCGGTCGCAGGTTTCACCCGCGATCAGCTCGATGTGACCACCGAGGAAAACCAGCTCGTGATCCGGGGCCGCCAGCAGGACGACAAGACCCGGCAATACATCCATCGCGGCATCGCCGCGCGCCACTTCCAGCGCACCTTCGTGCTGGCAGAGGGGATGCTGGTGCTGGGTGCGGATCTGAAGAACGGGCTGTTGTCGATTGATCTGGCCAGGCCTGAGCCTGAAAGGGTCATTAAGACAATCGCTATCAATGAGCACGAATAATGCATGACCCGACAAACTGGTTTCCGGTTTTTCGATCAGGTCATGCATCCTGAGTATGGAACGAGTAGCGGACTCGACCGCTTGATCTCATAGAAGGAGTCGAGACGATGACTGAAGTTGTTACGATCAATGAAAATGCCGCCGTCACCACCGAAGCATTGGCGCATCTGGGCGAAGGTATGATCGCCTATGTGAAGCCGGTTCGCTCGGAAGATGTGCCGGGACTGTTCCCGCAGGCGCCGGAGATTGCGCCGGGATTGCAGCTGTTCGCGCTGCACGCCGCCGACGGCACGCCGATCATGCTCACCGACAGCCGTGAAGCGGCGATCGCGAATGCATGGAGCCAGGAATTGCAGACCGTCAGCGTTCACTAACCCGAACTGGCCAGCATGCAGACGTCAGGATACGCGGTGACAGCCGCGTATCCCAATGTCGAGTATCCCAGCGTCCAAAACGACGATCATCACGCGCAGGCGCTCGGCTTGCATGACGCGGTATCTATTTAACCCGTCGTCAATATCGTGAGTACATTATCGGACGCAATCGATTCGCACGCGACCTCTCATCCGCTGCGCCATCTGAAAAACTGATCCCCCCATCAATAGCAATCTGGATATCCGACGCGATGGCATCATTGCGCCTGATCTTTGCTGCCGTTTCACAGAAGAAAATGGTGACCACGCATTCACCATGACTTGAGAAAATCTGGTCATGTTGAGATTCGAGGTCGCCATGAATGGATCGACACAAGCCCAGATAGTTCAAGTCGAAGACTTGCTACGGAGCTTCGGTGCAACGATCACCGCTCCGAAATCAGAGGCAGTTCCCCGGACCGGCTCCTGGGGTTTTGATAGTCGGCCAGTGATCGCAGCCTGTTTCGCGATCCTCGTCTTTGCACCGGGCTGCGCAGCTGCCACCGTATTCTTGATGCGCGCCGACGGCACCGTCCCTCCCATCATCGCACCCGATAGCAACCCGCCTTTCGTGACCAAGTCAGACCGCTTGCCGCTCGGGCAATGGAGCATCGAGGCCGTTCAGAGCCTCGGCACTCTAAATAACGCGCGCCTTGCGGCGGCTGCTGCACTCGCAGATCCCATATTTCTCTCACCAATCCTGATCCGCGGCAGCCTCGAGGACGGCACGCTCACGACCTTCGCCGAGCCCGCGGCCATGCCTGGGCCGACCATGCTGCTGTCAAAGCTGCGGGTGAAGCGTGACGTCCGTCGCCCAAAGCCACCCAAACTCGTCGCTGAAATCACTCACCCCGAGCCGCCACAACCAACCTTCTTCGAAAAGCTGTTCGGACGACGTTTCAACTAGCTCAGTCACTCTTCTCACAAGCGAGGAACACAATGCAAAACACTGCCGCGATGAACTCGGACGTCAAAGCTCTCCTCACTTTGCTGTTGCTGAAGACCGGCACCAGTTCGCCGGAGATTCACAATGCCCTGCAGCTTGCTGCCGCATCGCGGGTAATGATGGCGGAAGAATATGCCAATCCGATGCGCATGCAGGGCATAGAAGCTTCAGGCAGCAACGTCGCCAAGCTTCGTCCCGCAACCGCCGTCAACGTTCCTGAAACGTCAGCGGCCGTGCGACGCATGAAGCAGAGCGCAGACGCGATGAATTCCGACGTCAAGGCGCTGCTGACGTTGCTGCTGCTCAAGAGCGGCGCGGATTCCAACGAGATCCAGACAGCACTGCGGATGGCAGCATCATCGCGCGCAGTCGCTGCAGCGGATGAAGCAGAATCGATCCGTGCCGAAACGCAAGCCGAAGCTGCCTCTGCGGCCATGAACGAGCTCGCATCGATCACCGCGCGGCAGGCGATGCGCAACGAGTCGCTCGCTCCAATCTCGGCCAAGGAATTCGCGGCGTAAGCTGGCAAGGCCAACCAGCCTTCTATCTCCGCGCAAGCAGGGATCTGGTTCGGAGTAGGAGAATCGCCCGGTCCAACCGGGCGATTCCAGCGTAAGCTGCGAGATGAGCCGGTTAGGCGGCTGTCGCCGGCGGCAAAGCCAGCACGGAATAAATCGCCTGCGCGTCACGGGAGGCACGCAGCTTTTTGGCGACGTCCTGATCGCGCAGCAGACGTGCGATCCGCGCCAGCGCCTTCAAATGATCGGCGCCCGCACCTTCCGGCGCCAGCAGCAGGAACACCAGATCGACCGGCTGACCGTCCATGGCCTCGAAATCGATCGGACGATCGAGGCGCGCAAACAGGCCGAACAGCTTGTCGAGCTTCGGCAACTTGCCATGCGGAATGGCAACGCCATAGCCCACGGCCGTCGTACCGAGCTTCTCACGCTGCAACAGCACCTCGAAAATGGCGCGGTCGTTCTGACCGGTGAGCGCGGAAGCGCGCGCAGCGAGCTCCTGCAGCGCCTGCTTCTTGCTGTTGACCTTCAACGCCGGGATTATCGCCTCGGGCGCGACCAGATCGGTAATCGTCATTGACCGTTCCGAGGATGTTTGACCGTCAGCGGGTAGTTAGAACCAAAACCGGCAGCGTCAAGAAAGACTGGAAAGGGACATCGTTCCCTGTGATGGAAAACGCGCCGGGCGCGAACGCCCGGACGTACTCTAGCACCGGAACCCCCCATGCGAAATCCATTGACCGGTATAACCCTGTCAAAGGCGGCGGACCATAGGGAGGGGCCGTTTGGGCGTCAATGCCGTCAGGACGGTTTAACCACCGGTGGATCGACCCAACCCACGTTACCGTCGCCTCGGCGGTACACGATATTCACCCGACCGGTACTGCCATGCAGGAATAGCACGACGGCCGCGCCGGTGAAATCAAGTTCCATGACAGCTTCGCTCACCGAGAACCGCTTCAGCGACCTGGTCGATTCGGCAATGATGACCGGATCGTAGCCACTGTCGGCATCGCCCTCATGATCGGGCGCCTCAAGGATGTAGCTCGGCGCGTCCAAAGTCGGGGCCGTGAGTTCGGCCATCGCCTGATTTTCAGCATGCGTCTTGCGCGCGGAACGATCCTTCAGCCGGCTCTTGTAGCGACGTAAACGTTTCTCGATCTGAAGCAGCGCCTGATCGGCGCTGGCGTAAGCATCCGCTGCATTGGAGTCCGCTTCGAGCGTAATTCCGGAATCAAGATGCAACGCACAATCGGTGCGGAAGCCGAAGCCGTCTTTGCTGAGCGTGATGTGACCGGAATAGTTGCCATCGAAATATTTGCGAAGGACCTCATCGGTCCGCTCGCTCACGCGGCCTCGCAAAGCGTCTCCGACATTGATGCTTTTTCCCGAGATACGAAGGGTCATGCTGATGCCTCGATTCTTCTGCCTTGAACCGACAGTATCCCGTTTCCACGGGAGTGCAATCAAGCTGGTGCAGTGTCGCGGGATCGGTCGGGTGCCCTATCGGACGGAGTGGCGGGTGCCGTGAGTGCATTGCCGAGCATACTCTGCTTGTCGCGTCGGCGCTGAACTGAAGACGGGATACGCATGGCTTCACGGTATTTGGCAACGGTACGGCGCGCGATATCAATTCCGGCTTCGCGCAAGCGTTCCACGATCGTGTCGTCCGAAAGAATAAGAGAAGGACTTTCTCCATCAATCAATTGCTTGATGTGATGTCGCACCGCTTCAGCCGAATGCGCTTCGCCACCATCAGCCGACGCGATCGATGCCGTAAAGAAGTATTTCAATTCAAAGCTGCCGCGATTTGTCGCCATGTATTTATTGGCGGTAACGCGCGACACCGTCGATTCATGCATTTGAATGGCATCAGCAACCGCCTTGAGATTCAGCGGCCGAAGATGCGCAACACCCTGCGTAAAGAAGCCATCCTGCTGCCGGACGATCTCGGTCGCAACCTTCAGGATAGTACGCGCGCGCTGATCGAGCGCACGCACCAGCCAGGTCGCATTCTGTAGACAATCCGTGAAGTACGACTTGTCGCCATCCTTGCGGATCGTTTTCGACAATTCGGAATAATAAACCTGGTTCACGAGAACGCGCGGCAGCGTGTCGCTGTTCAACTCGACATGCCAGCCGCCATCAGGACCCGGCCGCACATAGACATCAGGCACTACGGTCTGTGTTCGCGCCGAGCCAAACTTCAGACCGGGCTTCGGATCGAGCCTGCGAATCTCGCCGATCATGTCGGTCAGATCTTCGTCGTCGACGCCGCAGATTTTTCTGAGATTGCCGATGTCGCGCTTGGCCAGAAGATCGAGATGCTCGACCAATGCCTGCATCGCAGGGTCGTAACGGTTCTGTTCACGCAACTGGATTGCGAGACATTCGCTGAGACTGCGCGCGCAGACACCCGGCGGATCGAATTTCTGCAACGCACCGAGAACGCTTTGGACATCGTCAACAGAGGCGCCCAGCCGCTCATGCACGTCGCCGAGATCTTGCGGCAGGTAGCCGGCCTCATCGACGAGATCGATCAGATACTGACCGATCATGCGCTGCGCGGGCGACGAGAACGCCACCGAGAGCTGTTCGGCGAGATGGCTGCCGAGCGTCACTTCCGCGGCAACGAAGGCCTCAAGATTGTAACTATCGTCGTTGGAAGCGCCGCCGCCCCATTCGGTATAGGCGGTCGGAGCAGCATCTTGTGCGTTGCGTGCGGCGGCTTCGGCCGGCTCTTCGGAGAAGACGTTGTCCAACCCGGTGTCCAGGGTCTGCTCGATCTCGGCGCGGGTGCCGAGTTCGCGGTTCATCCACTCGTCGGGCGCCGGCGCATCGAAGCTGTCGCCGCCTGAACGATCGGAAAAATCGGAATGGTCGCCGCCATCGTCATGGCCGGAGGCATAGCCCGCCTCGTCCTGACCGGAGAACTCGCTGCGCTCGGGGCTGGCCTCGCCGGCCACCGGCGGCTCAGGACCGTCGCTGGCGCGTTCCAGCAGCGGATTGCGCTCCAGTTCATCTTCGACAAAGGTTGCGAGATCGAGATTCGACAGCTGCAGCAGCTTGATGGCCTGCATCAGCTGCGGCGTCATCACCAGCGACTGGGATTGCCGGAACTCTAGTCTCTGCGTCAGCGCCATGGAGGCAAAAACCGATCCAAAAGTTGGTCCGTTTCTTGCTTATCTCTTTCCCGGCCTGATGTACACGGCTTGACGAATTGTAAATTTGGTCTAGAGGCGGAATTCCTCGCCAAGGTAAAGCCGACGCACGTCCGGGTCAGCCACGATCTCCTCTGGAGATCCCTCCGTCAGGATTTCACCAGCATAGACGATGTAGGCGCGGTCTGTCAGCCCCAGCGTTTCGCGCACGTTATGGTCGGTGATCAGCACGCCGATGCCGCGATTGGTGAGGTGGCGGACCAGGTCTTGAATGTCACCCACCGCGATCGGGTCGATGCCGGCAAAGGGTTCGTCGAGCAGCATGTAATTCGGCCGCGTTGCCAGCGCGCGCGCGATTTCGACACGGCGACGCTCACCGCCGGACAGCGCGATCGACGGCGACTTGCGCAGTCTCTGGATGTTGAACTCTTCGAGCAGCCCGTCGAGCTCGCGCTCGCGCTTCTTGCGACTGGGCTCGACGACTTCCAGCACCGCACGGATGTTCTGCTCGACGGTAAGACCGCGGAAAATCGAGGCTTCCTGCGGTAGATAGCCGATGCCGAGGCGCGCACGCTGATACATCGGCAGCTGGGTGACGTCGTGGCCGTCAAGCTCAATGGCGCCGCTGTCGGGCTTGATCAGGCCGGTGATCATGTAGAACACCGTGGTCTTGCCGGCACCGTTCGGTCCGAGCAGGCCGACGGCCTCACCACGACGAACATAAATGCTGACGCCGCGGGTGACCTGGCGTGAGCCGAAGCTCTTTTTCACATTATGGACGGCCAGATAGCCCGCACGCGGGGCAGCTTTTGGTGCGGCGGCGCCGTTGGTCCGGGGCCGCTGCGGCGCCTTGTCCGGACGGCGGCCCGGCGCAGGCTGTGTGGCACGCGGCGCCTCCGCCCGAGCCTGCGGAACCTGGGGCGTATCGGCCGGAGCGGTGCGCGCCAAGGGCGGCGCCTCGCGGCTGGGGCTGCCCAGCATGTCGCCCATGCTGTCGCCGAGCGCCGTGATGTCGACCGGCGAGCGTGCAAAGCCTTGCGGACCGCGTTTTGGAGCGCGCCGACGGAACATGCCGAGGAAATCAACCATTCGCGCTTCGATCAGCCTCTAAACGTCATCCGCGCCAGGTCGCGGCATGTTCGACCACTGGGAACAGCATGGCGGACTAGATGTCCCTTGCCCAGCCGAACGCCAAGCCTTCCATGTCGATTAAAACAATGGCGATAACGGGTTACGCAGCCAGATTCAACCGGATCCGGCTCGTCTATATCGGCAAACCCTTCGAGTTACTTGGGTTTTCCGCCTCCAGGCCCGGGTATGATCGAAGTCGGGCCACCGCCACCCTTCTGGCCGGACGACTCGAACATGCCCTGGACCCTGCCGCTGTTGGATTCGACGCGTGAGGTGCCCGTGGTCATATCCACGGTCAGACGATCGCCGCGCAGTACATTCTTACCCTGGGTAAGCACAACATTGCCCTGCATGGTGACGAGATTGGTCCGGGTGTCGAACACCGCCGTCTCGCCGGTGACGACCTGGTCCTTCTGGGTGACGATGACGCCGCCGCGCGCTTCAAGCCGCTTGATCGCCGACGAACCGCCCGGGCCCGGCTGCGCCGCCTTGATCGGCGCCTTGGGCGCAGCCTTGGCCGCCGGCTCGTTCGCGGAGCCGCCGCCGTCATAGAAGACCACGAGAGTCTTCGACTTCATCGTGGTGTCGCCCTGCACGACCTTCACATCGCCTGCGAAGGTCGCTTCCTTTTTCTTGTCGCGCATTTCCAGCGATGCGGCCTCGATCTGAATGGGCTGATCGCGATTCTGCGAGAAGCCCTGCATGGCATTCGGCACACCCTGCACCGCGCTCTGCGCATGTGCATCGGCTGTCAAAGCCAGCAGGAGCACAGCGATCGCAGCGCCGGTCACCCCGCGAAATCGGACATTACTGACGGGAAAAATCATCACATTCATTTCGCGTTGGCGCGCTTGCCGTTGGCGGCCCGCGGTTTCACGGGCTCCGGCGCGGCTTCGGGCTCCGCCACGGTCTCAGGCTGAGCCGAAGCGTCCGGCGAAGGCGGGTCCATCTTCAGGTTCATCGACACACCGCCCTCGAACCGAACCAGCTCACCGTGTTCCGTGATGCGCATCCGTTGCCCGAGCAAAGTGCCATTGAGAAGTTTGACATCGACCGGTTCGTCCGACGTGACCGTGCCATTGGCAATATCAATGTTCGCCTGTGTCAGCTTGGCTTCGTAGCCGGTCGTCGTTTGCAGGAAAATGTCCTGATACAGATAGAGCATCTGCGATTTCGAATTGAACTTCCCGGTGCGGGCATCCATCGTCATCGTCGACTTGTCTTCCATCATCACCTTGGCGCGCAAGGTCGTTAGTTCGACATTGTCGGGATCTGTCAGATCCTGCGTCGCGGCCTTGGCCCATAACTCATAGGGCCGCCCGTCCGGCGAGAAACCGGCCAGATGCGGCGTCTCCATGGTGATCTTGGTCCCCGAAACGACCAGATTGCCCATGTCGAGCGGCAATTTGGCGAGGATCCGGAACGGATTGAAGATCGACACGCCGACAATTGCCGCCATCGACAGGATCACGACGGCAGGGACAGCAATCCGCAGCAGACGCACCAGACGGCTATGGCGTGCCGCGGCCCTGAACCGCGCATCCATGCCCGCCTGATAGCTGGGAATCTGAACTGAACTCACCGTCGCTCCAACGGGCCATGCCAAAAAGGGCCACACCGAAAGGCCTGCCAAACCGGCGCCAGTCTACGCTGAAATGCACCGGTTTGCAGCCCCGCCCACCAGAACGAGGAGTATGACCGAAACGCGGCGGGAGGGACCCTGAACTGTTTCAGAAAGTCACTTCGCCGCAGGCCGGTCACGAATGAGCGAAAATGTCCTCGTTTTCCCAGCCCGAAAGGTCGAGTTTGGCCCGGGTCGGAAGGAAGTCGAAACAAGCCTGCGCCAGTTCGGTGCGGCCTTCGCGCGCCAGCATGACGTTGAGGCGCTCGCGCAGCCCATGCAGATGCAGCACGTCCGACGCCGCGTAGGACAGCTGCGCCTCGCTGAGTGTCTGGCTGCCCCAGTCGCTCGACTGCTGCTGCTTCGACAGATCGACGCCGAGGACTTCGCGGACCAGATCCTTGAGACCATGCCTGTCGGTATAGGTGCGGCACAGGCGGGAAGCGATCTTGGTGCAATAGACCGGCTCGGGCATGACGCCGAGCGCATTGTAGAGAGCGGCGAGATCGAACCGCGCAAAGTGAAAGATCTTGGTCACCTTGGGATCGCCGAGCAGCTTCTTCAGGTTCGGCGCGTCCGTGTGGCCCATCGGGACCTGCACGACATCGGCACTTCCATCGCCGGGCGAGAGCTGCACCACGCATAGCCGGTCGCGATGCGGATTGAGACCCATGGTCTCGGTGTCGATCGCAACCGAATCGGTGTAGCGGCTCAGATCCGGCAGATCGCCGCGATGCAGGCGGATGGTCATGGTCTTAATTGCCTCTTTAAGCGCCCGCGATTCGCGGGATTTGGGTGACTTTACCGCGCTATGGCCGGGCTGACGAGAGATACGGTCCCTTAGGTATGTTTCGCCTGCAGCAAAAAGCTGACAGACTGAGCGGACCATTCATCCATCGCGCTAGCGGGCAGAGGTTGCAGATGAACGTCGCACAGCAGCGCTTGCCCCGTTTCGCGGTCCTGATCGATGCCGACAACACGTCCCCGCAGATCGCCGGCGGCCTGTTCGAGGAAATCTCCAAATTCGGCGAAGCCAGCGTTCGCCGTATCTACGGCGACTTCTCAAGTCCGCAGCTCAGATCCTGGGCCGATATCCTGCAGAAGCACGCCATCGATCCCTACCAGCAGTTCGCCTATACCAAGGGCAAGAATGCGTCCGATATCGCGCTTGTCATCGACGCGATGGACCTGCTGCATAGCGGACGGTTCGACGGATTTTGCCTGGTGTCCTCCGACAGCGATTTCACCCGCCTTGCCTCACGGCTGCGCGAGCAAGGCGCTGACGTCTACGGTTTTGGCACGCGCAAGACGCCCGAGAGCTTTCGGCAAGCCTGCCGGCGCTTTGTCTATACGGAAAACCTCATCGCCGAGCGTGCGACGACTACGACCGAGCAGCCGCCAGCGGCGGCGGCCTTGAAGACCCCGGCTGCGGCGATTCCCATTTTGGAAAGGGTCGTCGCCCAGCTTGGCAATGAAGACGGCTGGGTCAATCTCGACCGCGTCGGAGAGCAGCTGCCGAACTTCGTCTCCGATTTCGATGTCCGGAATTACGGTTTTAGAAAATTGAGCGATCTGGTGCGCAAGACTGAAATCTTCGAGATCGAGAAGACCGAAGCCGGTCGCCTGAGGCTTCGGGCCAAGCCGAAGGCGAAGCCAGCAGAACCGAGGCCGACGGAAGCAAAGGCAAAACGGAGAGAGGCATCTGGCCGCGCCAGAAAATCTGCCAAGGACCGCGAAAAAGCCGCCAGCTCGAATTAGCGACTTTCCAGATCAACGACAGCCTCCGGACCAGCCTCAGATGCGCCGGTCGGGCGTCAACTGGTTGCGATTGACGCGCAATTCGATGATCGAGGGCCCCTTGGCCTCCACCGCCCGGGCGAAAGCTGCAGGAAATTCCTGATGCGTTTCGATGGCCTCTCCATAAGCGCCATAGGATCGGGCGAGTGCCGCGAAGTCGGGATTGAGCAGGTCCGTGCCGCTCGGACGATTCGGGAAATGAAGCTCCTGATGCATCCGGATAGAGCCATACATCGCATTGTTGACGATGATCACGACAATCGGCAGTCGCTGCTGGACCGCGGTCGCGAATTCCTGCGAGGCCATCATGAAGCAGCCGTCACCGGCCAGGCAGACGACCCTGCGTTCGGGATGGCGCAACTGCGCTGCAATCGCCGCCGGCAGGCCATAACCCATCGAGCCGGACTTCGGCGCGATCTGGGTGCCCAGCTTTCTGTAGCGATAATAGCGATGCAGCCAGATCGTATAGTTGCCGGCGCCATTGGTAACGATGGCATCGTCCGGTAATTTGGTATTGAGGTGATCGATCACCGTAGCGAGATCGAAAGGCGGCGCATCGGTGCGCGGCGCCTGATAGTCGACGTAAGCCTGACGCGATTCCGCGCGCCAGCTGGCCCATGCCCCGCTGTCGAGCGGAGACAAATCGGCCAGCGCTTCGGCGAAGCGCGAGGAATTGGCGGGAATCCCGAGGGTTGGCACATAGACGCGGCCGAGTTCGTCGGGTCCAGGAAACACGTGGATCAAGATCTGTTTCGGAGTTGGGACGTCGAGCAGGGAGTAGTGATTGGTCGTGACATCTCCCAGCCGATCACCGATCACCAGCAGCAGATCCGCCGTCTTGACCCGCGCCATCAGCGGGCGGCTACAGCCGAGGCTGATATCGCCGATATACTGGTCACTGCGGTTATCGAGCACATCCTGCGAGCGGAAACCGGCGACGACCGGCAAATCGTTGCGTTCGACGAAGGCCGTGAACTGTTCGACCGCGGCCGAGGTCCAGCCGAGATTGCCGACGATCACCAGCGGCCGCTGCGCCTTTTGCAGCAGCGCGCGCACTTCGGCCATCTGCGACGCCGACGGCGAAGCTTCGATGACGGTCGCAGGCGCCGCATCGGCAACGTCGCTCATCGCGCTGAGCACGTCTTCAGGGATCGAAAGCACCACCGGCCCCGGCCGTCCCTGCATCGCGACATGAAAAGCCCGGCTCACCAGTTCCGGAATGCGATCGACCGCGTCAATCTCGACGGCCCATTTCGTCATGTCGTCAAAGGTGCGGACGTAGTTCATCTCCTGAAAGCCTTCACGGCCCAGATGACTGCGCGGCACCTGCCCGACGATCAGGATCATCGGCGTGGAGTCTTGCCACGCGGTGTGCAATCCAAGCGCCGCCTGCATGGCGCCAGGGCCGCGGCTGACCACGCAAATGCCCGGCCGGCCTGAAATTTTGCCGTCGGCTTCAGCCATATGAGAAGCCGTGGTCTCATGCCGGCAGACAATGAAGCGGATCCCGGCATCCGGCTCATACAGCGCGTCAAAGATCGGCAGCGCGCTTTCGCCGGGAACGCCGAACATGCGATCGGCGCCATTGCGCCGCAAGGCCGCGACGAGAATCTCGCCACCATTGCGCTGACCGGCCTTGCTGACCGATGACTGTGTCGGTTCGTGCTTGTTCATGGCGTCTCTCGTCCTGATCTCGCCCGCCGAAATTGCGGACAGAGCAATCTCATTCCTGGAATACTTCGCCCCGGCGCTTGCTGATCGACGGCATCACGATCGAAATCAGCAGGGCAGCCGATAGCAGGAGCAACGTGAGGCTGATCGGCCTTTGCAGAAACACCATCGGATCCCCGTGCGACGTGATCAGGCTGCGCCGGAAATTCTCTTCGACCATCGGACCGAGCACGAAACCCATCAGCAGTGGCGCCGGTTCTGCGTCGAGCTTGCGCAGGATGTAACCCAGCGCCGTAAAGCCCACGGTCATATAGATGTCGAAGCTCGAATTATTGACCGAGAACACCCCGATCGCGCAGACCACGAGAATGACGAGATAGAGAATACGATACGGCACGTTGAGCAGCCGGACCCAGATGCCGATCATCGGCAGATTGATGATCACAAGCATCGCATTGCCCAGGAACATGCTGGCGATCAGACCCCAGAACAGATCCGGCTGACGCGAGATAATCGTCGGCCCTGGCGCAATACCGTGCAGCGTGAGCGCGCCGACCAGCAGCGCCATGGTCGCGCTGGTCGGAATCCCCATGGTCAATAGCGGAACGAATGACGTTTGCGCCGCAGCGTTATTGGCCGACTCCGGCCCGGCAACGCCCTCGATAGCGCCGTTACCGAAGCGCTCGGGCGTTTTGGATACGCGCTTCTCCAGCGCATAAGACGAGAACGACGCGATGGTGGCGCCGCCACCGGGCAAGATTCCAAACAGCGTACCCAGCAGCGTACCGCGAGTCACCGCCCCCCAGGCGCCGCGCAACACTTTAAACGACGGCCAGATACTGTTGATCTTCGAATGGTTCACGATGCGGGTTGAGACGTTTTCGAGGTTGGAGATCACCTCGGCCACGCCGAACAAACCCATCACCAGCGCGACGAAATTGATACCATCAGACAGCTCGATCAGCCCGAACGTCATTCGTGCTTCGCCGGTATTGATATCCATACCCACCATGCCGAGCAGCAGGCCGAGGAAGATCATCGCCACGGCCCGGAAGGCCGAACCGTTGGCCAGCACCACCGCAGACACCAAACCCAACACCATCAGCGAGAAGTAGTCCGGCGAGGCGAACTTCTGCGTCATCAGCGCAAGCGGCGGACCGAGCAGTGCAATCACGACAGTTCCGAAACATCCCGCGATGAAAGAACCGATTGCGGCGATGGCCAGCGCCTCGCCGGCGCGGCCCTGTTGCGCCATCTTGTAACCGTCGATGGCTGTGACCACCGACGTCGACTCACCTGGAATATTGACCAGGATGGCCGTAGTCGAACCGCCATATTGCGCGCCGTAATAAATTCCGGCGAGCATGATGATGGCGCCAATCGGATCAAGCGCGTAAGTGGCCGGCAACAGCAGCGAGATAGTGGCCACTGGACCGAGGCCGGGCAGCACGCCGATCAACGTACCGCAAACGGCGCCAACGAGGCAGAACAACAAGTTGAGCGGCGTCGCGGCGATGGAAAACCCGTGGCCGAGGCCGGCGAAGATATCCATCATGGCAGCACACTCACCGGAATCTTGAGAAGCCAGACAAAGACCACCGAGGAGGCGATCGCCAGGAGGACGCCAGTAATCGCGCTGGCAAGCCAGGTCGTTTCGCGCGAGGCGAAATGAGACAGACCGACCTGCACCAGGATCGCGATCACGAGACCGGCGCGTTCGACCAGGAGACCGAACGCCACGAAGGACAACAAAACGAAAAACAGTGGCCGCAGATGCAGCCTACCGACCGACACGCCCTCCGTCGTCACCCCCTTGACGATCATGACGAGACCCATGCCGAGCAGGATCAGGGCTAGGCCAAGCGGAAAATAACCCGGGCCCATGTCGAGCACGGAGCCGATCGTCAGCGTGCGGATATAGAGCAAAGCAACGATGGCGACGACGACCAGAAGCAGACCCGAATAGAAGTCCGAATTCCCACGCTGCGCGATTGATTTCATGGCGGGCTCCTATGCTGTCGGAGGCGGATGAAGGCAGCGATGCAATGAATCCGCCGCCCGCGATGTCGGGTGATCAGGTCTTCTTCTCGGAGATTTCCTTGAGCAGCGTGCGCCACTGCTCGACTTCCTTGGTGATCTGCGCGGTGTATTCGGCCGGCGTAGTGAACACGGTCGATGCACCGGCGACCGCCATGTTCTTCTTCACTTCGGGATCCGCAGCCATCTTCTTCAGGGCGGCCGACACCTTTTCAACGATTGCATCCGGTGTCGACGCCGGCGCCATGATGCCGTTCCACGACTCCACCGCATAGCCCGGCGATACGGTCTCGGCGACCGTTGGAAGCTTCGGCGTGAATTCGCTGCGTGTTGCAGACGTCACGGCAAGTGCGCGCACGGTATTGGCTTCGATCTGCGGCAGTGCGTCGGTCATGTTGGTGAAAGACAGATTGACCTCACCCGCAACCACTGCGGCCGTCGCCGGCGATCCGCCCTTGAATGGCACATGGGTCATCTTGGTGCCAACGCGGGCATCGAAGAGGGCGACGGAGAAGTACATCAGACCGCCGGCGCCGCTGGAGCCATAGGTCAGCTTGCCGGGATTGGCCTTGGCATATTTGACCAGATCTTCCATCGAGTTGATTGGAAGCGACGGATTGACGATCACAGTCTGCGGAATGGTGCTGACGACACTGATCGGCTTGAAGCTCTTGACCGGATCATAGGAGGTGGTCTGCGCGACCGGCGCGATCGAGATCGCACCCACGCTGCAGACGCACAGTGTGTAACCATCGCCCGGGGACTTCGACACGAGATCGGAGCCAACGATGCCGCCGGCACCGGCGCGATTGTCGACGATCACTGTCTGACCGAGTTCCTTCTCCAGGAAACGCGCGGTGATGCGCCCGACCGCATCGGTGTAGCCCCCCGGAGCATAGGGCACAACGAGCTTGATCGGCTTCGTCGGCCACTCCTGCGCCGAGGCAGTGGTGGCACTCAATCCGGTACCCATCAGCAGGGCCGCTACGAGAAGTCGCTTCATCGGTTTTTCCTAGTGATTGAGAAAATGTCGAGAGGGCTTCAACTACTTATGCAATGTTCGTTCCCACGAGCCCGAGTGCCTGGGTCGCCTTGTCTTCACCCGCAGCAAAATGGCTGAGTTCGATATCGGTCTTCGCGAACTCAACGCGCCGGAACTTGTCCTGATCTTCGAACGGCACCGTGGCGTCTATGCCGAGCTTGGTGCGAATGCCTTCCTTGCTGACACGCACATATTCATGGCCCCGCGCGCCGGGAATCAGAATGAGATCGCTGGACGCTTCCATGCGCGTCGCGACAGCGTATTCGACATCAATGGGATCGCGAATATCGATGTCGTGATCGACCATGGTAATCAGATCGAGATCCTTCAGCGCACCGAAGGCGGCCATCATCGCATTGCGCTGCAGACCGTTATGCTGGCGGCTCTGCTTCTTCACTTGAATGACCGCATGGAAACGATGCAGTCCGCCCGACGTCATCTCGACGTCGGTGACGATCGGGATCGCCGACTGCAGCACCTTGAGCAGGCTGGCTTCGAGCACGTATTTGCGGAGGATGATGGTTTCGCGGCCGAAGCCGTTGATGACGTGATAGATCGGCCGCAGGCGATGGGTGACAGCCGTTACCTTCAGTACCGGCGCATCCGCAGCCGGCGCGGCGAAGCCAACGAATTCGCCGAACGGACCTTCCGGCGCGACGTCGTCGATCGAGATTTCACCTTCCAGCACGAATTCGCATTCCGCCGGCACGATCATGTCCTGCGACACAGCCTTCACCACCGTCAGCGGCTTACCTGCGAGACCGCCGGCCACCGCAAGTTCGTCCGCCGTTTCGGGCATCTGCGAACCCATCGTCGCGGCTGTGAAGTGGAGCGCGAGATCGGTGCCAATGCAGACCGCTACCGGCAGTGACGTGCCGCGCGCCTTGGCGCGCTCGAATGCGAGGCGAAGATGGCGGCCGAAATCGAGTTTAATGGCGACCCGATCCGGGCCCAATAGCTGCAGCCGATGATAGGACGCATTGTAAATGCCGGTCTCCGGGTCCTTTACGATCACAATACCGGCGGTGATGTAGCGCCCCGCATCGCCCGGCGCATGGAACAGCGCTGGCAGTAACTTTGTAATATCAAAACCAGTCTTCAGCACGACTTCCTGAGACGGCGCGCTGGAGACGACTTCCGGCGGCAACGGACCGCCCATCGCGCGCTGCACGAGACCGCGAATGCCGTTGAAATCGAGGCCGAACGCGGCCTCGCAATTCTCCTTCGAGCTCAGCAGGTTTCCGATCAGCGGAACGTCGTAACCCTTGACCGACGGAAACAACAGCGTCTGACGTCCGTCATGCTTCTTCAGAACCGCTGCGATCTCCAGATGCGGATCGGCGGGTCGCTCGAATGTCATGATGCGATCGTTCTTGGCCAAGCGCGCCAATGCCGAACGGAATCGTGTGTCGAGGATCTGCGGATGCGGCATGTCGGTCTTTTTCTCGTTTTCGCCTGATCACATAATTGCGAAGAAAGATAGCTAAATACCAAAGCTAGTCAAGCACGCTCCCTAGGCACGGACTGACTAATTTCGATGCGTGCACTGCATCATTGCAGTAATTTATCAGTGGCTGAGAGGATCGCCCCGATCGCGGGCGACAGCCCATCGATCCGGTGATGATGCTCCTTGCCCAGCGCATGACGAACGACATGGTGGAGGACGTTACTCACCTCGTCACGCGTCGATCTGCGCTGTTGTGAGGCATACTGCCCCAGCCATGCGACGAGCAGATCATTCTCCAGCGACTCGGCGGCGAGTTCTCCAGCCTTGATCTGTGCGCGCAACTGTTCGCTGGCGACCGATGGCGCGGGCGCCGGCCCCAACTTCAACGCGGTTCGGATCGTGCGGAGGGGGTGCACGATCTGTTCGCGCCAGGGACGGCAGGTACGATCCATATTCTCGATGTCGGAAGGAGTGAGATGAATACCCTGCTGCGCCACCGCAAACGTCGCGACGAGCAGCAGCATCACATCGACGCCGGCCTCAGCCTGAAGTTTCAGGCAGGCTTCCGGTACGCCCGGTTCCGCATAGAGCTTGAGGGCAAAGGCCCAGCTTTCGCTTGCGGTGGGCGGGCTGTCATCGGTCATTGTCGCCACGCAACCGTATCTGGTGACGCCGACAATGCCGCGCTCATGGGATATCTCGGGTTTTGGCGGGATTGAGGCCTTCCCAGCGGCTCACCACGCCGGTCTGGATGCCGAACAGGTCGAGCACCCGTCCAAGCGTCTGATCGACCATTTGCTCAAGGCTGCTGGGCCGAGCATAGAATGCCGGCACCGGCGGATAGACTATGGCGCCGATTTCGGTCACCGCTGCCATCGACCTGAGATGACCGAGATGCAGCGGCGCCTCGCGCGCCATCAGGACTAGCCGCCGGCGCTCCTTGAGGACAACGTCGGCTGCGCGCGTCACCAACGACGAGGTAATGCCGGTGGCGATTTCCCCTAGGCTGCGCATGGAACATGGCGCGATCACCATGCCCATCGTCCTGAACGATCCGCTGGCGATTGTCGCGCCAATATTGTCGGCCTGATGCACCACATCGGCGAGAGCGGTGACATCGGATATCGCAAGGTCCAGTTCCTGGGTCAGCGTGATCTTCGCTGACCGACTCAGCACGAGATGCGTTTCGACGTCGGTCGCCTGCAGCAACCGCAGCAGCCGGACACCATAAATGGTGCCCGATGCTCCGGTGATGCCGACGATCAGGCGCCGCGGCGCGGTCTCAGGCTGGGTCGAAATAGTGAATCTCCATCAGGACGCAGCCGCCAACCGACTTGAACGGGCCGTGATAGGCGCCGGGTGGACGGCAAGCATAGGTGTTCGGCTTGAAGCTTTCGCCGCCATTGCCCTGCTTGTCATTGCCGACGATCAGGTCGCCGGTGAACAGGAACACTTCTTCCCAATATTCGTGCACGAATGGCTCGGTAGTGTAAACACCGGGCTCGAAGCGCAGCAGGCGGGTGCGGCTGCCCCGCTTGTTCACCTCATCGAGTGCACCCGACAGGATCTTCTGCTGGATGCCTGCCGGATAGCCCGCGGGCGTCTCCCATCCCGAAGACATATCGACGGTGCGGAACTCATCGTGAAGCTTATTGATGGCCATGGTCAGCTTTCCTGAAGGGACAGATCAAGCAACAGCGCGCGGCGAGGCAGCCGGCGCCATTGAGGTGGAGACTTCATCGGCAAGGTCATAGCTGGACAGCATCTTGTCGAGCAATGCCGCCGACTTCATCCAGTCATAGGTGCGGAAGGCATGGCCCTTCGTGACGAAGGTCGCACCGGCGAAGAACATCTCGTATTGCGAGTGCCGCGAGGCGAATTCGGAGCCGACCGCATCCCAGGCCAGCTTGTAGAACTTGACCTTCTCGGTCGCGCTGGCCGCCGGGGACTGCTGGGTCTTGCCGATCAGGCGTGCCAGTTCCGGATTGCCGAAGTCCTTCACCGAGGACGGCAGCATGATCATTCCGCCGCCGGCGAGTTCGCGCAGCGTGTTGATGACCTTGGAATAGAGTTGCTGGGTAAGGACCTGTGCCGAATACAGCATCGCCCGGTCTGGCACATAATAAGCGCCGCGCTGGGTGCCCTTGGTCTCCATCGCGACCACGAAGGCTTCGACCATCGACACTTCGGCTGCGAGCTGGCCTAGCATTTCCCTGACCTGCGGGAAGCCGGCGATGCCATTGGTTTCAGCGGTCCGGTGCGCGATCCCGATCAGGAAACGCAGCTTCACCGAGAGCCGGATCATCGCCTGATAATTCTGATACACATGGGCCGGGGTGGCGTGGAACTGCTTCTGGCACATCGCGATGTCATCGACGATGAATACGCGATCCCAAGGCACCTTCACGTCGTCGAAATAGAGCACAGCATCGTTTTCATCGAAGCGGCTGGACAGCGGATTGTCGAACACCGATGGCGACGCGGCTTCATAGGACTTGCGCGACAGGACCTTCAGACCCTTGGTGTTCATCGGGATCGCGAAAGACACCGCGTATTTCTCGTCGCCGGGCTGCAGCGGCTGGATACAGGTGACGAACACCTCATTGGCCATGATGCCGCCAGTCGCCAGCATCTTGGCACCGCGGATCGTCAGGCCCTCGGCATCGCGCGACACCACGCCCGCCGACAGGAATGGATCGGCCTGCTCGGCCGCGCTCTTGGAACGGTCGGCCTGGGGGTTGATGATCACGTAAGTGAGGTAGAGGTCGTTGTCGCGGGCGTAGCGATAGTAATCCGCTAGCGCCTTCGCGCGATCCTTGTTGTAGGCCTCGAAGACCTCGACGCCCATATACATACCTGCGACGCAGGAAGCGACGTGATCGGGCGCGCGGCCCATGAAGCCAGCATGCAGCTCGGTCCAGGCTTCCAGCCCACGACGACGATTGACCAACGCATCATAGCTGCCGGGCAGTTCCCAGATCCGGTTGGCGCGGGTGCCGGTTTCGGTCTCGAAAGTCATCAGCTCGCGATTTTCCGGCGCGCTCTGGAAATCGAACATCCGTCCGATAGAAGCCACCGCGCCCCGGAACGCCGGATGGGTGGTCACGTCATCCACCAGCTCGCCATCGAGATAGATTTCACGGCCGTCGCGTAGGCTCGCGATGTGCTGTTCGCCGGTCTTGATCATGGGTTGCCTCGGTCACTTTCGGTCATGGGTAGCATTTCAGGTGCGTTATTTCAGTAGTGCATCGGCAGCGGCCATTCCGGGCTGCGCTCGGTACTTGCAAGGCTGCGATAGGCCCCGCGAAAGAAGACCAGCGGCTCGTTGGCCGGATAGGCGGTGAACTTCACCACCCGACCGACGAAGATCACATGGTCCCCGCCGTCATATTGCGCGTATGGCGCGCATTCGAAGTGCGCGAGCGCGCCGGCGATAAGGGGCGCCGCCTCATGGCCCAGCGTATGCTCGACCGCCGCCCACTTGTCGCCGAGCGCCTTGGCGAACTTGTTCGACAGATGCTCCTGATCACGGCCGAGGATGTTCACGGCATAGCCCTTGGCCTCGGTCATCGCCTTGAGGCTGAAGGCCTTGCGGTCGATCGAGAACAGGATCAACGGCGGATCCACCGAAACCGAGTTGAACGAACTCATGGTCAAGCCGATCGCCTGGCCATCAGCCGCTTCGGCCGTGATCACGGCGACACCGGTGGCAAACTGTCCGAGCGCCTGTCGGAAGGCGCGGGGATCCAAGTCGGCAGTGGCGCCCATGGTCATCTCCTAATCGCGAAACCTGAACGACGCGCATTAGCTTTATAACAAAGCTATATTATCGAACGAAAGCGCGCGCTGTCAAGCATGGCTGGCCTGCTATCAAAACGCACTGGTTCCAACTTGTTTGTGCGTAACGCCGCCGCTATACGACTCATAGGTGTGCGGGGACCTGATGGCGATTAAGAGCAAATCACGTAAAATGAAGGTAGAACCGACGATTTCGCGGCCACAATTGATGGTCGACGGATCGGATCGGGCTTTCCGCCAATTTGTCCATGACACATTGGCGTTTTCGGCGCGGCTTCAGGCTGTGCGCGGGCAACTCGGCGCAGTGATCGGCCTGTCCGGCACGCAATACACAGTGCTGATCGCCATTGCTCATTTGAGCGGCACGGATGAGAAGATCGGCGTCAATCAGGTCGCCGAGCACCTGCACTTCAGCGGCGCGTTCATTACGATCGAGATCAACAAGCTGGTATCAAACGGCCTTGTTGAAAAAGAGACCGATGAGGAAGATCGCCGCCGCGTCATTCTGACCATCACGCCGAAAGCGCGCGCGCTGCTCAATGAATTGGCACCCGTTCAGCGTCCGGTGAACGATATGCTGTTTCGCAGCATGTCGGCTGCGGATTTCGAGCGAACGCGCAAGCTGATGTCGGAGATGGTGGACGCCGCCGACGAGGCGATCCGGCTGCTGGACTACAACGCACCGGCATCGGTCGCCCGGCAGACCAAATAACCTGCTGTTTGACGGGTTTGTCGTTAGCTATTCTCCGGCGCGCAGCCGGTAGCCGATACCCGTTTCGGTCAGGACGAATTGCGGGCGCTCCGGATCGAGCTCGATCTTTTGACGCAGCTGGCGGACATAAACGCGCAGATATTGTGCGTCGGTGAGTTCGTCCCACAATTCCTTCAGCAGAAACCGGTGAGTCAGCACCTTGCCGGCATGCTGCACCAGGACCCGCAGCAACTCATATTCCTTTGGTGACAGTTTCACCTCACGGTCACCCACCTTGACGATGCGGCGCACCAGATCGACCGACAATTCGCCGGAGCGGAATACCGGCCGCTCGCCATGAACCTGCAGCTGATGCCTGAGCGCGGCCCGCATGCGCGCCAGCAGCTCATCCATGCCGAACGGCTTGGTGAGATAGTCGTCGGCACCGAGATCGAGCGCCTGCACCTTGCCAGCTTCATCGCCGCGGCTGGACAGCACCACGATCGGCACGCTGTCGTCACGGGCGCGAATCATCTGCAGCAGATCGTGGCCCTGGATGTCGGGCAGGCCCAGATCGAGAATGATCAAAGCGGGCTTCTCCGCCAGTTTCTCCAGCGCGATCTTGCCGTTGCTGGCCTCAAGGATGTCATAGCCCTGGGTGCTGAGGCCCATGCGCAGCAATTTGCGGATCGGCGGCTCATCATCGATGACCAGGACCTTGATGGCGGCGGTGTTCATGCGGCGGTGTCCAGAGCTTCGGAGGCCGGCGGGACGGGAAGGCGGATGGTCAACACGGCGCCTGATCGGTCGGCGCGATTGGTGGCCGAAATGGTGCCATGCATTGCCTCAACAAAGCCCCGGGAGATCGCAAGACCGAGGCCGGTGCCCGCCCGAACGTGATCGCCCTTGTTGGCGCGATAGAATTTATCGAACACCTGCTCGAGATCGGCGGGTGGAATGCCCGCACCCTCGTCCATCACCTGCAGCGAGACCGACTCCTTGTCGCGTATGGCCCGGATCGCGATGGTGGTGTCATCCGGGGCATATTTCGCAGCATTATCAAGCAAATTGAACAGCACCTGCTCGAACAGTACCGCATCCAGCTCCAGCATCGGCAGGTTTGGCGCCAGATCGAGCGCGACGCGATGCCTGCTGAGGATTTTGCCGGCCCGGCGCAGCGCACTACCGACGATCTCGGTGAGATCCTGCAGCGTTGCATTCGGCACCACGGCACCGGATTCCAGCTTGGTCATATCCAGCAGATTGGCGATGAAGCGGTTCAGCCGTTCGGATTCGTCGATCACCGTACCGAGCAGATCGGCCTTCTCGGCCTCGCTGAGCTTCGGCGACAGATCGCGCAGTGTGGAGGCCGCGCCAAGCACGGAGGCCAGCGGCGTCTTCAGATCATGCGAGATCGAGGTCAGCAGCGCCTGACGCAACCTATCGGATTCGACGTTGCGCTGCGCACGGTCCATGTCTTCCACAAGTTGCACGCGCTCGATCGCGAGTGCGCTCTGGTCCACAAGTGCATCCAGCAACCGGCGCTGGTCCGGCGTCAGCAATGGCCCAGTGCGATCATCGTCGATGCCGATCACACCGATCGGTCCACGACCGGTCCGCATCGGCAGAAACAGCCGCTTCGCGCCGGGCAATGTTTCAGAGCCACGACCGGCGGGGCGATCATTGCTCCAGGCCCAGTTGGCAGCGGCCAGATCCGCCTTGTCCAATTCGTCCTCAGGCGGATATCCGGCCTTGACGGTGATCACACCCTGCTCCGGCAACAGCAACACAACCCGCACCTTCAGCATCAATGCGATCTGATACGCGCTCGCCCACAGCACATCATCGAGCGCCGCCGTACCCGCGAGTTTGCGGCTGAACGCATAGAGCGACTCGGTTGTGCGCACACGGCCAAAGGCCGAGACGGCCTGGGTGCGCACCCGCGCCGCGACATTGGACACGAGAATGGCGATCAGCATGAAGAAGAAGAAGGCCGCCACATTGGTTGGATCGGTGATGGTGAGCGTGTAAACCGGCGGCAGGAAGAAGAAATTATAGCTCAGCGATGCCACGACGCTCGCCAGCAGCGATGGCCAGAGACCAAAGCGCACGGCGACGCCGACCACGGCGGTGAGAAACATCAGATCGACATTCTCGATCCCGAAGATCGGACGCAGCAGCGTTGCGGCTCCAAGAGCCACCGCCACGACCGCCAGCGCCGCAATATAGGGCTTTGCATCGAACGGCTCGACGCGGTCGGTCATCTGCGCACGTTTCGCAGCCGGCTCCGTCGGCAGTGCATCGCCGGCGATCACATGCACGCTGATATTGCCGGCGCGCCGCACGAGATCATGCACCACCGAACCGCGCACCAATTCGAACCACCATGACCGCGATGCCTTGCCTATCACGATCTGGGTGACGTTATTGGCATGCGCATAGCCGAGCAGATCGTCGGCGATGCGCCGGCCTGCGCCCGGAATCGTTAGGGCTTCGGCGCCAAGCGCCTCGGCGAGCCGCAGCGTATCGGCAAGCCGGTCGCGCTGTTCTTCGGTGAGTTGAAGGCTGCGTCGCGTCTCGATGCTGACCGCCGTCCACGGCGCGTGAAGCCGATCCGCGAGACGCTTGGTGTAGCGCACCAGCCCGGCTGAGCGCGGGTCCTCGCTGATACAGACCAGAATGCGTTCGCCGGCAGCCCACGGGCCGGCAATGGCATTGGCCTGCATATGCGTGAGCAATTGCTCATCGACCCGGTCGGCCGTCCGTCGCAACGCCAGCTCGCGCAACGCCGTGAGATTGCCAGGCGAGAAATAATGCTCCAGCGCGCGCTCGGCCTGTTTGGGAACGTAGACCTTGCCTTCCTTCAGGCGCTGGATCAGATCGTCCGGGGTGAGGTCGATCAGCTCGATGGCGTCTGCACGATCGAACACCGAATCCGGCACGGTCTCGCGCACCCGCACATGAGTGATTTGGGCGACCACATCATTCAGGCTTTCGATGTGCTGGATATTGACTGCCGTGTAGACGTCGATCCCTGCGGCCAATAATTCCGCGACGTCGAGATAACGTTTCGGATGCCGGCTGCCGGACGCGTTGGTATGGGCGAGTTCGTCCACCAATGCGATCTGCGGCCGCCGTGCGATCAAGGCATCGAGGTCCATTTCCTCGAGAACTTGACCCTTGTGATCGATACGGCGCCGGGGAATGACTTCAAGACCCGTGAGTAGCGCCTCGGTCTCGGCGCGCCCATGGGTCTCCACCACGCCAACCACCACATCGACACCCGCCTTGCGCCTGGCATGGGCGCTTTGCAGCATCTCGTAGGTCTTGCCGACGCCGGGAGCGGCGCCGACAAAAATCTTCAACCGCCCGGCCGCACCTTCCTCGCGCCTTGCTGTTTCCAGCAAGGCTTCAGGCGAAGGTCGTTGATCGGGATCGCGGCGCTGATTTGCCATAAGGCAATATAGTCTCCGCCAGGGCTTGGGCCTAGACGGCCTACTGCGGTGAGGCGGCGTCCAGCGCGAGATTCAAGGCGAGAACGTTAACGCGCGGTTCGCCGAGCAAGCCACCAAAGCGACCTTCTGTCTTCTCGGTCACCAGCTGGCGGACGCGATCCTCCGGCAGCTTACGCGCCTTGGCAACCCGAGGCACCTGAAACAGCGCACCCTCCGGCGAGATGTTGGGGTCGAGACCGCTGCCCGAGGTGGTGACGAGATCGATCGGCACCGGCATCGATGGATTCTCCGCCTTCAGTTTCTCGACGTCCTCCTTCACGCGGTCGATCAGCGCCTTGCTGGTCGGGCCGAGATTGGAGCCCATCGAGTTGATGGCATTGTAAGGCTGCGGCACCGTCTTTGTGGAATCCTGCGGGTCGGGACCCAGGGTCGCCGACGGGCGGCCGTGGAAGTATTCCTCACCCTTGAATTCCTGACCGATCAGGGACGAGCCGACAACCTTGCCGTCCCGTTCGATGAGGCTGCCTTGCGCCTGGTTCGGCATGATCGCTTCGGCAATGCCTGTCATCGCGAGCGGATAGGCGAGGCCGGTGATGGCCGTGAGACCGAGCAGCAGAACGATGGCCGGACGAATTTCTCTCAACATAACATAACTCCTCAAACCAGGTGCAGGGCGGTGACGACGAGGTCGATCGCCTTGATACCGATGAACGGAACGATGATGCCGCCGAAGCCGTAGATCAGCAGGTTGCGGCCGAGCAGTGCGCCGGCTCCGATCGGGCGATAGGCGACGCCTTTCAGGGCGAGCGGGATCAGCGCGATGATGATGATCGCATTGAAGATGATGGCCGACAGGATGGCACTCTGCGGGCTCGCCAGCTTCATGACATTGAGCGCTTCAAGCTGCGGATAGAAGGCGAGGAAGATCGCCGGGATGATGGCGAAATACTTCGCCACGTCATTGGCGATCGAGAACGTGGTCAGCGCACCTCGCGTCATCAGGAGCTGCTTGCCGATTTCGACGACCTCGATGAGCTTGGTCGGATTGGAGTCCAGATCGACCATATTGCCCGCCTCGCGCGCCGCCTGCGTGCCGGTGTTCATCGCGACGCCCACATCGGCCTGCGCCAGTGCCGGCGCGTCGTTGGTGCCGTCGCCGCACATCGCCACCAACTTGCCCTTGGCCTGCTCGTCGCGGATAAGCTGCAGCTTGTCCTCGGGTGTCGCCTGCGCCAGGAAATCATCGACGCCGGCTTCGGCTGCGATGGCTGCAGCGGTCATCGGATTGTCGCCGGTGATCATGATGGTGCGGATGCCCATGCGGCGCAGTTCGGCGAAACGCTCACGGATGCCGCCCTTGACGATATCCTTCAGATGGATGACGCCGAGCAGCTTGCCATCGCGCGCAACCGCCAACGGGGTGCCGCCGCCCTTTGCAATCTCGTCGGAGATCGCCTGGATTTCACGTGCCGTGTCCGACATTGTGGCCGGCTGCATCGCACGCACGGTGTTGCCGGACGCCACGGCGAACGACGCGCCACCGTTGACGTAAGCGAGTATCGAATCCACCGCGCCCTTGCGAACCGACGAACCACCGGCATCGACACCGCTCATCCTGGTCTGTGCGGTGAACGGCACGAAAGTCGCTGACAGTTCGGCCATGTCGCGACCGCGAATGCCGTATTTCTCCTTGGCCAGCACGACGATGGAGCGACCTTCCGGGGTTTCGTCCGCGAGCGATGCAAGCTGCGCCGCATCGGCCAGTTCCTGTTCGGTCACGCCGCGCACCGGACGGAAGGCTGTCGCCTGACGATTGCCGAGCGTGATGGTGCCGGTCTTGTCGAGCAGCAGCGTATCGACGTCCCCGGCAGCTTCCACCGCACGACCGGACATCGCCAGCACGTTGAAGCGCACCAGACGATCCATGCCGGCAATGCCGATCGCCGACAACAGCGCGCCGATGGTGGTCGGGATCAGGGTCACGAACAAAGCCACCAGCACCACCACCGAGATCGAACCACCAGCATAAGCCGCATAGCTCGGGATCGTCACCGTGGCGAAGACGAAAATGATGGTGAGGCCGACCAGCAGGATGTTCAGTGCGATCTCGTTCGGTGTCTTCTGCCGCTCGGCGCCTTCGACCAGCTTGATCATACGGTCGATAAAAGTCGAGCCTTGCGCCGCGGTGATGCGGACGCGAATCCAGTCGGACAGCACCTGCGTGCCGCCGGTGACCGCCGAGCGATCGCCGCCGGATTCACGAATGACAGGTGCAGACTCGCCGGTGATCGCCGCCTCATTAACTGAAGCCACGCCTTCGATCACTTCACCGTCGGACGGGATGTTGTCGCCGGCTTCCACCAGCACGACATCGCCAACCTTCAGGCTGGTGCCCGAGACCATGCGGTAGCTCTTGTCGCCGCTGTCGCTGCCGGTGAGCAGCTTGGCCTGGCTTTCGGTGCGGGTCTTCTTCAGCGATTCCGCCTGCGCCTTGCCGCGCCCTTCGGCGACGGCTTCGGCAAAGTTGGCGAACAGCACCGTGAACCAGAGCCAGAGGATGATCTGGAACGCAAATCCCAGATCGCTTCCGCCGGTGATGACGTTCTTGATGAAGATCACCGTGGTGAGTGCGGCGACGACCTCGACCACGAACATCACGGGATTCTTGATCATCAGCCGCGGATCAAGCTTTTTGAAAGCCGAGCCGATGGCTGGGATGACAATTTTCGAATCGAGCATGGCCGAGACCGGCACCCGCTTCTGCAGTTTCAACGTTTCCATGGACATAACTCCAAATCCGATCAGAACAGGGTGCTGGCGGTCATCGCGAGGTGCTCGACGATCGGCCCGAGCGCGAGTGCCGGGAAGAAGGTGAGACCGCCGATGATCAGGATCACGCCGATGACGAGACCGACAAACAGTCCGCCGGTGGTCGGCAAGGTGCCGGCCGAAGCCGGGATCGACTTCTTCGCGGCCAATGATCCGGCCAGCGCCATGGCTGGCACGATCATGAAGAAGCGGCCGACGAACATCGAACTCGCCAGTGTGAGGTTGTAAAAGAAGGTGTTGCCGGTGAGCCCGCCGAAGGCCGAGCCGTTATTGCCGGTGGCCGAGGTGAAAGCGTAGAGCACCTCGGTGAAGCCATGCGGCCCGGCATTGGCCATGGAGGCCACGGCCGAGGGCAACACCACCGCCACCGCGGTCCAACCAAGATACATCAGCGGCAGGACGAGAATGGCGAGCATCGCCATCTTCACTTCACGCGCCTCGATCTTCTTGCCGACATATTCCGGTGTGCGGCCGACCATCAGACCGGCGACGAAGATTGCCAGCACGACGAACAGCAGCATGCCGTAGAGACCGGCACCAACACCGCCGACGATAATCTCGCCGAGCTGCATATTGATCAGCGGGATCATGCCGCCAATCGCTGTAAACGAGTCATGCATCGCATTGACCGCACCGCAGGATGCCGCCGTGGTGATGACCGCGAACAGGCTGGAGGCGACAATGCCAAAGCGCAGTTCCTTGCCTTCCATATTACCGCCGGTGAGGCCGAGTGCATTCAGGCCTGTGGTGCCCGAGGCTTCGGCGCCATAAGTGATGGCAACGCCGACAATGAACAGCACGCCCATCACGGCCAGAATCGCCCAGCCTTGCCTTGGGTTGCCGACCATGCGGCCGAACACATTGGTCATCGCCGCACCTAGCGCGAAGATCGAGATCATCTGGATGAAGTTCGACAGCGCCGTCGGGTTCTCGAACGGATGCGCCGCATTGGCGTTGAAGAAGCCGCCGCCATTGGTGCCGAGCATCTTGATGGCAACCTGCGACGCAACGGGGCCAACCGCGATGGTCTGCTTCGCACCTTCAAGCGTGGTCGCATCGACATAGGCGCCGAGCGTCTGCGGCATGCCCTGCCAGACCAGGAATAGCGTGTAGACGATGCAGATCGGCAGCAGCACATAGAGCGTGCAACGGGTAATATCGACCCAGAAATTACCGATGGTGCGCATCGACGACCGTGCGAAGCCGCGGATCAGTGCCACGGCCAATGCGATGCCGGCCGCCGCCGACAGGAAGTTATGTACCGTCAGACCCAGCATCTGGGTCAGATACGACATGGTGCTTTCGCCGCCGTAGTTCTGCCAGTTGGTGTTGGTGATGAAGGAGATCGCGGTGTTGAAGGAGAGATCTTCGGCGACCGCGGACTGCCCGGCAGGATTGAACGGCAGCACGGCCTGCAGCCGCATGATCGCGTAGAGACCGAGGAAGCCGACCACATGAAACAGCAGCATGGCAACCGTATAGGTCAGCCAGTGCTGCTCACGTTTCTCGTCGACGCCACCGATCCAGTACAGACCGGCTTCGACCGGCCGCAGAATCGGAGAGAGGAACGTACGCTCGCCGTTGAAGACTGATGTCATGTAGCCGCCGAGCGGCTTCACCAGCGCGAGAACCACCGCGCAGTACAGAGCAATTTGAATCCAGCCAATCATTGTCATGTCAGTTGACCTTTTGAGGTGCGCGCGCTCAGAACCGCTCGGGTCGCAGCAGCGCGTAAGTGAGGTAGATCAGCAATGCCGCGGACACGAAGCCGGCGAGCGTGTAATCGAAAATCATGATGCGCTCCTCACAGCCGCTCGCAGGCATAGGCGTAGCCCAGGGTGAGAATGAAAAAGCCGAGCCCGAGGGCCAGCATGACGGCGTCCAGCATGGAATGCTCCTGATGCAATGACTGCGGCGACACGGAGCAAACGGCTCTCGCGCCCGATGCACGATCAGGTGCCATTCAGGACGTAGGTTTTCGAGATGAGGCCAGCAGCGAACTTATAGGAATCTCATAAAGACGTGGCGGAGCGCGTGCGCGTGCGCCGCTAATCCTCGGGTGCTTATGCAGCCTTTATATCTTCGTGCCCGAAGCTGCCTCGTATTCAAATGACGGACTACGGATATTGCATGATGCGGTCTTCCGAAGATCGCGCTGTTCATGGAGACCCGTCATGTCGTTCATCTCGATTCAGCGAACGCCCCTTTCCGAAGCGCCATCCGAAACGGCTCCGCTTGACGCTACGAGTTTCACCGCGATCTGCCTCACCACCTGCAAGCGCCTGCCGGCAATGCGTCGCACAGCGGAGGCCCAGCGCCTCGATCGCCTGGTCGCTGCCGGCGCCTGGACCGATGCCGCGCTTGCCCTGATCGCGATCGAACTGCCGCGGTGGCAACTGCGTCGGCTCGCTTATGACGAAGGTGAATGGCATTGCGCTCTCTCGAACCAGCGTGACCTTCCTGACTGGCTGGACAGCGCCGTCGAGACGCATCACCCAGACATGGCGATGGCGATCTTGGATGCATTTCGCGCTGTCGTTAGCCGCGGAGGCACGCCGCATCTGACGCAAGTGCCGGTGCGCGCGATCCAACCCACCGATTCCGAGCCGATGCTGTGTGAGAATTACTCTTGAGCGAAGAGGGGCGGTGCGAAATGCTGTAGCTCGACCGCCGCGAACAGCCTTCCAAGAGTGAAGCTTTCGGCTATGCTCGGCACAAATTCGTGCCATGACAAGCCAGAGCAAAACGTGACAGCAGACAAACCGGCCTTCGTCGCGGTCGATTGGGGCACCAGCAGCTTTCGAGGCTGGTTGATGACCGCCGATGGCAGCGTGCTTGCGGAGACGCGCGGGCCTGAAGGCATGCTGCATTGCGCGGCTGCCGGCTTCGCTCCGGTGCTCGCTGATCATCTTGCCAAACTTGGCGGAATGCAGAACGTGCCTGTGTTGATCTGTGGTATGGCCGGCGCGCAACAGGGCTGGATCGAGGCGCCCTATCTGCACGCACCGACACGCCTCGACGCCTTGCACGACGGTGCGCAGCGTGTCGACACGCAAGGCGACGTGCGTATCCTACCCGGCATCGCGCAAGCCGACGCCGCGGCACCCGACGTCATGCGCGGCGAAGAGACGCAACTGCTCGGCGTGACCGAACCCGACTTCACCGGTCTGGTCTGCATTCCCGGCACCCATAGCAAATGGGTCTGGATCGACGCCGGCAGCGTGGTGTCATTCACGACCTATATGACCGGCGAGCTCTTTTCGGTCATCACTCAACACAGCATCCTGAAACACGCGGTGGATCACGACGCGCCGTCGCCCGCCGCGAATGACGCGTTCCGTGATGGCCTGCAACGCGCGCTCGATGCGCCGACGGGCCTCACCGCCTCGCTCTTCAGCCTGCGCGCGGCGCAACTGCTCGGTTTCCAGCAACAGGCGGATGGCGCTGCACGCCTGTCGGGCCTCCTGATCGGCACGGAAATCGCCGATGCCGGATCGCGCTATGGCACGCGGCATCCGGTGCGCCTGATCGGCGCCGGCGCGCTCAAGGATCTCTATGCGTCGGCGCTTGCAGCTGCCGGCTTCGAGGTCGCCATCGTTGATGCCGAACGCGCGTCGCAACACGGCCTGACCAAGGCCGCAATCCATCTGTGGGGAGCTCAGTTCACATGAACCAGCCAATCCGTTGGCCCACCGTGAAGCGTCCGCTCGTCGCCATCCTGCGCGGCGTGCAGCCCGACGAGGTGGAGAGCATCGTCGAGACGTTGATCGACACCGGCTTCGAGATGATTGAAGTACCGCTGAACTCGCCCGATCCGTTCGAATCCATCGCACGGATCTGCAAACGATTTGGCAGCGACACCCTGATCGGCGCCGGCACCGTCCTCACCGCGAATGACTGCGCCCGCGTCGCCGATGTCGGCGGGCGTCTGATGGTGAGCCCGAATGTCGATGTCGATGTGCTGGCGATGGCGGCGAGCTGCGGCATGGTCACGATGCCCGGCGTGTTCTCGCCGACCGAAGCTTTCCTCGCGTTGCGCGCCGGCGCGTCCGCCCTGAAATTCTTTCCGGCATCGATCCTCGGCCCGTCCGGCATCGCCGCCATTCGCGCGGTTCTGCCCAGGGATGCTGTGATCGGGGCTGTTGGTGGTGTTTCCGACCGGAATTTCGCGGACTATGTCGCCGCCGGCATACAGGCCTTCGGTCTTGGCAGCAGCCTGTATCGACCCGGAATGAGCGCTATCGAAGTGAAGGCGACCGCACAGGCCTCTGTCGCGGCCTATGATCAGGCGATGACCCGTTAGAAACAGGGTGCAATGTCTGTTCGCGGTTGGCGCGCGCTTCGCGGCGGCGGCAAGGCAGAAACACCTCCGCGCCCGCACGCATCGACCGCGCAGCCCCAAACTGTCAAATTCATTGAATTGCTCTGAATATCAGAGACTTAGGAGCACCGTGGTGCCCAGGAAAGGACTCGAACCTTCACGGCCGTTAAGCCACTGGCACCTGAAGCCAGCGCGTCTACCAATTCCGCCACCTGGGCACGTGCGAGGCACGTGGCGCGGTTAGTAGGGGGCCGTTACGCGCTTGTCAAATTGCTTCGTTCAATTCCAAATCCGCTGTACAGGCCTCGCGCGTTGGCGTATCGCGAATTGGTCTAAATTCCCCCGTTTTGCCCTTGCATGACTGACTCAAGGAACTGATCCATGGCTGCCCCCATCGACACCCTCGTTACGGTTTTCGGCGGATCCGGCTTCGTGGGACGCCATGTGGTCCGCGCGCTGGCCAAGCGCGAATACCGGATCAGGGTCGCCGTGCGTCGGCCGGAACTGGCCGGCCATCTGCAACCGCTTGGCCGTGTCGGACAGATCAATATCGTTCAGGCCAATTTGCGCCACCCCGCCTCGATCAAGGCCGCGATGCGCGACGCCAGCATCGTCGTCAATCTGGTGGGTATCCTGACCGAAAGCGGCGCGCAGACCTTTGATGCCGTGCAGGCGCGAGGCGCCGGCGCGGTCGCGCAGGCTGCCGCCGAGATCGGCGCGCGGATGGTGCAGTTTTCAGCCATCGGCGCCGATGCCGATTCTGAATCGGCCTATGCCCGTGCCAAGGCGGCCGGCGAGCAGGCCGTGCTGGCGGCTGTGCCTTCCGCGACCATCCTGCGCCCGTCGATCGTGTTCGGCCCCGAGGATCAGTTCACCAATCGATTTGCCAATCTCGCCCGGATGGCCCCGGTGATGCCGGTGTTCGGCGCCACGACCAAGATGCAGCCGGTCTATGTGGGCGATGTCGCCCAGGCTGCGGCCGATGCCGTCGACGGCAAGACCAGGCCGGGCGCCACCTATGAACTTGGCGGCCCGGAGGTGCTGACGATGAATGAGATCATCGAGATCATTCTGACCACCATCGAGCGCAAGCGCATGACGCTGCCGGTGCCGACGGCCATCGCCAAGCTGCAGTCCTATTTCCTGCAATTCGCCCCTGGCGACTTCAAGCTGACGCCGGATCAGGTCACCATGCTTGGTGTCGACAATGTGGTGTCGGAAGCCGCCAAGGCGGCCGGTCTAACGCTGGATGGCTTGGGTATTGCCGCTGATTCGCTGGAAGCGATTGCGCCACAATATCTCTGGCGCTTCCGCGCCACCGGTCAGTTCGCACATAACGGCATAAACTGACGATATCGTCCCCGCCTGGCACGCCGAAGGCGTGCGCGGAGCGGGGATGACAGCAGAGTGTTTGGCAAAATTCAGTAGCCCAGCGCCAGCGCGATCAGCCCGAGCGTACCGACGATCACGCGCCACCATGCGAACAACGCGAAGCCGTGGCGGGTCACGTAGCCGAGAAAGCTCTTCACCACGATGATCGCGGTGATGAACGACACCACGAAACCGATGGCGATGATCACGCCGTGATCGACCGAGAGATCGGCCCGGCTCTTGTAGAGATCGTAGACGAAGGCACCGACCATGGTCGGGATCGCCAGGAAGAACGAGAACTCCGCCGCTGCGCGCTTTTCAGCACCGAGCAGCATAGCGCCGACGATGGTCGCGCCGGAGCGCGACACGCCGGGAATCATCGCCACACATTGCGCCAGACCGATCTTCAGATACATCGGCAATGGAAACGTCGTGGCATCGTGATGCACGGGCTCAAGATCGAGCTGATCGACCCAGAGCAGGATCGCCCCGCCAACGATCAGCGAAAAACACACGACCCACGGATTGAACAAATAGCTTTTGACATAGCCGCCGGCAGCGGCGCCGATGATGGCAGCAGGCAGGAACGCGATCAGCACGCCGATCACGAACCGACGCGCCGCAGCGTCACCTTTGAACAGGTTCAGCGCGATATGCCACAACTTGCCGAAGTAAAGTGCAAGGATCGCCAGAATGGCGCCGAGCTGGATCAGCACGGCGAAGCTCTTCCAGAAATTGTCCTCGCCCAGATCGAAGAAGCGTTCCGCGAGCAGCAGATGCCCCGTTGAGGAAACCGGCAGGAACTCGGTGACACCCTCGACAATGCCGAGAATCACCGCCCTTATCGCATCAGACATCATCTGCTTATCTGTCCTTCGTCAGTGTGGGCCTGAAAAAGCCGGGTTCTTCTCGCCTATTCCCTTCATTGCTGCAATCGCAAATACCATCACATTCGCGGGTTGCCTCAGAGCCAAGCTTCGCTAGTTTGGCGCGCGCCGCGTGACACTTTTACCACCGACGCAACCGAGACGCTTTCTTAACGACCGCATAACTATCAAGGCCGGCATGTACACGCTTTACCATCACTCGTTCTGTCCGCATTCCCGCTTCATTCGTCTCGTACTCGGCGAATACGGACTCGATCTCACACTGGTGGACGAGCGGCCGTGGGATCGGCGCGAGGCATTTCTGGCGCTCAATCCTGCGGGAACTACGCCTGTGCTGCTCACCGACGGTTTCCCGCCCATTCCTGGCGCCGGGATCATCGCCGAATATATCGACGAGACCCATGGACCGGAGATGGGCGATCGTCGCCTGCTGCCTGTCGCGATGGCGGAACGCATCGAAGTGCGCCGGCTGATGGCGTGGTTCAACGAGAAATTCTTCGAGGAAGCGTCCGGCCCACTGGTCACCGAACGCATCTACAAGCGCTTCATGAGCGAAGAGGTCGGCGGCGGCGCCCCGGCGATGGATGTGATTCGCGCAGCCACCGCAAATGTGCGCTATCATCTGGCCTATATCGGCTGGCTGGCGCGGACACGCAATTTTCTGGCCGGTGACCGACTGACTTATGCGGATCTGGTCGCGGCAGCTCATCTGTCGGCGATCGACTATCTGGGCGATGTGCCATGGAGCGAGGACGACGCAGCGAAGGCGTGGTACGCGCGGGTGAAATCCCGTCCGTCGTTCCGACCACTGCTGAGCGAATGGCTGGCGGGCGTGCCGGCATCGCGGACCTATGTGGATCTCGATTTCTGAGCCCATCCGCTGACGACGACCGCGCCACGCTTCCCGCCGATCTCAAGGATAGGCTGACGCGCGAGGCGAAGGCGCTTGGCTTCGATTCAATCGGGATCACCGATCCGGACGCCATCGCCGGCGTGCGCGAGCGGCTGCAGGAATTTCTCAATGCCGGCGCCCATGGCGACATGGAGTGGCTCGCCGACAATCCGGACCGCCGCGCCGATCCCAAAGTGATGTGGCAGGACGTGCGCTCCGTCATCATGCTCGGCGTCAATTATGGACCCGACGAGAATCCGCTCGAGATCCTCAAGCACCGCTCACACGCCGCGATCTCGGTCTATGCCCGCGGCGACGACTATCATGACCTCATCAAGAAGCGCCTGAAGCTGCTGGCGCGCTGGCTGATCACGCAAGCCGGCGGCGATGTGAAAGTGTTTGTCGATACGGCTGCCGTGATGGAAAAGCCGCTCGCCGGCGCCGCAGGATTGGGCTGGCAGGGCAAGCATACCAATCTCGTCTCGCGCGAATTCGGCTCGTGGCTGTTTCTCGGCGCGATCTTCACCACGCTCGAACTGCCGCGCGATGCGCGCACCATCGATCACTGCGGCTCGTGCCAGGCCTGTCTCGACAGTTGCCCGACATCGGCCTTTCCGGCGCCTTACAAACTCGATGCGCGGCGCTGCATTTCCTATCTCACCATCGAGAACAAGGGGCCTATCCCGCACGAATTCCGCAAGCCCATGGGCAATCGCATCTATGGCTGCGATGATTGCCTCGCCGCCTGCCCGTGGAACAAATTCGCCCAGGAAGGCCGCGAGATCAAACTCGCCGCACGCGATGAGTTGCGCGCGCCGTCGCTGGCCGAACTTGCGAAGCTCGACGATGCGGCTTTCCGCACGTTCTTTACGAAGTCACCCGTGAAGCGTATCGGCCGCAACCGTTTCATCCGCAATGTGCTGATCGCCATCGGCAATTCAAACGACCTGTCGCTGATGGACGACGCGCAGCGACTGCTCGGCGATGAAAGCCCTATGGTCCGCGGGGCAGCAGTGTGGGCGTTGTCGCAACTGATGCCTGCGGATGCGTTTGCTGCATTGGCTGTGCAGTTCACCGAAGCCGAACAGGACGAGAGCGTCGGTAGCGAGTGGCGACTGGCGCTCAGTTCGTCAGGTGTCGCGCCATCTCCGGTCGCGCTTTGAGCGCTTCACCCTGCTTGGCGACGATCTTGGCGATGCGCTCCGGCGCGAAATGCAAATCGACGAAGGCCGGCGCCGTATTGGCCACTTCATGATAGCTCACGATCTTGCCGTCACGCAGCGTCATGATCGCAACGCCTTCGAACATCGCGCGGCCGCCATTGGCCTCCGGGAGTTTCGAGCGATAACTGAATGTATAGCGCGCATAGAGCGTGGTGCCGTCGCTGACGGGCGTGTGCATGTCCCAACGAAAATCTTCCGCGGTCCGATAGAACCAGTCGTCGACCATGTCGGCGATTTTCACGCGGCCTTCGAATGCGCCATAGAAGACGTCGTGATAGACGCCGTCCTCGGTGAACAGCGTAGCGAAGCTCTGGCCGTCACGCTGTTCAACGGCATCGCAAAATGCGCGCAAGAGTACCGTAGCGTCCATCCGAATTCCTCCCGCTGATTGATCGCTCTTTTCAGGCGAGCCTATTCAACGGTACGGGTGATGCAATCAAAACTCCGCCACAGCCGACAATAGTCGCGCAATGTCCTGCGGGCGCGACAGCCGATGGTCGCCGTCCTGGATCATGGTCAGCACGACATCCTCGCTCGGCAGCCGTTCGGCCAGCCGGAAAGCGTGCTGCCAGGGCACGTCGGGGTCCTGCCTGCCTTGCAAAATCCGCACGGGGCAACCGACATTGATCGCGCTGCCAAGCAGCAGGTGATTGCGCCCCTCTTCGATCAACCGCCGCGTGATCGGATAGGGCTCGCCATATTCCGACGGGCGCAGCCATTGACCGGTGGTCTCGATCTCCGCGCGGATTTCCGGCGAGAAGCCTTTCCACATCAGCTCTTCGGTGAAATCCGGCGCCGGCGCGATCAGCACCAGGCCCTTCAGCGTCGCGCGCCCCGCTTTGCTGCGTCGGGCCAGCGCGCGCGCCAGCAGGAGTGCCATCCAGCCGCCCATCGACGAGCCAATCACCACCTGCGGCCCCTGACAGGCCGCATCAAACACTGCGAGGCCATCCTCCAGCCATTGGCCGATGGTGCCATCGACGAAATCGCCGCCGGATTCGCCATGGCCGGAATAATCGAAACGCACACAGGCCCGGCCATGCTCGGCGGCCCAGGCATCGAGCGCCACCGCCTTGCCGCCCTGCATGTCGGATTTGAAGCCGCTCATCCAGAACAGGCCCGGAGCAGCGCCATCGCGGACCCGCATGGCGATCTGGCGGCGGCTACTGCCTGTACCTGCCGTGATGAAAGTGGGGTCGGTCGATACCGTTGTGCTCATCAAACCATCCTTGTTCGACCCTGAAATGCCGCTTGCTGTTTGATTGAGCAGGTCGGGATCGTCAACGTCCATACCCATCCCAGGGAACGTCCGCCTCGATGCCGCGTTGCGCTCCTGTCAACCACGGCTTGCAGAACGGGTCTGGGAACTCTATTTGACCCAAGTCAGCGGTGTACTGCGCCTATGGCCTTTCGCGTGACGAAATTGCCTCGTATTTGAGTGATTGACGCTGCGTTGCGTGAGTTTGCTTGCTCCAAACGCCTTATTCCTTCACACTGCGGCCTTCCTAAACAACATTGGAGAGTTACCCATTCGCCGTCCCAACAGAGCCCCGCCCGCCGCAACCAAAGACGGGCCGCGCACCAACGATGAAATTCGCAATCTGCAGATCCAGCTGATTGATCAGACCGGCCTCAACCACGGCACCGTGGAAACCATTGCTGCGATCAAGATGGCGATGGAAGCCGGTATGGATCTGGTCGAGATTTCGCCGAATGTGAGCCCCCCCGTCTGCAAGATCATGGACTACGGGAAGTTCAAGTATTCGGCGCAGAAGAAGGCCGCCGAGGCCCGCAAGAAGCAGAAGATCGTCGAAATCAAGGAGATCAAGCTCCGCCCGATGATCGATGATCATGACTACGACGTGAAAATGCGCGCGATGCAGCGCTTCTTCGAAGAAGGCGACAAGGTCAAAATCACCTTGCGCTATCGTGGCCGCGAAATGGCGCACCAAGAAATCGGCACCAAGCTGCTCGACAAGGTCAAAGCAGACGTCGCCGAATACGCCAAGGTGGAGCAGGACGCGCGCTTCGAAGGTCGTCAAGTGGTGATGGTGCTCGCACCGCGCTGATCACAGCGCCAACTGACCTTAACGAGGTTGGTAATCAGGAATTTCGGCCCGTCAGATTTCTGGCGGGCCTTTTTTCTTTGGGAGTATTCGGAGATCGTTTGGAGCTGGACGGCTCAGCCCGAAATGAGGGCGAGTGCACCGGCCAGCGCGAGAGCCGCGGCGAGGCCAGCGGCTGCGAACATCCAGCGGGTGGCGGTCTGAGCAGCAGCATCTTGCTGGATGGCAACCGCCCTTGCGGCGGCACGTGCATTCCGGGCCATTGTCGTCGTCCCTCTGTTTCTCTGGTCCGGATCACATAGGCATCCGGGGCGCGTCGGACCAGTCTGAAGCCATGCGCTAAACAGAGTGTTGAGCCGCGTTAATCGTTGCCATCGGAGCATTCCTCTGCCATAAGCGCAACCTTCGTCGCCCGGCTGATTAAGGGCTGCCGTGTCGATGACTGTGCTGACTTTCCGCAAACGGCGGTTAGTTGAGCATTTTCAACGCTCTAACGAGCATTTTAGCCGACGCAACGCCTTTCGGGGCGCTTTCTGCGTGGCCATAGGAGAGCCAAATGCCCAAGCTGAAGACCAAGTCGGGCGCTAAAAAGCGCTTTAAAGTCACCGGAACGGGTAAGGTCATGGCCGCCCATGCCGGTAAGCGCCACGGTATGATCAAGCGGACGAAGAAGCAGATTCGTCAGCTCCGCGGCACCCGCGTGCTGTTCAAGACCGACGGCGACAACATCAAGCAGTACTTTCTGCCAAACGCCTGATCGCCCTTACGCCGCTTCATTGCGGCGGATATCACCCCTTTTGTTATTTCAGATGAAGGAGATCAGTCATGGCTCGCGTAAAACGCGGTGTGACGGCTCACGCCAAGCATAAGAAAGTCTACAAGGCCGCCAAGGGTTTCCGCGGTCGCCGCAAGAACACCATTCGCGCCGCAAAGGCTGCCGTCGACAAGGCCGGCCAATATGCGTTCCGCGATCGCAAGCGCAAGAAGCGTACGTTCCGCGCGCTCTGGATCCAGCGTCTCAACGCTGCCGTCCGTCCGCTCGGCATGACCTACAGCGTGTTTATCAACGGTCTCGCCAAGTCCGGCGTGACGGTCGACCGCAAGGTGCTCTCGGATCTCGCGATCAACGAGCCGGCGGCGTTCAACGCGATTGCTGAGAAGGCCAAAGCTGCACTCGCAGCCTAAGCCAGCAAAGGCCGCACTGGCGGCCTGAGCTCTCCACTCCGCGTATTCATCGACATTGTCATGGCCGGGCAGAAGCGTTCACGCGCTCCTGTCCCGGCCATTGACGTCTTAATCCCTGTGATACCCGTGCTGTAGAAGCTGGTGCCCGGCCTTCCGTCGGACGCGCAGACAGCAAGAGGCGCCCGCCTCTCTCATCGAGGTTGCTGATGTCCGATCTGACGACGCTCCAACAGACTATTCTGGCCGATATTGCCAATGCCTCCGACGAAGCCGCCCTGGAAGCCGTGCGCGTCGGCGCGCTCGGCAAGAAGGGTTCGATCTCCGCGCTGTTGTCGACTCTCGGCAAGATGACGCCGGAAGAACGCAAGACCGAAGGCGCGGCCATCAACCTGGCCAAGGACACCGTCACGCAAGCGCTGACCGCGCGCCGCGATGTGTTGAAATCCGCAGCCCTCGATGCACGTCTCGCTTCCGAGACCATCGACGTGACGCTGCCGCTGCGCGATGGCCCCGCTGAGCTCGGCCGCATTCATCCACTCAGCCAGACATGGGACGAATTGACGACGATCTTCGCCGATATGGGCTTCGCCGTCGCCGAAGGTCCGGACATCGAGACCGACGACTACAACTTCACCAAACTGAACTTCCCCGAGGGCCACCCTGCCCGCGAGATGCACGACACCTTCTACTTCAATCCGAAGGAAGACGGCTCGCGCCTGCTGCTGCGCACGCATACGTCACCGGTGCAGGTGCGCACCATGCTGAGCCAGCAGCCGCCGATCCGCGTGATCTGTCCGGGCCGCACCTATCGCAGCGACTCTGACCAGACCCACACGCCGATGTTCCATCAGGTCGAAGGTCTCGTCATCGACAAGGGTTCGCATCTCGGCCACCTCAAATGGATCCTGCACGAATTCTGCAAGGCTTTCTTCGAAGTCGATAACGTCAATATGCGCTTCCGTCCGTCGTTCTTCCCGTTCACGGAGCCGTCGCTGGAAGTCGATATCCAGTGTCGCCGCGACAAGAACGAGATCCGTTTCGGCGAGGGAGAAGATTGGCTCGAGATTCTCGGCTGCGGCATGGTGCATCCGAATGTGCTGCGCGCCTGCGGCATCGATCCCGACGTGTATCAGGGTTTCGCCTGGGGCATGGGCATCGATCGTATCGCGATGCTGAAATACGGCATGGCCGACCTGCGTCAGCTCTTCGAGGGCGACGTGCGCTGGCTCAATCACTATGGCTTCAAGCCGCTTGAAGTACCGACGCTGGCCGGAGGACTGAGCACGTGAAATTCTCCCTCTCCTGGCTGAAGGATCATCTCGAGACCGACGAGTCGCTCGAGACGCTGACCGACAAGCTCACCATGATCGGGCTCGAGGTCGAACATATCGACGATAAGGCGAAGCTGCTGAAGCCGTTCACGATCGCCGAGATCGTCACAGCCGTGCAACATCCCAATGCAGATCGGCTGCGCGTCTGCACCGTCAATGCCGGCGATGACAAGCCGCTGCAGATCGTCTGCGGGGCGCCGAATGCGCGCGCGGGACTGAAGACCGTCCTTGCAAGGCCCGGAACTTATATTCCAGGCAAGGATTTCACCATCGGCCTCGGCAATATCCGCGGCGTCGAAAGCCAGGGCATGATATGCTCGGCCGGTGAACTCGGACTCCCCGACAATATCGATGGCATCATCGAGCTGCCGGCCGATGCGCCGGTCGGCGCGATTTACCCCGACTGGGCCAAGCTCGGCGATCCCGTCATAGAAATCAACCTGACGCCTAATCGTCAGGATTGCACTGGTGTGTCCGGCATCGCCAGGGATCTCGCCGCGGCCGATATGGGCGTGTTCAAGAATCCCGGCATCAAGCCGATCAAGGGCGAATTCCCCTGCCCAGTGAAAGTCACGGTCGAAGACGCCAAGCTGTGCCCCGGCTTCGCGCTACGTCTCGTGCGCGGCGTCAAGAACGGCCCGTCGCCGGAGTGGCTGCAGAAGAAGCTGACCTCCATCGGCCTGCGCCCGATCAATGCGCTGGTCGACATCACTAACTTCCTGACTTTCGACCGCGCCCGTCCGCTGCATGTGTTCGACGCCGCCAAGGTGAAGGGCGATATCGTGGTACGCCGTGCCCGTGACGGCGAAACACTGCTCGCGCTGGATGGCAAGACCTACACGCTCGACAGCAAGGCCTGCGTCATCGCCGACGACAATGGTGTCGAGTCGCTCGCCGGCATCATGGGCGGCGAAGCGTCGGGCTGTTCGGAAGACACCACCGATGTACTGATCGAATCCGCGCTGTGGAACGAGATCAATATCGCGCAGACCGGCCGCAGGCTCGGGATCAATTCCGACGCGCGTTATCGGTTCGAGCGCGGCGTCGATCCGGTCTTCATGGTGCCCGGTCTCGAACTGGCAACCAAGCTGGTGATGGAACTGTGCGGCGGCGCACCGTCGGAGAGCATCGTCGTTGGCAAGCCCTACGGCGACGACCGTATCATCGACTTCCCGATTGCCGAGGTGAAGCGCCTCGCCGCCATCGACGTGCCATTCCCGGAGATGCGACGCATCCTGACGCATCTCGGCTTCATGGTGGCCGGCAGCGGCCCCGTGGTGAAGGTCGCAGTGCCGTCATGGCGTAGCGACGTGACCGGCAAGGCCGACATCGTCGAAGAAGTCATGCGCATCTTCGGCGTCGACAAGGTGCCGATGACGCCATTCCCGCGCGGCGATGCCCCGCGCAAGCCGGTACTGACGCAGATCCAGCAGCGCACCCGCCGCGCCAAGCGTGGACTGGCCGCGCGCGGCCTCGTCGAGGCCGTGACATGGTCGTTCATTTCGAAGCCGCATGCCGAGGTGTTCGGCGGCGGCGCGCCGGAACTGGCGCTGGCCAACCCGATCGCCTCCGACCTCTCCGACATGCGGCCGAGCCTGTTGCCCGGACTGATCGCAGCCGCTCAGGCCAATGCGCATCGCGGTTCGTCCGACCTCGCGCTGTTCGAAGTCGGCCAGATCTTTCGCGGCGATCGCCCGCAAGATCAGTTCATGGCTGCATCCGGCGTGCGGCGTGGCCTCGCCTCGTCGGCTGGCAACGGCCGTCATTGGTCAGGCGCCAGCGCTGCGAACGCACTCGACGCCAAGGCCGATGCCTTTGCAGTTCTCGCAGCCGCAGGTGCACCGATGCAGGCGCTGCAGATCGTCGCCGGTGGCGCGAACTGGCTGCATCCCGGCCGTTCGGGTACGATCCAGATCGGACCGCAGAACGTCCTCGGTTATTTCGGCGAGTTGCACCCGCGCACGCTCGAAGCACTCGGTGCCGACGGCCCGTTGATGGCGTTCGAAGTGATCCTCGATCGCATTCCCGACGCCAAGCAGAAGGCGACCCGCGCCAAACCGACTTTGGAGCTCTCGGCGTTCCAGCCTGTGTCACGCGACTTCGCCTTCATCGTCGATCGCAAGATCAGGTCCGGTGACATCCTCCGTGCGGCAGCCGGCGTGGACAAGAAGCTGGTCACCGATGTGACGGTGTTCGACGTCTATGAAGGCAAGGGCATCGACGACGACAAGAAGTCCGTCGCCATCGCCGTGACCATGCAGCCGCGCGAGAAGACCCTGACCGATCAGGAAATTGATGCGGTGACAGCGAAGATCGTGGCGGAAGTAACGAAGAAGACGGGCGGCACGTTACGCGCATGATGGAATCACTCGGCCTGGTCCAATATTCGACCACGTCGCTCGTTTTTATCACCGTCACCGCCTTCATCGCCGGACTGGCCCGCGGGTTTTCGGGCTTCGGTTCGGCGCTGATCTTCATGCCGCTCGCCTCAAGCGTGGCGGGCGCGCAGGTCGCGTCGCCCTTGCTGCTGCTGATCGACTTCTCGACCACGCTGACGCTGATCCCGAACGCCGCAAGACGAGCCGACAGGCGCGACGTCAGCATCATTTCGCTGGGCGCACTTATTGGCGTGCCACTTGGCACGATGGCGTTGGCCTGGGCCGATCCGCTGACGGTTCGCTGGGGCATCGTCGCACTGATCGTCACGATGCTGACGCTACTGATCTCCGGCTGGCGCTATCCCGGTAAGCCGACCGTTCCGGTGACGGTCAGTGTCGGCGGCGTCGCCGGCTTTTTTGGTGGCTTGGCGCAACTCGGCGGCCCGCCGATAGTGATGTATTGGCTGCGAGACGCCGCAGTCGCTGCCGTCACCCGCGCAAATATCATCCTGTATTTCGCGGTCGCAGACGTCTTGATCATCATCAGCTATACGATCGGCGGATTGTGGAGTTCCGCCATTCTCGGCCTCGCGGTGATTACCGGACCACTGTTCGGTCTCGGCCTCTGGCTCGGCTCGAAACTGTTCGGCAAGGCCAGCGACGAGCTGTTCCGCAAGATCTGCTACGCGCTAATCGCCGTCTCGGCGCTGATCAGCCTACCGCTGTTCGACGGGATATTTCACTGACGCTTGCGTGACTTGCGGCGCCAGCCGGCGCGGCGCTAGGGTCTCTCCAATTCAAGAACAACGGGAGAAGACCATGATCGATCGCCGCGACGTGCTGAAGTTTGCCGCTGCCGGCGCTCTGGTCTTCGCGGCGCGCCCCGTGCTGGCGCAGACGCCGGCAAAACCGCGCACCAGGATCATATTTCTCGGCACCAAAGGCGGCCCGCGCGTCGGCGTCGGTGCATCCAATCCCGCCAACCTCGTTGTGGTCAACGACACGCCATTCGTGATCGATTGCGGCATGGGCGTCAGCCGGCAACTGGTCAATGCCGGCGTGCCGCTTCCCTCGGTGAAGTATATCTTCATCAGCCACCACCATTCCGATCACAATCTGGAATACGGCAACTTGTTCTACAATGCTTGGGCCGCAGGCCTCTCGACGCCGATCCACTCGTTTGGTCCCAAGGGCATCGAGGCAATGACCCGGGCTTACTGGGAGTTGAACAAATTCGACGTTGATACCCGTATCGAAGATGAAGGCCGCCCCGATCCGCGGCCGTTGCTCGTTGCCAAGGATATCACCGAGTATGGCGTTGTGCTGCAGACCGCCGACGTCAAGGTGACAGCGTTTCGCACTCCGCATCCGCCGATCGTCGACAGCTTCGCCTACAAATTCGAGACGCCCGACGGCGTCATCGTGTTCTCCAGCGACACCGCCTACAACCCGAGGCTAGCAGAGTTCGCCAAGGGAGCGGACGTGCTGGTGCATGAGGCACTTTACGTGCCCGCTGTTGACCGGCTGGTGATCAAGACGAAGAACGGCGCGACGCTGAAAAAACATTTGATGGAAAGCCATACCACCACCGAGGATGTCGGCCGCATCGCCGCCGCGGCTGGCGTGAAGGTGCTGGTGCTCAGCCACTTCGTGCCGGGCGACGATCCCGAAGTCACCGACGAGGACTGGATCTCGGGCGTGCGAAAGAATTTTTCCGGCAAGATCATCGTGGCCAAAGATCTGATGCAGCTGGCGCTACCGGTGTAGCGCCAATAGCAGCCTCACGTCGCGGCTACTCCAACCCCGCTCCGCTCGACCGCTGCCGCCGCTGCTTCGTCCGCACCGGCTTGTCTGGTTCCGGCTCTTTCATTGCGCCGATCTTCTTGAGCGCCGCCTCTGCTGCGCGCTCGCCGCTTTCCCATGCGCCATCGACGGTGCCCCACAATGTTTCATGCGTGGCTTCGCCGGCAAGGAACAGATTGCCCATAGGCTCAGCCAATACGCGGCGCGAGGCCTGGCCACCCGGTGCGGCCCCCGACATGGCTCCGAGCACGAATGGCATCGTATCCCAGCGCGTCGTTGCAGAACGCTTGATCGCCGGTTTGATATCGGAGCCGAACAGCTTCGTCAGCCATTCAACGGCGAAAGCCACCATCGCGGCCTCGCCCTGAGTTGCAAGGTCGCGGCCGAATGCGCCCGCGACATCGACGGTACACAGCGATGACCCGCCAATATTCGCAAACAGTGCACCGGTACGTGTGCTCGTGCTTTGCTCGACCATCAGCTCATCGCGACCCAGCCCGAGCGGATTGCCAGTAAACTGTAGCGCGATACGGTCATAGCTGCCGAGGCTGAGTTTTGCCGCCGCGTCGAGCTGCCGCTTTGGCAGTTCCGGCGTGAACTTGATTGTCCCCGACGACAACACATTGCTTGATGCGGTGATGATCACCGCCCGCGCCGCAATGCGCCCTGACGCCGTCTCAACGCCGATGTCGCGTCCGCTCCAGGTCACGCGCGTCGCAGGGGTCGACAGCGCCACCGGAACGGCCTCGCCGAGCTTGCCCATCAACGCCCCGAGCCCCTGGCGCGTGGCAACATCGATGGCGCGATCCTGCGCGCGCGAGAGATCCAGCGTCGAGAGATCCTTGAGGTCCTTGCCGGTCGCATAGGCCCCGAGCACGAAATCGATCGTGCCCGCCCAGTCCCCGAGATCCTTCGGCAGCGCCGCGGCGCAGGAGATGTCGGCACGGCGCGCTGCTTCGTCGATGGCGCGATTGGCCCGCACGACCGCAGCGAGCAATTCCTCGGTCTCGCCGGCGCGGGCATTGCGACGGCCGATACGCAGCTTCTGGCTCGGCGGCGATGGCGCGACATCAATTCCCACCGGCCGGGCAAGCTTCACCACTGCGTTGGTTTCCGGCGTGTGCAGCCAGCGCGCGCCGCGATCGAACGGGGCGTCGAAACTTGTCGCGTCTGTCATGCACCGTCCGCCAATCCGGCTGGAGGCCTCGACCACGATCACCTTGCGATTGGCCGCCTGGATACGACGCGCCGCAGCGATGCCCGCAGCGCCCGCGCCAATCACGACAATGTCAGCATCCCGCGGCAGCGACGCGGCCAATGTCCTTGCACCGAACAGCGGCACAAGTGTCAATGCTGCGGACGCCGACAGGAAATCTCGGCGTGAAATCGTCATGACATGGTTTCCGAAATTTTATGATGCATGAGAACGTCTCGCGAACCTTGCCGTATTCGAGGGTGTGCGGCAACCGTCGTGGTGAATGAATTGTCACCAGCGCCGCGCGGGCATGAACCAAATTGCAATGGCTCTCGACCATGATGGAGCCAGGGAAAGCGGTCGACATGAACCGCGCTGGGGGAGTCACGATCATGGGCCTCATGCTCGATACGGTCGGGAAACTGATCGCGAAATATCTGCAGAAGGAGCTGCCCGGCTACGAGCCTTTCACGCCGAGCGACCCCGAACGCCTGCGCGGTATCATCGAGGAAGGTGACGTGCTGCTGGTCGAAGGCAACAACCGCGTCTCCGGCATCATCAAATATCTCACGCAATCGACCTGGTCGCATGCCGCGCTCTATGTCGGCCCAATCGATGGTGCTGCAGAGCCGAACGGCGAGCCGCATGTGCTGATCGAGGCCAATATCGGCGAAGGTGTCACCTCGGCACCGCTGTCGAAATATTATCCGTTCCACACCCGCCTGTGCCGCCCGGTCGGTCTGTCCTACGAGGACCGCACCACTGTGTGTCGCTACGCCATCAACCGGATTGGCTTTGGTTACGACACCAAGAACATTCTCGACCTGATGCGCTTCCTGATCCCGCTGCCAATACCGCAGCGCTGGCGGCGGCGCATGATCGCTTTCGGCTCCGGCGATCCCACCAAGATCATCTGCTCGGCATTGATCGCGCAGGCTTTCGATGCCGTGCGCTATCCGATTCTGCCGAAAATCACCCGCGCCGGTAGCCGCCAGGCCCGTCGCGAGATTCTGCACATCCGCGATTCATCGCTGTATATGCCCAGGGATTTCGATATCTCGCCCTATTTCGAGGTGGTGAAGCCCACCATTGAACTCGGATTCGACTACACGGCATTGCATTGGGCCGACAAACAAAAGCCGCTCCGGGAGGTGGCGGGCACTTTCGATCCATTTCCGGACGTCTTCGGCACGCCGACGCTCATTCCTGAGACGACTGACACGGAAGCGGAAGTGGCTGACGAAGACGTGAGCAGGCCTCGGATCAGGCTAATCGCCTGATCCGCCACTTCAAGACTTGACCGCGCCCGCTGTGAGTCCGCCGACCATGTAGCGCCGGAAGGCGTAATAGACTGCAGCTGGTGGTAGCGCGTAAATAAAGCCCGTGGTCATCAGCAATTCCCAGGGCGAGTCATCAGCGGCCAGGAAGTTGCCGAGCGCGACGGGTAGCGTGATCTCGGTATCCTTGGACAGCAGCAGGAAGGCGTAGAGATATTCGTTCCAGGCGAGCAGCAGCGCATAGGTCCCGATCGCGACCAGCGATGGCAACATCAGCGGCACATAGACCATCCGAAACAGTTGCAGCGGCGTCGCGCCATCCATGATGGCGGCTTCGTCGAGCTCGAGCGGCAGCTTGTCGGACGCCTGCTTGAGCACCCAGATCGCATAGGGCGAAGCAATGGTCACCATCGCCAGGATCAGCGACCAGTGATTGTTGAGCAGGCCGTAATTGCCCATGGTGCGATACATTGGCACAGCGAGGAATGCGGCGGGAATGAAATAGGTGAACAGCGCCATGTTCATCACCGTCCGTCCACCGCGCACACGGAGACGGCTGATGGCAAAGGCCGCAGCGGTGGCGATGACCAGCGTCAGCGCACCAACAGCCACCGCGATAACGACGGAATTGAAGAACTGCGCCCAGAAATCGCGCAAGAAATAGTGCTGCTGATTGAACACGATCCTGAAATTGTTCAGCGTCGGATGATCGGGCCACAGCTTGCCCGCGAACGCATCCTGCTTCGGCGAGATCGCGAACAGGAACATGTGATAGATCGGAATCAGCGTCCAGATCAGCACGGGAATGCCAATCAACAACAGTCGCGCTTCGGTGCCGACCTCTCGTAGCGTTGGCACTCTCATCGGGTGAACCTCTTCATCGAGAGAGCCGTTTCATCATGAAATAGACCAGCGGCAGCACAAGCGGCATCGCGCAAACGATGGATGCCATCGACATGTCGAGCTGATCGAGGCGGAGATAGCGAATCCCCAATGTGGACAGAACATGAGTGAGATCCGCTGGCCCGCCTCCCGTCAACAGATAGACGCTGTTGAAGTCACCGAGCGTCCAGATCATCGAAAGCAGCGTGCAGGTCAGATACAGCGTCTGCATCGACGGCCAGGTGATGAAGCGGAATTTCTGCCACCAGCTGGCGCCGTCGACATCGGCGGCTTCGAACATGTCCGTCGAGATCGCCAGACGCCCTGTCATCAGGATCAACGTCCAGAACGGCAGCGACTTCCAGATGTGCACCATGATCGCCAGCGTCAGGCCGATAGCGGGATCGTTCAGCCAGTTGGGCCCATCCTCGCCAGTAAACTTGAAGATCAGATTATTGATCACGCCCCATTCGGGATTGAACATGAAGCGCACCGACAGGATGGTCGGGATCGACGGCACCGCCCAAGGCAGGATGAACAGTACCGACAGCCAGCGTATCCATGTCCGTGACTGCACAAAGAAGCCGGACAGAAACAGAGCGATCAGCATCTTCACATTGATGCCGATAATCAGGAAGATCAGCGTGTTGACGACGGCGCGCGCGAATACCGGATCGTTATAGAGCGCGACGTAACTCGCCGGGTGCCGCGCCAGCCACAAGCCATAACCGATCGGATAGACCACGAAGGCGGCGAACACGAGCAGATAGGGCGCGATCATCACGACGCCCCAGACCTGCGGCGTCGTCAGGCGGGCGGACCATGGCCGGCGTGGCAGCGTATCGGCGGGAGCGGGATAGGTGATCGTGGCCATGCTGTACACCATTGCAAAAGCCGGCCGCGAAGAGCGGCCGGCTTTGTCTCGGACTAACCCGCGATTTCCTTGATGCGGGCGATCAACTCATCGACGGCCTTCTCGACCGGCACCTTCTCGCTGACCACGCGGTTCATCGCCTTGGCCCAGACGTTCTCGTTATTGAGGATCGTGAACTTGTAATTCTTCACGAAATCGAACGACGAGGTGCCACCCGTGAACTGGGTATAGACTGCCTTGCGATGCTTGTCGGCCTGCCAGAACGGGCTTGCCTGTCCGGCCTTGGTCACCGGGAACCAGCGACCCAGCGCACCTTCGACATAGGGGCCAAGGTTTTCTTCTTCCATCAGGAACTTGACGAATTCCTTGGCGCCCGCCTTGTTCTTCGACTGCGAGAAGATCATCCCCGTCTTCACGTCTGAGCGATACTTGATCGGCGTGCCGTCCGGCTTCAGCGGGAACGATGCCGTGACGATCGTCTCTTCATAGGCCTTCTTGCCGGCCGCGCGCTGCTCCGGCGTCAACGTCTGGTTTTGCGAATCCTCGAACCACTTCGCCGCGATCGAAATCGTGAAGTTGTGGGTCATGATGATGCTCTTGTTGTGGAAGGCGACATTGTTGTCTGGGTCCTTCCACGTCGTCGAGGATGGCGGCGTGCAGCCCTTGATATAGGTGTCGGTATAGTCCCTGAGCGCGCCGATCAGGCCTTCCTTGACCTTGGGATCGTCCACCAGAAGCTTGCCGTCATCATCGACCAGCTTGACGTTATAGGCATCCATGAAGGTGTAGAACGACTGCAGTGAGTCCGTGGACTCCACGCCCATCGGCTGGCCGACACCATAGGCACGGCTGCCCGACGCCTTGCGATAGGCCGGCTGGACCTTGTCGCACCAGAACGACCAGTAGCCCTTCCAGTCCTTGGGAATATCGCTGATCTTGTAGCCGGCCTGCTCGAGCAGATCGCTCCAGATCTCCACATGCATCGACTGCTGCTTCAGCGGAAAGCCGTAATAGGCTTTCTTCTTGGTCTGACCATTCATCAGATAGGCCGTCTCGACCGTATTCGGCGCGAATTTATCCATCATCGGCTTTAGGATGTCGGTGATATCTTCCAGCTTGCCTTCGAAGGCCCATTTGCCGGATGCCTGCACATCGTAGGTGTCGGCATAGGCGACATCCGGCGGCGTGCCGGAATCCAGCGCGGCCACGGTCTTCGGGATCATGTCCTGAATGGCATATTGCGAGAGTTCGACCTTGATCTTGGTTTTGTCTTCGAATTTCTTGATCGCCGCCAGCAGCGATTCATCTTCGGATTTATAAAACCCCTTGCTGAACCAGACGGTGATGCTTTGCTGCGCGAAGGCGGGCGCTGCGGTCAGAAACAAGCCGGAAGCGGCAGTGGCGAAAACAAGCGCACGGGTACCCTTGGTGATCAAGACGTCGTCCTCCCTGATGATTGTTTTTCTTGAGACTACCTCTTTCTATTTATCCGTCCAGTGAAGAAGTCGATGCTGCGCTGCACTTGTCTGACAACTTCGCAAGGGTTACGTCTTCGTGATTGCAAGGAGAAAATCGGATGCTCGTCGCTGCCGCCAAGGCGCTATCGCAAATTCTTTCACCGCCGATGCGCAGCATCCTGTGGAAGTCGATCGGACTTGCCCTGGTTTTAATCACTGTCCTGGCAATCGGCATGCAGCGGTTGTTGAACTGGGCTGCCACTTCGGGCGGCGTCTGGGCCGAAAGCACGATCGGGTCGGACTACCACACGATGATCAATGTGTTGTCCTGGATCTTGTCGATTGCCGCCGGTCTCGGCGTCGTCGCCGGTGCAATCTTTCTGATGCCGGCGATCACGTCACTGGTTGCCAGCGTGTTCGTCGATGATGTTGCCGATATCGTCGAGCGCGAACATTATCCCGCGGAGCGGGTCGGCGTCGCATTGCCGTTCGGGCTCGCCATCACCGAAGGCGGCAAGACCGCGCTGCTGACCATCGCGGTCTATCTGATCGCGCTACCCTTCGTGTTCTTCGCCGGCATTGGTTTCGTTGTCTTCTTCATCGCCACAGCCTGGCTGCTCGGCCGCGAATATTTCGAGCTGGCTGCCATGCGGTTCCGCTCGCCAGCGGACGCCAAGGCGATGCGCAAGCAGCATGCGGCGACGGTGTTCACCGCCGGGCTGTTCATCGCAGCTTTTGTCTCGATCCCGATCGTCAACCTGGCCACGCCGCTGTTCGGCATGGCCTTCATGGTCCATATGCACAAGCGATTGAGCGGACCACGACCGGAGCTGATCGAGCCGGGTCGCGTGACAAAGATGCCGGTCGCCTAGACCACCGTCTTCTCTGGCCACTGGCACAGATCGTTGATCAGACACACCTCGCAGCGCGGCTTGCGCGCGAGACACGTATAGCGGCCGTGCAGGATCAGCCAATGATGGGCATGCAGCATGAACTCGTCGGGGATCACGCGCTCCAGCTCCAGCTCCACGTCGAGCACGTTCTTGCCCGGCGCCATGTTGGTGCGATTGCCGACGCGGAAGACATGGGTGTCCACAGCCATCGTGTGCTCGCCAAACGCCATGTTGAGCACAACATTGGCTGTCTTGCGCCCCGCCCCCGGTAACGACTCGATTTCGGCGCGGGTGCGCGGCACGACGCCGCCGAATTCGCGGATCAGCTTTTCCGAGAGCGCGATGACGTTCTTCGCCTTGGTGCGATAGAGGCCGATGGTCTTGATATATTCCCGCACCGTCTCTTCGCCGAGATCAATCATTTTCTGCGGCGTATCGGCGATGGGAAACAGCGCGCGCGTCGCCTTGTTGACGCCGGCGTCAGTCGCCTGCGCGGACAACACCACTGCGACCAGCAATGTGTAGGGGTTGAGATGTTCGAGCTCGCCCTTGGGCTCGGGATTAGCCTTGCGGAAGCGCGAGAAGGCTTCATGGACCTGGGCTTTGGTCCAAGGTTTCAACTTGATGGGTTTCAGCTTGGTGGGCTTCGGCTTGGCTATCTTCTTCGCAGGCGCCTTCACCGCTTTCGCTACAACCTTCTTTGCAGGACTGGACTTTGCGCTGGCGGCGAGCTTGCGGGTGATTTTCGGCATCAAAGGGATATACTGAGGGACCATGACATCAGGCAACGACTTTGACGTCTCGCAGGAACCGATGCTGTTCAGCGCGCTGCTGCGTCCGCATCACGCGCTGGGTCGCAAGGGCTTCCTCGTGCTCATGGGTTTCATCAGCATGGTCTCGTTCGGCGCGGGGATGGCCTTCCTGTTGATGGGCGCATGGCCGGTGCTCGGCTTTTTCGGCCTCGACCTGCTGGCGATCTATATCGCCTTCAAGATCTACGACAGACGCGCCAGGGCCACCGAAGAGATCACGGTCACGCCGTCGGAAATCCGTGTGCGCCGGGTCAGCCCATCAGGCGACGTCGTGGAATGGGCATTCAATCCGCTCTGGGTGCAGATCGATCAGGTGTGCCACGCCGAATTCGGCATCGAGCAGCTTTTTCTGGTGTCGCGCGGCCGTCGGGTGTCGATCGCACGGTTCCTCGGCGCGGAGGAAAAGGCGAGCTTCATCAAAGCCTTGATGGAAGCGCTACAGGCCGCCAAACGCGGCCAGACCTATAATCCGGTGAGCTGATGATCAATCGGGAAACGGGTGGTTTGCGCGCCGGGGCAGGCCTACATCGATATCATGATGAATCTTGCCAGAGACCTAGCGATGACTGAGCATCGCCCGATCAAGCCGGGCCAGCGCGACGCGGCCCTGCGCGATTACGATTCCGTGCGCCGTGCCATCGGCTTCATGCACTCACAGTGGCGGGACCAGCCGAACATCGAGGCCGTGGCGGATGCCGCGAGCGTGACGCCGGACGAGTTGCATCACCTGTTCCGCCGCTGGGCGGGACTGACTCCGAAAGCGTTCATGCAGGCGCTGACGCTCGACCACGCCAAGCACCTGCTGCGCGATTCCGCCAGCGTGCTCGACGCCGCGCTCGACTCAGGCCTTTCCGGCCCGGGCCGGCTGCACGATCTCTTCGTAACCCATGAAGCGATGTCACCCGGAGAATGGAAAACCGGCGGCGCCGGTATGGAGTTGCGCTACGGCTTCCATCCCTCACCGTTCGGCACCGCGATCGTGATCGCCAGCGACCGCGGCCTTGCGGGTCTCGCTTTCTCCGATCCGGGCGACGAACAGCGCGCTTTCGCCGACATGAGCCGGCGTTGGCCGGCGGCCACATTGATTGAGGACACTCCCGGCACGGCCGGACTGGCGCAGCGCATCTTCGACAGCAAGCTGTGGCGCCCGGACCAGCCGCTGCGGGTGGTGTTGATCGGGACGGATTTCGAAGTCCGCGTCTGGGAAACGCTGCTGAAGATCCCGATGGGTCGTGCGGTCAGCTATTCGGATATCGCCTGCAAGATCGACAACCCGAAGGCCTCACGCGCCGTCGGCGCGGCCGTGGGCAAGAACCCGATTTCCTTCGTGGTGCCGTGCCATCGCGCGCTCGGTAAATCCGGCGCGCTGACGGGTTATCATTGGGGCATTACACGGAAGCAGGCCATGATCGGCTGGGAAGCCGGACAGGTGGGAGCGAATTAGCAGCAATGGGCCGCAGTTTCCTGCGGCCCATTGGACTGAATGACTAGGACGCTTCCTTCAGCACGGGCGCTGAGGATTCGTCGGTCTTCATTTCTTCAAGGCTGCGGTTCCGTGGCTCAATGCCGAACGCCCACACCGTGATGATCTGCAGCACCAGCAATCCGATCATCAGCGCCATTACGCCCGCAACGCCGCGCGCCTCGAACAGGGTCACCACCAAGAACGGCGTCACGATGGTTGCGCCGCGCCCCAGCGTGTTGACGATCCCCGACGCCCGCAAGCGCACTTCGGTGGGGAACAGTTCGGGGATATAGATGCCGAACAGCAACGCAACCAGCACATAGATCGGGATCGTGAGCGCGAAACCGACCGCTGGCAGCAGAAGCGGATCGGAAATCATCGGATAGATGATGCCCAACACCACCGCGATCAGCGACGAACCGATGATGGTCGGCTTGCGGCCCCAACGGTCGGCCGTCAGCGCGCCGATGGCCGAGCCGACCGGAGCACCCAGCGCCATCAGTAGCGAGTAACTGAACGACGTGGCGACACTCAATCCCTGTTTGATGAAGAACACCGGCAGCCAGGTCACGAAGCCATACAGCAATGTGTTGATGGTGATCAGGCAGATCGAACCGACGATCATACGCGACAGCAGTGGGGGCGCGAATAGCGACGACAGCTGGCCGGACGCCTGCACGGTCGGGACCGTGGTCACCGGCGGCAGCGGCTTGCCCTGGGCAGCCTCGCTTTCGATCTTCTGCATCAGCGCCTCAGCCTCCTCGCGGCGGCCGACGGCCTCGAGCCAGCGCGGCGACTCGGGCAGGTTCTTGCGCATGTACCAGACCACCAGCGCACCGATGCCGCCGAGCACGAACATGGCGCGCCATCCGAACATCGGCACCACGAACGAGGCCACCAGTAACGCCACCGGCAGGCCACTGACGACGCAGACGGCCATCAGCCCCAGATACTTGCCGCGCGAACGCGCGGGAACGAACTCGGTCATCGTCGAGTAGCCGACCACGTTTTCGGCACCGAGTCCGAGACCCATCACGAAGCGGCACAGGATCAGGATGGTCATGTTTGGTGCGAATGCCGCCGCAAGCGATGCCACACCGAACAGCAGCAGATTGAACTGGTAGGAGAACCGACGGCCGTAGCGATCGCCGAGAAAGCCTGTGCCGAACGAGCCGAGCATCATTCCGAAGAACGTCGCCGAAATGAACAGCGCATTCTCCGCGAGTGTCGAGAAGCCGCTCTTGAGCGTCACGCCCAGCACTGTTCCTGCGATATAGATGTCAAAGCCGTCGAAGAACATTCCAATCCCGATCAACGTCATGATGCGGTAGTGGAACGGTCCGATCGGCAGCCGGTCCAACCGGCCGCCCGCATTTACTGATGTCGGCATCGTCGTCTCTCCCTGTTTGTTTCCATATCGATTAGCGCCGTCCCTCTGTGGGGGATCTGTTGGCGATCGCTTTGCTCTAGTTCAGTCGCTTCTGCCCCGCCGTGTCGCGATACCAGTCGAACGGGCCATCGCCCGTCGCCACCATCACGCTCTTGGTGTTGAAGTGATCATCGAAGCTTTCGGTGCCGCATTCACGGCCGATGCCACTGTCGTCCACGCCGCCCCAGGGCGATGCAGGATCGAGGCGATGATGATCGTTGATCCAGACGATACCCGCCTTGACGCGGCCGGCCACGCGATGTGCGCGCGCGACGTCACGGGTGCGGATCGCCGCTGCAAGTCCGAACGGGGAATCATTGGCCAGACGCAACGCATCGGCCTCGTCCTTGAACGGCGTGACAGAGGTGAACGGACCGAACACCTCTTCCTGGAAGATGCGCATGTCCGACCGAACATCGGCGAACACCGTGGGCTCCACGAAGAACCCGTTTTCGTGACCGGCAACCTTTGCCGCAACGCCACCAGCAACCAGCCGGGCACCGTCTTCGTGACCGAAACGCGCATAGGACAGCACGCGGTCACGCTGGCGCGCCGAGATCACCGGGCCGAGCTGCGTGTTGGGATCGAACGGATCGCCGATACGGATAGAATTCGTCTTGGCCTGTAGCTTCGCGACGAACTCGTCGTAGATCGAGGCCTGCACGATATGCCTGGATGCGCAAACGCAAGTCTGGCCGGCACCGATGAAGGCACCGAAGGCAGCGTAATTCACTGCCTGATCGACATCGAAATCGTCGAACACCATGACAGGCGTCTTGCCGCCGAGCTCCATGGTCTGATGCGCGAACACTTTCGCCGCGGATGATCCGGCGATGCGCCCGGCTTCGGTGCCGCCGGTCAGCACCAGCTTGTTGATGTCAGGGTGTTCGGACAACATCTTGCCGGCACTTGGGCCGTAGCCCAGCACGATATTGAACACACCCGGCGGCAGGCCGGCTTCGGTGAAGATCTGCGCGAGCTTCAGCGTGGTCAGGGGCGTGTATTCCGAGGGCTTCACGACCGTCACACAGCCGGTAGCCAGTACAGCAGCCAGCGACTTGCACAGGATCATCAGCGGATGATTGAACGGCGTACAGTTCGCCACGATCCCGATCGGCGTGCGCAATGTGTAGTTGAGATACGCGCCTTCGACCGGGATGACCGAATCGCGCCGCGCCAGGGCAACGCCGGCGAAATAGCGGAAGAAATCAGGAAGACGCGCAAGCTGCGCACGGGTCTCGTTGACAGGACGGCCGTTGTTCAACGTCTCCAGCCGGTACAGCGTGTCGAGATTGGCCTCGAAGGCATCGGCAAGCTTGTTGATGAGGCGGGCGCGGGCGCGCGTATCCATGCCGCCCCATGCGCGTCCTTCGAACGCCGCACGCGCGCTCTTCATCGCATGATCGATATCGGCCGTGGTCGAATTGGGGATTCGCGCGATGACGTCGCCCGTAGCCGGGTTGCGCACATCAATCATCTCGCCGTTGCCGGCTTCGATTTCGCGGCCATCGACGAAATTGCCGTGGATCTCGACATCGATGGAGCCTGTTTTTGTTGGAATGTTCATAGATCTCTTCCTTCGACGATGATCGCGTTACGCGCCAGGGCAGGCAGCACGCGCTTTTCTGTTTTCTCGATGTGAGCCTTGATGATGCGCGCCGCGCCGCGCTGGTCGCGGCGCTGCATGGCGTCGATCAGGCTGACGTGCTCGCCCACGAGCTGCATGTGATCGCGGCCCTTGACGTTGGCGATGCTGATACGCACCAGCCGGTCGGCCTGTTCGATCAGATCGCGCGCGGCCGACGCCATGCGCCGGTTGCCGGACGCCTGTGCCAGCGCGATGTGGAAGGCGCGGTTATAATCGATGAAATCTTCCGCCGAGCCGTCGAACGACCTGTACTGGTCCAATCCGCGCAGGATGTTGTCCGAGGCGTGCTCGATCGCTTCCGACACACAGGCCGGCTCGACCGCATAGCGAAACCGCAACAGGTCCCGGGCGTCCGAGATCGAGATCGGATTGACCCGATAACCCTGGCGCGGCTGCACCGTCACGAGATGCTCGCGCTCCAACCGCAGCAAAGCCTCACGTACGGGCTGGCGGCTGACCGCATAGCGCTCCGCAAGCTCCTGCTCCCGCATATCATCGCCTGGCAGAAAGCGACACATCAGGATATCAGACCTGAGGCTATTGTAGACATTATCTCGAAGAAGCACGGATATTTCCTCTGATTCTCCAACAAAGATGCATGTCGTGAAATATCACGTCAAGTCAGATTTGCGCGATCGAGGCCTTGCTTTTAGGCTCCGGTCCGGGACACAACAGGACAGGCGGATGCGACAGCCGATCAGGCTGCGGGCTGCAAGCTTTTGACGGGAGAGGCAAAAATGGCAGATCGGCGCTTGGCAAACGGCACCGTCAATGCAGCGCAATTCGGCGAAGGACCGGCCATCGTGCTGCTTCACTCGCTGCTGTCTGACCGGGCAAGCTTCGACAGCATCGTGCCGTCGCTGGCCAAGACCCACCGTGTCATCGTTCCCGAATTGCCGGGTTTTGGGGGATCAGACGCCGTAAGCGGCGGACTGGCGGCCGTAGCGGACCGCGTGGCGGAGGCCGTCAGGGACTGCGGCGACGACGCGGACACGATCGTGCTCGGTAACGGCTATGGCGGTTTCGTTGCCTTGCAGATGGCGATCCGCCATCCCGGCATTGCAGGCCGTCTGGTTCTCGCCGATTGCGGCGCAGCGTTTTCCGAACCCGGCCGCGAGGCGTTCCGCAACATGGCGACGGCCGCATCGACCAAGGGATTGCCGGCGGTTACCGATGTCGCGATGCGACGCTTGTTCGCTGCCGAATTTCAGGAGCAGAACCCGGAGCTGATGCGCGATCGACGCGAGGCCTTTTTGCGCACGGATCCCAGGGTGTTTCAGAGTGCCTGCGAGTCCCTGGCGACGCTGGACCTGCGCCCCGAGATCGGGACCGTCAAAGTGCCGGTGCTGGTACTGGTCGGCGAGCACGATGAAGCGACGCCACCACCGATGTCCAGAGAGCTTGCTGCCGGACTACCTGATGCACGGCTGATCGTGCTTCCGGGCTGCGCGCATGTCCCGCAATTGCAGAAGCCGGACGTCTTTCTCGATGCGATCTCGGATTTCGTGTCGGCTGCGATGGCGCGCTAGCCGCGCCACGCAACCGAGCGCGTCGATCAACCCGCCAGATCGAGTTTCGACGCCACCGTCGCATCGGCATTGAGCCGATAGATCACCGGCACGCCGGTTGCGAGTTCGCGGGCGAGAATGCCTTCCGGCGTGAGCTTCTCCAGCACCATGATCAGGGCACGCAGCGAATTGCCGTGGGCCGCTACCAGCGTGCGTTCGCCGCGCAGCACGCAGGGCAGGATTTCCTGCACGAAATACGGCAGCGTGCGCGCCAGCGTATCCTTCAGGCTCTCGCCACCGGGCGGCGGCACGTCATAGGAACGACGCCAGACATGGACCTGCTCCTCGCCCCATTTGGCGCGGGCGTCGTCCTTATTGAGGCCGGAGAGATCACCGTAATCGCGCTCGTTCAGCGCCAGATGTTTCGTGATCGGCAGGCCGGTCTGGCCCATCTCTTCCAGTGCGAGATTGAGCGTGTGCTGCGCGCGGGTCAGCGCCGAGGTGAACGCGACATCGAAGGTCAGACCCTGCGCCTTCAGCTTGCGGCCGGCTTCCTTGGCCTCTGCGACGCCCTTCCCGGTGAGATCAGGATCTTTCCAGCCGGTGAAAAGGTTCTTCAGATTCCATTCGCTCTGTCCATGACGGACGAGGACGAGAAGACGTTCGTTCATCGAGAATTCCGTTTCGTTCTTCTTACATTTCACCAAGGCCGAGCACGTCAGCCATCGAGTACAAACCTGGCTTTTTTCCATGCGCCCACATCGCCGCCTTCAGCGCACCATGGGCGAAGATCATGCGATCCTCGGCCTTGTGCGACAGCTCGATGCGTTCATGGGGACCGGCGAAGATCACCGTATGATCGCCAGCGACAGTACCGCCGCGCAACGAGGCAAAGCCGATATCGCCGGTTTTGCGCGCGCCGGTGAGCCCGTCGCGGCCACGCGCCGAATGTTGCTCGAGCGGAATCTTGCGACCCTCGGCAGCAGCCTGACCCAGCATGAAAGCCGTGCCCGAGGGCGCGTCGATCTTGGCCTTGTGATGCATCTCCAGCACTTCGATGTCGAAGCCGTCATCGAGCGACTGCGCAACGCGCTTCACCAGCGCGGCGAGCAGATTGACGCCGAGGCTCATATTGCCCGACTGCACGACGATGGCCTGACCGGTCACGCTCTTGATCACCGCGTTGTCCGACGACGATAGGCCGGTGGTGCCGATCACGTGAACGAGGCCGCGCTGGGCTGCGATCGCAACATTGGCGATGGTCGCCGCAGGCACCGTGAAATCAAGGATACCATCGGCATCCTTCGACAGCGTCCAGAGGTCGGCCGAGAGTTTGACGCCGTTCTCGGGAAGGCCGGCGAGCACGCCGGCATCCTGTCCGAGCAGCTCCGAGCCGGGCGCCTCGAGCGCACCGGAAACAACAGCGCCGGGGGTTTCGGAGATGGTGCGGATCAGCGCGCGGCCCATTCGGCCGCCGGCGCCAGCAACGATCAGTCTCATATCGGACATTGAACGATCCTCAGTATCTCAAGGCGGTATAGCGGCGCGTTGCCACGGCGGCAACACGCCCACGGTACCTAAAGTCCTTAGATACCAATCAGATCAAACACATGCTTAAGGCCCTGCCGCTCAAGGCTGCGGACCGTCATACCCCTCGATGATCACGAGATCGCTCTCGCCGTGCGGGCTGCGCATCGCGACCAACCGCTGGTATTCCGGCGAATTGTAACAGGCTAGCGCGGTCGTGTAGTCCTTGAATTCGAGCACAACATTGCGCGAGCGCGACGTGCCTTCCTTGGCCTCGAACTGACCACCGCGCACCAGGAATTTGGCCCCGAATTTATTGAAGACCGGGCCGTTCTCGGCCACGTATTGCTTGTAGCCGTCCATATTGTGCACGTCGACGCGTGCAATCCAGTAAGCCTTGGCCATCTGTCTCTCTCCCTGTCCCGTTCTTACGTGTTCGCCAGTGCCTGCGTAATTTCGGCGACGATCGCCTCGGCCGCAGCCTTCGGATCAGCAGCTTCCATTACCGGACGGCCGACCACCAGATAGTCCGAACCTTCGGCAATCGCGCGTGCCGGGGTCATGATCCGCTTCTGATCGCCCACGTCACTGCCCGCAGGGCGCACACCGGGCGTGACCAGACACATCTCAGGCTTGATATGCTTGCGCAGGTTCGCCGCCTCTTCCGGCGAGCAGACGAGGCCATCGATACCGAGCGCCTGCGCCTGCTGCGCGCGCGCGGCGACGAGATCGCTGACACCGAGTTGATAGCCCGCGGCCTTCAGATCCTCATTGTCATAGGAGGTCAGTACTGTCACCGCGAGGATCTTCAGGCCGGAGCCCTTGCTGGCATTGGCCGCCGCCTGCATGGTCTGCGGATAGCCATGCACGGTGAGGAAGGTCGCGCCGAGCTTCGCCACGCTTTCCACACCGCGCGCGACGGTGTTGCCGATGTCGTGCATCTTCAGATCGGCGAACACCTTCTTTCCGGTATCGGCGAGCTTGCGCACCAGCGGCAGACCACCAGCATAGCCGAGCTGATAGCCGATCTTGTAGAAAGTCACGCTGTCGCCGAGCCGCGCGATCATCGCTTCGGCAGCGTCAACATCCGGCAAATCGAGCGCGACGATCAGGCGGTCGCGGGGATCAATGGTCTGCAACGTCATCTCGTCTCACTTCATCTGCTGCGCGACATCGATAAGCTGGCGCACCATCGCCGTCATCGCATCCTTGTCGGCGGCGTGTTTCAGCCGGTCCATATCGTCATAGGCCTCACCGGCGAACGCCAGCGTGAGCTGGTTCGGGATCACCATCGCGCGACACGCCGACAGCACCAGCCGCAAGGCCTGCAAACAGCGCGCACCGCCAAGCCGTCCATTCGAAGCCGCCGCAATCGCAAACGGCCGCTCGCGAAACACCTGGCCCTTGCTCTCATGCGTGTCTTCCACGCGCGAGATCCAGTCGATCGTATTCTTCACCAGCGGCGGCAGCGACGCGTTGTATTCAGGCGTCACGATCAGCACACCATGATGCGCCGATATCATACGCTTCAGATCGAGCGCATGTTTCGGTACGCCGGAATTGCTCTCGAGGTCGCCGTCATAGATCGGCAGCGGAAAGTCGCCGAGCGAAATCCTGGTGGCATCGACATCGGCGCGAACCAGCGCGTCAATGGCGACAGCTGCGAGTTTCGCATTCAGCGACCCTGTGCGCAGCGAGCCTGGAATAACGAGGATCTTGATCGCAGCCATGATTCCGATCGTCGGGGCGAAGCCACCGCGCGATCGCGGCCGGCACTAGCGTTTGCGATACACCCAGACGCGCGCCGGCGGAAGGTTCATCCAGATCCGCTCGGAGGCCTCTGTGGACACGCCGGGCAGCGATTTGGGGATCGGCGGCGCCACCGAATAGGTGAACTGCACGAAGGGCGCGTTCGGCGACATCGCCGCGAAGGCATCGCGGATCAGCTTGAGGCGCGTCAGCATCGGCTTGGTGACCAGCGGCAGGCCGGAGACGACGGCGGAGGCGGGCTCTTTCAGCACATCCCACAGGGTATCGCGCAATGTGTAGGCGTCGCCCTGAACGATCGTCGCCTGCGGGTAACGCTCGCGCAGCAGTGCGCAAAAGGTGGGATTGAATTCGACGAGCACCAGACGCTTCTGGTCCACCCCATGCGCGACGAGCGCAGAGGTGATCGCGCCGGTGCCGGGTCCAAGTTCGATGACGGGACCGGTCGCGTCATTGTCGACATATTGCGCCATCGTGCGGGCAAGAGCTTTGCCCGACGGCATCACGGCACCCATATGCAGCGGCTTATCGATCCATGAACGGAGGAAGCGAACCTCGTCGTCGAGACGGAGCGGCTTCTTCAACGTACGCGCGGACGAGTGCAGAGGCATGTCGCTTCCAGGCAGACCGCGGAACGTGCGGAACGTCAGAATTTCGTCATAAAGAGGTATAGGCAACAATAGAAACGGTCAAGCTTCCAACGTCAGGAGCCTGTCCGCGTTCCGAAGAAGTCCTTGACCTTAGTGAAGAAACCCGCGGCTTCAGGTTGCGTTGCACCCGAAGATAGTTTCTCGAATTCGGCCAGCAGCTCCTGCTGCTTTTTCGTCAGGTTCTGCGGCGTTTCCACGACGACCTGGACATACATGTCGCCGGTCTGGCGCGAGCGCAGCACCGGCATGCCTTTCGATGAAACGCGGAAGCGCCGCCCGGACTGGGTGCCCGAGGGAACCTTGACCTTGTTGCGCCCGCCTTCGATGGTCGGCACTTCGAATTCGCCGCCCAGCGCGGCGGTCACCATCGATATCGGCACGCGGCAATGCAGGTCCGCGCCATCGCGCTGGAAGAAGTCGTGCGAGGCCAGCGACAGGAAAATATAAAGATCGCCCGACGGGCCACCGCGCGCGCCGGCTTCGCCTTCATTGGCAAGACGAATGCGGGTGCCATCCTCGACGCCCGCCGGAATGTTGACCGAGAGCGTGCGCTCGCGCTCGACGCGGCCGGCGCCGGAGCAGCTCGGGCACGGATCCTCGATCATCTGACCGCGGCCCTGACAGCTCGGGCAGGTTCTTTCCAGCGTGAAGAAGCCCTGGGCCTGACGGACGCGGCCGGCACCGCCGCAGGTCGAACAGGCCTTCGGCTTGGTTCCCGCCTTGGCGCCGGTGCCGGAGCAGGCTTCGCAGGTCACCGCGACCGGAATCTCGATCTGTGCGGTCTTGCCGGAGTAAGCCTCCTCCAGCGTGATTTCCATGTTGTAGCGAAGATCTGCCCCGCGCTCGCGGCCGCCGCTGCGGCCACCGCCGCGCTGTCCGGCCATGCCGAACAGGTCTTCGAAAATGTCGGAGAAGGAGGAAGCGAAGCCGGATCCGAAACCCGGACCACCGCCGCCACCATTGCCCTGTTCGAAGGCCGCATGGCCATAACGGTCATAGGCCGCGCGCTTGTCGCCGTCCTTGAGGACGTCGTAGGCCTCGGCAATTTCCTTGAACTTCACTTCAGCGGCGGCATCGCCTGGATTCTTGTCGGGATGCCATTTCATCGCAAGCTTGCGAAACGACGTCTTCAGGGTCGCATCATTCGCGCCGCGCTCGACTTCCAACGTCTCGTAATAACATTGCTTGGTGGACATCAGTCAGATCCGCCCGAAATTGGTCCTCATCCCGAGGAGCATCCCAGAAGAACGCATCGATGAAGATGCTACTCCCGCACTAACAAAACTTGCCTAACAAGGCCCGCCTGACAAAAAACAACCCTCATCCTTCGAGACGCGCACCGCGCTACTCAGGATGAGGGTCATTGTTCCGCTCGCCTATCAGGCCGACTTCTTCGGCTTGTCGTCGTCGACTTCCGTGAATTCGGCGTCGACCACGTCATCCTTCTCGGCATCGCGCTTGGCGTCAGCCTCGGCCTGCTGGGTGTACATCGCTTCGCCGAGCTTCATCGAAGCTTGCGCCAGCGTGTTGGTCTTGGCCTTGATCGCCTCGGCATCATCACCCTTCAGAGCTTCCTTCAGATCGCTCATGGCATCCTCGATGGCGCGGCGCTCGGTCTCACCAACCTTGTCGCCATGCTCGCCGAGAGCCTTCTCGGTCGAATGCACAAGGGCATCGCCGTGGTTCTTGGCATCGACAGCCTCACGACGCTTTTTGTCCTCGGCAGCGTTCGCTTCGGCGTCCTTGACCATCTTCTGGATGTCGGACTCGGACAGACCGCCGGATGCCTGGATCCGGATCTGCTGTTCCTTGTTGGTCGCCTTGTCCTTCGCCGACACGTTGACGATGCCATTGGCGTCGATGTCGAAGGTCACCTCGACCTGCGGCATGCCGCGCGGAGCCGGCGGAATGCCCATCAGGTCGAACTGGCCGAGCGGCTTGTTGTCGGCCGCCATTTCGCGCTCACCCTGGAAGACCCGGATGGTAACGGCGTTCTGGTTGTCTTCGGCCGTCGAGAACACCTGGCTCTTCTTGGTCGGGATCGTCGTGTTGCGCTCGATGATCCGGGTGAACACGCCACCCAGCGTCTCGATGCCCAGCGACAGCGGGGTCACGTCGAGCAGCAGCACGTCCTTGACGTCGCCCTGCAGCACGCCGGCCTGAATGGCGGCGCCGATGGCCACGACTTCGTCCGGGTTGACGCCCTTGTGGGGCTCCTTGCCGAAGAACTGCTTCACGACTTCCTGGATCTTCGGCATGCGGATCATGCCGCCGACCAGAACCACTTCGCCGATTTCACCGGCGGTGAGGCCGGCATCCTTGAGCGCCTTGCGGCAAGGCTCGATGGTCTTCTGCACGAGATCGTCGACCAGCGCTTCGAACTTGGCGCGGGTCAGCTTCAGCGTCAGATGCTTCGGACCTGAGGCATCCGCCGTGATGAACGGCAGGTTGATTTCGGTCTGGGTCGTCGACGACAGCTCGATCTTCGCCTTTTCTGCAGCTTCCTTCAGACGCTGCAGGGCCAGCTTGTCGTTGCGCAGGTCGATGCCCTGCTCTTTCTTGAACTCGTCGGCGAGGTAGCCGACCAGACGCATGTCGAAGTCTTCACCGCCGAGAAACGTATCGCCGTTGGTGGACTTCACCTCGAACACGCCGTCGCCGATCTCAAGGATCGAAACGTCGAAGGTGCCGCCGCCGAGGTCGTACACCGCGATGGTGCCGGACTTCGACTTGTCGAGGCCGTAAGCGAGCGCAGCCGCCGTCGGCTCGTTGATGATGCGCAGCACTTCGAGGCCGGCGATCTTGCCGGCATCCTTGGTGGCCTGACGCTGGGCATCGTTGAAGTAGGCGGGCACGGTGATGACGGCCTGCTCGACCTTCTGGCCGAGATGAGCCTCCGCGGTCTCCTTCATCTTCTGCAGCGTGAAGGCGGAGATCTGCGAGGGCGAATAGGTTTTACCGTCGACTTCGACCCAGGCGTCGCCATTGCCACCCTTGGCAATCTTGTAGGGGACAAGTTTCTTGTCCTTCTCGACGGTCGGATCGTCATAGCGGCGGCCGATCAGGCGCTTCACCGCGAAAATGGTGCGCTCGGGATTGGTAACTGCCTGGCGCTTGGCCGGCTGGCCGACGAGGCGCTCGCCATCATCGGTAAAAGCCACGATGGACGGCGTGGTCCGCATGCCTTCTGCGTTCTCGATGACCTTCGGCGTTTTGCCATCCATGACGGCGACGCAGGAATTCGTCGTACCGAGGTCGATACCGATGACCTTTCCCATGCTCTCATATCCTTTTTCTGCGGCAGGTTGGCTGGGCCCTGACGGCACCCCGCTCCCAACCCCCAAACATCAACTATTCGCGATATTGCGACGGTAGGCCTCATATAGGAGGGGGGGTGGTGGCCGCAAGGCATCTGGCACACTCCAGACCCATGAAAACACGACCGGTGCGCGAAATTAATATTTGGTGAAACAGACCCTTGGCGGTTGTTTCGCCAATACGCGACGGATGGGCGCGGACGGCGCCGGGAACGGATTTATGGCTTGATCTGTTGGCGGAACAGGGCAACCGTGAACGCCCTTTCCGGCCGGTCGCGTGACGGCCAAGGCCGGAGCCCCGCACCATCGAACAGCCTCAATACAAACCCAGTAGATTTTTCATGAAACATGCTGCGCCCCTGTTCGCTTTGACCATGCTGACGGCCATTTCGGTCGCCCACCGCCCCGCTTTGGCGGCTGATCCCGTCTTCCCGCCGGGTGTCCGTGTGGGTCTGGCCCCGCTGGTTGGCCTCGCCCCGGCAAAGACCTTTGTCGGCTTCGAGACCTCCGATCAGGGCGTCAAGGTGCTCGTGACCGAGCTGCCAGCCGCCGCCTTCAACGAGGTTGAGACCGCGTTCAGGGCCAATCCGGCGGGTATGGCCGCGAAGCCCGAGAGCATCGAGACCACGGCCGGAAAGGCCTTCTACACGATCGAGAACGCCAAGGACGCCACCGGCAATGTCAGGCGCTATTCGATGATCGTCGGCGGCGGGACCTTCTCCGGCTATGTCGCCGTGCAAGTCCCGGAAAACGCCCAGAAAATCTATACCGACGACGCGGTGCGCCAGATGCTCTCATCCGCCGTGGTCCGCAAGGAAGTCCCGCTGGCCGAGCAGCTCGGCCTGATGCCGTTCAAGGTCGCCGAAATGAGCGACTTCAAAACTGTCCGTACGCTGGCGCCCGGCGCCGCTTTGTTGCTTGCCGACTCGACTGACGAGAACAGCATAGAAACGAGCCCTTTCATGGTGATCGGCAGCCTGGCCTCGGCGCCGGAAAAGGCCGAAGATCGCGGCCGCTTTGCTCAGCAGGCAGCAGGCACGATTCCCGGCCTGCGCGAAGGCCGCATCACCATGTCGGAGCCGCAACGGATCGACGGCACGGCAGGCTGGGAGACCCGTATCGACGCCGTCAGCGGCAAGAACAACACGCCGGTCAGCGTTGTGCAGTGGCTGCGCTTCGGCGGCGGCAAGGTCACCATGCGCATTATCGCAAGCGCCCCACGTGACGATTGGGCCAAGGCGTTTCCGCGCTTCCGCGCCGTGCGCGACGGTATCGAGCCGCGCTAACGCAGCGCGTAACACAACATCGGCTTCAGGGCTCACGGCTTCGCGTAAGAAACGTCACCTTGTTGATGGCGGCCACGACGTGAAAATCCTTTAACAGATCAGCGACGTCGGGATGCGCTTTTAGCCATTCCGAGCCGCTGCCGGTGAGATCATCCACCAGCACCAGGGTCGGTGGTCTTTTCTTGATATCCTCGATCAGCATCGTGCGCTCACGCGCGGCATAGGCCTCGAGCAGTCGATCTTGTGCAGGACTGACTCCGCCCCTGCTGCGCAGGACCGCGTGATAGGCGGCGACCCACAGGCCTTGCTGTCGCGAAACCCATGTGCCGCCGACCGCGCGCACAAGAGGATGCCCAATACCCGGCTCGGCGGAGATAGCAAGAATGACAGGACGCGGTCCCAGTTGCGCGATTTTCTCCTGCAGTGGGCGCGCATCAAAGGCGACGTCGAACCATAACATGGAACGCATGAACAGGAGCGCCAGCAGGACGACCGCGCCGACGCCGAACAGACGATCCGTCCTAGTGACCGACAGATAGGTCATACGCGCATAGCCAAAAGCAAGCAGTGCGAGCGCGATCATTGGGTATGAATGGTAAGGCCAGCCTTTGCCCTGCAAAACAAAACCAGCGGCAAAGCCGGCCGAGGTCACCAGTAGCAAAACGAACGGACCATCGACGCCGACGCGCCGTTTGAGCACCACAGCCGCGAGCAGCGCGGTGGCCCACAGTGCGACTGCCGGCTTTTCCAGCAGCATCATGACCGGCTGCTGCACCTGAAGATAGACATCGCGGACCATCGGCCCGATTACCGTTAGGAATTCCGGAAACAGCACAATGACGACGGCGGCGTAGAGCGCCAGCGCGACGGCGAGCGCCAGATATTCCGGCCGCAGCAGGACGCGCCACGATAACCGCGTGGAGACAGCCTCCGCGACCAGCGCGCCGAGCAGGGCGATCGCGAAATAGGGCTTGAACGACAGCGCAATCGCCGCGCCGATGCCGGCTGCGATGGCCGCGGGCCATAATGGTGCGCTGTGCTTTATGCGGCCCGCCAATACAGCCAGCATCGGCAGCATGGCGATCAGCGCAATATGTTCGCGCTGACCGAACGTCTGCGTCGGCAGCACGGCCAGCAGTGCAACTGCCAGCAGCGCCAGCGGCCAGCCTTGCGCGACACCGAGAACCGACGCGCGCGACAGAATGCGGGCGCAGAGCAGCAGCGACACGGCGACGCCGATGAAGACCAGCGCATCGGTCACGTGCTCCGCAGCCAGCCCGAGTGCGCGGGCGATGGCGATCCCCGGCAGATAGGCCAGGACGGCCATCGGCGGATTGGTCTCGATGATATCGATATAGAGGCGCTGACCGTCGAGTACGCGCTCGCCGACAGTCAGAAGCCAGCTTACATCCGTATTGGCCGCGAGAATGTGACGCAGCACAATCGCCACGATCAGCAGTGCGACGACGGCGAGCCACGGAAGGATACGGCTTCGCTGCAGCGTCCGCCCGGGCAGAACAGTATTTGCGGTTTCGCCCGGCGTGGTGGCGCGCATCACGGCATCCTCTTCAGGATGTCGATGCCGTCGATGGTCTGCACCAGGGCATAGGACTTCAGGAGCTGCGCCAGCTCCGGATCAGCTTGCGCCCAAGCGCTCCAGTCGGCTTCGCGATCGTCAATCAGCACCACATCCGGCGGCAGCTTGCGAATATCATCGACCAACCCATTTCGCTCAGCCGCCAGATACTCATCGAAACGTGCTGATGTTGCAGCGTCGATCGTCCGCTCCAGACGAGCGCGGCGGACGATCTCCCGGATCGACAGCGCCTCCTGACGTGACACCCAGACACCGCCAACATTGCGCACGAGCGGATGTGCAATCGTCGCCGCCCCACCCAACATGATGATCTTCGGACGCTGCAGTCCAAGCTTTACCACAGCATCTTGAAGTGCACGCACATCGACGCTGGCCTTGAACCAGAAGCAGGCACTCACGAGGAGCGCCACAGCGGCGACCGACGAACCGACCTGCAAGCGTGGCCCATGCTGTCGTGCGCGATCGATCGTTGCGACGGCATAACCAAACGCCATCAGCGCCAGCGCCACCATCGGATAGGCGTGATAGTTATAACCCCTGCTTTGAACGAAATAGGACATCGCAAAGCCAAGCGAGCTAGCCAGGAGCACGACAAGAGCCGGGTCTGCTGAACGCCGACTCTGTAACAGCAGTGTGGCGAATACGGCGACCAGCCATAACGTCGTCGCACCGCCCAGCGCGAGCGCCAGCCACGACGACGTCAGCAGCCGATACACGTCGCTGGCAACAGGATAGATCACGGTGAAATAGGCGGGGAAGGCCACGTAGACCCACAGTGCATAGGCCACCACCAGTGCGCTGGCGATCCAGTTCTCCGGCGCGAAAACAATCCTCCACTGCCGTGCATTGGTCGCCGCCGCGATAACGGCTGTACCGACGCCGAACGCGAAATACGGTTTGAAGCACATAGTGATAGCAGCACTGATGCCGGCGATGACGACCACGCCAGGCGGGATTATCTCGCCATCGGCGCGGCGGATCAGGACCGCCAGCGCGGGCAACAAAAACAGCAAGGCGAGATGTTCGCGCTGGCCGAAGTCGTACATTGGCAGGATGCCGAGCACCGCGATCGCACAAACCGCCAGCGGAGCAGCGGCGGCGCGCCCGGGGATGCGCGAGTTGCGCAGCAGCCGCCATGTCACTACCATCGACCCTGCGATGAGGCCGAATACCAGCACGAGCGTCATGAGCTCGGCGCGCAATCCCAGAAGCCGTCCCAGTACCACGGCGATAATATTGACCGCCCCGGCCATCGGGGGGTTAATCTCAAGAATATCGAGATAAAGACGCTGACCATCGAGCACGCGTTCGCAGACGATCAACAACCAGCTGACATCGACATTAAACGGCAGCACCGCGCGCAGCCCGACGGCCACCGCGCAGACGAGAGCGCCGGCGATCAGCCAGATGGCCGCAAGCCGCGTCCGAGGCGTGGTCGCGCCGCCGAGTTGCAAACCGGCATCGATCATCATGCACTTATTCTTTCGGCCAATACCATCGCTACGCTAGGAGAGCCGCGTTAAAAAGCCATTGCGCGGGTCTGCGAGACACCGCCGCACCATCCATATCGAGCCGCCTTTACGGAAGCGCCTGGACCTGATTTGCTGCAGAAATTCTGACAGGAGATGTTGCGATGTTCGATAGACGTCAGCTTCTTGTGGGACTTGGTGCGCTAACAGCGGCCGGCATGGCGCCTAAGGCGCTCGAAGCGGCAGGCAAGGTCAGCCTCGATCGCACATCCGTCCTGCTGGTGATCGACGTGCAGAATTGCTTCCTGCCCGGTGGCAGCCTTGCGGTAAAGGACGGCGACAAGGTCGTCCCGGTCATCAACGGCATCGCGAAGAAATTCGCCGATGTGGTGATGACACAGGACTGGCACACGCCGGGCCATATCTCCTTCGCATCCAGCCACAGCGGCAAGAAGCCGTTTGAGACCCTTGAGGTGAAATACGGCAAGCAGGTGCTGTGGCCGGATCACTGCGTGCAGGGCACTGAAGGGGCTGCGCTCTCGAAGGATCTCGCCATCCCGCATACCGAGCTGATCCTGCGCAAGGGCTTCAACAAGGACGTCGACAGCTATTCGGCCTTCACCGAGGCCGACGGGAAGACCACCACCGGTCTCGCCGCCTATCTGAAAGCCCGCAAATTGCAGCGCGTGTTCATCGCCGGCCTCGCCACCGACTTCTGTGTCGCGTGGTCCGCGCTCGATGCGCGAAAAGCAGGTTTCGATGTCTATGTAGTCGAAGATGCCTGCCGCGGCATCGACACGCAGGGCTCGCTGGCCAAGGCCTGGGCCGACATGAACAAAGCCGGCGTGAAACGGATTCAGTCAGGCGATCTGGCGGCTTAACTCTCGCTGTCATCGCCCGGCTTGACCGGGCGATCCAGCTCTTACTACGCAGCTTTACTCCGACGCTACAGGCGCCGCCTTGGCCCCACCCTTCGACACGCCGACCAGCGCCGGGCGCAGTACGCGTTCGCCGATGGTGTAGCCGGCCTGCACAACCTGAACGACGGTGCCCGCAGGCACGGAAGCATCGGGCACTTCGTACATCGCCTGCTGGAAATTCGGATCGAACTTCTCGCCCGACGGATCGAACTTCTTCACGCCGTTCTTTTCCAGCGTGTTGAGCAGCGAACGCTCAGTGAGCTCCACGCCTTCGAGTAGCGCCTTCAGGCCCGGATCGGCGGCGGCCTTGGTATCGGCAGGCACGGCATCGAGGGCGCGCTGCAGGCTGTCGGCGATATCGAGCACTTCGCGCGCGAAATTGGCGATCGCATAGGTGCGGCCGTCGGCGACTTCCTTCTGGGTCCGCTTGCGCAGATTTTCCATCTCCGCCAGCGTGCGCAGCATCTTATCGCGCGATTCCGCCGCTTCCTTGGTCAGGGCCTCGACTGAATTCGGTTCCGGATCGTCCGGCATGATGTAGGGCTTGGAGACCACCGGATCGGCGGCCTGCGCCGTCTTGTCCTGATTGTCGTTCTGCCCATTGGAATCAGTCATCACGCTGCCTTCTCAAAAACACGCCAAAATGGTGGGATTGCTGAGCGGGATATCGGGGTTTGAGCGCCGAAAATCAAGCGCAACCGGCCGGATTCGGCCGATCTGTCAGCCCCCGAGCATGCGGCTGACGATACGCGCCGCGTAATCTACCATCGGGATCACCCGCGCATAGTTCAGCCGGGTCGGCCCGATGACACCGAGAACGCCGACAATATGGCCGGCGCCATCGCTGTAGGGCGCAATGATCGTGGACGAGCCGGACAGCGAGAACAGCTTGTTTTCCGAGCCGATGAAGATGCGGACACCTTCGGCCGTCTCCGCCCGGCCGAGAAGGTCGATCACCTCGCGCTTGGCTTCGAGATCGTCGAACAGGAGGCGAACGCGTTCAAGATCCTCCAGCGCGTGGAGATCCTCGAGCAGATTGGCCTGGCCGCGCACGATCAGCTGCCGATCGTCCTTCTCGCCACCCGACCAGCTGGCAATGCCGGCGGCAATGACCTTCTGGGTCAGCTGATCGAGCTCGATCTGGTTCTGGGTCAGCGCCGTCTCCAGCTCCAGCCGGGCCTCAGCCAGCGTGCGGCCGCGAATCCGGGCATTGAGGAAGTTCGACGCCTCGTTCAGCGCCGACGACGGCACCCCCGGCGGCAGGGTCAGCACGCGGTTTTCGACCTGGCCATCCTCGGCGACCAGCACGACGAGCGCCTTTTCGGGCTCCAGACGGACGAATTCGATGTGTTTCAGCCGCACATTGGACTTGGCGGTCAGAACCACCGCCGCCGCGCGGGTCAGGCCGGACAACTGCGTCAGCGCCTCGCCGAGCGCCGCCTCCACCGTCTGCGAGCGCCCCACCGAGGACAATTGCTGCTGGATCGACTGCCGCTCCGGCTCGGTGAGGTCACCGACCTGCATCAAGGCATCGACGAAAAACCGCAGTCCGAGTTCGGTCGGAAGCCGTCCGGCAGAGGTGTGCGGCGCATAGATCAGGCCGAGCTGCTCCAGGTCCGACATCACGTTGCGGACCGACGCCGGCGACAGCGGAACCGTGATCAGGCGCGAAATATTGCGCGAACCGACGGGTTCGCCCGTGGCGAGATAGCTCTCGACGATCTGCCGGAAGATCTCACGCGATCGCTCATTGAGCTGGGCGAGCCCGGCATGCGGCGAAATCAGGCCGATCGGATCGTGGTGGGCCACAGGATACTCCTTGAGGACCTAATCTGTCGCTCCGGCGGGCCGGATACAAGCACCATTGCGGTTGTGGAACCTGCCCTGCCCTTGCCGCTGCGGTCCGTGGCCCCTAAAAGCACCGCGAACAGGCTTTCTCTGGACATTTGGAAGGATTTTCTCATGCGGCCAAGCCGTCGTGCGCCCGATGAACTGCGCGCCGTGTCGCTGGAACGCGGCGTGGTCAAATATGCCGAAGGTTCCTGCATGGTGAAATTCGGCGACACTCATGTGCTGGTGACCGCGACGCTGGAAGAGCGCCTGCCGCCATGGCTCAAGGGCCAGGGCCGCGGCTGGGTCACCGCCGAATACGGCATGCTGCCCCGCGCCACGCTGGAACGCACCCGCCGCGAAGCCGCATCCGGCAAGCAGGGCGGCCGCACCGTCGAGATCCAGCGCTTGATCGGCCGCTCGCTCCGCGCTGCCGTCGACCTCGAAGCGCTCGGCGAACGCCAGATCACCATCGACTGCGACGTCATCCAGGCCGACGGCGGCACCCGCACGGCGTCGATCACCGGCGCATGGGTTGCGCTGGCCGACTGCATCTCGTGGATGAAGAACCGCAACATGTTTAAGAATGGCGGCGGCAACGTGCTGCGCGACAATATCGCGGCAATTTCCTGCGGCATCTATCAGGGCACACCGGTGCTTGATCTGGACTACGCCGAGGATTCCGAGGCCGACACCGACGCCAATTTCGTGATGACCGGCGACGGGCGCATCATCGAGGTGCAGGGCACCGCCGAGAAGACGCCGTTCACGCAGGACGAGTTCCTGAAGCTGATGGCCCTGGCGCAAAAGGGCGTCGGACGCCTCGTCGAACTGCAGAAAATGGCCATCGCGTGATTCCGCAAGTCATCAAGCAGGCGTAGACTCGCATCATGCATCGTCGAATCACTGGGAAGCTCGTCATCGCCACCCACAATCCCGGCAAGCTTGCCGAGATGCGCGATCTCCTGGCGCCCTATGGCATCGAAGCAGTATCGGCCGGCGAACTCGACCTCGCCGAGCCCGACGAGACCGGCGACACCTTCAAGGCCAATGCCGCCATCAAGGCGATTGCCGCGGCCAATGTCGCGCAACTGCCGGCCTTCGCGGATGATTCAGGCCTCGTCGTCGATGCCCTCGACGGCGCACCCGGCATCTTCTCGGCGCGCTGGGCCGGCGAGTCCAAGGACTTCACCGGCGCGATGACGCGGATCGAACGCCTGTTGCAGGAGCGCGGCGCGACCTCGCCTGACAAGCGCACCGCGCATTTCGTCTCGGCACTCTGCGTGGCGTGGCCCGACGGTCATCTCGAGGAAGTCGAAGCGCACGCCCATGGCACGCTGGTCTGGCCACCACGCGGCACTGCCGGCTTCGGCTACGATCCGACATTCCTGCCCGATGGTCACACCCGCACCTATGGCGAAATGACCGCGGTCGAGAAGCACGGGTTGCCGCCACTCGGCGAAGGCCTGTCGCATCGCGCCAGGGCATTCGTGAAACTCGCGGAGATCTGCCTTGAATCCCGCTGACGCACAGCAGGACGCTTTCGGCGTCTATGTGCACTGGCCGTTCTGCCTGTCGAAGTGCCCGTATTGCGACTTCAACAGCCACGTCCGTCATCACGCCGTCGACGAAGTACGTTTCGCGCGGGCCTTCGCACGGGAGATCGAAACCACGGCTGCCCGCACGCCCGGCCGTACGGTGACGTCGATCTTTCTCGGCGGCGGTACGCCGTCGCTGATGCAGCCACAAACCGTCGGCGCTATTCTCGATTCGATCGGTAAATACTGGAACGTCGCCTCCGACGTCGAAGTATCACTCGAAGCTAACCCGACCTCCGTCGAAGCGACGCGCTTTCGCGGTTATCGCGAGGCCGGCGTCAACCGCGTGTCGCTCGGCGTACAGGCACTCGACGATGCGTCGCTGAAGTCGCTCGGACGTTTGCATACGGCGCGCGAGGCACTCGATGCCGTCGCCATCGCGCGCAGCGCGTTCGATCGATATTCGTTCGATCTGATCTATGCGCGCCCCGACCAGACCCCGCAGATGTGGACCGACGAACTCAAGCTCGCCATCTCGGAAGCCGCCGAACATCTGTCGCTGTATCAGCTGACCATCGAGGAAGGCACGCCGTTTTTTGGGCTGCACGCTGCCGGGAAACTCAAGACGCCGGACGAAGGCCTCGCGCGCACGCTTTATGACGTGACGCAGGAGGTTTGCGCACAGCAGGGCCTGCCATTTTACGAGATTTCCAACCACGCTCGCCCCGGTGCGGAGTGCAAGCACAACCTCGTCTACTGGCGCGGTCAGGAATATGCCGGCATCGGGCCTGGCGCCCATGGCCGCCTCGACATCGACGGTGTCAGACATGCCATTGCTACCGAGAAGCGTCCGGAAGCCTGGGTGATGCGTGTGGAAGACAACGGCCACGGCGTCACGTCGGATGAATTGCTCAACAGCGAGGAACGCGCCGACGAATATCTGCTGATGGGCCTGCGCCTCTCTGAGGGCATCGATCCTGCGCGCTATCAGATGCTGTCCGGCCGCGCGCTGGATGAAAAGCGCATCCAGATCCTGCGCGAAGAAGGCGCGATCGTCGTCGAAGCAAATGGCCGCCTGCGCGTGACGCAGGAGGGATTTCCCGTGCTCGATGCAGTCGTGGCAGATCTGGCGGCGTAGGCGCTAGGCCCCGAAACTCTTCGGCGAGCCCGCCACGGCCTGACCGCCACCCGACGCGACCTTCATCACGGCGAGGCCGCGATCGTTGCCGCCATCGCTGCGGAAACGAAACAGACCATCGATGCCGGCAAAGCCGGATGGATTGGTGAGCGTTTCAGGTGCGAAGCGCTGTCCGCCTTGGGTGCGCGCCAAAGCGGCGACCAGCGCGACCGCATCGTAAGCGAGCGTCGCGGTACGCACGGGATCGCCGCCATATTTCGCGCGATAACGGCCCGCAAAGGCACGAAACCCTGCAGGATCTGGCGCGGCATAGAGCCCGCCCTGCAAAGCCGCGCTGTTGAAGACGCGCGGGTTGTCCCACAGGCCCGTGCCGAGCAATTGCACATTGCGCAGATTGGCACCCGCCGCAGTCAAGGCATCAGCCGTTGCGACAACCGCGTCGCCATCGTCAGCAATGAACAACGCGTCGGCGCCGGTGAGCGATGCCGCGATGTTGCGTGCTGCGCTGGAGCGGTCCGCGCCATAGCGCTCAAAAGCGACGACGCGGCCACCCTTGCGCGCGACGGCTTGCTTGAAAGCGACTTCGACGACATTGCCATAGGCATTCTCTGGCAGCATCGCCGCAAAGGAACGTTTACCCATGCCCGCGGCATAATCGACGATGCGATTGACGTCGGACTCGGGAAGGAAACTGAGCAGATACACACCGCGGCCTGCGACGCTGGAATCAGTCGAGAACGCGATCACAGGCACGTTGCGCGCGCGCGTGAGCTGCGCGGTGGCTGGGACCGACAGGGCGAAGAGCGGCCCGAGAATGATTTCGGACCCTTCATCGAGCGCCTGCTGGGCGGCCTGCTGCGCGCCCTGCGCGCTACCATTGTCGTCCTTGATCAGGAGTTGAATGCTGGGATTCTGGAATTCGGTGAGTGCCATTTCGGCGGCGTTCTTCATCGACTGCGCGGCGACGCCGGCATTGCCCGAAGCCGACAGCGGCAGGATCAGTCCGACTTTCGTGCCCCCGGTGCCGATGGTTTGCGACTGCTGCGCCGGTCCGGCAGGCGGTCCCGATGGCGCCGTCGGTCCGGTGCCAAACGCATTGGTCAGCGTCGATTGCACACCCGCGCAGGCCCCGAGCAGCGGCGCGCCCAGCAGCAGGCCGACAGCCGTCCGCCGTGTTGCGCCCGACGTCGCGCCCTTGGTCCCGGATTTGGGGTCGAACGGATCCGCCATCACTTCTCTTCTTTCGGCCGTATCAGATCGGCCCGCCTCGTCACCCACTATATAGTGTGAGGCGCGGATTCAGACATATTGTCGGCGATAAGTTAACCAAAACAAAAGCTTTATGTCCGGCATACCCCGTCACCGCGGCTGGATTAGCACGACGGGAATGAACCACGGCCAAACGCCCAAAAAACGGCTGTCCCCCTTTGGCGCAATTCGCTCTACATTGTCGCCATGCGCGCAACACCCCTCTCCTCATCGCCTGCGGACGCCGCGGCGCCATCGGCCCGGACCTTCACGGTCTCCGGCCATCTGCTCATGGCACCGAAAGCTGTTCCGGGGCTGCATCTCGTAGCCACGCCGATCGGCAATCTTGGCGACATCACCCTGCGCGCGCTGGAGACCCTGGCGGGGGTCGATATTATCGCCTGCGAAGACACCCGCATCACCCGCCGCCTGACCGAGCGCTACGGGATCACCGGCACACTCAAGCAATATCATGAGCACAATGCCGAACAGGCACGGCCAAAAATTCTTGAAAAGCTGTCGCAGGGCGCGTCCATCGCGCTGGTGTCGGATGCCGGCACGCCACTGATTTCCGACCCCGGCTTCAAGCTGGTGCGGGAAGTGACCGCAGCAGGCTTCAATGTGATTTCGCTGCCGGGGCCATCCTCGGTGCTGGCGGCGCTGGCCGTCTCAGCCCTGCCGACGGATCGTTTCTTCTTCGAGGGCTTCCTGCCATCGCGGCAGATGGCACGGCGATCCCGCCTGACCGAGCTGGCTGCCATCGATGCCACGCTGGTGATGTTCGACTCCGGCAACCGCGTGCAGGACACGCTGGCCGATCTCGCAGACATCATGGGCAACCGCGATGCGGCGATCTGCCGTGAACTCACCAAGATGCATGAAGAGGTCAATCGCGGAGCGATTGCCGACCTGGCCAAGGGGGCCGATGGGCTGGAGACCCGCGGTGAATTCGTGCTCGTCATCGGGCCACCGGCTGCGGATGCGCAGGCCATGACCGAAGACGATCTCGACGCCCTGCTGCGCAGCTCGTTGCAGCGTGACAGCGTCAAGGATGCCGTGGCGCATGCGGTCGAACTGTCCGGCCGGCCGCGCCGCGCCGTCTATGCCCGCGCGCTGGAACTCGCCAAGGAGATTCACAGGGACTCAGGCGATGGCGAAGACTGACAAAGTCTCCGCCCCAAAGCCCGCAGCCAAGCCGGCTGCGCCGGAGCGCGTCGCCGCGTTCAACACCGGCCTCTCCGCCGAAAGCCGTGCCGCTGCTTTGCTGCTGGCCAAGGGCTACCGCATCCTCGCCCGCCGCTTTCGTACCCCCCATGGCGAGATCGACATCGTCGCCAAGAAACGCAGCCTGATCGCCTTTGTCGAGGTAAAGGCCCGCGCCAGCCTGGACGAAGCCGCCTATGCCGTGACGCCCCGCCAGCAGGCCCGGATCATGGATGCCGCCCAGGGCTGGCTGATGACGCATCCCGAACATGCGGAATTCGACCTGCGTTTCGACGTCGTGCTGATTGCGCCAAGACATTTGCCACGCCATCTGTTAGCGGCATTCGACGCCAGTACCTGAATTTTCGCTTTCCCGACCACAGTTCCGGACCCCAGCATGACCTTGAACGTCGCCGTCCAGATGGACCCCATTGCGCGCATCAATCACAAGGGCGATTCGACCTTCGCGATGTTGCTGGAAGCCCAGAAGCGTGGCCACAAACTGTCCTATTACACGCCGGACAAGCTCTCGCTGCGCGGCAATGACGTGGTGGCGCCCGTGCAATCGCTGTCGGTGCGCGATATCGAGGGCGATTATTTCACCCTCGGTGAACCCACCCGCACCAACATGGAATCCTTCGACGTGGTGCTGCTGCGCCAGGACCCGCCATTTGATCTCGCTTACATCACCTCGACGCATCTTCTGGAGCGCATCCATCCGAAGACGCTGGTGGTCAATGATCCGGCTTCCGTGCGCAACGCGCCGGAGAAGATTTTCGTGATGGGCTTCTCGGACCTGATGCCACCGACGCTGATCTCGCGCGACAAGGACGAGATCAATGCATTTCGTGCCGAGCATGGCGCGGTGGTGATGAAGCCGCTGCATGGCCATGGCGGCGCGGCCGTGTTTCGCGTGCTGCCGCAGGACATGAATTTCGGTTCGCTCTACGATCTGTTCTCCGTCACCTTCAAGGAGCAGTGGGTCATTCAGCGTTTCCTTCCCGAAGTGAAACATGGCGATAAGCGCATTATCCTGATCGACGGCGAATTCGCGGGTGCCGTGAATCGCGTGCCGGCTGAAGACGATTTGCGCTCCAACATGGTGCGTGGCGGCGCCGCCAAAGCCACCGAACTCTCGCCACGTGAGCGCGAAATCTGCGAACGCGTCGGACCGGCGCTGCGTGATCTCGGTCTGCTGTTCGTCGGCATCGACGTGATCGATGGCAATCTCACCGAGATCAACGTGACGTCGCCCACGGGCATTCGCGCTATCGCCAAGCTTGGCGGACCGGATGTCGCGGCGCGGGTCTGGGACGTGATCGAAGCGAAGCGGAAGTAACTCCGCTCACATCACTCGTTGCGCTGCGTCAATGATTGACGCGTCTGTTTGAATTCCATTTGTCGCAATTCTCCGCTTGCTGCTTTTGCTTGCCAGTCATGGACGGCAAGCGCAGCATGTTGATGCACGCTTGACCAATCGGGCGGCCCGCTACATGTGGCGGCAAGCAAAAGCATATCAGTGGAGAAACGCATGACTTCAGAAGTTTCGCGAAGGTCCCTGCTCTCGCTCGGCGCTGGTTTGGGCGCAAATCTTCTCGCTCCCGGCCTCATCGGCAGCGCATCGGCCAAGGCACCAAAGCTCGGCACACAGGCGCCCTACTTCCACCGTTTCATGTTAGGCAGCGCGGAAGTCACCGTTGTCTCCGACGGACCTTTGCCGCTCGGCGATCCCTCCGGCACATTCGTCGGCGTACCCAAGGAAGACGTGCAGAAGATGCTGACGGATAATTTCCTCAGCAGCAGCAATGTCGTGCTCGAACAGAACGCGCCGATCGTCAACATGGGCGACAGACTGATCCTGTTCGACACCGGCATGGGCACGTCGCAACTGTTCGGCAACACCACGGGTCGCCTGCAGAAAAGTATGGCCGAAGCCGGTATCAAGCCCGGCGATATCGATGCCGTGGTGTGCTCGCACGCCCATATCGATCATATCGGCGGCATCGTCGATGCCAATGACAAGCCACTATTTCCCAATGCGCAGGTCTATCTCAGCGAGGAAGACTTCAAGTTCTGGACCGACGAAGGCAAGCTCGGTTCGCCGCTCAAGGACTTCATCGTCCATGCGCGCAAGAACCTGCTGCCGGTGAAGGATCGCCTGGTGTTCTTCAAGGACGGCCAGGAGTTCCTGCCCGGCGTTACCGCCATGCATGCGCCGGGCCATACGTTCGGCCACCACATGTTCATGATCCAATCGGACGGGAAATCTTTCGCCTTCCTCGGCGACCTCACCCATCATCAAGTGCTACTGCTGGAGAAGCCGCGGATGGAGTTCGCCTATGACTCCGATCCGAAGATGGCAGCGGCGACGCGGGTGAAGATGCTCGACATGCTCGCAGCCAACAAGACGGCCGTGATGTCCTATCACTTCGCGTGGCCGGGCTATGGTCATGTGGTGAAATCAGGCGACGGCTTCCGCTATATCGCCGAGCCGATGGTGATGAATCTCTAGCGGAAATCCTGCGACTTTCCTGCGGCGATCTTGAGACAATGACCGCCGCAGGAATTCCGCAGCAATTCATCCTCACGCCGCGGATGAGGCGTCACTTCGGCGTCTCTCCGCACCGCGTGCGTAGATTCGGAACGTCCCACGTCCGGCATCCTTCGCTGCATAGAGCGCCGAATCCGCCATGGCTGCCAATTGCGACGACGTGCAGTTATCGGCCAGCGCGATGCCGACCGATGCGCCAACCCGCAACTGTTGCCCACGATGATCGATGGGCAGGCCTAGCTGCGTGACAATGGCGCACGCGGTTTCTGAGGCTTCCTCGAATTGCGCGTGAGGCCCCAGCAGAACCGCGAATTCGTCACCGCCGAGTCGTGCGACCAGTTCCGCACCGGCACAGATGTTGCGAATTCGATTTGCAACGACGGTCAGGCAGGCATCGCCCGCTGCGTGGCCGAAACAGTCATTGACCGGCTTGAATTCATCGAGATCAATCAACAGCAGCGCGCCGAACGGCTTCACCTTGATGGCCGACGCCGCATCGAACAGCGACAGCTTGGTTTGAAACTGGCTGCGATTGGCGAGGCCGGTCAGCGTATCGAATTCGGCGAGATAGCGATTGCGATCCGCCAGAATTTTCTCTTCGGTGATGTCTTGCTTCATGCCGAAGATGCGGACGGCAACGCCATCGACCGACTCGACAGTGGCCGTGATCCTGATCCAGCGCCGGTTGCCCTTGAAGGTGATGATCTCCGCATCGAGACTGAAGCCCGTGCGATCCTCGATGGCCTTGCTGCGCCGCTTCGTCAGTTCCCTGACGGATTCTTCGGGATAACAGGCGAGCGCCTCCTCGCGAATCGGCGTCGAGCCACGCGGTAGATCGAAGATGTCATAGACAACATCGGTCCAGACCAGCGATTCATCGGAGAGGTCGCATTCCCAGACGCCGATTCGCGCTGCCGCCGAGGAGCGATCGAATATCTTCCGGCTATGCGCCAGCGAAGCAGCCTGTTGATCGATGATGGCCTGCTGAGCTTCGATCTGCGCCTTCAGCGCAGCGATCAGGTCGGCGTCATCCGGAGCGTCTGGCGGCATCGACAAGCGATCTGACATCTGCGGGCACCCGGTCTTCGTCTCGAAGCTCATAGGATGCTTTGCATGACGTGTTTAAGATTTTCTACGCCAATGGCCGACTTCAGCCAAAACCAGCATACTTTACCGCTACTTTTCGTTCACTGATTGTTCTTGAAGTAGAAGCAACCTTAGGTTACGCTCTCATCTCGAATGAGGGCGGCATGGTTCAACGTGTTTCCACCGTAGCCTTTGAGGGGATCGAGGCCCGCGCGGTCGACGTGCAGGTTCAGGTCGTGCCCGGCCTGCCGAATTTCCTGATCGTCGGCCTGCCTGACAAGGCGGTGTCCGAAGCACGCGAACGGGTGCGTGCCGCGCTGGTTGCCTCGGGTCTGGCGCTGCCGGCGCGGCGGATCATCGTCAATCTCGCGCCCGCCGATCTGCCGAAAGAAGGCAGTCATTACGATCTGCCGATCGCGCTGGGATTGATGGCTGCGATCGGCGCGATTCCGCCGGATGCATTGGCGGGTTTTACCGTACTCGGCGAACTCGGTCTCGATGGTTCGCTCGCTCCCGTGGCCGGCGTACTGCCGGCCGCGATCGGCGCCAATGCGCGCGACGAAGGATTGATCTGTCCGGCGGACTGCGGGGCAGAAGCCGCCTGGGCCAGCCCGGACATTCAGATCATCGCCGCGACATCGCTGATCCAGATCGCCAATCACTTCAAGGGTACGCAGGTTCTGTCGCGGCCGCAGCCGAGAATACATGCGCGTGAGGAAACGCTGCTGGATCTGCGCGACATCAAGGGACAGGAAAGTGCCAAACGCGCGCTGGAAATCGCTGCGGCAGGCGGCCACCACCTGCTGATGGCTGGAAGTCCCGGATCAGGAAAATCCATGCTGGCGGCGCGGCTGCCGTCGATCCTGCCGCCCCTGTCGCCGGCGGAGCTGCTCGAAGTCTCGATGATTGCGTCGGTGGCCGGCGAGATCAAGGACGGCGCACTCACCGCACGCCGGCCGTTCCGCGCACCGCATCATTCCGCCAGCATGGCCGCACTCACCGGCGGCGGGTTGCGCGCGCGGCCGGGCGAGATTTCGCTGGCGCATCAAGGCGTGCTGTTTCTCGACGAACTGCCGGAGTTCGATCCGCGCGTGCTGGATTCGCTGCGCGCGCCGCTTGAGAATGGCGAGGTGGCGGTCTCGCGCGCCAATCACCGCGTCACCTATCCCGCCCGCTTTATGCTGGTCGCTGCGATGAATCCATGCCGTTGCGGTCACGCGTTCGAGCCGGGCTTCTCCTGCAAGCGCGGCCGCATCGATCGTTGCACCTCGGATTATCAGGCGCGCATCTCGGGCCCCTTGATGGACCGCATCGATCTGCGCATCGAAGTCCCGGCGGTGACCGCGGCGGATCTCATTCTGCCGCCACCGTCGGAAGGTTCCGCCGAAGTCGCGGCGCGTGTCGCCGCCGCGCGCGATCTGCAGACCATGCGCTATGCGGCGGCGGGATTGCCGGGCACACATACCAATGCCTCCGCGCCGGCCTCTGTGCTGGAAACGGTAGCGCAGCCGGATGCCCAGGGACTGACATTGTTGCGCGATGCCGCCGAAACGATGCGACTGACCGCGCGCGGCTATCACCGCGTGCTGCGCGTGGCGCGGACGCTGGCGGATCTCGACGGCGCCGAAAAAATCGGGCGGCTGCATCTGGCCGAAGCGTTGTCTTACCGCGCGCTGGCGGAGGACGTTCGCCGCGCGGCGTGAATTTCGGCAACGCCACTGATGTGGACGTCAACGCGATAGTAACGAGTTTTGTTTACGCTCTGCTCACCATAACCCCGCATTGCGGGGCCAGGGCGAGTACCGTGTCATGCTGCGTTTCAAGATTTTAGCCTCGACGATTCCCCTGGCGCTGGCAGCCTTTCTCGCCCGCGGCGATCTCGTGAGCGGAACGCATCCCTGCATCTCCACCGGTGAGACCACCGTCCAGATCGCCGCCATGCCCTGGCAGGCGCGATCGCATGTCAGCTTCACGAGCGATCCCTTGCAGGCAACCGTCCGTGTGCAGATCGTCGACAGCGCCGAGACCGCCGACTTTGTCGTGCTCGATGATGTCGATGCAGCGGAACCCGATGCCTGTCCCTTCACCGCTGCGACGCGTTTCATCGGTATTGCCGAGACATCGGCAATGTCAGAGCCCATCATCTATCTGTCGGAACAGGGCGACGCCGACTACCGGATCTTCGTGAAATCTCGCAGCTTCACGGCGCGCGATGCCGCAGCGCTGATCGTCAGTGCCCACAGCCGCAGCCCGGCGCGGATGGCAGCGGCCAGCCTCTAGGCCGCGCATTAACGCTTCATCAACCATGTCTGCGCGGGCAAATTCAAAACTGCCCCCGCGCAAGCACTTGGCAACAACATACCCGCATTGTTTCTGAGATCTGCGATCGCCTGATCGCGGCCTGTAGTCGCGTGCAATCGCGAGCCATGATGTGACCAAGCCGGAGTGCTGATCTGTGGCGAAAGGTGTCTTCCGGATCAAGGTCTACTTCCGCCGCTTCGCGCGCCGCTTTCCGTGGCTTGCTTTCGTCATCCGCTCTTTCGTGATGTTCTCGGCTGCCTTCGGTGGCGCCTATGGTTTCATCTCAGGTTCGACCTCGAAAGACTCCGGTTACGATCCGCATGCTTTTGCGATCGGTGCCAGCTTCCTGTTCGCGCTGGCCTGCGTCGCCTTGGCCACCATGAGCATTCGTATGCGCTTCATAGGCAAGCGGATGCGCAAATTGGCTGCGCATAACGAAGCCCTGGTCGATCGGAACTGGGAATTGAAAGAAGCCGAAGAGCGCGCGCGCAGCCTGTTCGAAGCGCAGGGCGACCTGATCGTGATCCGCAACAGCGAAGGCTGCATCACCTTCGTCAACGATGCCTATTGTGCGCTGGCGGAACAATCGCGCGAAGCATTGATCGGCAGCCACTTCGAACTCACGCTGCTGGAGCAGGGCGATATCGCCAACGAGTCGAACGGCACCAGCATGCACGATCAGAAGATCGCCACGGCGACTGGTCCGCGCTGGATCGCCTGGCGCGAAGGTCTGGTGCGGATCGATGCGGGCCAGCCCGCCGAGTTGCAATGCGTCGGCCGCGATGTCACCGACCGCACCCAGACCGAGCGCGCCCTCGGTGAAGCCCGTGATCATGCCAATGCCGCCAACCGCGCCAAGTCGCGGTTCCTCGCGATGGCGTCCCATGAAATCCGCACGCCGCTGAACGGCATTCTCGGCATGAGCGGCTTGCTGCTCGATACGCCGCTGACACCCGAACAGACCACTTACGCCAAGGCCGTGAAGACCTCCGGCGATGCGCTGCTGTCGCTGATCGAGGAGCTGCTGGATTACTCCAAGATCGAGGCCGGCAAGATCGATCTGGAACATCGCCCCTTTGCACTAGCCGGATTGATCGAGGACATTACCGAATTGCTGGCGCCGCGTGCGCAGGCCCGCAATCTCGAAATCGCGGCCTATGTCGACGAGCGACTGCCGCTGACAGTGATGGGCGATGCGGCGCGCCTGCGCCAGGTGCTGCTCAATCTCGCCGGCAATGCCATCAAGTTCACGGCGACCGGCGGCGTAGCGCTGATCGTCGAACCCGGCATCTGGCCGAACGAAGTCTCTTTCCTGGTGCGTGACACCGGCATCGGTATCGCGCCGGATGCGCAGCAGCGCATCTTCCGCGAATTCGAACAGGCAGACGAGGGCACCGCGCGGCACTATGGCGGAACGGGTCTTGGCCTCAGCATCAGCGAGCGTATCGTCAAGCGCATGAACGGCCGCATCACGCTACAGAGCACGCTCGGTGCCGGCTCGACATTCGAAGTATCGATCCCGCTCGCCGCATCCGACAGCGGCACCGCGACTTTCATAGCACCCGATCTTACCGGCCTTTCGGTGATGCTGGTGGCGCCGCAGACCATCGAAGCCTCACTGACGGCCCTGCGGCTCGGGCGCTGGGGGGCACAGACTTGCACCGTGTCCGATATTGCCGTCGCGCAAGCGCTGCTACCCGAACGTTCATGGCACGCCGTCATGATCGATCGCGCCCTTGGTGCTGACGCTGCCGAGCACCTCGCGGACACCGCAATTCCGCATGCGCTGCGACGGATCGTGCTGTTCACGCCTGCGATGCGCCATGAATTGCAGCCCGCGACGCCGAGTGCGTTTACCGGCTATCTGGTGAAGCCACTGCGTGCGGCCTCGCTTGCCGCGCGCCTGACATTACAGACGGACTCACCGACGATCGCCGCCGATGATCTGTTGGATCGTGATCCGGCCACACCGGAACTAACGGAGGCGATGGCACCCAGCCTCTCGATCCTGGTCGCCGAAGACAACGAGATCAACGCGCTACTGATGCGCTCGTTGCTGACGCGGCTTGGCCACAAGCCGGTCGTGACCACCAATGGCGAAGAGGCACTGGAATCCTGGCTCGCCTCCGACTCCGCAGGCACGCCCTATGACCTCGTCCTGATGGATATCCAGATGCCGAAGCTCGACGGCATCGAGACCACCAAACGCATTCGCGCGCGCGAGGCCGGTCAACGCGTCAGGCGTACCCCGATCCTGGCCCTCACAGCGAATGCACTGGTCGAAGATCGCTATGCCTGTTTCGAGGCCGGCATGGACGGCTTCCTGATGAAGCCGCTGGACCGCGACAAGCTTGCCGAAGCCCTCAAGGGACTCGCCAAGATGCGGCACATCGCCGCCTAGCAGCTCCACCTTCGCTGTCACACCCCCGCAACACGCCCGTCACACGGCTGTTGAGCGCCCGTGATGTCTGGTGCGGATAAGCCGCATCGATGATTCGCGTGATGCCTGCGGCACAAGGCGATTGAGTTGGGGATGGCCATGCACGGCAACGAACTGGTGCGACCGAAGCAGGGTTTCATGCAGATGTTGCGGCCCCAGAACATGAGCGCCGCCGCGCAGACGGCGATCACCTGGTTCAAGCCGCCGCTGCATCTCCATCCCGCCAACGGCATTCCGGTCGCCACGAATTCGCTGGGCCGGATGGGTCCGCTCGAAGTTCGCCTCGCGCAGGACAAGCGCGACGTGAAGCGCGCGCAGCGTCTGCGCTACAAGGTATTCTACAAGAACGGCACCGCGATCGCCGACGCCGCCACTATGCTGGCACGCCGCGACAAGGATGCATTCGACAAGATCTGCGATCACCTTCTCGTCGTCGATCACGATGCCAAGCCCACACTGTCCGGCAAGCAGCCGGTGGTCGGCACCTATCGCCTGCTACGCCATGAGGCGGCCATGCAGAACGGGGGTTTCTATACCGACAGCGAATTCGATCTGTCGGGGATGATCGAGCGCCATGCCGGTCTGCGCTTTCTTGAACTCGGCCGCTCCTGCGTGCTGCCGCGCTACCGCAACAAGCGTACCGTCGAATTGCTGTGGCAGGGCATCTGGAGCTACGTGCGACAGAACAAGTTCGACGTCATGATCGGTTGCGCCAGTTTTGAAGGCACCGATCCGGATCGCCTCGCGCTGCCGCTGTCGTTCCTGCATCACAACGCCCGCGCGCCCGAAGCCTGGCGCGCCCGCGCGCATCCGTCGCGCTATGTCGAGATGAACCGGATGGCCGCGGATGCCATCGACACCAAGGCGGCGCTTCGTGCGCTACCGCCGCTGATCAAAGGCTATCTACGGATCGGCGCCATGATCGGCGACGGCGCCGTGATCGATCATCAGTTCGGCACCACCGACGTTCTGATCGTGATGCCGGTGACGTCGATCGGCGCACGCTATATCGAGCATTTCAGCACGGACACCTCACGCCACGCGGCGTAATCGCTTAGAGGCGACGCAGCGCGACGTTTTCCACTACGTGATCCGCACCCTTTTTGAGGATAAGCGTCGCACGCGGTCGCGTCGGCAGGATGTTGTCTTCGAGATTGGCGAGGTTGGTGCGCTCCCAGATCGCCAGCGCCGTCGCCGTCGCTTCTTCATCCGACAGCAATGCGTAGCGATTGAAGTAGGATCGCGGATCGTGAAATGCGGTGTCGCGCAGCGCCAGAAACCGTCTCACATACCAGTCGCGCAGTACCGGCTCATCGGCGTCGATATAGACGGAGAAGTCAAAGAAGTCGGAGACCACAGGCACCGCCTTGCCGTCGCGCGGGAGGCGGCCGGTCTGTAGCACATTGACGCCTTCGACGATCAGGATGTCGGGCTGATCGACCTCGACCCACTTGTTTGGGACCACGTCGTAAGTGAGATGCGAATACACAGGCGCGCGGACAGCATTGCGGCCGGCTTTGATGTCACTGAGAAACTGTAGCAGCGTCGGCAGATCGTAGCTTTCGGGAAAGCCCTTCTTCTGCATGATGCCTTCGCGCTCGAGCACCGCATTCGGATAGAGAAAGCCGTCGGTGGTGACGAGATCGACCTTGGGCCGCGGCGACCATCTTGCGAGCAGTGCCTGCAGCACGCGGGCGGTGGTCGACTTGCCGACCGCCACCGACCCGGCGACGCCGATGATATAGGGCATCTTGCGATCCTCGATGCCGAGGAACTTGCGCTGCGCGTAATACAGACGTTGTGTCGCCGTGACATAGATCGAAAGCAGGCGGGACAGCGGCAGATAAATCTCTTCGACCTCGCGCAGATCGAGGCGATCATACATCGAACGCAGGGCGGCGATCTCGCCGGCCTCCAGCGTCATCGGCGTATCGTCGCGCAGCTTGGCCCACTGCTCCCGCGAGAAATTCCGATAGGGATTGTATTGTTGGTCTGCCCGCATATCCATGAAGCGGTCCCCGTTGTGATCGACGCTGTTACTCGCTCTTGCGCGACGCTTTCTCTTGCAGTCCGGATTGGGACGTGCGCTGACCGAGCGCCGCCTCGACCTCCTGAATCGTTACGCCGCGCGCTTTCAGCAGCACCAGCAGATGAAACAGCAGGTCGGCACTTTCATTGATCAGATTGGTGCGATCGTTCTCGACCGCCGCGATCACGGTTTCGACCGCCTCCTCGCCGAATTTCTTGGCGCAATGCTCCGCGCCCTTGTCGAGCAGCTTGCGGGTATAGGACGCGTCGCCACCCGCCGCCGCGCGGGCGTCGATGGTATCGGCAAGGTCATGAAGCGTAAAAGCCATTTCGGCGCCTTGTTGGCTGGGCAGCGCAAACTCCTGCCAGAGATTGACCTAGGGGTCGAGCCGCATCGGCAGTCCGGCCCGGACCATATGCTCCTTGGCCTCGCGAATGGTAAATTCCCCGAAGTGAAAAATCGAGGCCGCCAGCACCGCGGTGGCGTGGCCGCTCCTGATACCTTCCACCAGATGATCGAGATTACCGACGCCGCCCGAGGCAATGACCGGTACGCCGACGCTGTCGGCGATGGCCCGGGTCAGTTCGATATCGAAGCCGGAGCGGGTGCCGTCGCGATCCATCGAGGTGAGCAGGATTTCACCCGCGCCCAAGGACACGACTTCCTGGGCGAATTCGATGGCATCGATGCCAGTCGACTTGCGGCCGCCATGGGTAAAGATCTCCCAGCGCGAGCCGGATCGCTTGGCGTCGATCGCCACTACGATGCACTGGTCGCCGAACTTCTCGGCGGCTTCCTTGACGAACTGGCGATTGGCCACCGCGGCCGAATTGATCGAGACCTTGTCGGCACCAGCGCGCAGCAGCGTCTTGATGTCGTCCACCGTACGCACGCCGCCGCCGACCGTCAGCGGCATGAAGCAGGCTTCAGCGGTGCGACGCACCACATCCATCATGGTGCCGCGGTTTTCGTGGGTAGCGTTGATATCGAGGAAAGTGAGCTCGTCGGCGCCAGCGGCGTCATAGGCGATCGCAGCCTCTACGGGATCGCCGGCATCGCGCAGGTCGACGAAGTTGACGCCCTTCACCACGCGTCCATCCTTGACGTCGAGGCAGGGGATGACGCGGACTTTGAACATGGCTCGGTCCTTATGCCGCCTGCTTGATGAGCTTCAGCGCCTCGGCCGGATCAATCCGCCCGTCATACAGCGCACGGCCGGAGATCGCGCCTTCGAGCTTCGCAGCACGTGGCTCAAGCATGGCCTTGATATCATCGATGGAGGCGAGACCGCCCGAGGCGATCACCGGAATTGAAATCGAATCTGCCAGCGCAATCGTCGCATCCCAATTGATACCCTTGAGCAGACCGTCGCGCGCGATATCGGTGAAGATGATGGCGGCGACGCCAGCATCTTCAAAACGCTGCGCGATTTCTAGCGCAGTGACGGTCGAGGTCTCAGCCCAGCCTTCGACGGCAACCTTGCCGTCGCGGGCATCCAGACCGACGGCAACCTGGCCCGGGAATTTCTTCGCGGCTTCCTTCACCAGAGCTGGATCGCGCACCGCGGCCGTTCCGATGATGACGCGGGTAATGCCCTTGGAGAGCCAGGCTTCCACCGTCTTGAGATCGCGAATGCCGCCGCCGAGCTGCACTGGCATCTTGATGACCTTCAGCATCGATTCCACGGCCTGCGCATTCACCGGCTTGCCGGCAAAGGCGCCATCGAGATCGACGACATGGAGATATTCGAAGCCTTGAGTCTCGAAGTCGCGCGCCTGTGCGGCGGGATCGAGGTTGAACACAGTGGCGCGCGCCATGTCGCCCTGCTCAAGGCGAACGCACTGGCCGTTTTTCAGATCGATGGCGGGAAAGAGAATCACGGCTTCCACTTCAGAAAGTTCGAAATCAGGGCCAGGCCAAAGCGCTGGCTCTTTTCGGGATGAAATTGCGTACCGATCGCGGTGTCCTTGCCAACGATGGCGGTGATGGGACCGCCGTAATCGGCGCGCGCCAGCACATCGGCCTCGTTGACCGCGTTCAGGTGATAGGAGTGCACGAAATAGGCGTGGCGACCCTTCGGCCCGAGCGGCAGGCGCTCCAGCACCGCGTGCTCGCGCACCATATCGAGCGTGTTCCAGCCCATATGGGGGATCTTCAGGTTCTCTTCGCGCGGCTTGATCTTCTCGACATCGCCGGCGATCCAGTTGAGCCCGTCGGTCGTGACGTGCTCCTTGCCCTTGGTCGCCATCAGCTGCATGCCGACGCAGATGCCGAAAAAAGGTCGGGCCTTGTCGCGCACCGCTTCGGTCATCGCCTCGACCATGCCGTCCAGCGAATCGAGTCCCCTGCGGCAGTCCGCAAAGGCGCCGACGCCAGGCAGCACGATGCGATCGGCGCGAAATACCGTTTCGGGATCGCGCGTGACGATGATTTTCTCGGGCACGTCCATGCTGCGCGCGGCGCGCTCAAACGCTTTCGCTGCGGAGTGCAGGTTGCCGGAGCCGTAATCGATAATGGCAACGCTCACCGTGTCACTCCCGGTTGCGGGAATAACCCGATGATGTCGTTTTGCGCCGGAGACGGCGGACGTGAGAAAGACTGGCTGGGAACGTGACGGGTCGGCGGCGGACCGCCGCGATCGCTCGCCCACTGATCGTTGACTGCGTTGTGCTGCGCGGTCCAGCGATCGAAGAAGCGACGCTCGGCGGCATCCTTGTTATCGGCGACGACCACATCGAGCTGACGCCACTTGCCGCGCGACAGCGTCCAGCGGCGCAGGCTGGCGGCCTCGAAGCCCATCAGCAGCGCAAACAGCAGCATCACGACGAAACGGGCGCCGAGATCGACCTTCAACATCGACAGCGCGACTTCGCCGGCGATCGACAGCACGACATAGCCGAGCAGTGCCCACCACAGCCGATGATAGATCAGCCAGATCAGGCCGGCGACGAACGCCCAGAAATGGAATCCATCGCGCACGAACTCGAACTTGTCCGTTGCCGCAAACGGCTCAGGGCCGGCACCGCGAGGTGCGTGAACTGTGTAGACCGGCATGGCAAACTCCGCCCGAAACCATAGAGGCCGATCAGCCGCCGAGCTGACCCTTGGTGGATGGCACTTCGCCGGCATTGCGCGGATCGATCGCAACACCCGCCCGCAGCGCCCGCGCCAGACCCTTGAAGCAGGATTCGGCAATGTGATGGCTGTTCTCGCCATATAGGGTTTCGACGTGCAAAGTCACGCCCGCATTGCCGGCAAAGGCGTTGAACCACTCGCGCACCAGTTCGGTGTCGAATTCGCCGATCTTGTGGGTCGGGAAGGTGGACTTGAACACCAGCACCGGCCGGCCGGAAATATCCAGCGCCACCCGGGTCAGGGTCTCGTCCATCGGCATATAGACCGAGGCATAGCGGGTGATCCCGGCCATATCGCCAAGTGCCTGCTTGACCGCCTGGCCAAGCGCGATGCCGACATCCTCCACCGTATGATGGAAATCGACATGGAGGTCGCCGACCGCCTTCACAGTGACGTCGATGCGGGAATGGCGGGCGAGCAGATCGAGCATATGGTCGAAGAAGCCGATTCCGGTGGTCGATTTGGATACGCCGGTACCGTCGAGGTTCACGGAGACCTCGATATCGGTTTCCTTGGTCTTGCGCTTGATCGTAGCCGTGCGCATGAAAACGCCTCTCCGCCTGCTGAAAACGCGCCCTTTTAACAGGGAGATGACACCGTCGCTACCGCGGGAGAGCCGATTCCGGACCGATCTTTGCCCTATGGTGACCGGAATCCGCGCGCATCGGCCGCTGGCCTATGCTTCGTCGCCGGATTTGCAACGGCCGGTATCCGTGCCTAGATCAGGCGCTCAAGAGGGTTTCCATGAACGCATCCTATTCGGCTTCCCATGACGGATCATCTCCGGTCTGGCACGGCACCACCATCCTGACCGTCCGCAAGGGCGGTAAAGTCGTGATCGGCGGCGACGGTCAGGTCTCGATCGGCCAGACGGTCATCAAATCCAATGCCAAAAAGGTCCGTAAACTGGGCAAGGGCGACGTGATCGGCGGCTTTGCCGGCGCCACGGCGGACGCCTTCACGCTGTTCGAGCGTCTCGAAGCCAAACTGGAGCAGTATCCCGGCCAATTGACCCGGGCGGCTGTCGAACTCGCCAAGGACTGGCGCACCGACCGGTATCTGCGCCGGCTGGAAGCCATGATGATCGTCGCCGACAAGGACGTCTCGCTGGTGCTGACCGGCACCGGCGACGTGCTCGAGCCGGAAGCCGGCGTGATGGCCATCGGCTCCGGCGGCAATTACGCGCTGGCGGCAGCGCGGGCGCTGGTCGACACCGACCAGGATGCCGAGACCATCGTGCGCAAATCACTCGATATCGCCGCCGATATCTGCGTCTACACCAACCGCAACGTGACGCTGGAAATGCTGGAGGCATGACCGTCGCGGGTCACAATACCCGCGCGCCGTCTGTCACCGGTCTCTCGGTCCAGCAGGGTGTGCTGATCGCGCTCGGCCTGCTCGCGCTGCAGGCGACTCTTCTTTATGCGATGGGGCGATTGCCGATCTGCGCCTGTGGCTACGTGAAGCTGTGGCACGGCGTGGTGCTGAGTTCGGAGAATTCACAGCACCTCACCGACTGGTACACCTTCTCCCACATCATCCATGGCTTCCTGTTTTACGCCGCCACCTGGCTACTGCTTCCACGACTGTCCTGGATCGCGCGCCTGATCGTCGCCATGCTCATTGAAGGCGGCTGGGAGCTGCTGGAAAATTCGAGCTGGATCATCGAACGCTATCGCGCGGGTACGATGTCGCTGGATTATTACGGCGACAGCATCGTCAATTCGCTGGCTGATACACTGTCGATGATCACGGGCTTCATCCTGGCGCGGAAGCTGCCGGTCGCCGCGACCGTCGCGATCGCGCTTCTGTTCGAGGTACTGGTCGGCCTGCACATTCGCGACAATCTCACTTTGAACGTGATCATGCTGATTCATCCATTCGAAGCGATCCGAACCTGGCAGGCCGGCCCACCTATTATCTGATCCGCTTGTCCCCACGCCCTTCTCAACTTACGTAGAGTGACATGACCGACTTTTCTCCCCGCGAAATCGTAAGCGAACTCGACCGGTTCATCGTCGGCCAGCACGACGCCAAGCGCGCGGTATCGATCGCGCTGCGCAATCGTTGGCGGCGCCTGCAACTGACCGGTTCGCTCCGCGAGGAAGTGCTGCCAAAGAACATCCTGATGATCGGCCCCACCGGCGTCGGCAAGACCGAGATCGCGCGCCGGCTGGCGAAGCTCGCCGGCGCGCCTTTCATCAAGGTCGAAGCCACCAAGTTCACCGAGGTCGGCTATGTCGGCCGTGATGTCGAGCAGATCATCAGGGACCTCGTCGAGGTCGCGATCTCGCTAACCCGCGAGCGCAAGCGCAAGGACGTCCAGGCGCGAGCTCAGCTCGCCGCCGAGGATCGCGTGGTCGATGCTCTGGTCGGCGCCACCGCAAGCGCAGCAACGAAAGAGTCGTTCCGCAAGAAGCTCCGCACCGGCGAGCTCAACGATAAGGAGATCGAGATCGAGGTTCAGTCCTCCGGCGGCCCCTCGATGTTCGAAATCCCGGGAATGCCCGGCGCGCAGATGGGCGCGATCTCGATTGGCGATATCTTCGGCAAGATGGGCAAGAGCACCAAGACGCGCCGCCTGCGCGTGGAAGATGCACATGAGCCGCTGGTGAATGAGGAAGCCGACAAGCTGCTCGACAGCGACGCACTCGTGCAGGAAGCGATTTCAGCGGTCGAGAACAACGGCATCGTGTTTCTCGACGAGATCGACAAGATCTGCGTGCGCGACGGCCGCAGCGGCGGCGAAGTCTCGCGCGAAGGCGTTCAGCGTGACCTGCTGCCGCTGATCGAAGGCACCACCGTCTCCACCAAGCACGGCGCGGTGAAGACCGACCACATCCTGTTCATCGCATCCGGCGCATTCCATATTGCCAAGCCGAGCGATCTCTTGCCGGAATTGCAGGGCCGCCTGCCGATCCGCGTCGAGCTTAATGCGCTGACCCGCGACGACATGCGCCGCATTCTCACCGAGCCGGAAGCTTCGCTGATCAAGCAATATGTGGCGCTGCTGCAGACCGAAGGCGTGACCCTGGAATTCGCCGACGATGCCATCGATGCACTGGCCGATGTCGCCGTTGCCGTGAATTCAAGCGTCGAGAATATCGGCGCACGACGTTTGCAGACGGTGATGGAGCGCGTGCTCGACGAGATTTCCTTCGCTGCGCCCGATCGCAACGGCGAGACCATCCGAATCGATGCCGCCTACGTGCAGAAGCATGTGGGGGATCTGGCGAAGAATTCGGATCTGAGCCGGTTTATTTTGTGAGACGAAGCACTGACCTCTCGCTCCCTCGCCCCGCTCTTGCGGGGAGAGGTTAAGAACGCGCCCGCCTGATCCGCACATACAGCGCACCGGCGCCGCCGTGCCCGATATGCGCTTCCTCGAATCCCACCACCAGCGACCGAAACTCCGGCAGTCCCAGCCAGAGCGGCACCTGGCGGCGCAGAACGCCGCGCTCGGATTCCGGGCCGGTCGTGCGGCCCTTGCCGGTGATAACCAGCACGAAAGTCATACCGTCATGGCTGGCGCGATGCAGGAAGGCCGACAGCGCGTGATGCGCGCACGTCTGTGTCATTCCGTGCAGATCGATCCGCGCGTCGATGTCCTTGCGACCGCGCGAGAGCTGCGAACGTTCGCGACGGCCGAGCGGCGCCAGAGGCGGCACGGGCGGTGGGGCAGGCTTTGCGGTTTTGAGGGCTGCCGGGGGTGCCGAAGTCATCTTCTTGGGCGCCGCGACTTTCACAAGCGTTGGCGCGTCTTCCGCGGGCTCCGGCTTCACCACACGCTTTTTGCGCAGCGGCTTGACCTGTTTGGCGACCAGTTCCCACAGCGCGCGCTCCTCTTCGCTCAGCACGCGGCGACGGCGCGGCGCCACGGGATCGATAAGTTGCGGTGGACGTGAACGCTTCATTGCCAGGGGAAACGGAAGAGGGACTGCGGCTGCTTCGCTGCGCGATGATACACGCGGTGCCGGGCTTTGGCACGTTTCGGTTTCACTTCCCGCTTCACTTCAGGTTTTACTTCGGGTTTTTTCTGCGACTTCGCCTCGGCTGCGACTTGAGGCGCGACCGCAGGCCGAGCCTCCGGCAATGGCACCGTCGTAGCCACGGATGGAGACGATGTCGGGGCAGGCGCGACTGCAGCCACAGCTGGTTTTGCAACTGGCAATGGCGTCGTCATTATCACGGCTGGCGCCGCGGGCTTTGACGCGACCGATGTATCAGACCTGGACGTATCGGGCCTTGCTGCAGCCTTGTTATCGATCGCGAAATTTTCGACCTTCGATGCTTCGACCGGCTTCGGCTCGGTCTGCGGAAACAGCTTTGCGATTATCTCCGACGGCCGCGCATCGGGCAGCGGCATGTGATGGCCGCGCACAGAGGGATCGAGACTCTTCGGCACCAGCATAACAAAGCGCGCAGGATGGCGCATCCGGCCGGCGACTCGGCCAGCTTCTGCGCCGGCGCCGAAATACAGATCGGCGCGGGCAGGGCCGACAATGGCCGAGCCGGTGTCCTGCGCCACCATCAGGCGACGGAACGGCGTCTTTGCCGTATCCGAGTCGACAGGTAGATCGCCCTCGATGAAGAACGGCGTGCCATAAACATGCAGCGACTTATCGACGGCGATGGAGCGGCCCGGCGTCAGCGGCACGCCTTGCGCACCGACGGCTTCGTCCTTGTCGGAGAGCTGCACTTCGCGAAAGAAGACATAGGAGCGATTCTGCCGACGCAGTTCGCTCGCGGCATCTGGATTCTCTTCCATATATTGCCGGATACGCTGCATCGACATCTGCTCGCGCGGGATGATGCCGCGATCGATCAGCACGCGACCGACCGGCGTGTAGCGATAGCCATTATGCGCATCGTAATTGATCCGCACCGTGCCGCCGTCTTCGAGGCGGACGCGCGCCGAGCCCTGGATCTGCGTGAACAGCAAATCGGTCTGGCTCTTCAGCCAGACGATTTCGAGCCCGCGCCCGGCGATGGCGCCGTCTTCGATCTCACCACGATCATAATAAGGCACGAGTTTGCGACGGCCAATCTTGCGGAACACATCGCCGCCATTCGGCATGCTTGCGGATGACTGGCGATAGCCGCGCACAAACAGATTCGACGGGCGGCGATAGACCGGCACGGTGTAAACGTCAGTCTTCGTGCGCGAACCGTCGATCACTGGCTCATAGTAGCCGGTGACGAAACCTTCAGGCTCGCCGAGCCGTGAGATACGCAGCGGCAGAAAATGGTCTTCGAAGAAGGCGCGCGCCTTGGCGCCATCGGAAATCTCGGCAGCTCTCGCAGCCCGGCAGGGATCGCGGAGCGTGGTGCCAAGCGCCTTCGAATCCGTTGGTGAGTTGCGTTGAGCAACAATCGGCTTGCAGCTGGTGCGAAAAGCCTGGAAGGCGAGGAGGTGATCGTCCTCGCTCCAGCCGGCGATATCGGCCCAATTCACCGGCGCATATTGGCTGCCTGTGAATTCGAACGGCCATTCCCGCGGCGGATTGTGCCGCGGCACATACACAAATTGTGCAGGATCATTCTTGACGTGCTTGGCGTGACGCCGGACCCGTGCGTCTGCAGAGACAGGGACCAACGCAGCAGCAATCACGCACAGCGCGGCAAGCCGGCCGAGCCTGGCAGCGTTATTGCACGCTGCCGGTGCCAACCAGCTTCCAATTCGGATCGCGCGAAGTGATGTCGCGGGCAAAAGTCCAGACGTCGGTGATGTCGCTGACCTTGTCGGCATTGCCGTCGACCACAGCGCCGGTCTTGTCGCGCGTCACCGAAATCATCTGCGACACGAAACGTACGGTGAGCTGTGCCGCGCGATCGCGCACTTCGGCGCCGACGAGTTCGGCCTTGTCGATGGAGACGAAACGGGTCTCGGTCTTCTGCTCGTTCTTCTCGCGGTCCTTGATGACGGCGTCGAACGAGTCGAACACTTCCGATGACAGCAGATCCTTCAGCGACCGACGATCGCCATTGGCAAAGGCCAACACGATCATCTCATAGGCGCCCTTCGCGCCGGTGATGAAATGGCGCGGATCGAACGACGAATCCTGGTCGACGATGGCATCGAGACCGGCGGCGAGCGGCGTGCCCGGTTCGGTGATGCCCTTCCAGCGCTCGGCGGGAGAGACGTCGGCGGCCGGTGCCGGCGCAGCCTGATCGATCGGACCGCCGGGCATCGGCACGACATTGCCTTCGGGCGGCAGAGCATCACGCGCGGCGCGGTCGAAGGGCGGACGCTCTTCGCCGGTGCGCTGTCCGAGCACGTTGCGCAGGCGGATGAAAATGAAGACCGCCAGTGCCAGGAAGATGATGGTGTAAATGTCCACGTCTTATTGCTTTCTGATCGGTGCCGGGCATGCCCGGCGGAAGACTATGCCGCCCATCGCGGTGCTGAAATCGGCTCCCACAGGGTCGGGAGATCGCGTCATGGGCGAACCTCCTCCATGTAGACATGAAACTAAGCCCAGCCAATGGCGCGCCATCGTGTCCGGCTGCGGCAAAGCGGCCTTCGCACCGGCAGCCTCGACCGCAACCGTTTCGATAAATTCTAGCGCGTTTGTCTGTCAGAGGAAATCGGATCGAACGAGGAAAACCCGCACTTTCAGTCATTTAACGTGAATTCGGGGCGAATATGACCGGTTTTGCACCTGGATGCCCAAGCGGTGGGTCAAACCAGCGATTTTCTAGCGTCCAGGTTGTGGCGTGGCATCCTTGTCGAGTGCCGCAGGCCTATGATAGCCACTCGCCGCGATCACCTCATTCGACCGTTCGTGCGGACGCCCGCGACGAACCGGTTCCACCCGCCCGGCAGCGCTTCAGGAGAATTTTCGATGGCAAACGGCAACGGCACCCCTCCGGAGCAGTCCCCCCCTCAGCTTAATGTACTGGCGCAGTACACCAAGGACCTGTCGTTCGAAAACCCGAACGCCCCAGCCTCGCTGGCACCGCAGGCCCAGCAGCCAAACATCAATATCCAGATCAATGTCGGCGCCAACAATCTCTCCGAGAGCGAATATGAAGTGACGCTGTCGGTCGAGGGCAAGGCCGAGAACGCCGGCTCAGTGCTGTTCTCTTTCGAACTGGCCTATGCCGGCGTGTTCCGCATCGTCAACGTGCCACAGGAAAACCTGCACCCGCTGGTTATGATCGAGTGCCCGCGCCTACTCTTCCCGTTCGCGCGCGAAATCATCGCCACCGCGGTGCGCGATGGTGGCTTCCCGCCGCTGATGCTCGATCCCGTGGATTTCGTCGGTCTGTACCGGCAGAACCTGGAACGTCAGGCTCAAGCCGACGCTGGTCCGGCAAACTAAGTTCGGGTGCTCCAAACAATTAGCTTACGTCATGGCCGGGCTTGTCCCGGCCATTGTCGTTTTACGACGGCGTTCCCAGAAATTCGTTCCAGATTGCCTTCTCGCCCATCGTTGCGACAAAGGCGCGGTGCTCGGCGCGATCGGCTTCAGTCACGCGCGGCGCAAGTGCGATCTCGCGCTGGCGGCGCGGTGCGTCATTGATGCTGCCGGTGCGCTGCGCAGGCGCTTCGTCCGCCAGGATCAGTTGCGACTGCCGGGCGCCAATGAGATCGATATAGACTTCCGCCAGCAATTCGGAGTCGAGCAGCGCGCCGTGCTTGGTGCGGCGGGAATTGTCGATCGCATAGCGGGCGCAGAGATCGTCGAGCTTGTTCGACACACCGGGATGCTTGCGGCGCGCCAGCAGCAGCGTGTCAACGAGACGCTCGCGCGGCACCGGCGGGCGCTTGATGCGATCGAGTTCGGCATTGATGAAGCCGAGGTCGAACATGCCGTTATGAATTACCAGCGGCGAATCGCCGATGAAGGCCATGAAGTCGTCGACCACTTCGTGAAACAGCGGCTTGGTCGACAGGAACTCGGCCGACAGCCCGTGCACGTTGAATGCTTCCTGAGGCATGTCACGCTCGGGATTGACGTAGACATGGAAGGTCTGGCCGGTCGGCATTCGGTTGAAGATTTCGAGGCAACCGATTTCCACCAGCCGATCGCCCCGGAGGGGATCGAGGCCGGTGGTTTCGGTATCCATGACGATTTCGCGCATCGCAGTAAGCCGGTTGTCGAATCAGGGGGCGGTTACGGTCGCCGTTGCGGCATCTTAACAGCCTCGGCGAGAATTTCACGGATCTGCTCCCGCACGGGATCCAATCCGTTCGATGTATCCACCACGAAGTCGGCGCGCTTGCGCTTTTCGGCGTCAGGCAGCTGCCGCGCCAGAATGGCGTCGAGTTTCTCGGCCGTCATACCCTCGCGCGCCAGGATGCGCTCGCGCTGCTGCTCGGGATTGGTGGACACGACGACTACCGCATCGACGCGCTTTTCACCGCCGGTCTCATAGAGCAGGGGTACATCGACCACTACCACCGGCACACCCGACTTCTCTGCATCGTCCAGGAATTTTCTGTGATAGGCGCCGAGCAGCGGATGCACGATCTGCTCGAGCCTCTTCATCGCGGCGGCATCGTGCACCACCAGCGGCGATAGCTTCGCGCGATCGACCTTGCCATTCACGGTGGTTCCGGGAAACGCCGCCTCGATCAGCGGTGCAGCTTCGCCCTCATAGATCATGTGCACTGTGGCGTCGGCGTCATAGACCGGCACGCCGGCTTCCATGAACAACTTCGCCGTGGTGGATTTCCCCATTCCGATCGAACCGGTCAGCCCCAATACGCGCATCAATTCCTCATAAAAATCAGATCGCGATCATCTCTTCGCCCCGCAGGAAACTCAACAGCGGCAACAGCGGCAGGCCGAGAATGGTAAAGTGATCGCCTTCAATCAGCTCGAACAGATGCACACCCAGACCTTCGAGCTGATAGGCGCCGACACTCGTCGTCACCCTGTCGCCCGCAGCGTCCAGATAGGCATTGATCGCCGCATCATCCAGCTTGCGCATGGTCATATGCGCCACGGAGACATTGGAGAACAACGTCGCACCATCGCAAACGACGGCAAGCGCTGAATGCAATTCGTGGGTCCGGCCCGCGAGGATCGCAAGTTGTTCGGCCGCCTGTTCGCGTCCGGCGGGTTTGCTGAACATCCGATCCCCGAGCGCCAGGATTTGATCGGCGCCAAGAACATAGCGGCCGGGATGACGCAGCGAGATAAAGGCCGCCTTCCGCTCGGCGAGCAAGGCTGCGATCTCGCCCGGCGCCTTCAACCCGGATTTCTTCTGGATGCCGCGCTCGTCGATATCCGCCGGCATCGCATCAAACGTAATGCCAGCATTCGCCAGCAACTCACGACGCGCCAAACTCTGTGAAGCCAGGATCAGCGGTTGCACGCCGCGCCAAATGGTCATTCGGACATCCTCTGACGCTGGCGATCAGCCAGCAGTTTCATGATGGCTGCCGCGGTTTCCTCGATGGAGCGACGTGTCACTTCCAACAAGGCCCAGCCGTATTTGGCGCTAAGCTTGCGCGCATAGGTGACTTCGTCCGTGACCGACTGGCGATCGATATAATCGTCATTGGCCGTATCGCTGCCAATGCTGAGAAGCCGGTTCTGGCGAATCTGAATCAAGCGCTCCGGCGTCGCGTGCAGGCTGACCACCAGCGGATTTTTCAACGTCTCAAGCTGATGGGGAATGGGGATGCCGGGGACGAGCGGCACATTGGCCGTGCGCACACCACGATTGGCAAGATAGATCGATGTTGGTGTCTTCGATGTGCGCGAAACGCCAACCAGAACCACGTCCGCTTCTTCGAGGCCTTCCACATGCTGGCCGTCGTCATGCATCATCGAATAATTCAGCGCGTCGATACGCTTGAAATATTCGGCGTTGAGCGTGTGCTGCGCACCGACGCGGCCGGTTGTCGACGCACCAAGATAAGCCTGAAACAGCTGCATCACTGGCCCGATGATCGACAGGCTCGGGCTGTTGATCTCCTGGCACTTGGCTTCCAACCGGCCAACCAGATCTTTTTCCAGCAGCGTAAAGAGAACAATGCCGGGGGCTTCCTCGATTTCGGAAAGCACGCGATCAAGCTGCTTCTGACTCCGCACGAGCGGGTAGACATGTTCGACTGGCGTGACATTCGCGTATTGCGCCGCGACGGCGCGAGCCACGGTGATCAATGTCTCACCGGTCGAATCGGAGACCAGATGAAGATGAAAATAGCTGCCGGTGGTGGGCACCATGATCGTGTATGTCCTGTGAATCTCTGTGGAGCTTTTCCGGGAAATCGACCATCGCCTCGGCGGGCCCGGGATAACTCGGTTTTTTCTTCACAGGGCTCATGAAGAGGAAAAGCTCTGAAGCTGCTCTGAATGATAATGGGGTTATCCGGGTTTGTCTTGGGATAATCCAGTGCACGGCGACGGTAAGCCTTTGCGCTGCATATCGAACTTGCATACAGGCCGCTTTGGAGAAATCACGTGGCCATGTGCATAAGCGTGGGACAGTTCCGGGATTGTTTTGGGCGGCTGAAATCCACTGTCACTTAGACTCAAACCTAAGATTCTATAAATATTATTTAAGAGAAGGATGGCTTGCGGATAGTGCGGTGATCCGCTCTGTATCGGCGCGTCCTGCAACGCGGCTTTCCGGTGAAGTGTTCCGGTGTCTGCACGTGCGGTGTGACGCAGTGATGCTGGAAAGAACTTTCGAATGTATGAATGGGCCAAGGCGCTGCATGTGATCGCCGTCATCTCCTGGATGGCGGGCATGCTCTATCTGCCACGACTGTTCGTCTATCACTGCGATGCGGAGATCGGCTCGAAGCAATCCGAAACCTTCAAGGTGATGGAGCGTCGCCTGCTCAAGGCGATCATCAATCCGGCGATGATCGTCACCTGGATCCTCGGCCTGTATCTCGCCTGGGCCGGTCACTGGTTCAGCTCGGGCTGGTTTCACGCCAAACTGACGCTGGTGCTGCTGATGTCTGGCGTTCATGGCTTTCTGAGTGCCCGGGTGCGTGATTTTGCTCAGGACAAAAATACGCGGACTTCGAAATTCTATCGAATTATCAACGAGGTACCCACAATTTTGATGATCCCGATCGTGATTTTGGTGATCGTAAAGCCGTTCTAGGCCAAATTTGTCATCACAACCGCCGTTTCGGCTCCTTGCGCGACACCCTGCGATTTTCTATATTCGCGTTATCCCACCCCACGCAGGCGGATGTGGTTTGTACCGGTTTCGCTTTTTGAACCGGCCACCGCATCAGGTTTGAAGCTCCTTCAGCACCTTCCTCGCTCAAGACTTCCTGGCCAGAGACCTGCGGACTTTCCTGATCTTTTCCAGCGTCCGCATCCGTCTTGGCTACCTCGCGCTCCCTCCCCGACTTTCCACAGGATCCCTCCCAATGCGGGAAATGAAACTCCAGGACCTCAAGGCCAAGACGCCAGCCGAGCTTGTCTCGTTTGCGGAAGAGCTCGGGGTCGAAAATGCCAGCACCATGCGCAAGCAGGAGCTGATGTTCGCGAGCTTGAAGCAGCTAGCGATCAAGGAAACCGACATCATCGGTGAAGGCGTCGTCGAGGTTCTCTCCGACGGCTTCGGCTTTTTGCGGTCGCCCGATGCGAACTACCTGCCAGGTCCGGACGATATCTATGTCTCGCCCTCGCAGATCCGCCGCTTCGGCTTGCGCACTGGCGATACGGTCGAAGGCCATATCCGCAGCCCGAAGGAAGGCGAACGTTATTTCGCTTTGCTCAAGGTCAGTACGCTCAACTTCGAAGATCCCGAGAAGTCGAAGCACAAGGTCAATTTCGACAACCTCACCCCGCTGTTTCCGGACCAGCGCTTCCGCCTCGAGCTGGAAGATTCGACCCGCCGCGATCTCTCGGCGCGTGTCATCGACATCGTCGCGCCGATCGGCAAGGGTCAACGCGCACTGATCGTCGCGCCGCCGCGGACGGGTAAAACCGTGCTGATGCAGAACATCGCGCATTCGATCACCGCCAACCACCCGGAATGCTATCTGATCGTTCTTCTGATCGACGAACGTCCGGAAGAAGTCACCGACATGCAGCGTTCGGTGAAGGGTGAGGTCGTCTCCTCGACCTTCGACGAACCGGCGGTGCGTCACGTTCAGGTCGCCGAAATGGTGATCGAGAAGGCCAAGCGCCTGGTCGAACATGGCCGCGACGTGGTCATCCTGCTGGATTCGATCACCCGTCTTGGCCGTGCTTACAACACCGTGGTGCCGTCATCCGGCAAGGTGCTGACCGGCGGTGTCGACGCCAATGCTCTGCAGCGTCCGAAGCGCTTCTTCGGTGCGGCCCGTAATGTGGAAGAAGGTGGTTCGCTGACCATCATCGCCACCGCGCTGGTCGATACCGGCAGCCGCATGGACGAAGTCATCTTTGAAGAATTCAAGGGCACCGGTAACTCGGAACTCATCCTGGACCGCAAGGTCTCGGACAAGCGGACCTTCCCGGCGATCGATATCTCGCGCTCGGGTACCCGCAAGGAAGAGCTCATCACGGATCCACAGCTGCTCAAGAAGATGTATGTGCTCCGCCGGATCCTCAATCCGATGGGTACGATGGACGCTATCGACTTCCTGCTCGACAAGCTCCGCAACACGAAGAACAACTCGGAATTCTTCGATTCGATGAATACGTAAGTTTCGGGGCTGTTCGGGCGAACAGTTGCAGGACTGCAAAAAGCGCCGTTGCGAAAGCAACGGCGCTTTTCTGTTTTGTGCACCATTACTCGCTGTCATTCCGGGATGTACGGAAGTCGGCTATGCCGGCTGAAGTACAGACCCGGAATCCCGGATTGTTTTGAACATCTCGGGATTCCCCGCCACTCTAATTGGAGTGGCTGAGGTTCGCTCGTAGCTAACGCTGCGCTCGCCACGGAACGATGGCATGGGTGGGATTTCAGAGTCAGAATCCCCATTGCATCCGGTCACCCGCATCGGCAAATAGGCGATGCATCCACGCGACCAGACGATCTACGCATTGTCCTCCGGACGGCCGCCGACGGCGATCGCTATCGTGCGCGTGTCGGGTCCACTGGCGGGGCAGGTCTTGGAGCGTCTGGCGAAGAAGCTGCCGGCGCCACGGCTGGCGGCTCATGTTCTGCTGTCAGACGAAAAGCTTGGTCCGATCGACGATGCAGTGGTGCTGTGGTTTCCGGAACCGGCCAGTGCGACCGGGGAAGATGTTGCCGAATTTCATATCCACGGCGGACGCGCAGTGCTGGCTTCCTTGTTTGAAGCGCTGGCGGCTATCGATGGCTTACGGCCGGCGGAGCCTGGCGAATTCACGCGCCGTGGGTTCGAGAACGGCAAGCTCGATCTGACTGAGGCGGAAGGCCTTGATGATCTGATCCATGCCGATACCGACCGGCAGCGGCGTCAGGCGCTGCGGCAGCTCAAGGGACTGCTCGGCGACAAGGCGCGCAACTGGCGACAGCAGATCATCGAGGCGCTGGCTCTGGTCGAAGTCGGTATCGATTTTTCCGACGAGGGCGACGTATCCGCCGAATTGCTGACGCCGGCTTTGGCGAAAGCATCGGCGCTGCATCGGGAGATTGAGGACGTGCTGGCGGCGCAGGGTCGAAGCGAGCGGTTGCGTGACGGTCTGGTGGTGGCCATCGCTGGCCAGCCCAATGTCGGCAAATCAACGCTGATGAATCAGCTCGCCCGGCGCGAGGTGGCAATCGTATCACCGCATGCGGGCACCACCCGGGACGTCATCGAGGTGCAGCTCGATCTCGACGGTTATCCGGTGACGATCATCGACACCGCCGGCATTCGCGAGACGGCCGATCCGGTGGAGGAGGAGGGCGTGCGCCGGGCGCGGGCTCGGGCGGCCGAAGCGGATCTGGTGCTATGGCTGGTCGACTCCGGCGCGGAGGCGTCCAATCCGGGGCAATGGTTGGCGGAATCTGAAACGCCGGTCTGGGTGGTCCGGAACAAGGTCGATCTGATCCAGGGTGTATCGGACGGGCCAGACTTGTTGATCGCGATCTCTGCAGAGCGCGGCGATGGCCTCGCACAACTGTTGGCCCTGCTGATCGATTTCGCCGGTCGGTACTTCGGGAGCGGTGAGGCCGGGCTGATTACCCGGGAGCGGCAACGTCTTTTGCTGCGCAGCACGTCGGATTTGCTGCAGCATGCTGCAGCATCGGCCGGGCATGGTGAAGAATTTGTTGCGGAAGATTTGCGTGCTGCAGCGCAGCAATTGGGGCGGTTGCTTGGGCGGGTGGATGTGGAAGATATCCTTGATAGCATCTTTCGGGACTTTTGTATAGGTAAGTAATATTTCTTTGTTCATTATTTAATGAAGTGAATGTAAAATCATCTAAGAAGCGAGCCTCTCGCTTAAACAGATTCCAACCGTCTCAAAAAGACAAGACTGCAGGCGTGCGCCGCTAAAGCAGATTGTGTTTCACGTGAAACAGTCCTGCCTCTCAGATCCTCTTCGGAGGACATCCGTTGTTTCACGTGAAACGCTGCCTGTGGATTTCTCTTCAATCCCGGCGGCACCCGCGCTAGAAGCTGCGGCCATGCAGGACAAGTTTGACGTCATCGTAATCGGGGGAGGCCATGCCGGGTGCGAGGCCGCGGCTGGTGCTGCGCGCATGGGCGCGCAGACGGCACTGGTCACGCACCAGTTCGCGACCATTGGCGCGATGTCCTGCAACCCCGCCATCGGGGGTCTGGGCAAGGGTCATCTGGTTCGCGAAGTCGATGCGCTGGACGGGTTGATGGGACGCATCGCCGATGCCGGCGGCATCCAGTTCCGCATGCTCAACCGCAAGAAGGGTCCGGCCGTTCGTGGCCCGCGTACCCAGGCGGACCGCAAGCTTTACGCTGCAGCGATGCAGGCGGCGATCGTCGCGACCGAGAACGAGAATCTGAGTGTGGTTGAAGGCGAGGCCGACGACCTGCTGATGTCAAATGGCCGGGTCACCGGCATCCGTCTGGCCGATGGCCGCGAACTCGCTGCCGGATCGGTGGTCATCACCACTGGCACCTTTCTGCGCGGCCTGATCCATCTCGGCGAGAAGAACTGGCCCGCTGGCCGGATCGATGAAGCTCCCGCACTCGGCCTGTCCAAGGCGTTCGAGCGTGTCGGCTTTACCCTTGGACGGCTCAAAACCGGCACGCCACCGCGGCTGGATGGAACCACCATCGACTGGGCCGGGGTAGAGATGCAGTCCGCCGACGATCCGCCGGAGCCGTTCTCGGTCATGACCGAGCGGATCACCAATCCGCAGATCCAGTGCGGCATTACGCGCACCACACCGGCCACCCATGAGGTGATCCGCGCCAATGTGCATCGTTCGCCGATGTATTCCGGCCAGATCAAGAGCTCAGGGCCGCGCTATTGCCCGTCCATCGAGGACAAGATCGTCCGCTTTGGCGATCGCGATGGTCACCAGATCTTCCTGGAGCCGGAAGGCCTCGATGACTCCACGGTCTATCCCAACGGCATCTCTACCTCACTGCCCGAGGAGGTTCAGGCTGCGATCCTGGCCTCGATCCCCGGTCTCGAGCGAGTCCGAATGGTCCGCCCCGGTTATGCGATCGAATATGACCACGTCGATCCCCGCGAACTCGATCCGACGCTGCAGACCAAGCGCGTCGCCGGCCTGTTTCTGGCCGGGCAGATCAATGGCACCACCGGATACGAAGAAGCGGCCGCCCAGGGTCTCGTCGCCGGTTTGAATGCGGCCCTGGCCGCGAGTGGGAGCCAGCTAACCGTATTCGATCGTGCCGATGGCTATCTCGGCGTGATGATCGACGACCTGGTCACGCGTGGGATTACCGAGCCCTATCGAATGTTCACGTCGCGGGCCGAATATCGTCTCACGCTGCGTGCCGACAACGCCGATCAGCGCCTGACCGACAAGGGTATCAGCCTGGGATGTGTCGGCAGCGCTCGTTCGGCCCGGCATGGCGCCAAGATGGAAGCCCTCGCCGCTGGTAAGGCCCTGACCCAGGCGCTGTCGATCACTCCTAACGGGGCCGCTAAGCACGGTCTGGCGCTCAATCATGACGGTCAGCGCCGCTCTGCCTTCGATCTCCTCTCCTACCCAGAGACCGAATGGGCCACCGTGACCCGGATCTGGCCTGAATTGTCGGCCATTGACCCAGCGATCGGCACCCATATCGAGATCGACGCCAAATATGATGTCTATCTGAAGCGTCAGACCGCGGATGTGGAGGCTTTTCGCCGTGACGAGGGTCTCTCGCTGGTGGATGTCGACTATGATGCGGTCCCCGGACTGTCCAATGAGGCCCGGGCGAAGCTCAAGGCAGCGCTTCCTCACACCGTGGGGCAGGCGGGACGTCTGGATGGTATGACCCCAGCGGCGCTGGCCATTCTCGCGGCCTATCTCCGCCGCGAAGCACGCAAGCCGAAGGCTGCTTTGGCCTAGTTGGTTGTTTCACGTGAAACAGGAAGCCGAAATCAACGCGGCTCCGTTGAAGGTGGCTTCGCTGGCCGGCGGGGCCAGAAGGCAATAGCTGCGACGGCCACTGTAAAGAGAACCACGGCGACGATCGTCTGGACCACGTCGAAATTGAGTGCGTCACGCGAGACGAACAGCGCGGTGATGGGTGCTGCCAGCATCAGGAAAAGCCGTACGATCACACTCATGGTCATCTGCCTCCAACGATGATTCATTGGAGGCCGGACTCGTCCTGCTCGCATTGATCCTGGTCAACTCACTGTCCTGAATCCTCTATACTGCAAACCCTTGCGCCCTCAGGCGGCATTCAGCTGGTTATCAGAGGTGCTGAACAGGTCGTACAGGACGGCGTAAGGATCGCCTTCAAGCTTGAGCGCACGCGCAAAGGCAGGCTCTGTCTTTACTCCTCCGGCCCGTAACGCGCAGATGGCGGTGTGGAAGGCGGGTCCGCCCAGGGTCAGCAGTCGCTTCTCGACCTCGAAGTGCCGCCAGCCAGCTTGATCCTGTACCGGAGTCGAGCTGACGAAGATTTCGAATGGCCATCCATAGGTGCTGAGCTTAGCGACGACCGGTCGGCCTCTGGCCGACCATTGATAGAGCGCGAAGTCATCGGCCTCGCGAAAATGCTCCCAGAGCAGGGTGGCTACGGAAGATCTATCCGTGGCGCAACAGACGATATCGATGTCGCTGCCGGGTCTGGCCAAGCCAAGCGGAAGTGTGCCGACCACATGCGGATCGAACGGCGCCAAGATCCTGAGCAGATTAGTTCGCCGCAGAGCCTCCTGATAGGTCGGTCGCTCGGTCATCGCGTGCTTTTTGTCCCGATTTGCCGCTGCCGCTCCGCAATTCGATAGCCGGAAAAATGGACTCAGAGTATGGATGGGTCCCAACAGCTTTACAGACAATCCAATGGCTCAACGATCCCAACAAGCGGCGCCCGCACCCCGGCTCGATGCCGATAAAGCTGCGGCCTTGCGGCTGACCCCTGTTTCACGTGAAACGGAAGACAGGCTCGATCGCTATGTCGACCTGTTGCTGCAGTGGCAGGCCAAGACAAATCTGATTTCGCCGGCCACGCTTCCAAATCTCTGGACGCGCCATATCTCGGATTCGCTGCAGCTTCTGAGCCTTGCGCCTTCAGCCATGACCTGGCTCGACTTCGGCAGCGGCGGAGGTTTCCCCGGTGTCGTTCTGGCCTGTGCCATGGGTGACGTCGCAGGTGGGCATGTTCATCTCGTCGAGCGCAACGCCAAGAAGGCGGCGTTCCTGCGCGAAGCATTACGTGTGACGCAAGCCCCAGGCACAATTCATCTGACTGACATCGGGGATAATGTGGATAGATTTCCCGAGCAAGTCGATTGCATCACCGCGCGTGCCGTTGCCTCGTTACATATCATTATCGGTTTCGCCGAGCCCCTGATGAAACCGGGTACAAAAGCCTTATTTCTCAAGGGTCAAGATGTAGAATCGGAATTGACCGAAGCTACTAGATATTGGAATATAAGCCCGCGCCTGCATGCCAGCCTGACCGGCGGACAAGGCTGGATCGTCGAACTCGACCGGATCGAGCGACTGACCCCGTCCGCAAACCAAAATGGCCACACCAATGACCGTAATTGATCAACAATATCAAGAGCATACGTCAAATACGGTGCCTGGCCATCCGCGCATCCTGGCGCTGGCGAATCAGAAGGGCGGCGTTGGCAAGACCACTACCGCGATTAATCTCGGCACCGCACTCGCCGCGATCGGCGAGCGCGTGTTGATCGTCGATCTCGATCCGCAGGGCAATGCGTCCACCGGTCTCGGCATCGATCGTCGCAATCGCAACTGCTCGACCTATGACGTTCTGATCGGCGAAGCGCCGCTGCGCGACGCCGTCGTCGTCACCGCCGTGCCGCGTCTGCACATAGCCGCCTCAACTATGGATCTGTCGGGCCTCGAGCTTGAACTCGGTTCGGCCCGCGACCGCGCCTTCCGGCTGCGCGATGCGATCGGCGAGTTGAACAACAATGTCTCGCCGGGCTCCGACTATACTTACGTGCTGATCGATTGCCCGCCATCGCTCAACCTTCTCACCGTCAATGCCATGGCCGCGTCGGATGCGATTCTCGTTCCGCTGCAGTGTGAGTTCTTCGCGCTCGAAGGTCTGTCGCAATTGTTGCAGACCGTGGAGCAGGTGCGCTCGACGCTGAATCCGAACCTGTCGATCCATGGCATCGTGCTGACCATGTTCGACTCGCGCAACAACCTGTCAAACCAGGTGGTTGCCGATGTCCGCGAATTCATGGGCAGCAAGGTCTACGAGACCATGATTCCGCGCAACGTCCGCATTTCGGAAGCGCCGTCCTACGGCAAGCCGGTGCTGGTCTATGACCTAAAGTGCTCGGGCTCTGAAGCCTATCTGCGGCTCGCGACCGAAGTGATCCAGCGCGAGCGCGACCTGCGCACCGCTCACTGAGCAAGTCGGGTGGGCAAAGCACAGCGTGCCCACAACAGCGGATTGCAAACGATAATGGCAGGCACGGCGCAAGTACGCCTTTGCCCAGCCTGCAACCGAATTTCAAGTTTGAGTACGGAGTGGCGCGATGAGTTCGAAGGGATTGGCGATGGCTGATGAAGCGCGTTCGCGGCTGGGCCGCGGTCTTGCAAGTCTGATCGGCGATGTCGGCGGCGAGGCCGCGCATGTCGAGCGTCCTTCGCGCAACCAGCGCAAGGTGCCTATTGAATTTCTCAAGGCCAATCCGCGCAATCCGCGGCGGGTCTTTGCGGATGCGGAACTCAGCGAACTCGCGGCGTCGATCAAGCAGCACGGCGTGATCCAGCCGATCGTGGTGCGGCCGGTGAAGGGTAGCAACGATCGCTTCGAGATTATCGCCGGCGAACGCCGCTGGCGCGCGTCGCAGATCGCCGGTCTGCATGAAGTGCCGATCGTGCCGCTCGACGTGACGGATTCGGCCGCGATGGAAATCGCGATCATCGAAAACGTCCAGCGCGAAGATCTCAACGCGATGGAAGAGGCGCAGGGCTATCACGCGCTCGCCGAGACCTACAAACACAGCCAGGACGAGATCGCGAAAATCGTCGGCAAGAGCCGCAGCCATGTCGCCAACATGATGCGCCTCACCAAGCTGCCGGAGGACGTGCAGGGCCTGATCGCCTCCGGTCAGTTGTCCAACGGTCACGCTCGCGCGCTGATCAACCTGCCGGACGCATCGGGCGCTGCGAAGCGGATCATCGCTGAGGGACTAAACGTTCGTCAGACCGAAGCACTCGCGCACGAAGAGGGGGTGCCGGAACGCGCGCCGCAGAAGCCGCGCACGTCGTCTCCCAAGGCGGCGAAGGATGCCGACACGATCGCGCTGGAGAAACGGGTCAGCGACGTGCTCGGGCTGAAAGTGTCGGTGGATCACCGTGATCCCGGCGGGACCGTGATCATCAAGTATCGTGATCTCGATCAGCTCGACGAAATTCTGAAGCGGCTGGATTCGGAAGGCTGATTTCGACGGTGCTGCTTCCTAACCTCTCCCCGCTCTGCGCGGGGGAGGTCGCCGCGCAGAGCGGCGGGTGAGGGGCAGCGCACAGAGTTCGCCGCAGAGATATGCTCTCGGGTCGGATCATTTCACTGACGTTTTTGAAGACGAATTGGTGCGATCCGAAAGATCGTGTGTTGGGCTGACTTTGTCCCATGCCCCTCACCCGACCGGCTTCGCCGGTCGACCTCTCCCCTCAAATGCGGGGCGAGGTTAAGGGAGCGCCATCGCTACCTAACCCCGCCGTCTTGCATTCACGGCAATCGACATCAACGCCCTCTGTGCGATCACCGCGCCGAGGGCGTTTTGCTTGCGGACATCGAGGGCGGCAACGGCGAGCTGGTCGATGATGTTGACCAACCGCTGTGCGGAGAAATTTCGCAGCGCTGCTTCCACCGTTCCCTTGCGGGAAAAATGCAGCCGCGGAAACCCGCTTTCCACCGCTGATGATGCCGAACTACCAGCCTCCACCAGCAGGCTGGCTTTGTGCAGCAATGCGGCCTGGCGCTGCGCGGCCATCATGATCATGCCCGGATAAGTTCCGGCGATCATCGCCTTGTTGAACTCGACTTCCACCGCGGCGGGATTCCCGGCAAAGGCGCCGTCGACAATTGGATCGATCTTCAGCTCGGACGCGTCGGCGACGACGGCCATCACGTCGTCGAGCGTGACTTCGCCGGTACCATGCGCATAGAGCGTGAGCTTGCGGAGCTCGTTACGCGATGCCTGCCGATCGCCGCCGAGCAGCGACATTAGTGTGGCGCGTGCATCCGGCGCCATGCGGAGATTGGAGACGCGGAGCTCTTCATCGATAAGCTTTGCGAGATCGCGCTCGGTGTCGGGGTAACAGGCGATGGCCACCGCGGTCCTGGCCTTCTCGCAGACTTTCCGCAAAGGTGATTCCGGCCTGAGCTCGCCGGCCTCGATCACGATGCGGCAATCCTTGATATCGGAGTTAGCGAGCGTGTCGACGCCGTTGGAAAAATTCTTCGAGCCTGCGCGCACACGGATCGCCCGCCGCCCACCGAACAGCGGCACCGTCATAGCTTCTTCGACGAGACGCGACGGCTCGGCGGCCAAATCATCGCCGTCCATGCGAACCAGCGAAAATGGATCATTGGGATCGTCGACCGCGGATTTCATCAGCGCGTCGGCGCGCTCGCGGACGATTCCAGCGTCAGCTCCGTAGAGCAGAATGATCGGCCGGCCGGCATCCGGCCGCGCCAGAAACGTGTCGATGTCTTTTCCGCGAAGCGCGACCACGCGACGGCTTAGGTGCCGGCGTAGAAGAACGACGCCAGACGGGTATTGATGTTGTCGGCGATCTCACCGGCCGCGCGGTCCTCGGCGTCGCGATAGGCGCGGGCGCGGGCGAAGCGCTGTAGCTGGCCGGGGATGTCATAGGTGACGCGGGAGAAGGTGCTGCCGGTCAGGACCTGCTTTCCGGTGGCGATCTCGATCAGGCCGTAGGTCGCGTCGATACCGTAATTTTCGCTGGTCGGCAGCGCGGTATTCGGGTCGACGATCAGCGAGGTCCGGCTTGGGTTGAAACGGATCTTCAGCTGATAGGTCGGCGGCAGGCCGGTGGCGCTGCCGTACATCTTGAACATGAGTGCATTGCGGATATTCACGCCGACGCGCGCTTGCGGCGACGCGTTGGGATAGTCTAGCGGCGGAACCTCGACGCCCTGCAGCTTCTCGCGCAGGCCGGGTTTACCGTCGCCACGCTCGGCATACATCGGCTGGAAGCAGCCGGCCGTCAGCGCCGCCAGGGTGGCGACGACCATGAGCCGGGCGGCAATACGGGATTTAGCCGACAACATTCACGATCCTCTGGGCGACGACGATGACCTTCTTGACGGGTTTGCCGTCGAGAGCTTGTTTTACAGCATCGAGCGCCAGAGCGGCAGCCTCAATTTCCGGGTTCGTCGCTTCCCGAGCCACTGTGACTTCTCCGCGCTTCTTGCCGTTGACCTGTACCGGCAGGGTCATGTTGTCTTCAACCAGCAGATTAGGCTCGATTTGCGGCCAACGGGCTTCCGAAATCATGCCGGGCTGCCCCAGCACACCCCAGCACTCCTCGGCCAGATGGGGCATCATCGGCGCAAACAGTTGAACAAGAATGACCGAGGCCTCGTGGAGCGCCCAGCAAACGTCCGGGGCCGGAGTTCCGGGCTTCGCCAAAGCTTCGCCCAGCACATTGGAAAATTCACGGATATGGGCGAGGCAGACATTGAAATGAAGCTTTTCGATCTCGACCGAGACCTTGCTGAGCGCGCCATGGGCAGCCTTGCGGATCGCCAAGGCATCGGGGCCGAATTCAGCCGGTCGGGCTGCCGGCGCCGATTTGCCGTGCGCGGCTGATTCGTTGATCTGCCGCCACAGACGCTGCACGAAGCGCGAGGCGCCTTTGACGCCTTCTTCGCTCCAGATGACGTCGCGGTCCGGCGGCGAATCCGACAGCATGAACCAACGGGCGGTATCGGCGCCGTAGGTGCCCATGATGTCGTCGGGGTCGACTGTGTTGCGCTTCGACTTCGACATCTTTTCGATCGGGCCGATGGTGATGTCTTCGCCAGTGGCGATCAGCGTAGCGCGCTGGCCGTTACCGCCGATCTCGATGTTGATCTCGGCCGGTGAGGCGAAGGTGCCGTCCTGTTTCTTGTAGGTCTCGTGCACCACCATGCCTTGCGTGAACATGCCGGCAAACGGCTCGTCGAAATTGACGTGGCCGGTGGCCTTCATGGCGCGGGTGAAGAAGCGGCTGTACAGCAGATGCAGGATCGCGTGCTCGACGCCGCCGATATACTGATCAACAGGCATCATTCGATTGGCAACGGCGGTCGTCGTGGGTGCCGACGTGTTCCATGGATCCGTGAAGCGCGTGAAGTACCAGGACGAATCCACGAAGGTGTCCATGGTATCGGTTTCGCGCCGCGCATCCGCGCCGCAGTTCGGGCACTTCACATGCTTCCACGTCGGATGATGATCGAGCGCATTGCCCGGCTTGTCGAAAGTCACATCCTCCGGCAGCACGACCGGCAGATCCTTGTCCGGCACCGGCACGATATCGCAGCTCGGGCAGTGGATGATCGGGATCGGGCAACCCCAATAGCGCTGACGTGAGATGCCCCAGTCGCGCAGGCGGAAATTGATCTCGCGCTTGCCCCAGCCGTCCTTCTCGAAAATCTCGAGCGACTTCTTCATCGCTTCTTCGCAGGTCATCACACCGGGTGCACCCACCCAACGGACATACTGCACAGTCTCACTTTTCGCCGGAGCGAAAGCGATGTTACCAACGCGCTCATCGCTACCGACGGGCACGAACACGTCGAGCACCGGCAGGTCGTACTTGCGCGCGAAATCCAGGTCGCGCTGATCGTGTGCCGGGCAGCCGATGATGGCGCCGGTGCCGTAATCCATCAGCACGAAGTTCGCGATATAGAGTGGCAGTGTCCATGACGCGTCGGCGGGATGCGTGACCTTGATGCCGGTGTCGAAGCCGAGCTTCTCGGCTGTGTCGATCTCGGCCTGCGAGGTGCCCATGCGATGGCATTCCTCGATGAAGGCGACAACCTTGGGGTCCTTTTCTGCCAGCGCTTTCGCCAGCGGATGATCCGGCGAGATCGCAGCGAAAGTCGGACCATACATGGTGTCCGGGCGTGTCGTGAACACCGGCAGTTTGTCGAATCCCGCGGGTGCGCCGATCAGTCCGAACTGGAAATGCAGACCTTCCGACTTGCCGATCCAGTTGCGCTGCATCAGGCGCACCTTGTCGGGCCAGCGATCCAGCGTATCCAGCGCAGACAGCAGCTCGTCGGAATATTTGCTGATCTTGAAGAACCACTGGGTCAGCTCGCGCTGCTCGACCAGCGCCCCTGAGCGCCAGCCGCGGCCGTCGATCACCTGCTCATTGGCCAGCACGGTGTGATCGACCGGATCCCAGTTCACCTTGGACTTCTTGCGCTCGGCGAGGCCGGCGCGCATGAAATCGAGAAACATCTTCTGCTGATGCTTGTAGTAGGTAGGGTCGCAGGTTGCGAATTCGCGCGACCAGTCCAGCGACAGACCCATGGTCTGCAGCTGCTTTTTCATCGACGCGATGTTCTCATAGGTCCACGCCTTCGGAGCGACTTTGCGCTCGATCGCGGCGTTCTCGGCGGGCAGGCCGAACGCATCCCAGCCCATCGGATGCAGCACGTTCTTGCCCTGCGCGCGCTGGAAGCGCGCAACCACGTCGCCCATCGTATAGTTGCGGACATGGCCCATATGGATGCGCCCCGACGGATAGGGGAACATCTCGAGTACGTAATACTTCTCGCGCGGATCGTCGTTCTTGGTGGCGAAGATCGCCTTGTCGTCCCAGACGCGCTGCCAGCGCGGTTCGGTCTCGCGGGCGTTGTAACGTTCGTTGCTCATGGTGTTTTTGAAATCCGCCGGCCGGTTCGAGCGCTTCTCAGATCATGGACGCGCGAACGAGGTCGCAAACCGGTGCTTGCTCGGGCTGAATTCGCGCTTGAGGCCGGGGACTAGGCCATAAAAGGCCGCGTTAGGTCAATGGTTTAAGACAAGAAACGGGACCAGGGGCGGGCCCGCAGTCTCACCCCGCCAGCGACACGGCCGTGCCATATGCCCGGACGAAGCCGTGCTCCACCACGGTGTTGCGGCCACGCCGTTTGGCGGCGTAGAGCGAGGCATCGGCTGCCTCGATCAAATCGTTCGCCGTCTCCAGCGTAGCTGGCATCGTCGAGGCCACGCCGACACTGACCGTGACCCGCTGATGTGCGCTGGTGGCATGGGAGACCGCCAGGTTCCAGATTGCCGCGCGTACCATTTCGCCGATTTGGACGCCGCGGGCGACCTCGGTGCCCGGCAGCAGCAGGCAGAATTCCTCGCCGCCATAGCGTCCGGCAAAGCCCGAGCAGCGATCGGCCAGGCTGGAGAGAGCTTCGCCGACGCGCGCCAGGCAAGCATCGCCTTCGGGATGGCCATAGGTGTCGTTGAAGAGTTTGAAGTGATCGACGTCGATCATCAGCAGCGTCAGATGGTCGCCGGATTGCTGGGCCTTCAGCCATTCGAAATCGAGGCGGCTCTGGAAGCCGCGCCGATTGGCAAGGCCAGACAGCATGTCGATGGAGGCAAGCACCGTGAGCTGCTCGTTGCTGGCGCGCAATTCGCGTTCGCGACCACGCAACTGCGCCGCCATGCCGTAAAATGCGCGTGCCAGCGGTACGAACTCGGCCGGCAGCTTGTTCCGCGCTACGCGGGCCGACCAGTCGCCGCGACCGAAGCGCTGCGCCATGGTCTCCATCATCTGGATCGGCTTGATGATCAGTCGCTCCGCAACCACCAGCGCGCCAAGCAGAACGAACAGGCAAACGAAGGCGAGCTGCAAATAGGCGGTGCGGATCTCGCGATCGGCAACCGCCGAGACTCGGGCCTCGTCGATGCTGACGATCAATTGCGCGCCGGTACCGGGGATTGTCGCGAATGATACGGTGCGCTGTGAACCGTCACTGGCGCTGAATGACAGCGAACCGGTCTGCTTATCCGTATTGCGCAGATGCGCTTCGATCATCGGCAATAGAGCAAGGTCTTCCATCGGCCGACCAATCGCGCTGGCGTTTGTCGGCGGCGCTGCAAGCACGGTGCCGGCATGATCGACCAGCAGTGTCGTGACACCGGGCCGGTCGCCGAGATTGCCCATGATCTTCGACATCCAGTCGAGATTCACCGCCGCCAGTACCACGGCATCGTCGCCCTTAGTCAGGCCCGGTGCGAGATAGGCAGCCATCACTGTCGGCTGGTTCGTTAAACGGCTGAACAGATAATCGCTGACGACAAACTCACCGGTCGCTATCGCTCTCTTGAAATAGGGGCGATCGCTGAAATCGAATCTCTGCTCGATGACTTCCGGCCAGGTCGAGCACATGGCGATGCCATCCGCGCCGGCCACCGTCAGGCTGCGCAGCCACGGCATATCGCCGCGGAGGCTCGCCCGCATGATGGCGCAGCTCCGATTCACCTGAGCGGCCGACGTATAGATGTAGGCGGATGATTTCAGCACGGCCTCGATCGAGGCGAAGACTTCGCGCTGTGCATCGGCGCTGTGCTGGGCGACGCCAGCGAAATCACGCGCGGCCGTCGCGATCTGGTGGGTACGCGTCGCATCGAGTGAGCGAATTCGCTCCGCCATTAATGGCCCGACCAGAATGAGGGCCAACAGGACCAGTCGAGCGCGAATACCGAGAGCTCCCCTAAGCCTCGCTTTATTGCGGTTAATACCGATGCGTGACATCTTCGATCCCTAAGCCCCGCGGACATAGGTACTCCAAAGCCTTCAAAAAGCCTTTCCCGGATTCGTTAAACTGCAATGGATCTCAAGAAAGTTCGCGCCTTGGTTGAAAATAAATCCGTGCAAGAGTCGTCGGGCGTAACGTCTTCTTTACCAACCGACGGACTCGCTTCGGTCGAGTACGATATCTTCCGCGCATGTAACGAAGCGCGGCGGGACCGCAGTTCTGTGACGTTGATCGCGGTGTCGAAGACGTTCGAGGCTGACGCAATTGCGCCCGTGATCCAGTCCGGTCAGCGTGTGTTCGGCGAAAATCGCGTCCAGGAGGCAAAATCCAAATGGCCGGCGCTGATCGCCACTCAACCCGCGATTGCGTTGCATTTGATAGGGCCTTTGCAGTCCAACAAGGCCAAGGAGGCGGTCGCCTTGTTCGATGCGATTCACTCGGTCGATCGACCGAGCATTTGCGAAGCGTTAAGCAAGGAGATGAAGGCGCAGCAGCGGACGCCGCAGCTCTTCGTACAGCTCAACACTGGTGAGGAGCCGCAAAAGGCCGGTATCGCGCCGGGCGAGGCTGATGATTTCTTGGCGCGTTGCCGCGATACCTATGGGCTGACGATTTCCGGACTGATGTGCATTCCGCCGGTTAACGATGCGCCGGCACCGCATTTCGCGCTGACAGCGAAGATCGCTGCACGCAACGGGCTCACGCAATTATCCATGGGAATGAGCGCCGACTTCGCCATCGCCATCCAGTTCGGCGCAACTCATGTGCGCGTCGGCTCGGCGATTTTCGGACGTCGCTAGGCCATCGGCCTAGCCGATAACGATCTTCGTCTTCGGTCCGATCCGGGCCAGCAGCCGCAGCATGGCTGGCTTGGTCATGGCCACACAGCCCGCGGTCGGTGCGAATTTCGGGCGGGCCAGATGCAGGAACACTGCACTGCCTCGCCCTGCGATCCGTGGTCGGGTGTTCTGGTCGATCTCGATGATGAAATCGTAGAGATGATCCTCGCGGGCCAGTCGGTCGCCGTCATTTCCATGATCGAGCCGGACCGGCCGATTGTAATGCCGGTCTGATGGATCTTCGCACCAGCCATCCATCGGCGTGATGGGGCGGATCGGCAGGAAGCTACGCGGACGTGGATTACGGTCGGCCCGCCACCACAGCCGGATGGGGCGAAACGTCCCACGCGGCGTTCCGCCATCGCCTTCGCGTTTGTTCGCCTTGATTCCGCCGCGGCCGAGCGCGACGGGTATGGCTGTGTGGTCGGTCGTCAGCCATCCACGGAGTCTGTCTCCGGCTGACGCGCAAATGTGAACCATAGTTAGCGGTCGATCACGCAAGCTTGTTCGATAAGTGTCTGAAATAACGAGACTTCCCATCCGAATCGCGAACTCCGCCTTGCTATTTACCGCAAATGTTCTATTTCGCGCTGCAGCAGTACATTCGCCGGGAATGTCGCTGATTTTGCGCTAGAATATGCGGTAACGGCGAAGCCTGTCACGATTTCTAGCCCACTGTTTCAGCGCGGCAAACAACGCTCCGCCGCAGCCGTTCAAAGGATTGTCGCAATGCCCAATGCCCGCAAGATCTTGATCGTGGATGACGATACTGATTTGCGCGAGGCGCTGGTCGAGCAGCTGTCGCTGCACGAAGAGTTCGAGGCCTCCGCTGTCGACACCGGCGCCAAGGGCGCTACTGCAGCCAAGGCCAATTCCCCCGATCTGGTGCTGATGGATGTCGGTTTGCCCGACACGGACGGTCGCGAAGTCGTGCGCAGCCTGCGCAAGGGTGGCTTCAAGGCGCCGATCATCATGCTGACCGGCCACGACACCGATTCCGATACCATTCTCGGTCTCGAATCCGGTGCCAATGATTACGTCGCCAAGCCGTTCCGCTTCGCCGTGCTGCTGGCGCGTATTCGCGCGCAGCTCCGTCAGCACGAAGCCAGCGAAGATGCCGTCTTCACCGTCGGTCCCTATAGTTTCCGGCCCGGCTCCAAGATGCTCACCGGCGCCAATGCCAAGAAGGTCCGCCTGACCGAGAAGGAAACCGCGATCCTGCGCTTCCTGTACCGCGCCGGCCAGTTGCCGGTGTCGCGCGAAACGCTGCTGCAGGAAGTCTGGGGCTACAATTCCGGCGTCACCACGCACACCTTGGAAACGCATATCTATCGGCTGCGCCAGAAGATCGAGAAGGACGCCGCCAATCCTGAAATCCTGGTGACGGAAGCCGGTGGCTACAAGTTGGTGCCGTGATACGATTGGGGAGCCGATTCGCCATTAGCTGTTCGGTGCCCTCCTTTGCGCCTCCCGATCACACGGTTCTACATGTCGATCGATGATGATGTAGCCCTGCTTGAGCGCGTCCCGACATTGCGCCTGTTGGGTATCGCCGCTTTGCGCGTGATCGCGATCGGCTCCGAACAGCAGGAATTTGCGCGGGGCTCCGTGTTGTTCCGGCAGGGCGACGATGCCGATTGCGGCTATGTCGTCCAGAACGGCGCATTCCGCATCAGCCTCGACAACGGCAGCGATCATGAGGTGATCGCGGGGCCCGGCACATTGATGGGCGAACTTGCACTGCTGGTAGCGATGCAGCGGCCATCGACGGCGGTCGCCACGGAATATTCCAGCACGATCCGGATCACGCGCAGCCTGTTTCAGCGCGTGCTCGACAGCGATCCCGCGGCCGCGCGCCGTCTGCGTGACGACATGGCGACTCGCGTCAGCCAGCTTGCCAGCGATGTGACGCTGATCGGCGCCAAGCTCAGCCAGTAACTGATATCAAAGCTCCAGCACCGTCGTGACCGGTACGTGGTCCGATGGCCGCTCCCAGCCGCGTGCATGTGACGTGACGGTGAAGTCGCGGATCGAATCTTTCAGCGCAGACGACACCCAGATGTGATCGAGGCGGCGGCCGCGATTCGACGCCGCCCAGTCGGCGGCGCGGTAGCTCCACCACGTGTAGATCTTTTCCGACAGTGGAATGCGTTCGCGCGCGACGTCGATCCAGTTGCCCTCGCTCTGCACAGCGAGCAGCTTTTCGCACTCGATCGGCGTATGCGACACGATCTTCAGCATCTGCTTGTGCGACCACACGTCATTCTCATGCGGTGCCACATTGAGATCGCCGACCAGGATATGACGCGCATCGCCGCGCGGGTGCAGTGGCTCGCAGGTCTTCATCTCGTCGAGGAACGAGAGCTTGTGCGCGAACTTCGCATTCACGTCCGGATCCGGGACGTCACCGCCGGCAGGCACATAGAAATCATGCACGATCAGCGGCACGGCCATGCCGGCCTTTTCACCGAACGATACCGAGATGTGGCGTGAGTCCAGATTGTTGCAGAACACGCGGATGTCGCTGCTCTCGAACGGAAGTTTCGAGACGATGGCGACGCCGTGATAGCCCTTCTGCCCGTTCAGCACGACATGGTCATAGCCGAGCTGTTTGAAGCGCTTGAGCGGAAAGGCATCGTCCGGGCACTTGGTTTCCTGCAGACACAGCACATCCGGCTGCATCTCTTCGAGAAACTTGGCGACAAGGTCGATGCGCAATCGCACCGAATTGATATTCCAGGTGGTCAGGGAAAAACGCATGGAAATCCGATGGTGAGACGGCGCAAGCGCGCCTGCTCATCATGAGGGCATCACCTGCAGCGAAAACTAATTCGCGCCGCTGGTGGGATACTTGGTGAAGTCGATCTTGAACAGCCCCGGGTCGGGCTTTTTCGCGGTATCGAGATTGTAGATCGCGACCGTGGTGTCATAGCCCTGCGGGTCGGTGACGGTCCACTGCTTGAGCTGTCCATCCTTGGTGCCGACCATCAGCATCAGGCGCGAGGTGCCGACCAGCGCGTTCTTTTCCTCAATGGTCACCGACGTATAGAGGTCGTCAGCGCTGACGGCGACCACATTGGTGTCCTTCATCAGATCGATGCGATCGGACAGCAGATAGCGCAACGGTGTCTGCGACAGCGGGTAGATGTCCTGAGTTGCCAGCTTGGAATCGCGGACGGCGAGCGACTGGCCGTCGGACACCATGGCGATGGTCGTCGGCGCATCATATTCGAAACGGACCTTGCCGGGCTTCTGGATGAAGAAATCACCGGTGGTACGGCTGCCGTCCGGGCCCACCTGAACAAAGTTACCGCTTAGATTGCTGAGCGATGACAGATAGCTGCTGACCTTGCTCGCCTGCGCCTTTTGATTGGCGTCGAAGCTCATAAAAATGCTGGCCGGAACGTTGCGGCGCGGATCCGGAATGATCGGATTCGGCGGCGTGGATGTCGTCGTCGATGTCTTGGGTGCGATTGCAACTGGCGGCCGAACGGTCTGGGGCTCGGAGGCCGACATCTGGAAACTGCCATTGCTGCGCGCCTGCGGTGCAGGTCGCGGCAAGGGGATTGACTGGGCATAGGCCGAGGGCGCCACAATGGCGGCGACAAACGTCGCGACGAGGCCGGCTGCGCCGATGCGCAGGAAAGACCGGTCTGCGGCGTGATGGGTCGGGCGTCTCATCAAGGCGTCGTCCTGCTCGGAGGGTTCGGCGCATTTTACCGCGCTTTGCGTCAGAATGGGTACCGGTTTTGCGGTCCGGCCGGTGGTCTCTTGCGCCCCCCGCCGCGGCTGGCGCCGCCAGCGCAGGCGCTAACCCGGAGCTGTGGCGATTTCGCGACTCAAAAGCGGGATTGTCCATCGGCGGGGTCAAACTCTCAGAACCCGCTTTCTTCTTCTTCGATCAGAATCTCGCGTTTACCGGCATGGTTGGGCTGACCGACGATGCCTTCATTTTCCATGCGCTCTATCAACGACGCTGCGCGATTGTAACCGATCTGCAGCCGGCGCTGGATGTAGCTGGTCGACGCCTTCCGGTCGCGCTTCACGATGGCAACGGCTTGCTGGAACAGATCGCCACCACCGCCATCGGCACCCATGCCGGTCGAATCGAATACCGCGCCGTCCTCGCCCTCTTCCGGTTCTTCGGCGGTGACCGCTTCGAGATATTCTGGCTCGCCCTGCGTCTTCAGGTGACGCACCACCTTCTCGACTTCCTCGTCCGACACGAAAGGACCGTGTACGCGCGAGATGCGGCCGCCGCCAGCCATATAGAGCATGTCGCCGCGGCCGAGCAGTTGCTCGGCCCCCATCTCGCCCAGGATGGTGCGGCTGTCGATCTTCGACGTGACCTGGAAGGAAATGCGCGTCGGGAAGTTGGCCTTGATCGTGCCGGTGATGACGTCCACCGAAGGACGCTGCGTTGCGAGGACGACGTGCAGACCGGCGGCGCGTGCCATCTGCGCGAGGCGCTGCACCAGGCCTTCGATGTCCTTGCCGGCGACCATCATCAGGTCGGCCATTTCGTCGACAATGATGACGATATAGGGCAGCGGCGCGAGATCGAGTTTCTCTTCCTCGTAGATCGCCTTGCCGGTTTCCTTGTCGAAACCGGTGTGAACGGTGCGCGAGAGCTCCTCGCCCTTGGCCTTGGCTTCCACGAGGCGCGCATTGTAGCCGTCAATGTTGCGGACGCCGAGCTTGGCCATGCGCTTGTAGCGCTCTTCCATCTCGCGCACGGCCCATTTCAGCGCGACCACGGCCTTCTTCGGATCGGTCACGACCGGCGTCAGCAGATGCGGGATGCCGTCATAGACGGAGAGTTCGAGCATCTTCGGATCGACCATGATCAGGCGGCACTGATCCGGCCGCAGCCGGTAGACCAGGCTGAGAATCATGGTGTTGATCGCGACTGATTTGCCCGAACCGGTGGTACCGGCGATCAGCATATGCGGGGTGCGCGCAAGATCGATGATGATGGACTCGCCGCCGATATTCTTGCCGAGGCAGAGCGGGAGCTTGATGCTGCCGTCATTGGTGTCCTGCACGGTCAGCAGTTCGCGCAAGTAGACGTTTTCGCGATGGGCGTTCGGCAGCTCGATGCCGATGGCGTTGCGACCGGGGACGACGGCGACGCGGGCGGACAGCGCGCTCATGGAGCGTGCGATGTCGTCGGCAAGGCCGATCACGCGCGACGACTTGATGCCGGGTGCGGGTTCGAGTTCGTACAACGTGACGACGGGGCCGGGATTGGCTTTGACGATTTCGCCGCGCACGCCGAAGTCCTGCAGCACGCCTTCCAGCGCGCGCGAATTGGCTTCGAGTTCGGCCTTGCTGAGCGGCTTGCGATCGGCGGCCTTTGGCGCGGTGAGCATGCCGACGGAGGGCAGTTCGAACTTGCCGTTGGATTTGCGCACCGGCTCCTTGGCCGAGGATTTCTTGCGCGCCTTCGGGGCGGGCTCCTCTTCTTCTTCTTCTTCCTCGTAGTCCTGCTCTTCGTCCTCGTCGTGACCGCTCTCGTCTTCGTCATGCGGCGCGATAGAGGGACTGTTGCGGCGACCGCCGAGATTGGGTTCCTGACGCTCGAAGGATGCCGCGCGCGCCTTGGGTTCGCTCGCAACCATCTTGCCGTAGACCAGCGAGAGCAACCGGCCGAGACGCGCCTTCGCGCTCATCACGGCATGCGCGGCCCAGCCAAGCGAGACCGAGATCGAGCTGCGATCGCGGGTTTCGTCTTCTTCGAATGGCTCGTCGTCTTCCTCGATGTCGATCTCGGCAAACTCTTCCTTCGCCTGTGCGCCATAACCGCAGGCGATGAAGAAGGTCACGATCATCGCCGCGCAGAGAATAAAGCCGAGGACGAATCGATAGATGAAGCCGACGGGACCGAAGACTACCGCGGGCGCGCGAAACAGCGCGTCGCCGACCACACCACCGACGCCGGTCGGCAGCGGCCACGACCCGCCATGCTGCCAGCAGCTGGCAAAACCTGATGCGATGATGGTGCAAAGGACCCAGCAACCGATACGCAGCGCTTCGCGATCGAAATGCCGATGCGTCATCATCCGCCAGCCCCAGACGGCGATGGTGAGAATCATCATGATCGCGCCGAGGCCGAGGATCTGCATCAACAGATCGGCACCGATCGCGCCGGGATAACCGGCGACATTGCGGATCGCACGCGAGGTGGCATGGCTCAGGCTCGGATCCTGCACGGACCAGGTCATCATCGCTGCCGCCGCGACACCTGCGGCGCAGACCAGGCCAAAGCCTGCCAATTCGCGCAGCCGTCGTCCCAGCATCTCGCGAATCGACGCGGGCAGATGGCCGACGAGAGGAATGACGCGTTCGATCGTGGTGCTCATACCGGAGTGCTCATGCGCCCTGCATCAATCCAGGATCTTCAATTCAAAATCTTCACCAGCCGATGCAAAGCCTCGGCTGTCGTTTCACTGTCCTGCACCATGGCCAAACGAATATAGCCGGCGCCGGGATTGCTGCCGTCGGCCTGCGGGCGCGCCAGATAACTTCCGGGCACCACGCGCACGCCGCCATCGCGATACAGTCTCACGGTTGCCTCTTCGTCGCCGCCATATGCGGAGACATCGAGCCACAGACAGAAGCCTCCGGCCGGTCGCTTGTAGCCGTAGCGATTGCCGAGGATCTGATCCGCAAGATCGAACTTCAAGCGGTAGAGCCTGCGATTCTCTTCCACATGTGCTTCGTCGCTATAGGCGGCAACCGCGACCTGCTGCAGCGGTACCGGAACCTGCGGCGCGGCCACATTGCGCAATTCGTGAAACGCGCTCAGGAATTTCTTGTCGCCGGCGACGAAGCCGACGCGCATGCCAGGCAGGTTCGAGCGCTTTGATAGCGATTGAAACGCAACGACATTGGCATAGTCGGGTCCGGCTGACGCCAGCATGCTGCCGGGCGCGGCCTGTGTGTAGATTTCCGAATAGCATTCGTCGGACAGCACGATGAAACCGTAGCGCAGCGCGTGGTCGTGCAGCTTCTTGAAGTAAGCGGGCGTCGCGACGGCGCCTTGCGGGTTGGCCGGCGATGCGACGTACATGGCCACCGTGCGTGCCAGCGTCGCCTCATCGAGTGCGTCGAGATCGGGAAGGAAGCCGTTGGCCACTGTGGTCGGCATGAAGATCGGCTCGCAACCCGCGGCGCGCGCACCGGCGCCATAGGCCGGATAGAACGGGTTCGGCAGCAGGATCGCCGGCGTGCCTTTACGCGGGCCGACAAAGCGCGCGGCCGTGATCGCGGCGAAGAACAGGCCTTCGCGGCTGCCATTCAGCACCAGTATTTCGGTTTCCGGATCGAGGTCGCGCGGGAGATTGAAGCGCGTGCCCATCCACGTCGCGGCGGCGCGGCGGAACGGCTCAATGCCCTTGGCGATCGGATAGCGGCCGAAATCGGCGGTGTGTTTGGCGAGGACCGGCCCGACGAAATCCGGCACGGGGTGCTGCGGTTCGCCCAATGACAGTGTGATCAGCGGTTGGCCGGGCTGATATGGCGCCAGCAATTCCGTCAGTCGCGCAAACGGCGAACGCTCGCCATCGGGCCCAGCCGAGGTCCGGCTGCCAGCGCCTTGCGCCGCGGAAGGAGGAGCGGTGAGTGCCATCAGGAAAACGCCAGTACTTTCAAGGCAGCCGATCGCCCCATGAGATCGGCCGAAATGGGATCAAACCACCATAGATACGGCGAGGTTAAGACGCGATTAACCATCGAGGGGCCGGCCTTGCTATCACGCGTTCAGCGGCCGTCCAGGCCTATGCGGGGATCAGAATGGCCCCCAAAAAGTGAAAGGCCCCAGCTTGCGCTGGAGCCCTTCGACGGTTGGGACATTGCCGGGTAGTGCCCCAACCGATCCCTTTGTGAGCATCCCAGACCGATGATCCGGGATGGCTCGTGACGCTTACATGTTGTAGGCGCGTTCGGTGTGCTCGGTGACGTCGAGGCCTTCGCGCTCGACTTCAACATTGACGCGGAGACCGACGATCACGTCGACGACCTTGAACAGGATCGCCGAACCGACGCCCGACCACACCAGCGTGGTCGCGACAGCCTTGCACTGCGCGATCATCTGGGTGACCATGTCGTAGTCGCCGATCTTGCCGGCGACGTAGTCCATGACGCCGGTGCCGCCGAGGGCCGGGTTGACCAGGATGCCGGTGCCAAGCGCGCCGATGATGCCGCCGACGCAATGGACGCCGAACACATCGAGCGAGTCGTCATAGCCGAGCGAGTTCTTCACGACGGTGCAGAAGAACAGGCAGACGATGCCTGCGACCAGACCGAGAACCATCGCGCCCATCGGGCCCGAGAAGCCGCAAGCCGGGGTGACGGCGACGAGGCCGGCAACCGCGCCCGATGCTGCGCCGAGCAGCGACGGGTGACCCTTGGTCATCCACTCCGCGAACATCCAGGCCATCGCCGCAACCGCAGTTGCGAGGAAGGTGTTGGTCATCGCGAGAGCGGCAGTGCCCGAGGCTTCGAGGTTCGAACCGACGTTGAAGCCGAACCAGCCAACCCACAGCAGGGACGCGCCGATCATGGTCATGGTCAGCGAGTGCGGAGCCATCAGCTCCTTGCCGTAGCCGGTGCGCTTGCCGATGATCAGGCAGCCCACGAGGCCAGCAATGCCGGCGTTGATGTGAACGACGGTGCCGCCAGCGAAGTCGAGAGCGCCCCACAGGAACACCTGGCCAGCATCGGCCATGACTTCATCAAGCTTGGCCTGAGCCGCAGCCTTCGCATCGGGAGCCGCAGCCGCAACAGCCTTGGCGGCTGCAACGATGGCGTCCGGACCAGCCCAGTACCAGACCATGTGCGCGATCGGGAAGTAGATCAACGTCACCCAGAGCGGGATGAACAGTGCAATCGCGGCGAACTTGGTGCGTTCTGCGAAGGCGCCGACGATCAGGCCGGGGGTAATGGCGGCAAAGGTCATCTGGAAGCAGAAGTAGACGAGTTCCGAGATGTTGGCGTCCGCGGTGAACGAAGCAGCCATCGAGTCAGGCGTCACGCCGGCGAGGAACGCCTTCGAGAAACCACCGATATAGGCCGAACCGCCAGTGAACGTGATGCTGTAGCCGTAGAGAGCCCAGATCACCATCACGATGCAAGCGGTGTAGAGGACCTGCATCAACACAGAGAGCATGTTCTTGGAGCGAACGAGGCCGCCATAGAACAGGGCGAGGCCCGGGACGGTCATCAACAGAACCAGCACCGTCGAGGTCATCATCCAGGCGTTATCGCCCTTGTTGACCGTCGGATCGGCGTAAGCCGCAGTTGCGGCGAACAGGCCAACGGCGAGTGCCGCCAATCCCGCGCCAGAGGGACGCTTAAACGTCATTGTGTTTGACTCCTGATTGAAGAATGGGTGAGCGCGAAATCCGAGGAATTCGACTTAGAGGGCTGCAGCATCGGCCTCGCCGGTGCGGATGCGAACCGCGTGGTCGAGGTTGATGACGAAGATCTTGCCGTCGCCGATCTGGCCGGTCTTGGCGGCGGTGGTGATGGCTTCGATGGTCTTGTCGACCTGATCGGAAGCGACAGCCACCTCGATCTTGATCTTGGGCAGGAAGCTCACCGCATATTCAGCGCCGCGATAAATTTCCGTATGGCCCTTCTGTCGGCCATATCCTTTGACTTCCGTCACCGTCAAACCATGAACGCCAATGGCGGTCAGGGCATCACGGACTTCCTCAAGCTTGAATGGCTTGATGATCGCCATAACAATTTTCATGGGTCCTATCCCCGCTTGGGCCCGACCGAAAACCGACCGGGCGATCTCGACTGAGGTTCACCACGCGGAGAAGTTCACTACGCGGGCACAGCCAGGCCAGATAGAATCAAATGCCGTGCCAGATCGGCGGAATTCTCTAACGGTTTATGAATCCCCAGCTTTTCGCGTTTCTCACGTGATGAGACAGAGTGCGCTATTCGGTCGCGCCCAAACTCTAGCCAATCCTGCCCAAAAGGGAAGCATGACAGGCTCTCGACATATTCCTGCTTAGGCGGCGGGCAGCCCAGAGGTGCCCAAATACGTCAATCCGAGGCAAAAAACTCGAAATTGTCTAATCTGCAGGCCTTCCAACTGGCGCGCGTGGAATTGACATGGTTCAACCGGGCAAGACCGCAGAGTCCTTCGGGCGTATTCGAGCGGACTGCGAGAGCAGTTCTGGCTGAAAGCCCAGTGGGCGCTGGCTTATTGCCTAAAGCGCGTCGCTGTCGGTCTCGCCGGTGCGGATACGCAGGGCGTGGTCGATCGGGGTCACGAAGATCTTGCCGTCGCCGATCTGGCCGGTCCGGGCTCCGGTGGAGATGACCTCGACCGCCTTGGCCGCGAGGTCGGACGCCACAGCGATTTCGAGGCGTAGTTTGGGCAGGAAGTTCACAATATACTCGGCGCCGCGATACATCTCGGTATGGCCCTTCTGCCGGCCATAGCCCTTCACTTCGGTCACCGTCATGCCGTGGACGCCGATGGCCGTCAGAGCCTGACGCACTTCATCGAGCTTGAAGGGTTTGATGATCGCGACCACGAGCTTCATGCAGGATTCCTCTTCGGGGGCGGTGTACGACCCTGCTTACGCAATCAGACAGCTTTATGCCATCCCCGTTGGCATGGCGCGTGGAAATTGGGCGGCGACCCTGCCTTCGGGGCGGGCCGTTTGCACGCCAAGACGGCGAAGCGGGATTCATGACTGGAAGCGGAGCGACTTACGTCGCCGGCTTCTCGCGGCGCTCGCGCACTGAGCCTTCCTGCGCCACGGTCGCCACCAGCGTGCCGTCGGGCTTGAAGATCAGTCCACGCGCGAGGCCGCGACCGTTCTGGGCGCTCGGCGAATCCTGGCTGTAGAGCAGCCATTCGTCGGCGCGGAACGGGCGGTGAAACCACATGGCGTGATCGAGACTGGCCGCCATCGCCTGACCGTCGAACAAGGTGCGGCCATAGCGGGCCATGATGGAATCGAGCAGCGAAAAGTCCGACGCATAGGCCAGCGCGCACATATGGAGCGCCGGATCGTCGGGCAGCTTCGCGGCGGTACGAATCCAGAAATTAATCCGCCCCTCCGGAATCTTCTCGCCAGCATAACGCTGGAATTCCACCGGACGCAGCTCGATCGGCCGATCGGACTCGTAATAGCGGCGGATGAAATCGGGCATCTTCTCGATGATCGGATGTTTCGAGAGCTCTTCCGCAGTGAGCTTGTCCGGCGGCGGCACGTCTGGCATCGGATCCTGGTGGTTGAACGAGTCCTCCTCCTCGGCGTGGAACGACACCATCATCGAGAAGATCGCATGGCCGTGCTGGATCGCGGTGACACGCCGGGTCGAATAGCTCTTGCCGTCGCGCAGGCGCTCGACCTCGTAGACGATCGGAATCTGCGGGTCGCCGGGCAGAATGAAATAACAATGCAGCGAATGCGGCATGCGGCCTTCGACGGTGCGGCACGAAGCCACCATGGCCTGGCCGATAACCTGGCCGCCGAACACCCGCTGCCAGCGCGTTTTCGGGCTGCGCCCGCGGAACATGTTCACCTCGATGGTCTCGAGATCGAGGATATCGATCAGATCGATCAGGCTCTTGGACATGTCGGCATCTTTCGCTCAGCGGCAATATTAAGGGAGGTTTACCAAGACCTTGGCCGTGCAGGCCCCGGTCCCATTGCCGCCCTTGTTTCGCGATCCTGTTTCGCCCAGCTATAAGCGCGTGGCAACAGCGAGAACGGATATCATGGCGGCACAACGAGGCATTGTCATCGGCGGCGGAGCCTTCGCCGGACTGGCGCTGGCTTTGGCGTTGCGCCAGGGGCTTGGCCCCGATCTGCCGATTATTGTAGCCGATCCCGCGCTGGCGAACCGGCCGAGCCGCGATCCGCGCGCCACGGCCATCGTTGCTGCCTGTCGGCGGCTGTTCGATGCTCTCGGTGTCTGGGATGCTGTGGCTGCCGAAAGCCAGCCGATTCTCGACATGGTCGTCACCGATTCCAAGCTGGAAGACGCCACCCGTCCGACCTTCCTGACCTTCGGCGGCCATGTGGAGCCGGGCGAGCCGTTCGCACATATGGTCGAAAATCGCCGGTTGATCGACGAACTCGTGATCCGCGCCGAAGCGGCGGGCGTCGACCTGCGTGCGACCGCGGTGACGACATTCGATTCACGGGCCGACGGTGTCAGCGTCACGCTCGGTGATGGCAGCGTGATTGAAGCAGCACTTCTTGTCGCTGCCGATGGCGCGCGCTCGAAGCTACGCGAGCGTGCGGGCATCGCGACCCATGGCTGGGATTATGACCAGTCCGGTATCGTCGTCACGGTCGGCCATGAGCGCGATCATGACGGATGTGCCGAAGAACACTTCCTGCCCGCCGGGCCGTTTGCAATTCTGCCTTTGACTGGCAAGCGTTCGTCGCTGGTGTGGACCGAGAAGCGCGCGGAAGCCGCGCGCATCGTCGCTTTGCCGGATGATGAATTCCATGCCGAGCTCGAGCAGCGGTTCGGCCTGCACCTCGGCGAGGTCAAAGCGCTCGACAAGCCGCGGGCCTTTCCGCTCGGCTATTTCGTCGCGCGCTCCTTCATCGGCGAACGGCTGGCGCTGATCGGCGACGCTGCGCATGTGATCCATCCGATCGCGGGGCAGGGACTCAATATGGGTCTGAAGGATGTCGCGGCATTGGCAGAAACCATCGTTGATGCTGCACGTCTTGGGATGGATTTCGGCCAGAGCGATGTCTTGGAGCGCTACCAGCGCTGGCGCCGCTTCGACACCATGACAATGGGTGTCGCCACCAATGTGCTGAACGTCCTGTTCTCGAACGATCTGCCCTTCGTGCGCAGCATCCGCGACATCGGTCTCGGCATCGTCGATCGGTTGCCGCCGCTGAAGGGCGCGTTCATCAAGCAGGCTGCGGGATTGTCGGGGGAAGTGCCGCGGCTGTTGAAGGGCGAGGCACTGTAGGCAGCACGTCATGCGGTTATGCCGCTCAACGTGGTGAAGGTGTCTGCTTCTTCTCGCCTTCGAACAGTGGGCGCTCGCGGATCAATCTTTCGCCGACGAGATCGAAGAAGGCCCTGACGCGCGCCGTATTCTTCAAATCCGCATGAGTCACGATCCAGAGTTCACCCTCAAGTTCCTTGAGGGGCTCAGATAGTGCTCTTGCCACCCCGGCGTCGTGATCTGCGAGATAGCACGGCATTAGCGCGAGCCCGATGCCGGCCTTCGCTGCGACGAGCTGGTTGACCAGACTGTTTGTCCGATAGACGAAGGCCTTCGATGGCGCGGCGCGCGACAGCCAGTCGGCGGCCCCGATGCCTGATGTTGTTTCCTCCCAGCCGATCAAGGAATGGCGATCGATCTCGGATGGATTCGATAACGGGCCGCCAATTGCCTCGAGATAGGCAGGGGCGGCATAGAGCCCCCACGCGATGGCCGACAGTCTGCGTCCCCAAAGATCGCCTTCCTTCGGACGGATAGGGCGCAATGCGATGTCGGCTTCGCGGCGCGACAGGCTCAGTACGCGGTTGTCGATCATCAACTCCACGACAATGCCGGGGTGAGTCTGCTGGAACGCGGCGAGAAGCGGCGTCAGCCGGCTATAGGCCAGCGTTTCGGACGACGTGACCGTCAGGCGGCCGGACAAACGATGATCGCGACCGGATATGTCGCGATCAAGCGCCAGTGCCTCGTCCTCCATGCGCTCTGCGCCGGCAGCCATCCGCGCACCGGCCTCCGTCGCTTGATAGACGCCGCCTGGAAGCCGTTCGAATAGTCGCACGCCAACCTTGTCCTCCAACGCTTTCAGGCGGCGGAAGGCCGTGGAGTGATCGACGCCGAGTGTTATCGCCGCCGCTGTCAAACTGCCCGTGCGTTGGATGGCGAGCGCCAGCCGAAGTTCGTTCCAATCATCCATGTTGACGAAGATAGCAGTGCGTTTGCTTGCAGTCACGCAAGCGCCGCTGGCGAAATGCCCATGGGACTTGCGTCTGTGCGGGCGCTACCTTGCTGGTGCGATAGCGACCCCACGACGGATGCAATGAAAGATCCAATCATGAAACTCTATTACGCCACCGGTACCTGCTCGCTCTCGCCGCACATTGTTGCGAACGAGGCGGGTATCCCGCTTGAACTCGTGCGGGTGGATATCCGGAAGTCGCCCCACGTCACCGAGGCGGGCAGCGACTATTCGGCGGTGAACCCGAATGGCTATGTGCCGGCGCTGGCGCTCGATGACGGCACAGTGCTGACCGAGGGCACCGCGATCGTTCAATACCTTGCGGACCTCAAACCCGAAAGCGGGTTGGCGCCGCCTGCCGGCACACCGCAACGCGTTGACCTGCAATCCTGGCTCAACTTCATTGCCACCGAACTTCACAAGATGTTCAGCCCGTGGCTGTTTCACCCCGAATATGGCGCACAGGCGGCGGATGTCGCGCGCGTAAAGATCGCAGAGCGGCTGGCATCGGTCGAACGCCATCTGGAGGCGGGCAGGCCGTTCCTGCTCGGGGAAGGCTTCACGGTGGCCGACGCCTATCTGTTCACGATCGTCGGGTGGTCCAACTTCGCAAAGGTGGATCTGTCCAACTTTCCGTGTCTGCGCGACTTCATGGCTCGCGTCGAAGCGCGACCCGCCGTGCAGCAGACCATGCGCGCCGAGAGAATAAAGGTGAGTGCATGACCGTGGATCAACCAGACGCGCCAGCACTGACGCTCGTCAGCCATCATCTCTGCCCTTACGTGCAGCGAGCGGCCATCGTGCTTGCCGAAAAGGGTGTCCGTTTCGAGCGGTGCTATATCGATCTCGCGCACAAGCCGGACTGGTTTCACGCGATCTCCCCGCTGGGCAAGGTTCCGCTTCTGCTTGTCCGACGCGACGGCAATGACACCGCCGCACTCTTCGAGAGCGCGGTGATCTGCGAATATCTCGAAGAGACGCAGATGGGCGTGCGGCTTCACCCATCCGATCCGCTCGAACGAGCCGGGCACCGTGGCTGGATCGAGTTCGGCTCGTCGATCCTCGCGGATCTGTGGGGATTTGAGACGGCCACCGACGCGAACAGCTATGAAGCGAAGCGGAAGATGTTGGCCGGCAAATTCGGTCGCATCGAGAACGTGCTAACCGCAGCGCCGTTTTTCGCCGGGCAGCACTTCAGTATGGTCGATGCGGTTTACGCGCCGATCTTCCGCTACTTCGATGTGTTCGATAGCATCACTGACACGGAAGTCTTCGCCCAAACACCCAAGGTTCGGGCATGGCGCGCAGCGTTACGCAGGCGTCCGAGTGTAGCGAACGCCGTCACGGCCGACTACGCCGACCGGCTGCGCGCATTTCTCGCCGAGCGCGACGCACATCTTCTCAAGATCGCAGCATGAGGCAGCCATGAGCCAGGGCGTCGCATGGCTGCTGCTGATCGTGGCCGGGCTTCTGGATGTGGGGTGGGCGATTTCGATGAAATATGCCACGGGTTACACCCGACCGGGCTGGACCATCCTGTCGCTGATTTTCCTCGCCGCGTTCGTCTATCTGCTCGGCCGGGTTCTGGAGGTTTTGCCGGTGGGGTCCGCCTACGCGGTATGGGTCGGGATCGGTGCAGCTGGGACGGTCTTGTTCGGAAGCGTGCTGTTTGGCGAGTCGATGACTCTGCTGCGCGGCGGCGGGGTCGCCCTCATCGTCGCGGGAATCGTCGCCTTGAGATTTGCGCCGGCATGAGCCGCCACATCAGAAATTCAGTCGATCTTCCGCGCTTCTTCCGGGAGCATGATCGGAATGCCATCGCGGATCGGATAAGCAAGCTTGGCCTGGCGCGAGATCAGCTCCTGGCGGGCGGCATCGAATTCGAGTTGGCCCTTGGTCAGCGGGCACACCAGAATCTCGAGCAGCTTGGCGTCGACGGTGCTTTCGGCGCGCTCGATTGGCGGTGTGGTCATGGGTGCGCTCCGGTGATGCGGTCGTTGATCATGGTTATTTATCAGAATTACTGCAGCGGTGGGTCGCCGCTGGTGCGCTTCTTGGCCAGATCCATTTCAGTGACAGCGATCAGGATCTCAGCGCGGGTCTTGAGATCGGGCGCTTCGAGCATCGCCTGTTTCTCGGGCGGACCATAGGGCGACATCATCGCCAGCGCGTTCACCAGGGCCTCGTTGGGCGCCTTGTCGATACCTTCCCAATCCACTTTCAGGTTGTTGGCCTTGAGGAAGTCGGTGAGCACCGCGAGCAGCGCGGCCCGGTCGACATCATCTTCGCCCTTGCGTGCGGTGAAATCGTCGATGAAGGGGAAGTAGTCGACCTTGCACTGCCGGTACGCCGTCAGCACCGAGAGTTCCCGCACCACTTCGAAACGGGAAACGCCGGTCAGTTCGAGGATGTAGCGGCCGTCACCGGATTCGGCGAGCTGGGTGATGCGCCCGACACAGCCGACTTTGAACAGTGCCGGCTTGGCCTCATCCGGCGAATGCGCCGCATCGGGCTGGATCATGCCAATCAGCCGGTGCCCGTCGCGAAGCGAATCGTCGATCATCGCCAGATAACGCTGTTCGAAAATGTTCAGCGGCATCTGGCCACGCGGCAGGAGCAGTGCGCCCGGCAACGGAAAGACCGGGATCACCTCGGGAAGTTCGGCAGGCCCGCGATAGTCGGCATTGATGGGCATGTCCGGTTCCGATTCGTCACGCGAGGAGAATTACGAGAACAGGATAGTCGATAACCGCCTGCGACCGTCAACGGTGGCCTCATCCGTCGGTCCCCAGGCGTCGAAGAACTGGATCAATTGCTTGCGGGCGCCGTCGTCATCCCATTTGCGATCACGCTTGACGATTTCAAGCAGGTGACCCGTGGCCTCACTGCGTTGATTGGCGCCATTGAGCGCGATCGCAAGGTCGAAGCGGGCCTGATGGTCGAGCGGATTAGCGGCAACCTTCTGTTCCAGTTCGGTGACCGGACCGAGCGCACTGGCCTGTTCGACCAGATCGATCTTGGCCTGCACGGCCTTGACCGCAGCGTCCTCACGCTTCGCGACCGGGACGAGCTCAAGGGTCTGCTTGGCCTGCTCGATGGCGCCGGTCTCGACGTAACAGCGGGCAAGGCCAGCAATGGCGGCGATATTGCCGGCATCGGCGGCAATCACCTCGCCATAGATCGAAGCGGCGGTGGCCGGATCGCCTTCAGCCAGAATCGCTTCGGCTTCCTGAAGCAGTTCTGCTGCCGTGGGCTCGGCGCCGGGCATGCCGGCTGTCATCTTGTCTATGAACGCATTGACCTGGCTCTCCGGAACCGCACCCATGAAGCCATCGGCCGGCTGGCCGTTGACGAAGGCGATCACGGCGGGGATCGACTGGATGCCCATCTGGCCGGGAATCTCCGGATTCTCGTCGATGTTCATCTTGACCAGCTTCACCTTGCCCTTGGCGGCGGTCACGGCTTTTTCGATGACAGGAGTCAGCTGGCGGCACGGACCACACCAAGGCGCCCAGAAGTCGATCAGGACCGGCTGGCGCTTGGATTCCTCGATGACATCCTGCACGAAGGTGCGGGTGGTCGTGTCCTTGATGAGAGCGGTTGCTGCCTGCGGCGTCGAACCTGCCTGCGGCGCCTGTGCGCCGCCCTGATCCATGATGGTCACGTGAACCTCGCTCGATGTCTGAAAAATTTGGCTGCTTCTAGCATGGCCTGAGCGATTAAATGGCGTCCGTGACAGTAATTTGCAATCCGGTGAAATAGGTCCGGCAGGGGTCGTTTCGACCCGAGAAGCGACATTTGACTGTTTTGAACCGTTTTCCGGGCCGAATCGGGCTCAAAGGGCCGTAAATCGCGATTAACTCGCCGCGATCCGAGTTGCAGTCTAACTGTTGCATTCGCCACCGGCATTTGGCATAGGTCTGCGCGTCGGCGGCGAGCAATCGCCGCCTGTCTTCTCGGATGCGGGTGTAGCTCAGTGGTAGAGCACGACCTTGCCAAGGTCGGGGTCGAGGGTTCGAATCCCTTCGCCCGCTCCAGAATTTTTCCTGGTTTTTTGGCATCAGTTTTATCGATCACAGGCCGCCGTCCGGCGGCCTTGTCGTTTGTGATCTGCAGGCACGTAGATCCGCCCCGCATCGCTTGAAATCATCGGGCGTTGGGCAGACAATCCACGGGCGAAGCGGGTACGAGACTGACGATGCCGTCGACCACTGATTCCAACCTGGAAATTGCCAAGCGTGCCAATGACGAGGCGCGGGCGGATTTTGCGACCTGGGTGATGATGGCGAAGCTGAAAAGCCTCGACGCGCTGCCGCAGGAAGCCCAGACATTCTATGCGGGCTATCTCGCGCTGCTGGCGCGTGGCAAACAATCCGAGCCAGCCGCGGCCGAAGCCACCATCCAGACTGTCTACCGCAGCTATTATTCCCGCATGGGCGGCACCGGCATCGCGCCCATCATCAAGACGGCTTCGAGATCAAGACCAATGCCCGACGACAACAATAACAACGTCACGCCTTTTCGCCGGATCAAGCCCAACACGCCACCGCCCCCGCGCGAAAAGAAGAAGCTGCCGGTCGCGTTGATCTTCATCGGGTTGATCTTGCTGGCCGTGGCCTGGCGCTATCTCACCAAGGGTAGCCTTTAAAAAACGTAGCAGTGATCGCGCGATGATGCGGTGCGATGCGCCAATTGCATCAGGCTACTGGAACTAACTTTCAAAATTTTTTCAAGATGTCGTCGTGATGGCGACGTCTTTCATTTGCGCGAGCGTTAGTTGCGCTTTTCACCTGCGACATTTGTGCTAGCATCTCACTGTCTGAGAAAATCACAGACCAATAAAGTTCGTCTCGAACGTTCAATAAGACATAGCAGCCGCAACAAGCTGCACAGGGAGTGACGCGATGAAATCGATGACTGGTCGATCCGTTGTTGCGTGCGCCGCCATCCTCGCTACGGCGATCGGCATGGCCTCGCTCAATCAAGCGAGCGCACAGCAAAAGCTCAAGAGCTACAAATCCGATACCAAGGAATTCTGGACCAATCCGCCGGACGACTGGTTCCTCGGTGACGAGACCGAGGCACAGAAGGGGCTGGCGCCGCCGTCGGGCCCGCCGACCGGTGCGTCCGATGCCGAACTCGCAGCCATGATGAAGAAGATCAAGCTGCCGCCGGGATTCAAGATCGAGGTCTATGCGTCCGGCGTGCTGGCGGCGCGGCAGATGGCCTGGGGCGATAAAGGCACGCTCTTTGTCGGCTCGTTCGGCCTCGGCAACGTCTATGCGATCACCGACAAGGGCGGCAAGAAAGAGGTCAAGACCGTCATCAAGGGCATGAAGATGCCGACGGGCATCGCCTTCCAGGACGGTGCGCTCTATGTGATCGATATCAACAAGCTGATCAAATACGAGAATGCCGAGGCAAATATCGACAAGCTCGGTGACGGCAAGGTGGTCTACGACGACATGCCGTCATTCGCGGCACATGGCTGGAAGTATCTCGCGCCGGACAAGGACGGCTGGTTCTACGTTCCGTTCGGACCTCCCTTCAACATCGGCATTCCGCCGACCAGCCTCTCGCAGATCCGCCGTGTCGATCCCAAGACCGGCAATGCCGAAATCGTTGCGCTGGGCGTGCGCAACTCGGTGGGCGGCGACGTCGATCCCCGCACCGGCAAATACTGGTTCACCGAAAATGCGCGCGACTGGATCAGCGACGATATGCCGAGCGACAAACTCAACATGATCTCGAAGCTTGGCGAGCATTTCGGCTATCCGCATTGCCATCAAGGCAACATGCCGGATCCGAAATTCGCCATGGGTCACAAGTGTTCGGAATTCACGCCGCCGGTGTTGAATCTCGGCGCCCATGTCGCTCCGTTGGGGATGAAGTTCTATACCGGCAGCATGTTTCCTGCCGAATACAAGAACAACATCTTCATTGCGGAGCATGGCTCGTGGAACCGGCACAAGTATCAGGGCGCACGTATCAAGCGTGTGATCGCCGGGCCGGATGGCAAGAACGCCAAGCAGGAGATCTTTGCCTCCGGCTGGATCGAGGGTGACCAGGGTTATCTCGGCCGCCCTGCCGATATCGTTCTGGCCAAGGATGGATCGCTGCTGATTGCCGACGATTGGGCAGGCGCAATCTATCGCATCAGCTACGCGAAGTAAGTCGCGAATTGCGTGAGGCTGGAGTTGCGTCATCCGCAGCTCCAGCCTCATGTATTCTGGAATGGGAATGTGGCTCATGCATCGTTCTGCAATCGCGGCTGTTCTTGTCTTTCTAGTTCTTGGTTCTGAGTCCAGTCCGGCTGATGCCGCCGATATCGCCGCGGGCAAGGAGAAAGCCGAGCTCTGCAGCGGCTGTCACGGCGAAAACGGCATCTCGCAAATGGAGAACGTCCCTTCGCTCGCCGCACAGCCGGATCTGTTTATCCAGTGGCAGCTGGTGTTCTTCCGCTCGGGCACCCGCAAGAACGAACAGATGCAGCCGGTCTTGGAGCAGATCGACAACAACGACATCCGTAATCTCGGCGCCTATTTCGCCTCGCTGAAGCCGCCGGAGGGCAAAAAGCCCGATGACAATCCGGATCTGTCGGCCAAGGGCGCGCAAGCGGCGGTCGGCCGGCGCTGTGCGTCGTGTCACACGGAAAGTTATGGTGGCACGAAGGCGGTGTCGCGTATCGCCGGACAGCGCGAGGACTATCTCGTCAAGGCGCTGCGCGATTACAAGTCCGGCGTCCGCGCCGGTGGCGGCATGGCAGCGATGGCTGAGGTTGCCTATTCGCTAAGTGAAGAAGAGATCACTGCGCTGGCGCATTATCTGGCGCATCTATGAGGGCAAATCCGTAGCCCGGATTGCGATTGGCCTGATCCGGGCTACGTTGCGATGCTTACGCTACCCGCTGATACTCATAGGCCTTGAGATGCGTATAGATCATCCGCAGTCGCGGCACGGCAACCTTGGCGGCATCGGCGCGGGCGATGACATCGCCGACGATCTGGTCGGCCTCGATCTGCGCCTTGTTGAGGATGTCGCGATACATCGAGGCGGTCATCTTCGAACCTTCTGCTGTCAGCATGCCCTCGGTGCGTTCGAGGAAGGCTGCCCGCGGTGCGAAGCCGTTGGCCTTGGCGACGCCACTCATCTCATCCCGCACGCCGAGGATGAAGTCCCGGCCGCCAGGTGCCGCGACGATGTCACCGACAGCGCCGCGCATCGCGCTGGTCGAGCCGGCAATCGTCGCCAGGAACACCCACTTCTCCCACATATCCTGCATGATATTCTCGGAGGCCGCGCCTCCAAAGTTGCCGGTCGCCATGATCGCAGCGATCGCCTTCACGCGATCTGAACTGCCGCCCTTGCGTTCGCCGAAGCTGAGCACCTGCATTGGCGCCATCTGGACGACCTCGCGCGCCTCGTTGAGCGTCGCTGCGATCTGGCATTGGCCGCCCATGACGTTCTCGGCGCCGAACTTCTTCTCCAGTACGTCGAGATGCTTCATGCCGTTGAGCAGCGGAATGATCGCCGTGTTCGGCCCAACCGCGGGTGCAAAGGACGCGATGGCGTCGTCGAGGTCGAAGGCCTTGCAGCTCAGCAGCACGACATCGAATTTCTCCTTGATCGCATCTGCCTGCACCGTCGGCGGATTCTTCAGGGTCATGTCGCCGTGCGGGCTCTTGATGACAAGGCCGGCGCTTGCCAGCTCACCGGCGCGCTTCGGGCGAACCAGGAAAGTGATGTCATTGCCGGCCTGTAACAGCCTGCCGCCGAAATAGCCGCCGATGGCACCGGCGCCGACCACGAGAATACGCATTGGGATGAGTCCATGTTGGATTGGAACGTGAAGCTGTCAAACAGTAGCCCGTCATTGCGAGTGAAGCGAAGCATCCAGTTCCTTGTCGATGCAGGGCTGGATTGCTTCGTCGCAAGGGTTCCTCGCAATGACGGCTGTGGCGTGAGCGGACTACCACTTCTCTCCGAACGGGCGGATCTCCAGCTCGAACGTCCAGGCGCTACGCGGCTGCTGATAGAGCTGCCAGTATGACTGGGCGACCGATGCAGGCGGCATCAACAAATCGGGATTGTTGAGCGCCTCCTTGCCCCACATCTGCTCGCGGCGTTCGCGCACCCAGGCGGTGTCGACGCCGCTGTCGATAATCAGATGGGCAACATGGATGTTTTTCGGGCCGAGCTCGCGGGCCATCGCCTGAGCTACTGCACGCAACCCGAATTTGGCCGATGCAAAAGCGGCAAAACCACTGCCGCCACGCAAGCTCGCGGTGGCGCCTGTGAAGAAGATGTTGCCCTGGCCACGCGGCATCATCAGCCGTGCAGCTTCGCGCCCGGCCAGGAAGCCGGAATAGCAGGCCATCTCCCAGACCTTGCGAAACATCCGCTCGGTCGTCTCCAGAATTGGGAAATTGACGTTGGCGCCGACATTGAAGATGCAGACCTCCAATGGCGCATGCGCATCGGCGTCATTGAGGAAGGCGGCGATCTCGTCTTCCTTGCGGGCATCGAGCGAGCGCGCCACGATCGTGCCGCCCATAGCCTCGATCTCTGCCACCAAAGGCGCCAGCTTGTCGCCGTTACGGCGCCCAGCGAACACCGTGAAACCTTCGGCGGCGAATTTCTTGGCGATCTCCGAGCCGATAAAATCACCGGCGCCGATGACCGCGACAGTCGCGTTGCGCTTCTGCATGATGTGCTCTCCGCTATTTGCCGGCGCCGGTAATCAATTCCTCGACCTCGCGCAGCTGTTCCTTGCCGAAGAACATCTCGTTACCCACGAAGAAGGTCGGCGAGCCGAAGGCGCCGCGCTCCACGGCGGTCTGTGTGTTCGCCACCAGTACTGCCTTCACCTCGGGCTCCTGTCCGCGTGCGAACAGTCTTGCGCCATCGAGACCCGACTCGGTCAGCGCTTTGATGGCCACGTCGGGGTCATCCATCTTCTTTGGCTCACCCCACATATGATGGAATGCCGCCTCGACATATTTCTCGAACACGCCGTCAAGCTGTGCCGCGATGGCGACGCGCATCAGGTTCAGCGTGTTGACCGGGAAGAACGGATTCATCGTGTATGGCTTGACGCTGAAGCGCTTCACGAACCGCTCGGTCTCGATTTGATGAAATTCACGTTTGTTCTTGACGCCGGCATAGGTCTCCGCCGGCGAGCGATTATTGGTCGCCTTGAAGATGCCGCCCAGCAGGACCGGGACGTATTCGAATGTCACGCCGGTGCGCGCTTCGATCGCCGGGATCGCCAGATGGCTGAGATAGGCGTTGGGGCTGCCGAAATCGAACAGGAATTGTGGCGACGTCTTAGTCAAGGCGGTCTCCCGAATTTTTATTGGGTGCAGTGTGGCGCAGCACGTGCGATGCGTCCACATCTTTTATGATGACCGTAATGCTATGGCTTGACGGCGTACAATGTCAGATCAGACGCTGTACGGTCCGTTTGCGCCACACCAGCATGTAATAGCTCATCTGCAGAAGAAACATGGCGCAGAAGGTGATGGGGTAAGCGGCCCAGACGCCATCGAGACCGATAGTGCGGCTGAGGATGACGGCCGAGGGCACCTCGATGGCAACGATGGCGAAAACCAGAAGCGCCAATGGTGCGAATACCGTTCCGCTGGCACGCATCATTCCGGAGAAGGTTGTGGCCATGCCGAACAGGACCGAACTCCACAGTACAATGTGAAGCGATCGCTGTGCGAGTTCGAGGACCACGGGATCGACAATGAAAAAGCTCATGAGAGTGCGGGAGAACAGGTAGGCGATCGCCACCAGTCCGCCGGTCAGGACGAGGTTCATCAGCAATCCGGTGCGGACGATGGCGCCGAGCCGGTCGGCCTGGCTGCGGCCGATGGCCTGCGCGCCGAAGATCGAGACCGTAATCGAGATCGAAATGGCCGGAAACTGCACATAGCTCAAAATCTGGTTGACCGCGCCATAAGCGGCGGTCGCGTTGGAACCGAAGCCGTTGACGAGGCCGAGCAGCACAAGTTCGGCCACCGACATTACGGCCATGCCGATCGCGGAAGGGATACCGATCCGCAACACCTTGCGCAGCAGCGCGGGGTCAAGCCGTATTCTGCGCAGGAGCTCCGCGTCGGGCGCGAGCGCGTGTTTCTTGCGGCGCAGGTACATGGCGAGCCAGAGCAGCGTGAACGCGCTCGACGCGGCCGCGGCGCAGGCGGCGCTGGCCACGCCAAGTCGCGGCAGGCCAAACCAGCCCTGGATCAGCGCCGGTGTGACGGTGAGGCCTATGAATGTGGATAGTGCCAGCGCCCATAGCGGCGTCACGGTGTCGCCGACGCCGCGCATCATCGATGTCATCAGAATGAAGATGAAGGTCGCCGGCATCGCCAGCATCATGATCCGGGCATAGGCGCTGGCCTGGTCGAGAACATCTGCCGGTGTCGCAAGCGCAACCATCATTGGTCGGCTCAACAGGGCGCCGAACACCGCGATGATGACCGCTAGCAGAAGGGCGACAGCGAGAGTCGTGCCGGCCACCGCCTTTACCTTGTGGCGCTCGCCTGCGCCCCAGGCCTGGCCAATTAGCACCGACGCGCCCGCTCCCAATCCCACGACGAAGGAGATGAAGAAAAACATTATCGGAAAGAACACCGATGCCGCCGCGAGCGCATCGACGCCGATCATCTGGCCGACATAGATGCTGTTGATGGTGCCGAACAGCGATTGCAGAATATTGCTCAGCATCATCGGCGCAAGGAAGGTGAGAAACGTCCTCCACAAAGGACGCGGTGTCATCGGCAAAGGCTCAGACATAGCGGGTTCTCGGTTGGCACGAAGACATAACGGTCCGTTAGCGCGCGTTGATGCGCACGGTGTTGTGGTGGTCGATGAGGCCGGGTGATCAGGCCGGTGTGGCGGCGGCCTGATCACGAAATGCGAGTATTACGATGTGATCGCGGATATCGACTGGCCAGTTCGCGATGAGTTCGGTGAAGCGCCGTTGATCGCCGGCAAACAGCGCGCGCGACGCTTCCTCAAAGCCCGGCCGATCCCCGGCCATGGTCGACATGAAGTGATAGGCCGCATCGCGCGCGGCGCGTTGACGATCCCTGTCGCCACTCGCGCGGCGGGCATTTTCTACCAGCTTGCGCAGCGCGACTGAGGCACCGCCCGGCTGTGCGCCGAGCCAATCCCAGTGTCGCGGCAACAGCGTTATTTCGCGGGCGACGACGCCGAGCTTCGGCCGGCCACGGCCACGGGGCTCAGCGGGCGCGTCGGTTTCCGGCTCGATAGTTGTTGGCTGAGGCAGACGGGCGACGACCTCGCGGTGGCTGCCGCGCAAATCGATATCGAGTGACTTGCCGGTGGCATTGTCGAAAATGACGATCGGATCGGCGATTGCGCCGGTCGCGATCTTGATTGCGATCGCCACCTCGGCCAATGGCCCAGAAGCCAGCAGCTTCGGACCGGCAAAGGCGCTAAACGGAGGAACACTCATTTCAGTCATGGGATAAGCCCGTCTCATCATCAAGATCGATGCTAATTATACCCGGATAATATATCTGTCAATATTACCCGGGCGATAATTAAGTGCGCCAGCTCGCAAAGGATCGCCATGCTCACTGTCCATCACCTGAATAACTCGCGCTCCCAGCGCGTCCTGTGGCTGCTCGAAGAGCTCGGCACTCCCTATGAGATCATCAGATACAACCGGCAGCCCAACATGCTGGCGCCGCCGGAGCTGCGGGCGATTCATCCGCTCGGCAAGTCGCCGGTCATCACCGACAACGGCAACACGATCGCCGAGTCCGGCGCGATCGTCGAATATCTCGTCAAAACCTACGGCAACGGCCGGCTGATTCCGCCTGACAACACACCGGAGCGCCTGCGCTTCACCTATTGGCTGCACTACGCCGAGGGGTCGGCGATGCCGCCGCTCCTGTTGAAGCTGATCTTCCTGATGCTGCCGAAGCGCGCGCCGCTGCTGATGCGCCCGGTGGTCAATGCCATCGCGGCGAAAGCGCTGAACATGCTGGTCGATCCGCAACTCAAACAGCACATGGCGTTCTGGGAAGGCGAACTGTCGAAGAGCGAATGGTTCGCGGGCCACGAGTTCACCGCCGCCGATATCCAGATGAGCTTCCCGCTCGAAGCAGCGTCCGCGCGCGCCGGGCTGGAGCAAGGCCATCCGAAGGCGATGGCGTGGCTCGCGAAGATCCATGCGCGGCCCGCCTATCAGCGTGCGCTGGAGAAGGGCGGGCCGTATTCGGTGGGGCGCTAGACCGCGGGGAAGCCGAACAGCTTCTGCGGATTGTTCGTGAGGATACGATTGCGCATCGCCTCATCCGGCACCCACTCTGCAAGCAGGTCGAGCAGCTCGCTTACGCCCATCATCACGTCCCAGTTTGCCACATGCGGCCAGTCGGAGCCCCAGACGCAACGGTCGGGATTGGCGGCGACCAATTTCTGCGCGAACGGAATCGTATCGCTATAGGGCGGCCCGCCCTGGATGCTGGTGCGATAGGCGCCGGAGAGCCGCACCCATGTGCCGTCGCGCACGAGGCCGACCAGAGCGTCGAAGCCCGGATCGTTGATGCCGCGCGAGGTCGGGAAGTGTCCCATATGGTCAACGAGGAATGGCACCGGCAGTTTCGCAAAACGTGAGGTGAGAGCCGGAATATCCTTGGCATCGATCAGGAATTGCAGATGCCAGCCCATCTCGCGGCAGAGCGACGCATAGTCGTCGAGCTGCGCGAAACCCATCCCGCCGCCATAAAGCACGTTGAGCCGAAGGCCGACGACGCCGGCTTCTTTCAGTGCCGCCTTCTCCTTCTCGGGGCAATCGAGCCCGATCACCGCGATGCCGCGCAACCGCTGGCGATTGGCGGTGAGTGCATCCACCAGCAGGCGGTTGTCGGTGCCGTGCACGCTGACTTGCGTCAGCACGCCGTAAGTCATGCCGGTCGCATCGAGCATCGATAGATAAGATGCCGCCGTGGCCTCCGGCGGTGTGTAGCTCCGCCCGGCGACGAACGGATAGTCCGGCGGCAAGCCGATCACATGGGCATGCGTATCAACGGCACCACGCGGCACGGTGAACCGTGTCGCGCTGCGCTGGCTCGGTTGCGGCCCCGGGCAAGCCCGGGGTTCGCTGGGGGATGAATCAGGCGTCTGCATAGAGAATACGTCCGCGGGTTTCGGGTAACGCATAGGCTGCGAGGAAGAACAGGCCGTAAGCCAGCACTGCGAAGATCGCGATGGCATTGCCGAGGCTGGTGGTGTTGGACAGAGCGCCGACCAGAAACGGGAATAGAGCGCCGATGCCACGGCCGAAATTGTAGCAGAAGCCCTGGCCCGATCCGCGCAGACGTGTTGGATAGAGCTCCGTGAGGAACGCGCCCATGCCGGAGAAGTAGCCCGACGCAAAGAAGCCGAGCGGGAAGCCGAGGATCCACAGCACTTCGTTGGTGAGCGTCACCTGTGTGTAGATCAGGATGACTGCGATGGCGCCGAGCGAGAAGGTCAGGAACAGGTTGCGGCGGCCGATGCGGTCGGCGAGCCATGCACCGACGAGATAACCGATGAAGGAGCCGACGATCAGCGCCGAAAGATAGCCGGTCGATGAGACGATCGACAGCTTGCGCTCGGTGGTGAGGAAGCGCGGCACCCAGAAGGTGATGGCGTAATAGCCACCCTGGCAACCGGTCGCAGCAAGCGACGCAAGGATCGTGGTCTTCAGCATCGGGCCGGCAAAGATTTCGCTGAGCTTGGGCCGATCGCCGCTGGCGTTCTGCTTGGCGCGGGTCTCCGCGGCGATGACCGGCTCTTCGACGTAGCGGCGCAGATACAGCACCAGCAAAGCCGGCAGTGCGCCGATGGCGAACATCCAGCGCCACGCCGTCTCTGGTGGAAGCCATGAGAACAAGACCGCTTGTGACAGCACGGCGAGACCCCAGCCGATCGCCCACCCGGATTGCACCGAGCCGACAGCACGGCCGCGATACTGAGGACGGATGGCTTCGCCCATCAGCACTGCGCCTGCAGCCCATTCACCGCCGAAGCCGATGCCGAGCAGCGCACGCGCCACCAGCAGCTGATCGAAATTCTGCACGAAGGCACAGACCAGCGAGAAGAACGAGAACCACAGGATGGTCAGCTGCAGCGTGCGGACGCGGCCGATACGGTCGGCAAGATAACCGCCGAGCCAGCCGCCGATGGCGGATGCGAGCAGTGTCACCGTGCCGGCGAGTCCGGCAGTGCCGGGATCGACCTTCCACATCACGATGATGGTGCCGATCACCAGCGGATAGATCATGAAATCCATGCCATCGAGTGCCCAGCCTGTGGCGCAGGCCCAGAATGTGCGGCGCTCCGGCGGATTCATGTCGCGATAGAAGGCCAGAAGGCTGGTGTCTTCGATTTCCGCGCGCTCAATGGCGCCGGGATCGGTTGGTCGGTTGCCGCTCATGGTTGTTTCCCCCGTTTGTCATCTTGGTTCGGGGGGCGCTCACCCGCGCGCCCCTGGGGGCACCGGATATGTCATTGGACGTCAGTACCCAGATGCCTCAGCGCCACGCGTACGCGGATCAGGGGCGCCAAGCAAGCCGTCTGGCGTCACCAGAATAGAGTTAGCCGAAGTCTGGCCCATCGGCTCGACCACCTTGTGGCCCATGGCACGCAGTGCGTTGAGAGTCTCTTCGCTAAAGCCGCGTTCGATGCGGACTTCATCGGGCAGCCACTGGTGATGCAGGCGCGGCGCGGCCACGGCCGACATAATGTTCATCCTGTAGTCGATCACATTGACGATCACCTGCAGCACCGTCGAGATGATGCGGCTGCCGCCGGGCGAACCGGTGACGAGTACCGGCTTGCCGTCCTTCAGCACGATGGTAGGTGACATCGATGACAACGGGCGCTTGCCGGGACCGGGCAGGTTGGCTTCGAAGCCGACAAGTCCATAGGCATTGGATGCGCCGGGTGCAGCCGTGAAATCGTCAAGCTCGTTGTTGAGCAATACGCCGGTGCCATCGGCGATCAGGCCGACGCCATAGCTGAAGTTCAGCGTATAAGTGTTGCTCACTGCATTGCCGGCGCTGTCGACCACCGAATAGTGCGTCGTATTCTGTCCTTCGCGCGGCGGTACGGCCGAGAGGGCATCGGTCCACGGCGTTGCCTTGTTGGGATCGATCGAGGCGCGCTGCCCGGTAGCGTAGTCCTTCGAAGTCAGCGTCGTGATCGGCGCGTTGACAAAAGCGGGATCGCCCAGATAGCGCGCGCGATCCGCATAAGCACGCTTCATGGCCTCGACCAGCAGATGCAGCGACGGTGCGGAGGCTTGCCGCATCTCGCCCATCGGGAAGCCTTCGAGAATATTCAGCGTCTCCAGCAGCACCGTTCCGCCGGATGACGGCAGCGGCATCGAGATGATGTCGTAGCCGCGATAGCTGCCGCGGACCGGCGTGCGAACCACGGGCTGATAGGTCTTGAGGTCGTCTGCCGTGAAGATGCCGCCTGCCGCATTGATGCCGCTGACCAGCTTCTCGGCGACGGGGCCTTCATAGAAGCCGCGCGGTCCCTGTGCGGCAATCGCCGTGAGCGTTGTTGCGAGGTCTGTCTGGATCAACCGGTCGCCCTCGCGCAGCGAGGTGCCGTCGTCACGTGAAAAGATCTTCTTCGTCGCGGGCCAGCGCGCCAGGCGTCTGTGCCAATCCGGCAGTGTATCCGCACCATCGTCAGTCAGGATGAAGCCGTCGCGCGCCAGCGCAATCGCGGGCTGTAACAGATCCGACAATGTGAACTTGCCCGAGCCGTATTTCTCCAGCGCTAGCGCAAGTCCCGCCACCGTGCCGGGGATGCCGATGCCCAAAGCTGAATCGCGGGATTTCGCGGTGTCCGGTTTGCCGTCGCTGCCGAGAAACATGGTGCGGGTGGCAGCGGCCGGCGCGGTCTCGCGATAGTCGATGGTGACGTCTTCGCCGGAGGCTGTGTGGATCACCATGAAACCGCCGCCGCCGATATTACCGGCGCGCGGATAGGTGACAGCCATGGCGAAACCGCTCGCAACAGCCGCATCGATCGCATTGCCACCGCGCGCCATGACATCCGCACCCACCTTGGCGGAGATCTTCTCCTGGGCGACGACCATGCCATGCTTGGCCGCGCTGGGTTTGAGCGTGCCTGGCGGTGCGGGGGTATAGATGTCACGCGCCTGCTGCGCGTTTGTCGATGCCGGGACGACGAGTATAAATGCGAGTGCTGCGACGCACGTACAACGCAGGAAAGCAAACGGTGCCATCGATCACTCCGGCTGACAGCGGACATGATCGCATCGCCGTCTCGAATGCTATATGGCTTGTGAAACGTACGAGACAACACTCTGTGATTCGCGGGGGGATACCACGCATGGCGGTCGCCGCCGCTTCATCAGCCTCTGTGACAGCGGCGCCAAAGACCTATCCACCGCGCTCTGCGGTGATCAGCTGGATGTTTTTCGACTGGGCGGCCCAGCCTTACTTCAGTCTCATCACCACCTTTGTTTTCGCGCCCTATTTCGCCACGCGCGTGGCATCCGACGCCGCCACCGGGCAATCCCTGTGGGGCTTCGCCACCGCTGCGGCCGGGTTGGTCATCGCGCTGGCATCGCCGATGCTTGGCGCGATTGCCGACGCGAGCGGCCGCCGCAAGCCGTGGATCGCAAGCTTCGGTGCGATCTTCGTGATTGGCGCCTGCATCATGTGGATCGGCAAGCCCGGCGATCCCGCCATCATCCTGCCGCTGCTGGTTGCCTATGGCTTGGCGACCATCGGCGTGGAATTTGCCACCGTGTTCAACAATGCGATGATGCCGACGTTGGTGCCGCCGGATAAAATCGGCCGCCTGTCCGGTTCGGGCTGGGCGCTCGGCTATGTCGGCGGCATTCTCAGCCTGATCATCGTGCTCGGCTTCATGGCTGCGAACCCGACCACGGGGCGCACATTGTTCGGTCTGGTCCCGATCCTCGGTCTCGACCCCGCGACGTTCCAGGGCGATCGCATTTCGGCGCCGCTGTCGGGCCTGTGGTTCGTCGTCTTCGTGCTGCCGATGTTTCTGCTGACGCCGGATTTTCCTGCAAAGGTTTCGCCCGGTCACGCCGTGCGTGCAGGTCTGACCGATCTCAGGCACACGCTAAGCGATCTGCCGAAGCATCGCTCGATGATGGCATTCCTGATAGCCAACATGATCTACACGGACGGGCTGGTGTCGCTGTTTGCTTTCGGTGGCATCTATGCGGCCGGCACGTTCGGTTGGAATACGATTCAGATCGGCACGTTCGGTATCATCCTGGCCATTGCCGGAACGTTCGGCGCCTTCGTCGGCGGCAAGCTCGACGATGCGTTCGGACCGAAGCGTGTGATCACTGGCAGCATCCTGCTGCTGCTGACCTCGATCATCGCGATCCTGCTGATTGATCGCGAAACCATCTTCTTCATCAAGGTCGCGCCGCCGGTGCCCGGTGGCGGTCTGTTCGCGGCGCCTGCGGAGAAGGCCTATCTTGCGCTGGGTTGCCTGATCGGCATGGCGGGCGGTCCGCTGCAGGCGGCATCGCGCACGCTGTTGATCCGGTTGGCACCGCAGGATCGCATCGCGCAGTTCTTCGGTCTGTTCGCGTTGACAGGGAAGGTAACGTCCTTCATGGGGCCACTATTGATCGGCCTCGTCACCGCAGTCACCGCCAGCCAGAAGGCTGGCATGGCGGTGCTGGTGCTGTTCTTCGTTGGAGGCCTTGGCCTGCTCGCACGGGTGCGGGAAGACTAGGGTGCGCGTCCCGGGATATCTCCGATCGAATCCTTATTTCGCTCAGCAGCGATGAGCATTTCGACAAAGGCGGTCACCTTGCGCGGCCGGAATTGTGCTGCAGGGTAAACCGTGTAGATGCCGCCGGACGGCAGCTGCCATTCCGGGAGGGCATGGCTCAGCCGCCCCGAGGCTAGATCTTCGGCCACCAGGAAATCCGGCAAAACCGAAAGGCCGCCACCGGCTCTGACTGCCGCGAGTACCCCTGGCGTCGTGTCGATGCCCATGCTCGCCTGCATGCGCACGGCCCGTCGTTCGAGGTCGCTGCGCGAGAACTGACACAGCAGCGGTTCGCGCAGTGCCATGTTGGCAATGAACGGCAGCGCAGCGAGATCCTTTGGATCGTAGGTGGCCGCGATTCGATCCGCGAATGCAGGGGCACCGACCAGCAATTGTCGGAAGGATCCGATCTTGCGCGCCTGCAGGCTGGAATCTGCAAGCCAGCCGACCCGGATCGCCATGTCTATCTTGCCGGAGGTGAGATCCATCGTCTGGTCGCTTAGCGTCTGCTCCACGCGGCAGCCAGGATAGCGCTTTGTGAAGGCCGTGACCACCGGAACGACCACTGCGATACCGTAGTCGTTGGGCGCGGTGATGCGCAGGGTGCCGGTCGGCTCGGCGGCCGCTTGGGTGAGTTCGTTGAACGCATCCTCCGCTTCCCGCAAGATCATGACGCAACGTGCATGAAACATGCGGCCGGCCTCGGTCGGATGGACGCGCCGCGTGGTCCGGACGAGAAGGCTCGTCCGCAACTCCTGTTCGAGCTGCGTCACCTGCTGGCTCACCACGGCCTTGGTGATGCCGAGCCGCTCTGCCGCGCGCGTGAAGGAGCCTGTGTCAACGACAGCAGCGAAATAAGCCAGCCGGTTCAGGTTCATCGCTATGACCGTGAGGAACGGGATAGATTGTCAGTTAATAGCATACATTCTGTCTGGTTTGTCTGTCTTATTCGAGCATTTGCCGTGTGCCATAAATCGCGTCCAAGGAGACCGATATGGCCGCTACCACGCACATCGCCTATCTCTTCGATCCGCTCTGCGGCTGGTGCTACGGCGCTTCTGCAATTCTCGAAAAGCTTGCCGCTCTGCCGGACTTTTCCTTCGCGTTAGCTCCGACCGGGCATTTTGCCGGGTCTGGTGCCAGACCGATGGACAACGGTTTCGCTGCATTCGCCTGGGCCAATGACCAGCGCATTTCCCGCCTGAGTGGTCAGCCCTTCAGCGAAGCCTATCGCCGCAATGTCCTCGGGGATCACACGCGCCCCTTCGACTCTGGCCCGGCGACGCTGGCGATCACCGCGGTCGCACTCACTGCCCCGGACCGGGAGTCCGATGCTCTCAAGGCCATTCAGAATGCACGCTATGTCGAGGGCCGCGACAACACGGACATCTCGGTTCTCTCGCATGTGCTGCGCGTGTTGCAGTTGCCGGAGATCGCCGATCGCCTGGTCGCTCCTGATGACGCGTTGATCGCTGCTAACCGTACGCGCTTCGATACAGCACGCGTCGAGATGCGCCGATTTGGCGCCAATGGCGTCCCATCCCTCATTGTGGGCAACGGGGAGAGCCGACGTCTTGTCAGCGCGAGTAGCCTGTTCGGCAGCATGGAGACGCTCGTCGAGGGACTGAAGGCAGCCTGAGTTTTACTGATCAACAGCGACAGGCGAGCCACGCCTGAATTCTACACTACCCACTCTCACGAGGAGATGCCCATGTTCACCAGGAGAACCATCATGAAAACAACTCTTGCCGCCGGTGCAGTCGCTGTGTTCGCTCCAGAGGGAACGGGCTACGCGGCTGGTGGGCTTTCGTGGAAGCACTTCCCCGCGGGCCCAAAGGGGTTCTTTCGCGCCCCCGTGCTCATTACTGGCGCGTCCGAGGCTGTTCTGATCGATGGCGGCTTCACTTACTCCGACGGTCGGGCTGTAGCCGACGCAATCAAGGCGACGGGCAAGAAGCTCACCACCATCTATGTCAGCCAAGCCGACCCGGATTACTACTTCAGCCTCAAGCCAATTAAGGAAGCTTTCCCCGAAGCTCGGGTGATTGCAGCATCCGATACGGTGGCCGCCATCAACGGCAATGTGGAAAAGAAACTCGCAGTCTGGGGGCCGCAGCTTAAGGAAAACGGCCCGCAGACGCTTGCCGATGTCGTCATTCCCAAGGCTTTCGACGACAAGAAGCTCATCGTCGATGGGGAGACCATTGAGATCGTCGATGCAGAAGGGCTGGCCAGTCGGCGCTATCTCTTCGTGCCGTCGTTGAACGCGGTGTTTGGCGGGGTAATGATCTTTGCGGGTGTGTATGTCTGGACCGCCGATTCACCGACCAAGGAACAGCGCGCTGCATGGATCGCCAATCTCGATAAGATTACCGCCCGCAAGCCGGTAATCGTTGTGCCCGGTCACATGACGCCGGACGCTCCCACTGACCTCTCGGGTGTTGCGCACACCAAGGCTTACCTTGTTGCCTTCGAGGAAGAGCTGGCCAAGGCCAAGGACTCAATAACGCTCAAGAGAGCCATGGAAGCCCGCTTCCCCGGTCTCGGCATGGGGGTTGCCCTCGACATCGGCTCCAAGGTCGCCACCGGCGAGATGAAGTGGGGCTGAGATGGGCGCCAATCTCGATCTGATCCGGGCTACCTATGAGGGATCATCATCGGAAGAGAACGGCCATAACCTGCTGGCCGCTCTCGCTCCTGATGCCGTGTGGACCGAAGCTGATGGTTTCCCTTACGCAGGAACTTACGTGGGGCCGGAAGCGATTGCGGCGGGTGTGTTTCGGCGCCTCGCCACCGAGTGGGTGGGTTACCGCGCCGATGTTCACACCTATCTCGAAGATGGCGACCGCGTCGCCGCCTTCGGCGTTTACTCTGGGACCTACAAGACGACGGGCAAGTCGATGCAGGCCGCCTTCGCACACCTCTACCTAGTGAGGGGCGGCAAGATCGCGCGCATGACGCAATATGTCGATACGCTCATGGTCCAACAGGCCTTGGCTTTGTAGCCCGATCACGCCGCTCGATGCGCCGACTGAGAAGATCGATCATCTTGGTCTATCGGTTGGCCGTGGGCCGCTGGCTAGCAGCCGGGGCTCCTTATGGCCGCAACTAGTGCTTGAAGTGGCGGACGCCGGTGAACACCATTGCGATTCCGGCGTCATCCGCCGCCTTGATCACTTCATCGTCGCGGATCGAACCGCCCGGCTGGATCACGGCCGTGGCTCCGGCCTCGATGGCAACGAGCAAGCCATCGGCGAACGGGAAGAACGCGTCTGACGCGACCACCGATCCTTTGGTCATAGGCTCGGCGAGTTTCAGTTCGGCAGCAGCATCCTGCGCCTTACGTGCGGCAATCCGAGCGGAATCGACCCGGCTCATCTGGCCTGCACCGATACCGACGGTGGCAAGGTCTTTCGCGTAAATGATCGTGTTCGATTTGACATGCTTGGCCACACGGAATGCAAATTTGAGATCGCGCAATTCAGCTTCCGTCGGCTGCCGTTTGGTAACCGGCTTTAGGATCATGTCATCGACCACCGCGTTGTCACGGCTCTGCACCAGCAGGCCGCCGGCCACCGTCTTGTAGGTCAGGCCCGGCGCGCGCGGATCAGGCAGACTGCCTGCCAGCAGCAGGCGGATATTCCGTCGTTTGGCGATGATGGTGATTGCTTCTTCGGTGGCGTCCGGCGCGATGATCACCTCGGTCAGGATCTCGGTGATGGTCTGAGCGGTCTCCGCGTCCAGCGTGCGGTTCATGGCAATGATGCCGCCGAAGGCCGAAGTAGAATCGCAGGCCAGTGCCTTGCGATAGGCGTCGATCAGGTTGCTGCCTTCGGCCACGCCGCAGGGGTTGGCGTGCTTGACGATGACGCAGGCCGAGGTGCGCTTCGGATCGAACTCGGCGATGCATTCATAGGCCGCATCGGTGTCGTTGATATTGTTGTAGGACAGTTGCTTGCCCTGCACCTGCCGCGCCGAGGAGACACCGGGGCGCAGTTCGGGCGTGCGATAGAACGCAGCGGTCTGATGCGGGTTCTCGCCGTAACGCAGCGCTTCGACGAGCTTGCCGCCAACAGCCCGGAAATCTGGCGCATCGATTTTCAACTGATCGGCAAACCAGTTCGAGATCGCAGCATCATAGGCCGCAGTGCGGGCATAAGCCTTGGCTGCCAGACGGCGGCGCAGCGTCAGCGTGGTCGCGCCCTTGTTGGTGGCGAGTTCGTCGAGCACCGACTGATAATCGGAGGGCTCGACCACGACGGTGACGTCGTCATGGTTCTTGGAGGCTGCGCGGATCATTGCCGGACCGCCGATATCGATATTCTCGATACAATCCTCATAGGAGGCGTTCTTCGCGACAGTCTCCTCGAACGGGTAGAGGTTCACGACGAGCAGATCGATCTGCGAAATTCCGTGATCCTTCATCGCCTTGGCGTGTTCGGCATTGTCGCGGATCGCGAGCAGGCCGCCATGGACCTTGGGATGCAGCGTCTTGACCCGGCCATCCATCATTTCCGGGAAGCCGGTGAGGTCGGACACGTCCGAGACCTTCAGGCCCGCCGCAGCGATCGCCTTGGCGGTACCGCCGGTGGAGACGAGGTCGATGCCGTGGGCGGACAGCGCCCGCGCGAATTCGATCAGTCCGGACTTGTCGGAAACGGACAATAGAGCGCGAGTAACCTTGCGCGGATGGTCGGTCATGATGCGTATCCCGTGGGAGAAGGACGCCGCGTAGCATGGTTTCGCGGTGCAAGAAACTGCAAGGGCTTGCATGCCAGCAATTTCGTCGTGAAGGCCTGATTTACAACGGCAATTCCGGCTCGCGGCGGGCGTTGCGGCGGGCCGTGGTCTGCGACGGCGAGGAGGCCGAGCGGGCAAAACTCCAGCGGATGCTGGAGGTCTGCTGCGCGTTCTGGTGGATCACGATCTGGGCGGTTCGGCGCGGTCCGTCATTGCCCGCCAGGAACACGCTGTCCTCCAGCTCGACCTTGTCGTCCAGCGCCTCGAAGGTCCAGACGTCGCGGTTCGGCAATACCAGCATGACGCCGCGGGCGTCGCTGAGCCGGCTGGCCTTTACCGACGGGTGCAGATGGAAGCGCAAGGCGTAGTCGGTATTACTGCCTTTCAGCCGCGCGCCGGGCGCCGCCGCGACGATGTCCTCGCCCTCGAGTTTCGAACCGTCCTCGGAGATCATCAGCACGCGCCGATGCGTGAGACCGAAGCGTGGGTGATAGCCGTCATGCGCGGTGGTCAGGATGGTGCCGTTCGAGGTGATCTCGCGATAGCTCTCCACCACATGCGGGCCGTTGACGATCGGTGCGCCCTGCAGAAACTTCTTCATCGCGCTGCGTTCGACGAACTGGCACGACGAGGTGTTGTGATAGGTCATCGTCGAATGCGCGGGCGTGCCGCGCGCGAAAGCGCGCCAGTTGTCGCGCCCGGTCGACGGCATGCCGCAATTGATGACGATGCGGCTCGGGCCGGACGACAGTTCGAACGACAACGTGCCGGCATGCGCGTCATGACTGACGCTCGGAGGCGGCGGCGGGCCGGTATCGATGATCACGGTCATCTGGCCGGCTTCGAGACGCTGGAAGCCGGTATGCGGCATATGCGCCATCGGCACGCCATGCGTGTCGTCATAGGCCAGCAGCGTTGCCAGCAGATGCGATGGCGCATTGCTCATACCGTTGAACAGTGCGAACGAGCCGTCGCCATGACGGAAGAATCGCAGCATTGGCATCATGCGGTCGATGGCATTCAGTAGCGCCGGCGGTGGCGCGATGTTGCGGGCGGCAAAAGTCTGCCGCAGCGGCAGCAGATCGATCAGCAATTCGATCAACGCGCCCGGATTGCGCGAGATATGTCCGCCATCGGGCAGGATCTGGCGCTGCAATTCGTCGGAGAGTTTGCGTGTGGCGGTACGGATGTGGCGCGCCTGATTGGCGAGACATAGCGAGGCGTAGCACAGCGCGATCAGTACCTGCAGCTTCGGCACGCCGTCGGGAGCGTGAGACAGCGCGTAGCGTAGCGAGCGAATCTCGCGGCTGAGCGAGCGCAGATAGCGGCGATAGAATTTGCCGTCGGTATCGCCGAGTACCAGCGGCGCCTGCGATAGCAGCGAGATCACACGGCGGGCGATGACGTCGGCGCGGCGTCCGACCGGGCGCTTGCGCGACGTATTCGACATCCAGTCGTCGATCAGCGAGCGCGCATTGGCGCGGGTGATGGCGGTGTCGGCGGCGCGCAGATGGCGGAGCCAGCCAAAGCCGAGCAGCGAGACTTCCCAGTCCTCCGATGGCGGTTCCAGATCGAAGATCGAGCGACCGTGGCAGGTGACGATCTTGCCGGCGAAAACGAAGCGCCCGGCATAGATTTCGGCGGCGCGGGTGGCATCGGTGGTGCGCAGATCATGCGGCGCGATGATCAGGCGATCAGTGCGTCCAGGCCACAGCCGGGCCAGCGCCGCCGATCCGCCGGACGCGCGCGACATCGCGCTCCGCGCGAAGCGGCCGAGGATCAGCCCCGAGATACGTCTGCGATGTGCGACCACGCGCGCCTTGAACTGGAAGAGAAAGGGTTGTTGCGAATCCTTTTAGCCGGAAACGCGATCCGCACACAGTACAAGGAAGCTCCCTGTGGAAGCCTCGCGAATCGGGAGATTACTCTGTGAATATCAGGATTTAATGAGTCGCGCCGCATAGAAGCCGTCGAGCCCGCCGAGCCGAGGATCGGCATGGGGCAGATGGCTCGGCAAAGTGCGCAGATCGCCCTCGGGGGTGACGATCTCGGCCAGGCCGGCAACTTCACTGGCGTCGGCGGGGGCGCGGCGCATGCTGGAATCCTTGGCCAGCAGGTCGGCGATGGCCTGTTCGCCTTCTTCGGGCTCCAGCGAACAGGTGCAATAGACCAGGGTTCCGCCGGGCTTCAGGATGGAAGCCGCCTTCTGCAGCAGGCGCCGCTGCAGCGCCGTCAGCATGACGATATCGGAGTCCTGTTTCAGCCAGGCGACGTCGGGATGCCGCCGGATCGTGCCGGTGGAGGAGCAGGGCGCATCCAGCAACACGCCGTCAAAACCCTCGCCGGGATATTCGGTGCCGTCGACGACGACGGTTTCGGCCTCGAGCGACAGACGCGCCAGATTTTCGCGCAATCGCGCGACGCGGTTTGGCGAGCGGTCTACGGCCGTCACCTGAGCGCCGCCGTGAACCAGTTGTGCTGTCTTGCCGCCCGGCGCGGCGCAGAGATCGACGATGCGCTTACCTTTGAGGTCGCCGAACAGCCGCGCCGGCAAGGCCGCCGCGGCGTCCTGCACCCACCACTGGCCGTCATCGAAGCCGGGCAGCATGGTCACCGAGCCCTGCAGCAAGGTTCGGACGGAACCGGTTGGAAGCACTTCGCCGTGCAGGCGCGTGGCCCAGGCATCGGCTTCGGATTTGACGGTGAGATCGAGCGACGGCTCATGGCTCAGCGCCACGGCCATTTCCTTGGCGGCCGTCCCGCCGTAATGGGCCGTCCAGCGCGCCATCAGCCAGGGCGGGATGTCGAGAGTCTGGGCGGCAACTTCGTCGATCAGCGGCTGGCCTTCACGGGCGCAGCGTCGCAACACGGCATTGACCAGTCCGGCATATTTCGCGGCGCGGCGGTCGGATTGCACCATGCGGACCGAGAGGTCGACGGCGGCGTGATCCGGCACATCCATCCAGAGGATCTGGGCAGCACCAATCAGGAGCGCGCTCTGCGCACGCGGGGCATCGGTGGGGACACCGCGGTCGAGCAGGCGGGAGAGAATATGCCCGAGCGTACCGAGCCGGCGTAGGATCGTCGCAACCAGACGTCGCATCAGCGCGCGGTCGCGGTCGGATAGCGTTTTCAGGCCGGGATGGGCCGCGGCGCCTTCGAGCTGGTCGTCGAGGGTCCGATGCTTGTGCAATACGCCGTCGAGAATATCCGCCGCAATCCGTCGCGCGGCGAGGCCGGGGACCTCGGTTGGCGGTGCGTATCTTACTTGCGACATGCGAAAACATCACGACGGAGGGCGGGCAATGGCGCGGGCAAGCTCAGCATGCGGCCACTGGATGGGAGCGATTCTGTCGCATGCGAATATGCCAAATGTAAGAATCGCCCTTATATGCTCACAGTCGAACGGCAACTGTTCGACATTGATTTATGTAACGCGTGCCGCCCTTGCCGGTTCAGCAGGAAACCTGAGATGAACGACATTCCTTCCGAGTCCGCAACGTCTTTGCCGGAGCCTGAGCCGGCACCGAAGAAAGTTTTGACGCCCGCCGCGCAGCGCGCGCTGGCCGAGGCAGAAGAACGTCGGGCTGCAGCTGCAGCAGCACATACTGCGGCGAAAGCGAAAGAGTTCCAGGGACCTGAAGGCCCGGAGCCCACGCGCTTTGGCGACTGGGAGCGTAAGGGCATTGCGTCCGACTTCTAACTCTTCGGATCACTGAGCCAGATTCTTCTGGCTGGTTGTTTCGACTCACATTATCGCAGGACGATGACCCCAGCATCGCGCATTCACCGTGCGTCGCCGTGGCGATCCCGCATGTCCGCGGCGATGCCGTGGGTATTCGTGCTTGGCCTGGCCGCCGGCACCATGCTGCCGGTAAAGCGTTGGCTGCCGTTCCTGCCCGGCGCGGATCAGACCGAGGCCGCCCGCGATTCCGAGGCGATCGTCAGGCGCGCCGGCAATGCTGAGGCGCGCTACCCGATCGAGATGCGCTATGCCATCGACGGCGATACTTTTGGCGCGCGCGTGCATCTTGGGTCGGGTGAAGACGTCAGCGTGCGCATTCGTTTGCGTGGCATCGATGCGCCAGAGCTGAAGGGGCAATGCGCGCGCGAGATTCAGAAAGCAGAAATCGCGACGGCTACACTGATCAAGTTGCTCCGCGAGGGAAGTCTCACGATCTACAATATCGGGCCTGACAAATATCCCGGCCGCGTGGTCGCCGATGTCGCGACCAGGCAAACGCCCAACGTGTCTGCAGCAATGCTCAACGCAGGGCACGCGCGCGCGTATGGCGGCGGCCATCGCAACGGCTGGTGCGATAACCGCTGAGATCAGCAAAACAAAAAGCCGCGCATCATGCGCGGCTTTTCAGAATAGCGAAGCTGCCAGCGATCAGCGCTGGGTGACGATCACCGGCGTGCCGACCGAGACGCGTGAATAGAGGTCGGTGATGTCTTCGTTGTACATGCGGACGCAACCGTAAGAGACATAGCCGCCGATCGAATTGGGGCGGTTGGTGCCGTGGATGGCATATTCGCCGCCGGCGAGGGTCATCGCAGCAACGCCCATCGGATTAGCTGGCGAACCGCCCGCAATCACATCGGGGATATTCGGATTGTCACGCTTGACGTCGGCTGGCGGAGCCCAGGCCGGCTGGCGGTACTTGCCGTCGATCTTGGTGGCGCCGGCCCACTGTTTGCCGGGCTTGCCGACACCGACGGGATAGCGCACGGCCTGACCCTGTTCGAGCACGAGATACAGCTTACGCTCATTGGTCTTCACGACGATGGTGCCGGGGGCATAGTCGCCGTGGAAGCCGACCACATTGGGCGCTGCCTGCGCGGTGGGGGACATCAGGGCGCCAACGACAACGGTGGCTGCCAGCGCACTAGCAATCTTAAAGGACATCGATCTCTCCAGTTCGGCCCGGCCGGTAGCGGCCGACGAGGTCGTGCCGCCTCTCAAGGCGACGAAAACAATTGCACACGGGAAATTCTCAACCAGTCGCGTAAACAACCGGTCTCTGCCAGCGCGGGGGAGTGCGCCAACGAGCGCCTAAAGAGGAAATCCGCTGAACAAAGTAAATGCCCGGAAAACAACACTCGCTCTAAATTGGCCGGGGGTGGCCATCCGGCCCTGACAATCGCGTGAGGCCAGCCAGATGCAATGCGTTGGAGGTCACTAGGCCAGCGTAAAGGCCTCATGGACGGCGGATTGTACCGCGCCGCCGAGGACAGCGCCGCCACCGGCCACATAGATCCAGTCACCAATAACTGTGGCGCCGACCGCATGGCGCGGGGTCAGCATCGGCGCGTGGCTCTGCCAGGTGTCGGAGGCCGGATCGTAGCTTTCCATCTGTCCGTACACCTTGCCCTGGGTGAGCTGGCCGTTCTGCACCACGCCGGATTCTCCGCCCATGGCAAACAGCCGGTCGCGATACACCACAAGGCCATGGCCCGAACGGGTCGTCGGCAGTGCGGCGCGCAGCTCCCATGTGTCGCGCTCGGGCAGATACACATGGTGCAGATCGGTATTGTACTCGAACGTATTGAAACGCCCGCCGATCACATGGATCACGCCGCGCGTGGCGACGCAGCCGACATGGTCGCGCGCACCGGGCAGTGCCTTGCGGGTCTCCCATTTGTCGGTCTTGGGATCATAGACTTCGTGCCAACTGACACTGGCGCGCTCAACCGCCGGTTCCGACGCGCCGCCGATCAGATGGATCTTGCCGTTCAGCGCAACGGCAGCGCCGGCACCGCGTGGTCGCGGCAAGGGCGCGATCGCATCCCAGCGATTGGCAGCGACATCATAGGTATAGGCGTTCTGGTCCGAGCCGCGGTTCTGCTGCATGAAGCCGCCAAGCGCATAGACCCGTCCGGCATCGGCGGCGACCGAGACGTGATTGGCCCCGCGCGGCAGCGGCGCGGCGTCGAGCCACTGATCTGACGCGGGGTCGTACACATGGTGATAGGGGCGGTCGACACGGCCTTCGCCGTAGCCGCCGACGATATGCATGCGATCGGCCCATGATGTCGCCCAGGCCATCTCGCTTCGCGGCAATGGCAGCGCAGCGCGCGATATCCACTTTCCTTGCAGCCCTTTCGGCGCCGGACTCTCCGTGACGCGCTGCGCTTCCTGCTCGGGCGTCATGTGATGCGGTACGCCGCCTTGCAATTTGGCGTAGGGCTCTTTCGACGATGGTGCCGCAGGCAATGCGGGATGACCGGCATGTTGCGCACGGGCGGAGGCTCCGCCCGCAACAACTGCAGCACTTCCCAACACGAATGACCGACGATCCACCACATCACTCCGTGTTTGCCGACAGATTGGGCGAGCGGTTACGCCCCCGGCTTCTTGTTCTGCCGGTGCTCGACGAGGTCGGTGACCACGGCGGGATCGGCCAGTGTCGATGTATCACCCAGAGATGACGGTTCGTCTTCGGCGATCTTGCGCAGGATGCGACGCATGATCTTGCCGGAACGGGTCTTTGGTAGACCCGGTGCGAACTGGATCAGGTCCGGCGAGGCGATCGGGCCGATGTCCTTGCGAACCCAGGCCACGAGCTCCTTGCGCAGCTCTTCAGTCGGCTCGACGCCGTTCATCAGCGTGACGTAAGCGTAGATGCCCTGGCCCTTGATGTCGTGCGGATAGCCGACCACGGCGGCTTCCGACACTTTCTCATGTGCGACCAGCGACGATTCCACTTCCGCGGTGCCCATGCGGTGGCCGGAGACATTGATGACGTCGTCGACGCGGCCGGTGATCCAGTAATAACCGTCGGCATCGCGGCGGCAGCCGTCGCCGGTGAAGTACTTGTTCTTGTAGGTCGAGAAATAGGTCTGTTCGAAACGGGCGTGATCGCCATAGACCGTCCGCATCTGGCCAGGCCATGACTTGGCGATGCAGAGATTGCCCGAGGTCTCGCCGTCGAGCACCTTGCCGTCGGCATCGACGATCTCGGGCACGACACCAAAGAACGGCCGCGTCGCCGAGCCGGGCTTGAGTTTCGTCGCGCCGGGCAGCGGCGTGATGAGAATGCCGCCGGTCTCGGTCTGCCACCAGGTATCGACGATCGGCGCACGCGCCTCGCCGACGACGTGATAGTACCACTCCCAGGCTTCCGGATTGATCGGCTCGCCGACCGATCCCAGCAATCGCAGGCTCTTGCGCGAGGTTTTCTTCACCGGCTCGTCGCCGGCCTGCATCAGCGCGCGGATCGCGGTTGGCGCGGTGTAGAAGATGTTGACCTGATGCTTGTCGATGACTTCCCAGAAGCGCGACATCGACGGATAGTTCGGCACGCCTTCGAACATCAGCGTGGTCGCGCCGTTGGCCAGCGGCCCATAGAGAATGTAGCTGTGACCGGTCACCCAGCCGACGTCGGCGGTGCACCAGTAGACATCACCCTCGTGATAGTCGAACACATATTGATGCGTCATCGAGGCGAACAGCAGATAGCCGCCAGTGGTGTGCAGCACGCCCTTGGGCTGGCCGGTGGAGCCCGACGTGTAGAGGATGAACAGCGGATCTTCCGCATTCATCGGCTCGCAGGGGCATTCGGTGGTCACGACTTCGGCGGCCTCGCGATACCAGAAGTCACGGGCGGGATCCATATTCACCGGCGTGCCGGTGTGCTTGACCACGACGACCCAGTCGACGCCGCCGGCTTTCGCGACGGCCGCATCGACATTGTTCTTTAGCGGCACTTTCTTGCCGCCGCGCAGGCCTTCATCGGCGGTGATGATGATCTTAGACTGGCAGTCAGTGATGCGCTGCGCCAGCGAGTCCGGCGAGAAGCCGGCGAAGACCACTGAATGGACCGCGCCGATGCGCGCGCAGGCCAGCATCGCGTAAGCGGCTTCCGGAATCATCGGCAGATAAATCGTGACGCGGTCGCCTTTGCCGACATTGCGGTTGCGCAACACGTTGGCCATCTTGCAAACTTCGTCGTGCAGTTCCTGATAGCTGATGTGCTTCGACTGCGAGGGGTCGTCGCCTTCCCAGATGATCGCGGTCTGGTTGGCGCGCTTCGGTAGATGGCGGTCGATGCAATTATAGGCGGCGTTCAATACGCCATCCTCGAACCACTTGATCGAGATCTTGCCTGGGGCAAAGGACGTGTTCTCGATCTTGGTGGGGGCGTGGGTCCAGTTGAGGCGCTTGGCCTGCTCGGCCCAGAAGCCGTTGGAATCGCTGATCGAGCGCGCATACATCTCATTGTATTTCGCGTCATCGACGAAGGCGCGCGTCGTCCACTCAGCCGGTACGTCGTAAATTTTGTCGGACATCGTCCCCTCCACCACCGTGCGACCGCTGCGCGAATTCGCCGCCAGCCGGTTCTCGTTGCGCGCAATATGCGCCGGGGCGAGATAGCCGGACAAGCGGGGACGGACTAGGCCTTTGGTCGGTCCGCAAGGTCGCAGCCCCGATCACGTTCGCGTTTTGACGGCTCGGAAACTTCATCATAAAGCCAATTCGGGCGCTAAACGGTAACCAGTAACCGAAATTGCGTACCTGTGGACTCGCAATAGTTGCGGGAAGCCCCTAAATCGCCCTCGCAGGGACGGCCAAGAGGCCCGGAACCAAAAATCAATAAACGGCATTAGCAGAGACACAGGGCCGACGAGGCAGATAACACTATGATGGAACAGCAGAATTTCGCGCCTTCCCGGGCCGTTTCCGCCCGTTCCGTCGCGCGGCCAGCCCGTATGGCCAAGCCAAGCCCCGCGAGCGTGGAGGTTTTGGCCCGTGAAATGGGTCTGAAGCTTGGAGATCAGTCTGAGCTGACGATCCGCCGGCTCAAGCGCGGAAAATCCTATTCCTTCGTCAGGGCCAACGGCACCCCGATCAAGCATATCGGCACGATCAAGCGGCTGAACTCCATGGCGGTGCCCCCGGCCTATGCCGAGGTCCGCTATGCCGCTGATCCTACGTCACATTTGCAGGCCGTAGGCCGCGACGCAGCCGGCCGCCTGCAATACCGCTATCACTCGGATTGGGAGAAGGTCCGCGAGCAGCGCAAGGCGCATCGGCTGGCGAAGCTGGTGGCGGCACTGCCGAAGATCCGCCGCAACGTCTCGGCGCTTCTGGCTGGCGACGAGCCGACGCGTGAGTTCGCGCTCGCCGCTGTCATCGAACTGGTCACGCGGACCGCGATCCGTGCCGGCAATGAGAGCTACATGAAGCTGTCGGGCACCCGCGGCGCTACTACGCTGATGAAGTCGAACGTGCAGCTCGAAGACGATTGCATCGTGCTCACCTTCAAGGCCAAGGGCGGCAAGGCAGTGCGCAAGGAGTCCAATGCGTCGAAGCTCGTCCGCGCGATTGGTATCCTGCACGACGTGCCGGGCAAACGCCTGTTCCAGTATCGCGACAATGCTGGCCGCATTCACAAGGTCAACACGGCAGCAGTGAACGCCTTCCTGCGCGATATCGCCGGTATCAAGATTTCACTGAAGGATTTCCGCACGTTGATGGCGTCGGCGACGGTGGCTGAAACCCTGTCACGGATAGAGCCGGCAGCCAGTGAGCGCGGGCGCAGGAAGCAGGTGCTCGAAGCCGTGCGGTCGGCGGCGGACGAATTGCAGAACACGGCGGCGATCTGCCGCAAGAGCTATGTGCACGACACCATCGTCACCGCCTTCGAGGACGGCGTCCTCGCGCGCATCGCCGCGACGCAAACGGGCTATCGCTCGCAATCGAAGCGCGAGCAGCTTCTGGCGCAGGTGGTGGCTGAGGCGGGGTAGTTAGGCCAGCGTCCACACCGCCGTGTTCTTGATCTCTGCATCTTCAAGATCGCGCGTCACGGGCACTCTGTATTCCGCGAGCTTGCGCAACTTGTCTTTCGGCAGATAGCTGCGGCCGGGGTCGCCGATCAGGACCGTTGCACCGCACGCCGCTTGCTCTGAAAGAAATGCAAAGGCGCGCTCTGCGGTGTCGCGTTCATAGAAAATATCGCCTGCCAGAATCGTTTGTGCGGTCGGGACAGATGAGCCGCCGAGCAGATCGTCACCGCGAGCATTGATCGTAACGCCATTTTCAGCCGCGTTCAGTGCGATGGCCGTGCGTGCAAAGGCGTCGATGTCATAGGCGAAGACGCTGCTTGCCCCGGCTTTCATCGCGGCGATAGCCACCAGCCCCGATCCTGTTGCGAAATCGATGATGGTCTTTTCAGCAACATGCCCGGGATGATCGATAACAAAGCGCGCCAGTGCCTGTCCGCCGGCCCAGGCGAAGGCCCAGAACGGTGGCGGCAGTCCGGCTTCGCCGAGTTCTTCCTCAGTCTTGCTCCACAGCGGTACGGCCTCGTCGGCTGTGTGCAGCACAATGTTCGGCACCAGTGGCACCGGTCGCAGGCGCGTATTGGCGCGGATGAAAGCTACGGGATCAGTGATTGCAAGATTAGCCGCGCCGTCGGCGCTCACAATCCGCCCATTTTGCAGACGAGCTTCCACTCCTCCGCGGTCACCGGCTGCACCGAGAGCCGCGACAGTTTCAGCAGCGCCATCTCGGCGAGTTTCTTCTCGGCCTTCACGGCAACGAGCGTCACCGGTGTCTTCAAAGGCTTGTCGGCGGCGATATCGACGCAGACGAACTTGCCGGATTCATCGGTCGGATCGGGATAGTGCTCTTTCACGATCTCGACGATTCCAACGACTTCCTTGCCTTCGTTGGAATGGTAGAAGAAGGCGCGGTCGCCTTTCTTCATGGCCATCATGTTGAGCTTGGCGCTATGGTTGCGCACGCCGGTCCAGGCTTCGCCCTTTTTGCCCTTCGCGACCTGCTGGTCCCACGACCACACCGAAGGCTCCGATTTCACCAGCCAGTATTTCATCACGTCTCTAACCTTCTGCCTTGAACGGCCGCGTCAGCAGGCCATCGATTGCCTGATCGATGGTTGCCTGTCCGGCCAGAATTGCCGCGACCGCATTTGCGACCGGCATGTCGACGCCCTTCGATGCGGCAAGCTCGATCAGCACAGGTGCGGTGAATTCGCCTTCGGCAAGTTTGTCGCGCGCAGGCTGTTCGCCGCGGCCCAATGCAACGCCGAGCGAAAAATTGCGCGACTGCGCGCTCGAACAACTCAGGATCAGATCGCCAAGACCTGATAATCCCGATAGCGTCTCGGCTCGTGCGCCGCAAGCGAGACCAAGCCGCAGCAGTTCACTGAAGCCCCGTGTTGTCAGCGCCGCAAGCGCGGAGGCGCCGAGCTGTTTGCCCGCGACAATGCCGGCAGCAATAGCCAATACGTTCTTCGCCGCGCCGCCGATCTCGACGCCGCGCACATCGGTGGAGTGATAGGGACGGAACGTCGCCGAACCCAAGGCCTGCACGAGTGCGACAGCGACATCCTCGTCGGCGCAAGCGAGCGTCACGGCCGTGGGCAAGCCAGCCGCGACATCGTCAGCGAAATTCGGTCCCGACAGAATGGCAGGGATCGCCTGCGGTGCGACGTCGGCGATGACTTCCGTCATGAATTTGTGGCTGCCGCGCTCGATGCCCTTCGCGCAGGCGACCACCGGAACGCCTGCCGGCAATAGCGGCGCGAACGCCGTCAATGCCTCGCGCAACTGTTGCGACGGGACGGCGAGCAGAATGATATCGGCGCGCGCTGCCAGCGAAAGATCGGCGGTGACGAAGACAGAGTCATCGATGGCAGCGCCGGGCAGTCGCGGATTGGCGCGCGACGACTGCATCAGTTCGGCGGCTGCAGTCGAGCGTGCATAAAGCACGGTTTCGCGGCCGGCGCGCGCCGCGACATCGGCCAGCGCCGTGCCGTAAGCACCAGCGCCAATCACCGCCACTGAATTGAAGTCGGCCATAGTGATCTCTTCAGTAAGCCGCGCGGGATTTGGAATGGCCCGCCGGCGCCTTGGCGTCAGCATCGAGCAGCCAGCGCGCGCGGGGCGGCGCTTCCATCGTGTCGGTGAGTCCCAGCGCAAGGCGCTCTGCGCCGGCCCAGGCGATCATCGCGCCGTTGTCGGTGCATAGTGCCGGCGGCGGGATGATCAGCGTGGTCTGCGCTTTTGCGGCGACGGCCTGCAGCGCACCGCGGATCGCCTGGTTGGAGGCGACACCGCCGGCTGCGACCAGCGCATGCGGCGGGCCGAATTGGTCTTCGAACAGTTTGAGGCCGACGCTCAACCGATCCGCCGTCGATTCCAGCGCCGCCGCCTGGAAGCTGGCGCAGAGATCCGCGATGTCCTGCTCTTCCAGCGGGATCAGCCGACTGGCCTCGTTGCGCACGGCGGTCTTGAGACCTGACAGCGAAAAATTCGCATCGGGCCGGCCAAGCATCGGCCGCGGAAAGGCAAAGCGCTTGGGATCGCCACCGGCAGCGGCCCGCTCCACTTGCGGACCGCCGGGATAAGGCAGGCCGAGCATCTTGGCGACCTTGTCGAAGGCTTCGCCCATGGCGTCATCGACGGTGGTGCCAAGCCGGACATAGTGGCCGACGCCAAGCACTGCGACGATCTGGGTATGACCGCCGGACACGAGAAACAGGCAATACGGAAACGCCAAGGAAGTGGTCAGCCGCGGCGTCAGCGCATGGGCTTCGAGATGGTTCACGGCCACCAGCGGGGTGTCATGCACCATGGCTATGGCTTTTGCGGTGGTGAGACCAACAATGACGCCGCCAATCAGGCCGGGTCCGGCGGCTGCGGCCACGCCGCTTAGCTGCGCAAAATTGACGTCGGCGTCCTTCATGGCGCGGCCGACGATGCCGTCGAGCAGGTCGATATGGGCGCGCGCGGCGATCTCGGGCACCACGCCGCCATAGGGCGCGTGGTCGCCGATCTGCGAATGGACGATATTGGACAGGATCTTGCCGCTGCCGTCGGGCTGGCGTTCGATAACGGCGGCCGCGGTCTCATCGCAGGTCGTCTCGATTCCCAGCACCAGCATCGGTTGGTCGGTGGTCACTATCGGTCCTTGCTAAATCAGCCAAATCCGGGCTTTTCCTGTCCCCGGCGTAGCATTGCGGGGTTGCAAGGTGCAATCACTCGATGCCCTGCGTGGCATGCGAGACCCCCGAAACCGGACCTCAGATATGGCTATTCTCGTCACTCGCCCGCAGCCGGACACTACCAGCACCGCCGCCGCCTTGCGCGCGCGGGGCTTCGAGGTGCTGGCGGCGCCGATGCTGCGCTTCGAAAAGGTGATGCTGTCCATCGATTCGGATGCGGATTTCGGCGCGGTGATTGTGACGTCGTCCAATGCGCTGCGCGCACTCGCCGATCAGCCGGTGCAAGCAACCCTGCTTCACCTGCCGCTGTTCGCGGTCGGTGACCGGACCGCAGAGGCCGCGCGCGATCTCGGCTTTGCCAAGGTCGTGTCCGCCGAAGGTGATGCTGCGGCGCTGCGGGACCTATTGACGGAGAGCAGCAAGAGCAAGCTGCTGAACAAAACCCGCCCGCTCCTTTATCTGGCCGGCGCTGATCTTGCGCGGGATCTCGCTGGCGAACTCGGTGCGCGTGGTTTCACGGTGGTGACACAAACCACCTACCGGATGATGCCGGTGGCCGATCTGCCGGATGATGTTGCTGCGGCCTTCGTGGCCGGCAGAATCGAGGCTGTGCTGCATTATTCGCGGCGGAGCGCGCGGGCATTCTTCCAGGCGGTGGGCTTATCGGGCGTCGAGATCGCTGCCCTCGCAGTTCCACACTATTGCCTTTCAGCTGCGGTCGGTACGATTGCGCATGATGCCGGAGCCAGCCAGGTCGTGGTGGCGCAGACCCCGGACGAAAATGCCCTGTTCGCGGCACTGGACCGTGCCATCGCGCCATTATCGCGTTAAGACTGCTGTGACCAAATCCCGGTAGGGATCGGGCATGTCACGAGGGAACCGACGCCATGGCCGACGATAATGAGACGGGATCGTCTCCGGATGCCGGCCGGCCCAAGCGGCCGCCGCCAACCATCGAATTGACGGCCGCCGAGGTCACCGAGCGTCCGGCTGCAGCGGAGCCTGTAGTACCGGAAACAGCATCGGAGTCCGTCGATACCGCACCGTCGGACATGCCGCCGTCCGAGCCCGCCGCGGAGGCTGCGGTTGAAAAGCAGGCGCCCGTCTCGCCTGCGCGTGCACCTGTCCTGGTTCCCGCCGCCGTTGGCGCGGTTGCCGGTGCGCTTGTCGCCGGAATTGCATGGTTCGGCCTGAGCGGCATTGCATCGAGCGATAAGGCAGATGTCGATGCGCTGACCTCTCGCATTGCGCAGATCGAAGCGCGCCCGGTCGCTGCGCCGGATACGGGGCTGGCAACGCGGATCGATACGCTCGAGAAATCCATCGCGGGATTGCGCGGCGATCTCACTGCCGCGAAGACGCAATCGGATCGTGTCGTCGCCGACATCAATCAACTCAAATCCGCGCCGCGCACCGCGACTGGCGTGGTCGATCTCGGGCCGATCAACGAGCGGCTTGGGCAGATCGAACGTGCCGCCAGCGAGCTGAAGTCTTCGGCCGCGCAACAGAATGCCAAGCCCGTCGATGATGTCGCCTTGCGCCGTGTCGTTGCGGCGTCGTTGCTCGATACGTCGGTGCGTCAAGGTGAGCCCTTTGCGACGGCGCTTGCGGCGGTCAAACCGCTTGCCGGCAATGCCAATCAGCTGAAGCCGCTCGATGCGTTTGCAACGACGGGCGTACCAAACACAGTCGCGCTCAGCCGTGAACTGCTTGCAGTGTTACCGAAGCTCACACCCGCTCCGGCGGACACGCCTGCGGTAGGCGCAGGTTTCATGGATCGTCTGCAGGCCGGCGCGGCCAAGCTGGTGCGCATCGAGCGCACCGATGCTGTCGGCGCAGGTAGCAACAGCGGCGCTGTGTCACGCGCGTCTGCGGCTGCGCGCAGCAACGATATCGCCACGGCCAGGCGTGAGTTGCTGACGCTGTCGCCAGCGGATCGTGCCGTGGTTCAGCCCTGGCTCGATAGAGTCGATATGCGCGATGCAGCGCTGGCGGCTTCACGTCAATTCGCAGCCGACGCGATGGCGGCGCTTTCCAAACCGGCGCCATAGGAATCCGATGTTTCGCATTATTCTGTTTCTTGTGTTGATAGCACTTGCGGCCGCTGGCGCCGCCTGGGTCGCCGATCAGCCCGGCGATGTCGTGATATCCTGGGGCGTCTGGCGCGCTTCGCCTTCGGTGCCGGTGTTTGTGCTGGTGCTCGGCCTGACAATCGTCGCAGTGGTGTTCGCCTGGTCGCTCCTGCGTGGTTTGTGGGGCGCGCCGAAGCGAATGCGCCGTCGCCGACATGAAAAGCGTCAGGCGCGCGGGCGTCAGGCCATCACCCATGGTCTGCTGGCGATCGGGCAGGGCGATGGCCACGCCGCGCGGCGTCATGCCGATATCGCCAAACGTTTGACGACTGACGATCCGCTCGCTCTGTTGCTGCATGCCCAGTCCGCCCAGCTCGATGGCGATCGTGCCGGTGCGCATCGTGCGTTTCAGGCGATGGCTGAGCGTAGCGATACGCGGCTGCTGGGTCTGCGCGGTCTGTTCATCGAGGCGCAGCGCAGCGACGATCCCGTTGCCGCCGTGACGATTGCCGAAGAAGCGCTGAAATTATCGCCGGCATCGACATGGGCGTCGCAAGCCGTTCTTGGCTTCCGCTGCGCGCAGAGCGATTGGACCGGCGCGCTGAAAATCCTCGATAACAATTTTGCCTCTGGTCTGATCGATCGCGCGGCGTTTCGTCGGCAGCGCGGCGTGCTGCTCACCGCGCGTGCGCTGGAGCTTGAGACACAAGATCGCGATCTGTCCCACGACAGCGTGACCGAGGCGATCAAGCTTGCGCCAACTTTGGTGCCAGCCGCCGTTCTCGCCAGCCGATTCCAGAGCGAGGCGCATCAGACTCGTCGGGCGATGAAGATCATCGAGACGGCGTGGCTGGCGCAGCCGCATCCGGATCTCGCCGACGCCTATGCCCATGTGAAGCTCGGCGATTCCGCGCGGCAGCGGCTGGTGCGTGTCGAGACGCTGGCGTCCAAAGCGCCAGGCCATATCGAAGGCGCGCTGGCGATCGCCCGTGCGGCCATCGATGCCGCCGAATTCACGCGCGCCCGCGAAACACTGGCGCCGTTCACGACCGACTCCACCCAGCGCGTTGCGATGCTGATGGCGGAAATCGAACGTACCGAACATGGCGACAGCGGCCGCGCCCGCGCCTGGACATTGCGTGCCGTGCGCGCGTTGCATGATCCAGTCTGGACGGCGGACGGCTATGTGTCCGATCGCTGGCGGCCGGTATCGCCGGTCACCGGCCGAATTGATGCGTTCCAGTGGCAGACGCCGTTGGCCGCGCTGCCGTCGGACAGGGCCTCTACGATTGAGACCGAGATTTTGCGCGAGACCGTCCTGGCCCCGCCGCCGGCGGTGCCCAAACCCGTGGTGCCCGTACCGACCGAGGTCACACCCTCCGCGCCGGCTCAGGATCTGGCGGCGGAACCTGAAGTATCAGCACAGCCCGAACCGGTGGCCGATGCCGCGCCCGAGCCCGCCGAGGCGCCGCCGCTCCCGAAACCGGCCCCCGCGCCGCCACCGCTGTTCCGCGACCGCAGCGATATCGCCAGCGCCGTGAAGCCCGCGGTGGCCATTCCGGCCGTCATTCCTATCGTCAGGCCCCCGGACGATCCCGGCGTGGACGAGGCGGACGATTATCGCGATGAATTCGCTGAACTGAATGCTGGCCAGCAACAGGGCGGTTGGCGCGGGTTTCTACGGCGCTGGGGCGGATAACAGCCCCGATTCAGGCCCAAATAGCCGGTTTCAGTGGGTGGTTCGTTGCGCTTTTCGGTCGCGAGATTCGCCGCCGCTTCTTGCAAAGCAACGCCCCGGGCGATATCAGATGCCCCAGCGTTTTCGGCCGTAAAGCCGAATCGCCGCTTGGTTCGCCGCAATAGCTCAGTTGGTAGAGCACGTCATTCGTAATGACGGGGTCACAGGTTCGAGTCCTGTTTGCGGCACCATTTGCGCTCCGGCGCTATCCGTTTCTGTCGCAACAGTCAGTCGCAGCCTTGGCGCGTCAGGCGGCCGTGGCCGGCATTTCCAGGTCGGCCCAGATCTTGGCGAAATAGGCCTGGAAGGCAGCATCGGTGCGCAGCGCCACGGGATCGCGGCCTGCCTTGGGCAAATCGATGACATGAAGCGCCCGCACGGTCGCCGGACGTGCGCTGAGTACCAGAACGCGGTCGGCCATGGCGATGGCTTCGCCGATGTCATGGGTGACCAGAATGGCACTCTTGCCGTTTTCGGCGATGATGCGTGACACGTCGGCCTGTAGCAGCAGCCGGGTCTGGAAATCCAGCGCCGAGAACGGCTCATCCAGCAGGATCACCTGCGGATCGAATGCCAGCGTGCGCATGATGGCTACGCGCTGGCGCATGCCGCCTGACAAGGTTGCGGGCTTGGCGTTCTCGAAACCGGCCAGGCCGTAGGCACGGATCAATTTCATGGCGATGTCGCGCGAGGTCTGTCGCGGCGCGCCGCGCACTTCCAAACCGAGCATCACATTGTCGATGACGGAACGCCACGGCAGGAGCAGATCCTTCTGAAGCATGTAGCCGACGTGCCCTGCGGCGTCATCGACGCGGATGCCTGCGACCTCGACATGGCCGCGCGTCGGTTTCAGCAAACCGGCGATGACATTGAACAATGTGGACTTGCCACAGCCGGACGGGCCGACGATGGCCAGGGTTTCGCCTTGTCGCAGTTCAAAGCTGACGTCGCGGATGGCTTCGACATATTGCTTGCCGCTTCCAAACGATGCGCCGACCTGTTCCGCCCTGAGCACCGTAGATATAGTTGACGACGACGAGGCGATTGGTGTCATGGCGTTCATGCGTCCACCTCGCTGCAGAAGCCGAGCAGCATGTTATTGAAAACATCGGGTATCACGGCGGTGAAGGCATGGGCGCCCCATTCCACTTCGTGAACGCGCGCGCCGGGAATGGCGGCAGCCAGTTGTTGCGAGAGATAGGCCGGCACCAGGCTGTCGTCCCGCGATGAGGCCAGCAGTGTCGGCGTTGCAATGGTCGCGAGAGCGTCGCCGGGGTCGAAGGCGAGAAACATGTCGATCCGTGCGTTCATCGTCGCCGCTGTCGGGAAGTGTGCGAGGATGCGCTCTTCTTCCGCGTCAAGCTGCGCGGCATTGTCGGAAATCCATCGTGGTGGATAGAGAAACAGCGGCTGCGCCCGCACATAGGCTTTCGGCCCCGATTGATTCAGGATCTGCTTACGAACTTCAAAGCAACGCCGCAGGAACGGATCGGCGCGACCCCAGCCATTCACCACCACCAGACTGCGCAAGCGTGCGGGATGACGCAGGGCAAGTTCAATTCCGACGATGCCGCCGATGGCATGGCCCACCACATGTGCATTGCTGACACCGGCATGGTCGAGCACATGCGCGATGTCGTCGGCCATGCCCGAGATTGATCGTGGCGGCGCGGTGTTATCAGCGCTGCGGCCGGTGCCAACGTGGTCGTAGAGGATGACCTGGTGGCGCTGCGCGAGTGCTGCGACCTGCGGCGCCCAGAACGATCCGCTGCCGCCCATGCCGGCCGACATGAGGATCGCCGTTCCGTGTCCATGAGTTTCGTAATAGATGTCGGCGTCACCGCCGCTTGCATAGGGCATGGCTGGTCTTGCGGGTTCGAGCGATGGAAAGTCAGAAGCGCAGGCGGCGTTCGAGAATGTCGATCGCGCCGTACATCAGTAGCGCCACGGCCATGAGCGCGGCGATGCCGACCCAGACGGCGTTCAAATCGTAGAGCACGCCGGCATAATAGATCATGTAGCCGAGGCCCTCTTTCGAGGCGATGTATTCGCCGACGACTGCGCCGATCAGCGCGAAGCCGACATTGAGACGGAAGGCGGACACGATCCACGGCATGGCGCCCGGAATGACGACAGTACGCCAGGTCTTCCATCGGCTGGCACCGAGCGAGCGCATCAACTTGATCAGGTCGCTATCGACTTCCTTGGCGCCCTGTTGCGCGGTGATCACCGCGACGATGAAGGTGATGATGGCGGCGATGGCGATCTTCGACGAGATGCCGATTCCGAACCACACGATAATCAAGGGTGCGAGTGCGATCTTCGGCAAGCCGTTGAGCGCGATGAGATAGGGGCGCAGCACCGCCGCGCTGGTGGGAAACAGCCAGAGCAGCAGCCCGACGGCGCTGCCGGCAATAGTGCCGATCAGGAATCCGGCGATGGCTTCCCAGGCAGTCAGCGCAGCATCGCGCAGGAGTTCTCCGTTGGCGATCAGAATAGAGGCCTTGGCGAAGATGCCGCTTGGCCGTCCGTAGAGATAGACCGCGATCCATTTGAAGCTGATCGCAATTTCCCAGGCAGCAAGTAACAGAGCTAGCAGTGCCACTTGCAGCAGCGCGATCCGCAGGACCGGCGGCATCAGCCGCCGCGCGACATTGGCTTGGGTGGCTTCGATGGTCGTCACATCAAGCTCGCTTGTGTGCGATCGACGCGATCTCGACGAGGCAATCCGGTTTCACCAGTCCACACTGGATGCAGTAGCGAGCCGGCTTCTCGCCGGGGAAGTATTCGGCATAGACCTTATTGACGGCGCCGTAATTGGCCCAGTCGGTCACAAAGATGGAGTTGAAGGTGACATCGGCCATCGTGGCGCCGGCGGCAGTCAGCACGCTCTTGATGGTCTCCAGGATATGCCGGGTCTGCGCCGCCGCATCGCCGACGTGAACGACGTCGTTGTTCTTGTCAAAGGCCAGCGTGCCGGACACATAGATCACGCCGTCGGCCATCATGCCGGGCGAGTAAGGTGCGAGCGGCGGATGAGTGCCGGGCGGAATAATCGCGCGATCTGTCATGGGATCCTCAGGCTTTCGTGGAGGTTTCAGTCTGCGCGAATGCGCGGCGGAAATCGGCCGTGCTGGAAACCCAGCCGAAGAAGGTTTCGATGTTGAAGACGGCCGCCTTCTGGACGTAGTCGGGGCCGGCCTGATGCGTCGCGTCTTCGAGCATCACGCCGAAATATTCGAGATGGAAGCCGTCGCGCAGAGTCGATTCCACGCAAACATTGGTGGCAACTCCGCAGAAGACGAGATTGCGGATGCCGCGCGCGCGCAGGATGCTGTCGAACTGGCTGTTGAAGAAGCCGCTGTAGCGCGGCTTCGGTACCACGATGTCGCCGGGCTGCGGCTGGAGTTCATCGACGAGCGCATAGTCCCAGCCACCCTTGGCGAGCAAGCTGCCTTGCAATTCCGGGCGCGCGCGCATGGTCTTGAGTGCGTTCGATTTGTGCCAGTTCGGGGATCCCGGACCGCCGGCCTCGACATAGTCGGCGTCCCAGCCGTTCTGGAAATAGATCACAGTGACGCCGGCCTCGCGCGCGACCTCCAGCGTCTCCTTGACGGCCACGATCGCTGCCTTGGCGCCGGTCACGTCGAAGCCCGCGAGATCCAGATAGCCGTTCGGCGACGCGTAGGCGTTCTGCATGTCGACCACGATGACTGCGGTCTCCTCGACCGCGAGCCGCAACGGCTCGGGGCGTGCGGGCAAGGTGACGTAGCGCCGTTCAGGCGGAAAGCTGGTTGAGACCGACATCACGCCAATCCGAATTCTTTGGTCGCTTTCTCGGCGAAGCGATTGTCGACCATTTGTGCATAGGGAAGCGTCGTTGAGACTGCGCCGCCGCCTTGTTCCAGCAACATCGCGCGATCCCATTCCTCGGCGGAGATGGTGGGGTTTTTCGGGATAGCCGTCTTGCTGCCAAAGAAGTTCTTCGTCGCCTTTCCGACCACCGACGGCGAGACTTTCGGAAAGTACTTCTCTGCGACCTCGGTGAAGACAGCATTGTTCTCGTGCATCATCTTCTGCGCCTCGGCGATGGCGTTACAGAAGCCTTGCACCGCCTCCGGGTTGGAGGCGATCACGTCTTCGGTGGCCATGGCCGTCGTGAAACACAGCGGACCAAGCAGATCGGCGAATGATAGCGACGGTACGAGGCCAAACTGTTCGGCGCCGATGCTGATATCCCATTCGAATGCGGTGGCGATGTCGGCACGGCCATCCTTGACGGCTGCGGCCTGGGCGCCCGGTGGCAATTCCAAGAAGGTGACGCCCGCTTCCTTGGGGTCGAACTTGCCGACCGTCTTCATCGCGTAAGTCGGGACCTGGATCGTCGAGGACGGAAATTTCAGCGTCGCGATGGTCTTGCCGCGGAGATCATCGATGGTGGTGATCTTGGTGTCCGGGCGGGTCATTCCCCACATCGATACGCCGCCGACGATCTTGGCGATATTCTTGAGCTTGCCGCCTTCACGCGTGGCGTTGACCGACATGCCAGGGCTGGTGACGCCGATCTGGCCGCGGCCGGACAGCAGGATCGGCACCGGCAGGGCGATGCCGCCCGCGGTCGACAGGTCGGTGTCGAGGCCATGTTTGGCGAACAGGCCCTTATCGGCGGCGACATAGAGCGAGGCATACATGCCGAGCCGGATGGCCTCGGACACGAGAACCTTGCGGCCGGCGGCAAAGGCCGGGCCTCCCAGGCCTGCGAACGGTGCCGTTGCGGCGCCGATGAGCGAATATTTGAGTAGGTTGCGCCTGTCGATCATGCCTCTGTCCCTCGCCGCCATTGCCGATGTCAGATGGTGCGCTGCATAGTTTTTAGCCGCAGCGCGTTTTCGCATAAAATTCTTGCACCCGTTAATTTCATTAACAAGTCGGGAAAAACAGATATATTTATCTGTAATGCTTATGAATATTGACCTCCGGCAACTCCGTGCCTTCGCCGAGGTGGTTCAGGCTGGGAGCTTCAGCCGGGCTGCGCGGAAACTTGGCGTTTCCCAGTCCGCCCTCAGCCAGGCCGTTCGCCAGCTCGAGGACGAGCTGCAGGTCCGGCTGTTGGACCGGACGACGCGCAGCGTTCAACTCAGCAAGGTCGGTGCCGAATTCCTGCCGGGGATCCAACGCCTGCTGGCGGATCTCGATCACCAAATTCAGGATTTACGCGATCTGCGCGAGCATCGCCGCGGCCATGTTACGGTGGCCTGCGTGCCGTCGGTGGCGTTGCGTCTGATGCCGGTGGTGTTGGCGAACTTCCAGCGCGAATATCCCATGGTGAGCGTGACGCTCAAGGAAGTGTCACGGCATCAGATCATTGCCGGGCTGCGCAGCGGCGACGCCGAGCTCGGCATCGCCAATGTGCCGGGTGAGGATGCGGATCTTGACGCGACGAAGCTGCTGACGGATCGTTTTGCGCTGGTGATGCGGCGGGATCATCAGCTGGCGTCACAAAGCACCGTGAACTGGATGGACGGCGTCGCTGCAGGCATGATCGCAATGGCGACCGGCACCGGGATCCGGTTGGAAATGGAACGCGGTCTGCAGGAACTGGGGCGTAGCAGCCCGCTGCATGAGGCCGAACACCCGGCGACCCTGCTCGCCATGGTCGAGGCCGGCGTCGGCGTGGCGCCGTTGCCCGGTTTGGCGTTGCCCGCGACCGACCATCCGGTACTGACCTTCCGCAGGCTGCTTGATCCGGTCATCGAGCGCGACCTGTATCTGATCCGTCGCGTCGGGCGTGACCTGTCGCCGGCCGGTCGCGCGCTTTACCGCGGCATCCAGCTCGTGGCGCAATCGATCCGCGAGCGCACCGCCGCCGGGTGGTAGCGAACACGCTTTGACCTTGCTCTCATGAGTCCCTATTTTGGGATGAACAGTTCTATTCCGCTAATTTGAGCCCCTTATGACCGCCTCGCTGAAAGCCATCGACGGATCGGCAGATTTGCCTGTCCTGATGAACGACCTCGCCCGGAGCGCCCGTGCGGCTGCGCGTGCGTTGGCGGTGGCTCCAACGGAGCAAAAGAACCGGGCGCTTGCGGCCATGGAGCGCGCGATACGCGCCGGTGCGCCGGCGATCCTGGCGGCCAATGCCGAGGATGTCGCCGAGGTGCGCGCCAATGGCGCCACATCGGCCTTTATTGACCGACTGACCCTGACCGAAGCCCGCGTGCATGCGATGGCCGATGGCATTCGTGTGATTCATGACATCGCTGATCCCGTCGGCGCCGTCACCGAGAGCTGGCAGCGGCCGAATGGCATGACCATCGAGCGCGTGCGCGTACCGCTCGGCGTCGTTGCGGTGATTTTCGAGAGCCGTCCGAATGTTGCGGCGGATGCCGGCGTGCTGTGCCTGAAGTCCGGCAATGCCGTGATCTTGCGCGGCGGCTCGGACAGTTTCCGCTCCTGCCGTGCAATTCATGAATGTCTGGTGCAGGGCCTGCGTGAAGCCGGTCTGCCGGAAGCCGCGATTACGCTCGTGCCGACGCGCGATCGTGCGGCGGTTGGCTTGCTGCTCACCGGCCTCAATGGCGGCGTCGATGTGATCGTGCCGCGCGGCGGCAAGAGCTTGGTCGCGCGTGTGGAGGCCGAAGCGCGGGTCCCGGTATTCGCACATCTCGAAGGCGTCAATCACACCTATGTCGATCGTACCGCCAAGCTCGATATGGCGAAATCGATCGTGCTGAATGCGAAGATGCGCCGTCCCGGTGTCTGCGGCGCGACGGAAACGCTGCTGATCGACCGCGCGGTGGCAGGTACGCATCTCAAGCCGCTGGTGGAAATGCTGATTGATGCCGGCTGCGAGGTGCGCGGTGACGCCGCCGTGCAGCAGGCCGATGTGCGCGTCAAGCCTGCAACGGACGAGGACTGGGACACCGAATACGAAGATGCGATCATCTCGGCCAGGGTCGTCGATGGTGTCGATGATGCGCTCGCGCATATTCGCGATCACGGCTCGCATCACACCGATGCGATCGTCACCGAGGACGTCGCGGTGGCCACGAAGTTTCTCAACGAAGTGGATTCCGCGATCGTGCTGCATAACGCCTCGACGCAGTTTGCCGACGGCGGTGAATTCGGCTTCGGTGCAGAAATCGGAATCGCCACCGGCAAATTCCATGCGCGCGGCCCGGTCGGTGCCGAGCAACTCACCAGTTTCAAATATCGCATTCACGGCACCGGACAGACCAGGCCGTGATGATGTGCGTCTCGGCGCGTGGAGACTGAATTGGATTTGCATTCAGTCCCGCCGGCGCAGGGTATACCGCCACATAGTCCCGGCATGCGTATCGGTCTGCTTGGCGGATCGTTCAATCCGCCGCATGCCGCGCATCGGGCTATCAGCCTGTTCGCGATGAAACGGCTGCAGCTAGATCGCGTCTGGTGGCTGGTGTCGCCGGGCAATCCGCTGAAGGATCAACGCAATCTGCACGATCTCGCCGAGCGCGCGGCGGCTGCGAAGGCGATGGCCGATCACCCGCGCATCGATATCACCTGTCTCGAGAGTGTCATCGGTACGCGCTATACCGTCGACACCATCAGCTACCTCCGACGTCGATGTTCGCAAGCACGATTTGTCTGGATCATGGGTGCCGACAATCTCGCCCAGTTTCATCGCTGGGAGAGCTGGCAGGTGATTGCCGGAGAGGTTCCCTTTGCGGTCATCGACCGGCCCCCGCAGAGCTTCCAGGGACTGGCGTCGACCGCTGCCCAGGCCCTCGGCCGTTACCGGATACCGGAGCAGGCCGCTGGGTCATTGGCCGACCTGAAGCCCCCCGCATGGGTATTTTTGACCGGTTTGAAGCTGAATCTGTCCTCCACCCGGCTGCGGAACCCGGATGGCAGCTGGAAGACGTAATTCCACAACACTCGCCCGATAAGTGCTATAGGGCGGGCGCTGGAATATTGAATCCGGCATTCCCACATGCATACTTGATCTCACCGGGCGTCGGATTCGGCGTCCCAATACAGTGAAAGGAATGGTCCTCTGGCCACTTCTGTATTGTCCAAGACGGGTGCCAAGAAAGCCTCGTCCAAGGTTGTCCCACCCAAGAAGTCCGCTTCGGTAAAGAAGGCTGCCGCGCCTAAAAAGGCTGCCGCAACCAAAACCGCAAAGCCGAAGGCTGCAGCCAAGACACCCGCTGCTGCAAAAGCTGCACCGAAGGCTATCATTCCGAAGAAGATTGCTTCGCCCAAGGCGAAGAAATCAGCTGCGGCGGTGCGCGATAGCGCGACCGAAACGCTCAATCTCGTTCTCGCCCGCCTTGACGACATGAAGGCCGAGGAAACGGTGACCATTGACCTGCGTGGCAAGTCGGCTTTCTCCGATTACATGGTCGTGACCACCGGCCGGTCGAACCGCCATGTCGGCGCGGTGGCCGAAAATGTTGCCAAAGGTCTCAAGGAAGCCGGTCAGAAGAAGCTGCATGTCGAAGGCCTGTCCAATTGCGATTGGGTGCTGATCGATACCGGCGAAGTCATCCTGCATGTCTTCCGGCCTGAAGTTCGCGAATTCTACAATCTGGAACGTCTGTGGACGCAGAGTCCGTCGGATGAACCGCGGATCGACCTGAAGGCTGTTTGAGCCAGCGGGCATTCGGCAACGGCGCGACGCGTGCTAGTCTGTGCTGATGCATCTTCTTGTGATCTCCATCGGCAAGCTCAAGCAGGGTCCGGAACGCGAGCTCGCGGAACGGTACCGTGATCGCTTCGACGATATCGGCCGCAAGCTCGGCTTTCGGGGCCTTGCGATTCATGAAATTTCGGAAAGCCGCGCGCGCGATGCGGCGACCCGGATCAATGAGGAAGCAGCGGCGATTTCGGCGCTGATTCCGGAAAAGGCTGTATTAGTAGCGCTCGACGAGCGTGGCAGCAGCGTCGACAGCGCCAGTTTCGCTCGCCATATCGGGAAGTGGCGGGACGAATCGGTGCCACATAATGTTTTTGTCATCGGCGGGGCGGACGGACTTTCGCCCGAATTGCGGCGCAAAGCCAAACTGAGCATTGCATTCGGCTCGGCGACCTGGCCGCATCAAATGGTTCGCGTCATGCTTCTGGAACAGATTTACCGGGCCGCTACAATTTTAGCTGGCCACCCGTATCACCGCGTTTAGCTCGCTATATTGAGCGTATCGCGTTTGAAAGAAGGCGCTGTCGAAACCACGATGCTGTCACCGCGGTCCATTCCATCTGAACACGACGCCGTTCGCCGCGGGATGTCGAACGCATCGTCGTTATCCATGATGCTGGTATCAGCGACTCTTGCAGGTTTGATGACGACGTCAGTCCGTGCGCAAACCGCTGCGCCGATCCAGCAAGCGAATGCGCCGTCACCCGATATCATTCGTCAACGCGAGCAGGAGCTTGAAGCGGTCCGCGCGCAGCAGAAGAGCGCTGCGGAGCTGCAGGCGAAATTGAAAGCCGATATCGCGGCGATCGGACAGGATCGCGGCAAGCTCAGTCAGCAGCTCATCGATATTGCCGCCCGCGTCCGCAGCGTCGAAACCCGGATCGACGATGCCGAAGTACGATTGCGGCCGCTGGATGCGCGCGAGCAGAAGATCCGCGGTACGCTGGAATCGCGCCGCGGCGAAATCGTCGAAGTGTTGTCCGCCTTGCAGCGCGCCGGCCGCCGTGCGCCGCCGGCTTTGCTGGTGCGTCCCGAAGACGCGCTGAAGTCGCTGCGCACCGCGATGCTGCTCGGCTCCGTTGTGCCCGAGATGCGCGCGCGCGCCGAGCAACTGGTGGCTGACCTCAGCGAACTCGTGAATTTGCGCAAGGCGATCTCGACGGAGCGCGATCAGCTTGCCGGCGATCGCGACAAGCTGAAGGAAGAACAGACACGCCTCGCATCCTTTACCGAGGAGCGCCAGAAGCAGCAGTCGGCTGCGGAAAAGGACATGGAAGCGGAAGCCGCGCGTGCGCTGACGTTGTCCCGTCAGGTTGACAGTCTGCAGGGCCTGATCGCGAAGATGGAGCAGGACTCCAAGGCGGCGGCGAAGGCAGCAGCCACAGCCAGTCTGCAGGGCACGCCGGCGGCGCTCAGTAACGGCAAGCCGAATATCGGCGCCTTCAAGGATCCCGGCCGGCTCAGTCCGGCGATCGCCTTTGCGTCGGCAAAGGGCATGCTCGCACTTCCGGTCAACGGGGTTAAAATTCGCAATTTCGGCAGTTCCGACGGTGTCGGTGGCGCCGAAAAGGGCATGTCACTGGCCGCACGGGCGGGTGCGCAGGTCACAACACCGTGTGACGGCTGGGTTGTTTATTCCGGTCCGTTCCGTAGCTATGGACAACTCTTGATCCTCAATGCCGGGGGCGGGTATCATGTCTTGATCGCCGGGATGGAGCGTATTTCGGTGAACATTGGTCAGTTCGTCCTTACCGGGGAACCGATCGCTGTCATGGGATCAACATCCCGGGTAGCATCCGTCCTTGCGGCCAATGCCAGCCAGCCTGTGCTTTATATCGAGTTCCGGAAAGACGGGACTCCCATTGATCCAGGCCCATGGTGGGCCGCTAACGAAGGCGAAAAGGTTCGCGGATGATGCGCAAGACTTCCATAATTCTGCTGAGTGCTGCCACTGGCGCCGCCTTGACGCTCTTCGTGACCCAGCCACGCGCCGTGTTCATGGGCACCAGTGCCCGCGCAGCGACCTCGGATACCTACCGCCAGCTCAACCTGTTCGGCGACGTGTTTGAGCGCGTCCGCAGCGACTATGTCGAGAAGCCCGACGACAGCAAGCTGGTCGAGTCGGCGATCTCCGGCATGCTCACCGGCCTCGATCCGCATTCCAGCTACATGGACGCCAAGAGCTTCCGCGACATGCAGGTGCAGACCCGCGGTGAGTTCGGCGGTCTCGGCATCGAAGTCACCATGGAAGACGGCTTGATCAAGGTGGTGTCACCGATCGACGATACCCCGGCATCGAAGGCCGGTATCATGGCCAACGACATCATCACCAGCCTCGACGAGGAAGCCGTGCAGGGTCTCACCCTGAACCAGGCCGTCGAGAAGATGCGTGGCCCGGTCAACACCAAGATCAAGCTGAAGATCATCCGCAAGGGTCAGGACAATCCGCTCGACGTCACCCTCGTGCGCGACAACATCCGTGTTCGCTCGGTGCGTGCTCGCGTTGAAAGCGACGATATCGCTTACATCCGCATCACGACCTTCAACGAGCAGACCACCGAAGGCCTGAAGCGCGAGATCGCGGCCCAGACCGCGGCGATCGGTGCTGACAAGGTCAAGGGTTACATCATCGACCTCCGCAACAATCCCGGCGGTCTGCTTGAAGAAGCCGTCACCGTTTCCGACGCGTTCCTCGAGCGTGGCGAGATCGTCTCGACCCGCGGTCGTAACGCTGAAGAAACCCAGCGCCGCACGGCGCATGCTGGCGATCTGACCAAGGGCAAGCCGGTGGTCGTGCTGATCAATGGCGGTTCGGCTTCGGCATCGGAAATCGTCGCTGGCGCGCTGCAGGATCACAAGCGTGCGACCACGATCGGTACGCGCTCGTTTGGTAAGGGCTCGGTGCAGACCATCATCCCGCTGGGCTCCGGCAACGGTGCGCTGCGTCTGACCACGGCGCGTTACTTCACGCCGTCGGGTAAGTCGATCCAGGCCAAGGGTATCGTCCCGGACATCGAGATCGTACAGGATGTGCCGGATGAGCTGAAGTCCCGCGACATCAAGGGCGAGGCTTCGCTCCGTGGCCATCTGAAGAACGATGGCGACGAGAAGACCGGTTCGCAGTCCTATGTGCCGCCGGATGCCAAGAATGACAAGGCGCTGAAGGCCGCTGCCGATTTGCTCCATGGCATCAAGGTGACGTCGAACGCAATCATCACGCCGCCGCCGGGAGCCGCTGCTGCTGCGGACAAGCCAGCAGACGATAAGGCGGCCGCCAAGCCGAACTGATCGGCGAATACGCATCAATTCTGCGGAAAGGGCGGCCTTCGGGGCGCCCTTTTTGTTGGTATCCTCCCAAAGGTATCCGATGTCCTTCCGGCTGCCGTGGCCACGACCGGGCGTGTTATTGTCCGGTCGGCTGATTCGGGAGATCCATGGCAGTGTCGGCGGACGATCTAAGCGCCCCGCTTGGACAAAAATCGACGCGTAAGCGGCGGTTCCGGCTGCCTTTTTCCGGAACACAGGCGCTTGCCACGATCCTTGCCCTGCTGCTGCTCGGTTTTGGCGGCGTTGCCATCCTCAACAATAACCCGATGGGCGGCGAGCCGGTTGCGCGTGTCGCGATCAAGGCGCCCGCCGCGACCGAGGACAAGGCTGCTGCGAAGCCTCCGGTCGAGGTCAAGCACGGTACGCCCGAGACGGCCAAGGCGCCTGAGGCTCCCGGCCAGAAGACCATCACCATCATTGATGGCTCCAGCGGCGCTCGTAAGGACGTCGTGGTGTCCAGCGAGGGCTCGGACAGCGCTGCGGTCGATGCACCGCCGCCGGTTATGACGGGTATTGATCAGAAACTATTGGAGAAATCCCGCCACGGCATGGTGCCGATCGCCATCGGCGCGCTGAAGCCGGTGACGGCCTATGCCGCCGGTTCCGAGGCCGAGCGCGCCAGGGCGATGAAGATGCCGAGCATTTCCATCGTCATTGGGGGCCTCGGCGTTGGTGCAGCCAAGACCACCGATGCCATCATGAAGCTGCCGCCGGCCGTGACGCTGGGCTTCACGCCCTATGGCTCGGATCCCGGCAAACTGGTCGAGCGCGCCCGTGCGCAGCGCCACGAGGTGCTGCTGCAGCTGCCGATGGAGCCGTTCGACTATCCTGACAACGATCCCGGCCCGCAGACGCTGTTGTCCTCGGCTACGGCCGAGCAGAACCTCGATCGCATGATGTGGCATATGAGCCGCTTCCAGGGCTATGTCGGCGTGGCCAATTTCATGGGCGCGCGCTTCATCGCCACGGATACGGCCATGCAGCCGATTGCACGCGAGGCCAGCAAGCGCGGGCTTGCATTGTTCGACGATGGCTCGACGCCGCGCAGCGTTGCCGCCGCAGCCGCCGAAGGGCAGGGCATGCCCTTCGCACGCTCCGATGTCGCCATCGACGCGGTCCCGACCTCCGCAGACATCGACAAGGCGCTGGCGCGGCTCGAGGGGCTGGCCAAGGAGCGGGGTGTGGCTGTCGGCGTCGCTTCGGCGCTGCCGATCTCGATCGAACGTATCAGCGCCTGGGCAAAAACCCTTGAAAGCCGCGGGGTCATGCTGGTGCCATTGACAACCGCGATGCTGAAATCAAAATCAAGCTAGCGTCTTTGGGCTAGGGTGAATTCGGCACGGCCGAATCGCTGCGATTCAGCAAGGTCGAATCGCTGCGTAAAGAGTGCTCGAACGGACGCGAGAGGCATTGACGGAATGGCGCGCTACGAAGACCTGCCCTATCGAACTTGTGTCGGAATGATGCTGATCAACCCGCAAGGGCTCGTCTTTATCGGTCGACGTGCCGGCGGTATCGAGCACGTCGATGACATGCATGTCTGGCAGATGCCGCAGGGCGGCGTCGATCCCGGTGAGGACACCTGGGAGGCAGCCAAGCGCGAGCTCTATGAAGAAACCAGTGTCCAATCGGTCGAGAAGCTCGGCGAAGTGCCGGACTGGTTGATCTACGACATTCCCCGCACGGTGGCCGGGCGGGCCTGGAAGGGTCGCTATCGCGGCCAGCGGCAGAAATGGTTCGCCGTACGCTTCACCGGCGATGACAAGGAAATCAACGTCACGCATCCCCCGGGTGGCCACAAGGCCGAGTTCATCAATTGGCGCTGGGAGCCGATGAAGAACCTTCCGGAGCTGATCGTGCCGTTCAAGCGCCCCGTCTATGAGCGGGTGGTGAAGGAATTTGCCGGTCTGGCGGACGGCTAGTACTGGAATGACGGACAACCGGCCCTATCGCCCCAATGTGGGCGTCGCACTGTTCAATGCCGACGGCAAAGTTCTGATCGGCCGCCGTTTCAAGGATGACGGGCCAGAGATCATCCTGCCGGGCCTGGAATGGCAGATGCCTCAGGGTGGTATCGATCCCGACGAAGATCCTCGCGTCGCCGTGATGCGCGAATTATGGGAAGAGACTGGCGTCAGCCATGCCGACTATCTCGGCGAGACCGGCTGGATGACCTACGACTTCATCCCGTTCGAGAACCCCAGCCATCGCTTTGCGCAGTTCCGCGGGCAACGGCAGAAGTGGTTTGCACTGAAATTCACCGGGGATGATGCCGAAGTCGATCCGCTCACGCCGCGCAACGGTCAACCGCCTGAATTCGACGCCTGGCGTTGGGAGCGGCTGGATCGCGTCGCGGATCTCGTGGTGCCGTTCCGGCGGGAGGTCTATCGCGCCGTGGCCGAGAGTTTCGCGAAATTTGTCTGAAGCCAAGCCCTGACGAAACGAAGCGCTACCCGGGCTATAGCGCTTAGTGCATCGCCGTTGAGGTGATGTGCTGCTGGATGACCTTGAAGTGGTCGAGGCGCTCGATGGCGCGGTCCAGAGCGGAGCCTTCCTTCTCGGCCAGCTTCTCTTCCATCTCGGCGATGTCCTTGGCGAAAGCTTCGCGGTCCAGCTCGGCGATCGACGTCGCGACGTCAGCAAGAACCGTCAAGCCCTTGTCCGAGACTTCGGCAAGGCCGCCGAGCACAATGATCTTCTCATGCTTGCCACCGTTGGTGACAGTCATGATGCCCGGACGCAACGCAATCACCACAGGTGCGTGGCCGGCCATCACGCCGACATCACCCTCAGCGCCCGGGATATCGACTTGCTCGACTTCGCCTGTGAAAGCGAGCTTTTCCGGTGAGACGAGATCGAAGTGGAACGTGGCCATGTCGTTATCCGCTGACTGCTCCCTCCCCCCTTGCGGGGGAGGGTTGGGGAGGGGGGTAACCAAGGGCGAAGGCGCTTGTGGCACACTCACCCCGGCGCAAATGCGCCGACCCTCCCCGCCTAGCGAAGCTTTGCTTCGCGCGGGGGGAGGGTAAGAACTTTATGCCGCTTCAGCAGCCAGCTTCTTGCCCTTCTCGACGGCTTCTTCGATCGCACCGACCATGTAGAAGGCGGCTTCCGGCAGATGATCGTACTTGCCTTCGCAGATCGCGCGGAAACCCTTGATGGTGTCGGCGAGCTCGACGAACTTGCCCGGCGAACCCGTGAAGATTTCAGCGACGAAGAACGGCTGCGACAGGAAGCGCTCGATCTTGCGGGCGCGGGCCACGGCCAGCTTGTCCTCTTCCGACAGTTCGTCCATGCCGAGAATGGCGATGATGTCCTGCAGCGACTTGTACTTCTGCAGCACCTGCTGAACCATACGCGCGGTCTCGTAGTGCTCCTGGCCGACGATCAGCGGGGACAGCATGCGCGAGGTGGAGTCGAGCGGATCCACTGCGGGGTAGATGCCCTTTTCCGAAATCGCACGGTTGAGCACGGTCGTCGCGTCCAAATGGGCGAACGAGGTCGCGGGCGCCGGATCGGTCAAGTCGTCGGCCGGAACGTAGATGGCCTGCACCGAGGTGATCGAGCCCTTATGCGTGGTGGTGATACGCTCCTGCAGCGCGCCCATGTCGGTCGCGAGAGTTGGCTGGTAACCCACCGCCGAAGGAATGCGGCCGAGCAGCGCCGACACTTCCGAACCTGCCTGGGTGAAGCGGAAGATATTGTCGATAAAGAACAGCACGTCCTGGCCCTGATCGCGGAAGTGCTCGGCGACGGTCAGACCGGACAGAGCAACGCGCATGCGGGCGCCCGGAGGCTCGTTCATCTGGCCGAACACGAGAGCGCACTTCGACTTCACGGCCGGATCCGGATTGTGCGGATCGGCGTTCACCTTGGACTCGATGAACTCGTGATAGAGATCGTTACCTTCGCGGGTACGCTCGCCGACGCCGGCGAACACCGAGTTGCCGCCGTGCGCCTTCGCGACGTTGTTGATCAGTTCCTGAATGAGAACCGTCTTGCCGACGCCGGCGCCGCCGAACAGGCCGATCTTGCCGCCCTTGGCGTAAGGCGCAAGCAGATCGACGACCTTGATGCCGGTGACGAGAATTTCAGCCTCGGTGGACTGCTCGGTATACATCGGCGCTTCCTGATGGATAGCGCGGTTGCCTTCCGAAGCGATCGGACCGCCTTCATCGATCGGCTCGCCGATCACGTTCATGATACGGCCAAGGGTGCCGACGCCAACTGGAACCTGGATCGGCGAGCCAGTGTCGGTGACTTCCTGACCGCGGACCAGACCTTCAGTGGTGTCCATCGCGATGGTGCGGACGGTCGATTCGCCGAGATGCTGGGCGACTTCGAGAACCAGGCGGTTGCCACCGTTCTTGGTTTCGATCGCGTTCAGAATTGCGGGCAGGTAGCCTTCGAACTGCACGTCGACGACGGCGCCGATGACCTGGGTGATACGTCCGGTCTGGTTGGCGGATGCGGCCATGAAAACTTCTCCATAAACTTCAAGGACTCGGAAGTCCGAAACTTGAACGGCGGCCCATGAGGCCGGAAGGTTGTTGTTAGATCGCCTCGGCGCCGGAGATGATTTCGATCAGCTCCTTCGTAATCATCGCCTGGCGGGTGCGGTTGTAGATCAATGTCTGCTTGCGGATCATGTCGCCGGCGTTGCGCGTAGCGTTGTCCATCGAGCTCATCTGCGCGCCGTAGAACGAAGCGTTGTTCTCCAGCAGAGCGCGGAAGATCTGCACCGCAAGATTGCGCGGCAGCAGGCCGTCGAGGATCTCATCCTCGGCGGGCTCGTAGTCGTAGCTCGGCGTTGGGCCGGCATCGGCCTTAGGCGCCTCGACCACCAAAGGAATGATCTGCTGGGCAGTCGGGATTTGCGCGATCACCGACTTGAAGCGCGAATAGAACAGCGTGCAGACGTCGAATTCGCCAGTATTGAAGAGTTCGAGAACCTTCTTGGCGATGTCGTTGGCATTGACGAAGCCAAGCTGACGCACCGAACGCAATTCGAGATGACCGACGATCTGCTTGTCGAAATTACGGCGCAGTTGCTCGTAGCCCTTGCGACCAACGCAGAAGAATTTGACCGTCTTGCCCTGGTTCATCAGCGCCAGTGCGCGTTCGCGCGCCAGACGGACGATCGAGGAATTGAAAGCACCGCACAGGCCACGCTCGCCGGTGCAGACCAGCAGCAGATGAACTTGATCCTTGCCGGTGCCGACGAGCAGCGCCGGGCCGGAGCCTGCCGTTGTAGCGCCGGCAATGCTGGCGATCACGGTATCCATCTTCTCGGCGTAAGGACGTGCAGCTTCGGCAGCGGTCTGCGCACGACGCAGCTTCGACGCTGCGACCATCTGCATCGCCTTGGTGATCTTCTGCGTCGCCTTGGTCGAGGCGATGCGGACGCGCATGTCTTTAAGTGAGGCCATTCTCAGTCCACCCCGGCGATCTGGCCGTTTGGCCGATCGCGAACCTCTCGTTCGAAACGCCCGACCTCGTGCCGGACATCAACGCGAATGGCCGGCGGGAGCCGGCCATTCATTGACAGTATTAAGCAGCGTAGGTCTTCGCGAAGCCTTCGACGACGGCCTTGAGCTGGGCGGCGACGTCATCCTTGAGATCGCGGCTGTCGCGGATCGCGTTGAGGATCTCAACGTTCTTGCCGCGCAGCAGCGACAGAAGACCGTCTTCGAAGCCCCGAACCTTGGCGATCGGCAGAGTGTCGAGATAGCCGTTGGTGCCGGCCCAGATCACGCAAACCTGCTCTTCCATCTTCAGCGGCGAGAACTGCGGCTGCTTCAGGAGTTCGGTCAGACGCGCGCCGCGGTTCAGCAGGCGCTGGGTCGACGCGTCGAGGTCCGAGCCGAACTGCGCAAAGGCCGCCATTTCGCGGTACTGCGCGAGCTCACCCTTGATCTTGCCGGCGACCTTCTTCATCGCCTTGGTCTGCGCGGCGGAGCCGACGCGCGACACGGACAGACCGACGTTCACGGCAGGACGGATGCCCTGGAAGAACAGGTCGGTTTCAAGGAAGATCTGACCGTCGGTGATCGAAATCACGTTGGTCGGAATGTAGGCGGACACGTCGTTGGCCTGGGTTTCGATGACCGGCAGCGCCGTCAGCGAACCATTGCCCTGGGAATCATTGAGCTTCGCAGCGCGTTCGAGCAGACGCGAGTGAAGATAGAACACGTCGCCCGGATAGGCTTCGCGGCCTGGCGGACGGCGCAGCAGCAGCGACATCTGGCGGTAAGCAACGGCCTGCTTCGAAAGATCGTCATAGATGATGACGGCGTGCATGCCGTTGTCGCGGAAGAATTCGCCGATCGTGCAGCCGGTGAACGGCGCGATGTACTGCATCGGAGCCGGATCTGAAGCGGTCGCGGCGACGACGACGGAGTATTCCATCGCGCCCTGCTCTTCGAGCACCTTCACGAATTGGGCGACGGTCGAACGCTTCTGACCAACGGCGACGTACACGCAGTACAGCTTCTGGCTCTCGGGAGCGCCAGCAACGTTCAGCGACTTCTGGTTAAGAATGGTGTCGAGCGCGATTGCGGTCTTGCCGGTCTGACGGTCACCGATGATCAGCTCGCGCTGGCCACGGCCGACCGGGATCAAAGCGTCGACCGACTTCAGGCCGGTTGCCATCGGCTCGTTGACCGACTTGCGCGGAATGATGCCCGGTGCCTTGACGTCGACGCGCATACGCTTGTCGGCCTGGATCGGACCCTTGCCATCGATCGGATTGCCGAGCGCGTCGACCACGCGGCCGAGGAGACCCTTGCCAACCGGCGCGTCCACGATCGAACGGGTGCGCTTAACAGTCTGGCCTTCCTTAATTTCGCGGTCAGCGCCGAAAATAACGACGCCGACGTTGTCGGTTTCGAGGTTCAGCGCCATACCGCGCGTGCCGTTCTCGAATTCGACCATTTCACCAGCCTGAACATTGTCGAGGCCGTAGACGCGGGCAATGCCGTCGCCGACGGACAACACCTGTCCAACTTCGGAAACTTCAGCTTCCTGGCCGAAATTCTTGATCTGGTCTTTGAGGATCGCGGAAATTTCTGCGGCGCGGATGTCCATCAGCCTGCCTCTTTCATCGAGTGCTTGATCGAGTTGAGTTTGGTGCGAAGCGAGCTGTCCACCATGCGGCTGCCGAGCTTGACGACAAGCCCGCCGATGATGGACGGATCGACTTTCACGTTGAGCGCGACGTCCTTGCCCGTCACTGACTTCAGCGCGGTCTTGAGAGCGTCGAGATTCTTGTCACTGAGCGGCTCGGCGACGGTGACGTCAGCCGTAGCTTCGCCCTTAAACTTGGCGACCAGCGCATTGAAGCCGCGCGCCACGTCACCAATGGCGAACAGGCGGCGGTTGGCGGTGAGGACCTTGAGGAAGTTGGCGGTGATGCCGGTAATTCCGGCTTTCTCCAGAACCGAAGCGAGGGCCTTGCCCTGAATCTCGGCAGAGAACACCGGGCTGCGAACCAGTCGCGCCAAGTCGGCGCTGTCGGCCAGCATCGCTGCGAATTTGTCGAGATCGGCCTTCACCGCATCGACGGACTTTTCGTCACGCGCCAGCTCAAACAGAGCCGTTGCATAACGACCGGACATTCCCGAAACCGACGGATCTTGTGTTGCCACGAATTGCGCTCTTCAGGCTGTCAAACTCGCAAGGGAATAACTATCGCCTGAATGTGGCGCCTAGCGATCCAAGTCCTTGGAATTCAAGCGGGACTTCGATTTTTAGGTCACAACAAAATGTCGTGACCCGTTCAAATCGCGGCTTTGCTAACATAGCCCGCGCGCTGGTGCAACGCGACGAAAGCGTTTGATGATGCCTTGTCGCAGGCCCTCGCAAAGAATCATTTCAGGGAGATGTGACGCGCCAATCGAGTCGCTGACGGAGTGTTTCATCGTCCATCTCCGAGGCGGAATTTCTTATTCCGCATGACGGTACACGGTGCCGATTCTTTTGAATCACGCAACGTCGAGTGCCGTGAGTCGGCAATTGAAATCGCGGCGGGCAGCGCGGCGTGCGCGTTTCATGTCACCGTTTCGGACTGCTTAACATTTACTTACCGAATGCTATCCATGCACGGCGATCACTTAGCTATTCAGTATAATTATGTAATATGCAGTATATTTAATAGTTAAAAATTCATTAAAACGGCTCATTAGGCATGTTCTGTTCCATCACAAGATATTTCATCTGGTCATGGAACGATTGCGTTGCCTATTTTACGCCTCATTACGTCGTCAAACGCTCAGCCAATGAAATTGGGACGGGGGTCCACTTGCCACATTTGTGGCAATACTGTCTGAGGGACAACAACTTATGCTGCGTTACGGAAAATCGACGCTGGGCGCTATCGCCCGGCCGCGTACGGCAATCGCTGTCATGACTGCCGCTCTTGTTCTCGGGGGAACGGTTTCTGAGGCTTCGGCCAAATCCCGCCACCATCGCCATCACCACAAGCACCATCACGTCGCCAAGGCTTCGCCGTCGCTGTTCGATGCCAATGCGTCGATCGCGCCGACCACCGGCGGCCGCAGCTTCTCTGGCGTTGCGTCCTATTACGGCAATGAGTCCGGCAGCCGCACCGCGTCGGGTCAGCGCTTCAATCAGAATGCGATGACCGCCGCGCATCGTTCGCTGCCGTTCGGCACCAAGCTGCGCGTGACCCATGGCGGTCGCAGCGTTGTCGTCACCGTCAATGATCGCGGACCATTCATCCGTGGCCGCGTACTCGACCTGTCGAAAGGCGCAGCGAGCGCGATCGGTTTGACTGGGCGTGGCGTCGGCCGCGTCGTTGCGGAAGTCATGTAAGCAAGACAAACGCGTCGCGTCCCTGATCTTCCAAGTTCAGTAGCGTTGTGTGTGTATTGAGTAGAGTAAGCGTTGAGTAAAAGAGCCTGCTGTCATCAAAAGACAGCAGGCTTTTTCTGTTTTTGCGTTGTCAATTCACACCGTCATTCCAGGTTCGCTCACAAGAGTGAGCCTTCCGGAATGACGAAGCTCAAAGAAAGCTCTGCGGATCGACATCGACTTCGAGCTTTAGGTTGCCTGTAGGCTTTGGGCCGTGCGCCAGCCAGTCGCGGAGATAGTGCGACAGGTCGACATTGCGCGCCGACTTCACCAGCAGTCGGAAGCGATAGCGACCTTTGATCACGGCGAGCGGTGCTTCGGCGGGGCCGAGCACCATGATGCGCTCGTCGATCGGCGCCACGGCGGCGAGCTTGCGCGCGTAGCCCTCCGTGGTTGGCCGGTCGCCGCCTGAGATGATCAGGCTCGCCAGCCGTCCGAAGGGCGGATAGCCCGCGCGCTCGCGCGCCTCGATCTCGCTGGCATAAAACGCTTCGCGATCGTTTGCGATCAACGCCTTCATCACCGGATGTTCCGGCTGATGGGTCTGCAGATAGCCGACGCCGCGGCCCTGTTCACGTCCGGCGCGGCCGATGACCTGATTGAGCATCTGATAGGTGCGCTCCGCGGCGCGCGGATCGCCATTACCGAGGCCCAGATCGGCGTCGATGACGCCGACCAGATTGAGCCGCGGGAAGTTATGACCCTTGGCCACGAGTTGCGTGCCGATGATGACATCGACACGGCCTTCGGCGATTTCGGCCAGTTCCGTGCGCATCGCATCGATCGACGTAATAAGGTCGCTCGACAGCACCATGGTGCGTGCATCCGGAAACAGGCTCGCCGCTTCCTCCTGCAAGCGCTCGACGCCCGGGCCGACGGCGACCAGCGATTCTTCGGCCTGGCAATGCGGGCATTGATGCGGGCGATGCATCGAGAAACCGCAGTGGTGACAGACAAGCCGCTGGCGAAAGCGATGATCGACCAGCCAGGCATCGCAGATGGTGCAGGCAAACCGGTGTCCGCAGCCGCGGCATAACGTCAGCGGCGCATAGCCGCGGCGATTGAGGAACAGCAGCGCCTGTTCCTTGCGCTCGATGGCGATCTGGATTTTCTCGGCGAGGCGCGGCGCGATGAAGCGGCCGCGCATCGGGCCTTCGCGGCGCAGGTCGATGGCTTCGATATGCGGCATGTGCTGGCCGCCGAAGCGCGATGGCAGAGCGATGCGCTGATAGCGCCCCTTGCGCGCGTTGACCTCGGACTCGACCGATGGCGTGGCAGAAGCGAGCACGATGGGGATCTTCGCAATCGATGCGCGCACCACCGCCATATCGCGGGCGTGGTAATGCGCGCCTTCGTCCTGCTTGTAGGCTTGGTCATGTTCCTCATCGACGATGATCAGGCCGAGTTTCGCGTAAGGCAGAAACAGCGCCGAACGCGCACCGACGATGACATGGGCCTCGCCATTGGCGATCGACGCCCAGTTGCGCGCGCGGGTGCGCGGTGTCAGTTCGGAATGCCACTCCAGCGGCCGCACGCCGAAGCGTTTTGAGAAGCGCTCGAGGAATTGCCCCGTCAGCGCTATTTCGGGCATCAGGATCAGCACCTGTTCGCCGCGCTTGATCACCTCGGCAACCGCCTCGAAATACACCTCGGTCTTGCCGGAGCCGGTGACACCGTCGAGCAGGGCGGCGTGAAAATCTCCCTTGGCGGCGAAGGTCCGCATCGCTTCGGCCGCGACGGCCTGGTCATCTGAAAAGTCCGGTTCGGCGAAGGTGGGATCAGGCGCTGGCGGCGGCAGCGCGCGGGGCATGGCTTCAATAGCAAGCGTGCCTTCGTCGACGAGGCCGTCGATTACGCCAGCGCTGACGCCGGCCTCCTTGGCTGCCTCAGACTTCGCATGCAGCAGGCCGTCCGACAGGATCTCGATCAGCCGTGCGCGTGCCGAGGTCATGCGCTTGGGCACTTCGCCGACCAGGCGGACGCCCATGCGCGCCCGCTCCGGGCCGAGATGCTCGCCCATCCGCAGCGTCATCTTCATGACCATGCCGCGTGCGGACAAAGTGTAATTCGCCACCCAGTCGACCAGGCTGCGCAATTCCTGCTTCAGCGGGGGGACATCGAATTTTTCGCCAACCTCTTTCAGGCGGTTGTGCAGGCGGGGGTCGGGATTGGCATTTTCTGCCCAGACCACGCCGATCACCTCGCGGGCGCCGAGTGGCACGCTGACGACATCGCCGGGCTGCAGATCGAGGCCACGAGGCACGCGATATGAATAAGCCTGGTTCAGCGCGACCGGCACCAGCACGTCAACGACGCCAGACGATGTTTTGGTGCGCGCAGCTTCGTCCATCGGCGGAATCAGACTCGAAATGGGGTATCCGCTAACCTAAGCTCGCGGTGCGGGCCGGACCAGTGCCGGCCGTGTGGCCCGGTCTTATGACCGATGGGCCGCCACGACAATGAAACAAAAACAATAAGCCAAAGGGAGACCCTTCATGGGCCACAGGCTCGCCGGGGCAATCGCCTCATTCGTCATGTTTTCCGCCGTCGTGATACCCGCGCTGGCGCAGGACCGGATGCCGCCGATCCCGGCCGACAAATACACCGACGCGCAGAAGAAAGCTGCCGAGGAGTTCTCCGGCGGCCGGGGCTATGAAGTCCGAGGCCCCTTCGTGCCGCTAATTCGCAGCCCGGAAGTGATGCTCCGCGCCAAGGCGATGGGCGATCATCTCAGGTTCAAAAGCGTACTGGCGCCGCGGCTCAGCGAAATGATCATCCTGATCACCGCACGCGAATGGACCCAGCAATATGAGTGGGTTGCGCATCATGACATCGCGATCAAAGCCGGCCTGCGCAACGACATCGCCGATGCGATTGCCGATGGCCGGCGTCCTGTTGGCATGGCCGAGGACGAAGAGGCCGCCTACGACATGTCGATCGAGATCCAGCGCACCAAACGCGTGAGTGATCCGACCTGGAACAAGGCCGTCGCCAAATTCGGCGAGCAGGGCGTCATCGATCTGCTCGGGATCAATGGCTATTACACCTTCCTGGCCGTGGCCATGAATGCAGCGCGAACAGGCCTCCCTGCCGGTGTCGCGGAGCCCCTGAAGCGGTTCCCGGATTGACGATGCCGGCGGTTCACCAAAGTGAAACGAGCAGGGTGTGATAATCTCCGCCCGTTCGCGTACCGCGAACTGCAAGGCATCCCGATGGCCAAGCTTTCCGACAAGAAACCAGCCGAAGCCAAATCAGGTGGGCCGGCGCCGATCGACCTCATCTGTGCGGATGCCGACGTCTCGCTGCAGATGACGCGGTGGCTGTCACATCTCCGCGCCGAGCGGCGGCTATCGCCGAAGACGCTCGAAGCCTATGCGCGCGACGTCCGGCAGTTTCTGACATTTCTCGCCGAACACTGGGGCGCGCTCGTCTCGCTGCCGCGTTTCGCCAAGCTGGAGACCAGCGATGTCCGTGCCTTCATGGCGGCGCGGCGCGGCGATGATATCGGCGGCCGCTCGCTGATGCGCGCGCTGGCCGGTCTACGGTCATTCGGTCGTTTTCTGGAGCGCGAAGGCAAGGGCAATGTCGGTGCGTTGTCCGCGATTCGCGCGCCGAAAATCGGCAAGAGCCTGCCGAAACCGTTGCAGATGGTCTCGGCCAAGCGCCTCGCCGATGCGGATGAGCGCGCGGGCGAAAATCGCGATCCGTGGATCTGGGCGCGCGACGCCGCAGTCATGGCATTGCTGTATGGTTCGGGCTTGCGTATCTCCGAAGCCCTTGGTCTGTCGCGCCGCGATGTGCCGGCACCCGGTGCCGGTGACGTACTGATCGTCAATGGCAAAGGCAACAAGACCCGCATGGTACCGGTGTTGCATAATGTGCTGGAGCTCATCGCCGACTACGCGGCGCAGTGTCCGCACCCGCTGCCTGCCGAAGGACCGATGTTTGTTGGCGCGCGGGGCGGCCCGCTCAGCCCTCGGATCATCCAGTTGACCATAGAGCGGATGCGCGGCGCGCTCGGCCTGCCCGACAGCGCCACGCCGCACGCGCTGCGCCATTCCTTTGCCACCCATCTGCTGACCCGCGGTGGTGACCTGCGCGCGATCCAGGAATTGCTCGGTCATGCCTCGCTGTCGACCACACAGATCTATACCGGCATCGACACCGAGCGGTTGTTCGAGGTCTACAAGACCGCACACCCGCGAGCGTAGGGCCAGGCAAACCCCAGCTGTAGTAGAAGTGTCATGAGCTGCCCCTTGCGAAGTCGCCGCGGTTCGGTCAAATCGACACATCGACCAACCGGAGGGGATTACGATGGGTGCGCACGAAAGTATGGAGCACGCGGAGCATGCCGAGCATGCGTCCGGCTCGAACAAGAATATTGCACTGCTGATTGCCGTGATCGCGCTGTTTCTGGCGTTCTCGGAAACCCTCGGCAAGGGCGCGCAAACCGAATCCATCAGCAAGAACGTCGAGGCATCCAACCTCTGGGCGTTCTTCCAGGCCAAAAGCATCCGCCGCACCGTCGTTCAGGCGACATCGGACCAGGCCAGGCTCAGCCTCGGCCTGATGGGTGACGATGCCGCCAAGGCCGCACTGTCCAAGCAGATCGACGACTGGAAGAAGACCGCGGATCGTTACCGCTCCGAGCCGGAGACTGGCGAAGGCTCCGAACAACTCGCCGCCCGTGCCAAGGAAGCCGAGCACGCGCGCGACCTCGCAATGGCGCGTTATCATCACTATGAAGTGGCCTCCGCCGCATTCCAGATCGGCATCGTGCTGGCGTCGGCCACGATCATCACCGGCATGATCGCGCTGGCCTGGGTATCAGGTGCACTGGCGATTGCCGGCGTCGCCTTTACCGCGATCGGCCTGTTCGCGCCGCATGCGGTTCATCTCATGTAATGACTTAAGCCGAAGCGGTCCGGCATAGCTGCAGGACCGCTTCGGCAAAGGCCTTGGGCGCTTCCTGCGGTACATTGTGGCCAACGCCCGCGATGACGCGGCGCTCATAAGGGCCCGTAAAATACTGGCCGTGATTCTCGGAATTCTTTACGGGTCCAACGCCGTCGTCAGCGCCGTGCAGAACGATAGTCGGGACATCGATCTTCGGCTGCGTCGCAAGCTGGGTCTCCAGAAAAGCATAATTCGGATCGCCAGCGATGCTGCCGGTACGGTGCATATAAGAGTGCACGACCACATCGACGAAGTCATCGTTGTCGAAGGCCGAGGCCGAGCGCTCGAATGTGGCGTCGTCGAACGCCCAGCTGGGCGACCACATCTTCCAGAGCAATTTGGCTAGTGCGTCGCGGTTCTGGATCAGGCCGTTGCGGCCGCGTTCGGTATGGAAATAATACTGATACCACTGTCGCGCTTCCTGCTCGGGAGCGGATGGTCGCGCCGCATTCGTCAGGTCCTGGATGTTGTAGCCGGTGCAACTGACGAGGCCGTGCACGCGTTCGGGCCATAGCGCAGAGACGACGCAGGCCGCGCGGCCGCCCCAGTCATAGCCGGCAACCAGGGCCTTGCCGATACGCAGCGCGTCCATCAGCTCCAGCAGATCCTGTCCGAGCGCAGCCTGTTGCCCCGAGCGGATGGTCGCGCTGGAAAGAAACCGCGTTGGCCCATAGCCACGCAGATAGGGCACGATGGTGCGGAAGCCAGCGGCGTTGATGATGTCGACCGCGTCGTCATAGCCTCTGATGTCATAGGGAAAACCATGCATCAGCAGAACGGGCAAGCCACCATCCGGTCCGCTATGTTCATAAGCAATATCGAGAAGGGGAGTTTGGATGCGTGCCAGTTCAGCCAAGTTGCTCTCCCGTTCGATCTACCGCGCCGAATGCGCCCGATGACGCAGCCGCTGTACCAGCCGCATCCAACGCGACGATGAATTGGAGCGGAACATCGCCATCGTCGCCTTGATTCTTGCAGTCACAGGCGCGACCAATTCGCCGGCCCGGCGGCGGATGTCGAGAACGAATTCGTAGAGCTTCCGAAACCAGTTCATCTGCAACAGCTTCGGCCGTGTCACATCGAAGATGAACGCAGCGACGCCGACGCCGAGAAACTTGCTGAACACGATGAGCGCGAAAGCGCTGATCCAATACTGATGCATAAGCAGCCAGGCGCCGGCCAATTTCAATGGAAATAGCAGGATCGCCGGAATAACAAACACGGCCAGCGTCAACATCGGCGACAGCCGCGCGATCCGCGCGGCCAGCCATTCCTTGAATGCGCGCAGCGGAATCGCTGCGACGATGCGCGCGACGACCGGTTCGAGATGATCCCACAGCCACGCTTCGATCAGGAAGATCAAAGCGAGGAAGAACCATAGCGGCTGCAGCACGCGTCGCATCATGGCGTTCGTCTCCCAGCCGGCGTCGCGCCGGCCGTGACTCACATATGGATAGCGCGCTTGGCTACTGCAAATGCAGCTTCCTTCACCGCCTCGGAGCGGGTCGGATGGGCATGGCAGGTGCGGGCCAGATCTTCGGCGGAACCGCCAAATTCCATCAGCACGCAGGCCTCGTGGATCATTTCGCCGACTTCGCGGCCGATCATATGTACGCCGAGCACGCGATCGGTCTTCGCATCTGCGAGAATCTTCACGAAACCATCGGTGGTCTGGTTGACCTTGGAGCGGCCATTGGCCGTGAACGGGAACTTGCCGACATTGTAAGCGATACCGGCAGCCTTGAGCTCTTCCTCGGTCTTGCCGACGGCGGCGACTTCCGGCGTGGTGTAGACGACGCCCGGGATGACGTCATAGTTCACATGACCGGCCTGGCCGGCGAGAAGCTCGGCGCAGGCAACGCCTTCGTCTTCCGCTTTGTGCGCCAGCATCGGGCCCGCGACGACGTCGCCGATAGCGTAGACGCCCTTCACGTTGCTCGAGAAGTGATGGTCGATCTTGACGCGACCGCGTTCATCGAGCTCGACACCTGCTTCCTTGAGGCCAAGCGCTTCGGTATAAGCGACGCGGCCGATCGCCACGAGAATCACGTCGGCTTCGATGGACTCGGCAGCGCCGCCCGCGGCTGGCTCGATCTGCGCCTTCAGTTTCTTACCGGACGTATCGACGCCGGTGACCTTGGCGCCGAGCTTGAAGGTCATGCCCTGCTTCTCGAGCATGCGCTGGAACTGCTTAGCGACTTCGCCATCCATGCCGGGCAGGATACGGTCGAGGAATTCCACGACGGTGACTTCGGCGCCGAGGCGGCGCCACACCGAGCCGAGTTCGAGGCCGATCACGCCGGCGCCGACCACGATCATCTTCTCCGGCACCTTGTCGAGGGACAGTGCGCCGGTCGACGACACGATGCGCTTCTCGTCGATCTCGATGCCCTTCAGCTTGGCGACGTCAGAGCCGGTAGCGATGACAATGTTCTTTGTCTCCAGCGTCTGGGCCTTGCCGTCGGCGCCGCTGACTTCGACCTTGCCGGTGCCGAGCACACGGCCGGTGCCCATCACGACGTCGATCTTGTTCTTCTTCATCAGGAATTCGACACCCTTGACGTTGCCGTCGATGCCTTGCTGCTTGAAGTTCATCAGCGCCGGAAGATCGAGCGTCGGGGCGGACACCTTGATGCCCATCTTGGCGAAGGAGTGGCCGGCTTCCTCAAAAAGTTCTGACGAATAGAGCAAAGCCTTCGAGGGCATGCAGCCGATGTTCAGGCAGGTGCCGCCCAGCGTGCTGTTCTTCTCGACGACGGCGACCTTCATGCCGAGCTGCGCCGCGCGAATCGCGCAGACATAACCGCCGGGTCCGGTGCCGATAACAACGAGGTCGTAAGAAGCCATGATGCAGTCCTGTATTGTCTTCAGATGATATGGGGCGTCAGGGCCTCAGCGGCCACCGGACACGTCGAGAATGGTGGATGTGACGTAGGAAGCCTCGTCCGACAGCAACCAGACGATAGCATTGGCAACTTCATCCGCAGTACCGACGCGCTTCATCGGGACGTTGACGGAAAGACGATGCGCGCGATCCGGCTCGCCGCCTGATGCGTGGATATCAGTATCGATCAAACCGGGCCGAATGCCGGCAACGCGAATCCCTTCGGCTGCGACTTCGTGTCCCAATCCGATGGTGAAGGAGTCGATCGCGCCTTTCGACGCGGCATAGTCGACATAGGTGTTCGGCGCGCCCAGTTTGGCGGCTACCGATGACAGATTGACGATGACGCCACCCTTGCCGCCATGCTTGGTCGACATGCGCTTCACGGCCTCGCGGGCGCAAAGAATGCTGCCGGTGACATTCACCGTCATCATGTTGGCGACGCGTTCGGCAGTCATCTGATCGACGCGGATGGAAGGGCCGACAATGCCGGCATTGTTGACCAGGGCGCCGAGAGGACCAAAGGCGTCCGCTGCCTTGAACAGCGCAAGAATGTCAGCCTCGGAGCCGACATCGCATTTCACCGCGATGGCCTTGCCGTTGGTCGCTTCGATCTTCGAAACGACCTCGTTGGCGGCGGCTTCGTTGCTGGCATAGCCGACGACGACCTTGAAGCCACGTGAGGCCGCCAGCAGCGCGGTGGAACGACCGATGCCGCGGCTTCCGCCGGTAATGATCACGACGTTGTCGCTCATGCGTCGCTCCCGGTGAGTGCGGCGTTGAAGGACCAGATGTGTCCGAACGGATCGCGAATGGTGCCGTAGCGGGCCCCCCAGAAAACATCCTGCGGCGCCATCACGACTTCTGCTCCCGATGTTTCCGCGCGGGCGATCGCGGCGTCGACATCTTCAGGCTTGGGCAGATTGATATTGATCGTCATGCCGGCGCCGCCGCGGGTCTGCGGCGACAGGATGTGGCCACCAAACTCGGGAAATTCGTCATGCAGCATAACTTCGCTGCCGAACATTTCGAGATTGGCGTGCATGACCCGCTTGCCGTCGTCGGCCATTGCGTGGAACGAACACTTCGCGCCAAGCGCCTTCTCATAGAAGGCAATGGCTTCAATCCCACCCTTGACGCAAAGGTGGGCCTGAATTGGCGGAGGGTTCGGTCCGAACGCCATGGCGACCTCGGGTTAGAGATCCAGAACGAGACGGGCCGGATCTTCCAGGCTTTCCTTGACGCGAACGAGGAATGTCACGGCTTCCTTGCCGTCGATGACGCGGTGATCGTAGGACACCGCCAGATACATCATCGGGCGGATCTCGATCTTACCGCCGACCACGACCGGACGTTCCTGGATCTTGTGCATGCCGAGGATGGCCGACTGCGGTGCGTTCAGGATCGGCGTCGACATCAGCGAACCGTAGATGCCGCCATTGGTGATGGTGAATGTGCCACCCTGCATTTCGTCGATCTTGAGCTGGCCGTCACGGGCGCGCTTGCCGAAATCCGCGATGGTTTTTTCGATGTCGGAGATCGACTTGGTATCGCAGTCGCGCACCACGGGAACGACGAGGCCCTTGTCAGTGCCGACGGCAACGCCGACGTGATAATAGTTCTTGTAGATCAGGTCGGAGCCATCGATCTCTGCGTTCACGGCCGGAATATCCTTCAACGCCTGCACGCAGGCCTTGGTGAAGAAGCCCATGAAGCCGAGCTTGGTGCCGTGCTTCTTCTCGAACACATCCTTGTACTGCGAGCGCAGCGCCATCACGTTGGTCATGTCGACCTCGTTGAAGGTCGTCAGCATCGCGGCGGTGTTCTGCACGTCCTTGAGGCGACGCGCGATGGTCTGACGCAGGCGCGTCATTTTTACGCGCTCTTCGCGGGCAGCATCGTCAGCGGGTGACGGTGCACGTACCTGCACGGCGGCGGCAGACTGATTGATCGGTGTCGGTGCCGACGCAGCCTTCTCGATCGCGGCGAGCATGTCGCCCTTGGTCACGCGGCCATCCTTGCCCGAGCCGGGGACGGTGGCGGCATCGATGCCGCTCTCGACCGAGATCTTGCGGACTGACGGCGCCAGCGGCGCATCGACGGGGGCGGACTTCTGAGCGGGAGCAGGCGCAGCAGCGGCAGGTGCAGCGGCCGGAGCCGGGGCAGCGGGCTTCGCGGGAGCTGCGGCTGGCTTGGCGCCGCCGGCACCATCGGTGATCTGGCCGAGCAGTGCGCCGACGGCAACGGTCTCGCCGTCCTTGGCAACGATCTCGCCGAGGACGCCGGCGGAGGGCGCCGGGACTTCGATGGTGACCTTGTCGGTCTCGAGTTCGACCAACGGCTCGTCAACGGCGACGGCATCGCCGGCCTTCTTGAACCAGCGGCCGATGGTGGCTTCCGTCACGGATTCGCCGAGCGTGGGAACGCGAATTTCAGTCATTGTCTATTTCCTCTTGTGGCGTGGCGACCCGCTCGGTCATTCCTGCCTGAACTTGAAATCAATGGGGATATGCGAACGCCCCGCGGGTGCGGGGCATTCGCCAACAGAATGGAGGCTTAGCCGAGCGCTTCGTCGAGGAAGGCCTTGAGCTGGGCGAGATGCTTGGACATCAGGCCGGTGGCGGTCGCTGCCGAAGCAGCGCGGCCGGCATAACGCGGACGCTTGTGGGTGGCGTTGATCTGGTTGAGCACCCATTCAAGATACGGTTCGATGAAGTGCCAGCCGCCCATGTTGCGCGGCTCTTCCTGACACCAGACGAATTCCGCACCCTTGAAGCGGGTCAACTCCTGCACCAGCGTCTTCAGCGGCACCGGATAGAGCTGCTCGATGCGCATCAGGTAGACGTCGTCGATGCCGCGCTTCTCGCGCTCCTCGTAGAGGTCATAATAGACCTTGCCGGAGCACAGCACGACGCGACGGATCTTGTTGTCGGCGGTGAGCTTGATCTTCTCGTCCGGCAGCTTCTCCGCATCGTCGAACAACACGCGATGGAACGATGTGTCGGCACCGAGTTCGCTCAGCTTCGACACCGCACGCTTGTGGCGCAGCAGCGACTTCGGCGTCATGACGATCAGCGGCTTGCGAATCTCACGCTTCAACTGACGACGCAGCATGTGGAAGTAGTTGGCCGGAGTAGTCGGATAGACCACCTGCATGTTGTCTTCGGCGCACATCTGGAGGAAACGCTCAAGGCGTGCGGAGGAATGCTCCGGGCCCTGGCCTTCATAGCCATGCGGCAGCAGGCAGACGAGGCCCGACATACGCAGCCACTTGCGTTCACCCGAGGAGATGAACTGGTCGAACAGCACCTGTGCGCCGTTGGCGAAGTCGCCGAACTGCGCTTCCCAGATGGTCAGCGCCTTCGGCTCGGCCAGCGAGTAGCCGTATTCGAATCCGAGCACGGCTTCTTCGGACAGCAGCGAGTTGATGACCTCGTAGTGACCCTGGTCGGGCTTGAGGTGGTTGAACGGCGTGTAGCGGCTTTCGTCTTCCTGGTCGAACAGCACCGAATGGCGCTGCGAGAAGGTGCCGCGCTCCGAGTCCTGGCCGGACAGCCGGACATGGTGGCCTTCTTCCATCAGGGTACAGAATGCCAGCGCCTCGCCCGTCGCCCAGTCGATGCCTTCGCCACTATCGATCGCCTTGGCGCGGGTATCGAGGAAACGTTGCACCGTGCGATGAACGCGGAAACCATCGGGCACCTTGGTGATCTTGGCGCCGATCTCTTTCAGCGTCTTGACGTCGACGCCGGTCACGCCGCGACGGGGATCTTCCTCCTGGTCGGCATATTTGAAGCCGGCCCACTTGCCGTCGAGCCAGTCAGCCTTGTTCGGCTTGTAGCCGGCGCCGGCTTCGAGTTCGGCATCGAGACGGGCGCGCCAGTCGGCCTTCGCCTTATCGACTTCGCCCTCGGTCATCACGCCATCGGCGATGATGCGCTTGGCATAGATATCCAGCGTCGACTGATGCGCGCCGATCTTCTTGTACATCACCGGCTGGGTGAACGCCGGCTCATCGCCTTCGTTATGGCCGTGGCGGCGATAGCAGAACATGTCGATGACGACAGGCTTGTGGAACTTCTGCCGGAACTCGATCGCGATCTTGGCGGCGAACACCACCGCTTCCGGATCGTCGCCGTTCACATGGAAGATCGGAGCATCGATCATCTTCGCGACGTCGGACGGATAGGGCGACGAACGGGAGTAACGCGGATAGGTGGTGAAGCCGATCTGGTTGTTGACGATGAAGTGGATCGAACCGCCGGTGCGATAGCCCTTCAGGTCCGACAGCGCGAAGCATTCCGCGACCACGCCCTGACCTGCGAAGGCCGCATCGCCATGCATCAGCAGAGGCAGCACGGAAATGCGCTGGTCTGGCGGATCACCATTCTGGTCCTGCTTGGCGCGGACCTTTCCGAGCACCACGGGATCGACGATTTCAAGATGCGACGGATTCGCCGTCAGCGACAGATGGATATTGTTGTTGTCGAACTCGCGATCCGACGAGGCGCCGAGGTGATACTTGACGTCACCCGAGCCTTCGACCTCGTCCGGATTGGCCGAGCCGCCCTTGAATTCATGGAACAGCGCGCGGTGCGGCTTACCCATCACCTGGGTCAACACATTCAGGCGACCGCGATGTGGCATGCCGACGACGATGTCACGGACACCGAGGCTGCCGCCGCGCTTGATGATCTGTTCCAGCGCCGGGATCAGTGATTCGCCACCGTCGAGGCCGAAGCGCTTGGTACCAGTGAACTTGACGTCGCAAAACTTCTCGAAGCCGTCGGCTTCGACCAGCTTCTGGAGGATGGCGCGGCGGCCTTCCGGCGTGAAGCTGATTTCCTTGTCCGGGCCTTCGATACGTTCCTGGATCCACGCCTTCTGCGCGCGGTTAGAAATGTGCATGAATTCGACGCCGAGGGTCTGGCAGTAGGTGCGCTGCAGGATCGCAACGATCTCGCGCAGCGTGCCGTATTCGAGGCCGATGACGTTATCGAGGAAGATCTTGCGGTCGTAGTCGGCATCGGTGAAGCCGTAGGAGCGCGGATCGAGCTCCTCGTGATCCTTCTGGCCTTCGATGCCCAGCGGATCGAGATTGGCGTGGAAATGGCCGCGCATGCGGAAGGCGCGGATCAGCATCAAGGCGCGTACCGAATCGCGGGTCGCCTGATTGATGTCGCCGGTCGGGGCGGCTGCACCGGGCTGCGCGGTCTTGGCGGCGAGCTTGGCACCCATCACCTTCTCGACCTGGGCCCAGTTGCCGTCCATGGCGGAGGTCAGGTCGTCCTTGGGCGTCAGCGGCCAGTTGGCCTTCTCCCAGGACGGGCCTTCGGCGTTCTTCTGAACGTCGGCGGGCGAGTCCTTCAGGCTCTTGAAGAACTCCTGCCACTCGGCATCGACCGAGGAGGGGTCCTTTTCGTAACGGGCATAGAGTTCGTCGATGTAAGTGGCGTTTGCGCCTTGCAGAAATGAGGAGAGTGCAAAGGCGGCGTTCGCGTCCTGGCGAGACATGATGGCGTCCTGATTTGGTATCGCGCGGAAATTTTAACGAGGGCTGATCCGGTTGCCGGACCATCCTAAAGTCGAGCGAGCTTCTACCCTATTTAATCCGAATGTGCGCCCTGAAAAGCACGAAGAACTGAATATTTCGTCAATTCTTTGTGCGCGAGATTTTGGCCGCTGATTTCAGTCGACGACACTGAGGTCTTCCTTGGCCAAAGCGGCAGCGCCGCCTTGCAGTCCGGCGCGCCGGGTGCGGCGGATTTTGGGCGGTCCGCAGGCCTCGTCGAGCAGGGCATTGGCGGCCATACCGGCGGCGTCCGCGACGGTCGGATCGCGGGTCACCATGGCGGCGACGATGGCGCCGTCCATCAAGAGGCCGATCTGGTGCGCGAGAAAGTCCGGCTTCTTGGCGCCGGCGGCCTCAGCCAGTCCGGAGATGTGCTTGAGAATGAACGATTTGTGCCGGATCGTGATGTCGCGCAGCCGGGTCTCGTCCTTGGAGTGCTCGCCGACTGCATTGATGAAAACACAGCCATAATAGGTCTCTTCGGCAAACCAGCTCTTCAGCGCGGGGAAGATCGAATCCAGCTTTTCACGCGGGGTTTTGGCGCGTTCCACGGCTGCAATGAACCAGCCGCGCCAAGCCTCGCTTTCCGCCTTGAGCACGGCGTCGACGAGATCGTCCTTCGATTTGAAGTTCTTGTAGAGCGTGGTTTTGGCCGTGCCAGCCTCACTGACGATGGCGTCGATGCCGGTGGCATTGATGCCATTCTTGCAGAACAGCCTTGTTGCCGCGTCCATCAGCCGCTCCCGCGGCGTTACCTGCGGAACATTGCTTTCGACAGCCTGCGGCATCGCATCAGTCATGCCCTGTCATATGTCATGGCGCGCGCGCGGCGCAAGCGATCATCGGTTCCTGACCAATATTCGAGCGGGTAAATACGTATTTGCCGCGCTAAGCGGCAGTTCAGCCTCTGCCCCATTTCGAGTCAATTGCGTAACTCGCTGATCCCGCGTTGATTTTCGCATCGATCGACGCTGGCACGGTTTCTGCAAAGCTACAGAACGTTCTGTATCTAGCCATTTTTCCAAGGGAGAAACCCAATGACTGCTGTTGCCGCCAAAACCGCCCTGACCGGCTGCCTCGCGCCGATCGACAAAGGCGGACTCGAACAGCTGATCGCCAACGGCAAAGCCAATCCCAATGTCATCAAGACGCTGAAGTGCAAAACGGTGGCCGAGGGCAAGTTCCGCCACGCCAACTACATCCGCAACCTGCCGCCCTACATCGTCGATGAGCCGCCGGCGCTGCTCGGCGACGACACTGCGCCGAATCCGTCAGAGGCGTCATTGGCGGCGCTTGGCTCCTGCATCGCCGTCGGTCTGCACGCAAATGCCGTGCATCGTGGTTGGACCGTCAACAAACTTGAACTGCAGCTCGAAGGCGATCTCAACATCACTGCCGTCTGGGGCACCGGCGACATCAGCGAGAAGCCGGTCGGTTTCACCGATGTGCGCATCAAGGTCGATATGGAATGCGAAGGCATCGCACAGGCCGAGATCGATGCGCTGATCACCCACGTCAAGAAGTGGTCGCCCGTCGCCAACACGTTTACGCGCCCGGTCAATCTCGAAGTCTCTGCCTGAATGTGAGTTAGCGCGGCCGCAGCGATGCGGCCGCGGTCTCTCTTCCTTGCGCGTGACGGAGATCGACATGACCACGACGGCAGTGCTGCGGAAATCTGACGATATTGAAGGGGCCGGCGACACACCGTCGCTCGTCGAACGAATAGCTGCCGTCGCGCGCACCGATCTTTCACCGATCGCTTTGGAGATAGATGAAGGCACGATCTATCCGGATCGGGCGCTACGTCATCTCGGCGGTGTTGGTGCCTGGTCGGCACACGCGGATCTCGGCGAGACGATCGCGGGCATCACCACCATCGGCGAGACCTGCGGCTCCACGGCCTTCATGGCGTGGTGCCAGAACACGCTGGTCTGGTACATCCTCAACTCCGACAACGCCGCACTGAAGGCGAAGTATCTGAGCGATGCCGCGAGCGGCAAGCTGCTCGGCGGCACCGGCCTGTCCAATCCGATGAAGAGCTTCTTTGGCATCGAGAAGCTCAAGCTGAAAGGTCGCCGCACCAACGGCGGCTACATCGTGCGCGGTGCTCTGCCATGGGTATCGAATCTTGGCCCCGACCATATGTTCGGCACCATCTTTGAACTCGATGACGGCTCCGGCGAGAAGGTGATGTTCCTCGCCGACTGCGCCGACGAGAATCTCTCGCTGACGCCGTGCAAGCCGTTCCTCGCGATGGATGGCACCGGCACCTACGCCGTGCAATTTCGCGACGTCTTCATTCCAGACGATCAGGTGCTCGCGGCGCCGGCGATGCCTTTCGTGAAGAGAATTCGCGCCGGGTTCATCCTGATGCAGATGGGCATGGGCCTCGGGCTGGTGCGCGATTGCGTTGCTATCATGCATAGCGTCAAGCCGTCGCTCGCCCACGTCAATTGCTTCCTGCCGCAGCAGCCCGAGGATTTCGCCGGGCTTCTCGCGAAAATGGAGGCCGAGACGATGATGCTCGCCGCCACACCCTTTGACACGAGCAATGCCTATTGGCGCAGCGTCGTCGAACTGCGTCTGCGCGCCGGCGACGCCGCCATCGCCGCAGCCCATGCAGCGATGCTGCATTGTGGCGCGCGCGGCTATCTCAAATCGCACCGCGCCCAGCGCCGACTGCGCGAAGCCTATTTCGTGGCGATCGTCACCCCCGCCACCAAGCAGCTCAGAAAAATGCTCGCAGACAATGCGCGCGAATATCAGGGAGACCAGGGCGGGGCGTGATCCCGATCATGCAAATGATCCCGATCACGCGAACGGAAAGCGAATTGACTTAAGTCACGGCGAAACGACAGGCGATCCAGCACAAACGACTCAACAACGACGGTTCAACACAGTGGAGGCTTTCAATGGCTGAAGTTCTCATTTCCGCAGACGACCTCGTCACGTTCATGAAGTCAGAACCTTGTGTCATCATCGACACGCGCAATCCCAACGCCTATGCGGCCGGGCATATCCCCGGCGCCGTCAATCTCCATGAGATATTCACGTTCCTCGCCACCTCGACGCCGGAAGGCATGGATGAGCTGAAAAAGAAATTCGCTGCGGCCTTCGGCGGTGCCGGCCTCTCGGGCAGCGAGACTGCGGTGATCTATGAGCAGTCGATGAATTCAGGCTTCGGCCAATCCTGCCGCGGCTACTTCCTGCTGGAATTCCTCGGCTATCCCAAAATCAAGGTGCTGCATGGCGGCTTTGAAGCCTGGACCATGAAGGGCCTGCCGACCACCACGGATGTTCCGACACCCACGGCAGCGTCCTTCGCCATCAAGCCGGAAGCTGGCTCGATCCTGATCGACGCCGCGACCATGCAGGCCGCACTCGGCAATCCGTCGATCGCGATCCTTGACGTGCGCGATGTCGACGAATGGATCGGCGAGAGCTCGTCGCCCTATGGCCGGGATTTCTGCCCGCGCATGGGCCGCATTCCCGGCGCCGTCTGGATCGAGTGGTACCGCATGATGAAGCCGACACCGGAAGGCCCGCGCTTCAAGTCGAAGAACGAGATCCTTGCCGAATGCGCCACCGTTGGCATCACACCGTCGACGACAGTCTATCTCTATTGCTTCAAGGGCGCCCGGGCCTCCAACACCTTCCTCGCGCTGAAGAATGCCGGCGTCGCCGACGTCCGGATGTATTTCGGTTCGTGGAACGAATGGTCGCGCGATACGAAGTATCCAATCGAGGAAGGTTTGCCGCTGGTTGGCGAGAAGCAGGCGCAGGCGGCGTAGAACTCCAGTGTCCTCGCCCGGCCGGGCGCGCACTTGGACCGGGCGATCCAGTCAGAGTGTCAAAACAAAAGGCCCGCTCTCGCGAGCGGGCCTTTCTTTTCTCAACTCTGCCGAGCTCAGCTTAGCCCTTCAGCACATCAACCAGCGTGGTGCCGAGGCGGGCCGGAGACGGCGAGACGCGGATGCCAGCGGCTTCCATGGCTGCGATCTTCGACTGGGCATCGCCCTTGCCGCCCGAGACGATGGCGCCGGCATGGCCCATGCGGCGGCCGGGAGGGGCGGTGACGCCGCCGATGAAACCGACCATCGGCTTCTTGCGGCCGCGCTTGGCTTCGTCGCGGATGAATTGCGCCGCGTCTTCTTCTGCCGAGCCGCCGATTTCGCCGATCATGATGATCGAGGTGGTCTTGGGGTCGGCCAGGAACATCTCGAGCACGTCGATGAACTCGGTGCCCTTGACCGGGTCGCCGCCGATGCCGACTGCCGAGCTCTGGCCGAGGCCGGCCTGGGTGGTCTGGAACACGGCTTCATAGGTCAGTGTGCCGGAGCGCGACAGGATGCCGACGCTGCCGGGCTTGAAGATGTTGGCCGGCATGATGCCGATCTTCGATTCACCGGCGGTGACGACGCCCGGGCAGTTCGGCCCGATCAGGCGCGACTTGGAGCCCGACAGCGAGCGCTTCACGCGCACCATGTCGAGCACCGGAATGCCTTCGGTGATGCAGACGATCAGCGGAATCTCCGCGTCGATGGCTTCGCAGATCGCGTCTGCTGCGCCCGGCGGCGGCACATAGATCACCGACGCATCGGCGCCGGTCTTGTCGCGGGCTTCAGCCACGGTGTCGAACACCGGCAGGCCGATATGCGTCGAGCCGCCTTTGCCCGGCGAGGTGCCGCCGACCATCTTGGTGCCGTAGGCAATCGCCTGTTCGGAGTGGAAGGTGCCGTTCTTGCCGGTAAAGCCCTGGCAGATGACCTTGGTGTTCTTGTCGATCAGGACGGACATCGGCTTACTTTCCCTTCACGGCGTTGACGATCTTCTGAGCGGCGTCGTCGAGATCGTCGGCGGGCAGAACGTTGAGACCGGATTCACGGATGATCTTCTTGCCTTCCTCGACATTGGTACCTTCGAGGCGGACAACCAGTGGCACCTGAAGGCCGACAGCCTTCACTGCGGCGACAACGCCGGCAGCGATGACGTCGCATTTCATAATGCCACCGAAGATGTTGACCAGGATGCCCTTCACGTTCGGATCGGCAGTGATGATCTTGAACGCTGCGGTCACCTTCTCCTCGGAAGCGCCGCCACCGACGTCGAGGAAGTTGGCCGGGCTTTCGCCATAGAGCTTGATGATGTCGAGCGTAGCCATTGCGAGGCCGGCGCCGTTGACCATGCAGCCGATGGTGCCGTCGAGCGCGATGTAAGCGAGGTCATACTTCGATGCCTCGATTTCCTTGGCGTCTTCTTCGGTGGTGTCGCGCAGCGCGACGATTTCCGGGTGACGATACAGCGCGTTCGAGTCGAACGACATCTTGGCATCGAGGCACTTCAGCTCGCCCTGCTTGGAGATGATCAGCGGATTGATCTCCAGCATGTCCATGTCCTTGGCGATGAATGCGGTGTAGAGCTGCGACACCAGCTTCTCGGCCTGCTTGGCGAGATCGCCCTTGAGGCCCAGCGCCTGAGCCACGGTGCGGCCGTGGTGGCCCATCACGCCGGTGGCCGGATCGACCGAAAAGGTCACGATCTTGTCCGGGGTGTTGTGCGCGACTTCCTCGATGTTCATGCCGCCTTCGGTGGAAACCACGAAAGCAACGCGCGAGGTCTCACGGTCGACGAGGAGGGAGAGATAGAACTCCTTCTCGATGTCCGAGCCGTCTTCCAGATAGATCCGGTTGACCTGCTTGCCGGCCGGGCCGGTCTGTTCGGTGACGAGGGTCGCGCCGAGCATTTCCTTGACGAATTGCTTGGTCTCGTCGATCGACTTGGCGAGGCGGACGCCGCCCTTGTCGCCGGCCGATGCTTCCTTGAACTTGCCCTTGCCGCGGCCGCCGGCGTGGATCTGGCTCTTCACCACCCACAACGGACCGCCGAGCTGCTTGGCGGCAGCCTCCGCTTCCTCGGCCTTGAGGATGGGCACGCCTTTAGAAACGGGCACGCCGAATTCCTTCAGCACGGCCTTCGCCTGATATTCATGGATATTCATAAGTTGCTCCCGAACCCCGGATGGTGAACTTGGAATTCACGTCGTTTTCTTTGAACTGGCATACCGTATACCAAGCATGCTGCAAGTCAAAGCCGACGATAATTCTGCGTGACGGACGAATTGGCTGAGGGGTTCGTTGCAGTGTTTGCCAACGTCGTCAAATGCAAAACCGGCACCCAGAGGGTGCCGGTGAAGTGAGCTTGATCTTAGCTGAGCAGATCGGGTGCGATCTTCTTGCAGGCGTCCATCAGGCCGACCACCGAAGCCACCGACTTGTCGAAGCCTTCCTTGTCCTTGCCGAGGAGTTCGATCTCGACGATGCGCTCGACACCCTTCGCGCCGATGACAACGGGAACGCCGACATACATGTCCTTGACGCCGTATTCGCCGTTCAGGTGCACGGCGCAGGGCAGAACGCGCTTCTTGTCCTTGAGGTAGCTCTCGGCCATCGCGATGGCCGAGGCGGCCGGAGCGTAGAAGGCCGAACCGGTCTTGAGCAGGTTGACGATCTCGGCGCCGCCGTTGCGGGTACGGTCGACGATTTCGTCGATGCGAGCCTGCGAGGTCCAGCCCATCTTCACGAGGTCAGGCAGCGGGATGCCGGCAACGGTCGAATACTTGACCAGCGGAACCATGGTGTCGCCGTGGCCACCGAGCACGAAAGCGGTGACGTCTTCGACCGACACGTTGAATTCATCGGCCAGGAAGTAGCGAAAGCGCGCCGAGTCCAGCACGCCCGCCATGCCGACGACCTTGTTTGCTGGAAGGCCGCAGGCCTTCTGCAGCGCCCACACCATCGCGTCGAGCGGGTTGGTGATGCAGATGACAAAGGCGTTCGGGGCGTACTTCTTGATGCCTGCGCCAACCTGCTCCATCACCTTGAGGTTGATCGAGAGCAAGTCGTCGCGGCTCATGCCCGGCTTGCGCGGCACGCCGGCGGTGACGATGATGACGTCCGAACCTTCGATCGCCTCATAGGAGTTGGCGCCGGTCAGCTTGGCGTCGAAGCCGTCGACCGGTGAGGACTGCGCGAGATCGAGCGATTTGCCCTGCGGCACACCTTCCGCAATGTCGAACATCACGACGTCGCCGAGTTCTTTCAGGCCGACGAGGTGAGCAAGTGTTCCGCCGATCTGACCAGAACCAATCAATGCGATTTTGTTACGCGCCATGGGAAATCTATCCTTTAAGCCCGAAGGGGTAGGGAGGGAGCAGGAAATGCTGACAGGCTGGTTATCCCTTTCGCGGACACCGTTCAAGTCGGAGCCTGCCCAATTGTCGAGCGCCGGCCTGCAATGCAAATTATTATGAGTGAACTGGAAATTGGAATCGCTCGCGAAAGTACCGATTCCGCTTTGATATCGATCTGATCGCGCGCGTCAGGTTTCGACCAGGCCGGTGGTGGCGCCTGACGCGGTGGAATCGCTGCGGCCATGGGGCAGGGCCAGATATGTTTCTGAACCCATCTCGAACAGCCGCGACGCGGTCCGCGCGAATTCCATTGCCTCGAAACCTTCGCTGGCCTGATACAGCGCGTGCGGTTCGCCGGCCGCCGAGGCCATCAGCTTCACGGCATTGTCATAGAGCGTGTCGATGAGTGCGATGAAGCGTTTGGCGGCGTTGCGGTCGCCGTAGTCCATCATCGGAATATGTTCGATGAACAGCGTGTGATAGTCGTGCGCCAGTTTCAGGTAGTCTGACGCGCCAAGCGGCTTCTCGCAGAGGTCGCCAAATGAAAACCGGGCCACGCCCTGCGCTTCCAGGGGAACGCGCAGCGTGCGGCCCTTGATCGAGATTTCACGCGACTTTGCCGGTGCGCCGCCCGTGAGCTTTGCCCAGGCCTTGTCGAGCGCAGCCTTTGCTGCATCATCGTCCGGCACCAGCCAGCTCTTTACGCCGGCCAGCTTTTCCAATCGATAGTCTGTGCGCGAATCCAGCTTGCGCACTTCCATATGATCTTCGATCTGTTTGATGAACGGCAAAAACAGCGCGCGGTTGAGGCCGCCTTTGTAAAGATTGACGGGTTCGACATTGGACGTCGCGAAGACGACGGTGCCGAGTTCGAACAGCCGTGCGAACAGTCGGCCGAGGATCATCGCATCGGCGATGTCGGTGACGTGAAATTCGTCGAAGCAGAGGAGCCAGGCTTCCTCGAAGATCGAATTCGCCGTCAGCGCGATGACATCGCCGTCGGGCAGCTCGCCGCTCGCGATTTTCTGGCGAAAATTATAGATGCGCTCATGGGTGTCGGCCATGAACTCATGGAAATGGGCGCGACGCTTGTGCGTGACCGCGCTGGCTTCGAAGAACAGGTCCATCAGCATGGTCTTGCCGCGGCCGACCTCGCCATGGACGTAAAGACCGCGCGGCGGTTGCATATCCTTGTCGCCGAACAGGCGTCCGAAGAAGCCCTGCTTGGGCGGTGGCTTATAGGTGGCCAGCGCACCATCGAGCGCCGCGATGGCCTCGACGGCGCCGGCCTGCGCCGGGTCAGCCTCGATAGCGCCGGAGGCAACGAGGGCTTGATATTGTCCGCGGAAGGATTGAGGAGGGCTGGACGACATGGGCCCTAACGGCCCCATGCGCCCGGAAAATGCAAGATGCGAATTGGTCGAAGCGGATATGCGCTCATGCGCAGAGCGCGTAGGAATCCTCGACCAGATAAGGGCCGCCGCCCGTGGATGCCCGCGAGGAGAACAGCACGAAGCGCGAGGCGGTGAATATCTTCGTCGGGAAGTAGCCGCGCACCGAAAGATAGTCGGCGACGTCGCGGTCGCAGGAATCGCGCAGTCGGGCCAGCGTGACATGCGGCGTGAATTTGCGGCCCTCGGGCTCGAGCCCGCAGCGGCGCACCAGCCGTTCCAGTTCGGATTGCAGTTCAAGCAGCGGACGGCTCGGCTCGACCGCAGCTACGACAGCGCGGGGTTTCTTGCCGCCGAAGCTCGAAAGGCCACGCACCGCGACCTCGAAGGGCCTACGTTCCACGCGCGACATCAGATCGGCGATTTCGTTGGCGGAAACGCCGTCGATGTCGCCGATGAAGCGAAGCGTGACATGATAATTTTCGGGATCGATCCAGCGTGCGCCTGGCAGGCCGCCACGCAAATTGGCCAATGTCTGGCCGATCTCGGCTGGTATCTCCAGTCCGGCGAACAAACGCGGCATAGTCAGCTCCTCTTTGCCGGGGCGCGATTTTCGCCGAAAGGTGCTGACTACGGTGTGCTTACGCACGCCCGCACCCCTCGGCGAAAATCATGCCCGAACAAACGAGCCGGTGACGAATCACCGATGTCTTTTTTTACCCGACTTCTGTGACTCTGCGAAGCAGATGCCGCGCTCGGTGCATGAAGGTTCCGTGAAAAACCGTCATTAAGGTTGAGGCTGCCTGTTTCTCAACTGCGTTGCCCAGCGATCGTGCCGACAAATGCCTCGACGCTGGGCAGGATGTTTTTCACGACGATGTCCACGCCCTCCGCTGTCGGATGCATCGCGTCGGCCTGGTTGAGCTTGCTGTCCCCGGCGACGCCTTCGAGAAAGAACGAATAGAGCGGCACGCCAAATTGCTTGGCGAGATCCGGATAGATCGAATTGAACTTTTCCGCATAGTCGGCGCCGTAGTTCGGCGGTGCCACCATGCCGCAGAGAAGCACGGCGATGTTGCGGGCCTTCAGCCGCGTCAGAATCTCGGTGAGTGCCGCACGCGGGACCTTCGGATCGGTGCCGCGCAGCGCGTCGTTGGCGCCGAGTTCGACGATCACGCCCTGCGTCCCCTCGGGCACCGACCAGTCGAGCCGGCCGAGGCCGCCCGAGGTGGTATCCCCAGATACACCGGCATTGATCATCTCGACCTCTATCCCCTTGTCCTTCAGGGCCTTTTGTAGCCGGACCGGAAACGCGGCTGCCGCCGGCAGGCCATAACCTGCGCTCAGGGAGTCCCCCAGCACGACCAGTTTGACGGGCTTGGCCGTGCCGGTGGCGGCCGTCTGCGCCGTGGCGGTGGGGATCGGAAGTGCGACCGTCAGCCCGGCGACGACCAGCCACATAAACGTGCGCAGCAGCCCCTCGACCGCCGCAAACGAAGTGCCATATGAAGCTCGCATGGATACTTTCATTGAAGCCTCATCATCGGCCGGCGTTTCGCCGGACACCATTTCAATCTCGAACATCAACCTCTCGCTCGGCACCGGTGCCGCGCGCGTGCATATCCTCAAGGATATCAGCCTGCGCGTCGGATCGGGTGAAGCGATCGGGCTGATTGGCCCGTCGGGCTCCGGCAAGTCCACGCTGCTGATGGTGATGGCGGGGCTGGAGCGTCCTGACTCCGGTCAGGTGGTGGTCAATGGCACCTCTTTCAATGATCTCGATGAGGACGGATTGGCGCGGTTTCGCGGCCGTCATGTCGGCATTGTCTTCCAATCCTTTCACCTGATCCCGACCATGACGGCGCTGGAGAATGTCGCGGTACCGCTGGAGCTGGCGGGTCATCCCGATCCGGCCGGCCGTGCGGCGCGCGAGCTGGAAGCGGTCGGTCTCGGCGCCCGTCTGCATCACTATCCGACCCAGCTTTCTGGTGGCGAACAGCAGCGCGTCGCGCTGGCGCGCGCATTGGCGCCGGATCCTGCGATCCTGGTCGCCGACGAGCCGACTGGCAATCTCGACGAATCCACTGGCGGCCAGATCGTCGATCTCTTGTTCGCGCAGCACGCGCAGCGCGGCATGACGCTGGTGCTGGTGACCCACGACAATACGCTGGCGCATCGCTGCGACCGCGTGGTGCGATTACGTTCCGGCCGGATCGATGGTCCCGCCACCGAGCGCAACTGGGTCGAGACGGCCTGATCCGATGACCACCATCACCGAGACCATTCCTAACAGCCGAGGCCCGTCGCTGGCGTTGCGTTACGCTTTCCGCGAGATGCGCAGCGGCCTGCGCGGCTTCTACGTTTTCATCGCCTGCATCGCGCTGGGCGTCATGGCCATCGCCGGCGTCGGCTCGGTCGCGGCTAGTCTCGGCGAGGGCGTGGCGCGCGAAGGCCGTACGCTGCTCGGCGGCGACGTGGCATTCTCGCTGATGCAGCGTGAGGCCAAGCCGGAAGAACTCGCCTTCTTGCGCGCACGCGGTGCAGTGTCGGTTGCCGCAACGCTGCGCGGCATGGCGCGCGCGCCGGACGGCAATCTTGCGCTTGTTGAGATCAAGGCCGTCGATGGTAGCTATCCCTTGCTCGGCAAGGCGACCCTGGCGCCGGACATGCCGATGAGCGATCTGCTCGCCGAACGTGACGGGGCCTATGGCGCCGCGACGGATACGACATTGATGGCCCGGCTAGGCCTCAAGGTTGGTGACCGCCTCACGGTCGGTCATGCGACGTTCGAGCTTCGCAGCGAAATTTCAGCGGAGCCCGACAAGCTCGCCGGCGGTGTCGGTTTCGCGCCGCGTTTCCTCACCAGTGAGGACGCTCTGCGCGCCACCAAGCTTCTGCAGCCCGGCAGTCTGGTGCGCTGGATCTATCGTGTTCGCCTGCCGGACACCGTTTCCGGCGATCGCGCTGCCAAGGCGCTGGCCGACGATGCGCGTGCCCAATTGCCGCAAGCCGGCTGGGAAATCCGTTCGCGCGACAACGCGTCGCCGCAGCTTGAGCGCACCATCACGCGATTCACCCAGTTCCTGACATTGGTCGGCCTCGCGTCCCTGCTGGTCGGCGGCGTCGGCGTCGCCAATGCCGTGAAGAGCCATATCGATCGCCGCCGCGATGTCATCGCGTCGTTGAAAGCGCTTGGCGCGACCGGCCGCGACGTATTCGCGATCTACCTCACCCAGGTACTGGTGCTGGCGGTGATCGGCTCGCTGATCGGCATGGTGGTCGGTGCGTCCCTGCCGTTTGCCATTGTCGGACTGTTCGGCAAGCTGCTGCCGCTGCCGGTGGTGCCGGCGCTTCATCTGGGCGAGCTGGCGCTGTCGTTGCTGTACGGGCTGCTGACGGCGCTGGCTTTTGGGCTGTGGCCCTTGGCCCGGGTGCATGATGTCCCGGTCGCGGCGCTGTTTCGTGATGCGGCATTGACGGAATCGCACCGGCCGAAGCTGCGCTACATGCTCTGGATGGCACTCGTGGTCGGGCTGCTGATCGCGGTGGTGGTCGGACTCGCTTACGACAAACGCGTCGCTGCCGTATTTGTGGTGTCGTCGATGGTCGTGTTCGCCCTGCTGCGCGGTATCGCCGGCGCATTGATGGCTTTTGCGCGCAAATTACCGCGGCCGAGCATGACCATGCTGCGGCTGGCTATTGCCAATATCTACCGGCCGGGCGCGCTGACGCCGTCGGTGGTGATGTCGCTCGGACTTGGCCTGACGGTGCTGGTGACCGTCACCCAGATCGACGGCAATCTGCGCCGGCAGTTCATGGCGGCGCTGCCGGAGAAGGCGCCGTCGTTCTATTTCATCGACATTCCCTCCACCGAGGCAGACCGCTTCAGCGCGTTTCTCAGGGAGAAGCAGCCGCAGTCGACAGTCGAGGATGTGCCGATGCTGCGCGGCCGGATCGTCGCCGCGCGCGGCGTCAAGGCGGAAGACCTCAAACCGTCATCCGATGCCGAATGGGTGCTGCAGAGCGACCGCGGCCTCAGTTACACCAACGAGGTTCCGCGCGGGTCCAAGCTGGTCGAGGGCGAATGGTGGGCGCCCGACTATAGCGGGCCGCCACTGGTGTCGTTCGAGAAGAAGCTGGCCGACGGGCTCGCGCTCAAACTCGGCGACGAGGTCACCGTCAACGTGCTCGGCCGCGATATCACCGCCAGGATCGGCAATATGCGGTCCGTCGACTGGCAGAGCCTCGGCATCAATTTCGTGCTGGTGTTCTCGCCCAATACCTTCCGCGGTGCGCCGCATACCCATATTGCCACGCTGACCGAACTGAAGTCCGATCCGTCCCAGGACGCCGGTCTGGTCAAGGCGGTGGCCGACGCATTCCCGATGATCACCACCGTGCGGGTCCGGGAAGCGCTCGACACTGTGGGATCGGTTGTCACAAATCTCGTGCTGGCGATCCGCGGTACCAGCGCGGTGACGCTGCTCTCGGCGATCCTGGTGCTCGGTGGCGCGCTGGCCGCCGGTCACCGGCATCGCGTCTATGACGCCGTGATCCTCAAGACCCTCGGCGCCACGCGTGCGCGGCTTCTGGGTGCCTATGCACTCGAATATCTGATGATCGGCCTGGCCACGGCGGTGTTTGGGGTCATCGCCGGCTCGGTGGCGGCGTGGCTGATCGTCACGCGCCTGATGACGCTGAGCTTCGTCTGGCAGGCTGGCAGCGCGGCTGGCGTCGTGCTGGCGGCGCTAATTGTCACAGTGGGCCTGGGCCTGGTGGGTACGTTGGTAGCCTTGAACCAGAAGCCAGCCACCGTGTTACGGAATTTGTGATCCGTTTTGACACGAAGCAGCCTTTGCGCGGGCTGATTCGTGCAAAATGACTGAGAAATCGCCAAGCTTGCGTCAGGCTGAAAGTTTACCCGGTTGCCTGAATGTAAATCGGAGCGACATTCCGCCACGCGTGGAAGCTTGCAGCGAATGTGTTAGTTTACCACATACCCTACGGGTCAGGCATCGAGCGCAGATGACATCGATTTTTTATTAAATCGAGTTTAGTGTCAGGAAGCGCAGATATCTGGGATATAATTCGAACCGGCGACGCGAACCCTTTGCGATCAGCCGGACAACATCGAGGTTTCGACCATGTCGGATCTAGACCGTAACTATGCTTCCCCCTTCGGCCGGGCCGGCGCGCGCGATGCCGCTGCCGTAGACGCCGGACTGCGCTCCTACATGCTGCGCATCTACAACTACATGACGATCGGTCTGGCCATCACCGGCCTCGCTGCTCTCGGCGTGTACATGGCGGCTGTCACGACCGATCCGTCGGGCGCTGCTGCCCGGATCGGTAGCTCCTACCTGACGCCGTTCGGCTATGCGATGTTCGTGAGCCCGCTGAAATGGGTATTCATCCTGGCGCCTCTGGTGATGGTGTTCGCCATCTCGTTCGGCATCAACCGGCTGAAGCCGGCCACCGCGCAGTTGCTGTTCTGGGCCTTCGCGGCTCTGATGGGCATCTCGCTGTCGTCGATCTTCCTCGTGTACACGCACACATCGATAGTGCGGGTGTTCTTCATTACCGCTGCCTCGTTCGGTGCGCTGAGCCTTTACGGCTACACTACCAAGCGTGACATGACGGGCATGGGCTCGTTCCTGCTGATGGGTCTGTTCGGCATCATCATCGCGAGCGTCGTGAACATCTTCGTGGCGTCGTCGATGCTGCAGTTCATCGTGTCGGTTGTCGGCGTGCTGATCTTCGCGGGCCTCACTGCCTACGATACCCAGCGGTTGAAGAACGACTACATCTACGGTTACGCCTCGCAGGGCGGCGATATCGCCGAGCGCGCGGCGATCACCGGTGCCCTGTCGCTCTACTTGAACTTCATCAACCTGTTCACGCTGCTGCTGCAGCTGCTCGGACAGCGCGAATAAGCTCAGAGCATAGAGACGATCTTAGCCCCGGCCGAAAGGCCGGGGCTTTTCTTTTGGGCGGAGCAAAAATAGTCTCAGCGCCATGTCCGATATTGAAATCAGGCCCGCCACGGCGGCAGATCTGCCCGCGATCACCGGGATCTATGCCGAGGCGGTGCAGTTCGGCACGGCCACGTTCGAACTGATCCCGCCAGATTTGGCCGAGATGACGCGGCGTTTCGAGGGGATGGTGAGCGGGGGCTATCCGTATCTCGCGGCTGTGCTGGAAGGCCGGGTTGTCGGCTATGCCTATGCCAGCGCGCATCGCCCGCGACCGGCCTATCGCTTTACCGTCGAGAATTCGATTTATCTCGATCCGAAAGCCCAACGGCGAGGCGTTGGCGGCAAACTTCTCGCGCGGCTGATCGCCGAATGCGAGAGCCGCGGCTACCGCCAGATGGTCGCCGTGATCGGTGACAGCGCGAATGCCGGCTCCATCGCGGTTCATCGCAATGCCGGATTTCAGATGGTTGGGGTGCATACCGATGTCGGGTTCAAGTTCGATCGCTGGCTTGATACCGTTTCGATGCAGCTCGCACTTGGCGACGGCGCCCGCACGCTGCCCTGACGCTCTGCGAATCGATTACACCACCGCCAGCTTGCGATCGATCACCAGGAGCACGCGGTCGAGTTCCTGGCCGCGGCGCAGAATCATGCCGCTGGCCGAAATCACGCTATACATGCCCTGCTTGCGCGCCAGTCGCGGATCTTTCTCGATGCGATAGAGCGGCACTTCCGACGAGCGGCGGAACACCGAGAACACCGCGCGGTCGCGCAGAAAGTCGATGGCGTAATCGCGCCACTCGCCGTCGGAGACCATACGGCCGTACAGGTTGAGGATGCGACTGAGCTCAAGGCGATTGAAGCTGACGACGGGTGCGGCGGCGGCAGAGCCCGTCGCCGCGCGATTCTCGGTGGGCTCAGTATCTCCCGGAATCACATTCATGCAGCGCCTCCTGTCATATCGTCGACATGATCGCGCCGACCGCGGTCCTCTGCAAGGGCCGATCCGCAGGCCCGATGGTAGAAATTTCCCGTCACGGGAACGTCAGGTGAATCTTATTGCCGCCAAATTTTGGCCCATCGGGCGCCCTTCTGGATTGCGACAAGAAGATACTGCGTCGGGTCCGGTTCTTCCGGTCTCGGATTCCTCAGCCCCCAGCCCCCCGCGGTCGTTGGGATCGGACCCTGCGCAGGAAGTTAATCCCCACTGGGCCAACGCAAGTTGGTCCTTTTCTTTTTGGTGGATGCTTTTGCGAGACCATCAAACGTCATTGCGATAGGCGAAGCGACGAAGCAATCCAGTCTTCGCCGAGGGCTCACAATGGTGCGGGCATGCCACGCGTAAGCGCAGCAGCAGCCGAAGTTATCAATCTGAAGACTTACTGTAGCGACGTATAGGCCGCGCCGCGCATCGCGCCGGGCTTGTCGCGCGTGCCGTCTTGCACATAAACGACGGCGGCATCGACACCATCCCTGGAGATGTTCTCCAGCGGCAGAGTCCAGTTGGCGGCGTTGCCGGTCCAGTCACCGACCTTCAGCCAGTTCCGGACGACATTGTAGTAGGTCAGTTGCTTGCCGCGATTCTCGCCGCGCCCGACCGTGATCGGCACTGCCTTCGACACGGAACAGATCCAGACTTCGCCATGCGCCGTATCCGGCGCATTGCTCGATGCGGCAACGGACACGTTGACGTGTTTGCCGGAAACCGACATCGACACCGGCACCGTCATCACGGTGCCTTTCTTGGTTTCGCTGATCGCGCCCTGGATACGATCGGCATCGCTGCCGATCACCTGAGTGGCGCCGTTGACGACGACTTGCGGCGTGTAGACGTCGCGATCGCCGCGCATCTGTGAATAGGCCTTCTGCCGCGCGCTGAAACGCGAGTCGGCCAGCGTGTCCTTCCAGCCCAGGTAGTCCCAGTAGTCGATCGGCATGCTCAATGCGATCACGGATGGGTCTTTGGCGAGGTCGCCGATGATCTTGTCTGCAGGCGGGCAGGACGAGCAACCTTGCGAGGTAAACAGTTCCACCACGGCCCTAGGCTGGGCCAGCGCGCTACCGCTTGCTGCAATGGCGGCGCACACGCTGAGCGCGCCGGTCCACTGCGATATGCCGCCAAAGGATTTCATGAGGTTTTGCCACGCTCGAGGTGAGACACATAACAGACGGTGTCGCACATTGGTGTCGCTAACACGTTCATGCCCTCAAACGCCAGAAGGCGGCCCTTCATAGGCCGCCTTCTGTTCACTAGCCACTCACTTCGCGGTGAGGCACTACGTCACACCACGTATGGGCGTCAGGCTGCAAGCTGACGCAGCACGTAATGCAGGATGCCGCCATTGCGGTAATATTCGAGCTCGTCCAGCGTATCGATGCGGCAGAGCAGCGTCTCCTTGTGGAGTGAGCCATCGGCCGACACGATTTCTGCCACCATCTGCTGGCGCGGCTTGATGTCGCCCGTCAGGCCGCGGATCGTGACCTTCTCGTCGCCCTTGAGGCCGAGCTTCTTCCACGATGAGCCGTTCTCGAAGGTTAGCGGCAGAATGCCCATGCCGACCAGATTGGATCGGTGAATACGTTCGAAGCTTTCGGTAATCACGGCGCGAACGCCGAGCAGACGGGTGCCCTTCGCAGCCCAGTCGCGCGACGAGCCGTTGCCGTATTCGGCGCCGCCGAACACGACCAGCGGCACCTGCTCGGCCTGGTACTTCATCGCGGCGTCGTAGATCGACATCGCTTCGCCATCGGGCCAGTGCTTGGTCATGCCGCCTTCCGGTACGTTGCCGTCAGCACCCTGCATCATGAAGTTCTTGATGCGGATATTGGCAAAGGTGCCGCGCATCATCACTTCGTGGTTGCCGCGGCGCGTGCCGTACTGGTTGAAGTCGGCCGGGCGCACCTGATGCTCCGACAGATACTTGCCGGCGGGCGAGGTGAGCTTGATCGAACCGGCCGGCGAGATGTGGTCGGTGGTGATCTTGTCGCCGAACAGAGCCAGGATGCGCGCATCGACGATGTCGGTGGTCGGCTCCGGCTCCTTCTTCATGCCTTCGAAGTAGGGCGGGTTCTGCACATAGGTCGAACCCATGTTCCACTTGTACGTCTCGCTCTCGACCGTCTTGATCTTGCGCCAGTTGGCATCGCCGTCGAACACGTTTGCGTACTTCTTCTTGAAGATCGTCGACGTCACGTACTTCTTGATGAAGGCGTTGATATCCTTCGTGGTCGGCCAGATGTCTTTCAGGAACACCGGCTTGCCATCCTTGCCTTCGCCGATCGGCTCGACCGCTAGATTCTTGGTCACCGTACCGGCAAGTGCGTGCGCGACGACCAGCGGCGGCGAGGCGAGATAGTTTGCCTGCACGTCCGGCGAGACGCGACCCTCGAAGTTACGGTTGCCCGAAAGAACCGCTGCGGCAACGATGCCGTTGTCGTTGATCGACTTCGAAATCTCCGGCGGCAGCGGGCCGGAATTGCCGATACAGGTGGTGCAGCCGAAGCCGACGAGGTTGAAGCCGATTTTGTCGAGATCGAGCTGCAAGCCGGAATTGGCGAGATATTCAGCGACGACCTGCGAGCCCGGCGCCAGCGAGGTCTTCACCCACGGCTTGGTCTTGAGGCCCTTGGCCACGGCGTTACGTGCCAGCAGGCCGGCGGCGATCAGCACGCTCGGATTCGAGGTGTTGGTGCAGGAGGTGATGGCAGCGATCACCACGTCGCCATGGCCGACATCGAAGTTCTTGCCCTCGACCGGAAAGCGCGCGTTGTGGTTATCCGGCTTCTTGTATTCGGTGGTTAGCGCGGCAGAGAAGCCTTCGGCGATGGCGGGCAGTGCGACGCGGCCTTCCGGACGCTTCGGGCCGGCCATCGAGGGTACGACGTCGCTGAGATCGAGCTTCAGCGTTTCGGTGAACACCGGATCGGGCGACTTGGCGGTACGGTACAGGCCCTGCGCCTTGGCATAAGCGGCAACCAGTGCGACACGCGCCGATTTGCGGCCCGAAGTTTTCAGATAGTCGATGGTGGCGGCATCGACCGGGAAGAAGCCGCAGGTCGCGCCATATTCCGGCGCCATATTTCCGATTGTCGCCTTGTCAGCGACCGACATGGCGTCGAGGCCGGGGCCGTAGAATTCCACGAATTTGCCGACGACGCCCTGCTTGCGCAGCATCTGGGTGACGGTGAGCACGAGGTCGGTGGCGGTGACGCCTTCCTTGAGTGCGCCCGACAGCTTGAAGCCGACCACGTCGGGCAGCAGCATCGATTGCGGCTGGCCGAGCATCGCGGCTTCCGCCTCGATGCCGCCGACGCCCCAACCGAGTACGGCGAGGCCGTTGACCATGGTGGTGTGCGAGTCGGTTCCGACCAGCGTGTCCGGATAGGCGACCTCGAAGGTGCCGGTCTTCTTGCCGACCGTCATCTTCTGCTTCTTCGTCCAGACAGTCTGGGCGAGATATTCGAGATTGACCTGGTGGCAGATGCCGGTGCCGGGCGGCACGACGGAGAAATTCGAGAACGCGCTCTGGCCCCACTTCAGGAACTCGTAGCGCTCCTTGTTCTGCTTGTACTCTTCGGCGACGTTCTTGCCGAACGCCTTGTTGTCACCGAAGAAGTTCACGATCACCGAGTGGTCGATGACCAGATCGACCGGGACCAGCGGGTTGATCTTCTTGGGATCGCCCTTCAGCGCCTGCATCGCATTACGCATGGCAGCAAGATCGACTACCGCGGGGACGCCAGTGAAGTCCTGCATCAGCACGCGCGCAGGGCGGAACGAGATTTCGTGCTCGAGCTTGCGCTTCTTCAGCCATTTCGAGAAAGCAACGATGTCTTCCTTCTTGACGCTGCGGCCGTCCTCGTTGCGCAGCAGGTTTTCCAGCAGGACCTTCATCGAATAGGGCAGCTTCGAAATGCCCGTCAGACCATTTTTCTCAGCGAGCGGCAGGCTGTAGTACACGTAAGTTTTAGCGCCCACCTTGAGGGTTTTTTGGCACTTGAAACTGTCGAGCGAGGTCATGTGAAGGGGTTCCACTTCAGTTAACTGATACCCGGCAATAGGTATCAAAACACCTTCGGCGAGGAGGCCGGTTTGTTTGAGGCGCCGATTGTGTGCTGCATCAAGTTCCGACTTATAGAATCTTTCTAGAACCGCTGCCATATCGACAATCGTTTGCAGCCCTGCGAAATGATGCAACAACGCCGCGGCGACCTCTGAGCCAAATCAGATGGTCATGGAAGGGTTAAGATGCGGCTCTCGGGGCGCAATTTACGATGCCTGCGGGGCGGCCGCGAAGTCTTCGCCGGGCTCGATTTCGATGCCACGGCAGGCAAGGCCGTGGCGGTCATTGGCCCTAACGGGGCAGGCAAAACCTCATTGCTGCGGTTGATCGCAGGCCTGCTGGCGCCGGCCGAGGGCTCCATCACTCTCGAGGGCGGCGACGGCGAAATGACCGTTGCCGAACAGGCCCATTACCTGGGCCACCGCGACTCCATGAAGCCGGCTTTGACGGTGACGGAAAACCTGACCTTCTGGGCCGACTTCCTCGGTGGCACGCCGGCCGATCCAGCCACGTGCATTGCAGCAGTAGGTCTCTCCCATGCCGCAGCATTGCCCGCGGGTTTCTTGTCGGCCGGCCAGCGTCGCCGGTTGTCGATTGCGCGTCTGCTGACCGTCCGCCGGCCGATCTGGCTGCTCGACGAACCGACCGCGGCGCTCGATCTGGCCAGCCAGCGGATATTCGCGGGACTGATGACGGATCATCTGGCATTGGGCGGGCTGGTCATTGCTGCGACCCATGGCCCGCTTGGCGTTCCTGCACGGGAGTTGCGCATCGGGGGCGAGGCGTGAGTGCCCTTGGCGCGTTGATTCGACGCGACATCCGCATTGCCGTCCGGGTCGGCGGCGGGGCGCTGATCGGTGTGCTCTTCTTTCTGACGGTTGTCGTGCTGATGCCTTTCGCGCTGGGGCCGGATCTGGCGCTGCTGGCACGGCTGGGGCCCGCGATTCTATGGCTCGGGGCGCTGCTCGCGAGCCTGCTGACGCTGGACCGGTTGTTTACCGCCGATCACGACGATGGCTCGCTGGATCTCATTCTGATGAGCCGGACGCCACTGGAACTCGCCTGCGCCGCCAAGGCTCTTGCACACTGGCTGGCCGCGGGCGTGCCGCTGATCGTCGCGACGCCAGTGCTGGGGCTGCTGCTCAATCTCGACGGACCGGCGACGCTGGCGGTCGCCCTGACGCTGTTGGCGGGCACCCCGGCTCTGACCTTCACCGGCATGATCGGGGCCGCGCTGGCGGTGACCCTGCAGCGCGGAGGGCTCTTGCTGGCGGTGCTGGTGTTGCCGTTATCGATCCCGGTGCTGATTTTCGGCGTTGCGGCCTCCAATGCGGCCATCGCCGGACAGTTGTCATTCTCGACGCCATTCTCGATCCTCTGCGCGCTATCGCTGGCGAGCCTCGTGATCGGGCCTTTCGCGGCGGCGGCGAGCCTGCGGCATGGACTGGATTGAGACAGTTGGATGGATCCCGACAGGCTGAGACACTGGATTGACCTGGGTCAACTCGTCGCGAGCCGTGTTGAACGAGAATAAGTTGCATTGATCGCGGACAGGGCCGCGACTATTGGAAATGCCATGACGCTGACCGAACTCGCCAATCCAACCCGGTTCCTGTCGCTCGCCACCCGCATCCTGCCGTGGCTGGCGATGGCGACGGGCATTCTGCTTGCGATCGGCTTGTATCAGTCGGCCATGGCCCCCGATGACTATCAGCAGGGCGCCACCGTCAAGATCATGTTCATCCATGTGCCCAATGCCTGGCTGTCGATGTTCGTCTGGGGCGTCATGAGCGTGGCATCGCTGGGCACGCTGGTGTGGCGGCATCCGCTCGCCGACGTTGCCGCCAAATCCGCAGCACCGATCGGCGCGGCCTTCACCTTTCTCGCATTGGTCACGGGTTCGCTGTGGGGCCGGCCGATGTGGGGTACCTATTGGGAATGGGACGCCCGACTGACTTCGGTGCTCATTCTGTTTCTGATGTATCTCGGCCTGATCGCGCTGTGGCGTGCCGTTGAAGACCCATCGCGGGCGGCGCGCGCCGCGGCGGTGCTGACCTTGGTCGGCGCCATCAATATTCCGATCATCAAGTTCTCGGTCGATTGGTGGAATACGCTGCATCAGCCGGCGTCGGTGATGAAGATGGGCGGCTCGTCGCTCGACAAATCGTTTCTGATTCCCCTGCTGGTAATGGCGGTGGCATTCTCACTGCTGTTCATCACGCTGCATCTCGCGGCCATGCGTAACGAGATCCTGCGGCGCCGCCTGCGTGCGCTGCAGATGCTGCAGGCCTCAAAGCCGGTGGCACTCCCGTGATGGCGCTTGGTCCCTACGCATCTTTCATCGTCACGTCCTACGCGCTGGTCGCAGCGGTGGTGCTGATCCTCATCGTGTGGATCGCCATCGATCATCGCCGCGTCCGCGCGCGGCTGCATGAGCTGGAATCCTCCGGCGTGGCGCGGCGCTCGGGTCGTGGAGCGACGGATCTCACATGACCGTGCAAGCCACTCCGAAGCGCCGCTGGATGCTCGCACTGCCTCTGCTGATCTTTGCCGCGCTCGCAGGGCTGTTCTGGTTTCGGCTCGGAGCCGACCCTGCGAAACTGCCCTCGGCATTGATCGGCCGCGCCGCCCCGCAGACGGCGTTGCCCGCGCTGGATGGCCTCACCGATAGCGGCGCGCCGGTGCCGGGCCTCGATCCCGCGGCCTTTAAGGGCAAGGTCAGTCTCGTCAATGTCTGGGCGTCGTGGTGCGTGCCGTGCCACGAGGAGGCACCGCTGCTGACAGAACTCGGCAAGGACAAACGGCTGCAACTGGTCGGCATCAACTACAAGGACGCACCGGACAACGCGCGCCGCTTTCTCGGTCGTTACGGCAATCCGTTCGGCATCGTTGGCGTCGACGGCAACGGCCGCGCCGCGATCGAATGGGGTGTCTATGGCGTGCCCGAAACCTTCATCGTCGGCCGCGACGGTCGCATCGCCTACAAGATGGTCGGCGGCATCACGCAGGAGAATTACGAGCGCGTGCTGAAGGTCGAGATCGACAAGGCGCTGCAGGCAGGGTCCTGAGCGCAATCCTCATCATGAGCAAGCCGGCTTAACTACCAAAATAAACTTCAGCTTTTATCTGCGGTTCATTTTCGCGCCATGGCGGCGCCATGAATCCGCAGCTAGCTTGATGGCGTTACTTAACCGTCCTTGGAGGGACACCACGATGCGCCATTTCAAATTTGCTACTTTGACCGCTGCCGCTCTCACTCTGGGTCTGCTCGCATCCGCGCCGTCGATGGCGCAGTCGCCGCAGCCTGCTGCTCCCGCCGGCAAGATGGCTCCGGCCGCCACATCCAAGATGGCGCCTGCCAGCGAATCGAAGATGGCTCCGGCACCGAAGGCTGAACTGCTTGATCTCAACTCGGCGAGTGTCGAGGCGCTCGAGGCTCTGCCCGGTATCGGCAAGGCCTATTCGGCGGCCATCGTCAAAGGCCGTCCATATAAGGGCAAGGACGAACTCGTGCAGAAGAAGATCGTGCCCGAGAAGACCTATGACGGCATCAAGGACAAGGTCATCGCCAAGCAGAAGAGCTAGGCGCGATCGCTTCGCTCGTCCGGAAACGTATCGGCGCAGCCGCGCCGGTGCGTTTTCTTTTGCGGTCCATCACGATCAGCCGATAACGCTGTCCTTCACCACATCGCCCAATGCGGCGAAGTCCGCCTTGCGCGGAGACGTCCGGCGAAAGGCGAGGCCGATGGTGCGGCCGGGCTGCGGATTCTCCAACCGCAGGAATTTGACGCGCTGGTCGCGTTGTTCGACATCGGCGGCGATCTGCGGGATCAATGTCACGCCATAGCCGCTGGCGACCATCTGCATCACCGTGGAGAGGCTGGACGCAGCGAAGGCCATGCCGTTGCCGCCAGACTGATGGCCGCGCGCTGCGGTGGCGCAGAAGGCCAGCGCCTGATCGCGCAGGCAGTGGCCGTCCTCCAGCAGGATCAGTCGGCTCTGGTCGATCTCCATCGCCTTGATGCGTTTGTCGGCCGGGCGGGGATCGTCTGCCGGCACCGCGAGCAGGAACAGATCGTCGAACAGCTTGGCCGTATCGATCTCAGGCTCGCCAAGCGGCAGCGCCAGCATCGCGGCATCGAGTGCGCCTGACTTGATATCGTCGACCAGTTGCCTGGTCTGCGTCTCGCGCAGCTCCAGCCGCAATTCCGGAAACTGTTTCTGTAGCACCGGCAGGATCCGCGGCAGCAGATACGGCGCGAGCGACGGGATCACCCCGAGCGTCAGCCGCCCGGTCAGGAGTCCGCCGCGATGCCGCGCAAAGTCCACCAGATCGCGCGAGGCCGCCAGCACGTCCTCGCCGCGCCGCGCCACTTCGCGCCCGACATCGGTCAGCATCACCTCGCCGGGCCGACGCTCCACCACCTTGACGCCCAGCGTCCGTTCGAGGTCGCGTATCTGCATTGACAGCGCAGGCTGGGTGACGTTGCAGGCCTCGGCCGCGCGGCCGAAATGGCCGTGTTTGGCAAGCGCGGCGAGATAGCGGAGCTGGCGGAGCGTGATCATGGATCATCAGGTAAACTGATCGGGAAGCGAAGACAATTCGACTGGACCTGATCTAAGAATTCTTCCAATCTCTCGTCACGAAGTCCGACTATGGTGAGCGCCAGGCTCGCTGAGGAATTCGGCAGATAATTGAAATAGACAGCTTTTGGAAAATTTGAGCGGGTTTTTGGTGGCGATCCGGTGTGTCGGTGTTGCCTTGGACGGCTCATATTCCAAACAGCCAGAAGGAGAGACTGATGGACACGACGAATGAGAATGGTGCCGGCAAGTGCCCCGTTGCGCATGCCCCCGCTGCCCGGGCCAATCGTGACTGGTGGCCGAACAAGCTAGACCTGTCGATTCTCCACCAGCACTCGTCGCTGTCCGATCCGATGGGCGATGCGTTTAACTATGCCGAGGAATTCAAGAAGCTTGATTACGAGGCGTTGAAAAACGACCTGCGCAAGCTGATGACCGATTCGCAGGATTGGTGGCCGGCTGATTTCGGACATTACGGTCCGCAGTTCATCCGCATGTCGTGGCACGCTGCCGGCACCTATCGGCTCAGCGATGGCCGCGGCGGTGGCGGTCGCGGTCAGCAGCGTTTCGCTCCGCTCAATTCCTGGCCGGACAACGTCAACATCGACAAGTCACGCCGCCTCCTGTGGCCGATCAAGCAGAAATACGGCAACAAGATCTCGTGGGCCGACCTGCTGATCCTGACCGGCAACGTGGCGCTGGAGACCATGGGTTTTCGCACCTTCGGTTTCGCCGGCGGTCGCGCCGACGTCTGGGAGCCTGATCAGGACGTGAATTGGGGTCCCGAATCCACGTGGCTGTCCCACCGGTCGCTCGACAAGTTCGAAGCTCCGCTCAGTGCCACGGAAATGGGCCTGATCTACGTGAATCCGGAAGGTCCGGGTGCCAGCGGCGATCCGGTAGCGGCCGCCAGCTTCATCCGCGAGACCTTCAAGCGCATGGCGATGAACGACGAGGAAACCGTGGCGCTGATCGCCGGCGGTCACACCTTCGGTAAGACCCATGGCGCTGCGCCTGAGTCCCACAAGGGTCCGGAGCCTGAAGCTGCCGGCCTGGAAGCGCAGGGCCTGGGCTGGAAGAGCAACTACGGTACTGGATCCGGTGCAGACGCCGTTGGTAGCGGCATTGAGGTCACCTGGACGCAGACGCCGGCGCAGTGGAGCAACTTCTTCTTCGAGAACCTGTTCAAGTATGAATGGGTGCAGACCCGCAGCCCCGGTGGGGCCATCCAGTGGGAGGCCAAGGACGCCGAGGAAGTGATCCCCGACGCGCATGATCCATCGAAGAAGCACAAGCCGACCATGCTCACGACGGATCTGTCCCTGCGTCTGGATCCGGCCTATGAGAAAATCTCACGCCGCTTCCTGCAGAATCCGCAGGCCTTCGCTGAAGCTTTTGCTCGGGCCTGGTTCAAGCTGACTCATCGCGACATGGGTCCGCGCGTGCGTTATCTCGGTCCGGAAGTGCCCAAGGAAGAGTTGATCTGGCAGGATCCGATCCCTGCGGTTGGCTATCCGGTGATCGACGACACCGACGTCTCTGCGCTCAAGGCCAAGCTGCTGGCATCGGGCCTGACCGTGTCCGAATTGGTCAGCACGGCCTGGGCTTCGGCCTCCACCTTCCGTGGTGGCGACAAGCGTGGCGGTGCCAACGGCGCGCGTATCCGTCTGGCCCCCCAGAAGGACTGGGAGGTCAACCAGCCGGCTCAGCTAGCCAAGGTGTTGCAGGTGCTCGATGGAATCCGGAAGGAGTTCAACGCGGCGCAATCTGGTGACAAGCAGGTTTCGCTTGCCGACCTGATCGTCCTCGGCGGCAGCGCGGCGGTCGAGAAAGCCGCGAAGGATGCTGGCCTGGATGTGACCGTTCCGTTCTCTCCGGGGCGCGGCGACGCCTCGCAGACGCAAACCGATGTGGAATCCTTCGAGGTGATGGAACCGGTCGCGGACGGCTTCCGTAACTACCTCAAGGCCACGTCGGCCGTACCGGCCGAAGTATCTTTGGTGGATCGCGCGCAATTGCTGACGCTGACTGCTCCGGAAATGACGGTTCTCGTCGGCGGCTTGCGAGTACTTGGTGCGAATTCCGGGCAGTCCGTGCGCGGTGTCTTCACCAAGACACCGGAGACGTTGACCAACGACTTCTTCATCAACCTGCTCGACATGAGCACGGAGTGGAAGGCGGTCGATGGCTCGAACAATGTGTACGAGGGACGTGATCGCAAGAGCGGCGAAGTCAGGTGGACCGGTACACGCGCCGATCTGGTCTTCGGTTCGCACTCGCAGCTGCGTGCCTTCGCGGAGGTCTATGCAAGCGCCGACGCCAAGCAGAAGTTCGTGAAGGACTTCGTCAAGGCTTGGCTGAAGGTGATGAACGCGGATCGTTTCGATCTTGTCGAGAAGCCGATACTGCAGGCGGCTGAGTAACCTCGGCCCGCCATCGTGAATATGAAAGCCCCTGCGACTATGTCGCGGGGGCTTTTTCTTGTCGCGCCGCCTCATACTCAACTGTCATCACTGACACTGCCGGTTACTGGATCCCGCTTTCGCGGCGATGAGAGTTTCGAAGAGTCTGAGCGCTCTGCGTCTTGCAGCTTTCTCCGAATCCCCGCACAAATGGCAAAATGTTTCTCCGGAGGATCTCCAGATGATGAAACTCTACTGGTCGCCGCGCTCGCGCTCATTCACGGCGCTTTGGCTGATGGAGGAAACCGGCGTCGCTTATGAGCGCGTGCTGACCGATATTTCCACCGGTGCGCAGCGCACGCTGGAATTCCTCGCCGTTAATCCGATGGGCAAGGTGCCGGCTCTGCAGGATGGCGACGCCACCATGGCCGAGGCTGCGGCAATCTGCGCTTATGTGGCCGAGCGCTATCCCGAAGCGAAGCTGGCGCCCTCGCTCGGCGACTCGCATCGTGCGAAGTATCTCTATTGGCTGTTCTTTGCGCCGGGCTGTATCGAACCGGCGATCGCACAGATCGCGACCAAGATGGAGCTGAATCCGGTGGCCGCGGGCTGGGGAGATGCGCAGCGCGTGTTCGATGTGCTCGAAGCCGCGCTTGATGAAGGTCCATGGATTCTTGGCGCGCAATTCTCTGCCGCCGATATCGCCATCGGTTCAGGACTGAACTTTGCCGTGCGCAATTTCAAGATGGTCCCGACGCGCCCGGCGTTCGAGCGCTATCTCGACCGTTGCAGCGCTCGCCCAGCCTTCCAGCGTGCGATGGAATTTGCGTCGGGGGAAAAGACGTAAGGCGAATTACTCGCCTGCCTCTGCCTTCAACGCATCCGGATGCGGCATCGAGATGATGTTGTAGCCGGAGTCGACGAAATGCGTTTCGCCGGTCACGCCGCCGGAAAGATCCGACAGCAGATACAGCGCAGTGCCGCCGAGTTCTTCCAGTGTGACGCCGCGGCCGAGCGGCGAGTGTTTCTGCTGGAATGCGAACATCGCGCGGGAATCGCCGATGCCCGAGCCGGCCAGCGTGCGCACAGGCCCGGCAGACACCGCATTGACGCGAATGCCTTGGCGGCCGAAGTCCGATGCAAGGTAGCGCACCGAAGCTTCAAGCGCCGCCTTGGCAACGCCCATCACATTGTAGTTCGGCATCACGCGGGTCGATCCGCCGAAAGTCAGCGTGATCATGGCGCTGCCGGGTTTCATGATCTCCGACGCGCGCTTGGCGACTTCGGTGAAGGAGAAGCAGGAGATCACCATGGTGCGCGAGAAATTCGCACGCGTGGTGTCGGCGTAGCGCCCCTTGAGTTCGTTCTTGTCAGAGAAGCCGATGGCGTGGACCAGGAAATCCAGCCTGCCCCATTTCTCCTTGATCGCAGAGAACGTAGCATCGACGCTGGCGATGTCCTCGACGTCGCAGGGCAGGATCAGATCCGCATTGAGCGATTCCGCCAGCGGCTTGACGCGCTTGCCAAGCGCATCGCCTTGATAGGTGAAAGCCAGTTCGGCACCCTGCGCATGCAGGGCCTTGGCGATTCCCCACGCGATCGAATGATCATTGGCGACGCCCATGATCAATCCGCGCTTGCCCTGCATCAGTGATGGCATCGCGTTATGCGTCCATCCGCTTGAAGACCAGCGTGGCGTTGGTGCCGCCGAAGCCGAAGGAGTTCGACAGCACGGTGCCGACCTTCACATTGTCGATGCGCTTGCGCACGATCGGCATGTCGGCGAACACCGGATCGAGTTCGGTGATGTTGCCGCTCTCGCAGATAAACCCGTTCTGCATCATCAGCAGCGAGTAGATTGCTTCCTGCACGCCGGTGGCGCCGAGCGAGTGGCCGGTGAGGGCCTTGGTCGCCGAGATTGGCGGGCATTTCTCGCCAGTGCCGAACACGTTGCGGATCGCCTGCATTTCCGGCGGATCGCCGGCGGGTGTCGAGGTCGCATGCGGGTTGATGTAGTCGATTTTGATGCCGCCGGTGGTGGCCAGCGCCATCTTCATGCAACGCTCTGCGCCTTCGCCGGATGGAGCGACCATGTCGTAGCCGTCCGAGGTGGCGCCGTAGCCGATGATTTCGCCATAGATCTTGGCGCCGCGTGCTTTCGCGTGCTCGAGTTCTTCGACCACGACCACGCCGGCGCCGCCGGCGATGACGAAGCCGTCACGGCTGACGTCATAGGGACGCGAGGCCGTCGATGGGGTGTCGTTATACTTAGAGGACATTGCGCCCATGGCGTCGAACAGCACCGAGAGCGACCAGTCGAGCTCTTCGCAGCCGCCGGCGAATACGACGTCCTGCTTGCCCCACTGGATCATCTCATAGGCATTGCCGATGCAGTGGTTCGAGGTCGCGCAGGCCGAAGAGATCGAATAGTTCACGCCCTTGATCTTGAACCAAGTCGCGAGCGTGGCGGATGCCGTCGAGGACATCGCCTTCGGCACTGCGAACGGACCAACGCGCTTCGGACCCTTCGTTCGCGTGATGTCCGCGGCTTCGACGATGGTGCGTGCGGAAGGTCCGCCCGAGCCCATGATGATGCCGGTGCGCTCGTTCGAGATATCCGACTCTTCGAGACCGGAGTCCTGGATGGCCTGTTCCATGGCGATGTGATTCCATGCGGCGCCTTCGCCGAGGAAGCGCATCGCGCGACGGTCGATCACATCGGCCGGATTGATGGTCGGTGCGCCCTGCACCTGCGAACGGAAACCAAGCTCTGCGTATTTGTCGGCGCGCGTGATGCCCGACTTTGCCTCATGGAGGCTCGCAAGCACTTCCTGAGTGTTGTTTCCGATAGATGAGACAATGCCCATCCCCGTGACGACAACCCGCCTCATGATCGCCTCGCCCTTTGAATTACGTTGTTGTGGAACTGGCGGTCGCCCCCTCGGAGACCGCCGTTGAATGGCACCCGGTAGATCACGTTCCCGGCTGCAATGCGGCAGGTGCTTCCTGCTTGAACAGGCCGACCTTCAGGTCCTTGGCGCGATAGATAATCTCGCCATCGGCCGAAAGCGAGCCGTCGGCAATCCCCAACCACAATTTTGAACGCATCACGCGCTTGATATCGATGGTGTACACGACCTTTTTGACGTTCGGGAGAACCTGGCCGGAAAACTTCAGCTCGCTGAGCCCGAGCGCACGTCCGGGGCCGATGCCGCCCGACCAGCCCAGAAAGAACCCGACCATCTGCCACATGGCGTCCAGGCCGAGGCAGCCCGGCATGACCGGATCGCCCTTGAAGTGGCAGGCAAAGAACCAGAGGTCCGAATTGACGTCGAGTTCAGCGCGCACGAGACCCTTGCCGAATTCGCCGCCATCAGCCGTGATCTCGGTGATGCGGTCGAACATCAGCATCGGCGGCAGCGGCAATTGTGCGTTGCCTGGTCCGAACAGCTCGCCGCGGCCGCAGGCCAGCAGGTCTTCATATGCGTAGCTGTTGCGTTGTTCCTGGATCATGCCGGCTTTCTGGGTCCATCGATGGTGGTGGCTGCCCCGGGTTGGAGTCGCCACATATAGAATTGTTCCAAATGACGCGGGAACTTGCCCCGGTTGGGCGCTCTCTATCATAGGCTTATGGGGCGGCAAAGCGGCGGATCGCCTGCTATTGGCGGGTTATTGACCATGTTGCGATGCACTGCGGAAGCATCCCTTCTGATGCATGGCTCCTAGTTGCGAAAACCTTGCATCTGAGGCCCCGCCTTTCTATAATAGAAGGCTAATTCAGTGTTCTTTTTGAGTGTGAACGGCAGGATTACTGACGTGGATATGAGCGACAGCGTTTCAGTTCTGGATGACGCAGCTGCGGTTGCGGAAATCAATCACGGCCGCCAGCCGGCTTTGACTGGTTGCCCGTGGCATGACGTCAACGAGATGCTGCAATCAGTCGGCTTGCGTCCCACCCGTCAGCGCATGGCGCTGGGCTGGCTGCTGTTCGGCAAGGGCGCGCGTCATCTCACCGCGGAAATGCTGTACGAGGAAGCGACTCTCGCCAAGGTGCCGGTGTCGCTGGCGACCGTTTACAACACGCTCAATCAGCTCACGGATTCCGGCCTGCTTCGTCAGGTCAGCGTCGACGGTACGAAGACCTATTTCGATACCAACGTGACCTCGCATCACCACTACTATCTCGAGAACAACCACGAGCTGGTCGATATTCCGGACCAGAACCTCGTGCTGACCAAGATGCCGGAAGTCCCCGAGGGCTTCGAGATCAGCCGCATCGACATGGTCGTTCGTCTGCGCAAAAAGCGCTAACGGCTTTATCCAAATTCTGAAGTTATTTGCGCCGCCGAATCGTTTTCGGCGGCGTTTGCTCGCCAGCTGCAGTCGTCGCCACGATCGCGCGGGCAAGGGAGCGGCCGGTGCATTCGTAGCCGGCTGCGGAATTGTGTAGTCCGTCCCAAGCCGTTAGCGCTCCCATGGAGAGCCCTGCGTCTACTGCACGGCGCATCAGCTCGAAGCGTGAGAACAGCGGTACGCGTTCCTGCCGGGCGGCGTCAGCTATGCTCGCCTGCATCTTGGAATATTGCGATGCGAGAATGACCGGCGCGTATTGCTGATCCATCAGGATCACGTCGGCGCCGTCAGCCTTCAGCAGGCTGATGCCCTCGACGATCCTGCCGGTCAGGCTGTCAGCGCTTTGCAGCCAGGTCACGTCATTGGTGCCGATCTGCCAGATCACCAGATCCGGGCGATGCGCCAGCACATCGCGGTCGAAGCGCGCGATATTGCCCGGGATCGTGTCGGCGTTCCGCCCACTATTGATGACCTCCAGCCGCAGTCCCGGCTTCAGGTGTTGCAGCTCGCTCTGCAGCATGCCGGGATAGGTTTTGGCGGGGTCGGATTGCCACAGGCCGAGCGTCGAGGACGAGCCCATGGCGACGATCTTGAGCGGGCCACCGGTTTTGAGCGCAGCCACGGTGCGCGGAAGGGTCGCATCACCAGACAGCCGCTGATCCACAGCCAGACACGTCTCAGTGGCGGATTGCGCACGAGCCGGGCCGGACCATGGCAGCGCTGCCATGGCGACCACTGCGCCGGCGCAGGCCAAGCTCCCGATGCGGGATGTGCTCAGTTCACCTTCTCGTCGGCGTAGACGCCCCATAGCCGTTGCTGTTCGATCCAGCCATCAAAGCCGTTGCCGATCACCCGGCACCAGCCATTGTTGCAGCGCTTTACCTGCGCCACGACACCCGCCTGTAACCGCGCTGCGACGGCGCTGGTCGCATCCGGATTGTCGTAGATCGAGGCGAGTTCGTCCTTGGATTTCATGGTCACGACCGCGGTGCGGCGGCCGGACAGCAGCGAGTGATAGACCCAGCCCTCGGCGCCCTCGGAATCACGAACGCGGCGCCAGTTCTCGTATTCGGCGGTGATCTCTACCGGCAGGCCGGAGCGAGTATAGACCCAGGCGACATCGTTGTCCTTGGTGGGGCCGGCGCGGACATTAACGTGATCCGACTTGAGGCTGACGTAGCGTGGCACCGGCAGGCCGCTGGCGCCCAGCGGCGTGTCCTTGGCAGCGAGAGCCGGATCGATTGCTGCCGCGATCAGAGTACCCATCGCCAACATCGCACACGCAAATCGCCGGAACGCCATCAACCCCACCTCAACCCAATCCAAAGAACGCAAGTGCCGCCGCGCCGCACGCGCCTGTTGGGTTCTTGTTTTGGCTTGGTCTTCTGCTAGAGAGGACCGAAGGCCAAGGCACCAAAAAGGGTGTCGGGGAACCCGAGGAAACGGTGAATTCGCGGCTGCGGCAGTTTCGAACAACCGGGTTAATGCGGACTGAACGGATTAGCCAAAGCGCGAGTGAGCAGGACATGTCGGTCAAGAAAAAGCCTCTCGTCATCGTCACGCGCAAGCTGCCGGACTCAATCGAGACCCGCATGCGCGAACTGTTCGATGCGCACATCAATCTCGACGACACGCCGCTGACGCCCGAGCAACTCGCTGAAGCGACCCGCACCGCCGATGTGCTGGTGCCGACGGTCACCGACGAAATCACCAAAGAGCTGCTCGAGCATCCCGACTGCAAGCTCAGGCTGATCGCCAATTTTGGCAACGGCGTCGACAACATCGATGTCGTCGCGGCCCATGCCCGCGGCATCACCGTCACCAATACGCCGAAGGTGCTCACTGAAGACACCGCGGATATGACCATGTCGATGATCCTCGCAGTGCCGCGCCGGCTGATCGAAGGTGCCTCGATCCTGACCGAAGGCAAGGACTGGCAGGGCTGGTCGCCGACCTGGATGCTGGGCAAGCGGCTTGGCGGCAAGCGGCTCGGTATCATCGGCATGGGCCGCATCGGCCAGGCCGTCGCGCGCCGCGCCCGCGCTTTCGGGCTACAGATCCACTATCACAACCGCAAACCCGTCGCCCCGAAGATCGCCGAAGAACTCGGTGCGACCTATTGGGATTCGCTCGACCAGATGCTGGCGCGCATGGACATCATCTCGGTGAACTGTCCGCATACGCCGGCGACGTTCCACCTGTTGTCAGCACGCCGTCTCAAGCTGATCCGCAAGGACGCCTATATCGTCAACACCGCGCGCGGCGAGGTGATCGACGAAGAGACGATGATCAAGCTGATCGAGTCGGGCGACATTGCCGGTGCCGCGCTCGACGTGTTCGAACATGAGCCCGCGGTGAGTCCGAAGCTGGTGCGGCTCGCGCGCGCCGGCAAGGTGGTATTGTTGCCGCATATGGGCTCGGCGACGATCGAAGGCCGTGTCGAGATGGGCGAGAAAGTCATCATCAACATCCGTGCCTTCCTCGACAATCACAAGCCGCCGGATCGTGTGCTTCCGAACATGCTGTGAGGCGAAGCGCTTACGCTCGCCGCTTATCTTACGAGATCAGTTTGAAGATGAGATAGGCCGCGATGCGGCCCTCGCGCGTGGCTTTGCGGCCGTAGCGCGTCATGGTGTAGTTCGGCCATGGCAGACGCCAGTCATCGGCGCGCTCTGCAGTCCAGGTGAAATCCGGCGATCGCGACACATGCCAGAGTGTCCACGCGACGTAATCCGGAATGTCATGCACGAAACGAAATTCGCCTGACGGCCTCAGCACGCGCGCCATCGCAGCCAGTGTTGCGTCCTGCACGAAGCGGCGCTTCCAGTGACGCTTCTTCGGCCACGGATCCGGATGGATCAGGTCGATGCGTGACAGCGATTGGGCCGGTGCCCATGTGAGAAGTTCAGCGGCGTCGCCGGCGACGAGGCGGATATTGCCGATGTTCTGCGCCTCGATCTGCGTCAGAATCTTCGCCATGCCGTTGATATAGGGCTCGCAGCCGATGAAGCCGATGTCGGGATGCGCCAGCGCTTCCGCGACCAGATGCTCGCCGCCGCCGAAGCCGATCTCCAGACGCACGGTCTCGACATCAGTGCCGAACAGCGTGCGAATATCGTCAGGTGCCGGATGTGCGATGTCGACGGTGAGCGCCGGCAGCAGCGTCGCCATCAGATCGGCCTGATGGTCGCGCAGCTTGTGGCCTTTGCGGCGTCCGAAGAACGAGCCGGTGTAATGGCCGCTCTCGGCAGGCGTGGACGCACCCGCATCAGCGGGGGCATCGTGATCGTTATGATTGGAATTGGCTGTGGTCATCGCGCGCGAGTGATACAGCCGAAACGCCATCGGCGCCATCAGGCGCGATGACGAATTTCCGTTGAAAGTACCGTGATTTTAGCGCTGATCCGGGGCTTCGCGCGAAGCGATCTGTTCGACCAGGTCGACGATGCTGCGGCGGAGCTTGGCATCGGTGATGCGCGTGAAGGCGCGGGTCAGAGCGAGGCCTTCGGAGGTGGCGAGGAAGTCGGAGACATAGGCAGGCGAGGACGCTTCAGCGAAGCCTTCGCCGTTATGGATCGCGCCGGGGCCGCCTTCGAACAGGAACGAGACGGGGACCTGCAGGATTTCCGAAATCTGCTGCAGCCGGCTGGCGCCGACGCGGTTGGTGCCCTTCTCGTATTTCTGAACTTGCTGAAACGTCAGACCGAGGGCTTCGCCCAGCTTTTCCTGACTCATGCCGAGCATAATGCGCCGCATGCGCACACGGCTGCCGACATATTTGTCAACAGGATTGGGCGCTTTCGTCGACATCTCAATTACTCCTGGATCACATCAAGGGAGACGGATCATGCGTGGCAATCCGTCATTTAGGGCGGCTTCGGTTGTAACCAAAGGTATCCTAGTGGATTATAACAACCGCGCAAATTTTCCTAAGCGGAAAATTTAAGCCACTGCACCTTTATTTCTCAATAGGTGAGAAATAAAGCTTACAAAGCTAGCTTAAAAAGCAATCACCCCGAGAGGGTTGTTCGGTAGGCGGCGAAAGCTAGCTTGCAAGCTATATCAAATGCTTCAAGTATCAAGCTAGTGACGTACCGGCGTACGCCGCCGAACGGCGAAAATGATCGCGAGCGCGACAAACATCGCGGCGGGAATATCGCCGATTTTCGAGTAGACCGTCGGCGAAATGGCCGCTGGTAATCCCGAATCCAGCACGCCTTCGACACCGAGATCGAGCCGCGCGATCAGGCGGCCGACAGGGTCGACCACGACGGAAATGCCGGTGTTCGCAGCGCGAACCAGCGGCAGGCCTTCCTCGATGGCGCGGACGCGGCTTTGCTGCAGGTGCTGATAGGGGCCCGTGGAAATCCCGAACCAGCCATCATTGGTGAGATTGACGATCCAGCCCGGCCGATCGTTGCGCGTGGTGATATCGTCCGGGAAAACCGCCTCGTAGCAGATCAGCGGCAGCATGCGCGGCGCGCCGGGAATGTCCATTGGCTTCCGGCGCGTGCCGGGAATGAAGCCGCCATGGACTTTGGTCAATTGCTGGAAGCCGATCTTCTCCATGAAGCTCTGGAACGGCAGATACTCGCCGAACGGCACCAGATGAAGTTTGTCGTAGGTCGACAGGATGCTGCCGTCATGGTCGATCACGTAAATGGAATTATAGGCCTGCGTGATGCGCGCGCCGAGTGGCGCATCCGGCGGGCGCACGGCTCCGGTGACCAGCACGGTGCCTTTCGGCAGCAGATTGGCGATCTGCGCCATCGCATCGGGTTCGCGCGACAGGAAGAACGGGAATGCCGATTCCGGCCAGATCAGGATGTTGGCTGCGCCGACGCCTGAATTCTGTGGACCGGTCGCGCGGTCAGACAGCGCAAGATATCTGCTCATGACATCCGCCTTGGCGGAATAGTTGAAGCGCGTGTCCTGCGACAGATTCGGCTGCATGATGCGCAGTTTCACATTGGCAACCAGTTGCGTCGGGGTGCGTGACAGCCGGGCCATGCCATAGGTGCCCATCACGACGAGCAGCACCAGCGCAAGCGCCGGCGCCAGCCACGGCCGCTGCGTGCGCGAGCGTCCGTCGATCAGAACCGCAGGCGATGCAAAGATCGCTACAGTGATAAATGTCAGTCCCCAGAGGCCGACCAGCGATGCGCTCTGCGCCAGTGCGAGCGGTTCGGTGAGTGCATAGCCGAACGCATTCCAGGGAAAGCCCGTCAGCACGTGGCCGCGCAGCCATTCGCCGATCGTCAGGCTGGCGGCGAGCGCGAAGATCCGGCTGGCATCCTTGGTCCAAAGCAGGCGTGCCAGCGCGAAGCCGATCGCAGTGAACAGCGCGAGATAAGCGGGCAGGCCGCAGATCGCGGCGGGCAACAGCCATGCGAAGGTCTGCGCGTCGACGAGGAAAGCGTAGCCGATCCAGTACAGGCCCGGCACGAAATAACCGAAGCCGAACCACCAGCCCGCCATGGCGGCCGCTGGAATGCCGCGCATCTTGCCGGCGGCGGCGCCATCGATCAGCCAGACGACGACGGGGAACGTGATGAACAGCACCGGCCAGGCGTTGAACGGCGCCATTGCCAGCGACGATACCGCGCCGGCCAGCAGCGCGATGCCTGCGCGCTTCCAACCCCAAGCGAGAATGATGCTGAGTGCGACCGAGCGCAGGCTGCGTGATGTCACGGCGTTCCCGCGCTGTCGCCTGATGGAGGCGTATTCACATTGTCATTGGACGGTGCTGCGCCTGTGTCTGACGTCGTATCGCGGCGGCGCGGCTCGCGGGTGCGTGGCGCAGGCCGCTCCTTGCGGGGGCCGACGCGCAATCGCTTGACGCGGCGCGGATCGGCATCGAGCACTTCGATCTCGAAATTACCAGGGCCGGAAATCACTTCGCCGCGCACGGGCAAACGGCCGACATGGGTGACGAGATAGCCGCCGAGCGTTTCGACTTCCTCGCCGTCTTCGCCGGTCTCGAATTCTTCACCGATCATGGCGCGCACGTCATCGAGGCTGGCGCGTGCATCGGCGATGAAGCTGTCGCCCTGCCTGACAATGGATGGCGGCTCGTCGCTGTCGTGTTCGTCATCGATCTCGCCGACGATCTGCTCGACGATGTCCTCGATAGAGACGAGGCCGTCGGTGCCGCCATATTCGTCGACAACGAGTGCGAGATGGATGCGTGCTGCCTGCATTTGCGCGAGCAGATCGATGGCGCGCATCGATGGCGGCACGTAGAGCAGCTTGCGGATGATGCCGGTGTCAACGACGGTCTGCGCCAGATCGACCGAACGCAGGTCGAGGCCTGCGGGAAACACTTTCTTCTTCTTGGCCGTCGACGGCACGACGTTGCGCGCCTTCACGGTCATGTATGCCAGCAGGTCGCGGATATGGACGATGCCGACGGGATCGTCGAGGGTTTCGTTGAATACGACCAGGCGCGAATGCGCCGCGCTCTCGAACAGGCCCATCAATTCGCCGAGCGAGATATCCTGCTTCACCGCGATAATATCGGCGCGATGCACCATGACGTCGGCGATGCGGCGCTCGTTGAGCCCCAAAATATTGCGCAACATCGTGCGCTCGATGGTGGAGAAGCCGGTCTCGTCCGGCGCGGAGGCGTCGAGCACGACTTGCAGGTCGGCACGCACCGAGCCCGGCTTCCAGCCGAACAGCGAGCGGATCGCGCGGGTCAGCCAGGTCTCCGACGTCGGGCGCATGACCTCGCCGTCGTGAACCACCGCAGGCAGATTGCTTGAGGTCTTCGAATGATCGCTTCTAGTGTCGCCGTCCGGCATCTCAGGTCACCCGATCCTGATCTGCATAGGGGTCCGGGATCCCGAGCGTTGCCAGGATCTCGCGCTCCAGCGCTTCCATCTCTTCGGCTTCGTCGTCCTTCTCATGATCGTAACCGACCAGATGCAGAAAACCGTGAATGGCGAGATGGCTGAGATGGTTGGCGAAGCTCTTCTCTTCTTCGTCAGCCTCGCGGCGCGTGGTCTCGTAGGCAATAGCGATGTCGCCGAGCATGCGCGGCATGTCATCGGGCTCGTCTGCGCCTTCGGGCGGCTGCAGCGCCGGAAATGACAGGACGTTGGTCGGCTTGTCGATGCCACGCCAGTTCTGGTTCAGCGTGCGGATGCCGGCATCGTCGGTGAGCATGATGGCGAGTTCGGCGTCGGCCGTATCGGTATCGACCATGGCGGCGGCAGCTTCGATGGCGCGGTGAATCACGGCGTCAGCATCGGCCTCCGCAGACCAGCAATCGGCGACAACAAGAACCTCTGTCGCGGGAGATGAATAGGTCGGCATCGGTATCGAACTTCTTTCGCGAACGGACCCGATCCCGGGTCCGCCGTCAGCGTATGAGTGTGTCATCAGGTCTTTGTAGCAGCCGCCTTCTGCGGCGTTCCTTCGTAGGCGGCGACGATGCGGGCCACGAGTTCGTGGCGGACGACGTCTTCGCCGGTGAATTTCACCTGCGAGATACCCTGCACGCCGTCGAGCAGACGCGCGGCCTCGGCGAGACCCGAGGTCTGGCCGTTGGGCAAGTCGACCTGCGAGGGATCTCCGGTGATGATCATGCGGCTGTTCTCGCCCAGACGCGTCAGAAACATCTTCATCTGCATTGAGGTGGTGTTCTGCGCTTCGTCGAGAATGATTGCGGCATTGGTCAGCGTGCGACCGCGCATGAACGCAAGCGGCGCGATTTCGATTTCGCCGGTCTGCAACGCGCGCTCGACAATGCGCCCGTCCATCAGGTCATAGAGTGCGTCATAGATCGGGCGCAGATAGGGATCGACCTTCTCGCGCATGTCACCGGGCAGGAAGCCGAGCCTTTCGCCGGCTTCCACCGCCGGACGCGACAGGATGATGCGATCGACCTCCTTGCGCTCGAACAGCATCGCCGCCTGGGCGACTGCGAGCCAGGTCTTGCCGGTACCGGCAGGGCCGATGCCGAACACCAGTTCGTTGCTTCTCAGCGCGCGGATATAGGCGTCCTGCGTCGCGGTGCGGGCACGCACCGGGCGCTTGCGCAGATTGATGGTGTCGAAGTTCGAGGCGGCTGCTTTCGACCCCTTGGGATCGAACGGAAACAGCGTGCCTTGTGCCAGCGTCGCGCGGATCGTGCCTTCGACATCGCCGGGGGCAAGGTCATGGCCCTGTACTGCTTGCGCATAGAGCGTTTCGAGCACGCGCCGGGCGGCATCGCAGGCGTCGCGGGTACCGGTGAGGGTGATGTGGTTGCCGCGGGAATCGACGACGACATTCAGCCGGCGTTCGATGATCGCGAGGTTCTGGCCATAAGGCCCGACCAGCGAAGAGGCCGCCCGGTTGTCATCAAAGTCGATGACGACCTGCGTCTCGGCCTGCGGTGGAGTATCGAGTTTGCGAACAGCGAGCGTAGACGAATCCGATGCGCTTTTGGCCAAGAATTCAGGCTCCCGTGACGGTGTGAGAACGGACTGGCTGCAACACTGGTGGTACTGGAGAACTAGCAACTGGAGGTGATGCGAGGCTGCCGAGCAGGCTATAGCGCTCAAGGCTCTCAATGGTGACCGGAAGCACCTGGCCGATGATGTCGTCAGAAGCCATCACATGGGCCGGCTGCAGGTAAGCGGTGCGACCGACGATCTGGCCGGGATTGCGCGCGGGGCGTTCGAACAGCACATCCACAGTGCGTCCAATCGTGGCCGCGTTGAAGGCCGATTGCTGGCTGTCGATCAGGTTCTGAAGCCGCACCAATCGCTCGTCCATGTCAGCCTGTGACACCGTCTCCTGCAAATCCGCGGCCGGCGTTCCCGGACGCGGCGAATACTTGAACGAATAAGCGCCAGCGTATCCGATTTGTGTGACGAGCGCGAGCGTGGCTGCAAAATCTTCCTCGGTCTCGCCCGGGAAGCCCACGATGAAATCAGAAGTAAAAGCAATGTCTTGCCGCGCGTCGCGAAAACGATCGATGACGCGGCGATAATCTTCGGCTGTATGTTTGCGGTTCATGGCCGCCAGAATCCGGTCGGAACCGGACTGGACGGGCAGATGCACGAACGGCATCAGCTCCGGCAAATCGCGATGCGCCGCGATCAGCGTGTCCTCGACATCGCGGGGATGGCTGGTCGAATAGCGCAGTCGGGCGATACCGGGAATCTCGGCGAGGCGATAGAGCAGCGTGCCCAGCGCCCACGGGCGGCCGTCGGGGCCCTCGCCGTGATAGCCGTTGACGTTCTGGCCGATCAGCGTGATCTCGCGCACGCCGTTGTCGGCGAGCCGCTGCACGTCGTCGATGATTTTCGCCACGGGGCGCGAGACTTCGGAGCCACGGGTATAGGGCACCACGCAGAAGGTGCAGAACTTGTCGCAGCCTTCCTGCACGGTAACGAAAGAGGAAATGCCGCGGGCGCGAATCGCTGCCGGTTTCGGCGGCGGCAGGAAGCCGAACTTGTCCTCGACCGGAAATTCGGTGTCCAGCGCGCGGCCGCCGGCTTTCGCCTGCTTCAGCAGCGCCGGCAGGTTGTGATAGCTCTGCGGCCCGACCACGACATCGACAACGGGCGCGCGGCGAATGATCTCGTTGCCCTCGGCCTGCGCGACGCAGCCGGCGACGACCACATTCATCTTGCGTCCGGCCTGCGCGGCTTCCGCCTTGGCGACGCGCAACTTGCCGAGCTCCGAATAGACCTTCTCGGACGCCTTCTCGCGGATGTGGCAGGTGTTGAGGATCACCAGATCCGCGTCGTCGACATTGGCCGTCTCGACGAAGCCTTCAGGCGCCAGCGTGTCCACCATGCGCTGGGCATCGTAGACGTTCATCTGGCAGCCGTAGGATTTGATATGCAGCTTACGCGGCGCGGTCATGGAACCTGTAATGGGCTGGAAATGCGCTTGCTGCGCAGCGCTCAATTATAGGCTAACGTCCGGAAAATCCAGCATTTCTGCAAAATATAAGTGCTCGCAATGGCTTAGGCGAGGCCGACGGGCTCGCCAGCCAGTGCGCCCCTGGCCACCAGGCCAGGGAGCTGCCGCATATCGTCGAATACGAGATGGGCTCCAGCGGCCGTCAGGGCTGCCGCGGTGGCCGGGCTGCAATGGCCGCCGCCGTGATAGCCGAATACGGTCATGCCGGCTGCGACCCCCGCCGTCACGCCGGGAATGCTGTCCTCGATGACCACGCAGCGGTTGGGTGCGGCATTCATTTGCGCGGCGGCAAACAGAAACAGGTCGGGCTGCGGCTTGCCGCGCTCGACCTGCAGAGCGGAAAACAGATGCGGATCGAAACGGTCGAGCCCGGTCGTGGTGAGGCTGCTGCGAATGCGTGTCGGTGTGCCCGAGGACGCTACGCAAACCGGATGTGACAATATTGCGAGTGTCTCGGCGATATGCGGGATCGGCTGCAATTTTGCGCCGAATACCTCGTCGATCGTGGCTCTCAGCGTCGCGGTGTAGTCATCGGGTAGCACGCGGCCGAGCTCGGTCTCGACTTCCAGGCGCGCCTCGCGCGCGGACCGGCCGAGGAAACGCTCATGCACCTGATCGGCGGTGATGGGATAACCGAACTGCGTCAGGACATCCGCGTGGACGACGCAGGCGAGGGACTCACTGTCGACGAGCACGCCGTCACAATCGAAGATGACGAGATCGAAGCGCGAAGAAACTGAACTCACTTGGTTGATTCGCTCACTTGGTGGTTTTGTCCTCGTCGAGCGGTACGCAGTACAGCTCCAGCCGGTGATCGACCAGCTTGTAACCGAGCTTCGCGGCGACTTCAGCCTGCAATTTCTCGATTTCTTCAGACGTGAATTCGATAACGGTGCCGTCACGCAAGTTGATCAGATGATCGTGATGGCTGTCACGCATCGTCTCGTAGCGCGCGCGGCCTTCGCGAAAATCGTGACGCTCGATGATGCCGGCGTCTTCGAACAGCTTCACCGTGCGATACACCGTTGAGATCGAGATCTTGTCATCCACCGCAACGCAGCGGCGATACAGTTCCTCGACATCGGGATGATCGTCGGCTTCCGCCAGAACGCGCGCAATCACGCGGCGCTGCTCCGTCATGCGCATGCCGGTCGCGGCGCAGCGCGCCTCGATACCAGCAGACTTCATCGCAGATGATTTCAGTGCAGTCATGATCCGGATCCCATCGTGGCTTCTTTTGCCACTCCGCAGGCGTCAGGACAAGTCGCGCCGCATCACCAGCGCATTCAATTCCGCTCCATCCGCTTCCTTGTAATAGCGTTCGCGGCGTCCCGCGACTGCGAAGCCGGTTCTGTCATAAAGCCGCCGCGCCGGTTGATTGTTTTCCTCAACTTCGAGGAACACGGTACGCACGCCGCGACCGGCCAGATGACCGAGATGGGTGAGGAACAGGTCGCGCGACAGGCCGCGGCCGCGATGAGCGGGCGACACGGCAACGGAGAGAATCTCGGCTTCATCGGCGGCGATTCGTGAGACGGCGAAGCCGATGAGGCGGCCGCGCAGTTTGAGCCGATGCACGAGGGTGTTTTGTTCGCGCAGCATCTGTTCGAATTCCCCGGCACCCCAGCCGCGATGGAAGGATGCGGCATGCAACTGCGCGAGTTGTCGCGCGTCGCGCAGCGTGGCGGGCTCTACCACAGCATTGCCGTGGCCGAACAGGCGCGACCACCAGGCCGGCATCATGATGCGGCTAGTGCGGCCTGCTGCATCAGGCTGCTTTGCGGCTTGGCGTCGGGTGCGCGCAGATAATAGGGACGCGCCAGCGCGGTCTCCGGATTCACCGCGGCGCCAAGCCATGCCACCCATGAGATTTCGGGAGCGGGTTGCATATCGACGCGCAGCGGCGCCGGTGCATCGGACGGCCAGCGCGCGGCAATGATCTCGGCGGCATTTCCGACCAGATACGGTGCGCCGAACTGTGCGGCCTCAAGGGCCTCGTGGATGGGGATGACGCCTGGCCGCACCAGCGAGGTGCCGTTACCGCTGACGACCTGGAAATAGACATGGTCATGCCGCGCATCGATGGCGGCGATGACAGGCGCATCCATGTTCTCACTGACGACGGGTGCCGCATAGGCCGTCAGTGTGGTGATGCCGACCACGGGCTTGCTCGCCGCCAGGCCAATGCCGCGCGCCGCCGCCAGGCCGACGCGCAGGCCGGTAAAGCTGCCCGGACCAGTGGTGACGGCAATGCGGTCGAGGTCGGCGAAGGCAATGCCGGAATCCGCCATGACGCGCCCGAGCAACGGCATCAGCGCTTCGGCGTGACCGCGCTTCATCGGCATGGACTCATGCGCAATGAGCTTGCTGGTGCGGGTGTCGAGCACACCTGCGGCACAGGCGTCAAGGGCGGTATCAATGGCAAGGATCAACATAAAAGAGACGCTACCACGGCTTGCGAGGGTTTGCGCCTGCCACTCGCAGAATATCGCTCCACGCGCAATGGTGCTGTGATTCGCGTTGCTGCCGGAGAGGGGGCGGCAGCTTTAGCGTGCATCCACTACTCGCTTTCTCATAAAGATATTTTCACAAGATACGATAGCGAGATCGTGAAAGTTCCCGTGAGCGAAATGCGCCCGTGGACAGCTTCAGTTTCGCTCTGGCTAAAAGCTTCACTTAATAAATTCTTCGGAGATCGATGAGATAAGCATACCGTTCGGAAGCGACATTTCGCGGATGCGCGTGGCTTTCATGCGGGCTGAAATTATTCGTCTAATTTTTTGAATACGATTATATTTATGGGAGGCGATTCGATGCTGCATTGGTTGAGCAGTTCAGGGGCGCGCGAGGGGCTGGCCCTGGCGGCAGCGATCAAAAAATCGCAAGCGGTGATCGAGTTCAGCGCTGACGGCACGATCCTTGGAGCCAATCAAAACTTCCTGTCCGCCCTTGGATATACGCTGGAAGAAATCGTCGGCAAGAACCACAGCATGTTCGTGACGCCGGAGATGAAGAGCAGCGCGGAATATCGCACGTTCTGGAACAACCTCAATCGCGGCGAGTACCAGGCCGGCGAGTTCAAGCGTCTCGGCAAAGGTGGCAAGGAAGTCTGGATCCAGGGTTCCTACAACCCGATCCTTGGGAATGATGGCAAGCCCCTGAAAATCGTCAAGTTTGCCATGGATACAACTGCAGTGAAAATCCGCAGTATGGACGATGCCGGCAAGATCGCAGCCATCGGTCGTTCGCAGGCTGTCATCGAGTTCAAGCTCGATGGGACGATTGTCACGGCCAATGACTTGTTCTTGAATGTCATGGGTTACAATCTCGCGGAAATCGAAGGCAAACATCACAGCATGTTTGTCGATTCGGCAACTCGCGACGGCGCGGCCTATCGCGAATTCTGGGCCAGCCTCAATCGTGGTGAATATCAGGCCGCCGAATACAAGCGGATCGGCAAGAACGGCAAAGAGGTCTGGATTCTCGCAACCTACAATCCAATCCTTGATGAGACAGGCCAGCCAATCAAGGTGGTCAAGTTCGCGTCCGACGTCACCGAACAGAAGCTGCGCGCGGCGAATTTCTCAGGTCAGATCGAGGCCATCGGCAAGTCGCAGGCCGTGATCGAATTTAGCATGGATGGCATCGTTCTCAGCGCTAACGAGAATTTTCTGGGCGTGCTCGGCTACGCGCTCTCGGAAATACAGGGCAAACACCACAGTATGTTCGTTGTGCCGAATGAGCGCGACGGTGCGGACTATCGCGAATTCTGGGCGGCGCTCAAGCGGGGTAACTATCAGGCGGCGGAGTACCAGCGGATCGGTAAGGGCGGCAAACAAGTCTGGATACAGGCTTCGTACAATCCGATCCTCGATCTCAATGGCAAGCCCTACAAGGTCGTAAAGTATGCCACCGACACCACGGCGCAGGTGATCGCGCGCATGAAGAGCGAACGCGTGCGGGCGATGATGGAATCGGTCGCCGCCGGCGCCGAGGAACTGAACGCGTCGGTGCGCGAAATCTCTGAAGCGATGATGAAATCAAAGACCACGGCGATGTCTGCCGTGGGCAAGGTCGAGTTGGCGGACGATCAAGCGCAGCGTCTCAGCACGGCAGCGCAGGCGATGAGCGGGATCGTCGAGCTGATTGGCAACATCACCGGACAAATCAACCTGTTGGCGCTGAATGCCACCATCGAATCGGCGCGTGCCGGCGAAGCCGGTCGTGGCTTTGCGGTCGTTGCATCGGAGGTGAAAAATCTGGCCAACCAGGCCAAGCAGGCGACCGATAAGATCGCCAGCGAGATCGGCAGCCTCAATGGTATTTCGAGCGATGTGGTCGATGCGCTGAACGCGATCAAGCAGGAAATCCAGAACGTCAGCGAATATGTCACCGCAACGGCGGCTGCCGTCGAAGAGCAGAGCACGGTGACGAACGAAATGTCATCGAGCATGCAGCGCGCCGCCGAAGAAGCCGCAAGCATCGGCCGCTAAACGAAGGCTGTTCCAGAAACGAAAATGCCCGGGATTGTCCCGGGCATTTTTATGTGTCGCGGTGCGACCGAACTTACATCGGGCGGACTTCGACAACGTCCGGCACGAAGTGCTTCAGCAGGTTCTGGATGCCGTGCTGCAGGGTCGCTGTCGATGACGGGCAGCCGGCGCACGAGCCCTTCATGTTCAGATAAACGATGCCGTCCTTGAAGCCGCGGAAAGTAATGTCGCCGCCGTCATTGGCCACGGCCGGGCGCACGCGGGTCTCGATCAGGTCCTTGATCGTATCGACTGTCTCGGCGTCTTCCTCATTGAAGAATTCTTCCTCGTCGTCGGAGATCACATCGCCCTTCACGCTGCCGTCGGCCATGAGCGGCGCGCCGGACATGTAGTGCTCCATGATGGCGCCGAGGATCGCCGGCTTGAGGTGCTGCCAGTCGCTGTCGTCCTTGGTCACGGTGACGAAGTCGGAGCCGTAGAACACTGACGTGACGCCCTTCACGGCGAACAGCTTTTCGGCCAGCGGCGAACGCGTTGCGGCTTCCGGTGAGGTGAATTCCATGGTGCCGCTGTCGAGCACGTCGCGGCCGGGAATGAACTTCAGCGTGGCGGGATTGGGGGTAGCTTCGGTCTGGATGAACATCGGTCTCTCCTGCGTCGCCGGTTCAAGGCCGGCGCGTGAGTATCCCCTAGCAGATGGCGACGAAAAACGCACGATCAAGGCGCGAAATCGCCGAATTCGGCCTATTTCGCAGTCCCTTAGCCGTCCGAAAGGGTGGTTACGACAGGGCGTCGATGTCGAGGTCGCTCAGGGCGCCCGACACGATGACGACCGGCACCGGAAACGAGCCGACCAGCTTGGCCATCATGGTGACGATCGGGCCGGGGCCTTCCGCGCCGGCCGATGCAGCCAGCACCAGCATGGAAATGTCGACGTCCTTGTCAATCACGTCGAGGATTTGCTCGGTGGGATCACCCTCGCGGATCACGCGTTCAGGGGTGATGGCGGCGATGCCATTGGCGCGGCCTGAGGCGCGGTCCAGCGCGGCATTGGCACCTTCTTCCGCTTCGGCCTTCATGACATCGGCAACGCCGAGCCATTGCTGGTTGCGATCTTCGGTGTCGATGATGCGCAGCATCACCACGCCGCCACCGACACGAATGGCCCAGCGGCTGGCGTAATACACTGCGCGGTCCCATTCCTCGCTGTCATCGACGACCACGAGGCATTTCGGCTTGTGGCCGCTTTCATAACTACGTCGCTGGGTGCTCATGCATGTCCCGATGCTGTGGCGCGTCTGATGCGCCAGAATGTGAGCGGCTTGGCAATGACGTCATGCTGCCACGGCGCAGCGGCGTTCGACAAGCGCGACGCAAGGATGACTTGCGTCGCGTCGATTGTGGCGGAGAAAAGGAATGCGATAGCGAAAATTACCGCTTGTGGACGAAGCCGATGATGTCCTTCACGGACTTGATGGTTTCGGCGGCAATGACGCCGGCGCGTTCGCCGCCATCGGCCAGAACCTGATCGACATAGGTCAGATCGGATGTCGTCAGCCGCTTCATCTCGCCGGCGATAGGTGACAGTTTTTCGACAGCGAGATCGACAAGGCTCGATTTGAAGCCCGAAAACTGCGCGCCGCCGAATTCTGTGAGAATGTCAGCCTTCGACCGATTGGACAGTGCGGCATAGATGCCGACGAGATTATCGGCCTCGGGACGTGGCTCAAGGCCCTTCTCTTCTGACGGCAATGGTTCCGGATCGGTCTTCGCCTTGCGGATCTTCTGCGCGATGGTGTCGGCATCATCCGTGAGGTTGATGCGCGAATTGTCCGAGGCGTCCGACTTCGACATCTTCTTGGTGCCGTCGCGCAGACTCATCACCCGCGTGGCCGGGCCAGTGATGACAGGCTCGGGCATCGGGAAGTAAGGGCCGTCATGGCCCTGCGTTGCGATGGACTCGGAGAAATCGTTGTTGAACTTCTGCGAGATGTCGCGGCACAGTTCGAGATGTTGCTTCTGGTCCTCGCCGACCGGAACGTGCGTGGCGCGATATAGCAGAATGTCCGCAGCCATCAGCACTGGATAATCATAGAGACCCACGGACGCGTTTTCGCGGTCCTTACCGGCCTTTTCCTTGAACTGGGTCATGCGGTTCAGCCAGCCGAGGCGGGCGACGCAGTTGAAGATCCAGGCCAGCTCGGCATGGCCGGAGACCTGGCTCTGGTTGAAGATGATCTGCTTTTTCGGATCGATACCCGAGGCGATGAAGGCGGCGGTCACTTCACGGGTGTTGCGGCGCAATTCATCGGGTCCGCCCCACACGGAGATCGGCACGGTGACGGCATGCATATCGACCACGCAGTAGATGCAATTATGCGTCTCCTGCAGTTTGACGAAATTCACGATCGCGCCGAGATAGTTGCCGAGGTGCAGATTGCCCGTCGGCTGGACGCCCGAAAAAACCCGTTGAGTAAAAGCCATCGTCTAGTTCCTGTGTGCCCGTGGTGGAATGCGGGCCAAGGGGCGTGACTTGCCATAGGCGCCGGGCGGCGTCCATTGCCAATCTGCCCTAGCCGGCCGCCGGTGATCGCTTGAGGGCGCCGCGGACCTCGGCCCAGCGCACGGCCCCCGTCAGCGTCAGTAACGCGGCGTAGATTGCCAGCCCGCCAACGATCAGGAGGCCGAGCAAGCTCGCTCGTACCAGGCCGTGGGCCTGTGCCGTCCAGGGCAAGACAATATGCGCGGCGAGCCATAGCAGGCCGCCCATGGCCAGCGAGGACAGGACGATGATCGGCAGCCGGCGTCTTGCATCATGGTCGAGTGAGAAGCCGAAAGCTGCTGCGCTCCGGACGATCAAAAAGATCGCGCTGCCCCACGCAGCCAGAGCGATCGCCGCTGCGATGCCGCTCGCACCGAATGGGTTATTCAAAACCAGTGCGGAGATGATTGCGATTACCAAACCGACGAACGTCGCCAGCAGCGGCGTCGTCGTGTCCTCGCGTGCGAAGAAGGCGGGCGACAGAGCTTTCACAAGCACCTGCGCGGGCAAGCCCAGCGCCAACCATATCAGCGCACTTGCAGTCGAGACCGTGTCGCTCGCGCCGAACGCGCCGTGTTGAAACAGACACTGCACGATGAGATGGCTCAATATCATCAGTCCGAGCGTAGCCGGCAATGCGAGACCGATCGCGAGTTCAAACCCGCGCGATTCCGCCTGCGCGATGGCGGCTTGATCGTCTGATCGCACGGCGCGCGTCAATGCGGGGACCAGCACAGTGCCCATGGCCGTGCCGACGATGCCGAGCGGTAGTTCAATCAGGCGGTTCGCGAAATACAGCCACGACACGGCAGCCGGAGTCGTCGATGCGATGATTGCGCCGGTGACGATGAGAAGCTGCGGCCCGGAATTGGCGACCATGCCAGGCAGTGCCTTGCGGAAGAAGCCGCGCATCTCGCTACCGAGCGACAGCCGCAAAGGCGCCGCCAGATTGCCGCCAGATTTCCGCAAGATCAGCATCAGCAATTGCAGCAGCCCGGCAATGCCTACAGTGGCCGCCATGGCCATAGCGGCAGTGTCTGGCTCTTGCCGCCACACTAGCAGTAGGGCCATGACGGTGATCAGGGCGATGTTGAAGAGCAGCGGCGAAAATGCGGTCACCGCGAAGCGTTGTTGCGCGTTCAGCAGTCCCATCATGACAGTGACGGGGCCGGCGAAGGCGAGATAGGGCAGCATCAATCGCGCATTCTCGACGGCGAGCTGCAGCGGCGGCTGGCCGACGAAACCCGGGGCAAGCATTGCGATCACGAGCGGCATCGCAAAGCCGAGCAGGATCGTCGCGACCATCAGCGCAACGCTGATGGTGCCGAGCACACGACCCGCAAAAGCTGTGGCTGCGACAGCGCCCTGCGTCGTCTGGATGCGCAGCCAGGCCGGAATCAGCGCCGCGTTGAGCGCGCCCTCGGTGAGCAGCCGCCGGATCACGTTGACGAGCTGAAATGCCACCAGAAAAGCATCCGCGATCGGGCCTGCACCGAGCAGCGCAGCCACCATTGCGTCGCGGGCAAAGCCCAGCAACCGCGACGCCAAAGTGCCCGTGGAAACGGTCAGGATGGAACGGATCATAGAACCATCGTAAGGGGCTGTCCTTGCTGGCGCGGGGCAGAACGTGATAGTCGCTGCAGCCATCAAACCGGCCTTTACCGACGGCTCAACTTGGGCGACCGCGAGACGAGTTGAAACGGATTTTCAGCCTCATCGCAATTGCCGCAACGGGATATTCTTAATGACCTCAGCAAAATATGACGTGCTCGGAATCGGCAACGCGATTTTCGATGTGCTGGTGCAGGCCGACGACAAGTTTCTCGCCGCGCATGAGATGACCAAGGGCGGTATGGCACTGATCGACGAAGCCCGCGCCGCTGCGATCTACAAGGCGATGGGCCCTGCCACCGAAATGTCCGGCGGTTCGGCCGCCAATACCATCGTCGGCCTCGCCAGCCTCGGCGCCCGCGCGGCCTATGTCGGCAAGGTCAAGGACGACCAGATCGGCACGCTCTATACCCACGACATCCGTGCGGCCGGCGTTGCGTTTGACACCAAACCCGCCACCGGCGGTCCGGCCACCGGCTGTTCCTACATCCTGGTGACACCCGATGGCGAGCGCACCATGAACACCTATCTCGGTGCTGCGCAGGACCTGACGCCCGACGATATTGACGCCGCTGCGGTCGCGGCCTCGTCGATCGTCTATCTCGAAGGTTATTTGTGGGATCCCGCCAGCGCCAAGGAAGCCTTCGTGAAGGCCTCGAAGATCGCCCATGACGCCAAGCGTCAGGTCGCATTGACGCTGTCGGACGCGTTCTGCGTTGGTCGTTATCGTGCCGAGTTTCTCGACCTGATGCGGTCCGGCACCGTCGATCTCCTCTTCGCGAACGAGGCCGAACTGACCTCGCTTTACGAAACCACGGATTTCGATGCGGCGCTCAAGCAGCTCGGCCAGGACACCAAGCTCGGCGTCGTCACCCGCAGCGAGAAGGGCTGTGTCGTGACATCGGGCGATGGCATCGTTGCGGTGCCTGCACACAAGATCGAGAAGCTCGTCGATACCACCGGCGCAGGCGATCTATTCGCGGCAGGCTTCCTGTTCGGTCTGGTGCGCAACGCCGGCTATGAAAATGCCGGCAAGCTCGGTGCGATGGCCGCCGCTGAAGTCATCCAGCATATCGGCGCGCGTCCCCAGGTTTCGCTGAAGGACCTGGCGGGCAAGAACGGGTTGCCGGTTTAAGGCTGCATTTCTTGGGCTTTCTTCTCTGTCGTCATGCCCGGCCAGCGCGAAGCGAGCTTCGCTAGATGTGCCGGGCATCCACGTCTTGGCAAGAGAGGAAAGTCGAGGATGGCCGGGTCAAGCCCGGCCATGACGTGGTGAGATCAGCGCATCGCGGCTCTCACGCCGCTTTCTTCGCACCCAGCCCCGCATAAACGGCGCGTTCGAAATCTGAAAACACCTTCAAACAAGTCGAATCCGCAAATGGTAGCACCTGCATCATGATGACGCCGGTGACGTCGCACACCGGATCGATCCAGTAATAGGTGTTGGCGAGGCCGGCCCAGGCGAGGCTGCCGGCGCTGCGGCCTTCGGCTGACCGCACCGTATTGATCATGAAGCTGAGGCCGTATTTCTTGTCGATACCCGGAAGGAAGTCGACATTGTTGCTGGCGCTCGGCACTGCTGAGGTCATCGGCGTCATGTCAAGTTCGCCGATGTGGTTTTGGCTCATCAGCGCGACGGTCTCCGGCTTTAATATCTGATTGCCGTTGCCGGTCCCGTTATTCAGCATCATTTGCGTAAACTTGATGTAGTCGGGGGCGGTGCCATAGAGCCCCCCGCCACCGGCGAAGAATTCCGGATCCTGTTTGATCTCGAACGGGATCGGGGTCAGTGCACCGTCGGCGCCGCGGCTGTGCATGGCAACGAGGCGCTTGCGCTGGTCGCCGCCAATCACGAAGGCGGTGTCGGTCATCCCAAGTGGCGCCAGCAAATGGTTCTGGAAATAGGCGTCCAGGCGTTCGCCGCTGACGGCCTCGACGACCTTACCGACGAAGTCGATATTGGTGCCGTACTCCCAGCGGGTCCCGGGATCGCGCATGATCGGCGCCTTCATGGCGGCGTTCAGTCCGGAGCGAAACGGCGGAATGCCGGTTGTCTCAAGATAGCGCACCATGTCGCCGTTCCACATGTCGTAGCAGAAACCGGCGGTGTGGGTCAGCAGATTCCGCAAGGTGATCGGTTGGCGCGGTGGACGCAGCCTTGGCGTGCCCTCACTGTCGAAGCCATCCAGCACCTGTGTTTCCGCGAGGTCCTGAAGCATGGTCGCCAGCGGTGCGTCCAGCGTCAATTTGTCCTGCTCCACCAGCTGCATCGCTGCAGCGGCCGTAATCGCCTTGGTCATGGAGGCGATCCAGAACACGCTGTCCGGCGTGATGGTGGTATCCTTGGATGCGTCGCGCTTGCCGAACGCCCCTTGGTAAAGAATCTCGTTCCGCATCGCAGCTATCGCCACGGCACCGGGAATGGCGCCTGTTTCACTGGCTCGCTGCAGAATCCGGTCAATCTCGGCTTGAACTGACATCCGTTGCCTCCCCGATTTTCTTTGATCTTACCGATTTCCGGCGTGGACATTCAACTTGGGCGCGAGGTCGTCGGTCTCGCGGATGTGATTACATTTGCGCTGGTTTTAGCGTCTGAGGGGAACCATATCGGGCATGGGAGCGAGTTCGATCGCGCCTTGGAACGAAATTGGCGCAGCTGTGTTCAAAAAATGACGTGAACGTCAAAGCGCCTTCCGACACTAATCCGTAAGACCATGAGTAACACGTGCAGCGTGTCAGCTGCGGAGACCGACGATGATCGCGAACTGGACCGACTGGAAACATTATCCCCGCGCTTCCCGTGGCGAGAGCATCGAGGCCCCGATCGGTCCAGGAATTTTCGAAGTTCGCGTGGCGCAGACCGGCGCCCTGTTCGCTTTCGATGCGGCTGAAAATCTGGCGCAGGCGCTGGCGAAGATTTCGGCCCCGCCCAAATCGTTTATTTCCTGGTTCGGTCGCAGCGACGCAGCGATGCTGCCGGAACTGGAATACCGCACCTTCTCCACGACCACCCGTGCCAACGCCCGCATCGCTTTCGAGCGAATGATAGATCGGCGCGAGACCTATATGCGCGGCGCGGCCTGATCGGGCTTGCGGCGTTCTGCGACTGTTGAATTCGGGCGTTAAATACCCCTGCGGGCGATAGCTGCCATTCGCCGCCAAGGGGCGCTTTCGGGCCTATACTCCTCTACAAGTCCGCGGCTATACGTTCGCGACACTTTCCGCAGGAGAACCGCCCATGTCACCGACCTCAGCCGCACGTCAGTCCACCGCCCCTTCGCTGCGCGACCGCCTCAAGGATCCTTCGCTGCTGCGCGACAAGTGCTATATCGACGGCGCCTGGGTCGGCACCGGCGAGACCTCGGTGACCAATCCGGTCAATGAGATTGAAATTGCCAAGGTGCCCAATATGGGCGCCAAGGAAACGACGCAGGCTGTCGAGGCCGCCGAAAAGGCGTTTCCGGCCTGGGCCAAGTTCACCGCCAAGCAGCGCTCCAACATCCTTCGCAAGTGGTTCGAGCTGATCATCGCCAACCGCGAGGATCTCGCGCTGATCCTGACCACCGAGCAGGGCAAGCCGCTGGCCGAAGCGCTGGGCGAGGTCGATATCGGCGCCGCCTATATCGAATTCTTCGCTGAGGAAGCCCGCCGCGTCTATGGCGAGACCATCCCGACCCAGCGTGCCGATGCACGCCTGTTGGCGATCAAGCAGCCGATCGGCGTTTGCGGCGCGATCACGCCGTGGAATTTCCCGAACTCGATGATCACCCGCAAGGTGTCACCGGCGCTGGCCGCCGGTTGCACCGTGGTGATCAAGCCTGCCAACGAGACGCCGCTGTCGGCGCTCGCGCTGGCTGAACTCGCCGAGCGTGCCGGCGTGCCGAAGGGTGTGCTGAACATCATCACCGGCGACGCATCGGCGATCGGCCTCGTGCTCTGCGAACATCCTGCGGTGCGCTTCGTCGGCTTCACCGGTTCCACCAATGTCGGCAAGATCCTCTACAGGCAGGCTTCGGTCGGTGTGAAGAAGCTCGGCCTTGAACTCGGCGGCAATGCGCCCTTCGTGGTGTTCGATGATGCCGACATCGACGCCGCCGTCGAGGGCGCGATCGTGTCGAAGTATCGCAACATGGGCCAGACCTGTGTCTGCGCCAATCGCCTCTACGCTCAGGACGCCATCTACGATCAGTTCGTCGAGAAGCTGGCGAAGAAAGTTGCGGCCATGAAGGTCGGCGACGGCACCGAGCAAGGCATCACCCAAGGCCCGCTGATCAACGAAAAGGCGATCGAGAAAGTCGAGCGTCACATCGCTGATGCCGTGAAGGGCGGCGCAAGGATCGTCACCGGCGGCAAGCGCCATGCGCTCGGTGGTACGTTCTTCGAGCCGACGGTGCTTGCCAATGTGAAGTCGGATGCGCTGGTCTCGCAGGAAGAAACCTTCGGCCCGCTGGCGCCGGTGTTCCGTTTCAAGGACGAAGCCGACGTCATCGCCATGTGCAACGCCTCGCCGTTCGGTCTGGCATCGTACTTCTATTCGCGTGATCTCGGCCGTGTCTGGCGTGTTGCGGAAGCGCTGGAGTCCGGCATGGTCGGCGTTAATACCGGCCTCATCACCACCGAAGTCGCTCCGTTCGGTGGTGTGAAGGAGTCGGGTTTGGGCCGCGAAGGCTCGCATCACGGCATGGAAGAATATGTTGAGATCAAATACATCATGATGTCAGGGATCTGAGGCGTCGCCTCCGACGCAATTAAAATTCATTATGCGTCATGCCCGGTCAGCGCGAAGCAAGCTTCGCTAGATGTGCCGGGCATTTGCATTTGGGCTGGCCGAGCCAGCGTCGCTCAGTAGCAGCGACGTACGCGCACGCCATTGACCCAGACGGTGCGGCACGCGACCGCCACCGGGCGGCGCACCACCGCGGCGCCACGATAGCCGGCGCAGCCGGCACGGTAAACGCCGCGTGCGCAGACGACGGCGTTGGCGTCGGTGGCTTCAAACGTCATCGTCGTGCCGAATGCGAGAACGGCTGCAACCATCATCAAGAAAGTACGCATGGTGATCTCCCGGCTGTGTTGGTTGGCAAAACAAAACGAAGAAAGGTTCGTGGGCTTCAGTAGGCGGTATTAAGAACGATCAAATGAGAAGTGGCTTCACGCGCAAAGAGTAGTTCGCAGGAGACGCAAAGGCTGAGTGGTCAATGAGAAATCTTGCGACGCCGCCTTGCGTCTCGATCCGACAGAACTTTTATTCAATCTCGTAAATACAAATCCTTGCCGACCAGAAACATGCGATGTGATGATTTCGCCCGGTGTTGATCTCAACAGGAGAAAGCATGTCGGATTTCAGAACCAGGTGGCTTACTTTTCACGGTCGACATATCGAGCCCGCTTCAAAGGAAATATTCAGTCACGTCGAAAAGATGGTGATCGGCACTTTGATCATCTCGGCCGGGGCGCATGTGTCGAGCAATGAGCCCCTGATCGTCCTGTTTGGATATTTGCGCCACGGTCTTGTCGGTCGCGGTGTCATGCTGTTCGGAATTGTTTTGTTGCTGCTGAATTTCCTCGATGGCCTCTACAAGCTCGCAAAGTTGGAATGGCACGTGGCGCTTCAGATCGTCATGTCGCTCTGTTACGTCATTCTGTCTGTCCGGTTGATCCAGTTGATTTTGGCCTTCCGTGGAGAGTGATCCCGCCGATTTCCGGGCGCATCGTGTTCATCGTTGAGCGAATGGCGCAAGAACGCTGGTGCAAGCCGGCGAAAGTGATGCGCTGTTGCTAGCCAGGCATTGCACGATGCGGCCGCCACCCGGCGCTATGCCGCCGCAGAGCGATCTGATGTCGCCGCCGCATGCTGATCTCATCACGAGCAATTCTTCGCGTGGCCGCATCGGCCGCAGCACGATGGCTGCAGGAGCAGCGGCGGCGGCAGGCGTAGCGGTTGTGGCTGCCGCAGCAGGTGGCGGGGCTGTGCTTTTCACTGCCGCCTTTGGTGCGGCAGTGGCGGGCGCGGGCTTGGTAGCCGGTGGTGTTGCTTCTGTCTTGGGCGCTGCAGCAGGCGTTGGCGCGGTGGCCTTCGGTGCCGCAGTTGGCGCCTGAACTGCGCGCACCGCGCCCGCACATCCCGCAGAAAGACTAGCCATGTTCTTTTGCAGGCATTGCAGCGAGGCTTCTCCACCAGGAGGAACGCTTGAGCAATGCGCGATGTAATCCGAGCGACACTGCGTCTTGATCGCGTCACGCTGCGCCTGGCTCGGCGCTTGCGCAAAGGTGGGGCTCGCGATTGCGATTAGAATGATAGTAGCCATCGATACGCGATATCGCGCGGCCAAGCCGAACATGAAATTCATCGCTGAAATCCTCGTTGCTACCGCCCGGTTAGTCAGGGCAACTGCGTAAAATCTTCAAGAAGCGTGAGTTCTGAAAGGCATTCGCAAAACAACTTCGGTCCGACATCATTTTACGGTTTCGGTTTCACTACAAGTGGATTGTTGCTATTGATGCGGGCGGCTGTCGTTTTTGGCCAAGGCTTTTTTTGAGAGTCTTTTGATTGAGGCAGGACAATGCGATTTGTGCGCGCCTGTTCATCTGGACCGAAAACCCGCATTGAGCAGCTGCAGCATGTCACGGTCATGCGTGTTTCAAGCATCGCGCTGGCGAGTCTCTTTTTAAGTGCCTGCGAGCAAAACACTTTCGTGCAGCCACCGCCGCCGAAAGTTGAGGTGGTGGTCCCTGTGCAGCGCGGCATCACACGCTTCCTCGAAGCGACAGGCAATACAGCACCGATCAAGAATGTCGATCTCGTGGCGCGCGTTCAGGGCGTTCTGCAGTCGATCAACTACCAGGACGGCTCCTTCGTCAAGCAGGGCACGACGCTGTTCACGATCGAGCCTGAGACATACCAGTTGAAGCTTGAACAGGCGCAGGCTGCGGAAGCCGGTGCGCAGGCGTCTGCAAAGCAGGCAGAATCGGATTTCAAGCGCCAGTCGGACCTCGTATCCCGGCAGGTTGTTGCGCAGTCAACGCTCGAGCAGTCGACGGCGACACGAGAAAATTCACAAGCCAATCTGCAGCAGGCGCAAGTCAACACTAAAATCGCGGCCGTCAATTACGGTTATACGAATGTCATTGCGCCATTTGACGGCATCGTCAGCGCACATCTGGTGTCGGTTGGCGAACTGGTTGGTGTCGCGTCGCCGACCCAGCTTGCGACGATCGTGCAGCTCGACCCGATTTATGTGAATTTCAACGTCAACGAACAGGACGTTCTGCGCATCCGAGATGAAGCCCGGCGACGCGGGCTGACGGTGAACGATCTCAGGCAGCTGCCGATCGAGATCGGACTGCAGACCGAGACTGGTTTTCCGCACAAGGGCCAGATCGACTACATCTCGCCGACCATCAACCAGTCGACGGGTACGCTGCCGGTGCGAGGTGTTCTGCCAAATCCGGATCGCATCCTGTTGCCGGGTTTTTATGTTCGCGTGCGCGTGCCTATCGACCAGCAGGACAACGCCCTGCTGGTGCCGGATGTATCGCTCGGCAGCGATCAGGCCGGGCGTTATGTGCTGGTCGTGAATGGCGACAATGTCATCGAGCAGCGCAAGGTCGTCACCGGCCAGCTGGAAGGTGAGCTTCGCGTAATTGAAAGCGGTCTGAAGCCGGATGATCGCGTCGTCATTGCAGGCCTGCTGCGTGCCATTCCGGGGCAGAAGGTCGATCCGCAACTGAGAAAGATCGAAGCGCCGACCCCGACCAAATAGGACAGGTCATGATTTCGAAGTTCTTCATCGAGCGGCCGGTCCTGTCCAATGTCATCGCGTTGCTGATGATCCTGATCGGCGGCGTCTCGCTCTATGGCCTCGCAGTCGCACAATATCCGGACGTGGTGCCGCCGACCGTCCAGGTGACGACGCGCTATCCCGGCGCCAGCGCCAAGACCATCGTCGACACGGTGGCGCTGCCGATCGAGCAGCAGGTGAATGGCGTCGAGGACATGCTCTATATGCAGTCCTACAGCGCAGCCGATGGTACCTATTCACTTACGGTCACGTTCAAGATCGGTACCGATCTGAATTTTGCGCAGGTGTTGGTGCAGAACCGCGTATCGAGCGCGCTGTCGTCGCTGCCGACCGCCGTGCAGAATCAGGGCGTGACCGTTCAGAAGAAATCGACGGCAATCCTGTTGTTCGTGACACTGACGTCGCCCAAATCGACCTATGACAGCCTGTTTCTGAGCAATTACGCCACGATCAACATCCGGGACGAGCTGTCGCGTCTGTCGGGGGTCGGCAATGTGACGGTGTTCGGCGCCGGCCAGTATTCGATGCGGATATGGCTGGATCCGAGCAAGCTGCAAGTGCGCGGGCTGATGCCGCAGGATATCATCCAGTCCATCCAGCAGCAGAGCCAGCAGGTTTCTGCGGGGCAAATCGGCATGCCGCCGACGCCCGCGGGACAGGCCTTCCAGTACACGCTGAACATCAACGGGCGGCTGGATGATCCCGGTGAATTCGAGGGCATCATCGTCAAGACCGGCGACAATGGCGATGTCACGCGGGTCCGTGACGTCGGACGCGTCGAATTGGGTGCGCAGACCTACAGCCAGATCTTTTCGCTCAACCAGAAGCCAGCCGTCGGCATCGGCGTATTCCAGTCGCCGGGCGCCAATGCGCTCGAGGTGGAGAAGGCTGTCGAGAAGAAGATGGCGGCGCTGGCCACGCAATTTCCCGACGACATCAAATACGACACGCCGTTCGACACCACGAAATTCGTCCAGGCATCGATCAACGAGGTCTACAAGACGCTCCTCGAAGCAGGTTTGCTAGTGCTGGTGGTCATCCTGATCTTCCTGCAGGACTGGCGCGCGATGCTGGTGCCGGCGACCACTGTGCCGGTGACGATCATCGGCGCCTTCGCGGCGATGGCGGTGCTCGGTTTCACCATCAATCTGTCGACCCTGTTTGCCATTGTGCTGGCGATCGGCATTGTCGTCGACGATGCCATCGTGGTTGTCGAAGGCGCGGCCTACAATATCGAGCAGGGCATGTCCGGCCATGACGCGGCGATCAGCGCGATGGACAAGCTGTTCGCCCCGATCATCGGCATCACGCTGGTGCTGATTTCGGTGTTCCTGCCGGCGGCATTCCTGCCCGGGCTGACGGGGCGCATGTACGCGCAATTTGCACTGGTCATCGCAGCCACGGCGCTGCTCAGCGCCGTCAATGCGGCCACGCTGAAGCCGACACAATGCGCATTGTGGCTGCGCCGCCCGGTGCCGCCGGAGAAGCGCAATTTTTTCTATCGTGGGTTCAACAGGGTCTACGACCGGCTCGAACGGGGCTATGCCGCTCTGATCGGTCGCATGGTCGCGCACAGCAATCTCTCGGTTGCCCTAGCATTGATCCTGATCAGTATTGGCGGTTACGGCCTATCCCGGATTCCCACCGGCTTCATCCCGATCGAGGATCAAGGTTATCTGCTGGTCGCAGTCCAGTTGCCCGATGGTGCCGCGCTGGATCGGACTCAGCGTGTACTCGATCGGGTCAGTGAATTGGCCGCGAAGACGCCAGCGGTGGAACAGGTGGTTACCATCGCCGGCATCTCCGCGCTCGACAGCAGCTCCAGCCTGGCCAATGCCGGTGTCGCCTATCTGATCCTGAAAGAATGGAGCGAGCGCGGACCGGGACAGGATCTTCGTTCGCTGTTCGTTGGATTGAACGAGAGCCTGTCGGTGATTCCAGAGGCGCGCATTCTGGTGATCCCGCCGCCGCCCATTCAGGGCATCGGCAACGCGGCGGGCTTCGCCATGCAGATCGAACTGCGCGATGGCAATGCCGATTACAGCAAGCTGCAGGCGATCACCGGGGCGATTGTAGCTAATGCAGAGACGCAGAGTGCCTTGCAGCGCGTCAGTTCGCCGTTCCGCTCAATGGTGCCGCAATTCGATATCGAGATCGACCGTATCAAGACCCAGACCCTGCATGTCACGACGGATCAGGTGTTCTCAACCCTGTCGTCCTATCTGGGCTCGTCCTTCGTCAACCAGTTCAACAAGTTTGGCCGCACCTTTCAGGTCTACACACAAGCAGATGCCAAATTCCGGCTGACTGCCCGGGACATCGAGAACCTGATGGTCCGCAACCAGCAGGGCAACATGGTTCCGCTTGGCACCGTGGCGAAGATTACGCCTGCCGTGGGGCCGTCGCTGATCAGTCTCTATAATCTTTATCCGACGGCGACGGTGATCGGCCTGCCAGCACAGGGCTACAGTTCGGGGCAATCCATGGCATTGATGGAGCAGATTGCGGCGAAGACGCTGCCTCCGGGAACGGGCTTCGAGTGGACGGCGATGTCGTATCAGGAAAAGATCGTCGGCAATCAGCTCTATTATGTGTTCGGTCTTGCGTTGCTGCTCGTCTATCTGGTGCTCGCGGGGCAGTATGAAAGCTGGTACGCGCCGATTTCGGTGATCCTGGCCGTGCCGCTGTCACTGCTCGGCCCGATGGCGGTACTCACCGCGCTGCGAATCGAGAACAATCTCTACACTCAGATCGGCATTATTCTTTTGATCGCGCTGTCGGCGAAGAACGCGATCCTGATCGTTGAGGTGGCGATCGAACTGCACGTGCATGATCGCAAGCCACTACTGGAGTCGGCGGTCGCAGCCGCACGTGCGCGATTCAGGCCGATCCTGATGACGTCCTTCGCCTTCATTCTCGGCGTGCTGCCGCTGGTGCTCGCGACCGGCGCCGGCGCCAACGCCCGCAAGTCGATCGGCATCACCGTATTCTCGGGCATGCTTGCCTCGACCTGCCTTGCCGTCCTGTTCGTTCCGACCTTTTTTGTCGTTGTCCAAAGGTGGGAGAACTGGCGCGCCAGCCGCAAGGCAACGAAACCTGCCAATTCGACCGTCGGTGCCGGCGGTCCCAACTCGTAGACGATCGTGACATCCGTTTCAGATGCGCCGCGTGGACTATTCTTACCTTCGCAACACCGCAATCATCCGGCTCGCAAAAGCCAGCCGTTCCGCCATGACCGACACGAAATAAGTCAGCAGTTTCTGGCTCAATGCTGGATGGTTCTGCTTGATGTCCTCGAAGGCGTCGGCGCGCAGCAGATACAGCACGCTCGCGATCTCTGCCTGGATGGTGGCGCTGCGGGGAGCATAGGCGACAAGGCCCATTTCGCCCACCGTCGTGTAACGCCCGAGGCTGCGCACCCGCGTCAGCTTGCCATCGCCCGCCGGCACCATGATGCCGAGTCGGCCGTCCAGAATGAAGTGCATGGAATCGGCAGCGTCGCCGGCTTGAACGATGATCTCGCCGGCAACGACCTCGACGCGCTGGCAGCGGCGCATCAGTTCTTCGGAATCGTCGGCGGTGCGCAGGATCTTGGTGAACCAGTCGCGCAGGTTGGCTTCTTCTTCGGCGAGCCCGCGATGCCGCGCGATCACCTCGTTCTCGCACCACTCCAGCGCGTGATCGAGTTCGCCCATGACCTTGACGGCGTCATCGATGAACAGGCTGGCGCGCAAATTGCGATTGGCTGAGGGATGAAGATTGGCGAGCACCAGCGTGGTGCCGTGGCCTTCGGCGATGCGCTTGATCTGGGCGAAGCTGTGGGCGGCCGACGAATCGATGCCCGTCACCAGCTTGAAGTCGAAGACGAGATAGCGGCACTCGGGATGACGGCGCAGCAGCGCCTTGACATGCAGATAGAGCCGGTTGGCCGAGCCGAAGAACAAATAGCTCTGCAGGTTAAGGCCCTGGATTTCGCGGCCATGCGCCGCCAGCGTACGCTGATCCTCAAGTGATCGATCGAGCGAACTGCGATATTCCGAGCCATCGAAACCGTATTTGATCGAGGATACCCGCGATACGCTGAGCGCAAAGGTGGCGCAGCCGATCACGATGCCGATCAGCACTCCGGCTACGAACCCCCATGTGAGAATAATGATGATGATTGCCAGCAGGGACAGGTAGTCGAGCAGCGACAGCCGCTTGCGGGAGTCGACGATCCAGCGATGAAGTTGCTCCAAGCCGAGATACAGCAATAGGCCGCCGAGCACGAAGCGCGGCATATAGGCCAGCAGCGCGGGGTCGACGACGAGCATCAGCGCGGCTGCCGCCGCGACGGTGAGGCCCGAAAGCCGCCCCGTGGCACCGCTGTTGCGATTCAGGAGCGAACGACTGATCGAGATGCAGCCGGCATAGCCTCCCAGTACCCCGGCCAGGATATTGGCCGCCCCGGTCGCATTGAGCTCGCGTTCGATATCGGCTTCCCGATGTGCGGCGACTTCGAGGCCCGTCGTATTGAACAGGGTACTCACGGCCGTCACGAAGATCACAGCGATGAAATTGCCGATGAGTCCGGGCAGCGCCTGCCATGGATAGCCGTCGCTGAAGAAGGCCCAGGGTAAGGTCAGGTTGGCCTTAGGCGGCGATGCGAAGGTCCAGCCCATAGCCTGGGCCTCGATCACGGACACACCGGCGATCTTGAAAACTAGATGAGCCGCTATGACGCTCCCGATGAGAATCATCGGCAGGCCTAGTGGCTTACGGGACCGATGCCAGGTCGCATAGATGGTGAGTGCGACGGCTACCGCGGCCAGCAACTCGTAGAACATCATCGGATTGGCGAGTTTTGCCAGGTTCGCCCATTGCAGCTTGTAGCCGGTGATCACCTGAATGGCGCCGGTGACGATCAGGCAGGCGGTGGCTCCCAAAAATCCGCCGATCACCGGATAGGGCACATAGCGGATAGCGCGTCCCATGCGGGTAACGCCGAAGCCGCACAGCACAATGCCGGTGATGATCGTGGCCGAGGATAGGGTGATGAGCACCGGGCCAAGCAAGGCAGACGGTGCATCGGCCGTAACGATGTGCTCGACCAGAGCCGCCGCCAGGATGGCGGTGACGGCTGCGGTCGAGCTCTCGGGGCCGGCGACCGCGAAGGGGAACGAACTGCCAAGGGCGATCAGGGCGGCTATGACGCTTGCAGAGATGAAGGTCGCGGCAATGCCGTAGGGCAGCAGCGAGGCCAGCGGCCCGGTGAAGATCAGCACCGAATAGGAGAGGCCGAAGCTGATGGTGAGGACGCTGGCGATCAGGCCGCCGAACACGTCATTACGCCATGCGTGCAACACGCCCGGGCTGACAAGGGAGTCAGTCATGGGCGGCTACTTTCGCAATGACGGGCGATGAGGAGTGCGGGCCGGAAGTATGTCACGCGCGAACCTGTAGGAGCGCTGCGCGACAGGCGCAACCGCCGCCGTCTCTGGTAGACGACGGTGAGATGTACGGACAAGACTATTTTTATGACAGTCCGAGGGAAAGACAGTCAGTTTGTTAGTTGATGACCAGCTCCGTGCCGGTCAGGCGGTGGTAGGCCTCCAAATAGCGCTTGCTGGTCGCGTCGATCACCTCAGGGGGCAGCGGCGGCGGCGGGGCTTCACCGTTCCAGCGGCCGGCGCGGCGCTCGATGTCGAGATAGTCGCGCAGCGGCTGCTTGTCGAAGCTCGGCTGCGGCTGGCCCGGTCTATAGACGTCGGCGGCCCAGAAGCGGGAGCTGTCGGGGGTCATCACCTCGTCGATCAGGATGATGCGGCCATTGCCTTCCCTGCCGAATTCGAACTTGGTGTCGCCGATGATGATGCCTGCCTCGCGGGCGATCTCTTCACCCTGGGTGTAGACGGCGCGAGTCATGCTCTCGAGCGTGAAGGCATCCTCCTCGCCGATGATCTCGCGCATCCGGGCGATGGTGATGTTCTCGTCATGGCCGGTCTCGGCCTTGGTGGCCGGGCTGAACAGCGGCTCAGGGAATTTCTGGCTTTCAAGCAGTCCGGCTTCCAGCTTCTCGCCGGCCAGCGTGCCGCTCGCGGCATATTCCTTCCAGGCCGAGCCCGAAATGTAGCCGCGGATCACGCATTCGATCGGAAACACGGTGGTGCGGCGGCACAACATGGCGCGACCGGCCAAGGCGGCGCGGTGACCTGCGAGAGCCGGCACCTGCTGGATGATCTCGTCAGCATCGGCGGAGATCATGTGATGCGGGACCACGCCGCCAAGCTGGTTGAACCACCAGGCGCTGATCTGGGTCAGCACCGCGCCCTTCATCGGGATGGTCTCGTGCATGACCACGTCGAAGGCGCTGATGCGGTCGGTGGTCAGCAGCAGTACGCGGTCGTCGCCGACGGAATAGATATCGCGCACCTTGCCGCGACCAATCTTGGGGAGGGGCAGGTCGCTGGTGGCCATCGTGGTCATGTCAGGGTCTTTCGAAAACAGAGTCGTCCGGCGTCTGGCCGGCGGCGGCGTGATGAAGGAGTGAGCCTATTCCGGCAGCGGGATGAATTCGTGTTCGTTGGGCACATGGGCGAAGCGGCCGGTCTTCCAGTCCTCTTTCGCCTGCTCGATGCGCTCCTTGCTGGAGGACACGAAATTCCACCACAGGTGCCTCGGCCCTTCCAGCGCGTCGCCGCCGAGGAACATCATACGGGTATTGCGCGTCGCCTTGATGGTGATGGCATCGCCGGGCCGGAAAATCAGCAGTTGCGGCCCCTCATGGCGGTCGCCGGCGATCTCGATCTCGCCATCAACCACATAGACTGCACGTTCCTCATGGTCGGGATCGAGCGGCACGCTGGTGCCGGCCTCAACGGCCACTTCGGCATAGAACCATGGCGATACCATCGACACCGGCGATGCTTTGCCAAACGCCTTGCCGGCGATCACGCGCGCGGTGAAGCCGGTGTCGGTGATGGTCGGTAGGCTGTCCGCGGCATAATGCTGGAACGACGGCGCGATTTCCTCGGAGCCCTTGGGCAGCGCGATCCAGCTCTGCAGGCCCAGCATCTTCTGGCCGTCGCGGCGTTGCACGTCCGGCGTGCGCTCGGAATGGGCGATGCCCTTTCCGGCGGTCATCAGATTCATGGCACCCGGCTGGATCTCGCGGACATTGCCCTCGCTGTCGCGATGCATGATCGCGCCGTCGAACAGATAGGTGACGGTGGCGAGACCGATATGCGGATGCGGTCGCACATCCATGCCCTTGCCGGAGATGAACTGCATCGGGCCGAAATGGTCGAAGAAAATGAACGGGCCGACCATCTGCCGCTTGCCATGGGGCAGGGCACGGCGGACGAGAAAGCCGTCGCCGAGATCGCGGGTGCGCGGCACGATCACGAGCTCCAGCGCATCACAGGTCTGCGCGTCGCCGAGGATCGGATCTTCTGAAGGTTGCCAGCTCATGAGGGCTCCATAGGGTTGAGGCCATCATAGCAGCATTTGGCGGGGTGGGTAAAAGGGGCAGCTTCTCCGGTCTCTCAGTCGTTATGCCCGGCGAATGCCGGGTATCCACGTCTTTTCCCAGCGGGATGCAAGGCGTGAATGGCCGGGACAAGCCCGGCCATGACGGAGTGTGGTGTTCGAAAAAGAGCCTTACAGCGGCTTGATCTGGACCTTGCGGAATTTCACCACGCCGGAGCCGTATTGCAGGGCGATCGGGCCGGCGGCGTGCTTGGTGTCCTCGACATCGACGGTCTTTTCGCCGTTCAGGATGACAGTGAGCTTCGGACCTTTCGCCGTGATTTCATAGGTGTTCCACTTGTCCGCCGCCTTAGGCATCGGATTGACCTTGGCCACATCGACAATGGCGCCGGTGCCATAGGACGGGTCGGGCCGCTTGTCGAAGATGTTGACCTCATAGCAGGTCTTGCCATCGATCACCTTCGGGTTATCGCAGCGGATGAAGATGCCGCTATTGGCTTCGGCATCGGTCCAGAACTCGGCCTTGATCTGGAAATCCTTGTAAGGCGTCTTGCTGACGAGATAAGCGAGATCCTTGCCGGAGAGCAGCTTGTCGGCGGCGAGCGCGCCGTCCTTCATCTCCCAATTGGCGTCGCCAACCTTGTCCCAGTCACCCATCTTGGTGCTGTCGACCAGCGTGACCCAGCCGTCAGACTGGCTCATGGCAGGCTGGATTGTCGTAAGAGCCGCAACGCCGATGACGAATCCGGCCGCAATCGCTGTAACGCGCAACATAAAGGTCTCCTCCCGTTTGCTTTTTATTGGTGTGACGTTAGCCACGGGCGAATGCGGTTGTAAATCTACTTCACATTGTGCGGTGCGCTAACGCTTGATGCCTTGCGCTTAGCTGCTGGGCCGCGGGTCGTTCGTTCGTCCAGCAGCACTTTTTGCATTGCTTGGACGTTCGGTGAAGCTGCGCCCTTGCGCCAGATCAGCACGGTCTCGGCGTGATTCTCGCCGCGTGGCAGGCGATGCACGGTGAGCCGCTTGCCCTCCGGGAATGTCGACAGCACGCTTTCCGGCAGCAGCGCGATGCCCATCCCCGCGACTACGCAGCCGAGCATGGCGTGATAGGAGCCGAGTTCGATGGTGCGCTCGGGCATCTCACCGCGCTTTGCATACCAGTCTTCCAGCCGCTTGCGATGCGGGCAGCCGTTCTCGAACACCAGCACCGCGCGCGGCGCTTTTTCCTTGCGACCGATCGGCGGATGGCGTGGCGACGACACGATCACCGGCTCCTCGTCGAACGCATGCATGCGGTCGAACGGCGCCGCGGCGATCGGCTCAGCCACGAAGGCGGCATCGAGATCGCCGGCGAGGATGCCCTTCGCGAGCGTCTCCGGATTGCCGATGCGCATTTCGAGCTGCACGTCGGGATAGCGGCGGTGAAATTCGTTCAGCGGTCCGGGCAACCGCACCGCTGCAGTGCTCTCCATGGCGCCGAGGCGGAAGACGCCCCGCGGCCGCGGGTCCTGCACCGCGTCGCGGGCCTCGTCGGCGAGCGCCAGCAGCCGGTCGGCATAGCCGAGCAGCGTTTGACCTGCGGGCGTCAGATGCAACCGCTTGCCCTCGCGCACGAACAGCGCCGTGCCGAGATCGTCTTCGAGCTGACGCACCCGCGTCGTCACGTTGGACTGCACGCGATGCAACCGCTCCGCGGCGCGCGTCACACCGCCTTCGCGCACAACGGCGCGGAAGATGCGCAGCTCGGACAGATCCATACATCTCTCCATGAGATCGAAATGATCTTGATTATTCATTTTATGGGATGAAATGCGCCGGGTAAACCCATCGTGGCCAGCGTCACAGCATAAGCGGAGAGGGTGGACATGATCGAGGATGAACCCGAACCGCACGCGCACGATGCGCGCTACCTGACGCCGCTGCAATGGACCGCGCTGAAGCGAATCACTATTCAGCGCGCTCATGCCGAGCGCGGCCAGATGTTGCGTTCAGTCGCGAGCGCGGCCGTTGCAGCCCTGCGTCACGGCTGGCGCTGCCTGCGCGAGCGGCAACAGGCGCGTGACCAACTACGCTCCATGAGCGACTACGAATTGCACGATATTGGCGTGACCCGCGCCGGCATTGATGCCGTGACCCGCCGCGGCCATGACGATGCGACGCAGGACGCGTCACAACGATCACATTAAAACTGGAGAGCCATGATGTCGAAAGCCTACTGGATTGTCCGCGTCTCGGTGCGCGACGAGGGCCGTTATCCGGAATATCTCGCTGCGGCCAAGCCGGCGTTCGACAAGTTCGGCGCACGGTTCATCGTGCGCGGCGGCGCCTTCGAAACCATGGAAGGCGACGCCCGCGATCGCAATGTGGTGGTGGAATTCGCCGACCGCGCGACCGCAACCGCCTGCTACCGTAGCCCGGAATACGAAAACCGCCAGATCCATCCGGCAAAAATACGCCGATGCCGATTTTATCATCATCGACGGAGCCTGATGTCCGTTACCGTCCCAGCGCCGTCGCCGTTGCCACGCGGTCAAAACTCTCAAGCGAGAGGATCGCATCCGCGAATTTCTCGGCGCGATTGTTCAGCACGGGACGGGCAAGCTGCAGGAATTTCTGCTGCATGGCGGCGGCATCGGGAAACGATGTCGGCTCGCCCGACGGATCGGCATAGATGCGCTCATGCACGCCGTCCTCGGTGGTGATGCTGACCCGGGCGCCGAACGGATGGCGCTTGCCTTCGAGGCGTTCGTCCTGAACCACGTCGAAACGGTCGGCTAGCGTGTTGATTGCGCTGTCGCCGAGACGCTTGTAGTCGTCCCAGCCGAAGCTGCCCTGGTCGAGCGCCAGCGCGCCGGTGAAGAACATCGAGAACTGGCCGCCAACGATGGAGGTCGGATGGCGCTTGGTGGCGGCGTCGCCGGTCAGCGTGATGCCGTTGCGATGCAGGCCGATCTCGACGCGCTTGACCTGATCGGGTGTCAGATTGTGCTCGCGCCGCATCGCGACCAATGCGTCGATGGCGGCATGCGTGTAGCGGCAGCTCGGATAGGGCTTGATGCCGATCTTCATGGTCTCATAAACCGAGCCGAGATCGGCCACGGCCTTTTCCGGATGCGCGTTGTCGCTGTAGCCGACCAGGAGGCCATGCTTGCCCTCGACGGATTCGGTCGCGCCGACGAATTCGTTGCGCGCCAAGGTCGCGGCGATCACGCCGTTCATGGCGGCCGCGCCGACCTGATAGCGCTTGTTCCAGGCGCCGTTGACGAGGAATTGCAGCGAACCCGCCGCCTGGCTGCCCGACACGCCGAAGGCCGAGATGAGCTGATCCTTCGATAGCCCGAACAATTTTCCGGCTGCAGCCGCAGCGCCGTAGGTGCCGGCGGTGGCAGTGGGGTGGAAGCCCTTGGCATAATGCGAGGTCGGATCGAGCGCGTTGCCCAGCCGGCAGCAGACTTCATAGCCGGCGACGATGGCTGTCAGCACCGCTTTGCCGGATGCGCCGACCATTTCGCCGACGGCAAAGGCGGAGGGTACCACGGGAGCGCTGGGATGCAGCGAGGAATCAGCATGGGTATCGTCGAAATCGAGCGAGTGGCCGAGCGCGCCGTTGAGCAGGGCGGCCACGGCCGGTGTCCAGGTCTTGCTGTCGCCGAACACGGTGGATTCGCCCCTGCCGTCCAGCGACAGGGCCTCCAGCATCTTCAGCAGTGAGGGGGTAGATTCGGCCTCGCTGCGGGCACGGATGGTGCTGCCGAGATAATCGAGGGTGAGGACCTTGGCGCGTTCCAGCACGTCCTGCGGAATGTCGTCGAATTTCAGGTCCGCGACATAAGCGGCAAGCGTTGCGGTCTCATTGGCCATTGTGTTTCCTCACTCTTGTTGAAATAGCCTTAGGCGGACCAAATCGGCGTTTCAAGCGGCCATGGCGACGCGTGGATCAGCCATGCTGAAACTGGTTCGTCAAAATCCGTTTCAGGGATCAATTCTGACATGTCCGCATCGAAGCGAATTCTCGGCTTCCTGAAACGGGTGGTTGCCTTCTTCCGGGCGCGAAAGGTCGAACTCGGCCTCGGCGTCCGGGTGACCACGGCGGCGCTTGCTGCGCTGATCATAGCCCTGACCGTCGGGCTGAAACTGCCGCTGTGGGCTGTGCTGACGGCGATCATTGTCACCCAGATGAGTGTCGGGCGGTCGCTGAAGGCAACACGTGATTATCTGGTCGGCACGATCGGCGGCGCCATCTATGGCGGCGCGGTTGCGATCCTGATCCCGCATTCCAATGAAGGTGCGCTGCTCGCGGTGCTTGTGCTCTCCGTGGCGCCACTGGCCTTCATCGCGGCGATCAATCCGAGCCTCAATGTCGCGACCGTGACGGCCATCATCGTGCTGCTGCTGCCGATGATGAACCACAACACGCCGCTGGAATCCGCCATCGATCGTGTGCTCGAAGTCACGGTCGGTGCCGTTACAGGTCTTCTGGTATCGTTCCTGGTGCTGCCGTCGCGGGCGCATAGCCAAGTCCGGGCCAGTTCGGCGGAAGCGCTCGATCTGATCGCAACGGCGTTGACCGAACTGCTGGCGTCATTGACGCGCGGGCGCGACAATGAGGCACTGCACCGGTTGCAGGATGGCATCGGCCATGCGCTCACCAATCTGAATGCGATCGGCGCCGAAGCCGAGCGCGAGCGTGCGGCGCATCTGTCCAGCGGCCCTGACACTGGCCCGCTGCTGCGCACAACGCTGCGGCTGCGGCATGACCTGGTCATGATCGGGCGGTCCACTGTGGTGCCGTTGCCATCCGCGTTGCAGGTCAGGCTGGCGGGTCCGCTGTCGCGGGTTAGCGATGCTATGACGACGTTTCTGCATTCGACCGCCGTAGCACTGCGCAGCGGCACCGGCGCGCCGGCGATCTGGCCGGTGCAGACCGCACTACAGGCTTATGCAGGAGAGGTCGGTGCGCTTCGGCAAGAGGGGCTAACGCGCGGATTACCCGGCGATGTAGCCGAGCGCTTCTTCGCGATCGGCTTTTCGCTGGAACAGATGCGGCAGAATTTGAAGGATCTCGAACGTTGCGTCGCCGAATGGGCCGAGACGGATCCGGTGAGCAAGGAGCCTACTGACGCGATTTGAGCAATGCCAAGGCGTGGAGCTGCAGCTTTTCCGGGTCGCGCTCCCCGCGCGATGCTTCATCGAGAATACTGCTCGAGAGCAACTGCACGGCGTCCGATGAAATCCGCAGCGGCAATTCATCGAGGCAGCGATCCAGCGCTGTGGACATCGCAGCGACCGTCTCCGGGCCGAACGACTGGTTTCGTTGGTCGTCAGCTTGGGGCGCCAGATCGGGAGATGCGACGTCACGAATGCGGGCGGAAAGCCGCGCCGCCTCGGCGAGTACGCGGAGGTAAATCAATCCGGCCTCGCTGAGCGCCTTTTCATCGATCTGTCCTGACCGCGCCACGGCGACAATCCGCGCGGCAAGGCGGCGGCGGTTCTCGGGCGTGTCCGCGGACTCGCCTTCATGCGTCACAAAGGGCTGCCAAGCGGCGTCAAACGCGTGCGCCAGCGTGACTTTCAGCTCCTCGTTCTGCGGATCAATCTCTGTAAATGGCATATGGGCTAACGGGCTGCGATGACCCAGGTTCCCCACGGCTGCCACGGCAAATTCAGCGCGTGACCTGCCGCAGCATGGAACGGACCACCATTCGGTGAAACGGCTTGATGACCGTCAGGTAGATACGTCCGAGCCAGTTATGCATCAGCACGACGGTCGTTGCCGTAACGCGCTGGCCGGTACCGTCCGCTGCGACATCGACCACGACGCGAAAATCGAGATGATTGTCATTGAAGCCCGCGATCAGACGCTGCGGCGTCTCGCTGAGCACAGGGAAAAAGCCGACCTTGTCGACATTGGCGTGACGCGCGGATTGCGCCGTCTTCAGCCCGAAGGGCGCAACGATCAGATCCCGCAGCCGCATCAAGGCGTCCACCCAAGGCGGAGAATGGCTGAGCATGCGGGTGGCGGCGTCGCGGGCGGTCAGGTCCGTCGTCTCGGTCGTGATACTGAAGGCGTCGGCGAATTGTGCGCCGGTCAGCAGGCTCTTGGTATCGATCGTTGGGTGAACCATGGAGATGGTCATAGGACCTCCGTAGACGTCAAGGAACGGCGCCGCACGCCGTCGGTTACGCCGCTCTGCAGCATAACATGTCTTTGCATCCGGCGCCGGATACTCCCTAAGATCACGGAAAAATCAGGCAAAGATCTACTTAGACAAGACCTGGTCAGGGAGGATTTGGGATGGCTTGGTTCAGGCTTGCTCCGCTCTGTCTGGTGCTGATCGCGCCGCTGTGTGCATCCGCACAGGATTATCCCACCCGTCCCATCACGCTCGTTGTGCCATTCGCTGCCGGCGGCAGTTCCGATGTCAACGCACGGCTGATTGCCGAACAGATGAGCCGGCATCTCGGTCAGCCCATCGTGATCGAAAATATCGGCGGTGCGGGCGGGGCCGTGGCGCTGGCTCGCGTCGCGCAGGCCCCGCCTGACGGCTACACCATCGTGCAGGGCAATAGCGGCACCAATACTGCGGTCTACCTGTTCACGCCCGATGTGAAATTCGCGCCGTCGGATTTTGCAGGCATCGGCATGTTCAACAAGAGTTCGGCTATGGTTGCCATCCGGCGCAATTTTCCGGCCGACAATCTCGCGCAATTCATCGCGCATGCGAAACAGAATCCCGGCCGTCTCAATATCGGCCACTCCGGCGTGGGCTCGCAGAACTATCTATTCTGCAAGGCTTTCGTTCAGGCTGCGGGCATCGATGTCACGCTGGTCGGCTATCGCGGCGGCGGTCCGGCCCTGAATGATCTGATAGGTGGGCAGATCGATGGCATCTGCGATTCCTCGGCGTCGGTGACGCCGGCCATCCAGAGCGGTCTCATTCGCGCGATTGCGCTGGCATCCAGAACGCGCTTGCCGCATCTGCCTGACGTTCCGACCGCCAGCGAGGCCGGGTTGCCGCAATTTGAAATATCTGGCTGGTATGCGCTGTTCGCGCCGAAGGGCACGCCTGCGTCGATCATCGCGAAGCTCAATGCCGCGATGCGCGCTGCCGTTGCCAATCCCGATTATCAGAAACGCCTCGATGATCTCGGCTCGATGCCCGCCGCAGATGCCGAAATGGCGCCGGCCTATCTTGCGCATTTCGTGCCGCAGGAGATCGAACGTTTTCGAAAGATGCTGGGCGACAGCAAGTGATCTAAGGCCGGACCACCCATGCAACGGTATGGTATGGCCGTCATCGCTTCTGTGTTATAAGGGTTCCAGTCTGATTGTGAGTGGGGGACTAAGTTGGCTTATAATCGTTCGACCGTTGAAGCGGTGATCCAGCATTATTTCGACGGCCTCTACGAGGCCGATGCCGACAAGCTCGGCGCGATCTTTCATCCGACCGCGGACCTGCGCTGGGTCGAGAATGGCGAGCTGAAAGTGCTGACCATGCCGGACTGGATGCCCATGGTTCGTACGCGGACCTCGGGCAAGGTCGATGGCAAGACCCGCGATGACCTCATTGTCACCATTGATCGCTCCGACGACAAGACGGCCTTCATCAAGGTGCGCTGCCAGCTGCCGCCGCGTTATTTCACCGATTACCTGATTGCGATGAAGCTGGCCGATGGCTGGCAGATCGTCTCGAAATCCTATCGCTACGACGTGAAGGACTAACAGGCGCAAGCATCCTGTCTGCACCTGTAGAAGAGACGCGCCAGGTTCGGTTGCGCGACATTGGTTGTAAGTATCAAAAATTGCGATTGATCCCGGTCGGAATCCGTTCGCGGGCTTGACCTAAGTCAATCGCTGTGGCGGCGCAGTGAGCTAGTCGTGATGGTGTGAGGATGCTCTGTGCCGATCGGGCGCTGCGCGTCCTGCCTGACGAGCCGGTGCGAGACGAGTAGGGGATGACCGGATGATCGCGCAATTGACCAAATCGGAGCGGCAGCTCGCGCTCATCATCCTGCTGGCTCTCACGATTTGCGGCCTCGCGATGGCGATCGCCGGCCGCCAGGACCCGCTCGGCGTCCATGGTGCGATTGTCATGCTGGCGGGAATCGCCGGCACCTTCGGTGTCATTTATGTCTATTACGAGCCGGAGCCGGACGAGGCCCGGCTCGCGCTGTATTACGATGACCCTACCAAACTGGCGATCATTCTAGCGATGATCTGGGCCGTCATCGGCATGTTCATCGGCGACTGGGTCGCGTGGCAGCTGGTGTTTCCCAATCTGACGTTCGATGCTGGCTGGTCGAGCTTCGGCCGCATCCGCCCCGCGCATACCAGCGCAGTGATCTTCGGCTTCGGCGGCAATGGACTGATTGGCACCTCGCTTTATGTGCTCCAGCGCACCTCGCGCGCGCGGTTGCCGGATCAGATCAGCCCGTGGTTCGTGTTGCTCGGTTACAATCTGTTCTGCCTACTCGCCGCCACCGGCTATCTGATGGGCGTCACCCAGTCGAAGGAATATGCCGAGCCGGAATGGTATGCCGACCTCCTGCTGGAAATCGTCTGGATCGTCTATTTCGTCATCTATATGCGGACGCTGGCGCGGCGGAAGGAGCCGCATATCTACGTCGCCAACTGGTACTACATGGCCTTCATCCTGGTGGTGGCGATCCTGCATACCGTCAATAATTTGGCGATGCCGGTCTCGTTCGGTCACGCCAAGAGCTATTCGGCCTTTTCCGGCGTGCAGGATGCGATGACCCAATGGTGGTACGGCCACAACGCCGTCGCTTTCTTTCTCACCTCCGGCTTCCTCGGCATGATGTATTACTATCTGCCGGTGCGCGCGGGTCGGCCGATCTATTCCTACCGGATGTCGATCATCTCGTTCTGGGGCATCACCTTCATGTATATGTGGGTGGGCTCCCATCACCTGCATTACACGGCGCTGCCGCAATGGGTGCAGACACTCGGCATGACTTTCTCGCTGATGCTGCTGATTCCGTCCTGGGGCTCGGCCGGCAACGCTCTGCTGACGCTGAACGGCGCCTGGTACAAGGTGCGCGACGATGCGACGCTGCGTTTCATGATGGTGGCTGCGGTGTTCTACGGCCTCACCACGTTCGAGGGATCGTTCATGGCGATCCGTTCGGTGAATTCGCTGTCGCATTACACCGACTGGACCGTCGGCCACGTCCATGCCGGCGCGCTCGGCTGGGTGGCGATGATCACTTTCGGTTCGATCTATGCGTCGGTGCCGTGGCTGTGGAAGCGCGAGCGGATGTATTCGCCGGCGCTCGTCGAATGGCACTTCTGGCTCGCTGTCGCCGGCCTCTTCACATACGTCTTCGCGATGTGGAATTCAGGCATCATCCAGGGCTTGATGTGGCGCACCTATAACAGCAGCGGCACGCTGTCTTATTCCTTTATCGAGACAGTGATCGCGATGAAGCCCTATTACGTTGCGCGCGCGGTCGGCGGGTTCTTCTTCTTCGCTGGTGCGGTGATCGGTCTCTACAACATCGTCATGACTATCCGCACTGCTGATCAGCCGGCCGATGAACGTGCCGCAGATCGTCCGGCGGCACAGCCCGCTGGCGTGCCTGCGCTGCAGCCGGGAGAATGACGATGGGTTTGTTCGGTCTGCATTACAAGCTCGAACGCAAGACGATGGGCCTTGCCATCGGCATCATCATTGCCGCCAGCATCGGCGGCCTCATCGAGATCGTGCCGCTTTTCACGATCCATCAGACGGTGGAAGACGCGCCGGATATGCGCGTCTATACGCCGCTCGAAATCGCTGGCCGCAATATCTATATCCGCGAAGGCTGTTATGCCTGTCATTCGCAGATGATCCGCACTTTGCGCGATGAAGTGGAGCGTTATGGGCCATATTCGCTCGCGGTCGAATCCAAATACGACCATCCGATGCTGTGGGGCTCGAAGCGTACCGGACCGGATATCGCGCGCCTCGGCGGCAAATATTCCGACGAATGGCACGTCAAGCATCTGATCAATCCACGCGACGTGGTGCCGGAATCCGTGATGCCGCCTTACGCCTATCTCACGCGCGCCAAGGCGCGGATCGACGATCTCGGCCTGCATCTGGCCGCGCTGCGCAAGGTCGGCGTGCCCTATACGGATGAGATGATCGCCAACGCGTCGAACGATGCCTATGGCCAGACAACGCCGGATACGCCTTTCGCGGAAGGCGTCACCAAACGCTATGGCGAGGCGACCAATGTGCGCGCCTTCGATGGCCAGCCCGGCGAGCCCACCGAGATGGATGCGCTGGTCGCTTACTTGCAGATCTTGGGCAAGCTGACCGATGCGGCTCACAAGGCCAAAACGGCTGCGGCGAGAGAGTGATGATGGAGCACGAGGCCACTGTCTGGTTCGCGAAGTCCTTCGGGCTGTTCTATCTGATCGCCATGTCGATCGGCGTGGTGGTCTATGCATATTGGCCGAAGAACAAAAAGTCGTTCGACTCTGCGGCGCAGTCGATCCTCGATCCTTCCGTTGAGGACAAGCCATACGAGGCGAAGCGATGGCAGTAGAGGAACGCGATCCCGTCTCCGGCTATCTCACCACCGGTCACGAATGGAATGGCATCAAGGAACTGAACACGCCGGTGCCGCGTGCGGTGGTCTTCTTCCTCTGGGCGACCTTTCTCTATTCGGTCGTGTACTGGATCCTGATGCCGGCCTGGCCGCTCGGCATGACCTATACCAAGGGCCTGCTCAGGATCGACCAGCGCAACGTCGTGGCCGAGCAGATCAAGGACGCGGCCTCGGACCGCGCCAAGTGGAGCAAGCTGATCGAGACCGAAAGCTTCGAAGCTATCCAGGCCGATCAGAAGTTGATGAAGATCGTGCGGCAGACCGGCGCGACTTTGTTCGGCGATAATTGCGCGGCCTGTCATGGCCGCACCGCCGAGGGCGGCAACGGCTTTCCAACGCTGGTGTCGCAGGCCTTCCTGTGGGGCGGCACGCCCGATGCGATCGCTGAGACGATCCGCGTTGGCATCAATTCGCCGCACAAGGACTCGCGGACCTCGCAGATGCCGGCCTTCGGCCGTGACGGGATGCTGAAGCGCGAGCAGATCGACGATGTCGTCGACTATGTCCGCAGCCTGTCGAATCCCGCGGCGGCCAAGGCGATCGCGCCCGCGAAGCTCGCCAGCGGCAAGGCGGTGTTCACCGACAATTGCGTCGCCTGCCACGGCGAGAACGCGACCGGCAATATCGAACTCGGTGCGCCGAACCTGCGTGACAATTTCTGGATCTATAGCGGCGACGCCCAGTCGGTCTTCACGACTGTCTGGGGTGGCCGGCAAGGTCATATGCCGAGCTGGGATTCGCGACTGTCGGCGCTCGATCGCAAGATCCTCGCGCTCTATCTCGTCAACCTCAGGGCTGCCGGGCCATGAATGTAGCAGCGATGAAGCACGTCAACGCGAAGGTCTGGGTCTGGATGGCGATTGCTGCCGGTCTGCTACTGGTGCTGATGGCCAATGCGCACATGGTCTATGTGGCGTTCTCGTCGCAGCCCGACTGTATCGATCACGTCAAGCGCGGCGCCAGTGTCGCGGAAGCCGGCAAATTCAGTGCGGCGTCCTCGTCATGCACGGCGCGTCATTGAGATTGCGAGGTCGAAGATGACTCTTCCAGCCGTTGCCCCTCCGCTGCCGCCCTCGGTGTCGTGGAATCGCCATGTCGCGCCATCTGTCGCCTTTGACTGGCTCAAAGCCGGCTGGCGCGATCTGACAATTATCCCGTCGGTGAGCCTCAGCTATGGCGTGCTCGTTTTCGCGGTCTCGGTCGTCCTGGTCGGCGGGTTGTTCGCCTTTGGCTGGGACTACATCCTGTTTCCGGCCTTTGCCGGCTTCATGGTGGTCGGGCCGGTACTCGCCATCGGACTCTATGAGAAGAGTCGCCGGATCGCCGCCCATGAGCGTGTCTCGCTGTTGCAGATGATTCTCGTCCGGCCGAAGTCGGGTGGGCAGTTGCTATTCGCGGGCCTTTTGTTGTGCTCGCTGATGTTGGTCTGGATTCGCGCCGCGGTGATCATCTACGCGCTGTTTTTCGGCATGAACCCGTTTCCTGGCCTCGATGGCGTCGCTTCCATGCTGTTCACCACACCCATCGGGTGGGCGATGCTGATCGCCGGCACCGCGGTCGGCGGCATCTTCGCGGCATTCTCGTTTGCGATCAGCGTGTTCGCCATTCCCATGCTGCTCAACGAGCGCGTCGATGCGCTCACCGCCATGGGCACGAGCATGGGGATGGTCTGGGCCAATCTGCCGGTCATGCTGACCTGGGCGGGAATCGCGCTGGCTTTGTTCTTGATCAATGTCATGACCGGCCTGCTCGGTATGATCGTCGTGTTTCCCGTGCTCGGTCACGGGACATGGCACGCCTATGTGGCGATGAAGCCGGGCGTCGAGGTGACTGGCTAAAGCATGATCCGGAAAAGTGGGAACCGGTTTTCCGAAAGGATCATGTGTAAAGTGAGAAACGAGGTCTCCGATGAGTTGCTGTGGCTCAGGAGCAGAATTGGCCATACTGGCGGCGCCGGATCCGCGCGAAGTCCTGCTGGTCAGCCGTACCATTGCCGGCGGTTTGAGGCAGACCGATCTCTCGGTGCCGGACGTTCATTGCGGCGCCTGTATTCGCACGGTCGAACAAGCGCTTGGTGCGCTCGATGGCGTGACATGGGCACGGGTTAATCTCTCCACGAAGCGGGTCACCATCAAATGGCGCGCCGATGCCGCACCGCCGCCTTTCATCGAAACGCTACGCAATGTTGGCTATGAAGCGCATCTGTTCGAGGTCGATGGCGATGCGACGGATACGACGCTGTCAGAACTGATCCGTGCGCTCGCGGTATCGGGCTTTGCGGCCAGCAACATCATGTTGCTGTCGGTCTCGGTGTGGTCTGGTGCCGAGCCCGCGACGCGCGATCTGTTCCACGGTATCTCTGCGCTGATCGCGCTGCCGACGCTGATTTATTCCGGCCGGGTATTCTTTCGCTCGGCCTGGCAGGCACTGCGTCACGGTCGCACCAATATGGATGTGCCAATCTCGCTCGGCGTGTTGCTGGCCTTCGGCATGAGCCTGTACGAAACCGCGATCCATGGGCCGCATGCTTATTTCGATGCCTCCGTGACACTGCTGTTCTTTCTACTGATCGGCCGCACCCTCGATCACATGATGCGTGAGCGCGCGCGTGTCGCGGTGAAGGGGCTCGCACGCCTGGCGGCGCGGGGCGCGTTGGTTCTGCAGAGTGACGGTGCGCAGACCTATCTGCCGGTCGGCGAAATCACTGTGGGTATGACCATCATGCTCGCTGCCGGCGAGCGCGTGCCGGTCGATTCGCAGGTGACCAAGGGTCTGTCGGAACTCGACGTCTCGCTGGTCACCGGTGAGAGCGTGCCGCAGCCGGCTCTGCCGGGTTCAGTGCTGCGCGCGGGTACGCTGAATCTCACAGGGCCTCTGATCATCACGGCGACAGCCTCGGCCAACGAGTCGTTCCTCGCGGAAATGCTGCGGATGATGGAAGCCGCAGAGCAGGGCCGTTCGGTCTATCGCCGCATCGCCGATCGTGCGGCCGGGCTCTATGCGCCGGTGGTGCATCTTACCGCGGCCATCACGCTGGTTGGCTGGCTCATCGTGTCCGGCGACGTTCATCGCGCGATCACTATTGCCGTCGCGGTGCTGATCATCACCTGTCCCTGTGCGCTTGGCTTAGCTGTGCCGATGGTGCAGGTGGTTGCTGCGCGGCGGCTGTTTGAGAGCGGCATCATGATCAAGGATGGCGGGGCGCTTGAGCGTCTCGCCGAGATCGATACGGTGGTGTTCGACAAGACTGGCACACTGACGCTTGGCAATGCCCGCGTCGTCAATTCGGACAACGTCGATCCTGCGACCCTGGCGTTGGCCGGCGCGATCGCCGCGCATTCACGTCATCCCTATTCGCGTGCACTCGCTGCTGCCGTTTCAACAACGACGACTCCGATTGCGCTCGATGATGTCTCCGAACATCCGGGCTGCGGCATGGAAGCGCGTCTCGGCGGCAGCGTGCTGCGCCTCGGGCGGCCGGAATGGGCCCTCACCGATACCAGCGGTATGGATCTCGATGGCTCTTCCGTCGTGTTGTCGCGCGATGGACAATGCGTGGCGGATTTCCGCTTCGAGGATCGGTTGCGTGCGGGCGCGGCTGAAACGGTCGGCGACCTGAAGCGCGGCGGACTGGCTGTCGAGGTTGTCTCGGGCGATCGCGAGACGCCGGTGCGGACACTCGCTGCAGGCATAGGCGTGCCATATTTCGCCGGCGTGCTGCCGGGCGGCAAGGCGGCGCATGTGGCGAAGCTGGCATCGGCCGGCAAGAAGGTCCTGATGGTCGGCGACGGTCTCAATGACACGCCGGCGCTGATGGCCGCGCATGCGTCGATGGCTCCGGCATCGGCCGCCGATGTCGGGCGCAACGCCGCAGATCTCGTCTTCCTGCGCGAGGATCTGTCGGCCGTGTCGCAGGCAATCGCGGTCTCGCGCGAGGCAGGGCATCTCGTGCGGCAGAATCTCGCGCTGGCAGTCGGCTACAATCTCATTGCGGTGCCGATCGCGATCATGGGCCATGTCACGCCGCTGGTTGCGGCGATCGCGATGTCCGGTTCGTCCATCGTGGTTGTCGCCAATGCGCTGCGGCTGCGTGGCCGCGGCAAGTCCGACAAGTCTCAGGACGCGAGCGCATCAACGCCGCGAATGGCGGTCAGAATGGAGCCGGCGGAATGACAGACTATTTCTATCTGATTCCGATCGCCATCGGGCTTGGCCTGTGCGGCCTCGCGGCGTTCCTGTGGTCGCTGAAATCAGGCCAGTATGACGACCTGCAGGGTGCCGCCGAACGCATCCTGCATCAGGATGATGTGCCGCTGTCGCATTAGCGAAGTAGATGCCGGTTCGCGTCAGGGAAATAAGCCAGAACAAAAAGAAAGAGCCCCGGTTCTGATCAGAACTGGGGCTCTTTCTTTAGCGACAGTGTTGCTTACGGCTGGATCGCCGAGGCGTCGCGGCTGGCGAACTGCCGGTTGATCGAGATCGCAAGCAGGGTCACGACTGCGCCCGACAGCAGATACACGCCCGACGAGGACAGGCCGAAGCGGCTCGACATCACCAGCGCCACGAATGGTGCGAAGCCGGCACCGAACAGCCAGGCAAGGTCGGTGGTGAGCGCCGAACCGGTGTAGCGGAAGCGCTTCGAGAAGCTCGAGGCGACCGAGCCCGACGACTGACCGAGCGACAGGCCGAGCAGGATGAAGCCGGTCACCATGAAGGCCAGTTCGCCGACGATGCCGCCGTCCAGCATCTGCGGTGCGAAGCCGCTGAATACCGCGATGGCAATCGCCGAACCGGTCAGCAGCGTGCGGCGACCGACCTTGTCGGCGACATAGCCCGACACGATCATGGCGATGATGCCGAACACGGCGCCGATACATTCGACGATCAGGAAGCGGCCGGGTGCTTCGCGGGTGAACAGGAACACCCATGAGAGCGGGAACACTGTGACCATGTGGAACAGTGCGAAGCTCGCCAGTGGTGCGAATGCGCCGATCACCACGGTGCGGCCCTGCTGGGCGATCGTCTCGGTGATCGAGGACGGCTCGAGTTCACGGGCTTCGAACAGTTCGGTGTAGCCGGGCGTCACCACCATGCGCAGGCGCGCAAACAGGGCGACGACGTTGATGGCGAAAGCAACGAAGAACGGATAGCGCCAGCCCCAGTCGAGAAAGTCGTCAGCGGACAGAGTGTCGACGAAGAAGGCGAACAGCGCGCTCGCCACCAGAAGGCCAATCGGCGCGCCGAGCTGCGGGATCATGGCGTACCAGCCCTTCTTGCCTTCCGGCGCATTGAGCGCCAGCAGCGAAGCAAGGCCGTCCCAGGTGCCACCCCAGGAAATACCCTGGCCAATACGTGCAGCAGCCAGCAGCCAGGCCGATGCGACGCCGATGGATTCGTGGCCGGGCAGGAAGGCGATGGCGACGGTGGCAATGCCGAGCAGGAATAGCGCGATGGTAAGTTTGGCGCCTTTGCCCTGGCTGCGATCGATGGCCGTGAAGATCATCGTGCCGATCGGGCGGGCGATGAATGCCAGCGAAAAGATCGCAAAGGAATAGAGAGTGCCGGTCAGCGGATCGAGATAGGGGAAGACGAGCTTCGGAAACACCAGCACCGAAGCGATCGCATAGACGAAGAAGTCAAAGAACTCGGAGGTCCGGCCGATGATGACGCCAATGGCGATCTCGCCCGGATTCACGGCGCCGTGGCCATCCGCGTGCAGAAGGCGTGCGTCCCGTTCAATCGTCGATGACGTCTGCGCCATTTTTTCTATCCGTCGGTGCTGTGTTGAAGGTCATGCAATCGACGCCCAAAGGGCGACGCGAGGTTGACGATTTGTCGCGAACCGCGTCTTCGGACCATTGGACAAATTGTCCAATGTTGCCCTGCAGCAAATACGCCTAACCGTGCGCGCGTACGGACATTATCGAATGGGTAACACCTTGAGCCGCCTACGGATACTCCTTTTGCTGCCCTTGGTTGCCTTGCTGGGCGGATGCAATTTCGTCGTGATGAATCCTGCGGGTGACATCGCAGTGCAGCAACGCGATCTCGTGGTCATTTCCACGGTGTTGATGCTGCTGATCATCGTGCCGGTGATGGCTCTGATCGTGTTCTTCGCCTGGAAGTACCGGCAGTCGAATGCCGACGCGAAATACGAGCCGGACTGGGATCACTCGACCCATCTCGAGCTCGTCATCTGGTCGATGCCCCTCCTCATCATCATCTGTCTCGGCGCCGTGACCTGGTCCAGCACGCATCTGCTAGACCCGTATCGTCGGCTCGACCGGATTGCGCCCGGCAATGCTGCGAGCCTTCTTGAGCCGCTGCAGGTCGAAGTCGTCGCGCTCGACTGGAAGTGGCTGTTCTTCTACCCGGAATACGGCATTGCTACGGTCAATGAACTGGCCGCGCCGGTCGATCGTCCGGTGCGCTTCAAGATCACTGCTTCGTCGGTGATGAACTCTTTCTATATCCCCGCGCTCGCCGGCCAGATCTACGCGATGCCCGGCATGGAAACCAAGCTGCACGCGGTCATCAACAAGGCTGGCGTTTATGACGGTTTCTCGGCGAACTATAGCGGCGCCGGCTTCTCCGGCATGCGCTTCAAGTTCCATGGCGTCGATCAGGCCGGCTTTGATGCCTGGATCGCCAAGGCCAAGGCGAGCAATGAGACGCTGAGCCGCGAGGCCTATCTGGATCTCGAAAAGCCCAGCGAGAATGTGCCGGTGCGTCTCTACAAGGAAGTCGCGCCTGACCTCTACAAGGCGATCCTCAACATGTGCGCCCAGCCCGGCAAGATGTGCATGAGTGAAATGATGGCGATGGATGCGAAGGGGGGCCTCGGCCTCGCCAGCGCCCGCAACATCCTGCCGCTGAAATACAATATTTCGATGCTTGACGGCTCCAGCTCGACCAAGAACTATGTCGCCAGCGTCTGCACCCTCGCCGAGGCTGCACGCGAAGCAGCCGATCACCGCTCGACGACGACTCCACTCGACCCGACGCCGGTCACCGGTGCTGGTCTCGCGCGCCCAGGTGCCGCCCCCGCGCCATTCAATTTCACGCCTGCGCCGCCGCCTGCCGAGCGGCGCGCTTCCAACACCTGATCGGGTCGATCTAAATGTCTGATACAGCCGCACTGGCAAATACCGGGCTTGCGAAGTTCATCTTCGGCCGCCTGACGCTTGAGTCGTTTCCATATCATGAGCCGATTCTGGTCGCGACTTTCGCGATGGTCGCGCTTGGCGGCATCGTGCTGCTCGGCGCGCTGACCTATTTCAAGCTGTGGGGCTATCTCTGGAAGGAGTGGTTCACCAGCGTGGACCACAAGAAGATCGGCATCATGTATATGGTGCTGGGCATCGTCATGCTGCTGCGCGGTTTCGCCGACGCCATCATGATGCGCGCCCAGCAGGCGATGGCCTTCAACGGCTCCGACGGGTTTCTGCCCGCCCATCACTACGATCAGGTCTTCACGGCGCATGGCGTGATCATGATCTTCTTCGTGGCGATGCCGCTGGTCACCGGCCTGATGAACTATATCGTGCCGCTGCAGATCGGTGCGCGCGACGTGTCGTTCCCGTTCCTGAACAATTTCAGCTTCTGGATGACCACCGGTGGCGCCATCCTTGTCATGATGTCGCTGTTCGTTGGTGAATTTGCCAAGACCGGCTGGCTGGCTTATCCGCCGCTATCAAACATTGGCTACAGTCCGGATGTCGGCGTCGACTATTACATCTGGGCGCTGCAGGTGGCCGGCGTCGGCACGACGCTATCGGGCATCAACCTGATCGCGACCATCGTGAAGATGCGCGCGCCGGGCATGACCATGATGAAGATGCCGATCTTTACCTGGACCTCGCTCTGCACCAACGTCCTGATCGTAGCGTCTTTCCCGATCCTGACCGCCGTTCTCGCGCTGCTCTCGCTGGATCGTTACGTCGGCACCAACTTCTTCACGAACGATCTCGGCGGCAACCCGATGATGTACGTGAACCTGATCTGGATCTGGGGACATCCGGAGGTTTACATCCTGATCCTGCCACTGTTCGGCGTGTTCTCGGAAGTGACCTCGACCTTCTCGGGCAAGAAGCTGTTCGGCTACACCTCGATGGTCTACGCCACGCTGGTCATCACCATCCTGTCCTATCTCGTTTGGCTGCATCACTTCTTCACCATGGGCTCGGGCGCCAGCGTAAATTCCTTCTTCGGCATCACGACGATGATCATCTCGATCCCGACGGGCGCGAAGATATTCAACTGGCTGTTCACAATGTACCGCGGCCGCATCCGGTTCGAATTGCCGATGATGTGGACCATCGCCTTCATGCTGACCTTCGTGATCGGCGGCATGACCGGCGTGCTGCTCGCGGTGCCGCCGGCCGACTTCGTGCTGCATAATAGCCTGTTCCTGATCGCTCACTTCCACAACGTCATCATCGGCGGCGTGGTGTTCGGCATCTTTGCGGCCATCAATTTCTGGTTCCCGAAGGCCTTCGGTTTCAAGCTCGATCAGTTCTGGGGCAAGGTCTCGTTCTGGGGCTGGGTCCTCGGCTTCTACTTCGCCTTCATGCCGCTCTATGTGCTTGGTCTGATGGGCGTCACCCGCCGCCTGCGCACCTTCGACGATCCGTCGCTGCAGATCTGGTTCGTCATCGCCGCCTTCGGTGCGGTTCTGATCGCGATCGGCATCGGTGCTTTCCTCGTCCAGATCGCCGTCAGCATCTGGAATCGCGAGAAGCTGCGCGATACCACGGGCGATCCCTGGAACGGGCGCACGCTGGAATGGGCAACGTCGTCGCCGCCGCCGGATTACAACTTCGCTTTCACCCCGGTCATTCACGACAATGACTCGTGGTGGGACATGAAGCGCCGCGGTTATACGCGTCCGCTGGAGGGCTTCAGGCCGATCCATATGCCGAAGAACACCGGCACCGGCGTGATCCTCTCGATCTTGGCCACGGCGATGGGCTTCGCCCTGATCTGGTACATGTGGTGGCTCGCGACCCTGAGCTTCGTTGCCATCGTCGGCGTCGCGATCTTCCATACCTTCAACTACAACCGTGACTTCCACATCCCGGTGGAGGACGTCATCCGTACCGAAGGCGAGCGTACGAAACTTCTCGCAGTACAGGCCGCGTCATGAACGTACCGACCCAAACGATAAACGGCACTGAAGTCCCGGTCTTCCACGTCGTCGACGAACACGATCATCCGGCCGGCTCCAGCACGATGCTGGGCTTCTGGCTCTACCTGATGAGCGACTGCCTCATCTTCGCGATGCTGTTTGCTACCTTCGGCGTGCTCGGCGGTAGCTATGCCGCGGGGCCGGGGCCGAAGGATCTGTTTGACCTCAAGCTTGTCGCGCTCAATACCGCGATGCTGCTGTTCTCGTCGATCACCTACGGCTTCGCGATGCTGGAAATGATGAAGGGCAGAGTGAAGTCGACCCAAATGTGGCTCGGCATCACCGGTCTGTTCGGCCTCGCGTTCCTCTGCATCGAACTCTATGAGTTCCATCACATGATCCACGAAGGTGCTGGCCCCTGGCGGAGCGCCTTCCTGTCGTCCTTCTTCACGCTGGTCGGCACCCACGGCCTGCACGTCACCTTCGGCATCATCTGGCTGGTGACGCTGATGGTGCAGGTCGCCCGTTTCGGCCTGATCGAGGCGAACCAGCGGCGGCTGATGTGCCTGAGCATGTTCTGGCATTTCCTCGACGTCGTCTGGATCGGCGTCTTCACCTTTGTTTATCTGCTGGGAGTGCTGCGATGAGCGCCGATGCACATGCCGCGCACGGACATGGTCACGATGACCACGGCCACGACGACGGCCGCGACCATGGTTCGTTCAAGTCGTATATGACTGGCTTCGTCCTCTCGGTCATCCTTACCGCCATTCCATTCTGGCTGGTGATGACGGGCGCGATCGAGAACAAGAACTGGACCATCGCGATCGTCGTTGCGTTCGCTGTGGTGCAGATCGTGGTTCACATGGTCTACTTCCTGCACATGAACACGACGTCGGATGCCGGCTGGACCATGATGGCGCTGATCTTCACGATCATCATCGTCGTGATTGCGCTGAGCGGTTCGCTCTGGGTGATGTACCACCTCAACGTCAACATGATGCCGGTTCACGACATGAGGAATATGCCCTGATGGCCACGGCGCGCGCCAACGACGGGATCGTCGTAGGCCGCCCGGCCAGACAGGAGTCGTCTGAATCGAAAATGGAATCCGGGCGGTCGCCACGTAGCGCGACAACCCTCACGGTGCTGGGCCTGCTGGCACTGCTCGGTATCGCGGGATTGACCGCGCTGGGCATCTGGCAGGTCGAACGCCGCGCCTGGAAACTGGATCTGATCGCACGTGTCGATCAGCGCAGCCACGCCGCGCCCGAAGCTGCACCCGGGCCTGCGGCGTGGCCTGCGATCAATCGCAATGACGATGAATATCGTCGCGTCAGCGTCACCGGGCGGTTTGTGCCGGGCGCCGATACTCTGGTGCAGGCTGTCTCGGATCTCGGCGCCGGCTTCTGGGTGCTGAGCCCGCTGCGCGCCGAGGCCGGCTACACTGTGCTGGTGAACCGGGGTTTCGTCAGCCCGGATGAGCGCAAAGCCGGCGCATTCGCGGCGCCCGCGACGCCGGTGTTGGTGACGGGCCTGTTGCGCGTCACCGAACCGAAGGGCGGGTTCCTGCGCTCAAATGATCCCGCTGCCCAGCGCTGGTATTCCCGCGATGTCGAGGCGATTGCCGCCAGCCAGACGCTCGGCGCTGTCGCGCCCTATTTCATCGATGCCAATGCCGCGCTGGACGCGCCGGGGCAGCCCCATGGCGGCCTGACCGTGATCGCCTTCCCGAACAACCACGTGGTCTATGCCATCACCTGGTTCGGCCTCGCTTTGATGCTGGCCGGCGCTGCGCTGTTCGTCGCCCGCGACGAGTGGCGGATTCGGAAAAGATCACTACCTCGCGTATGACGTCATGGATGGCGCGCCGGTCCGATTGAGGCTGGCCGATCAAGCTGACGGGGCGAGATGCCGGGTTTGGGAGCAGAGAGCAAGGTGGGCGCACCAGACGACACTGGCGTCAGTGCGGTTGCCGCGTCACCGGTCGACGCGACGGGTGTCACCACACCCGTTGCAGTCACGGCTCTGCCGCTCGACGAGACCACCAATATCAAGAACATCAATCTGCTGATCCAGTTGCGCTGGATCGCAGTGGTCGGGCAGGTTCTGACCATCGGCTTCGTGCATTTGGTGATGGGCATTTCGCTACCACTGATGGCCATGGTCATGGTGCTGTGCGGCTCAGTATTTCTGAACGTCATCAGCCAGGAGTGGCTGCGTCAGCAGACCGACGCGCGTGACCGCGAACTGCTCCTTCTTTTGCTGCTCGACGTCGCGGCGCTGACTGCCCAGCTTTATCTGAGCGGCGGCGCCACAAATCCATTCATATCGCTCTATCTCCTGCAGGTTACGCTCGGGGCGATGTTGCTGAACGGCCGCTCGACCTGGGTCGTTGTTGTTGTTGCCTGTATATGCTTCGCCGGGCTGATTGTATTTCATCGTCCGCTGGCGCTACCGGACGCGCTGCGCGACGATCTGTTCCAGTTGCACATTATCGGCATGTTGATCTGCTTCGTGCTCGACGCGGCGCTGATCGTCGTTTTCATGACGCGCATTGCAGAAAACCTGCGCGAGCGCGACGAGGGTCTAGCAGCGCTGCGTCAGCAGGCCGCGGAGGAAGATCATATTGTGCGCATGGGCCTGCTCGCTTCCGGCGCCGCGCATGAACTCGGTACGCCGCTGGCCTCACTGTCGGTGATCCTCAGTGACTGGCGCCGGATGCCGGAACTTGCAGGCAACCCGGAGCTGATGGAAGAGATCAGCGAGATGCAGGCCGATGTGCAGCGCTGCAAGTCGATCGTCACTGGAATTCTCATGTCAGCGGGCGACATGCGCGGCGAGGCGCCGGTTGTGACGACCGTCAACGGCTTCTTCGGCGAACTGGTCGAGGACTGGCGCGGCGCGCGCTCGATCAACACGCTGGTCTATGAGAACCGGTTCGGCGAGGACATGCCGATCGTGTCGGACTCGGCGTTGAAGCAGATGATCTTCAACGTGCTCGATAACGCCAACGAGGTATCGCCGCTCTGGGTTCGCCTCGCCATCGAGCGCGATGGCGATTCGCTGGTGCTGAAGGTCAGCGACATGGGACCGGGTTTCGCCAAGGAGATGCTGGCGAATTTCGGCAAGCCCTATAATTCAAGCAAGGGCCAGTCCGGTCGCGGGCTCGGTCTGTTTCTGGTGGTCAATGCCGTCCGCAAATTGGGCGGTACGGTGGTGGCGGAGAATCGTCCTGTGGGCGGTGCCCTCGTGACGTTGTCGCTACCACTATCCGCCCTCGCGATTGGAGCGCGCAAACATGTCGGATGAACGTCTGCTGGTCATTGTCGAGGATGACGAGGGTTTCGCGCGAACGCTGAAGCGATCGTTCGAGCGTCGCGGTTACACCGTGCTGCATTCCGAGGGCTTCGAGACCTTGACCGAGGTGCTCGGCGACAAGGTGCCGGGCTATGCGGTGGTCGATCTCAAGCTCGGCGGAGCCTCGGGCCTGGCTTGTGTCGAGGCGTTGCATGCGCTGAGCCCTGAGATGCTGATCGTAGTGCTCACCGGCTATGCCAGCATTGCCACGGCGGTGGAGGCGATCAAGCTCGGCGCGTGTCATTACCTCGCCAAGCCTTCGAACACCGACGATATCGAGGAAGCGTTCCAGAAGGCGACCGGCGATGTGCAAGTGGCGCTCACGGAACGTCCGACCTCGATCAAGACGCTGGAATGGGAACGCATCCACCAGACGCTGGTGGAGAGCGATTTCAACATTTCGGAGACGGCGCGCCGTCTCGGCATGCATCGCCGCACGCTGGCACGAAAGCTGGAAAAACGTCAGGTGAACTGAAGCCGCTGAAGGTTTGGTGAGCTAGCAGCGCCCCCGCTGCTAGCAACACCCCTGTTGCCGGAACCAGTGCGACACGGCGCTTTCGAACGGTGCCCAGGCGCGTTCGAACGCCTTGAACTGGGGCACGCTCTTGCGATAGAGCCCGCGCAACTCGGTCTCCATGACCTCCAGGTCGACGCCGGTCGGCTTGCCATCGCGGCTGATGGTGCGCCCGTCGACCACGACATCGCGAACGCAGCTGCTGTTGCCGCGGGCAAACAGCATGTCGATCGGATCGACCGGCATGATGGCATCGCGGTCGAGTTGGCCGATATCGAGAACAATGAAATCAGCGGCTTCTCCGGCGGCGAGCATGCCCGAGCCCGGTGCGCCGATCGACTTCCGGCCGTTGCAGACGGCGAGCGTGAGAAACTCCGCACGGCTCCATGTGCGGTTGAAGCCGAGGCCGTCATGCGCCATCTGCACGAGGCGCATTTCGCGGATCGCGTCGTCGTCTTCGTCGAGCGCGACGCCATCGATGCCCACGGCAATGGGGCAGCCGCGGCGATGCGCATCGGCAATCGGAGCGAGGCCTGAATGCAGATGAAGATTGGAGCTGAAATTCGTCACGATGGTCGCGCCAGACTCGGCGATCATATCGAGTTCGTCCGGCCGGGCATGGATGCAATGGGCCAGCGTCAGCCGGTTCGATAGCAGGCCGATATCTTTCAGATAGCGCACAACGCCGCCCGGAAAGGCGCGATCGGCCCATTGCCGCTGATAGATGGTCTCAAGAAGATGCATGTGCACGCGCCGGCCGGTGGCAGCGGAGCGCTCGGCGATGGCTTCGAGCAAAGCAGGCGAGCACCACTGGACGCCGGCCGGGCCGAATTGCACATCGGTCATCGGACTGGCGATGGCGGCATCAATGGCCTCCACACGGTCAAGATATTCTGATGGTGTCGGGCTCGAACGAATGAACATGTCCTGGATCGTGCTGCGGTCGTCTTCGGGCAATGCGGCAAGCACGTCGGCGCTGTCGCCATAGACGATCGGATTCTGGTCGCGGACGGCCAATGCAAAGGCCAGCCGGATGCCGACATCGCTGGCGGCCTTCGCGATCGCAATCGATTCATCGAGAATCGGCATCTTGCCGCTTGGGCGGGTGTAATGAATCATCGCGCCGCCGCAGCCTGCACGCGCTGAACGGGCGAGCGAGACGGCGGCGACGAGATAGGGATCGGGCGGCGTGCCGAAGGCTGACCGTGCGATCCATGATTCCAGCGGCATATCGGATGCGCCGAAGGATGTCATCGATGGACGTGCGTGGTCGTGGGCGTTGACCAGTGCGGGGATGATCAGGTGGTTTGTCTGCGGCGAAATATGCGCGCCGGCCGAGACGCTCGTGATCAGACCATCCGCATGCTGGATGCTGGCCTGAGGCACGAGGCCTCGATCTGCGCCGGTGAAAATATTCGTCGCAGACAGGATCCCGTTCATCCGCGTGCAAGCCTTAGTTCGCCGTATAGACCAATTCGCGATCCCCGCGCGCCGGCAGGAATTCGCGCGAGAATACTTCCTTCGGGGTCGGGGTGCGCTTCAAGTCGTAACCTTCGACGACCATGCCGATGGCACGGGTCATGCGGTCATCCTTGATGTCGCCGACGCCGATTTCCTTCATCTCGGGGGAGACCATCAGCTTGTCGAAAGAATATTGCAGCCGGCGCTTCTCGACGGGGACATCAACGAGGTTGTCGAAGGCGACGACCGAAGCCATGCCGGCATTCTGATCCTTGGCGACGGCGATGTTAGCCTTGTTGATCGCGCGGACCAGACCGGCAACGGCCTTGGGGTTCGAGGCCAGCAACTTCTGCGACACCATCACGCCGTTGGAATACAGGTCGAGGCCGAACTCACCGAACGAGAACCACTTGTAGTCCTTTTCGGGATCCTGACGGTTCAGGACGAGGTTGAAGTAGCTGGTGATGTTGAACACCAGCGCGGCGTCGATATCGCCCTTGATCAGCATCGGCTCCTGCAGATTGGGAGCCATATTGGTGACCTTGATCTTGTCGGCCGCGAGGCCGTTCTTCTGGATGAAGACAGGTAACAGACGCGTCGTCGGCGTGCCCTGTGCGCCGCCGAGCGTGTGGCCTTCGAAATCCTTGATCGTTTTGATGCCGCTGGTGTTCTTGGTGACGATCGAGAAGGGAGGCTGGTTCCACATCATATAAACCATGATCGGCGCGTCCGCAGGGCGCGTCGATGAGTTCTGGATGATAGCATTGACGTCGCCGAAGCCGGCATCCCAGGCGCCGGACATGATGCGGGTCACCGTCGCGCCCGAACCCTCGCCCTGATCGATGACGACGTTCAGGCCCTCTTCCTTGAAGTAGCCTTTGTCCTTGGCATAGAAGAACGCCGCGTCACTGCCCTGGGTTTTCCAGCCCAGCGTGAACTTAATGGTCGTCTCTTGAGCGAAGGCGGAGCCTGTGAGCAGGACGCTGCCGACTGCGAGGGCGGTCAATCTCTTCAACATGACATTCTCCTGGTTGATGTGGGTGGATTAGGTCGCAACAAGATCGTTCTTGCGCGTGGCCCAGCCGGTCACACGCGCCTCGATCAGAGAGAAAATGACGTAGAGCGCCACGCCAAGGATCGCGAGAATGAACAGGCAGGCGAACACCAGCGGGACGTTGAAGTTCGACGATGCGCTCATCATCACATTGCCGATGCCGCGATTCGACGCGACGGTCTCGGCCAGAACGGCACCGACAAAGGCGTAGCTGACCGCGACTTTCAGCGAGGCAAAGAAGAACGGCATGGTGCGCGGCAGGCCGACATTCCAGAGAATGTCCATCTTGCTGGCGCCAAGCGCCTTCAGCACGTCTTCCAACTCGGGCTCGGTGGTGGCGAGACCGGTCGCGATATTGACGACGATGGGGAAGAAGCAGATCGACAGCGCGGTGAGGATCGCCGGTACCGAGCCGGAGCCGAACCACAGAACGAAGATCGGCACGACGGCGACCTTCGGAATCGACGAGAAGCCGACCAACAGCGGATAGGCGGTGTCATAGGCGACTTTCGAGACGCCGATGACCGCGCCTAGCACTACGCCGAGGCCGACGCCAAGGACGAAGCCGGCCATGGTCGTGCCGAGGGTCTGCAGAATATGCGGCCACAGGATCGGGAAGCGCGCAATCAGCGTCGCAATGATTTCCGTCGGACGCGGAAGAACCAGATCCGACACGCCCGACATGGCGCAAAATAACTGCCATCCGACGAAGAAGATGACGATCAGTCCGAACGACCAGAGTTTTTGACGCAGGCCTACACTCATGACCTATGCCTCCTGCGCTTCGGGAGCGTTGCTCCGGGCATTGACGATGAGTTCCCGCAGGCGCTGGTTGAGCGCGACGAAATCAGGCTCGAAAGTCATGGGGATGGTGCGCGGGCGCGGGAAGTCCACCGGGCTGTCGTCGAGGATGCGGCCTGGTCGTGCGCTCATCACGCAGATGCGGCTGGCCAGGAAGCCGGCTTCGCGGAGGTCATGCGTGACCAGCAGCACCGTCGGTTTGTGTTGCAGCCAGAGGCTCTGCAGGATTGACCAGAGTTCTTCCTTGGTGAATTGGTCGAGTGCGCCGAACGGCTCGTCGAGCAGCAACATGCGCGGCTCGTGAATTAACGCGCGGCAGAGATTGGCCCGCTGCAGCATGCCGCCGGACAACTGCCAAGGATATTTGTTGCCGAAATCCTTGAGGCCGACCTGGGCTAGCAATGCATGGGCCTTGTCGCGAAATTCGCCTTTGCGCTTCTGCCGATACTCGGACCGGAACGGCTCCACGATCTTGAGCGGAAGCATGATGTTCCGCTCAATGGTCAGCCAGGGCAGCATGGTCGGGTTCTGGAACGCCATCCCAATCCGCAACGCCTTGGCGGCGACCTCACGCCCGCCGACGATGACGACGCCGGTGGTGGGGCGGAGCAGATTGCTGACGAGCTTGAGGATCGTCGACTTTCCGCAGCCGGAGGGGCCGACAAGGGCAAGGAATTCGCCGTCGGGGATGATAAGGTTCGTCTCCGCAAGCGCCGGCGTGGCGGTCGGGCCGCGGCCGAACGTTACCGAGGTCGCTGACAGTTCAACGGCGGTCGGTCTGCGTTGGCCCTCGGTGGGCCCATTTTCTTGCATACTTGTCATGGCGATAAGTGCATGCAATTGGGGTGCCACTTGAGTCCGGAGCGAAACGTTGTCATTTTACGTTCGCTCGCCATTCCCTGAGGAATTATTGGGCAGTCACTCTCCTCGATTGCATGCACTTCGGGCACGGCCGAGAATGCCCAAATCGCGACAGGTTCGATCTGAATGCCAGAAGCGCCGAATTCAAAAGACAAGGTTGGGATGATCTGCCGCGCGCTGCGGCGGGCGATCATCGAGCAGGCTCTGGAACCCGGCGCCAAGCTTCCCGAGGACTCCTTGGGTGAGCGCTTTGGCGTTAGCCGCACCATCGCGCGCTATGCACTCGGGCAACTGGCGTCCGAGGGGCTTGTGGAGCTTCGCCGGAATCGCATCGCGGTGGTGGTGACGCCGAGCTGGCAGGATGCGCGCGACATCTTTGACATCCGGATGGATCTTGAACGGCTGATCGTCCGAAAGATCGCCGGCAAGCTCAGCAGCAGCCAGATCGCGCGCCTCAAGGCGCATGTCGAGGCGGAGCGCGAGGCGCATGACGGGCCGAACGCCGTGTCCATTCGCCTGGCGACTGAATTTCACATCATGCTGGCGTCGATGACCAACAGCCCGGTGCTGGTCCGCTATGTCAGCGAGATCGCCTATCGCTGCTGTCTGACACTGTCGCTGTTCAGTCGCCCGCATTCATCGGAATGCGGCATCAGCGAGCACATAGCGATCATCGAAGCGCTGCAGGAGGGCGATGCCAACAAGGCGATGTCGCTGATGCATTCGCATCTGGACTCGGTCGCCAACCGCGCGCTGGTGGAGCCGACCCCGGCGCGGGGTCGGGATCTGCTCGACGTACTGGCCCCCTATACCGAGGAAGCGACCTGAAGGCGTCGCGGCGTCTATTGCAGCCGGCGCAGCAGAAATTCGTAGAATTTCGGATTGTCCGCCCGTGACACATTAATCCTGATCGCGCGCGCTAGCGGGCTGTTCTTGTCGAGACAGAACAGGCTTCCCGACGCGATGAAGATGCTGTCCTTCGCGCCTTCGCGCGCCAGCGCCATGTCGTCGATTCCGTCCGGCAGCAGCAGATACAGGTAATAGCCCGTGCGTGCGTCGGCATAGACCTGATGTCCGCCGCGCACGAGATTGGCGCGCACCTGGCCCATGGCGGCTTCACTCCGCTGTCCCAGCCGCTTCAGGTGCCGTTCATAGTGGCCGTCCGCGAGCAGCCGGTGCAGCAGCCGCTCCACATGTCCTGAACTGTTGACGGTGGTAAGCATCTTCAATTCGGCCAGCGTCGCGATGCGGTCGCTGCGGGTTGCGATGAAGCCCGATCGCAGGCTTGCCGACAGCGTCTTCGAAAAGGTCCCGATCGAGATCACATTGTTCAACTGATCCAGCGTCGCCAGCCGGCTGTTCACCCCCATCGGCAGATCGGCAAACGGGTCGTCCTCGACGATCACGAGGTTCGATCGCATCGCCGTCTGAAGCACCGCATGCGCCACGGGCAGCGTGATCGATCCTCCAGTCGGATTGTGGCCGAGCGACTGCGTGAAAAACAGCTTCGGCCGCTCCGACTGGATCTTTGCGGCGAGGTCGTGAACATCCGGCCCATCCACCAAGCGGCGAACGCCGACGATGCGAACCTGCGCCAACGTGAGCTTTGCGAACAGAGGATAATAGCCGGGCTCGTCCACCAGCACCGTATCGCCAGGCGACAGCATCGCGCGGATGATCAGGTCGAGCGCATGATTGGCTCCGAATGTGAGTAGGAGTCCGTCTTCCTTCACCGCGATTTGCTGCGCTTGCAACCGCAATGCGATCTGTTGTCGGAGCGGCAGGAAGCCGAGCGCGGAGCCATAGGCGTCAGCGGCGGCCGGCAGGATCCGTCCGGTCCCGCTCAGATGGCGCTTGATCTCCGATTGCTCCGTCCACGACGCCGGCGGCCGTCCGTCGCCGACGCGGATCTCGAAATTCTGCGAGAGCTGGGCACTTAGCAGCGATGCGATGTCGACGGCTTCGCTCACGTGTTTCGGTCGCCCGCCATCATCGCCGCGATAGATGACCACGAAACCGGAGCCTGCCTTTGCTGCGACGAGATTGCCAAGCACCAGTCGGTCATAGGCTTCGACCACGGTGTTCTTCGACACGCCAAATTCCCCGGCGGCTTTTCTGATCGAGGGCAGGCGGTTGCCTTCCGGCAATGCGCCGGAGAGGATTTGCACACGCAACCGGCCGGCCAAAGTCTCGGCCAGCGTTGTGCTGCGGTCGGACGGCTCACGAGAAGCGGTCAAGCAATGCCTCCAGGTGCAATGCTGGACGGTCCATCGGAACCGTACCTTTCTCCAAGAGCGACAAGATTGAATTCAATCGTCCAGTCTCATGTCTTCGCGCAGATGGACCTGGTCTGCACTCCATTTGCACGGAAGAATGCTGCATCCGCGAATAGAGAGGTCATATCGCCATGGGTACAGTCTAGGACAATATTTCAGAACTGTCTCTTTCGAACGTCATCCGCGGATGCCTAACGTGCCGCCAACAGAAGACCCTGTATGGGAGGCGCCGCAATGGCCGGTTCAAAGTCGGGCGAACAGCCCGGAAAGATCAATTCGCGTTTGGAAAATCTGCGCAATCTCGCGCCTGCCGAAAGGCTGGGCCGTGTGATCGACGCGACCTCACTCGGTGACACCGAGCGCGCGGCCTTTGGCCCCGGTGCGCTGCCGCTCGAACTCGCCAATGGCATGATCGAGAATGTCATCGGCACGTTCGAACTGCCGGTCGGTATCGCCACCAATTTCACCGTGAACGGCCGTGACTACCTGATTCCGATGGCGGTCGAGGAGCCGTCGGTGGTGGCCGCGGCGTCCTATATGGCGCGCATCGTTCGCAAATGCGGCGGTTTCCAGACCTCAAGCTCCGCGCCGATCATGCGTGCGCAGGTGCAGGTGTTAGGCGTGACCGACTTGCACGGCGCCCGTGCGCGCGTGCTACGCGAGCGCGATGCCATCCTTGAGGCGGCCAATACCAAAGACAAGGTGCTGATCTCGCTCGGCGGCGGCTGCCGCGACGTCGAGGTGCATGTGTTCGAAAACACATCGGTAGGGCCGATGATGGCCGTGCATCTCATCGTCGACGTGCGCGATGCCATGGGCGCCAACACCGTCAACACGATGGCGGAGACGGTCGCGCCGCTGATCGAGAAGATCACAGGCGGAACCGTGCGTCTGCGCATCCTGTCGAACTATGCCGATCTGCGCATCGCCCGCGCAATGGCGTCAGTGACGCCGGAGGCGTTGAAGACCGAGGAATATAATGGCGAGCGGATCGCCCGCGGCATCGTCGAAGCCTGTGCGTTTGCGATCGTCGATCCCTACCGCGCTGCGACCCACAACAAGGGCATCATGAACGGTATCGATCCCGTCGTGGTCGCCACCGGCAATGACTGGCGCGCCATCGAGGCCGGCGCCCATGTCTGGGCCTCGCGCTCCGGCCGCTACACCTCGCTCACCAATTGGGAAATCGATGGCAAGGGCAATCTCGTCGGCACCATTGAGATGCCGATGGCGCTCGGCCTCGTCGGCGGTGCCACCAAGACCCATCCCGCTGCGCGAGCGGCCCTGAAGATACTTGGCGTGCAGAGTGCGCAGGAGCTGGCGGAAGTCGCCGTTGCCGTCGGTCTGGCGCAGAACATGGGCGCGCTTCGTGCGCTGGCCACCGAAGGCATCCAGAAGGGGCACATGGCACTGCATGCGCGCAACATTGCCATCGTCGCCGGTGCCACCGGCGACGAGATCGAAAAGGTCGCCGCCGCGCTCGCCGCCAATCACGACGTGCGTGTTGATCGCGCCAAGGAAGTTATCGAGAAGCTGCGTTCGTAAAAAGTGGAGGCGTTCTAACGCCACTTGTGCAACGCAATTTCGTGCAGGCGTCACACCTGCACGGCCGGCGGGTATGAAAATGTATCTTCGATACTCATGCTCTTGTACGAAAACCACGCGTGCCGATGTTGTCGGCGGATATTCGTATGGACTGGGAGGATGATGTGAACACTGCAGAAAAGATAGATGGGCTCAAGGAGCGCAACGGTCCTCTCAAGGGCGTGACGGTGCTTGACATCACGCGTGTTGTCGCAGGTCCATTCTGCTCGATGTTGTTCGCAGACCTGGGTGCCACCGTGATCAAGGTGGAGCATCCCGGAGAGCCGGATTATGCGCGGACCTTTCCACCCTTCGTCGGCAACGACGATGAGCAACTCAGCGCCTTCTTCACACAGTTCAACCGCAACAAGAGGGGCATTACGCTCAATCTGAAATCTGATGATGGCAAGGCCCTGCTGAAGAAGCTGGTGCAGAAGGCCGACATCCTCGTCGAGAACTTCCGTCCCGGCACCATGGACAAGCTTGGCCTCAGCTACGAGGTGCTGCGCGAACTCAATCCCAGGCTCGTCTATACCGCTATCAGTGGCTTCGGTCGCACAGGTCCAAATTCATCCAAGCCGGCCTATGACAATACGGGGCAGGCGGCCGGCGGGCTGTGGTCGATGAATGGCTATGCCGACATGCCGCCCGTTCGCGTCGGCACGATCATCGGGGACCTCGCCGCTTCCCTCTATGCGGCTATCGGAACGCTCGCAGCATTGCGAGAGGCGGAGAAGACCGGCCTCGGTCAGGTGGTCGATGTATCTCAGCAAGACTCCGTGCTGACTCTGACCGAGAACGCCGTGGTCCGTTACACCGCACAGAAAGAGGTCGCCTCGCCACTGGGCAACGATCATCCGTTCGTTCGACCCTATGGCCAGTTTCCCTGCAAGGACGGCTACGTTTTCTTCGGCGGCTACACCGACAAGTTCTGGGCGATTACCTGCGCGCTGTTCGGCGAGCCGGAACAGGCCAAAGATCCTGCCATCGATACGATGGAGAAGCGGTTCGATCACGCCGTGGCAGAGACCAAGGTCAAGCCGCTGCTGGAACGCTGGTTCGCGAACTACACCAAGGCCGAACTCGAGGAGATGGCGGGCGACAAGATCCCGCTTAGCGCCATCAAGACCATCGCCGAAGTGGTGGAAGACCCGCACATCGCTGCGCGTAACATGATCGTCGACGTTCCGATCGCCGGAAAGCTGATCGGCATGTTCGGTCTGCCGATCAAGCTATCCGGTGCGGGACAGATGTCGTTCGAAAAAGCGCCGCTGCCTGGCGAGGACAATGCAGAGGTTCTCTCCCGGTTGGCGGATGTCACGGCGGCCGAACTGGCGCGTCTCAAGGCGTCGGGAGCGATCTGATGGCGATTGATTTCACCAAGGACAGTCACGTCGCAACGGTACGGATCAACCGGCCGGACAAGATGAATGCGCTGACGCTCGCCATGTATGACGACCTCGGCCGCGCATTCCACGCCATCAAGGATGACGATGAGATCCGGGCCGTGGTGCTGACCGGCGCGGGCGATCGCGCCTTCTGCGTCGGTGCTGACCTCCGGGAGTCTATTCCTGCACTTGCGGCGGACACGATCGACATCTCTGCCTGGGACCCGGCCCACATCAAGTTTCCCGGATTCTATAAGCCGGTCATCAGCGCCATTCGCGGCATGTGCATGGGCGGCGGGTTCGAGATCATGCTGGCGACGGACATCCGGATCGCGGCGCGCGACGGTGTCTTTCAACTGCCCGAACCGAAGCACGGTTTCGTACCGGCGGGAGGCACGCTCGTGCGCCTGGTCCGGCAGATCGGCTACGCGCATGCCATGGAGATCATGCTGACGGCGGAGCGCTTTTCCGCGGATGACATGCTTGCCAAAGGCGTCGTCAACCGGGTTGTCGATTCCGATCAAGTCGAACCACTGGCCTATGAGATGGCAGCCAAGATCGCGGCACTGAGTCCGATCGCCGTCCAGACCATCAAGGAAGCGGCGCTGACGCTTCAGGACCTGCCGCTCGCAGAAGCATTTCGCGTGGAGGCCGCGCTCGGTCAGCGCACCTTCACGAGTGCGGATGCCAAGCGTGGCCTGGCTGCGTTTGCGAACAGAGGAAATGAGAAGTGACGATGCGATAGGTCCCTGGAGAGATCGCGCGTCGCAGGCGTATTAAAAAATCAAAAACGTAAAAGGGGTGGAGGATATGAGACGATCTGAACTGGGTGTGTGCTTTACGACTGCGATTGCCAGCGTTTTTCTTTGCACGGTCTCTGCTTTGGCGCAGAACGCACAGGTCTCGGATGGCGTCGTCCGTGTCGGCGTGATCGAGGATATGTCGGGCGTCTATGCCGACATTACCGGCAAGGGTGCCGTGACTGCGGCGCAGATGGCGGTGGAGGATTTCGGCGGCAAGGTCCTCGGCATGCCGATCGAAGTCGTATTCGCAGATCACCAGAACAAGCCCGATATTGCCGCCACGGCCGCGCGCAAATGGTTCGATACCGACAAGGTCGATGCCATTCTCGACGTTGCGTCGTCGTCGCCTGCTTTGGCCGTCCTTGAAATCGCCAAGGAGAAGAAGAAGATCATCACGCTGAGCTCGCCGGGATCGACCCGGATCACGAACGAGGTGTGTGGACCCTATGTGGTTCATTGGGCCTATGACACATTCGCGATCGCGAACAGCACTGGCAAGGCGCTTGTCAGCCAGGGTTTCGATACCTGGTATTTCGTGACGGCGGACTATGCGTTCGGTCAAGGCCTCGAGAAGGACACAGGCGACGTCGTCAAGGCTTCGGGCGGCAAGGTCGCCGGTGCGACGAAACACCCGGTCGGGACCGCGGACTTCGCCTCCGTCCTACTGCAGGCACAGTCGTCCAAGGCCAAGGTTGTGGCTCTCGCCAATGCCGGCGGCGACACCATTAATTCGATCAAGCAGGCGGCAGAGTTCGGTTTGACAGCAGGCGGCCAGAAGCTCTCGGCACTGGCCGGATTTATCAACGACGTTCACGGTCTCGGGCTGAAGGAGGCCCAGGGGCTGACGATCACCGAGGCGTCGTATTGGGACATGAACGACGAGACGCGGAAGTGGTCGAAGCGCTTCTACGGGAAGGTGAACGCCATGCCGAACATGCTTCAGACCGGCACATATTCATCGGTACTGCATTATCTGAAAGCCGTGCAGGCCGCCGGCACCGACAGCACCGAAGAGGTGATGAAGAAGATGCGTGAACTGCCCGTCGATGACGTGTTCTACAAGAACGGCAAGATCCGCGAAGATGGTCGTATGGTCCACGACATGTATCTGTTTGAGGTGAAGAAGCCGAATGAATCCAAGGCACCATGGGATTATTACAAACTGCTCGCCACGGTACCCGCCGATCAGGCGTTTCAGCCGTTGGCGCAGTCGCGCTGCCCGCTGGTGAAGAAGTAGGATAAACGCAAAAAGGCCCGCCAGAATGGCGGGCCTTTTCAGTTTTATCTCTAGGGTGCGATACGCTTACACGTCCACATTCGCGCTGAGCGAATTGTCCTGGATGAATTCGCGGCGCGGTTCGACCACATCGCCCATCAGTTTGGTGAAGATGTCGTCGGCCTCATCGACTTCCTTGACCCGGACTTGCAGCAGCGAACGCTCATTGGTGTCGAGCGTGGTTTCCCAGAGCTGGCCGGGGTTCATCTCGCCCAGACCTTTGTAGCGCTGCAGGGCCACGCCCTTGCGGCCGGCGTCGGTGACGGCCTCGAACAGCGAGACGGGGCCGTGAATCGGGAATTCGATGTCCTTGCGGCGCAGGACACCGGATTTCGGATAGGCCTCCTGCAGGCTGCCGGCATATTCGTCGAGCTTGCGCGCATCGGCGGAGCCGAGCAGGGCGTCATCGATGAAGGAGACGTCCTTCACACCGCGAATCGTGCGTTCAAAAAAGAAGCCCTGGCCTTCGCGGAATTCACCAATCCAGCCGCGCTCGACTTCGTCGGCCAGCGCATCCAGCCGCTTGGCGATGTAGTCGGCGGCGGCATTGGCGGTGGCGAGATCAGCGGTGACCCTCGGATTGAGCACGCCAGCGATTGCAGCTTGCTCGACGACCTTGCGATTATAGCGCGAGTGCAGGTTGTTCAGCGTCGAGCGGATGACGCGGGCGTCTTCCACCAGCGCCAGCAGATCTCGGCCCGTGCGATCCTCGCCCGAGGCGAGCTTGAAGATGCAATCGTCGAGACCCGTCTCGATCAGGTAGTCTTCCAGCGCCCGTTCGTCCTTGAGGTACTGCTCGGACTTGCCGCGCGTCACTTTGTAGAGCGGCGGCTGCGCGATGTAGAGATAGCCGCCTTCGATCAGCGTCGGCATCTGGCGGAAGAAGAACGTCAGCAGCAGGGTGCGGATATGCGCGCCATCGACGTCGGCGTCCGTCATCAGGATGATCTTGTGATAACGCAGTTTCGACAGGTCGAAGTCGTCGCGGCCGATGCCGGTGCCGAGCGCCGTGATCAGCGTGCCGATCTGTTCGGAACCGAGCATCTTGTCGAAGCGCGCGCGCTCGACATTGAGGATCTTGCCGCGCAGCGGCAGCACGGCCTGGAATTCGCGGTTGCGGCCCTGTTTCGCGGAGCCGCCTGCCGAGTCACCCTCGACGATGAACAGTTCGGACTTGGCGGGATCGCGCTCCTGGCAGTCGGCGAGCTTGCCGGGCAGGGAGGCGATATCCAGCGCGCCCTTGCGCCGGGTCAGTTCGCGGGCCTTGCGGGCGGCTTCGCGGGCGGCGCCGGCCTCGATCACCTTGCTGACGATGATCTTGGCTTCGGTCGGATGTTCCTCGAACCACGAGGCGAGGGCTTCGTTGAGAACGTTCTCGACCACTGGACGCACTTCCGAGGACACCAGCTTGTCCTTGGTCTGCGATGAAAATTTCGGATCGGGCACTTTCACCGACAGCACGGCAGTGAGACCTTCGCGGCAATCGTCGCCGGTCAGGGCGATCTTTTCCTTCTTGGCGACAACTTCGGCATAGCCGTTGACCTGACGCGTCAGCGCGCCACGGAAACCGGCCAGATGGGTGCCGCCGTCGCGCTGCGGGATGTTGTTGGTAAAACACAGCACGTTCTCGTGGTAGCTGTCGTTCCACCACATCGCGACTTCGACACTGATGCCGCTCTGTTCGGCGCGCATTACGATCGGCGTCGGCACCATCGCCTTCTTGTTGCGGTCGAGATATTTGACGAATTCCTCGACGCCGCCCTCATACATCATGTTCTCGGTCTTCTCGACCGGATGACGCAGATCCGACAATCTGATGTTGACGCCGGAATTCAGGAAGGCGAGCTCGCGCAGACGATGTTCGAGTGTCGCGAAATCGTATTCGAGTGTCGTGAAGGTTTCCGCCGAGGCATAGAACGTCACTTCGGTGCCGCGCCTGCCATTGGCATCGCCGACCACCGAGAGTGGTGCCACAGCGTCGCCATGGGCGAATTCGATGCGGTGCTCTTGGTCGTTGCGCCAGACGCGCAGGATCAGCTTGCTCGACAGCGCGTTGACGACGGAGACGCCGACGCCGTGCAGACCGCCGGACACCTTGTAGGAATTCTGGTCGAATTTTCCGCCGGCATGGAGCTGGGTCATGATGACCTCGGCTGCCGAAATGCCTTCGCCCTTGTGAATGTCCACGGGAATGCCGCGACCGTCGTCGCGCACCGTCACCGAGCCATCGGCGTTCAGAATAACTTCGACGGCGCTGGCGTGACCCGCAAGCGCTTCGTCGATCGCGTTATCGACGACTTCATAGACCATGTGATGCAGGCCGGAACCGTCGTCCGTGTCGCCTATATACATGCCCGGGCGCTTGCGGACGGCGTCGAGTCCCTTCAGGACCCGGATCGATTCCGCACCGTATTCGATGGGAATGGCATGCTCAGTGTCGGCGATGGGTTGCCGGGCTGGTTCAGTCATGTAAGGGCCTTCGAAGGTGTGCCGAATCAGCGCGGAAAACGGCGTCTGAATCGCTCTATTTGTGCCACGAAAGGCGCATTGCGCCTAGCGCAAAGTAACGCGCAGCAAGCTATTGAATAAATAGGTTTTTTTGGCGTCATTTCAAGCCGATTTGAGGCCGTTTTCGTAGCCTGATTTCGCGCCTGTTCCGGGCGTCGAAATGCCCGGCTTGCGTGCATCCGAGAGGCTATTTTTCGGCCAATCCCGCAGCCGGTTTGGCGGGGGTCCCCTTCAGGCCGCGCCGGGCGATCAAATGCGCGGCCAGCACGACCGGCTCCAGCAACACCATCCCGAACAGAATGCCAAACAGGCGGTCATAGCCGGGCTCCAGGGCGGCATTGGCGTAGTTGTCAGGCACCAGCACCACGAGGAAGGCCAAAGTGAATTGCAGGCCCGCATAACTCATGGAGGGCGGGCCATTTTCGATGTGACGGCCGATCATGACGCCGAGCGCGAGTCCGATGGTCATCACGACGGGCGAATGTTGGCTGACCAGCAGGATTGCGCTGGCCAGCAGACCGCCCGCGAGACAGCCGACCAGCCGGTTCATCATGCGCGAGGAAACCGGGCTAAGCATGCCCTCCGCCAGCGAGGCGGCGGGCACCAGCATGACCGCGAAGATTGTGATGCTGGATTGGCTGAGCGACGGGATGCCGAGCCACTGCCAGGCCCACGGGATCAGTGCCAATGCAATGCCGCCGACCAGAGCGTGACGCGCTGCCGTGGCGTGCCATTGTCGCGTCGGCTGGTCGACCGGCTTGGCACGCAGATTGTTGTCCGGATTCGGTAGCGCGCGCCGCACTGTCCAGGTCGAGATCGCACTGACGATGACGCAGGCGGTGGTACCGGCCAGCACTTCGAGCACGCGCGTCGAGGCAAATCGCAGGATCGGCTCGCGCGCATGCTCCATGCCTTCGATCAGCACCATCAGGAAAGTGAGGCCGGTGAACAGCCAAGCGTAGGCGCGGCGGCCGACGATGGCGAAATAAAGGGTGATGCTGCCACCGATCAGAAGACCGAGACTCAGCAGCACCGGCTGGCGCAGCAGCAAAGGCGCAGCGGCAAGCGCGAGTCCTGCGCCAGCAAGCGTCCCAATCACGCGGAGGATGCCGCGCGTAAAACTTTCGGCGACATGCGAGCGCATTACCATGTATCCGGAGAACGCGGCCCAGCCGACATTCTCCGCGCCGATGGCGTGCGACAAGACGATCGCCAGCAGCACCGAACAGATGCATTCGGCCTCATCGATCATGCGCGGTCCGGGAATCGGAAGCGAACGCATTTCGGTTCCGAACGCGCGTGCGATCCGCGACAGATGAATGGCCAAAAATACCAGCATGGCCAGATATTTATGCTGTCGAACGTGGTCTACAACAGACGATTTCTCATGGCCCAATGCAGTGGCGGACGCGCGCGCTGGCGCGCTTGCACGTTTTGTCCTTAGTAGAGCTGCAGCGGGAGGATATCCCGACCGTCAGGGCCAACCATCAGGCCCCAGCTGTCGTTGGCCGCCACTTTGATCGTACTGTCATGCGCGGGCTTGCCCGCGGCCTTGATCGTGACCTTGTAGGCGCCGGGCGGCAGTTCCATCGTCGGCCCGTTCGGGTTTTGCGGTCCGCCCACGCCGGGCGCGACCTTGATCGTCTTGTTATTGACGCTGACCGACACTTCCGCGTCACCCATATTGCCGAACAGCAGCCGAACCTTGCCCAGTGCAGGCAGGATACCCGCCTTCGTCGCTTCTGCGGGATGGCGCACCACCAGACTGACCGTGGTCTCGTCGTTGCGGCGTTCCAGCTTCAGCATGGCCGGCCCATCGGGGGCCTTGAAGGCGAGCGTGGCGCTGTCCGGCTTGATGACAGCGCTCTTCGTGTCTTCCTGCCACTGTCGCTGCGTGAGTTCGCGTCGGTAGAACGCCAGAACCGAGTCCAGTCCCGCAGGCACAGATGCACTCAACTCATGTCTGAACGGCGCGCCGCCTGGCAGCCCTGAAGTACCCAGCGATCGCAACGTCCGCTGCTTCGGCGTGGGATAATCGGTGTCGCCATCGGACTCGAGAACCTGTTCGGCGCTCTCGGCGTTGCCCGTGGTGGTGGTGTTGGCAACGGCCGCGACTGGCACGCCCTTCAGGCCCGAGCCTGTCGCCGTGACATTGACCTTCGGGCCCATCTGCATCGCCGTCATTGAGATGCTCTGCTTGGTCTTGCTGAAATTCAACACCACCATATTGGGATTGTTGATGACTGACGGCGTGCTCTTCCAGCCGAGCGCCTTCATTCCGCTGCGGTAAAAATCCGCCAGCGCGCTGACGCTTGATGAGCTGGTGAATGCGAGCCTGCCATCGGCGCCGTCGAAGTCGATCTCGCTGGCGGTGTCGGGGACGGGAATCGGTGTGCTCGAACCGTCCATCGCGCGCAACGCAGTTTCCGGCCCACGCGCGGCTTGTGCCGCTGCGCGCTTCGCGTCCGCTTCGGCAATAGCCGCTTGCCCGAACGCGAGTGCATCCTTGATAAAGCGGTCGTCTGCTTCCTTCTTGGCCTTGGCGCGCGCAGTGATCACCGATGGCAGAACCTGTACGTCGATCTGCACGGTGGTCAGATCGTATTTGCGACCGATCTGCATCGTTGCCGTCTCTTCCGGCGATGTGAATGCGAGCGAGGCGCGATCGGCGGTGACGACGGTGTCCTTGCTCTGTTCGACCCAGCCCTTCTTGCCGAGTTCGCGGCGATAGAAGGCTAGCACCGGGCCAAGTTCAGCCGGGATCAGCGCATGCGCTTCACGCTTGATGGAATCCGCGCTGCCCGTGGTTCCTGCGGATTTAGTGCGTTCCGGTCGCGGCAGGCCTGCGGATTCAGGGCCCGCTGCGAGGTCTTGCGGAAGCGCGAAGGGCGCAACGCGAATTTCGACGCTGGTCTTGTTATCGGTGCTCCGCTGCAAGGTCAGCATCACCGGCAATTGCCGCGTGTTGCCGTCACGAGAAAAATAGACGCGCACGCCATTCGCGATCGTCTCGTCGATCTTCGCATCCGGCCAACGCGCCTCGGCTGCGCCCGCGGACAGCGGCGACCAACCCAATGTAGCGAGTTCTTTCTGAAAGAAGGCGAGCGTCGCATCAACGGTTTCAGCCGTTGTGCATCCAAGATACGGCCGCCGTTCGTCATAGACGATATCGGTCGCGCGATCGGGGAAAGGCAGGTTCACTTCCAGGCGCTGCGAGCTGTAGCTGACGCCCGACCGATCGGTTCTACTGCCGTCGCTCATAAAAGAGGCCGACACACCCTGCGCACCCTTCTTGTACCAGCGACTGCGATCTGATCCCTCGAGTGGCGGCGTGTAGGCGATCCAGCCATCGGCTGCGAGTAATTTTCCGGTGTTGGCAATGGTGTCCGCGACGTTGCCTGCGCCGAAATAGCTGGCGCTGAGATTGGGGTATTTGGTGGCTTCAGGCCGGGCCATCGCGCCTTCGATATGCGGCAGCGATCTCACATCCACCAGGCCGTCTTCCGCACGGCAGGCCAGCGAGCCGCCGGCGATGGCGGTGCTGACGAGCAGGGCCAACAGGCAGTGTCTGGCCGGGAGCTGTATCCCGCGCTTGCTTGAAAATATCACTGAAAGCCTCCGGCGTTTGCTTGCGTGCATGCAAAAGCGCTGCCCACAAGGGCAGCGACATTATTTGCGCGGGGCACTTAGAGTGAGTTGTAGGAGGTGTTGCTTTGGTTCAACCGGCCGGCTGGCGCCGCGCGATATGCCCATTGGCGACATCGAAAATCCCGCCGGATGGGCCGATATCTGCGAAAGCAACAGGATCGGCGCCGGTCATCCAAACCTGGGCGCCCAATTTCGAGAGTTCGCCGAACAGCGACTTGCGCCGATCAGGGTCGAGATGGGCGACGACTTCGTCAAGTAACAGGAGCGGCGTGATACCGGTCATCTCCGCGACCAGGGTGGCGTGGGCGAGGATGAGCCCGATCAACAGGGCCTTCTGTTCGCCGGTGGAGGCATCGCGCGCCGGCATGTTTTTCGGCGCATAGATCACCTGCAGATCGGTGAGATGCGGGCCGTCGAGCGTGCGGCCGGCGGCGGCATCACGCGGTCGGCCATCGCGCAAGATCTGGCGATAGCGATCTTCGACCGCTGTGGCCGGTTCATTGACCAGCGCATTCTCCATCCAGCCATCGAGCATGATGAGTGCGGATGGAAAGGCCGAGGCTTCGCCGCGCACGCGCAGCATCTCTGCGAGCCGCATCGCGGTCTGGCCGCGCGTCGCGGCGACGGCGACCGCAAGTTCGGCGGTCTCGCGCTCGATGGCATCGAGCCAGTGGGCGTCGTTGTTCCGGTCTTCGAGCAAGCGGTTACGCGAACGCAGGCTACGCTCGAGTGCGGAGACGCGACCGGAGTGATCCTTGTCGATGGCCAGCACGAGGCGGTCGAAGAAGCGCCGGCGTTCGGAGGCGGCGCCCATGAACAACTGGTCCATGGCTGGCGTCAGCCACACCATGCGCAGGTGATCGCCGAATGCCGCGGCAGAACCGACAGGCTCCCGGTCGATACGACAGCGACGGCTGGTGGACGCACCTTCTGCCGCGGGGGCATCGATGCCGGTGCCGAGTGTGGCGAGACCAACCTCACCCTCGACTGTCGCCGAGACTGCCCAGGAACCGTCGCCTTCGTTATTCGCAACGTCTTCGAGCGTCGCGCGGCGCAGGCCGCGGCCGGGCGACAGAAACGAGATCGCTTCGATGCAATTTGTTTTGCCGGCGCCGTTCGGGCCGACGAGGGCGACCATGTCCGCCGACGTCTCCAGCGACGCCGCGCGATAGCTGCGGAAATTGGTGAGCGACAGGCGATGGATGCGGGAGGCGGTCATTGGTGAATATGGGACTCAGCTAAAGTCGTCGCGACGCGCTGCGTCAATCTCCGTTGTCATCCTCGCCTAGTGCGCCGAAGGCGCATGCGGGGCGGGGATCCATAACCACGGCCGGCATAAAACGGCAGAGTCGTGGCTACCTGGCTGCAACTAGTTCTTCGAAGGCTATGGGTCCCCGCTTTCGCGGGGACGACACCTGAAGGACTCACACCCGCATCGGCATCAGCACATAGAGGGCGCCCTTGGCGTCCTTGTCCTGTACCAGCGTCGGCGAACCGGGATCGGCGAGGCGCAGCACGGCGACTTCGCCTTCGATCTGGGCAGCGATGTCGAGCAGATAGCGCGAGTTGAAGCCGATATCGAGCGCGTCGGAGGCGTATTCGACCTCAAGCTCTTCGGTCGCACTGCCCGAGTCCGGATTGGTCACGGACAGCACCAGCTTGCCCGCGGACAGCGCGAGTTTCACGGCGCGGCCGCGTTCGCTGGAGATCGTCGAGACGCGGTCGACTGCGTTCTCGAAATCCTTCTTGTCGATCACCAGTTCCTTGTCGTTGTTCTGCGGGATCACGCGGCCATAGTCGGGGAAGGTGCCGTCGATCAGTTTCGAGGTCAGAACCACATTGCCAAGCGTGAAGCGGATCTTGCCCTGCGACAGCTCGATGGTGATCTCGGCTTCCAGATCCTCGATCAGGCGCTGCACTTCACCGACCGTCTTGCGCGGCACAATGACGCCCGGCATGCCGTCGGCGCCCTTGGGCAGCTTGAGGTCGATCTGCGCCAGACGATGACCGTCGGTGGCGACGGCACGCAGGGTCGCCGCGGTCGCGGTGCCGGCGGCGTGGAGATAGATGCCGTTGAGATAATAGCGGGTCTCTTCGGTGGAGATCGCAAACTGCGTGCGGTCGATCAGGCGCTTGACGTCGGATGCGGGCAGCGCAAACGAGTGCGTCATTTCGCCGGCGGCGAGATCCGGGAAATCGTTCTCCGGCAGCGTCTGCAGCGTGAAGCGCGAACGGCCGGCGCGGATCGCCATCACCGAGCGGTCGCCATCGGCTTCGAGCACGATCTGGGAGCCGTCCGGCAGTTTGCGGACGATGTCGTAAAACATATGCGCGGGCACGGTGGTGGAACCGGCGGTGCCCACTTCGGCGGCCAGGGTTTCCGTGACTTCAAGGTCGAGGTCGGTGGCCTTTAGCGACAGCCGGGCATTTTCGGCGCGGATCAGCACATTTCCCAGGATCGGAATCGTGTTGCGGCGCTCGACCACGCGATGCACGTGGCTCAGCGACTTCAGGAGTTGCGCGCGTTCGACGGTGACCTTCATAACAAAACCCGCCCGATTCAATCCGGTGTCGTGTGGAAATGCCTGGCGGCCCGAATGGGCGCCGCGGCGATGACACCCGCAAGCTCGATCAAGTGGATTTTGCTCAATCCCGCGGGGGACCGCAAGGTGGCGTGGATGGCCGGGAAGCGCAAGAGAGATGCGCTTCCGGCCCCCAATGTTTTGACGGTTAACACCCTCGTCCTGCCCCGGTGCACGCTTTGGCGCGTCGGGGCGGGGACGCTTTTACTCCTGTAGTTGGCGCTTCAGCGTCTCGACCTCATCCTGCAGGGCCACGTCCTTGCCGACCAGCGCCTCGATCTTGCGCACGGCATGCAGAACCGTGGTGTGATCGCGGCCACCGAAGCGGCGGCCGATTTCCGGCAGCGAGCGCAGCGTCAGGGTCTTGGCCAGATACATCGCAACCTGACGGGGGCGCACGACATTGGCGGTGCGGCGCGACGACAGGAGGTCGGACCGGCTGACATTGTATTGACGCGCGACGACACGCTGGATGTCCTCGATCTTGATGCGCTTCGGCTCCTGCGGGCGGATCAGGTCGCGCACTTCGCGCTCGGCCATTTCCAGCGTGACCGGCGTGGCGTTCAGCTTCGAATGCGCCAGCAGGCGGTTGATTGCGCCTTCGAGGTCGCGGCCGTTATGGGTGATGGTGCGGGCCAGATAGTCCAGCACCGGCTCCGGCACCTCGAACGAGGCGTGATGTGCACGTGCGGCGGCAACGCGCGATTTCAGGATGCCCAGGCGTAGCTCTTCGCCGAGCGAGCTCATTTCGACGACGAGACCGCCGGCGAGGCGCGAACGCACGCGTTCGTCGAGGCTTTCCAGATCCGACGGCGGACGATCAGCGGCGATCACCACCTGGCGGCCGGCATCGATCAGCGCATTCAGTGTGTGACAGAATTCGGCCTGCGTGGTCTTGCCCTGCAGGAACTGCATGTCGTCGATCACCAGCACGTCGATGCCGCGTAGCGCTTCCTTGAAGGCGAGCGCCGTTTGCGTCTTCAGCGCAGCGACGAAGCCGTACATGAACTTCTCGGCGGTGAGATACAGCACCTTGCGGTCGGGGCCGGAATTGCCAGCCCAGGTCACTGCCTGCAACAGATGGGTTTTGCCGAGGCCGACGCCGGCATGGATGTAAAGCGGGTTGAACATCACCGGATCGCCGCGGCGACCTTCGGCGACCTGACGCGCTGCAGCATGGGCCAGCGTGTTGGCGCGGCCGAGCACGAAGCTCGCAAAAGTCAGGCGCGGATCGAGCGGCGAGCCGCCGAGTGCTTCATGGCTTGCGGACACCGGCGCGGTGGCCGTGGCGCGGAGTTCGGGCGCGGGACGGTTGTTGAACGTCTCGGTGCGGCGCGCTTCGGTCGGCGCTGCGGCTTCCTTGTTGGCGGGCGCCACGTTGCGCATTGCGGAGCGCACGGTGAGGTCGACGCGGTGAACCTGCGGCATCTCGGCCTGCCAGGCGTTCAGCACGCGCTCGGCATAGTGGGCCTGGATCCAGCTCTTCAGGAATCGGGTGGGTACCGAAAGATGGACGCTGTCGTCCTGCACGCTTTCGAGATCCATCCGCGCGAACCAGCTGGAGTAAACGTCTTCGCCAACCGTCGACCGCAGCCGACCTTTCACACGAGACCAGTGATCCTGTTCCATATTAGCCATTGTCAGAGAACTTTTCAGATAGAGTGAGTGTCCGGCACAACGCTGCCGATGAATGTCCGCGTATGGAGACGCGGTGCGACCTCGTGTGACGCGTCGTCTTCGGGCACAGCTCCGCCAACGGCCATCCGGCCGAGGTCAGATCAGTGATGTCGAAGAGGACCTCGTCGCGAGGTCAGCGCGTACTGGAGGGTCTGTCGGGAACGTGGGCGGAGGTGTGGGTCGCCGTATCTGAACGAGACGCAGATCGCGGTCGCTGGAATGCTGTCGTGGTCGATTTGCGCATAAAGCCTCCCCCGCTCACCGCGGTCGCTCGCGGCAAGATGTCAGTTCACATGTGGTTCAAAGTCAGTCCGCAACGCTGAACATCGAAACTCGTTCAGTCGTATTCCCGTATCGTCGTCTTGCCCGCTCGCCTGCCCGCTTACTTCCGCACCGTCAGCTTTGCTGGTTGCGATTGGCCGGTGCGCATTTCTTTTCAAAGCATCCGAATGGATACCCGAGAAATTTCGACACAGAACAACCCTTCCCATATTGCTATGGGCTGCGATCCGATCAAAGCTTGGAAGGTGTCGCTAACCTGAAGACCGTCGCTGATCCTAAGGTCCGTCCTGGTTCTTAAATCGCTCTGATCTGAAGAACCGCGGGCGCCGCGAGTGATTAAAGAAATACAGCACGCCCGGTTTCTCGCAACGGAATCATTTTTCAGGTGCCCCGCAAAAGCCTCACTTGCGCAGCCCGGAACACGTCGTGATTTTTTTGACGATGCGTCAAGGTTTTGAATCAACGCGCTGAATCGTAATGTGACAGTGCCGTTGCAGATTCGATCCAGCGAAAAAAGAAATTCATAATTCATTTACGAATGAAGGGGCGGAGTCCGCGTTTTCAAACTGGTCCGCTTCGCTATGCCGATAAGTGATTAGAGCCGCGCGTTTTTTTCTGTGCGTTGAGTCAGGGTAACCCTAGACATCGGACTCGCGCTGGCGGCGTGGCGCTGTTGCTTTTTCAGAATCACGCTGACGCAAGCGATAACGCGGATTGGCACTCGGTGTGATGCGTTGTGCGTTCCGGCTGTGCCGTTGAAGAGACATGACGAGACGCGCATCGCGCAAGCGCGCGGCGGTCTTTGCGCTTCATCAGAATTTGTGACGCGATAGCGCGAACGCATTGCGGCATAAAAAAGCCCGGCGTGAAGCCGGGCTTTTTGGAAAGAATGTTGTCGTCAGATTACTGCGCGAGCTTCGCGATCTGATGGACGAGACGCGAGACCTTGCGGCTTGCGAGATTCTTGTGAACGAGGTTGCGCTGAGCAGCCTTCATCAGTTCGGGCTCGGCGAGCTTCATCGCCTTCAGCGCCGCTTCGCGGTCGCCGCTCTTGATCGCCGCCTCGACGGTGCGGACTGCACCGCGCATCTGGGTGCGGCGGGATTTGTTGACGATGGTGCGGCGGGCAATCTTGCGCGTCGCCTTCTTGGCGGAGGTCGTATTGGCCATATCTCACTATCCTTCAGCAGCGTCCCGTCTCGGGCGCCGGGCTGATTGACGTCTGCCGCTCGACTGCGGCCAACGCTGATCTGTTTCCGGGGTGTTCCTGAAAATGCTATCCCCGGAGCGGCAAAGCTCACGCGTTTCGAAACTCACGGGGCGCGCCGCTCAAAGAACAGCGGCGGCGGGATTGCGCCCACCGCCATTGGCGCTCCTTATAGAGTGCCCGATTTCCACCGTCAACGCCTTCCGGCTGCGCCTTTAGACGAAAAACAGCCGCAGAGTGGCGGTTAAGTTGCTGATGAGGTTGAATTTCTCGGGTTTGCCCGGTATTGCCGGGGGTGAGAGCGATGAGGGGATTCGGATGATCCGCGGGTTTTTCCGCCTGATAGGGCTGTTATTGCTGGCCGGTGGGTTCGTGTTCCTGGTCTATGATGGGGCGCGCTCGATTGCCGATCAGGCGCTGCGGCTGACCCGGCTCGGGGAGTTCTGGAACGACATCAACCAGGCCAGCCAGCGTTCCTTCCAGGCGATGGTCGATGCCAATGCGCCGTTCCTCAGCGGGCTTCTCAAATTGCTGCTCAACCAGCCGGCCTGGGCCGTCATGGGCGTGCTCGGCATCGTGCTGATGCTGTTGTTTCGGCCAAGCAAGCCGTTGATCGGCTATTCGCGGAATTGAACGGCGCTCGACGACGTAACACACCTGCCGTTTCCCTCGTAGATACCTATATTGCGACCTGAGATACGCCGCGCGGCAGGAGTGAATCCGGTTCTGCCTCGCAGGTGCTGTTGGCCCCCAAGATCTGCGCGTTCGTCCAGCGAGCCGGAGTCCACTTCGTTCGCGAGCGCGCCGGGAGATGACTCATGTTGTTCATGCGCAAGACCACTGCATTGCCGACCGCGGCCGAAGCGCTGCCCGGTCGCGATACGCCGATCCCCACCGCCAAGCATCACTTCGTCAATGGCAGCAACATCCAGCCGCCCTATCCGGAAGCAGTTGAGCAGGCGGTGTTCGGGCTCGGTTGCTTCTGGGGCGCTGAGCGCAAGTTCTGGGAGCTCGGCGACGGCATTTACACGACCGCGGTCGGTTACGCCGGCGGCTTCACGCCGAACCCGACCTATGAAGAGACCTGCTCGGGCCGTACCGGTCACACCGAAGCAGTGCTGGTGGTGTTCGATCCGAAGAAGATTTCTTACGAGCAGTTGCTGAAGACGTTCTGGGAGAGCCACGATCCGACCCAGGGCATGCGTCAGGGCAACGACATCGGCTCGCAATATCGTTCCGCGATCTACACCTTCAGCGATGCACAGCGCGATGCCGTCGCAGCGTCGAAGGCGGCGTATCAGAAGGCACTGTCGGCGAAGGGCCTCGGCACCATCACCACCGAGATTGCGCCGGCCGGGAAGTTCTACTTTGCCGAGGACTATCACCAGCAGTATCTGGCAAAGAATCCTGGCGGCTATTGCGGTCTCGGCGGCACCGGTGTGTCGTGCCCGATCGGGGTCGGCGTCACGGCCTGAGCTGACCACGGCTAAGTGTAGATAAACAACGTCAAAAGCCCGCTTTCGGAGCTCCCGAAGGCGGGTTTTTTGCTGCCTGATGGAAGGCCATGACAACGGAATTTTAACCATAAGAGGCCAAAACCGAGGCTGCCTCTATGAGGGATATGTCCAGTGTCGTCTGCCCGCGCGTTTCGTCTGCCCATGATTGTCGCGGTTGCCGCGCTGGCTTTGTCCGGCTGCATGCGGAGACCGGGTCCTGTTGCAGTGGTTGCGCCGGCTGCCGATCTCGACACGCTCGCTTACGGTCGCCCGGGTTACGGGCCGGCAGCAGTGCCGGTTGCTTATGCTCCCCCGGTCTCGACCTATGATGCGCAGTACAAGCTCGATGCCGGCGACAAGCTGCGCGTCGTGGTTTACGGTCAGGAAGGTCTCACCAATTCCTACGCCATCGATGCCGGTGGCGCGATCACCATGCCGCTGATCGGCCGCGTGCCGGCGCGCGGCATGACGCCCGCTGGGCTGGCTGCGAGCATCACCGGCCGCCTGCGTAATGGCTTCATTCGCGAGCCGTCGGTGGCTGTCGAAATCGAAGCCTACCGTCCGTTCTTCATCCTCGGTGAAGTTGCCGCTCCTGGACAGTATCCCTACGTGCCCAATATGAGCGTCGAGAGCGCGATCGCCATTGCCGGTGGCTTCTCGCCACGCGCCAAGCGTGATGAAGTCACGCTGACCCATACCACCGTCGAGGGCTCGTACCGCGCCGTGGTGCCATTGGGCACGCCGATCAATCCCGGTGATACGGTGCTGGTCAGCGAGCGCTGGTTCTGATCGCACGCATCGATCGCGGTCATCACCTCACACGCGATTTTCTCCGCTTCACGGAATAGACGCGCTTTCCCGCGATGAAATTGGCTGCGATGTATCGGCGCATTGGCGTCAGGATACGCGTTGCTCTGTATCAGAATCGTCTCCCGCCCTGTAGCAATGATCAAGCGAGGTCAACTCGCTGAAATGCGCCGCCATGTCGGCACATATGGATATCAGGGGGAGAAGAGATGAAGACCAGTCCGTCGGTCAACGTGATGCGCGGCGTCACTCTGGCAGCCATCGTGGCGCTGGGAGCGGCGCTGTCTTCGCAAGCATTTGCGCAGACCGCGCAATCCTATCCCGATCGGCGCATTACTTTCGTCGTGCCCTATGCGCCCGGCGGTGCCACCGATGTCGCGGCGCGCCTACTGGCGCAGAAGCTGCAGGAGTCCTGGAAGCAGGCCGTCACCGTGGAGAACAAGCCGGGCGCCGGTGGCGTGATCGGCAACGATTTCGCTGCCAAGGCTCCGGGCGACGGCTACACGGTGCTGATCGCAATCACGCAGATCATCCAGGCGCCGAGCCTGATGTCGAAATTGCCCTACGATGCGTTCAAGGATCTCGCGCCCGTCACGCAGGTCGCGATCTCGCCGATCGTGCTCGTCGTGCCCGAAGCGCAGCCGATGAAGTCGGTGAAGGAACTGGTCGATCTTGCTAAATCCAGTCCCGGAAAATATCCGTACGGCACTTTCGGCAACGCCACCACGTCGCATCTTTATGGCGAGCTTCTGAAGAAGAACACCGGCATTGATATGACCCATGTGCCGTATCGTGGCGCGGCGCCGCTCTTGAACGATCTGCTCGGCAATCAGGTCACGGCGGCCTTCCTCGACTTCACCACGGCCGGTCCGCAGCTCGAAGCCGGCAAGATCCGTCCGCTCGCAGTGGGCGGCGAGAAACGCAAGCCCAAGCTGCCGAACGTGCAGACCATGGCCGAACTCGGCTATCCCGGTTTCGAGGCTGAAGGCTGGGTCGGCGTCTTCGTGCCAGCAGCGACGCCGAAGGACATTGTGAGTAAGCTGTCGGCCGAGCTCGGTCGCATCATCAATTCGCCGGAGGGGACCGCCGGCCTGCAGGCGGTCAATCTCGTTCCGGTCGGTGATAGCCCCGAGTCCTTCGAGAAGAGCCTGCGTCGCGACTTTGAGCGCTGGGCAACGGTGGCAAAGACAGCGGGCGTGAAGGGCGAGTGACGTTCCAATCTCTCCCGACTGGCAGGGAAAGATCGAGGCTGCTCCCTCTCAGTCGTCATACCCGGGCTTGACCCGGGTATCCAGCTTTGCCCAAGCGCCTGTTGGTGCCGCAAAGGTGGATTGCGGGGTCAAGCCCGGCAATGACGTGGAGAGGGTGGCGGCTTACTTCAGATGCTTCGCGAGGAACGCGAGGCTCCGTTCTCTCGCAACATCCGCGCTGGCCTTGTTGTAGCTGGCGCGCTGATCGCAATTAAAGCCGTGTTCGGCCCCGTCATAGACGAAGATCTCCACATCCGGCCGCTTGGCGCGGATGGTCTCGACGTCCGACAGCGGAATGCCGTGATCCTTTTCACCGAAATGCAGCTGCGTCGGTACGGTCGGCTTGTCGTCGGCAAAGCGCACCACGGCGCCGCCGTAATAGCCAATGGCGGCGCTGAGGCCGGTCAGCTTCGTGGCTGCGGCGAAAGCAACACTGCCGCCAAGGCAGAAGCCGATGATGCCGACATTGCCGACATCCCCAACGGAATCGATCGCGGCCTGGGTATCGCGCAGCATCGCGGGCCAATCCGGATTAGCAACGAACTTGCGCGCGATGGCGATTTCCTCGGGCGAATAACCGGACTGGAAGTTGGGTTCGGTGCGATCGAAGATCGACGGCGCCACCGCCACATAGCCTTGCACAGCGAAGCGATCGCAGACCGTGCGGATGTGGTCGTTTACGCCGAAGATCTCCTGGATCACCACCACGGCGCCCTTGGGCTTGCCCTCAGGCTGGGTGCGGTAGGCGCCGAGTTTGAAGCCGTCAGATGCAGTCAGCGTGATGTCTTGTCCCACGAGGTATTCCATATCGTTGTTAAGGGGTGAGGTCTGTTTGGCGCGGACGATAGCACGGGTCTACTCACAAAGCGGCTACTGCCACATCCAATGCCGGCCCCAGTCGCCCTTCCAGCCGGTCAGGCGTCCCTTGCGAAACTGGAGATAGAGGCGGTCGCGGCGGTCGAAGAAGCCGCTGCCGCCGAAGGTGCGGATCGCCAGATAGATCTCATCGCCCGGTCGGCCGCTGACATAGGTTAGCGGGGTGCCCAAGATACGGGCGGCGTCGTCCGCCGCCATCCCAAAAGCCAGCGGGGTGGCGTTCGAAAGGGTTGCCGTGAATGGCAGATCGGGCCTCGTCCCGGCGGGCTGCCCGTGGGCTGGAACCGTGACGGCGAGGGCGGTCGCGACGCCGAGGATGAACCTGATGGTCTTCATGGCGCGATTGTTTTCCGGATCGGATTCTGGCGCAAGGCGGCATTGCTTAAAGTTTTCGCGAAAGCCCTAACCGACTGATAGTGCTATCCGCCGGAATGAAACCTTCCGGGGGGCGATCAGGAAGCATTAACAATACCCATTAAGCTTCAAGAACCCTGTTCCAAGGTATGTATGTCCTGCTTGCGGCCCGTTCGCCGCAATAGATCGAGGGCATATGACCGCTTCAGTCAACCAATCGCCGGCGCGCCGCCGACTGCTTCTGGCATCGGACCGCAGCGATCACAGCAGCGAACTCGTCGATATCCTGCAGAAGGTCGGCGAAGTCGATGTTGTCCCAACGTCAGCCATTCCGGAGACACCGCCCAGCGAGCTGTCGGGTATCGTGGTCGATATCAATCTGCGCTCGGCAGAGGCCGTGCAGCGCGTGCGCAACAAGCTGCGCCACAAATCCTATGAAGCGATACCGCGCCTGTTCGTGCTGGCCGACTCGCTGCATCACGGATCCATGCAGGCCTGGGCGCTCGGCGCCACCGATACGATCGCGCGGCCGTTCGATGCACGTGGCATCATGCAGCGTATTCGCGCGGCATTTCCAAACCCGCATGACGAGGACTTCTCCGCCCGCGGCAAGGCGCTGAATCGCGGCGTCGAGGCGGCGCATGCGGTCATGGTCAAGATCTTCGAGAAATTGCCGGCGGGCGTGCCGCTCACCTTCAACGACGTGATGCAGGCAGAGAACCAGATTCTGAAGGCCATCAAGCGTACATCGCTGCGCGAATGGCTGGCCGCAGTCGGCCGTCATCACAATCACAGCTATCGTCACTGCCTGTTCGTGACGGGGTTCGCGGTGGCCTTTGCGCAGCATCTCGGCATGCGCGACGAAGATCAGCGCCGTCTCACGCGCGCAGCTCTCGTGCACGACGTGGGCAAGGCGTTTATCCCGGTGTCGATTCTGGACAAGCCGGGCAAGCTCACCGAGGACGAGACGCTCGAGATGCGCAAACATCCGCGTCTCGGCTTCGAAGCGCTGGTGGCGCAGGGCAGCTTTCCGCGCGAGATGCTCGACGTGGTGCTGCATCACCACGAATTCCTAGATGGCAGTGGCTACCCCGATGCGCTGGCCGGCGACCAGATCAGCGACATCGTGCGCCTGATGACCATCGTCGACATCCATGCGGCTCTGGTGGAGCGGCGCGCCTATCGCATGGCCTTCACGCATGCCAAGGCGTTCGAGATCATGGAGCAGATGGGCGACAAGATCGACCAGCAACTGCTGCAGGTGTTCCGCCCGGTGGCGCTCGGCGCGTAAGCGCCGTTCGCCTCAGGCCAGCAGCTTGCGCAACTCGGCCTTGGCGACTTTCTCGAGAGTTGAACGTGGCATCTCGTCCACGAAATGGATTTCGCGGGGCACTTTGAAATCCGCCAGCCCGCTCTTGCAGGCCGCCATGACATTGTCATGCAGCGCGGGTGGCGCCTGCGCGACGCCGGCATGCGGGATGATGAAAACCACCGGCACTTCATCCAGCATCGGATGTTTCTTGCCGACGACGGCCGCCTCGCGAACGCCGGGCACCGTGATGACGACTTGCTCGATCTCGGACGCGGCAACGTTCTCGCCGCCAACTTTCAGCATGTCCTTCGCACGGTCACCAAACTTGATATAGCCGCGCTCGAGTAGCGTGACGCGGTCGCCAGTGATGAAGAAGCCGTTGGTGTCGAAACTGTCTGAGGTCGCAGCTTCGTTGTGCAGATACTCCTTGAACAGCGACAGGCCGGGAATGCCCTTGATCGTGAGATTGCCGGTCTCGCCCACGGCGGTCGGCGTGCCGTCGTCATTGGTGACGCGGATGCCATATTCGGTTGCGGCGCGGCCGATGGCCATCGGCGTATTGGGCTGGTCGACCTCGCCAATAATGCCGTGGGTGATGGTCTCGGTCATGCCCCACCAGCCGACGATCTTGACGCCGAATTTGGCGAAGGCCGGCGGATTGCAGAACGAGGCTCCCCACAGACGGAAGTGATGATGCTTCGGCACGTCGTGCTCGAGCAGCGCCTTCATGCAGAACGGGATCGTCGACAGCCAGGTCGCGCGATGTTCGAGCGCCACGTTCCAGAACCGGCGCGCGGAAAAACGCGGCTGAAGCACTAGGGAGGCACCGACCCACAACGTCGACAGCATCGAATAGGCCAGCGCATTGGTATGAAACAGCGGCAGATAAGTCATATGCGTATCAAACGCATGGAGGTGCTGATGCGCGGCGTTCACCTTGCCGCCCCACAGCGCATTGGCATGGGTCCACAGCACCGCTTTGGGCCGCGATGTGGTGCCAGACGTATACTGGACGCTACAATGCGCCCACGGGTCGACCGGGCGGCGCGGGCGATCGGCGCTGTCGGCGAACAGGGATTCGAACCGCTCAGCCTTGCCCACCGCATGGCCGTCGGCCGACGCGCCGGCGTTGTGCGACGTCACCGCGATCCAGCGTAGTTTGCGACAATTGGTGGCGACAGGCTCGACATAGGATGGCTGGGTGATTGCGGCGACCGCGCCGCAATGATCGGCGAAATATTCGATCTCCGCGGCTGAAGAGCGCGTATTCGTGGTGACGGCGATGGCTCCGAGTTCGACGCAAGCGAACCACGCCAGCAGCATCTCGACGCAGTTGTCGAGATGGATCAGCACATAGTCGCCCTGGACGATGCCGCGTCGGGCAAGGCCTGCGGACAGTGCGCCGACGCGATCGTGAAACTCGCCATAGGTCCATGGCCGCGCGGGCGCATCGAATGGCGACCAGATAATAAAGGGGTGATCGCGCCGCGTTTCCGCGCGCATGCGCAGCAGCCACGGCACATCCATGCCGTCGAACGGGCCGATCGAGCCGGGAATCATGGCGGGATTTGTGGCGAGCTGGTGGGGCATGTATCCTCCGTTGAAAGCCGCTCGAGGACCGCTTGCGCGGGGCGGCTTTCTTTTTTTTGTTTTTGCGGAGGATGTTGTGCCATCGGCGGCGGCGCGGCGCAAACCGCCCCGGCATGCAGGATCAGCCTATTTCGTAAGATGAAATTTCGATCAGGCTGCCATCGGGATCCCGGCAATAAACCGAGCGCAAGGTGCCGCGCGCGCCCTGTTTGGCCACCGGGCCTTCCTCGATGGCGACACCGCAAGCGCCGAGATGCGCAACCACGGCGTCGGGCGGTGATGCCGTGAGAAAACAGAGGTCGTCGCTGCCGGCCATCTCATGATCCGCCGTGAACCACTCGACCTTATCGGCGCCGATCGGCCGCAGATTGATCTTTTGCACGCCAAAACTCACCGATGTGCGCGGTAACTTTCCCGGACCGGGATCGAACACCTTCACCTCCATGCCCAGGACGCGTTGATACCAGGTGGCTGAGCGCTGGACGTCAGTGACATTCAGGACGAGATGATCGAGGGCCGTGACGGTGAGGGACATGAAATGGTCCTTGGCGTTGCCTTGACGTTTCTTTGGGCTGGTGCCGCAGTAGTGTCGCACTGGCCGATAGTTGAATTGTTTGGTAGATACGGCCGTTGTCAATTCAACACACGCTGACCGCGCGCAAAGTTGCGGCAGCCGGAGGGAATAAAATATGACGTCACGTCGTGTCGCGATCGGTCTGATTGCGCTTGGCTTTTCTGCTTTTACTGCAACCGCTCTCGTTCCCGTCAGCTCGGCGCTGGCCGTGGATTATCCGACGCGGCCGGTTCGCTTTGTCGTCGGCTATCCTGCTGGCGGTGCAACCGATATTCTGGCTCGCCTGATCGGGCAGAAGCTATCCGAGCGAACCGGCCAGCAATTCGTCGTCGAAAATAAGCCGGGCGCGGGCAACAATATCGGCACCGAATCTGTCGTGAATGCAGAACCCGACGGCTACACGATCCTGCTGGTCAATCCGGCGAACTACATCAACGCGACGCTTTATGGGAAGCTGAGCTTCAATTTCGTGCGTGATATCGCGCCTGTCGCCGCCTTCCATCGCACCGCCAATGTGATGACCGTCAACAAGGACATTACGGCGAAGACCGTCGGGGAATTCATCGCCTATGTGAAGGCCAATCCGGGCAAGGTGAACATGGCGTCGTCGGGCAACGGCACCTCGGTGCATCTGTCCGGTGAGATGTTCATGATGCTGTCAGGCGCCAAGATGCAGCATGTGCCCTATCGCGGTGCTGCGCCAGCGATCACCGACATGCTCGGCGGTCAGGTCCAGGTGATCTTCGACAATATGCCGTCAATCATCCAGCATATCCGCTCGGGCAGCCTTCGCGCGCTGGCGGTGACGACCACCGACAAATCGTCGCTGCTACCCGATGTGCCGACCGTCGCGGAAACCGTGCCGGGTTATGAGGCCAGCGCTTTGTTCGGCATGGGTGCGCCGAAGAAGACGCCACCGGAGATTATCGCCAAGCTCAACGCGGACGTTAATGCGGTGCTGGCGGATCCGGCCGTCAAGGCCAAGCTGATCGATCTCGGCGGCGAACCGCTGATCGGACCGCCAGAAGCGTTCGGCAAGATGATCGTCGCGGAGACCGAGAAGTGGGAGAAAGTGGTCAAAGCCGCGGGCCTTAAGGTCGAATGAACCCATGCGGCACTATGGTGTCTAACCCTTGTGATGACGCCAGCGTAAGCGCGTGATCACAAGACCGGGATGTACCGGAGCTTGCGGGAACGTTCATCCGCAGGCTCTGTTGCTTTCTAAGGATGTCACAGGACCGCTGCCGCGGAGGAGAAGACGTGATGCGCAATCTGATGCTGGCCGTGTTGGCTGTTGGTGGTGTTTCGGCCATGGCTTCCAGCCCTGCAGCTGCCGCCCCGACCTATCCCTATTGCATCCAATCGCAGGCTTTTGGGACCGATTGCTCCTATCCGAGCTATGAAGCGTGCCAGGCCACCGCATCGGGTCGCGGCGTCGACTGCATCGTCAATCCGCGTCTGGCGTTCAGCCCGCAGCCTTATGCCGAACCTCGCCGCAGTCGGCGTTCGATTGCCTATTAAGACCCATCTTCATGGCGGCGACAGCTATGTTTTTGGCTTCGTCGCCAGCCAGATGACGTGACGGGCGCCACCGCGTGTGCCGGTGGCACGGATTTTGATTTCCTCGGCGTTGAAGCCTGCCTTGCCGAGGAGCGCCGTGAATTTGTCATATGGAAATGACGACCAGACGGCCAGCACGCCGCCCGGACTGAGCGCGGCCTGGGCCGCGCGCAACCCTTTCAGGTCATAGAGCGCATCGTTCGATTTTCGCGTCAGGCCTTCGGGCCCGTTATCGACGTCGAGCAGGATCGCATCATACTTGCCGCGCGCGCTGCCAATGGCCTTGACCACATCGCCTTCAATAATCTCCACGCGTGGATCGCTCAGGCTGTCGCCGGACAGCTCGGCCATTGGGCCACGCGCCCAGGCGACGATCGCGGGCACCAGTTCGACCACGGTGATCTTCGCCTTCGGGCCGAGCACCTTTAGCGCAGCGCGCAATGTAAAGCCCATGCCATAGCCGCCGATCAAGAGCCGCGGCGCCTTCATGTCCTTGAGGCGAAAGCAGGTTAGCGTCGCCAGCGCTTCCTCGGAGCCGAACAGCCGACTGCTCATCAACTCGTTCTGGCCGAGCTTGATGGTGAACTCTTGCCCGCGCTGCATCAGGCGCAGCGGCACGCCGCCGCCGGGTACTTCGGTCGTATCGATCAGTTTCCAGGGTAGCACGGGTGTCTTTCATCAAGCGATTGCGCGGCGGCCCGTGGTAGCGCGAGAACCGAGCTCCACGCAACTCAGCTATCATGCAAAGGCCTTGCGGCAATTGAAGTCGCTCGTGTCGCAGCACTTCGATCGCAGCGGGATCGGATGCAGGGTTCCGGTCTCTGGAATAGCTCCAATACGTCGCTGCATCTTCGTTTAAAGGGAACTACACTGATTGAGTACTTCGCGCGGCAGCTCCGTTCGCCGTTCTTAACGGGCGGATAACTAACCGAACGGGTTGTGCCGGTGCATTGATAGAACGGAATTGCCAACGGTATCTGGTGCCTCTAAGCAGAATGAAGACCAATGCATCTTCGGGTTGCGCATCGCGCGGCAAGGCGAAGACGCTTTCGTCGGGGCCGAGTGATCTTCAACTCATCGAGAGGAATAGAATGACCAAAATTCTGCACATGATGGCGGCATGTCTCGTCGCCATGTTCATCGTCTCGACGCAGGCAAGTGCTGCGCCGATGATGGGCCAGAGCATCGCTGTCGAAGCGCACGTGATCCCGGTTGCGGGTGGTTGCGGTCCGAACGGCTGGCGCGGTCCCTATGGTGGCTGCCGCTATACACCTTATTACGGCCCACTCCCGGGCGGCTACTATCAGGAAGCTCCCGTAATGGGGAACGGCTGCCCTCCCGGTTACTGGCGCGGTCCGTGGGGCCACTGCCGCAACACGCCCTATCACGGCAATCTGCCGGGCGGCGGCTGGAAGCCATAAGGCAAACGTGACGCTGCGTCGCACGTCGCAGCGCACGATCTGACTGTCGATCAGCTGAAAGGCCAGCCGCAAGGCTGGCCTTTTTGTTGCGCGCAAACATTGAAGCGCAGCGTTGAATGTGTTGCCTTGGGCCATCTACGGATGGCCTGGAGACACCTTAATGACGATGCGTTTCACACCGGGTACGGTGACGCTGGCGGACTGGCGGTCGATCTATCGGGGGGCAGTACCAGTTCTCGATGAGAGCTGTATTCCCCGCATCAATGCCAGTGTTGCGGCAGTTGCCCGGATCGTCGCCAAGGGCGAACCCGTCTATGGCATCAATACCGGATTCGGAAAGCTTGCTCATGTCGGCATAGAAGCCGAAAGCATCACGGCCCTCCAGAAAAACATCGTGCTGTCGCATTGCGTGGGCGTCGGGGACCCGGCGCCAGCGCCGGTGGTGCGGCTGATGATGTGCCTCAAGCTTGCGAGCCTGGCGCAGGGTTTCTCCGGCGTCCGCATGGAGACAGTCCAGTTGCTTAGCGCCATGATCGCGCATGACATCACGCCCATCGTGCCCGCGCAGGGATCAGTCGGTGCCTCCGGCGATCTCGCCCCGCTCGCGCATATGGCGTCGGTCATGATTGGCGTCGGCGAGGCGCTGACGACGTCCGGGCGATTGCCGGCGACGGAGGCGCTCGCCAGTGCGGGCCTGCAGCCGATCGAGCTGCAGGCCAAGGAAGGACTGGCGCTGCTGAACGGCACGCAGTTCTCGACGGCCTATGCACTTGCGGGATTGTTCGAGGCTGAAATTCTTTTCAAGACCGCACTCGTCAGTGGTGCCTTATCCACCGACGCCGCGCGTGGCTCGGATACGCCGTTCGATCCGCGCATCCATCAACTGCGCAAGCATGAAGGGCAGATCGTATCGGCCCAGGCATTGAAGGAACTTCTCGCCGGCAGCGCGATTCGCGAGTCGCACCGCACTGGCGACGTCCGCGTTCAGGATCCTTATTGCCTCCGCTGTCAGCCGCAGGTGATGGGCGCTGCGCTGGACGTTTTGCGACAGGTGGCCACCACACTTCTCACCGAAGCGAATGGCGTTTCGGACAATCCTCTGGTCTTTGCCGAGGACGATATCGCGATCTCCGGTGGCAATTTCCATGCAGCGCCGGTTGCCTTTGCGGCGGATATGATGGCGCTTGCGATCTGTGAGATCGGATCGATCTCAGAGCGCCGGATCGCCATGCTGGTGGATCCGGTGTTATCCGGTGTGCCCGCGTTCCTGACACCGAAGCCGGGGCTTAATTCCGGCTTCATGATCGCGCAAGTGACGGCCGCGGCGCTGGTATCTGAGAACAAGCAGCGGGCTTATCCGGCCAGCGTCGATTCGATTCCGACATCGGCCAATCAGGAAGATCATGTCTCGATGGCTGCCCATGCGGCGCGCCGGCTGCTGCCGATGATCGAGAATGCAATGGCCGTCATTGCCATCGAGCTGCTGGCGGGCGCGCAAGGCTGTGATTTCCATGCGCCGCTCAAGTCCAGCGATCGTCTGGAAAGCGTTCGAGCACGGATCCGGGCAGACGTCGCCCATCTCGACGAGGATCGATATTTTCACGACGACATTCAGAAGTCGCTGCGCCTTGTGCGATCCGGTGCGATCGTCGCGGCAGCCAATCTCGATACGATCCCGGGTGTCTAGAACGCGGGAGCGCAGTTAGCCGATTGCGGTCTTGATCACGCTGAGCAATTCCTGGAACGGCTCGGCGCAGGACGGGTCGGTCGGGTGCTGTTGCAGCACGTCGTAGATCTTGGGCACGAGCTGGACGGCCTGATCGAGTTCACTGTCGCGGCCGGGCTGATAGCCGCCCATCAGGCGAAGGTCGCGGGTGTCCTCAAAGCGGGCGATCATGGCGCGCAGCTTACGCACCAGATTAGCTTCCTCCGGCGACCACACATGCTGGCCGAGGCGCGACACCGATGACAGCACATTGACGGCCGGATAGCGGCCCTGATCGGCAACGTCGCGGTCGAGCATGATGTGCCCATCCAGCGTACCACGCACCGTATCCGCCACAGGTTCGTTGTGATCGTCACCATCGACCAGCACGGCAAACACGCCCGTAATGGAGCCTTGGCCTTCGAGGCCCGGTCCCGAACGCTCCAGCAGACGCGGAAGTTCGCTGAAGACGCTCGGCGCATAGCCGCGTGCGATCGCCGGCTCGCCGGTAGCGAGCGCGACTTCACGGGATGCGTGGGCGAAGCGCGTTACCGAATCGACGATCAACAGCACCGATTCACCGCGATCGCGGAAATATTCGGCGATGGTCATCGCCGTCTTCGGCGCCAGTCGACGCATCATCGGGCTTTCGTCGCTCGTCGAGACGACTGTGATCGCGCGGGTCTTGTGATGGACCAGCGATTCTTCGAGAAATTCACGTACTTCTCGTCCACGCTCGCCGACCAGTGCAGTGACGACTGTGTCGAAGCCGGCGCTGCGTGCCAGCATCGAAAGAAGGGTGGTCTTGCCGACGCCGGAACCGGCGAAAATGCCGATGCGCTGGCCGATACAGAGCGGTGTGAAGAGATCCACGACGCGGACGCCGGTGCGGAGCGGCTTGCTCACGCGGGAGCGGCTCATCGCCGGTGGGGGATTGGCATCCGTTTGCATCTCGCGCTCGCCGACCGGCATGTCGCCGGCGCCATCCAGTGGCTCACCAAGCGCATTGATGACGCGACCTTTCCAGGCCGGATGTGGAGACAGTGTCTTGGGAGGCATTCGGAAGGCGGGAACGCCGAGGCCGGCAGCAAAGTGGGAATCGAATGGTTTGGCCGTTACGCCGTCAGTATCGATCCGCACGACCTCACCGAGATGAACCTGCTTGTCGATTTCCAGTCCGATCAATTCACCGAGCCTGACATAGCGCGATAGGCCGGAGACGCGAAAATGCGTCGGCGTCACCTCGGACACCATGCCACCGACACGAACCGTGGGCACGTCCCGGCGCAGGGTTGCGATGGTCGATTCGAGTTTTTCAAGCGCGTTCATCGAGCTCTCCCGCCGGTCACATCAGGCATCAGGCTTTTGGATCGCCCAGCGTGCGAATGGCGTTCTGCATGGTACTTTCGGAATTGTCGATCAACGAGCTGACGCTCTGGAAGGTGCGCTGTGCGGTCATCATCTGCGTGAGTTCTGTCAGAGGATCGACATTCGATCCTTCGACGTAGCCCTGCTGGAAGCCGACCGTGACGAAGTCGAGCGCGGTGGTCGCCGGCTTGCTCGGAATCACGCCTGACGTTCCGAATCGTTCCAGCTTTGCGTCCGGAGCGATGTCAAACAGGCCAAGCTGACCGACCTGGATTCGGCCCTGCGAAATGGTGCCGTCGCGCACGATCGTCAGCGGGCCGGCGTCGGGATCGACGATGATCGGCGTGCCGCCTGAATCGAGGATTGGATAGCCGGTGAGGGTCTGAAGCTGCCCGTTGATGTCGATCTGCATGCGGCCATCGCGCGTATAGACGGTGCCGTTCGGCCCAGCAAACGCCATCCACGTCGTGTGGCCGGGATCGGGGCCGCCGGGGTACGCGGCCATGCTGTTCCCGGTGACCGCCACGTCCAGGGTATTGCCGGTCTGGGTAATAGCGCCTTCCTTGCGCGAGATGAAGTTTTCGCCGGGCGAGGAGAACGCGACCGCCTGCGTTGCTGCGCGCGACATTGCAGTCTCGAACTTCACCGCGTCGGCACGGAACGCGGCGGTTTTCATATTGGCCATGTTGTTGGCAATGGTTTCGAGTCGCTTCTCAAGCGAGACCTGGGCCGAGAGGCTGACATAGAGCGCTGATTGCATTTTATCGTCCGATTTTCAGGTTCTGCAGGGTGGTCAGCACGTCCGTGCTGAGGCCCATTTCGAGCGGCTGCGTGACAAGGGTGCTTGAAGCCGATTGGGCGGTGGACGTTCCGTTCTCCATCTCCCACATCACCGAAAAACGCTGCAGGAACGTCTGCAGCTTTTCGGGGGTCTGGAAATCCGCGATGTCGACTTTCGCGCTGAGCATATTCGCCTGTTTGTCGACATCCGCCATCGAGGTCATCGGTGAGATGCCAAGCGCGATCTGGGCGACCTTGATCAACGCCGGATCAGCGAGAATCTGATAGATGCTGGTGATCTTGGGCGCCTTGCGCTCGAAATAGAGTGCCAGACGAACGCCTTCATTTTGCGATCCGGCGTCTTCCTCGAGTTGCTGCCGGACGTATTTCTCGACGGTGCCGACCTGCGCGGCGGTCGTGCTCGTCGCCTGGTCACCCAGTTTGGCAAAGTCGAATGCAGTGGCGAATTCGCGGTAGCGGGCGTCGGAAAGCTTGTTGGCGAATGTGGTCGAGCTGGCAACACCTTCCGTAAGAACCTTGCGCATGAACGCCTTGGCATAGGTCATGTCGCTCAACCCGTAAGCCTTCATGGCATAGCTGAACAACCGATAGTCGCCGATGAACTCGTCGATCGTCTTCACATCGCGGATGTGTGACAGGTAGTATTCCGTGTCCTTCGACACGTCCGGCTTCTCCATCGTCTGCTGCAACGATTTGACAATATTCTTGGAGATCAGCTGGTAGCTTGCGATTGTCGAGACCATCGGCAGTGGGTTCCCAGTCTGCGGGCGCATGCGGCGAGACTGGCCTCAAACTCCCCGCACAAGCTTGCGCGGGGCTGGCCGCCGCAGGCCGATGTCAGCCTCGTGCAAGCATCGTTGCCTAAGTGAATCGTATCCTCAATTTGGAGCGGTGCGCTTGAGCATTCTCTTTGGCGTCATTATCACACTCGCCAGTCTGATCGGCGGCTTCACCGCGATGGGCGGGCATCTCAGCGTGATATGGCAGCCCTGGGAGTTCGTCATCATCATGGGGATGTCGCTGGGCACCTATGTCATTGCGAATCCCTGGAAAACCGTGGTCGACACCGGCCGCGCCACCGTGCAGGCATTGACGGTCGCAGTGCCGAAGCAACGCCATTACCTCGATCTGCTCGGGCTTCTGCATTCTCTGATGCGCGAGGTACGAAACAAGGGTCGCAACGAGGTGGAAGCTCATATCGACGATCCATCATCGTCAGAAATATTCACCGCCTTCCCGACCGTTCTCGCCAATGAGCCGCTTCTGCACTTCATCTGCGACTACTTCCGCCTGATCATCATGGGCAGCGCGCGGCCGCATGAGATCGAAGCGCTGATGGACGAGGAAATCGAAACCATCATTCGCAGCAAGATGAAACCATATGGCTCGCTGATGATGGTGGCCGAAGGACTGCCGGCGCTCGGTATCGTCGCCGCGGTACTCGGCGTCATCAAGGCGATGGGCGCTCTCGACCAATCCCCGAAATTGCTCGGCGGCTTCATCGGCGCGGCTCTGGTCGGCACATTCGCCGGCATCTTCTTGTCCTACGGTCTTGTCGCGCCGCTGGCCCACAAGATCAAGCTGGTGCGCGAGCAGCGCGCGCGGATGTATGTAATCGTCAAGCAGTCACTGCTCGCCTTCATGAATGGGGCCCTGCCGCAGATCGCGATCGAACACGGCCGCAAGATGATTGGCCCCGGTGAACGCCCGTCGATTGATGTCGTCGAAAGCGAAACCATCTCCGGCGGTCCCGCGAAGGCGGCACCTGCTGAATCTTCGGCGAAAGCGGGAGCACGGGCCTGATGTCAGAAGTAAAGTCAGGCCGCGTAGATCAAGGATCAGATCAACTTTTAGGGGCTGCTGGAATTTCCGTCGAACGCATGCCGATGCTGCATGTGATTTTCGACCAGATGACGAATCTTTGTGCGGAAAGCCTGCGATCCATGTCGCCCTCGCAGTCGTATTTCTCGCTAAGCAGCGTGGGCAGCGATCGCCTCTCCGATATCCTCGATCGCTATGAGGGCGAAGCCATTGCCGCGGTGTTCTATGCGCAAGCATGGGATGCGCGCATCCTGATCGGTTTCGATCGCGATTTCGTCTACACCATGATCGAGCTCCTGTTCGGCGCCGATGGTGCGGAGCCGCCGCTGGATATGCCGCGGGTATTCTCGAATGTGGAGTTGCATGTCGCGCAATCGCTGTTCGAGCGCTTTGGCAAGGCGTTGCAGGCGTCATTCGACCGCGCTTCCGACGTGACGTTCAACCTGGAACGTGTCGAGACGCGCATGGACTATCTTGCGATCGGCCGCCTCAACAACATGGCCGTGTGTGCGAAGATCCTGCTGCAGGGTCTCGATCGCGGCGGCGAGATGTTCATCGTCATTCCGCACGCAGCGCTTAATCCGATCCGGCAGTCGCTGTCGCAGATCGTATCCGGTGAGTCGGCATCCACCGATCCGAACTGGAGCCGTCAGTTGCACAGCGAGATCAAGCGGACCGAAGTGGTGCTGAAGGCGGTTCTCGAAGAGCGACAGTTTACTCTCGGCGAGGTCGCGAAATTTCACGTCGGCCAGGTGCTCAAGCTCAACGCCACGCCGGACACAATGGTTCGCCTCGAATGCAATGATCAACGCTTGTTCTGGTGCCAGCTCGGCCAGATGAATGGCGTCTATTCACTGCAGGTCAAGGAATCGGCCGACCAAAAACGGGAATTTATCGATGGTATCCTCGCTCGTTGACATCATCCTTTTTGCAGCCCTGCTTTTCACGAGCATCCGCGTTACCAAGATGCATCGTGAGCTTGTGAAGTTGCGCGCGCATCAGGGAGAGTTTACCGCGGTGGTCGGCAAGACCAATGAGACGGTGGACGACATGGTGTTGATGGTGCGCGAATTCAGTTCGGACGGACGGCAAATGGTTCAGGCGCTTGGCGACAAAATAGATGAGGCGCGCAAGGCTATCGCGGAAATCGATACTCGCACTGCGGCACAAAATCCGGCTTAGGCCACGATCTGAGTTTTCAAGAAGGCAGGGGATATGAAGCAACCATTCGATATCGATCCAGTAAGCGCAGCGACCGCTACAGGCGCCGACCCGCTTAAGGCTGACGGCGCGTCGTTCGGCAAACTGGCAGATCTCGCGGCTCGCGCTGCCGAGGAAACCAGCCGGCTGACAAATCTTGAACCCATTCTGCGCATCCCGGTCACGGTGCAGGTGCTGCTCGGTTCAGCGACCATGCCGGTCGCGGATCTGATGAAGCTTGGCCGCGGCGCAGTGATCCCGCTTGATCACCGTGTGGGCGAACCTGTCGAAGTCGTCGTCAACGGACGCATCGTTGCGCGCGGTGCGGTCGTGGTCGTGGAAGACGAGAATTCCCGTTTCGGTGTATCGCTGACGGAAATCGTCGGAGGAGCGGCCGGGGATCCGGACGCTTAACGAGATTTTCCCAAAGAGATATTCCTAATGGCATTCAATGCACCTGCTAAGCGCGCCGGCACCAGCATCAAACCGCTGGGTGGCACCGAGAAGGCGGCGGCTCTTTTGCTGGCAATGGGGCGTGAGCTCTCGGGCGGCCTGCTTCGGGAGTTCGATCCCGAAGAGATCAAACTGGTCACGCGGGCTGCGGCTGAGCTCAAGCCCATCTCAGGGCCTGAGCTCGAAGCGATCATCGAGGAATTCGCTCAGAATTTCTCGGAAGGTCCGAATATCTTTGGCACTGTCGGCGAGCTGGAGAAGCTGCTGAATGGCGTGCTGCCGCCGGACCAGATCACTGACATCATTTCCGAAGTTCTGGGCAACAAGACCAAGTCAGTTTGGGAGCGCATCTCTCTCGTCTCGGAAAGCCTGCTTGCCAACTATCTTCTCAAGGAGCATCCGCAAACCGCTGCACTCATTCTCTCGCGGGTGAAGCCGGCATGTGCTGCCCGCGTGATGAGCCATCTTCCGCCGGATATCCGGCACGACCTGATGCGGCGCATGCTCAGCCTCAAGCCTGTTGTCGAGGATGCCATGGGCATTATCGAGAAAACGATGCACGAAGACTTCATGATCAATTTCGCTCGAAACCTGGCGTCCGACACCTATCCGCGCATGGCTGACATCATCAACAAGATGGAGCGGACGCAGATGGAGGAATCGCTGAAGAACCTCACCGAATCGCGGCCGAAGTCGGCCGAAATTCTGAAGGGCATGCTGTTTACCTTCGACGATATCGTCAACCTCACGGCCAAGGCACGCATGCTGATCTTCGATCAGGTGCCGACGGACCGTGTGGTGATGGCGCTCAAGGGATCGGATACAACATTCCGCGAGCTCATTCTGTCGTCGCTCGCCTCGCGCACCCGCCGTCTGGTGGACCACGAACTGGCAAACGGTATTCCTGCAAATCAGCGTGAGATCCTGGACGCGCGGCGCGCCATTACCGACCTTGCGCTCGATATGGCCGGACGCGGCGAAATTGAACTCAACCCCGATCAAGAAGATCAGCCGGTATTCACCTGAAGATAGAGCATTGTGTCTGACGAACCCGATAAGGACAGTAAAACCGAAGAGGCGACAGAGAAGAAGGTTCGTGATTCCGTCGAGAAGGGCCAAATCCCGGTCTCGCGCGAAGCGCCGATTTTCGCCTCTATGCTCGCACTGCTGATTATTCAAAGCTTTCTGACCACCGACAACGTCAGAAAGCTGACTTTCACTTTAGCCCGATTGATCGACGATCCGTCGGGCATCCGCATCCGCAATGGAACGGATGCTATTGAGTTGCTCACCGTGGTCGGTATGAGTGCGGCGGGACTGGTTATTCCGATTGTTATCGTCCTGATGCTGGCCGGGCTGGCGTCATCTTTCCTGCAGAACGCACCGCGAATTGTGTTCGATCGCATCCAGCCGGAAGCCTCGCGCATCTCAATAGCGAAAGGTTGGGGCAGAATCTTCGGCGCGCAGGGACGTGTGGAATTCGGAAAGTCGGTCTTCAAGTTCGTCGCTATCAGTCTGGTCGTGATGATCGTCCTGCGGGCTGAGGAGGCCGTGGCCGTGAATGCATTGTTTAGCGATCCGGCGGCCGTTCCGGAATTGGTGCTGACTACCGCAATGCGGCTTGTCTCCGCCATCAGCATTGCGACCATTGTCCTGGTGTCGCTCGATCTCGTCTGGGCACGCTTCCATTGGCGCCGCGAACTGCGCATGACGAAGCAGGAGATCAAGGACGAGTTCAAGCAGGCCGAAGGCGATCCGATCGTCAAATCGCGGTTGCGTTCGTTGGCGCGCGATCGCGCTCGCAAGTCGATGCTGGCGGCCGTTCCGCGCGCCACGCTGGTGATCGCGAATCCCACGCATTACGCGATTGCGCTGAAGTACAAGCAGGGCGAAGACGCTGCGCCGACGGTGCTTGCAAAGGGGCAGGACCTGATCGCGCTGAAGATCAGGGAAATCGCCGAGAAGAATGGTGTCCCGGTGGTGGAAGACAAGATGCTGGCGCGCTCGATGTATGATGTCGCATACATCGACAAGATGATTCCGTCGGAGTTCTTCCGCCCTGTCGCAGAAATCATCTACTTCCTGCATTCGCGAAAGCAGAAGACGAATGCGTAAGCGTTCCGCGCATGTCGTGATGCGCATCTCCAGCCTCGGACAAGTTTCCATTTGTAAACCATGATCAAGGAATCATGTTTGCCTGGGGGATAAGTGGGACCCGTCTATCTCTTCGATGTTGCCTCATCGCATGAGCGATGGTTGTCGCTGCGGCAGTCCGCAATCTCGGCGAATGTCGCCAATGCGAACACGCCGGGCTATCGCGCGCAGGACATTGAACCGTTCAACAAGATTCTCGATTCGAAAGTCGTGCCTGTGACGGTGACGTCGCCGGCGCATATCACGACCGGCTCTTCGGTTGAGGCCCAGGGCATGCGCAAGGAAAAGAGCTGGGAGACCGTTCACTCCGGCAACTCCGTCAGCCTTGAGCAGGAAATGCTGAAGGCCGGCGATATCAATCGCGACTATTCACTGAATACGGCGATCGTCAAATCGTTTCATCGCATGTTCATGACAAGCATGAAGACCTGAGGGAAATGACGATGATTGATCCGTTGCAAGCATCTGTTCAGATAGCGAGTTCCGGCCTTGAAGCGCAGTCGACCCGCTTGCGTGTCGTGTCGGAGAACCTTGCTAACGCCAATTCGACCGGTCGCACGCCAGGCTCGGATCCGTATCGCCGTAAGACCACGACCTTTACAGCCGAGATGGATCGTGCCGCTGGTGTGCGCATGGTCAAAGTGAAGGATGTCGGAACCGATCAGGCGCCGTTCCGCGTGGACTATGAGCCAGGCCACCCGGCTGCCGATCCAACCGGTTACGTAAAGCTGCCTAATGTGAACTCGTTGATTGAAATGGGCGACATGCGGGAAACCAACCGGTCCTTCGAGGCCAACCTACAGGTCATCAAACAAGTGAGATCCATGGTGTCGATGACCATCGATCTCTTGAGGAGCTAACCATGCTTGAAGCGGTATCCTCAGTCATCAGCAGTGCTGGTGAGCTCGCCAAAACCAGCGAAGTCATCAATTCCGCGACACCCGCGGTGCAGCCCGGTGCGGCCACCGTCGGTTTCAACAACGTCCTCGAACAGGTCGCAGCCGATGCCATCGGTTCGATCAAGGCCGGCGAAGCCGCGTCAATCCAGTCCATCCACGGCAAGCTCTCGGCACAGAAGGTGGTCGAGGCGGTCATGTCTGCCGAACGGTCATTGCAGATGGCTGTCGCCGTCCGCGACAAGGTCGTTCAGGCGTATCAAGAAGTCAGCCGAATGGCGATTTGAGGTTTAATCATGAGAGCTCTGGCCATTGCTGCCACCGGTATGGGCGCGCAGCAGCTTAACGTCGAAGTGATCGCGAATAATATCGCGAATATCAATACGACCTCGTACAAGCGCTCCCGCGCGGAGTTCACCGATCTGTTCTATCAGATCGACCGCGCACAGGGCGTGCCCAACCGAAGCGGAGAGGGTGCGGTGCCCGAAGGCGCGAAGCTCGGTCTCGGCGTCCGTTCGGCTGCCGTGCGCAAGCTGCATCTGCAGGGCGCAATGGCGCAGACTGGCAACACATATGACATGGCCATCAATGGCCGCGGCTGGTTCCAGATTGCTGGCCCCAATGGAGAGACACTCTACACACGTGCCGGTGCATTCAACCTGAATGAAAACCGCCAGCTCGTGACGCCTGATGGCTATCTGGTGACGCCTGCGATCATTGTCCCGCAGAACGCTGTGGATGTCACTGTGAACGAGTCCGGCCAGGTCTTTGCGAAGGTCGACGGGACCGTTGCGCCTGTTCAGCTCGGGCAACTCTCGCTTGCGAACTTCTCCAATGAAGCCGGTCTGGACCCGCTCGGCGGCAATCTCTATCGCGAGACGGTATCATCCGGCGTGCCGGTTGTCGGTTTCGCGGGCGACATTGGCTACGGCAAGCTGCATCAACACTATCTCGAGAGTTCGAACGTTGATCCGGTGAAGGAAATCACCGAACTGATCTCGGCGCAGCGATCCTATGAGATGAACTCCAAAGTCATCCAGGCGGCTGACGAGATGGCATCGACCATCTCGAAGGGCATGCGGTAAATCCACAGAACGGGATCTTGGCCTGATGCGCGCAGTCACTATCACCCGCTGGCTCGCGAGCCTCGTGCTCGCGGTCGGCATTGCAAGCGTCGCTCAGGCCGCGGACGAGTCTGTCCGCTATCCGGTGCCGGCTACAGCGATCTATCCCGGTGACGTCATCAGGGATGAGATGATCATGGATCGCAACTTTGCGCCCAATATTCAGGGCGCAAGTGCATTCATCAACGACCGTGCGTCCCTCGTTGGCCGCATTGCGCGTCGTACACTGTTGGCGGGACACCTGATTCCCATCAACGGTCTCGAAGATCTGAAGGCCGTCACCCGCGGCGCTGTGGTGAAGGTGCTCGTCGAGGATGCTGGGCTCATTATCGTCACCTATGCAACATCCCTGCAGTCCGGCAGTGCCGGCATGATGGTGCAGCTTCGCAACCTCGATACCGGCGTCACTATCCGGGGCATCGTCCAGCAGGACGGATCAGTACGGATTCAGAACGGATGATGCTGCGTCTCCTTTGCGGTCTCCTGCTTTCGCTTTCGATCTCGGCGGCAGATGCCGCTGTGCGTGTGAAGGACATCGCCAATCTCAAGGGCGTGCGGGAGAACCAAATCCTCGGCTATGGCCTCGTGATCGGCCTCAAGGGCACCGGTGACACGTTGCGCAACGCACCGTTCACCGAACAATCGCTGCAATCGATGCTCGACAATATGGGCATCAATATCCGTGGCACCTCGTTGCGCACGCGCAACGTTGCCGCCGTCGTTGTGACGGCCGATCTGCCGCCGTTTGTCGCGGGTGGTTCGCGAATCGACGTCGCGATTTCGTCGCTGGGCGACGCGTCATCCCTGCTTGGCGGAACGCTGGTGATGACACAACTGCGCGGCGCCGATGGTGAAACCTATGCCGTCGCGCAAGGCGCTATCGCCGTAGGCGGCTACAACGTCGAAGGCGCTGCACAAACGCTCAGCCAAGGTGTGGCCACAGCTGGCCGCATTCCAAATGGTGCGCTGATCGAACGAGAGGTTAAGGGCCGCTTCAGCGAGATGGAATCGCTCATCCTTGAGTTAAAAAACCCGGATTTCGTCACCGCAACGCGCATCATGGATGCGATCAACGCGCATGGCAGTGGCCGTTACCAAAAGGCGGTAGCCTTCGAACGCGATTATCGTACTATCGTACTGTCCCGACCGCGTGGCACTTCGCCGGTGCGCTTTATCGCCGAGATCGAGGAACTGCTGGTCGAGCCGGATACGCCGGCGCGGGTCGTGGTCGACGAACGTACGGGAACAGTGGTCATCGGCCGGAATGTACAGATTTCGACGGTGGCGGTGACCCATGGCAATCTGTCCGTGAGAATCACCGAGGCGCCGATCGTGTCGCAGCCGTCGCCGTTTGCCCGTCGTGGTGAGACCGTGGTGGTACCGCAGACCTTCATCGAAGCGAATGAGCCCGGCGCCAAGATCGCAATTCTGCGCGGCGCCGATCTGCAGCGTTTGGTGCGTGGTCTCAATCAGATCGGGCTGAAACCACAGGGGATCATCGCGATCTTGCAGGCGATCAAGGCGGCTGGTGCGCTTCAGGCGGAACTCGTCATCCAGTAAGGCGCGGGTCAGCGTCACGCAAGCCAAAGCGTGCAACGCTCGCTCAGCTGAATCACGAGAACACGAATGGCGCGCGTCGCAAATCGATCGATCAAGTTTCTCATGCTGGTCGGTATGGTGCTGTCCACACAAGCATCGGCCGAACCCGAGCAGAAGCTCTCAAAGCCGCTGAACCTTGGTGAATTTGCAAAGACGCCGCAAGTTGCGCGCCCCCGCCCGGCTGCAAACAAGCAGGACCCGGTGGTGCGTCCGCCTGCCGATTCGGCGCTGATCACGGGCGCCATCGACAAAAAGGATAGCGCAGCCGCGAACTCCCAGGAATCCGACGTCGCCCGCTTTTGCAGCAACATCGCAGATCAGGCGCTCGATGCCCGTGTGGCGTGGCAGCAGAAAGAGCTGGAAGCCACTGAATCCAAGCTGAAGCTGCGCATTGCCGAACTTGAGGCCAAGCGAGCCGAATATGAGGAATGGCTGAAGCTGCGCGAAGAATTTCTCAAGAAGGCGGAAGACAGCGTCGTTGAAATCTATTCGCGCATGAACCCCGAAGCTGCGGCGCAGCAGATCGCCAGCATGGCCGACGATACGGCAGCTGCCGTACTTGCCAAGCTGAGGGTCCGCGTCGCCAGCGCGATCCTCAATGAAATGGAGCCGGCACGTGGCGCGCACCTCGCCGACACGCTTGCCGGGATGCGTCGCACCGACGACGGGAAAGCCAAGAAATGATGTGGTTGAGAGTGATTCTGATTCCGGTCGCACTGTCGTGCCTGACCGGTTGCGCCAGTAATCTCGCCGAGGTTGGCCAGGCGCCCTACATGTCGCCGATCGGCAACGGCATGCAGGTTGATGCGCGCGCAATTCCGATCGAGAGACGAGCCTATGGTAGCGCGGGCCCTCACTCGATCTGGAATGACCGCAAGGACCTCTACCGCGATTCCCGGGCAACGCGGGTCGGCGATCTGCTGACCGTGAATATTCTGATGAACGATAAGGCGATCCTCGACAACAAGACGGATCGGTCGCGCGACTCGCAGATCAAGGTTGAGTCCGATTACTCGGCCAATATCGCCAAATGGCTTTCCGCCGGAAACTTCGACACTAACGTCAAGTCCCAGTCATCGAACAAGGGCGCTGGTAAGATCGACCGCAATGAAGAAGTGCGTTTCTCGGTCGCGGCCGTTGTTGTCGACGTACTCCCGAACGGCAATCTCCTGGTTAGCGGTTCACAGGAGATGCGCGTCAATTACGAAATGCGCATCGTCAATGTCGGCGGCATCGTGCGCCCGATCGACATCAGCCGCAACAACACCATCGCCTATGAGAAGATCGCCGAAGCCCGCATTTCGTATGGCGGGCGCGGCCGGTCCATGGAAGTGCAGCAGCCGAACTGGGGTCAACAGGTCTACGACCAGGTCGCGCCGTTCTGATGGGAATCGATCATGGCCGATAACACAGCGAATGAAGGCCAGCGCCCCGGGATCATGCAGTGGCTTGGCGCCCTGCTGCTCGTCACCGCGCTGTCGGTTGGGGCAGGAGCCCTTGCAAGCCTTCAGTTGATGTCGACGTTCCAGCGTATCAGCGAGAACCAGAAGGAGGCGCCTGAAAAACCGATCTCGTCGGCCTTCAATGCCAATGATCGTCTGCGCAAGATCACGCCGGTCGTGACCAATCTGGCGGCGCCACCAAATGCCTGGATTCGCATGGAGGCATCGATCGTGACCGATAAATTGACCGAGGAGGAGGCGAGTATCGTTGTCGCCCGCATCGGCGAGGATGTTGCAGCCTATCTACGCACGCTCACACCCGCGCAGATCGAGGGCGCCCGCGGCCTCCAATATCTGCGGGAAGACCTGAATGAGCGTGCGCTTACGCGCTCAAGCGGCAAGGTTCGTGAGCTGATTATCGAGACGCTGGTGGTGCAATGAAGCGTATCATTCCGATCCTGCTCCTGGTGCTTCTGCCGACGGCTGCAGTGGCGCAGGTTCCGGATCTGTCGACCCTGCTTCCGCAGGGCGAAGGCAGTGCCAGCGGCCGAATTATCCAGATGGTCGCGCTGCTGACAGTGCTGTCACTGGCGCCGGGCTTGCTTATCATGGTGACGAGTTTCACGCGATTCGTCGTCGCGCTCTCATTCCTACGGACAGGGCTCGGCCTGCAGACTACGCCGGCAAACATCGTGATGATCAGCCTCGCGCTGTTTCTCACATTCTATGTGATGGCGCCGACTTTTGATCGCGCGTGGGTGAACGGCCTTCAGCCCCTGATGAAGAATGAAATCACCGAGCAGGAAGCCTATTCGCGTGTCACAGATCCGTTCCGCGATTTCATGCTGCAGCATGTGCGTGAGAAGGATCTGCAAACCTTCGAGAACCTCGCTGCCGAGAGCATGAAGATCAAACTCGAAGGCCAGCGGATCGATCTGCGAATCATCATTCCGGCTTTCATGGTGTCGGAACTTCGCCGCGCATTCGAGATCGGATTTCTTGTCGTCATGCCATTTCTGGTGATCGACATGATCGTTGCAACACTAACGATGTCGATGGGCATGATGATGATGCCGCCCACGGTATTCGCGCTACCGTTCAAGGTACTATTCTTCGTATTGATCGACGGCTGGAATTTGCTCGCAGTTGGTCTTGTGAAGTCGTTTCTCTAGATCATTTGATTCATCACAAGGTAAGTGACGAATCAAATGATCGCTGTTAACTATACGAGCCGCCGCTCCCTTCAGCTTTGGGTAAGGTTTGGCGGCTAGCTTGCAATTCACGACAGGTTGGGTCGATCAGATATCGACATCCCAAAGGCATGATGCCGCCCTCTCGTACCGGTGAAAGTCCGGTATGTCCCCAGCAAATCAATCAAATTAAAGGGACATACGATGTCTAGCTTGATGACCAACTCCCAGGCCATGACCGCGCTGCAGACTCTGCGCTCGGTCGATGCCAACCTCTCCACCACGATGAACCGCATCTCGACCGGCTATCGCGTGTCGACCGCGTCGGACAATGCCGCTTACTGGTCGATCGCCACCACGATGCGTTCGGACGTTCAGGCTCTGGGCGCCGTGCAGGACGCCCTCGGTCTCGGCGCTGCGACCATCGACACCATGTATACCGGCCTGAGCGCCACGGTTGACGTCGTGTCGTCGATCAAGGCCAAGCTGGTTGCTGCCCGTACGCCGGGCGTTGACCGCGCGAAGATCCAGAGCGAAATCACCGAACTGCAGAAGCAGCTGAAGAACACCGCCGACAGCGCGGTTTTCAACGGTGAGAACTGGATCTCGGGTGATTCGAGCAGCGCCAGCTACAACGCGACCAAGAGCGTCGTGTCGTCGTTCTCCCGCGCCGGCGGCGCCGTCCAGATTGACACGCTCTCGGTCGACCTCAATGCGATCAAGCTCTACGACGCGAATGTTGACACGGCCTATATTGCCCAGACGTTCCCGACGGGTACCAGCACGGCCTATGCTGCTGCCACCGACGTCGGCGGCAACATCACGGTGACCGTCGGTGCCGCTGCGGCGATCAACGTCTCGATCGCCAAGGGTTCGTCGATCAATGACGTTGCCGCGGCGATCAACTCGCTCGGTATCGAAGGTCTGACGGTCGGTATCGCGGGCAATGGCACGCAGCTCGCATTCAAGAGCCGCAACGACGCCAACGTTGTGATCGATGCCAGCGTGGCCGGCTACGGCGCCGCTGTCACACTGACCGCGCTTGCCGCGCCCCTCGACTCCAAGAAGGGCGTTCTCGACGGCACCATGGACGCCTATACCGGCACTGCCTGGGAAACCTTCAGTGTTTCGTCGATGGACATCTCGAAGCTCACCGACAACGCGGCGGACCTCGCCAAGCTCGAGACCTACATCTCGGGTACCGACAAGGCACTGGCCAAGATCACTGACTCCGCCACCAACCTCGGCGCCATCAAGAACCGCATCGGCCTGCAGCAGAACTTCGTGAAGACCCTGACTGACTCGCTCGATCGCGGTATCGGCCAGCTCGTCGACGCAGACATGAACGCCGAATCGACCCGCCTCCAGGCCTTGCAGACGCAGCAGCAGCTGGGCATCCAGGCGCTGTCGATCGCCAACGCCGGCAGCCAGAGCATCCTGTCGCTGTTCCGCGGCTAATCGCTCTCGCATCGTGAACAGGAATGGCCGCGACCAATCAAGGTCGCGGCCATTTCGCTTTCAGGCTCTCCGTAACCCTCGGACAAGCTTCACAATCGATGATCGATTCGGAAGTGGGCAGGGGTATTTATGGTCAATCGCGAGCACGCGCAGAAGCTCTGGAACAATCTGCTTGAGCTGGGTACGAAGCGTCTCATTCTGCTCGCGGTGGTTGGCCTCGCTGTATTCGGCGGCGTTGGCGGCGGCGCATACTACATAAGCCGGCCGGAATACAATGTTCTCTATTCGGGCCTCAGCCGCGAGGACGTGACGCGTGTCAGCTCGGTACTGCGTGACGCGAATATTGCTTTTGATCTGAATACCGCGGGCGATACCGTCTATGTCCGTCCCGGACAGACGGCGCAGGCGCGTACGTTGCTGGCCGACAAGGGCCTGCCCAGCACCACCGGCGGCGGTTATGAGCTGTTCGACAAGATTGGCTCGCTCGGCCTGACGTCGTTCATGCAGGAAATCACGCGCGTGCGTGCGCTTGAGGGCGAGATTGCGCGGACAATCCAGGTTCTCAAAGGGGTCAAGGCGGCGCGCGTCCATATCGTGATGCCTGCGCGTGGCTCGTTCCGGCGTGAACAGTCGCCGCCTTCGGCTTCGGTCGTGTTGCGAACGGATGGTCCGGCGGATGCACGCACGGCACGTTCCGTGCGTCATCTCGTCGCCGCGGCCGTGCCGGGAATGACCGCGGACAAGGTCACCGTGCTCGACAGTGACGGTTCGCTGCTTTCGGACGATGACGGCAGCGGCAGCGTGGGAGCCACGCCAACGACGATGGCCAATTTACAGAAGGTCGTCAGCCGGTCCATCCAGGAGAATGTGAGCCGGGCACTGACACCCTATCTGGGGCTAGATAACTTCGAGGTCAGCGTTGCGACCCAGCTGTCGACCGACAAGAAACAGACCAACGAGACGGTCTACGATCCGGATTCGCGGGTGCAGCGCTCGGTGCGCGCTGTACGAGAGAAGGAAACGTCGCAGAGCCTCGATCGACAGCAACCGACAACCGTTCAGCAGAACCTGCCAGATCAGCAGGTCAATGCGACCGGTGCCAAGAATCAGAATGATGAGAAGCAGCGCCGCGAAGACATCACCAATTACGAAGTGTCGTCGAAGACGGTGACGACCACGAGCGATGGTTTCGTGGTGAACAAGATGTTCCTCGCCGTTCTGGTCAACCGGCCGCGTCTGATTGCGAGCCTTGGCGACAAGGTGAGCGATGCTGCGATCGAAGCCAAGGTCGCGGAGATCTCGCAGATTGCGGCGACCGCAGCTGGCATCGATCGCCCGCGCGGCGACCAGATTCAGGTTTCGGCGGTCGAATTCATGGAAGGTGCGCGCGATCTCGCGCCGGTGCCGTCGATCACCTTCACAGAGGTGATGATGCGTCAGGCGGGTAGTCTCGTGAGTGCCATCACCATCCTGGCCGTGGCCGGCATGTTGATCTGGTTCGGTCTGCGCCCCGCGATCAATACGATCCTGGCCAGCGCGAAGACGGACGAGACAACGCAGTTCCAGGCGGAGACGAATGCGCTGCTCAGTGGCGGCAGCACGATGGCGACCGCGGCTCTGTCAGGAGGCGAGGCTCCGCCCAATCTCATCCAGGATGTCTCGAGCAGTATGCAGAATACGCCGCAAAAGCGGCTGGAGCAGATCATTCAGCTCGATGAGAAGCAAGCGGCGGCGATCCTCAAGCAATGGATCAGACAAGAGGAAGCGGTATGAGCGCAGAGCAAGTCGCACGTCTGATCGCCGATTTCGATCGACCGGAGCCACCAAAGACGCGCAGCCGCGTCGTTCCGTTCGACCATCTGCATCACTCTAACGTGCAGCCGCAACATCAGCCGCTTTTGCAGAAAGCAAAGCAGCAACCGTCGTTTCAACCGCAGCCGCAGATGCAGCCAAAGTCGTCTCCCGTGCAGGAGGATGATGGCTATGAGCGCGGTCGCGCTGAAGGCTATGCGAGCGCACTCGCCGAGTTCGAACGGCGCATGGAGCAGGAGAAGCAGGCACTTGCGGCGCAGGCTGCCGAAGAACGGCAGCAACTGCTCAACGAGACCGCGGCCAAGCTCGCCGGGGATATCGCCGAAATGGGCGATCAGTTGCAGGGAAGAATCGCTGGCGTAGCTGCTCGGCTCCTCGAGCCGCTCATCAGTAGCGCTGTGCAGAAACAAGCGGTCACTGCGTTCATCGAACATTTGTCGTCGATCACAACCGATAGCCGCCGCCCGGTTCTACGCATCACTGGCCCATCGGAGCTGCTCGAATTGATCCGCAGCAAGCTCGGCGTCCGCGCCATTGCATCGGAACTGCGTGCCGGCCCCGAAACAGAAGCGTCGATTGTCGTTGATCAGATCGTGCTTGAGACCCAGCTCAAGATATGGACCGAGCGCTTGAAAATGGCGGTCCAAAGCTGAGATGGCCGATCCGCTTCCGCCAGAAATAGTAATTATCCGCCGTCGCAGTTCGCTTGAGAGCGGCGAGACGAAGAACAGTGTCTGGAAAATCGCTTACGCCGACTTCATGACGGCGATGATGGCATTCTTCCTGGTGATGTGGCTGATCAATGCCACCAATCAGGAAACGCGTGAAAGCGTGGCCACCTATTTCAATCCGATCAAGCTGACGGACTCGACACCGGATCGCAAGGGCATCAACGATGCCCGGCGGGTTGACCCCGGCAAGGCCGTGGAAGGCGAAAGCAAGTGGCCGCATCCGGAGCCCGGTCAGCCAACGGATTCGCTCGCGCGTCCGCAGCCTCCGCAGCCGCGCTATGGCGAGGCGACGTTGTTTCGCGATCCTTATGCTGTGCTCTCGGAGATTGCCGGCGGTCCTCCGCGTCCGGGGCAGACCAGTGCGGCGCTCGATCCAAATCGCAAAGAAGGGCTGAAGGGCGGAGAGGCCTATCGAGATCCGTTCGATCCGATCAACTGGCCGATGGCGTCGATCTCGTCGCTCGAGAAGAAGCTGTCGGGACGTAAGGACGCCGGCAGCCTACCATTCGGCGAAGATGTTGCCGTTGCAAGCGAGGGCCAGGAGCAGCGCCCGCTCGACGCCAAACTTGATGCCACCGGCACCCCAGGGCAGGAGATGTCCGGATCGAATTCTACTCCCACGAAATCCGACAAGCAGGAGACACCGAAGCCCGCCGGGTTGTTTGCTGACGATGGCGACAAGTCCAATCCGGCAGCGGGTCGCCCGCAACCGGCGCAGGCAGACAAGACTGCAGCGCCGGCTGATAAATCCCAGGTGCAGCCTGACAAGGTGTCCGCCCAGGCCGAAAAGGCCCAGCCGATGGACGCCGCCAAGCTCCAGGCCGCAATCTCGGCGGCGCTGGCCGCCATTGGACCGGCGCGTCCGGTGGCCGAAGTGAGGGAAACCTCCGAAGGACTTCTGATCAATCTGACGGACGACGTGAATTACGGAATGTTTGCCAACGGCTCCGCCGAGCCCACGCCCGGTCTCGTTCGTGCGCTCGACAAGATCACGCCGATGATCGCGCAGAACCGGGGTCAGGTCATCGTGCGCGGTCACACCGATAGCCGCGTCTATCGGACGTCGGAATATGACAATTGGCGGCTTTCGACGGCGCGTGCGCATATGGCGTATCACATGCTGGTGCGCGGCGGCCTCGACGCCGGGCGGGTCGAGCGCATCGAGGGCTATGCGGACCGCCGGCCGAAAATTCAGAATGATCCGCTCGCCGCGCAGAACCGGCGCATCGAGCTTCTGATCCGTGCCCCCGTGTTATGACCAGCGCCAGGATCATCGCAGCAACGCTTCTAGTCTGTCTTGGCAGCGCACATGCGCAGTCGGCCGACGACCAGATGCGCGAGCCGTATCAGATGGTTCGTTCATTACAGATGCTGCAAGATCAGATCGCGCGCGGCGATCTCGACGCCCACAATTCCCAACCCGCCCTGCTGAAACGCCTGGGTGAGAACTTCCTGAAAGCCGATGCGGCCGTCTGGAAGGAGCCGCGCAATTCGCGCGCAGCTGTCACCTTCCTCTTGAGTGGCGGGTCTCCGCAAGTGGTCGCGAGCCTCCGCTCTCGCAACGTGCTGAATATTGACGAGACCATTGTCGATGGCGCCATCGCCTATGTCGAAGGGCGCACGGACGAAGCGAAATCGAAGCTCGCCAATATCAAGCCACGCAGCCTGCCTGCGGCACTCGGTGCGGAGATTGCGCTGGTGCAATCGGCACTGGTTGCGCAGGACGACCTGAAGGTCGCGATCGCATTGCTCGACGAGGTGCGGTTGATGATGCCGGGCACGCTGGTCGAGGAAGCGGCACTGCGTCGCGAGATTTTCATCGTCGGACAGGACGACGACTTCGACAAGTTCGAAGCCCTCGCGGTGCGCTATTTTCGCCGATATCGGCATTCTATCTATGCGGGAAATTTCCGCCAGCGCTTTGCGCTCTCTGTTGCACGCTTCAGCTTCGTGCAGCGTCCCGATCGTTTCCCGCGTCTTGTCGCCGTGCTCGATCATCTCGATCGGGCGAGCCAGCGGGCACTCTATCTTCTGATTGCAAGAACGGCATTGGTTCGCGGCAAGACCGAAATGACGGTGCTTGCCGCCGACCGCGTATTCGCATTGTCCGATGACGACAGTGCCGAGCGTGTACGCGCGCGCCTGTATCGTGCCGCGGCACGCGTTGCCACATCTGCACACAGTACGGCAATCGCCGAGCTTGAGCAGATCGACAAGGCAAAACTATCCGAACGTGATGTCGAACTGCAAACCGCGGCGCTTGCCATTGGGCTGAATGTTCGAAAGGCGCTGCCGGAGGCAAAAGCTAAGAGCGACGGAAGCAGCGAAGCGAAGACGGCTATGCGGCCGCGCATTGATTTCAGCCGCTCTCTCGCTGCCGTCGATCGGGCGCAAAAGCTGCTCGATGCGTCGCAGGAGCAATTAAAGGAGAAAACCCGATGAACAATGCCGATCTCCTGATGGCAGCGCTTCGTCAGACAGCGGCCGGAAAGGCTGGGACGAAAGGCGGATTGAACGGCGGTGCTCATGCCAAGGACGGCAAAGAGAAGGCCGATCATTTTCGCGAGCAGCTCCGCCTGGTCTCAAAGGAGACCAAAACAGTCACGCCGCATGTTGCCAAGACAGCTGATGACGCGAAAATCGTCGACGCAAAGCCGATACTCGACGCGGCATCTGTTCTTGCGGAATTGACGGGTGAAGTCGCGCAAAAGCCAAACGTCAGCGACGATCAAGCCGATGACGACGATTCAAAGGCCACGAAGGGCGACGAGAGCGCGACAAAATCTGCACCCTGGCGCGGACCGGATCCCGCGCTCAGCGCGGTGATGGCCAAATTCGATCATGCACACTCACCTTTGCCCAGCGATGACAAGGCGGTGTCTCGCATCTCGGTACCGGACGTGAAGACAGATGATGCTCCGCGCGATCCCGCGAAGCTCATTCAGGCCGCAACGGCCGACGTGCCTGACGCCGATGCGGCTGCCACGCAACGGTTTACGTTGGCGGTCGAGACGACGGATACCAAGCCGCCGCTTCCGGTCGCGAAGGCGGTCGTCCGTGAGCAAGAGACGCATTTCGAGCCCGTGCAACAGGTCACGACGCTGCAGAAGATCGTCGATCGAATGGCGACTGATCTGGCAACCGTCGCATCACCTGAAGGGGCTCGCGCGGCCGACGCGCCGGGGCTCGAAACGAACAAGACCGCGGATAGCCGGCCGGTGCGCATGATGACGCTCGAACTCGATCCGCCCAATCTCGGTTCTGTCACCGTGAAGATGCGGCTTGCCGGCGATTCCGTGGAGATTCATCTCACTGCGGATCGCTACGAAACCACGCAGATGCTGCGGCAGGAGCGCGGTACGCTCACCGACGCCATGCAGTCGGCTGGTTACACGTTCGATATCGCGGCGATCGATCATACCCGCACTCCCGATGCAAGTCTGAACAACGGTCAGCAGCAACAGCAAGCGCCGTCCGACCAACGTTCTTCGCTGCCCTCGTCAGGCGGATCGCAGGCGGACGGTGGTTCTTCGGGCCGGTCGTCCGGCGATGCGCAGAGCGGCGCACGGCATAACAGGCAGGATCATGAGCAATCGCCAAGGCCGTCAGAACGGCAGCAGGATCAGAATAGCAATCGGGTTCGCAGCAGTACTGTTTATATCTAGCGCTGTAACGGACGCTCGAGCCGAGGGGCCGTGCGAACGGGAGATGGCGCGCGCGGCACGCCGCCACAATGTGCCACTCGGCGTTCTCTTTGCGGTCGGTCTCAGCGAGACCGGGCGCAAGGGCGTGCTGAATCCTTATGCGCTCAATGTCGATGGCAGGACTGTGCTGGCCACCGATCTGCGCAATGCCGTTGCGCGCTTCACCGAGGAGAAAAGCAAGGGTGCCAAGCTGGTCGACCTCGGCTGCATGCAGATCAATCACCGCTATCACGGCGAGAAATTCCCCAGTGTGGAAGCGATGTTCGATCCCGCGCGCAATGTCGATTATGCCGCGCGATTTCTGAAAGATCTGCGTGAGCGCGAGGGAAACTGGACGATGGCTGTCGCGCGCTACAACGCCGGTCCGACTAACGTTGTCGGCCAAAAACGTTACATCTGCAGTGTTATCGGCAGCCTTGTCGCGAGCGGATTTGGGTCGTGGACGAGCAAGGCACGCGACTTCTGCGCAGAACGCACTGCGTCACGATGACCCTGTGGATAACCGCCAGCCTCGCGCAAGCAACTTCAACTCTAATACTTCACACGTGAAACGGAGGATAATCGATGAGTCTGTATGGGGTGATGCGCACAGGCGGCTCCGGCATGAACGCGCAGTCGAACAAGCTGGCGACGGTCGCTGACAATATCGCGAACGTGAATACCACGGGCTACAAGCGCGCCTCGACAGAATTCTCTTCTCTGATCCTTCGCAGCGGAACCGGGAACTACAATTCCGGCAGCGTCGAGACGCAGGTTCGTTACGCGATCTCTGATCCCGGTACGGCGAATTACACGACTTCTGCGACCGATATGATGATTCAGGGCAATGGCTTTTTCGTCGTCAGCGATGCGGGTGGCACACCTTACCTCACGCGCGCTGGCTCTTTCGTTCCAGATGGCCAGGGCAATCTCTACAATACCGGTGGCTACTATCTGATGGGCTACAACATCAAGAATGGCGCCCAGCCGAACGTCGTTGCCAACGGCCTCGGCAATCTCGAGGTCGTAAACATCGCGCAGCAGTCCTTGATGGGAAATCCGACGACCCAGGCAGGCATCAGTAGCGCCAACCTGGATTCCAATGCTGCGATCAGCGCCGGGCCGCCGAACTTTACGTCGAAAACGTCGGTCATCACCTACGATAATATTGGAAATGCGGTGAAACTTGACATGTACATGTTCAAGACAGCCGCCAATACATGGGATGTGCAGATCTACAACAGCGCAGGCGCGGCAGCAGGCGGCGGCTTCCCCTATGCAGCCGGGTCGCAGCTGGGCACCACCCAGACGTTTACCTTCGACGTCAGCGCCACCGGCAAGGGCCGCCTCGCTGCCGCAAGCCCGACCTCGATGGCCTTCACAATCCCGGGCGGCTCGCCCGTCACTTTCGATATGTCGAGTATGACGCAGGTCGCGGACGAGTTCCAGTTCAAGGCCACGACCAACGGCAACGCGCCGAGCGCGCTCGACCGTGTGGAGGTGAGCTCAGACGGCACCATGTATTCGATCTTCGACGACGGCACGCGAATCGCGAGCTACAAGATCCCGCTGGCGACGGTACCGAGTCCCGACAATCTCTCGCCCGAAGTCGGGAATGTCTATTCGATCAGCACCAACTCCGGCAACATCCAGGTCGATTTCGCGGGCAATAGCGGTCTCGGTACCATCAAGCCGGAAGCGCTCGAAGCATCCAACGTCGATCTGGCCAACGAGCTCACGGCGATGATCGAGTCGCAGCGTGGCTACACCGCGAATTCCAAGGTGTTCCAGACCGGCGCTGACCTGCTCGACGTACTCGTCAACCTGAAGCGCTAGCGCACAGCGCGGATCACTGACGGGAGTCTCCAATGTCACTTACGGTCGCACTCAATTCGGCCCGCTCGTCGCTTATGGCGTCGGGCGTCCAGTCTTCCGTCATCTCGCGCAACGTCGCCGGCCTGCATCAGGACGGCTATTCCCGTAAGAATGCTCTGATCGTTTCCCAGCCGGGCAGCGGTGTCTATGTCAGTGGTATTCAGCGGGCCGCCAGCGCCGGCTTGTTCAACAATGTCGTCAAGGCGGTATCAAACACCGCACAGCAGGATGCCCTTTATAACGGTCTGCAGAAGGTTGCGGCTGTCACCATCGACGACCCCGAGCTCGATCAGTCTGCCGCGGCGCAACTGGCCAAGCTGAAAAGCGCCCTGCAGCAATATGCATCGGCGCCGGATAACGTAACGTTGGCGAATTCCGCCGTCACGGCGGCCAAAAATGTTGCCGCATCGCTGAACGATTCGACCAACACCGTGCAGACTGTTCGCGCGGATGCCGATGCCGAAATGGCGACGTCGGTCGGGAATATCAATCAGCTTCTGGCACAATTCGAGACGGTCAATACGGCGATCATCAAGGGAACGATCTCCGGCTCCGACGTCACCGACTACCTTGATACGCGCGATAGTATCCTGTCGAAGCTGTCCCAGGAAGTTGGGATCACGTTTGCCACCCGCGCAAACAATGACATGGTTGTCTATACGGATTCCGGGGTCACGTTGTTCGAGCGTACCGCTCGCTCCGTAACCTTCGCTCCGACAAATTCCTACACGGCCGCCACAACGGGTAACGCTGTGGTCATCGATGGCGTTCCCGTTACCGGCGCTAACGCGATCATGCCGATCGGCTCCGGCAAGCTCGCTGGTCTCGCGACGCTTCGCGACGACAAGATGGTGACCTATCAGAATCAGCTCGACGAAGTTGCGCGCACCGTGATCGAGATTTTTGCCGAGAAGGATCAGAGTGCCGCCGCTGGACCAGACCAAACCGGCCTCTTCACCTATGCCGGTGGACCCGGAATGCCGACCACGGGCGTGATCAATACCGGGCTCGCCGGGACGATCAAGGTGACGGCCCTGGTCGATCAGGCCCTTGGCGGCAATCCGAGCCTGATCCGCGATGGTGGGATCAATGGCGTCAATTATGTCTACAATGCCGGCGGTGAGGCGGGTTTCTTCGCCCGCATTCAGGGCCTCGTCGATGGCATGGCGGCATCCCGAACCTATGATCCGGCCGCGCTCGGCAAGCCTAGCGGCAGCCTCATCGACTTTGCCGGCTCCTCGGTGAGTTGGCTGGAATCGCAACGCAAGAGCGTCGGCGACGACGCCACCTATAGCCAGACGCTCCTGGAACGCAGCGCCGATGCGTTGTCGAACGTCAATGGCGTCAACATGGATGATGAGATGACCTTCATGTTACAGGTCGAACGCACTTTCTCGGCATCGTCGAAACTGATCTCAACGATCGACGACATGCTGAAAGAACTTCTGATGGCGGTGGGGTAATCGATATGGCTACAAATTTCATTTCATCGAACTCGATCTCGACCACCCTGCGCATCTCCGCGTCGAAAAGCCAGGTAGCGATCTCAAAGGCCACCAAGGAGGCGACGACAGGAAGGCTCGCTGATGTCGGGGGGAGCCTTGGTGCACTCACGGGTCGCGACGTGACCCTGCGTGCGGAGCTTCTCGATATGGAGAAAATCGTCGATACCAATGCACTCGTGAGTGCCCGTCTGGACGTCACGCAGGAGCGTGTTTCGCAATTGATCGAGACGGCACAGTCCTTCCAGAAGGATCTGCTGGCGGCGCGCAATTCGGCAAATGGCGGCGTCATCATCGCCCAGCCGGCAGCGTCGAACCTCCAGTCGCTTCTCACGACGCTCAATGTTTCGATGGACGGACAGTATCTGTTCGCCGGCATTAACACGGCGCAACAGCCGATGACGCCTTATCAGACCGGTTCGGCCAGCAAGACGGCGATCGATGCGGCCTTTACTGCCGCTTTTGGTTTTCCGCCCGGTGACGTGGCTGCCGTAAATATCACCCCCGCCGCCATGAATAACTTCCTCGACAATGCGTTTGCGACCGAATTCGACGATCCGGCCTGGGGAACGAACTGGTCGTCGGCATCCGATCAGGTCATGCGCAGTCGCATCTCTACGACACAAACCGTCGATTCCTCCGCCAGCGCCAATGACAAGGCATTCCGCAACCTGGCGATGGCCTACACGATGCTCAGCGGGCTTGGTCTGGAAACTCTGAATCAGAGCGCGTTCCAGGCCGTTACAGACAAGGCGCTGCTGCTGGTCGGCGGTTCGGTGTCCGACCTTGCGAGTGTCGGTGCACGCCTCGGAACCGCGCAGGAACAGACAACAAATGCTACCAGTCGTCTCAAGGTGCAGACCGACATCGTCAACAAGCAGATCAACGCTATGGAAGTGGTCGATCCGGAAGAGGCATCCGTCCGGGTCAACTCCCTGAAAAATCAGTTGGAGATGTCGCATGCGCTGACCGCGCAAATTCAGAACCTCAGCATCCTCAATTATCTCTGATAGGTGGGCTGATCTATGAAGCAACAGGTTATCGATTGAAATGACACTGGCAGGTTACGACGCGGAAATCGAGGATAGCGGCCGCGAGGCGCGATCCAGAGAACAACAAGCGCTCAATCACGGAATTAAACTACTTCAGAAAATCCAGAGCGGAGCGCTTGCTTCATCCGAAGAAACAGATGCCTTACTCTATATTCGTAATCTCTGGACCTTCTTCATACAAGATCTGTCGAATCCACGAAACGGCCTGCCGGAGCAGTTGCGAGCGCAACTGATTTCGATTGGTCTCTGGGTCATCAAGGAAGCCGAGCGCCTCCGGGAAGGGCAGTTGTCGGACGTGAGCGATCTCGTTGCGATCAATATCGTCATCCGGGATTCGCTGGCATGAAGAAGCCAATGTGCATATCGCTACGATCGGGCGAGAAAATCTATATTAACGGCGCAGTTTTGCGGGTCGACCGCAAGGTGACACTGGAACTGATCAACGACGTGACTTTCCTGCTGGAAAGCCAGGTCATGCAAGTCGCCGATGCGACAACGCCGCTTCGGCAGCTCTATTTCGTCGTGCAACTGATGTTGATGAGCCCGAGCGATATCGAACAGGCGCGTGCGGTCTTTGGACATCAGCGCTGCGCGATCTACGCGGCGGCCGACAACAAGGAATTGTTGCAGGGCCTCGATGCGATCGAGGAGCTCGTCGAGGCGAAGCGCTATTACGAGGCGTTGCGGAAGATACGGGCTCTGTTCGAAGTCGAACAGGCGATCCTGAGCGGCGCCGACATGCTGCTGCCGGTCGTAGCCTAACCAAGGGAGAGCGAGATGATCGTCAACGGCGTAGATACCGCGAAATCCACAACAAACACGACGTCGACGACGTCGTCGACCAACATGATCGACTACAATGGCTTCCTGCAGCTTCTGATCGCGCAGATGCGCAACCAGGATCCCACCAATCCGACTGATTCAACCGAATATATGAGCCAGCTTGCACAGCTGTCGTCCGTCGAGCAGGCGGTTCAGACCAATGCGAAGCTGGATACGCTGCTGTCAACCAGCGCGATTACCCAGGCAGAAGGCCTGATCGGCCGCACCGCTTCATTCACGGATGAAAGCGGAACGAGTACGACCGGCAAGATCAAGGAAGTCTATATCATCCAGGGCGGTGCGGTTGCGACGCTCGAAAACGGCACGAAGGTCCAGCTCGGGCCCGGCATTACCATTAGCTGAACCATGAACGAGCGCGACGCCCTCGATATCGCCCAGCAGGCGATCTGGACCATCATCGTTGCCGCCGGCCCGGCGGTTGGCGCCGCGATGTTCGTGGGCATCGTCATTGCCCTCCTGCAGGCGCTGACCCAGGTGCAGGAAATGACGTTGACCTTCATCCCCAAGATCGTGGTGATGTTGATCGTGGTCGCCGTCACCGGCTCCTTCATGGGAGCTCATATCTTCGCCTTCACCGAAGTGCTCTACGGCCGGATCGAACGCGGTTTCTAGCCGCCATCGTCTCCACCATCTTCACGCAAGGTCGGCGCTGCACAGTGCGGCCATGATATTCGCGCGAGAATTGCCATGGCCGACGTAACGATTTCAGCCCTGCCGGCCGAACGGCGGGCCGGTACGGACGTCGCCTTTGCATTCGGCATCGTCACCATTCTGGTGATGCTGGTGCTGCCGGTTCCGACGATCCTGATCGACCTCGGCCTGGCCTTCTCGATCGCGTTGTCCGCGCTGATCCTGATGGTGTCGCTGTGGATTCAGCGGCCGCTGGATTTCTCGGCATTTCCCACCGTGCTGCTGATCGCCACCATCCTGCGATTGGCGCTGAACGTGGCGACCACGCGCGTGATCTTGTCGCATGGCGGTGAGGGAGAGCACGCCGCGGGCTACGTCGTCGCCGGCTTTGCCAAATTCGTGATGGGCGGCGACTTCGTCATCGGCCTGATCATCTTCGCAATTCTCGTCACCGTGAATTTTGTGGTGATCACCAAAGGTGCGACGCGTATCGCCGAAGTCGGCGCCAGATTTTCGCTTGACGCCATTCCCGGCAAGCAGATGGCGATCGACGCCGACCTGTCGGCCGGTCTGATCGATGACAAGGAAGCGCAGCGTCGGCGCCACGAGCTGGAGGAGGAGAGTTCGTTCTTTGGCGCCATGGATGGCGCCTCGAAATTCGTGCGCGGCGACGCCATTGCCGGCCTGATTATCACCGCCATCAACATCTTTGGCGGCATCATCATCGGCGTCACTCATCATGGCATGGAACTGTCACGCGCCGCTGATGTCTTCACCAAGCTCTCCGTTGGTGACGGCCTGGTCTCGCAGATCCCCGCGCTGATCGTGTCGCTGTCGGCCGGCCTGCTCGTCTCCAAGGGAGGCACGCGCGGCTCTGCCGAGCAGATGGTGCTGAAGCAGCTCGGAAAGTATCCGCGCGCCCAGTCAGTTGCCGCGATGATGATGTTCGCGCTCGGTCTGCTGCCCGGACTTCCATTCCTGCCCTTCGCGCTGCTTGGCAGCGCCATGGCCTTCATGAGCTTTACGCTGCCGCGCCAGCAGGCCGCCCGCGCGAAGGTGGAACAGGCGCGCATCGCGCAGGTTCAGGAAAAAGCGCAGATCGAGAACAGGGACTCCGTCAAGGAATTGCTCAAGACCTCCGATGTCGAGCTCTGCGTTGGCAGTCAGCTTGCGATCCAGATGCTGAATGCCCATGGCGAACTGGCGCACCGCGTCGCCAAGGTCCGGCGGCGTTTCGCCGCCCAATATGGCTTCGTCATTCCCGAGATCAAGCTGACCGACGACCTATCCATCGGGCCGAAGTCATATCGTATCAAGATCTATGGCACCGTCGTGGCCCATCACGAATTGCGCATTGGCGAGTCCTTGGTGTTGTTTGACGGCGATCGGAAGCCAGATGTTCCGGGCGACGAGACGATCGAGCCGGCTTTCGGCATGAAGGCGATGTGGGTTCCCGAGACGTTTATCGACGAGGTCAAACAGGACGGCTTCAAGATCGCGGACAATATCTCGGTGCTCCTCACGCACCTCAGCGAGGTCGTCCGTAACAATCTGGCCCAGCTCCTTACCTATAAGGACACCCGTGCACTGATCGATCGGCTCGATCCCGAATACAAGCGGCTGATCGAGGATATGGTGCCATCGCAGATTTCCTATTCCGGGCTGCAGGCGGTGTTCAAGCTCCTGCTCGCCGAGCGGATCTCGATCCGCAATCTGCATCTCATTCTAGAAGCCATCGCCGAGATCGCGCCGCATGTGCGTCGGTCCGAGCATGTGGCCGAGCATGTACGGATGCGCATTGCGCAGCAGATCTGCGGCGATTTCGCCGACAACGGCGTGCTCAAGGTGCTCCGCCTCGGCAATCGCTGGGATCTTGCTTTCCATCAGAGCATCAAACGCGACGGCAAGGGTGAGATCGTGGAATTCGATGCCGATCCGCGGCTGGTCGAGCAATTTGCGGATGACGTGTCGGTTGCGGTCCGCAAGGCGGCTGCCAATGGCGACACTGCGGTGCTGGTCGCGCCGCCTGACGTCCGTCCTTATGTGCGCATGATCACCGAACGTATGTTCCCCACGCTGCCGGTGCTGTCGCATGTGGAGATCGCACGGGGGGCCGAGGTGATGTCGCTCGGAGCTGTGTCTTGATCGCAAGCAGCTCCGTCTCCATTCTGGCCACGTTCCTGATCTTTTGCCGCATCGGAACTTGCATGATGGTGGCGCCGGGCTATTCCCGCGTCAATATCCCGACACAGATCCGGTTGTTCCTCGCCATCAGTGTCACCTTGATGCTCACACCTCTGCTGGAGTCTACGGTCCGGCCGGCTGTGGAAGCGGCGACGGCGCCGGATCTCCTCCGCCTGATCATGTCCGAGCTGATGGTGGGCCTGGTCATTGGACTCACTGCACGCATGTTCTTCGCGGCGCTGGAAACGATGGCTACATTCGTCGCGTCGGGGATCGGTCTGACCCTTCCTGGTGTCGCCGACGATGGCGAGCATGTGCCGGCGCTGGTGCCGCTGATCACGCTGACTGCAACGGTCGTATTCTTTCTGACCGACCAGCATTGGGAATTGTTGCGCGGTCTGGTTGGCTCCTACCAGATCTGGCTGCCGGCGACCGGAATCAGTGCCGAGGGCGGGCTAACGCAACTCGTAGATCATCTCTCCATGGCCTTTACGCTGGCACTCCGGGTCGCCAGTCCCTTCGTCGTCTATGCTGTCATCGTCAATTTCGCGGTTGGTCTCGCCAACAAACTGACGCCGAGTATCCCGGTCTATTTCATCTCGATTCCATTCGTGCTCACCGGTGGCTTGTTGTTGCTCTATCTCACGGGTCGCGAAATGGTGCTGCAATTCAGCATCGCTTTCGCGTCCTGGCTGTCCGGGTGACGAACCATGCAGAAGCGCGACCGCAAGATCCGCCGTATCGCCGCCGTGCAGGCCAGGCTGCACCGGATTGCCGAGTGGCAGCTGATGGAATGCCAGGCACGGGAGAACCAGCTCGAGGAGAAACAGCGCCTCATTCTGGAAGGGTTCAATGATGAGAGCAAGCTTCCGGACCTCGCCGTGCAGACGGCGAGCCAGAGTTTGCGCGCCGCTAGCATCGAGCAAGGCGTCGTAGCCAAGACCAGGGAAAGACTGGCGGCGCATGCGCGCGACGAAGGCCGCAAGCTGAAACATGCGCTGAAAATGGTGAAGTCGGCGGTCGGACGCACGGTTCGGGCCGACGAAAAGCGGGTTCTGGACGACGAGATCGACAAGGCCGCACGGCGGTCGATCGAGGGAGCATAGACCGATGGGAATTCTGACAGTTGCGCAGGGTATGTCATGACAGTGGCCCCGGTATCGAACGATCTAATTGCGGATGTCATGAAGGCGGCGGATCCGGCCGCTCAACGTGTCGCGGCAACGAGGCTTGAGCGTATGGCGCCGGCGGGCGAGGCGAACTTCGCATCTGCGGTCGCCGACGAGTTTGCCGCAGGGCAGGCCGCCCAGAGCTCGAAGACTGCCCCCGTCAGCGGCGGAGAGATAGCGTCAACACCGATCATTCGGAAGGCTGAGGGAAGCAATCCGGTTTATCGCAAGTTCGAAGCCTTCGTGCTGCAGATGTTCGTGGAAACGATGCTGCCGAAGGATGCGGAGGACGTATTCGGCAAGGGTACCGCCGGCAATGTCTGGCGTTCGATGCTCGCCGAGCAGATCGGCAATGAAATGGCCAAGGGCAACGGCGTCGGCATCGCCAAGCAACTGGCCAAATCGCGCCCGACATCGGCTCCAACTTCCGAAGGCTAACGGCCGATTCCGGCCATGACAGTAGAGATCGACATGGAACAGATCGAACAGCAGACCTCAGTCATCCCCGTCGAGGCACAGGCTCTGGCCTTGCCTGAGACCGACCTTCCTGAATCGGCTGCGCAGGAAGCCTCCGTTTTCGGTGAGGCGGACGATGCGCCTGGCCAATGGCTCGGTACGCAAAGCAGCGCGCTGACCGCAATTGATCGGTTGAAAGCAACCATCGATGAGGAGACGGAGAAGCTTGAGATTCGTGCCGTAGTGGATTTCGATGGCTTCAGCCAGCGCAAGAACCGTGGCCTGCTCGAGCTGACTCGGGCAATGCGGCTGACTCAGGACATCAAGAATGATCCGCGCGTCACGCCGCAACTCACACTGTTGCGCGCCAGCCTGATCCGTAATCAAGCTGCGTTACAGATCCATCTCGATGCCGTGCGTGAGGTCTCGGCCATCATCGCGCGTTCGATCCAGGAGGTTGAATCGGACGGCACCTACTCACTGGCGATCGCAGGCAAGCGCAAATGATGAAGCTGCTGATCACGGGCATTTGGGCCTGCCTCGTCACTGTGGGTACCAGTTTCGGGATCTCCTATTGGAAGGAGACTGCGGCTGCATTGCCCGCGAAGCAGGACCAACCTGAAGGTCTGGTTTATGAAAAGGTCAAGGTGATCAATGTGCCGATGATCGCCGACGGCAGCGTTCAGGGCTATATCGTCACCCAGCTCGTCTTCACTGCTAACGCCAAAGTCCTGCGTCAGCTTCCGGTGCCACCGGAGCCGTTCGTCGTCGATGAAGCATTCCGTATGATCTATGGCGACCAGAAGCTCGATTTCAAGAATCTCGGTCGTTACGACCTCGCGCAATTCGCGCAGACGGTGCGCGCGCAGGTCAACAAGCGTCTGCAGACGGAGGCGCTGCAGGAAGTCCTGGTGCAGGATTTCAACTATGTGTCGAAGGATCAGATTCGCCGCTGAGACTACAGCGAGTGGTCATCGCTGTGGTACGGTGATGCTCAATGATCTAGCGTGGTGGATGTGTGGTACTTCGCGTTAAGCGAGAAGCTCTGTGTCTTGCACAGCAGTTTGAGGAGGCGGTGGACGCCAACGCCGTGGTCGGCGTCCTCTTGCGCGTAAGGCGTGAGCCTTAGTTCGCCTTTGAAACAGGCGCTTCGTGAGCGGGACGAGACTTCAGATCGTCCAGTCGGTAACCCATATAACGCTTCGATTCGATCGGGTCGAAGCCGAGATGATCGCGTAGCTTCTTGCGCAGCTTGCTCACATGGCTTTCGATCACATTCTCATCGAAGCTGGCATCGAACAGACCGTAGATGGCGTTGAAGAGCTGGGTCTTCGTCAGCCATTTGCCCTGATGCCCGACTAGGTGTTCGAGAATGCGTAGTTCGCGTCGTGGCAGGACCAAAGTGCGACCGGCAACCTCCGGGTCGCGGCCATCGAGAAAGACACGAATGACGCTCGTTTGTGCCGGTTCGTGCTGATCGATGGTACGGCGGCGAATAACTGCCGTTCGTGCCATGATCTCGCGCACGTGGACCGGTGCGTGAACGACGTCATCGACGCCAGCTTCGAACAACTCAATGGTCTGCTTGAGGTGCTTCAGGCTGTTGAGCGCAATAATCGGCGCCCGTGACCTGTTGCGGATACTGGATGGGATGCTCGTCCGATCCGGACAATCGCCCAGCAGAAAGGCCCGAATGACAGTTAAATCATTACCAACGGCACATTCCAGCCAATCGCGAAAGTCTGTAGACGTGAAGCCAATCGATACAACCCCTTCGCGATCAAACCCGGCCGCATAGCCTTGTGTGACGCCCTCTCGGTCATCGATTACAACAAACATTTTAATCCCCTGCGTGTTCGCCTTGATATCGTTATGGGGTCGAATTAGGCGCACTCGCCCCATTTTTGTCTTGAAGACGCAACACAACAGTTACTTGAGCAGATGGATGGGCCTTTGAGCGATTCGCTGACTTGCAAATGGGAGGCCCGGTCGCTTTTTACGGGATACCCAATGCTGTGATGCGGTCAGCTCACATTCTCCGGCTTGCATTCATCCGTAGTTTCAGAGAGCTCCCTCTCGCTATGTGAACACGACATGACATCTCATGGTCGTGCACGGTCGGTGGCAGAACCGAACCAGCGCTAATGTCAAAACGGGGGAGGTGGCCGATCGCGTGCCGTATCGTCGATATCTGGCGCTTTGATCGGCTGAACTTGCCCGAGTTGTCACACACGCGAATCGGCATACTGGTCATCAAGATGATACCGCATCATCAAGTAGTCGAGGTGCACAAATTTGCAAAGAGTCGTGCATGCAAACCATGCAGTTGAAGCAAACTAACAAGTGGATAATTCATGAAGGGCGACGATTTAGTCGGACCCTTTTTGCATCGAACTATCTCACAGCGTGTCGTCACAGATGCAATCGCGACTTCACCGGTTTGAACCAGTGCAGTACCACACGGAAAAACGCATTGATTGTCGTGCGCGGGCATATGGAGCGAGAGTCTGTTCGTCATGTGCGGGGCAGCAACATGCGATTGCGTGGGTCCGATATCAGTCGGCATCGGCCAATACTGATATCCGCTCTCAAGAGCGTGCCATATAGGGCGCTCGGATCGCTCGATACGAATCCGAAGTTGCCGATCTTGTCGGCGTCGTCCTTGGTAGTCATCCAGCGTGTCACGAGCATCCTGCCTGTGCGTGGCCGTTAGTATCGATCAGTCAGATCGAGGCATCAATTCAGCGACCTGAAAGGATGACGCCTCTGCTGGTTAGAACCTGCCAGCGGTTGTTTTCGTTCTTGATTTCCTGGATCCGCCCGAGAGCAGGGACATCCTGCCCCGGCACGACCTCAATCACGCCGGTTTTCCCCTCGAGCACTGCGACGCCATCATAGGCGCGGCGCACGTGCCAGCCGGGAATAACTTCGCGTGACGTACTTGGTGGCCGTTGCGCCTGAGGCTGCACCGTGCCGGTGATATCGGCAGTGTTCGCCAGCGTGGCTGCGACCTGTACCGCTTGCGCTTTCTCATCGGCAATGCGTGCAAATTTCGCAGCCAGAGCCGTTTGTTCGCGGTCGGCGCGATCTTGTGCGCGGCTTGCCTGTTCGGCGGCCTGCGTACGGGCAGCTTCAGCGGCAGCGCGACTGCTCGCCACATCGCCGGTCATCTCCGCAACTTGCCGTCGTAGCTGCGCGACGGAATCGCGAATGCTGCGAAGATCCGCATCAGATACGGCTGAAGATGTCATCGGCCGCAGGAGCAGATAGGCAATCGCGCCAGCGGAAACGAGCGTTGACAGGCCGACGACCATCGCCAGGGAGAAGAATGGAGCTTTCCATGCCGGCGATTGTAACGGTCTTGCGACAATACGGGCGGGCGGCACAGTGAAGCGCACCTTTGCCTTGATCGGCTCTTCGCGGGTGGAAATGCGAGCGCGTTGCATATTCGCCCGCGCTTCGCTGGCGAGAAGCTCGTCGATCGCAGCGGCAGCAGCGATATGAGGTTTTGGCGTGGAGTGTAAATTCGGTGATTGCTCACGAAACAGGCTGCCGTTTTCCACAGCGGTCGACTGTGAATCCGACGGTTTCTTGGACATCGTCATGCTGATCTTTGCATTGGTCATGACTGTCTGCAGTGGCAATCAAATCGTAAGAGCGGCGTAACAAGCGAAGCTTGCGCGAAGCCGTCGAGATAGATGTGTGCGCAAACGATCAACCGACGGTCCATCTTCATCGCACGACGATGCAGATTGTTCGAACGATGATGGGGTGCCGTCCGCACCGATATGTCATGCACAAGAGCGCATAGGAGTTGTGTAGTTATCGGTGTGGTCTTCGTGTGGTCGCGAGATGCTAGCCGCCCATCTCACGATCGTCACGGGGTGGCGATTTGATCGAATAATGGAGAATGGCGCACGCACGATCAATGAGATGCGCGACAATCAAATTAAAGTCGACCCAAAGAATATTGAAATTGATTCGTAAAAATATAGATGAGTCGAGCTGCCTCACTCCAAAGTCTATCAGATCAAATCGGTAAATCCGCGCATTGAGTTAAATGCCGTAAATCTTGATAATAGATCGATAGGGGCTATTCATCGGTTGATGAAGTGGCGTTTTAAGAAACCGACACTATTGCCGTGGCCATGGATATCGATCTCAAAAGCCTTCGCGATTACGTGAAATTGTTGAAAGCCGAACGGCAGGATTCGCCGATCGGCAAGATCAAATCTGGCGCGACTGAAATTATTCGAAAGAACCTTCGGGAACTGGAACGGATGCACCGTGAAGACGGCGCGACGTGGACCGAGATTGCTGCGGGCCTTGCTGCGCAGGGCGTTACCCAGGGTGATGGTCAGCCCATCACCGGCCGTCGCCTCACAGCTCTGATGCATAATATCAGGGTGCAGGAAGAACGGAGTCTCGCCCGGGGAAAGGCGCTTGGTGATGCGCCTGATCAGGAGCCGCCCGAGCCACAAGGCACTGCCGACTGAGTCACGTTGCGAATTGTCAAATTCGATCCATTCAAAACGAGTCCCTTGTTGACGACCTTCTGTCACCAAGGTCGTTGGAGTGGATCGATTTGAAAGAGGACCGGCATGGTGCTCCCGCCGCATTGCGGCATGGGCTCTGCCTTTGGCATTCGCTCGACATTGATTGTCTTGTTGGCGCCTGTCCTTCAGCTCCGACAGTTCGGTTATCTGACGTGCCGACGCTCGGCCTTGTCCACCCTGATATGCGATCAGCTTCATGACCAACCAGGTATGGATCCAGTCCGCCGCGCGCTCAGGATGTCATGCTTCATCATGTCCTGTAGAGGATGTGGCTGCAGCGCGTGGTGCACCCAGTTGAAGACATGGAATATGGGTGGTGGCGCGGGGGTCGCTCATCGACTGATCCTGCCGCGTCAGCGGTCGCGGTGCGGAAAGCGAAAATTGGAATGCCCGCCGACCTTCAACAGGTTGAGCAGCGGTCCCCGCCGAGTGTTGTAGATACTGCAGCCGGTGCAGCAAGCGGATGAAGGGTGTCGGATCGCAGGCGGCTTTGGGAGAGGCTAAAAGGCGCCTTGAGGCCAGCTCGCCAAAAACGCTTGCAGACGGGCATGTTGCAGCCTTCTTCGCCCTCGTCAGACGCGCTTTTTTGTTGCATTCATGTCGTGTCGCGCATCAATCCGTGATGGTGATACCCGTTCTATTGCAACTCCCGTGATCTGGCCTCGTCTGTTAAGGAATTCCATCGGTGAGTGCGACGGCAGAAAGCCCAAATAGGACCAGACCGAGAATCCTCGAATTGGGCTCCTGGCACTACTGCAAGGATATCTATCCCGAAGAGACGGATGTGCTTTGGACGGGGGAACGTCCGATCCCTCGCGGGCGAGCGGCGAAAGGCTTTGCCGACTGCACGCCCTGGCGATTCATCAAAGCGATGCGTGAGGCGCGACGCGGGAAATACAACCTGATCATCGTCTATATGCCACTACGCCCGGCGTGGCATCCGCGCTACTGGCTACGCGCTTTCTTCCGGCAGCCGCTTCGCCCGCTCTCCGCGATGACAAGAGTGTTCGGCGTCTCCTGGCTACGATTCGTGAAGCCTCCCGTGCCGATCGCCGTTCTGGATATGAACGACGCCTTCATCGTCGGCTCGCATAACTTTTTTCTGCTCGACAAGGCTACCGCGGCTTTTAAACGCGAGCTTCCCGTCGATCGGTGGCACATTCTCTGCCACTCGGCCCATCCGGCACTTCCGACGCGGCGCATACGGCGCAATCGGCGCTGGAACGAACGTCTGGCGAAGATCCGCCCCATTTCGCTTCCTGCAACAAGGGTCGATACCGATAGCGAACCTCCGGAAAAGACATCTGACGTGTTTTTCGTTGGCGAGGTTGCGGAAAATTCGTGGGTGCGCCGTGTCGGTCTTTCAGAACTCGAGGCGTTGAGAAGCAAGGGTCTCAAGGTCGATATTCCGCATGAGAGGCTACCGCATGACGAGTTCCTGCGGCGGCTTTCCAGCGCATGGCTGGCCTGGTCGCCGTCGGGCTATAGCTGGGAGTGCTATCGAACCGCCGAGGCGGCGCAATGCCTGACGGTGCCGGTTCTCAACTATCCGACGGTCGAGCGTCACGCGCCCGTTCGAGAACACGAGCATGTTCTGTTGTACGACGTAACCCCGGGCAGTCTGTCGGCCGTGATCGAGCGCGGACTGAGCGACAAGCCGCATCTGCGCCAGATGGCACTGGATCTGCGCGAGCATGTTCGCAAATATCATCTGCAGGACGCGATGGTCGATTATGTCATCGACGAGACGCTGCGTGCTGATGGTCGAACGGCTTAACGGAGGCAAAGCTCTGAGGCGCAATCCGTTGGGCTTGCCCCCGCAAAGGCCGCCTAGCGCGGCGCGGCAAGATCTGGCGCACCCGACACGATTCGAACGTGTGACCTTTGCCTTCGGAGGGCAACGCTCTATCCAGCTGAGCTACGGGTGCTTGAGCGTCCATTTAGCCGATTGGCCGGGCGGCGGCAACGGCTGGCCGGGGCCGGATTCGGCGAAAATGGCTCGGTTGGAGTGCGCGTGCCCTCTTTCGGGCGACGGTCGCACGTTCGGATCGGGGCGGGATGCGCAGAAGCGCTCGCGCCGCGGGTGTGGCGGGTATTTCGCGCGGGCGAGGGGACGAGGTTGCGCCCGTGATTGTCCCGGAACCTCGCCCATTTGCTCAATCACGCTGTGTTTGGCAGCGGGGTATCGTCCGATCGCGAATGCTGAACCTGGAACGCTAGCCGAGTGACATAACTGCGGCTACCCAGGCGGCGTTCTGCGAACCGACCCAGGCGCCGGCCGTTCCCGCGTTGAACATCGGAGGACGTCCCATGAATGCGAACCAGGCTCTTTGGGAGAAAGGCGATTTCACCCGTATCGCGGAGACGATGCGCGCCAGCGGCGAGGCGCTCGTTGCGTCGATCGGGATCACGCGCGGAAGTGACGTGCTCGATCTTGGATGCGGAGACGGAACGACGGCAATTCCGGCAGCAAAAGCCGGGGCAAACGTCACAGGCGTCGATATCGCGCGCAATCTGGTGGACGCCGGCAACAGGCGCGCGATGGCGGAAGGGCTTACGTGTCGTTTTCAGGAAGGCGATGCGTCGAATCTGAAAGATATCAAGGACGACAGTTTCGATCTCGTTGTCAGCATCTTTGGCGCGATGTTCGCGCCCAGGCCATCGGATGTTGCCAGGGAAATGGTTCGTGTCACGCGGCCGGGCGGCCGGATTGTGATGGGAAACTGGATCCCGAACGATCCCACTCTGGTGGCGCAGATCCTTAAAATCAGCTCGTCCTATTCGCCTCCTCCGCCAGAAGGGTTCGTAAGTCCCATGACCTGGGGTGTCGAGGACAATGTTGTCGAGCGCTTCACATCGGCCGGCATTCCGAAGCCAAATATCTCATTCGCTCGTGACTCCTACGAATTCAACTTTGCCGGAACGCCGGCAAAGTTCGTCGACCAGTTCAGGGCCTATTACGGCCCGAGCATGAATGCCTTCGATGCGGCTGAAAAAGACGGTCGCGCCGACACTTTGAAGGGAGAGCTTGTCAAGCTGTTCGAGAGTCAGAACAGAAGCTCCGATCCTTCGCAGACATCGGTGAAGGCGACGTTCCTGCGCGTGACTGTCCGTAAACCGTGACATGACTGCAAGCGAGCTGCTGCACAGCCAATTCGACATGGGGCTGTGCAGCAGGAAGGCGATCCCCGTCCTCTTTGCTTTGCAGCATGTGGAAGCACACTTGACATGGATCGCGAAACGATCACGTTGGCCTCAATCAAGTGAACGCCGGCCCAAAATGGCGTCACGACATCAGGGAGGAACCAATGTTCACAAGACGCGGTGTTCTGCTCTCTTCAATCGCGGGGGCTGTCGTGCTCAGCAATAGATTTGCGGTTGGGAAGGCCGCGCAGCCGGCGACGCCGGTGAATTTCCAGGTGCCTGCAGATGCCTGCGACTGTCACACCCATATTCATGGCGATCCCGAAAAATTTCCGTTTTTTGCAGGCCGCGTCTACACGCCGGAACTGGCGTCGCCGGAGGAAATGGCGGCGCTGCACAAGGCACTCGGCGTCAAGCGTGTCGTGATCGTCACGCCCAGCATCTACGGCACTGATAATTCGGCGACCCTGTTCGGCATGAAGGCGCGGGGCAACGATGCGCGCGGCGTTGCTGTCATCGATGACAAGACACTGGAGAGCGAGCTCGACGCCATGACGGCCGCGGGCATTCGCGGCATGCGGATCAATCTTGCGACCAGCGGCGTGAGCGACCCCGCCATCGGCAAGCAGCGTCTGCTGGCTGCGATCGAGCGCATGAAGACGCGCGGCTGGCACATCCAGATGTTCACCAATCTGCCATTGGTATCTGCGATCAAGGAGGTTGTTGCTAGCGCGCCGATGCCGCTGGTATTCGATCATTTCGGCGGCGCGGAAGCCAAGCTCGGGCTGGATCAGCCGGGCTTTGCGGACCTGCTCGACCTCGTCAAAGCCGGCAAGGCCTATGTGAAGATTTCCGGCGCCTATCGCGCTTCGACACAAGGGCCAGATTACCCGGACGTCGCACCGCTGGCGAAGGCGCTGATCGCCGCCAATCCGGAGCGGATCATCTGGGGCACCGACTGGCCGCATCCGGATTCGGTGACGCCGGCTGGCAGGAAGCCGACCGAGGTCACGCCGCTCTTTCAGATTGACGACGGCCGCCTGCTGAACCAGCTCGCGGTGTGCGCGCCCGACGCGGCACTTCGCAAGACAATCCTCGTCGACAATCCCGCACGGCTTTACGGCTTCTGACCGCTGGCGTCACCTCGCCGCCTTCTTTGTCCCGCAAGAGTTCCGGATCGGCGGAACTCTCGTCTCTGCCAGAGGTTTGCCCCCGACCGCGACGGGCGGTTGAGGGAGGCCCATGCTGTCAAATCTGCAGGTGTTGCGCGGCATAGCTGCCCTTGGCGTGGTGTTCTTCCACACCGGCTACAAGTTCGCGGGCGATTGGCACACCGAATTCTTCGGGGTCTCCACCTTCTTCGTCATCTCCGGCTTCATCATGTGTTTCATCACCCGGAAGGGTGATGACGATTTTCTCGCCAAGCGCCTGGAGCGGATCGCACCGCTCTATTGGCTGTGCACAGCCGTGCTTCTTGTCGTGATGTTCGGATCTGCGCTGCTTGAGGCAGAGACATGGGGAAAGCCGTTGGATGGCCGTTCGTCCGAGCCGCTCTGGGCCTATGTCGGCCGCAGCCTGATGTTCGCGCCGATCGGTGACAAATATCCGATCCTGAATGTCGGGTGGTCGCTGAATTACGAGGTGTATTTTTATCTGATCTTCGCGGCAGCTCTTGCGATCAGCCGCCGTCTGGCGCCGCTGATCGTTGTCGGATGCCTGGTGGCGTTGAATTATGCCGCGGCCGCCGCCTGCACGGCGGCTGTCTGCCACTATCTATCCTTCGACTATACGAAATTCTTCATCGCCGGGATCGCGATCTTCTATGTGGTGCAGGTTTTTGCTCCCGCTGCACCACAACGCTCCATTGTCTGGATCGGCGCCGCACTCGTCACACTCTGCTATGGGTCGCAATTCGTGGGACCGCTATGGGCAAACAACGTCACGCCGTCGGTTTACATGGCGCTCGCCGCAGCCGCGCCGGTCGTGATCGTGGCCAGTGCACTGTTTGTCGAATATGCCGGCGGCGCCATAACCTGGCAGCCGCTGATTCTGATCGGCAATGCGTCCTACGCCATCTATCTCACCCATCCGATCGTTTTCGACGTCATGAAAACAGGTAATGAGCGATGGCTTCAGCTGCCGACGCCCGATGGATCGACGATGATGATGCTGGGTTATGTCGCCATAGCTGGCGGCGCGGGCATCATCGTGCATCTCACAATTGAAAACCCACTGCTTCGCGTGATCAGGCGCAGGCGGCAACCGGGCATCAAAACACTCGTGTCAGGCGGTGGACTTGATGCTGTGGGTCGACGGCATCAAGCCGCATAGGTTATGCGTCAGCTCCGGATCATGTTGATCGAGACGTCGCGGATCTGGCCTTTGGAGCTGATCGAGACCAGTTGCTTGTTGCCCTTGGTCGTCAGCGTCAGGTTGGCGGCGAAGCCGGCGGCCTCGACGAAAACATCGATCTGGCCACCGCCGGCGCTGCCCTGCAGATTGCCGAAGATATTGCGGCTGGCTTCGCCCCAGGTGCCGGTCACCTGATTACCCTGGCTCTTTACGTCGCTGCTGAGTTCGAACTTGTAGCTGTCGCTGGCGCAGCGGAGGGACTGTTTCAGCGCGGTACCGCCGACGACGTTGTAGGTGGCGCGGCAGCGAATTTGTTCGGAGGAGCCATCCGACAGCGACACGGTGCCGCTGCCGCTCCACGATCCGTCAAAGCCGGCAAAAGGGCTCGCCGACTGGGCCTGGCTCGCCGTCGCCGACAGCATCAGGATTGCGCCGACAGTGGCGGCCTTGAGGGTGTGTCCTATCAGATTTGCGCTGAATGAGGTCATGGTGATGGCTTTCTGTGTCTGGGGATATCGGAGAGGAGGGGGGCGATCAGGCGCGACGCGTGAGCGTCAGATAGGCGAATTTCGCGATCGCCGTATCGGGGGCGATCTGCGCGCCGTTGTAGGAAAAGGTGCCGATACCCGGCAGGTCGTTCATCGCGGTGCCGGAGAATGACGGGCCGGCAAAGGCGAACGAGAAGGCGACGATGAAACCGATAATGCGCATCTGACTGTCCCTGTTGGGCGGCGCTGTGTGCCGCGTCGTTGGACAGATGGATAACCATGCCCGGTTTCAGGCGGTCTGCGTCGAGGTGGATAATGGTTTCGTCGGGGGATCGTTTTGTTTCGCCGCGCGCCTTGCCATGAAACACAAAAAGGCCGGGGCAGCGGTGCCGCCCCGGCCTGAATTTGGCTTAAGCCAGTTAGATTAGCCGCTAGTCGACCGTCTGGATCACGTTGGAAATCGGGCGAGCGTTGCTGGTTTTCACCGGCTGCAGCTCGGCAGCGATCGCGGCGTCATAGCTTGCGATCGTCGGCAGCGTATCTTTGGCGCGGATATGCACGACCTTGTAACCGCCGGCCTTGAGCTGGGCGAGCAGGTCCGGCACCGCGGCGGCGGACCACTTGTGCAGGTCATGCATCAGGATGATGCCCTTGCCCTTCTTCTTCAGCTTTTCCATCACCGAGGCGACCAGCTTGCCGGCATTGTGGATGCGGAAGTCCTCGGAATCGATGTCGATGGAGAAGGCGGCGATGTTGCGCTCGGCGAGATAGGCTTTCAGCTCCGCATTCTGGCGCAATTGCGGGAAGCGGAAGAACGGCGACAGCGGCTGTCCGGCCATCAGGGTGATGGCGCTGATGCCGCGCTCAATCTCGTCCTTGGCTTCCTGCGGGGTCTTGCTCGCCAGGTTCTGGTGCGACCAGGTATGGGTGCCAACCGAATGGCCGGCCGCGATCACCTGCTTCAGCACCGCGGGATGCCAGGTGGCATGTTTGCCGATCGGGAAGAACACGGCCTGCACGCATTGCGCGCTGAGCGCAGCCAGCACGGCAGGCGTGGTCACCGGCCAGGGGCCATCGTCGAAGGTCAGCACGACTTCGCCGGGCTGCAGGAAGTCATAGTCGCGATATTGCGACATGCCGAGGCCGGGGCCGCCGGTGGTGTCGATCTGTACGGTGCGTGACACGCCGAGCGCGTTCGGATTGTTGCAGACGGGTTTGGCGATGGCCGGGCGCTTCTCCACGGCCGGAGCGGCGGGTATCGGCGCGGCAGCCGGTGCAGCTGCGACAGCCTGCACGCGCGGCGGCGGTTCGGTGGGTGCGGTCGAATTCGATTTCGGCGCGCGCGTGTCGATCGAGGCGGTGGTCAGCTCGCCTTTATCGGCTTTGGCGCTGGTCTGAGCGCCGGCGGGACCGAAGAAATGCCAGGCGCCAGCGCCGGCGGCGACAACCGCCGTGAAAGAACCTGCAACGATCAAAAAAGGAAGTTTACGCATAATCACTCCGGCGCCCGAGGCCCACCTCGTTTCACCATTGAGCGAAATAGTTAATCACACGTATGCGCGGTGCACTCTCAACGAGAAAATTTGAATTTGTTCAACGCAATGCGCGTTAGGCCGGTACGATGACCTTGCCGATCGGCCATAGCGCGATGCCGGCGAGCTTCAGATGTGCCCAGGCAAAGGGAATGCCGACGATGGTGATCGCCAGGGCCAGCGCCGCCAGGAGATGGCCGATCGCCAGCCACCAGCCGGCCAGCACCAGCCAGATCACATTGCCGATCAGGCCGAACACACCCGTGCCGATGTCGCCGCGGCCGGTGACGGCCTCGCGGTCAACGGCGCGCTGGCCGAACGGCAGCAGCGTATAGGCGGCGATATTGAACGCGGCCCGGGCCCAGGGCAGGCCGATGATGGTGATGGCCATGACAACCGCTGCGATCAGCCAGCCGACCGCCATTCCCAATCCGCCGAACACGATCCAGAGGATATTCAGAAACAGCGGGACGACGGGCATGGGGGCTCTCTGGTGATGCGTAGCGCGTGGTTTTCAGTCCCTTAACAGATGGGATGTGGTTACGGGATGACAATGACGGGGAGAGGGCGGTGCCTCAATAACCCCGGCCGCCGGAGCGGGAATAGGCGGGGCGGGCATCTGCTGCCGGACGAGCCGATGATGCGCCGCGCAGGTCGCTACTGGTGCGTGCCTGTGGCTGCAGTTCTTCCAGAAAAATCGGCTTGGAGAAATAATAGCCCTGCGCATAGCGGATCTTGGTCGCGGCCTGAAGATAGGCCAGTTCCTCGAAGGTCTCGACGCCTTCGGCGATCACGGTCATGCCCAGCGCCTCGCTGAGCGACTCGATGGCGCGGAGGATGCCCTGGCTGCGCGGGCGCTTGTGGATGTCCGTAATGAAAGAGCGGTCGATCTTGATCTCGTCGGCGGTGATATCCGCCAGCGCCGACAGCGACGAATAGCCGACGCCGAAATCGTCGATGGAGATGCCGACGCCGAGCGCGCGGAACATCGGCAGGATGTCGTCCTGGAAATGCGTCTTGGCGACGAATGCGTCTTCGGTCACTTCGACCATGAAGCGCGTCGGGCAGCCGGTCTCCTCGATGGCCCTGGCAAAGGCGCGCATGAATTCCGGGTTGCCAGCCTGTTTGGCGGCGACGTTGATGCTGATACTGGCGGTGGCGCCGAAGGTCTCGTCGATCAGGTCGATCGACTTCATGATCTCGGCGAGCACCAGATGGGTGAGCTCGTCAATCAGGCCGAGTTCGACTGCCAGATTGATGAAGGTGCTGGGTGCCTGGATCACGCCATCGTCGTTACGCAGCCGCACCAGGGCCTCGATACCCTTGATCTCCAGGCTGCGGATATCGACCTTCGGCTGGAACGCGCAGCAGAACCGCTTGTCGAGAATCGCCAGCCGCAACGACTGTTCGGTGGCCATGCGGGTCAGCGCCTCGCTCTCCATGCTGGAGTCGAAGAACACCGCAGCGCCCTTGGTCTCATTCTTCACGCGATACATCGCGATATCGGCGTTCTGATGCAGCGCGTCGTAGTTACGGCCGTGTTCGGGATAGAGGCTGACGCCGATCGAGGCTGAAGCGAATACTTCGGAGCCGTCGATGAAGAACGGCGCACGCAGCCGCTGCACCAGCAGTTCCAGATATTCGGCGACCTCCTGCTGGCTCTGGATCGGGTTCAGCAGCAGCAGGAATTCGTCACCGGAAATCCGCGACAGCATGTCGGTGCCGCGCAGGTCGAGCGCCAGTCGCTTGGCGAACTGCACCAGCAGCGCATCACCGACGCTGTGACCGTAATAGTCGTTGATGTGCTTGAAATTGTCGATGTCGAGAAAGGCCAGCGCGAAATGTGATGTCTCGCCGGAATGGCCAATGATGTCGCCGACATGTTTCTCGATCACGCGCCGCGTCGGCAGATCGGTCAGCTCGTCGTAATAGGCGCGGCGAAACAGCTCTTCTTCCATCTCCTTCTGCCGGCTCACATCGGTGGCGCTGGACAGTATCACGCTGCGGTCACCGATACGCACCGGGCGATGCGTGGTCAGGAACACGCGCCGGTCGCGTTCGGAATTGACGCGTTCCTCGAACACCGCGGAGCGGCCGGACTGCAGCAGGTCGAGTGCAGTCGTGCGTCGATGCGTCAGTGCCTGCACCAGAAAATCCGATTGCGGATCGGGTCTGTTGAATTGGTCTGCCGATGCATTGAACTGGATTGCCGCGGCGTCATTCACCAGCAGAAAGTCGCCCTGATCGTCTTGCACAGTGACGGAGGCCGGCAGCATGCGTACGATCTCGCGCAGCATCTCCAATTCGCGTGCGGCATCGCTATCCACGAATCCGGTAGCAGCCTCGGTGGAAGAGGTTGCGGTCGGGCGGTCGCTGTCCATTGGAGAGGCCGACGAGCCTGGGGCGGATGCGTTCTGCATGGTGGCCGAGCCTCGCAAAACGCTTTGTCGATTTGGTTAAATCGGTTCGCAAAACGCGGGTAGTTGTGTAAATGCCGCACGATTTGGAGCGATAGCGGTGCTGACGTCATTAACAAAGCGTCAATGCCGGCGGCGAAAGCGCCAGATTGCTCAATGACGGCCTGTACGATCATTCTCACGATGAGCCTTTGAGCAAACCAATCTGAGTGTCACACGCCGCGATCTCAGCATGAAATTCTCCACTCAGACGCGCTGATCGCCGGTCGGGCTCTTGCATTCCGATCCACGCGGTTGTGATCGCCGCGGGATGCAGGATTGGTGGAGAAAAATGCGCTGCATATGCCCGGAAATTTGAAAGGAACGCCTCGTCATTGACGTAAGTCACAGTGCGCGCGTCGCTATTTTCCCAGGCTACTCGACAGACTTATGTCATGACACCATCCTCTCGCGGTGCCGCAATGGTCGCCCGATGCGAGAGAGACGTCACCGATGAGCAATCCATCCAAAGCCAATGTTCTCTGGTTCCTGCCGACCCACGGCGATGGACGCTACTTGGCATCGACCCATGGTGCGCGCGACATCGACTTCAAATATCTCCGCCAGATCGCGCAGGCCGCCGATCAGCTGGGCTATTTCGGCGTGCTGCTGCCTACGGGACGCAGCTGCGAGGATTCATGGGTGGTTGCATCCGCTGTGGCCCCCTGGACCGAACAGCTTCGCTATCTCGTGGCCGTCCGGCCGGGCCTGCAATCGCCGAGCGTCGCCGCGCGCATGACCGCAACGCTGGACCGTGTCACCAACGGTCGTCTCCTGATCAATGTCGTGACTGGCGGCGATCCCGTCGAGAACAAGGGCGATGGCATTTTCTTAGCCCATGACGAGCGCTATGCCGTTACCCGCGAATTCCTCAACGTCTATAACGACCTGCTGGCCGGCAAGACCGTCAATGTGCAGGGCAAGCATATCCAGATCGAGGATGGTCGTCTGATCTTCCCGCCGGTGCAGTCGCCGCGCCCGCCGCTGTATTTCGGCGGCTCGTCGGATGCGGGCATCGATGTCGCGGTGGAGACCGTCGACAAATATCTCACCTGGGGCGAACCGCCGGCGCTGGTCGCCGGGAAGGTTGCGCGCGTCAAGGCTGCTGCAGAGAAGCGCGGTCGCAAGCTGTCTTTCGGCATCCGTCTTCATGTGGTCGTGCGCGAGACCAACGAAGCCGCATGGAAGGCTGCCGACGAACTCATTCAATATGTCACCGACGACGTCATTGCCAATGCGCAGAAGACATTGGCCCGGCAGGATTCGGTCGGCCAGCAGCGCATGATGCAGCTGCATGGCGGCCGCCGCGACAAGCTCGAGATCAGCCCAAATCTTTGGGCCGGTGTTGGCCTCGTGCGTGGTGGCGCCGGTACGGCGCTGGTCGGCGATGCGCAGACGGTGGCGGCGCGCATCAAGGAATATCAGGACGTCGGCGTCGATACATTCATCATGTCCGGCTATCCGCATCTTGAGGAAGCCTATCGCTTCGCCGAGCTCGTCTTCCCGCTGCTGTCGCTGCAGCAACACGACAATGTCACATCGCTACGCACGCGCACCGGCCCGGTCGGTGAAATCGTTGCCAATGAGCATCGCGCGCAGGGCGCCTCGTAATTCCGACAGGCACCCATCATGAGCATTGTTGAAATCCTTCCCCGCGTTCGCAGCTTTCGCCTGCCGCGCATCGATGGCCTGACCCAGTGGATCGTGCCACTGGTCATCCTGCTCGTCTGGCAGGCTGCGTGCGTCACCGGCTACGTGCCGGCGCGGGTGATGCCGGCGCCGACCGATGTTGCCCTGGCTGGGTGGAAGTTGCTGGTCTCGGGTGAACTCGCCCAGAATATCTGGGTGTCGTTCTGGCGTGCCTCCGTCGGATTCCTGATCGGTGGCAGCATCGGCTTTGCCTTCGGTCTCGCCAACGGTCTGTCGCAGCTCAGCAGCAAGCTCACCGACACCACGCTGCAGATGGTGCGCAACGTGCCGCATCTGGCGCTGATCCCGCTCGTCATCCTGTGGTTCGGCATCGATGAATCGGCCAAGCTGTTCCTGGTCGCGCTCGGCGTCTTCTTTCCGATCTATCTGAACACGCTGCACGGCATTCGCACTGTCGATCCGCAGTTGATCGAGATGGGTCGCATCTACGGCATGAGCAACAGCGAGCTGTTCCGCCGCGTGATCTTCCCGGGCGCTCTGCCGTCGATCTTCGTCGGCGTGCGCTTTGCGCTCGGCATCATGTGGCTGACGTTGATCGTGGCCGAAACCATCGCGGCCTCGTCGGGCCTTGGCTACATGGCGATGCAGGCGCGTGAGTTCATGCAGATCGACGTCGTCGTCCTCAGCATCCTGATTTACGCGCTGCTGGGCAAGGTGGCAGACAGCGCCTCGCGCGCGCTGGAACGGCTGACATTGTCCTGGCATCCGGCCTTTCAGAAACATTGAGCGAAATTCGGAAGCGAGAATTTGAAATGACCGTGCAACAGTCTCTTCGCCTCAGCCATGCCGATGCTCAGGTCATCGATGCGCCCGCCGATTTCGAACAGGCCCTCGCCACGCAGGCGCGGCGTCCGTCCGAGCAGAAGTCCCGCGGTCTGTCGCTGACCATCCGCGGCCTCCGCAAATCCTTCGGCAGCAATGAAGTGCTGCGCGGCGTCGATCTGCATATTCCTGCCGGTCAGTTCGTGGCCATTGTCGGCCAGAGCGGCTGCGGCAAGAGCACGCTGCTCCGCTTGATCGCAGGCCTCGACGCGCCGACTGCTGGCACGATCAGCTTTGGCGAGGAAACCCGCGCGGAGGACATCCGTGTGATGTTCCAGGAACCGCGCCTGTTGCCATGGGCCAGCGTGCTCTCGAATGTGGAAGTTGGCCTGGGGACCGACCGGACATCGGCCGATGCCAAGGCGCGCGCTGAAAGCGCATTGACGGAAGTCGGCCTCGCCGAGAAGCGCGATCAATGGCCGTCCGTGTTATCTGGCGGCCAGAAGCAGCGTGTGGCGCTGGCGCGGGCACTGGTCAGCCATCCGCGCGTGCTGGCGCTTGACGAGCCGCTCGGTGCGCTCGACGCGCTGACACGTATTTCGATGCAACAGCTGCTCGGCCGCGTGTGGCACGACCAGACCTTCACCTCGATTCTGGTAACGCATGACGTGTCCGAGGCCGTGGCGCTGGCAGATCGCGTGCTGGTGATTGAAGATGGCCGTATCGCACACGATATCAATGTCGATATCGCCCGGCCGCGCCAGCGCGGCTCGGCAGATCTTGCGGCGCTGGAAGGTTCGATCCTGCGCAATCTGCTCGGCCCGGGAGCCGACGCCACTGGCTTGTGAGACTATTGTGACCTGCGAGGCTGCCATGAATTCCGTCGTTCGTAACATCGTTGTCGATCGCGAGGTTTCCTCTGGTCGCGAGGTCTCTTCGCAGGAATTCCGTGGCGCCATGCGAGTGCTGGCCGGCGGTGTCAGCGTGATCACCGTCGGGCGCGGCAAGGACATCACCGGCATGACAGTGACATCGGTCTCGTCGCTGTCGGTCGATCCACCGACGCTGATCGTCAGCGTCAACCGGGAGTCGTCGTCCTGGCCGCTGCTACAACGCTACGGCGCCTTCGGCGTCAACATTCTGTCGGCTGATCAGCTCGACGTGGCTGAGCGGTTCTCGGGCAAGGGTGGATTGAAGGGCGCAGAGCGTTTCGCCGGAGCGCAGTGGGTGACCCGGGCAACCGGCGTGCCGCTGCTGGCGGGCAGCCTTGCGGCGATCGATTGCGACGTCGAGGAAGTCATCGAACGCCACTCCCACGCCATCGTCATCGGCCGCGTCCGTGATGTCATCACCTCCGTCCCGCACACCGCGCTGACCTACTGGGACGGGCAATATGTGGCGATCGACCAGAACGAGGACAATCTGAAACTCGCCGAAGTCAGCGTGCCCAGTATGCGGGCGCTCCGGGAGATCTGATCCGTCGATTGTAGAGCGGCTTAGCGCAGCGTAGCCACCGCCCGGTGACGCAATATGCTTTGCTATTGCGCCCCTACGCGGGGATTACTTGGTCAGCAATGCAAACGAGCCGTTCCAGTCCGCTGGTGGCGGATTCTCCTGATAGGTGCGGATGCGCTTCTCATAGAGATCGTAGAGCTTCTCGAGCGCATTCGCGACATCGGAATTGCGGCCGCGCTCGACGGCGTACAATGCGCCGTCCCAGTCGCGACTACGATAGCAAGCCAGCATTTCGATGGTCAGGTTGCGCAGCGTCTGGAAGCGTTCGGAATGCGTCACGTCCTCACGTCCGGCGATGGCGTAGATCACTTCCGGTTCTTTCTTACCCTTCACCATGATGAAGTCGAGTTCGAGAATGGCGAACTTGTCCTTGACGGCGAGCGCGGTCTTCGAGCCGACGATGATTGGGAAGCCGTATTCCTTGGACTGGCCTTCGAGGCGCGAAGCCAGATTGACGCTGTCGCCGAGCACCGAATAGTCGAAGCGCAAGTCCGATCCCATATTGCCGACGACGCAGATGCCAGTATTGAGGCCTATGCCGACGTTGATCGGGATATAGACGTGGCCGCCTTGCGTGGCCTCGTCTTCGCGCAGCTTGTTCAGGGCATCGATGCGATCCAGCATGTCGAGCGCGGCGTGGCAGGCATTGATCTGGTGCTGGTCGTCATCGAGCGGCGCGTTCCAGAACGCCATGACAGCGTCGCCCATATATTTGTCGATGGTGCCCTTGCGATCGAGGATTGCATTGGTCAACGGCGTGAGAAAGCGGTTCATCAGCGTGGTCAGGCCATGCGGATCGTGCTTGTAGGATTCGGAAATGGTCGTGAAGCCGCGCACGTCGGAGAACATGATGGTCATCTCTCGCTCCTCGCCGCCGAGCACCAGTTTCTCCGGCGACTGGGCGAGCTGAGCCACCAGCGCCGGCGACAAATACTGGCTGAAGGCCGAGCGGATGCGGCGGCGCTGCGCCTGCTCGCGCACGAAATTGCTGAAGATCAGCGTGAGATAGATCAGTGTGGTCGAGAGCAAGGGATAGGTGAAGTCGATCAGCAGGCGGTGCTGCGTGTAGAAATACCAGGATGTACCGGCGAGCAGCGCCGCAAACACGGCGCCCATGATGATAAGGGTGACGGGGCCGAACATCGGGGCGAGCCAGATCACGATAATGCCGAGAATGATCGCAATGCACAGTTCGGCGCCACGCGTATAGGCGGGTTGCGACAGCACGGTCTTCGTGAGCGCACTCTCCAGCACCTGCGCATGAACCTCGACGCCGGGAATCACTGCGTCGAGCGGTGTCGTTTTGGTGTCGAGCAAGCCGACCGCCGAGGTGCCGATCAGCACCAGATGCCGTGCGATCATGCCGGGCTGCACCGTGCCATCGAGCACGTCGGATGCCGAGACATAGATGCTCGGATCGCGCTTGGCGAAATGCACCCAGATCCGTCCTTCGCTGTCGGTGGGAATCTCCAGGCCCTTGACCGCAATGCTCTTGATGCCGGCGCGGTCGGATTTGATCAGGATCGTGTCGGTGCCGGTGATGGCGCGCAGCATCTCGAAGCTCAGCGACGGCATGACTATGCCTTGCGCCTGCATCATCACGGGCACGCGGCGCACGAGACCGTCGCGCTCCTGACTGATCGTGAACAGGCCGCGTCCCATGGCGGCCTTTTCCAGCAGGTCGATATTCCGGATCAGTCCGGGAAACGCCAGCATGAACGGCTGCGGATCGCCGCCGAGCATGGCCAATCCCGTCAGGGGCAGAGACTTGTCAAGTTCCGAAACGATATAGGGCAGGCCGGACTCGCCAAGCACCACGCGCCCGCGCCGGATGGCGTCGGCCAGCACCTGATCGTTGCTGGGTAATGCTTTCAGCCGGATGCGCGTCTCGTCATCGAGCCCTGTAAAACTCTCCGCCGCCAGCGCAGGATTCAGCCGGTCCGGTTCGGGGAATACGATGTCGAAGCCGGTCACGACGGCGCCGAGCTGGTTCAACCTGGTGACAAGCTCGGCGATTCGCGTGCGCGGCCACGGCCACTGGCCATATTTTGCGAGGCTCTTCTCGTCGATATCCACGATGGTAACGGGCTTCGCCGTCTTCACCCGCGGCTGGATCACCTGATAGGTATCGAAGACTCGCAGCCGTAACTCCTCGATGGCGGGTGGGTCAGCGATGCGCAGCAGCGCGAGGCCCAGCAGCAAGACAAGACAGAACGCACGTGCCCAACCGAACCGCTGCGCCAGCCGTCTCACTCGCCGCATGCGCTTCATGGGTGTCGGGTCATTTCTCGCGGAAGGCGCGCATCAACTGATCGCTCAGCGGCTTGGCGAGATAGGACAGCATGGTGCGGTCGCCGGTCTGCACGAAGGCTTCGACGGGCATGCCGGGGATCAGGCGCACATCGCCGAGCTTGGCGACTTCCGACGCCGGCATCGAAATCCGGATCGTGTAATAGCTTTGCCCGGTGCGCTGATCCGTCGTCGTATCCGGCGAGACGCGGCTGACGGCGCCGTTGAGCTCAGGCGTGGTGCGCTGGTTGAAGGCAGAGAGTCGCAGCAACGTCTTCTGGCCGATCTGCAGCTTGTCGATGTCCTGTGGATTGACCCGGGCTTCCACTGACAGATTGTCGGTCTGCGGCACGATCAGCATAATGGCGTCGCCCGCGGTGATGACGCCGCCGATCGTGTGCACGGTGGATTGCAGCACCATGCCGTCCTGCGGTGCGCGGATGTCGATGCGCCGCAGCTGGTCCTCCGCAGTGACCTTGCGTTCGACGAATTCGCCGATCTTGTCATTGGTCTCGCGCAGATCCTTGGAGACTTCGCTGACCAGGTCCTTGTCGATCTGGAAAATCTGCAGCTCGATCTCGGTGATTTTGCCCTTGGCCTGGGCGCGGGCGGCGATGAACTGTGCGCGTTCGCCGGCGAGGCGCGCGGCGTCGCGTTCCAGCACGGTCAGGCGCGAGATCTGCACCAGCTGTTGATCGAACAATCCGCGGACGCCGACCAATTCCTTTTCCACGAGCGCTATCTCGCGGGTCTTGGCAGTTTCCTGCGCGGTGAGGCCGGCGATCTCCTCGTTGAGCTGCGCAATGCGTTCGCGCAGCTGCTGCTTTTGGCCGACGCGGCCGGTCGAGCGCACGTTGAACAGCTTGGTCTCGCTGGCGATGACGTTCTTCACGTCGTCATCCGCGATCTGCTCGATAAGCTGCGGTGGAAACGTAATACGATCGACGCCGCGCTGCTCGGCTTCCAGCCGCGCCGCGCGTGCCCACAATCCGTTGAGGTTCTTGGTGACGATAGCAAGGCCGGCTTTGGTGACGGTATCGTCCAGGCGCACGACGACATCGCCGGCCTTTACCAGGTCGCCGTCGCGGGCGCGCACTTCGCCGACGACGCCGCCGGTCGGGTGCTGGACTTTCTTGACGTTGGAATCGACGACCACCGAGCCGGGCGCGATCAGGGCGCCGGAGATCTGCGCGGTCGATGCCCAGCCGCCCAAACCGCCTGCGAGCACGAGCACAACGACGAGGCCGATAATGAGGTGAATTCGGATCGAGCGGCGCGATCCTGTCAGCGGCGTAGTCATGGCTTGGCTACTCCGCCGTCGGCGACGATCTTGATCGGCTGTGGTGCTGGGCGCTGCAGCACCTGACCCAGCACGGTCTCCTTCGGTCCGAAGGCTTGCATCCGACCGTCCTTCAGCACCAGCAGCATGTCGACGCCTTCGATGCCGATCGGCCGGTGTGCAACCACGATGACGATGGCGCCGCGCGTACGGGCCGCACGCACGGCCTTGGTCAGCGCTTCATCGCCTTCGGTATCGAGATTGGAATTCGGTTCGTCCAGAACGATCAGGAACGGATCGCCATACAGTGCGCGCGCCAGCGCGATGCGTTGCGCCTGACCGGCGGACAGAACGCCGCCGTGATCGCCGACCTGCGTATCATAGCCTTCGCGCATGCCGACGATGAGGTCATGGACGCCGGCCTGCCTTGCCGCAGTGATGATGTCGTCATCCTTCGCGTCGGTCTCGAAACGGCAGATATTGTCGGCAATGGAGCCTGCGAACAGTTCGACATCCTGAGGTAAATAGCCGATATGGCGGCCGAGATCGTCCGGCGCCCATTGGTCGAGCGCCGCGGCGTCGAGCCGGACATGACCGCGCACCGGCTTCCAGACGCCGACCAGCGCGCGCAGCAGCGATGATTTGCCGGAGCCCGACGGTCCGATGATGCCGAGGCCGTTGCCGGCCGCGAGTGCAAACGTGATATCGCTGACCGTGATCTTCTGCTCGCCCGGCGGTGCGATGCTGACGCCTTCGATCGTCAGTTTCTGCGACGGATCTTGCAGCCGAGTCAGCGCTGCCTGATCCGGCAGAGCGTATAGCAGCCCGTTGAGCCGATGCCAGCTTTGCCGGGCGGTGACAAAACCCTTCCAGTGCGCGATTGCCAGATCGACCGGCGCCAGCGCGCGGGCGCTGAGGATCGAGCCCGCGATGATGATGCCGGCGGTGGCTTCCTGATTGATCACGAGATAGGCACCGACGCCGAGCACCGCCGATTGCAGGATCATGCGCATGACCTTGGCGATGGCACCGAGACCGCCGGCCACATCGCTGGTGCGCTGGTTGCCGGCCAGATAGGTCTCGTTGGCCTCGCGCCAGCGTTGCGTCAGACGCCCGGCCATGCCCATCGCGACGACGACTTCGGCATTGCGCCGGCTGGCCGAGGCAATGCCGCTGCGGCGTGCCGCAAGACCGTTGGCCTCGCGCGCAGGTTCGCGAGTCATGATTTCCGTGAGGATCGTCAGGCCTACCAGCAGAACTGCGCCGACCAATGCGGTGACGCCGATCATCGGATGGAAGGCAAAGCAGATCGCCAGATAGAGCGGCAGCCATGGCAGGTCGAACAGCGCGCTCGGCCCCATGCCGGAGAGGAACGAGCGGACGTTATCGAGGTCGCGCAGCGGTTGCAGGCCTTCGTTGTGTCCGCCGGCGAGGAGCGGCAGTCGCACCACGGTCTGGAACACGCGAGGGCTCAGCGCCTCGTCGAGCGAACTGCCGATCCGCACGAGGATGCGCCCGCGCAGCAGGTCGAGCACGCCTTGGGCGACATAGAGGCCGCCAGCCAGGACGATGAGACCGACGAGGGTCGGCACGCTGCGGCTCGGCAGCACGCGGTCATAGACCTCGAGCATGAAGAACGAGCCGGTCAGATACAGGATATTGATCATGCAGCTCATCAGCCCGACGCCCAGAAAGGCGCCGCGGCAGGCCCGCAAGGCATCGCCGAGCTCGGTCCGTGCCGGCAGGCTGGAGGTTCGTGACAGGCCACGCTGCATCGTCAAACCTTTGCGGATCATGCGGACGGTCGCTCGTCAGGTACCAAGCGCCACCCCAAGCCCCGTTCTGACAGCCATTATGCCATCAGTCAGGCGACTTGTGCAGGTGCCCTATCTGAACAGTTAATGGCAGGAACTTCAGTAATCCTGCACCCGAGCCCGGTCAGGCGTGGAGCACAAAGCCCTGCAACAGCGGTTGGACGTGCTCCGCAGTCACGCCCGCAAAAGTGATGCTGTCACCATGGCCAAGGTCCAGCACGGCGTCGTGGTGGCTGTTCTCGTGGAGCATCTGCAGCAGGTTGGTGCCAGACAGATGGAATGCGGACAGATCCACATGGTCCACCGCGTTCCCGCTTGTCGTAAAATTCGTGATCACGTCGGTGCCGAAGCCCGGCCGGAAGACAAAATTGTCCGTGTGGGTCGTTCCGACCGAGACATCGATCTGCTGCGTGACCATCCCGTTGTGATGATCGTCGATGGTCACGTTGTAGGCTTGCGTGACCGCGCTCGTCAGACCCGCAACGGCGGCTGCGCTGATGTTGAAGGTCCAGCCCACCGACCCTGATCCATTGACCTCCGTGAGCGGGGTAAGCGCAAAATTGCCGATATAGCCGGAGCCCGCATGCGGCATGGAGTAGGACGCGGTATGGCCAAAATTATTATCGCTATCCGTGAAGGATACTGTGCCGCTGGCGGCCGTATTGCCCGCGCGAAGCGTGACATCGTCCAGGTTCCAGTAGGCGGGATCCTGACGATATTCAAACACGAGATCGGTCGTGCTGCTCGTTGCAGTCACCTCATATGTGTAGTGCGTGTAGGATTGACCAGAGACCTCGTTGAGCGACAGTAACGCGGCGCCGTTCCACAGCACGCTAAAATCGTTTCCGCTTCCGCCGTCGTGCTGAAGCCAGAAGTCGAGAACGTAACTCTGGCCGGCCGCCGTGGAGATATGCTGGGTCAGGAAACCGTCTGATCCGATCGGGCCGAGATGCGCTGCGTAATGCCCGCTATGTTCGAGTGTGTTAACGTTCGTGTAGCCCGTATTGCCGCTGATTGCCCAGCCATTGAAATTGCCGGTCTCGAAACCGCCATTGTGCACGAGGTTTGAGCCCGAAAAGGTCGTATACGAGGTTGCTTCGCTTGCAACGATTTTCGGCGCGTCGTTCACCGGGATGAACAACACAGCACTATCGATCGTGTTGCTGGCATGATTGATGGGCGCGCCATCGTCGGCCACGACCGAATAGGACGGCGCAACCTCGCCGCCATCGTGGATGAAGCGGACCTGACCGGCTTTCAACTGATCGTATGTAAACGTGAATGTGCCAGGATCGGAGCCGACCGGCGCATTCTGCCAGGTGTTGCCGACCTTGATCTGGAACAGGCCGTGTTCAACGTGCGAGACGGTGAAGGTGAACTTATTGCTGTCCGGATCGTAGACCAGGAAATTCAAGACGCTCAGAACGACCGTGCCGCCTTCGGCGATCACCAAAGGTGCCGCGAGCATCTTGGGAGCGTCGTTGACGTGCTCGATCTCGATAGTGGCGCGGAAGGTGTCGCTAAGGTTATGCTCGCTTTGGCCGTCATTAGCCCGGATCGAGAAGCTCGCGTCGGACTCGCTGCCGTCATGCACGAATCGGACATGACCGGCGTCTAGGTCATCCGAGGTGAATGTGGTGGTGTCGCGCCAGTTGCCATTGTCAGTCTGGATTTGAAACTTGCCGTGACGGACTTGGGAGACGGTGAAGCTAAAGTCGTGACTGTCAAGGTCAACGAGGCCGATGCTGGTGGCAGAGAGAACAGTGGTGCCGCCCTCGTTCAAGGCAAAGGAAGCGGACTTGATCACGGGCCTGTCGTTGGTTCCGGTGATGGTGATGGTTTCCATCTGTGCGGTCTTGCCGCCCTGGCCATCGAAAATGTCGTAGCTGACGGTGATAACCATCTTCTCGCCGGCGGCGAGATGATCGAATGCTTTATTCGCGGGATCGTAGGTCAGCGATGTACCATTGAGCGAGAACCCGGCCGGAAGGCCCGTCGAATAATCCTCGCCGACCGTGTAATGGACGTTGCCGATCGACAGCGTGCCACCGTCCGGGTCGCGGGCGCACTCTAGGAGATTGACCGTGACCGCGCAGTCACCCTCGTTTGCAGCAGAGGTCAGCGGACCTTTGACAACCGGTGCCAGATCGGAGAATGCGACAGTCTGGAGTTCAACAGGGCTCCGGCTATTCGACGTCCCGCTGCCGTCGTCAACCTGAAGCTTGAAGGATGGCGGGCCGCTGCCGTCGCTGATGAAGTGGACGCGCCCGGCGATCAGGTCGGCCATGGTGAAGGTGATCGTCTGACCGCCGCCCTCATCGAAAGCCGCAACGCGGAACAGACGAAAATTATTCGAATCAACCACAAACGTGCCGCCGCTCACATTGGTGACGGTAAATGTGAAGTCTGAGCCGACATCCGGGTCACTGATGGTGAAGCTCGTGGCGCCGAGCGTGACTTCTCCGCCCTGAGGCACTGTGAAGTTCGTCGATACGATCGTCGGCTGATCGTTCACGCCCGTAACCGTAATCGTCTCGGTCTGCGCGACGCTCGCCCCATGGGCGTCGATGACGTTGTAGGTGACGGTGATGGTCGCGGTCTGGCCTTCGCCGAGATAGGCAAAGGCGCTCGGATCGACATGCAGCGTCGTGCCGGTCAGTGTCACGCCGGTCGGTGCGGCCTGTTGTGCGGTGCCGCCATTCAGCGCGAACTTGAGGTTGCCAACGGTCAGCGTCGCCGTTTCGCCGAGATCGGCGTCTGATGCGCCGGCGAGCAGATCGAAGCTCTGCGGGGCAGCGCTCTGCGTTGCGGCGCCTGTCAGCGCAGATGCAACGACCGGCGCATCATTGGAGCCATCGACCGTGAAGGTCAGCGTCTCATGGGTCGTGTCAGGTCCCGATTGGCTGTCGAAGCCGATAGTGTAGACGGCCTGCTGCCCTACGCCAAGGAACGTGAAAGCGGCGGGATTATAGGAGACATGGCCAGTTGCCGGATCGACCACGATGAGCGTCTTGAGATCGAGTGCGGCCGGCGTGCCGCTTGGCCCGCTCGCCGAAATGATATGCGCCGTGCCTGGCACATAGGGTATCGCAACGTCGCCGCTATCCGGATCGGTGATCTGGACCTGATCCTTGATTTCAAAGCTGGTCTTGTCGACCGGCAGCATCACGACAACCGGAGCGACGGTGACGATCGGCGCGGTGTTGAAGCGCGTGAAGGTAACATCGATCGGTGGCGTAGTAGAACCATCGCCCTGCAGCTTGATCGGGACGGTGTAGGGCTGGTTCGGCAGAAAATCCGGAATAATGAATTTCAAGGGATCCGGACTGGTGCCGGAATTGGGGTCGCCCGGAGATGAACCGCCGCCGGGTCCGCTGCGCGGATTGGCGTTCGGAACGTAGTTCGGGAAATAGGTCTGCAGCGTTTGCTCAATGATCGCCCGTGCGATCGGCGTCAGCGGATCGGCGATGCCTGTGGATGTATCGCCATTGCCGAGCACGCTGGTGACCTGACCGGCCGCATTGACGGTGCCGATCGCCTGGCCGCTGGTCTTGCTATACAAAACGTAGGAGCCGGTCACGCCGCCCGGCTCGACCAGAACCTGGAATTTCACCGGCGGTGCGCCGCCCTGCCCGGGCACTTCGAAACCGATTTCGACCAGCACGGCAGTGCCGCGGATGCCCATGGTGGCAACCGGCGTGTCGACGCGCATGTTGCCATGCTTGGCCGTCTCGCCGGCAACGAAAGTGATCGTGCCCTGCACGAGGCTGAGCAAGGATGAGTTCGCCGATCCCTGGGGATCGTAGACCATCTCGTTCAGCACCATGCGTGCATTGGCCGAGAGGCCAAACACGGTACCATCGATGAAAGTCATGGTCAGCGATGAGTCTGCGCCAGCTTGGACCACGTCGCCCTTCTGCACCTGATCGCCGACATTGAGCATCACGGAGACGCCATTGCGGATCGCAGTCGCGCTGCCGGCTAGCTTGCTAACAGTACCAATGACTTGCGCGGCAGCGTTGGCGCCGCCGCCGAGTTGCGCGACCTGCACTTCGCCGACAAGGGCAGTGACGAGATCGCCGGATAGCTGCGCGCCATCGGGCGACGACAGAGCTGCGCGCAGCGAACCCTTGAAATAGTCGGAGACGACGTGTTCGTGCCCGTCCTTGGACAGCACGAGATCGACGCCGGAGCGCTTGTAGTCGCCGGAGAACAGCAGGTTGGCATCCTGCACGACAATCGCGGAACCGGCCGTATGAGCGGAAAACGTATGGCCAATACTGCCGCCGCCAGCCGTTGGTTCGGCCGGAGCATCGCCAGATTGCGAAAATTCGAGTGGACCCGCGTAGTTCAATTTCTACCGCGCATGGTTATGGTTATTAATTAGCTAATTTGCGAGCCATGCATACCACCGCGGGGTGCAATGCGATAGTGGACGTCTGCGCATCACTTTTTCAAGCTATCGCCCGCTTTGTGAAATCATCCGGATACCACTGATCCATATAGTAAATTTTCGTTAACGATGTTCCGAGTTCAGGCTGTGTTCCCGGTTCCGGAAATCGACGTCGCTGGAACGAATGCGTGAGGTAATATAGTCCCTCCCATACTAGCCTTTCGGCCATTTCGATAAAATTGTCGTCAAGCCGGTTAGCCCCCCTTCAGCCTGTCCGCGAACTTCGCTGATCCGGCTAACCCCTTTTAATCTCTTCGAAAATTAGCCGCCTCAAGATGGCCCCACAAATGATCCGGTCACGTGCGAGCAGCCCTGCTTGCCGATGCCCGGACAGACGGGGCGTCTATGATGTGGACTTCTGCTTTTGCGCGGGTGCGCTGCGCGTCTGTGCTGGCCTTGGGGCTGGCGATTTTCGCGGCACCCGCTGATCTCCTGGCCGGAACGGCCTTTCCTGACCAGGCGATCGACGCAGTCGAACGGCCTGCGGAGCCGTTTGGCCTCGCCACATCGGCGCTGCCGGAAGGCGAGCTCAAAGCCAAATGGCGCGGGGTGGAACGCGAGCAGGACGACGAGCAGCTTGCTGTCGAGCTTTGTGCCGAGACACCCGTCCGCTGCTCGCCTGAGGCCGCGAAGTTTCTGGATATCGTCGGCGATGCCAGTGCTCGCGATGGTCGCGCCCGCATGGGTGAGGTCAATCGCGCGATCAATCTGGCGGTTCGGCCCGGTGATGATCTTGTGCTCTATGGCGCAACGGATGTCTGGCGCTCGCCGCTGGCACTGTTCGCCACTGGTGCCGGCGATTGCGAGGACTATGCCATCGCCAAGTTCACCGCATTACGTGCCGCCGGCGTTGCGGCCGAGGATCTGCGCGTTGTGATCCTGCGCGATACGCTGCGCCAGGAAGACCACGCTGTTGCGGCCGCCCGTCTCGATGGCCGCTGGTTCATGCTCGACAACCGTCGCATGGCGATGGTCGAGGACGTCAACATGAAGAACACCCGTCCGCTCTTCGTGATGGACCACAACGGCATCCGTCAATATGTCGATGCGCCGCTGCTGGCAGCTACGCAGCGTCCCGTTGCGGATGAAGCAGCTCTGACCATGCTGGCATTCAGCGCCAAAAAGACATCGGGCCGCCCCGCGCTGTAAGCGGAACGGCCCGTATCGATCGAAGGTTTCGATCGCTCGCCTGATTTAGGCCGCGCGAACCTTGGTCAGGAAGTCTGTCACCGCCGATTGCAGCATGCTGGCCTGCCCGTCGAGCTCGCGCGCACCGTTGAGGACCTGGCCGGCCGCTTGTCCCGTGGCGGAGGCTGCTGCGTTGACGCTGCCGATATTGGTGGCGATTTCGCTGGAGCCCGTGGCTGCGGCCTGAATGTTGCGGGCGATTTCGCGGGTCGCAGCGCCTTGCTCCTCGACGGCTGATGAAATCGCCATCGAAATCTCGCTCATCTTCTCGATGGTCGCACTGATATTGCCGATTGCCGAGACGGCATCTCCGGTCGTCGATTGCATGCTGGCGACCTGCGCCGAGATTTCCTCCGTCGCCTTGGCTGTCTGGGTTGCCAAGGCCTTCACTTCCGAGGCGACGACCGCGAAGCCACGCCCCGCTTCACCTGCACGGGCAGCCTCGATGGTGGCATTGAGCGCCAGGAGGTTGGTCTGTGCTGCAATCGTGTCGATTAACTGCACCACAACGCCGATCTTCTCAGCTGCGCCGGACAGGAGCTGAACCGTTGCGTTGGTTCGGTCTGCCTCGCCGACGGCCTGCCGCGCGATCTCGGTCGATTGCGCGACCTGCCGCGAGATTTCCTCGACGGACGCCGTCAATTCTTCCGCTGCAGCGGCAACGGTCTGCACGTTGTTCAGCGCCTTCTCGGACGCCATGCTGACGCTCGCGACGCGATCGGTGGTTTCGCTTGCGGTGTTGGTCATGGACGATGCGGTGGCCTGCATTCCGGCCGCGGACGTCGCAACCGATTTCACGACGCCGTTGACGCTTTGCTCGAAGCCATCGGCAAGGCTGTTCATCGCCGACTTGCGTTCGGCGGCGACGCGCTGCTGGACGGCGACCTCTTCCTGCTCGAGGCCGTGCATGCGGATAGCGTTGTCCTTGAACACCTGCACCGTCGTAGCCATCGCACCGATCTCGTCGCGACGGCCGGCGCCGGGGATCTCGGCTTCCAGCTTGCCGTCAGCAAGATCCCGCATGCGGGTGCCGAGCTGGCTCAGCGGCCTCGTGATACTGCGGGCGATGAACCAGGCGATCAGACCGGCAACAACAGCGATACCGAGGATCGCTGTTGCCAGTGACCAGATGATCGGCGTCATCTTGGTATCGAGGTCGTCGAGATAGGCGCCGGTGCCGACGAACAGATTCCAGTCGGGCACGGCAACCGCATAGGAGAACTTGCGGATCAATTCGGTCGTGCCCGGCTTCATGTATTCGTAATACAGCGTGACATCGCCCTTGGCGGCGACGCCGTCGCGCAACTCGCGGGTCAGCGCACGGCCGTTGGTCGGGACGTCCAGCCGGTTGGTGCCAAACTGTTTCGGATCCGGCGTCACCAGCGCGATGCCGTTCATGTCATAGGAGAAGACGTAGCCGTTGCCCTTGTCATAAGTCATCGTGCGGGCGCGCTTGACGAATTCCTGGATTGCAGCATCCTTTGTCAACTCGCCGGCTGTCACCTGCTTCTGCAGACCGAGCGCCATGTTACGAGCCGTTTCGACGATGGCGAGAACCTGCTCCATGCGAGAGCTGCGCATCTCGGCGCTGACGAGGCGCGTCGCCTGCACGCCGGCGAGGCAGAGACCGATCAGAGTGACGGTGACGAGAAGCCCGAGCTTGGCGGAAATCGGCAGGTTATTGAGCAGCTTCACGGAAAAGGTCTCCAGCAATCGCGAGCCATGCTTGGATGGCGGTACAATGCTGCACGATACGCAGATGCGTCTTAGAACTTCCTTAATCGTAACTCTCGGGACTCTCCGACGGTTGTGGCTTGGAAAGTGCGCCGCTTCATCTGCAAATTCAGCGGGCTGCGAGTCGCGCTGACTCAAAATACGCCTTGCGCGGGCGCAGGTTCGGGGCGTCAAATGCCGGCCATAAAAACAAACGGGGAAACGATATGGGGCGTCTCGACAACAAGGTCGCAGTCATCACCGGTGCGACGAGCGGTATCGGGTTCCGTACGGCGGAAATCTTCATCGCGCAGGGTGCGAAAGTTGTGATTGCCGGGCGTCGCGCGCCGGAAGGCAATGCGCTTGCTTTGAAGCTCGGCGCAAATTGCAGTTTCCGTCAGACCGACGTTACCGATGAAGCGCAGATGAGTGCACTGATCGGTCACGCGGTCGAGAAATTCGGCCGCATCGATTGCCTGTTCAACAATGCCGGCGGTCCGGCGCAAACCGGTGGTATCGAAGGCCTCGACGTCGATCGTTTCGATACGGCGATGGCGACACTCGTACGCAGCGTCATGCTCGGCATGAAACATGCCGCCCCACATATGAAGAAGCGGGGCTCGGGCAGCATCATCAACAATGGCAGTATTGCCGGCCGGCTCGCCGGCTACTCGTCCTCGGTGGTCTATGGTGCCGCCAAGGCCGCGGTCATCCATTTGACCAAATGCGTGGCGATGGAACTCGGTGAGAGCGGTGTGCGCGTCAACAGCATCTCGCCAGGCGCCATTGCGACCGGAATCTTCGGCAAGGCGCTGGGACTATCGGTGGAAGCAGCCGAGCAGACGCCGGCGTTGATGCGCGAGGCATTCAAGGCTGCGCAGCCGATTCCGCGCGCTGGTCTGCCGGACGACATCGCTCATGCCGCCGTCTTCCTCGCCAGCGACGAGTCGTCTTTCGTCAATGGCAACGATCTGGTGGTCGATGGCGGTGTCACGGGTGGTCGCAACTGGAGTCAGCAGCAGCAGGGCTATGTCGCGATGCGCAAGGCGTTCGGCCAGGACAATGGCTGAGGGGCAGGGGAGCGAAGAATGTCCATCACATGCGACGCGATCGTACCGAGGTTGCCTGAAGCCCGCTATGTGTCTGTTGCCGTTGCCGCAGGATTGATGTGTGCGATTGCCCTTGGCAAGGCACTTCCGGCGACAATGGACGCTATGTCGACTGTTCTTGCGCCGCTCTGTGCCGTCAGCAATGGCTCCAGCGCCAATCCCGGCGATGCGGTGGAACTGATCACATCGCATGCGCTGCCGAATGTGCCGGGAAAGCGCGTGACCATTGTACGCGTGTCCTATGGACCCGGCGGCTTCAGCGCGCCGCATCGTCATTCCGGCACGGTGACAGCCTACATCACCAAGGGAGAGATTCGCTCGCAGCTCGGCGGCGGGCCGGTCGAAACCTTCAAGGTTGGGCAGTCGTTCTTCGAGCCGCCGGGCTCGACGCATCTCGTCTCGGCCAATGCGAGCAATACGGAGCCGGCCGAGCTGATCGCAGTGTTTGTGGCCGATGAAGGCGCGCAGCTTACGATGCCGCTGGACTAGTTGCGGTGATCGAGGCTGGCGTCTTTGGCATGACGCGTCCATGCCGTTGCAGGAAGGACAAGCCTGCGGCCGTCACTTGAACGACGGAGCCATGTCCGGCGATGTGCATGCGTGTGGCAAATCCGCGGTCGATGCAGTCTTCCCACACCGTCAGTCGCGGGCACGACGTCCGCCATGCATCGAGCACGTCGGCATGGGATCTGGGTTCGCGCGCGATCCATTCCAGGAGATCAAGGATCAGGGGATCGAGGTCATGGGAAACGAGCTCAAGGAGAACATGGTCATGGGGCATGGCGCTGTCTGCCTCCCGCGATCGAGGCCGGCGCAATCCGCACCGACCTATGCTATCGATACGCATATACGCATATACGCATATAATAAGAACCGGGAGACATTCCATGTCCAGAACTTTGCGAGTCATGCTCCTCGCTGTGGCAACCCTTGCTGCCATGGCCGGTGCGCCCGTTGCGGTGCAAGCGCAGACCAAACCCAAGGTCACGTCGCTGGGACCCGATTTTCCGAAGACCGAGATCTTCATCGGCAACAGCTTCTTCTACTTCAACAACAGCATGCACAGCCACGTGCTGGGGATGGTGCGCGCTGCCGATCCCGCCAACAGGACGAGCTATCAGGCGACCTCGGTGACCATCGGCGGCTCCGGCTTCGAATGGCACGATGTCGAGAGCTATTTCCGACCCAACGCAATCGCGTCCTATTCCTTCGACGATAATAACAACATCATCTTCAACAAGCGCGAGCGGTTGTTCGATGCTGCGATCATGATGGATTGTAGCCAGTGCCCGATCCATCCCAAGCTGAAGTCGGTCTTTACCGAATATGCGAAGAAGGATGCCGACATCGTCCGCGCCCATGGTGCGAAGCCGATCTTCTTCATGTCTTGGGCCTATGAAGACAAGCCGGAGATGACGCAACAACTCGCCGAGGCCTACACGGTCGCCGGCAATGACAATGATGCACTGGTGATTCCGGCCGGTCTGGCATTTGCCAGGATGCGCGCGAAGCAGCCCGAGCTCAGTCTGTACCAGCCTGACAGGCGCCATCCGAGCATGGCTGGCACATACCTTGCGTCCTGCGTGGTCTTCACCGCGCTGACGGGGCGTTCGCCGGTGGGCAATCCGTATCTCGCGGGTCTCGATGAAGCGACTGCGAAGATGCTGCAGACAGCGGCATGGGAAACGGTACAAGATTATTACGGGAAGTAGGCCGCCAGCCTCTCCCCGTCATTGCGAGCGCAGCGAAGCAATCCAGTCCTTCTTTGCCGAAGTGAAGAGCTGGATTGCCGCGTCGCTTCGCTCCTCGCAATGACGGAGGAAAGGCCTGAGCCGGGCTTACCCCTTCTTCTGCAGATCCGGTGCATTGACGAGCGGAATCGCTACGCGCCCTGGCCCGGTGAGCGGCAGCGCCGCCGCTGCTTTCTCGTTGGCCATGATCTTGGCCATCACGGCTTGCCCGGCGCGCTCGAACACCTCGCGGTTCTCGATCACGAATTGCTGCGACTTGCGCAAAGACGCGATGTAGCCGTTGATCTCCGGCACCACATAGCGCGCCACCATGTCCCAGCTGCGCCTCGTGTTCTCCGGATTGGCCCAGTCATGCACGAAGCCGATGATGGTGCCGACACCGCCTGAGACCTGCATCAGGTTCTTGATGGTCTTGATGAGGTCATCCGGCGTGCCGATGGTCGAGGCCGCATTCTCGCCGCCCGCCGTCTTTTCCACTGCGTCCTCGGGTGAGGTGAAGGGCTGCAGGCCCGGCCGCTGCAGAGTGCCAACATTGTATTCGTTGTGCCAGCGCATCAGGCCGGGGCCGGCCTCGCGCGCCGCCTGTTCGCGGGTCTCGGCGATATGCCAGGACAGCAGCACACGCCAGCTGGCGCGGTCCACCGTGGTGCCGTGCTTCTTCGCGGCATCCTCCGCAAAGCCCCATTGCGTCGGCAGCGCCATCAATCCCTGCGTCGACATCGAGCCGAGCGAGATGATGCCGATGCCGTATTTGCCGGCCAGCGTCATACCCGAAGGCGAGATCTGCGACGCCACAACGAAGGGCATCTCCTCCTGCAGCGGCAGGATCTGCAGCGCGGCGTCGTTCATGGTGAACCAGTCGCTCTTCGCGGTGACGCGTTCGCCGTTGAACAGCCGACGGATAATGGCGATGGCTTCGTCCTGGCGGTCGCGCTGGGTCATCGGGTCGATGCCGAGCGTATGCGCGTCGGAGGCGAGCGCGCCCGGCCCGGAGCCGAAGATCGCGCGGCCGCCGGTCATATGGTCGAGTTGCACCATGCGCTGCGCGACATTGTAGGGATGATGATAGGGCAGCGAGATCACACCGGTCCCCAGGCGAATGCGCTTGGTGCGTTCGCCTGCCGCGGCGAGGAACATCTCCGGCGAGGCGATCATCTCCCAGCCCGACGAGTGATGCTCGCCGCACCAGAATTCATCATAGCCGAGCGCATCGAGCTGCTCGACGAGATCGAGGTCCCGCCGGAGCTGCAGCATCGGATGTTCGCCGATCGGATGATGCGGTGCGAGAAAGGCGCCGAACTTCACGCGAGCCATAGTGTTTCCTCTTTGTAATGTTTTTTAATGTTTTCGTTGCGCGCAGCCTATGGCCACATGTCGCGGCATTCAATGCAGTCCGCTGCATGGCCGCGACGCGCTGCCGCACAATGCCGTCTTGCGGAACGATCGGGCGGATCACCATTTGATGCCTGCACCGCAGCGTTTTCCGCAGGCGGGCAGGAGGACCAATGAGCTACTTCAAGACCGCGATTCTGCTGGCCGGCATGACCGCCCTGTTCATGGGCGTCGGCTATCTCATGGGCGGCGCGTCCGGTGCGATGATCGCGCTGGTGGTCGCCGCCGGCATGAACATGTTCGCCTACTGGAATTCGGACCGCGCGGTGCTGTCGATGCACGGCGCGCAGCCGGTTGATGCACGTAACGCGCCGGACTTGTATCGCATGGTCGGCGAGCTCGCCCACAATGCCGGCCTGCCGATGCCCAAGATCTACATCATGGACAATCCGCAGCCGAACGCATTCGCCACCGGCCGGAATCCGGAGAACGCCGCTGTCGCCGTGACCACCGGCCTGATGCAGCAGCTCACGCGCGAAGAACTCGCCGGCGTGGTGGCGCATGAGCTCGCGCATATCAAGCATCACGACACGCTACTGATGACCATCACCGCGACCATCGCCGGTGCGATCTCGATGATCGCGCAGTTCGGCATGTTCTTCGGCGGCAACCGCAACAATAATGGCCCGGGCATGATCGGCCAGATCGCGCTGATGATCCTGGCGCCGCTTGCGGCCATGCTGGTGCAGATGGCGATCAGCCGCACGCGTGAATATGCCGCCGACGAGATGGGCGCGCGGATCTGCGGCCAGCCCATGTGGCTCGCTTCGGCGCTGGCGAAGATCGACAACGCCGCGCATCAGATTCCGAACGAGGATGCCGAGCGCGCGCCGGCGACAGCGCATATGTTCATCATCAATCCGTTGTCGGGGCGTGCCATGGACAATCTGTTCACCACGCATCCCGCGACGCAGAATCGAATCGTAGCGCTGCAGCAGCTTGCGGGGCAGATGGGTGCTCAGTCGCAGGTACCGACGCGATCCGCGCCTCAAGCAACTCGCCCGTGGAACAGCGGTCAGTCGCGTCCGCGCGGTCCGTGGGGCTAGAACCCAATTGGACTTAACGAGATTGGTCGCTGCGCAGCACCGTTCGGTTCAATGAAAACCGGACATGGCTGCGCGGCCATTCGCTGCGCTTTAGTCCGCTTGTTTACATGTCCCAAATCGTCATCGTGTGCGCTCCTGAAACGGGGACGCATGACTCATGCTCGGACGCATTCTGACGGTTGGCTTGTTTGTTCTGTTCGGGGCGTGTGCGGCACAGGCCGATGCGACGATTCCAAACAAGGATGTTCCCGGCGCGCGCGATAGCGCGTTGTTGAAGCGTTATGACGGTTCCTTCATCATCAGCTACGAGCGCCTCGCCTTCACTGACTTCACCATCCCGCTGTCGAAACTGGAAAAGACCGGCGATAGCGATCGCGATCGGATGAACAATCAGGTCTACAAGCCGAACAAGCTGCTTGAAGTGGAAGGCGCACGCACGCGCATCACCTATCTGCTGCCGGCCAACCGCTCGCCGCTCGAAGTGCTGCGGAACTATCAGGATGTGGTCAAGGCAGCCGGCGGCGAGGTGCTCTATAGCTGCAAGACCGATGACTGCGGCGGCGATCCGACGCGCTCGGCTGCGGGCGGCGGCGATATGAGCCTGCTGATGTATTTCGTGACTGAGGCGCAGTTGAAAGACGGTGATTTCTCCAATGGCAAATGCGCCATGGCGTCTCATCTCGACGATCAGCGCTTCTTCGCTGCCAAGATACCGCAAGCTGGCGGCGAAGCCTATGTCACCGTGCAGATCTATCTCGTGAAGGACGATCTGTACTGCAAGGCCTTCAACGAACGCACCGTGGCCGTCGTGCATATCGTCGAGCCGAAGCCGCGTGAGCAGAAGATGGTGGTCGTGAAGGCCGACGAGATGGCGAAGATCATCGGCTCTACCGGCCGCGTTGCGCTCTACGGAATATTCTTTGATACAGGCAAAGCCGACCTGAAGCCGGAATCATCGCCGACGCTGCAAGAGATCGCCGGGCTTCTGTCATCCGATCCCAAACTGGCCGTGTTGGTCGTTGGTCACACCGACAATCAGGGCGCCTATGACTACAATCTCGATCTGTCGCGCCGCCGTGCGGAGTCGGTTGTAGCGGCGCTCACCACGAGCTTCCGCGCCGATGGCAAGCGCCTGCGCGCAGCCGGTGTCGGCATGCTCGCACCCGCAGCATCGAATGACCAGGATGACGGCCGCGCCAAGAACCGGCGTGTGGAGGTTGTCAAGCTGAACTGATCGCAACGGATGTTCGGCTGGGGGGCGCCCGTGTCAGGTTCTTCGGATAGGCGCTGTTCTGTTGGAGAAGGCATATCTCTCCGGATTCGACCAAAGCCCAATAGTGTCGAAGAGGCCCACGGGGATATTGGTATCGGAAGTTGATGGAAAGGTTGTTGCCCGGACAGATAGAAGGGTAATTGCATGACGCCCGATGCCGTCGCCTTGGCCTCTATGGTCCTTCTGATTTTCTCGATGGGCTTCTTTCTGCTGTCGTCACCGGCCTTTCTGCTGGTGAGGCTGGATATCCCGGAAGTGACACAGCTGCTGCGGGGCCTGTTCCGCTCCTATTTCCTGATGGTCGCTATCGCCGGTGTCATCGCGACAACGGCCTTTGCACTGGCTGGTCGACTGGTTTTCACCATCGGCATCGGCTTGATCGCGGCTTTTGCGATCTGGGCGCGGGGCTGGTTCTTGCGGCGGATGGATAGTCAGATGAGCGCACGAGACGCCGGTGATGCCGAGGCCGTGCGCCGGCTCCGACGGATGCATTGGGGCGGCATGCTGTCGAACGCATTCCAGCTTGCCGCCATTATCGGCAGCATCCCCTACGTCATGTCGGCTTGATCAGCCTCGCAGCACAGCGATGTGCTGACGATAAAGCGCGATGGAGAATGCAGATGAGCAAGTTCTCATGGCGGTGGTTGTCACGTCAGAAGCCTAAGCCTTCGAATGCTGGGTCTCTGGATGCCGCGCAGGGTACTGAACGATTTGCAGGCAGCGATCGGCGTCAGTTACTTCAGGCGCTGTCGGCCATCGCCGGTGGCGGCGCTTTGGCCGCGCTGCCGCAAAGCTCGGATGCGAAAGATGCGAGCGAGCTGCCACCGCCCAAGCGGGTCGTGACCGGCCGCGATGAAGCCGGCAAGTCGGTGTTCAAGTCCTTCGATGTCACGTCCAAGGTCGTGGAGATCGATGCCAATCCCGGGCTGACATTCTACGAACTCTATATGACCGAGGGCGTGCCGCAGCTCACCGGCCTGGAGCCGGACCCGATGCTCAAGGGAACGCGCGCTTTTCCCGGCCCAGGCGGAACGATGTTTCGCCTGATTTCGTATCCGCCCAAGCGGCCCGAAGGCTGGAAGCCGCCGCCCGGCGTCACAATGGAAAGCGGGCTGCGCGAGTTGTCGGACAAGGTCCCGGGCATGGGGGATCATTTCGAGCGCGATGCGCCAGGCATGCACACGTCGGATACAATCGATTACGGAGTCGTGGTTCGCGGCGAGATGACGCTGGAATTGGACGATGGACAGAAAGTCCATTTGCGTCAGGGCGACTGCGTCGTGCAGAACGGGACACGCCATCGCTGGCGCAACCCGTTGCCGGAGCCCTGTCTCATGGCGTTCATCTCGATTGGCGGCAAGCGCAGCTAGGTCGAGTTGGGCTGCCTCCATCATTCCGGGCTCGCGCTTTCGGCTGCGTCGAGACCGCGCTCCGGAATGACAAAGAGTTACCTTGCCGTCATCCTGTTCCATGCATCCAGCCCGGCGATCTTGTAGGCCTCGGCCAGCGTCGGATAGTTGAACGTGTTCTGGATGAAGTAGTCGATCGTGCCTTTCAGGTTGAGCACGGCCTGGCCGATATGGATCAGCTCGGTCGCGCCTTCGCCCAGAATATGCACGCCGAGCAGGCGGCGGGTCTTGGTCGAGAAGATCATCTTCATCATGCCGCTATTCAGGCCCATGATATGTCCGCGCGAGGTCTCGCGAAACCGCGCGACGCCGACTTCATAGGGAATACCCTTCTGGCGGACTTCCTCTTCGGTGAGCCCGGTCGTGGAAATCTCCGGCACCGAATAGATGCCGTAGGGAAAGAACTCCGGGGGCGCCAGCGGCTCCATCCCGAGCGCGTGGCAGGCGGCAACGCGGCCTTGCTCCATCGATGTGGAGGCCAGTGAAGGAAAGCCGATGACATCGCCCGCCGCATAGATATGCGACACGCTGGTCTGCAGCGTTACGGGATCGACGGCAATGCGACCGCGGTGATCGACGGCGATGCCGGCAGCATCGAGATTGAGCCGGTCGGTCGCGCCGACGCGGCCGGCAGCGAACAGCAACATCTCGGACGTGACGTTGCGGCCGTCAGCGAGCCGGGTGACGATCTGGCCATGTGCGTTCTGCTCGATCGCATTGACCTTGGAGCCGAGCCGTAGCGCGACATTGCGGTCGCGCAGCTCATGCATGAATTCGTCGATCAGCTCCTTGTCGATGAAATCGAGAAAGGTCGGCCGCGGCTCGATCAGGGTCACGGCGACATCGAGCGCGCTGAAGATGGTGGCATATTCGACGCCGATCACGCCGGCGCCGATCACCGCGAGGCTGCGCGGCAGTTTCGGCAGGTCGATGATCTGGTCGCTGTCGAACACTGTCTTGTTGTCGAACGGGACATAATCCGGCCGGAACGGGCGGGTGCCGCAGGCAATCAGGATATGGCCGGCGGAGACATTCTTGATCTCGTTCTTCTCGTTGGCGATCTCGATCTGGTGCGGTCCGGTGAAACGTGCCTCGCCGAGCGCCGTCTTCACGGCATTGCGGCTGAACTGATGCTCCAGCACCTCCACTTCGTGGTCGAGTGTCTTCTGCAGCCGCACGATCAGGTCGTGGGCGTCGATGTCCTGTTTCACCCGATAGGAACGGCCGTAGAAGCCGCGCTCGCGCCAGCCGGACAGGTTGAGCACGGTCTCGCGCAGCGTCTTCGATGGAATGGTGCCGGTATGGACCGAGACGCCGCCGACCCGCCGGCCCTTCTCCACCACCAGCACGGATTTACCGAGCTTGGCGAACTGGACGGCTGCGCGCCGGCCAGAGGGGCCGGAGCCGATCACGATCATGTCGTAGTCATACATCGAAGAGGCCTCGAAACCGGAAGGGCCGGCATATGCAATCGTCTCGCCATGCAGCAATCGGGCCACAGGCGGCATCTTCCTGCACGAGGAATGCAAATTCGGTGTGACTTGGACGGGGAGATCGACCTGCGAAGCCGGGCCTGCGGTCAGCGCGCCACCAATTCCGACGGGAGAGTTCAATTGAATAAAGCTACCTCCGAGGTAATCGACGCGATGACTGGAAGCTGGGATCAAATTGGGCGGCTGCTTCAGGCCGAACCGTTGAACGAGGCGCTCCATGCACCAGATCGTTGCCAATCCTGTCGACTCCGTGCGCCGCTGGTGGGTGCTGGCGATCGTCGTTGCGGCGCAGTTCATGTTTGGGGTCGATGCCTTCATCGTCAATGTCGCGATCCCAACCATCGCGGTCGAGCTTCGTGCCAGCGCGGCGCAGATCGAGGCTGTGATCGCGGTCTATCTGATCGGATATGCGACGCTGGTGATCACCGGTGGTCGGCTCGGTGATATCTACGGCACTAGGAACACCTTTCTCGCCGGCGTGCTTGGCTTCACCCTGACGTCACTGTGGTGCGGGCTCGCGCAATCCGGACCGGAGCTGATTCTGGCGCGGCTGGCGCAGGGCGCCACTGCAGCGCTGATGGTGCCGCAGGTGCTGGCCACCATCCATGTGCTGTTTGTGGATGAAGCCCGCGCCCGCGCCTTCGCTGTTTACGGCATCGTGCTTGGCCTTGCCGGCGCCGCGGGCTTTCTGCTCGGTGGCCTGCTGGTGACGATGGATCTTGCAGGCCTCGGCTGGCGTGCGGTGTTCTTCGTCAATGTACCGGTGGGGCTTGTCATCATCGCGGCGGCGTGGCGGCTGATGCCATCCGTTCCTCGCCGTCCAGGCACGCGGCTGGATATACGGGGTGCGCTGGTGCTGTTCGCCGGGTTGCTCGGTCTGATCGGCCCGCTGCTGTTCGGGCACGAATTGCACTGGGCGCCGTCGGTGTGGCTGGCGATGGCTACGGGTGCGGCAGTGATCGCCGGCTTCGTCAGGCTGGAGCGCCGTGTCGCGTTGCGCGGTGGCATGCCGCTGATCGATCTGGCGTTGCTCGCGGATGCTGCTTTCATGCGCGGGCTGTGCGCGGTGTTCTTTTTCTTCTTCGCCAATCTGTCATTCTACCTCGTGATGACGTTGTTCATGCAGAACGCGTTGCACATGCCGCCGCTGCGGGCCGGTTTTATTTTCGCACCGCTGGCGCTGGCTTTCGTTGTCGCGTCGCGTCACAGCGGCATGCGGTCACGCCATCGTGGCACGCTGGTGCTGATCGAGGGGTGTGCGGTGCAGGTCATCGGTCTTGCCGCGCTGGCTGCAACGGTGCTGGCCGTCAACGCGTCGTCTGCATCGCTGCTGGCGGTACCGCTTGCCGTGTTCGGTTACGGCCAGGGTCTGGTCATGGCGCCGCTGTCCAGTGCCGTGCTGTCGACCGTACAAACGTCGAGCGCGGGAGCCGGCTCGGGCATGTACGGCACCACGACACAAATCGCCAATGCAGCCGGCGTTGCTGCGATCGGCGCGGTCTATTTCGCGGTGCAATCCGCAGCATCGGCAGTCACCGCGCTGCTCGCAAGCCTCGCATTATGCGTGTTGTCGGTCGCCGCCAGTGCGGGCTTTCTGCTGTGGATGCGCCGCGCGGGCAACGTATAGAATTCCAGCACGGCGTTTGATCGTCCAGCACGCGCCTTGACAGGTCAATCGCGATGGCTTGATATTAGGGCATGGGGACAAAGCGATCTCCCCACGAGGCGACATGCCCAAGTATCGCGTCCCGCATTCCTGCAAGGACGCGCCATGTCATCGATTAACAGCATTTCCGTTGAAAAACTCGTTCGCCTGATCGGGACGCCGAAATGTCCCGCGCTCGTCGATGTCCGCACCGACGAGGATTTCGCCCGGTCGCCATTTCTCCTGCCAGGTTCGGTCCGGCGGCCATTCGGCGACGTGAATGGTTGGGCCGCAGCGCTGCGCGGTCGGTCCGCCATGGTGATCTGCCAGAAAGGTCTCAAGCTCAGTCACGGCGTTGCCGCGCTGCTGCGCGATGCCGGTATCCCGGCGGAGGTTCTGGAAGGCGGGTATCTCGCATGGGAGAGTGCAGGCCTGCCGCGCGTTCCAACCAGCAAGTTGCCGCCGCAAAACCCGCAGGGCCGTACTTTGTGGGTGACGCGGGAGCGCCCAAAGATCGACCGCATTGCCTGTCCCTGGCTGATCCGGCGTTTCATCGATCCGGCGGCGCTGTTCATGTTCGTTGCGCCGTCGGAAGTCTCGGCCGTCGGCGAGAAATTCGATGCTGCGCCGTTCGATATCGACGGCGTGTTCTGGAGCCATCGCGGCGAGCTCTGTACCTTCGATGTGATGATAGAGGAATTCGGCCTCGCCACGCCGCCGTTGCTGCGGCTGGCTACCATTGTCCGCGCGGCGGATACAGCGCGGCTCGATCTCGCCCCGGAAGCGCCGGGCCTGCTGGCGGCGTCACTCGGCCTGTCGCGGATGTATGCCGACGATCTCGAGCAGCTTGAGGCTGGACTGAATCTGTACGATGCGTTCTATCGTTGGTGCCGCGATGCCAGCACCGAAACCCACAACTGGCCGACAGCAAAGACGAAAGCTTGAGATGGCGGAAGCAACTTCGGTCACACCACCAGCCATTCCCGAGCCGCAGACCCACGGCGTTTCCTTCTCGGAGGCATTTTCGGTGTGGCTGCGGATCGCGTTGCTTTCCTTCGGCGGTCCGGCCGGGCAGATCGCGGTGATGCATCGCATCCTCGTCGATGAGAAGCGCTGGGTGTCGGAGAGCCGGTTTCTGCATGCGCTGAACTATTGCATGCTGTTGCCGGGCCCGGAGGCGCAGCAGCTTGCGACCTATATCGGCTGGCTGATGCACCGGACCGCTGGCGGGCTGATGGCCGGCGGGCTGTTCATCCTTCCCGGTGCGATCTGCATCATGGTGCTGAGCTGGATTTATGCTGCATTCGGCAATGTCGGCTTCGTCGCGGCGCTGTTCTTCGGCTTGAAGGCCGCGGTGCTCGCGATCGTGCTGCAGGCGGTGGTGCGGGTCGGTAGCCGTGCACTGAAGAACGACGTGATGCGCGTGCTGGCAGCCATCGCCTTCCTCGCGATCTTCTTTCTCGATGTGCCGTTCCCGGTGATCGTTTTCGGTGCGGCAGCGATTGGCTTTCTCGGTGGTCGGGCCGGTCTGTCGGCCTTCACGATGAGTGCGGGCCACGGGTCATCAGGCGGCGGCGACGCTGATAGTTTGCTCGGAGATCAACTTCCTCTCCATGCCCGGCCGAGCGTACGGCAGTCGCTCATCGTTGCGGTCGTCTGGCTGGTGCTGTGGCTTACGCCCGTCGCTGTGCTGCTCGTGGCATTCGGCAGCAATGACGTGTTCAGCCAGATTGCCGTTTTCTTCTCCAAGATGGCGATGGTCACCTTTGGGGGTGCCTATGCGGTTCTCGCTTATGTCGCGCAGCAGGCCGTCGATCACTACGCATGGCTAAAGCCCGGCGAGATGCTCGATGGCCTTGGCATGGCCGAAACCACGCCTGGTCCGTTGATCATGGTGCTGCAATTCGTGGGCTTCATGGCCGCCTTCCGCGCACCGGGGATGTTGCCGCCGCTGCTGGCGGGCACGCTTGGTGGATTGCTCGCGACCTGGGTGACCTTTGCGCCGTGCTTTCTCTGGATTTTCCTCGGGGCGCCGTTCGTCGAAACTCTTCGTGGCAATCGCGCGTTGAGCGCCGCGCTGGCGGCGATTACCGCCGCAGTGGTCGGCGTCATCCTCAACTTGGCGATATGGTTCGCCATCCACACGATGTTTCGGGAGGTGAAACCTGTTCGCACGCTCGGACTCAGCTTCGACATGCCGGTTCTGCAGAGCGTCAATGGATGGGCTGTCGCGCTGTCGGTCGCGGCCCTGCTTGGGGTCTTCTATCTGAGGATTGGTCTGCTGCAGATCCTGTTGGCTTGTGCAAGCGCGGGTGTGCTTTTGCACATTGCCGGCCTGGTATGACCTCGCGAAACCGTGTGCGGAACCGGTAATTGACGGCTGACGGAACAGGAACGTTTCGAACGACGTCGCGTTGAAGGCCGTTCACTCAACAGGAGCTGACCATGCGGAAAACCATTCTTGTTGCGATCTGCGCCACGGCCATCGGCGCTACTCCGTTCGCAGCCTTTGCCCAGGCGACCGGCCCCTCCGGCCAGGATTCGACCAAGATGGGCACCGGCACGACGGCGAAGGAAGGCGAGACCAAGGCGACGGGCACCCAGGGAATGTCGAAAAATAGCGCGAAGAAGGATTCCATGCACAAGGACGGCATGAAGAAAGACAAGATGATGAAGAACGAGATGAAACAATAACTCGTCATCTCTCCCCGACTCGCCCCGTATGACCTGGCCATGTTATGGCCGGCCCTGCGGGGCTTCCTTTGCGATATAGGTAATTCGGAAGCGTCAGTGCGCCTCTCGTTTCGTTGATAGGTATATTGAAACCGTATTTGTTTTAGTTTGCAGTGCAGCAACCATATGTCGTCGGTACTGTTGTATAAGCCTGACGACCTAGGAGCTGCCGTGTCTCTTGCCGATAATATCGATTTCCTCCGCAATCTCCCGAAACCGCCCGGAATCAATACGTTGCAGGGGTTGGCGCGCGGCCGTGCGTCGGCAGGTTTGAGTCCGATCAGCGAATCAACGGGTTTCGGCAGCAATCCCGGCGACCTCCGTATGTTCAGTTACGTGCCCGCCACGCTGGCAGCAAATCCGGCATTGGTCGTCGTGCTGCACGGATGTACCCAGAACGCTGCGGGCTATGACAACGGCACCGGCTGGTCTGCTCTCGCCGAGCGTTATGGTTTCGCGCTGCTGATGCCCGAGCAGAAGTCATCCAACAATGGCAACACCTGCTTCAACTGGTTCAATGCCGATGACATCGCGCGCGATAGCGGCGAAGCGCTCTCGATCCGTGAGATGATCGAGCAGATGGCCGTGGACCACGATGTGGACCGCAAGCGTATCTTCGTTACGGGTCTGTCGGCCGGCGGCGCGATGACGTCGGTGATGCTCGCAACCTATCCTGACGTGTTTGCGGCCGGCGCCATCATTGCGGGCCTGCCTTACGGTATCGCCACCACCATGCAGGAGGCGCTGAGCGGTATGTATCGCGCGGCGCCGCGTGCCGCGAACGATCTCGGCAATCTCGTGCGCAAGGCATCGCCGCATACCGGTGAGTGGCCGAAAGTGTCCGTCTGGCACGGCAGTGCCGATCGCACCGTCAATCCGGCCAATGCCGGCGAGATCGTCAAGCAATGGCTCGACCTTCACGGCCTGCCGCCCGCACCGATGTCCGCCGTGGATGTCGACGGCTATCCGCGCGAGGTGTGGTGGAACAAGGACGGTGAAACCGTCGTGGAATCCTACACGATCACCGACATGGCGCATGGTACGCCGCTGGCGATTGCCGGACAGGACGAGCCCTATGGCGCCGCCGGTGCCTTCCTGCTCGAAGCCGGCATCTCATCCTCGTATCATATCGCGCAGTTCTTCGGCCTTACCCGGCAGCTTGCACCCCGCAATGTCGAAGCTGCAGCCGTGGAACCGGCGGCTCCGGCGGATGCCACTGTCTCATCGGTGACGCAAAAGCCGCGCACATCAGGCGATCGACGCGCCGCGCGCCGCGATCCCGTAGGACGGCGGTCTATCGATATCAACGGTGCCATTACTCGTGCCCTCACGGCTGCCGGTCTCATCAAGTCACCCTGACAAGTAACAGGCGTGATCGGCGCCGATTTGCGCCAGGTCTGACAGGGCGCTAAGTTCTCAAGATACGTCAGACTGGTCTTGCGTACCGATTGCCCGCGCATGTTGGATGCCCATCGACCGAATTCGCCCGACTTTCTCGCCGGTGGAGGCGAGATGGGCGCGTTGATGCGCGCTTACGATTGGGCATCGCATCCGATCGGAGCACCGGACACCTGGCCGCAGAGTCTGCGCACCGCGATCCGGATCGTTCTGAATACCAACCACCCGATGTTCATCTGGTGGGGACCGGACCTCATCCAGTTCTATAATGACGCCTATGCCCTGACCATGGATGCACAACAGCATCACGCAGGGCTGGGCGCGCGCGGCCGTGAATTCTGGCACGAGATCTGGCCCATCATCGGCCCGCAGATCGCGCAGGTGATGAGTGGCGGCGGTGCCACCTGGCACGAAAACCAGCTGATCCCCATGACGCGCAATGGCAGGCTCGAACACAGCTATTGGACCTACAGCTACAGTCCGCTCGATCTGGATGACGGCGTCGGCGGTGTGCTGGTGGTTTGCCGCGATGTTACCCGGGATCATGAAGCGACCATTGTCTTGCGCGAGCGAGAAGCAGAGCTCGCGCGTGTGCAGCAGATCGGCCAGATCGGTGGTCTCGAAGTCGATCTGCGTACCGGCTTCCGCAATCGTCGATCGCCCGAATATCTGATCGTTCATGGTTTGCCGCCGGAAGCAGCCAACGAGTCGCACGAAGATTGGGTGCGTCGCATCCACCCTGAGGATCGCGAGGCGACGGAGCAGAAGTTTCGCGACGCGGTGAAAAGCGGCGTGCGCGACTACACTGTGCAGTATCGCATCATTCGCCCGAGCGATGGCCAGACCCGCTGGATTTCAGTGCGATCCTATATCGAGCGTGACGACGCGGGAAAGCCGCTGCGGCTGGTCGGTGCGCATACCGACGTCACCGATCAGGTGCTGGCAGAGCAGGCGCTGCGCAAGAGCGAGGATGAGGCGCGTCGGCTCGCGGCAAAACTTGCAGACCTCAATGAGACGCTGGAACAGCGCGTGCGTGACAAGACGCGTGAGCGCGACCGGATCTGGAGCGTGTCGCAAGATCTCCTGATGGTCGCCGACCATGATGGCGTCTGGCGCACCGTCAATCCGGCCTGGACGCGCACGCTCGGCTGGAGCGAGGCCGAGCTGCTCAACAAGACCTCGCGCTGGCTCGAGCATCCCGAGGATCAGGCCAGGACAATGGCCGAGGTCGATAAGCTCGCTGCCGGCGAGCCGACGATCCGCTTCGAGAATCGCCTTCGCCACAAGGATGGCTCCTATCGCTGGCTGTCCTGGACGGCGGTGCCGGATCAGAACCAGATCTATTGCGTGGCGCGCGATGTCACTGCCGAGAAGGCTGCTGCCGAGCGCCTTAAAAACACAGAAGAAGCGTTGCGGCAGTCGCAGAAGATGGAGGCTGTCGGTCAGCTCACCGGCGGCATCGCACATGACTTCAACAACCTGCTCACCGGCATCGTCGGCTCGCTCGACCTGATGCAGACACGGCTCGGTCAGGGTCGCACCGACAATATCGCGCGCTATATCGACGCTGCGATGACCTCGGCCAATCGTGCGGCTGCGCTGACGCACCGATTGCTGGCCTTCGCGCGGCGGCAGCCGCTGATTCCGAAAAGTGTCGATGCCAATGGGCTGATCGTCTCGCTGGAGGATCTGTTGCGCCGGACCATTGGCGAGACGCTGGATCTCGATATCGTGGCGGCGCCTGATCTATGGTGCACGCTGTGCGATCCGAACCAGTTGGAGAGCGCGTTGCTCAATCTGGCGATCAATGCGCGCGACGCGATGCCTGATGGCGGGCACTTGAAGATCGCGACACAGAATGTGCGCGTCGACGCCATCAATGCCAATGCGCCGGCTCTGACGCTTGGCGACTATATCTGCATCGGCGTCAGCGACAGCGGAACCGGCATGAGCCCGGAGGTCGTGGCGCGCGCCTTCGATCCGTTCTTCACGACAAAGCCGATCGGGCAGGGCACGGGCCTCGGCCTATCGATGATCTACGGCTTCGCGCGTCAATCCAACGGACATGTCAGCATCGACAGCAGGCTCGATATCGGGACGACCGTGAAACTGTATCTGCCGCGCCATGAGGGAGACGCTGCCGCACAGGATGCGGCGCCGCTGAAGGGCGATCAGCATGTGGCCGCAGGCGAAACCCTGCTGGTGGTCGAGGATGAGCCGGTGGTGCGCTCTGTCATCGTCGATATGTTGAAGGACGAAGGCTATCGCGTGCTCGAGGCAGTTGATGGTCCGTCGGGCTTGCGGGTCCTGCGCGAGACGCCGAATATCGATCTGCTGGTCACCGATATCGGGCTGCCCGGCATGAACGGCCGTCAGCTTGCCGATCAAGCGCGCGAGGCGCGGCCGGGCTTGAAGATCCTGTTCATCACCGGTTATTCCGAAAGCGTCGTTATGGCGAAGGGCTTTCTGCTGCCTGGGATGGAGATGATCACCAAGCCGTTCGACCTCGATCATTTCCTGCGACGCATCCGCGCGATGGTCACGAGCTAAAGCGTTTTCAAGCGAAGTGGATACCGGTTCGCGTCTAGAAAACGCGTCAGAATAAAAGGCGTAGCCCTCCGGTTCCATATCTCTCCAGATATTTCAGCCTAGGTGCGCAGGTTCTAACGGTTCAATCGCCGGAACCATTGTGCGGCCGCGAGCTTGTATCGGCGCAATACCGATCAATCAAAACTGGAGATCATCATGATCCGCCGTCTTCTTGGAACCGCTGCCATCGTCGCCATGATGGCTCTTCCCGCCGCTGCTCAGGCTCAGGGTGTCCCCGGAGGCATTGAGCGTGGTGCGCGCGATGGCGAGCGCGCAGCTGGTCCTGTGGGCGCTATCGTAGGCGGCACCATCGGTGGTGTTGTCGGCGGCGTAGCCGGCGTGCTCGGTGTCGACGATCGTCCGCGGTTCCGCAGCTATGTCGTGGAACAGCGTCGCCCATCCTACACCTATAGCAACGAAGTTCGTGTCGGTGCCGTGCTGCCTGAGAGCGGCGTGACCTATTACGAGGTTCCGGCAGAATACAATTCCGCCCGTGAATACCGCTACACCGTGGTCAATGGTCGCACGGTTCTCGTCGAGCCGCGCACCCATCGCATCGTGGAAGTGATCGATTAAGCCGATCAATAAATGACTTTTCGAACGGGCCGCCTTCAGGCGGCCCGTTTTGTTCCATCTATGGCCTGCGGCGTATCTGTAGTCAGCGCCGATGTTCTCGCGTAGAGAAGTGCCGGGGAATCACACGAGCACCACGCGGCGATCAATCGCCCGGATGCGGAGAACGATGGCCACCAGCAATCGCGATCAGATCGCCCCTGCCATCGCACTGGACATTCCCCTTGCCGATCGTACCGAGACAGGTCTCGCTTTGCCGGACGGCGTGCAGCCCTATCGCATCGACTGGCTCAACACGCTCACCATCGCCACCTTTCACGCACTCGCACTACTCGCGCTGATGCCGATGTTCTTCAACTGGACAGCGGTGATTGTGGCGGTCATCGCAGCGCGGTTGTTCGGCCTCATCGGCATCAATATCGGTTATCACCGGTTGCTGACGCATCGCGGTTTCAAGTGCCCGAAATGGCTGGAGCACGCTTTCGTTGTCGTGGCGATCTGCTGTGCCGAGGATACGCCGGCGCGCTGGGTTGCCATCCATCGCCGTCATCACGAGAAGTCCGACGAGCAGCCGGACCCACACAGCCCGCTTGCCAGCTTCTTCTGGGGCCATATGGGCTGGCTGCTGGTGAAGAACCCGGATCTGTCCCGCCTCGGCATCTATGAACGATATGCCAAGGACGTCCTGCGCGATCCGTTCTATGTCGCGCTGGAGCGCAATCTCTGGCAGCTGAAGATCCTGCTCATCCAGATCAACGTCTTCTTCTTTGCGGGCCTGGCCGGCAAACTGCTGTGGGGCGGCTCATGGGCCGAGGCCGTGCAGTTCGCTTTGAGCACCGTCATCTGGGCGGTCTTCGTGCGAACCGTCTTCGTCTGGCATCAGACCTGGGCGGTCAACTCGGTCACCCACATCTGGGGCTATCGCAACTACGCGACCGATGAGGACAGCCGCAATAATCTGTTCATTGGCTACCTCGCCCATGGCGAGGGCTGGCATAACAACCATCACGCCGATCAGCGCTCGGCGCGCCACGGTCATCGTTGGTGGGAGTTCGATACCACCTATCTGACGATCCGTCTGCTGGAGAAGCTCGGCCTGGTATCGGATATTGTCGAGCCGCGGCATACGACCAATAGGTAAGGCCTGCCAAGCTCGAGCATGCCACACGAGATGCAACTTTTCGTCACAATTCGCGTTACTACACCATGATGACGAAGCCCGATATCTGGTACGTGGCGTTTGGCCCCGACAAATCCGTGAAGTCCGACACTCGTGCGACAAACGGTGTGCGTACGACCAGGACCTTCAAATCCGAAATCGATGCAAAACTGTTCGCCCGGGAAATCCTGGCCAAAGGCTGGACCGCAACAGCCGGCACACTCAATCCCTATCAACCCAAGCGTACCATTGCGGCATCGCAGATCGAAGACTGGGCCGATCCCGCTCGAGCCGACTAATCCGGCTAGATGACTTCGTAGGCGAAAAACAGGATGATTACCGTGATCGCGACGAGGCCTCCCAGAAAGCACTGATCGGCAATCGACTCGCAGCGCTCGCTGAGTTGGCGGTTTTGCGACTTCCGCATCGATGTGTAGGACGCGACCGCGCTGGCGAGAAAGAACAGCGAGGCGATGGCCGAATATTCATCGACCCGGCTGGGGCCGATCTGCGGCTCCATGATCTTGACCAGTCCGATCAGCGTTGCGCAGACGCCGATCATCGTCCCGGAGCTCGGCAGGATGTGCTTGGAAAGCGCTCCTTGCTCCCCGGAGGCCCTGTCGTCGCTCATGGCGGGATTACGCCTCGCCGGTGAGGAACGGGTTGGTCATGCGCTCCTGGCCGATGCTGGAGCCCGGGCCATGACCGCAGATGAAGCCGACATCGTCGCCAAGCGGCAGCAGCTTGGTCGTGATCGAATTGATCAATGTCTCATGGCTGCCGCCGGGGAAATCGGTTCGCCCGATGGAGCCTGCGAATAGCACGTCGCCGACATGGGCGAATTTCATCGCCTTGCTGTAATACACGACGCTGCCCGGCGAATGACCGGGGCAGTGCAACACGTCGAAAGTCAGGCCGCCGACACTGACGGTGTCGCCTTCATTGAGCCAGCGATCGGGCATGAAATTACGGGTGCCCGTCATGCCGTATTTCGCACCGCTGTCCTCGACATGTTCGAGCAGGAACGTATCGGCGACATGCGGACCGATGATCTCGACCTTCAGCGTCTCGCGCAGTTCGTCGGCGCCGCCGACATGGTCGATATGGCCGTGGGTCAGCCAGATCTGTTCGACCTTCACATTCGCCTTGGCAATGGCGTCCAGGATCAGTGGCACGTCGCCGCCGGGATCGATCACCACGGCCTGCCGCGTTGCCTCATCCCACAGCAACATGCAGTTCTGCTGAAACAGGGTCACCGGAATGATGGTACCCCCGGCCTGGGCTTTATGTTCGGTTTCATCTGTCATCGCGCCACAATGCTGATTTTTGCGGGCGAGGGAAGGGGATTTAGATCGCAAAATTGCGAGGCTGCCTCTTCCCCTCTCCCCCAGCGCAGCGAAGCTGCGCGCCGCGGGAGAGGGTGCCTAGGCGGCCTCCGGCCGCCGTTCTTGAAGAGAGACGCCGATGCAACGCATCGGCTATGGCGAAGCGAAGGCGGGAGAGGGCTTTCGAGAAAAAGCGCCCCCTCTCCCGTCTCGAGCCGCTACACGGTTCGATCCACCTTCTCCCGCCAGACGCGGCTACGCCGCGCCCGGGGGAGAGGGGAAAAGATCACTTCTTCAACTGCACCTTCAACGTCGCCTCCACCTCGCGATCGAAGGACGACGCCTTGGCCGGCGCCTTGTCGCGCTGGGTCATGAGGTATGCATCGCGCTTGGCCACCAGCGCGGTCAGCTTGTCGTTCAGCGCCTTGCGATCTTTCATCTGCTTGCCGAGTTCATCGGCGCGCTGCTGTGGCGACAATTTGCGAATGGCCTCAGGCAATTCATCTTCCTTCACGCTGTCGAGTTTCTGCTTGCCGGCGGACACGTCGCTGACGAGGTCGCCGCCGCCGGTGACGGCTTCCGACGACACTTTCGCGCGCTTGTTGATGTAGCTTGCCATATCCGTTGCCGAGGCGGGCGCCGCCGCTGCGACTTCCGAGAGCTGTCGTGTCTTGTTCTCGGTGTGCTTCTGCAGTGCGCGGGGGCCGTAAGGGATCACCGTCTTGTTGATGTCGTTCTGCAGGATGATGATCTCTTCGTCATAGGGCGTCTCGATGATGACGATCTGGCCGCCATCCTGCGGGATTGCGATGAAACGGCCGTCGCCGCGCTGGGCAACGTCGCGCCAGACCTTTTCCGTATCGCGGGCAGCGCCTGCGAGAACAGCGTTGACGATGATGTCCTTCTGCTTCGCGACTTCGAGCGTGGTCGTGTATTTCGTGTCCTGCTGATAATCCATATGCGGCGGTGCGTCGCCGACCAGGAAGACGATACGCCTGACATCGTTACCCTTGGTCCATTGCAGCTTGTTGACGGCGACATCGAGCGCCTCGTTGACGCTTTCCGGCCAGTCGCCGCCACCCTGCGCCCGGACCTGCAGCAGGTTGCCATAGAGATCCTGGATGTCGGTGGTGAGGTCGAAGGTCTTGGTCACGTAGTCGTCGCCGATGTCGCGATAGGCGACGAGACCCATGCGGATGTCGGCGTCGGGATTGCTATCGAGGATTGTGGTTGCGATCGACCAGATCTTGCGCTTGGCGCCTTCGATCAGCCCGCTCATGGAACCGGTGGTGTCGAGCACGAAGGCGACTTCGACGGTCGGCTTGGCCTGCGCGGAACCGGCGAAAATCGCTTGCGGCAAAGTTGCGGCAGCCGCGAGCAGAACGACACGACCGAGATGGGCTAAGCTCATGAGATATCTCCGTAATCCGGGCTGCAGCGATGATTTTCGGCGCACGTCGTCGCTTGCGGAAAACTTGCGTCCGGCTTGCGACATGCGTGCGGCAGACTGGCGGGAGACGTGATGTGCGGCCCCGCCGAAATCGGCTAAGTTTGTCGCCATGGAATCGAATGCCGTTCACACGCCCGCGCTGATTTTCGATCGCCGCCAGTCGGAGACGGCGTTGGCCATTGCGCGCGGAACCACAAGGCTGCTGCGGTCGCTGGGATTCTCATGCGTCAGCGAACTATCATTGCCGTCCGGACGGCGTGCGGATCTGGTCGCGCTGAACGAGCGCGGGGATGTCTGGATCGTCGAGATCAAGTCATCGATCGAGGATCTGCGGGCTGATCAGAAATGGCCGGACTACCGCGCGCATTGCGACCGGCTGTTCTTTGCCTTCACGCAGGATCTGCCCTGCGAGATTTTTCCCGCTGACACAGGCCTGATCGTGGCGGATGCCTATGGCGCGCATGTGCATTGCGATGCACCGGAGCATCGTCTGCCGGCGCCGACGCGCAAGGGCATGATGCTGCGCTTCGCGATGACCGCGGCGCACAGATTGAACAGGCTGCACGACCCTCAAGGTCATGCAGCCCTGCCGAACGAAATCTAGCTTTTAAAGAAGGCTCAGCGCGGCGCGCGCTTGGCAAGAATGCGCTGCAGCGTACGGCGATGCATGTTCAGACGACGTGCGGTTTCCGAGACGTTGCGGTTGCACATCTCATAGATGCGCTGGATGTGCTCCCAGCGCACGCGGTCGGCCGACATCGGGTTGTTCGGCAATTCGGACTTGTCATTGTCGATCGCAAGCAGCGCTGCAACGACATCGTCGGCGTCGGCCGGCTTCGACAGATAGTCGACAGCGCCCATCTTCACCGCGGTCACGGCGGTGGCGATATTGCCATAGCCGGTGAGCACGATGGCGCGCGCATCGGGGCGCTGCTGCTTCAGCGCCGACACGACATCGAGGCCGTTGCCGTCACCGAGACGAAGATCGACTACGGCAAAAGCGGGCGCTGATTTGCTGATCTGGGCGAGACCTTCGGAAACGGAGTCGCAGGACGTGACCGTGAAGCCGCGCGTTTCCATCGCACGCGAAAGACGCTCCAGAAACGGCTTGTCGTCCTCCACGATCAGGAGCGAACGGTCGGTCTGTTCAGTCACTTCGGCGAGCGCATTCACGGTTCAAAATCCTCCATATCCAACACGATACCATATGGCGCTGCCGAATGCAGCTGCCAAGGGTGTGAAGATTTGAATGGCTTGATTGTGAAGTTAATCCAAAAGCGTTTTGGCCCGTAAAACGGGTGGTTAATTCTAATCACGGTGGTACATCAGCGCGGCGTGTTGTCGCAGAGCAGCATGATGGACGAAACGTAATGAAAGTAGATCCGGAATGGACGCGACTCCGACTGGGCCGAAGAAGCCCGAGGTAAATGACGAGACATCGGCTCGTTACGACGGCTGGCGTATCGTCGGTGTTTGTTTCCTGCTCGCGACATTCGGCTGGGCGCTCGGCTTCTATGGCCAGAGCGTCTATCTCGCGGAACTTCAGCGCGTGCATGGCTGGCCGGCCTCGACCATCGCAACGGCCACCACGTTTTTCTATCTCGTCGGCGCATTGCTGGTCGCATTCGTGAGCGAAGCGATGCGTGCGCTCGGGCCGCGCAACTGTTTGCTGGCCGGTGTCGGCGTGATGGCTTTCGCAACCATCCTGCTCGGACAAATCACGTCGCCCTGGCAGCTCTATGCGGTGAATGTGCTGCTCGCGTTCGGGTGGGCCGGCACCAGTCTCGGCGCCATCACCAACACGCTTGGACTGTGGTTCGACAAGAAGCGCGGTATGGCCATCAGCCTTGCGCTGAATGGCGCGAGTTTCGGCGGCATCGTCGGAGTGCCTTTACTGGTCGCGGCGAGCAATGCCTTCGGCTTTGGCGGCGCGACTATCGCAGCAGCGATCGCGATGCTTGTGCTGCTCGTCCCGGTGATCATCATCTTCGTCGGCCATCCGCCGCATCGCGCAGCATCCGCCACACCGGACGGTGTTGCCGCTACGGCCAGCGCGCCATCGTCGACACGCATTCGCGCGGAGGCGATGCGCGACGTGGCGTTCCTGACGCTCACTATTGCCTTCGCGTTCGGATTGTTTGCGCAAGTCGGCTTCATCGTGCACTTGATCTCGTTTCTCGATCCGGTGATCGGCCGCGAGCGCGCGGCGGCCGCGGTGTCGCTGCTGACGCTGATGGCGGTGGTTGGCCGCGTGCTGTTCTCGACAGTGATCGACCGGCTCAATCAGCGACTTGCATCGGCGCTGTCGTTTCTCAGTCAGGGCGTCGCGCTCGCCATTGTCATCAACTCGCGCAACGAGGCGCTGTTATTCTTTGCTTGCGCGCTGTTCGGATTCTCGGTCGGCAATCTGATCACGCTGCCGGCGCTGATCGTGCAGCGCGAATTTGCTGCGCGCTCGTTCGGGGTGCTGGTCAGCCTGATTACGGCGGCGACGCAGGTCACTTACGCTTTCGGTCCGGGCATCGTCGGCTGGCTTCGCGATCTTTCGGGCAGTTACGCCGTGCCGTTTTATGTCTGCATGGCGTTGCAGGTGGCCGCGGCCGTGTTGATCATGGTGCGGGGGCGGAAGAGCAAAGCTCTAACCGCATGGTGAGGAGGCGCGTCGCGCCGTCTCGAACCATGAGCTGCTTGGCACATCCTTCGAGACGCCGCGCGAAGGGCGCGGCTCCTCAGGATGAGGACTGAGTTTGTGTCTGCCGCTGCTTCAGCAGCTCCTCAACATCCAGCCGCTTCGTAAACATCGCAATCCCGCCATCGCCACTCCGTGGCCACTCCGCCTCCGGCCGATCCCAATATAACTCGACGCCGTTCTGGTCAGGGTCGCGCAGATACAGCGCTTCGCTGACGCCGTGGTCGCTGGCGCCGTCAAGCTGTATGCCGGCCGAGAGCACGCGGTGTAGCGCGTCGGCCAATGCGGCGCGGGTGGGATACAGGATCGCGGTATGGAAAAGACCTGTCGTGCCGGGCGCCGGCGGCTGGCCGCCCTTGCTCTCCCAGGTGTTAAGGCCGATGTGGTGATGGTAATCGCCGGCGGCGATGAAGACAGCCTGATCGCCATAGCGTTGCTTGACCTGAAAGCCGAGGACGTCGCGGTAAAAGCCGAGCGCCCGGTCGAGATCGGCAACCTTCAGATGAACATGCCCGATCCGCGTGCCTGTGGGGATCGGTAGGGTTTGGTCGGGCATGGGAAACTCCTGAGGGGTATGGCGCTCAGCACGATCTAGTCACGCGATCGCAGGATCGGTAGAGCGTCTTCGCGAAACCCATCGTTTCCAGGAATTGGATTGATGGGTCTCGGGCGCTTTACCCATAGGGGCATCGCCTACGCAAGTTCCGAGACCAGCCCGTCCGGCAGGCCGAACTCGTAGGTGTTCAGCGTCATCGAGACCATGGTGTAGTAGCCGCACAGCCCGATGATCTCGACGAGGCCCTGTGCACCCAAGGTCTCGGTGGCCTCGTCATAGAGCGGCTTGGACAGGCCCTGCGCCTCGTGCAGCGACTTGGCGACGTCATAGACCACCCGCGCCTTCTTCTCGCTGAAGCTCGGCGTACGACGGTTCTTGATGTCTTCGATGATAGCGGGATCGAGGCCGCCGTCGAGCGCCATCTTCTTGTGCGCATACCATTCGAAATGCGCGGTCCAGTGCCTTGCGGTGACGAGGATCGCCAGCTCGGCATGCGCGGGTGTCAGCGTGGTGTCGTAGCGCAGAAACGCGCCGAGGCGGGTCGCGTGCCGGGCCATGTTCGGGCTGGCGAGCCAGGCCATCATCGGCTCCGGCGGGCGTCCGCGCTTGCTGGCGATCGACTCGTCATAGATGGATTTCTGGTCGGGAGACATTTCGCCAGGCGAAAGCCACTTGAGACGCATGTTGTTTCCTCGTGTGTTTTTGCTCGTTGTTCTCCGGCGATACACCGGAATGGCGAGCCTGACTACTTCGGCTTTGCAGCAGGCCATTGAATTCCACGAAGTGGCGAGTAAGCTCCGCCTAACAATATTGCGGATGCTCGGCATCCCGCGCTCAAAACGGATGGAAACGCTGATGTCGGATCTCGATCAATTTCGCAGCGAGACGCGCGCCTGGCTTGAAGCCAATTGCCCGCCGGAGATGCGGAGGCCGATGAGCTCGGACGAGGATACATTCTGGGGCGGACGTAACGCGAAATATTCATCCGAGCCGCAGCGGATCTGGTTCGAACGGATGCGCGACAAGGGCTGGACCGTGCCGCATTGGCCAAAGGAATATGGCGGCGGCGGCCTCGACGGCGAACAGACGAAGATTCTGCGCCAGGAAATGGCTGCGATCTCGGCCCGTCTGCCGCTGGTGTCGTTCGGCATTTCCATGCTCGGGCCGGCGCTGCTGAAATATGGCACCGACGCCCAGAAGCAGGAGCATCTGCCGAAGATCGCCGCGGGCCTGATCCGCTGGTGCCAGGGCTATTCCGAGCCCAATGCCGGCTCCGATCTGGCCTCGTTGCAGACCCGCGCCGAGAGCGACGGCGATGACTATCTCATCACCGGCCAGAAGATCTGGACGTCTTATGCGAACTACGCCGACTGGATCTTCTGCCTGGTGCGCACTGATGCGTCCGGCAAGAAGCATGACGGCATCAGCTTCATCCTATTCGACATGACGTCGAAGGGTGTCTCGACCAAGCCGATCCTGCTGATCTCCGGCAAGTCTCCGTTCTGCGAAACTTTCTTCGATAGCGTCCGCGTGCCGAGGTCGCATGTGCTCGGCACCGTCGATCGCGGCTGGGACGTGGCGAAATACCTGCTGCAGCACGAGCGTGCGATGATCTCTGGCATGGGCGAGCGCGGCGCCGGCCGACCGCTTGGCCAGGTGGCTGCCGACTCCATCGGGGCGGACGAACAGGGCCGCCTCGACGATGCGATGCTGCGCGGACAAATCGCAAGTTTCGAAGTCGATGAAGCTGCATTGGCCTGCGCGGCCGAGCGCGCCGTCGATCTGGGGAAAGCGGGGCAGGCGCATCCAGCGTTTTCGTCGGCGATGAAATATTACGGCACCGAACTCAACAAGCGCCGCCATGAAATCCTGATGTCATCGGGCGGCATCGATGCACTGGAATGGGAAAGCCAGCGCTCGCATGAAGGCGCACGTCCGCGTGCGTGGCTGCGCACCAAGGCGAATTCGATCGAAGGCGGCACCAGCGAGGTGATGCTGGGGATCGTCGCCAAACGCATTCTGGATTTGCCGGGGGCGTGAATTTCACTCTGCCCTCATCCTGAGGAGTGGCCGAAGGCCGCGTCTCGAAGGATGGTGGTGCACTCCATCTCATGGTTCGAGACGGCGCTTCGCGCCTCCTCACCATGAGGACTGAGCTAGGATCAATTTGGTCGCCAGACCGCCTCATCATTGGATCACACCCATGCCTCTCCTCCTTAACGAAGAACAGACCATGCTGCGCGACAGCGCTCGCGGCTTTATCGGCGACAAGGCGCCGGTCAGTCATTTCCGGCAGCTGCGCGATGCCAAGGATGCGACCGGGTTCTCGCGCGACTACTGGCGCGCGTTTTCCGAGATGGGATTTGCCGGATTGCTGGTGCCGGACGCGTTCGGCGGCAGCGGGCTCGGCGCCGTCGAAGCCGGCGTCGTGATGGAAGAGATCGGCCGCACGCTGATGCCGTCGCCATTCTTCTCCACGGCTGTGCTGGGCGTCTCGGCGCTGAATCGGGGCAGCGACGCGCAGAAGTCGGAATACCTGACAAAAATCGCCACTGGCGCGCTGCTGGCGGCGCTGGCCATCGACGAAGGCGCGAAGCATCGTCCGCTGCAAACGGCGATGAAGGCCGCGCGCTCCGGCAATGGCTTCAAGCTGAACGGCGCGAAGGCCTTTGTCGTCGATGGCCACACCGCCGATCTCCTGATCGTCGCGGCGCGCAGTGCAGGTGCGCCGGGTGAGCGCGACGGCCTCACGCTGTTTCTGGTCGATCCGAAGGCCAAGGGTATCGCGCTCGAGCGCACAGCGATGGTGGATTCACACAATGCAGCGCGGATCACATTCGAGAATGTCGAAGTGACTGCCGACAGCGTGCTTGGCGATGTCGATCAGGGCGGCGCATTGCTGGACAGCGTGCTGAATATCGGCCGCGGCGCTGTCGCGGCGGAGATGGTCGGCCTGTCAGACGAAGTGTTCGGCCGCACCGTGACCTATCTCAAGGAGCGCAAGCAGTTCGGCAAACTGATCGGTGAATTCCAGGCGCTGCAGCATCGCGCCGCGCATCTCTATACCGAGATCGAAGTCACCCGCGCGGCCGTGCTGAAGGCGCTGCAACTGATCGACGACGGCGCACCGACGGCGCCGGCCGCGATTGCCGTCGCCAAGGCCAAGGCCGGCACCACGGCGACGCTGGCTGTGCAGGAAGGCGTGCAGATGCATGGCGGCATGGGCATGACCGACCAGTTCGACATCGGCTTCTTCATGAAGCGCGCGCGGGTCTGCCAGGAATTGCTGGGGGACAGCAATTATCACGCGGACCAACTGGCGCGGCTGAAGAATTATTGAGAGCGGGCGCTCTTGACCTCTCCCCGCGCTTTGCGGGGAGAGGTCGCCGCGTCTTCGCGGCGGGTGAGGGGCATGGCAGACGCGCGCCTCATCGGCAGTTCATCGGATCGCTCCGATGATGGGCGCCGAAGCTTCCCGTGGAATTCTTCGATCCGATAGTTGCGAGATGGACGCGGACCTTGTGCCATACCCCTCACCCGCCCCGGCGGCGCTGCGCTCTGCCGGGGCGACCTCTCCCCGCAAAGCGGGGAGAGGTTAGAAAGAAGCAGCCTACCTGATCGGCGGGGCGTATTGGATGCCGCCCGCGCTCCAGATCTGGTTCAACCCGCGCGGGATTTTCAGCTTCGAGCCTTCGCCGATATTGCGGTCATAGACTTCGCCGTAATTGCCGACATGGCGGATGATGCGGGCGGCCCAGTCCTTGGAGAGGCTGAGGTCTTCGCCATAAGCGCCTTCGGTGCCGACCAGACGCATTACGTCGGGCTTCTTGGACTTCAGGGCTTCGTCGATGTTCTTCGAGGTGATGCCAAGCTCTTCGGCATTGATCATGGCGTAGAGCGTCCACTTCACGATCATCATCCAGTCGTCGTCACGCTGGCGCACCACGGGGGCCAGCGGCTCCTTGGAGATGACGTCGGGCAGGATCAGGTGATCGTCGGGCTTGCTCATGGTCAGGCGCAGCGCATAGAGCTGCGACGCATCCGCCGTGAAGGTGTCGCACTGGCCGGAATTATAGGCCTTGAGGACTTCGTCCAGCTTCGGAAATTTCACTTCGGTATATTTGATGTTGTTGCTGCGGAAGTAGTCGGCGAGGTTCAGCACGGTCGTGGTGCCGTCCTGGACGCAGACCTTGCTGCCATCGAGCTCCAGCGCGGAATCGATCTTGCGAGACTTCGGCACCATGAAGCCCTGGCCGTCATAATAGGATACGGCGGGGAAATAGAGATCGTAATTGGTTTCGCGCGACATGCTCCAGGTGGAGTTGCGCGACAGAATATCGACCTTGCGGCTCTGCAGCTCCTTGAAGCGATCCGACGCATCGAGCGGGACGAAGGTCACCTTCTTCGGATCGTTGAAGATCGCGGCGGCGACGGCCCGGCAGAAGTCGACATCGAAGCCAGTCCAGGTGCCTTGCGCATCCGGGGACGAGAAGCCGGGCAGGCCGGTGTTCACGCCGCAGAGTACAGCATCACGTTTGACGGTGCGCTTCAGCGTCTTGGTGTCGTAGCGCTCATAGGTGATCGCAGCCGCAGCCACTGCAGTGGCAACCACCAGGCCGATGGCCAGCCCGGTCGTGAAAGTCCGCTTCATCCCCATGCGAAGTCCGCCCCGTCGTCAGAGAAAAATATGTCAGAGAAAAACTGGATCGAAGAGCTGCGCGGCGAGGCGCAGATCAGATTTCAGGCTTCTGGCGCACGATGACCTTGGTGCCCACCGGGATCCGCTCGTAGAGATCGGCGACATCGGCATTGACCAGCCGGAAGCAGCCGGACGATACGGCGGTGCCGATGGTGTCAGGCCGGTTGGTGCCGTGGATACGATAGACGGTGGCGCCGAGATAGAGCGCGCGGGCGCCGAGCGGATTGCCCGGGCCACCCGCCATGAAGCGTGGCAGATAAGGCTGGCGTGCGATCATTTCCGGCGGCGGCGTCCAGTCCGGCCATTCCGCCTTGCGCGAGATTTTCAAGAGGCCCTGCCACTGGAAGCCGTCGCGGCCGACGCCGATGCCGTAACGCAGCGCGCGACCATTGCCTTGCACCACATAGAGATGGCGTTCGGAAGTCGCGATGATGATGGTGCCTGGCGCCTCGGTGGTGCGGTACAGCACCATCTGCTTCTGGAATTCCGGCTCAAGCTGAACGGAGTCGTCGGCAATTAGCCCGGGCTCGTCGCCGACATCCGGACGCGGTTGCTGGGCGAGGCCTTGCGTGATCGACAACATCAGGCTGGCTGCGGCGACGAGCTGAAAGCCAAGCAGGCGGCGGATGTTGATCATCGCAGGCATCTCCGGTTTCGCGTCCGATATTCTGTATCATCCCAGCCAAATCACGGGAACCATGAAATCAACGGGCATGGCGACAGTCCGCGGGCGGACGTCGTGAATCGCCCGCATATTTGCCGTTCGCGGGTGACGATTTGATTAAAGGTCACCGCGTCTATTTCGGTGCGATCCACAGTCGCAGCACGTAGCTGACGAGGGTCACACTGGCGACGCCGCCCAGCCACAGCGCAACAAACCACAACAGGCGCTGCATCAGCGGGCGCTTGCCCAAAGAGCCGGGCTTTTGCTGCGATGCAGGTGTCATCAGTGATAGCCCGCGCCGGCGCGAACCTTGCCACGAAACACGTAATAGGCCCAGGCGGTGTAGCCGAGGATGATGGGAACCAGCACGGCGACGCCGTAGCTCATGAAATGCAGGCTGTTGTCGGGCGACGCGGCCTGCCAGATGGTGATGCTGCGCGGCACGATATAGGGCCACATGCTGATGCCCAATCCCGCATAGGACAGCGCGAACAGCGCCAGCGACAGGAAGAACGGCCGGTAATCCTGTTTGGCCGCGAGGCTTCGCATCAAGAGCGCTGTGATGGCAGCAACCGCGATCGGCACCGGCGCCGTCAGGATGATGTTGGGCCAGGCGAACCAGCGCCGCGCATATTCGGCATCCAGAAATGGCGTCGCGATGCTGACGAGACCGATGGCGGCGAGCATGGCGAATAGCAGCCACCAGCTCAGCCGATAGGCCTGATCGCGCAACGCGCCTTCGGTCTTCAACACCAGCCAGGTGGCACCGAGCAGGCCGTATCCGGCCATCAGTGCGAGGCCGGTCAGGACGCTGAACGGTGTCAGCCAGTCCCACCAGCCGCCGCCATAGTGGCGACCGTTGACAACGATGCCTTGCAGGATCGCGCCGAGCGCCACGCCCTGCGCCAGGGTGGCCATCAGCGATCCGCCGGCAAAGGCGATGTCCCACAGATTGCGCTCGCGCGTGGTGCGCCAGCGGAATTCGAAGGCGACGCCGCGAAACACCAGCCCCAGCAGCATCACGATCACCGGCGTATAGAGCGCCGGCATCAGCACCGCATAGGCCAGCGGAAACGCCGCCATCAGCCCTCCGCCGCCGAGCACTAGCCAGGTCTCGTTGCCGTCCCAGACCGGGGCGACCGAGTTCATCATGACGTCACGGTCTTCCTTCTTCGGGAACAGTGGAAACAGCATGCCGAGGCCGAGATCGAAGCCGTCCATCACGACATAGACGAACACGGCAAAGGCGATGATGAAGGCCCAGACGACCGCGATATCGATCATGACGCGTGCCCCGATGCGGTTGCACCCACAGCCGGGGTAATGCCCGCCGCACGACTCGGCACGTTGCCGGCCGGGCCTTGCTCATCATGATGGGGTGGCGCGGCCATGAGCCGGAGCAGATAGATCGTGCCGGCGGCGAACACCAGGAAATAGACGATGGCGAAGGCGATCAGCGACGACGCAACGGCTGGCGCCGCCAGCGGCGAGACCGAGTCGCTGGTGCGCAGCAGGCCGAACACCGTGAACGGTTGCCGCCCCGTTTCGGTGGTGACCCAGCCGGCTAGCACGGCGATGAAGCCGGCCGGGCCCATCGCGAGCGCAAAGCTGTGAAGCAAGCGCGACTCATAGAACTTGCCGCGGAAGCGCATGAAGAGGCTCAGCAGTCCCAGCCCCAGCATCAGAAAGCCGATGCCGACCATGATGCGGAACGACCAGAAGGTCACCGGCACCGGCGGCCAGTTTTCGCGCGGAACAGTATCGAGCCCGGCCATCGGCGCATTGAGATCATGCTTCAGGATCAGCGATCCGAGCTTGGGTATCTCGATGGCGTAGTTCACTTTGCCTTCGGCCTGGCTCGGGAGACCGAACAGGATCAGCGGCGCGCCATGGGGATGGCTCTCGAAATGGCCTTCCATGGCCATGATCTTGGTTGGCTGGTGCTCAAGCGTGTTGAGGCCGTGCTGATCGCCGGCAAGAATCTGCAGTGGCGCGACCAATGTGGCCATCCACATCGCCATAGAGAACATCACGCGCGGGCCGGGCAGGCGCGTATCTTTGAGCAGGTGCCAGGCACCGACCGCGCCGACCACGAAAGCCGTGGTGAGATAGGCCGCCAGCACCATATGCACGAGACGATACGGGAAGGACGGATTGAAAATCACCTTCCACCAGTCGGCCGCAACGAACTGGCCGGCAGCATTGATGCTGTAGCCGGCCGGCGTCTGCATCCAGGAATTCGCCGAGAGAATCCAGAACGCCGAAAACAACGTGCCGATCGCGACCATCAGCGTAGCGAAGAAATGCAGCCTTGGACCGACGCGCTTGAGTCCGAACAGCATGACGCCGAGAAAACCTGCTTCGAGAAAGAAGGCGGTGAGGACTTCATAGGCCATCAGCGGGCCGATGATCGGTCCTGCCTTGTCGGAGAAGGCCGACCAGTTGGTGCCGAACTGGTAGGACATCACGATGCCCGAGACCACGCCCATGCCGAAGGCAACGGCGAAGATCTTGAGCCAGTAATTGAACAGGTTGAGGAAGACGTCGCGCCCAGTCCACAACCAGAGCGCTTCGAGCACGGCGAGATAGCTCGCGAGCCCGATGGAGAACGCGGGAAAGATGATGTGAAATGACATCGTGAACGCAAATTGCGCTCGGGCTAGTATGACAGGGTCAAAGCCTTCGAACATCTGCATCCGTCCATGTGTAGTCTGGACGTGTTCTATCATGCAGAGCGCGCGGGCGAAACTGCGCGTGGTCTTTGTTAGTTGGCCGCCCGGATTCGGCAACGTCTTGAAAAGGCTGTCCATCTGCCCACATTGGCGTTCGCCGTTGGACTCGTAGACAATTTGTCCAATTTTGTCAGATGTATTGCGCAGGTCGATGCGGAAGTTCGTGCGTCCGCCGACGATGACAAAGCCGTAGCTCCAAACAGAATACGACCCGGAAGGGGGCATCCCGTCCGGGTCGCTGGAGGTGGGGAGGTTTACGCGAACTGACGTCTGGAACGTTGGAGCAAAAGGAACGCGGCAGATTACGCTGCGATACTGTCGATGCCGGCGGTCTTCAAGAGATCGGCGAGCTGCTTGCGGGCGTAGAACATGCGGGTCTTCACCGTCGACGCGGGGATGCCGATCAGGCCGGCGACCTCTTCCACTGACTTCTCATGATAGTAGACGAGGTTGACGATCTCGCGATGCGCCGGCGACAGCTTGGCGACACAGGCCCGGAGGATGGCGCTGGTGCGGCTGCGATCGAGCGATGCCTCAGGTGTATCGGCCTGGTCGGCGATTTCCATGACATCGTCCTGGTCGATGTCTTCATATTTACGCTGGCGTAGCGCGGTCAGTGCCTTGAAGCGTGCGATCGACAACAGCCATGTGGAGACCTGCGAGCGGCCTTCGAACTGGCTGGCGGTCCGCCACACATCGAGGAACACCTGGCTGACCAGATCTTCAGCCGCCGACGTATCACGCAGCATGCGGAGAACGAAGCGATAGACCCGCACATTGTGCCGGGCATAAAGCGTGTGCATCGCCGTCCGGTCACCGCTGGCGATATTCTCCAGCAGCATCTCGTCCGAGGTGGCGCGGGCCGTAATGATACCCTGCTGACCGGCGGCATTGAGGGCGATGACGTTCTGCATGACTAACTCCCGTAAGAGACCGCGTTGCGGCTTCGTTGGGAGGATTGTTAAGGAGCCCCGGTTTCAGGGCGTCTGCTTCAAAAGCGGAAAATGGTTTCATGGAACCGGAGAATTGTTTCATCGCACGGTTAGCGACGAAACATTCAGGGGTGAAATGCGTGCAACTTGAATGAGATAGATTCCAAAAGGGGTGCTCAGGCCTTCTCGCCCGCCGGGGAGAACAAATAGCCCCCGCCGCGAATTGTACGGATCACGGCGGGCTTTGTCGGATCGGGTTCGATTTTGCGGCGGATTCGCATGATCCGCAGGTCAACCGCCCGGTCGAAAGCCTCGGCATCCCGGGCATTGGCCAGTTCGAGCAGCCGTTCGCGCGAGAGCACGCGCTTCGGATTGGCGGCGAATACCTTGAGCAGGCCAAATTCGGAGGCCGTCAGCGGATGTTCGTTGCCTTCGTCGTCACGCAAGGCCTGCGCTTCCAGGTCGAGCCATTTCGTGCCGAAGCGCACGAGATGGTCCTTGTTCTCCTTGGCAGGCGTTGCATCTGCTGCTGCTCCTTTCACCGGCGTGCTTCGGCGCAAGACCGAGCGGATGCGCGCCATCAATTCGCGGAGTTCGCAGGGCTTGGCGATGTAATCGTCGGCGCCGAGTTCGAGGCCGACGACACGGTCGATCGGGCTCGCGGTGGCGGTGAGCATGATCACCGGCACATTGATGCGGCTCTTGAGGTCACGGATGATCGAGAGCCCGTCTTCCTCGGGCATGTTGAGGTCGAGCACCACGAGATCCGGCACCTTGGTCTCGATCTCGCTGCGCAGGCTCTTGCCGCCGTCGCACAGGGTTACGGCAAAGCCGTGCATCTTGAGATAGTCGCCCACCATCTCACGGGCGGGCGCTTCGTCGTCGACGATAACGATATGCGGGCTCTGGCTCATGACAGGCCCTCACTGGTGGCTGGCAGCAGGATGGTGAAGGTGGCGCCCTGGCCTGGGCCAGGACTATGTGCGTTCACCTCGCCGCCATGCATGTCGATGATGCGTTTGACGATCGACAGGCCGAGGCCGGTCGAGCTTTCGCCGCCGGTCGGCTTGGCTGACAGCCTCTGGAAACGGCCAAACAGGCGGTCGAGATCCTCCGGCGACAGGCCGGGACCTTCGTCGCTGATGCTGATGCGGACATAATCGGCGTCGCCCATGATCAGTAGCGCGATCTTGCCGCCGATCGGGCTGTATTTGATGGCGTTGCTGACGAGGTTGTCGATGGCTTCGCGCATCCGGTCGGCGTCGCACATGGTGAGATCGTGGTGAGCCGGCGCGGAGACGGAGAGATCCTGCTGCTTGTTCACCGCAGACGGCCGGTTCGCTTCCGCGACGTCCCGGACCAGCGTCGCCAGATCGACCGGCTCGCGGCGGATGGTGATATCGAAGGCGTCCGCCATGGCGTCGGAGATCAGGTGATCGACCATCGAGGTCAGTCGCTTGGTGGCGTCACGGATGTGATCGACCTGCGCGGCGATATTTTCCTTCGGCGATCCCGCGGATATCAGCTCGGTCAGCATCTCGGTGCGACCGAGGATCACGCCGAGTGGATTCTTCAGGTCATGGGCGACGGTGCCCAGAATCTCGTTCTTGAAGCCGTTGGCGCGCTGCAGCCGCAGCCACTGCGCGGAAAGCCGGCGATTAGCCTGCATGAGGGCGCGGGTGCGTTGCGCCACGCGGTCTTCCAACTGCGTATTGGCCTCGTGCAGTTGCTGGTAGAGGATCACGTTGTCGAAGGCGATCGACAATCGGCTGCCGAAGATCTCCACCAGCGAGCGGTCTGTCTCCGACAATTGCCGCTCCGCCTGCAGCAGCACGACAACCTCACGGCCGCTGCCGGTGCGGATGTAGAGCGCCGTCCGATGGTCGGCGAAATCATGCTTGCGGCGCTTGAAGGCCTCTTCGACCATCAGGCGCAGGTCCGGGTCGAGCGACTGCGCGGTGGCGGTACCCATGAAGCGGCTGTAGCAGCCGGATCCGGCGAGGACGGCATAGTCGTCGCCGACAACGCCGCCATCGCGCAGCACCAGAATGCCGGCGCAATCCACATTCAGCAGCGAGGCAATCTGGGTCAGCACGCCTTCGGCAAGCCGCTGCATTGACTTGAAATCATAGAGCGTCGAGGCTGCGTCGATGATGATTTCGAGGCCGCGCCGCGTCTGCACCATGCGTTCGAGCTGCTGATAGCTGCGCAGTGCCGCGGTCAGCGAGGTGAACAGCTTGTCGGCGGTCAGTTCGGTCTTCGCCTTGTAATCGTTGATGTCGTAGTCGACGATGACGCGGCGCTCCGGCGCCTGGCCGGGTTGGCCGGTGCGCAGGATGATACGAACGGTTTCGTTGTGCAGTTCGTTGCGGATGAACTCGACCAGTTCGAGGCCGGCTGCGTCGGTCTCCATGATGACGTCGAGCAACACGGCCGCGATATCCGTATGCTCGCGCATCAGGGCCTGGCCTTCGGCAGCGGAATAGGCCGACAGGATTTCCAGCGACTGGCCGTTCAGGGTGTAATCGCTCAGCGCGAAGCGCGTGCCCTCATGCACGGCCTGGTCATCGTCGATGACCGCGATCTTCCATTTTCGGTTATTGGATTCTTCCGGGACATCACCGGAGTCTTCAATCAGGTAGAGGACATCGTCCTGGTCGGCCATTGCGTAGTCCCGTCAAATGATCCGGCGGCGCCAGTGGCGGCCCGCGGCATGATAATGCGAAATGTCGTGCCTTGTCCCAATCTTGACTCCAGCATCATCCGGCCACCCAGTTGCTGGGTTACCAGATTGTACACGATGTGGAGGCCAAGGCCGGTGCCGCCTTCGTTGCGGCGCGTGGTGAAAAACGGGTCGAAAGCCTGTCGCTGGACGTCCGGGCTCATGCCCGCGCCGTTGTCGGAGAAGCTGATCTCGATATCGTCGGTGCCGCGCGGCTTGGCGGTGATGGCAATGGCGCCGGGCTTGCCGTCCGGGAATGCGTGATTGGCCGCATTCAGGAACAGATTGGTCAGGATCTGGCCGTAGGAACCGGGATAGCCATCGATCATCAGCCCGTCCGGCACGTCGACTGTCAACGTGATCGGAGCCTTCTTCAGGACGGGGCGCAGGCTGGCGATGATCTGATCGGTGGCCTCGGAGAGGCTGAATTGCCGCCGTTCAGCGTGGGACCGATCGACGGCGACCTGTTTGAAGGACTGAATAAGCTCGCCGGCGCGATGCAGGTTGGCGACCAGTTGCTGCGCCGCATCGCGTGACGTCTTGACGAATTCTTCCAGTTGCGAGCGCCGCAGTGGGGCATTGGAGCGCAGCTCGGCCTCGAACATTTCCGAGCGCCGGGCGAAGCTCGATGCCACGGTGAGGCTGATGCCGATCGGGTTATTGACCTCGTGGGCCACGCCGGCGACCAGACCGCCAAGTGCGGCCAGCCGTTCGGCGTCGATCAAATTCTGCTGTGCGGCATTTAGTTCGAGCAAGGCGCTCTCGGCCTTCTCCTTCGACGCGCGCAGCTCGTTCTCCGCTTCGCGCTTGGCGACGGCGTTCTCACGGAACACCTCGACCGCGCGGGCCATGGCGCCAACCTCGTCCTTGGCGGCGGTGCCCTGCACCTTGCGATCATAGTCGCCCGAGGTGATCGCGCGCATCGAGGCCATGATCTGCTGCAGCGGCAGGCGGATGCTCAGCGCGATGATGATGCCTGCGGTGATGATCAGCCCGAGGAATGCCGTGGCGATGACCATGACATTGCGGGAGATCGCCGTCAGCGTGCGGTCGAAAGTGGCCTGCGCGGACTGCTCGCGCTGGCGCATCTTAACGGACAGGCCATCGATCGCAGCAATCGTGTCGGCCTGGCTGGCATCGATCGAATTGCGCAGCAGGTCCGTGCGGCTGGAGAGTTGTTCGGACAGTTTTGCGAGCCCCTGGCGGAGGGCAACTGAGCGTCCCTTGAGCCGCTGCAACGCAATACGCTGCAGATCATTGTCGGCGAGGTCGGTCATGACCGGGATAGTACGCTCGATCGTCTCGGTGTTGCGGCGTGCATCTTCGGCCGAGGCGGATGCCAGCGACAGATAATAGGCGTTGGCGGCGACCAGCATCGCGGTGAATGCCTCACGCGACTTGCCGAGTGCCGGCCAGATCAGCGCGTCGCGCTGGCCGGTGGCGCCCTCGATGATGGAGTACAGTCCCGCCATGTCCTTGGCAGGCCCAAGCACCTGTTCTTCGTAGGTCTTGGCAATGGTGGTTTGAAGCGTCCGCAATTCACCGAAGCCGCTAAGGAAGCGTTCGGTGACGCGCTCCAGCTCGGCGACCGAGCCTGACAGCATGGGGTCGGTCGAGGCACGGGTATTCAGTGTCCCAAGCACAGCCTCGCGCAGCAGCAGGATTTCGGCGAACAGTTCGGGGCTGGGCTGATTGATATAACGATGGATCAGGTTCTGCAGCCGGCCGGTCTCGCTCTCGAGCAGGGCAAGAACCTGATCGGACTGCCGGACCTGGCGCACGTCGTCCCAGGCGGAGGACAACACCCGCGAGCCGCTCCAGATCAATCCCGCCAGGACGAGGACGACCGCCGAGTTCAGGGCTGCGATGGACAAAATGCGCCAGCGGATCGGAATCGCACGGACAGCCGCGACGAGGCCGGTCCGGCCTCGCGCCGCCAGCTCGTCCTGTCCTTCAGAAACTCCGTTGTGCGGGCTCGTCACCACAGGTGTGTCATTCGGCCTTGCGAAAGGTTCAATCGGTGAGACAGCCGTGCGTCGCAACCCGGCAATTCGTTTTTTCTAGTCTGAAACAGTTTCGTTGAGGTTGCGAGACAGTTCAATGTAGCAAATACAGGCGGTGCTGGCTATTAACCTGCAACAACTGGTTGAACTGGCGCAGTCCCGATTGAACCGAACGCCGCGAAGTCGCAACAGAGTGCTGCGGCAGATCGCGTCCGGTGAATGCCACCGTGCGGGGCGATTTCGATCAAAACTATAATGGAATCATTATTTTATTGGGCGGCGGAAGCTTTGGCCTCCCAACAAGAATGATTAGCACAGCAGGCCGGCAGCCGACGGCGTTGTAAGGGCAGAATGAAATGAAGTTGAAGGCGGCGCTCGGATATCTCGCGCTCGTGATGACAGTCAGCCAGACGGCGACGCCCGCACGCGCCACCGACATTCAGTGGTGGCACGCGATGTCCGGAGAACTCGGGCGGCACGTTGAAAAGCTGGCCGCGGATTTCAACGCCACGCAGACGGGCTATCGCATCGTTCCGGTCTACAAGGGCAACTATACCGAGACCGTCACGGCGGCGATCTTTGCCTTCCGGTCCCGGAGCCAGCCGGCCATCGTCCAGGTCAACGAAATCGCGACGGCCACCATGATGGCCGCCAAAGGCGCAACCTATCCCGTCTATGAGCTGATGCGCGATCAGGCGGAGGCGTTCAATCCGTCAGCCTATCTGCCAGCCATTACGGGCTACTACACCGACATGGCCGGCAACATGCTGTCCTTCCCGTTCAATGCGTCGACGCCGATCCTTTACTACAACAAGGATCTGTTCCGTGCCGCTGGGCTCAATCCGGACGAGCCGCCGCGGACATGGCCGGAACTCGGCGCAGCTGCCAAGCGATTGCGGACGGCAGGTGCGGTTTGCGGCTTCACCACGGCCTGGCCGTCATGGATCAATGTCGAGAACTTCTCGGCATTCCACAACATTCCGGTGGCGAACAAGTCCAATGGCCTTGGCGGGTTGGATGCCGTGCTCACCTTCAACAATCCGCTGATGGTGCGGCATATTACGCAACTCGCCGAATGGCAGAAGACCAAGGTCTTCGACTACAGCGGTCGTGCGACAGCAGCTGAGCCACGCTTTCAGAAGAGCGAATGCGGGATTTTTCTGGGCTCGTCAGGCACCCGCGCCGACATTCTCGCCAATGCAAAATTCGAGGTCGGCTATGGCCTGATGCCCTACTGGCCGGATGTCACGGCAGCGCCCCAGAATTCGATCATCGGCGGCGCAACGCTCTGGGTACTGCGCGATCGCCCGCGCGAAGAATATAAGGGCATCGCGAAGTTCTTTGCGTTTCTTTCGCAGCCCGAAGTGCAGGCGACCTGGCATCAGAAGACGGGTTACCTGCCGATCACGCGCGCCGCTTATGAACTCACGCGCCAGCAGGGTTTTTACGACCGCAACCCTGGCACCGTGAAATCCATCGAGCAGATCACGCTCAAAGCACCGACGGAAAATTCGAAGGGATTGCGCCTTGGTTCGTTCACGCTGATCCGTGACGCCATCGAGGATGAGCTGGAGCAGGCATTCAGCGGCAAGAAGCCTGCGCAGGAGGCCCTCGACGCTGCAGCAGAGCGCGGTAACAAACTGCTGCGCCAGTTCGAGCGCGCCAATCCGGTGCAGTGATATCTGCCCGGTCGCGGCGCGTCACGATCTTCGGCTGTTGCTAACGAAGGTCGTATCGCAGTGGAACATTGAACGCCTCCGTACCACCGGTCTTCTCCGGCGGAAATGCCGGGAATGGCTGCGCGCGACGAACCATGGCGAGCGTTTCGGCATCGAGCGCTTGATTTCCCGACGATCCCAGGAGGCGAGAAGACAGCACGCGACCGCTGCGATCGAGTGTAAAGGCGATCCTGACGACTGCTGTGCCTGACTGACCGGTGCGTGCACTCTGGGGAAATTGCTTGAAGCGCTGCAAGTGTGATTGAACGAGCTGATTGTAAGACGCAGACGCTGCCCTCGAGGCACCGGCCGCTGCAGCCGATGCTGCAGGCGCAATGCGTTCTGCGCGCGGTGCTGCGGTGGTCTGCGGCGCTGCTGGCGTATCGTTGGGCTTCTTCTTGACCTCGGCGCGTATCGGCTTCGGCTTGGGCTTTTCCGGCACCGGCTTTGGCGGATCGGGAATGATCTTGGCGGGCTCGGGCGGGGGCGGCGTCGGCTCGGTCTTCTGCTCGGGCGGCGCTTCGACGACCGGTTTCTCCATCAATGGCGTCGGCGGGATCTGTTCTTCGACCTGCTTCTGCTGAACCGGCTCGGGCGGTGGCTCGGACGGCGCTTCCGCTTGCTGCATCTCGGGGCCGGGCGCGATATCCAGTGGTTGCGTTTCAGGCGCGGCGGTGGCGGGCGCCATGTCGATCATGATGGTGGGCATCGTAACGCCCGGCGGGTTCGGTTGATGGTACCACCAGATGCCTGCGGCGATCAGGCCGGCATGGATCGCGACGATAGCGATCGCCGACCCGGTCCAGCGAAGACCGACGCTGTCGGTCGGCGCATGTAGCGCAAAGACGTTCATGGCGCGGAGGTTCGTCCGTCGAGGCCGACCAGTGCGATTTTGAGGTAGCCTGCGTTGCGCAGCAGGTTCATCACTTCCATCAGATCGCCATAGCTCACGACCTTGTCCGCGCGCAGGAAGATGCGCTCGTCCTTGTTGTTCTTGGTCGCAGCATCCAGCGTGCCGCTCAGCGTATCGCGCGGGATGATGTCTTCGCCGACGGCGATCGTCAGGTCAGGTTTGACGGTGACGAAGACCGGCTTGTCGGGACGCGGCTGCGGTTCTACGGCGCTTGCCGGCAGATCGACACCGAGATCGACCGTTGCAAGCGGCGCCGCCACCATGAAGATGATCAGCAGAACCAGCATCACGTCAATGAAAGGCGTCACATTGATTTCGTGGTTGACCTCGAGGTCGTCACCGCCGCCTGAGCGTCCACCTAATCTTGCAGCCATGATCTATTCCGCCGCCCGCGAGATCGGCATTCCGCGACGGCCGTGATCGCGGCTCATCAGCAGCATGACCTGTGCGGAGGCATCGCCGAGTAGCGCACGGTAAGTCGTGATGTTGCGAACGAGCTGGTTATAGATCACCACGGCCGGAATGGCTGCGACAAGACCGAGTGCTGTCGCGAGCAAGGCTTCTGCGATGCCCGGCGCGACGACGGCGAGGTTGGTGGTCTTGGTTTCCGAAATGCCGATGAAGGCGTTCATAATGCCCCAGACGGTTCCAAACAGGCCGACAAAGGGTGCAGTCGCACCAATCGTTGCGACGACGCCGATGCCGCGGGAAATCCGGCGCGACATCGCCTGTTCGACGCGCTCAAGTCGAAGCGCAATGCGCTCCTTGAAGCCGTCATCGAACAGTCCATGGGAGAGGGCAGTCTCGCGCACCGCCGAATGAATGAGCTGGGCCACGGGATCGCGGGCATTGGCGCTATCGCGCTCGACCTGGGCTAGCGTCGTGTCGCTTTCCAGTATATCGAGCCGCCGTTTGGCGGACCGCGTTTCGCGGTTGAGTTCGATGGTCTTTGCGAGCCAGACCGTCCAGGTCACCAGCGAGGCGATGGCAAGCCCGATCATCACGGCCTTCACCACGATGTCGGCATTCATGAACATGCCCCATGGGGACAGATTATGCGGAAGCAACGCTTCCGTGGTCGCAGCGACAGCAAACTGCGGAACCGCCGCCGTTCCGCCAACCGCCAGGAATACAGTTGCGATGGGAGACCAGGATCTTGTCATAGGGGCTGCATTCCGTCGGTCGAAGTTTGCAATGGGAGATGATGGCGAAGAATACCTTCGCATGTGAACGATGTCGCCCTCTGGAGGCCGAGTTGAGGCCCAAACTGGAGCGATTCCAAGGTCATTGGGCTCAAAATCTCATACTCGTGAAGAGCCGCACGCCGCGTCCGGGCTGCAACACCTCCGCCTTCTTGAAGGAGATGTGGTTGCGGACCTGTTCGTCGAGCAGATTGTCTCCGGTGACGCCGAAGGTGATGTCGCGCAGGCCGCCGTCGACCTTCGCGAATGTGTGGGTATAGCTCACCTCAGCCTTCAGCAGATTGTAGCCGGCCGTCGAAGTTTCATTGAGTGCAATATCGTTCTGTGTGAACGCGTGGAGCACGCCCAGGCGCGCATACCATTCGGCGCTGCGCCACCAGACGCCGCCGCCCACGCGCATCGGTGCGATGCGCGGAACATTGCTGCCATCGGCAAAGGTCGCGCGGACCACGTCGAACTGGGTGTCGATCCCGAGCATGCCGTCGCTGAGCGGCGTCACATCGAGTTGTGCCATCAACTCGGCGCCGCGGAAGTTCGCATCTCGCTGACCGTAGGCCACTTGCAGCAGTGGGCCGGTCGCGCCGCAGCTTGCGAAAGTGTCGGTGCAGAAGTTGCCGGTCACCTGCTTGAAGATGAAATCGAGATAGCGCGTGTAGTAGAGACTCGCCTCGAAGCGAAGCTGGCCGCTGCTGCGTTTCAGGCCGACTTCGACCGACTCTGCGGTTTCGATTTTCAGATCCGGATTGCCGATGACGAAGGTGCCGGATGCGCCGTCAGAGCCGCGCGAATAAAGCTCAGGCGCGGCAGGCGCGCGCTGCGCACGCTGTACGCTCAGATTGGCAACCATGTCCCAGGGCAGTGATTTCAGCAGTCCGAAGCTGAAGCTCTTCGGGGTGAAATCGCGTGTCGCTGCGGTCTCGGAAAATGTGTCGGGTGGTGGCAGGAAATTGCTGGGGAAGATTGGCGCCATGCCGGAGACTGATAGGCTCTCGATACGGCCTGCGGCCTGGAATTTGAGTGTGTCCGAGAGCTGCAATTGCTCGAACACGAAGCCTGCGACCGTGTCCGTATTGGTGGGAGCGAGCAGCCCGCCGAGCAGGCCTGCAGTGCCGAGCTTGCGGTTGCTGGCCTGTACGCCCCAGCTTCCGGTCAATGCGCCGAGCGGTGTTGCGACCGCGGCGTGGTCCAGTTCGAAGCGGCCTTCGATTTCCTTGTTGGTGATGGTGTTCTGCAGGCCATCGACACCATTGCTGCCGATGCCGAGCTCGCCATGCTTGTAGTCGCTGACGCCGAACGTATAGCGGATCGCTGCGATGCCGTCGGTTGGCGCGCGCCATTCGCCCTTGCTGGTCACCTTGGTCTGTTCGAGATCGATGCGAGTCCGCGACGCGGATTCGGCGATGCCGGGGATATGATACAGGCTGGTGATGTGCTGGATCGCGGTGCCGATATAGCCGCCGTCGAAGATGTAGGAGCTGCCGACCGACTGGCCTTCCGAGCGCAGCCTTGTATTGGCCTGCACGCCGCCGCCGGGAATTCTGTAATCGCCGGCGCTGCGGCCGAAGGCATCGACGTGAATGGCGACATTGTTGCCTGACGCATCGATGCTGGCCGCACCGTCGATGCTGCTATCCACCGAGGAGCCGCCACCCTTGATGCGCGCGCTGAAATTGTCCGGCACGAGATTTTCCGGAATACGATTGTTGCTGGCGTTGACGACGCCGCCGATGGCTTGATTGCCATAGCGCAGCGTTGCGGGACCGCGGATCACCTCGATCTTGTCGGCGGAGAGCGGGTCCACCGGGACCTGATGGTCCTGGCTGAAATCCGAGGCGTCCTGGCTGCCGATGCCGTTCTCCTGAATGCGAACGCGATAGTCGTCGAGGCCGCGGATATTCGGCCTGCTCGCGCCCGGCGCAAAGGTCGATGCGGCAACGCCCGGCTGGGTGGCCAGCAGGTCGGCGATGGAGGCGGAGGTCGTGCGCTGCAGGGCGTCACCCGTGAGCAGAGTGGTGGACTGGAAGCCGTCTGCTTCCTTCTGCCGCTCGGCACTGACCACGATTTCCGACAGCGTTTGCCCCTCCTGGGCCTTCGCCTCTCCAATCCAGATTGATGAGAGGCACGCTGCTCCCGTGATCGACGCCCACAACCTCAAACTCACGCCATTCCCCAAGGTTACTGATCTGATGCGAATGCTAATGCGAACTATTCGCAATAAGGAGGCGGGAGCCGTTTATGTCAAGCCGGAATCGGGCGAGTAATGACCGGGCAAGCACGCGGAGTGGTCTAAATTTTATGCATATCAATATCTTTGTATGCAACGTGACTGAGTCTCTGGCGATGCTGACCGTCGGAGGCGTTGCAGAAATGCAAGGTTTATCAGATGCCTAGGCGCGCATTAGGGGTTCGTTAAGCTCTGGCACGAAGTTTGCGATGTCTGTTCCCAAGCCGATCCACTCGCGCCCTTGGGGAGAGCAAGAATGAAGCGTCGTGATTTTCTGAAAACCGCCACAGGCGCCGCCGCCGGCGCGATGGTCTCCGGTCCGGCGATCTTTTCGTCCGCCAAGGCGGATGCCCGATCCGAAACCCTGCTGATCGTCTCCGAAAGCGGCCCCAACAACCTCGATATCCATGGCGTGGGCACCAATGTGCCCGGCTATGAAGTGTCCTGGAATTGCTACGACCGCCTGATCGGCCACGAGATGAAGGCCGGCCCCGGCGGCGTGCCCTATTACGACCGCGACAAGTTCAAGCCCGAACTCGCCGAGGACATGACCATCAGCGACATGTCGGCGACCTTCAAGCTGCGCAAGAACGCGAAGTTTCACGATGGCACGCCGGTGACGGCGAAGGACGTCAAGTGGTCGCTGGATCGTTCGGTCAGCGTCGGCGGTTTCCCGACCTTCCAGATGAGCGCCGGATCGCTGAAGAAGCCCGAGCAGTTCGTCATCGTCGACGATCACACGGTGCGCGTCGATTTCGCCACCAAGGATCGCCTGACGATTCCGGATCTCGCGGTCATCGTGCCCTGTGTGATCAATTCCGAACTGGTGAAGAAGAGCGCCACCGAGAAGGATCCGTGGGGTCTCGAATACACCAAGATGCAGACGGCAGGCGGCGGCGCCTACAAGGTGACGAAGTGGACGGCGGGCACCGAAGTCATCCTCGAGCGTAACGACGATTGGGTCTCCGGTCCGATGCCAAAGATCAAGCGCGTGATCTGGCGCATGGTGCCGCAGGCCGGCAACCGGCGTGCGCTGCTCGAGCGCGGCGATGCCGATATGTCCTATGAACTGCCCTACAAGGATTTCCAGGAGATCAAGGCCAACGGCAAGATGAATGTCGTGTCGCTGCCGTTCTCCAACGGCATCCAGTATATCGGTATGAACGTCACCAAGCCGCCCTTCGACAATCCGAAGGTGCGTCAGGCCGTGGCCTATGCGCTGCCCTATCAGAAGATCGTCGATGCCGTGTTGTTCGGCCTCGCCAATCCGATGTACGGCGCATCAGCCGACAAGCCGACCGAAGTCGCGTGGCCGCAGCCGCATAAATACAATACCGACATGGCCAAGGCGAAGGCACTGCTGGCCGAGGCCGGCTATCCCAATGGCTTCGAGACCACGATCTCATTCGATCTTGGCTTTGCCGTCGTCAACGAGCCGCTCTGTGTGCTGGTGCAGGAAAGCCTCGGCCAGATCGGCATCAAGACGACCATCAACAAGATCCCCGGCGCCAATTGGCGCACCGAGCTGAACAAGAAGGAGATGCCGCTCTACACCAACGTGTTCTCCGGCTGGCTCGATTACCCCGAATACTTCTTCTACTGGTGCTATCACGGCGACAATTCGGTGTTTAACACCATGAGCTACAAGTCGCCCGAGATGGACAAGTTCATCAACGGCGCGCGCACCGCCGCTGCAACCGGCGATAAGGCGGCTTACGATGCCGACGTGAAGGGCTTCGTCGATCTCGCTTTCACTGACGTGCCGCGAATCCCGCTGTATCAGCCCTATGTCAACGTGGCGATGCAGAAGAACATCTCCGGCTACCAGTACTGGTTCCACCGTCGACTCGACTATCGCGCGCTCGTGAAGGCGTGATGTGATGGGTGCGAGGAAGCTCGCCTGGTTCGATGACGGGGCGGTTCTATCGTCCCCTCCCCCCTTGCGGGGGAGGGTGGCGCGAAGCGCCGGGAGAGGGGGAGCCACGAACTCTGGCGCTTGGTGCTCCCCCTCTCCCCAACCCTCCCCCGCAAGGGGGGAGGGGGCGCCTTGAGTTTGTTTGCAACTACGTCGATGAACACGAGGCACGCACCATGCTCAGCCTGATCGGCAAACGATTGATGTTCGCGATCCCGAGCTTGATCGGGGTCGTCATCGTCACATTCCTGTTGACGCGCGCGCTGCCCGGCGATCCCGCGGCCTATTTCGCAGGACCGTCAGCGGACAAACAGGCGATCGAGGAAATCCGCAAGAAGCTCGGTCTCGACAAGCCGCCGATCGAGCAGTTCTTCCGCTACACCGCCGATCTGGCCAAAGGCGATTTCGGCAACTCGCTGACCACCGGCCAACCAGTAGCGACTGAAATTCGCAATCGCCTGCCGGCCTCGGCGGAGCTGACGCTGCTTGGTTTGCTGGTCTCGGTCATGATCGCCATCCCGCTCGGCATTCTCGCGGCCACGCGGCCGGGCTCGTGGATTGATCATCTCTGCCGGGTGACGACGACGGCCGGTGTGTCATTGCCGGTGTTCTTCACCGGTCTGGTGCTGGTCTATGTCTTCTATTTCAGGCTCGGCTGGTCGCCGGCTCCGCTCGGACGTCTCGACGTGTTCGCGTCGACGCCGCCCAACGTGACCGGCTTCTATCTGATCGACAGTCTCATCGCCCGTGACTGGGAAGCCTTCAGGTCCGCCTTCAACCAGTTGATCCTGCCGACGGCAACTTTGGCGATCTTCTCGCTGGCGCCGATCGCGCGCATGACCCGCGCCTCGATGCTGGCGATCCTGTCGTCCGACTTCGTCCGCACGGCGCGCGCCAGCGGTCTGTCGCCACGCGCCGTGATCGTCACTTACGCTTTCCGCAATGCGATGCTGCCGGTCATCACCACCTTGTCGATGACGTTCTCGTTCCTGCTCGGTGCCAACGTGCTGGTCGAGAAGGTGTTCGCCTGGCCGGGCATCGGCTCCTACGCGGTCGAAGCTCTGATCTCGTCGGATTTCGCGCCGGTGCAGGGCTTCGTGCTGACCATGGCGGTCATGTATGTGCTGATCAATCTGATCATCGACATTCTCTACGGCGTGATCGATCCACGCGTGCGGCTGGAAGGGTGAGGGGGAAACCATGAACGCTGTCACGCCTGTCGATTCCGAAGCCGTTCCCGCGTCGCAGCCTGCGCCCGCAAAGCGTACCTCCGGCTTTGCCGCGACGCTGTCACACACCCGTTACATCCTCGGTGAAAACCGCGTCACGGCGTTTGCATTCGGCCTGCTGGTGCTGATCGTGTTCGCAGCGCTGTTCGGTCCTTACATCGTACCTTACGATCCGCTCGCCAGCGACACGGCGCAGGCGTTGAAGGCGCCATCTGCGGCGCACTGGTTCGGCACCGATCAGCTCGGGCGCGACATTTTCAGCCGCGTCATCGTCGCGACCCGGCTCGATTTCTTCATCGCGATTGCCTCGGTCATCCTGGTGTTCGCCATGGGCGGCCTCGCCGGCATCGCCTCGGGCTATTTCGGCGGCTGGACCGATCGCATCGTCGGCCGCATTGCCGATACGATCATGGCCTTTCCGCTGTTCGTGCTGGCCATGGGTATCGTCGCTGCGCTGGGCAACACCGTGCAGAACATCATCATCGCCACCGCCATCGTGAACTTCCCGCTTTATGCGCGTGTCGCTCGCGCCGAGGCCAATGTCCGCCGCGAGGCCGGCTTTGTGCAGGCGGCCCGGTTGTCGGGCAATAGCGAGATGCGCATCCTGCTGGTGCATATCCTGCCCAACATCATGCCGATCATGATCGTGCAGATGTCGCTGACCATGGGCTATGCGATCCTCAATGCCGCGGGCCTCTCCTTCATCGGTCTCGGCGTTCGCCCACCGACCGCGGAATGGGGCATCATGGTCGCCGAAGGCGCGTCCTTCATGGTGTCGGGCGAATGGTGGATCGCACTGTTTCCCGGCCTCGCGCTGATGATCGCGGTGTTCTGCTTCAACCTGCTGGGCGACGGTCTGCGCGACATCGTCGATCCGCAGCGACGGACGTAACGATGCAAGCACACTCCGCAGATCGCTTTCTTAACCTCTCCCCGCTCTGCGCGGGGAGAGGTCGACGCTCGCGTAGCGAGCGGCGGGTGAGGGGCAGGGGACCGACCTCGCCATCAACGCAGGTGTTTGCGGATCGCAAGAGCCCCTCACCCCAACCCTCTCCCCGCAAGGGCGGGGCGAGGGAGCCTACCGAGCACGTGGAGACATCGGCATGACCGCTCAACCGCTTCTCGACGTCAGCGATCTCACCGTCGAATTCGCCACGCGGCGCGGCATTGTCAAGGCGGTGCAGCACGTCAATATCTCCGTGGCCAAGGGCGAAACACTCGGCATCGTCGGCGAGTCCGGCTCGGGCAAGTCGGTGACGTCCTATGCGGTGATGCGCATTCTCGACCGGGCCGGCAAGATCGCCGAAGGCTCGGTGATGTTCTCCGGCGTCGACATCAAGGGCGCAACCGAGAACCAGATGCGCGACCTGCGTGGCCGCGAAATCTCGATGATCTTCCAGAATCCGCGGGCGGCGCTCAACCCAATCCGCAAGGTTGGCGATCAGATCGAGGACGTGCTGCGCCAGCATGCGCAGGCCGGTAGTGCAGACCGTGCGGAGAAAGCCATCGAGGCGCTGGAGCAGGTCAAGATCGCACGCCCGCGCGAGCGCTATCACGCCTATCCGTTCGAACTCTCCGGCGGCATGTGCCAGCGCGTGGTGATCGCACTGGCGCTGGCCTGCAATCCGCAGCTCCTGATCGCCGACGAGCCGACTACCGGTCTCGACGTCACCACGCAGAAGGCGGTGATGGATCTGGTCGTCGAGCTCACCAAGAGCCGCGGCATGTCGACGATCCTGATCACCCATGATCTCGGTCTTGCCGCTGCCTATTGCGACCGTGTCGTGGTGATGGAGAAGGGCAGGGTGGTCGAGACGGCGCTGTCGGCCGATATCTTCGCCAATCCGAAGCATGCCTATACCAAGAAGCTGATGCAGGCGACGCCCCGGCTCGGCGTCTCGCTGCGCGATCTGCTGCCGGCCGAAGAACGCGCGGCGATGCCAGTGCAGGCTCTTCTTACCTCTCCCCGCTTGCGGGGAGAGGTCGACGCGCGCAGCGCTTCGGGTGAGGGGGAGCCGGCGAGTGAATCTCTGATTCCCCCTCACCCCGACCCTCTCCCCGCAAGCGGGGAGAGGGAGCAGAAGCCCCTTCTCACCGTCGAAAATCTGGTCAAGGAATACGCGCGCCAGGGCGCAACCGCCTCTCTGGCAAAATTGTTCTCGCGCAAGCCGCCGACCGAGCCGGACAAGTTTCGTGCTGTCGATGGCATCAGCTTTACGGTCGGCCATGGCGAGAGCGTCGGTCTTGTCGGCGAATCCGGCTGCGGCAAGTCGACGACGTCGATGATGGTGATGCGGCTGATCGACAAGACCTCGGGCCGCATCTCGTTCGATGGCGACGAGATCGGCGAGATTGCGCCGAACTCTTTTGCGCGGCTGCCGCTGCGCAAGAGCATCCAGATGGTGTTTCAGGATCCCACGGACAGCCTGAATCCTCGTTTCACGGCGGCGCGAGCCATCGCCGATCCGATCATGCAGCTCGGCGATATCAAGGGCTCCGATGCATTGCGTGCAAAATGCGAAGACCTCGCGCGACAGGTGGGGTTGCCGCTCGAATTACTCGATCGCTTTCCGCACCAGATGTCCGGCGGCCAGAAGGCGCGCGTCGGCATTGCGCGGGCCATCGCGCTGCAGCCGAAGTTGATCATCCTGGACGAGCCGACCGCCGCGCTCGACGTCTCCGTGCAGGCGGTGGTGCTGAACCTGTTGCAGGACCTGAAACAGTCGATGGGAATGAGCTATTTGTTCGTGTCGCACGATTTGAATGTGGTGCGTTTGCTGTGCGATCGTGTCATCGTGATGCGCACCGGGCGGATCGTCGAGCAGGGCCTGACAGAGACTGTGCTGGATGCGCCGCAAGATGCTTATACGAAGGAACTGCTGTCGGCGATCCCGCATCCGCCGTTGCCGATTCATTGAGACAGATCGAGAGAGGGACCGTGGCCGAACCGCTTGATGACTATATCGACGCCGTCGCAAAGGCGTTGGAATTGCCAATCTACGACGCGTGGAAGCCGTCCGTCCGTGCCAATCTCGCGGTGACGCTGAAAATGGCTAAGATGGTCGACGAATTTTCGCTGCCAGATGAAACCGAACCGGCGAGCATCTATGCAGCTTGATCCCGTTATCACCCCCGAAGGCGATTGGCGTCCGGCGTCCGACATCGCGCAGGCGGTTGCCGCGAAGAAAATCTCCGCACTCGCTATCACCGAAGCTGCGCTCGCGCGGATCGCGCAGCACAATCCGGTCCTGAACGCATTCACCGATGTCACCGCCGACCGCGCACGCGCCACGGCGAAGGCGCTGGATGCCGCTATTGCTGCGGGCCAAAGTGTTGGGCCACTCGCAGGCGTGCCATTCGCCGTGAAGAACCTGTTCGATGTCACCGGCCTGCCGACCCGCGCCGGCTCCAAAATCAACCGCGATCGTCCAGCTTCGACCCGCGATGCGACACTGGTCGAACGCATGGAAGCGGCCGGCGCCGTCTTGGTCGGCGCGCTCAATATGGGCGAATACGCCTATGATTTTACGGGCGAGAATATTCATGACGGGCCGTCGCGGAATCCGCATGACGTGACCCGGATGACCGGCGGCTCATCGGGCGGTTCCGGCGGCGCCGTCGGCGGCAGTCTTGTGCCGCTTGCCTTGGGGTCGGACACCAACGGATCGATCCGCGTGCCGTCGTCGTTTTGCGGTATCTTCGGCCTGAAGCCGACTTACGGCCGGCTGTCGCGGGCGCGCTCGTTTCCGTTTGTCGCGAGCTTCGATCATCTCGGCCCGTTCGCACGATCGGTCGAGGACCTCGCGCTGGCCTACGACGCCATGCAGGGACCCGACGCCGAGGATGCGGCGTGTTCAACCCGCGCCATCGAGCCGGTGACGGCGCTGCTCGGACAGGATATCGGCTCTCTCCGCATCGCTGCGGCCGGCGGATACTTCCGCAAGAACCTGTTTCCGGAGGCCCAGGAGGCGGTTGCGCGTGTCACGAAGGCGCTCGGCGTCACACGCGACATCGAGCTGCCCGAGGTCGCCCGCGCGCGTTCGGCGGCCTATGTCATCTCGACCGTTGAAGGCGCCTCGCTGCATCTGGATCGCTTGCGCACACGTCCCAATGACTTCGACCCGGCGGTGCGGGACCGGTTGCTGGCCGGCGCCATGGTGCCGGCGCCGCTGGTCGATCGCGCGCAGAAATTCCGTCGCTGGTACCGCGCGAAGGTGCTCGAACTGTTCAAGGACGTCGATGTGATCATCGCGCCGGCGACGCCTTGCGTCGCGCCGAAGCTGGGGCAGGCGACTTTTGTGCTCGACGGCATCGAGCTGCCCGTGCGCGCCAATATCGGCATCCACACCCAGCCAATCTCCTTCATCGGTCTCCCCGTGGTCGCCGTGCCGGTGCCGCTCGATCCGATGCCGATCGGCGTGCAGATCATTGCAGCGTCGTGGCGGGAAGACATCGCGCTGCGCGTCGCTTATGCTCTGGAGCGGGCCGGCATCGTTGCTGCTCCATCAGCAAAAGGGTTCTGACATGGAAATCGATCTGCCGGACGTCATCGCCGAAGTGGGCGCCGCTTTCGCACGCTATGAGAAGGCGTTGACGACCAACGACACGGCGGTGCTTGGCGAGCTGTTTCGCAACGATCCGCGGACGCTCCGTTACGGCATGGGCGAAAACCTCTACGGCTATGACGAGATCCAGGCCTTTCGCGGTGCACGCTCGCCGGTCGGATTGATGCGCCGCACTGCGCGCACGGTGATTTCTGCCTATGGCCGCGACACTGCGGTCGCCTCGACGCTATTTTATCGCGACACGGCTCCGGGTAAGGTCGGTCGACAGATGCAGACGTGGATCCGCTTTCCGGAAGGCTGGCGAATCGTGGCGGCGTCTGTCAGCCTGATCGACGAACCGCAGGGCGCCAAGGGATGAGTTTCGACGACATGCTGATTCAGCCGGGGAAGCCGCGCCGCAAGGCGGGCATCGCCGGGCCGGTCAGCCGGGTTGACCGTGCCGGGACTATCACCGGCAAGATGACGCGCGCCGAAGAGCTCCGCCTGCAACTGGCCGACGAGATCGTGCGCGGCGTGCTGCCCCCCGGTACCTCACTCGACGAAACCGATCTGGCACAGCGTTTCAATGTTTCGCGCACGCCCGTTCGTGAAGCGTTGCGTCAGCTCACGGCAAGCGGCCTTGTCGACTCGCGCGCGCATCGCGGTGCCGTCGTGGCGCAGCCGTCGATCGATCGTCTCACCGGCATGTTCGAGGCGATGGCCGAGCTCGAAGCGATATGTGCGGGTCTCGCCGCCGAACGGATGCCGGCCGTACAGCGTCACGGGCTGGAGGCCATTCACGAAGAGCTGCGGGTGCTGAGCTATGACGGCAATCCGGATCGCTTCCACGAAGTGAACGAACGTTTTCACAACGCGATCTATGCGGGCTCGCAGAACGAATATATCGCCGAGATCACGCTCGCGACCCGGGTGCGGGTGCAGCCGTTCCGGCGCGCCCAGTTCCGCAATCTCGGTCGTCTCGCGAAATCGCAGGCCGAGCATGACCGCGTCGTCGTCGCCATCATGCGCGGCGATCGCAATGGCGCCGCGGCGGCGATGCGCGCCCATATCGAGCTGGTACGCGGCGAATACGAGCATTACGCCGTTTCGCTCTAGGTCCTAATTCCCCGCATAAAATGGGAACCAACGCGTTCTTCGTGGGTTGTTTCACGGAGAATGTAACCCTCTGGCGCTGAATCACCCGTCACCGCAAGGTTTCGGGCTTTTCGTGTTGATATCGATTTCCGCTTGTCCGTGGGGTAGCGAGCAAATGCTCAGGAGCAAGGCGGCATGGCTTATCTGAGCAGCGCGGATATCGCGGCTTCGCCGATGCCGAGCCAGACGTCAGCTTCCGACTCGGATCGTATCATCGAAACCGATATTCCCGCGCGTCTGGATGCGCTGCGCTGGAGCGGCTTTCACACACGGGTTGTCCTGGCGCTCGGAATTACATGGATTCTCGATGGCCTTGAGGTGACCCTGGCGGGGGCGCTATCCGGCGCGCTGAAGGAAGATCCTGCGTTGAAGTTTTCGAACCTCGATGTCGGCTTTGCCAACAGCGCTTATCTTGCAGGCGCTGTGATCGGCGCGCTGGGCTTCGGCTGGCTGACGGACCGCATCGGCCGGAAGAAACTGTTCTTCATTACGCTCGCGCTTTATCTCACCGCGACTGCCGCGACAGCGTTGTCATGGAATCTTGCCAGCTATGCCGTGTTTCGATTCCTGACGGGTGCCGGCATTGGCGGGGAATATACCGCGATCAATTCGACGATTCAGGAGCTTGTCCCAGCGCGCTATCGCGGCTGGACCGATCTGGTGATCAACGGCAGCTTCTGGCTGGGAGCGGCTATGGGCGCCGTTTGTGCCATCGTCCTGCTGGACCCCGCAGTCATCTCACAATCCTATGGCTGGCGGCTGGCCTATTTCACCGGCGCCATTCTGGGTCTCATCGTACTGTTCATGCGGATGTGGATTCCGGAAAGCCCGCGATGGCTGATGATCCACGGTCAGCCGCAGCGCGCCGAAGAGATCGTGGCCGAGATCGAAATCTCCGCGCATCAGAAGGCCAAGCCGTCGGTTCTGGCCGCGCTGCCGAAGATCAGGCTGACGATGCGCGATCATACGCCGCTGAAGGAAGTCGCGCAGACACTGTTTGTGTTGTATCGGCAACGGTCGCTGGTCGGACTCGTGCTGATGGCGTCGCAGGCGTTTTTCTACAACGCGATCTTCTTCACCTATGCGCTGGTACTGACGGATTTCTTCGGTATCCCGTCCAACCATGTCGGCTGGTATATCCTGCCGTTTGCCGCAGGCAATTTTCTTGGACCGCTGCTGCTCGGCCGGCTGTTCGATACGCTCGGGCGTCGCGTCATGATTGCGGTGACCTACGGGATGTCGGGCATCTTGCTTGCGATCTCCGGCTATCTGTTCTCGATCGATGTGTTGAGTGCACAGACCCAGACCATCGCCTGGATGATCATCTTCTTCTTTGCGTCGCCGGCGGCGAGTGCGGCCTATCTCACCGTCAGTGAGACGTTCCCGATCGAGGTGCGCGCATTGGCGATCGCTGTCTTCTACGCGATCGGCACCGGGATCGGCGGCGTTGCCGGCCCGGCGCTGTTTGGCGTGCTGATCGATACCGGGTCGCGCAATAGCGTGTTTGCCGGCTACCTGTTTGGCGCTGTTCTGATGATCGTGGCTGCGATTGTCGGCTGGCGCTATGCCATCGCGGCGGAACGCCAGCCGCTTGAATCAGTTGCACGGCCGCTGGCCGTGGTGGAGTAACTTCATGAACATGTCTCAGAAAATTATCGAAATTCCTGTCGACGATGCGCCGCATTCCGAAGAGGTACTGTATCCGGGTGCGGAATTGCCACGGCTTAGCGAATGTGCGCTGTTGCTCGATATCGACGGTACGCTGCTCGATCTGGCGCCGACGCCGCGTGAAGTGTGGGTGCCACCGGATCTGGCGACGTCCATGGGCAAACTGCTGCAGCGCACGAATGGCGCCATGGCGCTTGTCTCAGGTCGCTCGATCAACGACATCGATCTGATTTTCGCGCCGATGCAATTCCCGGCGGTCGGCGGCCACGGCGCTGAAATGCGACTATCGGCAGAGAATGAATCGGTCGCGTCAGGCGCGCCGCCGATGGACAAGGAATTGAAGCGTCGCCTTGCTGCCATTGCAAAGTTGAGCCCGGGCATTCTGCTCGAGGACAAGGGCTATGCGCTCGCGCTGCATTACCGTCTCGCGCCGCATGCGGAGAAGGCGATCTATGATGCGGTCTCCGCGATCCGTGCCGATCTGCCGAATGCGCCGATCGAAGTGCTGCCCGGCAAGGCTGTCTGCGAGATCAAGCCGGCTGGTGTGACCAAGGCGACGGGCGTGATCGAATTGATGACGCATGAGCCGTTCAGCGGGCGCCGTCCGATCTTCATCGGCGATGATGTCACCGATGAATCGGTATTTGCGATCATGCCCGGCATGAATGGTCTCGCATTCTCCGTCGGTCGCCGTGCGCAAGGCGTATCGGGTCACTTCGACGAGCCGCGCGATGTGCGCGCATGGCTCGCGCGCTTGCTGATCGACGATGCAGCGAAATCGAAGTGATTCATCTCATGTCTTGATACCGATGCAGATGGAACTCACTGAAAGGTGAGTTCCATCGTCGCGTGCCCGAATTTGGTTTCAATTGGGTCGAATGGTGACGAGGAACCATATTGATGAACGGACGTTTATCGATGTGTGCAATCAGGAGGGGACCCTGTGAATCTCGTCGTAGTCTCAAACCGAGTATCGCGCGCTTCGGCGAATGAGCCGATGACCGGCGGTCTGGCAGCAGCCTTGCTGCCCGTGGTGGAGAAATCTGGCGCGATTTGGGTGGGTTCCAGCGGCCGCGTGCGCGACGGCGCGCAAAAGGAACCGTTTGCCGAAATTGAGGCGCTGGGCGCCGGTGCGCTGGCAATGCTCGATCTGCCTGCCGCGCATTACGGTGGCTATTACGAAGGCTTCGCCAATTCAGCGCTTTGGCCTGCGCTGCACTCCCGTACCGACCTGATCTGCACGTCGCACGATGATTATCAGTCGTATCGCGAAGTGAATTCGTTCTTCGCGCGCGCGCTGCTGCGGTTCCGCAAGCCCGATACCGCGTTCTGGATTCAGGATTACCATTTCCTTGCGCTCGGCGCAGAATTGCGCGCGCTTGGCGTGACGCATCCGCTGGGTTTTTTCCTGCATACGCCGTGGCCGGCACGCGATATTTTTGGCGGCGTGCCGCATCATCGCGAACTGGTCGAGGCAATGCTCGCTTACGATCTAATCGGCTTCCAGACCGAAGGTGATCGCGACAACTTCCTGTCTTATGTCGATGGCGAACTCGGCCTGGACACGACGGGTGGTGTGGTGATGTCGCGTTACGGCGTGTCGCGCTGTGCGGTATTTCCGATCGGCATCGATCCCGCGAAGTTTGCTGCGCATGCTGCCAAGGCGGCGTCGCATCCGGATGTGTCGCGGCTGCGCCGCAGCCTGAACGGCGAGAAACTCGCCATCGGCGTCGATCGCGTCGATTACTCCAAGGGGCTCGTCAATCGTCTCGATGCGTTCGATCGCATGCTGACGCGGCAGCCGCAGCTCAAGCGCTCGGTCTCGCTGTTGCAGATCGCGACGCTGTCGCGCGGCACGATCGAGGCCTATGGCGATCTGCAGAACCAGCTTGCGAAGCTGGTGAGCGATATTAACGGGCGTCACGGCGAAGTTGACTGGACGCCGATCCGCTATCTCAACAAGGGCTTCAGCCAGACCGTGCTCGCTGGCCTCTATCGCACCGCGCAGGTCGGCCTCGTTACGCCGCTGCATGACGGCATGAATCTGGTCGCCAAGGAATATGTCGCTGCGCAGAACCCGGTCGATCCCGGTGTGCTGGTGCTGTCGAAATATGCCGGCGCCGCCAACGAGCTCGATACGGCCCTGCTGGTCAATCCGCATGATGTGGACGGCATGGCGCGTACCATCGCGACCGCATTTTCGATGCCGTTGCTGGAGCGCCGGATGCGCTGGGAAGCCATGATGGCGAAGCTGCGCGCCGGCACCATTCAGGACTGGTTCGCCGATTTCGTCGAGGCGCTTCAGCAAGCCCATGTCGCAAATGACAAGACGCCGGTGGAAACCCTGCCGGTTGAGCCGGCCGTACTCTGGCCGGTCCAATCGCTGGGCGCTGGGGTCGGTAGCCGGTTCCACTGAGCCGCGGCGCCAGCCAGCGGGAGGTCCCCGCGGCGCGCTGGCGCCGGGATTGCTGTGCCGACGCATCGCAAGCCGATTCGCTGCTCGCCAGAGCCAGCAGGTGGCGCCAAGGCTCATCCGAATTCCCTATATCCTTCAATAATTTGAGAAAAACCGCCGGGCCGGGCCGGCGGTCCCTTGCAAATCTCGCTCCGGCCCGTCATGAGAAGGCGCGCCGGAGAGATGGCCGAGTGGCTTAAGGCGCACGCTTGGAAAGCGTGTGTGCGGGAAACCGTACCGTGGGTTCGAATCCCACTCTCTCCGCCATATCTAAGTTATTGATATTGTTCAGATATGCTGTCGCTTGATCGGGTAATGTACCCACCCATGTACCCAAGCGATTATCATGCATATTACGCTCCGCACAGGCGGATGGCGATTCCAAATCAGGATCCCTCGCGATATTGAGCCCGCCTTCGGGCAATCACCGATCCGTTTGAATCTGGGCCCGCTTGCAAGGCGCCGTGCAATTCGTATCGCCCGTTTACTGACTGGTCGTGCTGAGACGGTATTTATGCTCTGTCGCAAGGGGGCAGGGATGACGGAAAACGCGCGTGACGATCTGATCGAAGAGCTACATGAGCTTCTTATCTCGGTCCTGGATTCATCAGAGGCGGCCCTGGAATCGGCCGAAAAACGCCGAAAGCTTGAGCTGGAGGCCGTAACGCTAAATCTGTTGACCGAGCGCGCGGCAGAACAACAGCGGATGCGCGGGCGTCTAGCAGTGCTCAACGGACGAATGGAAGGAATGCAAGAGTCGGTATCGAAACTGCCGAAGCATGCACGCGACCGTGTGGCAGAACAGGTTGCAGAGCTTTCAAATCTCGTTAGGCAATCGTTGGACGGCGGACCAGACCGCCCAACGGCGTCGGAAGAACTGAAACGTTGGATCGAAATCCGGAACGGACATGCGGCAGACAAGAAGGTCCGCACGGATCGTAATCGAATCACGGACTTCCTCAACTTCGCGGGAGATCGGCCTGTCAACAAGTACCGATTTTCGGATTTCCAGAGCTTCGCGAACCTTTTGGCTCGTGTACCGGCTGATTATATGAAGGAGCCAAGGATCCGGCATATGACGCGGCAGGAAGCTGCCGATTACAACGATGGTCTGTCTCCTGCTCGGCGATTTGAAACGTTGTCGGGAAAGGCGATCGACGCCAACTATTTCTCGCCATTGCGGATGTTCTTCCGGACTATGGCTGCGGAGCATGATTTTCGCTCTCCGCTATCTGATATCAGCGTTACGATCCCGGTTGATGCCAAGGAATCGGTCGAGCGATCACCGTTCACGGTTCAAGAGCTAAATCTATGGTTTAAAGCCGCAGCCAAAGAGAAGCGCGCCGACTTGAAATGGTTGCCATTGTTGGGAACGTTGACGGGTGCTCGCGTCGGCGAACTCATTTTTCTTCAGGGAAAAGACGTCTACCAGATTTCCAACGGCTGGTGGGTTGCAGACCTCACCACGACCTTGGCCATTTCAGATGGCTCCAACAAGAAGCGGCAGATCAAGAACAAATCAAGTCGGCGCCTGTTCGCGTTGCATGATGCGCTTACGCAAGTCGGTTTCATTGATTATTGCCGATCACGCGGGCCGGGTGACTGGCTGTTTCCTGCTGCATTCCTCCATGGAAAGGAACGCGTGCAGGATCCAGCCGGTGCTGCGTCGAAGCGTCTCAATGGGCGTCTGGTGAATGTTGGCATCCACAAGCCGCTCGAAAATACGTTTCATTCCACACGCCACACGAACAAGGACATCATGCGGGTTGCAAAAATTGATCCGCGAACCTCCGATCGCCAGACCGGCCACGCCCCAAAGACCGTCAGCGAGAACTACGGCGCCAAACATCTTAGGAATGAAGAGGTGGAGGTTCTCGCGGTCCTACCGCTTCCAGAAGGGTTGGATTTGTCGCCGTACCATCGCAAATGAGCGACCCGTCTTCAGGTTGCTGAGTTCCAGGCGCCTCATTCCAAAGTATACGTCGTGGAGAGGCTGGTCGTCAGTTTTGCCCTTTGCAACGTAAGAGAGATTTGCGCTAGGAATATTTTGCGTTCAGCTGTTCGGTTCATCCTTAGTTCGAGCATTTGGGATTCGAAATGTCTTATGTTTCCTCGACCGTCGGCCGGGTGCTCGACCAGATCAACCGATCCTACTTTCTACCTGCGATCCAGCGCCCATACGTCTGGCAGCCAGATCAGATCATCGCGCTCTTCGATTCTCTTTTGAAAGGCTATCCAATCAGCTCCTTCCTGTTCTGGGAGATTAAGCCGGAACGACGATCAGACTGGGAAATATACAAGTTCATCGAGAACTTTCGCTATGGTGACACACATAACGAGGTGGCTGAATCGGATGGCCGTGACGTCGTTCTCGTCCTCGATGGCCAGCAGCGGTTAACGTCGCTGTTGATAGGATTGCGTGGCACATTCACTGTCCGGTCGAAATATGGTCGTCGTAACAATCCTGACGCTTGGAGCAAGCAGCGGCTTTATATCGATTTGCTCAAGGATCCTGCGATCGAAGCTGAGGATGGTGACCGTGAAGATCTTGGGGTTACTTATGGCCTGAAATTCTCCGAGGAAGAGCCTAAAAGCGATGCCGATCATCTTTGGATGAAGCTTGGAAACATCCTCGATTGCACGAGCGACGATGTTCTGGACCGTCTCGCCGACGAAATGCTCGCCCGGCTTCCATCCGACACGCCCCGTTCCATGCGACGTGTGGCTGAGCGCAACCTGGACCGGTTGTACCGAACTGTTTGGAAAGATGGGGTCATCGCTTACTATACCGAGAAAGATCAGTCCTACGACCGCGTGCTCGACATATTCATTCGGGCCAATGATGGCGGTACCAAACTTAGCAAGTCGGACCTGCTCCTATCGATGATAACCTCAAAGTGGGAGGGCGTGAGCGCACGTCAGGAAATCTATGACTTTGTCGATCGTCTGAACTCCGGACTGGATGCTAGGAACGAGATCGACAAGGATTTTGTTATGAAATCATGTCTGGTTCTGTGTGATCTAGACCAGCGCTACAAGGTCGGTAACTTTACCACTGCCAACCTCAAGCTTATCGAAGACAGTTGGCGGCAAATCAAGGCAAGCCTTGAGGCGACGCTCCGGCTTGTGAATCGCTTTGGCATCGATAGGGACACCCTGACGTCAGTCAATGCCTTGTTGCCGATCGCCTACTATATCTATCGGACGGGCTGCGGCAGCCTCGATGGTTCGACGCCCTTCGAGGCGACAAACTCGCAGCGGATCCATCATTGGTTGCTGGGAAGCTTGCTCAACAGCGTGTTTGGCGGAAGTTCGGATCAGACGATCGGCGCGGCACGTGCGGCGATTCAAGAATCGCTCAAGTCTGGAAGAGACTTCCCATATCGGGGTCTCGTTCAAAGACTAGCATCGCGCGGCAGGGTGACCGAGTTCGACGATAACAATATCGACGCCGTCCTCGATACGACCTATGGGAAGCGCACCTGCTTTTTGGCCGCATCTCTGCTTTATGATGCCCAAAACTGGGGTACAACGCAGTACCACATTGACCACATCATCCCGCGCTCCCTCGCCGACCGTAAGGTCCTTATGGGCAGGAATCTTCCCGAGGCGCGTATTCAGCAGATCCTTGAAAGCGTCAACAAACTCGGCAACCTGCAATTGCTGCTTGGGCGAGAGAATCTTGAAAAAAGCAACACTCCGTTCGGTCAGTGGATTGAAACCCGGGACCGGGACTTCTTGGAACGGCACCTTATTCCTGATGATCCTTCCCTCTGGGACGTTGCCGCATTGCCAGAATTTGTCGCGGCTCGCGAAGGGCTTATCAGACGGCGGTTGCGGGAGCTGAATTTTGACCCCGTCGATATCGATGTGTCTAAGAGATCACAGTTGCAGGTCTCCACAGCGGGAAATTAGAAGGCGCTGGCGTTCCAGATCGGAGTAGCGCCACCGCCAATGAGTCGAAACAATCCGATCAAGAACAGGCAGCCGGTCGGTCGATCGCGTCAGTAACAACGTATGAGCGGACTGCTGCCGACGGCGAGCGGTACGTTCCGCATCGATTCAGGGACGGACTATACCGGATCGCCGATCCGGCTCTTGGTCGCACAAAGCATCATTCTGTAAACCAAATTGCAATCAAGGCCGACGAGATCGAAGAATTTCTCTTAAAAGGATTTCTGCTCCGTATGCGCGGCGAAATCAGCGGCCAGGTGAATTTGATCGTAGCATCCGAAGTCACGCGAAAATCTAACCTAAGCTAGCGTATAGGGGCTCCCGTGTGGGCTAATCGCGCAGGAACGGGCGCAAAAGCAGGTTTCGTGAATGAAGAGCGGTGACACTGAGGCCGACAAGGCCTCGATGCGCTTGAAAGACCTCCAGTTGACGGCGGAGTTGTTGTCCGAGGCCGTTGCGCACGAGAACGGCGCGCGGGAGCGGGTCGCTGAACGGCATGGAATTCAGAAGTCTGTCATCACCGACCGTGTCCGGCGGATGGAGCGATTCTTCGAAGTAAAGCTCTTCACCGGGCCGCAGCGGAAGACGCCCACGGCAGCGGGGAGAAAGATGGCACAATACGGTCCAAAGTTGATGGAAGAAATCGGGCATTTCGCCGCGATTTTGCGGGAAGCTCATGAAGAGGACGAAGTCCACTGAGCGAATTCACTAGAGGTTGTAAAAACACATAGTCAACTGGCGCCGCCGGTCTAGGATGCCGGCCATCGCGATTACCCGAATCAGTCCTCCGGATGGTGGGGTATCCAATCACGGGGCCGGGGGCTATGACGGAATACACCCACTATCACAGCAAGTATTTTGCCCAGCGCATCATGCTGCATGGGCGAAGTGACGAAGCCTTCGCCAAATCTCTATCGACCGCCCGGGTAGATATGAAGCCGCATCAGGTGGAGGCCGCGCGCTTTGCACTCCATTCTCCGCTGTCCAAGGGCGTCATCCTTGCCGACGAAGTCGGGTTAGGGAAAACGATCGAGGCCTGTCTTGTCATCGCCCAAAAATGGGCAGAGCGCAGTCGTCACGTCCTTCTGATCGTCCCGGCATCACTCCGAACTCAATGGCAGCAAGAACTTCTGGAGAAGTTTTCGTTGCCCAGCGTGATCCTGGATTCAAAAATCCATCGGGAAGCCGTCAAAAGTGGGCAGGCGCAGCCATTCAATAACCCCGGTGCGATCATCATCACCTCGTACCAATACGCTGCACGCAAACACGACGAGCTCCACCGTATCGGGTGGGATCTCGTCGTCATCGACGAGGCGCACCGGTTGCGCAATGTCTACAAGAAAGGGCAGTCGGCCCAAGCAAAGAAACTGAGAGACGTACTCGCTTCCCGCTTCAAAGTGCTGTTGACGGCGACTCCCCTGCAAAACTCTCTGATGGAGCTCTACGGGCTGGTTTCCATCGTTGATGACAGCTTCTTTGGCGACGAGCAGAGCTTCCGCGGAATGTACGGCCGGGCGACAGACAAGCTTTCTTTGCAAAGCCTGCGGCGGCGCCTGTCGCCGATCTACAAGCGACATCTGAGAGGTGACGTTCAGCAGGCAGGCCATGTCAGTTACACGAAACGGATTGCGGTCACTTTCGACTTCGAGCCACACGACCTCGAAGCCAAGCTTTACGAAGGTGTTTCCGAATATTTGCAACGCAAAGACTCGATTGGTTTCGGTTCGAAACCCAATCAGCTAGTGTTGATTGGCGCGCGCAAGACCCTGGGATCTTCCATTGCGGCAATTATCCTTTTTCTTGAGAACGTCATTGCCCGACTGCGCAAGAGCGAGGTCGCCGATGTTGGCGTGATCGATGACATCGACGACACGGCCGAGGTAGAGGAGGAAATCGCCGACGCCGCCGCTCTTTCGGCGGATTCAAGCGGGGGCGACGATACCGATGACGATGCCGATGCTGCCGAGGGAATCGATCCGAAGGCGCTCGCGGCGGAAATTGTCGAGTTGCAGGGATATCTCGATCTCGCCCGTTCCATCGGCTCGAATGCGAAGGGCGAAAAACTAATCGAACAGCTTCCGGATGTCCTTGATGCGGTGGAAAAGCTGGGAGGTAAGAGAAAAGCGGTGATCTTCACCGAATCTGTGCGCACCCAACGCTATCTTTCTGAGATTCTGTCGCAGAACGGCTATGCAGGGCAGATCGTATTGATGAACGGATCGAACAACGATCCGGAAAGCCAGAAAATCTATAAGGAATGGAAGAAAGAGAAAGAGGGCACGGACGCCGTTTCTGGCTCCAAGTCCGCGGACATGAAGAGCGCCATCGTGGGCGCTTTCAAATCGGATAGAAAGACGATCCTCATCGCGACGGAATCCGGCGCCGAGGGCATCAACCTTCAATTCTGTTCTCTGCTTATCAATTTCGATCTTCCCTGGAATCCTCAACGTGTGGAACAGCGCATCGGCCGCTGCCATCGTTACGGACAGAAGATCGACGTCATCGTCGTGAATATGTTGAACCGCAAGAACCAAGCAGAGAAGCGCATTTATGAGCTCCTCAAGAACAAGTTCAATTTGTTCGAGGGCTTGTTCGGTGCCAGCGATCAGATCCTCGGAACCATCGAATCCGGAATTGATTTCGAGAAGAAGGTTCTGGCCGTTGTGCAGAGCTGCCGTAGTGAGGTCGCTATCCGGGAGGCTTTCGAGAAGCTCGAAGCCGAGCTGGAGGATCAGATCAAGTCGGATATGGCGGAGACCCGCCAGCAACTGTTCGATCTCTTCGATGCATCCATTGTCGATGTGCTGCGGCAGCGCGCCAGCGACATTGAGCGCACGATGTCGGACTTCGAGCGTCGCCTCTGGCTGGTCGCCCGCGCCGAGCTTCCAGAAGCGAGTTTCTCCAACGACGACATTCCACGCTTCGAGTACGACGGGAAAACGTGGTCGACGGTCTGGCCCGAGGCGGACGAGCGCGGATGGCAATTCTTCAGGTTGGGGGATGGAACACTTGCGGACCGATTGATCGAGGATGCCTGCAAGCGCGACCTTCCGGAAGCGAAGCTTGTCTTTGACTACAAGGCCTATCGGAGTGACGGGCAGCTTCGCTTGTCGGATCTTGAACGGGTTTCCGGGAAGGCAGGCTGGCTCAAGGTTTCCCTTTTGAGGGCAGAGACTGCCCTTGGTTCGAGAGACACGATCGTTATCGCAGCATCTACCGATGACGGGCAGATTCTACCCCAAGACACCGCCGAGCGGCTGTTTCAGGTACCCGCCACCACCGGCGTGGTGGACGTCGCCTATCCGGCCGACGCGATGGCCGCTATCGACGGAGAGGCGATGAAAGCGGCGCAGCAGGAAGCCGAAAACGAAAGTCGGAAATGGCTGGATGAGGAAACCGTAAAATTGGAAGCGTATGCCGAGGATCTCGAAAGCGCCAACAAGCGCCGGGAGAAGGAGCTCAAGGCGGAAGCTGACGCCGCCAAACGCGCGCTTCGAGGCAATCAATCATTGCCGCTGGCAGAGAAGATCGTCGAAGAGCGCCGGATCAAAAAGCTGGAGCAGGAGCGCGATGATCTTGTGTTCGGCAGTTTCCAAAGGCTGCGGGAAATCCGCAGAGAGATCGACGACAAATTGAACGATGTTGCCGCGAAGCTGGCGATTACGCCGAAAATAACGCCTTTGATGACGATCCGCTGGGAGTTGACGGCATGAGTAAGAAAACACGCCTCGAACTCACCTGGATCGGAAAAGACGACCGTCCGAGACTCGAACCGAGGATTTTGGCCGAAGATGCATCGCTCTCGTATCACGCCCGCGAGCGTCATTCTGGCGTCGATATCTTCGATAACATCCTGATCCAAGGAGACAACCTGCTTACGTTAAAAGCGCTGGAGACGGATTATGCGGGCCGGATCAAATGCGTTTTTATTGATCCGCCATACAACACAGGTAGTGCCTTCACCCATTATGACGATGGTCTTGAGCACTCCCTCTGGCTCACGCTTATGCGCGACCGGCTGGAGCTGATCGGGCGGTTGTTGTCAGACGACGGCACTCTGTGGATCACAATTGATGACAATGAAGCGCATTACCTCAAAGTGATGTGTGACGAACTGTTTGGCAGAAGCAATTTCGTCAGTTCGATTGCGTGGGAGAAGGATCAAGGGCGGCGTGGCGATACCGACATTTCGTCTTCGCACGATCACATCTTGCTTTATGCACGTAATCGCGAGGTTTGGAAGAAAGTGAGGAACTTGCTCCCTCGCACAGCGGACCAAGAAGCCCGCTATCGAAATCCCGATAATGATCCGCGTGGTCCTTGGTTGCAGGGGGACAACGGGACAGCGAAAAGTGGCTCTGAAAATGCTCGGTTTCCAATTTCGCTCCCATCCGGAAGAGTTGTCGTGCCACCTGCCGGAAATTTCTGGCGCTTTTCAAAAGAGAATTTTGAGAATGCTCGCGCGGAAGGGCGGGTGCATTTTGGTGCCAAGGGCGACAGTATGCCAGTCATCAAGCGATATTTGGATAAGGTACAACAAGGAGTCGTTCCGCGAACATGGTGGCCAGCCGAAGAAGCAGGGACAAATCAAAGCGCAAAGCGGGACCATCTGCGAAAGCTATTTCCAGATATCGAGCCATTTTCTACCCCCAAGCCTGAAGAGCTGCTTCAACGCATCCTTTTGATAGCCACCAATCCTGGCGATCTTGTTCTCGATTCTTTCGCAGGCTCTGGAACGACAGGTGCAGTCGCCCAAAAAATGAAGCGGCGTTGGATCATGGTCGAGCTTGGCGACCATGCTGTCACTCACATTGTTCCTCGACTGAAGAAGGTCATCGATGGCCATGATCCGGGAGGAATTACTGCCGCGACTGAATGGAAGGGTGGCGGTGGCTTCCGTTTCTATCGACTCGCGACCTCTCTTCTTGAACGCGATCGTTTCGGAAACTGGGTCATCGCGAAGGAATACAATGCTGCGATGCTGGCGGAGGCATTATGCAAGCATCTCAGTTTCATCTACGCACCGAGCCAAGACCCAGCCGAGTACTGGAGGCATGGCCATTCAACCGAGACCGACTTCATCTATGTAACGACGCAATCGCTGACTTACGATGCGTTGAAGAAGCTGTCCGAAGAGGTCGGGCCAAAGCGGACGTTGCTCGTCTGCTGCAAGGCCTTCAATGCAAAGGAGGACAGCTTCTCCAATCTCACGGTCAAGAAGATACCTCATTCGATCCTCGCGAAATGCGAATGGGGAAGGGACGACTATTCCCTTCAGGTCGCTAACCTGCCGGAGAGGGTGAATGAGGCCGACGTTGTTGAGCCGGCTGACAAGGCAGAGAAACCGAAGCGCGGCAAGATCAAGGCGACGTTGCCTCTCTTCGACACGACGGGAGGCAAATGATGCTGCAGCGACAGATTCACCAGATCAAGGCTCGCCTTTCCCTTCGGACACCACAGGCTGAGGCGCTGGATATCCTCGCCGACGTGCTCGAAACGATCGATTTTTCGAAAGAGGTAGATGTGGCTGTTGCTCTTGAGGCAATCAAGGCGACTTATCCCACGGTTACAGACTTCGAACGCGCGTTTCCGTCGCTGTGCTTCGCATTGGCAACCGGCGTCGGGAAAACCCGGTTGATGGGCGCATTCATCGCCTATCTCTATCTTACCGGCCGCTCGAAGCATTTCTTCATCCTGGCTCCGAATACAACGATCTATAACAAGCTGGTTTCCGACTTCAGCCAGCAGAATTCCGCCAAATATGTCTTCAGGGGCATCGCGGAGTTTGCGCAGCTTCCCCCCATCGTTGAGACCGGCGATAATTGGGAGCGCGGCTACGCCGTGCGGGGCGATCTTCTCGGCGATACGGCGGTCGTGTTCATCTTCAATGTCGACAAGATCAACAAGGAGCAGGGCCGCATCCGGAAACTCCACGAGTACATCGGCGAGAGTTATTTCGAATACCTGTCCGGCCTGCCGGATCTCGTGCTTTTGATGGACGAGGCGCATCGCTACCGCGCCAATGCGGGCATGAACGCGATTGCCGAGTTGCGGCCGGTGATTGGACTGGAATTGACGGCAACGCCTCGCTCGGTCGGTGCGCGCTCTACGGCTTTTAAGAACGTCATCTATGACTATCCGCTCGGTCAGGCGATGGTGGATGGCTATGTAAAGGACCCGGCGGTCGCGACGCGCGAAGGATTTCGCGCCGACAGTGTCACCCCGGAGCAGCTTGAGCAGATCAAGCTGGAGGACGGCATCCATTGCCATGAGCATACCAAAGCCGAACTGGCAATTTATGCGCAACAAACCGGGCGGAAGCTGGTGCATCCCTTCATGTTGGTCGTCGCGCAGGATACCGGTCACGCCGGCGAAATCCGGAAGTTTGTCGAATCCGAGGAGTTCTTTCAGGGCCGCTACAAAGGGCGCGTGATCGAAGTCCATTCCGGAACACGAGGCGAAGAGACGGAAGAGGCAACCGCCAGACTCGTCGCGCTGGAACACGATTCACAAACTGACATCGTGATCCATGTAAACAAGCTGAAAGAGGGCTGGGATGTCACCAACCTCTACACCATCGTTCCGCTGCGCGCTTCCGCGTCGGACATTCTGACCGAACAGACACTCGGACGTGGCCTTCGATTGCCTTATGGCCAACGGACCGGAGTCGAGACCATCGACCGGTTGACGGTCATCGCCCACGATCGCTTCGACGATGTGATCAAGGCGGCGCGCGATCCAAACTCGTTGATTTCCATCCGCAAGACGGTGACCGTCGGCGCAGGCGGCGACGTATCCGACGTTGGCGCGCATGTCGTCGAATCTCCTTCGAACGTCGAAACGTCGCTGACCGGGAAAGCCGGAACGTTCGGAGAATCCGAACAGAAGCCATATGTGTTCGAAACGCAGGAAGAGCGCGAGGTCGCGAAGGTCACCTGGGACGTGATCGCTCGGGAGTTCGAGCGGAAAATCAAGACCGGTATCGAGAAGCTCGAAACCCCAGAAATTCAGGCTGAAATTACCCGCATCGTGAAGGAGGTGATGGCTCCAGAACAGGGATCGTTCGAAACTTTCGAACGAAAAACTGACGTCGCGGCAACGGTTGCCAGAGTGACGAAACAGCTCGTCATGAACACCATTTCGATTCCCGAAATTGTCGTTCTGCCGACAAGCGATGTGAACTTCGGCTTCAAGGATTTCGATCTTTCGAATCTCGAAACAATCGCCAAGCAGCCGCTGTCCGACCAGATCATGGTGCAGCGACTGCGGGACGAGTCTCGCGCTTTCCTTGCGCGCACCGTCGAAGGCGTGAAGGAAGAGCGCTTGGAGAACTATTTGGTTCGCCATCTCATGGATCTGCCACAGGTGGACTACGAGACCCAGAGCGAGCTTCTGTTCAAGCTCTCTGGACAGATGGTGAAGCGGCTGGAAGCTTATCTCACGAAGCCCGAGGATGTTGAAAACGTCCTGGTCGTTCACGGGAAAGACCTCGCGAAGTTCGTTTTCGCGCAGATGCAGCAGCATTATTGGGAGACAGCGACCGACTACCGGGCGAGTGTGTCTCGCGGCTTCGTAATGCTCAAACCGCAGGCCTACAATGTGCCCAGCGCGGCGTTCGTTCGAGATTTCCGAACGCCTGTAGAGCCCCTCAGTCAGACACCGAAGTATGTCTTCGAGGGCTTCACGAAGTGCTGTTATCCGTATCAAAAATTCGATTCGGACACGGAGCGTGAGTTCGCGGTGATTGCCGAATCGAAGAGCGAGACCGGCGTGCTGCGGTGGATGAAGCCGGGGATCGGCCAGTTCAGGATCGAGTACGCTTCCGGGCAGTCATACGAGCCGGATTTCGTCGTCGAGACGGACAAGGATAAGCTCATCGTTGAGATCAAGGCAAAAAACGAGATGTCCGATCCGGTCGTACAAGCGAAAGCGAAGGCTGCGCAGAAATGGGTTTATCACGCGAACGAGCACGCCAAGGAGACCGGCGGCAAGCCGTGGACCTATATGCTCGTCCCGCATGATGCTGTAAGGCCGAGCGCCACCTTGGCATCTCTGGCTTCAGCGTACTCGCAGGCAGAACTGATTTGAGGGCGAATCCGCCTCATGAGCAGATTTAGACGATCCGCCCACTATCGCACAAATTCATCCGGGACGACATTTCCTGTGCGCGAGCACGATGTCGCCCGCGATGAATGGGATGCGGCAACGTTGCGGACGCCATCACCGGCTGTCGCGTTCTCGCCCGCAGCACATACTGAGCGTGGCATTATCTATCCGAACGCGCGCTGCCCCGTCTGCATGGAGCGGGTTTACTTTTTCAAAGCTTCCAACGGTGGCCGCGTATTCTTCGACACGCTTTGGCCGGATTGGGACAAGCATCCATGCACTATCTCCGAGACGTCAGAGTTGACGGATGCCACCCCAATACCTGGAGAGGCGGAAACGGAAGCGGGCGTGGTCCTGGAAATCGAGGTTTACGTTAGGCCTGAAGGCGCGATCCTCGCGGTGAGCAACGAAGAGGGGCATCGCGAGTATTGGTCCGGCAACATGGACCTATCTCGCCGATATTTCCCACAAGCCTGGCTGACCATGAAACAGGACAGCCTGACCGGCACGCTAACCGTGTTGGCTGAGGACACGGCTCCAGTCGATGTATCCATCGCCCGCGCAAGCAGCCCGCGCCCGGTGACAGACCAAATACGAGTGAAACTATCGTCTGAAATGAAGGCCGGTCTGATCCGGACAGCAAAGCGCGTCGCTGGCATGTCGAAGTCGTTTCTTCAGACGAAATCCGGATACGGAACCTTCGTCACCGGCTTTGTTGGGGACAGTCGGGTCATCATCATCCCCATTCCCGCAGACCATGTCAGATGGGACTTCAGCACCTTTGACATCATCAGCGAATACATGGCGAAGGCCGCCGCGAACGTCCTCGATTCGCTCGACGAGAGCCAGGCGTTCAAATCGAAACGCTGCATGCAAGATCACGCTATTTTCGCTTTTGACGATCCGTTCGGATACGTTCAAGCCGGAATGGCGAACGAGGTTTTCGCAAAGAGTGACGGAACGATCTCGAACGATGCGTTCAACTATGATGGTTCAAGAACACTGGAGAAAGCAGGATTAAAGAATCTTCGCTGGGTAGACATGGCTCATGCCGATCCGATCGGACTCGCGGAGACGCCTGCCACGGTCGCAGACGTCATCACGCGAGAGGATGCCTTCTGCGACAGTCGATGGCCTAACACCGTCGCAGGCCGATGGCGCCAGATTGAGCGTTTTACCGAATTGGTCGGGGTCGCTGGACCGTTCAACGCAGCGCACCACGCACTACGCGACGCGGGGTGGGCCCTCGATCATCCGCACGGAATATTCGGCGATTACTTCGAAGTCATTTATCATCCTACAGGAACGTCGGGGAGCCAGTCCCAAAAGTGGGTTTCTGCCAGAGCATTCCTGAGCTTGTCGAACGCTGAAGACGGTATGTGCTTTATGGTCGACCCCCATGACGGGGACGTCGACGCGCAGCTGAAGCTTTCGTGGGTAAAGAACGCGTCTGACGCGTTGCATCTGGTTCGTCGTCTCAAGAAAGGCGTCTAATCCACTTCCAAAATGATTGATGAAAGCGCTGGTTATACTTGGACTATTTCAAACATGGCACGGCCGCCCCAGAAGGACGGCCCTGCAGTTCCGGCAAGTTAATCAACAAACTCTCACTTTGCGCATCCCAGCCGTAACTGATTCCTCCGTTACGGCTTCTGGGCCGAGAATCCGTCGAAACGCAAACGTCGTTAGTTCGGCGGCCTAGTCAGTGGTGGCCATTCGGTCCAAACGTCTGTTTGCCAATGATCTGCTGATGATTCGCGTTTCGACGACCTCGGCAGCGTGTCACGCGGTTTGACCGGCGCGAGGATTCCTCTGAGCATCAAAAGATAACCCCCGGTCACCGCGGCTGTAACCGCTCTCGGGGGCATCTCTCGGAGTGCTTCAATGGTCGTTAAGAATCTTGAATCTGTCAACGCTCGCTCCACCGGCGTGGAAGCCAAGCCATTCCGGTTTCCGGAAGGCGTCACCCGCCGCGACCGCCAGCTTTGCTTCCGCTGGTCGGCCGACTACGACGCGCTCAACGCGCTCATCGGGCTGCCGTCTTGCTCAAGCAAAAAAATGGAGCGCGTCATGGCCTCCATCGTGGTGGACGTCATACTGGCCGGGCCTTTCCAGCGTACGTCGTATTCCCGGTCTCATGATTTTTATGTTGTCCCGGCGCGTTACCGTGCGACCGATTATGGCTACGACACGGTCGTGGGAGCGGTCGATCGGCTCGTGATGACCGGACTACTAATCGAGCATTTCAAAGCTACTTCCAGAATCACCGGTACCGGCTGGCAGTCGTCGTTTATCGGATCGCCGGTCCTCTATCGCGTCCGTGAGATCCCAACAGCAGCAGTGCGTCGCCCAGGCGACGTCATCAAGATGAAGGACGCGAAGTCGGGCAAGCTCATCGCCTATCAGGAGACCCGCCGCACGGTCGCCGACCGCAAAGTCACCGAGGCCGTCAACGCACGCATCCGGAATGCGGAGATCGTTCTCGACGCGCCGACGATTGCCGAACAGAACGCTCACGTGATCCGTTTCAAGACCGATGACGATCACGGCGAGCATTCGGTCTATCCGGAGATGACCGAGCTTTACCGCGTCTACAACGGCGGCTGGACCCTCGGCGGCCGCTACTACGGCGGCTGGTGGCAGAGCGTGCGCGCGGCCGACCGCAAACACTTCATCATCGACGGTGAACGGACCGTGGAAGAGGACTACGAACAGCTTCATCCTCGCCTGCTCTACGCTCACGCCGGAGAAGTTCTCGTGGGCGATGCGTATACGATCGACGGCTGGGACCGGAAACTGTGCAAACGCGCTTTCAACGTCCTCCTGAACGCAGGCAATTTTTTTGAGGCCAAGGCGTCCATCTCGGGGTATGCCGGTGACGAAGCGTCCGCGCTCAAGCTGATCGAGGCGATCAAGCGTCGGCACTTCCGCGTCCGCAAGTTTTTTCATTCTGGAATCGGCATTCGCCTTCAAAACCTAGACAGCGAGATGGCCAAGATCGTGCTGACTGAGATGACCGTTCGTCACGGCATCACCGTTCTTCCAGTTCACGATTCTTTCATCGTTCCGGCGTCGGCTCGTGAACGGCTCGTCAGGGTAATGAAGGAAGCCTTCGATCGGGTGACCGAAGCGCAGCGCAAGGTGGGGAAGGACGACGACGGTGAGGCGGATTCCGATGAGGATGCCGCATACCCCGTTCTGGTAAACCGATCCCAGACGGTTGAAGGGAAATCGATCGAATCCTCCTACAGGGGTGTGGGGGGCGGCGGCCCGCCCGAGGCTCTCTCCTCTGACGGGGATGGTTCGATCTCCTCTCTTCCCTCTGGCTCCGTCGCCGTTACGGTCCGCGATTCTGTAGTGGATTTCTCCCGGCCCGATCCTTCAATCCCTTCTGTTGTTCCTCCTCTCGTCAAGCGTGTCATTCGTCAGCCCAACTTCATGAAGCAGCGCCCGTGATCCAGCCCCGCAGACTGTGGCTAGAGCTCGCGATGCCGCACAACGGATGCACGGGGAGCAATGGACGGTAGGAACGCCGCAGTTGGCTCAACACCCATCCACGCAGATCGAAGCGACGAAAGGCACGCTCCAACAGATTCTACGGCCATCATCGCCTTCCGCCGTCCAGCTTCTCTGACACGGAAGGTCGACTGATGACTACGACGTCGCATTCGTTCGCCGCAGGAAGGCCCATCGAAACACCGTGCGACAAGACACCGCACCGTCGCCGAATGCTTGGCGCGTGAAAAAACTTCAGAGGGGCGAATCCTTGCGCTCGCAAATCGAATGCTTGCGGCCAAGGATTGACTCCTTGCGACCGGAACTACGCGAATCCGTATACCCCTTGTTTTATAGCGGTTCCGCTATTTCCCGGCGTTGTTGAGGCCTGGACAGCTTTTGTAGCATCTGATTGGGTTGTCGCCGTCAATCACGACAAAGGAGGTACTCATGACCGACAACGTTTACCGACTCCGCCCGCAGTTGCCGAAGGCGCGGATTTCTTCTTGGCGACCTCGCGGCTGCCTGACGGCAGGCCTCTACTATGCCGAGTCTCGTTTCGGTGGAGAAGCAGCAATGGGTATGTGGGTCGAGCGCTGCGCACAGCGGCGTTGGAAGTTTGAATTGCTGGCGGATACGGATGACGTTGTTGCGGCGGGATTCGCCGTCTCTTTGACTCAAGCTAAAGAGATTCTTCGCGCTCGCGCAGAAGCTCTTTTGTCACGCGAGGCCGCGTGATGTCGGAGCTTCACGACGCGGAAAGCGCCCTAATTGAGCGCCTGAATTTTCTAATAACCGTCGCCGAAAATAACCCGTTGAGCGGCGATATCGCGCAAGATGCGCTTGAACGGTTAATCGCGATTGCGAAATCAGATACCGGTCAGTCGCGCAGGGTCGCCGAGTTCCTGCTGGCGTGGTGGAACGCTCCCAATTGCGGCGCCTTCGACCTTACTGCTCTCTGGGGGGTGGATGAGCACATCGTGGATGACGTTATAGCGGTCTTCAATTTCATCGCCCAGCACCCGCGTTGCTACCCTGACATGCTCGGGTATGATGCCGATTTTTCGGAAATCATCGCTCAGCATCGGCCCGAATTGGCGGCGGTTGAGTGAGGGTTTGCCAGCGGCTTAGTCGCAGCATGATAGCTAGCGGCGACTCTTGCAGTCACCGCTAACCTATGTCTCGAGATTTTTTTTATCGAGCGTTTTTGAGGCAAGACCTGGCATTTTCGATTGTTATGTCCTTAGCGCTTGCGCCGAGGCACTTGGCACGCTCGAAAGATCGTTACAGCCTATGTGAGTGACCGCGCTAATGCGGCCATGAATAACGAGTAGGAAGGAGTTTTAGATGGCTAAACGTACCGACGGCATCGCGGTGGCTGACACCAACGCATTGAATGAGCACATCAGCGCTATTCGCGGGGCTGCGACTTCTTGGACGTATACCGTAGCCGATGTGCAACGCCTCGCTATGGAGGCTGAGGCTCGCTTGTCGAAGCTGTTTCTCGCGCCGACACATCGTCGTGGCGCAGTTGCGACAGCCCGCTCAGCAGGGCCTTCCGCGGCGGCATATCGCTATTCGGTCAGCGGTGCCGATGTCACACTGCGCCGCGCGAAAGATGGATGGCGTCTCGTCAATTACCAGCGTTGTGATGTGTACCCGCGCTCTATCGAAAAGATCGACATCCGCATCTCGCAAGATCAGGCGGAGAAATCCGTTGAGACGATGCGTCGGCAAAACCGTGTCACGGTCGTAACGCCGACCGAGAAGGCCGCGTGATGACGACGCCGAGATCCTGATCGCTCTCGCGCAGCGGTGCGGTGATCGCTAGATCGGCACTCTACGAAGAAAAGGCCCCGAAATACTTGGGGCCTTTTTGCCGTCGGTAGGAACGCTACGGCTTTTCCACTTGTGCAGGGGTCAACAAGTCAATGATCGTCCCCCGTTTCGATTTTGTTTCAACCCTCGCGACGTCACATTGTCTCCTTTGAGAAGCGAAATCGAAGTTAGCCAGCCATGGTGTCATACGCTTCGCTGCTGACCCCAAGCTGGTGAGGTGGGAGGAAACCTCCCCCTCAACCCCCACGAAGCGGCTTCCTGCAGCCGTTTCGCCGTCATCGTATGACGACATGGGTTGCACATTATTCAAGCCGTCGTCACACACTATGGTTTGTCCGCGCGGGCATCGCGTCGGACTGCATGGCTTGTTCAAATCGCGCCGGCAGACTCATCATTGGTGATGTCGTTTCACTGTGTGTGTGTCATGCCCTCAATTCTGTCAGTTCGCCTTGATTCCGCGACGTCCGCAGCACTCATGGCCGCAGCCGCATCGGCCGAGACGTCAGTTTCAGGTTTCGCTCGCGTCGCGATCATTAGAGCCATTCCGGAAGGCGCATCCCTTCCGGCCTTGCCCCCGTCTCCGCCGCGGCGCCGCGCGTTCCTTCCCGATGCCGACGTCGCCGCCCTTTCCCGGCTGATGTCTGCCGTCAACCGCCTCAACGGCGCAGCGGTTCAATTGTCAAAAGGTCTCCGCGAGGCGGGCCACGTTCCGGAACACGCTGCGATGGAATCCGCGATCAGGGACATTCGCGATCTCAAAATCGAAGGTGTCCGCCTGTTTCAGAGGTTGCAAGAATGATCGCGGGCGCAACGCGCGGCACCGGCGGCCCCGCCCTTGCGCGACATCTGATGTCGCGGAAAGGCAACCAGACCGTTGAGATCATGCTGCCTCGAAGCCTCATGGGCGAGACGCTGCGCGAGCAAATCGACGACCTGCTTCTGACCTCGGCGCACGGCCGTACGTCGCGCCCGGTGCACCACGTGCACATAGACCCGCCGCCTGATTGTGCCGATCCGGAAGCCGTCATCGAAAAGTTCATGCGGCACTACGAAGCGGAATTCGGATTTGAGAGCGCCCAGCGCGCGGGCGTCTTCCATACCAAAAACGGCCGGAAGCACGGACACGTTGTCTATTCGCTCGTGTGTGAAAATGGCTCCGTCGTGTCGCTCGCGCATGATCACGCGCGCCGGGAAAAAGTGTCGAGGATCACAGAATTCGAATGTGGCTTGCCGTTCACCAAAGGCAAGCACAATCGGTCTGCAGCCGCTGCGCTGCGCAGGGACGGCCGCGCCGACGTTGCCGACGCAATGGAAGCGGCGGGGCTTCTCGATGGACGTCGCGGTATCGCACACTCGACACCGCGCCAACGCGCTCAAGCCGAGCGCACGGCGGTACAGATCGATGACATTCGATCTGAGGCTTTCGCGGCCTGGCGCTCATCCGATGACGCAAAGTCATTTGCGGTCGCATTGCACACCTTCGGCTCATCCGTCACGACCGGCGAGCGCGGGCTCGTTTTAGTGGATCGCGCGGGCGGGACACACAGTCTTAATCGTGTTCTCGCCGCCGCCGCACGTGCTGCAGGCGAGGACAAGATCACGGCCGCCGCCGTCCGCAAGCGGCTCGCAGGAATCCGTTTTCAGACCGTGGAGGAAGCCAAAAATGTTCGATCAAAGCGACGAAATTCTGAACGAGGCAACGGGGGCTCGGCAGGCGGCACAGAGCCTGCTGCCGCTCTTGGAGTTGCTGAAGGACGGGGACGAGACGACGAGCCCGATCGAGGAAATCAAGGACCTGCTGCAGGCGATTGTTCAAATTCTGCAGAACCAGAACGAAGCCCTGCAGCGCATCGAAAGCGCGTGCGCGACCGCGCCGCTTCGCTCGCACTGAGCACTATCGATTTACAAGCAATAAATGCAACAAGGAGGGACGTCATGAGGGAGCTCAAAGCACAGGATTACAAGGCAAAAATCCTCAGCAAAATCGCGCCGAAGGGATTCAACGCGCATGCTTTTGCGCTTGATCTGCACATGATTAAGCAGCCGTCTCCGGGCAACACAACGTCGCGCATAATGACAACCGATGGTGGTTGGATCGAATATGATGCGGCCAGAAAATCTGTTCGCACGTGGGGCCCTTCCGGAAGGGCTCAAGTTCTCGCCGCAGCACTCGCCGCGCATGTCAGCGGCGAGGTGTATCACCTCGCAAAGACAGCGTCGGTCGGCGCCGATGCCGACGCACTCAAAGTAGCGAAAACTTCCGAGGACACTATCAAATCGCTCGTAATGTGGTGGTCGGTGCGCGGCTATTCCGCGACCGGTGGCCCGGACGGCTGTTGGATCAACGCGGGCACTGCGCGCATTCGCGACACCGGCAACCGGCTCGATATTCACGGAGGCCTCACCGACGACGCGGTCGCAGCCATACTCACTAAGGCTAAAGATGCGTGGGGTAGCTCAGTTCAGCTTAACGGCGCTTGGACACAGGCCGAGCAAGACCGCCTGTGGATCGCCGCGATGCGTGAAGGCATCGCGATCGGCAATTGCCGACCATCTCAAGGTATTCAGCAGGCATGGCAGCGTGAGCAGGAAGCCGCGGCCGCGAAGACAAAAACGATCTCGGCTGTCAGGACGGAAATCATCGAAGCGCAGCACTTGCTCGACGCCGCGCGGGGCGACATCGAAGCCGCCAAGAAGCTTCCAGGCACCTTGCAGGCTTTCGTCGGAATCCACCTCGACGACGATCAGCGGAAAGAGCTCGCGGCGCAGCCGATTGCTGAAATCGTTCCACACCTCGCTCGCTTCCGGAAGCTCGGCGCCGTCGAACTCGAAGCTTACAAGGCTCCTCCTGGTCGGAAAGTGGCTTTTGCCGAGCCCGAGAAAGACAAGCCGAGCGTCGGCCCGAGCGGCGCACACGGTCCGAAATGACCGTCGCCCCGCACGTCCTGCGGCGCTACGTCCTCGACCGCGCTTCCGGAAGGTCACCGCGTGCGCAGTGGTCGTATTACTCGCTGGACTTCGGCGCATGGGTCCGCGCCGACGAACCGGTTGCGCGCCGACATGAGCATCACCGGCGTAGCCGGCAGGGATGCCGACCGTGGTGCGACGTGCTCGGGCTTCGCACCGACGTTGCCGACGACCTTGCCCTCCAAATGTACTTCCTAACGATCCCGGTGGACGAATGGCCGCGTCTCGCCATCGCCGTCATGCGCGCGCCGAATCGTTGCCTCCGGGATTGGTGCGCTTCCGGAAGCCGTCTCATCGCCGCCGTCGATCCGGCCGCAGCGTCGCCTTCCGGAACGTCATCGTCGGGACCGCTCTCAGACTGGCCAGAATCACGTGGAACAGGTCCGAGGTCGATGCTGCCGCGTTGATTGGGGAGGATCGTTTTCCGGGCAGGCAAACACCCACGCACCCCGACGAAGGCCATAAAACCCATGCGTACGGGTCACGGATTTTGGCGAACCCTTGTTAGAATCCTGAAAATTGATGCTTTGGGCGTTTCCGCGCGCACTTCTTGATTTCCAGCGCTGCCGGTACGCCAGACGGCCGCGCCGAGAGCTGGAGCGGCCTCACAATTCGTCCGCCAGCCGCCGCATACCTATTGCCTGATGCTTCGCCGTCGGCACGCGCAGCGTCATGTTGGCGGTCTTGAAGTTGATGACGAAGAGTTCAAGCTTTGCGCCGGCGATATCTTGCTGCTCGATGGCGAGTATCTTTCCGATGCCGTGCTCCGGATAAACGACGTATTCGTCGACCTTGAAACCGTGCCGCTCCATGATCGGTTGGTCATCCTCCTCCTCGTCGAGGTCTGCTAAGTCTTCGTCCGCGTGCACACGCGACTGACGTGACATTAGGTTTCGCAGCTTCGTTACCGGAACGCGCAGCTCCGCCTCCTCGTCTGGGAATTCGATGACGAACCGATAGGTGTCGTCGCCGTCTCCCTCGAAGGGCTCAAGGTCCACGATCCGCGCCACGGCATCGAAGGGCTTGAACTGCAGGATTTCGCCGATCTCGAAGCCGTCGAGGTCCGGCTCTTCGGCGTCCTCAGGTTTGGGCTCGGGCTGGGGAGCCGTCGTCCTTTGCCATTGGTGCGGCGACTTCGGCTCCTCTGCTTGCTCGTCCCGCCGTGGGTTTCCCACCGACACCCCGAGGACGTGGTGGCCTTGGGTTGGCTGCGTGTTCGTCGGAAGCGTTCGTCCTAGATCGGTAAGGAAGCCGATTGCCATAGACCACGGTCCACGCTGACTTAGCAGGCCATACGAATCCTCGGGTGCCTTGCGGTACGCGGTATGTTGCTGCTCCAGGCCGCCAAGTGTCTCATGGTAAAATACGATGAACTCGACCCGAACACGCTCCTTGTCGAGGAACTGGAAGTAGTGCCGCACGTACCCGTCCTCGTTTCGTGGGAACGCCACGAAGTGCTGCAGGCGCCAAGCGATCAGAGGATTCATCATCTCCTGGATCTCGCGGTCGACGCCCCGCTTTCCGCCTAGCCAATCTCTGATGCCCATCAGAGAGGCTCCCGGTTCGACGAGATGAAGTCCGCCCACAGCAGGTAGAGGCCGAACACCGCCACGAAGGCGCCAGCCTTGAACATGATGCCTCGGCCGCCGTTGATCAGCCATTCGTACGTGCACCAGCCGCCGCCGATGATCAGAGCCATGTAAAAGCCCAGCGCGACCCATTTTCTCACTGTGCCGCCACCTTCTTGAGCAGGGCAGCGACGACGGCGATAATGTCGTCTCTGATGTACTTCGCCCTCCAAGCCGACAGCGCTGCCCTGACGATGTTCATGTGGTCGCCAGCGAAGTCGCCCTTCAACCCGGAGGCGTTGTGCAGCGCCGTCAGGATCTCGAAGCTATCGGCGCCATCCAACGAGACGTAGTCGTTCGGCCCTTTGCCCTGCGCGATGCCATCCAAGGCGGCGATCAGCTCCCTGTATGCCAAATCGTCGTCAGTCACTTGACCGCTCCGAATATCTGTTCCGCGCAGAACTGGCCGAGCGTCGTCGACTTCTCAATCAACGACGGCGGCCGTTTCCGGGTACGCATCAACAAGACAGCCTCCGCCTTGGTTGTTGCCGCCCCGATGCCAGCCGCATAGCAGTCGCAGTATTCAGACACTTTCGCGGGGGCGATACCGGCTTCCTTCATGATAGGGCTTTCGTGCTGCTGCTGCTCGCAGGTCAGTTTTGTGACACGCACGTAGTCGTTGAGGTCCTGCCCCGTGATCCCCGGGCCTATGCCGATGTCCTGCGCCAGGCAGCCTACGGTGGTCACCAGAAGTGCCAGAAATATCGTCGCTGTGCGCATGCCGCCCTCTCGCTTCCCACCCATGGAACTAGCACTATATGCTGCAACCTAGAGAAGAATCATGGGGGTGGCGATGGCCAAGAGGAACGAGCCTTGCCGATACTGCATGGAGGTGCGTCGTCACGCCGGCCAACCTTCCATGAAGTCTTCGTGACGATGAAGATGCGTCGCTGAACAACTGAGAGTGAAGCCCAATGACAAAGATGGACCGTACGCGACCGACTCTGAGGTTGATAGATGACAGCAAGCGCCAGCGCTTTGAGCCGAGCCCGCCGAAAACAACGCAGCAGGATTGCCATCCGTCGATGGCTTTTGACGAATTGAGCTCGAAGATCGACTTCGAGTCACTCATTGCCAGCGGAGAGGAACTCAGTCGCAATTTTCACGGTCTCGCGTGCTCTGTCCTGGCACAAATCGAGAAGAACGGAAATGTCAGGCTGGTTAATTCGTTGATAGCCGCTGCTTCTGCATCGACAGATACAAACCAACTTAGACTTTGGTTTTCATTATTTGGCCCGGTGGAATTCGTTGATGGTAAGGCGAAATACAAGCCTCACGCGCAAACCATGATCGAGGCGGCGATGGCAACGCCTTTCTGGACAATAAAACCCGACGAGTAAGCCGGTCGAGCGTGCGCGGGGGTAACCCCGTGAATAGAACTCGCTTGAGATCAACACGCCTGAGCGGACGAAGGGCTCCCAAGAGCCTTGAGCACCGTATTACGCCATTGACGAGGCTCCATCGGCTTTGTATCCACATCGGAAGCCCGAGGCGCATGCATCAGCAGTAAGATCAATAACTTACACGTCGTTTGGCAGAGAATCCCACTCTCTCCGCCAGCACCCCCTCCTAACCATCTGATCCATTTGCGAGCCGGCCGTCGTCCTTCCGCGCCCCGTGCGCGGTAACAAGATGACGTCTGCGTCGATGGCTGGTTTTTTAGCGAGCCTGTTTAGGCAGGCTGGACTGGAAAAGGACTCTCTCGCTCTGGGAGACGGACCTTCCGGAGTGGCGCAAAGTCTGGCAAGGCCAAAATGGCCTAATACGTCAGGCTCGTTGGCTTGATTTGAGCCTGAATCATTGGGTAGCCTTTTTGCGTCGTGTCCGGGGCATCAATTGCGTAGATCTCGAATTGTGATCGCTGCTGCGTCTGTCGGAGCCCTCGCTGCGGCTTTGACGCTATGCGCGTATGTTCAAGAGCCTCAAAATGTACTGAGCTTCTTTAAGGCGAAAAATCCAAGTAGTCCGCAGCTCGACGACATCTCGTTCATTCAGCGTTTTCCGCAAGCGTTTGATTTTGAAGTGTCGGCTTCTAATGTCGAATTAGAAGTTCAGCGGGCTAAGTCCCAGCTCGCGCAAGCAATGCGATCGCAGCCAGTGCTTCCCGCCGACAGCTCGCTCGGAATCTCGGCGGCGAATGGAAAAGTGCCGCTACCGAGAGTCCGGCCGTCGGCGGCCAATTTGATTGCTGTGTCTCTGCCCGATCAAGCGTCAACACCGTCTGATCCTTTGTCCAACGTAAGCGCAGCACTTAAAAAAGTCTTTGCGATGCTACAGCCGTCTGAAACTGTTTTGGCATCTGCGTCACCCGAGGGTGGAATCTCCGGCGATGGAAAGGACAGTGCACCTCCAACGTTGGCGGAAACGCGGACGGCGCTTTACGACATTTCCGCCCGCACCGTTTACATGCCCGACGGAACGCGGCTCGAGGCTCACTCCGGACTTGGCGAACTGATGGACGATCCAACGCAAGTCCACGTCCATGATCGAGGTGCGACGCCACCGCAGATATATGAACTGAGCAAGCGAGAGAAGCCTTTTCACGGCGTTGAAGCATTGAGAATGAAGCCGGTGGGTCAAGGTGATCTGTTTGGCCGCGCCGGATTGCTTACGCACAGCTACCTGATGGGACCAAAGGGAGATTCGAACGGTTGCGTATCGTTCAAGGACTACGCAACGTTCTTGCAGGCTTACAAAGCAGGCGCCGTGAAGCGATTGATCGTCGTACCGAGCCTGGCCGATCCGACCGTTATGGTGGCACAAAAAAACTCGATGTAGCCGTGTCTGTGAATACTCAGATATCGCACCGGCTTGAGATTGATCTTCAGAACTAATTTTCGCCCAGATTTAGATTGGTAGTATGCCAACGCCGAATCGGGGGATTCGCATATGACACCCAGTGACTACGCGCGAATGGCGAAAAATTGCGCCGAGCGAGCTGACGCCTTGGAGCCCGGCCCGAAGAGAGACGAGTTGCTTAAGAAAGCACAGCAGTTTCGTTTTTACGCGAAGGTCGAAAATTGGGTGGCGTCGCCGGGGCTGCAACCTCCGGATTGAATCTTGCGCATTTAAAGCGGCAAACGACGCAGTGCCTGGAAGACGGGACGCAGATAGTCCAGCATCTTTGGCGGGTTCTCCGTCATCGGAAAATGCCCGAGCTCCGGCATCTCGGTCACCACGGCACCCTCGATCCATTCGGCAAGCGCGTAGGCATCGCTCACGGTGGCAGAGAAGTCGTAGTGACCGATCAGGAGATGCACCGGGATCTTGTGGCCATCGATGAGCTTGGCGGTCTGCTCGCCGTCGAACTCGTCCGAATAGAAAGCCAGATCGCCGTCATAGACGCCCGGCGCACCCTGCGAATAGATCCATGCAGCGCGTCGGCGGTCTTCGGCGGGGCTGGATGGGCTCATCAATCCGCGCACATAGGCTGCCGAATGCCAGCCGCCATTGACGCGTGCATGCGTGAGATACTCGTTCCGACGGCCGCGTGGGCGCACAGGCGCTTCGAGCGCGATCACGGCTTTCACGAGATCAGGTCGCTCTGCGGCGAGCGCCATGGCGATGCCGGCGCCCATCGAGCAGCCCATCACCACAACGGGTTCGCCGATCGCCTGTTCGATAAAGCTCGCGCACCAGTCCAGATAGGTCGGCTGATCGAGCTGATAGATGCTGCCATCCCAACCGGCGGGCGGCATGGAGCGGCCGTGTTGCGGCATGTCGAAGCCGATCAGGCGCCAGTCGCGCCCGAGTTCGGGATCGCACATCACGCCGTGAAACTGCCGCGTATCCGCTCCGGCTGTGTGGAGGCACAGCACTGGCCTGCCGGTACCCGTGGCCTCTGAATAGATTTCGGCAATCTGCCCGCCGGCGCTGTGCACGCGGTGATAGCGGCCCTCAAGGCGCGTGAGATCGACTTCGACCGCATGCGCGGCTGGCGTCGTGAGATTCGCGAACACGGCCTCGAGGAATGCGCGGGCCTGCGCAATAACCAGCGCATCGCCGGTCACGGTGAAGCTGGTGTTACGCAGCTGGATCGATGAAAACGAATGGTAGGTCGGCGGCGGGCAGGGCGCCAGCACCTTCAGCCATGCTGTGGCTGGTCCGGATAGCACGATGTCCGGCGCATTGCTGGGTATACTGACAACCGGCTGGTTGTTGCGACAAGCGATCGCGACGGCGGCCTCGTCGATCCCAAACTGAATTTCAAGATCCAGTCCGCGCGCGAAAGATTGCACCTCCGGCGCGGCAATCGCGACCGCAAGTCGATTGCGAAGCTCGTCGATCAGGCCCATGCCCAACGTCACCTACTTCCTGGCAGTGAGATAGCGGCCAATCTCGACATGGTCGGCCGACGGTCCGAGTTTCTCCAGTGCGGCGTCCCACAGTGCGGCGACTTCATCTGCCAGCGGCGCGTTGATGCCGATCTGGTGGGCGAGTTCGTCGGCGGTGCGGATGTCCTTCGCCATCAGGGCCATCGCAAAGCCCGAGGTGTACTTTTCGGGAATGACGAACTGCTTGAGCTTGTTTTCGGTCGAGTTGTTGCGTCCGGTGGAGGCGTTCAGCACGTCGACAAGGACATTCGGATCGATGCCGAACTGTCCACCGATAGCAACGGCTTCGGCGGCAGCGGCGAGACCCGCGGCCGAGACATAGTTGTTCAGCGCCTTGGCGGCGTGACCGGAGCCGAGCGGGCCGGTGCGGAATACCGACTTGCCCATGGCATTCAGCACGGGATCGGCGCGATCGATGGTCTTGCCGTCGCCGCCGGCCATGATCGCCAGGGTGCCGTCGACGGCGCGTTTCACGCCGCCCGACACCGGTGCGTCGATGAAAGCAAGGCCTGCCGCGATCAGTTCTTCGCCGAGCGCGCGCGTGCCCATCGGAGCGGAGGAGCTCATATCGATCACCACCGTGCCCGGCGCGAGCTTCCCCTTGAAGCCTTCCACGGCCGCGCGCACGATCTTGCCATCTGGCAGCAGCGTGATGACCGCGGCTGCGTCCTTAACGGCTTCATCGACGGTCGCAGCTGACGTGCCGCCGGCTTCGGCATATTTGGCGCGGGCTTCTGCAAACGTATCGAAGCCAACCACCTGATAGCCCGCGCGCGCAATGCATGCGGCCATGGGGCGTCCCATATTGCCGAGGCCGATGACGGCGATCTTGGCGGGCGGATTGATGGCGGCTGAATTCGACACGGGCGTTCCTCTTCAAGTTCTTATTTTATGCGATATCCGGCGCGGCAGGTGATCGCGCTGGTCAGGGATTATCGCGCCGCAGCGCTTCCAGCGCTATCGCGGCGGCATTCTTGATGTGCTGGACGCAAGCCTGCTCGGCGCCATCTTCGTCGCCGGCCTCGATTGCGACAAGGATGGTTTCGATTTCGGCAAGACTGCGGCCGATGCGATTGGACTGGGTCATCGACGTCATGCGCAGCACCGTGACGCGGTTCAGCAGCATTTTCAGAAAGCGTTCGACGAAAACATTGCCGCAGCCTTCGAGCAGCGCAGCATAGAATTCAGTCTTGGCGGCCAACAGGTCGCTGCGGTCTTCCTGACCGGCAACCGCGCCCATCTGGACGAACTGTTTGCGCAATCGTTCGATGATCACCGGGTCGCGCAGCCGCGCACATTCACGGCCGGCATAACCCTCCAGCAGAGCGCGCAGATCATAGAGCTGCTCGGCTTCCTCGACGCTGATGGTGCTGACGATCGGGCCGCGATGCGGGATCGTAGTGACGAGACCCTCTGCCTCCAGTTGCCGGAGCGCCTCGCGGATCGAGGTGCGGCCGACGCCGACCTGTTCGCACAGCTCACGCTCGATCAGCCGCTGGCCAGGCTTGAACAGCCCGCTACCGATTGCAGAGCGTAGTCGATTTTCAACCAGCAGTCGCAGGCTGGTCGATTCCCGCGAGACATTCAGGTCCGATTCGATCTTTGTCATGCGTCAAGTTGACCGTTTATCAGACAATCTGTCAAGCAGCTTGACCGCTCGTCTGTTTTATGTCGAATTGCCGACGAAGCCGCAAAGGCCGTTCTGCATTCGGAGAAAACGCCCATGTCCAAGACAACCTCCCATCGTGGTGGCCTGAGCCGACGTTCGCTGCTCGCCGGAACCGCGTCGCTGCTGGCCAGCCCGATGATTGTTTCGTCGGCACGCGCGCAGGCGAAGCCGGTCAATATCGGCGTGATCATGCCGCTGTCGGGCGCCAATGCGCAGTTCGGCATCAATTCGCGCAACGGCATCGAGCTGGTTGCCGATGAGATCAACGCAGCCGGCGGCATCAAGGCGCTCGGCGGCGCCAAGATCAATCTGATCGTTGCGGATGCGACCTCGACGCCCACCACGGCGGGCACCGTTGCGCAGCGCCTCATCACCCAGAACGAAGTGACGGCGATCCTCGGCGCATTCGCATCATCGCTGACCATTGCCATTTCGGAAGTCACGGAGCGTCGCGACATTCCGCTGCTCACCATGTCCTTCGCCGACCAGATCACCGGTCGCGGTTTCAAGAACATCTTCCAGATCGTCGCCAAGGCGTCGGCGCTCGGCAAGGCGCAGCTCGACTACACGCTGGCGATTGCGCAGGCATCCGGCGCCAAGATCGACAAGATCGCGATCATGTATGAAGACACCGCCTATGGCACCGCGCAGGCGGCCGGCCTTCGTGCCGCTGCCAAGGCAGCCAATATCGACATCGCGATGGACGATGCCTATCCGCTGGGAATCACCGACACCACGCCGCTGATCAACAAGCTGCGTGCGTCCGGTGCCCAGGCCGTCTTCCCGGTGTCCTATCTCAATGACAGCCTGCTGCTGATCCGCACCATGCGCCAGCAGCGCATCACGATTCCGGCCATCGGTGGCGCGGCCGGCTATGTTATTCCGGATTTCGAGAAGGGGCTCGGCGAATTCGCCGAGAACGTGCTGTCGATCGCGCCGGCCAATTATGATCTCGCGCCGGATCTCACCGAGCGTTTTCGCAAGCGCTTCGGCTATTTCATGGTGCATGAGGCGCTGGAACACGCCGTCGCGCTCGACGTGCTGGTGCAGGCGATCGAGAAGGCGAAGTCGGCCAAGGCCGAGGACGTCACCATGGCGCTGCGCGGCGCGAAGTTCACCGGCGGCTGGACCAAGGCGATGACCGGCGGCGCCGTCGAATTCGACAGCACTGGCCTCAATATCCTGTCGGTTCCCGTCATGGCGCAATGGCGCAACAAGGAGCTCGTCACGGTCTGGCCGAAGGATGTCGCCAAGGGCACGGCGGTCTGGAAGTCCTGACGAACTGAAGAAAGATCGCAGTGTCATTTCTACAAGCAATAATCGACGGGTTGTTGGTTGGTGGCGTTTACGCCGTCATCTCCATCGGCCTGACGCTGGTCTATGGTGTCATGGGCATCGTGAATTTCGCGCAGGCGGAATTCCTGATGATCGGCATGTTCGTGTCCTGGTTCGCCTGGGCTTATCTCGGCCTTGATCCGGTGCTGGCCGCGCCGCTGTCCTTCGCGGTGGCGTTCGGCATCGGCTGGCTGGTGCAGGGGCAGTTGATTGCGCGCGTGTTGAAGGCACCGTCGGTAGCGCAGATCTTCCTCACCGTCGGACTCTTGATCGTCATCGAGAACGGATCGCTGTTGCTGTTCGGCTCGCAGTTTCGTTCGGTAACCACGTCCTACCAGACCATGTCGCTGTCGCTCGGCGCGCTGTTCATCAGCGTGCCGTATCTGATCGCCTTCGGCATGTCGCTGGCTTGCGGCCTGGCCCTGTGGTGGTTCATGCGCACGAGCTGGTTCGGCCGCGCCATGCGCGCGACGGCGCAGAACCCGATGGCCGCGCAGCTGATGGGGATCGATACAGCATTGATGTACAAGATCGCATTCGCGCTCGGCGTCGGCCTCACGGCTTTCGGCGGCGCGGTGATCCTGCCTTATGTCACTGTATTCCCCGGGGTCGGTGGCCAGTTCGTCGTGCTGATGTTCACCGTCGTTGTGCTCGGCGGTCTCGGCAGCGTTGCGGGTGCCGTCGTCGGTGGGCTCGCGGTGGGCGTCATTCAGGCATTGTCCTCGCTGTTCTTTCCGATCCAGTTGCAGAACCTCATTTTGTTCATCGTCTTTATTTTCGTGCTCGCGGTGAGGCCGCAAGGTCTCGTAGGAGCATCCCGATGAAACGCTGGATCGCAATTCTGGCTGTGATCGCCATTGCGGCTGTGTTGCCGCTGCTGCTCAGCCCGACCGGATACTGGATCCGCGTGCTCACCTTCACGCTGCTATTCGCCGCGATGGCGCAGGTCTGGAATATCATCGGCGGTCTGGCCAATCAGACATCGCTTGGTCACGCCGCCTTCTTCGGCATAGGGGCCTATACATCCACCATCCTGGTGCTGAAATTCGGCATCAGCCCGTGGATCGGCATGTTCGCCGGCGGCTTCCTCGGTGGCATCGCCGCGCTGATCATTGCCGTTCCGACCATGCGACTGCAGGGGCATTACTTTGCTTTGGCCACACTGGCGTTCGGCGAAGTGATGCGCGTCATCGCCAATGTCTGGTCGTCGCTCACAGGCGGGCCGGTCGGTCTGTCGGTGCCGTTCGTGCCGCCCAGCATCGCTGCCTATTCCTTCAAGCAGCTATTGCCGCATGCCTATATCGCGCTCATCGCTTTGATCGTTGTGACCTTCATTTTTGAGGCGATCCGGCGCAGCGCGATGGGCTATCGGCTACGCGCCATCAAGGAAAATCCGGCTGCTGCGGAAGTGATCGGCATCGACACCACCAAGGTGAAGCTGCAGACCGCTGTTATCTCGGGCGTGCTGATGGCCATGCTGGGCACGCTCTATGCGCAGGTCGCGGTGTTCTTCGATCCGGATACGGTGTTCAGCGCCGCCTCCATCTCCATTCGCGTCGCGTTGATCGCCATTCTGGGCGGCGTCGGTACGGCGATCGGTCCGATCCTCGGCGCGCTGTTTATCATTCCGGTCGAGGAGCTGATGAACGATCTGTTCTCGTCGGGCGCGGCGGGCCTGTCGCAACTGATCTTCGGCGTCATTCTGATCGCTGTCATTCTATGGCGTCCACGCGGCTTCATTACCGTGTTCGACTCACTGATGGCACGCTTCTCGAACAAGGCACGCTCATGACCATTCTCGATGTGCGTGGTATCTCGCGCCGCTTCGGCGGGCTTCAGGCGCTGTCCGACGTGACGTTTTCGGTGCCGAAAGGACAGATCGTCGGCCTGATCGGCCCGAATGGCGCCGGCAAGACGACGTTCTTCAGCACGCTGGTTGGCCTCATTCGCCCCGACAGCGGCACCATTCAACTCGACGGCACCAGTGTGGTCGGCCAGAAGCCGCATAGGGTTGCGGCGCTTGGCATGACCAAGACGTTCCAGAACGTGGCGCTGTTTGCCGAAAGTTCGGTGCTCGACAACGTGCTCACCGCAGGCCTGTTGCGCCACGATGTCGAGATTGCGCGCAAGGAGGCGTTGATCTGCCTCGACCGCGTCGGGCTCAAATCCGTTGCCCACAAGCTTGCCGGCAATCTCTCGTTTCCCGAGCGCGCGCGCGTCGAACTGGCACGCGCATTGTGTACCGGCCCCAAGGTGCTGCTGCTCGATGAGGTGATGGCCGCGCTCAATCCGGTGGAGATGCAGGAGATCATGGATCTGATCCGCTCGCTGCGCGACGACGGCATCACGCTGCTGGTTGTCGAGCATCATATGCGCGCAATCATGACGATCTGCGATCGCATCCTGGTGCTGAATTTCGGTCGGCTCCTGGCCGATGGCACGCCGGAGCAGGTGGCGAACGATCCGGTGGTGGTGGAAGCCTATCTCGGCCGTTCGATGGAGGCCCATAAATGAGTGCGTCTCAGCCATTGCTCGAGATCAAGGGCCTCAATGCCGGTTATGGCGAGATCGAAGTCCTGCACAGCATCGATCTGCAGATGTTCGAAGGCGAATTCGTCTGCATCATCGGCGCCAATACCGCCGGCAAGAGCACGATCCTTCGCGCGATCTCGCGCCTGGTGCCGCATGTCACCGGCACGTTGCGTTTTGCAGGCAATGATCTGTCGAGCCGCGCTTCGCATGACATCCCCATGCTGGGCATCGCGCATGTTCCGGAAGGACGTCATGTGTTTACGGACATGATGGTGGAAGAAAACCTGATGCTCGGTGCCTTCACCGCGCGGCATGCCAAGGATCTGTCGTTGCGCATGGAAGGTATCTTCGAGCTGTTCCCGCGTCTGCGCGAACGGCGCGGTCAATTGGCAGGCACGCTGTCGGGCGGTGAGCAGCAGATGGTCGCTGTCGGGCGCGCGCTCATGCTGCAGCCGAAGCTGTTGCTGCTGGACGAGCCGAGCCACGGTCTGGCGCCGAAGGTCGTCGAAGAGATGCACGATGCCTTCACCAAGATCCACAGCCGTGGAACGTCGATCCTGCTGGTGGAGCAGAATGTCGGACTGGCGCTCGACGTCGCGACACGCGGCTATGTGCTGGAGAGCGGTCGCATCGCACTGCAAGGCACGTCTGCAGAATTGAATGAAAATCCTGCCGTTCGCGCGGCCTATCTCGGCATATGATCGAGGCAGACGGGCGAACGACGTCGAACCCTTAGCAATCGCAAACGGAAGGACTACAATATGAGCTACGATCAGACGATCACCCTGGGCGGGATGTTCGATATCGGTCTTGCCGCACGGCGCGAAGTGCTTGGTGCGGCCTATGTCGACAAGTCGATGCAGTCGACCAATGACTTCATGATGTCGTTCCAGCACATCACCACCGAATGGTGCTGGGGCTATGCGTGGAATCGTCCGGGCCTCGATCGCAAGACCCGCAGCATGCTGAACCTTGCAATGCTGACGGCGCTGAACCGCGCGCCGGAAATCAAGCTGCACACGCGCGGCGCAATCACCAATGGCGTCACGGTTGACGAGATCAAGGAAGTGCTGCTGCACGCCACGGTCTATTGCGGTATCCCGGCCGGCCTCGATGCGTTCAAGGCCGCGAATGAAGTACTCAAGGAAATGGGCAAGGTGGAGTAGGTCGCCGGCCTGACAACGACACCTCAAACGCAAATTCAACAGTCCGCTTGATCCGCGCAAGATCAGGCGGACTTCGTTATTCGCGGCGATGATACGCACAAGAGCAATCGGCGCAGATATCTACGCCGGACGCTTCTGTTGTACTCATGCCAGTCCCGCAAACTCAGGCAGCGGGCTTGGATGCCGTGGACGTGGATGCCGCTGGTGCTGCCTGAGCCTGGGGCTCGGTTGTGGCCTTGGCGAGCGCGTTCCTGAGCGCCTGCTCCTTGGCATCGTCTAGGGACGTCTTCAGCACAGTGCCGCCGGCGTCCTGGATTTCCTTGAGCACCTTGTCTGCAGTGATGCTCTTGATGAGAACGAACAGCGCCGCATTTCCCGGCTGAAGGTTTGCCGATAGCTCCTTCATGAAGTCGTCATTGATGCCATAGTCCGTCAGTGCGCCGCCCAATGCACCGGATGCGGCGCCCAGTGCCACGCCGAGAAGGGGATTCAGGAACAGTACGCCGATCAATAATCCCCAGAAGCTGCCGGAGGCCGCACCGGCCATGGTGGTGTTCATCAACTGGTTCAGCTTGACCGGACCGGCTTCCGTTTTAACCGCGATAACGGCATCGCTGATCGTGATCAGATATTCCTTCTGCAGCTTGAACAGACGCTGCCGCACCTCTTCGGCTTTTGCCTCGGATGGATAGATGATCGCAACGAGATCTGACATTTCCAATCCTCCTGACTAAGAGATTTCTATTCCGCCACGTGGTCTGCGTCGTTGATGGTTCCTTCTGCGGCTATGCTGCCTTGGTTCTCAGCTGCCACGCGTAAGCGAGCCACGCCAAACCGTGAGAGATCATGTCGACGGCCAGCAGGGAGCCGAGTACCCACAGGCCTGTCCTGGGAAAACCTGTCAGAATAACCAGACCTGCCAGAACGCCGAACAGTCCTGAAGCCAGCATGATCCAGCCCCCTTTGCTCCAGCGGCTAAATCCGAGCAGTGCGCGAATGACGCCGGAAACCAGCAGCAAAATACCGAGGACATAGGTGAGGATGATTGCGCTGGCGACGGGCTGTTGCACCAGAACGATGCCGAATGCGATATAGAGAATGGCGAGGAGGATTTGCCACAGAAATCCTCCCCATCCCTTGGTCCAGAACGCATGGATCATTTCGAACACGCCAGCGGCAATGGCCGTCCAGCCGATGAACAGCGTGCTGATGACAGTGGCGAGAACGACGTCGCCGAGGATCAGGAGCCCGGCCAAAATCAGAACGATGCCAAGCAGTACGCATATCCAGAACGGCGGTGAAGACAAGCCGGTGACGCTTACCGAGGAACTATTGCCATACGTCGTCATCTTGTCCTCCCGCTCCTGCGCTGCTTTTGCGCTATGATTTGAGGCCGCCCGTGTCACAGCGCATGCGCTTCACACCATCAGCGCCAAGCGCAGACGCGGCGACCATGGCGCCACCAACACACACGGCGACGACGTCGCCACGATCGATGCGGGTGGTGAAGGACCCTGCGTGGCGGCCGGCCTGCCACAACCACCTGGGCGTTTTCGGTGAGCGGCTCCAACTTGTTGGCAAGGTCTTTCTGCAGCGGGATTGGCGCGGCCTTGGCAGTCGTCAGAAAGACGCTCGTGCCAAGCCCCGTGGCGACCGCGCTGAACAGAAGGCCCTGCAAGAGGTTTCGCCGATCCATCGCTTCCATAGAACTTCTCCTTTCAAGAATAGAAAAGGAACGTCAGGGATATAAGGAGGAACCGGAACTGCACGGCAGAGCCGATAATCGTAGCGACTCCGAATGGCGACGGCATCGGAAGATCAACGGTGAGGCGCGGACGTGCATGGGCCCGCAAATGGCGGCCGCGAATGATAGTTCACCCATGAAAGCTGTTGTGAAGCGGCGACGGGTTTCAGGCGCCAGCCCTTGAACAGTCTCCGACCAGGTCGATTGCCCAGTCGGGACATCAGGCCGTTCAGCCTGTGTTGCGATCGATTGCGAGTCCATGGGACTCCGTTCCGGCTTTTTATCAGCCTGATTTTTGATATCGCACGGGGCGAATGGATATTACCAAAGGCGTAGTCCGTCAATCAGAACGGGAAGATGCGCTCGATATGGGTATGCCTCGCTGTCTCAATTTTCAGAAGTCTTGAACCGCCTAATTAGATCTGCATGCCGCAACATGTTTGAGAAATTGAGTGATATTTTCAGTGACCTGTCTCTATTTGCCGCGCTCATCTCTCGCCATGCTTCGGTAATTACATCATACGAGCGGTGATGTTGCATCGGGTCAAACCCTGACGCGCGCGGATGTCGTCGAAGATATGATAGCGTCACTCTGGTGACAGGAACATGCCTGCTCACAAGAGGCGATGCCATGAAGAGAGGGGATGCGGGAGACGACGAGCCAACGAAGGAGTGGAACAGGGAAACGATCGACCCGCGTAGGGGCGATATCGAGGACGATGCCGCCAGTCCTGAACAGCGAACCCTGCTCTCGATGGCCGGGAGCCTGCTTGTTGAAGTCAGTCTGCCGAAGCTCCTGTTTGCCTGGACGGTATCGTTGTTATTGCCAGCGGTGTCGTTGGGCCTCGCGGCATTGGTCGCCTCTGCCTGGCTCTCAACTCTGTCGGACAAGGTTCTCGTCCTGACGGAGATCGGCGCGGTGCTGGTGGCAATCGGAATCGTCGCGCTGGGCTGGATCGGCTGGAAGCCTCTGTTTCGGGTCGCCGAGACCAACTTCTGGTCTCTTAATGCGCTTGCTGTCCAGCCTGGATATGTTCTCGGCCGCGAGGGCTTGCAGCATCTGACGGAGAAGATGCTGGGGAGACATCTGACCGTGCGTGGAAGAGCGCGCTTGCGCGCGGTGAATTCGGCCGCGGCAGGAATCGCCATCTCCATTTGTGCCGTGGCGGCGGCAATCTGGGCGTGGCCAGCCTCGCGCTGGACAGGAGGCCTTGAAGATCTTGGTGTTCCTCATCGTTTGATCATTCCAACGCTGGCAAATGCCGCAGTCTTGATATGCGGCTATCTTGCCGGCGCATCGCTTGTCTGGGGTCTGGCCGATGCCCGTATGGCGCAGCCGGTGGACATTGTCGCGTTCGATGCAGCGCCGGCGCATGCCAGGATCTGGCGTGTGGCTCATTTGTCGGACCTCCATGTGGTCGGCGAACGATATGGTTTTCGCATTGAAAGCGGGCGTGCCGGACCGCAGGGAAATGAGCGTCTGCAGCAGGTGATGGCGCGGCTAGCCGCCATTCACGCCGTTGATCCGCTCGACCATGTGCTTGTCAGCGGCGATATGACCGATGCCGGACGGGCGACTGAATGGGCGGAGTTTCTGGACGTCCTGTCGCGATACCCGGACCTCGCTGCGCGCATGTTTGTACTGCCCGGAAATCACGACATCAATATCGTGGACCGGGCGAATCCGGCACGGCTGGATCTCCCGTTCAGCCCGGGTAAACGGCTGCGGCAGGTCCGCACGCTTTCGGCCATCGCTGCCATTCAGGGCGATCGCGCGTTTGTTGTGAAAGACGGAAAAGGTCATACAACGACACTCAACGACGTGCTGGCGCCGTATCGCCGTCAGATGGCCGATTTCGCGGATCTCGGTGGTCTGCAGCGTGCAGCGCGGTTACGTGGGGTCTTCGATGACTTGTATCCGATGGTGGTTCCGCCTCTGGAGGAGAATGGACTCGGCATAGCGCTGCTCAATTCCAATGCTGAAACACATTTCTCCTTCACCAATGCACTTGGCCTCGTCTCGATCGAGCAGACCCGCCGGCTGGAGGCCTTTATCGCTCAGTTCCCGAAAGCGCGTTGGATAATCGGATTGCACCATCACCTGATGGAGTATCCGATGCCAGTGACTGCGTTCGCTGAACGCATCGGCACGGCTGTGATCAACGGCAGCTGGTTTGTACGTCGGCTGAAGGCCTTTGCTGATCGGGCCGTCGTCATGCACGGGCATCGCCATATCGACTGGATCGGCACCTTTGGCGCACTGAAGGTTATTTCGGCGCCGTCACCGGTCATGGCCGCTGCTGATGCGACGAGCACGCACTTCTATATTCACAGGCTTGCGGCAGGGCCGGATGAGCAGCTTTGCTTGCTTGAGCCGGAGCGGATCGACGTGCTGGCGGGCGCGCGTGACCGTGCGGATGCGGTGGGGAATACGACCGCCAGCTCATCGATCAAGTAACGCTGTCACGCGCAATCTTCTGCGGAAATGGCTCGACCAGAACGATCGCGCCGAACCGCGTCGTAACTATTCGAATCGAAATCGAATCAGCTTGTGAGTTGTGTCTGACGTGACGAACTTGCGGTGCTGAATAGCCACTGCCATATTCATTCTCGCGCAGAAAGTGGAGGCTCCCATGATCAAGAAGGCCCTGCTTGGACTTTTCGGTGCATCCCTTTTGCTTTGCGTTTCATCGCTGCCGGCTTCCTCTGCCGCATTCAGGGCAGGAACGCTGACATGTATGAGCAATCCCCGGATTGGCCTGATTATCGGCTCGCGTCAGACGCTGCGATGCGTGTTCAGGGTGCGAAATGCGTCACGGCAGTACATCTATGAGGGAACGGTGCGCCGTATCGGCCTGGATCTCGGGGTGACTCCGTCGAGCGCGCTGGTCTGGCGGGTCTTCGCCCGAAACTCACAGGTCGGCCGGGGCACGCTCCGTGGAAATTACGTCGGCGCGAGTGGCAGCGTTGCGTTTGGCCCGGGTCTGGGCGCTAATGTTCTGATCGGGGGATCTCGCAGGACCGTGATGCTCCAGCCACTGTCGCTTGAGCGCCAGATCGGTGTGAGCCTTGCCGCGGGCATAGCGACGCTGACGTTACGCTAGCGTCACTGAACTGATTTTTGTTGCCGGCGCAGCCGCAATTGTCGCTCGCTCGGAGGTCGCGGCATGGCGTGCAAGCGTGGTCGCCCTCTGCGGTGCAGTGTCTGTCCTTGAGGTTGCCGCGGTTGTTCGACGTTGAGCGGTGACGCTGGTGTCTTCAGGCGGTTGGTGCGGACATCGTCCCGAATGGCTTCAGAATCCAGCCTTTGACCACGCTCGACGGAGTCGCGAGGGTCTGCAGTCGCGGAGAACGCAGCGCACAAGAAAATCACCCCTGAACCTGCCGCAGCAATAAAGCGTTTCATGATATCTCCTGTTGAGGATCGCTCCGAACGGAAACTCTTAAATGAGAAAGCTGCGCATCTCCATGCGGCCTAACGCAGCTTCCTGGTTTGTCAGATCCGCTAATCGTCGCTTAGCCCAAGGCGCCGGCGAGCTGCTTCGATGTCCGATGTATCTTCGTCCGATGTGTCTTTGTGATCGGCAACCGGATCGCCCGGCGAGGCGGGCCGTGAAGACGCCGTTCGCTCAGGTCGACGCGTATCCGTCCGGAGCGACCAGAAAGCCATGGCAAGGCCGATCACGAAGACCACAACCAAAATCAGAAAGAGCGCCGATTGCTTGATCCAGGAGATCGCGGGAACTGCCAGAGCCATTGAGAGGCCGAGAAAGCCCATTTGCAGCGACATAAGGTTCAGGCCGGCGAGAAAAGTGCCAAGCGCCAGCAACATCAAAAGCACGAGACTCGTCGCAGGCGCAGGCAGAAGCTGTTGAACGCCTGCCAGCAGCATGATGTTCATCGTAACAAGAACAGCGATCCAGTGAAGCGCTTGGGTCCATACCAGTCGAACCCGGGCCTGCCTGTCGTCGAGCTCGGTCCATTCAGTCACGACGCATACAACACCAATTGCGAGGGCGAGGAACTCCCAATAGCCAATGAGCGGTTTGCCTGAAAAATTCGTATAGGCCACGCCTGCAATTGCCAGCGCGAGAATGGCAAGAAAGGGGAACTGCCTGAGGACAATGCTTCTCGTTCTGAAGCGAATGTCCTCAGTATCCCGGCTCGGCGGCAGGTCCAGTTCACTCATCGACGATCCAGTCGTAATTCTGTCCGCTGTCGCGAACACCGAAACGGCGCGGCCTCCTTCAAAAAGCTAGCCTATGCTTCTGTGAGGCCGATGCGATATCGGATGATCACCTTAGGGGACCTAGGAGATTTGCCGATGAGTTCGCAGGTGCCATTCGTTTCCAGCCGGGGTGAGGCGTCGCCGGACGCAACAAGTGCGGGCGCAATCGGCGTTCCCTAATCTGGATCCTGCATCTCGCCCTAGGGGAAACACCTGATTGTATTGGTGGTAGCGTCAATGGTCTGTTGGGACAGCTCGCCCCGTCGGACATTCCATGCGACGGCCGCGCAGTGACAAAAGTGCAGCGAGCGCCCCAACGCGGTGGAGAAACTGCTTTGAGCGATGCCGCGCCAGCACGCTGTGTTGCTCGAAGACGATCGAGAAAGGCTATGAGAAACCGTTCGACCGAAGGGGCACAAGTCGGGCGAATAGAAATGAAGCTTCGCAAGGTATCGCAGCTCTTCGATACGCTCGATCCGTCTCCGTTCCGCGAGACTGATCTCGCGCTACAGGCTGAAGATTATATCGTTGATCGCGCGCTGGAGTTTTCCGACCGTGTCCCAATTGAAATCGTCATCTATCTGCCGCCTGAAGAACTGCGGAAAACGCATGTATCCGATATCGCAGCCGCGGTCAGATACTACTTTGGCCTTCGAAGCCAGGCCGTCTCACGTGAACTGAGCGAGTTATTCAAGACCGGCCGGCTGTCACTCGTCGTCGGAATGGTGGTCCTTTTCATTTGCCTCTTGCTCGGCTGGGTCTTCGCTCAGCGAATGACGGAGGGACCGTTTTCAAGGGTTCTGTCAGAGAGCTTTCTTATTCTGGGCTGGGTTGCGATCTGGAAGCCTTCGGAAATCTTTCTTTACGCCTGGCCACCCGTTGCAGCTCGCAGAAAACTCTTTGACCGGCTTTCCAGGGCGGCTGTTCTGCTCGATGAGGACGACACCGTGTTGTCGACTGCAGAAGGTGCAAACGGATAGCCGGAATGATCTCGGAGGGACCCGGAAACGGTGCCCTCCTATTGCTGCGCCAATACCGGTCCTTCTTCATTCGACCGATCGTCTTCGAGCGTCAGGTTCAATAGAAAAATGGGAACATCATCCAATCCATCCGATCAGAAGCTCTCGCGTGGCGCGTTGATTGCGCTCGTGGTCGGCTCGATGGTCGGCTCCGGGATCTTTGCATTACCATCGGCATTCGGTCGCGCCACGGGCGGTCTCGGCGCCCTGATTGCCTGGTGCATCGCCGGCACCGGAATGCTGATGCTCGCTTTCGTCTTTCAGACGCTGTCCCGGCGTCGGCCCGATCTCGATACGGGCATTTTCGCCTATGCTGAAGCTGGCTTCGGTGACTATGCCGGCTTTGCATCTGCGGCCGGTTACTGGATCGGATGCTGCCTTGCCGATGTTGCGTGTCTTGTGCTGATCAAAGCGACATTGGGACAGTTCTTTCCGGTGTTTGGGGATGGCACCACGCCCGTTGCGATCGTGGCCGCTTCGTTGCTGCTCTGGAGCGTTCATATCCTTATCCTCCGGGGCATCAAGGAAGCTGCTGCGCTCAATACGGTTGCGACATTCGCGAAGATGATACCGATACTCCTGTTCATCGTCGTTGCCGCTTTTGCGTTCAAGGCCGACGTCTTCGCGCTCAATTTCTGGGGCGGTGAGGAGCCGAGCTTTGCCAGTGTGTCGAGCCAGGTTCGCAACACGATGCTCGTCACCGTATTCGTGTTTGTGGGGATCGAAGGAGCAAGCGTCTACTCGCGCTATGCAAGGGACCGCAATGATGTCGGGATCGCGACGGTTCTGGGTTTTCTCGGTGTGCTCGCTTTGCTTGTCCTGGTCACCATGCTGTCCTATGGAATTCTGCTGCGCCCGGAGCTGAGCGCGCTCGCGACGCCCTCGATGGCGGGCGTATTGGAAGCGATCGTTGGGCCTTGGGGCAAGGTATTCATCAGCATCGGCCTGCTGATCTCCGTGCTTGGAAATTATCTATCCTGGTCATTGCTCGCCGCCGAGGTTCTCCATTCCGCGGCTGTCAATGGCACGATGCCGCGCTTCCTCACGCGCGAGAACGTCAACAAGGTACCCGCAGGGGCGCTGTGGCTTACCAACTGCCTGATCCAGCTTTTCCTGCTCGTGACCTATTTTGCTGAATATGCCTTCACGCTGGCATTGAAGATGACGAGCTCGATGACGCTCATTCCCTATCTGTTCGTCGCTGCATACGGGCTTAAACTCGCATGGACCGGGGAAACATATCAGACGGAGCCGCGCAGCCGCGCTATTGACTGGGTGCGCGGTGCGCTTGCCACGATTTACGCGGCTGTGATGATTTACGCAGGCGGTCCCACCTTCCTGCTGCTTTCGGCGCTTCTCTATGCGCCGGTCACGATCCTGTTCGTGATCGCGCGGCGGGAGCAGAAAGCAACGGTCTTTGCGTCTGCCGAGGGAATCCTGTTCGGAGCGATCCTCGTGGCAGCCGCTGCTGGCCTCTACAATCTTGCGATGGGCAATATTTCCATCTAGTCGGAGCTTCCCGCGCCTATCTAAGGTGAGGACCGTCGTTCAGGTTATCTCCCAGACAGTCCTCTACATAGAGCCGAAGAACGGCGACGCGCCCGATCGCGAATAGCGGCATCGCAAGCGCAATTCCCAGGACGCCGAATAGAGAGCCGAGCAGGACGATGGCGACCAGCGTCCATGCGGGCGGCAGCTCCACCGCGCGCCGCTGAATGAGCGGGCCGATCACATAGCCCTCGATGGATTGAATAACGGTGTAGATTCCGATGGCCCAGATCACCATCGAGGGACCAAGCGGCATTGCGACCAATCCCACGGGGATACTGGCCAATATCGGGCCGAGATAAGGCACGAAGTTCGACAGACCGGCCTGCAGGCCGAGCAGAAAGGCACTTGGAAGGCCGAGCAAATAGAGCGCCAGCCACACGCAGGCGGTCATCAGAACGATCCGGATCAGTTGCCCCATGAGCCATGAGCGCAGCACGGCGCCCATTTCATCCAGAACAGAGCGCATACGCTCACGCGAGGAGGGTTTGACCAGCAACACGACGCCGTCGCGATAGGCCTGCGGATCGAGCGAAAAGAGAAGGCCGAGAAATATGATGACAAGCGTATTGGCAAGAAAGCTCGAGGCGGTCCCGACGGCCGATTGTGCGTGGCCAAAGAGCTTGTCGTGATCGGGAAACCAGCGGGAGAAGTCGCGCCCTCCGTCCGGGCCGAACAGATCCACGCCAAAAGCGAGAAGACGTTGTTGCAGGACATCCAGTTGTGCGTCCATGACGCGCATCAGGATCCGGGCCTGCTCGGGGATTTTTCCAATCCCCCATATTGTCCCGAGCACGATCACTGCAGTCAGGATGACGATCACGATGGCTAGCCGCCACGCGCGCCCGATCGGAATGTATCGACCAAGCGACCGAGCGCAGGCGTCGAGAAACGATGCAAGCAGGATCGCCGCAAATATGATGAGAAGGCTGGACGACGCGCGCCATGCGAGGAAGATGCCGCTGGCAACACCCAGAATAACGAGTGCTCCCCCGAGGGTCAGCCGCCGGCCGGCGTTCGCTCCTGCCGTCGGAAGATCCTGACTTCGAACGTCCTTGGCTAGGATGGCTTGGTCCACTCTCGGCTCAGGCATGGTCCCCCACACTCTCTATGGCAGCTAGGGTCCAATCAGTTTCATGCGAATTGCATACCGGACCAGTTCGGCAGTGGAGGAAACTCCAAGTTTGCGCATGGCGGATGCGCGGTGGGCTTCGACAGTTTTCACGCTGAGATTCAGTACCGTGCCGACGGACTTGTTGGTGTGTCCTTCGGCGATCAGCTGAACAACGTTTTGCTCGCGTAACGACAGCAGGACTTTCGATTTGTCCTTCTTGCTGGCCAGGTAGTCGTGAAGCAATTTTTCCACGACCACACCGGTGAAGTAAGGCCGGTGATTGAGTAATGCGTCGATCGCTGCAATGAGATGATGTCGCGCATCTGACTTTAACAAGAAGCCTCGTACCCCTGCCAGGAGGGATTCGGTGAGGATTTCATTGCTTTCATGCATTGTCAGGATGAGCACCTCCGTCCGGGGGTAATGCAACTTGATCTGACGGCTCACCTCCAGACCATTCAGGACGGGCATGGAATAGTCGACAATTGCTATATCGGGCTTCAACTCCCTGATCATGGCGACCGCAGCCCTGCCATCGCTCGCTTCTCCGCTCACAGCCCAGTCCGCACGGCTTTCGACGATCGCGCGCAATCCGGATCGCACGACTTCATGATCGTCTGCAATCAAGATCTGCTTCACAGTGCCGTTCCCATTCGTTGGAACCACTGGCCATATCCAATTGACGAAAGCAGCTCGCTAGAACGACCGCCTCGAAATGATATGTGTCACGGCTGCCAAATCCGTGAAGGCCGTCGACCATGTTTGCGCAATTACGCTTCTACTAGATTGTTTCGTACGGCGTACCGAACCAGACCTGCAGTCGATTTTACGTTAAGCTTGCGCATCGCCGCAGCTCGGTGGGTCTCGGTCGTCTTGATGCTCAAATTCAAGGTCTCGCTTACACGCTTGTTGCTGTAACCCTCGGCAACCAGTTTAACGATTGTCTTCTCTCGCGGCGAAAGCGATCGGCCTGTGCCAATATTTCCGTCGGATGATCCGACCATTGTGCCGCAAGTCTCGCCAGCATGAAACGATCTGTGATGCATCAGTGATTCAACGGCTGCCAGGAGCATTTTGTTGGCATCGGATTTTCGCAGGAATGCGCGAACGCCAACTTGAGATGCCTGTAGTTCGAGCGCGATCGAGTCGTGCATCGTGAAGATAAGCACCTCTGTTGGAAGTTTGTACTCCTTCATCCGCCTCGCCACTTCGAGGCCGGTCATGAATGGCATCGAGTAATCAACGATAGCGACATCCGGCTGCTTTTCGATGGCGCAAGCGACAGCTTCTTTACCATCGCGGGCCTCGCCGACGACTTCCCATCCCGGACGTCGTTCCAGAATTGCACGAATTCCAGCCCGCACCGCGTCATGATCATCGGCTATCATAATCTGCTTCATGGTCCTCAGTACTCCGATGTCATTTCCTTACGGGTGGCAAAATACTTTCATCGAGAAGATCCAGCCCTTGGAGTTCGTTGCCCTCGCTGAGCGTCAGATTGTTGAATCCGTTAGCTGACCTTTAGCCATGCGACGGTCGGATCTTCGTCGATCCTCGGCCGCCCTGGTGGATATCCGCTGGCTTGTTTCCTTTGCGCGAGATGGCTCGTGGAATAGTCGCGTACACCGTTGTCCCGCTACATGCCGCTGTGGATGACGAGTGGATCTCAAATGTGCCTCCCATCTGATCCAGTCTTGTTCTCATGGCCGGAATTCCAACACCAAGCGGCACTGCCTTATGGCGATCTCTCGCCTGAGAAATCGGCATTCCGCAGCCATTATCGCTGATCCGAAGCGTGACGTTGGTGTCTGTGGCCTTGACCGAGATATTCACCTGCGTCGCTTTCGCGTGCCTGAAGACGTTCGCGAGCGCTTCCTGGACAACTCTCAGCAATGAGCGCTGCGTTTCGTTAGGCAATGCATCGACCGCGGCATCGATCTTGAGACGCGTTTCCAGCGATGTCCGCGATGAAAGCCCCACCACAAACTCCTCGATCGCCGACTTCAATCCACCGTCGAGCAAATTCTGGGGATGCAGGAGGTAGGTGAAAGCCCTGATTTCCCTAAGGGCCTCACAGATCGACGCGTCGATCTCATCGCAAATTTTTATAGCGCTGCCGATGCCAGCAACGGCGCACCTCATTCGCATCATATTCAAACTAGCTGCCAGCAGATGCTGGCAAGTCGAATCGTGAAGGTCTGATGCAATTCGCTGCTGCATATCCTCCTGAAGCGCTAAGAGCTGCTTACCAGGGCCTGATTTGCCAAGTTTCAATTTTGTTCGTGCACTAGTAGCGCCGTTGAAAGTGTCGTGAACCACGATCTTTTCCCGAACGTGAATTCGACACGAGTCGTCTACCTGAGCCTTGTGGGCCATCATGTAGTCCGATGCATCTTGGATCGAGTGGCGAGTAACCACTAAGGTTAAATGCCATCGTTCTCTTGCGCGAAGTTATCCTTACTAAATACCCTTGATTGAATCGGCGTCAAGTAAGATGTCGCCAGATCGTCCGATGTCGCGACTGACTGTACTCAGTCTCAAAATATACGAAGTAACAATAGAAGTAATTTCAGTTAATTGCCGCGTTTGCTCTGCACAAGGAACCTCATCGTCTTCAACTGAGCGCTTGAATCTTGCTGCGGTTTGAGAGTGTCAGCACGGCGCCAGAGAATCGTTGGTGCGATCAGTAGTTTCCCCGATACCGGGTAGATATCCGCACCCCCAGAATAGTTTGAGTCATAGAAGAATTGGCGGGCAGGCGATCACGCAGGCAAAAGCCAGCTATCTGCTTTTGCGAGGTGGTCAGCGAATCTGGTGTGCAATTTTGCTCAGCGAGGGTTTCTTCATGCCTGCGTATGCGCGTCATGCCTCCCTATGTCGAGTTACACGATATCGGACGATTATAATTATTCTAACCATTGTGCCGGCGTTTCTGCTGACCGCGTGCGGCAGAGAGTCTGATGAAGCCGCTCCTGTCGTGCGGCCCGTGCGTACAGTCACTGTTGCGAAGAGCATTGCGGGCGCTCCGCTTTCATTCACCGGCCGTATCGAAGCGGAAGACGAGGTGGCGCTGGCATTTCGCATCTCGGGCCGACTGATCGAAAACAACGGGAAGACCGGAGATCGGGTGCAGCCCGGTCAGGTCATGGCGCGGCTTGAATCCCAGAATGAATTGAACACGTTGCGCCAGGCTCAGGCGGCTGTCGCGGCCGCGCAGGGGCAGCTGACCCAGGCACGCAATCATTTCGATCGCCAGCAGACACTGCTTGCGCAGGGCTGGACCACCCGCGTCAATTACGACCAGGCAACGCAGGCGCAACAAACCGCCCAATCGCAGGTCGATGCCGCCGAGGCCCAGCTCAAGACGGCACATGATCTGGTGAGCTTTACCGAGCTGAAGGTGGACGCACCGGGCGTCATAACCGCTGTCGGACCTGGCGCTGGAGAAGTTATCCAGGCCGGGCAAATGATTCTCAGGCTGGCGCGGCAAGATGGCCGCGATGCAGTCTTTGACGTACCGGCTCAATTTTTCCGATCGGCACCGAGCGATCCGCAAATAGCCGTCAGCCTGACGGACGATCCCGCGGTGACGGCTCACGGTCGTGTCCGTGAGGTCGGCGCCCAGGCCGATCCCGTCACGCGCACCTTTGAAATCAAGGTTGGCCTGACGGATCCGCCGCCGGCCATGCGGCTTGGCGCGACCGTCGTGGGGCGCATGGAAATGGATGCCGTCCCCATGATCGAGATCCCGGCATCGGCATTGACGAGGGCCAATCAACAGCCCGCAGTCTGGATTGTCGATCTCGCGAGTCGCACGGTTTCTATCCGAAACGTGGACGTCTTGCGCTTCGAGCAAGCGCAGGTCGTGGTGTCTCAGGGACTCGACACGGGGGAGGTCATCGTGACCGCGGGTGTGCAGGCGCTGCACCCCGGCCAGAAAATACGTCTTCTTGGGTCAGAGCAATGACCGGCTTCAACCTCTCGGAATGGGCACTTAAGCACCGTTCCCTGGTGGTTTATGTCATGATTGTTGCCGTTATCTTCGGTGTCCTGTCCTACTTCCGCCTCGGTCGCAGCGAGGACCCGTCATTCATCATCAAGACGATGATCGTTCAGGCGGCATGGCCCGGAGCAACGGTTGAGGAGACCGTCAAACAGGTCACCGAGCGCCTCGAGCGCAAGCTGCAGGAAACACCGCATCTGGACTTCCTGCGCAGTTTCACGCGGGCAGGCGTCACCACGATCTTCGTCAACCTGCAGGGGAACGCGAACGCCAAACAAGTCTCCGACACCTGGTATCAGGTCCGCAAGAACATTGGTGACATCCGCCATACGCTGCCGGCAGGGGTGGTCGGACCCGGGTTTAACGATGATTTCGGCGATACGTTCGGAATTATCTATGGCTTCACGAGCGACGGTTTCACGCACCGCGCGCTTCGCGACTATGTGGAAGACGTCCGCTCGAAGCTTCTTCTAGTCCCCGACGTATCGAAGATCGAGTTGCTGGGAGCTCAGGACGAGCGGATCTTCGTTGAATTTTCGATGAAGGAACTGGCAAGCCTTGGCATCGACCGCACCGCACTGCTGTCCGCTCTCCAGACGCAAAATATCATAAGGCCGGCTGGCACGATTCAAACGGGCGACGAGACGTTATCGCTTCGGGTGTCCGGCGCATTTCAGTCCGAGCAGGATGTTGCTGACATCAACTTCGTTGCTGGCGGGCGCATGATCCGCCTGAGTGACATCGCCCGGATTACGCGCGGCTATTCCGATCCGCCGCAGCCTTTGTTTCGCGTCAACGGCGAGCCAGCCATCGGCCTGGCCATCTCGATGCGTGACGGCGGAGACATTCTCGCGCTCGGCAAGAGTCTCAAGCGGGCGATGGCCGCGATCACGGCGGATCTTCCGATTGGCATCGAACCGAAGCTCATTGCCGATCAGGCTGTCACGGTCGAGAACGCCATCTCCGAATTCATGATGTCGCTGCTGCAGGCAATTGCGATCATTCTCGTGGTGAGTTTTATCAGCCTCGGCGTGCGCCCGGGCCTGATCATTGCGCTGTCCATACCGCTGACACTCGCCATCGTGTTCCCGATCATGAAGCTTGCCGGAATCGACATGCAGCGCATATCGCTCGGCGCGCTCATTATCGCCCTCGCGCTCCTCGTCGATGATGCCATGACCACCACGGATGCTACCCTGAATCGCCTGGCGGAAGGCGACGACAAGGTCCAGGCGGCCAGCTTTGCCTTTCGCACCTATGCATTCGCCATGCTGGCGGGAACGCTGGTGACCATCGCGGGCTTCGTGCCCGTCGGTTTTGCCGCGAGTTCTGCGGGAGAATACACGTTCTCCCTCTTTGCCGTTGTCAGTATCGCGCTGATCGTCTCCTGGTTCGTTGCCGTGATCTTTGCTCCGCTGATGGGCGTTGTCATCCTCAAGCCGCCGAAGGATCGCAAGACGGATGCCCCCGGCAGAGTTTTCAGGTGGTATCGCGGCTTCCTGATATTCGCCATGCGGGCGAAATGGCTGACCATCGCGCTCTCGCTGGTTCTTTTCGTCGGCTCGTTTCTTCTTCTCCCGTTCATCCCCCGGCAATTCTTTCCGTCGTCCGATCGTCCGGAGTTGCTCGTCGATATCAGCCTGCCGCAGAACGCATCCATCTATGCCAGCCAGACAGCGGCACAGAGATTCGATGCCGCCCTGAAGGGCGACCCGGACGTTGCGCGCTGGAGCACCTATGTGGGCCGCGGTGCCATCCGGTTCTACCTTCCGCTCAATGTTCAGCTGCCCAATGATTTTTTTACCCAGTCGGTGGTCGTCGCAAAGGATGTCGCAGCGCGTGAACGTATCCGCGCAAAGCTGGAGACGCTTCTGGCCGATGATTTTCCCAATGCGATTACACGGGTCTCGCCTCTTGAGCTTGGGCCGCCGGTGGGCTGGCCCGTCCAATATCGCGTCAGTGGTCCTGACGCAGGCATGGTGCGCGAAATTGCGTTCAAGCTTGCGCAAGTCATCGCCGCCAATCCCAAGGCGAATGGCGTCAATTTCGACTGGATCGAGCCGGCAAGGCAGGTACGTATTCGGGTCAATCAGGACAAGGCCCGGTTGCTCGGGCTGAGTTCTCAAGCCCTGGCAGGCGTGCTGAATACGGTCATCTCAGGCACCACGGTCACCCAGGTTCGCGATGATATCTATTTGATCGATATCGTTGCGCGCGCGGTCGATGACCAGCGCGTCTCGTTGCCCAACTTGCGCAATTTGCAAGTTCCGCTGCCAGGCGGGCAGACGGTTTCGCTCAGCCAGTTTGCAACTTTCGAATACGAGCAGGAATATCCCCTGATCTGGCGGCGTGATCGTGTCCCGACCCTCACGGTGCAGACGGATATCACTGCCGGTGCAATTCCGGAATCCGTCGTCAACTCGCTGACGCCGGCCGTTGCCGCGTTGTCGAAGACCATTCCAGCATCCTACAGGATCGTGGTTGGGGGCACGGTCGAAGAAAGTCAGAAATCGCAAGCGTCGGTCATCGCCGTTGTGCCGGTGATGCTACTGATCATGTTTACGGTCCTCATGATCCAGCTCCAGAGCTTTCAGCGGCTGTTTCTCGTCCTGAGCGTCGCGCCCCTTGGGCTCATCGGCGTGGTCGCCGCCCTTCTGCTGTCGGGCCGTCCGCTCGGTTTCGTCGCGATTCTGGGGATTCTCGCACTGCTCGGCATGATCACGAAAAATGCGGTGATCCTGATCGGTCAGATCGACGCCGAACGCGATGAAGGGAAAAGCGTGTGGGACGCCGCGCTGGATGCCTCGAGTTCTCGTTTTCGCCCGATCATGCTGACGGCCGTGTCGACCGTGCTCGGCATGATACCGATCGCTCCGACGGTGTTCTGGGGCCCGATGGCCTTTGCGATCATGGGTGGGCTGTTGGTTGCGACGGTTCTCACTCTGATCTTTCTGCCCACATTGTATGTGGCATGGTTCGGGGGAAAAGAGAGGGCGCCGGGGCCGCTCCGATCGGCGCAAGCATAGTCAGATCGTATCTGTTTCACGCCGGACGCTTCGGCACTTAGGGTAACTCCCGGTCTTCAACCTAGGGCATCACCCGATATCGTGGTGCGTCCCGAATGTGCTCTTCTTTCCAGTAGTTGATGTTGGAAGGGGACGCCGGTGCAGGACCTGATGTTGTTTACATCTGCCCGCGCCTTGCGCGCACCGGCGTGGCTCCTGCGCCCGCCTTGTGAGGCTGCGCAACACAATCGGTGCGCACGCTCTTCGTGGCCAAACTTTCCTCAATCCCGTCGCCGCATCTTGCAGACCCCGGTCGCAGGTGGTCGCCTGCATGTCCCATTTGCCGCAGGCCGACCGCTTCTGCACATGGGAGTGCTTTGGCCATGAGCAATGCAGGCGACCAGAAATTGCCGCTTTGGACGCTCACGGCCATGGTGGTCGGCGGGATGGTCGGCGCCGGCGTGTTTTCGATACCGCGAAATTTTGCGCAGGCCACCGGCATCTATGGTGCGCTGATAGCGTGGGCCGTCGCTGGTGCCGGCATGCTGATGCTGGGATTTGTGTTTCAGACATTGGCCAACCGCAAGCCGGATCTCGATGCGGGCGTCTACGCCTATGCGCGGGAGGGGTTCGGGCCCTATGTCGGCTTCTTCTCCGCCTTTGGCTACTGGGCCAGTGCTTGCGTCGGCAACGTATCCTACTGGATTTTGATCAAGTCGACGCTCGGCGCGCTGTTCCCCGCGCTCGGTCAGGGCAATACGGTCACTGCCATCGCACTATCGTCGGTCGGTGTCTGGGCGTTCCATTTCCTTGTGCTGCGCGGCGTCAAGGAGGCGGCAGCGATCAACAAGATCGTGACGATTGCCAAACTCATTCCGCTGCTGTTGTTCGTCGTCCTGTCGATCTTCTTCTTCAAACCGGATGTGTTCGTCGGAAACCTCTGGGGCGGTGCAAGCGGGGACTACGGAAATCTCTTCGCGCAGATCAAGGCGACGATGCTGGTAACGGTCTTCGTGTTTCTCGGCATCGAAGGCGCCAGCAACTACTCCCGCTTCGCGCAACGGCGCGAGGACGTCGGTATTGCGACTGTGACGGGATTTTTGGCCGTGTTGGCCTTGTTCGCGTCGGTGTCCATTCTAGCATACGGCATCCTCCCCCGCGAAGAACTGGCGCAACTGCGTCAACCCTCAGTTGGCGGCGTGCTCGAAGCGGCCGTTGGTCATTGGGGTGCGATCTTCATCGGCATCGGCGTGATTATCTCGGTGCTCGGGGCCTATCTTGCCTGGACCCTGATGGCCGCCGAAGTGCTGTCGGTTGCGGCGAAGAGGCAAGACATGCCGGCCTTCCTGGCACGTGAAAACGCAAATCAGGTTCCGTCAATGGCGCTCCTGATGAGCACATTGCTCGTTCAGGCTGTTCTCATCGCGACGTTGTTTTCCGACGATGCCTTTACCTTCGCTCTCTCGCTGTGCAGCCACCTGTCGCTGATTCCGTATTTCCTCTCGGCGGCGTTCGCGTTGATGCTGGTCTATCGCAAGGAGACTTACGAGACCGATCCAAGCGATCTTCGGAAGGACACGATCATCGCTGTCCTGGCGACTGCCTACACGATCTTCCTTCTGTTCGCCGGCGGTATGAAATTTCTGCTGCTTGGCTTCATCATCTATGCGCCCGGCACGATCCTGTATTTCATCACGCGGAGGGAGCTCAACAAGCAGCTCTTCACTCCGGCAGAATGGGTCCTGTTCGGCGTCGCTGTCGTCGGATGCGTAGTCGGCATCCACGGTCTCGCCACCGGCTATATCAGCATCTAGGAAATCGATGGGAGTTCATGATGGCCAGCGCAAAAAAAGTCCCGTTTGGTGTGCACTCTGAAGTTGGCCAGCTGCGCAAGGTCCTGGTCTGTGCCCCGGGTCTTGCCCATACACGCCTGACCCCGTCCAACTGCGATCAGTTGCTGTTCGACGATGTGCTCTGGGTTGACAATGCGAAGCGCGACCACTTCGATTTCGTCACCAAAATGCGGGACCGCGGCGTCGATGTCGTTGAGATGCATAACCTGCTCGCCGAGACGCTGGCAGTCCCGGAGGGCAAGGCCTGGATCCTCGACAATCAGGTCGTGCCGAACCAGGTTGGCCTTGGCTTCATCGACGAGCTCAAAAGCTACCTGTCCGGGCTGGACAACCGAAAGCTCGCGGAAACGCTGATCGGTGGCCTGTCGACCCATGACTTTCCCGAAGCACATGGGGGCGCGGCACTCAGGATGGTGAAGGAGGCCGCGGGGGCGACTGAATACCTTCTCCCGCCACTGCCGAACACGCTCTATACGCGCGACACGACCTGCTGGATCTATGGCGGTGTCACTCTCAACGCGCTGTACTGGCCGGCGCGACACGAGGAAACGATCCTCACCACAGCGATCTACAAGTTTCATCCCGATTTTGCCGGCAACGTCAATGTCTGGTGGGGCGACCCGACAGAGGACCATGGACTGGCTACGCTGGAAGGCGGCGATGTGATGCCCATCGGCAAGGGGGTCGTGCTGATCGGCATGAGCGAACGCACCTCACGCCAAGCGATCAGCCAACTTGCCGCGACCCTCTTTAAAAAGAAGGCCGCGGAGCGCGTCATCGTTGCGGCAATGCCCAAGATCCGCGCGGCGATGCATCTCGATACTGTTTTCACATTCGCCGACCGCGACTGCGTGCTGCTCGCGCCTGACTTTATGAACCAGACACGTACCTATTCCTATCGCCCGAGCGATCATCCGAGCGGTGTCGAGTTGCATGCCGAGAAGAAGTCGTTTGTCGGCGTTGTCGAGGAAGCATTGGGTCTCAAGAAGCTCCGCGTGGTCGAAGCCGGTGGCAGTGATTACCAGCGCGAACGGACCCAATGGGATAGCGGCGCCAATCTCGTTTGCGCATCGCCAGGTGTCGTCTACGCCTACGACCGCAACACTTACACCAACACGTTGCTCCGCAAGGAAGGCATCGAGGTGATTACGATCGTCGGCGCCGAACTCGGTCGTGGCCGTGGTGGTGGTCACTGTATGACCTGCCCGATCATCCGCGATGCCGTGGATTACTAACGCAATCGACCATTCTCTGCTCGGGGGAGCGAGATCGTGGGACTGTTAATACCGAAACCAGCACCATCGACCGACGGAGAGTAATTGTCTGGGGAGTGTGCAATGCGTGGATCCAGAATTGTCCTGGCAGCAACAAGCTTCCTTTATGCCAGCGGGGCAGTAGCTGCCGACATAGATCTGACCGAGCTCAGAAAGGTCGAGTACACGTCGATGAGCCCGACGTGGAGCGTTGTTGGATCCCTATCGCCCACCTACACGGCCAATGCCCTGTTTTCGCGCGACGACCGGCGGGGGGATTTTTACTATGAGCCCGATGTGAGCTTGCGGCTGGACGGCAAACTTGCGCCGGACCTGTCCTACCGTATTTTTGCACGTGCTCAGTTCGAAGCATTTTCCAGGGAGCATGACGGCAATGCCGCCATTGCGCGTCTGGGCGCGCGGCTGACGAAGAATCTGTATGGCTGGAGAATAAGCGCCACCTACGAAAACAGATATGACTACGACGGCGTGTTTCGCGATCTCGCCTTCACCTCCCACGATGTCACCGGCGCTATCGCGCGCGATTTCAGCATCGACAATGTCACGCTCTCGCCGCTCCTCCAGCTCACTTATCGTTTCTCCGATCTCGCTGAGGCCAGGCGCTGGCGTGCTGATGCGCTGCTTGGCATCGAGGTCGAGCTGAATTCGAAATGGTCGATCGTCAGCACGCCTTTCATCGAAGCGTTCTGGTTTACAGACGGCTTGAACCGCGACCGGCAGGACCAGATCTATTCGGCGTCTCTCGGCCTGAAATACAACATCGCCAGCAACGTATCGCTCACCACGAACGTCATCTACGAGGCGCGAAACTCAAACGTGGCGCTGCGTCACTATAGAGACTGGCTGATCGGCCCACGGCTCGACTTCGCGTTTTAGCGATCAGGACACAAGAGGCGATCATGCGGAATTCGATTGTGGCAGCAGGTACCGCTATTCTCTTCATCTGTACGGCGTTCGCCGCCAGTGCGGAGCCACGCGACTCCGTCGAGCGCGGCGACCGGATGGACCGGGATGCTTTGCGGGACGATGTGCGCATCGATCGTCTGAAGATTCCGCAGCACCCGATCGTCGTCGAGGAGCCGCAGCAACCCGTTTACAACACGAAGAGCAAGCAGAAATCAAAGCGGAGCTCGGACAGCAGTCGTTAGGGTGGCTTCAATGAATTTGATCAAGGCCGGCAATATTGGCGAGGCGAGTCCGGCGAGGTGGTCGGATGCCATCGGCAGTGCCGTGATCCGCGCTATCGGTTTCTTCGGCTTCTGGCTGGCGCTGACGCGCGGAGATCCCGGCGATGTGGGCCCCGGTCTGATTGCAGCTGCCGCAGCGACTTGGGCAAGCCTCAAGCTGCTGCCTGCCGAACAATGGGGCTTCCGTCCGGTCAAGTTTGCCGGATTCGTCCTGCACTTCCTCCGTCAGTCGATTGTCGCGGGAGCGGACGTTGCGCTGCGGGCGCTTCACCCACGACTGCCGCTGCAGCCAGGCTTCGTCACCTACCGGGCGCAGCAGCCGCCGGGCAGGAAGCGAAATACGTTTTGCGCGATCATGAGCCTGATGCCGGGCACGCTTCCGTGCGGGACCTCGATTGACGGCAGCCTGGCCATTCATTGCCTCGATGTGACGCAGCCCGTCGTCGAACAATTGTCGATGGAGGAAACTCTGTGCATGCGGGCGCTCGGAGGCGCAAGATCCGATGCCTAGCCTGCTGTTGGGTGCTTCGGTCTTTGTGCTGCTGACGGTGGCGCTGGGCCTGTTCGCCATTCTTCGGCGATCGGCCGATGTGGACCGCCTGATGGCCGTCCAACTGCTGGGCACGGGAGGAGTCGCCATCCTCCTTCTGCTCGCGGTCGCAACCGAGACGCCGCCTGTCATGGATGTTGCTGTGATGCTCGCGCTGTTCGCGGCGTTTGCGGCCGTCGCATTCGTCAGAGACGCGTCCGGCGCGTCATCCGAGGCCAGAGGGGAGTGAGGGGCGCATGAGCCTCGTCATGGATATCCTGACCATTTGCGCGGTCTCCGCAGGAGCGCTGTTCTTCCTTGCGGGCACGGTGGGTCTGTTGCGTTTCCCAGATACGCTGACGCGTCTGCACGCGCTGACCAAGGTTGATAATCTCGGTCTTGGCCTGATCGTTCTGGGCTTGCTGCCGCAGACGAGTAGCCTGCTGTTCGCGGTCAAATTGGTGATCGTCTGGCTGCTCGTCCAGCTGTCCGGGGCGGTCGTCACCCAATTGATCGCCGGTGCGGTACGCCACCACGGAGCAGACGGATGAGCATCGCCTCCGTCTTCGATATTGCTCTCGTTGCGCTGATCCTGACGATCGGTGCTTCAGCCATCCTTGTGCGCACGGCATTCGCTGCAGTTGTCATGTTCGTCGTCTATGGGCTGCTTCTGTCCATGGCATGGGTCCGGCTCCACGCCGTTGATGTGGCGCTGACAGAGGCCGCGATCGGCGGCGGCATGACCGGCTTGTTGCTGCTCGGCGCCGTCGCGCGGTCCCGCTCCGTGAATGTCCATGGTCCGCGGATTTCGCGGCCGGCGCGCCTTGCCACCTGTGCATTGTGCGCGTTGATCGTCGCGGGTCTTGCCATTGCCATCCTCCATCCGCCGGAGGCTATTCCGACACTCGCGCCCACCGTGATGGAAAACCTGCCGCCGAGTGGTCTCGGCAACCCCGTTGCCGGCGTACTGTTCGTGTTCCGGGCACTCGACACGCTGCTCGAAAAGGTGGTCCTGCTGCTCGCTTTGCTCGGGGTCTGGTCGCTGGCGTCAGATCATGCCTGGGGTGGAACGCCAGGTTTGCAGGTTTACGCACGGCCCGATCCCACGCTGATCTTTCTGGCTCAGCTTTTGCCGCCGGTGGGCATCGTGTTCGGAATCTATATGTGCTGGGTCGGAGCGAAGGGCCCTGGCGGCGCCTTTCAGGGCGGCACGGTGCTGGCCGCGATGTGGCTCCTTGTCATTGTCGCGGGATTACAGCGGGCCCCTGCGATCGGTCGGCTCTGGCTACGTGGTCTGCTCGTCACCGGACCGGTGCTGTTCCTTGTCATTGGCCTTGCTGGATGGGTATTTGCCGACGCATTTCTGGCTTACCCGGCGGGCTACGCCAAACCGCTGATTGTCGCCGTGGAAGCCGCTCTCACGCTGTCGATCGCTGTGGCGCTTGGCATGCTGGCCGCAGGACCGTCGGTACGGGCACCACAGCAATGAACGCGGCAACGCTGTTCGGCTTGTGTGGCGCAACACTGGTGGGCATCGGACTGTACGGGTTCATCACGAATCCCGAACCGCTACGCAAGATCCTTGCATTCAATTTGCTTGGGAGTGGTGTGTTTCTGCTGTTCGGTGTGATCGCCAGGCGGGGGGCAGCGGCCGGGCTCGGCGGTGACCCGGTCCCTCAGGCGATGGTGATCACCGCGATTGTCGTCGCCTTCGCGGCGACGGCCATGGCCATCGCGCTGGTGCAGCGTCTTGGCGATGAGACCGACCGCGCCTCGATCGGTTCCGACAGTTCTGAAACCGGCGAGGAAAAATCCTGATGCCGGCTGCAACCGCGCTTGAGGCGACGACTGCCGACGGGGCGCTTCTTGTTCTGGCCATCGTATTGCCGGTTGTCGGCATCCTGTTGTCGTTTGTCCTTGGCGGGCGGCACGTCGGAAGAATTGCCGCGCTTCTGTTGCCCGCCGGTCTCGGCGTGGCATGCATTGTCTTTCTGAAAGTATGGCAAAGCGAAACGTCGCTGAGCTACATTGTGGGTAATTGGCAGCCACCGCTGGGCATCACGCTGCGCGCAGACGGACTTTCAGTCGCGATGATGGTGGCAATGGCCATCGTGATCTGCCTCATTGGCGTGTTCGCGCATGCGAGTTTCGGCAGTCGCGCAGCGTCCGTTGAAACCCGCGCGCCGTTGGTGTTCTGGGTCATGCTCATGGCGATCTCGGGCGCGATGAACATGATCTTTCTCGGCGGCGATCTGTTCACACTTTACGTTGCGCTCGAACTGCTGACTTTCGCTGCGGTGCCGCTGGTCTGTCTCGATGGCCGCGCAGAGACCTTGCAGGCGGCATTGCGCTATCTGCTCTTCGCGCTGCTGGGCTCGATCCTCTATCTGGTCGGAACGGCCTTGCTGTATGGCAGCTATGGGACCCTCGACATCGTCCTGATGTCGCAGCGCGTGCGTCTTGAATCGGCGACGCTCGCTGCCGCGACGCTGATGACGGTGGGGCTGTTCGCCAAGACCGCGCTCTTTCCACTGCATCTCTGGCTTCCGCCGGCGCATGCCGGCGCACCGGCGGCGGCCAGCGCGGTTCTGTCGGCAGTCGTGGTGAAGGGATCATTCTTTCTCGTCGTGCGGCTCTGGTTCGATGCCATGCCGGGACTCTTGAGTGTGGCCGGCGGCCAACTCATTGGGGCACTGGGGGCGTCGGCGATCATATGCGGCAACATTGTCGCGCTCCGACAGAAGCGGCTCAAGCTGCTGATCGCCTATTCGACGGTCGCGCAGATCGGCTATCTGTTTCTGATGTTTCCGCTCGCTGCCGACCCGTTGCATCTCCAGTATGGCGATGCCCTGACGGGCGGCATGCTTCAGGCCATCTCGCACGCCACCGCCAAGGCAGCCATGTTCATGGCGGCCGGACTTGTCTATGCCGCGCTTGGGCACGACCAGATCTCGGAGCTTGGCGGGATCGCGCGCGCACTTCCCATGACGATGTTTGCCTTTGGCCTCGGTGGCCTATGCCTCATCGGCTTGCCGCCAACGGGTGGTTTTCTGGCAAAGTGGCTCTTGCTGGAGGCGACGATTGCAACGGCGCAGTGGTGGTGGGCAATCGTGATCATCGCAGGAGGGCTGCTCACGAGCGCATATACCTTCATCGTGCTGTCGCGTGCGATGGGAGCGCCGAGCGCGCCGCTGACATTGCACACCGCGGTGCCGAAGTATCAGGAAGTGGCGGTGCTGGGGCTAGCATTGCTCTCGGTTCTGCTGGGGTTCGTGGCGCTCGGTCCGATCGATGTATTGCAAGTTGGTCGTCCGGAGGCGCCGATGGCTTGGCTGCGATGATAGAGGCCTATCCCTTGCTGGCTTTCGCCTTGCTCTTTCCGCTCGGGATGCTGCTGGCTTGCCTCTGGCCAATGGCATTGCTGCGAATGCCTTCGTATCTGGCGTTTGCTCCGATTCCTGCATTTGTGGCCGTGCTCCTTGTCTCCGACGATTCCCCGCTTGTCGTCGGCCCGGCCCGCCTGCATTTGACTTTTGCTCTTGATCTTCCCGGGGCACTGCTACTCGGCGTTGCTGCGCTGCTGTGGATCATGGCCGGGGCTTATGCGTCACCGTATCTGCAGGGCAGGCCGAACCGCGGGCGGTTCGCCGTGTGCTGGCTCACCGCACTGACGGGTTGCATCGGTGTCTTTCTCGCTGCCGACATGGTGGGTTTCTATTTGTTTTTGGCGATGCTGACGCTCGGTGCCTGCGGCCTCATCATCCAGCACGAAACAGCCGATGCGTGGCGGGCCGGCGCGCTCTATATCGGCCTTGGACTGCTGGCGGAGACATTGCTGCTCATCGCCTTCGTGCTGCTCGCGATGGACATTCCCGGCGATGGGCTGTTGATCGGCGATGCCGCCGCCGCACTCCCGACGTCGCCGCACCGCGACCTGATCATCGGCCTGTTGATCGCAGGTTTTGGCATGAAGGCAGGCCTTGTTCCGTTTCATGTCTGGATGCCGCGGGCATATGCGGCAGCGCCGACGCCGGCAGCCGCAGTGCTGAGTGGCGCAGCCGTCAAGGCAAGCATCCTTGGAATGATCCGCTTTCTCCCCCTCGATATAGCATTGCCCCATGCAGGGACGTTACTCGCGGCTGCCGGCCTGTTCGCGGCGCTTTACGGGGTGGTGATTGGAATGACGCAACGCAGGCCCAAGGTGGTGCTGGCCTATTCCAGCGTCAGCCAGATGGGATTCATCGTGGCCGTCATCGGTATGGGCATGATCGCCGGAGATGGTCGCGCTGCACTGGCGGCGATCTTCTATTCTGCGAACCACGTTCTGGTCAAAGGCGCGCTGTTTCTCTCCGTCGGCGTGATCGCCGCGACCGGTCGCCGATATCTGTTGCCCATCCTTCTCCCTGTGGCGATCATTGCCGTCGGCCTTGGCGGTCTCCCGCTGACCGGCGGTGCCCTGGCAAAAATCGTGGTCGACGGACCGCTCGGGGACGGAGCCGCCAACACGGTTGCAACGCTGTCTGCTGTCGGCACGACGCTGCTCATGCTGCAGTTCGTGCGAGGCCTGGTGACGACGGCATCAACGGAATACGAGGCGACAGCGGCGCCGAGCTTGTTCTGGCCATGGCTGTCGACCGCCGTAGCGTCGCTCATCGTACCATGGGCGCTATTCCTCGCGGTCCCCGAAGGAATGTTGCCCAATCCTTTGGCGCCCGAACTGCTATGGAAAGCCCTGCTTCCAGTTTTGTTGGGGGCCATACTGGCCGGAGTGCTGTGGCGCTGGGTGCGACGGCTGCCCCATATTCCCGAGGGGGATATCGTCGTCGTTCTGGACAGGTGTGTGAAGATCGCTCCAGCCTGGGGCAGGACCATCGAGCAAGCGGAAGGCACGCTTCGCCAATGGCATGTGGCTGGAATTTCACTGCTCGCACTGACAGTGGCTCTCGGAGCGGCACTGTTGGCCCAGTGATCATGCCGAAGATCGGCATCTCTAGGATGCACCTGATCGCGTCAGGCTGACATCGCGGCCAAATTCTTTATGCGAGCGACGACGTGCTGTCGAAGTTCGACACGCTGCCGGGACGATACACCCAGAAGGTCTGCCGCACGCCAGATCAGATTCTCTTCAAATTCGTTGACCCGCTGATCCGCGTAAACGGTCTCCCACATGAGTTGAACGATCCGTCGACGTCCATCGTCATCGAGGAACTCGTTGAGTTGCCGGGTAAAGCGATAAAGATCGACCGCGCTACGAGCGACTGCATCTGCATCAACGAGAAGCTGAACCGTAGCCGCGTCATCCAGCCCATAATGCGATCTGAAAATGGCATGCAATCTGACGCGCCTGATATCCGATAGCTCGCTATCGACGGTGGCAACGCGGATGAGCAATGCCGCGGTCACGATGAGAAGCTCTCTCTGCTCGACGTTTTTCCGTTGATTGGCGTCTTCCATCGCACGCGAGATGAACGCCTTGATTGATCCAAACATCACCCGACCATTCTCTTCAGAGACAACGACGACGGCGCTCTTGCGGCCGGCCATCCGGGCCCGCGATATCTGGGAAGTTTCAGGAGCGGTCGCCTGAGCTGAAGATGGCGTTTGTCCATCGGCGCCGCCACTTTCTTACCGAATTTTAAAGTTTCCGGATTCGGCCAAAAGCGAGGCAAAGCAGCCGTAGTTGTGGCGCTCCGGCCTCTGCGCATGACCTGGAATTTTCCGCGGGGACAGGCGTTGCTGCGCGTACCTGAATCCAGATCAATGTTCCCCGGCAATCCGGGTACTCATCATGACCTCTTCAGGGTTTTTCCCGATTAACTATTACGTGCTGACGGCTAGCCTCGTCCGGCAGAAGCCTGGTTATTTTGTCGCGGTTTCGAGAGGGAAGCAAATGTTCAGCATTCGCATATTGACCGTGGCATGCGCCTTCCTGATCCCGCAGATGCTATCCGCACCGGCTCACGCGCAACAGCTTTTCCGCGTCGGCGGACTGACATGCAGCACCGGTCCGAGAGTCGGGCTGGTTCTAGGCTCACGCCAGGAGATGCAATGTGTCTTCCTGTCGACCGTGGCTGCGCGGCAATATAGTTACAGGGGCACGATCAGGCGGGTTGGCCTCGATGTTGGCGTAACCCGAGGAGGGACACTGTTCTGGGGCGTCTTTGCGCGGAACAGTAATATCGGCCGCGGCACATTGAGAGGCAGCTATGTCGGGGCAAGCGGAAATGTTGCCATCGGCCTGGGTCTTGGCGCCAATGTCCTCGTCGGCGGATCCCGCCGTACGATCACGCTGCAGCCGCTCTCTGTCGAGGGCCAGATCGGATTGAATCTGGCACTAGGCATATCCAATCTCGTTCTTCGATAGTCGGCATTTATCATCGGTCATCGCTTTATCGGGCAGGTTGGGCGGTCTTTGCGGGGGTGAGAATGCTCTCACCGATCCGGCCGACCATATAGGGGAAGAACGGGTTTGATGACGCCCGCATCAGCGAGTCGAGGCTGGCGATCAGCACATTGCGTTCGCCGCGCGGCGCCAGGGTACCGAGGTTCTCGCCAAAATCCTCGGACTTGTCCGGCTCCGCCCCATAGAGAGAATCGCTGACCGGAAATGGCAGCGCCACATGCGACAGCGAATAGAAGCCCCGTGGATAGTTCAGGCCGAGCGGGCGGGAATGCTCGTCGACGGTGCCGGCCTCGGTCACACGCTCGATCACGTCGTCATTATTGTCACCGGAATTGGTAATGATGGCGAGGCGGTAGCGCCGCGGGCCGGCGGGTACAATGCGCGCCAGCGCGGTGTCGGTGCTGGTGCGCAGCAGAGGGCCAAATCGGGCGGTGCGGTTGACGTCGAACAGAACGAGTTCGCTCCCATTGGCCGGCAGATGGGCATAGAGATCGGAGACGATGGCCCGCGTGCTGACGGTGAAATCCATCAGCGACTGGAATGTCAGGATGGGTGGAAACCGGCTCAGTCTGCCTTCGCTCGCATAGCGCGCGAGCCTCCGTTGCAGAGCCCTGGTCAGAAGATGCGATTGACGCGCGCCATTCACCGGAAATGAATTGTACTTGAAGGGATTGAACTCCGGAACGACGTCGAGCCAAGCGGCCTTGGCGAAGGCGGGCAGAATTGCCGGAAATCCCGCAAGGCCGGCGAACCGTGCAAAACTAGTGATGCCGACCATCGGTGAGATCAGTATCAGGCGGTCGGGTCGCGACAGTTTTTCGTCGTCGATGGCATCCAGCGCATACATGATGGCCAGCGCGCCGCCATTGGAAAATCCCACCAGATGCAGCGGCACGGGCGAATTCACACGCTTCTTCACTTCCCGCACTGCGAGCCGCGTGGCAGCCATCCAGTCTTCCCACGCGACGTCGGTCAGCGCGGCCGGAACCGTGCCGTGCGCCGGCAGCCTTGGGACGATCGCCAGGAAGCCTTGATCGCGGTAGAAGCGCGCAATATGGCGCTGGCTGTAGGGGGAATCCGTCAGGCCATGAAGAAGCACGACCGCTCCGATCGGCTTCCCCTTCGGTTCCAGCACAAAGGATCGGTTGAAGTCCTGCACGAAATGCGGAGGATAGACCGGGCTGCCTTCGAAATACCGATTGGGTGGCACACGTTCTGTCGCATCGAGCTTCTGCGATACCTCGCGCTGGACTTCGTCGAAAAGCTCCGCCTCAGCCGCCATATATTGCGCCCAGTCGGCAGTATCCAGCTTGCTCGCATGGAGCTCATGCGGAACGTAGGTATGCCATGTCTCGAGTGGCAGGCCGCGCTGCGAATCGTAGATGCGGACAGCGAAGACCGTCATCAGCGCGATGCCGACAAACGCCATCAGGATCTTTGCAAATCTGAAGATTCTGGCCCGCACGACCGAACCCCGTAAATGACGACGTGGTGCAGGATAGTCCGGAAAATTTGAAGCGCGACAGGAGATATAGGGGAAAGCACCTGAGCGGGTATCGGGCTTTACCCTGATACTCGGCAACTTCTTCGGCGACGTCCCGATCCGCCTATGCGACGACAGCCATATGCGAAGCCGTCAGTTGGCCCGGCATCTGAAGATTCGGTTGCCGTTCTCGTCGAGAACGAACACAAGATGGGCCCTGCAAAGCGCACCGGCCTTGCTCAATTCCGTAGCAAGGGCGCGCGCTTGCGTGATCGCAAGTTTCGGATTTGAAAGGCGGCTTCCGACCTCATCTGGAAAAACTTTCGGCCCGTCCAGAATATGGAAAAAGTATCGCATCGCGCTCCAATAATTCGGAAGAGCCGCGTGTCCCAGTGAATAATTAGTAAGGCGCTGACACATGCGATGGCGCGTCATGTGCACCGACCAAGGGTTTTCCCCGATAGCCATTGTTCTGGATGTGCATTTCAAATCGGAACGCGTGCGGGGGCCACAGCATCAATTGTCAGGGAGTTACGCATGCGAAGGATCTCAGCCTTGCTCGTTCTACTCGCGCTGTCTGCAGTGGTTCCGCTGGCGGATGCGCTTGCCCAAAGCGCAGCAGGACGCGGCGCTGTGTCCGGTGCCATCATTGGCGGCGCCGTCGGCGGCCGACGCGGTGCGGCTATTGGCGCTGCCACCGGAGCGGCCGTGGGGAGTCACAGGCGGCATTGGCATAACCGGTATTACTGGCGCCATGGTCGTTGCTGGGTCCGCACATCGAGCGGAAGATCCCACCCGGTATCGCATCGCTATTGCAGGTGAGCGATACGATTGCACCGTTGCGGCTGTGATAGCCATTCCAGCGCATCACGATCTTTCGCTGTGATCGCAGGGGTGATTCCGCGGCTCGGATCAGGTCAACACCCGATATCGTGATGCAATGGCGTCATCCATTATTCCGACGATTGAAAAGGAGGATGCGATGCAGAACCTGAAGAAGCGTTTCTTGTTGTCCCTGCTTGTTTCCACGATCGTGGCGAGCGCGAGCATGGTATTCGTCACCACGCAGAGCGAAGCCAAGGGGAGGGCGTGGTGCGCCAAATCACAGTCGCGGGGCACCGATTGTAGTTATGACACGATCGACCAATGCCGTGCAGCGGTCAGCGGAACAGGTGCCTCCTGTCGCAAGCGCGTCCGTTAAGGCGCCTTGTCGTCATTGAAATGGCGCTCCATTGAGCCGTAGCTGATCAATGGAGCCTCCATATACAAACGAAGCGGCGGCCTCCGACGGAGGCCGCGTAGGTCTGTGAGCCCTCCGCCCTGGTCGGCGACATCAGCGTTCTGCGTCACAGCAGAAGCGCGCGAAAATTAACTCGATCTTTGGTTGGACCTGCGTGATCGTCTCGCCGGCGATGGGAGGCGGAAATGCCCTCGAATGAGGAGGCGACCCTTGCCGGCGACATTTCCCCAGTAAACCAGCAACTCAGGCGGCGAGTGGTACTCCGCGATCTCATGGACAGTCTGGTCTCCGGGAGCGGAGCACAAACATCCATCGCCCTTCACTCATGATGAGTCGGACTCTCGGAGTCAGCCGTCGAATATTCACCAACTAAAATTGGCTCCAAACTTGCCGTTGTATGCGTAGCTCTTTCCTTCGAAGCGAGATTGATACGAAACACTGGCGAACAGAGTGGCATTCGAGGTCACCTGGCCGCTGACGCCGGCGTTCAATTCGCCCCACGTGCCGTTGAGTGTGGCTTGAAAAGGGGTGAAGCCGGTATCGGACGAAAACTCGGTCAGAGGATTTCCGCGAAATTCGTGCCAGAGGCTTGGGCGGATCCAAGCAGTTAAACGACGGCGGCTCGCATCATCACCGATGCTCCAATCACGCCCAATACGGGCGCCGATCCGGCTTGCTAACGAACCAACTTTGTCGAAGCGAACTTGGGCGCCGACGTCACGGCTGCCGGCGAGATCAATCGCCTGATAGGCGACCTGGACCTGCGGCTCGATGAAAAATCCGTGGCGCAAGTTGATAGGATAGCCTGCCTCGACTGATCCGCCGATACCCGCCCCGTCAGTGGTAAGCGAGGTTAGGCCACGATTGGCGTTGCTGGTCACGTCGTACCAGGTGCCCTGCAGCACAGTGTCGAAATACCAACCAGTCGCGCCAAAGTGAGTCCAGTAACCGCCGAGAGTGTAGCCCTTGACGTCACTTTCGCCGGTGATGCCGTCATAATGAGTAACTCGCCCGTAGGCCCCGCCGAGAGCAAAATATAAACCGAGATGATCCCGGCTGCCGTTGCTGTGTTCGCGGCGCACAAAGTCTTGGCCGGCCTGAAGGCCAAGGAAATTATATGTGTACTGCGGACCGGTGCCGTAAATGCCGCGCGCGTCCCCGTCGCGCCGCCCGGTCATGACGATAAAGCGGCCCCAGCCTCCGATGAAGGGCGCATCGGCGTTCGACTCAGTGCGTCCACCGACGTCCTCGCGGTCGCCCGTGCGCTCGTGCAACGTATCAAGGAGGTTCCGTCCATAGAGCAGGGCCATCGCAGGCACCGCAGCATAGAGGGAGGTCTCCGGCCGGAAGTTCGGCACCGGCGGTTGCGGTGCTGGACCCGGCGGCGACGGGCATACCGCTGCGTTGGGGGCGAGGCTACAATCGAGCGTCGAGCGGAGATACCACGCTTGCGAGTTGCTAGCATCTACACTGCTGCGATGGAGCGTATATTCGAAGGGGCCAGCCACGACCGGTCCGGCGAGCTTGAATGCAGCTGGCGCCGTCGTGCCGCCGTTGGTCGTGTCGACGACAAGGATGCCGTTGCCGACAGTCAGCTCACCGCCGCCACCTGCGTTTGTCACGCGCAACGACGTATCACCCGTTGCGGTCCCGCCGTTGATCGAGAGCCTGTCGGATGGCGCACCATCCGTGTCGAGGAACGTATTCAATCCGATGGTTCCGCCGACGCCCGCATAGTTGATGGCGCTCAGCGTCTTGAACGCCCCGCCCGACGGCGGTGCAAAATCGATCAAGCTCGACGTGTTGCTAAGATTGGAAACGTTGGAGTTGCCGGTCACCTTCCATGTCGTTGCATTTTGCAATGTCACATTTGACGTGCTTCCCGCGTCCGTCACCGCTGCGCCGGTAAGTGTCGAAGATGCTGCTATCAAGTTCAGCGTTCCATTGGCAACGACTTCCAGGAGATTCGGATTTCCGGCGAGTGAGGAGCCAAGCAATGTTGCATTCAGCGTCGTGCCGGAGGTCCGGATACCTGCGCCCTGGGCTGAACTGAGTGTGCTGTTTGAAATCTGCGCAATACTGACCCCCGTGTCGTAGGCAGAGGAGTACAGCGCGGCGCCGCCCGCACCGGAAACGGTCAGGGTGCTGTCGTTCAGCGCAAGGCTGCTTCCGCCGCGGACGCTAGCACCATGAGATCCAGTTCCGAATGTTCTGACTGTCACTCCGTTCGCAGTGAGAGTTGAGCCGGTTGGACTGGCAGAAGGCGTTGCGGCATCGTCGAGCAATATGAGTGCTGTCGGAACCGCCGGCGTGGCCGATAGAGTCGAAAGCAACCCGACCGAAAAAAGACCTGCCGCCGATGCGCCTGTGGTTGTGACCGTTCCGCCGTTCAAGATGAGCTGGCCACCAAATTGCGCGCTTGCGCCAATTCCGCTGGCCCCGCTCGTGACCACCGTGGCGTTGGTTGCAGTCAACGTACTTCCCAATGTCGCCAGCAGGCCGAACGATGAGGCTCCGGAGGTTGTGAACGTCCCTCCTGTGACTGCGACGGAGCCGGCATTGTCGGCCCTGGCTCCGTGCGAGTTGTCGCCAATCGTCGTGACCGCAAGATTGTCGAGTGTCATGCTTCCGTAAAACCCGTTGGCGCCGCTGGCCGTTGGGCCACTTGTACGGATAATGATATTTGCCGCATCAATCGTGGCGGTACTGTCGATGGTGATGAGGGCGTCGGCGCCGCTGCCGGTGGTTGTGATCGAGCCTCCATTGAGAGCGATATGCCCAGCTGCATTCGCCCGCGCTCCGTAGCCAGCGCCCCCGGTCGTGTTGATGGTCACGTTGGTCGCGCTTATCATCGCGTTGGCTTGGGTGGCAAAAAGACCATAGGCCATACTGCCAGCTGTCGTGACCGAAACGCCGGCAAGGTTTACGGTCCCACCCTGTGCCGCTTCGACGCCGTAGGCGTTGCTACCTGTCGTGAAGACGGTGGTGTCGGTCGCATTGACGATCGAGTTGATCCCCGTTGCGAACAGACCCACTCCGCCTCCGCCGGTGGTCGAAACGGACGAGCCGCTGAAGAGCGTGATACTGCCGCCGCTCTGCGCGTATGCCGCGTGGGAGGCTGAGCCCCCTGTGATCACACTCAGCGGGCTGAAGCTATCGATGATTCCATTGTTGAGTGCGTAGAGCCCGTAGCCTGCCGTGGGCGCCAACACGCCCGTGTTGATCGTTCCACTCGCGTTCTGCGTGGTGCCGTTCGCGACGACCTGCTGGGCATTTGCAGTGCAGCAATCCAGCAGATCTGATACTGAAATAACAACCAGACTGAGCGCGGTCGTCCCTAAGTATTTTCGCATGATGACTTCTCCGATCACCAGGCGGTCTTCGTTGGGCGACTTCGGCCTCAGCGAATCTCAGCCGAAAAATCAGAGAGGCAATCATCTCGATCGCTGCGCGTATTGCTATTGGGGGAAACCCTGAATATCGGGGCAATTAAAGATCGTGATCGTTATGACGACATCTCTAGTCGAGATCCGCCCCGGTCGGCATGACCTGCATCAGGGTCAGCCGACCAGACACCCATAGACCAGATCGGGATCGCAAGAAGAATGCGCTGGATTGAACAGCGCAGCGTCTTGCGCTCCCTTTATTCGGCGGCGACCGCGACTTGACCCAGCCTGTCGAAGACGACGTCGCCACCGAGAATGGTGAGATCGCAGCGAGTGTCTTTCTCGACTTCCTCGGGCGCGCAGGTGAAGACGTCGTGGCTGAGCACGGCGATATCCGCGAGCTGGCCCGGCACCAGACGGCCCATGCGATCTTCGGCGAATTGCGTATAGGCGCCGAAATAGGTGTAGGCGTGGATCGCTTCCGCCATCGACAGCTTCTGGCCTTCGCCGAGCACTGTGTGGCGGTTGGACATGCGCGTCGTCATCGTGAACAGGTTCTTGAACGGATCGGTGGTCGAGACCGGCGCGTCCGAACTCGCTGCGGGATGCAGGCCGGCGTCGAACCACTTGCGCATGGGATAGGCGACATCAGTGCGCGCCTGGCCGAGATTGGTGATGTAGAGATCGCCGAATTCATACATGAAGACCGGCTGCGGCACCGGATCGATGCCCGAGGCGGCCATGCGTGCGATCTGGCTGTCGCTCAGGAAGCCGCAATGCTCGATGCGATGGCGGCGGCCGAGGATCGGATTGTCCGCCGTCGAGGCTTTCTCGATGCCTGACAGCACCTGCTCGATGGCGGCGTCGCCGATGGCGTGGATGGCGAGCTGGTAGCCGAGGCCGTGATAATGCGCGAGATAGTCGTGCATTTCCTTGTCGGTGTAGCAGAAGATACCGCGGTTATCGGGACCGCCCACGAGATAGGGCTCGGACATCGCAGCGGTGAGTCCGCCCGCGCTGCCGTCGCCAAACACTTTCATCGCGCCATAGCGCAGCATGCCGACCTCGCGGCCGAAGCGATAACCTGCAGCATGTGCCTGATCGCCGATGCCGTCGGTGTTGCCATAGATACAGACCCAGGTGCGGATCGGCAGCGTATTCGATTTCGCAAGATGCTCGTAGGCGTCGATCTCATCCATGCCCGCGGCCATGCCGACCGCGGCGTCCATCACGCTGGTGAAGCCCTGTGACACCATGAAGCGGCCGGCGCGGTCGATCGCATCGCGCAGGCGTTCGGCGCTGGGCTTCGGCGCGGCGTCGACGATCAGGCGCAGCGCGCGTTCGGCGAGCAGGCCGGTCAGCTTGTTGTCGCGGCGTTCGATCATGCCGCCATCGGGCTGCGGCGTGTTGTGGCCGATGCCGGCCGCGCGCATCGCCTGCGTATTGATCACGGCGACATGGCCGCAGGTCCGCTTGAGATAGACCGGATTGTTCGGCGCAACCTGATCGAGCTCTTCGGCAGTGGGGTGTCGCTTTTCCGCGAGCTCGTAATGGTCATAGCCGCGGCCATTGATCCATTCGCCGGGCTTGGCCGTCTTGGCCTTCTCGGCGACGCGGCGCAGGATTTCGCCGATCGAGTTGGCGCCGGTTTCCGGCCGCAGATTGATTTCGGTCATGGTCAGGCCGAGCGGCAGCAGATGCATATGCGCATCGTTCAGGCCCGGGATGGCGGTGCGGCCGGCGAGTTCGATGATGCGCGTATCCGGCCCGGCAAGCTCGGCGATTGTCTCGGCCGAGCCGGTCGCCAGCACGCGTCCCGATGCGATCGCGATGGCTTCGACAAAGCCCTCGTTGAGACCACAGAACACGCGTCCTCCGGTCAGGATGAGGCTTGGCTTTTCCATCTTAAGTCTACCTTTTATTCACGGGATCGAGTGCAGCGACGGGTACGCCAAAATTATTCAGCGGAGCAAGATCGCAGATTGTGCAGTGTGAGCCTGCAGACGGGGCAACGCGCCGCATATCGCGCTTTATGTTGGAGTTTTTCTCGCAGGTCAGGAATTAGACACCTGCCATGCGCGTCACGCAGCGAGATTTGCGTGAGGCGCGCGTCGGTGTAGGATTCGCCTGATGTCTGGAGCCGGTATGATGACGACCAATACTCAAGCTGCAACCCGTGCGACGGCCGAAATCCCGAGCATCCCCTGCGACGCCGAGGGTCCCGTGTTTCGCGAGCCGTGGGAGGCCCAGGCCTTTGCCATGGCCGTGACGCTGCATGAGGGCGGCGTGTTCACCTGGACGGAATGGGCTGCGGCGCTGGCTGCCGAGATCAAGCGCGCCCAGGCGGGTGGCGATGCCGACACCGGCGAGACCTATTACCGGCACTGGCTGGCGACGCTGGAAAACCTGATCGCCGAAAAGGGTTTGACGACGGCGGATGCGCTGCATCGCTATCGCGATGCCTGGGACCACGCCGCCGATCGCACGCCGCATGGCCAGCCGATCGAACTGACCCCGGCGGATTTCGAGCGCCACGCGTAGAGCCGCGGCGCACGCCTCTCTCCGCCGTCATGGCCGGGTTTGTCCCGGCCATCCACGTTTTTGACAGAAGTGAAGTGAGGCGTGGATGCCCGGGACAAGCCCGGGCATGACGAGTTCTTATTGAAGCGTCATCCCTCACGGTGCGCAGCGCGCACCACCGACCCCCTGTTTGGCATCTCCCGCGATCGTCCGGGCAATTCGATGATCCCTTCGTTGACGCTGGCCCCCGTGGCTGTCCGGCGTCGTCGGAGAAAAACATGCTCGATACAACAAGAACGACCGGCGATCTGCAGGCGCTCGACGGCGCGCATCACGTCCATTCCTTCACCGATCCCGCCGTGATCGCCAGCGGCAACACCCGCGTCGTGGTGCGCGGCGAGGGCTGCCAGATCTGGGACAGTGACGGGCGCAGATTCCTGGACGGCATGGCCGGGCTGTGGTGCGTGAATGTCGGCTATGGCCGGCAGGAGCTGGTCGATGCCGCCGCCCGGCAGATGGCGGAGCTGCCGTTCTACAGCAACCATTTCCAGTCGACGACGCCGGCGATGACGGAGCTCGCGCACAAGCTGTCGCAGCTGACGCCGGAAGGTCTCGACCACTTCCTGTTCACCTCGTCGGGCTCCGAGGCCAACGACACCATCGTCCGCATGGTGCGCTATTTCTGGAAGCTGCAGGGCAAGCCCACCAAGCGCACCTTCATCAGCCGCACCATGGCCTATCACGGCAGCACGCTGGCGGCCGTGAGCCTGTGCGGGATGCCGCACATGCATGCCATGGACGGCGGCACGCTCCCGGGTTTCGCGCATATCCAGCATCCGCACTGGTACATGTTCGGTGGCGAGCTCACCAAAGAGGAGTTCGGACTGCAGGTCGCGCAGGCGCTCGAGCAGAAGATCCTCGAACTCGGGCCAGAGAATGTCGCGGCCTTTATCGGCGAACCGGTGCAGGGCGCTGGCGGTGTGATCGATCCGCCATCGACCTACTGGCCGGAAATCCAGCGCATCTGCCGCAAATACGATGTGCTGCTGATTGCGGATGAAGTGATCTGCGGTTTCGGCCGCACCGGCGAATGGTTCGGCGCGCAAACTTACGGCGTCACGCCGGACCTGATGACGCTGGCCAAGGGCCTGTCCTCTGGCTATCTGCCGATCGCCGCGGTGGCGATGAACAAGCGGGTGTTCGAGACCATCGGCGCCGGCGGGTTGCTCGCTCACGGCTATACCTATTCCGGCCATCCCGTCGCCTGCGCGGTGGCACTCGCCAATATCGACATCATTGAACGCGAAGGCCTGGTCGATCGCGTCCGCGACGATATCGGCCCCTATCTGCATCAGGCGCTGGCGCAATTCGAACAGCATCCGGTCGTGGGCGAGGTGCGCGGCATAGGCACGCTGGCGGCGCTGCAACTGGTCAAGGACAAAGACACCCGCGAGATCTTCACGGTCGAGGACGGCGCCGGGGTCTTCTGCCGCGAGGCCGCCTACAATCAGGGCCTGATCGTTCGCGCCGTCGGCCAGTCGATCGTACTCAGCCCGTCGCTGGTCATTACTCATGCCGAGATCGATGAACTCGTCGACAAGCTCAAGCGCGCACTCGACGAGACGGCACGGAACTTTGGACTTTAGACATTTGTGCAACGTGATTTGGAGAGCCGCATGAGGATGAGATCTGTCTTCGCTACCGTCCTGGCCGCGATTGCTACGGGCGCAGCTTTCGCCGGCATGGCACGTGCGGAGGAGCCGATCCACGGCGGCACGATGCGTATCGTGATGACGGCGGATATCCGCACGCTCGACGCGTCGCGCAGCGACAATCTCACCGATCACGTCCTCAACCATATCTATGAGCAGCTTGTCGCGCACAGGAACGACATGACCATCGGCCCCGCCGCCGCCGAGAGCTGGGACGTGTCGCCGGACGGCAAGACCTACAGCTTCAAGCTCCGTGACGGCATGGTCTATCACAACGGCGACAAGGTGAAGGCCGCCGACGTCAAGTGGCTGTGGGACCGCCGCATGGCCGCCCCGAAGTCCGGTGCGCCATGGGTCTGCGCCGCAAGCTTCGACGGGTCGCGTGGCATGAAGGTCGAGTCGGTGGAAGCACCGGACGACGGAACGGTAGTTTTTACCCTCGACAAGCCGAACACGCTGTTCCTGGTGCGGCTCGCCGATATCGTCTGCAATTTCTGGATTGCCAGCCCGAAGAATGTCGACGCCGAGGGCAACTGGATTGCAGGATCGGCGATCGGTTCCGGCTCGTTCAGGCTGAAGGAATGGCGCAAGGAGCAATATGTTTCGCTGGAGCGTTTCGCGGACTATGTGCCGTCGAAGCAGAAGCGCGACGGTTTCGGCGGCGACCGCACCAGCTATTTCGACGAGGTGCGCTTCGTCGTCATCCCCGACAAGACCGCGGCGGAAACCGCGTTGCTTGCGGGGCAGGTCGATATCGTTACCTATCTCCAGGTCTCCCGCATCGAGGAGATGAAGAAGCGCGGCGCCGTGGTGAAGACCGCGCCCGGCCTGTCGCTGTCGGCGATCCTGATCCAGACCACCGATCCCCTGATGTCGAACGTCAAGATCCGCCGTGCGCTGGCCCATGCGATCGATTTTAAGGAGATGGCCGAGACCAAACTGATGGGTCTCACCGAATTCAATCCGTCGGGTGTCGCGGAATCCTCGGCCTATTTCGACAAGTCGTTCCAGGCCTGGCCGAAATACGATCCGGAAGCCGCCAGGAAGCTGCTGAAGGAAGCCGGCTACAAGGGCGAGCCGATCAAGATGCAGACCAACAAGCGCTATATCGGCATGTATGAGAATGCCGTCGTGGTGCAGGCCATGCTCAACGCCGCCGGCTTTAACGTGCAGCTCGACGTCATCGACTGGGCGGCGCAACTCGAGAACTGGATGAGCGGCAAGTTCCAGCTCCAGTCCTTTGGCTATTCCTCCCGCGCCGACCCGATGCTGATGTATGGCACCATCATCGGCAACAAGGCCAAGGCGCCGACCTCGCAATGGGATGATCCGGACGCGCAGGCGCTCTATCTCAAGGCGCTAAACGCCATCGGCTTTGACGAGCGCAGGGCGATCCTCAAGCAGCTCCACGCCAAAATGGCAGAGGAAGTGCCCATCCTCGGGCTTTACTACTATCCCGTAATCGAGGCGGTCTCGCCAAAACTCGTGAACTACGAGTCGTGGCCGCTCGAAAAACCGCGCGCCTGGGGTGTGTGGAAGAAGCCGTAACTGCCCGCAGCGTTACGGCAGACTTGAAGACCCCGGGGCCAGCGACGGCTCCGGGTTTTTTCGTACTCCGTCCTCATGGTGAGGAGCGCGCTCTTGCGCGCGTCTCGAACCATGGTTGCCGCACTCCGGAGCTCGCGGCCATCCTTCGAGACGCGGTCGAAGGCGACCGCTCCTCAGGATGAGGGCGGAGTGACCGGCAAAAATAGGTACGCTGGTCAAGCCCGCGTATGACAGCCTGAGTGTATGGCGCTAGACCGCCGTCTCCGCCGCCACCACCGCTCCCTCAAATCTCCGGTCCAGCAGCATCGCCGCATTCAGCAGCCGCTTTGTGTAATCATGCTGCGGACGGTCGAAAATGTCATCGCGGCTGCCGACCTCGACGATTTTGCCGTTCTGCATCACCGCGACGCGGTCGGCGACCTGCTCGACGGCGCCGAGATCGTGCGAGACGAACAGGCACGCAAACCCATAGCGCTCCTGCAACTCGCGGATCAGCTTCAGGATCTGCTTCTGCACCGTCATGTCGAGCGCGGACACCGGCTCGTCGGCGACCACGAAGGCCGGGCGCCGTGCGATGGCGCGGGCGATGGCCACGCGCTGGCGCTGGCCGCCGGAGAGCTGATGCGGCAGCCGGCGCAGGAAGTCCTGGGACAGGCCCACTTCATCGAGCACCTCACGCACGCGGAGTTCGCGCGCCTTGCCATCCATTGTGGTGTCGAGGCGCAGTGGTTCGCCGACGATGTCGCCGATGCGTTGGCGCGGATCGAGCGATGAATACGGATCCTGGAAGATGATCTGCATTTCCTCGCGCTGCAGCCGCGCCGCGCGGCCGCGCCAGGTCATGATCTGGCCGCCGCGGAAGGCGATGCTGCCGGAGGTCGGTGTGATCAGGCCGACGGTGGCGCGGCCAAGCGTGGTCTTGCCGGAGCCGGAGCCGCCGACCAGCGCCAGCGTCTCGCCCTCGCCGATGGTGAGATCGACGCCGTCGACGGCGCGCTTGGCCTCCGTGCGGCCGAACAGGCGCGGGCGTCCCGCATAGTCGATCACCACATCGCGCAATTCGACCAGCGGTTTGATCGTGCGGGCGCTGCGTAAGCCGCCGGCGCTTCGTCGCGGCAGCGCGTCGACGAGACGCTGAGTATAGTCGTGCTGCGGCGACGACAGCACGTCGAGGCTGCGACCCTGTTCGACGATCCGGCCCTTCAGCATCACGGCGACATCGCGCACATAATGCGAAACCATGCCGAGGTCGTGGCTGATCAGCAGCACCGCGGTGCCGTTCTCCTGCGTCAGTTCCACCATCAGATCGAGCACGTCGCGCTGTACCAGCGTGTCGAGTGCCGTGGTCGGCTCGTCTGCGATCAGCAGGTCCGGCTTCAGCAGCATCACCGAGGCCAGCATGATGCGCTGGCGCATGCCGCCGGAAAATTCATGCGGATAGGCGTCGAGGCAGTGAACGGGATTGGGGATGCTGACGCGCTTCAGCATCGTGAGGCAGCGCTCGCGGATCTCGCCGCGCGACAGCCGGCGATGATGCAGTTTGAGACCTTCCGCCATCTGCTGGCCGATGGTCATTGACGGATTGAGCGACACCATCGGCTCCTGGAACACCATCCCGATATGCGCACCGCGGATTTTACGAAGTGCCGGCGGCGCGATGCCGACCAGTTCGGTGTGGCGGAACCTGATGCTGCTGCCGGGTGCGGCGATCAGCGGCGTCGGCAGCAGGCCGAGCACGGCGCGCGCGGCCATGGTTTTGCCGGAGCCGGACTCGCCGACCAGCGCCAGCATGCTACCGGGCATGATGGAGAAGCTGGCATCGTCGACGAGCTTGTTGCCGTCGGGGCCGACGGTAACCGTCAGATGCTCGGCGGCGATGACGGGCTGCGATGGATCGTGTGTCATCGTCATCGCATCAGGCCTGCATCTTCGGGTCGAGCCAGTCGCGCAGCGCGTCGCCCAGCATGTTGATGCCGAGCAGCGTCAGCGAGATGCACAGGCCCGGCAAAATGAGCAAATACGGCGCCTGCGTGATGAAAGGCCGGCCCGAGGCCAGCATGTTGCCCCAGCTCGGCGCCGGCGGTGGCACGCCGAGGCCGAGAAAGCTCAGCGCGCTCTCCGACAGGATGACCCAGCCGAACATCGTGGTGGCCAGCACCGTGATCGGCGCCATGCAGTTCGGCAGCACATGGCGCACCATGGTCACGAGTTCCGAATTGCCCATCACCCGCGATGCCTCGATATATTCGCGTTCGCGCACCGACAGCACGCTGGCGCGTGCGACGCGCACCACGGCGGGCATATAGGCGACGCTGAGCGCCAGGATCAGCGCCTCGCGGCTGGCGCCGGAGATCGCCATGATGAACAGTGCCAGCAGCAGGCCGGGAAAGGCCAGCAGCGAGTCGTTGAGGATCATGAGTATCCTGTCGGTCCAGCCGCGCAGGAAGCCGGCGACGATGCCGAACAACAGGCCGAGTGAGACGGCGATGGCAACGGTGGCGAGCGCGATCCAGCCGGTGGTGCGTGCGCCATAGATCAGGCGGCTCAGCACGTCACGGCCGAATTCGTCGGCGCCGCACAGATGCGATGCGGAAGGTGCTTTCAGCACCGCGCGCAGGTTGAGCTTGAGCGGATCATAGGGCGCCAGCATGGGGCCGAAGATCGCGAGCAGGGTCAGCAGCAGCACGAGGCCGCCACCGATCAGGAGATTGGCGCGGCCGCGCGCGAGGCGGGGGAAGTAGCGCGTCATTGGGCGATCTTGGGGTCAAACAGCGGATACAGCATGTCGACGATCAGATTGACGATGACATAGATGACGCTGATGAACAGGATGCAGCCCTGCACCACCGGATAGTCGCGGGCATAGATCGCCTCGACCAGCAGGCGGCCGAGGCCGGGAATGGTGAATACCGTCTCGGTGATGGCGATGCCGCCGAGTAATCCGCCGAGGATCAGGCCGATCAATGTCCAGGTGGGCGCAAAGGCGTTGCGGAAGGCATGGCGCCACATCACCTCGGATTCCGACAGCCCCTTGGCGCGGGCATGGGTGATATATTCGAGCCGCGACACCTCAATGGTGGAGGCGCGCGCCATGCGCACGATCGGGCCGAGTTCGACCATGATCAGCGTGAGCACCGGCATGAAGATGAACAGCACACCCTGACGGAAGTTCTCGCTCAGCGACACGTAGCCGATGACGGGAAACCATTCGAGCCACATGCCGAATACCAAGAGGATCATCAGGCCGAGCCAGAAGCTCGGGATCGACAACAAGAGCGTTGAGAGTGCCACCGTGCCGTAGTCGGCGAAGGTGCCCTGCCGCCAAGCCGCGAACATGCCGGCCGGTACCGCGATGAGCGCGGCAAACGCCACGGCTGTAACGACGATGGTCGCGGACACCGCGAAGCGGTCCAGCATCAGCGGCAGCACCTGTTCGCCTGATGAGATCGACTTGCCAAAGTCGCCGGAAAAAATATGACCGAGCCAGGTCAGATATTGCGACGGCAGCGCGCCGGACAAGCCCATCTCCCGGCGCAGCGCCTCGACCTGTTCGGGCGTCGCGAGATCGCCGAGCATGACGGAAGCAGGATCGCCGGGGATCAGTCGCATGGCAAAAAAGATCGCCGCCGATACGATGATCAGTGTCGGCACCGCCTGCAGCAGACGTCCGAGCAGGAAGCGGCCCATCAGGCTGCCTTTCGGTTATCGTGTGAGCGCATCGCGGATCGCATGCGCGGCGGCGACGGCCTCGCGGGCGCGGGGCACGCTGGTGACCTCGGGCCAGGTCGAGAGCTTGACGAAAGCAAATTCGGATTCCGGATCGATATAGATCAATTGCCCGAAGATGCCGCGTGCCAGCATGGCGCGCCCCCGGGGATCCTCGATCCACCATTTGTTGTGATAGGCGCCCTCCGGCAGCGTCTCGCGGAAGAAGCCCTGGAACAGTTCGGTGTTGCCGTTGTTGCGGGTGTCGTCGATCCACGCTTTCGGGATCACCTGACGATCGCTGGACCGCCCGCCATTGATGATCATCTGCGCGAAGCGGCCATAGTCGCGCAGGCTTGCACAGAAGCCGCCATCGGCCAGCGCGAAGCCGCCGTGGTCGACAGTGAAATAGCCGTCCTCCTGCGCGCCCATCGGCGCCCATAATTCCCGGCTGACCAATTCGGAGAGCGAAGTTGCGGTGGCACGTTCGAGGATGAAGCCGAGCACGTCGGTCTCGATGGAGCGATACTGGAACAGGGCGCCGTGCGGACGGTCCTGTTCGGTCAGCGTCAGGATCAGCTCCCACATGGTGCGCGGGTAGTCCGGCTGATCGTTGACGCGCCAGCCGCAGGCATAGCCGAGCTTCACCATATGCGAGCCGGGCGTGGTGTAGGATTCGTCGAACACGACGCCCGTTGTCATGTCGAGCACGTGCTGCACAGTCGCGCCGCTATAGGCGGTGCGCGCGAGCTCGGGCAGATAGTGCGTCACCGGCGCCTTGGGATCGAGCACGCCACGGTCGGTGAGAATGCCGGCCACCATACCGACCATCGATTTCGCCATCGACATCGACAGGTGTTGGCTGTGCGGCTTCATATCGTTGAAGTAGCGCTCATAGACGATGGCGCCACGGTGCAGCACCAGCATGCCGTCGGTGGCGTTGTCCGTCAGAAAGCTCTCGAAACTGAGATCGCGGCCGTCAAAGCTGAAAGCAACCGTATCGAGCGCCTGCAAATTCTCGCGCATCGGCATGACCGGGCCCGGCCCGCGCCAGACCTGCGCGGTCGGCGTCATCTCGCGGATGTGCTGGAAGGTCCAACGATGCATCGGCGCCCGGCTCCAGCCGGAGCGTGGCAGCAGGGGGCCGCCGGGATGGAGCGGGTCGCGGTAGGGTGGCCGTTGAAACAGGTCGGTCAGCGTCGTGATCCCCATGCAGCGGCCGCCGCGCAGCGCGCGATGAGCCATCGTTAGACCTCACGAGGGTAACGCCATCAAGATGACCCGGAAGATGCCAATGAGGGGCATGGTGGTGCACCGGGCGCACCGTGCTAGACTGCCATCTTGCCGCAGCCCTGCCGACTTGCCTCTGCGCACACCGGCATGTCTCTTGCTTCGCTGAATGCTTGTCTCGTTGGGACGATCCGCTTGGCGGTCGTGCCGCCAACCGAATGTGGATGGATGATGAAGCCGGTCTCCAGTCCAGGCCCCAATCCTGTCGTGATGGACGACGCCGGAGCTGCGCCGGCCCCGGCGCTGAACCCGCCGTCGCGCAAGTCGATCCCGCCTTTCGAGGCGCTGCGTGCCTTCGATGCGGTGGCACGGCTCGGCGGCGTGCGCCGCGCGGCGCAGAGCCTCGGGCGTGATCACGCGGTGATCAGCCGGCATCTGCGCACGCTGGAATCATGGACTGGCACCAAGTTGATCGACCGGACCTCATCGAGCATCTCGCTGACCGATGACGGCGTGCGTTATCACCGGCATATTGCGGCGGCGATGGATGCCATCGCCGATGCCACCATCGACCTGATGCGGCGCGGTGACAATCATCGCCTGCTGATCTGGTGCGCGCCGGGCTTCGCGCTGCACTGGATGTCGCGCAAGATCGGATTGTTCGAGAAGGCCAATCGCGACGTCGATATCGAGCTACGCCCCACCGATCGCCGGCCGGATTTCGCCTCGCACGAGACGGATATCGATATCCGCTTCGAGTCGGTCTATGGCAATCCGCTGCAGCTCGCCCCCGGCCTGCGTTGCATCGAGGCGGCGCGTGTGCCGATCGTCGCGGTGGCCAGCCCGGCCTACCTGGCCTCAATGCCGGCGATCGAGACGCCGCGCGATCTGCTGAACCAGCGCCTGCTGCATGAAGAGGACTTCGACAGCTGGGCGCACTGGCTGGCGGCGCACGGCATCTATGACGAACTCGACCTCGGTGGTCCTCGCCTGTGGCAGGGCCACATGACGCTCGACGCTGCGATCCACGGCCGCGGCGTCGCGCTGTCCAACCATATGGTGGTTGCGCATGAGCTGGAATCCGGCCGCCTCGTCGAGATTGGAAAAGACAATGCGAGCTTTCAACCTTATTCGGACGGCATCTATTACTTGATCACCCGCGCCGACCGCTGGGATGCGCCGCTGATCCGCCGCTATCGCAACTGGCTGATCGAGGCCATCGCGCAAGACTGGCCCGAGCTGAGCGTCGCGGCTCAGGCGAAGCGGAGCAAGGTGGGGTAGGGCATAAACCGATTGGCGCACCTCTCTTCATGTCATCGCCCGGCTTGACCGGGCGATCCAGTAAACGCTGCCGGTGCTCGTTGCCCATTGTAGAGGCCGAATTGCCGAGGCCTTGGTTTACTGGGTCACCCGGTCAAGCCGGGTGACGACAAACAGGGGCCGCTCACTTCAGCGCCTTCACCACCGCATTGAAGAAATCATTGTCCAGAATCGGCGCGTTCAGCGTCGTCGGTTTTGAGCGTGCGCTCAGCACGACGCAGATCACGCGCTGTTTCGGATTGATGTACAGCATCTGGCCGAAAATGCCGCGCGCGACGAAGGCGCCGTCGTCGAGCGTGCCGTCGGGCGCCGGCACGATCCACCACATATAGCCGTAATCGACGCGCTGGCCGTTGATCTGGCGTGAGGACCCGGCCTCGCGGACCCAGCCTTCCGGCAGCACGCGGGTGCCATCGATCACGCCGTCATCGAGAATGAAACGGCCGAAGCGTGCATAGTCGCGCAGGGTGGCAAACATCCCGCTGCCGGCGACTTCCAGTCCGCCCGGCGCTTCCAGCCACCAGCATCCATCGGCTTCCATGCCGAGCTTCGACCAGATCTTCTCCGAGAGATAATCGCTCAGCCATTTGCCGGTGGCCGCCTTCACCAGCGCGCCGACCACATGGGTGTCGCCGGTCGAGTAGCACCATTGCGTGCCGGGCGCCGCGGCGCGCGGACGCTCCGCCATGTAGCGCATGATGGCGCCGGGCTGCTGGGCCACCTGCAATTCGAGCAGCTTGCGGCGTTCGGACTGTGCGTCGGTCTGGTCGTCGCTCCAGCGCACACCTGACGTCATCTGCATCAGCGTCTTCACGCTGACACCCTCGAAGGCGGTGCCGGAAAATTCGGGAAGATAAGTCACCAGCGGATCGTCGACGCTCTTGATATACCCGTCCTGGATGGCGGCGCCCACCAGCGTAGTGCTGAAGGATTTCGCCATTGACATCGACAGCCAGCGTGTCGATGCCTCGATACCGAGATCGTAATGTTCGAGCAGAACCTCGTCGTCCTTTATCACCAGAATTCCGGCGACGCGGTTGCGCGAAATATAGTCGTAGATGTCGTAACTCGCGCCATTGGAGACGATCGGAAAGTCCGGCAGTGTGCGCTTGCCGTAAGCCAGCGGACGCACCGGCGCGCCAGCCTTGATGGTGCGCGTCGCGAAATTCATCTCGGGCGTGACGAAGGTCCGCAGATGATCGATAGGCATCGATCGGCCGGCATAGGAATTGATGATCGCGTCGGTTGCAGTTTGGGGGCTCGTCGCGGAAGCCTGACGAATGGTGCTGTTGGCTTCGCCTGCACCCGGCGCCACATCTGTCACAGTCAAAGGTCTGTCCTGCATCTTCGGGCGCGTCGATGCGCTCAAGGATTTACTATGGCAGGGCAGAAGGGCTGTCGAGGGTGCCAAGGTTGAAACGCGCGGTGCGCCGGCATCACCGGCACATCACGCTAATTTATGTCAAACCGGTCCGGTGTCCTGATGCGACAATCAACGAACCGCCGTCGTGTTCGAACTGGTGAGCGCAGTCGGCTGACCGGCCTTGATGACTCGGGCCGTCTGGGTGCCGTCGCTGGTGCCTGTGCGGGCGGCAATGCCGAAACCTGCAACCGCGATGCCGGCAACCAGGGCGACAACGACGATCTTCAGATGCGTGCTGCGGTCTGCGCTGTGGATCGAGTGGTTCATGGCGGCCTCCTGCCGTCTACGCGGCTACTTGTTGCATGGAGGTGTAGTCCCGGCCGGTTTCCAGCCGATGGCGTCCGTGTAGAAAATTGTTTCGTGGAAGCGGAGATTTGTTTCGTCGCGTAGCCGGATACTTATGAAATCAGCGGTTTTGGCGCCTTTGGCGGTATTCGCGTCATACGTATTGTTCGATGCCGGGGAGTCCCGACCCACGCTTGTCATTCCGGGGCGCGGCCGGCACTTGCCGGACGCGAACCCGGAATCCCGAGATGTTCAGCGCAAAACAGGTCGGGATTCTCAGCCACTCCAAGTGGAGTGGCTGAGGCTCGGTCCCGTCGCCTGCGGCGTCGGTCCCGCCCTCAGGCAAACCAATTGGTTTGCCGGGGAATGACGAGTTGGAGGCGGCAGACAGCGCCCCAACATTTTTTCCTATTCTTTGTTGACAACATCCCTACAAGGATTATTATCTCCCTTGTCCGACCTCGATGAGAGGGGCGAGCGCGATCGTCACGTTCGCGGGGCTGGATGCGGTGGACGCCGGAGATGCGGCGTTACGCGGTTCATGGGTGACGTCTGTCTTCGGGCAGGACGGATCTGCGCCAGCACTGCCACTGGCAAGGAGACGGCCGACCTTGAGATGGAAAGATCCCTGGACAGTGTGACGGACGACCAAATCGAAACGCGTTCGGCCAAGTGCTTTGCGGCTACCCTGTCCCTCCGCCCTGGGACATTAATTTTGGTGATGGGACCGTTCGCCATGGCAGATGTGCAGGCAACCGAAAAAACACCGTATGCGGAACGTCGGGCACTTGCTCGGCGCCTCCGAAAGTCCTGATGCACTCTAGATTGCGGAAGACCGCATCGCATCAGGCCCAAGGGTGCAACGGGCACCCGGCGTTCCGCACGCCCTCTTGATTGAGGGTGGGAAGGAATGCGCAAAACTCGGACGCGCAAGCGCCGCGAGAATGCGAGCGTGTGTTTCCACGTCACCGAAGCAGCTACCGCCACCCCACTCGATTTAGGTAAGCACTCCTGCTTGTTATTGCGGAGGGCGGCCTTCAAAACTCCTCCTCGAAGGGCTCATGGGCAGACGAGGATCACATGATCATCAAGCCCAGCGCATCGTGGCACACCCGCTCGACCCTCAGCAGGTTGGCGCACATTCTCGAACGGACCGGACTCGCTTTGGTTGGGGCTGCCTGCGGGCTGTTCGTTGCCGAGGTTGGCCGCTTCATCGAGGTCATTGGCTCGGGTGAAGTCGTGTTCGCCATGATCATTTACGGGGCTACCGGCTTCTATCTCGGAATCGATCTGCCCCAGGTTCCTGCCGATTACCGCATGCATCTGCCGCTATGGCGCGGGCTGGGCAACAGTGCGGATATGGTGGAGCTGCTCACTGCGGCCGGTACCTTCATCACATCGGTGACGGCGATCACGTCAGTCTCCAGTATCATTCTGGGTGAAACCGTGCGCCCTAGGACGGCTGGCATCATCTGTTTGAGCTGGGCAATCGGCGCCACCATGCAGATCGCTGCCGGTATCATCGCGCGAATAGAGTTAGGCCGTGCCGTGAAAATGGCGAAGCTCGCGCTCTTCTCCCGGTGAAAGGTCAGGACAATCCCGGCTGATGGAGGTCGAACATGCCGCTCTATATGTATCAGGCTGCCTACACGCCGGAATCATGGGCCGCGCAAATGAAGAATCCGCAGAACCGCGTTGAATCCGTTGGACGGCAGACGACGGAGGCGGTCGGAGGAACATTGATCGGAGGTTGGTATTGCCTGGGCGAATATGACGTGATGCTGATCGCCGATGTGCCGGATATCGAGAGCATGGCGGCTATCGCCGTCGCGATTGCGGCGGGCGGCGCCATCAAGTCCAGCCAGACGACTGCATTGATGACCGGGGCGGAACTTGTGGCGGCCCTGAAGAAGTCGGAGTCCGTCATCAAGGGTTACAAGCCCGCCCGATAGACATCGGTGGCTTCGATCGCCCGCTATCGTCCCGGCGTCGCATTCACCAAAGCGAGGATCTCCGCGCCGTAATGCTCCAGCTTCTTGTCGCCGATCCCCGGGATTTCGCGGAGCTGGTCGAGCGTGGTGGGATGTTCGCTGGCGATGCCATCGATGGTGGCGTCGTGCAGCACGACATAGGCCGGGACGTTGCGCTTCTTCGCGACTTCGGAGCGCCAGGCACGCAGCACGGCGAGCAGATCGGGATTGGCGTTGTCGCTGCGCGGTGCCGCGAGATCGCCGCGGCGGGATTTGCTGCGCGGGGCACGGCCGGTGCCGCCGGTCTCCTCGCGGAACATCAGCTCGATCTCGCCCTTGAGCACACCGCGCGCTTCTTCGGTGAGCTTCAGCGCATTGAACGCGTCCGCATCCGCATAGAGAAAGCCGCGCGCCACCAGTTGCCGCATCACGGCGCGCCATTGTTTCTCGGCGAGTTCGCCGCCGATGCCGAATACCGACAGCTTGTCATGGCCGAATTGCTTGACCTTGTCGGTGAGGCGACCGATCAGCACGTCCACCAGATGCATGGCGCCGAATTTCTGCCCGGTGCGATAGGCACAGGACAACAGCTTCTGCGCGGCGACGCTGCCGTTCCAGACTTTCGGCGGCGAGAGGCAATTGTCGCAATTGCCGCAGCGCGTGCCGGTCGCCTCTTCGCCGAAATAACCCAGCAGTCGGGTGCGCCGGCAATCGACGGTCTCGGCGAGGCCGACCAGCGCGTCGAGCTTGCCGATGGAGACGCGCTTGAAGGTCTCGGATCCCGTGGACTCGTCGATCATGCGGCGCTGCTGCACGATGTCGGAAAGACCATAGGCCATCCACGCATTCGACGGCTTGCCGTCGCGGCCGGCGCGGCCGGTTTCCTGATAATAGGCCTCGATGCTCTTCGGCAGATCGAGATGGCAGACGAAGCGCACGTCGGGCTTGTCGATGCCCATGCCGAAGGCGACGGTGGCGACGATCACCACGCCGTCTTCATTGATGAAGCGATCCTGATTGGTCTCACGCAGGCGTGCGTCGAGCCCGGCGTGATAGGGCAGCGCGAGGATTCCGGCCTTGTTCAATGCGGCTGCGGTGTCCTCGACCTTGGCACGCGACAGGCAATAGACCACGCCGGCCTCGCCGGAATGCCGGTCGCTGATGAAAGCCTGCAACTGCTTCTGTGCGTTGGTCTTGTCGACGATCTCGTATTTGATGTTGGGCCGGTCGAAGCTCGCCACGAAATTCGGTGCGTCTTCCAGGCGGAGGCGTTGCACGATCTCCTGCCGGGTCAGATCGTCGGCGGTTGCGGTCAGCGCAATGCGCGGAATGTTCGGGAACCGTTCGGCGATGACCGAGAGGCCGATATATTCGGGCCGGAAATCGTGGCCCCATTGCGCGACGCAATGCGCCTCGTCGATGGCGAACAGGGCGATCTTGGCGCGGCCGAGCATCGACAGACAGCGCGGCGTGACCAGACGTTCAGGGGCGACGTAGAGAAGGTCCAGTTCTCCGGCGAGCAATTGCCGCTCGACCTCGTTGGCTTCGTCCCAAGACAGGGTGGAATTCAGCACCGCCGCCTTGACGCCCGCCTCAAGCAGGCCCGCGACCTGATCGCGCATCAGCGCAATCAAAGGCGACACGACGATGCCGCAGCCCGGGCGCAGCAAGGATGGCAACTGGTAACACAGCGACTTGCCGCCGCCGGTCGGCATCAGCACCAGGCAATTGCCGCCATCGGTCACGTGGCGAACGATATCTTCCTGTGCACCGCGAAAACCCGGCAGACCGAACACCGAATGCAGCACGGACAATGCATCCGAGGTCTGGAACACGTCTGGCTGATTTTTCGATTGACGCGAGGCGCCGGCGGGAACGGACATTGTGCAGGTCTATTCCTGATTCGAGGGTCGCGTATATCCCGTGAAACGCGTCGTTCCCCCAGGAGAACGCGTCATTCCCGAGAGAATGCTTCATTCTCTATGGCATCGCGACGTTTCGCCTTGATCGCGCCGCTTTACCCCTGTCGATGATCCGTTCTAAGAGAATGAGTGCGCGACCGCGCCAGCGTCGCTGCAACCGGGCAAAAAGAAAAGCCGTATGCCATTCCTTTTGCGAATCTTTTCATGGCTTCTGAACCGTCGCCGCGGACCCAAGATCCGCTGGCAGGCGGCCAATGAGAATGCCGCGCGCAAAGTGCGCCGGAAATTCAAGAAGGGGCCGAAGTCCGCGATCCTGTCCCATGTCATCGCGCATCGGCCGTCCGTGACGCTGGTGGGGCGGCTGCCCGCGGTCGAAATCTGGAACCTGTCCGATCCGAAGCGTGTCGCGCTGCTCTATCTGCAGCATGGCCGCCGGTTGCGGCTGCCAGCGCCAAAGGCGTTGATGGACGATGCCGTGAAGCGGGCCCGCGCCGCGGAATAGTGGACGTGGTCCACGCGGGGCCACTTGTGCCGTGTGACGTCATGGGCTTGACGGGCCAGTTCCGAGCGGGGATGGTCGCGCCCGGGTCACTCCGTTCCACACTCAATGAAAGACTTCTGCATGATCAAGCGTCTCGGTCCCGGCAAGCGTCTCAGCCAGGCTTCCATCCATGGCAACACCGTCTATCTCGCCGGCCAGGTGCCCGATGAATATTCGGGCGACGTCAAGACGCAGACCAAGCAGGTGCTCGACAAGATCGACGCGCTCCTCAAGGAAGCCGGTACCGACAAGAACAACATCCTCAGCGCCACCGTCTGGCTGCCGAATATCAATGACCGCGATGCCATGAACACGGTGTGGGATGCCTGGGTGCCCGACGTTGGCCCAGCGCGCGCCTGCGTCGAGTCGAAGCTCGCCGACCCCGCCATCAAGGTCGAGATCGCCGTCATCGCAGCGATTCCGTAAATCATGTCACCCGTTGCCATTGCGGTCGCCCCTAACGGCGGCCGCAAGGTCAAGGCCGACCATCCCGCCGTGCCGCTGACGCCGGCGGAGTTGGCGGTGACGGCTGCGCATTGCCTTGAGGCAGGCGCGGCGATGATCCATGCCCATGTACGTCATCCCGACGGCAGTCACCTGCTCGATGCGGAGGCCTATCGGGACGCCATCGCGGCAATTCGCAGTGCAGTGGGCGACAGGCTCGTCATCCAGATCACCTCCGAGGCGCTCGGCAAATACACACCAGCGCAGCAGCGCGCGGTGGTGCAGGCGGTGAAGCCGGAAGCGGCGTCGCTGGCGCTGCGCGAACTGGTGCCCGATGCCAGCGAGGAGCAGGCCTTCGCCGATCTGCTCGGCTGGATGAAGCGCGAGCGCGTGACACCGCAAATCATTCTCTACGATGCGCAGGATGCTGCGCGGCTGGCCGAGTTTCGCAAGCGCGGGCTAGTGCCGTTCGAGAAGCTGCCGGTGTTGTTCGTGCTCGGCCGTTATACGGCGGGGCAGACGTCACACCCGGCCGATCTGCTGCCGTTCGTCGCGCCCGGTGCGCCAACATTCGAACACTGGAGTGTCTGCGCCTTCGGTGCGCAGGAGACGGCCTGCGTCACCGCGGGCGCATTGCTCGGCGGCCATATCCGCGTCGGCTTTGAGAACAACGAATTGCTGCCGGATGGCTGCCGCGCCAAAGGCAATCAGGATCTGGTTGCAGCCGCGCGATGCGCGATCGGGGCGGTTGGGCTGAAGGCGGCGACGGCGGATGAGCTCAGGGCCGCGACCGCGGAGCTTCCCTAACCTCTCCCCGTTCTTTACGGGGAGAGGTCGCCGCGTCTTCGCGGCGGGTGAGGGGTGGCGTGCTGTAGTCGTCGCACAATCGCACTCACGGTTCGCACCGATCCCGACCCGATAGACCATGCGAGATGATAGGCCGTTGCCTTGCCCCTCATCCCGACCTTCTCCCCGCGCGGTGCGGGGAGAAGGAGCGCACTGCCGGTGCCAAGTTGACTTATTGGAACGACGACTTCTTCAAACCACCACTCACTCAAACCACGGCCATTCCGCGCCGCCGTCATGCGTCACGGCGCCGCCGGGCGCCTGTCCGACGAGCTTGGCATATTTCGCCAGCGCACCGGCGCGGTGACGTGGCGGACGCTGGGTCCATGCGGCCTTGCGTGCGGCGAGTTCGGCATCACTGATCATCAGATCCAGTCGCCGCGCCGGCGCGTCGATGCGGATCTTGTCACCGTCGCGCACCAGCGCGAGGGGGCCGCCGATATAGGCTTCCGGCGAGACGTAGCCGATACACATGCCGCGTGTCGCGCCGGAGAAACGGCCGTCGGTGATCAGCGCGACCTTCTCGCCCATGCCCTGGCCGTAGATGAGCGCGGTGACCCCGAGCATCTCGCGCATACCGGGGCCGCCGACCGGACCTTCATTGCGGATGACGAGCACATCGCCTTCCTTGTAGCTGCGATCCTTCACCGCGGCGACGCAGCTCTCCTCGTCCTCGAACACGCGCGCCGTGCCCTCGAACACTGTTTTCTTCAGACCGGCGACCTTGATCACTGCGCCATCGGGGGACAGGTTGCCCTTCAACACCGCGACGCCGCCATCGGGCATGATCGGCTTTGCTGAGGAGTAGATGATCTCGCCATCGGCCTTGTTGGCGTTGCCGTATTCTTCCGCGATGGTTCGGCCGGTGATGGTCAGGCAGGAGCCGTCGATATGGCCGCTCTCGACCAGTGCACGAATGACGACCGCCGTGCCGCCGATATCGTAGACATCCTTGGCCACATATTTGCCGCCCGGCCGCAGATTGCCGATCAGCGGCGTGCGCGCGAACACCTCGCCGACATCGTCGATGGTAAATTTGATGCCGGCCTCGTTGGCGATGGCCGGCAGATGCAGCGCCGCGTTTGTCGATCCACCGGTGGCGGCCACGATGGCGGCGCCGTTCTCCAGCGATTTGCGCGTAACGATGTCGCGCGGCAGCGGGCCATCGTTGCGCAGCATGTCCATCACCAGACGTCCGGCGCGCCGGGCGAATTGCGCGCGTTCGGCATAGACGCCGGGAATCATCGAGACATTGGGCATCGTGATGCCGAGGGCTTCGGACACCATCGCCATCGTATTGGCGGTGAACTGGCCCGCACAGGCGCCGATGGTCGGCAGGCACGCGCGTTCGATGGCGTCCAGTTCCTGCTTGTCGATGTCGCCGGTCATGAAGGCGCCGACGGCTTCATAGGAATCCAGCGCAGTCAGCGTCTTGCCCTTGTGTAATCCCGGCAGCGCGCTGCCGCCATAGATGAAGATCGACGGCACATTGCAACGGACCATGCCCATGATGACGCCGGGCAACGTCTTGTCGCAGCCACCGAAGCCGATCAGTGCGTCGTAGGCGAGGCCGTGCATCACGGCTTCGATACTGTCGGCGATGATTTCGCGCGACAGCAGCGAGAACTTCATGCCCTCATGGTTCATGCTGATGGCATCGGAGACCGAGATGGTCGAGAATTCGCGCGGCGTGCCGCCGGCTTCGGAAATACCGGTCTTGGCGGCGTCGACCTGAAAGTCATGGGTCATGTTGCAGGGCGTCTGCTCGCCCTTCATCGACACCACGCCGATCATGGGTTTTGCGATCGCTTCGTCGTCGAGGCCCATGGCGCGCATGAAAGCGCGGTGCGGGGCACGGTCGAGGCCGTCGGTGGTGACGCGGGATCGCAATTTCTTCATGGGGCGTATCTTTCCGTTTCTTGGTCTTGTCGTTCAATGCAGTGAGGCCACGCCGCGGGGCGTGGCCTCAGGACATCATATAGTGAGATATCGCGTCTTGCTCTACTGGATCGGCGCCACGATGGTCGGGTGCTTGAACTGCATCGCGTCCATCTTCGGCAGCATGCCGGCCTCGGTGTAGATATCGAGCATCTTCTGCATGGCCGGGAAGTTCGGTGCTGCGCCGGGGTCGCGGGCGAAGTCGTTCTCCTTCAGCAGATAGGTCTCCAGCACCGGGATCGGTGCCTTCATGACTTCGTTGACGACCTTCAGCGTTTCCTCGCGGTTGGCCAGCGCCTTCTTCATGCCAAGGGTGATGTCGGCGACATAGGCCTTGGCGAGTTCGGGGTTCTTGTCGACGAAATCGGCGCGGCAGGCTTCAAGGATGTGCACGATGTTCGGCATCGCTTCGTTCAGCGAGAACAGCTTGCGCGTGCCGCCCTTGGCTTCCATGCGCGCGGCAAATGGCTGGTTCATGTTGATCGCGTCGACGCGGCCCTGGCGCAGCGCATCTTCCGAGGCTGCGAAGCCGATCTCGATCAGTTTGACGTCCTTCTCGGGATCGACACCTGCGCCCTTCAGCAGCATCTTGAACGGACCATAGGTGCCGCCGCCGATGACGGAGATGCCGACATTCTTGCCCTTGAGATCGGCGATGGTCTTGATCGGCGAGTCATCTTTCACGGCCCAGTAGACCGAGAAGCTGCCGGGCTTTTCCGACACGTGCTGCGCGACGATATAGGCCTTGAGGTTGCCGCCGTTGACGCCGTTGGCGAGCGACAGCACGCCCTGGGTGGCGCAGTCCAATGCGCCGGCGGCGAGCGCCTGCGTCATCGGCGAGGTGCCCTGAAACTGGGTCCACTCGATATTATAGGTCTTGCCGAGATTGGTGAACTCGGTCGGGCGCTTCATCATCCAGTATTTGGATTCTTCGGCCGGAATGGTCCAGCCGACCTTGATGGTCGGAATCGTCTGCGCCTGTGCAACACCCGACACCGCTCCCGCCGCGAGAGCCGCCGCCATCAGCCACTTCGAAGAACCCAGCTTCATGCCCGCTCACTCCCGTTTGATGATGGCCAGACCCGGCCAAAAGAAAAGCCCCACTGTCTTGAAGCCTTTCATGCTTCAAATATTCTGGCAAGCGAGGTCCGTGCCCAACATTCATTCGTGCTGTGGCGCAACATTTGGCAGTTGCGCAGGCGTTGATATCATCGTTGCTGCGGCTGCGGACGCAGCGTAGATAGCTCGCAGATGCGAGCAGCGTGGCTCGGCGGCAGAAGGACAACGGCGTCAAAATGGTGGATTCAGCAGGCGGCAAAGAGAAGCTCGGTTACCTCGGCCTCGGTCTGATGGGACTGCCGATGACCAAGCGGTTGCTCGGTGCCGGTTACGATGTGGCCGTCTGGAATCGCTCGCCCGGCAAGGTCAATGCGCTGGTCGAGGCCGGTGCGAAAGCCGCCGCCAGCCCATGTGATGTCGTCGCTCATGCCAGCATCATCTTCATGTGCCTCACCGATGCATCGGCGGTGGAGGAGGTCGTGTTTGGCGACAACGGTCTGTCCGGCGCCGATGGCAATGGCAAGCTCGTCGTCGATTTCTCCTCGATCCATCCGGATAAGACGAAGTCCATCGCGGCGCGGCTGAAGGCGGCGAACGGCATGGGCTGGATTGATGCGCCGGTGTCGGGCGGCACCAAGGGCGCTGAGGAAGCCACGCTTGCGATCATGGCCGGCGGCGAGGCCGCCGATGTCGAACGTATCAGGCCCTATATTCTGGCGATGGCGCGCAACTTCACGCATATGGGGCCGACCGGCGCCGGGCAGATGACCAAGCTCTGCAACCAGGTGATCGTCGGCTGCGCCATGGCGGTGCTGGCCGAAGCGACACGCCTCGCGGTGAATGCCGGTATCGACGCCAAGCGTCTGCCGGAAGCGCTTGCCGGCGGTTTTGCGGATTCGATCCCGTTGCAATTGTTCGTGCCGCGCATGGCCCAGGGCATTCACTCGCCGCCGCTCGGCCACATCCACACGATGCTCAAGGACCTCGATACGGTCGTCGCCGTGGCGCAGGACACATCGACGCCGGTGCCGATGGCTGCGCTCGCGGCGCAGATCTTCCGCATGGGCAAGGCGGTGCGCGGCGCCGATGCCGACGCGCTGGAGATCTACAAGCTGTCGGCACCCAAAGAGTGAAGATCAAGGAATGAAGGTTCTGGTGATTGGCGCGGCCGGCATGATCGGCCGCAAGCTGTGTGAGCGGCTGCTGAAGGACGGTCATGTCGGCGGTGGGGAAATCGGCGATCTGGCGATGGCCGATGCGGTCCCCAGCGATCTGGTCGGCGCGCGCAGCATCATGGTCGATCTCGCAAAACCGGATGCGCCCGCAGCACTGCTGGCGTCAAAACCTGACCTGATCTTCCATCTTGCTGCGGTCGTCTCCGGCGAAGCCGAGCAGAATTTCGACAAGGGCTACGCAGTCAATCTCGACGGCACGCACAATCTGTTCGAGGCGATCCGCGCGATGGGGGGTGGTTATCGCCCTCGCATCGTCTACACCTCGTCCATCGCGACCTTCGGTGCGCCCTATAACGGTCCTATCGCCGACGATTTCTTTCACACGCCGCTGTCGAGCTATGGGACGCAGAAGGCGATCTGCGAATTGCTGCTGGCGGACTATACGCGGCGCGGCTTCTTCGACGGCATCGGAATTCGCCTGCCGAATATCTGCGTACGGCCGGGCAAGCCCAATGCGGCAGCGTCGGGTTTCTTCTCCAATATCATTCGCGAGCCGCTGGCCGGGCGTGAGGCGGTGCTGCCGGTAACCGACGATGTAGGTCAGACCCATGCCAGTCCGCGCGCAACGACGGAGTTCCTGCTTCATGGTGCGACGCTCGAAAGCGCCAAGCTCGGCGCACGCCGCACGGTGATGATGCCCGGCGTGCGGGCATCGGTCGCCGACATGATCGCGGCGCTCCGCCGTGTGGGAGGTGACAGTGTTGTGACACGCATCAAGCATGTGCCAGATCCCGCCACGATGGCGATGGTTGCCGGATGGCCCACGACGTTCGATACCACACGTGCGCTGGCGCTGGGTTTCCAGGCGGAACTGGACTTCGATTCCATCATTCATGCTCATATCGAGGATGACCTCGATGGCGTCTTTGTGCGTTAGCGGTTAAGGACAATCATGGCGCGCGATATCATCATGGCGGCGGGAGGCATTGTCGTGCAGCGGGGCGAGACGCCGCTGTTTGCCGTGGTCTGCCTGCGCAAGCGCGGCGACTGGGTGCTTCCGAAAGGCAAGCTCGACAATGGCGAGACGCCACGTGATGCGGCCGAGCGCGAGGTGCTGGAAGAGACCGGCCATGCCGCGTCGGTGCATGACTATCTCGGTGCCCTGGCCTATCCGCTCGGTGAACGGACCAAGGTCGTGCATTTCTGGCACATGGAGGCCGCGGCCGCGCCGTCACGCAAGTTGATGAAGGATATCAGCGAAGTCGCGTGGCTGCCATTTGACGCCGCGCTGGCGCGGCTGACGCGCAGCCATGAACATGCGTTCCTCGCGCAGGTCGGGCCCATGGCGCTGGCGGCAGCAAGGGCAGCGCCGGTCGTGGATGGCGAGCCCGTGCGGCCAATTGCCGTGGGGCCTGTCAGCGTGCGACGTGACACGGGATTCTTCGCGAAGATCCGGAACTGGCTGAACGGGTAAGTCTCGTTGCAGCGATGGCTGAAGCGGCGGGCTCAGTGCGTGTTGGTCGCGTCATCGAAGCGCAGCACATTGCCGAACGGGTCGGTGATCTTTGGGCCCCTATCGGTCGGACTCGGACGCGCGAAGCGGGCCTGCTTGTCATGCAGCTCCTTTGCGAAAGCCGCGATATTGCTGCCGCGGATATAGACCACGCTACCCGGCGTGCCGTCGCCATAGTGTTCGCTGAGATGCAGCTTCACGCCGCCGCGCGACACCTGCATGTAGAGCGGGGAGTTCGGCTCGTAACGATGTTCCCAGTCGATCGCAAAGCCGAGGAAGTCGACATAGAACTCCTTCGCTTTAGCAATGTCATAGATGCGCAGAACCGGAATTGCCGGTTCGAAAGTGACGTCGGTCATCGCTGTCTCCCGCTCGTGGCGTAGGGGAGATTATCGCAGCGAAGTCGTCATTGACTAGATCGTGCTGCTAGGCGCCGCGCATGATCACGCCGTACCAGCCGAGACCTTTGTAAGTCTCATAGCCCGGTGTGGCATGGAAGGCGACGAGGCCGCCCGAACGGTCGTGATAGAAGCCGCTGCGGCGGCCGTTCAAGGCCAGCGGGATGCGTTCGGTGAGCAGGCCCTGGCCGTCGGACGAGGCGATGACGCGCAGGTTCGAATCCACCAAAAGTACGCGCGTCTTGTCGTCGTCGACGCGAACGCCCTCGACGATGGCGCGCGCCTGGGCTTCCCAGTCGAAATGAATCGCGAGCACGCCGATGGCGCGGCCATTGGCCTTGCCGCCTTCGCGCACGCTGGCGCAATAGGTCGCGACCTGCGCATTGTTCAGGAGCGGCTGGCGCTCGACGTCGCCCGCGGTGTAGTCGTCGCCGGAGCGCAGCGTACGGGCGTCGCGAAACCAGGCGGTGCCGGCGATATTCTGGCCCATCACATTGAAACGATCGCCACGGCCGCTGGCGATGACATTGCCCTGCATGTCGCACAGCCAGAGATCGAGATAGACGGTGTAGGCGCCGAGGATCACGGCGAGCCGCTCCGATACATGGGCGACGGTGGCATCGCTCGGTGCGGCTGCGCAATCGACGACGGCCGAGTCGGTTGCCCACCAGCGGACGTCGCAGGTGCGCTCATAGAGATTGCGGTCGATCAGCTCGATGGCGTTGAGCGACAGATCGACCATGCGTTCGCCGCGCGAGCGTTCGGTCATCTTCTCGATCGAGGCCATTAGGCTGCCGGTGCGGGCTGTGAGCTGGGATTCCAGATCGCGCGCGATGGTCTCGACCTGCTGGCCGACATTGCGCACTTCCTGCGCGACGACGGCGAAGCCCGCGCCCTGCGCGCCGGCGCGCGAGCTTTCGATCAGCGCGTTCAGCGCCAGCATCTTCATCTGGTTGGTGATGTGCTGGATCGACCTGGTCTTCTCGCAGGCGATCTCGTTGACCTCGGCGGTCAACCGCCCGATCAGCGCGGAGATATCGGAGCTATCGTCGTTCTCTCCGGTTGCATTGGCATGCGCAGAATGACTGCTGCGGTTCATTGCCAAGACCATCGTCGTATCCCCGTTGACAGCAATCAGTTACCTCCCGGTTATTGCCCGGTCATGGTTAATCGTGGCTTAATTTTCCGTGTGCCGGTTTCCGCCGACTTGCACGAATAAGCGGCAGGAGTGCGCAACAGGCACTATCTCATTGTGTCTGGTCATGCGCGGCCGCATCCGCAGGACGTTCGATGCCCCCTAACGGTACAAATTAGGGCGTCATTAGTGATGCTTATGCACGCGCGCCCGATTACTCTGACGAACAACGCGATATCAACCACACTCGTGCAGGCTCAAGGCTTCATAGGCCGAGCCATTGTGATGAGCGTTCTCGAAGACCTGACCGGTGCGACCACGTCGGAACTGTCCGACGAATTGATCTTCCAGATCGCCTCGGCGTCCAGCCCCGAGCAGCGCAAATACGCGGCTGACCTGTTCCGGTATTTCGCCAAACAGCTCGAATTCGAATCTTATCGGCGCGGGCAGCAGAGCATGGCCGTTCCACAGCTTCCGTCGCCGGCCATGATTATCGACGCGACGCCCGAACAGGACGAAGCGCCCACGATCCAGCCGTCGGATGACCCTGGCGATGACCCGTCCGTCGGTCTGATCCCGCCGGTGAGCTGGCAGGATTGACGGCGGCGCGACAGTTTTACGTCAGATCCGTTGCTTCCTACCGATTGGCTTAACCATTCGCAGGCCAAATGAGTCGCGAGTGATTCGAGCGTTGCAATCGTGAAGAGCGGGCGTGCCAGTGAGTGTAGTTATCCCTTTCCCCATGCGTGTAGCGGCCCCCCAGGCCGATGAGTGTGAAATCGATCTGCTGAGCGCCGTCGATCTGGCGATCCGCGATCTCCGCGAAATCTCCCAGACCGCGAACGACATCGCGCAGGCGCGTGCGCGTGAATGCCTGGCCATGCTGGAAAGCGCCTATCACGGTGCGCTGCAGGGCTGACGCGTTCTGAGTACGGCGACAGGAGATCAGCGATGCTGTTTCTGGTGATCTCGAATCCGCGCGCAGATCGTCCGTCCGACATGGCGGCCGCGCGTCAGAGCTTCTGGCCGTGGATGGCTGGGTATCAGGCGTCGGGTGTCTGCCAGCACATCTATCCGCGCGTCGGCCGCGGCGTGGTCGCGGTGTTCAAGGTCGATGGCAATGAAGTGCTGCATCGCATCCTGAACGAATGGGCCGATATCATCCCGGCTCAGTTCGAGGTCTATCCGCTGGTCGATCTCGATGCGACCACGGCTCTGCTCGCATCGCAGGTCGCTGCTTCAAAGTAGCGTCGCGAGTTTCAGTTCCCGATCAGCCTTTTCGCGCGGAAACCATCGGTTCGCACCATGGACTCGGCAAATCCGCGTCGCTATATGCGTGATCTCTCCCTTACCAGTATCGGGCACTTTTCATGACGACCACTGACACCGCTGCACCCGTTTCCCAGCCGTTCCAGGCCGAAGTCGCCGAATTGCTGAACCTGATGGTTCACTCGGTCTATTCCGAGACCGACATTTTTCTGCGCGAACTGGTCTCCAATGCGTCCGACGCTTGCGACAAGCTGCGCTATGAGGCGATCGCCAATCCGCAGTTGATCCCCGACGGCCAGTCGCCCAACATCACCATCATTCCGGACAAGGCGGCCGGTACGCTGTCGATCGTCGATACCGGTATCGGCATGGATCGCCAGGAGCTGATCGACAACTTAGGGACCATCGCGAAATCCGGCACCAAGTCATTCCTGTCGCGCCTGACCGAAGCCAAGGATGGCTCCAACCTGATCGGCCAATTCGGCGTCGGTTTCTATGCAGCTTTCATGGTTGCTGAGAAGATTGTGGTCACCAGCCATCGCGCCGGCACCCACGACGCCTTCACCTGGACCTCGACTGGCGGCGCCGGTTTCGAGATCGGCCAGGTCAGTGACGGCATGAGCGTGCCGACCGGCACCTCCATTGTGCTGCATCTGAAAGAAGACGCGAAGAAATATCTCGAAACTTACGAGATCGAGCGCATTGTCGGCGCCTATTCGGACAACATCCAGTTTCCGATCATGCTCAAGGACGGCGATGCCGAGCCGCGCCAGATCAATTCGGCCAGCGCGCTGTGGCAGCGCTCCAAGTCCGAACTGACGCCGGAGGATTACAGCGCGGCTTACAAGTCCATCGCGCATGCCTATGACGAACCGGCGATGACGCTGCATTACCGTGCCGAGGGCCGCTATTCCTATGCGGTGCTGCTGTTCGCGCCATCGCAGAAGCCGTTCGACCTGTTTGAGCCGAACCGCAAGGGCCATGTGAAGCTCTATGTGCGTCGCGTCTTCATCACCAACGATGCGGACCTGTTGCCGTCCTATCTGCGTTTCATCCGCGGCGTCATCGATGCCGAGGACCTGCCGCTGAACCTCTCCCGGGAGATGTTGCAGAACAATCCGCAGCTCGCGCAAATCAGGAAGGCCGTGGCGACCCGCGTGATCGGTGAGCTGGAGACGCTGAGCGAGAAGGATGCCGAGACCTTCACCCAGATCTGGGACGCCTTCGGCCCGGTGATCAAGGAAGGCATCTATGAGGATTTCGAGCGCCGCGAGAAGCTGCTGGCGCTGTCGCGCTTCACTACGACCTCCGGAGAGAAGCGTTCGCTGAAGGACTATGTCGCCGACCTGAAGCCGAACCAGACCGAGATCTATTATCTTGCCGGCGACAGCCTCGATCGCCTGAAGTCGAATCCGAAGCTGGAAGCCGCCAAGTCGCGCGGCATCGAGGTGCTGCTGCTGACCGACGCGGTCGACGCATTCTGGAGCTCGGCGCCGCTCGATTTCGACGGCAAGCCGCTGAAGTCGCTGAGCCAGGGCGAGGTCAATCTCGATCTGATCCCGCGCATCGACGACGAAGCGACCAAGGACGAGCCGAAGACCGAGACCGACGAGGCCGCGATCATCGCCGTCATCAAGGATGCACTCGGCGAGCGCGTCTCCGACGTTAAGGTCTCGACGCGCCTGACCACATCAGCCTCGTGCCTGGTTGCCGGCGGCGCCGGCCCGGATCGCGAACTCGAACGCATGCTGGCGATGCAGAATCGCGGCAGCGTCACCAAGCCGATCCTCGAGATCAATCTGCGCCATCCGTTGGTGGCGAAGATCGCGGGCGCGGACAAGGCGGCGGGCGGTGAAGCGTCCGACATCGCGTTCCTGTTGCTGGAGCAGGCGCAGATCCTCGACGGCGAATTGCCGGAAGATCCTGCGGCCTTTGCCAGCCGTCTCAACCGGTTGGTGCTGCGCGGTTTGTGATCGCCGACCGTTCACGGCGCGGGGCATTCGTCCTCGCGCTTTTGATGCCAAGGAATTCCCCCATGAGCACTGTCTTCGAGAAACTCATCGCGAAATATGCCGAGCGCGGCGATTTCGAGCGCCTGCAGGGTTATCGGGACGATCGCCTGGCCATCCTGAAGAGCATTCAGGACGGGACATACGAGAAGATGCACCTGATCTCCGACACCGATCCTGTCTCGATGGTCGCGGAGATCGAGCGGGAACTCGCCTGTATCGATGCTGCGCTGAAAAAGCGGATGCAGTGACCGCGCGCGTGCGTTGCAGCAATCGTCGTTGGGCGTGGTCTTGAACTAACGCAAAGCTGATCTGCACATTTCGGCTAAGTCGAAAGATTATCTGGTTCGTCCCGAGCTTCTCACATAGCGTGCGCCCAAATTGAAAACCTGGGAGGCATTGATGAAATTCGGACTGTTGTCGACGGCTGCGCTGTGCGGTCTTTTCCTGGCCGCGCCGGCCTCGGCGCAAGGCGTCAAGATCGGCATTCTCAACGATCAGTCCGGTGTCTATGCCGATTACGGCGGCAAATATTCGGTCGAAGCTGCCAAGATGGCGATCGAGGATTTCGGCGGCGAGGTGCTCGGCAAGAAGATCGAACTGGTCACCGCGGACCACCAGAACAAGCCTGATCTCGCCGTCTCGATCGCGCGGCGCTGGTATGACGTCGAAGGCGTCGACATGATCACTGAATTGACCACCTCGTCGGTGGCGCTCGCGGTGCAGGAGCTCTCCAATCAGGAGAAGAAGATCGACATCGTGGTCGGCGCGGCCTCGTCGCGCGTTACCGGCGATGCTTGCACGCCCTATGGCTTCCACTGGTCGTTCGATACACGCGCCTTGGGTGTTGGCACCGGCGGCGCGCTGACCGAAGCTGGCGGCGACACCTGGTTCTTTCTCACGGCGGACTACGCCTTCGGTTATTCGCTGGAGAAGGACACCGGCGACATCGTGAAGGCAAAGGGCGGCAAGGTGCTCGGCGCCGTTCGCCATCCGCTGAACTCGTCTGACTTCTCGTCCTTCCTGCTGCAGGCGCAGGCGTCCAAGGCAAAGGTCATCGGCCTTGCCAATGCCGGCCTCGACACCACCAACGCCGTGAAGCAGGCGGCTGAATTCGGCATCGTCGCCGGCGGCCAGAAGCTCGCCGGCCTCCTGCTGACGCTGGCCGAAGTGAACGGCCTCGGCCTGCAAGCTGCCCAGGGTCTGGTGCTGACGGAATCTTTCTACTGGGATCGCGACGACAAGTCGCGTGAGTTTGCCGATCGCTTCTTCAAGCGCACCCAGCGCATGCCGAACATGATCCAGGCCGGCACCTATTCGTCGACACTGTCCTACCTCAAGGCAGTCAAGGCGGCAGGCACCAAGGACTCCGAAGCCGTCGCGAAGAAGCTGAAGGAACTTCCGGTCGATGACGCCTTCGCCCAGGGCGGCAAAGTGCTCGCCAATGGCCGCATGGTGAAGGACCTCTATCTGTTCGAGGTCAAGAAGCCGTCGGAATCCAAGAAGCCATGGGATTACTACAAGCAGCTCGCCGTGGTGCCCGGCGACAAGGCCTATCCGACCGCGGCCGAGAGCGGCTGCCCGCTGACGAAGTAAAATCGAAGCGCTGATCTTCCTTAACCTCTCCCCGCATTGCGGGGAGAGGTCGGGGCCGGCGCGAAGCGACGGCTCCGGGTGAGGGGCGAGGTATGGCGGAAAATATAAGCTCTTATTCGCGGGTCGGATGGTGCGATCCGAGGGTGTGGTAAGTGGGGCAAACTCAATGCCATGCCCCTCACCCGAAATACTCGCTCCGCTCGCATTTCGACCTCTCCCCGCGCAGAGCGGGGAGAGGTTAAGAAGATAACCCCCTAATATCCCGTCATTTCAAGATAACCCACGCCGCTGTGGCTGCCGGTGAAGCTCACCGGCCCTTCCCAATAGGGGAAGCTCGTCGTCATCCAGCTCTTGGCATTCAGCGGCGAGGTCGCGATCTGCAATCCGCGCGATGCGATCGATACCTTCCATGACGTCGGGATCCTGCGGCCGGCGATCTCCGTCATGACTGTCGGCGTCATGTCTATAGCGCCTGGGGCAAGCTGTTCGGATTTTCCGTCCGCGGTGATCCAGTTGCCGGCAAAATAATGCGCGCCGTCCTTCTGCCTGAGGCGAAACAACATCAGTTTTGCATTATCAGGCAGATGCAGCGAGAACCAATCCCAGCCGGTCTGGTCGGAAGCCAGCGGCTGGCTGGAATATTCCCTGTCCATCCAGGCGCGGCCGGTGACGGCAATCTCCTTGCCGTCGATGGTCAGCACGCCCGATGCGGTGAAATAGGGCTGGCTGTAGTAATACGACGCTTGCCCACGTTCCGACTTGCGGCTGAAGCCGTTGTCGCCCTGCAGCACCAGCGGCTGCTGCGCAGTGAGCCGTAGCCGGTAGCTGAAATCCGCCGCCGATGCCGATAGGTCGAGCGGCGCAACCGACCTGTCGTCGAAGTTCTCAAGCCCGCGCATTTCCCACGCATCGATCCATGCACGGAACGGTGTTGTCGTGACACCGGCCTGACCGACGCCGCCGCGGGCAAAACTCTCGGCTGCATGATGCGCGGTTGCCGATGTCACCGCCGCATGGCCCATCCAGATCTGCGGCGTCGCCCAGCCATCGTCTGGCGCGCCCGCCGCCATCGCCTGACGAAACAGCGTCCACTGCGCGCCATAGGCATTGCCTGATGCGTCCGTGAGATTGGCGGTGAGGTACCACCATTCGATGCGATAATCCGGATGCGGGCCGTGATCAGCCGGAAAGGTGATGGGGCGGCCCGGAACGACAGCCGCAAAACCTTCGGCGTCGCGGCCGAGGCCGGCAAAGCCCTGGGCGAATGCGCGTGAACCGCCGAGCCCGAGCAGCGCGATGCCGCCGATCAAATTGCGACGCGTGATGAGGCTATCGCTCATTGGCGAACACTTTCACCAGCGTGGCCGGTTGCATGCGCAGCAGCTTCAGGATCGGTAGCAGAGCTGCGAGCAGCGAGGCCAACATGGCAACGCCGAGCAACTGGACCAGTTGCAGCGGAAACACATGGAACGGCAGGCGCCAGCCAAAGGCCTTTACATTGACGATAGCGATGAGGCACCACGCCACCAGCAGCCCAAGCGGCAGCGCCAGCAGTGAGGTAATCAAGGCAACCGACAGTGTCTTCAACAGCTCGATACCGGCAAGGCGGCGACGTGTGATGCCAATGGCCCAGAGCGGCGCCAGTTGGGGCAGGCGCGAATTGCTCAGCGTGAGCAGGCTGGTGAGGAGCGCGACGCCTGCAACGCCAAGCGTAAAGGCATTGAGCGCTGCGGTGACCGCGAAAGTGCGGTTGAAGATTGCAAGCGATTCCGTTTTCACCGTTGTCTGGTCAGCCACGCTGCGGCCATCAAGGCCGAAGCGCGTACGGATGGCTGCGATCAGCGCGGGCACGGCCGCGGGGGCCACGCGCAGGCCCATGCGGGTCTGCGAAATATCAGGGAAATGTTTGACCAGCGCATCGATGTTCACGCCGATCTGGCCTTTGGGATTGCCGTAATCCGCATACACGGCAACGATCTCCATCGGCCATGTACCGGTCGGCGTCGGCACGTCCAGACGGTCGCCGGGTTTGAGCTTCATGCGCAGCGAGAGTTGTTCGCTGATGAGCGCGCCGTCGCCGCTGCGCACGCGATCCCATGCGTCGCTGGTTGAATCCAGCAGCGGCCATTGATCGCGATAGGTGGCGTGATCGGCGAAGCCGAGCAACTCGATCGGCGCACCATTGAACTGCACGTCGGTGCGGCTGCCCGGCAGAACTGCCTGCACATCGGGGCGCGTCTTCAGCCAGGTCTTGATCTCGCTCGCCTGCTTCTCGCTCGCCGCGTTCAGATAGATCTCGGACGCCAGCCGCCCGTCGAGCCATCCCGTAAAGGTCCGGCTGAAACTCTCCACCATGGTGCCGACGCCGACATTGACAGCGAGCGCCAGCAGCAGCGCCATCAGCGCCAGCGACAGGCCGGAGAGTTGCAGCCGGCTGTCGGCCCAGAACCATGCGACGAGCGGCCGTCGCGTGCTGCGTTCACCGCCAGCAAGGACGATGCCGAGGATAACCGGCAATGCGAGCGCTGCGCCGAGCAGCAATGCGGCAAGCACGAAGAAGCCGGCAATCAGGGAGTCGCCAAGCCAGAGCGCGAGTCCGGCAGCGATGAATACGAGCAATGCGCCCGTGCCTTGCAGCCGCAGCCAGCGATGCTGTGCCTGTTGCCAGGCATAGGGCTGTGCGGTGGCGAGCAAGGGGAGATGGACAGCTTTCAGCAGGCTCGATGTCGCTGCCAGCAGCGCGCCGACGATGGAAATCGCGAGACCAGCGAACCACCATTCGGGCTTCAGTGTCAGTTGCCCCGGGATTTGCGCGCCATAGAGCCCGCGCAGGCTGGCCGCAACATCGGGCAGCAGCGATGCGGCGATGAAATAGCCGCAGACGAGACCGATGGCGCCGGCGATCAGTGCGATGCTGACGAGTTCGAGGATCAGCACACTGTTGAGCTGCCGCGCCGAGACGCCGCAGGCACGCAAGGTGCGCAGCATCGGCAGGCGCTGTTCGAAGCCGAGGCCGATGGCCGAATTGACGATGAACAGCCCGACGAAGAAGGATAGCAGGCCGAAGGCGGTGAGGTTGAGATGGAAGCTGTCGGTGAGACGTTCGAGGTCGGTCTCCGCATCGGGCTGCACCAATCGCAACTGATCGCCGGCGACGCTTCCGAGCGAAGTGCGGGGACCCTTGGCGCTGCTGATCAGCAGGCGCGAGATCTGGTCCGGCATCTTCAGGAGTTTCTGCGCGATGCCGATATCGACCACCAGCACACCGGGCGCGAGCTGCGGCTGCAGTTTCAGCGGCGGGAGTTTTGTGGCGTCATTGAGCGCAGGCGTCGCCCCCTCAGTAAGGCCGAGGCTGGCCAGCGTTTCCGGCGCGATCAGCGCCTGACCGGGCGGCGTGAGAAACGCCTGCACGCCGTTCCTGCCGATCTCCGTCGCAGCGCTGGCTTCAATCGGCATGGTCACCGGCTCAATGCCGAGCAGGCGCACCGAGCGGCCGCCGACTTGCACGCGGCCTTCGACGACCGGCGAGACCGGCCAGCCCGCGCGGCGCAGATCGACAAAGAGCTGTTGCGAAAACGCGCCGCCATTGGTTGCGACCAGCATTGATGTACGTGTCCCGCCGAAGGCGGCGGCCGCACGGTCATAGCTGGTGCGCGCCTGCTGGTTGAGCGCCTGCACGCCGCTCCACAATGCGGTCGCGGCGATCAGGCCGATCAGGAGCGTGGCGAACTGCATCGGATGCCGGCGCCAGTGGCTGAGCAGTACCGCAAGGATCCAGAGCGCGCGTCTCACGCGATCAATCCTGCATGGAGATGGACGTGACGATCCAGCGTGGCGGCGAGACGCTCGCTATGGGTCACCATCAGGAAACCGCAGCCGGTGCGGGCGACGAGATCGCGCGCCAGCCTCAAGACTTCGTCGGCGGTATCCTCGTCGAGATTGCCGGTGGGTTCATCCGCGAGCAGCAGCAGCGGCTTCGAGGCCAGCGCGCGGCCGATGGCGACGCGCTGTTGCTGGCCGCCGGAGAGTTGTTCGGGATAGCGCCTGAGCAGCGCGCTGAGGCCGAGCCGTTCGGTGAGTTCGCTTTGCCAGGCTGCGTCGTGCTTGCCGGAGATGCGCGACTGAAACGCCAGATTGTCGGCGACCGACAGCGACGGGATCAGGTTGAACTGCTGGAACACGAGGCCGAGCCGGTCGCGGCGTAAGGCGGCGCGGGCGGAATCATGGAGGCCGGTGACGATGATGTCGCCGAGTCGGATCTCGCCGCCGTCGGCTTCATCGAGGCCGGCGATCAGATGTAACAGCGTGCTCTTGCCGCTGCCGGATTCGCCGGTCAGCGCCACGCTCTCGCCTGCGGCAACGCTGAGATCGACGCCGCGCAGAACGGCGATCTGTTCCTGGGCTGAGCGATAGGATTTGGTGAGATGGCGAACCGTGAGCATGCGGCGGAGACTATAACAGAACCGCTCCCCGCCGTCCCCACGCAGGCGGGGACGACAACCCGTTACCGCCTGCGTTCCGACACCAGCGCCAGCAGCACTGTCGCCGCCATGAAGCAGGCGGATGCGCCGAATACCCAGTGCGGCAATGCGTGGTCCATGAACCAGCCGAACAGGATTGGGCTGATGATGCCGCCGAAATTGAAGCCGGTGGAGACGATGCCGAAGGCGCGGCCGGCAGCGCCGGGAGGGGCGGCCTCGCGCACCAGCATGTCGCGCGACGGCGTGAGTACGCCGCCGAGGAAGCCCGCGGTGGTCATGGCGGCGACGATCACCGGCATCGGCAGCGTGAACACTGCGATGGCACAGATGATGGCGGCATTGATCGTGAAACACACGGCGGCGACGCGGCTGTGGTGTCTGGTCCGATCGGCCAGCCAGCCGCCGGCGAGCACGCCGACGGCGCTGGCCGCGAGGAAAGCGGTGAGGGCGATATTCGCCGATGACAGCGATGTGCCGTAGCCATTCATCAGCGCGACGATGCCGAAGCTGTTGATGCCATTCTGCGACAGCGACAGCAGTGTGAAGAACAGCGTCAGCATCAGGATCGCCGGGGTCATCATGCTGACCTTGGGCGACTCGGCGCCCTTGGCGTCATCGCCATCAGCCATCGCGCCGGCATCGGGAATGCCGACCACGATCAGCATCAGTGCGATGGCCACGCCGATGGCGCCCGCGACGATCAGCGCGCCCTGGCCACCGATACCGACCAGCAGTGCCGCCATCAGGGGAGGCGCGACTGCGCCGCCGACGAATCCTGCGAATGTGTGGATCGAGAATGCGCGGCCCATCTTCGACTCGTCCATATGTGCGGCGAGGATGGCGTAGTCGGCCGGATGATAGACGCTGTTGGCGAGGCCGAGCAGCGCGGCGCAGACGATCAGGGCGGGATAGCTCAGCAACAGGCCGAGCGCGATCAGCGCGCAGCCGCCGAGCGTGACGCCTAGGATCAGGATTTTGCGCGCGCCGATGCGGTCGACGAGATAGCCGATCGGCGCCTGGGTGAGGCCGGAGACGACAGCGAAAGTGGTGAGGGCGAAGCCGAGTTCGATATAGCCGACGCCGAGCCGGTCCTTCAGGAACGGGAACAGCATTGGCAGTACGAAGATGTGGAAGTGGCTGACCCAATGCGCGGTGGAAATCGCCGTCAGCGTCCGCGTAGCCGAAGGGACGTGGTCACGCGCGGCAAGATGCGAGGTCGAGGCCGGAATATCGACCATATGCGTTTCCACCCAAGGCGGCTGATGGCCGCTTTTTGCAGCCTCGAAAAGGTGCGCTATGCCTACGTTCTCAGCAGGTTAATGTCTATCAGCACTGCGACATGCAGGTGTTGCGGCCCGTGCAGGGCAGCAGCGGGAAACGCGACCACGGCCCGGGAATGCGACATGATTGAGCATGATGACGAGCAGCCCGATTTTAAGCCGCTGCGGATACTGCTGTCGGAAGGCACCAGCACCTCCGCGCGGGAGGCTGTCACCGTGCTCGGCCTCGCCGGCCATGTGGTGGATGTCTGCGATCCCGCCGCTGCCGGGCTGGCGCGGTTCTCGCGATTTGTCCGCATATATCACCGCTGCCCGGGAATGAGGGACGATCCCTCGGACTTCCTGCGGTTCATCGAAGGCCTGCTGGCGACAGGCGACTATGGCGTGCTGCTGCCGATCCACGAACAGGGCTTCCTGTTCGCGAAAGTGCAGGAGCGGCTGAGGCCGCTGGCCGGCCTGGCCTTGCCGTCCTTCGCGAGCTACCGGGCGGCGCATAGCAAGGCCGGTTTCAGCCGTATGCTGAGCGAGCTCGGATTGCCGCAACCCGAGACCCAGATCGTCGCCGGCGCTGACGTGCTCCGCAACGCTGTCCGCTTCCCCTGCGTTATCAAGACCGCCATCGGCACCGCCAGCCGCGGCGTCTGGATGGTGCGTGACGATGCCGACCTCGCGCTGGCAATGAGAGAGCTTGAGGCCGGCAACAGCTTTGCCGGCGAGCTGCTGGTGCAGGCCCACGTCACGGGCGCGACCGAGAAGGCGCAGGGCGTGTTCTGCCGCGGCGAGCTGGTCGGCTTTCACGCCACTCGTCAGATCATGGAGGGCGCCGGCGGCGGCGATGCCATCAAGCGCAGCGCGCGGCGCGACCGTGTGCGCGACGATCTCGCGGCTATCGGCAGGCATCTCGCCTGGCACGGCGCGCTGTCGATCGACTTCATCATGCCGGACGATGACGGCGGGCCATTCTATATCGACTGCAATCCGCGGCTGGTGGAGCCGATGGCGGCTTATCTGGCCGGCGTTGATCTGGTCGATCTGCTGCTGCGGATCTCGCTTGGCGAGATGCCGGAGGTCGCACCGGTGACGCGCGAGGGCGTCGTCACGCATCAGGCCATGCAGGTGCTGCTCGGCAGGGCGCAGCGCGGCGGCGACAGGCGCGATCTGCTATGCATTTGCCACGATATCCTGCGTCGCCGCGGCGACTATGCCGGCAGCACCGAAGAGCTCACGCCGGTGCGCATCGACTGGCTCAGCGTAGTGCCGCTGATGATGACTGTGCTGTTGCTGCTGGTGTCGCCGAAGCTGTCGCATGCGCTGGCGAAACGCGGTTGGGGTGCGCATCTGCTCGATGCCGGGACGGTTGCGGCCATCGAAAGCGAGATGTTTTAGTTTCATCCGGCCGCGTTAGGGTTGAATAGTTGCGGCAGACGCGGCCGGCTCCCTCTCCCCGCTCTGTGCGGGAGAGGGGTGGGGTGAGGGGCGTGGCACCTCAGCCACTGCCATCTCCGCTTCTTCGATTCGATAGGTCTTGTTAGGCGGCAACTGCAGTGCGCCGCCCCTCACCCGGATCACGCGCGATGCGCGCGACCCGACCTCCCCCGTGCAAGATGCGCGGAGAGGTAAGAGGCGATTGATGTGTATCAATGTGTGCCGCGCGGATCCGGTTATCCAAAAGTGCCCCGCACTTCCGCGAGGCCAACGAAACCCGGGAAGCGCATGACAAAGCTGATGGCTGCATCGTCGTTCGCTGCGCCTTGTGCGAATGCTGCTGCGCAGCCGGGCGGCTTCCTGTCTCATCTGGGCGCCGCCGATCTGCGTCAGTTGATGGCCTTGGGCGAGCGGGTGCCCTACACTTCGCAGGATGTCCTGTTCACGCAGGGAGCGCCGGCCGGCAAGTGCTTCAGCGTGGTCGAGGGTGTGGTCGGCATCTACAGGACTGAATGCGATAGTCGTCGCCAGATCACAAGTTTTGCGCTGCCGGGCGACATCCTAGAGATCGCAACGCAGGGGCATCATGAAGTGTCCGCCGCTGCAATCGGTCCTGCAGTGGTCTGGGAAATCCCGCGTGAGAAATTCGCGCAATTCGCCAGTCACCGGCCCTATGTGTTGAACGAGATCGTCGCGCTGATGGCGGCCGAGATCGCCGATGCACATGACAAGATGTTCTCGCTGGGCCGCCGCGTGGCTGAAGAGAAACTGATTGTGTTTCTGACATGCTGGCGTGACCGGCTGGTACGGCTCGGCCGCGATGTCGATCCGCTCCCGGTGCCGATGAGCCGGCGCGATATCGCCGATCATCTCGGCCTCACCGTCGAGACCGTGTGCCGGACGCTGGCCAAGCTCGAACGCCGCGGAACGATCGAGATTCTGCCGGGCCGCATCCGGCTGCTGGACACCGAAACCGCGGCTCCCGCTCTCGCCTGACGCCTCGCGCAGCCAGCAAGCTTCCCCCGACTTTGATTTCAATCAATTCACTGAGCGCGCCGCCGTGATTGATGGGTGTGTGCTCGGGAAAGAATCATCATGACGAACCAGACTGACAGCGTGAAGTGGATGACGATCGGTGAGGCCGGTCTGACCGTGATCCTCGCGGCCACCGTATTTCTCTCCATCATCGCAGCGGCCAACGCGGAAGATGCAGCCTATGCCTTTCACGTGACGCTGGCCGGCTTCGCCAGCCTGGCCTCCGTGTTCGTCATCCTCAATCGCTATTTCGAGCGCGGCGCATTGCCGCCGCAGGAGATCGACGGGCGGCCGAATTACAATTTCGGGCCGATCAAATTCGCCACTGTGGCCTCGGTGTTCTGGGGCATCGCCGGCTTCACGGTGGGGCTGCTGATCGCCTTGCAGCTCGCATGGCCCGATCTGAATTTCAATCTGCCCTGGACCTCGTTCGGCCGGCTGCGGCCACTGCATACGTCGGCGGTGGTGTTTGCCTTCGGCGGCAACGTGCTGATCGCGACCTCGTTCTTCGTGGTGCAGAAGACCTGCCGTACCCGTCTCGCTGGCGATCTTGCGCCGTGGTTCGTCGTGCTCGGCTATAATTTCTTCATCGTCATTGCCGGCACCGGCTATTTGCTCGGCGTCACGCAATCCAAGGAGTATGCCGAACCGGAATGGTACGCCGATCTCTGGCTGACCATCGTCTGGGTAACTTATCTGCTGGTGTTCCTGATGACGCTCGTGAAGCGCAAGGAACCGCATATCTTCGTCGCCAACTGGTTCTATCTCGCCTTCATCATCACCATCGCGGTGCTGCATCTCGGCAATAACCCGGCGCTGCCCGTCTCGGTCTTCGGCTCCAAGTCCTATGTCGCCTGGGCCGGCGTGCAGGATGCCATGTTCCAGTGGTGGTATGGCCACAACGCGGTAGGCTTCTTCCTCACCGCCGGCTTCCTCGCCATCATGTATTACTTCATTCCGAAGCGCGCCGAGCGGCCGGTCTATTCCTATCGGCTGTCGATCGTGCACTTCTGGGCGATCATCTTCCTCTATATCTGGGCCGGTCCGCATCACCTGCACTATTCGGCACTGCCCGACTGGACGCAGACGCTCGGCATGACCTTCTCGATCATGCTCTGGATGCCCTCCTGGGGGGGCATGATCAACGGCCTCATGACACTGTCCGGCGCATGGGACAAGCTGCGCACCGATCCAGTGCTGCGTATGCTGGTGGTGTCGGTGGCGTTCTACGGCATGGCGACCTTCGAGGGTCCGCTGATGTCCATCAAGGTGGTCAATTCGCTCAGCCACTATACCGACTGGACCATCGGTCACGTGCATTCCGGCGCGCTCGGCTGGGTCGGCTTCGTCTCCTTTGGCGCGCTGTACTGCCTGGTGCCGTGGCTGTGGAATCGCAAGCAGCTCTACAGCCTGAAGCTGGTCGAGTGGCACTTCTGGATCGCGACGCTCGGCATCGTTCTCTACATCTCGGCGATGTGGGTGTCGGGCATCCTGCAGGGGCTGATGTGGCGCGCTTACACGTCGCTGGGCTTCCTCGAATATTCCTTCATCGAAAGCGTCGAAGCGATGCACCCGTTCTACATCATCCGTGCAGCGGGCGGCGGGCTGTTCCTGATCGGTGCGCTGATCATGGCCTGGAATTTGTGGATGACCGTGCGCGTCGGCGAGGCGGAAGAGGGCGCGCTGTCGAGCCCTGGCGCCACGTTGCAGCCGGCTGAGTGAGGATCAATCATGTCGTTCTGGAGCCGGCACCAAATCTTCGAGAAGAACTCGATCGTCCTGATCGCGGGTATCATTCTCGTCATCGCCATCGGTGGCATCGTCGAGATTGCACCTTTGTTTTATCTCAAGAGCACCATCGAAGCCGTCGAGGGCATGCGGCCGTACACGCCGCTCGAACTGGCGGGACGCAACGTCTATGTCCGCGAGGGCTGCTATCTCTGTCATTCGCAGATGGTGCGGCCGCTGCGTGACGAGGTCGAACGCTACGGGCATTACTCGCTGGCGGCAGAGAGCATGTATGACCATCCGTTTCAGTGGGGCTCGAAGCGCACCGGTCCGGATCTCGCGCGTGTCGGCGCGAAATATTCCGATGAATGGCACGTCACGCATCTGAGCAATCCGCGCGCCATCGTGCCGCAATCGGTGATGCCGTCCTACAAGTTCCTGGCCGAGACGCCTGTCAGCACCGAGAACGTCGCCGATCATCTGCGCACCAACCGCGCGGTGGGTGTGCCCTATACGGACGATCAGATCACCAATGCGGTGGCGGACCTGAAGACCCAGGCCGATCCCGACAATGGCGATACCGACGCGCTGCTCAAGCGCTATCCGAAATCGGTGGCACGTAACTTCGATGGCAAGCCGGGTCTGCCCACCGAGATGGATGCACTGGTCGCCTATCTGCAGATGCTGGGCACGCTGGTCGATTTCAAACTTTATAACGAAAAAGCAAACCTCCGCTGAGGAGATGGAAGCATGCGCGCAATCCTGACCGTCGAGAACTTCGCGTCGAACCTCGTCCTCACATTCTGGACGCCGGTCTTTGTCGGAATCTTCATTGCAATTCTGACCTACGCATTGTGGCCCCGCAACAAGGCGATGTTTGACGCAGCCGCGCGTCAGCCGTTGCGAGAGGATTGATCAGATCATGAGCGATCACGAAGGCGAATTCGACAAGGCCACTGGCAAGACCACCACGGGTCACTCCTGGGACGGCATCAAAGAACTCAACACGCCGCTGCCGCGCTGGTGGGTGATGACTTTCTATCTCACCATCGTTTGGGCGATCGGCTATTGGGTCGTGTATCCGTCCTGGCCGCTGGTGCAGAGCTATGCGACGGGAGTCATGGGCTATTCGTCGCGTGCGGATGTCGCCGTCGATCTCGCCAATCTCGAGAAGATCCGCGGAGGCAAGATGGCGACGCTCGGCGCTGCGCCGCTCGCGGAAATTGAGAAGGATCCGGCGCTGCTGGCACTGGGGCGCGCCAGAGGCCGTGTGGTGTTCGGTGACAATTGCGCGCCGTGTCACGGCACTGGTGCGACCGGTGCCAAGGGCTTCCCCAATCTGAACGATGACGACTGGCTGTGGGGCGGCACACTGGAGCAGATCGAGAAGACCATCCAGTTCGGCGCGCGTTCCGCCCATGCGGAATCGCATGAAGGATCGATGCTGGCCTTTGGCCGCGACGGCATGTTGAAGAAGCCGGAGATCGAGACGGTTGCGAACTACGTGCGCTCACTGTCCGGATTGCCGACGGCCAAGGGTTACGACGCGAATGCCGGCCAGAAACTGTTCGCTGACAATTGCGCTTCGTGTCACGGCGACGCCGGCAAGGGCAATCCCGACATGGGGGCGCCGAACCTGACCGACAACATCTGGCTCTACGGTTCGGACGAGGCGACCATCGTCGAGACCATCACCAATGGCCGCAACGGCGTGATGCCAGCCTGGATTGGCCGTCTCGATCCGGCGACCATCAAGGCACTGACGATCTATGTCCATTCGCTGGGGGGTGGACAATGAGTCATAGCGCGCGCGGCCAATCCCGCGCGTGCCTTTGACGTACATCAATTGCATCGCACCGGCGAAGTCTAGGGTCATTCCAAGGACGAGAGTGACCTTCATGAACAAGCCTGTTACGCCCCAGGAATTCGACTACGGCCCGCTCTATGCGGCGCAGAAAAAAGTCTATCCGCAGAAGGTCTCCGGCAGGTATCGCAACGTCAAATGGGCGCTGATGGCGGTCTGCCTTGGCATCTATTATCTGCTGCCCTTCGTGCGTTGGAACCGCGGTCCCGGTGCCCCCGATCAGGCGGTGCTGGTCGATCTGCCGAACAGTCGCTTCTATTTCTTTTTCATCGAGCTGTGGCCGCAGGAAGTTTATTTCTTCACCGGCCTGCTGATCCTTGCCGCCCTCACGCTGTTTCTGATGAATGCCATCGGTGGTCGCGTCTGGTGCGGTTATCTCTGTCCGCAGACAGTCTGGACCGACTTGTTTTTCGCCGTCGAACGCCTGATCGAAGGCGACCGCCGCGAGCGGATGAAGAAGGAGGCCGAAGGGCTCACGCTGCAGCGTGTCGTCGAACTGACGATGAAGCATTCGATCTGGCTCCTGATCGCATGGTGGACCGGCGGCGCCTGGGTGCTCTATTTCAACGATGCGCCGACGCTGGTGAAGGAACTCGTCACCTTCCAGGCGCCGGCGCTGGCTTATATCTGGATCGCAATCCTGACGGCAACGACCTACACACTGGCCGGCTGGATGCGCGAGCAGGTCTGTCTCTATATGTGCCCGTGGCCGCGCATCCAGGCGGCCCTCACCGACGAATGGGCGCTCAACGTCACCTACAAGATCGATCGCGGCGAGCAACGGACCTCGCTAAAGAAGGCTGCGGAGTTGCGTGCGCTCGGCCAGCCTGCCGGCGACTGCATCGATTGCCATCAGTGCGTGAATGTCTGCCCGGTGGGCATCGATATCCGCAACGGACTACAGATGGATTGTATCCAGTGCGGGTTGTGCATCGACGCCTGCGACGGCGTGATGGCCAAGATCGGCCGGCCGACCCGGCTGATCGGCTATGACACCGACATCAACATTGCCAGGCGTAAGGCGGGCAAGTCCGAAATCTATCGCATCATCCGGCCGCGTACGGTGGCCTATGTCGGCATGATTGTCGCTGTCGGTGCGGTGATGCTCTACGCGCTGCTGAACCGTTCGCTGCTCGACATCAACGTGTTGCATGATCGCAATCCGGTTGCCGTGCGCCTCAGCGACGGTTCGATCCGCAATGCCTATACGGTGCGCCTCTTGAACAAGCGTGGCGCCGGCCGCGTGGTCACGCTCGATGTCAACGGGCCGGTTAACGCCACGGTGCATGTGGTGGGCATGGATGCGGTGTCATCGGGCCGGCCGGAGATCGTGCTTGGCCGCGACCAGACTACCGAGCTGCGCGTACTGGTGACGGCGCCCGCGGCAATCAATTCCGAAAAGTCGCTCCCGCTCGTGATGCGTGTCACCGATGCCGTCCATGGCGACATGGCGTCGGCGACCGATCATTTCGTTGCACCGTGAAGGAGAACAGTATGAGCGCCGCCGTTGCCGCACCTCGTCCGATCACTGGCCGGTTCGTCCTGATCTGCCTGATTTTGTTTTTCGGCATGATCATCGGTGTCAATGTCGTCATGATGAAATTCGCGCTGGAGACGCTGCCGGGTGTCGAGGTGGATAGTCCCTATACAGCGAGCCTCGCTTACGGCAACGAGATCGAGGCCGCGCGCGGCCAGAGCAGTCGCGGCTGGAAGGTCAGCGCGCATGTCGAGCGCGATGCTGCAGGTGATGCTGCCGTCCGCGTCGAAGCGCGCGATCGCAACGGCAACCCGATCGCGGGATTGACCTTCACCGGTCGGCTGGAGCGGCCGGCGGATCGTCGCGCGGACCGGCCGGTTGAGCTCGTCGGGGCTGGCGGAGTGCTGTATCGCGGCAAGGTCGCCGAACTTGCGCCGGGACTGTGGGATCTGGTGCTTGAAGGCGAGGCCGGCGGACAGCGCATGTTCCTGTCTAGGAACCGCCTCGTGCTGAAATAGGTCCAACCATGCAGTCCCTCGTCGTCCTCGTGCCGCTGGCGCTCGCGCTTGGGTTGCTCGGCCTGTGGGCCTTCATGTGGTCGCTGAAAAGCGGACAGTATGAGGATCTGGAAGGTGCGGGATGGCGCGCGATTCTCGATGAGGATCCGCCGGCGAAGAAGCCTGGCGATCCCCTCTGAGGCGGCTCTTTCCGTTCAATCCATCACCGCTACAACTTGTGGCCATATTTTTCCAACCGCCATGCCTTTGCCGCGCGTTGCCTCTGCAGCGCGCGTGCTGGCGTCTGCTGTGCACCGGGCGCATAATGGCGGGAACGGATTTTGCACGCGTTCGGCCGGACAAGATCGGCGTAGGGCGCCGCAGCAGAAAGAAATGAAGCACTATGTATGATGTGATCGTCGTCGGCGGTGGATCTGCCGGCGCTGCCGTGGCTGCCAGGCTCTCCGAAAATCCCGCCACGCGCGTGCTGCTGCTGGAAGCCGGGCTCGACTGGCGTGCGGCGGATGCGCCGTGGGAAGTCACCACGGCGAACCCGATCCCGATCATTCACCAGCGCGAATTCCAGGAAAAGTGGCAGTGGCCGCAGCTGCATTCGCGTCGCGTCGCCGGACAGGATCAGCGCTTCTACTGGCGCGGCAAGGGCCTCGGAGGCTCGTCGATGATGAACGGCCAGATCGCGATCCGCGGTGTCGCCAATGCATTCGACGAATGGGCATCGCTGGGGTGCACCGGCTGGTCAGCCAAGGAGATCATGCCGCTATTCTCGGTGATCGAGGACGATCTGGACTTCGGCGACAGGCCCGGCCATGGCCGTGGTGGTCCGCTGCCGGTCTATCGCGCGCCGCCCGAGACATGGGGGCCGATCGACAAGGGTCTGCGCGATGCAGCACTGGCCTCGGGTTATGCGTGGTGCGACGACGTCAACGGGCCGGATGGCGAGGGCGCTGCCTGCTACCCGATCAACAGCCGCGATCTGCGGCGTATCTCCACCAATGAAGGCTATCTGGAGCCGGCGCGCGGCCGCGCCAATCTCGAAATCCGCGGTCATGCGCTGGTCGATCGCGTTGTGATCAAGGACGGTCAGGCGACCGGTGTGATCGTGCACTTCGAGGGGCAGGGCACGCAGGAAGTCAGCGCGCGCGAGATCGTGCTGTGTGGCGGCTCGATCCACAGCCCGGCGATCCTGCTGCGCTCGGGCGTCGGACCGGCAGACGAGCTGAAGGACATGGGCATCGCCGTGGAATGCGATCTGCCCGTCGGCCGCAATTTCTTCGATCATCCGCTGTTTCGCACCACCATCAAGCTGCAGGACGATATAGCGCCCAAGGATAAGGACACCCGCCATACCAATTGCTGCGTCACCTATTCGTCGGGTTTGGCTGACGGCGGCAAGCGCGACATGATCCTGATCGCGTTCAATCACCGTGGCATCGGCAATCCCGGTGCCATCGGCGCCGGCCTGTTCAATGCGTTCTCACGCGGCACGCTGAAGCTCGCATCGACCGATGCGTCGATCGACCCGATCGTCGAGGAGAACATGCTGGCAGACCCCCGCGACATGCTGCGGATGGTCGATGCCGTGAAGCGGCTTGCCGTGATCACCACGCAGCCGGCGCTGGCCGGCATCGCGGACTGGATCCGCCTCACCGATACCGACATGACGCTGCCGCAGGCGGCGGCGCTGCCGACGCGCGAGCTCGAAGCCGTGCTGCGCCGTGACACCGGTGATATCCAGCACGCCGCCGGCACCTGTCGCATGACCGGCTTCAAGGACGCGGGTGGCGTGGTCAATCCGGATGGCACCGTGAAAGGCCTCAAAGGTCTGCGCGTTGCCGATGCGTCGATCATGCCGTCGGATTGCCGTGCCAACACGCACTTCACAACCGTGGTGATCGGCGAAGCCGTCGCGCGCATGATGATGCGCAAGTCGAATGTAGCGCTGCCCGCCGTGGCGATGGCGAAGTAAGAACGCGCAACGCAAGCGCTCAAGAGTGACCGAAGGACAATTCATGTCAAACACTACCGAAACCCGGATTATCGAATGGCTTGCCTCGCAAAAGCAGCCGATGATCGACCTGTTGCGCGACGTCGTGAACATCGATTCCGGCTCCTTCGACAAGGAAGGTGTCGATGCCGTCGGCGCGCGCTTCGAGCAGCATTTTGCCGACTACGGCATCGAGACCTGGCGCGAGCCCCATGATGTCTATGGCGATGCCGTGCATGGGCTGATCACCAAGCCCGGCAGCAACGAGAAGCCAATCCTGCTGATGGGCCATCGCGATACGGTGTTTCCCAAGGGCGAAGTTGCCAAGCGTCCCTTCACCATTAAAGGCAACCTGGCCCATGGCCCGGGCGTTGCGGACATGAAGGCCGGCGTCGTCATCAACGTGTTCGTGGCCGCAGCGCTGAAGAAATTCGATGCCGCTCCGTGCCCGATCAAGCTGCTGATCACCGGCGATGAAGAGATCGCGTCGCGCTCGTCGCGGCCAATCATCGAGCGCGAGGGTCGTGCGGCCCGTGCTGTCTATAATTCGGAACCGGGGCGTCCGACCGGCAATATCACCACCGGCCGCAAGGGCGGCGTGTTCATGCGCTTCGAGGTATTCGGCAAGGCCGCGCATTCCGGCAATAACTTCTCTGTCGGCATCAGCGCCATTGGCGAGCTCGCGCACAAGATCGTGCAGATTCATGCACTGACCGATATGGACAAGGGCATCACGCTGAATGTCGGCCTGGCGTCGGGCGGCCAATCGGTCAACACCACGGCGCCGCATGCCGAAGGCGAGATCGACTTCCGTTACATCGACCCCGCCGATCGCGCGACCATCATGGACGCGATTGAAAAGATCATCGCAACATCGACCGTGCCGGGCACGACGGCAAAGCTGCACATCAACGGCGAATTCCTGCCGCTGGTGCAGGACGCCGCCGCCAAGGCGATGTTCGAAGCCTATCAGGCGGCCGCAGTGGATTCCGGCCTGACCACGCTGACCGGCGAATTTGCCGGCGGCTGCGCAGATTCCGGTTTCACCGCCAGCGTCGGCACGCCGACATTGTGCGGGCTTGGCCCGGTCGGCGGCAATGTCCATACCGATCTGGAGTGGCTGGATATCGAGAGCATCGTTCCGCGTGCACAGACACTGGCGCGGGCGATCCTGCGCACTGAGATCTGACGACGGGAGATGCCGCATGGCATGGTTCTGGCACGGCGATGGTTGCTGACAACGCCTTTGTTTGAAGAGACACTCGCCTGACCATGACATCACCTTCTCCCAATACTTCGGTTCCCATCCATCTCGAAGCCGATGTTCTCGTGATCGGCGCCGGTGGTGCCGGCATGTATGCGGCGCTGGAAGCGGCGAAGGGTGGCGCGTCCGTCATTCTTGCCGATCGCAGCTTGATCGGGCGTGGCGGCGCCACGGTCATGGCGCAGATGACGGTCGCAGCCGCTTTGGGCGAGCAGACACCGGATCACTGGGAACATCATTTCGCCGACACGCTCGCCGCCGGCCGCGGGCTGTGCGACGAACGTCTTGCGGCGTTGCTCTGCGAAGATGGCCCGCAGCGGCTGCGCGAAATGGATGCCTGGAAGGTCGGCTGGGCGCGCGAGGACGGCCATATCAAACAGGCGCAGGCGCCGGGACATGATCGACCGCGCTGCGCCTATGTGGATTTTCTCTCCACTGGTCCTGCGGTGTCGAAGACGCTGCGTACGCAACTCAACAGCGCCAGCGGCATTCGCCGCATCGGCGATCTCACCATCGTCGATATCGCGCTGCGTGATGGCGAAGCCTGCGGCGCTACGGCGCTGCATCTGCCGACCGGGCAGGCGGTGACGCTGGCCGCGAAAGCGGTGGTGATTGCGACCGGTGGATTGACCGGGCTCTATCGGCGCAACAGCGCGTCGTCGAATATGGGCGGCGACGGTTATGCGCTTGCACTCCGCGCCGGCGCCGAACTCATCGATATGGAATTCGTGCAGTTCTTCCCGATCGGCCATCTCGCGCCGCGCCTCGTCGGCATGGATCCGATCATGTGGGACCCGTTCCGCTACAAGCTCGGCGGCAAGTTGCTCAATTCCGAGATGCGCGAATTCGAAGAGGACTATGCGACGCGCGACAAGCGCAGCGACGGCACCTATAAACTGACGCGCGATCTCGCGACCTATGCGATCACCAAGGAAGTCGAAGCCGGCCGCGGCAGCCCCGCGGGCGGCGCCTATCTGAGCTTCCAGCATGTGCCTGAAGCCGAGATACGCAAGGCGTTCGGGCCGGTGGTGGATCGGCTCGCCGAAAACGGCATCGATCTCGCGCAGCGCCCGGTCGAGGTGGCGCCGATCGCGCATTATCATATGGGCGGCATTCGTGTGGACGAGATGATGGCGACCGGCGTGCCTGGCCTCTATGCCTGCGGCGAAGCGGTCGGCGGTGCCAATGGTGCCAACCGGCTGTCGGGCAATGCGATCACCGAAGCCTTCGTGTTCGGCGCGCGTGCAGGCCGCAGTGCTGCAGAGCGCGTGAAGCAGAATGCGTCGATGTGGTCAGCCGATGCTGCCAAGCCGACAATCGATCTGCTGCGCAGCGCCAGCAAGCGCGAAGCGCCAAATCCCGCAGCGGTCATCGTGAAGCTGCAGGCCGTGATGGCCGACGATGTCGGTCCGTTCCGCACCGATGCGAAATTGCGTGCGGCGATATCAGCCATCGCGCAATTGAAGGCCGATATCGGCGATGCGCCATTTGCATCTGCAGACGCGTTTGATCCTGTACTGGCCGACTGGCTCGATCTGCGCAACATGCTCGCTGTCGCGCAATCTGTTGCCGCGCCGGCACTCGCGCGTACGGAAAGCCGCGGCGCCCATCAGCGCGACGATCATCTCGGTCTGGATGATGCGTGGAGCGTCAACCAGATCGTGTCGATGTCGGATGGCGACATGACCCTGCGCAAAGTGATGCCCACCACCGGAAAGGCTGCCGCATGAAGGCGACGCTCAGCATTCAGCGCGGCGCACTCGGCGAAGCGTTGCATCAGGACACGTTCGACATTCCCTTTGAACACGGCCAGTCCATTCTCGATGGCTTGCGCGCCATCAGGCGCAGCATGGATCCCTCGCTGGCGTTTCGCTTCTCCTGCATCAATGCGAATGCGTGCAAGGAATGCATGATGCTGATCAATGGCAAGGTCGATTACGCCTGCACGGTTCGGCTCAAAGAGGGAATGACGACGCTCGCGCCGCTGCCGAAAAAGGCGCTGATCCGCGATCTCGTCACCGAAATCGCACCGCCGGATGAACGGCTGATGCTGCGGTCCTGAATAATTGTCTGCCTGCGCCGCGATCAGGCTGATTAATTTATAGTCGTTCTAATCTGGGAAGAACCGCGTCGGCGACCTTCAATCCGATAGATCAGCGGCTCCGTCGCGGCTGCTGTTCGCTGCGACAATGCGCTGCATCATGGCAATAAACGCGGTCTGTTCCGTCTTGGTGAGGTTGCCGAGCGTGGCGCGGTGCGCCTCGCGTGCGGCGTTTTCGATCTTGTCGAGCAGGGCTGCACCGGTGGGTGTGAGCCGGCAGACGCGGGCGCGGCGGTCATCCTCGCTGACCGGACGCTCGACCAGCCTGCGTGCTTCGAGTCGCTTCAGCGCGCCGGTCGTGGTCGTGCGATCCAGAGCAATATCAGCAGCTAAGCTGGTCTGATCGGCAGTTCCGCGCGCCGCCAATGCAGACAGCAGGCTGTATTGGAGTGGCGTCATCTCGAAGGCACTGCAGGCTTCCTGGAACAGCGCGACATGGATCTGGTGTAGCCGTCTGATCAAAAATCCCGGTCGCTGGGCCAGCGGCCAGGGCTTGTGGACGGGCTTGTCACGGCGCGGCTTGGCCTGGGGCAACGCAGTCTCTCCTTGTGTCGGCTACGGCTCGTATGGTGCGAGCGCGTCGAAAAACTACCGCATCGCAATGTTTATGGCACGGACTTTGCTTTTGTAAAATACGAAGTATGCTTCGTATTTTGGTGAACCTCTAAAGAGGGTCCGCCAAAGCGTAAGGAGATCGCCATGTCTGTTACTGCCTCATTCGACCTGCTGCTGCGCGGTGGTCGCGTTATCGATCCCGCAGCCGGCATCGACGGCCTCAAGGATGTCGCCATTCGCAACGGCAAGATCGCAGCCGTGCAGTCGGACATTCTGCCGACCAGCGCGAAGGAAGTCGTCGATGTCACCGGCAAGCTGGTGCTGCCGGGCATGATCGATACCCATGCGCATGTCTATCAGTATGTCAGTGGTCGTTTCGGCATGCAGCCCGACATGGTCGGCGTGCAGTCCGGTGTCACCACGCTGATCGATCAGGGCGGTCCGTCCTGCATGACGCTGCCCGGCTTTCGTCACTTCATCGCCGAGCCCGCGAAATCGCGCGTCTACGCGTTTCTGTCGGCCTATCTTGTCGGCGGTCTCGAAGGACATTTCTATCCCAACCTCTACAGCCCCGATGGCGTCGATATCGACGCGACCGTGAAATCGGCGGTGGCCAATCGCGATCTCGTTCGCGGCATCAAAGCCCATGCGGAAATCGGCGGCTTCGCGCGCTGGGGGATTCGCGTGATGGAAATGGCGGCCGAAATCGGCAAGCGCGCGGAATTGCCGGTTTACGTGCATTTCGGCCAGCTCTGGGGTCTGCCGGAGTCAGGCAATAATGGCGAGGACGTCGATACGATTCTGGAGCGCGTGATTCCGCTGCTGAAGGAAGGTGACGTGCTCGCGCACCCGTTCACGCGGCATCCCGGCGGCTTCGTCAATCGCGAGGGCGAGGTGCATCCGGTGATCCAGGCGGCGATTGATCGTGGCCTCAAGATCGATGTCGGCCATGGCAGCCACTTCTCCTATCGTTTGGCCAAGAAGGCGATTGCTGCCGGCATCGTGCCGAATACGCTCGGCGCCGACATCCATGGTTACAACACCGAGGTGCCCGCTCCCGCCGGTACGCCGGACGAGCACGAGGATGACGAGAACCATCCGTTCAAGGGGCAAGCCAAGTTCAGCTTGGTGCAGGCGATGAGCTCGATGATTTCGCTCGGCCTCACGCTAGAACAAGTGGTGCCGATGGTAACGTCGAACCCAGCCAAGATGATCGGCCTGTCCGACAAGATCGGCTCGCTCAAGGTCGGCATGGATGCCGATGTCTCGGTGCTCGTAGAAAAGCCCGGTCGTTACATCCTGCGCGACAACGAGAACACCGACGTGATTGCGAACGGCCTGCTGCAGCCGGCCTTCTGCCTGCGCGCGGGCACCCGCTTCGATCCGATCGCTCCGATCCTTCCTCAGGCCGTTGCGGCCTGAGCTTTGCAAGCCAGTTCGCTAGTCAATCCGGAAGACGCCGGGAGTTCGTCGATGCGCAATGAGCGAGATATCTTGCCCGCCGCCCCTGCTTCAAAGCAGGGCGTCGGCGCGCGCGTACCGCGCAAGGAGGACGATCGCCTCATGCGCGGGCGCGGGCAATTCGTCGGCGATATCAGGCTGGCGGGATTGCAGGACGTCGCTTTCGTCCGCAGTCCGCTAGCGCATGCGCGAATCCGGGCGATCCATATTCCGGAACGCTATCGCGACGTGGTGTTCACGTCTGCCGATCTTGTCGGTATCAAGCCGATCCGCGCGATCACGGGATTGGCCGGCTTCAAGCCGTCCGACCAACCCATTCTGGCCACCGATAAAATTCGTCAGGTCGGCGAGCTCGTTGCCATGTGCGTCGCGCCGACGCGTGCCGAGGCTGAAGATATCGCGGCCTCCGTCACGCTCGATCTCGAAGAGCTGCCCGCCGTCTATGACATGCTCAAGGCTCGCGAGCCCGGCTCGCCGCTGGTGCATGAACACTGGGGCGACAACGTCTTTCTCGAAAGCTTCTTCGAACTCGATATTTCCAGCGCTCTCGACGCACCGATCAAGGTGACACGCGAAATCTCGACCGCGCGGCAATGCATGTCGCCGCTCGAAGGTCGGGGTGTCATCGCCACGTTCGATCATCGTCTCGATCAGCTCACGCTCTATACGGGTAGTCAGATGCCGCACATTGTGCGCAACGGGTTGTCCGATTGCCTTGAGATGGATCAAGGACAGATCAGAATCGTCTCGCCGGATGTCGGCGGCGGTTTTGGCCACAAGGGCATCTTGCTGCCGGAGGAAGTCTGCCTGTCATGGCTCACCATGAAGCGCGGCTTCCCGGTGCGCTGGATCGAGGATCGTCGCGAGCATCTCGTCGCGAGTTCGAACTGCCGCGAGCATCACTACAAGATCACCGTCTATGCCGATCGCGACGGCACGCTGCGCGGCATCGACTGCGAAGCCACGGTCGATTCCGGCGCCTATTCTTCTTACCCGTTCTCGGCCTGCCTCGAAGCCGCGCAGGTGGTCAGCATCTTGCCCGGCCCCTACCAGATGCCGGCCTATCGCTGCCGCACCTATTCGGTGGCCACCAACAAGTGTCCGATCCTGCCCTATCGCGGCGTCGCCCGCACCGGTGTGTGTTTCGCGCTGGAACTGATGCTCGATCTTGTCGCGGCGGAAGCAGGGCTTGAGCCCGGCGACGTCCGGCTGCGCAATCTGGTGCGGCCGGAGCAGATGCCGTTCGACAATATCACCAAGAAACATTTCGACAGTGGCGACTATCCCGAGGCGCTGCGCCGTGCCGTCGCGCAGATCGATATCGATGGCATCCGTGTGCGCCAGCGCAAGGGTGAGGATGACGGCCGGCTGATCGGCGTCGGTCTCTCGATCTATTGCGAGCAGGCTGCGCATGGCACCTCGGTCTATTCCGGCTGGGGCATTCCCATGGTGCCCGGCCATGAACAGGCCACCGCGCGACTGACGCCGGATGGCGGACTCGAACTGAAGGTTGGCGTGCATTCGCACGGTCAGGGTCTGGAGACGACGTTGTCGCAGGTCGCGTTCGAAATGCTCGGCGTCGATGTCGCTAAAATCCGCGTCGTGCATGGCGACACGGCGATGACGCCCTATTCGACCGGTACCTGGGGCTCGCGCTGCATGGTGATGGCCGGCGGCGCGGTGGCGACGGCGTGCCACGAACTCGGCGAGCGCGCCAAGAAGATCGGCGCCAAGCTGCTGCAGGTCGACGAAGCCAATGTCGTCCTGGTCGATGGCGAAATTCGCGGGCCGAACGGCAGCGTGACGCTGAAGGAAATCGCACACACCTGGTATCGCCGCCCTCAGGATCTGCCGGGCGATGTCGATCCCGGCGGGTTGGAAGCGACCTCCGGCTACAAGCCGCAGCGTGACAGTGGCACGTTCAGCTATGCCGCCCATGCGGTCACCGTCGCCGTCGATCCTGATTTGGGCGATGTGGAAATTCTCGATTACGTCATCGTCGAAGACGGCGGCGTGCTGGTCAATCCGATGATTGTCGACGGCCAGATCTATGGCGGTCTCGCGCAGGGCATCGGCACGGCGCTCTATGAGGAGATGCCGTTTGATCGCGCCGGTCAGCCGCTGAATACGACGCTGGCCGATTATCTGCTGCCCGGCCCGACCGAAGTGCCGGCGCCATGGCTGGATCACATGGAAACGCCGTCGCCTTACACCAAGTTCGGCGTCAAGGGCATCGGCGAAGGCGGGGCCATCGCGCCGCCGGCGGCGATCGGCAATGCGGTGAACGATGCGTTGCGCGGTCTCGGCGTCGAGATGCTGCAGTCGCCGATCACGCCGCGCCGCGTGCTGGAAGGCATTCTGGCCGCCCGCGATGCGAAGAGGACCGCCGCATGAAGCCGGCACCTTTCGCCTATGAACGCCCGCGCGACGTCGCCTCGGCCTTAGCCGCAATGGCTGGCGACGGCGTGGTCAAGGTCATGGCCGGAGGCCAGTCGCTCGGACCGATGCTGAACCTGCGTCTGGTGGCTCCTGATACCATCGTCGATATCACCGGCCTCGCCGAGCTGAAGCATGTGGAAGTCGCCGGGGAAGAGCTGGTGATCGGCGCCTGCGTCACCCATGCCGATATCGAGGATGGCCGCATTCCCGACGTGACGCGCGGTGCGATGCAGCGCGTGGCCAGCGCGATCGCCTATCGCGCGGTGCGTAATCGCGGCACGATCGGCGGTTCGCTCAGCCATGCCGATCCATCGGCCGATTGGGTCTCCACCTTCGCGGCGCTCGGCGCAACGCTCTCGCTGCGCAGCGCCAAAGGCGCGCGCCTGGTAGCGATGAAGGATTTCATGCTGGGTGCACTGGAAAGTGTGCTGCAGCCCGGCGAAATGCTGGAAGCCGTACGTGTGCCGGTCATGTCCCCTTCGGCGCGCTGGGGTTATGTGAAGAGCTGCCGCAAGACCGGCGAGTTTGCTCATGCCATCGGTGCGGTGCTGATCGACCCCGAGGCGGGCCGCGCGCGTGTCGTCATTGGCGCAGTCGAGGCCGCGCCTATCATTGTCGACAATGCCGAAGAACTGTTCGGCGGGCGTATCACCAACGATTTCAAATCGCGCTTCGACGCGCGCGTCGCCGACACCCTGCTGTCGAAGGCCGGCATGAGCGATGCCGCCGACCGGCATATTCACGTCACCATTCTGCGCCGCGCTGTTGCGGAGGCCGCGGCATGAACTCGGTCGAACTCACCGTCAACACTCGCGCCGTGAAGAGGGACGTCGAGCCGCGCACGAGTCTCGCCGACCTGATGCGCGATACGCTGGATCTCACGGGGACGCATCTCGGCTGCGAGCATGGCGTCTGCGGCGCCTGCACCATCCTGGTCGATGGCGTACCGACGCGCTCCTGCATCACCTATGCGGTGGCCTGCGACGGCGCTGACGTCACCACCATCGAAGGGCTCGATGACGACGAGATCGCCACGGAGTTGCGTGCGGCCTTCACGCGCGAACATGCCTTGCAATGCGGTTACTGCACCCCGGGTATGCTGGTCTCCGCTCGCGATCTGGTGAAGCGTCTGCCGGATGCTGACGAGAAGCAGATCCGCATCGGCATGTCAGGCAATCTCTGCCGCTGCACCGGCTATGTCGGCATCGTCCGCGCCGTGCAGTCGGTCATCACAGAGCGCCGCGCGCGCGATATCGCGCCGGAGCCGGATGGCGGGCGCAAGGTGCTGGGACCGGCAGGGTCAGGGCACAAAGCCTGTGTCAGCTCCCAGAAGCTGATGCCCGCGCAGCCTGCTGTATCCGAACCGGCTGCCGCCGTCGCACCGCTGGACATTCCAGACTTCACGCCATCGACCACGCTCGAGCAGAAATTCACTGTCGCGCATGCACCTGCAAAAGTCTTTGCACTGTTCGATGACATCGCGGCCGTCGCCTCGTGCCTGCCGGGCGCCACGCTGGTGGGCACGCCCAGACCCGAGCGGGTCGAAGGCGCGATCCGCGTCAAGATCGGGCCGATCTCCGCCAATTTTAACGGCGCCGCCCGCGTCGAGCGCGACGAGGCCAATCTCTCCGGCCGCATTCTCGGCATAGGCAGCGACCAGCGCAGCCGCTCCACCACGCAAGGCGAAATCCGTTACCGGCTGGTGCCGCAGGATGACGACGGCGCGGCGACGCGTGTGGAGCTTTCCATCGGCTACAGCCTCACCGGCATGCTGGCACAGGTCGGTCGCAGCGGGTTGGTGCGTGATCTCGCGGGCCGGCTGGTTGCGGAATTTGCCGGCAATCTCGATCGCCGCCTGTCGGGCGATGTGACATCGGCGCCGTCAGCGGCAGCCGATCTGAATGGTGTTTCGCTGATCCTTGGTCTCCTGCGTGAGCGCGCGACGAATGTCGTTCGCCGCCTCACCAGGCGCGGAGGATCGGCGTGAGAGATCGACGTTCGCGCGGACATGCGAGCGGCGGGGTTTGGACTGCGCAAGTTTCATCAGCGTAACACTGGAGGACCACATGATACGGACCGTCAAAGCCGCCTCGGCGACCGCCCTGGCCATTGCTTTCCTGAGCAGCGCCGCCACTGCGCAAACCATCAAGATCGGCGTCAACGAGCCTCTGACCGGCGCCTTCGCCGCGTCGGGTACCTATGTCGTCAACGGCGCCAAGATCGCCGCCGACGAAATCAACGCCAAGGGCGGCCTGCTCGGCAAGAAGATCGAACTCGTCATCGAGGACAACAAGAGCAACCCGACCGAAGCCGCTGCCGTCGCCGAAAAGCTGATCACCCGCGACAAGACGCCGGTGATGCTCGGCGCCTGGGGCTCGAGCCTCACGCTGGCGGTAATGCCGAAGCTGGTCGAGTACGAAACCGCGATGGTGGTCGAGACCTCGTCGGCGAGCAAGATCACCACCTCGGGCAATCCTTACGTATTCCGTATCTCGCCGCCGTCTTTCGTGGAAGCGGCCGCCTTCAAGAACATCGTCGACAAGCTGGCGCTGAAGAAAGTCGACTTCCTTGTGATCAACAATGACTGGGGCCGCGGCACTGCCGAGGACTTCAGCAAGATGATGAAGGAAAAAGGCATCACCATCGGTCTGGTCGAGACCATGGACCAATCGGCGCAGGACATGAGCGCCCAGTTAGCCAAGATCAAGGCGACCGACTCCGAGACGGTGATCATCACGGCTGCGGTTGACCAGTTGACGCTGATCTTCAAGCAGGCTGCAGCGCTCGGCCTGAAGAAGCGGATCATCACCACCGGCGGTTCGCAGAATCCCGATCAGATCATCGCACAGGCAGGTGCCGCCGCGAACGACACCATGCATCTGACGACGTTCTTGCCGTGGATGCCGGAAAAGACGCCCAACCCGGAAGCCACCACCTATTTCATCAACGAGTGGAAGAAGCGCGGCTTCGATTTCGCCGGCTGCACCGAGAGCTTCCGCGGCTATGATGGCATCCGCACCATCGCGGCAGCCATCGAGAAGGCCGGCAAGGCCGAGCCGGCCGCGATCAAGGATGCGCTCTGGAAGATCGACGTCAAAGGTTTGAATGGCGACATCATCTTCAAGAAGTCGGGCCCGGCCGGTTCGGAGAGCGGTCAGAGCTTCCCGAATGTCTATCTAGTCGAAATCTCCGGCGGCAAGATCGTGATGAAGGATCTGTGATCCTCTGCTCCCTCTCCCTGCTTGCGGGGAGAGGGTCGGGGTGAGGGGGACTCTCCGCAAGCTCGGAGCAAATGGATAGCCCCCTCACCCGAAGGCTCCGCTTCGCTCACCTTCGACCTCTCCCCGCAAGCGGGGCGAGGTTAGCCCTCCACCGAGATTAGGAACATTCGTGGACCAGCTCCTGCAACACCTCGTCAATATGCTTGTGCTCGGCGGCACCTATGCGCTGCTCGGCATCGGGTTGACGCTGATCTTCGGCATCATGAACGTGGTGAACTTCACCCACGGCATCCTCTACACATTCGGCGCCTATATGATGTTCATTGTCGTGCATCAGCTCGGGCTTAATTTCTTTGTCGCGCTGCCGGTAGCGATCGTCGCGGGCTGGCTGCTGGGCGCGGTCATCGAGATCACGCTGCTGCGGCCGCTACGCGGCGCCGATATCGATACCACCATGCTGGTGATGATCGGCGCCTGGATCGCGATGCAGTCCGGTGCACTGTGGATCTGGGGCGGCGTCGCCAAGTCCATCGACAATCCGTTTCCCGACGCGCCGCTGGTGATCGGACCTGTGTCCGTGTCCTGGCTTCGCCTGTTCGTGCTGTTCGCCGCCGCGCTGCTGATCGTGCTGGCTTACTCGCTGATCAATCTCACCAAACTCGGCAAGGCAATGCGCGCGACCTTCCAGGATTCCGACACCGCCGCGCTGATGGGGGTCAATGTCAGCCTGATCTACACCTCGACCTTTGCCATTGGCTCGAGCCTTGCGGCCGCTGCCGGCGCCTTGCTCGGTCCGGTCTATGTCGTGTTCCCGCAGATGGGCGATCTCGCCGCGGTGAAAGCCTTTGCCATCGTCATTCTCGGCGGTCTCGGCAACATTACCGGCGCGGTCATCGGCGGTTTCATTCTCGCTTTGGCGGAAGAGCTTGGCGCCGGCTACGTGTCGTCGGGCTATCGCGATGCCATGGGCTTCCTGATCATCATCATGGTGCTGATCTTCAAGCCGACAGGATTGTTTGCACGGGCGGAGCGCGTCGGATGAAGCAGATCGTCACGCTCCTCTGTCTCGCTTTCTTCTCCTCCGTACCGATGTGGCTGACGGATCCGTATCTGCTCAACGCGCTGATTACGACCGGCATCTTCATCATCGGCGCCATGAGCCTCAATCTGCTGCTCGGCTTCACTGGACAGCTCAGCCTCGGCCATATCGCCTTCTTCGGCATCGGCGCCTATGTCAGCGCGCTGACATCGCTGGGATTCGATGTGCCGATCTACGGTGATTTCCATATCGTCCACGTGCCGTGGCCGCCGATTGCGGGCTTCTTTCTGGCGATCCTCATTTCGGGCTTCTGCGGCTATCTGGTGGGACGCCTGTCCTTCAGCGTGCGCGGCGCTTACTTCGTCATCGTCACGATCTCGTTCGCCGAAGTTGTCAGGCTGGTGGCGCTGAACTGGGTCGAGCTGACGCAGGGCCCGCTGGCGCTGACCAATATTCCGTCGATCACCATAGGTCTGCCGGGGCTTGGCTATCTCGTGCTGAAGACGAAATTTCACAACTACTATCTGGTATTGGCCGTTGCTGCGATCTCCTACTTTCTGATCTCACGCCTCGTTCATTCGCATTACGGCCGCGCCATGCGCGGGCTGATGGAGAACGAGACGCTGGCTGTCGCCGTCGGCATCGACGTCACCAAGACGCTGACACTGGCCGCCGTGATCTCTGCCGGTATCGCCGGCGCTGCCGGCAGTCTCTACGCGCATTACATCCGCATCATCGATCCCGACGTCTTCGCCTTCATCTCGACGGTGACCATGGTGATCATGGTGGTGTCGGGCGGCAAGGGCTCGCTGGCCGGGCCCGTCGTCGGTGGCGTGATCTTCGGTCTGCTGCCTGTGTTCCTGCGGCCGATCATGCCGCCGGAGGCACAGTGGATCACCTATGGCGTGGTGCTGATCGTCATCCTGTTCGTCATGCCGCGCGGCATCGTGCCGTCGCTTGCCGCGAAACTCGGTTTGGCCCGGGCCGGCGGAACCAGACGGGCGTCCATCGCCGTCTCCGAACGGACTGCCGAGGAGCACGCGTGATGGCCGAGACAGTACTCAGCATTGAACATGTCGCGGTCCATTTCGGTGGCCTCGTCGCGATCTCGGACATGAATTTCCATGTCAACAAAGGTGAAATCGTCAGCCTGATCGGGCCGAACGGCGCCGGCAAGACCACGGCCTTCAACGTCATGACCGGCTTCCTCACGCCGACCAAGGGCGCGGTGAACTATTGCGGCGCGGACCTCAAGGGCAAGAAGCCGCATGAAATCGCGGATCTCGGGCTGATCCGCACCTTTCAGCGCACCAGCGTGTTTCCCAATGACACCGTCTACGACAACGTGCTGATGGGTCTACACCGTCAGGGCAAAGTTGGTCTCGCTGAAGCCATTCTTGGCCTGCCGCGTGCCCGCGCATCGGAGAAGGCGCAGCGTGCACGTGCCGCCGAGTTGGTGCGCTGGATCGGACTCGAGGCGCGCGCCAACGACCTCGCCGGTTCACTCTCCTACGGCGAACAGCGCCTCGTCGGTGTCGCACTGGCGCTCGCCGCGCAGCCGAAGATGCTGCTGCTGGACGAGCCTGTGTCCGGCATGAACGCGTCGGAGACGCATACTTTCGTGCAGCTGATCCGCAATATCCGGGATCGTGGCGTCACGATCCTCTTGGTCGAGCACGACATGCCGATGGTGATGAGCGTGTCGGATCGCATCGTCGTGCTGAATTACGGCCGCATCATCGCCGAAGGACCGCCCGACGAAATCCGCAAGAATCCTACAGTGATCGAAGCCTATCTCGGTCAGAGCGCGAAGGATGTGGTCAAGGAGGTTGCAGTCCATGCTTGAGATCCGTGACATGGTTTGCGCCTATGGCCAGATCTCGGCCCTCAAGGGCATTTCGCTCTCGGTCAAGGCCGGGCAACTTGTGGCGCTGATCGGTGCCAACGGCGCCGGCAAGAGCACAACGTTGCGGGCGATCTCGGGCCTCGTGCCGTCGCGCTCCGGCAGTCTTCATTTCGACGGTGAAGACATCACCGGTATCGGCGCGCAGCGGGTGCTCACCAAGGGTATCGCGCATTGCCCGGAAGGGCGTCGCGTGTTTCCGCATATGACGGTGGCCGAAAATCTCGACATGGGCGCCTATCTGCGCTCGGACACGAGCGAGGTCGCTATGGACCGCGACCGCATCTATGGCGAATTCCCACGCCTCGCCGAACGCCGCAAGCAGGCGGCAGGGACGTTGTCCGGCGGTGAGCAGCAGATGCTGGCGATTGGCCGTGCGCTGATGTCCCGGCCGCGCCTGGTGATGTTCGATGAACCGTCGCTTGGTCTCGCGCCCAACATCGTCGAGCGTACCTTTGCGATCATTCGCGCGATCCGCGACGCCGGCACGACTGTTTTATTAGTTGAGCAGAATGCCTTCGCCGCGCTCGAGATGTGCGATCATGCCTATCTGCTGGAGTCCGGCCGTGTCGTGCTGTCCGGTGCGGGAGCGGAGCTGATCGAGAACGAGCATGTCCGACGGGCCTATCTTGGCGGATGACGACAGTCCCGCCCGATGGGTCGCGGTCTGTTCGCGCGAGCGCCTGACCGAGCAGACAATCGTCTGCGTCAACGTGGCTGGCCTCGGTGTTCTCATCGTTCAGGATGGCGAGACAATCTACGCCTGCGAGCGCGCCTGTCCGCATGAGCAGGCCGATCTCAGCCTTGGCCGCGTCGCCGATCGCCGGCTGCACTGTCCGCGTCATCTGGCCTGGTTCGATCTGGCAGACGGCAGCATGTCGCCGGGTTGGCCGAGCAGGGGTTTGCGACGCTATCCGGTGCGTGAAAGCGATGCGCAAATCTGGGTCGATGCACAGGCCGTCGTCCCGAAGTAACAAGCCGTCGCGCGAGTTACGCGGCATCGGGCCTGGATGCAGAATTCGTTGGCGCTGCAGCATTCAATTGGTGCAGTTGCGGTATAATAATCATGCTTGCCCCCTCGTAAAGCGCGGATAATACTGCTGAAAAGTCGGACTCCAGAGTGTGTCTGGCAGTACACAAATGGGCGCAAGACCCATGCTTCTCGTCGATCTTTCAAGCGATCTCCGTCAAGGGCCAGGGATGTGACCATTATCGATTTCGGCAGGGCCATCCCATCGTCGCAGGGGCGCGGCTGGCAGCAATGGCCTGGCCATGAAGACTTTTCGCTGCAGTTCCTGCGCGTGCTGCGCGCGGCGCAGGAAGGCGGAAGTACCGTTTCGGAATGTTTCCTGGCGGCGGAGCGTATCAATCCGCGCGATGACGAGAGCTGGTATCGCGAATGGTATGGCGCGGCTGATATCAACCGTGAGCGCGCCGCGGAGGCGCTGGCCAGCGGCCACATCCCGACGGCGCTGAGCAACTGGCTGCGCGCGGCCAACTACTATCGCACCGCTCAGGTCATGCTCGCTTGCAGCGATCCGCGGCAGGGCGCCGCCATCGCCCTGATGCAGGATTGTGCCCGACTTTACGTGCAGCATGCAACGCCTGCCGGCGAGGTCGTCGAGATCCCGTGGCGGGACGGTGTGTTGCAGGGATACTTCGTTCCTGCGCCGCGCGCGACGCGGCCGCTGCCGGTCGTTCTCTGCGTCGTCGGGCAGGGCCACTACAAGGAAGAGCATCTGCACAGGGTGCCCAGCTACGCGCTGGAACGCGGTCTCTCACTGTTGCTCGTCGATTTACCCGGTCAATCCTATAGCCAGGAGATGATCGGGTCGCCTTGTCGGTATGAGGTCGAAACGGCGATCAGCGGCTGGGTCGATTTCCTGGCCGACCGCAGCGATATCGATCAGGAGCGAATTGCGATCTTCGGAGACGGCCTGGGAGCTGCCTTTGCGACGCGCGGCGCCAATCTCGACGACCGCTTTGCAGCAGCTGTTTGCGATGCCGGAATCTGGGAGCTTCACGAGCGCGCGTTTATTGCCAGCCGCATTTCAGGCCGCGCAGGTCTGGGCTGTCCGAGTGAAATCGAGGGCTTCAACAGCAGCAGCGTTGCCGCCAATATCAAATGCCCGGTCCTAGTTGCGATGGGCGAGCGCGACTGGCTCGATGTCGATCACGTCACGGAATGTTGCCGCGTCATGAAACAAAACGGCCTCGACATCGAACTGAAGATCTTCCGCGCGTCGGAAACGGTGGCCCCGCCCGCCCAGATCGATATTCCGACAGTGGGCAACGAGTTCATTTTCGACTGGATTGTCGATCGTCTGGACTCACGAACGAAGTAGGGCACGGCGCGGTCGATTGATCCGCCACTCACCCGGCGATGGTCAGCTCTCGACTTCCAGCATCAGTGTCGCTTTTTCGAGGCGACTCTTGAGCCGGGACATGTGCTGTCCGATCTCCTTCAAGGCCTGCTCGTCGAAATCGCTGAGAATGAAATCCCCGAGCGACTCTCTACGAGCTGATAGCGCGGAGATCTTCTTGCTGGCCTTTTCGGACAGCGACATCAGTACGACGCGGGCATCCTCGCGGGACGCAACGCGCCGCATGAAGCCATTCTTCTCGAGCATTTTGGATTGGGTGGTGACGAAGGAGGGGTCGACGTGGAGCATGGCGGAGACGTCCTTGACAGGCACGCCGTTGCCGCGATCGAGGTCGCTGACGGCCATCAGGATCATCCATTGCGGTCCGCTGATGCCGAGCTCCTTGGCCCAGAACTGGCGGATTCCCTCAAGATGGACATTGATCGAGGCGATGTCCCAGATGAACTGTCGGATGATCTCCTGATTCTGGCCGGTCACCCAAATCGAAAGCTCATTTTCGTTCCAGCCCGCAGATCCCCCACGCATAGTCACCACTGCCCCGCCGGCCATTCCATCGTCCCACACTTCTCAGAATTCTATAATTGTATCAGTGAATTGTGACGTGCAAACCACGATTTCGTGTGTTGCCGGGAAACCACACTGCATCGCGATAAAGTTACCTGAGTTCATAAAGTATTTTGCTTCTAAGAATTGCGCAGGCATTCTCAGTTCCGGCGATGGGGAAACCCTCAGTCGTCCCGTTGAAGTAGTTCGCTTGAGTGCCTCGCGTTATGCGGGTGTTTCCGAAAGCGCGAAGTATTTGAGCGGTTAGTTTGGGGACTTGGGGGACTAAATCTTCGGGCGCACGCGCCTGGCAGATCCGGAACCTTCCCTTTTGGACAACTTGGAGGTTTAACATGACGATGATTAAGAGCCTTATCCTCGGCTCGGCGGCGGGTCTGATCGCCATCGGCGGAGCTCAGGCAGCCGATCTTCCGGTGAAGGCCAAGGCAGTGGAATACGTGAAGATCTGCTCGCTCTACGGCGCAGGCTTCTACTACATCCCGGGCACCGACACCTGCATCAAGATCGGCGGCGCGATCCGTTTGGACGTTGCGTTCAACGGCAGCACCTACGACGTTCCGTTCTGGCAGGGTGGTGCCGGCGGCAACAATCTCTGGACCAAGAACTATTTCTCGACCCGTGAACGCGTCAACTTGACGACGGACACCCGCACCGCGACCGAATACGGCGTGGTTCGTACCTACGCGAACATCCAGTTCGACTTCCTCCAGGATCGTGAATCGATCGCTGGTGGTTATACCGAAGTCGACTACGCCTTCATCCAGTTCGCCGGCTTCACCTTCGGTAAGGCCGTCTCGCAGTTCGATCCGCAGTGGGCGCTCGCCAAGCCGTACATCTCGTCGGGCTTCAACGCTGGTTCGAACAACGCGACCGGTATCCCGCAGCTGGCCTACACCGCTTCGTTCGGTAACGGCGTGTCGGGCACGATCTCGATCGAAAACGCATCGGCCTACCGCAACGCAGGCCTCTGGAATACCAACGGCTTCATCGTCGGTCCGGGCGCTCCCTCGTTCACCGGTGCGTTCTACGGCACGACGTCGAACACCTTCCTGGGCAACGCCTACGGCGGCAACCACATTCCTGACATCGTCGGCAACATCCGCCTCGATCAGGCTTGGGGCACCCTGCACTTCGCTGCTGCAATGCACGCTGCGACTCCGGGCTTCTACGGCACGACCGAAGCTACCGGTCACGCCGATGACAAGTACGGCTTCGCTGTGAGCGGTGCGGTCGAATTCAAGAACCTGCCCACCGGCGCAGGCGACAGCTTGAAGATCGAAGCATCGTACGGCAAGGGCGCAGCCAAGTACGTCTTCGGTGGCACGACCGATACCTCGGGTGGCGGCCGCTACGCGAAGGTTGATGGTAACAGCCTCGGCTTCGGCTATGTTCTGGACGGCGTTTACGCCACCAACGGCCAGATCATCCAGAGCTCCGCTTGGGAAGTTAGCGCTTTCTACGAGCACTACTGGAACCCGGCTTGGCGCACGTCGCTGTTCGGCAACTACAGCCACATCTCGTATGGCTCCGGCAACGACCTGATGATGGCCGCCTTCACTGGTGTCAGCACCGGTGGCCCGGGCTTCAACTCGTCGTCGGCTGCTGCCGCTCGTGCGGGTGTGTTCGCCGGCACGGGTAACTTCGACCTGGGTCTCGCCCAGATCGGCACTCGTACCGCTTGGACCCCGGTTCAGAACCTGACCCTGTCGGCTCAGTTCACCTACAGCCGCCTCGATCAGAACCTGAACGGCACCTACACGACCCTCAGCACCGGCATGTCAGGCAAGCCGGCCGGTACCGTTCTCAACACGGCCGACCAGAACCTCTACAACGGTTCGGTGCAGATCCTGCGCTCCTTCTAATTCTGATCGTCTCACAACGACCAGTCTTTGAAACAAAGACCCCCGGCAGGAAACTGTCGGGGGTTTTTGGTTTTATGGAGCAGCGCCGGACTTCATCGGCTCGAGCGGGCGTTCTCGACGCCGCAGAGGTGGGCGTCTATACCGGGTGACGTGGCCCTCGGCCATGCAAGCCGTAAAGCCCGAAGTTCGAAGAGCCATGGCGTCCCCAGCTGAACTGTTTCAAAGCGCATTCGCCGCCTTCCAGCAGGGCCGCCTCCAGGAGGCCGAGCGCGGGTTCAGCAAGTTCTTGCGCAAGGATCCGAAGCATTTCCCGGCGCTGAATATTCTCGCCATCGTGCTGGTCGCGCTGAAGCGCCATGCGGAAGCCGAACCGCATCTGAAAGCGGCCCTGCGCATCAATGCGACATCGGATGCTACGTTCTACAATTACGGTCTGGTGCTGAAGGCGCTGAACCGGCCGGATGAGGCGCTACTTCGTTTTACCGAAGCGCTGGCGCTCAATCCCGGCAATGCCGAAACGCTGAATAACCGTGGCACGGTTCTGAACGATCTGCGCGACTACCCCGCCGCACTGGCTGATTTCGATCGCGCGTTGGTGCTCCACCCGCGCTATGCCGCAGCATTCTTCAACAAGAGCAAGTCGCTGGCCGAGTTGAAGCGCTACGACGAGGCCCTCGCGGCTTGCGAGTCGGCTCTCGCCTTGCAGCCCGATCTGGCAGAAGCGTGGTTTGGCCGCGGTTACATCTTTGGCCAGATGCGGATGCCGGCTGAAGCGGTGGAGGCCTATGGCCGGGCGCGCCAACTCAATCCGGACCTGCCACTGCTCAAGGGCAATCTGCTGCATCAGAAGATGCTGGCCTGCGACTGGCAGGGGACCGACGCGCTGATTGCCGAGATCGAGGCCGATCTTGCCGCGGGCAAACTGGCCGCCGAGCCGTTTGGCTGGCAAGGCGTGGCCACATCGGAACGCAGCCTGCAGCGCTGCGCCGAACTGACCAACGCCTCGCGTTTTCCCATGCAAGCTCCACCGCTGCGCGCTTCCCCGACCGGGCCGAATGCAAAAATTCGCGTCGGCTATCTGTCCGGTGAATTTCGACAGCAGGCGACGTCGCTGCTGCTGGTCGGTGTGCTGGAGCAGCACGACAAAAGCGCATTCGAGATTTTCGCCATCGACAACGGGTATGACGACGGCAGCGACATCAGGCGACGCATCGCTGGCGCCGTGGATGGGATCGTCGATATCTCCACACTGAGCGATCCGCAGGCGGTGGACGCCCTTCGTGCGCATCGCATCGACATCCTCGTCAATCTCAACGGCTATTTCGGCGAGCAGCGTACCGGCGTATTCGCGCGCAGGGCCGCGCCGGTACAGGTCAATTATCTCGGCTTTCCCGGCACGCTCGGCGCGGGTTTCATGGATTACATCCTCGCCGATCAACATGTCCTGCCGCCCGAGCACCGGCAATTCTACAATGAGAAAGTCGCCTGGCTGCCGAATTGCTATCAGGCCAATGACGATCGCCGGGAGATATCGACGCGTGCATTCGCGCGCGCGGAGGTCGGCTTGCCTGCGCAGGGCTTCGTGTTCTGTTGCTTCAACAACGCCTACAAGATTACGCCCGATGTCTTCGACAGCTGGATGCGGATTCTGTCAGCCGTTGACGGCAGCGTTCTCTGGCTGTTGGAGGACAGCGCTGCGGCTGTGGCGAATCTGCGCCGCGAAGCGGAATTGCGGGGCATCGACCCCGCGCGTCTGGTGTTTGCCGCGCGCATGCTGCCGGCCGAGCACTTGGCGCGGCATCGTTGTGCGGATCTATTTCTCGATACGTTGCCGTACAACGCGCATACCACAGCGAGCGACGCATTATGGGCTGGATTGCCGTTGCTGACCTGTCGTGGAGAAACCTTTGCAGGGCGCGTCGCCGCGAGTCTTCTGCAGAATCTGGGTGTGCCGGAGCTGATTACGGCGAAGCGAGACGACTATGAGTGCATGGCGATCGAGCTGGCGGAAAATCCCGAGCGGTTGTCGTCGATCCGGGAGAAATTATCGGCCAATCGTCTGAACATGCCGGCCTTCGACACCCGGCGTCTGGCGCGTGATATCGAAACCGCATTTCGCAAAATGGCCGAACGGGCCCGGGCAGGGCTGGCGCCAGCCCACATCATGTTTCCCGCTAACGATAGCGGCCAATAATATATTTGATTGAGCAAATCAGGTATTGCGCTCAACATTCTGGCTCATGTAATATTTTCGTGCGCAGCCGGCAAATTTTTGACGGCCCTAAGTCTTCGAGGAGACTCGCGCACTCTGCTGTAAATCTCCGAAACCACCGGCAATGCCCTGCCGGTGGTTTTTCGGCTTTTTTGGGGCCAGTTTCGAGTGGCCCGCTGGTATTCCAGGATTATTGCTAACGCGGAAAGGGCGCGGGAACTGTGTCATGCCGGCACGCCCTTGAATCAGTCCAACCCCCTCTGAAAACGGCAGAATTGCTGCTGACCAGATCAGCAGCATGAGATGGAATCTGTCGCATAGGCATCCAAATTATGACCTGTTGTCCATCGTTGCATATCAGGACTGACGAGCTATCTGACCGAAATTGCTAGAGATTTCTTGCTTTTTGAGCAAGTTGTGGCTAAAAGCCGCTCATCGTGGAGAGTATGAATAATGGCGCATAACTACGCAATTAATGAGGACGTTCACCACCAGCTGCAGGGGCCGCAGGGCCGTTCCACCATCAAGGAACGCAGCATCTACACCATCACCTCTCGCCTTCCGATCGAAGCCGATGGTCGCCCGCGTTACCGGATCAAAAGCAAGTCCGAGAACATCGAGCGTGTCGTGACCGAAGAGCAGATCAGCCGCCTGGGTTGATCTCGGATCAGCCTTCTTGCTGATCGTACTTGCCGTTTGCTGTCGTCGCCGGGGCCTTGGACCCCGCGACGAAGCAGACCGCCCCAAACACCCCAACCAGATTCTATCTTGAAGCGGGAAGCTTGGCCGGGGCTGATCTCTGCTCGTCCTGCTGCGATGGTTGCGGCAAAGCGGCTTCGCACCATATGCTTTGCCCCGAGGGCGGGCACCGAAGGCCACACACGCGATCGTCGCGCCGCACCTCGGCAAAAATGATGTGGTCGGAGCGGGGCGTCCCTTGATAGAAAAACTTGAACTGCTGTTGTCGCTGGCGAAGGAACGGCATTTCGGCCGCGCCGCGGAAGCTTGCGGCGTGACGCAGCCCACCATGTCCACCAGCCTCAAGCAGCTCGAGGACATGCTCGGCGTGATGCTGGTGCAGCGCGGCTCGCGCTTCCAGGGGTTTACGCCGGAAGGCGAACGCGCACTCGATTGGGCACGCCGCATCGTCGGCGATGCTCGCGCGATGAAGCAGGAAATCAACGGCCTCAAGGACAGTCTATCCGGCGAGATCCGCATCGCCGCAATTCCTACGGTGCTCGGCATGGTCGCCTCACTGACGACGCCGTTTCGTGCGCGGCATCCCGATGTGCGGTTTCGCATCGTGTCCTGCACCTCCACGGCCGTGCTCGGTCTGCTTGAAAATCTCGAAGTCGATGCGGGCCTGACCTACATCGAGAACGAACCGCTCGGCAAAGTGCGTTCGATCCCGCTTTATAAAGAAAGCTACCGGCTGTTGACCTCGCCGGACAGCATGTTCGGCGATCGCAAGAGTGTCACCTGGTCCGAAGTCGGCCAGGTGCCGCTATGCCTGCTGACCCCCGACATGCAGAACCGGCGCATCATCGATCGTGCCCTGAAGTCGGTCGGCGCCGAGGCGATGCCGATGCTGACGTCGAATTCGATTATCGTGCTCTATACCCATGTGAAGACCGGCCGCTGGGCCAGCGTGATGCCGGCCAAGTTGGCGGAGACGCTGGGTCTGACCGCCAATGACTCGGTCCGTATGATCCCGATCGTCGATCCCGTGGTGAATTATGGCGTCGGTCTCGTGGTGCCCCAGCGCGATCCCATGACCCCGCTGGTGGCGACTCTGGTGCAGATCGCCCGGGAGGTTGCGCCGTCGCTGGAAGCGTAAGACCCCCGTTTCGGGTGCTGCAATTGCTGCGCTGCAACCAAGCTAACCATTTCAAATTCATCGATTTCGCCGGGTGTCGATACCGTTTCCGTATCGCAGCATGAGACAGCTTTATTGATCTTTGGATCGATTCCAATTTTGATTGGTTCTCCAGTCATAAGACCAATTGAGTACCGGGATGAACGCAGCCTACGAGCCGAATGCTTATGAGCCTTGGAGTGCCGACCGAGGCACCGAGATCATCGAGAGCCTGTCCCATGTGGAAGGCGGCGTGATCGTGATTCTGCATGCGATGCAGGAAGCCTTCGGCTATGTGCCGGAGCCGGCAATCCCGATGATCGCGCTGGCGCGTAACCTGTCGCGCGCCGAGGTCCATGGCGTGTTCACCTTCTACCATGACTTCCGCCACGAGCCGGCCGGCAAGCATGTGCTGAAGATCTGCCGCGCTGAGGCTTGCCAAGCGGCTGGCGGCGATGCACTTGCGGCGCGCGCGGAAGCGAAATTGGGTGTAAAGTTTGGAAACACGACGGCGGATCAGCGTGTTACGTTGGAGCCGATCTATTGCCTCGGGCTCTGCGCCACGGCGCCATCGGCGATGCTCGATGGCCGTCTGGTTGGCCGCCTCGATGAGAAGCGCATCGATGCGCTGGTCGCGGAGGCACAGCGATGACATCGTCTGATAAAACTCTGAATATCTACATTCCGCGCGATGCGGCCGCCGTTTCCGTCGGCGCCGATGAACTCGTCAGTGCCTTCGAAGCGGAGGCTCAAAAGCGCAAGCTTGCAATCGAGATCATTCGCCCCGGTTCGCGCGGATTGCTGTGGCTGGAGCCGATGATCGAAGTCGCGACGCCGGAAGGCCGTGTCGCCTTCGGGCCGGTCGAAGAGAAAGACGTTGCGTCGGTGCTCGATGCGATGGTCACAAACGGTTCTCACGCGCTGCGTCTTGGTGTCGCGGAGGAGATTCCGTGGCTCAAGAAGCAGACGCGTCTGACCTTTGTGCGCTGCGGCGTCGTCGATCCCCGGTCGGTCGAGGATTACATCGCGCATGATGGCTACAGGGGCCTCACGCGCGCGCTGACGCTGGATAGCGCCGGCATCATTGCCGACGTCACCACATCCGGCCTGCGTGGCCGCGGTGGCGCTGGCTTCCCGACCGGTATCAAGTGGAAGACTGTTGCCGATACCAAAGCCGATCGTAAATTCATCGTCTGCAATGCGGACGAGGGCGACAGCGGCACCTTCGCCGACCGCATGATCATGGAAGGCGATCCCTTCGTGGTGATCGAAGGCATGACCATTGCCGGCATCGCGGTGGGCGCCACCAAGGGCTACATCTATATCCGTTCGGAATATCCGCATGCCGTCGAGGCGATGAATGAGGGTATCGCTGCCGCGAAGCGCGCCGGTTATCTCGGCGACAAGATTCGCGGCTCGGCGCACGCGTTCGATCTCGAAGTCCGCGTCGGCGCCGGCGCCTATGTCTGCGGCGAGGAGACCTCACTGCTGGAGAGTCTCGAAGGCCGTCGCGGCATCGTCCGCGCCAAGCCGCCGCTGCCGGCGCATAAAGGCCTGTTCGGCAAGCCGACGGTCATCAACAACGTCCTCTCGTTTGCGGCGATACCGTTCATCCTCGACAACGGCGCCAAGGCCTATGCGGATTACGGCATGGGCCGCTCGCGTGGCACGATGCCGATCCAGCTCGCGGGTAACATCAAGTTCGGCGGCCTCTTCGAAGTCGCTTTCGGCATCACGCTGGGTGAGCTGATTGATGATATCGGCGGCGGCACCTTCACCGGTAAGCCGGTCCGCGCGGTGCAGGTCGGCGGTCCGCTCGGTGCCTACTTCCCGCGCGAATTGTTCGACACGCCGTTCGACTACGAGGCTTTCGCCAAGCGTGACGGCCTGATCGGCCACGGCGGCATCGTGGTGTTCGACGACACCGTCGATATGTCGAAGCAGGCGCGCTTTGCGATGGAATTCTGCGCCATCGAATCCTGCGGCAAGTGCACGCCATGCCGCATCGGCTCCACCCGCGGCGTCGAGACCATCGACAAGATCCGCCGTGGTGAACGCGTCGCCGAGAACATCGCCGTGCTGCAGGACCTCAGCAACACCATGAAGTTCGGTTCGCTCTGTGCGCTGGGCGGCTTCACGCCGTATCCGGTGATGAGTGCGCTGAAACATTTCCCCGGAGATTTCGGCCCGGCGCCATCACGCCTTCAGGCCGCAGAGTAAAGGAGCAACACATGTCGCTCGTTCACGAAATCGATTTTGGTACGCCGCGTTCGAAGTCCGAAAAGATGGTCACGCTGACCATCGACGGGCAGAGCGTCTCGGTGCCCGAGGGCACCTCCATCATGCGCGCCGCCATGGAGATGGGCACGCAGATTCCGAAACTCTGCGCCACCGACATGGTGGATGCCTTCGGCTCCTGTCGTCTCTGTCTCGTCGAGATCGAAGGCCGCGCGGGCACGCCTGCCTCCTGCACCACGCCGGCCATGGAAGGCCTCGTGGTTCATACCCAGAATGCGCGGCTCGCGGCGCTGCGCAAGGGCGTGATGGAGCTCTATATCTCCGACCATCCGCTCGACTGTCTCACCTGCGCCGCCAATGGTGATTGCGAATTGCAGGACATGGCTGGTGCCGTCGGCCTTCGCGACGTGCGCTACGGCTATGACGGCGAGAACCATGTGTTCGCCAAGTCTGGCCCGAAGCACGATCACAATTCGCCGGAAGCCTGCGAAAACGATCACTGGATGGCGAAGGACGAGTCGAATCCGTACTTCACATACGATCCCTCCAAGTGCATCGTCTGCTCGCGCTGCGTTCGCGCCTGTGAAGAAGTTCAGGGCACTTTCGCGCTGACGATCTCCGGCCGCGGTTTCGAGAGCCGGGTCTCGCCGGGCATGAGCGAGAGCTTCCTGGGTTCGGAATGCGTGTCCTGCGGCGCCTGCGTACAGGCCTGCCCGACCGCGACGCTGACCGAGAAGGCCGTGATCGAGATCGGTCAGCCTGAGCACTCGGCTGTGACCACCTGCGCCTATTGTGGCGTCGGCTGTACCTTCAAGGCGGAAATGCGCGGCGAGGAACTGGTGCGCATGGTGCCGTACAAGGACGGCAAGGCCAATCGCGGCCATTCCTGCGTCAAGGGCCGTTTCGCCTGGGGTTATGCGAACCACAAGGAGCGCATCCTCAATCCGATGATTCGCGAGAAGATCACCGATCCATGGCAGGAAGTGTCATGGGATGAGGCCTTCAATTTCGCGGCCAAGAAGTTCAAGGGCATCCAGGCCAAACACGGCAAAGACTCCATCGGCGGCATCACCTCGTCGCGCTGCACCAATGAAGAAGTATTCGTGGTGCAGAAGCTGATCCGCGCCGGCTTCGGCAACAACAACGTTGATACCTGCGCGCGCGTCTGCCATTCGCCGACCGGCTACGGCCTGTCCTCGACCTTCGGCACCTCGGCCGGCACGCAGGATTTCGACTCGGTGGAAGACACCGATGTCGTGATGATCATTGGTGCGAACCCGACCGATGGCCATCCGGTGTTTGCATCGCGCCTGAAGAAGCGTTTGCGCGCCGGCGCCAAGCTGATCGTGGTCGATCCGCGCCAAACCGATATCGTGCGCTCGGCCCATATCGAGGCACAGCACCATCTGCCCCTGATGCCCGGCACCAATGTCGCCGTGCTCACCGCGCTGGCTCATGTCATCGTCACCGAAGGCCTCGCCGACGAGACATTCATCCGCGAGCGCTGTGACTGGAGCGAGTTCGAAGACTGGGCGGCCTTTGTCGCGCAGCCGAACCACAGCCCCGAAGCCACCGCCATCATGACCGGCGTCGATCCGAAGGAGCTGCGCGCCGCCGCCCGTTTGTTCGCCACCGGTGGCAACGGTGCGATCTATTACGGTCTCGGTGTCACCGAGCACAGCCAGGGTTCGACCACCGTAATCGCGATCGCGAACCTCGCGATGGCGACCGGCAATATCGGCCGTCCCGGCGTCGGCGTGAATCCGCTGCGCGGCCAGAACAACGTGCAGGGCTCCTGCGACATGGGCTCGTTCCCGCACGAGCTGCCGGGCTATCGCCACATCTCTGGCGATGCGGTGCGCGAGCAGTTCGAAGCGATGTGGAACGTCAAGCTCAACAGTGAGCCGGGCCTGCGCATCCCCAACATGTTCGATGCCGCCACCGAAGGCACTTTCATGGGCCTCTACGTGCAGGGCGAAGACATCCTGCAGTCCGATCCCAACACCAAGCATGTGGTCGCGGCGCTGTCGGCGATGGAATGCGTCATCGTCCACGACCTGTTCCTGAACGAGACCGCCAACTACGCCCATGTGTTCTTCCCGGGCTCCACCTTCCTGGAGAAGAACGGCACTTTCACCAATGCCGAACGTCGCATTCAGCGCGTCCGCAAGGTGATGTCGCCGAAGAATGGTCTTGAGGATTGGGAAGTGACCTTGGGATTCGCCAAGGCACTCGGCTATGAGATGTCCTACAATCACCCCTCGGAGATCATGGACGAAATCGCGGCGCTGACGCCGACTTTCGCCGGCGTCTCCTATGCGAAGCTGGAGGAGGTTGGTTCGGTGCAGTGGCCGTGTAACGAGAAGCAGCCTCTGGGCACGCCGATTATGCATATGGACGGCTTCGTGCGCGGCAAGGGCAAGTTCATGCTCACCGAATACATCGCCACCGACGAGCGTACCGGGCCGCGCTTCCCGCTGCTGCTCACCACCGGCCGTATTCTCAGCCAGTACAATGTCGGCGCGCAGACACGGCGCACCGAGAATGTGGTCTGGCATGAAGAGGATCGTCTGGAGCTGCATCCGCATGACGCCGAACTGCGTGGCATCCGCGACGGCGACTGGGTGAAGCTGCAGAGCCGCGCCGGCGAGACGACGTTGCGTGCGCTGCTAACCGAGCGTATGGCGCCGGGCGTGGTCTATACGACCTTCCATCACCCGACCACGCAGGCCAACGTCATCACCACCGAGTTCTCGGACTGGGCCACCAACTGCCCGGAATACAAGGTGACCGCGGTGCAGATCTCGCCCTCGAACGGTCCGTCCGAGTGGCAGAAGGAATATGACGAGCAGGCCCGCCAGTCGCGCCGGATCGCCATGCCCGTCGTGGAAGCCGCGGAGTAGGTCTGGAGACCAGAGATGCACGAGCCGGTTCGCTCAGTCCCCCGCAAGATCTGGCGCCAGTCCGGCGTTAGCGAGGGGTTGCGCGCGGTGCCGGAAGAGACCGCGCTGGCGATCACCTATAATGGTGGCACCTATGCCGTCATGATGGGGACGCCGCAGGACTATCGCGACTTCGCCTATGGCTTCAGCCTGAGCGAAGGCGTGGTCACCTCGATCAACGAGATCGAGAGTTTCGAGGCCGTTGAATTCGACGATGGCGTTGAGCTGCGCATGTGGCTCGCAGGCGAGAAGGCCGAGAGCATCAGCGCGCGGCGCCGGCAGATTGCAGGGCCGACGGGCTGCGGTCTGTGCGGCATCGACTCGATCTCGGAAGCCGTTAAGCCGGCGGCCATCGTCGCGCCCGGCGGCGTGTTCTCCTTCGACCAGATCATGGCGGCGATGGAGACGCTGTCGCCGCTGCAGAAGGTCAACATCCAGACCCGCGCCGTGCACGCCGCGGCGTTCTGGACGCCGGCCGACGGCATCGTCGCGTTGCGTGAGGATGTCGGCCGTCACAATGCGCTCGACAAGCTGGCCGGCGCGCTGGCGCAGGCCAAGGTCGATGCAGGGCAGGGCATGGTGCTGCTCACCAGCCGCGTCTCCGTCGAGATGGTGCAAAAGACGGCTGCTATCGGCGCGCCGCTCATGGTGTCGGTCTCGGCGCCCACCGCACTGGCCATCCGCATGGCGGAAGCCGCAGGCATTACGTTGGCGGCGATCGCGCGCAGCGACGGGTTCGAAGTTTTCACACATCAGCACCGCGTGCGTCAGCACGGCGCCACCGCGGATGCATCAGGGCAAGAGCATGGACACCCACACATCGACGTCGCCTGACCGGCTGATCTACATGGCCAACCAGATCGGCGACTTCTTCAACAGCCAGGGTCACGATCATGCCGTGGCCGGCATTGCCGAGCACATCAAGAAGTTCTGGGATCCGCGCATGCGGAAGAAGATCTTCGAACATCTGGATGCGGGCGGCGCCGGGCTGAAGCCGAACGTCCTCGAGGCGATCGCGTCGCTGAAGAAGTAGGACCAGCCCACACTCGTCATTCCGGGGCGGGGGCGCGTCTTCGTGCGCGCGAACCCGGAAGCTGGACATGGCTTGGCGCTGTTGGAGACTCCCATGCTGAGATTCCGGGTTCGCGATCGCCGAGTGGCGCTCGCGCCCCGGAATGACGGTGTAGGGTGCCGCGACGAAACCTAGCCCGCTTCCTTCGGCGTCTGCGGTTTCAGCGCCAGCGCATGTACCGTTCCCGCGAGTTCCGCCGCCAGCAGTTCGTTGATCATGCGATGGCGGTCGATCCGGCTCTTCCCTTCGAAGGCCTCCGACACAATATTGACCCTGAAGTGGGTTTCACCCTCCGGGCGGTGGCCCATGTGACCGGCATGCAGATGTGATTCATCTGAAACGTCGAGGCTGAGGGGCGCGAAAGCCTCTGTCAGCTTCTTTGTGATGTTATCTTTCATGGTCATGATGGCCGGCTTAGCGGTTCGCCCCACTCATGGTCAATCACGATGTGGCGACCATATTGGTGCGGCGCAGGGCGCCGAATGAGGTAATCGGAATGTCAAGACTTGAAGCTTTTTGCATTGCGTTGTCATAGTCAGCCATGCCCATCGACTCATCCAAATTCTTCGACAGCATCCGTATCAAGCCGAACAAGCTGAGCGCGAAGCAGCAGGCCGCTGCGCGCGAAGAAGCTATTATGTGCGAGTGGCCCGAGTGCAAGAACAAGGGTCCGCACCGCGCGCCCAAGGGCCGTGCGCAGGACAAGGAATACTGGCACTTCTGCCTGAACCATGTCCGCGAATACAATCAGGGCTACAACTTCTTCCAGGGTATGGCCCCAGACGCGGTCGCCAAGTACCAGAAGGATGCGCTGACCGGCCATCGTCCGACCTGGAAGATGGGCGCCAACGGCTCTGCGGACAAAACCAAGGCCGGGCAGCCCGACCTCGACGGCGCGATCGATCCGTTTGCCATGTTCAACGAGATGAACGGCATGGGTATGGGGCGCGGCCGGGCCCGCAAGCCGCAGCAGCCGATCAAGGAAGAAACCCGCAAGATCTTCAATGCCGAGCGCAAGGCGCTGCAAGTCATGGGTCTCGGCCCCAGCGCGACGCTGGACGACGTCAAGGCGCAGTACAAAGCGCTGGTGAAGCAGCACCACCCCGACGCCAATGGCGGCGACCGCTCCACCGAGGACCGGTTGATCGAAATCATCAAGGCTTACAACTACTTGAAGACTGTGGTCCGGGGCTCCTGAGGCGCTCCGAGATTGGCCACGCACGCGATTGCTAATGTTCGTCGTGCCCGGCCAGCGCGAAGCGAGCTTCGCTGGATGTGCCGGGCATCCACATCTTTGGCGGCGAGCGAACAAAGACGTAGGTGGCCGGGACAAGCCCGGCCATGACGGCCGATAGCGCTGCCAAACTATTAAGCATAACCCATCGCCGCCTGCTTAATTCGCCTTCCCGCCAGATACCGCCGCAATTCCGCCCGGCCTGAGATCTTCAATCTCTGTTGACCATCGCCGGAACGGAACCTGCTGCTCACGGCCAGTTGCCTTGCGAGCAAGAGGCCTTAAGGCTAATATTTGCGTACGAATAAGGGCTCATTTGTCTTTATTCCTTGGGGTGTCGACGTCCCGTCGGCTGCGGAGCTTGGCTTTGAAACATCGCTCGCTTGTTCGCGCGCTGCTGACGTCGGTCGTACTTGCGACAGGCGTGGTGCTGGCCGGCTGCAACGGCGAAGACATGTCGCTCGCCAGCAACGCGAAGGCCAACCAGCCCGTTCCTCCCAAGCTCGTCGCCGAGATGACTGAAAAGGACATGGACCTGCAGTCGCCGATGCTGGTTCGTGTGTTCAAGCAGGAAGCCGAACTCGAAGTCTGGAAGCAGAACCGCTCCGGCCAGTTTGCACTGCTGAAGACCTATCCGATCTGCCGCTGGTCCGGCGACCTCGGTCCGAAGGTCAAAGAAGGCGATCGTCAGGCACCGGAAGGTTTCTATGCGATCACGCCGGCGCAGATGAATCCGCGCTCGTCCTATTATCTCTCCTTCAATACAGGTTTCCCCAACGCCTTCGACAAGTCGCTGGGACGCACCGGTTCGCAACTGATGGTGCACGGCGATTGTTCGTCGCGCGGCTGCTTCGCCATGACCGACGAACAGATCGCCGAGATCTATTCGCTGGGTCGTGAGTCTTTCTTCGGCGGGCAGCGCTCGTTCCAGTTCGCGGCGTTTCCGTTCAAGATGACGCCGGTCAACATGGCCAAGCATCGCAACAACCCGAACATGCCGTTCTGGAAGATGATCAAGCAGGGCTATGATCATTTCGAAGTGACGCGGCAGGAGCCGAAGGTCGAGTTCTGCGAGAACAAGTATGTGTTCGATCCGGCCGCGCCTGCGGGATCGACCAAGCCGCTGGTGTTCAATGCCTCGGCCAAGTGCCCAGTCTACCAGATTCCGTCCGAGATCGCCGATGCCGTCAGCGCCAAGCAGGCGCAGGATGATGCGAAGATTGCCGAACTGGTTGCCAAGGGCACGCCGGTAGCGCAGCGCCGTCCCGATATCGACGGCGGCATGAACCGCGTCTTCGCCTCCAAGTTGCCCGATGGCGCCACCGGCCTGTCGGATCCGGAGCCGCCGGGCGTGCAGACCGCCGCCTATTCGCGCGCACCGGGCACGATCCCGCCGCACGTCAATCCGCCGAAGGCCAATGCTGCGGCCTCGACGTCCTATTCGGCCTCGCTGTTCGCAGCGTCGGAAGAACCCGTCGTCGCCGCGCCCTCCACGCGTGTCGCGTCGGCCTCGTCGGATGGTGGCTTCTTCAGCAATCTCGCCAAGAAGGTCGGTATCGGCGGCTCGGAAACGACCGCGACCGCAACTACGACGCCAGCCGCTCCCGTGCCGACGCCGGCCGCAAAGCCGAAGGCCGTCGCCAGCAAGGCCGGTCCGTCGGCTGCTCCTGCGACGCCTCCTTCTGTAGCTGCAGCGAAGCCGGCTGCCGCACCCGCACCGCTCGTGGCCACCGCGCGCCCGCCGCTCAAGCCGACGCTGTCGGCCGAACCATCCACGCCAGCCTCCGGCGGCGGCGCCGGCACAGCCGCGCTGTCAGGTGCAGCCCCGGTCGTGTCCGCGAATTCGTTCACGGACCGCTTCTCGGCGATGCGCTAGGCGCGTCGCTCTTCCTGCAGACATATCGCTCACGTGTGATTGGCGCCGTGGTCGCTGACGCGTTTGACAATACTCACCTGACGCACGCCGTCGAGCTCCTGCAGCTTCGAAGGATAGCTCGCGATATCCTGTGACGACACCTTGCTGAGCAGGATCGAGAGCTGGTCGGTGCCTTGGGGATCGCGGCTTTCCACGAGGAAGCGCTTCACCTGGCCGGCGCGCAGCGACAATGTCTCGCGCAGCAATTCCGGCGTCAGGCCGTTGTTCTCGACTTCCACCTTCAGCATGCAGGTCTGGTTGCGCGAGCGATAGGCTTCCTCGAGCGGCTTGATACCGACGAGGATGATCAGGATGATCACCGTCGATGCGCCGGCCGCGAGATACAATCCTCCGCCGACCGCAAGCCCGATCGCTGCCACCGTCCAGATACTTGCTGCTGTCGTGAGCCCTTTCACGATCTCGCCGCGCGCCAGGATTGATCCCGCGCCGAGAAAGCCGATGCCGGACACCACCTGCGCTGCGATGCGCGATGGATCGAGCACGACATTGGATTGCGTGAGCAGGATGTTGGAGAAGCCGTATTGCGAGACCAGCATGATCAGGCAGGAGCCGACACAGACCAGCATATGCGTGCGGATGCCCGCAGCCCATAACAGCCGCTCGCGCTCGAAGCCGATCAGGCTGCCGAGCGCTGCGGCGGAGATCAGGCGGATCAGCATTTCGGAATTGGACATCATCGGCACGCCCCCTCATTCCTGCGGCCGCTCGTGTCGGCACGATGAAACAGGCTAGTCCTCTGCGACGCGTTGTCCAATCGTCGTCAGCGTCGTCCAGCGCAGTGCTTGGCTGCGTGAATGCGTGGAACCAACAGCCCAAAGAAAATCCCTCCCGAACGGGGAGGGATTTCAGATGGCTTCGCGATCTATCTGGTGGTCGGCTTACGCATACCGCCCGTGGCAGTGCTTGAACTTCTTGCCGGAGCCGCACGGACAGTCCTCGTTGCGGCCGACCTTGCCCCAGGTATCCTGGTTGTTCGGATCGCGGGCGACGGCGGGCTGCTGCTGGCCCATCGGTGCGAGCGCCGCATTGGCGAAAGCCATTTCGTCTTCGCCGGTGTTGTAGTCGAGCTTGTGGGCTTCCATGACAGGCAGTTCGGGCTGCACGTCCGGCGGCACGATTTCGACGCGCATCAATTGTGCGGTGACGGCTTCGCGCAGATTGGCAATCATCGCCTCGAACAGGTTGAAGGCTTCCGCCTTGTATTCCTGCAGCGGATCGCGCTGGCCGTAGCCGCGCAGGCCGATGACCTGACGCAGGTGATCCAGCATCACCAGATGTTCGCGCCACAGATGATCCAGCGTCTGCAGCAGGATCGTCTTCTCGACGTAACGCATCACGTCGGGGCCCCACTGGGCGACCTTCGCGGCCATGTGCTCGTCGGCCTTCTGCTCGATACGGTTGAGCAGCTCCTCGTCAGCGATGCCTTCTTCCTTGGCCCATTCGTCGACCGGAAGATCGAGATCGAGCACGCGCTTGAGCTCTTCCTTCAGGCCGACCACGTCCCACTGCTCGGCATACTGGTTTTCCGGCACGTGTTTGGTGACGAGATCCTCGACGAAGGCGCGGCGCATGTCGTTGACGGTCTCGGCGACGCTATCGTTCTGCATCAGGTCGACGCGCTGCTCGAAGATCACCTTGCGCTGGTCGTTCTGTACGTCGTCATATTTCAGCAGGTTCTTGCGGATGTCGAAGTTGCGCGCTTCGACCTTCTGCTGGGCCTTTTCGAGCGCCTTGTTGATCCACGGATGGATGATCGCTTCGCCTTCCTTCAGGCCGAGGCGCGTCAGCATCGTATCGAGACGATCCGAACCGAAGATGCGCATCAGGTCGTCTTCCAGCGACAGGAAGAACTTGGACCGGCCAGGGTCGCCCTGACGGCCGGAGCGGCCGCGGAGCTGGTTGTCGATGCGGCGTGACTCGTGGCGCTCGGAGCCCATGATGTAGAGGCCGCCGGGCTTCTCGACGGTCTTGGCCGGCTTGCTGCCCTTGGCGGGCTCGATCTCGACCACTTCCTTGGCGTTCAGCACGATCTCGCGGAAACGCTCGATCTCGGCCTTGATCTCGGCGATCTTGGCGGCCTTCTCGGCCTCGTCGGCGATCTCGGCCGTTTCGATCTGCGCGCGCATCTCGACCGAGCCGCCGAGTTTGATGTCGGTGCCGCGGCCGGCCATGTTGGTGGCGATGGTGATGGCGCCGGGGACGCCGGCTTCGGCGACGATATAGGCTTCCTGCTCATGGAAGCGCGCATTCAGGACCGCGAACAGTTTCGCCGGCTTGCCGGAACGCGCGGCCGCATAGAGCTTGTCCATCGCCTTCGGCTTGGTGAAGTCGATCAGCTTGTAGCCGTTCTTGAGCAGATACTCGCCAAGCACTTCCGATTTTTCGATCGACGCGGTGCCGACCAGTACCGGCTGCATCCGCGCATTGGCGCGCTCGATTTCGGCGAGGATGGCGGCGTGCTTCTCGTCTTGGGTGCGATAGACCTCGTCGTCCTCGTCCATGCGGCCGATGCCAACATTGGTGGGCACTTCGACGACTTCGAGCTTGTAGATGTCGAACAGCTCATCCGCTTCGGTCAGAGCCGTACCGGTCATGCCGGCCAGTTTCTTGTACATGCGGAAGTAGTTCTGGAACGTGATCGAGGCCAGCGTCTGGTTTTCCGGCTGGACCGTCACATGTTCCTTGGCTTCCAGCGCCTGGTGCAGGCCTTCCGAATAACGGCGACCTTGCATCATGCGGCCGGTGAACTCGTCGATGATGATCACTTCGTCGTCGCGGACGATGTAGTCCTTGTCGCGGTTGAACAGCGAGTGGGCGCGCAGCGCCTGATTGATGTGATGCACGACGGAGACGTTCTCGACGTCATACAGCGTCTCGCCCTTGAGCTGGCCGGCATCGCGCAGCAAGGTTTCGATCTTCTCCATGCCGGCTTCGGTCAGCGTCACGGTGCGCTGCTTCTCGTCGACTTCGAAGTCGATGACCTTTTCGAGCTTGGGCAGGAAGGTGTCGATGGTGTTGTAGAATTCCGAGCGGTCGTCGAGCGGGCCGGAGATGATCAGCGGCGTACGCGCTTCGTCGATCAGGATCGAGTCGACTTCGTCGACGATGGCATAGAAGTGCTTGCGCTGGACCATATCCTCCAGCCGGTACTTCATGTTGTCACGCAGATAGTCGAAGCCGTATTCGTTGTTGGTGCCGTAGGTGATGTCGCAGGCATAGGCCGCCTGGCGCTCGGCATCGTCGAGGCCGTGAACGATCACGCCGGTGGTGAGGCCCAGGAAGCTGTAGATCTGGCCCATCCAGCCGCTATCGCGCTTGGCGAGGTAGTCGTTGACGGTCACGACATGCACGCCCTGACCGGCGAGCGCGTTCAGATAGACGGCGAGCGTGGCGACCAGCGTCTTGCCTTCGCCGGTCTTCATCTCGGCGATGTCGCCCTCATGCAGCACCATGCCGCCGATCAGCTGCACGTCGAAGTGGCGCTGGCCGAGGGTGCGCTTGGCGGCTTCGCGGACGGTGGCGAAAGCGGGAACGAGGAGATCGTCGAGAGTCTTGCCGGCCCCTAACTGCGCCTTGAACTCGGCGGTGCGCGCTTTGAGCGCATCGTCCGATAGCGCTGCGACCTCAGGTTCCAGCGCGTTGATCGCGGCAACACGCGATTGATATCCCTTGACGCGGCGGTCGTTGGCAGAGCCGAAGAACTTGCGGGCGAGCGCGCCGATCATCACGAAATCCTGTCTTTAGCAATGCGGCCCGAAGGCCGTGGAATGGTGCAGCGGTCGCCCAGCCTCGTCATATCCAAAGTCTGTGGCGGATTGCTGTCTGGACCCCGGTGCGGGAGTGCCAAAAAAGCAAGACCCCGGGAGATGAGTGGGAGCAGGGCAATCAGGGGTTCAATGACCACGGCGCGGCCGAAATCGCGCCTTCGCCACCGGCCCGGTCGGGGAGAGATATGGCCCGTGTGGGGGGTTGTCAACGGCGCGAACCTCTCAAGGATTTCATCATTTTGACAGAGTTTTCGCGTTGCCAAGACGGTACGTTTGGGAGAGTGTCCGCCGTCCCCAACAGGCTCTTATCCGAGATAAGGATTTTCCATGACCTTCGTATCGCTCGCCCTGACGCCGGGCCTGCGCCCGGGCCGCACCCTGGCTGCCCTGACCGGCGCCGTTGCGGTGGCCTTTCTCACCAGTTTCCCGGTTTACGCGCAGGATGCCAATCCGGTCCTCGCCAAGGTCAACGGCCAGGAAATCCGCCAGAGCGACGTCACCATTGCCGAGGAAGAGCTCGGCCCGAGCCTCGCCCAGATGGATCCCGCGACCCGGAAGGACAATGTGCTGTCGTTCCTGATCGACATGAAGATCGTCGCCAAGGCTGCCGAGGACAAGAAGATCGCCGATCGTGAGGATTTCAAGTCCAAGCTGGCCTTCGCCCGTAATCGTCTGCTGATGGACAACCTCCTGGCCGTCGAGGGCAAGGAAGCCCTGACCGACGACAACATGAAGAAGGTCTATGAGGACGCGGCCAAGCAGATCACCGGCGAAGCCGAAGTCCATGCCCGCCACATCCTGGTGGAGAGCGAGGCCGAGGCCAAGACGGTCGCCGACGAGCTGAAGAAGGGCGCCGATTTCGCCGAACTCGCCAAGAAGAAGTCGAAGGATCCGGGCGCGGCCGATGGCGGCGATCTGGGTTTCTTCACCAAGGACCAGATGGTGCCGGAATTCTCCGCCGTTGCCTTCGCGCTGGAGCCGGGCAAGATCTCGGACCCCGTGAAGTCGCAGTTCGGCTGGCACATCATCAAGGTCGAGGAAAAGCGCAACCGCAAGGCGCCGGAATTCGACCAGGTGAAGCCGCAGATCGAACAGTATGTCGTGCGCAAGGCGCAGGCCGACTACGTCACCAAGCTGCGTGAAGGTGCGAAGGTTGAGCGTATCGATCAGGCCGCCGCAACGCCTGCTCCGGCGGCACCCGCCGCGCCTGCTGCCAAGGACGCGCCGAAGCCGGCCGACAGCAAGATGGCTCCGGCGAAGAAGTAATTCTGGACTCGAAAAGCCCGCCCTCTGTCGAGAGGGCGGGCTTTTTGCTGCCTGTAACACATACGCTGTCATGGCCGGGACAAGCCCGGGCATGACGGAGTTTTAGTTGCCGGGCTCGGCAGATAATCCCCGGCCGAGCCGACAACGTCTATGCCGGCACGGTCACCCGATAGCGCGGCGCTGGCGTCGCATGACCGAATTTGGTCGAGAGGGCGCGGCGATCTGCTTCGAAGCGGGTCCAGTTCGCGCCGTCCTGCAGGCCCGGAATGGTGACGCGTTCACCCTGGTCGAGGCCAGCCAATGCAGCATCGACCATGTCGTCGGCGCGCATCACGATGGCCTGATCCATATTCTGGTGCGGGAAGCCCGCGATGTCCCAGAACTCCGTGGCCGTTGCACCCGGCAACACTGCCTGCACGCGGATGCCCTTGTCGGCCAGTTCATGCACCAGCGAATGGCTGAAACTGAGCACATAGGCCTTGCTGGCTCCGTAGACGCCATTGAGCATCTCCGCGGCAATGCCGACGATCGACGAGATGTTGATGATCGTGCCTTTGTTGCGCGCGACGAAGCCGGGCACGGCGGCATAGGTCAGCCGTGTCAGCGCGGTGATGTTCAGCGTGATCATGTCTTCCATTTTGTCGACATCGGCATTGAGCAACGGTGCCACCGCGCCGACTCCGGCATTGTTGACCAGCATCGTAATGCTCGCATCGTCGCGCAGCGCGGCTTCGACCTTTGCCAGATCGGCCTTGTTGCCGAGATCGGCGGCCAGCGTGCGGACCGATCGTCCGGTCTCGCTGGTCAGTCGCTTGGCGAGGGCCGCTAGGCGGTCCTGGTTCCGCGCCACCAGAATGAGATCGTAGCCGCGCTTGGCCAGTCGGTCCGCATAAACGGCGCCAATGCCCGTCGAGGCGCCCGTAATCAGTGCCGTGCCCTGATGTGAATTCGTCATTGTCGTTCTCCTGAATGCTCTCGGCCGTAGCGGCCGTGTCAGGAAACCTAGTCTTGCGTGGAAGTGTCTTAAATGTCATATAAACGGCGTTTTAGGACGTCTTGTCCTGGGGGGAGCGAACACATGCAGCGCATCGGCCTTGTTGTTTCCCCGGGGTGCTCGCCCATCAGCCTTGCGGCGATGTCGGTCTTTGAACTGGCCAATATGCTGACCGATCCGCCCACCTACGATCTGCATGTGTTGTCGGAGTGGGGCGGTCAGGTCGGCACCTCGCTGGGCATGAGTTTGACCACCGAACCGTTCAATGCGGCTGATGCCTATGACACGCTGATCATTGCCGGCGGTCTGACGGTCGAATCCGCGACGCCCGGCCTGATCGATTTCGTGCGACAGGCGCCCAAACATGCGCGGCGTGTTGCGTCTATCTGTATCGGCGCCTTCGTGCTCGCCGAAGCCGGCATTCTCGATCAACGGCGCGCGACCACGCACTGGTTCTATGCGCGCGACATGCAGAAGCAATTTCCGAAAGTGAGGGTCGATGAAGACCGCATCTTCGTGAATGACGGTCCGGTCTGGACCTCGGCGGGCATGACCGCGGGCATCGATCTCGCACTGGCGATGGTCGAGGCTGATCTCGGCGAGGACGTTGCACGCAACATCGCGAAAAAGATGGTCGTGTATCACCGCCGTGCCGGCGGTCAGTCGCAGTTTTCCGCGCTGCTGGAATTGGCGCCGAAGTCGGACCGTATCCAGAAGGCGCTCGCTTTTGCGCGAGACAATCTGCAAAAGCCACTGACGGTGAATGATCTCGCCGATGCTGCGAGCCTGAGCCCGCGGCAGTTCAGCCGCGCCTTTCACGCCGAGACAGGCCAATCGCCCGCCAAGGCCGTCGAGCATCTGCGGCTAGAGGCCGCGCGGTTGATGATGGAGCAGAGCCGGCATCCCATCGACACCGTCGCGCAGCAGACGGGGTTTGCCGATCGTGACCGCATGCGCCGCGCATTTCTGCGCGCCTATGGCCAGCCGCCGCAGGTGATCCGCCGAAATGCGCGGTCTCAGATGGACGCGTGAGAGAACGTCAGCTCAGCCGATCTTGCGGCCGATATCCAGAAACTTCTGCCGGCGCTGCTGACGAATAGTCGCCGCGTCCATGCCGCGCATGTCGTTGAAGGCCTGGGCGATGGCGTCGCCGGTGATGGCAATCATGGCGGCGGGGTCGCGGTGGGCGCCGCCCGGCGGCTCTTTCAGGATGGAATCGATCACACCGAAGCGCAGCAAATCCTGCGCCGTGATCTTCATATTGGTCGCGGCTTCCTGCGCCTTGGATGAGTCGCGCCACAGGATCGACGATGCCGCTTCCGGCGAGATCACGCTGTAGATGGCGTGTTCCAGCATCAGCACCTTGTTGGCGGTGGCGATGGCGATGGCGCCGCCCGAGCCGCCTTCGCCGATGATCACAGCGACATTGGCAACGCCAAGGCCGAGGCAGGCATCGGTGGAGCGTGCGATGGCTTCAGCCTGGCCGCGCTCTTCCGCGCCGATGCCGGGATAGGCGCCGGCGGTATCGACCAGCGACAGCACGGGAATGTTGAAACGGTCGGCCATCTCCATCAGGCGAACCGCCTTGCGGTAGCCTTCGGGGCGGGCCATGCCGAAATTATGCTTGAGGCGGCTCTCGGTGGTGTTGCCCTTTTCCTGGCCGAGCACGCAGACGCTCTCGCCGCGGAAACGGCCGAAGCCAGCCACCAGCGCTTCATCCTCGCCGAACTTGCGGTCGCCGGCGAGCGGCGTGAATTCGGTGATCAGCGCTTCCACGTAATTCATGCAATGCGGGCGCTGCGGATGCCGCGCGACCTGGGTCTTCTGCCACGGCGTCAGGTTCGCATAGAGCTCGTGCAGCGCGGCGACGGCCTTGTCCTCGATGCGCACGATCTCCTCACCGATGTCGCTGCCGCTGGCGGCCAGCGTGCGCAATTCATCGATCTTGGAATCCAGCTCGGCAACGGGCTTTTCAAAGTCGAGATAGCTGCGCATGGGTTCGGACATTCACTGGATATGGGAAGGACGGACGGCGGGCGAAACTGCCGGTGCAGGCTTTTCAAGTCAATCGGGGCTGCAAGTCAAGCCGAGGAGGCGTCATTTACTCTGAAAAATCAAAGAGATATTTCAACGTTGAAACGCCTTTTTATGACGTTTCCATTGCTGTGTTGCGCTTGCGGCGATGCCACCACCAGACGGCGGCACTGGCCAGCACGGCCGCCACGATCACGGCCTGAATCCAGTAATGCTTGGCTTGGCCTTCGAGGCCGGCAATGCCGCCATAGCGGTCCAGCACCGACACTGCGAGCACGCCGGGCAACACATGCGCCGGCGCCCAGAGCAATGCTGCGGGGATGTTCACGGCATAGAATTTCGCCGGTGCGGTCCCCAATGCTCCGGCCGTGACCGGCACGAAAGCGCGGATGGGCGGAACGAAGCGGCCGAGGAACACGGCCAGCGTGCCGAAGCGATGGAAGAAGGCCTCGCTCTGCGCCACCACGCCCGGATAATTCGAAAGCGGCCACGCGTCGAGCAGTTGTCGTTGCCGGACATGCCCGATCCAGAATGCGCTCCCGTCGCCGAGCACGGCGCCCGCCACGGCGGCCGCCAGCACCGCCACGAGATCGAGGTCGCCTGCCGGAATCAGGGCGCTCAGCGCCAGAATGACCGTGGTGCCTGGGATGAATGTTCCGAGCACCGGCACGGCTTCCAGCAAGGCAGCGAGGAAAATAGTGAGGTAGCCCAGCCAGGCATGCGCGGCGACAAAATGGGTCAGGGAATCGATGAAGGACGTCACGAAATTCCGATCCAGCGCGGGGTGCCTCAGCCAACTGACAGCATATATGATTGAAATGGCCGGCCGCGCCGTTCGATCCCCAAATACCGCTGCAAATTGATCGACCCGGAGCATCGGCTGATTCGCAGGGCAGACTTCCAAAAATTGCCGTTAGAACCTATCTCGATGATAACATTCGGGAACTTTGATGAAGAGCTGGGCTTTGTCCAGCCGCGGCTCTCTGATACGTTCCACAAAGCACCCCATCCGCAGCCATTACTAGACTGGTTTCGGGATATCCGGGACCACGGAGGATTGATGACCGCCGCCTCGACCAAACTGCAAGAAAAGACCGACGCGTTGATTGGCATTCCCGACAAGATGGTGTCGGTGCGCAAGTTGTTCGGCATCGATTCCGACCTCGAAGTGCCTGCCTTCTCCGAATCCGATCCGCATGTGCCGGACACCGATCCCGATTACCGGTTCGATCGCGCCACCACGCTCGCCATTCTCGCCGGTTTCTCGCGCAACCGCCGCGTGATGGTCACGGGCTTCCACGGCACCGGCAAATCGACCCATATCGAGCAGGTCGCTGCCCGCCTTAACTGGCCCTGCGTGCGCGTCAATCTCGACAGCCACATCAGCCGTATCGACCTCGTCGGCAAGGACTCCATCGTGGTCCGGGACGGCAAGCAGGTCACCGAATTCCGTGACGGCATTCTGCCCTGGGCGTTGCAGCACAATGTCGCGCTGGTGTTCGACGAATACGACGCCGGCCGTCCGGACGTGATGTTCGTCATCCAGCGCGTGCTGGAAGTGTCCGGCCGCCTGACCCTGCTCGACCAGAACAAGGTCATCAAGCCGCATCCGGCGTTCCGCCTGTTCGCGACCGCGAACACGATCGGTCTCGGTGACACGTCGGGCCTCTATCACGGCACCCAGCAGATCAACCAGGGCCAGATGGACCGCTGGTCGATCGTCACAACGCTGAATTATCTGGCGCATGACGAGGAAGTCGAGATCGTGCTGGCGAAGGCCAAGCACTATCAGAACCCCGAGGGCCGCGACATCGTCAACAAGATGGTGCGCCTCGCGGATCTCACGCGTAACGCCTTCGCCAATGGCGATCTGTCGACGGTGATGAGCCCGCGTACGGTGATCACCTGGGCCGAGAATGCCGACATCTTCAACGATATCGGCTTCGCGTTCCGCGTGACCTTCCTGAACAAGTGCGACGAACTCGAGCGTCCGCTGGTCGCCGAATTCTATCAGCGCTGCTTCAATGCAGAGCTGGCGGAAAGCTCGGTGAATGTGGCGCTGAGCTAAGACGTCTTCTTCCCCTCTCTTCCAAGAGAGGGGAATGCACCTCCGCATTCAATCGGTTGCTCCCGCATGCGCGGTGACGACCCGCGCAAAGGCTGCGATGAGCACGACGACGACCAACAAATTCCGCCCCGGCTCCAAGGAAGCGCCGACCGAGCCGTTCAAGCGCGCGGTGACGTCGTGTTTGCGCGCCATCGCCAAAGCGCCGGAGCTCGAAGTGACCTTCGCGGCCGAGCGGCCGGGTCTCTCACCGGGCAAAGCCCGTCTTCCTGAACCCGCGCGAAAAATGAGCAAGCGCGACGCCGCCATCGTGCGCGGCCACGCGGATTCGATCGCGCTCAAACTCGCCTGTCACGATCCCAAGGTTCACCGCAAGCTGATGCCGGGCAATCCACAGGCGCGCGGCGTGTTCGAAGCCGTCGAGCAGGCCCGCGTGGAAGCGCTCGGGTCGCGCCGCATGGCCGGCGTGGCCAAGAACCTCACGGCGATGCTCGACGATCATTTCCATCGCGGCAAGTTCGACGAAATCACCGACCGCGCCGACGCGCCGCTGGCCGATGCGCTGGCGATGCTGGTGCGCGAGCGCCTGACCGGCATGGCGCCGCCGGCCGCCGCGAAGAAGATGGTCGACCTCTGGCGGCCGGTCCTCGAAGACAGGATCAGCGATCGCCTCGACCAGCTCGATCGGTTTGCGGAGAACCAGGCCAAGTTCGGCGATGCCGTCCATGACCTGCTGTCGGCGCTGGAGCTCGGCGACGATCGCAATGCCGAGCCGGATGACGAGGAGAGCGAGGACGACGAGCGCCAGGGCGAGAACGATCAGGCCGGTGCCGAAGGCTCGCCGGAGAGTGACGCGTCGCAGGAAATGAGCGCCGATCAGGCGCAGCAGTCTTCCGACGAAATGTCGGACAGTTCGATGGAGAGCGCGCAGGCCTCCGCATCGGACACATTCGACGAAGACGGCGAGATGGGCGACGACGAAACGCCCGGCGAAGCCACGCGTCCGAATTCGCGCGGCGCGAACGAGCCGCGCGGTCCCGAATATCACGCCTTCGCGCCGAAATTCGACGAGGTCATCGCAGCCGAAGACCTCTGCGATCACGACGAGCTCGAGCGGCTGCGCTCCTATCTCGACAAGCAGCTCGCGCACCTGCAGGGCGTCGTCGCGCGTCTGGCCAATCGGCTTCAACGTAAGCTCATGGCGCAGCAGAACCGCGCCTGGGACTTCGACCTTGAAGAAGGCATCCTCGACCCCGCGCGCCTGTCGCGCGTGGTGACGGACCCGCATCATCCGCTGTCCTTCATGCATGAGAAGGAAGCGACCTTCCGCGATACGGTGGTGACGCTGCTGCTGGACAATTCCGGTTCGATGCGCGGGCGCCCAATCACCGTGGCTGCGACCTGCGCCGATATTCTCGCGCGGACGCTGGAGCGCTGCGGCGTCAAGGTCGAGATTCTCGGCTTCACGACGCGTGCCTGGAAGGGCGGGCAGTCGCGTGAGGCGTGGCTCGGCGCCGGCAAGCCGGCCAATCCCGGCCGCCTCAACGATCTCCGCCACATCATCTACAAGTCGGCGGATGCGCCGTGGCGCCGGGCGCGCAAAAACTTGGGTCTGATGATGCGCGAAGGTCTGCTCAAGGAGAACATCGACGGCGAGGCGCTCGACTGGGCGCACAAGCGCCTGCTCGGTCGTCCCGAGCAGCGCAAGATACTGATGATGATCTCCGACGGCGCGCCGGTGGACGACAGTACATTGTCGGTCAATCCCGGCAACTATCTGGAGCGCCATCTGCGCCACATCATCGAGGAGATCGAGACCCGCTCGCCGGTTGAACTGATCGCCATCGGCATCGGCCATGACGTGACGCGCTACTATCGCCGGGCCGTGACCATCGTCGACGCAGAAGAACTCGGCGGCGCCATCACCGAGAAGCTGGCGGAATTGTTCAGCGAAACGGCGGGGCCGGCACCGACCCATGGTCGGCGACGCAGAACGCATTAGGCTTACAGGATGGGTTTTGCTTTGCTCTACCCATCCTCCAGGGCCATCGCTTGACCACTGATCTCACCCGTCGTCATTTTCTTGCAGTCGCGGCCTCAGCAGCCGCGCTGCCGTCGCTTGCCCGTGCGCAGCCCGTGCCGGTGCCGGCAACGCCATCGGCGCGTGCGCCGGTGTCGATCGAGATCGAAGCGCGGCCGATCCCGGCTTTCGATACGCGCGACCGCGCGCATACAAGGTTCGGGTCGCTGCAATATCGCAGCGGGCTGGTCCTGACGTCGCGCTACAAGGACTTCGGCGGCATCTCCGGTCTTCGCCTGGATGACAAGGGTGAGGGTTTCATCGCCATCAGCGACAAGGGCAACTGGTTCACCGGCAAGATCGCCTATAGCGGCGATACCATGGTCGGCATTGTCGATGTCGAGGCGGCGCCGATGCTGGGCGCCGACGGCAGGCCGATCACGGCGCGCGGCTGGTACGATACCGAGTCCATCGCGGTGGACGGGCCGACGGTCTATATCGGCCTCGAACGCGTGCATCAGATCCTGAAATTCGACTTCGGCCGCGATGGCGTGCGCGCCCGGGGCGAACCGATCCCGCAGCCGCCGGGCATGCGCAAGCTGCCCAGCAACGGCAGTCTCGAAGCGCTGGTGATGGTGCGCAAGGACAGGTTCAAGTCTTCGCCGCTGGCCGGCATGCTGCTGGCGATTTCGGAGCGCGGGCTAGACAGCGCCGGCAATATTGCAGCCTGGATCATTGGCGGCAAGGCGCCTGCAACATTCTCGGTCCGCCGCACCAAAAATTATGACATCAGCGATGCGGCGCTGCTGCCATCCGGCGATCTGTTGCTGCTGGAACGCAAGTTCTCGCTGTTCGGCGACACCGGCGTCCGCATCCGCCGCATCCCCCTCGCATCGATCGTGCCGGACGCCGTCATCGACGGTCCCACCATCTTCGATGCGGATCTCGGCTACGAGATCGACAATTTCGAAGGGCTCGATGTCCATGTCACGCCGGAGGGCGACACCGTGCTGACGCTGATCTCGGACGACAATTTCTCGATGCTGCAGCGAACCCTGCTGATGCAGTTCACGCTGCTGGAATAGAGTCTTGGTTCTGACGCGTTTTCTTAATGCGAACCGGCATCCACTTCGCTCGAAAACGCTATGGGAGGTCAGGCCGCAGCCTCGGACTGCTTGGCCTGATGCGCGATCAACAGATCCCGCAATTCTGCTGCGGGCTTGGCGGGGCTGAACAGATAGCCCTGCATCTCGGTGCAGCCGAGCGCGCGCAGCAGCTCCTTCTGCCGGGGCGTTTCGACGCCTTCGGCCGTCGTCGTCATGTTGCGCGAACTCGCGATGTTCACCACGGCCTGCACGATGGAGGATGACCCCTGTGCATCGGCGATATCGGTCACGAAGCAACGATCGATCTTGATCTTGTCGAACGGGAAACGCTGCAGATAGCTCAGGCTGGAATAGCCGGTGCCGAAATCGTCCAGCGCAATGCGCACGCCGATCTCGCGCAGCCCGTGCAGGATTTCCAGTGCGGTCTCGTCGTCGCGGATCAGCACGGCCTCGGTGATTTCGAGCTCCAGTCGCCGCGCCGGCAGTCCGGACGCGGCGAGGGCGGAGGTCACCTTCAGGGCGAGCGACGCGCAGCGGAACTGGACCGGCGAGACATTGACCGCCACCCGGATGTCGCAGGGCCAGCTGGCGGCCTCGGCGCAGGCGGTGTTCATCACCCATTCGCCGAGCTCATTGATGATGCCGATATCTTCGGCGACCGGAATGAATTCGGCCGGCGAGATCATGCCGCGTTCGGGATGACGCCAGCGCAACAAAGCCTCGCAGCCCACGATGGTGTCGTCGCGCAGCGTCAGCAGCGGTTGATAATAGACTTCGAAGCCGCCTTTGGCGAAGCCGCCATCACCGGCCGCGTGACGCAGTTCAAGCTCCAGCGAGCGACGGGCCTGCACCCGCGCATCCATTTCGGGCTCGAAGAAGCGGAACGTGCGGCGGCCGTCGGCCTTGGCGCCATACATCGCAAGGTCGGCGTTCTTCAGCAGCGTATCGAGGTCTGCGCCGTCGCGCGGCGCCAGCGCGATGCCGATCGACGCGTCGGTAAGCAGGCTGTGGCCGAGACAATCGAATGGCTGGCGGATCGCATCATAGATGCGGCCGACGAGATCGGTGATGTCGGAATGGCTCTCGACGCCGGTCTGCACGATAGCGAATTCGTCGCCGCCGAGCCGGGCCACCACGTCGGAGCCGCGCACGCAGGCGCGCAGCCGCAGCGCAATGCCCTTGAGCAGTTCGTCGCCCACGGGATGGCCGAGCGAGTCGTTGATACCCTTGAATTCGTCGATGTCGATATAGAGCACCGCGCATTGCGCGCCGCGCGCGACGCGCTTCAGTTCGTGTTCGAGCTCGTTGCGGAACAGCGTGCGGTTCGGCAGGTCGGTCAGCGCATCGTAATGCGCCAGATGCGCGATCTTCTCCTCGGCATTGCGCCGCTCGGTGATGTCTTCATGGGTCGCGACCCAGCCGCCATCGGCCACCGGTCGCGACGAAATCTGGATCGCCCGACCGTCCGCGGTGTGCATGACATTGATGCTCGAACGTCCCACGTCGCGCATCACCTCCGCGACATAGGCGTCAACGTCTCCCTCAAACGAGCCGGTCTCCTTGCGATGCGCGATCACGTCATGGAACGGACGGCCGGGTGTGATGACCTCGCGCGATAGCCCGTACATGTCGAGATAACGCTGGTTGCACACCACCACGCGCGCCTGCGCATCGAACAGCAACAGGCCTTGCGTCATGTTGTTGATGGCGGTGTCGAGGCGGTTCTTCTCCAGGGTCATCTGCAACTGCGCTGCACGGCTCTGCCGCTGGATGTGACGGATCATCAGATAAAGCAGGCCCGCCAGGATCAAGGCCGACAGCGTCGCGAGGGTCACGAGAAATTTGGTCTGGTCGCGCCAGTCGGCCAGCGCGCCGTCCACGGATGTGGTGGCGATCAGCGCGACCGGGAAGTTTTGCAGCAGGCGTATGGAGCCGAGCCGATCGACATTGTCGATGGGGCTGACGGTGCGGATGGTCGCGGGCGCATCGCTGAAGCGCAGGTGCTGCAACAGCGGGCCGCTATTGATGACCTTGCCGATCGATGCGTTCATCTGCGGATAGCGCGCCAACAAGGTGCCATCGCGGTGGAACATCGCAATGGTCGCGTTCTCGCCGAGCGAGACGGAGGCAAAGAATTTTTCGAATTGCTGCGGTTCGACGCTGCGCGTCACGATGCCGAAGAATTCACCCTTGGGCCCTGTAATGCGACGTGCGAACAGTGTCTTCCACCGGCCGGTGATGCGGCTCAGGACCGGCTGCACGATCTCGTCGTCCTGGCTGAAGCCCTGCGATTTGAGTTTCTTGAAATATTCGCGGTCGGCCAGCACCAGATCCGGCCCGGGCCATGCTCCTGTCCAGTTGACCAGACGGCCTTCGGCATCGAGCACGGTGATGTCGTTGGCGAATTCGTCATCCACCTTCGACTTCAGCATCATGTGGGACTCGTAGCTCGACATGCTGCTGGCAAAGCTGTGGACCGACATCACGCCGTTGGCGAGAAGATGAGCCGTGAGGCTCTTCTGGATGCGCTGCAGATCCTGGAACTGCTGATCGAAATGCCGGCTGAGCAGCAGCACGGTGTTTTCAAGTTCGCGGTTGGAATTGTCGATCGTGCGCTGACGGAAATTGTTCACGGTCATCGCCGTGCCTGCGGCAATGGTGACGATCAGCACGGCGCCAACGAGCACGAGCCAGCGCACCGGCGCGCGGCGTGTCGTCGAGCGCCCGTCGCCATGTTCGGCGGAGCCCGGCGCTGAAACGCGCACGTCGTTCGTCATTCGCCTCCCCAGCAGCCGCATGAATTCCTACCCCTCGTGCATAGGAATACCCGGGCAAGGGTGGAAGACGCGTTAGGAAGTCAGGTGAACCGCGGGTTAATTACAACCGTACAAATGGTATCTGCTTACGCCGCAAGGCTTTTCTGCTGCGGTGCGACCGGCCATGTCTGGTTGCGACCGTGCGCTTTTGCGGCATAGAGCGCACTGTCGGCATTGCTGATCAGGTCGTTCGACGTGGTCAGCGGTGACGGCACGAGACACGCTGCACCGACGCTGATCGTCGTCGTGGTCATGCCGTCGCGCTCGAGATGGCCGACTTCGACGCGGATCCGTTCGCCGAGTTCGATGGCGTCGGCGAGGGAGAGGCCCGGCAGGATCAGCGCGAATTCCTCGCCGCCATAGCGCGCGGCGCAATCGCTGGCGCGTTTGGCATGCCGGGCGATGCTCCAGGCGATCCCGCACAGAACGAGGTCGCCGGCCTGATGGCCGAAATTGTCGTTGAACACCTTGAAGTGGTCGGCGTCGATCATCAGCAGCGAGATTGGTGCGCGGGCGCGCTGGGCGCGCTGCCATTCCTTATCCATGACCACGTCGAAATGACGTCGGTTGGCGAGACCGGTGAGGCCGTCGGTCATGGCGAGGCGCGCCATCCTGTCTTCCATCTCGCCGCGCTTGCCCATCTCGCGCGCCAGGATCAGCATCAGCGCGCAGGCGATCAGGCCGAGCGCGGCCATGGCGCCGCCGATCTGCAGCGCTTCCTTGCGCCATTGGCCGAAGATCACGTCGGTGGACCGCCCCACCATCACGATCAGCGGGTGCGCGCCTTCACGCCAGACGAACAGCCGCTCGATATCGTCATTGGACGCGCGCCCCACATAAGAGCCGGAGAAATAGGCCAGGGCCTTCTGCACGCCGCGCATTTTGCTGACGTCGCGGCCGATCACGTCCATGTCGAACGGCGCACGCATGACGATAACGCCATCCTGCCGCAGAACAGTGATGACGTCGGCGGGTTCGAGCTGCAGGCGATCGACCATCTCGTGGAAATACGTGTAGCGGATGAAGCCGGCGACGATGCCCAGAAAAGTTCCGTCGCGCGCCGCGATGCGGCGGCTCAGCACGATGCCGTAACTGCCCTGATGCAGCATCGGCTTGGAGATATAGAGGCCGAACAGCGGATCGCGCTTGTGGACCTTGAAGAATTCCTCATCGGCGAAATTCTGCGGCTTCGGATCCAGCGTCGACGAATCCAGCGTCACGTTGCCGGCGACGTCCGTGACCTGGATGGCGCCGAAGTGGCGCGCGGTGGCGGCATGGTCGAACAGGATCAACTGCCGCATCGGCCGCGAGATCTCGACCAGTTCCGGCTCGGTCATGTTGCCGACCACATTGCGCAGCGAGAGGTCGTAGAGTTCCACATTGCGGGCGACATCGGCATCGATGCTGGAGGCGAGGTTGCCGAGCGTCTGGTGCGCCAGCTTCTCGTCGCCGCGCCGCATGCTCATCAGCACGCTGCCGCAGATGACTGTGAATCCGACAACGACGATCGCCGCAGCGGCCAGCAGCCAGCGCGGGGAGATCCGGCGGGTCGTCTCGGATGTATTACGGGCCAGCATTGGCTTTCGTCGATCAAAAAGGACTGCGTTACAATCACCGACGCATAGCATCAGAACCGGTAATTCTTTGACAGCTACGCGGTGATCAACAGTTTCGTTTCGCCGTTTTGTGACGGGCGGTTAATAGGATGTGAAAGAAATCGAGACGCTTTGGTCGGCGAGTGCGCAAAAAGAAATATGGGCGTGCCGCGCAGGCACGCCCATAACGTCGGTAGAAACCTGGAAAGCGGGTTCCCGCGTCACCGCATGGCGCCGGCCACCATGATGTCGCGGCCGGAACGATACGCGTTGTCGTCGCAGGTCAGCGCCACCGCGATGTCGGCGATGCCTTCGGTTGTATGGTTGCGCGCAGCGGGCAAGGCGATGAACTGCCGGTTCCGCACGCTGCCGTCGAGAACGTCGATGGCGGCGGGTTCCTCCGGGCCGAGCATCCCGGGCGCGATGGTGCTGACGCGGACATTGCGCGTGCCATAGGCGCGGGACAATCCGCGCGTCATGGCATCGATGGCGGCGTCGGCGCCGGGGTCCGGCAGTGATGCGGGCGCTGTCGGAATCCCATCGAGCGCGGTGAGATTGACGATACTTCCGCCGGCGACGCCGAACATCCGCACCGCCTCCTGGCATAGCAGCATGGCGCCGAACACTTTCAGCTCGCGCTGCCGGTGCAACTCGTCCTCGGACACCACGTCCTCTATTTCGCTGCGCGCGAAGGCGCCGTTGTTGACGAGAATATCGAGCCGGCCGAAGGTCGCCGCGATTTCCTCATAGAGCCGCCGCACGTCCGGCCAGCGCGCGATGTCGCCCTGGACGGCGATGGCCCGGCCGCCGCGCCACACGATTTCGGCGACGACGCGCGCCGCGCCGCGGGGATCGTCCGCGTGATGCACGATCACTGCCGCGCCTTCTGCGCCGAAGCGCCGTGCAATGCCCGCGCCGATGCCGTCCGCGGCGCCGGTCACGAGCGCAACTTTTCCTGCCAGTCTTGTCATGGCATGTCCTTGGATCTGGATGATGTCTGTCTTGATCGTCAGTCGTGTGCGTAGATTTTGAGGCGGAATCGATCCGGGCGTGATCGCGCCCCGACAACAGTCTGGACGCGCAAGGCGGGGAGTTCGACCCGATACCCGTATGGCCTGGCAGATCCGAGGCCCGCGGGCGGCTCGCCGATCTGCTCTGTGGCTGATCCTGTTATCGCAAATGCAGCCGCGTCGGTGTTAGCGCGATCCTGCATCTGTTTTGCACGATCCTGCAAAAGTGATCCCGCAGCCATTTCCCCGCCACGGCACTGCACCTAGATACACCTCGGCATAAAAGGCCTGCCGCTTGAGGGGTTTGCGTGTGACCGAGACGATTCGTGAGATTGCCGATATCATTGCCCGTTACGCCGCCAATGGCAGCGACCATCCGACCGGCCTCGCCAGCCTCTATCTGAAGCGGCAGACCGAGCCGACGCAGCTCGTGCATACCGCGCAGTGGCCGTGTTTCGGCCTCGTGGCGCAGGGCGCCAAGCGGCTGCAACTGGGCACCGAGACCTACACCTATGCCGCCGGCGATTATGTGCTGGTGTCGCTCGATCTGCCTATGTCGTCCTGCATCGTCGAGGCCTCGGAAGCGCAGCCGCATCTGGGCATGGGCTTTGCGATCGATCCGCAATTGTTGAAGGAGGTGCTCGGCCGGTTCGGCAACGGCCATGCCGATGCGCCCGCGCATCCGCAGCTCCCCGAGCGCGGCGTCGTCGTCGCCAAGGCCTCCGCCGATCTGCTCGACGCCACGCTGCGGCTGCTCCGCCTGCTCGACCGGCCGCAGGACATTCCGGTGATGGCGCCGCTGCTCGAACAGGAGGTGCTGTATCGCCTGCTGGTCGGCCCTTATGGCGCGCGTCTGCGGCAGATCGCGCTGGCGGAAAGCCCGAGCAACAAGGTCGCCAAGGCCATCTCCTGGCTGCGCAGCAACTATGCCAGCCCGCTCCGCATCGAGGATCTCGCCGACCGCGTCGGCATGAGCGAGTCTTCGCTGCATCACAATTTCAAGACCGTCACCGCGATGACGCCGATGCAGTATCAGAAGCAACTTCGTTTGCACGAGGCGCGCCGCCTGATGCTGGTGGAGCGGCTCGATGTCGGCAGCGCCGGCTATGCGGTGGGCTATCAGAGCCCGTCGCAATTCTCGCGCGAATATGCCCGGCTCTACGGCCAGCCCCCGATCCGCGATGTCGGCAGTGCGCGCGGCCCGGTACTTGGAGGCGAGGCCCGCGTCGCGGGGTGAGTGACGTTGTCACGCTGACTTTTTACCGGCCCCGGCAATCTTGCTTCACCGTCGTCCATCTGGACTCTCAGCGACGCACCGACCCCTCCACGTCATTGCCGGGCTTGACCCGGCAATCCATCTTTGCCCCGGCGTGTGAAGCCAAAGATGGATACGCGGGTCAAGCCCGCGTATGACGTCGGAGTGTGAGGCGGCGTGGTCGATTCATAAAAGCGGCCGGGTAACAAAAGGGAAACACATGATCTCTGCGGTGATCTTTGATTTCGGCGGGGTGATCACCTCCTCGCCCTTCGAGGCCTTTGCGCATTACGAGCAGAGCCATGGCCTGCCGAAGGACATCATCCGCCGCACCAATGCGGACAACCATTTCGAGAATGCCTGGGCCAAATTCGAGCGCGCCGAAATCGATCTCGCGACCTTCGACGCGCTGTTCGCCGCCGAGTCCAAGGCCCTCGGCGCCGAAGTGCCGGGCCGCGATGTGGTCAAGCTCCTGAAGGGCGAGATCCGCCCGGAAATGGTCGAGGCGCTGCGCCGCGTCAAGGCGGCGTTCAAGACCGGCTGCATCACCAACAACCTGCCGGCCAATGCCATGGGCTCCACCGACGGCCGCGCGCTCTATGTGGCCGAGGTGATGGTGCTGTTCGATCACGTCATCGAATCCGCCAAGATCGGCCTGCGCAAGCCCGATCCGCGCATCTACACGATGATGACCGACAAACTGGGCGTCGATCCGAAACACTGCGTCTATCTCGACGACCTCGGCGTCAACCTCAAGCCCGCGCGCGAACTCGGCATGACCACGATCAAGGTGACATCCGCCGTGCAGGCGCTGGCCGAACTGGAAGCCGCGACGGGATTGAAATTGAGGTAGGCGCTGACGCTACTCCAGTGTCACGACGCACCGTCGGTCATGCCCCCTCTCCCCTTGCGGGAGAGGGTCGGGGAGAGGGGTAGCCACAAACTCCGTCGCCCGCGGCCCCCTCTCCCGGCGCTACGCGCCACCCTCTCCCGCAAGGGGAGAGGGGAACCATTCGCGTCGGCGTCTCAAAAGCACACACAAAAAACAAACGGCGCGCTCATCGCGCGCCGCTTGCTCACTTCCCACCCGATCAGATAATCGACCGATCCACATGGCGCACTTCGCCGGTGCGCGCATCGATGTCGACCTGAATCCATTTGCCGTATTGATCGCGGCCCTCGATCTCCCATTCGTTGTCGTCGAAATGGGTGTTCTGCACCGTCACCACGCCGATCCCCGACGCGATCGCCAGCGCATCCTGCAGCGTCAGCGGGCCGGATGGCAGCGGCACCATGGCCGCGCGCGGCGCGGGCTGGCGCATATAGACATCGGCGGCGAAGGCCGGCGCCGCGACGCCAATCGCGCCCGCCAGTGCCAGCGGAAGCAAGGCCTTCGAAAATACGGCCTTCTTCAAAATCTGTTGCATCGAAATCTCCTCATCTGTCCCACACGCCGCATGCGGCGCAACCGGGTTAAGAACGGTGCACGCTGCACTGCGTTCCCGGAGGAAATGAGGCGATTTGGTGCGGGAAAAGCGGTGATGCGCTATACTGGCAGCAGCACATCAGCACTCTCACGAATGAGATTTTTGGTCGAGGTCAGTGATGACAAAGAAAGCTGGCAAAGCGTTGGTGAAAAACCGCAACGTCCGCGGGTGAGGGGCCTTGCGCTTACTCTGCTGCACTCACAGCTGGCAGCGCGAACGTCTCGATTCGCGTGAGGTCGAGCTTGCCGGATGCCTGATCGATAGCGAAGCCCACCACATCGCCGTTGGCATCGAGATCGACCACCAGCCCTGCGACGATTTCCCGGCTCCCGGCTCCCGGCGCATCCTTCAGCGCGATATAGAGACTGTCAGGATTTTTATTCCGCTGAGATGTCGGAGCCTGGCGGGCCCGTTCGTCATGGATGTATCGGGCGGCGGAAGCTGCCCGCCGGACGACAACCGAAGTAACCGAGCCACAGGAAGAAGCCCATGCCCAGCACGATCCGTCTGCATCGCGTTATTGCCACCAAGCCCGAGAAGCTTTACCGCGCGTTCCTCGAACCTGACGCGATTGCGAGCTGGCTTCCGCCCTTCGGGTTCACATGCACCGTCCATGAGCTGGATGCGAAGGTCGGTGGCCATCACAGGATGTCATTCCGGAACTTCACCACGGGCGGCAGTCACGCCTTTGGCGGGACCTATCTGGAGCTCGTTCCCGGTGAGCGTCTCGTCTACACCGACCGCTTCGATGATCCCAACCTGCCGGGCGAGATGAAGGTCACGGTGACGTTGAAGGCCGTGTCTGTCGGCACGGAGGTGAACATCGAGCAGCAGGGCGTGCCCGACGTGATCCCGGCCGAGGCCTGCTATCTCGGCTGGCAGGAGTCCCTGCGCAAGCTCACGAAACTCGTCGAGCCCGAGATCAATCAGTAGCGCCGTCGCTTCCGGAACGGCTTGGGGAAATTCAATCAACAGCAGGAAGGAGCGCCAGCCATGGCACTCGCCCGTGTCCAACATGTCTCCGTCTCGCTCGACGGTTTCGCCACCGGCGAAGGCCAGAGCCTCGACGCGCCGTTCGGCCATGCCGGCGAGCGGCTGCATGAATGGATGTTCGCGACCCGGTGGGGCCGCCAGATGCTCGGCCAGCCCGGCGGCACGGCGGGCATCGACGACGCGTTCCTGCGGCTGTTCGCGCCCGGGATCGGCGCCGAGATCATGGGCGCCAGGAAGTTCGGTCCTCCCACATGGCATGAGGATCCGGACTGGAAAGGCTGGTGGGGTCCCAACCCGCCGTTCCATACGCCGGTCTTCGTCCTCACCCATCATCCGCGCGCATCGATTGAAATGGAGGGCGGCACGGTGTTCCACTTCATCGACGCTTCGCCTGCCGAGGCCCTTGAGACGGCCCGCGAGGCTGCGGGCGGCAAGGACGTGCGCATCGGCGGCGGTCCCACCACGATCCGCGACTTCCTTGCCGCCGGGCTCGTCGATCACATGCACATCGTGGTGGTTCCGATCCTGCTCGGCCGCGGCGTACGCCTGTGGGATGGCGTGGAGGGTCTCGAGAAGGACTACGAGATCGAGACGACATCCTCTCCCGGCGGGGTCGCACACATGACATTCGCGCGAAAGCACCAACCGCGATGAGAAACTGCGCCAGAAACCGATCCCAAAATGCCATGTCGTCGAACTGCCGAAGGCGTTCGGTAACGGCGCGATCCACGACATGAGGAACCGATGGTCCGTTTGGCGTAGGGGGAGTGCCGAGACCACCAGATCGATGATGACCGTTTTGTTGCAGTCTGTGATCGGAATATTCGGAAAGCACCTCAGGTCGCGCCGGGGCAGGTCCGGGAGGCCGGGGCTGGCTGGCGCGATGTGCGGAAACTGCAATGTTGCAATGCGGTATTGAACTGTGCAGTGCAGCAAAAGAAGTCTAGGCTCCCTCGTTCAATCCTACGAGGAGATTAACAGTGAAGATGACCTTATCGATCGCCGTCGCGGCCGTGATCTCGATTGCGGGTGGCTGCGCCGGCTTCGCTGCGGAGTTGCCGACCTATGGATCGGCGGGTTTGCCGATATCGGCGGTGCAGGTTCGCGTGCTGGGAGCTGCGAACGTCCAGGAACAGTCGGCGGCGCCAACCTCCACGGCGTCTCTGCATCAGCTGAGAGTCCTGGCACCGCGGACGGAAATGACGACCGCGACGGCACCAACCCGGACCGAAACCGCTCGCTCACTTCGTTGACCGGCACCTCGTACCGATATCGCCGTGTCTTTCATTTTCGAAAGGGCGTCGCGTGCACATCAAGGCGGTGCCGCACCTCTCCCCGCCGGGGAGAGGTCGCCGCGTCTTCGCGGCGGTGAGGGGGCTCAGGGCAGACGGGCGATCCATCTGCTCAATGTTACCAATCCCGTGATCTCTCTATCAGACGAGAGGTTCGCGATGACCTCGACAGCTAAAAAACCCGACTAACAAAGGGCGCGAAAAAGCGGGCGACGACGGCCGGCAAAAGGCCGGGACAGCACGCGTGACAAAGGGCAACACCCGCCTGACCCTGGCTGCTGGAAACGGCGCGTCACATGCACGCCGGCGGTGTTGAGGCGATTCTTTGATTGCGATAAGAGCCGTGAGTTGCCAGCCCGCGTGCGGCGCCCCGGGTTAAGAACGACGTACGCTGCGCTGCGTTCCCGGGGAAAATGAGGTGATGTTGTGGGGAAGAGGTGCGACTTGCGGGCTAGTTGCTCTCCCGGGACTACGCAGGTCAAAGAGGAGGTAGTGAAAAACCGTCCATAGACGTTATCGTTTCTTCTTTGAGTTCTGCGAGCCTTCCGAGGGTAGATCGGTCAGCAAATCACGCGGTGATTCTTCGGCAGCGATCTTACGCTTCAGCTCGATTTCATTTGATACATACTTCTCAAGGCTATCTATTCGTTTAGTTAATTCGTCCATAGATCTGGCCAAATACCCGATTTGAGTTGGAGCGGCAGTTGCTGCGATTGTTCTAGTCCTCTGATTTTCCGTCGTCAGACTTGATTGATCATCACGTTTATATGTAGCGCTGCTATCAACTCGTGAAGCTTCAGTGCGACCTATAGCAAAGGGGCATGTTACCCCAAGGGTTATTTCTATGCTGAGCGACCGCGCAGCCATTCCGCGCAGAGGGAGTTTCGATAAAGTTACTCCGTTTAGCCAACGTATTATTTCGTCGTAGGAGATGTCGCATTGTGGTTTTTCCTCAAGGTCGCTTTCGGAAAGTAGTGCCTTGGCAATCAGCCTACCCAAGCCCGAATAGTCGCTCAGAACACGAGCGGGCGACCAGCAACCTGCAAAGGCACCCAGCCACAACGGTGCCATAGGAAATCGACTTGCATACTTTCGGAAAAGGTTTGGAAGGACGGCGAGGCCGGGGTCAACCAAACTTGCAGCAAAGCCCAGTAACGCGTCACCAGACGCGCTTCTTGGCTCTCGCGAGAGACCTTGAGCAAGTTGATCGAGCGCCTTCACCCTATCTAGTTGCGGGCCACGCGCGCAATCCGCAATCGCGTCGATTCTGAAATGCTCAAGCGCAATCGATACTATTTCATTGATGCTTTCAGCACTCGTGCTATTTGCCACCAAAATTCGATCGAATAGAACGATAAACGGTGATAGCGCGCAACGAAGCGTCGCTGCTCTTCCTGATCTGTACCATTCCCTTCGGTGTGAGCGATCTGCCGTAGCACGCCCAAGTCCAAAAGCTTCAGATGCTGGTAAGCAGGGTCGACAACAATGTTAGCTGGCTTGATGTCGCGGTGGACGAGCCCTCTTGTATGAAGGAATTGAACGCCCTCAACTAACTGTCGCAGCAAATCCTCAACATTGGAATCGGGGATGTCTGGTGCGCATTTTTCAAGGTTTGGCCAAGGGCACATTTCCATTATTAGAAACCATGTGCCGTGCTCGGGGATTTTTCCAACCTCAAAAATATCGATCAGGTAGGGATTTCCATGCCCGCGAAGTTCCTCTTGAAGTCGCACTCGCTTCTCTTCAATGAGCGCGTTGTCTCCTTGAAAGAAAGCAGGATCATATATTTTAAGTGCAACTACGCCGTGCTCTGGGTGCAGTAAGTGAAAAACAGCACCAGAATTTCCGGCGTCAATGAACCTTACATCACGCCAACCCGGCATAGTGCTTTGCAAGTGAGCCGCAATTTGCTTGGTCAGGGCTAAGTCCATGCATCATCTTTAGACGGCAACCCTTGGTAGTGCTAGTCCGCTCCGTCAATAACCCATGCCAAATTTCAACGGTGAAGCGGTCTTGTGGAAATCGCCCAGATTTTGCGATGCGCCTAGCCGAGAGGGCCCGGCCGGTCCGTATTTGGCAAACGCAAAAACGGCCGGATCTTGCGATCCGGCCGTTTTCAAATTTCAGTCCGCTCAGTGTGAGCGGCGGGTCAGGCTCAGGCCGCGACTGCTGCGGTCTCGGCCTTCTTCTTTTCGATGGCGCGCTTGAGCAGCACGGCCTTCTGGGACAGCTCGCTCTCGCGGGCCTTGATCAGATAGGCATCGAAGCCACCGCGGTGGTCGACCGACTTCACGGCATTGGCCGACACGCGCAGGCGCACGCCGCGGCCGAGCACGTCGGACAGGAAGGTCACATTGACCAGGTTCGGCAGAAACCGGCGCTTGGTCTTGATGTTCGAGTGGCTCACCTTGTGGCCCACCTGGGGGCCCTTCAGTGTCAGTTCACAGCGCCGAGACATGGCGAAAATCCTCTGTCATCCCCGCAGCTAAAAGGCGAAGAGCCCAAAGCCGGGCAGGGGGTCAAAAATCACGTCCATTTCAGGAGTGGCGGACGTATAGGGGGCTTGGCCGCGATCGTCAAGATATCCGGCCCGCGAAAGTCGCGGCAAAACCGGCAAAACTCCCCGCATTCGGGTTCTGTATAGCCCGGCCTACGAGCGGAAACCACATGGAATCTGGCGCGGTTCCCATCATATAAACGACGTATTCGGGCCGGAAACAGGTCGCTCCAGCCCAATTGAGCGATGCGGCCCTGCGCCTTTGGCCGGGGATCGCCGACCAGGTGATATCAGCAAGTGAGCCTTCGCACGCCCCGCTTTGTGACCCGACCGGTGACCACCCCGCGGACCGCCGCGCCCGCAAGAGTGCGGTTTGCGGGCCTTGGCGCGCGTTTCGCCGTCGCCGCGGGCCTGATGCTGCCGGTTTTGCCGGTGGACGCCTCGGCGCAGGTGCAAGGCCAGATCCAAAGCCAGACGCAAGGCCAAACTCAAGGCCAGGCCCCGGCCGCCGTGCCGGTTCAGGCCCCTGCGCAGGCGGTGTTGGCGGGCGGCAAGCTTGAGGCCAAATATGAAGCCAGCCTCGCCGGCATTGCGGTGGGCAAGGGCCAGTGGGCCATCGACATCAATGAAGACCAGTATTCCGCGACGGCCAGTGGCGGCACCGCCGGTCTGCTGAAAGCCTTTGCCGGCGGCTCGGGCTCCGGCCAGTCCACCGGCCGCGTGGTCGCGGGCGCGCTGGTGCCGTCGAATTATCAGGCCGTCACCACCTCCGCGAAGAAGTCCGAGACGATCAAGATGCTGATCACGCCGGGCTATGTGAAGGAGTTCTCCATCGATCCGGAGCCGCCGCTCGATCCCGAGAAGATTCCGATCACCGATGCGCATCGCCGCAACGTGATCGATCCGATGACCGGCTCGCTGATGCGCGTTGGCGGCACCGGCGAGTTGCTGACGCCGGATTCGTGCCGCACCGGCGCGTCGATCTTCGACGGCCGCATGCGCTACGATCTCAAGCTCGACTACAAGCGCATGGAAAGCGTGAAGGCCGAGAAGGGCTATCGCGGGCCTGCCATCGTCTGCGCCGTCTATTTCACGCCGATCGCCGGCTATGTGCCCGACCGCGCCGCCATCAAATATCTTGCCGCCCAGCGCAATATCGAAGTGACCCTGGTGCCGATCGCCGGAACCCGCGTGCTGGTGCCGTATCGCATGGTGGTGCCGACCCCGCTCGGCGTCGCCATGCTGGAAGCCACCGAATTCGTCACCACCCCCGCGCCGGCCAAGGCCGTGGCCAAGACGAACTGAGTCGACCCCGCCAGCTCATGGTTCGAGACGCGCGAAGCCGCGCTCCTCACCATGAGGGACCGAGACGGGACGCTGCCGCAATGATGCCGCAAGACAAAGTGCGCCATCGCAGCATCGTCGCAAACGCGCCGCAGGATTTGCGCAGGATCCCGGCTTGACTCAAAGCCGGTTCGGAGTCCGTGCGCTGTTCATAACTTCGGGGATTTGTCGGCCCTTGTTGCGCTGTCACAAACTTGATCTAGTCAGTCTCGGAGAATGTCAGCGCGAGATGTTGGGGTGATGCGGCCATGGAGGTGCCGAGTCACCGATTCGGGCCGCTTTCGTTCCGGACTCGTTCCAAACCATCAAAAAGCGCGGCTCTGAAGCGTCGTAACCTGTCTCGGTCTTGACAGTCGGCGACGCGGAAATATCTGAAAAACATGGCCTTTTTGTCTTCTCCGCCCACGCTGTCCAACGGCAGGGCCCCCGGCGCCGGCGTCACCGCAGTGCTCGGCCCCACCAATACCGGCAAGACCCATCTCGCCATCGAGCGCATGCTCGCGCATTCGTCGGGCATCATCGGCCTGCCGCTGCGCCTCCTGGCGCGCGAGGTCTATAATAAAATTTTGGACCGCGTCGGCCCCGAAGCCGTGGCGCTGATCACCGGCGAGGAGAAGATCAAGCCGGCCAAGCCGCGCTACTGGGTGTCCACCGTCGAGGCCATGCCGCGGGATCTCGACGTGTCGTTTCTGGCCGTCGATGAAATCCAGATCGCGGCAGATCTGGAGCGCGGTCACGTCTTCACCGATCGCATCCTGCATCGCCGCGGCCGCGACGAAACGCTGCTTTTGGGCGCCGCCACCATGCGCCCGATCATCGAGCGTTTGCTGCCCGGCGCCAGCATCGTGACGCGGCCGCGGCTGTCGCATCTGGAATTTGCCGGCGATCGCAAGATCACGCGGCAGCCGCGCAGGACAGCGATTGTCGCGTTTTCCGCCGATGAAGTTTACGCCATCGCCGAACTGATCAAGCGCCAGCACGGCGGCGCTGCGGTGGTGCTGGGCTCGCTGTCGCCGCGCACCCGCAACGCGCAGGTGGCGATGTTCCAGAACGGTGACGTTGACTACTTAGTGGCAACCGACGCGGTCGGAATGGGCCTCAATCTCGACGTCGACCACGTCGCCTTTGCCAGCGATCGCAAATATGACGGCTATCAATTCCGCCGCCTTACGCCGTCGGAATTCGCGCAGATCGCCGGCCGGGCGGGCCGCGCCACACGCAACGGTACCTTTGGCACCACAGGTCGCTGCGAGCCGTTCGAGCCCGAACTCGTCAATCAGTTGCAGAACCACATCTTCGAGCCGGTGAAGGTGCTGCAGTGGCGCAATTCGAAGCTGGATTTCTCATCGATCGCGTCGCTGCAGGTGTCGCTGGCGGAGGTGCCGCGCCACGAGGCGCTGACCCGTGCGCCGATCGCCGAGGACCTGCGCGTGCTCGATCATGCCGTCCGTGACGTCGACGTGCGCGAAATGGCGCAGGGCAAGGCCGCCGTCGAGAAACTGTGGGACGCCTGCCAGATTCCAGATTACCGCCGCATCGCGCCCGCTGCACACGCAGAGCTGGTAGTCACAATCTTCAATTTCCTGATGCAGCGTGGGCGCATCCCGGATGCCTGGTTTGGCGCTCAAATCGCGCAAGCTGACCGAACCGATGGCGATATCGACACATTATCGGGCCGAATCGCGCAAATCCGGACCTGGACATTCGTGGCAAATCGCCCCGATTGGCTCTCAGATCCTGATCATTGGCAGGGAATTTCGCGCGAATTGGAAAATAAACTGTCAGATGCCCTTCATGAGAGGCTCACTGAGCGTTTCGTTGATCGTCGTACCAGTGTATTGATGCGCCGCTTGCGGGAAAACACGATGCTGAATACTGAAATTGGTAAGACGGGCGAAGTGATCGTAGAGGGCCATGTAATTGGCCGTCTCGACGGATTTACATTTTTGCCCGATGCGGCCGAGGCTGGCTCGGATGCGAAGGCCTTGCAGGCCACGGCGCTGAAGGCGCTGGCCGGCGAGATCGACGCGCGCGCTGAGAAACTCGGCAACGCGCCGGACGATCAGTTCGTGCTCGCCTCCGACGGCACCATGCGCTGGACCGGCGATGCTGTAGCCCGTCTGGTCGCAGCCGACGATGTGCTGCATCCCCGTCTCCGCATCATCGCTGATGAGCGCCTCTCCGGCGCGCCGCGCGATGCGGTGCAGGCCCGCCTCGATCTCTGGCTGAAGACGCATATCGAGAAGCTGCTCGGGCCGCTGTTCGACCTGACCAAGGCCGAAGACATCACCGGTATCGCGCGCGGCATCGCCTTCCAGCTCACCGAAGCGCTGGGCGTGCTGGAGCGGCAGAAGATCGCGACCGAGATGAAGGATCTCGATCAGCCGTCGCGCGCGACCTTGCGCAAATACGGCGTCCGGTTCGGCGCCTATCACATTTATATCCCCGGCCTGCTGAAGCCTGCGGGGCGTTCGCTCGCGGCGCTGCTCTGGGCGCTGAAGCAGGACAATGTCGATATGTCGGCGCTGTCGAGCGCACAGCATCTCGCAGGCTCGGGCCGTACATCCTTCCCTGTCGACAAGCTGCTCGATCGCGATGCCTATCGCGTGCTGGGCTATCGCCAGTGCGGCGAGCGCGCGGTGCGCGTCGATATTCTGGAACGTCTGGCCGATCTGATCCGTCCTGCATTGGCCTGGCGCGAAGCGTCGCCGGGCGAGAAGCCCGCCGGCGCCTTCGATGGCCGCCACTTCGTGGTGACGCAGGCGATGACCTCGCTCACCGGCTCGGCCGGCGAAGATTTCGCCTCGATCCTGCGTGCCCTGGGCTATCGCATGGAGAAGAAGGCGCCGCTGCCGCCGGCACCGCCGAAGCCGGTTGCTGCGACGACGCCGATTGAGGTCAAGGCTGACGACAACACGGGCGATCAGCCCGACGCCCTGGTGGGACTTGCCGAGTCTGACAAGCCCGGTGAGGACAATGTCATTGCGGTCGAGGCTGCCGCTGAGGCGGCCGAGACGGCTGACATCGCGGCTACGGATGTCGCACCTGCCGAGGTTGCGACTGAAGCAGCCCCGGCCGAGGAAGCTGCAGCCGCCCCGTCGGCATCGCTGTTGCCTGAAGTCGCGCTGGTGCCCAGCACCGCGCCTGAGGCTGCGCCCGTTGAAGAGACGGCTTCCGTCGAAGCGCAGCCAGAGCCCGCTGCGGCCGTTGCCGAAACCGGGACTGTTGCCGAGACCGCAGCGGCTGATGCTGCTGCGCCTGCCGAGAGCGACCCCGCTGCGGTTCCTGCCGTCGCTGCCGAGCCCGAACTGGTCGAAGTCTGGCGCCCGGGTGGCCGTTCGGAAGAACGCCGTCCGCCGCGTCACGATCGCAATCGTCATCACCGCCCCAACAACGCCGCGCAGGGCGCTGCGCAGTCGGCTCCCGCCGAAGGCGCCGTGGCCGATGGCGCGCAGCGCGAGCGGCATGACCGCGGAGGTCAGGGTCGCCGCGATCGCAACAATAACAACGAGTTCCGCCGTCCGCGCAGTGATGCACCGGCCGCCGTGGTCTCCGCCGAAGGTGCGCCGAACCGCGACAACCGTGGCAATCGCGGTAACCGCGACAGCAAGCCGGGCGAGGGTGGCCGTCCGCCGCGTGAGCGCGAACGCTTCCAGGGCAAGGGCAAAGGCCCCTTCAAGGGCGGCGACAAGGGCCGTGAGGGCCGTGGCAACGACCGCGGCGGGGCGACCCGTCCATTCGCCACATCGGCCGCACCGCGCGAACGGGACCGTCCGATCGATCCGAACTCCCCCTTCGCGAAACTCGCCGCGCTCAAGGAACAGCTCAGCGGCCGCAAGGATTGATGCAGGTCATGTAAGGCGGCACCGAGCCGCCATTTGGTGGTGTGCTGATTGGAGCGCCAGCGTCTCGATAAATGGCTGTGGCACGCGCGGGTGGTAAAGGCCCGCACCAGTGCCGCTGCGCTGGTGGAAGGCGGCAAGGTTCGCATCAATGGCGAGCGCGAGAAATCGCCGGGCCATGGTGTGAAGATCGGCGACGTGCTCACGGTGGCGCTGGATCGCACCGTGCGGGTGATGAAGGTCGAGGGCTTCTCGGAACGGCGTGGCGATGCCACTGCGGCGCGCGTGCTCTATACCGATTTGCAACACCTTCCGGAGTAACTATCTAGGCTAGATGCCGCGTCCAACGATGGTTTCGTGGCAGGCTTTTTCCTTGGTCGAAATGCCCTGACCTATGCCGGCTGCATCCCTTGCGGCAGCGGGGTTGGTGCGCTACGCAAACACTGAATATCGATCGTTTCCGGAGTTCTGGATGACTTACGTCGTCACCGACAATTGCATCAAATGTAAATACACCGACTGCGTCGAAGTGTGTCCCGTGGACTGCTTCTACGAGGGTGAAAACATGCTGGTCATCCATCCGGACGAATGCATCGATTGCGGTGTCTGCGAGCCCGAATGCCCGGCGGACGCGATCAAGCCTGATACCGAAGGCAATATCGAGAAGTGGCTGCAGATCAATCTGGAACACGCCAAGACGTGGCCGAACATCACCCAGAAAATCGACGAACTGCCCGAAGCCAAGGAATTCGATGGTCAGGAAGGCAAGTACGAGAAGTATTTCTCGGCGGCGCCTGGCAAGGGCGACTGAGTTCTCCGGTCACACGATCAAGCAATTGATTGGGTGACCCCGATACCCCCAGCCACACGAAATTTACCCTAGCCCCGATTATGCCCCGGAAGCGGCCGCCGAGCGACCGCGACAGGGCATAAATCATTGATTTTTGCGGGAAATGTGCTATAATAGGCACAATTCAAGAAGCTGGACCATGTGGTGCCGCTCGATTTGGCCCTGCCGGGTTCCCGTTTAAACATCAAACAGGGGCGTGGCGGTTTCCACGCGCAGGCTGTGTCACAGAAAACGCGTAAAAAGAGTGTTTCCAAGGCTGCTGTTTCGAAGAAGGCTACTGCTTCGAAGGTTTTGGATCCGAAGGCTTCGAAGAAAACAACTGCGGCGAGCCGCGTTGTGAAGGGTCCTGCTGCGAAGAATTCTGTCACCAAAGGCCGTGCCCGGGCTCCTGTCAAGGACACCCGGACCGCCGCGAAGGCTGCGGCTGAAAAGTCCTCCAAAAATAAAAGAAGTGCAATGCCCAACAAGACTGCCAAACCTGCCCCGAAGGCTGCTGCTTCGAAGACCACTGCCGCCAAGCCTGCTGCGCCGAAGACGGCTGCGAAGGCTCCTGTGGCCAAGGCTCCGGTTGCTGCGCCCGCTGTGAAGGCTGCTGCGCCGAAGGAAGCTGCCAAGGTTGCTGCAAAGCCCGTGGCCGCCAAGCCGGCGCCCGCTGCGGCTCCGCGCGTCGAAGAGCCGAAGAAGCCACTGACCCAGCGTCAGGGCTTCAAGACCAACGAATTCGTTGTCTATCCGGCGCATGGTGTTGGCCAGATCCTCGCCATCGAAGAGCAGGAAATTGCAGGCGCCAGGCTTGAACTCTTCGTGATCAATTTCATGAAGGACAAGATGACCCTGCGCGTTCCGACCGCGAAGGTCGCGAATGTCGGCATGCGCAAGCTGTCCGAGCCGGCGCTGGTCAAGCGCGCGCTGGAGACACTGAAGGGCCGTGCCCGCATCAAGCGCACCATGTGGTCGCGCCGCGCACAGGAATACGAAGCGAAGATCAACTCGGGCGATATCGTTGCCATCGCCGAAGTGGTCCGCGATCTGTTCCGCTCCGACTCGCAGCCCGAGCAGTCCTACAGCGAACGTCAGCTGTATGAAGCAGCTCTCGATCGTCTGTCGCGCGAAATCGCTGTGGTTCAGCACGTCACCGAGACCGAAGCGGTCAAGGAGATCGAAGGCCAGCTCGCCAAGAGCCCGCGCCGTGGCGCCAAGGCCGAGGCAGGCGCCGAAGCCGGTGCTGACGAGGCCGACAGCGATGGTGACGATGATGTCGCCGCCGCGGACGAGGCTGCATAAGCAGCGTCTCGCAAGTTGAATACGAAAAGCCCGGCCGAGAGGCCGGGCTTTTTTGTTGTCTATGAGAAAGTACTTGGGTGGATCTCAATCCACCACGACCTTGACGCGGTCGCGGGCTTTCACGCTGGCATTGTTCTCGAGCCCGTTCAATACGCGGAAGCGCTCCAGTGGACGATCGACGCCGCTCATGCGATGCGACAGTGACTCCACGGTGTCTCCGGGCTGCACGGTGATCACCTTGATGCGCAGCGGACGGGCGGCCTGAATCTCGGCCAGGGTCAGGCGGCGGAACGAGTTAACGGTGTCGCGGGCGTTGCGTTCGCTCTCGGTGCTCTTCTGCTTGGCAGCGAAGATGAAGCGGTAGACGTCGCTGCCGAAGCGCAACGCGTAAACGCGGAATTGCCACTGGTCACCGCGCGCGATGGCGGACGCTGCCGGGAAGCCGTTGATGGTCAGCTCTTCCGTGGTGGCTTTGTCGACATTCTCCATCCATCCGGAATTGAGATAGTCGCTCAGCGTCTGTTCGGATGGTACGCGGACCACATCGAAGCGCATGGCCTGATTGCCGCCTTCGCGCACGCCGATCACCGCCTGCGCCGTATTGTCGAGGGTGAACGCCTCTGGCGCCTGGAAGGTGAAGCCGAGCTTGGGATGCAGGAAGCGGCGGCCGCGCACGAAGCCCTCGCTCGGGTCCTCGCCATAGACGATGCCGTCGATGGCCGTGAGATAGGTCTCGCGATCGCGCTCGCCACCGTCCGGCGAAGAATATTGCCGCGCATTGGCCTGCGCATTCTGCACGCGCTCGGGCGTCGCCGGGTGCGACGAGAGGAAGTCCTGCGCGCGGGGATCGAGCGGCGTGCGGCTGGCCTTCAGTGCCGCGTTACGCTCCATCGCCGCGAGGAAGCGCGACGCGCCATAGGGATCGAACTTTGCGCGGGCCGAGATGCCTACGCCGATGCCGTCGGCTTCGAATTCCTGCGCGCGCGAGAAGCTCGCCATTGTCAGTTTGGATTTGGCGAGCGCGAGCGCAGTGAGATCGGGATCGCTGCCCATATCGGTGACGACGCGCGTGACGATCGATGCCTGCCGTGCCTGCTCCTCGCGGATAGACGCATGTTTGGCCAGCACATGCGCCATCTCGTGCGACAGCACCGATGAAATCTCGGATGTATCGCTGGCCAGCGCGATCAGGCCGCGCGTGACATAGAGTTGTCCGGTCGGCAGGGCGAAGGCGTTGACGGCGCCGGAATTGAGGATCGTGACCTTGTAGGCGAGGTCCGGTCGCTCAGAGGCAGCGACCAGCCGATCGACGGTTTTGGTGATCAGTGATTCCAGCCGCGGGTCGTCATAGGCGCCGCCATAGGATGCGAGGATGCGCTCGTGTTCTTTCTCGGCGGCCGGGGTCTGCACCACGGCAGGCTTCGGCGGCTTGGCCGGCACCGTCGGCTTGACCGACGAGGCGGCCTCGAACCGGCTGGCATCGCCGCAGGCCGATAGAGCGAGCGCGGCGCACAGCAGGGCAGGCGCAGCCCAAAGGCGGCGGCTCAAGCTGGTTTGCCGTCCCACACCCGTCACGTCGTCCACTCTCTGCCCAAACAGCCCATTCGCCCAAATCATCTTCGCTCAAGCGATCTTGCTGCCCAAGTGGCCTATTTGTCCCCGACCACTTCGATCTGCCACACCCCGAGCGCCTCGATCCGCGGCCCGCCGCGCCTCTCGATCCATCCCCGAACGCGAATATGTCGTCTTTCCAGGGACTTAAGTATAATTCCTGCCGTCTCGAAGGCGGCTATCATGCGCCTTGAAACGGTCACCGCAAAGTCCTCAGTCCAGCGACGCCCGAAATTGACGTAGGTCACCGTCCCGGCCTGGCGAACCGACAGAACCCGCCCCTCGACCACCCCGAAACGCCCCACAGCCGCAGGCCGATAGAGCGAGCGCGGCGCACAGCAGGGCAGGCGCAGCCCAAAGGCGGCGGCTCAAGCTGGTTTGCCGTCCCACACCCGTCACGTCGTCCACTCTCTGCCCAAACAGCCCATTCGCCCAAATCATCTTCGCTCAAGCGATCTTGCTGCCCAAGTGGCCTATTTGTCCCCGACCACTTCGATCTGCCACACCCCGAGCGCCTCGATCCGCGGCCCGCCGCGCCTCTCGATCCATCCCCGAACGCGAATATGTCGTCTTTCCAGGGACTTAAGTATAATTCCTGCCGTCTCGAAGGCGGCTATCATGCGCCTTGAAACGGTCACCGCAAAGTCCTCAGTCCAGCGACGCCCGAAATTGACGTAGGTCACCGTCCCGGCCTGGCGAACCGACAGAACCCGCCCCTCGACCACCCCGAAACGCCCCACATCGGCCAAGATATCGCCGGGACTTTCCGCGTTTTTTATGACGTTGGTTTGAGCCCAGATTCCGCGCTTCAGCCGGCGGGCCAAGCCTTCTGCAGCGGCGAGTTCCGCCGCACAGGCCTTGTCGGAAATCGAGCCAGAGGCGAGGGCGGCGCCCTGTGCCAGAAGCTGCGCCTGGAGCGACGGCGCAGCGGGATCGACGAAGACAAAAGCCGGTTGCCGGCCGTAGCGATCCGGCATGTCGCTTTCGCCGTACAAGGTGACATCACGGCCGGAGGCCAGTGCGAAGAGATCATTCGTCGGCCCTGATGAGTTTGCGATCGGCTCGATCCCCGCCAGACGGATCACGTTGCCGTCGCTCAAGCGCAATGTTCTGACATCGATCACGTCGGCGACACGACCTTCGCCCTGGGCGGCAAACATGCAGGCCGCCGACGCAGATTGCGCAGATGTTGAAATGGCGATCACTGCCAGCAACAGCGTTGCGGCATGCGACACGTCACACTTTGCTGATGCGGCACGCATCACGCCACCTTGCGAGCTCCGGTCAACCTCTCGTCTAGCATAGCCCGCAATCCATTCCGCTTTGCGGAAAACCTCGATGTCTTTGCAGCTATTCTTGGCAGCGCCGCCGCTTGCCGCTGTTGTTCCATTGCGGCATGATCGCGATAACAACAACACCGCGCACGAACAACAACGGCGCGTCTGAGGGAGGGACTTTTGAAGAAGATCATTTCAGGTCTGCTGGCGTCAGCAATGGCATTCGCGGCCACAAGTGCCATGGCGCAGACCAAGCCGCTGAAGCTCGGTGCAATTCTCGATATGTCGGGCCTGTATGCCGATATCACCGGCGTTGGCAGCGAGACCGCTGCGAAGATGGCTGCGGAAGATTTCGGCGGTGAAGTGCTGGGCCGCAAGATCGAGATCATTGCTGCGGACCATCTCAACAAGGCTGATCTGTCCGCCAACATCGCACGCGACATGCTCGACAATCAGGGTGTCGAAGCCATCATCGACGTTGCGGCATCGGCGACCGCGCTGGCTGCGAGTGAGATCGCACGGGCGCGCAACAAGATCATCATCTTCAACGGCCCGGGTTCAATCCGCCTCAGCAACGAGGCCTGCGGCCCCTATACGGTGCATTACGTGTTCGACACCTATGCGCAGGCCAATGTGACCGGCCTCGCCACCGTGAAGAACGGCCTCGACACCTGGTTCTTCCTGTCGGCGGACTATGCATTCGGTCAGGATCTCGAAAAGGACACCACGGCTGTCGTCACCAAGGCCGGCGGCAAGGTGCTGGGCTCGGTCAAGCATCCGCTGAATACGTCCGACTTCTCGTCCTTCCTGCTGCAGGCGCAGAGCTCCAAGGCCAAGGTTGTCGGCCTCGCCAATGCTGGCGGTGATACGATCACCGCGATCAAGCAGGCGGCCGAGTTCGGCCTGACGCGGAGCGGTGGCCAGAAGCTATCGCCGCTGCTGGCCTTCATCTCCGACATCGACAGCGTCGGTCTCGATACCGCCCAGGGCTTGATCCTGGCAGAAGCGTTCTACTGGGATCTCAATGACGAGACGCGCGCTTTCACCAAACGCTTCCAGGAGCGCACCAAGCGCGTGCCGACATCGGCCCAGGCCGGCGTGTATTCATCGGTGCTGCATTATCTCAAGGCCGTGAAGGCCGCCAGCACCACGGACTCGGCTCCGGTCATGAAGCTCATGAAGGAGACGCCGATTAACGACATGTTCGCCAAGAATGGCCGGATTCGCGAGGATGGCCGCATGGTGCATGACATGTACCTGTTCGAGGTGAAGAAGCCGTCGGAATCCAAGGGCCGCTGGGACGACTACAAGCTGCTCGCGACCGTTCCCGCAGAGCAGGCATTTCAGCCGCTGGAAGCCTCGCGCTGTCCGCTGGTGAAAAAGTAATCGTCGGGGCTTGAAGCTTGCCGGACGATCAAGAACAACAACAAGGAGCGCAATCATGAGCGACATCGTCCTGCAGGACCTCGACAACGGTCTTCTGACCATCACCATGAATCGTCCGGATCGGCGCAATGCGCTCAATCCGGAGATGACACAGGGGCTGGTCGCGGCAGCACGCCGTGCGCAGGAAGATCACGACGTCCGCGCCGTGCTCATCAAGGGCGCCGGCGGCACGTTCTGTGTCGGTGGCGACGTCAAGTCGATGGCGGCCGGCCGCGCGCCGCTGCCGTTCGAGGCCAAGCGCGCCAATCTGCGCCGCGGCATGGAAGTGTCGCGCATTCTGCACCAGATGCCGAAGCCGGTGGTGGCGCAGCTCGACGGTGCGGCCGCAGGCGCCGGTCTTTCGATCGCGCTGTCCTGCGATCTTCGTGTCGCCAGCAAATCGGTGAAGATCACCACGGCTTTCGCCAAGGTCGGCTTCTCCGGTGATTATGGCGGCACCTATTTCCTGACCAAGATGCTCGGCAGCGCCAAGGCACGCGAGCTCTATCTGATGTCGCCGGTGCTCTCCGCACAGGAAGCGCTGGCGCTCGGTATAGTGACCAAGGTTGTCGATGACGCCGAGGTGGAGACAGCGGCGCGCGACCTAGCGATGTCACTCGCCCAGGGCCCGAGCATCACCTACGGCTATATCAAGACCAACATCAACAATGCCGAGACGATGACGCTCGAAGCCTGTTTCGACGGCGAGGCGATCCATCACACCCGCTGCAGCGATACCGACGATCACAAGGAGGCCGCCAAGGCCTTCGTCGAGAAGCGCAAGCCGGTCTTCAAGGGGCAATGACCATGAGCCAGATGCGGTTGCGGCAAGTTTGTCTGGTCGCTCCGCATCTGGAGCCAGTGGTGAGCGATATCGCGGCCATTCTCGGCCTCAATGTCTGCTACCGCGACCCCCATGTCGGCAAATACGGCCTCGAAAATGCACTGATGCCGGTTGAGGCGACGTTGCTCGAAGTGGTCGCGCCGACGCAGCCGGGCACGGCGGCCGGGCGGTTTATGGAGAAATCCGGCGGACGCGGTGGCTATATGGTGATCCTGTCCTGCGAGGATCCTGACGAGCGCGGGCGCTTCGCCGCCAGCATCGGCGTGCGCACCGCCAATGTGATCGATCATCCGCCCTATCACGGCGTGCAATTGCATCCACGCGATTGCCGGGCCGCCTTCATCGAGTTCAATCATACCAAAGACAGCGACGACGATTTCGGGCCGTATCCGCCGGCCGGTCCGGACTGGCAGGAGGCGATCCGCCACGACATCACGCGCGCGCTGACCGAGGTCGAGCTGCAGAGTCCGGACCATTACGATCTGGCGCAGCACTGGAGCAATATCATCGGTGTGCCGCTGACCTCGGCCCGCAACGACGATCCGCAGATCGCGTTCACGAACGGCTGTTTGCGCTTCGCCAAGGGTAAGAGCGAAGCGATGACCGGGATCACTTTTCGCGTCAACGACGTCGCACAGGTGCTCGGCAGCGCACGGGCACGCGGATGTCCCTGCGCCGGGGATGCATTTCTGCTGGCCGGGGTCACGTTTCGCGTCGTTGCGTGATCGCGGCAATCGCCACACGATCCCTTCTTTTCTGACGCGTTTTCTTCATGCGAACCGGTATCCACTTCGCTCGGAAACGCTACGGCAACAACAATAAACGGGAAACGCCATGACTGTGACATGTCCGCATCCGCTGGACTCGTTCTTCAATCCATCCAGCATCGCCATCATTGGCGCTTCCCGCGATGTCACGAAGATCCCAGGCCTGCTCCTCTCCTTTTTGCGCAAGAATCAGTTCTCCGGCGCGATCTATCCAGTCAATCCGAACTATCCGGATATCGATGGGCTGACGTGCCATCCGACCATCGCAGCCATCGGGCAGCCGATCGATCTCGCCATCGTGATCATTCCTGCGCGCGTCGTGCTTGGCGCGCTTGAGGAGTGCGCGACGCTCGGCGTCAAGCACGCGATCATCATCTCCTCCGGCTTTGCCGAGGAAGGCGGCGATTCCATCGCCATGCAGGATGCTATTGCGACGCTGGCGAAGCGCACGGGGATGCGGATCTCCGGACCGAACGCCGAGGGGTACTACAACCAGATCGCCGGCATTGCCGCGACCTTCAGCCCAACCGTTGATGTAATGCCGGATCAGCTACCGCTGGCCGCTACCACGAAGCGGATCGGCATCGTCGCACAATCCGGCGGCATCGGCTTTGCGATCTATAACCGCGCCAAGTCGCTCGGCATTGCTCTGAGCACCGTGATCTCGACCGGCAACGAGTCCGATCTCGGTGCCGGCGAATTCTTTGGCTACATGGTGCAGGACACGGCAACCGACGTGATCCTGCTGTTCATCGAGGGCATTCGCGACGTCGACAAATTTCTCGCCGCGGCTCGCAAGGCGGCGGAGCTCGGCAAGCCGGTCATCGTCGTAAAGGTCGGCCGCTCCGGTGCTGGCGAGCGCGCAGCAGCCTCGCATACCGCCAGCATGGCGGGCTGGACGGCCGCCTATGATGCGGTGTTCGCGCGCTATGGATTCATCGTCTCCAACGATCTCGACGAAGCGGTGACCATCGCCGCCGTGCTGACCACGTCGCCGCTGCCGAAGGGCGACCGCGTCGCTGTCGTCACCGTCTCGGGCGGCGCAGGTATCTGGGGCGCTGATGCCGTGTCGGCGCAGGGGCTGCAGGTGCCCGAATTGTCGGACGGCGTTCAGGCGACGATTCGCGGGCTGATCCCGTCCTACGGGTCGCCATGCAATCCGATCGATATCACGGCCCAAGCGGTGCATAGTGGCGGGCTACAAAAGACCATTGAATTGCTCGACAGGTCTGACGAGGTCGATGCAATCTTGGTGGTCATCTCGCTATCGAGCGAGACGCGGATGCCGTTCAAGACGCCGGAGCTGAAGCCCGTCATTGCTGCGCAGAGCAAATCGATCGTGTTCTGGTCCTATACGCTGCCGTCCAATTTTGCGCGCACCGGTCTCGCCGAATCCGGTGTGGTCGTGTTATCCGGCCTCACGCATGTCAGCGTCGCATTGAGGCGACTTGTCGATCACGCCAGTTTCAATCTGGCTGAACCGGTCGCCACGGTCGCGGCTGCGCCGAACGATCTGGTTGAGCATCTGACCGCGCCGACGCTCTCCGAGTATGACAGCAAGACGCTGCTGCAGATTGCCGGTGTCGCGCTGCCAGGCGAGGTTCTTGTCACCGACAGATCGGCGCTGGATGCAGCGATTGCCAAGATAGGCTTCCCGCTGGTGATGAAAATCCAGTCGCGCGACATTCCGCACAAGAGCGAGGTTGGCGGCGTCAGGGTCAACATCACCACGAAGAATGAAGCCTCAGCTGCCTATGATGCGCTGACCGCCAGCGCCCGGCAGCACCGACCGCAGGCCGCGCTGCAGGGCGTGCTCGTTTCGCCGATGGCTAGCAAGGGTGTCGAGATCATCGTGGGCACACTACTGGATGAGACCTTTGGGCCGATGGTGATGGTCGGCCTTGGAGGAGTGACGGCGGAATTGTTCAAGGACGTGGTCTATCGTCCGGCGCCCGTGAGTGCCGCTGAGGCTGCTTCCATGCTAGGCGCACTCAAGGCCGCGCCGTTGCTGAACGGCTTTCGCGGCGCGCTGAAGGCCGACGTGTCGGCGGCGGCGGAGCTGATTGCGCAGCTCTCGCAGCTCGCAGCTCAATTCAAGGGCGAGATTGCCGAGATCGAACTCAATCCGGTACTAGTGCATCCGGCGGGCGAGGGCACCACCATCGTCGATGCGTTGGTGGTGCGGAAAGACTAGAGTGCCCATGACATAAAAATGGCCGGGGCGTCTAGCGAAGCTCGCTTCGCGCTGCCCGGCCATTCACAGTGAGGTTTGAAAAACAAACCCGACGGGGACTTAGCGCCCCTTGAAGTTTGGCACCCGGCGTTCAGCAGTCGCCGCAACGCCTTCCTTGAAATCTTCTGTCTTACGCAGGCGCGTCTGTTCGGCGAGTTCGTGCTCCGTCGCCTTGGCGACGCGGTCGGCGAGGCCGTTGCGCATGGTGGCGCGGGTCGAAAGCAGGCCGAGCGGCGAGCATTCGGCGATCTCCTCAGCGAGCTTGATGGCGGCGTCGCGGACCTCGGCCTGCGGCACCAGCACATTGGCGAGGCCCATCTTCAGGGCTTCCTCTCCGCCGACACGGCGGCTGGTGTAGAACATCAATTCCGCATTGTTCTTGCCGACCACTTCGGTGAGCGCGACCGTCAGGCCGAAGCCGGGATGGAAGCCGAGCTTGGTGAAGTTGGCGGCGAAGCGGGTTTCCGGGCAGGCGACGCGGAAATCGGCCGACACCGCGAGGCCGAGGCCACCGCCGATGGCTGCGCCCTGGACGGCCGCAACGATTGGCTTCTTGGCGCGGAAGATACGCACGGCTTCCATATAGAGATGGCCGATGGAACCGAGATTGTCAGCGGGGTCGCCGCTTTTGGCGGCCGCTTCGGTTTCCTTGCGGTTGGGATCGCTGAAATCGGCGCCGGCGCAGAACGCCTTGCCTTGCGCGCACAGAACCGTCGCCCGGATTTCGGGATTGGCATCGATCTCGTCCAGCGCGTTGGCGATCTGCTGGATCAGCAGGATGTCGAAGAAATTCAGCGGCGGCTTGCGAATCTCGATGATCGCAATGTGGCCGCGGGTCTCGACGGCGATGTCTTTGTAGGTGGTCATGATGGCTCTCTGTTGAATGGATGGATCAGCGCAGACCAAGTCCGCGCGCGATGATGCCGCGCAGGACTTCGGTGGTGCCGCCCTGAATGGTCAGTTTTGGCGCCGTCTTGATGGCGAAGCCCAGCATCTCGTCCAGCGTGGCGTGATTGGAGGCACTGTCGTCGACGAAAGCCGCGAGTTCGCGCACGCGATGGGGCAACTGCTGCTCCCAGATCGTGCCGATATCCTTGACGATGGACGCTTCCACCACCGGCTCCTTGCCGGCCTGCAGCATGCCGGCCACCGACACCGACATGCGGCGCATCGTGTGCAGCTGTGCGACGAGGCGGCCGATGCCTTCGGCGCTGCGGGTGTCCGGCTTCGGCCCGACGGCGCGAACCAGTTCGGTCAGCACGTAATAGGTTTCAAGGAAACGTTCGGGGCCGGATCGCTCATAAGCGAGTTCGCTGGTGGCCTGCTTCCAGGCGCTGTCGATCTCGCCGAGCATGTGGTCGTCGGGCACGAAGTGATCGGTGAACACGACTTCGTTGAATTCATACTGGCCGGTGATCTGCGCGATCGGGTTCACCGTAATGCCCGGTTTCTTCATATTGACCAGAAACTGCGTCAATCCGTGGCGGCGATTTTCCTTGGTCGGGGCCGATGTGCGGAAGATCGCGATCATGTAGTCGGCCATATGCGCCGAGGTCGTCCAGATCTTGCTGCCATTGATGAGCCAGCCGCCATCGGTCTTGGTGGCCTTTGTCTTGGCAGCGAACAGGTCGGAGCCCGAATTCGGCTCGCTCATGCCGATGGAGAAGCAGACCTCGCCGCGGCAGATGCGCGGCAGGATATCCATCTTGATATGTTCGGGCGCATATTTCAGCAGCACCGGGCCGCTCTGGCGGTCGGCGACGAAAAAGCGGCGCACCGGCGCGTTGGCTACGCGCATCTCCTCGGTAACGACGTAGCGTTCAAGGAACGAGCGCTCGTGGCCGCCATACTTCTTGGGCCAGGTCATGCCGAGCCAGCCGCGCTCGCCGACGCGCTTGCTGAATTCAGGATTGTCCGAGTCCTCGCGCTGGGGCTTGTGCGGATCGAAAGTGCCGGCGGCGATTTCCTCGGCGAGGAAAGCGCGGACTTCCTTGCGCAACTGCTCGCATTCGGGCGGCAGGCGGATCGGATCGAAACGAAGGGCTGCAGTCATGTGAAAGATCTCGTTTCTTGTGTTCGATCAGCGCGAAGCGACCAGAGGCCACAGCTCGTCGGCACCGCGCGCAGCGACCAGTTTGCCGAGTTCGACTGCCCAGTAGCTTTCGCTGCCGAAATCATCGCGCCATGCCAATGCGCGCAGCGTGTAGCGGTGCAGGATGTGTTCCTGCGTGAAGCCGATGGCACCAAGAACCTGATGCGCAATGGCGGCGCCCTTTTCGGCGGCCTCGGAGCAACGGATCTTTGCAGCGGCGGCCTCGAGGAAGAGCGCGTCATCGAGCGGTGCGCCGCTGGAGAAGGCGTCAGCCGCGGAGCTGGCAGCAGCGAGGGCTGCCGAGGTCTCGCCCGCTAGCTTCGCCAGATTGTGCTGCACTGCCTGGAATTTCGAGATCTTCTTCTCGAACGCCACGCGCTCGCCGGAATAGTTCACGCCGATGCCAAGCATGGTTTCCAGTGCACCGGCAATCTGCTGGCTGCGCACGAGTGCACCCATCAGCAACAGCGCGTTCTGATCGAAACCCGATGGTGCAGATTGAATAGTGACCGGCTTCACAGTGCCGAAATGCACCGTGTCGGACGGATCATCGGCCAGACCGAGCCCACCCTCAATCCGGCAGGCGCTGGCGTCCACCAGGGCAATAGAGGCGCCGCCAATGCCGGAGGCGACGACGGCGATGTGTTTCGCATCCGTCGCAAACGGCACGCCACGTGCGCGGCCTGTGATTGTACCATCCGCGTTGAGCGTGAGGCGATCGCGCGGGCTTGCCGGCGCGACGGTCATCATGCCTTCGGGCGATTTGATCTGGGCCTGGGTGAGCAGCCAGCCCGCCAGCATGGTCTCGGCGAGCGGTACAGCAACGCCAGCGCGGCCGGCGACGCTGAGGACGCTGAAACCTTCGGCCATGCTGGTGCCGGAGCCGTCGCACTCTTCAGGCACCCATGAGAGCGGCAGTCCGGCATCGGTCAGTGCCTGCCAGAGCGGCGCTTTCCAGCTGCCGTTCTTGTCGTGATTGATGGTCTGTGCGTCAGCGAGATCGGCGAAAATACGTTCCGCGGTTTCCGCAACGATATTGTCTGCGTCCGTCAAGGCGTTCCTCGTGTGCTAGCGCATCTCATTCGGCGGGGAATGCCGGGCATGGACGCTGCCACTTTTCTTGCATTCATGATGCGGAAAAGGCGGAAGGAAGACAAGCGGGCTGGCCGCAGAGGGGCCTGCGGTGGCGGCATGATGTGTTGGTGCAGCGCAATTTAATTCCGCAAAGCGAACTTGTGCCGCGTTGTATACCAGTGCGACCGCACTATGGTAGATCGCATCAGCGTCAGAACAAGCAGAGGAAATGCAGATGGCAAGTGACGGTTTGTGCGTCGTGATTACAGGGTCGGCATCGGGGCTTGGTGCTGCGACCGCCGCCATTCTCGCCAAGGACGGCGCCCGTATTGTCGTCAACTATTCGTCGAGTCAGAAGGAAGCCGAAGCCACTGCCGAGCTGTGCCGCGATGCTGGTGCAACCGAAGTCATCGTGGTTCAAGGCGATGTATCGAAGGACGACGATTGCAAGAACATCGTCGCGGCTGCCCAGCACTGGGGGCGGATCGATGCGCTGATCAACAATGCCGGCATGACCAAGCATGTGCCGCATCACGATCTCGATGGCCTGTCCGCGGAAGATTTCCAGCGCATCTATGCGGTCAACACGATCGGGCCCTATCAGATGGTGCGTGCGGCGCGTGCCTTGCTCGAAGCCGGCGCCAAGGCGTCGGGTCGTGCTTCGGCCGTCGTCAATGTCTCGTCGATGGCCGGTATCACAGGCGGCGGTTCGTCAGTCGCCTATGCCGCCAGCAAGGGCGCGCTGAATTCGATGACGCTGTCGCTCGGCCGAGCACTAGCTCCGCTGATCCGCGTCAATACGGTCTGCCCTGGCTATATTGATACGCCATGGTTCACCAAGGGACGCGGTGCGGACGGCGCTGCCAAAGTTCGCGATGCCGTAATCGCGCGAGTTCCGCTGAAGGTGGCCTCGACCGCGGAGGACGTCGCCGCCCTGATCTGCTTCCTCGCCACGTCGCCATCGAGCAATATGACGGGCGAATTGGTGCGGATGGATGCCGGCATGCATCTGCTGGCCTGATCGGAAACCTGCGTCAAACAGCAAAAAGCCTCGGGTAATGCCCGAGGCTTTTTCATTCTCGATTGCTGGCAGATCAGCGATTGCCCGGATCGGAAATCATCCGGCGGGCAACCAGCCTGTTCCAGATGAACAGCACCACCAGCGCGCCGATCGTGGCGGTGATGAAGCCGGCACCCTGGTTCGGGCCGTAATGGCCGATCTGCTGGCCGATGAACGTCGCCAGGAATGCGCCGGCAATACCCAGGATAGTGGTCAGAATGAAGCCGCTGGGGTTGTTTGGCCCCGGTGACAGAAGGCGGGCGATAATGCCTGCGACAAAGCCCACAACGAGAATCCAGATCATAGCAATATCCCCTCTTCTAAGTGCGCGTTAAACCCAGCTGGACTTAACTTCGTCTTCCGTGGGTAGCCGGCCATGCGGTGTGAACTGATTAACGGCATCGGGCAGTTCGTTGCTCAGCTCCGCGAGAAGCTGCTCGCGGGACATGCCGGTGCGCGATGTCAGTTGCGCGATCTGATCCGCGCCAAGCGCTGCGCCGAGATCGTTAGGCGAAATCTGCTTGTTCGGGCCGGAACTGACCCAGGAATCCGCGGCGTCGCCATGGCCGTTCTGCTGGAACTGCTTGAGCAGGTCGCCGAGGCCACCGCTAAGCACGCTGCCGGCAGCTCCACCCGCTAACAGACCGCCGAGCGGGCCCTTCAGAAGGTCGCCGAGGCCGCCACCGCCTGCTGCAGTGCCAGAATTTCCGCCGAGGAGGCCGCCAAGCATACCACCGAGGCCGCCATCCTGCACGCTGGCCTGCGTTGTATTCGGCGGCGGGATTTCTTGCGAGCGCCCCTGTGCCGCCGGTTGGCTACCAGTGAAGTGCTTGTAGCCTTTGTAGGCGAGCAGCGCGAGGATCGCCATCGTCATCGGCGACATGCCGCCGCTCTTGTCGTCGGGATCGCTGGGGCCACGCGGCCCGTTGGCCATGCCATTCAGAATGTCGAGCAAACCCATGATCATCTCCTGTTCTGCCAGCCCGGCGAAAGCATAGCTGCGCGGTATGACGCCTACAAGGCGCGTCGGTTCCGCCGATATGCAGCGCTGCGGCATTTTGCTAGTAACGGATGCTGGATGAACGGGAGATGACGTGATCAAAACGCGGCCCATTTGTATCGCCGGTGCCGGCAGTATCGGCTGTTTCGTGGGTGGCATCCTGGCGGCAGCCGGCCGCGACGTCGCCATACTGGCGCGGCGGCGCATCGTGGACAGCATCGAGGGGCACGGTCTGAGGCTGACGAGCTTCGAGGGACTTGATCAACGTCTCGCCCCCGGCCAGCTGCGGCTGTCGGATGACCCCGCCATCATGAGCGAGGCGAAGATCATTCTGGTCGCGGTCAAGAGCGGCGATACGGCGAAGATGGCGGGGCTGATCGCGGATCATGCAGCGCAAGACGCGATCGTCGTCAGCCTGCAGAACGGCGTCGGCAATGTTGCGGTCCTCCGCGCAGCTCTGCCCGGGCGCCGCATCCTCGGCGGAATGGTGCCATTTAATGTCATCGCAAAGGACGATGGTCATGTTCACCGCGCAACGTCCGGAAACATCGTCGTCGAACGCGATGGGGCCGATACCGCTTCGAAGCTATCCGTGCCGCATCTTGCCGTCCTTGCGAGCGACGATATCGTCGGTGTCCAGTGGGGTAAGCTGCTGGTCAATTTGAACAACGCGCTCAATGCGCTGTCGGATATACCGCTGCGGTCGCAGCTTGCACAGCGCGCGTGGCGCTCGTTATTCGCCGATCAAATGGCGGAAGGCTTGGCCGTTCTGAAAGTCGCCGGTATCAAGCCCATCTCGGCGACGCCGATCCCTGCGCGACTAACGCCGCATTTGCTGCGGCTACCTGACGGCCTGTTCAATATGCTGCTCGGGCGGACGATGAAGATCGACGCAAATGCGCGCTCGTCCATGTGGGAGGATCTGCAGCGCGATCGACGCACCGAGATTGACTATTTGCAGGGTGTCGTCGTTGAGCTGGCGGCGAAATATCAGATCACGGCTCCGCTATCGCTGCGCGTGATGACACTGATCAAGCACGCAGAGACGTCAGGCAGGGGATCGCCCGCACTCACGCCAGATCAGATTCGCAGTTAGCGTGAAATTGATTGAGCTGAAGGGAGTGTTGGATCGGCTTCGGCGCTATCATTACGAGAATGTTACTAATCATTTCGGCTACTATCGGCGGACTCAACTATCCGAATGCTCCAATTGCGTCTGCCGGTCAATGCGATGGTACCATTATCCGTTGCATTCGCATCAAGCCGATGATTATCCGTTAAATATCAATTGCGGATACGCGTCGGTGAATTCTCAGTAAATGAGATGTAAAGCGTCTTTTAGCCCGTTATTCGCAGACGAGTAGCAGTTCGCGTCGTGAAGAAGGCTCGCAGGAGTACGGCTGGTTCAATACTAGACATCATGATGTGACATCAGGGGCTATGTCATTCGCGACATCTTTAGTATAGAAGGCCGCGTGATTTGACGGTGGTTCGCGCTTCGCGCGCCGGGCTGGGCGTTTGATCCTTTCATATCATCGGCAAAGCGTGTGCCGGTCGAATTATTCAACTAACAATCGGAGCTACAATGGCCAAGAAAGCGAAAAAGAAACTCGTCCGTCGCGAGTACACCAAGGAAGACGTGAAGATCCTGAAGGCGCATTCGAAGGCCCAGACCCCGCTCGAGAAGATTTCCAAGGAGATGAAGCGCACCGGTGGTTCGCTGCGTCAGAAAGCCATCAAGCTTGGCATTCCGCTCGGTCATCGTCGCCGCAAGGCGAAGAAGGTTGCCACGAAGGCTACCAAGGTGACTAAGACTGCAAAGGCCAAGAAGGCCAAGAAGTAAGCTTTCGTACTGAACGAAGCCGGCCTGAAGTTCGTTAGCGCTTCAGGCCGTTTTCTTGGGTGGAGCGATCGATGCGAACCCTGTTTTTGAAGGTCTTGAAGCGGAAATCCTGCGCCGCTATCGCTGTGGTTGCGGCGATACTAAGCATTGGTGCCATCGCACCTGCATTTGTGGTTCCTCCGACGGTCACCCCGTCGCCGGGTTATGATGCCCGGCTTGCCGAGCAACGACGCGCGACTGAAGTGCAGGCGCCTGCGCATGCTCGCAAGCCCGCTGCCGCGATCGTCTGCGCAACGTCGTCGGTATAGTCATTGGATCTGATCCGTGAAGCGATTGTCATGACCTACCGCCCCCTGAGGTTGTTTGTGCTCTGTGGTGCGTTGATCGTGGCAACCATTGTCGAAAGCAGAGCGGCTGATTATGCGAGCCAGATCAGTGCCTTTCGCCGAGCGCACAAGCTCTCCTCTGTCACGCTGGACAGTAAATTGAACGCGGTCGCGCTTGCTCAGGCGCAGGCGATGTCATCCAGTGGCAAGGTCAGCCACGAGGTCGGCGGTGTTTTCTCCGCGCGTGTGGGGAAGCTCCGCAAATCCAAAGCAGCAGAGAATATCGCGGCGGGCTTCCTGACATTTCCCGAAACGTTGAGGCAATGGGAAGAGAGCCCAGGTCATCGCGAGAACCTGCTCATGTCCGGCGCACGCAAGGTCGGCGTCGCTTACGTCGCCAATCCCAAGTCGCCCTACCGGATGTTCTGGGCGATGGTCATCACGGATTGATACCTGACAGGTTGCTATGGCTCAAGTGCGCTTGGTCTTGGCCGGCGCGGGCGTGCCGAACAGCGCGTCCTTGATGTCTTTCAGCCCCGATGACAATTTGGACCACCCACAGGTAAGGGGCTCGATCGCGCAATCCGGCTCCTTGGCGCGCACTTTGGGCCGAGGCCTAGGTAGCACGACAGGCTTCGCATCGCTTGGGGTTTCCGCGGTCTGCCGAAAGTCCGTTTCGAGCGCAGCCTGGGTTTGCGCTTCGCGCTGCTTTTCAGCGAAGGCCGCGACGATGACGCTGCGACGCTGATTGTCCAGATAGATCTTGTACTGCTCGTCGATCGCCTTCTGTTCAGCCGTGGTTGGGTTCGGGCCAGCGATATCAAAGCTGCGGTTCTGCATGAAGTCGTGATACGTATAGCCGCCACCGCGCTTGCGCCGTCCCGCGAATTTGCTTTCGCAATCCGACAGCGCCACAGCCTTGGCGTCTTTCGAAGCCGTCGATTTTTCGATGCGCTCGGCGCAATCTTCATAATCCGCAGGCGCGGCAGTCCACCATTGCGCACGAGCAGGCGAAGACATCAACGCGAGACCGGAGAGTGATGCGGTCGTCAGTAGCGCAAGTATGAGTGACTTGTATGCGGACAAATGAGCCACGTGGGTTCCGATGTAGATAACAAACCCAATTCTCGCCATTTGTGGGCCATTTTTCAACCTCGGATGTGTTACTTCTCCCCGCTTTTGGAGCAAGTGCAGCATGACTGCATCAGTGCGGTCATGTGGTAAGCAAACCGGCGTTATTTCGCGATACAACGCTGATGTGGAAGTGTTTTCAGGCAGAGATCTGTGGCTGCTCTCATATCACTGAAATTGATGACTTCAGAGTTTGAGTCATTCTTGACAGTAGTTTTCGGATCGCGCTGCTACTCGACGCGCAATCACCTACACGGGACCACACGTAGTTTGCGAAGCGACGGGCTCACGTCCGATGGAGCGGTGTTGTCGTTTCGTTTCTTGCGCCTGGAACTCTATCGGATAACAGACACGAAAAAGGGCGGTCCTTGGGGCCGCCCTTTTTCTCAGATATCAGTTGTATTACTGGCAGATGTGTCGTCGGCCGTCCTCGCCGCGGAACCAAGTTCCCGGCTGACACACGAAGCCCATGCGCTGTGCGTAGGAATCGCGCGGGACGCCATTGTAGCCATCATAGGAATTGTAGCTGTTCCGGAACGGCGCAGTTGCGATGGCCCCGGCGGTGCCCACAGCCGCCCCCGCTACACCGACCGCGCCGCCAACCACGCCTGCCGCAACGTCACCCGGCCAGAAGCCCGAATCACGATAGCCGCTATCGACTGTACTGGCGCGATAGTCCTGCGTGGCCTGCGCCCGGCGATTCATCGGGTCCTTTGCCATCACTGGCGTAGCGATCAAGCCAGAGACCACGGCAGCAGCAGCAAGAAGTTTCATCTTTGTCATGCGGGATTCTCCATCGTTATTATGACAACCAGCCAACGATGGGCGGTCCGAGACGTTCCGCGATAGATGTCCCGATCTTTTAAGGGCATGTGACGCCGGTTCCGGCCCCGTCCTATTTGAACTGCCAACGGGTAGCGATGATCGAACGGCTCTGGTATGGAACTGTCCATGCCCGGTGTTCCTGACCGGGATCGCGGTCCCGTAGCTCAGCCGGATAGAGCGACGGTTTCCTAAACCGTAGGTCGCATGTTCGAGTCATGCCGGGATCGCCAGCTTTCCTTCTGTTTAATCCAAAACAGGCCATTTTCGCGACGAGTTCGGACCTCCTGGTGTCAGGCGACAGCGATCTCGCGCTTCTGGAGCATGGCGCGAATCTCTCGTGACGGCTTGGCGGCACTGAAAAGAAAACCTTGCATCTGGGTACAACCGAGCATACGCAGTGCGTCGAGTTGATCGGCTGTCTCAACGCCCTCCGCCGTGGTGATCATGTTGCGGGCGGCCGCGATGGTTACAACCGCCTGTACGATCGATGACGATCCGCCGGGCGCTACGATGTCCCGGATGAAACTGCGGTCGATCTTGACCTTGTCGAACGGGAATCGCTGCAGATAGCTGAGCGACGAATAGCCGGTCCCGAAATCGTCCAGCGCAATCCCGACACCGATGCCGCGGAGCTGATGGAGGATCGCGAGCGCCATCTCATCATCGCGGATCAGCACTGTTTCGGTGACCTCAAGTTCGAGCCGGTGAGCTGGCAAGTTGGCTGCCACGAGGGCTCGAGTGACATTCAAGGCCAGGGTTTGCGTCGTGAATTGAATCGGCGATACATTGACAGCGAGCTTGATCGGCGCCGGCCAGGAGGCCGCCTCAGCGCATGCCGTTCGCAATACCCAATTGCCGAGTTCGGTAATCAGGCCGGTTTCTTCGGCGATCGGAATGAACTCTGCCGGTGAAACCATGCCGCGAACCGGATGCCGCCAGCGGAGCAACGCTTCGCAACCAGTAATCTCGTTGCTGGCGATATCGACGACGGGTTGATAGTGAACCTCAAGTCCGTCTTCCGCGAGCGCCTTCCGCAGATCCTGCTCCAGCGCGCGCCGCGCCCTTGCGCCTTCATCCATGGCAGGCTCGAAGAAGCGAAAGGTGCGCCGTCCAGCGGCCTTGGCGCTATACATTGCGAGGTCGGCATGTCTCAGCAATTCGTCGAGATCGGAGCCGTCATCGGGGGCTACAGCGATTCCGATGCTGGCATCGGTCGTGATCTGGTGACCAAGGCATTCATAGGGCTGCCGGATGGCGTCATAGAGCGGCACCACCAGATGGGTGACATCGCTGCGGCGGGCAATTCCCGTATGCACGATGGCGAATTCGTCGCCGCCAAGTCGCGCGACAAAGCCCGCATTACCGACACAGCTGCGCAGCCGCGTGGCCACGATTTTCAGCAGCTCGTCGCCGATCGCATGACCGAGCGTGTCATTGACGCTCTTGAACTCATCGATATCGATATAGAGAATCGCAAATCGCGCGCCGTCATGCAGCGTTGCGATTTCCGCTTCGAGGCGCTCACGGAACATCACCCGATTGGGGAGATCTGTCAGAGCATCGTAATGCGCAAGATGGGCGATGCGCTCTTCCGAACGTTTGCGATCGGTGATGTCCTCGAGCGTCGAGGCCCAGCCGCCGTCCCCCGATCTCTGAACGAGGATCTGGATCGAACGACCATCCGGCGTGGTCAGTAGCGTATCGTGGACAGGGCCTTCAGCAACGCTTCGCAAGAACGACGTGCAGTATTCGTCGACATCGCCGATGAAGGTTCCGTTGTCCTTGCGATGCTGGATGAGGTCGCGGAAATAGCAGCCTGGCTTCACGATCTTGTCGGATAGTCCGAACATGTCGATGAAGCGCTGATTGCAGACGACCAGCCGGCCATAGGCATCGAACAACAGCAGTCCCTGCGTCATATTGTTGATTGCAGTATCGAGATGTGTCGATTTTTGCGCCAGCATCCGTTCGGCCGAGCGGTGCTGGCGGTTCAGCTGCCGGACGATCAGGAACAGCGTCGCCAGGATCACCAATGCGGCAAGTGTCGCGCCGATGATTTGATATTTGGTCTGCTCGCGCCAGTCATGCAGGGCCGCGGGCATGCTGGTGGTCGCGACGATCATCACGGGAGCCGCCGCGAGGCGCCTTGCGGAGCCCAATTCGTCTTCCCCGTCGATGGGGCTGATATAGTGCCCCGTCGAGGTTCCGCCCGTCGACCAGAGGTCCTTGAAGACTGAGCTGTTGCTGAGGTTCTGGCCGATAACGGTCTCGTTCTGCGGATAGCGAGCAAGCACGGTGCCGTTGCGGTGGATCATCAAGATCTTGGCGTCTTTTTCGAGCGCGAGGGATGCGAAGAAGCTCTCGAAGTGAACCGGCTCGACGCCGCGGCTGATGATGCCCATGAATTCGCCGTGGCGTCCGATCAGCTTGCGCGAAAACACGGCGGTCCATGCACCAGTCACCCTGCTGATGACGGGTTCGGCCAATACGACCGCGGGCCCGTTGTCGGCCTGCAGCGTCTGGAAATGCTGACGGTCGGCAATGTCGATGGCAGGCACCGGCCAGGTTTCCGACGAGTTGAGCAGCTTGCCTTCGGAATCGAACAGGTTGATGCCGCCGACATAGGGCAGGCTGCTGAGCTTGGTGCGTAGCATGCGGTGGACGTCGATCCCCGACATCAGATGCTGATAGGCGGCGCTGTTCTGGATGTTGGCCGACTTCATATAGGTGATGACGTCGTTCTGGATGCCCTGCAGGTCTCCGAACTGCTGGTCGAAGTGTCGTGCGACCAGCAGAACCGTGTTGTCCAGTTCGCGCTTCTTGCTCTCGATGGCGCGGTCTCTGAAATGGACGGTGATGTAGGCCGTGCCGATGGCGATGGCGGTAATCAGCAGGCAGCCGCACAGGATGAGGCCTTGGATCGGCCCGCCTTGAAATCGGAAACGGCGCAGCGCGGCGAAGCCAGCAAGGCCGCCAGCGCCATCAGACCGTTCCCCGGACTTTGCGTCGTTTTGCCCCATGCGTAGTTTTGTACCGGGGGGACCGCCAACGCGCCGTTACGAACTTCGGTGAATGATAGGTTAAGACGCTGCGCCATCGCGACGATGTCGATACGCCGCCGGTGGCCTATCCCGCCGCCGAACCATTGACGATATCGGCCTGCTCGCCGCGCTCGATCAGCGATTTGACCAGCGAGGATTTCACGCCGGAGACGTGTTCGCGCATCAGTACCTCCGCGCGCCAGGGCTCGCGGGCCAAAATGGCGTCGTAGATCCGGTGATGATCATCATGACGCCGGCGTACGTCGCGATGCTCGAAGGCGACGATATTGCGGCTCGATGACATCGGCACGTGGTGGCAGATCCGGATCATCTCCGCCAGCATGCGGTTACGGGCGGCGCCCAGCAGGGTGTCGTGGAAGTCGCCATTGATACCGCGATAGATGGTGAGATCGCCTTCCGCGAACTCACCGCGCGCCAGCAGCTTGTCGCCGGCGACAAGGCTTTCCTCGATGATGGCGCGCTCCTCGGCGCTCAGTCCACGTTCGGCGGCGAAGCGTGCGGCCACGCCTTCCAGCGATGCGCGAATTTCATAAGCATCGACGATGGCCGAGAGCGGGAATTCACGGACGGTGAAGCCGCGATTGGGGGCGTAGTCGAGCAGCCCTTCGCCGGCCAGTGCCTGCAAGGCGGCCCGGACGGGGGTCCGCGAGACCTCCAGCGTCTTGCTGAAGCGGACCTCGTTGATCCGTTCGCCTGCGCTGACCGTGCCATCCAGAATGGCGTCGCGGATCTGATCCGTCACCGATAGCGACCGGTTAGCGGCGCGGCCGGGGCCGCCAGCTTCAGGCGGCGGCAAGGGGGATGAGTCGGGCATCGGTGGTGCTCCGCAGAAAAGTGAATACAATTAAATCCGAGTGTGATCCGTCTTTGCTACTCAGCATACAGGAAAGCGCTATTTTGCTGCATAAATATCGCGCACAAAGGGGAGGCAATTCGCGGAAATGATGAGCATAGGGAAAAGTGTATGTAATTCTGATTGACTCATGACCCGAACCCGCAATGATGCGGTCACGTTCACAAGAAGCAGGCGGTACGCGTCTCATGGCGGCAGGGAAGTCGATCGGCGAAAACGCCATCGAGGAGATCACGGCGGATCGCACCCCGCACTATGAGCCGTTTGGCTGGCATCACTGGCCGGAGCATCCCTGGCTTGCCTATCAATTCCGCCGCGGTCTCGGTGAGACCCAGGAAGGCGGGGGCAGTGTGTCCGAGGTGATGCTGGCCGGTTCGCGGATGATCCCGGGCGATCTCGAAAGCTGGCATAAAGAGTGGATGGTGATCGCGGATGCCAATTGGCAGCGCGGCTTGGCCCAAGAGAGGCTCGGCCACATCCGCACGGCGATGAACTGTTTCCTGCGGGCTGCCGATTATTACCGCCAAGCCGAATTTCATCTCGAGCCGACCGATCCGCGACGGCTGCCGACCTTCGAGAAGATGGAAGCCTGCTCGCATAAGTTCATTTCCTATCTCAATCCGCCCGGCGAAGTGGTCGAAATCCCTTATGAGCCGGGCAAGCCGATCTGCGGCTACTTCATCCGTGCGCCATTTCCGGGGGACAAGCTGCCGGTGCTGATCTGCATGGGCGGTCTCGACTCCATCAAGGACGAGATGTGGTTCATGCAGGCCCATGGTTGCCTGCAGCGCGGCATCTCGGTGCTGATGGTCGATCTGCCCGGGCAGGGCGGTACCTTGCGCCGCCACGGTCTTGCGACCCGCGCCGATACGGAAGTGCCGGTCGGCAAATGTATCGACTGGCTCGAAAAGCGCGCCGATGTCGATAGCTCGCGCATCGCGGTCTGCGGCTCCAGCATGGGCGGTTACTACGCCGCGCGCGCCGGCTGTTACGAGCATCGCCTCGCGGCGGTGATCTCGCACGGGGCTGTCTGGTCGGTGCATGACATGTGGGGCCAGAAGGGCGACGACTTCGGTCTGGCGATGCATATCCGCTGGGTATTCGGCGCGAAGACCATGAAGGATGCCCATGAATTGATGAAGCCCTTCACGCTGAAGGGCCATCTCGAACATATGAAATGCCCCTATCTGGTGCTGCATGGCGGCCACGACGTGCTCACGGTGACCGCGGCGCGCTCGACCTATGACCACGCGATTGCCAATGGTGTTGATGCGACATTGCGCGTGCTTGAGCCGGACGAGACCGGCGCCGAACATTGCCAGCACGACAATCCCACCATTGGCCAGGAAGTGCTGGCCGACTGGCTCGCCGACAAATTCAAGATCGATCAGCGCACTCTGCTGAAAACTTCGTTCAACCCGCTGGTGTGATCATGAATTTTGGTGTCGATCAGATCAAGGCTGCCGTTGTCGCGATCGACCTGCATCGCGGCCATCTGGACATGTCGGTGGCGACCATGCCGACCACGCCGGATGTCGCGAAGACGGTGATCGCTGCCAATAAGCGGCTGTTCGACTGGAGCCGTAGTGTCGGCATTCCCGTGATCCACCAGGTCACGTCCTATCGCGACGAAGAAGAAATCCGCGCCAACCCGTTCTGGCGGACCCGCGCCGAGGATCCAAAAGCAACGCGCAAGAATGTGATGCGGCACAATATCATGGGCGGCCCCGGCTGCACCGTGATGCCGGAGCTGCTGGACCCCAGCGACTTCATCGTCAACACCAAGAAGCGCTATGATTGCTTCTTGGGCACCGATCTCGATTTCGTGTTGCGTTCGCACGGCATCAATACGCTGCTGATCACCGGCGTGAATACCAACTCCTGCGTGCTGGCGACGACGACGGCTGCCAATGTGCGGGACTATTCGGTAATCGTCGTCGAGGACTGTGTCGACAGCATGGACGGGCCAGAGTTGCATTCCGCCGGCCTTGCCTGCATCCGCACCGCCTTCGGTTTCGTGATGGATACCGAAGCGGTGATGCGGCTCGATGGCCTCAAGGGCGCAGGACGCGTCGCATGATCCCCTACAATCTCTCATTTTCGAAGGGCATCCAGCCATGACCGGTCCCATGCAGCCGCGCGAGCGCTGCGACTACTCCGCCATCGTCGATCGTCCTAAGCTGAAGCTGCCGGGCAACGCCCGCATGATCGTCTGGACCATCGTCAATCTCGAGGTCTGGGATATTGCCAAGCCGATGGCGCGTCAGGTGCTGCCGGCGCCGACCGGCGTTCCGCTGCTGCCCGATGTCGCCAATTGGGGCTGGCACGAATACGGCATGCGCGTCGGTGTCTGGCGTTTCTTCGATCTCTACCAGAAGCTCGGCATCAAGCCGACGCTGTCGATCAATGCGCGCGTCTGCGAGGATTATCCACGCGTGGCCCAGCAGGCGAAGGACGCCGGCTGGGAGTTCATGGGCCATGCCTATGAGCAGGGGCCCATCCACAAGGAGGCCGACCAGAAAGCGATGATCAACCGCTCGATGGATGTGATCGAGAACTTCACCGGCAAGCGCCCGGTGGGCTGGCTCGGGCCGGGTCTTACGCAGACGCTGGAGACCCCGGAATTCCTCGCCGAAGCCGGCGTGAAATATATCGGTGACTGGGTCTATGACGACGAACCAACCGTGATCCGTACCGAGAAGGGGCCGCTCACAACGCTGCCTTACACGGTGGAGATGAACGACATCCCGATGATGATGGTGCAACATCACGAGAGCACGCAGCTCCTGAACCGTGCCAAGGATCAGTTTGATCGCCTCTATGCTGAAAGCGCCGAGCGGCCGAAGATTATGTCGATCGCGATCCATCCGTATATTTCGGGTCAGCCGTTCCGCATCAAATATCTCGAAGCGATCTATGACTACGTGAACCAGTTCGAAGGCGTGGTGCATTGGAATGGCGCCCAGATCCTCGATTGGCACAATACCCAGGTGGCGAAGTGAGTGTGACGTCCCAGCAGATGCTGCCAGCAATTCCCGTCACCGGCGTGCCGGTCGTGGGGGGCGGTTTTTTCCCTGTACGCCGCGTCTATTGCGTGGGGCGCAACTATCTCGACCACATCCGCGAGATGAAGGAAGCCGACGAGCGCGATCCGCCGTTCTTCTTCCAGAAGCCGCGCGACAGCGTGGTGCCGGACGGCGCGCGCGTGCCTTATCCGGCTTTCACCGAGGACTTCCAGTTCGAGGTTGAGCTGGTGCTGGCGATCGGACGCGGCGGCCGCGATATCGCGGTGGAGGATGCGCTCGATCACATCTGGGGTTATGCCGTTGGCATCGACCTCACCCGTCGCGACCGCCAGCGCGATGCCCGCGATATGCGACTGCCTTGGGAAATGGGCAAAAGCTTCGACGCGTCCGCGCCTTGTGGCGAAATTGCGCCGGCACGCGATGCCCGGCATTTCAACAATTGCGCGATCACGCTGTCGGTGAACGGCGTCGAGAAGCAGCGCGGCGATATCGGCCAGATGATCTGGAGCGTGCCGGAGATCGTGGCGCAGCTGTCGAAGCAGATGAAGCTCGAGCCGGGCGATCTCATCTATACGGGCACGCCTGCCGGCGTGGGTCCCGTCGTTCCGGGCGACGTTATCGACGCGCGGATCGAAGGCCTGCCGTCGCTCGGCATTACCATCGTTGAGCCGGAGACCTGATCATGTTGCCGACCGAACGCATTTCCTACTCGCCGATTGACGCTCGTCCACCGCTGAAGCTGCCGAATGGCAAGCGCATGGCCGTGTGGATCATCGTCAATGTCGAGGAATGGGACGCCAAGCAGCCGATGCCGCGTACGGTGCTGACACCGCCGGCCGGCGGCTCGCCGTCGCCGGACGTCCCGAACTGGGCCTGGCACGAATACGGCAATCGCGTCGGCTTCTGGCGCATGCTGAAAGTGTTCGACGACTACAAGCTCCCCGCCGCGCTGGCGATCAATGGTTCGGCGATCGCTGCTTACCCGCCCATCGTCGAGGCAGCCAAGGCGCGCAACTGGGAATTCATGGGTCACGGTTTCACCCAGCGCAATATGCAGAAGGTTGAGAACGAACGCGAGGATATCCGCAAGACTGCCGACGTGATCGAGAAGGCCACCGGCAAGCGGCCGCGCGGCTGGCTCGGGCCCGGTCTGACCGAGACCTGGGAAACGCCGGATCTGCTGAAACAGGAAGGCTATGACTACGTCGCCGACTGGGTGCTCGACGATCAGCCGGTGTGGCTCAGGACCACGACGACGCCGATCGTCAACGTGCCCTATACGCAGGAATGCAATGACGTCGCGATGATGCTGATCCAGCATCACAAGGCGTCGGAATATTACGACCGGGCCATCGACCAGTTCGAGCAGATTTACGCGGATTCCGAGAATTCGGCCCGTGTCATGGCATTGGTTGTGCATCCCTACATCATGGGCGCGCCGCATCGCCTGAAGCACTTCCGCCGGATCTTCGAGACCATCCAGAAGAAATCCGACGTGGCTTTCATGACCGGCGAACAGATTCTCGATTGGTATCTTTCGGTCGGACCGAAAGCGCCAGAAGCATAGATCAGGCAAGCAGCAGGGCATGAGTCTCTTTCAACTCCTCAACGGCCTGACTTTCGCCGCGTTGCTGTTCGTCGTGGCAAGCGGCTTCACGCTGATCTTCGGCCTGCTGCGCATCGTCAATCTCGCGCATGGCGCGCTGTATCTGTTCGGCGGCTATATCGGCTATAGCGTTGTGGTGAAGACCGGCAGCTTTGTGCTCGGCGGTATAGGCGCCATGGCTGCGATTGCGGCCATCGGCTTCGTGCTCGATCAGGGATTGCTGCGCTTTGTACGTGGCAATGAGCTGCGGCAGGTGCTGCTGACCCTCGGCGTCGCCTTTTTCCTCAACGATCTCGCGCTGGTGATCTGGGGCGGCGACAGCTTCACTGTGCCGATCCCGGAGATGTTGCGCGGCGGCACGCGGGTGTTCGGCACCTTCTATCCGATCTACCGGTTGTTTGTGCTGGGCATGGGCATCTTCGTCTTCATCGGCCTGTGGGTGCTGCTCAATCATACAAGGCTCGGCGCGCTGATCCGTGCCGGCGTCGACGATGCCGAGATGGTGGAAGCCTCCGGCGTGAATATCCGCCGTGTCTTCCTCTTCACCTTCCTGTTCGGTTCGGCGCTGGCCGGCCTTGGTGGCCTGATGGGAGGCGCGTTCCTGTCGCTCTATCCGTCGGCGGACGCGGAAATCCTCACCTTTAGTCTCGCCGTCGTCATCATCGGTGGGCGTGGCAGCCTCGTCGGCGTCGGTGTCGGTAGCCTGCTGGTCGGGCTCCTGAATACGCTCGGCCAGGTGATGTTCCCCGAACTCGCTTATTTCGTGATCTTCGGCCCGATGGCGGTGTTGCTCGCATTCCGTCCGCTCGGCCTGTTCGGACGTGCCACATGACGCAGCCCGTATCCAAAACGTCAGTTCTCGCCGGCATGACTAGCCGTGCGCTCGTCATCGCCGCGCTGGTGGTGATCGTCGCGGCCTGCCTGCCGATGGTGCTGTCGAGCTATCAGGTCGGCCTCGCCACCGAAGTGTTGATCTTCGGAGTCCTTGCCATGTCGATCGACATTCTCGCCGGCTTTGCCGGCCGGACTTCCCTCGGGCATGGTGCCATCTTCGGTGTCTCGACCTATGTCGTCGTTTATGCGACCGGCCAGGCCGGTCTGTCGCCCTGGGCGGGCTTCGCGCTCGGTGTGCTGGCGGCCACCGCGGTGGCCTCGGTATTTGCGCTGCTCGCAGTCCGCACCTCCGGCGTCTACTTCCTGCTGCTGACGCTGGCGCTCGGCATGATCGTGTGGGGCGTCTGCTTGCGCTGGACGCAGGTCACCGGGGGCGAGAACGGCATGCGCGCCGATGTGCGGCCGGCAGCCCTGATGAGCCACAGCGCGTTCTATTGGGCGGTGCTGGCCGGCGCCGTCATTGTATCTTTTGCCATGTGGCGGTTCGTGCGATCTCCGTTCGGCCTGACGCTGCGCGGCATCCGAGACAGTGAAAGCCGCATGCGCAGCCTCGGCTACAATGTGCCACTGCATCTGTTCATCGGTTTCACGGTGTCCGGCATCTTCGCCGGTATCGCCGGGGGCCTCTACGCGATGTTCAACAATTTCGTCAGCCCTTCGACCGTCGCGCTCGCGCAATCGGTGGAAGGCGTGTTGATGATGATCGCCGGCGGTGTCGGCACGTTGTTCGGCGCCTTTGTCGGGGCAGCGGCGATCATCGTGCTGGAAAACATCGTCAGCTCTTACACCGAACGCTGGCTGATGGTTCTCGGCATCACATTCGTTCTCATCATGATCTTCGCTCCCGAGGGCATCATAGGCAAGCTGCGCGCGATCACCTCGCGCAAGGTGCGATAAGTCGGTTTCACGTTTCAATCGGGTTGCTCACGAAAGGACTTCGAGATGGATCGCAGGCAATTTCTCAAGAACACTACGGCGGCCGTCGCTGCCGCGGGCGTCGGCGTCGCTCCGTGGCGCTCCGCACAGGCCCAGGCCGGCCCGATCAAGATCGGTCTGTTGGCGCCGCTGACCGGCGTTGTCGCGTCCGGCGGCAAGGAAATGGTCGAGGGCGTGCAGTTCTATCTCGATCAGGTAAAGAACGAGATGGGCGGCCGCAAGGTCGAGCTGGTGATCGAGGACGATGCGTCGAATCCCGACACTGCTCTGCAGAAAGCGCGCCGCCTGGTCGAGCAGGGCAATTGCCATATGCTGATCGGCAACCTGCTCGCCAATACCGGCCTTGCTGTCGCCAACTACGTCAAGGGCACCGGAACGCCCTACTTCATTCCGATTATCGCGGCTGACGATCTCACCCAGCGCGCCCGCATCAAGAACGTAATCCGCGTCGCCGGCTATTCAGCCAGCGCCTTCACCCATCCGTTCGGCGATTGGGCCCTGAAGCAGGGTTACAAGAAGATCGCCACCATCAGCCAGGATTACACCTTCGGCCACGAACAGTGCGGCGGTCTCGCCCAGGTCTTCACTGAAGGTGGCGGGCAGATCGTGCAGCAGTTCTGGCATCCGCTGAACACCGCCGACTTCAGCCCCTATCTCGGCCAGCTCGCCGATCTCAAGGTCGACGCGATCTTCGCGATGGAGACCGGCGCGGACTCGACTCGTCTGATCCAGCAATACGCGTCCTTCGGCCTGAAGGAAAAGACGCCGCTGTTGATGGCGATGAACGGCACCGACCAGTCGGTGATCCGCACCATGGGCCCCGAATGCGAAGGCATCATCGCAGCGGCACATTTCGCCGAAGGTTCGGACGTCCCGACCACGGCAAAGTTCGAGAAGGATTATGAGGCGAAGTACGGCAAGATCCCGTCGCTCTACGGTTTCTCGATGTATTCCGGCATGATGTGGATCGATGCCGCGCTGAAGAAGATGGGCGGCAAGGTCGAGGACCGCGAAACCTTTATCGATACGGTACTGAAGACCGAGCTCGACAATTCGCCGCTCGGCAAGACCGTGAAGTTCGACGACTACGGCAACCCGATCTACGACGTCTACATTCGCAAGGTCGTCAAGCGCGCCGATGGCAAATACTGGAACGTGCCGATCGAGACCTATCCGAATGTCTCGCAATTCTGGAAGTACGATCCGGCGACCTATCTGAAGCAGCCGCCTTACTCGCGGACCTTCCAGGGCATCAAGAAGACCTGATTCAATATTGCTGACATCGAGGCGCGGCCGTATCGCCGCGTCTCGTTCACTGGGAATTATTCGTGTCCGAACCGATCCTGACGCTGACAGATGTGGTCGTGGCCTTCGATGCCTTGCGGGCGGTCGATGGCGTCAGCCTGATTGTGCCGCGGGGCCAGCGCCGCGCCATCATCGGCCCCAATGGCGCCGGCAAGACCACATTGTTCAATGCCATCGCCGGCGCGCATCCGCCGACCTCCGGCAAGATCAAATTCAACGGGCATGATGTGTCCAGACTGCCGCCACACCGGCGTGCGCAGCTCGGCATCTCGCGCACCTTCCAGATCACCAATCTGTTCCCCACGCTGAGCGTGCAAGACAACATGATGCTGGCGCTGCGCGGATTGAAGCCGAAGAAGTTTTCGCTGTTCGGTTCGCCCGATCCGGACGATAGCGAGGCTACACGTATCGCGGCCGCGCTGAATGCCGCACGGATCGCCGAACGCGCGGACATCATCGTCAAGGAAATGTCCTATGGCGAGCAGCGTCAGCTCGAAATCGCGATTGCGCTGGTGACGACGCCGACCATGTTGCTGCTGGATGAGCCCGCGGCCGGCCTGTCGCCGTCGGAGCGCTCGATGATTGCCGACGTGATCCGCTCGCTCGACCCGGCAATCACCGTGATCCTGATCGAACACGACATGGATCTGGCGCTCGGTCTGGTCGACTACGTCACCTGCATGTTCGAAGGCCGCGTGCTGGTGGAGGAGCCGCCGGAAGGCATCCGACGCAACAAGCAGGTTCAGGAAGTCTATCTCGGGAAGCCGCGTCATGCTTGAGGTCAAGGATCTGCACAGCGGTTACGGCGACGCGGTTGTGGTGCGCGGTGCGTCGCTTGAAGTGCGCCCTGGCGAGATCGTGGCGCTGCTCGGCCGCAATGGCATGGGCAAGACCACCTTCATTCGCTCGATCATGGGCCTGACGCCGCCGCAGGTGCGCTCGGGCACGATCACCTGGCGCAGCGATAGCCTTATTGGTCTGCGTCCTCATGATATAGCCAATCGCAAGATTGCGATCGTGCCGCAGGGCCGCCGGCTGTTTCCGTCGCTGACGGTCACCGAACATCTGACCATGCTGAAGAGCGCGCGCGCCAAGGATGGCTGGACGCTCGATCGCGTATTCGGCATTTTTCCGCGGCTTGCTGAGCGCCGCTATCACCGCGGCGGCCAGTTGTCTGGCGGTGAGCGCGGCATGCTGGCTGTGGGCCGTGCGCTGATGATCGATCCCGAATTGATCCTGATGGACGAGCCGTCCGAAGGTCTCGCGCCGGTGATGGTGCAGCACCTCGAAAGCATCATTCTCGACCTTAAAAAGGAAGGGTTGTCGATCTTGCTGGTCGAGCAGAATCTCTACAGCGCGCTGGCCGTCGCCGATCGCGTCTACATTATGGAAACCGGGCAGATCGTGCATCACGGCACGTCGCAAGAAATGAACCAGCAGACTGATGTGCTGTTCCAGCGCCTCGGCGTGCATTGAGGTGATCATGAGCGAAAATTTGCTGCGCCAAGTAGCCGCCGAATTGAACAAGGCGCCCGGCGCCGCTGAACGCACACCGCGCATGACGGGGCTGGTCGTGGAAAACAACACGCGCGTCGCAACTGCGGCTGTACAAGACATGGCGTTCGATTCGACGCCCTACGCCTATCAGGCGTGGCTCGCTGGCATGGACAAGCGCTGATGCAGAGCGCAATCGCAGCCCTTGATCTCTGCGCTCTCGCGGATGCTGTTGCTAAAGGCGAAGTCACGTCCGTGAAGGCGACAACGGTGGCGCTGGAACGGCTCGATCTGATCGGCCGCAAATTGAATGCGGTGGTGCGGCTTGACGACGAACGGGCGCTGGATGCGGCCGAAGCCGCCGACAAGTTGCGCGTATCGGGGGCGGCATTACCAGTACTGCATGGCGTGCCCCTTGCACATAAAGACCTCTTCTATCGCGCCGGTGATCTGTCCGGTGGCGGCTCAAAAATCCGGGCGGACTTTCGCGCCGACGTGACAGCCACGGTGATCGCTCGGCTCGATGCCGCCGGCGCGCTCGATCTCGGCCGGCTGCAGCTGGCTGAATTCGCCATGAGTCCGACGGGCTATAACGAATCGCTGGGACATGCACGCAACCCATGGAATCCGGGGCATGTGCCGGGCGGCTCGTCCTCCGGTTCCGGCGTCGCCGTCGCCGCGCGCCTCGTGACCGGCTCGCTCGGGACGGATACCGGCGGTTCACTACGTCATCCCGGCGCGATGTGCGGCCTGATCGGGCTGAAGCCGACCTGGGGACTGGTTCCGACCGATGGTGTGATGCCGCTATCTGCCTCACTGGATTGCACGGGACCTCTGGCTCGTACCGCACGGGATGTCGCGCGACTGCTGTCGGTGATCGCGGATCGCGACTATGAAGCGACGCTCGACAGGGGTGTGATCGGGATGCACATCGCAATTCCCGGTGGGTACTACCGCGAGCTCCTGCATCCGGATGTGGCGACTGCGCTCGACGAAGCCGTGAAGACGTTGCGGTTGCTCGGCGTCACCGTCGTCGAGACCTCACCGCCGGATATGGCCTTGATCAACGCGCTGATGCAGATCGTCATGAGCGTCGAGGCCGCGACGATCCATCGCCGCTGGCTAATCGACCGCCCGCAGGATTATGCCGATCAGGTGCGCTCGCGCATCGAGCCTGGCCTGCTCTATCCGGCGACCCGTTATGTGGAAGCGCTGTCGCTGCGTACGCAGATCACCCAGCAATGGATCGCGTCCTGCATCGGATCCGCCGATCTCGCGCTGCTGCCGGCGATCTCGATTCCGGTACCGACCATCGCGGCGACCACCGAAGGCAATCCCGCCGACGTCGCTGCTGTGATCGGCCAGCTCACACATTGCACCCGCGGCATCAATTATCTCGGTCTCCCCGGAGCGTCAGTGCCGTGCGGCTTCGATGCGGCAGGTCTGCCGATCGCGTTCCAGCTGGTTGGCCGCCCCTATGCCGAGGCCGATATCCTGCGCGCCGCTCACGCCTATCAGGGCGCGACCGACTGGCATCAGCGTGTCCCCGCCAGTGCCGAACTGAACTAAGAAGAAGAGATTTCGAATGCCCATCATTGACATGCACACCCATGCACTCAGCAAGCGCGTCGAACCGTTGGTGGCCGGACATTACGACCCGATGGACAATCCCTATCGGCGCGACATGTCGCCGGCGAGCCGCGAAACTGATGCAGAGCAGGGCAAGCTGCTGCCGGGCCTGATGCTCGACATCGCCAAGCGCCGCGAAATGATGGCGAAGATGGGCGTCGACTTTCAGGTGATCGCGCCGGCACCGGCGCAACAGAATTACTGGGCCGACGAGGATTTGCAATGTGCGCTGTCGCGCGTGCAGAACGAAGACATTGCCGCGCTCGTGGCGCAGGATCCTGCACATTTCGCCGGGATGGGTACGCTGCCGATGCGGTTTCCCGGGCGTGCGGTGGAGGAGGCGGTTCATGCAGTCGAGCAGCTCGGCCTGCGCGGCTTCCAGATCGATACCCGCGTCGAAAACCTCGAACTGTCCCATGCCGCCTTCGATCCACTCTATGCGCGGCTTGCCAAACTGCGCATACCGTTGTTCGTGCATCCCCTGGGTTTCTCCCATGGCCAGCGGCTCGGCGATTTCTTCATGGTCAACAGCGTCGGCCAGCCCATCGAGGAGACCATTGCGATCGCCCACTTCATCATGGGCGGCATTTTAGACCGGCACCCGGATCTCGACGTGGTTATCGCCCACGGCGGTGGTTTCTACCCATTCTACGCAGCCCGACTGGATCACGCCTGGAAGGTGCGTCCGGAAGTACGCCGGCTCACGGCAGATGCGCCGTCGACCTATCTCAAGCGGCTCTGGTTTGACACCTGCGTGTTCTCTGCGGAGCTGATCGACAATCTCGTCAAGACGGTGGGCGTGGATCACGTCATGATGGGCTCGGACTACCCGTTCGACATGGGGGACCCCGATCCGGTAGGGCTGGTCAACAAGGCCAAGCTATCGGACACTGATCGTCAGAAAGTCCTGTTCGGTAATGCGAGCCGGCTGTTCAAGATCGGATAAGCTCCTGCCTCGTTGCGGCAAGGTGCGGCACAAGAGGCAAAACCTGCGATGACGATCCACTTTGATTTCGCCAAGCTTAGCGCGCCGGAGCGCTACAAGTTGCTTTGTGGTCTTGTTGTCCCGCGACCGATTGCGTTGATCACAACCATTTCCGAGGCTGGCGTGGTCAATGCAGCGCCGTTCTCTTTCTTCAATGTGTTCTCCGAAAAGCCGCCGCTGGTGGTGGTCGGCCTGCAGGCCAGGCCCGATCTGTCGGTCAAGGACACGACCCGCAATGTGCGCGCCAATGGGTTGTTTGTTATCAATATGGTGGATGAGGCCCTTGCCAACGATATGGTCGATTGTTCGATCAGCTTTCCATCTGACATCGGTGAACTGGATGCCCTGCAGCTCCCAATGACGGCTGGCATCAATGTGCCGGTCCCGCATTTGGCGAAGGCGCCTGCGGCACTGGAATGCCGAAAAGTGACAATGATGAACTTTGGCGCAGAACGCGACCTACTGGTCGGAGAGGTCCTGGGCATTCAGGTTCGCGATGGTGTTGTCGACCCCGTCACCTTGCGTACGGACTATGATCACTATCTTCCGGTCGCACGCATCGCGGGAACCATGTATGCACGGATGCAAGATCGGTTCGAGATCAAACCTGACAGTTTAGACACCTGGCAACTCCGCAACCCCCGCTGAGGGAGGTTTTGTCCGCGGAGTGCGTCGGAATGCCGGTGGTAGTTCTCTGCGCGTTCGATTAACCGTCAGAGGTGAGAAATTGCCGCTCCTGCGGTTGCATGGGATATGACTGCTGGATGTATCGGAAAACCGTCATTGTTGTCGCGTGGACTACACTTGCATTGATTGCTTTTGCGACTCTGTCACCGATCGGGCTGCGGCCGCATTTTGGCGGCGTCAGCCTTGAGCGCTTCGGCGCATTCGCAGTCGTGGGCCTTTTGTTCGGTCTCGCCTATCCCCGCCATCTCTGGCTTGTTCTGACGCTCGTTGGGGGGGCGGCAGTCGGGCTGGAGGTGCTGCAACATCTGACGCCGGACCGCCACGGCGAGGTGCGGGATGCGCTGGTCAAACTTGCAGGTGGCGTCACCGGCATCGGGATATCGCTCGCGCTCCATCAGACCTTAAAGCGATTTATCACCTTAGGTTGAGAATCAGCTGAACTACCTCACTGAGGTACGTCAGTTTTTTCCGCGAATCGCGTTTGGTGAGTTCCAGCCTGTGAAGCGCTATCCCGATGCTTTACATCTCGCCGCTTTAAAAAAAAATACGTGTAATCACGGTAGCGCTCTACCCGCGCCCCCTCTTTGAGACTGCTAATGGCAGAAATCACACATGTCTCCACATGAAAGTACTTGGCATGTGTAAAAAGACACCGATACAACTTGAAGGAAGGTGTATGCCGTGGCGTCTACAATTTCGACGAGCCTAAGAAACGTTTCGGCCAGATTGATGTAGATGGCCGATGACTTTGGTGTGACGTCTCGAAGCGGACAATTCCGTTGCGTGGAGAAGACGTCGATCTCAAAGGACAACGTATTATGCATCGGCGGTACCAGCATTCGAGCATCCCGACCGAAATCATGCGATCGGTTGTCGGTATCTCCGAAGCCGGCAGCATCACCAAGGCCGCGAAGCTGCTCGGCTTGAGCCAGCCGGCCATCAGCTCGCAGATCAAGCGCATTGAGCACGCGGTCGGCGGCAGTATCTTCCAGAAGTCTGCCAACGGCTCATCGACGACAGAACTCGGAAAGCTCGTTCTGATCCAGGCCAGGAAGATTTTGGAGGCGAACGACCAGTTGCTCTTGCTGCGTGGCGCTTCGCCCGAAGATCAGACCATCCGGCTTGGTCTGACCAATTTCTATTCGCAACGCGCAATGGAAGGGATGAGCAAGGCGGCGATGAGCAATGTCTGCATCTATTCAGATAATTCGGCCGAGATCGCGAAAAGCATGCTCGACGGCTACGTCGATGTCGGCGTGTTCCTCAGTATCTCCGAAATACCCGGGGATGCGGCCATCGATGTCATCGCGCAGCGCGACGATGAATTGACTTGGGTTCGATCTAGGGATTTTACGTTAAGCCCTGGCGCGCCCATTCCGTTGCTGACCTGGCCGGGGCAGATCGTGCATAACGTCATGATTCATGCGCTTGAGCGCAAGGGAATGATCTATCGTATCGCATTTTCCAGCCCGGACTATCATGCACGGATCGAGGCTGCGAAGGCGGGCATCGGTTTGACCCTGCTGCCAACGGCTCTGATCCCGGCGTCGCTCTTGGCGGCCAATGAGTATTATCTTCCAAAGCTGACGATACCCAAACTCGTGCTATGCGCGCGCGAGGGTATTCGCAAGAAACACAGCATTCTAATAGAGGAACTACACGTTAAATTCTTCGGTATATAGTTCTCTCATCAGCGCGCGTATCAGAAAACATGATCACCTCATCAAATCCAATGCCATCATCCAACACAATGCAGGCATTGGAGATTATCGATCCCACCAAGTGGTAGCAGAAGTTGTATAGGTAGTTTTCACGCGGTCTTGCGAAGCTCAGCGCATGTTGAGATTCGACGCCGGCATGAAAAAACTCCTATCGTGTCGACGCGGTTCTTCCGCAGTCGAATTCGCGATGCTGCTTCCCGTCTTTCTGTCGATCGTTTTCGGCATCGTCGTCTTCGGGTCATATTTTGCGGTCGTTCACGGTGTTCAGCAGCTTGCTGCCGAGGCAGCACGTTCCTCTGTCGCCGGGCTGACCGAGACCGAACGTGGCTCGATCGCATCGACCTATGTCACGTCGAATGCCGCGACTTATCCGCTGATCAATGCGTCAAAGCTGAGCGTCAATGCAGCGACATCGTCGTCGAACGCAAACGTCTTCGTGGTCACGGTCAACTACGACGCGTCGACCATGTTCATCTATTCACTTCCTTTCGTGCCGATGCCTCCATCGCAAGTCTCGCGATCTGCCGCCATTCCCTACGGAGGGTTTTGAGCGATGGAACCGATGCGCGCACTTCTCAAGAGGTTTCGCGCCGACCAGCGCGGAAATATTGCCATCATGTCTGCGGGCGGCATGATCCTGGCCGTTTGTTGTGCTGCACTGGGTGTCGATATCGGGACCATTGCCGCCGATCGTCGCAAGACGCAGGCTGCCACGGATCTCGCCGCGATCGTTGCGGCCAGCAACTTAAGCAATGCGACAAACGCAGCAAAGGCGGCGGTCACCAGCAATAACTATCCAGCAAGCGCTCTGGTCGGTGTAGAACTCGGAACTTACACAACCAATTCCGCCGTCGCTGCGCAAAGCCGCTTTGTCACGCCAGCGACTGGAACAGCCAATGCGGCGCGGGTCAGTCTTCAGACGGCGACGCCCCTCTACTTCAGCCATTTCTTTACCGGCAGCAACAATTTCACCATCAAGACAACGGCGACCGCAACAACGACGGCCATCGCGTCGTTCTCGATCGGTTCGCGATTGGCATCGTTAAATGGCGGCTTGTTGAATAGTGTTCTCGGATCGATGCTGGGCACGACCCTGTCGCTGTCAGTCATGGACTACAATGCGCTTCTTGGCGCGCGCATCGATGCTTTCACCTTCCTCTCAGCGCTGGCGACGCGCGTCGGTCTGACCGGTGTGACTTATGACACGCTGCTGAATTCGAACATCAAGATCGGGGACGTTCTTGCCGCAGCGCTAAGCGCGCAGCAGGCTACCAATGGCAGCGGCACCGCTACCACCGCACTCTCGACGATATCGCAGGCTTCGGCATCCGTGACGACCAAGATTGCGCCTGGCAAGCTGATCGATGCGGGCCCCTACGCGAACCTGATTGTGGGCGCCAAGCCGAAAGACGGTGTGAGCATCTCGCTTTACGATTTGCTGCAGGCAACAGCTGGAATCGCTAACGGCACCAACCAGATCGCCACATCCGTCAATTTAGGTCTGCCGGGCATTGCCAGCGCGTCACTGACGGCGACCATTGGCGCACGGCCACAGGGATCCGGCTGGATTGCCGTGGGCACGCAGGGCGTCAGTGTTCATACAGCTCAGACACGTGTGCTGCTATCCATCCAATTGATCGGAAGTGGTTCGGCGTCATTGGTCAATCTGCCGGTTTATGTAGAGGTCGCGTCGGGCACAGCGACGCTGAACAAGGTCAGTTGCGGCTATCCCAACGTCAATACATCGAGCGTCACGCTTGGCGTTACGCCGGGCATTGTCGATGCATGGATAGGTAACGTCACTGTAGCCGACCTCAACAATGTTGCGACCAAGCCGAATCCAGGGCCGGCACCGCTTGTGAATCTCCTGGGTATTCCAATTGTGACGGCAAAGGCCCATGCGGGCATGGGCAACACCACGCCGGTCATCGTCAATTTCAGCTATTCGGATATCACGTCGCAGACGAAGAAGACCGTAAACACGACAAACTTCACGTCGTCCCTGACGGGCAGTCTGCTTGGCGACCTCAACATCAGTGTTCTTGGACTGGGTTTGGCGATCCCGGGTCTTGGTGGACTCGTCACCAGCATCATCAGCGGGGCAACCAGTTCAATCGATCAATTGCTGGCGGCAACGTTGGCAAGTCTCGGCGTCGGAATTGGACAGGCCGATGTGTGGGTATCCGGCATTCGCTGTGACGGCGCAGTGTTAGTGAACTGAATCAGTAACGCGTGAACTTCAATGCCAGCTTTAACAGAAGAGGACTGATAAAATGGGATACGAAGCCGCAATGAACCGCCCCAACGTTAACCGCAAGCGCTCGGTTGTCGTCTCGAAAAAACGCACTAGCGTCAGCCTGGAAGACAGCTTCTGGGCCAGCCTGCAAGCGATCGTTCGCATGGAGAATACCACTATCGAGCACTATATCGAGAAGATTGAGCGCAAGCGCGAAACACCAAATCTATCATCCAACCTGCGTATCGCCGTGCTCGAGTATTTTCAGCAGATTGCTGCACGCAGCTTGACAGCCGGTACGGCCGATCAACCGGCGGCGAGCAGCAATGCCAAGCTGCATGACAACCACAACCAGCTGGCTGAAAAGGTAGCGGCCTATTGGGGGCGTGAGGGATCACAGAATCAGCAGCTGGTCGAATAGGTCAGCTGCTCGAACCTTCCAGTTTATTTGATTTGAGGAAACGACGCGCAGTGCCGCGCGACGTCGTTCGTCGACTATTTTACGACAACGGCCGTTTTGGCCACGGAGCGACAGATGTTTAACCGACAGAGCAAGACCGATTTGCAGAATGTGTTGGCGCAAGCGACCGCCATCAGTCGCTCCCAGGCCATCATAGAATTCAATCTCGATGGCACGATCATCAAAGCGAATGAGAATTTTCTCAAGGCGCTCGGCTACACGCTCGATGAGATCAAGGGCAAGCACCACAGTATATTTGTGGAGCCTGCCGTACACGAGAGTGTCGCTTATCGGGAGTTCTGGGGTAACCTTAACAGGGGTGAATTTCAGGCAGGGCAGTTCAAGCGGGTCGCCAAAGGCGGCAGGGAGATCTGGATCGAGGCCTCCTATAACCCGATCATGGACAAGAGTGGTAAGCCGTTCAAAGTCATCAAATTCGCTACAGATATCACGGCGCAGAAACTCGAAAGCCTCGAAGCTTCCGGAAAAGTGATCGCGATCAGCCGTGCGCAGGCGGTTATCGAATTCAATCTTGACGGAACTATCATTACCGCAAACGAGAATTTCCTGAACACGCTTGGTTACGCGCTGTCCGAAATACAGGGGCGGCATCACAGCATGTTCGTGGAAGCCGGTGAACGCGATGGCGCAGCCTACCGGGACTTCTGGGCGCGGCTCGGCCGGGGTGAGTATCAGGCGGCCGAATACAAGCGCGTCGGCAAGGGTGGCAAGGAAATCTGGATTCTCGCGACCTATAATCCGATTCTCAATGATGCCGGCAAGCCGTTCAAGGTTGTGAAATTCGCGACCGACGTGACCCAACAAAAGTTGCTGGCCGCTGATAGCAACGGCCAGATGGCGGCTATTCGCAAGTCGCAGGCGGTCATCGAGTTTCGCATGGATGGCACCATCCTGACGGCAAACCAGAATTTCCTTGATACGGTCGGTTACACGATCGACGAAATCCGGGACCGGCATCACAGCATGTTTGTCGATCCGATAGAGCGATCTGGCGCGGCCTATGTGGAATTCTGGGCGAGCCTCAATCGCGGGACCTATCAGGCCGCAGAATACAGGCGCATCGGAAAGGGGGGGCGGGAGATCTGGATCCAGGCATCCTACAATCCGATTTTCGATCTGAATGGCAAGCCGTTTAAGGTGGTCAAATACGCTGCCGATATTACGGCGCAGGCCATGGCACGCTTGAAAGCGGAGCGCGCTCGTTCCTTGATCGAGTCGGTCGCTGCTGGCAGCGAAGAGATGAATGCATCGATCCGCGAAATCTCCGAGACGATGGTGAAGTCCCGGCAGACGGCAGAATCCGCGGTGCAACAGGTGGAGACGGCGGACATCCAGGCGCAGCGGCTTACCTCGGCTGCACATGCCATGGGAGGCATCGTTGGGCTCATCGGTGACATTACCGGCCAGATCAACCTGCTGGCGCTCAACGCGACGATCGAATCGGCTCGCGCTGGTGAGGCGGGGCGGGGTTTTGCGGTGGTGGCGGCGGAGGTCAAGAATTTGGCCAACCAGGCCAAACAGGCGACCGACAAGATCAGCAGCGAGATCGAGGCGCTGAACGGTATCTCCGGTGACGTGGTTGGCGCGCTGGTCTCGATCAAGCAGGCGATCGAACATGTTAACGAGTTCGTGACCTCGACGGCAGCGGCCGTCGAAGAGCAGAGCACTGTGACCAGTGATATGTCGGACAACATGCAGCGCGCGGCATCTGAACTGGCCTGATGCGCTGAATTTATCGGCTTTGTTGGATCATCCGTGACTGTGCTATCAATCGCGGATGATCCTGCCGTTCAATGCCGCCACCCGAACAATGATCGAGACTCGCCTAGCCGCATTCACGCGGATCGTCGAGGGCCAGTACGCTTCGGGGCTGAAGCGTGCGGCGGTGGCCCTGGTGATGGTTGAAGCCGCACCCGAATTGGAGACCTCACTGTTGCTGACGTTACGCGCGTCCGGTCTGCGCGCTCACAGTAATCAATGGGCGCCTCCTGGCGGTCGCTGCGATCCTGGTGAGACACCCGTGCAGGCGGCAATCCGCGAGTTGCGTGAGGAGCTCGGTCTGCAGCTCACGCAGGACGATGTCATCGGCGTCCTCGACGATTACCCGACCCGCTCCGGCTATCTGATCACGCCTGTCGTCATGTGGGCGCACGACAGCGTTCAATTGATGCCGAACCCCGATGAGGTCGCCTCGGTTCATCGCATTGCGCTGTCGCAGATCGCGCGGCCGCAGGCGTTCGATTTCGTTGCCATTCCCGAGAGCGACCGGCGTCTGATCCGCTACAGCCATTTCGGCCACTTTATTCACGCGCCGACCGCCGCGCTGATCTATCAGTTCAGCGAAGTTCTTGCGGGGCGCACCACCCGTGTGGCCGAGCTGGAGCAGCCGGTCTTCGCGTGGAAGTGATTCTGCTCCCCGGCGCGACGTGTCAGCGCAGGCAGCGTCCGGCCTTGGAAAGACATTGTTCACCAAACTCATCCAACGTCATTTTAAGCGGGGTATGTTTGACCCGCCTGGGACGGGCGCGGGGCGGCGTCCCGCCTCATTCCTCTGCATGGCCGGCTATGCCGGCTGACATCTCGACAGGTCCCATGTCTCATTTGATTCGCACCTTTACTGCCACTGTCCCGCTCGCGGTATTTTTGTTCATGCCGGTCGGTTATGCGCTGGATTCCGCCCAATTACCGGCAGGCGTTGCCAATGCGATGGCGCAGGGCGCCTCGCCGCAGGCCGTCGCAGAATACCGACGCAAGCTTGCGGAATATCAGGAAGCGCGCGCGGCCTTCGATCAGGAGGCCGGTGCCTATTGGGATGCAATCTCTGAGAAGCGAAAAATCCGCAATGCCAAGCGCCGCGACCGCCAGCAGATCACGCTGAATGACTACGTGCTGGAACAGGCGCCGCTTTATGAAGGACCAAAACGTCCGGTGAATCCGGAGCCCGAGGATAGCGATCCGCGCGTCCGCAAGGATCTTCCGGTGGTGGCGGATTTCCTCGCGGCGGCGAGGGAGCAATTTCAGTTCGTGCCGCAGCGGCCTGCCAATGAGATGGAGTTCAAGCGCGCTTATGCTCGTGCCGCCCTGCAGGCCGGGCTGACACGCGACATTGCGGTACGCGTCTATTCCTTCGAGACCGGTGGCAATGGCGGCCATGACATGCAGTCGGGCCTGAACCCGTCACGTCCGGGGTCTCGCGCGATCTCCACCGCTATCGGCTACAATCAGCTGCTCACAGCCAATACGACGACGCTCGTTGCTGAACAGGGGCCTCAGATTTTGAAAGTTCTGACCGAGAAGGCATCGGCGCTCTCGGGCCCGCAGCGTAAGGCGATGGATCACAAGATTGCGGTCTTCAAGCGCATGCAGGCGACTGTGCGCACTGTTCCGCAAAACTGGAGCGCGCTTGAGAAGCTTGGCACGACCCCGCAGGGCTGGGCCATGCATGCGCTGGTGCTGGACATGGATATCGGCCCGCAATTGCAGGTCCACAAACTACTGACGTCAGTGAATTTTGCCCGCGTCCGCGGGTTTGATCGCCCGCTCAGCGCAGCCGAGCTTGAGATGATGAATCTCACTGGCGATGGCAACGGCTTCGATATGGTGACCATGCCGCTGGCGATGCGTGAACAGGTGCCGACGGCGAACTTCTTCCAGCGTGGCGGGTATGAGCGCAATCCGGTGGCGATCCGCCACAATACCGTGGCCAAGCTACTCGCAGTTACCAATGCGCGAATGGACAGCAACAGCAATCTGCCAGGCGCAAAAGAATTGGCCGCGGCTTTTTGAGCCACGGCCAATCTAAGCCTTGTGATGTGCGCTCTCTCGCCGGAGAGCGGCTGGGCTTATGAGTTGCCCGGATTGAAATCGTCGCTTGGTGCTTCTGCCGGCGCGCCAGCTGCAGCAACGTCGGGGCGAGGACCGTGCGGACGGCGGCGACGACGCGGCGGGAAGCGCTCCCCACCAGCATTCTGTTCGAAGCCGCCTGGAGCAGCACCCGGCTGAGGCTGCGCACCACCCGTGATGAAAGAAGGCAGACGATCGACACCATCGCCGACCGGCATCATCGGCTGCGGTTGCGGCTGATATTGCGGCTGGCCCTGCGGCTGATTCTGCTGACGGTGTTCGCGATTATTGTTCTCGCGGGGCTGATAGGGCTGTTCGCCGCGCTGCTGATAGGGCTGACCACCCTCACGCTGCGGAGGCTGCTCGCGCTGCGCAAAGGGCTGCTGTTGTACCGGCACGAAACCGGGCTCGGCACCGAAGTTCGAGTAGCTCTCGCTCTCGTCATCGTTGTCCTCAGGCGGCATCTCGTTTTCGGTGCGCGGTTGCGGCTGATTCTGCCGGAACTGCTCCTGCGCGGCGGCGATCAGGCGGAAATAGTGCTCGGCGTGCTGATAGTAGTTCTCGGCAGCAACGGGATCGCCGGAGCTGCGCGCATCGCGGGCGAGCTGGACGTACTTCTCTGCGACGTGGGAGGCGGTACCGCGGATCTTGATGTCGGGGCCATTCGATTCGAAGACCCGGGTCATCGGGTTCTGGCCGCGCCGATTGTTATTGTTGTTATTATTATTGTTGTTGCGGTTGTTGTTGTTCCGCATCCGCTTGTTGTTGTTGTTCTGACCGTTTCGCATGTGTCGCCTTCAGTTATCGATCCAGAGTGTCACAGAGCTATGTTTCAAAGAGATGATTGCCGCAGCACATTGCGGGATGCGGACGCGTGAAGCGCCCGAATCGTCGTGCAGACCTTTGCTGCATCGATCTTGCCGTCATTCGCGTTCAACAAAGACGCGTTCCCCAACCGCCCGCTGACGATGCCAGCCGGACCAAATCACCCACCTGCCGAAACAAGGTCAGGCTTCTGTGCGTGAAGTTTAAAGCGCAATATCAGGCTTTCGTTCGCTTTGCGGTCGCGAGCAGCGCAGCTCTCTCAGCCATCGCGCTCAACCAAACCTGCCTGTTGGAACCTTTCACCCGGACGGGCTCTCTAGCGAGAATTCTGGCTTCCTGCCGTAAATCTACGGGGCGAGCCAACCCTGAACCGATGTTGTGACAGGAAGGTAGTCGCTCCCCGGGGATATTCCAAGTGGTTTTTTCTGTCGCAAGAAGGCTTTATCGGGGCTTTTTTTGTCCCGATACCGCCCTGCGAATGCCGCCCAGATCGGCTTTGGCCGGCCCCGGCAGGGTTAACCCGGATACCGTCATCAGACCGGCGACATCGTCGCTTTGGTCGTGGCCCACCTCGACCACCAGGAGGCCGCCGGGCACCAGCAACCGGGCGGCTTCGGGGGCGATGGTTCGATAGGCATTTAGTCCGTCTTTTCCACCATCCAAGGCGCGGAGCGGGTCGTGGTCGCGCACCTCGATGTCGAGGCCGGCAATGTCGGCCGAGGGAATATAGGGCGGATTGGAGACGATCAGGTCGAAGCCGCCAGCCAGGGCTGAGGCATAGTCGCAGACAGCGAAATGGGCGCGCTCGATCAAGCCAAGTTGCGCAGCGTTGGAGCGAGCCGTTCGCAGGGCGTCGAGATTGATATCGGTCGCAATGCCGGTGGCGTTGGTTAACTCCGAAAGCAGCGCCAGCAGGATTGCGCCGGAGCCTGTGCCGAGATCGGCGATCACAAGCGGACGGTCACGCGGACCTGTCGCATCGAGAAGTTCGAGCGCCGCCTCGACGAGGGTTTCGGTATCGGGACGGGGCACCAGCGTGTCGGGCGATAGCTGCAGCGGCAGACCCCAGAATTCTTTCATGCCTAGGACACGGGCCACGGGTTCGCCATCGATGCGGCGCTGTGCGAAGCGGGCAAGTTGCGCCGCTTCATTGGACGTCAAGATGCGATTCGCAGCCGAGATCAGCCCGGTCAGATCGAGTCCGAGCGCGTCGCCTGTCAGCAAGCGCGCGTCGAGTTCAGCGGAATCGATGCTGTGGGTGCGGAGCAGATTGGTCAATGAGCGTCGTGCGTTCTCGACGCTCTGTCCGGCGAACATGTCGCCGGCGCTCACGCCGCGTCGCCCTGGGCAGCGAGTTGTGCAGCCTGATGCTCTGTCGTCAGCGCATCGACCAGTTCGCCCAACGCTTCGCCGGCAATCACCTGCGGCAGCTTGTAGAGCGTGAGATTGATGCGGTGGTCGGTGACGCGGCCCTGCGGGAAATTATAGGTGCGGATGCGCTCCGAGCGGTCACCGGAGCCGACCTTCTCCTTGCGCTCGGCCGAGCGGGCGGAATCGATACGCTGCTGCTCGGCGTCATAGATGCGCGAGCGCAGGATGTTCATCGCCGAAGCGCGGTTCTTATGTTGCGAGCGGCTGTCCTGCATCATCACCACGATGCCGGTCGGGATATGCGTGATGCGGATCGCTGATTCGGTCTTGTTGACGTGCTGGCCGCCGGCGCCCTGGGCGCGCATCGTATCGATGCGCAGGTCGTCCTGCTTGATGTCGATATCTACTTCTTCGACTTCGGGCATGACAGCGACCGTTGCCGCCGACGTGTGAATGCGCCCCTGAGTTTCCGTATCGGGCACGCGCTGCACGCGGTGTACACCGGATTCGAATTTCAACTTGGCGAAAGCACCGCGGCCCTTCACCTCGGCGATGATTTCCTTGTAGCCACCCATGGTGCCTTCGGACGCCGAAATCACCTCGACCTTCCAGCCGGCCAGTGCCGCAAAACGCTCATACATCCGGTACAGGTCGCCGGCGAAGAGTGAAGCCTCGTCGCCGCCGGTGCCGGCACGGATTTCCAGCACCACGTTGCGCTCGTCCATCGCATCCTTCGGCAACAGCGCCACGCGGATTTCCTGCGTCAGCGCCTCGATGCGTTCTTCCAGCGCCGGGCGCTCGGCCTGTGCCATCTCGCGCATCTCCGCATCGGTCGAAGTGTCGGCGATCATCGCATCGATATCTTTGATCTCTGCAAGCGCACCGCGATAGGTCTTCACCGCGTCGATCAGCGGATTGAGCTCGGACAGCTCGCGCGTCATCTTCACATAATTCTCGGCGCTGACCTGACCCATCAGTTGTGCCTCGAGCGAGGCATGATGGGCGAGGAGAACGTCGAGTTTGGCTTCAGGCAGCATGGACATGGGGACGTCTCGGAGATCGCAGAAAGGGAAAGGTGCGTCGTGCGGGCAAGAGCCTCGCTACAACGACAGTCCCTCGGCCTCAGCGAATTCGGTGAGCTTCTGCCGAATCGAGACGCTGCCCGAGGGGGCGTCGAGCAGTTGTGTCATCAGCGCCTCGGCCTTTTTGGCATCGAGGTCGAGAATCATTGCCTTCACGGGGCCGTGCGCGGTGGCCGACAGCGACAGCGAGCGATAGCCCATGCCAATCAGCGCCAGCGCGCCGATCGGCTGCGAGGCCATCTCGCCGCACAGCGAGACGTGACGTTTGGCGGCGTCGCCCTTTTGCACGATCTCACGCAGTACGCGCAGGATCGGCGCCGACAGCGTATCGAAGCGTTCCGACACCTTGGCATTGCCGCGGTCGACAGCGAACAGGAACTGGAACAGGTCGTTGGAGCCGACCGAGACGAAGTCGACCTTCTTCAGGAGTTCGTCGAGCTGATAGACCAGCGCAGGCACCTCGATCATGGTGCCGACATCGATTCGCTCGGGTAGGGCATGACCGTGCTGGCGCAAATAAGTCAGCTCGCGTTCGATGATCGCCTTGGCCTGATCGAATTCGGCCACTTCCGAAATCATCGGGAACATGATGCGCAGCGCGCGGCCGCCGCCGGCGCGCAGCAATGCGCGGATCTGGCCGCGCAGCAAGCCGGGTCGATCGAGGCCAAGACGGATCGCGCGCCAGCCTAGCGCCGGGTTCTCCTCGACGATGGTCTCCATGTAAGGGAGCGCCTTGTCGCCGCCGATATCGAGGGTGCGGAACGTCACCGGCTTGGGGCCGGCAGCATCGAGCACCGCACGATACAGCGCCAGCTGATCGCTGGAGCGGGGCAGGCTTTCCCCGACCATGAATTGCAGTTCGGTGCGGAACAGGCCGATGCCCGCCGAGCCGGTATCGTCGATATGCGGCAGGTCGATGATCAGACCGGCATTGATCAGCAGGTCGACCTTCTGGCCGTCCTTGGTTACGCAGGGAAGGTCGCGCAGCGCTGAATACTGCGCCTGTCGCCGTGCGCGGAACCGCACGCGTTCGGCATAAGCGGATTCGATCTCGGCGGAGGGCCGAATATAGATCGAGCCCGAGGTGCCATCGACGATGACGGCGTCGCCTGGATCAGCAATGCCCGGCGCATTTGCGACTTCGCCGATCGCGGGAATGCCGAGCGCGCGCGCCACGATCGAGACATGCGAATTAGCCGTACCTTCCTCCAGCACCAGGCCACGCAGCTTCTTGCGATCGTAGTCGAGGAGGGCGGCTGGGCCCATCGCACGTGCGATCAGGATCGCATTGTCCGGCATCTGCTCGCGCGACGGCGCGTGATCCTGGCCGACCAGCTGCCGCATCAGGCGGTGGCCGAGATCTTCAAGATCGTGCAGGCGGTCGCGCAGATAGGGATCGGTGGAACGCAGCATGCGCGCACGGGTATCCGACTGCACGCGTTCGACGGCAGCTTCGGCGGTGAGGCCGGTGGCGACGGCTTCGTGCAGCTTGTGCGACCAGCCGTGGTCATTGGCGAACATGCGATAGGCTTCGAGGACATCGCGATGCTCGCCGCCGTCGGCGACGTCGCCGCGTTCCAGCATGCGGTCGAGGTCCGATCGCAGCTTGGTCAGCGCGGTGTCCAGCCGTTTGATTTCCTTCGGCAGGTCTTCGGCGATGTAATTGGTGATGACGACGCGCGGCTCGTGCAGCACTACATGTCCGAGCGCGATGCCATCGGAAAGGATAGCGCCGGTCTTGTGCAGGGAATGCCGCGCAGCGGGCTCGGCGCCCGGCTGCGCCAGCGCCGATAGCTCGCCGGAGGCGATCATCTCGGCCAGCACCATGGCGGTGGTCTGCAGTGCCTCGACTTCTTCCTCGACATAAGTGCGCTTGGCGCGGTTCTGCACTACCAGCACGCCGAGCGTATTGCCGGCGCGCAGGATCGGCACGCCTAGGAACGAGTGATAGATCTCTTCGCCGGTCTCCGGGCGGAACGAGAACGCCGGATGGCTCTGCGCGTCGTTGAGATTGAGCGGCGTGGCTTCGGAGGCGACCAGACCGACCAGGCCTTCATGGGAGCTCAGCACGGTCTGGTGGACGGCGTCGCGGTTGAGGCCTTCGGTGGCGTAGAGCTCGAGTGTATTGTCGACGCGCAGCACGTATGTCGAGCAGACTTCCGCCACCATATTGGCGGCGATCAGCACCACGATCTTGTCGAGGCGTTCCTGAGCGCTGACCTGCTCCGCCATCACTTCGCGGAGCCGTCTCAGCAAGACTCGGGGGCCACCCGACGCGCTCCGCATGTGCCGACACCCTCCCCACGAGGCCGACACCTGACAAAAGCCGTGCGCCGACGCTAAGCCTCAGAAAACAATAGAATTTGCACCGCCGCGCAACAAGAGGCGCAGCGACAGAACCGTATCAGATTGTCCGAAACGGCGCCCTCAGCCGCAACGGCTGCCCATGCAGGCCGTATAGCGAATTGAGGCTTGTTTTGCCAAGCAAAACACCTGCCAGACAAGAAACACACCGTTCACATCAAAATAACGGATGTTTCAGGAAAAATTTTCTACGCTTTGTCGAGACCATACAGCGTGTGCAGGGTGCGAACCGCCAGTTCCGTATAGGCTGTATCGATCAGGACGGAGAACTTGATCTCGGACGTGGTGATTGCCCGGATATTGATCTGGCGCTCGGAAAGGGCGGCGAAAGCTTGCGCGGCGACGCCGGCATGGCTGCGCATGCCCGATCCAATCACCGAGACCTTGGCGACATCGGTCGCGCTGTCGATGCGGGCATAGCCGATTTTGGCCTTGGCCGCCGTGATGGTCTCTTTGGCACGGGCATAGTCGGTGGCCGGGACGGTGAAGGTCAGGTCAGTGGTCTTGCCGTCTTCGGAGACGTTCTGGACGATCATGTCCACATTGATGTTGGCTTCGGCCAACGGCACGAAGATCGAGGCGGCGACGCCCGGCTTGTCCTCGATCTGGCGGACGGAAATCTGGGCCTCGTCCTTGGAAAAGGCGATTCCGGTAACGACGTGGCTTTCCATGATTTCCTCCTCGCTGCAGATCAGCGTGCCCGGCGGGGTGCCGTGCGGGTCGATGTCTTCGGGTTTGTCGAAACTTGAGCGCACGAAAATCGGCATATTGTGGGTCATGCCGAGTTCCACGGAGCGGACCTGCAGGACCTTGGCGCCCTGCGACGCCAGTTCCAGCATTTCCTCAAACGCCACCTTGTTCATGCGTTGTGCCTTCGGCACGACGCGCGGATCGGTGGTGTAGACGCCGTCCACGTCGGTATAGATGTCGCAGCGGTCGGCCTTGACGGCGGCGGCAATTGCCACTGCCGAGGTATCGGACCCGCCGCGGCCGAGCGTGGTGACGCGGCCGGTCTCGGCATGGATGCCCTGGAATCCGGCGATGACGGCCACTTCCTTGCGCTCCTTGAAGCGCTTGATGAGCTTGTCACCGTCGATCTCGTCGATTCGGGCCGAGGCATGGGCGTCCGACGTCTTGATCGGGATCTGCCAGCCCTGCCAGGAGCGGGCCTGGATGCCGATGGTCTGCAGTGCGATCGCCAGCAGGCCGGCGGTCACGAGCTCACCGGACGCAACGATGGCGTCGTATTCCCGGGCGTCATGCATCGGCGACACTTCGGTGCACCAGGCCACCAGTTCGTTGGTTTTGCCCGACATCGCAGACACCACGACCGCGACCTCATGACCGGCATCGACCTCGCGTTTGACGTGCTGCGCGACGTTGCGGATGCGGTCGATGTTGGCGACGGACGTACCGCCGAATTTCATTACGAGCCGGCCCATGACGAGTGGTGCATTCCCTGACGACAGTGGGTAAAGATACCGCGCACTACGCACGCGGGCGAAAACGCGCGTATACATAGCGGCGAGGGTGGGGGCAAGCAACCCGGGCTCCTGGTCCCTTAGAACGCACCGAGACAGGGCATTTTGGACGGTTTATGGGGCGCTATATCGACGATATCCTGCAGCCGGGCGAGAAGGTGCTGTATTCCAGCAACTTGCACTGGGTGGTCTATGTCCCGGCCATCGCGGCCTGGATTGTCTCCGCGGCTTTGCTGGTCCTGACGCGTTACGCGATCAACGAAACCCTTGTTCTGCTCTGCCTGGCATCTTCGGCCGTAGTGGCCTTCGCGGCGCTGTACTGGTCGATGAAGGGCTGGTTCCAGCGCTGGACGACCGAGACGGATGTCACCACGCTGCGGGTCGTGCACAAGGAAGGCTTCATCACGCGCAAGACTTTCGAGATCAGTATCGACAAGGTCGCAAGCGTCAGCGTCAATCAGAGCATTCTGGGACGTATCTTGAATTATGGTGACATCGCCATCGAGAACATGGGTGACGATGAAGAGATCATCAAGATGATCGCGTCACCACTCGCATTTCGCAGCCACATCACAGCGCGATAGGACAACGGCTCCACAATGGCCATCCAAGCAAACTTCTCCGACGCTTCCGCATCCTCCGTCGATGCCAGCGAAGTCGCGAAATTCTCGAAGCTGTCGGAGGAGTGGTGGGATCCGCGCGGCAAGATGGCGCCGCTGCACAAGATCAACCCGCTGCGCCTGACCTATATTCGCGACGCCGCCTGCCGCAAGTTCGATCGTAATGTTCGCAGTCTCAATTGCCTGAGTGGCTTGCGCATGCTCGATATCGGTTGCGGGGCTGGTTTGCTGTGTGAGCCGTTCACGCGGCTCGGCGCACAGGTGATCGGTATCGATCCCTCCGCCACCAATATCGCCGCCGCTAAGTTGCACGCAGACAAAGGGCATCTGTCGATCGATTATCGTTGCACCACCGTCGAGGAGATGGACGTGCGTGAGCGCTTCGACATCGTGCTGGCGATGGAAGTGATCGAACACGTGGTCGATGTCGGCGCATTCCTCGATCGCTGCGCGTCGATGCTGAAGCCTGGTGGCCTGATGGTGGTCTCGACGCTAAACCGAAACTGGAAGAGCTTTGCACTCGGCATCGTCGCCGCCGAATATGTGCTGCGCTGGCTGCCACGTGGGACCCATCAGTGGGACAAGTTCGTCACGCCGGACGAACTCGCGCATCATCTGTCGCGCAACAAGTTGGAAATCACCGAACAATCTGGCGTGGTCTACAATCCGCTCGGTGACCGCTGGACGCTGTCGTCCGATATGGACGTGAACTATATGGTGGTCGCGGAAGAGGTGTAGCGTTTCAGCTTCTGCCTGCTTCAGCCTCGCCGGCGCGTCAAACCCCGTTGAGAATAATCACCGTCGGTGCCTTGGGCAGCGCATTGAGTGATATTGTCAGCGTTTGGGCGCTGCGCTGGTCGATTTCGAAATCTTTTCCGATCTTTGTCATGAAGTCGCTGAGCGGTGTCATGAAGCGATGCATGGGCAGCACCACCGAGGCGCGCAGCCGCTTGGTGATCTCGGATACGCCGTCGAGGGACATTGTGTAGCTGCCATCGATCGGCACCATCACGATGTCGAGCCGGCCGATCGCGGCGAAGTGGCTCTCGTCGAGCTTGTGATGCAGATGGCCGAGATGGCCGATGCATAGGCCGGCAACCTCGAAGATGAAGATCGAATTGCCGTCCTTCACCATCTCGCCGCCGGCGTCATCGCCATAGTAGCGGCGGATGTCCGTCGTGACGTTGCGGATCAGCACGTCGCCGATGCGCTCATGGATCTGCGCCGGCTGTCCACTCTCGCCCCACCCATGCAATACCGTCTTGATGCGCGGGTCGGGATACAGCGTGTAATGGGTGCTGTGGGCCCGGTTCATCGTCACCACATCCGGGATGCGATCGAGCTTGTAGATGCCGTTATAGTCGGTGGCGATGGTCACGCCGCCGGGTGTGTCGATGTAATAGGTGGAGTGCCCGGCATAGGTGATGGAGACTTCATCGGCCTTCGCAGCAGTCCGACGCAAACTGACTGGAATTGCGAGTGGTGGCCGTGTGGCCATTGCCAGACACTCACTGCCGCGCGGGGCATTTTGCGCGAGTGCTGGGGTAACAACCCAACTCATTGCCCAACAAGTCAGGGCGCCGAGGACAACAGGCAGAAATCGCAGCATGATCCGGCAGTCTCCGAATGCGCTTTGCTTCAATGTATCGCCAAAAGCGGACGCTGCAATGCTGGTTGTGGCACCGGAGACTGCCCAAGATCGCGGCGCATCGCACGATGTGGATGCCTGGGTGCCGCGATGGAATAGTCGCCACGCTGCAGGGATTGACACGTTGTCTAAGGTAATATGGTTGGGTAAAGCTTGTGATCACTACCGTGAGCATTGCAGTTGTCATCCAATTCAGCCCAGCCCTGGGAGTTCGTCAGCCGCGATGATCGTGTTGCGGCGTCGCAATCGGGCTGGGTGTTTGACACTGCGATGCTGCTGCTGACGCGGCCACTTGATGCGGCGATTGCCGAAATACTCCAAGTCATAGGCGTGGAGGCCGAAGCAGATCGCGCATGGATGTTCGAATACGATGCCGACCATCTGCGTTTTCGTAACACCCATGAGTGGAGTCGCGGCGGAGCCGGATCCTTTGTGCAGGATCTGCAGCATGTGCCGGTCACAATGATCGGCTGGCTGCATCAACGGCTAATCCTGGGGCAGGCTGTGATGGTCAATGACATCGAGGCACTGCCGCGCAGCGCCGGTGCGTTGCGCGCTGAGTTTATCAGGCAGAACAACAAAAGCGTACTCAGCGTGCCGGTGTTTCATAACGGTAGGCTCGTCGCCTGCATCGGTTTCGATGCCGTCGAGGCGCCGCGCCGGTGGTCGGATGAAATCGCTGATCTGTTTCGTTGTGCCGATCTCATCGCGGCGGCGCGCTATGGCCGGTCGCCGATCACCTCTGGTGTGGAAGATTCGCAGGCTGCGTATCCCGCACTGATCTACCTACGTCGCGCGCATGGCATTCTCGGCACGCCATTAACCGAAATCGTCGGCCTGCGCTCGTCCAAAGACTATACCGAGGTGTGGCTGGTAGATGGCGCGATGGTGCTCGATCCAAGGCCGCTGACACAGTGGCTGGGCCTGATCCCGCCGGGCTGGTTCGTTCGTATTCATCGCACGGCCGTCGTCAATCATCAGTTCGTGCGCGAGGTCGTGCGCCGGTCGAGCGGGGCATGGCAATTGCGCTTGCATGATTATGAAGACCATTGGCCGGTGTCGCGCGCCGGCCGAGCTGAGCTACGTGCGCATCTTGGCGTTTGAACGGCACCAAGCGAGATGAATGCGAGCACGTTAGCGACTCACATTCCACGTGCCGATTGCTATCAATCGCGTGCTGATCACGACTTAACAAATCGTTAGCGACGTCAGTGTGTTGAGTATTTTTCGCGTTGTGTGTTGCTACGTTTCAACAGGCGAAAAACCTGCAGGGCGTTCGTCGAACCTATAGGTCGATTCGTCGATCTTTGATTGCGACTCGTCATGCGATCGCGTGTCTCATGGAACTTCACTCGCGTGGATCTGCGAGCTGGAGTCGAATCGTGAAGCTCCCAGTATTTTTCGTCGTCAGCGCAGCGTGCCGCAGCGGCTCGGACATGAGCAGCGTCACCGGCGTGCGCCGTGCTAACACATTGATGTCGTCGGCAGCCATGACGCTGTCGCTTGCCGGTCTGGTGCTGGTGGTTGCGGCGATTGCCTCGTCGCAAGCGGTTCATGCGCAGGCTTCGGGCGTCGGCGGAAATGGTGGAGCGCATGCATCCAGTAATCCGAAAGCGGGCGGAATAGGCGGTGTGATCGATCCTGCCAATGGTGGCGGAGGCGGCGGCGGCGGCGGCAGGAATGCCAAGAACGAGTCGCTGAAGAACGCTTATATCGGCAATGGCGGCAAGGGCGGCAGTGGTGCGCATGCCCATGGAGGGGGAGACGGCGGCCAGGGTGGAAACCTGGGCTTCAACGGCTCGCAACTCCCAGGCGGTCAAATCCAGGGAGGCGCGGGATCGCCCGGGAAGCGTCCCCAGCGGCTCAAGGGTGGAGATGGCAGCAACTGGTTTCACGGAATGGGCCATGACGGCGGCAGCGGCGGCGGTGGCGGCGGTGGCGGCACCGGCGCGATATTCAGCGGGTCGTTCGTTCCGGGCAACCAGTTCATTGCGGGCGGCGCAGGTGGCAGTGGCGGCGCCGCCGCCGATGGTGGCGATGGTGTCGTGGCGTATTACGGAACCTTCATGGCCCCCGGCTACGGCGGCGGCGGTGGAGGTGGGGGTGGAGGCGGCGGCGGCGGAATAGGCCTCTACGCATCCGGACAAACCCTAGAAACGCTCGCGCCCGCTATCAAAGGCGGTTCGGGCGGTTGGGGTGGCGCCGGCGGCAATGGAGGCACGGGCGCGCCGGATAGTATCGGTAACTATTGCCCGGGCGGACAGCCGCCCTGCATCACCACCGCGACCGACGGCGGCGTCGGCGGCGATGGCGGCAGTGGAGGCAATGGTGGCAATGGCGGCGCCGGCATCGTCGTCGAAAGCGCGCGCATGACCGTCATTAGAAGCGGCGCCTCGGTGTTCGGCGGGACCGGCGGGACCGGCGGGGCGGGTGGATCGGGCGGCCAAGGCGTTTCCGGCGGCAATGGTGGCAATGGCGGCGCCGGCGGTGCTGGCGGCACCGGCGTTGTTCTGGCGAGCCCCGGCACTGTGCGCGTTGACAATGGTGGACTGGTGCAGGGCGGCGATGCCGGAGCGGGCGGGACAGCCGGCCCGGGCGGCGGCGGCTGGGAGCTCGGCAATGGAAGCAACGGTCACGCCGGTGCGAATGGAGCGGCGGGAGTCGCCATCCTTGGGCAGAACGCCGGCATAACGGTCGTCGCGGCCGGGACGATCGAGGGCGGGCGAAACGTCGACGGATCGCGCGCTGCGGCGATTCTGTTCACCGGCGGTGGCAACAGGCTGGAGCTATGGTCCGGCGCGAACATTACAGGCGATGTCGTCGTCGGCCTGGATGCGAGCAATCCCAATATCTTTGCGCTGGGTGGCAATCAGAACGCGACGTTCGATCTCTCCGGATTGGGCACGAAGTATCGGGGCTTTTCGGTGCTGGAAAAAAATGGCGACGCCGTCTGGACGCTTTCGGGGATATCGGCATCCTTCGCCGGCGATTTGCACGCCAATGCCGGCAGCCTGGCCTTTGCTGGCGGCGCCAGACTGACGACGGCCAATGGCTATGTCGGCTATGACAGCGGTACCGATGCCAATGTCACCGTTTCTGGCCCAGGCGCATCGTGGCTCAATACCAATCTGTTCATCGGTTATCGCGGCAACGGCTCGTTGCTGATTGCGGATGGCATGCATGTAACTGCAGCGATCGCTTCAATTGGCAACGATGCGTCTTATGTCACGCGTGGCACGGTGAGGATCGATGGCACCGGATCGATGCTCGATGCCCAGACCCTGAAGATCGGCGCAGCGTCCGTCGGCGCGCTGACGGTGAGCAATGGGGGCGCTGCGAAAGCACGCACTATTCAAGTAGGCGCCTCTGGCGTCAGTGGCGCGTTGAATATCGGATCCGAACCCGGAGCAGCGGTTCTGGCTCCCGGTGTTGTGACAGGCCTGGTTGAACTCGCACAAAGCGGCACGCTCAATTTCAACCATACGAGCGGCGACTATCTCTTCAACAATCTCATCACCGGCACTGGCGCGATCAACGTGCTGTCAGGCACCACGATCCTGTCCGGCCGCAGTGTGGCTTTCACGGGCACCACGGAAATCCTGAGCGCAACGCTTGGCGTGACCGGACAACTCGGCGGCACGGTTAATGTCGATGCGGGCGGACGCCTCACCGGCAATGGCTCCGTCGGAGCCACCACGGTGCTCTATGGTGGCACGCTCGTGCCTGATGGCACGGGTCGTCTGACGGTGAACGGCAACCTGTCGATGCTCGCCGGCAGCGCCTTTGATTTCAATCTCGGTCATTTCTCGAACGGAGCAGTCTCGACAACATCAGCGAGTGTTTTCGTCAATGGCGATGTTTCGCTCCACGATGTAACCTTTAATATCAGCGGTACGGGCGAACCTGCGGTCGGTTACTATCGTATGATCAACTACACCGGCGGTTCGTCAATCTCCGGACTGACCATCGGCACGATGCCCCCGATGTCGGGGTTGTTTCCCGTCACCTATTCGATCGACAGTTCGCGGCTCCATGTGGTCGATCTCATTGCTTCGCCCAATGGCACCGACATCCTCCAACGTTGGGATGATGCGTCGAGCGGTACTGCGGGTGGCAGCGGAACCTGGAATGCGCTTAATAACAACTGGTTTGATTTGGGCGGTGTTGCCAATACCCAGTGGGGATCCATTTATGGCGTCTTCAACGGCCCGGGCGGCACGGTCACGATAGATGGATCGCAGAAATTCTATGGGCTGCAATTCGTTGGTGGCCTCTACAACCTTGTTCAAGGCACTGGCGAACTGCGGCCAACCGCGTTGTCCGGTTCGGACGGCATTGGTGAACTGCGTGTTCTGTCGGGCGAGACGGCGACGATTTCGGCTCCGATTGTAGGCGCCGGTGGTGTGAACAAGACGGGTGGCGGCACGCTCGTGCTCGCCGGCACCAGCACCTATACTGGCGGCACGATCATCAGCGGAGGCACGCTGCAGATTTCGTCGAATGCGAATCTCGGCGCTGCAACCGGCGGTCTCACCTTCGACAACGGCATCTTGCATACGACTGCAAACATTGCCTCAGCACGGAACGTCTCGCTGCTCGGGATCGGCGAGATCGATGCCGACGCCGCAACGGCGCTGGTGCTCACCGGTACGGTGTCCGGCACCGGCAGCTTGATCAAGGCCGGCGACGGCACTCTGTTGTTGGCCAATACCAACAGCTGGACTGGCGGCATGCTACTCGAAGCTGGCACGCTGCAGCTTGGCGCTTCCGGTGCACTGCCCAACGGCAGTGACGTGATCGTCTATAGCGGCAAGCTCGATCTCAACGGTTACAACACCACGACGCATTCGCTGATCGGCTTCGGTGGCGAGATTGCGCTCGCCAGTGCGCAACTGACGCTCGATCAGGCGAGCGATACGGTCATCGCAAGTACAATCACGGGCGTGGGCGGCAGCCTCGTGAAATCCGGCAGCGGCACGCTGCTGTTGTCTGGAGCGAATACTTACACGGGCGGCACGACAGTTTCCGGCGGCGCCGTTGCAGTTCTCGCGGACGCCAATCTCGGCACGGGCACGCTGACGCTCTCGGGTGGCACGCTGCTGACGCTGGCCGATATCACGTCCGTGCGAAGTATTGTGCTTTCCGGCAGCGGCACAATCGAGACGCTGTTCGGTACGACATTCACGACTACAGGAAGCGTCTCGGGCGCCGGCGCCTTGACCAAGGATGGCTGGGGCACGTTGGTTCTGGCAGGCATCAGCTCTTTCAGCGGCGGCACGACGATCAATGCCGGCACGCTGCAGATCGGCAATGGCGGCACCACCGGCACACTGTCCGGCAACGTCACGAACAATGGTATTTTGGCATTCAACCGATCCGATAATTTCTCCTATAATGACGTCATCTCCGGTCCCGGCGCTTTCATCCAGGTCGGGGCGGGCCTTACAGTGTTTAGCAATGATAACACCTACCGCGGTGGCACGTTGATTTCTGCCGGTATGCTGCAGCTCGGCACTGGCAGCACAGCGGGCTCTATCATTGGCGATGTCATCAATAATGGCACGTTCCAGATTTTCCGTTCCGATGTCTACACATTCGGTGGCACGATCACGGGAAACGGCATGTTCCGGCATGTCGGCACCGGCACGACGGTCCTGACGGCAGACAATACTTACAGCGGTGGTACGGAGATCACGCAGGGCATTCTGCAGATCGGTGATGGTGGTTTCACAGGATCGATCATCGGCAATGTCATCAACAATGGAGAACTTGTCGCGAAGCGCGACGGGTTGATGATATTGGCGGGCGCGATCTCGGGCAGCGGTTCATTCACGCAGAGCGGCTTGGGCATTACGCGCCTCGACGGACTCAATAGCTATACGGGCGCCACCGACGTGAAGGCCGGAACGCTCAGCGTCAACGGCTCGATCGCCGCGTCGTCGATGGTGAGTGTCGAACGCGGCGCGACGCTCGGCGGCAACGGCATCGTCAGCTCCACGCAAATCCAGGATGGCGGCATGCTGTCGCCCGGCAATTCGGTCGGGCTACTGTCAGTACAAGGCAATCTGACGTTTGCCGCGGCTTCGAGCTACATGGTCGAAGTATCTGGCTCGGCGGCGGATCGGACCAATGTCACAGGCACCGCGTCGCTCAACAATGCAGGCGTTCGCGTCAGCTTCGATCCCGCGGCCTATGTGCGTGAACGCTATACCATTTTGAACGCCGCAGGCGGCATGACGGGCAGGTTCAGCCCGAATATCGTCAGCGACGAACCACCCTCGTTCATCACGACACTGAGCTACGATGCTCAAAACGTCTATCTCAATGTCGATCTGAAGCTGACCGGTCTCAACATCAATCAGAACAGTATCGCTTCGTCGCTGAATGCCTATTTCGGCAGCCATGGCGGCATCCCCTATGCGCTCGGCGCGATGGCACCGGAAGATCTGACGCAATCGTCGGGCGAACTCTCGACCGGCGTGCAACAGAGCACCGTGCAGGCCATGACGCAGTTCATGGGCGTGCTGACCGATCCCTTCGCTGCCAATCGCGGCCTCGCAACCGTGAACACAGCTTCGAATGCCTTCGCGGCGGCCGATCGTTCACCGACGCCCTGGCGCGACGCCTACGGTGCGATCACCAAAGCGCCACCTGTGGCGGTGAGCTTCGAAGCGCGCTGGAACGTCTGGGCTGCGGGCTTCGGTGGTGGTCAGGCGACCGACGGCAATACGGTCGTTGGTTCGCACGATAGCAGTAGCCGGATCGGCGGCATTGCCGTCGGCGCCGATACCTGGCTGTCGCCACAGACGCTTGCCGGCTTCGCCGTGGCTGGCGGCGGCACCAGCTTCGGCTTGTCGGATAATCTCGGTTCAGGTCATTCGGACCTGTTCCAGATCGGTGGCTTCATCCGCCATCACCAAGGCCCCGCTTATATCACAGCTGCGCTCGCTTACGGGTGGCAGAACATCACCACCGAGCGGCTGGTGACCATCGTCGATGCCGACCGGCTGCGCGCGAACTTCACCGCGCACGCTTTCTCGGCGCGCGCCGAAGCCGGTCATCGGAGCGTGCTGCCGTGGCTTGGCGGCGTCGGTTTGACGCCTTATGCCGCGGGCCAAGTCACGAATATCGACCTGCCGGCCTATGCAGAGACGCTTGTCTCCGGCGGCAATGATTTTACGCTCAGTTACACCGGACGCAACGTCACTGCCACGCGTAGCGAACTTGGCCTCCGTACCGACAAGTCCTTCGCTTTAGATCAGGCGTTGCTCACGCTGCGTGGGCGCGCCGCATGGGCGCATGACTTCAATCGCGATCGCGTCGCGCAGGCCTCGTTCCAGTCGCTGCCTGGCGCGAGCTTCGTCGTGAATGGCGCGGCGATGGCAGCCGATGCTGCGCTGACCAGCGCGAGTGCGGAGGTGATGCTCGGAGGCGGTCTGTCGGTCGGGGCGACGTATGAGGGCGAGTTCTCCAACCTCACCCGCAGCCATGCCGGCAAGGGCGTCGTGCGCTTGGTTTGGTAAGCCACGTCCGAGGCGGTCGCGATCGCATCGCAGGCATGGGCGCAGGCCGCTTGACCCTGCGGCGTGACGCAGTCAGGTTCCGCGCCATCGCTCGCGGACCCATCCTGCCTCATGTTCACCATCGCCTCGCTCTGGATCCCCTTCACTATCATCGCCTCGCTGGGGCAGGTGACGCGCAATGCCATGCAGCGTTCGCTCACTGGGCCGCTCGGGACCTGGGGCGCGACCAACATCCGTTTCCTGTTCGGCTTCCCGTTTTCGATCGTCTTTTTCGTGGTGATCATCCTGGCGACGGGCGACAAGGTGCCGTGGCCATCAGCCGAATTCTGGCCGTGGCTGCTACTCGGCGCGCTGAGCCAGATATTTGCTACGGGGCTCATGCTGGCAGCGATGAATGATCGCTCCTTTGTGGTGACTACGGCCTATCTCAAGACCGAGGCGATCCAGACCGCGATTTTCGGTTTCGTCTTTCTCGGCGATCATCTGACGGTGCTGAAGGTCGCAGCGATCCTGATTGCTACCGTCGGTGTCGTCGTCACCGCGCTTCGGCCCGGCGCGACCAGAGATATCGCCAGCATCCGGCCGACGGTCCTTGGGTTGGTTGCGGCAGCGGCTTTCGCACTGTCGGCAGTGGGTTTCCGCGGCGCGATCATCACCGTGCCCGGTGTGAGTTTCGTGACGGCGGCCTCCTATGCACTGGTCTGGGCGCTGTTCGTGCAGACGCTGATCCTGACGATCTATCTGCTGGCTCGCGCGCCAAAGGTGCTGAGCGACATCCTCGGCCTGTGGAAGCCATCGATGCTGGCCGGCTTCATGGGCGCAGCCGCCTCGCAATTCTGGTTCCTGGCATTTGCACTTACGGCCGCCGCCAATGTCCGGACGCTGGCGCTGGTCGAGGTGCTGTTCGCGCAGGCTGTCGCCTATTATTCGTTCAAGCAGCCCCTTTCGGCACGCGAATTGTCGGGGATCGCGCTGATTGTCGTCGGCGTGGCGATGCTGGTTGCGGTGTGACGGCGCAGTGCGCGTGATGTCTCTTTCGTGGGCGCGTCTGCTGCGATAGGACTGATCGCAGCCCTCCCCGTGCCGATCCCGAGACCAGATTGATGCGCATCCTGTCCCTGTTCGTCCTGCTGCTTGTCGCCAACCCGGCCTCGGCGGTCGAAGCCATCGTCAAGGACGGCGACACCATCCAGATCGGCAATGTCGCCTACAAGCTTGCCGGCCTGGACGCGCCGGAGGTGGATCAGCCCTGTGTCGACGAACATGCCGACAACTGGGCCTGCGGCGTCGAAGCAAGGGACCAGCTGGTGAAGCTGATCGGCAAGCGCGAGGTTCGCTGTGAGGACCTTGGCGAGGACAAGATCTACAAGAACCGTCGCGCCGGTCTCTGCAGTGTCGTTGGCGAGACGGGTAGCCTCAATCAGGCGGTGATCCAATCGGGCTATGCGGTGAGCATCGAACCGTCGGACAAGGCAAGCGCCAAGACCAGCTTCAAGCCCGATGAGACGGCGGCCAAGGACAAGCGCCAAGGGCTGTGGCGCGGGTGCTTCGTGACGCCCGCGGAGTTCCGCCGCAAGGCGAGCGACAGCCCATTGCTCGGCTCGGCCTGTCGGAGCGACAAGGACAAGGAGCTGCGCGCGGCGCTGTTTCCCACCGATCTCGCGATGCCGGTGGGCTGCAATATCCGGGCGAAACAGGTCCGCCGGGCCAAGTTTACCGGCCATCTTGGCGTCTATCTCATTCCCCAATGCCAGAATTACGCGACCCAGCCGAAGCCGGATCGCTGGTTTTGCAGCGAGGACGACGCCCGCGCCGCGGGGTACCGCAAGGCGCTCAACTGTCAGGCCCCCAGCCGCCGCAACTGAGCGATGAGCCGGTGGCGCTGGACGCCGCCGGCTGAACCACGTAGCAAATCAGGACGCCGAAATGAGCCGGGCGCGTGCGCCCAAAACCTGTTTAAGGGGCTTATTCCAGTATGCGAAATCCGGAGTGAAGCGCGTGGCCGAGAACACCAGTTCGTCAGCATCGATCGAAGCCGTTGAGCGCAGTCTGGCCTCCGCCGGCTATATCGCCAGCCGGCAGATCGCCACCGCCGTCTATCTCGCAGAGAAGATCGAGAAGCCGATTCTGGTGGAAGGTCCGGCCGGCGTCGGTAAGACCGAACTCGCCAAGGCAATCGCCGCCTCGCGCGGCCTCGAGATGATCCGCATGCAGTGCTACGAGGGCCTCGACGAGGCCAAGGCACTGTATGAGTGGAAATACGCCAAGCAGCTGCTCTACACACAGATACTGAAGGACAAACTCGGCGAAGTGCTGGGCGGCGCCGATACGCTCGCCAAGGCTCTCGACCAGTTGCATGATTTCGGCGACGTGTTCTTCTCCAAGGAGTTCGTCGAGCCGCGTCCGTTGCTGCGCGCTCTGGAACAGCCGATGGGCTGCGTGCTTCTGATCGACGAGATCGACAAGTCCGACGCCGAATTCGAGTCGCTGCTGCTCGAAATCCTGTCCGACTTCCAGGTCACGATCCCCGAGCTTGGCACCGTCGTAGCCATCGTACCGCCGACCGTGATCCTGACCTCGAACGGCGAGCGCGATCTTGGCGACGCACTGAAGCGCCGCTGCCTGCATCTGCATATCGGCTTTCCCGAGCCCAAGCTCGAAGAGCGCATCGTCGAAACCCGCGTGCCCGGTGTTTCCGCGACACTGCGCAAGCAGCTTGTCGGTTTCGTCAATCAGGTCCGCACGCTGGACCTGAAGAAGCTGCCGTCGGTCAGCGAGACCATCGACTGGGCCAAGGTGCTGGTGCTGCTCGGCGCATCCGAACTCGGCCACGAGATGGTGAAAGACACGCTCAACGTGCTGCTGAAATACGAAGGCGATATTGAAGCGACACTGCCGCAGGTCTCGGGCTTCGTTGCCAAGGCCGACCGGCAGGGCGTGTTCGGTTAGCCATGCGCGACACGCTGCATCGCTTCTTTCGGGCGGCGCGCGGCGCCGGGGTGAAAATCTCGCCCGCCGAAAGTATCGATGCGATGCGCGCGGTCGCCGAGGTCGGTCCCTCCGATCGCGGCATCCTGCGCGATGCGCTGCTGCTGACGCTGGCGAAATCCGGCGACGAGAAGGCGGCGCTCGCTGCCTGTTTCGATACGTTCTTCACCCATCCTGATTTCGACGCGCCGTCCGCGGCAAATGACGACGACGAGACTGGCGAGGGGGCAAGCGAGAGCGGGACCGACGCCGCGGCAGGTACCGCGTCGGCACAGGATTCGACCCAACTCGGTTCGCTCGCGCAGATGCTGCTGGCGCAGGACCGCGCCGCCATTGCCGCTGCGCTTTCAAACGCATCGAATGCCGCCGGCCTGACCGACATCCGTGTCTTCACCCAGCGGGGGCTGTTTGCTAGCCGGGTGCTCGAGCAGCTCGGGATCGCGCAATTGCGCGACGACATCGACGCGCTCACGACCCGCAATCCGGCAGATGCAGAACGGCTTGCAACGGCGCTCGGCAGCCTGCGCGAGACCGTCAGCGAAATGGTCGCGCAGGCGCTGCTGCTCTATGGCCGCGAGGAGAAAGAGGCGTTGCGCAATGAGATCCTGCGCAATGCGCCGATGGCGCGGCTGGAACAGCGGCAGATCGCGCAGATGCGCGTTCTGATCCGGCAGATGGCGCGGCGGCTGCGCGAGCGCTTCAGCAAGCCGCGCAAACGCCAGCGCCGCGGGCATCTCGATGTCCGCCGCACCATTCGTCGCAATGCCGCATGGGGCGGCGTGCCGTTCATGACGGCATGGAAGCGCCGCCATCGTGACAAACCGAAGATCGTCGCTATTTGCGATGTCTCGGGCTCGGTTGCGCAGGTCTCCGACTTCTTCCTGCTGCTGATCCACAGCCTGCATGAAGTTGTGTCCGATGTGCGCTCCTTCGCGTTTTCCGGCAACCTGATCGAAGTCAGCGAAGTCCTGGAGAAAAACAAACCTGAAGAGGCGATGAAGCAGATCATGTCGTCGGTTGGCTACGGCTCGTCCGACTATGGTCGCTCCTTCGTCGATTTCGAGAAGGGTTTCATGAGCGCGATCACGGCGCAGACCACGGTCATTGTGCTCGGCGATGCCCGCAGCAACAATCTCGATCCGCGCGCCGACATCTTGCGCCGCATCGGCGAGCGTTCGAAGCGGCTGGTCTGGCTCAATCCGGAAGGACGGATGGGCTGGGGCTTCGGCGATTCCGAAATGCCGCGCTATGCGACCTTCTGCAATGTCGTGCGCCAATGCGCGACGGCGCAGCAACTCGAGCGCGCCGTCGCGGATATCGTGGCGACCTATCAATAGCCGTCGTCATCAGCCGAAGGTGAATGCATAGGCCCGCACGCCCGGATCGAGGAATTCGATTCCGAATGTGCGGTCGGTCACGTCGCCAACTTGCCGCACCAGTTGATACAGTTTTGCATCCGTGACGGTGCCATATCCCTCGGCATCGGTATCGGTGCCGTGGCTGGCGCCGGGCGCCGCACCATCGATGGTCACGCGGAAGCGCACCGGCTTGCCGTCCGGCGATGGGCCGAGAACCAGATGCAGGTCGCGGGCGTGGAAACGATAGGCGATGCGACCTGACGTATCGTCGAGCTGCGCATATTCGCGACCGATGGTCCATGTGCCGCCCAGCGTCCAGCGGTTCAGCGGTAGCATGTCGATGCCGCGATAGAGGTTCGGCACGTCTTCGCGTGCGCCGCCGGGCGAGGTGAAGCCGGTGGCCTGTTCATAGCCGAGATAGGTTTCCGACGACCGGAGTTGGACTTCGTCCGCCGCAACCTGCGTGCCTTCGGCTGTCACGGTTGCAGCGTTGTCGGTTGGCTTGTGGCCGGTATCGGCGAGCAATTGCTGGATCACCTTTTCCGACGTCGCATAGTTGCCCTCGCCGATTGCCTGATGACGAATGCGACCATCGGCACCGACGAAGTAGAGGGCAGGCCATGCATTATTGCTAAAGGCGCGCCAGATCCGGAAATCGTTGTCGATCGCGACGGGATAGCCGACGCCGAGCTTCGTCGTTGCGGTGCTGACATTGCCAACGTTCTTCTCGAAGGCGAATTCCGGCGTGTGTACGCCGATCACGACGAGGCCCTGATCGCGATACTTGTCGGCCCAGGCACGGACATGCGGCAGCACGCGCAGGCAATTGATGCAGGAATAGGTCCAGAAATTCACCAGCACGACCTTGCCCTGCAGGTCTTCAGTCTTCAGCGGTGACGTGTTGAGCCATTGCCTGCTGCCCACGATCGACGCAAGCGGACCCGACAGCGTCGCACGAGCCGTGGCATTGCCCACGGACGTTCCGGCCTGCGCGGATGGTGCGGGCTGGAGCGTGTCGATCAGCTTGCTTTCAAACGCCGTCGTTGACGGCAGTGATAGTTGCGTCAGCAGGCGCGTATCCAGCCCGGCCCAGATCGCGATGGCGCCGAGCACCACTGCGCCACCCAGCGCGCGACGCACGCCGTCGCTCCATGGCATCAGCTCGCGCGCTTTGGCGAGCAAACGTCCGCCCAACAGCATGCCGGCGGCGAGTGACGTTGCCGCACCAAGACCATAGGCGAGCAACAGCAACACGGTATCGATTCCCGGCCCGTGCAGTGCCGCGCCGGTGAGGATCAGGCCCAGCACCGGTCCGGCACAGGGTGCCCAGACGAGGCCCGTCGCTATGCCGAGCAGCAGCGAACCGACCGGTGTGCGGTTGGCCTTTGCATCATTCTGGCCGGCCCAGCCGGACAGCTTCACGCCGAGTAGCACCAGCGGCGCCATCAGTCGCGTGGCGAGAGTCGGCAACAGCAGTGCCAGGCCGAACAGCGTCATCACGATGAGGGCGATGCTACGGCCGTAACGATTGGCCTCGATCGCCCAGTTGCCGGCGACAGAGGCGAGACTGGCGGCCGCCGCGAAAGTCAGTGTGAGGCCGATCAGCAAGGGCAATCCGCTGCGGCGAAACGGTTCGTCCGCGCGGGCGAGAATGATCGGCAGGATCGGGAAGATGCAGGGCGATGCGATGGTGAGCAGGCCGGCCGCATAAGCGAGGATGAAGAGCGTCACGGTGATCTCCAAAATACACGAGTGAAGCCGGCGACCATTCGGGGGAGCGCCGCGATCCGCGGACCGGTTGACGGTCCGCGAAAGAAGGTGAGGGTCAGATCAGGTTGATCGCGACATTGATATTGCCGCGCGTTGCCTTCGAGTAAGGGCAGATCTGATGCGCGGCATCGACCACCTGGCGCGCGACGTCCGGCACGAGGCCGGGCAGGCTGACATTGAGGCGAGCCTGCAGGAAGAAGTCGCCGCCGGTGGTGCCGAGATCGACTTCGGTGTCGACGGCGACGTCGGCCGGCAGCTTGACCTTCAGATTGCCGGCGGCGCGCCCCATGGCGCCGATGAAACAGGCCGACCAGCCGGCCGCGAACATTTGCTCGGGATTGGTGCCGGCGCCGGCCGAGCCGGGAGGCGACAGTTTGACCTCAAGCCGGCCGTCAGAGCTGCGCGAGGCGCCATCGCGGCCACCGGTGGTGTGGGTCTGGGCGGTATAGAGAACCTTTTCGATGGTGGTCGAGGTCATGGTCGTAGCTCCTACTTGTATCGTACGCGATGTAATCGAGTGCGATACAAATAACGGCTCCGATCCATCTGTCAACTCTTCCGATTTAATCGCATCCGATATATATGGATGCGATAGGTCACGTTCTCGTGTCCTGACGGGAGTGCGGACATGTCATCAAGCAAGCTAAAATCGGTCAAATCCGAGCAGGCCGGGCCGAAACTGTCGGATTTCCTTTGCTTTTCGATCTATTCAGCCAATCTGGCCTATGGCCGGGCCTACAAACCGATCCTCGAAAAGCTCGGTCTGACTTACACCCAGTACATCGCCATCGTGGCGCTGTGGGAGGAGGACGGGCAGACCGTGGGCAGCCTCGGCGAAAAGCTGTTTCTGGAGTCCAACACGCTGACGCCGATCCTGAAGAAGCTCGAAGCGATGGGCTATCTGCGCCGGCAGCGCGATCCCGGGGACGAGCGGCAGGTGGTGATCAGCCTGACCGACGAAGGACGGCGGTTGCGCGAGAAGGGGCTGACCATGAATCTCGTCAAGGCATCCGGTCTTGAGCCCGACGAATTCAAGAAAATGCAGCAGGGCGTTGCCACGCTGCGCGATAACCTGATCAAGGCTGCGCGCGAAAGCTGATCCGCACATCGGCCATGCAGTGGCCCGCATGCGGATGCATGCTGCGCCGTCCTCCTGTAACCTCACGGCAGCAGATCAGTCCGAGAGGTTGGCGTGAGCGACATCGACAAAATTTTTACGCGGGCGAAATTCGCCGACGGCAGCCTCAACACGATTGCCGTCAGTGGCGGTCTGATCACCGGGATCATATCCGGCAGCGATCCAACACTGACAGCCGCAGAGACCGTCGATCTCGGCGGCACGCTTGTAATCCCGTCTTTCGTCGAAGGTCACGTTCATCTCGACACCAGTTTCCATGGCGATATCTGGCGGCCGCATGTGCCCTATTCGAACGGCTTCAACGTGCAGGAGCGTGTCGCCATCCAGGCAGACAACATGGCCAAGGCCGCGCCGATGGCCGAGCGTGCGCAGAGCCAGCTTGAGCTTTGCCTCGGTCACGGCAGCACGCGCATGCGCAGCCATGTGATGGTCGATGGCTCGGTCGGCCTGACATCGCTGGAGACCATCCTCGCCGTGCGTGAGGCGCATCGCGACCTCATCGATATCCAGCTTGTCGCCTTCCCGCAAAGCGGCATCCTCCGCAGTCCGGGCACGCTGGATCTGCTCGATGCTGCTTTCGATCTCGGCGCGAACGTGATCGGTGGTCTCGATCCCGGTGGCTTCGACCGCGATGTCGAGAAACATCTCGATGTGGTGTTCGGCATCGCCGAGCGCCGCGGGGGCGATGTCGATATCCATCTGCACGATCCCTCGATGCTCGGCATTTTCGAGATAGAACAGATTTGCTCGCGCACGCAGGCGCTGGGCATGCAGGGCCATGTCGCCATCAGCCACGCTTATTCGCTCGGCGATGTCGCTCCAGATGTCGTGCAGCGAACAGCCGAGTTGCTGGCAGCGAGCGGCGTCGCCATCATGACCAATGCGCCGGGTGCGCGGCCGTTTCCACCGGTGAAGCTGTTGCGCGCTGCCGGCGTCACGGTGTTCGGCGGCTGCGACAACATCCGCGACTCGTGGTGGCCCTATGGCGACGGCGACATGCTCGGCCGGGCCATGATGATCGGCTATCGCTCTGGCTTCAACACCGACGAAGATCTGATGCTGGCCTTCGACATCGTCACGGCCGGTGGTGCGAAAGCGCTGCGGCTGGAAGATCACGGCCTCCGCGTCGGCGCCAAGGCCGACTTTGTCGCCATCGATGCACCGCACGTGCCGCAGGCCGTGGTCGATCTGCCAAGGCGCCGCGCGGTCTACAAGAACGGCCGGCTGGTTGCCCGGGACGGCGAGATTGTCGCCCGAAAAGCTTGAATCATCGGCTGGACGCGTTACGACTGCGCCAAACAAAGCTGGCATGCCACGAGTTCTGGAGACGACGAATGCTTGAAACACCGCGCGCGCGACGGGGCATGGTGACCTCGCCGCATCACTTGGCGTCGCAGGCCGGTCTCGATGTGCTCAAGGACGGCGGGACCGCTGTGGAAGCGGCGATCGCCGTAGCGGCGGCGCTCGCAGTGGTCTATCCGCACATGACCGGCATCGGGGGCGACGGCTTCTGGCTGATCGCCGAGCCCGGTAAGGCGCCGATCACGTTGGATGCCTGCGGTCGCGCCGGCGCAGCGGTGGACCTTGCTTACTATGCGTCGAAGGGCGCTTCGGCGATTCCGTTCCGCGGACCGCTCGCTGCCAATACCGTCGCCGGGACCGTGTCCGGCTGGCAGAAGGCGCTGGATGTTTCGAAGCATTGGCAGAAGCCGCTGTCGCGCGAACGCCTGCTCGACAGCGCAATCTATTATGCCGAGAACGGCATCGTCGTCACGCGCAGCCAATCCGAACTGACGTCTGAGAAATTCGCGGAGCTGAAAGACCAGCCGAATTTCGCCGGGACTTTCATGCCGAACGGGCAGGCGCCGGCCGAAGGCGATATTATGAAGCTGCCGGCGCTCGGCGCGACGCTGAAGCGTCTGGCCGTTGAGGGCTTCGAGAGTTTCTACAACGGCAAGCTGGCCGACACGATCGCCGCTGACCTCGCCAAGGTCGCATCGCCCGTCACCGCGGCCGATCTGCAGAACCATCAAGCCAGCGAACGTCCGCCGCTATCGACCACCGTACGCGGCGCGCAGCTGTTCAACATGGCGCCGCCGACGCAGGGTCTGTCGTCGCTGATGATCCTCGCGATGTTCGATCGGCTCGGCGTCACCCAGGCCGAAGGTTTCGATCACATTCACGGCCTCGTCGAGGCAACCAAGCAGGCTTTCATCGTCCGCGACGAGCATGTCGGCGATCCCGATCACATGACGGTGGATCCGGCGTCATTCCTCGACGATGCGAAGCTGGACGAACTGGCGCGCCATATCGATCGCAAGATTGCGCTGCCGTGGCCGCATGTGCGCAAGCCCGGCGATACCATCTGGCTCGGCGTCATCGACGAACAGGGCCGTTCGGTGTCGTTCATCCAGTCGGTCTATTTCGAGTTCGGCTCCGGCGTCGTGCTGCCGGAAACCGGCATCTGCTGGCAAAACCGCGGCGCCTCGTTCCGGCTTGCCGAGAGTGGCTGGAATGCGCTGAAGCCGGGCCGCAAGCCCTTCCACACGCTCAATCCGGCGATGGCGATCTTCGATGACGGTCGCCGCATGGTTTATGGCAATATGGGCGGCGAAGGTCAGCCGCAGACACAGTCTGCGGTGTTCTCGCGCTACGGCATGTTCGGCATGCCGCTGCAGCAGGCCGTGACCGCACCGCGCTGGCTGCTCGGCAAGACCTGGGGCGACGAGAGCGTCACGCTGAAGGTCGAGGATCGCTTCGATCCCGCATTGATCCAGCAGCTTCGGGATGCCGGTCACGTGGTCGAGGTGCTCGGCAGCTACACCGGCACCATGGGCCATGCCGGCGCCATCGTGCTGCACGCCAACGGCGTGCTCGAAGGCGCGACGGACCCACGCTCGGATGGTGCTGTCGCCGCTTGGTGATCAGTTCGCCATCATCTTGCGTAGCTCGGTCTTGAGGATTTTGCCGTTAGCGTTGCGCGGCAGCGGCTCCTTCAGGAAGGTGATGGTGTCCGGCACCTTGTAGTCGGACAGTCGCTCCGCGCAGTATTTGCGGATGTCGGCCTCATTGCCGCCATCGGGGCTGTAGACGAAGGCGTGTACGCGTTCGCCCAGCACTGGATCCGGCTTGCCCACCACTGCGCTTTCGACGATGGCGGGATGATGTGACATCACGTTTTCGACCTCGGTGCAGTAGATCTTGAAGCCGGCGCGATTGATCATGTCCTTCTTGCGGTCGACCACATAGACATAGCCATCCGCATCCATGCGGCCGATATCACCGGAGCGCCAATAGCCGCCGACGAAGCCGGTGCGAGTCGCATCCGGATTGTCCCAATAGCCGGGTACGACCATCGGACCGGCAATCAGCAATTCGCCGTCCTGGCCGGCCGGCACCTCGTGGCCATCGTCATCAGCGATGATGATATGTGCGCCGGTTACCGGGCGTCCGACCGAATTGATCTTGCTGACGGGCGCGCCGGGCGGAAACATCGTCGCGGGTGAGGTGGTTTCGGTCGCGCCATAGGCATTGCAGAGATTGAGCTTCGGCAGCACCTCGGCGAGGCGCTTGATCGTGGCTTCCGGCATCGGCGCGCCGCCGAAGCCGGCGATGCGCCACGAGGACAGATCGTGACGCTCGAAATCCGGCTGCAGAAGGCAGAGATTATACATTGCCGGGACCATCAGCGTGTAGGTCATGCGCTCGCGCGCGGCGACGGCCAGAAATTCCGGCGCCTTGAATGCTGGCAGGATCACGGTGGTGCCGGCAACATTGATGGTCGCGAGGATCAGTGCCACGAGGCCGGTGACATGCGATGCGGGCACCGCCAGCATGGTGACGTCACCGTCATGCAGGCCATAGCCGTGCTGGAAGTTCAGCAGCGAATGGATGATGCTGGCATGGGTAAGCATCGCGCCTTTCGGGTTGCCAGTGGTGCCTGACGTATAGAGCAGAAAAGCGGTGTCTTCCTGATGGAGTTCGGGAAGCGCAGCGGCAGGCGCATCTTTCGTCAGCTCCGCAAAGGATGGCGCACGGCCGCTGCCGACCACCCACTGATTGCGCAAGTCCGCACGCGGTGCGGGCAGGTTGGCCTCGCAGTCGGCGTCATAGACGAGCGCTGAAGCCCCACACTGCTGCAACACATAGTCGATCTCGGGTGCGCGCTGCCGCGTATTGAGCGGCACGACGATCATGCCGGCGCGGACGGCGCCGAGCGCGCAGAAGATGAATTCCAGGCAGTTGCCGAGTAGCATCGCGATGCGCTCGCCCCTCTTGAAGCCGCAGGCGATCAGATTGCGGGCAACATTCTCCGCGACGCGGTCGAGCTCCGCATAGGCGACTCGTTCCTCGCCGAGCACCAGCGCGACGCCCTCCGGCTTCCGCGCGACAGCAGCGCGCAGCATGGCGTCGAGGGTCGGCGGACGATCGGAGAAACAGGTGACGACGCGGTCGCTGTAGAGAACTTCATGGCGGGTGGCCGGCGTTGAGGTTCCCGGCGGGATCTGTCCTTGCATGTTCGTCCCAGACGTTTTTTGCGCGCCGCAATCGGCACGTCCCGCCATTTGGCTGGCGATGATGACGTCAGGTTAATCAGCCATGCGGAGAATGCCAACCCGCTTCGCCGCATGGCTCGTAACGTGGGAGATGCGCGTCCGGGGCTAGCGCGCTTCCACAGTCACGTGCTGCAATTCATGTACGGCTGTGAGGCGCTGCCGCACCGTCTCTGTGCTCGCTCCGCCGGCAAAGCCGACGATCGCAGCATGCGCACCAGGGCCGACGCGCCAGACGTGGAGGTCGAAGATGCGGGCATCGCCGGGGCGCTCGACCTCATCGCGGATTTCCTGTTCCAGATGTGGATCTGACGTATCCAGCAACACGGCCGCCGTGTCGCGCAACAGATTCCACGCCCAGGCGGCAATGAGAATGCCGCCGACGATGCCCATCACAGGATCGAGCCAGACCCAGCCAAGATAGCGGCCGGCTATCAGCGCGACGATGGCGAGCACCGACGTCAGAGCATCGGCCAGCACATGCATGAAGGCGGAGCGCATGTTGTTGTCGCGATGATGTGCGTCGTGGTGATGGTCGTGGTCGTGACCGTCGCGATGATGCCCGCCGCTCAGCAGAAACGCACTGGCGATATTCACGATCAAGCCGATGACGGCGATCACCGTGGCTTCGCCGAAGGCGACTGTGGACGGATTGAATAGCCGCTGCACGGATTCGACGGCGATGCCGATGGCGATGATCGCCAGCACCAATGCGGAGGCAAAGCCGGCGAGATCGCCGACTTTGCCTGTGCCGAAAGTAAAGCGGCGGTTATGCGCGTTGCGGCGCGCATAGGCATAAGCGCCCGCAGCAATGGCGAGCGCCACGGCATGTGTCGCCATGTGGAAGCCGTCAGCCAGCAGCGCCATCGAGTTGAAGACAGTGCCGGCAACGATCTCGCCGACCATCATCAGCGCCGTAAGGACGACCACCCACAGCGTGCGGCGGGTGTTCTCGTCGTGATTGTCGCCAAGAAACATGTGCTCGTGGGACAGGTGGTCGATGTCGTGGGTGCGCATACTGCCGGTCCTTATTTCGCGTACCGCCGGATAGCGGCGACGAGTTCTTCGGCGCCGGCCGCCCGGTCGTCGGCGCTGAGACCGGGATGGGCGACATGCTCGCGGACATGGTCCTCGATCAGTTCATCCATCAGCCCGCTCACGGAGCCGCGCACGCCTGCGACCTGATGCAGAATCGTGGCGCAGCCGGCGTCTTCGGTGATGGCCTTCTCGATGGCGGCCATTTGGCCGGCGAGCCGACGGACCCGGGCGAGCAGCTTGGTCTTGTTAGCGGTGAGATGCGACATAGGATAGTCCCCTACCCTATATTTTGTCCGAGCGAAAGTCCCCGCCCGGCGACAAGCCGGGCAGGGGAGTTTGCGGGAGGAAACGGAGAGGGATCGATCAGGCGGCCGCAGCCATCACGCGAGGATGGGCGACATGTTCCTTGAGCACCAGGCCGGAGGCATCGACCTCGGCAAGCGAGACGTCGTAGCTCCAGAGATCGGCGAGATGCTGCAGCACCCGCTTCGCATCGGGCTCATTAAGCAGGGCGCCATTGAGCACCGAATGCTTCAGCATCAACCGGCGATCGCCGGCGAGGTCGACGTCCACCACTTCGATATTCGCATCGATCAGGCCGACGTCGTACTGACGCGCCAGTACACGTCGGACGCGGCGATAGCCACGCTCGTCATGGATGGCGTCGACGCGGATGCCTTCCGACACGGCCGGGTCGTCATGCAGGTGGAACATCCGCATGTGGCGCATCAGTCGTGGGCTCAGGAACTGGCTGACGAAGCTCTCGTCGCGGTAGTTGGCCCAGATATCGCGCAGCACCGCCATTGCATCGCCTTTGCCGGCGATATCGGGAAACCACGCGCGGTCTTCGTCGGTCGGATCGGTGACGATTTTTTCGATGTCCTGCATCATTGCGAAGCCGAGCGCATAGGGGTTGAAGCCCGAGAAGCGCCGGTCGTCGTAATTCGGCTGGAACACGACATTGGTGTGCGATTGCAGGAATTCCAGGAAGTTGCCGTCCGAGATCTGTCCGGTCTGATGCAGCCGGCTCATGATGCGATAGTGCACGTAAGTGGCCGTGCCTTCGTTCATCACCTTGGTCTGACCTTGCGGGTAGAAATATTGCGAGATGTGCCGGACGATGCGGATGAGTTCGCGCTGCCAGGTCTTCAGGCGCGGTGCGGATTTCTCCAGAAAATACAGCAGGTTTTCCTGCGGCAGGCCGAGCAGAGCGCGTCGTCGCTCCGCGCTGAGCAGTGAGGCACTCTTCGTGCGCCCCGTCGGCACCGTGCGCCACAGATCGTTGAACGAGGTTTCTTCGTGATTGCGGCGTTCTTTGGCGCGCTTTTCCTCGGCTCGCAAATCGAGCGATTTCTTACCGGGATAGCGATCGACGCCGTGCGACATCAACGCATGAGCGGCGTCGAGCGTCTGCTCCACCGCTGCGCGGCCATGCTTTTCCTCGCACTGCGCCACGTAGCCCTTGGCAAAATCGAGATAGTCGAGAATGCCGTCGGCGTCGGTCCACTGCTTGAACAAATAATTGTTCTTGAAGAAGTGATTATGGCCGAAAGCGGCGTGGGCGATTACCAGCGTCTGCATGGTCGCCGTGTTTTCCTCCATCAGGTAGGAAATGCATGGCGACGAGTTGATGACGATCTCATAGGCCAGGCCCATCAGGCCCTTGCGATAGGACGCTTCCTGATGGGCGAATTGTTTGCCGAACGACCAGTGCTTGTAATACAGCGGCATGCCTACGGACGAGTAGGCGTCGAGCATCTGTTCGGCAGTGATGACTTCGATCTGGTTCGGGTAGACGTTGAGGCCGAGCTCTTTTTCGGCGATCTCCTCGCAGGCATCGTGGATGCGCTGCAATGTGGCGAAGTCCCAGTCGGCACCTTCATAGAGACGGTCTGTCATGGAGCCACCCTCTCTTTGGCCTGGCGACGCTGAAACAGGTCGTGGAACACCGGAAAAATCTCACTGCGGTCGTTGACCTTGCGCATCGACAGCGGTGCACCTTCCGCGCGCAGCCGCTGATACAGCGTCCACAGTGAGGACTCCGACATTTCGAACGGGTGGCTGCCGCTCTCGCCCACTTCCAGATAGGCGAAGAACTGCGTCACCGGCAGGATCATGTCCTTGAGCAGGCGACCGGAGAGATCCCCGTCGGCATAGGAGTTGTCGCCGTCCGAGGCCTGTGCGGCATAGATATTCCAGTCGGCGGGGCGATAGCGTGACTGCACGATCTCATGCATGGCCTGCAGTGCGCTGGAAACCAGCGTGCCGCCCGACGCGGGGCCGTGGAAGAAGGTTTGCTCGTCGACTTCCTCGGCACGGTCGGTGTGACGGATGAAGACGATCTCGACCTTGCGATAGCGACGCGTCAGGAAGACGTAGAGCAGCATGTAGAACCGCTTGGCGAGATCCTTCATGTGCTCGGACATCGAGCCGGAGACGTCCATCAGGCAGAACATCACCGCCTGCGCCACCGGCTTCGGCACGTTCTCGAAGCGGCGATAGCGGATGTCGATGGGATCGATGAACGGAATCCGCCGCATCTTGGATTTCAGCCGCGTGATCTCTGCCAGCAATTCGGGGCAGCGCTCGTCATTGCAATGCTCCAGTTCAGCTTCCAACTGTGCAATGGCCTCGGGTCGCGGTCGCTGCAGTGCAACCCGTCGTGCCATGGCCAAGCGTACGGTGCGGCTGACCGAGATATTGGCAGGCGAACCGGACGTCGTATATCCGGCGCGGCGCAGGCCTTCGTTTTCGACTTCGGCCAGCTTGCGCTTGGAAAGATCCGGCAGTTCCAGGTCGTCGAGGAAAATGTCGACGAACTCCTCCCGGCTGAGCACAAACCGGAATGCATCCTCGCCGTCGCCTTCACCGGCATCGTTCGATCTGCCGCTCTTCGATTGCGGCCGCTGAAGGTAATCACCTTCCACGAATTTCACGTTGCCGGGCAACACCCGGTCGCGAATGCCGCCTTCGCGATAAAAGCGGGGCTCGTTCATCCCGTCGAGCGGGATGGACACTTCGCCGCCTTCCAGGACGTCTTTGATGTCGCGGTCCTGGGAGGCTTTCTTGACGGCTCCCTGAACCAGAGCTTTCGCGCGTCGCAAGAACCGCTGGCGGTTCTCAAGACTCTTGCTGCTCGGGTTCAGGCGTCTATCGACGATATGCATGGCCACGTATGTTGGCTCCTTGCGTCAGCCGGCCTGTTTCACGCGCATATACCATTCAACGAGACGGCGAACCTGGCGCTCGGTGTAGCCGCGAACGATCATCCGCGCGACGAAGTCGTCATGCTTTTTCTCGGTCTCGCCGTCCTTCTTCGATCCGAAGGAGATCACCGGAAGCAGATCTTCAACTTGAGAGAAGATGCGCTTTTCGATGACTTCCCTGATCTTCTCATAACTCGTCCAGGTCGGATTCTTTCCACCGTTCTGTGCTCGCGAGCGAAGCGAGAACTTCACGACTTCGTTGCGGAAGTCCTTGGGGTTGGCGATTCCGGCCGGCTTTTCGATCTTGCTCAGCTCCTGATTGAGCAATTCGCGATCGAGCAATTGTCCGGTGTCAGGATCCTTGAAGTCCTGATCCTCGATCCAGGCATCGGCATAGTCGACGTAACGATCGAATAGGTTCTGGCCGTAGTCCGAATAGGATTCCAGATACGCTTTCTGGATTTCGTGACCGATGAACTCCGCATAACGCGGCACCAGCTCGGCCTTGATGAATTCGAGATAGCGTTTTTCGACTTCATCAGGCATCTGCTCCCTGCGGATTGCCTGCTCCAGCGTATACATCAGGTGTACGGGATCCGCCCCAATCTCCGACGTGTCGTGATTGTAGGTTGCGGCCAGAACTTTGAACGCGAAGCGCGTCGAGGCACCGTCCATGCCTTCATCAACACCGGCGGCGTCCTTGTATTCCTGAACGCTGCGGGCCTTCGGATCCGACTCTTTCAGGCTTTCGCCGTCATAGACCCGCATCTTGGCGAAGGTCGTCGAGTTCTCGTGCTTGCGCAGCCGCGACATCACGGAGAAGCGCGCCAGGGTTTCCAGCGTCGCCGGTGCGCAAGGTGCGGTGGCGAGTTCGGAACCCTGAATGAGCTTCTCATAGATCTTCTGTTCTTCGGTGACGCGCAGGCAGTACGGCACCTTGATAACGCAGATACGATCGATGAAGGCTTCATTATTCTTGTTGGCCTTGAAACTCTGCCACTCGGACTCGTTGGAGTGGGCGAGAATCACGCCAGTGAACGGGATGGCGCCGATGTTTTCGGTGCCGATATAGTTGCCTTCCTGCGTCGCCGTCAGAAGCGGATGCAGCATCTTGATTGGCGCCTTGAACATTTCGACGAATTCAAGCACGCCCTGATTGGCGCGGTTGAGGCCACCGGAATAGCTGTAAGCGTCGGGATCGTTTTGGGCGAAGATTTCGAGCTTGCGGATATCCACCTTGCCGACCAGCGAGGAGATGTCCTGGTTGTTCTCGTCACCGGGTTCGGTCTTGGCGATGGCGATCTGGCGCAATCGCGACGGCTGGATGCGGGCGACACGGAATTGCGAGATGTCGCCGCCGAAAGCTTCGAGCCGCTTGTAGCACCACGGACTCATGAGACCCGTAAGCCGCCGGCGCGGAATGCCATATTTCTCTTCGATCATCGGGCCGAGCGTGTCGGGATCGAACAGGCTGAGCGGGCTTTCATAAACCGGAGAGAGTTCGTCGCCAGCTTTCAGCACATAGATGGGATGGACTTCCATCAAGGCCTTGAGGCGCTCGGCAAGCGATGATTTGCCGCCGCCGACCGGGCCGAGCAGATAGAGAATCTGCTTGCGCTCTTCGAGACCCTGCGCCGCATGTCGGAAGAAGGCGACGATGCGTTCGATCGTATCTTCCATGCCGTGAAAGCCGGCAAAGGCTGGATAGCTACGGATGGTACGATTCAAAAAAATACGGCCAAGGCGTGGATCCTTGGCCGTGTCTATCATTTGAGGCTCGCCGATCGCCGCCAGTAGGCGTTCCGCCGCGTTCGCATATCGCATCGGGTCCCCTCTGCAGGATTCCAGATACTCGGACATGGACATGTCCGTCTCACTTCGGGCTTCGTAACTTCTAGCGAACGCATTGAACAGAGAATCGTTGTACATGATCCCTCTCTCCTTGCTGGTCGGCCGTCCTGTTGGTCGCGATGCTCCTAAGGTGGTAACGGAACGCGTCTTTCCGATCGCGACTCAACATCAGCACTATAGCCTTCAGGACACATCCAGGTCCGAAATCGCGCAATGCGATCTGAGTGCATCGCGCGACTCATATTCAGGCACTTGCTTATAAGTTAGGCGAGTTTTGCCATGTCTCAAGGGCTAACAAAGCGATTGTGCACGCCTGTGACTCGAACGCCACAAAGTTGCCGTATGTGGGAAGCTTTCGGAATCATGTACCGACGGCGCAGTTTGGATGAGTCGAAACGCGCACAAGAATGCTGGTGAGCGGAGGTTGCGCTCAGTTCCGATCGCCGGGAAGGACAGGCAGCGGAGTCACCTCGATACCTTCATCGATCAGCGACCGTGCTTCATCCGGCGTCGCTTCGCCGTAGATCGGACGATGTTCGATGTCGCCATAATGCATCTTGCGAGCTTCGGTCGGGAAGCTTTCACCGACATTGTCCGCGTTTTTGGTAACGTGATCGCGCAGTTCTTTCAGCTTGGCGCGCAGTTCGGCTTCCTGCGGCGCCATCATCAGCGGGGCTGTGGTCTCGGAACCGGCGTCAGGGGCGGGTGCCGGGCGATTCTTGCTCTTGCCCACGATACGCGGGGCCATAATGGCCTTTTCGACCTTCACCGATCCGCAATTCGGGCAATTCACCAGCTTGCGCTTCACTTGGGACTCATAGGCGCCGGAACTCTGGAACCAGCTTTCGAAAGCATGGCCCTTCTCGCAGCGTAGGTCGTAACGGATCATGTCGCTTGCCGGACAAGGTGCAGATAGTCTGGGCCCGATTTGGGATCGCTGACGCTGAAACGGCGGCCGTGCTGCAGGGACGGCACGGTCTTGCGCGCTTCCGTCACCTTCGCAGGATCGATCTTGGCCAGAATGAAGCCCGGCTCGACGCCCGTCGCTTCGGCCAGAACCACGCCCCATGGGTCGATGATCAGCGAGTGACCATAGGTCGCACGCTTGTTCTCATGTACGCCGCCCTGCGCGGCCGCAAAGACGAAGCAGCCGGTCTCGATGGCGCGGGCACGCAGCAGCGTGTGCCAATGGGCCTCGCCGGTCTTCTGGGTGAATGCCGAGGGCACGGTGAGGAAAGACGCGCCGCTTTCGGCCAATGCGCGATAAAGCGCCGGGAAGCGGACGTCGTAGCAGATGGTCAGACCGATGCGGCCCCAGGGGAGATCCGAGATGACGGCGGTTTCACCCGGCTGATAATTCGCGGATTCGCGATAGCTCTCGCCGTTCGGCAGGTCGATGTCGAACATGTGGATCTTGTCGTAGCTCGCCAGGACATTGCCGTCCGGTCCGATCAGGAACGAGCGATTGGCGGCGCGTTCGGGGTTGGCCAGCACGGCCAGCGATCCGATATGCACGTAGATCTTCAGCTCCGCGGCGAGCGCGCGATAGGCCTTCAGCGAGAGGTCGTCTTCCTCCGGGCGCAGATGTTCGAACAGCGCCGTGCGATTGAGCTGCATCATGTTGCTCACTTCCGGCGTGAGCACATAGTCGGCGCCGGCGAGCGCGGCTTCGCGGATCAGATGCCGGCCCTGTTGGAGGCTCGGCTCCGGCAGCAGGCCGGTGCGCATCTGCACCATGGCGGCGGTGAAGGTCTGGGGCTCGGACGTCGGAGATGTCTGGCTCATGAGGTGGCCTTCTCGCCTGCGATCATGGCGTCAAATTTGCCTTCGCGGTCCAATGCATAGAGATCGTCACAGCCGCCGATCAGGGTGCCATCGATGAAGATCTGCGGGAAGGTGGCGCCGGGATAGGTACGGTCGAACATTTCCTGGCGCAGCTTCGGATCGGTCGCGGTGTCGAAATGGGTGAATGCAGCTTTCTTGCGCTGGAGCAGCGAGATCGCGGCGCTGCAATAGCCGCAGCCGGGGCGGGTGTAGATTTCAATAGCGGCGGCCATCGGGTGCTCCGGTTCGCAGGGAAGTGCCTGATTATATGGGGACCTTGTGGGCCTCCACAACCCGCGCAAAGACCAGCACATCGACCTGGGCGGCCTTGGCGCGCAGCAGCGCCCGTGCGCAGGCGTCCGTCGTGGCACCCGAGGTCAGCACGTCGTCGACCAAAATGACGCGGCGGCCCTGGATTTCAGCCCGGCGTTCAGGTGGGACCTTGAAGGCGCCCTGGACATTGCTGGCGCGCTCGCTGCGCGACAGGCCGATCTGGTGTTCGGTCGGACGTATTCGCCGCAAGGCGTCGCGGGATATCGCAACGCCGCTCTGCCGGCCAATGGCCCGCGCCAGCGCGCCGGACTGGTTGAAGCGCCGACTGAAGCCGCGGCGCCAATGCAGCGGCACCGGCACCAGAAGATCGGCGTCCGCGAGCAATTCCTTCCCCGCCCGCGCCATCCAGCGACCCATGATTGGCGCGAGGTCTGTCCGGTCATGATATTTCAACTGATGCACCAGCGTGCGGGCGACATCGTCATAGCGCACGGCTGCGCGGGCCCGCTGATAGGCCGGCGGATCGGCAATCGCCTGCATCGACAGGATGCCCGGGCCGGGATCGTAGACGAAGGGGATGCCGAGCCGGCTGCAGAACGGCGGCGCGATGAAGGAGAGCTGGCCCCAGCAGGCCGCGCAGACGCCTTCGCCGGCGACTGGTTCCCGGCAGGCGACGCAGAGCGTCGGCAGCCCGATGTCGAGCGCAAGACGGGCAGTTTGCGTCCATGCAGACCGGCAAAGCTTCAGCGCGCCGCGCAATTGCGCGGGGAGGGACCACGACACTGTCGCCTCTGCGTCCATAGATTGAAGGCTAAAACTCTCTTGCGCCTACCTCAAGCGCGATTGCCAGATCCCTGGTCTTCGGCGTACCAAGCCGCATGGCTCAGACCCCGAATGCCGCACCTATTTTGTTCGATCGCGCTCTGCTGCGGGCGCGGCAGGCGCGTGCATCGCGACTGGGCGCCGAGAATTTCCTGCTGGATCGTGTCATCGCCGACATGGATGAGCGATTGCAGGCTGTGTTGCGCCAGTTCGACAATGCCGCTGACGTCGCGACGCCGGGCAACCGTCTGCGCGATGGTATGGCCGGGCGTGTCGGCCATCTCACACATGCCGACGTGCCCGATGTCGAAAGCGATGGTCTCAATCTCGCGCCGGCGTCGCTCGATCTCGTCATCTCCGCGCTCGGGCTGCACTTCGTTAACGATCTGCCCGGCGTGATGGCGCAGATCCGCCGCGCGCTGAAGCCTGACGGCCTGCTGCTGGCCGCAATGCTGGGCGGCGACACGCTGACCGAGCTGCGGCAGTCCTTCGCCGCGGCGGAAGCCGAACGCGACGGCGGCATCTCGCCGCGCGTCGCACCAATGGCCGATCTGCGCGATGTCGGCGCCTTGCTGCAGCGCGCGGGATTTGCGCTGCCGGTGACCGATGTGGATCGCGTCGTGGTGCGCTACGACAGCGCCTTCGGTCTGATGCAGGATCTGCGCAGGATGGGCGCGACCAATGTGCTGGTCGAGCGCCGCCGGGCGCCGCTCCGCCGCGCGACGCTGCTGCGCATGGCGCAGATCTATAGCGAGCGTTTCGCCGATCCGGACGGCCGCATCCGCGCGACCTTCGACGTCATCTGGTTGTCCGGCTGGGCGCCGCATGAGAGCCAGCAGAAGCCGCTGAAGCCGGGCTCGGCAAAAGCGAGCCTCGCGGATGCTGTGAGGGGGCTGAAGCGCTAAAGCAGATCGATCAGATGCGGGATCAGCGGGATATCCGCAGCCGGCATCGGATAGTCGCGCAGCTTGTTCGGCCGCACCCAGGCAAGATTCTGGCCTTCCCTGGAGATAGCGAGGCCTTCCCAGCGCCGGCAGATATAGAGCGGCATCAACAGGTGGAAGTCCTCATAGGCGTGGCTGGCGAAGGTCAGTGGCGCGAGGCAGGCTTCCTTCACCGTGATCCCGAGCTCCTCGTCGAGCTCGCGGATCAGCGCCGCTTCCGGCCGTTCGCCGGGCTCCAGCTTGCCGCCGGGAAATTCCCACAGGCCGGCCAGCGCCTTGCCTTCCGGCCGCTGTGCGATCAGCACGCGGCCGTCGGGATCAATCAATGCGCAGGCGACGACGAGGACGAGTTTCATAGGGTTATTACGCGGTTGTTGGTTGTCTGGGACATGTGTGGGGCACAGGGAACGATCGCATCGCCAGCTTTTCCGGGCGCGCTCTCATTGTTCGGTATGAGAGTTTTGGTTGCAGCATCGTTCGGGATTACCTGAATGTCGACATGGGTCGTGAGCTGCACGCGCGGCAGTTCGATGATGTAGTCGACCGTGTCCGCTCCCGAATAGTCGCTGCTGGGCATGTAAACCAGTTGCAGTGCGCGCATGCGTTTCCCGACACAGGTCTGGTCGTCCCCGGTCACATTCTTTTGTGGGGTGACCATGATCGTCCGTCCGCACAGACTGCCATGCGACGGAGGTTTGGCGATAGTGAGCTTGGGCAGCACCGGCTCACATTTCGCGTTCCATCGCACCGCGAAGCCAAGGCCGACCTCCTGACCGGCCTTGACGCTGCGGGTGAGCGTGCGTGTCCTGCTCGATGACTGATCCTGCGCTTCGGCGGTGCCGATTGGCATTGCGACGGCACAGGCAAGGATCAGACCCCCTGTCGTGCCGGCCATCGCACATATCTTCATCGACGTCGTCCGCAGGCGCAGTAGCAAGCTAAGACCGATAGTCGCCGTTGATGGCGACATATTCCTTGGTGAGGTCGCAGGTCAGCACGCGGTCGCGGCCCTTGCCGAGGCCGAGGGTGACCTTGATCTGCACTTTGGGGTTCTTCATCGCGTTGGACACTTCGGTCTCGTCATAGGACGGGTCGCGTGCGCCCAGTTTGGCGACACGGATGCCATTGAACGCGATCGAGAGCTTGTCGCGGTTGGCGGGCTCGCCGGCCTTGCCGACAGCCATCACCACGCGGCCCCAATTGGCGTCTTCGCCGGCAATCGCCGTTTTCACCAGCGGCGAATTGGCGATCGACATGGCGATCTTGCGCGCCGAGGCCTTGGTCGTCGCGCCTTCGACGACGACTTCCACCAGCTTGCGCGCGCCTTCGCCATCGCGTGCGACCTGTTCGGCGAGGTCATTGAGAATGACGTTCAGGGCCTTCACGAAAGGCTTCAGCCTGATGTCGCTGGCCTTGGTGATCTTCGGCGCGCCCTGTGCGGCTGCTGCGCCGGTGGCGAACATCAGCAGCGTGTCCGAGGTCGAGGTGTCGCCGTCGATGGTCACGGCATTGAACGAATCTTCCACGCCGGCCTTCAGGAGTGCCTGCAATGCGGGCGCGCTGATCGGTGCATCCGTGAAGATGAAGGACAGCATCGTCGCCATGTCCGGCGCGATCATGCCCGCGCCCTTGGCCATGCCGTTGATGGTGACCTTGGCCTTGCCGAGTTTCACCGTGGCCGTCGCGACCTTCGGGAAGGTGTCGGTGGTCATGATCGCCTTGGCGGCATCCATCCAGCCGTCCGGTCCGGCGCTTTCAGCGAGTGTGGCGAGCACACCGTTGAACTTTGTGGCGTCGAGCGGCTCGCCGATCACGCCGGTCGAGGCCAGGAAGATCTCGTTCGGCTTGCAGCCGACGGCCTTGGATGCGATGTCGCCGGTGAGTTTGGTCGAGGCCTTGCCGGTCTTGCCGGTGAAGGCATTGGCATTGCCGGAATTGACCACCAGCGCCTGCGCTTTGCCGTTTTTCAGCACCGCGCGGCACCACTCCACGGGAGCCGACGGGCACTTCGACTTGGTGAACACGCCGGCTGCCGTCGTGCCCTTGTCCATCACCGCGAGCAGCACGTCGGTGCGGCCCTTGTAGCGGATGCCGGCGGCGGCGGTGGCGAGGCGCACGCCTGCAATCGCGGGTAGTTCGGGAACAGCGGTCGGGGCGAGGGGGGAGACGGGCAGCGACTTGGCCATGAGTGCTTTCAGCTTTCGTAAAAAGATGAAGCGCTCTGTATCACCTCTGCCACCGTGGTGGGAGAGGCTTCATGGCGAAGGGAGCAATGTCATGTCTCCGTCATGCGGCACCCGTCCGGTTGCGCATGATCCTGTCCGAAACCGGGACTAGCCCGGGCCGAACTTGAACTTCCCATCATCTTCGAGGAACGGACCGCTGCGCATATAGAGCTGGCCGTTCTCGCCGATAAAGAAGAGCGTGTTCTTCGGCACTTTCTTGGCGCCCTTCAGCAGGAACTTGGCATTGTTGGTGCCCATCTTGTACGCGAAGGTCTTGCCTGACGCGTCGTAGCCATAGCCCATGTCGGGCGAGAGCACCCAGGGCGTCGGTGTCTGAGCAAGCGCAGGGCCGGCCAGGGCCGATGTCACTAGTGCGGCGGCGCACAGCATCGTAAAGGCTCGAGCGGTCATCCCAAATTCTCCGAAACGTGTTTTGAAAGTACATCGCGGCTGCGCGGTGGTCTTGAACAAATCACGAACGGTGACAGCCCGTCAATACGACATGCGGTCGCGACAGAGTTTGTTATTTCGCAAGCGCGGTCTGGCGACTATCTTTCGCTTTCGGGCTAAGCCGGTCCACGATGAATGCGGCGATGGGGATGATTCGACAATGCGAGCGATCGTGAAAAGTCTTTTGGTTGTTGGCGCGGTGGTATTGGCGCCCGGTCTTGCTGCGGCAGATGATTTCAAGCTCAGCAACAACCAGCGCATCTCCTGCGGGCGTGGGCTTGCCGCAGGCAAGCTGAGTACGGCGACCTGCCGCTCTTATGCCTATCTGTTCAATGCGAAGACCTCGGAATATTTCCGTTGCTCGGTGTCGCTATCGATGACGCGTGATGCCAAGGAAGTCATCAACGTCCAGAGCGACGGCGCCTGCGTGAAGAAGCCGCGCGTGTTCGATACCGACTCCAGCTATTCCTTCGATGCCACGGAAACCGAGCCGCCGAACACCAATTCGTTCTTCGGCAATGGTGGTTTTGCCATGTGGGTGAGCGACAACACCCAGCAGAAAATTCGTGGCTGTGTCACGATTCCCTCGGGCCTCGGCTCGGACGTGTCGCGCTGCATCGACATGAAGTTCGAGTAGACGAATTTCAGGACGGGGCGAACCTGCGCGCTCATTATGGATCGTCATGGCCGGACTTGTTCCGGCCATCCACGCCTTCGTTTGTCGCCAAGACGTGGATACCCGGCATGCGCCGGGCATGACGGCAGTGTGTGGGACGTCCACGTCGCGCCGTTGCTGATTCAACTGTCAAACAGCCACTGCTCTTCAGACATGCGTCATCACCCCCATTGTTTGCGGCGCGGGGGCGCCGTCGTGCTTCGCATTCCCGCCCCCTTGTGAGAGGGCGTGCGGAACGCCGGGTGCCCGTTGCACCCTTGGGCCTGATGCGATGCGGTCTTCCGCAATTTAGAGTGCATCAGGACTTTCGGAGGCGTCAGGCAAGTGCCCGACGTTCCGCCTGCGGTGTTTTTTCGGTTGCTTGCACTTTGCCTCGACGAACGCTCCGATCGCGAATTAAAGTCCCAAGGCGAAGGGAAGGGAGCCTCAAGCGAGTAAGCCGAACGCGTTTTGACTTGGTCGTCCGTCACACTGTCCAGAGAGTCTTTCCATCCCAAGGTCGGCCGTCTCCTTGCCAGTGGCAGTGCTGGCGCAGATCCGTCCTGCCCGAAGACAGACGTCACCCCCAAACCGCGTAACGCCGCATCTCCGGCGTCCACCGCATCCCACCCCGCGAACGTGACGATCGCGATCGCCCCTCTCGGTGGGGCAGGACGAGGGGGAATATAGTCATATTAAGGGATGTTGTCAATAATGGATAGGAAAAAATGTTTGAGTGCCCCAAGCTGTCATTCCGGGGCGCGCCCTTGCGCGAGCCCGGAATGACAATTGAGGACTCTGCGCGTCCGGGCTTACGCACGCCCTCAGGCAAACCAATTGGTTTGCCGGGGAATGACGAGTGTGGAATAGGCGCCAACCGCACTCACAAAACAAAAGGGCACACGCGGATGCGCATGCCCTTCGATCTATTCACGCTTAACGAAGCAAGACAGGCAGGCGCGTCTAACGCCCTGCCAACCCTGCGCTGCCCTTACTCCGGCTTGATGCCGGCGAACTGGGCGACCTTGCCCCACTTCTCGATTTCGGACTGCACATAGGCATCCATGTCGGCCGGCGAACCGCCGGTCGGATCGGCGCCGAGCTTGATCAGGCGGGCAGTACCATCGGCCGACTTGATGAACTTGTCGGTCGAGGCATTGAGCTTGGCGATGATCTCCTTCGACGTCTTCGCCGGGGCTGCGATGGTGAACCAGGAGGCGGCGTCGTAGCCGTCCACGCCGGATTCGGCGATGGTCGGAATGTCCTTCATCGGCTCCCAGCGCTTGCTGGTGGAGACGGCGAGTGCGCGGATCTGGTTGCTCTCCGCGAAAGGCTGCGCCGCCGGCAGGTTGTCGATCATCACATGGACGCGGCCGCCGATCAGGTCGGTGAGCGCGGGGGCGCTGCCCTTGTAGGGCACGTGGGTCAGCTTCACGCCGGTCATCGACTTGAACAGTTCGGTCGACAGATGCGCGGTCGAACCGAGACCCGGCGTGCCGTAGAAATATTCATCCGGCTTGGCCTTGGCGAGTTCGATGAATTCCTTGACGCTCTTGGCCGGCAGCGAGTTGGTCACCGAGAACAGGTTCGGCACCTTGGCGATCACGATCACCGAGGCCAGATCCTTCACCGGATCATAGGTCATGTTCTTGAACACGAACTTGTTGATCGCGTGGGTGCCGGGCGTGCCGACCAGGAAGGTGTAGCCGTCGCCTTCGGCCTTGGCGACGAAGTCAGCGGCGATGTTGCCGCCGGCGCCGGCCTTGTTCTCGACGATGAACTGCTGGCCCATCTCTTCGGACATCTTCTGCGCAACGACGCGGGCCAGAATGTCGGTGGTGCCGCCGGCCGCGAACGGAACGATGAACTTCACCGGCTTGGTGGGCCACTCTGCGGCGCTGGCGCGGCGCGACAGGATCGGCAGGGTGCCGAGGGCAGCCGCGCCGCCGAGGATCACGGAGCGGCGGGACGGGAAGCGGATCGATGATGACATCTCGAAGAGTCCTTTTGCATGTCGGACAGGCCGCGCGGCTGCGACGCGCGATCTGATTGAGGGTGTTTAAGACATTGACGGGAGGCCGGGATCAAGTGGGAACCGGCACGGCTGGGGCAACGAACCCGACGGTTCGCTCCTGCGACTCATCTGCGCAACCGGCAGGTCTTTCCAGCTTCTCCCGATCAGGCGTTTCCATGGACAACATGCATGGGAACGTACTGGGTGGATGGTACTATCCTGCATTGCGAGTTGCTACCGCAATGCAATACCATCCTTAAGCATTTGGTACTAACGGCTGATGACGTGCGTCGGAAGGTCGCGTCTCCGGCATGGCGACAATGAACAGGATGAGGCCGATCCCCGCCAAGGCGGCAAGCACCAGGAATGCCGCGCTGTAGCCGGCCTTTACCACGATCACGCCGGCAATGGCCGTGCTGAGAGCGCCCCCTAATCCCGCGGCGGTGGCGATCGCGCCCTGGCTGATATTGAAGTGGCCGGTGCCGTAAGTGAGGTCCGCGACGACAAGCGGGAAGATCGCACCGAAGATTCCGGCGCCGATGCCATCGAGGGTCTGCACGCCGACCAGCCAATAGGGATTGTCCGACAATGGATACAGCGCGCCGCGTAGTGCCAGCACTGCGAGCGCGCAGGCGAAGATCGGTTTGCGGCCCCAGACATCGGCCTTGCGGCCGACCAGCATGGCGACCGGCACCATCACCAATTGTGCCGCGACGATGCAGACCGACATCAGCGTGGTGCCAAGCTCGCTGTTCACCAGTGCGAGTTTCTGGCCGACCAGCGGCAGCATCGCCGCATTGGAGAAATGAAACAGCACGGTGGCGGCGGCAAATATCAGGAGCGGCTTGCAGGTCAGCAGCACCTGAAAGCCGGATGGCCGGTCGGCGGCATCGTGATCGTGCGTGTCGTCGAGATCACCGAGGCCGCGGGCCATCTGATGATCGATGGCATTAGCGGGGATCGCCAGCGTCGCGAGGATGCTCGCCACAGCCATCGCGGCCATCAGCCAGAACACGACGATCGGTCCGAAGGCATAGGCGAAGATGCCGGCCAGCGTCGCCGCCGTCGCATTGCCGGCATGGTTGAACGCCTCGTTACGGCCGATCCGGCGGGCAAAGGCTTTGGGGCCGACAATGCCGAGGGTGATCGCCGCCAGTGCCGGTGCGAACACGGCCGCGGCGACACCGGTCAGTGCCTGTGTTGTCGTGACAAACAGGAAGCCGGGATAGAGCGGCAGCACGATCGAGCCGAGTGTGACGATGACGGCGGCAAGAATGACGATGGCGCGCTTGGCCGTGGTCTTGTCGATCAGGGCGCCGGCGGGGGTCTGCGCGACAATGCCGGCGAGGGCGGCGACCGACATCACGATGCCGATCGAGGCCTCGTCCCATTTCTGGACTGTCAGCAGATAGATCGCGAGATAGGGCCCGAGCCCGTCTCGGACATCGGCGAGAAAGAAGTTCAGCGCGTCGAGCGGATGTTTGATCCTGTTGGCGTCGTCGTGCACGCGCGGCCCTCACGGCACGGCAGTGCCCGGCAGGCAACGGCGGTTGAGTGATCCGGTTCCGCGGTATTCGGCGTGTATGGATCCCCGCCTGCGCGGGGATGACAGGAGAGTGGGTTGTTACTCCCTCAAACAGAAGCCGCGACACTTGCGTGCCGCGGCTCAAAGTCTGGTCGCGTGATGGCCGGTCTTATTTCCCGATACCCTTTTCCTTGAAGTATTTCAGCGCGCCAGGATGGAACGGCACCGGCGAGCGCTCCTGCACCTGGTTGTCGAGCGAGAAGCTCTCGGCCTCCTTGTGCACGGCGACGATGTCGGCCTTCTTCTCCACCAGCGTCTTGACGATGTTGTAGGCGTCGTCGTCACTCATCTTGTTGCCGGTGACGATGATGTTCCAGACTTCGGTATTGGCGTTGTCCTTGTCCATGCCGGGATAGATGCTCTTGCTGATGGTCGAGGGCGAATACAGCTTGCCGTATTTCTCGTTCATCTTGGCGGCGAGGTCGGCATGGTCGACGAACTTGATTTTCATGCCGGGTGTGGCGGCGAGATCGGTGACGGCGGCGGTGGGGACGCCGCCGACCCAGAAGAAGGCGTCGATCTTGCGGTCCTTGATGGCGTTGACGGACTCAGCCACGCCGAGACGCTCGCGCTTCATGTCCTTGTCCTTGTCGAGACCGGCGGCCTCGATGACGCGGAACGCCATCACTTCGGTGGCGCCGCCCGGCGAGCCCGTGGAGACGCGCTTGCCCTTGAGATCCGACATCTTCTCGATGCCGGCGCCCTCGATGGTCACGATATGCATGCGGTTCGGATAGACCACCAGCAAGGTCTGCAGCGGGACCTTGCCGCTCTTGAACTTGTCCTGGCCGTTCAGTGCGTCGAGCGCGGCGTCGGCCATGCTGAAGCCGAGCTCGCTCTGGCCCGAGGCAATCAGCTTGAGGTTATCGACCGAGCCGCCGGTGACTTCCGCGGTGGCCTGGGTGTTCGGCAGCGCCTTCGACAGCACATTGGCGATGGCGCCGCCGAGCGGATAATACACGCCGCCGGTGCCGCCGGTGCCGATCGCCATGGTCTTCTGCTGCGCGATGGCCGCGCCTGCAAGGCCGGCAGTGGCGACCAGCGCCACGGCAATCGATGTCTTTCTGAAACGCTTGAACATGGTTGTCCTCTCCTCCAGTTTTGATTGATGTCGCGGTGACTATTTCACCGCGCCGACTTCCTTGAGATATTTCAGCGTGCCGGGGTGATAGGGCGCCGGCGACTGCGCTGGTGTCTGCGTGGCGAGATTGATGTTCTCGGCCTCCTTATGGACGGCGACCAGATCGGCCTTGTTCTCGAAGATCGTCTTCGTGATCGCATAGGCCGTCTCGTCCGACATCTTGTCGGTGGCCATGATCTGGTTCCAGGCGGCGAAGCCACGGCTGTCGGTGGTCTGGCCCGGATAGCTGCCGGCCTTGATCACGCTGGGTGCGAAGATCTGGCCGTATTTCTTCACGATGGGTTCGAGCAGATAATCGATGTCGATCAGCTTGATGGTGACGCCGGGCGTTGCGGCAAGGTCGACGACGGCGGCAGTCGGCACGCCGCCGCCCCAGAAGAAGGCATCGATCTTGCGATCCTTGAGCGCGGACGCGGATTCCGCCACCGACAGACGTTCGCGCTTGACGTCCTTGTCCTTGTCGAGGCCCGCGGCTTCGAGCAGGCGGAAGGTCTGCGCCTCGGTGGCGCTGCCCGGCGCGCCGCCGGAAATGCGCTTGCCTTTCAGATCGGCGAATTTCTCGATGCCGGTGCCGGCGATGGTCACGACATGGACCGGGCTGGAATAGACGGCGACGATGGTGCGCAGCGGCACAGGCTTCTTGAACTTGTTCTCGCCCTTCACGGCGTCGGACGCGACGTCGCCAGTCATGAAACCGAGATCGGCCTGACCGGTCTCCAGCAGCTTGATGTTGTCGACGCTGCCGCCGGTGACTTCGCCGGTGGCCTGGGTATGCGGCAGTTTCTTCGACAACAGGTTCGCGAGACCGCCGCCGAGCGGATAGAAGATGCCGCCGGTCCCGCCGGTCGCAATAGCGATGGTCTTGTCTTCCGCAGAAGCGCCGGTCGCCGCGCAGGCGATGCCGAGCAGTGCAAGGCTGAACGCCCTGTGTCTGAAAGCTGTCCATCTCATCGCGTCACTCCCTGAAGTCGGCGGCGCCGCTTATCTGCGGCGTCCGCTGTCATGCGATAACTTGACGTTATTCGTTTCTGTCGTTGGTCATGCCGGCGCCGGTTGCGTCCTCGTCCTTGCCTGCCAGAGCAGCACGCCGAGGCCGATGATGAGGCCGGGCACGAATGTGTAGCTGATGTCGCGACCGATGATCGACTCGATGATCGCCTCGATCAGGCTCGGGAACACCAGCAGTAATCCCGATAGCAGAAGCAGGCCGCGCTCGATCGGTGTATTTTGTCGCAGTGCCCAGTTCTGCGCGACGGCGGCGAGTGCCAGCAGTCCCAGCGTGGTCTTGAAGGTGATCTCGACGATGTCCACCCACGAGCCGCCCTTCGGAATGTTCAGCAGCAGGCCGACGCCCTGCGGGTCGCAGACGAAGACGAATGGCACCAGGAAGGCCGGCAGTGTGTATTTCCACGATTGCAGCGTGGTCTTGTAGGGATCGCCGCCGGTGATGGCTGCCGCCGCGAAGGGCGACAGCGCGGTAGGCGGCGAGACTTCCGAGAGGACCGCGTAATAGAAGATGAACATGTGTGCGGCGTAATCGGGCACGCCGAGCTTGATCAGCGCAGGGGCGGCGATCACCGCGCAGATGATGTAGGACGCGGTCACGGGCACGGCGAGGCCGATGATCCAGACGATCAGCGCCGTATAGATCGCCGTCAGCAACAGGCTGCCGCCGGCATAGGAAATCACGATCGACGAAAACTTGAGGCCGAGGCCGGTGAGGGTGACGACGCCGACCACGATGCCGGCGCAGGCGCAGGTCGTGGCGGCATTGAGCGCGCCGATCGAGCCATCGGCCAGCGCCTTCACCAGTTTCTTCGGCACCAGCGCAGTGTCCTTGCGCAGGAAACTGAGCACGAAGGTGACGAGCGTGGCGTAGAACACCGACAGTGACGGCGAGTAGCCGATGATCATAAAGACGACGACGGCGAGCAGAGAAATGAAGTGGAACCCGTAACGCTTCATCATCACGCCGAGGCTGAGTTCAGGCCTGACATTGACATTGTGGGCGCCGAACCGCTTGGCGTCGATCTCCACCATGATCAGCAGCGACAGGTAGTAGAGACAGGTCGGGATGGTCGCCATCCAGATCACGTCGAGATAGCTGATCTTGAGGAATTCGGCGATCAGGAACGCGGCGGCGCCAAGCACCGGCGGCGACAGGATCGCGCCGAGACCGCCGGCGGCGAGCAGGCCACCGGCAGCGTTCTTCTCGAAACCGGCCTTGGCCAGCATCGGGGCGGCGACGGTGCCGATCATCACCGTGGTGGCGACGCCGGAGCCGGAAGGCCCGCCGAGCAGGAACGAGGACAGCACCACGGTGCGGCCTGCGGCGTTCGACTTGTTCCCCATCAAGGATAGCGAGAAATCGATGAAGAATTTTCCTGCGCCGGACATCGACAGGAACGCGCCATAGATCGTGAACAGGATGATCAGCGTCGCCGACACGTCGACTGCGACGCCGAAGATGCCCTCCAGCGTGATGAAGAGATGGCCGACGAGGCGCGGCAGGTCATAGCCGCGATGGGTCCACGGCGCCGGCAGATGCGGGCCGAGCATCGCATAGGCAATGAAGAACACGGACACGACCGGCATGATCAGGCCCGTGGTACGGCGCGTCGCTTCCAGCAGCAGCACGATGAAGACGATGCCGACGATGACATCCATATGATCCGGCAGCGTGGCGCGGTCGGTGAAATCGTCGCCGCCCCACAGCGCATAGGCAATGGTGCCGATGGCGACGATGCCCGGCACGATGTCCCACCAGCGCACGCGGTTGCGGAAGCGCGCAGCGACGGGGAACAGCAGGAAGCTCAGGATCAGCGTGAAGGCGACGTGGACGTAACGCAGCTCCTGCGTCGGCACGATTGCGTAGGCGGCATAGAGATGAAACAGGCTCATCACCACGGCGATGCCGGTGGAGATCGTTCCGGCCCAGCCCAGCAGGCGATTTGTTGCACCTTCATCGGCTTCGATGAAGGCTTCAGCCTTCGCCAATGCCTCGTCGGAGACGGCAACGGTGTCATCGCTCGCGTTTGATTTCTGGTCAGCCATGTTTCATCCCCCGGGATATTTCCCGCAGCCGGCTTTGCCGGCCTTATTATTCTGAGTGCGGCGCATTCATGCCGTTTTACCCGGCTGGCGCAAGGGCTTACGGGTGAAACTTTCGTCGCGGCAACGGCGTTCGCTATTGCGACGCCGTTGACCGCATGAGGGCTGCGGTTCACCTTCGCGGCCTGAATGACGGGAATAAAATGAGTATGAGGAAGCGTCTAATAGCCGCCATGACGACTGTGGTCGTCATGTGCAGCGCAGCGGCATGCGCCGAGCCATCGATCACGCTGCTGACCGGCAATACATCCGGGATCTATTTTCCGCTCGGCGTCTCGATTGCGATGATCTATGCGGATATTCCCGGCGCGAAAGTTCAGGTGCAGACAACCGACGGTTCGGTCGAGAACCTCTCGCGGCTGCAGCAAGGCACCGGGCAGGTGGGTTTTGCGCTTGGCGATGCCCTGAAGGACGCCTGGGCCGGCAATGCCACGGCGGGCTTCGATGGCAAGCAGGACCGGCTGCGGGTGATCGGCGCGCTCTATCCGAATTACATCCAGATCGTAGCCACCAAAGACAGCGGCATCAGGACGCTGAGCGATCTCAAGGGTAGAAGCCTCTCGGTCGGCGAGCGGAGATCGGGCACCGAGTTGAACGCCCGCGCCATTCTGGGTGCTGCGGGGCTGCGCTACGAGAATCTTGGCGAGATCAGGTATTTCTCCTTTGCCGAATCCACCACGATGATGATCGAGAAAAAGCTGGACGCGACGCTGCAGTCCGCCGGTCTCGGCGTCACGTCGATCAAGGAACTCAGCGAGGCCACGGATATCGTCATCGTGCCGGTGCCGCCCGCGTTGGTCAGAAAGATCGGCGCGCCGTTCAGGCCAGATACGGTTCCGGCCCGGACCTATGTCAGCCAGGACAGACCCGTGCGGACCGCATCGGTCATGAATTATCTGGTCACGAGCAGCGCGGTGTCCGACGACCTCGTCTATCAGATGACCAAGCGCCTGTTTGACGACCTGGACGAACTCGCCATCGCCCACCGCGCTGGCCACGAGATCAAGCTGGCCAGCGCCGTCAGCAAAAGCCCGGTGCCGCTGCATCCCGGCGCGCTGCGCTACTATCGGGAGCGGGGCCTGATCAGGTAGAGTGGTCCGGTTGGCTTGCTGGGGCTTTCATGGGTCATTCGTTTCGGACGTTGGTTCTGTGCGCCGCTCTCGCGGCAGCATCGTTGCCCCATGCGGCCGTCCGGGCGCAGGGCGCGGCTGAGGCCGCTGCCACCTGCGCGAATGATGACACCTTGCCGCCCGAGCAGATGCTCGGCATCTGCGGCCTGGTGATCGGCTCGACGGCGGGACTGCCGGACCGCGTTCATGCCCTGATCGTGCGCGCCGGGCTGCAACTCAGGCTGGAACAGGTCGACCTGGCCGTTGCGGATGGCGATCTGGCAGTTCAGCTCGATCCCCTCTCGGCCGCAGCGCTCGAAGCCCGCGGCAAGGCGCTTGCGGCCGGCAAGAAGTTCGACCGTGCACTTGATGACTTCGACCGTGCGATCAGACTGCGGCCGAACGAGGCCCAATTATTTGCGAGCCGCGCCGCGACCTTCGCATCGATGCACGAAAATCGATTGGCTGTTCGCGATTACAATGAAGCGGTCCGGCTCGATCCGACGCGGGTGCAGGGTCTCATCGATCGCGCCGCGGCCTATGCCAAGGTCAAGCGCTTCGATCTGGTCATCGACGACCAGAGCGACATCATTCGCCTGGAGCCGAGTGCGGAACACTACGATGCGCGCGGGCAGTCCTATGCGCGCAACAATGCCTATGGCCGCGCGATTGCGGATTTCGACGCGGCGATCCGGCTGGAGCCGAAGGCCAGCTATTTCGTGAATCGCGGCAACGCCTTCAGTCTCAGCGGTGCGTATGATCGCGCCATCACCGACTACACGACGGCGCTGCAGCTTCAGCCGGAGCTGGCGATGGCCTATAACAATCGCGGCGTCGCCTGGCGCGACAAGGGCGACCTTGCGCGCGCGCTGGCTGATTTCGACGCGGCCGTTCAGATCGATTCAACGCTGGATATCGCTTTGCGACATCGCAAGCAGCTTGAGAAATATCGGGTGGCGGCGCGCAAGCCGGCGATCGGATTGCATCCATCTGCCGATGCGAGCACGCGATAGACAATGACTTTTCGCAATTCATATGTTGGCAGTGTATTGCGCGTTATCGGCGTCCTGCTCGTATTATGTTGCGTGGCTCTGGACAGGGCATCGCCGGCGGTCAACGAACCCGCAGCCACCGCGCCCGTCGATTCCGCGTTGTGCGTGGCGGCTGTTGCGTCAGGTGATGACGAGAAGATTCTCGCAGTTTGCAGCACGCTGATCGACAACGAAAAGACCGAGCGGGCCGACCGGCTGAAAGCGTTGATTGCGCGCGCCGGCGTCTACACCCGCAAGGATGAGACCGATCGTGCCATCGCCGATTACGACGCGGCGCTGCGGCTCGATCCGACGCAGGCCGTTCTGTTCAATGCGCGCGGCGAACTCTGGCGCAAGAAGGGTGATCGGCCGCGCGCAGTCCGCGATTTCGGTGCGGCGATCAAGCTCGATCCGCAACTCGACGTGGCGCGTGCCAATTACAAGGCGCTGGCGCAGGAGATCGAGCGGATTGGCGTGGAAATGTCGGTCAAGCCACAACCAAAGGCACCCTTGAAATAGCCTGTCATCCCGTGACAATGACGCAATAATGAACCCCGGCGGTAAAGCCGGGGCGGGAGAGACGCCATGACGACCAACGCATCCAGTCGCTATCACGATGTCCACGTGCAGTCGCTGTCCGATCCGGAAGGCTTCTGGGGCGAAGCGGCGAAGGCGATCGACTGGATTGCGCCAGCGAAGAAGGTGTTCGATCCGTCCGTGGGTCTCTACGGCCGCTGGTTTGTCGGCGGCGTGCTCAACACCTGCTACAACGCGCTGGATCGCCATGTCGCGGGTGGCCGCGCCGATCAGCTCGCGCTGATCCACGACTCGCCACTGACGGGTGAGGTCCGGAAATTCACCTATGCACAGCTGTTGCATGAGGTGCAGGTGCTCGGCGCCATCCTGCAGGACCTTGGCGTCGGCAAGGGCGATCGCGTCATCCTCTATATGCCGATGGTACCTGAGGCTGTGGTCGCCATGCTCGCCTGCGCGCGCATCGGCGCGGTGCATTCGGTGGTGTTCGGCGGCTTCGCGGCGAAGGAACTCGCGACACGCATCGACGATGCGCGGCCGAAGCTGATCCTGTCGGCGAGCTGTGGCATCGAGCCCGGCCGCATCGTGCAATACAAGCCGCTGCTGGATGAAGCGATCGCGCTCGCCAGCGCGAAGCCCGATGCCTGCATCATCCTGCAGCGCCCGCAGCATGGCTGCGATCTGGTGGCCGGCCGCGATCACGACTGGGCCGAATTGCGCAGCAAGGCGATGGCGGCGAAGAAGTCCGCGGATTGCGTGCCAGTGCTGGCGACCGATCCGCTCTATATCCTCTATACGTCCGGCACGACCGGTAAGCCGAAGGGCGTGGTGCGTGACAATGGCGGTCATGCCGTCGCGCTCGCCTGGTCGATGTGGAATCTCTACGGCGTGAAGCCGGGCGAAGTCTGGTGGTGCGGCTCGGACATCGGCTGGGTGGTCGGCCATAGCTACATCGTCTATGCGCCGCTGTTCCATGGCGCGACCTCGATCATGTATGAGGGCAAGCCGGTCGGCACGCCGGATGCCGGCGCGTTCTGGCGCGTCATCTCCGAACACAGGGCCGTTGCTTTCTTCACGGCGCCGACCGCCTTCCGCGCCATCCGCAAGGACGATCCGGACGGCAGCTTCATCCGCAAATACGACCTCTCGCATTTCCGCACGCTGTTTCTCGCCGGTGAGCGCGCCGACCCGCCGACGGTGGACTGGGCCGAGAAGCAGTTGAAGGTGCCGGTGATCGATCACTGGTGGCAGACCGAGACTGGCTGGTGCATCGCCGGCAACCCGGTGGGCCTAGGACAACTGCCGGTGAAGCATGGTTCGCCGACGGTGCCGATGCCCGGCTACAAGATCGAAGTGGTCGACGAAGCCGCGAGGCCGCTGCCTGCGGGGACCATGGGTTCCATCGTGATCAAACTGCCGATGCCGCCGGCCTGTCTGCCGACATTGTGGGAGCAGGACGAGCGCTGCAAGGAAGCCTATTTCAACGAATTTCCCGGCTACTACAAAACTTCCGATGCCGGCTATCTTGATGACGACGGCTACGTCTATGTGATGGGCCGCACCGACGACATCATCAATGTCGCCGGCCACAGGCTCTCGACCGGTGGCATGGAAGAGATTCTGGCCTCGCATCCTGACGTCGCCGAATGCGCCGTGCTGGGCATCAAGGATACGATCAAGGGCGAGGTGCCCTGCGGTTTCCTGGTGCTGAAGGCCGGCGTTGAGCGGCCGGTTGCTGACATCGAGAAGGAAGTGGTCGCGCTGGTGCGCGAGAAACTTGGGCCGGTCGCGGCGTTCAAGCTCGCCATCGCCGTCGGCCGGCTGCCGAAGACGCGTTCGGGCAAAATCCTGCGCGGTACCATCAAGAAGATCGCGGACGGTGACAGCTGGACCATGCCCGCGACCATTGAGGATCCGAAGTCACTGGACGAAATCGGCGCGGCGTTGAAGGGCAGGGTCTGAGCAGACCTTACAAATCCCGCATTTGGCGTTAAACACTCTCACGTCATGCCCGGGCTTGACCCGGGCATCCATCTTCCTTTCAAACGGCAAAGCTGGATTGCCGGGTCAAGCCCGGCAATGACAGAGAAGATCAAGTAACGGGACCATGCATGCGACTGACCTCGACCTCTCTCATCGCGCTGACGCTGACAGCAATGCTGCTCAGCGCCTGCGCGCGCCGCACCGACATTCCCATGTCGAGCCTCGGTGATGACGATGACGCGATCTGCCGCGCCAATGGGGTCGCTGTCGGCTCGCCGGAATATGCGGCCTGTCGCAAGGACCGCGACGTTCAGCGCAGCAATGCCATCAATCGTGCCGACCGCGCACAGCGCAATCTCGGCGAATACATGCTGAACAATCCAAGCCGGCCGTAACGCCGCGGATTGATATTCCGCAACACTGTGTCTCCCAAAGGCAACGACCGCGCAGCGAGACGCTGTGCGGTCGTTTGCTTTTGATGGAGATCAACGTGTGAGCGCCGCGGCGAGCGTCTTTCGGATTTGATCGGGTGAGATCGTTCACCCCGAACGAATCGAAAGACAGGGCGCTTCGCGATGAAGAGAATTCTGACGACTGTGTCGTTGCTGATGGCAGCAACGGCGATGACCAGCATGGCGACGACGGCAGGTGCCGCCGATCTTCCGGCCGTGACGCCGTATACCAAGGCGCCGGTGGTCGAGGCGTGGAATCCCTGGATGATCCGCCTACGTGTGCTCGGCGTCATTCCGGAGAATGGCGGGTCGGTTCACCAGGTGCCGGGCTCCAGCCTGAAGACCTCCGATCAGGTCGTTCCCGAACTCGACATCTCGTATTTCTTCACGCCGAACCTCGCAGCCGAACTCATTCTCGGCGTGACCAAGCACCACGTCACCGGTGACGGCGCCATTGCCGGCCTCGATGTCGGCAAGGCCTGGCTGCTGCCGCCGACGCTGACCTTCCAGTATCACTTCACGCAGTTCGGCGCCTTCAAGCCCTATATCGGCGCTGGCGTGAACTACACCTAGTTCTTCAGCCAGAGTGCCAGCGGCGTGGGCGTGACGAGCAGCCGTCTGAAAGACACCGCGGCGCCGGTGCTGCAGTTCGGCTTCGACTACATGATCGACAAGCATTGGGGCTGGAATGTCGACGTGAAGAAGATGTGGATGCGCCCGGACTGGGAAGGTACGCTGGCCAGCGGCGCGGCGATCACCGGTCAGGTCAAGCTCGACCCGTGGCTGGTCGGCACGGGTATTACGTACAAGTTCTGATCCCTGGTATTTCTTGCTTCCCCTCTCCCCTTGTGGGAGAGGGTGGATCGAACGCGGAGCGGTCGAGACGGGTGAGGGGTGGCCACAAGCTACGAACTCTGCGGCTACCCCTCATCCGCCCTCGCTTTGCGAGGGCACCTTCTCCCACAAGGGGAGAAGGGAAAAGAAGGACAACATCATGGACATCAAGGTCAGGGATTCGAACGGCGCGCTGCTCGCCGAAGGCGATACCGTCACGCTGATCAAGGACCTCAAGCTGAAAGGCTCGTCCACCGTGCTCAAGCGCGGCACCGTGATCAAGAACATCCATCTCACCGATAATGAAGACGAGATCGAAGGCCGTACCGACAAGGTGAAAGGCCTGGTGCTGCGCACGGAATTTCTGAAGAAGGCGTGACGGCTACGATATCACTCCCGCCCTTCCTCATGCTCTCGGAACGTCGATAGCCGCGACAGGAATGCCAGCATCAGTCCGATGCCGCAGATCGAGAACAGCATCGTGAAGATCTTGGCAATGGCCGTGGTCGGCGACAGCGTGGCGTCGCCAACGGTGGTGAGCGCCATCGCGCTGAAATAGGCGGCGTCGATCCACGGCCAGCCTTCCACGGCGTGAAAGAACACGGCGCCGCCGGTCATGGCGATGGCCAGCAGAAACAGGATCGCGCGAAATTCGGGATCGCGCAGACCGCGGCGGAAGCCGGCCAGCAAGCGCATCAGACCAAGCCAGAGAGATGCCATCGTCGCCACTCCATGCGTTGCCGTCCATGCGCGATGTCGCAGGATTCGATGGCGTTTGGAAAGTGAAGATTATGCGTCGGGCGCGACCATGAACCTTGCCTTACCTCTGCAGCACCAAGGGAGGCACCGCTCAGGCGGGATCCTTTACGCATAAGCGGAGTACATGATGGCGAACGAGTTCAGGTTCGAAGACTATCCCGATGCGATGACATTCAAGCCGGTGAAGGAGAAGGCGATTGCAGCTTTTGCCGCCGAGCAGGGTATCGAATTCTCATCCGATTATACGGCGTTTCTGAAAGCGCGTAACGGCTTCTATTTCGATCTCGACACAGCCAGCCCGCTGGCCGATGGCGTCGAGACATTCGATTCGGTGCGCTACCTACGCGGTCTCGACACCGGCTTCGAATACAACGACCTGCGCGTGTTTCTCGCCGACGCCGATCTCTGGGACAAGGCCTTCCGTGCCTTCTGCTATCCGGTGGCGGAAAGTCACGGCGGCGATCCGATCGTCGAAATCTACAAGGGTAAGGCGAAGGGCAAGATCTACTTCGTCGATCACGAGGTCATCCCGGACATCAGCGAACTGGCTGATGCAGGCGTGAACCTGGAGAATGCCGACGACGTCCTCGCTTACATGATCGACGGACAGGGCTGCTTCATCGAAGTCGCCACGTCGTTCTCGAATTTCATCGGCAAGCTGGTGGCATATGACGATGACGGCAGCATCAATGTCAGCATCCGTCGCCCGCTGGCGTAAGCGGGCGGCGCATCACCTGAAACAAAAAAACGCGGCGGGATGAACCGCCGCGTTTTCAATTCTGTTATTACCGCCGCGCATCTGTGCGCAGCGCAGCCGCTTATTCCTCGTCGTCCTGCTTCTTGCCGCCGCCGATGCCCTTCAGCTTGGCGAACACGGCGTCGACATTGAGGTCGCCGCTGCCGCTCTCGGCGGTCTCCAACTCGTCCTTGCGGGTGGTTTCCGAGGCCGGCAGCAGGGTGGCGCCGCCGTAAGCCTGGTCGGTCGGCTTTTCCTTGGCCGCGCGCTGCACTTCGAAATCGAGTTCGATCTGCGAGCACAGGCCGAGGGTCACCGGATCCATCGGGGTCAGGGTTGAGGCATTCCAGTGGGTGCGGTCGCGGATCGAGGCGATGGTGGTCTTGGTGGTGCCGACCAGCCGCATGATCTGGCTGTCTTTCAGCTCGGCATGGTTACGCACCAGCCACAGGATCGCGCTCGGGCGCTCATGACGGCGCGACACCGGGGTGTAGCGCGGGCCCTTCTTCTTGGCGGCTGGCGGCAGGATCACCTTGCTCTCTTCGAGCTTGAGCCGATAATTCTTGTCCTTCTCGCCCTTTTCGATCTCATCGCGGGTCAGCTGCCCGTTGGAAATCGGGTCCATGCCCTTGATGCCCTGGGCGGCGTCGCCGTCGGCAATGGCGCGGATCTCGAGCGGGTGCATCTTGGTGAAATCGGCGACCTGATCGAAGGTCAGCGCCGTATTGTCGACCAGCCACACGGCCGTCGCCTTTGGCATCAGCGGGGCATTGCTCATGGCACATCTCCTTTGCGCTTCGCCCACCTCTTTCGGAGGCGAAGCCGTCTGGTCATCGGTGATGACGGGAATTAAGGCTCTATATAATCTGTCAGAGGGCAACCGCGCAATGCCCGGCAGTTCGGCCTTGACAGCGCCGCAAACCGGCCCCAAGTCCTTATTCAGACAAGCTCTTTGGCTGAATTTTGCCAATCTGACCCATCGCACCTGCCATTTTGGTGCCCAGGCCCCTGGATCGCCCCGATATGACGACCAAACCGTCCCTGAAAATCGTTCTTTGTTCGCCGCGCGGCTTCTGCGCAGGCGTGGTCCGGGCGATCGATACGGTCGAACGCGCACTCGCGATCCATGGCGCACCGGTCTATGTCCGGCATGAGATCGTCCATAACAAGTATGTGGTGGACAGTCTGAAGACCAAGGGCGCGATCTTCGTCGAGGAACTCGCCGAAATTCCGGACAACACCTCCGCGCCGGTAGTATTTTCCGCCCACGGCGTGCCGAAATCGGTTCCCGAGGATGCCCGTCAGCGCAATTTCTTCTCGCTGGACGCGACCTGCCCGCTGGTCACCAAGGTGCATCGCGAGGCGGCGATCCACTTCAAGCGCGGCCGTGAGATCCTGCTGATCGGGCATTCACACCATCCGGAAGTGGTCGGCACCGTGGGTCAGCTGCCGCCGGGCGCCGTCCAGCTCATCGAGACCGCTGGAGACGCACAGACCTTCCAGCCGAAGGATCCGAACAATCTCGCTTTCGTGACCCAGACGACGCTGTCGATCGACGACACCGCCGAGATCGTCGAAGTGCTGAAGAGCCGCTTCCCCACGATCAACGGGCCGCACAAGGAAGACATCTGCTACGCCACCACCAATCGCCAGCTTGCCGTGAAGAAGGTGGCGCCGGTGGTCGATGCGCTGATCGTGGTTGGCGCGCCGAACTCGTCGAACTCGCAGCGTCTGCGCGAAGTGGCCGAGCGCGAGGGCTGCAGGGTTTCGGTGTTGGCACAGCGCGCCAGCGATCTCGACTGGAGCATGTTCGAGGGCATCACCAGCCTCGGCATCACGGCAGGCGCCTCGGCGCCGGAAGTGATTGTCGAAGAGATCATGGACGCCTTCGCGCAGCGTTATGAGCTGCATGTGGAGACGGTTTCGGCTGCTGAAGAAAACGAATTCTTCCCGCTGCCGCGTTCGCTGCGTCCCGAGGCCGCGGCGTAACCGCGATGGCGGTCTATACCGATGTTGCCGCCGATGATCTCGCGGACTTCCTGAAGAGCTACGATGTCGGCGAATTGCTCTCCTACAAGGGCATCGCCGAAGGCGTCGAGAATTCCAACTTCCTGATGCACACCTCCAAGGGCGCGTATATCCTCACGCTCTATGAGAAGCGCGTCGAGGCGGATGACCTGCCTTACTTCCTCGGTCTGATGGCGCATCTGTGCGCGCGCGGCGTGAATTGCCCGCAGCCGCAGAAGAATCGCGACGGTGCGGTCTATGCATCGCTCGCCGGCCGGCCCGCCGCGATCATCAACTTTCTCGAAGGCATGTGGCCGCGTCGTCCCAATGCGATGCATTGCGCCGGTGTCGGCGAAGCGCTGGCGAGGATGCATGTCGCCGGGCGCGATTTCCCGCTGGTGCGCAAGAACAACCTGTCGGTCGATGGCTGGCGCGGTTTGCTCGACCTCGCAGCACCGCGCGCCGATACGGTTCAGCCCGGGCTGCGCGCTTTCCTGCAGACCGAACTCGACTATCTTGCCGCGCATTGGCCGAGCGATCTGCCGGAAGGCGTGATCCATGCGGATCTGTTTCCGGACAACGTGTTCTTTCTCGGCGACAAGCTCTCCGGCCTGATCGACTTCCCGTTCGCCTGCAATGACATGCTGGCCTATGACGTGGCGATCTGCCTGAACGCCTGGTGCTTCGAGCCGGATCTGTCGTTCAATGCCACCAAGGCGCGCGCTTTCCTCAATGCCTATGAGGCGGTGCGTCCGTTGACCAGTGCCGAGCGCGCGGCGTTTCCGCTGCTGGCGCGGGGTGCGTCGATCCGTTTCTTGCTCACGCGTCTCGTGGATTTCCTCAATGTGCCGGAAGGCGCCTTCGTGAAGCCGAAGGATCCGGTCGAGTATGTCCGCAAGCTGCGCTTCCACCAGTCGGTGACGTCGATGGCCGACTACGGCGTCGAAGCGGCGAGGCAGCCCGCGTGACCACTGCGACGCCTGTGACGATCTATACCGACGGCGCCTGCTCGGGAAATCCCGGCCCCGGTGGCTGGGGCGCTATCCTTCGTTTCGGCGATGCCGAGAAGGAATTGAAGGGCGGCGAGGCCCACACCACCAACAACCGCATGGAGCTGATGGCGGCGATCTCGGCGCTGGAAGCGCTGAAGAAGCCGTGCTCGGTGGATCTGCACACCGACAGCCAGTATCTGCGCAACGGCATCATGAGCTGGATTCACGGCTGGAAGAAAAACGGCTGGAAGACGTCGGACAAGAAGCCGGTGAAGAATGTCGACCTGTGGCAGCGCCTCGATGCTGCGCTGAAGACCCATGACGTGCGCTGGCACTGGGTCAAGGGCCATGCCGGCCATGCCGAGAACGAACGCGCGGATCAGCTGTCGCGGGACGGGCTGGCGGAGAACCGGGGCCGGTAGAAGCGGGCTCTCTTTTCCCCTCCCCCTCGTGGGGGAGGGTGCCTTCGCGAAGCGAAGGCGGGAGAGGGGGCTGCATCCCCGCGCTCAAACCCTCTCCCGTCTCGAACCCGCTTCGCGTGTTCGATCCACCCTCTCCCGCGGCGCGCAGCTTCGCTGCGCTGGGGGAGAGGGGAAGTAAGAGGGCTTTAGCTCAGAGCTGGCCGAGCAGTGTGTCGCCGCCGGAGACTTCGACCTTGCCCGGTGCCGGCTCGAGGTTGAGCTTGGTCACCTTGCCGTCTTCCACCAGCATCGAATAGCGATGCGAGCGGATGCCGAGGCCGTTGCCGGATGCGTCGAGCTCCATGCCGATCGCCTTGGTGAAGTCGGCATTGCCGTCGGCGAGGAACACCGCTTCGTCGCGCAGGTCGGTGTCTTTCTTCCAGGCGTTCATCACGAACACGTCGTTGACGGAGATGATCGCGATGGTGTCGACGCCCTTGTCCTTGATGGCATAGGCGTTGAGGAAGATGCTCGGCAGATGCATCTTGTGGCAGGTGCCGGTATAGGCGCCGGGCACCGCGAACAGCGCCACTTTCTTGCCCTTGAAGATGTCGTCGGTGGTCTTCACGGCCGGACCTTCGGAGGTCATGACACGGAGCTTGGACTCGGGCAGCTTGTCGCCAACTTGAATGGTCATCGTCGATCTCTCCTGAAAGTAAGGGTGAGTGTGTTTAGACCGGCTGCATGACGCGGGCAATATTGAGGGGCGCTCAAAGGCAAGGCAGGGGCTTCTCATCTTCGTCATTGCGAGCGTAGCGAAGCAATCCAGAAAGCAACAAGGGAAGACTGGATTGCCGCGTCGCTTCGCTCCTCGCAATGACGAAGAGGGTCGGAGGCCAATTCTACCCGCCGAAGCCGCCGGCATCCAGAAACGCCTGTTCCTCCGCAGTGGAGTTGCGCCCCAGCACCCGGTTACGGTGGGGGAAACGGCCGAAGCGCCGGATGATGTCGGCGTGCTCGTCGGCGAATTTCAGATTGTCGGTCTCGCCGGTGGCGCGAAACAGTGCGCAGCAGCGCTCCTGATCGACGAGGTCTTCCGAATGCATCAGCGGCATATAGACGAACTGCTGCATCTGCTGGTCGACGCGCTGATCGACGCCGCGCGCGACGGCCCTGACTGTGAGGTCGCAAGCGAGGCGATCGCTGGAAAAAGCACGCGGGTCGTTGCGGAACATGTTGCGGGGAAACTGGTCGAGCACGAGGATCAAAGCGAGCGTGCCCTCGTCACTGGCCTCCCATGACGCAAGGTTGCCTGCGACGGCCTCATCCCACAGCGCGCGAAAGCGGCGGGTGATCTCGGCATCGAAATCGTCGTTCTTGGCGTACCAGCGGTCCCAGCCGGCGTCTGTCCAGAAGGCGATGATGTCGGCGGGAGTCGTTGCAGTCATGCTGAGATCCATAGGGTGGGCCATGCGAAAGCGGGCCCACCCTATAGCAGTGTGTCAGGCCGCTGAGGCCTGCTTCTTCTCGTCGCGGAGTTCGCGGCGCAGGATCTTGCCGACATTGGTCTTCGGCAAAGCGGTGCGGAATTCGATCTGTTTCGGCACCTTGTAGTTGGTGAGCTGGGTGCCGCAGAATTTGATGATGTCCTCGGCGGTGACGTTCGGGTCTTTCTTGACGACGAAGGCCTTCACCGCCTCGGTGGTCTTCGGATCGGGCACGCCGATCACGGCGCATTCCAGCACGCCGGGATGGCTGGCGATGACGTCCTCGACCTCGTTCGGATAGACGTTGAAGCCCGAGACCAGCACCATGTCCTTCTTGCGATCCACGATCTTGGTGAAACCGTCGGGGCTCATGATGCCGATATCGCCGGTGCGGAAGAAACCGTCCGCGGTTATCACCTTGGCGGTCTCGTCCGGCCGGTTCCAGTAGCCCGACATGATCTGCGGACCCTTGGCGCAAATCTCGCCGGGCTCGCCGAGCGGGACTTCGTTGCCGTCGTCGTCGCGGATCGAGATCCAGGTCGACGGCACCGGCACGCCGATGGAGCCGTTGAACTGATCGACATCGGCCGGGTTGCAGGTCAGCGTCGGCGAGGTTTCCGACAGGCCGTAGCCTTCGGCGACGAAGCAGCCGGTCGTCTTCAGCCAGCGCTCGGCCACCGCCTTCTGCACCGCCATGCCGCCGCCGTTGGAAATCTTCAGCTTGGAGAAATCCACCTGGTCGAAGCCCGGCGTATTCAGCAGGCCGTTATAGAGCGTGTTGACGGCCGGGAAGCTGTTGACCTGATACTTCATCAGCTCCTTCACGAAGCCCGGCATATCGCGCGGGTTCGGGATCAGGAGGTTGACGCCGCCGGCGCGCACGGCCAGCAGGAAACAGGCCGTCAGCGCGAAGATATGATACAGCGGCAGCGCGCAGACGATGAACAGCTGGTCCACATGCGGCGGCTTGCGCAGCGCCGGCTGCAGCCAGGCATCGTTCTGCAGCACATTGGCCAGGATGTTGCGATGGCGCAGCGTCGCGCCCTTGGACACACCGGTGGTGCCGCCGGTATATTGCAGGAAAGCGACGTCGTCGGGCCCGAGCACCGGCTTCTTCATCTTCATGCTGCGGCCGGCGGAGACTGCATCGTTGAACCAGACAGCGCCCGGCAATTCGTAAGCCGGCACCATCTTTTTCACGCGGCGGACCACGAGATTGACGATCACGCCCTTGAAGCCGAGCATGTCGCCCATGCTGCCAAGGATGACGTGTTTCACATTGGTTTTGGCGATCACCTGCTGCACCGTGGAGGCGAAGTTCTCCAGCACGATGATGGCTTCGGCGCCGGAATCCTTGAGCTGATGCTCGAGCTCGCGCGGGGTGTAGAGCGGGTTGACGTTGACCACGGCATAGCCGGCGCGCAGCACCGCGGAGGTGGCGATCGGATATTGCAGCACGTTCGGCATCATCAGCGCGACGCGGGCCCCCTTGGCGAGGCCCTTGCCCTGCAGATAGGCGCCGAGCGCCAGGGACATTTCGTCGAGCTCACGATAGGTGATCGACTTGTCCATGCAGATGAAGGCTTTGCGATCGCGGAATTTGGCAAAGCTCTCTTCGAGCAGATCGACCAGCGACGGATACAGGCTGACGTCGATGTCGGCTGGCACGCCTGCCGGATATTGTTTGAGCCAGATACGCTCCATGACACTTCCCCCTCGATTTGATTATTTCGTCGAAGTATTGAGCAAAGCTGCCCTTGATAGCAAGGCGCGGCGCAACATGACGCAGCCGGAAACCGGCCGCGTTAACGATGATAGTTGAGCCTTGTCGACGAAGGTCTAAGTGCGCGGAGCTGCCGCAGCCGGCTTGGCTTCGCCGGTGGTAGCTTTCGGTGCGGGTTTGGCCGCTGCCTTCGGCTTGGCCGGCGTTGTGGCCGGAGCGGCGGTGGCCGTCGTGGCAGGCTTGGCAGCCGCGGGCTTGGCGGCGGCTGGCTTAGCTGCAGCGGCCGGTTTCGGCGCGGCTGCATCCGGTTTCACCGCTGCCTGTTTTGCAGCCGGTTTGGCCGCAGGTTTCGCGGCCGTTTTTGCCTCGGCCGATGCTGCGGGTTTGGCGTCCTTGGTGTCGGCTGCCGCATCAGGCTTCTTGGCGGCGGTCTTGGTGCCCTTCTTGGCCTTGGGCTTCGGCGTCTGCCGGGCTTCTTCCACGGCATTGGCGGCGATCAGGTCGGCACCGGTCTTCTTCGGCCCAATATAAACGATCACCGGCTCGACCGGTGCGGCAGCTGCGGCGATCATGTCGACCGGGCGCAGCGTTGGCGGCTGCAGGCCGGCGGTGAAGAACGACATGGCCTGGCTGCTGGCTTCGTTGCTGGCGACGACTTCATCATCGGCGTCGCTGGCCGGGCGCTTGCGTTTCGGTCCGCACATCTCGTCGCGCAGGTTGGGCGGCGCGGCGTCGATCGGTGCGAGGGCATCCACGGTGCCGAGCGCCGGCTGCAGCCAGGTCAGGCCGCCTGTGCCGGTGTTGAAGCCGCGTTCCAGCAGCTGCGCGGCCTTGACGGCGCGCGCCTGGCCGGACGAGGCGCCGAGCACCACCGCGATCAGCCGCTTGTTGCCACGGGTGGCGGTGGCGACGAGATTGTAGCCGGAAGCGCAGATGAAACCGGTCTTCATGCCGTCGGCGCCGGGATAGCGGCCGATCAGCTTGTTGAAGTTCGGCGTGATGCGGCGGCCGAATTTGATCGCGGGAATATGGACGAAATATTCGTATTCCGGCAGGTCGCGAATGATCGCACGCGCAAGGATCGCGAGGTCGCGCGCCGAGGTCACCTGTTCGTCGGCAGGCAGGCCGTTCGGATTGACATAGTGGGTCTGCGTCATGCCGAGCTTTTGCGCCGTGGCATTCATCATCGCGGAAAATCCGTCGACGGAGCCGCCGACGCCTTCGGCGAGCACGACGGCCATGTCGTTGGCCGACTTCACCATCATCATCTTCAACGCGTTATCGATGGTGACCTGCGTGCCGGCCTTGAAGCCCATCTTCGATGGCGACTGTGCGGAGGCGATCGGCGACACTGTCACCACCGTGTCGAGGTTGATGCGTCCCTGCTTCACCGCCTGCAACGTGACATAGGTCGTCATCAGCTTGGTGACGGAGGCGGGATGCCACGGATAGGTCGCGTTCTCGGCCTGCAGGACCTTGCCGGTATCGGCTTCGACGAGCAGAAGCGCTTCAGCACTGGCCGTGCGCGGCACAGTCACGCCGAGCGCAAATGCCGCGGCGAGAATGAACCAGTTGAGTGATAGCAGGCGGCGCGATGCGAAGTGAAACTGCACTATCCGATTCCGGTCCTTTGCGGCCCGCCTGCAGTGCTCCAGCACCGCGCGCAGCAATTCTTGGATTTGAGGTTCGGGGCTCTCATGTCGGTCAGCCGTCACGCGGTGACGGCTGCAAACCTATACCGGCCGAGAGCATCAGAACAGTGGCGAGCCGGTTAAATCGGTGATGAAAGGGGCCAAATTTCGACCGGTTCTCTAGAGACATCAAAGGGGTTGGGCAGTATCGGGCAGAGCCATGCTGGCGCGTGCGTCCTCCTGAACCATGAACTGGGCGGCGGCCAGACTGGCGAAATAGCCGCCCTGCATCACGAGTTCATCGAAAGTTCCCGCTTCGATCACGCGGCCGTTCTCAAATACGAGGATGCGCGTGGCGTTGCGGATGGTGGACAGCCTGTGCGCGATCACGAAGGTGGTGCGGCCCTTCATCACTTCATCGAGAGCGACGTTGAGCTTGGCCTCGGTCACGGCATCGAGCGCGCTGGTGGCCTCGTCGAGGATCAGGATCGGCGGATCCTTCAGCAGAGCTCGCGCGATCGACAGCCGCTGCCGCTCGCCGCCGGACAGCATGCGACCACGCTCGCCGGCATTGGTGTTGAAACCGTTATCGCTGCGTTCGATGAAATCGAGCGCCTGGGCGCGGGCAGCGGCAATGCGCAACTCTTCGTCCGTCGCATCCGGCTTGCCGACGCGCAGGTTGTCGGCGATGGAGCGATTGAACAGCAGCGCCTCCTGGAACACGACGCCGATGTTTCGGCGCAGGCCCGACAGGGTGAGTGCACGGACATCCATACCGTCGATCGAGATGATGCCGGATTGCGGGTCGAAGGCCCGGTGCAGCAGTGCGATAGCGGTGGATTTGCCCGCGCCGGTGGCGCCGACGAGCGCGATGGTCTCGCCGGGCAGCGCCGTGAAGGACAGATCCGCGATGGCCGGCCGCTTGCCGTCATAGGAGAACGACACGTCGTTGAATTCGACCATGCCCTGCAGCCGGCCGGGATCCATGGCGTCGATGCGGTCGCGCACGGCAGGCACGGCATCGAGCACATTCATGAAATCGCGCAGCCGCGGCGCTTCCATGAAGATGGTGTTGATGAAGGAGACCACCTGTTCGAGCTTCTGGATCAGCATCGACGCAAAACTGACGAACATCACGATCTCGCCGACGGTGGTGAGACCCTGCTGATGCAGCGCGATGCCGACGGTGAAGATCGCCAGCACCGTGATGGTGGTGGAGGCGCGCGTCATCACCGAGACCAGTGCCCACCACGACAGCACCGGCATCTGCTTTTCAAGCAACTGGCTGGAGACGCCACGCAGGCCCTGCACCTCGGCATCGATGCGCGTGAAGCTCTGCACCAGCGCGACATTGCCCAGCGCGTCGGACGCGCGCGCGGAAAGGTCGCCGTAATGCTCCTCGACGTCGCTCTGCATGCCGGATGTCTTGCGCACGACCATCGTGGTCAGCACCGTGAACACGACGCACAGGATCACGAGCAGGATCGCCAGCCGCCAGTTGAGATAGATCGACAGCGGCAGCAGCACGAACAACGAAACGATGGAGGCGAAATGTTCGCGGAAGAAGCCGAGCCAGACACGCCACAGCGCATCGGTGCCGGCCAGCATCACCTTCATCAGGCGGCCTGAATGCGTGCCGGTGTGGAAGGTCAGCGGCAATTGCATGATGTGTTCGAAGTAATCGGTCAGCACGGCTTGGCGCTGGCGGTGCGCGAGGCGATCCGCATGAAGTGCCACCACCGCGCCGCAGACGATGGTGAACAGGCCGAACGCAACCCAGGCCGCCAATAACGGCCAGGGCGATGCGCTGTCCGTTTGCATCGCGGCCGTCGAGAGATTGCCGGAGAGCACGTCGATGATCCGGCCGAACAGCACCGGTTCGGCGAATTGCGCGCCGGCCAGCAGCAGGTTGGCGGCCGCAAGGATCCAGCCGAGGCGCTTCTCCTTGCCGAGCAGCTCCAGCACACGGGTGTAAAGACGGATCATGGGAGGTCACTCAGCACAGCGCGAACGGGATAACCGATTGCGCATAGTCTAGGCGGGGATGGCAGCCGAATACAGCTTCGGGAAAAGTTGTTCAGTTGAACTTCTTCAGTTCATCTTGCGGCCGACCGAGCCCGGCAGGAAGCTGTCGTCGAAGATGTCCGCGGCTGAGGGGCGCTTCTTGAAGGTAAAATCTTCGGCGATCTCGTTGAGTGACGCCTCAAAGCGTGCGGCATCGATGCCACCCAGCCCGTCGCGGCGGACGTCGTCGGTCAGGATATTGTCGGTAATGGCAATGTGGAGCCGCGTCAGTTCGAGCTCGCGCGAACCATTCTCCATCTGGGTCACGACGTCGGTGATCGCCTTGGCCGGGTCCTGGATCGCCAACTGCGTCCCGGCGGTGACGGCGCGAATGAATGCTTTCACGGCCTCAGGTCTGGCGGCAGCGAATTTCGGATTGACGATCAGCGCGAGGCCATAGGCGGCGGAGCCGAACTCGGCGAAACGAAACACCGCCAGGTCATCGGCGGGGACGCCGCGGTCGCGCAGGTTGACCGCCGAGAGATAGGAGAAGCCGGTGACCGCATCGACCTGACCGGCCGAGAGCATCGGTTCTCGCACCGCGGCGCTGATCCTCTCCAGCTTCACGGCTGCAAGCTTGATGTTGTTGCGCTTGGCCAGTGCCGGCCATAGCCGGATCGCGAGATCGCGATCAGCGACCCCAAGCACTTTTCCTTCAAGGCTACCGAGCGAGATCACGCCGCGGCTCTTGCGGGCGACGATGGCGTAGGGTGCTACATTGAGCAGCACGAAGACGGCCTTCACTGTCGCGGCATCGGAATCGCCGCGATAGCGGATCAACGCATTGAGATCGGCCAGCGCCATGTCGCAGGCGCCGGAAGCGATCCGCGCGATGGCCTCCTTCGATCCTGCGGCGACGGTGGTGGTTACATTCAAGTTCTCGGCCCGGTACAGGCCGCGGGCATCGGCCAGCACGAAAGGTGCGGCAATCGCATCGACTGCGCGATCGAGCGCAAACTGGATATTGGTTGGTGTTTTGTCGTCAGCTGTCTTGTTGTCGTCGGCGGCCTGTCCCGATGACGCGCAAAAAGCGACGGAGCCCAGCGCACTCAGCGAGAGGAGGACATGCCGCCGGGAAATGTTGGTCGCGTTTCTGGGCATCAAGATACTTAACGACTGACGGACCGGCAGTTACCCCGCCGGGCATGTCTGATTGATGGCGGTATGGTGCGACATCTTGCGCGTCGTTTCTAACCGTAAAAGGCTGAACGGGAGATGACTGCCCCGATTTGGACACCGATCGTTCAGCTGCCGTTGGGGTTGGGGAACTCATAGTGGCCGAAGTGGTTGGCTATACAGAGGCCCACAGGGCCAGACGACCACGGAGGACATTGAGATGTTCGTACGAAATAAATTGCTTAATAAGACTGGCCGCGCCGCCATCGTGGCGAGTGTTGCGGCCATGACGATCTCGGCAATTGCGCCGACCGGAGCATTTGCGGCGCCTGTCGCCAAGAGCACGAGCCAGGCTGTTGCAACTCACGGCACCAGCGATGCGACCGATTTCAGCAGCGCGCGCCGTCGCCATTATCGCGGTGGCGGCAATGCTGCCGGCCTTGCGGCCTTTGGCGCCATCGTCGGTACCATTGGCGCAATCGCTGCAACGCAGAGCCGTCGTGATTATTACTACGATAATGGTCCGGGCTACGGCTACTACGGTGGTGGCCCAGCCTATTATGATGGCGGTCCTGCCTATTACGGTGGCGTACCGTATCGCGGCTACGGCGGTGGTCATGGTTACGATAATTCGCGTCGTATGACCTGGTAGTTCGCGATCGGTCACAACTTATCCCGTCATGCAACTGTCACTTAACTATCAAACGCCGGTCGCGCTTGCGGCCGGCGTTTTGACGTCGTTGCAGACACTTGAAAGCCAGGCGTTAACGCGCTGGCCACGGCTTTGGGATAGTGTAGTTGCATGAGTGATTCGCTCGACCGGCTTTATCAGGCGGTGATCGCGGCCAAGGATCTCGATCCCTCGGTCTCGCGAACGGCCCGGCTTTATCAGCAGGGGCCGGAAAAGATGGCGAAGAAGCTGGCCGAGGAGGCCATCGAGGTCGTCATCGATGCGATCAACCGCAAGCCGGACGCCGTGATCCGTGAAAGCGCCGATCTTCTCTACAATTTGACTGTATTGTGGGCGGCCGCGGGCGTGCGTCCTGAGCAGGTCTGGGCCGAGATGAGCCGGCGTGAAGACATGCTCGGTATCGCCGAAAAGCTCCCGAAACCGCCGAAACGGCCCAAATCCATCGAGCAAAGCGCCGCGCGGCGGCCAATTGTCGCGCTCGAAGGTCGTCGCCTTCGCAAGTTGAGTTAAGCTTTTCGTCTCGCGCGTGTCAGCCCAGCCATAGACAAATCGGCGTCAGGATGGTTCATCGCGAACCATGCTCAGACGAATGTATGACTGGTGTATCGACGCCGCCCACAAGCCCTATGCCCTCTGGATTTTGGGCATCGTGTCCTTCGCGGAAAGTTCGTTCTTTCCGGTGCCGCCGGATGTGATGCTGATTCCGATGGCGCTGGCCCGGCCACAGAAGGCCTGGCTCTATGCGGGCATTTGCACCATTACCTCAGTGCTTGGCGGTGTGGTGGGATATCTCATCGGCGCGGTGCTGTATGACTCCGTCGGCCAATGGGTCATTCATTTCTATGGCTATGGCGACAAGGTCGAGGCATTCCGCGCCGGCTATGCCGAATATGGCGCATGGATCATCTTGCTGAAGGGGCTGACGCCGATCCCCTACAAGCTTGTCACCATCACGTCAGGCTTCGCGAACTATAATATCTGGATGTTCATCGCGCTGTCGGTGGTTGCCCGTGGCGTGCGCTTCTATGTCGTCGCCATCCTGCTCAACCGGTACGGCGTGTGGATTCGCGAGACCATCGAGAAGCGTCTGGGTCTGTGGGTTGCGCTGGGCGTCGGCGTTCTGGTGCTCGGCTTCATCATCGCATTCCGGCTGTTCTAGATCAGGATGCTTCCCCCGGCGCAGGTGCCGGGATACATTTCGCATCATGTTCGATTTGACCCGTCTGTTGGCTCCGGTAACCCGCAACTGCGTCGTCGCTGTGATCGCGGTGCTGACCGTGGGCGCAGCTACGATGTGCGCCTGGTCGCAGGCGATGCAGCAGCAGCCGGCTCCGCAGAAGTCGATCACGATTCAGGTTGTCCCGGCTCCCTCGGCCGCACCCCCGCCTGCCGCGGCTTTCGCGCCGGCTCCTATGGCTGAACAGGCGCCACCGCCGTCACCGCCGCCGGCGCCCGAGAATCCCGGCCTGTTCAACGAAATCGGCAAGCTGTTCAAGAATTCCACCTCGCTGCTGCCATCGCTGCCCGCGATGCCGTCGCTCGGCACCGACAGCCTGACCAAGCTCAACACGGTGGTGAAGGGACGGGTGGCTTGTCCGGTCGCTGCCAATGGCGCACCCGACTGCAAGGCGGCCTCAGACAAACTGTGTCAGAGCAAGGGCTTCAAGGACGGCAAGAGCCTCGACACCGACGCCGCGCAAAGCTGCTCGCCCAGGGCTATGATCCCCGGCCGCGCGCCGGAGCCGGGTGACTGCAAGACGGAAAATTACGTCACCCAGGCGCTCTGCCAGTAGGTCTATGCCGGCAACAGACCCGCTGCGCGATAACTCTCGATGAGCGTGTCATAGAGCGAGACATCCGCGCGGCTTCTTGCCATCAGCTGGGCGCCGGTGATGGCGGCGAAGATAGCGCGCGCGCGCGGTTCGCTCTTCTCAGGGCTCGCGGCGGTCACAGCGGCGAGAACCTTGCTCAGCCATGCCACGTTGATATCGGTGAAGGTCCGGATCTCTTTCTTCACCGGCTCCGGCAGGTCGTCATATTCGGCGGCCATGAAGCTGCACAGGCACATGCGGTTGCCGCTCTCCAGCGCCTTGCGGAACGTGCCGGGATATTGGCGGAGGCAGGCGGCCGGATCGGTGGATTCGGCGAGCAGTGTCTCCAGATAGGCGGCCGAGTCCTCCCAATAGCGCCTGGCGACGGCGGCGCCGAGATCGGCCTTGCTCGGGAAGTGATGGTAGATGCTCGCGGCCTTGATGCCCACATCTGCCGCAAGATCACGGAAATTCAGGCCGCTATAGCCATGGGCCTGCGCGGTCAGTTTCGCGGCCGCCAGGATGGCTTCTCTGGAATTCGAACTCATGTCCCGGTCTCACAACCCCGTGTCTGTAGCCTACCAAGTGATAGATAGGCGTTGACGTCTGTAAATCAAAGCCGTAAATCACCCTACCAACTGATAGGTAGGATAAACTAATGAATACTCAGATCTCCAATGGCGACGCGACAAAGCTCCCGATGATGACGATTCACGATTGGAGCACAGGGCCTTACCCGGCGCGCGTCCGGATCGCGGTGGCCGAGAAGAGCCTCCGATCGCGCATCAATTTCGTGTCGGTCGATCTCACCAAAGGCGAGCACAAGAAGCCGGCGTTTCTCGCCAAGAACTACTCAGGCACGCTGCCGGTGCTCGAACTCGACGATGGCACTTTCATTGCCGAGTGCACCGCCATTACCGAATATCTCGACGGACTTGACGGCTCCCCCACGCTCACCGGCGGCACGCCGCGCGACACGGGCTTGATCCACATGATGAGCAAGCGTGCCGAGCTGGAGCTGCTCGACGCCATCAGTGTCTATTTCCATCACGCAACACCGGGGCTCGGACCCCACGTCGAGATCTATCAAAATGCCGAGTGGGGTTTCCGCCAGCGCGACAAGGCGCTCAGGGGAATGGCGTACTTTGACGGGGTGTTGAAAAAGCAGCCATTCATCGCCAGCAATTTTTTCTCGATGGCCGATATCACGGTAATTGGCGGTTTGATCTTCGCCGGTCTCGTGAAACTCGAGGTGCCTGCGGAGTACGAGGCTCTCCACGCCTGGTACGCAAGGATGAACGAGCGTCCCAGCGTCAAGCACCGTGTGACGATGTCAGAACCCGCTTGATCGGGCGCTTGCCGACAATCGATCAGTCATCCCGATAATGGGGCGCCACCTCGATAATGTGGTGCCCCATTATTCCGCGTACCGGACGAACGCCGCTCGGGGTCCGGCTTTTTTCTCCCGCAGCGCAATTGCCATCCGCCCCACGCTTCTGGCATCGTCCGCCCGCACCCGGATCGACCGGGGGCAGGCGCGCAGGATCGCGCACAAATCAAGAAAAGAAGTCGAGGAATTTCCCATGTCGATGCCGGCTTTGTTCAAGAACCGCCTGTCGCTACCCGTGATCGGTTCGCCGCTGTTCATCATTTCGGTGCCGGATCTCGTCATCGCGCAGTGCAAAGCGGGTATCGTCGGCGCGTTTCCCGCGCTGAATGCACGTCCGGCGGCGCTGCTCGACGAATGGCTGCACCGGATCAAGGAAGAACTCGCCGCGCATGACAAGGCGCATCCGGATCGGCTCTCCGCACCCTTCGCGGTCAACCAGATCGTGCACAAGTCCAACAACCGGCTCGAGCAGGACATGGCGCTTTGCGAAAAGCATAAAGTGCCGATGATGATCACCTCGCTTGGCGCGCGTGAAGAACTCAATCAGGCGGCCCATGCCTGGGGCGGCATCGTGTTTCATGACGTCATCAATCAGCGTTTCGCGCACAAGGCGATCGAGAAGGGGGCTGACGGCCTGATCCTCGTTGCGGCAGGCGCCGGCGGTCATGCCGGCGAGATCTCGCCGCTCGCGTTCGTCGCCGAGACCCGGCAGTGGTTCGACGGTCCGATCGCGCTGTCGGGCGCCATCGCCAACGGTCGCGCCATTCGCGCCGCGCGTATCCTCGGTGCCGACTTCGCCTATATCGGTTCGGCCTTCATCGCCACTACCGAAGCGAATGCGGTGCCTGGCTACAAGGACATGATCGCGGCTTCCGGCTCGGAAGACATCGTCTATTCGAATCTCTTCACCGGCGTTCACGGCAACTACCTGAAGCCGTCCATCGTCGCCGCCGGCATGGATCCGGACAATCTGCCGGAGTCCGATCCGACCAAGATGAATTTCGGCACCGACGCCAGTGGCGAGCGTGCCAAGCCAAAGGCCTGGAAGGAAATCTGGGGCAGCGGCCAGGGCATCGGCAGCGTGTCGAAGGTCGTGCCGGTGGCCGAGCTCGTTGCGCGCTTCAAGAAGGAATATGACGAAGCGATCGATCCGCCGCTCTGATGCTGCATTGAGAAGGCCGATCTGATGGACGCCATCTATCGCGTGGACGGCAACCATGTCGTCACCAGCCCGCATGCTGCGGGTCCGTGGAACGAGACCATGCAGCACGGCTCGGCGCCATCGGCGCTGGTGACGTGGTTGGCCGAGCAGATGCCCACCGCAAGCCCGATGCATGTGACGCGTGTCACCATCGACTTGTTGCGGCCGGTGCCGGTGGCGCCGCTCACTTTCGAGACGGAAGTGCTGCGCGAGGGTCGCAAGATTCAGCTGTGTGGCATTCGTCTCATGGCGAACGGCACCGTGGTGGTGCGTGCGACGGTGCTGAAGATCAGGGCGGAGGCGCAGCCACTGCCGCCGGAGATCGGTGATCCGCCGGTCACGGTGCCGCCGCCGGATCAGGGCGGATTGCTGGAGCCGCGTTACGCCAGCAGTCCCTTCGTCACCGGCATGACCATTCGCGCTGTGCGCGGCGGCTTCCTGTCGCTGGGGCCTGGCGCCATCTGGTACCGGGCCAACCGGCCGATTGTCGAAGGCGCCGGCCTCTCGCAGGTGATGCGTGCCGTCATTGCGGCCGACTTCAGCAACGGCTCGTCACCGGTGCTGAGTTTCGACGACTGGACCTTCCTGAATGCCGACCTCACCGTGAGCCTGTCACGTCCGCCGGTGGGCGACTGGATCCTGCTGGACGGGGAGAGCTGGATCGGGCCGGATGGCGCCGGTCTTGCTGCGTCGAAGCTCGCCGATATCAATGGTTATTTCGGCCGGGCCGTGCAGAGCCTGGTCATTGAGAAACGTTGACCACCGCGCTTTTTAGAATTTTTGTCCTGGACAGGGAACCGATTGATATTGCCCCGGTTATCGCGCGTCAGGGGGCAGTATGAGTTCGACGCACGTGCAGGACGACAAAGCCAGGACCGGCATCTGGGGATTGGATAATATCCTCTCCGGCGGATTCTCCCGAGGTCACATTTTTCTGGTCGAAGGCGCGCCGGGGACAGGCAAGACCACGGTCGCGTTGCAGTTCTTGCTGGAGGGCGCGCGGATCGGAGAGAAGGGGCTCTACATCACGCTATCCGAGACGGATAGTGAGTTGCGCGATGGCGCAGCGTCCCATGGCTGGACCCTCGACAAGAGCATTGAAGTTTTCGAACTCCTGCCGCCGGAAAGCCTGCTTGACGAGGATCAGCAACAGAGTCTGCTCTATTCGTCCGACCTCGAACTCGGCGAAACCACCAAGCAGATATTCGAGGCGGTGGAACGCACCCAGCCGAGCAGGGTCGTCTTGGACAGCCTGTCGGAAATCCGGCTGCTGGCGCAGAGCTCGTTGCGTTATCGCCGCCAGATACTGGCCATCAAGCATTACTTCGCAAAATTCGGCACGACAGTGATGCTGCTCGACGACCTCACGGCGGAAGTGGCCGACAAGACAGTGCACAGCGTCGCACATGGCGTGCTGCGGCTCGAAGAACTGGCACCCTCCTACGGCGCAGAGCGTCGGCGTGCGCGGGTGATCAAATATCGCGGCGTCAAGTTTCGCGGCGGCTACCACGATGCCACCATCACCACGGGCGGGCTTAACGTTTTTCCTCGGCTGGTCGCATCCGAATTCCGCAACAGCATGGATCGCAAGACCAAGTCGAGCGGCATTGCGCAACTCGACCAATTGCTGGGCGGCGGCATCGAAACCGGCTCGAGCACATTGATCCTGGGGCCGGCGGGCACTGGCAAATCGCTGACCGCGATCGTCAACGTGGTCGCAGCGGTGAAGCGGGGCGAGAAGGCCGCAATGTTTATCTTCGACGAGGAGCTCGGACTGCTGTTCGATCGCATGAAGGGGATCGGAATCGATCTGCCTGCCATGCAGGAAAGTGGGCATCTGTTTGTCGAACAGGTCGATGCCGCCGAATTGTCGCCGGGTGAATTTGCGCATCGCGTCCGTCGTCAGATCGACGAGCACAACATCAAGACCGTCGTGATCGACAGTCTCAACGGCTATCAGGCCTCGATGCCGGAAGAGAACTCGCTGATCCTGCACATGCATGAGCTGCTGCAATATCTCAACCGCAGGGGCGCAGCGACCTTCATGACGGTGGCGCAGCACGGCCTCGTCGGCGATATGAAGGCGCCGGTGGACGTCACCTATCTCGCCGATACCGTGATCCTGCTCCGTTACTTCGAAGCAAGCGGCAGCGTTCGCCGTGCGATGTCCGTGATCAAGAAGCGGACCGGAGCGCATGAATCGACCATTCGCGAGTACCGGATCGACGGGCGAGGCCTCACGATCGGCGCGCCGCTGAGCGAATTCCAGGGCGTGTTGCGCGGCGTGCCCATCTATAGTGGTCAAAGCTCTCTGCTTGAGGGATCCTCGGCGTGAAACCGGGGCGTTCCTCCGAGCGCGCTGTCATCCTTGCTCCCACAGGGCGCGATTCTGCAGTGGCTGCGGCATTGATCCGCGAGGCCGGTTTTTACGCGCAACCCTGCGCGGATTTTCCGGCGCTGCTCGACGAGATCAAGGGCGGCGCCGGCGTGGCTGTCATTGCTGACGAGGCGATCAAGACCGTCGATCTGCGCGGCCTCGGCAGCTGGCTCCACGATCAACCGTCGTGGTCCGATTTCCCGATCATCCTGCTGACTCGGCAGGGTGGGGGTCCCGAACGCAATCCGGATGCCGCGCGACTCGGACAGTTACTCGGCAATGTGACGTTCATCGAACGCCCGTTTCACCCGACAACGCTGATTTCGATCGTCGGGTCGGCCGTCCGCGCGCGCCGGCGTCAGTATCAGACGCGTGCGATTCTCGAAGATCTCGGCGACAGTCAGGGCCTCCTGCAGACGGCGCTCGATGCGGGACGGCTCGGGACGCTCGAACTGCATCTGCCCGAACTGCGGCTTGAGGTTTCGGATACGACCAAGGCATGCTTCGGCCGCCGGCCGGATCAATCATTCACGTTTAGCGAGTTGCAGGCCGCGGTTCATCCCGATGATCGCGAGCAACGCCAGCAGGCGCTCGATGCGACGCTGATGGCCGGCGCGGATTACAATGTCGAATACCGCAATATCTGGCCGGACGGCTCGGTGCATTGGGTCGAGACGCGTGCGCGCATGGTCCGTGGGCCTGACGGCAAGCCGAAAACGCTCGTCGGCGTCTCCGTCGATATCACGGCGCGAAAGTCTGCCGATATTGATCGCGACAATTTGCTGGAGCAATTGACGGCGGAGCGGTCTGCGCTTGCCGAGCTTACGGCGACGCTCGAACAGCGCGTCGAGGAACGCAGCAACGACCTGATGAAGGAAGTTGCGGCACGCGAGAAGGCGCAGGACCAACTGCGTCAGGCGCAGAAGATGGAGACCATCGGCCAGCTCACCGGCGGCGTCGCGCATGACTTCAACAATCTGCTGATGGCGGTGATGGGTAATCTCGATCTGCTGCGCAAGCGCATGCCGGATGATCCGCGCCTGAAACGACTGGTCGATGGCGCGATGCAGGGCGCCGAGCGCGGCGCCTCGCTGACGCAGCGGCTGCTGGCCTTCGCGCGGCAGCAGGATCTGAAAGCCGTGGCCGTCGATCTCGGTGCGCTGGTCCGCGGCATGAGCGATTTGCTCGAGCGCTCGCTCGGGCCGCGCGTGGCGCTGCATCTCGATATTCCCGACGATCTGCCGCGGGCGCAGATCGATCCCAATCAGCTCGAACTCGCCATCCTCAATCTCGCGATCAATGCGCGCGACGCCATGCAGGACGGCGGCTCCATCGATATCAAGGTGAAGAAGTATAGGGTCGGCAAGGGCGACCCGATTCTGAAGCCTGGCGACTATCTCAAGGTGTCGATCATCGACAATGGCGCCGGCATGTCGCCGGAGACGTTGAAGAAGGCGATCGAGCCGTTCTTCTCGACCAAGCCGGTCGGCAAGGGGACCGGTCTCGGTCTGTCCATGGTGCACGGTCTGGCTGTACAGCTCGGCGGCACGCTCGATCTCTCGAGCGTCGTCGGCAAGGGAACGACGGCGACCCTCGTGCTGCCGGTCACCGACAGGAAGCCGGAGGCCGCCGATACGGCCCATGTCATGCGCCACGCCGCGCGCTCTGCCGTGATCCTGTTTGTCGATGATGATCCTCTCATCGCCATGTCGACGACGGAGATGCTGGAGGATCTCGGCCATCGCGTGATCCCCGCGACTTCGGGGCGGCATGCGCTGGAGATTCTGAAAAGCGACGAGCCGCTCGATCTGATGATGACCGATCACATGATGCCCGGCATGACGGGCATCGAGCTTGCGGCTTATTCCCGCGAAATGCGGCCGTCGCTGCCGGTCCTGCTCGCCACTGGCTACGCGGATTTGCCTGAAGGCGCTCAGCTCGATCTACCGCGGCTTGCCAAGCCGTATCATCAGGATCAGCTCCGGGATCGGCTCGATCAACTGCTGGGCTAAGCCCACTCCGGCCGGGGTGGTATCAATCTGCCAGCGGCGCAGCAAAATTAACCATTCATTAAATCCTGTGGAACCAACAATGCCCCGATCGGGAATCAACCGATTCAGGGGCCATCATGGATATCGAAGCCTATTTCGCGAAGACGCCGGCTACGATCGAGGAGATCAAGGCACGCGTGGCCGCAGCTTTCGGCCGTCATCCGCTGTGCCGCGAGGTGCAGTTCGACATCGTCAGCACGCCCCGCGCCGGAAAGGGCGCAAACTGGACCATCAGCATGCAATCGGTCGCCCCGGATGCGCTGTGGGAAGCCTCGGATATCGTCAGCGACATCCAGGAAGCCTATGTTCTCGCCAACGCCGCCTGAACGTCTCTGAGTATTATCGCACCGTTCTGGTATGGTTAGGCCATAATTAATCTCCATTTGTGAGGACAGGTACCTCTGGTAGTCCTGAATTTCGGAGACTGGCTTGACGCGTGCGCTGACCCTTCTTGTGCTGGGCTGCCTGTTGCTGACCGGCGTGGCTGTTGCGAGCATCCTCGGTCGCGATAGCATCCCATCGCTGTCGCTGTCATATGACGACAGTGCCGCGCAAAATTCGGTCGCGGTGTCGCGCGGACCGGTTTCCAATACGCAAGGCAAGAAAGACAAGTTGCCATTGGCCGGCGCCATGATGGCGTCGCTCGATCCGCGGCAGGTCCCGAGCGTTGACGGCAGTCCGTTGCGCCAGGCCTTTGCATCCGACAGTCCGATCGAAGTGCCCGGTTCGACGGTGCTTGCCCCGATCGTGGTGCCGCAGCCGACCGCCAAGCCCAAGGCCGCTGCCAAGCCGGTGCAGAAGACCTATACGCTGCTCAGCGATGCGCAGATTTCGGCGATCAAGACCCGGCTCAATCTGACGGCGTCGCAGGAATCCTACTGGCCCGGCGTCGAAGCGGCGCTGCGCAACGTGGCGCGCAGGATCCACGAGACCAAGCAGGCCAGTTCGTCGGCAGGCGCTCCGCCGATCGATCCCGACAGCGACGAGGTGCAGCAGCTCAAGTCTGCTGCGATGCCGTTGTTGTTTCAGTTGCGTGAGGATCAGAAGCGCGAAGTCCGTGCACTGGCGCGCATGATCGGACTCGAAAAGGTCGCGTCGGCGATCTGAGCGCCTGTCACATGCCGGCCCGCCGACGACGCATGACTGTCACAACCCGTAACAGACAAATTGTCGCGCCTGTCATCGGGGCTTCGCATCCGTGGTGCAGAGATTAACGCCTCTTAACCTGTAACGGGGGCGTTTCATGACCGATTTCACTGCCAATCAATCCATTTCCGGAGGCGCGGCTGTTGAGCCGGCGTCGCGGCCCAATCTCGACAAGGGTTTTAACCCGCTGACGATGATCCTGTTTTTCGGGATCCTGGCCGCCGGCCTCCTGTTCGTCGCCTACAGCATCTATGTCGACGTCAATGCCACCGGCACCCGCGTTACCAGCTACCTGCCTTACCTTCTGTTGTTCGTGGCGCTGCTGATCGCGCTCGGCTTCGAATTCGTCAATGGCTTCCATGACACCGCCAATGCGGTGGCCACGGTCATCTACACCCACTCGCTACCGGCGGAATTCGCCGTGATGTGGTCGGGCTTCTTCAACTTCCTCGGCGTGCTGTTCTCCACGGGCGCGGTGGCTTTCGGCATCGTTTCGCTGCTGCCGGTGGAATTGATCCTGCAGGTCTCCAGCGGCGCCGGCTTTGCCATGGTGTTCGCGTTGCTGATCGCAGCCATCATCTGGAATCTCGGCACCTGGTATCTCGGCCTGCCGGCCTCCAGCTCGCACACGCTGATCGGTTCGATCATCGGCGTCGGTATCGCCAATGCGCTGATGCGCGGCCGTGACGGTACCTCGGGCGTGGATTGGGGCAAGGCCACCGAAATCGGCTACGCGCTGCTGCTGTCGCCGTTGTTCGGCTTTGCCTGCGCCGCCATCCTGCTGCTGGTGCTGAAATTCCTCGTGCGTAACCCGGCTTTGTACGCAGCACCGGACGGCAACAAGGCACCGCCGTTGTGGATCCGCGGCATCCTGATCGCGACCTGCACCGGCGTGTCCTTCGCACATGGTTCGAATGACGGTCAGAAGGGTATGGGCCTGATCATGCTGGTGCTGATCGGCACCGTGCCGACCGCCTATGCGCTCAACCGCGCATTGCCGGAATCCCGTGTCGCCCAGTTCCAGGTCAACTCCATCGCGGCCGCCAAGGTGATCGCAGCCAAGGGTGCCGGTCACAGCATCATCGGCGATCCCCGTCCGGCGGTGACCACCTATGTCTCGCAGCGCAAGATCAGCGAAGGCACCTATCCGTCGCTCGCCGTTCTCGTGCAGCAGGTCGGCGATCAGGTTCGCAGCTACGGCACGCTCGACAAGGTGCCCGCGGAATCTGTCGGCAACACCCGTAACGACATGTATCTCGCATCGGAAGCCATCCGCTTCCTGATGAAGGACAAGGAAAACGACCTCAACAAGGAAGATGTGGCGACGCTCAATGCCTATAAAGGCTCGCTCGATGCCGCGACCAAGTTCATCCCGGATTGGGTGAAGATCGCCGTGGCGATCGCGCTCGGTTTGGGCACCATGGTGGGCTGGAAGCGCATCGTCGTCACCGTCGGTGAGAAGATCGGCAAGACGCATCTGACCTATGCACAGGGCGCTTCGGCCGAACTCGTGGCTGCGGCCACCATCGGCGCGGCCGACGTGTTCGGTCTGCCGGTCTCGACCACCCACGTGCTGTCGTCCGGCGTCGCCGGCACCATGGCGGCGAACGGTTCGGGCCTGCAGATGGCCACCATCCGCAACCTGCTGATGGCCTGGGTGCTGACGCTGCCCTGCGCCATCATGCTCTCGGCCTCGCTCTACGTGCTGTTCAGCCAGTTGTTCTGAGAACAGACGAGGCCGCTGTGGAAGCGTAGCGGCCTCGCTTTTTTGCACGGTCGAAAGAGAGGCCCGCGCCGTTAATGCGCGGGCTTTTTCTTGTGGGGTAAGTACCCTTCGCCGTCATTGCGAGCGCAGCGAAGCAATCCAGAAGCAAAAAGCGAGGATTGGATTGCTTCGTCGCAAGAGCTCCTCGCAATGACGGGGAGGGGCCGGCGCTGAGCTTTTGTGAGAAGCGCTGCTGCCTCTACGAACTGCTCTCGCGATGCACGTCGTGCACCACGATGCCCTTGCCTTGCTCCGGCAGCGCCAGCCAGTCGCGGCGCTTCAATGTGCGGCGGGTATCGTCGAGGCCGCTCTGCCAGTGCTCGCGCATCGAGGTGGCCGAGAACTCGTGGTCCTTGGAATCGCCCTCATAGGCCTTCTGCTGATAGATCATCTGCAGGATGGTGATCTCCGGCAGATCCGACAGGCTGTCGCGCCGCGCGCGTTCCTCATCGCTGAGCTGATCGTCGGGAATGCGCTGCAAGACCTTGTAGAGCTCCGACTTCAGATTGTTCATGCGCCGGTAGATGTCGGTGTTGTGGCGGGTGCGGGACGAATAGACGATGTCCTTGTGCCGGGCCAGAACCTCCTGGATATCGCGCGGCAGCACGCCGCGGGCACTGAACAGGTCGACCTGGAAGACAAGCGAGTTCATCCTGTCTTCCTGGTCGAGCAGGTGCTGCAGCGGCGTGTTGGAGACGATGCCGCCGTCCCAGAAATGATCGGTGCCGATCTTCACCATCGGCAAAGCTGGCGGCAGTGCGCCTGATGCCATCACGTGCTCCGGCGCGATGACTTCCTTCTTGTTGTCGAAATACAGGAAGTTGCCGGTGATGACGTTGACCGCGCCGACTGCGAAATGGGTCTTGCGCGAGTTGATGAGATCGAAGTCGACCAGTTCGAGCAGGGTGTCGCGCAGCGGCGAGGTGTCGTAATAGCTTGTCGCCGTCTTCGCACCGGCCGGGCTGAACCACGGATTGACCTCGTGCGGCTTGAAGAAGCCGGGCTGGCCGAGGGTCGTGGTCATGAACGAGCTCGCGAGATTGCGGGCCTTGCGATAGACGTCGCCGTCCGGTGTATAGTGCCAGACCTTGCGGGCGGTGATGCGGTCCCAGAAGATCTGCAGCTTCTCCAGCCGGTCTTCCGGTGGATTGCCGGCGATGATCGCCGAATTGATAGCGCCGATCGATACGCCGCACACCCAGTCCGGCTCCATGCCTTGCTCATGTAGCGCCTGATACACGCCGGCCTGATAGGCGCCGAGGGCGCCGCCGCCCTGCAGCACCAGTGCTACGCGATCGCAGCGGTCGGGGCGCCAGCCGGTCTCGGCCGTCATGTCTGAATCGGGTGTCCGCGCATCCATCTGGGTGTTCTCCTCAACGATCACATGAAGTTGGCGGCAGAATTCAGATGAGCAGTGACGGCGTTGTGACAAATAGCAAATTCGATGAATGCGCGTCAGTCCATGAAGCGCGTCACGCGGCTGAAGGAAATTCCTCATACCGCCGTCAAACAGGATCGCTAGCAAAGAAGCAGATATTAACGTTTGCTTACGAAGGGTTGCGCCCATGCTGTCTGGAAAGTCCGCCATCATCACCGGCTCGACCAGCGGCATCGGCCTTGGCATCGCGCGCGGCCTTGCGGCCAGCGGCGTCAATATCGTGCTCAACGGCTTCGGCGACGCCAATGAGATCGAGGCGATCCGCAGCGAGATCGCCGACAGCCATCAGGTCCGGGTGCTCTATAGCGGCGCCAACATGGCCGACGGCAATGACATCGCGGCGATGATGGCGCAGGCCGAGCAGGAATTCGGCGGCGTCGATATCCTGGTCAACAATGCCGGCATTCAATATGTCGCGCCGCTCGAGGAATTCCCGGTGGAGAAGTGGGATGCGATCGTGGCGATCAACCTGTCGAGTGCGTTTCACACCACACGTCTCGCTATTCCCCACATGAAGGCGAAGTCCTGGGGCCGTATTGTCAACATCGCCTCGGCCCATGCGCTGGTGGCCTCGCCGTTCAAGTCGGCCTATGTCGCGGCCAAGCATGGCATTGCCGGGCTGACCAAGACGGCGGCGCTGGAAGTCGCCGAACACGGCATCACCGTGAATGCGGTATGCCCGGGCTATGTGATGACACCGCTGGTGGAGAAGCAGATCCCGGAGCAGGCCAAGGCGCGCGGCATCACTGAGCAGCAGGTGATCTCGGACGTGCTGCTCGCCGCCCAGCCCACCAAACGTTTCGTGACCGTCGAAGAACTATCCTCGGTCGTCAATTTCCTCTGTACCGACCACGCCCGTTCGATCACCGGCATCACGCTGCCGGTCGATGGTGGCTGGACTGCACACTGAATTTAACCCAGCGATTTCCAACAAGGAGTTTCCGATGCGCCAGGAAGACATCCTCCGTTTGCCGTCGATGCCGATGGCCGGCCCGAGCTATCCCGCCGGTCCCTATCGCTTCATCAATCGCGAATTCCTCGTCATCACCTATGAGACCGATCCGGACCTGATCCGGATGGGTCTTCCCGAGCCACTGGAGCCGATCGAACAGCCGATCGTGCATTATGAGTGGATCAAGATGCCGGATAGTTCAGGCTTCGGCAGCTACACCGAGACCGGCCTCGTGATCCCCGCACGCTTCAAGGGCGAGGACGTCAACTTCGTCTCGCAGATGTATCTGGACGATGATCCGCCGATCGCTGCCGGGCGCGAGATCTGGGGCTTCCCGAAGAAATACGCCCATCCGAAACTCGAAGTGGTCAAGGACACGCTGACCGGTACGCTGGAATATGCCGGGCAGCAGGTTGCCATGGGCACGATGGCCTACAAGCACGGCGCCATGGCCGGCAATGGCGAAGCGACGCACGCCACGCTCTCCAAGACCCAGATCAATCTGAAGCTGATCCCCGGCGTCGATGGCAGCGCGGAAGTCTGTCAGCTGGTGGCGATCAACCTGACTGATATCACGGTGAAGGGCTCATGGTTCGGCCCGGGCCGTCTGCATCTGATCCCGCATGTCAACGCGCCGGTCGCCGACTTTCCGGTGCGCCGCGTGATCGGTGCGCATCATTTCCTGGCCGATCTGACATTGCCCTATGGCCGCGTCGTCCATGACTACAACAAGCAGAGCGCCGCACTCGCTGAAGCCGCCGAATAACGGTGACTGACATATCCCTGTAACAAGGGTGTCATTAAGTGCCTGCGGCGGACTGACACAGTCGGAGAGCCGCAGGCAGATATTTTATTTTTTGGTGGCGCATGCGTATTGCGTGGCGTGAAAAACGGTGGGTGTCCGATGCAATTTGAAGTGCCGGTCACAACCGCGGAGGTGCCGTCCACACTTGGCTTGACCGATCCGATCCCGGGTCTGGTCTGGGCCTTCCGCATCCATTCCGACGGCAAGCCGGAGCCATTGCCGGTCGATGCCGGCATCGATCTCGTCCACGGCGGGCTGCTCTGGCTGCATTTCAACCTGACTGACGCGCGCGCGCTGCAATGGCTAGCGCAGATCCCATTGCATGCGCCGGAGCAGGCCCGTGCCTTGTTGCTGTCCAAGGACACATATCAGCAACTCCATGCCACCGATGACAGTATCTATGGCGTGATTTCGGACCTGTTGCGCGATATCGACGAGGCGACCGAAGACACTGGTTATCTGCGCTTCGTGATGACCGAGCGCTTGCTGATCAGCGGCCGGCATCACGCGCTGTGTGCCGTCGATGCGACGCGCCGTTCGCTTGAGCAGGGCCAGCGGGTCGACAGCATGGCCGCGCTGCTTGAGACGATCGTGGAGAATGTTGCCGACACCATGGACGGCGTCGCCGACAGTTTGGCGATATCGCTCGACGAGATCGAGGAGCAGGTGGTCTCCGGCGACTCCCGTGACATGTTGCAGAAGCTCGGCCGTCTGCGCCGGACCTGCGTGCGGCTGCATCGGCAGCTGTCCGGGCTGCGCATCGTGTTTCAGCGGCTTGAGGCCAAAGGTCAGCGTGAGTTGAAAGCGTCTCTGCAACTGCGTGCCGGCAAGCTGGCGCAGCGGCTCGACGGGCTGGATCACAACGTCGTCGAGATGCGCGAGCGCAGCCGGCTGCTGCAGGAAGAGCTGCATCTGCAGATCGAGGAACGCGGCAATGAAAGCCTTCGCGTTCTTTCAGTGCTTACCGCGCTTCTGCTGCCGCCGACGCTGGTCACCGGCATCTTCGGTATGAACACCAAGGGACTGCCGCTGACCGATGTTGAAACCGGATTTCTCTGGGCGGGCGCACTGATATTGATTTCGTCAGCATCGGCCTATGCCGTGATGAAGCGCCTCAAGATCATCAGGTAGCTATCATGGTTGGTGTGTTTTCGTGCTGGATGGTCCGTGCGATGACGGCGGTCGCCGGCCTTGTCGCCTGTGGCACGATCTCGCTGTCATCGGCGCATGCCGGCGATTGGCGCGATAATGGCCTGAAGCCGATCAATGACCGGCTCGCCGAATGGGGTGTGGCGCTGTCAGCCACTTACATCGGCGAGGCGCTCGGCAATGCGTCCGGCGGCATCCGGCGCGGCGCGGTCTATGAGGGACGGTTCGATTTTGGCGTGGATGTCGATCTCGACAAGGCGGTGGGCTGGAGCGGCGCGACCTTTCACGCCAATGTCTATCAGATCCACGGACCTGGCCTGTCGCGCGACTATATCGGCAATCTGATGCTGGTGAGCGGCATCGAAGCGCTGCCGGCGACGCGGCTCTATGAATTCTGGATCGAACAGGCGCTGTTCGGCGGCAGACTGCTGGTGAAGGTCGGTCAGCAGCCATCCGATATCGAATTCATCGACAGCAAGTATGACGATATCTTCGTCAATTCGGCGCTGGGCTGGCCCGGCATTACCGGCGTGATCCTGCCGGCGGGCGGACCCTCGCCGCCACTCGCCGTGCCGGGCGTTCGTTTCAAGGCCAGTCTGTCGGATGCGTTCACGGCCTATCTGGCGGTGTTCAATGGTAGTGCGGCTGCGCCCGGCCCGAATGATCCGCAAATTGCCAACGCGCATGGTCTCGCATTTCGCGTCAACGATCCGCCGTGGATCATCGGGCAGCTGAAATACAGCTACAAGCTCGGGCCGTCTGAGCTGCCGGGGTCAATCACCGGCGGCGGCTGGGTGCATCTCGCTGAATTCGATGACGAGCGCTGGACTGCACAGGGCCTGTCGCAGGCCGATCCGGCCGGCACCGGCGAGCCGCTGATGCGACGCGGCAATCGCGGAATTTTTGCGGTCTATGAGCAGCGACTCGCCTTCAGCGCTCTCGGCCCGGACAAGGGCATCGGCTTCTTTGCACGCACGTCGATCAGCCCGTCGGATCGCAATCTGATCAGCTTCTATCTCGATGGCGGCATCCAGGTATCAGGCTTCTCCGCCGAGCGGCCGGATGACAGGTTCGGCATCGCCATGACCTATGCGCGCATTTCGGATGGCGCACGCGGGCTTGATCGTGATGTGCAGCTTTTCACCGGAATTCAATCGCCCATCCGCGATTTCGAAGCCGTGCTGGAAGTAACCTATCTCGCTGCGGTCGCGCCGGGTGTCGCGGTGCAGCCGGTGTTTCAATATGTGATGCATCCCGCCGGCGGCGCCGTCGATCCCAACGATGCCACGCAGACAAAGCGCATCAAGGACGCCGCGGTGTTCGGCGTCCGCACCACCATCAATTTCTAGAGTTTCTCGTCATTCCGGGATTTGCTAGAGCCGGCTTGCCGGCGGCGGCAAAGACCCGGAATCCCGTCATGTTCAACATTCTGAGATTCCAGGTTCGCGCGCGCGAAGATGCGCACGCGCCCCGGAATGACGAGTTTTTGGCTATTCAGCAGCTACGGCTTTCGGTGTCTTGTTGAGACCCGCAGCCGCCTCGGCGATCATCTCATAGGACTTGAGCCGCGTGGCGTGGTCGTAGACGTCCGAGACGATCATCAACTCATCCGCGCCGGTCTCCTCGACCAGCGCGGCGATGCCGGCGCGAACCGTCTCCTTCGAGCCGATGATCGAACGCCGCAGCATGCCCATGGCCTGCATCTTCTCGGCCGGCGCCCAGTAGGTCTCGATATCCTCGATCGGCGGCGCGCTTAGCCCGCGGGTGCCGCGGAACATGTTGGTGAACGACATCTGCTGCGTGGTCCACAACCGCTTGGCCTCGGCATCGGTGTCGGCGGCGATGATGTTGACGCCGACCATCGCATGCGGCTTCGTCGACTGTTCGGAGGCTTCGAAGTGCTGGTGATAGATCTGCAGGGCCTGCAGCAACTGGTCGGGCGCGAAATGCGAGGCGAAGGCGTAGGGCAGGCCGAGCGCCGCGGCGAGCTGCGCGCCATAGGTCGAGGAGCCGAGGATCCATAGCGGCACGTCGGTGCCCGCGGCAGGCACCGCCTGCAGGCGCTGGTTCGGGCCGGCCGGAGCGAAATAGGCCTGCAGCTCCTGGATGTCCTGCGGGAAATTGTCTGAATTCTGCAGCGAGCGGCGCAGCGCCCGCATGGTCATCTGGTCGGTGCCGGGTGCGCGGCCGAGGCCGAGATCGATGCGGCCGGGAAACAGCCGGGCCAGCGTGCCGAACTGTTCGGCGATGACGATCGGTGCATGGTTCGGCAGCATGATGCCGCCGGCACCGACGCGAATGGTTTTGGTCCCCGCTGCGATATGGCCGATCACCACCGATGTCGCGGCGCTGGCGATGCCGATCATGTTGTGATGTTCGGCGACCCAGAAGCGCTGGTAGCCCCATTTCTCGGCGTGGCCTGCGAGATCCCGGGAATTGTCGAGCGCGCCGCGCGCATCGGTGTCCTGGGTAACGCGGACGAGGTCGAGGATCGAAAGTGCGGTCATGACGGGGCTCCCATTGCCCTTGCCATGTGGGCATGGCTGGGGCGGATTGCCAGCCGGTTGCGCGTCCGGCATGGCAGCCCGGCGTTACTCCCGAGCGGTCAGGTCAGGCCCGCGTGGAAGGCGCGGACGATTGCGGCGCATTCGGCCGGCTTTTCCATCTGCATGAAATGCGAGGCGTCAGGCACGGTGGTGAAGGTAAAGCCGCCATCGCGCGCGAAGGCACGCTCCATGTCGACGAACGGGCTAGTTCTCGTCTTTGGTTCACCGGCGACGAGCTGCACCGGCAGCCTGACACTGCACATCCGCTCCCAGGCGCTCGGGAGATCCTGCATGGTGAAGATGCTGGCCTCGAATTCCCTGGCGCAGGCGAGTTCATAGAGCTGCCTGTCGTCGTTCCAGCGCAGCGTGGATGCGGCGAGTGCTTGCAGCCCGGCATCGTCGACACCCGCAAATGCCGAGCTACGGCGATAGGACTCGAACAGCTCCTGCACGTTCGGAAAGGTGGTGCGACGCTGCGCGGCGCGTCCGGCGAGCCTGTCATTTTCCGTGCGGAAACTCTGGAACTCCGGATAGCTTGCTGGCGGCGTTGCCGGTGGCTCGAAGCCAACGATGCCGATCCACGGCGTCTGATATTCGGCGGCATGCAGCAGGGTCGTCAGGGCGCTCATCGAATGAAATGCGCCGAGGCTCGGCGCCGCGCCGAGTTCGCGGGTGATCCCTTGCATGATCGCCTCATAGTCGCGGATGAGCTGCGGCCAGACATGCGGGATGGGCTGGCGATACGGACTGCTCCGGCCGTGATGACGGAAGTCGAACACCACGGTCTCATAGTCATCCGTGAAGAGGCGCCAGAAGCTTTGAAAAGCATCGATGGCGAGGCCATTGCCATGGCTGCAGATGATCCGTGGACCTTTTCCATAAACGCGTATGCTGGCTGTGGCGCCATCTTCGAGCAGAACCTGAAAAGCGTGCGTCTCGGCCGCAAGAGCCGGAGCGGAAGGCGCATAGTCCATATGGGGCAGAATCCGTTATATTTTGGAGCAGAAGGCGAAGCTGTCGCATGCTTGGCCGGACCGCAGAGTCTAAAAGACCTTGTCTGAAAGACTTTGCTGCTCACCGTCAGTTCGTACGCAGTTTCAGGATACAAAGCGCGGCGGGGCGGTTCAAGCCACAGCAGGTCATACCAGATCAGCTGGAACGCCGGACGATCGCCACGCGCCCGTCCAGCGGGATCGTCGCGTGCCCGTCGGTCACCGGCACGCGGCGCCACTCGGCATCGTCATTCGGACGGTTGAAGGAGAGCGAAGCGGCAGGGCCATCGACGGCGATGTCGATCGGCTCCGTGGGCACCGGGATGTCTTCAGCCTTCTCCACATTCCAGCAGCGCACCGCGCGCCATACCGCAAGCAGCGGTTGTCCCTGCGCATCCTGAAACGCGATGTGCCGCAGGTCCGGTGCCGTGGATGCCACGCGTAGCGCCGGATCGTTTTTGGCGCGGCGTGCGCCTTTCAGTGTGGACAAGAGATTCCGGATCGCATGGTAGCCAGGCTTCGGCGAGCCGTCATTGCGGACGAGGCCCCAATGATGTTCTCCGTCGTTGGGATCGGTACCGCCATCGAAAAATTCGTAGAGAAATGTCCGGAGAATGCCGAGGCGGAAGTTGTTGAGCAGTAGCCGCGGCAGATAGAGTGCCGCCGCTGTCTCCGAAACGCCGGACGTGCCGGGCTTCACGACATTGCAGTAGCCGCATTCGGTTGCCAGCGCGGGCGCGCCGGGTTTGAACGCGTCGCGCATATGGTGCAGATACCAGGACACGGCGGCGTAGTCGTTGGTTGTTTCCGGCTCTTGCGCCTTTTGTACATAGGAATGGATCGCGACGGCATCGCTGAACTGCGCGGCCGGGCGCAGCAGCGCCACGTCGGCGGGCTTCCAGTTGATGACGCTGGGCGACAGCAGCGGCAACTCCGCCGCCGCATATCGCGCGCGCAGCGCAGCGTGCACCTCGCGCTGATAGTTCACGACGACATTGCTCCAGTCCGGCTTCGCCAGCGGCAGCGACAGAAACCAGTCGCTGTTGCCCTCGTTCTGGCCCTCTATCGCCGAGACGCGCTCGATGCCCAGTGCGGCGAGATAGCTCATCATCTCCGGCACGGTGTTGGTCGCCGGCGACACCACAACATTGAACAGGACGTTCGCGCGCTTGTTCAGCGCGCGCCAGCGATCGAGATCGTTGTTCGGCCGCAACTCGTCGCGCAGATGGCGAATGCCTGATGCCGCAAGCAGATCGTGAAAACGGTCGAAATGACTCGCATAGGGCTCGCTGCTGATATGCACGTTGATGCCGACACTGTCGTTGAAAGTGTCGGACGGGCCTGGAAGAGGCAGGGCCGCCAATGGTTCGGAGCGCAGCATCATCGATGCCGCGCCTCCCATCAGGATGGCTCGTCTACTCAGGCGGGGCATTTCGATCTCGCACGCTTGAAGCCCCAGTGACGCCTCGGGGCAGTCTGAGCCTGTTAGACTTAATAAACCGCCGATCGACAAGAGATGTTCTCGTCAGCGATCAACCGAAGGGGTCCGCTGGCCCGCAAGATCACTGTCATCGCGGCAACGGACAACTGTACGCGCTCGCAAAAACGTGAGCTGCGACGGCCGTCGGCCTGTCGGCTCGGACCCGTCTCGTGCGTCTTCCACTCAGAGAGCGCTGAAGTGGAGACCAGGAATGACCGATTCTCACTATCGCTGGGTAATCGTCGCCGCGGGCGGCCTTCTGGGCTGCGTCGCGATCGGCGGCATGTTTTCGTTGCCGGTGTTCCTGCAGCCGATCGCGCGGGACACCGGCTGGTCGGTCACCGGTATATCCAGCGCCATGACAATTGGCTTCCTCGCGATGGCTGTCACCAGCATGATCTGGGGTACCTTGTCCGACCGATTGGGGCCACTCCCAGTGGTGTTGACCGGGTCGGTCGTGCTCGCGTCAAGCCTGGTGCTGGCGAGCCTCGCGACATCTCTGGTCGCATTTCAATTTGTCTTCGGGCTGATGGTCGGCGGCGCCACCGCTGCGATCTTTGCGCCGATGATGGCGACGGTCACCGGCTGGTTCGATACGCATCGCAGCCTGGCCGTGTCGCTGGTTTCGGCGGGGATGGGCATGGCGCCCATGACCATGTCGCCGCTGGCGGCCTGGCTCGTTTCGAACCACGATTGGCGCACCTCGATGCAGATCGTGGCCCTCGTCGTGGCCGCGATCATGATTCCAGTCTCGCTGCTGGTGCGCCGCGCGCCGGCGCTGGAGGGCGCGCCTTCCGCTCCATCCGCCGAGCCGGTGCAAGCAGAGATGTCGCGCGCGCAGGCGCTACGCTCGCCACAGTTCATCATCCTGCTGCTGACGAATTTCTTCTGCTGCGCCACGCATTCTGGGCCGATCATCCATACTGTGAGCTACGCGATCAGCTGCGGCATACCGCTTGTCGCTGCGGTCACGATTTATAGCGTCGAGGGTCTGGCAGGGATGGGCGGCCGTATCGCCTTCGGCCTGTTCGGCGACCGTTTTGGCGCCAAGCGTGTGCTGGTCCTTGGCTTGCTCGCCCAGGCGTTCGGGGCGCTCGGCTTTGTCTTCGTGCGTGAGCTCGGCGGGTTCTACACCGTGGCGGCGGTCTTTGGCTTCATCTACGCCGGCACCATGCCGCTCTACGCCGTTCTCGCACGCGAAAACTTTCCGCTGCGGATGATGGGCACGGTGATCGGCGGAACGGCCATGGCCGGCAGCCTTGGCATGGCGACGGGACCTCTCGCCGGAGGTTTGATCTACGACGCGTTCGCCAGCTACGCTTGGCTCTATATCGGCTCCTGGATCATGGGGCTCGGCGCTTTCCTGATTGCAATGACATTCAGGCCGATGCCGGTGGCGAAAGCGGAGCCCGCGCCCCTGCCGGCGTGAGGACAAATCATCCACTCGTCATTTGCGGGTAACGCGCTTTTCGGAAATATAGCCCGTCGTCAATGGATTATTGCTGATGACCTGTTGGTGCCCCTGGCCGGAATCGAACCAGCACTCCTTGCGGAACTCGATTTTGAGTCGAGCGCGTCTACCAATTCCGCCACAGGGGCCTTCGGACGCCGGCCGGAGACCGGGGGCGCGAAGCGGGCGGAATATAGCGGGCGCGGGCGGCGGGTCAACCTGCGGTTTGGCCAGATTGGCCGCCGCGCACACTCCAGTGTGATCGGGGCTGCCTCGACAGGCTGGTGAGCCCGGGATAGGACGCAGCAGCCACTCCGGAGAGCACCGTGACTGCCCAGACCGCACACACCTCCACCCCTGCGTCGTCGAACCCGGCGCTGGTCGCTGCATTGGCGGTCGGTCTGATTGCATTGGCGACGCTGGCGGGGGCCTGGTTCTTCCAGCTGGTGCTGGATATCCGGCCGTGCCCGCTCTGCCTCGAACAGCGCTATGCCTATTATCTCGCGATTCCGCTGGCGGTGCTGGTGGCGATTGCTGCCGCCAGGGACGCGCCGCGCCGCCTGGTTGTGACCGGCCTCGTTGTGCTGGCGCTGGCGGCGCTCGCCAATGCGGTGCTTGGCACCTATCACGCCGGGGTCGAATGGACATTCTGGCAGGGTCCGACGGACTGTTCGGGTCCGGTGGTCGATCTCGGCAAGGCCGGCAGCCTGCTGGAGCGCCTCGACACCGTGAAGGTGATTCGCTGCGACGAGGTGCAGTGGCGTTTCCTTGGCCTGTCGCTGGCCGGCTACAATGTGCTGATCTCGCTGGCGATGGCGGCGATCGCACTGTGGGGCGCGGGCAAGACCGCACGGCACTGATCCGCCGCCGGTCCTGCCCGCTGAGGCACCGCTACCAGCGATAGCGCAGCGTGCCGATCACCGTGCGTCCCTGGCTCAAATAGCAGTAGCCGGAATTGCAGACCGCGACCTGCTCGTCGGCGACGTTGTTGGCGTTGATCGAGGCCTGATAGCCCGCAAACTTCGGTCCAAGCTTGGCGAAATCGTAACGCGCGGCCAGATCGAACAGCGTATAGCCGTTGTTGCGTGAGGTGTTGTCGTTCGACGTCCAGGTCGTGTCGATGTAACGGACACCGGCACCAAGACCGAGGCCTTCAGGCGAACCGTTCAGGAAGGTGTAGTTCATCCAGCTCGATGCGGTGTGCTTCGGCGTCACCGCAGGGGTCTTGCCGAGTTCCGACGCGATCGAGCTCCTGGTGATCTCCGCGTCGGAATAAGTGTAGGCCGTCACCGTTTCGAGTTCCGGCGTGAGTCGTGCGCGTGCCTCGAATTCGAAGCCCTGCACGCGGATCTCGCCGACCGAGGCGTAATAGGCGATGCCGTTGACATAGCCGGCGAGCTTGGCGGCGTTCTTCTCCTTGAGGTCGTAGATCGACGCCGTGAGCAGCACGTCGGGCCGTGGCTGATACTTCACGCCGCCTTCGATTTGTTCGCCTTCGGATGGCGCCAGCACGATGCCGTCGAGGCCGAGTGAGGTCTCCGGCTGGAATGAGGTCGCATAGCTCACATAGGGCGCGATGCCGTTCTCGAAGTGATAGAGCAGGCCGGCGCTGTAGGAGAACGCGTTGTCGTTGCGCGCGCCTGTGACGGCGCCCGTATAGGAATTGATTTGCGTGCGATCGGTCCAGTCCTGACGGCCGCTGACCGACAGGTGCCAGTTGCCGAGTCGCATCTGGTCCTGCAGATAGACGCCGACCTGCTCCTGCGTCGAACGCGAACCGGACGTATAGCCCGGCGTTGGGCCGGCAATGCCGTAGACGGGATTGAGGATGTTGAGCGCATAGCCGGGATTCACCGCGCCCAGGCCGAGCTTGAAGTCCCAGGTATTGTGATCGTAATTCACGCCGAACAGTGTGCGGTGGACGACCGGGCCGGTGGCGAAGTCGGCCTGCAGCGCATTGTCGGTTTGCCAGCTTGTCTGGTCGTCGCCGACGGCTACGGCACCGCGGTCATAGACGGTCGATGTTGGCGTCGCGAAGCTGCCGCTGACATAGCGCGATTCCGCATGCAGCACGCCGAACCGCGTGTGCTGGCGGAACGTGAAGACGTCGTCGAAGCGGTGCTCGAGCTTGTAGCCAACCTGCGCCTGCTGCTGCCGCAGATAGTCGTATTTCGGATCGCTCGATCGCAGCTTGATGGTCGCGCCATTGACGTTTACCAGCTGGCCGTCGCGATTGAGCATGGCGACGCTGGCGTCAGTTTCGTCCTTCTGCAGGATGGCATAGGCCGTCAGCGTGGTGTCGATGCTCGGTCGCCAGGTGATCGATGGCGCCAGCATCAGCCGCTCGTCGGCGATATCGTAATTGGTCTCGCCGGCGCGGCCGAGGCCCACCAGGCGGTACAGCAGCGACTTGTCGGAACTGGCACCGCCGATGTCGAACGCCGTTTGCATGCGGCCATAGGTGCCGCCTTCCAGTGAAATCTCGTTGACCTGATTCTCGACCGGGAATTTCGATCGGCGATCGACGAGGCCGCCGGGGACGGACTGTCCATAGAGCACGGCGGCCGGGCCCTTGATCACCTCGACGCTATTAAGCTGATAGGGTTCGGTCCGGAATGTAGTGAAGCCGGAGGGGAACTGCTTCAGTCCGTCGCGGAAGTCGCCGAGCGTCGTCGTCGAGAAGCCGCGGACATAGATCTGATCGAAACGCGGATCGTAGCCGAAGCCGCCGGTGGTGACGCCGGCTGTGTAACGAACCGCCTCCGGAATGCTGGTGACGCCGCGATCATCGAGTTCCTTGCGGTCGATGACGCTCACCGAACGCGGCGTATCGATCAGCGGCGTATTCGTCTTCGACGCCGAACTGGCCTGACCTGCGACATAGCTGTTGTTGTCGGCGCTATAGATGCGCTGATTGGCCGATTGCGCGGGTGCAATCTGCGGCGTCGTCGCGCGTGTGCGCCGTGTTGCGCGTGCCGATGTCTGAGATCTCGTTGCTGTCGTGCTGCGTGCGCGCTGCTGTGGCTGCGGAGCATCCACCGTGACTGGCGGCAGGCTGGCCTGCGCGAATGCGTCGCGCGGAAGATCCGTCGCCAATGCCATCACACTGACGGTGCAAAGCAGTGCAGTCTGCTTCGTCGATTTTCTTGTTCTCAGTTTCATTTCAACGCCTCGATGATGCTGGTCACGCCAGCTTGATCGAGCGTCTAACTTGATTGGTTTCGTGGCGCACTACGATGCGCGGTAGAATACGTCTAGACCTTGCGACGCAAATGTCTGCAATCGCTGCAAGGCGCTCATATTTGTTAGATCAATTCCATTGTTTCGATCGGTGTCTGCGAAGACTGAAGATCAATCGTCGATATCGTCCTGCGCCTTGCCGAACAGATGCACGATGCCGGGCGTGACGATCGAGACATAGATGAAGCGCGACAGATGATGCGCGCCGACGAACACCGGATCGATATGCAGCGTCAGCGCCAGTGCGAGCATGGCGTCCATGGCGCCGGGCGCGAAGGCGACGACGACATCGCTCAGTTTCACAGTCGTGGTCAGCGCGATGATCGTCACGAACACGGCCGAGATCGCGATGGCGACCGCGAATGAGCCGAGCGCCGCCCAGACGTGGCTGAGAATAGTGCGCGGCGAGATCTTGCCGAAGCGCGAGCCGATCAGGCTGCCGATGCCGACGAGAGCCGTGATATAGGCCCATTGCGGCAGCGTGCCGTGGACCCAGCCGGTGCCGTGCAGGACCGACGAGGCCATCATCGCGCCGAACATCCAGCTCGCCGGAAATTTGATCCAGCGCATGAACAGCGCGACGGCAACGGCCGCGGCAGCGAGTTCGGCGAGTGCGAGCGGCGAGGCTTCCGGTCCGCGCGATGGCAGCGGGCCGTGGCCCATCAGGCCGGTGGCGGCGAGCAGCAAGGGGACCATGGCGGTGAGGATGATGACGCGAAAGATCTGCACCACGGCGATGCCTGGCACGTCGGCATTGCGCTCGGTGGCCAGCATAATGATCTGCGACAGCGCGCCGGGGCTGCCGGCCAGCAGCGCGGAGGTGCGGTCCCAGCCATGGACGCGCTGCAGATAGATGCTGCTGCCGAAGGTGGCGCAGAACGTGGCCAGCGCCAGCAGTGCGATGGTCACCGGATAGGCGCTGAGATTGTGCACCATCTCCGGCGACACCATCGAGCCGAGCGACAGGCCGAGTGTCATCAGGATGACATGGGCCATCGGCTGCGGCAGGCCGACCGGGCGACCGAAGATGCCGTAAGCGGCGACCGCGATCATCGCGCCGGAGATCAGCCCGCCCGGCAATTCCGCCCAATAGAATAGCGCGCCGCCGGTCGTGCCGATGACGAGGGTCTCAAGGGTGGTGCGGATCTGCAGGGAGCTGGGAAGAGCGATGGCCATTTGCACGGAAAGCTGAAGGAGCCCGCTTTATGGCAAAGTCCGCACCTGTCGACAAATGCAGTGTGGTCTACCTGTCCCTCGCTTTCCGGGCGAGGGACAGGCGGATGACGAGAGTTTAGTTCGGTTTCGTGGTCTTCTTGCATTCCGAACGGAATTTACGGCGCTCGGTGCCATGCAGGCCCTTGGCATCGGCCTGTTTCGAACATTCGAGTGACGCTGCGGTGCGGGGTTTCTCGGCTGTCTTGTCCGCAGGCGCCATCTTCTCGGCGGGGGCCGCCTTGGCGGGCGCAGTCTTGGTGGCCGCCGGCGCAGGTGTCTGAGCGGTGGCCGCGCCGACCAGGAGGAAGGAGGCGACGGCAGCGGTAGCTAGGCTGGAAGCGAATCGGATCATGGCAGCACCTCGAATTGAACGGGAAATCAGCGTGGGCGCGCCGGGCTGAACGGCAGGTGAATGAGTTGAAATATATTTGACGGTGCGATCACGATAATTTTTCGCGGGGAGCTGCGATGTCGTTGCCACATGCAGCGGTAGCGATAGGATGCCGTCGTCTACTTTTACTTTGTGTAGCAAAGGGAGAGAATGCCATGACAATGCCTGTCAAATTCGCCTGCGCAATTGCAGTGTCCAGTTTTGCTTTACTTGCCTTCAGTCCGGCCCATGCACTCACCGCGACTGAATGCAGTGCAAAATATCAGGCGGCCAAGACCGCCGGCACGCTGAACGGCCAGAAATGGAATGACTTCCGCAAGGCCGAATGCGGGACCGATGCCGCTGCGACAACGCCCGCCGCTGCGCCTGCTGCAACCGCGGCGCCGAAGGCTGCCGAAGCCAAACCTGCGGCTGCGCCGAAACCTGCAGCAGCCCCCAAGCCGGCAGCGACGACAGTCGCGGCTCCGGCAGGCCCTGCCACCTTCCCGTCGGCGGTCGATCCGAAATACGCCAAGGAGACGGCTGGCAAGGCGCGGATGCACACCTGCGTGGATCAGTACAATGCCAACAAGGCCGCCAATGCCAATGGCGGCATGAAGTGGATCGAAAAAGGCGGCGGCTACTACAGCGAATGCACCAAGAAGCTGAAGGGTGCCGCCTGATCGGATCAGCCGCGCGCTGGGGTTGATCGACATCACTTGCTTCGCGGGCGATAACGATCCGTCACCCGCGGAGTCCCCATGATTGCCAGTCTTTCCCTGATCCTGCTGTGCCAACTCGCCGGCGAGATTGCCGTGCGCGCTTTTGCATGGCCGGTGCCCGGCCCGGTGCTCGGCATGCTGTTGCTGCTCGTCCTGTTGTTGCTGCGTGACCGTGCCGTGCTGTTCGCGCAGGGGCCGCTGCAGGGCGGCGGCGTGGAGAATGCCGCGAGGGGCCTGCTCGCGCATCTGTCGCTGATGTTCATTCCCGCCGGTGTCGGCGTGGTGCAGAAGCTCGATCTGCTGGCCGAGCATGGCACGGCCATCGTCGGCGTTCTGGCGATCTCGGTCGTGATCACGCTGCTGGTGACGGTGGCGACGTTCCTCATTATCAGCCGGGTCATGACACGCGGGCGAAGCGCGTGATGACCGCCAATCCGTTCTCGCTCTGGGTCTATCTCTCGCAGCAGCCGCTGCTCTGGCTGACCGTGACGCTGCTGGTCTATGCGACGGCGGATGCCCTGTCGCTGGCGACCGGCCGGCATCCATTCGCCAATCCGGTGTTCCACTCGATGTGGATCATCGCCGTGTTCCTGCTGCTGACCGGGACGTCCTACACAACCTATTTCAGCGGTGCGCAATTCGTGCACTTCCTGCTCGGTCCGGCGACCGTGGCACTGGCCGTACCACTCTATGAGAATCGCAAGGTCGTGGCGGCAGCGATCGTGCCGATGCTCGCCGCGCTGGTGGTCGGCTGTGCCACGGCGATCCTCTCGGTCGTGTTGCTCGCAAAGGCCTTCGGCCTGCCGAACAACGTGGTGCTGTCGCTGGCGCCGAAATCGGTCACTGCCGGCGTCGCCATGGGCATCAGCGAGTCGCTCGGCGCTGACGCATCGCTGACCGCGGTGGCGGTGGTGCTCACAGGCATCATGGGGGCGATCATCGTCACGCCGATGATGAACCGCATGTGCATCAGCGACTATCGCGCCCGTGGCTTTGCCGTCGGATTGGCGTCGCATGGGATCGGCACCGCACGGGCCTTTCAGGTGGATGCCGTGGCCGGCGTCTTTGCTGGCATCGCCATGAGCCTGAATGCGCTGGTGACCTCTCTACTGGTTCCGCTTGCCGTCACCCTGCTGGTGCGCTGATGGTCACGACAGCGTTTTCCCGGCAGGCGGATTTGTGATGCCGGCTGCATGGAGCCGGGCCGGAAAGGTCATTATGGTCACGCCGTTGCGTGCATGATCCGAACAAGTGGACACTGATTTTTTCGAAAGATCATGCTCAGATGAGAAGATGAGAAGATGAGAATCAGCCGTTCATGATGACTGTGATGCAAGGGGCGCTCGGCCTGGCTTCGGGCGCACTGGTCGGCTTCTCGCTCGGCCTGGTCGGTGGCGGCGGCTCGATCCTCGCTGTGCCGCTGATGGTCTATGTCGTCGGCGTGCCCGAGCCGCATGTCGCGATCGGCACCAGCGCCATTGCGGTCGCGGCCAATGCGGCGGTCAATCTCGGCAATCATGCGCGTGGCGGCAATGTGCACTGGTCCTGCGCGCTGGTGTTTGCTGCTGCAGGAATCGCCGGTGCGCTCGGAGGCTCGATTCTCGGCAAGCAGGTGGACGGGCAGAATTTGCTGGCGCTGTTCGCGGTCCTGATGCTGGTGATCGCCGTGCTGATGCTGAAGACGCGCGCCCAAGTCGGTGAGCACCGGGTTGAGATCAGCATGTCGAACACGCCTTCGCTGCTTGCGTTGGGTCTTGTCACCGGCGCGCTGTCTGGCTTCTTCGGAATCGGTGGCGGCTTTCTGATCGTGCCGGCGCTGATGGCGGCCACGGGCATGTCGATCATGAGTGCGATCTCGTCGTCGTTGGTGGCGGTCACCGCATTCGGTCTCACCACGGCATCGAGCTATGCCTGGTCCGGGCTGATCTCCTGGAAGCTCGCGCTGGTATTCATTCTGGGTGGTCTGCTCGGCGGACTGTTGGGAACCAGCCTGGCGCGGCATCTGTCGCTGCGGCGGGGCGCGTTGAATACCGTTTTTGCGTCTATCATTATCGTCGTGGCGCTCTATATGTTGGCCCGCAACATCTACATCACCTGAGCGCTGGCTCATGATGCGTCTTCGGAGAACATCATGACCGCCGCAATCCGCGAGACCTCGAAGACCGCCACGACGCGCCGCGCTGCGCTCGGGCTTTTCGGTGGCGCCATGCTGCTCGGCGCGTCCGGCAAGGTGCTCGCGGCATCTGGTGCCGCCAAGGACGAAGACGTCCTTAACGAAGCCGCGGTACTCCGCGATCCGGACATCCCGGCCGCCGGCAACCCGAAGGGCGACATCACCATCGTCGAATATTTCGACTACCAATGCCCCTATTGCCGCAAGATCGCCCCCGACCTGCGCGCCCTGGTGAAGGAAGACGGCAAGGTTCGCCTGGTGTCGAAGGATTGGCCGATCCTCGGGCCGGTGTCCGTCTATGCGGCCCGTCTCGTGCTCGCTGCCAGATACCAGAACAAGTTCATCGAGGCGCAGGACGCCCTGATCAGCCTCGATACCAAACTGACGGAAGCGATAGCGCGTGACCGGCTCGCCAAGGCCGGTATCGATGTCGATCGCGCCGTCGCCGATCTGCAGAAAAATCAGGATGCGATCGTTGCCAAGCTGAAGCAGATCGATGAGCAGGCGACGGCTTTCGGCTTCAACGGCACGCCATCCTTCATTGTCGGCAAGTTCCGCATTCCCGGACCGATCACCAAAGAACAGTTTGTTCTCGCGATCGCCGATGCGCGTAAGGCCGCGGCTGCGAAGAAGTAAAAGTCGGCACGTTCAAGACAGAAAAATGCCCCCGCTCATCGGCGAGGGCATCTTTGATCGGCGTAACCAGTCTTCTCGTTGCTGATGTGCTTACGACTTCACCTGCGAGGTGAGCTTGGCCCAATCCTGCTTGGTGCGCGTCTTCAGTGCTTCCCACTCATTGGCAGCAACATCCCAGTTGACGATCGTCCGACGCTCCTGCGCCGTCTGGCCGTTCGCCACTGACGAGGTCGACATCGAATCGTAGATGTAAACGCCGATGCCCAGGATCAGTGCACCCAGGATCATTCCAAAAAACGTCCGCATAGCGGTAGCCTCCATTGAACCCAAACAACGCGATATCCGGGGCTTTGGTTCCCGGTTGCATGGTGCGCTATTGCCGCAGCGCATTCATTGGCAGCATTGATCTTGCGGTCACGCCGTGGTGATCCTTGGGGATCATGACCGTTCATCTTACCGATCAATCCGTGCTCGACGATGCCGTTATGGAGCTGGTGAAGCTCGACCCGCGGCTGAAACCGATCCTGGCCATGGCCGGGATGCCGGCACTTCGGCAACGTGCGCCGGGCTTCGAAGGGCTTGCGCAGATCGTCTGCGGGCAGCAGGTCTCGGTGGCGTCGGCTTCAGCGATCTGGGGCCGCGTCTCGGGCGCCTTCTCGCCATTCGATCATCACGCCATCCGCAAGGCGCGTACCGATCGCCTGGGCCGGCTTGGCCTGTCGGCGGCGAAGATCAAGACGTTGAAGGCGCTGGCGCGCGAACTCGTCGAGGAGCGGTTGAATCTCGATGTGCTCGCCGAGGAAGACGCCGACGCCGCGCATAACACGCTGGTCGCGTTGCACGGCATCGGTCCGTGGACGGCCGACGTCTATCTGCTGTTTTGTCTCGGCCATGGCGACGCATGGCCGGCGGGCGATGTCGCCATTCAGGAATCCATCAAGGTCGGGCTCGGTCTCAAGGAGCGTCCGACCGTGAAACAGATGGCGCCGCTGGCCGAACCATGGCGTCCGCTGCGTGGTGCGGCGGCGCATCTGTGGTGGGCTTACTATCACGCCATCAAGAAGCGCGAAGGCGTGATCGGCAAACCGGCGAAGTGAAAACGTCGCGGGCCGCGGCATCGACTGGGCGGGCCAGGCTATTCCTCGGCAGGAGGCGAGGTGGATGTCCCCATGGCAGATACCGCGGCGTCGGACGCTGGCTTCCATACGAACCATGTGAGCAGTGTGTCGAGCGAAGGGCAAAGAGACTCGCCCCAATCCGTTAGCGCATATTCAACCTTCGGCGGCACCTGTGCATGCACGACGCGTCGAACGATGCCGTCGGCCTCGAGCTGCCGCAATTGCTGCGCGAGCATCTTCTGCGAGGCCGCAGGGATTGCGCGTTCGAGTTCGGAGAAGCGCAAAATTCGGCCGCCGAACAGACGAAACAGGATTTCCAGCTTCCAGCGTCCGCCGATCATCTTCAGCGACTGCTCGATCCCGTCCGATGCGGTCGTCGCAGTCCACGGTTCCTTACCTGGAGGTAAGCCCCCCACTTTCTCGTGCGTTCTTGTCATTCGGCAAACATATCCGCATTTCCCTCGCAGACAATGCGCCGCGCTGTGCGGATGTGAAAATGAGGAACTGGACGATGACAAATCATCAGGCGGGCGGCGAACTCGCTGGCAAGCGGGCGCTCGTGACCGGTGGGACCAAAGGTATTGGTGCAGCCGTCGTCGCGTGTCTGCTGGCACAGGGTGCAGTGGTGCTCACGACAGCGCGCAACAGGCCGGCCGGCATGCCGGACCATGCAGGCTTCGTCGTTGCTGACGTTGCCACCGCCGACGGGTGCACGGCGCTCGCCGACGCGGTCCTGAAGCGCCTCGGCGGCATCGATATCATTGTCCACGTCGTTGGCGGGTCGTCCGCGTCTGCGGGCGGTTTCGCAAAGCTCGATGACGCCGCTTGGCAGCGCGCAATGGACCTGAATCTCTATGCTGCCGTCCGACTGGATCGCGCTCTGTTGCCGTCGATGCTGGAGCAGAAATCCGGCGTGATCATTCATGTCACTTCGATCCAGCGTGTGCTGCCGTTGCACGATGCCACGATGGCCTACGCGGCAGCGAAAGCGGCACTCGGAAACTACAGCAAGGCGCTATCAAAGGAAGTTAGCCCGAAAGGCATCCGCGTGGTGCGCGTCTCGCCGGGCTGGGTGGAAACCGAGGCCGCCGTCGGGCTGGTGCAGACGATCGCCGACGAGAACAGCACCGATTACGAGGGCGCGCAGAGAATGCTGATGGATTCGCTCGGCGGTATTCCGCTCGGACGCCCGGCCAGGCCGCACGAAGTCGGGGACCTCGTGGCATTTCTGGCATCGCCGCGCGCTGCATCAATCACTGGTGCAGAATTCGTGATCGACGGCGGCACGGTTCCCACGGTGTAGTCGAACAGTGTTTGAAACGGACGTTGTTTTAAACACCCGCGCTGTCGCAAAACAGACATCGCGCGCAGGAATGATCGCAGCGGCAAAACGCTGCGGAGTTCGAACATGAGCACGTATACGCAATTCAATATTTCCAAGACTGATTTTGAAAGTACGACGCTTCGACAGATGTCGCTGCCGAGGCTCGACGAACTATCCGACGACTGCCTTCTGGTTGAGGTCGAACGCTTCGCCTTCACCGCCAACAATATCACTTATGCGATGCTAGGCGATGTCATGAAATACTGGCAGTTGTTCAAGGCGCCTGACGGCTTCGGCAATATTCCGGTCTGGGGTTTCGGCAAGGTGATCGCCTCGATGCACCCGCAGATCGCCGAAGGCGAGCGGCTGTTCGGCTATTTCCCGATGGCCTCGCACCTGGTGATCGAGGCCGCGGATGTCAGCAAGCGCGGCCTGCGCGACGGCGCGGCGCATCGGCAGGGCGTGGCGCCGGTCTACAATGCCTATGCGCGGGTGACCGGTGATCCGGCCTTTGCCGGGCGCAATGGCGACTATCAGGCGCTGCTGCGGCCGCTCTTCATGCTCTCGTTCCTGGTCGATGATTTTCTCGCCGAGGAGGCCTTCTTCGGTGCACGCACCGTCATTCTCTCCAGTGCCTCCAGCAAGACAGCCTTCGGTCTCGCGCATCTGTTGCGCAGCAAGCGCAAGCCGGTTCGTGTGATCGGACTCACATCAACGGGCAACGCCGATTTCGTGCGGTCGCTCGGCTGCTACGACGATGTCGTGCTCTACGATCATATCGATACGCTGCCCGCGGATCAGCCGGTGGCCTTCGTCGATATGGCCGGGAATGCCGACCTGCGCGGCCGGCTGCATCGGCACCTCAAGCACAAACTCGTTTATAGCGGGCGCGTCGGGCTCACCCATCAGGATACAGCGGTAGATGAGGAGCTTCCCGGTGCCAAGCCCTCATGGTTCTTCGCGCCGGACCAGATCCGCAAGCGTGCCAAAGAATGGGGACCGGGCGGCATTGATACCCGCTTTAACGCGGCGTGGTCGGGATTCCTGCCGCTGCTGGAACAGTCGCTCGAGATTGCCGAGAGCCGTGGCCCTGTCGCCGTCGAGAATATCTATCGCGATACACTGGCCGGCCGGGTGCCGCCCGATCAGGGGCATATGCTGTCGCTCGCGGACGGCTAACGGCTGACCATCACATCTCGCCGAGGGCTTCGCGGCGGCGCTGCTCGGACTCTTCGGCGTAGCGCCGTGTCGCGTGGGCTTCCGAGAGCGTGCCGAGCACGCGGTGGCTTTCGGCCTCGACCACCGCCAGCGATTCCGCTTCGGCGCCCTCGAATACCACCATGGCGTCGCGGATGTTCATGTCCGGATGCAGGACGACGTCGCGACAATGCAGCAGGCTGTCGAGCCGAAAGGCCGTCACGTCAGGCGAATGCGCTTCAGCGACGATGGCGAGGCCGACATAGCGGCCTTCGGGATCGACGGCGACGACCTGGGTCTTCGAGCCGAGCGGGAATTTCTCGCGGAATTCGTCGAGTGGCATGGTGGAGTCGACGGTCGGGACGTCCGGGCGCAGCAGCCGCCTGACGGTGAGATCGCGGATCCAGCCGACGTCCGCGGCGCTGCGGATGGTCTCGCCGCGCAGGTGCAGGCGCCATGTGGCGAAGGAGTAGCCGAACAGCTCGCGCGTCATTTGGGTGGAGATGATGACAGCCACCAGCACCGCGGTGGTGAGCCAGAGATTGCCGGTGGATTCGAGCGCGATGAACGACATGGTGAGCGGGCCGCCGATCACCGAGGCGGACAGCGCGCTCATGCCGATGATGGTGTAGACGGCGGGATCGATGGTGAAGCCGATGCCGGTCGCATTGAAGCCGACCGCGAACAGATGGCCGCCGAGCGCGCCGAGAAACAGCGTGGCAAAAAACAGACCGCCACGAAAACCGGTGCCGAGCGAAACAATCGAGGCGAGCGTTTTCAGCGCCATCACGAAGGCCACCAATGCGACCGGATAGGCCGTCATGCCGCCGAAATGCAGCGCGCCGTGTCCGGATGCCATGACTTGCGGCGTCAGCAGCGCCATCAATCCGACCAGCAGCCCGCCCAGCGCCGGACGCAGCGGCGGCCACAATTTGATTTTGGTGAGCAGCGCTTCGGTCCAGGCGACGACGCGCATGATGCCGATGCCGAAGGTCGCGGCGAACACGCCGAGCAAGGCCGCCACTGCGAGATCATGACCGAGCACGTCGCCGAACCGGCCGGCAACGACGCCAAGCGATAGTGGATCGAAGGCATGGGCTACGAAGTAGCCGGTCACTGCGGCAACGCCGACCGGCATCAGACTCGCCGATGTGTAGCCGCCGATCACCAGTTCGAAGGCATAGAACGCGCCGGCCAGCGGCGCACCGAATGCGCCGGCAATCGCGGCTGCCGCACCGCAGCCGACCATCACGCGCTGGTCGCCGCGACGCAGGTGGAAGGCGCGCCCGATGGAGGCACCGAGCCCGCTGGCGAGCTGGGTGTAGCCGGCCTCGAGGCCGACTGAGGCGCCGACACCGCTGGACCACACGGTTTGCAGCGCGACGATGACGCTGCCGCGGAATGACATCCGTCCCCCATGGAGCGCGTTGGCCTCGATAGGGTCGACCTCGCGGGCCGGTCGCCAGCGCAACAGCCACAGGAAGGCGACCCCCAGCAGCAGCCCGCCAAAGGTGGGAACCAGAATCGCGCGCACCGGATCAATCCAGAACTGGCTGGAGAGCCGCTGGCCCCATTCCAGATTGAACAACACCGCGTGAAGAACGCTGACCGCAGCGCTCATGGCGGCCACCACGAGACCGCCGATCACGCCGATCAGCGCTGCCAGAATCGCAAGGCTGGTTTCATGCGCACGGACAAAGGCGCGCAGCCGTTGCGGGGCCTCGAGATAGCGGGAGGAAGGGAGCATCGGGCAGCGTCCGGTATTTGCGGCCGCGAACCGGGCGCGCGCCACGGGGTTTAGCGGCAGGCGCTGCGACAGACCACCCGCAGTTCCCAGAAAAGCGTCCCAACACGGCGCTTTTGTGAGGGGATAAGGTCTGCCCTATGCCCTTCACAACCCTGTCACGCTGCCTGTAGTATGTGGAGACAGGTTGCTTCGCAGCCATATGTGGGGGTCAGGAGCGTTACTTGAACGCACATGTCTCGCAAGGCGGTTGGCCGGTTCTGGTCCTCAATGCGGACTTCCGGCCGCTGAGTTACTACCCACTGTCGCTGTGGTCGTGGCAAGACGCGATCAAGGCAGTGTTTCTCGACCGTGTGAATATCGTAGAGCACTACGATCACGCGGTGCGGAGTCCTTCGTTCGAATTTCAGCTGCCCAGCGTGGTGTCGCTGAAGTCGTTCGTGAAGCCGACGACGCATCCGGCCTTCACCCGGTTCAACGTTTTCCTGCGCGACCGCTTCTCCTGCCAGTATTGCGGCTCGCATGACGACCTGACCTTCGATCATATCATCCCACGCTCCAAGGGTGGCCAGACCACCTGGGAGAACGTTGTTGCGGCCTGTTCGCCTTGCAATCTGCGCAAGGGCAACATGACCACGCAGCAGGCGCGCATGTTCCCGCGCCAGACGGCGTTCGCGCCGACGGTGCACCAGCTGCATCGCAACGGCCGGCTGTTTCCGCCGAACTATCTGCACGGCAGCTGGCTGGACTATCTCTACTGGGATACGGAACTGGATCCGTAGGGGCGTCGGGCGCTACGCCTAGGTCGCTATTCCTGCTTCAGCTCGAGCTTGCGGATGATATCGCCCCATTTGGTGATCTCTCCGCGCACATAGGTCTGAGAGTCGGTCACCGAACCGCCAACGGCGGCAAAGCCGATGCGCTCGAATTGTTCGCGAACACTTGCTTCTGTAAGCGTCTTGTTCACGTCGGCGTTGAGCTTGTCGACGACGGCCTGCGGCGTCCTGGCCGGCACCAGGAATGCCACCCAGGTCGCATCCTCGTCGTCACTCAGTCCGAGCTCGCGCGCGGTCGGGACATCCGGAAGTGATGGCATGCGCTCGCGGCTTGTCACGGCCAGTGCCTTGACCTGTTTGCCCTTCACCAGCTCCATCGCCGCGGGCAAGGCGACACTGGCCAGAGGCGTGTGACCGCCCATCACCGCATTTAGCGCGGGACCTGCACCCGTGAACGGCGCATGTACAATGTTGGCTTTGGCGTTGAGCCTGAATATTTTTTCGGCCGACAGATGCGGCGTGGTGCCGACACCGGCAGTGCCATAGGTGAAGTTTTCCTTGGCGGCAGAGGCGATCACCTCGCGCAGGGTCGATGCTGTGAGACTAGGCGCGCCGACGATCAGATTGGGCGTGGTCGCCGCGACCACCACGGTCTTGAATTCGTCCGGCGAATAACCGGCCTTTGCCGACAGGCTCGGATTGACGGCGAATGCGCTTGTCGTCACCAGCACGGTATAGCCATTGGGTTCGGCCCTTGCAGCCGCGGCAGCCGCGATATTGCCACCGGCGCCACCGCGATTCTCGATTACGACGGGTTCGCGCCACAGGTCGTTCAGTTTCTGTCCGACAATGCGCGCGATGATATCGGCGGGGCCGCCCGGCGCGAAAGCGACGAGCAGGCGCACCGGCTGCGCCGGGTAGGGCTGCTGGGCGACGGCGGGACCGATCGCCGTCAGCAGCGCAGCGGTGATCACGACCGCGCTGGATGCGCGCTTGAAGAAGTGCGTCATGAGATTCCTCCTCGATGTTTTTTCGGGAGGCTTTTGCGCCTCCTCAACGGGTGTGGTTCAGAACACCTCGTCCTTGAACCACTGGCCCTGCGCCAGCGCGTATTCGGCAATCTCCATACGCGTGCCGATCCAGACATCGTCGCGCTTGCGCGCCAGCTTGATCATGGCGTCGTAAACCCACGCGCCTGCTGGCCGACCGAACACATGGGTATGCGCGGTGACATCGAGCATGAACGGTGCCGCGTCGGCCTGGTTTGCATTGTCGAGGATGGCGCGGAACTGGTCGATCAGCGTTGCCGGCGCATTGCCGTAGCGGATGCTGTGCGGCAGATCGTTCACGTCCATCGTCAGCGGAATGCCGACGATGCGTTGTTCCGACGCATCTTTCTGCGTGATAATCGAGGGCAGGTCGTCGTCATTGCAGTCGCCGAACCAGACATAGCCTTCCTCAGCGAGCAGCTTTGGCGAAATCAGGCTTCCGGTGCCACGTGGGCTGATCCATCCTTTCGGACGTTCGCCGGTGACGGCGGCGATGAGGTCACCGGTGCGGCGGATATTGGCGCGCTCACCGGCCTCGTCGAAATAGACCGGGATGACATCCATGCCATAGGAATGCGCCACGATCTCGTGACCAGCGGCATGAAGCTCCTTCAGCACGGTCGGGTGGGTTTCGGCGAGCACGCCGTTGACCATGATGCTGGTCTTCACATCGTTTGCGGCAGCGATGCGCGTGAGGCGCTGGATGCCGCGCACGGCGCCGTAGCTTGCCCAGGAATGTGCGTTGGTATCGAAAAAGCCGGGCTGCAACACGTTGCCCATCGGCCCGATGCCCGGTGCCTTGCCGGGCGACCAGGCCTCATAGGCCAGATTGAAGACGATGCCGATGCGTGCGCCATTCGGCCAGCGAAAGTCCGACGTCGCGCGCTGTACGCGAAATGTCCGGGAATCACTCATGTTGTTGTCCTTGTTTTTGGCGAGTGCGGTGCCGTGTCAGGCCACGATGCTGTTGGACAGGATGCCGATGCCTTCGATCTCGGCCGTGACGCGATCCCCCTTGAGCAGGAAGCGCGGTGGTGTCATCGCATAGCCGACCCCTGACGGAGTTCCAGTGGCGATCACGTCTCCGGGCTCCAGCGTGAGACCGCGCGTCAGATGTTCGATGATGGCCGGGATATCGAAGATCATGCGGCTGGTGCGGCTGTCCTGGCGTACCTCGCCATTGACCGTGCTGAAGATCCTGATGTCGGCAACATTCGGCAGCGCCGACGCATGGACCACAACCGGCCCGAATGGGCAGGAGCGATCGAGGCCCTTGCCTTTGAACCACTGGCCGTAACGGCGTTGCATGTCGCGGCCGGTGATATCGTTGATGATCGAATAGCCGAACACATGATCGAAGGCGTTCTGTGCGGAAATGTTGCTGCCCGGCTTGCCGATGATGACGGCGAGCTCGACCTCGTAATCGAGCTGTTCGGTGACATTGGCATGCTGCGGAATGGTTTCACCTGAAGCGATCACGGCGGTCGGCGGCTTGGTGAAGAATTCCGGCACGCTTGGCAGCGGCGCGGGCGCCTTGCCCTGCGCGCGCATGCCTTCGTCGATATGGTCCTTGTAATTGCGGCCGACGCAGAAAACGTTCTTCTTCGGCCGCGGGATCGGCGCCATCAGCGTCAGCGATGCCAGCGCAACAAGGTTCGCGGCAGTCGCGGTGGATGCGAGATCACGCACGATGGCGAGCCCCGCCTCGCCGGCTTCGGCGAGATCGCCGACCTGGCGCGGCGCGGAGGCCTGGCCATCCGGCCACGCCTTCGTCAGATCGAGAACATTGTCATCGATCACGAGGCCGAGATGCGATCCGTCTGCGGCTGCAAAAGTCAGGAAGATCATGGTGTGGTCTCATTCTGTTCGGGGAGGTCAAATTCTTTCAGCGACGCCGCTGCCTGGTCGCGCAGCAAACGGACATGCCGTCGTGCGAGCATTTCCGCGCGGTCGGGATCGCGCTGTGCGATCGCGTCGATGATGTCGTGGTGCTCATGAAACGATTGCGAGCCGCGATTGAGCCGCTCGATGAAGCGCAGTCCCGCCATTTTCAGATGGCCGAATGAGTCCCATGTTTTGCCGAGCAGGGCGTTGCCGCTCTCTTTGATCATCAGCGCATGAAAGGCGGTGTTGGCAGCGGCATATTCGGCGGGGCGTGCCAGCGCGCCGGCCTCATCGAAATCGGCGAATACGGCCCGCAGGCGGAACGCGACATCATTCGCACCGTTGAGGGCGACTTCGCGTGCTGCCAGACCTTCCAGCATTTCTCGGATCGACAGCCATTCGAGATATTCCGGCAGCGATGTCGGCATCAGCCGTGCGCCGCGGCGCGGGCGAAACGTGATCAGCCCTTCCTGCTCGAGCCTGCGCATGGCCTCACGTACGGGCGTCCGGCTGACCCCGAGCTCTGCCGCAAGCTCCTCTTCGCGAAGTCGCAAGGGGGCCGTGAGGCCGGCCGCGCGCACCCCCAGTCGAACTTTCAGGGCCGTATAGACCTCGTCTCTCAGATAGGGCCTGGCGGCGATCGGGCTGATGCTCATGAATTTTGTATATGTATACAAAATCGAGAAGTCTATGGTATTTCAATGTTGCATCGCAGCGATCTTGCCGAATGTGAGTGACTTGGATGATCTGTAACTGGGGCTGATAGATCTTTCGCCGGGCGCGGAGATGGCCGCTTTGCCGTCGTATCAGTATGGTCTCTGGCCTCTCGCTCGGTCCTGGGTTGACGGAGCCAAACGATTTGCCCGGAGCTTCCGATGAGCGACATAGTCGTCGACGATATCGTTGTTCTGCTGCCGCCCCTGCTGCAGTCGCTCGAGGCGCTGCAATTCGTTGCGCGCAATCTGCATCCGCCGACTTTCGGTGCCGTCGTGGAAGCGGTGGGCGAGCCTGATCAGGCGCTCAAGGCGGTGCGCGCAGAGCTCAACGCATGGCCGGACGATTTCACTGATCTGCGGGCGCATCTCGATGCGGCGAGCGACGCGGCGCTGACGGCCTTTACCGGCCTGCGCGCCGCCCAGCAGCCCGGTGGCGATCTGCCGATGGTGTTTCGTGCATTGCGCCACGCCACGCGCGCGCAGGAATCGCTTTATGCCACGGTGGCGCGGCTGCCGCCGGTGAGTACGTTCTTTCTTCCGCCTGACATGCGCGAGAACACGGCACTGCTTGAACGACTGGCATTGCCTTCGGCAGAGAACACCGGCGTCATTCATGATGGCGAGCCCGGACGTCGCGGCGGTTTCTCGATGTATGTGCCGGAAACCTACAAGCCGGATCGTGCCTGGCCGCTGGTGATGGCGTTGCATGGCGGCAGCGGCAACGGCCGGGCTTTCTTGTGGAGCTGGCTCGCCGATGCGCGCAGCTCTGGCGCGATCCTCATCGCGCCGACGGCGATCGGCAGCACCTGGGCGCTAATGGGCGACGATGCCGATACGCCGAATCTTTCGCGCATTCTCGATCTGGTGCAGTCGCGCTGGCATATCGATCCCGCGCAATTGCTGCTGACCGGCATGAGCGATGGCGGCACCTTCTGCTATGTCAGCGGCCTCCGCGCCGAGTCGCCTTTCACCCATCTGGCGCCGGTGGCCTCGACCTTCCATCCGCTGATGGCGCAGTTTGCCGATGCAGATCGCCTGCGCGGGCTGCCGATCCATCTCGTTCATGGCCGTCTCGACTGGATGTTTCCGGTGCAGACCGCGCGCGAGGCACAGCAGGCGCTCACGATCGCCGGCGCCGATGTCACCTATCGCGAGATCGACGATCTCAGCCACTGCTATCCGCGCGAGGTCAATGCGGTGCTGCTGGCGTGGCTCGCAAAACGTCCCGGTGCGTAACCAAACGCCGCAGGGCCGCTAAGTTCACAGGCTGGACTTCCACGTCCGCGATCGGTTCTTATATGGCGGGGGCTACCCATCCCGGACAAAGGAGATTTTGCATGCCTTCACTGACCGAGTGGAAAGTGCCCCCGGGTGTGCAGCCGCGTGCTGAGGATTACGGATTCGACCTCGAACAGGCGCTGGAGGCGGTGGTTGGCCTGCATTGCATCATCCCGGAAGATGCTTTCACGGCAGATACGCTCGGCACCGAGCGCGCTGGCAATGGCGTGCTGATCGGTGACGGTCTCATTCTGACCATCGGCTATCTTATCACCGAGGCGGAAACGATCTGGGTGCATCTCGGCGACGGCCGCGTGGTGCAGGGCACGGCGCTGGGCGTCGATCAGGAAAGCGGTTTCGGACTCGTGCAGGCGCTCGGCGAGATCGACATCGCACCGCTGCCGCTCGGTGAGTCGGCGAGCGCGAAGATCGGCGATCGCGTGGTGGTCGGCGGCGTTGGCGGACGCACGCGGTCCGTGGCCGGGAAGATCGCCGCGACGCAGGAATTCGCCGGCTATTGGGAATACCTGCTCGACGACGCGATTTTCACGCATCCGGCGCATCCGAACTGGGGCGGTGCCGCCCTGATCAACGCCAAGGGCGAGTTGATCGGCATCGGCTCGCTGCAGATCGAGCGCGAGCACGGCGGCAAGAACGAGCATCTCAACATGGTCGTGCCGATCGACCTGCTGAAGCCGGTCCTCGACGATCTCAAGACCTATGGTCGTGCCAACAAGCCGCCGCGGCCGTGGCTCGGGCTGTATGCCGCCGAGGTCGAGGACAAGGTCGTCGTTGTCGGGATCGCCAGGAAGGGCCCCGCGGCCCGGGCCGAGCTCAAGACCGGCGACGTGATTCTTGCCGTCAACGGTGAGGAGGTATCCGATTCCGTCGAATTCTATCGCGCACTCTGGGCGCTAGGTCCGGCCGGTGTCGACGTGCCGCTGACGCTCTATCGCGGTGGCGATACATTCGATGTCGAATTGGTATCGACGGACCGCTCCAAGATGCTGAAAGCTCCCCGGCTGCACTAATGCCAGGATACACGCGACGCAATTGCGGCTTTGTCGTAGACATCAGGCGCACCGCAACATGTGCGGTGCGCAGCATCTCGACGTGATCAGTGCGCGTGTCCGCCGCCGGCCGGTGCCGAGGCGCCGACGGCGTTGACGTCGAGTTCGATGTCCACCTTGCCGGCCTTCTCGAACTGCAGCTGCGCCTTCACCTTGTCGCCCTTGGCGAACGGCTTGGCGAGATCCATCAGCATCAGGTGATAGCCGCCGGGCTCGAGCTTCACGGTGGCGCCGGGCTTGATCTCGAGCCCCTCATTGAGCGGACGCATCTTCATCACGCCATCGGTCACGCTCATCTCGTGCACTTCGATGCGGCTGCCGCCGGTGAATGTGCCACCGAGCAGCTTGTCGCTGGTCTTGCCGTTGTTGGTGATGGTGAGATAGCCACCAGCCACCTTGGCCGCGGGCGGTGTGGCACGCGTCCAGGGCGTCATGATCATCAGGTCGCCCGCATGAACCATGCCGGCCATCTGCGCCATTGCATCATGTGGTGATGCTGCAGCAAGGCGCACGATCGGCGCCGGTGATTTCAGACTGTGCGGATCCTGTCCTGCAGCCGGGATCTGCGCCCAGTCTTCCGAACCCTGCTCGCAGCTCTGCAATGTCGGCAGATACAGCGGTGCATCGGCCTTCAATGCGGCAGGCAGATAGGCCGAGAATACGAACTCGTCATAGAAGTCGTTGTCGAGCTTCCCGGTCCAGGTGATTTCCTTCACGCCTTCCGACGCCTTCATGCCGTGCATGAAATCGTAGGACTGCGCATAGGCGCCTTTCTTCACGGCGATGGTCCAGCCCGGCTTCGGCATCGGCTTCACTGCGATCATCCCTTCCGGAATCTGCACGGTGATTTTCGTCGTCGGCGAGGCGCCGCAGCCATGCGGCACGGCGAGCACTGCGCGATAGGAGCCGCCGATCGTGGCCGGACCGCTCTGCACGAAGACATGGGCATAAGCGGGCGATGCCACGGCGCCCAGCGCAGTGAGAAGCAACAGCATGGAGCGGTTGGTCATGGAACGTCCTTTCGTGGATTGAAGCATAGCGGAATTCATCATCTTCACCACCTCGCCTTGACGCCGGCATAGATGGCGCGGCCGGTGCCGGGTTCGAACAGCGGCGATGTCGCCGTGGCCTGATTGAGAATGCTGGCGGAGGCGATGTAACGGGTATCGAGCACGTTGCGTGCTTCGATATAGCCTGAATATGTGCCGCCATTGTCGACGCCGGCTTTCAGGCCGAGCAGCGCATAGGGTTCGGTCTTTAGCGTATTGGCGCTGTCGACATAGTAAGCTTCCGGCACCCATTCGAGATTGGGGCCGAGATAGAAGCCGTTGGCATGCTTGTAGAGCAATTCCGCGCGCAGATAGTGCCGCGGCGCGCCCGGCAGCAGGTTGTTGCCGAAAGTCGCGTCATTGTCGAAGCGGAAGTCGTTGAACGTATAGGCCATGTTGAGCCAGAGCTTGTCCGGCAGTGGCCCCGCATCGAATATGCCCTTGAACACGGCGATGCCGAGACCGGCCTCGATGCCCTGATGGATGGTGCGGTCGGCATTCGAGACGTTGCAGCTGCCGTTGGAGCTGTAGATGCACTGCAACTCGTCCCTGATTTCCGCCCGGTAACCAGTTAACTCCCAAGTCAGGTCAGGACGTCGACCGCGGGTGCCGATCTCATAGGTCGTTGCGCGCTGTGGCCGGATGCTGGTGAAGGGGATCATCGGATTGTTCGCGCCCGAACTGTCCCTGCCAGACACGCTCTCGCCGAAGCTCGGGACTTCGGCACTGCGCGAGACATTGGCATAGGCTTGCCATGTCGGATCGATGTTCCAGAGCAATCCGCCCTTAGGGCTCCACAGGTTGAATTCGGTCGAGCCTGATCCGTCGACCCCATTGGGCTTCAAACGATCCTGTCTGTCGCGCGTCGCATAAAGGAATTGCGTGCCACCAATGACAGCGACAGTCGGCAGGAAATAGAACGAATTCTCAGCATAGACCGAGGTGTTCTTCGATCGATCGATGGACGAGAATGTCAGCGCGCCCTTCTGGCCCGCGACATTGACATACTGGTTGTTGTCGATCCTGCCGTTGATCACATTGACGCCGGCGACGAACACGTTCCGATAGCCGCCGATATTGCGGTCGTCGGTCACTTTCGCGAAGCCGCCGTAGTCCTGATAGCTGTAATCCAGATACTGGAAGATCGGGTGCATCAGGTGCCGATCGACGCCGAACACGCCAAAGTCGATCGTGGTGTTGTCGAGCCGGATGGTGGTCTTGTTGGCAAGGCGCACGGTGTCGATATTGCGCTGCTGGTCGCCGGTGAGATTGCTGGCCGCCGCGGTGGTCGGCGAATTCAGCGCGCTGTCTTTGCTGACCGAGCCGGGAATACGCTGACGTACGCTGTTGGCATTGAGATAGAAGCGGGTCTCGAAATCCGGCGAGAACTGATAGCCAACATTGCCGCTGACGCGTGTTGCCTCGCCGTAGCTGTGATCGCGGAAGCCATCGGCGGATTGCGTCGAGGCCGTGATGAAACCGTCCCACGGACCATTGGCGCCGCCGGTGTTGGCCTGCAGGCGACGGAAGCCGAAGGCGCCCATGTCGACCGACGCGCCGTTCGGAAAAGGATCGCGGCCGGTGGGCGTCACGAAATTGATCGCGCCGCCGAGCGAATTGGCGCCGAAGCGCAATGCGTTGCCGCCCTTGAACACCTCCACATATTTATAGGCGGTCGGGTCGATCTCCTGGAAATCGCCATAGCCGTCGGCGGTGTTGATCGGGATGCCGTCCATATAGAGCTGCACGCCGCGCAGATGGAAATTGCGCGACAGGCTTGATCCGCGGATCGACAGGCGGGTGTCGTCGCCCCATTTCGGCTGCGCGAACACGCCCGGTACGTAGTCGAGGATGTCCTTGATGGTGTTCGACGGCGTCGACGTTCGCCACGCATCCGCCGTCACCAGCGCGACGCCGCCGGGCGTCTGCTGGATCTCGCGGAGTGCCTGCTGCGCGGTGAGCACCGTAAGGGCCCCTGGGACGGTCGGGGCCTGCGCGCCGACAGATGCTGGCGTTGCCGCAGGGGTGCTGCGGGCCGTACGGGCGTTTGGCGCCGCGGTGCGTGGCTTGCGCGCGGCTGCAGCGCGCTGCTGCGCGGGTGCATCGACGGTAACCGCCGGAAGCGATGTTGAAAGGGCCGATTGGGCCGACACCGCGCCTGGAATGAGCGCGGCCGCGGATGCGAGCAGGACGCTGCGCAGCCGCATGGTAACGGATAGCATGGGGAAAACTCCACCGGGATTGAACTGAGCAACGCGCGCGCTGATGCGCGGCGTCTGACGGCGTGGAACGTCAGCTCAGGCGCGGCGGCGCGCGGGCCCGGTGGTCGGAGGTTGCTGCTTCCGCAACGATGCGATCGTCGAGGGCGGCAACGGGAGCGATCGCGATGGCGATACGCGAGACGAGGAAAGTCGCGGAGGCCGGCGGGGCACCCGGCGCATGGGTGCCGACGCAGATCGGGCAATGCACCGCAGGTGCGCCTGATGTCTTGCCGGTGTCGTCAGGGGATGCGGCAAGGTCGGGATGGGTGAGGCAGAGCTCGAAGCCTGCGGCCTGCGCAGTCGGCGAGATCGCGGCGAGCAACAGGCTGGACAGCACGACATTGAGCACAAGCGCATAGGCAGCGGCCAAAGATGCCACGGCCCCAAACCAGCGTTTGCGCGAAACATGTGTCACGGGAACGATCCTCGCCTCCCGATTAACACGGGGGCGGAACCTGTCAAAGCCGTTCGTGGAGCGAAGTTACCCGAAATCTAGAGAACGACGATGCCGGAATGCTTGGCCTTGTCGTCGGGTTCGACATGGATGGTGATCAGAGCCTCGCCGATCTCCTGGCGGATCGCGGTCTCGAGCTTGTCGCAAATGTCGTGCGCGGCGCTCACGGTGGTCGATCCTGCCACCACCAGATGGAAATCGATAAAGGTCATGCTGCCGGCGCGGCGGGTGCGCAGGTCATGCGCCTCGATCGCGCCGTCGGCATGGGCCGATATGGTCTGCTTGATACTCGCGAGCATGGCTGGCGGAATTGCCTCGTCCATCAATCCGCTGAGCGATTCCTTCATCAGGCCCCAGCCGGCCCACAGGATGTTGAGTGCGACGAGCGCCGCAAGGATGGGATCGAGAATGGCGATGCCCGACAGTGCCGCTACTCCGACGCCGCCGAGAACACCGATTGAAGAATACACGTCGGACAGCAAATGGCGGCCGTCTGCTGCCAGGGCAGGCGAGCGGTGGATGCGACCTTGCCTGATCAGCACCCATGCCCAACCTGCGTTGATGACGCTTGCCGCTGCGTTGACGAGTAGTCCGAACCAGGGGGCTTCGACGAGGCGCGGCGTCAGATAGCTTTGATAGGCTTCGCGCAGGATCAGGATCGCGGCGAGCACGATCAGCACGCCTTCGAGCACGGCCGAGAAATATTCAGCCTTGTGGTGCCCGTAGGGATGATCGTCGTCTGCCGGTTTCGCGCTCAGCGTGGTCGCAAGCAAAACGACGATGGCCGTCACGACATTGACGATACTTTCAATCGCATCGGACAGCAGTGCGACGCTGCCAGTCAGATAATAGGCGGCGTATTTCATACCGAGGACCAGCAGGCCAACGGCAATGCTGCCTTGCGCAAGACTGCGAACGCTTGTCATCTGAAAATCTCGTTGGGGTAACGCGAAGTCTCACGCGGCTGTGTGCTCTAATATGCCGATCACAACGATGCAAGCCGTGAAATCCAGCTGCAAGTGCTTCGCATTATAAGGCGCGTGTACTCGTCGAGCAGGTCGTCCTCCCAATGGACATGATATCGATCTCGTCATGCGCGTGGCATGTGTAGCGGTCGTCCGCGCATTGATAGTTGCGGGACGACATCGTGCTGGATCGTGTCGTCATGGCGCGGTTCTCAATGTCGTCGGCCTCAACAAGCCCGGAGGGACCATGGTGGAGCGCTTCGGCGCGCGTCGGCGGCGGTTCCATGGGCAGGTTTGCGCTGCGCGCCGGCCGACCCTCAAAGGCGATCGATCAACCTGAGGTTATTCGTGAGCCTGCGCGGCTGTGGCGCGATCACCACAGCGGGGCGCAAAGTGCAGCGCAGAGCTGTTCTATGAGCGAAATGACACGCTGTTGAGCCTGATTTGATCGCTCAGCCCTGTATGAGGTGCGGGTCGTCCGCGTTGGACGCGTTGCAGCAAGGGTTGGGAATGACAGGTTTTGGTGGATCACGCGGGCTGCGCCTTCTGGCGCTTTTGATGTTGCCCGCTGTGCTGGCAGGATGTGCAAGCAGCGGGGGGATGGTGTCGTCCACCGGCTTTGGCGGTCCGTCCGCCAGCTATGCCGAGTTGAATGACGGCGAGCACACGCTGCCGGCCATCGACGTCTCCGGAATCGATTCGGCGATGCTGCGTCAGCGCGTCGCTTACCGCACCAAGGAGCCCGTCGGCACCATTGTGGTCGATACAGCCGCACGGCATCTCTATCTCGTGGAAGGCGATGGCAAGGCGATGCGCTACGGCATCGGCGTCGGCAAGGCCGGCCTCGCTTTTGCCGGCGCTGCTGTGATCAAGCGCAAGGCCGAGTGGCCGCATTGGACCCCGACGGAAAACATGATGAACCGCGAACCCGCGCGCTATCGCAAGATGGCTGGCGGCATGGAGGGCGGCATCGACAATCCGCTCGGGCCGCGCGCGATGTATCTCTATCAGGGCGACCGCGACACCATGTTCCGCATCCACGGCACCACCGAGCCCGAGACCATCGGCCATGCCGTCTCCAGCGGCTGTATCCGGCTGATGAACCAGGATGTCGTGGATCTCTATAATCGCGTGAAGATTGGCAGTCGCGTGGTGGTGATCCAGAGCGGCCGCGCCGAGTCCTAACTCTGTGTCTCAGTAAAATGGGGCGGGCGTTGTTCACGCTCGCCCCATTTTCGTTGATGACATCCCGTCTCAGGCATTCACTCGCGGTATTAGCAAATCGGCGATGCCGATGCGGCGGAACATCTCGGCGCGAACGCGGTCCGCGACACCGTTGACGATCTCGGCGCCATCTTCCGACGGATCGATGTGACTGCGGAACGGGCGCTTGCCGAACGGCAGATCGACCACGCGGACGATCTCTTTTGCCACATCGGCAGCATCCGCATCGGAGGGCTCCAGCGAAGCCAAGCCCTTCAACGCCATATCAGGTACCCCGGCATAGGGACCGTCGTCGTATTCAGCCGCGCGAGCGGTGTCGGCCGGTTTGCCGGAATGTGCGAAGTGGTTGGTTCCCTTGGTGAAGGCGCCGGGCACGATGATCGAGGTTTCGATGCCCCAGCGCGTCAGTTCGCTGGCATAGGAGACTGCAAGCGAATCCATCGCCGCCTTCGCGGCGAAATACGGCGACAGATAGGGTGGTGTGCCGCCGCGTGCGCTGGATGACGATACCCAGACGAGGAGACCTTTGCCCTGCTTGCGCAGTTGCGGCAGCGCTGCGCGATTGACGCGCTGGGTCGACAGAACGTTGATGTCGTAGAGCTGTGCGAATTGCTCCGGCGTGAAGGCTTCTGCGGGCCCAAATGACATGTGCCCGGCATTGTGGATGACGACATCGAGGTGACCGTTGTCGGCGATGATCCGGCCGATGCCGGCATCGGCCGATTCCTGCGAGGCGACGTCGAGTTCGACGCTGCGGAGATCGACTTTGTGCTCAGCGGCATACTTTGCGACGTCGGCGACGGCCGACGCATTGCGGCCGGTGGTCTCACGCATGCTGGCATAAACGGTGTGACCGGCCTCGGCGAGGGCGCGGGCGGTGAGCGCGCCAAAGCCGCTCGATGCGCCGGTGATGACAATGACGTGTTTCATGACACGTATTCCTTTGAATGGTTCTTGAGGGTGTTGGCGTTTGGTTCAGACCAGCCCGCCATTGGCGCGCAGCACCTGGGCGTTGATCCAGCCGCCTTCCGGACCGACCAGGAAGGCAACGACATTGGCGATGTCCTCGGGTGTGCCGAGGCGCTCCATTGGCGTCGCCTTGGCGAAACGCTCGATCAGCTCCGGTGACTTGCCATTGAGGAACAGGTCGGTTGCGGTCGGGCCGGGCGCGATGGCGTTCACGGTAATCGAGCGGCCCCGCATCTCCTTGGCCATGATACCCGTCATGGTTTCGACCGCAGCCTTGGTGGCGGCATAGATCCCGTAGGTTTCCAGCTTGGTGCCGACGACGCCCGTCGAGAAGTTCACGACCCGACCGCCGTCGCGCAGCCGTTTCGCCGCCTCGCGCATGGTGTTGAACGTGCCTTTCAGATTGACCGCGATCTGCTGGTCGAACGATGCGTCGTCGGCGTCGGCGAATTTCGCGAGCTTCATGATGCCGGCATTGTTGATCAGCACGTCGATGCCGCCAAAGGCGGTCTCCGCTGCATCGAACATCCCGCGCACAGCGGCGGGATCGCTGACATCGGCCTTGGCGGTCAGCGCGCGGCCGCCCGCGGCTTCGATCTTTTGTGCGACCGCCTCGGCCGGCGCGGCATTGCCGGAATAATTGACGATGACCGTGAAGCCGTCGCGGCCCAGCCGCTCCGCGATGGCGGCGCCAATGCCGCGTGAGGCGCCGGTGATAATAGCTACCTTATTGGTTCCGTTTGCCATTTTCGTTCTCCTCGGTGTGGTGAGCAGCGGTGCCGCTCTGATAGGAGAAATCTAGGCCATTCCATTTTCCGGATAATGATGCATTATTTGGCATCACAATTCGGATTTAACGAACAAATAGATGGACCGTTTCGAGACGATGCGGGTGTTCACCCGGGTGGTGGAGCGGCGCAGCTTTACGGCGGCGGCGGCGGATCTCGGCCTGCCGCGTTCGACCGTGACCGATGCCGTCAAGCAGATCGAGGCGCGGCTCGGCGTGCGGCTGCTTGAGCGCACCACGCGGCTGGTGCGGCCGACGCTGGACGGCGAGGCCTATCACCGGCGCTGCCTGACGCTGATCGCCGATCTCGAAGACGCCGAAAGCGCGTTCTGCGGCGCCAAGCCGAAAGGGCCGTTGCGGGTGGATATGAATGGCACGCTGGCGCGCAATTTCGTGCTGCCGCATCTGCCGGACTTTCTCGCCGAATATCCTGATATCCAGCTCTATCTCAGCGAGGGCGATCGGTTGGTCGACCTGATCCGTGAAGGCATCGACTGCGTGGTACGTGTCGGCGAGCTTCGCGACAGCGATATGGTGGCGCGGCGGCTGACCATGATGGACGAAGTCACCTGCGCCGCGCCGTCCTATCTCGCGCGCACCGGCGTGCCTTTGTCCATTGATGCGCTCAAAGGTCATCGCATGGTCGGCTATCACTCGTCGGCGACGGGCGCGGTGCTGCCGCTTGAATTTCAGGACGACGGCGCGTTGCGTTATGTCACGTTGCCGGTTGCGATCACGGTGAACAGTGCCGATAACTACGCGGCGATGGCGAAACTCGGATTCGGTCTGGTGCAGGTGCCGCGTTATCGGGTCAAGAGCGAACTCGCCGGTGGCACGCTGGTGGAGGTATTGCCGCAACATCCGCCGACGCCGTCGCCGGTGTCGTTGCTCTATCCGCGCAACCGCCAGCTCTCGCCGCGGGTGCGCGTGTTCATGGACTGGCTGACGCGTGCTTTTGCGCGCGACCTCATTTAATGAAACCTGCGATGGCTCCTGTTTTTCGCTTCGCGCCCAGCCCCAATGGTTATCTGCATCTCGGCCACGCCGCTTCGGCGCTGCTGAATTTCGATCTGGCGCGCGAGGCCTGTGGCCGGTTGCTGCTGCGGATCGAGGATATCGATGTCACGCGCTGCGGGCCGGAATTCGAGGCGGCGATCTACGAGGATCTCGCCTGGCTCGGTATCGCCTGGGAGATGCCGGTACGGCGACAGTCGCAGCATTTTGCCGACTACCGCGCCGCGACCGAGCGGCTCGCCGCCATGGGATTGCTCTATCCGAGCTTCGAGAGCCGCACCGAGATCGCGCGCATGATCGCGGCCGAAGAAGCGAAAGGCTCATGGCCGCGCGATCCCGATGGTGCGCCTCTCTATCCAGGCATTGCCAGATCGTTGTCGCCGCAGGCCGTCGCCGAACTCAAACAGGCAGATGCCCCGATGGCGCTGCGGCTCGATATGGCCAGAGCCATTGCGGCCAGCGGTCCGCTCACATGGACCGAGCGGGGGGCGGGTCCGGGCGGCGAGACGGGTATCGTTGCTGCGCAGCCGGAAGCCTGGGGCGATGTGATCCTGGCCCGCAAGGAAACACCGACCAGCTATCATCTCTCGGTTGTCCTCGATGATGCGCTGCAGGGGGTGACCCATGTGGTGCGCGGCCAGGATCTGTTCTGGTCGACCAGCGTGCACCGGCTGCTGCAGGAACTGCTCGGCCTGCCGCAACCGGTCTATCGGCATCATTTGCTCGTGCGCGATGGCACCGGTGCCAAACTGTCCAAATCGACCGGCTCGACCAGCCTGCGTAAGTTGCGGGCCGGGGGCACTACACCGGCGGATATCCGCCGCATGGTCGGGCTACCTGACCCGTCTGCCGCAAGTTAGCCGCAAGAAATTCGCAAGCCGGACCAGGCCCGCGGCGTGACTCCGCGCGCCCCGCCGTGGCATGGTGCCGCCGGGACAGGTGGGCAACATATGGCGCTGACATCGCGCTCTCCGCGCAAGATGCGGACGCGCACCAAGCAAACGCTGAAAAAGCGCGTGGCAAAGAAGCGTGCGGCGAAGAAGCCTGCATCGAAGCCGCGCGCCAAGCGCAGATCCGCGCATGCCGATACGATGGTGGAAACCGCGCTGGCGGTGTTTGCCCATGAAGTGCGCACGCCGCTGACCGGCATTCTTGCGGTCAGCGACCTGCTGGCCACCTCCGATCTCGACGAGCGTGAGCGGCGCTGGGTCGAGACGATCAAGGCTGGCGCCGAACATCTGGCGGGTCTCGCGACATTGTTCGTCGATGCGGCACGCAGCAGCAAATCCAGGTTCGAACTACGGCAGGACTTCTTCGATCTGCGCGCGCTTGCCCGCAACATCGGCGACTCGCTCGCGGGCCGCGCGGCTGCCAAGGGACTGCTGTCGCGGGTCGCGATCTCCGACAGACTGCCGGTGTTCGTGGTCGGCGATCCCGTGCGGCTGCGCGCGGCGCTGGAAAATCTGATCGACAATGCGGTGAAATTTACCGAGCAGGGCAATGTCGTGCTGAAGGTCTCGCCTGTGCGCATGGCGGGCAAGGTCGGCGTATCTTTCACCGTCTCCGATAGCGGCATCGGGCTCACGCTCGCCGAGATCAAGCGGCTGTTCAAACCGTTCTCGCAGGCCAATGTGTCGATCGCGTCGCGTTTTGGCGGCGCCGGCCTCGGCCTGTCGTCGGTCAAACAACTCGCCCGCGCCATGGGTGGCGACATCACTGTGGCGCAGAGCCGCGGCGGTGGGACAGTGTTCGCGCTGACGGTCGGCCTCGACAAGACGAGCGGTCCGATCGCCATCATGTCGAGCGCCGATGATGCTGCTTTTGCGCCGGGAGACGCGCTGCGGGTGCTGAGCGTTGAGGACAATCCGTTTGGTCGCGTCGTGCTCAATGCCATTCTCACCGAACTCGGTCATCAGGCCGAGTTCATCGGTCGTGGCGAAGCAGCGGCGGAGCGCGTTGCGCAGGGCACGTTCGATGCGGTGCTCATGGACATGGTGCTGCCGGGTATCGATGGCGTCGAGGCGATCCGGCAGATTCGTGCGCTGAGGGCGCCGCATGGCCACGTCGCGATCATTGGCGTGTCCGGTCGCAGTGAAGACGAAGCCGCATCGCGTCACGCGGGCGCTGACGCGTTTCTGATCAAACCGGTGTCTCCGCGGGCGCTAGCGACTGCGCTGCTTGAAGCGAGACGCCGTGGGGCAACCGCGACTTGATGATGGCGGCATTGAGTTCGCCGCCGAACACGAAGATCGCCGCAATGAAGTACAGAAACACCAGCGCGATGATCACCGACGCCAGGCCGGCATACATCGTCACGTAATTGTTGGCGAAGCGCGCCAGATAAAGACCGAAGCCGATACCTGAGGCCAGCGACGCCAGCATCGTGAAGATGATGCCCGGCAGGATCTGACTGAAGGTGCGGCGGCCTGCCGGCAGCCACACATGCAGGATGAACAATGCGATCACCATGGCGACGATGGTGATGCCGTAACGCGCCACCGTCAGCAGTCGCTCGTTGTTCTCCACCATCAGCGGGACATAGCGCCTCACGATTTCCAGCATCAGCGGGCCGAGCACGATCAGGAACGCCATGGCGAGCGCAGTGACGGCAGCGACCAGCGTGTAGCCGATCGACTCCAGCCGCAACCAGTACCAGCGCCGCAGCTCGATCACCGAGTATGCGCGGTTTAGTGCGACGCGCAGGCTCTCCACGCCGTTGGAGGCGAAATACACTGCGAGCACGAGACCGATGGTCAGCGCATCGCCGCGGGTGGTGGTCAGCACGTCGTGGATCTGCGAGGACAGGGCGCCGGCCACCTGATCGGGCCAGACCTCCAGCAGCAGGCCGACGGCCTGATCGGCGAGATTCTTGGAGCCGAAAAAGCCGGCCAGCGAGGCCAGCACGATCAGGAACGGAAACAGCGCCATCAGGGTGGAGAGGGCGATATGGCTGGCGATCGCCCAGCCGTCATCGGCAAGAAACGTATAGAAGGCGTCCATCACAACATCGTAGACGGTGCGTATCTGCCCCACGTGCCACCTGGTTCGGGATCGGCCCGGCAAATCACCGGCCCTCATGGTAGCTTCTGATATCTAACGCGAAAAAGCCAGATCGTTGCATTGCGGCGCGCGCGTGACCGCCGCGCCATTTTGACGACTGACGATAGCGCAGCCTGTGACGCAGTGTTATGTAGCCGATATGACATCAACGCTCAGCAACATTATCCTCCCCATCGCGGTCGGCGCCGTTGCGCTGGTCCTGCTGCTCGGCCTGTTCAACATGATGCGCGGCGGCTCGCCGGATCGCTCGCAGAAGCTGATGCGGTGGCGCGTGGTGCTACAATTCGTCGCCATTATCCTCACTATGGCCACCGTCTGGGCGATGGGCCGCTGACGCAAATTCCTTAACTGGCGCTGGATCAATTCGATGGTCGTTCTCAACCGCATCTACACCCGCACCGGCGATGACGGCACGACGGCCCTCGGCACCGGCGAACGTCGGCCGAAATACGATCTCCGTGTCAGCGCCTATGGAACCGTCGATGAGACCAATGCCGCGATCGGCGTGGTGCGATTGCATCTCGCCCATGCGCGGTCCCTGGATGCGATGCTCGGGCTGATCCAGAACGATCTGTTCGATCTCGGGGCCGATCTCGCGGTTCCGCAGCGCGAGGGCAAGGCCGAGCGGCTGCGCCTCCTGGCGAGTCAGGTCGAGCGGTTGGAGAACGATATTGACATGCTCAACGCGCCGCTGGCCGATCTGACCTCGTTTGTTTTGCCTGGCGGAACTCCAGCCGCCGCTCACCTTCATGTCGCCCGGACAATCTGCCGCCGTGCGGAACGGATCATAGTGGAACTCGCCGCCCAGCCCGATGAGCCGGTCTCGGACGCTGGTATCCAGTATATGAACCGGCTGTCGGACTTCCTGTTCGTCGCCAGCCGCTCGCAGAACGACAATGGCGCCGGCGACGTGCTCTGGGTGCCCGGCCAGAACCGGTAATTTCGGCTAAATCGGCTGGCCTAGAGACATTCGATTTTAGGGTCTGGCGCGTTGACCCCGTGTGGCAGGGGCTTTAGGTTCCGCGCCCAAGCTTCCGAGCAAGTTCTGAAACAATAAAACTCACACGAAAGAGGATCGATGAAGGTTCTGGTCGCGGTCAAACGGGTGGTCGATTACAACGTCAAGGTTCGCGTCAAGAGCGACGGATCGGGCGTCGAACTGTCCAACGTCAAGATGTCGATGAATCCGTTCGACGAAATCGCTGTCGAGGAAGCCCTGCGCCTGAAAGAGGCCGGCAAGGCAACCGAGGTGGTCGTGGTCTCGATCGGTCCCGCACAGGCGTCCGAAACCCTCCGCACCGGCCTCGCGATGGGCGCCGACCGTGGCATCCTCGTCAAGGTTGACGGCACCGTCGAGCCGCTCGCCGTGGCGAAGATCCTCAAGGCCGTCGCCGATGAGGAAAAGCCCGGCCTGGTGATCCTCGGCAAGCAGGCGATCGACGACGACGCCAACCAGACCGGCCAGATGCTGGCCGCGCTGCTCGGCTGGCCGCAGGCGACTTTCGCCAACAAGCTGGTTGTCGAAGGCGACGACGTCACCGTGACCCGTGAAGTCGATGGCGGTCTGCAAACCGTCAAGCTCAAGGGACCGGCAATTGTCACCACCGATCTTCGTCTGAACGAGCCGCGCTACGCGTCGCTGCCGAACATCATGAAGGCAAAGAAGAAGCCGATCGACGAGAAGACCGCCGATGGTTACGGCGTCGATATCTCTCCGCGTCTCGAGATCATCAAGACCAGCGAACCGGGCGGCCGCAAGGCCGGCGTCAAGGTCAAGGACGTCGCCGAACTGGTATCGAAACTCAAGACTGAAGCCGGGGTGCTCTAATGCCGACATTGCTGCTTGCCGATCACGACAACGCCACCCTGAAGGATTCCACCAACAAGGCGCTCACCGCCGCCACCCAGATCGGCGGCGAGGTGCACATCCTCGTTGCCGGCCAGAATGCGAAGCCGGCCGCGGAAGCTGCCGCCAAGCTGCAGGGCGTCACCAAGGTGCTGCTCGCCGACGACGCCTCTTATGCCCATGATCTCGCCGAGCCGCTGGCCGCACTGATCGTGTCGCTGGCGCCCGCCTATGACGTGCTGATCGCCGCTGCGACCACGCGCTCGAAGAACGTGATGCCGCGCGTCGCCGCCCTGCTCGACGTGATGCAGGTGTCGGAAATCACCAAGGTGATTGCGCCCGACACCTATGAGCGTCCGATCTACGCCGGTAACGCGATCCAGACCGTGAAGTCCAAGGACGCCAAGAAGGTCATTACGGTGCGTACCTCGACCTTCGGTGCAGCCGGTGAAGGCGGCAGCGCGGCGGTGGAAGACGTCAAGGCGGCCGAGAATCCGGGTTTGTCGACCTTCGTCGGCGAGGACATGGCCAAGAGCGATCGTCCGGAACTGACCTCGGCGAAGATCATCGTGTCCGGTGGCCGTGCCATGCAAAGCCGCGAGAACTTTGCCAAATACATCGAGCCGCTCGCCGACAAGCTCGGCGCCGGTGTCGGTGCCTCGCGCGCCGCGGTGGATGCCGGTTATGCCCCGAACGACTGGCAGGTCGGCCAGACCGGCAAGGTCGTGGCTCCGGAGCTGTATATCGCCATCGGCATTTCCGGCGCGATCCAGCATCTCGCCGGTATGAAGGACTCCAAGGTGATCGTCGCGATCAACAAGGACGAAGATGCGCCGATCTTCCAGGTCGCCGATTACGGCTTGGTCGCCGACCTCTACCAGGCCGTGCCGGAGCTGACCGAAGCACTCGGCAAGTAGAGGCCCGGCAGGCAAGGATTTGGCAAATAAGGCCTTGCTGAATTAGGGCTTTGCGCCTCAATTAACGACATCGGCCGGAGTGACTGACTCCGGCCGATATTTTATGTAAAGATGGCTTTCCGAACGCGGCATGCGCGGGCGGCGTGTTCCCAGAGATGACAAGCAAGATGGCGGTTATGATCAAGAAAGTCGGCGTGATCGGCTCGGGCCAGATGGGCAATGGCATTGCGCATGTGGCTGCATTGGGCGGCCTCGAAGTTGTGCTGAACGATGTCTCTGCCGACCGCCTGAAGTCTGCCATGGCGACGATCAACGGCAACCTGTCGCGTCAGGTGTCGAAGAAGGTCATCACCGAGGATGCACGCAAGGCCGCGCTGGATCGCATCACCTCGTCCGACACGATGGACGGCCTTGCTGACTGCGATCTCGTGATCGAATCCGCTGTCGAGAAGGAAGAGATCAAGCGCAAGATCTTCCACGATCTCTGCGCTGTGCTGAAGCCGGAGGCAATCATCGCCTCCAACACATCGTCGATCTCGATCACGCGCCTCGCCGCGTCGACCGACCGTCCCGAGAAGTTCATCGGCATTCACTTCATGAATCCGGTGCCGTTGATGGAACTGGTCGAACTGATCCGCGGCATTGCCACCGATGACGCGACCTTCGATGCGTCCAAGGACTTCGTCACGAGGCTCGGCAAGCAGATCGCCGTTTCGGAAGATTTCCCGGCCTTCATCGTCAACCGCATTCTGTTGCCGATGATCAACGAGGCGATCTACACGCTGTATGAAGGCGTCGGCAATGTCGAAGCCATCGATGCTGCGATGAAGCTCGGTGCGCATCACCCGATGGGCCCGCTCGAACTCGCCGATTTCATCGGCCTCGATACGTGTCTGTCGATCATGCAGGTGCTGCATGAAGGCCTCGCCGACTCCAAGTATCGGCCGTGCCCGCTGCTGGTGAAATATGTCGAAGCAGGCTGGCTCGGTCGCAAGACCCAGCGCGGTTTCTACGACTACCGCGGCGAGAAGCCGATTCCGACGCGCTAAGGCGAAGCGCTCGTCTTTTTTAAGATAGAACGCTGTCATTGCCGGGCTTGACCCGGCAATCCACCTTTACGCATGCAAGGAAGAAGGATGGATCCGCGGGTCATCCAGCGAAGCTTGCTTCGCGCTGCCCGCGGATGACGACGGTGTGTGTGGTTGGCCTCGCGGCCAAGTTAAATCAACATCCGCATCAGCTTCGTCACCGCCGGCAGCATCCCGACGATCATCGCCATGCCCATGCCGACTCCGCACAGATGCGCCATCAATGTCTCGCGCTGCGTAATCATGTCACGTACTGCGCCACGCCATGGCCGAACGACCAGTTCTCCGGCAGCACCTCGACGAGGTTGATGAAGACGTCTTCGGGCCGCAGGCCCGGTCTGTCAGTCAGCTTCTCGACGATCCGTTTGTAGAGCGCCTGCTTCTGCTCACGCGGGCGGGTGTTGCTGACCGTGAGCTGGATGATGACGAGGTCATCGGTCCGGCGAATGCCGAGATAATTCGGATCATAGATGAAAGTGCCATCCTCATGCTCCGAGATGGTGACGAAACGGTCGCCCTCCGGGACGTTGAAGGTCTCGCGCAGCGCCTGATAGACGCCTTCGGCGATCGCCTCCCGATAGGCGGCAGGCTTGCCCTTCTTCAGGGAAATGCGAACCAGCGGCATGGTGGTCTCCTGTCGTTCAAATCCGATGCAGCAAACCTAATCCCATATTGATCATTGGAAAATCGTATGAAATAATATTTCAATGATGTCGTACTGAAATGATTGGCCGATGAAAGCGCTCGATATCGAGGCCGTGCAGGCCTTCGTGCTGGTGGCCGATCTCACCAGCTTCACCCGCGCCGCCGAGGCGATGGGAAGCACGCAGTCGGCGATCAGCCTGAAGATCAAGCGGCTGGAAAGCGGGCTGGGCAAGCGCCTGCTGGAGCGAACGCCGCGGTTGGTGCGCCTGTCGGCGGAGGGGGCGGCTTTTCTGGCCTCCGCGCGAAATCTCGTCGCGGCGCATCAGTCGGCCATTGGCTCATTCGCTGCGGAGCGGCGGCGTCTCGTGGTCGGGATCAGCCATCATCTCGTCGGCGCCGATCTCGCCGACGTATTGAAACGCATGAGCGCGACTGATCCGTCCCTGGTGATCGAATTGCGGATCGAGTCATCGCGGGTCCTGCTGTCAGCCTATGACGCTGGCGATCTCGACGCGGCGATCGTGTTGCGGATCGACAGGCGACGTGGTGACGGCGAGGTCTTGATGGAAGAACCATTTGGCTGGATGGGCACGCTGGATTTTCGGCACGCGCCCGGTGAGCCGCTGCGGCTGGCGGCGCAATCCGCGCCATGTTCGGTGCGTTCGGCGGCGATTGCGGCGCTCGATGGCGCCGGCATTCCGTGGACCGAAGCCTTCGTTGGCGGCGGCGTTGCGACCATCGGCGCGGCGATCTCCGCCGGCCTCGCCGTTGGTGCGCTGGTCCGCCGTGTTGCGCCCGCCGGCAGCATCGATCTTGGCCCACGCCTCGGTCTGCCGAAATTGCAGGATGCCGAGACGATGCTGCATTCCAGCCTCACCGATGCGCGGGCGCGCGGCGCGCTGCGCACGCTGGGCGCAGCATTTCGGGCGAATGCTGGCTGATTGTTGCATCAGGTCAACATTCGTTAACCCCGCATCGCTATACCGGCGGTACGACGTTACGGAGTGTTTCTGATGGATATGGCTTTGGTTGCCAGCGCGCTTGCCATGAAGGCGGCGGGAACGCAGCAGCAGATTTCGACCTCGATCATGAAGTCGAATGCCGACATGGAAAAGAACACTGTGCTCACGCTGCTCGGTGGCGCGCAGCAGGCCTCGCAGGCCAATCTCGGTGCGGGCGTCGGCGGCAATCTCGATATCGCCGCTTAGGGCGCTGTGGAGCCTGGCCGTTCGCCGTTAGAGGCTACAGTCAGTGTCGCGCGAAAATGGCTCGGCGGCGCGCCGATGATGCGCTTGAAGGCGCGGCTGAACGCGGCTTCCGATTCATAGCCAAGCCGACGTGCGACGACCGCGATCTTCAGGCGGTCGCGAACGAGCCACTGCTTTGCTTCCTGCATCCGCAATTGCGCGACGTAACGCGCCGGTGTCTGGCCGACGACATTGGCGAAGCGCAATGCAAATGCCGAGCGTGACGCATGCATGACGTTCGCCAGCGCCTCAACGGTCCAATCCCTGGTCGGATCGCGATGGATCGCGGCGAGAACCCGCCCGATACCGGGATCGCGCGCTGCTGCGACCCAACCGGCAGAGCCGCAGCCCTTCTCCACCCAGTTGCGGATCAGTGCAGCGGCGACAACATCGGCCAGCCGCGTCAGCATGCCGCCAGCACCGACGCGATCCAGCGCCAGTTCGGATGTCATGGCCTCAAGCAGATGCGGGATGGCGGGCTCGTCGGTGGCAAGTTCGTGCATCTGCATCAGCTCAGGCATCATCAGCAGTAACGGATGCTGGCTGTCGAGGTTGAAGGTCATGCCGGCGCCGAACAGCACGGTTTCTTCGCCATTTCTGTTGCCGCCGCTGCAGGTGTCGAGGATGCCGCAGCACACCGGTTCGAACTGGCAATTCTCGACCGGTGCCGGGAAGGCATCGGGCGAGCTCGCCAACGCATGTTCCGCGCCGCGCGGCAGCAAGACGGCATCGCCTGGTTCAAGGCGGACCCACGCGTTATCCAGAGTTCGCAGCCAGCAGCCGCGTTCGGCGACGAAGTGGAATTGCGCCTTCGGCCGTGCCGGGAATACCAGCCCCCATGGCTCGGTCATGCGGCAGCGGACGTAATCGACGCCCTCAATCTTCAAGCCCCGGAGCATTTCGGTCAGGGGGTGAGTGGCGACAGTTGTGGACGAATGATCAAGCATTGCGGGTTTTCTAGCATGGAAACTCCAAGAGATCACCTCCATCTCCGGGGTCCCTCCTGGAGACTGCCATGACTGATTCCGCCACTGCTGCACTTGAGGCCCATGTTTCTCCCGTAACCACTGAGCGGACGGACGCAGCCTGGGCGGCTGTTGTCTCCTTGATGCTTGGCGCGTTCAGCCAGGTCACGGCTGAATTCCTGCCGGCCAGCCTGCTCACGCCGATCGCCACCGATCTCGGCGTTTCGGTTGGCGCTGCCGGGCAGGTGGTGACGGCGACCTCCCTTGTCGGGATCATCGCCGGACTTGCGACGGCCATTGTGACACGCGCCATGGATCGCCGCGTCGTCCTGTGGTCGCTCACGGTGCTGCTGATCGTGTCCAATCTGCTGTCGGCTACCGCGAGCAATCTTCCAATCCTGTTGCTTGCCCGCGTGCTGCTCGGCATCAGCCTCAGCGGTTTTTGGGCAATGGCAACGGCCACCGCGATGCGGCTTGTTCCGGCGGAGGCGCTGCCGCGCGCGATCTCGCTGATTTTCAGTGGCGTTTCGATCGCCACCGTCAGCGCTGCGCCCATCGGTGCATATCTTGGAGATCTGTGGGGCTGGCGGAACGTGTTCTTGCTGGCGGCCGCTGTCGGCGCCGTCGTGCTCGTCTTTCAGGTGCTGACGCTGCCGCGCTTGCCGCCGCTCACATCACCGGATGTGCGCACGTTGTTCGTGCTGATGCGTCGGCCCAGTGTCCGGCTTGTGATGATCGCGATTGCCGTCAGCATCTCGGGCCACTTCGCCGGCTTCACTTACGTCCGGCATTTCCTCGAACAAGTGCCGCAGCTTCCGGTCACTGCGATCTCGCTCGTCCTGCTGGCTTATGGCGTTGGCGGTTTCTTCGGTAATTTCGCGGGCGGGGTGCTTGTCGCCCGCAGTGCGAAACTTGCGATCGTCACGGGATCTGCGGCGATCTCCGTGCTCGCGCTGGTGCTGTTTGTCTTTGGCGCTTCGGGCCTTGTCGCGGGCATCGCAGTTGGCCTCTGGGGTTTTGCGTTCGGTGTGCTGCCGGTTGGCTTCCAGACATGGATGGTGCGGGTCGCATCGGACGAAGCTGAATCTGCGGGCGGCCTGCTCGTCTCGGCATTCCAGGTCGCGATCACTGTCGGCGCCGTCGTAGGCGGCATTCTGGTCGACGGTTTTGGCCCGTTCGGTGCCGTTGGTTATCTCGCAGCGGCGACACTGGCGGGCGCGCTGCTCGTGTTGCTGTCGCGCAGCGGCGGCGAAGTGCCGGCCTGAAGCGCGAAGGGAGGCAGCAGCCTGCTGCCTCCCTTCGCTCTTACGCGAACGGCGTGATCCAGTCGATCCCGGCACCGCCGGGCTGCAGCAGGATTGCGAGCCGGCCGACATCGGGAATGTCGAATACCGGCCGCATCAGCGTCGCGCCGGCCGCGACAGCTTTCTTCACACGCGCATCGACATCGTCGACCGCGAGATACGGCATCCAGCCATCGGGGACATTCTCGTAGCCCGGGCCTTCCGCGTGGAAGATGCCGCCGACCGGCACATTGTCCATCATTGCGATCCAGTAGATGCCGCCGCCCGCCAGCTTCTTGGCCTGATAGGTCCAGCCGATGGTCTCCTGATAGAAGGCTTTCGCGCGCTCGGGATCGCGCGTCACGAATTCATTCCAGTTGAAATGGCCGTGCGGCGTCATGGCGTCCTCCGTTGTGGCGTCAGACTGAAACCAGCGTCTTGAAGCCACCATAGATCATGCGCTTGGCATCGAACGGCATCGCCTTCGGATCCATCATCTTGGCGAGGCGCGGATCCTTCATCACTTTGGCGTTGATGCGGTCGCGATCTTTGCGCGTCTTGTAGATGATATAGGAAAACACAACGGTCTCGTCGGGTTTCAGTTTCACGCTGCGCGGGAACGATGTCCATTTGCCGACGCTGACGTCATCGGCGACACATTCCTGATAGTCGAGTGCGCCGTATTCGCGCCAGATTTTGCCGGCCTTGCGCGCGATGGCGGCATAGGCTTTCAGCTTCTTCTTCGGCACCGGAACGAGGAATCCGTCGATATAGGCCATTGGTCGTTTCTCCCTGCTGTCATGCGTCGGCGCCGGGCGCGCGTGGCCCGGTTGTTTTCAAGACGAACGCAATTGCGTTCATCCGACAGCATTCTGGAGAATTTTGCGATCCGCGCAGGCGGCCGTATGTCGCAGTTGTCTGTGCCGTGGTCTTCAGAAACTGGCCGCGGCGGGCTTCACCGCCGCTTTCAGCAGCTTGATGGCATCTTCGCTGTCCCATTCGGCGGGGCCGGCGATGGTCGCGATCTCGCAGCCCTTGCCGTCGATCAGCACCGAGGTCGGCATACCCAGTGCACGGCCGATGCCCTTGAGGTCCTGGAACACCTTGGCTGACGTGTCGGTGAAATAATCCAGCCGGTTGAGGCCGCCGTCTTTCAGGAAGGCCTTCGGCTTCTCGGCGTCGCGGGTGTCGATATTGATCGCAACGACCTGGAAATCCGGGCCACCGAGCTTGGTCTCAAGGTTGTTCAGCGCCGGCATTTCCTTGCGGCAGGGCACGCACCAAGTGGCCCACAGGTTCACCAGCACCGTCCGGCCGCGCCAGTCTGACAATCTCTTCTCCTGGCCGTCGGCATCCCTGAAAGCGAGGTCCGGCAGTTTCAGCGGCGTCCTGGCCATGGTCAGGCCGGCGACTTCGCCGCGTGCCAGCGGCTCGATCTTCTTCGACAGTGCGATGGCCGGCGCGCAGGTCGGATCGCCTGGCGCAGCCTGCTGCCGCAGCCGATCCATATTGGATACCGCGGCAAAGCCGATCACGGCGCCCACGAGCACCGCGCCAAGCACGATCAGGCGGCGTTTGGCCGGACGGGGGGCAGGCTGGTCGGGCATAGGGTTTGTCATTCGGTCTCAGTTAGGGCTATGCAACGGTTGGCGACGGACGATCCGTCGGCTGCGGTTAAAGATGAGTGACAATTCATGGCTTCGCGCAAGGGCAACGGCAAGTCCAGCAATGACGGTAAGGGCTCCAATGTGAGCAACAAGATGTGGGGCGGGCTGTTCGATGAAAGCCCCGACGCCATCATGGAGGAAATCAATGTCTCCATCGACGTCGATCGCCACCTCTATGCCCAGGACATTACCGCGTCCAAGGCCCATGCTGCGATGCTTGCCAGGCAAGGGATTATCACCGCGAAAGATGCGAAAAATATCGCAGGCGGTCTAGACACGATCCTGTCAGAGATCACCAAGGGGGCGTTCACATTCAAGCGTGCGCTCGAAGACATTCACATGAATGTGGAGAGCCGGCTCGGCGAGCTGATCGGTCCGGCCTCCGGCCGCCTGCATACCGCGCGTTCGCGCAATGATCAGGTGGCGACCGATTTCCGCTTGTTCGTGCGCGATACGATCGACGAGATCGACGCGGCCTTCGCGTCACTGCAAGGGGCACTGGTCGATCGCGCGCTGGAGCATGCCGGCACGGTCATGCCTGGCTTCACCCATCTGCAGACCGCGCAGCCGGTGACCTTCGGTCATCATCTGCTGGCCTATGTGGAAATGGTGTCGCGCGATCGCGGCCGCTTCGCCGATGCGCGCAAGCGCCTCAATGAAAGCCCGCTCGGCGCCGCGGCGCTGGCCGGTACCTCATTCCCGATCGACCGCCATACCACCGCCAAGGCGTTGGGCTTCGATCGGCCGATGGCCAATTCGCTCGATGCGGTTTCGGACCGCGATTTCGTACTTGAGACGTTGTCGGCGGCTTCCATCGCCGCCGTGCATCTGTCGCGCTTCGCCGAGGAGATCGTGATCTGGACCTCGCCGCTGGTCGGTCTCGTCAGACTCTCCGACAAGTTCACCACCGGCTCCTCGATCATGCCGCAGAAGCGCAATCCGGATGCCGCCGAACTGGTCCGCGCAAAGACCGGCCGCGTGATCGGCTCGCTCACCGGATTGTTGATTGTCATGAAGGGCCTGCCGCTGGCCTATCAGAAGGACATGCAGGAGGACAAAGCGGGCGCGATGGAGGCCTATTCGGCGCTATCGCTGGCGATCCGCGCGATTGCCGGCATGGTCCGCGATCTCGTGCCCAATGAGGAGCGCATGAAGCTTGCTGCCGGCGAGGGCTATGCCACCGCCACCGATCTGGCCGACTGGCTGGTACGGACGCTGAAAATGCCGTTCCGCGAGGCGCATCACGTCACCGGCCGGATCGTCGGCATCGCCACCAAGAAGGGCGTGGCGTTGCACGAGCTCGACCTGAAAGAGATGCAGGCGGTGGAACCGAAGATCACGGCAGAAGTGATGAAGGTGCTGTCGGTGGAATCGTCGGTGAAGAGCCGGGTCAGCTATGGCGGCACGGCGCCGAAGAATGTGACGTCGCAGGCGAAGGCCTGGCTCAAGCGACTGGAAAAAGAGCGGAAATTGGGCTGATCGGGCTTGGCGTGCGAAAATTCAATGGATTTCGGGGTCTCGCCAGAGCGCGGCAATCTTTGTATGGTGCGCCCGCATTTGGGGATTTAGCTGTGACTCGTCCGACCCGCCCTGCGTCCGCGCGATGGGCCATTCTCGTTCTGACCGTTTCTGCTTTGGCGCTGGCTGGCTGCGGCCGTAAAGGCGGCCTCGATCTGCCGCCACAGGCGTCCGCGCAGCCGATGGGCACCGGCGCTCCGGCAGCGGATCCCGATGCACAGTCGGCTGCCAACAAGGGCAGGGACGTGTTCGCGCCCTCGAACGGTGTTGATGAGGGCCCGCCGGCGGCGACCCGTGGTCGCAAGAAGCCGTTCCTGCTCGATCCGATCCTGGACTAACTCGCCATGCGCCATTTCGACTATCGCAACGGCGTGCTGCACGCCGAAGGCGTTGATATTGCCGAAATGGCGGATGCCGTCGGCACGCCATTCTATTGCTATTCGACCGCGACGCTGGAGCGGCACTACCGCGTCTTTACCGAGGCCTTTGCCGATACCAAGGCCCTCGTCTGTTACGCCATGAAGGCGAATTCCAACCAATCGGTGCTGCGCACGCTGGCGAAGCTTGGCGCTGGCGCCGACGTGGTCTCCGGTGGTGAATTGAAGCGCGCGCTGGCCGCCGGCATTCCGCCGAAGAAGATCGTGTTTTCCGGCGTCGGCAAGACCGCGGACGAGCTGCGGTTGGCGCTCGATGAGGACATTCTCTGCCTCAATATCGAGTCGGAGCCTGAACTCGCATTGCTGTCGGAGATCGCCAGCGAGACCGGCCGTACGGCGCGGATCTCGATCCGCGTGAATCCCGATGTGGATTCCGGCACGCATGCCAAGATCTCCACCGGCAAGTCCGAAAACAAGTTCGGCATTCCCATCAGCAAGGCACGCGAGGTCTATGCCCGCGCCGCGAAGCTGCCGGGCATTGAGGTGACCGGCGTCGACATGCATATCGGCAGCCAGATCACCGATCTCGCCCCGATGGAGCAGGCATTTCGCATCCTGGCCGATTTCGTCACCGTGCTGCGCAATGACGGCCACACGATTTCGCATGTCGATTTCGGCGGCGGTCTCGGTATTCCCTATTACGAGGACCGCGCCGCGCCGCCGGAGCCGATGGCCTATGCGGCCATGGTCAAGCGCGTCACGCATAATCTCGGCTGCACGCTGATGTTCGAGCCCGGCCGGATGATCGTCGGCAATGCCGGCATTCTCGTCGCGCGCGTGATCCATGTGAAGCATGGCGACGGCAAGACCTTCGTCATCATCGACGCTGCCATGAACGATCTGATCCGGCCGACTTTGTACGAGGCCTATCACGAGATCCTGCCGGTAGCGGCGCCCGCACCCGGTGCAAAGCTGTCGGCCGTCGACGTCGTCGGCCCGGTCTGTGAAACCGGTGATTATCTGGCGCTGGACCGCAAGCTGCCGGAGCTGAAGTCCGGCGATTTGCTCGCGATCATGACCGCCGGTGCCTATGGCGCCGTGCAGGCGGGAACCTACAACACCCGCGCGCTGGTCCCGGAAGTGCTGGTGAAGGACGATCAGTATGCGGTGGTCCGCCCGCGGATCGAAGTCGAGCAGCTGATCGCCATGGACAAGGCCGCGCCCTGGTTGTGACTCTTGTCCCTCCCCCCAAGCGGCGTAGCCGCGCAGCGGGGAGGGTGGATCGACCGCGCAGCGGTCGAGACGGGTAGGGTATATCCTCACGCTCTGCGCCTGCGGAGGCACCCCACCCCGGCCTATCGGCCGACCCTCCCCACTGCGCTTCGCTTGGGGGAGGGATGCCGCTACCATCGGTGTGCACCTGCCTCACGGCTTCGTGACCCCAATCGCCCCGAATCGACTTAGGCTCAGGCTTTGCATGTGCACGGATGGCCCCCGTGCCATGCCTCATTGCCGCCGCCGTGCTAGTGTGTCGTGCGGTAACATCGGAGATCGTCGTTGAGCGCTGCGCCCCCCGACCGACCAGACCCCCAACGCGACGTACATGCCGATCGTCAGGCGGCGGCACAGCTTCAGCTCGCGCAGGCGCTGCAGCGTGCCCGGGTGGCGATTGCCTGGGAGCGGGGATGGCCGCATCTGGCCCGGCTGCTCAGTGTCGTCGGGTTGTTTCTGGTGGCGTCCTGGGCCGGCCTGTGGCTGACGCTTCCCTTCACTGCACGCGCTATCGGTCTTGCGTTGTTCGTCATCGCCGCGCTGGCGACGCTCGTTCCTCTCCTGAAGTTTCGCTGGCCGTCGCGTGAAGAGGGCTTGTCGCGCCTCGATCGCGGCACCGGCATTGCGCATCGTCCTGCAACGGCGCTGACCGACACGCTGTCGTCACAGGACCCGATGGCCCGGGCGCTGTGGCTGGTTCAGCGCGAGCGGACGCTGGCCTCGCTCAAGAAAATCCGCGCTGGCCTGCCGTCGCCGCGCCTCGCGATCCATGATCCCTGGGCGCTGCGCGCCATCGTGGTCGTGCTGCTGTTCGCCACCTGGTTTGCCGCCAGTGGCGAGCGCGGCGCACGCATCATGGCGGCGTTCGACTGGAACGGCGTGCTGGCGCCGGCGAATGTGCGCGTCGACGCCTGGATCACGCCGCCGCCTTACACCGGCAAGCCGCCGATCATCCTTTCCGCCGCCAATAAGGATGCGTCCACGGCCGCTGCATTGCCGGTGCCGTCGGGCTCGACGCTGATCGTGCGCTCCAGCGGCGGCGCGCTTGATGTCGTTCTCACCGGCGGTGTCGCTGACGTGGCGCCGACGGCGGAAGCCCCGAAGGGCACCAACGAAAAGCATTTCATCATCACGTCTGACGGGACGGCACATGTCCGTGCGCCGTCCGGCCAGCTACAGTGGAAGTTCACGGCAACGGGCGATCGTCCGCCGACTATTGCGCTCGCCAAAGACCCGGAGCGTCAGGCGCGCGGTTCGCTGCAGATGTCCTACAAGCTCGAGGACGACTACGGCGTTACCGAAGCCCATGCGCAATTCGCGGCGCGTCCCGCCGAAACCAAGGATGGCATCAAGGAAGCCGCCAAGCCGCGGCCGCTGTTCGATGCGCCGTCATTTGCGCTGGTGCTGCCAAATGCGCGCACGCGCAACGGTGTCGGCCAGACCGTCAAGGATCTCAGCGAGGATCCCTATGCCGGCGCTGATGTCACTCTGACGCTGACCGCGAAGGATGAAGCTGGCAACGAGGGCAAGAGCGAGCCGTTCAGCATGCGACTGCCGGAACGGCTGTTCACCAAGCCGCTGCCACGCGCGCTGATCGAACAGCGCCGTATCCTGGCACTCGACGCCAATCAGCGCGGCCAGGTCTCCTTCGCGCTGCAGGCCCTGATGATCGCGCCGGAAGCTTTCACGCCGGAAGCCGGTCAGTATCTCGGGCTGCGCAGTGTTGCCACCCAGATCGAACGCGCCCGCACCGACGCGGCTCTGAAAGAAGTCGTCGCCAGCCTGTGGGCGCTCGCCGTCACCATCGAGGACGGCGACATCACCGATGTCGACAAGGCGCTGAAGGCGGCACAGGACGCGCTGAAGCAGGCGCTGGAGCGCGGCGCCAGCGACGAGGAGATCAAGAAGCTCACCGAGAACCTGCGTGCGGCGCTGGATAACTTTCTGAAGCAGCTCGCCGAGCAGATGAAGCAGAATCCGCAGCAGCTGGCGCGTCCGCTCGACAAGAACACCAAGGTCATGCGGCAGCAGGACCTCAACAACATGATCGAGCGCATGGAGCGGCTGTCGCGCTCCGGCGACAAGGACGCCGCCAAGCAACTGCTCGAACAGATGCAGCAGATGCTGGAAAACCTGCAGATGGCGCAGCCCGGCCAGTCCGGTGACAGCGAGATGGATCAGGCGATGAACGAGCTTGGGGACATGATCCGCAAGCAGCAGCAGTTGCGCGACAAGACCTTCAAGCAGGGCCAGGACCAGCGCAACGAGCGCCGCCGCGGCAAGCAGGGCGAGCAGGGTATGGGCGATCTGCAGCAGGATCAGCAGAATCTGCGCGACCGCCTCAAGCAGCTGCAGGACCAACTCGCCAAGCAGGGCATGGGTCAGGGTCAGAAGGGCCAAAAAGGACAGCAGGGGCAAAAAGGCCAGCAGGGCCAGCAAGGGCAGGGCCAAGGTCAAGGCGGCGACGATCAGGCGGACGCCGATGGTGACGGCGACGGTGATGGTCTCGGTGATGCCGACAGCGCCATGGGCGATGCCGGCGGCCAGCTTGGCGAGGGCAATGCCGATGGCGCGGTGGGTTCGCAGGGCAAGGCACTCGATGCACTCCGCAAGGGCGCCCAGAAGCTCGCACAGGCCATGCAGCAGGGCGAGGGCGAAGGCCAGAACGACGGCCCCGGCAACAATCCTGGCCGCCAGCAGAGCGGTGGCCGGCAAAGCGATCCGCTCGGGCGTCCGCTGCGTGGCCGCGAACTTGGCGACGACCTCACGGTGAAGATTCCCGGCGAGATCGATGTGCAGCGCGTGCGGAGAATCCTGGAAGAGCTGCGTCGTCGCCTCGGCGACACGACGCGGCCGCAGCTTGAACTCGATTACATCGAGCGGCTGCTGAAGGATTATTGAGGGCGGAGTTAGGAAGCGCCGGTGCCAGTGGTTTCCCCCCCCCCCAAGCGAAGCGCAGCGGGGAGGGTCGGCCGATAGGCCGGGGTGGGGTGCTTCAGCAAGTGAGAGCGGCGTTCGTGGCACGACCCCACCCGTCTGGCCTTCGGCCAGCCACCCTCCCCGCTGCGCGGCTTCGCCGCTTGGGGGAGGGATAAGAAAGAGCCCTCTATCCCTTGTTCTTCACTGCCAGTGCGTCCGCCACCGCAGTGCGGATATCCGCCACGGAAAACGGCTTCGTCACCACATCGTGCACGATCGCATTCAGGCCCGTCGCGCGTTCGCGCTGGTCGGCGTAACCGGTCATCAGCAGGATTGTCAGTTCGGGAAAATCGCGCGCGACGGCCAGCGCCAGCGCGATGCCGTCCATGACAGGCATCTTGATGTCGGTCAGCAGCAGGTCGAATGCGCCGCCCTGCTCGGTAAGGATTTCCAGCGCCTCGGCGCCGTCTTCGGCCGTGACGATCTCGTGGCCATCCATGGCGATGGCGCGGCCGACCAGCAGCCGCATCGATTCTTCGTCATCAGCAATCAGGATACGCGCCACGACAACTCCTTGGACTTACGCGCCGGCGACGTCGCGCTTGGTGAAGAAGCGCACATCGATACTGCGGCCCTCGGCCGGCGGCGAGGCCAGCCGCGATCGAAACCACGTCTTGTCGCCGGGATTGAGGCCGGGCTGCTCGAGCACGGCGTTCCAGCCATATATTTCAGTCCCCTTCTCGTCGCGGACCACGAAACGCAGGCGCGGCAATGCGGTGGGGATGCGGGTCTCTGACACGATCAGGCCTTCGATGAGCAAGACCGACTTGCCATCGACGGTCTCGGTGGTGACCTTGACGTCCTTGAAGGCAAGCCCCCGTATATTCACGTCGAGGCCGACCGCCTGGTAGAAAGTCGCGGTCTGCGGCATCAGCTTGACCAGGTCGACGCGCCAGATCACCAGTGCGAGCAACAGCGACGCCATGGCCGCGGTAGCGATCGGCAGACTGTGCCTCGGCATGACGAACAGGCGCGGCAGCGACGGCACGAAACGGCCCAGCACGGCAAGGCGCGACGGCGGGGTGGCCCGCATCGCGGCCACCGCGTCGTGCTGCGCCAGCGTGGCCCAGTCGGCCTCCTCGGTACGATCATTGGCATCGACCGGCCAGTCGGCTGAAATCGACGGGCTTTCGACCACCGGAACGTTCGGCGCCGAGGCGTCGTCGTCCTCGGTCACGCCCCAGGCGCTCATATCCTCGTTCGGATCGGGCTCGCTAGCCTTCGCCGCCATGGCGGGAACACGGGCTTCGGCGCGGGAGAGATCCTCCGGGCGCGCCAGCCAGACTTCCTTGCAGCGGGCACAGCGCACCGTTCGTCCGGCATCGCCGAACGTGGCCGGATTCACGGCGTAGGACGTCGTGCAATTGGGGCAAACGATATGCATGGAGCCGATAGCCGATGACATGGCCGGCAGGCTACAAGACGACCGTTAACGAATCGGAAACCATAACGGCCGCACAAGCAATTGACCGTCTTTTTGAGGCTTTTTGAACCCATCGAACGGAGCTGAATGTGGTCCGGTTCGAAAATGTTGGTTTGCGCTACGGGCTTGGCCCGGAGATTCTGCGCGACCTCAATTTCCAGATCCCTGCGCATTCGTTCCAGTTCCTGACCGGTCCCTCCGGCGCGGGCAAGACCTCGCTGCTGCGTCTGTTGTTCCTGTCGCTGCGGCCGACCCGCGGCCTGGTCAATCTGTTCGGCCAGGATATCTCGCTGCTCGGCAAGGACGAGATCGCCGACCTGCGCAAGCGCATCGGTATCGTGCTCCAGGATTTCCGTCTGCTCGACCATATGACGACCTATGAGAATGTCGCGCTGCCGTTCCGGGTGATGGGTCGTGAGGAGTCCAGCTATCGGCGCGAGGTCATCGATCTCCTGAAATGGGTCGGGCTCGGCGATCGCATGGATGCGCTACCGCCGATCCTGTCGGGCGGCGAGAAGCAGCGCGCCGCCATTGCGCGCGCCGTGATCGCACGTCCCATGCTGCTGTTGGCGGACGAGCCGACCGGCAACGTCGATCCGACGCTGGGCCGGCGTCTGCTGCGGCTGTTCATCGAACTCAACAAGTCCGGCACCGCGGTGATTATCGCGACCCACGATATTACATTGATGGATCAATACGACGCGCGGCGCATGGTGCTGCATCAAGGCCGGCTGCATATCTATGAGTAGAATCGGCGAAGAATACGGCCCGCTGATGGACCTCGGCACCGATCGCCCGCAGGTCCCGGCGAAGGCGCGCAACGCATCCCCGATCGTGCCGCGCGGTTCGATCGCCGGCCGCGCGCTGGTCGCCGTCGTCGCTATCATGACCTTCCTCGCCTCCATCACCACAGGTGCAGTGCTGCTGATCAGCGCCTCGGCGTCGGAGTGGCAATCGGAAGTCGCCAGCGAAATCACCATCCAGGTGAAGCCGCAGGGCGGCCGCGATCTCGACCGCGATACGCAGGCGGTGACCGATGCCATTCGCGGCCAGCCGGGGATTGTCGAGGTGCAGCCCTATAGCCGGGAGCAATCGGCGCAGTTGCTGGAGCCGTGGCTCGGCACGGGGCTGTCGCTCGACGAGCTGCCGGTGCCGCGCGTCATCATTGCACGTGTCGCGCCGGGGACGGCGCTGGACATTATCGGCTTGCGCAAGCGGGTGACGCAGGCCGTGCCCTCGGCCAGCGTTGACGATCATCGCGCCTGGGTGGAGCGGATGCGGTCGATGACATCGGCAACGGTGCTGGCCGGGCTTGGCATCCTTGCGCTCGTTATTATCGCCACCATTATCTCTGTATCCTTTGCCACGCGCGGCGCGATGGCGGCGAACCGGCCGATCGTCGAGGTGCTGCATTTCGTCGGCGCCGGCGACCGCTATATCGCCAATCGCTTCTTCCGCCACTTCCTGCGGCTTGGCCTGCAGGGCGGTATCATTGGCGGCGGTGCCGCGATGCTGATGTTCGGGTTTTCGGAGTCGATCGCGAGCTGGTTTTCCGGCACGCCGGTGGGCGATCAGTTCGCCGCATTGCTGGGGACGTTCTCGCTGCGGTCGTCAGGCTATCTCGCGGTGGCAGGGCAGGCGCTGTTGATAGCAGGAATTACCGCCTGGGCATCGCGCCGCACATTGTTCTCGACGCTGAACGACATCGAGTAACGCGTCAGGCACAGGCGATGGCATCGCCAAGGCGCCGAAAAATACCTAAGATTGCTGCCAAAGGACCAAACGCCAGACCGATGATCTTGCTCGACGACCAGAACACCACGGAGATGCCCGTTGCCGCGCCACCGCGGCGGCGCGTCATCCGTGCGGCACTCGTGGTCGCATTTGCACTGTCTTTCATGGTCGGCGCCATCGGCTTCGTTGCGTTTCTTGCGCAACTCCGAAGCGGCGAGCTGAAGCCCTCGGCGAATGCCGACGGCATCGTGGTCCTGACCGGCGGTTCGTCGCGCGTTGCGGATGCGCTCGAACTGCTCGCCAATGGTTTCGGCAAACGGTTGCTGATCTCCGGCGTGCATCCCACCAACGGTGCCGCCAATATCTCGCGCACGCTGCCGGACAGCCAGCGGCTGCTGGATTGTTGCGTCGATCTTGATCGCTCCGCCGTCAACACCCGCAGCAACGCGGTGGAGACCAAACGCTGGGTCCATGAGCGCGGCTTCAAGTCGCTGATCGTGGTGACCTCGAATTATCACATGCCGCGCGCGATCGTCGAAATGTCACATGAGATGCCGGATATCGAGCTGATCCCGTTCTCGGTGATTGGCGACAAATGGCGTGACGAACCGTGGTGGACCAGTGGCCCGACGCTGCGGTTGCTGCTATCGGAATATGTCAAATATCTCGCGGCTGAAGCGCGGGTGCGGCTGGCGAATATCGGCATTGATCTGATGCCGGATTCCGGCAGCGACCAGCAGAGCGACGCGCCGCAGCGCCGGCCGGCCACGGCGTCTGCGAATTGAACTGCAATTGAGCTGATCGGAACACCATGACTTCGATATTCGTGCGTTCGTTGATCTACAACGTGCTGTTCTATGTGCTGCTGGTGTTCTGGATCCTGGTGGCGATTCCAACCTTCGTGATGCCGCCGCGCGCCTTCATGGCGATCGCGAAGGCGTGGGCGACCAGCAGCATCTGGCTGATGCGTATCGTCTGCAACACCAGGGTCGATTATCGCGGTCTCGAGAAAATTCCGGCGGGCCCACTGGTGGTCGCCTCGAAACATCAATCGATGTGGGAGACCTTCGCGCTGATGCCGTTCTTCGATCGGCCGCTGTTCATCTACAAGCGCGAGCTCGGGCAGATTCCGTTCTTTGGCTGGTACCTGAAGAAGTCGAAGATGATCGGCGTCGATCGCGATGGCGGCGCGCGTTCGCTCATCGATATGGCCAAGCGCGCCACCGAGGAAATCCAGCTCGGCCGTCAGCTCATTATCTTTCCCGAAGGCACGCGTCGGCCTGTCGAGGCACCACCGGATTACAAACCCGGTGTCGCGCAGATCTACGCCAAATCCGGCGCGCCGTGTCTGCCGGTGGCGCTGAATTCCGGCCTGTTCTGGCCGCGCCGCACCTTCCTGCGCTATCCCGGAACGCTGGTGGTGGAGTTTCTCGATCCTCTGCCGCCCGGCCTGCCACGCAAGGAATTCATCGCGGCGATCAGCACGTCGATTGAAGCCGCCACCGATCGTATCGTTGCGGAGGCGCGCACGGAGCAGGCGACGATCTTCGGGCGCGTGCCGAATGTGGCGGTGAAAGAGAGCTAGCGCTTGGTCACTCGTGCAGCATCGCCGCGAGCTGATGGAGCTGCGCGTCGCGAAAACCTTCGGCCTCAATGGCCTTCACGGTCGAGAGCACGTAATCGCGGTTGAGTCCGGAACGCCCGTGGCCCTGTCGCACGAAGTGCAATTGTTCGCTGAGGCTTAGTCGCCCCGCGTACTGCACATGGCCGCGGTCGACCACATAGGCCAGCGCGCTGACGCGGGTACGCTCGACGTCATCGAGCCAGACGGAGCGCATCACCTCGCGATAGACATGGGTGGTCTGCTCGCGCTCCCTGAGATAGGCGATGGTGTCATGGCGCAGCTTGGCCGCCACGCGAAAGGCAATGCCACGGCAGGCGCCGCCGCGATCCAGGCCGAGCACGAGGCCGGGCTTTTCCGGCGTGCCGCGATGGTCAAAGGAATAGACGCAGAGCGCCCGATGTTCGCCGATCAGCCTGGCCGGGACCTGTTCGATGAACTCGAAGCCCGGCCGCCACATCAGCGAGCCATAGCCGAACACCCAGAGATCGCTGTCGGAATCGGGCTGGGCGGTGATTTTCGCGGTCATGATGCCGACCTAGCAGAAACCTTGGGCCCGGGCGATCTTGATTTCCTGCAATGTGGCCCTGCGACGACAGGATAACCCCATGAAAGGGATCGCCGATTTGACAAAATCATGCGATCTACGTCCCGCCATGTCCGAATATGCACAGCCCACCCAGCGCCGCCTCTGGCCGATTTTCATCCTGCCCGTCATCATCGTCGTCCTTGCGGCGGCGTGGAGCGGCTTCTGGTTCTATGCCGCGTCCAAGGTCGACGAAAACGTCGATATCTGGCGCGCCCGAGAGGCCGCGGCTGGTCGCGTCTATGATTGCGCCAACCGTTCGGTCTCCGGCTTCCCGTTCCGGCTCGAAGTCCGCTGCAGCGGTGTCAGCGTTTCGCTGACCTCGCAAACGGCCACCCAGAATGCGACGCAGGTGCCGATCACCGCGAAGCTCGGCGAGATCGTCGTGGTTGCGCAGATCTACACGCCGCGGCTCCTGGTCGCCGAATTCACCGCGCCGGCCGTCCTGTCCGATCGCGGTCAGCCGGCGATGGTAATGAACTGGGGCTCGGCGCGCAGCAGCATCACCGGTCTGCCGGGTACGCCTGACAGCGCCGACATCGTGTTCGACGATGTGTCGCTCGACCGTTTCGCCGGCTCGGTGCAGGCGCCGACCGCACGTGCCAAACAGGTCGAACTGCATGGCCGCACGGCAGCGAATTCGACGCCGGACAAGCCGGTGATCGAGACGGCCCTGCAGATCAGGAGCGGCAGCATTGCCGATGTTCATCCGATCCTCGCCGCGCCCTTCGATGCGGATATCCGCGCGTTGCTCAGCGGACTCAAGGATGTCGCGCCCAAGCCCTGGCCGCAGCGTTTCCGCGAGCTTCAGGCTGCAGGTGGACGCGTCGAGATCGTGCAGTCGCGCGTCCAGCAGGGCGAAATCATTTCGCTGGCGACGGGCTCGCTCGGTTTGACCGCCGCGGGCAATCTCGACGGCGAGTTGCAGATGACGGTGGCGGGGCTGGACAAGGCTATCGCCGCCCTCGGGATCGACAAGTTGCTGGAGATGGGCGTGCCTCAGGAGGCGCTGGATCGCATTGCGCCCGGCGTGAAATCGCAGGACGTCAACAACATCCTCGGTGCGCTGGATCGCGCGATCCCCGGTCTCGGCAATGTCGTGCGCAAGAATGCCGGCAGCGGCCTTGCCGCCGGCGTCAATTCGATCGGGACTGCGGCCGTCTTGGAAGGCAAAGCGGCGCGGTCGTTCCCGCTGAAATTTGTCGACGGCGCGGTGTTCCTCGGGCCGCTGCGCGTGGCGCAAATCCCGCCGCTGTTTTAGGCGTGAGTTCGCCGGCCTCTCCACGTCATTGCGAGGAGCGAAGCGACGCGGCAATCCAGAAGCCGCAAAGCAAGTAAGGCTGGATTGCTTCGCTTCGCTCGCAATGACGGCTGTTGGTCCTGCGATCAATCCTTCTTCGTCAGCGCCTGATGCTTGCGCCCGAAGTCCGGTGCCGCTTCATCCTGACCGATACTCACGATACCGCGGCGGATCGCGCGGGTGCGGGTGAAGTGCTCGAACAGCGCATCGCCATCGTCGCGGCGGATGGCACGGGTCAGTTTCGACAGGTCTTCCTGGAAGGTACCTAGCATTTCCAGCACCGCGTCCTTGTTGGCGAGGAACACATCGCGCCACATGGTCGGGTCTGATGCTGCGATACGGGTGAAATCGCGGAAACCGCCCGCGGAGAACTTCAGCACTTCCGACCTCGTGACGTCTTCGAGCTCGTCGGCCGTGCCTACGATTGTATAAGCGATCAGATGCGGCAGATGGCTGGTGACCGCGAGCACCAGATCGTGATGCGCGGCCTGCATGATCTCGACATTGGCGCCGAGCGCAGCCCAGAAGCCGGTGAGCTTCTCGACGGCCGCGGGATCCGCGCCCTCAGGCGGCGTCAAAATGCACCAGCGATTGCTGAACAGTTCGGCGAAGCCGGAATCCGGACCGGAGTTTTCAGTGCCGGCGACCGGATGCGCGGGAATGAAGTGGATATTGTCCGGCAGATATTCCGACATCGCGTGCAGCACGGAGGCTTTCACCGAACCGACGTCGGACACGATCGCGCCGGGTGCGAGATGCGCCGCGATGCTTTTCGCCACGTCGCCCGCCACGCCGACGGGCACGCAGGCGATGACCAGATCGGCATCCTTGACGGCGCTGGCATTGTCGTCGGCGATGCGGTCGGCGAGCTTGATTTCCACGGCGCGTGCACGCACGGCCGCCGAATTGTCGGTGGCAACGAGTTCACCGGCAAGGCCGAGCTGCTGGATGCCGCGCGCCAGCGACGAGCCGATCAGGCCAAGCCCGATCAGCGCGATACGTTTGAAGGGCGGCGTGGCGCTCACGTCATTGCCCCGAATTCGATGCCATGAATTCACGCAGCGTCTCGATCACCAGCCTGTTGGCTTCCTCGGTGCCGATGGTCATGCGCAGCGAGTTCGGCAGGCCGTAATTGGTCACGGCGCGCAGCACCAGCCCGCGCCTGGTCAGGAACGCATCGGCATCCGCTGCGGTCTTGCCGGTCGCCGGAAAATGCATCAGCAAGAAATTGGCCACGCTTGGCGTCACCTCGATGCCGAGCTTGGTGATTTCCTCGGTCAGGATGCCGATCCACTTGGCGGTGTATGTGCGCGACATCTCGACATGGCCGGTGTCCTCGATCGCCCCCACCGCGGCCATCATCGCCGGCGCCGAGACGTTGAACGGCCCACGAATCCGGTTCATCGCATCGACGATGTGCGCAGGGCCGAACATCCAGCCGATCCGTAAGGCGGCCAGGCCGTGCACCTTCGAGAAGGTGTAGGTCGCGACGGTATTCTCGGTGGTCTTCGCCAGCTCCAGGCCGTTGTCGTAGTCGCCCTTGGTCACGTAGTCCCAGTATGCGGCGTCGAGCACCAGCAGCACGTGCTCCGGCAGGCCGGCGCGCAGGCGCTTGATCTCGGAGGACGGCAGATAAGTGCCGGTCGGATTGTTCGGATTGGCCAGCCACACCAGCTTGGTGCGCGGCGTGACGCAGTTCAGGATCGCGTCGACGTTGCAGGTGAAGTTGGTTTCCGGAGCGACCACATTGGTGGCGCCGTTCGCCTGGGTAGCGATCGGGTAGACCAGGAAGCCGTGCGCGGTCGAAATCGCCTCGTCGCCGGGGCCAAGATAGACATGCGCAATCAGGTTGAGAATTTCGTCGGAGCCGGCACCGCAGATGATCTGCGCGGGATCGAGGCCGAAGCGGTGGCCGAGCGCCTCGCGCAGCACCTTCGACGTGCCTTCCGGATAATCCTCGAGATGCGCGACAGCGGTGGCGAAGGCGTCCTTGGCGCGCGCCGACGGACCGAACGGGGTCTCGTTGGCCGACAGCTTGTAGGTCTTGCGGCCGGGCTCCACCACCGGGCTCTTGCCAGGGGTGTAGGGCGCGATATCGAGAATGCCGGGCTTCGGCACAGGACGGGACATCTTCAACTCCAGAACGTCAGATTGGCTTACGAACGCGGTGCGTCGCTGGCGGCCACGGTATAGCGGGTTGCGTGGCTCCCGACGAGAGCCGTGGAGCGCACCGAGGCGCCGGCTTCGATCAGCGCCGACTTGATCTTGTCGAGGCTGGAGGCTCTCGTGATCGAGATCAGCAGCGCCGCGCCGTCAAAGGCAGTATCCGGCACGGCGACGATTTCGGCCAGCGGCGATAGCGCACGCGCGGTCTCGGCATTCCAGCCGGACACCCGCACGCTCCACATCTCGACCTCGGTCACCATAGCGCTGTCGGCAACGCGTGACACCACGAACACCGGCAATGCGGCCGGATGGTCGGCGCGTTCGATGAACGGCAGGCGCGCGATGATCTTCGGCGCGCCTTGGGCTTCCAGCGGGATCCACCACGGCGTGCGGCTGGACGTCGCTGAGACCAGCGCGAGATCGCCCTTGGACTTGGCCACGGCCTCGACCGCTGCGGCGGCGCTGAAATGCGCGACGTAAGGCACCGTGAAGCCGAAATGAAAGCGCGCGGAATCCCGCATCGCGCTCTCGCCGAGCGACAGATCCGCATGCACCGAGAACGGCGCCTGAACGTAAGTGAAAGTCGAAATGATCACCCGCCAGATGCTCTCGACGGTGTCGATCGGCAGGATGCCGCGATGGCGCTGCACCAGACGGCGCATCATGTCGGCCTCGCGCGCCGGCCGAAACGCCGAGCCGACCTCCTGGGTCTGCTTCACCGAAATCAGCCGGTCGATGATGTCGCCGCGCTGCATCAACAGGGCGTGAACCTGTGCGTCGATGCTGTCGATCTCTTTGCGCAGTTCATCCAGCGAGGGCGGGGCGGGTGGTAATTTCGACATGTTCAAAACCTTCGGGACGGGAGGCGTGATAGGTCCCGTCGAGCTTGCCGGGCCGGCTCCGGGGAGCCGGCGGGCACGGCCATTGATTAGGTAAGACGGTGCCGGAAAGCAAAGAAAACATGGAAGATTTGGCCGCAGGGCAGTTGGGCAATTTGACCGGGGTATGCCCATATTGACGGCAGGCGGGTGTGGGACTAGTTTCTGGGCTCTTCCGTGGTCATTTGAGCCGGCCGGCTTGCAGCCACGTTAAACAACTCGCTAAACAGGCCGGGGACAGTTTGATCCCGGCCGAGCTATTTGTTCAGGCCGGGTTTTTTATGGCCTGATTCCGGTTTTGGTTTGAGAACCTCCTGAGGAGGCCGGTATCAAGATGGTAAATGTCGAACTGGTGAAGAGTCCGGTTGTCCGCCCCGATGAGCGTGGACATGAAGCCGATCACCCGACCTCGCTGGTCGCGGGTTTTGGCATGGATCAGCCGCTGCGGCTTGATTGCGGCGTCGACCTCGCCCCGTTCCAGATCGCCTATCAGACCTACGGAACGCTCAACGCCGACAAATCCAATGCGATCCTGGTCTGCCACGCTTTGACCGGTGACCAGCACGTCGCCAATATCAATCCGATCACCGGCAAGCCCGGCTGGTGGCAGACACTGGTCGGCCCCGGTAAGGCGCTCGACACCGAACGCTACTTCATCATCTGTTCGAATGTGCTCGGCGGTTGCATGGGCTCGACCGGTCCGGCCTCGACCAATCCCGCCACCGGCAAGATCTGGGGACTGGATTTTCCGGTCATCACCATTCCCGACATGGTGCGTGCGCAGGCGATGCTGATCGACAGTCTGGGTATCGGTCAGTTGTTTTGCGTCGTCGGCGGTTCCATGGGCGGCATGCAGACGCTGCAATGGACCGCGGCCTATCCGGAGCGCGTGTTCTCCGCGCTGGCGGTTGCCTGCAGCACGCGGCACTCGGCGCAGAACATCGCGTTCCACGAATTGGGTCGTCAGGCCGTGATGGCCGATCCCGATTGGCGCGGCGGGCGTTATTTCGAGGAAGGCACGCATCCGCATCGCGGCCTCGGCGTCGCGCGGATGGCCGCGCATATCACCTATCTGTCGGATGCCGCCTTGCACCGCAAGTTCGGCCGCCGCATGCAGGACAGGGAGTTGCCGACATTCTCCTTCGATGCGGATTTTCAGGTCGAGAGCTATCTGCGCTATCAGGGCTCGTCCTTCGTCGAGCGCTTCGATGCCAACTCCTATCTCTATCTGACGCGTGCGATGGACTATTTCGATATCGCAGCCGACCACAACGGCAAGCTTGCGGAAGCGTTTCGCGATACGCAGACGCGCTTCTGTCTGATGTCGTTCACATCAGACTGGCTGTTCCCGACGGCAGAATCGCGCGACGTCGTGCACGCGCTGAATGCCGGCGGCGTCCGCGTGTCCTTTGCGGAGATCGAAACCGACAAGGGTCATGATGCCTTCCTGCTCGATGTGCCCGAGTTCCTCGATATCGCCGGTGCATTTCTGAACTCCGCAGCCTCCGTGCGCGGCCTGCCTGTTACGGGGACATAGAGATGGCGTTTCCACAACAGACCTTGCCGCTGAATTCTGCGGTGGCGACCCCGGCGCCGCGCGGCACGCAGGACTATCGCGGCGATCACCTCCTGGTTGCGGAGATGATCAAGCCGGGCTCGAAGGTGCTCGACGTGGGCTGCGGCGATGGCGATCTGCTGCAGCTGCTGGAAAGCCGCGGCATTGACGGCCGCGGCATCGAATTGTCGCGCGAAGGCGTCAACCGCTGCGTCGGCAAGGGTCTTGCCGTGGTGCAGGGCGACGCCGATACGGACTTGATCAACTATCCCGACGATGCGTTCGACTACGTGATCCTGTCGCAGACGCTGCAGGCGACGCGGCAGCCGCGCGTCGTGCTGGAAAATCTGCTGCGCATCGGCCGCAGCGCGATCGTGTCGTTTCCGAATTTCGGCTTCTGGAAAATGCGCGTGCAGTTGCTTGTCGGCGGCCGCATGCCACGTACGGAGAATCTGCCGGCGACGTGGTACGACACGCCGAACATTCACTTCTGCACCATCAAGGACTTCGTGCAGCTGTGCGACGAGATCAACGTGAAGATGGAGCGCGCCGTTGCGCTTGATCTCTATGGCCGACCGCTGCGCCTCAATGCGCCGTGGTGGTTCTGGAACATGTTCGGTGAGCAGGGCGTTTTCCTGCTGAGCCGTGCGAGCAAATCACAGCAGCCCTGATCGCGTGTAAATTTCTGCCTGATGGAAGCAAAAATACCGCATTCCATGCGGCTTTTCACGCCGTGTGTCGGCCTGCGATACACGCCAAAGATGTGCATAAAAGCTAATTCGAATAGGTAATATAAGCGCGCATTCCGTCGAATGGGTGGCTGCTATGTCTATACGTATGGCGTCCGTTGAAGTTGAAGCGATTCACTCCGATGTCGCCGTTAAAAAATCGTCACTTGAACCGTTCTAGGTCTTGTTATCGCCATACCAACTTCGTTACCACGCCCGTCCCGATTGTTGGCCCGCGTATTTGGGCCGATGGGGTTCGGGGGTGTTAAGAGGAAAAATTCGGTATGGTTCAGTTCTTTGCGTATCGCCGTGCACTTCGCATCTCGGCTCTTGCGGTGTGTTCGGCGGCAGTTCTCGCGTCAGTCTCTCCCGCGTCGGCACGTCCTCATCACGGCGCTTCGCGTCATTCGCACCACGTCGGCAAGTACACACACAGCACGCGTCATCACGTCCGGCATCGCGCGCGGTATGCACGGCGCAGTGCCCGAGTCGAACAGCAGGCGCCTTCGTTCGGCGACTCCACAAATTTCAATAACGCCAATGCAAGCATGAACCAGCCTTCCGGCGGCTTCGGCGGTTCGGGCATCGTCGATGCAGCGCGCAGCTTCATCGGCCGCGGCAATCCGACGGCGCGCGGTCGTTTGTGGTGCGCAGCGTTCATGAACCTCGTATTGAAGCGCACCGGCCATCAAGGCACTGGGTCTGATATGGCGCGCTCGTTCTCGAGCTATGGCCAGCGCATCTCCGGTCCGCAGGTCGGCGCCATCGCCGTGATGTCGCGGGGGCGTCGCGGCGGTCATGTCGGCGTCGTCTCGGGCGTCGATGCCAAGGGCAACCCGATCATCGTCTCCGGTAATCACGGCAATCGCGTCGCCGAGTCGGTGTATTCGCGTGGCCGGGTTTACGCCTACGTGATGCCGACGAGCTGAGTTCGTCTATTCTTCGACGACGATCTTATCGCCGGCGGTGATCATGCCGCCGGTGATGACCTCAGCGTAAATTCCGCAATCGGCGTGACCGTAGGTCTGCAGCAGCGTTTTCGGAATCGTCAGATCCCGCGCGGCCGTATCCGGATCGACATTGGTCGCTGCACAGCGGACGATGCGCTTCACCACCTTGAGCCGGGTGCTGCCGATGGCGAGCGTCCGGTCGATCAACTCGAATTCATGCCAGGCCGGCCAGCCCGCTACATGCAGGTTGCCGCGAAAGCGCAGCGGATGCACCGGCTGCCCGACGGCCTTTTCGAGGTCTTTGACGCTGGCGAGGTTGATGATCGACACCACCTTGCGCGGCACGTCCGAAAAGCTATGGCCGTCCGCGAACAGCACCCTGGGTGGTCCGCGCAGTTCATCGGCAAAATTTGCAGCAAAGAACGCTTCGATTTCCGCACGTCCTTCGGCCGTCTGCAGATCGGCTCGCGCTGCCTCCACATTATCCTGCCGGATCGTCAGGGTATGGCTGGCGTCGTCGTAGTGGCTGCGGAGCGCCGCCAGGCGCTCGTTGCGCATCAGCATCAGAAACTGGGTCTTCGGAAAATATTGCGGTGCTGCCGGGTCGAACCCGATCGGGCCGTTCTCGATGGCATAGCGCCGATCGGCCGGCAGGGTCTGGCCGGGCTTCAGCGTGACTTGTTCCAGAGGCTCGGGCGTCAGGCCCTTCACGGGATAGCGGTAGATGCTGGCAACGCTGGCGTAAGACTGTTCTGGCATGGTTCCGGTCTTAAGAGATTTGGGCCCGCGGCGCCATCGCCTGGCCGATTGGAATTTTATGCGGACCCCTTCCGTTTCGGGAACTGGCTGCCCACATTTGCATCAAGCTGGTTTTGACGCCAGCGACGACCGCAGCCGGTTGACCACCATCAATGCGGCCTGCGGAAACCCAATGAAGATGCCCCGTCCGTGCTTTCGAGGCGGACAGGGCAGGCCGAGGGACAACACACGATGAATATTGAGAAATACACCGAACGGGTGCGCGGCTTCATTCAGTCGGCGCAGTCACTGGCCGTGCGCGAGGGCCATCAGCAATTCTCGCCGCTGCACATTCTGAAAGTTCTGCTGGATGATAGCGAAGGTCTGGCCGGTGGCCTGATCGATCGTGCCGGCGGCAACTCCCGCGCCATCCTGAAGGCGACGGAAACCGAGCTGGGCAAGATGCCCAAGGTCTCGGGTGCTGGGGCTGGGCAGGTCTATCTGGCGCCGGCGACTGCGCGCGCCTTCGATGCCGCCGAAAAGGCCGCCGAAAAGGCTGGCGACAGTTTCGTCACGGTGGAGCGGCTGCTGCTTGCGCTGGCGCTCGACAAGGACTCCGAAGCCGGCAGCCTGCTCAACAAGGGCGGCGTCACGCCGCAAAATCTCAATGCCGCGATCAATGCGCTGCGCAAGGGCCGCACGGCGGATTCCGCCACGGCTGAAAACGCCTATGACGCGTTGAAGAAATATGCCCGCGACCTGACCCAGGCTGCGCGTGATGGCAAGCTCGACCCGGTGATTGGCCGCGACGAGGAAATCCGCCGCACGATTCAGGTATTGTCGCGGCGAACCAAGAACAATCCCGTGCTGATCGGCGAACCCGGCGTCGGCAAGACCGCCATCGTCGAAGGTCTCGCGCTGCGCATCCTCAATGGCGACGTGCCGGAGAGCCTGAAGGACAAAAGCCTGCTGTCGCTCGATCTCGGTGCGCTGATTGCCGGCGCGAAATATCGCGGCGAGTTCGAGGAGCGGCTGAAGGCGGTGCTCGGCGAGGTGACCTCGGCCGAGGGCGGCATCATCCTGTTCATCGACGAAATGCATCAGCTGATCGGCGCCGGCAAGGGCGATGGCGCGATGGATGCGTCCAACCTGCTGAAGCCTGCGCTCGCCCGCGGCGAATTGCATTGCATCGGCGCCACCACGCTCGACGAATATCGCAAGCATGTGGAGAAGGACGCGGCACTGGCGCGGCGCTTCCAGCCGATCTTCGTGGCTGAGCCGACTGTGGAAGACACCGTCTCGATCCTGCGCGGCCTCAAGGACAAATACGAACAGCATCACGGTGTCCGCATCACGGATAGCGCACTGGTCGCTGCCGTGACGCTGTCGAACCGCTACATCACTGATCGCTTCCTTCCGGACAAAGCCATCGACCTGATGGACGAGGCTTCGGCACGGTTGAAGATGCAGGTCGACTCCAAGCCTGAAGAACTCGATTCGATGGACCGCGAGATCATCCGGCTCAAGATCGAGCAGGAGGCGCTTGGCAAGGAAACCGATGCCGGCTCGAAAAGCAGGCTCGAAACGCTCAAGAAGGAACTCGCCGAGCTCGAAGAGAAATCGGCAGCGCTCACCCAGCGCTGGTCGGCCGAGAAGAACAAGCTGTCGAACGCGCAGAAGCTCAAGAGTGAGCTCGATGGCTTGCGCCTCGAACTGGCCGAGGCGCAGCGCCGCGGCGAATATCAACGCGCTGGCGAACTGGCCTATGGCCGGATTCCCGATCTTGAAAAGCGGCTGGCCGATATCGAAGCCAACGAGAATTCCGAGATGATGGAAGAGGCGGTCACCGCCAATCACATCGCGCAGGTGGTCTCGCGCTGGACCGGCGTGCCCGTCGACAAGATGCTTGAAGGCGAGAAGGACAAGCTGCTGCGGATGGAACTGAGCCTCGGCGAGCGCGTCGTCGGCCAGGCCGAAGCCGTGCGTGCGGTGGCAACTGCCGTCCGTCGTTCGCGTGCCGGTCTGCAGGATCCGAACCGGCCGATCGGCTCGTTCATGTTCCTCGGCCCCACCGGCGTCGGCAAGACCGAGCTGACCAAGGCGCTGGCGTCCTATCTGTTTGACGATGACACCGCGATGGTGCGTCTCGACATGTCCGAATATATGGAGAAGCACTCGGTCTCGCGTCTGATCGGCGCGCCTCCGGGCTATGTCGGCTATGATGAGGGCGGCGCGCTGACCGAAGCTGTGCGGCGGCGGCCCTATCAGGTCGTTCTGTTCGACGAGGTCGAGAAAGCGCATCCGGATGTGTTCAACGTGCTGCTGCAGGTGCTCGACGACGGCCGCCTGACCGATGGTCAGGGCCGCACGGTCGATTTCCGCAACACGCTGATCATCATGACGTCGAATCTCGGTTCGGAATTCCTGGTCAACCAGCCCGAGGGCGAGGATACGTCAGCGGTGCGCGACCTGGTGATGGGCAATGTCCGCGCCCATTTCCGGCCGGAATTTCTGAATCGCGTCGATGAGATCATCCTGTTCCACCGCTTGCAGAAGAGCGAAATGGGTCGGATCGTCGAGATCCAGTTCGCGCGGCTCACCAAGCTGCTGGAAGATCGCAAGATCACGCTGGTGCTGGAGGACGATGCCCGCGACTGGCTCGCCGACAAGGGCTGGGATCCCGCCTACGGCGCCCGTCCCCTCAAGCGTGTGATCCAGCGCAACGTGCAGGATCCGCTGGCCGAGATGATCCTCGCCGGCGACGTCAAGGACGGTGACCATGTCGACATAAGCGCCGCCGGCAACGTCCTGACCTTCAACGGCAAACCGGCCCGGACCGCGGAGATCGCCGAGTTTGAGGCGCCGGTGCCGAAGCGGCAGCTGAACTGACGGCACGGGTTTAAACGCAACGAAACGGCCTGAACTTCACGGTTCAGGCCGTTTCCACGTTGGAGAAAGATCATGACCCGCATTCTCGTGGTCGGCGCCACCGGCCTTGTCGGCCGCCATGTCATCGCCAAAGCGCTCGCCGACAGTCGGATCGCGCGCATCGTTGCGCCGACGCGGCGGCCGCTTGCGGCGCATGCGAAGCTCGACAACCCGCTGGTCGATTTCGACCGGTTACCAGCCGAGGCCGACTGGTGGGATGTCGATGGTGTGATCTGTGCACTAGGCACGACGCGCGCCAAGGCCGGCTCGGATCGGGCGTTTCGCGTTGTGGATTATGATTACCCGCTTGAAGTCGCCCGGCTGGCGCGCAAGCACGGCGCTAGCCGTTTCGCGCTCAATTCGTCGGTGGGTGCCAATGCGCGCTCAAAGCTGCTCTATCCGCGTACTAAAGGCGAAGTGGAGGAAGCGCTGAAGGCGATGGGCTTTGACGATTGTGCGGCCGGGCCTGATCGGCGGTGACCGCGACGAATTCCGGCTGGGCGAACGCATCGCGGCAGCGGTGCTCGGTATCCTCGGTCCGGTCCTGCCGCGCAGCTACCGGATCAGCCCCGCCGACAAGATCGCCGACGCATTGATCGAGGCAGCCGTGACCGGCGCGCCTGGCGTTCACCTGATCGGGTCTGCAGAGCTCGCCGCGGATTGATCGCCGGACCTCAGCGTCTCTTTTGCTATTGTCCCGAGCGTCTCCTAGCCCACGCGGCGTTGGTCTGACGCGCAGAACAGGACGAAAAGTACGAATTTAGCGGCTGGTCGTCGGCCGTGCTGGTGGCACCGCGCCGGTCACGCCTGCGTCGGACACGCGGGCGCCGGGGCCTCGCATGGTCATCTGGGCGTCGATCCGGTCACGTTCCTTCTCGAAGCCGGCCATGATCGGCCCTTCGAGCGAGCGACCGCGTGGCAGTTTCACGCGCATCGGATCGACGAAGCGGCCGTTGACCAGAATTTCGTAGTGAACGTGGGCGCCTGTGGACATGCCGGTGGAGCCGACGAAACCGATGACCTGACCCTGCCGCACGCGCTTGCCGGGCTCCATGCCCTTGGCGAAGGCCGACATATGGCCGTAGGCGGTCTCGTAGCCGTTGTTGTGCTTGATGCGGATATATTTGCCGTAGCCGCCTTCCCAGGCTGCCTTTTCGATCACGCCGTTGCCGGATGCGAAAATCGGAGTGCCGTAGGGCGTCGACCAGTCCACGCCGGTATGCATCTTGGTGTAGCCGAGGATCGGGTGGCGGCGTCCGCCGAAGCCCGAACGCATGATGGCGTTATTGACGGGTTTGCGGACCAGAAACTTCTTCGCGCTCTTGCCGGTCTCGTCATAGTAGTCGACGACCGAGTCGTCGGTGGTCAGGAAGCGATAGTATTTTTTGGTTTCGCCGCCCACCGTAAGCGAAGCGAACAACACTTCGGTCTTTTCGGTGATGGTGGCGCCTTCGTCTTCGCCGGCAAAGAACACGTCGAACGAGTCGCCGGGCTGTACTTTGCGCTGGAAATCCACGTCGTAGGAGTAGATCCGGATCATGTCCTCGATGACAGTAGCCGGGACCTTGTTGCGCAGTGCCGTCTCGTAAATGCTCTGATAGAGCCGCACGCCGGTGCCGTCATCCTCCTCGTCATCGTCCGATGCGCTTGGCGCTTCGGCGACGGTGTTCATGCTGGAGACATCGACGGCGACGTATTTGCCGAGATCGGAGAGGGCGGCGACAGCCTCGATGGTGGAGTCGTTGGCGACGATCACGCGATACGGCTGCAAACGCTGGCCCGGTCCGGCCGGCGACATCAGGATGCGAACTTTCTGACCTTCCTTCAGTCCGCCGTCGCGGCCACGGGCACCCAGCGTAGTGGCAATGGCCTTGGCTTCCTCGGGCATCGCGCCTTGGTCGCGCAGGATGGTCAGGATGGTGTCGCCCTTCTTGACGATATGGATACGCTCGCCATTGGGGTTGCCGCCGGTCGCCTGATCCTTGGTCTTGGCCAGCAGCGTGACGTTTTCCGGCACGATGCGGGTTTCGAAGCCAGCATAAGGATCGGCCGTGGTCCCTTCGGCGGCATAGGCCATCTTCATGTCAGGCTGGCCGCCGATATCGCCGGTGGCGCTGGCGACCGTCGTGTAGCGAACGCCGGTATTGCCGCGCCAGTTGGAGGCGTCGCGCACGCGCATCAGGACTTCATCGATGGCAACACTCGCGCCGATCTTGGCTTTCGGCAGTACCTGACCGAGATCGCGGGTGACGAAGGAGACTTCGGCATCCGGCTCGACGGCATTCGGATTGACCGCGGCGTCGTCGCTGTTCGGGGCGGGGCTGCCGACATCGGTCAGCAGGCGCTGTGCATTGAAGGGCGGGATCTTGGCGCTGAGATCGCTGGTCGCCATCGCCAGATTGCCGGAAATCCGGATGAAGGGCCGCACGCGCATGACGTCGCGATTGCCGACGCGGGTGACGGTGGAGACTTTGAGTACCTGGCGCGCGGCGGAAGAGTCGCTCGGCGGCGGCAGGCGGTCAGACTTATGCAGGCTGGCTTGTTTGTCGGTGGCACTGAAGGCGCCGCGTAGCGCGCCTTCGACACGCTCCGGTACCTTGGCAAAGGTCATCTCGCCGTCAAGCGACGCAAAAACGGCGCCGCCGATCAGAGCCGCGCCGCAGAGACCTGTGAGGATAGTACCACTGAACCATTGTACCGAGACGCGGCGACGATCGATGACTGCGGCTTCGGAGCCATCAACGGATAGCGGCGGCTCGTGGCCGAGATCAATCATCCCGGTCTCACGATTATAGGCGCCGCCGCGTGACAGTCCGTGATTCAAGCCGACATCCCCCGAATTCCCAGCATCATGCGAAGAGTCTTCCCCAAGCACATCGCATCGACGGTCGAACAGTGCGCGCCAAAATGCTGGCCGAATGGACGAACGTCAATGCTGCAAACTCTTTCGCTGTGTTCTCTTTGGCCCAAAAGCGCACTGCGATGACGCAGCTCGTTCTTTCGAGAGACCGTTGGGCCCAGATCCGGTTCGACCACCCCCAAAAAGTTTCAGAGGCGACGCAGAATCTTTGCACAAGGCATGCTCAGAACGTCGGAGGAATGTGGCTCTTGTACGGCGTCACCCCTGTAAAACCTACGCTTTTTGGGCCCTGGAGCGTCCTCCACAGCACGTGACGATTTTCTGACGAATGGCGTTGACAGTTTCGGGTGAGGGGGCCTATAACCCGGCCACTGAGCGCAGCGGCGCCGGGGCCTACCAGCCCGGGCGGTTGTTCGTGTCTCGGAAGCTCATCACCGCGAAGAGTGTTTCAGTAGCCGATAGGTGTCGGCTGCTGATCTGTTGTCGAGTGATTGGGTGACAAGATTTTCTCCCTCCTGGGGAGAGTGACGCTTCGGCGTTGGGCTGTTTGACAAGTTAAATTGAAGAAAGAGAAACGTGGACGGCGGAGTCCTTGCGGGTCTCGTTCGATGGGAGCTTTGGCTTCCGGATAGCGGGGCCGGACGAAAGACTTCGGCGGTACACGTTTTGAACAAAGGTTAACACCATCGTTGTTAGCGCTGTGAAGCGCGGACAGCAGATTGGCTGAACTTCGGTTTGGTCGATTTAGTATGGTGGGACCTCGTCAATACGTTGTGATCAGCCGGTTTAAAGTTTCAAGTCCAACTTGAGAGTTTGATCCTGGCTCAGAGCGAACGCTGGCGGCAGGCTTAACACATGCAAGTCGAACGGGCGTAGCAATACGTCAGTGGCAGACGGGTGAGTAACGCGTGGGAACATACCTCTTGGTTCGGAACAACACAGGGAAACTTGTGCTAATACCGGATAAGCCCTTACGGGGAAAGATTTATCGCCGAGAGATTGGCCCGCGTCTGATTAGCTAGTTGGTGGGGTAAAGGCCTACCAAGGCGACGATCAGTAGCTGGTCTGAGAGGATGATCAGCCACATTGGGACTGAGACACGGCCCAAACTCCTACGGGAGGCAGCAGTGGGGAATATTGGACAATGGGCGCAAGCCTGATCCAGCCATGCCGCGTGAGTGATGAAGGCCCTAGGGTTGTAAAGCTCTTTTGTACGGGAAGATAATGACGGTACCGTAAGAATAAGCCCCGGCTAACTTCGTGCCAGCAGCCGCGGTAATACGAAGGGGGCTAGCGTTGCTCGGAATCACTGGGCGTAAAGGGTGCGTAGGCGGGTTTTTAAGTCAGAGGTGAAATCCTGGAGCTCAACTCCAGAACTGCCTTTGATACTGAAAGTCTTGAGTATGGGAGAGGTGAGTGGAACTGCGAGTGTAGAGGTGAAATTCGTAGATATTCGCAAGAACACCAGTGGCGAAGGCGGCTCACTGGCCCATAACTGACGCTGAGGCACGAAAGCGTGGGGAGCAAACAGGATTAGATACCCTGGTAGTCCACGCCGTAAACGATGAATGCCAGCCGTTAGTGGGTTTACTCACTAGTGGCGCAGCTAACGCTTTAAGCATTCCGCCTGGGGAGTACGGTCGCAAGATTAAAACTCAAAGGAATTGACGGGGGCCCGCACAAGCGGTGGAGCATGTGGTTTAATTCGACGCAACGCGCAGAACCTTACCAGCCCTTGACATGTCTATGACCGGTACCAGAGATGGAACCTTCCCTTCGGGGCATAGAGCACAGGTGCTGCATGGCTGTCGTCAGCTCGTGTCGTGAGATGTTGGGTTAAGTCCCGCAACGAGCGCAACCCCCGTCCTTAGTTGCTACCATTTAGTTGAGCACTCTAAGGAGACTGCCGGTGATAAGCCGCGAGGAAGGTGGGGATGACGTCAAGTCCTCATGGCCCTTACGGGCTGGGCTACACACGTGCTACAATGGCGGTGACAATGGGATGCAAAAGGGCGACCTCTCGCAAATCTCAAAAAGCCGTCTCAGTTCGGATTGGGCTCTGCAACTCGAGCCCATGAAGTTGGAATCGCTAGTAATCGTGGATCAGCATGCCACGGTGAATACGTTCCCGGGCCTTGTACACACCGCCCGTCACACCATGGGAGTTGGTTCTACCTGAAGGCAGTGCGCTAACCGCAAGGGGGCAGCTGACCACGGTAGGGTCAGCGACTGGGGTGAAGTCGTAACAAGGTAGCCGTAGGGGAACCTGCGGCTGGATCACCTCCTTTCTAAGGATGGATCTTCAGAAGCTTGCTTCTATCGATCCTCTTTTGAAACATCAGTGGCCAGACATTGGATCAATGTTTGAGCTGCATAGGCGGGACACCGCCGTCTTCGTTTCTCTTTCTTCGCGGACGAACACACGCTGGGGCGTGCTTGGTCGTGCACCCGGCGAAAGCTGGTGCCACAAGCAGAGCCCTTTGTTGTTAGGGCTTGTAGCTCAGTTGGTTAGAGCGCGCGCTTGATAAGCGTGAGGTCGGAAGTTCAAGTCTTCCCAGGCCCACCATATTTGCGCGCTTTGCTTTCAAGGCTGCTGCTGACGTCGACATCACATGCGCAAGCATCACATCTGCAAAACGTGTTCTTTAGCGTTGAGCATTCGTCTTCTGGAACGGGGGCATAGCTCAGCTGGGAGAGCGCGTGCTTTGCAAGCATGAGGTCGTCGGTTCGATCCCGTCTGCCTCCACCAGAAACTTCTGATGGATGGCGACGTTGAGATCGTAACAAACATTCAGTGTGTTCAGACAGTGCGCGCCATATGGGCAGCGCCTGATTTAGTCCGCGGTATAACTTCGCTTGTCGGTCTTACGAGATCGACTGCGGGATTTATGACATCGTAAAGAGGAGATCGTTCCGAGGTTCGGATCTGCAAGCAATTGCGGGTGCCGCAATCATAATCTCCAGGAATTGAGTGCGAACGCTTTGCTTGCAAAGCTTCCGCATCTTTATTCCTTTTCAACGAAGCTTGACCGCCTCGTTGTCGGTTCGATCTTACGAAGCAAACTGGTCTTTCTAAATCATATCCAGCTGCATGAAGTGCGCACGGCTTGACGGCCGGCGTGCGGATTTTGCGTTTCGGCGCAAAGCAGCGTGCAGCAAACTCTGCCGAGTGTGTGGATATTGATAATGAGAGCAATCAAGTGTCTTAAGGGTATTCGGTGGATGCCTTGGCAATGAGAGGCGATGAAGGACGTGCTACGCTGCGATAAGCTATGGGGAGCCGCGAAGAGGCTTTGATCCATAGATTTCCGAATGGGGAAACCCACCTTCGATAGCCGAAACTCTAAGGTCATCATCACGCAAGTGAGGGTGGTTTTGGATTTTCGGTTATCAGTTGAAGGTATGAGACTCCTGAATACATAGGGGGTTTCAAGCGAACCCGGGGAACTGAAACATCTAAGTACCCGGAGGAAAGGACATCAACAGAGACTCCGTTAGTAGTGGCGAGCGAACGCGGACCAGGCCAGTGGCATATCAAAGACAACCGGAACCAGTCAGGAAAGCTGGACCTCAGAGGGTGATAGTCCCGTACGGGTAATGCAATGATATGTCCTTGAG
>NZ_JBPWQC010000001.1:3687500-3690000 GCF_051811065.1 Tardiphaga sp. 841_E9_N1_2 | reverse complement strand
TTAATTCGACGCAACGCGCAGAACCTTACCAGCCCTTGACATGTCTATGACCGGTACCAGAGATGGAACCTTCCCTTCGGGGCATAGAGCACAGGTGCTGCATGGCTGTCGTCAGCTCGTGTCGTGAGATGTTGGGTTAAGTCCCGCAACGAGCGCAACCCCCGTCCTTAGTTGCTACCATTTAGTTGAGCACTCTAAGGAGACTGCCGGTGATAAGCCGCGAGGAAGGTGGGGATGACGTCAAGTCCTCATGGCCCTTACGGGCTGGGCTACACACGTGCTACAATGGCGGTGACAATGGGATGCAAAAGGGCGACCTCTCGCAAATCTCAAAAAGCCGTCTCAGTTCGGATTGGGCTCTGCAACTCGAGCCCATGAAGTTGGAATCGCTAGTAATCGTGGATCAGCATGCCACGGTGAATACGTTCCCGGGCCTTGTACACACCGCCCGTCACACCATGGGAGTTGGTTCTACCTGAAGGCAGTGCGCTAACCGCAAGGGGGCAGCTGACCACGGTAGGGTCAGCGACTGGGGTGAAGTCGTAACAAGGTAGCCGTAGGGGAACCTGCGGCTGGATCACCTCCTTTCTAAGGATGGATCTTCAGAAGCTTGCTTCTATCGATCCTCTTTTGAAACATCAGTGGCCAGACATTGGATCAATGTTTGAGCTGCATAGGCGGGACACCGCCGTCTTCGTTTCTCTTTCTTCGCGGACGAACACACGCTGGGGCGTGCTTGGTCGTGCACCCGGCGAAAGCTGGTGCCACAAGCAGAGCCCTTTGTTGTTAGGGCTTGTAGCTCAGTTGGTTAGAGCGCGCGCTTGATAAGCGTGAGGTCGGAAGTTCAAGTCTTCCCAGGCCCACCATATTTGCGCGCTTTGCTTTCAAGGCTGCTGCTGACGTCGACATCACATGCGCAAGCATCACATCTGCAAAACGTGTTCTTTAGCGTTGAGCATTCGTCTTCTGGAACGGGGGCATAGCTCAGCTGGGAGAGCGCGTGCTTTGCAAGCATGAGGTCGTCGGTTCGATCCCGTCTGCCTCCACCAGAAACTTCTGATGGATGGCGACGTTGAGATCGTAACAAACATTCAGTGTGTTCAGACAGTGCGCGCCATATGGGCAGCGCCTGATTTAGTCCGCGGTATAACTTCGCTTGTCGGTCTTACGAGATCGACTGCGGGATTTATGACATCGTAAAGAGGAGATCGTTCCGAGGTTCGGATCTGCAAGCAATTGCGGGTGCCGCAATCATAATCTCCAGGAATTGAGTGCGAACGCTTTGCTTGCAAAGCTTCCGCATCTTTATTCCTTTTCAACGAAGCTTGACCGCCTCGTTGTCGGTTCGATCTTACGAAGCAAACTGGTCTTTCTAAATCATATCCAGCTGCATGAAGTGCGCACGGCTTGACGGCCGGCGTGCGGATTTTGCGTTTCGGCGCAAAGCAGCGTGCAGCAAACTCTGCCGAGTGTGTGGATATTGATAATGAGAGCAATCAAGTGTCTTAAGGGTATTCGGTGGATGCCTTGGCAATGAGAGGCGATGAAGGACGTGCTACGCTGCGATAAGCTATGGGGAGCCGCGAAGAGGCTTTGATCCATAGATTTCCGAATGGGGAAACCCACCTTCGATAGCCGAAACTCTAAGGTCATCATCACGCAAGTGAGGGTGGTTTTGGATTTTCGGTTATCAGTTGAAGGTATGAGACTCCTGAATACATAGGGGGTTTCAAGCGAACCCGGGGAACTGAAACATCTAAGTACCCGGAGGAAAGGACATCAACAGAGACTCCGTTAGTAGTGGCGAGCGAACGCGGACCAGGCCAGTGGCATATCAAAGACAACCGGAACCAGTCAGGAAAGCTGGACCTCAGAGGGTGATAGTCCCGTACGGGTAATGCAATGATATGTCCTTGAGTAAGGCGGGACACGTGAAATCCTGTCTGAACGTGGGGGGACCACCCTCCAAGCCTAAGTACTCCTCATTGACCGATAGCGAACTAGTACCGTGAGGGAAAGGTGAAAAGCACCCCGACGAGGGGAGTGAAATAGACCTGAAACCGGATACCTACAAACAGACGGAGCCCAAGATACGTTCTGGGTGACGTCGTACCTTTTGTATTATGGGCCAGCGACTTAATTTAACGAGCAAGCTTAAGCCGATAGGTGTATGCGCAGCGAAAGCGAGTCTGAATAGGGCGCTAAGTTCGTTGTATTAGACCCGAAACCTAGTGATCTAGCCATGGGCAGGTTGAAGGTGAGGTAACACTCACTGGAGGACCGAACGGGTGTCTGTTGAAAAAGACTCCGATGACCTGTGGTTAGGGGTGAAAGGCCAATCAAACTGGGAAATAGCTGGTTCTCCGCGAAAGATATTTAGGTATCGCCTCGGATGAATACCTCAGGGGGTAGAGCACTGAATGGGCTAGGGGGACTTACCGTCTTACCAACCCCAATCAAACTCCGAATACCTGAGAGTACTATCCGGGAGTCACACAGC
>NZ_JBPWQC010000001.1:0-3685000 GCF_051811065.1 Tardiphaga sp. 841_E9_N1_2 | reverse complement strand
CAGGTGGTGGCGTTGCTCGCAGCGCAGAAAGATCTCGACGGCTTTGTCGCCACTCCCGGAACGAACGCAGCGGTCCTTGCCCAGATCGATGGTGTCGCCAAGAAGCATGGTTTTGCAAATTACGCCGAGTATACGATCTTGTTCGACAATATCGGTCTCGCAATGGCGGGCATCGATCCGAAGACGAAGACCTATGTGGGGCCGGTTGCCGTGATCAAGCAGAAGATCGCCACCGTTCAGGCGGACAAGAGCCTGTCAGCCGAAGACAGGAAGGAGGCGATCGACGATCTCAATGCCAAGATGGCGTCGCCACCGCCAGCTGTTGAAAACAAGGGCAATATCGATCTCGCGATCAAGTATTACGACAAGCTCGCCGTCGCGCTGAAGGACGACTGATCGTCGGAATGGCGGCCTGCGTTGTTGGTCGTACATGCACCATAAGCGGGTAATGGCCGGAAGATCGGTAACCGAGCAGCCGGGGGAAGGGACGACCGGCCGCTGCGATCATTCAGCCACGATTCAGCTGCAGCATTCCATCCTCTGCCAACCGGGCTCGTTGAACCGGTTTCGCTCCGCGATCGACTTTCCCTGGTCGCTCCAATTTGCCGAGGAGATCTTCATGCGTTCCATCCTTCGCCCCGCCATCGTCGCCCTGACCATCGCAGGCCTTGCGACGATTCCCGTCACTGGCGCTGCATATGCGCAGGCGCAGAAACAGCCCGCCGCAAAACAGACGCCGCCCACGCCGGCACCCACCGCAGCTCCCGCACAAAATGCGCCGGCGCCAAAGCAGATTGCGCTGACTGACAAGCAGATCGAGCAGGTGCTGGCCGCACAGAAGGATCTTGATGCGGTGACCGCAAAGCTGCCGCAGCAGGCGCCAGACAAGCCGGATCCCAAAGTGGTCGCGCAGCTCGATGACGTCGCCAAGAAAAACGGCTTTGCGAACTACGGCGACTACAACGACGTCGTCGAAAACATCATGCTGGTGCTGGGCGGCTTCGATCCGCAGACCAAGAAATATGTCGGCCCCGAAGTGGTCTTCAAGCAGCAGATCGCGGCCGTGCAGGCCGACAAGAAGATGCCGGCCAAGGACAAGAAAGCCGCGCTCGCCGATCTCAACGCCGCGCTCAAATCGCCGCCGCCAGCAGTCGAGAACAAGGGCAATATCGACCTCGTCGGCAAATATTACGACAAGCTGGCCGCAGCGATGCAGAACGACGAGTAAGTCCGCCATTGCCATCGCACGGCTTGGACTTCTGAAGATCGGGGCCGCTATGCGGTCCCGATTGTCGTTGGAGGCCTGGCCAACGCTACGAAATAACGCCTTGGCGTGCTCCGAATTGTTGTCTAAGCCCTCGTTATTCCGGCTTTCACGAGCCTTTCATTGACGCGGGAGACCGACATGTCGAATCCGAAAGAAGTTCCCGCCCTCCCGCTGAAGGGCTACAGCCTGTTGGACTTCCAGCCTGATCCGACCGTGGTCGGCATCTCCTTCGACACCGAGGCCGGTGTGTTCATGTTCGTGGCCACCAAGGAAATCCTCGACATGCTCGGCCAGGCCTTCATCCACAAGGCCGCCTCAATGCCGTCACGCGAGCAGAGCTGAGACAAAGCTGTTTGCCACTCCGGAATCGGGTGGCGAATGGCTGAAAATCGTCGCAAACTCCGGACCTCACCACATCGGATGCTGATGCGATCGATGGAGGCTCATATGACCGACGTTCAGTTCACTCTCTTCGACACCGCCATCGGCCGCTGCGGCATCGCATGGGCCGATCGCGGCATCGTTGCTGTGCAATTGCCGCAGCCGGACGAAAAACAGACCCGTGTGCGCATCAAGCAGCGCCATGCGGAGGTCGTCGAAGCCGCGCCGCCGCCTGCGGTACAGGCAGCCATCGACGGTATCGTCGAACTGATGACCGGCAAGCCGGTCGATCTTCTCGATATCGATCTCGATCTCACCGACGTCCCCGAATTCAATCGCAACGTCTATGCGATTGCCCGCCAGATCCCGCCGGGCGCAACGCTGACTTATGGCGATATCGCCAAGAAGCTCGGCGGTGTCGAACTGTCACGCAATGTTGGGCAGGCGATGGGGCAGAATCCGTGTCCGGTGATCGTGCCGTGTCACCGGGTGCTGGCTGCCGGCGGCAAGCCGGGCGGATTTTCGGCCAATGGCGGCGTCGAGACCAAGCTCAAGATGCTCGCCATCGAGGGCGCGTATGTGAATCACACGCCCTCGCTGTTCGACTAGATCTGCCGCAAGATTGCCGCAGGCCTGACGCAGGATTTTCGCAAGCTGACGTGAAATCGCGTCAGGCCGCTTTTCGACCCTAACCCTTTGGCGGAACGGAAATCTTGACCGCTTCCCGTTGCAGCATCTTGTTGTGGAAAGCGTCGAGTTTCGGGAACGCCTTGTGCCATCCGCAATCCGGGAAGCGGAAGTCGGCATAACCGAGCACGCAGACGAGCGCGATCTGCGCCGCATCCAGCGGACGCGTCAGGATGTCCGGATGATTTTCGAAACGTGCGAGCCCCTGCCAGGCGCGATCCCACTGATCGTCATACCAAGCCTGCCACAGAAGCTCTTTCGGGCGCACGCCGACCTCGTAGCGGCACAGCAGCATCGCATCCGTCATGCCCTGCAGCATCGAATGCTCGCTCTTCACCTTCCAGCGCGCCGGACCCGAGGCCGGGATCAGCTTGTTGCCGCCGGCGAGCTCGTCGAGATATTCGGTGATGACATAGGAATCGACGATGACATTACCATCATCGAGGATCAGCGCCGGCAATTTCCTGACCGGGCTGATGTCATGCGAATAGGTCTCGTTCTTCTGCGTCGGTGCGACTGAAGCCGCCACCAGTTCGATCTTGTCGATCAGTCCGAGTTCGATCGCCGCGATGCGCACCTTGCGTGCAAAGGGCGAACCCGGAGAAAAAGTCAGCTTCATTTTTGGTCCTTTACTCAGTTCTATTGGTCGTCATTGCGAGCGCAGCAAAGCAATCCAGTCCTTGCTTTGTGGCCTTCTGGATTGCTTCGTCGCTTTCGCTCCTCGCCATGACGAGGAGAGTGATGCGCCTTAAGCCGCAACCACTTTCTGCTTCTGCTCGCCGAGCTTCTCGATGCCGAGCGTCATGACGTCGCCGACTTCGAGGAATTTCGGCGGCTTCATGCCGAGGCCGACGCCGGGCGGCGTGCCTGTGGTGATGATGTCGCCGGGCATCAGCGTCATCATGCCGGACAGATACGAGACAATCTGCGGCACGTTGAAGATCATGGTCGCAGTCGAACCCGTCTGGCAGCGCTTGCCGTTGACGTCGAGATACATGCTGAGCTTGTGCACGTCGCCGACTTCGTCTGATGTGACCAGCCACGGGCCGAGCGGGCCGAACGTGTCGTGTGACTTGCCCTTGGTCCACTGACCGCCGCGCTCGATCTGGAAGAAGCGCTCGGAAACGTCATTGCAGACGCTGTAGCCGGCGACGTGCTTCAGCGCATCGGTTTCGGTCACATATTTGGCTTTGGTGCCGATGACGATGGCGAGTTCGACTTCCCAGTCGAGCTTGGTCGAGCCGCGGGGCTTTTCCACATCGTCATTGGGGCCACACAGGCTGTTCAGCGCCTTCATGAAGACGATGGGCTCCGACGGAATTGGCATGTTCGATTCAGCGGCGTGGTCGGCATAGTTCAGGCCGATGGCGATGAACTTCGGCTTGCCGCCAACGGGCGAGCCAATGCGCGGCGAGCCGCTTACGGCAGGCAGCGACGCCGGGTCGAGCGCAGCGAGCTTGGCAAGATTGGCAGGCGCAAATGCATCGTCAGCCAGATCTTTCACCTGGCCGGAGAGGTCACGCAGCTTGCCGTCCTTGTCGATCAGTCCCGGCTTTTCGCTGCCGAACGCGCCGTATCTTACGAGCTTCATTGTCGTCTCCCTTGGGGCTTGCCTGAAAGGTTGTGGAACAGGGCGCGGGGAAATTCAACCGCGCGACAGAAAGGTCAGAGCCGCAAAAATCAGTGCTGCAGCGCGGCAAATCTGAAAGCATCGCCCTCGCGCATGATGTGGCCGGCACCGAAGTGACCGCCGATCACCAGTGTCGGCGTATCCGCAAAACGCGAGAACAATGCGCGCCGCGATACGGCGGATTGCAGGGGATCGGCATCCGCCGTGGACGACCAGTCGAGATGCGCCATCTGCACCGGATGATGTGCGGCGTCGCCGGTCAGCAGCGCTTCCTCGCCCGCGGATTTGATATGCACGCTCATATGGCCGGGGCTGTGGCCCGGTGTCGGGATCAGCGTGACCTCGTCCGAGAGTTGCGCATCGCTGGCAACGAGATCCATCAGCCCGGCATCGGCGATCGGCTTTACGGAATCGTTGAACACGGCGAGATGCGACGCCGTATCGCTATGCGCCGCCCAGTAGTTGTATTCGTGCTGCCCAAACACATAGCGTGCATTCGGGTATGTAGGAACCCATCGGCCATCGACCAGTTTTGTGTTCCAGCCGACATGATCGACATGCAGATGCGTGCACAGCACCGTGTCGATACTCTCCGGCGGGAAGCCCGCCGCCGTCATGTTCTCGAGGAACGGCGTGTGCAGGTCATTCCACGTCGGAACTGAACGGCCCTGCTTGTCGTTGCCGAGACACGTATCGACGACGATGCGCTGCGTCGGTGTTTCCACGACCAGCGCATGGATCGACATTTTCAGCCGGCCTTCAGGAGTTGCAAATTCCGGCATCAGCCACGGCAGCGCATGGACCTCATCGGGGCCAACCTGCGGGAGAATGAAGCGTGTGCTGCCAATCGTCTCGCCTTCGATGATCCGCGTGATCCTGACCTTGCCGACCGTCCATTGCATCAGGCGTTCACCCCATTGTTCTTTTTAGGGCTGGAAAGATGCGGGTTTCCGGCGTGGCGCGCAATGGATCATCTCGCCGGGCTGCGCGTTGTCAGAGTGCAACACCGGGCCCTGCAGCGAGGAGCGTGCGATGCCAGAACTAGCGATTTCATCCGAGAAAGTCGGCTTCCTGATCGAGAAGGCGCGGCAGTTCGATGCCAAGGATATCGCCTCGGATTCCGATTCCGGTTCGAACGGCGCCGATGACGATATGATCGATGTGTTGGAGGACAATGGCGAGGATCCCGTGGCGCGGGAAATCGCGGGCTTCATCAGCGCGCTCACCGAAGACGAGCAGATCGATCTCGTCGCCCTGATGCGGCTGGGACGCGGCGACGCCACTATCGAGGAATGGAGCGACTTGCGCCGCGAAGCCGCAGAAGGCCGCAACGGGCGCACCGCGCGCTATCTGCTCGGCGAGCCTTTGCTCGGCGATCTCCTCGCCGAAGGCCTGGAAGAATTCGGCGTCGATTGGTCCAGCGAACGCACCACGCCGGTCCATTGAGCGCGTAACACAAAAACAAAAGGCGATCGGCATGCGAGCCGATCGCCTTTTCGCGTCTTGAGATGTCGTCGAGTTACATCGTGCCGGGGAAAGCGCCGCCGTCGAGAACGATGTTCTGGCCGGTGATGAAGCCGGATTTCGAACTGCACAGCCATGCACATGCCTGACCGAATTCATCGGCTTCACCGAAGCGACCCGACGGATTTTCGGCGGCGCGCTTGGTCAGGATTTCGTCGACCGAAAGACCTGTCGCCTTGACCTGACCGGCGGCAACGCCCTTCAGGCGGTCGGTGTTGAACGGGCCCGGCAACAGGCCGTTGATGGTGACATTCGCGCGCACGGTCTTGCGCGACAGGCCGGCGATGAAGCCGGTAAGGCCGCTGCGGGCGCCGTTCGACAGGCCGAGCACATCGATCGGCGCCTTCACGGCGGCCGATGTGATGTTGACGATGCGGCCGAACTTGCGCTCCATCATGCCGTCCACCGTCGCCTTGATCAGCTCGATCGGGGTCAGCATGTTGGCGTCGATGGCCTTGATCCAGTCGTCGCGGGTCCAGTTGCGGAAATCGCCGGGCGGCGGGCCGCCGGCATTGTTGATGAGGATGTCGATCTGGCCGGCTGCCTTCAGCGCGGCTTCGCGGCCTTCGACCGTGGTGATATCGCCGACGACTTCGGTGACCTCGACGCCGGGATAGGCCTTGCGGATATCGGCAGCGGCCGCCGCCAGCACGTCACCGCCGCGTGCAGTCATCGTGACATGCACGCCTTCTGCGGCCAGCGCTTCGGCGCAACCACGGCCGAGGCCCTTGCTGGATGCGCAGACAAGCGCGCGGCGGCCTTTGATTCCAAGATCCACGATATCACTCCTGAAGTTGTCGAACTGGCGAAGAAAAGAGGGGGCCAGTCTAGCCCGTCGCAAGCGGCCTGATAAGGGCGCCGATGTCAGAGCCGATGCGCGCGTTTCCATTGCTCTATGGTGGCAGTCACGTCCGGCGGCAGCGATTTGACGCCCTTCTGCCCGGCCAGCGACAGCAGGGGCCGCAGCTGTGAGCCGGTCATATAGGCTGGCTGCCTGTCGGCCGGCACAAGCTGGTCGAAGATCAGCACCAGCGTCACCGCGATCAGGCCGACGCGAATGGCGCCGAGCAAAGCGCCGCCGAGCCTGTCGCCGATGCCGATCTCGTGGCCGATCATGTCGTTGATCGCCATGCGCAGCAGCGAGCCGAGCACGATGCCCGACACCAGGAAGATCGCGAAGAACAGCAACGAGTTCTGCGTGGTCGGGGCGCTTGCGCTACCGGACAGTTGCGGAGCGATCAGCCCGGTGATCCAGACAGCCATCGGCATGGCGATCAGATAGCCCAGGATGGTGACCGCACTGCGCAACAATCCGGCGCGAAAGCCGATGACCATGGCGACGATCAGGCCGACATAAACGACGACATCGAAACTGTTCATCGCGGCTTCGTCCCCATGCGGCAATTCCGCGTCAAAGAAATCGGCGGAGCGCGGCGGTTTGCGATCGCGGCAATGCCGGGTATCACTAGGGCAAAATCAAAGGGAAATGCCATGTCCGGGATATTCGACGTCAGTAAAGAAACCATCCTCATCACCGGAGCCTCGCAGGGCCTCGGCCGGCAATTTGCGCGCGTGCTGTCCGCGCATGGTGCAGCTGTGGTGCTCGCAGCGCGGCAGATGGGCAAGCTAGAGAGCCTGCAGAAGGAAATCACGGACAAGGGGGGCCGCGCTGTCGCGGTGTCGATGGATGTCACCGACAATGCCTCGATCGCAAACGCGTTTGATGCCGCTGAAGCTGCGCTCGGGCCGGTCAGCGTGCTGATCAACAATGCCGGCATCGCGGTGGAGAAGATGGCCATCGATCAGACCGAGGCGGATTGGGACGCGGTCATCGGGGCCAATCTCAAGGGCGCCTATTTCGCGGCGACCGAAGCCGCGCGCCGCATGATCGCGCATAAAGTGGAGGGCAATATCGTCAATATCGCTTCCGTCCTCGGCTTCGGGCTGACCAAGGCGGTGTCGCCTTATGCGATCTCCAAGGCCGGCATCGTGCAGGCGACCAGGGCACTGGCACTGGAACTCGCCGCGCACCGCATTCGCGTCAATGCGCTGGCGCCAGGCTACATTGATACCGACATCAACCACGCCGCGTGGGACACGCCCGTGGGCGAGAAGCTGGTCAAGCGCATCGCGCAGCGCCGGGTCGGTCATGAGAGCGATCTCGACGGTGCCATTCTGCTGCTGGCCTCGCAGGCCTCGCGCTACATGACCGGGAGCGCCGTGACTGTGGATGGTGGCTTTCTGCTGAACTAGGCCGCCAAAGGGCGTCCAGCGGGCCTGAAAAGCGAGCTTCGGCGATTGCAATTCGTGCTGCGCCGGGTTGTGCCGAAACAGGGCAGATCGGCGTTTTCCCGGACCGTCATAAAAGCGCAAAAAGATCGTCGCTGCCCCTTTCCAAAGCCGGCCGGCATTGGTACATACCCCTCGCACCGAGGGCTTTGCCCCGGTTGTCTTCTCAGGAAGCCTCCGGACTGGGATCGATCGACGCCTTGGCGTTGGCCGACTTCGTTTCGTCTCTGGTTTTCCGAAAGGTTTGGCGCGGGGTGGAGCAGCCCGGTAGCTCGTCAGGCTCATAACCTGAAGGTCATAGGTTCAAATCCTATCCCCGCAACCAAACATTCGCCCGCTATTCCAATAGGATAGCGGGTTTTTTGCTGCCTTGAATTCCCTTGGGTCATTCGGCAAATCGTCACCGTGAAAAAAATGTTGCGCTGAGATGGTGGACCTCGTCCGATATCAGTTAGATCACGCATCAGGGCGATTTCGCTCTGAGGTGTTTTCACCGCCTGCCAGAGTTCATCGTCGATAATCCTGAGTTCTGGAACCTCAACGACAATCCACTCTGATTCCGCGTTCCTGCGCGACACCCGCCGCCCGGTGCTCGGGTCTTTGACGTGGCGCTGTCTGTTCCACACCAGCCCGCCGACATACAACTCATGTTGATGAGGCCAGTGCCGCGCTTTACGTGTCCGCGGATCGTTGTGCCATTCCATAGATTTTCATCGGGACTGACGGTACTCTCAGCATTTAGAGCTTCGCGATCGCGCGCAGGCTGATGCCAGACGCGAATTCCTTGAAAATGCGTCGCGCCACAATTGCCTGCGCTTCATCGATCTCGCGATCGCCGCGGATCGGCTCGCCACGTTCGTCCAGCTTTTTGACGATGCGATAGCCGTAGCAGAGTCCACCGCCGGACTTCCCGTCTTCGACGCGGCCACGCAGGCCTCTATGTCGTCCACCGCTCCACGACTGGTGCGTATCGCTCAAATTCCAAAGCATGCCTTGCCAACAGACCCAGGTTCAGGATCTAAGCGCCCGTGCAATCACCGGGTCAAATCGTTCATAGTGACATTGAAGATACTGCTCGCTCCATGCTGTCTTGATGTTGTTCAACCTGCGCTGCCAGCGGATAGGGCTTGGCAAATAGAGTGCAGGCCGCAACAAGACAATGAGTGCGAAGTTTTCCTGCGCTAGTATGACGGCTGATAGCTGTCCCTCGTTCCTGAGCAACGGAGCTGCGGGGCAATCTTGTGAAAGGCTCCAAGCTAAGGGTGGGCTCCAATGGATGGTCGGCGTAGTTTACGGGGAGCCATCTATAGCTATCGAAGAAAAGCGCCGGCATTGGTTGATGCTGGCGCCTTGAGGGAATCTCGATCTACCCAAGGTGGGGAAGAGGCTTACGTTAGCCTTCGATGACCCCAGTCTTGAAAGCCGAACAGGTCAGAATCCAGGGGTATGAATAAAATCGGCTCAGAGGATTCGATGAGAAGCAAACCTTCCAAAAATCTGACAGGGCATGGCCGAAAGAGAGTGGGGTCAGACGAGATTCTCCCGGTGACAGAAAGCATAGGCTATCAGATTCGAATGACCCATCGGGTTCTACAGAGATATCTGCAGACAAAGATCGAGCCACATGGGGTCACCTTGGGCATGTGGTATTACTTGCGGACGCTCTGGGAAGAAGATGGGTTGACCCAGCGGGAACTCTCGCTGCGCATCGAAACCATGGAGCCAAGCACACTAGCCGCGATCCAAGTGATGGAGCGTAAGGGGGTAGTACGGCGAGTCCGTAGCCTAGAAGACCGGCGCAAATTGCATGTGTTCTTGACGCCCAAGGGAAAGGCTCTCAAGACCAAATTGCTTCCTCTCGCTAGGCAGGTAGCTGAGGATGCGACGGTTGCACTCAGCCCGTCAGCAATTAAGGCTCTGTTTCACGCTGTTGCGGAAATCCGAAAACAGGTCAAGTTCAAGCTGACCGAAGCTGAGCTCGACAAGAGCTAATATACGGCCGTTGCTGCCGAGCGATCGAATACAGCGGGAGACCTTGGTGAGAAGATCGAGTCTCTCGGACTTGCTACGTCAACAGATCGTTCGAGCAAGGACGGATGTGCGTCGGCGGTCTTTCGGGTTGAAATCCTGAGGATCTGCATGTCAACGATCGATCGCCACATCGTAACCGAACAGCTCACGGCACTGGGGTGATCTTTGCCGACCCGCCGGCAATCCCGATAGTCCGGCAACCGGAGATTTCCGCGATCTGACCGACCGCCGAGCCCACCGTGCCGGCCGCGGTCGATACGACTACAGTATCACCGGGACGCGGACATCCGACGTCCAGCAGTCCGAAATAGGCGGTCACCCCGTTGAGGCCGGTGACACGTAGCGACAGCGAAAGCGGAAGATCGTCTTCTCTAACCCTTCGTGCAGCATCGATGAGGTGATCGCGGACGGCCGAGCCGACACGCCCGTCCGATCTATCCGACTTCATCGCCGCCAGAGAATCCTATTTGCGGATGTGTTCATACGCGAACGCCTGGATGCCGTCATCTCCCCGCAGATGCGCACCGCGCTTGCTCCGCTGCATGGCGGAGACATCATCCACGAAACCGCGGTCTGCGAAATCAATATTGCGGGCTGTCCCGGCGTGACGGTACCGGCTGGTATTACGCATCCGGCGCGCCGTTCTGGCTGATTGTCGTGGGGCACCAATGGGCCGAGGCCGACTTGCTGGCTTATGCCTATGCTTATCAGCAATCCAGCTGACACCGACGCGCGCCGAAGCTCGATTGAGCCACAGGTAATCCTGCAGCCTGCACGCACAAAACGCGGGCTGGACCGAAAGCGTCCCGGGGCTGTTCGTTCGGACGCAGGGGGCAGTCCGCTGCAGAGGTCCGCCAGTGTCTGCAGACTGCGAATCTGCAGCGTGACCGCGGACTGTCTCAGATGCAGTTTTTTGGCCGCAGCCGTGACCGAGCGATCGCGGTGAACGGCGGTCAGCGCGCAACTGGCGACGGATCAATTCCCGCGGAAACCGGCTCACCAGCCTCGCAACTTCTATAAGGAAAACTTTGCTCCGGCCAAAGATAAGAATATTTTACTAATTCTACAAACTGGGATGTTGTTGGTGCGCGGACGGCCGAACGGCACGACGCTTTGAAAATGGCTCCGCAGAGGGCAGCGATGAGGGAACGGCTATGGATGAACGCGTGACATTGCGTTCGCATCTCGATCGCGCGGGGGCGAAGACGCCGAACCGGCTTGCGATCGCCGCCGTGATCGAGGGAATCGCCGCTGCATCCATCGACCTTGCCGACGTCATTGCCGACGGCCCGCTGGCCGGCATTACGGGTCGTCTCAGCGGCGTGAATTCCGACGGCGACGCGCAGAAGGACATCGATCTTGTCGCGGACAGGATGATGCGCCGCGCGCTGCTCGTGACCCCCGTCGCCGCCATTCTGTCGGAAGAGGCAGAATTGCCCGAAATCCTCGATGTCGCCGCGCCGCTCTGTGTCGCGATCGATCCGCTGGATGGCTCCGCCAATCTTGAGAACAACATCTCGGTTGGCACCATCTTCTCGATCCGTCCGCGCGGTAACGATGTGGTTTCCACCTTCTTCGAGCCCGGCACAGCCCAATGCGCCGCGGGCTTCGTGGTCTACGGTCCCCAGACCACGTTGGTGCTGGCGCACAACGGGCGCGTCGATATCTTTATTCTCGACCGCCGCGCACGTGAATTCCTGCTTGTCGCACAAGGCGTCAGGATTGCGCCCAATACGCCGGAATTCGCCATCAACGCGTCGAACCGGCGGCACTGGCACGGTCCGGTGCGGACCTATATCGACGAATGCCTGGCCGGCATTGGGGGCGACGGCGGTGCCGATTTCAACATGCGCTGGATCGGCTCGCTGGTCGCCGAGTCACTTCGCATTCTCGTCCGCGGCGGCGTGTTCCTTTATCCGGCCGACGCGCGCCCCGGATACCGCGAAGGGCGCCTACGCCTTTTATACGAAGCGCACCCGGTGGCTTTGGTCATGGAGTGGGCCGGAGGCTCCGCAACCACCGGCCGTCGCCGCATCCTCGAAGTTTCGGCGCGAACACCGCACCAGCGCGTGCCGCTGATCATGGGCTCGATGCGCGGCGTTCGCGACGTTGCGGCCGTTCACGAAGGCATCGAACCGATGTTCGACAATAGCGACGCACCGCTGTTTGCGCGGCGCGGCCTGTTTCGCTGAGCCGGGGGCAGAGCAAAATGTCGCGCAGCTATCCCATTATATCGATCACTGGTTCGTCGGGTGCTGGCACCACCTCGGTGAAAAAGACGTTCGAGAACATTTTCCGTCGCGAGAAAGTCGCCGCCGCCTATATCGAGGGCGATGCGTTTCATCGCTACAACCGCGTCGAGATGCGCACGAAGATGCTGGAGGAAGGCGAGAAGGGCAACAAGCATTTCAGCCACTTCAGCCCGGAAACCAACCTGTTTGAGGAGCTGGAGAAAGTCTTCCGCGACTACGGCGAATCCGGCACCGGCACCGCCCGTCATTACGTGCACGACGAGGACGAAGCCAAATTATACGGAGCGGCACCGGGGACCTTTACCGAATGGGGCCCGCTGCCGGAAAAGTCCGACCTGCTATTTTACGAAGGCCTGCATGGCGCTGTGGTGACCGACAAGGTCAATATCGCCCAGCATGCTGACCTCAAGGTCGGCGTCGTTCCCGTCATCAATCTGGAGTGGATCCAGAAGCTGCATCGCGACCGCAAAGATCGCGGTTACACGCAGGAAGCCGTCACCGACACCATCCTGCGGCGGATGCCGGACTATGTGAACTACATCTGCCCGCAATTCGCCGAGACCGACATCAATTTCCAGCGTGTGCCGACGGTCGACACCTCGAACCCTTTCATCGCGCGGTGGATTCCGACGCCGGATGAATCCATGGTGGTGATCCGGTTGAAGAATCCGCGCGGCATCGATTTCCCCTATCTGCTGTCGATGATCCCCAACAGCTTCATGTCGCGTGCCAACTCGATCGTGATCCACGGCTCGAAGCTGGATCTGGCGATGCAGCTCATCCTCACCCCGCTGATCCTGCAATTGATGGAACGCAAAAGGCGCACGGTATGAATATTCAGAGTCCCGCTCCCCAGATGGATCAAACGACCGTTCCGCACGCGGATATGGCGAATGCGATTCGCTTTCTCGCGATCGACGCAGTGGAAAAGGCGAAGTCGGGCCATCCCGGCATGCCGATGGGTATGGCCGACGCGGCGACGGTGCTGTTCTCGCGCTTCCTCAAATTCGATGCCGCCGATCCGTCCTGGCCAGACCGCGACCGCTTCATCTTGTCCGCCGGCCACGGCTCGATGATGCTCTACGCGCTGCTGCATCTGACCGGATCGGCGGAGGTGACGCTCGATCAGTTGCAGTCGTTCCGGCAATGGGGCTCGAAGACACCCGGCCATCCCGAATACGGCCACACCGCGGGCGTCGAGACGACCACCGGCCCGCTCGGCCAGGGTTTAGCCACGGCGGTCGGCATGGCCTTGGCCGAACGCCTGATGAATGCGCGCTTCGGCGATGGTCTCGTCGATCACTACACTTACGTGATCGCCGGTGACGGCTGCTTGATGGAGGGCCTCAGCCACGAGGCGATCTCGCTGGCGGGACATCTGCGGCTCAATCGTCTGATCGTGCTGTTCGACGATAACCAGATCTCGATCGACGGCGCGACCTCGCTGTCGTGTTCGGACGATCAGCTTGCGCGCTTCGCTGCATCGGGATGGTCGGCCTGCCGTGTCAACGGCCATGATCCCGAGGCCGTGGCCGCGGCCATTGCACGGGCGCGCGACAACGACCGCCCATCGCTGATCGCGTGCCGCACGGTGATCGGCTTCGGCGCGCCGAATCGGCAAGGCAGTGAGAAGGCGCATGGCGCGCCGCTGGGCGCGGACGAGGTTGCGAAGACGCGTGACGCGCTGCACTGGCCGCACGCCCCGTTCCACGTTCCCGATGTGGTGGCGCGACAATGGCGCGCGGTCGGGGCGCGCGGACAGACGGCGCATGCGGAATGGGTGGGGCGCGTTGCGCGTCTCGACGGCGCTGTGCGGGATTACTTTCAGGCCGCGCTGAAGGGCCAGCTTTCCGGCGGATACGACAATGCGCTGGCCAAGATTCGCGCCCATTTCTTGCTGGAGCGACCGAAGATCGCCACCCGGCAGGCCTCGCAACTCGTCATCGATGTCATTGCCGATGTCCTGCCGAATCTGCTCGGCGGATCGGCTGACCTCACCCATTCGAATCTCACGCGCGCCAGGATGCAGGCGCCGATCCAGCACGATGCCTTCGACGGCAGCTACGTCCATTACGGCGTGCGCGAGCACGCCATGGCGGCGGCGATGAACGGCGTCGCTTTGCATGGCGGCCTCATTCCCTATGGCGGCACCTTCCTGTGCTTTGCCGATTACAGCCGCCCTGCGATCCGGCTGGCCGCGTTGATGGGCATCCGCGTCATTCACGTGATGACGCATGACTCGATCGGGCTTGGCGAGGACGGCCCGACCCATCAGCCGGTCGAGCACTTGGCTTCCTTGCGCGCGATTCCGAATCTGCTGGTGTTCCGCCCCGGCGATGCCGTCGAGACCGCCGAGGCCTGGGATTGCGCGTTGCGGACGCCGCATGCGCCGTCGGTGCTTTGCCTGTCGCGTCAGGCGCTGCCTGTGTTCCGCGAGGGCATCGATTCCACCAATCCTGTCGCGCGCGGTGCCTATGTCGTCATCGAGCCGGAAGGTGGTCGCGACGTCACCCTGATCGCGACCGGCTCCGAAGTGTCGATCGCGATTGTCGCGGCCAAGCTGCTTGCCGATGACGGCATCCGCGCCGCGGTGGTGTCGGCGCCGTGTTTCGATCTGTTCCGGCAACAGCCCGGCGACTATCGGGCGGCAATTCTCGGCAGTGCTCCGCGCGTCGGTGTCGAGGCTGCGATCGAAGGCGATTGGGCGCGCTGGCTTGGCGATGGCGGTGAGTTCGTCGGCATGACCGGATTCGGCGCCTCGGCGCCTGCGGATGATCTGTATCGCGAATTCGGTATCACCGCCGCGGCGGTCGCAACGGCGGCGATGCGCTGCATTGCCCGCTCGCGCATCGCTGCCGCCGAATGAGTTGTTCGGGACAAGACAACGAAATGGAGGACCTATGGCACGCATTACACTGAGGCAACTGCTCGATCACGCCGCCGAACATGGCTACGGCGTGCCGGCCTTCAACATCAACAACATGGAGCAGGGTCTGGCGATCATGGAGGCCGCCGCCGAGGTCGATGCGCCGGTCATCATCCAGGCCTCGCGCGGCGCGCGCTCCTACGCCAACGACTTCATGCTGGCGAGGATGATCGATGCGCTGGAAGAGATGCATCCGCAGATCCCGCTGTGCCTGCACCAGGACCATGGCAATGAGGAATCGACCTGCGCTACCGCGATCAAGCATGGCTTCACGTCAGTCATGATGGACGGCTCGCTGAAGGCCGACGCCAAGACTGCTGCTGACTACGATTACAATGTCGACATCACGCGTCGCGTGGTCGATATCGCACACTGGATCGGCGCCTCTGTCGAAGGCGAACTCGGCGTACTCGGTTCATTGGAGCATGGCGGCGGCGAGCAGGAGGACGGCCACGGTGTCGAGGGCAAGGTCAGCCACGACCAGTTGCTCACCGATCCGGATCAAGCGGTCGATTTCGTCCGTGCCACCAAGGTTGACGCGCTGGCGATCGCGATGGGGACTTCGCACGGCGCCTATAAGTTCTCGCGCAAGCCGGACGGCGATATTCTCGCCATGACGGTCGTCGAAGAAATTCACCGCCGGCTGCCGAATACGCATCTGGTTATGCACGGCTCGTCATCGGTGCCGCAGCCGCTGCAGGACATCTTCAATCAATTCGGTGGCGAGATGCCGCAGACCTGGGGCGTACCGGTCGAGGAAATTGTGCGCGGCATCAAGCACGGCGTCCGCAAGGTCAATATCGACACCGACTGCCGCCTCGCAATGACCTCCGCCTTCCGGAAGGTTGCCGCGCAAACCAGAAGCGAATTCGATCCGCGAAAATTTCTGAAACCGGCGATGGATGCGATGCGCGACCTCTGCCGCGAACGCTTCGAACAATTCGGTACCGCGGGCCACGCCGCGAAGATCAAGGTGATTCCGCTGGCCGAAATGGCGAAGCGTTATCGCAGTGGCGCGCTCGACCCGAAGATCGGCAACATCGCGCAAGCTGCCGAGTGAACAGACCTTATTCCATCCGGTGACGCCGGATCCAAACGAGGAGGCCACCATGAATGAACATGCTTCGATCACGATCCGCGGCAAAGACCGCTACAAGTCCGGCGTCATGGAATACAAGAAGATGGGCTATTGGGAGCCCGACTATGTACCCAAGGACACCGACATCATCGCATTGTTCCGGGTGACGCCGCAGGATGGCGTCGATCCGATCGAGGCTTCGGCAGCAGTGGCCGGCGAATCTTCGACCGCGACCTGGACCGTGGTGTGGACCGATCGCCTCACGGCTGCGGAAAAATACCGCGCCAAGTGTTTTCGGGTCGATCCGGTGCCGAATTCGCCCGGCCAGTACTTTGCCTATATCGCCTACGATCTCGACTTGTTCGAGAACGGCTCGATCGCCAACCTATCGGCCTCGATCATTGGCAATGTGTTCGGCTTCAAGCCGCTGAAGGCTCTGCGATTGGAAGACATGCAGCTTCCGGTCGCTTATGTGAAGACGTTCCAGGGCCCGGCCACCGGCATCGTAGTCGAGCGAGAGCGTATGGACAAGTTCGGCCGCCCACTGCTTGGCGCGACTGTGAAGCCGAAGTTGGGTCTGTCCGGTCGAAACTACGGCCGCGTCGTTTATGAGGCGCTGAAGGGCGGGCTCGACTTCACCAAGGACGACGAGAACATCAACTCGCAGCCCTTCATGCATTGGCGCGAGCGTTTTCTCTATTGCATGGAGGCGGTCAACAAGGCGCAGGCGGCGTCCGGTGAGATCAAGGGCACCTATCTTAACGTCACCGCCGGCACCATGGAGGACATGTACGAACGCGCCGAATTCGCCAAGCAGCTCGGCTCCGTCATCATCATGATCGACCTCGTGATCGGCTACACTGCGATTCAGTCGATGGCGAAATGGGCGCGCAAGAACGACATGATCCTGCATCTGCACCGCGCAGGGCATTCGACCTATACGCGGCAGCGCAATCATGGCGTCTCGTTCCGCGTCATTGCCAAATGGATGCGGCTCGCCGGCGTCGATCATATCCATGCCGGGACGGTCGTCGGCAAGCTCGAAGGCGATCCGGCGACGACGCGCGGCTATTACGACATCTGCCGCGAAGACTACAATCCGATTCGGCTCGAACACGGCGTGTTCTTCGAGCAGAACTGGGCCAGCCTCAACAAGATGATGCCGGTCGCATCGGGCGGCATCCATGCCGGCCAGATGCATCAGTTGCTCGATCACCTTGGCGAAGACGTCATCCTGCAGTTCGGTGGCGGCACCATCGGCCATCCGATGGGTATCCAGGCCGGCGCCACCGCCAACCGTGTCGCGTTGGAAGCGATGATCCTCGCTCGCAACGAAGGCCGCGACTACCTGCATGAAGGCGAGGAGATTCTTGCCAAGGCGGCGATGACCTGCACGCCGCTGAAGGCGGCGCTGGAGACTTGGAAGAACGTCACCTTCAACTACGAATCCACTGACATGCCTGACTACGCCCCCACCGCTAGCGTCTCGCTATAAGGAGCACGATCATGCGCATTACCCAGGGCTGCTTCTCGTTCCTGCCCGATCTCACTGATGAACAGATTTCAAAACAGGTGCAGTATTGCCTCGCCAATGGCTGGGCCGTGAACATCGAATTCACGGACGATCCGCATCCCCGCAACAATTTCTGGGAAATGTGGGGCCTGCCGATGTTCGATCTGCGCGACGCCGCTGGCGTGCTGATGGAATTGACCGAATGCCGCAAGGTGTATGGCGATCGCTACATCCGGCTGTCGGCGTTCGACTCGAGCCATGGCTGGGAATCGGTGCGGCTCTCCTTCATCGTCAACCGTCCGAAGGAAGAGCCAGGCTTCCGGCTCGAGCGGCATGAGGTGGAAGGCCGCAACATCCGCTATACGACCAAATCCTATGCCGTCGATCGACCCGAAGGCCAACGCTACGGTGGGTCGTGAACACGCTGACGGTGGTTGATAGCGTCGGCGACGTGTCGCCCACGACGCAGGTCGATCTGCGCCGTGAGTTCGACGAGGTCGGCATCGGCGAGGTGCTCGATCAGCTCGATCGTGAATTGATCGGGCTGAAGCCGGTGAAAACGCGGATTCGCGAGATTGCTTCGCTGCTGCTGATCGAGCGCATCCGCAAGCGCATGGACCTGGCGTCGGGCAACCCGACGCTGCACATGTCGTTCACCGGCAATCCCGGCACCGGCAAGACGACGGTGGCGCTGCGCATCGCCAGCATCCTGCATAAACTGGGTTTCGTGCGGCGAGGGCAGGTGGTGTCGGTGACGCGCGACGAACTGGTCGGGCAATATATCGGCCATACCGCGCCGAAGACGAAGGAGATACTGAAAAAGGCGATGGGCGGCGTGTTATTCATTGACGAGGCCTATTACCTGCATCGGCCTGATAATGAACGCGATTACGGCCAGGAGGCGATCGAGATACTGCTGCAGGTGATGGAATCGCAGCGCGAGAATCTGGTGGTGATCCTCGCCGGCTACGGCGACCGCATGGACAAGTTCTTCGGCAGCAATCCCGGCTTCCGCTCGCGCATCGCCCACCACATCGATTTCCCCGACTATGCCGACGACGAATTGCTCGCCATCTCCGAATTGATGCTCGGGGATATGAACTACAAATTCAGCGCCGATGCGCGCGCAGCGTTCGTCCGCTACATCGCGCTGCGCAAGACCCAGCCGCTGTTCTCCAACGCCCGTTCGATCCGCAACGCGCTCGATCGCATGCGGTTGCGTCAGGCCAATCGGCTTGTCGCCGATCTCGACCGCGTACTGAGCGTCGATGACATCATGTCACTGGAGGCTTCGGATGTGCTCGCGAGCCGGGTGTTCTCGAACGGTTCTGGCGGGTAATCGCGCCCGACCGAGCACGCTGCCGACTAGTCGAGGTCTATTTTGGTGAACCTTGGTCTTCCTAGCAGCACGGCTCAAACGAAAACACCAACAGATTTCCGCGCCAATGTCTTCCGCGTGGCACTGATCTGTCCCTGCATAGCCAGACCAGGCTCAGCGCAATAGCATGAAAGCTCAATGAAACGCCGTGAAAGAGACATAGCTCTATCAAACCCCAGCTGAGAAGTTTGCAGAATGTGTTGCAGCGATTTTCGAGGAAGGCAAAATCGACCTTCCTAAGGGAGAGCGGCGACATTCTGAGCGACACGGTGGTGGCAACGAGCATCTCGTTTCGCGAGAACCAGATCGGGAGGGGATTTCGCGCCCCACAATGCGCCGACGCAGCAGTTGGTGATTACTCTAGAGGTATGCTCGCATTCAATACTGCGACTGGCACGATCCTCACAGTGATGACGGATAACGTTGTGACCGCATCAACTATTCTCCCGGCGATGTCGGCAGGACCAATCGCACCAAAAGTGCTTTTCGACAGCGCGGTTAGCATGTTGCTCAAGGAGAGAAGCGGCCGGTGATTGCTGGCGCGATATCAACTGGATACTTATGCTGGCTAGAGCGCTTTAGTGACGGATTCTGGCGCAAAGCAGACGCTTCGGTCATCGATGCATAATTTGTTTGAGGAATGCACGGGTTCGATCCTGTTTCGGATCCGAAAAAAAGCCGGCCGGCGCGCCTTCCTCGATGATCCGTCCAGCGTCCATGAACACCACGCGGTCGGCGACCGTGCGCGCGAAGCCCATCTCGTGGGTGACGCAGACCATGGTCATCCCTTCGCGGGCGAGGCCGACCATGACGTCGAGTACCTCCTGGATCATTTCCGGATCAAGCGCGGAGGTAGGCTCGTCGAATAGCATGATCTGCGGTTTCATGCACAGCGCACGCGCGATGGCGACGCGCTGCTGCTGGCCGCCGGAGAGCTGGCTCGGATATTTATTGGCCTGTTCGGAGATCCGTACGCGCTCAAGAAAATAGCGCGCGACCTCGTCGGCTTCCTGCCTCGTTGCGCCGCGGATCTTGCGTGGCGCGATGGTGAGGTTCTGCAGCACGGTCAGATGCGGAAACAGGTTGAACTGCTGGAATACCATGCCGACATCGCGGCGGACCACGTCGACATTGCGCGTCGAGTGATCCAGCTCGACGCCATTGACCATGATGCGGCCGTCGCGATGTTCTTCCAACCGGTTAATGCAACGGATCATGGTCGACTTGCCGGACCCCGAAGGCCCGCAGATCACGACGCGCTCGCCGCGCGCCACCGTGAAGTCGATGCCCTTGAGCACCTGGACGTCGCCATACCATTTGGTGACGCCGGACATCTGGATGATCGGCGCGGATGTATCCGCAGGCGCTTGCTCCATGGTGCTCTCCGAAACGTTGCTCATGACGCCATCCAGCCGCCATCGACGAGAATGTTTTCGCCCGTCATGAAAGTTGCCTCGTCTGAGGCCAGAAACAGCGCTGCATTGGCGACGTCGTCGGGACGGCCCAGCCGCGGCATCGGCGTACGGCTGGTGGAGTAGTCCATCCAGCGCGGCTCCGCGGCGCGGCCCGGTTTGCCGGTGACGATCTTGCCGGGCGCGACCGCGTTGCAGATGATGTGATCCTTCGCGTAGTCCGCCGCGATCTGCCGCGTCATGTAGACGACCCCGGATTTGGAGGTGCCATAGGCGATGTCTTCCGGGCAGGCGATCATGCCGTGTTGCGAGGAGATGTTGACGAGGCGGCCGCGGGCCTCATTGCGAATATCCTGCGTCAGCATCTGGTTGACGGCGGCGCGCGACATCAGGAATACGCCAGTGAGATTGACCGCCAGCGTCCTGTCCCATTCGGCGAGGCTGGTGTCGGTCAGACGCTTGCCGGTGCCGATGGCGGCGTCGTTGACGAGCACGTCGAGGCGGCCGTAGCGCGCAACGGTCTGTTGGACGGCGCGGACGGTGTCGTCCTCCGAGGCGACGTCGATCTGGATGAAATCGACCTCATAACCGTCTGCACGCAGCAGCTCCAATGTCGGAGTGCCGCCTTCGCGCACGTCCATGGTGAGATCCGCGAGCATGAGCTTCGCGCCCTCGGCAGCAAACCGGCGGGCGATGGCGCGGCCGATGCCCGAGGAGGCGCCGGTGATCAGAACCGACTTTCCAGCCAGACGTTTGCTCAAGCGGGTTCTCCTGCCTGCGGCAACCAGCCGAGATAGTCGCGCGCCGCATCTTCCAGATGATACTGAGGCGCGAATCCGGCATCCGCGGCCAGTCGCGCAATGTTCAGCGGCGCACGGTCCTTCGGCAGGCCGTAGATCACGTTGCCCTCCGCCTCGATCTCCGCCATCCGCCAGCGGAAGCCGGGCATGTGCGTCGCGATGATCTCGCACCATCGTGGCAGATCGGACAACACACCGCCGCTGACGTGATAGGTGCGGTGCTTCAGCGTGTCGGAGGCGCTCACCCTCGCGACGCCGCGGGCAGCGTCGCGAGAATAGATCCAATCGCCGGCCATGCTGCGCGGGAGAATCGCTTCACGGCCGTCGAAGGCCATACGGAGCACCTGATAATGCGGACTCAGCGCATCGCGAACACCGGTCTGTAATTCCCATGGGCCAAAGACCGGCCCGAGCCGAATCACGCGTACATCGAGCTTGTGAAGGTCGGCGATCCGCAGCGCCGCCTGTTCCGATGCAAGCTTTGTGATGCCGTAGAGCGCGGCTGGCGCCGGCGGCGACAAATCCTCCTCGAACAGGCCCGACGCGGCCGGTTGCGAGAAGCCGTACACTGCGACCGAACTGAGCACGGTGATGCGCTTGATGGCGGGTCGCAATGTTACGCGTTCGAGCAGATTGACGGTGCCACCGATATTGACGTCGACGATCTGGCGCGCAGCGTCATGCTCGCGCTGGGCATTCGGCGTCATCGCGGCGGTGTGGATCACGCGGTCGATGCCGGCCGTGTTCAACGCGCGGTCGACGTCGTCGGCGCTTGTGACATCGCCGGTGACCAGCGTAGCGCCGGCAAGCTCGGCGCGCATCAGCATGTCGTGGCCGGGGGCCGAGAGGTCGAACAAGATAACGGTCTCGCCGTCGGCGATCAGGCGTTCGGCGAGCGCGAGCCCGATGAAACCGCTGCCGCCGGTGATCAGTGTGGCCATGTCAGCGGGCTTTCAGTGCTTGCCGTTCCAGCCGCGCCACCCAGCGCGCGAACGGATACAGAATGACGAAGAAGATCACCGCGGCCGCCATCAGCGGCGTCGGGTTGTAGGTTTGCTCCTGGGCGACGCGGGCTGAGCGCAGCAGTTCAGGCAGCGCGACCAAGGCGGCAATTGGTGTCGCCTTGACGAGTTCCAGCGAATTGCTGGCGAGCGGCGCCAGCACGTTGCGGATCGCCTGCGGCAACACGATGGAGAACACCACATGCAGCGGCTTGAAACCGAGCGCTCGGGCAGCCTCGGTCTGGCCGTGGGGCACGGACAGGATGCCGGCGCGGAAGATCTCGCCATAATAGCCGGAATTGTTGAGCACGATGGCCAGCACCGCCGCGGTGAAGCCGCCGAGCGTCAGGCCCAGAAACGGCATGCCGTAGAAGATCAGGATCAGCAGCACCACTACGGGAAACGACCTGAACAGGTCGATATAGATCAGTAGCGCGATATTTACCCAGCGGTTCTTGAAGCTGTACAGCACGGCGATGGCGAGGCCGGCGAGAATGCCGAGCGGCAGCGCCACCACCGCCAGCGAGACAGTATAGATCAGCCCCTGCAGCAGCAGCGGATAGACCCGCAACAGCGACTCCCAGTTGGCGAAATTGTCCAGGAAATCTTGCATGCGATCCGCTCAACGCCCCGTGCTGTAGCGATATTCGATCCACCGGCTGGCGATCACCAGCGGCAGGAAGAAGGTGAGGTAGAACGCCGCGGCCAGCGTCAGCGGCGAGGGATTGGCGACCAGCGCCATCACGCTCTGCGCCTGTCCTAGCGTTTCCGGGAGCGATACGGCGGTGCCGAGCGCAGTACCCTTGCTGATGGAGATGGCGCGGTTGGTCAGAAGCGGGATCGCGAGGCGAACGGCCTGCGGCAGGATGATCGTGATCAGCGTCCGTAGCCGGCTGAAGCCGAGCGCGCTCGCGGCATCCCATTGTCCGCGCGGCAGCGCCATGATCGCGGACCAGAAGATCTCGGTAGCGAAGGCCGACAGCACCATGCCGAGTGCCAGCACAGTGGTTGCGAAGGGGGACAGCGTCGGGCCCAGATAAGGCAGGCCAAAATAGATGAAGACGATCACGACGAGCTGCGGCAGCGTGCGCAGCACATCCACATAGGCCGTGATGGCAAAATTGACCGGGCGCAGGTTCGCACATCGCACCAGCGCGAGCAGCAGGCCGAACAGCGTGCCGCAGACAATAACGAGCAGCGAGACGATGACAGTCGTGCGGAAGCCCGCGAGCACCTGCGGGAAGGCAGTCGCGATGACCTGGGCGTTGAAGTAGTATTCGACGATCCGATCCATCGGGTCTCCGCTCCAGCAACTGGATCGGAGCGGTGCCGATCCAGTTCAGGCAGCTATCTTGTCAGAGCAAGTGCCTTACTTGCACTTCGGAACGTGCGAGGTCGGCTCGAAACCCTTGAAGCCGGGAGGGCCGTAGCCGAAATACACGGTGTCGATGGCTGAGCCGGCATCGGGCGCCGCGCCATACCACTTCTCGTGTAGCTTGCGCAGACGGCCATCCAGCTTCATGCATTCGATGACGGTTTCGACCTTGTTGCGATATTCGGTGTCTTCCAGCCGGAACGCATAGGCAAAGTTGCGGCCGTTGAAGTCCTTGAAACCGACCTTGATCGCCTTGTTCTGGCTGGCGGCATAGACGGTGGTCGGGATCTCATTTAGCGCTGTGAAGGCGCGGCGCGTCAGCACGGCCTGTACTGTGTCGGGGAATACATCGTAGCGCTGCACTTCGAAGCCGTATTTCTCGGCATTGGCGGTGGCCCAGGTATCCGAGATGGTGCCGCGATTGACAGCGACCGCCTTGCCCTTGAGGTCCTCGAAACCCTTCATCTCTTCGGCGGCGCGGATGATGAAGCCGTTGCCGGTGGAGAATAGCGGCTCGGTATAGAGCATGCGTTCGGAGCGTTCGGCAGTGAGGTTGAGCGGGTTGACGAGGAATTCGGCGCGCTTGGCGAACAGCGCTGCGAACAGGCCGGAGAAATTGATGTCGACGATCTCGACCTTCGGGCGGCCGAGATCTTTGCCGATCTCGTTGATCAGATCCGCACCGAAACCCTCGGGGCCGTTGGGGCCGCGCACCATCCACGGCGCGACGCCGAAGTCGGACGCGACCACCATCGGCTTGTCGGATGGATGATCGGCTTCCTGCGCGCTGGCGCCGCCGGCGAATGCCGCAGTCGACAGCATCAGCGCGAACAGCCAATCCGTGGGTTTCAGTCTCATGGGGACGTCCTTTCGGGTGCGGATGTGGTGGAGATCAGGGCGTGGGGGGATGAGTGGCCTGCCAGTGACGGGCGATGTCGCCGCGCCGGCAGACCCAGGTGTTGTCGTGCCTGGCGACGTGGTCGAGGAAGCGCTGTAGGCCGGCGGCGCGGCCGGGATGGCCGATCAGGCGGGTGTGGAGTCCGACCGACATCATCTTCGGCGCGGTGGCGCCTTCCGCGTAGAGCATGTCGAAGGCGTCGCGCAGATAGACGAAGAAATCATCCGCCGTTGCCATCGCGCCGCGGCTGAACTTTGCGTCGTTGTTGGCAAGACCGTAAGGCACTACGAGATGCGGCTTGCCGAGCACACGTGTCCAGTACGGCAATTCGTCGTTATAGGCGTCGGAGTCGTAGAGGAAGCCGCCTTCCTCGACCACGAGGCGCCGCGTGTTCACACTCGGCCCATAGCGGCAATACCAGCCGAGCGGACGCTCGCCGGTGGTGCGCGTGAGGCTCTCGACGGTCTTGCGTATGCGCTCGCGTTCGTCGGCCTCGGACAGCAACGGATGCCGCTCCCAGCGCCAGCCATGGGCGCAGACGTCGTAGCCATATTCCTGAATGGCGGCGCAGGCCTCGTTGTTGCGTTCCAACGCCAGCGCGCAGCCCATGACGGTGGCGATCATGCCGCGCTCGGACAGAAGGCGCAGCACGCGCCAGAAGCCTATGCGGCTGCCATATTCGAACATCGACTCGGCGGCGAGGTCGCGGCCCTCGAAGCCGCCACCGCCACCTTCGGTCAGGGCTGCTTCGGTGACGCCGTCGCCATCGGCGAACGACGGCTCGGAGCCTTCTTCGTAGTTGATGCAGAAGTTGAGTGCGATTCTTGCTGCGCCCGGCCATTGCGGATGCGGCGGGGTGCGGCCGTAGCCGACGAAGTCGCGGGTGAGGTGATCATCATGCGGCATCATTGCGATCCCTATGCGCTCGGCGGCATCACGGCGCGAATGTCGCCAGCGATATCGACGAACACGTCGTCGTCCTGACGGCCGGTCATACCCATGGCGACGGCAAATTCCATGGCCGCGCCGAGAACGGTCATGGGATGATGCCAGACATTGCGGGCGAAGGTGATGCTTTGATGCGCTCCGGCGATGAAGCACCGCAGGGTGGCCACATCAGGCAGGCCATCCGGGCCGGCATTGCACACGATCGCCAGGTATTGGCTGCTGCCGAGCGGGATGAAAGTCTGGGCGGAGAACGGATGACGCTCCAGCGTCGTGATTGGCAGGGGCAGACTGCCGAGCCTGGCGGCGCTGCTGATCCAGAAGGAAAAGGTGGCGGCGTCCTCGGTGCGATCGTCCGATGTCGGAAGATAGCGCCGGCGCACGTCGATCGGTCGCTCAGCTACATCGCCGAAGGCGGCAAAGGCGGCCGGGGACAGCGATTCGGCCGCGACGGTGTGGGAAGCAATGTGGTTTGGCGTCATTCAGGCGGGACATCTGGTTGGTCGGCGTTGCGGAGCGGCTTGATATTCCACTGGTATACCAGTGAACCGCCCATGCTGATTTCAGTCAAGCTGCGAAGCCCGGGAAGCTGCGTCAAATTTGGACGGAGTCCGACAAAATTGCGGGCAGCTGCAGAATTTTCGGACATGCACCCGCAGGGATTCTGCCTGATCTCGACCTAACCGTGAGGCTCGGGCAGGAAGATCCCGAACCGTTCGAGCAATCCCTGCCGCACATTAGTGAGATGCAGGATCATCGCCTGACGGGCTGCGGCAGCATCACGATCGATGATGGCATCGATAATCGCCAGATGCTCGCGGGTGGCGGGCAGCAGCCGGCCAGGCTGGCGCTCTACATTGCACATCCGGATCTTTTGCCGGATTTCTCCAATCAGCTTCTCAAGCGAGCGATTGCCGCAATGCCGCGCGATCTGGTCATGAATTTCATCGTCGAGGGTCCAGTGAGCCGTCCCGGACACTGTCGACGCAGCAATGATCTTCTCCAGCGCAGCCCTGATCGGTGCAAGGATATCCAGCGCGATGCGGGTCGCCGCAATGAACGTCGCTTCGCTCTCCAGCACCATGCGAAGATGGACCAATTCGAGCAATTCCGCCATCTCGATTGTGCGGACCACCACAGTGCCGTTGGACAATTGCTCGAGCCTGCCTTCGCCCAGCAACCGGCTGATGCCAGCCCGCAGCGGTGTCCGCGAGACTTTCAGCCGCAGTGCAAGCCGGCGCTCTTCGATCACCTCGCCGGGCTGCAGCTGTCGCGACTCGATCAGGTTGTGCAGCTTCAAATAGGTTGCGTCTGTTATGCTGCCATTGGTCCGTGCCGGGCGTTTGCTGGTTGATTTCTTTGCTTTGTTGACAGAAGGCACGGACGTTGCTTTCGACGATTGGATAGAAATGCCGCCATATCGGTAGACGTACGGTACGTTCTCGCCGCTGGCCGAGCCGAAGCTCTGGATGAGCCATCCATTCTCAATTGGTGTCACCTTTTATGCAAGACTTCGCGAAATTCAGACGAAGCGCTCGTCAGCCAGTTCTCATGGAGCCCGACGATCAGGTCGCGCATACGCGGCGACTGCGCACTGATGCGACCGTGGGCGCCGTAGGGCGCATTGTCGGATATCTGCTCCCGGATCGCGGCCATCACGGCGTCGATGCGGCGCAGGCTGGCCTCTGCGCGCGGGCGAGTTGCATTCTCGTCCATCGCGACGCTGAGCTGTTCGAGCCTGGTGAGTACCCGCCCCTGCAACTGGCTAAGAGAGGTGCAGGCCTGGCTAGCTACGCCATTAGCGCCTCGACAGCAATGCGATGACAGTTATAGCGAGCAGCAGCGAGAGGCCCTTCCAGACCATGTTCGGATTGCGCTCCAGGAGAGGCACGGTCGGCGGATTGAGAAACTCCGCCTTCGGATTGCGCAGGTCGTAAACATATTCGGAGAGTTCGTCGTAGCGCTTCGCCGGGTCGGCGTGCACGGCCTTACGCAACACGCCGTCGATCCATTCCGGGATATCGCTGGCATTGTTGAGCAGCGATCGATAACGCAGCTTGCGGTGCTGCGCGGCGTTCGTAGCCTTCGCGACCTCCGCTCCGTAAGGCAGCGTCCCGGACAGCATCTGATAGGTGAGGGTCCCAAGCGCATAGAGGTCGGATTGCGATGTGGCGCGCTTGCCGAAAAACAACTCGGGTGCGGTGTATTGCGGCGTGCCGAGAATGTCGCTGTGCTTGCCGGGTGAATCAGCTTCGGCGACGCCGTTGACGCGGGTCGAGCCAAAATCGATGATCTTCACCGTGCCCGTCTTGTCGATCATGATATTGTCTGGCCGAATGTCCTGATGGATCATCTCCATCCGATGGAACGCCTGCAAGCCGCGTGCTATCTGCTCGGTGATGCCGCGCACGGTTTCCAAATCCGGCTTCGGATTGTCGAGCATCCACTGCTTCAGCGTCTGGCCTTCGATGAATTCGGCGACGATGTAGAGGTAGTTGCGCTTGCGGGACTGTCGGCACGGCTTCAGCACATGCGCGCTGTCGATCCGCCGCGCCACCCATTCCTCGATCATGAACCGCTTCAGATAGACCGGGTCGTCGCGCAGATCGATCGACGGAATCTTGATGACAACCTGTTCGTCGCTCTCGAGATCGACCGCGAGATAGATGTGGCTGCGGCTGCTGCCATGAAGTTCGCGCACGATCCTGTAGCCGTCGAACACCGCGCGAGCTTCGAGCAGTGGCGGCAGCGGCAATTGCGGCATCAGAATGTCGCTGGCCTCACCATCCGGCACCGCATCGATCCGCACGATCTGCACGGTGAGGTTGTCCGGGCTGTTCTGCGCATAGGCCTCGTCGACGATCAGCCTCGCGGCAGCATCGAGATCGTCGGCGTGATCGGCAATCGCCGAAGTGATGAAGCGCGCCCCGACGAAATCATAGACGCCGTCGGTGGCGAGGACGTAGACGTCGCCGGCATCGATCTGCAGAGCCTGATAGTCGATCTCGATTTGCGGGTTCACGCCAAGCGCGCGGGCGAGGTAGCTCTGCTCGGATGAGATTACGACGCGATGGTCGGTGGTAAGTTGCTCGAGTGCGCGGTCCGATGCGCGATAGATGCGGGAATCGCCGACATGAAAGAGGTGCGCTGCGCGTGCGCGTATCACCATTGCACTCAGGGTGCAGACATAGCCGCGATCCTTGTCGTAATGGTAGCGGCCGCGCTGGGTCTGGGATTGCAGCCACGAATTGGTCGCAGCGATGACGCGTTGCGCCGATGTCTTCACGGACCAGGATTCGGAGGTGCAGTAATAATCGGTGAGAAATGACTTGACCGCAGATTCGCTGGCTTCGCCGCTGACCGCGCTGCTGCTGATGCCGTCGGCGATGACGACGGCAATGCCTTTGAGGCTCAACAGCGGCTCGGTCGGAATCAGGGCGCCGTGGAAATCCTGATTAGTGTCCTTGCGGCCCTTGTCCGAATATTGGCCGACCGAGATCGTCAGTTCACGCGGCATGGGTCACACTAATAAAATGACGCCCCAGCTGGAGAAGCCGGGGCGTCGTGTTGCGAGGATTGCGGGTCGGCCTAGCGGGCGAGACTAGCAACGCGCTTCGGAGCTGTCTTGATGTGCGTTGCATACAGCGTCAGGCCGGTAAAGGTAAGGCCGCCAATGAGGTTGCCGAGCACGGTCGGAATCTCGTTCCAGATGATGTAATCCATGATCGTGAACTTGCCGCCGAGCATCAGGCCGGCGGGGAACAGGAACATGTTGACGATCGAATGCTCGAACGTCATCGCGAAGAAGACCATGACCGGCATCCACATCGCGATGACTTTGCCGCTGACTGTCGTTGAGATCATCGCGCCGACCACGCCGGTTGAGACCATCCAGTTGCAGAGCATGCCGCGGATGAACAGCGTCAGCATGCCGGCTGCGCCATACTGCGCATAGCCGAGCGTCCGGCCTTCGCCGATATGGCCGATCACCTGACCCACCTTGTCCGGCGGCGTCGAGAAACCGAAGGTGAACACGATTGACATCATGATGGCGACGATGATCGCACCCATGAAGTTGCCAACGAAGACGAGCCCCCAATTGCGCAGCACGCCGCCGACAGTGACGCCGGGGCGCTTGTCAAGCAATGCGAGGGGCGTCAGCACGAAGACGCCGGTGAGCAGGTCGAAGCCGAGCAGATAGAGCATGCAGAAACCGACCGGGAAGAGGATCGCGCCGATAATCGGATAGCCTGTCTGCACCGTGACGGTGACGGCGAACACCGCGGCGAGTGCCAGGATAGCCCCGGCCATGAAGGCGCGGATGATGGTGTCGCGTGTGGACATGAAGATCTTGGATTCGCCGGCATCCACCATCTTGGTCACGAATTCTGAAGGGACGAGATAGGCCATTACTTGGAAACTTTCCTTGGAGCGGGGTTGGTTGATGGGGCGTGCGCCTATGGGGCGGCGGCGACGCTCATATTGAGATAGATGCGGCCGTTCTCGAGTTTGACCGGGAAGCTGCGCGCGCAGCCTTTGTCAGCGCCCGAGGCTTCGCCATCATCGAGGTTGATGATCCAGTTGTGCAGTGGGCAGGCGACCTTGCGACCGTGCACGATGCCTTCGCTAAGCGGACCACCCTTGTGCGGGCAGCGATTTTCCAGCGCGAACACCTCGTCGCTGGCGGTGCGGAATACCGCGATCTCGCGCCGCGGAGTCTTCACCGTGCGCGCGCCGCGTTGCGGGATCGCGCGCAGTGGGCCGACGTCGAACCAGAAGTCGTTGGATGGGACCATTGTCATGTTCATTCTGCCGGGACGGCTATAATCGAGTTGAGTGTTGCGAGCGGCGTAAATTCATGCTGTTCGCGGCCGGCGGCGCGTTCGGCCCAGGGATCCCTGCGGACCGCGCGCTGTGATTTTTCGAAGCGCGCCAGCAGCGCGCGGCGGTTGTCGGCATCATCCATGATCGCCGCGCGTACCTTGTCGAGGCCGGCATTTTCGACCCACTTCCAGACGCGCTCGAGATAGCCCGCTTCCTCGCGGTACATCTGCATGAAGGCAGCGATGTACTCGATCGCCTCGTCCTCCGTATCGACATGGCCGAGCAGATCGGTCTGGCGGACATGCAGGCCCGCCGCACCGGCGATGTGGATGTCGTAACCGGACTCGACGCAGATCACGCCGATGTCCTTCACCGTGGATTCCGCGCAGTTGCGCGGGCAGCCCGAAACGCCGAGCTTTACCTTCGCAGGCGCCCATGAGCCGCACATGAAACGTTCGAGCTTGACGCCGAGACCAGTCGAGTCCTGCGTGCCGAAGCGGCACCATTCGGAGCCGACGCAGGTCTTCACCGTGCGCAGGCCCTTGGCATAGGCTGCGCCGGAGACGAGGCCCGCACTGTTGAGTTGCGCCCACACCGCGGGCAGATCTTCCTTGCGCACGCCCAGCAGATCGATGCGTTGGCCGCCGGTGACTTTCACCGTCGGAATCTTGAAGCGGTCGGCGACGTCGGCGATGGCGCGCAATTCGTCAGGAGTAGTCAGGCCACCCCACATGCGCGGTACGACGGAGAAGGTGCCGTCCTTCTGGATGTTGGCGTGGACACGCTCGTTGATGTATCGCGACTGCGCATCGTCAGTATATTCGCCCGGCCACGCGCAGAGCAGGTAATAATTCAGCGCTGGGCGACAGGACGGACAGCCGCAGGAAGTTTTCCACGCCAATTCTTGCATCACGGCGGGAACGGACTTCAACTCCTTCGAGAGAATGAAGCCACGGACTTCGCTGTGGGTGAGGTCGGTGCATTTGCACATCGGCTTGCGGCCGGCGGCGGAGTAATTGTCGCCGAGCGTGGCCGCGAGCAGCGATTCCACCTTCGCCGTGCATTGGCCGCAGGAGGCCGATGCCTTGGTGCGGGCGCGCACATCGTCGAGGGTGGTGAGGCCGTGTGCGGTGATCGCCTGCGTGATCGCGCCCTTGCACACGCCGTTGCAGCCGCAGATTTCGGCATCGTCCGACAACGCTGCAACAGCAGCGACCGGATCGAGTGCGACGCCGCCCTGATAGGCCTGGCCGAGGATCAGAGCGTTGCGCATGGCGCCGATATCGACGTTCTTTTTGAGCAGGTCGAAATACCACGAGCCGTCGGCCGTATCGCCATAGAGCACCGCGCCGATGATGCGGTCGTCGCGCAGGACGACACGCTTGTAGATGCCGCGGGCAGGATCGCGAAGCACGATCTCATCTTTGACGTCGCCTTCAGCGAAATCGCCGGCCGAGAACAGATCTACGCCGGTGACTTTCAGCTTGGTCGAGGTGGTCGAGCCGATATAGCCGTCTACGGTTTCGCCGGCGAGGGTCGCCGCGAGGGTCTTCGCCATGTCATACAGGGGCGCGACAAGGCCGTAGCACTGGCCGCGATGCTCGACGCACTCGCCGACCGCACAGATGCTGTCGTCGCTGGTCCGCAGATGATCGTCCACGACGATACCGCGCTTGACGTTGAGGTCGGCGAGCTTGGCGAGTGCGGTGTTTGGGCGGATGCCGACCGCCATCACGACGAGATCGGCCGGTAGGGTCCGACCATCGTCGAGCCGGACTGACTCGACACATGTGTCACCGAGGATGGCTGCTGTGTTGGCTCCGGTCAGCACCTCGATGCCGCGCGCCTCGATCGCCTTTTGCAACAGATAGGCGGCGTTGGGATCGAGTTGGCGCTCCATCAGTGTTGGCATCAGATGGACAACGGTCGTTGTCATGCCGCGCATGGCCAGGCCGGCTGCAGCCTCGAGGCCGAGCAAGCCGCCGCCGATGACGACGGCGTGGCCGCCCTTGCCAGCTGCATCGAGCATCAAGTTGACGTCGTCGAGATCGCGATAGGTGACGACGCCGGGTAGTTCCGCGCCGGGTACCGGAATGAGGATCGGCTTCGAGCCGGTTGCGATAATCAGCGTGTCATAAGTCTCGACTGCGCCGGCCTGTGTGGTGACGGTTTTCGCAACGCGATCGATCGCGACGACGAGTTCGCCGCGCCTGAGATCAACCTTGTTGGTTGCGTACCACTCATCGGTGTGGATCAGAATGTCGTCATATGCCTTCTCGCCGGAGAGCACCGGCGACAGCATGATGCGGTCGTAATTAACACGCGGCTCCGCGCCGAACACCACTACGTCGTAGCGGTCTGGTGCGCGTGCGAACAGCTCGTCCATGACGCGGCCGGCGGCCATGCCGTTGCCGAGGATGACGAGCTTCTGCTTCTTTGCGTTCGGTTGATCGAGCATGTGCAAACCTGTTTGGACCGCTGTCGATCGGAAACAGGAACTCGCACACCAAACCCGGTAGGGATGGAGTCACGATGACCGCTTCGCACCTGACAATCAGGAAGCGAGCTGTGTCCCTGCGCTTGAAACCAGCAGCGGTTTCAGCATCCGGCGGACGGCGGTCATCATTGACGTGGATATTATTAGCAAATGGCGTGCCAACGTACCTGTCGTCTAACATTCTGATTTTTCGACTATTTCTAAATGAGCTCGGCTGTCGCAGATCAGTCGTGCCATTAAAACGAGCGGCATTACTGATTTCCTAGGCAGGTGATTAAATCTTGTGCGGTGCGCTTCAGGTTCGAGGTGGCTCCCGATCTGTGCAGACAACAGGTTCGAAGGCGGACGCGCGCTGGCGAAGATCTCGTCAATTTATTGGTGGTTTGTTGCGGTAGTGAGCTGGCCGTTCTCGGTGCTCGGCCGGGCACGGCGACGCAGCACGTAAAGCGTGCCGAGGGCAGGGCGCCCTGCTTCGAGGCGCAGCTCGGAATTCTCCTTGCATGCGATTTCGAAGTCCTTCGCGGCGCAGGTTTCGAAATATGTCTCGCTATGGGCGAACCTGCCTGACGAGAGCAACGTGAAGTCGCCGTGACCCGCGTCCTCGATGCTTGCTGCGAAGAGGCCACCCGCAGGGAGCACGCGCGCAATCAGGCCGATGAGTTCTTCCAGCCGGCCGAGATAGATCAGAAGATCGGCAGCGAAGACGAGGTCGAAGCTGCGCGGGCTGTCCGCGAGATAGCTCACGACATCGGCCTTGATAAGGTCGTGATAGGCGTTCCGCCGTGTTGCGATGGCGAGCATCTTCCCCGACAGGTCGATGCCGGTCAGTCGCGCGCCGAACCGCCCGAGTGGCTCTGCAGCCAACCCCGTTCCGCAGCCGAGATCCAGAATGGTCGCGAGTGTCGGTCGGCACGACGCAACCATATCGGCGAGTTGCTGCGGCACCTTATAGCCAAGAATGTCCACAAGCTTGCTGTCGAAGCCTGCGGCGAATTCGTCGAAGTGCGCTTCGACATAGGCTGCCGGCGCGCGATCATGTGTCTGTCCACCGACGGCATCCAGCAAGTAGCGTTGGACAGGATCGTCCGGCTGGCCTTCCAGTCGCAGATGTCCGACCGTGGCAGCGGCTTCATGCATGCCATAGGCGCTGAACAACGCGAATGCGGTGCGCAAGACCTCATCCAGTGGTTCGGTCTCTTGTTCCGCAAGCGTCGGGTAGCGGTCGATGGCGCCCTGAATGTCACCGTCCAGCATCGAGGCAAAGGTACGCGCACGGGCGTAGAGACGCAGTGTCACGCCTTCCAGCGGCACAAAGCCGTTTGCGGTTGCCAAGGCATCGGCGCTCTCGCCAAACCGGCCGGCCATGTAGAAGGCTTGTCCGAGGCAAAGATACGTGACCGCGTCGATGCCGCCCCAGGATAGTGCGTATTGCAGATGCATGATCGCCTGCTCGGGACGGCGGGAGCCGAGATACAGCACGCCCAGGCCGAGATGAGCGTCGCCAAGCGAGGCATCGCCCGACAGAGCGCGCAGATAGGCCGCTTCAGCATCATCGATACGCTGCAGCCGGTAGGCGAGGCTCGCATATTGCAGCCATGTCGTCGCGTGGTCCGGATCGATGGCGAGCGCGCGCAACGCACTTGCTTCCGCCAGTTCGTCGCGACCGCTCAATTGATAGTCCGTCGCGAGCTCACGCCAGGCGGTGACGTCCGTCGGCATCAGTGCAAGTGCAGCAAGAAGCGCGTCGATAGCGACGTCATGCTGGCCATGGTTGCGGTTGATCGTTGCAAACTGCCGCAGCACAGAACATGCATTGTCGGAATGCTCCATCAGCAGCGCGAAGACGGCGTGCTCCTTCATCCAGCGATGGATCTGATCAGCGGCGTGCTGGGCATCGGGGAGTTCAGGCGTGGCGGAATTCATCGAGACGATCGGGAAGTTTGATCCAGAGGCGTGCGCTATGCTGCTTCTGCCCAATGCGCGCCACGAAGGCAATGTCTCGATAGTTCCGTAGAGGTTGTGTCGTGATCGAGAGGTTGTGTGCGAGTACTCGTCTAAGGTTGGATGATCTGATCTGTTGCCGCAGGTTTCAATCCGTATAAGCTGGCTGAAAAGAAACCGATCACTGGGTGGAAATGGAGAAGGCGCGGTGAAATCACCCGTCGTAAAGCGATCGATCGTCGTTGCCGGACACAAGACGAGCGTCAGTCTTGAAGAGGCGTTCTGGACGGCGCTGAAGGAGATCGCCGGCATGCGCCGGATCACGATGTCGCAGCTCGTCGGCGAGATCGACAAGAACCGACAGCAGAACAACCTGTCCTCGGCGATCAGGCTTTACGCGCTGGCCCATTACCAGGCCCTCGTCCCGCAGTCCGGGCTGTCGTAGACGTCCGGTAAGCCCTGCGGCGGACCGGCTGGCGGCAAGGCGCATCTGCGCCTACATTCGGTCCAGCCACTTCCACATCAGTCAGGGCCTCTGCATGACCGTTCACCAGCGCAATTTGTCCACCCCCATCGATCCCGTGAAGCTCGACCGTCTGGCCGAAGTCGCCGTGAAAGTTGGGCTGCAACTGGCGCCGGGGCAGGATCTGCTGCTGACTGGCCCCGCCGCGGCGCTGCCGCTGGTGCGCAAGATCGCTGAACATGCCTACAAGGCCGGCGCAGGCCTGGTGACGCCGTTTTTCTCCGATGAAGAGATGACGTTGGCGCGCTACCGCTACGGCCACGATGTGTCGTTCGATCGCGCCGCCGGCTGGCTTTATGAGGGCATGGCCAAAGCGCTCGGCAACAACACCGCGCGCCTTGCCATCGTCGGCGACAATCCGATGCTGCTGTCGAACGAAGATCCCGCCAAGGTCTCGCGCGCCAGCAAGGCGAATTCCATCGCCTATCAGCCGGCGCTGCAGAAGATCGCCGGCTTCGACATCAACTGGAATATCATCGCTTATCCCACGCTGTCCTGGGCCAAGCAGGTGTTTCCCGGTGACGAAGACGACGTCGCCGTGCAGAAGCTTGCGGACGCGATCTTCGCGGCGTCGCGCGTCGACAATGCCGATCCCATCGCCGCCTGGGCCAAGCACAATGCTGCGTTGCGTAGCCGCACCGAATGGCTGAACGGCCAGCGCTTCCATGCGCTGCATTTCACCGGGCCGGGCACCGATCTTGTGGTGGGTCTTGCCGACGGCCATGAATGGGAAGGCGGCGCGTCGACCGCCAAGAACGGCATCATCTGCAACGCCAATATCCCGACCGAGGAAGTCTTCACCACACCGCATGCTGCGCGTGTCAACGGCCATGTCCGATCAACCAAGCCGCTATCCTATCAGGGCACACTGATCGACAACATCGCGGTGCGCTTCGAGGACGGCAAGATCGTCGAGGCGAAGGCCTCACGCGGCGAGGAAGTGCTCAACAAGGTGTTCGACACCGACGAAGGCTCGCGTCGGCTCGGCGAAGTGGCGCTGGTGCCGCATTCGTCGCCGATCTCGGCGAGTGGCCTCTTGTTCTACAACACGCTGTTCGACGAGAATGCCGCCTGCCACATTGCGCTCGGCCAGTGCTATTCGAAGTGCTTCGTCAATGGCGGCGATCTCACGCCCGAGCAGATCGCGGCGCAGGGCGGCAACAAGAGCTTCATCCATATCGACTGGATGATCGGCTCCGGCGAGATTGACATCGACGGCGTCGACACCGACGGCCGTCGCGTGCCTGTGTTCCGCAAGGGCGAGTGGGCGTAACGCTGCAGCTATGATCTGAACGGGCGCGGAAACTGAGTCTTCAAATCTATGGCCCAGCCCCACCGCGTCGGCTTTCTCCTGATCGACGGCTTCGCGCTGATGTCCTTCGCCTCGGCGATCGAACCGCTGCGCGCCGCCAATGTGCTGGCCGGCAAGAAACTGTATCAGTGGCTGCAGATCTCGACCGGCGCCGACGCGATCCTGGCGTCGAACGGATTGTCGGTGGCGTCCGATCACACCATTGCCGACAGCGTGCGTTACGACACGGTGCTGGTTTGTGCCGGCGGCAATCCCGCTGGTTTCGATGATGCCAAGACGCTGGCGTGGCTACGTCGCCTCGCGCGCTCGGGCTGCGCCATCGGCGGCGTCTCCGGTGGGCCGTTCATTCTGGCCAAGGCCGGCATACTCGATGGCGTTCGCTGCACGATCCATTGGGAGCATCTCGATGCATTCATCGAGGCCTTTCCCGAGATCGAGCCGACGCGTACGCTGTTCGAGATCGATAGCAACCGGCTCACCTGCGCCGGTGGTGTCGCCGCGCTCGACATGATGCATGCCATCATCCGCCGCGATCACGGCCAGGCACTGGCAGCGAAAGTCAGTGACTGGTTTCTGCAAACCGCCGTGCGTCTCGGCGACGACAGCCAGCGCATTTCATTGCGCGAGCGCCTCGGCACCAGCAATCGCGCCGTGCTCTCGGCGATCACCGTGATGGAACGGCGTCTGGCCAGCCCTGCGCCGCGCGACGAGCTGGCGAAGGCGGCCGGTGTGTCCGTGCGCCAGCTCGAGCGGCTGTTCACCGCGCATCTCGGCGTAACCATCGAGCAGCATTACCTGACCCTGCGTCTCGCCAAGGCCCGCGCGCTGTTGCAGCAGACCAGCATGCCGGTGGTCGAGGTCTCGGCCGAATGCGGCTTCGCCAGCGCCAGCCATTTCGCACGGATGTATCGGCGGGCCTTCGATGTGCCACCGTCGCAGGACCGGATGTCGGGGAAGAGCAAGGCGAAGTGAGGCCTAGCTCCGCCGCGGATAAATAATCACAGACAAATACGTCATAGGCGCCTTCACCAGTTCTTCCGGGCCGTGCCGCGCGGCTGCGTCGAAGAACAGCGTGTCGCCGGGCTCCATCAGATAGGTCTGATCGGCGTGGCGATAACGCACCTTGCCGGTCAGCATGTAGATCATCTCGACGCCGGCATGGCGGAAGTTGCTATAGGCCTCGGCATCCTCGTTCAGCGTGATCAGATAGGGCTCGACGCCGAGCTCGCCGTGGATCGACTGGCCAAGCAGTTGATAGTGATGGCCGGACTTGGTGCCGCGTCGCTCGATCTTGACGCCCGTACCGGCTTTCACGAAAGAGCAATCGCGCTCTTCCTCAGTCTCGCGAAAGAATCTGGAGATCGGAACGTTGAGCGCTTTTGAGAGTGCATTCAGCGTGCCCAGTGATGCGGAGATGCTGCCGGTCTCGATCTTTGACAGCATGCCGGTCGAGATGCCCGCCGATGTGCTGAGCTCGGCCACCGTCAGCTCCAGCTCCTTGCGGAGCTGCCGCACTTCATTGCCGATCTTGGATTCCAGCGAGCCACCGACTTCCAGCGGCGCGTTCGAACCGGTGCGCAGCTCCTCCAGCTTTGAGCGCGCGGGCGATGATTTCGTTGTCTTCGGTTTCGCTTTCACGATGGCGTTTCCTGCAGCGTTGATTTCCCGACAATAGCAATATTTCTTGTCAGGAAAACTATTTTCTCTGTGGTTGACATGGCGGTTTTGTTTCGGGCAAGGTCCTCGCGCATTCAACGAGCGAGACGCGAGCCATGTGCGGCATTGCCGGTCTGTTTCTGAAAGATCAAAGCCTCGCGCCTGAGCTTGGCGGGCTGTTGTCCGGAATGCTCGAAGCGCTCAGCGATCGCGGCCCGGACTCGGCAGGCTTTGCAGTCTATGGCGACGGCGATGTCGGACAGATCAAGCTGACGCTGCGTGCCGCGCCGTCGTTTGATTTCGCTGCATTGGTGGCGTCGCTTGGCAAGGTCGCCGGTGCGCCGATTGCGTATCAGGTGCATGATACTCACGCCGTCATCAGCATCCCCACCGATCGCGAGGCTGCCGTCGCATCTGCGCTCCTCGGCCTGAAAGATGTCGATATGGTCGCGCGCGGCAAGCGCATGGCCGTATTCAAGGAAGTCGGTCTGCCCGCCGATGTGGCGAAGCGTTTCGGCCTGAACGCGATGACCGGCACCCATGCCGTCGGTCATACGCGCATGGCAACTGAGTCCGCCGTGACAACCAATGGCGCACACCCCTTCACCACGGGCACGGACCAGTGCCTCGTGCATAACGGTTCGTTGTCGAACCACAATGACGTTCGCCGCGAGTTGATCCGCCAGGGCATGACGTTCCGCACGGAAAACGATTCCGAGGTCGCCGCGGGCTATATCAGTTCGCGGATGGCGGCAGGCGCATCGCTGCAGGACGCGATGACGTCGTCGCTGTCCGCGCTCGACGGCTTCTACACATTCGTGATCGGCACCGAGTCAGGATTCGGCGTGCTGCGCGATCCCATCGCCTGCAAGCCGGCCGTGATGGCCGAGACAGATCGCTGGGTTGCTTTCGGCACCGAATATCGTGCGCTGGTCGATCTGCCGGGTATCGATGTCGCCAGGGTCTGGGAGCCCGAACCCGCCAAAGTCTATTTGTGGGAGCGTCACTGATGCCCACGGTCGATCTCGCTTCGTCGCCGCTGCGTGAACTTAACGGCGCTCTGCACAGGCTGACACCCAGCACCAACGAGACACACTGGACCGTCACCAATCCGCGCGGCCAGCACAATATCGCGGTCGGTCTCGATTTTCCGGTCGAGATCGAGATCGACGGACACGTCGGCTATTACTGTGCCGGTATGAACAAGCAGGCGCGCGTTACCGTGCGCGGCAACGCCGGGCAGGGTGTCGCCGAAAACATGATGTCGGGCCGCGTGCATGTCACCGGCGATGCCTCGCAGGCTGCTGGCGCCAGCGGCAATGGCGGGTTGCTGGTGATCGACGGCAATGCGTCCGCGCGTTGCGGCATTTCCATGAAGGGTATCGATATCGTCGTGAAGGGCTCTGTCGGCCATCTCTCGGCCTTCATGGCGCAGGCCGGCAAGCTCGTGGTGCTCGGCGATGCCGGCGAGGCGCTCGGCGACTCCATCTATGAGGCGCAGCTCTATGTGCGCGGCTCCGTCGCCAGCCTTGGGGCGGATTGCATCGAGAAGCCGCTCAAGGACGAACACAAGACCGAGTTGAGGCGGCTGCTCGATGAAGCCGGCGTCGAAGGCGTCAGCCCCGACGAGTTCAGGCGCTACGGCTCGGCGCGTAAGCTCTATCACTTCCACATCGATAACGTCGGATCATACTGATGAGCGCGCAAGACCGCTGGATCCATACGCCGCCGCGCAAGTCCGCGACCTTCGACGATGCTGCGATCGCGGAAATCCGTCGTGCGGCCGCGACCGGCATCTATGACATCCGCGGCGCCGGCGCCAAGCGCAAGCTGCCGCATTTCGACGACCTGCTGTTTCTCGGCGCCTCGATCAGCCGCTATCCGCTCGAGGGCTACCGTGAGAAATGCGCCACCGATGTCGTCATCGGCGCGCGTTTCGCCAAGAAGCCGATTCATCTGAAGATTCCGATTACCATCGCCGGCATGAGCTTCGGGGCACTGTCGGGTCCCGCCAAGGAAGCGCTCGGCCGCGGCGCGTCGGCGGTGGGCACGTCGACCACGACAGGCGATGGCGGCATGACGCCGGAGGAGCGCGGTCATTCCGATCTGCTGGTCTATCAGGTGCTGCCGTCGCGTTACGGCATGAACCCGGATGACCTGCGCAAGGCCGATGCCATCGAGGTCGTGGTCGGGCAGGGCGCCAAGCCCGGCGGCGGTGGCATGTTGCTCGGCCAGAAGATTACCGAGCGCGTCGCCGGCATGCGCCGTCTGCCCGTCGGCATCGACCAGCGCTCGGCCTGCCGGCATCCGGACTGGACCGGGCCTGACGATTTGGAGATCAAGATCCAGGAATTGCGCGAGATCACCGACTGGCAGATCCCGATCTATGTGAAGGTCGGTGCCTCACGCCCGTATTACGACATCGCGCTCGCGGTGAAGTCCGGCGCCGATGCCATCGTGCTCGACGGCATGCAGGGCGGCACGGCTGCGACGCAGGACGTCTTCATCGAGAATGTCGGCCTGCCGACCATGTGCGCGATTCCGCCGGCGGTGAAGGCGCTGCAGGACCTCGGCATGCATCGCAAGGTGCAGCTCATCGTGTCCGGCGGCATCCGCAATGGCGCTGACGTGGCGAAGTGTCTCGCGCTCGGCGCGGACGCGGTGGCGATCGGGACCGCCGCACTGATCGCGCTCGGCGATAACGATCCGGCATTGGAAGCCGAATACCAGAAGCTCGGTACCACCGCCGGCGCTTATGATGACTGGCATGAAGGCCGCGATCCCGCTGGCATCACCACGCAGGATCCTTTGCTGGCCGCGCGGCTCGATCCCGTGATCGCCGGCCGCAAGCTCGCAAACTATCTCTCTGTGATGACGCTGGAAGCGCAGACCATCGCACGCGCCTGCGGCAAGAGCCACGTCCACAATCTCGAACCGGAAGATCTGGTGGCACTGACAATGGAGTCGGCAGCCATGGCGAGGGTCCCTCTCGCTGGAACGAACTGGATCCCCGGCAGCAATATCTAACGAGCCGTTATGGCTGGATGACCTTCGGAGCGTGTGTCAATGACGACCTGGACCGAACTAGCCAAGCAACACGATCTCAAATATTTCCTCATTGCCTTTGTCGATCTGTTCGGCGGCATGCGCGCCAAGCTGGTGCCGGCCACGGCCATGGACGGCGTGGCAAAGTCCGGCGCGGGTTTCGCGGGATTTGCAGCCTGGTTCGATATGACGCCAGCCGACCCCGATGTCCTCGTGATGCCGGACATGGATACGCTCACATTGCTGCCATGGAAGCCCGGCGTCGCCTGGGTTACGGGCGATCTCTATATGGGCGGCAAGCCCGTGGCGCAGAATCCACGTCAGGTGCTGAAAGGCCTCATTGGGAAGGCGGCGGAGCAGGGTGTCGAACTCAAGACCGGCGTCGAATGCGAGTACTTCCTGATCTCGCCGGACGGTACCGCGATCTCCGATCCCGCCGATCAGCAGGCCAAACCGTGCTACGACCAGCAGGCGCTGATGCGGCGCTACGAGATCGTCGCCGAAATCTGTGATGCGATGATTGCGCTCGGCTGGAAGCCCTATCAGAACGATCATGAAGACGCCAACGGCCAGTTCGAGATGAACTGGGAGTTCGACACCGCGCTGAAGACCGCCGATCGCCACGCGTTCTTTAAGTTTATGGTCAAGTCGATTGCCGAAAAGCACGGCTACAAGGCGACCTTCATGCCGAAGCCGTTTGCCAATCTCACTGGCAACGGCTGCCACGTCCATGCGTCGCTATGGTCGACCAAGGACGGCTCGAACGTATTTGAAGATGAGGCCGGTGAACTCGGTCTGTCGAAGACCGCCTATCACTTCATCGGCGGCCTCGTTCATTCGGCCGAAGCGGTTTGCGCTATCACCAATCCCACGGTGAATTCCTACAAGCGCATCAATGCGCCGCGCACGCTCTCGGGCGCGACATGGTCGCCGAACACGGTGACCTATGGCGGCAACAACCGCACGCATATGATCCGCATTCCCGATGCGGGCCGTTTTGAATTCCGTCTGCCCGATGGCGCGGTCAATCCGTATCTGCTGCCTGCGGCACTGTTGGCCGCCGGCCTCGACGGCATGGCCAACAGCCGCGATCCCGGCCCGCGGCTCGACATCAATATGTATACGGAAGGCGCGAAGGTACCGAAGGCAAAGCAGCTGCCGCTAAACCTGCTCGATGCATTGCGTGCGCTCGAAGCATCCGACGTGTTGAAGGATCAACTCGGCGAGGCCGTGGTCGGTTCGTACCTCAAGCTCAAACACAGCGACTGGAATGAGCACTGCCGTCAGCTCACCGAATGGGAGCGGCAGACGACTTTGGACTGCTGATACCGCACGTCTGTCGAAATTGCGTGCTATGAGTTCTGCCTCAGGAGTGTCATTGGGTTGACGCAACGTTGGCGCAGGATCATTTCACACCATGACCACCGGCGTCAGCGCGTTTTACGACGGCATTTCAATATTTTACGGCTTCGACCGGGTGATGGACCCGGCGTTGTACAAGCCGCTGCCGGATGACTGGATCATCGGCGTCGCCGATATCGTCGAATCCACCAAGGCCATCGCCGAACAGCGCTACAAGGCCGTCAACATGGCCGGCGCTGCCGTCATTGCTGCCGTGACCAACGCGTTGGACGGCCGCGAATTCCCGTTCGTGTTCGGCGGCGATGGCGCGAGCTTCGCAGTCTCACCGGACGATCTCGATCGCGCCCGCGGGGCTTTGGCGGCGACGGCCACCTGGGTGAAGCACGATCTCGATCTCGTCATGCGCGTGGCCCTGGTGCCGATCAAAGACATCCGCGCGCAGGGGCTGGATGTGCGCGTGGCGCGCTTCGGTCCATCGAACAACGTGTCCTATGCGATGTTCTCCGGTGGCGGTTTGGGCTGGGCGGAAGCTGCGATGAAGCGCGGTGAATTCGCGGTGACGCCGGCACCGGTCGGGACCTATCCCGATCTCTCCGGGCTCTCATGTCGTTTCGAGGAAATTCCATCGGCGCACGGTTTGATCCTGTCGGTGCTGGTGACGGCCGCAGCGGGCGCCGAGCCATCCGCATTTCGCCGCGTCATCGAAGACATTATCGCGCTGGTCGAACGCAGTCCAAATGCGGGCCGTCCCGTACCCGCAGGCGGTCCCGCGATGACGTGGCCGCCCGCGGGTCTCGGCTACGAAATCCGAGCTGGCCGCGGCGCGAAATCGCTTTCGCGCTTTCGTATCTGGGTGACGACGCGAACGCTGTTCGTTTTTGTGTTGATGCGTTTTGGCATTAGCGTCGGCGGCTTCGTGCCGAAGACCTATGTGCAGCAGTTGGTCGAGAACTCGGATTTCCGCAAATACGACGATAGCCTGCGCATGATCCTGGATTGCACACCCGATCTCGAACGTGCGCTCGAGCAGCATCTTGTCACGGCAGCCGCGGAAGGAACGGTGCGCTATGGCCTGCATCGGCAGGATGCGGCGATGATGACGTGTTTCACGCCGTCAGCCATCCGCAGCGATCACGTTCATTTCATCGACGGCGCGCGCGGCGGTTATGCCTCGGCGGCCACCGCGTTGAAGGCCATGTCAGTCTGAGAGAAGCGAACTGAGTTACCGGCCGACGCGGGTCCAGTTCTCGCCACCGCAGAATGCGCCGACACAGCCTTCGACCTTCAGCGTGTTAGGGCCGACCAGCGCCACGTTGCTGGTATAGATCTTCCCGTCATCGGCATTATAGATCCGGCCCGACCACGTGTTCGCTCCGGTAGGGCGCATGTCGTAGAAGAGATGAATGCCAATCATCGAGCGCTTGGCCAGCGCGGGATCGGGATTCTTGTCGTCGATCGGCGGTTTGCCGGTCTGCGGATCGATCTTGTCGCGCAGCGAAACGACGGTGCCGCACAGGATGGTGCCGCATTTGCTGACCCGCACCTGTGCATCGCCGGCCTGGGTCTGCCAGACACCCGTTGCTTCGCCGCCCGATTGGGCTTGCGCAGCGGAGCCTGCGAACACTGCACCCAGCAATGCGATCATAACAGTGAATCTGGCGGCCATGCGTGTCTCCTCGGATCAGGCGGTCTGCATAACAAGAAATGGGATTTGTGCAATGCCGCGGCGATGCGTTTGAGACTACTCAGTGTCTCAAATGATCATGATCGATTCAATTTGACGCAGCTTGCTCAGGTCAACCGGTGGCGGTCACCACGGCAGCCCGCACAGGTCCATCTCGCCTTCATGCGGCGCTCGCTTCAGGTAGGAGACCAGCGGCGTCATGACATCGAAGCGTACCCGCTCGCCGTGCTGTTCGGCATAGACCTCGCCGATGAACGGCTTCCAGTTGCGGCGCGTGTAGAAATCCAGATTGTGCGGTTCACAGAATAGCAGCGCAAAATCGGTGGCGCGTTCGTCTTTCAGCGTATGGAGTGCGGCGGTGAGCGCCAGACTGGCCAGACCGCGACGACGATAGTCGGGATGCGTCACAACGCCGCCGATGCCGCCAATCCGCGTCTTGCGATCCTTCCATATGCCTTCGCGCCGATACAGGCCGACATGGCAGACCGGCTGTCCGTCGTCCTCCACGATGACCCGCAATTCGGGATAGGCGAAGACCACGTGTCCCCAGGGCAGTTTCTCGACCGCCTCGCGCGGCCAAACCAGGTCGAACAGCGGTTTGACGCTCGGCCATGAGGCATCGCCGGTCACAATCTCGATTTCGATGCTCATTTCGGTCGCCACCTCTGCGCTTTGTGCAGCCCTTATAGGTCGGTCCGAGGGTAGTAAACCTGTCGAATCCAGTGCTTATCTGAGAATAATATTCTAGGGATCAAGGAAACGTTGGAATGACTGAGGCGGAGCTCTCCAAATACCAGCGCTGGGCGATTTTGGCCGGCGCGGCGACGCTGCTCAGCTTGGCCATGGGCATGCGCCAGAGCTTCGGCCTGTTTCAACCCTCGATTCTGCGCGACACCGCCATCACCACCGCCGACTTCTCGCTGGCTACAGCTCTGCAGAACGTCATCTGGGGCATCTCGCAGCCTTTCATTGGCGCCATCGCCGATCGTTTCGGCACCCGTCACGTGATGATCACCGGCGTTTTGATTTATGCCGCCGGTCTCGTCTTGATGATGGTCGCGACCACGCCGTTGGTGTTCACGCTTGGCGCCGGCCTGTGCGTCGGCCTCGCGCTGTCCTGCACGGCATCGAGCATGACCATGACGGTGGCCTCACGCTCGGTGTCCGCTGCCAAGCGCAGCGTCACCATGGGTGCTGTGTCGGCCGCCGGTTCGCTCGGTCTCGTCATCGCGTCGCCGCTGGCGCAGACGCTGATCTCGACGGCGGGCTGGCAAGTGGCGCTGATCGGCTTTCTCGGCCTCGCTGCGGTGATGCTCCCCGCTGCGCTGTTTGCCGGTCAGTCCGACAAGATCGAACGCGCACCGGCGGATGAGCTGCAGCAATCTTTGGGAGAAGTGGTGCAGTCCGCGCTCGGCCATTCCGGCTATATCGTGCTGGCGCTGTCGTTCTTTGTCTGCGGCCTGCAGCTTGTATTCATCACCACGCATCTGCCGAATTATCTGGCGATCTGCGGCCTCGACGCGTCGCTTGGCGCCACCGCGCTGGCAATAGTCGGTCTGTTCAATGTGTTTGGCTCCTATGCCTTTGGCTGGCTTGGCGGCCGTTATCCGAAGCAGATTTTGCTCGGCGGAATTTACATCGTTCGCTCGTTGGCGCTCGCCACTTATTTCTATTTTCCGGCGACGCCGACCACGACCATGGTCTTCGCAGCCGTGCTGGGATCGCTGTGGCTCGGCGTGGTCCCGCTGGTGAACGGCCTCGTCGCGCAGCTGTTCGGGTTGCGCTTCATGGCGACACTCACCGGCATCGCCTTCCTCAGCCATCAGGCAGGATCTTTCCTCGGCGCCTGGGGCGGTGGCATGATCTTCTCGCATCTCGGCAATTATGATCGCGCCTGGCAATTCGCCGTCGTGATCGGGATGATCGCCGGATGCTTCCAGATGCTGATGAATGTGAAGCCGCCAGTGCGGCGCGATGCCGTCTCCGCCGCAATGCCGAGCGCGGCCTGATCGCGAAGCGATCGGGGATCGCAAAGATGGGAGTGTCGGAGCCGGGCGGAACCTTCTATAAGGGTTCCCGTTAAGCCAACTCTCCCATTATTGCGGATCTTGACCCATGACCTTCACGCTTCCCAATCTGCCTTACGCCTATGACGCGCTCGCGCCGCATATGTCGAAGGAAACGCTGGAATTCCATCACGATAAGCACCATCAGGCTTACGTGACCAACGGCAACAACCTGCTGAAGGGCACCGAATTCGAAGGCAAATCGCTTGAAGAAATCGTGAAGGGCTCGTTCGGCAAGAATGCCGCGCTCTTCAACAATGCCGGCCAGCACTACAACCATCTCCACTTCTGGAACTGGATGAAGCCGAACGGCGGTGGCGACAAGCTGCCCGGCCGTCTGGAGAAGAAGATCACCGAGGATCTCGGCGGTCTCGAGAAGTTCAAGACCGACTTCGCCGCTGCAGGCGTTGGCCAGTTCGGCTCCGGCTGGGCCTGGCTCTCGGTCAAGAACGGCAAGCTGGAAATCTCCAAGACCGCGAACGGCGAAAGCCCGTTGGTCCATGGCGCGACCCCGATCCTCGGCGTCGACGTCTGGGAGCACTCCTACTACATCGACTACCGCAACCGTCGTCCCGACTATCTCAAGGCGTTCGTCGATCACCTTGTGAACTGGGAATATGTCGACGAGCAGTTCGGCAAGGCGGTCTGATCGCTTTCGATTTGCGTTTAATGACGCGCGGGAAGGGCGGTGGCGCAAGCTGCCGCCTTTTTTCGTTGTCGTGACGTTTTCGTGTCTTGCTCGGCCCGCTGCGACTTGCCGCCGCAGACACGCTGCGGCAAAACGGAATGACGGGAGCCACCAAGCGCAGCGGGTATTCGATGAATTATGTTTTGGTTTTTGTCGGCGGCGGGCTTGGCGCCACCTTGCGCCATGTCATCAACATGACCTGCGCTCGCTGCATGGGAGCGGCGTTCCCGTGGGGCACCTTCATCATCAACATCACTGGCTCCACGGTGATGGGCCTGATCGCCGGCTATCTGGCTTACAAGGGCGAGGCCTCGCAGCCCTGGCGCCTGTTCCTGATGACCGGCATTCTCGGCGGCTACACGACCTTTTCGGCCTTTTCACTGGATACGGCAGTGCTCTATGAGCGCGGCGAATTGGGCCTCGCCCTGGCCTATGTGCTGGGCTCGGTGGTGCTGTCGATTGCCGGGCTCTTTGCCGGCCTGGCGCTGGTCCGCCATTTCGCCTGATCCGCTCCGGGCTTGCGGTATGTTATAATATAACATAAATGACAGTGAGGCGTTTTGGCGCCGGGTTTCCACTGGCTCAGGCCCGATTTCATGGCGCATTCCCATTCCCACGGTCATGACCACTCCCATGGTCACGCGCACGGTCACGGTCATGCCCACAGCCATGGCCCGGCAAGCCCGCATCCGGCCCAGCCCGCGCCCTGGTCGATCCTGCGCATGACGTTGCCCGCACGGCTGGGGGCTGCGCTGGCGGTCTCCGCAGCGCTCTGGGCGGTGGTTCTGCTGGCGATGAGGCCGTCATGACAGCACAGCTCGCTTTCCAGAACGTCACACTGGGCTATGACCGGCATCCGGCGGTGCATCACCTCAATGGCGAGATCGCCGCTGGCAGTTTGCTCGCGGTGGTTGGGCCGAACGGCGCCGGCAAATCCACGCTGTTTCGCGGCATCGTCGGCATCCTGAAGCCGCTGACGGGCGCGATCACACTTGGCGGCCTGAAGGCGCGCGACATCGCCTATCTGCCGCAGAGCGTCGACATCGACCGCACATTCCCTATCTCGGTGTTCGACTTCGTCGGCACAGGGCTTTGGCGCACGACCGGGATATTCGGCGGCCTTGGCAAGACCGCACGCGAGCAAATTGGACGGGCCCTCACCGCTGTTGGCCTCAACGGATTCGAGAACCGCAATATCGGCACGCTGTCCGGCGGCCAGATGCAACGCATGCTGTTCGCACGTGTGCTGCTGCAGGATGCACGGGTGATTGTGCTGGACGAGCCGTTCAACGCCATCGACGCGAAGACTTCGGCCGACCTGATCGCGCTGGTGCGCCACTGGCACGCTGAAAAGCGCACGGTGCTGGCGGCGTTGCACGATATGGAGATGGTGCGCGCGCATTTCCCGGAGACGCTGCTGCTGGCGCGCGGCTCCGTGGCCTGGGGATCGACCCAGCAGGTGCTGACGGCGGATAACCTGCTGGAGGCGCGGCGCATGTGCGAAGCCTTCGACGATGGCGCCGGCACCTGTGTTGTCGATGCCGCACACTCGCGGGCGGCCTGATCGACATGCTCTACGATGCGCTGATCGCGCCTTTCCTCGAATTTGAATTTATGCGGCGTGCGTTGGCCGGCGTGGTGGCGCTCGCGCTTGGTGGTGCGCCGATCGGCGTCTTCCTGATGCTGCGGCGGATGAGCCTTGTGGGCGATGCCATGGCGCATGCGATCCTGCCAGGGGCGGCGGTAGGCTTCCTGTTCTCCGGGCTCAACCTGTTTGCGATGACGTTTGGTGGCCTGATTGCAGGCTTTTCCGTCGCACTGCTCGCTGGTCTCGTGTCGCGCGTGACGGTTATCAAGGAGGATGCGTCACTGGCGGCGTTCTATCTCGTCTCGCTGGCGGTGGGTGTCACCATCGTTTCGATGCGCGGCACTAATATCGATCTGCTGCATGTGCTGTTTGGCAATATTCTCGCACTCGACGATCAGACGCTGCTTGTGATCGCGTTCAACGCGACGATCACGCTGGTGGTGATGGCGGTGATCTATCGTCCACTGGTGATCGAATGCGTCGATCCGGTGTTTCTGCGCACTGTCTCGCGCGCCGGTGCACCCGCGCATCTGGCGTTTCTCGCGCTGGTCGTCGTTAATCTCGTCAACGGCTTTCACGCGCTCGGTACGCTGCTCGCGGTGGGGCTGATGATCCTGCCGGCGGGCATCGCGCGGTTCTGGTCGCGCGATATCACGGGGATGATGATGATCTCCGTCGCGAGCGCGATGATCTCCGGTTACTTCGGTCTGGTGCTGTCGTTTCAGACCAAGGTGCCGTCCGGTCCCGCGATCATTCTGGTCGCCGCGGTGCTCTACGTATTTTCGGTTTTGTTCGGCAATGTCAGTGGCTTGGTGAGGCAGTTATTCCCCGGCCGGCATCTTGAGGCGTAGGTGTGTCAGTCATGCGGAAATCCAGCATATTCGTGCTTTCTGCTATCATGTCGCTCGTCGCTGCGATCGTCCCGGCGCGTGCGCAGGACAAGATCGATGTCGTCGCGAGTTTCTCCATCCTGGGTGACTTCGTGCGCAATGTCGGTGGCGAGCGAGTCGCTGTCACGACCCTGGTCGGCCCGAATGGCGATGCGCATGTCTACACACCGACGCCGCGTGACGCGAAAAAGATCGCCGACGCGAAGCTCGTTATCGTCAACGGCCTCGGCTTCGAAGGCTGGCTGCCGCGGTTGGTGAAATCATCGGGTGGTAAGGCTGTCATCGTCACCGCAACCCAGGGCATCGCACCGCGCAAGCTCGATTCGCACGAGGATCCGCACGCCTGGCAATCGGTGGGCAATGCCAAGGTCTATGTCGCAAACATTCGCGATGCGCTGGCCAAGGCCGATCCGGCCGGGGCCGACATCTACAAGGCGAACGCCGAGGCCTATCTCGCGAAGCTGACTGCCCTCGACAGTGACGTGAGGGCGGCTGTGGCTTCCATCCCCGCGGCGCACCGCAAGGTGATCTCGACCCATGATGCCTTCGGCTATTTCGCGGCGGCCTATGGTATCGAATTCATCGCGCCGCAGGGCGTTTCGACGGATTCCGAGCCCAGCGCCAAGGATATCGCGGTTATCATCACTCAGCTCAAGATCTCGAAAATTCCGGCGGTTTTTCTGGAAAACATCGCTGATCCCCGGCTGATGCGCCGGATCGCCGCCGAGACCGGGGCAAAAATCGGCGGAACGCTGTATTCGGACAGTCTGACGGCCGAAAACGGCGATGCACCCACTTACATTGATATGGTCAGGCACAATATAAAGGCGCTGACGAGCGCGCTGACCAGTTAGCGCAGGGGCACCCCTGCCGCCGGCGCTGCCCACAAGCTGCAAAGACCCGCCGGAGAGATCATGTCTGAAGCGACTGCCAACAAAATTCCCGTGACCGTGCTGACCGGCTATCTCGGCGCCGGCAAGACCACGCTGTTGAACCGCATCCTGTCGGAAAACCACGGCAAGAAATACGCTGTGATCGTCAACGAGTTCGGCGAGATCGGTATCGACAACGATCTCATCATCGGCGCGGATGAAGAAGTGTTCGAGATGAACAACGGCTGCGTCTGCTGCACTGTCCGCGGCGACCTCGTGCGCATTCTCGACGGTCTCATGAAGCGCAAGGGCAAGTTCGACGCGATCATCGTCGAGACCACGGGCCTCGCGGATCCGGCCCCGGTGGCGCAGACCTTCTTCGTCGACGAGGACGTGCAGGCCCATGCGCGGCTCGATGCCGTCGTGACCGTGGCCGATGCCAAATGGCTCAGCGACCGCCTCAAGGACGCGCCGGAAGCCAAGAACCAGATCGCCTTTGCCGACGTCATCGTGCTGAACAAGATCGATCTCGTGTCGAAGGCTGAGCTCGCCGAAGTCGAGGCGCGCATCCGCGCCATCAACCCCTACGCCAAGCTGCACAAGACCGAACGCGCGCAGGTGAAGCTGTCCGATGTGCTGGAGCGTGGCGCCTTCGATCTCGATCGCATTCTGGAGATCGAACCGGAATTCCTCAACGCGGACGACGGTCACGATCATCATGACCACGATCACGGCCATCATCACCATCATGATCACGGCCACGGTGGTCTGAAGCACTATCACGACGAGGATATGCACTCGATGTCGCTGCGTACCGACAAGGCGCTCGATGCATCGACCTTCATGCCGTGGCTGCAGGATCTGATGGCCAAGGAGGGCGGCAAGATTTTGCGCTCCAAGGGTATCCTGTCGTTCTCCGGCGACGACGACCGCTACGTGTTTCAGGGCGTGCACATGATGCTCGAAGGCGATCATCAGCGGCCGTGGAAGGACGGCGAGAAGCGCGAAAGCCGTCTTGTCTTTATCGGTCGCGATCTGCCCGAGCAGCTGATCCGCGACGGCTTCGAACGCTGCATCCCCGCCTGATGATGTCCGATTTCAATCCGCTGCAGGAGCAGGAATCCATCGTTTCGGTCACCGACCGCGTGTTGCCGGTGGCCATCGGTGCGTCGGTCACATCCGTGCATTTTCTCGGCGACAAGGCAGCCTTTGTCGGCGCCGAAGAGAAAGTCACGCTGGTTGATCCGGCAGGCGCGATGTCGCCGGTCGAGGTCGCGTTCGGTGGCATCCTGTGCTCGACCTCCGACGGCAAGCGCATCGTGATGGGCTGCGACGACGGCAAGGTCGTCGTGCTCGACCGCGACGGCACAGTCTCGACCTTTGCGACCGACGCCAAGCGGCGCTGGATCGACAGTGTAGCTTTGCATCCCGACGGCGCTGTTGCGTGGTCGGCGGGCAAGACGGCCTTCGTGCAGGCGCCGAAGGGCGAAGTGAAATTCTTCGAGGTGCCATCGACCGTTGGCGGTCTGGCATTTGCACCCAAGGGGCTGCGGCTCGCGATTGCACATTACAACGGCGTGACGCTGTGGTTTCCCAACATGGCCGGCAATGCCGAAGTGCTGGAATGGGCCGGTTCGCATCTCGGCGTGACTTTCAGCCCGGACAACAAGTTTCTGGTCACCGCGATGCATGAGCCGGCGCTGCATGGCTGGCGTCTCGTGGACGGCAAGCACATGCGCATGACCGGCTATCCCGCACGCGTGCGCTCGATTTCCTGGAGCGCCGGCGGCAAGGGGCTGGCGACCTCGGGCGCGGATACGGTCATCATCTGGCCGTTCGCGAGCAAGGACGGCCCGATGGGCAAGGAGCCGGCGATGCTGGCGCCGCTCAAGGCCAAGGTCACCATGGTGGCCTGTCATCCCAAGCAGGACATCCTGGCCGCCGGTTACAGTGACGGCACCATCCTGATGGTCCGCATGACCGATGGCGCGGAAATTCTGGTGCGGGCCAACAAGGGGCAGCCCGTCAGCGCGCTGGCCTGGAATGCCAAGGGTACGCCGCTGGCTTTTGCCGATCAGGACGGCGACGCCGGGCTGCTGGAGCTGTAGCTCTTTCGCCTCCCCTGTGGGGAGAGGGAGTTCACGACGGTTGGTGCGAGGCGGCATTGTCATCCGCCCGTCACTTCCTGTACGCATGCAGACATCATGCGATTTTTGGCGACATTCCAGACTTACGACTTCCTCGACACGCTGCTCAGCCTGGCCACGGCCTTTGTGCTGGGCACGCTGATCGGTGCTGAGCGACAATATCGCCAGCGCACCGCGGGCCTGCGCACCAATGTGTTGGTGGCGCTCGGGGCGGCCGCTTTCGTCGATCTCGCAATGCAGCTGCACGGTGCCGATGGCGCGGTGCGCGTGATCGCCTATGTCGTCTCCGGCATCGGCTTTCTCGGCGCGGGCGTCATCATGAAGGAAGGCACCAATGTGCGCGGCCTCAATACGGCGGCGACGCTGTGGAGTTCGGCCGCGGTGGGCTCCTGCGCCGGCGCGGACATGATCGCACAGGCTATCGCGCTTACGTTTTTCGTGCTGGCCGGCAATACGCTGCTGCGGCCGCTGGTTAATGCGATCAACCGGGCGCCGCTGGACGCGAAGTCGTCGGAAGTGACCTATTACGTGCGGCTCACGGTCTCGCCCGAGGTGGTACCCGAGATGCGCGAGCGCCTGCAGGAGGCGCTGGAAGCCGCAAAATATCCGGTCGGCGATGTCGATGTGATCGAGCAGAGCGACACCCAGCAGGAGATCGTCGCCACGCTGGTCTCGACGGCCGTCGATCCCAAGGAGCTGGATGCCGTGGCCGCCCGGCTCGAGGCGTATGCCGGCGTGCGCAACGCCACATGGGACGTCAGCACCAAGGACTAGCCGTCCAGAAGAAGTCCAGGGCGCCATAGGCGATCTGCGACTTTCCGGCTCGGGAACTTTGGCGGCCGGCTCCCGTTGTCACGGCACATTAACTGCGGTGGATGCCATGATCCCGACGACCCAGACGCGCGTGTTCCGGACGTATTTCACGATCGCGATCTTGGCGACCGCAGCAGGATTGGGCGCATCGACGTCGGCAATGGCGCGGCTCACGCTGACGCCACCATCCGCTCGATTTGCCCAGGCGACGCCGCCACTGCAGTCGACGCCGGGTGCCGAAAACAAGCCGTCGGCCCCCGCAGAACCCGCGACCACCGGCCAGCGCCCGCAGGAAACGCCGCCGCAGCCGGCGCGTCCGGATGCAGAAGCACGCGATGCCGGCGCCAAGCCGGCACTGCCGCCGGCGCCGGCTGAGAAGACCGCGCCGCCGATCACCACGAAATAGCGGAGCTTTCCAGGTCGCTGTCAAAGTCCCTCATGGTGAGGAGGCGCGTTTGCGCCGTCTCGAACCATGAGGCCGGGTTCTCCCAGTGTGCCGCCATCCTTCGAGACGCGCGCGAAGAGCGCGCTCCTCAGGATGAGGACGGTGTTTGTTGACGCTGCCCGCACAATAGTCTCGCCAGTTTCATCGACCGCCTTCATACTCCCTGCCAACAGTTTCATAGGGGGCACCATGAAGATCGAAGATATCAGGCGTAACGCCTATTCGATGCCGCTGACCAATCCGTCATTCCCGCGCGGGCCCTACAAATTCTACGACCGCGAATATTTCATCATCAGCTATCGCACCGACATGGACGCGCTGCAGGCCGTGGTGCCGGAGCCGCTGGAGATCGTCGATAACATCGTCAAATACGAATTCATCCGCATGCCGGACTCCACGGGCTTCGGCGACTACACCGAAACCGGGCAGGCGATTCCGGTCCGCCTCAACGGTGTCGAGGGCGTCTATATCCACTCGATGTATCTCGACGACGATGCGCCGATAGCCGGTGGCCGCGAGCTGTGGGGCTTTCCGAAGAAGCGCGCGACGCCGAAGATCGCCGTGGAAAGCGACGTGCTGGTCGGCACGCTGCATTACGGCTCGGTGCTCTGCGCGTCAGGCACCATGGGCTACAAGCACCGGCCGGTGGATCATGACACGGTGATGCATGCGCTGACGGTGCCGAACTTTATTCTGAAGATCATCCCGCATGTCGACGGCTCGCCGCGCATCTGCGAACTGGTGCGCTATCACCTGGAAGAGATCAATCTCAAGGAAGCCTGGACCGGGCCTGCCGCGCTTGGCCTGTTTCCACATGCGCTGGCGGATGTGGCGCGGTTGCCGGTGAAGGAGGTCGTGTCGGCGCTGCACTTCAAGTGCGACCTGACGCTGGGATTGGGCGAAGTGGCGTTTGATTATCTGGCGAAATAGGAAGCGGGCGCCTCTGCCCGACCCTCATGGTGAGGAGGCGTTCTTGCGCCGTCTCGAACCATGAGGCCGAGGTGTCGAAGTGTGCGGCCATCCTTCGAGACGGCGCTGAAGAAGCGCCTCCTCAGGATGAGGGCTGAGCATGTGGTGGTTTCCGTAAGTGAGGTAACTTGCGTCGAGCAAGTTGCTTCAATATCGCGAAGTCGCCACGGATCAGCGCTTCTTTCTTCGCCCTGCTCCAGCGCTTGAGTTTACGCTCATTCTCGATCGCGTCGGTGATGCGCTCAAACCATTGCGAATACAACAGTTCGACAGGTCTGCGTGTCGACGTATAGCCCGGGAACGTGCCGGCGTTGTGCTGGGCTACTCTGATGTCGAGCGAGGTGCGTGTGATGCCGATATAATAACTCCCGTCGGCACACCTCACGATATAGAGAAACGCACCGTCCAGCATGGATCGGCTCCATTCTCTGAGAAATTGAAAGTTCCAATCTCAAGAATGGAGCAGTCGTTCGCACTGTCAAGTTGCTCTGCAGCCCAACCCTCATGGTGAGGAGGCGCTTCTTCAGCGCCGTCTCGAACCATGAGGGCACGGAGCCGAAGCCCGCGGCCATCCTTCGAGACGCAAATGGCGGCTGCGAGATGCAGCCGCCATTTGCTCCTCAGGATGGGGCGGAGTGTTCGCTACCGCACCAGCACGTTCTTGAACTGCCACGGATCGCTCGTATCGATATCTTCCGGGAACAGGCCCGGGCGGCCTTCGAGCGGCGTCCAGTCGGTGTAGTAGCCCTTCACCGGGCCGAGATAGGGTGTCTGGATCTCCAGCAGACGCTCGAAGTCGATCTCGTCGGCTTCGACGATGCCTTCGGTCGGGTGCTCCAGCGCCCACACCATGCCGCCGAGCACGGCCGAGGTCACCTGCAGGCCGGTGGCGTTCTGATAGGGCGCGAGTTCACGCGTCTCCTCGATGGAGAGCTGCGAGCCGAACCAGTAGGCATTGTTGTCGTGGCCGTAGAGCAGCACACCGAGTTCGTCGATACCGTCGACGATTTCGTTTTCGTCGAGGATGTGGTGCTTCGTCTGCATCTTGCCGGAGCCGAACATCTCGTGCAGCGACAGCACCGCATCGTCCGCCGGGTGATAGGCATAGTGGCAGGTCGGCCGAAACACCGCGGCGCCCGACGCGTCACGCACCGTGAAATAATCGGAGATCGAGATCGACTCGTTGTGGGTGACGAGGAAGCCGTATTGCGCGCCGCGCGTCGGGCACCAGGTGCGCACGCGCGTATTGGCGCCGGGCTGCATCAGGTAGATCGCAGCGCCGCAGCCGGCCTCATGGGTGTGTGCATTCTCCGGCATCCACTTTTCATGGGTGCCCCAGCCGAGTTCGGACGGCTGCACGCCTTCCGAGAGGAAGCCTTCGACCGACCAGGTGTTGACGAACACCTCCGGCGGCTTCGGCGACTTGGAGCGCTGCGTGTCGCGCTCAGCGATGTGGACGCCCTTGATACCGGCCTGCCGCATCAGATCCGCCCATTCGGCCTTGGTCTTCGGTTGCGGGGCATTGAGCTTCAGGTCGGAAGCGACATTCAGCAGCGCCTGCTTGACGAAGAAGGAGACCATGCCGGGATTTGCGCCGCAGCAGGAGACCGCCGTGGTCGAGCCGGGCTTGCGGGCCTTCTTGGCGGCCAGCGTCGTTTCGCGCAAAGCGTAGTTGGAGCGCGCTTCGGCGCCCTTCGATGCGTCGAAATAGAAGCCGAGCCAGGGCTCGTTGACCGTGTCGATGTAGAGCGCGCCGAGCTCGTTGCAGAGCTCCATGATATCGACCGAGCCGGTATCGACCGACAGGTTGACGCAAAAACCCTGGCCGCCGCCCTCAGTGAGGAGCGGCGTCAGCAGTTCGCGATAATTCTCCCTGGTCAGCCCCTGCTGGATGAAGCGCAGGCCATGCTTGTCGCACAGCGCCTTGCGGCCTTCATCCTTGGGGTCGAGCACGGTGATGCGCGACTTGTCGTAGTCGAGATGCCGCTCGATCATCGGCACCATGCCCTTGCCGATCGAGCCGAAGCCGACGATCACGATGGGGCCAGTGATCTTCGCGTAGATCGGCGAGGCGGGGGATGAGGACATCAGCTTCTAACTCCAGACAGGATCAAGATGAACGCGCTGCGTCGTGCGCGGTTGGGAAAGGACAGTGACGATGTGACATCAGAATGAAATTTCGGGAATGAAATCTCGATGCCGGTATTAAATGCAGCTCAGCGCCGTATGCCGACCGAGAGAACGGTCAGCGAACGTGGTTCCCCCGAGGGCGTCTCGAATGTAATGGACTGCCCCGCAGAAAGGCCGATAAGCGCGGCTCCGATCGGGGTCAATACCGAAATTCGCCCGGTGTCCACGTCGGCGGAGGTCGGATAGACCAGTGTGACGTGCTTTTCCTGCCCGCTGATATCGTCGCGGAACGTCACATCGGACTCCATGCCGACGATTCCGGGCAATGGATGAGTGTCGGGCACGATCGTCGCGCGCTCAACTTCGCCGGCCAGAAAGTCGGCGGTCACAGGGTATTTCTCTGCAGCGGCCTCGGCCAGTACGCCGAGACGCTCACGGTCGCTGCGGCGGAGTGTGATGGGCGGCAGCTCAGTGCGAAGGGAATGGATCATGGGTTTCACAGCCAAATGACGCCCGGCGCGCAAAGCGCCCGAGCATGCCAAGAATGATGAGGATGCTGAAATCGAACAAGCCCGGACGGCACGCGCGCGTGCGCCCGGGTCACATTCCTGCTTGAAGGTGACCGGCGCGGAGCAGTAAGCGGTTGCGGGGCAGGTTCGTCATGATGGCCGAAACCTATGTATCCTGCAGTGAAAGTCAACCGGCGATGGCGCCGTTGCTAGCAGCGACGTCCAACGGGTGTGTCTGACGCGCGGTTGACGATCAGCTGCGCCGCTTGGCGGTGACTTCGATTTCGACTTTCATCTCGGGCTTGTAGAGCCCGGAGACCACGAGGAGCGTGGCAGCGGGCCTGATCTCGCCGAGATGCGCGCCGGTCACCGCGAACACCTTGTCGGCGTCGCTGGCGTCGGTGATGTAGTAGATCGCACGCACGATATCGGCCATGGCAAAGCCGGCCTCTTTCAGCGCGGCTTCAATGGTCTTGAAGCAGTTCTGTGTCTGTGCCGTGACGTCGGCCGGCAAGATCATGGTGGTGTAATCGTAGCCGGTGGTTCCGGACACGAAGCAGAAATCGCCATCGACCACGGCGCGGCTGTAGCCAGCGGTCTTTTCGAATGGCGATCCGGTGGAAATCAGTTTGCGCGTCATTACCGGGCTCTCCTGCAGAGGTGAGCTCCGCAATGCCGTGTCTTGGTGGTCAAATCAAGCCGCGTGGGCCAGATCGGCAGGCTCAGCAGCCTTGCGGACCCATTTACCGCTTCCGAAGATGATGCCGCGGGCGCCATCCAGCGCTCCGGGCTTCAGCTCGAGGCCGAGCAGGCGATCACGCTCGAACGGCCCGGGCAGCGCCAGATCGGTCATTTTCTGGGGCATGAAGCCGAAGCGGGCGTAATAAGGCGGATCGCCGAGCAGCACGATGGCGCCATGGCCGCGCGCCGAGGCCTCGGCGATCGCGTGATTCATCAACGCGGCGCCAAGGCCAAGGTCGCGGGCACCCGGATCGACCGCCAGGGGGCCGAGCATCAACGCAGCTCGGCCCCCGGCATCGACATGCCAAAGCCTGATCGTGCCGACCAGCCTGCCTTGCACCACCGCCGAGAAGGCCAGGCCTTCGGCGGGCAGTCGTCCGTCACGCAGTCGCTGGCAGGTGCGGGCATGGCGCGAAGCGCCGAAGCACACATCCAGCAGAGATTCACGGGCGGCGACGTCGGAGCCACGTTCCGCACGGATCTCGTACGAAGGGGCTGCGATGGGCAAAGCAACAGTGTTGTTGGTGGCGGTCTCGTGCAGATCGGTCATGGCATGTCGGTCCCCACTCCGTTTTTCACACGGAGTGTTGTCATCCAGAATTGGAAGGTGACGGGATGAGAGCCGGCGGGCCGGCTCTCCGATTAGTCATATCCGGGGTGGATGCCGGATATAGTGAGCGAACTTAAATTTGCAACGCTCAGATATGGAAGGTGCGCAGCGGCGGGAAGCCGTTGAACGCCACTGCCGAGTAGGTCGACGTATAGGCGCCGGTGCCTTCGATCAGCAGCTTGTCGCCGATCTCGAGAGTCACAGGCAGCGGATACGGCAGCTTCTCATACATCACGTCGGCCGAATCGCAGGTCGGGCCGGCGAGCACGCAGGGCGTCATCTCGGCGCCGTCATGCGGCGTCTTGATGGCGTAGCGGATCGACTCGTCCATGGTCTCGGCGAGACCGCCGAACTTGCCGATGTCCAGATACACCCAGCGCACGTCGTCCTCGTCGCTCTTCTTCGAGATCAGAACGACTTCGGCTTCGATGATGCCGGCATTGCCGACCATGCCGCGACCCGGCTCGATGATGGTCTCCGGGATCGCGTTGCCGAAATGCTTGCGCAGCGCGCGGAAGATCGAACGGCCGTACTGCACGACCGCCGGGACTTCCTTGAGGTACTTGGTCGGGAAGCCGCCGCCCATATTGACCATCGACAGGTTGATCCCGCGCTCGGCGCAGTCACGGAACACCGAGGAGGCCATCGCCAGCGCACGGTCCCATGCCTTCACCTTGCGCTGCTGCGAGCCGACATGGAACGAAATGCCATAGGGCTCCAGGCCAAGACGCTTGGCGAGGTCCAGCACGTCGACAGCCATTTCCGGATCGCAGCCGAACTTGCGCGACAGCGGCCACTCGGCGCCGGCGCAATCGTAGAGAATGCGGCAGAACACGCGGGCGCCAGGAGCCGCACGCGCGATCTTCTCGACCTCAGCGGCGCAGTCGACCGAGAACAGGCCGATGCCGAGCGCGTGGGCGCGCGCGATATCGCGTTCCTTCTTGATGGTGTTGCCGAAGGAGATGCGGTCCGGCGTGGCGCCAGCGTCGAGCGCCATCTGGATTTCCTGCACCGACGCACAGTCGAAGCACGAGCCCATCGAGGCCAGCAGCGACAGCACTTCCGGCGCCGGGTTTGCTTTCACCGCGTAAAACACGCGGCTATCAGGCAAAGCCTTCGCAAAGCTCTGGAAGTTGTCGCGCACGACTTCGAGGTCGACGACGAGGCACGGCTCGACATCGGTGCCCTCGTTGCGGCGGGCGCGGAGGAATTCCTGAATACGTTCGGTCATAGCACTCTCCCAAACGGCCCCGCGAAAGGGTCACGTTCAAAAAATGATGACGGTTCAGCGCTTTCGGACCCAGGCACGCGATGGAGGCGTGACAAAGCCAAAAGTACAGACCGTAAGTGCTGCCGTGGATTGGTTGGGGGTGACCCTACCGCACACCTGGCAATGAAGGACAAGCCTCTTCGGTATTCGCGCTGGCTGTTGGAAAGCCAGCAGAGACCAAAAAAGCCCGCTCCGTCGTTGCTTTAAGTCGCGTCCCCCGTTGAGAACGAGGTGCGCCGGTTCGCCTCCGGCTGCCAGTCACGGTTGCAAAGAACAAAGTCACCTTCAACGGCATCTCTGGAGAGAGATGCTGGCCTTTCGCAAAACTCCGCGAACGACCCTCGGCTTCTTCATCCCTTGGCGGCTGTCCGGCCTCTTGTCCGGATACCTACCGACTGACACACGACCACAGGCACGTGCGAAATTGGGCAAGACCGGAAATAGGTTCTTTGACCCTGGTACGCAACAATTTTTTTGGGCTGTGGGGCATTTTATTCAACGCCATCGCGCAGCGTTGCAAACGAGACGCACTCAGCGCGCTCAACATGAACGGATGTTAAGTTCAGTTAAGGAATTGGCGTAGTCTGGGGCTGGTGTGGAGTGCTGAACTACACCAGCGTCATGGTCCTGTAGTCGTCCTCTCGTCCCGCTGTCATCTCGCTCTCGGTTGTTGTCCTTCGCGAAAGCGGAGAATCCCATAAACGCTGTAGCCAGCGACGAATCGCGAACCGCGTCGGTTACTGGGGCGCTCAATTCAAGCACGCAATTGCGCGCCTGGCCGGGCGATGACAGTCGAGTGTGAGGAAGCCGGAGAGTGGAGCTGCGCGGGCGCAGAGCGATCAGCCGCGGCGGGTGAACGGCTCGATCCGTGCGGCGGTGCGCAGGAAGGCGACCATGATGGCGACGCCGCACAGGAACAGGCAGACCTGCAGGATGTGCTCGCCGGTGGTGGAGAGGCCGAACAGGATCGACAGCGCCCAGCCACCAGCGAAGGCGGCGCCGAACACTTCCGCGCCGATCAGGATCGCCGCCGAGATGACGGTGATGACGCTGGGCCAGTAGATGCGGCGAGGGGCGGTGGAGGTGGTCATAATCTCAAGGTCCTGTTTCGAGCCGCAATCTAACGAAAAAGCCTGCTGCGGCAAGCACTAAAGGGCCCAAAAAAGCCCCATCGCGTGGTATAGATCGACGCATTCTCTGGGCTTCAAAGCAGGATTTCTTATGTCAGAAACGTCGATCTCGCCGGTTGCGTCGAAAGGTCTCGAAAATCCGCTTCTGAAAGCCTGGCAGACCCCGTTCGAGACCCCGCCGTTCGACGAGATCAAGCCCGAGCACTTCATGCCGGCCTTCGAACAGGCGTTTTTCGACCATTCGGCGGAGATTGCCGCGATCGTGAACGATCCGGCCGCGCCTGACTTCGCCAATACGATCACGGCGCTGGAGCGCTCCGGCAAGTTGCTCAGCCGTGTGGCGTCGGTGTTCTACGATCTGGTGTCGGCGCATTCCAATCCGGCGATCCTGGAGATCGACAAGGACGTGTCGTCGCGGATGGCGCGGCACTGGAATCCGATCATGATGAATGCCGTGCTGTTCGGCCGCATCGTGGCGCTGCACGACAAGCGCGCCGAGCTCGGCCTTACCACCGAGCAGATGCGTCTCCTGGAGCGGACCTATACCCGCTTCCACCGCTCCGGCGCCGGCCTCGACGAGACCGCCAAGGCGCGGATGGCCGAGATCAACGAGCGTCTCGCGCATCTCGGCACCAGTTTCAGCCATCATCTGCTCGGCGACGAGCAGGAGTGGTTCATGGAGCTGGGCGAAGGCGATCTCGATGGGCTCGCCGAGAGCTTCGTCGCCTCGGCCAGGGCCTCGGCTGACGAGCGCGGCATGACTGGCAAGGCGATCATCACCACGTCGCGGTCCTCGATGGAGCCGTTCCTGAAAAGCGCGGCGCGGCGCGACCTGCGCGAGAGGGCCTACAAGGCCTTCATCCAGCGCGGCAACAATGGCAATGCCAATGACAACAACGAGACGATCGTCGAAATCCTGAAGCTGCGCGAGGAGACAGCGAAGATCCTGGGCTTCCCGACCTTCGCGGCCTATCGCCTGGAAGACTCCATGGCGAAGACGCCGGAGGCGGTGCGCGGTCTGCTGGAGCGGGTCTGGAAGCCGGCGCGTGCCCGCGCGCTGGCCGATCGCGATGCGCTGCAGGAGCTGATCGCGGAGGAGGGCGGCAACTTCAAGCTCGCCGCCTGGGACTGGCGCTATTATGCCGAAAAGCTGCGCCAGCGCCGCGCCAATTTCGATGATGCGGCGATCAAGCCGTATCTGACCCTCGACAACATGATCGCGGCGCAATTCGACACCGCGACGCGCTTGTTCGGCATCACCTTCGCCGAGCGCAAGGACGTGCCGGTCTGGCATCCCGACGTCCGCGTCTGGGAGGTCAAGGATGCCAAGGGGGCGCTCAAAGCCATCTTCTATGGCGACTACTTCGCCCGCCCGTCGAAGCGCTCCGGCGCCTGGATGACCTCGCTGCGCGACCAGCAGAAGCTTGACGGCGACGTGGCGCCGCTGGTGCTGAACATCTGCAACTTCGCCAAAGGCACCGACGGCCAGCCATCGCTGCTGTCGCCGGACGATGCGCGCACGCTGTTCCATGAATTCGGCCATGGCCTGCACGGCATGCTCTCCAACGTCACCTATCCCTCGCTGTCGGGGACGTCGGTGTTCACCGACTTCGTCGAACTGCCGTCGCAACTCTATGAACACTGGCAGGAGCAGCCGCAGGTGCTGCAGACCTTCGCCAAGCACTACCAGACCGGCGAGCCGCTGCCCGACGATCTGCTCAAGCGCTTCATCGCGGCCCGCAAGTTCAACCAGGGCTTTGCCACGGTGGAGTTTGTGTCATCGGCGCTGATCGATCTCGAATTCCACACCCAGCCGGCCTCGGCCTCCGCCGATGTCGCGGCCTTCGAGAAGAAGGAGCTGGAGAAGATCGGCATGCCCGAGGAAATCGCGCTGCGACACCGGCCGACGCAATTCGGGCACATCTTCTCCGGCGATCACTACGCGTCTGGCTACTACAGCTACATGTGGTCCGAAGTGATGGATGCGGACGCCTTCGGCGCCTTCGAGGAAGCCGGCAACATCTTCGATCCCGCAGTGGCCAAGCGGCTGCATGACGACATCTATTCGTCGGGCGGCTCGGTCGATCCCGAAGCAGCCTATATCGCGTTCCGCGGCCGTGCCCCCGCGCCGGATGCGCTGCTGCGGCGGCGCGGTCTGCTGGAAGAGCCTGAGGCGGCGTGAGGCAGGTGTCGTGACCTCTCAATTTGTCATCCCCGCGAAGGCGGGGATCCATAACCTCCGAGCATGTGATGAAGCGATGCGGTTAGCCCCACGGATCAACAGTAAGACGGCGTGTATGGATCCCCGCCTTCGCGGGGATGACATGCGGAGGTTGTTGAGGTCGCTAGCGGGAATCTTCGCCCTGCTGTTCGCCTTCACAGCCGGCATCACCGTTGCCTCCGCCCATCCCCACGTCTTCGTCACGGCATCCAGCGAACTGATCTACGCGCCGGATGGCACCATCACCGGCGTGCGCCATGCCTGGGTGTTCGACGACATGTTCTCGACCTATGCGCTGCAGGGAATCGAGAGCAAGACCAAGGGCGTTTATACCCGCGAGGAGCTGGCGCCGCTGGCCCAGACCAATGTGGAGTCGCTGAAGGAATTTGCCTTCTTCACCTTCGCCAAGGTGGAAGGCAAGAAGCAGCGCTTCAACGATCCCGTCGACTATTATCTGGAGAAGCGCGACGCCGCGCTGGTGCTGCACTTCACGCTGCCGTTCAAGACACCGTTCAAGGCCAAGAAGATGGAACTCGAAATCTTCGATCCGAGCTTCTTCGTCGATTTCGGCCTCGAGAAGAAAGACCCCATCAAGCTGGCCGGCGCGCCGGCCTCCTGCACGATGGCGATCCAGCGCCCGTCGGACGGCGCCGCCAAGGCGCAGACCATGAATGAAGACACTTTCATGAATGGCGAGAACAGCAATTACGGCGCGATGTTCGCCAACAAGATCACGGTCGATTGCCCATGATGCTCCAGAAAATGACGATGCGCCGCGTGCTGTTGGCTTGCGCTGTGCTGGCCGCAGCGTCAGTGATTGCCGATGGCGCGCTGCATGATGTGTTGGCGCAGAACCCGTTCGGTGCGCCGAAGGGTGTGCCGGACTCACAAGTTGGCGGCATCATTGGCTGGCTCCTGACGAAGCAGTCCGAATTCTATCGCGCGATGTCGGCGACCATCCGTGCCGCCAAGTCCGACGGCAGCGCGGTGTGGACGCTGCTGGGGATCTCCTTTGCCTACGGTATCTTCCACGCCGCCGGCCCCGGCCATGGCAAGGCGGTGATCTCGTCCTATCTGGTCGCCAATGAAGAGACCGCCAAGCGCGGTATCATATTGTCCTTCGTCTCGGCGCTGATGCAGGCGCTCGTCGCCGTGTTGATCGTCGGCATTGGCGCATGGTTGCTAAATGTCACAGCCAAGACCATGTGCAGCACCGAGCGCTGGGTGGAAATCGCCAGCTACGGGCTGATTGCGGCATTCGGCGCGCGGCTGGTCTGGAGCAAGGGGCGCGGGTTCTTCCGCGCCTTGCGGCCGTCGCTGCCGGCTGCGGGGGCGCAGCTCGCGATGGCGCATGCCAGTGCGTCCGCGCATTCCCACGATCATGGCCATGACCACCATCACCACGAGCACGCTCACGGCCACGCGCATGCTCATGCGCACGCCCATACGGCGCATGCCGAGGCGACGGCTTCAGCACATGCGCACCATGAGCACAGTCATCACGATCACGTTCATGACGAGCATTGCGGCCATTCCCATGGCCCGACGCCGGATCAGCTCGCTGGCCCCGGTGGCTGGGCGCGTGGATTATCGGCGGTGTTCACGGTGGGCATCCGGCCGTGTTCCGGCGCGATCCTCGTGCTGGTCTTCGCGCTGGCGCAGGGGATGTTCTGGGCCGGCATCGCTGCGACTTTCGTGATGGGCCTGGGAACCGCGATTACCGTGGCAACCATTGCCGTCATCGCCGTCTCCGCCAAGGGTCTCGCCGGCCGTTTGGCCGGGGGCCGCGATGGCAGTGGCGCGCTGGTGATGCGGGGGATTGAGTTCGGCGCGGCGGCGCTGGTGATGCTGTTCGGCGTTGGCCTGCTGCTGGGTTATGTCGCGGCCGAACGCGTCACCTGTTTCTGATCGCTGTCCTGCCCTGATGGACAGTCCGTCGTCTTGACAAGGTCCAGCCAAAGCGCGAAGCCACCGGCATCATGACAAATGTCGTTTCCCTCGAGCAGCCACTGGCCTCCACCCTGGAGATACCGGAACGCGTCGGCGTCTTGCTGGTCAATCTCGGAACTCCCGACACCGCGGATACCCGCGGCGTGCGCGTCTATCTGAGAGAGTTCCTGTCCGATCCGCGCGTGATCGAGAACCAGGGCCTGCTGTGGAAGCTGATCCTCAACGGCATCATCCTGACCACGCGCCCGCGCCGCAAGGCCAAGGACTATCTCAAGATCTGGAACACGGAGAAGAACGAATCTCCGTTGAAGACGATCACCCGTGCGCAGTCCGACAAGCTCGCGGCGTCACTCGATAGCCATACCCATCTCGTGGTGGATTGGGCGATGCGCTACGGCAATCCGTCGATCCGTTCCCGCATCGCTGACCTGACTGCAAAGGGCTGCGACCGCATTCTGGTGGTGCCGCTCTATCCGCAATATTCGGCGGCGACGTCTGCGACGGTCTGCGACGAAGTGTTCCGCGTACTCGGCACCATGCGTGCGCAGCCGACGCTGCGGGTCACGCCGCCCTATTATGACGAGCCGGATTACATCGGCGCGCTGGCGACCTCGATCGAGAAGCATCTGGCGACGCTGTCATTCGTGCCGGAAATGATCGTGGCGTCGTTCCACGGCATGCCGCAGAAATACATCGACAAGGGCGACCCCTATCAGGCGCAATGCGTGGCCACAACCGAAGCGCTGCGCAAGCGGCTCGGACCGGACGCGCCGAAGCTGCTGCTGACCTTCCAGTCCCGTTTTGGCTTCGATGCCTGGCTTCAGCCGTATACGGACAAGACCATCGAGCAGCTCGCCAAGGACGGCGTGCGTCGCATTGCCGTCGTAATGCCTGGCTTCTCGGCCGACTGCCTGGAGACGCTGGAAGAAATCGCGCAGGAGAATTGCGAGATCTTCATGCACAATGGCGGCGAGCAGTTCTCTGCGATCCCCTGTCTCAACGACAGCGACGAGGGCATGGACACGATCCGCCAGCTTGTGCTCCGCGAGCTGCAGGGCTGGATCTAAGGGCGCTCCAACCCATCCACGTCATTGCGAGCGCAGCGAAGCAATCCAGAAGCCACAGGCGAAGACTGGATTGCTTCGTCGCAAGGGCTCCTCGCAATGACGGCTGAGAGGTCCGTGGCTCGCGATCACGTCGGCGCTCTCGCTTTTCCCGATTTCGAACCTTAAAATCCTCCACGCCGACAAAACAACGAGGCGCCATATGTTGCGCGTCCATTTTGCCGCAGGGAGACTTTGATGTCCGGTTACGACATTTTCGCCATCGCCGTTGTGCTGCTGATCATCTTCACGCTGTTTGCCGGTGTGAAGACCGTACCGCAGGGCTATGACTGGACCATTGAGCGCTTCGGCAAGTTCACCCGCACGCTGTCGCCGGGCCTCAACCTCATCATTCCTTATTTCGACCGCGTCGGTCGCAAGATGAACATGATGGAGCAGGTGATCAGCATCCCCGAGCAGGAAGTAATCACCAAGGACAACGCCACCGTCACCGTGGACGGCGTCGCGTTCTTCCAGGTGTTCGACGCGGCCAAGGCAAGCTACGAGGTCTCCGACCTCAATCAGGCGATCATCGTGCTGACCATGACCAATATCCGTTCGGTGATGGGCTCGATGGATCTCGACCAGGTGCTGTCGCATCGCGACGAGATCAACGAGCGGCTGCTGCGCGTCGTCGATGCCGCCGTCTCCCCATGGGGCCTCAAGGTCAACCGTATCGAGATCAAGGACATCGTGCCGCCGGCCGATCTGGTCGAGGCTATGGGCCGGCAGATGAAGGCCGAGCGTGTCAAGCGCGCCGACATTCTGCAGGCTGAGGGTCAGCGCCAGTCGGAAATTCTCCGTGCCGAAGGTGCCAAGCAGGGCCAGATCCTGCAGGCCGAAGGTCGCCGCGAGGCTGCGTTCCGTGACGCCGAGGCACGCGAGCGTTCCGCAGAGGCCGAAGCCAACGCAACGCGGGTGGTGTCGGAGGCGATTTCGAAGGGTGACGTTGCGGCGCTGAATTACTTCATCGCCGACAAATACATCAAGGCATTCGGCCAGCTTGCGGAATCGCCGAACCAGAAGGTCATCATGCTGCCGGTGGAAGCCATGAGCATGCTGGGCTCGCTGGCCGGTATCGGCGAGATCGCCAAGGCGACCTTCGGCGAGAACTCGACCTCGGCCCAGGCTGCCGCGCGCCGCAGCGGATCAGTGCCGCCGGCGGGTACAACGCCGCCGCGCAGCTAGGGATTTCGCAATGGCCGAAATGTTCGTCACTTTGGGGAGCTGGAACTGGCTGATCTTCGGCGTGCTTCTGATGGCGCTGGAGCTGCTGGCGCCCGGCGTCTTCATGTTCTGGCTCGGGCTGTCCGCATTCCTGGTCGGCGTGCTGTCCTTCATCGTCACGCCGTCCTGGCAAGTGCAGATCCTGCTGTTCGGATTGTTCGCGCTGGCAGCCGTCCCGCTGTGGCGGCGGATTGCGCGCCAGAAGCCCGGCGCCAATCCGAACCCGTTCCTCAACAAGCGCAGCGACGCGCTGGTCGGCCGTATCTGCACGCTGGATCGGCCGATCATCGACGGCGAGGGCATCGTGCGCATCGACGATACGGTGTGGCGCGTCAGTGGCCCGGATACGCCGGCAGGCACCAAGGTGAAGATCGTGAAGGCGGATGGGGCCAGTCTGACGGTGGACGTGGCCTGATCAGTCAGCCGCCAGCGATTTGCTCCACCGCTCCGCAAAGTGATGCAGTGGCAGGAAGGTGTCCTGCAACTCCCGGCCTGTATCCGTCAGCCCATAGCCGTCCGGCTGCAGCGCGATCAGACCCGCGTCTCTGAGATCGCTCAGGCGTGCCTGGAGAACGGTAGGGGAGGCGTCGTCGCAAGCCTTGCGCAGCGCCCGCGAGGTCAGGGAGCGCTCACGCAACTCCCAGAGAATGCGCAGCGTCCAGCGCCGGCCCAGCAGGTCGAGCAGCGCCATGATCGGTCGGCCGGTCGTTGAGCCGCGCACACCGCGTCTGGGCGGCTTGGAAACGGACTTTGCCATCACATTACTCTCTTGCAGGGCGCTACAAAATATGTAGCATGTCGCTACGATTATTGTAGCGCAGGAGTTGGGCATGTCACGCATCGCGCCGCTGCAGCCGCCTTATGCTTCCGACATTCAGACGCAATTCGATGCGATCATGCGCGGGGCGCCGCCGCTGATGCTGTTTCGCGTGATCGCCGGTCATCCGAGGGCATGGAGCAAATTTCGCGCAGCTGGCCTGCTTGATCGCGGACCGCTGTCGCTGCGGGAGCGCGAGATTGTCATAGATCGCACCTGCGCACTGACCGGATGCGAATATGAATGGGGCGTCCATGTCGCAACCTTTGCAGACGCGGCGAAGCTGACGGAAGCGGAGGTGAGGGCGACCGTTGACGGTGACTCACAGGCGACATGCTGGTCGTCAGCGGAACAAGCTCTGATCGCAGCAGTCGATGCGCTGCATCACCGCGCCACGCTCAGCGATGAGGAGTTCAAGACGCTGGCCGCTCACTACGATGACGCGAAAATCTTCGAGATCATCCTGCTGTGTGGATTCTATCGTACGGTGTCGTACATCGCGAACGGCTTGGCATTGCCACTCGAAGCGAATGCGGCAAGGTTCCTGCGAACTGCCAGCTAACGTGGCTTACGCCACGCCTGCCCGCAGCAGATCATGCAGATGCACGATGCCGACGGGCTTTCTGGCGTCCGTCACCAGCAGTGCGGTGATCTTCGACGAGTTTAGGATTTCCAGCGCCTCGCCGGCGAGCAGGTCGCGGCTGATGGTCTTGGGATTCTTGGTCATGACTTCATCGACCGAGACCGTCATCAGGTCGGCGCGCATGTGACGGCGGAGATCGCCGTCGGTGACGATGCCGACCACATGGCCGTTGCCATCGGTGATGCCGACGCAGCCAAAGCCCTTCGAGGACATTTCCACCAGCGCATCGGACATCTTGGTGCCGAGCGGCTTGAGCGGCACGGCGTCGCCCGAATGCATGAGGTCGCGGGTGTATTTCAGCATTGCGCCGAGCTTGCCTCCGGGGTGCAGCACGCTGAAATCCACCGACGTAAAGCCACGGCCTTCCAGCAGCGCGATCGCCAGCGCATCGCCCATCGCCAGCATCATCAGCGACGACGTCGTGGGCGCGAGATTATGCGGGCAGGCCTCGCGCGCCTTCGGCAGCGTCAGCGCGACATCGGCGGCCTCGGCCAGCGTCGAGGTGGCTTCGGAGGTGATCGCGACCACGCCGATCCTGAAACGCTTGGCATAGGTGATGAGGTTCTTCATCTCCGGCTGCTCGCCGGACCAGGACAGCGCCATGATGACGTCGTCGGGCGTGATCATGCCGAGATCGCCATGGCTGGCTTCGGCGGCGTGCACGAAAAAGGCGGGTGTACCGGTCGATGCGAAGGTCGCGGCGATCTTGCGGCCAATATGACCGGACTTGCCGAGGCCCGTGATGATCAGGCGGCCTTTGGCCTTGAGGATCAGGTCGGCGGCCGCGACGAAGGCCGGGCCGAGGTCGGATTGCAGCGCGGTTGCCAGCGCAGTGACGCCGCTGGCTTCGGCCTCCAGCGTACGCAGCGCCGAGGCAATCGCTTCAATGGCCTGATCGCTCATCGCTGCCGTCGTTTTCGTCGGAAGGCCGGGTGTCTTGGAGAGGGGCATCAATCGCATCCTGGGGCCGTAAATTGTCCGGCTGTGTCGCCGTCCTCTTAGCACGGCTGGGCCTGCCTGGCGAAACCCCGCCGATGCGATCTCAACGGGCCATTAACCATAAGCGTTTTAACTCCCTTAACCATGAGTTGTCGCGCGCGCCTCCGGCGTCGCTCTTGGTGGATTTTGTAAGCTTTTGATGGTGTTGGAGTTTTTCTGATCGTGAGGATGGGTCGAGTACGCGACCGCCGTAACCGCGCCTGGGCCAACGGCGCGGTTTCGGCATGTCTGTGTCTGAGCCTCCTGATGCCATCTCCGGCATTCTCGCAAGCATTGACGTCAGACCTGCTAGCGCCGGTCCCGGGCGGCTTCGTGTCACCGCAGAATCTGCCCACGCGCCGGACGACGGATGCGCCGCTTCAGCCAAATGGAACGCTGCAGACCAGCCAGCTATCGCCGGATCGCATCCCGCAGTCGATCATCACGCCGGCGGTGCCCGCTGCATCGGGCGCCGCCGGCACCGGGTTCGATGCGCTCAACCGCAAGCGCAAGCAGACCAAATATTATCCGGGCGCGAAGAAACCGAAGCCGCCAGTGGGGCCTGGCAGTCCGCCGCCGCCGCTGGTGCCCGAAACCCGGCCGTCACCACCATCGGCCAAGGCGGCCAAGCCCCCCGTTGCGCCGTCGGTTGCCGGCACCGTGGTGGGCCAGCCGCCGCGCCGGCGATTGCCGATTGATCCCGATCCTTATGCCCCGACCGGCGTGCGCGTCGGCAGCTTTCTCGTGAAGTCAGCCGTGGAAATCTATGGCGGTTTCGACAACAATCCGGCGCGCTTCGTGCAGCCGAAGGGGTCGTCGTTCTACAAGGTCGCGCCGGAGCTGCTGGCCACAACCGACTGGACGCGGCACTCGATCATCGTGGATCTGCGCGGATCCTTCACCGGCTATGAGAAGCAGTTTCCCGCAGCGCCATTCCAGACTTCGCCGGCACCCGAAAATGTCGATCGCGCCGAATTCAACGGCAAGATCGCCGGTCGTCTCGATGTCGCCCGCGACCTGCGCGTTAACAGCGAAATGCGTATGCGGGTCGGTGCGGATAATCCGGGCAGCCCGAACATTCAGGCCGGCTTGAAGGAGTTCCCGCTGTTCACGACGACTGGTGGGTCGCTCGGGGTCGAGAAGGACTTCAACCGTCTTCAGATCAAGGTCGATGGTCTCGTCGATCGCACCGTCTATCAGGATTCGAAACTGACCGACGGCACCCAGACCAACAACAACGACCGTAATTTCAATCAGTATGGCGGCGTCGGCCGCGCCACCTATGAAGTGCTGCCGGGTCTGAAGCCATTCGCCGAAGTCCAGGGCGATGTCCGTGTGCACGACGATCGGGCGGATCGCTTTGGCTATCTCCGCGATTCCAGCGGCGGCTATATCAAGGCCGGTACGACGTTCGAATTCACGCGTCTGCTAACGGGTGAAGCGTCGATCGGATATGCAGCGCGCAGCTATACGGATACGCGGCTGGAGGTTCTCAAGGGTCTGCTGACGTCAGCGTCGCTGATCTGGACGGCCACACCGCTGACGACCGCGAAATTCGTCTCGACCACGTCGATCGACGAGACGACCGTTCCCGGCGTTCCCGGCATTCTCACGCGCACCTATACGGTCGAGGTCAATCACGACTTCCGGCGCTGGCTGACGGCCACGGGCAAGTTCACTTACGTGACGCAGGACTATCAGGAAAACTTCCGCTTCGATAAGATCTACTCGCTGCAGGGTGATCTCGTTTACAAGCTGAACCGTGAAATCCAGCTCAAGGCGCAGGTGCGCCGCGATATCCTGGATTCAAACATCCTTGGCGCGAGCACGGCCTCGACGGTGGTGATGCTGGGTGTGAGACTGCAGCGATAGCGGTCAAAAATCGCTGGGCGCCACGTCGCTCGTCCTAATTCCACTTCCGCATGAACTTGGCCGTCTTCCGGCGAAATTTCACACCGGAGCCATCGGGCAATCGGATGGCGATGAAGCCGGCTGCGATACAGGCCTCGCGCTGCGGCATGTGCTCATCGGGCGCGCGCTCGGTCTCCCACCACGATGCCCGGTGCGACGCGCGCGGCAGCGCGTCGTCGATGATCTCCTCGATCGCATCCATGCTCAGCACGAATTCGTCCTTGGTCTGGCTGGCCAGGTAGGCACGGAGCAGGTCGTAGTCAGGCACGGAATTGTCCTCGGTATAATCTCGCAAACGTCATACGCGCCCGCGCGATCAGGCGCTACAGCGCGATTTCGGTAAATCGACATCGGAAGTGCGTCATCCGAGCATTTTCCGCAACCGTTCGTTAACGCCGTGTGGAACCCAAAGCCGGTACTTAAGCGCTCGGCAAGCATTCGCGTGCGATCCGTGGGGTACGGAGCACATGATGAAGTCGGGGAATGCAAGCACGGGAATTCGACGCTGGCCGTTATCGGCCAAGCTGTTGATTCTGTCGTCGCTGGTCACGATCATTGGCTTTTCGGCCGTTTGCGGCACTGTGATGCTCGATATGCGCCGCGGCGAGGAAGCGCTCGCGCGACAGACTGCCGAGAACCTCGCCACCTCCATCGATTCTGATATAGGTCGAACCGTTGAACAATACGATCTGTCGTTGCGCGCTGTCATTTCCGGCATCAATACGCCCGAGATCGACAAGCTCAGCAAGGAAATGCGCCAGCTGATCCTGTTCGACAATGCGGCATCAGCGCGCCAGTTTGCATCCATTCAGGTGTTCGATGCGCATGGCGATCTTATCATCGATGCGGCATCGCTCGATCCTGCCAAGCAGAGCAGTGCCGACGAAGAGTTCTTCAAGGTACACAAGTTCGACGGCGAGCGCGGGCTCTATGTCAGCAAACCGATGCTGCACCGGGGCGCGTATTCCGTCGTGCTGAGCCGCCGCATCACCGACGTCGATGGCGATTTTGCCGGCGTCGTCGCGGGTGCCATCCGGTTCGCCTACTTTCATGATCTGTTCGGCCGCTTGCGGCTGAACAAGGACGACAACATCACAGTGATCCGCCGCGACGGCGTCGTCATCATGCGTACGCCGTTCGATCTCGACGTGGTCGGCAGGGATCTGAGCAAGGCCCCCGGCGTGATGCGGGCGCTGAGCCGGTCCAACGGGTCGTATTCGGGCGTCGGTGTCGTTGACCAGATCGAGCGCCTCTACGTGTGGCGCGACAGCGGTCGGCCGTTGCTCGTGATCGTCGGCCGGCCGTGGGCCGGCATCTACAGTCTGTGGTATCAGCAGGCGATCAAGATCGGCGGCATCATGCTGGCGCTGATTATCTTCATCACCGCGGTGACACTGTTCCTGGCGCGCGAAATAGGCCGCCGCGCACACGCAGAGCACAAGCTCGAAGAACTGGCCACGACCGATGGTCTCACTGGACTGCGCAATCGCCGCAAATTCGATGCGGCGATGGAGCTGGAATGGCGCCGTGCCATCAGGCATTCACGGCCGATGGCACTGCTGTTGATCGACGCCGACCATTTCAAGGTTTTCAACGACAGCTTCGGTCATCAATCCGGAGACACCGCCCTGATCGCGATCGCGAATTGCATCGCAGGAGCGGCGAAGCGCGCCGGCGACTGTGCCGCGCGCTATGGCGGGGAAGAGTTCGCCGTGCTGCTACCCGGTGCGACCGTGCAGGATGCCTATGAGGTTGCCGAAACCATTCGGCGCCGCGTCGAGCAGGTGCCGGCGGATCCCGCGATGCTCACGGTCAGTGTCGGCGTCGCCAGCGTGAAGCCGCTGGTGACGATGGAGTGGACGGGATTGGTGGAGGCCGCCGACAAGGCGCTCTATGCGGCGAAGGCCGCAGGCCGCAACCAATGTGTCATCGCAGGCGATGCGCATCAGGCGATTGCAGCCTAGCGCTTACTCTCCGAGATAACGCAGCATTTCGGCGCGCAGACCTTCGCGCAGATCAGGGCGTTGCAGGCCGAACGCGATATTGGCGCGCAGGAAGCCCGACTTCGAACCGCAATCGTGTCGCTCGCCTTCGAATTCCACGCCGTAGAACGACTGGCTCTTGGCGAGGCCGATCATCGCATCGGTGAGCTGGATTTCGCCACCCGCGCCGCGCTCCTGGGTCTCCAGAATCTTGAATATCTCCGGCTGCAGGATGTAGCGGCCGGTAATCGACAGGTTGGACGGCGCGGTGCCCTTCGGGGGTTTCTCGACCATCCCGTCGATGGTGAAAGCAGCCTCGTGGGTTGGGTGGCGCTCGCCGACACCGCAGATGCCGTATTGATGCGTCATGTCCATCGGCACTTCCTCGACGGCAACGAGGTTGGATTTTTCGCCAAGCGCTCCCGCGATATCGACCATCTGCTTCAGGCAGCCCGGGGAATTCAGCACCAGCTCATCCGGCAGCACCACGGCGAAGGGCTCATTGCCGACGATATCGCGGGCACACCACACAGCATGGCCAAGCCCGAGCGGGGCCTGCTGGCGCGTGAAGCTCATGGCGCCGGCGGCAGGCTGGGACAGCGCCAGCTGTTCGATCTCGGCAGACTTGTTGCGGCTCTTGAGTGTCTCGTCGAGCTCGAACATGCGGTCGAAGTGATCTTCGATGATGCCCTTGTTGCGGCCAGTAACGAAGATGAAATGTTCGATGCCGGCCTCGCGGGCTTCGTCGACCACATATTGGATCAGCGGCCGATCGACGATGGTCAGCATTTCCTTCGGCATCGCCTTGGTGGCGGGGAGGACGCGGGTGCCGAGGCCGGCGACCGGAAAAACGGCTTTGCGAATTTTCATCAGGGGACTTTGCAATGACCTTGGAGGGGAACGACGCAGGCAGGCCAACGAAGATTGCGCCTGCTGGTTCCGTTTGCAACCGGGAACAAAGGCGGATGTGTGGTGCCGGGCTACATGTCTGCAATTATCCTTTCTGCCGCGCGGCACGTCCGCCCAGCCAGGCAAAACTGGAATAGTGTTAAGCTGATGGAAACCCTCGCCGGGCCTCCTGTCATGCCACAGTCATGACCAAATTCCGGTCAGATTCCCGAGATGGATAGTGATGAAATCTGCGACGAAGATGGCGCGAAGCCTGACATGCGGTGTAGCTGCGCTCGGCGCAGTTTTGCTTACGGCGGCCCTGCCCGTGGCGGCGCAGGCGCAGAGCAAGAGCGGCCCTTTCAGCCTGTTCGACAATATCTTTAGCGGATCGTCGCAGACCCAGGACCCGCCGCCACAGGCGGCACTGCCCGGCGCGCCCGGAGCGCAGCCCTGGAGCGGCGAGGACGGCGCATCCGGCCATCCGCTGATGACTGCACAGGCAATCCGCGAGGCCGCTGGTAATTTCGACAACTGCATTGCCGGACTGTGGCCTGATGCCGCACGCCGCGGCATCTCGCAGGACAGCTATCAGCGTTTCACCGCCGGGCTGACGCCGGATCTGCGAATCATGGACCTGATGGATTCGCAGCCGGAATTCACCAAGGCGATCTGGGACTATCTCGACATCCTGGTGAACGACAACCGCATGGCCAAGGGCCGCGAGGTGCTGGCGCAGTACAAGACGATCTTCGATGCGGCCGAGAAGGCCTACGGCGTCGATCGCTACATCGTCGCGTCGATCTGGGGCATCGAGTCGAACTACTCGACGATGATCGGCGATCGCAGTGTGCTGCGCTCGACGGCGACGCTAGCCTGCGTCGGCCGCCGCCAGGCCTATTTCAAGGATGAGTTTCTGGTCGCTCTGGAAATCCTGCATCGCGGCGATCTGAGGCCTGAACAGATGCGCGGCTCTTGGGCCGGAGCATTCGGGCCGACCCAGTTCATGCCGACCGCGTTCAAGCGCTTTGCGGTGGACGGCGACGGCGATGGTCGCCGTGACGTGGTGGACAATCCGACCGATCTGATTTTCTCGACCGCCAACAACCTGAAAAAGGATGGCTGGCAGAGCGGCCAGACCTGGGGCTACGAAGTCGTGGTTCCGCAGGGCTTCAACTACATGCTGGCCGACAAGGCCAAGGCGATGACCCTGCCGCAATGGGAGCAGCTTGGCCTCAAGCGTGCCAACAACCAGCCGTTCCCGCGCATGACGGAAAAGGCCTATCTACTCGCGCCCGCCGGTTCGCAGGGGCCGGGCTTCCTGATGCTGACGAATTTCCGCGTCATCATGAAATACAACCCGGCTGAAGCCTATGCGATGGCGATCGGCCATTTTGCCGACCGGTTGCGCGGCGGTCCGCCTTTCGTGCAGCCATGGCCGCGTCAGGAGCGCGTGCTATCCCGCGCAGAACGGCTTGAGCTGCAGCAGCTGCTGGCGCAGCGCGGCTTCTACAAAGGCACGCCGGACGGCCAGTTCGGCGGCCAGACCCGTGAAGCCTTGCGCAATTTCCAGGCCTCCGTCGGCGCGCCTGCTGATGGGTTTGCATCGTCGGAGATGCTGGATCGGCTCCGGGTGAGATAAGCGCCGTGCGCAGAGGGCCATAGCGCATAACATTATACCGCAGTGCAGCATGCATGCTACGCTGGTCCCCTTGGATGCATTCTTTGGGGACTATCGATGTTGAACAGGCGCACGCTGCTGGCCGGATTGTCGGCAAGCCTTCTTCCATTTCAGGCCAAAGCGGCCTGGCCGGAACGGTCCATCACCCTGCTGCACGGTTTCGCGCCGGGCGGCGGCACCGACGCAACCTCGCGTGTGCTCGCCGAAGGTCTGTCGAAAATTCTCGGCCAGACCGTGGTGGTCGAAACCAAGCCCGGCGCCGGCACGACGCTCGCCGGGGCGCAGCTCGCCCGCTCGGCGCCTGACGGCTACACGATCTCGCTGATCACCGCGACCTATGGCGCGTCGTCGGCCTTCTACAAGAGCCTGCCTTACAAGCCGGTCGATGACCTCAAGGGTATCTGCCAGGTCTCCGAAGCGCCCTACATGTTCTCGTGTAATGCGGACGCGCCCTTCAAGAATCTCGCCGAGTTGATCGCTTCTGCAAAGAAGCAGCCGGACAAGCCGCTCACTTACGGCACGCCCGGTGTCGGCTCGGGCCCGCATCTGATCGTCGAGCAGATCGGGAGTTGGCCGGCGTGAAGTTTCAGCACATTCCGTTTCGCGGCGGCGCTCAGGCCGTTGTCGAAGTCCTCGCGGGGCGCATCGACTTCATGGTCGATCCGCCGATCTCGATGATCGAGCAGATCAAGGCCGGCAAGTTCCGCGCACTCGCGGTGACGACGGCTGAACGCTTCCCGTCTTTCCCCGATATTCCCACCGTGGCCGAAGCGGGCTTTCCCGGCTACGCCGCGCCGGGCTGGTACAGTCTCGTCGGCCCGATCGGGCTTCCCGATGACGTGGTGACAAAGCTGAATGCCGCGACGGTGACGCTGCTCAAGGATGAGGGCGTGAAGGAGCGGCTGCTGTCGCTCGGTAGCCAGGCTAAGGCCTCGCAGCCGAAGGAGGTGATCGATCTCCTTGCCTCCGACGTGAAGCGCTGGAGCGAAGTGCTGGAGAAGGCGAAGATCGAGCGGATCTAGAACGCACACAGGCGCGCCGCATCGTGCGGCGCGCCTGTCTTTGAACGGCAGGTTATTCCGCCGCCTGCTGCGCCACGGTCGGCGCATTGCCGGCGACTGTGGCCCGGCGCATGTCGCGCGGCTGCGACTGGTCGTAGCGGCGGACTCGATGCATGGTCTGGCGATTGTCCCACATCACGAGGTCATGCAGCGTCCATTTGTGGACATAGACGAATTGCGGCTGCGTGGCGTGCTCGTTGAGATCGCGCAGCAACACGCGGGCTTCGGGCACCGACATGCCCTGGATCGCGCCGGCATGCGACGACAGATACAGCGATTTGCGGCCATGCACCGGATGCATGCGCACCAGCCGCTGCAGCACCGGCTTGAACATCTCTTTCTCTTCGTCAGTGTAGTCGAGAAAACCGAGCGCGCCGCGCGAGGTCATCAGCGAATGTTCGCAGATCATGTCCTCGATCTCGGCCTTGGTGTCGTTATCAAGCGCATCATAGGCGGCGCGCATGTCAGCGAATTCGGTGTTGCCGCCCTTCGGATTGACCACGCGTGCCGACAGCAGCGAGAATTTCGCCGGAATGGGCCGGAAGGAGCTGTCCGAGTGCCACAGGCAGTTGCCCAGATTGAAGAGATGAGTGCGGCTGTCTTTTGGCAGCGGCTTGCCGTCCTTGCCGAGATTGGATACGTCGGCGAGCCCCGATGTGAGCCGGTAGTCTTCCTTCTTGGTGACGGAGCCGCCTTTTCGGTTCTCTCGCTCGCCGAAATTCTGCGCGAAAGCGAGTTGCTGTTCGTCGGTGATATCCTGCTTGGGGAATATCAGAACAGCGTAGTCATCCATGCCGCGCTCGATGGCAGCGGCGTCATCGGGGCTGATGGGCCTCGTCAGGTCGACGCCGGTCACTTCGCCGACGAACAAGGGATGCAGTTTGCGGATCGTCACGGGCATTGCAGATTTCCTCCGTGTGGAATGGTTGACCCATTCGATTGCGGCTTCCAGCGATGCCGTGCCGCTTGAGAAAAATGCTACGCCCCCAAAGTGCGAAGTCAACCGGTGTGAATGCCGTCACGCATTGCGTGCCATGAGGCCGCCGTCGACCGGGATCACCGCGCCTGTGATATAGGACGCGGCCGGCAGGCACAGGCTTAGCGTCATATGCGCGACTTCTTCCGGATCGCCGTAGCGGCGCAGCACCGTGCGGCGCTTGGCGAAGATCACCTTGTGCTCGTCGCTGATGCGTTCGGTGATCCCCGTCGTGATCGGGCCGGGACAGATGCAGTTTACCGTGATGCCGTCGCGGCCGAGTTCCACCGCCAGCGAGCGCGTGAGACCCGTGACACCGGCTTTTGCTGCGGAATAGGGACTGTGCAGTGCGGTGGCGCCGAGCGCTTCGGTGGACGCGATGTTGACGATCCGCGGCGAGGGCGATTTGCGCAAGTGAGGCAATGCGGCGCGGATGATGCGCTGGTGCGAGGTCAGCATCACGGCAATGGCGCGATCCCATGCGGCGTCATAGCCGTCCTGATCGATCGCGGTACTCACCGAGATGCCCGCATTGTTGACGATGATATCGAGGCTGCCGAAATGCGCGGCGACGTCACTGACCACTGTGCGAATCCGATCGGGATCGGCGACATCGAGGGTCCATGCGTGTGCGCTGCCGCCACCTGATGTGATCGCATCCGACACTGCCGCAATCCCGTCCGCCGAAATATCCGTGACGGCAACATTGGCGCCTTCGTCGCCGAACACGCGCGCCGTCGCGCGGCCCATGCCGCTTGCAGCGCCGGTGACGAGAACTGTGAGGCCGCGCACCGAGCGGCTGAGTTGTTTGTAATCCGACAAGGCATCCTCCGAATTGTGCGCCTTCATGATGAGGCTTGATTGAAGGCTTGCACCGATCGCCGGCGCGGTCAAACATGTGCCGATAAAATCAAGAAGGACGATCAGGGATGAACGAACTCGATTTCAGCGGTCAGCAGGTGCTCATCGTCGGAGGATCAAGCGGCATCGGCAACGGCATGGCGCAGGCATTTCGCGCGCGCGGTGCACGCGTGCATGTGTGCGGTACGCGCGCCAAGGCCAGCGACTACACGATCGATGAAGGTTCCGATCTCGACGGCCTCGGCTACAGCCAGCTCGATGTTGGCAACGCGTCGGCCATCGAGGCCTTCGATCCGAAGCTCGATCGGGTGGATGTGCTGATCCTCGCGCAGGGTGCTGTGATCTATCGCCGCGGTGAATTCGAAATGGATGGCTTCCGCAAGGTGATGGAAGTCAACCTGATCAGCCTGATGGGCTGCGCGACGAAATTTCACGCGCAACTGAAGGCCAGCAAGGGCCGATTGATCATTGTCAGTTCCACCGCGGCCTATCATGCGACCAAGGGAAACCCCTCCTACAATGCGTCGAAGACCGGCGCAGTTGGGCTCACGCGCACATTGGCGCAGGCGTGGTCGGAAGACGGCATCCGTGTCAACGGTATCGCGCCGGGGCTCGTTGACACCAAGATGACAAAGGTCACGACAGCGAATCCGAAGCGGCTGGAAGGCGCGATTGCCAGGATCCCGCTGCAGCGCCTCGGCACGCCTGCCGACATGGCCGGCGCCGCATTGTTCCTGGCGTCGCCGCTGTCATCCTATGTTTGCGGTCATACGCTGGTCGTCGATGGCGGTTTGATCCTTTAAATTGACGGCGTCTGCATCGCGGCGGAACCAGTACTGGCTTCAGGCATTACACCGGCGAGAATTTCCTCACGGAGTAATCGACATGGACAAGGACCGTATTGCGGGCGCAGCCAAGGATGCAGCTGGCAAGGTTGAAGGTGTGATCGGCCGAGCCACGGGCGATGAGCGGACTGAAGCCTCGGGCCGCGCGCGCGAAGCGACGGGCACCGTGCAGAATCTGTATGGCCAGGCCAAGGACGCCGTACGCGATGCATCGGACGCGGCCACCAGCTATGCCAAGGATGCACTCGACAGCGACGTCTATCGCGACGGCACCCAGGCGATCACCGACAAGGTCCGCGACAATCCGCTCGGCTCGCTGCTGATCGCAGGCGGTATCGGCTTTGCGCTGGCGATGCTGATGACGCGTCCGCCGCGCCGTCGTCCGAACCGTTTCGGTTATTGATAGCAGATCACGGCTGACATAGCGGACGCCGCAGAAGCGTCAGCAGCCGCATCCGAGAAAACGTCCAAGAAAATATCCAGAAGCAAAAATCCCTCAGCCCGCAAAGGCTGAGGGATTTTTTTGACTCTGAAATTTCGCGTCGGAATTTTTCGCGCTATTAACGCGTGAAGAAACCGGAGGGGGCGGAGGCGGCGGGCCCGACATTGGCTGGCGGGCGCGGTCCGGGTGCCTGGGCTGGGCGGGGGCGCTGGGGCGCCTGCTGGACGGGCGCGCGGCGCGGCGCATCGTCGAAGCCAAAGAAACTACCGAAGGATGACGGCGCTTCGGTGGCGATGACGGGCTTCGGCTTTTTCTTCGGTGTGGCCGGCGGCGCCATCACCGGAACGATGCCGTCCGGCCCGGTCGCCGCAGCGGTCGTGCCGCTCGTGCCTGATGTGGTCGGGGTGACTGCGGCCACAGGCACATCGCCCTTGGCCTGTTCGCGGCCGATCTCGCGGCGCGGCCAGGCGAAGTCGTCGGCGCGGCCGGCCGGCGCGGCGAGTGGCTCGCCTTTGACCAATACACGCGCGACCAGTGCATCGACACTCACCGGCTTCACGCCGGGGCCGCCGAGCAGTTGATCGGTGCCGACGGAGGAGGCGACCAGCGGCACGATAGGGCCGGCCAGCGGACGCGGCGCCGGCGCGCCGGGCACGGCATTGAGGTCCGGCGTCGCAGGCTCGCTCGGCAGCGCGATCGGCGCGGAGCGGCCGGAGAGCAGGCGGGTGATTTCGCGCTCGACGTAATGCGCCATCTTGCGGGCGCCGGCCTTGGTGAAATAGACGCCGTCGGCCGAACGCAGCCGGCGGATCTGGCCTTCGAAATCCGGGCCCTGCTGCAGGAAGCGGCCGGCCTCGTCGACGAAGCCGTCCCAGATATCGACATAGGTGATGCCGGCCTTGGTCGCGGCGTCGCGATAGAGATTGTCGAGATAGAGCATGTCGGCGGTCGCCTTGGTGCCGCGCACCGCGGGCAGGCCGACCCACAGCACGGGCACGCCCTTCGCCTTCACGACATTGATCATCTCCTCGATCTTCTTCGAGTAGAGCTCGCCCCAGCGCTCGTCGCGGAAATCGACCATGCCGCCGGTGCGCGCGCCGCGCTCGGTGACGATCGAGCCGGGATCGGGAATATCTGCATCGTCAGCCTCGGGCTCGGCCGGCTTGTCGCCGGGCTTCAGTTCGGCGGCGCTGTCCTTCTTCTCGTCCTTCTTGGCGCCCTTCTTCTCGGCGGCCTTGTCGGGCTCGCGGATTGCGACGCGGTCATTAAGCCCGAGCATGACGACAATGGCGTCGGGCTTCTCGGTGGCGAGAATGCCCTTGGCCGCCGCGGCCCAATCGGCGGGATCGCCCTTCGGCTGATAGCGCAGGAGGCCGGAGACGGTCTTGTGCTTGCGGATCACGCCCATGTCGGGCTGTTCGGCATAGGCGTCCTCGAGGCCGTAAGCGAGCCAGTCGGCCATGCTGTCGCCGAGCACCAGTACGTTGCGCTCGGCCGGGGCGTCGCGTTTTTCCGGCGATGGTGCGCGTGAATAGTCCTCGCGCGGAGCGGCCCGTTTCGGCGCCTGTTGTTGTTGGAACGGCGCGAAAAACGGGCTGTCATTGCCGCCGCCGAACCAGCCGAAGCCGCCACCGCCGCCTTGCGGCACATTGCGCTGCGGACGCGGAGGAGGTTGCTGCGGACCGCCGAAACCGAAGAACTGCGCGGAAGCCGGCGCCACGATGCCGATCAGGAGGCCCAGCGCGACGGCGAGCACCATCAGCGTGCCCTTTTCGGCACGCCAGTGATCGATCCGCCATCTCGGCATATTGGGCTTCTGTGACATGCGCCTCGACCGCAATCGCAGGGTCCGCAGACCCGGGTTCCCGCTCGACATACTACCGGATTCGGGCCGCAAGCGGGCAGCCGCGATCCCGCCATCAAGCGCCGCCCGGCGTTAACGTCAAGCAAATCCCGGAACTTTTAGCGGCAGGGTGAACGGCGAGGCCGCCACAAGGCCTGTGCCGAACAAAGCGGCAATCCCGGAGTTGTCGTGACAAATCAGGGAGGTTTGCCATGAAGTCACTGCTGCTCGCCGTTGCGCTCGTTTTCGCGCTGCCCTCATGGGCTTCCGCAGATACCCCGGGCAAGGACTGGATGACCGCACAGCAGGTCACCGAGAAGCTGCGCAGCTTGGGCTACACGGAGATCAGAGAGCTTGAGGCCGACGACGGCCATTGGGAAGCCGATGTCGTGAAGGACGGCCGGACCTTCGAGGTCCATGTCGATCCGCATAGCGGCGCGCTCACCAAGAACGAGCCCAAGCACTGACTCCGGCAGGCTAGTCTATTTCCACAGCCCCAAAGACTGCCATTTGGCGGGCGGAATGACCGTTCCTGTCTTGTAGGTGAAATCCAGCACCGTCTTGTGGTCCGGCGTCGCCTTGCAGGTGAAGGCGACCTGCATCCATTTGCCGCCCGCGCGATAGGCGCCGCCCTTGGCGATCAGCGTATTGCCGAGATGCTGCGGCGGCACCAGCGCGTCGGATTTGGCGCGCTCGACACGCGGGCCGCCCTTGCTGATCCGGCGCATCGCCTCGAAGTCGCAGACCTGCTCCAGCCGGGTCTTCGGATCGAGCTTGCCGAGGGCCGCCATGAAGCGGGCGTCGTTGGCATGGGCCAGGGGGACAAACGCCACAAGGCCGAGCGGAAGAAGCAGGAATTTCATGCGGGACGGGACAACACGTTTGGAAGGGTGAACCGGCGGGATGACATTCGCTTAGCGTGTCCGGAGGTTGCTGGCTACCCACTCTGGGATGCGCTGCGCGCCCGGTCGCGCTGTGCGAGTCCCGGTCATGAATGGGGTCGACGCGCGCACGCGCCGTCTGTCCCGCGCCGCCGCGCAAGTTGGCCTTCCGGTGGTCCCCTTTGATGTGAGGGGGATAGAGCGCCGAAAGGCGCAACTTTGTAGTGACGCCGCAGGAGTCGAAGCTGTGGGTGAAGCTGCGTGCGCTGAAGCCGCTCGGTTTTCACTTTCGACGGCAGGCGCCGACCAAGCACGTCATCGTGGACTTCGTGTCGTTTCGTGAGTGTCTGGTCATCGAAGTCGATGGCGGACAGCATAATTTCGATGAGGCGGCGCGTCGGGATGAAGCGCGGGATGCGTTCTTGCGCGGCGAGGGATTTCGCGTGATGCGGTTCTGGAATTTCGAGGTGGATCGGAATCTGGATGGCGTGATGGAGTCGATAATCGGAGCTCTGGGCTCCCCCCACCCGGCCGGCCTTACGGCCGTCCACCCTCCCCACAAGGGGGAGGGATAAGAAAAGAGCCGCGGCAACTGAGTTGCGCGGCTCTTGAAGCGTGGTGTTTGAAACTGCGGCCCTCACCTCGGCAGCGTCGTCGTCCCCATCAGCGCCTGATCGATGGCGCGGGCGCACAGGCGGCCTTCGCGGATCGCCCAGACCACCAGTGACTGGCCGCGGCGCATGTCGCCGGCGGAGAACACCTTGGGCAGCGAGGTCGCGAAATCGGTCGTCGGGGCGCGGACGTTGCCGCGCTGGTCGAGATCGACGCCGAGGGTCTTCAGCATGCCTTCGTGGACGGGATGGACGAAGCCCATGGCCAGCAGCACGAGATCGGCCTGCAGCGCAAATTCCGAGCCGGGGATCGGCTTGAACTTGTCGTCGACTTGCACGCAGTTCAGCTTGGTGACCTTGCCGTCTACGCCTTCGAAGCTTTGCGTCAGCACGGCGAATTCGCGCTTGGCGCCTTCGGCCTGGCTCGACGAGGTCCGCATCTTCAGCGGCCAGTTCGGCCAGGTCAGACCCTTGTTCTCCTGCTCGGGCGGAGCCGGCATGATTTCGAGCTGGGTCACCGACAGCGCGCCCTGACGCAGCGAGGTGCCGATGCAGTCGGAGCCGGTGTCGCCGCCGCCGATGACGACGACATGCTTGCCGCCGGCCAGGATCTCCTTGACGTCGCCGAGCGGCTCGTTGCCGACGCGGCGGTTCTGCTGCGGCAGGAAGTCCATCGCGAAATGGATGCCGTCGAATTCGCGGCCGGGGATCGGCAGGTCGCGGCCGTGCTCGGCGCCGCCGGTCAGCGCGATGGCTTCATATTCCTTGAGCAATTCGGCGGGGTCGATGGCGCCGGGTGATGTGCCGCCGACAGCCTTGCCGTAATGGAAGGTGACGCCTTCGCCTTCCATCTGCGCGACGCGGCGATCGATGATGTGCTTTTCCATCTTGAAGTCGGGAATGCCATAGCGCATCAACCCGCCGGCCTTGGCGAACTTCTCATAGACATGGACGTCGTGGCCGGCGCGCGCGAGCTGCTGTGCGCAGGCCATGCCGGCGGGACCGGCGCCGATCACGGCGACCTTGCGGCCGGTCTTCACAGCGGAGACCTGCGGCTTCAGCCAGCCATTGTCCCATGCCTTGTCGACGATGGCGCATTCGATGGTCTTGATGGTGACCGGGTTGTCATCGATGTTCAGCGTGCACGAGGCTTCGCACGGTGCCGGACAGATGCGGCCGGTGAATTCCGGGAAGTTGTTGGTCGAGTGCAGGTTGCGCGAGGCTTCTTCCCAGTTGCCGCTATAGACGAGGTCGTTCCAGTCCGGGATCTGGTTGTTGACCGGGCAGCCGGGCGTGCCGGGCTGAACCGAGCCGGTGCCGTGGCAATAGGGAATGCCGCAATTCATGCAGCGCGCGGCCTGATCGCGGGTGTCTTTCTCACTGAGCGGAATGACGAACTCGTTATAGCCCTTCAGGCGCTCGGCAACCGGCGCATACTTGCGGTCGTGACGATCGATTTCCAGAAAACCCGTGATCTTGCCCATTACAACTGACGCCTCTGAACTCTTAAGTTCCAAATTCCGTCCTCATCCTGAGGAGCGGCCACTTGGCCGCGTCTCGAAGGATGCGTGATTTGTCCCTCATGGTTCGAGACGGCGCTGCGCGCCTCCTCACCATGAGGGCCTTTTCCTTACGCGCCGATCGCGATCTGCGGTTCGGCCTCGGCGCTTTTCGCTTTCAACTCGCGCAGCGCGCGGCGGTACTCGACCGGCATCACCTTGCGGAATTTCGGCAGCCAGGTTTTCCAGTCCGCGAGGATCATCGCAGCCTTGGCCGAGCCGGCATATTTCGCGTGACGTGTGATCAGCACATGCAGGCGCTCGATGTCGCTATCGAGCAAGTTGGCGAATACGTCCACCTTGCCATGGGCTTCGAGATCGCCGGAGTGGTGATAGGTGTTCTCGGCGATCATCTCTTCCGAGAGGACCGGTTCGAGTTCGACCATCGCCATGTTGCACAGCTTCGGGAAGTCGCCGGTTTCGTCGAGCACATAAGCCACGCCGCCGGACATGCCGGCCGCGAAGTTACGGCCGGTCTTGCCCAGCACCACGACGATGCCGCCGGTCATGTATTCGCAGCAGTGATCGCCGGCGCCTTCGACGACGGCCACGGCACCCGAGTTACGCACGGCGAAACGCTCGCCGGCGACGCCGCGGAAGTAGCACTCGCCCTCGATCGCGCCATACATCACGGTGTTGCCGACGATGATGGACTCTTCGGGCACGATGGCGGAGTGAGCCGGCGGGCGCACGATGATCTTGCCGCCCGAGAGGCCCTTGCCGACATAGTCGTTGCCTTCACCTTCGAGATCGAAGGTGATGCCCTTGCACAGCCAGGCGCCGAAGGCCTGACCGGCGGTGCCCTTCAGCGACACCTTGATGGTGTCGTCGGGCAAGCCGGCATGGCCATAGATCTTGGCCACCGAGCCCGCCAGCATGGCGCCGGCCGAACGGTTGGTGCTGTTGATCTTGGTGTCGATCTTCACCGGCGCACCGCGGTCGAGCGCGGGCTGCGCCTGCCTGATCAACTCGCGATCGAGCACGGCTTCGAGGTGATGGTCCTGATCCTCGGTGTGATAGATCTTCTGGCCGGGCAGTTCGGGCTGGCGCACGAACAGCTTGGAGAAGTCGAGACCCTTGGCCTTCCAGTGCGATACAAGGGCCGACTGGTCCAGCATCTGCACCTGGCCGACCATCTCGTCGAAGTTGCGATAGCCGAGCTGGGCCATGATCTCGCGGACTTCCTCGGCGACGAAGAAGAAGTAGTTGATGACGTGCTCGGGCTGGCCGGTGAAGCGCTTGCGCAGCACCGGATCCTGGGTGGCGACGCCGACCGGGCAGGTGTTGAGATGGCACTTGCGCATCATGATGCAGCCGGCCGCGATGAGCGGCGCGGTGGCGAAGCCGAATTCGTCGGCGCCGAGGAGCGCGCCGATGACGACGTCGCGGCCGGTGCGGAAGCCGCCGTCGACCTGGACAATGATGCGGCTACGCAGCCGTTCGCGCACGAGGGTCTGATGGGTTTCGGCAAGACCGATTTCCCATGGCGAACCCGCATGCTTGATCGAGGTCAGCGGCGATGCGCCGGTGCCGCCTTCGAAGCCGGCGATGGTCACATGGTCCGCGCGTGCCTTGGCGACGCCCGCGGCAACCGTGCCGACGCCGATTTCCGACACCAGCTTGACCGAGACCTGGCCCGTCGGATTGACGTTCTTGAGGTCGTAGATCAGCTGCGCGATGTCTTCGATCGAATAGATGTCGTGATGCGGCGGCGGCGAAATGAGACCGACGCCCGGGGTCGAGTGGCGCACGGCGGCAATCGTCGCGTCGACCTTGTGGCCGGGCAACTGACCGCCTTCGCCGGGCTTCGCGCCCTGCGCCATCTTGATCTGCATCATGTCGGAATTGACGAGATATTCCGTGGTGACGCCGAAACGTCCCGACGCGACCTGCTTGATCGCCGAACGCATGCTGTCGCCATTCGGCATCGGCTTGTAGCGATCCGACTCCTCGCCGCCTTCGCCGGTGTTCGACTTGCCGCCGATCCGGTTCATGGCAATGGCCAGCGTCGTATGCGCCTCGCGCGAGATCGAGCCGTAGGACATGGCGCCGGTCGCAAAGCGCTTGACGATGTCCGCGGCGGATTCGACTTCGTCGAGTGGCACAGGCTTGCGCTTCTCGTCTTCGGCCGTCTTGATCTTGAACAGACCGCGCAGCGTCAGCAGACGCTCGGACTGTTCGTTGAGGATCTTGGCAAAGGCCTTGTAGCGATCCTGCGAGTTGCCGCGCACCGCATGCTGCAGCAGCGATACCGACTCGGCGTTCCACGCATGGTCTTCACCACGGCTGCGATAAGCGTATTCGCCGCCGACATCGAGCGCGGTCTTGTAGATCTGGATTTCGCCGAACGCCTCGTTGTGGCGGCGCACGGTTTCCTCGGCGATTTCGGCGAGGCCGACGCCTTCGATCTTGGTGTGGGTGCCCGTGAAGTACTTGGTGACGAATTCCTGACGCAGGCCGACGGCGTCGAAGATCTGCGCGCCGCAATAGGACTGGTAGGTCGAGATGCCCATCTTCGACATGACCTTGAGCAGGCCCTTGCCGATCGACTTGATGAAGCGCTTGACGATTTCGTAGTCGTCGAGCTGCACCGGCAGCCGGTCCTTCATGGCGATGATGGATTCGAAGGCCAGATATGGATTGATCGCTTCCGCGCCATAGCCGGCGAGGCAGGCGAAGTGATGCACTTCGCGCGGTTCGCCGGATTCGACGACCAGGCCCACCGAGGTGCGTAGGCCGGTGCGGATCAGGTGGTGATGCACGGAAGCGCAGGCCAGCAGCGACGGGATCGGAATGCGATCCGAGCCGGCCATGCGATCGGACAGGATGATGATGTTGACGCCTTCGCGCACCGCAGCTTCGGCGCGGGCGCACAGTTCATCCAGCACCTGCTCCATGCCTGCCGCGCCGAAACCGGCATGGAAGGTGGTGTCGAGGGTGCGCGAGACGAAGTGCGACTCGGCGACATCGGTGATCGAGCGGATTTTTTCGAGATCCTGGTCGGTCAGGATCGGCTGGCGCACTTCGAGACGCTTGGTGGTGGCGACGCCCTGCAGGTCGAACAGGTTCGGCCGCGGTCCGATGATCGAGACGAGGCTCATGACGAGCTCTTCGCGGATCGGATCGATCGGCGGGTTGGTGACCTGCGCGAAGTTCTGCTTGAAATAGGTGAACAGCGGCTTCGGCTTGCTCGACAGCGCCGAGATCGGCGTGTCGGTGCCCATGGAACCCGACGCTTCCTCGCCCTGCGACGCCATCGGCGTCAGCAGGATGGTGACGTCTTCCTGGGTGTAGCCGAAGGCCTGCTGGCGATCGAGCAGCGGCAGGTTGGAGCGCTGGCCCTTGGCCGCCGCGTCCGGGAGTTCTTCCAGAACGATCTGGGTGTGTTCAAGCCACTCGCTATAGGGATGACTTGCGGCCAGCGTCGCCTTGATCTCGTCGTCGGGGATCAGACGGCCCTGGACGAGGTCGACCAGCAGCATCTTGCCTGGCTGCAGACGCCACTTGGTGATGATGTCTTCTTCCGGAATCGCCAGCACGCCCATTTCGGACGCCATCACGATGCGGTCGTCCTTGGTGACGAGATAACGTGCGGGGCGCAGACCGTTACGGTCCAGCGTCGCGCCGATCTGGCGACCGTCGGTGAAAGCAAGCGCAGCAGGACCGTCCCACGGCTCCATCATCGCGGCGTGATATTCGTAGAAGGCGCGGCGCTGCTCATCCATCAGGGGATTGCCGGCCCAGGCTTCCGGAATCATCATCATCACGGCGTGGGGCAGCGAGTAGCCGCCCTGCACCAGGAATTCGAGCGCGTTGTCGAAGCAGGCGGTGTCCGACTGGCCTTCATAGGAGATCGGCCACAGACGGCTGATGTCCTTGCCATACAGTTCGGACTCGATCGACGCCTGACGCGCCGCCATCCAGTTGACGTTGCCGCGCAGCGTGTTGATTTCGCCGTTATGCGCGACCATGCGGTAGGGATGCGCCAGCGACCAGGTCGGGAAGGTGTTGGTCGAGAAGCGCTGATGCACGAGTGCCAGCGCGCTTTCGAAATCCTCTTCGTGCAGGTCGGCATAGTAGCTGCCGAGCTGGTCGGCGAGGAACATGCCCTTGTAGATGATCGTGCGACACGACATCGAGCACGGATAGTAGCCGGCAAGGCCGCGCTCGCGGCGCTGATAGATCGCCTGCGAGATCGACTTGCGGAGAATGTACAGACGACGTTCGAATTCGTCCTCGTCGGCGATCTTGGCTTTGCCGATGCCGATGAAGACCTGCATGTTGGCAGGCTCGGTCGGCTTCACGCTTTCGCCGAGCGAGGCGTTGTCGGTCGGCACGTCACGCCAGCCGAGCAGCTTCAGGCCTTCGGCCTTGATCTGGTCGCCGATGATGCCCTGAATGACTTTCCGCCACGCGGTATCACGCGGCATGAACAGCGCGCCGATGGCGTATTGGCCAGGCTCCGGCAGGCTGAAGCCGAGTTCCGCCGTCTTGCGGACGAAGAACTTGTGCGGGATCTGCACCAGAATACCGGCGCCGTCGCCAAAGCGCGGATCTGCGCCGGTCGCACCACGGTGCTCGAGGTTGCAGAGGATGCTGATCGCGTCAGACACGATCTGATGCGACTTGCGGCCCTTGATGTTGGCGATGAAGCCGACGCCGCAGGCGTCCTTTTCCTGCGACGGGTCATAGAGGCCCAGCGCCGGCGGACGATAGGTATGGAGTTCCGGTTTGATGGCGGTGTCTTTCACGTTAGCCGATTTGATAGCCGGGGCCGCCGAATGCGTGCCGGTTTCGATCAATTGGCGCTCGTGCTCTGATCCGCTCATCTTCGTCCTCTCAACCCCCGTCGGGGTTCTGCCACCCTTGTCGGCGCACCTTTGACGCTCGCGGAACCCGTTCGGGCTACCGCTCGCGCGTCTTGCGAGCCTCGTTTTCAGAATTCAGACTGGTGGTGCCCATCGTCCCCGGCGGCCACCCCATATCTCGCCTTAAAGGCATTTCGTCTCAGCAGGCGTGTTTTTAGTCGCGACGCCTGCTTATGTTGCAAACCCCGTGCCGGATTTGCCACCAAAAATTGCGACAGTGATGCTGTCCTAACCAGGACTTTGCCAAATTTTTATCTAGCACACAAGCGCGCTTGAGTCCGTCGTCGCATAGCAACAACGCATGCCAAATTGTCCATGTCTCGAAGACACATTCAGCCCGGAGGTGCCGCGTTCCGGTCAAAGGCTGGCCCAAGGGCTGCCGGATTCAGCAGTGAGGTTGCGCAGTGCTCGTTAACGCCTGTGGCAGCGGTGCTGGCAGGCGAGCGAAGCGTGAGATTCAGGAAGTTGAATACTCTCCGGGCGCGGGGGCGTCGAAGGAGCATGCAATGAAGGTACTTGTGGGATGTCTGGCCTCGGCCGGTCTGTTGCTGGCGAGCGGCGCTGTACAGGCACAGGCGCTGCCGCCGATGCGCGGCGACGTTGCCGCTGTGGCGCAGGTATCCGATGTCGGCGGTCCCTATGCGGCCATGCCGCCCGTGGAATATGCGGAGCCGCGCCCCTATGGCGTGTTGCGCCGCGGTTATGATCTGGCGGTGCTGCCGCTGCGCGAGGTCTATTCGATCCTCCGCGAGGCCGGCTTCTCTGCCCTCGGCATGCCGCAGCAACGCGGCCTCATCTACATGGTTGCGGCGATCGACCTCGACGGCGAGGACGGCCGGTTGGTGATCGATGCGCGCAGCGGACGCATTCTGCGCTTCATTCCGGCCTATCGCATGGGCGACCGGATGAGCGAGGAGATCGACACGCGCTATGGCCCGCAAGGCGCAGTGCCGACCCTGCCGCAATATCGCCGCCCGCCGTTTACGGCCGGAACGGCAACGCCCGCGCCGAAGGTTGCCAGCCGCACGACGAGCGTGCCGCTGCCGAAGCGGCCACCGGTGCGCGCGGTTGCGGCGCCGGCTAAGCCTGTTACGCCAGCCGAGACCAAGCCGGTCGCAGTCAAACCACCTGAAACGCCGCCGGCCGCTGCGCCCGTGCAGCAATCGGCCGTAACTGAGCAGAAACCGGCCGAGACGAAGGCGCCGGAAACGACGGGTGCTGCGCCGTCGACCTCTACTGCCTCGAAGCCGGAGGCCGCAGCACCGACGGTTCCGCCTCCCGCGACGGAAGCAAAGCCTACAGAGCCTAGTAAGCCTGCGGACACTCCTCCGCCCGTCCAGGGCATGGAATAGTTAGTGGAGCGCTGCGCACATAATAAAACGCCCCGGATTGCTCCGGGGCGTTTCATTTACAGCTACACTTACTTTACTTCACAAAGTCGCGGTTACGCGGCGACTTTCTCGGCCGAGCCGTCGACCACCTGCGGTGCGCTCACCGCGCTGGTGGAAATCGGAATGCTGCGCGGCTTCTTGGCTTCGGGGATCTCGCGGACAAGGTCCACATGAAGCAGGCCGTTCTCGAGTGAGGCGTTCTTCACCTGCACGAAGTCGGCAAGCTGGAAGGCGCGTTCGAAGGCCCGCGCGGCAATGCCGCGATAGAGCACTTCGGCCTTGCTGCCATTCTCGTTGGCAGCCTTCTCGCCCTTGATCGTCAGCGTGTTTTCCTTCGCGACGATGGCGAGCTCGTTCTGCGCAAAGCCTGAAACGGCAACGCTGATACGGTATTCGTTCTCGCCGGTGCGCTCGATATTGTAGGGCGGATAGCCCGGCGCTGCGTCACCTGTGCTCTGATCGAGCAGATTGAACAGGCGGTCGAAACCGACGGTGGAACGATAAAACGGGGTGAGATCATAGCTACGCATTGGATAGTCCTCCATTGAGCGACTGTTGCAATAACCCGCCCGCCATAAGGGCCGGGCTTTCGTGTCATGCAGCCTAGAGAGGCCTGCATGAAGCTGATATGGGAGGGGGCTGGCGGCTCGCAAGGGGGCCGAAAGATTCGCGCCGACCTGATCTCCCGCCCTTGAAATCCCGCGTTTTTCGCCTAACCGGTCCCCCGCCATGACGCTCGTCTCCATTCCCGCCAACCCCGTTCCCGAGGGTGCCGTGTCCGGCACCATCAAGACGCCGGACGGCGCTGAGCTACGTTTTGCGCGCTGGGCGCCGACGACCGGGCGCAAGGGCACGGTCTGCGTGTTCAGCGGGCGCGGCGAATATATCGAGAAGTATTTCGAGACCGTGCGCGACCTGCGCGACCGCGGCTTTGCAGTGGCCATGATCGACTGGCGCGGGCAGGGGCATTCGTCGCGGCAGTTGCGCGATGGCCGCAAGGGTTACGTGCGCAGCTTCTCGGATTTCGAGATCGACGTCGAAAGTTTCGTGCAGCAGGTGGTGATGCCGGATTGCCCGCCGCCCTATTTCGCGCTGGCGCATTCGATGGGCGGCGCGGTGATGCTGCGCGTGGCGCATTCCGGCAAGCGCTGGTTCGACCGCATGGTGCTGTCGGCGCCGATGATCGATCTGCCGGGCCGCTCGACGTCACTGCCAGCGCGGCTGCTGTTGCGTGTCATGCGCTGGACCGGGCAGGGCGGCAACTACATTCCTGGCGGCAATGGCGAACTGGTCGGGACCTCGTCATTCCCCAATAACAAGCTGACCAGCGATCCGGTGCGCTATGCGCGCAACGCGGCGATCCTCGAAGAGGATCCGACGCTCGGCATCGGCTCGCCGACGGTGGCTTGGGCCGATACGGCGATCCGTGGGATGCACGGCTTTCGCGAGGCCAGCTATCCCGTGAAGATCCGTCAGCCGATCCTGATGCTGGCGGCCAGCAACGACCAGGTGGTGTCGACGCCGGCCATCGAGGAATTCGCCTATCACCTGCGTGCCGGCTCGCATCTGGTGATCGCCGGCTCCCGTCACGAGATCCTGCAGGAGCAGGATCGCTATCGGCAGCAGTTCTGGGCGGCGTTCGATGCGTTCGTGCCGGGCACGCCTCTGTTCAAGTAACGAAAGCCACTCATGCTCGGTATTCACGGCCTCTGGCTCTTCATCCTCTCCGGCATCCTCCTCAACATCACGCCGGGGCCGGACACGGCCTATATCGTCGGGCGCAGCGTGCAGATGGGCTGGCGCGGCGGCGTCGCGGCAGCGCTGGGGATCAGTGCAGGATGTCTGGTTCATGTCTTCGCCGCGGCGGTCGGATTGTCGGCGCTGCTGGCGGCGTCATCTTATGCTTTCACTGCAGTGAAATGGATCGGTGCGGCCTATCTGCTTTACACCGGCGTGCAGATGCTGCGTGCGCGGGCATCGACAGTTGCAACGAACGACGCCGCGGAAAAGCCGCTGCTGTCGCTTCGGCAGGTGTTCTGGCAGGGCGCCTTCACCAACGCGCTGAACCCGAAGGTCGCGCTGTTCTTTCTCGCCTTCCTGCCGCAATTCGTCGACGTGGATGCGCCCAGCAAGGCGCTCGCCTTCATCGTGCTTGGGCTGATCTTCATCAGCACGGGCACGATCTGGGGACTCGGCACGGCCATTGTCGTTGCGAAAGCCGCCAGCCGCGTCCGGCGATCCGGTCAGGCAATGGTCTGGATCAACCGCGCCCTCGGCGGCGTGTTCATCTATCTCGGCATCCGCGTGGCGATGCTCGAAATACGCTAGCGTTTACTTCAGCACCGCGAAAGTGGCGGTGACGGAGAGATAGATCCCGAGCAGCAGCATCGCGATCAGGAACCAGCGGCGGAACTGCTCGGGCTCCATGCGGTCGCGCACAGCCTGGCCGATGAACATGCCGGCAAAGGCGGTGATCATTGCGACAATGCCGGGCACCGCCGTCGCGGCCGTGAGCAGACCGGCGCTGGTGAGGTTGAACGCCTGGGCCATCGTGGCGACGGTGAAATAGAGGCCGAGCGCCTGCACCAGTTCGTTTTTCTCCATGCCGATTGACTGCATGAACGGCATGGAGGGAATGACCTGCACCCCGGTGGCCGCGGAGACCACGCCGGTCAGCACGCCGGCGATACCGCCGACCCACTTCTCGTTTTGCGGCGCCGTCTTGAACTGGAATTTCACCAGCGTCACCACGGCATAAATCACCAGCAGTACGCCGAGCACGATCGAGCCGTATTTGGCGTAGGGGCCGGTCATCAGGCTGCCGCAGAGCCAGATGGCCACCGCAGTGCCGATCAGCAGCGGCCACAGCCGGCGAATGATGTCGCGCAGATAGGGGCCGGCGAAGGTCTGCCAGATATTGGTGACGATGGCGGGCACGATGACGATGGTCAGTGCCTGCACCGGGGTCATGGTCACCGCCAGCAGGCCCATCGAAACGGTCGGGAGGCCGAGGCCGATGACCCCTTTGACGAAGCCGGCAAGAGCGAAGACTGCAGCAATCAGAATGAGCATGGAATCGATCATGGTGCGACACATTGACCGATCGGCCCGGCCGGCACAATCTGGAGGTTACGGAGACTGCCTTCGTTCAGAACGAAGGCAGATACGGAGAGTGTCATGCATGCCGACCTTGTCGATCTCAGGCTGTTCGTGGCGGTCGCCGAGGCGCGCAGCATCACCGCGGGTGCCGCCGCTGCCAATCTGGCGCTGGCTTCGGCGAGTGCGAGGATCAAGGGGCTGGAGGCAACGATCGGCGTGCCATTGCTCAAACGCGGGCGGCGTGGTGTCACGCTGACGGCGGCCGGCGAGAGCCTGCTCGGCCATGCCCGCATCGTCATGCAGAATGTCGAGACCATGCGCGGCGACATGGCGGCCTATGCCAATGGCATGAAAGCCAGTGTATCGATGCTGGCTAATACGGTGGGCCTGTCCGAGCATCTGCCGAAGGCGCTGGCGAGTTTCCTGCGCGAGCACCCCAATGTCAGCCTCGAGGTCGAGGAGCGCGAGAGCGCCGATATCGCCCAGGCGATCGCCGTCGGCATCGCCGATTTCGGCTTCGCTGCCGAGCATACGCTGCCAGACAGTCTGGAACGCTTCACCTTCAACGAAGACCGGCTGATGTTGGTAACGGCGCCGCGCAGCGATCTCGCTGGCCGCCGACATATCGATTTCCATGAGATCATCGACCGCGACTTCATCGGCCTCACCAATGCGACCGCGCTGCAGAACCACATCGGCAAATATGCGGCGAAGCTGGGCGCGCGACTGCGCTACCGGGCGCAGATGCGGGATTTCGATGCGATGTGCCAGATGGCTGCGGCGGGGGTCGGCATTGCGATTGTGCCGGAAGTCGCCGCACGGCGCTGCGCACGGTCGACGGCGTTGGCGTTGATCCGGATTCGCGATCCCTGGGCCAATCGAAAGCTGGCGATCTGCTTTCGCAGCCTAAAGACGTTATCCCGTCCCGCGCAGCAGATGATCGAGCATCTGCGGGCTGCAGCGCGGGCGTAGCAATGCCCGATCAGGCGTTGAGGATCTTCAGCGCGGCCTCATGCACGCGCGGGTCGCCTGCAGCGACGATGCGGCCACCGTTCTGCGCGGGTTTGCCCTCCCATGTCGTCACGACGCCGCCAGCGCCGGTGATGATCGGGATCAGGGCTGCAATATCGTAGGGCTTCAGCTCGGTCTCGATGACGAGGTCGAGATGGCCAGCGGCGAGCATGCAATAGGAATAGCAATCGCCGCCGTAGCGCGTCAGCCGCACACCTTTTTCGACGTCGTGAAATTTTGCACGATCGGCGTCGCCCATCAGCCGCGGGCTGGTGGTGAACAGCGTGGCGTCTTTCAGCGATGCGCAGCGGCGCACGGCAAGCTTGCGGGTGGTGTTGTTGGCACCCTGGTAGCGCGCCGAACCACTGTCGCCGCTGAAGCGCTCGCCGATATAGGGCTGGTGCATCATGCCATAGACCGGTGTGCCCCGATGCAGCAGCGCGATCAGCGTGCCCCAGATCGGGAAGCCGGAGATGAAGGATTTGGTGCCGTCGATCGGGTCGAGCACCCAGACATATTCGGCGTCTTCGCGTTCGGTACCGAATTCCTCGCCAACAATGCCGTGCTGGGGGAAGTTGGCCTTGATCAGCCGGCGCATCACCGCTTCGGCGGCGCGGTCGGCTTCCGTGACCGGGTCGAAATCGGTGCTGTTCTTGTTGTCGATACTCAGCGAGGTGCGAAAGAACGGCAGGATGGTCTCGCCCGACGAGGTCGCAAGACGACCAATGAAGGCGTTGAAGTCGATGACCGTCACGGAGAGGTCCTTTGTTGCGGCTGCTGATGGGGACGTATCGCTTCCTATACAGCGCAGGGCAACGACTCGCATCTGCGGTGATCGAAATCTCTCTGCGATTCCCTAAGCCACAGCACTGAATCGGATTGCGATTTCCCTAAGATTCCTGATGTCCGGCATCAGAAATTGGCCAATGATATGAATATGTGATCATTTCTTAAATAGGTCAAAGCTACTGTCATTTCTATATCGCATTGATTTTGCTTGTAGAAATTATGACGCCTATGCCTGAACGGTGCGATCACCATGCGAAATTTGCATGGAAATTTGCCCGAAAACTCTTGCACTTGGTGCGTCGCGGCTGCATATTGTTGCGGTGCGGTAGCGCTTGCGCTATCGCTGCCCTCCTTGGGCGTTTCCTCCCTAGACTTGGACCGCTTGCTATCGCAAGCGGTCCTTTTTTCTTGTCGGAGGAGTTTTGCATCACGGCGTGCCGACGTGGCTGCCGGCGATTGTCTTGTGTCGCCTGGCCTGTTCGTCGTCTGGCACCCCGACAGCCTCGGGCCCATTGCGACGTCAGTCATCAAGCAAGACTTATTCGGCTGAGAACCTCAAGCCGGTGTCCACGTCGTGGCGGTTACTTCAGCGACGTATTGATGTCGCTGAACTTGCCATTGAGGTTGGTGCCGAGTCCGTTGACGACGGCGATGATGGCCAGCGAGATGCCGGCGGCGATCAGCCCATATTCGATTGCAGTCGCTCCCGATTCGTCCGACCAGAATTTCTTGATCATGTTCTTCATGTTCTCTCCTGCCATGTTGCACGGTTCCAATCCGCGGAACCACGCTGGCGTGGATAACCTAAAGTTGTATGAATCGCGGTGGTAGAATCCTGCCCCATCTCTAAATCCAGCGAAAATTGACAATTTGTCGCACGAAATAAGCGCTGTCGTGACCCGGCGGTCACGGTTCCAAATACCCCACCTGATTGAGTGACGGTTCGAACCCCGGCGAGACGTTCGGCCCCGGCCTATTCGGCGGCGGCCTGGAATGGGCCCAGGCTGTCCAGCGGGATCTTCGCCAGCGCATCGGCCAGGACGGTAAAATCGGCAGCAATCTGATCGAAGCGGGCAGTTCGCTCACGGCGGCGTTCGTCCATATAGATCGCCCGGTTCAGCTCGATCTGGATGGCGTGCAGCCCGCTGGCCGGGTTGCCGTAATGCTCGGTAATGAAGCCGCCGGCATAGGGCTTGTTACGGCCCAGCGAATAGCCGAGGCCGCCGAATGTGCCTTCGACCACCTCGGCCAGGATAGTGGCGCAGCTGGTGCCATAGCGGTCACCGACGACCACGTCCGGGCGGCGCGGCTCCTCACGGGAAATTCCGATCGAGGGCATCGAGTGGCAATCCACCAGGATCACCGTGCCGAATGTCTGGTGCGCCTTGTTGATCAGGCGGCGCAGGGCGCGATGGTACGGCTTGTACAGCGCCTCGATCCGGGTGAGGGCGTCATCGACGTCGAGCCGCTCGCGGTAAATCTCCTGGCCGTCGCCGACCACCCGGGGAATCGTGCCAAGGCCGCCGGCGACCCGCATCGAGCGGGTATTGGCAAAGCTGGGCAGCCGGCCGTTGAACATCCGCGGATCGAGCTCATAAGGCTCGCGGTTGACGTCCACATAGGAGCGCGGGAAGTGCACCCGGACCACCGGGAAGCCGTGATCGCTCAATCCCGCGATCAATTCGTCCATGAACGAATCTTCCGAGCGGCGCAGTGCCGTCACGTCGATGCGGGACGCACTGAGAAACTCCGCTGGATAGACCGAGCCGGAATGCGGGGAATTGAAAATGATCGGGGCGCGCCAGTTGGCCGGCTCGACGATCTCGAAGGGAGGCGACAGCTCACCGTCAAACTGGGTCATCGTCGCGCATCGTCCCTGCAGCCGCATTCTTCGGTTTGCCCAGTCTGGCAGAAAACCGGCGCTTTGTGAGGCTGCATTGTCGATAACCGAAACAAGTCTGCCAAGTTAAAAACCTTCCGCAGGCGCGGCGATCACGAGAAACGCGCTCATTTGTTGTGTTTCACGACGTTCTGGCGCACCATCTTGAGACGCTTATGCACAGTCTGCGCCGATCACCTTCACCCGAAATTTACCAGACCTCGGGCTTAGTGGGCGAACAGGTCCTCTCATTCGGGTTCGACGTCCAACCGCCATGCACAAAATCCTTCTCGCAGAAGACGACAACGACATGCGCCGCTTCCTGGTGAAGGCGTTGGAAAACGCCGGTTTTCAGGTGTCGCACCACGATAACGGGATGTCAGCCTATCAGAGACTCCGCGAGGAACCCTTTGAAATGCTTCTAACGGACATCGTGATGCCGGAGATGGACGGGATCGAACTGGCGCGCCGCGCCAGCGAACTCGACCCCGACATCAAGATCATGTTCATCACCGGTTTCGCCGCCGTGGCGCTGAATTCCGACTCGGAAGCGCCGAAAAACGCCAAGGTGCTGTCCAAGCCGGTCCACCTGCGCGAATTGGTCAGCGAAGTGAACAAGATGCTGGCGGCCTGAGGGCAGCCCGCTTTCCTGGATTTCTTTCTTGGATTTCCTGCAAATCAGGCAAGGATTGGTACTCCGCCGTCCTTGCTTGTCCGGGTTTGACCCGTTATAGACCCCACACCCGTAACGACCGGTTCTTAGGGCGCGTAGCTCAGCGGGAGAGCACTTCCTTGACATGGAAGGGGTCACAGGTTCGATCCCTGTCGCGCCCACCACGCACCTCACACTTTCGAAGACTGCCGGATTGGCGCCTTTTCAGGCGTCGGGAGACGTTTCTTTCCCTAATGCTCCGATTAGTGACAGTTTTATTTCGGAACCAGTCGTGTTCATGCCGTGACTCGGCTATAGCTCAATGGTCCAGCACTTTTCGACCGGAAGCTGATGCCAACGAAGACCCGGCCGGTAATCGGCGTGATCGGCAACGCGTATCGCATTGAGAACAGGTTCTCCGTCCAGGCGGTCGGAGAAAACAACCTTCGTGCGGTTGCTGAAGTGGCCAATGCCCTGCCGATGATGTTTGCCGGCACCCCCGACATCACCGATATCGGCCAGGTGCTCGATCTGGTCGATGGCATCCTGCTCACCGGCGCTCGGGCCAATGTCCACCCGACCCGGTTCGGCATGGAAGCCCATGCCCGTCACGAGCCCTATGACAATGGCCGCGATGCGGTGGCTCTGGCCATGATCGAAGCTTGTGTCGCGCGCGGGGTCCCGATCTTCGGCATCTGTCGCGGATTGCAAGAGATGAACGTTGCGTTCGGCGGTTCGCTGCATCCCGAGATCCGCGAGATTCCTGGCCGCATCAATCATCGCATGCCGCGGCTCGAGAGCGGCGAGATCCATCCCGATCCGGCGGTCGTATTTGCCGATCGCCACGACGTGCATCTGACCAGCAACGGCACCTTCGCCAGCCTGCTGGGGCGCGAGACCATCACGGTCAATTCCCTGCATGGTCAGGGCATCGATATCCCTGGCGAGCGAGTGGTGATCGAGGGTATTGCCGAGGACGGCACCATCGAGGCCATCCGCATTGCCGATGCGCCGAGCTTCGCGCTCGGTGTGCAATGGCACGCCGAATATGATCCGCAGATCAATCCGATCAACCGCACGCTGTTTCAGGCGTTCGGCGAGGCGGTGGCCGCTCGCAGGCAGCGTGGGGCCTTCACGGCTGCGGCCGCGCCGCTATCAGCAGGAATGCGCTGAGCGCGGCTGCGACACAAAGCACAGCACCCGCGACCGTCGCTGCGGCAAATGCGGTGATCAGCGCCGGCCCCTTTGCCGCCATGACCGATCCGATCAGCGCCGTGACCACAAGGCCGCCTGTGCGTGCGACCGCGCTGTTGAAGCCCGATGCTGACCCGGTGTGACGCGCATCGACGGACATCAGCACGGCCGTCGTCAGAGGTGCGACAGCGCCGGCCATGCCGATGGCGATGACGACCATGGCGGGGAAGACGCTGGTCCAGTAGCTGGTGTCGGGACCGATTCGGAGCGCCAGCAGAAAACCCATCGCCACAATCACCGGTCCCAGCGTCAGCATGATCCTCGGGCCGGTTCTGGCTGCGAGCGAGCCAGCGAGCGGTGATGTCAAAGAGATGACAAGCGGCAAGGGCAGCAGCGCGGCACCGGCCTGTGTCGCCGTGTAGCCGGCGGCTTCGATCAGGAGAAAAGGCATCAGGACGAACAGCCCACCGAGTGCGCCGTACAACAAGAATGTCAGCAGCGTCAGGCCGACGAAGCTCGCCGACCCGAACAGTGCGAGCGGCATCATCGCGCGTTCGCCCTTACGGCCTTCGATCCACACGAACACAAGCAAGAGCAGGGGTCCTGCGACGAGCGCGCCAAGCGTGAAACCCGTCCAATCATGTGACGTAGCTTCGGTCAGACTCCAGGTCGTCAGGCCAAGTCCCACAGTCGCGAGGATGGCGCCGAGACTATCGAGCGGCTCGTCGCTGTCGTGTCGATCGCGGGGGATGCCTAGCCAGGCAAGCGCCATTGCCGCCAATGCGATCGGCACATTGATGAGAAAGATGAGATGCCAGCTGCCGATGTCGATCAGCCATCCGCCCAACACCGGTCCGAGCGCGCCGGCGGCAGCGCCGCTGGCAGCCCAGATGCCGATAGCGCGGCCCTTGGCTTCGCCGGAAAACGTCTGGCCGAGGATCGCCAGGCTGTTCGGCATCAGCATCGCCGCGCTGACGCCCTGAAGGAAACGCGCGGCCAGCAGCAGAGGCAGGCTGGGCGCCACAGCGCAGGCCAGCGAGGCCAGCGCGAACAGGCCGACTCCGCAGATCAGAAGCCTGCGGCGGCCGAAGCGGTCGCCTGCTGCACCGCCGAGCAAAAGAAGTGCACTGAGCGGCAGCAGATAGGCATTGATCACCCATTGCAGGTCGACGGCATCGGCCTGAAAACTCGCAGCAATGGCCGGAAGTCCGACATTCACCACCGATCCGTCGATGAAGGCCAGGCTGGAGGCCAGAATCGTGGTGGTGATCACCAGGCCGGGATGGCTGATATCATCGATCTTTTCCGTGGCGCCGGCGGCGCCTGCGTCACAAAGCGCATGCAAGGCGTTACTCATGACCGGGTTGTAGGGGGAACGGGAGCTCAGAACAAACCATTGTCCTCCGATCGGGCAATTCCGTTTTGGCCCCGATTGTGCAAGCATCCCGGGCGGTCGTGCCGGGGCGCTCGGTAAGAGAGTCGTCGGCGTGAGATCGGACTGTGTTGAGGAGAGGGACTATGAAACGAATTTATCTGTTGGGGACCATGATCGCCGCGGCGGTCTGCACGACGCAGGCGGGCGCTCAGGAGCTCACCGGCACGCTCAAGAAGATCAAGGACACCGGCGCCATCACCATCGGCTTCCGCGATTCCTCGGTGCCGTTCTCTTATCTGGATGACAATCAGAAGCCCGTCGGTTTCGCCATGGATATCTGCTACAAGATCGTCGATGCGGTGAAGAAAGAGCTGAAGAACGACAAGATCGAGGTGAAGCTCAATCCGGTGACCTCTGCCACCCGTATTCCGCTGATTGCCAACGGCACCGTCGACCTCGAATGCGGCTCGACCACCAACAATGCCGATCGCCAGAAGCAGGTCGCGTTCACCAATACGCACTTCCTGACGGCCAGCCGCTTCGTTTCGAAGAAGGCCGCCAAGCTCGACAAGATCGACGATCTGAAGGGCAAGTCGGTGGTCTCGACCTCCGGCACCACCAACATCAAGCAGCTCACCGAAGCCAATGCCGCGCGTAATCTCGGCATCAACGTCATTCCCGCCAAGGATCACGCCGAAGCATTCCTGATGGTCGAGACCGACCGTGCTGTGGCCTTCGTGATGGATGACATCCTGCTTGCCAGCCTTGCTGCCGGTGCGCGCGATCCGAGCGCCTATGTGATCTCCAAGGACGCGTTCTCGAAAGCTGAGCCCTACGGCATCATGCTCCGCAAGGACGATGCGCCGTTCAAGAAGGTTGTCGATGCGGCCACTGCCGAGCTCTACAAGAGCCCAGAAGGCGCTAAGATCTATGACAAGTGGTTCACGCAGAAGATTCCGCCCAAGGGCCTCAATCTGAACGTTCCGATGGGAGCCGAGCAGAAGAAAGCGTTCGCCAGCCCGTCGGATTCGCCTGATCCCGACGCCTACGCAGCCAACTAACTCTTGCTTACCTCTCCCCGCTTGCGGGGAGAGGTCGTCTTACATGCGCGTAGTGCGTGTAAGACGGGTGAGGGGGAGGCAGCGAGTAAAACACTGGCTCCCCCTCACCCGTCTCGAACGACCCTCGGTCGTTCGATCCACCCTCTCCCCGCAGGCGGGGCGAGGGAAGAAGCAATGGCCCGGCCATTGCATGGGTTTCTGCCTGAGGTTGCCAGGTTTTCGCGTGGACGGCGCGTGGGGGTGAATGCGTGAACTATAACTGGAATTGGGGAATCTTCTGGGATCAGACGCCTGATGCGACGGGGACCTATTTTGGCTCGCTGATGAGCGGCCTTCAGGTCACGATCCTGCTCGCACTCTGCGCCTGGTTCATCGCGTTCGTGATGGGCTCTCTGATCGGCATCATGCGGACCCTGCCGGCGCGCTGGGCGGTGTTTGTCGGCAATGCCTATATCGAGATGTTCCGCAACATTCCGCTGCTGGTGCAGCTGTTCATCTGGTTCTTCGTCGTTCCCGAACTTTTGCCCGGCGATCTCGGCATCTGGATCAAGCAACTGCGCAACGGGCCGTTCATCGCCGCGATGCTCGGGCTTGGCTTCTATATGTCGTCGCGCGTCGCCGCGCAGATCACCGCCGGCATCAACGCGCTGCCGAAAGGTCAGCGCATGGCCGGCACGGCTATCGGCCTCACCACCTGGCAGACCTATCGCTACATCCTGCTTCCGCTGGCCTATCGGATCATCTTTCCGCCGCTGACCTCCGAATTTCTCAACACCATCAAGAACACGGCGCCCGCACTCACCATCGGTGTGCTTGAACTGACGGCACGGGCGCGGTCCATGCAGGAATTCTCGTTCCAGGTGTTCGAGGCCTTCTCGGCCGCAGCCGCCATCTACCTCGTCCTCAGCGCCGTCGTGACGATCGGAATGCGCATCCTCGAAAAGCGCCTGGCGATCCCCGGCTTCAACGAGGGGAAATAAGCGATGTTCAGCAATTTCGATTACGACGTCATCTGGCGCAGCCTGCCCTATCTGTTTCAGCAGGGCATGGCGTTCACCCTCACGCTGACGGCTATTGCGACGGTCTTCGGTCTCATCCTCGGCACCTTGATCGCGATGATGCGGCTGTCGTCCAGTGCCGTGCTGTCGGGCTTCGCGGTGAGCTACGTTAATCTGATGCGCTCGCTGCCGCTCGTGCTGGTGATCTTCCTGTTCTACTTCCTGATGCCCTATGTCGGACAGTGGATCATCCGCTCCGATCAGCCCGTGCAGGTTGGCGCCTACGCCTCGACCATCGTCACCTTCACGCTGTTCGAGGCAGCTTACTTCTCGGAGATCATGCGCGCCGGTATCCAGTCGGTGCCGCGGGGGCAGGTGATGGCCGGCTATGCCATCGGCCTCAACTATCGTGAGGTGATGCGCCATGTCGTGCTGCCGCAGGCATTCCGCAACATGCTGCCGGTGATCTTCACCCAGACCATCGTGCTGTTCCAGGACACATCGCTGGTCTATGTGCTGTCGATCACGGATTTTCTGGGTGCAGCGTCCAAGGTCGCACAGCGCGACGGTCGTCTCACCGAAATGTATCTATTCGCGGCGCTGGTCTACTTCCTGATCTGCTTCACCGCGTCATTCTTTGTGAAGCGCTTGCAGAAGCGCATCAGCATCATCCGCTAGCCACTTTCGCTTTCAGTCTTTGCCTCCAACTATCGGTCGCTCATCATGCCCATGATCACCATCGAAAAAGTCAGCAAGTGGTACAACCCGCAGTTCCAAGTGTTGAAGAACTGCACGACGGCCGTTGAGAAAGGCGAGGTGGTCGTCGTCTGCGGTCCCTCGGGATCTGGCAAGTCGACGCTGATCAAGACCGTGAATGCGCTGGAGCCCGTGCAGCAGGGCACCATCATGGTCGATGGACTGAATGTGACGACGATGAAGAAGGACCTGCCGAAGCTGCGCTCACGCGTCGGCATGGTGTTTCAGCACTTCGAACTGTTTCCGCATCTGAAGATCGTCGAGAACCTGTGTCTCGGCCAGACCATCGTGCTCGGCCGCTCGGAAGATGCGGCGAAGGCCAAGGCGATGAAGATGCTGGAGCGCGTCGGCCTCACGGCGCATGCGCAAAAATATCCCGGCCAGCTCTCCGGCGGTCAGCAGCAGCGCGTCGCCATTGCGCGCGCACTGGTGATGGATCCGATCTGCATGCTGTTCGACGAACCGACCTCGGCGCTCGATCCCGAAATGATCAACGAAGTGCTCGACGTCATGGTCGAACTCGCAAAGGAGGGCATGACGATGATGGTGGTGACCCACGAAATGGGCTTCGCCAAGAAGGTCGCCAACCGCGTCATCTTCATGGATGCCGGCGAGATCGTCGAGGACGCGCAGAAGGAAGACTTCTTCGGCCATCCGCGCAGCGATCGGGCGCAGCAGTTCCTGTCGAAGATCCTCGCGCACTGACGCATGCAGTGTGGCGCTTGTGCCTCAAGTTTATGCAGATTCTTGAATGCTGCATGACGGGGCAATTAACGAATGTGTCAGAAATGGAGTGGTATCCTTCAACCGTGAGGGCGAGGGCCTGTTGGTCCGCTGATTGAACTCCACCGGAGCGATCGGGTCTTTGTCCTCACGGACAGTTCCGCGACGCCCCGTTCTCTGCCTCTGCCCAATGCTTCTCTGACCGTCATCCAACGACCCGAGCCGAGGCTGCGCGAGCCATGCTTGCGCGCGTCCTGACTTGGCCCTTCTCCGGAAAGTGCATCGCATGATCAAGATCAACAGTGTCGGCAACAAATTGGGTCTTGCCGGTCTCGTTGGCATCTTGCTCTCGGCGGGCGTTGTCGCAAACCAGATGAGGACCGAGAGCGCGATCTCGGAGGTCAATCGTCTGGCTGATGTGCAGCAGAAAATCGCCGATAGCGCGATGGAGGCCGACGGCCAGATGCGCGCCATGCAGGTGGCCAGTCAAGGCCTGCGTATGGCCATCACGACGCCCGAGATTGACAAGAACGCGGCCGAGATCAGGGCCGCCAAGGCTGCGCAGGACCGCATCATCGATGCCGCGTCCGCCCTGGCGACCAAGCAGGAATACAAGGACAATTTCGCGAAGATCAAATCGCTGACGTCAACCTATCTCGCCGCTGCCGACGAGATCGTCGGTCTGCAGAAGAAACTGCTCGAGCTCTATCGCAACCGCAACGTCGCCGTCATCGACTGGAACCGGCATCTCGACCAGCTGCGCCTCACCACTGCCGTGACCGAGGCGACGAACTGGCCTGAAGTCGATGGACAGCTCAAGATCGCGGACAATGCCATCAACGCTGTGCAGGCAGCCGCATGGCGTTATGCGTCGATGAATGAAGTCACGCAGAAGGGCCAGATCATCACCAAGGCCAAGATCCTCACCGATGCGCTGGCCAAGGCCAGCGTTTTCGAAGACAGCGAGCTCGTGCAGAGCGGCCTGATCCAGCTCGGCACCGACATGAAGAAGTTCATGACGGCCACCGATGAAGCGATCGGCAGTAACGACCAGAAGACCGATATCGTCCGCACCAAAATCACGCCCGCCGCTGCGGCAGCATCTCAACTGGTCGCGCAATCGGTCTCGTCGGCCAAGGCTGCGGTTGGAGAGGCCCGGGCGCAGGCCGCCGAGGAAATGGCACGATCCGGCCAGGTCAATCTCGCGCTCGGCCTCGCGGTCGTGCTGGTGCTGATCTGCACCATGGTGTTCTCTTTCGTCGGCGTCGCACGGCCGATGACGCGTTTGAATGGCGCCATGGGCAAGATGGCGGCCGGCGATCTCGATGTCGTCATCCCCGGCGCCAAGCGTGGCGACGAAATCGGCGATATCGCCAAGACCGTTACGGTCATTCGCGCCAATGCCGAACAGAAGGCACGCGACGAGGCGGCGGCCCGCGTCGATCAGGACAATCTGGCCGCGGCGTCGCGCAAGCGCGAAATGGTCGAGCTCGCCGGGACGTTCGAACGCGCCGTCGGCAATATCGTCGACAACGTCTCCTCGGCGTCGAATAGACTCGAGGAGTCCGCGGGCGCGCTGACGGCAACGGCTGAACAGGCTAAGGAGCTGACCGCTGCAGTCGTTGCTGCGTCGGACGAAGCATCCACCAATGTTCAGGCGGTTGCGTCATCGACCGAAGAGATGTCGTCATCGGTCAACGAGATCAGCCGGCAGGTCCAGGAATCTGCGAATATCGCCAACTCCGCCGTGGCGCAGGCGCGCAAGACCAATGACCGCGTGGCGGAGCTGGCCAAGGCTGCGGCCCGGATCGGCGATGTCGTCGAGCTCATCAATACCATTGCCGGCCAGACCAACCTGCTGGCGCTCAACGCCACCATCGAAGCGGCGCGCGCCGGCGATGCGGGCCGCGGCTTTGCGGTGGTTGCGTCCGAGGTGAAGGCGCTCGCCGAACAGACCGCCAAGGCGACGGGCGACATCAGCCACCAGATCAATGGCATCCAGGCGGCGACCCAGGAATCCGTCGGCGCTATCAAGGAGATCGGTGACACCATCGGCCGCATGTCCGAGATCGCCTCGACCATCGCCTCTGCTGTCGAGCAGCAGGGCGCGGCAACCCAGGAAATCTCGCGCAATGTTCAGCAGGCCGCGCAGGGCACGATGCAAGTGACGTCGAACATCACCGATGTACAGCGCGGTGCCAGCGCGACCGGATCAGCTTCGACGCAGGTGCTGTCGGCGGCGCAGTCGCTGTCCGGCGAAAGCGCGCGACTCAAGCTCGAAGTCGGCAAGTTCCTGGACTCCGTCCGGGCCGCATAGATTCGTGCTTCTCCCATGATGGGGGAAGCCGCAACGAAGACGGCGCCCGTCGCCGAAGCCAGATCAAGTCCTACCTAGGAAGCCAATGATGTCGCTGTTCAATCTCCGTATCCGCGGTCGCCTCTATGGCGGTTTCGGCGCGTTGGTTCTGTTTGGTCTCGCCAGTTCGGGATTTGCCGTCTGGCAGATGACGGAGGTTGGAACGCAGGTCGATTCCCTGAATATTCTTTCGGCCAACACGATCCGGGCCTCGGAGATCGCCTCCGAACTGCACGCGATCCGCGGTGCCGTGTTGCGCTATTCATTCGATCAGGATGAAGCAGCGCTTGCGGACGCCGACAAGCGTCTCGCCGGCGTCACCGCCAGCCTGGATACGGTGATCAAGACCAGTCGTTCGGAGGAACGCCGCGCCGTCTACCGAACCATCGAGAAGGACGTTGCCGACGTGAAGGCGCAGCGCCAGGCGCTTGGCGAGGCCATCAAGCAGATGGTCGCCGGCCGGGAAGTGCTGCAGGAAGCCGGCGACAAGCTGTCATCCAGCCTGCGTAAGCTGGTGATCAGCACGCGCAACACCATGTATGGCCAGGGTTCGACCAAGCTCGAATCCGACACGCTGATGGTGCAGATCGCGAATTGGCGCTTCTTCGTCAGCCGCGACGAGAAGCATATCGAATCTTTCAAGGATCACGTCCGCATCGCGGAGCACCAGATCGGCGAAATGGAAAAGATGCAGATGCCGCCGACGCTCAGCGCGTTGTTCGGCACCATCCGCAGCAACCTGAAGAGCTACGCCGCCCAGTTCGAGAAGGCTGCCGCCAGCCTGCAGACGGCAGACGGCATCTTCAACAAGTCGATCAGCCCGACCGTCGTGAAAGCGATCGGGAAGGTCGAGACCATCAAATCCGACATCCAGCAGGTTCAGTCGCAGACCGTCGCCGCAACCAGCAACCGCATGTCGACGACTAGCATGCTGCAGCAGATCGTGGCCGGCGTCGCTACTGTGGTCGGTCTAGCGATTGCCTTCCTGATCGCGCGCGGCATTATTGGCCCTCTGTCGGGCCTGACGGCTGGCATGAAGCGGCTCGCCGACGGGGATTTCAGCGTGGTGTTGCCGGGTCTCGCCCGCAAGGACGAGGTCGGCGACATGGCACGCGCAGTCGAGACCTTCAAGGTACGGGCCGAGGAGAAGGCACGCGCCGAGGCCGAAGCCAAGCTGACGCAGGACCAGCAGGCAGCGATTCAGCGACGCCGGGACATGATCCGTCTCGCGGACGATTTCGAGGGCGCCGTCGGCAGCATCGTCGAGAACGTGTCATCGGCCTCGAGCCAGCTCGAAGAATCGGCGGGCGGACTGACTGCGACCGCCGAGCAATCCCGACAGCTCACCGCCATGGTGGCCGCAGCCTCCGACGAAGCCTCGACCAATGTGCAGGCGGTGGCGTCATCCACCGAGGAGATGTCGTCCTCGGTCAACGAGATCAGCCGTCAGGTTCAGGAGTCGGCCAATATCGCCAACTCCGCGGTGGCACAGGCCCGCAAGACCAATGACCGCGTGGCTGAGCTTGCCAAGGCCGCCGCGCGGATCGGCGATGTTGTCGAGCTGATCAACACGATTGCCGGCCAGACCAATCTGCTGGCGCTCAATGCCACCATTGAAGCGGCGCGCGCCGGCGATGCCGGTCGCGGCTTCGCGGTTGTTGCATCGGAAGTGAAGGCGCTCGCCGAACAGACGGCCAGGGCAACCGGCGACATCAGTCACCAGATCTCCGGCATCCAGGCCGCGACCGAAGAGTCGGTCGGCGCCATCAAGGAAATCGGCGACACCATCGGCCGCATGTCGGAGATCGCGTCGACCATCGCATCTGCCGTCGAGCAGCAGGGCGCGGCGACGCAGGAGATTTCGCGCAACGTTCAACAGGCGGCGCAAGGTACAATGCAGGTGAGCTCGAACATTCTGGACGTGCAGCGCGGCGCGAGTAACACAGGTTCGGCGTCGTCGCAGGTCTTGTCCGCTGCGCAATCGCTGTCCGGCGAAAGCGCGCGGTTGAAGCGCGAAGTCGGCAAGTTTCTGGACTCCGTTCGCGCGGCATAGGACAAAACGTCACACGATCACGCGCTTTCGCCTGACGAGTAAGATACAACTAGCAAACAGCCTGGATGCGTCATCGCATCCGGGCTGTTTGTTTTGGTGAGTCAAACGATGACACGCGCGACAAAAAGTCATTCCACTTTAAAGCGTTTGCGCGGCTGAAATTAACCCGAAGTTCTCGCAACCTAACGATGATCGGATTCGAGATTGCCTCTTGCGTTGCGGGCGCGATTCGCGACGTGCAAGGTCGGCTATCAGTGGTTCTCCCAAGAAGGGCACGTCGCATGTCGCTATTCAATCTCCGCATCCGTGGCAGGCTGTATGGGGGCTTCGGTGCGCTCGTCTTGTTCGGGTTGGGCATGGCAGGTTTCGCCGTGTGGAAACTCACGGAAATTCGCGACGACGTCTCGGCGATGAATGCCCAGTCCGCCAATGCGATGCGCTCGATGGAGATTTCGGCGGAACTCCAGGCACTTCGCCGCGCGATGCTGCGCTACACGTTCGATCAGGACGAGGCGTCATTCGCTGAAGCCGAAAAGCTGCTGACTCAGGTCGGTGGTGTGCTGGAAGAGACGATCAAGGCGAGCTCGGAGGAGCGTCGCGGGGTCTATCGCGAGGTCGAAAAGACGATCAATGATTTGAAGAGCAAGCGAGTCGATCTCGGCAACACCGTCAAGGAGATGATCGACGGCCGCAAGGCGCTGCTTGCCGAAGGTGAAAAGCTTCAGACGGACCTGAAGAAGCTCGTGCTCTCGACCCGCAGCTCACCATTTGCGCAAGGGGCGACGACGCTGCAATCCGAAACCCTGCTGGTCCAGATGGCGAACTGGCGGTTCTTTGCCGGCCGCGATCAGGACAATGTGACGCTGTTCGCGAACAGCGTGAAGAATGCGCAGCAACAGATCGCCGAGATGGAAAAGTTCGACATGCCGCCAAGCCTTGCGGCGCTGTTCGAGTCGATCAAGAAGGGACTGGTCAGCTACTCCAGCGTGTTCGATAAGGCGTCCAACAACCTGTTGAAGATGGATCAACTCTATTACAACGCGATCACGCCGATGGTGGTCAGCGCCATCCGCAAGACCGACGGCATCAAGGCCGCGATCCAGCAGGAGGTCGTGAGCGCGACGACAGCCAATGAGCAGCGCATTTCCGGTACGATCACGCTGCAGCAGATCGTGGCGGGTGCGGCGACCATCACTGGTCTGCTGATTGCCTTCCTGATCGCGCGCGGAATCATCGGGCCGCTGTTGGGTCTGACGGCGGGCATGAAGCAGCTCGCCGAGGGCAATTTCGGCGTGGTGCTGCCGGGGCTCGGCCGCAAGGACGAGGTCGGCGACATGGCGCAGGCTGTCGAGACCTTCAAGGTCAAGGCGGAAGAGAAAGCCCAGGCGGAAGCCGAGGCACGGATCGCGCAGGATCAGGCGGCGGCCTTGCAACGCAAGCAGGATATGATCCGGCTCGCCGACGATTTCGAAGGTACGGTCGGTGAAATAGTCGAGGCGGTGTCGTCCGCGTCGACCGAATTGGAAGCCTCGGCGAGTACGCTGACGTCGACAGCGGATCGGTCGCAGCAGCTCACCACGGTCGTCGCAACGGCGTCGGAAGAAGCCTCCACCAACGTGCAATCGGTGGCGTCTGCCACTGAGGAAATGGCGTCGTCCATCACCGAGATCGGCCGTCAGGTCCAGGAATCCGCACGTATTGCCAACGAGGCCGTGGACCAGGCGCAGAAGACCAATGATCGCGTCGGCGAGTTGTCGAAAGCTGCCGGCCGCATCGGTGCGGTGGTCGAACTGATCAACACCATTGCGGGGCAGACCAACCTGTTGGCGCTCAACGCCACCATCGAGGCAGCGCGTGCAGGAGACGCCGGCCGCGGCTTCGCAGTGGTCGCGTCCGAGGTGAAGGCGCTCGCCGAGCAGACCGCCAAGGCCACCGGCGAGATCAGCCAGCAGATCGCGAGCATCCAGACTGCGACCGATGATTCGGTCTCGGCGATCTGCGAGATCGGCACGACCATCGGCAAGATGTCGGAGATCGCGTCCACGATCGCTTCGGCTGTCGAAGAGCAGGGCGCGGCGACGCAGGAGATTTCTCGTAACGTGCAGCAGGCTGCGCAAGGCACGATGCAGGTCTCGTCCAACATCATCGATGTGCAGCGTGGCGCGAGCGAGACCGGCGGCGCGTCGTCTCAGGTGCTGTCCGCAGCCCAGTCGCTCTCGTCGGATAGCAACCGTCTGAAGCATGAAGTCAGCCGCTTCCTGAACTCGGTGCGCGCGGCCTGAGTTCTCCAACATCGCAATTCACTGGCTTGAGTAACGGTGCGTTCTCCGCACACCGCCACTCAAGCCGCTGTATGCTCCGAGAGAATTCAGGGCCTCGAAATATCCCGTGCAGGGCATTGCATGATGAGATTGCAATTTTAGATCGTTAATTCAGAACCTTTGATGCCTGAACTCGAACTCCATCGCTGTCTGAAAAGTCCGAATTACTCGATGACCATTGCGGTACCGGCTCAATTTGAGTGATTGCATCATCGGCGCGTTAACGTTTGTGTCAGAAGCGCGGTGGTAGGTTCCTGCCCATGAGCAGGTGATTTGATCGATCATCGAACGTATCGCCCGCTCATATGAGCCGATGACGCTTCTCGTTCAGGATCGGCTCACGCCAAGCTTCGCGGGCCCGTCGGATTGCCGCCGGGCTGCGCCAAAAATGACAACCGCTTAGCATTCGACCATTTCACGCGACGCCGGACTCCGTCCGGCGAAGGACGACCCGACTCATTTTTCTGCCGCTTCATTCCCAGGAACTGTCATGGCCTTCATCCAGAATCTGCGTATCGGCACGAAGCTCGCGATTGCGTCCGGGCTCGGCATCATTCTCCTCGGTGTCATGATCTATATGCAGACGATGGGAAGCGCAGGCGTTCGCCAGTCATATCAGACGGCCGGCATCTATCAGGGCATTGCGCAGAACGCTGCCGAGGCCAAGGCCTCGTTTCGCGGGATGCAGATCGGCGTGCGTGACTTTCTCGGGGCAACGAAAGTGGCCGATGTCCAGAAGGCCGCCGACTATTTCACGGCGCGTACTACCGCCGGCCTTAAATTTTCGGCTCAGATGCTCAAGCTTGCGACCGCACCGGACGAGCGCGAGCGCATCGGCAAATTCCTCGACATGATGACGACCCTCGGTAAGGGCGGCGACAAGATCGGCGTAATTCGCACAGATATCTTGAATCTGCAGGCGACGCGCAACGAAGCTGGCGAATTGTCTGCGGATGCCTCCGCGCGCATCACCGCACTGGGTGCGGAGATCGTGAAGCTCCGCACCGACGTGCTGCTACCCATGAGTGCAGAACTCGACAAGCTGGCCGATACGATCGTCAATCTGGCTAAGGAGAAGGTCGAGCAGCAGACGAACGCTGCGGCGAACGAGGCCGCTGCGACCGAGCGAGACTCGCTAATTCTCGGTGGTGTGGTCGCCCTGATGCTGATCGGGACCTGTGTGTTCTCGGTGTTCACCATCGGGCGTCCGATGCGCGCGCTGAGCCGTTCGATGGAAGAACTCGCCGAGGGCAATTTCGGCGTGGTGTTGCCGGGCTTGGGCCGCAAGGACGAGATCGGCGACGTCGCTGGCGCCGTGGAGAAGTTCAAGGTCAAGGCACAGGAGCGCGCCCGCGCCGAAGCCGACGCTCAAAAGCAGCAGGAGCAGATCGCCGCCGAGCAGCGCAAGCGCGAGATGATCACGCTGGCGAACAATTTTGAGAGTGCGGTCGGCGAGATCGTCGAAACAGTGTCGTCTGCATCGACCGAACTCGAAGCGTCGGCGGGCACGCTGACGTCGTCTGCCGAGCGTTCGCAGCATTTGACCACCATGGTGGCAGCCGCTTCGGAAGAGGCCTCGACGAACGTACAATCCGTGGCATCGGCGACCGAGGAAATGGCGTCATCGGTGAACGAGATCAGCCGCCAGGTTCAGGAATCTGCGCGCATTGCCAGCGAGGCCGTGCAGCAGGCCCAGAAGACCAACGACCGTGTCGGCGAGCTATCCAAGGCGGCCAGCCGTATCGGCGACGTGGTCGAGCTGATCAATAGCATCGCGGGGCAGACCAACCTTCTGGCGCTCAATGCGACCATCGAAGCCGCCCGCGCAGGTGAGGCGGGCCGTGGCTTCGCCGTGGTGGCGGCCGAGGTGAAGACGCTCGCGGAACAGACCGCCAAGGCGACCGGCGAGATCAGCACGCAGATCGGCAGCATCCAGTCCGCAACAGACGAATCGGTCAGTGCCATCCGCGAGATCGGCGTCACCATCGGCCGGATGTCGGAAATTTCGTCCACGATTGCTTCGGCCGTCGAAGAGCAGGGTGCCGCCACCCAGGAGATTTCCCGCAACGTGCAGCAAGCCGCGCATGGCACCCAGCAGGTCTCGTCCAACATTACGGATGTGCAGCGCGGCGCCAGCGAGACCGGATCGGCCTCGTCGCAGGTTCTTTCGGCAGCACAGTCGCTGTCGTCGGACGGCGCGCGGCTAAAGGTCGAAGTCGCGCGGTTCCTCAACTCTGTTCGCGCGGCCTAGGCCGTGCGGGACCAGAACTGATCATTCTATCGAGCGATAACAGGACGTCCAGCCATGCTCTCGAACATCTCTATCAAAGCCAAGATCACCATCGTTATCGCTTTTCTGTTAATCGCAATGACTGGGATGGGGGCGCTTGCTGTCAGCAAGATGCAGACGATTAACGCCAATGCGTCGGACATCCAGAAGAACTGGCTTCCAAGCGTCCGTGTGCTCGGCGGGCTGCGGGCGACGACCATCGATTACCGCAATCTAGTGCGCGCACACATCCTCGCAGCCAATGCTGACCAGATGCAGAAGACCGAGGCTGGTATCGACACCATCGTCAAGCGGGCCGCCGATGAGCGGACTGCCTATGACAAGTTGGTATCGAGCCCTGAAGAGCGCGCAATCTTCAACGACTGGAGCAAGGAGTGGGACAACTACGTATCACGCAGCCAGGAAATCTTTGTCCTCGATCGCAAGAATCTTGGCAAAGGCAGTCAGGAAGCCCATGAGCTCAATCTGAATGTGATCAATCCGCTGGGATCCAAAGCCGATTTTGCCCTGCGCAAGGCCATCGAATTCAACGACAAGGGTGCGGCAGCATCGGGACAGAAGGCCGATGAGAGCTATGGTTCGGCGCTGATGACGGTAATCGTGATCATTGCGGCGACCGCGGTCATCGGCATCGGTGTCGGCATTTATCTGGTCAAGGACGTGTCGTCGGGTATCGCTTCGATCGTGCAGCCGATGCAGGCGCTGAGCGCTGGCGATCTCACGGCGCATGTGGCGCATCAGGGCGAGAAGACCGAGATCGGCGCGATGGCCGACACGCTTCAGGTGTTCAAGCAGGCGCTGATCGACAAGCGCGCGGCAGATGAAGCTGCCTCTGCCGACGCCGAAGCCAAGATCGAACGCGGTCGCCGCGTTGACAACATCACCCGCGAATTCGAATCGATGATCGGCGAAATCGTGGAAACCGTATCGTCGGCATCGACCGAACTCGAGGCCTCCGCAAGCACGCTGACCGCGACTGCCGAACGTTCCCAGGACCTAGCCACTACAGTGGCGGCAGCGTCCGAAGAAGCCTCCACCAACGTCCAGTCGGTGGCGTCGGCCACTGAAGAAATGGCCTCGTCGGTCAACGAGATCAGCCGACAGGTGCAGGAGTCGGCGAGCATCGCCAATCAGGCGGTCGACCAAGCGCGGCGTACCAACGATCGCGTCAGCGAACTCGCCAGCGCTGCATCGCGCATCGGGGACGTCGTCGAGCTCATCAACAATATCGCCGGCCAGACAAACCTGCTGGCGCTCAACGCAACCATCGAGGCGGCGCGTGCCGGTGAAGCGGGCCGGGGCTTCGCGGTCGTGGCTTCCGAAGTAAAGGCATTGGCCGAGCAGACCGCCAAGGCGACCGGCGAGATCTCGACGCAGATTTCCGGTATCCAGGCGGCGACGCAGGAATCGGTCGGCGCCATCAAGGAAATCGGCGACACCATCGGCCGGATGTCCGAGATTGCCTCGACCATCGCATCGGCGGTGGAAGAGCAGGGTGCCGCGACGCAGGAGATTTCGCACAACGTCCAGCAGGCGGCACAGGGTACCATGCAGGTCTCGTCGAACATCACCGACGTGCAGCGTGGAGCGTCCGAGACCGGCTCTGCGTCGTCGCAAGTGCTTTCGGCCGCACGGTCGCTGTCATCGGACAGCACACGTCTCAAGAACGAAGTGGGCAAGTTTCTGAACTCGGTGCGCGCTGCCTGACGGGCTTGAACACAAGTGTACAGCGTAGGAAAGCCGGCGCGTGAGCGTCGGCTTTCCTACGCGATAGTGTTGTTATGCGTGTGCGCCACACTCATTCGAGAAGTCATGCACAAGAAGCAGTCATGATGCACCGCTCCTTAACTTTATCCGGACAATCTCGATCACGAGATCGTTGAAAGCTATCGACGCTCGGCCGGCAGCTCCAATGCATGCCGCGTCTTCAAACCCAGAAAATGCCATTCGTGCAGTTGCGCGCCAACGGTCAAAAACCGAGGGACCATCACCTATGTTTGCCAGCCTGTCCATCCGCACCAAGATCACTCTTGTCGTCTCGTTCCTGCTGCTTGCCATGTCTGCAATGGGCGCGCTGGCCATCAAGCAGATGTACACCATCAACGGAGCGACATCCGACATCGTCACGAGCTGGCTGCCGAGCGTGCGCGCTCTGGGTGAAGTCCGCGCTGCAACGATCAGCTATCGTTCGGTGGTTCGTGGACATCTGCTTGCGACCGATGCCGCAGATACGAAGGTCCAGGACGACACGCTGGTGCGTTACGCCGAGATGCTCGACAAGGCGCGCAAGAGCTATGAGCCGATGATTTCGTCGCCCGAGGAGCGCGCGATGTATAGCGAATTCAGCAAGCTCTGGAGCGAATACATCGCGGCGTTGCAGCCGGTTCTTGCGTTGTCGCGCAAGAACGCTCGTGATGAAGCGCGAGATATGAACGTGAAAGTCAACCAGATTGGCTTCAAAGCGGACGAAGCCCTGCAGAAGGATGTCGAGCTCAACAACAAGGGAGCTTTGACAGCCGGAGAACTGGCGACGGACAGCTTTGGGGTCGCCATCAAGATGGTGATCGGTTCGCTCTTGTTTGCGATTGTTGTCGGCATCGGTGCGGCTATCTTGCTGGTGCGCGATGTCTCCGCCGGCATTACGTCGATCGTGCTGCCGATGCAGGCGCTTGGCACAGGAGATCTGACAGCAAATGTTCCGCATCAGGGCGAGAAAACCGAAATCGGTACGATGGCGGATTCGCTTCAGGTATTCAAACAGGCGCTGATCGACAAGCGCGCGGCGGATGAAGCCGCAGCGGCCGATGCAGAAGCCAAGATCGAGCGCGGTCGCCGCGTCGATAGCATCACCCGCAACTTCGAATCGATGATCGGTGAGATCGTCGAGACGGTGTCGTCGGCATCGACCGAACTGGAAGCCTCGGCAGGTACGCTGACCGCCACGGCGGAGCGCTCGCAGGAATTGACCACGACGGTTGCTGCAGCCTCCGAAGAGGCATCGGCCAATGTGCAGTCAGTGGCATCGGCAACCGAGGAAATGGCCTCGTCGGTCAACGAGATCAGCCGACAGGTGCAGGAGTCGGCTGCGATCGCAGGGCAGGCGGTCGATCAGGCACGCAAGACCAATGATCGCGTCGGCGAGCTCGCCAGCGCTGCGTCGCGGATCGGCGATGTGGTCGAGCTGATCAACAACATCGCAGGCCAGACGAACTTGCTGGCGCTCAACGCCACCATCGAAGCGGCGCGTGCCGGCGAAGCCGGTCGCGGCTTCGCCGTCGTCGCCTCCGAAGTGAAGGCCCTCGCTGAGCAAACTGCCAAGGCGACTGGCGAGATCTCCACGCAGATTTCCGGTATCCAGGCGGCGACGCAGGAATCGGTCGGCGCTATCAAGGAGATCGGAGACACTATCGGCCGGATGTCCGAGATTGCCTCGACCATCGCATCGGCGGTGGAAGAGCAGGGCGCGGCGACGCAGGAGATTTCGCGTAATGTCCAGCAGGCGGCGCAGGGCACGATGCAGGTCTCGTCGAACATCGTTGATGTGCAGCGTGGTGCAACGGAGACTGGATCTGCCTCGACTCAGGTTCTCGCTGCGGCGCAATCACTGTCCTCGGACAGCACGCGACTGAAGGATGAAGTCAGCAAGTTCCTGAACGCGGTGCGGGCGGCCTGATCATGGCTTGTAGGGTGGGCAAAGGCGCTCTTGCGCCGTGCCCACCGCAGCGCTTTCGATGATGGTGGCGGGCACGCTGCGCTTTTGCCCGCCCTGCGGAGGTCGAGCGTTCTATCTCGTACTCGCCGACACCAGCCCCGCGATGTCCATATAGGTGCGCACCAGCGGGGCGACGAAACGATGCGCCGATGTCTTCGACACCAGCGTATCGTGCAGGATCAGGTGATCGATGCCGGTATTGATGAAACACGCCATGGCATCGCGCGGGGTCTCGACGATCGGCTCGCCCTTCACGTTGAACGAGGTATTGAGCAATACCGGCACGCCGGTGAGCGCATCGAATTCCTTCAGCAGCCGATAGAGCACCGGATTGGTATCCTCCGTGACAGTCTGGATGCGCGCCGTTCCATCGATGTGCACGATGGCTGGAATCTTCTCGCGCCATTCGGGGCGCACCGGGGCGGCGATCAGCATAAACGGCGAATCCTGATCGCCTTCGAAAATCTCTCTGGCGCGCTCGGCGAGCACAATCGGCGCGAACGGACGGAACGGCTGACGGTGCTTCACGCGTGAGTTGAGGATATCCTTCATCTCCGGCCGGCGCGGATCGGCGATGATGCTGCGATTGCCGAGCGCGCGTGGGCCATATTCCGAGCGACCCTGAAACCAGCCGATCACTTTCTGGTCGGCGAGTAGCCTGGCCGTATCGCGGCAGATATTGTCGCTGCTTACCGCACTGGTCTGCGCCTTGACCAGCGTGCGCTGGGTCGCTGCCTCGACGTCGCGATCTGTATAGGCACGGCCGGTGTAAGAGTGGGTCATTACATAAGAGCGCGGCTGCTTCTGTACCTCCAGCAGGCCGTAATAGGCGCAGCCGATCGCGATGCCGTTGTCGCCGGCGGCGGGCTGGATCCAGACATTCTCGAAGCCGGCTTCGCGGGCGATGCGGCCATTGGCGACGCAGTTTAGCGCGACGCCGCCGGCGATGCAGAGGTTCTTTGCGCCGGTCGTTTCGCGCAGCCAGCGCGCGCGGGCGAGCAACACCTTCTCGGTGTCGTCCTGCACGCGCCAGGCGAGATCCTCCCAGTGCCGCATGGACGGATGGGTGTCCCACTTGCCGTCGCTGTCGGCGATATAGGGCTGGTTATATTCGGGGGTCCAGCGCGGCACGCTGAGCACGTTGTCGGTGATGTCCATCAGCGGCTTGACCTGGTCGCGGCGGCCATAGGGCGCGAGCCCCATCAGTTCACCGCATTTGTTCCAGTCGCCGAACACATAGGTTGAAGCCCTGCTGTAGAGCGCCCCAAGGCCCGGCATGTTGTAGAATTCGTCGCTGAGGAAGCCGCGGTCCGGCTCCATCCAGACTTTCTTCAGACAATCGAGCTGCGTGCCTTTGAACGTGTAATAGCTCTCGGATTCCCGGGCGAGCTTTGAACCCGGCTCGCTGTCCGGATAGGCCTCCATGACGTCGGAGCGATAGCTGCCGACGCCGTCGACAATCATGATTGCTCCCTCCTCGAAGGGGCAGACGGCAAACGCGCTATAGGCGTGCGCCAGATGATGCGAGATCGTTTTGACCTTGCCGGTGCGCGCCCGAAACAGCGGATGGACGCTGGCGTCCTGCCGTTCATATTCGGGCAGGAAGCCCGGCATGTCCTGATAGATCAGGCGGTCTTCCATCTCCGGAACCGGCAGGATGTAGCAATTGCTCACAACCAGCTCGACGTCGTCCAGCGTGATGCCTTCGGCGTCGAGGACGTAGTCGATCACTTCCTTGTAGAACCCCGTCGCGTGTTTCTCGCGGGTAATCCGCTCCTTCTCGATCGCATAGGCCAGCGCGCCGTTGCGCAGCAGGCAGGCGCTGACGTCGTGATCGTAGGTGTTGAGACCGAGGATATAGCTGGGTTTGGGCATGAATCAGCTTCTGACAATTCGCGGGAAGGGACGAATGATGGGATCGAGCTGCTAACGCAGACGCGGCGGGTGGGGCTGACCGCATATTCGCAGTTGCGAGGTGCAGCGATCAGCATAGTGCGAGGCAATATGAAGAGAAGATGAACGCAGGAGGTCAAAAGCGAGGTGACGCGTGAAGGTGCGCATTCGTTCGTAGTGACAGCGTTGCCGGCAACTTGACCGCCGTTCGAGCTTGACCCTATTGTAAAGTTGTTCGTGCGTGCACGCCTTGTGATGGCCATATTACTATTCTGGTTTCAGCACCTGTGTGAATCAAGAATTGCTCACTGAACGATTCGAGGCCGGAAGCATTCTAAAGCCGTGCTTCTGCAGAATGGGAGTTCCTAAGAATGGCTCAAACCAAAACGACGCGCCATAATATCGTGACCCGCTGCCTGGCAGCGATGGCGCTTGTGTCTGTCTACTGCGTTGGTCTGATCGGCGCATCCACGGTGTTGCTCACCACGAGCAGCACCTCGGCGGAAGCCCGTGGCGGTGGTCGCGGTCGTGGCGGCGGCGGTTGGGGCCGTGGACGCGGTGGCGGCTTCTATCGTGGCGGCGGTCGTGGCTATGGTCGTGGCTATGGCTTCTACGGTGGACCGCGCTTCGTGGCGCCGGGCTGCTATTTCAGCCGTCGCTGGGGCCGGGTGGTCTGCCCGTACTAAGTCATAAGCGCTACGGCGCTGAATGAACGAGATAGAGAGGCGCGCCGGGTAACCGGGGCGCCTTTTGCTTTCCAGGCTCGCCTTTCTCCAGGAAACGGGCCTCTCCTCCGAGAATGATTTGTCGAAAGCTGCCCTCCTTGCACAATGCTGAGGTCGCTTTTGGCATGCCATCTTGTGCTTTCTCATCCAAATTCCAATGTGGGCATGGCAAGCTTGCGCGCCCGCGCATGGCAATTCGGTCCTCCCATCCTGGAACCTTCATGAGCGCCCTGTTCTCTCCCTTCAAGCTGCGCGACCTCACGCTGCCAAACCGCATCGTCATTGCGCCGATGTGCCAGTATTCTGCCGAAGATGGCCGGGCGACCGACTGGCACATGATCCATCTCGGCAATATGGCCCTGTCGGGCGCCGCAATGCTGGTGATCGAAGCGACCGCCGTGGAAGCCATCGGCCGCATCACACCCGGCGATCTCGGCCTCTATAATGACGCGACCGAAGCCGCGTTGAAGCCGGTGCTGGCGGCAATCCGCAAGCATTCGAACATTGCCGTTGGCATGCAGATCGCTCACGCAGGCCGTAAGGCGTCGAGCCACGCCCCATGGGATGGCGGCCAGCAGGTCCCGCTCGACAAAGGCGGCTGGGTCGCCCAGGCGCCCTCGGCCATTCCGCAGAAACCCGGCGAACTGGCGCCGCAGGAGATCGACGTTGCCGGCCTCAAGCGCATCCGCGATGCCTTCGTGGCCACGGCGAAACGCGCCGAGCGGCTCGGCATCGATGCGCTCGAGATCCACGCGGCGCACGGCTATCTGCTGCACGAATTCCTGTCGCCGATCTCCAACCAGCGCACGGACAATTATGGTGGTTCGCTGGAAAATCGCATGCGCTTTCCGCTCGAAGTATTCGACGCTGTGCGCGCAGCGTTTCCGGCCCACAACCCGGTTGGCGTCCGGGTCTCGGCGTCGGACTGGGTCGAGGGCGGTTGGGATGTCGAGCAGACCATCGTCTTCGCCAATGAGTTGAAGAAGCGCGGTGTCGACTGGATGGACGTGTCGTCCGGTGGTGTCTCGCCGCAGCAGAAGATCGCGCTCGGGCCGGGTTATCAGGTGCCGTTCGCCGAAGCCGTGAAAGCGGCGACGGGACTGCCGACGATTGCGGTGGGGTTGATCACCGAAGCGCAGCAGGCTGAAGACATCGTGGCCTCCGGCAAGGCCGATCTGGTCGCCATCGCACGTGGCATTCTCTACGACCCGCGCTGGCCGTGGCACGCGGCGGCGCATCTCGGCGGCCAGGTACAGGCGCCGCCGCAATACTGGCGCTCGCAGCCATCGACGCAAAAGGCGCTGTTCGGCGATACGACGTTCGGCGGCCGCTGAGCCACTTCAAGGCACCTCACTTTCAACACCCACACATTGTCCCGCAAGCCGGGTGCGATGTGTGGGTGTTTGTCGTTGCTCCGCGTCCACTCCGCGAATGGCAGCCCTGCGGCAGCATCGTGTTTACATGACAGAATGTCGCACCTACACAGCGCAAAATTCTGCGCCGTAAAATAATCGTGGCATCCGGCGCTGCCCGCCTGTCGAGAGGAGCCCCGCCATGGCCCGCCATTTCTTATGGCTTCTGCTGATCCCCTTCGTCGGCCTGCTCTGGGTCCCGTTCTACAATTTTCATGATCCGGTGCTGTTCGGCTTTCCGTTCTTCTACTGGTACCAGCTCGCCTGGGTGCCGATGACCGCCTTTCTGACCTGGCTCGCTTACCGGACTTACGCCAATGAAGACTGAGCTCGATATTCCCGCCGTTGCGGTCTTTCTGTTCTTCTTCGCGCTCGTCACCGTGATGGGCTTCGTCGCCTCGAAGTGGCGCCGCCCGAAAACGCTGGCCAGTCTCGACGAATGGGGCCTTGGTGGCCGCCAGTTCGGCACCTGGATCACCTGGTTTCTGGTCGGCGGCGATTTCTATACCGCCTATACGGTGATCGCCGTGCCGGCACTGGTCTATTCGGTCGGTGCTTACGGCTTCTTCGCGCTGCCTTACACGATCCTGGTCTATCCCATCGTGTTCATGGTGATGCCGAGGCTGTGGCAGGTCGCCAAGGACAACGGTCATGTCACTGCCGCCGACGTTGTGCATGGCCGCTATGGTTCACGCATGCTGGAAGCAGCAGTCGCCATCACCGGTGTCGTCGCCACCATGCCCTATATCGCGCTGCAGCTGATCGGTATGGCCACGGCTGTGAAGGCGCTTGGTTTCGAAGGCGAACTTCCGCTGATCGCGGCCTTTGTCGTGCTGGCGCTCTACACCTACTCGTCGGGCCTGCGTGCCCCGGCGCTGATCGCCTTCGTCAAGGATATCATGATCTATATCGCCGTCATCGCGGCAGTGTCAGTGATCCCCGGCAAGCTCGGCGGCTATGCCGCAGTGTTCGACGCCGCCGATCAGGCATTCAAGGCCAAGGGCTCGGGCAGCATCCTGCTGCAGCCCAGCCAGTATGTCGCCTATGCCACGCTGGCACTCGGTTCGGCGCTCGCAGCCTTCATGTATCCGCATACTCTCACGGGCATTTTCGCCAGCAAGAGCGCCACGACCATCCGCAAGAACGCCGTACTGTTACCGGCCTATACACTGATGCTCGGCCTGCTGGCGCTGCTCGGCTATATGGGCCACGCCGCCAAGTTGAAGCTCGCCAGCAATAATGACGTGGTACCGGCGCTGTTCCAGACGCTGTTTCCGAGCTGGTTCGCAGGCTTCGCTTTTGCGGCGATTGCCATCGGCGCGCTGGTCCCTGCGGCCGTGATGAGCATTGGTGCGGCCAATCTCTTCACCCGCAATTTCTGGAAGGCCTATGTCAATCCGCAGGTCGATTCAGCGGGCGAAGCAGCCGTTGCCAAGATCGCGTCGCTGGTGGTGAAGGTCGGCGCGCTGCTGGTGATCATCTATCTGCCGACGCAGTTCGCGCTCGACCTGCAGCTTCTCGGAGGCCTGTGGATCCTGCAGACGTTGCCGGCCTTGATCTTCGGCCTGTTCACCCGCTGGTTCACCGCGCCGGCATTGCTGACCGGATGGGTAGTCGGCCTGTTTGGCGGCACATATCTGGCCTGGACGGACGGCCTCAAGCCGCTGCACATGCTGTCGATCGGCAGCTTCCAGGCGACGGTCTATGTCGGGCTGATTGCCCTCGTCGCGAATATCGTGGTCGCAATGCTGGTCAATCTGGTGGTGCCGAAGCCGGTCGCAACGGCCGAGGCGGCAAGCACGTAAGGGCGTCCCCGTAAAGCCCGCGCGCGCATTGTTTCCGGCGCGCGCTGGCTTTATTGTCCGCGCGAATGCCCGCCATCCCTGTGCGGGACCGCCGGATGGAGCTTGCCTGAGTGACTGAATCGATGCGCATCGGCACGCGCAAAAGCACCATGGCGCTGGCCCAGACCGAAGAGATCGCGCGCCGGCTTGCGGTTGTCGCGCCGGAACTGGCCGTCGAGATCGTGAAATTCGAGCCGGTCGGCGACCGTGACCAGACCAGCAATCTCCTGAAGCATGGCGGCAAGGGCGGCGCTTTCGTCGGCGAAATTCGCGCGGCCGTGCTCAAGGGTACGCTGCATGCGGCGATGCATTCGCTGAAGGACATGCCCGGCAATGAAGACACGCCGGGTCTCGTGATCGGCGCCACGCTGGTGCGCGATCCGCCGACCGATGCGCTGGTGCTGCGCGAAGGCGTCAGCCTCGACCATCTCAAGCGCACGCATGGCAAAGGCTTCAAAATCGGCACCAACGCCGTGCGCCGCGCGGCCTATATTCGGCGGCTATTTCCCGAAATCGAGGTGATCCACTTCCGCGGTGCTGCCGATACGCGCGTGCGCAAACTCGACAATGGCGAGATGCAGCGGCTGCCTGATGGTGACGAGGTCGGCCCCGCCGACGCGCTGATCATGGCGCGCTCGGGTCTCGAGCGCGTTGGATTGGCGTGCCGCATCGCACGTGATTTCACGCCGCAGGAGATGTTGCCGGCCGTGGGGCAGGGCATCGTGGCAGTCGAATGCGCGGCGCATGATTGGGCCTCGCGGCGTCATCTGTCGTTGATCGACGACCCTGCGGCGCATCTGTCCTGCGATGCCGAGCGCGAGGTGCTTTGGGTGCTGAACGGCCACTGCAATTCGCCGATCGCCGGTTATTCGGTGATCTCGGGGCACGAGATGTCGCTGACCGCATCGGTTCTGGATGAAGCCGGCGGGCAGTTCATTGAGGTAACGCGCATCGGGCCGGCGGATCGTCCGCGCGAACTGGGGCGGGCCGTCGGGCTGGAGCTGCTCGACAAAGGCGCCGGCGCGCTGATCGAGGCCAATCGGCCGGCGGAGTAGGTTCTTCCTGACCTCGCCCCGCTTGCGGGGAGAGGTCGATCATTACATGCGAAGCATGTGATGATCGGGTGAGGGGGAATCAGTGTTTCTCTCGCTGTCTCCCCCTCACCCGTCTTCGCTTCGCGAAGCCACCCTCTCCCCGCAAGCGGGGCGAGGGCACGAGCGTCCCGCTATGTGCTCTCCGCTATCCCCACCGACCACAGTGCAAACGCATAGACGATCGCGATCTCATCCAGCCGGTTGAATCGTCCGGACGCGCCGCCGTGACCGGCGCCCATATTCGTCCGCAGCAGCACCGGGCCTCCACCCGTCATCGTCGCGCGCAACCGTGCGATCCATTTCGCCGGTTCCCAATAGGTGACGCGCGGATCGGTGAGGCCGCCCATCGCGAGGATCTTCGGATAGTCTTTCGCCGCGACCTGATCGTAAGGCGAGTAGGACAGGATCGTCTTGAAATCCTCCGGGCTTTCGATCGGATTGCCCCATTCCGGCCATTCCGGCGGGGTCAGCGGCAGCGTGTCGTCGAGCATGGTGTTGAGCACATCGACGAATGGCACTTCGGCGACGATCCCGGAGAACAACTCACCGGAGCGGTTGGCGACCGCACCCATCAACATGCCGCCGGCGCTGCCGCCGTGGCCGACGATGTTTTTCTCCGAGGTATATTTCGCGGCGATCAGCGCCCGGGCACTCGCGGCGAAATCATCGAATGAATTCGTCTTCTTGTCGCGCTTGCCGTCGAGATACCAGCCCCAGCCCTTGTCGGCGCCGCCGCGGATATGCGCGACGGCATAGACGAAGCCGCGATCGACCAGCGACAGCCGGTTGGCGGAGAACGACGCCGGCATCGCCATGCCGTAGGAACCATAGCCATAGAGCAGCAGCGGAGCCTTGCCGTCCCGTGCCAGGTCCTTGCGATGTAGGATCGACACCGGGACTTCGGCGCCGTCATGTGCCTTGGCCATGATGCGCGTGGTGACGTAGTCAGCGGGGTTGTGGCCGGACGGGATTTCCTGACGCTTCCGCAAGGTGCGTTCGCGCGTTGCCATGTCGTAGTCATAGACTTCCGACGGCGTCGTCATCGAGGAATAGGCGAAGCGAAGCGTGGTCGTATCGAATTCGTAGCCGCCCATGGTGTCGAGCGAATAGGCGGCTTCGTCGAAGGCGATGGCGTGTTCGTCTTTGGTGGTGAGATCGCGAATCACAATCGACGGCAGCGCATTGGCGCGCTCCAGACGGACGAGATGGCCGGCAGTGAGATCCATGTCGAGGACATAGATGCCCTCGCGATACGGGATTAGATCTTTCCATTTGGCGCGCGCGGGCGATGTCAGCGGCGCCGTCACGATTTTGAAGTCGATGGCGCCGTCGGCATTGGTCAGGATGAACAGCTCGTCGCCGCGATCGGCCAGCGAATATTGCACGCCCTCTTCGCGCTTCGCCACGAGGCGGGGGGGCATGTCCGGTGCTGCGAGATCAATCAGTTGCTGTTCGGAGGTCTCATGATCGCCGCCCGCGATGACGCAGAAGCGGCCGCTGGCGCTTTCATGGATGTGGGTGAACCAGCCGGAATCCTGCTCCTCGAAGATCAGCCTGTCGTCGGCCTGTTTGGTGCCGAGCTTGTGCAGCCAGACCTGCATCGGACGATGATTGTCGTCGAGCTTCACATAGAAGAAGGACTTGCAATCGAGCGTCCACACCACGCCGCCATCGGTCTCCTCGACCACGTCGTCGAGATCACTGCCGGTGGCCCAGTCACGCACGCGAATGGTGAAATATTCCGAGCCCTTGACGTCGGCACTCCAGGCTTCCAGCGCATGATCGGGTGAATGGCGGGCGCCGCCGAACTTGAAATATTTGTGGTCGGCGGCAAGCCTGTCGCCATCGAGAATGATGGTGGCCTCGCCGCCATCCCGCGGCATGCGGCCGAATAATTCATGCTGGCCGCCCTCGCGGAATTTCCGCAAATAAGCATAAGGGCCATCCGGCGACGGGACGCTGGAATCGTCTTCCTTGGTGCGGCCGCGCATTTCCGCAACCAACTTGGTCTGCAGCGCCGCCGTGCCGCCGAGCAGGCTCTCGGTATAGGCGTTCTCGGCCTCCAGATAGGTGCGGATCTCCGGCTCCAGCACGCTGGGATCGCGCAACACCTCCTGCCATTTGGCATCCTTCAGCCAGGCATAGTCATCGGTCACAGTGATGCCGTGGGTCGTGAAGGAATGCGGATGACGCGGCGCAACCGGCGCGGGCATGGAGGATGTCTGCTTTGTCATGAACGCTCTTTTCGCGGAAGCCTGATCGGATATGATTACGGAACACGCGCGCATCGGCGCCTGCCCCGCATATTGGATATTCCATGGATATAGAGATTATCGACCGCCTTGCCATCCGCGATCTGATTGAAAACTGGGTAGTCTGGCGCGATGCCGGCGACTGGGATCGCTTTCGCACTGTCTGGTTTGACGATGGCCGTATGGTGGCCACCTGGACCCAGGGCACGGCCGACGAGTTCATCGCCATGAGCAAGGCTGGCTGGGCCAAGGGCGTCTCGATCATGCATTTCCTCGGCGCGCAATCGATCGATCTCGCTGGCAACCGCGCAATTTCGCAGACCAAGATGACCATTGCCCAGCGCGCGCTGGTGCACGGCGTCAATGTCGACGTGATGCTGACCGGACGCTTCTATGATTTCCTCGAAAAGCGTGACGGCAAATGGGGCATGGTGCTGCGCCAGCCGATTTATGAAAAGGACCGCATGGATCCCGTCGTACCCGGTGCGCCGCTGAAGCTCGATACGGATCTGCTCGCGAGCTTCCCCGAGGGCTATCGCCATCTCGCTTATCTGCAGAGCCAGATCGGTTATCAGATCAAGCCAGACATGCCCGGGCTGCGCGGCGACGCGGTGGAGGCGCTTTATGCCAGCGGCCAGAAGTGGCTGAACGGCGAAAAGCTGGATCGGTAGCCGCCTTACCCTCAGCCGTCATTGCGAGGAGCCTCTTGGCGACGAAGCAATCCAGTCTTTCCTTGTCGCTTTCTGGATTGCTTCGTCGCTCCGCTTCTCGCAATGACGTGGATAGTTGATAAAGAACAAAAAAGACTGGGAGAAACAACATGCCCGACTTCATCACCCTCGATGCACTGGTCCGTAACACCGCCGCATCCAAGCCGACCAAGATCGCCGTGATCGACGCTGATCGCCAGATCGACTACGCCGCGTTCGACGCACTGATCGACCGTATCGCCGCGTCATTGCAAGCCAGTGGCCTCAAGCCGCGCGATGCGATCTCGATCTGTGCACTCTCCTCCATCGAATATGCTGCGGTCTTCCTCGGTGCACTGCGCGTCGGTGTGGCGGTGGCGCCGCTGGCGCCGTCATCGACACCCGCGGATTTCGCCGCAATGGTGAAAGATGCTGCGGCAAAAATCCTGTTCATGGATGACTCGACGGCGGCCTCCTTTGCGGATGCTGCGATCGATCCGTCGGTCCAGCGCATTGCGCTTGACGGCGGCAAGGCTGGAAAACCGTTCGCGCAATGGCTCGCGCCGGAAGGTGCGACGCCAGCGCCAGTGACGATCGATCCGGAATGGGTCTTCAATATCATCTATTCCTCGGGCACGACCGGTACGCCGAAAGGCATCATCCACACCTGCTGGATGCGCTGGCGGCAATATGGCCAGCTCGATCCGCTCGGCTACGGGCCGGATGCGGTCACCGTGCTGTCGACGCCGCTCTATTCCAACACCACGCTGGTCTGTTTCAATCCGACACTCGCCGGTGGCGGCACCCTGGTGCTGATGAAGAAGTTTGATGCGCGCGGCTTCCTTGAACTCAGCGCCAGACATCGGGCGACCCATGCGATGCTGGTGCCGGTGCAGTATCGCCGCATTATGGCGGTGCCGGATTTCGACAGTTTCGATCTGAAGTCCTTCGTGATGAAATTCTCGACCTCGGCGCCGTTCGGGGCAGCGCTGAAGACCGACGTGCTCAAGCGATGGCCTGGTGGACTAACCGAGTATTACGGCATGACCGAAGGCGGGGGCACCTGCGTGCTGCTGGCGCATGAACATCCGACCAAGTTGCACACCGTCGGCCAGCCAGCGCCAGATCATGAGATCCGCCTGATTGACGAGGACGGCAATTTCGTTGCCCAAGGCGAAATTGGCGAAGTGGTCGGGCATTCGCCCGTCATCATGCAGGGCTATCTCAACCAGCCCGGCAAGACCGCCGAGACGTTCTGGCACGACGCTTCCGGAAAGCGCTATGTCCGCACCGGCGATGTCGGGCGCTTTGACGAAGACGGCTTTCTGCAGCTGATGGACCGCAAGAAGGACATGATCATTTCCGGCGGTTTCAACATCTATCCGAGCGATCTCGAAGCCGTGCTGACGAAACACGACGACGTGCTCGAAGCCGCTGTTGTGGCCATGCCCTCGGAAGAGTGGGGTGAGACACCGGTCGCCTTCGTGGTGATGAAGGCGGGTGCCTCGGTCGATGCGCCGGGACTGAAGGCTTGGACGAATGAGCGTGTCGGCAAGTTCCAGCGACTCAACGATGTCGTGCTGGTCGATGTGTTGCCGCGCAGCGCCATCGGCAAGGTGCTGAAGCGCGAGTTGCGAGACCGCAAGCTGGCGGCGGATTTGTCGGTTTAGAGCACTGGCCTATCAGGTGTCGTCCCCGCGGAGGCGGGGACCCATAACCACGGTCAGTATGGTTCAAGCGGCAGAGTTATAGCCGCAGCGTCTTTTCTAACTCTTCGGCGTGTATGGGTCCCCGCCTCCGCGGGGACGACGGCTGAGTTTGGGGTCGCCGCCTCAATAATGCGGCGGAGGTTCATTCCGCGGCGCACCGCTGTTGCTTTCGGCCTCCTGCAGCCGCTCGCCGAGCGTGGCAACCTGCCGCGTCAGCATGTCGATCTGTTTCCACTGGGCGGTGATCGTCGTATTCAGCGTCTCGATCGTGTCGTCCTGATAGGCGACGCGAGTTTCGAGTGCGTCGATACGTTCGCGTAAGCCTGTCAGGTCTTTTGCGGTATCACTCATCGGATGCGCTCTCCCGCAGCATCGCAAAATCTTCCGAATTGATCGGCAAGTCAGGCTTGATCGACTGGCTTTCGACGAGGCCATGACCGAGCGCGACGCGCTGGTCAAACACGAAGCATTCGCCGCGCCAGCGGCTCTCGGCCTCAGGGATCTCCTCGAGATACTTCAGGATGCCACCCTTGAGGTGATAAACGTCGGCGAAGCCGCGCGACAACAGATACGAACTCGCCTTCTCGCAGCGGATGCCGCCGGTGCAGAACATCGCGATTTTCGTGTGCTTGGCGGGATCCAGCGTACGCGCCACGAAATCCTTGAACTGGCCGAAGCTTGCGATCTCCGGATCGACCGCGCCCTCGAACGTGCCCATCGCCACTTCGAACGCGTTGCGCGTATCGAGCACCAGCGTGTTCCCGTTAGCGATGAGATCGTTCCAGTCGGCGGCGTCCACATAGGTGCCAACCGTCTTGGTCGGATCCGTCTGGGGATCGCCGAGGGTGACGATCTCCTTTTTCAACCGCACCTTCATGTGCAGGAACGGCATCAAGCTGGCGCGGGAGAATTTCAGCTCCAGATGGTTCAGTCGGCCGCTGAACATCACGCCGGTCTCAAGTTCGTGCACCAGCGCATCGATGGCGGCGTCTGTCCCGGCCACGGTGCCGTTGATGCCCTCGTCGGCCAGCAGGATCGAGCCTTTGATGCCGAGATTGACGCAGAGTGCGCGCAGCGGCTCGCGCAATTGCCGAAAATCCGGCAGCGCGGCGAATTGATAGAGGGCGGCGACCTTGAACATGGCGGGGGTTTACCAGCCGGACCCGCGAGGGGGAAGTCCGGGAACTGGCCGAAATATCGTTGCCATCAGGGCTTTGGGCCGGATGCTCCCCTGCGCAGGTATTGACCTATGTCATACCCGGCGAAACCAGCGCAACGCGTAGTGCCAGAACGCAAAAACCGGCCCCTTACGGGACCAGCTTCTTTTGCAGCGTCACCTGCGACCGACGAGGAGTTAAAACTCCGCCGGTTGGAATTGGTTAAAGTTTGCGGTTCGCAAAATCCGACGCCTTGTCGGCGGCGTCCTTGGCAGCCTGCTTGGCATCGCCGACGGCCTTCTGCGCGTGGCCCTTGCCTTCCTGGATCAGGCCTTCGCCCTGCAGGCGGTCAGAGCCGGTCGCTTCACCGATGCCCTGCTTGGCCTTGCCGATGGCTTCGTTTGCGGTTCCCTTGATCTTGTCTGCGGTGGCACCCATGGGATACTCCTGTCATGTAGCAGACGCAGTTCCGAGACCATTCTCGATACGCGCTGCTTGAGCTTCGCAGAGACAATTGCCAGCTCAATTGAATGTTCCTCACTCCCGGGGGCGTGATGCCGCATGCGGTGGCAGCATTTCTTCGGAACCCAAGAAGGCATTGAAATGTCCGGTCACGGCCACGATCACACTCATCCGCACGATCACGCGCATGATCATTCTCACGACCATGATCCGGATCGCTGGAAGCACGACGGCATTCGCGTCATTCCGGCTGACAACCTCGATACCAACGTGCCCTCGACGAAAGGTATGGACCGCGCGGCCGCGATCAATTTCGCGCGCGTCGGTGCGCAGAAGCTCTGGGCCGGCACCGTGTCGATCCAGCCGGATGCCAAGACTGGAGCGCATCATCACGGCCATCTCGAAAGCGTCATCTATGTGGTGAAGGGCAAGGCGCGGATGCGCTGGGGCGATCGCCTGCAGTTTACCGCGGAGGCCGGTCCTGGCGATTTCATCTTCGTGCCGCCGTACGTGCCGCATCAGGAGATCAATGCCAGCGCTGAAGAAGTGCTGGAATGCGTGCTGGTGCGCAGCGACGGCGAAGCGGTCGCCATCAATATCGATATCGAGCCGGTGGAGAAGCCGGAGACGGTGTTGTGGGTCGATCCTACGCATCCCGATGGGGCGGTGAAGAAATAGTTATCTTACCTCGCCCCGCTTGCGGGGAGAGGTCGCTTTCCGCATGCGCAGCATATGGAAAGCGGGTGAGGGGGAGTCAGTGTTTCACTCGCTGACTCCCCCTCACCCGTCGCGACAAGCTTCGCTTGCCGCGCCACCCTCTCCCCGCAAGCGGGGCGAGGGAAGAAGGCTATTTGATCTCGGGCAGTCCCGGCGAAAACGCCAGCGCGCTCTCGATCCATTTTGCCACGCGCAGCGTGCGCAGATCGTTCAGATAGGGGCCGACCACCTGCAGGCCGAGCGGCAGATGGTTCTTGCCGAACCCAGCCGGTAGCGACAGCGCGGGCACGCCGATCAGGGTCCATGGCGCGCAATATTCGGCATCGCCGGTATAGCTCAGCCCTTCCGGTGCTTCGCCATAGGCCGGCAGCGTCAGCACCGCATCGTAATTCGTCATCTGCGCGGTGAAGTCCGCGCGCAGCTTCATCTGCAACGCCTTGGCCTTGAGATAGGCTGCCACGCTGATGGTGCTGCCGGTCTCCACCAGCTTCTTCAGGTGATCGCTGGTCTTGTCGGGATAGCGCGCGACGAGATCGCCGAAGATCACCGCGCCTTCGGCGGCCAGAATGATGTTGATCGCGTCCCAGTTGCTGCGATCGAGTTCGGGCAGTTCCAGTTCTTCGATGACAGCACCCGCGCTGCGCAGTCGGGCAACGGAGGCTTCGAACACCTGTTGCTGTTCGCTCTCGGCCTTGGCGAATTTGGCAAAGCGCACCACTGCAAGACGCGGGGACGGCAGCGGCGGTACACCGCGCTCGACGGAGATTTCGAAACCCGGCACCGGCGCGCCATGCGGATCGCTGTCGCTGGTGCCTGCGATCAGTGACAGCGCATAGGCGACGTCATCGACCTTGCGCGCGAAGAAACCGATGTGGTCGAGCGACTGGCTGAGGTGGTGTGCGCCGCTGCGGGGGATAGCGCCGAAGCTCGGCTTGAAGCCGACGACGCCGTTGAAGGCAGCGGGACGGATGATGGAGCCCAGCGTCTGCGTGCCCAGCGCCAGGGGCACGATGCCGGCAGCGACGGAGGCTGCCGAGCCGGAGGACGAGCCACCCGGTGTGTGCTTGCTGTTCCATGGATTGGTGGTCGGGCCGGGATGGCGCCAGGCGAATTCGGTGGAGACGGTCTTTCCGAAGATGGTGGCGCCGAGATTGCGCAGACGTTCGACGACCCATGCATCGGCCGTTGGCACGTGATCGGCATAGACGGCCGAGCCATTGGTGGTCGGCATGTCGGTGGTGGCGATGATATCCTTGACGGCGACGGGAATGCCGGAGAGCGGCCCTGGCTTGCGCACAGTGTCGGTGGGGAGGACCTCAAAGGCCTTCAGTATGGGCTCGGCGGCCTTGGCCTGTGCGAGCCGCTCCGATGCGTAGTGATCTGCCGCAGATGTATTGCCCTTGAACAGCCGCAGCAGGTCCAGAACCCCCGCGCCAGATGTTGCAGTGCGCGCGGTTGCATTCGTCATGTCGTGTCGTCCTGAACGTTTCTTCTGGGATAAAGAGAGGCGCGCGGCCGCGAGGCTGCGCGCCTTCGATATTACTTCATCGCCAATGCGGGCTCGATATATTTCTTCACGACAAACTTGTCATAGTCGGGCTGGGCCGCGAGATTGCCGAGCGCGATCTGGGTATCCATGGAGATCTTCAACGAAGGAGCAGAAATATCGACGCTGTCCGGATAGACGCCGTCGGCCAGCATACGCTTGACGGCGGATTCAATCACGGCCGGATCCAGCGTTGGAAATTCCTTCTGCGCAATGGCTACGGTCTTGGCAGGATCTTTCTTCATGAAGCGCATCGCCATTTCCATGCCGTTGGTCACACGTTGCGCCAGATCCGGATTGACGTCATTGCGCGCCGTCACCGACGAAAATGCATAGGCGCCGTAGCTCTTCGGGAAGCCGTAGACCACCTTCATGCCCTTGGCGACCACCTGATCGAGGCCGGGTTCATACATCACGGCGACGTCAGCCTGCTTGGCGAGGAACGGACCCGGTTCGCTGCCGATCGCGACGGGGATCATCTCCACATCGGTCTTGCCGTCCATGCCGTTCTCCTTCAGCAGCTTCAGGAACAGCGAGGTGCTGGTGGTCGGCATGGTGCCGACGACCACTTTCTGGCCTTTCAGGCTCTTGACGTCAGTGAACTTGAAATCCGGCGCGGTCGCGATCCACACGGCGGCGCCGTTGACCACATTGGCGATGATGTCGACCGGCGCGCCCTTGGAGGCCGCAATGGCTGTCCATTCCGGGCCATGGATCGAGAACTGCGCGCTGCCGGAGATCACCGCCGAGAGTGCGACTGTGGGCGAGCCTGCGGTTTCCTTGGTGAGGTCGAGGCCCTGCGCGGTGAAGAAGCCCTCATTGATGGCGACATAGAGCGGCAGGTACAGCATTGACTGGAAGGCCTGCGACAACACCACCTTCTTGTTCTGCGCCATCGCTGGCGTGGCGAGCAAGACTCCAGCCAGCGCGACTGCGCCGGTGATACGCTTCAACAACGACATAGAACGTCTCCGTTATGGTGGAAGAGAGGGGTTAAACCTGGACCTGATGCGAGGTGGTCGCTTGCTTCCACGGCAGCGAGGTGCGCTCGATGATGTCGATGACGTAATAGAGCACGAAGCCGAGGATCATCAGCGTGAACAACCCGACCCAGACCGAGTTGAGGTCGTACAGACTGGAGGCGAGGAAGATCATGTGGCCGAGGCCGCGCTGCGACGAGATGAACTCGCCGACAACGGCGCCGACCAGGCCGAAGCCGATATTGATGCGGAAGGTGGCGATAATCGACGGCAGTGTGGACGGCACCACGGCCTTCCAGAACACCTGATGCTTGTCGGCACCCATGGAGATCATCAGCGACTGCAGATCGACGTCGGCATCCTTGGCCGCCTGATAAGCGGCGATCAGCGCTACCAGTGCAGTGAGTGAAACGGCAAGTGCGACCTTCGATATCAGGCCGGTGCCAAACCACAGCACCACGATGGGCGCGAGCGCGATCTTCGGCACGGAATTGATGGCAACGATGAAGGGCTCGACCAGCTTCGCGACGAACACCGAATACCACAGTGCGAGACCGAACAGCGATCCGAAGATGGTGCCGATGATGAAGCCCAAAATGGCCTCGAATAGCGTGTACCAGGAATCCGACAGCAGTTCGCCGCTCAGGATCAGCTTGTAGAACGTGGCGAAGATGCCAGATGGCGACCCCATCAAAAATGCCGAGATATAGCCGGCATGGACGCCAAGCTCCCATAGCGCGAAGAACACTGCGACGGCGAGCAATTGCAGCACGGCGCGGCCGAGCGTGGTGTCGAAGGTCGATCGCTTCTTGCGGGACTTGCGCGGAACAGACTTTTTGCGTGCAGGCGTACCGGACATCACGAGGGTCATGATGTTTTCTCCGTCTGGATATCGAGTTCGGCGCAGAGCGTCTTGAAATAGGTCGAGAATTTCGCGTCGTTGCGCGCGGTGATGGGCGAGGTTGCCTCGATGTCAATCTCATGCACGACCTTCACCCGCGCCGGGCGGCCGGAGAGCACGACGACGCGCTTCGACAGCGCGACCGCCTCGTCGATGTCATGGGTCACGAGGATGACCGTCTTGTTGTAGGTCTGTACGGCATCCTTCAGCACGCCTTCGAGATACAGCCGCGTCTGATAATCCAGCGCCGAGAATGGCTCGTCGAGCAGCAGGATGTCGGGATCCATGATCAGCGTACGGATCAGCGCCACGCGCTGGCGCATGCCACCGGACAGGGTCTTGGGATAGGCGTTCTCGAAGCCGGCGAGGCCGAACTGCCTGAGATACTCGCGCGCTTTCTCCTCGGCCTCCTTCTGGTCGACGCCGCGAGTCTCCAGCCCGAGCAGCACATTGCCCATCACCGTGCGCCACGGAAACAGCAGGTCTTTCTGCATCATGTAGCCGACGCGGCCGCGCAGGCTTTCGATTTCCTTGCCGCGATAGGTGATAGTGCCGCCATCGGGCTCCAGCAGGCCTGCGATGATGTTGAAGATCGTCGTCTTGCCGCAACCGCTAGGACCAATAATGCTGACGAAATCGCGTTCGTTGATGGTGAAAGAGAGATCGTCGAGCACATTGACGTCGCCGCCCTTGCCGGCAAACGACTTGCTGATGTTCTGGACGGTGAGTTGAACTTGTTTCGGCGACATGATGCGGTTTCCTGGGTACCGCACACACGCAAGCTGCGTGCCATCTTGGGCACGAAAAAGCCTCAAGCAATCGCGCAGGTTTTCTGCTGAGTGCTTGAGGCTTGAAGTGTTTTGCCCCGGCTTTGGGCAGGCTGGATTTATTCTCGGCGATAAATTGAGCAGGTGTGGCGAAGTGTATTTTTGGCGAACACTTTAGGCGACCTCGCGCTCCGTTCTCTCGTTCGTCATGGCCGGGCTTGTCCCGGCCATCCACGTCTTGCTCGCCTCGGCCAAAACGTGGATACGCGGGACAAGCCCGCGCATGACAGCTGATAGGTCCGAGATCAGCCAGTCACCGCCATCACTGCTTCCTTGATCTTCGCCAGCGCGTAATTGCCGACCATGGCGGCGTCCACATGCGGCAGGTTTGGGATTTCGTCGGCAGCGACCACGCAATCGACGATGGCGGGTCCGTCACAGGCCAGCGCGTCGGCGATGGCCTTCTTCAGATCGCCCGGCTGCTTGGCCGTAAAGCCCTGCGCGCCGCAGGCACGCGCCAGTGCGGCGAAATCGGGATTGGGGAATTCGATGGCTTCGCGGAACGGCGCCAGGCCGATGCTTTCGGCTTCCAGCGTGATCAGACCCAGTGCCGAATTGTTGTAAACGATCACCTTGATAGGCAGCTTGTGCTGCACAGCGGTCATGAATTCGCCCATCAGCATGTTGAAGCCGCCGTCGCCGGTGAGCACGATCACCTGTTTGCTGCGATCGAGGATCTGCACGCCGTTGCCCTGGCCGACGGACGTGCCGACCGCGGCATTGTTGAACGAGCCGATGATGCGCTGGGTGCCGTTCTGGCGGATCCAGTTGGCCGACCACAGCGTGTTCAGACCGGTGTCGAACACGAAGATTGCATCGGGCCGTGCGAGATCGCTGGCGATGCGCGCGACGGCCTGCGGGTGGATCTTGTTCTTGCTACGGGCCGGGTCGGCCTGCTTGTCGAGCATCTCATCCCACTTCTTGCGGGCGTGACTGGTCGTCTCGAAGAACTGGCCGTCGGTCTTGGTCTGCACCCTGTCCAGCAGCATCTTCAGCGCTGGCCGTGCCGAGCCGATGACGCCGAGGCTCGTCGGTGTGCGCCGTCCCAGTGCTTCGGCGCGGACGTCGATCTGGATGACATTGCCCTTGCGCGGCAGGAAGTTGGAATAGGGATAGTCGGTGCCCACCATGACGAGCAGGTCGCAATCATGCACAGCATTGTAGACGGCCTTGGTGCCGATCATGCCGAGACCGCCCATCCATCGGACGTCATCGAACGCCATGATCTCCTTGCCGCGCACCGAATGCACCAGTGGCGCCTTCAGCCTGTCGCTGAGCGCACGCAGGAGTTCGGCGCTGCCGATGGCGCCATGGCCGCACATGATGACAACGCTGCCGGCTTCGTCGATGCGGCGGGCGGCTTCCTGTATGGCGGCATCATTCGGCAGAATCTCGCCGCGCGGTACCAGCGTGGCAAGGCTCGCGGTTGCGCCTTCGGCTTTCGAAGACAGCACGTCGACAGGCAGCGTCAGATGCGCGACGCCGGGCCCTGCATAGGCGGTGGAGATGGCCTGATGGATCACGCCGGGCGCCTGCGCGGCGGTGGTGATGGTCTGGGTGTAGAGTGCGACGTCGCGAAACAGCAGGTCCGGCTCGGTGGTCTGGAAAAAGTCAACGCCTTTTGCTGCTCGCGCCATTTCGCCCGAGAGTGCCAGCACCGGGGCATGATCGCGCGCAGCCTCATAGAGGCCGGCGACGAGATGCGTGCTGCCGGGCCCGGTGGAGCCGGCGCAAACGCCGAGCTTGCCGGTGAGCTTGGCCTGGCCTGCGGCGGCCAGCGCCGCGCCTTCCTCATGCCGTACCCCGACCCATTCGATCTTGCTGCGCCGGACCGAGTCCGCCAGCGGATTAAGCGAGTCGGCGATCAAGCCGAAAATCTGCTGTACGCCAATCGTCTCAAGCACATGGACAATCTCATCCGCGACAGTTTTCGACATGGGAGCTCCGATTTCTAGAATTGGCTCTCCGCCGGGAGGCGGGCTGATGCAGCTATGCGGTCGGTCCAATTGTGATTGAAACCGAATGGTCGCACAGCAGCAATAGCTGAACCGCGAAACGGTTTCATGATGGTCAATTATGTTTGCGCAATGCTTGGAGAAATGCGCGATGTGTTGAACGTTTGTTACGTGTATCGGAAGATCGGATCGTCATAGGCGATGGCCGGAAATACGTCCTTGTCACTCCAGTAGTCCTGGTTGTGCTGCCACTCCTGCTTGTCGCCGCGCTTCGGCAACAGGTGCATGCCGCGCATGATGTAGCCGGGATTGAAGTCCTCCGGATCGATCCAGGGCAGTAGCGGCATGTCGCTGTCCTCCGGCCGCAGCATCGGCGTCACCATGGTCGTGCCGGTCTCTTCCATGTGCTTCAGCAGCCCGCAGACGAAGTCGGCGACGAGATCGACACGCAATGTCCAGCTGGCACGGAGATAGCCGAAGATCCACACCATGTTCGGCACGCCGGTGAACATCATGCCGCGATAGGTCACAGTGTCGGAGAAATTCAGCGGTGCGTCATCGATGGAGAAGGCGATATCGCCGAGCATGTTGAGATTGAAGCCGGTGGCGGTGACGACCACGTCGGCGTCGATCGTCTTGCCTGATTTCAGCGTGATGCCGTGTTCGGTGAAGGTCTCGATCTCATCGGTGACGACGGTCGCCTTGCCGGCCTTGATGCTCTGGAACAGATCACCATCGGGGATGAAGGCGATGCGCTGGCGCCAGGGCCGATAACGCGGCGTGAAATGAGTGGCGATATCGTATTCCTTGCCGAGATAGGCCTGTACGCCCTTCAGCAGTTCCTCTTTCACCACCTCCGGTTCACTGTTCGTCCGCTTGGTAAAGGCCTGCTGATCGAACAGGATCTTGCGGCGGACGATCTCATGGACCCATTCTTCGTCGACATCCAGCTCGCGCAGCGTCTCTGCCAGCGCGTTGGCATTGCGGCCGGTGATGAAGAAGGTCGGCGAGCGCTGCAGCATGGTGACTTCGGCACATTTATCGGCAATGGCGGGCACCAGCGTCGCGGCAGTCGCGCCGGAGCCGATCACGACAACCTTCTTGCCGGTGACGTCGAGATCTTCCGGCCAGGTCTGCGGATGCACCAGGCGGCCCTTGAACCGGGTCATGCCCGGCCATTGCGGCGTGTAGCCCTGATTGTGGTTGTAATAGCCCTGACACATCCAGAGAAAACGCGTGGTGAAGTTCAGCGTCTCGCCGGTGTCGTGACGGATGACGGTGAGCGTCCAGAGCTTGTCGGCATTCGACCAATTGGCAGATAATATCTTGTGCCGATAGCGGATATGCCCGTCGAGGCAGTTCTCCATGATGACGTCGCCCATATAGCGCAGGATTTCCGCGGCGGTGGCAATGGGCGCTGAGGTCCAGGGCTTGAAGCGATAGCCGAACGTATGCAAGTCGCTGTCGGAACGGATGCCGGGATAGCGATGGGTGTGCCATGTCCCGCCAAAGCTCTCCTGCGTTTCCAGAATCAGAAAACGCGTATCCGGATTCTGCTTGGTGAGATGATAGGCGGCGCCGATGCCGGAGATCCCAGCACCGACGACGATGACATCGACATGTTCGGCTGCGTTTTCGACGGACGAATCTGTGGCGATTTTCCCCTGGGCGTTCATGGGCTCCCGATCTTTTTCGCGCCGCCTCCTTGCTGAGGGCGGTTTGGGACAAGGGTAAGTGCCGGGAGAGCATTGCCGCAAGGGCTATTCCAGGGGAGCTGACAGGTGCGAGTAAACAGCACAACCCCACGCGGACAATAATTCCAGGAAATCAACGTTTGAAGACGATATTTCATTGGGTTGCGCCAGGTAATTCGGCACCTTTAAGGAGAAATTTAGATCGTCTGGGCAGGATGGCACGCGTCAAGTTGAGGAGTGTGCATCGTGATCAGCCCTGCATCCTGGACGCCTTGGTACCAGCCATTCGCGACGCCTACAGCACCGTCTCCGCCCGATGCTGCAATGCCGTCGCCGCCAGCCACGGCCGACTTCGATGTGCCGGACGCAACGGGCAAACCTGCCAAGACGACGACCGCGAGCATCGGCGTGTCGCCGGTGGTTCTCGCCTTTTTGCTGCGGATGCAGGAATTCAACCTCAAGGTCCTGTCGGGGACCGATGGCAATGACGTGATGCGTGCCGGGGGTGGCGCGCTGGTCGACGCCGGCGATGGCAACGACCGTATCCACGTCTGGTCAGACAGCGTGGTCGATGCAGGCGCCGGTGATGACGTGGTCAAGGCATGGTCGGGAGCCGGCTTCTTCGGCGGCTCAGGCAATGATCGCATCGATGTCTGGTCTGACAGTATCGTCGATGCAGGTTCGGGCGATGATTTCGTCAGGGCCTGGTCGAACGCCCGGGTGTCGGGTGGTTCCGGTCATGACCAGATCGCGGCATGGTCCGACAGCCAGGTCGATGGCGGCAGCGGCGATGACATGATCTCAGCCTGGTCAAACTCCATCGTCGCAGGCGGCGCCGGCAACGATGTCATCAGTGCATGGTCTAACAGCCGCGTGGCGGGCGGAGCCGGCGATGATGCGATTTCAGTGTGGAGCGATTCGGTGGTGAGTTTCGCCGCCGGCGATGGCCGGGACACAATCAACGCGTCGATGAATACGACACTCGAACTCGGCGCCGGGATTTCCCGTGACAAGACCCATGTCGCAATCTCGGGCAGCACGGCAACGATCACCTTCGATGGCAGCGAGGATCAGATCACGTTGAATCTCGATCCGCGCAGCCCCGCGATGCTGGCTTTTGCCGATGGCTCGACCATGGAGGTCAAGTCCGAACCCATCCGATTGATGCGCCTCGCCTGACGGCGAGGCTAGCCACGCGGGCGGCTTATGTTTCGGCCGCTGGAGCCACTGTCGGCGCCTGGGCCTTGCGCCTCGAGAACAGGATGCGCTGATACAGCCAGCCGATGGCCACCAGCACGAGGCCGAGGCACATGAAGGACAGTGCGCGATAGACGCCTGTCAGCGACGACATGTCGACTAGGAACGCTTTGAGGATCGTCAATGCGATGACCACGGCGGAGGCGAGCCGCGCGCGCTGCGAGTTGAACAGGATGCCGATGCCGAGCAGCACGACGCCAAAGCCGAGCCACGCGATCGACAACGTATATTGCTCGGCGTCGGTGATTGAAGCGTTGTAGAAGATCGGTCCGTGATAGATGCGGCGGATTTGCAGCGTCACATAGGCCAGCGCCAGTACGAGCGCACCGCCAGCGATGGTGTTGCCATAGGCGGGCTTGCGACGGCCCGCTACGGCGTAGGACAGCAGCAGAGCGAGCACCGCGGGCAGGGCATAGCCGAGCAGCAGCAGGTTGAAGATTACGCCGCCGACATCGATACGCCAGATGCCGGGATTGGTGATGAACAGCAACCCGCCGAGACTTGCGACGCCGGCGAACAATGTCAGCAGCCCGGCACTGACGCTGTGCACGATGCTGCGGCTCCGCTCCCACAGGCGTTCCAACCCGATTGCCATGGCCAGCGCGACGCAGACCTGCAGCGCGACTTCGGTGAGGCTCGAGGAGGACCGATAGACATCGCCGCCATTTACGAAGTGGCGGATCTCCATAAAGGCCAGCAGCACCGTGAACAGGATCGCTGCGGACTCCACCATGCGCAGCGGTGCATCGTCGCCGCGCCGGCGCATCAGGATGCTGGCGGCCCAGAACGATGCGGCGGGCACGCCGTAACCCCACAGCAGCCAGTTGAAGATCGGCGTGGTGCCGACGAGATCGCCGACAACGCGGGGTTCCCAGCCCATCCGGGCGACGACAATGCCAGCGAGGATGGCTGCGAGCCAGCGCAGGAACGGGATCGGCCGTTGCATGGAGATCCAGGCGGTGCCCAGCGCCATCAGCGACAGCGCGATGGTGAGCCAGCCCTTCTCCAGTGCAAAGGTCAGCCCCAGCGCCAGCGCGCCGAGCGTCCCGGTGGCGAACAGCGCGGTGGAGATCGTGAGACCCGGACGTGGCTCGCGCTTGCCGAGCAGTTCGGTGGCAGCCGCGAAGGCTGCGCCGATGATGATGGCGAGAATGGCGAAGGGGATCGAGCGATCGAGATGCGCGATGCGGGCATAGAGCGCGATCAGCAGCGCCAGCGGCGTGAATACCGCTGCGCCCGACCAGATCACCGGAATAACGGCGCTAACGGATCGGCCCTGTGCGAGGAAGCCGAGCACGCCGAAGCCGAGGGCGAAAACCGCCGCGGAGGCGAGATGCAACGACACCGAGCTTTCCACCGGGCTGGCGCCGATGCCCGCCAGTGGCCCGCCGGGCAGCACCAGCATGTCGAGATTGCCCTGGATGGCCCACGCCAGGAAGACCACGGCGACGAAGCCAGCGGCCACGGCAACCGCCGCGGTGGCCGCTTGTGCGTACCATGCGACGAACAGCGTGCCAGCGACGATCAGCGCGAAGGTCACCATGGCCATGTCGGCATGGAAGCTCGAGAGCACCACCAGTGTCGCGCTGAGCAGGCTCGCACTGAGGGCGCCTGACGAGATGCCTTCGATGCGGCCTTCTTCAGCCGGCGGGCCGTACAGGAAGCCGCAGACGACCAGCAGCGAGGCAAGCAGGAAGCCGGCCAGGACATGGAACGCATGAGGCGCGAGTGCCGGTGTGCCGGCGTCGAGGCCCGGCAGGGTCCACAGCGTCGCGAAGACGATGGTGGTCAGCGCCAGCCAGCGCCACAGCCGGATACGCGCGAGGCTGAAGGCAGCCGCCATGACGATGGCGAGATAGATATACAGCGCCCAGTAGTCCGGCTTGCCGGACGACACCAAAACCGGCGTGACGAAGGCGGCGGCAATGCCGAGGCCCGCGAGCGCCGGGCCGTGCAGCAATGCCGCGGCCATGGTGCACATGGCGACGATGCCGAGCAGGGCGAAGGCTGTGCCGGGGACGAGGAAGTTATACAGCGCATAGGCCGCATAGACTGTCGCAAAGGCGACGGCGGTGCCGGCCGCTGTGAGGATCGCCGGAATATTGGCGATGGGCAGCGGTGCAATCGCAGACAGGCTTTCCTTGCGGCGCGCAAATTCGCCGACGGCAAGCAGTGCCAAGGCGAACAGGCCGCCGAGCAGCACGCGCACTTCGGGGCCGAGCAGGCCGGCCTCGATGGAATAGCGCACCATGAAGAAGCCGCCGAGTGCCAGCGTGAGGCCGCCGACCCAGACCACCCAGCGCGTGCCGATGCGTTCCTCGAAGCCGGGGCCAGCCGTAGGGGCTTCCACAGGCGCGGCGGGTTCGGGCGCAGTGCGAGCAGGGACGTCCGGCTGGATCGAGGGGGCGGCCTCGCGGATTACCTCGGTCGATGTCTCTGAGAGAGCAGGTGCGGATGCAATGTCCGGTGCGGTCGCTGTGAGGTCCGGTGTTGCTGCGGCGATCGTGGTCGCCACACGCGGTATCGCCTCATAGGCGTCGACCCGGGCGCGCAGCACCTTCACTTCATTGCGCGCCTTGCGCGCGAAGATGAAGGCAACGATGGCAATCACTAGCGTGACGAAACCGAAATCATCGAACATCGACTATCAAACCTTCAGGAAGCAGGGCACACGCCAATCATGCCCCGGAACGGCGCCCGGGGACATGGCCATCGGTATGTGTTGTCGTGGAGAACTTTAGTTCACGCGCTGCGCGTAATTGCTGGAATTAATCCAGATCGAGGCGGAACGGCTTGCCGATCACGGTCAGATTGCCGGGGCCCATCTCGTCGAGCGCGCGGACCATACGGCCGCCGCGGCCCAGCGCCTTGTCGGCGAGGGTCACGAGCAGGCGGTTGGGGGAGGCGATTGGCGAGGCCGCGCGGATTCGCAGCGCGATGTCGCGCTCGTCGCGGTCCGGATTGAGCATGCAGGCGGCGGCAAAGGCGCTGGCGGTGGAACGCGAGATGCCGGCATAGCAATGGATCACCAGCGGCGAGGCGCGATCCCAGCCGCGGACGAAGTCTAGCACCTGCGTGATGTGGCCTTCGTTGGGCGCGACAAAGCCGTCCATCGCCTCGGTGATGTCGTCGACCTGCACCCTGAGATGATTGGCCTCCGAAATAGATGGCGGTCGCTGCACCTGCGCGACATTGGCCATGATGGTGAGCACGTGGCTCGCAGCCGTGTCCTTCACGGTGGGATGCAGATCGGCGAGCGAGCAGACGTGGATCATCGGGGAACCTTTTGTTGAGCGTCGTTATAACGCTCCGTTCTCTCCACGTCATGCCCGGGCATGACGGAGTTTAAATTACGCCAGCAGCGCCTCAAACCTTGCCAGAAACCGCTTCTCAGCCTTCCCCGCCGACCACGGCGTCAGGTAATCTTCCACCATGGCTTCCGAGAGGCCGGGATCCTTGCCGAACAGACGCTTTGCCTCGGCTTCCTTGAAGCCTGCAAGGCGTGTGGCTTCCAGATAGGCGGCGCCCATATCGGCGGCCTTGATCTGTTTGGTGATCCCGGGCTCCAGCGCCGGCGGCAGGCCGAAGCGGATGTGGATGGCGCCGAGCAGGCGATTCTCGATCACCTTGTAGTCGCCGCCAATCACCGCCTTGAACGGCGAGATCATGTCGCCGATGACATATTCCGGCGCGTCATGCAGCAGGGCCGCGAGCCGCACGCGCTCGTCGGCGCGCGGCATCTGCTCGCGCAACACGGCTTCCACGAGAAGCGTGTGCTGTGCCACCGAGAAAATATGCGCGCCGTGGGTCTGCCCGTTCCAGCGCGCGACGCGCGCGAGCCCGTGGGCAATATCGGCAATTTCGATATCCAGCGGCGAGGGATCGAGCAGATCAAGCCGCCGGCCCGACAGCATGCGTTGCCAGGCGCGTGTGGCGACGTCGCGGGAAAATCTTTGGTCGAATTTCGATTTGGCCATCGGTTCTTGTTCTTGAGTTTTTTGCTGCTACTTCGCCTTGAGGCGCGGCTTGCGCTTCAGGCCCATGCAGGCCTCGTGGCAAAAGCAGGTCACGAGATGATCGTTGACCATGCCTGTGGCCTCCATAAAGGCATAGACGATGGTCGGGCCGACGAATTTGAAGCCGCGCCCCTGCAGGTCTTTCGAGATCTTGGCCGATAGCGGTGTCGAGGCAGGCACGCTGCCATGGGTCTTGAAATTGTTGACCAGCGGCTTGCCGTCGACGAAGCCCCACAGATATTTCGAGAAGCCGGCGCCTTCTTCCATGATTTTCAGATAGCCCTTGGCGCTGAGGATCGCGCCTTCGATCTTGGCGCGGTTGCGCACGATGCCAGCATCATTCATCAGCGCGTGAACTTTTTTCTCGCTGTAGCGCGCGATTTTTTCCGGCTGAAAGTCATCGAATGCTTTGCGGAAATTGTCGCGCTTGCGCAGGATGGTGATCCAGGAGAGGCCGGCCTGGAAGCCATCGAGGATCAGCTTCTCGTAGAGCGCGCGGTCGTCATATTCGGGGACGCCCCATTCGGTGTCGTGATAGGCGACATAGAATGGATCTTCACCCGGCCACGGGCAGCGCGTCTTGCCGTCGGCATGCGTGATCGCGGGTTTGCTCATGCCGAGATCTTTTTCATGCGGGGGTCTTCTTCGTGGCTAGCGCGCGCACGGCAGCGGCGTCGGCGAGATGAATAGCGATGTCGCCGGCCAGGAAAGCGGCATCGGCATCGAGCGCATCACTGGCGCGGTCGGTGCGGATCATGGCGAGGCCACGGCCATCGGCAGACGAGCCCATGGTGCCGATGGGCTTGTCCGCAGCGCGGATTTCGGTGCCGGCGGCCGGCGCCGCGCCATCCAACGTGACGCCGACGATGCGCGTGCGCGCGGTGCCGCGATGCTGCATGCGGGAGACGACCTCCTGGCCGATGTAACAGCCCTTGTCGAAATCGACGCCGGAGAGCTTGTCCATATTGGCTTCGTGCGGGAACGCATCGCCATAGGCGAAGTCCGCGCCCCCACGTGGCACGCCGAGGCTGATGCGATGCGCCTCATAGGCCGGCGCATCGACCAGTTCGGCACCGACCAGCGCGGCCGTCTTCGCGGCGAGATCTGCCGGCACGAGGATGCGGTAGCCGAGCGCGACGTTGCGCGGATCGGCAAAGGCGAGGTCCGGCTTCATGCCGGGCTCGCCGTCCCACACCGCAAGCACGCCGAGCGCGTCGGAGAGATTTTCCACGGTCACCTTGGCGCGCAGCTTGTAGAAGCCGAGCTTGGTGGCCAGCGGTTGTGCCAGTTCGCGCGGGCAGTCGATCAGGAGGCCGCCGCCATGGCCGGCCGGCGCTTCGGTGATGAGGAAGTCGGCGATGATCTTGCCCTGGGGCGTTAGCAGCGCGCCAAACCGTGCGGTGCCCGGCGTTACCACCTCGATCTCGGAGGTTACGAGGTTGTTGAGGAAACCGCGGGCGTCGTCGCCGGCGATTTTCACCACACCCCGATCGGGGAGAAACGCTGCTTTCATTGGGAAAATCTCGAAAAATCCAATAAACGAGCCAGGAAACGAGGGTGAATCACGGCTGGCGGATATGACAGCTAAAGTTAAGCCGCTAAGATGCCGACAACAAGGCCCGCGCTCATCCTGCGCGGCATTCACAGGCTGTGACGAGACCAGATGACCCAGACATTCGATACGATTTTGAAGAACGGCACCGTCGTCAATCAGGACGGCGAGGGTGTGCGCGATATCGGCATTCGCAATGGCCGAATCGCGGCCATCGGATCGCTCGGTGCGGCCTCGGCCGCTGAAGTGATCGACTGCAAGGGGCTGCACATCCTTCCGGGCGTGATCGACACCCAGGTGCATTTCCGCGAGCCGGGCCTCGAGCAGAAGGAAGACCTGGAGACCGGATCACGCAGCGCCGTGATGGGCGGCGTCACCGGCGTGTTCGAAATGCCGAATACCAATCCGCTGACCATCGACGAGGCGACCTTCACCGACAAGGTGAAGCGGGGTCATCATCGCATGCATTGCGATTACGCCTTCTTCATCGGTGGCACCCGCGAGAACGTGAAGGACCTGCCGGAGCTCGAACGCGCGCCCGGCTGCGCCGGCGTGAAAGTATTCATCGGCTCGTCCACCGGCGCGCTGCTGGTCGAGGACGATGACAGCCTGCGCCGCATCTTCCAGGTCATCAAGCGCCGCGCCGCCTTCCATGCCGAAGACGAATATCGCCTCAATGAGCGCAAGAACCTGCGCATCGAAGGCGACACCCGTTCGCACCCGGTGTGGCGCGACGAGACTGCGGCGCTGATGGCGACGCAGCGGTTGGTCAACCTTGCGCGCGAGACCGGCAAGCGCATTCATGTTCTGCATATCTCGACGAAAGAAGAGATCGAATATTTGCGCGAGCACAAGGATGTCGCGTCCTGCGAGGCGACGCCGCATCATCTGACCATGGCGGCGCCGGAGTGCTATGAGCGCCTCGGCACGCTGGCGCAGATGAACCCGCCGGTGCGCGATGCCAGCCATCGCGACGGCATCTGGAAAGGTATCAGTCAGGGCATCATCGACGTGCTCGGCTCTGATCACGCCCCGCACACGCTTGAGGAAAAGAAGAAAGTCTATCCGGCGTCGCCCTCGGGAATGACCGGCGTGCAGACGCTGGTGCCGATCATGCTGGATCACGTCAATGCCGGCCGCCTGTCGCTGGCGCGCTTCGTCGATTTGTCGAGCGCCGGTCCCGCACGGCTCTACAACATCGCCATGAAGGGCCGCATCGCGGCGGGCTATGATGCCGACTTCACCATCGTGGATCTCAAGCGCACCGAGACCATCACCAATGACTGGGTAGCCTCGAAAGCCGGCTGGACGCCCTATGACGGTGTGAAGGTCACCGGCTGGCCCGTCGGCACCTTCGTGCGCGGCCGCCGCGTGATGTGGCAGGGCGAGCTGGTCACGCCGTCGCAGGGCGAGACGGTGAAATTCCTGGAAACGCTGAAGGCTTGAACTCTTCACCCTCCTCTGGAGGGGGAGGGCGATGCGAGCGAAGCTCGCAGCGGGGTGGGGTGAAATCACGAGCGACGTAGTGTGTGGCCTCACCCCACCCCGTCTCGCATCCGCTTCGCGGATTGCTCACCGACCCTCCCCCCTTCGGGGGAGGGTAAGAAATCTTACTGCCGTGCCAGTGTCAGCGAGAACTCGCCATTGCGCACGCGGCCCGGAAGACCCTCGACAAACTTCGCCACGGCGTCTTCGCCATAGGTGCCGACGAGCTCGGCAAAGGCTGCGAACAGGCTGGCCTGCGCGAGGCAATCGCCATCGACGCCGTCATGCCGTGCTTCCGCCCAGGCTTCGTTGAGATAGCTCAGCGCGGCCTGCTTCTGTTCCTGATCCGGTAGCGGATCGCGGGCGGGGCGGTACGACAATGATTCGCTCATGAAATTCCCAAAACGGTCTTCGGTGCGCATCAAAGCGAAGCGCGCCTCGCAAGTTCGAATCGAGATTTACCACGCGGAGCAGGTTCCGCGAGCGACATCTTTAAGAAAGGTTAACGACAGTGACTCACATTGTCCGACATTATGTTAACAGCGGGAACCGGTCATCTTGACCGGTTGAGGAAGCCTATGGACGCAAACAGTTTTTCGTCTTTCGCGAGTCCCGGCGATGCTGCGCGCGCAGCAGAGTTGCGCCGCGTCAAGGTGATTGCGGCGCTGGTGCTGGCGAGCTGTCTGGTGGTGTTCATAACGGCAAAAATCCTGCTGCCGATTCATCCCGCGTTCGGATTCGTTGCGGCCTTTGCAGAAGCGGCGACCATTGGCGGATTGGCGGACTGGTACGCCGTTGTCGCGCTGTTCCGTCGGCCGCTGGGTCTGCCGATTCCGCACACCGCGATCATCCAGGCGAATCAAAATCGCATCGCCGACAAGCTGGGTGAATTCATTGAGGTGCATTTCCTCGAAGCCGGGCCGGTCGAGGCCAAATTACGTGAGGTGGATTTTGCGAGTTTCGTTGCAGACTGGCTGAGCGATAAAAAGCGTAGCGCGGATCTCGCGCGTTTCTTGCTGCGGCTGTTGCCGGAGGCGATGTCGGCGACGGAAACGTCTGGTCTCAAGACCTTCATCACGCGCCGCGTGATGACCCAGCTGCAGTCGGTTGATCTCGCGCCCATCGCTGCCGGCACCATGCGCGGCTTCATCCGGGATGGTCGCCATCAGGGCCTGCTCGACAATCTGCTCGGCGCGATGCATGGCGCGCTGACCGAGCCGGACACGCTGGCTGTCATCAAGAACAAGATTCGCGACGAGCTGCCGACGTTGCTCAAACTCTATCGCGCCGATGCGTTCCTGCTGAAGCGCATCGTCGCGTCGGCCACGACCTTCTTCGATGATGTACGCAAGGATCCTGCGCATCCGTTCCGTGGTGAGTTCGACCGCATGCTGTTGTCCTTCGTCGATCGGCTGGAGACCGAGCCCGGCTTCACCGGTCGCATCGATGGGTTGAAACGCGATCTGCTGGCGCGACCCGAGCTTGCCGAACTTGGACGTAATCTCTGGAACAATGCGCGCAGCTTCATCGAGCGCAGTGCATCAGGTGAAAGCAATGTACTGGCGCATCATCTCGCCAATGTATTCGTCGAGGCCGGTGCAGCGCTGCGCGCAGATGCCGAGATGCGCGGCGAGATCAACCAGGGCATCGTCGTGGTGCTGCGCACGTTCATCGCCGATCAGAAAAGCGGCGTGTCGAGTTTTATCGCCGATCAGGTGAAGGGCTGGGACATGCAGCAGCTGATCGGTGTCATCGAAGTCAATATAGGCCGCGATCTGCAATATATCCGCTTCAACGGTTCGCTGATCGGCGGGCTCGCCGGGCTGGCTCTCTACACGATCGAATATTTTTTGCGACTGCTGTGAGAGCAGTTTCGCATTGCGGAAGTGAGGCGCGGGAGGGGGTATCGGGATGCGCTTGAACTACCGCAAACCCGACCTTAACTTGAGTGAACTGATAGTTGTTTCGGTGCGTTGTGTGATTCCCGCCCCGTGAGGCTGCTTTCAAATCAATCGATATGACCGGCCAACGCGCCGGCGAGAGGAAATCAGATGTCGGCTACGGCCCAGGCGCAACGTCCCCCATCGAAAACCCTGATGTTTCTTGAAGGCCGTGCGGTTCACGAATTCGGCGCCTTTCTCGGCGCGCTGCCGCTGTTGAATCTTGCGCCGCGTGGCGATGGTCATCCGGTACTGGTACTGCCGGGCCTTGTGGCCTCGGATGTTTCGACAGGTCCGCTTCGCACGTTCCTTAAGGGCCGCGGCTATGCCGTCAGCGGCTGGAAGCAGGGCCGCAATCTCGGTCTGCGCGACGGTGTGCAGGGCAGCATGGTCGAATTGCTGAAAGAGATGAACGAGACCCACGGCCGCAAGGTAAGTCTGGTCGGCTGGAGCCTCGGCGGCCTTTACGCACGCCAGCTTGCCAAGATGATGCCGGACCGCGTCCGCTCGGTGATCACGCTGGGCAGCCCGTTTGCCGGCCATCCGAAATCCACCAATGCCTGGCGCGTCTATGAATTCGCCAGCGGCAAACGCGCCGATAACACCGACGACGATTTCGGTGGTTCGCTTGCCGATACGCCGCCGGTCCCGACCACCGCGATCTACAGCCGCACCGACGGCGTCTGTGCCTGGCAGGGCTGCATGGAGAAGCAGTCGGCGATGTCCGAGAGCATCGAGGTCGAGAGCAGCCATTGCGGCATGGGCCATCACCCCGCCGTCGTCTATGCAGTGGCGGAGCGTCTCGCGCAAAAGGAAGGCGCGTGGGCACCGTTCGATCGCTCTGGCTGGCGCAGTTTGGTTTATCCGGATCCGAACAGATAGAGGCACACACTCCACTTTCCGCCGTCATTGCAAGCGTAGCGAAGCAATCCAGAAGGCCGCAAGCGAAGACTGGATTGCTTCGTCGCAAGGGCTCCTCGCAATGACGTGGAGAGGTTCGCGGGTTACTCAGCCGCCTTGGTCACGATCCTGATCTCAGATGTCAGTGTCCGGTGTACCGGGCACTTGTCAGCGATCTCCATGAGCTTTGCGCGCTGCTCGGCGTCGAGCTTGCCGTCGATCGTGATGACGCGCTCGATCTGGTCGAGCATGCCGTCCTTGGTCTCGCATTCCTCGCAATCCCTGGCGTAGATCTTCTTGTGGTTCAGCGTCACCGTGACGTGGTCCATTGGCAATGCCTTGCGTTCGGCATAGAGCCGCATGGTCATCGCGGTGCATGCGCCGAGCGCGCTGAGCAGCAGATCATACGGACCGGGTCCGGTGTCCTCGCCGCCGGCGGCGATCGGCTCGTCGGCGAGTATCTGATGCGGGCCGACAGTGATGACCTGCTGGAATTTGCTGGCGCGCGTCTCGCTCACCACCACCTTGCGCGGCTCTTCAGGCAGGCTCGCTACGGGCGTGACGGCGACCGCATTGAGATAGCGTCCGGCCCAGGCGGCGATGACATCGGCGACATAGATCGCGTCATGCTTTTGCGTGAGCAGATGATCGGCGCCGGCCAGCGAGACGAAGCTCTTGGGATGTTTGGCAGCGACGAAAATCTTCGTGGCGTTGTCGATGCCCACTGTGTCGTCGGTGGGCGCATGCATGATCAGCAGCGCCTTGTGCAGCCTGGTCACCTTTGTGATCAGATTGTGCTCGGCGATATCGTCGAGGAATTCACGCTTGATGCTGAATGGCCGGCCGGCGAGCTTGACTTCCACCTCACCCTTTTCGCGGATCGCGTCGACATGTTCGGCGAACATGTCGGTGACATGCGCGGGATCGGAGGGCGCCGCGATGGTGACAACGGCCTTGGCTTCCGGCACCTGTTCAGCGGCGGCGAGGATCGCGGCGCCGCCGAGGCTGTGGCCGATCAGGATTGCCGGTGCCTGGCGTATTTCCCGCAAATGGTCGGCGGCCTTTACGAGATCGGCGATATTCGACGAGAACGTGCTATTGGCGAAATCGCCCTCGCTGGAGCCGAGGCCAGTGAAGTCGAAGCGCAGCACGGCGATGCCCTTGAGCGTCAGCGCCGCGGAGATACGCCGAGCCGCGAGCACATCCTTGCCGCAGGTGAAGCAATGCGCGAACAGCGCATATGCATGGACAGCGCCATCGGGCAGGTCCAGCGCCGCCGCCAGCATATGGCCGGCCGCGCCGGGGAATTGAAAGCGTTCAGTTGGCACGGTGGGCTCCTGTCGTGACAGATGCCTCTTTCTACACCGATTCCATCCAATCAATCAGCGGGTACCCAACACCCGTGCGAAAATGAGGCCGAGCTGCCGCTCTCTTCGCGCTGCACCTCGGGTTGAACTTTAGTTCTGCGCGGCCACTCGAGCACGCGCTTGCCGGCCTCCGATGTCGGTGCTAGATGTCGGGTCATCGTACAACTTTTGGGGTGCGCAGCCGACACAAGCTGATGGACGGCGGGCCGGCACGCTCCTAGAATTGTGACAAGATCGACCCCGCAAAGGGGCGAACCAGAATAATGGCCAACGCGCCGCATCGGGAAATTCACAGGGAGGATTTCGTCCATGAAGAGAAGAGATGTCGTCAAAGGCGGACTGGCCGCGCTCGCGGTTGGCGCTACCGGTCTTGGGCGGTTCACGCCTGCGCAGGCGCAGGCCAAGATGGTCCTCAAGGCCTCTGACGTCCACCCGCTCGGCTATCCCACGGTCGAATCCGTGGTCCGCATGGGCAAGAAGCTGGATGCCGCCACCAGCGGCCGGCTCACCATCCAGATGTTTCCCTCCATGCAGCTTGGCGGCGAGAAGGAAGCCATCGAGCAGGCCCAGGTCGGCGCTCTGCAGATCGCGCGCATTTCCGTCGGCGCCGTCGGCCCCGTGGTCGATGACGTCAACGTCTTCAACATGCCGTTCGTGTTTCGCGATTCCAAGCACATGGAAGCGGTTCTCGATGGCGAGATCGGCACCGAGCTGCTGAACAAGATCACGGCCAACGAAAAAACCGGTCTGGTCGCGCTTGGCTGGATGAATGCCGGCTCGCGCAACATCTATAACAGCAAACGCCCGATCAAGACGCTCGCCGATCTCAAGGGTCTCAAGATCCGGATGATCGGCAATCCCTTGTTTATCGACACCATGAATGCGCTCGGCGGCAATGGTGTCGCCATGGGCTTCGATCAGGTGTTTAGCGCCATGCAGACCGGCGTCGTCGATGGGGCCGAGAACAATCTGCCATCCTTCGTGGCGCAGAACCACTTCCAGGTCGCCAAATACTTCTCGATGACAGAGCATCTGATCATTCCGGAATTGCTGGTGTTCTCGAAGGCATCATGGGCGAAGCTCACGCCGGACGATCAGGCGCTGCTGAAGAAATTCGGCCGCGAAGCGCAGCTCGAGCAGCGCGTGCTCTGGTACGAGGCGGAGAAGACCGCGCTCGACAAGATGAAGGAAGTCGGTACCGACATCGTCACGTCCATCGACAAGCAGCCGTTCCGCGATGCCGTGAAGCCGGTGTGGGACAAATATGGTGCGAAATACGCCGAGATGACCAAGCGCATTGCTGCGGTGAGCTAGCGGCATGTTCTCAATGTGTCGTCCCCGCCTTCGAGGGGACGACAGGATAGGCCAGCGCTTCCGTCGCGTTACCTGAGGTCTTCATGTCTGACGTTATTTCCAAACTGCCGGCTGCATCCAATCATCACGCAGATACGGCCAGCCATGGTGCGGCTTACGCGTTCCGCCGCGCCATGAACTCACTGTACTGGTCCGGTGCCGTGTTTTCTTGCCTGGCGCTTGTGCTGATCTCCGCGATTATCCCTTGGGCTGTTTACACCCGCTACATTTTGAACAGCGCGGCGTCGTGGCCGGAGCCGCTGGCGGTGTTGCTGACGATAGCGGTGACTTTCATCGGCGCCGCCAACTGCTATCGCCAGCGCATCCACATGAACATGACCGTAGGTACCAACCTGCTGCCGCCTCACGCGCGTGTCGTAGCTGCTTTCATCAGCGAGTTGCTGATGGCTGCGGTGGCACTGTTCATGGTGATCTGGGGCATGAAGCTGGTGATGACCACCTGGGGCAATTCGGTGGATGAATTTCCCTGGTTGTCTGTCGGGATCACCTACATGCCGATCCCGGTTTCCGGCGCGATGATGTTTCTCTTTGTCGTCGAACGCCTGACCATCGGTCCGCCGCCGCAGGATGGCAGCGACGCACACATACCTCTCGACTAGCTTCGCCGATCAGCTCCAGCCAGAACAAAGAAAATCCGACATGGACATCGCCGTTCTTCTGCTCAGCATGTGTTTGTTCTTCGCCGTCGGTATGCCGATCGCCTTCGCGCTGGCGCTCTCGGCGCTGGTCGGTGCACTGTGGATCGATCTGCCGGTCGCGGCCGTGATGCAGCAACTCTCCAGCGGCGTCGGCAAGGTGTCGATGCTGACTGTGCCGTTCTTCGTGCTGGCCGGCGCCATCATGGCAGAAGGCGGCATGGCGCGGCGGTTGGTGGATTTCGCTGCCGTGGTGGTCGGCTTCACGCGCATTCGCGGCGGCCTCTCCCAGGTCAATATTCTGGCCACCACCATCATGTCCGGGATCTCCGGCTCGTCGGTCGCGGATACGTCGGCGATTGGCTCGGTGATGATCCCGCAGATGGCGGCGAAGGGTTATCCACGGGTGTTCGCCACTAACGTGACGATCTCCGCCTCGGTCCAGGCGATCCTGGTGCCGCCGAGCCACAATGCAGTGATCTATTCGCTGGCGACCGGCGGCGTGGTCTCGATCACCAGTCTGTTCCTGGCAGGCATCGTGCCCGGGCTACTGCTTGGCTTCGCAATCATGCTGTTGTGTCTCTACTTTGCCTATCGCGATGGTCATCCGAAGGGCGAGCCGGTGCCAGTGAAGCAGGCGCTGAAGATGCTGGGGGATGCCACCTGGGGCATCGTCACGCTGGTGATCGTACTCGGCGGCATTCTCACCGGCGTGTTCACGCCGATCGAGGCTGGCGCTGTGGCGTGCGTCTGGGCCTTCTTCGTCACGATGTTCATCTATCGCGACTACAAATGGTCCGAGCTGCCGATGCTGACCTACCGGACGCTCCAGACGGTGGCGATGGTGCTGACGCTGGTCGCGACCGCGTCATGCTTCGGCTATGTCGCTGCGATGATGCGGATGCCGGCGCATATGACCGAGTTCTTCGTCGCCATCTCGTCGAATAAATACGTGCTGCTGATGTGGCTCAATATCATGCTGCTGATCCTCGGCACTGCGCTCGATCTCGCGCCGCTGCTGCTGATCTGCACGCCGATCCTGCTGCCGGTGGTGAAGAGTTTCGGGATCGACCCCGTGCATTTCGGCATCGTGATGCTGCTCAATCTCGGCATCGGCCTGCTGACGCCTCCGGTCGGTACCACGCTGTTCGTGGGCTGCGCCATCGGCAAGGTCTCGGTGGACGAGGTGATGCGCGGGATCTGGCCGTTTTACTGGGTGATGTTCGCGGTCTTGATGCTGGTGACTTACGTACCGTGGTTCTCGATGGCGCTGCCGCACGCGTTCGGCTTCAGGTGAGCTACTGGACCGGATCGACTGACAACTGCTTGTAGCGTTCCTTGCCGTTCAGCAAATGCCGGCGCATCGCATCGCGAGCCTTGCGCGGCGAACGGGCGCTGATCGCATTGACGATGACTTGATGCTCCTTCTCGATGCTCTCGAGATAGCGCTTCTGCAATTCGACTTTGCCATCGAAGGTGCGGATGCTCTGGCGCGGGATGATAAGACCGCCAAGGAATTCCAGAAAACCGACAAAGCGCGCATTCTGCGTGGCGACAGCAATGGCGAAGTGGAAGTCAAAGTCCTCCTTCACCGCACGGTCGCCATTGGCGATGGCGCGGCTGAAGGTAGCCGCGGCCTTGGCAATGGCTCGGATCTGGGCAGCGGTGGCGCGCTCGCTGGCTATAGCCGCGGCCTCCATCTCGACGGCCGTGCGCAGTTCAAGAATTTCGATCACGCTGCCAAGCGAGCCCAGGCCGTCGGGGTCGATGGCATAAGGCTGCTGATCGGGCTCGCTGTTGACGAAGGCACCGGCGCCTTGCCGGGTGGTTACAAGACCCCGGGCGCGGAGTGCCGCGATCGCCTCGCGAACGACCGTGCGGCTGACGCCCATGGCCGCCATCATGGCCTGCTCGGTCGGTAGGCGCGCGCCTGCGGGCAAGCGGCCTTCGATGATCTGGGCAGCGATGCGCTCGACGACTTCCTCAGTACGGCGGCGCACGGGATTGAGCGGTCGCAGCAAAGGCGTGCCTGCGGCCCCATTGGTTGTCTTGCGCTTGGTGCGTGGCTTAGCTTGTCCGGTCATCGTACAACCGGGCTATCATCGCCGATGTCGCTGCGCAAGCTTGCGGCACGCGTCATTGCGCTGCACGCTCTTACATTGTTTCGAGTTCGGGGAGCTTGAGATCGCATTCGACCCAGGCGCCGTTAATGGTGAAGCGCTGGAACGGCGAGTTGGGCACCGGAGCCTGCAATGGGGCGAGGAACTGCGCGTCGGCGGGGCTGCGGAGGTGAAACTGGATATGGCTGGCGGAAAGGGCGTTGCGCGACAGCCAGATCATGCCGGAAAACAGCTCGATCAGCAGTTGTCCGTATTTATCGAGACCGGCACTCCCGAAGTCGTAGGTCGGCGACACGGTCATGAAACGGCAACGCAGCACGGGACCTTCGAATTTGGGCATCAGAAGTTTGCTGACCTGACAGAAGGCCTGCGGAACGGTGCCGTCGTAGAGACCGTACAACCCACCCTTGCCGCCCTGCATGACAGGGTCCAGCGCCGCGAAAATACCCTGGGTGTAAGTGGAGAAGTCTTCCTCGGCTGCCTCGGCAGCCTTCCGCCACTGCGACTTCAGTGAAGCCCAGCTTCTGTCGGCGTCGGTGATCGGCACGAGCCGCATCTCGAGGTCCCCCCGCCGATTTACACACGGCCGGATGCAACCCTAGCTATATACCCTCAAGATTTTGATAACGCGGGAACTTGGCGCCAGCGGCGTTTGCGCGCCAGCGGACGTCTACAGCGCGTTCAGGCGCCAGCGGACTGTAGTCCGGCTGCAGCTGCGGCCACGATCGACGCCACCACCTGCTTCCAGGTCTTCGACGACTGCGGGCGATGAGAGGAGGCTTTGAAGCGCATGGTCTTGTCCGGTTGGGCCGCGCATATTGCTGCGCAGCCGAGCGTCCTCAGGGACGACACCCGGAAAATCGTGCCTTGCGCGGGGGAAGTCGATCCCCCGGCAAAAATAGCAATACCCGCGCTGCTCTCGTGCCGGACGGCGGTTGGCTTGTTCTCTGCCGGCAATGAACGGCAGTGAATTATTCTCGCTGCCTCAACCCATCGCGGGAGCTTGCTCCTGCACTGCCGCCGGTTCCTGGCAAACATCGACCCAGCTGGCCCCGGTCAGTTCGGCCATCCGTGCCGGGGACATCCGCACCGAACTGTTGACCGAGCCCGCCGCCGGCCACACCTCGGCGAATTCCCTCAGCGACACGTCGCAGTAGACTTGTAATGGCGTTGCCAGGCCGAACGGGCAGACGCCGCCGACCGGATGGCCGGTGAGGGCAACGACCTCATCGGCCCCCAGCATGCGGGGCTTGCCGCCAAGTGCATCGCGTGCCTTCTTGTTGTCGAGCCGCGCTGTACCCTTGGTCACCACCAGCACCACCCGGTCGCCGACCCGCACCGACAGCGTCTTGGCGATTTGGCCGGGTTCGACGCCCAACGCCTCGGCGGCGAGAAGGACCGTGGCCGAGCTTTTGTCAGTGACGGTGACGAATAATTCGGGGGCGTTGGCAGTTAGAAAGGCGCGGACGGACTCAAGGCTCATGATGCGGTCTCGGTGACATACCGCCACGCCCTCTCACATGTCGCCGACAAAGTGAAGTCACATCCGTGCATTGGGGAACTGGGGCGGCGCTGCCGCGCCATTCCCTCACGCCGGTTTTGACCTTATACGGGCTCTTGTCCGGCTGACCGTGCCGGGCGATGTTCTGGAGCCTACCCCTCGATGCTGCCGGCCTATGTGATCCATGCCAAGTCGTTGCCCGAGCGCACGGAGCATATCCAGCGTGAGCTCGACCGTGCGGGCATCAAGTTCGAGTGGGTGCTGGATTTCGATGCCGACGAGATCACCTCCGATGTCGATCGGGCTTATTTCGCCGAAGGCGCCGATCTCACGCTGCGGCAGAAATCCTGCGCGCTGAAACATGTCGTCGCCATGCAGCGCATCCGCGAGCGCGGCCAGGATCTGGCGCTGATCTTCGAGGATGACGCATTGCTGGTGCCGGATTTCTGCGACCAGTTGAAGCGCGTGCTCGATGAAGCTGAAAAGTGGCCGCGGCCGCGAATTCTGCATCTTGGCGCCGCGACCAATTTTTACACCCCGGCGTCGGAGTTGCGCCCGGGGCAGATCGTCTATCCCGGCAATCGCGTGCGCAACATGGAAGCCTATGTCCTGGGCGCGCCGGAGGCCTCGGCGCGACTTGACTGGATCGCGCGGCATCCCATGCACGAGCCTATCGACATCGCCTTTAACACCGGCGATCCTGCCATGGGCATCCCGTTCCTGTGGCCAGAACCGCCGCTGGCCGAGCAAGGCTCGCTTAATGGCGTGTTCAAGAGCTCGCTTGATCGCAAAGGGCATGCGCAATTGCAGCTGCGCATACAGTTTGCCGTGCAGAAATTCAGGCGGCGTTATTTGAAGCGGTGGCTGAAGCTGAAGTAGTTGGCGGCTTCCGGTCGGTCATTCCGGATGGAGCATTGCGCACCAACGCGCCGAGCAATCCCACTGCCAGACAGTACAGCATCCCCTGCGTCACCGCCGAGATGTGGCTGTTGAATAAAGAGCCAATCACGTTCTGCAACACGACCGCCTGGCCGAGGATGCTTGCATAATCGCGCGCGAGAAAAAGCCGTGCATGCGCGATCCACATGGCCCATAGCAGCAGCCCGCCGATCAGGCCGACCTGAAGCACGGTATGAAGCGTTTGATTGTGCGGATCGGGCGTGGCTTGGCCATAGGGCGACGGCTTCGTCGCCTCCATGCTCTGATACAGCGGCTTGATGCTCCCCGTGCCGTGACCGACGATGGGCGAGGCCTTCACGAAGCCGACTGCCTTACTCCAGAAATCCAGCCGCGATGCAGTCGAGATTGTTTCGCCGCCTGCGGTCTGGCCGCTATTGGCGTTGATGTCCGAGTTGATCTCTGCGATCCGGCGCTGGGCTTGTGGCGAGGTCAGCAGTGCGATGCCGATCACGATCACGGCTGCGACCGCGACCATGGCGGAGCGTCGCCAGCCGCCGGCGTGTATGACGAATAGACCGAGCAATGCGGCGGCCATGATTGCGCCGGTCTTCGACACATAGATCAGGAAAATGTCGGCAAAGAACAGAAGCGCGAGCACGATCATCGCAATGGCGCGGCGGGTATCCTGCATCCAGATACGCGTCGCGCCGATCGCCAGAGCGAAGGCACAAAGTGCGAAGCAGCCGGATTGAACCGCGTTGTCCTTGAAGGGCACGCCGGGCGCCTTGAACCAGCCCCACGGTCCCGTGGGCCACAGGAACGCAGCCCATGACAGGGCGAGAAGACAAATACAGGCGGCAAGAAAGCCATAAGCGATTTGTAACGCTTGTTTCGGCGTAAATGCCGTTGCCATCACCAGTGGGATCAGCAGCAGCTTGGCGTAGGGACCAACCCATCTGATCGCGCCGCTGAGCGGCTGCATCGACCAGAGCACGCCGACCAGGATCAATGCGAACAGCGCGACCGGCAGATAGGCCGCCGGCCTCCGCAACGCGGCGATGAAACGATCGCGGTCGAGTGTCAGCAGCGCGAGCACTGCAAAGATCGACACCGCGATAGCCTGACCGCTGGTTGAGAACGGCAGCGAGAAGCCGGTGGCAATGGCAGCGATCTGCCGGGCATCCGCAAGTTTGCGCGGCAGATCGTTGTTCGTCATATGCCCAGGAGTTTCCGTGCGTTGTTCTTCAGGACCTTCGGACGCACCTCGTCGCGAATGTCGAGCTTGGCGAAATCGGCCATCCAGCGATCCGGCATGATCACCGGCCAGTCGGAGCCGAACAGCATCTTATCCTGCAGGATAGAATTGATGTAGCGCACCAGGATCGGCGGGAAGTATTTCGGCGACCAGCCGGACAGGTCGATATACACGTTGGGCTTGTGGGTCGCGACCGACAGCGCCTCTTCCTGCCAGGGGAAGGAGGGATGCGCCAGAATGATCTTCATGTCGGGAAAGTCGACCGCAACGTCGTCCATATACATCGGGTTGGAATATTTCAGCCGCATCCCCATGCCGCCTGGCATGCCGGAGCCGACGCCTGTCTGGCCGGTGTGGAACAGCGCGATAGCGCCGCCTTCCTGGATCGCCTCATAGAGCGGATAGGCCATGCGGTCGTTGGCGTAGAAGCCCTGCATGGTCGGATGGAACTTGAAACCCTTCACACCGTATTCGGAGATCAGCTTGCGTGCCTCGCGCACGCCGAGCTTGCCCTTGTGCGGATCGATCGACGCGAACGGGATCAGCACGTCGGCGTTCTCTTTGGCGATCTCCAGCATCTCGTAGTTGTTGTAGCGGCGGAAACCGGTCTCGCGCTCGGCGTCGACCGGGAAGATCACCGCGGCAATCTTCTTGTCGCGGTAATAGGCGGCTGTTTCCTGCACTGTCGGCGGATGCTTATGCGGCGACTTGAAATACTCGGCCATGCGGGCCTGGAAATCATCATAGCCGTCGTCGGCGTGGCAGCCGCATGGCTCTTCCGCATGGGTGTGGATGTCGATGGCGACAAGGTCGTCCGGATTGAGCAATTTCATGTCCCGCGTCTCCCGCACTTTCATCATTATCGTTGGCGGTTGCTCTAGCAAACCGGCCTGCTGAATGAAAGGCGCGGAACGCTGCCGACCTAGCCGGTGGAGAAGGACTGTGTCCGGATATCCTGCGCGGTGCGGCGGAGCGGGATCAGGTATTTCTCCTTTGCCGTCGCCTCGTCCATTGTGCCCGAAATGGCATTCACGCTGATCGCCGCGACGACCCGGCCGCCGTGGTCGCGGACGGGGACGGCGATGCCGCAGATGGCTGGATCGAGTTCACCATCGACCCAGCCATAGCCTTTGGCCTCGACGCGTTCGAGCTCGCGTTCCAGCAGCACGGGATCGGTGATGGTGCGTGGGGTGATATGTTTGAATTCGGTGGTGGCGAGATAGTGCGCACGCTGGTCCGGTGGGAGGGCCGCCAGCAGGACGCGGCCGAGCGACACAACGTGGGCGGGTAAGCGGCTGCCGACGGCGAGATTGGCCGAGAGAATGCGCTGCGCCGGCAATCGCAGCGCATAGACGATCTCGGTCTCGTCCAGCACGGCCAGCGAGCAGGATTCGCCGATTTCGTTGCGCAGGTCTTCCAAAGCGCGTTGCGCGTAGCCCCAGTAAGGCAGTGCATTGAGGTAGGAAAGGCCAAGCCCCAGCGCCCGCGGGCGTAGGCTGAAATAGCGGCCATCGGCTTCGCAATATTTCATCACGATCAGCGTCGCCAGCATCCGGCGCGCCGTCGCGCGGCTGAGGCCCGCGATCGCGGCGACTTCCGAGAGCGTGTGTCGGCCCGGTGGGCGACCCAGCGCTTCGACGGCCGCAAAACCACGGGCGATCGCCCGAACGAAACCGTCACTGTCTTTGGCCATGCACCATCCTACCGGTTCGGACTTGTCAGTCTTGGGAAACCGCGCCTATAATTGTTCGTAAGGCGGCCATAAAGTTCGCCTGGTGAACGTTAGTGGAGAAGGCGCTATGGCGCAAGCGGAAGTTTTTGAAACCGATTTCTGGAAGGACGCGAACCTGCGCAAGGTCTGGGACGAGATCGTCCCGGGCGAGCCACGCAAGACGCTGCCTTATGTCCTGACGAGGGAGGCGATCCAGCTTTATTGCCGCTCGGTCGGCGAGAACCACCCATTGTATTTCGATGAGGCTTACGCGAAGGCGTCGCCCTATGGCGGTCTGATCGCGCCGCCATCGATCCACATCCTGCTCATGTTCTCCTGCACGCCGGCCGACGACTGGATGCGCACACCTGGCACCGTCAATGCCGGCCAGTCCTGGAGCTACAACATCCCGGCACGGCCCGGAGACACCATCACCCTGCAGGCCCGCGCGCTCGACAAGTTCATCAAGCGCGAGCGGCTGTTCGTGGTCCACGACAACGTGTTCTTCAACCAGCGTGGCGACGTCATCTGTTCTGGCCGCGGCCAGACCATCCGCCCGATGTGAGCGTGGCAAGGAGATCAACCATGACAATCAGCTTTGACAAACTCTCCACCGGCGACACCATCGACGGTCCGAGCTTCGCAGTGTCCCGCGAGTCGATCCGGTTCTTCTGCGACGGATCGCTCGACTACAATCCGCTGCATCTCGACGACAACTACATGAAGAACTCGTTCGGCAAGACCAATTTCGGCGGCATCATCATGCATGGCATGAATAATTTCGGGCTGATCACCCGCATGCTGACCGACTGGGCCTATCCCGCAGGTGCAATCCATCGCCGTCTCGAGACGCGCTGGGTCAAGCCGGTGAAGCCCGGCGACACGATCCAGCCGGTCGGCATCATCAAGGCCAAGCAGACCACCGAGAAATCGCGCTGGGTGCTGATCGACGTGCTGGTGAAGAACCAGAACGACGAGAAGGTCGCTGTTGGCGAGGCGATGGTTGAATTTCCGCTGACAGCCTAGTGGCTCAATGCAACGGCGTGCGGCATAGTCCGCACGCCGGACAAGAACAGGCAAGGGATCGAAATGAAGAAGCTCACGAGGCTCGCCCTGTCGTGTCTGGCGATGACTTTTGTCATGTTGTCAGGCGCGCTGGCGCAGAATTTTCCAGTCAGTCAGATCAAGATCATCGTGCCGTTTCCGGCAGGCGGCACGACGGACATTCTCGCACGGTTCGTTGCGCAATATCTCGGCGAGAAGCTCGGTGTCACCACGATCGTCGAGAACCGGCCCGGCGCATCAGGCACGATCGGTTCGGAAGTTGTGGTGAAGTCGCCTGCCGATGGCAGCGTGTTGTTGGTCACGGCCACGCATCACGTGATCAATCCAAGCCTGCGCAAGAGTCTGCCTTACGAGACACAGAAGGACTTCTCGCCGATCGCCCTGATCGCGACGGCGCCAAATGCGCTTGTTGTAACCAGGGACTTTCCGGCTAAGTCGGTCGCCGAGTTGATCGAACTGGCGAAGAAGCAGCCCGGCAAGCTGTCCTTCGGATCGGCCGGCGTCGGCGGCGCCAATCATCTGTCGGGCGAATTGTTTAAGCAGATGGCTGGAATCAATATCGAGCACATCCCTTACAAGGGCGCCGCACCGGCGATGAACGACCTGATCGGCGGCCATATTCCGATCATGTTCGATACGCTGCCGACCGTTTTGCCTGCTGCGGAGGCGGGCAACATCCGTGTGCTCGCGGTTACCAGCCTGACCCGAGCGGCCTCGCTCCCCAACGCCCCGACCCTCGATGAGGCCGGCGTAAAGGGGTTCGAGGCGACCGCCTGGTTCGGCATGTATATGCCGCAGACCAATGGCAGCCCGGCCTATACGAAGCTGGTCGCGGCCATGAAGGACATCCTGGCGGCCCCCGCGACCCGCGAGAAATTCGCCACCCAAGGCGTCGAGCCGGGCAAGCTGACGGGAGCTGCATTCACGGCTTTCGTCGATTCGGAAATCAAGAAGTGGGGCGCCGTGGTGAACACCGCGAATGTCCCGCGAGAGTGATCCCGTACCGGTTTGAGGGTTCGGCGGCTGTTCCCGGACCCTCAAGCCACCAAAATACCTGCAAATATCGATCCGGTGGTCGCCAGATGCCCGGATCGGATTGACAGTCCGGCGCCCGATGGCTTAGAAACCGCGGGTCCCGGGCGACTTGGTCGCCAGCGGGTTCAAGCTCATTTTCGCTGATTTCGGCCTGCTGCGCACGGCCTTTGACGTCAGTATCGCAAGCTATCAGGATTGACCGATGAAAGTCCGTAACTCGTTGAAATCGCTGCGTGGTCGTCACCGCGACAACCGCCTGGTCCGCCGCAAGGGCCGCGTCTATGTGATCAACAAGACCCAGCGCCGTTTCAAGGCTCGCCAGGGTTGAGTTGCTGAGCGGCCGGCATTTTGCCGGCTGGCCTCACGACATCACAGGTGTTTGACGCGCTGCTGCTTTGCAGCGCGTTTTTTCGTGTCTAGACTTGTGGCATGGCATTGAGAATCCCGGCCGCAGGTTTTGGAATTCTGCTGAGCGCATTTCTGGGCGCAGCACCCGTCTACGCGCAGGTCAAAGATCCGCAGATCGTGACCCCGGATGCGCCGAAGAAAATTCCCGAGCCACCCGCCAAACTGCCGAAGGTCAACGCCGACAAGACGCGCGGCCTTGATTTCCTGTTTGGTGCGCTGAAAGCGGCGCCGGACGAAGCCAGTGCCAAACACGTCGAAGGCCGGATCTGGGCCCTGTGGTCGCAGACCACGAGCGACACGACCGCGCTGCTGATGACCCGCGCCAAGACAGCGCTGGACGCCAAGCAGGTCGATCTGTCGCTGCAGTTGTTGAGCGCGGTGGTGAAGCTGCGCCCCGATTACGTCGAGGGCTGGAATCGGCGCGCGACGCTGTATTACCTGCAGAACGATTACACCCGGTCGCTGCAGGATATCGAGCAGGTGCTGATACGCGAACCCCGGCATTTCGGTGCTCTGGCAGGGCTTGGCATGATCATGCAGGAGCTTGGCGACGACAAGCGTGCGCTTGATGCGTTCCGCAAGGCGCTTGCGGTCAATCCGCATCTCGAAAAGGTGCCGGAGCTGGTCAAGACCCTGACCGAGAAGGTCGAAGGCCGCGATATCTGAAATTCCCCGAAAGTTGGGGCGCTCGCTGGACATCGCGGGAACGTCGCCCTGCTTTGATGCATCCCTGCTGCCCGCGATGGAAAAACAAGACATCGTCGCCGGGGAATCAAACTTCTGACACAGGAAACGGGCGAAAAGGGCGTTTTCCGAGCCACAGGAAGGGACACCTTTTGGCGCCGAAGTCATTTCCGCTATTTGCTTTGCTATGTGTGTTGATGGCCGCGCCGATGGCTGCTGTGACCAGCCCTGCGCTGGCGCAGAAAGCTGATGCGCCGCCTGCACCTGCAGCTTCGACGCTGTCCCCCGATCAAGCCAAGGCTGCGCTCGACACGTTGCAAGACGACGTCAAGCGCAAGGAAATGATCGATAGGCTGCGCGCGATCGCCACGGCGACACCCGCATCGCCGGAGAAGAAGCCTGCCATTCCGCTCGACGCCGACAGTCTTGGCGCGCAATTGCTGGTGACGATTTCCGATCAGCTCGGCGATATTACGCGCGAGGTCTCGACAGCCGTGCAATCGGTCACGCGCTTTCCGGCCCTATGGTACTGGCTGCAGCGCAGCGCCAACGACCCCGCCACGTATCATCTTCTGTTCGACATCGCCTGGAAACTTGTTGTCGTATTCGGCGGTGCGCTGGCGGCGGAATGGCTCATGGTCTGGCTGCTGCGCAAGCCGCAGGCCGCGCTTGAGGCGCGCATTCCTTTCGTCGCCCGTGCGCCGTCCTCGCTCATCGAACGTGCCGATCCACCGTCGTCCACGGCCGACTTCACCGAGGCGCCCGATCTCAACAAACGGCGGCGCAGCCTGACCCGGGCGTGGCAATCGCTGCTGCGGCTTCCCTATGTGGTCGGGCGTCTTCTCCTCGAATTGTTTCCGATTTTCGTCTTTACCGGCACAGTATCGCTGCTGCTCGGCACCCAGATCGGCGATGCCGGGATCACCCGCCTCGCGATCCTTGCGATCGTAAACAGCTATGTGGTGGCGCGCGCCATCATCTGCGCGATGCGCGCCTTGTTCGGGCCGCTCGCTCTGTTCAGGGTGAAGGAGGAGACCGCAGCCTATCTCGAAATCTGGACGCGTCGCATCGTCGGCGTCGGCGCCACCGGCATCGCGATCGCCAATGTTGCCCTGATGATGGGCCTCTATCGCTCGGCGCATTTCGCGCTGATCAAGCTCGTGATGCTGGTCGTGCATCTGTTTGTCGTCGTCATCGTCCTGCAGTGCCGGAAGCCCGTGGCCGATGCACTCCGCGCGCCGATCGGCGCTACCGGCTTCCTGAGCGCGATGCGCAATCGCCTCGCCAGTCTCTGGCATGTGCTGGCGATCGTCGTCGTGATGGCGGCTTGGACCATCTGGGCGCTCAATATCCAGAACGGTTATTCATTGCTGCTGCGATACATCGTCGGCACGGTCATTGTCGCGCTGGTGGCCCGGCTTGTCTCGATGATTGCGCTGAGTCTCATTGATCGCGGTTTCCGCATCAAACCGGAAATCCTGCAGCGCTTTCCCGGCCTTGAGACGCGTGCCAATCGTTATCTACCCCTGTTGCGCAAGGTCGTCGCAACGATCATCGCGGTGATCGGCCTCGTTGCCTTGCTGGAAGTGTGGGGCGTCAATGCCATTGTCTGGTTCTATGGCGGCCAGATCGGGAGTCGGGTCGTCTCGGCTGTCATCACCGTCGGCATCGCGGCCATTGTCGCTGCGGTTGTGTGGGAAGGTAGCAATGCGCTGATGGAGCGGCAGCTTGCGGCGCTGACGCGCGATGCTCATTTCGCCCGCGCGGCGCGTCTGCGCACGTTTCAGCCGATGCTGCGCACGACATTGCTCGGCGTAATCATTGCGGTGGTTGCGCTCACCGCGTTGAGCGAGATCGGTGTCAATGTCGCGCCGCTGCTTGCTGGTGCCGGCATTCTCGGCATTGCCATCGGCTTCGGTTCGCAGAAGCTGGTGCAGGACGTGATTACCGGCTTGTTCCTGCTGCTGGAAAGCACCGTGCAGGTCGGAGACAACGTCACGGTGTCGGGCCTGTCGGGTGTCGTCGAAAACGTCTCGATCCGTACCATCCGGCTGCGTGCCGGCGATGGTTCGGTTCACATCATTCCCTTCAGCGCGGTGACCACCATCACAAATGCCAGCCGCGGTGCAGGCAACGCGGCCGTCAGCGTCAGCGTCGCTTACAAGGAAGATACCGACCGCGCCGGCCAGTTGCTGAAGGACATCGTCGAGCAGATGCGCAATGAGGCAGCTTTCAAGCCGCTGATCCGCAGCGATCTCGAATTGTGGGGCGTCGACAAGGTCGATGGTTCGATGGCGACGATCGTCGGGCAGATCCGGTGTACCGATTCTGGCCGCTGGGCGGTGCAGCGCGAATTCAATCGCCGCATGAAAATCCGCTTCCAGGAAGAAGGTATCGAGATCGCGTCACCCGGACAGACCGTCCTGATGCAGTTGCCGCCGCCCACCACTGAAGCTGCAGAGGACAATGACGCCGATATCCAGCAGAGCAAGTCAGCGCAGCGCCGCGCGGGCTAGTGATTGTCGCGGCTTTTCGAGGATGCGGTAGCTCCGGATTAGCCAAAGTTGCGGCTACGTGGGGGCGCAATGTCAGCCATATTCGCCATCCCGCCACGGCCTCTCTGGCAGATGGACGAGCCGGAAGACAAGGACAATCCAGAATAGGTGCGTTGGTCGATCTAGTGCAGGACGTTATTGCCGTGCCGGATAGCACCGAACTGGGGTGAAGCGGCATAAAGTTGCTGCAACTCCGCTTCCAGTTGCTCGTTGACCATCAGCAAAGCCTTGAGCGCACCGCGCAAGTCGCCATTGCAGGTAGAAATGATTTCGTCGATCACAGCATCGGTTGGGCGGGCGGTCATGGGACTATCTCCAGTTCGGATCATGGCGTCAGTCCGCCGCCTGATCGTGGCGATAACCGGGCGGGAACGAATGCGTTCCTGTGGATAGTGTGGACAGTCCTTGCAGGCCGTTTGTCGCGGTCGCCGTGGCAAAGCCGCCAAACGCCCCCATATCCACAATATTGTTTCCCGCCACGGGCCTTTCCTCAGTGAGAAAATTTGTGATTGTGCTGCTCGCGCTACTCGTTGTTCCCATCGTTGTGTCGGCCGCCAGATACTGGATGGGTGATCGCTCGGTAGATTGGCAGAGCGCGGATCGTTCCAGCGCGGGCCTGTTGCCACCGCCCGCCGCGCATCCCGAGGCGCTGGTGCGCGTCTTTGCAGCGCGGACGGTGCGCTGGCGCGGTATTTTTGCGGTCCATAGCTGGATCGTATTCAAGGAAAAGGGCGCGTCGCGCTACACCCGCTACGATTATACGGCGTGGGGCGAGCCGATCCGCCTGAATGGTTTTGCCGCTGACGGCCGCTGGTTCGGTGACGTGCCGAGCGCCATCGCGTCCGCCGATGGTGACGCGGCCACGGCGATGATCCCGAAAATTCAGGCGGCGATCGCTGGCTATTCCTGGCGCTCCTACGGCGACTATCGGGCTTGGCCGGGGCCGAACTCCAACACCTTCGTCGCGGCAGTTTTGGCCGCCGTGCCCGAATTGCAGGTGGCATTGCCGCCCACCGCCATCGGGAAGGATTTCCCCTATGCCGGCAATGCCTTTGGCTGGACACCTTCCGGCACCGGCGTGCGCGCCACATTGGGCGGCTATCTCGGTGTTACCGCAGGCTGGGTCGAAGGGGTCGAGCTCAATCTGCTGGGTGCCGTATTCGGCCTCGACATCCGCCGGCCCGCGATCAAACTGCCGGGCATTGGTCGTCTTGGCGTCAGTGCGTAAATGACGCGCGGCGCGAAACCCTCAGGGTACCGTCGCGTAGCTGAACCGTGCACAAAATTCCTCGGATATCGGCGATGATATCGGTCACTGTGGTGGCCGTGCTATGCGTGCTGGCCGTGGCCACGCAGGTCGGCGTGCTGGTATTCGAGCGTAAATATCGGCCAACGGGTGAGCTTGTCGACGTCACGGGTGGCCGTCTGCATGTGGTGCAGATCGGACCACGCGACGCATCAGGCCCGCCGATTGTCCTCATCCACGGTGCCACGTCGAGCATGGAGACCATGCGGCTGCCGCTCGGCAATATGCTGGCAGAAAAACACCGCGTTATCCTGATCGACCGTCCCGGCTTTGGCTGGAGCACGCGTGACGATTTGTCGAACTCTTCTCCGGCGATGCAGGCGAGGATGATCGATGAAGCGCTTGAAAAACTCGGCGTCGATCAGGCGATCGTTGTGGTGCATTCGCTTGCCGGCGCACTCGGCGCGCTGATGGCGCTGGACTATCCGCAGCGTTTCGCAGGACTGGTCATGCTGGCGGGTGTCACTCATCCCTGGCCCGGTGGCGTTGGCATCTATAACGAGGTCGTCACCACTCCGGCCATAGGCAAGCTGCTGGCCTATACGATCACGCTGCCGCTCGGCTATTTCTTGACGGACATGGCCGGACGCGCAGTGTTTGCGCCGCAGCCGATGCCGGAAGGCTATATCGCGCAGACCGCGACGCAACTTGTACTGCGGCCGCACAACTTCCTTGCCAATGCCTGGGATCTAGTAACGTTGAAATCTGCCGTCATGGCGCATGCATCGCGCTATGCCGATATCAAAGCTCCGACCGTCGTGATCGCAGGCTCTGCCGACACCATCGTATCGCCGGAGATTCATTCGCGTCATTTCGCGAAAACCGTGCCGGGCGCCAAACTAATCGTGCTGCCGAACGTTGGTCATATGGTGCAAAACGCTGCACCTGATCTTATCATGAGGGAGATCGAGGGCATGATCTCGGCCGCTGACACAAAACCGAAGGCCGCCTTGCGCTAACCTCCCGTTCGATCGACTTCAACCCAAATTGAGGAGAATTGCATGACCACGACTTTCGGTTCGGCCAAATGGCAGGGCGGCATCAAGGACGGCAAGGGATCGATTTCCACCAAGAGCGGCGCGCTCAGTGACTATCCGTATGGTTTCGCCAGCCGCTTCGAAGGCAAGCCTGGCTCCAATCCTGAAGAGCTGATCGGTGCGGCCCATGCCGCCTGTTTTACCATGGCGCTGTCGCTGATCCTTGGCGAAGCAGGGTTCAAAGCCGACAATATGGAAACCAAGGCGGATGTGACGCTGGAGAAGCAGGGTGACGGCTTCGCGATTACCAAAGTGCACCTCACGCTGTCGGCCTCTATTCCCGGCGCCGACAAGGCGAAGTTCGACGAACTCACCGCCATGGCAAAGGCCGGCTGCCCGGTGTCGAAGGTGCTGAACGCAGAAATCACGCTCGACGCGACACTGGTGTAGTTCTCAGGGTCTTGGCACCTGCCGCGCACTCCCTCGCCCCGCTCTTGCGGGGAGAGGTGGGGTGAGGGGCTCTTCGATCCGTGAGTGAAGTGCGTATGGTGGGCTTTGTGCGATGCCTCTCACCCGCCGCTAGACGCGGCGACCTCTCCCCGCAAAGCGCGGGGAGAGGTTAAGCAAGTGAACTACATATCCGCGTCGTTTGGCCCGACATAAGCGATGCGGACCATGTTGGTCGCACCTGGTGTGCCGAGTGGCACGCCAGCGACAATGATGACCCGCTGGCCGGCTTTGGCGAAGCCGTCTCGGAAGGCGATGCGTCCGGCGCGATCGACCATGTCGTCGAGGTCCTTCGCATCCTCCGCCACCACGCAGTGTACACCCCACACGACCGAGAGCTTGCGACCGGCGGCGAGGTTCGGCGTGATCGCTACCACCGGCGGCTTCGGCCGTTCACGGGCGACGCGGACGGCGGTGGATCCTGAGCTGGTCCAGCAAATGATCGCAGACAGATCCAACGTCTCTGCGATTTGTCGTGCGGCGTCCGCAATGGCGTCACCGACGGTCGGCTCGGGTTCGGGGCGCTGGGCCATCAGTACGGTGCGATAGGTCGGATCGCGCTCTACTTCCTCGCCGATGCGGTTCATCGTTGAGACGGCTTCGACCGGGAATTTGCCGGCGGCGGATTCGGCCGACAGCATGACGGCGTCCGCGCCTTCATAGATGGCCGTCGCGACGTCGGAGACTTCGGCACGAGTCGGCACTGGGCTCTGGATCATCGACTCCAGCATCTGCGTAGCGACCACCACCGGTTTGCCGGCGCGGCGCGCCATGCGCGTCATGCGCTTTTGTAGACTTGGTACCCGTTCCAGCGGCAGTTCGACGCCGAGATCGCCGCGCGCGACCATCAGCGCGTCGGACGCTTCCAGAATGGAATCGAGACGGTCGATCGCCTGCGGCTTCTCGATCTTCGACATGATGGATGCGCGGCCGCGCACCAGCCGCTTGGCTTCATGCACGTCCTCGGCGCGCTGCACGAAGGACAGGGCTATCCAGTCGATGCCGGTCTCGAGTGCGGCTTCCAGATCCAGGCGGTCCTTCGGCGTCATGGCCGACACCGGCAGGTCTGTATCGGGCAGGCTGACGCCCTTGCGGTCGGAGATGCGGCCGCCGACCACCACGCGCGTTACCGCGCGGTCGTTCGATGTCTCCTCGGCAATCAGCCGCAGTTTGCCGTCGTCGATCAGCAGCGCATGGCCCGGGCGAAGTGCAGCGAGAATTTCCGGATGCGGCAGGTGCACGCGGGTGGCGTCGCCGGGCGCGGGATCGGAATCCAGCACGAAGCTCTCGCCGTTCTTGAGCTGCACACCGCCTTCGGCAAAGGCGCCGACGCGCAGCTTCGGGCCCTGCAGATCGACCAGAATGCCGATCGGGCGGCCGTAGCTGCTCTCGACATTGCGGATGGTCTTCACCAGCTCGCGCATCTTGTCATGCGGCGTGTGGCTCATATTGATGCGGAACACGTCGGCACCAGCCTCGAACAGCTTGCGGATCATCGCGCTGTCCGAGGAGGCAGGGCCGAGCGTGGCCAGAATCTTGATGCGGCGTTGACGTCTCATTGTTTGCCTCCCGGCGGTACTGATGGCGGCAGGGTCGTTGACCCGCCCGGGGGCGCGCCACCTGGCGTGTTGGGCAGACCGGGGAAGCCCGCGCCGGGGGCGCCCGGAGGCGGTCCGGTCGGCCCCGGAATGCCCGGCAGCTTCGGCGGTTGTTCGTTGGTTTCGGTCAGTTGCACCGTCCAGGCGCGCTGTTCGCCGGTGTCGACCTCGAAGAAGCCGGTCCGGTCAAAGCCGCGCGCGAGGCAGTTTTCGGTGCCCTTGATGGTGAATTCCTTGTCGCGGGAGCACATGAAGGCCTGACCCGACCACTCACCACCCCGGTCGTAATCGAGTGCGTAGATATAATAATACCGCGCAACCAGGGTTCCGCGCAGCAAGGTCTCGCAGGCTCGCGACGAGACATTCCACCAGCCCTCGGTGGTCCAGCCTTCGGCATCCTTGTAGCCCAGCGCGATCCCGACCCGGCTCGAGGTGTTGTTGCACAGCCGGAAATCAGCCGCCGCGGGGGTCGCCCACAGGCACGACAGGGCCAGCGCCAGCACCGGCAACAGGCCGGCGAGGGGGACGCGTCGAAAGGGGCGGGAATGGGAATCTCTTGCGGTCATGCGGCGAAGCTATCTCAATTCGTTGACGATTTCGCTTGACCCGGCGGGCCTGTCAACGGTCGCGGAACCAATTCTGTCCCGTCAGGCGGTTTGCGTTGTGATATGGCAAAATCTGTGACAGCGCCCATGTTACACGAAGACGACAGGCCGGTATCGGGTGCAACAGCGAGACCATTCATGGCGATTGACGACAAGATCCAGACCGAACTCGAGGCCGCCGCCTTTCGCAGGCTGGTTGACCATTTGCGCGGTCGCACCGATGTGCAGAATATCGATCTGATGAATCTGGCCGGCTTCTGCCGGAACTGCCTGTCAAACTGGCTGAAGGACGCTGCCGACGCCAAGGGCGTGGCGATGACCAAGGATGAGAGCCGCGAAGCGATTTACGGCATGCCTTACGAGACCTGGAAATCGCTGCATCAGGCCGAGGCCAAACCCGAACAAATTGAGGCCATGAAGAAAGTGCACAGCGGGCACTGACGATTTCTCGTCTTTTTGAGGCATGAAATCAAAGCTGTGGGGGCGCTGTGGATGACCGCGAAGGCGCCTTGACGCAAGGCGCCGTGGTCTTGAGTGTCATTTCCTTAAGATTAATGCGCGCATAACGCTGCGCACTAAACCCACCCCATATCCGCTTAAAGCAACATCAGTTCACCAGGAGTTTTCGATGGCCACCTCTGCTGCGTCCGTGCTGGACGATCAGGCGACACATTCTTTCGCCAAGGATCAGCTCAAGGCTATCGTCGAGCGTATCGAGCGCCTTGAAGAAGAAAAGAAGACGATCTCCGACGACATCAAGGACGTCTATGGCGAAGCCAAGGGCAACGGCTACGACGTGAAGGCGCTGCGCACCATCATCCGCATGCGCAAGCAGGACGCCAACGAGCGTGCCGAGCAGGAGACGATCCTCGAGACCTACCTGCAGGCTCTGGGAATGTTGTAAGGCGCTTAGCGCGCCAATACTCAGCCAAACACTCAGGTGTCATACGCGGCCAAAAGCGCGAAGCGCGTCTTCGCGCTAGACGACCCGCGTATCCATCTAGCCACAAAAAATCGATGGATGGCCGGGTCAAGCCCGGCCATGACACCATTATAGTCTGAGAAATTCGCGCGTTTAACGCAGCGACGCCGTGCGCATCACAAATGCTGTCGTCGCAAGCGAGGCTGTTGCCGAGCCGGTGAAGCGCTCGCAGACCAGACCGAGCTGCGGATCATCCGAGAAAGTCATCGCCACCACCGCCTGCGGCTTGACGAAGTGTGCGCGCAGGATGGTCATGTCGCCGTCGCCCATCACTGAGGCTGACATCGACGTGGTGGCGCTCGGCGCGAGGATCATTGCTCGCATCCAGACATGGTTGTCGGGAATGACTGCTGCGGTCAGCCGGGTCGCTACGGTGACGGTGCTGTTCTGGCCTTGAGCGCCCTTCACGACGACGGTCGTGATGTTATTCACCGCCATCGGGTTCTTGGCCACGGAGGCCGGACGCATGCTGCGTGGGATCGGCGCGCTGGCGGCAACGACATTGGCGCGATCAACCGGGGAGTTGGCCGGCGGCGCATAGGCCATCGCCTTGGCGAAGCTGGACTCGGTGGCGGCCGGCTGCGGATCGACCACATTGGCCAAGGCCTGGCGTGCGGTGATCGCGGCGACCTGCTGCGGCGTGGCCTGTTTCGGCGCCGGCATATCATCCCAGAAGCCGCGGGCATTGATAATATCGGCCGGCGTCTGCGGCCGGTTGTCGGCCTTGGTCGCGGGCGCCGGAATCGGTGCCTTCGGGCGCGGTACCGGAACGGTCTCGGTGTCAGCCGATGCGAGCTGATAGGTTGCCGCTGCGGCCGGCTTGGAGCGCGGCATCGGAATGGGGTCCGAAGACTTCGCCTCAGCCAGCTTCGTTTCGGCCTGCTTCGTGTCGACCGGTTTCGCAGGCATCGCGGCGGCCATCATGCCGACAGGCGATGGCTTGGCGGGTGCGATCGCGGCCGCTGCGCTCTCGTCTTCGTCGTCATTCGACTTGCCACCACGGAACAGCGAGGCGAACAGGCCCGGCTTGCTCTTGGCGAAAGCTGCACTATCGCCATCGCCGCGCTTCTCGATCTCAGCCATCGCCAGCTGATAGCCTGCCAATGGACGGCCGTCGGTGGGGAGATGCACGGTGCGGCCGTCGGGGAAGACGCGCGCCAGCTGGTCATGCGTCATACGCGGCCAGTGACGGATGCTGCCGGTGTCGAGATGTACGAAAGGCGAGCCGGAAGTCGGATAGAAGCCGACGCCGCCGCGCTGCAGGCGCAGGCCGGCGAAGCGGATCTTTTCCAGCGCCACGCCGGGAATGAAGAAGTCCATCGCATGGCCGAGCATATGCTGGCTGGCGCGAGCGACGCCGGACGAGCGGCGGCGGAGCATGGCGTTGGTGGTGGGAGAGCGATAGGCGGAGATAATCTGGATCGGCGCCTTGCCGTCGACGTCGCGGTAGACCTCCCAGAGGATGTCGAACAGGCGACGATCCATGTTGGTCTGGTCCTGGCTGCGCCAGTCGCGGAGGAAGTAGTTGATCTTCTTCATCCCGTCGTCGTCATAGCGGCCGTTGCGCTTGAACGTGACGGTGAGGTCTTCGCCTGAATGGGTGTGGTGGAACGAGAGGGTGCGGGTTTCGTCGAGAGCGGTGGCGTTATGGACGGAGCTGGCGCCTGCCATCAGCAGAACTGACGCGAGGCCGGCATGAAAGCCAGCGCGCGATGTTCGCAATCTCGTTTTGCGTGCGAAACCGCTCAGCACGTATGAACCCACCCAAGTCGACAACTCTCTCGCTACCCCATGCGGCGACAGAGAGTGAACGTACTCTTAAAACGGGAGGGTTAACCGAGATTTACAACCCATCCCCCCAAGCGGGCTTTTCAGCCAGCCATTAAACTTAACCCATTGAGTATGGCGAAAAATAGCCCGCTGCCGGGTTCCAGATGGACGATGGTTAATCTGGATAAAGGGCGAAACGTAAAAAGGGCTCCACCGGAAGGTGAAGCCCTTGATAAGTCTTCAGAATATTAGCGCCGACGTCGCAGTTTAGCGGGTTACCGTGCGGCGCGGCTTCTGGCCGGGTGCCACCGGTTGAGGTGCCGGGGCACCGCCGCCGAACAGGCGCTCGAAGAAGGACAGGCCGCCATTGCTGGCCATGCGCGAGCCGTTGTCGTTGAAGGCCACGCCTTGCGGGATATCCGCGCGCGGGCGCGAATAGCTCGGCTGGGCCCGGGCGACGACCTGTTCCAGATCCTTGTTCTTGCCGCCGCGGAGCAACTGCATCATCTGCGCGTCACGGCCGTAGATGTCCTTGCGCAGCTGCAGCTTGCCAGCGTCATCGACGAAGGCGGTCTGGTACGTGATGTTCACCGGGATCGGCGTCGGGAATTTCAGATCGATCTCGCTGCGGCCATACATGCCGCGAACCTTCTCTGGCGTGTAGTGCTCGTTCGGCATCGTGATGTTCAGCAGCGTCGCGGCATACTGATCCGGATTCTGCACGCGCATGCAGCCGTGGCTGAAGGCGCGCTCGTCGCGGCCGAACAGGTTCTTGTCCGGTGTATCGTGCTGATAGACGAGGAACTTGTTCGGGAAGTTGAAGCGGATGCGGCCCAGCGCGTTGGCTTCACCGGGCGGCTGCGCAATGTGGATGCTGCCGTCGGAATTGCGCGTCAGCTTCAGGCCCATGCGGTCAAGCACCGTCGGGTCCTGCTGCAGAGCGGGCAGGTATTCGTTGTAGATGATGGACGGCGGCACGTTCCAGGTCGGGTTGACCGTGATGTACTTCATCGTCTCGGTCATCAGCGGCGTGGCGTGATTGCCCGGCTTGCCGACGACGACGCGTGTGGTCCAGACCTGCGCGCCGTTCTGCATCACTTTCAGCGTATAGTCCGGGATGTTCAGCATCACATAGGCATTGCCGACTGCGGACGCGCCGAGCTGGCGTGGCAGCCAGCGCCAACGCTCCATGTTGACCAGCACCGTATCGATGTGGCGGTCGCGCTTCGGCGAATTCATCGCACGCACGGTGGCCTCGTCCAGCACGCCGGTGGCCTTCAGATCGTTGCTGGCCTGATACTTGCGAACGGCTTCGGCGACGGCAGCGTCGTATTTGGTCTCGGCCGGAGTCTCGACATTGAGGCGCGCGCGCAGCAACGGCACGCGCGGGTCGTCCATCACGGTCGGGTTCGGATTTTTCTTCGTGGCCTTGGCGAAACGCAGAGCCGGGCCTTCGCCGATCGGCTGTACCGCCGTTGCGGTTTCGCCGCGCAGTTCCGCGAGCTTCTTCTTCAGCTCCTGATAGCCCTTGTGCGGCGGGTTGTAGGCGTCGAGGGCTGCCGAAGCGTTCTTCGCCGTCGAGATATTGGCGAGCACTTCCGCCGGATCGGTCGGATGCTCCGGATACATGATGTCGCCAGTCACCTGCGACCAGTGCATGCGGCCGCTCTGTGCCTGGCGGGCGTAATCGAGCATGCTGGCGGTGAGCTTCAGCTCCGCCTCGGCGAGCGCATCGGGCGTATTCGCCGCGGTGAAATCCGGCACCGGATAGTCGGCGGCGTCGAGGCCGTCAGAAGCGGCGTCCTTGAGGCGCGCAATGACGCCCTTGGCGGCAGGGGTCGTTGCGCCGCCCTGGGTCCAGATCGGTGCGAAGTCACGTGCGGTGTAGAACTTCTCGACCGCGGCGCGCTCGCCCTTGCGGTCGAAATAGCGAGTGGACTTGGCGACGAACATATCGCGCAGTTTCTCGGCGACGGGCTGATCGCTGGACGCAACGGTGGTCGCGGGCTTGGCGATGTCCTTGGCGACATCCTTCGGCGGCTCGGCTGCGGGCGCAGGAGGTGCCACGGCAGTCGTGGCAGGCGGTGTCGCAGCGGCGGGCGCGGTTACAGCCTCGCTCGGCTTCACATCCGCAGGCGCTTGCGCGGCCTCAGTTGCCTTTGGCGTATCGGTCGAGACCGAACCGATGGTCTTCTCGGACGTCCGGGTCGCGTCCGGCACGGACGCGGTGGTCTCGGCCTTTGGTGCATCGGCCTTGAAGTCGGCAGCGGTCGGCGGGGCAACATTGGCGGGTTCGGGGCGCGGCACCGCCGCATCGATGGCGAGTTCGGAGACACTGTCGCGGGGCGCTGCGCTCTGGGCAGCAGCTGCGGCGCCAGCGGAAACCGTCAGGAATGTCGCGGCCACGGCCATCAGCACGCGGTCGAATCCCGAGCGGCCCTTGGAATAGTCTCGCATTCTCGCACCTCGTTAGGTGAGCTGTTCCGGCATGGAACAGTTCTAGTCTGACATCATCAGCTTCGGTTGAAGCAGTCGCGCTGTTTTGCCTGCTCGCTCCGATTCAGAGCTCTTTCTGTGCAGACGATACACGCGCCCGGCACAAGCGCTAGCGCTTGTCGGACAAGTCACAACAAACTGACCTCAACCTCCCCGGTTTGCAACGCATACCGAGGTTTCACTGATGCTTTTGACTTTGTGTGTCACCAGACCGCAACGGTTCAAGTTCCATAGCGATCGCAACAACATGTTCAATCGCGTGGGAGGCGAGAAGTTCAGTTCGACGGTGCGGAATCCGCAATCGATGAATCTTTCTCCGCTGCCTCATCGAGCTTGCGGTAGAGCGTCGACCGGCCGATTTTGAGGCGTCGTGCGACTTCCGACATCTGGCCGCGATAATGCGCAATGGCAAAGCGGATGATCTCGGATTCGAGCTCTTCCAGTGCCCTTACCTCGTTCTCCGCTGTCAGCATGGACAGGCTTCCCGCGGCGAGCGATATCGGGGCTGCGTCGATGCCCGGTACCATGGTCGGCGCCATCGTGTGGAAGACGGGGTCTACAATCAGCGGCGCGACCGCCGATGCCACGATCGATGGAGCGTACGCGGTCGTTTGCGGGAAGTCGGCCAGTCCGAGTTGATCGCCTTCGCTCATCACCACGGCGCGGTAGACGGCGTTTTCCAGCTGCCGGATATTGCCCGGCCAGTCGAGCTGCGTGAGCATCGTCATGGCGTCGCCAGCGATGCTGGTAATCGGTTTGTTCTCCTCGGCGCAGAAGCGCGCCAGGAAATGTCGCAGCAGATACGGAATGTCCTCGCGGCGCGCCCGGAGCGGCGGCACCGTTAGCGGCAGCACATGCAGGCGATAGAACAGGTCTTCGCGGAATTGCCCGGCTTTGACGAGATCGAGCAGCTTGCGGTTGGTAGCCGAAATGATGCGGACGTCGACCTTGACCGGCTTGCGCCCGCCCACGGCCTCGACCGAACCTTCCTGAAGCGCGCGCAGCAGCTTCACTTGTGCCGATAGCGGTAGTTCGCCGACTTCGTCGAGAAACAGCGTGCCGCCGTGCGCCTCGACAAACTTGCCGAGATGCCGGTCGGTGGCGCCGGTAAACGCGCCCTTCTCGTGGCCGAACAGGATCGACTCCACGAGGTTGTCGGGAATGGCGCCGCAATTCACGGCCACGAACGGCTTGCTGCTGCGTTCGCCCGAGCCGTGGATGGCGCGCGCGATCAATTCCTTGCCGACGCCGGACTCGCCTTCGATCAGCACGGGGATCGTAGATGTCGCCGCCTTGCGTGCGGTGCGCAGCACGGCGTCCATGCCGGCATTGCGGGTGATAATGTCGGCAAAAGTGAGTTTGCCTTCGCGGCTGTGCCTGATGCGCTGCAATTCGCCTTTCAACGCACTGGTATTGAGCGCATTGCGCAGGCTCACCTGCAGACGTTCGACGCCGACAGGTTTGACGACGAAATCATGCGCGCCGGCGCGCATGGCGGACACAACATTCTCGATACCGCCATGGGCGGTCTGGACGATGACGGGGATGCTGAGGCCGCTATCGCGGATCTTGTCGAGCACGCCCATGCCGTCGAGGCCGGGCATCATCAGGTCGAGGACCAGAGCATCGATGGCGACCGCTTCGGGATCAATCAGCCGGGCCATGGCAGCGTCGCCGCTATCGACCGTGATGGCCTCATAGCCGCAGCGCTGCACCATGTTTTCGAGGAGGCGGCGCTGGACGGCGTCGTCATCTGCGATGAGGATTCGTTCGGCCATGGCAACTCCAGAGCGGGTATGTCCCGATTTGAGCCACCATGGCGATCAAAGCCTTAATGCTTTCATAACACCGGGGCGAGGTAAGCCGTCGCATAGGGCCAGACTTCGCGGGCACCGCGATAGATCATGTCACCCGCCACATAGAGAATGATGGCGAGGCCTACATAGGCGATCCAGCGGTGCTTCTGCAGCAGCTTGGCGATGAAGGAGGCGGCGAGACCCATCAGTGCGATCGACAGCACCAGGCCGAAGATCAGGATGCTCGGGTGTTCACGCGCGGCACCGGCGACCGCGAGCACGTTGTCCAGCGACATCGACACATCGGCGACGGTGATCTGCCAGATCGCCTGGCCAAGCGTCTTGCGCGGGCCGTTAGCCGTGCCATCGGCATTGAGCTGGTTCTCGAGCGCGTCGAAATCGTGCTCATGCCCGGCGCGCAATTCGCGCCACATCTTCCAGCACACCCACAGCAAGAGGATGCCGCCGGCCAGAAGCAGACCGATGATCTGCAGCAGTTGGACGGTGATGCTGGCGAAGCCGATGCGCAGGATGGTGGCGGCGATGATGCCGATTAGGATGGCTTTGCCGCGCTGTTCCTTGGGAAGGCCGGCGGCCGCAAGGCCGATCACGATGGCGTTGTCGCCGGCGAGAACCAGATCGATCATCACGACCTGGAAAAGTGCAGTCATAGCTTCAGCGGTGAAGAAGTCTGTCATGTGGGCCACTCCGTATGAACGTCCAGTCCGACATCACAGTTCGGGTGAACTGCCAGAGGGGCCCGGGCCAGGACGTGCTTGTTAAAAGTCGTGCTTGCAAACATGCGGGTTTGATCCCGCGGTTGATCCGATCCGTTACTCGGGTTGATCCGAGAGGGTGACAAGCCGAACCATCTGGTCGGGCTCGATGAGAATGGTGATGCCGACCCCGATGAAGGTCAGGACGCCGGCGACATCGAACCAGGTCGCGCGCCGCGCGAAGTTCCGCGGAATCAGCGCGCCACCGGCCATCAATGCTGCAAGTGCGAATAGCAGGGTGGCGACCGTCGGCGCCAGCGCATCGAGCGAGACAAAAGCGCGCAAGGCCAGTGCTGCGGTCAGCGCCAGCAAAAGGGTTGCGGCAAACAGCTCCTTGACCCGGTGAGGGGCAGGAGGCGCATAATTGCGGCCAATGCTATTGCGATCCGTAAAGGCCATCGTTGTCCTGTCGGGTATCGTTTCATCCCGTCCGCAACGTTCTTGCAGCTCGATAGTCGTGCTACAGGAAGTCGTCAGATCTTTAATTCATACTGGATAGTTTCGTAATCATGAAACGTGGCGAAAATCAAGAGGATTTCGCTGGAGTGCAGCGCGGCAAAGCCTTGCCGGAAGCGCGGCAGTTGCGAAAACAGGCTGGGGATTGGCTAAAAGCGCGACGCGCGGAAGCCGGGTTGTCGCAGGTCGATCTCGCCGCAAAACTTGGTCTCAAATATTACACGTTCATCTCGCAGGTTGAGAACGGCTTCAGTCGGGTGCCCACCGAAACGATGGAAGCATGGGCCATTCAGCTCGGTCTGGAGCCGGCCGCCTTCGCAAAACATTTGCTGGTCTATTACGAGCCGGAATTGCACCGGCTGCTGTTTGGAGCACCCAAATGAACGTCATCGCATTTCAGCGCAAACCGCTGCAGGGCGCGTGGAGCGAGACCGAGCTCGCAACGCTTGCCGACACGATCAATCTCGGGCATCGCGGCCGCGAATGGGAGACTGGCATCACTGAGAACGGCGATGCGCAGCTCTATCTGCTGGGACCGCAGCCGGAGCAGGCCTGCGAATTGTGCGTATCGCGCGTGGATGGCCAGTACATTCTCGAAGACGGCACCGGGCGCTTGTTGTTCGAGCATTGCAGCCTGCCGCTGGTGGCGGCGCATGCCCGCACTGCGCTGCGCGGGACGCGATGGTGGCTTGTCGCACGGATTGTCATGGTGTGGTGTACGATTCGCCATATGCTTCATGACGAGATCGAACCCTTGATGACCGAGGGCGAAGAACTGCTTGTCCATTTCGCTCCGCAGCTCGCTGCTTTCGTGTGACGGCTGCATCCAACCGAAAGTATTCATGACGAAATCTGCGACTGCTCGGACTGCCAAGCCTGCTCGAAAGACCGCTTCTCGCAAAACTGTTTCGCGCAAATCCGCTCCGGCCAAAAAAGCGGTGAGCAAGCTGGCGTCGAAATCATCGACCAAATCGCCGGGGGGCAAGCTGCCGGAATGGAATCTTGCGGATCTCTACACGGCGATCGACGCGCCGGAGATTGCCGGGGATCTCGACAAGATTGACGCCGAATGCGCGGCATTCGAAGCCGATTACAAGGGCAAGCTCGCGGAAGAGACGGCTAAGCCCGGCGGTGGTGTGTGGCTCGCGGGCGCTGTTCGCCGTTATGAGGCGATTGACGATCTCGCCGGCCGGCTCGGCTCCTATGCCGGTCTCGTCCATGCCGGCGACAGCGTCGATCCTGCGATTTCGAAATTCTACGGCGACGTCTCCGAGCGCATCACCGCGGCGTCGGTGCATCTCCTCTTCTTCGGCCTCGAACTCAATCGTGTCGACGATGCCGTGATCGAGCAGGCGATGCAGACGCCCGAGCTTGGCCACTACCGGCCGTGGATCGAAGACAGCCGCAAGGACAAGCCCTATCAGCTCGAAGACCGCGTCGAGCAGCTGTTTCACGAGAAGTCCCAGACCGGTTATGGCGCCTTCAACCGCCTGTTTGATCAGACGATCGCAGGTCTGCGCTTCAAGCTCGGCGGCAAGGAGCTGGCGATCGAGCCAACGTTGACCATGCTGCAGGACCGCGCGCCGGCCAAGCGCAAGGCGGCCGGGCAAGCGCTGGCGAAAACCTTCAAGGCCAATGAGCGCACCTTTGCGCTGATCACCAACACGCTGGCCAAGGACAAGGAAATCTCCGACCGCTGGCGCGGTTTCCAGGACATTGCGGATTCCCGCCATCTCAACAATCGCGTCGAGCGCGAAGTCGTCGATGCACTGGTGTCGTCGGTGCGCGCAGCCTATCCGCAGCTGTCGCATCGCTATTATCAATTGAAGGCGCGCTGGTTCGGCAAGAAGAAGCTCGCCCATTGGGACCGCAACGCGCCGCTGCCATTCGCACCGACCGGCACGATTCCATGGTCGGACGCGCAGGACATGGTGCTGACCGCCTATGGCGCGTTTTCACCTGACATGGCCAATATCGCCAAGCGCTTCTTCACCGATCGCTGGATCGATGCGCCGGTGCGCCCGGGCAAGGCGCCCGGAGCGTTCTCGCATCCGACCACGCCGTCGGCGCATCCCTATGTGTTGATGAACTATCAGGGCAAGCCGCGCGACGTGATGACGCTCGCCCACGAACTCGGCCATGGCGTGCATCAGGTGCTCGCCGCCCGCAACGGTGCGCTGATGGCGCCGACGCCGTTGACGCTGGCCGAAACCGCCAGCGTGTTCGGCGAGATGCTGACCTTCAAACGGCTGCTGTCGCAGACCAAGAGCGCCAAGCAGCGTCAGGCGCTGCTGGCGGGAAAGGTCGAGGACATGATCAACACCGTGGTCCGGCAGATCGCGTTCTATTCATTCGAGCGCGCTGTTCACACCGAGCGGCGTCACGGCGAACTCACCGCGCAGCGGCTTGGCGAGCTTTGGCTCAGTGTGCAGACTGAAAGCCTCGGGCCCGCGATCGAGATCAAGCCGGGTTACGAGAATTTCTGGATGTACATCCCGCATTTCATCCACTCGCCGTTCTACGTCTACGCCTATGCCTTCGGCGATTGTCTCGTGAACTCGCTCTATGCAGTCTACGAGAACGCCCAGGAAGGTTTTGCAGAGCGCTATCTCGCTATGCTCGCGGCCGGCGGCACCAAGCACTATTCCGAACTGCTGAAGCCCTTTGGTCTCGACGCCAAGGACCCGGCTTTCTGGGATGGCGGCCTCTCGGTCATCTCAGGGATGATCGATGAGCTGGAAGCGATGGGGTAGGGTGGGCGTAAAACATTTGTTGAACGGGCATCTAAAAAGGTGTATTCTGGCATTTCTCAACTAAGTTTAGGGTGTTCGCCATGAATGAGATGCCTCGCAAATCCGCGACAGCAGAGGGCGAGTTTGTTCAGATCAAGAAGATCGGCAACTCTCTCGGCCTCATCTTGTCGAAGGATATTCTCTCTCGCCTCAAGTTGAGCGAGGGCGACAAGCTTCATATCGTCGAGCAGACTGAGCGGGGGATCAAGCTCTCGCCGTACAACCCGAAGCACGCCAAGGCGATGGAAATCGCTCGGCGTTCGTTCAGCACTTACGCTGACACTTACAAGGCACTCGCAAAATGAGTGAGCCGGTTTGGCTCGATGTGGAGATCCTCATCGATCTCCACTCCGAGCAACTGGCGCTTTTCGGTGGTCCTGAAGGCATTCGCGATCAGGGTATGCTTGAGTCGGCGTTGGGGCGGCCTGTCAACAAGTTTGCGTATGGTGAGACTGATCTCGCCGCGCTTGCAGCCGCTTATGTCTTTGGCATCGCGCGCAATCATCCCTTTGTCGATGGAAATAAGCGCGCGGCCTTTGGTGCAATGATCGTCTTTCTGGGTCTGAACGAGATCGATTTTCTTGTCGCGCCCGAGAGCGCCACGGCCATGATCCTTTCCGTTGCGGCGGGCGAAGTCAGCGAAGCGAGTCTCACCCGATGGATTCGCGATAACTGGCCCGCATCATAATGCCCGCCTAATGCACTGCGGTATGCAAAGATTGCCGTGGTATGCCAGCAACCGTTGCTCTCCATATCCAATTGCGCTAATTCCGTGGCAACATACGAAATACGAGGCGGGAGACCCTGATGTCCGATCACAGCGAAGTCGCTTACACCACGGCCGATGGCAACGACTATCCGGCGCATGAGCAGACCTATGAGGGCTTTCTCATGCTGGTGAAGTGGGGCACCATCGGCGTCATCGCCATCGTGGCCCTGATGGGCATCTTCCTCACCTGATCTATCGCCGATTGCGCCGCCCGACACGGGTGGCGTCCTGTCCTATTTGCTCACGCGCGTGCCTTGCGCCGCCGGAGGCCCCATGAAGATTGCCGTTGCCAAGGAAATCGATCCGTCCGAACCGCGCGTGGCGATCTCGCCCGACACGGTGAAGAAGTTCAAGGCGCTCGGCGTCGATGTGGCGATTGAGCCTGGCGCCGGCATCAAGTCCGGCCTGCCCGATTCGGAATACACGGCCGTGGGCGCCACCATCAGCGCCGATGCGGTGAAGGACGCCGACATCGTCATCAAGGTGAAGCGTCCTGAGGTGTCCGAACTCGCCGGTTACAAGCGCGGTGCGCTGGTGATCGCGATCATGGACCCCTATGGCAACGACGCCGCACTGAAGGCAATGGCCGATGCCGGCGTGTCGGCCTTCGCGATGGAGCTGATGCCGCGCATCACCCGCGCGCAGGTGATGGACGTGCTGTCGAGCCAGGCCAATCTCGCCGGCTACCGCGCCGTCATCGAGGCCGCCGAAAGCTTCGGCCGCGCTTTTCCGATGATGATGACAGCCGCCGGCACCATTCCGGCCGCCAAGGTATTCGTAATGGGCGTCGGCGTTGCCGGCCTGCAGGCGATCGCGACCGCGCGCCGCCTCGGCGCCGTGGTCACCGCGACGGATGTGCGCCCGGCCACGAAAGAACAGGTCGAGAGCCTCGGCGCGAAATTCCTGGCCGTGGAAGACGACGAGTTCAAGAACGCGCAGACCGCCGGCGGCTACGCCAAGGAAATGTCCAAGGAATATCAGGCCAAGCAGGCCGCGCTCACCGCCGAGCATATCAAGAAGCAGGACATCATCATCACCACGGCGCTGATCCCGGGTCGTCCGGCGCCGCGTCTGGTCACCGCCGAGATGGTGGCGTCCATGAAGCCCGGTTCGGTGCTGGTCGATCTCGCGGTTGAACGCGGTGGCAATGTCGAAGGCGCCAAGCCCGGCGAAGTCGCTGACGTCAACGGCATCAAGATCGTTGGTTATACCAATGTCGCCGGCCGCGTCGCCGCCTCGGCGTCGAGCCTCTATGCGCGCAACCTGTTCTCGTTCATCGAAACGTTGGTCAACAAAGAGACCAAGGCGCTCGCGGTGAACTGGGACGACGAGCTGGTCAAGGCAACGGCTTTGACCAAGGACGGCGCCGTCATTCATCCGAACTTTCAGCCGAAGACCGCTTAAGGAGCGCTGCCATGGATCATGCCTCGCTGGTCAGCCCGTTCGTCTTTCAGCTCTCGATCTTCGTGCTCGCCGTGTTCGTCGGCTATTTCGTGGTGTGGTCGGTGACGCCCGCGCTGCATACGCCGCTGATGTCGGTGACCAATGCGATCTCCTCGGTGATCGTGGTCGGCGCACTGCTCGCGGTCGGCGTCAACATGGTCGGCAGTGGCGGCGCCTTGGCGCGCGGCTTCGGCTTCGTCGCGCTGATCTTTGCATGCGTCAATATTTTCGGCGGCTTCCTGGTCACGCAGCGCATGCTTGCGATGTACCAGAAGAAAAAGAAGTAAGGGCAGCCCGATGAACGCCAATCTCGCCGCACTGCTCTATCTCGTCGCGGGCATCCTCTTCATCCTGTCGCTGCGCGGGCTGTCCAGCCCGGCGTCCAGCCGGCAGGGTAATTTCCTCGGTATGGCCGGCATGGTCATCGCCGTGGGCACCACGCTGGCCGCGCATCCGCCGGCCGATGGGCTCGGCTGGGTCCTGGTGATCCTCGGTATCGCCATTGGTGGCGGCATCGGCGCGGTCATCGCCAAGCGCGTGCCGATGACCTCGATGCCCGAACTGGTCGCGGCCTTCCACTCGCTGGTCGGCATGGCCGCTGTGCTCGTTGCCGCCGGCGCGTTCTATGCGCCGGAAGCCTTCGGCATTCTCGATCCGGTCACCAAAAAGATCGTCGGCGCGAGCCTCGTCGAAATGTCGCTCGGCGTCGCCATCGGCGCGCTGACTTTCACCGGCTCGGTGATCGCGTTCGCCAAGCTCTCCGGCCGCATGAGCGGCTCGCCGATCATCCTGCCGGCGCGTCACATCATCAATATCGCGCTCGGCCTGGCGCTGGTGTTCTTCATCTTCGGTCTGGTCCGTTCGGGCAGTGCCGTCGACTTCTGGCTCATCACCGTCATTGCGCTGGTACTCGGCGCGCTGCTGATCATCCCGATCGGCGGCGCCGACATGCCGGTCGTGATCTCGATGCTGAACTCCTATTCCGGCTGGGCAGCCGCGGGCATTGGCTTCACGCTGGGCAATTCCGCGCTGATCATCACCGGTGCGCTGGTCGGCTCGTCCGGCGCGATCCTGTCCTACATCATGTGCCACGCGATGAACCGTTCCTTCATCTCGGTCATCCTCGGCGGCTTCGGCGGTGAGACCGCGGCGGCCGGTGGTGGCTCGGGCGAACAGAAGCCGGCCAAGCTCGGCTCGGCGGACGACGCGGCCTTCATCATGAAGAACGCGCAGAAGGTCATCATCGTGCCCGGCTATGGCATGGCGGTGGCGCAGGCCCAGCATGCGCTGCGCGAAATGGCCGACACGCTGAAGAAGGAGGGCGTCGAGGTGAAATACGCCATTCACCCGGTGGCCGGCCGTATGCCGGGCCACATGAACGTGCTGCTGGCGGAAGCCAACGTGCCTTATGATGAGGTGTTCGAACTCGAGGACATCAATTCGGAATTCGCGCAGGCTGACATCGCCTTCGTTATCGGCGCCAACGACGTCACCAATCCGGCGGCGGAAGACGACAAGACCTCGCCGATCTACGGCATGCCGGTGCTGCAGGTGTGGAAGGCCGGCACCGTGATGTTCATCAAGCGCTCGCTGGCGTCCGGCTATGCCGGCATCGACAACCCGCTGTTCTATCGCGACAACACCATGATGCTGCTCGGCGACGCGAAGAAGGTGACGGAGAACATCGTCAAGGCGATGTAAGTCCCACCCTGATGACCTTCATCAAAACGCCCGGCTACAAGCCGGGCGTTTTTTGTTTGAAAGGTCAGCTCGCAGCGTCTTCCTTTGGCAAGCGATACAGCGCGCACAGCTTGTTGCCGTCGGGGTCGCGCAGATAGGCCAGATAAAGCTTCACGCCGCCTTCGCGGATGCCCGGCGGCTCTTCGCAGGTGGTGGCGCCATTGGCGATGCCGGCGGCGTGCCAGGCATCGGCTTCTTCCTGCGATTTGGCGAGAAAGCCGATGGTGCCGCCATTGGCAGCGCAAGCAGGCTCGCCATTGATCGGCTTCGACACCGAGAAAGTACCCGTCTTGGTCCGCCAGAAAACCCGGTGGCGATCGACGGCGCCGGGCGGGACGCCCAGCGTGCCGAGCAGCTTGTCATAAAACGACTTCGCGGCTTCGAGGTCGTTGGTGCCGATCATGACATGTGAAAACATCTCGCTTCCTCTCCCACTTTCTTGCAAACTCACCTTCAGGCGATACGCAACTATACGCATCATATGCAGTTTGGCGAGACGGCATGATCCCGCCGCGCAATCGGTTTTGTGGGTCTGCAATGGCGGCGTGTCGCTTGCTGCCGAACCCGTTTTCAATCAGGACACTTGCTTGATGTCAGCACATCCCATGCCCAGATCGTCCTGGATTTTCCCCACGTTGGCCGTTCTGCTTTTTATCGCGACGTCGATCCCTTCGCTCGGGATCGGATTCACGGAGACGACTGCTGGCATTGTGTTCGCGGTTGTTCTGCTGGTCATCCTGTTCGGCACGGTGTTCGCCGCCGTGCATCATGCCGAAGTCATCGCACACAAGATCGGCGAACCGTTCGGCACGCTGTTGCTGACACTGGCCGTGACTATCATCGAGGTGGCGCTGATCGCCTCCATCATGCTGGGTGACAAGGCCGTCCCGACGCTGGCGCGCGATACTGTCTTCGCGGTGGTGATGATCGTTTGCAACGGGTTGGTTGGCATCTGCATCCTCGTCGGAGGGTTGCGTTACCGAGAGCAGGATTTTCAGGTCACGGGCTCGAATATTTATCTCAGTGTGCTGATTGTGATGGCGACGATCACGCTGATCCTGCCGAATTACACCCTGACCACTCCGGGACCGTTCTACTCGAACGCACAGCTCGCTTTTGTCAGCGTCGCCACCATCATGCTCTATGCGGTGTTTCTCTACACACAGACCATCCGACATCAGGATTACTTCGTCGCAGACGGAAGTGGCGAAGGTGCCGTAGGCGGGCATGTTTCCAACCGTCTTCTGGCCGTCAGCGCCGTTTTGCTGCTGGTCTCGTTGTTGGCGGTGGTGCTGCTGGCGAAGAAATTCTCGCTGGTGGTGGATGCCGGCATTGAACGGATCGGCGCGCCGGAAGCCTTTGCCGGTATCCTCGTGGCGCTGCTGATCTTGCTGCCGGAAAGCGTCGCCGCCATTTCTGCCGCGCGTGGCAACGATCTGCAGAAGAGCATCAACCTCGCACTCGGTTCATCGCTCGCCACCATCGGACTGACGATACCTGCGGTTGCGGTGGCAGCCTATGCGTTGAACAAGGAACTGGTGCTCGGTCTCAGTGCGCAGAAGATGGTGCTGCTGGTGATGACCTTCGTGCTGAGCATGCTGACCTTTGGCACTGGACGCACAAACATCCTGTTCGGGCTGGTTCACTTGGTTGTGTTTGCGGTATTCATCTTCATGGTATTTGTGCCGTGACCACTTTGGAGAATGAGACGATGCTCGCTGCCCAGTCCGACGTTCAGCAGGACACGCCCGAAGTTCGCGTCACCGAATGGCGGCTCGCGCCTGGCGCGGCGACTGGTCACCACACCCATGGGATGGACTATGTGATCGTTCCGATCACCACGAGCGTGATGACCATCGTTGCGCCGGACGGCACCCGTTCGCAGGCGCCGATCACGACCGGCAAATCCTATTTCCGCAAGGCAGGCGTCGAGCATGACGTTCTGAATGAAACCGACAAGGAAATCGTGTTTCTCGAGGTCGAGGTTAAGAAAGCTTAACCTGGTCTGCCTCCAGCGGCTGCCGGTTCATTGTGTTTAGCCTGCTGAGGACGACCTGAAACAATTCAATGCGACGGATTGGAACTTTGCCTTCGATCCGTCGCGATTGATCCCTGAATCAGCCTCAAATTCCCAGCATGAAGCAGCTTGGGGAAGAGGCCGGTCCATGCTGCACAAGTATCTCTCGAAGTTCACCATCGATATCTTGCCGTCGATTCTGGCGACGATCGTGGGTGCCTACATCGTCAATCACTACATCATCCCGAAGGCGAGCCCGGATCGGCCCGCTGCGGCTGTCGCATCGACGCCTGCCGAGCCGAAGCTCGACACCAAGGCAGCGACAGCCAAGCCCGCCGAGAATTCTGCCGACCTCGCCAATCTGCCTGAATCGGTCCCGACCAAGGCCGGCGACAAGCCGGTGGTCGAGAAGGCCAGCATCGAAAAGCCCGAGGCGGCCACGACACCCGAGCCGCGCCGCCATCAGCCGGCATTGCGCGAGAAGGCAGCGGCCAAACCCGCGCCGGCTCCGGCCGCGCCTGCGCCAGTCCTTGCCACCGTGGGCACTGCGCCGGCGGCGAATGCCAGCGCGGATGAACGCCGCGACGCCAACGATCTCGCCCGTGCTGCCATCGAGCGCCTGAATCGCAGCGAGCCGCGACCCCAGGAAGCTGCCCGTGCGCCTGAGACTCCGCGTGCACCGGAGGCGCCGCGGGTGCAGGAAGCCGCGCGGACTGTTTCCCCTCCGTCGATGCAGCAGCTGCCGCCGCCGATCGTGGTGGCGACGCCAAGCGTCGAGAAGCTCGATCCTATGCCTTCGCCGCAGTCTGAGCGTTCCGAAGCGCGGCGCATGCGTCCGCCTGGCGAGATCCCGGCGCCGCAGCCGGTGGACCTGCAGGGGGATGCTGCTGGCACACCGCGATCTGAGCGCACCAACGTGGCCGAAGATGTGCTGTCTGCGGCAAAGTCGGTGTTCAATTCGGTGATCCCGCGCCCGTTCGAGCGGTAAGGGAAACTGTGGATTTTCCGCGCCCCGCTCTCACGCATGCAGGGCGACGTCGTATTGGTATCAGCCTGACTCCTGCCAGCTTTAGCTAGCCCGCGCGTCCACCCATGCGGGCGAGGCCGCTCCGCGCTGCATCGTCCTTCGGGCGCAGCGCGACAGCGCGGCTGTAGGAGTCTGCGGCCTTGGCCCTGTCGCCAAGCTTCTCATAGGTCGCGCCGCGGGTCAGCCAGACCTGGGCATTGCCCGGTGCCACCTGCGAAGCCTCGTCGAGATCCGCTGCGGCTTCCTGATGTTTCCCGAGGGCGAGATAGCATTGCGCGCGGCCGAGCAGGGGATCCGCCTGCTGCGGCGTCAGGCCGTTGGCTGACGTAAAATCCGCGATGGCGAATTCATATTTCTTCTCGGACTGATAGAGCAGCCCGCGTTGGTAGAAGGTCTGCGCACTGTGCGGATCGAGGTCGAGTGCCTGATTGAAGGCCAGCAGCGCGTCATCGGGTTTGCCGGATTGTGCGAGCGCCTGCGCGCGTGCAGCGTGGATCTGTGCATCCTGCGGATTGGTCTTGCCGGAATTCGCGGGCGGCGGGGGCGCCAGAGCCGTGGTCTTCGGTTCGTCCTTGTCAGACCCTGGTGTTAGTGACGACAGGTTGAACGAGCATCCGGTGCCGCACAGACCCGTAACGATAAGGGCAATCGCGGTAAGGCCGCGGGCGCCGAAGCGGGACGGGGACTCGCGGACGGGACATTCCATGCAGGGCCAATCTCACGCAGCGACCAATGACCTATTGGTAGCGCGACATCGGGCAAAATGCACCCGATCAAGACCAGCGCGCCAAAGAAGTAGTTCGCGCAAAAAAAAAGCAACTGCGCAAAAAAATAACGCGGGCTTTGGCCCGCGTTATCAAACTCGGTGGATGAAGTGCGCTTAGCGCGCCGGACGCGGAGCGCCCGCGCCGCCAGCGCCAGGACGGCCGCCACGATCGGCGCCAGGACCCGCGCCGAACACCGGCTTCGGCTTCATCGGCAGCAGGCCTTCACGCTGCAGCTTCTTGCGAGCCAGCTTGCGTGCGCGACGCACAGCCTCAGCCTTCTCGCGAGCCTTCTTCTCAGAGGGCTTCTCGTAGTGACCGCGGAGCTTCATCTCGCGGAAAATACCCTCGCGCTGCATCTTCTTCTTCAGCGCCTTGAGAGCCTGATCGACGTTATTATCGCGAACGAGAACCTGCACGCGGCATCCTCTTTTCAATTGATCGGATTTGAATTTCGGTAAAGTGAAGGGCCGACAAAGGCCATGCCCTTAACCTCAAGGGCGCCGATGTACCAGATGAAATGGCGAATGTCCACCTTGCGGCGCCGTCATTTTAACCTTCTGGGCCGGGAAAATAACGTATTTTTTCCGAATTTTCCCGGGTGGGGATAGGGCAGGTTCCCTGTCTCGACAGGTATTGGAGCACGGACGCATAATTCCCGCGGCGACTCAGCCGGGACGCCGATTACGACCGGAGAGCATCATGAATGGGAAAAAATACGCGGCCGAGCTGATTGGCACCTTTTGGCTCACATTTGCAGGCTGCGGCAGTGCCGTAATCGCGGCAGCATTTCCGCAGGTCGGTATCGGTCTCGTCGGCGTCTCGTTGGCCTTCGGCCTCAGCGTCGTGACCATGGCCTATGCCATCGGCCACGTTTCGGGCTGCCATCTCAATCCTGCGGTCACCGTGGGCCTTGCGGCGGGTGGACGTTTTCCCGCCGGCCAGATTCTCCCTTATGTGATTGCGCAGGTCGTCGGTGCGGTTGCAGGTGCGGCCGTGTTGTATGTCATCGCCAGCGGCGCTGCCGGTTTCGACCTTGCCAAGGGCTTTGCGTCGAACGGCTACGGCGATCATTCGCCCGGCAAATACAGCATGGTCGCGGGCTTCATCATGGAAGTGGTGATGACCATGATGTTCCTATTCATCATCATGGGCTCCACGCACGGCAAGGCGCCCGCGGGCTTTGCGCCACTGGCGATCGGGCTTGCGCTAGTGATGATCCACCTTGTCAGCATTCCGGTCACCAACACGTCGGTGAATCCGGCGCGCAGCACGGGGCCGGCATTGTTTGTCGGCGGCTGGGCACTGCAGCAGTTGTGGCTGTTCTGGGTGGCGCCGTTGGTTGGCGGTGTTCTCGGCGGCGCGATCTATCGCTGGCTGAGTGACGAGCCCGCTGGCGTAGTGGAAGGCAAGGCGGCCACCTAACGCATGAGGCGGTGAAGCCGGCGTCGTTACGTCGCCGGCTTCACCTCAACCACGTGGCCCATCTTGCGGCCGGGCTTCGGTGCGCCCTTGCCATAGAGATGCACGGTGGCGCCGGGGACGGTGAGCCACTTGCCGTAGTCGAGAATATCGTCGCCGATCAGGTTGATCATGGTGACCTGGCCGTGGCGGACGGGTTTGGCGAGCGGCCAGCCGGCGATGGCGCGGATGTGCTGTTCGAATTGCGACACCGAGGCTCCATCGAGCGTCCAGTGGCCGGAATTATGCACGCGCGGCGCAATTTCGTTCACGACAAGCGTCGCGCTGTCCTTACCGGGCACGACAAACAGTTCGACGGCAAAGACGCCGACATAACCCAGCGCAGTGCCGATCTTCTCGGCGATCTCACGCGCCTTTGCGGCAAGCGTGTCGGAGATGCGTGCGGGCGCATAGGAGAATTTCAGGATGTGATCGCGATGCTCGTTTTCGGTGACGTCGAAACATTCGACATGGCCGTCGGCGCCGCGTGCAGCGATGACCGAGACCTCGCGTTCGAACGGCACGAAGGCTTCAAGGATCGCGGAGTTGGTGCCGAGATCCTTCCAGACCTGATCGAGATCGTCACCCTCGCGGATGATTGCCTGGCCCTTGCCGTCATAACCGAAGCGACGCGTCTTGATGACAGCTGGCAGACCGATCTTCTTGACCGCTGCATGAAGCTCGCCAGCGTTCGAAACGCCTGCGTAATCGGCCGTGCCGATACCCAGTGACGTTACAAAATCCTTCTCGGCCAGACGATCCTGCGTGGTCTGCAGGATTGTCTGTGCGGGCAGAACCGGGCGCCGCGCGTCGAGGATCATCGCGGTGGCGGCCGGCACGTTCTCGAATTCGTAGGTGATGACGTCGCAATCACTGGCGAACAGTTCGAGCGCCTCTACATCAGCATATTCAGCGCATGTCGCGTTCTGCACCACATCGAAAGCCGGCGAATCCGGATCCGGTGAAAAAACCTGACAGCGGAGGCCGAGGCGTGCTGCGGACATCGCCAACATGCGACCGAGCTGGCCGCCACCGAGAATGCCGATCGTATCGCCCGGCTTGAGAACCTTCGTCACCACAGCGCTCACGCTGCACCTTCCGGCTTTTCAGCCACAGCATCGGTCTGCGCCTTGCGCCAGGCGGCGAGCTTTGTCGCCAGTGCCGTGTCGTGCAGCGCCAGCACGCTCGCTGCGAGCAGTGCCGCATTGATCGCGCCGGGCTTGCCGATGGCCAGCGTGCCGACGGGCACGCCGCCCGGCATCTGTACGATCGAATAAAGCGAGTCGACGCCGGATAGCGCCTTGGATTCCACTGGCACGCCGAATACCGGGAGTTCCGTCAGCGCCGCGGCCATGCCGGGCAAATGCGCAGCGCCGCCGGCACCGGCGATGATGATCTGGAAGCCCGCCGCCTTGGCGCCCTTGGCGAATGCGACCAGCCGGTCCGGCGTACGGTGGGCCGAGACGATGCGCGCCTCATGGGATACGCCGAGCGCGGTCAGCGTTTCGGCGGCGTGGCGCATGGTTTCCCAGTCCGACTGGCTTCCCATAATAATGGCGACGGGCGCGGTCATTCCGTATTTTCTTTCGCGAATCCAGAAAGATAGGCTGGAAATACAATGTCGTCCCCTTGCGTGGCAAGGAGCGTGGCAAACATGATCTCGTCTTGGTGAAGACTGGCAAGCCTTGTAACAAATCCCATGCAAAAGAAAACCCGAACGCCTGCTGCAAAGTCGGTCAAACGTTCCATGAAGCCGGCATTTCGGGGTTCCAAGGCGTTGGTGTCGCTGCCGAAAAGCTGCGCGTCGGCGGCCGCGCTGACGATCCGGCGGCTGGAGGCGCAACTCACGGAGGCGGAGGCGAAGATTGCCGAATTGCGCGCTTCGGCGGAAACCGATTTCCTGCTCGACATTCTCAACCGCCGTGGCTTTGCCCGCGAGCTGACCCGCGCCGTGGCCTTCATCGCCCGCTATGGCGGCGACGGGTGCACTGATTGTGCTCGATGTCGACCGCCTCAAGCCGATCAATGACGCCTTCGGTCACGCGGCCGGCGACATCGTGCTAAGGCCGTGGTTGGCGTGTTCCGGTGGCATGTCCGCGCATCCGACGTGATCGGGCGGCTGGGTGGTGATGAGTTCGTGCTGTTGCTGTGGAATGTCAGCGAAGCCGATGCGCACGCCAAGGCGCAGGTTTGGAAGCCGCGATCAACCAGCTCACTTTCGTTTTCCGCGACATCAACGTGTCGGCTGGCGCCTCTGCAGGCGTCGCACTGCTGAGTCCTGATGCCGATGGCGAAGCCGCGTTGGTTCAGGCCGACAGGGCGATGTATGTGCGCAAGACCGCGCGACGTGTGAAAGTGTAGTTAGCCGATCGCCGGCGTTGGCGCCTTCACAACGCGCTGAGGTCGCTTGGCACTTCGCCAAAGGCGCGGATCACCTGGGCGTCGCCGAACTCGCCGATCATCGGATCGCCGGTACGGCTGAAGGCCAATGCGCCGATTGAACCTGGCGCACGGGACAATAGTTCGGCGCGGCTGATGGCGCCGGATGCGCTCTGACATTCCTCGGCGGCACCGGCGGCCGGCGAACCAGAGTCGTCGTGCAGGAAGGGCAGTGCGACATAATAGGTGATATCGGCCATGGTGCCCTCACGAGTCGATTGATCTCGGCACAAGAATGTTCTTATTTTGTTCTTATTGTCAAGTTTCGACAGCGCGTTTGCAGTCGCCCCATTCCGCTCCTGTTAGGCCGCAATAGCTGGCTTGCGCGTTGCGAGCGTCACGTCGGCTAGCGCGAGCGCCATGGCGATCAATTCGCGGAGCCCAGCAGTTTTCACCGCGCCACAATGCGATGCTGGCCAGAATTAAGTCTGGCTGTCGTGCCTACGATGCCGCGCGAAAAGAGCGGCGGCCGTCGCGAAGCAAGGTTTTGACGACGGGCGAGTTCAACGCCCAGCCTGCTGCATTCACCGCGAGTTAAAGAAAGCCGATCCATCGATCATCGCGCGTTGAGTTCGCAGTCCTGGCCGTTCTTCAACCCACAGCCACAGCGCGACGCGTTGTCTCAGGCAATAATATCCGGGGTGATCTGGTCTTCGATAAAGGAGATCCGGTCTTTCAGCTGAAGCTTCCTCTTCTTCAACCGTTGCAGTCGCAAAAGATCGGGTGCCGGTGAATGTTGCAAGGCATCGATAGCGGCGTCGAGGTCGCGATGTTCCTGCTGCAATCGGGCGAGTTCTAACGGGAGTTCGCGATCTTCGTCGTCGTTCATGTTTCTAGCTGACTGGATTCGCAAGTCATTTGCGAGGAATTTCTAGGATGACTATCGCCGGTGCAGGCGCACCACGCAAGCCGTCCGGTTCCATGTTTTTGCGGCGCGATCAGGTCACGATTCGTTTCACACGATACCCGAAACTCAAAATACACTTTTCAATACCCATCGACAGATGTCCACTGTCATGTAGAATTCATCGTCCAACCGAACGTATCCTGAGGTTCAATCCTACCGAGGAGTTTTCGAATGGCACTACAGGCGCATCTCGTCGAACTGGAACGCAAGCACAAAGTTCTCGAAAGCGAATTGCACGAAGCGCTCGTGCACCTGTCTACCGACGATCTCCGCATCGTCGAACTCAAGCGTCGAAAACTGATGGTCAGGGACGAAATCCAGCGTCTCAAAAACGGGGCCAGCGAAACGGTGCACTGATCAACGGCTGCACTGATCAGCGAACGATAAATCACAGTATCGACATCGCCGTCTACGTCACTGCTTTTGCTTTTGCGTAGGTGCGATGACGTCTTCCCCTCATCCCGCGATAGGTTTGCGACGAAGCTCCAGTATTCGGTTGGCCTGGATCGCTTCGCCTGCAACCTTTCGCGTTCAATGTCCCGCCATCTCAGCCACGTAGTCCGCGATGGCCAGCGATGATGTCAGCCCCGGTGACTCGATGCCGAACAGGTTGATAAGACCCGGCACACCATGGGTCTGGGCACCTTGGATCATGAAATCCTGCACCGCGACTGCGGGCGGCACGATCTTCGGCCGCATTCCGGAATAACTTGGCATCAACGCGCCGTCCGGCAAACTCGGCCAGTAACGCCTGATGGCCGGATAGAACCTCTCTCCGCGTGCCGGATCGACCGTGTAGTCGATGTGATCCACCCACTCGACGTCAGGGCCGAAACGCGCCTGGCCGGCCAGATCGAGCGTCAGATGCACCCCGAGGCCGCCCGGTTCCGGCACGGGATAGATCAGCCGCGAGAACGGTGCTTTCGCATTGCAGCTGAAATAACAGCCTTTCGCCAGATAAGCGGGCGGTATCAGGTCGAGCGGCATGCCGTCGAGCATGCGGGCGATCGCGGTTGCGGACAGGCCTGCGGAATTGATCAGCATGTCGCAGGCTAGTGTCATCGGAGCTTCGCCGCCGACATCCAGTTCGAAACCGTCGGCGGTGACCCGGCCACGTTCCAGGGGAGCGAGGAATGCGAAGGCCGCGCCGGCGGCTTCCGCTTCACCGCGCAGCGACAACATGTAGCTGTGGCTATCGACGATCCCCGTGGAGGGGGACAACAGCGCGGCTTCGCAAGCCAATGCCGGCTCCAGCGCCCGTGCCTCTGTCCCGGATAATTGCTCGAGATCAGCGACGCCATTGGCTTCGGCATGCGCTTTGATCGACGCCAGTTTGGCGATCTCCTTCGGACGTGTGGCGACGATCAGTTTCCCGGAGTTGCGATGTGGGATGCCGCGATCGCGGCAATAATCATAGAGCGCCTGTTTTCCAGCGACGCAGAGCCGTGCCATCAGGCTTCCGGCCGGATAATAGATGCCGGCATGGATGACCTCGCTGTTGCGCGACGAGGTCACGGTACCAATCGCGTCCGCGGCCTCCAGCACGATCACCTCGCGTCCCGCTTCCGCCAGTCGCCGGGCGATCGCAAGACCCACGACGCCGGCGCCCACCACCACGCATTCAACCTTGTCCATGTCGCGTCCGATAGTTTGCTGCGCCGGTCAGCTGCGGTTCGACCTTGCGCATATGGCGCATTAGTAAAACATTAAGCATCACAGCTAATTACCACCAAATTTCGCCGCATTCTGCAGGTGCGACGATACGCATTTACCTGATCCACATACCTGTAACCAAACACTCACGCTGCGAATACGCGGGTGTGTAATGACTGGCAAGATCGGGCGATCAGACAGCAAGGCGGCAGTGTCCGTCATCGCAGTCGCGTGCCTTCTCGGCAGCATTGCCGGAGCCCACGCAGAATCTCCGGCGGTTCATTATATCAGTGAACTCGACCCGCAAATGATTTGGCAGATCCTCATCGGTGGATTTGTCGCGCTGGCATTTCTCGCCGCCATTGTGCTGTGGGTCGCCTCGGCACTGCGCAATGTGCGTCGCGAGCAGCATCGTCGCAATGCGTTTGTCGGTTCTGCCCTCAATCATCTCGGCCAAGGCATCGTGATGCTCGACGACCAGAAGCGGGTCGTGTTTTGCAACGATCGCTATCTTGAGATCTACGACCTGACGCGCGCCGACATCACCAAGGATATTACCGGTCCAGAATTGCGTGAGTTACGCCGCCAGCGTGGCAAGCTCGATCTGGCCACCCAGAGCTTCTACGAGCAGACTGTTTCCGCCGGCGAGTACATTGCCGAAATGCCCGGCGGGCAATCCGTTCACGTCAAGTTCAGCCGGCTTCCCAATGGCGGCGCCATTGGCATTCATGAGGACTGCACCGAGCAGCGTTTCCTGCAGCGCGAGCTTGCGACCACCAAGCAATTCCTCGAATCTGTCCTTGATCACGTCCCGATCTGCGTCGCGGCCAAGACCATTGACGATGGCCGCTATATCTTCGCCAACCGGGCTTTCGAGACCTTCTCTCGGCTCTCGCGCGATAAGATCGTCGGCAAGCGACCGGATCAGATATTCTCCGCACAGTCTGCGAAAGCGATTGCCGAAGCCGATGCCCTGGCAGTGGAGACGCGCAGTCAGTGTCGCAGCGAGTTCAATGTGGAGATTGGCTCAGACCTCCGCACGCTGGATAGCAATCGCGTGATTGCCTTTAACGAACGCAATGAGCCGGCATTTCTGATTGCGCTGTTCGAGGATGTGACCGACCGCAAGTCGCTGTCCAAGGAACTGGAGAACGCCAAGAAATTCCTTGAGACCGTGCTCGACAACATTCCTGTGTCGCTAATGGTGCAACAGATCAGCACCGGTCGTTATCTGTTCGCCAACCGCGGCGCAGAGGTCATTTTGGGTCGCAAGCGCGAAGACGCTATCGGTCTGACCGTTCCCGAAATGCTTCGCCCGGAAGAAGCGAAGCTGATCGTCAGCCGGGATCAGGCGGCGATCAGGGGCCGAACACCGATTGCGGAAGAGCATCCGATCAGCACGCGCGACGGATTGCGGCTGTTCCTGACCCGGCGGGTCACCGTGCTCGACGAAGCAGGCGAGCCGCAATATCTGATCAAGACCCACGAAGATGTCACCGACCGCCGCCAGACCGAGGCGCGGATGGCGCATATGGCCTATCACGACGGCCTGACCGATCTGCCGAACCGCGCGGCCTTTTTGCAGGCTCTGTCGCAGATGATCGATGCCTGCGGCGAAACCTCGGAGGAATTCGCCGTGCTGTCGATCGATCTCGACGGCCTGAAGGAGGTCAACGATGTCTTCGGCCATGCCATCGGTGACAAGCTGCTGATCGAAGTGTCGCGTCGTGTCGATGCAGCCGTGGGCGGCGGAGTTGTGGCGCGGCTCGGCGGTGACGAGTTCGGCGTGATCATCGACGGCGCGCAGCCCGCGGCCGGGCTGTTGATCGCAGAGCGGATCTCCGCGGCCCTTGCGGAGGAATTCCCGATCGAGGGCAAATCGGTGCGGACAGGCGTCACCACGGGCATCTCGCTGTTCCCGCGCGACGGCCATGACCCGGCCGCGTTGCTGGCGAATTCCGGCGCGGCGCTGTTCCGTGCCAAGTCGCAGTCGCGCGGTTCGATCAGCATCTTCGAGCCGCAAATGGACCAGCAACTGCGCGATCGCCGCGTGCTGCATCAGGACCTCTCGGCCGCGATCCGCAATGGCGAATTGTCGCTGCACTACCAGCCCCAGGCTCGCGCTGGCCAGACCGTCGTCGATGCCGACATTACGGGCTTCGAGGCGTTGGCGCGATGGATTCATCCGACGCGCGGTTTCGTGCCGCCCGGAGACTTCATTCCGCTGGCCGAAGAAAGTGGCCTGATCGTCGAGATGGGCGAGTGGATCCTGCGTCAGGCCTGCCTTGAGGCGGCCTCATGGCCGGTACCGCTGCAGATCGCGGTCAACCTGTCGCCCGCCCAGTTCATGCATGGTGATCTCGTCGGCCTCGTGCATTCGATCCTGCTCGAAACCGGCCTGCAGCCCGGTCGCCTTGAGCTGGAAATCACCGAGGGTGTGCTGATCGAGGATTTCGATCGCGGCGTCGCGTTGCTACGGCGGTTGAAGGCGCTCGGCGTGCGCATCTCGATGGACGACTTCGGCTCCGGCTATTCCTCACTGACCTATCTGCAGGCATTCCCGTTCGACAAGATCAAGATCGACCGCGCTTTCGTGATCAATCTGGGGCTCAATCCGCAGTCCGCCGCCATCGTGCGCGCGGTCATCGGGCTGGGCCATGGCCTCGACGTCGCGATCGTTGCGGAAGGCGTCGAGACCCACGAGCAACTCTGCTTCCTCGCCAGCGAAGGCTGCGACGGCGTACAAGGCTATTTCATCGGGCGTCCTGCCCCGATTGCGCAATATGCTGCGCTGGTCGGACGGATTGCCGCCGCTGCGCCCGCCGCGCGCATGGTCGGTTGAGCGACAGACCGTTGCGAAGTGCTGATGCTGTTGAGCCCGCGGCGTTCCGCGGCTAGCTTGCGGTTATGACGAATCTCACTGCGACAGTCGCGGATCCGGCGGCCAGCGATGCGCCGGCCATCGCCTATCCCACGCCCTTGCTGCGGATCGACGGCGTCACCAAGAAATTCGGCGCGCATAGCGCAGTCGACGATCTCTCTTTGGACATCAAGGCCGGTGAATTCTTTGCGCTGCTTGGCCCGAGCGGCTGTGGCAAGACCACGTTACTGCGCATGCTGGCTGGTTTCGAAGCGCCGGACACGGGCAAGATCGAGTTGAACGGCGAGGATATCGCCGCGGTCTTGCCGCATCAGCGGCCCGTCAACATGATGTTCCAGAACTACGCGCTGTTTCCGCATCTCAACGTGCGCGACAATATCGGTTTCGGTCTCAAGAGCGCTGGCCTGACGCGTCTCGGCATCGATACGCGGGTTGCCGAGATGGTGGCGCTGGTCAAGCTCCAGGGACTGGAGAAACGCCGGCCGGATCAATTATCGGGTGGCCAGAAACAACGCGTGGCGCTCGCCCGGGCGCTGGCGCGGCATCCGCAATTGTTGCTGCTTGATGAGCCGCTGGCAGCTCTCGACAAGAAACTGCGCGAGGAAACCCAGGTCGAATTGATGGCGCTGCAGCGTCAGCTCGGCACCACCTTCGTGATCGTTACCCACGATCAGGAGGAGGCGATGACCATGGCCGACCGCATCGGCGTCATGAATGATGGTCGCCTGCAACAGGTAGCGACACCGCGACAGCTTTATGAGGTGCCCGCATCGCGCTGGGTCGCGGAGTTCGTCGGCGACATCAACATCATCGAGGGCGGTATCACGCACCGTGATAGTCATCGCCTGACCATTGCAGGCCGCGATGTCGGAACCCTGTTTGCGATCGAGCCGCGACAACCTGTCGGCGACGCGGTCATCTGCGTTGCGATCCGCCCGGAGAAGATCCGGTTGTCGCGTCGCGGGCCGGCGACGGACCTCGTCAATAGCGGCGCCATGAACAGCCTTGAGGGTGTCATTTCCGACGTCGGCTATCTCGGCGGTCGCTCGCTCTACAAAGTGAAGCTCGACCGTGGAGCCACATTGCGGGTCGCTCTCGCCAATACGGCGCGGCTCGATGTCGATGCCTATTCGATCGGCGAGCGCGTTGCGGCATGGTTTGCCCCCGATGATTGCGTGGTGCTGGTTCAATGAGCGCGCGCCGCATCTTCACGGCGCCGGCGCGGCTCGCTGCCATCCCGCCCTATGTCTGGATGATGCTGTTCTTTCTGGTGCCGTTCGGTTTCGTGCTGAAGATCAGCCTGTCGCAGACAGCGATTGCGCAGCCGCCTTATCTGCCGGTGTTTGGTCTGTCCGAAGGAATCGCCGGGCTAAAGGCCTCGTTTGCGGCGCTGTCGCTGGATAATTTCCGGCTGCTCGTTTCGGACAATCTCTATCTCGCATCCTATCTGCGCAGCGTCCTCGTCGCCGTCGTGTCGACCTTGATCTTGCTCGCGGTCGGTTATCCCATCGCCTATGGCATGGCGCGTTTGCCGCGACGCTGGCAGGGCATTGCGATGATGCTGGTGATCGTGCCGTTCTGGACCTCGTTCCTGATCCGCATCTATGCCTGGATCAACATCCTGCAGCATGACGGCTTGCTCAATAAGGTCCTTCTTGCGCTGCACGTCGTATCGACGCCAATCGTGTGGCTCTCCACCGACAGTGCGATGTATCTCGGCATCGTCTATTCCTATCTGCCTTTCATGATCCTGCCGCTCTATGCCACGCTGGCGAAGCAGGACCCGTCGCTGATCGAGGCCGCCGCCGATCTCGGCGTCTCGCGCATCGACGCCTTCTGGCTGGTGACGGTTCCCTTGTCCCTGCGCGGCGTCGGCGCCGGTGCACTGCTGTGCTTCATTCCGATCATGGGCGAATTCGTCATTCCCGATCTGCTCGCCGGATCGAATTCATTGATGATCGGCCAGACGCTGTGGCTCGAATTCTTCACCAACAAGGATTGGCCGGTCGCCTCTGCCACTGCCATCGTGTTGCTTGGACTGCTGTTGATCCCGTTATTGGTCTATGACCGGCTGCAGCGCCGGCAGTTGGAGGCGCGCTGATGGCCGTGCATCCGCTCCGCCTGTCGCGCTTCAATGTCACGTCGCTGGTGCTTGGCCTGGCGTTTCTCTATCTGCCGATCGTCATTCTTGTCATCTACTCGTTCAACGCCTCGCGGCTGGTGACGGTGTGGGGCGGTTGGTCGACACGCTGGTACACCGAATTCTTCAACGACCGTGCGATGCTCGATGCTGCCTGGATGAGTCTCCGTGTGGGTGTCGTGTCGGCAACACTGGCAACGCTGCTCGGCACTTTGGCCGCGATAGCGTTGACGCGTGGTGCGGGGTTTCGTGGTCGCATGCTGATGTCCGGGATGCTCTACGCGCCGCTGGTGATGCCCGAGGTGATCACCGGCCTGTCACTGCTGCTGCTGTTCGTGGCGCTGGATGCCGGGCGCGGCTTTGTCACGGTGACCATCGCCCACACCACACTGACCATGTGCTTTGTCGCTGTCGTGGTACAGTCGCGTCTCGCCGGGATAGATCGCAGCCTCGAGGAAGCGGCGATGGATCTCGGCCGCGATCCGCTCCGCGCCTTTATAGCCGTTACGTTGCCGCTGATCTGGCCGGCCATTGCCGCCGGCTGGATGCTGGCCTTCACACTGTCGCTCGACGATCTCGTCATTGCGAGTTTTACGACCGGGCCGGGTTCGGCGACGCTACCGATCCGGATCTATTCGGAGGTGCGTCTCGGCGTGAAGCCGGAGATCAACGCCATCTGCACGCTGATCGTCGGTTTCATCGCCGTCGTTATCGTGCTGGCATCGCTGGTGTCTAAACTGTCGAGCGCCCGGGGCGAAAGCGCCGCGCCGTTGTAAGGCAAAAAGTTAATTCGCCTTTGGTGCTGCATCCGCAGGTGCCGCCGCCGCAGGCGCATCGGCGGGCTTATCCGACTCTGCGGCGGGTGCCTGCTTCGGCACGCCCGTAAAGCGCTCGATCACCGAGCGTACGGCGTCGCGGGTCTTGCGATCCTTCACTGCATCCAGCAAAGGCGCCGCACCCGGCGATCGGCGGATCAGGCTTTCCGGATCGGGAAAGATCAGCGGATCATCCCACGGGCCCTGGATCACGAAAGGCAGCTCGAAGCCGCCGGTGCCGTTGGTTGCCGGATTGAGACTGGCAATGCCCTTGAAATCATATTCGCGCGCCGGCACCGACGCGGTACCGGTCAGCGTCAGTTTCGCAGCGGGACCATCGATACGGATATCCTGTGCGGTAGCGATGCCGTCGTTGAATTTCACGGACATGTTGAGCGTGTTGAACGGCGTCGAACCCGAGCGGAAATTACCGGCGCCGGACAGCGGACGTCGCTCCAGCCTTTTCAAAAGCTGTTCGACGTTGAAGCCGCTGATGGCGCCGTCATGACCGGTCAGCGTCGCGGTGCCGTCAAGCGATTGCGCGAGACCGAAGGGCGATGAGCCCGAGGCCTCCAGCATCATGCTGAGATTGCCGCGTCCGGTGAGCTTGTTGACGCCGAACAGATCGCTGGCACAGGCCTGCAGGTCGACATCGCTGAACTGGAACTGGGCCTTCACATCGGCGACTGCATCGGAATGGGCAACGTTGAACGAACCGCGGACGATGCCGCCATACATCTGCGCTTCACCCACCGACAGCGCCAGTGTACCGCCGCGCAGATTGGCGCCGAGCGCGGTGCGGCCAAGCACTGAGGAGCCGACGGTGACTTTGGCGGCCGACAGGCGCATGTCGAGATCGGTGGTGGACAGCGCGTTCAGGTCGAACAGCTGCCGGTTCCAGTCACGCGCGCCGGAGGCCAGCAGCCGCACGGTGGACACGTAGGGCGTGAAGTCGAGCGCGCCGGCGGCCAGCGTCGCCTGCAGCGTCTGACGGCCGGTGTTGCTATAGGTCATGACGCCTTCGGCGCTGTTGCCGTCGAGTTCGACATTGACGTTGGTCAGCGCGATCGACGGGCCGACCAGGCTGGCGCGTGCCTTCAGGGCAAAGCGGCTGAAACCGCCAGAGCCGGGTGGTGCCTGACCGACCCAGCGCAGCGCATTGCGCAGCGACATGCTGTCAGCGGTCAGCGTGCCTTCCATGACCAGGCTGGCCTTGTTGGCGACGGTGCCGTCGAAGGCCAGCTTGATCGGCGCGCCGGCGATGCGTGCCTTTACGCCGGAGCGTTCGCCGGACAGTGCCGCAATGAAGTCGCTGACGCTGAGGCTGCCGTCGATGCGCTCGCCGCGCCAGTCGAACTGGCCTGTTGCCGCGAATGAGCGTGAGATCGATGGCCAGGCCAGTGAGAGGTCGATGTCGCCAAGACGCTCGGTGTTATGCGGATCCTGATAATGCAGCACGCCGTCTTGAATCCGGATCTCGGAGAACGACAGCGGCTGCTCGGCACCCGGCCTCATGGTGCGGGCGATGGACTCGATGAATGGCGTCCAGTTGCTTTCGCCGGAGGCCTCGCGGATCACGCTGATACGTGGCCGCAGCATCATCATGTCGGCGATCTCGAAGCGCTGCAGCAGCAGCGGCAGCAGCCGTAGATTGGCTGTCAGCACATCGACCGTCAAAGCGGGATCGATCGACCCGCCGCCTTTCAGGCCGACATCGTGAAACGAGACATAGCTGCCCGGAAAAACCGAGACATCCACCGCGCCGTTGACGACGAAGTCCAGCCCGGTTACGGCCCGGATCTGTGCCTCCACGGCATGACGCAGCGTATCGCGGTTGAGCAACCACGACATGGCAAACAGCCCGATCACTGCAACACCCAGGAGCGCCGCAATCGGCATCCCCAGGCGTCTTATTCCTTGGGCACTCGTCAATGAACTATCCGGGTTTGTTGGTGGTCACACATAGCGGGGCGGCATCCATGTGCGCCCACGTCCAAGGCCCTCAATTTGAAGGGTTTTCTTGACGCTTTCAAGGCCATAGCGGGGGTGATGGGGTCGCAGTCCCCCGCGATTGACCTGCCGCGGAGTTTCCGCCTAATAATCCACGACATAGCCGCCCGCGCCCGCTGGGTTCTCAGCGCATTCCTGCATCAGGTCGATTCCCATGAACAAGGTCTACCCCGACGCCAAATCGGCACTCGACGGCATTCTCAAGGACGGCATGATGATCATGTCCGGCGGCTTCGGCCTCTGCGGCATTGCCGAGGACCTGTCGGACGCCTTGCGCGATTCCGGGGTCAAGGACCTGACTGTGGTGTCCAATAACGCCGGCGTCGACGGCATCGGCCTGTCGCGCCTGCTGGAAACCCGCCAGATCAAGAAGATGATCTCGTCCTATGTCGGCGAGAACAAGCTGTTCGCCCAGCAGTATCTGGCCGGCGAACTGGAACTGGAATTTTCCCCGCAGGGCACGCTGGCCGAGCGCATCCGTGCCGGCGGCGCCGGCATTCCTGGCTTTTACACCAAGACCGGCGTTGGCACGCTGATCTCGGAAGGCAAGCCGACCATGGAATTCAATGGCGAGACCTACATGCTGGAGCGTGGTCTGTTCGCCGACATTGCTATCGTGCACGCCTGGAAGGGCGATACCGCCGGCAATCTCGTCTATCGCAAGACCGCCCGAAACTTTAACCCGATGATGGCGACCGCCGCCAAGATCACCATTGCCGAAGTCGAGCATCTGGTGCCGGCCGGCGAGATCGATCCGGATCACATTCACACCCCCGGCATTTTTGTGAAGCGCATTGTCGAGGTCGGTACCGGCAAGAAGCGGATCGAAAAAGTTACCTCGCGTCAGCGTCCCGCGTAACCGCCAAAAGCAAAAACAGGAGAGAACGATGGCTTGGACCCGTGATCAAATGGCAGCGCGCGCGGCTAAAGAATTGCGCGACGGATATTACGTCAATCTCGGCATCGGTATTCCGACGCTGGTGTCGAACTACATTCCCGAAGGCGTGGACGTCCAGCTGCAGAGCGAGAACGGCATGCTCGGCATGGGCCCTTTCCCCTATGAGGGCGACGAAGATCCGGACCTCATCAATGCCGGCAAGCAGACCGTCACCGAACTGCCGGAGACCAGCTATTTCTCGTCGGCGGATTCGTTCGGCATGGTCCGTGGCGGCCATATCGATCTGTCGATCCTTGGCGCCATGCAGGTCGCCCAGAATGGCGACCTCGCCAACTGGATGATCCCAGGCAAGATGGTGAAGGGCATGGGCGGCGCGATGGACCTCGTCGCCGGCGTCAAGCGCGTCGTCGTCGTGATGGAGCATTCGGCCAAGGACGGCGCCAAGTTGCTGAAGAGCTGCAACCTGCCGCTGACCGGCGAGCGCGTCGTCGACATGGTCGTGACCGATCTGGCAGTGTTCACCATCGACAAGCACGGCAACGATGGCATGGCCCTGATCGAACTCGCCGATGGCGTGACGCTCGATGAGGTGAAGGCCAATACCGAAGCTGAATTCCGGGTCGCGCTGACCAACACCTGAACGATTGCGCATTCCGAACGTTGACATGATGCCCGGCCTCGTGCCGGGCATTCGTGTTAGTATCTGCCTTTTCATCTCTTTAGTTGAGCATGATCTTTCGGAAAACTGGTTTCCACTTTTCCGGGTCATGCTCTAGGAAGCCGACATGCGCGCCAGTCTCGAAGACCGTTTCTTCCTGCTTCTGATCGTCGTGGTCACGTTGGCCTTCGGCTGGATCATGAGCTCGTTCTACAGCGCGATCCTGTGGGGCGTGGTGATCGCGATCATGTTCGCACCGATGCACCGGCGCCTGGAGCGCCGGATGCCGAAGCATCCAAATTCGGCAGCTCTGCTCACCGTAGGTCTGATCGTGTTGATCGTGATCCTGCCGCTGACATTGGTTGGCGCATCGTTGGCGCAGGAAGCGGCCGTCGTCGTCGGTAAGATGAAGTCGGGTCAGTTCAACCTCGGCACGTTTCTGCAGCAGATACTCGATGCCGTCCCGCAATGGGCGAAGGGACTGCTGGATCGCTTCGGCGTTGCCAATCTTGGCGGCATGCAGGACAAGCTGACTGAGGGCCTCGTCAAAGGCAGTCAGTACTTTGCATCGCAGGCGCTGAACATCGGTCAGAGCACGTTCGACTTCATCATCAATCTCGGCATCATGCTTTATTTGCTGTTCTTCCTGTTCAAGGACGGCGAAGCGTTGTCGGAGCGTGTGAAGAATGCCATTCCGCTGCGGCCGGAGTTGCGTGACGATCTGATGGAGAAGTTCACGGTGGTGATCCGCGCCACGGTGAAGGGCGGCATTCTGGTCGCGCTGGCACAGGGCGCGCTCGGCGGGTTGATCTTCTGGATCCTTGGCATCAATGCCGCGTTGCTGTGGGCCGTGCTGATGGCGTTTCTGTCGCTGTTGCCCGCGGTGGGGGCTGGCCTCGTCTGGATGCCGGTCGCGCTCTATCTGCTGGCTACGGGCTCCGTCGTTCAGGGCGTGATCCTGATCGCCTATGGATTTCTCGTCATCGGTCTGGTCGACAACATCCTGCGCCCGATGCTGGTCGGCAAGGACACCAAGCTGCCGGATTATCTGGTGCTGATCGCGACGCTCGGCGGCATCGACGCCCTAGGCCTGAACGGTTTCGTTGTCGGTCCCGTGATTGCGGCGATGTTCGTGGCGGCCTGGGCGATCTTTGCGGAGTCTAGAAAGAGTGTGGACAGAGAAGTCGCTTAATCTCGGAGAAGAGCAATGAGCGACGTTTCTCGTGAGTACAGGGACATTATTGAAGCCTATCTCAGTGAGAAAATGGCCATAGGCGATCTCGTTGATGTTTACCTGAGAAAGTTCAAGAGCGACTATCGCAAGATTCCGGATGAGGAATTTTACGTGCTCGATGAAATTTTTGCTTGCCTCGATTGCTTAACAACAGACGTGGATTTGATTGCAGAAAAACCGGATTTCTACTCAATGAAAATCAACTGAAGGATCACCTAGTCAAAGCTCTCGCGCGGCTTTCGTAAATACCGCAGTCTGGACTTACACTGGCCCGCTAGGCACGTCGGCGAAGCGGGTCAGCCACACGACGGGACCGATGCTCGCAGCGACGACCAGCAGTGCGGCGAGTGCGCCCTCTTCGAAGCTGCCCCGACTGGCATATTGATAGATCGATGTCGCGAGCGTTTCGACATTGAGCGGTCGCAGTAACAGCGTTGCCGGCAATTCCTTCAGGCAATCCACGAAGACGACGATGACGGCGCCGAACAATGCCGGACGCAATAGCGGCAGTTGAATCACGCGCAGCGTGGTGATTGCCGGCGCGCCGGCGGCGCGGGCGCTGTCGTCGTAATCGACGGGGATGTGCTCGAAGCCGGCCTTGATGAAACCGGTCGGCACCGCCAGGAACCGGATCACATAGGCGATCACCACGGCGGCGCCAGAGCCGACCATGACAAGCCCGGGCGAAGCGAGACTGAGCCATCCGGCGAGCTTGCTGAATCCATTGTCGATGAACAGCACCGGCGTCAGCAGACCCAGCGCCAGCACCGTTCCGGGCAGCGCATAGCCGGTCTGAGCGACAGCGACCGACAGGTTGGTCAGCCGCGAAGCACGCCAGCGCTGAGCGACGATCACCACAAGCCCGAGAAGCAGCGCGGCTCCCGTGGCAATTGCGGCCAGTGCAATGGTGTGGCCGGCATCGCGCCAAACCGTCGTTTCCATCGACAGCAGACCGCGACGCAGGCCTTCACGCAGCAGATAGAGCAAGGGCACGGCGAAGCCGAGCAGGGAAGGGATGAGACAGGCGGTGAAAGCGAGCCATCCGCGTGCACCCGTCAAAGGCGTGCGCGGTGCCAGTCTCGGATTCTCCGAAGAGAATTCCACGCTGCCTTCGCGGCGGCCGAAGCGCTCGATGGCGATCAGCACCCCGACGATGGCGAGCATGAACAATGACAGCTGCGCAGCACCTGCAAGGCTGCCGCGGTTGAGCCAGGTCGTGAAAACCGAGACGGTGAGCGTACGAATGCCCAGATATTCGCTGGCGCCGATATCGTTCAGCGTTTCCAGCGATACCAGTGCGAGGCCCACAGCGAGGGCGGGGCGCGCCATCGGTAGCGAGACACGGCGGAACGTCGTCCAGCGATCCGCACCGAGTATCTTCGCGGCTTCAGCAAAATCGGCGCTGCGATGCTGGAACATCGCGCGGGCAGAGAGATAGACGTAAGGATACAACACGATGCCGATTACGAAGATGGCGCCGGGCAACGAACGCAGGCTCGGCAGCCACCCGATCGCGCCGGGCAACGACATTGCCGTTGCCAATGCGCGATGGACGAGGCCCAGCGGCTCGAACAGGTCCACATAGACGTAAGCGGCGAGATAGGTCGGAATCGCCAGCGGCAGCGGCAAGAGCCAGAGCATGAGCGTGCGGCCGGGGAAATCGTGCGCCGAGACCAGCCATGCGGTGCCGGCACCGACTGTGAGCGTAACGATACCGACGCCGATCAGGAGGGCTGCGGTGTCGCGCAGCGCCTGCGGCAACACATAGGCGATCAGATGCTGCCAAAGCTCAGGCTCCGGCTGCATCGCCAGTAGCGCGATGCTGATGACAGGCGCAGCCACAAGGAGCGCGGTCGCGAGTGCAATGAGGATTGCTGTGAGTTCGGTGCGGGAAGGCCTCACGGGCGTGCATGCCCGCGTGAGCACTCTCCACATGTCATCCCCGCGAAGGCGGGGATCCATACCCCAAGGAGAAGTAAGTCAGAAATTGCCGTAGCCACAGCGCCCTACCGAGAGTTCGGTGCGTACGGGTCCCCGCCCTGTGTGCGCTGCAGGCACACAAGGCGGGGACAACATACTGATAGGCTGTGTATCATCGCGTCCTACGGAGCAATAGCCGGGCTCAATTATCAAACCCGACCTTGTCCACCAGCGTCGACGCGGCCTTGCGGTTCGCAGCAATCTTGGCGATGGGCATCGGGTCGGCATTGAGCTTGCCATAGCCCGCGATCGTCGGATTGATCGTGATGCCGGCACGCACGGGATATTCGTAATTGGCGTCGGCATAGACCTGCTGGGCATGCTCGCCGGCGAGCCATTCGATCAGTTTCATGGCGTTGGCCTTGTTCGGCGCATGTTTGGCAAGCAGCACGCCGGACAGGTTCACATGGGTGCCGCCGCCTTCGAAGGTCGGCAGGATCACTTTGGTGGCTTCGGCCCATGGCTTCTTGTCGGGATCGGCATTCATCATCAGCGCCCAGTAATAGGTGTTGCCGATGCCGAGATCGCATTTACCGGCCGCAACATCTCGCGCGGTCTCGCGGTCGCCGCCCGAGGGCTTCTGCGCCAGATTGGCCTTGACGCCGCGCAGCCATTCTTCGGCCTTGGCTTCGCCGTGCTTGGCGACATAGGCGGCGAACAGCCCGTTATTGTAGATGTGTTGGCCGGAGCGGATGCAGATCTTGCCCTTCCACTTCGGATCGGCCAGTTCCTCATAGGTGATGGCGTCCTGCTTGACGCGATCCTTCGACGCATAGATCACGCGGGCGCGCATCGAGATGCCGGCCCAGTGGCCGTCGGGATCGCGATATTGCGCCGGCACGACCTTCTCGATCACCTCGGATTTCATCGGCTGCGTCACGCCCGCCTGCACGGCCTCGTCGATGCGGCCGATATCTACGGTCAGCAGCACGTCCGCCGGGCTGTTGGCGCCTTCGGCCTTCATGCGTTGCTCGAGGCCCGAGCTCGCCGAGATCACATTGACCTTCACACCGGTGTCCTTGGTGAAGGCCTCGAAGATCGGCTGCACCAGCTTGGTCTCGCGATAGGTATAGACATTGACCTCTTCGGCCGCCTGCAGTGCGGATGAGCCAAGGGCGGCGAAGAGGACGGCGGTGGCAAGGGCGTGGTGCTTGATCATGAAATGGCTCCGGCAAGGGGCATATCGACAATGTCAGGTGGAGTAGCGCAGTGGGCGTTCGAATGTCAGTGACTGAACGTCGCGTGACAAAAGATTAGATTGATTCCAGATTCGAAAGTGGGCCGCAGATAAGCAACAGCTTACCTGCGGTCCGAGATGAGAGATCTTAGAAGTTAGCCGTCACCGAAGCCCGGAACGCACGCGGCGAGCCCGGCGTGATGTTGTTGGCCGCATCGGCGGTGGCGTAGTAGCTGGTATCGAACAGGTTCTCGATGTTCAGCTGGGCACGCCACGTCTTGTCGAGCCGGAAGTAGATTGCGGCATCGACGCGGGTGAAGGCTTTCAGCTTCACTGTATCATCCGACGTAGCGAAGAAGTCGTCGTAATGGATGATACCGAGGCCGGCACCCCACATCTCATTGAACTGATATTTGTTCCACATGGTGAAGGTGTTGAACGGCACCAGGCCGACGCGGTTGCCCGCGACGATCGTGGCGGAGCTGGCATCGACGATGCGTGCGTCGGTGTAGGCGTAGCCGCCGGTGACTTGCCACTGATCGGTGACATAGCCGGTTAGGCTGAGCTCAGCACCCTTGGTGTTGGTCTTGCCAAGGGCGACGACCTGGCCGCCCACGATGAACCTCTGGTTCTCCCGGTCGAGGTCGTAGATTGCCGCGGAGGCCTGCAGCCGCGGGGTAATGTCCCACTTCACGCCGACTTCGTTATTGATGAACTTCTCCGGCACGGTGACGGCGAGCGATGGCGTCAGCGAGCTGAACTGGTCGCCGGCGCTTGGCAGATACGAAATGCTGTAGCTGCCATAGACCGAGACGTTGTCGACCGGCTTGATAATCACGCCGGCGCGTGGCGACACCAGGTTATCCACGCGGCTGTCTACGGTGCCGCCCGGATTGAGGTTCTGCGACGTGAGGTCGAAGCGATCGTAACGAACGCCGCCGATGAACTGCAGGTAACGGCTGACCTCGATCTGGTCCTGAATGTAGAACGATGCGACGTCGAGTGTCGCATAGGAGTTGTTGTCGGAGGCGTTGTTGTGGATGAACGACCACGGGGCAAAGGTGGTCGGGCTGGACGCGGGAACGAGCAGGGTCGTGCCGCCGTTGATCTGGCCGGTGTTGCGGAGGCTGAAAGTGTTCTGTCGCCCGAACTCGGTACCGAAGACGATGGTGTGTAGCACGGGGCCGGTATTGGTCTTGTAGGTCCAGTCGGTCTGGTTGAACAGGTTCTCGCGCTGAGCCAGGTTATTGTAGGCCGAGATGGACGCGCGCCCCGCGGGGTCCACGAAGAACGTCGTGGTCGGGAAGACGTTCTGGTAGAACTTGTCGTAATTGGCGTAGCGCGATGAATTCTTGACCGAGAGACCGTTGTTGAAGTCGTGGTCGATCACGGCGTTTGCGATATGGACGTCCTGCTTCGAATAGCTCTGGTCCGGATTGCCGAAGAAGGTTGAGGCATTGGTCGCAAACGGCACGGTCGGGCGTGCATTCGTGGGAGCCGGCACGGTGCCCTGTGCCGGGATGCCGCGATCCGCGGTGCGGTCGTCATGCAGATATTCGTAGCTGAGCTTGACCTTGGTGTCCTCGCCGCGAATCGTCACGGTCGGGTTGATGCCGTAACGCTCAAGATGGCCGTAGTCGCGATAGGTTCCGGAATTCTCGTACATTGCGTTGATACGCGCAGCGACATTCTCGTTCACGGCGCCGCCAGTATCGATGGTGACGCGCTTGTTGTCGAACGATCCGCCCTGAACCGTCACTTCGCGGATCGAAACACCATCGGCTTCCTTCTGCACGCGATTGATGACGCCGCCGCCGCCGCCGCGGCCGAAGATCATGGCGTTCGGCCCCTTCAGGACCTCGATGCGCTGGGTGTTGTAGAGATCGCGGAAATACTGCACGTCGTCGCGGATTCCGTCGATAAAAAAGTCGGCATTGGTGCGCTGGCCACGAATCACCACGTCATCGCGATTGCCTTCGCCCTGATGCGGAACGACGCCCGGCACATAGCGAACCGCTTCGCCAATGCTGCGGAAATCCTGATCCCGGATGAATTCCTTCGTCAGTACCGTGACGGATTGCGGCACGTTGAGGAGCGCGGTGTTGGTTTTGGTGCCGCTCGAAATATTGCGGGTGATGTAGCCGACCTGGCCGGACTGTGCGTCCTGAGGGTTGACGCTGAGCGGCTGGCGAACCGGCTGCGGCGCGACGGGACGCGTGCGTGCGTGGCCGGATGCGGCGCGCTGCGGCTGGGCGCGGCGCACGCGCGGTGCGCTGGGAGCGTCGACTTGCACCGGCGGCAATGTCGATGCGCCGGAATTCGCATTCTGTGCAATCGCCGGCTCTGCGATACAAAATCCCGCCGCGATGATGGCCGCCGCGCTCGTCGAAATCAGAAAAGCTTTGCGCGCCGCCGTGCCGCGCCCCCCGATAGAAGTCCTGGAAGTCATTACTACGCCCCTGAAATATTCTCCGCTCATGCAAATGCCGGCGGTCCTTGTGCTTCCTCGGAAACACTTGGACACATCTGCAATTCGGAGTATTAGGCGCGAATTAGATGGCGTTTAGAATAAATCGAACTTCGAGGGATATGCCCAAGGTGTGTGATCTACGCACCAATGGCGTCTATATAATTTGTAATCGTTCTAAACGAGGAGAGGCGGCTAGCCTGCGCCAAACGATTGGTTACTGGACAAGCGCTGCAATGCGCGTAAGCGCCGCAGTCACCGACACCTGGGATAAGGGAATATCGGGATGCCTCCGATGTTGTCTGACTGACTGCTTTCCGAATGTCCCGCAGGCACGAGATTGAATGATGCGTGTTCTACTGATCGAAGACGATGCCATGTTCGGCAAGGCGCTGGTGCGCGGCCTGAGCGAGAATGGCATGAGTGTCGACTGGGCGCGCAATGGCCGCGATGGCTTCGCCGCGATGGACCGGTCGGAATATGCGGTCGCACTGATCGATATCGGTCTTCCCAAGATGTCCGGCCTGGACGTGCTCAAGGCGAAAAGGAAAGCCGGCATGACCACACCGGCCCTCATCATCACCGCGCGGGATGGCGTGTCCGACATGGTGGCGGGCCTCGATCTCGGCGCAGACGATTACATCGTCAAGCCGTTTGAATTGCCGGTACTGCTCGCGCGAATCCGCGCAGTCACGCGACGTGCGAATGGCCGCGTGATATCGCTCATGACGTCCGCGGAGATCACGCTGGATCCATCGACGCAGGTGGCGACATTCCGCGATATTAAGCATCTGCTGTCGGTGCGCGAATTTGCGGTGCTACAGGCTTTGATGGAACGCCCCGGGCAAATCCTGTCGCGCAGCCAGATCGAGAGCCGGATCTACGGTTGGGGCGAGGAAGTCCAGAGCAACGCAGTCGACGTGCTGATCCACGGACTGCGCAAGAAATTTGACAAGGACATTGTCCGCAATGTCCGCGGTGCGGGCTGGATGGTGACCAAGGAGGGCGCATGACGTCGTTGCGAAAGACCGTGATGACTTACGTCACGGGACTGCTCTTCTTCGTCGGCGTTGCTGCGGCCGTCACGTCCTATTATTTCGTCAAATACGAGGTGAACAGTTTTCAGGACAACGCTCTTCACGAGGTTGCGCTTACGGCGGGCATGGTGTTCCGGCATGATATCGAGCCGCGGATCGATGCCGAATTGGAAGACCAGCTGGTGATCCAGATCTGGGATCAGGCAAAGCAGCCCATTCATCGTTCAGGCCCATCGGTCGATATCCCGTTTCAGTCGGAACTCGGCTATGCCGACGTGACCGCGGGTGGAGAGCGCTGGCGCGTGTTCAGGTCGCGCGACGCGACGCATGCGATCCAGGTCGCGCAGCGCTGGAGTGCGCGCGAGGAAGTGGCCGCCTATGCGGCCGCGGGCGCCGCGGTGCCGCTAATCGCCGCCATTCCGATCGCATGGTTGATGATCTGGTGGGCCGTGAAGCGCGTATTGTCCGGGCTTGGAACACTGTCGGCTGATATCGGCCAGCGCAGCGCCGATGCGAAGGATGCGCTAAGTCTCAAGGACGTTCCGGTCGAGGTCGCTCCGCTTGTGACAGCGATGAACTCGCTGATCGAGCGACATCAGACCGCGCTGGAGACCCAGCGTCGCTTCGTGTCCGATGCGGCGCATGAATTGCGGACTCCGCTCGCGGCGCTTCAGATCCAGATCGATAATCTGCGGGTACGGGAGCTCAATGCGCCTGAACGTGAGATCGCGCAGGACCTGCTCGACGGGATTCGAAGGGCCTCCTATTCGGTCAACCAGTTGATGACCATGGTTCGCGCCGATGCCGGCATCGAAAGCGCAGCCGAGATTGTCGATGCGGAGGCATTCGTGCGGCTGGTAGTGTCCGGCTTCGTTTCCATCGCGGAGGCCAAGGGCGTCTCACTCGCGATCGAGCCGGGGACGCGTGATGAATTGAATGTTCGTGCCGCCGATCTCCGGCTGATCGTCTCGAACCTGCTCGACAATGCGGTGCGCTACACGCGCGCCGGCGGCGCGGTCAGCATCAAGGCTGAGCGCCGAGGCACGGATTTCGTCATCGAGGTGATCGACAGCGGATGTGGAATACCGGAATCCGCCGTGCCGTATCTCTACGACCGCTTCTTCCGTGCGGCGCCGATGGATATCGACGGCACGGGGCTCGGATTGGCGATCGCCCGGACGGCGGCGGATCGTAACGGCTTTAGCCTCGATATCGCAAACCGCGACGATGCTCAGGGCGTCAGGGCTGCCGTCTCGATCCCACTCGGAGACGTGTCGAATGAAGTCAGGCAGTTCGAAGCCGCGTAATCGCGTTACGCGTCGTCACCTGGAAGAGCGTTGGCGAGCGCACGCAATGCCTCGGGTTCGCGCAGCACGATGCGCTGCCGGCTGCTTTCGATCAGCCCGCGCTGTTCCCAGGTGCTGAGCGTGCGGCTCACGGTGAAGATCGTGGCGCCAGTCATCTCAGCGATATCCTGCCGGCTCAACTGGAAATCGATCTCGATACCTTGCGCGGTCTTGCGGCCTGATTGGTTCGCCAGTCGCAGCAGGGCGTGAGCAACGCGCTGCTCGACCTGCTGGGTCGACATCTCGACCACGCGCGTATGAGCCTCCTGCAACCGGCCACCGACGGTCTTGAGCGTATTGGCGGCGAGGGCGGGATAGTCGGCAACCAGCCGCGTCCAGATCGTGGTGGGCCACACCAGAACTACGCTGTCATCCACCGCCGTTGCGGTTGCCGGATAAGCCGTCAGTCCCATCGCCTGACCGATCCCGAAGATCTCGCCGGTCGCGACATAGCGCACGATCACCTGTTCGCCGGCGGGCGTCATCTTGGTCGCGCGGATATGGCCATGGAGCAGCAGATAGAACGAATGGACGTCCTCGCCCTGCTCGAAAATCACCTTGTTCTTCGCGACGCGGATCGAATGCGCCTCGCGCAGGATCGCCTCGCAGGCTGCGGTGTCGAGACTCTCGAACAGCGGCAGATGCGCGACCATGGAGCTGTCGACCGCCGACATGCGTTCTCCGTCAAATTCCCGTTCCGGTCACTTCTAGACCGTGATTGCGGGCGTCGATCAAGCGGAAGTTTGCGCTGGCGCAATGTCGAGGCCGGGCGGCAGGCCTAATTTGGCGCATCCGGCTGAAATGACCGGAGTTTACGGAGAAATACGATGCGCAAGGCTCTTATGCTTGCAACCGCCGCCGTCCTTTTCGCTCTGACAGGCGCCGCCGGCGCTGCGGAGGTCGAGGTCAAAATGCTCAACAAGGGCGCTGACGGGGCCGCCATGGTGTTCGAGCCCGCATTGGTCAATGTGCAGCCCGGCGATACCGTGAAATTCGTGTCGACCGACAAGGCGCACAGCGTTGAATCGGTCAAAGGCATGCTACCCGCCGACGCGACGCCCTTCGTTGGCAAGATGAGCCAGGACCTCGTGGTGACCTTCGACAAGCCCGGCGTCTACGGCGTGAAATGCGCGCCACATTACGGCATGGGCATGGTGGGACTGGTGGTGGTCGGTACGCCAACCAACGCGGCTGAAGCCAAGGCAGTGACGCATCCCGGCAAGGCCAAGACAGCGTTCGCGGCGCTGTTCGAGAAAGTCGCTGCGAAGTAACACGCCCCAAACGGGAGAGTAACGATGACGCTTCTTCGTGTTCGCTCCATCGCCGATTGGCCGTTGCTCTCGGCCGGCTTCCGCCCTTTCTTCCTGCTCGGTGCGTGTTATGCCGGCTTGGGAATTCTGGTCTGGATGCCGGCCTTCCATGGCCGGCTGGCGCTGGCCACCGGTTTTGCGCCGCGCGACTGGCACATTCACGAGATGCTGTTCGGCTTCATGTCGGCCGTCGTCACCGGCTTTCTGTTCACGGCCATTCCGAACTGGACCGGCCGGTTGCCAATCCGCGGCTTGCCATTGCTCGGGCTGGTCGTCCTCTGGATCGCGGGACGGATTTGCCTGACGTTTTCGGCCTATACCGGCTGGCTCGTGGCGATGCTGGTCGATGTGAGTTTCCTGACGCTGGTCGCTGCCGCTACAACCCGCGAGATCGCGGCGGGCCACAACTGGCGCAATCTGCCGGTGGTCGGCATCGTCGCGTTCCTGCTGGTCGGTAACATCGCCTTTCATATTGAAGCTCATCTTGCGGGCGCCGCAGACGTCAGCATCCGGATCGGCGTCGCGGTCGTGGTGTTGCTGATCTCGCTGATCGGCGGCCGGATCATTCCGAGCTTCACCCGCAACTGGCTGGTGCGTGAGAATCCCGGTCGGCTTCCAGTGCCGTTCGCGCGTTTCGATATGGTTGTCATTGCCGTCAGCGCCGCTGCGCTGGTGCTGTGGATCGCGCGACCCTTTGCCGAACTAACGGGAGCAGTTCTCGCGCTGGTTGGCTTGTTGCAGATCATGCGTCTCGCGCGCTGGGCCGGCAATCGGACTTGGCGCGAGGGCCTGCTGCTGATCCTGCATATTGGTTACGCTTTCGTGCCGCTGGGTTTCCTGCTGAATGCCGCAGCGGCAGCAGGATGGGTCGCGCCCAGCGCCGGCCTGCATGCATGGATGGCAGGTGCGGCCGGCGTGATGACGCTGGCTGTCATGAGCCGCGCAACACTGGGGCATACTGGCCAGGCACTGCGCGCCTCACGCACGACGCTGATGATCTATGCTGCCGTCATCGTGGCGGCACTGGCGCGGATTGGCGCCGTGATCGCGCCGGCTTACAGTCCGCCGCTGCTCCATGTTGCAGCATTGACGTGGGTCGCGGCCTTTATCGGCTTCGCCGTCTCATTCGGTCCGCTGCTGATCGGCTATCGCAAGCCACGCCGTTCCGACGCGGCGATGGCGCTCAGTCGCTAAATCGGTGAAGGCCGCTCAGGCTTTCATTGCTGCATTCGAAAATGCCACCTCGATCAGCGTGCCCGAGCTCGGCGCGGTCTTGATCTGGAAGCGAGCGTTGTTGGCCTCGACGAGGGCCTTGGTCAGCGACAGGCTGACACCCGAGCTCTCCGAAGAATCAGCCGGCGTCGAACTCCGGAACGGCTCCATCGCGGCGGCGAGTTCGTTGTCGTTGAGGCCGTGACCGGTGTCTCGGACGCGCAGTACGATCTCACCGAAGTCCGACAATGCGGTGGAGACGATCACCTGACCGCCGGCATTGGCGAGATGGATCGAGTTGCCGATCAGATTCAGTGTGATCTGCCGCAGCGCGCGGGCGTCGGCAACGACGGTCGGCAGCAGATGCGCCAGCGAGGTACGGATGATGATGCGGCCGCGATTGGCCTGCGGCTGCATCACCGCGACGCATTGCTCCACCATCTCGTTGAGGTTCTGCGTGGTGAAAGCGAGGTCGATCTTGCCGGTCTCGATGCGTGACAGATCGAGCAGATCGTTGACGATCGCGATGACGCGTTCGCCCGAGGCGCGAATGTCTTTCATGTATTCGACATAGCGCTCGTTGCCGAGCGGGCCGAAGCGCTGGTCGACCATCACTTCCGCGAAGCCGATGATGGCATTCAGCGGTGTACGGACCTCGTGGCTGATCCGCGCCAGCACATCCGCCTTGGCCGTTGCCGCACGATCGGCCTGGCGGCGTGCATTCAGCAGTTCGGTTTCGGTCTTCTTCGTCTGCGTCAGGTCGCGGAACACGGCAAAGAAGTTCGGTCCATCCGTGCGCGTGCGGCCGATGGTCATCGACAGCGACACGAGGCCGCCGGCGCGCACCTGGCCCAGCGCCTCACGGCCATGATCCATCAGGCTGGCTACGCCGGATTCCTTGACGCTTGCGAGATAGTCCTGCACCACGCGGCGGCTTTCTGCAGCGAACAGGTCGGTCAGATTCCGCTGCGTCAGTAATTCGCCGCTATAGCCGAACAGCGCCTCGGCGCTGCGGTTGCAGGAATTGATGTTGCCTTCGGCGTCGAACATGATGACGCCTTCGGCCGTGGTATCGAGGATGGTGGCCAGATCTTCGGCATCGATATGGCCGGCGGGCAAGGGCGCGTCCGCAACGGGCGGAGCGATCGTAACAGGGGCGGCGACAGGCTCTGCCTTGGGCGGAGCGAAAATCAGCGCATGTGCCGGTTCGTTGTCCCATGAAATCGTGTACAGGCGCGCTTCGGCGGGCACGGTGTTGCCGGACTGGTCACCGCCTGAAATCGTGACGGCGGTGCCGTCATCGGAGGTGCTGGCTGCAGAAGAGACATCAGCTCCGACATAGAGCGCATCGAGGCCACCCGCTTCTTCCAGCGCGTTCAGGCTCGGATAGTTCATCCGGGCGAGGAAGGCGGGATTGGCGAATAGCAAGCGATCGAGGCGATAGATTAGGACGCCGACCGGCATCAGGTCGAGCAGCACCTTGTCGCGCATCATCTCGCCGCGCGGTGCAGCCGGTGGCGCTGTCAGCCAGGCAGCCTGTGACGCCGCCTCAGTTGGCTGAGACAAGGTCTGGGCAGCCGTCGGTGCATCGTCCGTCTCGCTGTCCGCTTCGGGTGTGTTCGTGCTCGTGATCAGTCCCGTTTCCGACTCAAGCCGCGCCGACAATTGCCGCGCAAGCTCGTTGAAGGCGCTGTTCTCGACAGGCGTCAGTGCCGGCGATCTGGGATCGCCTGGTCGAAATGGCACGACGTTCTCGGGTGGTTGCACGGTGCTGTCCGGTGTGGTTGGCGGTGGTGTCTGTTCTGGTATCGGGGTGGTGGTGAGGGCAATCGGTTCATCGAGACTGTCGCCGACAGGGCCGGCCTGCGCGACATCGGCGGATAATGGTCGGGGCGGTGGATCGCCGATGTGATCATGTCGACGTTGCTCGGCGAGCCGCGTCATTCCATCGAGATCACGGCAAACACCGAAACCGCGATAGCCGGTGAAATTGCGCTCGTGATCGAACAGCGGCAGGCCAGAGAGTTCGACAGGCAGGCGGCCACCGCCATCCACCGGCCAGAGCAGCGTGATGCCACTCCATGTCTGCTGCGTGGCCATCGCCTTGACGACGTGGCTGTCGGGATCGAGGTTGAATTCGGCTGTGAGATCGTTCCACTTGTGGCCAAAGCTTGCCGCTGTGCGCGGGCCGATCAGGTGGATGAACTCGTCAGAGTTGAGTGTGAAGCGCTTCTCCGCATCGATCTGCCATACGAAACGGAGCGGCGTCGTGCGCGGCTCGATCTCTGGCAGCGCAACGGACGCAGGTTGGTCGGCAACGGCTTCGACGGCGGGCGACTGCGCATCAGTCTCAGTCGGTGCGTCGGCATGTGCGATGGTTTCGGCGATCACCTCTTCGAGATGTACGTCGCGATCGATCTCGGCGTTTTCCGGCTCGATCGGAGCGTCGATGTCGATAGCGTTTTCGCTCGGGTCTTTTTCCCCGGGGGCTTGGTCGAATTCGACGAAGAGGTCGCTCGGCTCTGTAAGGGCGCTCTGCGGTTCAACGCTGGCTTCCGGCTCTGCCGGAGCCTCGAGTTCTTCTTCGCTCGGTGCCGGATGCACAGCGCCCGGCGCGATCAGCGCCACCAGTCCGACATCGGCGCCGCTGCCCACGCGCTGCAGTACCATGCGGCCAAAGCCGATAGGCGTTTCTATGCGCCCGTCCTTCAGCGCGCCGTCGCGCGCATGATCGAGGCCGGCATCGGAGAGATTGCGAAAACCGAGCAGCGCCCGAGCCATTTCGTTGGCGCCGACGAACAGGCCGTCGCGTGCAAAGGCGGCGATCGGGGTGTCGCTTCCCTCGACGAGATTTTGCAGCCGTTCGACCAGCGGCATGCCGCGGCCGCCGAGCGGCTCCGCTGCGACAACGAGAATGCCGCTGCCGCCATCGGGAAATTCAAGCTGCGAGCAGGCGCAGGTCATCAGGCTGCCCAGCGCCGCGCCGAAGCCGCGCAAGCGCTCCAGCCGCATTGCGCCACTGGCCGGCAGCCGTGAGCCGAGCTGGGCTATCTGGCGGCGATGGGTATCGGCGGGGCCGAAAGTCCTGGCAAACAGGTCCGCTGCATTACGGGCGCCGAACAGTCGCGCGCCGACCGGATTGGCCCACAGCACACGGGTGCCGTCACGCGACCACAGCCAGACCGGCTGGTTGCTGGTGGCGTGTACGGCCAGCCGTGCATCGCCAACGCCCCGCAACTGAAAATCCGCATTGTTCATCGGCACTTCATGACTGACTCGTTGGGCGCCCGTCCGGTATCCGCGTCACAGATTGCGGGCCAAACGATGACATCCTTAATAATTCGTTAGTATCGCCCGCGCGGACGCGCAGGTCCACGTCCCCCGCCCATTCCAGCAGGCCAAAGCAGCAATAACGTTAATCCGCTCCGAGGGTTCGGCATTCTGCCGAACGGAGGGGCTGGGCCATGCGTTGGCAGTTGCAAAACAAAAACAAAGGTCCACGATGGGATCGGACGAGGACGGGACGCCGCGTCACATCGGCGATGCCAAGCTCGGCTAGATTGCAGTGGGCGACACGGGAGACGGGGCCGTGGACGGCTTCGTCAATGCAAAATGGAGCGGGACATGACCGACCAATTCGAAATTCCGAAGGAAATGCGCGCAATGGCCGAAGCCAGCTTCGACCAGGCCAAGCAGGCATTCGAGAAGTTTCTGGCCAGCGCCCAGAGCACGGCGTCGTCGATCGAGAACCGCGGTGAGACCGTGCGCGCCGGCGCCAAGGATGTCAGCACCAAGGCGATCGCCTATGCCGAGAAGAACGTCGCTGCGTCGCTGGATTATGCCCAGCAGTTGCTGCACGCCAAGGATCTCGGCGACGTCATGCGGCTCCACAGCGAATACGTGCAGTCGCAGATGAAGTCGTTGGCAGAGCAGGCCAGCGAAATGGGCCAGATCATGAGCCGCGCTGCCATGGACGCCGCCAAGCCCAAGAGCTGACCGACCCCTGCGCTCTCCGTTCTGCAATCAATGGTTGATATTGAGCGAGTTCCATGACGTGGGCGCGCATTCGATCCGGGTCTCATGCGATTCTGCGGTGCAATATTCTGTTGCGCCGCACAATTCCGACATGATATTGCGGTAAGCACAATGACGCATCGCTGATGGCGATGCCGCTCTGTTTCCCGCCAGCTGATGAAAGGCACCGGTGCCTTTCGCAGCCTCCACGGGTTTATTGATTTCACCCCCCACCACGAAGGATGCACGCTATGGCCGAATCGACCGATCCGTTCTCATCTTCCGTTATCCCGTTCCAGGTGCCGGAGCAGGTCCGCGCATTCGCCGAAAAGGGCGTCTCGCAGGCGCGCGAGGGTTATGCCAAGTTCAAGGACGCTGCCGAGACCCATAACAGCACGGTTGAAGCTGTGTTCGGCACGGCCACCAAGGGCGCTGCCGAATATTCGGCCAAGCTGCTCGACATTGCCAAGACCAACACCAATGCGGGTTTCGACTTCGCCCAGTCGCTGATCGGCGTGAAGTCGCCGTCGCAGGCGATGGAGCTGTGGACCGCTTTTGCGCGCAGCCAGGTTGAAACCTTCACCGGTCAGACCAAGCAGCTCGCCGAACTCGGCCAGAAGATCGCCACCGAGACCGCCGAACCGATCAAGACCGGCGCTTCGAAGCTGTTCCAGCCGGCCGCCTGAGCCGATCGCACCGCCAAATAATCGAAAGCCCGGGCCGCAAGCCCGGGCTTTTGTTTGCGCCAAAAATCATCATCGCGGCCTTGCCAAAGTGATGCGTTGCACCTAGTTTCCCGCCTGTTCGGGACCCCCTGATTTTGGGGCCGGTCAGGATGCAGTTGTAGCTCAGTTGGTTAGAGCGCCTGTTTGTGGAGCAGGAGGTCGGTGGTTCGAGACCACCCAACTGTACCATACAAATCAATCATTTAGCCGATTCGAGCGTGGCCGTTGCTTTGGGCTGCGACAATGTCTGACCGCTTGGGTCGGGCCGGCAATGCCGGCGCGCCGGTCAGATCATTCAGCGTGCCCACGATCTGCTCGGGGCTGTAGGGCTTGGGCACGAACAGCCCGCCTTCGGGCAACTCGACGTCGTAAATGCCCGCGTGCTTCCGCCAGGCCGGTCGTGGAACTCGATTGCCATCGTTCCGTTGGCTTCCCAACGACAGGGAGGCAATCATGATCGACGCTGATATCAGCAATACCGCTATTGCGATGATGTGCGACATCGCGCGCGCCTCTGGGCCCGATCTCAATGCCGAAAAACGTGCCGTGCTTGACGGGCTGATTGCTCAAGGGCTTGTCGAGGTAATCGATCAAGCCAAGCCGGCAGCGGGGCCGAAATTTAGGATCACGTTGAAAGGGCAGCAGCTCCTTGATGAGCGCGGCGTTGGCGTCAATGAGGCCTGATGCGGTTTTCTGCGTTGTTGTTACTTGCCTTTGCAGAGGACGTCGCTGACCCCGCCGAGAACCGCCTTGGTCCAGATTGCATAGCCGGCATCATTGAGGTGAATGCCATCGGTTGTGTATTTCGCCGGCATGGACGGGATGGTGACAAGGCTCGCGCCAGCATCGCCAGCGATGGTTGGCAGCAACGCGTTGTAGTTGTCGATCGCCTGATCGTTGATGCGCGCGCTATCAGATTTGCCGGCTTCAACAGGTGTCACAGTCGCGATGGCCATTCGTGGAGCCGTGGATTTCAGCGTCGCGAGCAAAACGAGATAGTTGGTCCTGTATGAGTCCGCGTTCACAGGGACCGCAGCATCGTTGAGTCCGAGGGAGACGACGACCATTGCGGCCTGTTTCCCACCAAGTGCTTTTGTCAGCATGGCATCGAGACCGCTCGATGTCGTTGATCCGTCGATTCCGGCATTGACGATGGGCCGACCGCAGACGGCACGGGGGAAGGTTGCGCGTTTGACGATACTGTCGCCGAGGATGATGACGGGATCATCGACCTGTTTCAATGCTGCCCTGATCAGAAGTGGGCGCGGCGGCGTCGCGTCATTTCCTTTGGGCCATGCCGCCCAGCCGCACAACCCCACGAAGCCGATAATGCCAATACGGGTCCAGTTCATGATCGTGGACCGCCCGCGCAGGTTCGGAGTATCGCTTTTGTCTCACTGTTCATCTTGGACCGTCTCTCGCACGAGGTCGCGACGGGGCAACGGCGCCGCGATGTCCGGGAGAAACTACAGGGCCGGCGCGAAGGCAAGCCCGATCCCCGTCACGTCCACCTTGCCAAGCTGGCAATCGTCTCCGACACTCCCACGATAACGTGCAACCAGGGGGGACTAATGTCGGTACGTCCAGGGATTTTGAGCGGGTCGCTCGCCATGTCACTCATGATCGGCGCGTCGTTCTTGGCGACGCCGTCGCAAGCCTATACCGAGGATCAGCAACAGCTCTGCACCGGCGATGCCTTTCGGCTCTGCAGCTCAGCCATTCCCGATGTCGATCGCGTGACAGCCTGCATGATCCAGAAGCGGGCGCAATTGAGCCCGGGCTGCGCGCAATTCTTTCGGGCAACGCCGGCCAGCGTGCGCAAGCCCGCGGTCAAGTCGCGAAGGGCGAAAAAACCGACTCGCTCGAGCTGATCAGGCTTCGCTTTCATGTGAATGGACGTTTAGTCAGCATGCAGAACGGCGTGATCTCGCCGAGTCGCTGCACCGTGACGCCATCGATCGTGGCAAAAAAGTGAACCCGTGACAAACTGACACGTTGGGTATCACGACACGAAACAACATCTCCAGACCACGAGGAGCGTCATTTTGAGCAGCGAAACCAATATCGACTACAAGGCCGAACTCAATCGGCATTTGGCCTGGTTCGAAACCAAACTTCCGCCCCGACCGGCTCGATTTGTGGGTTGGTTGCGCAAGCCCTCATCGAAGCTCGTGCGATTCCCGCTTGGCATTTTGCTGATTGTCGGTGGGATTTTCAGCATTCTTCCTGTGCTCGGCCTCTGGATGTTGCCGCTCGGACTCATCCTCATCGCGCAGGATATTCCGCCGCTGGAAAAACCGGTGGCGCAGTTTCTCGGTTGGCTTGAGCGAAAGTGGATCGAACGTCAGCGCGCGAAGGGCATTGCTATCGAAGGCCCGGATTCAACTCGTTCCAACGGCGCTGATAGCAAGATTTGAGCGTCTGACTTGATACCAGAGTGCGACAAAGTGGCGACAAGCGTACTACACCTGACTCATTTCGGGCCTGTTGCGCCGCACTGTGTGACTCAAAAACCAACATTCCAAACAAATCAGGCACATATCCTTGAATTACGCGTAAATATGACTTTAACGAATCAGCAGACTGATTCATTTTCGCCTCCTGGGGTCAATCTGGAGGCCAACATATGAACGTCATAGTTTTCGCATCGCGTAAAGGCGGCTCGGGGAAGAGTACCCTGGCTGCACATCTTGCTGCTCAAGTTCATAAATCAACGAAGCCTTGCTTGCTCATCGACGCGGATCCACAGGGTTCGTTGACGCTGTGGCACAAGCTGCGGGGAACAAATGAACCGCCGCTGAAGATCGCAAATCGCAGCGTGACCGAAATGGTTGCCGCCGCGAAGCGTGACGGTTTCGAATGGGTATTCATCGATACGCCGCCGAACACATCGGCTGTGGTCGACGATGCCATCAAGAACGCGACCATGGTGATCATTCCTGCGCGTCCCGGCGTGTTCGACGTCGATGCGGTGCAGGCGACGATCCAGTCCTGCCGTTCGGCCCGCAAGCCCTATGCGGTTGTCATCAACGGTGCGCCGGCACGCCGTGACGATTCCGAAAGCCGTATCGTGACGATCGCCCGCGAAGCGCTCGCCAAGTTCAAGGCTCCGGTGTGGTCCGGTCAGATCACCAACCGTGCAGATCTCCTGCTCGCGCTTGGCAACGGCGAAGGCGCCCGCGAATATCAGGCAGAAGGTCGCGCAGCCAGCGAGATTGGGAAGCTGTGGGCGGCGATCGAACGTTCGATCAAGGCTATTCGCGGCAACGGATCGGCGACCGGCGCGATGCACAAGCAGGCGGCCTGATAGCCGTTCTGCTCTTTTGACCCCAGAAAAAGCGCGCGAGACCTTCGCGCGTTTTTTGTCGTTGGTATGGCCGCGACGGTGGGGTGTTCACGCCTATGCTGAAATGGCGATATCTCCGGTGGGCGAGGTCACCCCTTGGGTGACTTCACGGAAGTTGTCTATGTCAGCCGGACGGCCGAGCAGATAGCCCTGCGCCTCGTCGCATTTCTCGTCGCGCAGGAATGCGAACTCCGCTTCGGTTTCCACGCCTTCGGCGAGCACCGGCAGCCCAAGCCCGCGGCCGAGGCCGAGGACGGCGCGCACGATTGCTGCTGCTTGACTGTTGGTGTTCACCGACCTGATGAACGATCCGTCGATCTTGATCTTGTCGAAAGGGAATGCGCGCAGGTTCGACAGCGACGAGTAGCCGGTGCCGAAGTCATCCATGGCGATGTGAACGCCGAGCGCCTTGATCCGGCGAAGTGTCAACAATGCGCGATCGAAGTCGCGGATCAGCGCAGTCTCGGTGATCTCCAGTTCGAGCCGATGCGGGGGCAGGCCGGTTTCCAGCAAGACCTCATGGACGGTTGCGACAAAGCTATCGTGGTGGATCTGAACCGCCGAGACATTGACCGCGATGGTCAACGGATGCTTCCACGTCGCTGCTTCACGGCAGGCGGCGCGCAGCACCCATTCGCCGATGCCGAGAATGGCGCCGGTGTCTTCCGCAATCGGAATGAAGATGTCGGGGCGAATATTGCCGCGGACGGGATGATTCCAGCGCAGCAGTGCCTCGAAGCCGATCACACGGCCCGACTCCATGGTGCCCTGGGGCTGATAGACCACTTTCAGCTGATTGGCATCGATGGCGTTGCGCAGATCGTGTTCGAGCAGCCGGCGGTCGCGCACGGCTTCCCCCATTGCAGGTTCGAAGAAGCGCCAGGTCGCGCGTCCTTCGGATTTGGCACGGTAGAGCGCGGTGTCGGCGCAAGCGAGCAACGTGTCGCGATCACTGGAGTCGTCTGGGCAGAGTGCGATGCCGACACTGGCGGTGACGCTGCCGAGTTCGAAGGTGGCATCCTTGCTCCGGAATGCTTCCAGTATCCTGTCGGCGAACTGACTCGCAGCTGCGGGCGAGGTCAGGTTCGGCAAGAGAATGGCGAACTCGTCGCCGCCAAGACGCGCCATCATCTCGCCTTCGCCAAGCAGGGCGGTGATGCGTGCCGTTACGCTCTTGAGGACCTTGTCGCCGGCGGCGTGGCCGAACAGGTCATTGACCTGCTTGAACTGATCGAGATCCAAAGCGAGTACGGCGAGCGAGCGGTCCTTGGATAGTGTCGCAATCTCCTGATCGATTCGATCATGGAAAGTGCCGCGATTGGGTAGTCCGGTCAGGGAGTCGTAGTGGGCGAGATAGCGGATGTGCTGTTCGGCCTGCTTGCGTTCGCGGAGGTCACGTACGGCGATGACCTGATGTGGCTTCCCCGCAAAGTCGATTCCACGCAGGATCAATTCAACCGGAATCGTCTGGCCGTTGCGCTGCCGCAGGCTCGCTTCCACCGATTTGTCAGGCTGGCTCATGATCTGCGTCCGCGTATCTCCATCGGGGAAGCAGTCTTGCAGACGCCCGCCAATCAGCAATTCAGCGGACGATCCCGCCAGCGCGGCGAAGGACGTGTTGACCGTGACGATCGCGTCGCCGTCGCACACCAGCAGGCCTTCGACGGCAGCATTGGCAAGTCCGCGCATGCGGTCGGCTTCGAGATCGGAGCGGCGGTGATCACGGATATCCAGCACGATGCCAGCCAGCGCCAGGCCAATGATGGCGAAGCTGATCAATGAGACGCCAAGTGCGAGCCATCCGGCGGGGATGGTCAGCGGCGAGACGGCGATGGTCGGATCCGGGGTGATCGTGACCGCACTCATCGCCGCGAAATGGTGACTGCAGATCGCGAGCGTCAGCAGCAGCGCGCCGCTGATCTTCCAGCGCAGGGTGGCGCCATGCAACCCTACCGGAAGCGCGATCGCACCGAGCACGGCTCCCAATACAATCGAGACGATGACGAGCGTCGTATCCCAGTCGATGCGCGCCTGAAGTTCGAAGGCGGCCATGCCGGTGTAATGCATCGCCGCGATGCCGCCCGCGACGACGGCGCCGCCGATCCAGAGGCCGGCACGAAAATTCGGGATCAACGATACGGCGAGGCCGGCGCCGGTCAGCAGCAGCGCGGCGATCAGCGAGACGACCGTAAGTACAATATTGTAGCCGCTCGGCATCCCCGGCGAGAATGCCAGCATCGCTACGAAATGCGTGGCCCAGATGCCGAAGCCCGTGGAGATCGCGGATACCGCGAGCCAGACGAGGCGCATCTGGCCTGTGGCGCTTCGCGCATGACGGAGCAGGTTGATAGCAGCGAGGGACGCGATCGCGCAGATGATGGCCGCGAGTCCGACGAGCCTGAAATCATGGGCATTGGCGATGCAGTTATAGATCGTAAGCATGTACAGATACCGCGAGCGGGATTACCGCAATTGCGCGGGACGTTAGATATAAGTACGTAAAGACACGTAAATACCGGCGATCGGCGCTATTAGATCGCCCCGTGCGCTATCGCTGCGCATGCTTATCCAGTCGTAAATTTTGCGGATATTCGCCGGCCCTTGATGACCTAAAGGTGTGGCCGCATTTCAGCGCCACCCTCACCGGGCAAAAACCGTAACGACTGATCAACCGTCTTCTAACATCGTGCCCGCACGTCGCATTCGCGTCACCGGTCGACGCGGCTGACCACGTCCATCAACTCGGCAATCTTGCGGCGTTGATCGGCCTTGTCGCCTGACGAGATCGCGTGCTCAACGCAATGCGCGACATGGTCGCGCAGGATCTCTTCCTCGACGCGTCGCAACGCTGCGCGGGCCGCGGCGATCTGCGTAACCACATCGATGCAATAGCGGTCGGCCTCGACCATGCCGGCCAAGCCGCGGACCTGGCCTTCGATCCGTTTGAGGCGTTTTAAACAGGACGTCTTGATCTCGCTGCGCATGAGGTCCATATACCCCCATAGGGTATATGTTTCAAGAGGCGAGGTCGCGGTGGCAGAGACAACTCACACGCATACGGGGCACGATGCCCACGCCGGTCACACGCATGGCGCATGCTGTTCGCATGGTCACCATCACGCCGAGGCTGCGCCGACCAAAGTGCTCGATCCGGTCTGCGGCATGACCGTCGATCCCGCCACCGCCAAGAACCGTCTGATCTATCAGGGCCATGAGTATTTCTTCTGCAGCGCGCGCTGTCGCGAGCGGTTCAATGCGGATCCCGAGAGTTTTCTGAAGCCGAAGGAGCCCGCGCCGCCCGCGCCAGCCGGCACCATCTATACCTGCCCGATGCACCCGGAGATCCGTCAGGAAGGACCCGGGAGCTGTCCGATCTGCGGCATGGCGCTGGAGCCGGAGCAGGTCTCGCTCGACGACAAGCCCGATCCTGAACTGATCGACATGACCCGGCGCTTCTGGATCGCGCTGGCACTGACATTGCCCGTGTTCGTGCTGGAGATGGGCGCGCATCTCGGCCTGATGCAACTGGTATCGCAGACCACATCGAACTGGATCTCGTTGGTGCTGGCGACACCCGTGGTGCTGTGGGCCGGCGCGCCGTTCTTCGAACGTGGATGGCGCTCGGTGGTAACGCGCAATCTCAACATGTTCACGCTGATCGCCATGGGCACCGGTGTGGCGTGGATCTACAGCGTCGTGGCCACCTTCGCGCCCGGTCTGTTTCCCGACACGTTCCGTGACCATCACGGTGCAGTGGCGGTCTATTTCGAAGCCGCTGCGGTCATCACAGTGCTCGTTTTGCTCGGACAGGTGCTCGAGCTGCGTGCGCGCAATCAGACGTCAGGTGCGATCCGCGCGCTGCTCGGGCTTGCGCCGAAGACCGCGCGGCGCATTGGCAAGGATGGTGATGAGGACGTTGCGCTCGACGCCATCGCCATCGGCGATTTGTTGCGGGTGCGGCCGGGCGAGAAAATTCCGGTCGACGGCGTCGTTACCGAGGGGCGTTCGTCGGTGGATGAATCCATGGTCACCGGCGAGTCCATGCCGGTGAGCAAGGCCGAAGGCGCGCGCGTCATCGGCGGCACCGTCAACCAGAGCGGCGGCCTCGTGCTGCGGGCCGACAAGATCGGCCGCGATACGATGTTGTCGCGGATCGTCGACATGGTCGCGAAGGCACAGCGCTCGCGCGCACCGATCCAGCGTCTCGCTGATCGTGTCGCCGGCTGGTTCGTGCCGGCCGTGTTGGTTGCTGCCATTCTGGCATTTGTGGCCTGGGCGATGTTTGGCCCGGAGCCGCGGCTCTCGTTCGCGCTTGTTGCTGCGGTCACTGTGCTGATCATCGCGTGCCCCTGCGCGCTCGGTCTCGCAACGCCCATGTCGATCATGGTCGGCGTCGGTCGCGGTGCCCAAGCCGGCATTCTGGTGCGTGACGCGCAGGCGCTGGAGCGGCTGGAAAGCATCGACACCATTGTGATCGACAAGACGGGTACGCTGACGGAAGGCAAGCCGAAACTGCTGAGCATCACGCCGGCGGAAGGGTTCAACGAAAGCGACATTCTGCAACTTGCGGCAAGTATCGAACGTTCCAGCGAGCATCCGTTGGCGCAAGCCATCGTCAATGAAGCAAAGCAACGCAATGTGGTGCTGAGCGATGCCAGTGACTTCGCCTCGCCGTCCGGCAAAGGTGCGTCGGGTGTGGTCAATGGCAAGCGCGTTGCGCTGGGCAATGCGATGCTGATGGACGAATTGAAAGTGGACACGACGCGCTCCGACGGCGTCGCCGAACTGGCGCGGCAGAACGGTGCGACTGCCATCTTCGTTGCTATCGATGGCAGCGTCGCCGGTGTGATGGCGATTGCCGATCCCGTAAAGCCATCGGCGCAGGACGCCTTGAAGAAGCTGCGCGCCGACGGCCTGCGGATCGTCATGCTCACCGGCGACAATGCGACGACGGCTAAAGCCGTGGCAAAGACACTGGGTATCGATGAGGTCGAGGCGGGTGTGTTGCCGGAGCGCAAGAGTGACGTGGTCACACGTCTGCGCGGCGAAGGCCGCCGGGTCGCCATGGTTGGCGATGGCGTCAACGATGCGCCTGCGCTGGCTGCTGCGGATGTCGGCATCGCCATGGGGACCGGCACCGATGTGGCGATCGAGAGTGCTGGCGTGACACTGCTGACCGGCGATCTGATGGGGCTGGTGCGCGCGCGCGAACTATCAAAGGCTGTGATGAGCAATATCCGTCAGAATCTGATTTTCGCCTTCATCTACAATGCGGCCGGCGTGCCGATTGCGGCCGGTGTGCTGTATCCGATCTTCGGCATCCTGCTGTCGCCGATGCTCGGCGCTGCCGCGATGGCGCTGTCCTCGGTGAGCGTGATCGGCAATGCGCTCCGGCTGGCGAAAGTGAAGCTGGACTGACAATTCGCGGGCGCAAAAAAAAGCCGGACTCAAACGAGTCCGGCTCTGAGGTATTGGCCTCGAGAGGCCGACACAATCACCTTCCAAGAGGGATTACTGAGACTTCGCACCACTGGAGGAGGGGGACAAATGCGCAGCGCAAAATCTCAGCGTCTGAGAAGTATGATCCCTGAAGGTGGCATGCAGCAACGCATCACTTGGCATGTCTGACATGCTGGGAAGCGTGGGCATATCTGCCCTGAAATATTGCGGGTTAGGACGGCCAGCGCTGCGCCTTGCTGACGATGAAGTCGCGGAACACCTGCACACGGGCGACCGTCTTCAACTCTTCGGGATAGACAAAATAAGTGTCGAGTTGAATCGAGTCCGACTCACTGAAGAGCTGAACCAGACGATCGTTTTCTTCGACCAGGTAGTCCGGCAATGCTGCAATGCCCAAGCCCTGCTGGCAGGCGCGCATCAGGCCCAGAATATTGTTGACCTTGAAGTAGGGTTCGCGCGGGCCGGAGCCGTTGCGCCCGGCATCGATCAGCCAGCTGCGGTTTTGCAGGTGCGGTGACACCTGGGCGTCGCTGAGCATGATGATGCGGTGCCCGTCGAGTTCGTCGAGGGTGCGCGGGGTGCCGAAATGCTTGATATATTCCGGCGAGCAATAAGCGTGGAATCCCATGGCGAACAGCTTGCGCTGGATCAGGTCCGGCTGGGTCGGCTTACGGGTGCGGATGGCCACATCGGCTTCGCGCATCGACAGGTCGAGTTCTTCGTCGGTGACGATCAGCGAAATGCGGATTTCCGGATAAAGCGCGGTGAACTCGCCAAGGCGCGGGATCAGCCAGTTGATGCCGACGCCCGGGGTTGTGGTCACCTTGAGGTCGCCGCTCGGCCGCTCGCGGCTGTCGGTCAGCTTTGCGCGGGCCGCCTGGAGTTGCATGAACACGTCATGGGCGGTGCGGAACAGCAGGTCGCCCTGTTCGGTGAGGATCAGACCGCGGGCGTGGCGGTGGAACAGCGAGACCGCCAGCTCCTGCTCGAGCGCGCTCACCTGTCGTGAGACTGCCGACTGCGACAGGCCCAGTTGCTCGCCTGCATGCGTGAAGCTCCCCGCTTCCGCCGCCGCGTGAAACACCTTCAGCTTGTCCCAGTCCATATCTGTAAATCCGTCGCGGGTTCGTTTGATCATCATTCGGCCGCTGCGCGGTCATGAGCATGCGCGGCAAGATAGCGTTCGGCTTCGAGGGCGGCCATGCAGCCCATGCCGGCGGCGGTGACCGCCTGCCGATAGGTTTCATCCGCCACATCGCCGGCGGCGAAGACGCCGGGCATCGAGGTTGCGGTGGAATTCGGAGCCACTTCGACATAGCCCGAGGGCTTCAGCTTGATCTGGCCCTTGATGAGTTCGGTCGCGGGCGCGTGGCCGATGGCAATGAAGACGCCGTCGGCTGGCACCTGAGTGATGGCGCCGGTCTTGACGTTTTTTAGGCGCACATGGGTGACCTTGGCCGGGCCTTCGGTGCCGCAGATCTCGTCGAGCGCCGAGTCCCAGACCACCTTGATCTTCGGGTGCTTGAACAATCGCTCCTGCAGGATGCGTTCGGCACGGAAATGGTCGCGGCGATGCACGACGGTGACCTGCGAGGCGAAATTGGTCAGGAACAAAGCTTCCTCGACGGCCGTGTTGCCGCCGCCGACCACGATCACTTCCTTGTTGCGATAGAAGAATCCGTCGCAGGTGGCGCACGCTGATACGCCGCCGCCCTGGAATTTCTCTTCCGACGGGATGCCGAGCCAGCGCGCCTGTGCGCCGGTGGCCAGGATCACGGTTTCGGCCAGATAGACGTCGCCGCTGTCGCAGGTCAGGCGGAACGGGCGGTGGCTCAGATCCATGTCACTGACCAGATCGGTGACAATCTTGGTGCCGACATGATGCGCCTGCTTCTCCATCTGCTCCATCAGCCAGGGACCCTGGACGACGTCGGCGAAGCCCGGATAGTTTTCGACATCCGTGGTGATGGTCAGCTGGCCGCCGGGCTGAATCCCCTGGATCAGGACGGGCTCGAGCATCGCGCGTGCGGCGTAGATAGCGGCAGTGTAGCCAGCCGGGCCTGAGCCGATGATGACGACTTTGGCATGGATGGGGGCGGCCATGGTCGAGTCCCTTTCTGAAGGGAAATTGGTCATTGCTGAGGCGAAATGTGCCGGCGAACACGTCGCTGCGGCGTCGAAAGTCTTGTCTGCTAGTGTAGAATATCTGGCGAGCCATGCAAGAATTGCAATTCGTCCCGGCAATTTTTCCCCCGGAGACGCTTAATTTCTGCGATGCACGCGCAATAAAATTGCGCAAGTTGCGGCTCCTGCGCTAAGAGAGTTCAAACGGTTTGTTTGAATACCAGCCAGGATCCGCGCCGCGTGCCGAAAAGCCTAGACGACATCGACCTCAAAATTCTCAGCGAAATCCAGGCCGACGGCCGAATCACCAATGTGGAACTCGCCAAGCGCGTTGGCATCTCGCCGCCGCCCTGCCTGCGGCGGGTCCGGACGCTGGAAGAGGCTGGCTATATCCAGGGCTACCGCGGGTTGCTGGATCCCCGATTGCTCGGTTTCGACGTTACCGTGTTCGCCTCGGTCCACCTGTCGAGTCAGGCCGATGCCGATCTCAAGGCGTTCGAGGATTTCGTCCGCAAGGAGCCGTTGGTGCGGGAGTGCTGGATGCTGTCGGGCGAGATCGACTTCATCCTGAAATGCGTGGCGCCCGACATGGCGACCTTCCAGGATTTCGTCGGCCATCTCACGGCCGCGCCGCATGTCCGCAACGTCCGCACGTCTCTGGTTCTGCAGAATTCGAAATACGCAGCCGCCGTGCCGCTCGAGCTGAGGGCCGCGGATTAGCAGTACTTTCTAAGAGCGAAGGGCGCTGACCGTGAAGTCAGCGCCCTTTCTTTGTGTAGGATGGGTAGAGCGAAGCGAAACCCATCACCTGAATGTGTGCACCGATGGGTTTCGCGAAGACGCTCTACCCATCCTACCGTTCAATCAGCTCTTCTTGCGCAGTATCGCGTCGAGGCTGATCGGGCCCCCGCCTGACGTCGCAAGATAGAGGCAGGAGAAGCAGAACAGGATGGCAGCGGTGCCGCCGTTCAGCAGCGGCAGGAAAACCGGATCCGCGCCTTTAAACATGTGGCCGAGGAAGTAAGCGAAAGCCATTTCACCGGCGAGGATGAACGCAACTGGACGCGTGAACAGGCCGAGCAGCAGCAGCGCACCGCCAACGAGTTCAAGCGTTGCGGCGACCTGGATCAACGGCGGAATATTCGCGAAATAAGGCAGAACCGGAAATTTGAAGATCTTGGCGATGCCATACTGCAGCAGCAGCAGGCCGGTGATGAAGCGGAAAAGGCTTAGTGCAGCAGGCTGAAATTTAGCGAAGGCTTGGTCCATGTCATTAGTCCCCCTGTGATGACCATCGTTTCTAGCATTACTGCAATGCAAAATGCTGGTCACTCTCGTGTGAAAACACGTGAGCTGTGGAAGTATTCCAGAAGTTTCCGTGAGTAGCGATGGCTGGATACCGCCATCGGGGGATAATAAAAAAGCCGCGCATGATGCGCGGCTTTCTTGTTTCGCGTTGAGCGCTGTCGATCAGCGCCACTCGACCTTGGTGATCTCATAGGCCTTGGCCCCGCCGGGAGCGACGACTTCGACCGATGCGCCTTTGCTCTTGCCGATCAGCGCACGCGCCAGTGGCGAGGTAATCGAGATGCGACCTTTCTTGGCATCAGCCTCGGGCTCGCCGACGATCTGCCAGACCGCCTTCTTCTCGGTGTCCTCATCGATCAGCGTCACGGTCGCGCCGAACTTGATGGTATCGCCGGACAGCTTCGAGATATCGATGATATCGGCGCGGGCGAGCTTGTCTTCGATATCGCTGATGCGGCCTTCATTATGCGACTGCTCTTCCTTGGCGGCGTGATACTCGGCATTTTCCGAGAGGTCACCATGGGAGCGCGCTTCGGCGATCTGCTCGATGATCCGCGGACGGTGCACCGACTGACGTTCCTTCAGCTCGACCTCCAGCGCAGCGTAGCCACCTGCTGTCATCGGGACCTTCTCAACCATTCTCTTCGTCCTCTAACGTCATGCGGAACGCGGCGGCGCGCGCATGAAACCATTCGTTCTGCAAGATGTCGGCTTGGCTGCGCTTGCAGCCAGTTCAGACGCCGGCTTCGAGTGCCGAAACAAAACAAAGACGCGACCGGTGAGTTCCGGTCGTGCCTTGCCTAGCTGATCTCGTCGGACCTGCAGTCCGCCCGAATTCAGGCTTCGGAAAAGTAACTCTGCAATGTGCGGACCTCAAGGTCCCCGCCCAGATAGGCCCGGACGCCCTGTGCAGCCGCCACGGCACCCGAAAGAGTGGTGTAATACGGTACTTTATGCAAGAGGGCAGCCCGCCGCAGCGAGCGGCTGTCGGCCAGGGCCTGCGGCCCGTCGGTGGTGTTCAGAACCAGCTGAATCTCGCCATTGGTGATGGCATCGACGATGTGCGGCCGGCCTTCCAGCACCTTGTTGATCTTCTCGGCGGGGACGCCGTTGTCGACCAGGAAGCGCTGGGTCCCCGACGTCGCGAGCACCTTGAAGCCGTTCGACGAGAGCAGCTTCACGGCATCGAGAATGCGCGTCTTGTCGCTTTCGCGCACGGACACGAATACGGTGCCACTGCGCGGCACGCGGGTGCCGCCGCCGAGCTGGCTCTTGGCGAAGGCGATTTCGAACGAGCGATCGATGCCCATCACTTCGCCGGTGGAGCGCATCTCCGGGCCGAGCACCGTATCGACGCCGGGGAAGCGCGCGAACGGGAAGACCGATTCCTTGACGCCGACATGGTCGAGCTTGCGCTTCTTCAGATTGAAGTCGGCGAGCTTCTCGCCGGCCATGATACGCGCGGCGATCTTGGCCACCGGCATGCCCATCACCTTGGCAACGAAAGGCACGGTGCGCGACGCGCGCGGATTGACTTCGAGCACGTAGATGTCGCGATCCTTGACCGCGAACTGCACGTTCATCAGTCCGACCACGTCGAGGCCGAGCGCCATGTCGCGGGTCTGGCGTTCGAGCTCGGCGATCATGTCGTCGTCGAGCGAATGCGGCGGCAGCGAGCAGGCCGAGTCGCCGGAGTGAATGCCGGCTTCCTCGATATGCTCCATGATGCCGACGATGAAGGTGTCCTTGCCATCGCACAGGCAGTCGACGTCGACTTCGATGGCATCCGACAGGTAGCGATCGAACAGCAGCGGATTGGTGCCGAGCACCGTATTGATCTGGCCGGTCTTGTCGTTCGGATACCGCGCCTTGACGTCGCCGGGCACCAGCTCCGGCAGCGTGCCGAGCAGGTAATCGCCGAGCTGGCTTTCCTCGCGAATGATCTGCATCGCGCGGCCACCGAGCACGTAGGACGGACGCACCACCAGCGGCAGGCCGAGATCGGCTGCGACGAGGCGGGCCTGTTCGACCGAATAGGCGATGCCGTTCTTCGGCTGCTTCAGCTTGAGCTTGTCGAGGATACGCTTGAAGCGATCGCGATCTTCGGCAAGATCGATGGCATCCGGCGAGGTCCCGAGGATCGGCACGTCGGCGGCTTCCAGCGCGCGCGCGAGCTTCAGCGGTGTCTGGCCGCCGAACTGCACGATCACGCCATGCAGCGTGCCGTTCTGACGTTCGGTGTCGATGATCTCGAGCACGTCTTCGGCAGTCAGCGGTTCGAAATACAGGCGATCCGCCGTGTCGTAGTCGGTCGACACGGTTTCCGGATTGCAGTTGACCATGATGGTCTCGTAGCCGGCGTCAGCGAGCGCGAAGCAGGCGTGACAGCAGCAATAGTCGAACTCGATGCCCTGGCCGATACGGTTCGGGCCGCCGCCTAGAATGATGACCTTGTTCTTGTCCGAGGGCTGACTCTCGTCAGCGAAGGCGCCGGCGAAGGACGACTCATAGGTCGAATACATGTAAGCGGTCGGCGAGGCGAATTCGGCGGCGCAGGTATCGATACGCTTGAACACCGGACGCACATCGAGCGAGCGGCGCAGGGCCTTGACGTCGGCCTCGGTCTTGCCGGCGAGCACGGCGAGGCGCGCGTCGGAGAAGCCCATGGCCTTCAGCGTCCGCATGCCGAAGGCGTTGGCGGGCAGGCCGTTGGCCTTCACCTTGGCTTCCATCTCGACAATGCCGCGCATTTCCGCAAGGAACCACGGATCGATCTTGCAGGAGTTGAAGATCTCCTCATCGGTCCAGCCCAGACGCATGGCCTGGCCAACCTGCAACAGACGGTCCGGCGTCGGTGTGCCCAGTGCAGCGCGGATGGCGTTCTTGTCGTCGCCGCGGCCGAGATCCTCGATCTCGATTTCGTCGAGGCCGGTCAGGCCGGTTTCAAGTCCGCGCAGCGCCTTCTGCAGTGACTCCTGGAATGTGCGGCCGATGGCCATCACTTCGCCGACCGACTTCATCGAGGTGGTCAGCGTGCGCGATGCGCCCGGGAATTTCTCGAAGGCGAAACGGGGAATCTTGGTGACGACATAGTCGATGGTCGGCTCGAACGACGCAGGCGTTGCGCCGCCGGTGATGTCGTTGGCGATTTCGTCCAGCGTATAGCCGACAGCGAGCTTCGCTGCGACCTTGGCGATGGGGAAGCCGGTGGCCTTCGAGGCCAGCGCCGACGAGCGCGACACGCGCGGATTCATTTCGATCACGACCATGCGGCCGTCGGCAGGATTGACGCCGAACTGCACGTTGGAGCCGCCGGTCTCGACGCCGATCTCGCGCAGCACCGCCAGCGAGGCGTCGCGCATGATCTGATATTCTTTATCGGTCAACGTCAGCGCCGGCGCGACGGTGATGGAGTCGCCGGTATGCACGCCCATCGGATCGAGATTCTCGATCGAGCAGATGATGATGCAGTTGTCCTTTTTGTCGCGGACGACTTCCATCTCGTACTCTTTCCAGCCGAGCACTGACTCTTCGATCAGCACTTCGTTGGTCGGAGACGCGTCGAGGCCGCGCTCGATGATGTCGAGGAATTCTTCGCGGTTATAGGCAATGCCGCCGCCTGTGCCGCCCATGGTGAAGGACGGGCGGATGATCGCCGGCAAACCAATTTCGGACAGCGCCATCAGCGCCTGGCCAAGGGCGTGCTCCTGATAACGCTTGCGGCGGTCACCTTCATGCAGCACCCACTGGCGTTCATGTTCGGCCAGCGCGTCGCCCGTTAGCTTGGCTTTTTCGGCCTGGTGCTGCTCGCGATACTGCTTCTTCAGCGCGGATGCGTTGGCGAGCCGCGACTTCGGCGTCTCCAGCCCGATCTTCGTCATCGCCTCGCGAAACAGCTGGCGGTCTTCAGCCTTGTCGATGGCTTCGGCGGTGGCGCCGATCATCTCGACGTCGAACTTCTCCAGCGTGCCCTGCTGGCGCAGCGACAGAGCGCAGTTCAGCGCGGTCTGGCCGCCCATGGTCGGCAGCAGCGCAAAACCCTTGGAGCGGTCGCCGCGCTCCTTTTCGATGATCTTGGCGACGATCTCGGGTGTGATCGGCTCGATATAGGTCGCGTCCGCCAGTTCCGGGTCCGTCATGATCGTGGCCGGATTGGAATTGACCAGAACGATCCGGTAGCCCTCTTCCTTGAGCGTCTTGACGGCTTGCGTGCCCGAATAGTCGAACTCGCAGGCCTGGCCGATCACGATAGGACCGGCGCCGATGATCAGGATGGTGGATATGTCGGTGCGTTTTGGCATTTAAACTCGCGGTGGTGACAAATCGGCACAAAAAAAGGGCGCGCATACGCGCGTCCCTCGGGCCCGGGCGCCAAACCAGCCATTGACCCCTCAGGGAGCCATAGGCCGATCCTCGCGCGCGGCTGTCTTTAGACCACTATAACGGGGCGGGGAAGGCTTTTGAAGGTGCCATCAACCGGCAATTTGGGCCGGTTTCGGGCGCTTCAGAAGGTGTCCGGCGAGGACGAGCACGAGGGCTGCCGCCTCGGCGCAGCCGCCGATCCAGCCGAGGTGGTTGGAGCTCAATGTCGACAGCACCACGCCGCCCAACGCGCTGCCGCCGGCAAAGCCGATATACATGGCCGAGGCGTTCAGCGAGAGCGCGATGACCGAGGCTTCCGGCGTGATGCGCACGAGATGTGCGACCTGTCCGGGATAGAACATCCAGCCGGCAATGCCCTGGGTAAAAATGAAGACCAGAAACAGCGCACCCGCGGTGGCGGGCGGCGCAAATATCAGGGCCACCGACTGCAGCGTCAGTGACAGCATCATGCCGATCAGGCCCAGCGTCGAGGTCCGGAGCGGCCCGATACGGTCGGACATCGCGCCGCCCAGGGTATTTCCGATGGCCGCGGCGACGCCAAAGACCAGCAGTGCCAGACTGATTCCGTTGGCGTCAAAGCCAAGTCGGTGCAGCGGCACAGCCAGGTAGGTGAATGAGGTAAAGCCTCCGAGGCCCCACATGCAGGTCACAGCAAGGGTTTTCAGCACTTCGGGATGGCGCGCGACGGCAAGCCTCTGACCGAGTGTGGCAGCAGTGCGTGGCAAACCGCGGGGCAATCCCAGCAGCAGCCCGGCCAATGCGACGGCGCCGAGCGCAGCGACCATCACGAACGTCGACCGCCAGCCAAAATGACTGCCGACCCAGGTTCCGAGCGGCACGCCCAGAACCGTCGCCACCGTCAGGCCGGAGATCACCAGCGACGCGGCGCGGCCACGGCGTTCCGGTGCAGCGATCGCGATTGCGACGGCCATGGCGGTTGGCATGCACAGTCCGGCGCCGACAGCCATCAGCATGCGCGATAGCAGGAGAGTGCCGAATGTGGTCGCAACGGCGGCCAGAAGATTTCCGACGATAAAGCAGACCAGCGCCAGGGAGACGACGGTGCGGCGGTCAAAATTGCTGAACAGCACAGCCAGGATCGGCGAGCCGATGGCATAGGTGATGGCGTAAACGGTGACCAATTGTCCCGTAGCCGCCAACGTGACGTTCAGGTCCGTTGCCATGATTGGAAGAAGACCAGCAATTACAAATGCTTCGGTCCCAATCGCAAATGCCGCAAGGGCCAGCCAGAAAACGCTCATCGCCAAATCCTTAGTTCAAGGTCTGTTGAACTATTGATGCGGCGGTGCAGAATGTCAAATGGTTCAAGAAATATTGAACATTGCGGCAGCCGGCCGGAATCAGTATTGAGGAGTCATGAGCCGCATTCTCCCGCATCCCGCGCGCGAACAGATCGAATTGCCTGGCGTGATGGATTGCCTGAGCGATCCGATCCGGCTGGCGATCGTCTACAATCTGGCCAAACGCGAGAAAGAGGTCGGAGAATTGCGCTGCGGCGATTTTTACGGCCTCAGCGGCAAGTCCAATCTCGCCTATCATTTTGCGAAACTGCGCGAGGCCGGCCTGATGGAAACGCGCGCGGTGGGGACGGCGAGGTTGATGAAACTGCGCCGCGAAGATCTCGAGAGCAGATTTCCGGGTTTGCTGGATGCGGTGCTCGCATCGGCCGAGCGCGATGCCGAGCGCCTGCAGCTTCCGGTGCTGGAATTCACCGAAGCCTGACAGCGCCGACCCACTGGTAAATGTCTGAAAGGTTGGAGGCCCAGCCTGGACTTGAACCAGGATAAAGAGCGATGCATCGCCCCCGCGTAGACATTTCCGCCACCGGGCCGAGCACAATGTTACCGATCACGGGGTGGCGATCCACCTCAAGTTTCGTAAACCGTCTGTTAACCTTAATCGTCCGTTTGCCCCAGCCGATACCTCAGAATGCGTGATGGGCGACAAAGGTCATGCGCGAGGAATTGTGGCCGATATTGACCGGCGCCCGCGAGGCCCGGAAACCGGCCGCGGTCAGCTTGGCCAGCATCTCCGCCTCGCTGTAGCGCTGCAGGCCGACCTTGGTGCGCAGCTGGCGGTAGTCCGAGAGGGCCGTGCGCACGAGGCCCACGAAAGCATCCCAGAGAAAGCCGTGTTCCCGGGCGAGCTTCAGCAACGCCATGACGTCGGTCGCCATGCCGACATCGGGCTGCAGGATGTCGCCGACTACCAGCTTGCCGCCAGGCGCCAGCAGCCGCTTGATGATCGCAAAGGCATCGTCGAGTTCGGGGCCTGTCATGTACTGAGCCACCGAATTCATGACAGCCAGGTCGATCGACTGCGCCGTCATGTTGCGCAACTCTTCCAGCGACCGGACCCGGATTTTGGTGTTGGGCGCGAAGCGGGCGACCAGTCGGCCGCGAACGCCAGGCGCGGGCTCTGCCAGGATCAGCTTGCTGCAGGCATTGGCCACTTTGGCGGCCGAGAGTGCTTCGCCGCAGGCGTAGTCGAGCACGACGGCATCCTGAGAGGCGATGTAGCCAATGATATCGCGGGCGATGACCTCGAAATGCACGTCACGATGCAGCTTGCTCGCATAAATCGTATGCGTGGAATCGTAATAATCGATCCAATCTTCCATCGTCTGCCCGGCCCGATTGTTGTTCCCGTGTCGGGAACCCCTATATTTGTGATGCGTTGAAACGGTCTAGAGCGTTTTCAGGCGCGTGGGAAACCGCCTTTCCTTCAAGAACCGCAGTTTTCGGAAATTTGCAGTGCTTTCCGTCAAGACCACTCCGATTTTTCCTGAAATCTTCCGCCCTGACGACAACCCTCCAGCCATCAAATCATCCGACACGGGAAGGTAAGTAACGTGAGCACCAAGACATCGAAAATCGCTGCCGAAATGAATACCCCGACTGACCTCTCAGCCGACGCCGTGGAGAAGGTGGCCAAGGCGCTGAACGGGTTGCTCGCCGACGCTTTCGCGCTTTACCTGAAGACCAAGAATTTTCACTGGCATCTCAGCGGGCGCCATTTCCGCGACTATCACCTGATGCTCGACGAGCAGTCCGACCAGATTTTTGCGACGACTGACCCATTGGCAGAGCGCGTGCGCAAGATCGGCGGTCGCACGCTGCGTTCGATCGGCGAAGTCGCCAAGCTGCAGACCATCAAGGACAATGACGAGGCTTATGTGCCGCCGGTGGAGATGCTGCGCGAGCTGATGAACGACAACAAGAAGATGGCAGCGGCGATGCGCAAGGCTCACGAGGTCTGCGACGACGCCAAGGACATCGCCAGCGCCAGCCTGCTTGAAAACTACATCGACGACACCGAGCGCCGCACCTGGTTCCTGTTCGAGGCGTCGCAGCAGGAAGGCGGCAACGAGGCGTAAGCTTCGTTCCCGATTGAATATGTCAAAGCGCCCGCTTCACAGCGGGCGTTTTCATGTGGAGATGCTGCCGTTGTTCGGCACAAGCGCTGGGCCGCGGTTATTCAGGCTGAATACCGAGCTCCTGAATCGTCTTGCCCGTGGCGACAAGCTCGGCGTCGAAAAAGCGCTTCGCGCCCGCAGGCGTCACCACGTCACCGGAGGCGACATCGAAGCCTAGCACGGGCGCGCGCTCCTGCACGTCCGGCGATTTCAGTGCCTGCGCAATCTCGGCACTGAGTTTGTCGACGATCTCGGCAGGTGTCCCGGTCGGGGCCATCATCATGAACCAGCCTTGCAGATCCGCGCCCTTCAACGTCTCGGCAACTGCGGGCACATCCGGCAATGAATCGACGCGCTTGTTGCCGGCAATGGCGAGTGCCCGCAGCGTACCGGCCTTGATGAAGGACTCAGCCACCGATGCGGACTGGATCGTCACCTGGGTGCGTCCGGTCAGGCTGTCCTGGATCGCGTTGGTGATGGTGTTGTAGGGGACCAGCACGAAACTGGTGCCCGCCTGCTTGTTGATGGTCTGTGCGATCAGGCCGGAAATGTTGCGCGCGCCGTCGACCGCCATGCTCAGGGAACCGGGGGCGGATTTTTCGAGCGCAATCAATTCCGCCAGCGTCTTTGCTTTCACTTCGGGATTGACGAGCAGCACGTGGTTGCTGCGCGCCACCATCGCCACCGGCACGAAATCCTTCACGGGATCGTAGGGCAGCTTCTTGAACGTATAGGGATTGGTGACCAGCGCCGCCGACGTCGCGAACAGGAAGGTGTAGCCGTCGGGCGCGGCGCGCGCGACCGTCTGTGCGCCGACGAGGTTCGCGGCGCCCGGGCGGTTCTCAACGATGAATTGTTGTCCGAGCGAGCGGGAGAGTTTTTCGGCGACGATGCGGCACAGCACATCCGGGCTGTTGCCCGCCGCTTGCGGCACCACGATCGTCACCGGCTTTTGCGGCCATGATTGCGCATAGGCGGGCAGCGAGAGGCAAAGAATGCCACCGGTCAACAACAAACGACGGGACAATGTGAGCATGGATTTCCTCCTGAAATGGTTGGCCTGCGATTTTTGATCGCTTGTTGAGGCGTGCTTTTTGAACGAGCGGGTCTTGTCGTGCGAAGCAGCCCGCGGCGCTGGTGGCGCGTGCTGCCGCTTGCATCAGGCCTCGTCGGCCACGCCGTTGCGCAGCACGCCGAGCCGATCGATCTCGACTTCGACGATATCGCCCGGCTTGAGCCAGAGCGGAGGCGTGCGCTTGGCGCCCACGCCGCCCGGCGTGCCGGTGGCGATCACGTCGCCCGGCTCAAGGCGGGTGAAGGACGAGCAGTATTCAATCTGACGCGGGATATCGAAGATCATCTGATCGATGGTGGCGTCCTGTACGACCTGGCCATTGACGCGGGTCTGCAGCCGCAGCGGCGCAACATCGCCGAGTTCGTCCGGCGTCATCATCCAGGGGCCGAAGCCGCCGGTCTCCGGAAAATTCTTGCCGGGCGTGAACTGATGGGTGTGACGCTGGAAATCGCGCACGCTGCCTTCATTGTAACAGGCATAGCCGGCGATATGGCTCCACGCATCGGCCTGCGTGATGTGTCGTCCAGGCTTGCCGATGATGATCGCGAGTTCGCCTTCGAAGTCGAGGTGGGTCGAGACCTTCGGCCGGATGATATTGGTGAGATGGCCGGTCTGGCTGTTGGCAAAGCGGCCGAACACCGTGGGATTGTCGACTTCGGCGCGTCCGGTTTCCTTGCGGTGCATTTCATAGTTCAGGCCGATGCAGAGGATCTTGTCCGGATTCGGAATCACCGGCAACCAGGTGATGTCAGCGGTCGGGATGCGCTTGGCCTTGCCGGCTGCATCACGCACCACGGACAGCGCGTCGGCTGCAATGACGGATTTGAGATCGGGATAGCGCGCTCCAAGAACCGCGCCGATGTCGAGCGCCTCGTCGCCCTCGATCACACCCCAGGTCTTGCTGGTGCCGATCTGAAAACTTGCCAATTTCATCGTGATGTCCTCGCTCTGGAAGCTGTGTGTCCGTGGGGAATGTTGGTGTGGCGACGCTGTGCGGCCGGTCTGATCATCGGAGCCGCTCCGCAAGATCGGTGAGTAGCGCGTCGAGCGCGCTGGTCTCGCTGGCGACGCCGAAGACGTAGTGGTCGGGCCGCACGATTGCGGCGCGACAGTCGTGACGGTCGAACCATGCGGCGAGAACGCCGTCCTCTTCAGTAAGTACGTCATCGGCGGCGGGGCCGATACGAATTGGCCTGATGTCCAGCCGAGTCATGATCGCTTGCAGGTCGGGACCGGGCTCCAGTTCGTTGCGCATATCGAGCACAAGCCGCCATCCGGTGCCGGCGACGCTATCGAGACGGCGCCGTCCTTCTGCGGTCCTGATCCATGGCTGTGGAAACAACGTGCCATGCGCTGCGCAAAGCGGGAACGCCAATAAACCAGTCTGCAATGGCGGCACGATTTCCTGACGGGTGATGGTGCGGGGTTGGCCGCCGCCCTCCGCAAGAATGCGCTCGTCGCGTGCTGCTGCGGCGTCGGGATCGCGTTCGCAGATTACATGGCCGATGGCCTTGATGTGGGAAGTGAGCTGGCGCACATGCTCGCCGCGCTCCTCGCCGTAGCTATCGAGCAATTTTGCATTGGATTGTCCGCGGAGTACGCGGTCGAGCTTCCAGACGAGATTGCCGACATCGCGGATGCCCTGGCACATGCCCTGGCCGATGAACGGCGGCTGCTGATGCGCGGCATCGCCGGCGAGGAAAATGCGGCCGCGTCGCCATTCCTGCGCGACCAGCGCGTGAAACCGGTAGCTTGCAGCACGCCACAGCGTGGCATCATCGGGCGTAATCCAGCGCGCGAGCAATCGCCAGACCTGCGCGGCCGTTTCCATCTCGCGCGGATCTTCGCCGGGCAGCAGCATGATTTCGAAGCGGCGATGATTGCCGGGGCCGATGATGAAGGTCGTGGGCCGCGACGGATCGCAGAATTGCGCGGCGGTCTGCGGCAGTTTGCTGAGGGAGGCGTCGTTGACCTGAAGATCGACGACAAGCCAGGGCTCATCGAAGACAAGATCCTCGAATGCGATGCCAAGCTGTTGCCGGGTGCCGCTCGATGCGCCGTCGCAAGCGATGACATAGTCCGCGGTGACATCGCGCGTCGTACCGCGACCGTCGCGCAAATGCAGTGTCACACGATCGGTCGATTGTTCGAAGCCGAGCAGTTCGGTGCCCAGCTCGACCTCGACGCTGTCATAGGCCGCGGCATGTTCGCGCAAGGCAGCTTCGACCGGCGGCTGCGTGAACACCATGCTGGGTGTGTAGCCGAGCGGATAAGGCTCCGCGACCATGTCGATGCGGCGGATCAGCTGCCCTTTGGCGCCGAAATGTTGGGAGGCGGGGAACGGAGCAACGTAAGGCAGCACGCGCTCTGCAGCGCCGAGATTGTCGAGCAGGCGCAGGATCTCATGATCGATCGCGATCGCACGCGGCTTGTCATAGACCTCTAGCTGACGGTCGATGGCTAGCGTGCGGATGCCCAAGTCGCCAAGGAGACTGGCCGCGACGGCGCCCGATGGGCCGTGACCGATCACGACAACCTGGAAGTCGTTCTGTGGCCGTTCGGATGAAAGTGTCACGCGGCACTCCAGTCAGCATAGGGAACCGCGGTCTGTGCCGCCTTGACGTGATCGGCCTTGGGCGGGGCGATGCCCCAGTGATCGGTGCGGCCGGGTGGCCAGACCCATTCCGACGGGCCGCGCACGACATAGCTGTCATCGACCTGCAGAACTTCGGCGGTATATTCGATGACGATCCCGACCGGATCGATGAAATAGGCAAACACATTGTCGCCGGGGCCGTGGCGGCCGACGCCCCAGGCAATGGGAAATCCGGCATCGATCATGCGACCCGAGCCCCGCATCACCGCTTCGAGATCCGGCATCAGGAAGGCGACGTGATTGAGCCCGTTCACGGCAGCGTCGGCGATGACGATGGCGTGGTGGTCGCTGTTGCAGCGAACGAAGGCCATGATCTTCGAGCGGTCGGTGAGACGAAAGCCGAGGGCCTTTTCGTAGAACGCGGCGAGATCATCGACACCGGTGCTGTTGATGTTGACATGCGCGAGGCGTGTCGGCCGGTTGGCCGATGACGGAGCTTCGGCATGTTGCAGGTCGCCATGAATGAAGCGCAGTACGCCGCCGTCCGGGGCGCGGATGGTCATCAGTGTGCCCCCATCTGGCGCCGGATTTAGTGCCGGGCCGGAGAGCAGCGTGGCGCCGTGTTTCACCGATGCTGCGGCGACCGTGTGGAAATCGGCATCCGAATGCAGCCGGAACGTAATGGCCCTCAGCGCGGGGCGATCGCCCTGCTGCAAGGCGACGACATGGTGATCGGTGCCGCTGGCCCGCAAGTAAGTGACGCCTTCGTGGCGCGTCACGAGGTCGAGTCCCCACACAGATGTGTAGAACTGCTCGGATCGCTGCAGGTCGGGCGTGTCGAGATCGACACTGCGCAGGGCTGTGATCGGGAAATGGGTCATTGCGAAGCCTGCTCGTCAAGGCCGAGGAAACGTCTTGCATTGGCATGAAGGACGAGATTGCGCGTCGCCTCGTCGCCGATCGCTGATGCGGCGCGCGTTGCCGGCGCGCGATCGTGAAATGCGAACGGGTAGTCTGTGCCGAGCATGATCTGCGTCGCGCCGAACTTGGCGATCAGATGCAGCAGCGTCGGGTCGTCATAGACCAGCGCGTCGTAATAGAGCCGGCGTGCCTGCAAGATCGGCGATTCCTGGATGCTCTCCTGCAGCACAGGAAATACCTGATATCCCTCCTGAAGCCGCGGCAGCAGCGAGGCGAGCGTGCCGCCGCCGTGGCTGAACGCCATGCGCAGGCGCGGGTGGCGCAGCAAGAGGTTCGAGGTGATGACGGATGCCGCGGCAAGGCCGACATCGGTCGGATAGGCCAGTACCTGCTGCAACTGCGCGGGGCCGACGAGGCGATCCATGCCGCAAGGCCGCAGAGCATGGACGAACACCGCCATGTCGAGCTTCTCGACCTCGGCGAAGAATCCGTCGAAGTCGGGAGACCCGATCGGCTTGCCGTTGATGTTGCTGCCGATCTCGATGCCCGCAAAGCCGAGTTCGTGCTTCAGCCGATGCAGCTCGGCAATGGCGCGGTCGATGTCCTGCAGCGGTACCGCGCCGAGGGCGACGAGGCGGCCACCGGAATGCATGACCATCTCGGCCATCTGGTCGTTGATGTAGCGGAGGAGATCATTCGCCGCTGCGGGCTCCATCCAATAGGACAGTAGCTCCGGCATCGGCGAAATGGCCTGCACGCCGAGTCCCATCTCCGCCATATCCGTGACGCGCTTGGCGACATCCCAGCAGCGATCCGACACCGTGCGATAGATGCGGCCGGCCATCATCACATGCTTGTGGCAGGGTTTGGCATCCGCCATCGACGGCCAGTCGGCCGGCACCGCCGCGCCCAGGTAGGAAGGGAAGGAGGACGGCACGACATGTGCGTGGACATCGATCCCGCAGCTGCATGGGGAGATGGCGCTCATAGGCACTGTGATCGGGCAATGCGCGGCTGGACAGTTGCGAAAACTGCCGATGCCTCAGGCGCTTGCTGAGCCTTGCCAAACATTGTCGCGCCTCCCGCCAGTCATCTCTCAGGACCTTGGGGAACTAATATCTATAGAAATCGGCTCGTACAATAAAAATTTATAGATTTTTCTGAAATCAGAAAAAGTGTATAGAAATCGAAGCCGACAGGCAGATGATTCCGGGATTGAAGCACGTGGACACAACCTCACTGGAATTGGCTTCGCCGCCGTCCTCGACCCAGGCCAGCACGGTCTATGACCGGTTGCGGGAGGACCTGCTGTCCGGACGGCTCGAGCCGAGCCGGAAACTCCAGATGCGTTTCCTGACCGAGCTGTATCAGACCGGTCAGACGCCGCTCCGCGAGGCGCTCAACCGGCTGACCGCCGATGGTCTGGTGGAGTGCCGCGAGCAGCGCGGATTCTATGTCGCGGATATCAGCCGCAGCGAACTGGCCGAACTGACCAAGACCCGGTGCTGGGTCGAGAGTCTGGCGCTGCGGGAATCCATGGCGGCCTCGACGCCGCAATGGGAGGAGCAGCTTCTGCTCGCGCAACATCGCCTCGGGCGAACCCCGCGCTCGCTCAATGCCGAACACTTCGAAGACAATCCGGAATGGGAGCGGCTGCACCGCGTCTATCACCGCACCTTGATCGGGAATTGCGGTTCGCAGTCTCTGATCGCGTTCTGCGGACAACTCGCCGACCAGCTCTACCGCTATCGGCGTCTGTCGATCCGCAAGGCCTTCCCGTCACGCCATGTGACGGACGAGCATCAGGCGATCATGACTGCAGTTTTGAGCGGCGATGCGGACCACGCCGTGGATCTGCTCACCGCGCATTACAGGCAGACCGCTGAAGTCATTCTCCAGGACAAGCAGATCTTTTCTGAACTGCATGAGGGCGAAGACGCGGCATCGTAGCGGGCACGGACGCAGGCCGAGCAAGCACCTCTGCGGACATGAAAAAGGCCTCGCGACGCATGCAAGGCCTTGGAAACATGTCTGCAAGATTTGGTAGGCAGAAAATTTGGTAGCGAGGAGTGGACTCGAACCACCGACCCCAGGATTATGATTCCCGTGCTCTAACCAACTGAGCTACCCCGCCACGGCATCCGGAGGGGACAAATTGTCCCCTGGCGAATGCGCGGCATATAAGAAGTCGAGGGACTCGATGTCAAGCAAAGTAGCGCCTCAAATCGGTGCCTGAATAGATGTTCCCGCAACCCGGCCGCCGATTTGGAGATCGGGCAGCTATCGCCGCCCGATCAGGCACTTATGGCCACGTCTAGCCGCCGTCGAAGGCCTTTTTCAGGGCGGCCAGATCGAGCTTGACCATGCCCATCATGGCCGTCATGGCACGCTTGGCGCCCTCGCCATTCTCGCTGGCAAGCATTTCAGTAAAGCCGTTCGGCACGATCTGCCAGGGCACGCCCCAGCGGTCGTTGATCCAGCCGCAGGCATTTGCCTTGCCGCCATTTGTCAAAATGGCGTCCCACACACGATCGACTTCGGCCTGGTCTTCGCAATGGATGGTGAAGGACACGGCCGTGCTGAATGTGGCGGGGCTGCCGCCATTGAGGCCAATGAAGCTTTGGCCGGCCAGCGTGAAGCCGACCACCAGCACGTTGCCTGCTTTGCCGCCGGGATAATCGATCGGGGCGCGCTGCACGCGATCGATGGAGGAATTGGGCACCAGCGAGCAGTAGAATCTGGCGGCTTCCTCGGCCTCGGTCTCGTACCAGATGCAGGGTGAGATCTTTGACATCGCTGCTATCCCTCTCTCGATCAGGCCTGAGCCATCGCAGATTGCGCGGCGGCCATGTCCATCCACATCACTTCCCAGATGTGACCGTCGGGATCCTCGTAGCTGCGGCCATACATGAAGCCGAAATCCTGCGTGGGTGTTGGATCGGCGCTGCCGCCCGCACCCACGGCCTTCTTCACGAGACCATCGACTTCGTCGCGGCTGTCGGCGGAGACGCAGATCAGCACTTCGCTCGAGGTCTTCGCATCGACGATCTTCTTCGAGGTGAACTGGCGATATTTGTCATGGGTCAGCAGCATCGCGTGAATGGTGTCGGAGAACACCATGCAGGCGGCGGTGTCGTCGGAGAATTGCGGGTTTTTGGTCGCGCCGACCGCTTCATAGAAGGCGACCGCGCGGGGCAGGTCGGTGACGGGCAGGTTGACGAAGATCATTTTGCTCATCGGATGAACTCCAGTGGGTATGCGTTGTGAGTGTTCTCTTGGCGATTGTCCCGCAAAGGACGGTTGGCCCGGCCGCGATCCGACATCGGCTCCAAAATTCTTTCGATATTTTTGCCGGCGGAATTTTTCTCCCCTGCGATCAATATTCTAGCCCGGCGATCTCCGCGTGCAGACGGAATGTCGCATGGCTCATCCCGATTGCGAATTGCGGCGGCGGTGAAATCATCGTTGATTGCCAAAGACGCAAGACGCGTTCGCAGTCAGGTTCGAAACATGTCCTTTTCCTGGGTTTGTTCCGGGCTAGACTGAACGACAATAAAAATACAGCCGGTCCGGGCATCACCCCCGGAATCGCAGAGGGAGAAACACATGTTGCAACGCAATCGCCTTGCTATGTCCGCTGCTGTCGCGCTCATCGCGGCCGCCACCCTGTTCAGCGGTGCAGCCCAGGCGCAGGACTATCCGACCAAGCCGATCACATTGATCGTGCCATGGCCCGCCGGTGGCTCCACCGACATCTCGATGCGCGCAATTGCGGACGCGGCGTCGAAACACCTCGGTCAGCCGATTGCCATCGACAACAAGGGCGGCGGTGGCGGCACGGTCGGCCCGGCCACCATGGCGGCGGCTGCGAAGCCGGATGGCTACACCATCTCGCAGATTCCGATCACCGTGTTCCGCCTGCCGCTGATGCAGGACGTGTCGTGGAATCCGGACAAGGATTTCTCCTACATCATCCATCTCACCGGCTACACCTTCGGCATCACCACCAATGCGGAGTCGCAGTTCAAGACCTGGAAGGACGTGGTCAATTTCGCCAAGGCCAATCCGGGCAAGGTGACTTACGCGACGCCGGGCACCGGCACATCGCTGCATGTCGGCATGGAGCAGATCGCCGCCATGGCCGGCATCAAGCTGACGCAGGTGCCATTCAAGGGCGGCGCTGAAACCAACGCTGCGGTGCTCGGCAATCACACCATGCTGCAGGCGGATTCCACCGGCTGGCGGCCGCTGGTCGATGCCGGCAAGCTGCGTCTGTTGATGGTGTGGACCGACAAGCGCTCGCCGAATTTCCCGGATGCGCCGACGCTGAAGGAAAGCGGCTATCCGATGGTCTATGACTCGCCATTCGGCATTGCCGGGCCAAAGGGCATGGATCCGAAGATCGTCGCCAAGCTGCATGACGCCTTCAAGAAAGCCATCGAGGATCCTGCCGTCATCGCGACGCTGGCGAAATACGACATGGTGCCGAACTACAAAAACACCGAGGACTACAAGAAATTCGTTGTCGAGGTCACCAATTCAGAGCGCAAGGTGATCGAGGGAATCGGGTTGGGCAAGAAGCCGAATTGATCGTCGAATAACGACGTCAGGCGCATGCGATGGGGTTCATCGCATGCGCCTTCATTTCATGTCGATGTCCCGGGACAGAAACGATGACTGATCAAACCCGCCCGCCATTCCGGCTCAACAATTCAGAACTCTGGACCGGCGTGCTCGGCATTGCGCTTGGCGTGTTCGTCATTCGCTCCGGCCTCAAGCTGAAGCTCGGCACCATCAACGATCCCGGCTCCGGCTTCATGCTGTTCTACATTGGCCTGCTGATGTGCGCTTTCGCGCTCACCATCATTCTTGCTTCGGTAACCGAAGGCGGACCGACCTTTGGCTCGCGGTGGGAAGGTGCAAGCTGGGGCAAGCCGGGCGCGATCATCGTCATCCTTTCGGCCTATGCTTTCGCGCTCGAACCGCTCGGCTTCCTGATCTCGACCATTCCGTTGATGCTGCTGCTGTTGCGCGTGATCGATCCCGTGCGCTGGACGCTGGCGATCCCACTCGCGGTGCTGGCGCCTGTTGGTGTGTGGTGGGTGCTGAAACGTGGCCTGCTGATCCAGTTGCCTTCGGGCATGTTTGAAATCGGCTGACGGGAAACACGGATCATGGATGTTCTCGTCAATGTCATGCACGGCTTCGGCGTCGCGCTGCAGCCCGTCAATATTCTCTACTGCTTCATCGGCGTCTTCATCGGTACCCTGGTCGGCGTACTGCCCGGCATCGGGCCGATCTCGGCGATGTCGCTGCTGCTGCCGGTGACTTTGTCCGGCACGCCGGAATCCGGCATCATCATGATGGCCGGCATCTATTACGGCTCGATGTATGGCGGCTCGACCACGTCGATCCTGGTCAACATCCCCGGCGAGGCGGCCTCCGTCGTCACCTGTATCGACGGCCACCAGATGGCGAAGCAGGGCCGTGCCGGTCCGGCGCTCGGCATCTCCGCGCTCGGCTCCTTCATCGCCGGAACTTTTGCGCTGGTGATGCTGATGCTGGTGGCGCCGTCACTCGCTTCGGTCGCCATTGCCTTCGGCCCCGCGGAATATGCCAGCCTGATGGTGCTCGGCTTGGTCGTGCTGACCTTCCTGACACAAGGCTCGATGGCCAAGGCGCTGCTGATGGCCTGTATCGGCATCGTACTTGGCCTCATCGGCCTCGACAGCATCACCGCGCAGCCGCGGCTGACCTTCGGCCGGATCGAGCTGATCGATGGTATCGGTCTCGTGCCCGTGGTGATGGGTCTGTTCGGGCTCGGCGAGGTGCTGCTCAACACCGAGCAGGTGATCAAGCGCGACATCATCAATGCCAAGATCACGCAGCTATTGCCGAACAAAGAAGACTGGAAGGCCAGCGCCGGGCCGATCGGGCGCGGTACCATCCTCGGCTTCTTCCTCGGCATCCTGCCGGGCGGCGGTGCCGTGGTCGCGTCCTTTGCGTCCTATGCGCTGGAGAAGCGGCTGTCGAAACATCCGGAGCGCTTCGGTCATGGCGCGATCGAAGGCGTTGCCGGACCTGAGGCAGCGAACAACGCGGCCGCCGGCGGTGCGTTCATTCCGCTGATGACCCTCGGCATCCCGCCGAACGTGGTGATGGCGCTGCTGCTCGGCGCTTTCGTCATTCACGGGCTGCAGCCCGGCCCGCTGCTGATCACGCAGAACCCCGGACTGTTCTGGGGCATCGTTGCCAGCATGTATATCGGCAACCTCATGCTGCTGGTGCTGAACCTGCCGCTGATCGGCATGTGGGTGAAGCTCTTGAAGCTGCCTTACAACGTGCTGTTCCCGCTGATCATCCTGTTCACGATCATCGGCGTCTATTGCAGCAGCAACAATGTGTTCGACGTCTATGTCATGATCGGCTTCGGCGTGATCGGCTACTTCATGCGCAAGTTCGGTTACGAGCCCGCGCCGCTGGTGCTGGCCTTTGTGCTTGGTCCGCTGCTGGAGAACAATCTGCGCAAATCACTGATCCTGTCGCAGGGCAATCTCATGACGTTCATCGAGCGGCCGATCTCGGCGGCTTGTTTGCTGCTGGCAGTGGTGCTTCTGATCGCGCCGCTGCTGCCTGCACTGCGCAAGAAGCGCGAGATGGTCGCGCTCGACGAGGGCGCGTAGCCGGGAGGCATTTTTCATGGACACCGAACTGGCCAGGACATTCCTTGCTGTTGTGAGCGCCGGGAATTTCGTAACTGCGGCGGACAAGCTCCATGTCACGCAGTCCACGGTCAGCGCGCGGATCCAGACGCTGGAGCAGTTGCTGCGCGTGACGCTGTTCGTCCGCAACAAGGCCGGCGCGACGCTGACACCCGCCGGCCGCCAGTTTCAGAAACACGCGTCCACGCTGGTGCGAACAGTGGAACATGCGCGGCAGGATGTCGGCATTACGAAAGGCTTCAGCGGTACGCTGACCGTCGGCGGTCGCATCGGGCTGTGGGAGGAGCATCTGCTCCACTGGCTGCCGCTGATGCGCGCGAAACATCCGGATATCGCGATCCGCGCTGAGAGCGCTCTCGAAGCCGAATTGATGCAGGGCCTCGTCGAAGGCAGGATCGATATCGGCGTGATGTATACGCCGCAGAGCCGGCCTGGCCTCAAGGTCGAGCAGTTGTTCGATGAGCAGCTCATTCTGGTCTCGACGAGCACGCACAGCGCGCCGGAGCCGCAGTCGGGTTACGTCTATATCGACTGGGGCCCGGAATTCTACGCACGCCACATGGCGCTGTTTCCGGATTTCGCCGGGCCATCGCTCACCGCCAATATCGGTTGGCTCGGGCTGCAGCATGTGCTGGAGAATGGCGGCTCCGGATATTTCCCGCGCCGCATCGTTGCACCCCAGCTGAAGGCTGGGCGGCTGCATGCCGTCGCCGATGCGCCGGAATTCTCGATGCCGGCCTATGTCGTCTATCCCGGCGATCGCGACGATGCGATCATCGCCGAAGCGGTCGCACTCATGCATCGCCTCGCGCGTGACGCGGCCAACAAAAAGCCCGTGCCTGCAGGGCAGGCGAGGGCGCCGAAACGTCCGGAAAGGCGGACGTGATGCGGGGGGCAGGCGCGGCTAGGTGCCGGACGGATATCCCGATGTCGCAACGATGGCCGCGATCTGATCGGCGCTATGCCGGGAGCGCTTGGTGGCTGTCAGGCGTGCGATGATCGCCGCTGCAAAGGCGAACAGCGCGAGAGCGACCGATACGTCGGGGTGGATGATCGTTTTCATGGTCGGCTCCTGCACGATCGAGGGGCGGCATCGCTCCTCGGGTTCCTTCGAGCCTAGGACTGCTATAAATTTTGACAACCGAATATTATTGACGCTTGCAATCGGATTTATCGATTTTAAATCGACCCGAGCCGAATGACACCCGATCGTCTTGCACGACGTCGCGCTGCTGCGCCTTCGGCACGCCGTTCAGGTCGCAGCAGATAGTTGGCAGGGCTCCGGGCATCGCCGTCAGTCCATCGATTGAAGGAGATCGCTGCAAGAAGGATGTGGCCATGTGCGCGCACAGCCATCAGCGCTGCGCGCGATTCAAACCGCGTGTGGAAAACAGGATATCGCGATGTGCGATGAGACAGAGCGGGCGATCGATGTGATCGCAAGCGTCCGCGTTGCATTCGGACAAGGCCGCCGCGCCTAACGCATGCGATGGGATGCAATTGATTCAATGCGAGGACGAACAACGCGCGCTCGACAAATATCAGCCGCAGATTCGTCCGATTAAAGATTCACGCTCCGGCGAAATGAGTGGGGGCTGCATCATGGCGTTTGTCGGACCTGAATTTCCCATCAATTCCACCACCGCCAATGACCAGGCGGGCGCAACCCAAACGCTGTTGTCCGACGGACGTATTCTTGTCACATGGACGGCGACGGACGCCAGCGGTCATCAGCCGCATACAATTCAGGGCCACTATTTGTCGGCGGACGGTACGCCTCAAGGACCTGATTTTCAGATCACGATCGATCGTAGCGGGGATCCGGGAGCGCCTTCGGTCACCGCGCTCTCCGACGGCCGCGCCTTTGTCGCATGGCAGTCCTATATCGCCGCCGACAATGTCACCGAAGTTCGCGGCACCCTCATCGATGCGGAGGGGCATCCCGTTGCAGATATGGTGGTCAATTCATCAACTGCGATTTCGCCGCAAATGCCTTCCGTCACGACGCTTGCCGATGGCCAGATCTTGCTGACCTACGTGTCCGCAGACGGCGGGGATCCGAAATATCTCGGCGATATCCGCGGGAGGATCCTCCACGACGACGGGACCGTTGCTGTCGACGACTTCACCGTGAATACGACCACTTGGGGTACGCAATATGATCCAAAGGTGACGGCGCTGCCCGACGGGCGGGCGTTCGTCACATGGAGGTCGTACGATCCGGACGAGGGGCGCTACAACGTTTCCGGCCAGTTCGTGAACCCCGATGGCAGCGCGAGCGGGCCGGACTTTCGCATCGTGCCGGGAGCCCAGTTCAATCAGAGCGACGCGTCTGCCGCGGTTCTCGCGGATGGACGCATTCTCGTGGCCTGGACCGCGCAGGAACCGGATGGTGACAGCAACATTCATGCGCGCCTGCTGAACCCGGACGGATCCGTGGTTGTGTCCGATAATATCGTCAATGCGAATTTTGACGGCGGTCAGGATTCCCCGTCGATCGCCGCACTGCCGGATGGTCGCGCCGTCATCATCTGGCACGCCACCGATCCCGTCACCGGAGCCAGTGATCTCTATGGTCGCCTGCTGATTCCGGGCGCTTTCCCGATCGGCAACGATTTCCTCGTTAATTCGGCAGGTGGCCTGGCGGAAACCGGACCGCATCTCCTGACATTGTCAGATGGACGTATTCTCGCGACCTGGACCTCGTTCGAGCAGGGACCGGCTGCAGACGACATCCACGGCCGCATCATGTCGTTCAACACGATCGCGAATGGTACGCCCGGCGATGACGTGCTGCCCGGCACCGCGGATAACGATATCATTCACGGCGGCGATGGTCGCGACACAATACATGGTGCGGCGGGAAACGACGTCCTGCATGGCGACGGCGGCAACGACTTTCTCTACGGCGATGCGGGCAATGATTTTCTATTCGGCGGCGATGGCGACGACCGTATGTGGGGCGGTGACGGCAATGACATTTTCGTCGGCGGCAAGGGCGCGGATGCTTTCGCCGGCGCGGCCGGCATCGATACGGTGCGCTACGAGACATCGTCTGCCGGTATTCATGTCGATCTGACACTCGGTACGGGCAGCGGTGGCGATGCGGCCGGTGACAGTTTCAGTTCGATCGAGATCGTCATTGGTAGTCGCTTCGACGACACGTTGATCGGCGACGGTGCCGCCAACACGTTGTCAGGCGGCAGCGGCAAGGATGTGCTGGACGGTCGCGCCGGCAATGACGTGCTGGATGGCGGCGAAGGCAACGATGCGCTGACCGGCGGCGCCGGCAATGACATCCTGCACGGCGGTGCCGGTAACGATCAGCTTTGGGGCAATGCGGGTGACGATATCCTCGCCGGCGGCGCAGGTGCCGATGTGCTTGCTGGCGGCGCCGGCAACGATACGGCGGACTACAGCACGTCCATCGCCCAGGTGAATATCAATCTGGCGACAGGTGTCATTCAATGGGGAGATGCCGAAGGTGACCGGCTCAGCTCGATCGAAAATCTGATCGGGAGCGGGACTATGGACCTGCTGACGGGTGACGCAGGCGACAATCGGATTTCCGGTGGCGGCGGGAACGATCTGATCGATGGTGGCGGCGGAAACGATAGTCTTGATGGCGGCACCGGCAACGATACGCTCACAGGCGGGCTCGGCGCCGACATCCTGACCGGTGGAGCTGGCGCGGACAGTTTTGTATTCAAAGCTGTGCAGGACAGTCTGCCCGGAGCTGCCGATCAGATCACCGACTTTTCGTCGATCGTCGCAGACACGGCCGACTGGATCGATCTGTCGGCAATCGATGCCAACAGCAAGGCCGCCGGTGATCAAGCGTTCGCCTTCGTCGGAAGCGCCGCTTTCACACATATCGCCGGCGAATTGCGCTTCGCCGATCATCTTCTTCAAGGCGATGTCGATGGCGATGGTGCGGCCGACTTCGCGGTTCAGGTGAACAGCGCTGTCTTGAAGGCAGGTGACTTCGTCTTGTGATGTCCGCGATGTGAGTGTCGTCGCGCGGCCACCGGCGTCGCGGCCGCTTTCGCGTTACGCTGCGGTCGACGTCCGCGACGTGACGCCCGGCATCAGCTGAAACGGTTGCTCGATCACGATGCTCGGGCAACCCAGCGACGCCGCGACCTGGCTGGTCGAGGCGACCACCGCATGGTCGATCTGCGAGCCGGGAATCTGGGCCACGATCAGTTGCGCGATGCAGAGCTGTTTGGTGCCGCGCAGGTCTAGATCGACCCGGTAGGCAAACAGCGCATGGACGATGTCGCGCCGGTCGCGGATCACGATCAGCCCGTTGTCGCCGCCGTCGGCATCGGTTCGCCGGCGCACGAAATCCAGCCATGTGTCCAGCGTAACGCTGGCATCGTGCAGATAGACGAGCGGATAGGCCGCGCGAGCGTCCGCCCAAGCCATTGGTTGCGCCTGATATTCCTCATTCATCGCCGGATTCCCGCATGGCCTGCGAAATTGGCGGGGATGGGCTGGTTCGGCATTGATATGGGTCAAAGCGTCCACGATTGATCCATGTCAAATGGTGTAGAGTGATTTTCAAGACCTGCCACATATGACCAAACCGAAGATGGACAGTGCCATGACCTTCGCGGAACCAGCGGCCGAGACCTGTGCCGGAGAGCGCGACTGCAAGCACGGCCGCAGCACCAACGGCTGCGACGATTGCAAGGTGCGCCTGTTCAGCGTCTGCGGCGCATTGGAACCGGCGGAACTCGACGAGCTCGATCGCCTCAGCCAGGTCAAGAATTTCCCGGCCAAGGCCATGCTGTTCGATCAGGGCGCGCTGGCCGGTAGCGTGTTCAACGTGACCGAAGGCATCGTCCGGCTCTACAAGTCGCTGCCCGATGGCCGTCGCCAGATCGTTGGCTTTGCGCTGCCCGGCGACTTTCTCGGCCTTGCGCTGATGGACCGCTATGGCGTCGCCGCCGAGGCCGTAACGCCGGTGCGAGTCTGCCGTTTCTCCCACGCCCAGTTTCTCAGCTATGTCGACGGCAAGCCGCATCTGCTGCGCCGCCTGCATGAATTTGCCGGCCATGAACTCAGCCTTGCGCAGGACCAGATGCTGCTGCTCGGTCGCCGCACGGCTGACGAGAAGGTCGCCGCCTTCCTGCTGAACCTGCAGGCGCGCTATGGCCGCATCGGCGCGATGTCGGTCAACGTGCCGCTGCCCATGAGCCGCCAGGACATCGCCGACTATCTCGGCCTGACCATTGAAACCGTCAGCCGCACGCTGACCAAGCTCGCCAAGGAAAAGACCGTGCTGGTGGTGCCCGATGGCGTGCGGCTGCTGTCCACCGACCGGCTGGATCAGCTCGCCGCGGCGTAATGCGGCTCTGCATTTTGATGCAGCTCAAGGTGAGCGTGTCCTGCCGCGCTCACACTCTTCTCCGTCACTCAAGGAGAAGAGATATGCCTTTCGACAGTATGCTGGTCGCCGCCGCCGTGGTCACGATGTTCGTCTGCTTCGCGCTGCCGCTGGCCTGGGTCTCGCGCCGAACCTTCGGGCATTCCTGAGCACTTCGGCAGCCTGCCGATGCCCCTCATAACCGGCTGATTTGTCCTCCAAAACATGCCATGAGTCCTGACCCCGGCGACGGTTGCGCCGCGTCTGGGCTCTTGTGTGTGCGAAGGAGAACAAATGGCTGCTCATGTGAGTCCGCTGGCCGGCAAAACCATCGATCCGTCCCTGCTGGTCAACGTGCCTCGGCTGGTGACGGCCTATTTCGTCGGCAAGCCGGATCCGTCCATCCCCGCCCAGCGCGTCGCTTTCGGCACCTCCGGCCATCGCGGCTCCGCGCTCCATAATTCCTTCAACGAGAACCACATCCTCGCCGTCAGCCAGGCGATCTGCGATTACCGCAAGGGTGCCGGCATCGACGGCCCGCTCTTCATCGGCATCGACACCCATGCGCTGGCTGAACCGGCACTGGTCAGCGCGCTGGAAATCTTCGCCGCCAATGGCGTGCATGTGCGGATCGACCAGGATGACGGTTATACGCCGACGCCAGTGATCTCCCACGCTATCCTCACCTACAACAAGGGCCGCTCGTCTGGTCTGGCCGATGGCGTCGTGGTCACGCCGTCGCACAACCCGCCGGAAGACGGCGGCTTCAAATATAATCCGCCGAACGGTGGCCCGGCCGATACCGACATCACCGGCATCATGGAGGAAGCTGCCAACGGCTTCCTCGAGAACGACATGGCCGGCGTCAAGCGCATCCCGATCGCGCGTGCGCGCAAATCCGAATTCGTGAAGCGCTATGATTTCATTACGCCCTATGTGACCGACCTCGCTGATGTCGTCGACATGGAGGCGATCCGCGCATCAGGCGTCAAGATCGGCATCGATCCGCTCGGCGGCGCCGGTGTGCATTACTGGCAGCCGATCATCGAGCGATACAAGCTCGATGCGACCATCGTCAATACCGCGATCGATCCGACCTTTCGCTTCATGACGCTGGACTGGGACGGCAAGATCCGCATGGACTGTTCATCGTCCTATGCGATGGCCAAGCTGATCGGCATGCGCGACCGGTTCGACGTCGCTTTCGCCAACGACACCGATGCCGACCGCCACGGCATCGTCACCCGCACCGGCGGCTTGATGAATCCGAACCATTATCTGGCCGCGTCCATCGACTATCTGTTCGCGCACCGTCCGAACTGGCGCAAAGATGCGGCGGTGGGCAAGACCATCGTCTCCAGCGCCATCATCGACCGCGTGGTGAACAAGCTTGGCCGCAAGCTCGTCGAGACGCCGGTCGGCTTCAAATGGTTCGTGAACGGTCTCGTCGATGGTTCGTTCGGCTTCGGGGGCGAGGAAAGCGCCGGCGCCTCGTTCCTGCGCAAGGACGGCACGGTGTGGACCACCGACAAGGACGGACTTATTCTGGGCCTGCTCGCTGCGGAGATCACCGCGGTGACGAAGGAGAATCCGAGTCAGCGTTTCGAGAAGCTCACGCAAGAATTCGGCGTGCCCTATTACGAGCGCATCGACGCCGCGGCCACGCCCCAGCAGAAGAATGTGCTGAAGAAGGTCACGCCGGAGCAGATCGGCATGACCGAGCTCGCCGGCGATGCGGTGACCAAGACCGAGAGCAAGGCGGCCGGCAACGACCAGTCCTTCGGTGGCATCAAGGTCTCGACCGCCAATGGCTGGTTCGCCGCGCGTCCGTCGGGCACGGAGGACGTTTACAAGATTTACGCCGAGAGCTTCCGCAGCGCGGATCATCTCAAGCAGATCCAGCACGATGCGCAGGCGGCGATCGGCAAAGTGTTTGCCAAGTAATTCCACACGCAATCACAAACTCGTCGTTCCGGGGCGCGCGCTTCTTCGCGCGCGAACCCGGAACCTCGTGGTGTTTGGCGCGATCAGAGATTCACAGAATGAGGTTCCGGGTTCGCTCGCAAGAGCGAGCGCCCCGGAACGACGAGTATGTTTCTCAATGCCCGCTTGTCCGCCACCGCAGCAGGCGCTGCTCGACGATCGACATCGCCAGCGCGGTGACATAGCCGATCACGACGAGCAGGATCACGCCGGCGAACAGATCCGGCGAACGAAACGCGCGCGCGGAGAGCAGCACCCAATGGCCGAGGCCGTCGAGGCCGGCGAGGATTTCGCAGACCACCGCCAGGATCAGCGACACGGTCAGGCTCAGTCGCATGCCGGAGATGATGTCGGGACTGGCAGATGGCAGAGCTATCTTGAAGATCACCGCGAGGCGCGACATGTGCAGCGAGCGCGCGACCTCATAGAGACGCGGCTCTACTGCGCCGAAGCCGTGGACGGTCGCAAGCAGCATCGGCCAGATTGCGCCGAAAGCGATGACGAACAGGGCCATGCCCTGGGTCAGCCCGAACAGAGCGATGGCGACGGGAATGATCGCCGATACGGGCAGGGGCCGCAGGAATTCCAGCGACGGAGCGACATAGCTGCGCATCGCCTTGGACGAGCCGATCATGGCGCCGAGTGCGATACCGACGACCGATGCGACCAGCCAGCCATAGAACATGTGTTCGAGGGTGCCGATTGTCTTGTCCAGCAACGTGCCATTGCTGAAGCCGCGCATCAGCGCGGCCCATGCGCGATCGGGGCCGGGGAGGAACACCGGCGAGACCAGTTTCAGATTGGCGATCAACTGCCATAGCGCGATCAGGCCTGCAGCAACGGCGAAGCTGGCAAGGCGCCAGAGGGTGAGTGCCCAGTTCATCGGACCTCTCCCGCCAGCGCTGCGGGACCAAACAGATGCTGCTGCGCTGCCAGCAATCCGGCATTGAGTGCATAGCCGATCAGGCCGATCCATAGCAGATAAGCGAGCATCAGGTCCGGGCGCAATGCTTGTTGCGCAATCATGATGCCGGCGCCGAGTCCGATGGGATTGATCGCGATCTCCACGGTGACCGCGACGATCAGCGCGATGCCGGCGGCGAGGCGGAAGGCGAGAAAGATGCGCGGCAGTGCTGCGGGAATGATGATCTTGCGGACGCGGTCGCCTGGCGATAGCCGCAGCGCGCGGGAGACTTCGATCAGTCGCGGCTCGATGCTGCGCACGGCAGCGCGGCTGAGGATCAGGATCGGCCACACACAGGCAAAGGCGACGATCACAATTTCCATGCGATAGCCGAAGCCGAGCGCGATCAGCGCGATCGGTAGCAGCGCGATGGAGGGGATCGGCCGCAGGGATTCGATGGTGACTTCCATCAGCCGATCCAGCGGCTGGAAGATACCGAGTGCAATTCCGAAGAACAATCCGATGGCGCCGCCGACCACGAGGCCGGCAAAGGCCGAAGCCAGCGTATCGCGTGTGGCTGCCAGGATCGAGCCGTCGCCGAACGCCTGAAACAGCGCCAGCACCACGGCGCTCGGCGGTGCCAATGCATCGCTGTGGATATCGACAGAGCGCGCCCAGATTTCCAGCGCGATGAGCAGGCTCATCGGAAGGATCGCCGCTTTCAGGCGCTCGGACCTCATGCTTCCGATGCCTTGATGAAGTCGAACAATTCGCGGCGCAACCGCAGGAATTCCGGGTTCTCGCGCGTGGTCAACTGATCGCGCGGGCGCGGCAGGTTGATCTTGAGATCGATACCGATGCGGCCGGGATGCGGCAGCAGGCCGACGACGCGGTCGCCCAGATAAATGGCTTCTTCGAGATCGTGAGTAACGAAGATCACCGTAGCCTTGCTGGCATCGAGCAGCGACAGGACCTCGTCCTGCAGGCCCTGCCGTGTCATGGCATCGAGCGCGCCGAACGGCTCGTCCATCAGGAGCGCTTTCGGTTCCTGTGCCAGACATCGCGCGATCTGCAGCCGCTGCTGCATGCCGCCGGACATCTCGGCGGGATATTTCCCGGCGTGATGGGGCAATCCGACTTTCTTCAGCAACTCGTCGATGCGGGCGGGGCGTTGTGCCTTCGGCATGCCGATGGTTTCGAGCGCCAGCGCGATATTGCCGGCGGCGGTGCGCCATGGCAGCAGTGCCTTGCCGTAATCCTGGAACACGATGGCGACATCGCGCCGTGGCGCGCGCATCGGCTCGCCGTCGAAGCTGACATGTCCGGATGTCGGTTGGTACAGGCCGGCGGCGAGGCGAAGCGCCGTCGTCTTGCCGCAGCCGGAGGCACCGATGATGCAGAGGAACTCGCCGGGCTTCACGTCGAGGGTGACGTTTTCGATGATCGTCTTGCCGCCGAGATCCAGCGTGACATGGGAAAACGTGATCTGCGACTTTTCGAGTTGGGCCGGTGGGATGTCCTTGCGGAGGGCAATGGATGTCATCGCGCTCAATCTCCCTGTCCGGGCGGATAAACGTAAGCGAGCGTCGAGTGCAGATGCGACGTCAGCATGGCCTGCGCAGCACCAGTCTCGCGCGCAAGCACGCGATCGGCCAGAAGCTGATGGGCCGCGACAAAGCGGCTGCCGCTGTCGAAACCGCGCATCATCACCCGGCGGTAGCGATAGGCCTGATCGTAGAGCTCCGAATGCGCGGCGAGCAGGCGCTGCGATCCGCAGGCCGCCAGCAATGCGGTGTGAAATCCCTTATGGAGCTTGTCAAAATCCGGCGCGCCTTCGCGGAATTCATCGCCGGTCCGGTCGATATGCCTGCGCATCTGGTGAAGCGCGCCGAGGATGCCAGCCTCCCAGGCATCGTCGCCATGTTCGATGGCCAGCCGCAGCGCCTCCATCTCCACCACGCTACGCATTCGTGTGATGTCGGCCAGATCCTCCCGGCTGATGTCGGCGACGCGAAAACCGCGCTGGCCGATGCCGATAATGAGGCCGCGTGAGATCAGGCGTGACAGTCCTTCGCGCATCGGCGTGGCGCCGATCTCGTAACGCTGCACGAGATCGACGATGCCAAGCCGCGTGCCTGGCGCGAGATTGCCGGCAATGATGTCATGCTGGAGCAATGTCGCTGCACGTTCGCTCAGCGTATCCGAGCCGGATACATCGATTGGACTGCTAAGGGGCTGGCCCGCCATTCAGTTTGACCTATTTCAGAATCAGTTTGTTGAGATCGAGTTTGGTCTCCAGCATTTTCTGCGAGGACATGACGTCGATCCACCATGCCAGTTGCTCGGGCTTCAGCACCGGCTCTGACTTGTTCGGCGGCGATGCCTTCACCAGTTCGATGGTCTGTTTGGTGAATTTGGCAATCGCGGCTGAGGTCTTGTCTTTGTCGCTGTTCACGATCGCCGCACCTTCGGCGATGGCAGCGCGAAATTTCCTGACGGTGTCGGGATTCTTCTCGGCCCATTCGCGCGAGGCCGCATAGAAGATGATCGGCTCCGTGCGCTCGAGTTCCGACGCGTAGCGTGCGCCGATGCTGCCGCTACCAGCCGCCAGCATGCGCGATACCGTCGGCTCGGCGGTCAGCACGGCATCGACACCGCCGGACTTGATGATGTCCGGCATGGTCGGGAAGGTCACTTCGACGAAATTGACCTTCCTGGGATCTACACCCTTGTCGACCAGCCATTTGACGAACAGCACGTGAAGAAACGCACCGAGGCCCGGTGCGCCGACCTTCTTGCCGATGAAATCCTTCGGCTCCTTGATCGTGATGCCGTTACGCACGAAGGCGGTGATATTGGCGTTCGAGGTCGGGCTCATCACCGTTGCGCCGGCGACCGCGACGAGATCGAGGCCGCCGTCGGCAGCCTGCAGGAAGACGGTGGAGGTCGGACCGCCGATCTGGATCGAGCCGGACAGAATGGCCGCCGGGATATTGGAGTTGATGCCGATGGGAATCATCTCGGCATCGAGCCCGTGCTTCTTGAAGATGCCTTCATCGACCGCGACCATCGCCGAGGCGCAGTCTGTTGTTGCAGTGCAACCAATCTGGAGCTTGGTCTGGGCATGCGCGGTGCTCGTCACAGCGAGCGTGGCCAATAGGGCTGCCACCGTCCACCTGGTCATGGTCGTCTCCCTCACCCGAGCATTTTTCGATCGTGAAGCAATCTTTGCGATCGCCTCTTGTTTATCGATATTTTTTTTGATCATATATTTTATCGAAAAACAAGCAAGTGGGAGAACGCTCGTGAAGCTCGCGACATTTCGTGCCGGCGGTCAGCAGGATGGCCAAGCCAGGGTCGGTATCGTTCACGCCAACGATACCAAGCTGTTCGATCTCGCCGGCGCCGCGGCCCGCGATGGAGGCAATCCGGCCTTCGACTCGATGCTGGCGCTGATCGATGCCGGTGAGGCTGCACTCGATGCGGCGCGCAGTGCCTTCGAGAAACACGGCAACGACGCCTCGCTGTCCGTGAATGTCGCCGGTACAGACATTCTTGCGCCATTGCCCGAGCCGCGGCAAATGCGCGATGGCATGTCGTTTCCGCTGCATATCCGGCAGTCGCCGCGTGGCCAGTTGAAGCTGGCCGCCCGTGCGAAGGGTGACATGGAAGAATTGGCACGGCTGGAAGCCGAGCCGCTCGGCGAATTGCCCGAAGTGTATCGCCGCCAGCCGATCTACTACATCACCAATCGCTTCAGCGTACGCGGCACCAACACCACGGTGAAGTGGCCGCGCTACAGCAAGGTGATGGACTACGAACTCGAATTCGGCATCGTCACCAAGACCAAGGGCGCCAATATTTCTGCGGCCAAGGCGAAGGATCACATCTTCGGCTACACCATCTTCAACGATTTCTCTGCGCGCGACGCGCAGCGGTTGGAGATGGAAGGCCGGCTCGGCCCGGCCAAGGGCAAGAGCTTCGACGGCGGCAATGTGCTGGGGCCGTGGATTGTCACGCCGGATGAGATCGGCGATCCCTACAGACTGAAGATGGAATGCCGCGTCAACGGCAAGGTGCGCTCGTCCTCGACCAGCGAGGGCATGTTGTTCTCCTTCGAGGAGATCATCGCCCATGTGACGCAGGACGAGACGCTAATGCCCGGCGAATTCATCGGCTCCGGCACCGTCGGCAACGGCTGCGGCCTCGAACTCGGCTGGTATCTCGAACATAATGACGACATCGAGCTCGAGGTCGAGAAGATCGGCGTGCTGAAGAACAAGGTCGTGCGGCAGGACGTGTAGTTCACCTCCGCCACATACTGTCATTCCGGGGCGTGCGTGCATCTTGCACGCGCGAACCCGGAATCCCCGCATGTTTTGCGCCGAACATTTCGAGATTCCGGGCTCGGTCCCGTCGCCTCCGGCGCCGGCTCCGCCCCGGAATGACGAGCTAGATCAAAATAAAAACAACCCAGAGGAAATCCCATGTCCCGTCGCCTCATCGACATTTCCGTTCCCCTGCAGAACGACGTCCCCGCCGATCCCCCGGGCAATCATCCCACCATCAATTATGTCGATCACCAGCAGGGCCTGCCGCGGATGCTGCAGTTTTTCGACGGGCTGAAGGCCGAGGATCTGCCGGACGGGCAGGGCTGGGCGGTGGAGCTGGTGCAGCTCTCGACCCATAACGGCACGCATCTCGATGCGCCCTATCATTTCCATCCCACGATGAATCGCGGTGAGCGCTCGTGGACCATTGACGAAGTGCCGCTGGACTGGTGTTTGCAGCCCGGCGTGAAGCTCGACTTCCGGCATTTTCCGAACGGCTATGTCGCGACGGCCAAGGATGTCGAGGACGAGCTCAAGCGCATCGGCCATACGTTGAGCCCGCTGGAGATCGTCGTCGTCAACACATCTGCCGGCGTCAAATACGGTCAGCAGGACTATGTCATCTCCGGCTGCGGCATGGGCTATGAGGCCACCATGTATCTGCTGGAGCGCGGCGTGCGCCTGACCGGCATCGATGGCTGGAGCTGGGATGCGCCCTTCGTTTACACCGCGAAGAAATATGCTGAGACGAAAGATGCGAGCCTGATCTGGGAAGGCCACAAGGCCGGCCGCCACATCGGCTATTGCCATCTCGAGAAGCTGCACAATCTCGAACAACTGCCGTCCACCGGCTTCATGGTGTCGTGCTTCCCGGTGAAGATCGAGAAGGCATCGGCGGGATGGACAAGGGCGGTAGCGATTATCGATTGACGCGAACTGCCCGGGCCCTTGCTCGGAGATGTACTGACAGACTCCGTTCTCTCACAACGTCATGGCCGGGCTTGTCCCGGCCATCCACGTCTTGGCAGCGTGTGCAAAAGACGTGGATGCCCGGGACAAGCCCGGGCATGACGGCGTGTTAAACGGCCGCTTCATGCCCAAAATACGCCCGCTCCAGCCGCTGCGGCAGGTGCGCTTCCGTTGTCGCAGCTTCGAGCACAATACGCCCCTGGGACAGCGCATAGACGCGGTTCGCCGCAGCCAGCGCTTTCTCCACCAGTTGCTCCACCAGCAGTACGGCGGTGCCTTGTTTCTGCAATTGCGCGATCACCGTCAGCACGCGGTCGACCAGCACCGGCGAGAGGCCCGCAGAGGGCTCGTCCAGCATCAGCAGCCGTGGTCGCCGCACGAGACCCTGTGCCACCACCAGCATCTGCTGTTGTCCGCCCGAGAGCGACGCCCCGCGCTCGTGGCGTTTCTCCGCGATCTCCGGAAAGAACGACAGCGCCTCATCAACACGCGCGTTGCGCTCGCCGCGTGGCAGGTCATAGGCGGCGAGCAGCAGGTTTTCGGTCACCGTCTGCTGCGTGAACACGCGGTGGCCCTCGACCACATGCACGAGGCCAGCACGCGCCGCCTCGCGCGGCGTTCCGTTGCTGATATCGCGGCCGTCGAAGCGCACGCTCGCAGCATTGACCGGCAGCAGGCCGGAGATGGCGCGCAACAAGGTCGACTTGCCGGCGCCGTTGGGGCCGAGCAATGTCACCACTTCGCCGGCTGCGATATGCAGGTCGATGCCATGGAGCACGCGGATCTTGCCGTAGCCGGATTCCATCGCGGTGACTCTGAGCAGCGGTTCAGCCTCCGAGGTAAGCACTGACGACCTCCTTGTGAACGCGGATTTCCGCCGGCGTACCGGCGGCGAGGATCTTGCCGAGGTTCAGCACCGTGACCTGATCGCAGATGTCGAAGATCAGGTCGGCGTGATGTTCCACCAAGAGTACGCCGGTGCCGCGGCGGCTGATGGCCTTGATCAGCGCGCCGAGCCTCGTGATCTCGTCGCTGGAAAGACCGGCGGCAGGTTCGTCCAGCAGCAGGAAGTCCGGCTGCAGCATCAAGGCCCTCGCGATCTCGATGAAGCGCAACTCGCTGTGCTGCAGGCGATCGGCGCGGACATCGGCCAGCGCCTCCAGCCCGACAACGCCGAGCATCGCGCGCGCCTGTGCGGTCAGCTTGCGTTCGTCGCGGTGATGCCGCGGCAGCGACAGCAGCGCCTCGGCAAATGTCGCTTCGCCCTCGATGGTGCCGCCGACCATCACATTTTCAAGCACCGAGGCTTCGCCGATCACGCGGGGTGTCTGGAAGGTACGCGCAATGCCCTTGCCGGCGCGCAGCTCGGGCATGCCGGGCGGCAGCGCGTCGTCGCCGAGCGTGATGGTGCCGCCCTTGGCGGCGTAGTAGCCGGAGATCACGTTCAGCGTGGTGGTCTTGCCGGATCCGTTGGGGCCGATCAGGCCGTGGATCTGGCCGGGCTTCACGTCGAGGTCGAGCCCGTCGATGGCGCGGACATTGCCAAAGGTCAGGACAACGTCACGCAACGTAAGAGTCCTGGTGGTGGCCGTCTTGCGCAGGACGTCTGACAGTCCCGCGATGCGCGGCACGATGGCGCGGTTGCTGGCGAGCGGACGGCGGCTCTTGAAATCCAGCAATGCCGCGATGCCGCCGGGCATCACCAGCACGATCAAGAGCAGCAGCACCGCATAGAGGAAGGTCGACCACGCCGCGAGCGGCGCGGCGATCTCCGGCAAGATCGTGAGAATGATGGTGCCGAGCATCGGGCCGAGGATGGAGCCGCGACCGCCGATCAGGATGGCGATGAAGAACAGGACCGAGAGGTCGAAGGTGAAAGCGTCCGGCGTGATATAGGTTTGCAGGCTGGCGAACAGCCCGCCGGCAAAGGCCGCCATCGCGCCCGCCAGCAGGAAGATCGACACCAGTAATTTCGGTTTCGAGATCCCGGTGGCTTCCGCCGCGACATCCGCATCGCGGATCGCGATCAGTGCGCGGCCGAACCGGCTATAGGCGATATTGGCGCTGAGCCATGTCGCCACCGCCGCGAAGCCGATGCACAGATAATAAAAGCCCCATGGCGTGTTGAACGGCGCGGAGAATTCCGGGCCGACGATGCCGATGCCGCCGCCGGTGACGCTCTGCCAGGCCAGCGCGATCTGTGTCACGATGGTGGCGAAGCCGAGTGTGGTCATGGCGAAGTAGAAGGTGCGCAGCCGCATCGCCGGCAGGCCGACGATGACGCCGAACACCGCGCCGACGCAGCTTGCAATGATCAGCGCGCCATAGATCGGCACCGGCGGCAGCACATTGCCGGCGGCGAGTACGCTGGTCGTGTAGGCACCCAGCGTCAGCAGCGCCACATAGCCGATGGCGAGATGGCCGGCGAAGCCGACCACGAGATTGAGCCCGGCGACCAGCACCCAGTAGATCGCAGCACGGGTGCCGATCAGTGCCCAGTAGTCGTTGCTGACGAAGGGCAGGATCATCGCCAGCGCGAACACGCCGAGGAACGGCAGCAGCGCGGGCAACACCGAATGCTTCGTCGTGACCTCGCGCGATGTCGGGATATCGGTGATTGCCGTCATCACACCCTCCGCGCCGTTGCGGAGCCGAACAGGCCCGAGGGCGCTGCCAGCAACACGATGATGAAGATCGCGAACACCGCGACCGACGAGAAGATGCCGCCGACCAGGAAATTCGCCGCCTGCTGGAACAGGCCGAGCGCGAGGCCGCCGATCAGCGCACCGCGATTGTTACCGAGGCCGCCGAGCGCCACCGGCACGAAGCCGTAGAAATTCAGCAGCGCACCATTGGCGAAGAAGGCCAGCATCAGCTCGCCGCCGGCGAAGCCGGCCACGCCGCCGATCACGCCGGCTAGGGCATAGCTCGCCACGCGCAGGTTACGCTCCGGCAGGCCGAGCGCACGCGCCGCAAAGTTGTCTTCCGCGATGGCCATGAAGGCGTGGCCCACCAATGTGCGGCGATAGAGATATTCGAGGCCGAGAATGGTGAGGCCGCAGGCCACAACAGGGAGCCAAAACTTTTCGTCCCACACGCCAGTACCGAGACCGACGATGCGCGGGAAGGGCTGCGGCTCGGTGCCCCATTTGATCGCGGTGAGCTGCTGGATCATCAGCGCCAGTGCGAGCGTCGACAGCACATAGAGATGCTGTTCGAGGCTTTTCAGCACCGGCCGCACCGCGACGAATTCCGTGATGACGCCGATGATCGCACAGGCGACCAGCGTCAGGGCGAAGCCGACCAGCGTAGGCATCCCCATTTTCAGCATGAACAGCGAGCCGAACACGCCGCCAAGCATGGCGAGCTGTCCGGCGGTGAAGCTCATCACCCGCGAGGTCGAGAACATCGTGTTGTAGGTGATGCCGACGAGCGCATAGATTGCGCCCGCCGCGAGGCCTGAAGCTATGATCGAGCCGAGCATGTGTGTCGTCCTCGCGCCGGCTTACGAGTAGCCGGGGGCGAGGGCGAAGGTGCCGTTCTTGGCGGAACGCGCTTCCGACATCACGATCTCGTCGGTCGGATAGCCGTTATGCTGGGTGGGTGAGAACGAGTAGTTGCCGAAATAGCCGGGATATTTCGACAGCGAGTTCCAGTATTTGACGATGCCCTCGCTGTCGGTCGATCCGCTGGCTTCGACAGCCCTGGCGATCAGCTCGACGGCGTCGATACCGCCCGCGATCCACCACAGCAGCGTGTCGTTGAGCGGCACCTTGGCCTTGTTCAGGCGATCGACGAGATCCTGACTCTTCGGCGGCAGTTTGCCGGCTGAATCATAGCTGCAGCTCTTGTAGCCGATGGCGTAGACCTTCTCCCAGTTGGCAGGCTTCTCGATCAGGCTGGCGAGTTCGCCGGATGCCAGCGACGGATGACCGACAAAGGCAACGTCCCAACCCATTGATGCGCGGGTGTTGAACATGCGCGCTTCCATGCCGGTGGAGACGCTCCACACCACGATGACCTGCGCAGCGGCATTCTTGGCGCGCAGCATGTCCGGCGTCATGTCGGGCTGCGTCGCGTCGATATTGGCCTGATAGACGACATCGGCGCCGTCTTTCTTGAAGGCCTCGACCGAGGCTTTCACGGCGGTGACGCCGTAGCCGGTGGTGTCGCCGATCACGGCGATCTTGCTGACTTTCAGCACCTTGAGACAGTAGTTGCGCACCGCATCGTCCCACTGGCCGTTGGACGGCGCGATCCGAAACGCGGCGGGGAATTTCGCGGGGTCGATCAGCGTATCGACGACGCAAGGGTGCAGGTCGGGCATCTTGGCGCGGGCCATCAGTGGCGTCGTGGCCAGGGCTTCGCCGGAATTCACCGGCCCCCAGATCGCATGGACCTTGGCCTGGCTGATGAGTTCCTGCGTAGCGTTGACGGCCTTTGTGGGATCGCCCTGCGTGTCACGGGTGATGATCTCGATCTTGCGGCCCTTGACGCCGCCGGCGGCATTGATGGCTTCCGTGGCAAATGTGACGCCGCGGTTGAAGCCGACGGTCGGCGCCGAACTCGGTCCGGTCATGGCCGCGAGCCAGCCGATCTTGATCGGTTCGGACGATTGCGCAATGGCGGGACGTGCGAGTGGAAAACTTGCTGCGCCGAGTGCGCCGGCGCCGCCCAATAGAATTCCACGACGAGAAATGCTCATCTTGACTTCCTCCCTGTGTTTTCCCTTTGCGGTGCCTGTCATTGATGCAGGCATCCGTTTCGTCCGCCCGGTCACTGCCGGATTATATGTGTGGGTGATGTCGTTGGTCGGTCAGATACTCCGGATCGTCATGACATATGCCGATGTTGCGCGGTGGCAGAGCGCGACGCGCAGATCCATCTCCATCGCCTCAGGCTGACCTGTCGCGGTGGCTTTGGCAATCGGCTTGTGATCTTTGACGATGGCAAGGACGTTGCCAAGGGGCTGGTCGTTGCAAGTCACACGGTGCTGCCCTGCAGTCCCGCTCGTCTGTTGCAACGCAATGATGCGCGCCGTCGTCAGGTCGCGCTGAAGCCGCCATCTGCCGATAGCACATGGCCGACGATATAGCCGGCATCGTCGGACGCGAGCCACACCACGGCTTCGGCCACTTCATGCGGCTGTCCCATACGCCGGATCGGCAGGCCTGCTGCGACGGCCGACATGTCGGCGATCCCCGAGGCCAGCATCATGTCGGTGACGACGCGGCCCGGTGCCACTGCATTGATGCGGATGCCGCGCGGCCCGCATTCCATCGCTGCCGAACGCATCAGTGAGATCACCGCGGCTTTCGATGCGGAATACAGCGCGAGACCGGGATTGGGATTGCGGATGCCGCTCACCGAAGCATTGATGACGATGCGGCCGCCGCCATTCAGTTCCATGGCCTGGATCTGGTGCTTCAGGCCAAGAAACACCGAGCGGACATTGGCGTCGAACACGGTGTCATAGACCGCCTCTGTCTGCTGCTCGACCGGCGCTCGCCGTTCCTGATAACCGGCATTGTTGAAGGCCACGTCGAGCCGCCCGAAACGGGACATCACAGCCTGCACCAGGCTGGCGACCTCGGCCTCCTCGGTCACGTCGGTGCGGACGAACAGCGTTTGGGCGCCGAACCGGCCGCAGTCTTCGGCGGCAGCCTGTCCCTCGGCCTCGCGGCGGCCTCCGATCACCACTGCAGCTGCGCCTTCCTGCGCCATCAGCAGCGCGGCCGCCCGGCCGATGCCGGTGCCGCCGCCGGTCACGAGGCAGATGCGTCCGGCCATGCGGTCGCGGGGGCGGAACTGGGCAGCGCTGGTTGTCATGGTCATTCCTTGCACGGACCGTGCTAACACGGTCGTTATTCGTCGCCAGCAATATAGTTGTATCATGCAACTATCGTCAAGGAGCCTGCGATTGTCCGATATTGACGCCGATTTGATTGATCACATCCGCGCCGCGTCGCGTCTGATGGTGCGCGAACTCGGTTTCATGCAGGCAACGGTTGCAGCGACCGACTATCCGCCATCGGCGGTGCATACGCTGCTGGAGATCGGCGCGCGCGAGGCGATGACTGCGGTCGAATTATCCGCGTTTCTCGGGCTGGAGAAATCCAGCGTCAGCCGGATGATCCGCAAGCTGATCGACGCGGGCGAATTGAAGGAAGCCGCCAGTGCCGGCGACGGCCGCGTCAAGCGGCTGTTGCTGACGGCCAAGGGGCGGCGGACCCGCGAGGCGATCGAGGCCTATGGGCAGCGGCAGGTCACCAATGCCTTGCAGCAGCTGGCCCCGGCCCAGCGTCAGAAGGTGGCCGAAGGTCTCGCGCTCTATGCGGAGGCGCTGGAAGCGCATCGGCTGGCAGATGCACAGACGCCGGACCGGACATTGGCCAGGCGGTCTTGAACCGCTACAGTCGAATCCGGCACACTCGACCGGCTTGACTGGTTCGCATCGTGCAAAAGTAAGTCGTGCCAAAGCAAAAAGAAACAGGGATGGAATTATGCCGGGCCACAAGAAGACCCCCGATCAACTCCGCAGCGCACGCTGGTTCGCGCCGGACGACCTGCGTGCCTTCGGCCATCGCTCGCGCGCCATGCAGCAAGGCTATGCGCCGGTGGAGTGGGCCGGGCGTCCCGTCATCGCCATTCTCAATACCTGGTCGGAAGCGCAGCCGTGCCACATGCATTTCAAGACCCGCGTCGATGACGTCAAACGCGGCATCCTGATGGCCGGTGGCTTCCCGATGGAGCTGCCGGCGTTGTCGCTGTCGGAGAGCTTCCTGAAGCCGACCACGATGCTCTACCGCAACATGCTGGCGATGGATGCCGAGGAATTGCTGCGCGGCCATCCCGTCGATGGCGTGGTGCTGATGGGTGGCTGCGACAAGACCACGCCGGGGCTTCTGCTTGGCGCCACCAGTGCTGGCTATCCCGCGATCTATCTGCCGGCTGGCCCGATGCTGCGCGGCAACTGGAAGGGCAAGACGCTGGGCTCCGGCTCCGATGCCTGGAAATACTGGGACGAGCGCCGTGCGGGGAAAATCTCCGACAAGGAATGGGTCGAGGTGGAGGGCGGTATTGCCCGCAGCTACGGTACCTGCATGACCATGGGCACGGCCTCGACCATGACGGCGATCGCGGAGTCCATCGGCATGACGCTGCCCGGCGCCTCGTCGATCCCCGCTGCCGATGCAGGCCACATCCGCATGGCTAGTGAATGCGGCCGTCGCATCGTCGAGATGGTGTGGGAAGATCTGACTCCGCAAAAGATCCAGACGCGCAAGGCCTTCGAGAACGCCATCACTGTGGCGATGGCCATGGGCTGCTCGACCAATGCGATCATCCATCTGATCGCGCAGGCGCGCCGCGCCGGTCAGGATATCGGCCTTGACGATTTCGAGATCGCCAGCCGCAAGGTGCCTGTGATCGCCAATGTGCGCCCGTCCGGCGACACCTATCTGATGGAGGATTTCTTCTATGCCGGCGGCCTGCCGGGACTGATGAGCCGCATCAAGGAGCATCTGCATCTCGACGTGATGACCGTCACCGGCAAGACGCTGGGTGAGAACATCGCCGGCGCTGAAGTCTATAACGACGACGTCATCCGAACCGTCAAAGATCCCATCTACGCCGAGGGCGCGCTCGCGGTGCTGAAGGGCAACCTCGCGCCCGATGGCTGCGTCATCAAACCGTCAGCCTGCGAGCCGCGCTTCCTCAAGCATACCGGCCCGGCGATGGTGTTTGACGACTATCCCAGCATGAAGAAGGCGATCGATGACGAGAGCCTCGATGTGACGGCCGATCATGTGCTGATCCTGCGCAATGCGGGTCCGCAGGGCGGGCCGGGCATGCCGGAATGGGGCATGCTGCCGATCCCGAAGAAGCTGGTGAAGCAGGGCGTGCGCGACATGGTCCGCTTGTCGGATGCGCGCATGAGCGGCACCAGCTATGGCGCCTGCATCCTGCATGTTGCGCCGGAATCCTTTATCGGCGGTCCGCTGGCGTTGGTCGAGAATGGCGACATGATCACCCTCGACGTCGATGCGCGCACGATCAATCTCGACATCTCCGATGCCGAAATGGAAAAGCGCCGCGCGGCGTGGAAAGCCCCGGAACGCAATTACGAACGCGGCTATGGCTGGATGTTCACCAAACATATCCAGCAGGCCAATGAAGGCTGCGACTTCGACTTCCTGCGCACCGACTTCGGCGCGCCGGTCAAAGAACCCGTGATTTATTGAGTGAGTGATCCCATGACCAAGCTCAGCGACGCGACCCGCGCCAAACTCAAGACCATCTCCACCGCCACCGTGGCCACCGCGCTCTACAAGCGCGGCTTCCGCAATCAGTGCATCCAGGACGTCCATCCGCTCGGACCGAACCAGCCGACACTGGTGGGCGAGGCCTTCACGCTGCGCTACATGCCGGCGCGCGAGGATCTCAACAAGCTCGACGTGTTCAGGGATCGCTCGCATCCCCAGCGCAAGGCTGTCGAGGATTGCCCGCCCGGTGCGGTGCTGGTGATGGACAGCCGCAAGGATGCGCGTGCGGCCTCCGCTGGCGCGATCCTGATCAACCGGCTGGCGCAGCGCGGCGTTGCCGGTGTCATCACCGATGGCGGCTTCCGCGACTCCGCCGAGATCGCCAAACTCGGCTTCCCCGCCTATCACCATCGTCCGAGCGCACCGACCAATCTGACGCTGCATCAGGCCATCGAGATCAACGGCCCGATCGGCTGCGGCGATGCGCCGGTGTTTCCCGGCGACGTGATCCTCGGCGACAGCGATGGCGTCATCGTCATCCCCGCGCATCTTGCCGACGAGATCGCCAACGAGGCCTTCGAGATGACGGCCTTCGAGGATTTCGTCACCGAACAGGTGCAGAAGGGCAAGGGCATCTTCGGTCTCTATCCGGCGACGGATGAGCAGACGCTGGTGGATTTCGCGGCGTGGCGGAAAGAGAAGGGGCGGTAGGCATCGCGTCAGGATGGAACCAGAGGCGGTTCTTGGCTTTGTCTTGGAGAGGTGCGCCGGTGCGCATCATCCATCACTCAGCCGGAAAGAGACGCTATGCGCAGCCTCATCGTCGCGGTCGGACTGTCGCTGCTGGCGCAGGGCGCAGCCCTCGCCAAGGATTCCGACAAGCCGTCCAGGGCTTTCAATGCCGAGACGATCAACGCCGCCAATTTCACCGGCAAGCTGCCGCCCGACGAGAAGCTCAGCCCGCTGGCGGTGAAGCTCCAGGTGCTGCTCGATCGCGCGCATTTCTCGCCGGGCGAGATCGATGGGATGTTCGGCGACAATGTGGAGAAGGCACTGCTGGCTTTTGCGGAAGCCAACAGCCTGCCGTCCGGCAAGGCGCTGACGCCGGAGATCTGGGCGAAGCTGCAGGCGGGATCATCGGACCCGGTCATGACCGACTATGTGCTGACCGAGAAGGACGTGAAGGGCCCATTCCTCGACAAGCTTCCAGTCAAGATGGAAGAGATGAAATCGCTGAAGAAGCTGGACTACACCAGCGCCCGCGAAGCCCTCGGCGAACGCTTCCATATGAGCCAGGATCTGCTCGAGACGCTCAATCCCAAAGCAAAGTTCGACAAGGCCGGTGAGACCATCACCATCGTCAAGCTGTCGGATCGCAAGCCCGACAAGGTCAGCCGCCTTGAGGTCGACAAGGTCCGGCAGACCGTGAAGGCCTTCGCCAAGGACGGCGCGTTGCTCGCCTTCTATCCCGCCAGCGTCGGCAGCGATGAGAAGCCGACGCCATCGGGTGCACTGAAAGTGACCTCGGTTCACGCCAACCCGGTCTATCGTTACGATCCGAAATACAAGTTCAAGGGCGTGGAATCGTCGAAGCCCTTCACCATCAATGGCGGCCCCAACAATCCCGTCGGTGCCATGTGGATCGGCCTGTCGGAGAAGAGTTATGGCATCCACGGCACGTCGGATCCCTCCCGCGTCAGCAAGAGCGATTCCCATGGCTGCGTGCGTCTCACCAACTGGGACGTGGAACGCCTCGGTGCGTCCGTGAAGAAGGGTGTGGAAGTCAGCTTCGTCGACGGCAAGCAGGCGGCGAAATAGGTTCGCCGGCACAGCGCAAGTTTCCTGCGGTCATTCCGGGGCGTGGGCGGCGCCAGCCGCACGCGAACCCGGAATCCCGGAGTGTTTTCCGCTGAACATGCTGGGATTCACCGCCACTCCAATTGGAGTGGCTGAGGTTCGCCATACGCCGCCTTCGGCGTCTCCTCGCGCCCTCAGGCAAACCAATTGGTTTGCCGGGGAATGACGGTGTGGGGCGGCAAGACAGCGGTCAAACATTTTTTCCTATATCGTTGACAATATCCCCATCAGGTTTATATTCCCCTCCGTCCTGCCCCACCGAGAGGGGCGATCGCGATCGTCACGTTCGCGGGGTGGGATGCGGTGGACGCCGGAGATGCGGCGTCACGCGGTTCATGGGGGAACGTCTGTCTTCGGGCAGGACGGATCTGCGCCAGCACTGCCACTGGCAAGGAGACGGCCGACCTTGAGATGGACAGAGCCCTGGACAGTGTGACGGACGACCAAATCGAAACGCGTTCGGCCAAGAGCTTGAGGCTACCCTGTCCCTCCGCCCTGGGACACTAATTTTGGTGATGGGGCCGTTCGCCAAGGCAGATGTGCAGGCAACCGAAAAAACACCGCAGGCGGAACGCCGGGCACTCGCTCGGCGCCTCCGAAAGTCCTGATGCACTCACAATTGCGGAAGACCGCATTCGCATCAGGCCCAAGGGTGCAACGGGCACCCGGCGTTCCGCACGCCCTCTCGCAAGGGGGCGGGAATGCAAACCACGACGGCGCCCCCGCGCCGCAAACAATGGGGGCGATGACGCATGTCTGATGAGCAGTGGCTGTTTGACATTCTCGGTTTGCGATGGCGCGACGGCGCCAGAAATATCCCTCCCCCGCGCGAAGCGAAGCTTCGCTAGGTGGGGAGGGTCGGCCGATAGGCCGGGGTGGGGGAGCCACAAGCGACGCTCTCACGTGGGGCACCCCCACCCGTCACGTTTGCTCGCTGCGCTCGCAACGCGCCACCCTCCCCGCAAGGGGGAGGGAGAAGGAAGATGCTATCCCCTGAAATCCCGCACCCGCTTCACCATCTGCTCCACATGGGCGATCGGCGTTTCCGGCTGGATGCCGTGGCCGAGATTGAAGATGAAGCGTCCGCTGGCATAATTCGCCAGCACGTCATCGACAGCGCGATCGAGCGCGGCGCCACCGGCGATCAGTACCAGCGGATCGAGATTGCCCTGCACCGCGACGTGGCTCTGCACCCGCTCGCGTACGAAGGACGGCTCGGCGGCCCAGTCGATGCTCACAGCATCGACACCGGTTGCGCCGACATAGCTCGGCAGCAGTGCGCCCGCGCCGCGCGGGAAGCCGATGATCTTCGCATCCGGCACCTTGGCGCGCACGCCGGCGATGATGCGCTTGGTCGGCTCCACCGACCAGCGCTGGAATTCCGCTGCCGGCAGCACGCCGGCCCAGGTATCGAAAATCTGCAGCACATCGGCGCCGGCCTTGAGCTGGCCGAGCAAGTAAGTGATCGAGTTCTCGACGATGGTGTCGATGATTTTTGCGAAGGCCTCCGGATGCCGATAGGCCATCATCCGCGCCGGCGCCTGATCCGGCGTGCCCTTGCCGGCGACCATGTAGGTCGCAACGGTCCAGGGCGCGCCGCAGAATCCGATCAACGTAATTTTCGGATCGAGCTGCGCGCGCACGCGGCGCAGTGCTTCGAACACCGGCTCGAGCTTGGTGAAATCCGCTTCGGGCGAAAGCGTCGCAACCTTCTCGGGCGTATCCAGCGGATCGAGCCGCGGGCCTTCGCCGACCTCGAAGCGCACCGAACGGCCGAGCGCATAGGGGATCACCAGAATATCCGAGAAGATGATCGCGGCATCGAAGCCGAAACGCCGGATCGGCTGCAGCGTCACTTCGGTGGCGAAATCCGGATTGAAGCACAGATCGAGGAAACCACCGGCCTGCGCGCGGACCTCGCGATATTCAGGCAGATAACGCCCGGCCTGTCGCATCATCCAGAGCGGCGGCACCGCCTGGCGCTGGCCGGCGAGGACATCGAGGAACGGCTTGCGGGGCGTGGACTGGGTCAAATGCTTGGGTTCCGGAAACTGGTGCCGAACGGCATGATTTTGCCGCCTCTGATACACCGCCGCTTCGCTCTTGGCGAGGCGCGGCAATTCCGCAAAACCGGCGATTCACCTCACGTTTTGACGCATCTCAAGGTGCCATCGCGCTGCAAGCGGCATATAGACTGTACGAACATCATGAGCGAAAAGACCATGAACATCATGACCCCGATCGTCAGTCCAGAAATCGAACAGAATCGCACCCGTGCCAAGGTCTGGTTCGAATCCCTTCGCGACCGTATCTGCGCCGAGATCGAGGCGCTGGAGCGCGAGGCGCCGCAGGCGCTGTTCCCGGGCACGCCGGCCACGTTCACCTACAAGCCGTGGACCCGCGCGACGGGCATCGGCGGCGGCGTCGGCGGCTTCCTCTCGGGCGGCCGGCTGTTCGAGAAAATCGGCATCCATACGTCATCCGCGAACGGCAAGCTGTCGCCGGAGATGGCGCGGCAAATGCCGGGCGGCGGATCGCAGCTCGATTACGTCTCCAGCAGCATCAGCCTGATCATGCATCCGCGCAGCCCGCGCGTGCCGACCGTGCACATGAACACGCGCTTCCTGTCGACGGCAGTGGGCTGGTTCGGCGGCGGCGCGGATCTGACGCCGATGCTGCCGGAGCAGCGCAAGGTCGATGCGCCGGATACGATCACGTTTCACGATGCGATGCGCGGCGCCTGCGATGCGCATGACCCCGCTTACTACAAGAAGTTCAAGGCCTGGGCCGACGACTACTTCTTCCTGCCGCATCGCGGCGTGGCGCGCGGCGTCGGCGGCATCTTCTTCGATCAGCTCAACACCGGTGATTTCGAGAAGGACTTCGCGTTCACGCGCGATGTCGGCTCCGCCTTCCTCGATGTCTATCCGCGCATCGTGCGTGCACGGATGCAGGAAGCCTGGACCGAGGAAGAGCGCGCGCAGCAGCTCGAAACGCGCGGCCTCTATGTCGAGTTCAATCTGCTCTACGACAAAGGCACGATGTTCGGCCTGCAGACCGGCGGCAACGTCGAGAATATTCTGAGCTCGATGCCGCCGCTGGTCAGCTGGAAGTAATTTCCTTCTCCCCGCTTGCGGGGAGAAGGTGTCTTGAATGACCGAAGGTCATTCAAGACGGATGAGGGGGAGCCAGAGAGTGAAACACTGGCTCCCCCTCATCCGTCTTCCACATGCTTCGCATGTGAAAGTCGACCTCTCCCCGCAGGCGGGGAGAGGCTAAGAAGCCACCTGCTCCGCTTCGATCGCACCCTGCACGGCCCAGGACAGATCGGTGTTGAGCTGGAACGCGACCGAGCCTTCATCGATGATCGCCTGCGGATTCTTGGCAAGCTTGCCGGCTTCGTCGAGCGCGCTGCGATAGTCCGACTTCAACGCGGCGAGATCGGCATAGGCCGGGAAGTCGTAGAACGACAATTCCTCCGGCGCGAGGCCGGGCTTCTTGGCGAGCAGGCGCTTGAGAATCTGGCCGCCGGAGAGATCGCCGAGATAGCGCGTATAGGCGTGGGCAATCAGCAATTCGCCGTCGCCCTTGGCGGCATCCGCGATGCGCTTGGCATAGGCTTCGCCGGCGGGCAGCATCGGCACAGCCGAGAAGTCGCCATCGCACAGCACGTTGAGATCGGCTTGAATGGCCGATGCACGATCGAGCCGATACTGGGCGAGTGCGGCGAGCGCTGGCGTGTCGCGATGGCTCTCAAGTCCGGCTTCCAGCGCCTGATAGGCCGCCAGCAGGTTCCGTTGCAGCAAGACATAGCCCTTGCGGCTGACGTCACCGCGCAACATGTCCTTGATGATGCCGGAGCGCTCGGCTTCGGTGTGAAGCACCTTGGTGCCGAGATAAAGGGCGGTCACGACGCTGACGGGCGCAGTGCTATCTGCCGAGGCAGCAGGCATTGAATTCTCCGATGACTGATAAAGGGATGTGTTGGCGCTCGGGCTGGTGACACCATATCACCCTCGCTGGATGCCACAAGGTGAGGCCAGGCCTGTTGCTACAGCGCGCGGCTGCGGGACTTGCGGCGTACCGGCGCAGATTTGCCGGTTTCCGTCGCAGGCAGGAACTGCGCGCCCTGTGCGGCGAGGAATGCGCGCATCGCCTGCGCCGGCGGCAGCAGCACCTTGTCCTTGCGATTGAGCACGAACCATTGCCGGATGATCGGCAGCCCGATCACATCCAGCATCACCAGTCGCCGCTGCTCCAGTTCGGTGGCCACCGTATGCGCGGAGATGAAGGCGATGCCGAGCCCGGCCATCACGGCCTGTTTGATGGTCTCGTTGCTGTCCATCTCCATGCCGATCGTGGCGCGCAAGCCTGCGCTCTCGAACAATTGCTCCATCAACCCGCGTGTGCCCGAGCCGAGCTCGCGCGTCAGGAAAGTCTCGCTTGCCAGATCGCTCATGGAGAGGCGCGCCTTGCCCGCGAGGCGATGGTCGCTTCGCGCGATGATCACATGCGGATGATCGCCGATCAGGTTCACATCCATGTCGATCCCGGCCGGCGGCCGGCCCATGATCGCGATATCGAGATCGTAGTTGCGCAGGCCTGCGATGGTCTCCTCGCGATTGCCGACCGTCAGCAAGATCTCGATCTTGGGATGGAGCTTCGCGAAGGCGGAGATGGCGAAGGGCACGAAGTATTTTGCGGTGCTCACGGCGCCGATGGAGATGCGCCCGCCGGTCTTGCCGGCCATCATGTCCAGCGATGTTGCGCAGGCGGCCATCGCCGCCTCGATCCGTTCCGACAGCGCCAGCACCTCACGGCCGGCATCGGTGAGGACCATCCCGTCGCCAGTGCGCTGGATCAGCGGCAGGCCGGCGAGGCCTTGCAGGTTGCGCAGTTGCAAGGTGACAGCCGGCTGTGTCAGGCGCAGCTTCAAAGCTGCCGCCGTAATACTGCCGCTGGCGGCGACGGCGGCCAGTGCACGCAGCTGGCGGATCGAGATGTCGCGGAAGCGCTTCGTCATATAAGGAAAACTTTCGCCGCCTGATTTTTACGAAAGTTCCTTTATTTGGCCCAGCCGGTCAATATCTGTGGGCAAAATGGCCCATTTCTGCCATTCCCGGGCCTTCCGGACGCGGCCATGTGCCAGAAGAAGCCCAGTATTTTGCGGAGATTGCGATGACCGACCACATGCCCCTGTCCCGATATACGGCTGACTACGCCGGACAGGACCCGCTGCGGCTGGCCGTGGCTGCTGCGGTCGATGCCTTCGCCAAGGCCTCCATCGAAATCTCCGACCTGATCGGCTGCGGCGCGCTGGCCGGGATCACCGGCGAGGCGCAGGGAGCGCAGAATGCCGATGGCGACGTGCAGAAGGATCTCGATGTCCGCGCCGACGAGATTGTTCGTACCGCGCTGAAGCCGGTGTCCTGGGCCGCGCTGGCCTCCGAGGAAGCCGAGACGGCGGATATCCGCGACGGCGGCGGGCTGCTGGAGATCGCCTACGATCCGCTCGACGGATCGTCGAATATCGAAACCAATATGACCGTCGGAACGATCTTCTCGATCATGCCGACGTCGAAGGACGCTGTGCCGTTCACGCAGAAGGGCAGCGCGCAGATTGCTGCCGGCTTCGTCGTCTATGGTCCGCAGACATCGCTGGTCCTCACGCTTGGTGATGGCGTCGAAATCTTCACGCTCGATCGCGCCGCTGGGAGCTACAAGCGCATTCGCCAGCGCGTGCAGATCCCGGCCGAGTGCTCGGAATATGCCATCAATGCGTCCAACCATCGCCACTGGGAAGCGCCGGTGCGCGACTTCGTCGAAGAGTGCCTCGCCGGCGTCGATGGCCCGCGTGGCAAGAATTTCAACATGCGCTGGATCGCAGCACTGGTCGCCGAGGCTTATCGCATCCTGATCCGGGGCGGCGTGTTTCTCTATCCGTCCGATGCGCGCAAGGGCTATGCCGATGGCCGGCTGCGTCTCGTCTATGAAGCGCATCCGATGGCCTTCATCGTCGAACAGGCCGGCGGCGGCGCGACCACGGGCCGTACCCGTATTCTCGATCTTGCGCCGACGGCAATCCATCAGCGCGTGCCGTTGATCATGGGTTCGATCAGCAAGGTGAGACGTATCGAGACCATGCATCTCGATGCCAGCGCGGGACAAGCGCAGGCTGCAGCTGAATAGCGGTGTGCGCACGATACATCCTGTTTTGAGCCATTCAAAACATGACAGGCTTGAGGGCTTCTAAGTCCAACCAGCCCGAAACAAGTTGAGCATGATGTGGCCGCGGCCTAGACAAACGCAGGGGTCGCAAAGGATACGCGCATGCTTCCGCAGCAGGTCAAGGTCTCCGATATCACCGATGAGAATTCGGCACAGACCTATCTCAACCAGGCCATCATGACGACGTTCTGCCGCGTACTCGACAGTTCGCGTCTGCCGCCCGATGTGGTGATGCGTCTTCTGGCCACCGCGATCGGCGCGACCTATCGCGAAGTTGCTGCTGCCCATCAGGACGGCCAGTGCCCCTGCGGATGGCGCCCGGTCCCGGATGCCGATATCGAGGCCCTGCGATCGTCGCTTGAAGACGCGGCTGCGCCGAAGATGGCAGACGATCTGCACAGTATGGTGATCGCCGGACGGGCGTAACCGCCGGCCGATCTGCCCTGAAATAAGGCTGCATTTGCGCGAAATGGGCCACTGCGGATCACCGCAGAAGGCAATTCTGCGTCTGTTCCGCTCTCCCGATCACGTGATTGGGCCAGCGCGATCGACATATGGCAATCCCTTTAAACCTAAACTACTTTGGCCCGATCCTTGAATGTCGAGGAGATCGCGATCGGTGCAAAGTGACCTCATGACATCCTCATCCGCTGCAGTTCTCGACCACACCCCGGCCAATTCGACCGTCTGGCGCGAAGTCGCACGCGCGATCGCCGATATCGGTGCCAAGCGCTGTTTCGGCCTCGTGGGCGGCGCAAACTTCAAGGTAACGCTCGGATTGACCGAGTTCGGTGTCGAGTTTGTCGCTGCGCGCCACGAAGGCGGCGCGGTGAGCATGGCCGATGTGGCTGCGCGTCTCACGCGCGATCTCACGATCGTCAGCGTAACGGCGGGGCCGGGTCTGACCAATGCGATCACCGGCATCGGCGAAGCCGCCAAGAGCGACACGCCATTGCTCGTTCTCGCAGGCGACGTGGTGCTCGGCGACAAGCAGTCGGCATTTGCCTTCAATCAGTCGGAACTCGTTCACGCGGTCGGCGGCGAGTGGCGGCAGATCGCCGATGCGCAGAGCGCGTATGCCGACACCTGGAAGGCCGCGTCGTTGGCGCTGCGCGAGCGCAAGCCGGTCGTGCTCAGCCTGCCGATCAATGTGCAGGAGATGCCGGTCACGGCGACGATGGGCAAGAAGCATTTGCCTATCATGCCGCGGGTCACGATTAATCCGGCGAAGCTGGATGAACTTGTTGCGACGATCCGGACGTCGAAACGGCCGCTGATTCTGGCGGGTCATGGCGCTGTCGTGGCCGATGCGCAGCCGCTGCTGGTTCAACTGGCCGACAAACTTGGCGCGTTGCTGGCGACGTCGTTGCAGGCGCATGGGATGTTTTCCGGTCATCCGTGGAATCTCGGCGTGGCCGGAGGCTTCTCCTCGAAAGCAACGGCTGAGCTGATCGCGCAGAGCGACATGATCCTCGCCTTCGGCATGTCGCTGAACATGTGGACCACGAAGAAGGGCAAGCTGATCTCGGACTATGCTCAGCTCGTGCAGATTGATGTCGAGAAAGGCCGCATCGGCGTGCATCGCCCCGTCGATCTCGAGCTCGAAGGCGATGCCTCCGCTGTGGCCACTGCCGTGTTGCAAGCGTTTGACAAGACGCCGCCCAGCGAGGCCGGCTGGCGGACGCCAGAGGTTGCCGCGGTGATGACTGCCAGGGGCAACCATAATCTGGCCTATGACGACACCAGCACTGCCGACCACATCGATCCGCGCACGCTGAGCAAGGCGATGGACGATATCCTGCCGAAGGATCGCACCGTCGTTGTCGATGGCGGCCATTTCGTCGGCTGGGTGACGCGCTATATTTCCGCGCCGGACCACAAGGGTTGGTGCATTCCGATTGCGTTCCAGTCCATCGGTCTCGGCCTTGCCGGCGCGATCGGTGCGGCAGTGACGCAGCCGGAGCGGCTGACTGTGCTGGCCGTCGGCGATGGCGGTTTCCTGATGTCGATCGCGGAACTTGAGACCGCGGTGCGGCTGAAGAAGCGCATCTGCATCTTTATCTATAACGACAGCGCCTATAGCGCCGAAGTGCATCACTTCGGGCCGGAAGGCTACAACGCCGGCATGGCGCAATTCCCGGTGACCGACTTTGCGGCCATCGCGCGCGGATATGGCGCCGATGGCGTTGTTGTGCGGACGCTCGCTGATCTCGATGCGGTAAAGCGTTGGGTTGCCGATGGCGCGCAGGGGGTGTTCATCGTCGACGGCCGGATCAATCCGAAGCTGATCGCGGATTGGTACAGCGAAATGTTTAGCGGCGCGAACCTCTAACGAATTTCCTATGCAAATCTCTCCCCACGTCGTGGCCGGGCTTGTCCCGGCCACCCACGCCTTGTTGTGCGTGAACGAAGACGTGGATGCCCGGGACAAGCCCGGGCATGACGGAGTGAATGGGGCGATGAAAAGTTAAACGGCCACGCTCGTTGGCTGTCTCGCCACCTCAAGATTCCCCAACCATTCCTTCGCAATCGTGAGATCTGCCTGCGAAAGCTGATGGCCAACCGGCAGCGTGCGATGCTGCACATCGGCCCCCGCCTTTGTCAGCATCACGGCAAGCCGCTGCGAATTGCTCGGCGGGATGATCGGATCGGATTGGCCCGACACGATCAGTACCGGCTTGCCAGCGAGATCTGCCACCGGTGGTTCATGTAGAGGGACCATCGCCCGCAACAATATGCCGCCGGCCAGCGCCTCGGGGCGCAACAGCATCATTGCCGCGGCGATATTGGCGCCGTTGGAATAGCCGAGCGCGATCGGTGCTTTGAGCCCGTAGCGCTTGCGGGCTTCGACTACGAAGTCTGCAAGGTCATTGGCGCGACGCCGAACGTCGTCCTCATCGAACACGCCTTCGGCGAGCCGGCGGAAGAAGCGCGGCATGCCGTGCTCCAGCACCTGACCGCGGGGCGACAGCAATGCTGCGCCGGGCGCAATCGCCTCGCCGAGCGGCAGCAGATCGCTTTCATCGCCGCCAGTGCCATGCAGCAGCAGGAGCGATGTTGCTTCGTGCCGGTTGCCCGGCACGAAGCGATGGATGTGGGACAGGTCGTTGCTCATGACGCCACCTTTTCGGTATCAAGCGACGGCAATACGCGCTCGATCTCGCCGCGATGCTTTTCGAGAAACGCGGGCAGTTTCAGATGCTCGCCGAGGGATTCGACGGGCTCGTCCACGGCGAAGCCGGGGATGTCGGTCGCAATCTCGAACAGCACGCCGCCGGGTTCGCGGAAATAGACCGAGCGGAAGTAGTTACGGTCCTTCTGCTCCGTCGGCTGCTGGCCGTGGGTCTTCACCAGCTTGTTGGCCATCACCTGCTGATCGGCATCATCGACGGCGCGGAAAGCGACGTGATGCACCGAGCCACGACCCTGACGACCCGGCAGGAAACCGCCGGCCTCGTAGATGTCGACAATGCCACCTTCGACACTGTCGGCACTCAGCCGGATGATCGAACCTTCACGTGCGGTTTCCTTGAAGCCGAACACGTCGGTGAGGATCGCGCTGGTCTTCTCGGCCTTCTCCAGCAGAAGCGTCACGCCATGGAAGCCTCGGATCGCGTGCTCCGCCGGAACGTCGCCATTGCTCCAACCGGGCTCGTTCTCCGCGCCGGCAACGCCGACCAGAGCGAGGCTCATGCCGTCCGGATCGGTGAAGGGCAGCACGGCTTGGCCGAAGCGCTTTTCGAGCGCCTCATGGGCAATGCCCTTCTCGATGAAGCGATGCGTCCAGTAGCCGAGCGAGCGGGCCGGGACCCGGAACGAAGTCTGCTGGGTTTGGCCCACGCCGCCACGGCCGGGGGCCGCATGCTCCCACGGGAAGAAGGTCAGGATGGTGCCCGGCTTGCCGGTCTCATCGCCGTAGTAGAAGTGGTAGGTGCCCGGATCGTCGAAATTGACGGTCTTCTTGACGAAGCGCATGCCGAGCGCGCGGGTGTAAAAATCGAAATTCCGCAAGGCGTTACCGGCGATTGCGGTGACATGGTGGATGCCTGACATGGTCTGTCTCCTGGTTAGGAAGGCGTCTCGTCTTCCGTTGCCGGGATAATTGGGTCATCCCCGTTCAAAGACAATCTGGCCATTTGTGACATGACTGTCTATGAATTGGGGACAGTCGGGAATGCTCCATGGATAAGCTCAACAGCCTGCGCGCCTTCGTCAAAGTCGTCGAACTCGGCAGCTTCTCCGAAGCAGGGCGGCAGCTGCGACTGTCGCGCTCGGCGATCTCGAAATATGTCGGCGAGCTCGAACAGGACCTCGGCGTGCAATTGCTCAACCGCACCACGCGCCATGCCAGCGCGACCGAGAACGGTCAGGCCTATTTCGAGCGCGCGCTGACCATCCTCGCCGATCTCGAAGCCGCCGATCAGGCGGTGGCGCAGGCGCAGTCGACGCCGCGCGGATTGCTACGCGTCAATGCGCCGATGTCATTCGGCACGCTGCAGCTCGGGCCTGCCATTGCCGACTTCATGGCGCAGTGCCCAGAGTTGCAGATTCAACTCGTGCTGTCGGACGATCAGGTCGACCCGATGCAGGGCGGTTTCGACGTGACGCTTCGCATCGCCGATCTGGAGTCTTCAAGTCTCATCGCGCGAAAAATCGTCGCCATCGATCGCGCGGTTTGTGCGTCGCCGGACTATCTCAAGCAACATGGCACACCGAAGCTGCCGGAGGATCTGCGCAGCCACGCGCTGCTCACCTATGGCTTCCTACTCACGGGCAATCAGTGGAAGCTGACCGGCAGGGATGGCAACGATCACTGGATCCAGCCGAGCTGGACGCTCTGCGTCAACAATGCTGAAGTACTGCGCGATGCCGCGATCAAGGGCAGGGGCGTCGCGCTGCTGCCGACCTTCATTGCCGGCGACGCGTTGCGTGCGGGGACGTTGCGCAGTGTACTCTCCGCCTACAAGGCGCCGCCGCTGACGCTCTATGCGATCTATCCGCCCACGCGGCATCTCGCCGTAAAAGTGCGGCTGTTCATCGATTTCCTGGTGGCGCGCTTCAGCGGCGTGCCGGAGTGGGATGAGAAGCTCTAGCGCCAGATCGCACGCATCCGCGAATTGATGTCCATACGCACGCCCTGTGCTGCCGCACGCGCCGGATCTGCCGCAGCCACCTGCGGCCAGGTCGTGCGTTCGAACAGGCCGAGCAGCGCTTCGGGAATGAAGCGGGTGCGCGACGCATAGACGTGTCGGTCACCTTGTGCGTGCTGGCCGTGGGTGAAGAAACGCTGCGGTACCATCAGATGCAGATCGTCCTTGGCGCGCGTCATCGCCACGTAGAGCAGCCGGCGCTCTTCCTCGATCTCCGCCGATGTCCCGGTGCCCAAATCCGACGGCATGCAGCCATCGACCACATTCAGCACATAGACAGACTTCCATTCCTGCCCTTTGGCGGAATGGATGGTCGAGAGGATCAGATAGTCCTCGTCGAGCAGCGGCACGCCGGACTGATCGCTGGTCGCGTCAGGCGGATCGAGCGTGAGTTCGGTGAGAAAACGTTCGCGCGACGGATAGCCTGACGCGATCGCTTCGAGCTGGATCAGATCGGCGCGACGCGTCAGCGAATCCTCATGAATGCGATCGAGATGCGGCTCATACCAGCGCCGCGCCAGTTCCAGTTCGGCGGGCCAGCCCGCACGGCGTGACTTGATCTCGCCGATGACCTCGACAAAGCCGCGCCAGTCGGCTGCTGCGCGGGGCGGGGCCGGCGCGTGAGCGAGGGCGTCGATCGGATCGGGTGCCGCGATCATGTGATCCAGCGCGCGCTGTGCGGAAGCTGGTCCCACACCGGGTAGCAATTGCATCAGCCGGAAACCGGCGACGCGGTCACGTGGGTTCTCCACGAAACGCAGCAGCGCCAGCATGTCCTTCACATGCGCGGCGTCGAGAAACTTCAGGCCGCCAAATTTGACGAATGGAATGTTCCGCCGCGTCAGCTCCACTTCGAGTGATCCGCTGTGCGACGACGTCCGGAACAGCACGGCCTGTTCCTTCAGCTTCATGCCGCCTTCGCGATTGTCGAGCACACGCGCAACGATGGCGCGGGCCTGATCGGTCTCGTCCCGGATGGTGACGAGTTGCGGCTTGGCGGAGGAGACGCGATCGGTCCAGAGATTCTTCGTATAGCGTTCACGCGCGAGATCAATCACGCCATTGGCCGCCGCCAGGATCGGTTGCGTCGAGCGATAGTTGCGGTCGAGCGTGATGATGTCAGCCGGCGGGCTGAACTGCCCGGGGAAATCCAGAATGTTGCGTACGGTGGCGGCGCGAAACGAATAGATCGACTGCGCGTCATCGCCGACAACGGTGAGGCCCGCCCCGTTGGGCTTCAAAGCCATCAGGATCGCCGATTGCAGGCGATTAGTGTCCTGATATTCGTCCACGAGCACGTGATCGAAGCGACCGCCGATATCGCTAGCCAGTAGCGGTTCGCTCGCCATCTGCGCCCAGTATAGAAGCAGGTCGTCGTAATCGAGCACGTTCTGCTTCTGCTTGGCTTCGACATAGCCGGCGAACAGTTCGCGCAACTCGGCTGACCACGCCGCGCACCACGGATAGGATGCGCCGAGCACCTGATCGAGTTCGGTCTCGGAATTCACGCAGCGGGAATAGATCGCGAGGCATGTGCCTTTTGTCGGGAAGCGCGTCTCGGTTTTGGAGAAGCCGAGTTCGTGCCGGACCAGATTCATCAGGTCGGCGGAATCCTCACGGTCGTGAATGGTGAAACCGGGATCGAGTCCGATTTGTTCGGCATAGTCCCGCAGGAGCCGCGCGCCGATGCCATGGAATGTGCCAGCCCAGGCCAGCGCATCGGTCATGACGCCGGTATTGTCGCCCATCACTTGGCGCGCGATGCGCTCGACGCGGCGGCTCATCTCGTTGGCCGCGCGCCGTGAGAAGGTCATCAGCAGGATGCGGCGCGGATCGGCGCCGTTGACGAGCAGATGCGCCACGCGATGGGCGAGGGTGTTGGTCTTGCCGGAACCGGCACCGGCGATGACCAACAGCGGAGCAGACGTGACGCTGTTCCCATGCGGGAACACGCCATGCTCGACGGCACGGCGTTGTTCTGGATTGAGGGCGTCGAGATAAGAGGCTTGAGCGAGCAAGGCATGTATCCGAGGTGACGAATCACGCTCGCTGATTCCTGCTTTGTTCGCAATGGACGGTTTGAGGCGCTTTTTTCTCAGCTGTCATCACCCGCGAAAGCGGGTGATCCAGTAAACGCGGTTGTTTGCGAAATGCGCTGACGGCGCCTTGTACTGGATCGCCCGGTCAAGCCGGGCGATGACATCCGAATTTGTAGCGGCTTAAGCCGCCCGCACTTCGCGGAGGAACACATCCACCTGCGTGCGGAGGTCTTCGCCGTTGCGTGACAGGTCCGCGGCCGACTCCACCACGCGCGACGCGGCGAGGCCGGTCTCGCGGGCGGCGTCATTGACGCCGGCAATGTTTTGCGAGACCTCGCCGGTGCCGCGGGCGGCTTCGGCGACGTTGCGGGCGATTTCGAGCGTGGCTGCGCCCTGTTCCTCGACGGCGGCGGCGATGGCGCTTGCGATCTCGCTGACGCGGCCGATGGTCGAGGTAATGCTCTGGATCGAACCCACCGAGAGCTTCGTGGCACTCTGAATCGCGCCGACCTGTGCCGAGATTTCGTCCGTTGCCTTCGACGTCTGGGTGGCCAGTGCCTTCACTTCGGATGCGACGACGGCGAAGCCGCGGCCGGCTTCACCTGCGCGGGCCGCTTCGATGGTGGCATTGAGTGCGAGCAGGTTGGTTTGCGCGGCGATCTCGCTAATCAGCTTGACGACGTCACCGATCTTCTGCGCGGCCTCCGCAAGGCTCTGCACTTCGCTATTGGTGACGTTGGCCTGCGATACCGCATCGCCGGCGACGCGGGCAGATTCGTTGACCTGCTGTGCGATCTCGCTGATCGAGGCGTTGAGCTCCTCGATAGCAGCGGCGACTGCCTGAGCGCTCTGCGTGGCCTCCTCGGATGCTGCCGCGACAGCTGCGGTCTGCCGGGTGGATTCCTCGGCGGTGGCCGCCATCGATTGCGCGGTGTTGCGGAGTTCGCCGGCAGCCGAACCGACGGCGGTGACTACGGTACCAACGCTGCCCTCGAAGCGCGAGGCGAGAGCACTCATGGTGTCGCGGCGATCAAGCTGGGCGCGCTCGCGCTGCTCTTCCTGGGCGGCGCGCAGCTGCTCGGTTTCGATCAGCCCGGTCTTGAAGATTTCGACGGCGCCGGCCATCGAGCCGATCTCGTCCTTGCGGCCTGCACCCGGCACCGCGATCGTGTGATTACCGCCCGCAATGGTCCGCATCGCAGTTTCGAGTGCGCGGATCGGCTTCGCCATCGAGCGGCCCATGAAGGTTGCGATGGCACCGGCGAGCAGCAGCACGCAGGCAGAAATGATGGCCAGCCAATTCAGCGAGGATCGCATCAGGCTGTGATATCCGCTGGTATCACGGGTGATTTCGAAGACGGCGATGTTGTCGCCCGAAAAGCTCTTGATTGCGCCGAAGGTCGTGGCAACGGGCTTGTTGTCGAGTTCGCCATATTGGGTCACAACTTCGCCGGCAAGCGCGCGACGCAGCATATCGACACCCGGAGCAGCCGACTTCAGGGTGGACGCCAGCGTCTTGCCGGCCTGGCCGTCGATCTGGTGAATGCCGACATCGACACCGAAACGCGACTTCATGGTGTCGACGAAAGTCTTGCCGAACGGAGCGCCGACATCGATCGTGCCGAGAATGGTATCACCATCCATCGCCGGTGCTACGCCAAAGACGTTGAGCGCATCACGGCCGGGCTCGATGCCGCCGACCGACTTCTTGCTGGTCATCGCCTGCACCACCATCTTGCGGCGCTCGGAAACGTTGTCTCCGAAGGTGCCGGGATTGTGGATGCGGGCGAAGCTGATGGCCGGCGGTGTTTGAATGGTGATCAGTTCGAGGCCGCGCGGCTTGATACGCTGATGGGCCTCCTTCAGGTTCGCGAGCGCACTGGCACGATCGTTCGCCTTGATGGCGTCCTTGATCGGCTGTGACGACGCGATCGACTCGGCAACTGCGAGCAGCGTGCGCGTTTCGGCATTCAGCGCTGCCGTGAGATTGGCGTAGTCATCATGCGCTTCGCGACTAAGGGCTGTATCGATGATCGCCTGTTGCTGCCACATGCTGAAGGCAGCGAGCGCGCCGCACGATCCGGCAGCGACGAGCGTGATGGCGACAATCATACGTGCTGAAATAGAATTGAGTGCTTGCATCGACATGCCCCTTGGACCGCGACAAGCAATTTTGCTGCGGCACTGAAATTCCACGTGAAAATAGGGAAGCCGAGTGAAGGAGCCCTTAATTACCTCTGATGTGTAGGTATCCTGGTATCATGATTCCATTATGCCGCAGCAGATTTTGGCTTCGGGCGATGCCAGCATCAGTCGTGATCGAATGTGCGACGATACTAGTGGAGCCGAGACGAGCCATTCCCCGGCGCAAGGCACCGGTCCACATGCGAGAGAAGAACCGCCGATTTGAGGGGCTTCTGGAGGCGACAGACGGCGCCGAGCTCGGTGGACATCGCGAGAAAATCGGGCGCGGACACGCCTGCCGGTGAGGGCGCGTGACCTGACATGACGATGATCGGGATCTCTGGGCGGCACCGATGCGCCAGCTTCATCGTCTCCAGCCCGTTCATCCCGGGCATGAAGATATCGATGATGAGCAGATCGAAATCGGCGTTGCGGAGAATGTGGCGCGCGCGCGGGCCGTCACTCGCGCAGGTGACGCGGTGTCCTTCGCGCTCAAGCATCAATTTGGTGAATATCTGAACGACCTTGTCATCGTCGACGATCAGGATGCTTGCCATCTGCCGGTCCCCCGGATGCCGTCGCGCCAGTGCGGAGCATGGTTGTCTGGTTACGCACGCATCGCTACATGCCACGTTGCAAATGTGGCTTCTCGTTAAACGCCGCATCGAGCAGCGATCTGTGGACCTGAATATGTCCGTCATAGCTGACGAAGCCGAGCTTGCGAAACTTGTTCATGAAGAAGCTGACGCGCGACCGCGTGGTGCCGATCATCTCCGCCAGCATTTCCTGACTGATGTCGATATCGATGGGATGGCTGGCACCTCCCTCGCCATAGTGAGCGAGGATCAGCAACAGGCGCGCGAGGCGCTTCTCGCTTGAATTGAACAACTGATCGATCAAGTCTTCTTCGATGCGGTTGTTGCGCGACAGAAGATAGGCGACGAAGAATTCTGCGAAAGCCGGCTCGTCGCGCAGATGGGCGAGCATCACCGACTTGTTGATGGTAACGATGGTGCAGTCTTCCATCGCCGTCGTTGTGACGGTGCGCAGCGGATGACCATTCAGGCAACCCTCACCCAGGAACTGTCCGGGTTCGAGCAGGCCGACGACAGCTTCCTTGCCTTGTTCGGACAGGACCGTGAGCTTGATACGTCCACTCAGGATGTAGCAAACAGAATCTGCCGTCTCACCCTGACAAAAGATGTTCTGGTTTTTCTTGTAGTCGGTCGTAACCCTTCCGATGCCGGGACAGGTCAGAAAATACGGCGCATCGAACTCGGCTACAGCAGGAACCTTCAAGGCAGCTAGCCGTGTCATCGCGAATCTCCGGAGATCGATCTTTGCAGGTCAGCGTAAATCTATTCAAGGTTGTATTGTTCCCGCCAGATCTAGTTAAATTGCCGGTATAAGAGATCAAAACGCACATGCGTGAGTGGGAGGATTGATGGGGTCATCAATCCCGATGTGCATATAGATACCACCAGGCGCGTGAGGCGGCGTAGTTACGTCATCGGATTCACTGCCTTGAAACAACTTCCCTCCATGTTGCTACGCAACTTAACGCGCAGATCGTCTGTCATGTCCGCAACACACGCTGCCCTAGAATTACGAGGGTTAACGAAACGTTTCGATCGGCCAGCTGTCGACGGACTCGATCTCACGGTTCGTGCTGGCGAATTCTATGCGCTGCTGGGTGCCAACGGAGCCGGCAAGACGACGACATTGCGCATGGTCGCTGGATTGCTGCGTCCCGATGCCGGATCGGTGTCGGTACTTGGTATCGACGCGCTCGCCGATCCCGTTGCGGCAAAGCAGATCATGGCCTGGGTCTCTGACGAGCCGATGATCTATGACAAGCTGACGCCGCTCGAATATCTCGAATTCGTTGCCGGTCTATGGGGCTGCGATGCTGAAACAGCAGAGCGCACGTCGCATGGATTGTTGGCATCGCTAGGTCTTGGTCCACATCTGCATGAGCGATGCGAAGGCTTCTCCAAGGGGATGCGCCAGAAGGTGGCGCTGGCCGGCGCACTGGTGCACGAACCTCGGCTGATCATTCTCGATGAACCTTTGACCGGGCTCGATGCCGTGTCGGCGCGTCATGTCAAAGGCCTGCTGCAGGATCGGGTGCGCTCCGGCTGCACGGTGATCATGACCACGCATATTCTCGAAGTCGCCGAACGCATGGCCGACCGGATCGGCGTGATCGCCGCAGGCAGGCTGATCGCCGAAGGTACGCTTGCCGAATTGCGTCAGCAGAACGGACAGGGCGACACCAGCCTCGAGGACATGTTCGTGGCGCTGGTGGACGGCGCGCCGGTTGCCGCATGACACCATCCGCCAGCGTGATGTGGTTTGCCGGCCATGAAGTCCGGCTGGCGTGGCGAGAGATGCTGGGCATGCTCACGGCGGGCCGTCGCTGGCGTCCGCGCAGCGTTTCGCTTCTGCTGATTGTCTTCGTGATCTTCCTGCATTTGCCGGCTTATGCGGTGGTCGGCCGTTTCGCAGATGTGCAGACGCCGCTCGATCAATCGACAGCGATTGTCATCACCGCCAGTATCTTCCTCGCCTGGGCGCTCGTTCTGTCGCAGGCGATCGAGTCCGTCACCCGCGTATTCTACGCGCGCGCCGATCTCGATCTCATCATGTCGTCGCCGGCGCCGCTCACCAACCTGTTCTCCGTCCGCATCGCGGCCATCGCTTTGACAGTGACCCTGATGGCGGTGCTGCTGGCGACGCCGTTTGTCAACGTACTGGTGATTGGCGGCGGTGCACGCTGGTTCTCCGCCTATGCCGTCGTCATCGCGATGGGCCTTTCTGCATCGGCGTGCGCCATCGCCATCACCGTCGGATTGTTTCAGCTCTGCGGTCCTGCGAAGACACGACTGGTCGCGCAGATTATTTCAGCTGTGACGGGCGCAGGCTTTGTCATCGCATTGCAGGTTGCGGCGATTCTCTCTTACGGCACGCTGTCGCGTTTCGCCGTGCTGACCTCCGATGCCGCAGCCGCCTTTGCACCTGAAGCGAACAGCATCGTGTGGTGGCCCGCGCGCGCGATGCTTGGCGATATCGCAGCACTGGTGCCGCTGCTGGCGGCCGGGTTGATCCTGCTTGGCATCACGATGGCGATCTTCTCGCCGCGATTCAGCAGCTACGTGGCCAGTGCCGTGCCATTGGCGCAAGTTCGTCGCAAGAAAGTCGCAAGACCGTTCCGGACGGGATCCCGGCGTAACGCCTTGCGTCGTAAAGAGTTTATCCTGTTGTGGCGCGATCCGTGGCTGGTCTCGCAAACGCTGATGCAACTGCTGTATCTGCTGCCGCCGGCCCTGATGCTGTGGCGCAGCTTCGGCGAGGGCGCCGGCGCCTTCATCGTGCTGGCGCCGGTGATCGTGATGGCGGCCGGTCAGCTCGCCGGCGGCCTGGCCTGGCTGACGATCTCCGGTGAGGACGCCGCGGATCTGGTGACGACCGCACCGCTTCCGGCAAACACGATCATCACGGCCAAGGTCGAAGTCGTGCTGGTGATCATCGCCGTCGTGTTCACGCCGATGGTCGCAGGTCTGGCGCTGGTCTCGCCGCGGCTGGCGGCAGTGACAGCGCTGGCGACCGTCGTGGCCGCGGGATCGGCTACCGCCATCCAGCTCTGGTTCAGGGTGCAGGCGCGGCGCAGCCAGTTCAGGCGACGTCAGACGTCATCGCGCATTGCGACCTTCGCCGAAGCTTTCTCGTCGATCGGCTGGGCTGCGACAGCGGCGCTGGCACTGGTGCTGCCGATTGCCTCTGTGATCTCGGGTGCCATGACGGCAGGTCTCATGGCGCTGACGTGGAAGATCAGTCCTGTCAGGACCTGAAGCAACAAAGCCATCCGCGGATACGGGTGGCTTTGAAACTAACAACGGTCTCGAGACGACGATCAGGCCACCATCGACATCGGCGCGATGGCGGGGGTGGCTTCGCTAAAAACCTCTTCCGTGACCACGGTAAAACGCACCAGCGGCGTCGGGCCGAAATTGGTGGAGATAGCGACGTCAGCAGCGTCGCGACCGCGGGCCATCACGATGCGCCCGATGCGCGGATGATTGTGACGCGCATCGAAGGTGTACCACTTGTTTCCGAGATAGACTTCGAACCAGGCGCTGAAGTCCATCGGCGCGGGATCGATGGGCACGCCGATATCACCGAGATAGCCGGTGCAGTAGCGCGCTGGAATGTTCATGCAGCGGCACAGCGTGACGGCCAGATGAGCAAAGTCACGGCAAACGCCGATGCGTTCCTCATGCCCTTCGAAGGCGGTGCGATCGTTGCGGGCATGGTGATAGCCGAACTCGATGCGCTGATGCGCGTAATCGACAATGGCCTGAACGCGCGCCGCGCCGTCTTCGATATGGCCGAACAGCGACCAGGCAAGATCTGACAGCTTCTGCGTGTCGCAATAGCGGCTGCCGAGCAGGAAGACCATGACATCGTCAGGCAGTTCGCCAACCGCCTGCAACGGCCCTGATGGCGGAGCTGCATCCGGCAGTCCGCTATCGGAGATGAGAAAGTCATTCTTGATCTCGATCAGCCCGGGCGGCGCGACGATGCGCGTGCAGGTATTGCCGAACATGTCGAGATAGTCGTGCGCCTGTACGTCATGGGAAAACTGGATGCGGTGCGGGCTCTGCAGATCCTTCGCGCGCGAAGGATGGATGCTAAGCATCAGGATCATAGGCGTTTCCTGCAAACACTGGAAAGCGATGTCGTAGCCCGCGCGAATCTTCACTTTTACGTCTCCACTAGCTCGGCAAATCAGGAATTCATCGTTGCCAGACAAGTGTAGTCACCAAACATCGTTCCGAGGTTCAGTGACAGGAATGTGCAGAAAATGTGGGCAGCGAGGCCGCACCAGCCCCGCTGCGCCATAAGCTACTTCTTCAGGGACAACAGCAGCAGCGAGCGGGCGGTCACCTGATACATGTGGCCGAACGGGAAATCCTCGCCACCCTTCGTATCGGGAATGTTGGTATCCACCAGAAGTTCCCAGGCTTGTCCGCCAAACGCCTCAGGCATCGTGAAATCGACCAGTCCTTCGAAGCCGTTGAGAATCATCAGCATGGTCTGATCCTCCGCCGGCTTGTGAATGCCGGTCTTCTGTGCACGGCCGTCCAGCAGCATGCCGAAGCATTTCATGTTGCCGTCTTGCCAATGTGCGTCTTCCATCGGGCCGCCATTGGCGTTGATCCATGTCACGTCGCGAACATCGAGGTCAGGGTCGTGCTCGCCGGTCAGGAAGCGGCTGCGACGCAGGACCGAGCAGCCGCCGAGCAGTTTGATGAGCCGCTTGGTGAAAGCGAGCAGGTCCTTGCCCTCGGTCGTCAGGCTCCAGTTGAACCAGGAAATCTCGCTGTCCTGGCAATAGGCATTGTTGTTGCCGTTTTGTGTGCGGCCGAATTCGTCGCCGCCGAGCAGCATCGGCGTGCCCTGAGAGAACAGCAGCGTCGCCAGCATATTGCGCTTCTGGCGCTCGCGCAGGGCGATGATGGCCTTGTCGTCGGTCGGGCCCTCAACGCCGCAATTCCATGAGGCGTTGTTGGAGGAGCCGTCCTTGTTGTTCTCGCCATTGGCCTCATTGTGTTTCTCGTTGTAACTCGCCCAGTCGTTCAGCGTGAAGCCATCGTGGGCGGTGACGAAATTAATGCTGGCCCAGGCGCGGCGACCCTGATGGTTGAACATGTCCGCAGACGCGACGAGACGCGGTGCCAGAGCCGAGACCGGCGCTTTGCCGCGCCAGAAGTCACGCGCAGTATCCCGAAACTTGTCGTTCCATTCCGCCCAGCCGGGCGGGAAACCGCCGACCTGATAACCACCGGGGCCGATGTCCCAGGGTTCGGCGATCAACTTCACTGTCGTCAGCAATGGGTCCTGATCGACGGCTTTCAGGAAGCCGCTCTGTTCGGTGAAGCCATAGACTTCGCGCGCCAGGATGGTGCCGAGATCGAAGCGGAAGCCGTCGATATGCATCTCCCGCACCCAGTAGCGCAGGCTGTCCGCCACCATCTGGATGACGCGGGCATTGGACAGGTTCACTGTGTTTCCGGTGCCGGTGTCGTTGATGTAATAGCGTGGCTTGTCCGGAAGCAGCCGATAATAACTGGCATTGTCGATGCCCTTGAAGGACAGGGTCGGGCCAAGCTCGTTGCCTTCGGCGGTGTGATTATAGACGACATCGAGGATGACCTCGAGCCCGCCGGCATGCAGCGCTGACACCATCTCCTTGAACTCGCGCAGCGAGTTCGGCACGTCCGACGCGTAGCGCGGATCGGGCGCAAAGAAGCCGATGGAATTGTAGCCCCAGTAGTTCACCAGCTTCTTGTTCAGCAGATAGTCGTCATTGATGAAAGTATGGATCGGAAGCAGCTCGACCGAGGTGATGCCAAGGCCGCAGAGATAATCCACCACAGGCTTGCTGCCGAAGCCGGCATAGGTGCCGCGCAGCTTCTCGGGCACGTCGGGATGCAGCCTGGTGAAGCCCTTGACGTGGGTCTCGTAGATGATGGTCTGGTCCCATGGCACCGGCTGCCGGCCGGCCTCGCCAGCCCAGTCGAAATCGCGATCGACAATCACGCATTTCGGCATGAAGGGCGCCGAGTCGCGCTCGTCGAAGGTGGTGTCGTCGCCGGTTTCCATCTTGTAGCCGAACACGGCCGGATTCCATTCGAGCTGACCGGCATGGGCACGGGCATAGGGATCGAGCAGCAGCTTATTCGGATTGAAGCGATGGCCCTTTTCCGGCTCATAGGGGCCATGGACGCGGTAGCCATAGAAAGTGCCGGGGCTGACGTCGGGGATGTAGCCGTGAAACACCTCGTCGGTATATTCCGGCAGCTCGATTCGCGTTTCCTTGTCGCCGTCGAACAGGCAGACCTCGACCTTGGTGGCGTTGGCGGAGAAGAGCGCGAAGTTGGTGCCCTTTCCGTCCCAATGCGCGCCAAAGGGATAGGGAAGACCTTCTTCGACTACTCTGTTCGTCACGATTGCCCCACTGTCTGGTGATGAAAATGCGCGGGATAACTGCGTCGCCGCATTTCCGTTGCAATGCAATCAGGTTGTTTCGGAATATATCTTGGCCTGCGAGGGTCGCTAGCCCGGAGTTTTGCTTATGACCGACGTCTCCCGTCACAAACGCATCGCATTGCTGGGCGCGCCAGTCGAAGTCGGGGCCTCGCAGCGCGGGACCTTGATGGGGCCGGCGGCCATGCGGACGGCAGGCCTGGGGCCGCTGCTGGAAGAGCTTGGCTTCGAGGTGGAAGACCACGGTGACCTCATGCCACCGTCTGTGCCTCTGTCGACCGATGCGCCGCCGGAGAATGCCAAGCATTACCGTGTGATCCAGAGCTGGATCCAGGCGCTGAGTGCGCGTGCCTACACGCTTGCCAAATCGGGCGCGCTGCCGATCTTCGTGGGCGGTGATCACAGCCTGTCTATGGGATCGGTCAATGGCGTGGCGCGGCACTGGCACGAGCAGGGGCGCGAATTGTTCGTGCTGTGGCTCGACGCGCATGCCGATTACAATACGCCGCACACGACCATCACCGGCAACATGCACGGCATGTCCGCGGCCTTTCTGTGCGGCGAGCCCGGTCTGGATGGATTACTCGGCGCTGAGCCGCGCGCATCGATCAAGCCCGATAATCTCGATCTGTTCGGCATCCGCTCCATCGATAAGCTCGAGAAAGAGCTAGTCCACACGCGCAAGGTGGCCATCGCAGACATGCGGCAGATTGACGAGTTCGGTGTTGGCGTCCTGATCCGCCGCGTCATCGAGCGGGTCAAGGCGCGCAACGGCGTGTTGCATGTGTCCTTCGATGTGGACTTCCTCGATCCCGCGGCAGCGCCCGGCGTTGGCACCATGGTGCCCGGCGGCGCCACCTATCGCGAGGCGCATCTGATCATGGAGCTGCTGCATGATTCCGGGCTGATGTGCTCGCTGGATGTCGTCGAGCTCAATCCGTTTCTCGACGAGCGCGGGCGTACCGCACGGGTGATGGTCGAGCTGGTCGGCAGCCTGTTCGGGCAGCAGATCACCGATCGGCCGACACCGAGCAACGCAATTATACCGCCCGGCTAGCTCGCGGTCGGCAAAACCTCGATTGGTTCCGGGTCTTTGCGCGCGTTACGCATGATCGTTTTGTTATCGTCTCGGAACTAACCCTGCAGCGCGGGATTGCTCCCTCATGGTTCACACACGAGGAGCACGTCATGATTAAGCATCTTGCCATCATCGCCGTTGCTGCGGCGGGCATTAGCAGCGCAATTCCAGCCAAGGCCCAGGAGTTCGGCGTTGGCGTCGGTCCGGGAGGCGTTACGGTTGGCGCCGTCGGCCGCGACCGCTATCGCGACGACTATGATCGCGGGTACTACCGCGATCGTCGTGACCGCAATGAGACCGTGATCATCAAGCGCAGCCGCGACCGCGATCGTGGCTATTACGATGGCGGCGTCGAACGTCGTACTGTCATCGAACGCTACTAATATTGCACCGAACGAGAGGCGGCCCTTCCTCGGAAGGGCCGTTTTTTCGTGCGTGATGGAAGCCTCAGAACATTGAGTGACAGGACCATGGCAACTGCAGCGACAGTCTGGTGGCAGGCCGGCACCATCTATCAGATCTATCCGCGATCGTTTCAGGACTCCAATGGAGACGGTATCGGCGATCTCGCGGGCATCGTCGGCCGGCTTCCTTATCTGCGGCAGCTCGGCATCGACGCGATCTGGCTGTCACCGATCTTCCCATCTCCGATGGCAGACTTCGGCTATGACATATCAGACTATATCGGCATCGATCCGATCTTCGGTACATCGGCCGATTTCGACGCGCTGGTGGCTGCGGCTCACGGTCATGGTCTGAAGATTATTCTCGATCTGGTGCCGAACCACACCTCGGATCAGCATCCGTGGTTTGTCGAAAGCCGGTCGTCACGCGATAATCCCAAACGCGATTGGTATATCTGGCACGATCCGAAGCCGGACGGCAGCGCGCCGACCAACTGGATGTCCGAATTCGGCGGCAGCTCCTGGCAGTATGACGAGGCCACAGGGCAATATTACTATCACGCCTTTCTCGACAAACAGCCGGACCTGAATTGGCGCAATCCTGCTGTTCGCAACGCCATCTATGAGGTGATGCGGTTCTGGATGCGACGCGGCGTCGACGGCTTCCGCGTCGACGTGATCTGGCATCTCATCAAGGACGAGGAGTTTCGCGACAACCCGACAAATCCGAGTTTCACGGCCGGGCGCCCGCCACACGAGGCTTTCCTGCCGCTCTATTCGACCGATCGGCCGGAGACGCTGGACGTGGTCGTCGAAATGCGCCGCGTCGTCGATGAATTCGACGATCGCGTGCTGATAGGCGAGATTTATCTCCCCTTCGATCGGCTGGTCGCCTATTACGGCAGTGACCTGTCAGGCGCTCATCTGCCGTTCAACTTCGCACTGCTCTCCGCGCCGTGGAATGCTTTCGCCATCGGCGAATTGATCGCGCGCTACGAAGCCGCGCTGCCGCTCGGCGCCTGGCCTAACTGGGTGCTCGGCAATCACGACCGGCCGCGCGTCGCCAGCCGGGTTGGCATGGCTCAGGCGCGCGTCGCCGCGATGTTGTTGCTGACGCTGCGCGGGACGCCGACGCTATATTATGGCGACGAGATCGGTATGAAGCAGGTGCCTATTGCACCGGATCAGGTTCAGGATCCGTTCGAAAAGAACGTGCCTGGGATCGGTCTCGGCCGCGACGGATGCCGCACGCCGATGCAATGGGGTGCCACCGAGCACGCGGGTTTTACGACCGGCGAGCCCTGGCTGCCGCTGGACACGGACTACCACCATCAGAATGCGGCTGCTCTCGCGGCCGATCCCCATTCGATTCTCAGCCTCTATGTGAAGCTGATCGACTTGCGCAAGCACATGCCTGAACTGGTGTTCGGCGGCTATGAGCCTGTGGACGCTGAGGGCGATGTGCTGGCCTATCGGCGCGTCTATGACGCGCAGACGGTTCTGATCGCCCTCAATCTCAGCGGTGAGCCCGCATCATTGCATGTGGGGGGCGGTGAAATCCTGCTGGCGACAGGCCTCGATCGCCATGGTGAGAATGTTTCGGGCGCACTGGAGTTATCAGGCAATGAAGGCGTAATCGTCAGGCTGCGGTAGATATCCGCGTTCCGCGACCACATGCACGGCAAGAAAAAGCGCCGCCGATTGCTCGGCGGCGCTTCCTGATTTCGCAGTGGACCAGAGAGGCTCAGTCCAGACCAATCGTGGTCAGGTCCTGGAACCAGTGCTGGGCCTGCACGAACTTCTTCACCTTCGGCGACAGCGCATGCGGGTTGGTGTCGTGAACGACCCAGACCAGCACGGCGTCGTCGACGATCTGCGCATGGGCTTCGGCCAGCAACTCGTCCTGCTTCTTCGGATCGAAGGTGTTCTTGGCTTCGTCGATCAGCGCATCGACCTTCGGGTTCTTGTAGCCGCCCCAGTTCACGCCGACCGGTGCGATCTGGCCGGAGTGAAAAAAGCGGACGATGGCGTACAAGGGATCCGAGGTGACGTAGGCGATGTTGTTGGACGTGATGCCCTTCATGCTCTCGTCAGCCGCGCCCTTGCGCCACGCGGTGTAGAGCACTTCGAGTTCGACGACCTTGAATTCGACCTCGACGCCGATTTCCTTGAAGCTCTGCTGCAGGAATTCGTTGATCGGCAATGACAGCATTTGGCCGGTGCCGCCATTGGCGATGATGAAGGTCGCCTTCAGCGGCTTCTCCGGGCCGTAGCCGGCTTCCTTCACCAGCTTCTTGGCTTCGGCCAGATCATATTTGATCTTGAAGGTCGGCTTGCCGAACCACGGGCTCGACGGATCGACCTGGCCGATGGCGGGCTTGGCGAGACCGTTCATCAGCGCGACGACGGCATCGCGATCGATGGCGAGGTTCAGCGCCTTGCGCAGGCGGACGTCGGTCCAGGGCGAACCCGGCAGCACGCTGAGGTGATAATTCCAGACATGCGGCGTGACGTTGTCGACGATCTTCATGCCGGCGCCCTTGAGCTGCGGCACAGCGTCGGGAGCAGGGGTCTCGATCAGATCGACCTGACCGGCGAGCAGGGCATTGGTGCGGGTGAGCGCTTCCGGCATCGGGACGAGCACGAGCTTGTCAGCTTTCGGGATACGCTTCTTGTCCCAATAGTCGGAGTTTTTGCTGAGTTCGGCGAGTTCACGCGGCACGAGCTTGGTCAGCTTGAACGGACCGGTGCCCGAGGGCTGCGATGCGAACTTGTCCCAATCCTTGCCGACCTTCTCGTACTGCGCCGGGCTGGAGACCAGGAACCAGAGCATCTGATAGGGGAAGAAGGAGTCGACGTTCTTGGTGGTGATCTCGACGGTGCCGTCATCGATCTTGGCGTAGCTCGCGACCGAGGGCAGACGGGTCTTGACCTGCGCGCTCTGGCGCTTGTCGAATTGCGGCGCCTTCTCGTTCAGCACCTTGTCGAGATTCCAGATCACCGCATCGGCGTTGAAGTCGCTGCCGTCGTGAAACTTGACACCCTTGCGCAAGGTGAAGCGCCACTTGGTCTTGTCGGTATCGTCGACCTTCCATTCGGTGGCGAGGCCGGGAATGAGTTTGCCGGGACGATCGGCGACATCCATTTCCCAGGCGACGAGCGGATCGTAGATCGTGTAGCCGGTGAACTGGTAGCCTCCGGCGCCGCGATCAGGCTGGCCTGTGGTCAGCGGCACGTCCGCCATCGAGATGCCATAGCGCACCACCGTTTCGGCTTGCGCCGGCGCGGCTGCGCTTATGACGGCGGCGATGGCCGCAACAAATAACGAGCTTCGAACGCGCATAAACCAGACTCCGTATGGTGGGATATTGTCCGCTAGATACCTGCAATCCTGATGCCAGATTGGGCATATCGGACGGTTGGTGTGTGCTGGTGTGCTGCAGTGCCGCAGTTTGAGTCATTGCGCTGCAAGGTTGCAGGCCTTGGCACAAGCGTTGCATAAGAATTAGCCAGTTTAGAACAAGCCAACACTGGCGAAAGCCAACGTGTCATCCAAAGCCAAGAGGGACTGATTACGATGCGTATCGAAAAGCCGACAAAGAGCCGTCTCGCGACAGCAGTCACCTTGCTGACGCTCGCCACGGCCCTGACCTTGCCACAGGTGGCGCGCGCCGAGACGGTGCTGCGCATCGGCATGACCGCTGCCGATATTCCGCGCACGCTTGGCCAGCCCGATCAGGGCTTCGAAGGCAATCGTTTCACCGGCAATACGATGTATGACGGCCTGACCGGCTGGGATCTGTCGTCCGCGACCAAAGCGAGTGTTGTTATCCCGGCGCTCGCCACTGAGTGGGCAGTGGACGACGCCGACAAGAAGAAGTGGACCTTCAAACTGCGTCCCGGCGTCACTTTCCACGACGGTTCGGCCTTCAATGCGGATGCCGTGGTCTGGAATGTGGACAAGGTGCTCAAACAAGATGCAGTCCAGTTCGACGCCAGCCAGGTCGGCGTGACCGCCTCGCGCATGCCGACCCTGGTGTCGGCCAAGAAGATCGACGACATGACCGTCGAGCTGACCACGAAGGAGCCGGACTCCTTCCTGCCGATCAATCTCACCAACCTCTTTATGGTGAGCCCGACGAAGTGGCAGGCGCTGTTCGACAAGGCCGAAGGCGCCGATGCCAAGGCCAAGTCGCAGGCCGCATGGGCGGCCTTCGCGCGCGAAGCCTCCGGCACCGGCCCGTGGAAGATGTCGAAGTTCACGCCGCGCGAGCGTCTCGAACTGGTGAAGAACGACGCCTACTGGAACAAGGACCGCGTTCCGAAGACCGACAAGATGGTGCTGCTGCCGATGCCGGAAGCCAACGCACGCACCGCTGCGCTGCTGTCCGGTCAGGTCGACTGGGTCGAGGCGCCGGCGCCTGACGCGGTCAAGGAAATCACCGCACGCGGCTTCAAGATCGAGAAGAACGAGCAGCCGCATGTCTGGCCGTGGCAGTTCTCCCGTGCCGAAGGCTCGCCGTGGAACGACATCCGCGTCCGCAAGGCCGCCAATCTCTGCATCGATCGCGAAGGCCTGAAGGACGGTCTGCTCGCCGGGCTGATGGTGCCGGCGACCGGCACATTCGAGCCCGGTCATCCATGGCGCGGCAAGCCGAGTTTCGAGATCAAGTATGATCTGAAGGCAGCACAAGCGTTGATGAAGGAAGCCGGTTACGGTCCCACCAAGAAGCTCGAAGTGAAGACGCAGACCTCGGCGTCCGGCTCCGGCCAGATGCTGCCGCTGCCGATGAACGAATATCTGCAGCAGGCGCTGGCGGAGTGCTACTTCGACGTCAAGCTCGACGTCATCGAATGGAACACGCTGTTCACCAACTGGCGCCGCGGCGTCAAGGATCCCTCGGCGAACGGCTCCAACGCCACCAACGTCACCTATGCGGCGATGGATCCGTTCTTCGCACTTGTTCGCTTCCTGCAGTCGTCGATGGCGCCGCCGGTCTCGAACAATTGGGGCTTCATCAACAATCCGAAGTTCGATGAACTGGTGACCAAGGCACGCACCACCTTCGACGCGACGGCACGTGACGCGGCGCTCGCCGAGCTTCATGCTGCTTCGGTCGACGACGCAGCCTTCCTTTACGTGGCCCACGACGTCGGTCCACGTGCGCTGAGCCCGAAGATCAAGGGCTTTGTGCAGCCGAAGAGCTGGTTCGTCGACTTCTCGCCGGTGTCGATCACGCCGTAAGCAACAAGTGAATATCGGCCGCACATTGTGCAGTCGATATTCGCACGAACCTCTCCACGTCATGGCCGGGCTTGACCCGGCCATCCACGCCTTCTTCGCTGCAAAGACGTGGATGCCCGGGTCAAGCCCGGGCATGACGAACGAGGAGGCAGAGTTTCTGAATCGAAGGTGATCAGTGTTCGTCTACATCGCGCGACGCGTCGTCTATGTGATTCCTATCGTCCTCAGCGTGGCGCTGGTGTGTTTCCTGCTGGTGCACATCACGCCTGGCGATCCTCTCGTTGCCATTCTTCCCGCTGACGCATCGCAGGAGCTGGCGCAGCAACTGCGCGTCGCTTACGGCTTCGATCGTCCGCTGCCTGTTCAGTTCGGCCTTTGGCTGTGGCGCGCGCTACACGGCGATCTCGGCAGCTCCATCGCCACCGGACGTCCTGTTCTGGCGGAGGTGATGAAAGCCGTCGGCAATACCGTGACGCTGGCCATCGCCGCCGCCGTCATCGGTTTCACGCTCGGTTTGTTTTTCGGGCTGATCGCCGGCTATTTCCGCGATACCTGGATCGACAAGGTCGCGACCTCGATCGCCATCGCCGGCGTGTCCGTGCCGCACTACTGGCTCGGTATGGTGCTGGTCATCATCTTCTCGGTGCAGCTCAACTGGCTGCCTGCGGTAGGCGCCGGGCCAGGCGGTTCGGGCTCATGGGCCTGGGACTGGGAGCACATCAAATATCTCGTACTGCCGGCGATCACGACCTCGGTCATTCCGATGGGCATCGTGACACGTACGGTGCGTGCGCTGACCGGCGATATCCTGTCGCAGGATTTCGTCGAGGCGCTGCGTGCCAAGGGCCTGCAGGAAACCAAGGTGTTTCGTCACGTCATCAAGAATGCGGCGCCGACGGCGCTGGCCGTGATGGGCCTGCAGCTCGGCTATATGCTCGGCGGTTCGATCCTGATCGAGACCGTGTTCTCGTGGCCCGGTTCGGGGCTTCTTTTAAACTCCGCGATCTTCCAGCGCGACCTGCCGCTGCTGCAGGGCACGATCCTGGTGCTGGCGCTGTTCTTCGTGTTCCTCAATCTTCTGGTCGATATCGCGCAGGCGTCGATCGATCCGCGCATCAAGCGGAGCTGACCATGCTGGATATCCTCTCATGACCGCGATGACGGACACTGCATTGCAGGCGGCGCCTGCCACCAAGGCTCGCGGCTATTGGGCCACGGTGGGCCGCCGCATCGTGCGCGACAAGGTCAGCATGGCCTGCGCGTTCATTCTGCTGCTGATCTTCCTGGCGGCGATCTTTGCGCCCTATCTGCATCTCGCAGATCCCTATCAGGGCTCGATGATTCGCCGTCTGCGTTTCATCGGCACACCCAACTATCCGCTCGGCACCGACGAACTCGGCCGCGACATGCTGGCGCGCCTGATCTATGGCGGGCGACTGTCGCTGCTGATCGGCATCCTGCCGGTGATCCTTGCCTTCTTCATCGGGACGGGGCTTGGCGTTGTGGCCGGCTATGTCGGCGGGAAGCTCAATACCGCAATCATGCGTACCGTCGACGTGTTCTACGCGTTCCCGTCGGTACTGCTGGCCATTGCGATTTCCGGCGCGCTGGGTGCCGGCATCGTCAATTCGATCGTGTCGCTGACCATCGTCTTCGTGCCGCAGATCACGCGTGTCGCTGAAAGCGTCACCACCGGCGTGCGCAACATGGATTATGTGGAAGCCGCGCGTGCCTCCGGCGCGAATGCCTTCACCATCATGCGGGTGCACATGCTCGGTAACGTGCTGGGCTCGATCTTTGTCTACGCCACCGGCCTGATCTCGGTGTCGATGATCCTCGCTGCCGGCCTGTCGTTCCTCGGCCTCGGCACCAAGCCGCCGGAGCCGGAATGGGGTCTGATGCTGAACACGCTGCGCACCGCGATCTACGTCAATCCATGGGTAGCAGCACTCCCCGGCGCGATGATCTTCGCCGTGTCGATCTGTTTCAACCTGCTGAGCGACGGCATGCGCAGTGCCATGGACATCCGGAACTGATGGCATGAGTGATATTGTAGAAGAAATCGACAAGCTGGAGCCGCTGGAAGACATCGGCGGTGTTGCGCAGCCGTTGTTGCAGGTGGTCAGCCTGACCAAGCATTTCCCCGTGCGCGGCGGGCTGTTCGCGCCGAGCAAGACCGTGCGCGCGGTGGACGATGTGTCGTTCGCCATCGCCAAGGGTGAAACCGTTGGCATCGTCGGCGAGTCCGGCTGCGGCAAATCGACGACGGCGCGGTTGCTGATGCATCTAATGCCGCGCAATTCCGGCGATATCATCTATGACGGCCGCACTGTCGGGCGCGAGCTCTCGTTACGCGAGCTGCGCCGCGGCATGCAGATGGTGTTCCAGGACAGCTATGCCTCGCTCAACCCGCGTCTGACCATCGAAGAATCGATCGCCTTCGGACCGAAGGTGCACGGCATGGCGGATAAGGCCGCGCGGCTGCTGGCGCGCGAACTGCTCGGAAAGGTCGGTCTGCGGCCCGAGACGTTCGCCAATCGCTATCCGCATGAAATCTCCGGCGGCCAGAGGCAGCGCGTCAACATCGCGCGTGCGCTGGCGCTGTCGCCGCGTCTCGTCATTCTCGATGAAGCGGTCTCGGCGCTCGATAAATCGGTCGAGGCACAGGTGCTCAACCTGCTGGTCGACCTCAAGCGCGAATTCGGCCTGACCTATCTGTTCATCAGCCACGATCTCAACGTGGTGCGTTACATCTCCGACCGCGTGCTGGTGATGTATCTCGGCGAGGTCGTTGAACTCGGCCCGGTGGACGAGGTCTGGGACGGGCCGGCGCATCCCTATACGCGGGCGCTGCTCGCCGCGATGCCGTCATCCGATCCCGACAATCGCACGGAAACGCCGCCGATCACAGGCGATCCGCCGAACCCGATTGATCCACCGTCTGGTTGTCGTTTCCACACACGCTGCCCCTTTGCCGAAGCGATGTGCGGCGAGGCGACGCCGAAGCTGACGGAAATCACCGTGACCGGCCACCAGGCCGCCTGTTACATGGCGATCCGGGGTTCGGGACACAGCAAAGCACCTGCTGCAGGAGCGCACTGACATGACCAAACCGACTGCCAAGCAGATCAAGGCGCTGACCGAAGTCAGCGGCCTTCCCGCATCCGACGAGGTTGCGGAGCGCATCGCCAATTCGATCGGCCCGGCCTTTGAAGGCTTCGCGGCCGTCGCCGGGACGCTGCCGTTTGATCTCGAGCCCGCGACCTTCCTCTCTGTTCAGAATACGAAGGCTGCCAAATGAGTGTCGCCGAACCCGCATTGCTGTCGCTGACGGACGTCGCTGACGCGATCGCCACGAAGAAAATTTCGTCGCGCGAAGCTACGCAGTCCTGCCTCGATCGCGCTGTGAAGTCTCAGCCGAGCCTCAACGCCTACATGTCGATCGAGGCCGATGCAGCGCTGAAGGCGGCGGACGCGGCCGATGCGTCGCTCGCCAAGGGGCAGAGTCGCGGCGCACTGCACGGCGTGCCGCTGGCGCACAAGGACATGTATTACGACGAAGGGCACGTCGTGACATGCGGCTCGCATATTCGCCGCGACTGGGTTGCGACCACGACGGCAACGTCACTGCAACGCCTGAAGGATGCCGGCACGGTGCGGCTCGGTTCGTTGCAGATGGTTGAGTTCGCCTATGGCCCGCTCGGTCACAACGTGCATTACGGCGCCGTGCATAATCCCTGGCATGTCGATCACGTCACGGGTGGTTCGTCGTCGGGTTCGGGCTCGGCCGTCGCAGCGCGTCTCACATTTGCGGCGCTCGGCTCCGACACCGGCGGCTCGATCCGTCTGCCGGCACATTTCTGCGGCGTGTCCGGCTTGAAGACAACGGTGGGTCTGGTTAGTCGCGCCGGCGCGATGCCGCTGTCGCAATCGCTCGATACCGTCGGCCCGCTGGCACGTACGGTAGAGGATTGCGCGCTACTGACCGGCCTGATGGCTGGTGCCGATCCGCTCGATCCAACCACCAGCACGCGCCCTGTGCCGGACTACATGGCGGCGACGCGTGCGTCCGCCAAAGGCATGACGGTCGGCATTCCCAAGGCATTCTATGTCGACGATCTCGATGCCGATACCGCTGCGATCCTGCAGAACACCATCGCGACGCTGAAGGATGAAGGCGTCAAGATCGTCGAAGTCGATCTGCCCAATCAGGGCCAGCTCACGGCGGCCTGCCAGTTCGTGCTCGCGACGGAAGCTGCGGCGATGCACAAGCGCTGGATGATCGAGCGCCCGCAGGATTACGGCGCGCAGGTCCTGATGCGGTTGCAGAACGGTCTCGCGATCACCGGCGTCTCCTATATCGAGGCACTGCGCTGGCGCGGTCCTGCACTTGCGGCCTATCTTGCTGCGGTGACCGGCACTGATGCGGTGCTCGCTCCGGTCTCGCCTGGCGCGGCTCCGACCATTGCCGAGACCGATGTCGGCAACAGCTCGGGTGCTGAAGCGATGATCCAGCGCCTGACGCGCTTCACGCGCCCGATCAATTATCTCGGTCTGCCCGGTCTCTCGATTCCGGCGGGTTTCACCAAGTCGAAACTCCCGGTGGGCATGCAGCTGATCGGTCGCCCGTTCGATGAAGCGACGTTGCTGACCATCGGTGCGGCGTTCCAGCGCGCCACGGACTTCCACAAACAGTGCCCGGAGTTGGCATGAGTAATCTCATCGAGGTTCGCAATCTCAACGTCCGGTTCGGCGGCGAACGGACCGTCTATGCGGTGAACGATCTCAACCTCACGCTCGGCGAAGGCGAGGTTCTCGGCCTGCTCGGCGAGTCCGGTTCGGGCAAGAGCGTCACCTTGCGCGCGCTGATGCGGCTGCTGCCGAAGAAGCGCACGCAGATCACTGGCACGGTCAATGTGCTCGGCAAGGACGTGCTGGCACTCAACGATGACGAACTCTCGGCATTTCGCGGCCAGACGGTGTCGATGATCTTCCAGGAGCCGGCGCTGGCGCTGGATCCGGTCTATACGATCGGCCAGCAGATTGCCGAAAGTGTGATGCGGCACGAGGGGAAGAGCCAGGCCGAGGGCGTGAAGCGCGCGCTCGAAATGCTCGAAGTCGTGCGCATTCCGTCGGCCAAGCGTCGCCTCGATGCCTATCCGCACGAGATGTCCGGTGGCATGCGGCAGCGCGCAATGATCGCGCTGGCGCTGGCCTGCAAGCCGAAGATCCTGCTCGCGGACGAGCCGACCACTGCGCTCGATGCCACCGTGCAGATCCAGATCCTGCTGCTGCTGCGCGAGCTGCAGCGCGAATTCGGCATGTCGATCATCTTCGTCACGCACGATATCGGCGTGGCCATCGAAATCTGCGATCGCGTGGCCGTGATGTATGCCGGCCAGATCGTCGAGCAGGGCACGCTAAGCCAGATCGTACGCTCGGCCGTGCATCCCTATCCGCAGGGGCTGCTGGCCTCCACCGTGCACGGCGCCAAGCGCGGGGCGCGTCTGGAGACGATTCCGGGTACGCCGCCGTCGCTCGACAAGCCGCCGGTGAATTGCTCCTTCGCGCCGCGCTGCAAATTCGCCCAGCCGCGTTGCGTCGAGGCGGCGCCGCCGAATGTCGAACTCGCCGACAATCGCGTGGTGCGGTGTATTCTGGCGGAGCAGGCGGCAGCGGCACTGCCGGCCTGACGCCTTCTTACCCCGCCAAATTCTTCAGCAGGAACGTCAGCGCCGTCTGCGCGAAACTGTGCATGTTGCCGGAGCGGTCGTTGCTGCCGGTCTCCAGCGTCATGACCTCGTTTCGCGGGCCGGCGACGGCCATGCAGCTATGGCCTGCGGCGTCGCCATAACGATTGCCGGAGGGGCCGGTGGCGCCGGTTTCCGACAGGCCCCAGTCACAGCCGAGGCGGGTGCGGATCTGCGTCGCCAGCAGTTGTGCGTAGGGCTCTGAAGACGAGCGCATGCCCGGTATCCGAAACACGTCATCGGAAATATCCATCAATACGCGCCGTGCATCGCGCGTATAGATCACGCCGCCGCCGATGAAATAGGCGGAGGCACCGGGCACTGCGAGCAGTGCAGCGGAAATCAAACCGCCGGTCGAGGATTCAGCTATGCCGATGGTCTGCTTGCGCGCGATCAGCTCAATGGCAATCTTCTCGGCGAGGGGAATGAGATCTCTCATGACTTCTTCCCCCAAGGTTTTGACCAGGGCCTGATCCACGGCTTCTTCGCCAGTGCCCCATAGACAGCGCGAATGAAATTCTTGCTGGCGGTCTCGTTCGGTGCCCATTTGGCGTCGAGATCGGCAAATGGCTTAGCCGCCAGAACCTCGTCTTCCGTCTTGCCCTCCTTGATCAGCTTGGCCATGCGATCGCGCGCCGTCACCAGCATGGTGCGATAGTCGACCAGCGCAGCCTTGTTCGCCAGCGGACCGTGGCCGGGAACGATCTTGGTGGTGTCGTTCGCCAGTTTCAGATAGGCGTCGGTCGCTGCAATTATGCCCTTGATATTGCCGCCGTTGAGAACGTCGATATTGGGATAGCGGCCATTGGTGAATGTATCACCGGTCGCAATGACATTGGCGCTCTTGAAGTAGACATAGGTGTCGCCATCGGTATGCGCGTTGTCGGGATGGCGCAGTTCGGCGATGCGGCCGCGCAGGCTGAGCTTGAGCTGATGCGTGTAGGTGTTGGTTGGCAGCGCCGCCTTCGGCGCGGGCGGATTCTGTGCGCCGGTCAGGAAATTCGTGGTGCCTTTTTTCAGGCGGGTTCTGACCTTGACGTTGGCAACGATGGTCGCGCCTTCGTTGGCAAAGGCCTCGTTGCCGCCGGTATGGTCGCCGTGGAAATGCGTGTTGACGAGATACTTGACCGGCTGCGGTGTCACCGCGGCGATGGCCGCCTTGATCTTGTCATGCAGCGGGGCAAACTGGCTGTCGACGAGGATGGCGCCCGATTTGGCCGTGGCCAGCGTCATGTTGCCGCCCTGGCCTTCGAGCATGTAGACGCCGTCACCGAGATCCGTGGTCTTGATCTCGACCTTTGAGAAGTCGGGTGGCGGCGGTGCTGCCGGCGGTGTGGACGCCTGCTGTGCGAGCGCGGGCGCCAGCGCCAGAAGGGTGAAAACCGCGGCCAGTGTCGTCCGATTCATCGCAAGCTCCATTCCGAAACAGGCCAGACTTCTAGCATGTTTCGGATGGCGATCTGCTCGCGAACACGTGATGTCGACGATGCCGATCAGCGGCCAGAACTGTCACGTTCCGGCGGGACCTGCGAGAGCAGCCAGTCGCGAAAGGCCTTCAGCTTCCGCGAGTCGGAAGAGGCTTCGGGGGACACCAGATAGAAGCCGGCGTCGGCGGGCATGCGCATGTCGAAGGGCACCACCAGCCGGCCCTTGGCGAGATCGCCCTCCACATAGGTGGTGCGGCCGATGGCGACGCCGAGCCCGTCGATCGCAGCCTGCAGGGTCATGAAGATCATGTCGAAGGTCAGGCCGGGCTGTTTCGAAATATCGGTTGGCAATCCGGCCGCGGTGAGCCAGAGCCGCCAGTCATCGTCATAGCCGCCGCTCGAATGCAGCAGCGTATAGCCGGCAAGGTCCTGCGGCTGTCGCAGCGCCTTTTTGCCGGTCAGGAGCGCCGGGCTGCACACCGGAAACAGATGATCGGCGGTGAGCCAGTCGGCACGCAAGCCCGGCCACTGGCCGCGACCGTAGCGGATCGCAGCATCGACATCGCCGCTCTTGAAATCGACCATGCTTGTCGACGTCGTGATGCGCACATCGATATCGGGATGGGCTTTCTGGAACGCTGAGATGCGCGGCAGCAGCCATTTCGACGCCATCGATGCCAGCGTGCTCACGGTCAGCACGTGATCATTGTCGCGGCGCTTGAGTCGGTCTGTGGCAAGACGCAGGTCGTTGAAGGCGGCGCGAACGCCCGGCAGGTAGTCGTGTCCTTGCGGGGTGAGTGCGAGCGCGCGGTTCTGCCGAACGAACAGTTTGAGACCGAGTTCGTCCTCCAGCCGCTTGATCTGATGGCTGATCGCCGTCTGCGTGACGTTCAACTCGCTCGCCGCATTGGTGAAGCTCAGATGGCGTGCGGCGGCTTCGAAGGCGCGCAGCCCGTTGAGTGACGGCAACCGGGTGCTCATCCGCGCTCTCTCCCTGGCGATCCACTGCTCTTGCCACACATGAGTTTGTGTCATGTGACGCGGTGCACAATGTCGTTTGTGCAATGTGAGAATGAAGCCGATATTTTCTAAGTAAATTTAGCTTCAGGAGAGCAAAATGTCTACTTGCACCCATGAATCGATGACAAATCATCATGCCCCGCTCAGCGTGGCGGCCATCGCTGAGACATTCCACGTCTGGCGGGAGCGCGCCCATCAACGCCGCGAACTGGCCCATTGGAGCGAGCGTGACATCCACGACGCCGGCCTTTCGGTGGGCGACGTGATGGCCGAGGCCAGCAAGCCGTTCTGGCGCGCGTAAAGACGGTCCGATCGTCCGGGAGCAACTGTCATGCAACATCTCGACCTCGATGACCTCGGTCAGTATTCCGATGTGGTGATGTCACGCAGTGGCGCCGCGGTGACGGTTCGGTTTGTCGAGCTTCACGATGCGGACGCGTTGCAGGCCTATTTCCGCGGCCTGTCGGTGCGGTCGCGCTACAATCGCCTGATGGGCGCCGCCAGCGAATTGCCGGCGGGGCAGCTCGATAAGTTCATCCATGTCGGCGAGGCCGACAGTTTCTCGGTCGTCGCGACGATCTCGCGCGATGGCTCGGAGACCATTGTCGGCGAGGCCCGCTACGCGTTCGATGAAGCGACGTCCCATTTCGAACTGGGCCTGTCCGTGGCCGATTCCATGCAAGGGCAGGGCATCGGCGCGGCACTCATGTCCAATTTGGAATGCCGTGCTGCTGCGCTCGGAGCCGACCACCTCTTCGGAGATACATTGCGCTCAAACGAGGCAATGCTCGTACTGGCCCGCAAGGCCGGCTTCACATTCGCGCCGACGCCGGGCGATTGGAAGCAGGTGCGCTTCGTAAAGCAGATCGATGCGGCGCCAACCGCAAACCCATGTGCGGTCTGGCGCCTCGCAGCGCAATCCCTGCAGCCGATACTTGCCTAAGCGCGGCAACGCTCGCCACGTTCAGGCAAGGTGTGATGCGACGAAGCAATTCAATCCGTCTCTAGCTCAGGATTGCTTCGTCGCATCTGCGTGTCTTGAAGACGGCGCCTATGCCGTTCCTTTCGCGAAGTCTGTCGATGTGGCCACGTCGCGCCACGCAGCCAGTTCCTTTTCGACAAAAGCATGCTTGCTCTCAATCCGCGCAACCGTGTCGCTGCCAAGCGGCAGACGGATCGGAGGAGTCTTGGCAGCTGCAAGCTGCATGAAGGTCTTCGCCAGCTTGCTGGGATCGCCGGGCTGCGCGTGATTGACGTCGGCGGCGTGGTTGCGGGTCTTGCCGACGGTGGCGTGATAGTCGCCGATCTCCAGTGCGGTACGCACCAGCGAGTTATCGTCCAGAAAGTCGGTGCGGAAGAAGCCGGGTTCGACCACCGTGACATGGATGCCGAGCGGCGCGACTTCGGCGGCCAGTGCTTCACTGATGCCTTCGACCGCGAACTTGGTCGAGCCATAGACGCCCCAGCCGGGGAAGCCGGCATATCCGCCGACGGATGAAATGTTCATAATGTGACCCGAGCCCTGCCGGCGCATATGCGGCAGCACGGCACGGGTGACGCCGAGCAGGCCGAACACGTTGGTGGCATAGAGGCGTTCGACTTCCTTGGCACTGGCTTCCTCGATCGCGCCGAGCAGGCCATAACCGGCATTGTTGACCAGCACATCGATGCGGCCGAATTTCTTCACGGCCTGACCTGCGGCCTCATGGGCCTCGGTCTCGCTGGTGACATCGAGCCGCGTCGCCAGTAGGCGCTCATGGGTGCCGAGACGTGCATTGACAGCATTGGGATCGCGGGCCGTTGCCACAACGGCATCGCCCTGGGCCAAGGCTTCTGCCGCGATGAGGGCGCCGAAACCGCGGGATGCTCCTGTGATGAACCAGACACGCATGGTGGTCTCTCCTGTGTTGGCCCCGCGTTAGTACAGGGCTGATGGGCAACACTTAGCGGCTCGCCAGAACTGAAATAATCCTCTATTTATTCCATGTGTTCATGAGCTGGATTCAATAATGAGCTTGATCGGCCCGGCTGACCTCGCGACCTTTCTGGCGATTGCCCGGCATCGCAGCTTTCGCAATGCCGCCGTTGAACTTGGCGTGTCCGCCTCCGCGCTGAGCCACGCCTTGCGCGGCATCGAGGAGCGTCTTGATGTCCGGCTGGTCAATCGCACCACCCGCAGTGTCGCGCTGACGGAGGCGGGTGAGCGGTTGTTCGCGCGGGTCAGTCCGGCATTCCAGGACATCAATGATGCGCTGGAGGACCTCAATCATTTTCGCGGCAAGCCGGCGGGGACGTTGCGCTTCAATGCCGCCCGGCAATCCGCACAACTCGTGCTGCTGCCGATCGTCACGCGATTCCTGAAAGCCTATCCGGAGATCAATGTCGAGATTGCCGTGAATGACGGTCTTGTCGACATGGTCTCTGCCGGTTTCGATGCGGGCATCCGCTTCGGCGAAACCGTTGCGGCGGACATGATCGCGGTGCCGATCGGCCCGCGGCAGCGATCGGCGGTCGTTGCGTCACCCGGCTTCCTCAAGCAGCACAAGCTGCCGCAGACGCCGCATGAGCTGAAAGATCTGCCGTGCATCCGCTATCGCTTCTGGGGTGGCGCGCTCTATCGTTGGGAATTCGAGCGCGGCGGCATCGAGGTCGAGATCGACGTCGCGGGCGCGCTCACACTGAACGATCAGGATCTGATGGTGGACGCCGCGCTGGACGGAGCCGGACTGGCTTACGTGTTCGAAGGGCAGGTCGAGGAGTTGATCGCCAAGCGAAAGCTTGTTCGAGTCCTCGCTGACTGGTGCCCGGCCTATCCCGGCTTCTTCATGTATTATCCCAGTCGCCGACAATTGCCGGCGGCACTGCGGGCGTTTGTCGATTTTGCCAGGACGGTGGGTTGAAGTTTCATGCGCTTTGCTCTCAGTCGTCATACGCGGGCTTGACCCGCGTATCCATCTTGACCGCATGCGCATCGTTCCGACAGGTGGATTGCCGGGTCAAGCCCGGCAACGACGTGGGAGAGGCTATTCCCTAGTTGCCAGAGAAGTTTGGCTTGCGCTTCTCGATGAAGGCTTGCACCGCCTCGCGGTGATCTGCCGTCATGGTCGTGCGGATCAGCCTCTCCGCCTCATGATCCCGCGCCGTCGTGAAATCGAATGCGAGCGCTTCGTCGAGATTGTCCTTCATGTAGCGCAGCGCCAGCGTCGGCCCCTGCGCCATGCCGCGCGCCAGTGTGAAAGCCTCGTCCTGCAGCCTGTCGTCTGGCACCACGCGGTTGAACAACCCGATGGCTTCGGCGCGGCTTGCATCGACTTTTTCGGCGGTGAACATCAGCTCGCGCGCGCGGGCCGTGCCGACAAGACGCGTCAACAGCCAGGCGATGCCGTAATCGCCGCTGAGACCAACGCGCAGATAGCCTGTCGAGACGAAAGCCGATTGCGCGGCGATGCGGATATCGCAGGCCATGGCGATGGCAAGACCGGCGCCGGCCGCGGGGCCGGGCAGGGCGGCAATGGTTGGCTTGCGTACGGCAACGAGGGCGCCGGTCAGCAGGCGCTGGCGCTCCTGCAGATCGGCGACACGCTCGTCAAACGACATTTCCAGCACGGCCTGCTTGCGATGGGCGCCCATGCCCTTCACGTCGCCGCCGGAGCAGAAGGCGGTGCCGGCGCCGGTAATCAGTAGCGCGCCGACATCAGGATTTTCGCCGCAAGTGCGGATCATTGTGCGCAATGCAGGCGTGAGATGGTCCGACAGCGAGTTGCGCGCTTCCGGCCGGTTCAGGGTGATGACGGCAACGCGCTCGCGGATCTCGCACAGCAGCTCACCGGTGCCGGTGTCGATGACCTGTACGGCTTCACTCATGTGTCTCGCCCCCGCTATCGCGTCAGAATTTTTCGACCCATGGACGGATTTCGAGCTCCGAACTCCAGGCACTGCGCGGCTGCTGTAGCACGTTCCAGTAATTCATGGCGATGGCATCGGGGTCGAGCATCGAGTCCGGCCTGTCCGCTGGCTCAACGCGGACTGAACTGCGAATGCCGCCATCGATGACAAAGTGGGCGATGTGGATCCCTTGCGGTGCAAACTCGCGGGCCAACGACTGCGCCATTCCGCGCAACGCGAACTTGCCCATGGCGAAGGGTGCCGATTGTGCGAAGCCTTTGATACTCGCGGAGGCACCAGTGAACAGGATGGCGCCGTGCTTGTTGGGCAACATGCGCTGCAATGCCTGTTGCGCGACCAGAAATCCGCCGAAGGCGCTAACGGCGATGGATTGTGCAACATCGGGAGGTGCGAGCTCGATGAAGGGCCCACGGGCGCGTTGGCTGGCGTTGTAGACGACGATATCGGGCGCGCCGATCTGGCGTTCGACATCTGCAAACAGTTTGGCGACATCCGCGGCCTGGGTCGCGTCGCAGGCAAAGGCCTTGGCGCCGGTTTCCTGGCACAGCGCATCCAGCTTGCCGGGATTACGGGCGGCGAGTGCGACGCGGATGCCCCGTTTGGACAGCAGCCTCGCCAGCGATGCGCTGATGCCCTCACCGACGCCGACGATCAAAGCGGTTTCGTAATGCGGAATTTCCATGGATCAAATCTCCGGCTGGGGCACTTTATTCGCTGGCGCGGCAGGCGCATGATGAAGATGGAAACGCAACTGCCAAACACAAGAGGCCGTCATGAACGCCCACGCCCAGATTGCCGCCAATCTGATCGCACCCGACACGTCCGGCATGAATTTCTACCGGGCCGATCCGGCACTGACCGATTTGCTGCGTATTCATCTGCCGGAGGATCTGTTCAACCATATCGAGCCGCATCTCGATCGGCTGGGCGGTCTTGTCGGTGGGCCGCTCGATGAAGCCGGGCGGATGGCCGACAAGCATGGACCCGTGCTTCACCAGCGCGACAAGTTTGGCCAGGACGTGCAGTGGGTCGAATATCACCCGGCCTATCGCGAGCTTGAGAACGCAGCTTTCGGTGAGTTTGGCATTCACGCTTTGTCGCATCGCAAGGGGATCATGGGCTGGCCCTCGACCTATCCGGTGACAGCCAAGCACGCCTTTACGTTCCTGTTCAATCAGGCCGAGTTCGGCATGGGGTGTCCCATCAATGTCACCGATGGCGCAGCGAAATTGCTGTCGAATTACGGCGACGATGCGCTGAAGGCCAAATATCTCGACAGGCTGACGCAGACCGACATGAGCAAGCTGACCCAGGGTGGTCAGTTCATGACCGAGAAGGAAGGCGGCTCCGACGTCGGCAAACTGACGACATCTGCCGTGCAGGACGGCGATCACTGGCGTCTCACCGGCGAGAAGTGGTTCTGCTCCAATGCCGATGCGAAGGTCGTGATGCTGCTGGCGCGGCCGGAAGGCGCGGTCGGCGGCACCAAGGGTGTCGGCCTGTTCCTGATGCCGCGGACGCTCGATGACGGCACGCCCAATCACTACCGGATCGTGCGCCTGAAGGACAAGCTCGGCACGCGGTCGATGGCATCAGGTGAGATCAAGCTTGAGGGCGCTATCGCTTATGCCGTCGGCAAGCTCGATCGCGGCTTCGTGCAGATGGCCGAGATGGTGAATTCGTCGCGCCTGTCGAATGGCGTGAAGTCGACCTCGCTGATGCGCCGCGCCTGGCACGATGCGATGGCAGTCGCGCGCGGCCGTGTCGTGTTCGGCCAGCGCATCATCGACATGCCGCTGGCGCGGCGGCAATTGATGAAGATCATGGTGGCGACCGAGCAGGCGTTGTCGATGAGCTTCCTCACCGCGGATGCGCTGGACCGTGCCGAGGCCGGCAGTCAGGATGCTGCGGCACTGCTGCGTATCCTGACGCCGACGCTGAAATTCCGGGCCACCCGCGACGCGCGCAAGGTCTGCGGCGATGCGATGGAGATACGTGGCGGTGTCGGCTATATCGAGGAATTCGCCACCGCGCGGCTGCTGCGCGATGCGCATCTCGGCTCGATCTGGGAAGGCACCGGCAATATCGTTGCGCTCGATGCGCTGATGCGTGCGGTTGGGCGGCATGGCGCGGAAGCCGCGCTTGCGGCCGATCTGCATGCGCGGCTGGACGATTCTCCGAGCGTGCCACAGGCATGGCGGGATCGCCTGCGCGGTCTGGCAGACAAGGCGATCGACTTTGCTCGTGAGGTGGCTGCACGTTCGGACAATGAGGGCGATGCCCGTCGCGCAACGAGCTCACTATATCATGTGGCTAGCGCCATCGCGATGACATGGGAAGCGCACCGCATCCACGAGCAACGTGGCGATGCGCGGCGCCTGCTGCTGTCGCGCCTCGTCATCGATCATCGCCTGATGACGCCCGATCCGTTTGCTGTGATCGAAAGCGAAACGCAGAAACAGATCGTCGCGCATCTGCTGGGTGAGTGCGATGTCAGCATGGAGGAGGCCAGTCGGCTGATGCTGGCCTGACCTGATCGCAGGGACTATGAGCGCGGACCGTTATCTTTCAGGAACTTGAGCAGCAAGCGGCTGACCTCTTGTGGTTGTTCCTGCTGCACCCAATGGCCTGCGCCGTCGATCAGGTGCACCGCGCGCATATTCGTGCAGGCGCTGTTTTGCATCGTCTCGATGGCGCCGGGACGCTGATAGATGCCCCAGTCCTGCTTGCCCGAAATGAAAGCTGAAGGGACGTCGATGGTGCGACCGGCAAACGTCTCGTAGTCGGCATTGAACGCGCCTGTCGTGTTGCAGCGGTACCACTGCAATCCGCCCTGGAAGCCGGTGCGGGCATATTCATCGGCATAGAAGGCCAGTTCATTGTCCGGCAGCCATTTGCATGATGCGATCTGTTCAGGCGGCGGCATCTCTGCCGCGACGGTCTCGGCCATGGTCTGGTCGCGGTCCATCACATAATAGGTCGGCAGTTTCGCCAGCTCACTCGCGGTCCAGCCTTGCAATGGAGTGGGCGTGTTGCCCGGCCAGTCCGCGCTCTTGTGATGATAATAGGCGCGCAGGAAATCACGCACGCCTTGCGGCGCGTGTTGCATGTGAGCATTGGCTTCGCGTGTGGCGTAGTACCACTGATAGTGGATACGCGGCCGCGGCAGTGCGACGAGGTCGCGATGCACGGGATCTTCGGCCTTTGGCAGTGCCGGCTGATCGGCGGTGCCGAATGGCAGCGGCGGAGGCCCGGCAAAGGGCGCGCTCATCAGCACGACGGATCTGAAGATGTCCGGCCGCACCAGCGCACACCAGGCTGCGACCGAGCTGCCATAGTCGTGTCCGACCACGGCGTCGACATGGCGATAGCCGAAGGCTGCGACCAGCCCGACCGCGTCGCGCACGAGGTTGAGCAGATTGAAGGGACGCAGATCGCCATCATAGTCCGCGCTCCAGCCGGTGGTGCGGCCATAGCCGCGCTGGTCCGGCGCGATGACGTGATAGCCGGCAGCGGCAAGCTGCGGCATTACTTTGCGCCAGCTGAAGGCCAGTTCGGGAAAGCCGTGCACCAGCAGGATGCAGGGCCGGCCCGTGGTTTCGAAGCCGGCCTCCAGCACATGGACGCGCAAACCGTTGATGTCCTCGACAAAGCGCGAGCGAATTCCAGCCGGCAGAATGTTGGGATCGATGGGTGTCACGTCGCCTCCATGCTGCACTTGTGCGGCAGCGTGAGTGCACTCCAGCGCAAGCACCGTGAAAAGACAACTAGCGTTTGAAGCGGGCTACCAATTCGATATGGGGCGTATGCCGGAACTGGTCCACGGGTGTGACGCGGTCGAGCTTGTAGCCGCCATCGATCAGGATCTTTGCATCCCGTGCGAAGGTCTGGACGTTGCACGACACGGCGACGACGACGGGGATCTTGCTTGCCGCGAGCCGTTCGACTTGTGCCTGCGCACCCTGACGCGGCGGATCGAACACGACAGCGTCAAAGTCGCGTAATTCCTGCGGCACCAGCGGACGGCGAAACAGGTCGCGCATCTCCGCCTTGATCGGCTTCAGGCCCTTGGTCTCCTTGATGGCCTGCTGCAGCGAGGTGATGGCGCCACCGTCGCTGTCGAAAGCTGTAATCTTCGACTTGGTGGCCAACCGCAGCGCGAAGGGACCGATGCCGCAGAACAGGTCGGCAATGTTCTTCGCGCCTTTGCAGAGTTGGAGCACAAGCGCCGCCAATGTCTCTTCACCGGCGGCCGTGGCCTGCAGGAATGAGCCCGGCGGCAGTGTAACCTGCGCGCTGCCCATCGTGACCATAGGCGGTACGCGCATCAGCACGAGTTCACCATGCCGCGTGAGGCGTGCCAGTTTGTGCGCCTCGGCGATGCGCGACAGCGCTGTGATGATCGCGGTCGGCAATGGCCCGGTGCCGCGGACGTCGATATCGAGTCCGTTACTGGCCGCTGTTACCTGAATGTCCAGTGGCTTGCTGACCGGCTTCAACACCTCGGCCAGCGCGCGCGCGGCATCGAGCGCGCCATCCAGTGCTGGATCCAGGATCGGGCACGCGTCGATGGCGATGATGGCGTGGCTTGCCGATGCCGCGAAGCCGACACGCAGTCCGCCATCGCTGCCACGGCGGGCATGCAACGTCACGCGGCGGCGGCCTGCACCATGGGCATCGACGATCGGATCGACCGGGCAGGTGATCTTCGCCTGTGCCAGCGTGTCGATCACGATCTGGCGCTTCCAGGTCTGATAGGGATCGGGCTGCCAGTGCTGGATGGCGCAGCCGCCGCAGCGCGTGAAATAGGTGCAGAACGGATCAATTCGTTCCGGGCTGGCGGTGTCGATCTGCAGCAATCGTCGGCGCTCCGGATGTTCGTCGTCGCGTTCCGTCTCGACGATCTCATGCGCCAGCGTGTAGGGCACGAACAGCGACGCGCCACTGGTGAGGCTGACGCCGTCGCCGCGCTGGCCGACATGATCGATGGTCAGGCGTTCAACCACGCCGGGCACCCATGAAGAACTCGATATTGCCGTCACCGCCGGTAATCGACGACGGGAAGACCTCGATATCGGTGCAGCCGAGCGTCCTGGCAAAATCCGTGATGTCGTCGCAGATGGCCTGATGCACGGCAGCGTTCTTGATGATGCCGCGCTTGGATTGCTTCCGGTCGGCCTCGAATTGCGGCTTGATCAGCGCCAGCAGACTCATCGGCGCCGCGGCGAGCGATAGCGCGACAGGCAGCACCGCCTTGAGCGAGATGAAGCTGACATCGATCACAACCACATCCGGGCGGGCCGGCAGGCGCTTGTTCTCATAGCTGCGGATATCCGTTTCTTCCATCGAGATGATTTTCGGATGGCCGTGCAGCGATGGATGAAGCTGACTGTGCCCGACATCGATGGAGAACACCATGCTGGCGCCGTTGGCCAGCAGCACTTCTGTAAAACCGCCGGTGGAGGCGCCGACGTCGAGGCAGACGTGGTCCTCGATCTCGATCGGATATAGCTCGAGCGCGCCGGCCAGCTTGACGCCGCCGCGCGAGACCCAGGGATGCGCCGGTTCAGCCTCGATCGCGGCGTCGAGCAGCAGCGGTTCTGACGCTTTAGCGACTGCTTTGCCGTTGGCCTTCACAAGCCCCGCTTCGATGGCGGCTTGCGCACGCGCGCGGCTTTCGAAAATTCCGCGGTCGACGAGAAGAGTATCGGCGCGTTTGCGCGGCGCGGCAGCAGTGTTCTGAGATTTCGTCATGGTCAGTACGATGCAGCAAGTTTCAAACAGGCTTCGAAGCTCGTCAGATCCTGCCAGAGATCATCGGGTGCTTCACGGGGGACGATCATGGACGCGCCATAGAGATCGAGCGCGTGGATCATCATCAGATTGTCGGCGAGGCCGAAATTTTCGACGGTGAGCCCGTTCGCATCGACCAGATGGCCATCCTGCTCGGTGATCTCCGTCATACGGCGGACGCGGTCGAGATAGAGCGCAGGGTCGTTGCAATAGCCGAAGCAGAGCTTGCCGTGCCCGGCCATATAGCCAAGCTCGAACACGGTGCCGGCATCGGCGCTGGGGCCGCGAAACGGCGTGAGATTGGCGATGATAATGTCGCAGTGGTTCATCATCGCTTCGTTGCCATGAAATATCTGGCGTGAGGCGTCGCCGGCATTGATGTCGATGGCGTTATCGAGCGGGAAGAACCCGTGTGCGCCGTAGCGCTTGCAGAGCGCAACCTTCTGCCGGCCGATCTCGGCGGCATTGGGCAGGAACACGTCGGGGCCTGCGAGATAGATATTCATATGGTCCCCGTCTCATGGTGAGCCGCGCCGACATTGACGAGCCAATTCAGACGAGAACGAGGCAATCCGGCGGTTCCTGCCGAATTGCCTCGTTGTATTCTCTTCGCAATTGCAAACGCGATGTCGCGTTCAGATCAAGCGAGCTTGACGGTCTCGGCCTTGAAATCCTTGCCGAGGGTCTCGAACACCTTCTTGACGATCCCCTTGGAGTCCAGACCCGCTTGGGCATACATCGCTGCCGGCGTGTCGTGATCCTGGAACATGTCGGGCAGCACCAGCGAACGCATGCGCAGACCGCCGTCGAGCATGCCGTTGTCGGCGAGCAGCTGCATCACATGCGAGCCGAATCCACCAATCGAACCTTCTTCGACGGTCAGAAGGATCTCATGATCGCGGGCGAGCTTGAGGATCATGTCAGTGTCGAGCGGCTTCATGAAGCGCGCGTCGGCAATCGTGGTCGACAGGCCGTGGGCGGCGAGTTCGTCGGCGGCCTTCTCACATTCGGCAAGGCGCGTGCCGAACGACAGAAGAGCAACCTTGCTGCCTTCGCGGACGATGCGGCCCTTGCCGATTTCCAGGGGGATGCCGACTTCAGGCATCTCGACGCCGCGGCCTTCGCCGCGGGGGTAGCGCAGGGCGCTCGGTGAATCGTTGATGGCGACCTGGGTCGCGACCATGTGCACCAGTTCGGCTTCGTCGGAGGCGGCCATGATGACCATGTTCGGCAGGCAGCCGAGATAGGCATTGTCGAATGAGCCCGCATGGGTCGCACCATCCGCACCGACCAGTCCGGCGCGGTCGATGGCGAAGCGCACGGGCAGGTTCTGGATCGCCACGTCGTGGACAATCTGGTCGTAGCCGCGCTGCAGGAAGGTCGAGTAGATCGCGCAGAACGGCTTGTAGCCTTCGGTGGCGAGGCCAGCCGCAAAGGTCACCGCATGCTGCTCGGCGATGCCGACGTCGAAGGTGCGGTTCGGGAACGCCTTGTTGAAGATGTCGACGCCTGTACCCGACGGCATGGCCGCGGTGATGGCGACGATCTTGTCGTCCTTCTCGGCTTCCTTGACGAGGCTCTGGCCGAACACGTTCTGATAGGCCGGGGCGTTGGGCTTGGACTTCGACTGGGTGCCGGTGGCGACGTCGAATTTGACGACCGCATGATATTTGTCAGCGGCGGCTTCGGCCGGACCGTAGCCCTTGCCCTTCTGGGTCACGACGTGAAGAAGGATCGGGCCGGTCTCCATGTCGCGGACATTCTGCAGCACGGGCAGCAGGTGATCGAGGTTGTGGCCGTCGATCGGGCCGACATAGTAAAAGCCGAGCTCTTCAAACAGCGTGCCGCCGTTGACCATGAAGCCGCGCGAATATTCTTCGACGCGCTCGGCACGGTCAGCGATCAGTTTCGGCAGATGTTTGCCGAGCTGCTTGGCAGCATCGCGCAGCGAGCGATAGGTCTTGCCCGAATACATGCGCGACAGATAGGCCGACATGGCGCCGACCGGCGGCGCGATCGACATGTCGTTGTCGTTGAGGATGACGATGAGGCGGGAATTCATCGCGCCTGCGTTGTTCATGGCTTCATAAGCCATGCCGGCCGACATCGAACCGTCACCGATCACGGCGATAACGTTGTTCTTGCCGCCGGAGAGGTCGCGGGCGACCGCCATGCCGAGGCCGGCGGAGATCGAGGTCGAAGAATGCGCGGCGCCGAACGGATCGTATTCGCTCTCGCTGCGCTTGGTGAAGCCGGACAGACCACCGGCGGTGCGGAGCGTACGGATACGGTCGCGGCGACCGGTGAGGATCTTGTGCGGATAGGCCTGATGGCCGACATCCCAGATGATGCGGTCGCGCGGCGTATCGAAGACGTAGTGGAGGGCGGTGGTCAGTTCGACAACGCCGAGGCCGGCGCCGAAGTGGCCGCCGGTGACGGACACCGCATCGATGGTTTCCTGACGAAGCTCGTCGGCAACCTGACGAACCCGCTCGATCTTCAGCTTCCGGAGATCTTCCGGAGTCTTGATGGTATCGAGCAACGGTGTCTTACTAAAATCGGTCACGGCACTATTCCAATTTTACATGTCCGGGACTGCGTCTGGCTTCGGGGCCGTCGCGTTTCCGCGCGCCCACCGGACAACCGCAGCCTCCAGAACCGGGAAGCCTGTTTCGAGGCCTTATAATGGGCTTCGATTTTTCAGTGTGATATCTAACATGCTTGGCGGCGACTTCATCTGATCATTTTTGCCAGATGAATGAAGCGCTTATCTACGTTAACGGCCGGCGTTTCAGCCTGCTCGTCAGCGCATAGTCCTAGTCCCTTTACACCAAAGCGATGGCCAAAGCCAACCGCCGTGCCCGCGGGGGTGGCAGCACAAAGGCGCTATGGACATTCGCGCGGTGTGCCTAGCCGATGCGCCGGGCGACCGGTTCCGTCTCATGGGAACCCGTGTGGGGAGGGCTCTTCACGCCCAAATCGAGCTTTTTCCATGCGTTTTCGCGGGTAGTGGGGGGGCCATCGACCAACGCCAAAGTTGTAGCCGGCTGACTGACACGCCCCCTGAGAGGCACAGGCCCGCAAACGATCATGAAGAAATCGTAGGCATGCGGCCGCTCATTGGCCATGACGAACTGGAAGTGCACCCGGAAGAACTTCCAGCGGAACCGGTTGTAATGTTCCGGGCGGATGATTTCGCGGAACCGGACGGGGACGATGGTTGGATTCCGCCGGGCCGGGCCGGCGTCGATCCCGTGACCGGCGATGGGATCGAACGGAAAGAAGTTCATCACGTCCTTGCGGGATTGGCAGTCGATCCAGTCGATGGAAGGCTCCACGGCCAGCAGCCGCAAATTGTCGCGAAAGCCTTGCGCGACTCTATGGAAGCCGACGATCGGCATATTGCCGCCGAGCGTCAGCAGCACGACACGAGGGCCGTGGCTGCCGAGTTCCGGATCGAGCTTCAGCGCGCGGGCGAGGATTTCGGAGCCAAGGAACGAGCCGGAGCTGTGACCGACCAGCACGATTTCCTGCGCTTTGGTAGACTTGGCGACCTGGACCAGATGCTGGGCGAAGCGGTCGATCCGGGCGTCCCAGTCCGGCCGGTTGCCGTGGGAAAACTGCCAGGTGAAGATCGTGTCGGCCATCAGATAGAGCAGATAAGTGTGCTTTTCGGTGTATTTCAGCAGCGAGCCGAGCACCGCCACGAACACCGCCACAGCGCCGCAGCCCACCAGAAATCCGTGTATTCCAAGCGCCTGCAGCCCTAGCGCGAACAGCCAGGCGATGCCCGCCGACCAGATCGCTCCGTTGAGCAGTAGGACGTGGGGCCAGCTGATGAAGGTGGCGAAGCGCCAATGCGCCTTCCAGAACCGGCCCATCGTGCCGGAGAAGACAAGGCCCCAATAGATGGCGATGGCGTGGATCAGCGTGCGCCAGATAGGCACGGCCAGATCACGCTGGATCATGTCTTCCCAGCGCAGGAAGTCGTAATCGGTTGTGGTCTGCCAGCCGTCGCCGGAGGTTTCGATGCGCCAGGAGGCGGATTCATGCGCGAATTCGCCGTCCGTATGACCTTTCGGCCGGCTGACCGAGGTGGTCAGGCCGTAGAGCCGACCGAACTTGCGCAGTTCGGTCCGAAACATGCGGTAATACTGCGAGAGGCCCCGCGGATCGTATCCCTGCACATAGATGACATGACGGTGCTGGACGCGCACGCTGGTTCCCCGGACTGACGGCGGACTATAAACAGGCCGCGCCATGCGCCAAGCGCTAATTCGGCCGCGGGGTGGTGCGAGGTCTCAGCCCGCGCGATTTCCTACTGGACGTCCAGCGGCTCGGTGCCGACCGCTTTGCCGGTGGAATCCGTGGTGATCTTGTCCACGCGGGCTTCGGCCTGACGCAGCAATTCATCGCAGCGCCGCTTCAGCGCCTCGCCGCGCTCATAGATGGCGACCGACTCTTCCAGCGGCACCTTGCCGTCTTCGAGGCGCTTCACGATCGATTCCAGTTCTTCGATCGCGGTCTCAAACGTCAGCTTCTTGACGTCAGCATGGGTGTTCTCGGCCATTCGGTTTCCCGTGTGCGCATTTTGGAAGGACGGAGTCAAAGATATGTTTGAGGGCGTATTGTGGCGGGTACGTTTTGCGACCTGCGCCCCTTCAGCGCGATGCCCCCATCAGCGCAGAAACATGGGCCGCAGCCGATTCTTTCAAGCCCTGCAGATCATAACCACCCTCGAGTACCGAGACAATGCGGCCACCGGCGGTGCTGTCGGCGAGATCCATCAGCTTGCGCGTCACCCAGCCGAAATCCTCGGCGTCGAGATTGAGCGACGCGAGCGGATCGCGGCGATGCGCATCGAAGCCTGCGGAGATGATCAGCAGTTCCGGTGCGAATTTCTGCAGTTGCGGCAGGATGAGATTGTCGAAGGCAGAGCGGAATTTTGCACTGCCGTCGCCATCATGCAGCGGTGCATTGACGACCGTGTCGTGCTCGCCGCGCTCCTGCGATGCACCGGTACCGGGAAACAGCGGCATCTGATGTGTCGAGCAATACATCACTGTGGGGTCGGCCCAGAAAATGTCCTGCGTGCCATTGCCATGGTGGACGTCGAAATCCACGACGGCCGCGCGGGTAATGCCGTAGGTGCGCTGCGCATACCGCGCTGCAATCGCGGCCTGATCGAAGAAGCAGAAGCCCATCGGCTTGTTGTGCTCGGCATGATGGCCGGGCGGGCGCGTCGCGACGAAGGCATTGCTGTGCTCGCCTTTCATCACCGCGTCGGTCGCCGCGATTGCGCCGCCGACGCCGCGCATCACCGCTTCCCAGGTGCCGGGGGACATCGACGTGTCGCCGTCGAGATAGACGAGGCCGCTGCTCGGCGCGACATGGCGCAATTCATCGATGTAATGATTGTCATGACAGAGGCTGACGACGTCGAGATTGCCCTCCGGCGCGTCGCCCCGCACCAGCGCGTTAAAGCGGTCTTCGCTGAGTGCCTGCGCCACCGCGCGCATACGGTCGGGGCGTTCAGGATGGCCGGGCGGGGTGAGGTGATCGAGCGAGGCCGGATGGCTCAGAAGAAGTGTCGTCATGCAAATGGTCCGCAAGCGCAGGGTGCGCTGGTATGATGAGACGATAACCTAGCCGGTCAGGTCAGGTTCCGATAGGGGGGCATCGTTGGTGCGGTCGTCCCCTAACAAAGCTACCGATCAGAATTATGGATCGCTTTCTTCACATTCGATTCATGTCATTTCATCGACACCGCCTGACGCCGCGGAATTGAAACGCGCGTTAAGTCGCGGCTGCTATCGGTGGAGGCCGCGGCATTCTGCGGAGAAGGTGCGCATATTCCATCGTCGGACTCCGCAGTTGTGCTCGCGTCTGGGGTGTTCGTACGCGATGAGTGAATCGAAATATCCAAGGCGCGTACCCCATCTCTTGCGTTCGGTGTGGCCGTTCGTTGCCATCGTCTTGCTGCAGGCATTTCTCGCCGGCACCAGCATCCACATTCTGTCGTCGGTCCGCGCCTATGTCACCGGCGAAAGCCGATGGTCGAAGGGGCAGATGGAGGCGGTGCATTCGCTCAGCCTCTATGCCGAGACCGGCGACGACAAATATTATCGTCTCTATCAGGCGAGCATCGCCGTGCCGCTCGGAGATCTCATCGCGCGCCGCGCGCTCGAACAGCCGGTGCCGGATCTGCGGGCTGCCTATGACGGATTCCTGCAAGGCGGCAACGATGCCGCAGACATCCCCGGCATGATCTGGCTGTTTCGCAATTTCAGCAAGGTCGTCTATCTCGCCCGAGCCATCGAGACCTGGCACGCCACCGATCCCGTGATCCAGAATTTGGTGGATACGGCCGACGCCATTCACGCCAGCGTCACCGATGGCAAGGTGGGATCGATGCGCCTCGCAGCCCTGAAGGCGCAGATCGACCAGATCAATGAACAGACCTCGCCGCTGGCAGTGGAGTTCTCCCGGCGTCTCGGCATCGGCTCCCGCGCCATTCAAGGCATTCTGCTGGTCGCCAATGTGTTCACCGCGGCGCTGTTGATCCTGCTCGGCATCTGGCGGACACGTAATCTGCTGATCCAGCGTCAGCGCTTCGAGACGGCGCTGAAGATCGAGAAGGAGCGTGAGCAGAAATACATCTCACGTCTCGCGTTCCAGGCTTCGCATGATGCACTGACGGGGCTGGCGAACCGCCGCGAATTCGAGCGTCGGGTCCAATACGCATTGCCGCGGATCGACGCCGATGCGCGGCCGCATGCACTGATGTTCCTCGATCTCGATCAATTCAAGATCGTCAACGACACCTGCGGCCATGCTGCCGGCGATCATCTGCTGCGGCAGGTCTCGGGCATACTGAAAAAACATCTACGCCCGGACAATCTGCTGGCCCGCCTTGGCGGCGATGAATTCGCCGTGCTGCTGGAGCGCTGCGAGCCGGATCGTGCAGCGGCGACCGCCGAGCGATTGCGGCGGACAGTGGAGGAGCTGAACTTCGTCTGGAACGGACGTTCGTTCAACGTCACCGTCAGTATCGGCCTCGTCTGTATCGCGCAGCCCGAGGTGACACTGGAAGAAGCGCTGCGCGCGGCCGATGCAGCTTGTTACATGGCCAAGGAGAAAGGCCGCAATCGCGTTACACTGCATCAGCCCAGCGATTCCGAATTGCTGCAGCGGTTCGGCGAAATGAACTGGGTACAGCGCATTCACGATGCGCTGGAACAGGATCGCTTCTGTCTCTATGCCCAGAAGATCATTCCGCTCAGCGAGCGCGAGGATGGCACTCTGCATGTCGAACTGTTGTTGCGGCTGCGCGACGAGGCGGGGCAACTGGTTGCGCCCGGCCATTTCATTCCCGCGGCGGAACGTTATGGTTTGATGACGCTGATCGATCGCTGGGTGGTCAGGAATGCGTTCATCATTCTCGCCGCGCGATTGGTCGAAGGTGCGACGCCGGTCTCGACCTGCGCCATCAACCTGTCCGGCGCGACATTCAAGGATGAAAGCTTTCTGGACTATGTCCGCGAGCAGTTCCGCATCTATCGGATACCGCCGACCATCATCTGCTTCGAGATCACCGAGACAAGCGCCATCGCCAATCTCGCCGACGCCAATAAATTCATCCAGGTGCTGCAGCAGATCGGTTGCCGCTTCTCGCTGGACGATTTTGGCAGCGGCATGTCGTCCTTCGCCTATCTCAAGCACCTGCCTGTGGACTATCTCAAGATCGATGGCTCCTTCGTCAAGGACATGCTCACCGATCCGATCGACCGCGCCATGGTCGAGATGATCAGCCATATCGGCAAGATCATGGGCAAGCGGACGGTGGCGGAATTTGTCGAGAGCGACGAGATCATCACGGCGCTCACGGAGATCGGCGTGGACTTTGCGCAGGGCTATGCGGTGGGCCGGCCGGAGCCGTTCGATGTCCATAGCGAGATCGACCGGAGGAACGTGGCGTAGAAGGTGAAGGCCGTTCAATTTCATGATCGTCATGGCCGGACAGCGCGAAGCGAGCTTCGCAATATTCCCAGGCCTCTCCCCACGTCATGGCCGGGTTTGACCCGGCCATCCACCTTGTCTTGTGCGACGGTGGGCGGGCCAAGCTGGATCCCCGGGTCAAGCCCGGGGATGACACCTGTGGGTGCGGTGCCTCCATCGCAGATTCAAATTTCAAACAGCCACTGCGCTCCAGACATGCGTCATCGCCCCCATTGTTTGCGGCGCGGGGGCGCCGTCGTCTCTTGCATTCCCACCCTCTTGTGAGAGGGCGTGCGGAACGCCGGGTGCCCGTTGCACCCTTGGGCCTGATGCGATGCGGTCTTCCGCAATTGAGAGTGCATCAGGACTTTCGGAGGCGCCGAGCAAGTGCCCGGCGTTCCGCCTGCGGTGTTTTTTCGGTTGCTTGCACATCTGCCATGGCGAACGGTCCCATCACCAAAATTAATGTCCCAGGGCGGAGGGACAGGGTAGCCGCAAAGCACTTGGCCGAACGCGTTTCGATTTGGTCGTCCGTCACACTGTCCAGGGCTCTGTCCATCCCAAGGTCGGCCGTCTCCTTGCCAGTGGCAGTGCTGGCGCAGATCCGTCCTGCCCGAAGACAGACGTCACCCATGAACCGCGTGACGCCGCATCTCCGGCGTCCACCGCATCCCACCCCGCGAACGTGACGATCGCGATCGCCCCTCTCGGTGGGGCAGGACGATGGGGAATATAAACCTGATAGAGATGCTGTCAACGGGATTTAGGAATAAATGTTTTGGTGCGTTCCGCGCGGGTCTATCTCACACTCGTCATTCCGGGTCGCGGGCGGCTCTCGCCGAACGCGAACCCGGAATCTCGACATGGGACTCTCTGATCGTGCCAAACACACCGGGATTCCGGGTTCGCGCTCTGCCGGCTTCGCCGGCGACGCACGCCCCGGAATGACGAGCTTGGATCGAGATTCCGGGGCCGGAGAATGACGAGCCATGATGATTCCGGAATGACAGCCTGGGGCAGACAGTCGTTCCGCTAATCCACCCGCGCAATTCGCCCCAGCGGCATCGGCGACACCGGGCTGTTGGCCTTCATGTAGGCGTTCAGCGCATCGACATCATAGACGCCGACCAGCGGCTCCTTGCCTTCCTTCAGCACCGTGAAGCCATCGCCGCCGACGGCGAGAAAGCCGTTCACGGTGACGCGATAGTTGGCCGCGGGATCGATCACCTTGCCGTCCAGCATCATCCGCTCGGGTGGAACGCGCTGGCCGGCGGCTGCACTGTTATTCCAGGCGTAGCTGAAGCCTTTCGATACCTGCAGGATGCGCGGCCGACTCGGCGTGTTCCATTGCTGTTCAAGCATCGCCTTGATCTGCGCACCTGTGAGCGTCAGCGTCACCAGCTGATTGCGGAACGGCTGCGCCGCGAAGACGTCGCCATAGGTGACGGTGCCATCCGACGATTTCACGATATCGGCGCGGATGCCGCCGGGATTGGTGAAGGCGATCACGGCGCCGCCGAGAGTGCTCGCGGATGTCGCCGCAAGATGTGCGTCGGCTATGATATTGCCAAGCGGGCTTTCGCCGGTCGTCATGTCGGGCATGCGTGACAGCGTTGCGGTGATCGACCCCGCAGGACGGCTGGCGATCGGCGCGGCAACCTTGTCGTAGGCGGCAAGCAAGGCCGTCTGGGCGGGATCTGCGGGATAGGTTGCCGTGCGCACGATGACGTTGTCGGCCTTGGCGCTGATGACGTCCTGCGTCGTGCGATCGAGCTTGAGATCGATGGTGGTAACCAGCGTGCCGTATTTGTCGCCCGACGTGACGAGTCGTCCGTCGATCTGGCAAGTATAGGCGCGGTGGGTGTGACCGCTGACGACGACGTCGACCGCCTTATCGAACTTCTTCACAATATCGACGATCGGTCCGGAAATACCCGGACATTCATTGTAGTCGCCGGTGGGGAAGCCGCCTTCATGGATCAGCACCACGATGGCTTCAACGCCCTTTGCCTTCAGTTCGGGCACCAGCGCGTTGACGGTGTCCGCTTCATCCCTGAATTCGAGACCGGCAATGCCGGGCGGCGCCACGAGGCCGGGCGTGCCTTTCAGCGTCAGGCCGATGAAGGCGACGGGAATGCCGTCGAATGTCTTGATCTGATAGGACGGCAGCAGCGACTGGCCGGTCTTGGTATCGATGGTCGAGGCGGCGAGATAGTTGAACGTCGCGCCGGCAAAGGGATGCGGGCCTTGGCAGCCATCGACGGGATGGCAGCCACCGTTCTGCATGCGCAGCAGCTCCTCGCGCCCTTCGTCGAATTCGTGATTGCCGACCGAGGCGATCTCAAGGCCCATCATCGACAGTGCCTCGATGGTCGGTTCGTCATGAAACAGCGCGGAGAGAAATGGGCTGGCGCCGATCAGGTCGCCCGCGGCCACGAATACGCTGTTCGCTTTGCCGGCGCGGAGCTGCTTGACCAGCGTCGCCATATGCTCGGCGCCGCCGGCGGGCACGGTGATCTTCTTCGTCCTGTCGGCGGGATCGTCGATACTGATACCGCCGGGGGCAGGGCGCAGATTGCCGTGGAAGTCGTTGATGGCAAGGACGGTGACGTCGACGGGGGTGGGGGGTGTCTGGGCGTGGGCGGCCGGTGCTGCACATAATAGTGCGCCAGCTAGAACAGTGCACGCAGCGAGCGCTGCATTCTTAACCTCTCCCCGTGCTTTACGGGGAGAGGTCGGATCGCTCTTGCGATCCGGGTGAGGGGCGGCGCAAGGGCATTGCCATTCGGGAGAGCTATCGGGTCGCATGATTTTGAGCATCTTGTGTCGATGATTGAGGACTTTGGCGTCTCAGTGCGACAGCGATGTGATCCGCTAGATCTCCATCGATGCTGGCATGGTGCCATGCCCCTCACCCGCCGCGAAGACGCGGCGACCTCTCCCCGTAAAACACGGGGAGAGGTTAGATTACCCCTTCTTGCGCGCGAAGAATGCCTTGAACGCCGCGCTCGCTTCCTGCGACTTCATGCGCTCGCCGAACAGATGGCTCTCCTGATCGATGCGCCGCGTGAGATCCTCGGGCGGGAGCTTCAGCAGCCGGCGCGAGATTGCCACGGCTTCCACCGGCAGTGCGCAGATCTCGCGGGCGACCTTGCGCGCCTCGACTTCGGTGTGACCGGGCGGCACGATTTCGTTGATGAAACCAGCGGCCTGGCCATCTTCCGCCGTCATCGTGCGGCCCATCACCAGCGCGGCGAAGGCCCGCTGATGACCCATGGTGCGCGGGAACAGCAGGCTGGAGGCGGCTTCCGGCACCAGGCCGAGATGAATGAACGGCGTTGAGAAGGTTGCGGTGGTCGAGGCCAGCACATAGTCGCAGTGGAACAGCATGGTCGTGCCGATGCCGATGGCAATGCCATCCACCGCGGCGATGATCGGCTTGGTGTTCTGCGCCAGCGAATACAGAAACTTCACGGCGTTCGACGCGCGTGGGGACTCGGCCTTTTCGGCGCTGTCCTTCAGAAAATCCTGCAGGTCGTTGCCCGCGGTGAAGGCGCCGGAGCCGCCGGTGATGATCATGCAGCGGATATCGGGATTGTTCTGCGCGGTGTCGATCGCGTCCGACATGGCGTGATACATGTCCTGCGTCAGCGCGTTCTTCTTTTCCGGCCGGCGCAGCGTGATCACGCGCGTGGCCTCGTCGTCGGTCACGATCAGATGTTCGGTCATGTCAATTCCCTGGCATAGCCCATAGCGCCCCGCAAAAAGCGCGGCTGCCGCGTTTCCTCTGCCGGATATTACATCAATCCGCTGCGGCCGATATGGTGGGCGATGGTTTATGCCAGCAAAACAGCATCGGCCGACATCACGGATTCACTGGAGTCCATCACGGTGCGTTCAAGCGAACCAGCCTGCACCGCAACATTCTCGGCGAAGAACCGCGCAACTGTCACATAGCGTGCAGCGTCGCCGTCGCCATCGCGTGCGGCAAGGGCTTCGTTGGCCAGCATGCATCCGCCGAGCGCGGAGCCGAACAGCCGCAGATAGGGCGTGGCGCCGGACAGTGCGTCGTTCGGCGCCGAGGCCAGCTTCTCCAGCAGCCACTTGCTCGAACGCTCCAGCGAGCCGAGCGCGTCGCGGAGTTTTGCGCCGGTGGTGCCGAAGGCGGGATCGTTGGAGGCCTCGACGCGCGACACGATGCCTCCGAGTTCGTCCAGCAGTGCCCATACGGATTCGCCGCCCGATGCCGCGAGTTTGCGCGTGACGAGATCGATCGACTGGATACCGTTGGTGCCTTCATAGATCGCGGTGATGCGCGCATCGCGGTAGTGCTGCGCAGCGCCGGTCTCCTCGATGAAGCCCATACCGCCATGGATCTGCACGCCCAGTGACGTCACTTCATTGCCAATATCGGTGGAGAAGGCCTTGGCAATCGGTGTCAGCAATGCGCCGCGCGCGGCCGCTTCGGTGCGCACCTTGGCGTCGGGCGAACGTGCGGCGATGTCGAGCGCCACGGCGGTGGCGTAGCAGATGGTCCGCGCGGCGGCGGTGAGCGAGCGCATCTGCATCAGCATGCGCTTGACGTCGGGATGCACGATGATCGGGTCCATGCCCGCAGTCTTGCTGCCGATGCCGCGGCCTTGTTTACGCTCCTGCGCGAAGGCCAGTGCCTGCTGATAGGCGCGGTCGGCAATGCCGACGCCTTCAAGCCCGACGCCGAGCCGGGCCTGGTTCATCATCGTGAACATGCAGAGCATGCCGCGATTTTCCTCGCCGATGAGGTAGCCAACCGCGCCGCCCTTGTCGCCCATGGTCATGGTGCAGGTGGGGGAGGCGTGCATGCCGAGCTTGTGCTCGACGCCGGAGGCATGGATGTCGTTGCGTTCACCGAGCGAGCCATCGGCATTGACGAGAAATTTCGGGATCAGGAATAGCGAGATGCCCTTGGTACCGGCGGGGGCATCGGGCAATCGCGCAAGCACGAAATGCACGATGTTGTCGGTCATGTCGTGATCGCCATAGGTGATGAAGATCTTGGTGCCGGAGATGCGATAGCTGCCATCGGCCTGACGCTCGGCACGCGAGCGCAGCGCGCCGACATCGGAGCCGGCCTGCGGCTCGGTGAGCTGCATGGTGCCGGTCCATTCGCCGGTGACCAGCTTTTCCAGATAGATCTTTTTCAGCTCGTCGCTGCCATGGGCGTCGAGCGCCTCGATGGCCGACAGTGTCAGCAGCGGGCAAAGGCCGAAGGCGATGTTCGACGCGCTCCAGATTTCGGTGCAGGCGGCATTGATCGCCAGCGGCAGGCCCTGGCCGCCGAAAGCTTCGGGGCCAGAGACGCCGTTCCAGCCGGCGGCAGTCCAGCGCGCATAGGCATCGGGCCAGCCGGGGGCGGTGGTGACTTTATTATCCGCGAGCTTGATACCGTTCTTGTCGCCCACGGTATTGAGCGGCGCCAGAACGTCACTGGCAAAGCGGCCGGCCTCTTCGAGCACGGCAGCGGTCATATCGGCGTCGAAATCGCCGTAATGGCCGGCTTTCAGGGCCGCCTGCAGGCCGGCGCCGTGATTCAGGGCCAGCAGCATGTCGTTGATCGGTGCTCGGTAGGTCATGGCATCTCGCTCCCAGAAATTCTTTGGGTACACTTTTTCAGCTTTCCGCCGTCTTCCCACGAAACGGGCGGCTCCTCAACACGCCAAAGGGCGCATCCGGGGCCCGCTGTGGCTAGGGCGGGAAGATTCGACCCTTCGCAAGGGGAGGCGAGATCCGCCAACTTCTGCTGCAATATCAATGGCTATTCTGAAGCTGACTTGTGCGATACGAGGCATTCATGTTGACGCGGATCAAAAGCTGGGCACGACACATCAAGACGGACACGCATGCCGTCTATCTCGCCGCGCGCGATCCGCGGGTGCCGTGGTTTGCGAAAGTTCTCGCGATCGCTGTCGCCGCCTATGCGCTGTCGCCGATCGATCTCATTCCGGATTTCGTGCCGGTCCTTGGCTATCTCGACGACCTGATCATCGTGCCGCTGGGTGTCTGGCTCGTGGTGGCGCTGGTCCCGGGCGAGGTGATGGCCGAGTACCGGATCAAGGCGCGCGAAGCTGCAGAACGCCCGACCAGCAGATCGGGCATGATCGCCATCATCGTGTTGTGGCTCGCCAGCGCACTCCTGCTCGGGTGGCTCGGCTATCGCTACTGGACGCGGACCTGATCGCCCACGCCCGTCAGAACCTGACCTTCACACCGGCATAGAAGGCACGCGGCCGCGCCGGGCTGACCGAACGTGCGTCCGTGAACTGGGCGCCGCCATTGGCAAAATTCGGCACCGAGTCGGTCTCGAAGAAAGTCCCGTAGGTCGAATAGCGTCGGTCGAGGATGTTGTCGACGCGGGCGAAGACCTGCACGGATTTGTCGATCTGATACGACGCGTGGGCATTGAAGACGGTATAGGCTTCAAGTTTCGGCGCCTGGTTGGAATCGTCGCCGACGAAATACTGGCTGCTGACGAACAGCGCATCAGCCCCGACCTTGAAAGCGTCGGTCAGTGCATAGTCGAACCCGGCCTTGACGCGGTGACGCGGGATCGCCGGAATCTGGTTGCCGGGCAGGATCTGGACGTTGCCGTCGTCATCCTTGAACGGGCTGTTTGATCCGATCGCGAGCGGATCGAGGAAGCGCGCATCGACGAAGGCATAGCTCGCATAGAGCTGCAGGGTCGGTGCACGCAGCGTGACCTCCGCCTCGATACCCTGCCGGCGCGTCGAGCCGACATTCTGAAAATAGCCATAGCCTTGCAGCACCGGGCTCGGGATTGCGAGAATGTCATCGGTGTTGGTGGCGCGGAAGGCGCCGAGCTTCCAGCCAAGCGTGCCGACATTCAGCTCCTTCGTGCCGCGCAGACCAGCTTCGATCGTATGCGAAACCACCTGCTTGAGCGGCGGATCGGAGATCAGGAAGGCACCGACGATGCAGGGATTGGCAGGGTCGGCGCAGCCGAGTTCCAGCGGGGTCGGCGCGCGGTTGGCTTCCGAATAGCCGGCATAGGCCGTCAGCTCAGGCGTGATCTTGTAGGTACCGCCGATGATCGGATTGAAGCGATTGAAAGTGTGGTCACCGTTGAGCGCGGTGCCGATCTGATCCTCGAGCACGATCTGCGCCGTGTTGAAGCGACCGCCGCCGGTGATCGAAAAGGCATTGGTCACATCGAACGTGTCGAGCGCGTAAATGCCGCCATAGCGATTGGTGGTCCGCAACGACACCGGGCCGATCGCGATCGGGTCGCCGGACTGACCGAGGGAAATCCCGCTGCCGGTGACGATGTAATCCGGGCCGATGGTGCCGAGTTCGGCGCTGGCCGTGAAGTGACTGGCGCTGGACGAATAGCTGGCGCCGACGACAAAGCGGTTGTTATGGCCGAACAGCTGATCGGTATTGGTCGCCTGCAGGGAGCCGCCCACCGTGGTCGAGCGCGTCGAGGTGCGGTCATTCTCGCCAAGAACCGCGCCGGGCGCGAAGGGATTGGCGATTTGTGCGCCGTTCAGGCCGTTGGCCGGCGTGTCGTCATCGCCGAAGCACAAGAGGGTCGGATCTTCGCAGGGCTGGGTGCCGGTTGGATTGCCATCCTGGGTCTTGTTCCGGAAGAAGCGAAGATGCGCCGCCGCCTCCACCGTCCAGGTCGGCGTCGCCTCGACCTTGCCAGTGAAATTGAGATAGCCGACGCGGTTATTCGAGGTTTGCGGTGTCGTATAGGTGGCGCCATAATTCTGCTGCAGCAGTTCGACCGGAACGGTCGCCGAGGCGCCAAACTTGTTGTTGGCGACGCCCATATTGAGGTGAAGCTCGCTGCTGTCGCTGCGATAGCCGACATCGCCGTAGAAGCGTCGGACGTCCGACGTCGCGAAGTTGCGAAAGCCCTTGTCATGCAGGCCTTCGAGCGCGCCATAAACGGCGAAGCCCTCGACCTGCTTGCCCCATTGCGCCGAGCCCTGGATGCGGCCGAACGAGCCGCCCATCGTGCTGAGCTCGGCTCCCTGATAGTTGAAGCCGTCCTTCATCTGGATGTTGACCGCGCCGCCCAGCGCGTTGAGGCCGAACGCGGGATTGTTGGTGACCACGGTGACCGATCGGATTGCCGCGGTCGGGATCAGGTCCCAATTGACGGTGTCGCCGAAGGCCTCGTTGATACGCACGCCATTCTGGTAGACCGCGAGCCCCTGCGGCGTACCGGCCACCGGCGACGCCACGAAACCGCGAAATTGCAGGTCGGGCTGGAAGGGATTGCCCGCGACTTCGTTGATCAGAATGCCGGGCACTTGCTGCTGCAGCGCATCCGTGACGTTCAGGGAATTGGCACGTTCGATCGCGCGGGCATCGACATAATTGATACTCGCCGTGACCTTGTCGACGTCGATGCCGGAACGCGACGTCGGTGTGGTCGGATAGACGTAGACCGTACGCGGCCGCTCGGCGACCCGCTGGGTGGTCTGACGCCGGGGGCCGCGTTTGCTGGCGGTGGCGGGGGCGGACACCACCACCGGAGGCAGCACCTGCGGCTCTCCAGGTGGACTTTGCGCAAAAGCCGTTTCGGAAACCGGTAGAAAACCCGTCGACAGCGAAGCCACGACCAGCACTCTTACGCGCATCTGTTTCACCCCATTCCGCGTCGGCGCTCTGATGGCACCGTTCGGTAGCGTGATACTAGCGAGTGTGAGAGGCTGCGCTATCTGCAAATGTCGAAATCCGTCTCAGTTATTTTCCCGATAAAGTCGGGACAAATTCCCGATCGCGCGTTACAGGCGGATTTGGCAGCGGCTCCGTCACGGGAATGATAGCCTCGACAGTCACGCCGTCCACGTCAGATCTGACCGTGAGCGTCCCGCCCAGGGCCCAGACCCGCTCTCTCATGCCGACCAGACCAAAGCCGCCATTGCGATCAGGATCGAGGCCGCGGCCATTGTCACGCACGCGGACCAATACATTGTCATAGTCAGGCTTCGCCGCCGCCCCCATCACCGGTTCGATCACCACGCTCACGGCAGAGGCTTGCGCGTGGCGAAACACATTGGTGAGTGCCTCCTGAACGACGCGATAGGCGGTTAGTTCGGCAACCTCACCAAGGGGAGCAAGCGTCGGCGATACCAGGCTCTCGATCATGACCTCCGGATGGGATTCGCGCCAGAGACGCAGCAAGACCGTAACGGCACCGGACAAGCCGAGATCCGTCAGCCCGACTGGCCGCAATCGCTCGAGAATGCGGCGATTGAACTGCTGCAAGACATCGACCTGCGCCAGAATGGCAGTGCCATGCCTCGACAAGGCACCCGTGCCCGACGGATCGTGATCGGCGAGGCGCATCACTGCGCCCGCATGGGCGCGCAGGGCGAACAGATACGGCCCGAACTCGTCATGCAGTTCGCGTGCGATATCCTTGCGCTCGATATCCTGCAGCGAGACGGCCCGTTGCGCCAGACGCCGCCGGTCCTCGAGCACATCGCCCAATGTGGCAGCGAGATGATTGAGCCGAATGCAGAGTGCGGCGAGTTCCGGCGCGCCCGCGGGGGCGACGCGTGCCTGATAGTTCCCCGCTTCGATATCGACCATGGCCTGCGACAATGCATCGAGCGGCGCCAGCGCCCGCCTGACGACCAGGCTCGTGACGACGAACAACACCATTGCAACGATCAGACTGAGTGTCAGCTGGGTGACGATGCCGTCCCATATCTCCCGCATCTCGTCATCGGGATGCGAGGTGATCAGCAGCGTCTGCCGCTTCTCGCCAACCATCACCGATGCCGACTCCGATATCCGCTCGGGATGGATCAATGACACGAACCACGATGGCGGAGAACCTGCACCGTCGCTCCGATCCCGGCCGTCACTCTTCGGGGACGGCATGTTCCCATCGCTTTGCCTGATAATACTGACATGTCGCAATCGATTGAGATCGGCGACAATTTTATCGAGCCGCGCATTCGGATCCTGCGCTTCGCTCAGGCCGGTTCCGATACTTTCGATGACTTCACGCGTCAGCCGGATCACGCTCTGGTCCTCGGCCTGGACGCGCGGGCCAGCTTCCAGCGCGAGCCGCACGACATTGGCGACCAGGCCAAGAGCGAGCACGAGCGCCACCAGAAGATTGATCCGCGCGCGCAGCGAAAGATTCTGCCACATGACCATGCTTTCACTCGCATCTCGCCTGCATGCCGCGACTATAAACTTGACAGCGAAATTCGACGGCGATCATATCGGATCGAGGCGACCTTCGATTGTCAATCATGTCACTCCAAAGGCGCGCGGCTGATGCAGCGCAGCAATCGAGGAGCAGGTCGAGACTTGCTGACAGAGTTTCTGGCCGACAGAGTTTACGGGGTTAACCCATGCGCGTTCTGATCGTCGATGATCACCCCATCGTCACATCGGGCTGCCGCGCTGTGTTCGCGGACGATCCGGAGATCGAACTGCTGGAAGCCTCCGATGCCTCCAGTGGAGAGCAGGTTTTCCTGACCGGCGACCCCGATATCTGCATCATCGACATCAATCTACCGACAGTGTCCGGATATGAACTGGCGCGGCGCATCCTGCTGCGCGACGACACGATGCGCATCATCATGTTCAGCATGAATGACGACCCGATCTTCGCGGCCCGCGCGATCGAGAGCGGCGCCAAGGGCTATGTCTCCAAGACCGGCGACCCCCACGATCTGCTGGAGGCCGTCTATGAGGTTGCGCGCGGCGGCGTGTATCTCCCACCGGCGATGGCGCGAAGCCTTGCCTTTGCCGGACCTGCACTGACGCAAAGCCCGCTGTCGAAGCTGAATTCGCGCGAGATGGAGATCCTGCGACTGCTCGGTGCCGGCAAGAGTCTCGCCGAGATTGCATGGATGGTTCACGCCTCCTACAAGACGGTCGCCAATACATCGTCACTCATGCGGCAGAAGCTCGGCGTCCGCAGCTCAGTCGAACTGGTGCGCTTCGCCATCGAGCGTGGCATCGCCTGACCGGGCGTCCCTGACCAGACATCACTTGTTTCGGCGATGTCGCATCGCTGCCGCACCCAACCTGTAGAGTCATGACCATGCAGACAGTTTCGCTCAATCGATCATATGGCGGCACACAGGGTGTCTACAAACACGCCAGTCGCGAGACCGGAACTGACATGACATTCTCGGTCTATGTGCCGCCGCATCAGGACGGCGCCAGGCTGCCCGTGGTCTGGTATCTCTCGGGCCTCACCTGCACCCACGCCAATGTCACCGAAAAGGGCGAGTTTCGCGCCGCATGCGCCGAATTGGGGTTGATCTTCATTGCGCCGGACACCAGCCCGCGCGGTGCCGATGTTCCCGGTGACGCCAACAATGCCTATGACTTCGGGCTCGGCGCCGGCTTCTATGTCGATGCCACCCAGGAGCCGTATGCGCGCAACTATCGCATGTGGAGCTATGTGACCGAAGAGCTGCCACAGCTTGTGGCCGATCAATTCCCGATCGATGGCAGTCGTCAGTCGATTCTCGGCCATTCCATGGGCGGGCATGGCGCGCTGACCATTGCGCTGCGTCATCCCGATCGCTACCGCGCGGCCAGCGCTTTCGCTCCGATCGTGGCGCCGTCGCAGGTGCCGTGGGGGATCAAGGCGCTTGGCGGTTATCTCGGCGACGACAAGTCTGCCTGGCGACAGCACGACGCGGTTGCTCTGATCGAGGACGGCGCGCGATTCCCCGAATTGCTGGTCGATCAGGGCGACGCCGACAATTTTCTGACCGAACAATTGCGGCCTGAATTGCTGCAGAGCGCCTGCGACAAGGCAGGCATTGCGCTGACGCTGCGCCATCAGCCCGGCTACGATCACAGCTACTATTTCATCTCGACCTTCATGGCCGATCATCTGCGCTGGCACGCGGCGCGGCTCAAGGGGTGAGCTGCGGCTCGCGTTACTGGGGCTGCGGGGCGCCGTAATTCGGAGCGAGCAGGCGGTTGCGCACCAGATAGCTCGTCGCGCGCGACCAGCTTTCGTCGGTGTTGCCGCGCAGGTCAGCGCTCATTGTGGCGACCAGCCGCCCGGTGTGAACATTTCGCAAGGTGATGTTCATATTGAGGATCAGGTTCGAGACTTTCTGTACGAGCCCCGTAATGACGAGGTCGGCACCGATCTGCTGCGCGAGTTGTACGTCACAGCCGCCGCATGCCTGTAAGTTCCGGCCTTGCGCCGCAACATTGAGGGATGACATGTCCAGCAGCTCGAAACGGCCGGATTGCTTCATCTCCTCGCGAAGCTGGTCGGCAGCATGGAGTAGTCTTGCCTGCTCGTCGCTGCGGCGTCCCTTCACCTCGCCTTCGAGGCTCGTATCCAGCCATTCGAAATTGAACACCGCCACTTTAGGCGCTGCGGCGTGAGCCGTCGCTGTCATCATCAGTAACAGCACGGTGATCGATAGGGCTCTCATCGCGGACCTCGCATCATTAAAATGCAACGCGTCGGCAGAATCCGAGGTTGCAAGCTACGATAATTGGTTCATGTTTCAAGCACGAGACCCTTCACCGGCGCCAAGCCGGGAAGGAGTATCCGGAGGGAACATGATACGGTGGTTGATCGGCGCGATCAGTCTCTGCGCCGTGACGTCGTCTGCGCTGGCGGCCGAGCCGCTGACGATCAGCATCGGTTATCTCGGTCAGGTCGGCATCAAGGCAACTCTTTCGCTGGTCGAATTACCGTCCGAGAACGATGGCATCGCCGGCGCGCGGCTCGCCATCGAGGACAACAACACCACTGGCAGGTTCCTGAAGCAGCAGTTCGGGCTGGACGAGGTCCGTGTGAAGGAGGGCGACGATGTCGCCGGAGCCGCACGCGATCTCGCTGGCCGCAGCACCTTCATCATTGCCGACCTGCCGCCCGATGCATTGCTGCAGGCGGCCGACGCGGTGCGTGACCGCGGCGGCATCCTGTTCAATGTGGGCGCTGCCGACGATCGGCTGCGCGAGGCGGACTGCCGGGCCAATGTGATCCATATTGCGCCGACGCGATCGATGCTGGCGGATGCACTGGCTCAGTATCTGGTGTGGAAGCAGTGGAAACGCTGGCTGCTCGTGGTCGGCTCGCATGACGACGATCGGCTTGAAGCCGACGCCTATCGCCGTGCCGCCGCCCGGTTCGGCGCCAAGATCGTGCAGGAACGTGTCTTCGAGGACACTGGCGGCGCACGGCGTACCGATAGCGGCGTCACACTGATCCAGCGCCAGATCCCGGTCTTCACACAACAGGCACCGGCCTATGACGTCATGATCGCCGCCGACGAGAGCGAAGTCTTTGCCTCCTATTTGCCGTATCGCACCTGGGATCCGCGGCCGGTCGCGGGATCGGCGGGCCTGGTGCCGACTAGTTGGCATGCTGCACAGGATCAATGGGGCGCGGTGCAGATCCAGAACCGCTTCACCAAACTGAATGCGCGCCGCATGACAGCGCGCGACATGCAGGCCTGGCTCGCGACCCGCATGATCGGCGAAGCCGCGTCCCGCACGAATTCGGGCGACGGCAAGGCCATTCTGGCGTTTCTGAAGTCGCCCGATTTCTCCATCGCCGGCTTCAAGGGGCAGCGGCTCACGATCCGCGACTGGAACCTGCAGCTACGCCAGCCGATCCTGCTGGTCGACGGGCGCATGGTGATCTCGGTCTCGCCGCAGGACGGCTTCCTGCATCAGGTCTCGGAGCTCGACACGCTCGGTATAGATCGTCCGGAAAGCAAATGCAGGCTGCAATGATGATGAACAGATCGAAGATGCTGTGTCGTGTCTGGCTATGTGGAGCGGCGGCATGGCTTGCAACGGCAGTGCCTGCATCGGCCTTTCTCGCTTATGTGTCGAACGAGAAGAGTAACACTGTCTCGGTGATCGACACCGATAGCTGGACCGTCACCGCGACCATCAAGGTCGGTCAGCGTCCGCGCGGCATCGAACTGACGCGCGATGGCAAATCGGTACTGGTCGCGGTCGGTGACGACGACACCATCCAGATCATCGACGTCGCCAGTCAGAAGGTGGTCGACTCGCTGCCATCCGGTCCGGATCCCGAGCTCTTTACCCAGGATGCCGCGGGCAAGATTCTCTATGTCGCCAACGAGAACGACAACACGGTGACGGTGATCGATCTCGAAAAACGCGTGCGCATGGGCGACGTGCAGGTCGGTGTCGAGCCGGAAGGCATGGCGATCAGCCCCGATGGCAAGATCCTGATCAACACGTCCGAAACCACCAACATGGCGCATTTCATCGACACCGCGACGCGCGAGATCGTGGCCAATGTCCTGGTCGACGCGCGCCCGCGCTTCGCCGAATTCAAGCGCGACGGCTCGGAACTGTGGGTGTCGTCCGAGATCGGCGGCACGGTGTCCGTGATCGATCCCGCCAAGCGGGTCGTGACCGACAAGATCGAGTTCAATATTCCCGGTCTGCGGCGCGAAGCCATTCAGCCGGTTGGCATCGGCATGACCCGGGATGCCAAAACCGCTTTCATCGCGCTCGGCCCTGCCAACCGGATCGCTATCGTCGATGCGGCGACCCACAAGGTGATCAAGTATCTGCTGGTGGGCCAGCGGGTCTGGCACATGGCGTTTACCCCCGATGAGAAATATCTGCTGGTCACCAATGGCGTCTCCAACGATGTCTCGGTCATCGACGTCGCGGCGCAGAAAGTCATCAAGACCATTCAGGTTGGCGAATTGCCCTGGGGCGTCGCCATGGCACGGCCATGACCACAATCGACACATCCCGCCCTGAACAGATCGCGCACGACGCGCCGGAGCCAATTGACGTTTCGGCGATCACACCCGCTCTGTCGGTCGCAGGCATCAGCCATTGCTATGGCCGTCGGCAGGCGCTGTCGGATGTCTCCTTCAATGTCGCACCGGCGAGTTTCACGGCTCTGCTCGGCCTCAATGGCGCGGGCAAGAGTACGCTGATAGCGCTGATCACCCGGCTGTTCGGCATTCAAACTGGACGGATCAGCGTATTCGGCCACGACATCTGTGATGCGCCGAGCGATGCCTTGCGGCTGCTGGGTGTGGTGTTTCAGCCGCGTACGCTCGATCTCGATCTGTCTGTCATGCAGAACCTGCTCTATCATGCGGCACTGCAAGGCATCGCGCGGCGCGAGGCTCGCGTGCGCGGCGACGAGGTGGTCGCGCGCATCGGCCTTGCCGACCGGGTGAACAGTCGGGTGCGCGATCTCTCCGGCGGACAGATGCGACGTCTCGAGATTGCCCGCGCATTGCTGCACCGGCCGCGGCTGCTGTTGCTGGACGAAGCGACCGTTGGCCTCGACGTGCAGGCGCGCGCCGATATTCTTGCACATGTCCGGATGCTGGTCGCCGAACAAGGCATCGGCGTGCTCTGGGCAACCCATCTGTTTGACGAGATCACCGCCAGCGACGATCTCGTCGTGTTGCATGGCGGTCACGTGCTCGCGCGCGGTTCCGTCACGCAGATCCTGGGCGAAACCGGCGCTCCCAATTTCGACATGGCTTTCCGGGGCATGACCGAGGCGGCCGATCGGGGCGGGAGGTCATCGTGAGTACGACATTCGTCACGCATGAGTGTCGCAAGCTGGGTTTCGGCAATTATGTCACCTGCCTCAACGGCATCCTGTGGCGCGAGGCGTTGCGCTTCCTGCATCAGCGCGAACGTTTCGTTTCGGCGCTGGTGCGTCCGCTGGTCTGGCTGTTCATTTTCGCCGCCGGCTTTCGGCAGGTGCTTGGTATCTCGATCATCCCGCCTTACGAGACCTATATTCTCTACGAGGTCTATATCGCGCCCGGCCTTATCGCGATGATCCAACTGTTCAATGGCATGCAGTCCTCGTTGTCGATGGTCTATGACCGCGAGATGGGGAACATGCGGACGCTTCTGGTCAGCCCGCTGCCGCGCTGGTTCCTGTTGGTCTGCAAATTGCTGGCCGGGACCGTCGTCTCCCTGCTGCAGGTCTATGCGTTTCTCCTGATCGCATGGTTCTGGGACATCGCTCCGCCGCTCATTGGCTATCTCACTGTTCTACCGGCACTGATCCTGTCCGGATTGATGCTGGGATCGCTGGGCATGCTGATCTCGTCGCGCATCAAGCAATTGGAGAATTTTGCGGGGGTCATGAACTTCGTGATCTTCCCGATGTTCTTTGCGTCGTCCGCACTCTATCCTTTGTGGCGCGTGCAGGAGGGCAGCCCGATGCTCTATTATCTCTGCCTGTTCAATCCCTTCACCCATGCGGTCGAACTGATCCGCTTCGCGCTCTATGACAAGGTCAACTGGGTCTCCCTTGCCGTTGTCGCGGGCTGTACCGCCGTATTCATGATCGGTGCAATCATTGCTTACGATCCCGGCCGCGGCCTTGCCCGCCGGGCACCAGCCGGGGGCGAGACATGAACAGACCGATCGGCATCATCACAGCACTCTTGTTGATCTGGTCGGGCACGGCGCAGGCCGCCGATCCGCGTTATCCCGACTGGCCGTGCGTTCAGGCTAAGGTGCCGGAAATCTCGCTGGCTGCCGTCTGGGCCGGACCGTCGATCGATGATGTCGCCAGCGCCTGGAAGGACGACGCGGAGGTCAGTGCGCTTGTCGAACGTCTGGCGACACGGCGCGTACCCGTTGAGGAAGCGCAGAAGGCGATCACGGATTTTCTCTCGCGATCGCCGGACAAGGCCAGGTCAGGCAAACTGGTCTTCGCCGGGCTGTTCGACAGTCTGAACGCGCAGCGCGCGACGGTGCTGGCCGGTCTCGAACGCGTCACGCGCAAACAGCGCGAAGCCGCCGATCGCGTCCGCGCCGACACGGCCATGCTGCAGTCGCTGCAGAGCGCATCGCCACCCGATCAGGCGAAGATCGACGAACTCAACAACAAGCTGCTATGGGAAGCCCGCATCTTCGACGACCGGCGCCGCGTCGTCACCTTCGTCTGCGAGGTGCCGACGCTGATCGACCAGCGGCTATTCGCGCTCAGCCGCACCATCCAGCAGGAGATGGAATAACATCGCGTGCCAGGGCGTGGACTCATTTGAGTGTAGCCAAATTCGGATTGATACGGGTTTGACGAACGCCAGATAGTTGGCTGTGAGTTCGTCGTATCAGGTCGCGACGCGCCGATATTGCTCCGGTTTGGACGCTCGAAGCACGTCTAAGCCGGTGCCTTCAACCGGCAAAGAACGGAGGACCGTACTTCCGCGATCACCCCGTAAGCGGACATATCCCGGACATGCCAAAATCGACGTGAATGACCGAACTCGGACATGGCGGCCTGTCCCTACAGCGACCAACGTGCTTTGATGATCACCATCGAAGCGTCGCGACTTCTTACCCTGCCCACACCGGCAATCCATGTCCCACAATCCAGCAGCTGAAAGCATGTCCAGGTCTCGTGTCCGGCGGCTTTGAGGGGGAGCGAGCTTGAAGCAGATCGGCCTTTTCGAAATGCGCCGATTGGAGGCGTTGAGCAACACCATCTTCGGCGTTGCGATGACGTTGCTCGCCTACGATCTGCCGAAGGCCAGCAGGTTCACAAAAGCGCCGGCCTGGATGGAGCTTGTCGGTGCCTACGCACAACCTGTCATCGCGCTGATGATCAGTTTCATCGTGGCCGGCGTGTTCTGGCTCAGCCATCATCGGCGACTCACTTTCGCGCCGGAAGGCAGCCGCGGCGAAGTCTTCCTCAATCTGGTCTTCCTGCTGTCGATTGTCATGCTTCCGGTGACGAATGGACTTTACGGCGCGTATCGGCTCGATAGTGTCGTCGCAGTAAGCTACGGCTTCCATCTGACAGTCATTGCCAGCTTGAACGCGCTGCTATGGGCTCTGGCGCTGCGAGGTCGCCGCAATTCCGAGTTGCTGGCAATCGCGGTCTTTCCGGTCTTTGCACTCGTGCTCGCAACGGTGATGGCCGCCGTCGCTCCGTTCGTTGCGCAATTCATGTGGTGCCTGGCCTTTGGCGCGCCTCTGGCGGGCTGGTTGGCGGCCCGGCGCTGGCCGCCGAGAACGAATTAGCCAGCTCGATCTCCGCCAAGGCTTCCTCGTATGCAATGGCTAACCGCCCTGCGATGGGCGTCTTCCGTTCGCTCCACGTTTATGAGTCCACGCCCTAGTTCGCCGGCGGCCGCGGTTCAGGCTGCGCATCCGCCAGCGGTAGATCCTCCAGCTCCCAACCATCGGTGCCTTCCGGATACCAGACGACATTGCTGTACCCGTAAGACACCGCGCGCTTTGCGGCATTCCACGACATCCAGCAATCGGCTTGACAATAGATCACGAGCAGCGCGTCTCGCCGGCCGGCAGATGCGCGCGCGAGACCATCCCGCAGATAGGCCTCAGTCTCGGTGGCCAGCCTGCCGTAGCCGGTGTCGGGCAGCCACAGGCTGCCCGGAATGTTGTGCCGCGGTTTGTCGCGCCAGACTGTTTCCGGCGGCAAATTGGCCGGCTTCGGTGGACGCGGCATGACATCAATGAAAGCGCCACGTTTGTCGCGCCAGATCGCCTCGGCGTCTTTCGTCGTGATGACGCGTCCGCCTTTCAGCGTCGCCGGCACCGGCGTGCGATAATTGTCGGTGCGATAGTCATCGGGCTCGGGGACGATATCCTGGGCCCGGGCCGACGTGACCATCACCAGTGCCATCGCGAGAAGGATGGCGTAACGCATGGTCACGGCGACTTGGCTGCCGCCTCCGGCCCGATCGGACGATTGTTCTCATCGAGAATGGGAACGCCGAAATCGAGCAGGACCTTGTTGATGGCCGGCTGGTTTTCCTGAATCAGCCGGTTGAGTTGCCGCTTCCAGTTCTGATCCGCGGAGCGCACGCCCATGCCGATGCGATAGACGAGGCGCGGCCCGGTGGTTTCCTTGACCAGCGGCGTGACATGAAGCGGAGGATTGGCGTTCTTGGCGTAGAAGCCCGCCATGGGCCCCCACAGAATCGCAGCGTCGATATCGCCGGATGTGAGGTCCTTGATCATGGCCAGTGCCGATGAATCAATGCGGGTATCGATCACCAACGGATAGGGCTTCGCATTCACCATCAGGCCGTTGACCGCCATATTGGTGGCCGGCGGCGTCCCAGCCACGATGCCGATATGTTTGCTCTTTAACCTGGCGTCATCCAGTGTCGTGACATCATCGAGACCGGTGCCGGTCTTCGACACCAGCGCATAGGCCGTCCGGTAATAGGGATTGGTCCCCTGGACGAGGTCGTCGCCCTGCGGGAAGCCCATGATGACATCGCAACGATGCGCGCCGAGAGTCATGCGAACGAAGCCCGTCGCCTGCGGGAAATAGACGTAATCGAGCTTCTTGTTCAGTTTGGCTGCGAACAGCTCGGCGAGCTTGTTCTCCAAGCCCTCGCCCTTCTCATTCGAGAACGGCATGTTACGCGGATCGGCGCAAACACGCAGCGACTGCGGATCGACCAGTTCAATCGAGAGATCGTCGGTCGCAGCAGTCTGGCCAAGCGCGGTGCATATGCCCTCAAGCAACAGCGTACCTGCAAAGAGCGACGTGAGTAGCGCGCGACGTGTTCCGGATCGTTCCGCTCGGTGCTGCATGCGCTACCTGCCGTTCACATTTGATGGGTGACACGACAAAAACCTAGGCCTCTCGTTTTAAGCGTGCAAGATGCAATGGAGCGCTTCCGATGTTGCGCCGCACTTTCCGGGTGATTGCAGGATCGCTGCTTGCCCCGGAGTGATATGGAGATGCAAATGACATCTCGCTTTGCGATGCATGCAGCGCTCATCATGCTGGCAATGCTCGCGTCTGCTCGCGCGCAACAACAGACTTTGGCGATCAGTGAAATCGCACCGGGCGTCTTCGTGCATCAGGGGCGCATCGCCTTGATGTCGTCGGACAATGACGGCGCCATCGCCAATATCGGCGTCGTGATCGGCGAGCAGGCTGTTGCCGTGATCGACACCGGGGGCAGCGTGCGGGAGGGGCGACAATTGCTGGCTTCTATCCGCGCGCGCACAGACAAGCCCATTCGCTACGTCATCAATACCCATGGTCATCCCGACCATATGTTCGGCAACGCCGCCTTCGTCGCTGACGGAACCGAGTTCGTCGGCCATATCAGGCTGCCGCAGGCACTGGCTGCACGCGGACAGTATTATCTCGACGCCTTCAGGCGCAGCATGGGTGATGCACTGATCGATGACGTCCGTATCGTACCGCCAACCCGACTCGTCGATGGAGAGCTCGTCCTCGATCTCGGCGGGCGCACACTTATCGTGAAAGCCTGGCCCACCGCCCATAGCGATAGCGACGTCACGGTATTCGACACGGCGACGAAGACGTTGTTCGCTGGAGATCTGGTCTTTCTCCGCCATATTCCGGTGCTCGATGGCAGCATCCAGGCGTGGCTCAAGCTGCTGGACGATCTCGCGGCGCTGCCGGCCGAACGCGTCGTTCCCGGCCATGGTCCAGTGAGCGATTGGCCGCAAGCCCTCGCGGGCGAACGCCGGTATCTCGAAACACTCGCGTCCGGTATCCGCAAGGACGTCATCGACGGCAAACCGATCGCGGTCGCTACGAAACATGCGGCAGAAGCCGAACGCGGCAAATGGGAGCTTTTTGACGACTATAACGTCCGCAACGCAACTGCAGCATACTCACAATTTGAATGGGAATGACCGCCGGTTGGGGTAGTATCAAGCGCGTCGCTTCTTCCCTTGCGAGGGCCGTACCATGCCGGAATTTGCAATCCGCAGCGTCTGTGCCGCCATCCTGCTGAGCGCCTTACTCAGTCCGCATTCTGTGTCCGCGGCCGGTCCGGAGCCTTACGATCCATGGCCGGGGCTGGTGCAGGATATTTTCGACGGCCGACCGATGGAAGACGGCAGCAACCTGATTGCACTCGAGATGCCGACGCGCGCGGAGGATGCCGCGATCGTGCCGGTGACGTTGCGCCTCAAGCCGATATTCGACGCGCGCCCGCGGGTGGTGACGATCACGCTGGTGATCGACCAGAATCCGGCGCCCATGGCGGCGAAATTCAAGCTCGGAGCGGACGCAAATGTCTCGGAGATTTCAACCCGTGTCCGGATCAACAATTACACCAACGTCCATGCCGTCGCTGAGACCGGTGACGGCAAGCTCTATGTGGTGCAAACCTATGTGAAGGCATCCGGTGGCTGCTCTGCGCCTGCGGCGAAGAATGCCGAAGAGGCCAAGGGCCGGTTGGGTCAGATGCGCTACAGGGAGTTTGCCGGAGCGCAAAACGAGGAAAAAAGCGGTACGCGCGAGGCGCAGGTTATGATCGGCCACCCCAATAATTCCGGCCTGCAGATGGATCAGGTCACGCAACTCTATATCCCGGCCCTCTATGTCGACCGGCTCCAGCTTTGGCAGGACAACAGCCCGGTCCTGTCGGTGGAGGGCGGGATCTCGATCTCCGAAGACCCGAATATTCGATTCACTTACGTCTCAAATGGCGCAAAGACGTTCCGCGCCGAGGCCAAGGACACCGATGGACATCAGTTCAGGCATGAGTGGAAGGTTAATGGCTCCGGCATGTAACGCAGCGCATCATGCAGAGCATAGCGCTAGAAGCAGCGCACCTCAGCCTCGGCCTGGGCGCGCCTGACATCATTGATGGCGCTGTTGGCCTGCTCCGAGGTCCGGAACTGGGCGCTCAGATTGCCGCGCACCTGCGACATGCTCAGCGCCGTTTCCGCCGTGATGTAGCGGGTATAGGGCACCAGCGACGCCACGACATCGATCGAGCATGAGCATTGTTCGATCGATTGTCGGGTCTCGCCATTCGCTTTCATGCAGCCAAACACATATTCGGCGCGGGCGGAGGTCGGATAGTCATTGACCTCCGCGGCTCTTGCCGACCCCGACAAAACGGTAACGGCCGCAAACGCGACGAGATATCCTGTCATTCGATCGGGTCCCACGAGAGCCTCGCAAAGCTGGCGAAGACGACTGGCAAACTATACTAAGAAAACGAAACGGCTCAATAAGCCGAACAGATATGGAGGGGACATGTCACGCGCATCTCTATCGATGGCTGTCATATTGTTGCTCATGGCAAGCCAAGCTCATGCTCAGGGCAAAGCCGGCAAGGGCATTCGGCTCTGGAACCTGACGACATCAACCATTACCGGGTTCCAGCTATCCCCAGCTGGAAAGCAGCAATGGAGCGCCAATCTGACATTGGCGGACAAGGATAAGGAAGTCGATCACGACGAGCGGCTGCGCATCACGGGGATAGAGCCCGGCAGTTACGACGCCAAGGTCAGCTATTCCGAGGCGCGCCAATGTCTGGTCAGGAATATCGAGATCAAGGCCGATGCGGTATTCTCGATTGCGGACAAGGACCTGCAGGACTGCAACAAGTAGCGATCATGCCTTGTCGTGGCTATGCGGATATTCGCAGCGCCACTTCACCGCGGTCCATTTCGGATGTTCGCCGATCCACTGGGCGATGTAGGGCGGCGCCGCCATCGCGCATTGATGCAGCGAGAAGTCCGCCGTGAACGACAGGTTCCGCTCTTCGCAGGTGTTTGGCGACATCACCGCGCAGACTGTCAGGACCAGATTGATCATATTCATGTCGGCATCCCAGATCGTTCACCGGACGATAACATCTGAAATACGCGCCCGTCAGCGCGAAGTTTCGGCGATTTCCAGGCTAAAAATTGATCCCGTAAACCAGACGGGCCTGGTGACGCTCAAAATTGACCAGATCCAGCGACGATCCCGGCACCTCGGAGCGGCCCCACACTTGCGTGCTCCAGCTTGCGGTCAGTCGTGATCGGTCCGAAAGCTGGACATAGGCGGTTGGCCCGACGAACAGCGCCTGACCGGACAGTTCGCCAAGACCGATCCCTTCATATCGGCGCATATAGCGCGCCTCGCCGCCGAGAAGGATGCCGGGGCGCACCTGCATCATGACGCCGAGCGCCGCTCCGATGCTCGCCTCGCGTTCCCGCGTTCCGGTATCGACATAGCGCGTCCATTCCGGCTGATAGATCAGATTGAGTGCCGCAACAGCAACGTCAGGGACGATCTCTCGATCGAAGGCCAGCGTCAGCCCGGTGCCGTAGCTCCTGACCCGCGCTGCGCTCGTCTCGTCGATCCCGTTGAACTGCGCGTCGATCGCCAGCGTCATGCCGACGGGGGCCGTGTCGCGATCGAGAAATCTGTAGCGAAAGTCCAGCGATGCCCCCTGCCAGGCCAGCGTGCGCTGATCGGCGAATCCGGGAACACCAGTGATCCGATGGGCCGAGAAACTGCTGCCGATCTCGATGCGGATGTCCTTGGCGGGAACGAACTCCAGTTCGAATTCCTGCTCGCCCGCGCGATAGCGACCGCCGGATTTGCCGAATCGCCCGGTCGTCTCGCTCTGGAATTCCCGCTCGCCCACCCGGCCGACGTCACTGCCGATCATGAAGCCGAAAATATGCTCGGTATCGATGTCACCGGCCTGTGCGCGCGGCACGGCCAGCGTGCTGAATGCAAGAATCGCCGCGTAGACTGTCCTGACGCCGCGCTGCACCTGCATCCAATCCTGTCATCGAAGAGAGGCGTATATATAGAGATAACGCACCGCGCGAGCCTAGCCGAAATTGGCTCAGCCGCGAAGACGCCCTGCGATTGACTTGAACATCGCACCAGGATCGGCTGCTATACGCATGCGGCGCGCCGTTAGTGCCAATAGTCAGGGAAGGATATGTCCATGGCGAGACTCCTGGTCCTCTACAAAACACCGAAGAAGCCCGCAGCCTTCGACAAATACTATCAATCTGTACATATCCCGCTGGCAAAGAAGATTCCGGGGCTGAGACACTATGGTGTCAGCACAGGGGGCGTCACAACGCCGACGGGAGACAGCGATATTCATCTGGTCGCGGCGCTGGATTTCGAAACGGTTGCGGCGCTCAAGCTTGGCCTCGCCTCGCCGGAAGGGCAGGCTGCAGCAGGCGACCTCGCGAATTTTGCGGATGGCGGCGTAGATCTTTTGATCTTCGATACGAAGGACGCCTGATAGCCGCAACGCGGGTTCAGCGGCCTCTGCCCGGCTCACAAACCGCAGTCTGCGAGCCGGGAGAGATCGATCAAGACGATCAATCTGTTACTTACGGGCCGCGCAGGCGTACATGTTGATTTCCATGCCGACCTGCACTTCCACGATCTTCGGAGTCTTCCAGCTCATCTTGGTCTCCTCAGAGTTTGCGCGATGATTGCGCCGTCGCACGATAAGCAGTGAGGCGACGTCTTTCAACTTAACTCATCAGGTTGCGGCGCGAAATGTGCACGTGCAACCGAAGTGAAACTACACTTCCTCGGTGAGCGCAGGCCTCTGATGGCCGTGATGCGCCTTGTGTATCGCGGATGGAGCCACGCCAAAATATTTCCGGAACACGCGACTGAAGTGCGAGGAACTTGAGAAGCCCCAGGAAAATGCGACGTCCGTGATCGTCTTTCCGTTCTGCGCTTCCAGCTCCTGCCGGCAATTCTGCAGCCGCGCCTGCCAGATATAGTCGCTGACGGTTATTCCGCGGTCGCTGAACAGCATATGCAGATAACGTTTGGTGCAGTGCAGTGCAGACGAAATCTGATCGATGCTGAGCTCGGGGTCCCGCAAGTGTTCCCGAATGAAACCCTGCGCACGGACATACATGGCTTCCGGCCCGACACGATCAAGCGTCATGTCGACTTCCCGCAGCGGCAACAGCAACAGATCAATCAGTGAATCGGCAACACCGATGGCACTGTTTGGCGATAGTCTGGTCGCTTCGTGGAAAGCGGCCTGTACGAATTCGTGTGCGATGCGCCCGGTGCCGGCGCGCGCCGACAGTTTGCAGGCGGCCAGATTTCCCGCACCGAGGCCGCGCTCATGCAGCAACTCCTTCGGTACGATCACGACGTCATGGCGTGTAAAGGCCGGGCTGACGATGGTATGCGGGCACGACACGTCATAGACGAGGCAATCGCCAGGCCCGATATCGATCCGGCGACTGTCCTGTTCGAAATGCGAAACGCCATAAGTTTGGAACACGATCTTCACGTAGGGATGGTCGCTTTGCCGAATTCGCGGGGCCGCGTGGCCGATTCGATGCTGGCTCGCCTCGATGTGACACAATTTCAGCCGCGAAACCGATGTGCAGCTGATCAGCGCATCGAATGTGGATGCTTCCAGCGGATCGATGTCAAAACGCCCGCACAGATCGGTCAGGGCATCTGACCAAACCTGGATCTGCCTTGTCGGCGTCAATCCGGATGTGCTGAGAGAACTAAGCGTATCGGACATGAACAATTCACCGATGAAAGGTCATCACGTAACAATTCGTCACGAGAAGAACTATACTTACAGAACGAAGCACATATCGAACGAAGCACATATGGAAAAATGTGCGAAACAATATGTAACGGCACAGCCCGCAGCTCGTGAATTGTGGTCAGAGTAACTCACTTCTCCTTGTCGATCCTCTGACTCGATACCAGCCCCGTCAAGTGAAACATCACCCTTAGGTCGCAGTGCGGCGATCCGTGTGCAGTGCGAAAGGCGCGGGCTTTCCAGATACCTTTCAGATTTTTCGTCAATGTACGAGAAAATTATCTTGCACGGGTTCTCTGTCGAGCAAGCCTGCTTCGCTCTTGGGCAAGTACGCAGCAGCGGATCTTGCTACTCATAGATACCAAAATGAAGCTGGGCCGCTTGACGAGACCCGGCATTATGTCTGGGAGGACATCACGATGCGAAAGGTGCTGCTTGCGACCTGTCTTGGCACAATGGCGGCCTCTGCCGCAGGCGTTGCCATCGCCAATGATGAACTGACAAAGATGGCGCAGAACCCGAAAGACTGGGTCATGCCAGCGGGCGACTACGCCAATACGCGCTATTCGAAGCTGAACCAGATCACGGCGGCTAATGTCGGCAAGCTGCAGGTGGCCTGGACCTTCTCTACCGGTGTTCTGCGCGGCCACGAAGGCGGTCCGCTGATCATCGGCAACATGATGTATGTGCATACGCCGTTCCCGAACAAGGTCTACGCAATGGACCTGTCGCAGGATAACAAGATCGTCTGGAAGTATGAACCGAAGCAGGATCCGAACGTCATTCCGGTGATGTGCTGCGACACCGTCAATCGCGGCGTCGCCTATGCGGACGGCAAGATCTTCCTGCACCAGGCCGATACCACGCTGGTCGCACTCGACGCCAAGACCGGCAAGGAAGTTTGGACCGTCAAGAACGGCGACCCTGGCAAGGGTGCAACGGGCACGTCGTCCCCGCTCGTGGTCAAGGATAAGGTCCTGATCGGCATCTCGGGCGGCGAATTCGGCGTTCAATGCCACATGACCGCCTATGACCTGAAGACCGGCAAGCTCGCTTGGCGCGCCTTCTCGGAAGGACCGGACGACCAGATCATGGTGGATCCGGAGAAGACCACCGCACTCGGCAAGCCCGTCGGCAAGGACTCCAGCATCAAGACGTGGCAAGGCGATCAGTGGAAGATCGGCGGCGGCTGCACTTGGGGCTGGACCTCCTACGATCCGGAGCTGAACCTTGTCTATTACGGCTCGGGCAATCCCTCGACCTGGAATCCGAAGCAACGGCCGGGCGACAACAAGTGGTCAATGACCATCTTCGCGCGCGATGCCGACACAGGCATGGCCAAGTGGGTCTATCAGATGACTCCGCATGACGAATGGGACTATGACGGCGTCAACGAAATGATCCTCAGCGATCAGCAGATGAACGGCCAAAACCGTAAGCTGCTGACGCATTTCGATCGTAACGGCCTCGCTTACACTATGGACCGTGTCACCGGCGAATTGCTGGTTGCCGAAAAATACGATCCGAAGGTGAACTGGACCACCGGTGTCGACATGAACAAGTCGTCGCCGACCTACGGCCGCCCGAAAGTGGTCGATCAGTACTCGACCGAGAAGCAAGGTGAAGACGTCAACACCAAGGGCGTCTGCCCGGCGGCACTCGGCACCAAGGATCAGCAACCCGGAGCCTATTCGCCGGATACCCAGCTGTTCTATGTGCCGACCAACCATGTCTGCATGGACTATGAGCCGTTCAAGGTGAACTACACCGCGGGCCAGCCTTATGTAGGTGCAACGCTGTCGATGTACCCGCCCCCAGGCGAAACCCATATGGGCAACTTCATTGCCTGGGACAACAAGACCGGCAAGATCGTCTGGTCCAACAAGGAACAGTTCTCGGTCTGGTCGGGAGCGCTCGCCACTGCCGGTGGCGTGGTGTTCTACGGGACGCTGGAAGGCTACCTGAAGGCGGTCGATGCCAAGACGGGTAAGGAACTCTACAAGTTCAAGACTCCGTCCGGCATCATCGGCAACGTCACCACTTACGAAAACAATGGCCGGCAGTATATCGCCGTCCTGTCAGGCGTCGGCGGCTGGGCCGGCATCGGTCTCGCAGCGGGTCTGACGGATCCGACTGCCGGTCTCGGTGCCGTCGGTGGTTACGCAGCCCTGACCAACTATACCGCACTCGGCGGCGCGCTGACGGTCTTTGCACTCCCACAGTGAACTGACGCATCAGTCACCGGCGCATGGCTTCGTCCATGCGCCGGTCTTTTCTGAAATCGAATGCCGAGGACAAGCTATTGCGTCACATCTGGTCTGTCATTGCCACGATTGTTGTCGTGGCCTCCGGGAATACGAGCTTCGCCGAGAATGCCGGCGATCCGAAAGCCGTTAAATCCGAAGACGGCAAGTATTTGGACAAGGAGGGCAATCCGACCTTCAACGTTTCCGCCGATGGCACCATCGACTGGTACACATATTCGGGTTACCGGCGCTATCACTCGGAATGCCACGTTTGTCATGGCCCGGATGGGATGGGATCGACCTACGCACCGGCACTGAAGGACTCGCTGAAAACGATGAGCTATGGCGACTTCCTCGGTGTTGTCGCCAGCGGTCGCAAGAATGTCAGTACGTCGCAGGAAAGCGTCATGCCGGCCTTTGGCGATAACACCAATGTCGCCTGCTATATGGACGATCTCTACGTCTATCTGCGTGCGCGCGCCAATGATGCAGTCGGCCGTGTGCGCCCGGGCAAGCGTGAGGAAAAACCCGCAGCCTATACCGAGGCCGAGAGCGCCTGCATGGGGAAACCACACTGATGCGGATCACAAGCGATCCGCTGACCTGCAGTCCCGGATGACGCGGGCTCGGACCGCACGGGACCGGATGACGCAAGATCAAATGACCGAGGGAGTTGAGAATGAAGACCCGCGCCGCAGTCGCCTTCGAAGCAAAGAAACCGCTTGAGATCGTCGATATCGATCTCGAAGGGCCGAAGGCAGGCGAAGTTCTGGTCGAGATCAAGGCGACCGGCATTTGCCACACCGATGCCTATACGCTCGATGGTTTCGACAGCGAAGGCATCTTTCCTTCCATCCTCGGCCATGAGGGCGCAGGTATCGTGCGTGAGGTCGGTCCCGGCGTCACCTCGGTCAAGCCCGGCGATCATGTCATTCCGCTTTACACGCCGGAATGCCGGCAATGCAAAAGCTGCCTGAGCCAGAAGACCAATCTCTGCACCGCGATCCGCGCCACCCAGGGCAAGGGCGTGATGCCGGACGGGACCTCGCGCTTCAGCTATCAGGGCAAGCCGATCTACCACTACATGGGCTGCTCGACCTTTTCGAACTTCACGGTGCTGCCGGAGATCGCGGTGGCGAAGATCCGCGACGACGCCCCGTTCGACAAGAGCTGCTATATCGGCTGCGGCGTCACCACGGGTGTCGGCGCCGTGGTCAATACGGCGAAGGTCACGCCGGGCTCCAATGTCGTCGTGTTCGGCCTCGGCGGCATCGGCCTCAACGTCATTCAGGGCGCACGGATGGTCGGAGCCGACAAGATCGTCGGCGTCGACATCAATGACGACAAGGAAGAATGGGGCCGCCGCTTCGGCATGACCCATTTCGTCAATCCGAAGAAGGTCGATGGCGACATTGTTCAGCATCTGGTGGGGCTGACCGATGGCGGCGCCGATTACACCTTCGACTGCACCGGCAATACCACGGTCATGCGCCAGGCGCTTGAAGCCTGCCACCGCGGCTGGGGTGTTTCCGTTGTCATTGGCGTCGCGGAATCAGGAAAAGAGATCGCGACCCGGCCATTTCAGCTCGTCACAGGTCGCGTCTGGAAAGGCACAGCCTTCGGCGGCGCGCGGGGTCGTACCGACGTGCCCAAGATCGTCGACTGGTACATGAACGGAAAGATCGAGATCGATCCGATGATTACGCATGTGCTCAAGCTGGAAGAGATCAATAGGGGATTCGATCTGATGCACGAAGGAAAATCGATCCGATCGGTGGTCGTGTTCTGAATGCAGGCTGCAACACCAGAGTGCCAATACAACAATGCTTCACACAAGTGACGCATCATACCAGGAGGATAGACTGATGACTGTTCATATCCACCCGTCCGTTGACGGCGGTGTCAAACAAGGTTCGGGCCATTTTGCCGGCGGAACGCTGGTCTGCAAATGTAGCGACAAGCCGGTCAAGGTTGGTGTCAAAGGCGACGTCGCTCATAACCACGCCTGCGGCTGCACCAAATGCTGGAAGCCGAGCGGCGCGACGTTCTCTGTCGTCGCGGTGGTTCCGCGCGAAAACGTCACGGTACTGCAAAACGGCGACAAGTTGCGCATCGTCGATCAGGCCGCAACCATTCAGCGCCATGCCTGCACCGGATGCGGCACCCACATGTTCGGCCGCATCGAGAACAAGGGACATGCGTTCTATGGCCTCGACTTCATTCATCCTGAATTATTCGAAGAATCCGGCTCGGCCGCACCGGGCTTCGCCGCCTTCGTCTCGTCGGTGATTGAATCCGGCGTGAAGCCGAGCGACATGACCGCAATACGGTCACGCCTCAAGGAACTGGGACTCGAGCCTTATGATTGCCTTTCGCCTGCGCTGATGGATGTCCTCGCCAATCACGTGGCAACGGCCAAAGCGGCCTGAGTCAACACAGGATATGAGCATCCGCCGGTAGCGACATGTCGCCACCGGCGTTGCTATTGGTGATTTGCTCCGGCAAGGGGCTTCGACTTTGTGGGTCACCCGAATAATCGCGCTTCGGCCTCGATCCGATCGGCCCGCTGCATTGTGCGACAATACTCACAGCATTTGACTGCACGGCGGAGTCGATGGCTCGACGACCGCTTCTGGCGGGCAGCCGACATGCGGCGGGCCTCGCCGCCCATTAATGTGGCAGCTCTGCCCAAATCATGGGAGCGGACGATCCAAATTATTGTACGTCCCGGGACAAGCTTTCTGCGGACATGCGCCCGTAGGCTTCTTCGAGGTTAGGAACATGGTTCAGGCCATGACAACGTCGAAGGAGCGATCGAATGGTCAAGTTGCATTTTGCTGACATCCGTAGGCTTTGGCCTGAAACGGGCGCGATGACCGGATGGCGTGCGGCGGCAGTGGGCGCGCTATTGGCGGTCGGCACCTTTGTTCCGATGTCCGCGCAGGCGGCCGTGCCGGCGGCTTGCGCGGAATTGCAGGCAAAATTTCCGGACTGGAAAGGCAAGACACTCGTCAACGCCATTAATCCGCATACACCGGGCTATGAATCGATCGACCCCAAGGATCCCAACAAATATATCGGTTTCGATATCGATCTCGGCGAGCAGATCGGCGAATGCCTTGGCTTCAAGCTGACCTACAAGGCTGTGACCTTCGCGGCCTTGCTGACCACGCTGGCATCGGGTCAGGCCGACATCGTGATTTCCGACATCTATGCCACCGAGGAGCGCGCCAAGGCCGCCGACTTCATCACCTATTCCAAGGTGTTCGACGGCGTGCTCGTCGCCAAGGGTAACCCCAAGAAGATCACCGGTATCAACACCTCGCTGTGCGGCACGGCTGCGGCGGAAAACACCGGCTATGTCGAAGTGCCGCTGATCCAGGCGCTGGGGCCGGAATGCAAGAAGGAAGGCAAGACGGAGCCGACCATCCAGCTCTATGACAACAATGCCAACTGCATCCAGGCGATCCTTGCTGGCCGCGCTGATACCTATATCAACGACGTCAACACCGTCGACAACGCGGTGAAAGCCTATCCGGACAAGCTCGAGAAGGCGGTCGCGGTGACGATCCCCTATCAGGTCGGCATCGCCGTGCCGAAGGACAAGCCCAAGTTCCGCGATGCAGTGAAGGCCGCACTCACCGAGATCTACAAGTCCGGTGATCAGCTCGCGCTGCTGAAGAAGTGGAAACTCGATCCGGAAAACCTGATGGAGCCCGGCCTGCTGACGGTGAAGTAACGCCGGCCCGCAAGCAAGGATCACTCTCACGTAAGGGCTTTCTGCCTCCATGGAGCTGTTCCTCCACTATCTCAGCATGCCGTATATGATCGAGGGTATCCAGGCGACCTTGCAGGTCACCGCCCTCGGTCTGTGCGGCGGGCTGATCCTCGGTGTGATCCTGGCATGGATGCAGCTCAGCAGGTTCAAGCCGCTGGCATCCTTCGCCCGGGTCTATGCCGTGATCTTTCGCGGCACCCCGCTGATCCTGCAGATGGTGTTTGCCTATAACGCCCTGCCGCAGATTGGCATCAAGCTTCCCGCCATTCTCGCCGCTGGCCTGGCGCTGGCCTGCAACGAAGCGCCGTTTATCGCCGAGATGCTGCGCTCCGGCGTGCTCGGTGTTGACCGCGGCCAGGTAGTGGCCGGCCAGGCGCTCGGCATGACTCCGGGCGTCCTGATGCGCCGGATCATCGCGCCGCAGGCGATCCGGTCGATGATCCCCGCTTTCGGCAACGAGGCTGTCAGCGCGCTGAAGAACTCGTCGCTGGCTTCCGTCATCGCTGTGCAGGAGCTGACGCTGCGCTCGACGCAACTGGCGTCCTCGACCTTCGATTTCTTTTCGATCTTCTTCGCGTCGGGTTTGATCTATCTGCTGCTCACAGCGGCGATCGCCGGAATCCAACTGCTTCTGGAATGGAAGTTCGACCTCGATCGCACGACCAGGCAGAACCAGTTCATGCGCTTCATGCCGTGGTATCGCGCGCCTGGCAGCGACGATCCGCTGGCGCCGCAGGCCGACATGTCGCCGGAAATCCTGCCCGACGGCGGTGTCGCCGAACTGCCGCCGCCGCGGATGCGGCCGGAACGCGCCGATCGCACCAAACGCACGGAGATGCTGGCGCGCAACAATGTCGCCGTCGAGGTCTCCGATCTCCGCAAGAGCTACGACAGGAACGTGGTGCTCGACGGCGTCGACATCACGGTCAGGATTGGCGAAGTGATCGCGCTGCTCGGACCAAGTGGCTCTGGCAAGAGCACGTTGCTCCGCTGCATCAACAATCTCGAACTGTGGAACGGCGGCGCCATCAAGGTCGCCGGCCGCCAGCTCGGCTTCAACGCGCATGGCAAGCCGCTGTCGCCGCGGCTGCTCGCGAATGCCCGCGCCGAGGTCGGCGTCGGCATGGTGTTCCAGCAGTTCAACCTGTTCGGCCACCTCACGGCCAAGGAGAACATCGCCGGCCCGCTGCGCTGGGTGCACGGCGTCGCGCGCGCCGATGCCGAGCGCCGTGCCGATGAACTCCTGGCGCGCGTCGGGCTCAGCCACCGCGCCGATGCGCTGCCGCGGCATCTGTCCGGCGGCCAGCAACAGCGCGTCGCCATCGCCCGGGCCATCGCGCCCAATCCAAGCGTGCTGTTGCTGGACGAGCCGACGTCGGCGCTCGATCCCGAATTGGTCAACGAGGTCCTCGAAGTGATCCGCAGGCTCGCCGTCGAGGACGGTCTGACCATGATCATCTCGACGCATCAGCTGCGCTTTGCCAGCGAAGTGGCCGACCGTGTGGTGCTGCTCGCCGGAGGCGCGATCATCGAAGAAGGCCCAGCCAGCGAAGTCCTGACCAATCCGCGCAATCCCGTCGCGCAGCGTTTCCTCAATGCGATGGAGGCGGAAGTCTCGTGATCGTGATGCGTCGCAAGTTCGTTCAATGTCTATGAGGGCCTCAGCATGAAGCATCATCTTCTTCCAGTGTCGCCGAAGACCGTTCACTGGGGCTATTTCAGCAAGATCGTGACGCCCGCGCTGACGCTGAAGTCGGGCGATCGCGCCACCATCGAGACGCTGACGCATCACGCCAATGATGATTACGAGCGCATGATCGAAGGCGATCCCGGCGCCGAAAGCGTGTTCAAATGGAGCCGCGAGCACAAGGCGGTGGTGCGGCGCGGCTCGGGCCCGACCGAAGGCCCGTTCATCCGCGGCTCCGGCGAAGGCGTCGGCGTGCATCTGCTCACCGGGCCGGTGGCCATCGAAGGCGCGGAGCCGGGCGACGTGCTGGAAGTGCGTATTCTCGACGTGCGCCCGCGGCCGGCCTGCAAGGCCTGTCATGCCGGCAAGTGCTTCGGCTCCAACGTCGCCGCGAATTGGGGCTTCCACTATCACGACCTGATCGAGGAACCGAAGCCGCGCGAGGTCGTGACGATCTTTGAGCTGGATACATCGGGCGAACCCTTCGCCAGGGCGGTCTATAATTATGTCTGGACGCCGCAGATTGATCCCGATGGCATCCTGCATCCGACCATCGATTATCCCGGCGTACGCGTCGATCACGCGACCATCAGGAAACGCGAAAACATTCTGCCCAATGTCAGGGTGCCGGCACGGCTGCATTTCGGTACCATGGGCCTCGCGCCATCCGAGGAGGATTTCGTGTCGTCGATCCCGCCGAGTTACACAGGCGGCAATATCGACGACTGGCGCGTCGGCAAGGGCGCCAAGATGTTCTATCCCGTGGCGGTGCCCGGCGCGTTCTTCTCGGTCGGCGATCCCCATGCCGCGCAGGGCGACAGCGAGCTCGGAGGCACGGCGATCGAGACGTCGCTGACCGGCGACTTCGAATTTATTCTGCACAAGCATCGCGACCTCGGTGGGACACCGCTGGAGGGCCTGACACACCCGATGCTGGAAACGCCCGATGCCTGGTCGGTCTATGGCTTTACGTTCCCGAACTATCTCGCCGAACTCGGCGCCAATGCGCAGCTCGACGTCGCCAATCATTCCAGCCTCGATCGGGCGATGCGCGATGCGTTCCGCAAGCTCAGGCGTTTCCTGATGACGGTGCACAAGATGAGCGAAGACGAGGCGATTTCGCTGATGTCGGTCGGTGCGGATTTCGGGGTGACGCAGGTGGTCGATGCCAATTGGGGCGTCCATGGCACAATCCGCAAGAACGTCTTCCGCTGCGACTAAGCGGATGAAATTGCACTGAATTCGGCTATGGGGATGATGGCGCGGTGATCGGGGAAGTTGCAGGGCAGGGCGCTGCGTCCTTCGGGATGGCACGGAGGTTGCTTCGCTTCGGCTATGAAGGTCGATGCATGAGCCTCCGTCCGTTCACCAGCGAATCCTACTCTGAAGACGACCGCCCCGAAGCATGGCGCGACGTCCTGAGTTCGATTGGCCTGCAGCCGACGGCTGCGACGGCCACGCATCACGGCCACGCCACTGCAGTTCGTCGCACCTTCGAAGGTATTGCACTGGCCAAATTGTCTGCTGGCGCACAGGCGATCTCGCCGCTGTCGGATCTGGCCAGCGACCATCCCCTGGTGCTCCTGCCGCTTGAGGATGGCGTCGCGCTAAAGACTGCAGCGGGACATCAAATCGTGGCCGCTGGACATCTGCTGCTGTTGCCGCGCAAAGGGGACTGGAGCGTCGCATTCCAGCGCGACATGCGCGCGGTGGTGCTCTCGGTGACGTCCGATCTGCTGCACAGCCGCCGCGCCAGTGCACCCGCCATCGCCGATGTCCAGATCGTAGGCCCCGGCGGCTTCGGCGACGTGTTCGCGCGTATGATGGAACAGGCGGCCCACAACCTTGAAACATTGTCCGATGCCGAATGGTTGGCGATCGCACAAAGTCTTGCCGATCTGTTGCCGACCTTTACACGTCAACTGGCCGAGCCGACGGCCGATCTCAACAGCGGCACGGCGACCAAGGCTGCGACCTTGCATCGGCTGTGCCAGACCATCGAGCGACGCCTCGACGATGCGGATCTGACCCCGGCCAAGGTGGCGCAGGCCGAGGGCATCTCCGAACGTTATCTGCAGAAACTGTTCGAAGGCACCGGCAGCAGCTTTACGCATTACCTGCGCGAACGCCGGCTGCAGCGCACCTGGGCCGATCTGTCGAATCCGTCCGAGGCGCATCACTCGATTTCCGAGATTGCCTTTCGTGCCGGCTTCAATGACTCCGCGCATTTCAGCCGCACGTTCCGTCACCGCTTCGGCCTGTCGCCGCGCGAATTCCGCCAGAATGAAGCCGAGCGCTTGACGGCGTCGGCCACGGCGGCGGGACAACGCGGATGGCCGCAGGAAGCGCTGGCGCAGTTGCGCAGCCAGCACGCGCCGTCGACCACGGGGAAGATTGCGCAGCCGGAGCCGGCCGAGACGATCACGCACGGCATCGCGGATGCTTCGAAGAATCTCCGGCACCATCATCTTGCCGCCGATGCATCTCGCGTGCACTGGGGCTATTTCAGCCGCTCGTTGCCGCCGCAGATCGAGATCAATTCCGGCGACACGATCACCATCGAAACACTGACGCAGCACGCATCCGACGATCCCGAGCGGATGATCAAGGGCGATATCGGCGCTGAGAGCGTGTTCTGCTGGACGCGCGATCAGAAGAATGTCGATCGCCGCGGGGCCGGTCCGATGGACGCCTCGATCTATGGCCGTGGGGCCGGTGAGGGCTTTGGCGTCCACATTTGCACCGGGCCGGTGGCGATCAGGGACGCGCAGCCCGGCGATGTGCTGGAAATTCGCATCCTCGACATCGTGCCGCGCGCCAGTCGCAATCCGGATTTCGACGGTCAGGTTTTCGGCAGTAGCGTCGCGGCGTGGTGGGGCTATCACTACAAGGAATTTCTCGCCGAGCAGAATGCGCGTGAGGCGGTGACGATCTACGAAATTCTCGATCACGACGACGTGCCATATGCGCGCGCGCTCTACTCGTATCGCTGGGAGCCGCAGACCGATCCGTTCGGCACCGTGCACAATACCTACGATTATCCGGGCATTCCGATTACGCCGGCCTCTGTGCGGCGTCGGCATGACGTGCTCGACGGCATTCGCATTCCTCTGCGTCCACATTTCGGTGTCATTGCCGTGGCGCCGCGAGAGGCCGATCTCGTCGATTCAGTGCCGCCAGCCTATTTTGGCGGTAATCTCGACAATTGGCGGCTCGGCAAGGGATCGACGGTCTATCTTCCGGTGTCGGTGCCCGGCGCATTGCTGTCGGTCGGCGATCCCCATGCCGCGCAGGGCGACGGCGAACTCGGTGGCACGGCGATCGAATGTTCGATGACCGGAACGTTCCAGGTGATCTTGCACAAGAAGGGCAATCTCGCCGGCCAGGCGTTCGCCGACCTCACTTATCCGCTGATCGAGACCGAGAGTGACTGGGTGTTGATGGGCTTCAGCCATCCGAACTATCTCGCTGAATTCGGCGCCAAGGGGCAGAGCGAGGTCTATGCGACCTCGTCGCTCGATCTCGCGATGAAGGACGCCTTTCGCAAGATGCGGCGCTTCCTGATGAACATCAAAGGTCTCACCGAAGATGAGGCGATCGCGTTGATGTCGGTCGCGGTCGACTTCGGCGTGACGCAGGTTGTCGACGGCAATTGGGGCGTTCATGCCATTCTGAGCAAGCGAGTGTTCGACCACACGTCAAAATCATAAGGTCCAGGAGACGCGCTGTTGCAATTTCACATGATCACCGGCGGGCCGAAGCCGGTCGCGCCGTTCAGCCATGCTGTGGAGACCGGCGGCTTCGTGTTCGTCACCGGGCAGATGCCGGACACGCCGGCGATGCCGGGCGTGCTGCCCGATGGCATCGTGGCTCAGACCGAAGCGGTGATGGAAAATCTGCGCGTGGTGCTCGCGGGGCTCGATCTCGGCTTCGAGCACATCACCATGACGCGGATCTATCTCACCGAATTCAAGCGCGACTACGTGGCGATGAACGAGACCTATCGCAGCTATTTTCCGCCGGATCGCCTGCCGGCGCGGACCTGTATCGGCGTCACGGGCCTCGCTTATGACGCTCTGATCGAAATCGACCTGGTCTGTCGACGGCCCATATAATGGTCGGTGCGAAGAGATGGAAAACCTAGTTCGCCTTTTCGATCAGGCTTTCCAGCAGGCGCTTCAGGTCGGCCGTTGCCTTGTTGCCGTAGTTCTCGGCGATATGGGCCTCCTGGCTCAGCGCCAGCGAGTTCAGCCGCTGGGTCAGAGTCTTGCCACGGTCGGAAATGAACATCACCACCTTGCGGCGGTCGTCGGGGTCCTGCACCCGGTAGACCAGTGCATCAGACACCATCCGATCGACCATCTTGGTCAGGGTCGGATGATTCAGCAGAACCGCATCGGCGAGGTCGCCCATGGAGTGGCCCTTGCCGTCGGACAGCACTTTCAGAATGCGCCACTGTTCGACCGGCACGCCTTCCTTCTTGAAGCGCGCATCGAGCTGGCGATTAATTTCCCGGTTCGCCTGCGCCAGCAGATAAGCGAGGTGTTCGGTGATGGGCGTGCTCGGCGTTCTGGCCACGGTTGGGAAACTTTGCTGGAAGGGGTGATGAATATTAAGCGACTTTGCCTGATCCATATGCACGGGAATCGTTGAATATTCAATATTTTCCTCTACGATATTTTCTTTCGCACGATTTTACTGCCGATAAATTGACGCCGCACCGCCGCTGACAACGTCGAAAGGAGAGCGACATGCTCTCGTCACTGCAGATTGCAACGACCGGCGCGCTGCCGATGCCGGCGCCATGGTTGCTGAAGGGCTTTCAGGACAGGGGAGGAGGTCGTGACGCGATTGCACGTCCCGATCTGTTTCCGCGGCGTCGCAATCGCGAAAAGCTGCGCGTCGTCAATTTTATCGGCCTGTCCGGCCCGGCCGGGATCTGGGGCCTGGCGGGCACCAATAGCATGATGCTCGCGGCATCGGAGATCAATCGGCGCGGCGGCATTCTCGGGCGCGAGATCGAGCCGGTGTTTCACGACGCCGGCGGCGATATCGATGGCGTTGCCCGCACGGCAGCCGACATGATCGCGGCTGGCGATGTCGATGTCATCATGGGCTCGCATATCAGCGCGGTCCGCGTCGCGTTGCGCAAGGTGATCGCCGGGCGCGTGCCCTATATCTACACGCCTGTCTATGAGGGCGGAGAACGCACGCCCGGCGTGATGGCGATCGGTGAGACGCCGCGCGATCAGTCGCGCCCGGCCATCGAATGGCTGGCGAATGAAAAGAAGGCGAAGCGCTGGTATCTGATCGGCAGCGATTACGTCTGGCCGTGGCTGGCCCACAAGGCCACCAAGACATACATCGCCGGCGCCGGAGGGCGCGTGGTCGGTGAGGAATTCGTGGCGCTTGGCGAGCAGAATCACGATGCCCAGATCGCCCGTATCCGGGCGGCCAAGCCGGATGTCGTAGTCATCTCGCTGATCGGCACCGACAGCATCGTGTTCAACCGCGCCTTCGCCGAACATGGTCTGTCTTCGAAGGTTCTCCGACTGGCGGGGGCCATGGATGAAACGCTGCTGCTCGGCATGGGCGCGGATAGCTCCGAGGGGCTCTATTGTGCATCGGGCTATTTCGTCGACCGTGCGTCGGCGGCGAATGATGCATTCCGTGCGCAATATGAAGCATCGTTCGGACGCTGTGCGCCTGTGCCGGGATCGGTCGCGCAGTCGAACTACGAGGGGCTTCGGTTTCTCGAATCCGTGGCGACCAAGGCAGGCTCATTCGACGTCCGGCCGATGCTGAACGCGGCGTCCAGCGTGGCCTATCACGGCGCCCGCGGTGAGGTCAGCATGCGCGGCGGGCGGGCGAAAATGCCGATCTATCTTGCTGAAGCAGACGGTCTGGATTTCAGGCTCATCCGGACATTCTAGGTCAGTCGCAGACTCGATCAGGACGACCCTGAAAAATAATACTTGAAAAGGAAAATATTTCTCTTTCTAATGATGCGCGAAAGGCGACACCGTCGTCGCCTTGACGGCATGGGCATCCCGAAGAAATGCCGCGCCGGTTGCATCAGGAGAAATCATCGTGGCCGTTTCACTTCCCACTCCCGATCAACTCCTCGCCGTCGCAGATCAGTGCGGCCTCGCACTATCCGCGGAGGACGTCACCTCGTTCCGCGCGCTGATGCAGGGATCCGTCGATGCCTACAACGTCGTGGCGGCGATGCCCGACGAAGTACCCGAGGTGAAATATCCGCGTACGCCTGGCTATCGGCCCGCGCCGGAAGAGAACACGCGCAACGCCTGGTATCGGAAGTCCGTGGTGAAGGGTGCGCCCAGCGGCAAGCTCAAGGGCAAGACCGTCGCGCTGAAGGACAACATCATGCTGGCCGGCGTGCCGATGATGAACGGCTCCTCCACGCTGGAAGGCTATGTGCCGGATTTCGACGCCACCATCGTCACGCGCATGCTGGACGCCGGCGCCGAGATCATGGGCAAGGTGCATTGCGAATCCTTCTGCATGTCCGGCGGCAGCCACACCAATTCGACGGGCAACGTGCATAACCCGCACAAGATGGGCTATTCCGCCGGCGGGTCGTCGTCCGGCAGTGCGGTCGTTGTCGCGCTCGGCGAAGTCGACATGGCGATTGGCGGTGACCAGGGCGGTTCGATCCGCATGCCGTCGTCCTTCTCGGGCACCTATGGCATGAAGCCGACCTGGGGTCTGGTGCCTTATACGGGCATCATGCCGATCGAGATATTCGTCGATCACACTGGCCCGATGACATCCAATGTCGCTGACAATGCGCTGCTGCTGGAAGTGCTTGCCGGCGATGACGGCTATGATCCGCGGATCAAGTCGCCGGAAGTGCCGGAATACACCAAGGCGCTCGGCACCGGCGTCAAGGGCATGAAGATCGCCATCGTCAAGGAAGGTTTCGAGCAGCTCGGCGCCGAAGACGCGGTCAATCGCAGCGTTCGCGAAGCCGCTAAGCGCTTCGCCGATCTCGGCGCGACAGTGGAGACGATCTCGATCCCGATGCATCTCACCGCGGCGGCGGTGTGGACCCCGATCGGCACCGAAGGCATGACGCAGACCATGATGGTGGGCGACGGCTATGGCCTCAGCCGGTCGGATCTCTATTCGACGTCGCTGATGGACGCCCATCGTGGCTGGCGCGGGCAGGCGGACTCGCTGTCCGAAACCACCAAGCTGCTGCTGCTGTTCGGCACCTATATCAACAATAATTTCGGACCGCGCTTCTATGGCAAGGCGCTGAACATCTCGCGTCGCGTCACGGCTGCCTATGACAAGGCGCTGGCGAGCTATGATCTGTTGCTGATGCCGACTACGCCGATGAAAGCGACACCGCTGCCGGCGCCCGGCGCGCCGCGTGAAGAAGTCGTCGGCCGCGCCTTCGAGATGATCTCCAACACCTCGCCCTTCGACATCTCGCATCATCCGGCGATGTCGATCCCCTGCGGCATGGTCGATGGCCTGCCCGTCGGGTTGATGCTGGTCGGCAAGCATTTCGACGAGATGACCGTCTATCGCGCGGCTCATGCCTTCGAGCAGTCCGCTGATTGGAAGACGATGTGAGGCATCCATGCAGAAGCGAGGATCGGTGATCACGCATGGATAATCTGATCATGGCGGTCTTCGAGATCGCCAGTTTCGGGGCGATCGTCGTGCTGGTCGTGCTGGGGCTGGGGATCATCGCCAGCATGATGGGTATCTTCAATTTCGCGCAGGGCGAGTTCGTTCTGCTCGGGGCCTATGTCACCTACATTGTTCACACCGCGGGTTTGCCGGTGTGGGTCGGTATGGTTGCGGCGCCATTTGTCGTCGGCGCGCTAGGCTTCGTGCTGGAACGGCTCATCGTCCGGCGATTCTATGCTGCGCCGATCGTGGCCATGCTCGGCACCTATGCGCTTGGGCTGATCATCCGCGAGATCGTGCGTGGCCTGATCGGCGGACTGTATTTGTCGGTGCCGGAGCCGGTCGGCGGTTCGGTGACCATCGGCGGCATGCATTTCTCAACCTGGCGTCTGGTGATCATCGTGATCACCGCGCTGGTGATGGCAGGGAGCTATCTGCTGCTGGCGCGCACCGCGTTCGGCCTGCGCATCCGCGCTTCGCTGGAGAACCCGGCGCTGGCGCGGGCCTCCGGCATTTCGACCAACGCAATCTATGGCGCAACCTTCGCCTTTGGTGCCGCGCTCGCAGGTCTGGCCGGCGCACTGATCGTGCCGGTGTTCACGCTGTTCGCCGATCTCGGCATTCGCTTTCTGATTCAGGGCTTCGTGGCCGTCATGGTCGGCGGCATCGGCTCTTTTGCAGGTCCGGTCGCCGGCGCCGGCCTGATCGGCACGCTGAGTGCGGCGCTGCCTTGGGTCATCTCGCCCGTTATCGCCGATGTCGCCGTATTCGTGCTCGCCATCATCTTCATCAAATTCCGGCCGCAGGGCCTCGTTGCAGGAAAAGGGGTTTAGTCCGATGTCTCAAGACGCCAACACTCTCAGCCGTCGCCGCTTTCTCGGCAATGCGGCGCTGTTCGGTACGGCCATCGCCACTGGTGTCGGCAGTTGGGTGATCCGGCCGGACTGGGCCAACGCGGCTGCCGGACCGATCAAGGTCGGCGTCGGCACCGATCTCACCGGGCCGATGGGCTATGCCGGCAATGCTGACGCCAATGTGGCCAGGATGGTGATCAAGGACATCAACGATGCCGGCGGTTTGCTTGGCCGACCGCTGGAACTGTATATCGAGGACACCGCGTCCAATGAATCCGTCGCGGTCGGCAATGTCCGTAAGCTGATCCAGCGCGAAAAGGTCGATCTGGTCATAGGCGGCATCACCTCGTCGATGCGCAACGCCATCAAGGACGTCATCGTCTCCCGCGGCAAGACGCTCTACATCTATCCGCAGCTCTATGAAGGCAAGGAATGCACGCCCTATCTGTTCTGCACCGGGCCGACGCCGGCGCAGCAATGCGATGAATTCATCCCCTGGCTGATCAAGAATGGCGGCAAGAAGTTTGCGTTGCCCAGTGCCAATTATGTCTGGCCGCATACGCTGAACGTCTATGCCCGCAAGGTGATCGAGGCCAATGGCGGCGAGGTCGTGTTCGAGGAGTACTACCCGCTCGACCAGATCGATTTTTCGTCGACCGTGAACCGCATCATTTCGAACAAGGTGGATGTCGTCTTCAACACCGTCATTCCGCCAGGTGTAGGGCCGTTCTTCAAGCAGCTCTCCGAAGCAGGCTTCCTCAAGAATGGCGGGCGGCTCGCCTGCGTCTATTATGACGAGAACACGCTCAGCATCAATCAGCCTGCCGAGATCGAGGGCCTCGCAAGCTGCCTCGATTACTTCAAAGCGCTGACGCCGGAAGATCCGTTCAGCGCCAAGCTGCAAGCCGCCTATGAGAAGCAGTTTCCCGGCAACTTCCTGTTTGCGGCTGGTAGCGCCGCGACCGGCACCTATCGCGGCCTGAAACTGTGGGAGGCGGCCGTCAAGGAAGCCGGTAGTGTCGATCGTGATGCAGTTGCCAAGGCGCTCGACCATGCCAAGATCGCCGAAGGCCCGGGCGGCCCGGCCGAGATGGTCCCCGGTCAGCGGCACTGCAAGATGAAGATGTACACGGCGGTGGCCAAGGGCGGCAAATATGAGGTCGTCGCGCGCAGCGCCGGTCTCGTCGATCCCAAGGAATGCTAAGTCGATAACCGAACCTCGCGGGAGTGGCCGATATCACTCCCGCTTCTCTTTCTCTCATGCCGGCGACCTGATGACCGAGACGACGCCACTCTCTGCCGTATCTCTGACGCGAGGCATCAGCGCATCGCGCCAATGGCGCGTGCTGCCGATGATCGAGATCGCAGTGCTGGTCATCGGCCTGCTGCTGCCGCTGGTGCTGCAGGACTATCTCACCGTCTATGCCACGCGCGTGCTGATCCTCTGCCTGTTCGCGCTGTCATTCGATCTGGTCTGGGGCTATGCCGGCATCATGAGTTTCGGCCAGGCCGTGTTTTTCGGCTCTGCCGGGTATGGCGTGGCGCTGCTGGCGCGCGATCTCGGCATCACTTCGATCCTGCTCGTCCTGCCTGCCGGCCTTCTGATCGGCTTCGCCTTCGCGCTGCTGCTCGGCGGCTTTCTGCTGCTTGGTCGCCATCCCGCCAGCGTCATCTTCGTGGCACTGGGCACACTGACCGGCTCCTATGCCTGCGATCGTCTGGCGCGGGGGTGGTACTATCTTGGCGGCCAGAACGGCATTCCCTCGATCCCGCCGATGACAATCGGCAGCTATGAGCTCACAGAGGGACCTGCCTATTACTACATGGCCATCGGTTTCCTGATCGTGGTCTATCTGCTCTGTCGTTTCCTGATGCGCTCGCAATTCGGCCTCGCGCTGGCCGGCCTGCGCGAGAACGAACAGCGCATCGCCTTCTTCGGCTACAAGGTGCAGCACCTCAAGGCGATGATCTTCTCGCTGAGCGGGGCTATCGCCGGGCTCGCCGGCAGTCTCTATGCGTTTCACGAAGGCTTCGTCTGGCCCAACATGCTGGGCGTCGTGATTTCCACCCAGGTCGTGCTCTATGTGTTGTTCGGCGGCTCCGGCACACTGATCGGCGCCGTGATCGGCACGGTCGTCATTGAGGCTGTCAGCTTCTGGCTGTCGAACAGCTATCAGGACATCTGGCCGATCATTCTTGGCGTATTGCTGCTGCTGGTCATCCTGTTCCGTCCCGCAGGACTGGTCAGCCTGTTGTTGTCAGAGCGCGAGCGCGTCGGCAGCTTCGGCCGTCCGGGGAAGCGATAGTCATGGCGCTTCTGGAAGCAAAAGGCCTCGTCAAGATATTCGGCAAGCTCACGGCGCTGAACGGCGCCGATCTCACCATCGCTGCCAATGAATTCCACGGCCTGATCGGACCCAATGGTTCCGGCAAGAGCACGCTGATGAAATGTATCGCCGGCGCCGAGACGCCGACGCAGGGCACCGTCACTTTCGGCGGCCACGATATCACGCAGGCCTCGCCGGCCGAGCGCGCCCGTGCCGGCATGAGCCTGAAATTCCAGATCACCAGCGTGCTGCCGGCGCTGACGCTGTACGACAACATCCTGCTGGCGCTGCAGGCGCAGACATCGCTGCTCAATCTGGCGCTGTCGCGCACCCGTGGCGTGCTGCACGACAAGGTCATGACGATGCTCGAACAATTTCGCCTTGTCGATCGCGCCCACGAGCCGGCCTCCGCGCTGTCGCACGGCCAGCAGCAATGGCTCGAGATCGCCATGGCGCTGGCGCCGGAGCCGAAACTGTTGCTGCTCGACGAGCCGACCGGCGGCATGAGCCTGGAAGAACGCCGCGTCACCGGCGAATTGCTGCAGCCGATCAAGGCGCGCTGTTCGCTCGTCATCGTCGAGCACGATCTCGATTTCATCCGCGACATCTGCGACCGCCTCACAGTGCTGGATCAGGGCCAAATCCTGCAGACCGGCACGGTGCAGCATGTGCAGTCGTGCCCCAGGGTCCAGGAGGTCTATCTCCGCCGTGCCTGACGATAAATTGCTCGATATCCAGTCGCTGGATGCCGGTTACGGCCGCAGCCAGGTGCTGTTCGGCGTTACGGTCAGCGTGCCGTGGCGCGGCGGCGTCGCCATTCTCGGCCGCAACGGCGCCGGCAAAACCACGCTGATGAAGGCTATTGTGGGTGAGTTGCCGGTGCTCGGCGGTGCGGTGAGCCTCGATGGCCGCGATGTCGGCAAACTGCCGACCGAGCAGCGCATCCGCCGCGGCGTCGGCTATGTCCCGCAGGAACATTCGGTGTTCGCGAAACTCTCGGTGCGGGACAATCTCGCCGTCGGCGCGCTGACCAATCGCGACAGCGGGGCAGTCAACCGGGTCCTGGAGATTTTCCCCAAGCTCGGCCAGCGGCTCGACCAGTTTGCCGGCACATTGTCCGGCGGTGAGCGCAAGATGCTGGCGATCGGGCGCGCCATGCTGTCCGATCCCAAAATCCTGCTGCTGGATGAGCCGACTGAAGGCGTCTGGATCGGTGTCATCGAGGAAATCACCGAGCGCCTGATCCTGCTGGCGAAGGACATTGCCGTCGTCATCGTCGAGCAGCATCTGGATCTCGCGCTTCGGGTCGCGAGCCGCGCTTACGTGCTGGATCGCGGCCGGGTTGCGCTGACAGGTTCGGCGCAGGAAATCCGCAACGATCCACGATTGTTGCAGTATCTAGCGCCCTAGAACTGAGTGAGATCGTTGGCGCACGCCTTTGCAGCCCTTGCTTCAGAGTGAACGCTTTTGGCGTCTCGCATATTGCGGGGGCCGGTATTTCGATCGGGATTTTAACGCGCTGGAAGCGTCTTGGCTCGGATCTCAAACCGTGTGCAGGGCGCGTGGCAAGCTCCGCCATTTGGGCTGTACGCTGCGATGTGGACGTCCAGCCTTCCGTGCTGTTACGTGTTCGGTCGCATTCATCTCGATCGTTTGTCCGGGCCCCGTTTCGCATGCAGAATTCCACTGGCCAGAGGAGACGGGTGTCGCTCGCGGGCATCCGTCTTGACCGGGCTTCGTCAGTGGCATTGCCCCAGCAGATCGCGGCGCAGATGCGCGAGGGGATTCTGCACGGGACGCTGCCGGCGGGCACCCAGTTTCTCGGTTCGCGGGAGATTGCGCGCGAACTCGGTTGCTCGCGTATGGTGGTGCTGAGTGCCTGGGACATCCTCTACGCCGAAGGCTATCTGGAATCGATGCCGCGCGGCGGTGTCTCGGTCGCCGCAGTCAGCCGCAGCGCGGCATCGCCGGCGGGCGCGTCTGCGGATACGTCTCGTATCGCCGGTCCCATCTCTCAGCGCTGGCAGTCGCTGATTGGCTTCACCTACGAGACTAATTGGGCGTCCGATTTCAGCCCCGGTGCGCCCGATATCTCGACCTTTCCGTTCGGCGACTGGGCTCGGTTGCTGCGTCAGACGTCGCTGCACCCCGACAAGGAGGAATGCCTCGATTTGTCCCCCGCCGGGCTTCCCGAGCTTCGGCGCGAGATCGCGGACTTCCTCGGCGCGGTACGTGGTCTCGTCTGCACGCCCGAGCAGATCGTCGTGACCTCGGGCACTTCCAGCGCGCTCGACCTGTGCAGCCGCATGATCCTCGATCATGGCGACGAAGTCTGGGTGGAGGAACCGGGCTTCGTCGAGGCGCAGTGGTCGCTGACAGCGGCGGGCGGTAAATTGGTGCCGATACCGGTGGACGACAAGGGGCTATGCGTCACCGAGGGCATTCGCCGCGCGCCGAATGCGAAGCTGATCGTGGTGACGCCGTCGCATCAGTATCCGCTCGGCGTCAGCATGGGGTTGGAGCGGAGGCTGGAATTGCTTGACTGGGCCAATCGCAACGACGTCTGGATTGTCGAGGACGACTACAATTCCGAGTTCCGGCATCAGGACAGTATGATCGCGTCGCTGAAGTCGCTCGACCGCGAGCAGCGCGTGATCTATCTCGGCACTTTCTCCAAGATCATGATGCCGAGCTTGCGCCTGGGCTATATCGTCGCGCCGGAGCGCTTCGTCGAGATCTTCACCAAGGGCCGTGCGCGTATCGACGTGCACAGTTCCGGTATCGGTCAGCGCGCGCTCGCTGAATTCATGCGCGAGGGCCATCTGCTGCGCCATCTCCGCCGCATGCGAAAAGTTTATGCGGAGCGGCAGAAGGCCCTGATGGATGCGATCCGTCAGTATTTGCCTGATGATCTCACCGTCGCTCCCTGCGCAACCGGTCTTCATCTCGTCGCTCTGTTCACCGAGCGCCTGAAGGCGCGGATGAGCGATGTGGAGGCCGCCCGGCTGTTGAAGCAAGCGGGTCTCCACGTGCAGCCGCTATCGCAGAATCATCTGGAGACGCCGATCTATGCCGGCCTCGTATTGGGTTATGGTCGCCTCAAGCCCACCGATGCGACGCGTCTGATCGCGAAAATGGCGCAGATTCTCGGTGTGGAGCCATCTGCGGCAAAAAAATAATTCGATCCGCCATATGCGTTTCCCGGCAATGGCCGCGCGCCTGCGAATTGATCAATCGTCGGCGGGGAGCCCCCCGCCGCCGCCAAGGCGCGATCTCGTCGACCCATCGACGGCGCGACAACTGCCGCACATCCTGCATCTGAGCGCATAGGCGCGTCGATGAAATCTTTGCTGCATTTGCGTGCAGCGCTTGCACTGTAACAAAGCACCTTGGCGCCTCGCTCGCGCGTTACCCTGCGTCCAGCAATCTGGCCTAGTCGTTTCCAGTGAGTCTGGCTCTATCCGGATGCGCGCGATGCGCCAAGATTTTGCAGAACGAGGTTCGACAGGGGACGGTGGCAGATGACGGCTGATCGCGGGCGTTTGTTGAGATTGACGGGCAGCGTACTGCTGATGGCGCTCACGCCAGCGGCGGCACAGGCGCAGACGCGGGCCGAGACCCTGCGCCAGGTGACCGGCAACAATATCCCGACGCTAGACCCCACCACGCCGGGCGCGACACGTGAGGCCTTTGGCGTCTCGACCAGCATCTATGACCGCCTTGTGGCCTTCGACCGCAAGCGCGACGAAAACGGCGTCTGGGTATTCGACCGCAGCAAGATCCGCGGCGAACTGGCCGAGAGCTATGAGGTCAGCCCGGACGGGCTGAAGATCACCTTCAAGCTGCGCGATACCAAGTGGCACGATGGCACGCCCGTCACCGCAGAAGACGTGAAATGGTCGCTCGATCGTGCGGTCACGGCCAAATCCATTGCCGCAGGGCAAATGGGCACGGGATCGCTGACCAAGGCCGAGCAGTTCGCGATTGTCGATGATCGCACGATCACTGTAACACTACCCAAAGCGGATCGTCTGGCGCTGGCCAATCTCGCCACGCCGCTGGCGCCGATCTTCAACAGCAAGCTCGCGAAGCAGCATGCCACCGCCGAGGATCCCTGGGCTCAGGAATGGCTGAAGACCAGCACCGCCGGCTCGGGCGCCTACACGGTCGAGATGTTCAAGCCGGGTGAACAGTTGATCCTGAAACGCAACGACAACTGGAAGAGCGGTCGTGACGGCAAGCTGCCTTACTTCAAGCGCGTCATCGAACAGACCATCGGCGATCCCGCCACGCGCGCCAATCTGATCGAGAAGGGCGATGCCGACATCGCCATCGATCTGCAGGCCAGCGACGTGCCGTCGCTGCAGCAGCGCGGCAAGGTCAAGGTGGAGTCGTCACCGCAGACCAACGGCTTCACCATGATTGCCTTCAACACGCAGATGGCGCCATTCGACAATCTCAAGGTCCGTCAGGCCATCGCCATGGCGCTGCCCTATAACGATATGTTCAGCGCAGCAATCTTCAAACGTGGCTTTCCGCTGTTCGGTGCATCGTGGACGTCGCCGCCGAATGGCGACTTCCCGCAGCCGATGCCGGCAAAGACCGATATGGCCAAGGCCAAACAGCTCCTGACCGACGCCGGCTTTCCGAACGGCTTCAAGACCACTTTCAGCATCAATGTCGGCTCCGCCGCGGTCACCGAGCCGATGGCTGCGCTGCTGAAGGAGGCGCTGGCGAAGCTCAACATTGAGGTCGACGTGCAGAAGCTTCCGGACTCGCAGATGTCGACGCAGATCACCGAGAAGAAGTTGCCGTTCTTCACCGAAGGTTCCACCGCCTGGCTGCCGACCACCGATTACTTCTTCCGCAATTTCTTCACCGGTAACCAGCGCTGGAATTACAGCTCCTGGAATGACGAGCTGGTGGTGAAACTGGCCAATCAGGCTCGGTTCGAGCAGGATCAGGCCAAATATGACGAGATGGGCAAGCAGATGATTGCGGAATACGTCAAGGAAGTGCCGCTGGTTCTGCTGTGGCAGGCCAATCAGGACGCCGTGATGATCCCGCAACTCGATGGCTACACCTACTGGTTTCACCGCCAGGTCGACTTCCGCGATCTCGCCCGCAAGTAAGCGAAGACGAACGACCCGACGATGTAGCCCTTGTGCTGCATCGCCGGCCCTGAACGAAAGCGGGACCAACGCGCGTGACGAATATCTGGGAAATCGGAACCGACATCGGTGGCACCTTCACCGATATCATCGCCATCCGGCGCGACACGTCAGAGACGCGGATCGCCAAAGTGCCGTCGCGCCCACATGCGCCGGTCCAGGCGATGCTGGAAGCGATCGAGGCGGTCGGCCTGCGCAAGAGCGATGTGAAGCGTTTCATTCATGGCACCACCCGGATCACCAATGCGATCGTCGAGGAGCGTCTGCCCAGGATCGCCCTGATCGCGACCAAGGGGTTCGAGGACGTTCTGGAGATCGCCAGATATCGCCGCCGCGATCTCTATCGTCTGGACATCGCGCCAAAGGCCAAGGCGCTGGTGCCGCGTGAATTGTGTTTCGCGCTCGATGAGCGCCTTGATCACGAGGGCCAAGTGCTGAGGCCGCTGGCCGAAGCCGAAATCAAGCGCCTGATCGCTTGGCTGAAGGAGACCGGCGTGGAAAGCGTCGCCGTCTCGCTGCTGCACGCCTATGCAAATCCCGTCCATGAACAGATGCTGGCCGAACGGTTGAAGGATGTCGTTCCGCATGTCTCGCTGTCGCATGAGATCAATCCCGAAGCGCGCGAATATGAGCGCACGTCGTCGACGGCGTTCAATGCGGCGGCGATGCCGATTGCGGTGGAATATCTGAGCGAGCTTGAAGAGCGTCTGCCCATCGGTCCGGGCCTGCAGGTGTTTCACTCTGCCGGCGCGATGATCCCGATTTCAGCCGTCAAGCGCCGCCCGCTGGTGATGGCCATGTCCGGCCCGGCCGCCGGCGTCGCGGCCTCGGTCAGCATCGCGCGCCAGCTCAAGAAATCCCGCGTGCTCACTTTCGATATGGGCGGCACGACGACTGACGTCTGTCTGATCGTCGATGGCCAGGCGGAGATGGCCGACGGCAAGATGCTTGGCGATCGTCCGCTGCGTCAGCCGATGCTGGCGGTGCATTCCATTGGCGCTGGCGGTGGCTCCATCGTGCGCGCCGGCGCAGGCGGTCTGACCGTCGGGCCGGAAAGTGCCGGCTCGGAGCCGGGCCCAGCCTGCTATGGCCGTGGCGGCACCAAGCCGACCATCACCGATGCCAATGCGCTGCTCGGCTATCTCAACCCTGAAACCAAGCTCGGCGACCGCATCGGTATCGACGTCGATGCTGCAGCCCGCGTCATCGAGCCGATCGCGCAGGGTCTCGGGCTCAGCCTTACCGAGACTGCGCTCGGCATCATTCGCGTCGCGAATGCCACCATGGCTCGCGCGCTGCGCCGCGTGACGGTGGAGCGCGGCATCGATGGTCGCGACTGCACGCTGCTGGCGTTTGGCGGTGGCGGCCCGATGCATGCGGCGGGTCTCGCCGAACTCTACGGGATCACGGAGATCGTGGTGCCCGCTGCGTCCAGCGCCTTCTCCGCGCTGGGATGTCTGACTGCGGATTTCAGCTTCCTGCAGCAGCAGACGTTGCGCGTGGCGCTGGACGGCATCGATCTGGCCAAGGTCACGCAGCGCATCGAAGCGCTGGTCGAGCAGACCCTCGTGCCTCTGCTCGCCAATGCGATCCCGCGCGACTCCATCCAGATCGAACTGGTCGCGCTGATGCGCTATGCCGCGCAGGCCGATGCGATCCCCGTGCCTTTCACGATGCCGCTCGATGTCGATAGACTTCGGCAGGACTTTCTCGTCAAGCATCGCGAACTGTTCGGCTATGCGACCAACGAAAGCTGCGTGATCGAATCCGTGCGTGCGCAGGCGCGGCAGCCCTCGACCACCGAAGTCAGTCGCCCGTCAACAGTGTTGCGCGCCGAATCTGCTCCGAAGCGCCGTTGCTCGTTCGATGGCGCGCTGGATGTGATGACCGATGTGATCGATCGGAGCGCCATGACTTCCGTCGTGTTTGGTCCGGCGATCATCGAAGACGCCTGGTCCACCGTGGTGCTGCCGCCGCAATGGCAGGCGACGCCGGACAGCAACGGCAATCTTTATCTCGCGAAGGTGGCATCATGAAGCTCGACCCCTTTGCCGTCGAAGTGATCCGCCATGGCCTGTCGGCCGCGGCGGAAGAGATGAGCCTGGTGATGACACGCTCGGCGCGTTCGCCGCTGCTCCGCGAAGCCGGCGATCTATCCTCGGCGATCACCGACGCGCAGGGCGAACTGGTCGGGCAGGGCCGTGACATCCCCGTGCATCTCGGCGCCATGGCCTATACGATCCGCGAATTACTGAAAGTCGTGCCGGCTGCGACGCTGAGCGAAGGCGATGTGCTGATCTACAATCTCGGCGCGCTCGGCGGCAATCACCTTAACGACGTCAAGGTCGTCCGTCCGGTATTCTTCGAGGGTGACATCGTTGCCTTCGCCGTCAGCCTCGCGCATTGGCCCGATATCGGTGGCTCATGGCCGGGCAGCTATCTCGCCAAGGCTATCGATACCTTCCAGGAAGCGCTGCGCGTTCCACCGATCAAGATCGCCACCGCGGCGGGTGTCAGCGATGCCATCGTCCAGTTCCTCAAGGTCAATGTCCGCGATCCGGAATCCTGCGAGGGTGATTTGCTCGGCCAGATCGCCTGCACACTGGCCGGCGAAAAGCGCATCGTCGAATTGTGCAAGCAGCACGGCAAGGCAATGTTCGTGGCGGCGCTGTCGCGGCTGCACGATCTCTCCGAAGCCGAGATGCGCGAAGCCATTCTCGGGCTACCTGACGGCGTCTATGAAGGCGAGGATTTTCTCGACGACGGCGGCCCCAATGATGAGCCGGCCCGCATCCATGTCAAGATCACCATCAAGGGCGACGAAGCGACGTTCGATCTGTCCGGCAGTTGCGACCGGGTCTCGAATTTCTGTAACACCACGTCCTTCATCGCGAAATCCGCGGTGGCCTATAGCGCGCGCATCATGAGCGGGCGCGATATGCAGCAGAATGGCGGCGCGTTGCGTCCGCTCACCATCATCACTCGGCCGGGCTCGATCTTTGAACCCGGTCTCACCGCACCGGTGGCGGCAGGCAATCACGAGACGTCGCTGCGCATCGTCGATGCGATCTTCCTGGCCATGCAGGATGTGATACCGGAGCGGCTGTCGTCGGGCGGCGCCACCACGTCCGGCATGCTCTCTTTCGCCGAGCCGCGGCAGGATGGCTCCTGGAAGATGCTGTACGAGGTCCATGCCGGCGGCGAGGGTGCGCGGCACAATCGCGCCGGCTGCGCCGCAACCCGCGTGCACCTGACCAACACCTCCAACACGCCGGCCGAGGCCATCGAGGCCAACTACAATATTCGCGTCGAGCAGCAGGCGATCCGCTGGGGCTCCGGCGGGGCAGGCGCCTATCCGGGCGGTGACGGTGTCGTGCGCAGCTACCGGATTCTCGCACCCAGCATGCATCTGACCAGTTGTGTCGAGCGCAAGATTATTCCCCCGTTTGGCTTGAAGGGCGGTGCACCCGGTAAGACCGCACGCCTCACGCTCACGCGCGGCGACGAGGTGATCGATGTCGAGGGCAAGTCGAACCTCGTGCTGCAACGGGACGATGTCATCACCATCGAGATGTGCGGCGGCGGCGGCTATGGCCGCGCGTGATGCACCTCCGCAAGGACAAAAAGGATAATCGATGAGCAGACTTTTGCGGACGGGCCTCAATGCCGGCGATAGCGCACCCCTGACCGTGGTTGGCGGCGAAGGCGTGTATTTCCATCTGCAGGATGGGCGTCGCCTGATCGACGGCAGCAACACCGGCGGCGGGCTCGGCCATCGCCACCCGAAAATGGTGGAAGCCATTCGTGCAGCCGCGGATACGCCGGTCGTCAACGAAGGCTGGACCTGGATCGGCCGCGAGAAAGCCGCCGATGATCTGATCGGCACCGCCTTTGCGGGCGAAGAGGATTGGGTCGGCGGGGTACGCTTCTGCATCAGCGGCAGCGAGGCCAACGACATGGCGTTATCGCTGTGTCAGGCGCTGTCGCAGAAGACGGCATTGGCGACGCGCGAGCGCGCCTATCATGGCCTCGTCGGTCTGTCGCGCAGCATGACCGTGCAGCCGCACTGGCATGGTGGGCTTGCCGTGCAGGCCGGCGGTTCGCGTCTGCCGGCCCCGATGGCGCCGGTGAAGATCCTGCCTGCACCTGACGGGGCGATCTATGGCGCGCCGCTGAGCAACCAGCCAGTCAAGGACGTGCTCGCCGATGCTGGCACTATTCTGGCGGATACGGCGGCGACCATCATCGACTACACGCAGGGCGGCAATTACTACGACGGCGACTATCAGGACGAAGTCGCCGATCACGCCGCGAAAGCAAATTCGATCTGGATTGCCGACGAAGTCGTCACGGGCGCCGGACGCTCCGGCCGCTGGTTCGCTTTCCAGGGTGCGCAGAGCCGTCCGGATATCGTGACCATGGGCAAGTCGCTTGGCGGCGGGGCTGCGGCGGTCGCGGCCGTGGTCGTGTCCAAGAAGATCGTCGAGCAGCTCAAGGGATCGAGCTGGCAGAATTACGGCACGCTGCGCGGCCATCCGATCAGCATGGCCGCCATCAGTGCCTATCTCAATGTGGTGACGGAAGAGGATATTCTGGCGCGCGTGCGCGCCATGGAAGTGTTCTTCACCAAGCGCCTGCTGGAAATCGCCCGTCGCCATCCGAGCGTCAGCCGCGTTGCAGGCCGGGGCCTGCACTGGACCGTCGAACTACACGGGCCCGACTGGCGTTCATGGGCTGCCGACACCACGGAAAATCCGATTGCCTCGCGTGTTGCCGCGCGGGCGATGGAAGCCGGAGCCGTGATCGGCACCAGCGGCGAGCAGACCTCACTGTTCCTGGCGCCGCCGCTGATCATCAGCGAGCAGGATGCCGAGCGGCTGCTCGAAGCGCTCGACCACGGACTCGAACTTGCCGACCAGGAACATGCGCGTTCCGGCGGCCTCAACTGACATACGCGACAACCGAGACTTGAAGATGCAAGACGAACAGGACATCCGCGCCGTCATCGCCGGCTATTTCGAAGCGCTGTATCACGGTGATGTCGCCGGCTTCCGTCGGGTGTTGCACCCGCAGGTGCGGCTATCCTCGGCAACCGATGGCACGCTCGTCAATCTCGATCTCGAAACCTATATGGGCATGGTTGCCGCGCGGCCGTCATCGGCGTCGCGGGGCGACCCGCGCGAGGACGAGATCGTGAGCGTGTCGGTGGCATCGCCGACAACGGCCCATGCCCGCGTCAGGGACATGTATCTGCCGAAGCGCTTCGTCAACGAACTCTCCTTCATCAAGATCGATGGCCGCTGGCAGATCATTGCCAAGGTCTGGCACTTCTTCGCCTGATTAATTGCTGAAATGTACCTGTCAGGAGGCTTGCCGTGAGTGACGTCTCTCCGTTCTGGCCACCCGACGAGCCGCACACGCTGCCGTTGCCCGAGGGCGTCCTCTACAACGCGCTGGTGCGGGCCGCGACCGCACGGCCGGATCACCCGGCCACACTGTTCTATGGCGGTGTTGTCACCTATGCGGAATTGCTGCGGCAGGTCGACGCACTCGCCGGCTATCTGCAGAACATCTGCGGCGTGAAGCGCGGTGACCGCGTCATGGTCGCGCTTCAGAATTCGCCGCAATATGTGATCTCGTACTACGCCGTCATGCGGGCCGACGCGGTCGTGGTGCCGATCAACCCGATGAACAAGACCGCCGAACTCGACTACATGGCGTCCGACAGCGGCGCGAGCGTGGCGATCATCGGTAGCGATCTTGTCGATGTCTTCGCGCCGCTGGTCGGACAAGCCATCAACAGCATCATCGTCGCACACTATCGCGACTACGTTCCCGAAACCACGCCTTACGCGTTGCCGGCCTGCGTAACGCAGAACGGATCATGCCCCACCGTACCGGGCTGGCGTGCATGGGACTACGTGTTGTCCCGCAACGAAGTGCCGACGCCGATGACCGCGACGTCCGCCGACCTCTGCCTATTCCCTTACACATCCGGCACGACAGGCAAGCCGAAGGCCTGCATGCATCTGCACAGCAGCGTCCTGTTCACGGCGGTGTTGCAAGCGCGCTGGTACCGGCTCGGTGGCGACGACGTGCTGACTGGCGTGCAGCCGTTCTTTCATGTGGCGGGCATGCAGGGCTCGATGAATGCGGCGATCTCGATCGGCGCGACGCTGATGCTGATGGCGCGCTGGGATAAGGACCTGATCCCGCCATTGTTCGAAGCCCATGGCGTGACGTTCTGGAACGCGGCGCCGACCATGATCGTCGACGTGCTCTCCAGCCCGACATTCCGCGAAGAATGTTTTACAAAGCTCAAGGTCATCACCGGAGGTGGCGCGGCGATGCCGGTGGCGGTGGCCGAGCGGCTGAAGACCCGCTTTAGCCTCGAATTCGTCGAAGGCTACGGCATGACCGAGACCATGTCGCCGACCCACATCAATCCGATGGAAGCGCCAAGGCGCCAGTGCCTCGGCATCGCCGTGCACCAGACCGACGCGCGGATCATCGATCCCGACACGCTGACCGAGCTCGGCAGCGACGCAATTGGCGAGATCGTGGTCAACGGCCCGCAGGTGCTGCAGAACTACTGGAACAAGCCCGAAGCGAACGAGGCCGCATTCGTCACGCTGGGTGGCAAGCGCTTTCTACGTACGGGCGATCTCGGCTATCGCGACCGCGACGGCTATTTCTTCGCTGTCGACCGGCTGAAGCGGATGATCAATGTCAGTGGCTTCAAGGTTTGGCCGGCGGAAGTCGAATCCATCATGTATGGCCATCCCGCCATCAAGGAGTGCTGCATCATTTCGACGCCGGACAGCTATCGCGGCGAGTCGGTGAAGGCGCTGGTGGTCCTGCATGATGCGGCCAAAGCGTCGACAACGGCAGACGACATCATCGGCTGGGCGCGTGGGGCCATGGCCAACTACAAGACGCCACGCTCGGTGGTGCTGGTCGATAACCTGCCGCGCTCGGAGAGCAACAAGATCAACTGGCGGTCGCTGCAGGAAGCGGAGTGGACATGACGACAGCAACCTCGCCGGCGACCGGGCTTGGTCCCGAAGGACAGTTCTGGGCCCATCTGCGCGCGGGCAGACTGATGATCCAGCGTTCGCGCTCGACCGGCGAATATGTGTTCTATCCGCGCTTGATCGCGCCCCGCAGCGGCGCAGACGATCTCGAATTCGTCGAAGTTAGTGGCTTCGGCACGGTCTATTCGACCACCATCATGCGGCGGCCCGCGAAGCACGGCGGCGACACCAACGCCTGCGTCGTCGAACTCGATGAGGGCGTCCGCATGCTTAGCCGCGTCATCGCGTGCGCGCCGGATGAGGTTCATATCGGCATGCGCCTGCAGGCGGTGATCGCGCCGGTGGATTTCGGCACCTATGCCAATAGCGAGCAGCCCATCGTGCTGTTTCGTCCCGTGGGAGCCGCGCCATGACCGCATCCTCGTTGCGTGGCAAGAGCGCCATCTTCGGTATCGGCACCTACGGCCTCGGCCGTGCGCCGGGGGATGTCGGCGATGGATCTGATGGCCGGCGCCACTGCGCGCGCGGTCGCCGATGCGGGTCTGCAGTTGAAGGACATCGATGGTATCTGCGGTGGCACGCTGTATCACATGTTCCCGACGCTCTCGATGGGTGAGTATCTCGGCATCCGCCCGAAATGGGCCTGCTCCGACATGACCGGCGGCTCGTCCTTCCTGTCACATCTCCTGCAGGCGACCATGGCCATCGAGGCAGGGCTCTGCACCACGGTGCTGATCGCCTATGGCTCCAACCTCAAACAAGCCGGCACCTTCGGCATCCACGAACTGCCGACCTTCGAGAAAGTCTACGGCCTGATGTCGCCGCTGCCCGGCTACGCGATGTGCGCCGCGCGGCACATGTATGAATATGGCACCACGCGCGCGCAGATGGCGGAAGTTGCCGTGGCCGCGCGGCAATGGGCACAGCTGCATCCCGATGCGACGATGAAGGCACCGCTGACCATCGAAGACGTGCTGGCATCGCCGCTGGTGGCCGATCCGCTCTCGCGGCTGGATTGCTGTCTGATGAGTGATGGCGGTGCGGCGGTCATCGTCACCAGTCCCGATCGAGCGAAAGCGCTGAAGCACAAGCCGGTCTATTTCCTCGGCGGCGCCGGGGCGAGCTGGAGCCGCGAGGTCTCGCAGATCCCGGATTTCTGTACGACGCCGACGGCCGAATGCGCGCCGCGCGCGTTTGAGATGGCGGGCATCACCACGGCTGATGTCGATGTGTTGCAGCTCTACGACGCCTTCACCATCAATGTCATCATGTTCCTGGAAGACATGAGATTCTGCAAGAAAGGCGAGGGCGGCGCGTTTGTCTCCGGCGGTCGGATCGCGCCGGGTGGCGCTCTGCCGGTCAATACCAATGGCGGTGGATTGTCGTTTGCACATCCAGGCATGTATGGGCTGTTCACGCTCATCGAAGCGACGGAGCAATTGCGCGGCAATGCCGGCGCACGGCAGATCGCGGGTGCCGAGATCGCGATCGCTCATGGCAATGGCTGCACCTTCTCGCATGAATTTACGGCCGTGCTTGGCGGCGCCAACACGCTGTAATGACAGATCTGTTGATGTTCACACTTTGTGGATAATGGGCGATCATGTGTGACCACACGCGGTGTCGCCGATAGTGCCCTTAGTTCTTCCTATCGATCGTGAAGTCGAAATTACAGTCTTCATCGGCTTGCGTCGCCGTCTGGCGAAACAGGTACACGTGGCGTTCAAACGGGCCGAGCCATCGCATGTTTAGCCGTTATGGAATTGACGAAAAAGCGCCCTCGCAGGCGCTCTTTTTTGGCTCAATCCGAGAACGTTCTGACAACAGTTTTCCGGAATGGGCAGGGACCACTTTCCGGAATGGAATAGCTCTAAAACTCAGGTGGTTGATTTTATTGTTGAATTTGGCTGGGGCGGGAGTGCCGTTCGCACCTGTCTCCGTGTCAATTCCCTGCAAACAGGGTATTTTACAGGGAATTTGCGATTTTCGACACCGGTGTTCATTTTCGACCCATCCATTCAGCGGATTAAAGGGGAAAATCGTCGAATTCCCTGTGCCATCGAACAGGGAATTCATTTCGAATTGCAGGCAATAATGAAAATGGATCAGGGAAGACAAAAGCTGCTCTTCATGCGAGGGCTAGCTTGAACCTTTTATTGGGAGTGCTCGGACCAGGGCGACGCATACGACGATGAGATTGCATCGTTGCGGGACTACAGTCGAACCGACCGAACGTTGGCGTCGCCGTCTTGGATAGCCAGTCTGTTGCGTTTCGCGTGCGTGAACCCAGGACATAGTCGTTCCAGAATAGCCAAATGGCAGCTTTCGGCGCAAAGCGGACACGATGTGAGTTGGCAGTGCCTGTGCCACTTCGGGAGCCAACATGCTTGTTGTGAGCCATTAGAAAAGCGCACCGCCATGTGGGCCGTTGTCCACATGGTGCTATTTGACTTCGGAACGCTGTCGCGAGAGAGATTTTATCTAACCGCGGCGCGAATTTCGGCGGCGACCCGTTTGGGGTCCTGGAGATGGGCGTAGTGGCCAATGCCAGAGAGCACGGTGAAGTCGGCCTTTGCTTTCGTCGCAAACTCGATACCCATCTGCTTGCCGATGTAGATGTCCTTCTCACCCCAAACGACTTTCACCGGGGTTGTGAGCCGTGAAATATTGGCCTCAAGATATTCCTCGTCGCGCGTGAAGTGCGAATAATAATGATAGAAGGCATCGCCAGAGGTCAGCGCGCCCTGACTCCACCCCGTCAGCATATCCTGCTTGAAAGTCGTTGAGATGAAGAACTGCGATTCAATGGGCAGTCCGCCCTTGAAGGCGTTCTCGATAACCTGGCCGCTATTCTGGTAATATCGAGTACGGATCTGGTCCGACGTCGCGGGCGCCTTCAGGTCGCGCAGGCGTTCATGCATATATTGTGGGCGATTGAACGGGGCGAAATCCCCGACAATGATCGTACGTGCAATGCCGGGCTCTTCAAGCGCCGCGAGAAGTGCGGGCAGGGCCCCGATGTCGGTCGCATAAATGATTAGCTTCGACGATTCGATGCCCGCCTTAACGATATATTCCTTCAGTACGCGCGCGTAGTCGCTGGGCGCGTAGGAGAACTTGTCGGTCGACGGCCGTGAAGACTGACCATAGCCTGGCCAATCGAATGCATGGACTTCGTATTCATCAGAAAGGGACTCGGCAACGGGTTGCCAGGTGTGGAGCGTTTCGGGAAAGCCATGCAGCAAAAGCACGACGCCCTTTGATCGTGGGTTGCGGATCAGCATCTGTCGCACTGTGATGTCCTTGTTGAGTGTGACAAAGCCGATCTCGGCTATTGGTCGAGCTACATCTTCATGTGTGGCCGCGGGAGAGATCGAAGCGCCAAGCGTGAGGGTCGCTGCGGTGATCATTGGGAGCAATTTCGACATGGTTCATTCCTTTCATGGTTTCGCGTCAAGACGCTCGATGTGTTGCCATTCGGCTTCATTCGTAAGAACCAAGAACTGCCTTGTGCACTGGGCCATGACCGCTCCGCGGTGCATGGATCACACGACCATCGGCGCGTGTGTCGGCACACTGCCTGACTGGGCAAAGTAGCTCTGAAGCGCCTGATCAGTTGTGGTCCTGGCGTCGGCCAAAGTATCCGGCGCGAGTGCCGTGCCTTCGATGGCAAAGAAGACAAGGTCGCGCAGCCCAATGGTACCGAGGCTCGCTCGAAGATAAGGCGTTAAAAAATCCGGCTGATGCGCCCTTTGACCTGAATATCGTCCGCCTGACGATACGGCCACGAAGACCGGGCGGTCCCGGAGCAGCCCGACATATCCATCTGGGGTCGCCCGGAACGTGCGACGGACGCGCACGACATGATCGATCCACGCCTTCAGCGTTGAGGGTACGGTGAAGTTATGCATTGGTGTCGCAATGACCACGCAATCCGAACTCTCGAGCTCGCGAATGAGCTCATCGGATTGCGATATCGATCCGCTCGGATCCCTTTCGGCGGAGGATTCTTGCGTAGAGCCAAGAGCCGTCGCGTAACAGCTGTCGATGTGCGGCAACCCGCCGCCGCCAATCTCGCGATTGACAACCATCGCGGTTGGATCGCGTTTCAATAGGAAATCGATAATCCTGCGCGAAAGCTTGCGGCTCTCGGAGGCATGCCCGCGCGGACTGCAAATCACATGAAGGATTTTCATCTTCCGTTTCTTTCGGTGTTGGAGAAATGCGGTCTGGGATGTCGCGATCATTGCAGGCCGCTCGCCCCGCATCCAAGGTCCATGAAACAATCGCGTGACTAGGCCATGATTGTCGTTCGGACTAATGCTATCGTCGAGCAAACGCATCCGCAGAGTCGGCGCCATGACCATTTTGAAGGCCGGCAAGTTCTCGCCGCTGGATCCAGCCGCGGCGGAGCCGTTCTATCGCCAAATCTACAATCGGGTCCGCAATGCAATTGCTAGCGGTTCATTGAAGCCGGGCGACCGCATTCCTTCTGCTCGGGCTCTGACCAAGGAACTTGGGTTGGCGCGCGGGACGATCGAGACCGCCTATTCGCTATTGGCCGCCGAGGGCTACATTCAGGCCAAGGGACAGGCCGGCACCATCGTTACGCCCGGGCTCAAGCTGCAAGCCCCCGTTCCGAGCCCAATCCGTCAGGTTGATACTAGCCTCGCTGCAACGAGCTTTCGCCCGGATACGATTTTGCCGTTTCAGATGGGTCTGCCGGCACTGGACATGTTTCCACGCAAGATCTGGGCTCGTCTCGGCGCACGCTGCGTACGCGCGATGCAGCCATCCGCGATGGTGCATCCCGCGATCTACGGGCTGCCGCCCCTGCGTGCCGAGATCGCAGCGTATCTCCAGGTCTCGCGCGGGATCGACTGCTCGCCCTCCCAAATATTCCTGACATCGGGATATCGCCACACCATTGAACTGATCGGGCATGCCTTGTTGAAGGCAGGCGATCGCGTCTGGGTCGAAGACCCCGGCTATCCGCCGACGCGCGAGATCCTACGTCATATGAACACGACGACGGTGCCGATCCCAGTGGATCGCGACGGCATGATGGTTTCCGATGGCATCAGGCTCGCACCGCGCGCGCGCGCAGCAGTAGTTACGCCGGCGCATCAGAGTCCTCTATGCGTGTCCTTAACACTGCCACGGCGAATGGCGTTGCTAGACTGGGCGACACGGAACAACGCGTGGATCGTTGAGGACGACTATGACGGCGAGTATCGCTATGTGAGCCGTCCTTTGCCCGCATTGAAGAGCCTCGATCGGGACGGGCGCGTTCTTTATGCAGGAACCTTCAGCAAGGTGCTGTTCCCCAGCCTTAGGCTCGCCTATCTGGTCGTGCCGCCGTCACAGGTCGAACGCTTCGAACAGATCAGTCAGGTGTTGGCTGCTGGCAATCCGGAGCTGACACAGACGATCGTCACGGCTTTTATCACCGAAGGCCATTTCGCCCGCCATATTCAGCGGATGCGCAAGCTCTATGCCGAAAGGCGTGAAGCAACAAAAGCCGGTTTGGAGGGCGTGCTGGGGAAATACGTGCGGATCGACTCATCGCCTGGCGGAATGCATCTGATCCTGCGTCTACAGGGCCAGCGCTCTGACAGTCGGCTTGTTACGCGCATGCGAAAGGATGGGCTGTATGCAGAGGCGCTGACGGACTGGATCTCCGGCGAGCAGACCGCCTCGGCGCTGCTTCTCAATTTTACGAATATTGATTCACAGCGCACCGCCGAAAACTTCGGCAAGCGTATCCTGACCTTGATGTGATCGTCATGAAAACCGTCTCTGATACGTGTGGGACGCATCGGCCGGGCGACGATCTTGGCCCAGGCCGTAAGCCATAATATGGACCTTCTGACATAGGCCACGATAACGCACGATGGAATCCTTCAACCAACACTTGAAAGGAATTCATCATGACCGACCGTATCGACTACGCAAAAGCCTCGCCTGAGGGGTACCGGGCATTCGGAGGCGTCTATATCTATATTCAGAAAAGCGGCCTTCCGACGGAATTGATCAATCTCGTCTATCTCAGGGTCTCGCAGATCAATGGCTGCGCCTATTGCGTCGACATGCATACCCGCGACTTACTCAAATCCAGCATTGCGATCGAGAAGCTCGTGCTGGTGCCAGTATGGCGCGACGCTTCAGCGTTGTTTACACAGCGTGAACAGGCCGCGCTTGCGTGGGCGGAAACCGTGACGCGCGTGGCTGAGACCGGCATTCCACAGTCCGACTATGAGGCTGTCGCCGCGGAGTTTAGCGACAAGGAAATCGCCGATCTCAGCTATGCGATCGGTCTGATGAATGCCTTTAACCGCTTCGGCGTCGGTTTCCGCTCTATTCCCGCCGCAGTGGCTGCTGTCGCCGGAGCCTGAATCCGTATCGCCAGCGCGGGGCCGCTATCTGCGCCGCAGCGCTGGCGATTGATCACCGAACCTTGCTTGGCCGGAGTGGCTGGCAAATCAATCAACGGAGTATCCGCCATGGCATGGGCCATTCTCGGGGTCGCCGGCGTTCTCGAAATCGCTTTCGCTATCTGCATGAAATGGTCTGACGGCTTCACACGGCTCGTACCCAGCGCGCTGACCGTCGCGACCGGTCTATCCAGCGTCATTCTGCTGTCAATGTCGCTCCGGGCATTGCCAATGGGGACGGCCTACGCGGTCTGGACGGGCATTGGCGCTGCCGGCACTGCGGTATTGGGTATCGTGCTGCTCGACGAATCCGCCTCGCCGACGCGGCTGCTGTGCATCACGCTCATTCTGGCGGGTGTGATCGGGCTCAGATGGGTATCAGAGGCCTGAGGATTGGGTGCGGAATTCAACGACGTCGAGCTCGGGTATCGGCGACGGTGTTAATGAGCTGCCACGAAGGCTCGGCGGCTCGCAGCCTCCACGGATCGCCCAAGATATTTTCAAATGACAAGACTAGCCACAATGCACGGACGCCTTCTAAAGGTGCAGTTCTTGCGGTCGGCGGAGAGCTATAGAATCGTAGATCCGCTTGTAGCGTGGTAAAGCGGACCTTGGATTGAGAAGGCGTCTGAACAGCAACGTTGGCTATGGCCTGTGAGGCTACTCAACGACATCATCGGCGCCGATGGCAAGCGACAACGGAAACTCGCGGCCAAGCTGGACGGCAGTCCTGAGGTTGATCACAAGCTCGACTTTGGTGACCAGTTGGACGGGAAGGTCGTGAGGCTGCTCACCTTTGAGAACGCGTCCGGCATAGACTCCTGCCCGTCGATGGGATTGAGCAAAGTCGCCTCCGTAGCTCATCAGGCCGCCCGCGATTGGGAAGTCGCGCGATTGGGTGATCGCCGGTATGCGATACTTGAGCGCAAGATGTGCGATGGGGCGACTCCTGAAGGCAAAGTATGGATCCGAGGTGAAAACGACACCGCTGATTGCGTTCTTCGCCAAAGTCGCAAAAAGAGGATCGAAATCGCTCTCTGTTTTGGCCTGAACGACATGAAGCTTGATATCGAGCGTGTCCGCGGCAGCGGTCATGTTCTGTAACTGCGAGGCTGCTGTCGGGCTGGCTGGATTCACCGCAACAGCTAGCGTACGGGCATTGCGATCCATATCATGCATCAGTTCGAGGCGTTTAGGCGACACATCTACGCTCAGGCTGGAAATGCCTGTTATGTTTCCACCAGGTCGGGAAAGACTATCAACGACACCGATTTGCACAGGATCTCCACCCATTTCGAACACAATGGTCTTCGTCGTGGTGGCCCCTTTGGCTGCAAGGGCTGCTTGCGCGCCTCCTGCCGCGACGATCGCATCGACCTGTCGGTTCACCAAGTCGGCCGCAAGTCTGGGCAGATGCTCGTACTGGCCGTTTGCCCACGCATAGTCGATCCGAACGTTTTCGCCCTCGACAAAGCCTGCCTCCTGCAACCCGGCCCGGAATGCAGCGAGTCGACTGGCGAACAACTCCGGCGTTTCGGGGCAAAGATATCCAATGGCAGGAAGAGGGGAGGCATTCGCAGGCTTCGGGCGACCCACAAGTGCCGAACATGCAAGAAGGCCCAGGACGTCTCGCCGGCGAAGGAGCCTTGTTGCGCCATCCGGTGTCTGTCGAAGACCGGGGGAAAGCGAAGCGGTGATTGTGCGGGTCATGCATCACCGTTCGGTGTGATGGAGGCGCATAATTCGTGACATTCGTCGTTCCGTCGACCAGCTTTGTTCATGGCAGGTTTGCCGCGGGGGAAGGCCACGTTGAATACCGGGACAGCGTCCCCGAATCCCTTCAGTCGTCGATTGCCTCGCGCTGAGATCGCGCGCCGGCACCCTATCGCTTCGGCCAACTCGGCATTCAGCAGGATTTCTCCATCAGCCGCCGATGCGCACAGCCGCGATGCCAGATTAACGACACTGCCGATAGCCGTGTAATCGAACCGATCCTGGTAGCCGATACGGCCGACCGTGGCCGCCCCACTCGCGAGGCCGACGCCGAACCCGATATTGAATCCACAAATCCGCCAGTCGTTCATCAGCAGCTGCACGGTGTTTTGCATCTCGATTGAGATATCGAGCGCCTTTAGCTCCGGCTCGGAAACAGCGACCGGGGCGTTGACGAGCACCATCAGTCCGTCACCCGTGAAGTTGATGAGTGTTGCCTCATGTTGAGTGATTACACGCCCAACGGCTTCGTAATAGTCCGATAGCACCTGAATAACCTGTTCAGGAGCCGCCTCGGCGGAGAACGCTGTGAACCCGCGAAGATCGCAAAAGATCACAACTACTTCGGTCCGCCGGCCATCCAGCACGCTATCGTCGCCGGATTTGTCGATGAGATCGGCAACCTGGGGCGCGAAAAAACGCTTCAATCGCTCGATTTGCTGTTGATGCTGTTGCGCCAGCGCGAGCTGCGATGACATCTGATTAAAGGCATTTGCGAGACGCTGGAATTCGTCACCGGTTTGGATGGAAATGCGATGACCGAAATCGCCGGAACCAATCCGTTTGGTGCCCTCCTCGAGAATCCTGATAGGTGAGGTCATCTTTCGGGCAAGTGCGTAGGCGAGCAGACCGGCAAATAGCGTGCCTATCACGAGGAGACTGATCGTCCTCCAGAACGCGCGATAGATCGGCGCGAAGGCCTCGGATAGCGGCTGTTGCACGACCACCGTCCAGTCTGGCCCGGCGACCTCAGCTGCCACGGCGGCGACTGCGTCGCCGCGCAGATCGACACCGGTTGCCAGACTCGGGCCCGCATTGCTGATCTTATCGCGAATGGCGCGAAAAGGCCTGGAGGTGGCTTCCTCTGCACCGCGGAGTACCAGGCTTATGTCAGGGTGGGCGATCAACCATCCTGCGCGGTCCAGGACAAACGCGTGGCCGGCATTTCCGACCTTGATCGCAGCGATGACGTTCCAGATGAGTTTGAGGTTGACCTCAGCAATGATCCCGCCGACCGCGCGGCGATTGCCGACAACAGCGATTGTCATGTACGGCTCCGAGCCCCGATTGAGGCTGATGGCGCTGAACGCGATCCTGTTGGATTGCGCCGTCCTGACTAATGGATCGTCAGAGCGATCTATCTGGCTATCGATGCGATTGAGGCCGATACGGGCGACATGTAAGCGCTCTTTGAAATTGTTGTCCAAGAGGGTCAAGCTTACAACAGCCGGTGCTTGGCGAAACAACCGTAGCGCGTCGGTCTTGCGACCCTCATCGGGTTGGCTCGTCCATGGCGTCTGGATTAGCCAACCGAGCTGATCTGCAATACCGAAGATGAAATCGTGTATCTCGGATGCGGCACTGGCGGCCTGCACGCCTAAAAGCTGGTCTAGCCGTGCGCGCTGATCCCAGTAACTGAACCGCGCCTCGACGAGCCCGCTGATGGCCACGGGCGCAGAGACCGCGACAAACAGGATCAGAAAATACTTTCTGAAAAGTCCGCTGAGTCTGTCCCGGACAATCATGCCTCCGCATCCTGTCAAATGTCGTGTAGGCCATTCTCGGCGATCACGCGCGTCGAACCCCGGTGATGCCGCGCTTTACGCGCTGCGCCTCTGCTGTCTCTAAATGCTCAGCAGCCTTCAGCGAAGATGCGCTGTGCTATCCTGGCTCGCGTAATCCGGTGAGGAGCGGCATTGGCCGCCGGGCCATAGCTCTGTGTGTTAGTCCGATCGTGTTTCATGCCGGTTGCGTCGCTTGAAAGAATGGTTTCGTCAGCGGGAACAATTGTTTCGTGCAGCCCCTTGGCACGAAACAACCGTACGTCTTCATGGGACATGCGGTCGTCTCACCAAGGTCGCCAAGCGGAATAGCCCTGACAACGTTACCGAAATCGCTGAACGCGACGGCGGAACTGGAAACAATATTTTCGATTGCGCTAGAAAGAAGCCGTTCTCAATCCAACCGTCCAAATTTGCAATGACTGCACGTAGCGCAAAGCGGAAAATCGCCTATCGCTATCGTGGAATAAGACGATCAATCAGTTTTTCTTCGCGATCATGAAATCGAAGTCGCAGCCTTCGTCGGCTTGGGTCACCGTCTGTTGAAACAGGCGAGCGTATCCGCGGTCAGGCAGATTTGCATGAACCGTTGACCGTGCCGCGCGGCGCCTGTCGAGTTCGGCTTCATCGACCAGGAGCCTGATGGACCGCCCATCGACGTCTAGCTTGATCTGATCACCGTCGCGGACCAGCCCGAGCGGGCCGCCCACCGCGGATTCGGGCGTGATATGTAGCACGATGGTGCCAAATGCAGTGCCGCTCATGCGGGCATCTGAAATGCGCACCATGTCCTTCACACCCTGTCGGCCGAGCTTTTTTGGGATCGGCAGGTAGCCCGCTTCCGGCATGCCCGGTGCGCCTTTGGGTCCGGTGTTCAGCAGCACCAGAACGTCGTCGGCCGTTACGTCGAGATCGGGATCGTCGATCCGCAGTGCCATGTCCTCGACAGAGGTAAACACCACGGCGCGGCCGGTATGCTGCAACAGTCGCGGCGTCGCGGCCGAGCGCTTGATGATCGCGCCGCCTGGTGCGAGGTTGCCGTACAGCACGGCCATGGAGCCTTCGGCCTTGATCGGATTGCTGCGCGGCCGGATGACGTCCTGACCAGGGACGATCTCAGCTTCGGCCGCGATCTCGCCGAGCGATTTGCCTGCGATCGTCGGCGCACTGCCATCGATGAGATCGCCGAGCTCAGCGAGCAATTTCGGAACGCCGCCAGCATGATGGAAATGTTCCATATAGTGAGCGCCCGAGGGTTTCAAATCGATCAGTACAGGTGCAATGCGACCGATCTCGTCGAGCATGTCGAGATCGTAACCATAGGGCGTTCGGTTGGCGATCGCGGTGAGATGAATGATGCCGTTGGTGGAGCCGCCGATCGCTTGCATGACAACGGTGGCATTACGGAAAGCTGCAGGTGTCAGCAATTCCGAGGGGCGTGGTCCGCCGCTTACCGCCATTTCGGCCGCGCGCTTGCCGCTTGCTTCGGCGAGACGGAAACGTTCGGCGTGCGGGGCAGGGATGGTCGCGCTCATCGGCAGCGACAGGCCCAGTACTTCCGTGACGCAGGCCATCGTGCTGGCGGTACCCATCACCATGCAGGTTCCGACGGAGGGCGCGAGGCGTTCGTTGACTATCTCGATTTCCTCGGCGTCGATCTCGCCGGCGCGGTGCGCGCTCCAGAGGCGGCGACAATCGGTACAGGCGCCGAGCACCTCACCCTTGTGATGACCGACGACCATGGGGCCGACAGGGATCACCACCGTCGGCAGATTGACGGATGCCGCGGCCATGATCTGGGCCGGCAGCGTCTTGTCACAGCCGCCGATGACCACGATGGCGTCCATCGGCTGCGCGCGGATCATCTCCTCGGTGTCCATGGCCATCAGGTTGCGCAGGAACATCGAGGTGGGGTGCGCAAAACTTTCGTGGATCGAGATGGTCGGGAACACCATGGGCATCGCGCCGGCCAGCATCACGCCGCGCTTCACCGCCTCGATGATGGCAGGGACGTTACCGTGGCACGGATTGTAGTCGCTGTAGGTGTTGGTGATTCCAACGATCGGGCGCTCCAGCGCATCGTCGGAATAGCCCATCGCCTTGATGAACGCCTTGCGCAGAAATAGCGCAAATCCCGCGTCGCCATAGTTTGTCAGCCCTTTGCGAAGCCCTTTGGACATGTCGTTTCCCCTGCGGCCACCAAAGCCGATTTTCTTCGTTACATCGCCGGCGCCGTTGGAATTGTCAATAATCCTATTCGATACAGCGGATATAATCGCTGATAACGCGGAATTTGATATTTATTATTGACAATATACCTGGACCTGTTCCAGGGTCCGGCCCAATAAAAAACAGACATCCGGAGGAGATCACCATGACGGCACGGAGAATTGGACTGGCTGCGGTTGTCGCGGCGGCCACCATCGCGAGCGCTGCTCCCGCTTTTGCGCAGGCCACGCAGATCACGATGTGGAGCAACTGGCCCGACGAGCCCGCCAAGAAGGATTGGGTGACGACGCGGGTGAAGGACTTTGAGGCTGCGAACAAGCAGTGTTCGGTCAAGCTCAGCTTCATCCCGAAAGCGGATCTCTACACCCAGGCCAAATCAGCGGTGCGGACCGGGCAGGCGCCCGACATCTTCTACATGGAGCCGGATCAGCCGGAATTTCTCGCCGGAGGCTTCCTCGAACCGCTGGATAGCTATGTCGATCTGGCGCAATACGAGGACTGGTCGAAACCAGCCTGGACATCGAAGGGCAAAGTCTACGGCCTGCCGGTCGAGGCCTATACGGTCGAGCTCTACTACAACAAGGACGCGGTCAAGAAGGTCGGCGTGGATGTACCGGCGTCGTTCCAGCTAACGCAGGAGCAGTTCACCGATCTGGTGAAGAAGGGCGTTGCCGCCGGCATCACCCCGGTGTCGCAGGGCGTCGGCGATCGTCCGTTCCCGGGTGGCTTGCTTCTGTTCGAGTCGCTGCTGCGTAAGCTCGGTATCGAGGACTATGGCAAGCTGCTCAATGGTGGGCTGTCGTTCAAGGATCCGCGCGTCGTTGAAGTCATGACCTGGATGAAGGGGCTGGTCGATGCCGGTGCCTATCCGAAGAGTTTTTCCACGCTGAAGCTCGGTGAGTCCCACTTCTATTTCTACAACACGCCGGGCGCGCTGACCTTCCCGGATCCGAGCTGGTTCACGGGTCGCGCCTTTGCGCCACCGGAAGGTGGTGGCATGCCGGCCAATTTCCCGCTCGGCATCATGCAATTTCCGGCAATGGACAAGGGCGCTTGTCCGGACTGCAAGACGCTCGCCGTCGCCGGCAGCTTCGTGATGTATTCAAAGAGCAAGAACAAGGATTGCGCCGGTGCGCTGATGAAATCCATGGCCACCGTCGAGAATGGCACCAAGTGGATGGAGCAGGTCTCGCTGCAGACCGGTCTGAAATCCGACCCGGCCAAGATCAACAGCCCGCGCAAGGACTACTTTGCGGAGCTCAACGCACGCAACAAGAACGTCAAATACTTCTTCGGCACGCCGCTGCTGTATTACCGCGCCAAGTGTGCGGAGACCTACACCCAGGTGATGAACAACGCTTTTCCGGCTGGCCTTCTGAGCGTTCAGGAAGCCGCGGAGAAGATGGACAGCGCCTGCTTCAAGAGCTGAGTACTAACAATGACATCGATCAGCATTCCATCCGCTGCCGAGGAGGGGGCTCAGCACGCAGCCCCCTCGCTGGCCGATCCGCGCCGGGCGAGCTGGTGGGTGCTGGCCGTCTTTCTGGCGCCGGCTTTGGCGGTGTATATCGGACTGACCGCCTATCCGGCGTTTCGAACCTTCTATGACAGCTTCTTCACCATTGAAGGTCTCGATGCGACCTTCGTCGGCCTGGATAACTATCGCGCGCTGATGTCCGACGAGACGTTCTGGGTGTCGGTGCGGAACACATTCATCTGGTCGTTCATCGCGCCCGTGCTCGATGTTGTGACAGGCCTGCTGCTCGCACTGGCGCTATATGCGGGCGTTCCTGCCGCGCGCTTCCTGCGGGTCGCGTGGTTCACTCCGGTCCTTCTATCCTATGTCGTCGTCGCGATCCTCTGGATGTGGATATTCAACTACGACTGGGGAATCCTCAATGCCATGCTGCGCGCCGTCGGGCTTGGGGCACTGGCGTCGTCCTGGCTCGGTGATCCAAATTTGGCGCTCGGCGCACTCATCGTGACCCATGCCTGGAAATGGGCAGGCTTCAACATGGTGGTCTGTCTCGCCGCGATCCATTCGCTGCCCCGTGAGGTGCTGGAAGCATCCGAACTCGACAATTGCGGCTGGGGCGCGAAGTTGCGCTACGTCATTGTGCCGATGCTGCGGCCGACCTTGCTGAACCTCTATATTCTTGCCTTCATCGGCAAGATGAAGATCTTCGACCTGGTCTGGATCATGACCCAGGGCGGTCCGCTATGGGCGACCGAAACCGTGTCCACCTACGTCTATAAGCGCGCTTTCAACTGGAACACCTTTGATCTCGGATATCCTTCCGCCATCGCGTCGGTGTGGTTCGTGGTGGTCTGCGCCGCTGTCATCATCCTCAATCGCCTTCTGGCGACCCGCGAACGTCTGGAGTACTGATCGTGGCTGCCATGCTTGCGGAGCGCGCGCCATTGCCGCGTTTCTTCAGCCGCGGAGCGCTCGCTCTCGTGCTGGGCCTCTACACCATCTACACGCTGGGCCCGTTCTTATGGCTGGCAACGATGTCGGTACGGACCACCGCCGAAATCAGCGCCGACCACTATGCGTGGCCCAAAGTGTTCCACTGGGAGCAGTTCCGGATCGCCTGGGTCGATTCCGATTTTGCGACCTATTTCTGGAATTCGACGATCGTCGTGGTGGGCGCCGTCGCCGTTGTGACGCTGCTTGGCGCCGCAGCAGCGCATGCGCTGGCGCGCTATCGTTTCCGGGGCAACCGGCTGGTCTACGGCATCCTGTTCTCGTCGATCATTTTCCCGCCGCAGATTACGTTGATCTCGCTGTATCAGATCCTGGTCGACTACAATCTTTACAACAGCCTGCTCGGGCTGACGCTGGTCTATGTATCGCTGCAGCTGCCGCTGACAGTCTATCTGCTGGAAGGGTTCTTTGCGCGCATTCCGCAGGATCTATTCGACGCTGCCAAGATCGATGGCTACGGCGATCTCGAAATTTTCCGGCGCATCGTGCTGCCCATCGGCATGCCGGCGATTGCCACCACGCTGATCCTGAACTTTATCCAGCTCTGGAACGAGTTTCTGTTTGCCGTCGTGCTGATCACCGATCCTGACAAGCGCACGCTGCCGGTCGGCATTCGCGCCTTCATGGGCGATCATTTCCAGGACATCGGCATGATCGCCACCGGCGTCATGATCTCCGTCATTCCGGTGATCATCGTCTACGTCTTCTTCTCCGAGAAACTCATTCGCGGCATGACTGCCGGCGCAATCAAGTAAGAGGCAGCCATGGCCGTTGTCACCCTCGACAAACTCTCCAAACAGTATGGGCCGACCGGTCCGGTGGTCGTTGACAAGGTCGATCTTCATATCGGCGACGGCGAATTCATGGTTCTGCTCGGGCCCTCAGGCTGTGGCAAGTCGACGACACTGCGCATGATCGCGGGCCTGGAAGAGATCAGCTCCGGCAAGCTCTCGATCGGCGATCGCGTGGTCAATCAGGTGCCGGCCAAGGACCGCGACATCGCGATGGTGTTTCAGTCCTATGCGCTCTATCCGCATATGAGCGTTGCGGACAATCTCGCCTTCGGTCTGCGCCGGCGCAATTTCGCCGCTGCCGAGATCGAACGCCGGGTGCAGGATGCGGCGAATATTCTTGGTCTGACGCCGCTGCTGACGCGCAAGCCCAGCGCGCTGTCCGGCGGCCAGCGCCAGCGTGTCGCACTCGGGCGCGCCATGGTGCGCGAGCCGATGGTGTTCCTATTCGACGAACCGCTGTCCAACCTCGACGCTGCGTTACGCGTCAACACCCGCAGCGAGATCATCAAGCAGCACAAGCGGCTGGGATCGACGATGATCTATGTGACCCACGACCAGGTCGAGGCCATGACCATGGGAACGCGGATCTGCGTCATGAATGCCGGTCGCGTTGCTCAGATCGGCGCGCCGCTCGACGTCTATTGGGAGCCGGCGGACACGTTCGTCGCCCGATTCCTGGGATCGCCACCGATGAATCTGGCGACGGCGGTTGTCGCTTCGGCCAATGAAAGCTCTGTGGCACGAAGCCAGAGCCTTGAGACGGCGCTGACGCGCTGGACGCCTCAGTTATTGGGAAAGCTGGTAGATCAAAAAGTGACAATCGGCGTGCGCGCCGAGGATTTGCATATCAACAAGGCGGCGTTGGGCAGCGAGCCTGCGGGCCATGTGCGGGGGCGTACGATCGCGGTGGAGCCGTTGGGCGCGGAAACCTTGCTGTTGGTCGAAATCGAACCCGGCGTGGAGTGGACGGCGCGATTGCCGCGTCATGTGCCTGTCGCCATCGACGAGACCGTCGATCTGTATTTCCCGGTCAATGCGGTCTTCGTGTTTGACGCAACGACGGGCCGGGCCGTCATCGGCGAGAAGCGTCGGGATATCGGGCAATGAGCAAGCCGTTGCGGATCGGATTGATTGGTGCGGGGTGGGTCACGCAATATCATCTGCTGGCATGGCAGAAGCTCGAGGGGCGTGCCGCGGTCGTCGCGATCGCCGATCCCTCGTCGGAGAATGCTGCTGCGCGCGCCCGGCAGTTCGGTATCGGGCAATGCTTTTCGCGCGCGGAAGACATGCTGGCGGCATGTGAACTCGATGCGGTCGATATTGCTGCGCCGCGTGCCTTCCATGCGCCTTTGGTACGCCTCGTCGCCGATCGTGGTCTGCCGGTGCTTTGCCAGAAGCCGCTCGCCCCGACACTCGCAGAAGCCGAGGCGTTGGCGCGTGATGTCGAGGGTCGCATCCGGTTGATGGTGCATGAGAACTGGCGCTTTCGTGCATACTATCGCGATGCCGCATCCTGGATCAGGGACGGTCGTATCGGGGCGGTGACAGCCGCCCGTCTGACGCTGCTGACATCGGGCACGATTCCCGATGCAAACGGCCAATATCCTGCGATCGAGCGCCAGCCGTTCATGCGCGGCGAGTCCCGCATGCTGGTGGCTGAAGTGCTAATTCACCATCTCGATGCTTTGCGCATGCTGCTAGGCCCGCTGGATGTGATCGCGGCGGCGCTGACCCAAACATGTCCGGATATTGCGGGTGAAGACGGTGCCGTGATCCAGATGCGATCCCGCGGCGGCGCCGGTGTGTCGTTGTTCGCGAGCTTTGCAGCTCATGGCGCGCCGATATCGCAGGCCGATCAACTCGAAATCCTTGGCACGATTGGCTCAATTCGGCTCGAAGGTACGCAGCTGAAGCTGACGGGCGCGCAAAGCGAGATCCGCGCCTACGATCTAGCTGCGACCTATCAGGGTTCCTACGATGCGACCATCGCGCATTTCATCGATGCGCTGCAAAGCAGCGCGCCTTTCGAGACCTCTCCCGCGGACAATCTGCAAACCCTGCGCCTTGTCGAGGATTGCTACCGGTTGTCAGGGCGCGAAGCATCTCGAGGCAATGCCAGATGACCGTCACCAAAATTGCGTCACGCGCCGATGAACAGGCCGAGATCATCCGACGTGTCGAAGAGGATATCATCTTTGGCCGATTACCGCCCGGCGCGCGGCTGATCGAAGACAACCTGATGGAACGCTATGGCGCCTCGCGGCACTTCGTGCGCCAGGCGCTGGTGCATCTCGAGCATACCGGCATCGTCCAGAGGGAGAAGAATGTGGGCGCGACGGTGCGTTCCTATTCGACGGCCGAGGTGAAGCAGATCTATGAAGTGCGCGAGATGCTCACGCGCCAGGCCGCACTGATGATCCCGTTGCCAGCCAAGGCGTCGCTGATCATGGAGCTCGAAGCCATTCAAGCAGAATATGTGCGGTATGCCGAGCGCGGCGATTTGCGCGGCATTCACGACACCAATGACGCGTTCCACATCGCTCTGTTTGCGGCGTGCGGAAACCCGTATCTGGTGCGATCGCTGCAGGATTACATGGGCCTGACACTGCCCATGCGTGCCAAAAACCTTGCCGATCACAACGGGCTGCAGGTGTCGATCCAGCAGCACGATATGATGATTTCACTGCTGCGTGGCAACGACAATTGGGCGCTGTCGCAGCTCTGCGTCGAGCACATGCACTCCAGCAAGGCCGATTACCTGCAACGCGTGGCCGTGCCCGGCCCAAATCTAGGGCCGGACTGACAGGCCAACACGCATATCGATTCAGCATTTCGACAAAGGACAGGACATGGATCTCGGACTTCAGGGCAAGGTCGCGCTGGTGCTTGGCGCCGGCGGCGGCCTTGGAAGCGCTATCGCGAAGGCGCTGGCGAGTGAAGGCGCGCGTGTCGCGCTTGCCGACATCGACGCGGCCGCGCTCGATCGTGTCGTCGCGGAGATCAAGCAGGATGGAGGCGACGCGATGGTCGCCGCTTTCGATCTGGCCGATCGTGCCGCGATGGATGCGCGCGTCAGTGCCATCGAGACAGCGTTCGGCCCCATCGACATCCTTGTCAACAATACCGGTGGGCCGCCGCCGACGCCTGCTGCGGGGCAGGACCCGGAACTGTGGAGCAGGAGCTTCGAGCAGATGGTGCTGTCGGTCATCACGCTGACCGATCGTGTATTGCCCGGCATGCGCGCCCGCAAATGGGGACGTATCGTGACATCGACATCGTCTGGCGTGGTGTCGCCGATTCCCAATCTCGGCATTTCGAATGCACTGCGATTGTCGCTCGTGGGCTGGTCGAAGACGCTGGCCCGCGAAGTTGGTCGTGACGGCATCACAGCCAATATCGTGCTTCCAGGCCGGGTTGCCACCAGTCGCATCCGTTTCCTGGACGAGCAGAAGGCAAAGCGTGAAAGCCGCTCGGTCGAAGACGTGTCTGCGGAGAGCACCGCCAGTATTCCGGCCGGCCGTTACGGCGAGCCGCAGGAATATGCAGACGTCGTCGCCTTCCTCGCCAGCACCCGCGCATCTTACGTCAACGGCTCGGTCATCCGCGTCGATGGTGGTCTCATTACTAGCATCTGAAGGATCAAATCATGGCTCTCGACGCAACCGCCTCTGGCGTCTTCCCAATCGCCCCCACCCCGTTTCATCCCGATGGTCGTCTTGATGAGGCCTCGCTCGGCACATTGATCGACGGATACCTCAAGGCTGGCTCAACCGGCGTCACGGTGCTTGGCATCATGGGTGAGGCGCCGAAGCTCGAGCCCGAGGAATCGATCGCGATTGCCAAGCATTTCGTGAAGGGCTTCGGAAAACTGCCGGTGATCGTCGGCGTTTCGGCGCCCGGTTTCGCAGCGATGCGTGCGCTGTCGCGGACCGTGATGGAGAACGGTGCGGCGGGTGTGATGATTGCTCCGGTGCCGAGCCTGCGCACGGACGATCAGATCATAGGTTATTATCGTCAGGCTATTGAGGCAATCGGCGCCGACATTCCGTTCGTGATCCAGGACTATCCTTTGACACTGTCGGTGCAGATGACGCCGAAAGTCATCCGCCAGATCGTCCAGGAGAACCCGTCCTGCGTCATGCTCAAGCATGAAGATTGGCCGGGTCTTGAAAAGATATCGACGCTGCGTGCGTTTCAGGCTGAAGGGTCGTTGCGGCCGATCTCGATTCTGACCGGGAATGGCGGACTGTTCCTCGATTTTGAAATGGAGCGCGGCGCAGACGGCGCGATGACCGGCTACGCGTTCCCGGACATGCTCGTCGAGCTGGTCAAGCTGCAGAAGGCCGGCAAGCGCGACAAGGCGCATGATCTGTTCGATGCGCACTTGCCGCTCTTGCGATACGAACAGCAGCAGGGCGTTGGCCTTGCCGTGCGGAAATATGTGATGATGAAGCGCGGGTTTCTGGCGTCGGACGCCCAACGCAAGCCCGGTTCCGCACTGTCAGCGAAGGCGCGCGAGGAGATCGATTACATGCTGCATCGCCTACAGCGCGGGGTAGCGTAAAGCGCCCACGAGCGAACGTCAGCTCCCGGCGCAAAGCGGACGTCTATTGGTCCCGCCAATACCGCCAAGGCGGCGGATCGGGTAGTTTCGTCTTGAGGAAGTCTAAGAAGACCCTGACACGGTTACTTACCAGTCGGCGGCTCTGATACACCGCATAGATGGGATGTTCCTCCGGGCACTGATGTTCCGGAAAGAGCTCGACCAAGCGGCCTTGGGCGAGATCGTCGGCGATTTGGACTTCGACCAATCGCACGATGCCGAGGCCAGCGCGCGCGAACTCGATAAGGATCGAAGCCTGGTTCGAGCGTACACGGCTCTTGACGGCGAGCGGTGTGGACAAGCCATCGGCACCGCGAACGGTCCATGTGCTGGCGGCAATGGACGAATGAAAATTGAGACAGGCGTGGTCCGTCAACTCGTCGGGATGTGAAGGCGCGCCATGCTCGGCCAGATAGCTCGGCGACGCACAAATGATCCATCGCGTGCTCGTAAATCGCGTGGCCACGAGCGAGGAGTCATGGAGGTGGCCAACATGAATCGCGACGTCCGTTCCCTCGTCGAGTAGCGGCCCGGGATCGATCCGCAGCTGAAGTTCGACCTGAAGGTCGGGATGCTGCCGGCAGAACTCCGGGAGCTTCTTGGCGAGGATGACCTGCCCGAAGATCGGCATTGAGCGAATGCGCAGGGTTTCGCGACCGAGCTTGCCGCTGAAGATCGTCGCGTCAGCGGCCTCGACGGCTTCGATGGCTGCAAGCGCCGCCCGATAGAAGACCTCTCCCTCCGGCGTCATGACGATGTTGCGGTGCGCACGGCGGAATAGCAGCGCGCCCAACCGTTCTTCCATCCGCGTAATCAGCTTGCTGACTGCGGACGGCGTGATGGCAAGGTTTCGGGCCGCTGCAGAGAAGCTGCCGTCTTCCGCGGCCCTGACGAAAACCTGCATCTCTGTGTAGCGGTTCACGTTTTTCTCTTGTGACGGAAATTCACATCAGGTTTGAACGATAGAGTATGGAAAGCAATCCGGCAAATCTCTAGCCTTCGAGGCAATAGCGCGGCATGCGAAGCCGCACATGAACGAACGGGGAGACGGTCGTTGGCGAGCAATGAGAGCACTGCTTTTGCAGTGAACGAACAATCGAGCCATGCCTGTGACGCGATCATCATCGGCGCCGGATTTTCAGGCCTTTACCAGTTGCACAAATTACGGGACGAACTCGGCCTCGACGTTGTCGTGCTCGAAAAAGGCGATGGCATCGGCGGTACCTGGTTCTGGAACCGCTATCCGGGCGCCCGCTGCGATTCCGAGAGCTATTACTACTGCTACTCCTTCAACAAGGAGATCGAGCAGGAATGGAGCTGGAGCGAGCGTTATCCCGAACATCCGGAGATCCGAAAGTATCTGAATTTCGTCGCCGACAAGCTCGATCTCAAGCCCGATGTCCGACTGAACACTGAAGTCACCTCGGCCGCGTTCGATGACGATGCCAATCTCTGGACGGTACAGACGAAGAACGGACAATCCTTTGCCGCTCGATTCCTGATCACGGCAGTGGGCTGTCTCTCGACCGCCAATGTGCCTGATATCAAGGGCCTCGATAGCTTCAAGGGCCAATGGTATCATACTGGCCTGTGGCCGCATGAGGGCGTCGATTTCAGCGGCAAGCGTGTGGGCCAGATCGGAACCGGATCGACCGGGATTCAGACCGCACCTGTTATTGCCGAGCAGGCAAAACATCTCACGGTTTTCCAGCGTACGGCAAATTACAGCATTCCGGCGCGTAACGGCCCGGTGACGGCGGACGACATCAAGCATACAAGGGACAATTACGACGAGATCTGGCGGCTGGCACGCGCCGGTACCAACGGACATCCGTTCACGATCTCGACGCGTTCCGCGTTGTCGGTGTCCGATGCGGAGCGGGAGGAGATCTATGAAAAGGCGTGGGAGCGCGGCGGATTGCGCTTCCGTGCATCGTTTTCCGATGTCCTGCAGAATGTCGAGGCAAACCTCACGGCCTCAGACTTCCTCCGCGACAAGATTAAGACCGTCGTCAAGAATCCGGTGGTCGCAGAGATGTTGACGCCACGCGATCATGGATTCGCGACCAAGCGTCCGCCGATCGACAGCGGCTATTTCGAAACGTTCAATCGGGACAATGTGCTGCTGGTGGATCTCAAGGCAGAACCGATCGTCGAGGTGACGGCGAACGGCATCCGCACGACGAAGCAGGACTACGTGCTCGACATCATCGTGTTCGCGACAGGCTTCGACGCACTGACGGGACCACTCGTCAATCTAAACATCAGCGGCAGCCAGGGTATCAAGCTGAAGGATGCCTGGGCGGCCGGCCCGCGCACTTACCTTGGCCTGCAGTCGCCGAAATTCCCGAATCTGTTCACCATCACCGGTCCTGGCAGCCCGTCGGTGTTGTGCAATATGCCGATTGCCATCGAGCAGCATGTAGACTGGATCACCAATTGCATCCGCGACATGCGCGCGAACGGCCAAAAGCGGATCGAGGCCAATACCGACTCGACCGAAAAGTGGGTCGCGCATGTCAACGAAGCCGCGGATGCGACGCTGCTGCCCATGGCAAGTTCGTCCTGGTATCTTGGCGCCAATGTACCGGGCAAGCCGCGTGTCTTCATGCCCTACGCCGGTGGATTGGCGCGCTACACCTCGATCTGTGACGACGTTGCGCAAAGCGGTTATCGCGGCTTCGCGCTGAGCTAACTGCCCATGCCGCGGCCGACGGAGCGAAAGCCGTGGGCAAAAAGCCGCGGGCAAGAGGAGTCGGCGCCGCAGCATTCCCGACCTCGCTGCGGCGAATTTACGCGAGGCATTCGGAAAGTCCGTTGGACAGCGCGCCGTTCCTGCTGCACGATCTTCGTATTGCGCTGATCGACCAAAGGACCGAGTGAGGAGCGTAAGCCACCAAGACGACGCTGATCTGGAAATAATAAAATCTGTACCGGCAAAGCCGGACATCAAAATCAGGGAGGGTTCAATGACCAAGACGACCAAGGGCATTTCACGCCGACGCGTCCTCAAGGGCGCTGGCGCCATGGCAGGCCTTGCCGCATTCGGCGCGCCGCATATCGCCGGTGCACAGGCGAAAGTCATCAAGATCGGCCTGCCGACGATCCTGTCGGGACGCGTTGCAATCCTCGGCACGTCCAGTCGGTTTGCAGTCCAGCTCGCTTTCAATCAGATAAACGAAGCCGGCGGCATCAATGGCCGCAAATTCGAAGTGGTCGACCGCGACTCCAAGGGGCGTCCCGACGAAGCCGCCAAGGTCACGCGTGATCTCATCAATAATGACGGTTGCGATATCATCGTCGATGGCGAGGCGTCGTCAGGCAGCTTCGCGGTGCATGAGGTCGTGCGCGATCTCGGCATCCTCTGCCTCCATACCTGCAGCGAAACCTCGTCGCTGACGGCAGACCCCAAGCAGTTCAGCAAGAATGTGTTCAGATGCGCCCGACAGGGCATCCATGATGCCGTCGCAGGTGGTAGCTACGCAGCGAAGATTGCCAAGGAGAAGGGGCTCAAGAAGTGGGCGACCTGTTCGCCCGATTACGCCTATGGCCGCGACAACACCGCGGAATTTCTGCAATACGCCAAGGTGTTTGAGCCGTCGATCGAAGTGGTCGATCAGCTCTGGCCGAAACTGTTTGCGCCCGATTACACCGAGAGCATCACCAAGCTGATGCAGGTGAAGCCGCAGGCGGTCTATTCGGCGCTGTGGGGCGGCGATCTCGTCGCGTTTATCGAGCAGTCGAACCTGTATCGCCTGTTCCAGAACACCGCCTATTTCTCCGGTGGTCTTGGCGATCCGCCGATCCTGACGGCCATCAAGAACCTGCCGCAGGGACTCAACACGGCCTATCGGTATAACAACGGATTTCCGAGCTCACCCGAGAACACCGCCTTCTGCGATGCCTATGTCAAGGTGGCGCCGCACGAGCCGACCAACTGGGCGTGGCAGAACTACGCGGCGTCGCAATTCATTATCGAGGCGCTGCGTCGCACGAACGGCAATACCGACAGTTCTGCGCTGGCGAAGGAAATCTCCGGCATGACGGTGAAGAAGCCGTTTGGCGGTGCCGGCATCACCATGCGTGACAGCGATCATACGATCATCAATTACCCCGTCGCATGGGGCAAGACGGTCAGCAAGTCACCCTGGGTGGTCGATTACGTCGATACGGAATGGTCGAAGATCGTCGAGCTCGAGAAGGAGTGGAAGAAGGAAAAGGGTTACGCCTGAGCTGTCTGCGGGCATCGTCGCTAGATGACGTGGCCCGTCGCATGGCGACGGGCTCGGCCGCTCCGTCGCACATCCGGCCTGCCGTTCGCGTCGGCCGGAACAGGCTCGTTCAGACCATCGAAGGTCAGACCATCAAAGGACTGCGCTGTGAACCTCGAAGCCCTTGCCTCCTGCCTGTCATCGTCAGCCTGCGCCGTGACGCAGATATCGACGGCGCTCATCATCGGCATGCTGCTGTTCATGGTGGCGTCCGGCCTGTCGCTGATCTTCGGCGTGCTCGGCGTCATCAATTTCGCCCATGGCGCGTTCTATATGGCTGGCGCCTATATCGCCTTCTTCACCTATCAGGCGACATCGAGCTTTTTACTGGCATTCCTGGCCGGCGCGCTCGGGGCAGGCCTGATCGGGGTCATCTTTGAGCGGTTCATCATCAGCAAGGTGTATGGCAAGGACATCCTGATGCAGTTGCTGGTTTGCTACGCCATCATCCTGATCTTCGACGATCTGGTGAAGATCATTGCCGGCCCGGAATACAAGATGATGGGCATGCCCGACGTGTTCGCGCTCCCGCCGCTTGAATTCGCCGGCGGCTTCGTTCCGGCCTATTACGTCTTCATGATCGTCGCGAGCCTGTCGATCGGCGCGATGCTCTGGCTCGCAATCGAGAAGACCCGGATCGGCAAGATCATCCGCGCCCTCGCCATCAATCCGCAGATGGTCGGCGCACTCGGGATCAACACGACGCTGCTCTACGCGGCCGTGTTTGGCGTCGGCAGCATGCTGGCGGGTATCGCCGGCTCCCTCGCGGCGCCGACACGCACATTGACGCCGGGTATGGGTCTATCGATCCTGATCGAAAGCTTCATCGTCACCGTGATCGGCGGGATGGGATCGATTGTCGGCGCGCTGATCGCAGCGTTACTCATCGGCTTCACGCGGGCCTTCGGAGCGATCGGCTTCCCGCTCTTCGTTGACGGGATCATGTTCGGCATGATGGCCGTCGTTCTGATCGTCAAGCCCAGCGGTCTGCTCGGCCGGGAGATCGCGCGATGATGAAAGCGGGGTTCCTGCGCGATCTGCTCTTTGCGGCTGCCGTGCTGATCGTTTTGATTGTCGTACCGTTCATCTTCACCAAGCCATCGCTGCGCGACTTCCTCATCTATGTGATGGCCTATGGCCTGCTGGCGATGTCGCTGAATCTCCTCGTGGGGCTCACGGGGCTGGTCTCGTTCGGACATGCGGCCTTCTTCGTGTCCGGCGCCTATATGTTCGGTCTGCTGATGCAGTCGGGCCGCGTGTCGATCCCCGTTGCAATTCTCGTCACGGTGCTCGGCACTGCGACGCTTGCGCTGGTGATCGGTGCGATCTGCGTGCGACTCAAGGAAATCTATTTCTCCTTCATCACGCTGGCCTTCCAGATGTTCATCCACTCGATCATCCTGACATGGGTCAGCTTGACCGGCGGGGATCAGGGCTTGCGCGGCGGCATTCCGCGGCCCCCGTTCTTCGGCATCGATCTCAGCAGCGGTGTGTCGCTTTATATCTTCTCGGCTTGCGTCTTCGTCGTCTGTATCCTGATCATGCGTCAGGTCTGGCAGTCGCCGTTCGGCTACACGCTGCGCTTGATCCGCGACAATCCGAACCGGGCCAATTACCTCGGCGTCGATATCGTTCGCATGAAGCTCGGCGTGTTCATCCTGGCCGGTGCGATGGCCAGCGTTGCCGGCATCCTGCTGTCGCTGTTCGTCTCCGGCGCCTATCCGGAATTCGGCTTCTGGACGACCTCGGGCGAGGCCATCTTCATGATCATGCTCGGCGGCTCGCAACTGTTCGTCGGGCCGATCATCGGCGCCATCCTGCTGCGCCTGCTCGAGCATTTCGTATCCATCTACACAGAATATCACGGCCTGGTGCTGGGCATCGTCATTCTGGCCATCGTGCTCGGTCTGCGGCAGGGCATCGCCGATTACATCGTCGAATTTCTGCAGCGACGCAAAGAGGCCAGGGCGGCTCCTGCCCAGGACGCTTCCGCCAAGGATGCCGCCTTCGCCAGGGAGAGGATTGCCTGATGCTCTCGGTGCAGAACCTCGACAAACGCTTTGGCGGTGTTCACGCCACGCGCAATGTCTCGATCGATTTTCCCGACGGCTCGCTCACGGCGATCATCGGACCGAATGGCGCAGGCAAGACCACTTTCTTCAACCTGATCTCGGGCGCGTTCCGGCCGAATTCGGGGAAGGTCATTTTCGACGGTCAGGATATCGTTGGTAAATCGAGCCTCGAGGTCGTGCGGCTTGGCATGACGCGGGCGTTCCAGGTCGCCGAGATCTTCCCCAGCCTGACCGTCACCGAGGCGATCATGGCGACGGTGATCTCTCATTTGCGCAAGTCATGGACCTTTCTGCGGCGGTTTCCTGTCGCGGAAGCCAAGGCGCGGACGGAAGAGATCATCGAACTGCTCGGGCTCGCGGACAAGGCGGGGACGCTCTCGCGCAATCTCTCCCATGGCGACCAGAAGCTGCTCGATATCGGCCTTGCGCTCGCCATGGAGCCAAAGGTGCTGCTGCTCGACGAGCCGACCGCGGGCATGGGGCCGGACGAGCGCTGGCGCATGATCGGCAAGGTGCAGCATCTGTGGCAGGTCAAGAAGATGACGGTGCTGTTCATCGAGCATGACATGGATATCGTCTTCAAGATCGCCCAGAAAATCCATGTGCTGAAATACGGCGCCGTGCTCGCGCAGGGCACGGCCAACGAGATCCGGCGCAATCAGGATGTCATCGACGCCTATCTCGGTGCCGATCACCATCTCTCCGCAGCAGTGGGAGAGGCATGATGACCAACCCGTTCCTCCATGTCGAAGCGGCAGACGTCTATTACGGTGCCAGCCAGATCCTGTTCGGCGTCGATCTCGCGGTCGAGCAGGGGCAAACCATGGCGCTGCTCGGCCGTAACGGCGCCGGCAAGTCGACCACGTTCAAGATGATCGCCGGCCTTGCGCCGCCACGCCGCGGCAAGATTGCGCTCGCAGGGCAGGGGCTGGCTGGTCGGCCGTCGTACAGGATCGCGCGCGCGGGGATCGGCTACGTTCCGGAGAACCGGCAGGTGTTCCCCGACCACACGGTCGATGACAATCTCATCGTCGCCGCCAAGAAGGGGCCGCGCGGCGACCATCACTGGAATCGCGAGCGCATCTATGAGGTGTTTCCGATCCTCGCCTCGATGAAGGACCGCCTGGCCGGCCGGCTGTCGGGTGGCGAGCAGCAGATGCTGACCATCGCCCGCACGCTGATGGGCAATCCCGATGTGTTGTTGCTCGACGAGCCCAGTGAGGGCCTCGCGCCGATCATCGTCCAGGCCATCGGCGAACTTATCAAGACGCTGCGCGGCATGGGCGTCACCATTCTGCTGGCCGAACAGAACATGCATTTCTGCCTGGGTATCGCGACCCATGCCACGGTGATCGACAAGGGCCAGATCGTGTATCGCGCGACCATAGATGAACTCAGGCACAACGAGGACATCAAGCAACGCTATCTTGCGGTCTAGCGCCGTCGCCATCGTCAAACGCGCAGCTTTGCTGCGTGCAACAAGAAACGGACAACGGGAGTGCAGGATGAAACGAGACGAGGGGCGCGGCCGCATCGCCGTGGTGACGGGCGGAGCAAGCGGAATCGGCCTAGCCACAGCCGGTATCTTGATCGAGCGCGGATGGCGCGTCGTCATTTCCGACATCAATGCGAAGGCCAATCAGGAATCTGCAGCGAAGATCCGCGCCGATTCAGTGCCGTTCGACGTGACTGATGAACAAGCGACCGAAACGGCTTTCGCGGATATCGAGGCGCGGCTGGGGCCGATCGAGGCGCTGTTCGCCAATGCCGGCGTGATCCAGTCCGGCGGCCGCGCGGAGAACCTGCCGCTCGCCGAATTCGACAAGGTGATCGCCGCAAATCTGCGCGGCGTCTACGTGTCCTGCCTCGCGGCCGGCAAGCGGATGGTCACGCGCGGCCGCGGAGGCATCGTGATCACCGGCTCGGTCACCGCGTCGCGCACAGCGCCGTTACACGCCTATGCGCCCTCAAAGGCTGCGGCCGTTCATATGGCGGCGTGCCTCGCGGCCGATTGGGGCCGTTCGGGTGTGCGCGTCAACGCAGTGTCGCCCGGCTATGTGGGAACGCCACCGGTGCTCGCCAACATCGAACGCGGGACGCGCGATCCGAAACTGCTGATCGAAGGCTCCGCGCTGGGACGCATGGTCGATCCGGAAGAAATCGGACGCGGCGTCGCGTTTCTACTGTCCGACGATGCGTCGGCGGTCACCGGGATCAATCTTCCGATCGATGCCGGCTGGCTCGCGAGTTCGCATCTGACGACCTATGGCGGCGTGCCGCCGGCGCGCTGATCGCCGTTACGTCAACCGAATTGAACACCGTACCCTGCGTGGGTTTGCAGAGGTGTGGCATCACAAACGGGAATTATCGTCATGCCGTCTTCTGAAAAATCCCCATTCGATCTCACCGGACAGCGCATTGTGATCGCGGGCGCGGCCGGCGGCATCGGCAGCGCCACGGCGAAGCTATGCGCACAGCAAGGCGCGACGCTTGTGCTGGTCGATATCGCGGGAAAAGATCGCATCCGCGAACGCGTCGGTGCCGAGCTTGCGGACCGCTCTGACATTCACAGCCTCGATACCGGCTCGCGCGCGGACGTCACCGCGCTCGCGAAGCAGACGGGCTCCGTCTATGGACTGATCGATACCGCAGCGATCGCGCCGCATGACGACTGGATGGCGGAAGACTGGGACGAGTCGCTTGATCGCGTCATTCGCGCCAATGCGAAGGGGCCGATCAATCTAACCCGCGCCTTCCTGCCCGGCATGATGGAGGCGGGCGAAGGCCGCATTGTGCTATGCGGATCGGTCGCCGGCTGGATGGGCGGCCTGCGCACCGGGCCGCATTATGCCTTTGCCAAAGGCGGCATCCATTCCTTCGTGCGCTGGCTGGCGAGCAAGGCCGCACCGCGCAACGTCCTCGTGAACGGCATTGCGCCGGGGCCGGTAGAGACCGCGATGACCGAGGGCAAAGGCTATGACACGTCGCTTTATCCGTTGAAGCGCATGGCGAAGGCGGAAGAGATCGCCGCGACCGCGGTGTTTCTGTGTGGCGCTGGCAGTGGTTACGCCTCCGGTGCGATTTTCGATATTAACGGGGCGACCCACTTCCATTGACTGCTGCGGGCGCTGATCGCCTGCAGGACGCGGCGGATCTGCGCGCTGCGCCACCCACGATAACGCGGCCTGGCGTGTCATCAAGAAGATAGGGCGGCACGCATTGTTTCGCCGCAATAGGTGCGGTCACATCCGCCGATCCGCCGGCTTGCGAGACAAAGGGATGTCACCTATTCGCTTGCAAGGTCTATGTCCGCTCATGGCGCAAAGCGGACATAAGCTTTCTATGCGGTCGCCGAACTCGCACCTTTTAGTCACATTCGTTCATCGTTGCTTCTTTGGCTGAAGTGAGCCTTCCCGATCGGCGCACGACATCCACCAACAGCTGACATTCCATATCGCCCATTGTGCGAATACGGTGAGAATATCTCTTCAGTTGTCTTCTTCAGAATGTCCGGTTAGTCTGCTATTAGCAAACGCGCTTTGGCTTGCCCTTGCGCTGACTTCGCTAACCGAGTCTTGCCGGCGATGCCGGCCTTTCAAGTCTAGAGCGGATCGCTCGGCTTGCGAGAATCTATCAGCACACGCGATGCGGTGCAGATGTGAGTGACTTGCTTCTACCTCCCCTCAATTTATAGCGCGCAGAGAGCCTTTCTCTGCCGAAGGAGAAGCTATGTCTTCCGAACGCAAAACTATGTCTACTATCGGCCCGTGCATCGATATGCCCGTTGCCAGTCTCAAACCAAATGGTCACAATGCACGAACGCACTCCAGGAAGCAGGTCAAGCAGATTGCGCGGAGCATCCAGGAGTTCGGTTTCACAAATCCGATCATCGCTGACGAAAGTGGAACCATTATTGCTGGACATGGGCGGCTTGCGGCCGCGCAGACTCTCGGCCTGAACCAGCTCCCTGTCATCACGGTCTCCGGGTTGTCCGAAGCTCGTAAACGAGCCTTGATTCTGGCGGACAACAAAATCGCCAGCAATGCTGGCTGGGATCGCGAGAAGCTCGCGATCGAGATTCCAGAACTGACTGCGCTGCTCCAAGCCGAAGAAATCGAGATCACTGTGACTGGCTTTGAAGCCCCGGAAATTGACCAACTGTTGGTCGATTTCGACGAAAACGGAAGCGATCCGATCGACAACATCGAGGCAGAACTCGGCAAGCCAGTTAGTCGAGAAGGAGATCTGTGGACCCTCGGATGCCACCGTTTGCTCTGCGGAAATGCCCGGAGTGAAGACGACATCGATCGATTGATGGCCGGCGACCTCGCCTCCATGGCATTTTTGGATCCACCATATAACGTTGCCGTTCACAGCGTTGTTGGGCGGGGCCAGACAAAGCACAGAGAATTTGCCGAGGCCTCGGGCGAACAGAGCTCGAGCGAATTTATTGCTTTTCTCCAGACGGCTTTGAACAACGCCAAACGAGTTTCGCGCGGCGGCGCTCTCCACTACGTATGCATGGACTGGCGGCATATCGGCGAGCTCATCACAGCCGGCGCCCTCACTTACGACGAGCACGTGAACACCGCGATTTGGGTCAAAACGAATGCCGGCCAGGGCAGCTTCTATCGCAGTCAGCACGAAGAAGTGCTGGTGTTTCGCGTGGGAGAAACGCCGCATCTCAACAACGTTGAACTCGGACGTCACGGCCGTTCGCGCAGCAACGTGTGGACATATCCCGGCGCGAACACTTTCCGCAAAGGGCGCATGGATGATTTGCGAAGTCATCCGACTGTGAAACCCGTTCAACTGATCAGCGATGCCATGCGAGATTGTACGAAGCGGCGCGACATTGTGCTCGATACGTTCTGCGGGTCGGGAACGACTATCTTGGCGGCTGAACGGGTGGGGCGGCTCGCTTACGCGATGGAGATCGATCCCATTTACGTGGATGTCGCCATCCGTCGCTGGCAAGCCCTCACCGGTAAGGATGCGGTACACCACGACACCGGCCGGACTTTCTATGAACTGACCGTCGACGATAGTTGTGATCTGAAGGTTAAATAAGGAACCGATCATGAGCGAACAAGACAATGATGGGCCGTTCGGTGACGACGACAGCAAAGCCGGATACGGGAGGCCGCCGAAGCATTCGCGATTCAAAAAGGGGCAATCGGGAAACACCCGTGGCCGCCCCAAAGGGGCAAAGAACAAGCCGCCCGCCCCGGATGATCTCGCCAAGATTGTCGCCGAAGAAGGTTCTCGGCTCATGAAGGTCAAACGAGATGGCGAGAGTGAAATGATGTCTACTGCTCGGCTCATCACTCGAAAGGTTATGATGGACGCGGCGGCCGGCAATCATCGCTCACAAAAGCTCGCACTCACTTTGATGGCGCAGTCACGGGATAAGCGGCTCGATAGAGATGCGGCCACATTCGCCGAGGCATTCAAATACAAGACTTTCTGTCAAGAACGGATCGCGGAGGCTCAGAGATCAGGAAAGCCGTCCCCCCATTTTTCCCCGCATCCCGATTCAATTGTTTTGGACTTCGAAACTCAAGAGGTACGCTGCCTTGAGTTGATGCCGGATGCCTACGAACTGATGCGCGGTTACGAGCATTCGCTCGCGTACTTTCAGACAGCGGCCTACGATATTTGCAAAGGTGGTTACGACGCGGACCACGGTCAGATTCTCTTCGAAGAACTGGTGCACGTCTTTGAACAAATGAAAATCGTTTCGAAGGCACTCGGCATTCCCTGGAGCGAGAACGAACGCAGAGGCCCCGACTTCAAGCGCCTTCGACGGCTCAAAGACAAAGTGCTGGCTGACGTTACGTAAAGTGGACAAAAGGGCGGCGGACGGTCGTTCACCGCCCTTCAACGTTCCAAATTGACGGGGTTTTTGAAGAGCTCGGCCTGCCAAATATCGCTCTGCTGCATACCTGACGATAGTCCGCTCCTATCGTCATCAGTAGGTGATCCGATTGCCGTTCGGCAGAGTGAACGAAAATATATAGCCCCAGAGTGTCGCTCCGGTTCCATTCGGAAGACGCAGACGAACCTTCCAAGGCTCCGTCTGGCTGTTCTCGACAGGCTCGATTTTGATCACATCGATTCCAGCCGGGACGCTCCAGCAGTTCAAGCTTTTTAGCCAGGCCTCATCCGTTAAAGCTGCCACAGCTTCTTTCAGATCGAAGGGGTTCACGCAAAGGACCGCCGCCGTTGACGTCTTGAATTTCACACTGAAATAGCCGTCCTCGTTGCCTGCAATCAGAACAACGCTAGCCCTTCTTTCCGTCAGATAATCTGGATGCTGGAGAAGAGAAGACTGGCCAGATCGAATACAGATGACGCCCAGGCCGATCCCGGCCTTTTTCAATCCATCGATGTACGCAGCGACGAATGAGTTTTCGTCTCCGCTATAAGTAAATTCCTTGTCAGTCTTTGTATGCAGGTGGAAATCTGCCCGCAGCCATGTGCTGCCGTTTGCAAAGGGACCAAGATCGTCCATTGCCATGTAAATCCTCATTTAAGTATACACGCAGGGGTAGCATGGAACTGCCTAAAGACCAAAATCTCTGAGCATGGTGCACTGCGGCGAGAGGGGAAATCTCTACATCTCGCGCCTGGTTTAGTAGCCAAACGCTGACCAGCTCACGGGTAGGGGGCTTCCTCTCACCCGCAAACGCTAGTCCATGGTTCGATGCCGGCGGAGCGGGAAGGCATCAAGCTCGGCTCGTGGATGTCAAAGGGCGGCGAAACGCCCTTCGGTCGATGGGTACACGGAGAGCGGAAGTCTCCCGCGCGTGGTTCGGGCGGCATTGGCGATCGAACGGGTCTCCAACCGCAATCTTCCCAAAATGGTAATTTTCAAACTGTCGGCCGGAGACTTTGGGGAGTTTGGCGGTGCGCAGGGTCGATCGCGCCAGCCAGAGACTTATCCAAATGCATCAAAGCCGGCCAAATACCGGCCTTTCTCGTCAAATCCGGCGATCTGGCTAAACGCCCGGACTGCTTGGCTGGGGCGGGAGGATTCGAACCTCCGCATGGGGGAATCAAAATCCCCTGCCTTACCACTTGGCGACGCCCCAAAGGCCAAGGCGGTAAAGGGCCGGCTGGGCCCACGGATCGCTTTGGCTCCGCCGGTCTATAGAGAGAGCTCCGCAATTTCAACCACCTGACAGCGGTGTTCCCCGCTTCTGGAAGCGACTGACTTTTGTGCAATTGGGGTGTCGGCGTCTGCCGGCGCGCGTGAGCCCCTGACGCACTGAATTTTCCGATTTTCGCGGTCGCATATTGGGCGATAGGGCCTGTGAGCTGGCGCGAAGCGAAGTTCCCAAAGCTTGTCCGCGGGCGGGCTCTCGCCCAACACGCTATAGAATGTGTTCGGAACGACCGTTCTAGAGTTGTATATGCGGGATGTGCTTGAGCGAGACCTCGTCGACGGCCTCGCCATACCCCGCATCCGCGTAGCGGATGACGCCGAGGCCGGTGTCGTTGTCGAGGCTCATGGCGAGTCGTTCTGCCGCGGCGGCCGTGCCGTCGGCGATCAGGGTGACGCCGGCGCTGGTCATGTAGCCGGCATAGCCGCCGCCGCCGGAATGAACGGCGACGAGATCGGCCTGGGATGAACACAGCGCCATCGCGTCGAGCAGCGGCCAGTCAGCGATGGCATCCGAGCCGTCGCGCATGTTCTCGGTCATGATGTTCGGATGCGCCATGCCGGCGGCGTCGAGATGATCGCGCGAGAAGGCGACCGGTCCCTTGAGCGTGCCATTGGCAACGAGTTCATTCACGCCCAGCGCCAGTTCACTGCGCTCGCCATGACCGAGCCAGGCGATGCGTGCCGGCAGGCCTTCGAAAGGCACATACTGGCGAGCGAGCTTGATCCAGTTCGAGACGATCTGATTGTTGCCGAACAGGCGCAGCACGAGATCGTCGATGGCAGCGATATCCTTGGGGTCGCCCGAAAGCGCCATCCAGCGGAACGGACCGATGGCGCGCGCAAAGAGCGGGCGCAGATAGGCTTCCGTGAAAATGGGGATATCAAAGGCATTTGCGACGCCGCCTTCCTTGGCGTGAGTGCGAATGAGATTGCCGTTGTCGAACACTTCCGCGCCGCGCGCCTGAAAGGTCAGCATGGCGCGCACATGGTCGACAATCGACGCGCGGCTCTCCGCCATCAACTGTTCGGGCGCGGTCTTGCGCATGGCACGCGCCTCGTCGAGCGATCGGGTCCGAGGTACATAGCCGAACACCAGATCGTGGGCCGCGGTCTGGTCGGTCACCACATCGGGGGTGATGCCGCGCTGGGCGATTTCCGGATAGATATCGGCGGCATTGCCGACAAGGCCGACCGACAATGCGCGACGCTTGGCCTTCGCGACGGCGATCATGTCCAGCGCAGAATCAAGATCCGGCGCGATCACTTCGAGATAACCGATCTCCTTGCGCTTGCGCGCGCACTCCGGATCGATGTCGACGGTGAGGATCGCCGCACCGGCCATGCGGCCTGCGAGCGGCTGCGAACCGCCCATGCCACCGAGCCCGGCGGTGAGGATGAAGCGCCCCGCGAGCGTGCCGCCAAAACGGCGCTCAGCGATACGCATGAAAATCTCGTAGGTGCCCTGAATGACGCCCTGCGAGCCGATATATTGCCAGGCGCCGGCGGTGAGTCCGCCCCAGCAGATCAGACCCTTGCGTTCGAGTTCGTAGAAGATCTCGGCCTTGGCCCATTGTCCCACGATGTTGCAATTCGCCATGATGACCAGCGGCGCCTTGGCGTGCGTGCGCAGCAGGCCGACCGGCTTGCCGGACTGGATGACGAGCGTCTGGTCTTCCTCCATGGTCGTCAGCTCCTGCACGATCGCCTTGTGTGCTGGCCAGTTACGGGCCGCGCGCCCCAGCGCCGCATAGACGACGAGGTTCGACGGATCCTCACCGACCGCGAGCACGTTTTCCAGAAGGCGCAACAGACCTTCCTGCCGCCAGCCCTTGGCGCGCAGCTTTGGGCCGCCAGGAATCGGAAAATCGGGGTGCCGTGGATTCGCTGATGTCATGGCGGACTCCTGTCGTGTCTCAGGCCAGTGCGTAGCGTGCGATCTCGATGCCCATGGCGCGTTCGACGGAGGGATAGACCGCCGGATCCTTGACGCTGGAGGCAAGCGGAATGATCGTCTTCGGCACATGGAACAGATGCACGTTCATGCCGACTTCGAGATGGCCGACGCTCATCGGCTCGGCCTCGTCGGACAGCGTGGCGATGATGTCCGGGAAGGTCGCGAGACGCTTACCATTTGCATCGACGATGGCCATGTATTCGTTCATCACATGCAGCGTGATGGCGCGGTCGCCTTCGCCGATGGTCAGGGTGCCGATGTCGAAGGCTTCCGGTGTGTAGACCACATTCTTTGCGGTGATCTTGCCGCTGCCGAGGATGGAGCCGCCGGTGTCCTTGCAGATCGCGTCGATCACGGCAGTCGCTCCTTTCGGCTCGGCGGCGAGGATGGCTTCACCGAGGCGCAGCGCTAGCGAGATGCCGCCGAGAGCAGCGTTGTCGCGCACATAGGACGCGCGCACCGGATTGCGGCAGGAGGCAATGAAGCCGCCAGACATGTCGCCGGCCGTACGCAGGATCGGCGACACCTTGGCGGTGGCGCCGCGCACTGTGAGTTCGATATAGCGGTTCTCGGCGCGGTTGCCGCCGGCGGCTGTCTGGATCATCGGCTCGGGCGAGCCGGCAAGGCCGATCGATCCCATGTCGCCGGTCGGATGCGCGCGCATGTCGCCGACGGCATCGACCACCTTGGTGCCGAGCAGTGCCGATGGTAGCCACGCATTCATGGTGGACGACTTGCCATTCTGGCCGATGATGAGGCCTTTCAGCGGTTCACCCAGCGCGTCCTGCAGCAGTTGCACCGCGCGGACGTAATCCTTGCCCTGCATCTCCCAGGCGGTGGTCGATGCCGGCGCGCCGATCGCAGCGGCTGTGGCGACCCAGTCGTCATCGTCGAGTTCGTCGATCGACACGAGTTCGGGCTTGCCGACGAGAATCGCAGCGCGGCCGAGCATGCGCCCGTGATCCGCCCAGCCGCCGCCACCGGCAGCGTAGACACCGCCGCCGCGCACGGCGGCTTCAATATCGCGTTCGGTCAGAATACGTCCCATCGGAATGTCTCCTCGGCAGATGTTCTTGTGTTCGATACGTGGTCGGTGATCGGAACGGCGGGCGTCACGCCACCGGCAGTCGCTCTGAGAGAAGCAGCGGTGGCCGCACGAATTGTCCGCTGCCAGGTTCGGCGAGAACCTTGCTGCCATCGAAAGCAAGCTGGCCGCGCACGTAGGTCGCAGCCACGGTCCACGGCAGCGTGATACCGTTATAGGGGGACCAGCCGACCACGTTGTTGCCGCTTGCGGCACCGTCATAGACGATGGGCTTGTCCACCAGCACGGTGATGTCGGCGTCTAGGTCAGGCGCCAGCGCGCCCTTGCGATCGTCGATGCGGAAGTGCCGCGCCGGATTGAACGACATCAGCTTCGCGGCATGGGTCAGCGGCAATTTGCGTTCGACGAGGCCCTTTACCAGCAGCGGTACCATGGCTTCGAGGCCGGGGACGCCGGACGCGTTGGCGAGCATGTCCGGATTCACCTTGCGGTCCTCCGACCAACTCACGTGATCGGTCGAGACCAGCGAGACGCGTCCGGCTGCAAGCTCTGCCCACAGCGCCTCGACATCGGCGCGGGGGCGCACCGGCGGATTGATCTTGGCCTTGCCGCCGAGGCGGGAGACGTCGTTCTCCTCGTCGAGCACGAGATAGTGGATGCAGCATTCCACCGTGGCGTGATGACCCTCGGAGCGATACCACGCCGCAATGTCATAACCGCGTGCGACAGAGCAATGCACCACATGGGCGGGACAACCGGTCTCGGCGCCGGTCTCATAGATCTGCAGCATCGCGAGGATTTCGGCGAGCGGCGGGCGCGACATGGCATGGGCGCGCCAGTCGGTGACGCCCTTGGCCTTCACCTTGACGACGGCATCGCGGATGAATTCGTCGTCCTCGTTGTGAACGCCGGCGGCGAGGCCGGTCGGCGCAATGGCGGCGAAGCAGTCGGCGAGCAGCGGCGCGGGGATGCGTGGAAAGCGCTTGGGGTCAGTGCCGAAGGTGGAGAACTTGAAGGCGGCGACGCCGGCCTTCGCCTGTTCGGCGATGCGTGCCGGACCCTCTTCGGGGTCGATGGTGCCATAGAGCGCGAAATCCACGCGCGCCTGTTTGCTCGCATGGGTGATCTTGCGCTCGACCGCAGCAGCGGAACAAACCAGATCGCCTTCGTCATAGGGCATGTCGACGATAGTGGTCACACCGCCGGCTGCGGCGGAGCGCGTCGACCAGACGAAGTCTTCCTGGTTGCGCTGTGACAGCGAGTGGACCTGTGCGTCGATGGCGCCGGGCAGGATCATGCCTGACTTGAAATCCTGCCGCTCGCGCGCGGCCGGCGGCGTACCTTCACCGACGGCGCCGACGCGCCCGTCGCGGACCGCGACCCAGCCGTTCTCGATGATGCTGTCGTGACCGATCACCTTGCCGGTAAGAACCAGATCGAAATCCATGTGCAACTCCACATTCGCCGCCGGCGAGCCGGCTTGTCGTGATGGCCCTGCCGGACCGTATGTTCTAGAGCCTGTGTTCCAACCGCGCGATCAGGCGCACGACCGGCAACAGCAAGAGCAGATAGATGATGGCCGCGAGGATCAGCGGCGATGAGTTGTAAGTGAGCGAGCGCGCCAGATTGGCGGAATGCAGCAGCTCCGGCACCGAGATGACGCTGGCCAGCGTCGTGAGCTTCACCAGCTCGACCGTGTTCGAGAGCAAATCGGGTAGCACGTTGCGGATCGCCTGCGGCAGCGTCACGTAAAGCAATGTCTGTGTGGCGGAGAGTCCGGTCGACCGCGCGGCCTCGCGCTGGCCCTTCGGCACGCTAACCATGCCGGCGCGATAGATCTCACCGTAGTAACTTGCCGAATTGATCAGGAAGGCAACGGCGACTGCTACCAGCGCGGGCACGCGCAGTCCAATGAAGGGCAAGCCTGCATAGACGAAGACCAGCAGCACGAGCGGCGGAAAGGCGCGGAAGAAATCGACGGCGGCGATCGCCGGCCAACGCAGCAGGCGATAGGGGCTGGTGGTCAGCAACATCACGAGGATACCGCTGACGAGGCCGATCGGGATCAGGAACGAGCACAGCAGAAGCGTCTGCAGCAAGCCCTGCAGCAGGAACGGTGCCACCTTCGCCATGACGTCGAGATTGAAGAATTCCTGCGTGAACTGTTCCATCAGTGCTCACCCCACCGATAGTTGCGTTCGAGCGTGCGAGAGGCGATCACCAGTGGAATGAAGACCAGCACGTAAAGTAGCGCGCCCATGGTCAGCGGCGTCGCATTGGCGGACATCGACAGTGCGGAATTGGCGCGGCCAAGAATCTCGTTGACACCGATGGCGCTGCCAAGCGCGAGGTTCTTGGTGATGGAGATCGCGCGGTTGGTGAGCGGCGGAATGCCGAGGCGGACCGCCTGCGGCAGGATCACATAGCGCAGCGTCTGAGCGAAGGTGAGCCCTGTTGAGCGCGCGGCCAACCACTGGCCCTTCGGCACTGAGGTAATGCCGGCCCAGAAGATCTCTTCGGCAAAGGCCGCAAGCACCGCGCCGAGGGACATCCACAGCACGATGAGGCTGGGCAGGACGATGCCGATATTTGGGAAGCCGAAGAATAATACCAGGATGATTGCGAGCGGCGGCAGGGAGCGGAAGATATCGACGAACACGATGATGAGAAAATTGACCGGCTTCCAGCCGATCGCCCGGAGCGCCGCGAGGCCGAAGCCGGCGCCGATACCGGTGATGACCACTGCGAGACCGGCAAGAATGGTAACGCCGGCGCCCTGCAAAATCTCCCAGCCGTACTTCATCGCGATATCCGCATTGAAGAAGGTGAAGACGAAACGGTCCCAGTTGCTCATCGCGTCGGCGGCGGTCATGACCTAGTGCCTGATCTGCGCGAGGAAACGTTTGGTGCGATCTTCCTGCGGCCGGAGGAAAACGTCTTCGGCACTGCCTTGCTCGATGACGAGACCGCCATCGAGGAACACGACCTTGTCGGCGGCCTCGCGGGCGAAATTCATCTCGTGGCTGGCGATCACCATGGTGATGCCGCGGGCACGCAGATCCTTGACGACGGCGAGCACGCTGCCGACGAGTTCAGGGTCGAGTGCCGAGGTCGGCTCATCCATCAGGATGATCTTGGGATTGAGCGCGAGCGAGCGCGCAATGCCGATGCGTTGCTGTTGGCCGCCGGAGAGCTGCGCGGGATAGGACGCGGCCTTGTCAGGCAGGCCCACCAGCGCCAGCATCTCCGCGGCACGGGCATTGGCGTCGGCTGTGCTCATGCCGGCGACCTTGCGCAGGGCCAGCGTGATGTTCTTCTGCACGGTGAGGTGCGGATAAAGGTTGAAGCTCTGGAATACCATGCCGATCTGTCGCCGTGCGGCATTGATATCGGTGCGCGGCGACAAAAGGTCGACATTGTCCATGATGATGGAGCCGCCATCCGGCTCCTCCAGACGATTGCAGCAGCGCAGCAAAGTGCTCTTGCCCGAACCGGATGGGCCGATCAGAAAGACCAGCTTGCCCGGCTCAACCAGAAGATCGACGCCCTTCAGGACTTCGGTGGTGCCGAAGCTCTTCCGGACGCCGCGTGCTTCAAGCAGATAGCGGGGTACAGGCGCTGCTGCTGCCGAACTCATGAACAGGTCGGCTTCTGCTCGGTCGCGTCATAGCCGGCAACGCCTGGTGCGCCATAGCCGGGATAGATGGTGGTGGTCGCTGAACCGGCCTCTGGCTCGACACCGAACCACTTCACGTAGAGTTTCTTCAACGTGCCATCCTGCTTCATGCAGACCAGTGCGTCTTCGAGTTTGTTGCGCAATTCAGTATTGCCGTTGCGCAGCGGCATGCTCCAGACGAGGCCCGTCTTGTAGAGAAAGGCATTCTTCAGCCGCGGATTGTTCTTCACGATCCAGGCGACGACGGTGGCGGCCGAGATGTTGGCGTCGGCACGGCCGGCGAGCACGGCCTGCGCCGCGTCGGTGCTGGTGGCGAAGGATTCCGACTTCCAGCCATATTTGGCGGCGTTGTCGTTGACCCATTTCTCGTAGATCGCGCCTTTCTGCACGGCGATGGTCTTGCCGGAGAGATCTTCGAGCTTGGTGATGGGAGGTGCCGAAGCGAGCGTCATGAAACGATAGTCGGCGTCGACGAAGCCTTCCATGAACAGCAACTGCTGCGCGCGCTCGGGCGTGACGGTCACCACAGCGGCGAGGAAGTCGTAGGTGCCGGCCTGAAGTGCCGGAAGGAGGCCTGCGAACTGCGCGCCTTCCACCGTGATCGGGCGTTTGATGCGCTTCGACATTTCATCAACGACGTCGATATTGAAGCCTTCAAGGCCGCCTGACAGTTTGGGCATGGCATGCGGCGCGAAGGTCGAGTCGATCGCGGACTTCAGTTCCTGCGTCTGAGCGAATGCGGGGCTGGCCAAAGCCAGAAGCCCGGCGGCAAGGATCATTGCTTTCATCGAACACCTCCATTGGTGCGGCCAGGCCAAGCCGGCAGCTGGCTCCGCGGTCCTTGTCATGAAGGCTAACGCAATTGCGCATCGGGGGGATATCCCATTTGATGGACATCCTATACGCTCTCGCTGCAGCGCGGAAAAATCGACTACAGACCCGGATGACAATGGAATGGACATTGCGACCTTGGTGATGACAGCCGTGGTACTTCGTTGCGGCAATGTGCGCGAAGCCGCGCGTCAACTTGGACGCGCACCCAGTACGCTCTCGGCAGCGGTGAAACGGTTCGAGCGCTCCATTGCGGCGCCGTTGTTGAATCGCGTGGGTGCCGCGAGCTTTCTCACGCTCGAGGCACGGCGAATGCTGGATGAGATTGAAGCCGCAGCGGATATCGCGATGGGGATGATCGCGCCCGATAAGGCAGGCGATGCAGCACGGGCTTTCTGCGCCGAGTGTGATGTCAGTCTCACGGCCTTGCAGCGTGTCGCATTGGTTGCGGAAACCGGCAGCGTTCGTCGTGCCGCACGCATCATCCGTCTCGGTCAGCCGCAACTCGCGCGACAGATTGCACGCGTTGAAGATGAACTCGGCAGCGTGTTGTTTCATCGCTCCCGTATCGGTGTCACGCCGACGCCGGCATGCCAGTTGCTGGTCACGTCGCTGGCTGAACTTGAAAAAACCATGCAGCGACTGTCACGGCGCGCGCGTGAGCGTTTTCGTTCGACCAATGCCACCATCAGGCTCGGGGCGGTGATGCCGCTCGGCCATGAAAGCAATGTCGCGCGGCTGCTGGCCTTTCTCGTCGCCGCCTGGCAGCGGGATCGGCCGACGCAGCCGCTGTTTGTCACCAATGGTACGGCCGAGGATCTGCTGACCGGCCTGAAAGACAAACGGTGCGACGTCGCGTTGATCGACAGCGACACGATCCCCGCGGATGTCTCGTCCCGCGCGCTGGTGCGATCGAAACTTGTGGTCGTTGGCGCGCGCGAGGTGCTGGGTGACCAGCCCGATGTCATGCAGGTGCTTCGGCAACAGCCGCTAGCGCTACCCAGCCGACGCACCGGGCTCGGCCAAGCCGCGCACAAACTGCTGGCGCAATTGCTGCCTCAGGCAGAGATCGATGCGCTGACAATCACGGAAATCGACTCGATCCCGATCATTGCCAACCTGATGCTGGATTTCGGCTTCGTGTCAGTACTCCCTGAAAGCGCGCTCGTCTCGTTCGATGCACGCCTCGTGGCGCTGCCGGTTGATCCCGGGCTTGAGCTTATCCTGTCGCTGGTCTGGGTACAGACCGAAGGCGCGCGGCGCGGCGCCCGCTCCATTCTTGCTGCCCTGCGCAACTATGCGCCGGCAACGCCAGCAGCCGCCATGATGGTCAACAGCGATTGATTTGAATGAGCGTGGCTACTCCGTTGCAGCTGATCATGAATTATAATTCTTGATTTTTTCCAATTTCGTGCATTATGCTGCAGAGATGCGAGCGCGGGTAAAGGGCAATGCTCCCACCTGGCGTCAATTTGCATTGGTAGGCCGGATCAACCGGTCATCAATTATTCCGAGGGGAGACGAGCCGATGACCACCAAGGGGTTTCTGCGTCCGTTGACGCGGCGCGCGATGCTGTCCGGGACCGCCGGTGCAGCAACATTCGTTGCGACGTCGCCGCTTCATAGCCCGGCCATCGCGCAGAACGCGCCATTGAAGGTGGGGATGATGCTTCCCTACACCGGGACCTATGCGAAGCTCGGCCAATTCATCGATGACGGCTTCCGTCTTTATGTCGAGCAGAAGGGTGGCAAGCTCGGCGGGCGCGACATTGCGTTCGTGCAGGTGGACGATGAATCGAAGCCGGAAGCAGCCACCGACAACATGAACCGGCTGGTCGGCCGCGAGAAGGCTGACGTCGTTGTCGGCACCGTTCATTCCGGCGTGGCCATGGCGATGGTCAAGGTCGCGCGCGACACCAAGACGCTGCTGATCATTCCGAATGCCGGCGCCAATGATGCGACTGGTCCTGCTTGCGCGCCGAACATCTTCCGCACGTCGTTCTCGAACTGGCAGAGCACCTACCCGATTGGCAAGGTGATGGCCGATGCCGGCATCAAAAACGTGGTCACGATCACATGGCGTTACACGGCCGGTGCCGAGATGATCGGCGCCTTCGCTGAAAACTTCACCAAGAACGGTGGCAAGATCGTCGCGGACCTGACGGTGCCATTTCCGGAGGTGGAATTTCAGGCACTGATCACGCAGATCGCGCAGCTGAAGCCCGATGCCGTGTTCAGCTTCTTTGCAGGCGGTGGTGCGGTGAAGTTCGTCAAGGACTATGCGGCGGCGGGCCTGAACAAGACCATTCCGCTTTATGGCGCGGGCTTTCTGACCGACGGTACTATCGAAGCGCAGGGTGAAGCCGCCAAGGGCATCAGGACGACGCTGCATTACGCGGACAATCTCGATAATCCCGCCAATCTCGCCTTCCTCAAAGCCTTCAAGGCCAAGACAGGCAAGGACGGCGATATCTACGCCGTACAGGGCTATGACGGCGCGGCGCTGCTGGATATCGGGCTGACCGCCGTCGGAGGCGACTTCAATGCGCGCGACAAGATGATCGCGGCGATGGGGGCTGCGAAGATCGACAGCCCGCGCGGGCCGCTGTCCTTCAACAAGGCGCATAACCCGATCCAGAACATCTATCTGCGCGAGGTCCGCAACGGGCGTAACGAGATGATCTCGGTCGCCCAGGCCGATGTCGACGATCCCGCGCGGGGCTGCAAGATGACCTGACGCATCGTTGCGCGGTCTTTTGATGGAGATCGAATCGTCGAAGCCTGTTGCGTGCAAGGCCGTCCGTGAAGGAGGTGGCGCAGCGCAGCCAGGTCCGGCCTCATGCTTGATTGCGCCGGCGACTGAAGGTGGCCCGCCGTGGTTGGATTGATCTGATGGACCTCATCACACTAGGCGTTCAGTTGCTGAATGCGGTTCAGTATGGCGCAGTCCTGTTCCTTGTCGCGAGCGGCCTGACATTGGTGTTCGGCATCCTGGGGGTCATCAATCTCGCCCATGGCGCGTTCTATATGCTCGGCGCCTATCTGGCTTACTGGATCACGTTGATGACCGGCAGTTTTGCCGTCGCCCTGCTTGGCGGCGTGCTGATTGCCTTTGTCGTCGGCATTCTGCTTGAGACCGTCTTCGTTCGTCTTCTCTATGGCCGGGATCATCTGGCACAGGTGCTGCTCAGCTTCGGTCTCATTCTGGTCATCGACGAAATCAGGCAGTTGCTGTTCGGCAAGGACGTGCATGCGGTTGCTCCACCCGCATGGCTGTCGGGATCGATCCAGCTTACCGACAACTTGTCCTATCCGGTTTACCGGCTGGCGATCTGTGTGTTCTGCCTGATGGCGGCACTCGTCATCTTCTTCGTGATCACGCGCACCAAAATCGGCATGATCGTGCGGGCAGGTTCGGAAAATCGCGAGATGGCGCGCGTGCTCGGCATCAAGTTCGACCGGGTCAATCGCTACGTCTTTGCCGCCGGCATTGCACTGGCGGCGCTCGGCGGGATCCTGATCGCGCCAATCTCAACAGTGTTTCCCGGCATGGGGGATGGCATGCTGATCCTGTCCTTTGTCGTGGTCGTGCTCGGCGGCATCGGTTCGGTCGCTGGCGCAGCCGTCGGCGCACTGCTGATCGGCCTCACGGATACGTTCGGAAAGGTGTTCTTTCCCAGTGTGTCCAGCATTCTGATCTATGTGGTGATGGCAGCCGTGTTGCTGTGGCGGCCCAGCGGAATTCTCGGACGCCAGGATGCTTGATATGAGCATGCCCAATCTGCGGGTCCGATTGTTCGGCATCGCCTGCCTGGCTATGGCGATTGCGCTGCCATTCTGCGTATCGACCTATTACACGCAGTTTTTTGCCAAGGCGCTCATCATGGGCATGCTGGCCATGTCACTGAATCTCGTGGTCGGCCATGGCGGCTTGGTGAGCCTGTGTCATGCCGCCTTTTTCGGTCTCGCAGGATACGTGCTTGCGCTATTGTCGCCTCGTTATGATGCGGCGTCGCTGTTAACGACGCTTCCAATTGCGATCCTGTGCTCCGGCACTGCGGCCCTGCTGATAGGCGCACTGGTACTGCGCACCCGCGGCGTCTATTTCATCATGGTGACGCTCGCCTTCGGCGAGATGCTGTTCTTCTTCTTCCACGATACCAAATTCGCGGGTGGATCGGACGGTATCTCCATCAATATCCGGCCCGAGATCGCCATTGCCGGCCGCCAATTGCTCGATCTCGACAAGCCCATGACTTTCTACTTTGTCGTGCTGGGTTTCCTGGTGGGCGTGATCGCTTTGCTCACGATGGTGGTCCGCTCAGCGTTCGGGCGGGCGCTGGCGGCAGCCCGGGACAATGAGCGCCGGGCACGGTCGCTCGGCTTTCCGATCTTCCGCCTCCGCCTGACGGCGTTCACCCTGTCTGGCGCGCTGGCGGGCGTTGCCGGTTATCTGGCCGCGGCCCAGTTCGGCTTCGTCGCGCCGCAGATGCTGGGATGGCACCAGTCGGCGACAATCCTGGTCATGGTGCTGATCGGTGGCCTGCGCTCGGTCACCGGGCCGCTGGTCGGTGCGCTGGTTCTGATCGGTATGGAAGAGGTGCTGAAGGCGCATCTCGACAACTGGAAGCTTGTCGAAGGCTTGATCATCATCGGCATCGTTATCCTGCTACCCAACGGTGTCCGGCAGATTTGGTTGATGGTGTTCGGGGCGTCGCCGCAACGCGCGGCCGAAATCAAGCCTGCAGCTGCGGAAGCTCGTCATGCATAACATTGCGCTGCGTGCCGTTGGATTGCAGAAGCGCTTCGGAGGCCTGCTGGCCGTTTCCGATGTGTCGATCGACATTCGCGCCGGCGAGATCCATGCGGTGATCGGCCCGAACGGTGCCGGAAAATCCACACTGATCAATCTGCTGGCCGGCGAGCTTCTGCCAACCTCGGGTGAGGTCTTGCTGAATGGCGTGGATATCACCTCCTTATCGCCGGACCGCCGCGCACGCGCCGGCCTCGGCCGCGCCTATCAGAAGACGACCTTGTTTGCGCAATTCAGTGTGCATGAGAATGTGCGTCTTGCGGCGCAGGCCCGTTCAACCGCGCCGCTCCGGATGTTTGGCGGCACGCGGTGCGACCGGCCATATCTCCAGTTGGTCACCGACGCGATCGACCGGGTCGGGTTGTCCGCACGGTCGCAGATCATTGCCGATAAACTAAGTCACGGCGAACAGCGCCAGCTCGAAATCGCGATGGTGCTGGCGACCAATCCGCAGGTCATTCTGCTCGACGAGCCGCTGGCCGGCATGGGACCATCGGAAGCGCGAGGCATCATTGGATTGATCGCGTCGCTGAAGGCAGATCGTGCGCTGCTGGTGGTGGAGCACGACATGGATGCGGTGTTCGAACTCGCGGACCGGTTGACGGTGATGCAGGACGGTCGTGTCATCGCCACAGGTTTGCCGCAGGGCGTGCGCGTGGATCCCGGCGTGCGCGCCGCCTATCTCGGTGCTGATGGAGGCATCGCATGACGGCCTTACTGCAGGTGGAAAAGCTCGATGCGTTTTATGGCGCCAGCCAGATTCTGCACGGCATCGACCTGACCTTCGCGCCGGGCGAGCAGGTCGCGCTGATCGGCCGCAACGGCATGGGCAAGACCACGCTGCTGCGTTCGCTGATGGGATTGATGCCGCTTTGCCGCGGCAGCTTGCGTTTCCACGGCCGCGATATCCGCAATGCAGCGCCTGAAACGATCGCGCGATGCGGCATGGCGCTGGTGCCGGAGGGGAGGGGCATTTTCGGCTCGCTGTCGGTCACCGAAAATCTGGTGATGGCTGCGCGACCGGGAAATCACGGCCGGCAGTCCTGGACGCTACCAAAAATCTTCGAACTGTTTCCGCGACTGCATGAACGCCGCAATAATGGAGGGCATCAATTGTCGGGCGGCGAGCAGCAGATGCTGACTATCGGTCGCGCACTGATGACCAATCCCGATATGATCATGATCGACGAAGCCACGGAAGGTCTGGCGCCGCTGGTGGCGCAGTCGATCTGGCAAACGCTGGCGATCGTCCGGGGCGAGGGCATAGCGACCATCGTCGTCGACAAGGATTTTCGGAGTCTGGCGAAAGTCGCCGACCGAATGGTGATCCTGTCGAAGGGCTGCGTGGTGTTCGACGGAACGCCGGCGGCATTGGCCGCGCAGCCGGACGTGCTGGAGCGCCATCTCGGCGTTTGAGCGATCAGGCCACGACGACGGTCAACGCATCGTTATTGGCCGCAAGAATATTGTCGGAAAGCGGCTCCGGCCATTGCACGACCAGACGGCCGAACAGATCGTTGAGTTCTTCCCGTTCAATGGCGTCGTAAAAACAGGGCGTCGTTGCGCGCGCGATGAAGCTGTGCAGCAGGTGCGCGGCGTCGTAGTCATAGACGATGTCGCCGGGAACGCTTCCCGGCTTGCGCAGCAGAAAGGTTCGCAGGCCTGTCAGGCGTGCCTGCCCGCCGTCTGTTGCGGCAAAGGAGAGCACGGCTGCCTGATGCGCAATGCGTGGGCCGTCCTGCATCCGGTCATACATCGGCAGCGCATTGGCACTGATGACATCGGCGAGATCGCGGAAATCGTTTGAGACGTCTTCGGCATGCAGGGTATTGCGGATCGCCATGACGCCGACGGGATCGAAGCCGCGTGCTTGCAGAAGCTCGCCCAATGTCACGACGCAGCGCTTCTCAGCCCGAAAGCCTGGGCATTGCTGTTCAACACGCGCGACACCGCGCCGACCAGTTGCGCGGCAGCCTTGTCCTTGCTGAGGCCGGCCGTATCGACAATGGCGGATGCGCGGGAATAAAGCGGTTCGCGGCTCAGCAGGATTGTGCGCAATTCCTGCATGGCGGAGCGGTCGTCGGCCATCGGGCGCAAGTCACCCTGGCGGCGGACGCGCGCCATATGCTCTTCGGGCTTGGCCTTGAGCCAGATTGTGTAGAACGACGACAATACGCGATCGAAGGTCACGGGTTCCGAGACGATGCCGCCGCCGGTCGCAAGGACGATGGGCTCCTTGCGTCCCAGCAGGCCGTTCAGCGCGGCCTGTTCCATGCGGCGAAAGCCCTCCTGCCCGTAGAGCGCGATGATCTCGGCGACCGATAGTCCGTTGTGCTGCTCGATCTCCTTGTTGAGCTCGACGAAGCTCCAGCCGATCTTGTCCGCCAGCAATTTCCCAAGCGTCGATTTTCCGGCGCCGCGCAGCCCGATTAGGGCGATGCCGCTGAATGACATATAATTCTGGAACTGACCGTTCCCGCGTCCGACGAGAACGTCCTTTGCCTGGGCGATCTGGTTCGGTGTCGCGTTGCGAACGAGGTCGCGAATGACCGGCCACTCCGTTGTCGGTTCGTCCGCCGGAATCAGATCTTCGAGATGGGCACCCATGGCGCCGGACACCCGGCGCAGCAGCACGATAGACACGTTGCCCTTGCCGCTTTCCAGTTGCGCGATGTAGCGCTCCGAAATCCCGGACACTTTTGCCAGCACCTTTCGCGACATGCCGCGCAGGCCGCGCATGGTGCGGACACGCTGACCGAGCTGTTCAAGAAAGGCGGTTTCGGGATCGGCCTGGTCGATCATGTGGCGTGCGTGCTCGCAGAGGATTTCAGGAAAGATAATTCCGGATGCGATTGACAGCAACCGGAGTTGGTGACTTTATATGAATTATAATTCAAAAAAGACGATAGGGAGAGCACCGTGAGCAACGGTTGTGGAATCGCCCAAGGTGCAGACGCATCATGAGTGGGCCGTCCAGTTCTTACAATGCGGTGACCTGGCTTCTCGACCGCAACATCGATGAGGGCCGTGGCAGCAAGCTCGCCTTCACCGATACCGTGACCGAACTGACCTATGGCGACCTGCAGGTAAAAAGCTGCCAACTGGCCAATTTACTGAAGCGGCTCGGTGTCCGGCGCGAAGAACGCGTCGCGATGATTATGCTCGACACCGTCGACTTTCCTGTGGTGTTCCTCGGCGCGATCCGGGCCGGCATCGTCCCGGTGCCGCTCAACACTCTGCTGACCTCGGACCAATATGCCTATGTGCTGGCCGATTGCCGGGCGCGCGTGTTGTTCATTTCCGCGGCGTTGTTGCCGGCGGTCGACGAGATGCTCGGTCGTTTGCCGGATCTTGAGCATGTGATTGTGGTCGGTGGCGCTGGCAATGGCCGCAAGAGTCTGGCTGACGAAGTCAGGAATGAGAGCACAAGCTTCGCCACGGTCGCGACCCATGCGGACGAACCTGCCTTCTGGTTGTATTCGTCCGGATCCACGGGCATGCCGAAAGGCGTTCGCCATCTGCACGCCAGCCTGGAAGCAACGGCGACCACCTATGGCAAGCAGGTTCTCGGCATCCGCGAGGACGATGTCGGACTGTCTGCGGCCAAATTGTTCTTCGCCTACGGCCTCGGCAACGCCATGACATTTCCCATGTCGGTTGGCGCCACGACGGTGCTCAATCCGGAGCGACCCACGCCGGCCACCATGTTTGGCCTGATGCGCCGATATCAGCCGAGCATCTTTTTCGGGGTGCCGACATTGTTCGCAGCGATGCTGAACGATGAGGGGTTCAAAACGGAGGCTCGCCTCCCGCGCCTGCGCATTTGTACCTCGGCTGGCGAAGCACTTCCGGAGCCGGTGGGGAACGGCTGGAAGAGCCGCTTCGGCGTAGATATTCTCGATGGCGTCGGCTCAACCGAACTGCTGCATATCTTTCTGTCGAATGCTCCCGGCGATATCAAATACGGCACGTCCGGCCGGCCGGTGCCAGGCTATCGTGTGCGGCTCGTCGATGATGCGGGCCTCGATATTGCCGATGGAGAAATCGGCGAGTTGCTCGTCGATGCTCCGTCTGCCGGTGAGGGATACTGGAATCAACGCAGCAAGAGTCGTCGCACCTTCGAGGGGCATTGGACACGCACCGGTGACAAATATGTCCGCGATGCCGACGGGCGCTATACGTTCTGCGGACGTGCCGATGACATGTTCAAGGTGTCCGGCATCTGGGTGTCCCCTTTCGAGGTCGAGAGCGCGCTGATCGCGCATCCCGCCGTATCCGAAGCGGCGGTCGTACCGGAGGCCGACGCCGAGGGGCTGTTGAAGCCGAAGGCCTTCGTGGTGCTGAAGCCGAATGCCGTGGTCGAGGGCCTACGCGAATCCTTGAAGGATCACGTCAAGCAACGGATCGGTCCGTGGAAATATCCACGCTGGATCGAGGTTGTCGATTCCCTTCCCAAAACAGCCACCGGAAAAATCCAGCGCTACAAATTGCGCGACGGAGCGGCGGTCTGAAACCGAGAGATGGATGACAAGATGAGCGCATTGCAATCTGCGGGACGGCTGACCATCGGTGCGTCCGAACTCGAATATCGCATGATCGGTCCGCAACCCGACGCGGCGCCGACAATCGTGCTGCTGCATGAAGGGCTGGGCTCGGTCGCGCTGTGGGGCGACTTCCCGGACAAGCTTCAGGCGGCGACCGGCGCAGGCGTCTTCGTCTATTCACGCGCCGGCTACGGGTCCTCGACATCGGTGACGTTGCCGCGGCCACTCGATTACATGCATGTGGAAGCGCTGGAGGTGTTGCCGCGACTGCTCGATGTCATCGGCTTTCGCCGCGGCTTGCTGGCCGGTCATTCCGATGGCGGATCCATCGCGACAATCTATGCCGGCGGCATTCAGGACCATCGCATCCGCGGCGTCTCGATGATCGCGCCGCATTTCGTCGTCGAGGATATTTCCGTAGCGTCCATCGCCGATATCAAGAGGGCGTACGAACAGGACGACCTGAAAGCCAAGCTCGCGCGCTGGCACGATGACGTCGACAACGCGTTTTATGGCTGGAACGGCGCATGGCTCGATCCGCAGTTCCGCGACTGGGATATTTCCGACTATCTCGCTTATGTGCGCGTGCCCGTGCAGATTTTGCAGGGAGCCGACGATCAGTACGGCACCAGGAAGCAGATCGAGATAGCCGAGGTCGAATGCTATTGCCCGGTGGATGTCGAGATCATTCCCGGCGCTGCGCATTCGCCCCATCGCGAGGCCCCCGAGGTCACGCTGAATGCCGTGGCGGATTTCGCCAATCGCTTGCTGCATTTTCACGGCGAGGGTGAATTACGCGCTGCGTAAGCGGGCACGATCGTGACTGTCACTCCTTCTCTTGCGATGCCGCGCTGGCCCTATCGGCTCGGCAAGCAGACGAAGGCTGATCACGACACGCTGACGCAGGCCAAGGCGCTGGTCCCGCTGCGCTATGCCCGGTTCGTCCCGGCGGATGATCCGGCGTTGCGCTACGGGCTCGCGCTCAACGATGCCGGCTTCTTCTGGGAGGCTCACGAAATTCTCGAGGCTGTTTGGAAGGTCGCGCCGCAAAGAGGGCGCGACCGGATTCTGCTTCGCGCCTGTATTCAGGTTGCCAATGCCAATCTGAAACTCAGTCTGCAGCGGCCGCGCGCGGCACATCGATTGCTACAGGACGCACTGTCCGAACTCGATGAACTCGCCATGCGCCCGCCGGCGGGTATTGCCGGACGCTTTTCCGAGCACTTTCCGGTCGCGATGCTGGCGTCTGCGCTCGCGCATCAACTGGCGGTCGACGAGGCCGAGCGGGGTCCGGTCAAGATCACCGGGGCATGAAAGAAAATGCATAATTCTATGGGATTTCCCTAGACGCCCCCAATATCATGAATTATTGTGCATATAACCAAGGCGCACGGCGCATAAATCAAGACTGTCAAAGGGTGGAGCATGGCCGCAGAGCAACGCGTTCTCTCGAACGGCGCCAAATTTATCGACTTCCAAACCGATCCGTCGCGCTACCGCCACTGGAAGCTCAGTGTTGATAACGACGTGGCGACGCTCACCATGGATGTCGATGAGAATGGCGGTCTGTTCGAGGGCTATCAGCTCAAACTGAATTCCTACGATCTTGGCGTCGATATCGAACTGGCGGATGCCGTGCAGCGGCTTCGTTTTGAGTATCCCGAGGTCAAGGTCGTGCTGCTGCGCTCTGGCAAGAACCGCGTGTTCTGCGCTGGCGCCAATATCCGCATGCTGGCCGGCGCTACTCATGCTCACAAAGTCAATTTTTGCAAATTCACCAATGAGACTCGCAACGGCTTTGAAGACTCGAGCGAAAATTCCGGCCAGCGCTTCATTTCGGTGATCAACGGGACAGCTGCAGGCGGCGGCTATGAACTGGCGCTGGCCACCGATCACATTATCATGGCAGACGATGGATCGGCGGCGGTGGCGCTGCCGGAAGTGCCGTTGCTGGCGGTGCTGCCGGGCACTGGCGGTCTGACGCGCGTGGTCGACAAGCGCAAGGTGCGCCGCGATCACGCAGATTACTTCTGCACGATCGAGGAAGGCATCAAAGGCAAGCGCGCAGTGGCGTGGCGGCTGGTCGATGACATCATTCCGAACAGCAAGCTTGAAGCCAAGGTCGCGGAGCGGGCCAAAGAGTTTCTGGCGACGTCGAAACGCAGTGGCGCCGGCGATGGTCTCAAGCTGGCACCGCTGAATCGCCGCTTCGATGACAGCGGTATTCGTTACGGTCTGGTCAATGTCGATATCAATCGCGCAGAGCGAATTGCTACCATCTCGATTAAAGCGCCCGAAGGCTCGGCGCCGGCAGATATCGAAGGGCTGATCGCGCAGGGTGACAGTTTCTGGCTGCTGCAGGTGGCGCGCGAGCTGGACGACGCCATCCTGCATCTGCGGATCAATGAACTTGAGACAGCCATGCTCGTGTTCAAGTCGCATGGCGAAGGCGCCAATGTGCTGGCTCATGACGCCTTCCTCGAAACGCACAAGGCGCATTGGCTGGTCAACGAGATCCGGCAATACTGGAAGCGGGTGTTGAAGCGCATCGATGTGACCTCGCGCACGCTGGTGACGCTGGTCGAGCCGGACTCGTGCTTTGTCGGCACGCTGGCCGAACTCGTCTTCGCTGCGGACCGCTCCTACATGCTGGTCGGCCAAAAGCAGGGCGACAATCGCGCGCCGCCAGCTATCGTGCTGAGCGCGATGAATTTCGGGCCTTACCCGATGAGCCACGGGCTGACGCGGCTGCAGTCGCGCTTCCAGGCCGATCCGGAGGATGTCACCCGCGCGGAAGCGCGGATTGGTGAGCCGCTGGATGCGGAAACCGCCGAGCAGCTCGGGCTCGTCACCTTCGCGCTCGATGACATCGACTGGGATGACGAGGTGCGTGTGTTCTTCGAAGAACGCTGCAGCTTCTCACCCGATAGCCTCACGGGCATGGAAGCCAATCTGCGATTTGTCGGGCCGGAGACGATGGAATCGAAAATCTTCTCGCGGCTGACCGCCTGGCAGAACTGGATCTTCCAGCGGCCCAATGCGGTCGGTGAGAACGGCGCGCTTGGACGTTACGGCACCGGCCAGAAGGCGCAGTTCGACATGACACGCGTGTAGCGTCCGCAACTGGAACAGCGCGGCCATGTGTCACTCTTTGGATAAATGCAAGTCGGTGGCTTGCCCAATTCGAACGATGAGAAATACAGCGGGAGATCCCAGCCATGAACATCATGAATGTCGACTACAGCACGAAGATTCCGAACAATGTGAATCTGGCCGAGGATCGCCAGGTGCTCAAGGCGCTGGAGGGATGGCATCCCGGCTACCTCGATTGGTGGAACGACATGGGGCCTGAAGGTTTTCAGGAATCCCTCGTCTATTTGCGCACCGCGATATCGGTCGATCCCAAAGGCTGGGCCAAGTTCGACTATGTGAAGATGCCTGAATATCGCTGGGGCGTGTTGCTGGCGCCTCAGGATACTGAGCGCAAGGTGAACTTCGGACGACACATGGGCGAACCCGCCTGGCAGGAAGTGCCCGGCGAATATCGAGCGATGCTCCGTCGTCTCGTGGTGATCCAGGGCGACACCGAACCGGCCTCGGTCGAACAGCAGCGTCATCTCGGTCAGACCGCGCCGTCGCTCTATGACTTGCGCAACCTGTTCCAGGTCAATGTGGAGGAGGGGCGCCATCTCTGGGCGATGGTCTATCTGCTGCAGAAATATTTCGGTCGCGACGGCCGCGAGGAGGCCGACGATCTTCTCCGCCGCCGCTCGGGCGATGCCGATGCGCCGCGCATGCTCGGTGCGTTCAATGAGGCGACGCCGGACTGGCTGTCCTTCTTCATGTTCACCTTCTTCACCGACCGCGACGGCAAGATGCAGTTGGAGAGTCTGGCGCAATCCGGCTTCGACCCGCTGTCGCGCACCTGCCGCTTCATGCTGACGGAGGAGGCGCATCATATGTTCGTCGGCGAGACCGGCGTCGGGCGCGTGTTGCAGCGAACCTGTGAAGCGATGAAGGCGGCGGGGATCGAGGATCCCAACGCCATCGAGAAAATCCGTGCGCTCGGCGTGATCGACCTGCCGACCATGCAGAAGAAGATCAACCTGCACTATTCGCTGTCGCTCGATCTGTTCGGCTCGGAAGTCTCGACCAATGCCGCGAATTTCTACAATTCCGGACTGAAGGGCCGCTTCCAAGAGACCAAGATCGAGGACGATCACCAGCTCACCAACGACATCTATCAGGTCCTGAAATTCGTCGATGGCGAAATCAAGCTGGTCGACGAGCCGGCGCTGACCGCGCTCAACATGCGTCTACGCGACGATTACACCGCGGATTGTGCCAAGGGCGTCGAGCGCTGGAACAAGATCATCGAGAAAGCCGGCGTCAATTTCCGTTTCGATTTGCCTCACACCGCATTCCATCGCCAGATCGGTGAATTCCGCGATGTGAACGCCTCGCCGAAGGGCATCATCATGAGCGATGCCGCCTGGGCGAAAGCCAGGAACGACTATCTACCGTCCGTTGACGACGGTGATTTCATCGCGTCGTTGATGACGGCGGTCAGCGAGCCGGGCAAGTTCGCCAGCTGGATATCGGCGCCGAAGGTCGGCATCGATAACAAGCCGGGCGACTTCGAATACGTAAAGATTGCGGCCTGAAACGAGCGGACGCGGCGGAGGGATTTCCAGCTCCCCCCGTCGCTGTCAGTCCTCGATGGCACGTGCGGGATTTGCCATGAACGCCCCTTTCAAACAGCATCTGATCGATCCGGAAATCTGCATCAGGTGCAACACCTGCGAAGAGAGCTGCCCGGTGGGTGCGGTGACGCATGACGACAACAACTATGTCGTCAACGCAGAGATCTGCAATTACTGCATGGATTGCATCTCGCCATGTCCGACCGGCGCGATCGACAATTGGCGCGTCGTCGCGGCGCCATATTCGCTCGACGAGCAGTTCTCCTGGAGTGACCTGCCGGCGCAGGAAGAGATCGCGGACAACGGCGCTGGCGCCATCGAGGCGCTCGAGGATGAGATCGGCGCGTTGCTCGAAGAAGCACGCAAAGGGCTAGGCGGTAAGCCCGTCGCGCCGTTGTCATCGAGCAAGGCGTCGGTCAATCTTTATAACCGCGGCAAGCCCGCACTGGCCACGGTGACCGGCAATTTCCGGCTCACCCACGCGACGGCCGACTCCGACGTGCGCCATATCATCTTGGATTTCGGCGAACAGCCGTTTCCCATCCTCGAAGGCCAGAGCATCGGCATCGTCGTGCCGGGCCTGGGCGCGGACGGCAAGCCGCATCAGGTGCGACTCTATTCGATCGCCAGTTCGCGCGATGGCGAGAAGCCGAACACCAACAATCTCGCGCTAACCGTGAAACGTGAGTCCGGCGGGCTGTGTTCGAATTACCTGTGCGATCTGCCGCGTGGCGCAAAGGTCGAAGTCACTGGACCGTTCGGTGCCACCTTCCTGCTGCCGAACGATCCTTCGGCGAATGTTCTCATGGTCTGCACTGGCACGGGCTCTGCGCCATTCCGCGGCTTCACGGAGCGCCGCCGGCGCGCGATGCCTGGCGCGCCCGGGCGGCTGCTCCTGTTCTTCGGTGCGCGCCGTCCTGAGGAACTGCCCTATTTCGGTCCGCTGCAGAAGGTTCCGGAGGAGTTGCTGGGCAAGCACTTCTGCTACTCGCGCGTGCCGGGCGAGCCGCGGATCTATGTGCAGGATCGTATCCGCAGCGAAGCTGCTGCGATCACGTCGCTGCTGCGCGACGTGCAGACCCACGTCTATATCTGCGGGTTGAAAGGCATGGAAAGTGGCGTTGAAGAGGCCTTCGCCGATATTTGCCGCGCCGCATCGATGGATTGGTCGGATCTGAAAGCGGCGATGCGCGGCGGTGGAAGATATCACGTCGAGACTTACTGATCGATGTTGCATCCGATCCGAGCCGGCAACGACCGTTTCGATTGAATAGCCCGAATAAGAACAAAGACGGGTACGTTATGGGGGAGAGAAGCGATGGTTCTGGACCGCGACAATGCGGCTGGCTCAGGCAGTCCATTTTTTCTGACGCCGTCGGTTGACGCAGAACAGCGATCCGACGGTACGATCCTTCTTCGATCCGATACAGCACTGCGCCCTTATGCGCGTTGTGTCGGGGACTGGCTGGAACATTGGGCGCAACGGGCGCCGGAGCGGATCTTTCTGGCGGAGCGGTCCAGTCCGGATGTGCCTTGGGTGACGCTAAGCTATGCCGAGACGCTTCGACGGGTGCGCGGCGCGGGTAGCTGGATTCTTGCACAGGAGATGAGTGCGCAGCGGCCCCTCGCAGTGCTGTCGGACAACGGCATCGAGCATGCGGTTCTGGCCCTGGCAGCGATGCATGTCGGTGTGCCCGTTGCCGCGATTTCCCCGGCCTATTCGCTGATGTCGAAGGATTTCGAAAAGCTGCGTGGCGCGATCCAGCTTCTTGATCCCGGTGCCATCTACGTCTCGAACTTGCATCAGTTCGGTCCGGCCCTCGCTGCGATAGGCCCGTTTCACACTGCCGCCATCATCGGCGGTGGCGCGGCTGCCGGAGCGGGATACTCATATGCCGATGTGATCACGACGCCGGTGAGCGCAGCGATCTATCATGCCTTCGCAGCGGTCGATGCCGATACGATCGCCAAGTTCCTGTTCACGTCGGGATCGACCGGCGCGCCGAAGGCGGTCATCAATACCCAGCGCATGCTGACCGCAAGCCAGCAGGCCAAGGCACAGACCTGGCCGTTTCTCGAAACTCAGCAGAGCGAACTCGTTCTTCTCGACTGGCTGCCCTGGAGTCATACCTTCGGCGGAAATCACAATTTCAATATGGTGCTTCGCAATGGCGGAACGCTGTACATCGACAGCGGCAAGCCCGCGCCCGGACTGTTCGCGACGTCCATTGCCAATCTGCGCAGCATCATGCCGACGGTCTATTTCAACGTGCCGCGCGGCTTCGATATGCTTATCGCCGCCCTGCGGAAAGACGACCAGTTGCGAGAGCGATTCTTCAACGAGGTGAAGTTCGTCTTCTATGCCGGTGCGGCTCTGCCGCAGAGCACGTGGTCGGCGTTGGAGACACTTTCCATCGAGACAATCGGGCGTCCGTTGCCGATGGTTTCCGCCTGGGGATCGACGGAAACATCGCCGCTTGCGACCGATTGTCATTTTCAGGCGCCAAGATCAGGCAATATCGGCGTGCCGATTCCCGGTACGGAGCTAAAGCTCGTACCATCTGACGGCAAGTTCGAGGTGCGGGTGCGCGGGCCCAATGTGACGCCGGGCTACTGGAAGGCGCCGGACCTCACCGCGAAAGCTTTTGATGCGGACGGCTTCTATCTGATCGGCGATGCCGTTGCATTTGCAGATCCGGCTCATCCCGAGCAGGGCTTGCTGTTCGACGGGCGCATCGCCGAGGATTTCAAGCTGACATCAGGCACATGGGTCAACGTCGGAACGCTGCGCGTGGCGGGAATCTCTGCATTGGCGCCGCTGGTTCAGGATATTGTCGTGGCCGGCCATGGCGGCGAGGATGTGCGCTTTCTTCTTGTTCCCAATCTGGCTGCCTGCCGCGCGGTGTCCGGCCTGCCGGAATCAGCGAGCATCGATGTCGTGCTTGACTGTGAAAATGTGCGTTCGTCCATAGGGGAAGGGCTCGCAAGACTGAAGGCGGCAGGCGGAGGGTCTTCCACCTATGCAACTTGCGCGCTTTTGCTGGCAGAGCCGCTATCTGTCGATGGCGGCGAGATTACTGACAAGGGCTACGTCAACCAGCGCGCCGTTCTTGCGCGCCGTGCAGTCGACGTCGAAGATCTGAACAGAGGGGTCTCGGGTCGCCTGATAATCTGCGCGAGTGTCGAGCAATACGCCCGTCATGCCTAGGACGTTCAGAATCCCAACGATGCATCGGGATAAAAAATATTGCGTTGATGGAAGGCATCAGGTCGAACGACCACACGCAAGACTCAGCCGATGCGATCAACTGTCACATGCCGTGTCATGCCGTCGTCACACACGAGCGCGAGCGCCGTGGTCAAATATGGCGCTCTTCCCCAGAGCACATGGACCGGCGCGAGGGCATTCGCGCGCTCCACGAGGTCGCCTTTCCCTCCAGGAGGCGACCTCGTTTGTTTCCGATGAACGGCTCATGCGGATTGTTCGCGAAACGTGTCCGATCCGCATGCGTGTTAAATTGCACTGAGTTCTACTCCTGGTGCAGACCGGACTCTTCTCACACAGTGAGATTTCACACGACACACACGGCGACTCCCGGCGCTGCACGTCGTTGCATCATTCTGGTCTGTCAGGACCCAACGAAGAAACGTTGATGCGACGGATCGGAAAATTTGAAATCCTATTCCGCCGATCGCTCGAACTATGAAGTTTCTTCTCAGGCAAACTGAGTATGATGACCGCGATCCGCAATCGGATTGCGCGGTGCCGATGCTATCGTTCCGTCAAGCACATCGACTGGACAGAGCGAGCAATAGTAATGCGGACGATTGGTTTGATTGGTGGAATGAGCTGGGAAAGTACTGCTGTTTACTATCGCCGGCTGAATGAGCAAGTCCGCGCCGAACTCGGTGGGCTCCACTCCGCGGATATTCTGATGCGTTCGATCAACTTCGACGCGATTGTCAGCTTGCAGAAACAAGGGCGTTGGGACGAGGCCTGTCAGGTTCTCGCTGACATCGCACGCGATCTGGAAGGAGGCGGTGCTGGTTGCATTCTGATCTGCACGAATACAATGCACAAGCTTGCCGACGAAGTGCAGCAGGCAGTGTCGATCCCGCTTCTTCACATTGCCGACGTTACCGGCGCTGCCGTGAAGGCTGCAGGGCTGCAGCGGCCGCTACTTCTGGCAACGCGCTACACGATGGAACAGGACTTCTATGTGACGCGATTGCGCGAGGGGTTCGGGCTAGATCCCGTTATTCCGGCTGAGGCCGATCGTGTGTTCATTCACGACATCATCTTCGATGAACTATGCCAAGGCGTTGTTCGCGAGGATTCGCGCCGTCTCTATCTCGATGCGATTGCACGAGGAAAAGAGCGTGGCGCTGACGGCGTAATTCTTGGTTGTACCGAGATCTGTCTCCTGGTCGGCCCCGAGCACATCGATCTTCCAGTCTTCGATTCAACGATTCTTCATGCGGATGCGGCGCTCGCCTTTTCCATGGCGAAGGAAGAACCGCGACCACGTGCTGCATGACATCGGCGTGATTGTTCTTTGGATTGGCATCGATCTTGCTGGTCTCCCTAACCTGGAAGGCAATGAGGCTTTCGTATGAGTGATATGCGTGCCGTGCAACGGAAGATCTCGCCGGTCCTCGATCACGTTGTCATTAACGTGATGGGCCAGCTTGATGAGGCTGCTGCGCAATATACTCGCCTCGGCTTTCAGTTGACGGAGCGCGGTCACCATACGCTCGGCTCCAGTAATAACCTGGCAATCTTCGGCACGAACTATCTCGAATTGCTTGGCTACCTGCCGGGGCGCGAAACGATGCGTGCTGATCTCTGGGCGCATCCACCAGGATTGAGCGGTCTGGTTTTCAAGTCTGTCGATGCCGATCTGGTTTATGCGACACTGAAGGACAACGCCGTTCCCGTCATGGAGCCAATGAGCTTCGCGCGGCCGGTCGAATTGCCGGGCGGCGCCCAAGACGCGCGTTTCAAGGTCATCCGCGTGGCGGGCGACGAAGTGCAAAACGGCCGCACGTTCTTCTGCCATCATGATACGCCGGAACTGGTGTGGCGCCCCGAATGGCAGACGCATGCCAATGGTGCCACTGAAATCGTCGAATTTGTCATCGCCTCGCAGCAGCCGGCGCGAACTGCAGCGCTCTATGAACGCATGTTCGGCGCACCGCTTCTGACGCCGACGGATGGCGGCTTTTCGTTCAATGCCGGCGCCGCAACGATTGTCGTGCTCGATCCTGCAGCGGTCGCGGATCGCTATGCCGGTGCGGCGCTTGCCAGCGAGGATGGCACTGATCGCATGGTCGCGCTGGTGTTCAAGGTCGCGTCGCTCGACACGCCGCGCGCCGTGTTCGATGCGGCCGGCGTTTCCTTCAAGCCCTATGCTGACGGAATCATTGTGTCGCATGCCGACGCAGCCAATGTCGCTCTGGGGTTCACGGCGTGATGGTAGCGCTCCCCAATGATTTCACTCGGAGTTTTGCGCTCGACTATGACGGCGCGCGCGTGAAGTTTCGCAACGCTGCGAATGACATCGGCGCTGCGTTGACCACCTACACCCATCCGGCGCTCAAGGGTCCGAATGGCCAGGATCTGTGCATCGATGTGGCGCGGCTCGGCGATCCGCGCGCAGCTTCGCAACTGGTGATCCTCAGCGGTACGCACGGCCTCGAAGGCCTCAGCGGTTCGGCGGCGCAGATCGGCTGGTTGCAGAGCAATTTTGCACGCGCTCTTCCGCGCGGCGTGTCGATTCTCTTCGTTCACGCGATCAATCCCTACGGCTTTGCCTGGGGTACGCGGACCACTGAAAACAATGTCGATCTCAATCGCAACTTCATCGATTTCGCCGCTCCCCGTCCGGCCAATCCGGGCTATGCAAAGCTCTATCCGCACCTGCTTCCGGAGGACTGGACGCCGGCAGCCCTGCAGATCTACGCCGAGGCCGTCGAAGCTTTCAAGGACGCGCATGGTGACGACGGTCTATTCGACACGCTGGCGCGCGGGCAGTACGACTTCCCGGATGGTTCCAATTATGGCGGCTCCGGGCGTGAGTGGTCCAATCTGACTCTGGAGACCATCGTTGCCGATCATCTCGGCGCGGCCGAGCGTGTCGGCTTCGTCGATTGGCATACTGGCATCGGTGATTTCGGCGAGTCCTTCTTTCTGTGTTTCAACCCTGAAGGTGGCGCGCTTCATGCGGAAGCTGTGCGCTGGTGGGGGCGTGACCGCATCGTCGGCCAGAAGCCGAACAATTTTGCACGGCCCAATTATCAGGGACTCGTGTTTCACGGCATGACCAGGTTTCTCGGCGCGCGACCGATGGTCGGCGCTGTGATCGAATTTGGCACGCGTGGTACCAAGGTCCGCCGCGCCTTGCAGCTCGATCTCTGGCTGAAGTTCAAGGCCGAGAAAGATAGCGAGCGCGTTCGCATGCTGCGCGCAGACCTGCACGATTGCTTTGTCCCGGTGTCGTCGCACTGGCGCGAAGAAACCACCGAACAAGCCATTTCCATCACTCAACAGGCGGTGGAGGGGCTGGCAAGCTGGTCCCTCTCCGTCGCAGCCTGAATCAACGGAGCGAGATAGATCATGCGAGCAGTTGTCCTTTACGAACACGGCGATAACGATAAGCTGCAATTCACGGCGGATTATCCGACGCCGAAGGCCGGCGAGGGCGACGTTGTCATCCGCGTGCGGGCATCGTCGATCAACTATCACGACGTTTTCACCCGCCGCGGTATGCCCGGCATCAAGGTGCCGCTGCCTGTCATCATTGGCCTCGACGTGGTCGGCGAGATTTCGGAACTCGGCGCCGGCGTCACCGGCTGGAACATCGGTGATCGCGTGCTGATCGATCCGGTCAACCGCGTCGAAGGCGGCCTGATGGGCGAGACCCAGGACGGCGGCCTCGCCGAATTCTGCCGCGCCAAGGCGCATCAGCTCGTCAAGATTCCGGAAGGTGTCAGCTTTGAGCAGGCGGCCGCGCTGCCGGTCGCCTATGGCACCGCAATCCGCATGATGAACACCATCGGACAGATCAAGGCCGGCGAGAAGGTTCTGATTTTGGGCGCCAGCGGCGGCGTCGGCGTGTGTTGTGTTCAGCTCGCCAAGCTGGCCGGCGCCTACGTGATCGCCTGCGCCGGCAGCGAGGAGAAGGGCAAGAGGCTCACGGAGCTCGGCGCGGACGAGATCATCCTCTACACCCAGTCCGATTTCATGAAGACGATCTATGAGCGCCACGGCAAGCCGCATCGTCGTCGCTTCGTCGAAGGCGGCGGTGTCGATGTGGTCGTCAACTTCACCGGCGGCGACACCTGGGTCAAATCGCTGCGTTGCCTCAAGCTTGGTGGCCGCATCCTGACCTGCGGTGCCACGGCCGGCTACTCGCCTACTGAAGATCTTCGCTTCATTTGGACCTTCGAACTGGAGATCAAGGGCTCCAACGGCTGGGAACGTGACGATATCACAAAACTGTTCGATCTCGTCGCAGCCAAGAAGCTGCAGGTACTGATCGACAAGACCTATCCGCTGGAAGAAGCGAAGGAGGCTGTGCGCGTCATCGAGGACCGTGCAGTATTCGGCAAAGTCGTGGTGACGCCGTGAGCAAGCCCGACGTCAAGATTCTGACGGCTGCCGAGATTCAGCAGATGCTGGACGTGTCGCCGTTCAATCTGTTCCTCGGCCTTGAGGTGATCAAGGCCGATCCGGCAACGCAGGAAGTGACGATGCGGTCGCCGATGCGGCCGGAATTCGAACGTCGGCCGGGCTCCAAGCAATGGCATGGCGGCGTCATTGCCTCGGTCATCGACACCGTTGGCGATTTCGCCGTCGGCATGATGGTCGGGCGCGGCCTTCCGACCGTGAATTTCCGGGTCGATTACCTGAAGCCGGCTGTCGATACCGCCTTGGTTGCCGTGTCGCGGGTGCGCCGTGCCGGCAAGAGCGTCGGCGTCGCCGACGTCGATGTGTTTGACGAGAAGGGGGCGCTGCTCGCCATCGGTCGCGGCACCTATTCGACGCTTGAAGCAAAATAATAGCAGGACCGGGCGGCGCACGATGGCGGACCGGTTCCTGTCTGCAACAAAGGAAGAACAATGAGCGGTTTTAGCAGACGTGATTTTTTGATGACGACGGCCGGTGCTGCTTTAGCCTCCGGCCTTGCCGGGTCTTCCAAGGCGGCAACCGGAGCGCCGAAGCGCGGCGGCACGCTGGTCGGCACATGGGGTGGATTTGAGCCGCAATCCCTGTTCGTTCCAGCGGGTGGCGGCTCCAGTCCGTATTTCACGTCGACCAAGGTGTTCGAGCGGCTGATCCGCCTGACCGCCGATCTCAAATTCGAACCGGTGCTAGCTCTCGGGATCGAACCGGCAGAGGATTTTCGCAGCTACACGATCAAGCTACGTCCGAACGTCACTTGGCATGATGGCAAGCCGCTGACCTCGGACGATCTCGTCTTCAATGCGATCCAATATTGGAAGCCGATCTCCGCTGGCGTCACCCTCGATGCGCTGCAGACTGCAGAGGCCGTCGATCCGCTGACCGTGGTGCTGAAATTCAAAGTGCCGGTGCCAGAGTTCTTCCTCAAGTCCGTGCTGGCCGGCAAAGCCGGTCTCGTCATACCCAAGCATATCTATGACGGGTCGAACATCATTACCAATCCGATCAACAATACGCCGATCGGCACCGGTCCTTTCAAGGTCAAGGAGTGGGTGCGCGGCAGCCATGTCGAATATGCCCGCAATGACACCTATTGGAATGCTGGCAAGCCCTATCTCGACAAGCTGGTGATCCGCTGGTGGCGAGATCCGGCGTCGCGGTCGGCTGCGTTCGAGGCTGGCCAGCTTGATATAGGCACATTCAATCCGATTCCTGCGCCGGACATCGCGCGCCTGACGGCCACCAAGAAGTTCGTTGCCGAGACCAAGGGCTATTCGAATTCGGCGTGGATCACGAGTGTCGAGTTCAACCAGCGTCGCGAGATCTTCAAGAAGCGCGAGGTGCGTCAGGCCCTGCTTCATGCGATCGACCGCAGCTTCATCGCGGATACGGTTTTCTTCGGTCGCGCGCGTCCCTCGCTTGGTGCTCTCCACTTCTCGAATTCGATCTTCTTCACCAAGGACGTTCAGGATTATCCGTTCGACGTTAAAAAGGCGGCCGCGTTGCTCGATGCTGCCGGCTATCCGGTGAAGGCCGGTTCGCGCTTCAAGATGAGCCTGGTATCGGCCGGGTGGTTCGAGGAAAACGTCAAGATCGGTCAGTATCTGAAGCAGGCCTTCGAGGACGTCGACATCACCGTCGATCTGGCGATCCCCGATCGCGCGACCTCGCTGAAACGCATCTACACCGACTATGACTATGACGTCGCGGTGTCGAACAATTCAGCCAGCATCGAGCCGATCCCGCAGACAACGCAATACTACACCACCGACGGTATCGTGAAGGGGGCGGCCTTCCGCAACGCCACGGGCTATTCCAATCCGAAGATGGACGAAACCGTCAGCAAGATGGCGATCGAGACCGATGAGAAGAAGCGCGTATCCTTGGTGCACGAGTTTGACAAACTCGCAGCGAGCGACGCGCCGGTCCTTCCGATGGTCGACCTTGAACCCGTGACGATCGCTCGTTCTGATGTTCGCGATCATTCGCTGACCGCTGACTTCATGGGTGAAAGCTGGGCCGAGGTCTGGCTGGACCGCTGAGAGCGGAGGCAAACGTGCGTCGCATCATCATCCGCAGGCTCGTGCAAATCATTCCGCTGATCTTCGCGGTCATTGTGATGAATTTTGTTCTAATCCATCTGGCGCCTGGGAGTCTGTTCGACGTCATGACGTCCGAACAGCAGATCACCGACCCGAAGATGCTGGATCAACTGCGTCACACCTACGGCGTCGATCAGCCGGTGTCGGTGCAGCTTGCCAAATATATCTGGTCGGTGATGCGGCTCGATCTCGGCTATTCGTACCGGCAGAACGCGCCGGTGTTTGATGTGATCATGCAGCAGCTTCCGGCGACCTTGATCCTGATGCTGGCGGCAATCGGAATTGCTTTGCTCGTTGGCGTCACGGCCGGCGTGCTGGCGTCGATCAAGGTCAACACAATCTGGGATAATCTGATCTCGCTCGGTGCGGTATTCTTCTTCGCTGCACCGAGCTTCTGGCTTGGCATCATGATGACGGTGATGTTTGCGGTGAAGCTCGGCTGGTTTCCGGTGGGCGGCATGCGCACCATCGGCGTCGACGAAAGTGCCTTCGGTGCCGTTCTGGATGTGATGCATCATCTCGTCCTTCCCGCAACGGCACTAGGACTGTTCTACGCTGCGACCTTCGCGCGCGTGATGCGGGCCTCAATGTTGGAGGTGGCCCGGCTGGATTTCGTGCGGACGGCGCGTGCCAAAGGCCTGTCGGGCGGTCGTGTGGTCATGGCACATGTGATGCGCAACGCGATGTTGCCGATCGTCACGCTGCTCGGATTGCAGCTTGGCACCATGCTTGGCGGCAGCGTCGTTATCGAAGCGGTCTTTAGCTGGCCCGGCATCGGCAGCCTGCTGTTCGACAGCGTGATGAGTCGCAATTTTCCCATGGTGCTCGGTGTGCTCGTCCTCGGTTCGCTGCTGGTCGCGGTCTGCAACGCGACCGTCGATCTGCTGTATCTGCGGCTCGATCCCCGGATCAAGGCGAGGTAGATCATGCTGACATTGTTCTTCGACTTCGCCCGGCGCTTCGCCCGCAACCGCGCGGCGCTGGTCGGTCTGTTTCTCGTCCTGGTCGTCGTCGGTGTTGCTATTGCCGCGCCATGGTGGTTCCCGCGCAACCCGCTTCGTATTGTCGGGCGGCCGGAGATCTGGCCCTTCATGTCGTCGCGTTATCCGCTTGGCACGGATTCTCTGGGTCGTGACATTGCAGCGATGATTGCCCACGGCGCCCGCACCACGCTTCTAATCGGCCTCTGCGCCAGCCTGACCGCCACTATCATCGGCATCACTGTTGGCGCCACTGCGGCTTATGTCGGCGGCTGGGTCGACGAGCTATTGATGCGCCTGACCGAATTGTTCCAGACCATCCCCAACCTGATCTTCGTGCTGACCATCGTGTCGATCCTCGGGCAAAAGATCGAATATGTCACCATCGCCGTGGGCGTCGTGACCTGGACGCCGATCGCACGGCTGACGCGCGCCGAGTTCATGTCGCTGCGCGATCGCGAATTCGTGCAGGCCTGCCGCGCCATGGGGATGGGCAGTCTGCGGATCATGTTCGGCGAGATACTGCCGAATGCACTGCCGCCGGTGATTGTGCTGTCGTCGCTGGTCGTTGCGGGCGCCGTTCTGTTCGAGTCCGCTGTGGCATTCCTCGGGCTCGGCGATCCCAATGTCACCAGTTGGGGACAGCTGATCGGGGACGGCAGGACGCTCATCCGCTCGTCCTGGTACATCTGCGCGGTGCCGGGTCTCGCGATCATGCTCACTGTGCTGGCGCTCAACCTTGTGGGCGATGGCCTCAACGATGCGCTCAACCCCAAACTGCGGGACCGCTGAGATGATCATGGGCAGCAAAGCCGGTCCAGCGCCGATCCTCTCCATTGAGAACCTGCAGGTGTCGTTGTTCACGCGCCGTGGCGTGTTGCCTGCGGTCGATGGTCTGTCGCTGACAGTCTCGGCCGGCGAGACTCTGGCCATCGTCGGTGAATCCGGCTGTGGCAAGTCGTTGACGGCGCTGGCGATCATGCGGTTGTTGCCGAACCCGCCGGCAAAGATCGTCGGTGGCGCCGTCCGCTTCATGGGGCGTGATCTCGCTGCCTTGTCCGAGCGCGAGATGCAGCGGGTCCGCGGCAAGGACATCTCGATGATCTTCCAGGATCCGATGACATCGCTGAACCCTGTGGTCGCGGTTGGGGATCAGCTGATCGAGGCAATCAGGCGCCACAATGACGTGTCGCGTCACGAGGCGAGAGACCGCGCGGTCGAGTTGCTGCGCCGGGTGCGTATCCCGGATGCGGAACGCCGCTTCAACGATTATCCGCACCAGATGTCCGGCGGCATGAGCCAGCGCGTCATGATCGCGATGGCGATTGCTTGTGGGCCGAAGCTCCTGATCGCCGACGAGCCGACGACTGCGCTCGACGTCACGATCCAGGCGCAGATCATCGAACTGATGAAGGAGCTGCAGTCCTCATCCGATATGGGCCTTATCATTATCACCCATGATCTCGGCGTGGTTGCCGAAGTCGCCGACCGGGTGGCCGTGATGTATGCCGGCCGCAAGGTCGAGGAAGCGCCGGTGGAGGCATTGTTCGAGCGGCCGCTGCATCGCTACACGCGTGGGCTGCTGGGGGCGACGCCGTCGGCACAGCGCCGACGTGGCAGTCGTCTCGTCGAAATTACGGGCAACGTGCCGGCGCTGTCCGATTTGCCGCAGGGCTGCGCCTTCCAGAACCGTTGTCCCGATGTACTCGATCGCTGCCGTGCCGAGCGACCACAGCTGGCGCCGTTGCTGCCGCACCGTTCCGCTGCCTGTTTTGCTGCCGAGAAGGAGTTATCGCGCGATGCCGCTGCTATCGGTGCTTAGTCTATGTGTTCAATACCAGAGCGCACAGGGCGTCGTGCGGGCGGTCGACGATGTGAGTTTCGACCTGGAGCCCGGCGAGACTGTGGGGCTGGTCGGGGAATCCGGCTGCGGCAAGTCCACGCTCGGCAAGGCGATCATGCGCCTGGTGCCGACGTCCGACGGACGCGTCTTCCTCGATGGTGACGATGTCACGCGGATGCAGGCAGGCGCGTTGAAGGCCTCGCGGAAGTCGATGCAGATGATCTTCCAGGATCCTTATGGATCGCTCAATCCGCGCCATGACGTCGGCACCATTGTCGGGCAACCGCTCAGCGTCGCCGGCTGGTCGCGCCGTGATATCAAGGATCGTGTCATCGAGCTGATGGGACAGGTGGGCCTGCCGGCCGATGCGATGCGGCGCTATCCGCATGAGTTCTCTGGCGGCCAGCGCCAGCGTCTCGGCATTGCGCGTGCACTTGCGCTCAAGCCCAAGGTCATCATCTGCGACGAGCCGGTATCTGCGCTGGACGTTTCGGTGCGCGCGCAGGTCATCAATCTGCTCGAGGACCTGCAGCAGGCAACGGGCGTGTCGTATCTGTTCATCTCGCACGATCTTTCGGTCGTCGAGCATATTTCGGACCGGCTGATCGTGATGTATCTCGGTCGGATCGTCGAAACAGGCCGCAGTGAGGATGTCTGGGATAGACCGGTGCATCCTTATACGGAGGCATTGCTCGCCGCCGCGCCGATCGCCGATCCGCGCACCGCGCGGAGTCGCACCCGCAGCGTGCTGCAGGGTGAGTTGCCCAGCCCGCTCAATCCGCCGCCAGGCTGCAGCTTCAGTACGCGCTGCCCCTACGCTCAGACGCTTTGCCGCGAGGAGCGACCGATGCTGCGCGATGTCTCCGATGGCCGCAAGGTGGCCTGTCACTACGATCTGCTTGAACAACCCGCGGCGCTGCCGCGTGTCGCGCGAGTGGCCAATTGAGTTCTCAGAAGTGGAGTATTGCCAATGCGATGGAATAATCTCGGTGACCTGATCGATCGCAGCGGTGACCTTGATCGGGAGGCGGTCATCGATCTGATCGATCCCGCGCATCCCAGGCGCTACACGCACCGCCAGATCGACGAGATGGCAAACGGGGTCGCCCAGTATCTTGTCGATAGTGGTTACAAGCGCGGCACGCATGTCGCGATTCTGTCGTTTAACCGCGCCGAATACATCATTTGCTATTTCGGCATTATGCGCGCCGGATGCATCGCTGTTCCGGTCAATATCAAGGCTGCGCGCGACACCGTCGATTTTGTGATGGACGACGCGAAGATCGCGCTGGCATTTGTCGACAATGCCAACCGACCGATGGTGCGCGACGGCATTCCCGTCATCAATTTCGACGACAGCGGCCCAAGCGGCTTTACTGCGACGATCAAGCCCGCAGCGTTCACCGCGGTCGAGACGACGCGGGAAGAGGTCGGGCAAATGCTCTACACCTCCGGCTCCACCGGCCGGCCCAAAGGCGTACCGCTATCGCATTACGGACAACTCTGGGCGATCTCGACACGGACCAGCGGTGCGCTCAATCAGGATGATCGCTACATCATCGCGCAGCCACTGTTTCACATGAATGGCCTGTTCGCCATCAAGACGATTTTCGCTCAGAATGCGTCTGTGGTGGTGCTGCCGTCGTTCGAGACCCGCAGTTATATTGAGGCCATCGCCAAGTACAAGGTGACCGCCGCCACGGCCGTTCCCACCATGTGGGCTCGTGTCGTCAAGGAAACGGAACTGCTAGCGAAGAATGATATCACCTCGGTTCGTCGCCTGATGCTTGGGTCGGCGCCGATGACCATGGGTCTGTGGGACAGGATCAAGCAGGCGCTGCCCAACGTCGTAATGACGATGGGCTACGGCACCACGGAAGCGGGGCCGGCTGTGTTCGGCCCGCATCCCGACAAGATCCCGACGCCGCCGTTAGGGTTGGGCTATCCGATCCGCGTGGAGGACGTCCGTCTCGTTAATGGAACCGAGAATGAAGGTGTGCTGTTGATGCGCAATCCGGCGGTGCTGGATCACTATCACAATCTGCCGCAGCAGACCGCCAAGGTGCTGACCGATGGTTGGTATTACAGTGGCGATGTGATGCGCCGCGATGCCAACGGCTTCTATTTCTTCGTGGGCCGTGCGGATGACATGTTCGTCTGCTCCGGCGAAAACATCTATCCGGGCGAAGTCGAAAAGCTGTTGGAGCGTCACCCGCAGGTCCAGCAGGCGGCGGTGGTGCCGTTGCCCGACGAGGAACGGAGCCACGTGCCGGTTGCGTTTATTGTCACGCGGGAGCAGCCTACGCCGAGCTTCGACGATATCCGTCAGTTCGCCATCGCCAATGGTCCGGCATATCAGCACCCGCGCCGCGTTGAGTTCGTCCATGAATTGCCTTGGGCGGGCACTAACAAGATCGACCGCAAGGCGCTGATCGACCGGGCGCGAAGCCTGGAAGCCAGTCACGGCTGGTCCGCATGAGCGGGCTAACAGGGAAGATCGCGCTGGTCACCGGTGCAAGCCGGGGGATCGGTCAGGCTATCGCGCTTCGCCTAGCGAAGGACGGCGCAACCGTCGCGATCCATTACAACGCCTCGGTCGATGCGGCGAATGAGACTGTGGCGGCCATTGTCGCTGCTGGGGGCAATGCCTTTGCCATCAAGGCCGATCTCTCGGAACGCAGTGGCGCAACTTCCCTGGCCGCTGGTCTAGGTGCCGAACTGACCAAGCGTTATGGCAGCCCTGCATTCGATATTCTCGTCAACAACGCCGGCGTCGGAAAACGCGCGACCATTGAGGATGTTTCCGAGGACGACTTCGATCTTCTGCTGCAGACCAATCTGAAATCGCCGTTCTTTCTGATCAAGGCACTGATGCCACATCTTCGCAATGGCGGACGTATCATCAATATCTCGTCGATGGGGACGCGTTCGGCCTATCCGACCATGGCCGCCTATGCGCCCGCCAAAGCGGGTCTGGAAGCGCTGAGCCGCTTGCTGGCCGTTCATCTCGGTGGTCGACAGATCACGGTGAATTCCGTGATGCCCGGTGCGACCGCGACGGACATGAACATCGTCGCGCGCGATCCGGTGGCCAGCCGCGCAGTGGCTGAGACAATCGCGCTCGGCCGGGTCGGGCAACCCGACGATATCGCAAGGGTCGTCGCCTTTCTCGCGTCGGACGAAGCGGGCTGGGTCACGGGCCAGCAGATCGATGCCAGCGGTGGCCAGCGACTGTAACGGGCCACGCGTTCAATCAACAAACCGGTATGCGCGACGCGCGGTGGCGGATTCACCTTAGTGCCGCGTCAGCGAAGGCGTCGCTTTTGACGCCAGGCTGCTGCTCGAATGCGCAGCGGTGACAATTGTTTATGCTCGCGAACTTCCAAATCTCGCAATACCATTGCGTCACGATGGCAATGAACGGCAGAAATATTCTGCGTGCACCCTTCATCGGAGGCCAACATGCTCGACGAGCTCGACCGCAAAATTCTCGCGGCACTCCAGGTAGACAGTAGCCTTTCCATGCAGGACCTCGCCGATCGCGTAGGTCTGAGTTCCACGCCGTGTTGGCGTCGCATCCAGAAGCTCGAAAGCTCTGGCTACATCAAGCGACGCGTTGCACTTCTCGATGCAGACAAGTTGAATCTGGGTGTCAGCGTTTTCATCGCTGTGCGAACGAACCAGCATAACGCGGAGTGGGTTCAGCGTTTCCGGAAAATCGTCGTCAGCTTCCCCGAGGTGGTCGATTTCTATCGCCTGAGCGGCGACGTGGACTATCTGATCCGGGCTGTGGTCTCGGACATCCGGGCCTACGACGATCTTTATCAGCGGCTGATCGCCAAGATTGATCTGCATGACGTGTCGTCGATGTTCACGATGGAGCAGATCAAGTCGACGACCGAATTGCCGCTCATGAATGCTTTAGTGAAGCAGGGGCGGGGCGATATATCTTCGGCGGCGCATTCCCTGTCGCATTGAGAGGCCGCGGCTCCGAAGCTGCCGCATGGAGTGTAATCGTTCGTGTGCTGCGGGCAGCACCGTTCCACGATTTCCGGCTAGAGCGGTACGTGCCGGCTGATCGCATCTGCGTCTTCTAGGGTGCGACGGGGGTCGGCAGAGGCATTATGTGCGCCAAACGAAAAACCCGCCGGTTAGGGCGGAATTCAGCGGTCATCTCGATTTTGGTCCATCATTCAAAGCCACAAGCGTAGCGCCCCCGCGAAGGGGGCTGTTTCAAGTTCGTTTGAGTCCGGTGATACGTCTGCTTATGCCGGGCGATTGGAACGGGCAGGGAACAGAGCCCCGGATATTCCCGTATTGAACCGCGATTTCGCGTTCTGTTCTCCCGTGAGCCGCCTGATTGTCAGGTGCTGCGGTCGGGAGAACTTATTGATTTAACAGGGGAAAATGGTGCTGCCAGACAGGATTGAACTGTCGACCTCTCCATTACCAATGGAGTGCTCTACCACTGAGCTACGGCAGCATGCTGGGTGCAGGAATCAGCCTCGAGGGCGCCTACCAAGCGGGGCGATCCTTGCCACAAGGTCACGGGCGGCGCAAGCGCGGGTGGCACTTAGAATGCATCATTATAACAGGGGTGTGGTCGGCCTGTTGCGGTTGCAGCCACCTTGCGCTTCGCCATTGGCGAGTCGATCCGGTTCCCCATGGCCTCGATAACCGCCGGCAGAGCCTTCATTGGCCGGATCATCACCTCGAAGTCGATATCTCGCGTGATCCGTTGAAGGCGGTTATGTATGGGGTCACAGGATCCAATCTGGCGCATCTGTGCACGCCATTCGATCGACCATGACCGCCATGACCGATACGCCGAGCAAACCCGCCAAGGAAAGTGCAGCTGCCCGTCAGGACAGGCTGCGCCAGGCGCTGCGTGAAAATCTCAAGCGCCGGAAGGTGCAAATGCGCGGGCGCGCCAGTCAGGCCGGCGATGCCGTCGCAGTCGAGGCGTCATCGGATGCCGATAAGATACAGGACTTCTGTTCAAGACCCGTCGATCCCGATCGGGATTGATGGCACCTGTCCGCCGCGTGAGCATGCGAGTTTAAATGTCGTCAGAATCCCAGGCATCATCCAGCGCCGAGTTGCCGGCCTACGCGCCGCGGGCGGCGCTGCCGCGCCACGATCAGACCTTTCCTGTGCTGACGGCGGCGGAGATCGAGCGGATGCGCCGCTTCGGTGAGATCCGACATTACAAGGATGGCGATTGCCTGTTCGAGACCGGCAAGCCCGGTCCCGGCATGTTCGTGGTGTTGTCCGGACATGTGGCGATCACCCAGCGCGACGGCTTTGGCCGCATCACGCCGGTGGCCGATCAGTGCACCGGACAGTTCGTGGCCGAGATCGCGCAACTGTCGGGCCGCGTCGCGCTGGTTGACGGTCATGCTGAAGGCGATATCGAGACACTGCTGATTCCGCCGGAACGGCTGCGCGCGCTGTTGATCGCGGAAGCGGATCTGGGCGAGCGCATCATGCGTGCGCTGATCCTGCGTCGGGTGAACCTCCTGCAGGGCAGCGCTGGCGGTCCGGCTTTCATCGGCGCGGCCAATTCCAGCGATGTCATCCGCCTGCAGGGCTTCCTCTCCCGCAACGGCTATCCGCATCATCTGCTCGACCCCGCAACGGACAAGGACGCCGCCGATCTGATCGCGCGCTATACGCCGTCGCCGGAGGATCTGCCGCTGGTGGTGGTGGCCGACGGCACGGTGCTGCGCAATCCGTCATTCTCCGAACTCGCCCGCGCGATGGGCATGATCAGCCATATCGCCAAGGGCAAGACCTATGACGTCGCTATCGTTGGCAGCGGGCCTGCGGGCTTGTCCACCGCGGTGTATGGTGCGTCCGAAGGTCTCTCGATTGCGGTGTGCGATGCCAAATCGTTCGGCGGGCAGGCCGGTGCCAGCGCGCGGATCGAGAACTATCTCGGTTTCCCCACCGGCATCTCCGGGATGGCACTCACGGCGCGTGCCTTCAACCAGGCGCAGAAGTTCGGCGCCGATATCATGATCCCGGCGGCCGTGAAGTCGCTGGACTGTTCACGCAAGGACGGACTGTTCGCTCTTGAACTTGACGACGGCGATGTCATGCGTGCCAAGGCTATCGTAGTGGCATCGGGCGCACGCTATCGCCGGCCGGATATCGAGCGGCTCGCCGATTTCGAAGGTCGCGGCGTCTGGTACTGGGCATCTCCGATCGAGGCCCGGCTCTGCAGGGAGCAGGAAATCTACCTGGTCGGCGGTGGCAATTCGGCAGGTCAGGCGGCGGTGTTTCTCGCGAGCCATGCCAACAAGGTGCATATGGTGATCCGCGGTGGCGGCCTCGGCGCCAGCATGTCGCGCTATCTGATCGAGCGCATCGAGGCGACACCGAATATCGAGCTGGTCTTCAACACTGAAGTCGTGGCGCTGGAGGGGACGCAGGAAGTGGGGCTCGAACGGATCTGTACCCGTAGTCGGCTGTCCGGCGAGGAGTCCTGCGCTGACATCCGCAATCTGTTCCTGTTCGTTGGCGCCGATCCCGCCACCGAATGGCTGGCGGATTGCGGCGTCACCCTCGATCGTCATGGCTTCATCATCACCGGCATTCCCGCCAATGGTCGCAGCGTGCAGGCACTGGAGACGTCGGTGTCCGGTGTCTTTGCGGTCGGTGATGTGCGCTCGGGTTCGGTCAAGCGCGTCGGCGGCGCGATCGGCGAGGGCGCCCAGGTGGTAGCGGCGCTGCATGGTTTTCTCGGCGATACGGCCACGCCGACCCTTTGAGCCGATAACGGGAGATCATCATGCCCAAAGGCTGCACGCATATTTCCGGCATTCGCGACGTTACGCCGAGCGCACTCGGTTGCGAGGAATGCCTGAAGACGGGCAGTATATGGCTGCACTTGCGGATCTGCCGGACCTGCGGTCACGTCGGCTGTTGCGACGATTCCCCGAACAAGCACGCGACCAAGCATTTCCATGCCACGAAGCATCCGATCATCGAGGGCTACGATCCGCCGGAAGGTTGGGGCTGGTGCTATGTCGATGAAGTGATGTTCGATTTGTCGGATCGAAAGACTCCGCACAACGGGCCGATTCCGCGCTACTACTGAGACAATCGTCCCGACGCGGGCGACGTTCAGTGGGGACTTCATGCACATTTTTACGATCGGACGCCGGGCTTTGTTGGGTGTGCTGCTGGCCGTCCTGGCAGCGCCGTTTCTCCCCGTATCCGCTTCAGCGCAAGCTCCGCAAAGCCGCTTCGCCACCATCAACGGCGTCAAGCTGCATTATCTCATTGCGGGCAAGGGCGATCCGATCGTGCTGCTGCATGGCTATGCCGAGACCAGCCATATGTGGCGCCCGCTGATCGCGAAACTTGCGGCCAGTCATACGGTGATCGCGCCAGATCTGCGTGGCTTCGGCGATTCCGACGCGCCGGCTGATGGCTACACCAAAGCGGCGATGGCACGCGATATCCATGCGCTGGTGGCCGGCTTGAAATATCCCAAGGTGAAAATTGTCGGCCACGACATCGGTCTGATGGTCGCCTATGTCTATGCTGCGCAATATCCGAGCGAAGTCGATCGTATCGCGTTGATGGATGCCTTTTTGCCTGGTGTTGGCGACTGGACGCATGTCTGGCTGTTGCGCGACCTCTGGCACTTCCATTTCTACGGCAAGACGCCGCTGGCGCTGGTCGCGGGCCGCGAGCGCATTTACCTTGAGCACTTCTGGAATGATTTCGCCGCGAACCCGAAGAAGTCGGTACCGGAAAAGGACCGTGTGTTTTACGCCAAGGTCTATGCGAAGCCCGGCCATATGGCAGCCGGTTTCGAGGTCTTCCGCGCTTTTGAGAAAGATGCCGCCGAGTTTGCCGAACTTGCCAAGACCAAACTGCCGATGCCGATGCTGGTTCTCTCCGGTGAGAAGGCCGGTGGATCCTTCCTGATCGAGCAGGGGCGCCTCGTCGCCAGCAATGTGGACGGCGTTATCGTCAAAGGCTCAGGCCATTGGCTGATGGAAGAAGCCCCCGATCAGGTGATCCCGAAACTGGTTGAGTTTCTCAACAAGTAGGATTTCGCGGCTCTATCGATCGAACGCGAAAGTCTTGAACGAAACGGCGCCTTGCACGCAAATGTATATGATGACTATCAGCCAAAAACTATTGGCAAGTTCCCGCGCTGCACCCTAAGATTTGAAAAGTTCCAAAGCAGGGGTGCATCATGGTCCTAGGAATGAGCTTGGCAACGTTCACGTTGCTTCATGTGGTGGTCAGCCTGATCGGCATCGTCGCGGGCCTAGTCGCAATGGTCGGCCTGCTGAAGTCAAAGTCGCTGCCCGGCTGGACCGGTCTGTTTCTGCTGACGACGATCCTGACCAGCGTGACCGGCTTCTTCTTCCCGGTCGAGAAATTGCTGCCGTCGCATGTCATCGGCATCATTTCGCTGGTGCTGCTGGCGATCGCCTGCCTGGCGCTCTATGGCCAGAAGCTGGCGGGGCGCTGGCGCTGGATTTACGTGCTGACTGCGATGATCTCGCTTTATCTCAATGTGTTCGTGCTGGTGATCCAGAGCTTCCTGAAGGTGCCGCCCCTGCACGCGCTGGCGCCGAGCGTGCCGCCGAGTGAGCCGCCTTTTGCGATCGTTCAGGGCATCGTGCTGGTGTTCTTCGTCGTCACGACCTTCCTTGCGATCAGGAAGTTTCGCCCGCTGCCGGGCGGCTTCGCCTGATCGCCGGGCGGCGATCTCCCGCCGATAGCCGCTAGGCTTTGCCTTTTCGGGCGGGCGATTCCCGAAGGATCGCCCGTATCTCGCCGAAGGTGCGCTTCACAAGCGCCTCGGGTCTTTCGCCTGCGTCCTGCGCCAGCCAGATCTCGCCGCCGATCCGCATCGCGCCTGTCGTGATCATGGCGACCAGCCGCGCCTGCAATTGCCCGGATTTGTCTTTGGCGCGGTTGCCGAGCGCGGCAGCGATGGCGCGCTCCATCTTCTCGTATTTCACGTGGTCGCGCGCGCGCAGCGCGGGATTGCCGTGCTTCAATCGCGCAATGGCGATTGCTTCGGAGCTCTCGAGCTGCTGTGCCATCGAGAGCAAAGCATTTTCCGCGGCCAGCAGCATCGGCTCGTCAGCGGGCCTTGCGGTGATCGCGGCCACAAGGAAATCTGTGCTGGCATCCTGCCACGCCAGAACGAGGTCTTCCTTCGACGCGAAATAATGGAAGAAGCTGCGGCGCGAGATCTCTGCGGCGGCCGCAATGTCGTCCAGCGTCGTTTCCTCGAAACCGCGCTTAAGAAACAGCTCCATCGCGACCTTGGTGAGCCGCTCTCGCGTCTGCTGGCGCTTCCGTTCGCGCAGGCCGGTCGGCGGCGCAGCAGGAAGCGCCGCAACCAAATCCGCGTCTGTTTTCCTCGGCTTAGCAGGTATCCTGGCGGTCACAACAATCCTCGATCTGCACCTATTGCAAGTTTGCACTGAGTGCACATTTATCTCCAGCGGCCGCGCCGCGCAACGATTCTCGATCCTGGGGAGATATAAGCATGACGGACTGGAGCATCGACCATATTCCGCCCATGACCGGCAAACTGGCCGTGGTGACCGGAGCGACAGGCGGCCTCGGCTTCGAGACGGCAATGGCGCTTGCGGGAGCCGGCGCCGAAGTGGTGCTGACCGGCCGTAGCGACGCCAAGGGGAGTGCTGCGATCGAGCGCATCTGCGAGCGACATCCCGACGCTATCATCAGCTATGAGCACCTCGATCTCGCCAGCCTGGACTCGGTCGCTACTTTCGCGCGCCGTTTCGATGCGATGTACGCGTCGCTCGATCTCCTGATTAACAACGCCGGCGTGATGGCGCTGCCGACGCGCCAGACCACCGCCGACGGCTTCGAGATGCAGCTCGGTACCAATTATCTCGGTCACTATGCGCTCACGGCGCGTCTGCTCCCGGTGCTTCGCCGCAACAAGGCGCCGCGTGTGGTCAATCTCAGCAGTCTTGCGCATCGTTCGGGCCTCATCGATTTCGACGATCTCCAGGGCGCGACATTCTACAAGCCGTGGAAAGCCTATCAGCAGTCGAAGCTCGCGATGCTGATCTTCGCGATCGAGTTGCAGCGGCGCAGCGATGCCGCAGGCTGGGGTCTGATGAGCAATGCCGCGCATCCCGGTTTCGCGCTCACCGATCTCATTCCGAACGGCCCCGGCAGCGGTGGCTTGATGGGGCTCGGAAGCCGGTTGCTGCGTCCGCTGAGCCATTCAGCCGCCGCCGGTGCCTTGCCGACATTGTTTGCAGCCACCTCACCCGATGCGAAGCCAGCTGGCTATTACGGCCCGAACGGCGTCTACGAAATGAAGGGGCCGCCGGCTCCCGCGAAGATCATGCCGCGAGCTCAGGATGCTGCCGTCGGCGCGCGGCTGTGGGAGGTCTCAGCTGCGCTCACCGGCATGTCGTTTGATCAGGTCGCAATTGCCGCCTGATTGCGTCGCGCGATCGACTGTCAGTCATCCAAAGGAAGTCTCATGAAAGTCATTCTGTTCGGTGCGACCGGCATGGTCGGGCAAGGCGCGCTGCGCGAATGCCTGCTTGATCCCGATGTCGAGGCCGTGCTCGTGGTCGGCCGCAGTCCTACCGGGCAATGTGATGCCAAGTTGCGTGAGATCACGCATACGGATTTTTTCGATCTGTCGGCCATCGCGCCCGACTTGACGGGCTATGGCGCCTGCCTGTTCTGCCTTGGCGTCTCGTCGCTGGGCATGAGCGAGCCGGACTATCGCCGGATCACCTACGACATCACCCTCGCGGTGGCGAACACGCTGGCGCGGCTCAATCCTGGCATGACCTTCGTCTACGTGACCGGCCAGAGCACCGACAGCACCGAGCAGGGCAGCGTGATGTGGGCGCGGGTCAAGGGCAAAACCGAGAACGACTTGCTCAAGCTGCCGTTCAAGGCGGCCTATATGTTTCGCCCCGGTGGCATCCAGCCGCTGCACGGTGTGCGCTCGAAGACGGCGTGGGTTCAGGCGATCTACACCGCGACCGCGCCCCTCTGGGCGCTGCTGGTCCGGATCGCGCCAAAATACGTCACCACGACAGAGAAAGTCGGCCGCGCCATGATCCGGGTGGTTCGTAACGGTTATTCCAAGCCAATCCTGGAAACTCCGGATATCAATCAGGTCGGTGCGTAAATGGGCCGATTCGGCCCTTTTCAGATTTACTGCCGGCCTCATCGAAAAACCGCAAATTTCGACGCTTTTGCTTTAAAGAGGCCATCCGCCCTATAGTCGGGGCACAGCAATCAGCGGGAATCGGTATGGATCGCATTCGCATCGTCGGCGGCAGCAAACTCAATGGCACGATCCCGATTTCGGGCGCCAAAAACGCGGCGCTGCCATTGATGATCGCCGGTCTGCTGACCGACGAGACGCTGATTCTCGACAACGTGCCGCGTCTGGCCGACGTCGCGCAGTTGCAGCGCATTCTCGGCAATCACGGCGTGGACATCATGTCGGCCGGCAAGCGCCCGGGCGACCATGAATATCAGGGCCAGACCCTGCATATCTCCGCCGCCAACATCATCGACACGACAGCGCCCTACGAACTGGTCTCGAAGATGCGCGCGTCCTTCTGGGTGATCGCGCCGCTGCTGGCGCGTATGCACGAAGCCAAGGTATCTCTGCCCGGCGGCTGCGCCATCGGCACCCGTCCGGTGGATCTCTTGATCATGGCGCTGGAGAAGCTCGGCGCCGAGCTGACTATCGACGGCGGCTACGTGATCGCCAAAGCCCCCGGCGGCCTGAAAGGCGCCGAGATCGATTTCGCCAAGGTCACCGTGTCCGGCACCCATGTAGCGTTGATGGCTGCGACGCTGGCCAAGGGCACGACCGTCATCAACAATGCGGCGTGCGAGCCGGAAATCGTCGACGTCGCCGACTGCCTGAACAAGATGGGCGCGCGCATCTCCGGCGCCGGCACCCCGACGATCACGATCGAGGGCGTGGCCAAGCTGAATGGCACGCGCCACACCGTGCTGCCGGATCGCATCGAGACTGGTACCTATGCCATGGCCGTGGCCATGACCGGCGGCGATGTGCAACTTTCAGGCGCACGGCCTGAATTGCTACAGTCGGCGCTCGACGTACTGGTCGAGGCCGGCGCGACGGTGACGCCGAACAACGACGGCATCCGCATCTCGCGCAACGGCGCGGGTATCAAGCCGGTGAACGTGTCGACGGCACCATTCCCCGGCTTTCCGACCGATCTGCAGGCGCAACTGATGGCGCTGATGACGACAGCCACGGGCTCCTCGCGTATCACCGAAACGATCTTCGAAAACCGCTTCATGCATGTGCAGGAGCTGGCCCGCTTCGGCGCGCGCATTCATCTCGACGGTGAAACCGCGACCATCGACGGTACGGCCAAGCTGCGCGGTGCGCCCGTGATGGCGACCGACCTGCGCGCCTCGGTCTCTCTGGTGATCGCCGGCCTCGTCGCGGAAGGCGAGACCATGGTCAACCGCATCTATCATCTCGATCGCGGCTTCGAGCGGCTCGAGGAAAAGCTGTCCGCCTGCGGTGCCACCATCGAGCGCATCAGCGGATAGGATTCTCTCAAAGGGGTCGCCGTGACGGGTCAACGCAAGCTGATTGCACTGGATGCCGACGACCTCGCGGTGATTTCCGCGCATGTTCAGGATGCGGCTGTCAATGTCGGCGACATTATCTGGCGGCAGAGCGAGAAGCGGCTCGTGGTCGGCATGAGCCGGCTCGACTGGGATCAGACGATTTCAGGGGAAGTCACGCCGCGCCGGCTGGTCTCGGCGCTGCGCTTCGACCGCGTGCTGGCCTGCAAGTCCCGCGATATCGATCTCGAAACGCCCGACATCGCGCTGGAACTGTTCGGCATCGAATTCCATGCCGCCGAGCCTCCTGGCGGTAGCGTCGTCCTGATCTTCGCCGGTGGGGGCGCACTCCGGCTGGATGTCGAGTGTCTCGAGGTCGAACTGGCCGATCTCGGCCCGGACGATCTGACCAGCGATGCCGGCACCGAGGCCTCCGGTCTGGACGCCTGATCCGCTATTCATCCTTTCCATGGCAGCACAGGGTTGACGGCCCTTTGCCGCCGCGCCATTGAGCAGGGGGCCTTGGCCGGCAAGGCCCCGCCGGAACACCAGAATGCCAATTCGTATCGATACCGCCAGCGCCGATTTCACCCAGCGCTTCAATGCCTTCCTGACCATGAAGCGCGAAGTCGCGGCCGATATCGAGGCTGCCACGCGCGCCATTGTCGATGACGTCGCCGCTCACGGCGACGATGCGCTGTTGGAGGCGACCCGCAAGTTCGACCGGTTGGACCTCAAGGCCTCCGGCCTGCGCGTGACCGCGGCCGAAGTCGATGCCGCCGTGGCTGCCTGCGATGCAGAGACAGTGGATGCCCTGACATTCGCTCGCGACCGCATCGAGCTGTTCCACAAGCGCCAGCTCCCCAAGGACGACCGTTTCACCGATGCGCTGGGCGTCGAGCTCGGCTGGCGCTGGAGCGCCATCGAGGCTGTTGGCCTCTATGTGCCCGGTGGGACTGCTGCCTATCCCTCGTCGGTCTTGATGAATGCCGTGCCGGCCAGGGTCGCCGGCGTCGAGCGCGTGGTGATGGTGGTGCCGTCGCCGGACGGCAAGCTCAACCCGCTGGTGCTGGCCGCGGCGAAGCTCGGCGGCGTGTCCGAGATCTATCGCGTCGGTGGCGCGCAGGCCGTGGCCGCTTTGGCTTATGGTACCGCGACCATCGCGCCGGTGGCCAAGATCGTCGGTCCCGGCAATGCCTATGTGGCCGCTGCCAAGCGCCAGGTGTTCGGCAAGGTCGGCATCGACATGATCGCCGGTCCGTCGGAAGTCCTGGTCATCGCCGACGATACCGCCAATGCCGACTGGATCGCCGCAGACTTGCTGGCGCAGGCTGAGCACGACGTCAATGCGCAGTCGATCCTGATCACAGACAGTGAGCGCCTTGCGGACGATGTTATCCTTGCCGTCGAGGCCCAGCTCACCACACTGCCGCGCGCCGAGATCGCGCGTGCGTCGTGGGAGAATTTCGGCGCTGTCATTCTGGTCGATAATCTCGATAACGCCGTGCCGCTCGCCAACGCCATCGCCGCCGAGCATCTCGAAATCATGACGGCCGATCCTGAGGCGTTCTCGCTCAAGATACGCAATGCCGGCGCCATCTTCCTCGGTGGTCATACGCCGGAAGCGATCGGCGACTATGTCGGCGGCTCGAACCACGTGCTGCCGACGGCGCGCTCGGCGCGGTTCTCCTCGGGCCTCGGCGTACTTGACTTCATGAAGCGAACATCGATCCTGAAGTGCGGGCCGGATCAGCTGCGGGCGCTGGGACCGGCTGCGATGACGCTGGGCAAGGCTGAAGGCCTCGATGCCCACGCACGTTCGGTCGGATTGCGCCTCAATTTGCGATGAGTAATGCCCCTCCACCAGAGGATGACAGCAACAACCGCATCGTCGCGGTGACACTCGATGAGGAATCGATCGGCCGTTCCGGGCCGGATATCGAGCATGAGCGCGCGATCGCGATCTACGACCTGATCGAGCAGAACCTGTTCGCGCCGGAAGGCGCGCATGTCGGCCCGTTTACGCTGCATATCGGCATCACCGGCAGCCGGCTGATGTTCGACATCCGCCGCGAGGACGGCACGCCTGTCGTCGCGCACCTTCTGTCGCTGGGGCCGTTCCGCCGCATTGTGAAGGACTACTTCATGATCTGCGACAGCTACTATCAGGCGATCCGCACCGCTACGCCGGACAAGATCGAAGCCATCGATATGGGCCGCCGCGGCATCCATGACGAAGGCTCGCGGACGCTGCAGGAACGCTTGGCCGGCAAGGTGCGGGTCGACTTCGAGACGTCGCGACGGCTGTTTACGTTGATCTCCGTCCTTCACTGGAAAGGCTAGTCGCTGATGGCCGCGCCGCCACGCGCGCGTACGCCGCAGGCGGTGTTGTTTGCCTGTGGCCAGAACAGCGTGCGTTCGCCGATGGCCGCCAGCCTGCTGCAGCAGATGTTTCCGCAGGCGCTGTATGTGAAATCCGCCGGGGTGAAGAAGGGCGAGCTCGATCCTTTCGCAGTGGCCGTGATGGCCGAACTCGGCCAGGACATCTCCAGACACAAGCCCATGACCTTCGAGGAACTCGAAGACTGGGAAGGGCTCAATTTCGATCTCATCATCACGTTGTCGCCGGAGGCGCATCACAAGGCGCTGGATCTGACACGCACCGATGCCGCCGAGGTCGAATACTGGCCGACGGTGGATCCCACGGGAACCGAAGGTAACCGCGACCAGAAACTGGCGGCCTATCGCGAGGTCTGCGATGGGCTGCTGCTGCGGATTCGCAAACGTTTCGCGAAAGGCGGCGCCGCCAGCGGCTAAATAACCGCACCGCGGTTGTCGAAGCAGGGGGCTTCCGATAGGTTCCGGCCGCATTTCCAGGATCATCAGCCCGCATGCTCGGCCGTCCCAAATTCGTTCTCGCCTCCGGTTCGCCCCGCCGCCTCAGCCTGCTCAACCAGGCCGGCATTGAGCCCGATGCGCTGCGTCCCGCCGATGTCGACGAGACCCCGAAGCGGGGCGAGCTGCCGCGCGCCTGCGCCAATCGGCTGGCGCGCGCCAAGGCGGAAGCGGCGCTGAAGTCGGTCCAGCTCGACGACGAACTCCGCGGCGCGTTTATTCTCGCGGCGGATACCGTGGTCGCCGTCGGCCGCCGCATCCTGCCCAAGGCGGAACTGGTCGATGAAGCCTCGCAGTGTCTGCGGCTGTTGTCGGGCCGCAACCACCGTGTCTATACGGCGGTCTGCATCGTCACCCCCAAGGAAAGCTTCCGGCAGCGGCTGATCGAGACCAAGGTGCGCTTCAAGCGCCTCAATGAAGAAGACATCTCGACCTATATCGGCTCCGGCGAGTGGCGCGGCAAAGCCGGTGGCTATGCCGTGCAGGGCATTGCCGGCTCCTTCGTGGTCAAGATGGTCGGCTCCTACTCCAATATCGTCGGCCTGCCGCTCTATGAGACAGTCTCCCTGCTGGGCGGCGAAGGCTTCCCGATCCGTTTCGGTTGGTTGAATGCAAGCTAAAGTGTCCAAATCCGGCGAAAAACCGTGCCCGATCTGCGGCAAGCCCGCGGTGGAGGCCTCCAAGCCGTTCTGCTCCGAGCGTTGCCGCGACGTCGATCTCAATCGCTGGCTGTCGGGTTCCTACGCGATTCCCGGCAAACCGACGGATGACGAGGACGCCGAATAGGCTTGACGGGCATTCGCGCTGTCCAAGCCGGTCCGAAGCGATCATTTCCTATTGTTTTGACGGGAAAATCTTCGTTCACAGAAATGCCGTCGGGCGGGTGGACAGGGCCGATTTGCCTGACTATAAACCGGCGCTCCCTGGACCTGATCCGGGGCAGCGCCCAGGTAGCTCAGTTGGTAGAGCATGCGACTGAAAATCGCAGTGTCGGTGGTTCGATCCCGCCCCTGGGCACCATTTGTTGTCCCCCAGCTTCCTCCTCTGTCCGTTGATGTGCTATAAGTGCTTGAATTAGAGCGCTTTCGCGTTCGCTGACATTCGCGATCGTCCGCCGGCAGCCGGTGTTTTTGTTGGTATCGCTGTTGGTATCCCGTCGATCGTGTGTTGGTAGATTGACTGCGGGGACCTAATCGATGCCGCTTTCGGATGCCGCCTGCCGTGCCGCCAAATCCGCCACGAAGCCCTACAAAATCAGCGACGGAGGCGGGCTGCATTTGCTTGTTGAAAAGAACGGGTCGCGGCTTTGGCGGCAGGCGTATCGGTTCGACGGAAAGCAGAAGCTGATCGCGCTGGGCGCCTATCCGGCGGTCAGTCTCGCCGACGCCCGCGCCGGTCGGGACGCGAACAAGACGCTTCTGGCCAAGGGCATCGATCCGTCCGCGCAGCGCAAGTTGGATCGCAGCGCGGCGCGCATCGCGCGCAGCAATACGTTCCGGATCGTCGCGGACGAACTGATCACGAAGTTCGAAGCCGAGGGCGACGACCCAAAGACAATTGAGAAGAAAAAATGGCTTCTCGGCTTCATCAACGCCGATTTGGGCGATCGACCGATCGCCGAAATCAAGGCGTCGGAATTGCTTGATGTACTTCGAAAGATCGAGAGGCGAGGGCGATATGACACGGCCCGACGCGCCCGCAGCATTAGCGGTCGTGTCTTCAAATATGCGATCAGCACCAATCGCGCCGAGCGCGACCCATCGGCTGACCTAACGGGGGCCCTCATAGCGCCAAAGGTCAATCACCGGGCCGCCATCACCGAGCCGAAGGCCGTCGGCGCGCTTCTCCGCGCGATCGACGACATGGACGGTCAGATCACAACACGCGCAGCGTTGCAGCTGATCGCCCTTACCTTCGTTCGGCCGGGCGAACTGCGGCACGCGGAATGGAAGGAATTCGATCTGCGGGACGCCGTCTGGAACATTCCGAAGGAAAAAATGAAGATGCCGCGGCCACACAAAGTGCCGCTGCCTCGACAGGCGATTGCGATCATCAATGACCTTCGCGAAGTCACAGGCACGTCGCCCTACTTGTTTCCGCAGATCCGCTCGTGGCATCGTCCGATTTCCGATGGGACGCTAAACGCTGCGCTTCGCCGGCTTGGGTACACGAAAGCGCAAGTGACCGCGCATGGCTTCCGGTCGACGGCATCGACACTGCTGAACGAAAGCCGCCGCTCGGATGGCAGGCGCCGTTGGGATAGCGATGCTATCGAGCGTCAACTAGCGCACCAAGAGGAAGACGAGGTTCGTGGTGCCTATAATGGCGCCGAATATTGGGAAGAACGCGTCCCGATGATGCAGTGGTACGCAGATTACCTGGATGACCTCCGCAGGTCCGGAACCGTTCTGTCGACCGCGAAGGCCCGGCGATCCCGATCGTCGTCAGCATCCTAGCCGTCGAACCTACCGTACTAGCTAGACAACGCCGCTTCAATCGGTCGCGGCGCCGCTTTGCTGTACCGGCGCACTGGATACGCGCCGTGATGACCGTCGAAAGTGCCGGTGACCCGCGGGCCAGATCGCCAAAAGGTGCGATGGGATTGATGCAGATCATGCCCGAGACCTGGGCGGACCTGCGCGCACATCGCCGCTTCGGCAACGATCCCTACGATCCCCATGACAGCATCCTGGCCGGTGCTGTGTACCTCCGCAACTGCACGACCGCTATGGCTCGCCCGGTTTCCTCGCCGCGTACAATGCGGGCCCGTGCCGCTACGAACACTATCTCGCGGGCCGTCCACTGCCGGCGGAGACCCGCGCCTATGTGGCAAAGATTACTCTTTTGTTGGGTGGCGGTGAACTCGCCGGTCCGCTCTCCGTCGCTGCTGTTCATTCGAAGTCATGGACCGAGGCGCCGCTGTTCGTCGGGCGATCCGAACGCGCAACCGCTGCCGATCAGGTGTCGGCTGAGCGTCGATCGAACCGCGCTTCGACGAGTGATCCGATGCGCGATCTCCCAGCAATCGTGCCGCAAGCGCGCAGCCTGTTTGTTGCTCGATCCAATGCCGGTGGCCAGTCATGACGGGATGTGCAGTCTCGCGCGCCATAGCGTGCTTCGGGATAGAACGGCTGGGGGGCGAGAGCAGCAGGGAAACACGACGACGGCTCTTCAAATCGGGCTTCGAGAAACCGGTGCACGAGAATAGCACGGCCGTGGCGGAATCCGAAGCGTGGTGCAACGACTTATGTGGTCGTTCACACAACGGAGAGCTCCAATGAAACTGTATGTTGGATTGGACGTCGGCCTTGAGGAAACCAGCCTTTGCATCGTCGATAGTGAGGGTCTTACGGTGCGCGAGGTAAAGATCAACACGGAGCCGGCGGCGATCCGCTTCGCTCTTGAAAGCTACGCGGATCGCCTCGATAAGGTCGGTGTCGAAGCGTCGTCGCTCGGCATCTGGTTGTACCGTGAACTTTCAGCCGGCCGGGGTCCCGATCATTGTTGTCGAAGCGCGCCATATGCGTGTCTCGCTGTCGACGATGCGCAATAAGACGGACCGTGACGACGCCCGAGGCATTGCGCAGATGATGCGCCTGGCCTGGTACCGCGCGGTCCATGTCAAGAACATCGAGATGCAGAAGATGCGCTCGTTATTAGCCAACAGGAAGCTCCTCAAGCGCAAGCTGATCGACATTGAAAACCGCATTCGTGGTACGCTTAGGGCTTACGGTCTGATGGTTGGAGCAGTCGGCCGCGGGGGATACGAAGCGCGAGTCCGCGAGTTGATCGAGCACGGCGATCCGGTATTTACCATGATGATTGAAGCTATGCTGGAGGTGCGGCGAGCGATCTTCGAAGGCTACGAACGATTGCATAAGGTGCTCCTGCAGGTAGTCCAGCATGATGCGATTTGTCGTCGGTTAATGACCGTACCCGGCGTCGGTCTCGTTGCGGCCCTTTCGTTCAAGGTCGGTGTTGATGGTCCTCTTCGTTTTGCGCGATCTCGGACACTTGGTGCGCATTTTGGCCTGACGCCGAGACGGCACCAGTCTGGAACCTCCATCGACTATGAAGGCCGAATTACGAAGCAGGGTGACGTCGCGGTTCGCGAGGCGCTCTGCGAGGCGGCCGCAAGTCTTCTGCTGCGGGTCAGGAAATGGTCGGCGTTGCGGGCGTGGGGCCTGCGGATAGCCAAGCGGTCAAGCATGCTGTGCGCGATCGTCGCGGTCGCGCGCAAGCTCGCGGGCATCCTGCATCGAATGTGGGTCGGCGAAACGGATTTCCATGTCGGCTTTGGTGCAAAGGCGACGCAGCGACTGCGATTGAAGCCTGCAAAGTAACTGCTGCAGGAGCACGAAAGCTTAGCGCTGGTGTTGCACCCGGCATGTTGAGGAGGAGCAAAGATTAGAGATCCGCGCGCGCGTTGAGCGTCCGCTGGCGGGGCCGTGAAACGGGGAATGTCCGCTATCTCTTGCCTGCTTCCGTCCACGTGAGGAGAGCGCCGGACTGCTTGGACAGCCCTGTTTACGAACCTGATGAAGAGCGTGCGACAGCCAAGTGCTGAACGCGAAGGAACGCATGGACCCCGCCTGGAGAATGCAGATCGTGCACGTGGTTGTGGCGGACTCTGCTCACCATCAGCGCAGAGAGAAAGGAATTGGTGATATGCGGAAAATCGCGAAAAAGCGTAGCGAAGTGTTGACTTTGACCGCCCGATTAGGAAGGCGAGATAAAAGAGGCTCGCCGCTTAAACCACAAGCCATTGGAATGGCTTGGGTTCGGGCGTGCCGTCGGTCGGGGCGCGTGCCGCGCCTGATGCTTTCGCCAATGAATTCAACAGTGTTTTCGGCACTGCCCGGCATTCCCTGTTCGTGGAGCCTTTGCGATGAGCGCGGGCGACAGCGATTTACGCATCCGGGCTGGCCGCATTCGCGGCACGCGAGCGCCGAAGCCGAAGAGCTTCATCAACTAGGTGCTGCCTGCGCCGGCCGGAGGCTTCAACCTGACAATGCGGTTGTACGGTTCCCAAACTCCGATACGGATCGTACCGGCTCCTGCGGTCAGTAAAGTGAACTAGCGAAGGCGGCATGAGCGGCTACGACGTTTTCGCTGCGCTGGTGAGACAGCATACGCACGGCTTATCGCGATCTGCGGGAAGGTGAGAACGACCGCTTCTGGCGCTAAGGCGCCATTTAGCCCTATAGCGTAGATTCCTCTTGCTCGATGGGAGCGGTGGGGCTGGGACGGGTGGCATGGAGCCTGGCTATGCCTGTCTGGAATAAGGGGCAGATCGTTGGTCAAAAACTTCCGTTAAAACCGAAAGAAGTCTGGGGAATACGAACCAGATTGGAGGTTGCCTCGAATCTCCGAGAGCTTGCTCTCTTCAACCTTGCGATCGACAGTAAGCTTCGCGCTTGCGATTTGACGTCGATCAAAGTGAGCAATTTGACGATATCGGGCGTCCTACGCGATCGGGCGACGGTCATCCAAAGAAAGACCGGACGGCCGGTCCAGTTCGAACTCTCCGAGCACACAAGGTCCGCATTGGAGAAATGGATCGTTGAACGAGAACTGACATCGGCAGACCACCTGTTTCCAAGTCGGATGTGCTCAAAACTTCATTTGTCCACCCGACAATACGGGAGAATCGTAGATCGATGGGTCACCAGTATCGGGTTGGACCGAAGACGCTATGGGACGCATTCGATGCGTCGGACAAAAGCATCTCAGATTTATAAGAAAACCGGAAATCTTCGAGCGGTGCAATTGCTCTTAGGCCACACAAAACTCGAAAGTACGGTGCGGTATCTTGGAATTGAGGTAGATGATGCACTTGTCATGTCTGAGCAGGTGGACCTCTAAAGGAATCTAAGGCGCATCATGCAGTGACGCGCCTTTTTTGGCGCGAAGCAGCCACTACGAAATAGTCGCTTGTGAATCAAGACGGGGATGCAGCTCAATCCGTCTTGAATTCATTTGAAGGAAGCGGAGGCCTCGGCGCGAGGTTCGAGCTGTCCTGGAGTTGGCACAACTTCGGTCGGTAATTGTTCGCGCGGTTTGGCGAGACACGATAGACCGCAGTAAGTCGCCTACGACATAGTGCCGTGACCGATCATTCAAAGTCGATGACTTCCAGACAAGACGCTGTCCGCCATTCTCGCGCACATAGCGTGGAGACTTCGCGCTCCAGACCGGTCGCTCGTAAAACCAGAAGTAGCGCCCGTCATCAGCTGAAGAACATTCGCCTGCGGCGTGCGCGAGTTTGAAATCGTCACAATCCTTTCACGGAGAACCAGAATGTCATTTCAGGAAATGCTGACCTCGCAGAATAGCGCCATCGCGCTGATCGATTTTCAGCCCGCGATGTTCCAGGGCGTCCAGTCGCACGATCGCCTTGTCACATTGAACAACGTCCAGATTCTTGCAAAAGCCGCGAAGCTATTCAAGATTCCGACCGTTCTGACAACCGTTGCGGCAGAGTCGTTTTCCGGCCCGTTCATCCCCGAGGTGGTGTCGCTGTTTCCAGGACAGGAGATCATCGATCGCACCTCAATGAATTCGTGGCTCGATCCGAACTTCCGCAAGGCCGTCGCCGCCACCGGCCGCAAGAAATTCGTGATCGCCGGTCTGTGGACCGAAGCCTGCGTGATCTTCCCGACCCTAGACATGCTGCGCGAAGGCTTTGAAATCTACATTGCTGCCGACGCCTGCGGCGATCTCTCGCCGGAAGCGCATGAGCGCGCCATGCAGCGCGCCATCCAGGCTGGCGCGGTGCCGATCACGTCCTCGCAATACGCTTATGAGCTGCAGCAGGATTGGGCGCGCAGCGAGACCTATGAGGGCATGATGGACATCCAGCGCGCGCATTCGCCTTACGGCATCCAGATCCGCTTCTCGAAGTGGGCGCTCGGCGAGCACGCTTCCGAAGGCGGCCCGGCCAAGTAAACCATCACGTCACACAACCGAGGACAACGACATGAAAGCACACATGATCTCGCTGGGCGCAGGCCTGCTGGTGGGCGTCATCTACAGTCTGATCAATGTGCGCTCTCCGGCGCCACCGGTGGTGGCGCTGGTCGGCCTGCTCGGCATTCTCGTCGGCGAGCAATTGCCGCCGTTGGTACGCAGCCTCTGGCAGAAGGAGCCGGTGGTGCAGTCCTGGCTCGAACAGGTGAAGCCACACATGTTCGGCCATCTGCCGAAGGGCCAGCGCTCCGATACGCGTGTCGTGGCCGAGAAGGCGCCGCAGCCGCCCGCCGGCGGTTAGTCTCCGGCACCCGCCTCACGATCACATCGCCTGTTCAATTCACTATCGCCGAAGGAACTTCCCATGACCGAGCCGCAGACCCCCGATCTCATTCTCCATCGTGGCCTGTTCACGACGCTCGATCGCTCCAATCCCGTCGCCAGCGCGGTGGCCATCAAGGATGGTCGCTTCACCCATGTCGGCCATAACGCGGACATCCTGCCCCTGGCGGGACCGAAGACGAGGGTCGTCGACCTCAAGGGCAAGCGCGTGCTGCCCGGCCTGATCGACAATCACTTGCACATCATTCGCGGCGGCCTGAACTTCAACATGGAGCTACGCTGGGATGGAGTGCGCTCGCTTTCCGACGCCATGAACATGCTGAAACGTCAGGTCGCCATCACCCCGCCGCCGCAATGGGTGCGCGTTGTCGGTGGCTTCACCGAGCATCAGTTTGTCGAGAAGCGGTTGCCGACAATCGACGAGTTGAATGCCGTCGCGCCGGATACGCCGGTATTCCTGCTGCATCTCTATGATCGCGCACTGCTCAATGGCGCCGCGCTGCGCGCCGTCGGCTATACGAAGGACACGCCAAACCCGCCAGGCGGTGAGATCATTCGCGACGCTAACGGCAATCCGAACGGGCTGCTGCTGGCCAAGCCCAATGCCGGCATTCTCTATGCGACGCTGGCCAAGGGGCCGAAGCTGCCATTCGACTATCAGGTCAACTCCACCCGCCATTTCATGCGCGAGCTCAACCGCCTCGGTGTCACCGGCGCCATCGATGCCGGCGGCGGTTTCCAGAACTATCCCGAGGATTATGCCGTCATCCAGAAGCTGCATGACGAGAATCAGTTGACGATCCGTCTCGCCTATAACCTCTTCACCCAAAAGCCGAAGGGCGAGAAGGACGACTTCCTGAACTGGACCAAGACGTCCAAATACAAGCAGGGCGACGACTATTTCCGCCATAACGGCGCTGGCGAAATGCTGGTGTTCTCTGCTGCCGATTTCGAGGATTTCCGCCAGCCGCGCCCGGATATGGAGCCGGAAATGGAAGGCGAGCTCGAGGATGTTGTGCGCGTTCTGGTCCAGAACAAATGGCCGTGGCGTATGCACGCGACCTATGACGAGACCATCAGCCGTGCGCTGGATGTGTTCGAGCGCGTCAATCAGGAGATGCCGCTGGAAGGGCTAAACTGGTTCTTCGACCACGCTGAAACGATTTCGGATCAGTCCATCGACCGTATCGCGGCCCTCGGCGGCGGCATCGCCGTGCAGCACCGCATGGCCTATCAGGGCGAATATTTCGTCGAGCGTTACGGCCATGGCGCCGCTGAAGCGACACCGCCGGTGTCGAAGATGCTCGCCAAGGGCGTCAAGGTTTCCGCCGGCACCGATGCGACGCGCGTCGCGTCTTATAATCCCTGGGTATCGCTGTCCTGGCTGGTCACCGGCCGCACTGTCGGCGGGATGCAGCTGTATCCGCAGCGCAACTGCCTCGATCGCGAGACGGCGTTGCGGATGTGGACCGAAAACGTGACGTGGTTCTCGAATGAAGAAGGCAAAAAAGGCCGCATCCAGGTCGGCCAGCTCGCCGATATCGTCGTACCCGATCGTGACTTCTTCTCCTGCGCGGAGAATGAGATCGCCGACACGAGCGCAGTACTGACAATCGTCGGCGGCAAGGTTGTCTATGCCGTCGGTGATTTCGCCAAGCTCGACGAGAATGCGCCGCCGCCTGCCATGCCGGACTGGTCGCCGGTGCGCACCTTTGGTGGCTATGGCGCGTGGGCCGCTCCCGATGCGAATGGACAGGTCGTCGCGCAGAAGATGGCGATGAGCTGCGGCTGCGCGAATTCATGCGGCGTGCATGGCCATGATCATGCCACGGCATGGTCCAGCAAGCTGCCGATCGCCGATCTCAAAAGCTTCTGGGGCGCTCTCGGCTGCGCGTGCTGGGCGGTATGATCACGAATCTCGCACGTCGCGTGATCGGGGCGCCCATTATGCATTGGCTGGGTTTGCTCTGCCTGTGTGCAGCCTATCTGCAGGGCGGGCTCGTCAAGGCGTTCGACCTTCCGGGGGCGATTGCCGAGATGAACCATTTCGGACTGCAGCCGGCGGCGCCCTTCGCGCTGGCGACGATCGGGCTCGAACTGGTTGCCTCGCTATTGATTCTTGGTGGCGTGTGGCGCTGGCTCGGTGCACTCTCGCTGGCAGGCTTTACGCTGATGGCGACATTTCTGGCGAATCGGTTCTGGGGGCTGGCTCCGCCAGAGCGCTTTATGAGCGCCAATTCGTTTTTCGAACATATCGGCCTGTGCGGCGGCTTCCTGCTCGTCGCATGGCATGACCTTAATGACCGGGCCAGGAAGGCAAAACCATGAGCGGAGCCGCCGAGCCGGCCAAGGCAACCAGCGCCTTCGCGCCATTCCGCCAATCCATCTTCGCGGTGATCTGGGTCGCGACGGTGATGGGCAATACCGGCAGCTTCATGCGCGACGTGGCGAGCTCCTGGCTCGTCACAGACCTGTCGGCGGCGCCCGCAGCGGTCACCATGATCCAGGCCGCGGGCACGCTTCCGATCTTCCTGTTTGCGATCCCCGCCGGGGTGCTGTCCGATATTCTCGATCGCCGCAAATTCCTGATCGCGGTGCAGGTGCTGCTCGCCTTGGTGAGCGCGACGCTGATGATGCTGTCCTATTACGGGCTGCTGACGGTCAATCTGCTGATCGGGCTGACCTTCATCGGCGGCATCGGCGCCGCACTGGTCGGGCCGACATGGCAGGCGATCGTGCCGGAGCTCGTGCCGCGGCAGGACATCAAGAGCGCGGTCGCGCTGAATTCACTGGGCATCAATGTCTCGCGCTCGATCGGCCCGGCCGCCGGCGGCATCCTGCTGGCGACATTCGGCGCCGCCGTCACCTATGGCGCCGATGTCGCCAGCTACATGTTCGTCATCGCAGCACTGCTGTGGTGGCCGCGCGCCAAGGCCGACAAAGACGTGTTGTCAGAGAAGTTCTTCGGCGCGTTCCGGGCCGGATTGCGCTACACGCGCTCTAGCCGTGAACTGCACATCGTGCTGCTGCGGGCAACGATCTTCTTTGCATTCTCCAGCTCGATCTGGGCTCTGCTGCCGCTGGTGGCGCGTAATCTGCTGGGTGGCGATGCCAGTTTTTACGGCGTGCTGCTTGGTGCGGTTGGTGCAGGCGCGATCGGTGGCGCGCTGGTGCTGCCGCGGCTCCGCGCGAAGCTCGACTCCGACGCGCTGCTGCTGATCGCCGCGCTGTTGTCGGCGTGTGTGATGGCTGTACTGTCCTTCGCGCCGCCGAAATGGGTTGCGCTGCCGGTTCTGCTGCTGCTCGGTTCTGCGTGGATCACGGCGCTGACGACGTTCAGTGGCGTCGCGCAGGCGGTGCTGCCGAACTGGGTGCGTGGTCGCGGTCTCGCTGTCTATCTGATGGTGTTCAACGGTGCCATGGCTGCTGGAAGCCTCGGCTGGGGCGCGGTGGCCCAAGCGCTGAGCCTGCCGGCGACGCTGCTGGTTAGCGCATGCGGTCTCGCCGTCGCCGCCTTCATCATGCACCGGGTGAAGCTGCCGACAGGCGAAGCCGATCTCGCGCCGTCCAATTACTGGCCGGAGCCGCTGACGTCGGACGAGGTCGAACATGACCGCGGGCCCGTCCTGATCCTGATTGAATATCGAATCGCGCGTCAAAACCGCGCGCCGTTCTTCACCGGGCTCAAGCGCCTCTCCGAAGCGCGTCGTCGCGATGGCGCTTATGGCTGGGGCATCACCGAGGATGCCGCCGATCCGGAGAAGATCGTCGAATGGTTCCTGGTGGAATCATGGGCGGAGCATCTGCGGCAGCATCACCGCGTCTCGAAGGCTGATGCCGATGTGCAGCGCGAGATGACGCAATATCACATCGGGCCCGACGCCCCCGTGGTCCGGCATTTTCTGACGCTGGATCTGAAAAACCCGACGTCGAAGCCCGAACTGGTCAACCAGCACTAGTCGCCACAAGGACTGCCATGATGCGTTTGTTCAAATTCACCGCCGCCATTCTTTCCATCGCGTTGCTATCGGCCGCGCCGCAAGATGCATGGTCGCGCGAGGCGCCGGCGAAGGTCGGCTTTGCTGTCGGCGCGCAATATGACACGACGCACGTCTATGTTGCGCCGGACGAGGTCGATCGCTTTGTCGAAAGCTTCATCGCGACTTTTGGTGGCAAGAGCACCAAACAGGTAGTCGCGACAGTGACGCCGACACCGAGCAGCACGACGTCGCAGCTTCTGCTGACCCCGGCAGGGTCGGTCTCGGTGTTTGGCTTCAAGACTCCGATTCCCTATCCATTCGGCCATGAGCGCACCGGCTATCTCGTTACAGATATCGATGCCGCCGTCAGAGCCGCGCAAGGCGCGGGCGCCGACGTGCTGGTCAAGACGTTTCCCGATCCGATCGGCCGCGACGTCGTTGTGCAATGGCCGGGCGGCATCAACATGCAGCTCTATTGGCACACGACGGCGCCGTCCTATCCGGAACTGCAGACGGTCCCGGAAAACCGCGTCTACGTGCCGGCCGGCCGGGCCGACCAGTTCGTGAAGAGCTTTGTCGCTTTCTCGAAAGGCAACGTTGTCTCCGACACGGCGAAGGCGCCGGGCATCGAGATCGGCCGCCCCAGCGATACCTACCGTCGGGTTCGCATCACGTCGAAGTTTGGCAAGATGACTGTGCTGGTGACCGACGGCGTGCTTCGTTATCCTTATGGCCATGAGCTGACCGGCTATGAAGTGCCGTCGCTCGACGAGACGCTGGCCAAGGCGAAGACGGTCGGTGCCACGGTGCTGGTCGAGCCCTATGTCGCGGATGCGCGCCGCGCAGCGCTGGTAAAATTCCCCGGAGGCTATGTTGCCGAGATTCACTCTGCCGTCGGCAAGTAAGGCTTGGATAGCCGCGACCGCGCTGGCCTTTAGCGCGGTCCTGCTGCCGCCTGCGCATGCGGACGATTCAGCGGTAACGCCAGCGCGCCCGAAGCTTCTAACCAATCGCTGGCAGGAAGACTGGTCTGCGCTCGCCACTTCGGCGTTGCGCACCGAGCCATTCGACGCTCTGAAATATATCCCGCTCTTTGTCACCGATCCGAAAAGCTATATCTCGCTAGGTGCTAGTCTGCGCGAGCGATTTGAGTTCAACGACGCTCCGAATTTCGGCGTCGGCAATACGCGCGGCGATTCCTATCTGCTGCAACGGCTGCAGATACATGTCGACATCCGGCTGAACGAGAACTGGCAGATCTTCACGCAGCTGGAGGATGTCCGCACCATTGACAAGGCGAGCGTCTCGCCGGCCGACCAGAACCAGCTCGATCTGAGACTGGCATTTATCGCCTATAGCGGTGCGCTGGGTGACGGCATCTTCAAGGCGCGCGTCGGCCGGCAGGATTTTGCCTTCGATCTGCAACGCTTTGTGTCCTCGCGCGACGGGCCGAATGTGCGGCAGTCCTTCGATGCGGTGTGGGCGGATTACGAGACCGGGTTGTGGCGTTTCATCGGCTTTGTCAGCCAGCCGGTGCAATATCGCTTTGGCGATGTGTTCGACGACTTCTCCGGCCAGAATTTCCGCTTCAGCACTGCGCGTATCGAACGCAAGGTGTTCGGCGACAACGAACTCTCCGGCTATTACTCCCTGTTCGAGCGGTCGTCTGCGCGTTATCTCGACGCCCTGGGCGAAGAGACGCGGCACATCTTCGACGTCCGCTTTGCCGGTAATGCCAATGGCTTCGATTGGGATCTCGAGGCGATGGGGCAGACAGGGCATGTCGGGCCTAAGGAGATCGAGGCCTGGGCACTGGGCGGCCGCACCGGTTACACATTCTCTAACGCCGCATGGACGCCAAGGATCGGCTTGCAGGCGGATGCGGCGTCAGGTGACGGGCGTGCGGGTGACAACACGATCGCTACGTTCAATCCGCTGTTCCCGAACGGCTACTATTTCTCGCTGGCAGGCTATACCGGCTACGCCAACCTGATCCATCTCAAGCCGACACTGACGGTGAAGCCCATTGCCAATCTGACGGTGACCGCCGGGCTCGGCATGCAGTGGCGCCAGACGGTTGCCGATGCCGTTTATGTTCAGCCCAACGTTGCCGTCGCGGGCACGGCTGGGCAGGGCAGCCGCTGGACGGGGGTCTATTCGCAGCTTCGAGCGGATTACGTCTTCAACGCCAACCTGACCGGAGCCGTCGAGGCGGTGCATTACGCCATTGGCGACACGGTGCGGAACGCCGGCGGGCACGACAGCAATTATCTGGGTTTGGAGCTCAAATATGGGTGGTAACCGCACGTCCGGAGGCCATGGGGCGTGGTTTCATTTTGTGCCGCGGCGGAATAGGTTACACGCTCGCCCGCCATCGGTCCCGTTTTGGCGTGATGGTTCGGATGACGCCGACATAAGTGCCTGACATGTGGAATGAACGCGATCGCATCGCGGCCTTGCATCGATACGATATTCTCGATTCTGCATCTGATGTGGATTTCGCAGACTTCGTGCAGATCGCGTCGGATATCTGCGATGCGCCGATCGCGGCCATCAATCTGATAGATGGCGACCGGCACTGGACCCTTACCGGTATCGGGCACGGCGATCGGGAACTGCCGCTCGATCATTCGATCTGCGCGCAGGCGATCCGCCAGACGGATCTTTTCGTGATCCCCGATCTGTCTTCGGATACACGCTTCCAGCATAATCCATTGGTGAGCGGGGGTCCCAGGCTCCGCTTCTATGCCAGCGCGCTGCTGGAAACACAGAACGGACTGCCGATCGGTACCGTTTGTGTGTTGGATCACACGCCGCGCCCGGATGGTCTGTCGACACGCCAGCGCTTCACGCTGCAGGCGCTCGCGCGGCAGATCATGAACCAGCTCGAGCTCCGCCGCGCGATGATGGACATCACAACCGGAAACGCTGCACGGGAAAGACTGGAAGCATCGCTGAACGAAAAGGAAGCGCTGCTCAAGGAAGTGCATCACCGCGTCAAGAACAACCTGCAGCTTATCAGTAGTCTCCTGAACCTGCAGGCGTCGCGCATCACCGACCCGATCACCGCGGCGCTGTTTGCGGATAGCCGCAACCGCGTGCGGTCGATGGCGCTGGTGCATGAAAATCTGTATCGTGCCGGCAACTTCGCTGAGATCCAGATGCAGACCCATGTGCTCAGTCTGTGCACGCATCTGCGCCGCGCCTATGGGCGGGCTCGCGTCGAGATCACGGCCGAAAGCGATGACGTCACACTGGATATGGATCGCGCTGTCTCCTGCGGCCTCATCATCAACGAGCTCGTCTCCAATGCGTTCAAACACGCCTTTCCCGGCGAACGCAGCGGATATATCAGGGTCAGGTTCGGCCGCAGCGACAACGGGACATGTATTCTGACCGTCGCGGATGACGGCATCGGGATGCCCGAGCAGTTCGACTTCATCGAAACCAGATCACTCGGTCTGCAGCTGGTGCGCGATCTCGTCGAGCAGTTGCATGGCACGTTCTCTGTCGATCGCACCGGCGGCACCACTTGCACCCTTACATTCCAGGCTGGCCGTAGCGCGAGCCTCGCGCCATGACAACGCGCGCCCGCGTGATGGTGGTCGAGGATGATCGCATCGTTGCCCGCGATATTAGCGAGCAGCTCGGCCGGATCGGTCATTCCGTGATCGGGGTGACCGCCCGCGGCGAGGCGGCCGTTGAGCTTGCGATCAGCAATCGTCCCGATCTGGTGCTGATGGACATCCGTCTGGAAGGCGAGATAGACGGCATCGATGCCGCCCGGCAGATCCGCGCCAGATGCCAGATCCCGGTAGTGTTCCTCACGGCCTATGCCGATGACGAGACGGTCAGGCGCGCCAGTCAGGCCGAGCCGTTCGGCTATCTGCTCAAGCCGTTCGAGGATCTGCAACTGCGCACTGTGATCGAAATGGCCCTATACAAGGACCGCGCCGACCGCAAGCTGCGCGAGAGCACGGCGGCGCTTCAGGTGGCGCATGCGGAGCTGGCGCGCATGTCGCGGATTACCACGATGGGGCAGCTCACCGCGTCTATTGCGCATGAAGTTAATCAGCCGCTGATGGCCGTTGTCATGAATGCCGAGGCCTGCGTGCAATGGCTCAAAGGCGAGAAGCCCAATGTTGGCGAAGCCCGCGCCGCCGCGGAACGGGCAATCGCGGAGGGGCATCGCGCCGGAGCGATCATCCAGCGCGTCCGCGCGATTGCGCGCAACGCGCCGGTGGTGTTCGAAGAGCTCGACCTGAACGAGATGATCGAAGGCGTCCTATCGATCGTGCAGCCGGAACTGTCGCGGCAGGGGATTGCGCTGGGAGCCGATCTTCAGCCCGACCAGCCATCGATCGTTGGTGATCGGGTGCAGCTGCAACAGGTGATGTTGAACCTAGTGTCCAACGCGGCGGATGCCATCAATTCATCGGAGAATCAACAACGGCGCGTGACTGTCGTGTCGGCGATGGATCCACTGGGAGAGGTCTGCGTCACCGTCGAAGATGCGGGGGTGGGTATTAACCCCGATCATCTCGATATGATCTTCAATCCGTTCTTCACGACCAAGCGGGATGGCATTGGCATGGGGCTGTCGATCTGCCGTTCCATCATCGATGCCCACGGCGGAAGGCTCTGGGCGGAGTCACGCGTGCCCACTGGCACGCGCCTTCGCTTCACGCTGCCGCCACGTACGCTGCAGGTGACACCGTGATCGCAAATTCGGAGCCAGTCACCGCAGTTGTCGCCGTCATTGACGATGACAAGGGTATTCGCGAGGCCCTGGACGGCATGCTGCGCTCTGTCGGTCTTCAGGTCGAGTGCTTTGCCTCGGCGCAGGAGTTCCTGGCCAAAGACGACCGGGACAAATTCGGCTGCATCGTTCTCGACGTGCATCTACCCGGCCGCAATGGTCTCGATTTTCTCGACGATCTGGCTGCCCTGCATGTCACGACGTCGGTAATCGTGATTAGCGGCTTTGCCGATGTGCCGATGTCGGTGCGGGCAATGAAGGCCGGCGCCATCGAATTCCTGACCAAGCCCGTTCGCGCGATGGATCTTCTTGCTGCGGTTGAGACGGCCGTGAAACGCGACCGTGCGACGAAGCAGGCGGCCGAGAAAATCGCTGGCCTCAAGGCGGATTTCGAGACCTTGACGGTGAGGGAGCGCGAGGTGTTCGCGTATGTCGCCGCCGGCTTGATGAACAAGCAGATTGCGGCTGCGCTGGACCTGAGCGAAGCCACGATCAAGCTCCACCGCGGCACGATGATGCGTAAGATGCGGGCGAACTCGCTCGCTGACATCGTGCGGATGGCCGACCGGTTGGGATATGAGCCGCCGTCGCTCGCCTAGACCAAGGTCTAGTCAGCCTCCACCATGCTCCAATTGTCTGTCCGCATACAATTCCGCATTCTGGAAATCATGGAGCCGCAGCCATGTGCAACCATGTGCGTGGCTAAACTGAAATCTGAGGTAGTTCGTTGGGACGCATGAGAACGTCCGGGCGATCTGCAGCGTGCAGCGATGGGGGTATATGATGGCGGGTACCCGAATTCCCGACGGTGCATCATATGCGGGACCGGTCCACATGCTTGAGCCGCTGCCTGTTTCGCCGAAGCCGAAATCGAAGATCGATGTGTTCGGCTGTCCTGCCAGCAAGCTCCACAAGGATCAAGAACTGCGCGGCGCCGGGATCAAGTTTTTCCGCAAAGGGAGCGACGATCCGCATCTTGGCCAGGTCTTGACCGCAGCCGACGATCGCGGTTTCCTGATCGGCATCTCGCAAAGTGGTGGTCATCGGCGGCGTATTTTTCACGAACATCGCGCCACGAGCCATGAATTCGAAGAAGGCTCGATCTATATTCGCAACCTCGCGGATGATTATCGTGCCGATCTGCGCGGTGCGTTCGATTTTCTCCTGATGGAGGTGTCGCGCCCGTTCCTGATCGAATTGGCGCAGGAGCACGGGTGGCGCGGCGCGGTCGACCTTGCGTGCCGCGCCGGTGACACCGATCCCGTCTTGTTGCGGCTCGTCAGCGTGGTCGAGCCCTTGCTGCAGAAAAGTAGCGAGGCGAGCCCGTTGTTCCTCGACCAGCTTGGAACGACGATCGGCATACATCTGATCGAGCGATACAACCGCGCGACCAACCTTGAATCCGCATCGCAAGGCGCCGCGCTGTCGCGGCCGCAACTGGCGCTCGCCGTCGACATGCTGAGCAGCAATACTGCAGGCAATGTACGGGTTGCAGATGTCGCACAGGCCTGCGGGTTGTCGCGCGGCTATTTCATCCGCGGCTTCAAGAAGGCGACGGGCAAGGCGCCTCACCAGTGGATCCTGTCCCAGCGCGTCGAACAGGCCCGTGGCCTTCTCATGAAGACCGGTATGTCGTTGGCCGATATCGCACTGATTTGTGGCTTTGCAGATCAAAGCCACTTCACCCGCGTCTTTTCCGCTTCGACTGGGCTACCGCCGGGGGCCTGGCGCCGCGCAACTGGCAATGCAGGTTCTTCAGCGCGATTTTCTGAATGTGAGAAATAGTTTGAGTGAGGCGGCGTGCCGCGCGTCCATGCTACGCGCCACCGACAATGTCAGCTCCTGGCGCAAAGCGGACATGGATGAGTTTTGCGGAAGTTCCGCTTGGGGGGCGGTGCGGAGGCGTGGATGCTCTTAAACCTGCTTCTTTGTATGGTTGTCGCGAGCGCCACGATCGTCGGGGGCGGCGCGTAGGCATCAAGATCCGGAAGGAAGGCCGCGGCCGGCGCGTCACCTGCACGCGCGGCCGTAGCGTTCTACAGGTCTACGATCTCGGTGCGAGCTGAGGCGCGCAGGCTGGGGTGACCTTTCCCCACTCGCAGGCCCGGCGCTCGCCGAAGCTTCCGTTTGCATGACAACTTCTCGCCACTGACCCACTTCGCGGACGATGTATTTTTGGGAGCGGTACCGTCGCTTAAACCAATCGCACGAGAGCAGATCGTGTCGGTAAATTGCACCCGTGCGACTCTGGTTCTTCAAAAGTCGTTTGAAGAACCAGAGTGCTTCCCAGCCTCCACCAATGTCTCACGCAAATTTATGCGACACGTTCTTCGTCACCGTGTAGCAGGCGAGGCCCTCGGTACCGCCTTCGCGGCCATAGCCTGAGTCCTTGACGCCGCCGAACGGGGTCTCCGCTGTGGATGCGACGAAGTGGTTGATAGTGAGGTTACCGGTTTCCACGTCGTTGGAGATCCGCTGCACGTTGTCGGCTGACTTCGTGAAGGCATAGGCGGCAAGGCCGAACGGCAATGCATTCGCCTTGGCGATGGCTTCGTCGAGATCGCGCACCGGATTGACGAGAGCGAGCGGACCGAACGGCTCCTCGTTCATCGCCAATGCATCGTCGGGCACGTCGGCGAGCACGGTGAGTGGATAGAAGTAACCGCGATTGTTGATGCGCTGGCCACCCGCGAGCACGCGCGCGCCGTGGTCCTTGGCGTCCGACACGAGCCGTTCCATGGCGTTGACGCGTCGTGAATTCGCTAAAGGCCCGAGCTGCGTGGATGGATCCATGCCATTGCCGATCTTCAGCTTGGCGGCGCCTTCGGCAAAACTCTTTGCGAAGATCTCAAAGTTCTTCTCGTGCACGAAGAAACGCGTCGGCGCGACGCAAACCTGACCGGCATTGCGTGACTTGGTGACGACCGAAGCCTGGGCGGTGGTGACGGGATCAGCATCGTCGCAGACGATCACCGGGCCATGTCCGCCGAGCTCCATGATCGCCGGCTTCATGTGCTGACCGGCCATGGCGGCGAGATGTTTGCCGACCGGCACCGAGCCGGTGAAGGTGATCAGGCGGATGGCCTGATGCGGCACCAGATAGCCGGAGATTTCGGCAGGATCGCCGAACACGAGATTGAGTACGCCCGCGGGCAAGCCTGCATCATGGAACGCGCGCGCCAGCTGCAGCGCGCCGGCCGGGGTTTCTTCCGAAGCTTTCAGGATGATCGAACAGCCCGACGACAGCGCGCCGGCCACCTTGCGCGCCGGTGAGCTCATTGGGAAATTCCACGGCGAGAATGCTGCAACGGGGCCGATCGGCTGGCGATACACGGTGTGTTGCAGACCGGGACCGGCCGAGATCACGCGGCCATACATGCGCATGCCTTCGGTTGCATCCCATTCGATGATCTCGCAGCCGCGCAGGATTTCGAGCTTCGCCTGATCGAGCGGCTTGCCTTGCTCCAGCACCATCGCCGTCGCCATCTCGTCGACGCGCGAGCGGATCAACGTCGCAGCCTTCAGAATGATTTGCGCGCGCGCGTTCGGTGCCGTCTTGCGCCAAACATTGAAGCCGCGCACCGCCGCATCGAGCGCATCGTCGAGATCGGCTTTCGTCGCATGCGGCACCGTCCCTAGTACGCTCTCGTCGGCGGGATTGATGATCGGCGTGCCGGAGGCCCGGCGCCAGTGTCCGTCCACGTAAAGCTCGATGTTGGGATAGGTCATGTCGAAGTGCACTTTCTTGGTCGTCGGAAGCGGTTGACTCAGCCTCACTTGCGCGGCATCCAATCATATGTTGATATAATAGAACAATAGTTCTGTCAGGCAGAACGTTCTGGGATTGAATGAGATCGAAGATGCGTACGATTGGACGATGCGAGATGGCGGAGAACGCAGCGGCAGATGCCGCGGCGCGCGCCACTTGCGTGTCGGTCATCACGCGTCGGGCGCGCTGAACAACAAAATCATCAAGAATATCGATTGGGAGTTGAAACATGAGAGAGCAGTGGGCTGCGGCGTGGTCGCTCACGCGGCGCGTCGCGATGGCAGGCATGCTGGCGGCGACGGCAGCGGTGTTCACACCGGCGCAGGCGCAGGACGTCTATCCGAGCAAGATGATCCGGCTGCTGGTGCCGTTCCCGGCCGGCAGCGCCACCGATGTGGAAGCGCGCTTCCTCGCCGAAAAAGTCGGCGCCGTGCTGGGCCAGAAGATCCTCGTCGACAACAAGCCGGGCGCCAACGCCAATATCGGCGCGGCCGAAGTCGCGCGCGCGCCGGGCGACGGCTATACGCTGTATCTCGCGACCAATTCGACCCATTCGGCCAATTTGCATCTCTACAACAAGATGCCTTTCGATCCCGTCGCTGACTTCACGCCGATCGCGCGGTTGACGCGCAACCCGCTGGTGATGGTGGTCGCCAAGGATTTTCCGGCGAAGGACCTCAAGGAGTTCATCGCTTACGCCAAGGCCAATCCAGGCAAGCTGAGCTATGGCAGCGGCAACACCGGCAGCATGGCGGCGGCGCAGCTCGTCAAATCGATGGCGAGCATCGACGCCGTGCGCATCTCCTATCCCGGCACGCCGCAGGCGATCACCGATCTGCTCGGGGGGCGCATCGAATTCGTCATCACCGACGTCGCCGTGACGCGCGAATTCATCAACAATGGCAGCCTGCGCGCGCTTGGCGTGACGACGGCGCAGAAGGTCGCCTCGCTGCCCGGCGTAGCGCCAATGGCGGATGTTGGTCTGCCCGGCTATGACTTCGCCGCCTGGAGCGGGTTGTTCGCGCCGAAGAACGTCCCTGCCGACATTGTGCAGAAGCTCAACAAGGCGTTCCTTGAGGTGATGGCGACCGACGAAGCCAAGAAGTTCTTCGCCGATATCGGTCTCGAGCCGGATGTCAGCACGCCCGAAGGCCTCGCTGAACACGTGGCCAAGCAGACCGAATTGTGGGGCCGCATCATCAAGGAGTCCGGTCTTGAAAAAATCTGACCCCGTCAGCGACCTGTTCTCGCAGCTCCCGGCACTGCTGGAGAGTGACACTGCGCTGATCCAGCGCGGCCGCTTTCTCGATGTCGATTGTCTGCTTGGCTCGACCGAGCAGGCGTTTCACGTCGCCATCCGGGCCGGCCGCATCATCGACATGGTGCCGGCGCCGGTGCTGATGCGGTCGTGGACTTTCGGCTATCGCGCAACGCCTGACGCCTGGACCGCATTCTGGCAGCCGATGCCGAAGGCGGAGTGGCACGATCTTCTGTCGCTGACCAAGCGCGGCGAAGCCAAGCTCGAAGGTGACATCAAGCCCTTCATGACCAACCTTCAGTATTTCAAGGATCTGCTGGCACTGCCGCGCAAGTCGGGAGCTGCATCATGACCGGATATATCGAACCGATGATCGGGCGTTACGTGCATATCGATATCGACGGCATCACGCACCGGATCTATTTCGAGGAAGCCGGCCAAGGCATTCCGCTGGTCTGCCTGCACACCGCCGGCTCGGACAACCGGCAATGGCGCTATCTCCTTGCGGATGAACAGTTCACCAAACACTTCCGCATCATCGCCTTCGACATGCCCTGGCATGGCAAGTCGAATCCGCCAGCGAATTGGGACGGCAGCGAATATCAGCTCACCACCGCGCGCTATACGCAGACGATCCGCGCATTCAGTGCGGCACTCGATCTCGACAAGCCCGTCGTGATGGGCTGTTCGATCGGCGGCCGCATCGTGCTCAATCTCGCCATCGATCACGCCAGCGAATTCCGCGCCTTGATCGGCCTCGAAGCCGCGGACTTCCAGGCGCCGTGGTACGACACCACCTGGCTTAATCGGCCGGATATCCATGGCGGCGAAGTCTGTGCCGCGCTGGTATCCGGTCTCGTTGCGCCGCAGTCTCCTGCGGAGGCGCGGATGGAAACCCTGTGGGCCTACAAGCAGGGCGGCCCCGGCGTGTTCAAGGGCGATCTGTATTTCTATCGCGTCGACGGCGACCTGCGCGGTCGCACCAAGGCGATCGATACCAAGATCTGTCCGCTCTATCTGCTCACCGGCGAGTACGACTTCTCCTGCATGCCCGAAGACACCGTGCGAACGGCCTCCGGCATCGCGGGCACGGAAGTCACCGTGATGGAGCAGCTGGGCCATTTCCCGATGAGCGAGAATCCCGCGCAATTCCGGCGTTACATCGCGCCGGTGCTTGAGAAAATCAAACAACAACAGAAAATCTGAGGAGAGGGCATCACATGACAACCAGGGCATTCACGAAAAGTCTTTATCTATCCGCCGCACTCTTTCTGTCGGCGCAGGTCGCCAGCGCTGCCGAGACCATCAAGATCGGCGTGTTGAACGACCAGTCAGGCGTGTTCGCCGACAATGGCGGCGTCGGCTCGGTGGCCGCGGCCAAGCTTGCAGCTGAAGATTTCGGCGGTGAGATCAACGGCCAGAAGATCGAGGTGGTCACCGCCGATCACCAGAACAAGCCGGACGTGGCTGCGGCCACCGCGCGCCGCTGGTTCGATACCGAAAACGTCGACATGATCGCCGACGGCGCCGCATCGTCGGCCGGCTTCGCCATCCTCGAAGTGGCAAAGCAGAAGGGCAAGATCTTCACCATCAGCGGCCCGGGATCGTCGGACTTCACCGGCAAGGCCTGCTCGCCGGTGAGCTTCCATTTCAACTACGACACCTATGCGCTGTCGAAGCTGACCTCTGAGGCCATCACCAAGGCCGGTGGCAACACCTGGTACTTCATCTCGGCCGACTATGCTTTCGGCCATGCCTTGCAGCGTGATGCGACGAAGTTCATCGAGGGCGCTGGCGGCAAGGTGATCGGTTCCTCCGCACATCCGCTGGGGACCACCGACATGGCGTCGTTCCTGCTGCAGGCGCAGGGCTCCAAGGCCAAGGTCGTCGGTCTCGCCACCTCGGGCGCCGACGTGCAGACCGCGATCAAGCAGGCCGGCGAGTTCGGCATTGTCGAGAGCGGCCAACAGCTTGCCGGTCTCCTCGTGTTCATCACCGACGTCAATGCGCTCGGTCTCAAGGCGACGCAGGGCCTGCAGGTCACGACCTCGTTCTACTGGGACCTCAATGACGAGACCCGCGCCTGGACCAAGCGCTATTTCGCGATGACCAACAACAGGGTCCCCAGCATGGTGCAGGCCGGTGTGTATAGCGGCGTGCATCACTATCTCGCCGCCGTGAAGGCCGCGGGCACCAAGGAACCGGCCGTGGTCGCCAAGAAGATGCACGAGATGAAGGTCAACGACATGTACAACAAGGACGTCACTGTGCGTCCCGATGGCCGCGTGTTGCACAACATGTATCTGGTGCAGGTGAAGAAGCCGGAAGAATCGAAGTACAAGTTCGATTACTACAAGGTCATCACCACCTCACCCGGCGAACAGGCGTTCCGGCCGATGAGCGAAGGCAACTGCCCGCTGGTCAAGGGCTAGGCGAACCACGACATCGCGGGTGTAGCCCTGGCTGCGTCCGCTTCTCGATCTCTCTTGGAATGAAGACGAAGGAGTCCGGCATGGTGACTGCCATTGGTTTTATCGGTCTTGGCGTGATGGGCGAGCCGATGTGCCGCAATCTGGCCCGCAAGTCGGGCGTGCCGGTGTTCGGCTTCGACCGCGCCGCTGCGCCGCTGCAGCGTCTCGCGGAAGCAGGCGTCAAACGCGCAAACTCGCTGGCCGAACTCGCCAAGCAGTGCGACGTCATCTTCATGGCGCTGCCCAGCGGCAAGCATGTGCAGGCCGTGTGCGAGGGCGATGACGGGCTGCTCGCGCATGCCGATGGGCGCCACACCGTCGTCGATCTCGGCACCTCGCCGGTCGAAGCCAGCCGCGAACTCGCCGAGCGCTTCGCCGCCAAGGGCGCGGCCTATGCCGATGCGCCGATCGCGCGGACGCGACAGGCCGCGGAAGAGGGCACGCTGAGCGTCATGGTCGGCGCCAGCGCGCCGATCTTCGCCAAGCTGCAGCCGCTGATCGCCACTTTCGCCACCGACATCACCCATTGCGGCGATATCGGCGCCGGCCAGGTGGTCAAGATCCTCAACAATATGGTGCTGATGGAAACCGTCGTCGCGCTCGGCGAGGCGCTGGAAACGGCCAAACGGGCCGGGCTCGATCCCAAGCTGGTGTTTGAGACGCTCGCCAAGGGCTCGGCTGACAGCTTTGCGCTGCGCAATCACGGCATGAAGGCGATGCTGCCCGACACCTTCCCGGAGCGGGCCTTCTCGACTGAATATGCTCGCAAGGACATCTCCTACGCGCTCGATCTTGCCAAGTCGGTGAACATCAAGCTGCAAGGCGCGGAACTTGCCGACAAGATCCTGGGCGAGGCGATTGACGCCGGTGATGGCGACCTCTACTGGCCGGTTTTGGCGCGCGTCATCAAGGCGTCGCGTACGGCCTGATCGGAAGCTCCCATGAAGAAGCCTGCGACCAAACCTGCAACGACGGACGTCCCGGTGCGAGAAGCCGGCGAGGGCGTCGCAGCCGTCGAGCGGGCTTTGTCCATTGTGGCGGCGCTCGAAACCGCTGACCAACCGATGATGCTGGCCGAACTCGCTGCTCGTACCGGCTTCTACAAGAGCACCATCCTGCGCCTTTTGAGCTCGCTGATCCCGACCGGTTATGTCACGCGGCTGCCGGATGGTAGCTACGACCTCGGGCCGACCGCATTTCGGCTTGGCGTCGCTTTCACACGCAAGAATGCGCTCGGCCATCATGTGGTGCCGGCGTTGCAGGAGCTGGTCGATCGCGGCACCGAGAGCGCGTCGTTCCATGTGCGGCAGGACGCCGACAACCGCGTCTGCCTGTTTCGGGTGAATTCGCGTCACGCGACGCTTGACCGCGTCGAGGCCGGTCACAGCTATGCACTACTTCGCGGCGCGGCCGGACACATCATTCTCGCTTATGCTGGCAGCACCGGCAAACGCTATGACGCCGTTCGCGCCACTGGTTTTGATGTCTCGCTCGGCGAACGCGATCCGAGCTGCGCGGCGGTGGCCGCACCTGTGTTCGGGCCGCGCGGCATGCTCGTCGGCGTGATCTCGCTGTCGGGGCCGCGCGAGCGCTTCGGCGAGGTAGAGATCGCTGAGATGAAACGCGTACTGGGCCCCGTTGCCAAAAAGCTCACAATCAATCTGGGTGGCGAATGGCCGGCCTATCGACGCTGACAATTTTACACGCGGCGCGAAGCTGCGCAGGAATGGCCTGATCCATGGCAACATCTTCATCCCCACCCGACGTGCTCGTCATCGGTGGCGGTAATGCGGCTCTCTGCTCGGCGCTGATGGCGCGTGAAGCGGGCGCATCGGTACTGATGCTGGAATCCGCACCGCAGACGTGGCGCGGCGGCAATTCCATGCATGTGCGCAACCTGCGCTGCATGCATGACGAACCGCAGGATGTGTTGGTCGAGGCCTATCCCGAGGAAGAATATTGGCAGGATCTCCTCAAGGTCACGGGTGGACTGACCGACGAATCGCTGGCGCGCATGGTGATCCGCCATTCGTCGCGCTGCCGGCCGTGGATGCGCAAGCACGGCGTGCATTTCCAGCCGCCTCTGTCGGGCGCGCTGCATGTGGCGCGCACCAATGCCTTCTTCATGGGCGGCGGCAAGGCGCTGGTGAATGCCTATTACCGGTCAGCCGGGGCGCTCGGCGTCGCGATCCGCTACGATACGCCGGTGAAGAGTCTCGAACTCAGGGACGGCGAATTCGTCGCCGCTGTCACCGAGTCGGGCGAGCGCATCACTGCCAAGAGCTGCGTGCTCGGTTGCGGCGGCTTCGAGTCCAATCTGGAATGGCAACGCGAGGCCTGGGGCCAGAACGAGCGCGGCGAATGGACGGCGGAGAACTTCCTGATCCGCGGCACTCGCTTCAATCAGGGCGTGTTGCTGAAATTCATGATCGATGCTGGTGCCGACAGCATCGGCGATCCGACCCAGGCGCATTGCGTCGCCATCGACGCGCGCGCCCCGCTCTATGACGGCGGCATCTGCACGCGCATCGATTGTGTCTCGCTTGGTGTCGTCGTCAATCGCGAGGCCAAGCGATTCTATGACGAGGGCGAGGACTTTTGGCCCAAGCGCTATGCGATCTGGGGCCGTCTCGTCGCCCAGCAGCCGGGCCAGACCGCATGGTCGATCATTGACCAGAAGGCCATCGGTCGCTTTATGCCGCCCGTGTTCGACGGCACCAAGGCCAATACGCTGGAAGAACTCGCCGTGAAGATCGGCGTCGATCCCGCCACCTTTATGGAAACGCTGAACGCCTATAATGCGGCTTGCCAGCCCGGCACCTTCGATCACACCGCGCTCGATGATTGCCGCACCGATGGTGTCGTGCCCGCCAAGACCCATTGGGCGCGCGTGATCGACACAGCACCTTTCTATGCCTATCCGCTCAAGCCCGGCATCACTTTCACTTATCTCGGCATGAAGACCGATGCGACGGCGGCCTGCCGCGTCAAGGGCGTTGCGAGCAGCAACCTGTTTGCCGCCGGCGAGATGGTGGCCGGCAATGTGCTCGGCAAGGGCTACACCGCCGGCGTCGGCATGAGCATCGGCACCGCGTTCGGCCGCATCGCCGGCGTCAATGCGGCGGCTGCGACCGGGCATCGCCATCCGACATTCCACGAGGAGCTTCGCTATGCCGCCGGTCACTGAGTTGGAAGCGCCCGTCGCCGGCGGCGCCTGCGAAGGCGGCGTGAACTTTGCCGATGCGATGACTGTGGGCGAGGCGGAGATCGCCCGCGTCATGCAGATCTGCAACGCATGCCGTTATTGCGAAGGATTTTGCGCCGTCTTCCCGGCGATGACGCGTCGGCTCGAATTCAACGCGGCCGATACGCATTACCTTGCGAATCTCTGTCACAACTGCGGCTCGTGCCTTTATGCGTGCCAATATGCGCCGCCGCATGAGTTTGCAGTCAATGTTCCGCAGGCGATGGCGAAGGTGCGGGTGCGCACCTATCAGGACTATGCATGGCCGCGCGCGTTCGGCCGGCTCTATGAGCGCGCCGGGCTGACGGTGGCCTTCGCGCTGTCGGGTGGTCTGGCTCTGTTCATGATCCTTGCGGTTGCGATGAACGGCCGGCTTATCCATGAGCCGCTGGCGGGCCAGTTCTATGCGATCTTCCCACACAACTTCCTGGCGCTCTTGTTCGGCGCCGTGTTCCTGTTCGCAATGCTGGCGCTCGCCATCGGCGTGGTCAAATTCTGGCGCGAGGTCTCGCCGACGAAGGACGGCAATCCCGCCGACATCAAGGCGGCCGCGCAGGCGCGCGTTCCTGCGGTGGCCGAAGCCGTCCACGACGTCGCGCGGCTGAAGTATCTCGGCGGCGGCCATGGCGAGGGCTGCAACGAGGACGATGATGCCTTCACGCCGTGGCGGCGGCGCTTCCACCATTTCACGCTCTATGGCTTCCTGCTGTGTTTCGCGGCGACCTGCGTGGCGACGCTCTATCACTATCTGTGGAACCTGCACGCACCCTATGCCTTCACCAGCGCGCCGGTGATTCTCGGCTCACTCGGCGGCATCGGCCTGATCGTCGGGCCGGCCGGCCTGCTGTGGCTGAACCTGAAGCGCGATGCGCTGCGCGCCGACGTCAAACAGAACGCCATGGACCGCGGCTTCATCATGCTGCTGCTGCTGGTCAGCGCCACCGGCTTCGCGCTGCTGCTGCTGCGGGATACCCGCTTCATGGCGCTGTGGCTCGCGATCCATCTCGGCACCGTAATGGCGCTGTTCCTAACGCTGCCTTACGGCAAATTCGCCCACGGCATTTTCCGTTCCGCGGCATTGCTCAAGTTCAACATTGAGAAGCGCATGCCGAACCGGCTGGGGCTTGGCGGAGAGTAGGCAGAATGTCTGAATGTCGGCTTCTGGTGCAAAGCGGACGTTGATGGTGTCACAATGCGGACAGTAATTTTCATCGACCGCTCGATCCCGCGTCAAACTGTCGCGACGTTGAGCGCAGCTCGCTGGAATCTTCAGTAGAATACGCAATGCCGCGCATCTATTCACGTACGTGAATTCATTCTGGTCAAATTCTAAATCGCCTCCGTTGCCTCCACACTTTCGTTTTCCTAGTCAAACAGCGTCAGACATAGACTGGGTGAACTGGGGACGTTTGTGAGCAACTCGAAGAAGTATAAGAGCCATTTGTATGCTGGCGTTGCGGCGAGTGCTGTGTTGCTGGGCCTAACAGGTTTGGGATCTTCTCGAAGTTGGGCGCAAACAGCCTTGCCTCCCGTGTCCGTCGATGCGCCACAGCAGCGCGCGCGAGTTGCTCCCATCGCGCGGACTCGCGCTACACCTCAGCGCTCTACCCGTTTAGCTCCTCGGCAAGCCGAACAGACTCCTGCGCCGACTGCGCCCGTCACCACAATGGGTTCGACCCGGACGATCGGAACTCCGGCGCCGGCCTATGCCGGCGGTCAGGTGGCAACGGGCGGTACGCTTGGCTTGCTTGGCAGCACGAGCGTGATGAATACGCCGTTCAGCACAGTCAATTACACGGCGCAATTGATCGAGAACCAACAGGCGCGGACGATCGCCGATACGCTGATCAACGATTCCTCGGTGCGGCTGACCACGGCCGGCAACGGCTTTAGCGACGATTTTACGATCCGTGGCCTGCCGGTGGCATCCACCGACGTCGGATTCAACGGCCTTTATGGGTTGGTGTCCTCCAGCCGCGTTCCTGCCGAAATCATCGAGCGGATCGAGGTTCTCAAGGGGCCGGGCGCACTCATCAACGGTATTGCGCCGGGCAGCAGCGTCGGCGGCGCCATCAACATCGCCAGCAAGCGGGCGGGCGAGGTGCCCTTTGCTCGGCTGACGCCGTTCTTCATGAGCGCCGGCAATTACGGTCTGCATCTCGAGACCAGCCAGCGCTACGGCGACAACAAGGAGTGGGGCGTTCGCTTCAACGGCGTCGGCCGCAATGGTGAAGCCACCATTGATGGCGGCAACTGGCGTACGGGTCTCGGTGCGCTCGGCATCGATTATCGCGGCGAGCGGCTGCGATGGACCGTCGATGCGATCTCGCAGAATGACGACACCAAGAACTTCCGCCCTCAGATCGGCATTCAGGCGACGGTGCCCTTCATTCCCGCACCGCCCGACGCGCGTGGCAATTGGTATCCGGGCACGCAACTCACGCAGCGTGACAACACGATTGCCTCGGGCCTCGAATATGATCTCACCGACTCGCTGACCGCCTATGCGGGCATCGGCTATCGTGAAGGTACCAACTATCAGACCTTCCCGGATTCGCGCGTCACCGGATTCACCAGCGGTGTCGATCAGCTCGGCAATTTCCGGCTCATCAACGCCTATTACGATTCCTACAGCAAGACTGTCAGCGGCAATGTCGGCCTGCGCTCGAAGTTCGACACCGGTTTCATCAGCCATGCGGTGAACGTCGCTTATACCGGCTACAATCAGGAAAACGGCAACGCTTACGTCGCCAACACGCCGGCGCAGTCGTTGCCGTCGAATATCTATAACCCGACTCCGTTGCAGACGGTGACGGGCGTGCGCAACGGGCCGAACAAAGCGGCCGATATCACGCTGCAGAGCGTCGCGATCGCCGACACGATGTCGTTCCTGAACGACCGGGTGCTGCTCACTGTCGGTGTCCGCCAGCAGAACGTGAAACAGGACAGCTTCAGTACCGCGACAGGCGCGCTGACCGGCGGCTATGATGCTTCCGCGACGACGCCACTGGCCGGCATCGTCGTCAAGCCGTGGCAGAACGTATCGCTCTACGCGAACTATGCGGAAGGTCTGAGCCAGGGGCTTGTCGTTCCGGCTGGCTTCGCGAATTCGGGCGCCGTGCTCGCGCCGTTCAAGTCGAAGCAGCAGGAAGCAGGCGTCAAAGTCGACTGGGGCACCATCACGACAACGGCTGCGGTGTTCCAGATCATGCGTCCGAGCATCATCACGACCATCACAAATGAGCGCGCCTATGATGGCGAGCAGCGTAACCGCGGCGTTGAACTCAATGCCTATGGCCTGTTGCTGCCCGGCCTACGCGGTCTGGCTAGCGTCACCTACATAAAGCCGGAATTGACGAACCCAGCCGTCGCGGCGCAACGTGGCAACGACGCTGCCGGCATCCCGAACTGGACAGCATCCGCCGGCCTCGATTGGGATACGCCGTGGGTCTACGGCCTGTCGCTCAACGGACGCGTGATCTATACTGGTGGCTCCTACCTCACGACTGCCAACCTGCCGAACCAGAGATTCGACGACTGGACCCGCCTTGATATCGGAGCGCGCTATGTGACCACGGCGCTCACCGGCAAGCCTGTCACGTTCCGTGCCAACATCGAGAACGTGACTGGCGAGAACTACTGGATCACCAGCGGCGGCTTCCAGACCGTTGGCAATCCGCGCACCTACATCGTGTCGGCTGCATTCGATTTCTGATCGAACGTAACGATACGCAGTCAAATCGTCCGACGCGCGCTATGTCGATCGACTGACAGCGCACGCGTCGGACTACGTGTTTGTGAAACCCATTGAGGTGTTCGTCATGACGAAGCTCCCGCTTGCCTTTATTTCCTTGCTTGCATCGATCGTGTCCGCACAGGCGCACCAGATCTGGATTGAGCAGGCCGACGGTCAAAATGCCGTCATTCGCTTTGGCGAGTTCGGCGAGAACCTCCGCGAGACGTCGCCGGGGCTGCTCGACAAATTCGGCAAGCCGACAGGAACGCTAGTCTCAGCCAAGGGCGAACAGAAGTCTGATGCCGCCAAGGCCGCGAACGGCTTCACGCTTCCCTTTAAAGCGGCTGGCGGCGACAGCGTGGTGGCAGAGGATGCGAGCTACCCGGTCTATACATCCAAACAGCAAGATAAGCAGATAACCGGCTGGTACTATCCAGCCGCGCGCTTAATCACGAGTTTTGCAGAGCAGAAGCCAAGGCTTGTTCTCGATCTCGTGCCGACCGGTCAGGAGGGTCAGTTCAAGCTTGTTTTCAAGGACAAGCCCAAGGCCAAAACGAAAGTGACGCTGGTCACGGAGTCCGGTTGGTCCAAGGATGCGCACACGGATGAGCATGGCCTCGTCAAATTCGAGATGCCCTGGAAGGGTACCTATGTCGCTGAAGTCAGCTTCAACGACCGTAACGCAGGTGAGCGCGCGGGCGCGAATGGCGCCGAGAAGTACGACGCCGTGAGCTACGCCACCACGGTGACCTATGTGAATGCCAATGGCCTGCCGCCGCTTCCTGCCGGCCCGCCGGCAACGCCGGGCAAATGAACGCCATGATGCATCGGGTCCGCGCCACGGGCCCGCTGATTTCGCGCATCATCGCTGCCCTGTTCGGCGGCTATGTGCTGGCTGCGCTCAGCAGTGTCGCCGTGCTCGCTTTGCCCATGAGCAAGCCCCAGGCTGTCCTCACCGGCATGCTGGCCAGTTTTGCCGTCTATACCGGTGCCGTCGTCTGGGTCTTTGCCGCGCGCAGCGCACTGAAGGCTTGGGCGGGTCTGATCATCGTGGCTGTGCCGTTGTTGCTGGCAGCCTGGTCTGTTTCCTGACGAAGGGCTGACGCGTGACAACGGACAACGATGTGCGAGCTGCTGGCCAGGGCATTCGGCAAAGCATGTCGAGCCTCCATACATGGGTCGGCCTTCTGCTCGGCTGGGTTCTCTATGCCATGTTCCTCACGGGCACAGTGTCCTATTTCAAGGACGAGCTCTCTCAATGGATGCGACCGGAGCTGGCACGCCTCGTCGAAGTTCCCGATCAGGCCGTGGTGGCCCAGCGGATTGCAAACGAACTCGGCGACATCGCGGCAGGTACCTCGCAGTGGAGCATACGGCTGCCTGACGCGCGCAATAACAGTGCCTACGCGTTCTGGCGCACAGCGCCACGCGGCACGGGCCAGCGCGCATTCGGCGAAGGCAATTTCGATCCGGCGACCGGGCAGAAAGTCACCTCGCGCGAGACACTGGGCGGAGAGTTCTTTTACCGCTTTCACTTTCAGTTCCACTATATGCCGGTGCTTTGGGGCCGGTGGCTCGCGGGCGCAGCGGCGATGTTCATGCTCATCGCTATTGTGAGCGGTGTCATTACGCACAAGAAGATCTTCGTCGATTTCTTCACCTTCCGCTGGGGCAAGGGGCAGCGCTCGTGGCTCGACGCGCATAACATCCTGTCGGTGTTTGGGCTGCCGTTCCATCTGATGATCACCTATACCGGCCTGGTGACGTTGATGGCGCTGTATATGCCCTGGGGCGAGCGCGCGGCATTGAAGACGTCGGCGGAACGCCAGCAACTTGCAGCCGAGCTCAGTCCTTTCATCCAGCCGGGTAAGCCAAGCGGCCAGAAAGTGCCGCTAGCCTCGGTCGAAGACATGGTGCGGCAGGCCCAGGAGCGCTGGGGCCGGGACAACGTAGGGCGCGTCAACGCCGCCAATCCCGGAGATGCGACAGCGCGCGTGGCCGTGACGCGCGGAGATCCGGGCCGCGTGTCCATGAGTCCGCAATATATGGAATTCGATGGGGCCACCGGCAAACTGCTGACGGTTCGGGACGGCGTCGGCGCCGCGGCTGAGACGCGCGGCGTCCTTTATGCGCTTCACCTCGGACGCTTCAGTGACACTGTCACGCGCTGGCTCTACTTTCTTGTCAGCTTCATGGGTACGGCAATGGTGGGCACAGGCCTCGTCATGTGGACCGTGAAGAGGCGACAAAAGCTGCGAGATCCCGATCGTCCCTATTTCGGCTTCCAACTTGTTGAGCGGCTGAACATTGCGAGCATCGCTGGCCTATCAGTTGCCATGACCGCGTTTCTATGGGGCAATCGCCTTCTGCCATTCCCGATGGAAGGCCGTGCTGATCTAGAGATCAACCTCTTCTTCAGTGTCTGGGCCTTCACGCTCCTGCACGCCTTGGTACGTCCATCTAAGGCGGCCTGGGTCGAGCAACTATGGGCGGCGTCCGTGCTGTTGCTCCTCCTGCCGATCCTCAACGTTTTGACGACGCAACGTCCGCTATGGCACAGCCTGGTCGAGGGCGATTGGGTCTTTGCCGGTGTTGATATCATGTGCTGGGCGCTCGCTTTGCTCCATGCCGTCTTAGCGATACGGACCTGGCGCGGGCGACGCGTTCGGTCCAAGCGTACGACAAATCGACGGGTTTCGATCGCGGTCGCGTCCCGTGAGGAGGCGGTGTGAATCATCTTCTCGCATTCGGGCTGTGTCTGGCAGGTTTTGCTGCACTGGCGTTTGCCATGCATCGCCACCAGCGCGATATCATGGGCAGGCCGCTACCCGTAACCACAACGCGAGTGCTTCGCATTGTCGGCGCCTGCGCTCTGCTTTTCGTGCTCGGCGTTCTTGTCACTGCGTATGGCTGGGGCTTAGGCCTTGTAATGTTTAGCGGCCATACCAGCATCGCTGCGGGTGCCGTCTGTAGCGTGCTTATCGTCTTTACGGCAATAAATACGCGCAGATTGCGGCACCGATAGCCTTCTCGCGTATTAAGCACGAAGCCTGGCATTCCCCTCGTTAGCATCTTTCACAATCCGAAGAGCATTTGGCGTAGCCTAGGATGCGCTGATAACGATTTCCGCAGTGACGGCTCGACGTCGATATCTAGCGCAAAGCTGACCTTTGCTAGCAGTGCCGCAGTCTTCATCTTGAGTCCTGCATTATTCAGCTCGCGCTGTCTCGATACTATTGATGGTCCCGCCAACTGCGCGACAGTACAGTGAAGGGATGCACGTGACTGGCACGTTTTCGGAGAACTCGGATCAACCCAACGAGGACCAGTGGATCGCCCAATTGCGATGTTGAGATCTAGTTCATGACGAGCATGATGCGATGTCGTCATTAAGTGACGTTGCAGTCGAAGTCGGAAGCATAGCGGAATCCGTCCAATTAACCTTCTTCTAGTGGAACATGGCCGTTATTCCAGCTAGACACCGGGTCCGCGATCGAAGGCTGCCATCCTGCATCAGGTCTCACGTATGGAAAACAGATCTGCTCCCGTAGCGCACATACTACGCACCTATTCTCATTCGGACTGGAAATCTCTCTCAGCCGTTGCGATCGCGACGCTGATCTCCGGAGTCGCCGCCGTGGCGGCTCCATATCTGTTTTCCCGCTCCATAGATGCCTTGACCCAGCGGCGGGAAGTCGAGGAAATCCTGTACGGGCTCCTTTGCTACGCTCTGCTAATCGGCTTCGCATCCGCCTTGACTAGGGTCGTTCAATTTCTCTCCGTCGTGGCGGCGGAGAATCTTGGCTACATCGTCAGCACCGAGCTGTTCACGCGGATCTTGACGAAGCGGGCTGAATTCTTCGTCGAGCACAATCCGGCGGAGATACAGAACGCGGCCGCTCAAGGACGCGGCGCGTTCACGACCATCTTGCAGATTGTGCTGATCGCCTGGGTTCCGGGCGCAACCCAGGTTGGGCTCACTCTCTTTACGCTCGGTTATCTACTGAATCTGCAAATCGTTGCCGCTGTCGTCGCGTACGGTACCGTCGTAATTGTCGTGACCGTGCTGTCGACGAGGCGCTCGCAGCAGCTTCTGGAGACGGCGATGTCTGCGAGCCAAGACAACGCTCGTTTCGTCGGTAATGCCATGAATGCGATGGAGACGCTGCGGCATCTCAGGGGATCGGAGTGGATGAGCAAGCGCTTCGCCGCGCGTGCCCACGCGGTTAAGAACGGATGGCGGAGCTACATGCTACGAAGAGCTCAATCGGCAGGTTTGCTTGGTTTCGGACTGGCCGCTCAATTCGCAATCAACTTTACACTTCTGCTGCCGAAATATCGGATGGGCGCAGTGAGTATCGGAGACATTGTGTTGTTCAATGCCCTTCTTCTGCAATTGAACGCCCCGTTCGATATGATTGCTCAGACCATGGACAGCTTCGCGAGGTCGCGGGCGCAGCTTCAGCCGTTGTCGAAAATTTGGTGCGCCCCGGAGGAGGACGAAGATCCCTCGGTCGCTTCGTTCACCATCGCAGCTGGTGAGATGATATTTGAGGACATCAGCTATGATTACGGCAACGGTCGCGGGATCACGGGAATCACCTTCGCCGCCCGGCGCGGCGCCATTACGTACATCGTCGGTGAGACAGGATCGGGAAAGTCAACAATTTTCAAGCTCGCCTTACGATCCATCAACCCGCGGCGCGGCAGGATCACCGTCGATGGAGTTGACATCCGGGCTATGCCACGCGCCGTTTGGTGCAAGACGATCGCTGTTGTTCCTCAGGACGTGGTCCTGCTGAACGAGAGTTTGGCCGACAACATCCTGCTCGGACGAGACAGGGATGAGGCACGTCTGCGCGACGTCGCCGCCAAAGCAGCCATACTCCCATTCATCGAATCCTTGCCTGATGGATTCGGGACAACGGTCGGAGAGCGAGGATTAAAGTTGTCCGGCGGCGAGCGGCAGCGGATAGCGATTGCCCGTGCGCTCTACGGCGATCCGGCCATCCTGCTTCTCGACGAGGCAAGCTCCGCGCTGGACGCCGCCACGGAGCGCGATATTATGGACCATATCCGCACGCTTGCTGGCGAAGTCACGATTTTGGCGATAACGCACCGCCGTTCGTTCTTGTCGACAGGCGACAATATTGTGGATCTGCCGCGAATGCGCTGAGACTTTGGCAGCCTCGAAGCATGACTCAGTTGGCCCACTTTCGGCCGCGTACGTGTTTATGAATCCTTTGCGGGATCACTACGGCCAGCGATCCCAATGCGGCAACTTAAATTTCCTGAATGGCGGCTCATGGCGCAAAACAGTCGTTCATGCTCGCGCTCGTGTGTGAATTGTGAAAACCTCCTGGGGCGAAGCGATTGACACATCTCCAGCGCCGGCGCGGCGCGTACAGGAATTTCGGATTTGTGCTCAGTTACAGACTTCGAAGTTTCCGGCGTATCCGTTGCGCGTCTGCACTAGTTTGCATCCCTTGCCGATTGGGCGGCAGCCACCATTACCACAAATGATTTGCGCGGACGGCGCTGCGGGCGCCGCTGCCTGGGTCGTTGAAGGGGCGCGCTTAGTCGGCGGCTTCTTGACTTCGATTTTTTCGCAAGCGTTGTTGTCTCCAACCTCATAGCCGGCGCGGCATGTTACTTTCGTGCAGCGATCGCCATCGGCCTTGTAGCCGCTTTCGCAGACCAACGGGCAGATGCGGCCTGTTTTACTTTTGACTAGATCGAGCGCATCAAGACTTGCAAGTTTCACATCTAGGGTGGTGCCGGCGTGCTTGTTAAAGAGACCGAGTGCGCGCTGGGCGGCGCCGTTCCACTCGCTGGTAACGGCTCCGGTGTTGCAACCAACTCTACGCAGCTCTGCTTGTACTTGACGAGGTATATCAATTGCATTTTCGGGAGATCGTGATGAAGTTTCGAACTTCGAGTCGGATGCAACGCTGGCCACCGGCCCAGTAGGTCTGTCCGTATCCAAATTCGGCGAGATCGCCTGGCGTCCGTCGGCCTCGCGCTTCTTCTCCGATAGATTCGGGCCATCGGTAGCGTTTTTCTTCTCCGCCGCAACGCGTGCTTCTTCCGCAGCCTTCGCTACCGCGGCGATCTTGGCGCGCTCTGCTTCGGCCAACTTGGCGTCTTCCGCCGCTTTTTTCTTTTCCGCTGCAACGCGCGCCTCTTCTGCAGCCTTCGCTACGGCGGCGGTCTTGGCACGCTCTGCTTCGGCTAGCTTGGCGTCTTCCGCTGCTTTTTTCTTTTCTGCAGCGATCCGAACCTCGTCGGCTGCCTTCGCGGCTTTCGCTGCTTTCGCTTGTTCCGCCGCACGCGCACCGTCGGCAGCGAGCCGGGCTTTCTCTTCGTCAGCAATACGTGATCGCTCGGCCGCGGCGCTGCGAGCTTCCTCGGCCAATAACTTTGCGCGCTGCGCCTTGGCGAGCTCCGTGTATAGGCCTCTCGGATAATCGACAATAAACGCCTCCCAAACTGCTTGGGTACCGATCGTCACTGCGGCGTCGTAATCACGCCGGGCATCGGCATTGGTGGAGCCTGGCAATGAAGATGGGGGGGCAACTACAGTCGGTAGAACCGCACCCGACGGCACTAGCGACACGTCGTTGCCACCGAGGGACCCGTAAACATAGGGCTCTTGCTTGTTGTCGGTAGCTTTCATCACATCGTCGCGAATGAAGCCGAAAGCCTTACGCAGGTCCAGTCCGGGTTTAGGCAGGTGATCCACGAGTGCGGTGGCGAACGGGCTATTGCGGCTCGTGCCGTCTGAAGCGGTCGAACCTGCTTTGGCGGCGAACGCAATCATGGTATTGGGCGTGGTAGGCTCAACCTTTGCCAAGCCTCGGCCAATCGCGCGAGAACCCAACGTACGCTTCATGGTCTTGGCGAACGGGTTGTCGCGACAAGCATCAAGGATTACCAGCCGCAGCTTTTTGGCGGGCTCAACAGCGACAAGGATACGGTCGAGCGAGACCGCTTCATCGTAGATATCCGTATCCTGCTCAAGAGTCGCGTCGATCGGAATAATGTAATTGATGCCGTCGACTTCAATACCGTGTCCCGCGTAATAGATAACGGCTACGTCTGCATCACGCGTCTTTGCCGTGAAGTCCCGCAGTACTTTTCTCGTGTCACTTATGGAAAGATCACGACGCGAATCGACCGTATCGAAACCGGCTTTTCTCAACACTGTTTCGATGGCGGCCGCGTCATTCGCCGGATTCGCAAGTCTTCCGACATGACTGTAGGCGGAGTTTCCCACGATCAACGCGACTCGTTTTTCTGCCGCCGCCGCTGTAACCAACGTGCAGTAGAGCCCAGCCGCGATCAAAAGGCGTATGACGATCACTATCAAAATTCCAAAAAGTATAACTTAGATTGCTACAGAAGCCCCCTGTTGGGTAGCGTAAAATTCGTCTGGTTAGCTTGGACTACCTGGCAGGCAACAAAAAAGATGGCGACGGTCGTTACTGCGTTCACCATCAACCTCCGTGGCGATCGCCGCTAATGGGATTAACCAGATACCGCTGTAATTTACCGTACCGGAACTGCCCCGCCAGAGCGGGTAGGGTCCTTAAGATCCGATTGTATTGAAAGGAAATCGTTCGAACTACCACCTCTCGCCAATCCTGAACGGTTGCAGTCAGGGCGCCTCGCAGATGCAAGTCCTTCAGTGTCGGAGGAGCGGGGGGCAATTCCTGTGGAGAGAGTCTGTCACCACAGTTATTTGCCCCGGTGCGGAGCGGCTAGGAATTGAAATAACCGCTTGGATGAGTCTGTCGTGACGTCCTGTCTAAACTTATAAGAAACTAGGTTCCCGCGTAAATCCGTCTTGCTACGACCGTCGAGTTGCCGGCAGTCCCAGCAGTGGCCAGTGTCAGGGTAGACATGCCATTCTACGGCTGAGCCAGCCGACTTGGCTTCATGTAGTTTTTCAACGCATTCGCTGGCGGGGGTTTCATTGTCGGTGGCGCCCATGAGAACCAGTGTCGGCTGCTTCATGTCATCGCTGACGATGTCAAAGCTCGGCGTATTTGGCCGCGAAACGCGGAAGCACCCGGGATAGAAACTTGCAACGGATGCGAACGGGCGACCGCCCAGCGCTTCCGCGTACCTTGCGCTGGAGACGATAAGGCCAACCATCGCTCCCCAAGAGAACCCGACGAATGATAGCCGAGTCGGGTCCACGAACGGATATTGACGGAGATGGTCCGCCGCTTGAAATGCGTCCTTTGCTCCGCGGAATAGATTGACGCCGTTTCGCGGCCCGAAGCACAACGTGCTAACCTGCCGAGGCGTCAGACTGTCGATCAGGAGAACGACATAGCCAAGGCTGACAGCTTCGCGCGCCCAGAGGACGATCGCTTGGTTCACGCCTGCGCACTGATGGACCATCACCAGCGCAGGAAACGGGCCATCGCCGTCAGGCTTCAGAAACGCAGCTTGGGACGAAGTCAGTTCATCTCCCGCCTTGACCGGCTGCGGAAAGGTGAGATCCTTCGCGAATGACGCGGCGCGGCTGGCGATTTCAGAAGGAAGCATACGTAACGGCGGGACAAAATCTTCCGCCAGAGAGCTCGTCAACAGCCCGGCGGTACCTGCGATCAACACTAGTGCAACGTAAGACACTCGGCAAATGGTCGCCATCTCGTCTCCGAGCGTTACTACAATGAACCTGGTTCCATGCGGAACCTGTCTCAACGCGCTTGTCGATCAAATTGGTTTGCGGCTAGGATCACGTCATATTTTGATAAGTTATTTTGGAGCCGTGATCATGCAAGCGGTCATTTCCAAGCGATTGATAATTCGGCATGTGGCTTTATGCGCATCGGCGACGCTCTTCATCAGCGCGGCGCTCGCGCTGTTGTCGCAGGCGGCATTTGCGCTCACGCAGGAAGCTGCGATCGAGCAGTGCCGGATGTCGGTTGGAAAGCCAATTGTGATGTCCTGCATGCGCGGTGGCGGCGGCAGCCTAGAGGCATGCCGGACGAAGGCCACTCCCGCAGTACGCTCTTGTGTGATGTCGAGACTGAACGCGGCAAACGGGCGTGCCAATGTCGCCGTCGCCGTCCCCGCCGATGTCACGCCGAAGATCGCACCGGAAACGGCATTGCCGGTCGGCTTTGTCGCACCGCCGCGCTCGATCTCCGATATCACGGCGATCCTCGATACCGAGAAGCCGGACGAGAAAAAGATCGAGCAACTAAGGGCCGACGCAGACGTGAAGCCTCCCGGCGGAGCTTCGCGCGTCTCGCTTGCGCAGTTCTATCTCGACCGTGCGGGCGCAAGAAGCCAGCTCGGTCGGCTAACGGATTCCATCTCCGATCTTGAAAAAGGGATTGAGGCGGGCCGCGGTGCTGCTCCGCCCGGACTGATGGCGCGCCTGGTTCAACTAGTGGCTGTCCAGTACGGCAGTGCGGGCGATCCGAAGAAGGCGCTCGAAACATATCAGCGGCTACTGCGCGACACCGCGAACACGCCGGGTGCGAAGGGGTTCGTACATACAGCTAATCGCTCGATTGCCAATTCGCTGATCCAGATGGGCGATATCGTTCAGGCAGAAGGCTACATGCGCCGCAGCCGCCCGGCGATCGAGGAGGCGCGAACGAGTGGCCATCCTTCCATGCGCGCAGCGTATGCGCGTTACGGCCAGAATTGGGAGGCGGAGATCGAGCTCGGGAATGCTGCCATTTTCGAGGCACGTGGACAGTTTAAGGAGGCTGAGGCTTCGCTTCGCATTGCGGAAGCCCGCAAGCGCGCAGGCATGAAGGGCCTTCTCAGTGGCGAGAATCCGCCGACGGAGTCGGCATTGCTTCAATCCATCGATTTTATCACGCTCAGTCTTGCACGGACGAAGGCCCGGCAGGGCCGTCTTGCGGAGGCCGAATCCGATGCACGTCGCGCGCTGTTGTCCCGGTTGAAGGACCAAGGCAAATATCATTACGCGACGCCGCGTTTCATTGCAGGTCTTGCGGGCATCCTGGTCGAACAGGGGCGCCATTCCGACGCCGAAAAGCTGCTGCGCGTGGCACTCGATATCGGCAAGACGACGGGCGTTCCGGATGAAGCGCCACAAACCGTACAGATGCTTTCACAGCTTGGCGGCGTCCTTAACTTGCAGCGCAAGAGCCGTGACGCCGTCGCGGTTTATGCCCAGATCGACAGGGCAATCGCCAACTGGGAGCCGATGCGGCGTCAGGTATTCGAACTGAACGGCTCGCGTATCGCATCGCTCTATGCTTCGGGCCAGATCGAGGCGGGCATTTCCGCGGCTGACCAGTTGGTCAAGAAGCAGATCGCACGCGTAGGCGAGAGCCATTTTGATACGGCGTCGGCGCGCGGAACCCTTGCTATCGGCTTGATGCGAGCAGGACGCGATGAGGAAGCTATCCGCGAATTCAAGACCGCAATACCAATCCTAGTCGCATCGTCGCGAGAGAATGCAGACGGTGACGACACAACCGTCGTTGCGGCCAAGAATCAACGCTTCCAGGCGATCATAGAAGCCTATTTCAGAATGTTGGCCAGGCAGAAGAGCCGGTCCGCAGATATCGGTGTCGAAACATTCAGCTTGGCGGACGCCGTCCGTGGCAGCTCGGTGCAGCAGGCCTTGGCGGCTTCGAGCGCGCGTAGTTCAGTCAAGGATCCCGCGCTGGCCGAGCTGGTGCGCAAGGAGCAGGATCTGTCGAAACAGATCAATGCGCAAATCGGTACGCTGAACAATGTGTTGTCCTTGTCATCGGCTGAGCGAGATGAGAAGGGCGTGCAGACGCTGAATGTGTCGATCGCCAATCTGCGCAGCGCGCGGACCACGGCGCGACAAGAGATCAATCGGCTTTTTCCGGCTTATGCAGATCTGGTCGCGCCAAGAGCGCCATCCGTGGACGAGATTCGCGATACGCTGGCGCCCGACGAGGCGATGCTATCATTTTACTTTGGTCAGGACGCGAGTTTCGTCTGGGCGGTTCCGAAGACCGGTGCGGTTGCCTTTGCTTCAATCGGGTCCAATGCAGCGGATGTCCAGACCAAGGTAGCTCAGTTGCGCGAAGCGCTCGAGCCGCAGGCGGCTATGATTTCCGATATTCCCGCTTTCGATGTGGCATTGGGATATGACCTGTATTCGTCGCTCCTTAAGCCCGTAGAAGCCGGCTGGAAGCCGGCCAGGAAACTGATCGTCGTCACCAACGGCGCGCTGGGTCTGCTGCCACTCTCACTACTGCCGACGCAGCCGTCGGTGATCAAGAAGAATGAGGAGGTTCTGTTTGCGAGCTACAGGGATGTGCCCTGGCTGGCGCGCACCCATGCGGTCGCCATGGTTCCGTCCGCAGCCGCATTGCGCACTTTGCGGCAGCTACCGCCCGGCAAGTCCGACCGTAGCGAGATAATCGCGTTCGGAGATCCGTATTTCAACACCGAGCAGCAGGCCGAGGCCGAGCAGATCGATGCAAAAATACGAATCGCCGATGCCGCCGACGCCAATACCATGCGCGGTGTGCCGCTGAAGCGGCGCAACAGTCCGAAGCTTGACGGCGTGGATAGCGCGGAGCTTGGCTTGTTGCCGCGGCTTCCGGATACGGCCGACGAATTGCGCTCGATCGCCTTGGCGCTGCGGGCCGACCCGTCGAAAGTCTTGAATCTAGGCAAGGGAGCGACGGAGAAAGCCGTTAAGTCGATAAATCTGTCCGGCTTCAAGATTATCGCGTTTGCAACGCATGGCCTCGTGCCTGGCGAATTGAATGGGCTGACCCAGCCGGCGCTTGCATTGTCCTCGCCGACTGTGACCGGTGAAGAGGGCGACGGCCTATTGACGATGGAGGAGATACTCGGTCTCAAACTCGACGCGGACTGGGTCATTCTTTCGGCCTGCAACACCGGTGCGGGCGCCGGCGCCGGCGCAGAAGCCGCCTCGGGCCTTGGCCGGGCGTTCTTTTACGCGGGCACCCGCGCTCTTCTGGTCACCAACTGGTCGGTGCATTCACAGTCCGCGCGAGAGTTGATGACAGATCTGTTTAAGCGGCAGGCCGACGATCCAAAGCTGGCACGCGGCGAAGCTCAGCGTCAGGCCATGATGGCTTTGGCTGACGGACCCGGCTATCTGAATGCCGATGGAAAGACAGAGTTCGCTTACGCACATCCGTTATTCTGGGCGCCCTACTCCATTATAGGGGATGGGGGCACCAGATAAGTTTATAGATCGCGTTGGGGGGAATGATGCGACGTCGTATAGGAATTTGCTTTACGTTCGCCTGCCTGATCGTGCTGTGTCAATCCGTGCCGTCGCGGGCCGCGGGGGTATTAATCACACAAGAGGAGGCCTCCTTGCCGCCGCCGAAAGGTGCAGTGGTCGTCGATCGGCGCGGTGTCACGCGTGGCCCGAAGATCGAGCTCCTTTCCGGCAGCGATAACATCCAATCGCCGACTCACTTTCAGCTCAAGTTCCTGTCATTTGGTGGAGCGACGATCGATGTTACCTCCGTAAAGGTCATTTATCTTCGTACGCCGAATGTGGACTTGACGGAACGGTTGAAGGTGTTCGTTCAACCGGCTGGCATCGATATGCCGGATGCGTCTCTACCTCCCGGCGAGCACATGCTGCGCGTGGATCTCAAGGATTCTGATGGGCGCCCCGGCAGCACGAGTTTCGTCCTCAAGGTCGCGCGCTGACGCGATGGCAATCATTTGTCCGTACTGTCTTCGAGAGAACAGCGATCTCGTACTGGTCTGTGGCTGGTGTTCCAGAGACATCGCCGTTCCCGAAGCACTGGCGAGGGAACGCAAGGACCTGATTGCCAAGCGTGATGCAGCAGTGGCTAAACTTTCCCGGATCAGAACCGAGATCGCGTCCATCCGTGCGAAGCGGAAGGGCTGAGGCGTCTTATGGAATGCCCGTTCTGCACAGAGACAATCAGGGATGAAGCCATCGCGTGCAAGAACTGCTCGCGTGACCTGCGTTTCGTCCGTCCGATCCTGCTCGAGGTCCAGGACCTTGTCAGTGAAATCGACAATCTAACGCACGCGCTGGATCGGGCCGAGGTTGCGCTGGCGCGGCTGACCAGTCCGCTCCGCTACTACGTAATTCACTTTGCGGTCTATGTACTGCTGCCAGCCGTGTTACTTGTAGCCGCCCACATTGTAATCACCATCGTCCTCAATGTTGCACCGCTATATCTGCGTCTTGCATCGATCGTGATCCCGTTGCTGTTCGGAATTGCTTCGATGCCCTTCAATAAGCTTGGGCCACTCGGCGCTTGGCTGGTGGGGTTGATCACGGCCATCCTGAGTGTAGGGTGCATGTTGGTTGTTACCGGAATCAACGACAGCGTGCCGATTGTCCCGGCATCGGTCGTCGAGTGGCGTGAGGTCGGAGAATATGTAGCCAGCATCAGTTTGGCATTCCTGTCCGGCAATGTCCTCGGGATGGTTATTTTTCGAATTTTGCCGAACACATTGGCGCAGGGTGGCAAACCCAATGCCATTGCCTTTAAGGCTGCCCGCCTGCTCGGAGAGCACGTTGGCGGAGAGCAGATGAGACGTCGTGCAAGATTGATTCAGGAGTTTGCGCAGACCGCGGGACCACTGCTCGGCGCAGGTGCCGGCGTGGCTGGGTCTCTTTATACCGGACTCAAAGGTGTGATTGGATCCTAACTTCCACAAGCCAACGTGTGTTCCGTGCCGTTGGCCAAACGCGCGCCAACTCCGTCAGCTGAACAATGTTTGTTGGCCGCTCCGCAACCGTCCGCTTCTGGCGCAAAGCCGCCGTTCATAGGGCTCGCTGTCGGGGAGCGAGGACTTCTATTTCACCACGCGATAGGCCGCTCCGGCCAAATCCGTCTGGTGGCTCGCGTCGCCTAATTTTTAAATGGAGAAGCTCCGCCGGGTCTGACGTTTATGTTTTTTCCCCGTCCGTATTTGGGTTAGTGGTGCTCAATATCCTGAGGAGATAGAGCCTCCAGTGCTCCTAAGACCGCTACCAGTTTCGGCAGCGTTCGTTTCGAGCGCGGTGTCTACGTCCAAATGACGGCGATCGATGGTTCGTGGCGCCGCTCATGCGTCATGAGGGATGTATCGACATACGGAGCCACGCTGACGACTAAGGCGTCGATCGAAGGCCTTAACCTCTGCGAATTCTTCCTCCTATTATCCACTACCGGACTCGCTTCTCGCAGGTGCGAATTAGCTGGCGTCAAAGGCGATGTTTTCGAAAGGGGCGAAGAAGAAGCCTCAGTCGGTTAAAGCGGAATGGCGCCAGCAACCGATCGACCACGATGGCGCGCAGGATGGCCGCGCCCGACCAATTGCAAAGGCTTGAATAAGGATCAACTCCGGGGCGATGAAGTATGTAGTCGCTATGACAAACAATGCTACCGGCCGGAAGCTCCGTGTGGGGAACGGAACTCGTCCGCCAAAGTTTCATCTGCGGTTGATATCACACGCCAATTTGCGCGGAAGGGCAAGATGCACGCAGGAAGAGGTGGTTCGTACGGTGCCGACTCGGCCGTCGATGAGGGCTTCGTGCGTGTTCGCGGAGCTCGCGAGCACAATCTGAAGAATATCGACGTCGACATTCCCCGCAATGCACTTGTCGTTTTTACAGGGGTGTCGGGATCGGGCAAGTCCTCGCTGGCCTTCGGCACGCTCTATGCCGAGGCGCAGCGGCGTTATCTTGAGTCGGTGTCCCCTTACGCGAGAAGATTGTTCAATCAGATGTCCATTCCTGAGGTGGACGAAATCGAAGGTCTACCACCAGCCGTGGCTTTACAGCAGCAACGCGGATCTCCGACGACACGCTCGTCGGTCGGCAGCGTGACCACATTGTCGAACCTGCTGCGCATGCTGTATTCGCGCGCCGGCGACTACCCGCGTGGACAACCACTGCTCTATGCCGAGTCATTTTCGCCCAACACTCCCGAAGGAGCTTGTCCTCACTGTCACGGAATCGGTCGGATCCACGATATTACCGAGGCCTCGATGGTCCCCGATGACAAGCTCACCATACGGGAGCGAGCCGTGGCGGCTTGGCCGAGTGCCTGGCAGGGACAAAATCTGAGGGACATCCTGGTAACTCTCGGTCATGACGTAGACACGCCCTGGCGCAAACTGCCGAAGAAGACCCGCGACTGGATACTCTTTACCGAGGAACAGCCCACCGTCCCGGTATATGCAGGCTACACGCCAGCTGAGGTGAGGCGAGCCCTCAAACGCAAGGAAGAGCCGAGTTATCACGGCACCTTCACCGGCGCGCGCAAATACGTCTTGCAGACGTTCGCAACAACGCAGAGCGCGATGATGAAGAGGCGGGTTTCGCAATTCATGCTGAGCGGCCGTTGCCCGGTATGTCGGGGAAAACGGCTTAAGCCCGAAGCTCTCTCGGTCAAATTCGCAGGCTTGGATATTGCGGAACTGTCTGAGCTTCCTTTAAGGGGCGTTCGCGAATTGATCGTGCCGTATCTCGAAGGCAAAGCTCATACGCCCAAAGACCATCCGGAAAAAGCTCTCGTGGTCCAGCGCATCCTGGAAGATCTGAACGGGAGATTGGCGGTTCTGCTCGATCTCGGCCTGGGATATCTCGCCCTCGAGCGTAGCACGCCGACACTGTCCCCCGGCGAATTGCAGCGGCTCCGGCTGGCGACCCAAGTCAGGTCGAACCTGTTTGGCGTGGTGTATGTTCTGGATGAGCCCTCCGCTGGGCTTCATCCAGCCGACACCGAAGCTCTCCTGCGAGCGCTGGACCGGCTCAAGGCAGCAGGCAATTCGCTTTTCGTCGTCGAACATGAATTGGATGTCGTCCGCCACGCGGACTGGATAGTCGATGTCGGCCCCGCCGCGGGCGTTCACGGGGGCGAGGTGCTTTACAGCGGTATCCCTAAAGGACTTGCCGGCGTCGAGGCGTCTCAAACAAGGCGCCATCTGTTCGGAAACGCGACGGCCATCGACCGCACGCGCCGTCTCCCGCGAGGTCAGCTACAACTTCGCGGTGTCACCCGCAACAATCTCAACGACCTCGACGTCGACATTCCTGTCGGTGTGTTTACCGCGGTGACCGGCATCTCGGGGTCGGGCAAGTCCAGCTTGATCACTCAATTTCTGGTCGAGAAGGTTGGGGAAATATTGGGGCACAAGAGCGGCGAAGAGGACCGGGGCGCTCCGGACGAAGGAGACCTTCTGGAAACCGCCATTCAAACGCTTGGCGGCAACATCGTCGGGGGCATGGAGCACGTAAAACGTCTCGTTGTCGTCGATCAAAAGCCGATCGGGCGCACCCCGCGGTCGAATCTCGCCACCTATACAGGGCTTTTCGATCACGTCAGAAAGCTGTTCGCGGCCACGAAGCAGGCCAAGACACGGCACTATGATGCCGGCCGCTTTTCTTTCAATGTCGCCAAAGGACGTTGCGAAACCTGTCAGGGGGAAGGCTTCGTCACCGTCGAATTGCTTTTCCTCCCGTCAGTCTACGCGCCATGTCCGACCTGTCATGGGTCGCGCTACAACGCGAAGACGTTGGAAATCAAGATCCGGGACAAATCCATTGCCGACGTGTTGGGCATGACGGTGGACGATGCGCTCGCGTTTTTCGAGAAAGATGCGCTACTCGCACGTTCGCTCGGTGTCATTCGAGAGGTCGGCCTCGGTTATATCAAACTCGGTCAGTCCGCAACGGAACTCAGTGGCGGCGAAGCCCAACGGATCAAGCTCGCTACCGAATTGCAACGAGCTCAGCGGGGGGCGGCACTATATGTACTGGATGAGCCGACGACTGGATTGCATCCCTCAGACATCGAAAAGCTAATGCTGCAGCTTCAAGGCCTGGTGGATGCCGGTAACACGGTGGTCGTCGTCGAACACGATATGGCAGTGGTCGCCGAAAGTGATTGGGTAATCGATATGGGCCCCGGCGCAGGCAATGAGGGCGGATCCGTCGTGACCGCTGGCGAACCGCAACATGTTGCGCGCAACGCCGAAAGCCGCACGGCCAAATTTCTGGAAGCCTCAATCGGTTAGAGACCCGATCAACTTACTCCCGTCTTTCTGAAGAAGCCGGCGCCAGACATGGCTTATCGCAACGTCACCGGGATCGTACCGTAAAATGGGGTGATGCGGGCATTGAAGCCGCCGTGGTCATGGACAAGTCGGCGGGCCAACCGTCAAACTTGATGACACCTGTTCCGGTGAGCTCAGGGGCGCGGCCGGTCAGGGGAGGCGTGATCGTCTACGGCACGATTGAACTCTTTTTGGAACCCGGCGTTGACGGGTATGGAGGTCGTTCGTGTTTCGAATTTTGTATCTTAGCACTGCAAATGAGCCATTTTCATCCGGGGATCTTTCCGAGCTACTGCAAAAGGCAAGGGCCCGGAATGATGCGGCGCATATAACAGGCATGCTTGTCCATTCGGACGGCGACTTTCTTCAGGTGCTTGAGGGAGAGCCGGATAATGTAATCGAAGTTTACAGCCGCATCAGCGTCGATCCGCGGCATCGAGATATCAGCTTGCTCCAGCGCGGCCTTGCATATGGTGATCGACTGTTTCCGAACTGGGCAATGGGCTTCAAGCGGGTGCCGGATCAGACATTAGTTAACGAGGCCGTTGGGTTGAACGGCCGTGTGAAATTGCGATATCTAGATGCTATGTCGGCTCTGGATTTCCTGTTGGCGTGCAGCCAAAACCAGACCTAAACAATCCCTCAGATGGGCGCCCTGAACTTGAGATGGACCTCCAACCTGATGTCTGGCACCTGAGGGGAAGCGCCGAAGCCGCGTGCGTCTCCACGAATGATGGTCCCGGCGAAGCTCAGCGTCGCCTCGTCCAGCCCGAACAGGGACGGGATTTCGTTGGCGTGACGCGATGTCCGCACAGTCGCTTCGAACTTCCCGTCTCGTTGCGAGTAAGCGCCTTTGTACAGCAGAGAAGAATCGCCCCCAAGCAAAACGCCGTCACAGAGCACGACGACGCCGGCACCTCCGGACCCACCGAGACCGGCATTGAACGCAATGCTATAGAGCCCATTTTGTAGCAACGACCTACGCCCTTTGGCCGCGGTGGATAGCTACTTGCAATCGCTCAACTCGCTGTCTGGTTCCATCGACCCGAGGCTTTAGAACACGCCTTCGAAAGTCCGGCGACCGCCGGTATCGCCGATTGGTGGCGGAAGCTCTGACGCAAGGCATGGTGAATGCCTTTCCGACCGAGAAGGAACTCAAGAATAGCTTAGCTGTTTTCAAGCCGTGCCCGACGATGACAACATTCTCGAATGTCAAAACACCGAAACGGCATGTCTGATTTCCGGTCAACGCCAAATCCCATTCTCGGGACGAAATTCCCTAGAGAGACGCGACTATGTCGAAGAACACGAACGACGCCGAGACTCTATCCATATGGGCGACGGATATCCTCCTTGAGGCCCACGCCATCGCGCCCTGTCCGGATCACGGCTATCTGCGCCTTCGTCACAGCCACCATGCCGTGGATTATGCAAGATCGATCGCCGAACATCGAAAGTTCTCCGGTAAGAACAAGGAGCAACGGGTGAAAGCCATCGAGAAAGTACTCGATGGCCTAGCGGACACCTGTCCGGCCTGCGAGTGATGGCCCGGAAGCTCAAGACCTACCAGACATCGATCGGCTTTTTCGACCTGGCCGTTGCCGCGCCGTCCATGAAGGCCGCGCTCGAGATCTGGGGCGCCGACAGCAACCTGTTTCACCAGGGCTTCGCCGAGGAGACCGACGACCCTGCAATCGTCTCGGCAACAATCGCGCATCCCGGCATCGTTTTGCGGAGAGCAGTCGGCACCAATGGCGCGTTCAAGGAGACGAGCGAACTTCCGAAAGGCCTTGTGGCCGGCAAGAAAGTGTCAATTCCGCGGAAGCGGGTGGCTCCTCAGGCCAAAGCGACCAAAGTCGACAACGCGGAAGCACGTAGAGCCGCGGCCATCTTCGACAAACAGCAGCGGAAACGCGAAGCCGACCAGCGCAAGGAAGAGCGAGCCAGGATCAAGGAGCGAGACCGGAAAGCAGCGCAGGTTGCAAGCGCACAAGTAGCCTTTGATGCCGCTGAACAGGAGCACGACGCGAGAGATGCCGCGATACAGGCGGAACGCGACGAAATCGACAATCGCACGGAGGCCGAACGACGGCGCTGGGAGCAGCAACGGGAGAAGCTGGGCGCCGCGCTACGTCGGGCCAAGAAGGGCGGCGACTGAGGCGGGAATTGGAACGGAACTCAGATTGTTCGGTTTCGTAACCATGCAGCCTCGCAACATGGATACAATCTTCATTGCAACGGCTTTTCCACTGGCGCTTATTCTCCTCGCGATCGCGTACGCCCCGTTCTTATTTGGTTGGTTATGATGTGCGGGATCCCCCTGACCTTTGACTTTGCGCTGCGGCTCCATAAGTAGGTCGTAGATCCACAGCCTTGGTAGAATCCACTGTCCGACCAATTCAGTTTGTTTGCGGAAAACACGCCAGGTCCCGATGGACTCCGGTATGCCGAAGACTTCGTTTCGGCAGCGGAAGCGCTCGACCTTATAGCCCAAGTGGCCGACTTGCCCCTCCAGCCGTTTCAGTTCGGCCAGTATGAGGGCAAGCGTCGCGTAGCCTCCTTCGGGTTCAGCTACGACTATACGGCACGCCACCTCGTTGAAGCCGAGCCAATTCCTCAATGGCTCTCCGATGTCTCACATCGCGTCGAGACTTTCGGTGGACCCAGTACGCGAATACAGCAAGTCCTCTGCACCGAATACGACGTCGGCGTCGGGATCGGTTGGCACAGGGACAAGCCGCACTTCGACCGGATCTTCGGCCTGTCGCTGGGCGCGATATGCAAGTTCGGATTTCGCAGGCCCGCTTCGACCAAGTTCGAGCGTTTCACCCTCGAAGCGAAGTCTCGTTCGATCTACATGATGTCCGGCGAGGCGCGGTCGGTATGGGAACACAGCATTCCGGCCGTCGAAGCCAAACGCTACTCCATCACCTTCCGGACGATGGTCGAGCGTAGCCCCTAAATGGCAAAGAATCGGATATCGAGGACGAATGGCGAAACGGACCGGCAGCGCCGATCTTCCTTTGCATGGTGGACGGGTTCCGCCATGGCTGGCCTCGCGCATGTCAGCGCTCGGTGCCATCGTCACCCAGGCGATCGTCCACCATTACGGTCGCGACGAATTTTTGCGGCGGCTGTCCCATCCGTTCTGGTTTCAATCCTTCGGTGCCGTGATGGGAATGGACTGGCATTCGTCCGGGATCACGACCAGCGTCATCGGTGCTCTCAAGCGCGGCCTAGGTCCGCTGCAGGACGAACTCGGCATCCACGTCTGCGGAGGTCGGGGCCAGCATTCGCGGAAAACTCCTGACGAACTTCACGCGCTCGGCGACCGCATCGGATTCGACGGGGCCGCCCTGACGCGCGCGAGCCGTCTCGTCGCCAAGGTCGATAGCGCAGCGGTCCAGGATGGCTTCGATCTCTACCTGCACGGCTTCTTCGTCACCGACGAGGGCAAATGGACGGTGGTCCAGCAGGGCATGAACGGCGACAAGAAACAGGCCCGTCGCTATCATTGGCATTCCGAGAACCTGACGAGTTTCGTCGATGAACCGCACAGCGCCATCGATGGTCCGTTTCAAGGAAACGTCGTCAATCTGACGGATGGGCGCGCCGCGCCTTCCCGAACAGCGCAACTGGACCTGCTGATGGCTTTGGGGCCCGACGGCATCGTCGACGAGTTCGCGGCGCTGACTGGCAGCGCGCCTGCCCAGCCCCTCCTGCCGCATCTCGTCATGCCGGCGCATCACGATGTCCGCTCGAGCGATGTGTTCACCCGGCGCCTTCATGGCACGCTCGCCGCGGCTTCCGAGCGCGGGCCGCTCGACTTTCCCGAGCTACTGCTCACGCCGGGCGTCGGCGCACGGACGGTCCGCTCGCTTGCGATGGTGGCCGAGGTCGTCCATGGCGCGCCGTACCGCTTCCGCGACCCGGCGCGGTTTTCACTCGCCCATGGAGGCAAGGATCGTCACCCGTACCCGGTGCCGATCAAGGTCTACGACGAGACCATCCGCGTGCTGAAGACAGCCGTCCAGAACGCCAAGCTCGGCCGAGACGAGGAGATGCAGACTCTGAAACGGCTCGACGACCAGGCTCGCCGCCTCGAACAAACGGCAAGCGGTCCGTCCTTCGAGGATTTCGTGGATGGCGAATTACAGGCATCCTCCGCGCTCGGCGGTCGCTCGGTCTTCGGCTTGGAGGAGGAGCGATTCGGCGAGCGCTCGACAGCGAAATGAACACCCGGCTGCCGCGCGTAACGCCCCTGACGCTGAAGAGCAAGGACGCGCTCGCGCTTTCAGCCCTCCTGATGAACCCGCGGAACGCGCAAGCCTGTTTCGTCTTCGCCCACGGTGCAGGCGCAGGCATGACGCACCCGTTCATGGAAGATGTCGCTGCAAGGCTTTATGGCCATGGCATCGCGACCTTGCGCTTCCAGTTCCCGTTCATGGAGAAGGGCAGCAAACGCCCCGACACTCCGGCTGTTGCGCATGCGGCCATACGATTGGCCGTGGCGGACGCCCGCCGTCGATGCCGCGGCATGCCTATTATCGCGGGTGGCAAGTCATTCGGCGGGCGCATGACCTCGCAGGCGCAAGCAGAAGATCCGATCGAAGATGTGCGCGGGCTGGCCTTTGTCGGTTTCCCCCTACATCCGACCGGTAAACCTTCGATCACAAGGGCCGAACACCTTGCAGGCATTCGGATCCCCATGCTCTTCATCCAGGGAACGCGTGATAAGTTGGCGGAGCCCGTGCTCCTTCGCCAAGTTTGCAAGGGACTGAGATCGAGGGCAACCTCTCACCTAATCGATGGCGCCGATCACGGCTTTCATATCCCGGCCCGCAGCGGACGGACCGACCAGGACGTAGTGGCGGAAATTGCGCTCACCATCTCCCAATGGGTGGAGCGCTTGGAAAGCTAATGTCGCCCCCGTCGAGCCCGCTCGGATCGAATTACTTCGCGCCCATGTCTCCGGCCAGCAAAGCTGCATACGCCCGGGCCTTTTCGAGTGCCCTGACTTCCACCTGCCGCACACGCTCGCGTGACACGCCCAGTTCTGCGGCCAGGTCGTCAAGTGTAAGAGGGGTATCCGACAGCCATCGTGCTTCGATGATACGCTGCTCTCTCGGTTTCAGATGGGCGAGCGCTTGCCCGAGGATCTGCCGCCTCCAGTTAAGTTCGCTGCGTTCCGCGACGTCGTCTTCAAAATTCGACGTTGGGTCGGCCAAGCGCTCCTGCCACTCAGCGCCTTCTTCTTCGTCCACTCGTGAAGCCGCATTGAGCGACATGTCTCCGAGGAACCGCCGGTTCATCTCAATGACCTCGCGTTCAGGCACATTCAAGCGGCGCGCTATCGTTGCTACGTGGTCGGGCTGCATATCGCCTTCTTCGAGCGCTGCGATCTTGCTCTTCAAGCGACGCAGGTTAAAGAACAGCCGCTTTTGGGTGGACTTGGCGCTAATCTGGACGATCGACCACGACCGCAGGATGTAATCTTGGATCGTTGCCTTGATCCACCAGGTGGCGTAGGTCGCAAGCTTGAAACCTTTAGACGGATCAAATCGCTTCACGGCTTGCATCAGGCCGATGTTGCCTTCCGAAATGACATCAGCGATGGGCAGCCCATAGCCGCGATAGCGCATCGCCAATTTGGCGACCAGCCGGAGATGGCTGGTCACAAGATGATAGGCAGCGTTCCTGTCGCCGTGTTCGCGTAAGCGCCTGGCGTAGGCGAGCTCCTCTTCAGGTTTGAGGAGAGGAAACTGCTTGATCGCGGTGAGATAGTTTGTAAGGCCTTCTCCAGCGGCCAAGGCTGGAAGTGCGAACTGGGTCATCCCTGCCTCCTGTCGATTTCGCGAGTGATCAACGCGCCATGCCAAATGTCGCGCAAATCCGCGACGGCCGAAGCCATCGCGGAACGATTGCACGAAGTGATCGAATAGGCGTCAGGCCGCCTTGGCTTCAAGTTGCTCGACGTTTGAGCGCGGACCTGCGTTGATGGCGATCTTTCGCGGCTTCATGGCCTCGGGAATCTCGCGGATCAGGTTGATCTGCAGAAGGCCGTTCTCGAAAGTCGCGCCGGTTACCTGGACATGGTCGGCGAGGTTGAATTGCCGCTTGAACGCGCGACCAGAAATGCCCTGGAACAGGAAGTCGCGCTTCTGTTCGCCTTTGCGGCCCTCGACCGTCAGAACGTTCTGCTCTGCCGTCAAGCTGATCTCGTCCGGCGAAAAACCCGCCAGAGCAAGCGAGATGAGGTATCGGTCATCCCCGACACGTTCGATATTGTATGGGGGGAAACTGTCCTCGTTCGCGCGCTGAGCGGCATCCACGAGGTCAAACAGGCGGTCGAAGCCAATGCTTGAGCGCCAAAGCGGAGCAAAGTCGTAAGTCTTCATAGCCAAATCCTCCAATGAGCAAGATGGGTATGAGCGGGCGCCGGACACCCCCGGCGTCCGCCTCACGCTGGACCCAACCTCTGGCGTCCAGCGCACCTAAAATAAAAAAAACTGGCGGAAAGTTTCAAGGGGGTGGGGCAAATTTTTTTGGCTTCCGCGCGGGCGAATTCTTGACCGCCCAGTCGACCGCTCTACATCGCTGATCGCCGTCTCAAACAGAAAGGAGTGAAGGAGGCGACCACTAAGCTTACGTCGATCCATGACGCCTAGTAAGGGGCGATTAGCCGATCGCGGTCGAGACGACTGATCCCGCCAGATGCGGCGGGCTCCTAGCGCCGACGGGGGCGTTTCACCACTGGCTTTCCTTCTTCGACGGCAATGCCATCCGATGCCCAAGCGGTATGAACGCATTCCTTGTCTGGGATGAACGGACTCCTCAACTCTCTGACAGCCGCAAACCCTATCAGCTGAATATTTGGCAATCGCGGCGGTCAGCTAACCTGGCCAAACGGATAATTGGAACCTGACGGCCGGCAACGAATTGACCAAATTCCGAATTTTATTGAATTTATGGGGTCACGTGAGCCTTTTTCTCAGTCCCGTTCGAAACGCTTCGAGTCGTCGCGACCTTGTACAGCTGCCGCCAGCTGAGGCCTTCGCATGACGGCAATGATGGCTTCGGGGCTGCGCAGTGATGTGCTATCCGCATTGGGCGATCATATCCGCCAGATATCAGACCCTGACGATCTTGCGTACTCCGCCGCGGAGACCTTGGGGCGGGCTCTCGGTGTCAGCCGCGCGGGCTACGGCACGATCGACCTTTCCGCTGAAACCATTACGATAAGCCGGGACTGGAATGCGCCGGGCATAAAAAGCCTGGCTGGGGTTCTGCAATTCCGGGATTACGGCAGCTACATTGAGGACTTGAAGCGCGGCGTAACCGTGGTGTTCGCCGACGCCGAAAAAGATGGTCGGGTAGGACATCAGGCGAAGGCCCTTGAGCTTATTTCGGCACGCGCCTTGGTGAACATGCCCATCCTTGAGCCAAACGGCGTGGTGGCATTGCTCTATCTCAACAATGCCGAAGCACGAGAATGGTCAGACGCCGAACTTGACCTCATGCGGGAGGTCGCTGACCGGACCCGGACTGCGGTAGAACGGCGTAGGGCAGAGGCAACTATTCGGGCGAATGAAGCCCGTCTTGTCTTTCTGGATGACCTCGGCAAAGAAACTGCGAAGTGCCGGAGGGCCGACGAGATTCTATCAGTCACGACCCGGATGCTAGGCCAGCACCTCAATGTGTCTAACTGCGCCTATGCCGACATGGATGAAGATCAGGATGGCTTTACTATTCGCGGCGACTGGGCAGCACCTGGCGCGAAACACATCTTAGGTCACTACAGCCTTGCTGACTTCGGCAGAAAAGCTGTTCAGGAGCTGGGTAACGGCCGACCGCTGATCATCAATGACAATCTTGAAGACTTGGAGCCGGAAGAAGCCCGAACCTTCCAAGATATTGGGATCGGATCCACTATTTGCATGCCCTTCGTGAAAGAGGACCGCTTAACGGCATTGATGGCAATACATCATCAGGCCGCCCATCGCTGGGCGGCTGGCGAGCTGGCCCTGCTTGCGGAGGTTACCGAAAGGTCGTGGGCTCATATCGAGCGAGTCCGTTCAGAAGAAGCCGCGCGAGAAGCCGCAGAACGCCTCAGCCTAGCTAACAACGCAGCCGGTATCGGAACGTGGGACTTTGACCCGGTAAATAACGTCCTTCGCTGGGACGCGAGATGCAAAGCTCTGTTTGGCCTTTCATCCGAAGCCGAGATTTCATATGAAAAATCGTTTCTTGCGGGGCTGCATCCTGACGATCGCGAACGCGTTCATCGCGCGGTGACCAACACCTTGGACCCCTCCTCCTCGGCTGCATATCGCATCGAGTATCGGACGATTGGAATCGAGGACCGGATCGAACGATGGCTCGCCGCAACGGGTGACGCAATATTCGTCAATCACAACGCAGTGCGCTTTGTTGGCACTGTCATCGATATCACGGCGCGCAAGAAATCCGAACGACATCTCAGGATCTTGAATGACACGGGGGCAACCGTCGCCAGGGAACGCAATCTCGAGACCATCGTCCAGACCGTTACGGATGCCGGCCTGGAGCTCTGCGGTGCGGAATTTGGCGCGTTCTTCTACAATGTTCTCTCGCCCGAGGGCGAGAGCTACATGCTCTACGCGCTCTCCGGCGCGCCCCGGTCTGCATTCGCGAATTTTCCGATGCCGCGGAATACAGCAGTGTTTGAGCCGACGTTTCTTGGCACGGCGGTTGTACGATCAGAAAACATCCTCGCCGACCCGCGATACGGCAAGAACGCTCCCCGCAAAGGAATGCCCGAAGGCCACCTTCCGGTGCGCTCGTACCTTGCGGTACCGGTCATCTCACGCACCGGTGACGTTTTGGGGGGGCTGTTCTTCGGCCATCAGGAAATCGGCAAGTTCCAAGAAGAGCATGAGGCTGCTCTCTTGGGGATTGCGGGACACGCGGCGACGGCCATCGACAATGCGAGGCTGTTTGCGGCTGTCGAAAGGGAGCTCGCCGAGCGAAAACGGGCCGAGGCGGAGCTGCAGGCGCTCAATATCGATCTCGAGCAGCGCGTGGCCACAGAGATTGCCGAACGTTCGAAGGCGGAGGAGCAGCTGCGACAGGCCCAAAAGATGGAGGCGGTTGGCCAATTGACTGGCGGGATAGCTCACGACTTTAACAACATGCTCGCCGTGATCATCGGAGGCTTGAATCTAGCCCGCCGGAAGCTGGCAAAGGGTGACATTGACATCACCCGCTTCATTGACGGAGCCTTGGACGGCGCTAACCGGGCCGCTACCTTAACCCAGCGCTTGCTGGCTTTCTCCCGCCTGCAGCCCTTAGCTCCAGAAGTCATCGTAGTGAATCGTATGATCGCGGGTATGAGCGAGCTTCTCGATCGGTCGCTGGGCGAGACCATTGCAATCGAGACAGTGCTCGCAGCGGGGGTGTGGAACGTCCAAGCCGATCCGGCTCAACTTGAGAGCGCTTTACTCAACCTCGCGGTCAATGCGCGGGACGCGATGCCTCAAGGAGGAAAACTCACGATCGAAACGATGAACGCGTCTGTGGATGCGGCGTATGCCCGACAATACTCAATTGAACCGGGACAGTTCGTTCTCATCGCAGTGACCGACAGCGGTACCGGTATCAACAGCGATGTGCTGAGCAAAGTTTTTGATCCGTTCTACACGACCAAAGAAGTCGGAAAAGGCACGGGCCTTGGCCTTAGTCAAGTATACGGCTTCGTGCGTCAGTCGGGCGGTCATGTGAAGATTTATTCGGAACTTGATGTTGGCACCACCGTAAAAATCTACCTGCCGCGTTTCTACGGCGAGGTTACGACCGATGCTTCGACTGGCGCGGTGCGCGCAGACGTGGGGCAGCATCAAGAGCTGGTCCTGGTGGTTGAGGACGAAGAACGCGTGCGAGCGATCTCTGTCGAGACGCTTCGAGAACTTGGCTATTCGGTCATAGAAGCTGCAAGCGCGCGAGAAGCCATTCACCTCATTGAGAACGGCTCACGGCCCGATTTGGTTTTCACGGACGTTGTGATGCCCGAAATGACAGGCAGTGAGCTCGCAAAAGTCCTCCAACCGCTGTTGCCCGACGCCAAGATTTTGTTCACCACGGGCTATACGCGAAACGCCATAGTCCATAATGGCGTTCTGGATGCGGGTACGCATCTCATCTCAAAGCCTTATACAATCAACGATCTTGCAGAAAAGGTCAGGGCGTTGCTTGACGGCCTCTAAAACCAAAGCTGCGGCGTCTTAAGCTGAACGAAAACAACAGATACAGGAGCTCCGGCAGCCGACGTATTCCCCTCGATCGACGCGATCAATTGACGCTCCTCGGCTAATGCCCATCGGCCAGATCGAAGGTGCACGGAAGCCTCAATATCGGGAACAGACAGGAAATCGATTGGGATATCGCACTTGGATTATGTAAACAGAAGTGGTTGATTTGGTTCCGCTCCAAGATTGATGAGTGCAGATCAACAGGTCTCGCCGCGTCAGGTTTTTCGACGATTCCCCAATTTATTGCATCTTGACAGTGCAAGTCAGATCGAGGAAATGCGGCCTCCCGCCAAATTTCCGACGTCACGATGGTCAAATCCGAACTTGTTCCACGCATCGCTAAACATAACCCGCGCCTCTACCAGCGGGACCTTGAGAACATCGTGAACGCGATTCTCGATGAGATCGTCGCTGCGCTGGCGCGCGGTGATCGGGCTGAGCTTCGCGGTTTCGGCGCATTCTCGGTAAGGCATCGCCCCGCTCGTGCAGGCCGCAACCCACGTACTGGAAAACATGTTACCGTGCACCAAAAGAGCCTTCCGTTCTTCAAGGCCGGAAAGGAAATGCGCGAGCGCCTGAATCGCGAAAATGCTGCGCCGGAAATGAGCGCTGCCTCAAGACCGGCCGCCGGTTTTTCGGGGAGCTAAACCAGCTTTGTCTAATCGTAGGGGAAAGTCTGAAAGCATTTTAGGCGCAATCGCCAAGGACCGGCGCTCTCCTCACGCGCAGATTTTTTCCTGTCTGGGGAAAATGCATACTGCGTATCACAAAACGAGTAGGCGGAAACCTCAACGACATCCGCCACTTGAGCTATTTTTCGGACGGCGAGGTACGCATCACAGATACGCAACTGCGTACCGCGTACCGTAGGGTAAAGGTCTGGCGCCGGATGCCTTAGCGGCGCGTGCCTTTAATGAAGTTTTTAAGACGAGCTTCGAAAAAGGCCGTTCCGATACAGAAGCTACAGCTCACGAGATGTCTTTTGCTGTTTGCTATCGGACGCGTCCGTTTCTCCGCATTCCGCGCGCACGATGCCTATTGATCGTGAACGTTTAGCCACAACTGGATTGCTCGCGCGGCACGCATCCACTCGCTGGAGCTTTGGGGGACGCTTCGGCTGTGCTGATATCCAGCCAGATCGCGGATCGCAGTCAAAGCTACTCGTTCAGCCTCGGCCATCGCGGGAGAGGTGTTCGTGGTAACCTGCTCGGTGGCCAGGCCGTTCAGCAAAATGCGGGCTTCCTGCTCGGTGCTGATCGCGGCGACCTTCAGGATCGATCTGCAGTAACGGGCCTTGATCAGGCTTTGGTCGTCGCTCATTCGAGAGCGCTCGGCGGCTTGGGCATGTGGCAGCGTAGGAAGGTCAAACTGGTTGGTCTTGTTCAAGATGCAGCCTTGGTCGATGGGACCATAGAACAGGCAATCGCCGGCTTAGTTCCCGCCCGTGAAGGGAGGTCAAACTTCTTTCAGGAGGTAGCGAGCGCGGAGCTGCTTCTCTATTCGCACCACAGTCTTTGCCAGATCGGGATAGTGCCGGCGTTCGGTGGCATTCGTCAGCGCGGACCAATTGCCGTTACCGATTGGAATAATCGCAATCCCGGCATTGGGAAAGTTGGAGCCTGCAAGCTTCTCGTGAAAGAGCCAGATCAGCTCGTTGGCGGTCGCTTTCTTTTTAAGCATGGAGGTCAGACTTCAGGACGAGGTGGGAGTCTGACTTCCTGTAAGGGATCACTCCGGGGCGCGCAATTCATATTGATGGCGCAGTTTGTTTACGGTCATTTCCAGCGCACTATGCAAAGCACCCGGATCAATTCGGCCTTCTGTGAAGGCATACAGAGTCCAATTCGTATCGGCTCGAAGGTCACTGTATTGGACGTCGACTGCCTTCAGCGTCTCGCAACCTGGGCGTTTTCTCATCTCCGCGAGGGCTTCGCGCTCCAGCTCCTTTTTAGAAAGTATCACTTTCATCGATTGGCTCCGGCGAGTTTTCCAGAAAACAGCCGCTGTGGCGGATCGTTCCCGGTCGCGAAGGTTCAGCAATGAATGATCACTCTGTCGCCATGTTTCACGCCGCCCTTAAGGTGGTCATCAAACGTGCAATCATCGTGCTCGATGCGCTCGGCGACTCCGAGATGAGGTGTCAGAACCAGGGGCAGGTCTGGATAGGGCGATCAACGATGTGCGCTGGCTGAGGGTATATTGACTGACAACTCTCACCTTGATTGAAGAAATGCGCCCGCCACGGAGATGTCCGCGGCGGCCGTAATTGTTCTGATTGTCTCGCCAATCGTCTGGCAAATAGAAAAGGCCGGCATTCATTTGCCGGCCTCTCACTGACGTCAGTGTTTAGAAGGTGCCGGTGCCGAAGTTGCCCAGATTGAAGCGGTAGTTCAGGCCCGCTTTAATCGTGTGCTCGTCGTTTCGGAAGCCGCCGATAGCAAACGTCGGAGTGACGAAACTAGTCGTCCCGAAATCGTAGTACTGATATTCCACCTTGCCCGACCAATTCTGGCTGAACAGATATTCGAGACCGCCGCCAACTGTGTAGCCATCCCGGCCACCATCGCCGGTGAAGCCGTTGGTGAAGCGCGAGTCGGCCCAGGCGTAACCGCCCTTTACGTAAAGAAGGGACGGGCCCCATGTGTAACCGAGACGGCCGGTAACCGAACCGAGACCGCGGTTTGCAAAGCTGCTGCTGGTGTCGATGAAGCTGTAGTTCGCTTCCAGACCAAACACCCAGTTAGGCGCGAACTGCGTGTCCCAACCGATCTGACCGCCGCCCATGAAGCGACCGTCGTCACCGCCGCCGAGAACGTTGTTCGAATTGCCGCGGAAGGCGCCGCCGACGTGACCGCCGATATAGAAGCCGGTCCAATTGTAGATTATCGCGGGCGCCATTGCGGGCGCCTTGGTATAGGGACGTGCAGCCATGTCGGCAGCCGAGGCCGACGTTGCAGCGAAAAGTAGCGCGGCCGTTGCGAGTAAATACTTTTTCATGTGTCGCTCCATTTTGAATCTGTAGCGAGATCGTATGAACTAATACGCCCCACTACCGTCTCTCAAAAGGCACACACGGGGACGATCGCGCTGAAGTTGTGAGCGGCAGGCGGGAACAAATTAAAGCGTGCGGCACCCGCTACCGTCTGGTTCCATACGCAGGAAGAGCGACGTTGAGCATCCCGCTGATCAAGCAAGCCTTGATGGAACATGCCGGCGTGACAGGCCTGATCATGGGCACGGATCGAGGCGGGACACCGCCGGTATCCAGACTTCGGTATTGAAGCTGTCCGCCCGCTGCACCGGAGCGAGGCGGGTTTCGCATTCAATGGGCGAGTGATGTCGCTGCGGAGCATTTTTCTAACCCGTACTCTCGTTCTTCTGTCTATCGTCCTCGATTTTCGCGCTGCAGCGATCATGTCCTGTTGTTGCGAGTGTCGGCGATCCGCACCTGGATGCACTCGAAGTCCGTTTCTTCGGAATGTGGGCAACAAGCTCTACTGACCAATGGCAATCTGACTATTCGTTACGTTCGACCAGAGACGGGCTATCGCCTCGGAGAAGAGCTCGTGCTTCTTGGACCAGTTCGTTGGCGATCTGTTCGTTGATCAGAAAATCGTAGTGCCCATCTCGGGTGACTAACGTCAGAGTACCAAGGAGCGGGGAATCGTGTATCGACATCACGCCCACATCGAGGGCCAGCAGCGCTTCGAGGTCATCCTCGGCGGGCATGTTGAGTGGTTTGTCATGCAGGGAAGCCGCTGGTTTCTTTGTCATGCTTTGAGCTTACCCGAGCGCGGTACGACATTTGGAAAGTCGATGAGATCTGGCAAGCTGGGTGTCAGCATGCGGGACACTCATCACTCAGCCCATCGAGCACGCTCTCGACCGCCGCGATCCGCTCCTTTTTGCCCGAGGATGTTCGGTGTTCTGCCAGCGACAGAGCGTAGTCCACAGCGTGATGGCTGTGTCGCAAACGCATATAGCCGTGGTGGGGCATGGAGCGATCGCGTGCGCTTCCATCAGTAGATCTGCGGCCCACATCTCGAGTTCATGCTCAGTCATTCTCTTGGGCATGGTTAGGCCTTCTTGGTTCGTTTCGGCTTTGGAGGAGGCTGCTGCGGGATAGATCGAAATATTACGTCGCCGATGACGTGCCGCTCGGTCGTCTCGATGCTATCCGCTGCGAACGAGACGCGATCACGCCAATCCCGTCCCATGGGATCTGCTCTCGTCGCAATGGCGCGAGCCACCCCCTCGGTCTCGGCGGGGACGATGGCAATCTGTCTGCTCTTCTCAAGCAGATTCAATGCAGGCGTTAACCGCCACAATCGATTGGTTTCGGGGACCAAAACGGGCGGAGCGGCGATCTCGGTGACGGGCTCGTCTTCGTCGGACATAAGGGGAAAACGACAACCAGCGCGCCATATTCCTTGGAGAGATGGGGAGCAGCCGGGCGTGCGCTTGCTACCGGGATCGATGATCTGCGTAACCAGCAATCACGGCCCCTACGGCGATGCCGATAATGATGCCAGCGGTCACGTTCCTGATGGCAATGCCGAGGACAGCTCCAAGGCACACCCCTAACGCAATGCCTAGCCCCATCCTCGAAGGATGTTGTTTCATCGGATTCCAAACCAGTTGGGATAAGATAGCTTAGGGAATCGGCGCGCTGTAAGTCCAGATGTTTAGGGCCCCGGTCGGGTCTCTTCGTGGAAAAGGCAAACGCGGGGTCGAACCGGAGCGCAAATCTAACATCAGGCCTTGTGCGCCATCACCGCCACAAAGGAAGCGCCGTCCTCGAAGAACAAATCCTTCATCATCGAGGAGAAGGCCCCGAGATCGTGCGCCGCTATTGGGACTGGCATCACGTTCGCCTTGACAGGTTTTTGGAGAGCCGAATTCGTCCGAGCGCGCACGCTTAAAGAGGCGGCCCAGCGCCCGTTTGGACTCAGGCGCCGAGCCTAACCAACAGCCGCTGAGGAAAGCTGCCGGCTTCGTAAAAAATCAACGCAAACCTAATTCGTTCCTCGGGGAAGATCGGCCCGACGGCGGATGGGATCGGCCGCCGGGCCGCCTCACTGAACTCGGTGCGGAATGATCCCGAGCCCGGTGATGGAAATTTAGAGAGGCCCGGCGGCGGTCGAGTTGGGTGCAAGGGTACGCCGCCGAGCCCGGAAGGCAGCCCACGACAGAAACTGCCGACCGCGGAAAAAATTGGCAAAAACGGATTTAGTTCCAACCAAGCCCGGCAGCGAAATGGCCCGACCTCAACCGAATCCATGAGCGCCGGGCCTGGCCTAAGCGTGGCTTCTAGGGTCACGCCGACCATCGACCTCTAGCATCGCAACCCAAGGAAACTCATTGATCCGCCTGTTCTCCGCGTGCGTTTTGCTGTGCGCATTTTTTTCAATTCACCGGCGTTTGCCCAGAATTTTCTCGAAGGCGTTGTCTCGATTGGCGTCAAGTTGACCAAGGAAGAAACGTGCGTCGCCAGCCAGTACGGCGTTGGGGATGGCTACCACGGCCGTAGGACGGCTTCGGGCGAACGGTTCAATGCTTGCGCCCTGATGGCCGCGCACAAGAGCCGGCGCTTCGGTAGCCACGTCACGGTCACGAACAAGAACAACGGCAGATCGGTGCGGGTCCGCATCACGGACCGGCCCGTTCATCGAGGGGCTGCATCGACCCGTCTCGAGCAGCAGCCAACGCAATCGGCATGGGCGGGATCGCGCGCGTAACCGTTCAGTAGCCCACGAGGCCCGAGAGGGCGACCCGGATGACCCGGTCTTGTTTACGGAGCGATTCTCAGCCGGCGAGAAACTAAGCGACTTGAGACAGAAATCCGGTTATCATTGACGTCGCCGGCTGCGGGCGGGGAGAATACCGTTTCGACGTCGAAGCTCGTGTACATGCGGCGAAGAGCTAAGGTCCATGAAGCATGGAGGCCCTGCGATGTGGATAACATTAATGGCTTGCTTCGCTTGTTTTCTGATCGGCGGATATGCGGGCCTCTGCCTTGGTTACTACTCGGGTACGGAAGTGGTCCGGCAAGAGGTGCGAGAGTTGTTGGACAGACGGTGGCCGATCGCAGAAGGTCAGTCGGCAGTCATTCAGGACAACGGCGGCGCCTTCTCCGCAAACTGAACGACGGCCTGTCGTCAGGCGTGCCCCCATTTAAGTACACTCCGGCGCGTTCCTCAACTCTCCGCGCTCGTTCCTGGTATTTCACCGCCAGAGCATTTAGCCGGTCGGACACTGATCGATACCCGCCGAATTTCGCAAACTCTTCGCACCTTCGAGATATCGCTCTCAGTCGTGCAGCCGTTGCGATCGCTTCTCGTTGGGGCGTCGTCAGAGCCATCGACGCACTCGGCACAGCGCTACTAATCGATCCACAATCTCGAAAGTGGTCTTTTGCGCAATTCGATGCGCTCTCCACCTTTGGCAGACGTGAGTCTGGCCCTCAGCAAGCAAGACCGAAAATATGATTGAACCGCCATGTTGCGGCGCATAATCTTTTTTTGCCGGGAAGGTAGCGTCGGTATGGAGGATGGAAATGCCGCACGAATATCGGGTGTGGACCGATGATGATATTGCAAAGTTACGAGATCCGGCTGGCAGCCGATCTCCTGACGATATTTCCAGAGAGTTGGGACGGACGCGAGCGGCAACTGTGTGCAAAGCTCACCTGCTTGGTATTTCAATGCGTAGGCCTGCAAATGCAGGACTTCCACGAAATTGGTATAAGCAGCCGCAGGAACGTTCACCTAGACTTTAGTTTACTATGGCCGGACTTATCCTGAGGGACAGCTGGCCATTTTTATTCCACGAGCCGAAGGCGCCCGTAGCCCTTGCGCAGCCGCTCCTGTGCAGCGCTCACGTCTTCGTGGTCAAGTATTTCGAGCATGCGTTGTAAGACGAATTGCGGGCTCCGCGGTCCCGGCCACATGAGCTGTGTAAGACGGCCCGAGCGTCATCCATGGCGTCGTTGATGGTGTCGATGTCGCGCATCATTGATCCCTCACGAGCTTGTAGCGGTTGCGCCACTTCGGATCCTTGTCGACGGAGTGGTAAACCGGCGTGCCTCCTGGAAAGAGTGCTTGCAACATGCCGAGGCGTGCGAACTCGATCGGCCCGTCGTACTCGGCGGCCTGTATCAACACGTGCATTGCGTTCTGCCACGGTGGGGCGTCGTGCATCTGCTTCGGCAGGCGGGTGATGTATTCGCCGGCATCCTGCAGGGTGGCCAGTTTACCGCCAGCGGGGAGGGCAATGGGGTCTGGAAAACGCGTCGACCATGGCATAACTCAAATCCGCAACTGAACGGCAGATTCAAACGTCCTGTTGCGGATTAGTTCCGGTCAAGCGCTCAGGCTTCTCCCACAGACTATCGGTGTCGAAGGTCTTCGATAGCGCCTTTGGCTCGCAGGTCCGCCCTTACCTTGCGGACGCTTGGCAGCGAAATCCCCAGATCGCACGCCTTCCTTTTGACTGACGTAATGGGCCGGCCGAGCGCCGCTGCGGCACGTAGAGCAGACGCTCCGCTGTCGACTAGCTCTTTCAGCTTGGCGACGTCTTCCGTATCCCATGGTTTCGCAAGCAGGCGCCTTGTCACGGTTATTTCTCCAGCGGTCGCAGCTCGCCGTTCAACCAGCCCTCGGCCTGGATCACTGGATCTGGCCCAACAGCGGCATGGATGAAGCTGCACTTTGGACATTCGTAGGCATGGATGACCATGCCCTTGTCCGCCGGAGTAGACCGCAGCCAAGCAGTGACAGATCCGCATTTCGGACAGATCGGCGTTTGGGTCTGTGGCATAGCGGTGACAAATTATCAGAAATGGTCAGTCTGAAAAGTGAATTGCGCTTGAGATCAATCGAGCAGCGGGGGTACCTCGCAATAATTCGGCCCGACGTCATCGGGGGCAATGTCGTCGGGCCTCACCGGATTATCGACCTTGGAGAGATGGTGTCCGGCTGCTCCAACAAGCAACGTCAGGGAACATCGTTCCTTAAAGGGCGCGCCGCGATATAATGTGGGATGAAACCAACGAAGTCGCTCAGGAAGCAGGCTAAGAAAGCCGAGGCTGTAGCTCTGCGCTCGGAAGACACCGAGCACGCTGAACGCATGCACAATCTAGCCGAAGCGTTCCGAGCTCAAGCTGAGGCGCTGAAACCTAAAAAGAAAGGGAAAGCGAAGAACAGCAGCGGAGATTAGTCGGCCAGCTTCTGGCAATGATTACGTCACTCTTCGGGCCGGCTGAAAGTTCGTCCTCTTGCCGTTCTTGATGCCTTCAACTTCCCATCGGCCATCGTCGGCCTCGAGCTTGGAAATCAGCGAGTAGCCGGACTGCAGCACCTTCGCGATCACTTGCTCCACTGGCATGCCAAAGCGTGCGAGACCTTACCTCGTTGCCTTGACAGTCACGAAAACCGATGCGTCATCGCCAAGCGGATTCTGCACCGCGTCAATGAGGGAGAGCGGACCTTCGTCGGCATGGCAGTTGCGGGGATAGCGGCGGTTGAAGGGCTACGGCGCGGCACCAACAGGTTTGAGCTACAGCATACCCAGAGCGGCTGGCTTTGTCGGTCTATAACCGTGGCTCTCTGGGCTTCGCTAAATCACACTGGAGCCACTCCGGAACGAATGACAGATTCTCCCGTTTTTATCGAGACTCAAACGAGGGAGAGCCGTTATGGCAAACGAAACGAGCAATCTGATCAGCAGCGAGAAGGTTGAAGGCACCGCCGTCTATGGTCCCGACAGCGAAAAGGTCGGCTCGATTGAAAGCGTGATGATCGACAAAGTCAGCGGCAAAGTTGCCTATGCAGTGCTGAGCTTCGGCGGCTTCCTTGGGATGGGCGATGAGCATTATCCGCTCCCTTGGCAGACGCTGAAGTACGACACCAATCTTGAGGGTTACGTTACCAACGTGACGAAGGCTCAGCTCGAGGGCGCGCCGAAATACGCCAATGACAGCGACTGGGACTGGTCGGACACCAACCGGGCTCGCTCGCTCAATGATTACTACGGCACTCCTTGGGTCTAGCTCCTCGATCGCGGCAAGTCGTGGCTCTTTGATCTTAAAGCAAGAAACTATTCTACTTTGGCTGAATTGTCTGACGCATACGCCGGGTGACAACCGGCCAAAACGGGGATGATGGACGCGGCGGTTTTGCCGGTTTCTCGTCACGACAGCAACGCATTGGTACGCGCGGCCATCTAACCCGTTCCCGGCATATGCGCTTAAGTACTTCGCTCGGTTCGCGGCAGAAGCGTAATGCTCATAGTCGTACTAGAAAAATGCCAGCAGCCGCGACGGCGATGATCCAGGCAACCAGCACAGCGATTGGCGCGATCCTTGAGGTGGGCATTAGAATTCTGCATGAGCGGAGCTCACAGAAACGCAAGTACGTTTGCGCTGGAGGCCTTTGAGGGAGCCGACGACCCTCAGTACCTTGCCGTAACTACAGCTGTTGTTCTGGACATAGACGACAGCAAAGGGGGGCAGGGTGTGGGGCTCACGGGCAAGGATGGGCTGAGCCGACGCGTCCGCGTCAAACAACAATGCGATACCGAAAATGAGCATACGCATAACACATCCCATCATCCAATAACCGCGTACAATACTTCTATTGAGATTTAGTTCGCTTTGCGAAAACGTCGCACCGCCCGTGGCACAGGGGGTAGCCACAATGGGGTACGAGTGTGCATGAGCCTTCTAGCCCGACGCCTAGCGCAGAAGGGAGCAAGGTTCTGCATCGCTCTTCCTATTTTTCTGTGTCAGTCGGAGCACTAGATTGCGAGGCTTCGGGGAGGTGTGCAGTCGGATTACTCCGTGCGGGGCATTTACACGGCTCGTTGACGTCGGAATGCTCTTGGCTCGATCAAGCCTTGTCATTCAAACGACGTAATAGGCAAAGGGAAAGACGCAATGTTGAACTTGACCCAGAGTGCCGCATTGCCTGCCGCAATTGCATCCCTTCATCCATGCAGGGAATCAATCTTCAACATTTCCAATCGCGCATCCCTCGTCAGGTCGGATGCTGATCCAGACAAGAAGCCTGACCTAGCTGGACAACGTGACGTACTACACGCGGTCCTGGCGCGAATTGGCTGCGGGCAAGTTCTACTCAAACGAGGCGGTTTGCTTGACGTGAGCGCAATCGGTCGTGCGATATTGGAACGCGAATGTGGCGCCGCGAGCGGGGAAACACTCTATCGCGCCGTCAAGCAACTCGTGAATCGCGCGGGAGCGCAAATTCCCGTTGGCTCGACATCATGGCTCGCGACTTCCTTCAGGGAAGGCGTCACCAGGCTTGTAAGCCAGATGATCAATGTTTGGACCGATGAAACCAGCACCATCATTCTGCTCGATCTTGACGCTCATCCAGAGCCGACGCCTGAGGCGCTGCGGCGCTTGTTCGGCCTTACAGCCGCGGAAAGCCAGCTTGCAGTCGAATTGGCGCGTGGTCATAATTTGCTTGACATTTCTCGCTCCCGGCGTCTGAGCCGGACGACAATCCGCTCACACCTGGCCTCTCTGTTCGTCAAAACTCAAACAAGGCGGCAGGCGGAGCTGGTTGCATTACTCGGGCGTGTCGCCGTCCTCCCGTCTCATGGCAATTGAGGTCGGCGATAGGCAGCCAGAAAGCCGGAGTGCGGTGCGATCGATGGAGAGATGTTGGAGCTGAAGGGCGTAGCTCCGCTTTGCGCGCACTAAGGGGATCAATCGCTATGGCTAACCTGGGGAAACCTATAAAGCCACGAAAGCAAACTTTCACCCAAACTAACGGGACGTCAACGAGCGTTAGCCTCGAGGATGCCTTTTGGGACGCGTTGACAGAGATTGCGAGCGAAGAAGGTATCTCTCGGTTAACACTGACTAGGCGGATAGATCGCGACCGAGTCCACTCCAACCTTACGTCAGCTATCCGAGTTTCTGTTGTGGAGCGTTTTATTGCTAAGTACCGCTCGGCAACTGGCGCCGATGCGGATAGGCAGCAAAAAGCCCGCCCCGGAGAGGGCGGGCTTTCTCGATAATTGCCGACATTATTTTTCCGGATGACCGGAGCCGGGCGGTGTCGTCTTCGGAGCCTTGCCATCTTCGACACGGCCTTCGTTGCGGAGGTCGCGACCTTGCTGGGCCTTCTTCTTGCTCTCCGCGTCCTTGCCGTGTTCGTTCAGCTCTTCCTTGACGAAGCCGGCACCTTCTTTGATTTTACCTTCCACGCTCATATTCATCTCCTGTGCTGTTAGCCATAAAAAACTCAGCTGGGGCAGTTTTGATCCGTCGCAAAAGCGATCTTCCGCAAGACGCCGGATAGGCACCGACGCCGAACCAGTCCGCAATTGTCACCGACACAGCCGAGCGCCCGGTGCAGGACCGGGGAGAAGCGATCACATTCACCGGCTCTTTCTGCTACCGCCGCCCTTGGAAACCAGGCCATCGCTTCCGCCGTCACCTGAAACAAAACAGCCCGAACTGCGTCATTGTCCCGGGAGCGACCATGACCGGGAAAGGACAGGCGATGTTACGGAAAACAGTAATCCTTGCAGTTGCTGTTGCCGCCATGAGCCTGCTTCCACTAACCGATGCTTCGGCTCGCGGCGGTTTCGGCGGCGGTGGGTTTCATGGTGGCGGCGGCTGGCACGGAGGTGAATGGCATGGAGGTGAGTGGCGCGGCGGTGGATGGCGCGGCGGCTGGGGGGGGCCGGCGTTCGTCGGCGCGGGATTTGGTCTGGGCCTGGCGAGCGCTGGCTGGGGCATTGGCGGTTGGGGTCCGGGTTGGCGTGACCCGTGTCTTCGTCATCGACAGGTTTGGACCCGTTGGGGTTGGCGGATTGTGCCCGTGAATGTTTGCTGGTGAATCCTGGTCGGCGCTGGGAATTTCGCCTGCTAGCGGCCGACTGCCATCACCACGTCGATTAAGCGCTGGGTATGACTGCTACCGCGCATGGTCTGAACTGAAACTTCGGAAACAGGCGGCTGCTGGTGCGCGGCCTCACTTCGCATCTTGGCTCGGAGTTTTGTCCCCAACCCGGCCGGCCGGAGCGACGCTGGCGCCGCTATTTCTCAAAGAAGGCGGCCCAGCGTTCGGATTGGCCATCACGCCCGTGTTGGTGCTGCTCAGCGAGTTCGTCGCAGCCGCGCCAGCCGGCGACTGTCCGTAGGTTTGCGAGCTGGTTGAGGACGATGGCGCCGCGGTGACGCTGTTGATGTTGCCGGTCCCGATGTTGCCGGAGTTGGCAGCGCCCGTAGCTCCGCCGGCACCAGCGCCAGACGATCCTGCGCCGCCAGCTGAAGACGCGCTGCCACCCGCCGAGCCGCCGCTAGATCCTCCCCCGCCGCCACCTCCACCACCTTGGGCGAAAGCAGGCGCTGAAATTGCGACAATTGCCGAGATTAATATCGCGACGGCTGTGGATGACATGATCGAGCTCCCTGTTGAGCCGGTTCAAAGCGAATGTTGGAGAACAGTTCCGAGACTGTTTGGAACGATATGCCGGATCGCAAGCTTGTGCTGCTGCAGCGAGGAGATCACGACATGACTGACAAAACGCTACCACCTGCAGAGCCGGCCGAAGATTTGAAAGATGTCGTCATCGACGGCGTCAAAGACGCCGCCGACCGGGTCAGCACAGCGATCGACGAGGGTCGCAAGCCCGGCAGACCGTTAGACATTCTGGCAAAGGTCACACGGGACGCGCCATTGGGGACCCTCTTAGTTGCTTTTCTTTTCGGAGCAGCAACGGCGCGGCGGCGCCATTGCTAGACAGATGAGTTACGATCCTGCTCGCAATATTGTCGACGGTTTGTTGAAACTAAGCGCGCTGAGCGTCCAGATAGGTGTCTTGATGGCTGAGGCGCTCCTCGCTGCGGGTGGTTCCACCAAAACGTTGCCAGCCGATGACGTTCCAGATCCGCCGCCTTCCCCCGCTCAGATTGAAGCGATTGCGCTAGCGCTCGAGCGGGAGATCCTTGGCAACTACGAACTCGGCTTCCAGGCTATGCTTCGGCTGAACTTTCCCCGGGATCGACTTCGAGAAATCGCCGTCACAGCGCTGAATGCGGCGCGCGGCGCCGGCCGCACGACCACCGGTGCAACTGCAGGGAACGATGCTGAATAGGAGATGTTCCAACGTAGTCCCGTCCCGTTTGAACGGGAGCTCATAAGCTGGGAGCCAACATGTTTGCATCTACTCTCGTCGCAATGACCGAAGCTTCCCTTCTCGGCTTCGAAGCAAGCCGGGTCGTCGCATTGCGTATGCAAGTTTTTATGCTGGGCGGGACGGCCGCATGGAATGAGGCTGATCTGATGGTCCGTGAAAAGACGAAAGCCTTCAGTCAGGCGTTCCGTGATCTTGCGGCTGGGTCATCCCGATCAGACGTCTACTCTGACCTCAGAGCGATAGTGAAAGAAAATTACGATCGGCTCTCCGAGCGGCATTAAGCCCTATGAGCAATGCCGTGTTCCAGAAAACAAGTGCTCCGACGATAGTAGGCATCGTGAACTCACCACCTTTTGGTCAGGAGCGCGGAAGCCTCTCGGCTTCCGTTGCTTGGGCCGGGCGTCACTCCAGCAATTCTTGCCGATGCAAGAAGGCGTCGATCAGGACAACTGCATGGTAGCGGATGGCGAATACCACAGCCGGCCTGTGTCGCGAAACGCGCGGTCCAAACCATCGACCGCATCATCACCGCACTGCGGTCGGGATCCTTCTTTAAGGTTCCTCCGATAGCTTCATCTCAAGCGGCACTGTAATGCCTACTGCTAGCTGGTAGACGAAACGACAGAGCCGCCGGAGCGACCCGGCGGGTTTTCTTTGGAGGCGGCAGTGGCACCAGCAATCGAGCTTATCGTCAGCGCATACATCCAGGTTGGTGATCGGGCGGCGCTGGTCGGTCTGCTGGATCATCGAAAGCGCATCGCTAAGGACCTGCGAAGCCGGACCGGTTTCGATTTTCGCGTGCCGCTGGATGCTGTCGAGAATGAAATCGAGGTCATAGAGGCAGGCGTGGCCACATTCGATAACTCGCCGTCCTAGTCTCTCGTGCGTGCTCTTCTTGACTCTCGGTGGCTTCATGCGACGTTGTGCCGATAGCCGTAGGGAGAGCGATGTGGCGACTGGTACCGTAAAGTGGTTTAACGCGACCAAGGGCTTCGGCTTCATTCAGCCGGACACAGGTGGCAAGGACGTGTTTGTGCATATTTCGGCCGTGGAACGGGCGGGGCTGAGCACGCTCAACGAGGGTGCCAAGGTCAGCTACGAAGAGCAGGAAAACCGCGGAAAGACGTCGGCAGAAAACCTGCGCGTCGGCTGATTGCGGCGAACTGACTGAAATATCGATCCGCCGGTTTCCCAGTCCCCCGGCGGTTCTCCTTTGCTCAGAAGAAACCCGGGCTGAGATCCAAGCCGTAGGTCATTGCAAGGATCGATACGAACAGTCCGGCCGCCCCGAACCAGACAAGATGCATCCAAGGCGACGTTGTGGGTGCTGTGACGATCGAGGGCGTTGGCTGCTTCAGTGCGACTGGCATGATGGCCTCCTGTGTTGCTGGCCTTCATAGGTGCGGCGAGCTGTCGCAGAGGTTCAGTTCTATTTTGCTGACGAGACGATAGCGGCCGCGCACGAACAGCGGGACCGTCGACAACCACGAAGACGGCCCCGCCACGCGCTCGAACCCTAGCCTTGGGGGGCATCGGGCCGTTCGGCGAACCTCAGGATGGATTGGTTTTCAGGAGGTGTCGTCACAGCATTTTGCCGCATCGACGGCGTTACCGCGCATAGAGCGATTCGCTAATACCGTATTGCGTGCACTCATCGTGACTAAAAGGGAAAGCCCGAATCGAAGGGGTTTAGCAGATACGAGATGCAGCACGTAAATCTGCAAAAGAACGAAGCCGATACCGAGCGAAGTAGCTGAATTTTGCTGGGCAATTCATGTTGGCCTCGGAGCGATTCGAACGTCCGCCCCTCAGAATCGAAATCCGGTGCTCGTTCATGGCATTGCAACATTTTCCCGATTGGAACTGAACGACAGTCTTTTTTGTTCTTCCCCGATAAACGGGGGCGTGATGGATGGTAGAAAAGGCCGGAACGGAAGCGTTGCGCAAGCGACGGATGGTGCACATCGAACAAGCGTCACCCAAAGCAGAGCGAAAGCCGCTACCTTTAGGAGCTGACGCGCGTAGGAACTCCCGGGTCGTGCTTGCCCTGGTCCTTTTCGGCCTCGGGACATGGACCGCCTCAGCTTTTCTGCCGGCCCTGATATGGGCCACCATTCTCGCAGTTGCCCTGTGGCCGCTGTATCTTAAGTTTGCGGCGCGCTTTTCGTCAGGTCATTCAAGTCTGGCAGCGTTCATCTTCACCGCAATCGTGGCTTTGGTGCTGTTCACCCCGCTGTCACTTGCCATCTACCAAATCGCGCAGCAAGGCGACGTTCTTGTGAGGTGGCTAAAGCAAGCCCGCGAGAGCGGTGTTGAGGTGCCGGATTGGGTCGCGCGTCTACCGCTCGTTGCGGAAACTCTGCAAACTTGGTGGCGCGCCAACCTCTCGGATCCAAAAGCTGCAGCGGCATGGCTTCAAACTGTTAACGCGGATAATGCGTCGGAGTTGTTTAAAACATTCGGCTCACAGCTGCTTCATCGTCTTTTTCTGTTGCTGTTCTCGCTTCTGACCTTGTATTTCCTCCTCCGTAATGGTCGCGCTGTCACGAGCCGTTTCCTCGAGACGTGCGACCGCCTTATCGGCGATCCAGGAGAGGGACTCGTCGAGAAAATGGTCGAAGCGACGCGCGGCACGGTCAACGGTACAATTCTCGTCGCTGTGGGCGAAGGATTGCTTATTGGTATCGGATTCTTGGTCGCCGGCGTACCGACCCCCGTGATGTTTACTATAATAACCATAGCATTCGCGATGTTACCGTTCGGAGCCTGGTTGGCTTTCACCGCGGCGGCATTAGTTTTGCTCTCCGGGGAAGGCAGTGGGTTTGCGGCCGCTGGGGTGTTTCTATGGGGTGCGATCGTTATGCTTGCTGGCGATCACTTCGTATGGCCCACTCTGGTCGGTGGTTCGGCGCGACTTCCCTTTCTTCTAGCATTTGTTGGTATCTTCGGAGGTATTGCTGCGTTTGGCCTGTTCGGCTTATTCCTAGGGCCTGTCATTATGGCAGCACTACTGACCGTGTGGCGCGAGTGGATCTTCCGGCCAGTGCCGCAGTAACTTTGTGATCCTTCTTGAAGGGCTCCGCAAAATGAAAGATTTCCATATGAACAACGCTAGCTACTAACAACCGAGGAGGTGCCTTTGCCGTCACAACATCAGTAATGGTCCAAAGATCGTGGTCCGCGGGAGGGGCCCATACGGCAGAAATCATTTTTAAGTCAAGGCGTTCTGCGCTGGAGTTAATTAACCTCTAGCCAATCCCCGGCATTGATGTAGTTCACCTTCAGCGCCGCGAAGCTCGCGCGCAGGCAACGAAATAATGAGTTGAGCCGCGTCTAAGCAAGAATTACTCGATTAGAGGGTTCACCAGATCGCGCCCGTCAGCAGTGGCGAATCCACGCGGCAACGAAAGGCAACTCGTCGTCTTACAACACCCGACCGGCGAAACGGCCGGTCTTGGCGCAAGGCCATTGTGAGGTTGAGGGCCTTGCTGTGTGTGACCTCCAGCCCGCATGTGGCTCGCGTAGACGGCTTGCTTCAGGTTTCGCCCACAGGCGTCATACGCGCCATCGAACGGCTTGGCCTAATAAATCCAAGCGAAATCTAAAGCCCCCGTCGTCCGCCTTAGCCGCTGTTCAGTACAAGACTTGCGGCAGCCAAGGTTAGCGAGAAGATCGGCGCATTCAATTCGATCTACTACGTTCCACCTAACTCACGCGACCTCACGTCGATAGGCAGCTCCAGATCCGCGAGCACCCATCCAATGCGGCATCGCTGCACCGTCGCGGTGGCTGCCGCCGACGCTGCCGGCGGCCACCGCGATCACCGCGCCCAGCAATATGGCCGCCGCGACGGAGAAGGCCAGGATCACTGAACTCCGTCGAGATTTGGCTATCGACGCTTGAGAGGTTGCAATCGCGGCATCGACCCGTTTTTCCGCCTCTGCGCCGGCGAGACCGGTGTTCGCGGCAACGAGTTGAGCAAGATAAGATCGATCCTCGCTGCTCATTCCCGAGTGGCTCGACGAGGTCAAGAGAATTCTTCCCGCCTCCGCACGTTCCTGCAGAAGGTCTACGTTTGCGGCGCGACGCAAGGGCCTGAACAGGCGGTCGATCTCGTAGCTTAGCAAAGGCTCCGCAGCGCTGGTGCGTGCTGACGATGAGTTACTGTTCGGCCGCGTTAGTGTCGCGCTTCCAATGAAGGCCGCAAGCGCTACGCCGAGAACAACGGCAAGCGCCCACGCAGCGAGTCCATGTAGACCATCGCGCTGTTCAATTTCGGCGGTATCCAAAGCAGCCAGACCGACATTTGTCCGCCCTGCAATATAGCCTCCCACTCCGAAACTCAGCGCGGCTTGGAGAATGAGATAAAGTCCCGACAATATCCAAAGCGCAGCGGAGGCGTCCCGCCAAGTCGGAGCCGTCGATGAAACGCCAAGTCCGATCGTTACGCCAAAGGCCAGCAGAATTGACGAAAGCGCGGTCGCTATGAGGGCACCGAGGATTACGGGCGTCCAGCTCAAATACCTTGAGGGGACTTCAACGGAAGCTGCGCCAGGTTCAATCGATTCAACCATCTCAGCGCAACCCGAAGAATGACAACACGGCCAAGATGACGACGATTAATCCCACCAGATAAATCAAACCATTCATCGTTCTTCTCCTCGTTTTGTTACCGTCAGAGCCTGCAGTCCTCACCGCTGTATTCAAAAGCATCGCTCGGCCGTCTGCTGCATGAATCGACTTTTTTGCCCTGCGTTTTCAAACTCTCGAATATTGCTTATTGTTCCCGACGCGTTGAGGCTCGCGGCCTTAAGTGACGGTGGCTCTACCTGCCGCCAGGGGCTGCGGCGCATCCTCATCGCTCGCTTGTGTCTTCTCGGCCTCCAACGTATTCCCCAACCGGGAAAAAGATGATTGTGGCCGAAGGCGCCCGTCGGGATGGCCTTCGGGCGGTAAAAACGACCTCGCGTCCAAACGGCGAATAGGCCTGCTAGCTCCTTGATTGATCGTTCGCGGCGGTCCTTAGCCTCCAGCACCACGGCGGCGCTTCCGGGCCGTCGAGGAGCAAAACGATGAGCTACCATCTTTCAAATGGATGCCCAGTCCGGGCTGCGGGACAAAAATGTACTGATCTATTGAACGTCAATTTACGGCGACACACCGCGCGCTTCTCCGCTATGGCCGACGTTTCGGGAAGAACTGGCAACTTTCGCCGTCGTGCTGAGTTGGCACCGACTGTAAGCAATCGCCGGAGCGAGAATGGTTGACGAAGTGGCGGTGAGAAGGGCGGCAGAGACAGCATGGACGGTGTACAGGGCGGCGCATCCCGACGTCGATACACAGGACAGCCGCCGCTGCCTGCTGGAGCGCTATCTGCACAGGAGTGGTGAAACGCGAGAAAGCGATACCGAAGAACTCGCCAGCTTCGGCATAGCGCACCTGCGCCGGCTTCCCCAAGACGAATGTTGACGGGCATGAAAATGCTCGCTGGATGGGCTCAAGGAAGCACAAGGCCGAATTGGACACTGCTCGCGATTTCATTCCTCATTTCCGCGACCATCGTGACAGTCCTGCGGTTCGTGTTCGGAGGCTAGCCGATGCGGATTGACCAACTTGCTTCGTTGTAGGTTGCGGCGAACTTGACACCCCGGCCCGTGAACGGGTCGGCAGGATGCCGAGCGTCGTCTAGTCCTGAGCCGGCGCATGGACATGCCGACGACGAAAGTTACGATGAGGGGGATTGCGAAGCCAGGACGGAACCCGCATCATCCGTCCATCAGGACCCGGCGGCGTCCGCGGCTTCGCGAGCTTTCTCGCCCATGCGTTGCACAGTCCTTTCACCGACCTTCTCGGCAGCAGCGCGTGCCTCGCACTTGGTCCGGATATCCTCTAATTCCTCGTCGGTCAGATGCTCGATGCCGACGAATGAGTTATGAGCGGCACTCGTTCGGATGAGTTCGTCTAGCTTCACCTGAATGGCGGCGCTGTCTCGGTTCTGAGAGTTCTGGATGAGAAAGACCATCAAGAACGTCACAATCGTCGTCCCCGTGTTGATGACAAGCTGCCACGTGTCCGAGTAACCGAACAGAGGACCGGTCACGGCCCAGATGATCACGACGGCGGCTGCGACGATGAACGTCGTGGCTCGACCCGCGAGTTGAGAAGTCTTGTTAGCAAGGTCTCCAAAAAAGCGGGAAAATCCGCTGCGACGTTCGTTGTTTGACACTATTGAATCCATTTGCCGGTGCGACCTTCCACAACATGCCGTGCAAATTCAAGGCGATGGTAATTTATTGCTCGAGCGCTCGGGCACGCCAGGCGCGACATTTCTTGGCACCCATGGATAACGTGACGCTCAATAGCCCAACAATCATTACGCGCAAACGCTGTAGCAAGCTCACCAGGTCAAGGGTAGTTGCTCGGAATCCTCACGTTGCATCACTTGTGGCCTTGAAATGCGCCGGCTTGCATAGTGCGGCGTCTGGCGCATCTTACGCCGGCGGGGCGTTTCTGTGACTTGGCGGAACTCAGTTGGCTTGCGCTCGGCGGTGTTTGTAGAGGCGAGGATAGGTGTCGGCTTCGCCGGCTCGACAGCAGCCGGTTGTAGGTGAACTTGACGCGGAGCGGATCCGCCGCCTTCGCCGCGCAGGCATTCTTCGGAGTAGTATGGCCAGTTTTGCTTTTCGCACACGCTATCGGCAGCAGTTTGCGAAACCCGTGCGGCGTCTTGGTCCATAGGCGCTCTGCCTAATGCGATTAGCGCGTCAGAAGCTCCTGCGGGGGCATTAGGCACCGCGGAGCCCTGGGTCGCAAATGCTAACGTGATGGAACCAGCGAAAATTATTAAGCCAGCTGCACGTCGATCGAATGTCTTTAGAAAAGTCATGCGGATAACCTTGTCAGAAAAGGAGGAGGTGGCCCATGCGGGCCACTTCCTAGGATCAATCCCAACGATGACGGCGCTGCTTAATCACTACCACCCGGTCGCGATTGCGCCAGCCGCGGTGCCATCCATGATCGCGGCGATATTCCGCGCGAGGGCCGCGGTAGCCGCGGTCATAGTCGCGGGACATTCCGTGATCCTCGCCGATGCGAACGCGCACGTCCTGCGCACTTGCAAAGGTCGGGGTAGTTATGGTCGCCACGACGGCAGCGGCAAATGCGTAAGTTGATAACTTCATCTTCAAGCTCCCTTGTTCAACCGAGACGCCAACGGGATAAAGTGGCAATCGTTCCGCTGTAGCTGCATTGATCCGCACAAGGCCAAAAAAAACTGCCCGCGGATGTGGACCCGGGGCAGTAGAGTGAACGAGGAACGAGTGTCTAGCGCCACAAGGCGGCGCCGGGCCTAACCTTCGATGATGTAGACGATCTCATGCGTCTGCGGTCGAAGGATAACGTAACGACCATTGACCAGAATGAAGTCGTATCCGCGCCATTCTGGATAGATTTCGATCACTCGCGTTGGGAGCGGGTGCACGCGCACTGTAGACGGTACCGTCACGCCTACTGAGATGTTGAAGTTCACATTGCGAACTTCCTCGACCTTTTCTTGCCGGATCGCACTAGTGATCTGCGTGCGCTTTTCAGCAGGAAGGGCAACGGTTGCAGACGTCGCGGCATTGCCCGTCGTAGACGCGGAGCCGGCCTTGCCGTCGCCGGTCTTAGCGTCAGTGGCAGCCTTGGTATCAGTTGTCGACTTGGTGTCCGTCGCGGACTTCGCGCCCTTTGTGTCGGTGCGCTCTTGCGCAGAGGTCCCGGCTTTATCCGACGGAGCGACGGCAGGCTTATCCTGGGCGGTCGTTGCTGGTTTGGTAGGCGCGGCTTTCTGGTCGGAGGCGGCCTTGGCATCAGGTGCAGACCTGGAATCGGTCATCGACTTGCCGTCACTTGCCGTCCCCTTTGCAGCGGGCATGTTGGTCGAAGGAGCCTCGCCGGCCCGCGGTGCTGATGCGGCAGGTGCATCGCCGCCCTTTGATCCGCTCGCGCCGCCGCCCTGCGCCAGAGCGAAAGCAGTCGTGGCAATCAAGGCAATGGCCGCAGCCGATCCCATCAATCTCCTATTCATTTTATGACCTCCACTGTCGAGACCGCTCATTCGGTCTTGCGCAACAGCAGCGAAAGCAGTTTCTTGGTTCCGTTCTTGGATGACGATTCCGGGTAAAAGAAGCAATACGGGCGGCGCCATATTCCAAAAAGATGCGCTGATGCCAGCTGTTGTCTTCGTAACGCCGAGCTCAGGAACCCATCGCAGCCCGGGAATTTGTGTCAACGGCCGCATGGTGCGGTCAAAGGAGAGCAATATGAAACGGATGATAATCGCCGGGGTCGCGGCCCTTTTGCTGACGGCGGGAAGTGGAGCGGCCGTGGCCGCTATGCCGCTAGCGCCGATGACAGCTTCGGGCGATGCGATCGAGATAAAGGGCGGCCACGGTCATGGTCATGGCCACATGCATCGTGGTGGACGCGGACATCATTACGGCTGGTCCCGCGGGCGCGGGCATCATTACGGCTGGAGCCGCGGCCGCGGTCATCGTCATCATTGGTGATAAGTCCGGCGGACGCGATTAAGCGTCCGCCACTCGTTCCGCGCCTGGCGCTGTTGTTGCGCTGCGCCCACGCACGCAATGCAGCAGCGTTTCCGCAATTTCGCGCGGATCCGGCGACAGGCGTCGCGCCTCCCTAAGACTGTGGCGGCACTTTCTCCCATGTCATAGGAACGCTAGCCACTTGTCGATCCACGTCCTTAGGCTTTAAGCCTGCGGCTGATGGGAGCTGTGCCGAAAGAAGCGGCCAAGACTTGATCGTGAAGAACTCTAATTTAAGCCCATCTCGACGGCTATACGGATAAGATCGGAGTGGTTCCGTGCGCCCAGCTTCTGCTTCAGTAGGGACGTGGTATTTGCTACCGTCTTGTAGGAGATGCCGAGCGCGTCGGCGACCTCAACGATCTTGTCGCCCCGGCCGAGGAGCCGAAGAATTTCCAGTTCCCGGGCCGACATGCTGGTGGCCGGATTTGCCCGGATAGCAGCGCCTGAGAACGTTACTGTCTTGGCGAGATGCGGAGAAATGAAGTTCTCACCCGCGGCCACTTTGCGTACTGCCTTGATGAGCAGGCGCGGATCGTCGCCCTTAGAGACATAGCCTTGGGCACCGAGCTCGATGGCTCGGACTACAAAGGCTGGATCGTCATTCATGCTGAACATGATAATACGCGCGTCGGGATCATCCTTGCGGATACGACGCATCAACTCGAAGCCGGAAAGATCCGGCAGATTGATGTCGATGATCGTCACGTCGGGTCGTTTAGATAGATAGGCGCGGTGCCCCGATTTCTCATCGACCGCCTCATCGATGGATATTGTAGGGTCCGACGCAAACAGCGAACGGCAGCCCGACACCACGACGGGGTGGTCATCGACAATCAGGAGCTTCACAGGCTGTGCCATCGGCGGGACAATCTCGCAATTATGCTATGCATATTGGATTTCAACGCTTTGACCAGAGGAATGGTGCCGGGTTGACCAATTTAATGATTCCAATGTGGACGACTTTGTCGCTGCGTGCACGCATTTGCGTGCTGCTGGGCGGCATGTTTCTGAGCGCCCTGATTGCCGGCCTCGCTTTGCTATGGATTTTCTCCTCGGATCAAATTTTGGAGGAAAACGAGCCATCGGCGCGGTCGGCGATCACCGTCGCGGCGGGTTTGAACGCCGCTCTCGCGGCCTCCACAAGACCCGACGCAATCCTCGCGGCGTTCGTCGATCAGCTCGGTTCGACACCTGCGGATGCGATCCGGTTTCGCCGTGATGGCGAGGTGCATGCACCGGAGCAGGGCAAGACGTCCGGCAGGGTCCCGGAATGGTTCGTGAAAGCGCTGTTCGTGCCTGACCTTGCGCAGCATATTCCCGTCCTGGTCCAAGGTCGCCGGGTCGGCGATCTTATTTTCGAACCAGATCTCTCTGCGCAGATCTACGAGAAATGGATCGGCTTTCTCTCGCTTCTCGGGTCACTCGTCGGCATGGCATTGCTTGCCGGCCTCTTGTCGTTTGTGACGATTGGCGCAGCGCTGCAGCCCTTACGCGATCTCGCTGAGGGGCTGGCACGGCTCCGCACTGGTGACTTCTCGAAGAAAGTCGATTGTTCCGGCCCCCCTGAAGTTCGGGAAAGCTGCTTGTCCGTGAACGAGCTTGCTTTGACTCTCGGTCGCCTCAGTTCAGAGAACCGAAGTCTATTACGAAAGATGATCTCCATCCAAGATGAGGAGCGACGTGACATCTCGCGTGAGTTGCACGATGAACTTGGTCCACTTCTGTTTGCTATCCGGGCTAACGTTACTGCTATGATCGACGACCGCGGCAGCGGCACCAACCGGTCTATGGGAGAGGAGCGCGTGCTGCAGGCGGTAGAGGCTTTGCAAATCGCCAACCGCCGCATTCTTGAGCGGCTGCGACCAATGCTCATCGAAGAGCTGGGTCTCGATGCTAGCATCCAAAAGCTTTTGCGTGACGTACACACGCAGGTGCCTGAAATGGCCGTGACATTCGAGATCGATCCCCGGATCGTCACGGCGGACAGTGTGGTCGCTCAGACCGTATACCGTTTGCTGCAGGAAGGCATCACCAACGTCCTGAAACATGCCGGTGCGTCTAAGATGAGCGTGAAGACCGAGGTGACGAACGAAGCTATTCTGGTCGAGGTTGCCGATAATGGTGCGAGGGCGCCCCTAGAGCCGAAATTCGGCCGGGGCCTGACGGGGATGCAGGAGCGCCTCCGCGCCTTAGAAGGAAAGTTTGACTACATCCGTGCCGACGGATGGACAACAATCCGGTGTAGCCTACCGCTGGCAGCGCCGGATTAGGTTGGACCGGCCGTCTTTGCCATCGGCGTGATCTCAAAACCGGCCAGCGAGAGAGCCGTGATCACTACCTTTGCAACGCAGGTCGCTTGCTCGCTCGTTATCGGCAATTTTTCTCCGTTGCGGTTCTCGATAGCACAAGTGCTAATAGCCTCGGCTATGATCGTCATTAGCTGGAAGTCATCCACCTCTAGCAACTCCTGAACAAAGCAACGACCTGCTTAAGTCTCTAGGAACGGCACGTTGAATAGACAGGGCTTGGGGCCTCCGATCTATTATTTGACGATGCGAAACGCCGCGTCCCGGGCACGTGGCGGGTCTTCCGGCTGACGATGATGCGCCATGCTGCGCAGTGAATCGGTGGGCCTCCAGCCCTTTGCGGAGGAGCTTTTTGTCGGAGAGCTGTCGCTTTCGCCGATGGCAAATAGAACTCCCAGCAGTACGGCGCCGACCCACACGAAATATTGAAATATGGGCAAGATGATCCTCCCACAAAGACGCGTCGAACTGGTCGAGGCGGCCCTTTCGGCCCGCCTCGAAAAGCGCGCTTAGTCGATCACTTCGACAATACGATGGGTGCCCGGGTCGACCAGTACGGTCCGATCGTTGACCACCGTGTAGCGATAGGCAGTGGAACCGTACTCTCGCGGAACTTCATAATAGGTGACGCCGCTGTCGGGCAATACGGCACCGACGCGTAGCTCGCGGTCATACCGGTATGACGGGTGACGACGCTCGGTGACGTAGCTGTGGAAGCGGGGACGGTTGGCCTCGGAAATGCCGCCTGCCGTGGCGCCGGCGGCAGCGCCAACGGCGGCACCGACAGGGCCGCCGACGGCGCCACCGACGATTGCGCCGCCGACGGCTCCGCCCGCCGCTCCATTCTGAGCGAGGGCAGGCGAGAAGTAGGCCAGCGAAGCGATTGCAATGGCAGCCGTGGAAATGAATTTCATGATCGTCCTCCTGGTGTGTTGGCGGAGTGAAAACTGCCAACGCTTAAGGTCGTTCCGTCGAATTGCCGCTTTATCCCGACATTTTCCATCGCCGTGTGGAAGGCGGGGAAACGGCTTCTAACCGAGTGATCGAGGACCGCGCGCCACGTTTGTACCCGTTAGTACATTGACTTATATGACCTATCATAACTATTGGATGTGATTCAGAAAGCGTGGTGCTGACTATTATGAGCCCTGGCGGAAATAGACGAGCGGGAAATCCTGGTATCTCGATTGCTGCCGAGGAGGAAGACAGCTGCATATAGAGCGCGGGGATTTGGACGCGCATCCGGCGTCGGAGGAATTGTTTGTCGACATCGCCGAGGCGGCTGACGCTCCATGCCGGGATTGACCGCTATGAGCTGGTGGAAGGTCAGATTTTCTGACGTTAGAAAATAGTGGGATCGATAGCCGACTAATGCATGACCGAACTATAAACAGAAATCCTAGGCGCGAAATGAACACAGACAATGGTGCGGACGAACACGTCATCTACCAAACGAGATTTCAGGGAAGGGTACTGGATTTCCGCGGGCGTCCCGTTTTCCTGAGATACGACTGCTGTGAGTTCGTCAAATGCCAGATACTGCTCGATGAGGGGACCACCAGCGTCGCTTTCACGTACTGCACGTTCGAAGATTGCAACATCGATGCAATCCAAGCCGACGAGCATCGAGGCGTGGTCGCTCGCGATAATATTTTCAAGCCGCCAATAGAAGATCGCAGGCTTAACTTAGAACGACGCTTAGCGTTGGCGCTCGCTGCGAGGGATGTGTCACGCGGACGGAGGTTCCCTTAATCGATCGATGTGCTCCTGAAATTGCAACAGAGGCGTGATGCCCACTCGATTAGCATTCGGCAACGGGACCCATTGAGTGATCGATTCATGCGTGTCCCGCTTTCCGCTACGCGCGAAGGCTGGCACTGCCATTCGCTAAGGCTCGAGCCGCGCCGACATGTGCTGCAAGCGCGAGACGTCGTGGAGCGCTGGACATGCGATTGCGCATCCTTGCGATTAGTCGCGTCGACTCTCGCTAATCGGAACCGCGATACCGTGACCGGTCGGCACAAGCACCCGTCACCGATCGAAGTGACGGGTGCTGACGCGCGTCAGTTCTCTGTGCAGACCTTCATGGTCTTCATGCCGGTTTCGGCTTCCGTTCTGGTCTTGAACGTTCCGTTGTCGACAATCGTCGTTGTCGTGGTCGTTGGCTTCTTATCAACGATCGTGCACTTCTTGGTGGTGGCATCGCGCACCACGTAGTAGTCGCTGGAAACCGTCGTCGTTTGAGCGAAGGCCGAGGTACAAGCGAAAGCAGCTAGCGTTCCGGCGAGATAAAGTGTTTTCATGGTGTATCCTCCAATTGCAAAATTTGCGAGACGCAAACGCGTCAATCAATCCGCGCAATTGCCGAAAGTTCCCGATCATGGTGTGGCGGTGGGTCAAACACAGGCACGCAAGCCGGCCATATGATCCGCCGTTACGGGAAAGAATGGCATAAGCAAGGGATGTCGCGCCGCTATCGTAGGTCCAGGCCTTTTTTCGGCAATCAATGGAACGCGTCAGCTAACAGCTTGTTGGAGGATCCCAAACACCAACCTATGAGGGACCTATGAAACGCGTTTCGACTATCTGTGTCGCCGCTCTCCTGATCTCGGGAGTAGCCCATGCCCAGAGCCCGGCGGCAAAAGATCGTCCGGGCAACAATGCCGTCAACAGCGAGCAGAAGAACTCCAATGCGCCGGTCGCCGGACGCAACTCCTTCACCGAGGGGCAGGCCAAGAGTGCCATCGAAAAGGCTGGCTACACGAACGTCACCGAACTGAAAAAAGACGACAACGGCGTATGGCGCGGCAAAGCGACCAAGGGTGGCTCGACCAGTGCGATCAGCGTCGATTTCCAGGGCAACGTCAACGCAGCAAAGTAACCGGAAGGTAATCTCATGACCGTGACCATTTCACGTTTGTACGACTCGTATACGGAAGCGCAGAAAGCTGTCGGAAGCCTTGAGGCCGCCGGCGTTCCTCATGGGGACATCAGTATCGTGGCCAACAACTCCGAGGGCTGGTTCGACGGCAAGAAGGACCGCGACGGTGATGGCGTCGATGATCGCGCCGAAGCAGCCGGCACCGGTGCGGGAATCGGTGCAGGGATCGGCGGCGCTGCGGGCCTTCTAGCCGGACTAGGGCTGCTTGCAATTCCTGGCCTTGGACCAGTTGTCGCGGCAGGATGGCTTGCCGCCACGGCAGTCGGCGCTGCCGCCGGAGCAGCAACCGGCGGCATTGTTGGTGCTCTGACCGAGGCTGGCGTCTCCAAGGAAGATGCACCGCTTTACGCGGAAGGCGTTCGCCGCGGCGGCACGTTGGTCTCGGCAAAGGTCAGCGAGGCCGATCGCGCGCGCCTCGAGGCGCTGATGAGCCCATCGTCAGTCAATCTCAATGATCGCCGTGTGGCCTGGGAGAAGTCGGGCTGGAGCGGGTATGACCCGGCAAGCCCGCCCTACGATGCGGGGCAGGTGCGCAAGGAGCGAGAATTGTACGGTCGTTCCCGATAACAACGATGGCCCGCTTCGGCGGGCCATTTTTTTCACCGGAGGTCAAGCTCAGCAGTCAGGGCGGAGTGGTGTGGCGTGTCAGGCGGCCGAGCGAGAAACCGGGCTACGCGACGGGGAATTATGAACAACCGGCGGGATAAATTGGCAGCACTAATGCGGATCAATGCAGCATCGTCGAAGCGCTGCGTCCGTCGTTGAAAGCTGATCTTGAGGGTTTTCGTGAGTCATCCGGCAGGGGGCGTATTGGCTGCCGCATTGAATGGTGACTTAGCGCCGTCGCACGGCGTGGACCGAGTGATTCAACGTCTATCGACAACCGGACAGCGCTATTTTTACTCGTTCTATGGTCAGTTCGCGCGCCGTCGACTGGCATTTGACACCGGCCGAGCGCGGGTTGGGAAACGCCAGCGTTTAGTGAGCTAGAGTCGGGAAACACCGGCAATCAAGGCAAGCGCAGAGCGCTGAATGTTCCAGCTCGCGGAACTCGATGGTGCAGCGCGTGTTATTGCCTATCACTCTGGCGTTTGGAGACACCTTGAACCGCAGACAACTTCTCGGCGCTTCGGCCGCTTTGCCATTGATGACGATTATCCCGCGCAGCGCCCGCGCAGCTCCCGGGCCTGTGCCGTTCGACGCCGCCGTGGTGCGGCAAATGGCGCGGGAAGCCGCCGCCAAGGCGTTCAAGGCGCCAGACAACAAGCTGCCAGACTCCCTCAAGGATCTGGACTACGACCGATACCGCGCGCTGCGCTTTAATCCGGAGAAGGCTTTGTGGCGCGGCGAGAAGCTGCCCTTCGAGGTGCAGTTCTTTCATCGTGGCTCGTTCTACACCAATCGCGTCGATATCTATGAAGTGGCCAATGGCCAGGCGACCCAAGTCCCTTATCAACCTGAGCATTTCTCCTTTGGCGCTACGCCGCCCCCGCCGGCCGGCGCCGACTTAGGCTTCGGCGGCTTCCGGCTGCATGCCCCGATCAACAAGCCCGATTACTATGACGAGGTCTGCGTTTTTCTCGGCGCCAGCTATTTCCGCGCGGTGGCCAAAGGCCAAGTATACGGCTTGTCCGCGCGGGGCCTGTCCATCAACACCGGCGAGGCGGCCGGCGAGGAATTCCCACAGTTCAAGTCCTTCTGGATCGAGAAGCCGGCGTCCAACGCCAACTCGATCGTAGTGCATGCGTTGCTCGACAGTGAAAGTGCCGCGGCCGCCTATCGGTTCACCATCCGGCCAGGCGATACGACCATTTTCGATGTAGAAATGGTCATTTACCCGCGGGTGGAAATAAAAAACACTGGCCTCGCGGCGATCACGAGCATGTTCTTCTTCGGTCCGAACGACCGTAAGGAAGTGGACGATTTCCGCCCTGCCGTGCACGATTCCGACGGTCTGGCAATTTTCAACGGGCGAGGCGAGCAGCTCTGGCGACCCCTGCATAACCCGCGCGATCTGCAGATCAGCTCTTTCGGAGACCGAAATCCGCGCGGCTTTGGACTGATGCAACGGCAGAAGGACTTCTCCGACTACCAGGATCTCGAATCAAGTTTCGAACGGCGCCCCAGTCTCTGGGTGGAGCCGATTGGCGATTGGGGCGAGGGATCGGTGCAACTGCTGGAAATTCCAACCAAGGAAGAGATTCACGACAATATCGGTACCTTTTGGCGTCCGAAAAACCCGCTTCCAGCAAAGGGCGAGCTCGCGTTTACCTACCGCCTGCATTGGGGGCCCGATCAACCGAAGCCGTCGGCGCTGGCGATCTTTTCACGCAGCGGCATCGGTGCGCGCGGGGACGATACCAAGCTATTTGTGCTCGATCTGATTGGCGACAAGCTCAAATCCATCGATCCCACCAAGATCAAAGGTGTTGTCACGGCCGAAAAGGCTGAAATCCGCAATATCGTAACACAGCGGAATCCGCAAAACGGCGGCTGGCGCCTGAGTTTCGAGATGCCGGTCAAGAGTAAGGCGCCGGTCGAATTGCGCGCTTCTTTGATGCAGGACGATCAGGCGATCTCCGAAGTTTGGGTCTATCGATGGACACCATGAATGTGAAGAAACAAATGCCGTTGGTTACCGTGCCTGCGGCTACGTTGCCGGCCGGCGCGGGCGAGAGGTTTCTACCGCCAGAGATGCCGTTGACGATGATATCGGATGGGCTCGCAGGGCCAGCTTCCTCCCAACGACGCGCGCAGTTCAGGCCCATGCCGACTGTTCTGCGGCGCGCTTACATCCTCCTCGGCACCGTGGCCCTGACCGCGGCCGGCGGCTACGAGATGTTCGAGGTGCTGAAGGTCGGCGGCGTGACCATCCTCGAAGGCATGGTACTGGCGCTCTTCGTACTGCTGTTCGCCTGGGTCGCGTTCTCGTTCATGTCGGCACTGGCCGGCTTCGTCCTACTGTTGATGCGCGCACGGGATCCGCTCGCCATAGAACCGCTTACGCCACTTGCGATGATCTCAAGCCGCAACGCGATGCTGTTACCGACCTATAACGAAGATCCCCATCAGATCACGGCGCGGTTGCGGGCGATGTGGGAATCTATATCGGAGACCGGTTACGCCGCGCAGTTCGACTGGTACGTGCTGAGTGACAGCACTGACCCTGCAATCTGGGTGGCCGAGGAAAAAGCCATTTTGAAACTGCGCCGCGAGACTGCCAGCGATCGCATCTTTTATCGCCATAGGATGCGCAACACCGCGCGCAAATCGGGAAATATTGAGGATTGGGTCAAGCGGTTCGGCGCTGGGTATGATCACATGATCATCCTGGACGCCGACAGCCTCATGACTGGTGACACGATCGTGCGCCTGGTCGCCGGCATGGAGCAGCATCCCGGCGTCGGTCTGATCCAGACGCTGCCTATCGTTGTCAATGCGCGGTCGCTATTCGCACGGATGCAGCAATTCGCTGGCAGGCTTTACGGCCCGGTAATCGCCTCCGGAATCGCTTGGTGGCACGGCTCGGAAGGCAATTACTGGGGACACAACGCCATCATCCGCGTGCGCGCCTTTGCAGAACATGCCAGCCTGCCCGAACTTCCCGGGCGCAAGCCGTTCGGCGGCCATATTCTCAGCCATGACTTCATTGAAGCAGCTTTCATGCGGCGCGCCGGATGGGCGATCCACATGGCACCGAAACTGGGCGGCAGTTTCGAGGAATGTCCGCCGTCGCTCCTCGATTTTGCAGCGCGCGACCGCCGATGGTGTCAGGGCAATCTGCAGCACCTGGCTGTGCTGGCAGCGCCGCGGCTTCATTGGGTCTCGCGGTTGCATCTCCTGACCGGCATCGGTTCTTATTTAACTGCGCCGCTGTGGCTCATGTTTCTGGTGCTCGGGATTCTCATCTCGCTGCAGGCCCAGTTCGTGCGTCCGGAATATTTCGCAAAGGGATTTTCGCTGTTTCCGCAGTGGCCAGCCCAAGATCCGGTTCGCGCGGCCTGGGTCTTCGCCGGCACGATGGGTCTTCTGATCGTACCAAAACTGCTTGCCTACGTTTTGCTGCTCACCCAGGCCGAAAATCGAGCGCGGTTCGGCGGCGGCTTTCTTGCTTTGTCCGGCATCATCGTCGAGACTTTGCTGTCCGGCCTGATCGCGCCAGTGATGATGATCTTCCAATCGTCGGCGGTAGGCGAGATTCTGCTTGGTCGGGATGCCGGCTGGCAGGTCCAGCGCCGCGACGACGGCGTCGTCCCGATCCGCGAAGTGGTCAGAAAGTACGCGGTACCGACCGTGTTCGGTGTACTGATGGCGATTAGCGCTTATGCGGTGTCGCTACCGCTATTCCTGTGGATGACGCCGGTAATCGTAGGTCTGTGGCTGTCGATGCCGCTGGCCATCGTGTCGTCGCGCGCTCTGCAGCCAGGCCAGCACGCCGGCTTATTCGGAACTCCCGAACAGAATCTACCGCCGAAAGTACTGATTCGCGCAAAAGAGTTGGCCTTGGCGGCACCGATCTACGGCGCAAGCTCGCTGCACGAATTGCGTAAGGACATGGATCTGTGCGCGGCCCATTTGAGATCGCTGGTTGATGAGCCACGCAGCCGTGGCCAGATCGATTCCGACCTCGCCATCGCGCGAGCAAAAATTGTAGAAGCTGAGGATTTTGACGAAGCCGTCAGTTTTTTCAGTACGCGCGAGACTTTTGCGGCGCTGAACAGTCGGGTCGCGCTTCAGCAATTGGCTGCACTGCCCGATAAGGCACACGCCACGAAGTCTGAGTAGGACCTGCCAAAATATAATACGGAAAAGTGCGCGAGCCCCCATATGACAGCCATCGCACCCGAGGTTTCGGCCTTTGTAATGACATTGCGAAAAAGAGGCGGCCCGTTGGCCGCCTCGATTCACTTTGTGAAGTCGTGTCAGTCAATTTCGTCGATCACCACGCGCTCTCCGGGGTCGACCAGATAGGTGCGATTTTCGCGGTGGATGTAGCGGTAGTCGCGCAGTGAAGGAGCTTCTCGGTAAACGACGTCGGGAAATTCTTCAATCTCGACCGTTTCCGGTAGACGCTCGCCGCGGCGGATAACCGTCTTGGCCGTACTGCCGGTCGTTTGGCGCTCGGTTGTCCTCGTCTTGACGTGCTTGCGCACAACGTCCCGGTCCTTGTCGGTAAACGAGACCTTGGAGCGGGCCGGTGCAGGCGCGGCGGCCGTTGATCCACCGGAGCGCGGCAGCACAGTTACGATTTGCAAGGTCGAAGGTTCGACGATGACGATTTCGTCGCGCACCACAAAGAAGCTGTAGCCTCGATATTGCGGTACGACTTCGACGACCTCAGAGGGAAGCGTCTGCAGACGGGTGTCGCGGGGAACAGAGGTGCCCACGGTCAGGGAAAAATTAACGTTGTTAAGAGGCTGCACGTTGAGCCGAGAAATCGACTGGGTAACACGCGTGCGCTGCTGGTCATTGATATTGACGGAAGCATTGACGCTGGTCGATTGCGACTGCGCATTGTTGTTCGTCGAGGGAGCTTGCGCCGCGTTGTTAGAAGGAGACTGCGCCGTACTACTCGTTGTCGTTGGCTGCGCTGCAGCGTTAGTACCGCCGCTGGTCGGAGCCTGCATCTGGCCGCCGGCCGTTGCGGGCGGCGTGTTGGTCTGCGCCTGCGGGGGCTGCGATGTCGAAGACCCGGCCGCCGACGATGGAGCAGTCGTCTGCGCCTGCGAAGAGCTGGTGGATGTGCTTGGTGAGGTGGACGTGGACCGATCGTTGGTCGTATCGGGCGCCTTCTGAGTCGTAGGCGAAGAGGTGCTCGGGGACTGCGTTTGTTGTGTGCTAGGGGAGGTTGCTGTCGCGCTTGGCGACTGAGCAATTGCTGCGGTGGCGAACACCAAGCCGACCGCCGTGCTAAATAAGAAACGCGCCTTCATGATCAATTCCTCCATTTTTTGTAGTCATCGTGAACGAGGAAGACACACGGTAGTTCCGATAGAAGTCGGGAATAAGTGGCAAATTCTAATGACAAGGGGTCTCTTCTCGGTCGCGTAGGCACTGATGGCCGCGTGGCAGAGCCGGAGAGCGAGGGCCTGGTGCAATTGCACGGCGCCTGCTGATCTTAATGCGAGCTGCGGCATCGTTCTGCTCAACGCCGTCCCTGCGAGTTCAAGTCTGCTAACCGGCTCCCTCCTTGTATTCTCGCAAAATTCGCCGGACTGCTCCGGCAATCAAGCAACCATTGTAATTGGGGAGTACGTCAAGGCAGACACATGCTCGCGGCGCACCCGCGACGCTCGCAACGTGACGGGAACCGTATGGTGTTTTAGCGGGACCAAAATTATTTGTAGGCGGGACGCATTGCGGGCCTACCGGGAACGGCGTCTCAACGACTACCCGGCTTCGGAATTAGACGACCTTCAGCCGGTCCGCAGCGGGGTCGCAATTGCATACCTTTCCCACCACCAGTCGCTTGGAACAACGCTCAATTAGAGCTCTTGATCCCACGTCCTTGCATGCACGCAAACTCTTGCATAGACGAACTCGCCGCGCGGGCCTTTGGGTTGGCGCGGCTCCTTTATGTGATCGTAACGTTTTACAGAGCGCTAACCTGCGCGACTGGCGCCAGATGTGTCTGTAGCGGTCTTGGCGGGAACTTGATGCCGCTGTCCGCCGTTTAACACGCGAATCGAGGCTGTTATGGACGATCTTAAAAAAAACTCCGCAAGGTCGCAGCAAGAGTTCGATACTGGACCAAGCACCTCAAGGTTACGAAGGAGGAGTTGCAAAGCGTTGTCGAAAAAGTTGGCAACTCTGCCGCGACCGTGCGTAAAGAGCTCGCAATTTCATAACGGGAGGCGACCCTGACTACTGGCTCGCTCGCTGCGCTTCTTGATGAGTCCGTCGATATCGCTTTCGATTTTCTGCGGCGCTCGGGAGACTTGGAAGATGTTCGTGAGGCTAACCAGTTCCTCACATTTCACGTAGCCAGACTGATGCGAGAGGGCATCACGAGCCGTCTTCTGTTGTCCAATCGGGCTATCGCGGCATATCGATCCCGAGCGGCCAATGGCCCGCCAAGGGATGTCAAGCGCTCAGCGGGCTAGCGTGGAGTTTTACCGGTCCTACTTTCGCGCGTCGCCGAAGGTTTGACGCCGACTTGGCCTTCGCCAACTGGGAGATCCCCGGCTAAGTCCTCAGGCCAAGTCTGCGCTCATTCTGGCCGCAACGCTCGTTGGATGGGCCCTCATTCAACGTCGAGGCCAAGCTCACGCAACGCTCGGGCTGGCTCAACCGAACCGAATGCGTCTCGGCGCTCCTCGGGATCATAGCGTCCCAACCGAAATGGAGAGCGGCGACGCTTTTGTACCGCAGTATCCGGAATCCTATCGCCCAGATGAGATGGGAATGCCGTTCGACGAGGGGCCGAGGAAAGCTTCCGGCTCCGTGAAAAGTCAGCACAAACTAATTCGTTCCTCGGGAAGGATCGGCCCGGCGGCGGAGGGATTTCGCCGCCGGCCGCCTCACTGAACTCGGTGCGGAATGCCGCTCAGCTCGGCCAACAGCTTCTGCAAAAGCTGCCGGCTCGTGAAAATTGGATCAAATGGTTTCGTTCCGGCGGCGCTTCATCAAGCCCCCAATAATATAATGGAAGGCCCGGCCGCCTGAGGTTGAGGGACATGGTGAGCCGCCGAGCCCGGCGACAGCTTAAGGGATCATCTGCCAGCTGCCGGAAAGAACAAACTTCTTGGAATCCTTCCTGGGCCGACGGAAACCGGAGTGTATGACCTTGGAAGAACGACCATCGGCTCCTCAAATAATCAGATCTGATCGACAACGTTCCGGTCAACATCCGCCTAGCTTAGTGGGGCCGCTCATATTGCAATTGAGCGACCCCGTGCCACGCAATTGAAATGTTGCCGGTACGAACGACAAGTCCGGCAACGTCACGCGACACTTTTGACGCTAAGCCCTTCGTTCATGTGCACAACACAAGCCGCTCCTTAACCTAACTACTCAACCTTACCGGCGAAATTCGTTAGCTGCTTCTCACGGCTTGCGGAGCGGATTTCGCCATCGCCTGTCACCGGCGGCGCAGGGCACATCAGCTGAGTACAATCATAGGAGGCTCGGCGGCGTTGGGTTTTGGGGGTGGGGAAGCCGCCGAGCCCGGCCGACAGCACCATACAACTGCCGACCGCAGGAAAAAGCGGCAATAATAGATTTCGTTCCATCAAATAGCAGCCAATGAAATGGCCCGACGCTCAGCCGAATCCTTGAGCGGCGGGCCGACCGTCGCGTGTGCTTCCTGGGATCGCTCCGGCCGGGAAAATCTAGCATCAACACAAATGGAAACTCAATGACCCGCCTTTTAGCGGCAGCCTGGCTGTGCGTGCTCTCCGTCAGGCCTGCTGCTGCTCAGAACTTCCTCGAAGGCGTCGTATCCCTCAACCTCACCATGACCAAGGAGGAAACTGCATCGCTAGCCATACGGCGTAGGAGATGGCTATCACGGCCGCGGGACGGCCTCGGGCGAACGGTTCGACTTACGCCCTGGCGGCCGCACACCGCACCACGCGCTTCGGCAGCCACGTCACGATGATAACGCCAATGATCGGTCGGTAAAAGTTCGGATCACGGCTCGCGGCCCGTTTATCAAGGGTCGTTGCATCGATCTGTCTCGAGCAGCAGCCAATGCAATCGGCGTGGGTGGTATCGCGCGCGTCACCGTCCGGGTAGCCCCACGAGCGGGTGACCCGGTCGTGTTTGCCTCCGGAACTTGCCCGGCTGTCGAACGGAGGCCGGGCTTTTTGTAATCCGTCGCGATGGAGTGTCTAATAGCCGGACAGGCACGGTGCCGACAGGGAGGTTGCAATGCGCGAGCAAAATCCATCCCGGACGATTAACTTTGGTCAGGCCATCGTTTTAATCGTTCTGTTCGCCATGCTGCTCTTCGCAATTGTCTGGTCGATGATGGCATGGACGTCAGCTGAGGACGCTGAGATGTCGATCCATGGTTGGATCGCCTTGGCGCTCGGGACGGTTTTCTCACTCGTTATTGGATGCGGCCTGATGGCCTTGATGTTCTACAGTAATAGAAGCGGCTACGACGACACGGCAAACACCGATTGGCGCAGCGAAAAAAAACCGCCAGATGATGAAGTCGGGTAGGTACCCGCGATTAGCCTGCAGCCGCTCTTGCTCGGCGCCGGTGACCGGGCTTTTTATTCGACTAGCCTGATGACCCTCAGCGCGTTTGCGCGGTCAAGTGGCCCTAATTTGGCGGGCCGCATTTTTGGAAGGTGATCTGGCCAGCAGCATCAAATTCAAAGTCAGCCCGGATATTTGAGCCGTGGCAAACGTAAGTAATGGCAACGCCATCACGGGCCGGTTCGAGATTGTCCAAGTCCGCGGCCGGAGAATCTTTTAGGCGCTGCTCCCAATATGCACGTAAAGCCTCGCGACCATTTATCGTCGTGGCGCCGCCGCAACCACATTCGATCGTAGCGGCTTCGGCATAAAGGCCGAGAATACTTTCAAGGTCGCCTGAGCGATAGGCATCTAGCCAATCAACTACCGCGGCCATCGGGTCAAAGGACATTTTCTCACCTACTTGCCAAACGTATGCGTCTAACAAGCGATTTAGAAGTAGTCTAATGAATGCGTCCTGAATGGTTTATTCAGGGAAGTGGCCTGAAACCCACCGTGGACGGTATACCAGTATGTTAGTGGTGTTTGGTGATCGCCGTCCTCTTAGCACTTTGGAATCTGGGGATTGCTCCATGGTCGGATCGACAGCACGAGCGAGCGCATTAACGATGCGCTAACCAAGCTCGATCAGCCTATCCAAGAATGCGGCGGCACCGGACGGGGAGCCGGCAGCCCCATCAGGATGCCGGCCGGTGTCATGCCCGGGCGGCTTTTTCGTCATTCGATCAATCGGATCACTTTGCGCCGATTGAGCCGATCCAGCGTGGCAACGAAGTCCCGATCGTCGAGCACGTCGATCAGCCGATCGACTAGATCAACGGCACTTCGCGAGCCCGGCCCGATGTAGTCTTTCAAAAGATTTCTCGCCGCGGTCACAGAACGTATCAGATGATCGATCTCATCTCGCTCACTCATTGGTCCCTCGCCAGCTTGGTCGCGCCACGCCGGCTCCTTCTTGCCCTAGTGATAGACGGGTTCATCCATCGGAAAAGGTTTGCATCGAGCCAAGCCGAGCGAACATTTGCGGTCTAGAAACTGGCCCCCGACACCAACAGAACCGCACCAATTACCATTAGGAGAATGCCCGGCCAGTTGGTTCCGAGCCCCAAGAATCTCATGCCCCGCCGCGGTGGCTCCAGAGTGTCGCGAACTGGCCGGGAGGAATCTGGGCCGCTAAGCGATCCCCGCCAAATAGCGGCGCGTGCCATGTACAAGACGCCGCCTAGGACTAGCAGCGCGCCAAGGCCCATCAGGAACATTCTCGGCTCCGCATTCATCGCTGACACACGCACGGACCGGGATTTTAAGAGCCGGCGGAATAATTCGTTCCGGGCTGGCCGATCGACAGGCGAGGCAGATTGCTGACGAAGTATACGCTAACAAAAAAAGCCCGCCGAAGCGGGCCTTTTCTCAATCAGAGAGAACCATACAGCTGGCGCTCTCTGCGCATCTCGTCCGCATCGAAGGTTTGCTCGCAGGATCGTAGCCAGTCCAGCCGCTTTTCTGCCAGGCGGGCTCCTTAGAAAGTAGAGAGCGAAGACGCTCATCGATGCAATACGTTTCATGTTCTTCACGAGCAGGGGGCCCGTCCAACTCGCACGTGCGAATGGTGTTCCAATCCCATCGCGCTCGATGGTGCGGTGCGATCCGACCAAGTGGCCAGCCAGATGATGTTTCCAATTGGTGAGCCGTGGAGGAACAGAGCAAGGCGAAGAGCTGTTATCAAGGGCAAATAGGAGTTACTGATGACACGTTCGATCCTGTTAATAGCTGCGGCAATCGTATTCTCCGGCACAGCCCTTGCGCAAAGCAGCGGAACGCTGGAGGAGCAGGCTGCGTGCCGTGCCAGCGTGAAGCGCTATTGCGCACAAGCGATTCAGGGCGGGGATATGATAGTGCTTTCCTGCCTTCAGCAGAATAGGCCGCGCATTTCGAAAGCATGTCGGCAAGTGTTATTGAAGCATGGCCAATAGGCGTGCTCAGGCGAAGGGCCCCGGCACTTGCTCCGGGGCCCCAGCTGTCCAGTAGAGTACATCCGTCCAGCTGGACAATTAGTTCCCGCCGCCCGCGCCACCCCCGGCACCGCCGCCTGCGCCACCACCTGCGCCGCCTGCACCACCGCCCGCGCCGCCGCCGCTAGTGCGGCCTTGGTCAACGTTGTTCATTGAGTTGGCGCCGCCGGCTTTTCCTGCAGCTGCGTTCGAACCGCTGAGAGAGCTGGCGTTGTTGCCGCGTTCCGAGCCAACTGCGCCGGTCGTCCGGTCCGACGTTGTTGGTGCAGTGGGCGAGCTCGGCGTCGTCTGGGCGAGCGCCGGCGCTGCAATAAGTGTCAGTGCTGCACTTGCAATAAGAAGTTTTCGCATGTCGTTTCCTCTCGTGACGCCCCAACCGAGAAATGCAAACTAACAAAACCTGTTCCCGAACGACTTCACTTTTAGATGGGAACAATTTCTGGTTCTCGCATTTCTCAGAATGCCTCGCATGAGTGTGTCTTCGTAAGGCGTTCAATTTTCTGGTTGCCTCGCCGCGGCGCCTCGAACACCGGGGGACCCTTGAAAGTAGCCTCTATGTTGAAGAGTCCGCGACGATCCATCCGACCGATTTACGGCTACGCGCTCGGCTTCATCTTGTTGCTGGGTCTCATTGGAGGCGCGGTCTCGGTCATCAGAAACGAAGGTAAGGCACCTGTCGATCAGCAAACCAAAACGGTGAAATAGCGTGCCTCAGCCGAAAAGGAGAAAGCAGGGACTCGTTAAAGCCGACGGATCGAAGTCGAGCGTCAGCCTTGAGCCTGAGTTTTGGAGCGCTTTAAAGGAAATTGCCAGTGAACGAGGGACGAGCCCAGCAGCCCTTGTCAGACTGGTCGACCGCAACGGGCCTCAGGTGAACTTAACCTCGGCCGTCCGTCTGTTCGTCTTGCATCATTTCAAAGCCAAAATAAAGGACGGGTCTCCCGCGTAACTTAGCCGGCTGTTGGCAACGTTCGCATTGTGAAATTCAATGCGGTCATCAGCAACCGGCCGGTAATGCTCAATCATCGTCATGTATGCCTCCGCTGGAAAATCCGCGAAATAAGCGCGCGCTCGTTGTCTGGCGGCAAGACGGGGCCGGGTAAATGTCTCGGGGACGGACCCACTGTTAAGTCGAAGCTTTTCACGTCGTGATCGAAGCCGTTCGCTCAACGACCGGGGCTTCGTTTACGATCCTCAACTGGCCATAGCCCTTCTGCAAACTCTCCAGAGCGGCGATTTGCATCGTCACGGTCAGGTATTTCAGGCATGCACTGGAGAACCGACTGCGGGTGGCGACGCCTAGGCTCGATGTAGTCCCATAGAAGCCGCAGGTCCATTTTCAGATGCCAGACCTTTCCGGGTTCGCATTCCAGTCTTGCTGAGCGATGGTGCCGACGTCTACGTCGCCGTACCGGATGTCCATGTCTCGAGCAGGGCGGGAGAGCGATGGCGGGAGAGTTCGGGCGGGCATCACAGCGCCTTTGTGGCGTGCCGCCGTCCGGCGGCGACGATTTCGATGAGCGTCGGGATGGGCAAGCGGAACAATAGGCGCGAGTTGGCATTGCAACACAATGGAAGACAGACTCTACCGAGTCCTTCTCGCGTTAGGCATAGCCGGGCTGATTACTGCATTCGTGGTTTTGGTCCTCCTACTGCTTTATTGGGCAGTAGGTAGTATTTGAGCGGCCGCCTCAGTTGGCGGCCTCTTTCATTATGACTCGATGCGACGTCTGCGGATCGCGCCAAATCAAAACGCGGCTCCTACCTCTTTAGACGATGGCCGGTGGGTGTCGCCCTCGCGCATCAGAACGAGCCGTCATTTGGCTCCTGGTGTGTCTGAAGGATCAGCGCTATGCCGAAGAGTAAGATGCCCAACATTAGAAGATCGAAAATATGGTCCTGCATATCCCCATTTTATCCGATGGCGGGGAGGGCGTCACGTGCTGATGGGCGCCGCGTTCTGCGTCCCCGTTAGCTTGTTCGAAATCGTCGCGGGCTCGCGCATAAAAAACCGCCCGCATTTTCGCGCGGCGGCTACCGGAACTGCTCAAAATGGATCGGTAATAAAAACCTTTCCTCCTCCGGTCGGATGAGCAGATCAGATGCGAGAAACATACCGTTGATTCGTCGGGTCCCTTCTACAAGTTCACATCGGATGTTCGCGACGCTTGATTGGTTGAGCCTGCGTTTTAATAGCCTTTCAAACGTCTGATCAGAAGTTGCGCGTCAGTGGCACCCACTTCATAGGGAATCCTCGTGACGTTTCATTGAGTTCGTTCACTCAACCCAGAAATAAAATAAGCGTCAGCAAAGGGCATTATAAATTGCCGCTTGTTCCCGAATTGGAATCCTCGACACGATCGGACTGTTGTGGGTAACGGCCGGTGCCATGCTGCACGGCGTGCATCCCAGGTTTTTTTTGCCCGGTCGGCAATCTTTGCCGGCGCGCCGCGACGTCCCGGATGCCGCTGGGCTGAAACTCGTCGACTTCCGCGCCGTCCAGTTGCTAGCATTCTGTCATAGTCGACACTGACACCAAACGACAACTCCGCTTTATTCGCACATGCTGTTTATAAGGATCGCTGTGTTGACGGGAACCATTGATAGCACCAGCAGTTTAATCGACTTCATCCGCACGGCCAAAGTAATTGCGGCTCGTGTAGTCGATGGATCTTTCCTTCGCGTCGAGCTCTCATGGTTCAGGACTGAAAATGGCGTTGCGATTTTGGACGTGTGCGCCGTCGGCAAGCTCCAACGATTCCGAGTGAGTCCCGGCTGATCGACGCGACCCGGTTGCGACACAACCACGGACCAAAGGGCCACATGATCGACGACCTCTGGTACAAGAACGCCGTCTTCTACTGCCTCTCCGTAGGCAGTTTTATGGATGCTGATGGCGACGGTTGCGGCGACTTCAAGGGCCTGACGCGGCGGCTCGACTACATTCACGGCCTCGGCATCACCGCGATCTGGCTGATGCCCTTCCAGCCCTCGCCCGGCAAGGACGACGGCTACGACATCTCCGACTACTACGGCGTCGATCCGCGCTACGGCACGCTAGGCGACTTCGTCGAATTCACCCATGGCTGCCACCAGCGCGGCATCCGCATCATCATCGACCTTGTGGTCAATCACACCTCGGACCAGCACGCCTGGTTCAAGGACGCGCGCAGCGCCAGGGATTCGCGCTATCGCGACTGGTATGTGTGGTCGGACAAGAAGCCGCCCAATGCCAACAAGGGTATGGTGTTTCCCGGCGTGCAGAAATCGACCTGGACGCATGACACGACCTCGAAGTCCTGGTTCTTCCACCGGTTCTATGACTTCCAGCCAGACCTCAACACATCCAATCCCTATGTGCAGGCCGAGATCCTGAAGATCATGGGGTTCTGGCTGCAGCTTGGCGTCTCCGGCTTCCGCATGGATGCGGTGCCCTTCGTGATCGCCACCAAGGGACCGAAGGTCAACAAGCCCACCGAACAATACGACATGCTGCGCGCCTTCCGCGAATTCCTGCAATGGCGCAAGGGCGACGCCATCATTCTCGCCGAAGCCAATGTGCTGCCGGAAACCGACATGGAATATTTCGGCAGCGACGGCGACCGCATGCAGATGATGTTCAACTTTCACGTCAACCAGAACCTGTTCTATGCGCTGGCCTCCGGCGACGTGCGCCCACTGGCTGCGGCGATGAAGGTGACCAAGCCACGCCCGGCGACGGCGCAATGGGGCCTGTTCCTGCGCAATCATGACGAGCTCGATCTCGGCCGGCTGACCGAGGAGCAACGCCAGACGGTGTTCGCGAAATTCGGCCCGGACAAGGACATGCAGCTTTACGATCGCGGCATCCGACGTCGGCTGGCGCCAATGCTCGGCGGCGACCGACGCAGGCTCGAGCTTGCTTACAGTCTGATGTACACGCTGCCGGGTACGCCGGTGCTGCGCTATGGCGACGAGATCGCCATGGGTGATGATCTCACGCTGCCTGAACGCAACTGCGCGCGGACGCCGATGCAATGGTCGAACGAACCCCGTGCCGGCTTCACCAAGAGCGAGAAGTCAAAGAATCCTGTGATCGACAAGGGCCCCTACGGCTACAATCACGTCAATGTCGCCAAGCAGCGCCGCGATCCCAATTCGATGCTGAACTGGACCGAGCGCATGATCCGGATGCGCAAGGAGGTCCCCGAAATTGGCTGGGGCGACTTCACCATCATCGCCACGCGCAACCCTGCCGTGCTGGCGATCCGCTACGACTGGCGCAACAACTCCGTGCTGTTCGTGCATAATCTCGACGAACAGCCACGCGAAGTGTCATTTGCACTCGGCCTCGATGGCAAGCAGGGCGACCACCTGATCAATCTTCTGACGGAAGACCATAACCGCGCCGATGCCCAGGGCAAGCACCACCTGATGCTGGAAGCATATGCCTATCGCTGGTACCGCGTCGGCGGTCTAGATTATCTGCTCCGGCGCAGTGACATCGACAGTGATACGGATGCGCATCCGGCGTGAGGGTGCCTGCGCCCGGATCGCGGGACCAAGCCTGCGGCCATCAGCAAGTACGCCGACATCAGCGGAAGGCAGATGAAGAAGCTTCGCTCTAAAACCTGGAGAGCGATACGACCTGGAACATGGACAGGCCTTCGCGCCAGTCTCTTGATAGAGTAGCCGCTGCGGCCCAGCTGAGGGAACATGCATCGAACCTGGCGATTAGCAGGCGCACCTACGCCAGGACGCTCCGCCTTATGAATACGAACATCGAGCCTTTCGCGATCGTCACCATTCCGGCATGCAACGAAGCCGACCGGATCGAGCGGTGTATCGCTGCGCTGGCCGTCCAGCGCGACCGTTTCGGCGCGCCCCTTGCCGCGGACGCGTTCGAGATCCTGGTGTTCGCCAACAATTGCACTGACGGTACCTCGGGAGTCGCCAGACGTTTCGCCGACTCGGTCCCGCAGAGGGTGGTGGTCATAGAGGAGGAATTGCCGTCGGAGATGGCCAACGCCGGCTGGGCGCGGAAGCGTGCAATGGACCTTGCGGCCGACCGCCTCGATGCGCTCGGCCCGGGCGGTGTAATTATGAGCACGGATGCCGATAGCTGCGTCGGCCCCGCGTGGTTTTCGTCTAACCTCCATGAGTTGGCGAACGGTGTGGAGTGCGTGGCAGGCTACATCGATGCAGAACCGCTCGAGATCGTTTCGCTTGGACGGGATTTCCTGTCCCGCGGTAGGCTCGAAGATACTTACCTCAGCCTTGCCGCGGAAATCATCGCGCGCTGTGATCCGCGAGCCCATGATCCCTGGCCGAACCATCGTGTCTCTTCGGGCGCGAGCCTGGCCGTAGCCGTGGCGGCCTATCGGGCCATCGGAGGACTTCCTGCACGCGCTCTCGGCGAAGACGCCGCCCTTACGGCTGCGTTGGACGAGGCGGGATTCAAGGTTCGTCACTCGCTCGACGTCGTCGTCCAGACGTCCTGTCGGATCTTGGGGCGGGCGCCTGGCGGAGCGGCCGACACCATGCAACGCCGGCTCGCCGATTTGAATGCTCCTTGCGACGACGATCTTGAGCCCGCCTTGCAGATCGCCCGTCGCGCCATGTACCGATCGCTTTTCCGCCGGGCGTGGCAGAGTGCGCTCGAAGACGGTCCGATGTCCGCCCGGTTGTGCATTCCCTCCGACTTCGTTCGTCACCTCCGTGCAGAGGAGGCGACGCTTCGTGAGGCATGGGAAGCCGTATCGGGCAGAAGTCCTGTTCTCACGGTTCACCGGACGCTGCGCCCCTCGGAGCTGCCTCGGCAGATCGCGATCGCCAGAATGATCGTCGCAAGCCTGAGGGCCGCCGCAATCACGCGGACAGCCGCTCCAGGCGGTAGACTTCATCGCGAAGGATCCGGCGAGCCGGAACTCGCTTGACGACGGCGTCGGCGAAAGCGTCGCTGGCCTCCGTTCCCCTCAGCGGATAGTCAGTCTCGCCCAGCCAGTGGCAGAGGACGATCTCTCCGTCGGGAGCGAGGACCCTGCAGCAGTTTTCGGCCACCGAAAGGAGATCGGCCCGGCTGAAGTAGTACAGCACTTCAGACAGCACGATGAGGTCGAAGGCGCCGTCCGGGAATTCGGTCGGCAGCACACATTCCTCGAAGGCGACGTTCGGCGGCGCGTCCTTTCGCGCAGCTTCCAGCGCCGTGCGGGACGCGTCGATCGCCAGCAGTTCTCCGCCTCGCTGCGCGAGCCTTGCCGTCAGGACCCCGATCGAGCAGCCAACTTCGAGGATACGATCGTAATGGGCGCGCGTAAGAGCCGACAGAGTGCGGTCATATTTCTCCCGCTCGTAGGCGCTGGTTCGAAATCCCCAGGGGTCGATATCCTGCCGGTACCGTTCCTCGAAGTATGAAGCGGGCAAACTCTCTATGTGCCTCCTCATCGGGAGACCTCGTAAACGTACTCGTGCTCGCCAAGGAACGGCGCCAACGTCTCTTCGGTGAACCGGAAGCCCGTTGGATCGTCTTCGATAAGCGTGGACATCTGCGAAGCGTGGGCCGCGATAGCACGGTGCTTGAGATCACGTTCTCCAGCGATATCCAGCCGGTGGCCCCGCGGGAAGCCTGGGACATCGTCGTCCTGATCGAGGTGCCACCCCCAGATGGGGTAGGCCCAGAGCCTGACAGCTGGGTTGGCGACTCCGGCCGCCTTGGCGATGGCAGCGGCCGCCTGATGATCGCAATGCGGATCCCGATCCCACGTCACAAACAAGGCCTTTGCGCCCGTCTCCTGAAGAAGGTCGGACACGGCGCGGACCGCCGCGTCGAACTGGGGTCCCTCCAGAGGAGCTTGCGTGTCGGGGAGGTCGAGATGGCGTACGAACGCCGGATGGAGGCCCAGAATTTCGCCTGCCGCCCTGACTTCCGCCTTCCGGAGATCGACCAGCCGTTCCGGAGGGTACTGGACCGACCGGGGGTGCGAACCCGCACCATCGGTCAAAACCACGACGTGAACCTTCTGGCCTGCTTGGCAGGCCTGAGCGATCAGACCGCCAAGACCTAACGTCTCGTCGTCCGGGTGCGGCGAGAGAATTAAGAAGGGCGCACCCTCCGTCAGCGCCTCGCGCGAGATGATAGGAAGCGCCTTCGTCACTTCGAGATATTCCGAAACCTTCACTAAAAGTCTCCTGCCGACCGCGACGAACTCAGAAAGACCTGAGCCCCATCGCTCATGGCGCGGTCCGGCACCGGTTGCCGCAGATACGTCGCCAAGTCGCGGCAGATGCGCTCAACGTCGTGAGGACGCACAAACGCCCGAAGCCCGATGCCCCTCTGGACGGTCTCCATGACAGTCAGGGCGGATCGTTCGACAACCATCCGGGTGAGGTTGGCGAAAGCCACGATGCTTTCTGGATCATCTTCGACCGCCAGACGGCGCGCGGCGTCCTCCACCCAAAAGCGCGCCGTCGTCGCGTCGGCGACACAAGTCGCAAGGCGCTCGAGCTGATACGCGTCTTCGCCCCTTGCTGAGGAATTAAGGTGCTCTCGGAACAGGTCGACTAGCCGTTCCGTTGCGCCGGTATGGACGGCGCAGAAGCGCCATGCGCCGCCCGAGAAGTGCGGCTGTCGCATGAAGTCGCCGGGAGCGCCGATCCGCTCACGATCCGTGATGCGTCGCCCGGTGAAGTCGACCGTCCCGGTCGCCGTCGCGCGCATGCCTTGCGCCTGCCAGCTGGACGTGTCGTGCGCATATCCGATCTCGAGGTCGAGCAGGCACATCTGCTGCCCCTCCGGTGCTGATGCGGTAACCAGGGGACGCGTCACGAACCCGGCGCCCGACGCCAGGATCTTGCGGCCTTTGAGGACGTTGCCATCCCGCTCCGGGGTGATCCTCAGGCCCTGCGCGTCGTCGGCGCCCCATACTGCGGACAGCGCACCATCACGCACGCTTCCCGCGAGACCTTCGATCTGCGCTTGTGTTCCGTAACGGCAGACCAGCCCCACCGCGTTGACGTGGCCCTCAAATATACGGGCAAGCGAGAGGTCCGCTGCGCCGAGTAGACGCAGGATGGTGCAGAGTTCGGCGCCGAACCGCGGGTCCCAGAGACTGCTGCCGCCGAGCTCATGAGGCAGTGGGCTCATGGCCAATCCGCTGAAGCGGAAGTCCGTCCAGACGTCCGGTGCGATGTGAGCAGTTCTGTCCGTATCAAAGGCGCGGCTTGAGAGCTTCGCGGCGAAGGCCTGCGCATTCTCCAGCAGCTTATGACATTCGGAAGGGGCGAGAATGACGGTGTCCTCACGACAGTTGGCGAGCATGCGATGAAGTCCGCAGCGCACCGATAGTTCCGATCTGCTGGAACGACTCCTAATCTTGGCGTTGTCCTCGGGCACTCCTTTTGGACGAACTATATGGCGACCATCGAGCTGCAGCCACACAACGAGAACTCCCAGACGTGGCTGCTCGTCTGGGCCGAGCGTCAGGAGATCGTCGGACGCGTCCGACGGGGGGAGGATGGGTGGTTCCATATCACCGCTCACGGACCGCACTGGAGCCCCATGAAGAGTTTCGCCGGCGACAAGTTCGACGACCCGTCCGAGGCTCTGAAGCAGGCTCAGGCGTATTTCGGAAACCGGTAGGGCACTGTCCTACAATAAGCAGATAGGACAAAGGCCACGTCGTCATGGGCGATGCGGCCTTTCTTTTTAAGCATTATCTAGTCGATCGTTCGAAGGACCAACCGCACATGCGAAGGGCCGTAGGCGCCAGCGGGCCGCGGCCATCCTAATGCGGTTTGAATAAACTCACGACGAAGTCGTCGCCGACAAGGCGAAACGACGTTAGGTCCGTTCCAGTCCGGTCCATTTCCTCGATTGGAATCCGTAATGGACCGCCGCCAAGCCGCTTCAACATGACGATCAGCAACTGATCTTTGAAACGATCGACGAGACCATCGCCGTTAAGTCTCGGATCACTTCCTAGTGCAGTCTTCATGAAACGCTCCGCGGCCGCTTAACGGCCTTTGCTGGTGAATCGTGGGCAAAGACGCTGCCTCCAAGGAGATCCAAGCGAGTCATCGCCCAGGCGCAAGCACGCCGGAAAAGGTCGTTAGATAGCCAAGGCTCAAGGCGCGGAGAGCTAGGCGACCTTGATCGTTGAGACTGCGAAAGCGAGTTCAAGCGTCCGGCGACTTCACTGTATGACCAAGTGAAAATTGTTAGCGTTGTTCCCAAGATGTACCGCTGACATTGGTCCATCCACCGAGCAGAGCCGCCTGCCATGCAAATTATTACTACTGCCGCGGCGGCAATCAGGCCGACAGCGTCAACGTCACCAAGATCCGAAGTCCCGCCCCATTAAGGCAATCCGCTGGGCCCGCTGGCGTCCCGTTGCCGACCGCCGGCCGCAAGATGAGCGCAACCGGGCAGGCCGTGAAGGAGGGAGCGAGGCCTAGTCCTTCGCCGCCTTTGCTAGGATAGCCCGTGCCTGCTCCAAAATCCGACGTGCAATTTCAAGCTTGGCCACCTGCTCGGCGTCTATCCCGGGGATTGTGGTTCCGTCCCTTGTGACCATGGCAAACACTTCCACGCTGACGAACGCGAAAACAGTTTGATCTTCAAAAGCACGTTCCAAAGCTGGCGCGAAACGGCGCCGCGGCCCTCAAGGACAACGAACAAGGCGGCAAGCAAGACGATCTGCAACGTGGAGTCTGACAGAAGGGACATGGCGCCCTTACTACGTTCATTTCGCAGATGCGTTCCAATCTAAACTGCGTTCTCAACACTCTGCATTTAGATAAAATTACGGCCACGCAATCGAAGGCATCGTCGCATCGCGAACCCATGAGGGACCTTCGCCTTGCTCCATCGGCTCTCGCCATGGCAGGCAAAGTGTCATGAGCCGATGAGGCTGACGCTAGTCAAGACAGGTGGGCGTAAGATCCGGTGCATTGTTTGTGGTTCAATTTAATAGAGCGCCCTTCGATCTTTGGTGAAGGGCTGTCTGTAAGGCACTACTCAGCTCATGAAGCTCGTAAGGTTTTCGCAACAGCAAAAATTCAGAGCCCAGTTTCCGCGCTGCCTCACTGTAGCCCGTTGCGAGAACGACGGGGATGTTCGGGTAATTCTGCCTAAGATGTCGGGCCAGGCCGAGACCATCCATTTTTCCAGGCATCACGACATCGCTGAAAACGAGGTCGATGCCGTCGTGCTCGATCTCGCGCAATGCGGACTCCGCGTCCGGTACGCATTTCACGCGATATCCCAACTCTTCCAGAAATACGGCGCTGGCGGTGGCAACATCCGGATTGTCTTCAACAAGAAGGACATTGCCGGCGCCTTTGGCCAGAACCTCTGCTTCGTGCGCACCTGCATGGCCTTCGCCACGCGGAAGCCGAATGGTGATTTCCGTACCAGCGCCGAGCTTGCTTTGGATTTCGACACGACCGCCGGCCTGGTTGGCAAAGCCATGCACCTGTGAGAGTCCCAATCCTGTTCCTTTGCCGACGGGTTTGGTCGTGAAAAACGGATCGAACACCTTCGCAATGACGTCCTCGGGAATACCTGCGCCGGTATCAGCCACCTTGATCTGCACGTACTCGCCTTTATCCTCTCCATCCCTGACCCGGTAATTTGCTGCCGTAATCGTCAAGGTGCCCCCGTCGGGCATGGCGTCACGAGAGTTGATGCTGAGATTGATGAGTGCAGTTTCGAGTTCGGTTGGATCCGCGAAGATTGGCCAAACTCCGGCCGGTACGGAGATTTCGAGCTTGATCGCGCTACCCAGAACGGTAGCCAAGACCTCGCGTACAGCTTGCACGGTCTCTTCAAGATTGAGCAGCGTCGGAGCGACTTGCTGACGCCGCGCAAACGTCAGCAACTGACGAGTAAGTGCCGCGCCGCGACGAACGCTTGCCTCAATCGCTCCTGCTGCCTCGATCACGCGGGGGACAATGGCATGCCGTTTGATCAGCCGAACGTTACCCGTGATTGCCATAAGGAGGTTGTTGAAGTCATGAGCCACTCCGCCGGTCAGCTGACCGAGCGCATCCATTTTCTGCGCTTCCGCCAGCTGCTTTTGCATACGTTCAAGTTGCTGCGTTGCTTGACGTCGCTCTGTGATGTCGCGCGTGATCTTGGCAAACCCGATCAGCTCGCCTGCGTCATTGCGGACGGGATCAATGACCACACTCGCCCAAAAGAACGTGCCGTCTTTGCGGACGCGCAAGCCTTCTTCTTCGTAACGGCCCTTTTCACGTGCAATGCTGAGAGCACGCGCTGGTTTTCCAGCGTCCCGGTCGCCGGGGGTATAAAAGCGCGAAAAGTGCTGACCGATAATCTCGTCAGGAAGATAGCCTTTGATCCGCTGACCGCCGAGGTTCCAGCTGGTGACATGACCTTCCGGATCAAGCATGTATAACGCATAGTCCGTGACATTGCTCACCAACAGGCGAAAAAGATTTTCGCTTTCGCTCAATGCGGAGCGGGCTTGCATCCGTTCGGTGATGTCCCGCGTGATCTTGGCAAAGCCGACAAGGACATCGTTTTCATAGATGGCGTCGATAACCACGGACGCGAAAAACCGCGTACCGTCTTTCCGCATCCGCCAGCCTTCCGCTTCGAAGCGCTTATTCCGGCGTGCGGCCTCCAATGCGGTGGCGGGAAGTCCGGCTTCGCGATCCTCCGGCGGATAGAACACCGAGAAGTGCTGGCCCACGATTTCGTCGGCGCCATACCCTTTGATCGTCTCGGCGCCTGCATTCCAGTTTGATACGATGCCGTTGGGGTCGAGCAGATAAATCGCATAATCTGTGACGCCTTGAACGAGAAGTCGGAAGGCGCGTTCGCTTTCTAAAAGATTGCGGTCGTTTTTTGTTTTTGGCATCATTCACTTTCCGCGAACCAATCCCTCTGGTAGAGGCGATAACTGCCATCGTTTAGCGGCACGGGAGTCGCAGGTCAGAGTAGGCTCCCCCACATACGCGGCACAAGAACACTTTTACCGTCAGATTTGGAACCAAAGTTTGCTTTAAGGATTGTCTCTGCCTTCTCAGATTAGCCGCTCGTTACGGCGATAAATTCAAATTTCTAGAAGAGGGCAAGGCGACCGGCCGGAGGATCGCCTAAGCCGCGACCTTGTGCGGGCACGGGCTCTGTCGATGAGGATCAGGCTTGGGTCTGAGAACGGCGCTCAGTTCAGCTAGTTGGTCTGAAGGGCGGCCCGCTCGCAGTGCCTTTTGCTGCACGGACAAATCTGTTGTGCCGTCCCCAACGGGACGATTCGCCGTCGATAATCGCTGACTTGGTTTTTAAATGCCACGCGTCGGTTGCGATCTTCTTAAAGCGTCCCCGCCAGTCGTGAAGAAGTAAGGCGATGCTCCCTAGGCCCAACATTCTCGGCGCTGTAGCCCTGCCGTTGCTACCCGGCAGAGCGCTTATTCTGCGTGACGCCGGCTCGCGCGAACCGCCCGACCAGGTTTTCAAAGCGCAACGGGAATGATCTTGGACCGGGAAGAACCGTCTTGCCCGGAACAATACTCATAGTGAGTGCTTGTGCAACGACCCGATGAGGACGCGCCATGACCGATCAAGAGACGCCATGTGTAAGTGACCAATGGTCTGATCTGAAGGCCACCGTGGCGGATGGTGTCAAAGCCGTCGCATCAACAATGGGAGAAGCAATCGAGGAAGGCAAAAAGCCCGGCAAGCCGCTCGACATACTAAGCAAGCTTACGCGTGAAGCTCCGCTCGGTATGTTGTTGGCAGCATTTCTCATTGGCCGGGCACTGGCACGGCGGCAATGATTAGGCCCGTTGCCTTTTGAGATCGCCGAGCACGACGCTTTTGGCAGACATGAATCTAGCAGTGGCTTGTGACCGACAGTTATTCCGGAGGACACTATGGGTTTAGCAACTTATGCCGTCATCGAATCTAACGATGGCTGGGGCGTTCTGCACGATGGAGACGTGGAAGGGAAATTCCTGACCAAAGAGTCTGCTTTCGAAGCAGCCGTGGCTGCAGCGTCTCTTGCGATCCGCCAGGGACACGAAGTCCATGTCAGCGCCCCGAGCAGCGAAGCCGGAAACAAGACAGCGCTTGGCGGTCCAACAAATTGACGGGGGCTCAAGCTGCGTGAAAGGATATGAATTGGGACGAGATGATGATGGCGCCGAAGTAAAGTCAGCGCGCAAAGCACGCGGCGCCGAGCCAGGGCCGTCGGTTCGCAACGTTTTAATTTGGAGCCTTGGCTTAGTTGTGGCCGCCTTTGCCGTTGTATATTTCCTGTTTTTCAAAACCTAGCCGACCGTCAGCTGGTGGCGACGTACCCGCTTGGAGACGCCGATCAGGTTGCCGCCTGTTACTTAGAAACGACTTACATTCCTTCCTCTTTTGAGGTTGAGCGTCCTGTTCGCATGGTGGCCGTTCCGATGGCCCTGCCATCGCTCCAAACGTGGCGGAGCTTTTGCTGTCATAGCCGTTGGTATGCAGTAGCCGGATGAACTCGTCCATCGAGGCATTAACTGTTGGTACGCTCGGCAGCTTCCGGTGTGAGGGTGAGGCCAAAAAGCCGGCTGATGGATTCGCGAAAAGCCATGCGAGTCCCCTTTTTTCGTGACAGCGCTTTGCTGCGCGGACGAGAGAAAGGTTCATTCGGGAGCGACAGTCCTAACGGAATATTCTTGGACGGGGAACTGGTCGCATAGTGGCGTCTTAAGCGCACAAGCAATTATAGCGATCGATGCGCTCGCCTGCATGACTGTACCAAAGCGATTCGCCGCCGCAATTATCCGTTTTTGAGGAGAGGCCGATGCCCCGATACTCTGAAGAACAGATCCGAGAGTACGCTCACAAACTTTGGGAAAGGGAAGGTCGCCCGGAAGGTAAGGCCGATGACTTCTGGCACCAGGCCAAAAGCGAGCTCGAAAGCGATGCGCCTGGCGACGAAGACCCGAAACCGGTGCCAGAGTAGGAAAAAGCGCTGCCCAAGCGCCCCTTCGTCATTGGGCGGGCGATGTCGCCACCGGCGGAACGCTGCATCCGATCAAGCGTTTTCGATTGGCACTTATCTAGGAGCTGGTTCATGCCCCATTCTTATCCCGCGCCTCCGTTTGCTGCCCAGAAACAACCGATGCCCGGCCGAACGGAGGCCATGCAGCCTCGTCCCGATCATGGCGAGAGCAGTTACAAGGGGGGTGGTCGATTGCAGGGCATGAGAGCGGTAATTACCGGTGGCGACAGCGGGATCGGCCGCGCTGTCGCGTTGGCCTACGCACGCGAAGGTGCCGACGTCTTGATTTCTTATCTCGATGAGACCGAGGATGCCCTCGAAGCTAAAGCTTTAATCGAGCGCGAAGGCCGCAAGGCCATAATGGTCCCAGGTGACATCCAGCATCGGCGCCATTGCGACGTGATTATCGATAAGGCGGTAAGGGAATTGGGCGGGATCGACATCCTCGTTAACAACGCCGCGCATCAAGCGACCTTCAAGGACATCGGCGACATTTCCGATGACGAGTGGGATTTGACGTTTAGGACAAATATCTATGCAATGTTCTACCTGACAAGGGCCGCCGTGCCTCACATGAAGCCGGGAAGTGCGATCATCAATACCGCGTCGGTCAATTCGGATATGCCGAACCCCACCTTGCTGGCCTATGCAACGACGAAGGGGGCCATTCAGAATTTCACCGGCGGCTTGGCGCAGATGTTGGCCGATAAGGGCATCCGCGCAAACGCGGTGGCACCGGGACCGATTTGGACGCCGCTCATTCCATCCACTATGCCAGACGAAGCCGTTAGAAATTTCGGCAAGCAGACGCCGATGCAACGTCCCGGACAGCCCGCAGAGCTTGCAACCGCCTACGTGATGCTCGCAGATCCACTCTCAAGCTACGTTTCCGGGGCCACGATCGCCGTTACAGGCGGCAAACCTTTCATCTAATCGGATCGAGCGTTTCGCGGCAAAGCAGTGGGGTCTCATCGGTGTCCAGCATTTTGCCGTGGGTGGGAGGGTTCGCCGCTGTCCTGACTTCGCTGTCGTACATTCCCCAGGTCCGGAAAGCATTGCACCGGAGCTCAACCAAAGATCTGTCGCTCAAGATGCTTGTGGTGCTGACATCAGGCCTGGGTCTGTGGATCGGCTACGGTCTACTCAAGGGCGACTGGATCATCGTTCTGGCGAACAGTATCGGCTGTGCGCTGACAGCAACCGTGCTCGGCTGTAAAATACGAGACATTCGCGGGGAGGACTCTGCATAGGGAGCGGAACCTGGCTGCATGATCAGGGTTTAGAGTGCGTGTTATCTAGGTGTCATACGGAGATGCCATGCGGCCAATAATGGTACCACCCACTCTCCTTGATCGCGAGGTCGCAGCAACCGCCGTTCGGCACGCACATGCCGCAAGCGAACAAGTGGCCGAAGCTCTGACGTGGGGCGCGGACGAGCATGTTCTCGTTGTTGCTGCAGCGGCCTTCTGGCTCCTGTCGCGTAGCGGCTCCCCCCGGAAGCGAACTGTCGGTACGCATTTTCTGGCGGCCTCGTTGGCCACGGCCGTTGTGCCGCATGCACTGAAGCATGTTTTCAATCAACGTCGACCGGATAGGCTCACCATTCTTGGCCATCTACACGGAGTACCGATCTCAGGCCGCCCGAATGATGCGTTCCCCTCGGGGCACGCGATGCATATGGGGGCTCTCGCGAGCGCAGCATCCTCATTCGATCGGCCGTATCGCGAGCTGACCTGGACGGCTGCGGTCGGTATCTCGCTGACGAGGATCTATGTTCTCGCGCACTGGACGAGCGATGTGGTCGCGGGCTTCGCCAGCGGATATCTGATTGATCGGCTATTGAGACGCTGGACCGGCTACGGCAATGGGACGACGACGCCATGACGGATTACGCCTTCCGATTTTTCGTTGGAGGGGCAGTCGTCTCGATATTCGCGCTGCTCGGAGACGTGTTACGGCCTAAGTCCTTCGCGGGACTGTTCGGCGCCGCGCCATCGGTGGCCCTGGTTTCGCTCGCGCTCGCAATCTCCAGGCACGGACCGGACTACGTCTCTACGCTGGCTGCTTCGATGATGGCCGGCGCGACCGCTCTTCTCGTGCTCAGCTTCGTGACGTGCCGTTTACTCAAACGCACGGGGTTGTCAGTTCTATCTGTTACCCTGCTCGGGTTTCCCCTGTGGCTGGTAGTCGCGTTTGGCCTCTATGGGATGGTGGGCTGAATGTTTGTTCGAGCCTCATTCTCGTCGTTGAGCGATGGTCGCTGGTACGAATACATCGTCCGGTTCCTGCTGGGCGGAGCATCGACTGCAATAACTGGCCTGATCGGCACACGTTGGGGTCCGGGCGTCGGAGGTCTGTTCCTGGCATTTCCAGCCATGCTCTGCGCCAGTGCCACGCTGGTCGAGGCGCACGAAAGGCGCCGCAAAAGGGAAATTGGCCTGCAGGGCAAGAGACGTGGTGAAGACGCCGCTGCGCTCGAGGCCGCTGGAGCGGCTCTGGGAAGCATGGGCCTCGTTGCGTTCGCTCTCACAGTCTTCCTCGTAAATGCCGCGGCTCCCTGGAGCAGCTTGGCGCTGGCATCTCTGGTATGGGCGGCGACCGCAGGTTCTTGCTGGTGGACTTACAAGAGACTTCGCAGGACGTGGACCTGAGATGGGCGAGCTCCGATCAAGAATAGACACCAGTCGGGCAGTGCACTTGTGTCTGGACATGCAGAGGCTGTTCGGTCCCGAAGGGCCTTGGCCGACACCTTGGCTCGAACGTGTCATGCCGGCGGTGGAAAGCCTCGTCCAACGTGACCCGGCACGGACTGTCTTTACGCGCTTTATTCCCCCGGCGTCGCCCGAGCATGCAAATGGGATGTGGCAGAGCTACTTCCGAAAATGGCGGTTGGTCACGCGCGAACGTCTGGACCCGCACCTCCTCGAGCTTATGCCGCCTTTGCAGCGACATGTCCCACCGGCGATTGTCTTCGACAAGTCTGCGTATTCTGCGTTCTCGAACGGAAGGCTTCACGATATTCTGCAAGACGGTAACGTCAATACCTTGATTGTGAGCGGCGCGGAGACTGACGTCTGCGTTCTCTCAACCATCTTGAGTGCTGTTGATCTGGGCTATCGCATCGTCGTTGCGCAAGATGCGATGTGCAGCTCAGCTGACGAAACTCACGATGCCTTACTTGGCTTGTACGCCCGGCGTTTCGACCTACAGATCGAACTGGCAGATTGTGCCGAGATCCTTGAAAGATGGTCGCAGGCTTGAATGCAGTCAGGGCTAGGCTGGGCGGGCGAAGTGTTTGGCGCGCGCGCCACAGGCGCGGGCGACCAAGACCCACAAAGAGGAGACCCCGATCATCGGGGTCTCCTTCTGGTTGGCATCACGCGCTAGTTGCCGCCGCCGGCACCACCACCAGCGCCACCACCACCACCACCAGCACCGCCGCCCGAAGTGCGACCTTCGGCAGAGCTGTTAGACCCGGTAGTTCCAGTCGCTGCATTCGATCCACTAAGGGAGCTGGCATTGTTGCCAGTCTGCGATCCTGCAGCGTGCGGCGCCGCGTGTGGAGTGCTCGAGGTCGGGCGATCGACTGCCGTCCCCGTACTGGTAGTGCCGGGCTGTGTAACGCCATTGCCTGCGGAATTGACCTGAGGCGCGCTCGGATTTGCACCGCTCTGCGCGAATGCGGCAGGAGCAGTCATCAGTGCCGCTGCCGCAACTGCTATCAACGTCTTCTTCATATTGTCCTCGTTCGTTGTCATGCCCCGAGCTGGATGAATTAACTTGCTCGCTTGTTGTTCCTGGCGAGAAATCGCGCAACAGTGGAACAACACTCGCTTCTCCTCACCCATTTGCCCGAGGCGGTTCCCCGACAGCATCCTGGCGGCCTTCCGACGGCGCGCCTGAGACGCCAGAAGCGGGAAGGTTGGCCTCGCCGATCGGTGCGGGCAAGCCGATCCTGAGGGCGGAAGAAAACGGAACATCCTACGATTAGAATGGTTCTGATGGCGAACGCATAGCGAGGCGCCCCGTGAACCAGATCCCACATCACCCACAGATCCCAATTTGCCTGACGATCAACGGAACGTTGCACGAACTCAAAGTAGAGCCGTGGGTGACGCTGCTGGACCTGTTGCGCGAGCGCCTCTCGCTCACCGGGACTAAGAAGGGATGCGATCAGGGACAATGCGGCGCCTGTACCGTGCTCGTCGATGGCAAACGCGTCAATTCGTGCCTGGCACTCGCGGTGTCGCGCGACGGCGCCGAGATCACCACTATCGAAGGGTTGGCTCAGAATGGCGAACTGCATCCGCTGCAGGTCGCCTTCATGGAGCGCGACGCGTTTCAATGCGGCTACTGTACGCCTGGCCAAATTTGCTCAGCGGCGGGTCTGCTGGCGGAAGGCCACACCCGTAGTCGGGCCGAGATACGCGAGCATATGAGCGGCAATCTGTGCCGCTGCGGCGCCTATACCAATATCGCCGACGCGGTCGAGGACGTGCTGATGCCGCGCATCGCGGCGAAGGAGGCCGCCGAATGAACCGGTTCGAATATATCCGCCCGGCCACAGTGGCCGATGCCATCGCGGCGCTGAATGAACCTGCAGCGCGCGCGCTGGCGGGTGGCACCAATCTCGTCGACCTCATGAAATATGATGTGGCGCAGCCGTCGCGGCTGGTCGACATCAACCGGCTTCCGCTCAAATCGATCGAAATCACTCCCAGTGGAGCGCTGCGCATCGGCGCGCTGGTCACCAATACCGATCTGGCGTGGCATCGAGACGTTCGGGAAAAGTGGCCGATACTGTCAAGCGCCATTCTTGCCGGCGCATCGCCGCAATTGCGAAACGCAGCTACAGCCGGGGGAAACCTGATGCAGCGAACCCGCTGTTATTATTTTTATGATCCGTCGACAGCCTGCAACAAGCGACAGCCCGGAAGTGGCTGCTCCGCCATTGGCGGCGTCAATCGCATTCACGCCATTCTCGGCGCCAGCGATAGCTGCATTGCAGTCCATCCGTCGGACATGTGCGTCGCGATGGCTGCACTCGATGCATCCGTCGAAGTCGAGGGGCCGGACGGCAAGCGATCGATTCCGATGTCTGGTTTCCACCGCCTCCCCGGCGGAGAGCCCGAACGCGACAACACGCTGAAGGGCGGCGAGCTCATTACATCGATCATTATCCCCAAGCCCGACTTCGGTGCCCATCACACCTATCTCAAGATCCGGGACCGGCTCTCCTATGCCTTCGCGCTGATCTCCGTCGCCGCCGCGCTGCGTGTGGAGGAGGGCATCATCCAGGACGTCCGGATCGCGCTCGGCGGGGTCGCGCATAAGCCGTGGCGGGATTTTGACGCAGAAAGATCGCTGAAAGGCGAGCGAGTCGGGACCCAGAGCTTTAAGCAGGTCGCTGATTTCATTCTTCGTGATGCGAAGGGGCAGGGCGACAACGACTTCAAGATCGAGCTTGCTCGCCGCGCTATCGTTCGTGCGCTGGAGCAGGCGGCTGCGGGCACACCGCAGGATCAGGCCGACAAATCGATCCACTAGAAAGTTAACGGGACCATCGCATGTCAGTTGGTGAAATCACGCATATCGGACGTCCGACCAACCGGGTCGACGGTAAACTGAAGGTGACCGGCCAAGCGCACTACGCGGCGGAGTATCCTGCTGACGATCTGCTCTATAGCTACATCGTTGGTAGTACGACCGCCGCTGGACGGATCGCGGCGATGGACTTGGATGCAGCAAGGCAGTTTCCAGGCGTCGTCGAAATCTTCACGCACGAAAATCGCAGCAAGGCGGCATGGCTTGATCGTAGCTGGCGGGACGAAGTCGCGCCTCCTGGCCATCCGTTCCGGCCGCTGAATTCGGACCGTATCCTGTTTGACGGTCAGCCGGTCGCGTTGATTGTCGCCGAAACGTTCGAGGCCGCGCGCGATGCGGCCTCCCTGGTTCGCATTGCCTATGATGTCGATGCGCATTGTACCGAGCTTGAGGCGAAGCGGGCAGAGGCCTATGTGCCTCCGAAGAAGCGTAGCGGTATTCCGCCGCCACCGGACCCGCGCGGCGATGCCGAGCAGGCGTTTCAAGATGCGCCCGTCAAGATCAGCCGCGATTACCGGATCAATGCCGAGCACCACAATCCGATGGAGATGTTCGCCACCACCTGCGTGTTCGAGGGCGACGGCAAGCTGACGATCTATGACAAGACGCAGGGCTCCCAGAATGCGCAGGGCTATGTCACCTCAGTGTTCGGCCTGCGCAGCAAGGATGTCCGCCTGGTCAATCAATATGTGGGCGGGGCATTCGGCGCCGGCTTGCGGCCGCAGCACCAATTGTTCTTCGCCGTCATGGCCAGTCTCGAACTCGAACGCTCGGTGCGGGTGTCGCTGACGCGTGCTCAGATGTTTCATATCGGCTACCGGCCGGACAGTTACCACACCGTCTCGCTCGCCGCCGATCGCGATGGGCGGCTGCAGTCGATCATGCATGATGCCGTTGCCTCGACCTCCCATTACGAGGATTATCAGGAGGCTGTCGTCAATTGGTCGGGCATGATGTATCACTGCGACAACGTCAAGCTGACCTATCAGCTTGCCAAGCTCGATACGGCCACGCCGTGTGACATGCGCGCACCCGGCGCAGCCATCGGCGTGACAGCGCTCGAATGCGCGCTCGATGAACTTTCATACGAACTCGGTATCGGTCCGCTCGAAATCCGGCGGATCAATTTCGCCTCGAAGGACGAAAACACCAACAAGCAGTTCACATCCAAGGCGCTTCTGGAATGCTACAGCGAGGGCGCTGCGGCATTTGGATGGGAGAAGCGAAGCCCCAAGCCGCGTGCCATGAAGGAGGGTCGCGAGCTGATTGGATGGGGCGTCTCAACGGGAATGTGGGACGCCTTCCTGCAAAAGGCCCAGGCCACTGCGACTCTCAAGGTGGACGGGACGCTGGAGGTGGCAACGGCGGCGTCCGATATTGGCACTGGGACCTGGACAATCCTGACGCAGATCGGCGCCGAAGCGTTCGGATTACCACTCGAAGACGTTCAGGCCAGGATCGGCGATTCGACTCTGCCGATGTCGCCGGTCGAAGGAGGTTCGTGGACCGCAGCGTCGAACGGCTCGGCAGTTCAGGCCGCATGTGAGGCGGTCAAGCATTCTCTGTTCAAGCAAGCCAGGAAGATGGCCAATTCGCCTCTTGCGGATGCAAGTTTCGAAGACGTCGAGGTTCGGGATCGACGCATCTTCCGGAAGGATGATCCGGCGCGCGGGCTTTCCGTTTTCGAAGTCATGCACGCCGCCGAACTCACGGAAATCACCGAGCAGGGCAAAGTCAGCCCGAACCTGCGACAGATGCTGAAATATATCAGCTACACGAATTCCGCGGTGTTCGCGGAAGTGCGCGTGGATGAAGATCTGGGGGTCGTTCGCGTGACGCGCGTCGTGTGCGCGGCGGCGGCGGGCAAGATCCTTAATCCCAAGACGGCCCGCAGCCAGATCCTAGGCGGTGTGGTGATGGGAATCGGCATGGCGCTTCACGAGGAAGCCATGACGGATCATCGCCTCGGCAAGATTATGAATGCCAATCTCGGCGAATATCACGTTCCGGCCCATGCCGACATCGAGGATATTGAAGTGATCTTCGTCGATGAAAAGGACGACAAGGTCAGCCCTCTTGGCGTCAAGGGCCTGGGCGAGATCGGCATCGTGGGAACCGCGTCTGCCGTCGCTAATGCGATCTTTCACGCAACTGGTGTGCGGGTGCGTGATTTTCCCATCACGATTGACAAGATTTTGAATGCTCCACGACCGTCCTGAGTTCATCTCGTACAGACCCAACGGTGGCATACGCCGATGGGGCTTCACTTGTCGGCTTTGGAGCCCGGGCCTCTGCATGACTGAGCTAAATGTCCGTAAGCCTCGGATCAGGAGAGCGCGTGAAGATCGCTACCTTCAACGTGAACAATATCAACAAGCGATTGCCCAATCTGCTGGCATGGTTGAAGTCGTCGAAACCGGATGTGGCCTGTCTTCAGGAGTTGAAGGCCGCCAATTCCGAATTCCCGGAAAGTGCGTTGCGTAAGGCGGGCTATTTTGCCGAGTGGGTTGGGCAGAAGACTTGGAATGGCGTCGCAATCCTCGCTAGAGAATCCAAGATCGTGGTAACGCGCAGGCGGTTGCCTGGTGACGAGAGCGACGAGCAAAGCCGATACATCGAGGCTGCCGTCGACGGCGTTCTCGTTGGCTGCGTCTACGCACCCAACGGCAATCCGCAGCCGGGACCGAAGTTCGATTACAAGCTCACCTGGCTGAAGCGTCTGAACGCCCACGCCGGCAAGCTGCTCAAGTCCGGTGCTCCTGCCGTTATCGCCGGCGACTTCAACATCGTGCCAACGCCCTTCGACATCTACCCGACCAAGTCGTGGGACAAGGATGCGCTCGTGCAGCCGGAAAGTAGGGCGGCGTTCGGCAAGCTCCTCAAGAAGGGGTGGATCGATGCACTGCGCGAACAGCATCCGGATGAGCCGATGTATACGTTCTGGTCGTATTGGCGGAACCGCTACGAGCGTGACGCTGGCCTTCGCATTGACCATCTGCTTCTCAGTCCTGCGCTGAGCCCGCGGCTTGCGCAGGCCGGTGTCGACCGAAAGGTGCGCGGCAAGCTGGATCCAAGCGACCATGCTCCAGCGTGGATAGTGCTGAAGTAGCGCTACGCCTTACTTTTTTGCTTTCCGATCGACCCGGACGTCGCGGAATTCCTCGGGCCCTTTGAGCAGGCGCCGCTTCCGACTGGCCTGATCGTCCGCACTGGCGCCCTTGTCCGTCAGCTTGTCAATTGCGCCGGCGGCCATCTCACTGGCACGGGCTCTATGAGCGACGTTCTTTCTGCGAGACGGTTTAACGGTAAGGCCCAGTTCGACAAGGCGGCGCACAGCTTCTGAGAGTTTCGGAGTGTCCGGCTGAAACTCGGCCCAATGAACAATCCTGCCGCGTAGTTCGTCTGCGGCGCGAAAGCCGAGCATTGGCGTTTGGCCGGTCGCAGGTCGGCCTTTTGATTTTTGCTTTGCTACTGTCGTTTTCTTCATAAGATAATGTTTAGCATAAATGCCAGACCGCGAGAAGTTGGAACTCTGCGTCATGTTATTGAGTTGCGATCTCCGAGGGCACGCTGTTTTAGCGGACTTTCCCCCTGCGCCTTGCTAAACAGTGTGAGAGCGGCCGACCGCCGCATGATGGCGAGGAAGCCGTGGCGAAAGAACTGACAGCGTCCGAACAGGCCCTGCGCGATCGGGAAAGCGAACTCGCGGAGGTCCAACGGATCGCGAAAGTCGGCGGTGTGATCGTCGACCTGCGCGATGGATTTCAGAACCGACGATCACCTGAATATCTCGCCATACACGGGTTACCCCCTGAAGCTGCAAACGAGACACATGAAGACTGGGTCGCCAGGCTTCATCCGGACGACCGGGAGCGCGCTGAGCGGCAATTTCTGGACCTTCTGAATAGCGATGCGGAACGTTATTCTTCGGAGTATCGCATCATTCGGCCCAGCGACGGGGAAATTCGCTGGATCGTAGCAGAGGCGCGTATCGAGCGTGATCCAGAAGGCCGACCGCTGCGGATGATCGGCGCTCATATCGATATCACGGAACGTGCGATCGCCAGAGAGGCGCTACGCGAGAGTGAAGAGCGGTTCCGATTGATCGCCGACAGTGCGCCAGTCCCGATGTGGGTGACACGTCTTGATCGGACGCGGTCCTTCGCAAACAAAGCCTACCTGGAATTTCTTGGCCTTGAATATGAAGAAGCGTTGGCTTTCGATTGGAGGACCATCCTTCACCCGGACGATATGGCGCGCGTCGTGCGCGAGAGCATTGCAGGTGAGGCATCCCTAAAGCCGTTCGTGCTGGAAAGCAGATATCGACGTGCGGATGGCGTGTGGCGTTGGGTCAGATCCGAATCGCAACCCCGATGGGACCCGGCGGGTAAGCATATCGGCTTTATTGGGGTTGCCCACGACATCACGATTGCAAAAGAAGCAGAGATCGAACTGCGTGGGTTGAATGAGGTGCTTGAACGGCGGGTTGAAGAGCGAACCGCGCAACTTCATACCCACGAGGCTCATTTACGAGCCATTTTGGAGACGACCAACCAGTATCAGGGATTGCTCGCGCTGGATGGTACGCTCGTTTTCGCCAATGCGGTCGCACTTGCCGCCATCGCGGTCGAAGCGAAGACAGTGCTCGGGATGCCGTTCTGGGATACGCCCTGGTTTACTGCGACGCCCCGTATGCCCGAACGAGTTCTCAGCGCGTTTAAAACCGCACTGAGCGGCGATGCGTGGCGCGCCGAAGTTCAATTGAACCTATCCGGCGCGGGGCGGCATCTCGACCTCGCCATGCGCCCAGTATTTGGCAGTGGAGGTAGGATTACAGCCGTCTTGGCAGAGGCCGTCGATGTGACCGAGCGTCGCCGGAACGAGGACGCTCTGCGCCAGGCTCAGAAGATGGAGGCGGTCGGACAACTCACCGGAGGCGTGGCGCACGACTTCAATAATCTCCTGACGATTATCAGGTCAGCCACAGATTTTCTTCGTCGGCGCGATCTTCCAGAGGAGAGACGAGGGCGGTATATCGACGCGATTTCCGATACAGTTGACCGTGCGGCCAAGCTGACCGGACAGTTGCTTGCATTCGCTCGCCGACAGCCGCTTGCTCCGCGCGTCTTCAATGTTTGTACGCAGGTCGCGAGCGTGGCGAATCTGATCCGACCACTGGTCGGCGGCCGGATTCAGATTGATCTGGAAGTTCAGACTGCCGACCAGTTCGCCATGGCCGATATAACGCAGTTCGAAACCGCGTTGGTCAATCTCGCTGTTAATGCACGCGACGCCATGAACGGCGAAGGGCGCCTCGTCATTGGTGTCGCGGCAGTGGGTTCGATCCCGGGGATGCGTTCTCATCCTTTGAGGGAGGGCGACTTCATCGCGGTTTCCGTAACTGACTCTGGCGTCGGCATAGCTAGCGAGTACCTGGATGCGATCTTCGAACCATTTTTCACGACCAAGGACGTGGGAAAAGGAACGGGCCTCGGCTTGAGTCAGGCCTTCGGGTTCGCCAAACAGACGGGCGGCGAGATCGGCGTCAGCAGCACGCTTGGAGCGGGCGCGACGTTCACAATTTATCTGCCGCGGGCCGAAACTGGCGCCGAAGTCGAAAGCAGCGCGCCGCCATTAGCAAGCGCAGCGACAAGCGGGCGGGGGCACCGCGTTCTTGTTGTCGAGGATAATACGGATGTCGGGGGATTCTCGACAGAGCTTCTGCAGGATCTCGGATACGCAACCGACTGGGTGACGTCAGCTTCCGCGGCACTGGACGTTCTAGCCAAGGATGAATTCGCATTCGACCTCGTGTTTTCGGACGTCATCATGCCCGGCATGAACGGGGTGGAGATGGCCACGATTATCCGCGACCAATACCCTGGATTGCCGGTCGTTCTGACAAGTGGCTACAGCCACGTTCTAGCCGAAAACGCCCATACAGGCTTTGAACTCATCCAGAAGCCGTATTCGGTTGAGCTTTTGTCGCGCACGCTGCGCAAGGCGATCACTGATCGACGGACTGAATCGGCTTAGCGCTGCTAGATTGGTAATTGGAACTGGGATTGCGCGTCGTCCCCCTTCGTCTGAAGTGTCGATAGCGAAACACCGAGAAGCCGCACGGCTTTCGGCAGTGGCATCGAGCGTTCGAGAAGTGATGCCGCGACCCGTTCGAGCTCTTCGCGGTTTGATACGGCTGTCGGCATTGATTGGCTTCGTGACATGATCTCGAAGTCAGCGTACTTCACCTTCAGCGTGACGGTTCGTCCGCGGTTCCCTGTGTTCGCACAGTGTTGCCACACTTTGTCGACGAGGGGCTGCAGCGCGGCAATCATGGCGTCGAACTCGGTGAGGTCGTCGGAGAAAGTGTTCTCGGCGCCGACGGATTTCCGCATGCGGTTGGCGCGGACAGGACGCTCTTCGATGCCGCGTGATATCCAGTAGTAATAGGTCCCGGCTTTGCCGAAGTGTGCCTCCAGGAACGTCAGCGACTGGTTCCGGATGTTTAGTCCTGTCTGGATACCCAATGCGTTGAATTTAGCCGCAGTCGCCGGTCCGATGCCGTGGAACTTGCCGACGGGCAGGGTCTCCACGAAGGCCGGGCCCATCTCCGGAGAGATGACGTACTGACCGTTTGGCTTGCGATGGTCGGAGGCGAGTTTGGCCAGGAACTTGTTGTAAGAGATGCCGGCGGAGGCATTGAGCCCTGTCTCGGCTTTGATTTTAGTGCGGATCGCCAGAGCGATGTCGCGCGCCAGTGGGATGCTCTGAAGGTTCTCGGTAACATCCAGATAAGCCTCGTCCAGCGACAGCGGTTCGATGATCGGCGTGTGCTCGGCGAAGATCTCTCGGATCTGCTGGCTAATAGCCTTGTAGACCTCGAAGCGCGGTTTCACGAAGATTAGATCTGGACACTGACGTTTGGCTATAACGGACGGCATCGCCGAGTGGACGCCGAACTTGCGGGCTTCGTAACTCGCTGCTGCCACGACCCCGCGCTCCTGAGAGCCGCCGACGGCGACAGGTTTGCCGCGAAGCTCTGGATTATCCCGCTGTTCGACTGACGCGTAGAAGGCATCCATGTCGATATGGATGATCTTACGCTGTCGGATTTCCGGCGCGACGTCGTTCGTCACCGGGCCATCGGTTTCCATTTGCCATCTCTGATCGCCAGCATCGCCTTCGCGACCGGAGTGGATGCGCGATCGGCCGCTCCATCGGCCGCCGCCTCGACGGCGCGCCAGTCGATCAGAACGGTGCCGTCCGGAGCGACCTCATAGAGGCCGACGCCCACTGGAGTGCCTGAGATGCGCTCGGTTCGGACGGGGCGCTGCGTGATGTCTTGCGCCAGCGCGGCAGCGGGCAGCACGATGGCAAGTAAGGCGATCCACATTTTGCGCATTTGGTGCATCCTTCTTTGGGCCTTGGACTACGATCTTTCAGGGCAAGCAGATCGGATCGCCAACGGCCAAGGATATGGCGTCTCGAACGCGGGTCAGCAACCATTGTCCTCTCGGCTGCCGGTCGGTTCCTGGCAGGTGCAGGAGGCGCATATCCGGGCAATCTGGGAAGGGCGCGCTCCGACGCCTAGTCCACCAAACGTTTCATTAAATGGACCTGTTTGTCCAATACGGTGCTGGGCAAACGGAGGAGCTTACGATGAACAACGAGGAACGGGAAATGAAAGGCTCCGATCTGCTAGTGGCGGCTCTCGAAAACGAGGGCGTCGACCGCATCTTTGGCGTTCCCGGCGAGGAGAACCTCGACGTCGTCGAGAGCCTGCGCAAGTCTTCCATCGAGCTGGTCGTCACGCGTCACGAGCAGCCCGCCGCCTTCATGGCTGCGACCCACGGGCGTCTCACAGGGAGGCCTGGTGTCGCGCTCAGCACTTTGGGGCCCGGAGCCCTGAATCTCTCTACAGGGGCTGCTTATGGACTCCTGGGAGGCATGCCGATGGTCCTGATCACTGGCCAAAAGGCGATCCACGCCAGCCGACAGGCGCACTTCCAGATCGTGGACGTCGTCGCGAGCATGAAGCCGCTCACGAAACTGTCGCAGCAGATCGTAAGTGCGTCTTCCATCGCGACTGTCGTCCGGAACGCTTTCCGGATTGCGATGGAGGAGCGTCCCGGACCCGTGCACCTGGAGCTTCCGGAAGATGTCGCGGCGGAGAAGGTGTCCGGCGTTTCGGCCGTCCCGGTCCACCCGACCGATCTCCCGGCGCCCTCGATGGACGCCGTCCGGAAGGCGGCTGAGCTCATCCTCTCGGCAAAATGCCCGTTGCTCATGTTCGGTGCCGGTGCCAGCAGGCCCAGGCTGGCGCCCGCGCTCTCCGAATTCGTCCGCCGGGTGAAGATCCCATTCTTCAACACGCAGATGGGGAAGGGGGCCGTCGGCGGGGCGTCCGACTACTATGTCGGCACGGCGGCGCTGAGCGAACGCGACTACGTCCATCGCGCGATCGACTGCGCCGACCTGATCATCACCATCGGCCACGACACCATCGAAAAGCCGCCATTCATCATGGGGCGTGGCCGCCATCAGGTGCTCCACATCGGCTTTACGCCGGCGGCGGTCGAGGAGGTTTACTACCCGCAAGCTGAACTTATCGGCGACATTGCGAAAGGTCTCGACATGCTGGCGGCCGAGCTCGATGGGAAGCTCAAGCAGACCACGCAGTGGGACGGCGTGCGCGCGGATATCCTGCGCCACATCGGCGACCGGGCCAACGAAGACCGCTTTCCGCTGACCCCGCAGCGGATCGTCCACGACGTCCGCCAGGTCATGCCACTCGACGGCATCGTCGCGTTGGACAACGGGATGTACAAGATATGGTTCGCGCGTAACTACCGCACGGACGTCGCCAACACGCTGCTGCTCGACAATGCGCTTGCGACGATGGGAGCGGGGCTTCCGTCGGGCATGATGGCGGCGTTGCTGAATCCGAAGCGCCGTGTGCTCGTTGTCGCCGGCGACGGCGGTTTTATGATGAATTCGCAGGAACTGGAGACCGCGCAGCGTCTGAAGCTCGATCTGGTCGTGCTCGTCATCGAGGATCACGCCTACGGGATGATCAGGTGGAAGCAGGCCGTCGACGGTTTCGCCGATGCGGGGATGACTTTCGGCAATCCGGATTTCGTTGCCTACGCGCAGTCCTACGGTGCCCAGGGTCATCGCGTGACAGAGGCGGGCGGTCTGGCACCGACACTGGAGAAGGCCTTCGCGGCTGGTGGCCTTCACCTCGTAGTGGTGCCGGTGGACTACAGCGAGAATGTTCGTGTTTTGGTGGATGAACTGGCCGACATGCAGCAACAAGAATGAAAAACCATTCGACAACTGAAACGGGTTAGGCATTTGCAGTGCGAAGGGACATCAGGCCAATTCGTTCCCCTATTCGTTTGAACCCAGTTTTGGTGCTGGCCTGTTTTTGGCCGCAGTGGCCTATTCTGGCCGCGCCCTTATTTCGGAGGTTCTAGAGAACCAATTTCTCCGTCCCGCGTAACGATATCGGCGGAGGGTGGAATGCATACACGACGTACAGTCGGGGAGCTTCGAGAGAAGGTAGATAAGTATCGGGCCATGGCCCGGATGACGACCGATCCTGAAACGGCCAGACGTATTATCGAGCTTACTGACGAATTGGAACAACAGGCCCGCGATATCGAGCGAGGAAAGTAAGGCCTCAATGGGCGGCCTCTTTCGTCAATGCGGTCTCATGCCACGTTGTCGCTAATTCATTGTAAGAATGCGAGCATTGAGTGCAGCCGCAAAAAGTATCCAAGCGAGATAGGGCAAAAGCAGCAAGGCGGCGGTGCTGTCGACGCCCAAGCCTATGATGACGGTCACTCCTATTGCCGCGAACAACAGCGAAATAACAATCATGCCAGACCGCAGATCGTGGCGACCGAAGAAGAGCGGCGACCATATCGCGTTCAGGGCGAGCTGGATGCCGAATGCGCCAAGAGCTGCGGTTCGAGCGGGCGAAGGAGGCGCCTCCCAGAACATCCACACGGACAGCGCCATGAGGAAATACAGGATGGGCCAGACGATGGGAAACGCGATGCGCGGTGGTGTCCACGATGGTTTCGCCAAACTCGCGTACCAAGTCGGAATCTCAGGCGTCGTAACCCGAGCGCCGATAAACGCGACGCTATAACAAATCCCAAGTGAGCAGAGTAAGGACGCGACCGAACTGTTAGTCATGCACCGTTAAGTCCTTGCGTTCTCGCCAGTTCCCCGGCCTCAGACGACTTCCACATTAACGTGGCGCCGCGCTCGTGCATTTCGATGATGCCGTCGGAGACGTCTTGTCGCGGTCGGCCGTGTAACTCCGACACTCCCGGCCTTCAGGAGTGTGCCGTTCCACTCGCCAACGGGCATGCGGCCAGCCATCGCGTCCAGTGCTTGCTTTCAGGTCGCAGAATGTTGGTAGTGCATTGTCCGGCTTTTTCCGGAGTTATTCCCCGGTGGCGTACTGCTTGCCCTAGGCGTCCGGCTTGTCGGTGCGCTCCTTTGCCTTCTTGGAGAAGGCATCGCTCGACGACGGCATCCCCAGCGTAGCACGGCCAACTCACGCCATCTTCCTTTCGGCGGATGAGGTAACGCTCTCCCAGATTTGGCTATCGGAGGACATTTGTCGTGTCCTTCGTCAAATGGGGGGCTGCTTCGAGATCGCGGCCGAGTGTTATCGGTCGATCGGGGGGAGAAGGGTGGTGATGCCGGCGAATGCCCTTGAGCCAAATCAGCAGTGCTTCCCAGTGGATGCCTGCGATCACCTTCAAGGTCAGCAGGGGGTAAACGCAGAAGGCGTGCGCTAGAGCTGCGTCGGTCAGATTCTGGCGGGTTGCAGCGAGCTTGGCGATGAGCAGCGGCCCTTGTGCATCGTGACCGATGACCGAAACCGTCAAATTCTTTCCCGGAGGGACGACAGAAAACGAATAGACCATGTCGGTGCTCATGAAGGGGGAAACGTAGAAGGACTTCTGGCTTTTCTGGCGGATTGGCACTTTCGTGTCGCGGGCAACGGGAATGAGATAATTGTGACGCTCACCGAACGTATTGCTGACCTCGTATAAGATCGCCGAAATCGAGTTGTCTCGCCTGTAGCAGAAATAGATGCTCAGCGGATTGAAGGCGTATCCCAGGATGCGCGGCATGGTGAGAAGCCGGAGCGGGCCGCCGGCTTCGATGCCGGCCTCTTGCAAATGCCGCTCGATCCTGGCCCGCGGCGACGTGGTCTCTCCCTCGCCGTGATCCCGATCATGGAAGCTGAAGAGGTTGAAGCGGTTGTGCGAGAAGAGGTGCAGCCTGCCTGCCAGCATATCGACTTCATCAAGATCGAGAAGCATGTAGAAAATGCTGTAGCGCAGCCGATGCTCTCTTGGCCGCAATCGGTGATGCATCACTGAGCCGGAGTAGAGGGCCGAACGAAAGCCCGACATCAGGCAGCCTCCGTTTCAGGCGTGGCGAGCACAGTCTCATGAACATGGATGCGGCCGGATTCGTCAGCGACTGTCCAGGGGCGCCGCAGGTCCCCGAGGGCTTCAGCGACGGCAAGCCCGGCTTGTAATCCATCCTCGTGGAAGCCGGCGCCGAAGTAAGCCCCGCAAAACCATGTATTGCGCTTGCCCTGCAACGACCAAAGCTCTCTCTGCGCTTGCATCGCCTGCGCATCGAAACGGGGATGGCTGTAGCGCATTTCCCTGAGAATAGCGTTGGGTGCGATCTCCCGGTGGGGATTGAGCGTGACGAAAAGCGGTCGCTCGCTTTCGATTTCCTGAAGACGGTTCATCCAATACGTCACGGCGAGCTTGCGACCGCCATCGTCGTCCCTCGCCATGTAGTTCCAGCTCGACCAGACCCGGCGGCGGCGCGGCATCAAGCGAGGGTCCGAATGAAGGACTGCATCGTTGTCGATATAGTCGAACGCGCCGAGCAATCGCCGTTCCTCGCTGCTCGGATCAGCAAGCACTTGGAGCGCTTGATCCGCGTGAGTGGCAATCACCACCTGATCGAAACGGCGACGATCACCGTCATATCCGACGACCTCGGAACCGTTCGTGGTGCGAACGATTGTACGGATCGGATAGTCAGACACCACTTCGGCTATGGCGTCAGTAAGCACTCGCACATAGGAGCGGCTGCCGCCGCACACGGTGCGCCAGATCGGGCGACTAGACAGTTTCAGGAGGCCGTGGGTGTCGCAAAATTTGATAAATGAAGCCGCTGGATAGGCCCCGATCTTTGCAGCAGGCGTGGACCAAATGGCCGCCGCCATCGGATAGAGATGATCGTTGCGGAATCCTTCTCCATAACCGGCGGCGTCGAGATACTCATCGAGCGTAATCAGGCCCAAGGCCGCCACATTGCGTGGCGCCTCGCGATAGAAGCGCACGAGGTCGCGCAGCATCCGCCAGAATCGTGGGCTGATGGCGTTTCGACCCTGCGCGAACAGGCCCAGAAGGCCGGTTCCGGAGTATTCGAGCCTGCCATCGTCGAGCGAGACGGCAAATGACATGTCGGATCGCTTCGTGGCGACGCCGATATGCTCAAAGAGTGATGTCAGGTTTGGATAGGTGGATTCGTTGAAGACGATAAAGCCGGTATCGATCGCGGCGCCCGCGGCATCGACCGTGTGGCTGTGCCCACCCAGGCGGCTATCGGCTTCATATAGAACAACCCGATGTCGTTTTGAAAGCAGCCACGCTGCGGACAGGCCGGAAATACCACTCCCAACAACGGCTATGTCGAGGCTTCCGCTATGTGCCGCGGCGTTAAGGCTGTTCATTCTATCACTCCCAGCAATCTTTCTCGTCAAAAGACTTCCCTCCACGCGCCAAGCTGCCAATATTTACGGAACCCAGCGCGCATTGGATCACTTGAGGCGTGATCCAATTAGGGGGAGGGCGCGTATGAAGGGCAAATGGATGCTGCAAGATTACATCTCGACATCAGGCGCACGCGGGATGTCGGTCCGGCGGCGAGGCTCATTGTTTTGAACGAGGGCATTCAAAAAGAGGTGCTGCCCTCTCCTGTTGAGTTGATCCGCCTGATAGATGCCGTTGCACAGGCGCAGGATCGCAAGGCGTTCGCGCAGCTCTTCGCCTATTTCGCGCCGCGTGTGAAAGGCTTCCTTATTCGGACCGGTCTCGCGGAGTCGGTTGCCGAGGAGGTGACACAGGAAGTCATGATCGCGGTATGGAGAAAGGCGTCCTATTTCGATCCCAGCCGGGCGGGCGCGTCGACATGGGTGTTTACGATTGCTCGTAACCAGAGGATCGACAGGCTGCGCCGCTCGCGCTCCCGTACGGCCGATCATCTCTTGGATCTGAGTGACGAACCGGACACGCCACCGTCGGGCGAAGATATCGTGATCATGGCAGAGCGGGAAGAAGAGGTCCGGAAAGCGCTGGCGACCCTATCAAATGAACAGGCAACCATCGTGAAACTCTCTTTCTTCTCCGAAGCGCCGCATGCGGAGATCGCTCGTGAGCTGGGCATCCCGCTCGGCACCGTAAAATCCCGCGTCCGGCTCGCATTGAACCGGCTGCGAACGCTATTGGACCGCGATATATGACGATTAACCATCACCCCAGCGACGAAACGCTTCTGCGTCTTGCGACCGGAGCATTGGGCGCCGGCCCGGCGCTAGTCATTCGCGTCCACCTCGAAGGATGTGCCGTTTGCCGCGAGCGCTTAACCCGGTTCGAGGCTGTGGGCGGGGCGATCCTCGACGAGATGCGCTTGGCTCCGCTTGCTGAGGATTTGTTCGGACGGACCATGGAGCGGCTGGAAAGCATTCCATCCACGTTAGTGAAAGAACCCAGGCCGAGGAAACAGCCGGACCTGGGCATCGAGCTCCCTCATGCGATGCGCCACTGCGAAATTGGTCCCTGGCGATGGCTTGGCCCCGGCTTCAGATGGAGCAAGGTCCAAATTGCCGGAAGTCCAGATGCCAAAGTCATGATGATTAAGGGTAAAGCGGGGCTTCATCTGCCTGCCCATGGACACACCGGCATGGAGTTTATGCAGATTCTATCTGGATCTCTGTCGGACGAGCGCAGTCAATATTTTCCCGGCGATCTCGACGAAGCCGATGATGAAGTCAATCACCGGCCCCTTGTCGGCGAGAAGTCGGATTGCGTCTGTCTCGCTGCTTTGGAAGGAGATACGCGCCTTCATGGATTTCTGGGGCGTCTCCTACGTCCGATCGTGGGATTTTGAACGATGGCGGCGGCACAGCCGATCAGATTCCTTTGGCTAGCCTCGGTCGGCCTATGAAGATGTTTCATGAGGTCGTGTAATTGGCCTTGCGAGAAAGCCGTCGCGAAAATTGTGCCAGTTTGGACGGTACGGGACAGAATCGCATGACACTGGTCATCGCAGTCGTTGCGCTTGCGATTTTCCTTTCACTGACCATGGCGGGAGCATGGTTGGTCGCGCTTCGAACCGGCCAGTCAGGATGGATCGACGCGATATGGTCGTTTGCCACCGGCGTGTTCGGCGCTGCCGCCGCTCTTCTCCCTTTCGCCGGGGGGGAAATTTCATCGCGTCAGATACTCGTGGCAGTGCTGGCGCTCTTGTGGGCACTGCGTCTCGGCATCCACATCGTGGCGCGCACCGCGCGGGGCGGTGATGATCCGCGCTACCGGCACTTGCGCGAGCAGTGGGGAAGTGCCTTCAGATCGCACCTGTTCTGGTTCCTGCAAATCCAGGCATTGGCTGCGCTGGTACTCGTCCTCTCTATCATGATCGCGGCGCAAAATCCGACTCCTGGCCTGAGGGTCCTAGACTGGCTCGGAATTGCCATCCTGATTGCGGCCGTTGTCGGGGAAACGATCGCGGATCGCCAGCTGTCCACCTTTCGCCTAGACCCCGGAAACCAGGGAAATGTTTGCGACGTCGGGCTTTGGGGTAGGTCACGCCACCCAAACTATTTTTTTGAATGGTTGGGATGGCTGGCTTATGCCGTGATCGCGGTCGATCTCACAGGCGCCTATCCGCAGGGGTGGCTGGCTTTCGCCGGGCCATTGCTGATGTATTGGCTCCTCGTCCACGCCTCCGGCATTCCGCCCCTGGAAGGGCACATGTTGCGCTCGCGCGGCAAGGCCTTCCGAGAATACCAGCACCGCGTCAACGCATTCTGGCCCGGCCCGCAGAGCGGCGCTGGCGCCGCCGGCAACAAAGAAGACCTTTGATGAGCCTGATTTCCTCGGCGATACGCGTCGCGGAGTGCCGTCCGCTTCCCGACCCAATGACGCGAATGGGCATCGAGTTTCTGGTCGGGCGCACGAGAAGTAAACTTGCCGCTGCAAGCGATCGCGAGGAAGGCGATTTCGCGCGCGCCATGGCAGAGTACCCGATCGCAGAACATGCGAACGCCGCCAACGCACAGCACTACGAATTGCCGCCCGAATTCTTTGCCCTTACGGTCGGCCCACGTCGCAAATATTCCTGTTGCCTCTATTCGACGGGTCACGAATCGCTGGCCGATGCCGAGCGCTTGGCGCTTGAGGAAACGGTTGCGCATGCCGGTATCGCCGACGGACAGTCGCTCCTGGAACTCGGCTGCGGCTGGGGCTCGCTGACGCTGTTCATGGCTGAGCGGTTCCCTCGCACTAATATCACCGCGGTTTCGAATTCGACCCCGCAACGGCTTCACATCGAGGCGGAGGCCGTGGCCCGCGGTTTGGGAAATATCCGCGTCGTCACTGCCGACATGAACGCTTTCGAACCGGACAGCACATACGATCGGGTCGTGTCGGTCGAAATGTTCGAGCACATGTCCAACTGGCGGAGTTTACTCGCGCGCATCAAGACATGGCTTGTACCCCAACAGGGGCGGGTTTTCGTTCACGTCTTCAGCCACAGGCGCAGTCCCTATCGCTTCGATCATAACAACGATGCCGATTGGATCGGGCAGCATTTCTTCACTGGCGGAATCATGCCGAGCCATGGCCTTATCCGGCATTTTCCGGACTGCTTTGCCGTTGAACAAGACTGGCGCTGGAACGGCCTTCATTATCAGAAAACCGCGATCGACTGGCTGGCTCGCTTCGATGCAAACCGCCCTCACATTGATAGCATTCTGAGTAGAGTCTATGGACCGGACGCGGCGCTTTGGCATCAACGCTGGCGGCTTTTCTACCTGGCGACGGCAGGGCTCTTCGGGCATGCCGGCGGTGAAGAATGGGGTGTGAGCCACTACCTCCTGCGCCCGGCATAACGCATGGCGTTCGTGATTCTAGTCCGGAACATCTGGCGGCGAGTTGCCGCTTATGCCGCTCACGATGATCCGATGGTCGCGACCTGCAACTTGGTCGCGCTTGTCGTCGCCTCCAACCAGCCCTTCTATCCGCTCTATGTCTATTGGGCCGTCAGCGAACACATTTGGCCGACCTTCTTCACGTTCCTGTCGACGCCATTTTTCCTCGCGGTACCCGCACTGGCTAGGCGATTGCCAACGGCAGGCCGTGCGCTTCTCCCACTTACCGGCATCGCCAATACGGTTTTGAGCGCAAAAGTGTTCGGGCAGGCATCGGGCGTGGAGATTTTTCTCATCCCTTGTGCGCTGATTGCCGCGACCTTCTTTCGACCATCTGAAAGGTTGACCGCCCTCATTCTGGTTGGGCTGGCGATAATGGCTTACCTTGGACTCGATGGCGCGTATGGCGCCCCCGTCCACCTCTACGCGGTCTCAGAATACCGTGCTTTCCTCAGATTGAACGTCATGAGCGCTGGCATCCTCACCGTGTTCATCGGACTTGTCGCATCGGAAATGTTAAGCCGACGTGCTTAAGCTCGTCAGGATGAAGCTGTGAAGGCGCGCGTGATCAGAAAGCCGATGGTTGCGGCAGAGGCCGTCAGCAACGTTCCCCAGCATAGATCTGCGATCGTCACCGCCACCGGCCAGTTCCGCAACGTCGCCTGGTTGGTCAGATCGTAGGTCGCATACGCAACGAACCCGAGGAAAGCACCGTTGAGCGTGGCCGTTGTCAAACGCTCGCTGGCAATGGCCGGTGCAATGGCGAGCACCACGATGCCGGCAACGTAAATCAGATAGAAGAGCATCGCCGGTACCAGCCGGAAGCTATCAAGCAGCATCTCGCCCATCAGCGGTCGATACAGCCGCTGCGACGCAAGCGTAAGCCAGATCGCGTCCATTCCGAGAAATACCAGACCCGTCGCGACATAGGCGATGCCATAAGTTTTCAATGTAATTTCCTTTACCGAGTCGACGCTGAAGATTTTACGCGCGAGCGAGATGGTCGGATCACTCTGCCGCATGACGGCAATGTCCAACATCAGAAACAGATTGATTTCCCGTAGAAGGAATCAAAGCCGGCGCGTGCTGCGTCGAGGTCCGGGGCCACTCTGAAACATTTGTCGGGATTGAGCGTAAAAGCCGCAAGGCCATTTCCAGACGCCAGACCGCTCCGGGTTCGGATCCCAATCCTGCTGAGCGATAGTACCGACGTCAACGTCGCCGTACCGGATTGGATGATGGGCGATCGTCTTGAGTTGGCTGATCGTTGCTCGAGGGGCTTAGCGTCTTTCTATCAAGCTCGTCGTCCGCCCACCTTTGCGCAATCGCTGAAGACAGGCGAATTCGCCTTCGCGGGCGGAACCATACTATTGAATGCACATTGTGTGGGCATCGGTATCTATTCCGGAGCCGCTCCAAGGGGAATTTCAGAATGATTGATACTGTTGTCGTGCAGCCAGCTTCCCCTGGCGTAGACGAGCCTTCGGTTGCGGGTGTCTCGTGGGCTGCAGTCGCGGCTGGTGCCGTCGTCTCGCTCGCGTTGACACTCGTTCTTATTGCTTTCGGGGCAGGGCTTGGTTTGTCAGTCGTGTCGCCCTGGTCGTCCAGCGTATCGGCTACGACATTCAAAATCACGACGGGAATCTATCTGATCGTCATCGCCATGATCTCGTCGTCGATCGGCGGATATCTCGCTGGTCGTCTGCGGTCGCGCTGGATTGGCGTTCATGCAGATGAGGTCTATTTCCGCGACACCGCGCATGGGTTTCTGGCATGGGCATTTGCAACGGTGCTCGGTGCTGTACTCCTAGCTTCGCCCGCGACGACCGTTTTAAGCGGCGCGACGTCGGGAGTCTCTGCTGGTGCGACGGCGTCTGCGGCGCAGGCGGGACCGGTCGAAGGCTTCATCGACGCACTATTGCGTCCATCGACACCATCTGGCGATGGCAACAGTGCTGACGCGCGCGGTGAACTGTCCCGCATAATGGCCTCTAGCCTCCGAGCCGGTGAGCTGAAGCCAGCCGATCGCGCTTACGTCAATAAAGTCGTGGCCGCTCGCACCGGTTTGAGCGAACCTGATGCTGACAAGCGCGTTACCGAAGTCACCAATGATGCAAAGGCCGCTGCCGATAATGCTCGAAAGGCTGCAATGCAGCTCGCCTTTTGGCTCACGGCATCACTTTTGATTGGCGCCTTTTCTGCGAGCCTGGCGGCGACCGAGGGCGGTGGACTTCGAGACGGAACTTGGAAAGCGCGTCGCACGCGATAAGGAGAGAACAATGCCTATTCTGCTATGGCTACTTGGAATTCCACTGCCGCTGATCATTCTGGTCCTGCTGCTTCGATGAATAAAGGCCCCGCGGTGCGGGGCCTTTATTCATTGCGTAGGAGTGCAGGGAACAAGAGCCGGGCGCATTACTTGACCTTCATCGCTGCTCGGATTTTGGCTAATAATCAGTGATGAGAGCATAGCTCCAGCCTGAAATGGGAGCGCAATATGTGTACCAAGTGCATCGGACTGGAAGATCAGATCGCCCGATATCTTGGTTTTGCCAGGCGCGTAAACGCTTTGACGAGGGGGCGCATCTACGATCTGGTTTTGCATCTCCAGAATGATAAAGAAGCGATTGTACACGGCCAGGATGCTCTTCGGCCGCGCCTTCTTGTGTAGCTCACCTTGCCTGCACGCTTCTCGTTAGTTTATCTGACCGCCACGAGAAGAGCTTGGCGGGCCGGTTCGGGGATTGCCACGAGGCTGTTAGTGGGGGCCCGGCGCGGAACGAGTCAGGCAGCGCCACGTTCGACTGACAAGGGCTTCATGAACAGATTGGCTTTGGTTCAATGCAAAAGATTATAACGATCAGCGCTACAGCGCTTCTCCTCGTCGGTGCCACGATGTCGTCGGCGTCCGCCGAAAAGTCCCGCCGGCACCACACTCAGCAGGGCGTCACCTCCGGTCAAGGCATGACCACCGGTACCGGCCGCACATATACTGGCGGCAATACCGCTCTGAAGGGCAACAGCGGCAATTCGGGGCAAGGGGACAACTCGCTGGGCAACATCAAGGGCGGCAACATCGGCGCCGGCAAGTAGCATTTCGGAGGGACCATGAGCAAAGAAAATCCCAAAGATGATCCCCGCACGGAGTCAGATTGGGCTCCGACGAAACAGACCGACAAGCCCTGGAAAGGCGTGCCGGAAAAGGAACAGTTTGCTCAGGACCGGGAAAAGCCGGACCTTGAAAAGTGGAAAAGGACCGACACTCATTGACGTTGCGGCGGACGTGCATCGATCTTTTCGATGGGTCGACGATTGAGCCGTCCGAGCAATATGCTCGGGCGGCTTCTTTGCGAAAATGTTTTCGCGTCTTATGGATGGATGTCCGCTAAACGGCGGCGTCGATCCTCTCCTACGGTCTGGCCCACGGCTCGGACACGTATGGGTGCTTTCGGCAACGGCATTCGCGACGTCTTCGGTGGGGGACCGTCATCCTCATCAAGGGATCGGAGAGCTGCGAGAATATCACCGATCCTAACAGTCTCATGGGAGCCTGGAATTTGGCGTAGCCATGGCTTCCCTTCGACAGTAAACGCATCCGATGCCCAAACGGCTAGGATGCATCGCTTTTGCAGCGTGTCTAAGAAGGGATTGGCAAGAACCTCCCGCGGGTGCGAGAAGGTGCTGGCGAGTAGAGAATTTGCGTGGATTTCATTCATCGACATGGCAGCGCTTGTCATGCTGGGCCTCCTAACTCCTTTCGTTTAAAGGCGATTATCGATGTAGATTTTCGCTGCTTTCGGTCAAGGGGTGACGCTAAAAATTTTCGGGGCGCTTCTCAGACTGCCGGGCGCTGTCTTAGTGTCGCACGGGAAACAAAGACCTGATCACGACGTTCATCCCACTAACAAGGGAGAGAAAAAATGGATTGGAACAGGGTCGAAGGAAATTGGAAACAGATGAAGGGCAAGGTCAAGGAGCAGTGGGGCAAGCTCACTGACGATGACCTCGACGTCATCAACGGCAAACGGGAGCAACTCGAGGGTCGTCTTCAAGAGCGTTATGGCTACGCCAAGGACCAGACCACGAAGGAAGTCGACGACTGGTATGGACGTCAGAGTTGGTAATCAGAACGTACTTCGCTCCAAAGTTGTTCCACGCTTTTCGAGAACAGGATTGAGCGAGTTGCCTCAATCTAACGGCTGATGGATTTGCGGTCGGAGTTAACGCAGGATGACAGCGACCGAATCTTGACCCCAGAAGCCTCGCTTCGGTCGGCCCGGCGGTAGAGCGACCTACCCGCCAGGCCTTTAAGCAGCAATGTTCCCTAACGTTGCTGTTCGAGCAACCAGACAACACCCTCCAGTATCGACAAGCCGGTCAGGCCCGACGCGCACTTGCCTAGCTCCCAAGGACGTCAATCTTCGATCGCAGGCTTCTGCTGCCTCAACTTGCGCGTTGAGCCTCGGTCGATGACACTTCGGAAGTCTGACATGGAAGGCACCAGACGCGATTACATCGCCAGCATGGTGGAGACGACGCCGTGGGTGGCAAGGATCCGGGTGCCAAAACGGCGAAGGTGCACCGCAAAAAAACATTGAGATCCGCTCTCGGTAAATTCGTCTCAAATGAGACGATGTCACCTCCTGGCTTGTGGTTCCATCCCGAGGAACCGTTGAAGGAACCGACATGAATGAGCGTCAGCTGATAACCCGCGCATGGCAAGATGCGGACTTGGAGAAGCTCAAACAGTTGCATGCAGAGGGGGCTACGCTCCTACGAGCATGTGCGGCTATGAAGCGACCAATGGCTTCCGTCAAAAAACGTGCTCGTGAACTTGGCCTGCATTTCGCAAGTGTTCGAGAAGTTCGGCGAGAGATCAGCGCTCGCGAGCAAACCCAATGACAGTTATTGGGTCTTCAGCGCCGAAATGCCCAAAGTGCAATCGCAAGATGACGTCATCTGAAAAGGGAGATTCGGAGTTTAGATGCGCGAGGTGCGAGGTCGATCCGATGGAGCGCAGCAAGGGTTGGCTTTCGAGCGAGTTGAAGCCACCGTCAAGATGACTAGGATGCTGAGCGCAGCCGAACAGGTTCAGCCGCGTAGGAGGCTACAATCGACCCTCTAGTCGTCCTTATAAAAAAACTGAAAGAGCACTCGCACCTGAGCCAAGAGGACCTTTTGGAGGTCCGCCGCCTGCCGTGCTCTGTCCGCGAATTGGATAGTCATGAGGACTTCATTCGGCAAGGCGATCGACCCAAGGTGTCCGCAATCGTCGTCGAAGGAATGCTGGCTCGCTATCATCTCCTGCCGAACGGCGCACGCCAGTATTTGTCCTTTCATCTCGCTGGCGACATGCCGGATTCACAGTGTCTGTTCATCGAGGTGATGGATCATGCCGTCTGCGCGATCGGCAAGGCCGTCGTCGCCTCGGTCCCGCATCGGGACTTGATGAAGTTATTCGATAGTAGACCAAAGGTTGGCGCTGCAATCTGGCGTGAAACCCTGATCGACGCAGCCATCTTCCGTGAAGCGATCACGAACAATAGCGCGCGGTCCGCCCCTGCCCGCATGGCTCATCTCTTCTGCGAACTCTTCTACCGATCGCGGGCTTCCGGCTTGACGCGTGACGATACGTGTATTCTGCCGATAGGTCTTAATCAGCTGGGAGAGGCTCTCGGGCTGTCGCTAGCTACCGTAAACCGCGCTTTGGCCAACCTTCGAGACACCGATCTTGCCGACTTCAAGAGCGGGTCTCTCACCATCAGAAATTGGGCGGGTCTGGCGGACTGCGGCGAGTTCAATCCTCGCTACTTGCATCTGCGACGCGAGCCGTTCTGACATCGCGAATGTCAACGAACAGCACAATAGCGGCACCTATGCCAATCTCAAGACCGCTGTCGAGTTTGTAGAGAGGCTGCACAACGCGATCACGGTTCTTAGCATCTCGGCGGTCGTCGCGGTCTGACCGACACTAGCCTCTGACCAAATCCCGGTAACGCCTTCCCGGCATTGGCGGAGATTATGCGTAGGCAGGGAAAAGGCCCGGCTTTCGCCGGGCCCCGGTCTGTTGAATTCAGTGTTGGGACTTAGAAGTTTGAGCCGCCCCAGTTGAAGTGATAGTTGATGCCGCCCTTCACAGTGTGGGTGGTGGCACCAAGCTCCAGACCGCCCGGAGCAAATGCAGTCAGATAACGTTCGCTGCCATAGTCGGCGTACATGTACTCACCCTTGAGCGACCAGTTGGGGGCGAACATGTATTCCACGCCAGCGCCGACGGTCCAGCCCGACAGCACTTTGCTCTCGCTGAAGCTGCCGCCCAGGCCGGCGATCGAAAAGCGATTATCGGCCCATGCGTAACCGCCCTTGGCGTAGAACAGCGCTGCGCCTGACGTCACACCGATGCGACCGGTGACACTCCCGAATGAACGAATCTTATCCTCAAGCGTGACCGGAAAAATGCCGAACAAGCCGGTCTGGCTATATGAGATGTCTGACGCTGCCGCGTCTGCTTCAAGACCCCAGACCCAAATGCTACCGGGCGTCTGCCAGTTATAGCCTATAGTGCCGCCGCCGAAGCCGCCCTGCAGGTCGCTGCTCGTGGTCGTGACACCGCCGACGTTGACGCGATCCGACCAGCCGTAACCACCCATGACACCGAGATAGAAGCCCGACCAGTTGTAGCCTACCGGAATCGGAGCGGGCGGGGCTTTAGTGTAGGGACGAGCTGCCAGATCGGCGGCAGAAGCCGAAGCTGCGCCCAAGGTTAGAATGACAGCGGCCATCAGAATCTGTTTCATGCGGACTCCCCTGTGAAAGTTCGGTGATCACAATCCTATGTGCACGCGCATCTCGAAGCTGTCACCGTTTCGCCACACGCGCGAGTTTTTACCGCACCACAACCTCACCCCGATACCAGCCGATATGCTAAGTCGACTGCGGCAATAACCGATAACAATGTCTCCACGCTGCAGGGTAGCCATCCCTTGAAGCGAGAGTTCTTTGAGAAACTGGAAGGACGATTTCGAGCTCGACTGGACGCTCCGCGACATCCACGGCGGCAGGCTGAAGCTGTCACCGATCGCGGAAGACCAACTGAGCGAGCTATTGGAGATGGGCCTCGTGAGGTAGTGAACGATCAAGTGAAGCTCACCGAGACGGGATACCAGAAGATCCACTAGTGGAGCCATGGCAAGACGCCGATTAACAGGACCTGGACTCCAGAAGTCATTGCTCGATTGATCAGCCTTGCCGACAGCGGCGCAACGGTGTTGCGAGCCGCTGCCGCCCTCGGGCGGCCGGCGACAGCGGTGCAAACAAGGCCCGCGAACGAGGGAAGCCGTTGGTAGGTGTTCGGGACTCCAGGGCGGCAATACGAGCCCATATCGAGGCCAAGTGAATGTGGAGAATGTTCATCGCAAGCTACCTTGTTCTGTGTGAGCCAAATCAGAACACCAGAAGATCGTCCTTCGGTAGGAAGGCTTCACTGGATCTTCCGATTTCCGGCCTCCGTCAGTTTGACCTGGTCGTCCACGATTTCGACGAGGCCCATCTCCAGGAGTTCGCTGAGTTGGTCTTCCGTGATCGGGGACAGCTTCAGCCGGCCGCCACCGATATCGCGGAGCGTCCAGTTGAGCTCGAAATCGTCTCTCCAGTATTTCATCTGATGGGGCCGTCGCCGGCAGAGGTTGAAAAATTAAAAGCCCGCCGGATCGTCCACGGGGGCTTTCACTATCTAATGCCGAAAACCAACGTAGAGACCAATCATGGTAATGGCCGATACCAAGATGAAGCAAAAAAGCCCCCACGCAATAATAGTGGCTTCATCTGGGGTATTCCGATTCGTCTTCTGAAGAACGTTCAATGGTCTCTCCCTGTAATCTCTGTCATCGGCGCTCGCATCTTGAGGCGAACTTGTGCAAAGCGTAGCGACGGTAGATCGCAGGGTCCAGAATGAATTGATGGTGCGCTGCAGCGCGGCGCGTCACAGCGGGTTGCCCATTTCGGTAGCTGCCGTAAGCACCGCAGCTCCCATTGAAGGAACTAAAACACCAAATGCACGATATAGGAGAAAACAAGGGAGGTCGTCATGTTGATGGAAGATGGAATTGCAGGACGGCCAGTCGCCAGCGCACCGCCATTGGTCGCGCAGATGGTCGACAAGCGAACAATTCTTGAGATGGAGATAGCCCTTACCAAAGCGTGCGAGGTCTTGCCGCGCGAGTTGGACAACCACAAGAACCGCTGTTTCGTCGCCAAGAAAATACTGAAGCGCGTGAATGCGGGTGAGCGCACGTTCGGCGGCATGATGTCCGCGGGGATGGCGGCAGTGGAGACGCTACGGCGCAGGCAAGAGCAGGTTTGACGGCGTTTCCTGAACAATCATTCAGGAAATTTATCCTGAGACGACGGAACGGCCCCTATAGTCGCGCATTCAATCTCCGCTCATTCAAAGGAGAAGATAATGCGCAAAGTTCTTTTGGCTATCGCTGCCTTCGCTACCATCGGCATCGCTGTTCCTGCCGCTACTTCACAGGCTGATGCTCAGACCGTAGTGGTGCGGCATGGCGGCGGCCATCACGGCGGCTACCATCGCGGTCATCGTGCCAACAAGGTTGTTATCGTGAAGCGCGGTCATGGTCACATGCATCGTGGAATCCACCACGGCCATCGCTGAACGCGTTGCTCTTCAAAACAAAAGGCTCCCTCCCGGGGGCCTTTTTCGTTGGGCGCTATCAAGGGCAACTGAACAGAGGCCATCGCGTTTTGGAAAGAAGAGCGCAGCTCCTCATCGGAACTTAAGTTCCAGCGGTCTGTTGGGCTGGCGTGATAAGCCGCCCCAGCTCACCGGCTACTGGAGGAAATTTCCCATGGCCAAAAAGCCGAAGCTTCTTGCCGACCTTTTCCATGACACGCTCAAGGATGTCTATTTCGCCGAGAAGAAGATTCTCGCCACGCTGCCGAAGATGGCAAAAGCCGCACAATCGAAAGAACTCAAGGCCGCCTTTCTGAAGCATCAGAAGGAGACCGTTGGTCAGATCAAGCGGCTCGAAGGCGTGTTCAAGATATTCGGCAAGAAGCCGACCGCCAAGAAGTGTGAAGCCATCATGGGTATTACCAAGGAAGGCGCAGAGATCATGACCGAATACAAGGGCATGCCTGCTCTCGATGCCGGTCTTGCTGCCGCGGCACAGGCGGTGGAGCACTATGAGATCTCCCGCTACGGAACGCTGGCGACTTGGGCGAAGGAGCTGGGGATGCCTGAAGCTGTCTCGCTTCTCGATGCCACGTTGAAGGAAGAGAAGGCCACCGACGTTGCGTTGACCGCGCTGGCCAAATCTGTCGTCAACGTCGAAGCAGAGCAAGATCTCTAAGGCTAAATGTCCGGCTCCGTCACTGGAGCCGGACTACGTAAGTCCTCCCACCCGTCGAAGAAACCTTTAGCGCAACAGTGGCTTATGTTTTCGCTGAAATGGAGAGCGAAAATGCGCCAAGGTACGTCGTTTCGGTTGATGGCATCCGATGCAGCGAGACAGGCAAAAGAAGCCACGGACCAGGCTGAAGCTCTCCGGCTTTTACAGATGGCACACTACTGGATCTCAGCTGCAGACAACGAGGACTGGCTGAATGCCAACTCGATCCATCATCCGGTAAGATCACCTAGCTCCGACTGAAAACTGAGAAATTTCGGAACGATAGGAAGTAGCGGGACTTGACTTCGACAACTGTCGCACATGGCGACGGTGAACGGGTGGCTGTGGCCATCAGAAAGCTCGCCATGAACATCCCGGCCGTCGACCGCGCCATCGATATTTATGGCGCCCTCTCAGGACATTCGGAAGCACCGGGCGTCCGCGCGCAGCTTGCCCAGCATCTTGACCAACTGCACAATGAGGGGGAGACCGATCATCACCGCCTTACGGTGCATGGCCTCTCGTTCCTTCGGCAAAACGATCTTCAGCGCAACAGCTAGCCGCGCTGCATAGCTCGCTGCTTCTGCAATGATTTACGGAGCGTCGCTTTCGCAGAGTGAGCACGTTCCTTGTCGCTCGCCGATTTCTTGATCGGACGAAATGGGCCGGTCTTGGAATTTCCGGCCATCGGCATTGCCGGCATCATCTGCGAGCAGGATTCCGACTGGGAAGGTTGAAGGCCCATAGGGGCCGATGTCCGTGTGCGTTTGGGCATATTTCTCAACCCGCCACTCAACCCAAAGTTCATTCGTGCAGATCAAGCGGCGGCAAAAAGACACCTCGTCCCTTTAGAAGGCCGGCATCAGTACCGCGAAGAGGCGCGGCGACCTACCGCGGCGGCTGCCTCACTGGCCGCGCCGGAACAAGAAAGTCAGAAATGCGTTCCTTTAGGCATCAAACACTGGAGGATGCCATGGACGATCTGAAGAACAAGGGGCAGCCGGATCGCAGCAAGATCAACATGCACGAGGCGCATGAGGTCAAGTATTGGACCAAGGAGCTCGGCGTGGATAAAGGCAAGCTGCAGAAGACGGTCGCCAAGGTCGGCAACTCAGCCGCCGCAGTTCGCAAGGAGTTGGCAGCCTGAGCCAGTCAACGGAATCCCTGCACGAGCAATCTGTAAAGATCGCGCTGGATTACCTGGCGGGGGTTGGCCGCTTGCGCGACCTGCAAGAAGCGTTTGAATTTATTGGAAAGCATGTCGCGTACCAGATCGGGCAGGGAGTCGTCAGTCCTCTGCTGCTGTCGAACCAGGCGATTGCAGCCTACGAGCGCCACAGGGAAAAGACGCCGCTTCGGTTGGTGGAGTATGAGTGATGATGCCACTAATCCGGCCTTGGTCGGCCGAAGAAAGTGAAAAACTTAAAGCCATGGCTGAAGCGGGTGCATCGCCGATCAAAATTGCTGCGGCCATGAAACGTAATGTGCAGGCCGTCAGACGTCAGGCGAATCGATTGGGGATCTCTTTGCCCACAACGCGAGAGACGCGCAAACGACAGCGTGCGTTAGAGGCGGAAGCCACAAGGTCTTCAGCATGACATCGCAAATGGGAACAAGCTGCGCGTTCCGTAGTTGCTAGGGAAATGGAGGTTCCCATGCTTACAGACGATCAACTGATGGTTCTGCGGGAAATCGATAACGCCTTTGCTTTTGACGATACAGCGAAGGCAGAAGAGTTGGTGCTGGACGGCTATGTCCAGAAGGACGGCGACCTTTATCAGCTCACGCCGAAGGGTGAGAAAAGCCTGCTCGACAATGGCGTCTCGGCATAGACTGCATCGTGAAGGGATTCCAGACCTCACATAGAAGCTCAGGGAGGACGACGAGGCGCTCCGGGACCGGTCGTCGCTCCAGAGGCGTCAAATTACATCGCACAATTGAGGGACATTGAGCCAACTGAAAGCTGCCGGGTTCTGCGACTATGGCTAAGCACGATGTTGCCGACGATAGGTTTAGTTTGCCCCCTGCACCGTATCGGTCACAACTAGCCCTCCGCAACTTCACAGGAGGCTGTGAGATAGCATAGATCTCGGTAAGCAAGCATGGCAGCCGCCATGCCCGCCGCGACTCATTGTTGTGGCTGATGCGGTCAGTGAAAATTCACCTCACCGCCGTTGATGTCCGGATATGCTCGAAAAGTCCGTCGAAGCACGCTGTTGTACGCAAGGGCCCTCGCTTGCTCGCATTGACGTTGCTCGTCGCGCGGTCAACTCTCGCCATCGAACGCTTTGCGATTGGGAGGCTTCGTGAGATACAGACGTCGAGAGAAGAACGGAGGACAGCAGCCACAGGCTACTCCATGCCTTCCAAAATCTGCTGAACCGCAGACGATTGCATTCTCCCAGCGGTTCACCTGTACGATCGACGAAGCATGTGAGGCGACCGGTTTGGGGCGCACGAAGCTTTACGAACTGATAGGAGCGGGACATCTCGCGACCACAACGGTCGGACGTCGGCGACTTGTGGCAGTACAATCACTTCTGTCGCTTCTTAAAGCGAACATGTCGACGTGATGAGGCTACTTAAGTGGCGCGGCTACATTTCGGTTCGTGTTTTCCTTCACACTCTCACTCTGAGGACGCGACCGTTCTCCCTCAACAGGTCAAGCGCGTCGGCCCAAAAACGCATCATCCGAACACGCTCCTGCCAGAATTCGACGGCGTGGGTATAGGCGCTACGGATTTCGTTCGCGCGGCAGAGCCAAATTTGTAGAGGTCGATTCTCGCCTATTTTAAATCAGCGTCGCGGGTGCTCGGCCAGGATGGGTATTAGGGCGTGGACTCATAAGCGCGTAGCCAAATCCGAATGGCTGCGAGCTTTATGAAGGCTAGGTAGTTTGCGGCGAGTTTGTCATACCGGGTAGCGACGCGCCGGCATTGCTTGATCCTGTTAAAGAAGCGCTCTACCAAATTGCGCGCCCGGTACAGACATGGGCTAAAACAAATTGGGTCTTTGCGATTTCGCTTCGGAGGAATGCAGGCCCACGCACCGTGTTCACCGGCGAATGCTCTGATCCAGTCGGCATCGTATCCTCGATCAGCAAGCAACATCGCGCCTGGTTTTAGATCAGACAACAGCTCGGTGACGAGTCGATTATCGTGGGCCTCACCAGTGGTCAATTCAAGGCGGACGGGCATACCGTTGGTATCGACGCAAGCGTGTATTTTGGTCGTTAGCCCGCCTCTCGACCGCCCCATCAACCTCGTTTCGGCTCCTCCCGCGGAGCCGCCGTGCTGATGGACGCGGACAATGGAAGTGTCGATCATCTGGATGGAACTGTCATGGGTTTCGGCGAGCGCCTCCATAATCAAGTCCCAGATGCCAGCCATCCGCCAACGAACAAACCGATTGTAGCAGGTCGTGTAGGGCCCAAAGCTATCCGGCAGATCACGCCATGGTGCGCCTGACCGCAATATCCAGAAGATGCCGTTGAGGACACGTCGGTCGTTGACCCTCGGCACGCCGCGCGGCTTGGTCGGAAGGAATGGTTTGATGGCAGTCCACTCAAAGTCCGTGAGTTCGTATCTCATGATTCGAGGCCCCGGTTCGAAAGCTTGAATCATCCCAGTATCGGTGTTCGTAACGCGAATTGCAGGTTTGAGATGGGCCGGACAGCGGACATGCCGGAGATATGTCAAAAACGACGCGAATGGCCCAAGCGCACCATCGGGGCTGACAAAGACCCGGTCTGGTTGTATGCTATCCGCACTCGCCGTACCGTAGGCCCGCCAGTGTAGAGTGCGCCATGACGTTGATGCCAGCCGACACGGGGCAAAGCCATCGGTCATCGCAAGATGATGCGAACAAAACCACGGTTTGGATTCCCACTGGCACTTTCCGCATGGGCTCCAACGACCACTATCCCGAAGAAGCGCCGACGCATCGGGTGACGGTGGACGGTTTCTGGATCGACCGCCCCCCGCAACCAACCGCCAGTTCAAGGAGTTCGTAAACGCGACTGGTCACATCACGTTCACGCAGCGTTTATGGACTATTGCGAGTAGCGCGGGCTGCGCGATGATCCTCGAAGAAGAAGCTGCAGTGCCTCTCTGGGCCAGTCGGCCTCCGTCGAAGTCGAAAGGGTTGGCCGGATGAAACTCTATGAAACGGCATGCAGCCGGATCGTCGTCGCCGCAACCACCGTCTCTCTCGCGTGCGCTCCTGCGGCATCGCGCGCTGACGATAGCGGGCTCTCGTTCTGGCTTCCCGGCCAGTACGGCAGCCAAGCGGCGACGCCTTCGACGCCGGGCTGGTCCTTGGGCACGATCTACTACCACACCAGCGTGGACGCGTCGGGCGCCGCCGCCGCCGCGCGCGAGGCACAGGTCGGCAGGTTCTCTCCGACCGTGAACGTCAACCTGAACCTGTCGCTGAGCGGCCAGGGCGATCTGATCTTCGTCGCGCCGACCTACACATTTGCGACGCCCGTGTTCGGCGGCCAGCTATCTGCGACATTGGCAAGCGTCTATGGGAGGAGCAGCGCCAGCATCGCCGGCACACTGACGGCTGCGGCCGGTCCGCTCTTCACTACCAGGCAAGGATTCCTCGAGGACACGCTTGTCTCCTACGGCGACCTCTATCCGACGCTGAAGCTGAAATGGAATAGCGGCGTCCACAACTACATGGTCTACGCCGCCGGCGACATTCCGGTGGGAGACTACGACCCCGGCCGCCTCTCCAACGTAGGCATGGGGCACGGCGCAATCGACCTCGGTGGCGGTTACACCTACTTCAACCCGGCGGCGGGCATCGAATTTTCGGGGGTCGCGGGGGTCACCTACAACTTCAAGAACCCGGATACGCAGTACCAAAGCGGGATCGATTTCCACTTCGACTGGGGCGCCTCGAAGTTCCTGTCGAAGCAGGTTTTCGTGGGCGTCGTCGGATACGCATACCAGCAGGTGACGGACGATTTCGGCCAGCCAACGGTGCTCGGCGGATTCCGATCGCGCGTTCTCGGCGTCGGCCCCCAGCTCGGATACGTGTTCCCCGTTGCCGAGATGCAGGGATTTCTCGGCGTGAAGGCCTACGGAGAGTTCGCTCAGGCCAACAGGCCGGCGGGTTGGAATACGTGGTTGACCTTCTCGATCTCGGAAGAAGCGCCGAAAGCCGTGACGCCGACGAAACATCTGGTGACGAAGTAAGCATGAAGATTCCGCGCCGAAATCCTCGCCGTATCCGTTCTTAACGCCTCAGGAGCCATCAGGATGATTTCCAACGCCAGACTGTCACTAGCCGTCTTGTTGAGCCTTTCCGGACAGGCGTTCGCGCAGTCGCAAACGGGCAATCCCGTTCCGGTCACGGTAGAGAATTTCACCCGCGCCGAGAGCGACGTCTATTTCGCAAAGCTGGTCAAGGAAAGCGGCGGACTGAGCAAGTATCACCATGCCCGCGAGCCGGCCTCGATCGATAACCAGACCGTGATCCGGATGAACCGCGACACGCTGTATTCGACCGCGGTGTTCGACCTCGATGCAGGACCGGTAACGATCACGCTGCCTAATTCGGGCAAGCGCTTCATGTCGATGCAGGTGGTCAATGAGGATCAGTACACGGTAGAGGTCGTATATGGCGCCGGGTCCTACAAACTAACCAGGCAGAAGGTCGGCACGCGCTACGCCGCGACCTTCCTTCGAACTCTGGTCGATCCTGCCAACCCCAAGGATGTGGAACAGGTCCAGGCCCTGCAGGACGGCGTCAAGATCAGACAAAAGGACGTGGGCAAATTTGAAATTCCCAACTGGGAGCCTGACAGCCACAAGAAGGTGCGCGAGGCCTTGCTGGTACTTGCCGCGACCCTGCCTGATTACAAGAGGGCTTTCGGCACCAAGCAGTCCGTGGACCCGATCCGCTTCATACTCGGAGCCGCCTCGGGTTGGGGAGGTAATCCTGACAAGGACGCAACCTATGTCTCGATCATACCACCCAAGAACGACGGCGAGGGTGTCTATAAGCTCACTGTCAAGGACGTCCCGGTGAACGGCTTCTGGTCCGTCAGCGTCTATAACGGCCAAGGCTACTTCGAGAAGAACCCGTACAACGCCTATTCGATCAACAACATCACCGGACAGAAAAACCCTGACGGCTCGATAACCATTCAGTTCGGCGGTTGTGACGGCAAGGTCCCGAACTGCTTGCCGATCATGAAAGGCTGGAATACCGCCGCGAGACTCTACCGGCCGCGCGACGAGATATTGAAGGGAACGTGGAAGTTTCCAGAGATGAAGCCGGCGAGCTAGAGGGAGACCGGGGACCGGAGATCCAGCATGGCAATCATCGCGATCGTGTATGCACTGATCGTCTGGCTCGTCTTTGCCAAGCTGAAATGGCTTCGCTGGGGATGGGGGATTGGAACGGCGACCGTGCTGGTAGGGCTGTTCATTGCGGCGCTCTTCGCGGGCTGTTTGAACTACCTGGCACCCACCGGCCGGGTCGTCGTGATCAGCCGCGTGGTCGAGGTGACGCCGAACGTCACCGGCCAAATCACGGAGATCTCGGTGAAGCCGAACGCGCCCGTGAAGGCCGGGGCGGTGCTGTTCAGGATCGACCCGGCTCCCTACGAAGCCCAGGTCCGTCTCGTCGAGGCCCAGCTCGGATTTCAGGAGCTTCGGCTCTCCCAGATGAAGGATCTCCAGGCCAGCAGTGCCGGCCGGGCGTTCGACGTGCAGGAGCGCCAGTCCGAGGTCGACCAGCTAAAGGCGCAACTGGACAAGGCGAAGTACGACCTCGCGCAGACGACTGTCAGCGCACCCGCCGACGGCTCCGTCGCCAACCTCGCTTTGAGCAAGGGCGACCGGGCAACGTCCTCGAAGGCGGTCCTGTCGTTCCTCGTCGCCGACGCAGTGCAACTGGTCGGCATCTTCTCGCAGAACGGATACCAGGCCATCCGGCCGGGGGCGCGGGTCCAGTTCGCGCTCTCGAACAATCCCGGCCATCTCTACACCTCGACCATCGGCGAGATCGTCAGCGGCGTCGGTGAGGGGCAGATTGCCTCGTCAGGAGAACTCACCCGCGTAACGTCGCTCCCGATGACGGCCGAGTACCCCGCGCTGATCGATCGGCCCAAGGAGATCGATGCGGCGGCGCTGCGGCCCGGGATGTCCGGCACCGCGACCGCCTATGCAGCAAATTCTGCACCCTTTGATTTCTTTGGTTGGGTGCTGCTCTACGGTAGAGCCTTGGCGCTTTATCTCTAGACTTTGCAAGGAATGGACATTTCCGATCAATCTGAGGAGCAAACGAATGTACAAACTTATGCTTGCTGCTATCGTATGCCTCGTCTCTTTTGCCGCGACAGCAGAAGAGGAATCAAAAATCGCAGTCAGGAAGTGGCGGACCTGCGCCGACGCCTCAGCGACACGATACGCAAAAACTACAGAACCCGCTCTGGTGGTCTCACGCCTGGCAATATTGTCCTGTCGTGACGAGAAGCAAGCGGCCTGGCAAGCACTGTCACAGGAAAGCGGGGCACACTTTGCGGACGATTGGGTTGAAACGATGGAACGTCGCTACACCGATTTGCTGGCAATCCAGGTCATAGAATTGCGGCTGAAACATTGAATTGAACGCGGGAATGAAAGTACGTCCGTTATTGCAATTGACGCATCTAAGGCGAATTCCGGATGCAGTCTGCAATACGCCGGATAGCGGAAATAGTTCGAGCGCTCCGAACCTCAATTTATGAGTACACGCCCTAGTTGATCAAGATATCGGGCAATGTTCACAGGCCCGTCGTGTCCGAAGCTGCGAAGTATGCTATCCTACCGAAGCCAGTTGGTGGGTCTGAGCCTGTCCAACGCTTCGAGTATGCCACGAGCGCTACTGGACGCGGCGGTGATCGGGGGGCGCCACGCCTCCCCTTCGAAGTGCTGGTCCACCTTGTTACTGAAGCCGTCCCAAGTGACCTGATCGGCCTCCTTTAACTGTTCGCTGCTATCCATATCGAAGCGGTTTTTGGCGAAGCACGCTCCCAGGTGATCGGTCTCATCGAAAAGCAACGCCCTACCCATATCGGGAATGGTGCCGTAGTCTGCCTGCCGGTGGTGCTGGTCGACGATATCCGCCCGCTGGCGGCCGGGCATTCGTTGTCCCGGCAAAACTCAGTCAACATTCGCAAATTGTTGGTATCGACGTTGGTAGCGTCTCGGATCAACCAAAAAAATCATGTGTCTTGTCAATATTATAGCTTTGCAATGCGGAGCCGCCCCTGGGCACCAAAGGTCCCGGGCCAGCCGATGGTGCTGGCAAAGCCAGCGAGCAATGTAATTCCCGTAATCGCACGGCACGCTTGCCGAGTTTGACCGTCTAGGCCCTCTCCCGTCGGGCGGCGAGCGCTTTGACCGTTCTCGCTCAGGTCGTCCATTTCGGATATTTGAGAAAAGCGAGTAGTGGGACGTCCGCTCCCCGCGGTAGAACGTCTCGCTGTTGTGCTGGGAAATTCCTCATGCGGAAGACTATGGCGCTCGATCGACGAAGTGTTCTTGCGTTTGCTGCGATCTTGGCCCTGCCGCGCCTGGCAGTCGCGCAGGTGGCGCCCGAGCGGCGGCGCGTCTCATTCCTACTGAGCACCGCCTATGACGAGCCTATGACCGTTGCACGCCTGGCAGCGATGAAGGCCCGACTTGCCGAGCTTGGATGGGTCGATGGGCGTGTGATCGAGTATGAAGCGCTGTCGTGTCTGAACGATCCGGTCCAACGCAAGGCGATGGCCAAGCAGATCGTGGCACGGACGCCGGATCTCATCATCACGGGTGGCGTGCTCGACGCCCAAGCCATTCTGAGCGAGACCCAGACCATTCCGCTCGTCTTCTCGACGGCCGCGGATCCGGTTAGCAGTGGATTTGTGCAGAGCCTGGTGCGCCCGGGGGGAAATGCCACAGGCTTCACGACCAGCCACCCATCTATGGGCAGCAAATGGCTGGAGATCCTTTTGGAGCTTGCACCTCGCGTCAAGCGCGTCGGTGTGATCTTCAATCCGCTCTCCGCGCCCCGCAATGGCGACTACTATCTCGATCCGTTGAGGGAGATGGCATCATCTTTCGGCGTTGACATCATCCCGCTTCCGATTTCGGATTCGGACAACATATCCGCGCAAATTGCCCGGCTCGGCGGTGCACCGGCCGGCGGGCTTGTCGTGACGCCGGATGCGTTCACCGTCCTCAACCGCAAGGCGATCGTATCCGCTGTCGCGGCAAATGCGGTCCCGGCGGTCTATTCCTATCACTTCTTTATGACCGAAGGTGGCCTGGTCTCCTACGGGTTCAAGTATGAATCGGCGGCGTCGGAGCGCTCGGAGCTGGTGGAGGCGATGGTCGAATATATCGACCTGATCTTGCGCGGCGCCAAGCCCGCGGAGCTGCCGGTGCGATCGCCGCGCACCTATCAGCTGATCATCAATCTCAAGACTGCGAAGTCACTGAACCTGACGGTGCCGCCGGTGCTGCTGGCCCGCGCGGACAAGATCATCGAATGAGCGCGATCGGCGCCGATCGCGATACACGACCACCGGTACGCGGCGGTCTGTTCCGCAAGTATCTCGTTTCCTTTCTGGTGGTCGTTTCGGCAGCGCTGATCGCCAACAATGTGATCGATGCGATATTCTCCTATCGCGAGCAGCAACGCCTGCTGATCGCCGTGCAACGCGAGCAGGCCGGTGCCGCGGCGGACAAGATCGATCAGTTTCTCAAGGAGATCGAGCGGCAGCTCGTCTGGTTGTCCCAGCTCTCGCTACAGATGCTTCCGCCAGAAGAGATGCGCGTCACCGGCATTCGTCTGCTACGCCTGACGCCGGCGATCTCCGAGATCGCTCAGCTCGATCCGCAAGGTCGCGAGCAATTGCGGGTATCGCGCTATGTGCGTGACATGGTCCGCAGCAATACGGATCTTTCGCAGTCTCCCGCATTTGTCGATGCGAAGGCGCGCGGCATCTACTATGGGCCGATCTTCTTTTTCCGCGAGACCGAGCCCTATATCACGGTTGCCGTGAGCGGCGCGGATGGCGGCGTGATTATCGCCGATGTCAATCTGCGCTTCATGTGGGATCTCGTCTCGCAGATTAAGGTTGGCAATGAGGGGAATGCCTTCGTCGTCGATACGAGGGGGCGCCTGATAGCCCATCCCGATCTCCGCCTTGTGCTGAAGAACACCGATCTGTCGGGGCTTCCGCAGGTTGCGTCCGCTCTCGCCGGTAACGCCGACAGTGACGCAGGTTCCGTCGTCACCGATCTCGCGGGGAAACGCGTTCTGTCCGTTCACACATCCATCGCGCCGATCGGCTGGAAGGTGTTCGTCGAACTGCCAACTCACGAAGCCTATGCGTCGCTTTACGCGTCGATGCTCAATTCGGCACTGCTGCTGCTTGTCTCGCTATTCTGTGCGTTTCTCGCGGCGCTGTTGCTCAGCCGCCGTATGGCAGATCCCATTCGTGCGCTGACGGAAGGCGCTGAACGCATCGGAAGTGGTGATCTCGATCAGAGACTCGTCATTCGGACGGGTGACGAACTGCAGACCCTGGGCGAGCAATTCAACCAGATGGCAGAGCGCCTGCGGGAGTCATACCTGACCCTCGAAGGACGGGTTGCGGCGCGGACGACCGAACTTGCACAGGCGCGCGATCAAGCGATCGAGGAACGGGCAGAAGCGCATCACGCGCGACAGGCGGCCGAACTGGCCAATGAAACCAAGTCGCGCTTCCTCGCCGTGGTCAGCCATGAACTGCGGACTCCACTCAACGGCGTGATAGGCGTGCTGCAATTGCTCGATAATAGCCGCCTGGACGAGCGTCAGATCCGCTTGCTCACGGCCGCCAAGGTCTCGGGCGATACCCTGCTCGCACTGATCGAATCGATTCTCGACTATGCCCGCCTCGAAGCAGGCGCCGACAAGCTCGAATTCCGCAGTTTTCGCCTGGATCAACTGATCGAAGCAGATCTGGATCTGTTGAGGGAGGAGGCGGAGGCGAAGGGATTGACGTTGAGCCTGTCGATGCGAGGCGATGTGGCCGCGGATGTCGCCGGCGACCCGATCAAGCTGAATCGATTGGTGCTCAATTTACTCGGCAACGCTGTCAAATTCACCGCGCGAGGTAGCGTCCAGGTCGATCTCGCATTCGATACACTGGATGCTCCCGGCATGCTCCATCTGTCGGTTACGGATACGGGTATCGGAATCGCGCCGGATATTCAGGAGCGCATCTTCGAAGACTTCGTGCAGGCTGACAGCGATATCGAGCGTCGGTTCGGCGGGACGGGGCTTGGCCTCGCCATTTCCCGCCGGTTGGCGCGGCTGATGGCCGGCAATCTCTCGGTCCGCAGCGAACTCGGCAAGGGAAGCACGTTTACTCTGTCCATTCCCCTCGATCGGGCGCAACTGGTGCCGGCCGTTGTCGAGACGAGACCTCCGGCGACGAAGCTGTCCGTGCTGCTCGTCGATGACGATCCGGTCAATCGCGACGTGGGGCATGCCCTCCTTGTTCGTCTCGGTCACGAGCCAGTCGTAGCATCGAGTGGGGCCATGGCTCTGGAGCTCGTTCGCTCAGGTGCCTTCGACGTCGTACTCATGGATGTGCATATGCCGGAGATGGACGGCATTGCCACGGCCAGGCTCATTCGGAAACTGCAGCTTGATCGATCGCCACGGATTATCGCACTGACAGCCGACTTGTCGGATCGCACACAGGGACGGCTCACTGCCAATGGCATCCGCGCGCGCGTCGGCAAGCCGATCACGCTACAGGCGCTGCAATCAGCCTTGCAGGCGGGTGTCGACGATCTGCCAGGCGCCCCGGTTGGTGCGTCCGAGCTAACCGCTGGTTCTCTCATCGATGACGATTTCTTTAACGATCAGGAAGAACTGCTAGGGGTGCCCCGGTTGCGTGGTCTGCGCACCATCTTCCTTGACACCTGCCTTCCGCTGACGCGGAGCATGGTGGAAGCGGCCAGCATGGGGGATCGGCATCACATGCAACGCCTGGCGCATCGGATCGGCAGTGCGGCCAGTGCGCTCGGTCTCGAACGTCTGTTCTTCCAATGCAACGGGATCGAGGCTGATGCGGCGCGATTGCCGGCAGATGCGCTTGAAGCTGTTGCCGTCCAGCTGGAGGCAACCTGCCGTGAATCTATCGCTGCGCTCAATGAACGGTTGCGAGAGTCCGAACAGGCCTAGCGCTTTGATTCGAGCATGAGTTTGTAACCTATGCCCGTCACGGTCGTGATCAGGGGCTGGTTGCTGCCGCTGGCGAGTTTGCGTCGGAGTCTGGCAACGAGGGCGTCGACGGTACGTATATCGACATCGGTCTGCCGATTGCTGACGACTTCGATCAGATACTCCCGGCTGAGCGGCCTTCCGTCGGCGCCGACCAGCGCTGCGAGCAGATCAAATTCGGCGCGCGTGAGATGCACCAGCTCGCCGCCGAGCGTGGACAGTTCGCGTCGCACGAGATCGATGATCCAGCGTCCGAAGACGATCGTGGTGCCGGCGGTCGCGGCGTCACGCTCGATCGCGCGGCGCCTGAGGACCGAGCGAGCGCGCGCGAGCAGGTCGCGCAGGTTAATCGGCTTCGTGACGTAGTGATCGCCAGCCACCTCGAGGCCAAGGATCCGATCAACTTCGGTATCGCGGCGCGTGACGAATATGATGCCGGCCTGGCTTACGCTCTGGATCTCTCTCGCGAGTTCGAACCCATCGCCGTCCGGAAGCTGAACGTCGATGAAAACGAGCTCGGCGCCGTTCTTCCTGATCTTCTGACGGCACTCAGCGCAATTTGCCGCTTCGGCGACGTCAAAGTTGTGATCGGTGAAGTAACCGGCCAGCATGGCCCGCGTCACGGGGTCGTCCTCGACGATCAGGAGCCGGTCGCGGCGCTGCGAATCTCGGTTAAATGAAGGGACCGGCGCCGACATCTTGTGCTCCTGCCGTATCAATGGAATGGCATCTGACCGAAAGCAAGTGATCTGTCCGTTGTTGCCATCTCTGGAGTCTAGTAGCGGATCGAGCCGCCGGCGAACACCATCCAGCCGTCGAGGCTGGAAGCGCTGGCGCGTCGTTCGCTCAGCTCCACGAAGCCGGACAGCGACGGGGCGTCGGGTGCCTGCGGCGCGAGCTGGAAGCGCATACCGCCACCATAGTTGTTCGCGCGAATGACGGGGATTTCCAATACGGTCGGCATTTCATAGCGGCGCTCGCCAGTAGCTGCAAAGACGTAAGGTACGATTGCATGCGGTTCGGCGATGAACGGGAGCTGGGTGCTCCAGCCGAACTCTCCGCGTCCCACCCAGCCTGTATCGCCGGCGAGCGTGCCGGCGGCGAAGCCGGACAGCATGTTGGTGCCAATGATCGGAAACTGCTCGGATGTGAGCATCGGGCGACCGAATGATGTCTGGCCTGCGAGTCCTGCCGAGAGAAAGAGATTCTCGGGAAACGTTTGCATGACGTCGATGCGACCGTCGAGCTTGCTGAATTCGGCGTCTGCGCCTTGCCGCGAAAGTGGGAGCAACGGCGTTGCATCGGCTATGGAGCGGGCCCCAAGCGCATTGATGCCGTGAGAATAGGTTGCCGTGTAGTTGAGGGTGGTTCCGCTTTCGCGTAGTCGCAGGATGCCGTCGAGGCCGACGCGTGGCACGCGCGTACGGTCAAGCGATAGCGGCGTGGCCGGTGTCGTAATCAGCGTGCTGACCTGTTCCTCTGTGAGATCAAATCGCGCATTGAAGCTCAGTTCGGTGTCGCGGCGTTTGACAATATCGTAGGCGAGTTTTGCGCGCCCTTGCCGGAAAACACCCTGTGATGCGAATATCGCATCAACCCGCGGGGTCGTGCGACCATCGGTGACGCCGAGTTCGAACCGCCAGCCGTCGATACCGAGTGGGACGGCGAGGTTTGCACCGAGATAGCGGCGCGTAGGATAGGGCGTCACGAAATCACTGTCGGGCAGTCCGGCGATGGAGATCGAGATCTGTTCGCCAAATCCCGTCAGATTGTTGAGCGAGAAATACGTTGCCGCCTGCCACTCGCCAAAGGATTTGGGCATGCCATTGTCGAGATAGAGGCTCGCCGAGACTGGCCTGTACCGGCCGCTAAGCACCAGAACAGAGCTGCCGACGGCCGAGCCGGAAGCAAAAGTGGCATTGAGAACGAGACCCGGTGTATCGCCCGCAATCAGCAATTGCCGTTCGAGTTCGCTCTGCGTGAGGCGTCGCTTGTTGAGCAACGGCGCCAGCACGGCTGCAACGCGAGCAGCCGATGTTCCGGACAGGGTGCTGGTATCGAATTTCTCGACATAGCCGTCAATGACGCGCAGCTTTACACGTGCGCGCCGATCAAGTTCCTGGGGCAGGATGACGACGCGCACGAGCGGGTAGCCTGCGCGCACATAGGCTTGCTGCAACTTGTCGGCAAGGCCGAACAGATCTGCGACCGTAACGGACCTTCCCAGCAACGTCGCCGCGGCTTCTTTTCTCGCTATGGCGATCTCATCAAATTCGCCTTCGATGTCGATCCCGGTTAGGATGAAAGTCAGCTTTTTGGCAGCGTCCGGCACGGTTGAGCCGGCGGCGATTTGCGGCAAGGTAATACGCGTCGATGCGGGCGGCGTGGCAATCGTGGGTGGTTGTACGAGGCTTGGTGCGGGAGCGGGGGATTGAGCGAGCGCGCCGCTGCACGGCGATCCCAAGGCGATTGCGATCAACGCTAAGGATTTCTTTGTCGAACGAATAGACATCAAGACAGCCCCAGAACTTCCCACGTGCAGTGCGCATGCATCCGTCGGTCATGCGCAATCCGACGACTGGCATCGTCAGGCTGCAGCGACGCGGCGCATATATGCATGGATAGTTTGGGCATGCATCAACCATAACGGTCGTTGATGGCCGATGTGAACGAGCGTTCACACGGTGTTCGAAACTGATTGCATCCAGCCCCTAATAAGACGCTGGTATCATGGGCATCGGCCGCGTTTGCGCAGCCCGGGGCGGTTCTGCGCTCAACCGATGCAATTGATCGCTTAGGAGTTGAGCAGGTGAGAGATCGTTTCGGCACTTCCATTCGTTGTGATTCCGCTTCGCATGCGCTCAAGCGCGCGATGGCACGGTTGATCCTCGTTGCCGCGATTGTCGCGGGCGTGGTCGATGTTTTGCCGGCCCGGGCGCAGCAGGAAGCACCGAAATATGAAGTCACCGGATTCCGCGATGCCCGTTTCGGCATGACGGAGGCGGAGGTGCGGGCCATCGTGACGAAGGCATTCAATGTCAAGGGGACCGACATCGCGAGCAGCGTGAACAGCATCGAGGGCACGAATGTCCTGACCGTCGCTGTGCCGTCGCTCGATCCTGGTCCGGGCGCTGCACGGGTCGCCTACATCTTCGGCAACAAGTCGAAGAAGCTCATTCAGGTCAATGTCGTCTGGGGCGAGGTCGCCTCCACGCCGCCGGTCGATCCCAATGCGATGATCACTGCCGGCACGCGTCTTGAGCGCTATCTCGCAGGCTTTGTCTGGAAGAAGGACACGCTCCGCTCCGGCATTCCCGTTGGCGACAATACGATTGTGCTGTTCGCCGGCGAGGATGAGAAGAAGGGGGCGGTCCGGCTGATCGCCGATGGCGTCAAATACCAGATGCAGCGCGAAGGCAATCAGACCACGTCGCCGGACCCGAAGGGGCCGCCGAAGCTGATCATCAACTACATCGCTGAACGCGACGATCCCGACATTGCGCGGATCGAGCGCGGCAAATTCTAAACAGGGCAGACAAGACGACCTCGGGAGCGCCGGTCAACGGCGCCCGTGCAGGTGACAGGAGCTGGGCATGACACAGACATATGACGTGACGCCGATCCGCGGCAGCGTGAGGGCGGCTTTCGCACCGCTGGTGTTCGGCTGCGTGGTGTTCAGTGGCAGCATTGCACTGGCGCAGACGCTGCCGGGCGGAGGCACCGTGACCCATGGCGCCGCGAGTATCGCCGCGCCGTCGAACGGGACGCTGAACGTCAACCAATCCTCGAACAGCGCCATCATCAACTGGAATTCGTTCTCGATCGGTGCCGGTGGCACCGTCAACTTCAACCAGCCGAGCGCGGCGGCTGCCACCCTCAACCGCGTTACGGGTACCACGCCCTCCAGCATCGCCGGCACGATCAACGCGCCCGGCACCGTGCTGCTGGTTAATCCGAACGGTATCGCGATCACTAATACGGGTGTCGTCAATACTGGCTCTTTCGCGGCCTCAACGCTCGACATCAGGAACGAGGACTTCCTATCGGGCAAATACAAGTTTACCGGTAACGGCTCGTCGGCTGTTGTCACCAATGCCGGCCGCATCAACGTGTCCGACGGCGGCTTCGCAGCGTTGCTCGGTGGCCGCGTCGCCAATGACGGCGTCATTTCGGCGCGGCTCGGCAAGGTCGGTCTCGGCTCCGGCGAGATGATTACGCTCGATCTGTCCGGCGACGGCTTCCTGTCGGTCGCTGTACCGTCCAACCAGCTTGGCAATCTCGTCGATGGCACCGGCAAGGCGCTGGTGACCAATAGCGGAAGGATCCGTGCCGATGGCGGACAGGTGTTCCTCAGCGCCGCCACGGCGAACAACATCCTGCGCGATGCGGTGAACGTCCCGGGCACGATCCGCGCCAATTCGGTCGGCACCCGCGCCGGGCGCATCGTGCTCGGTGGCGGCGAGGGTGGCCGCGTCAACGTGTCCGGCCGTGTCACGGCGACCGGCAAGTCGCGCGATCAGGTGGCTGCCAAAAAGACAGGCGGCCAGATCGACATCAGCGGCGCCGAGATCGCGCTGGCCGGTGCGCGCATCGACGCGTCGGGCGCGGCCGGCGGCGGCGGCGTTCGCATCGGTGGCGATGCCTATGGTCGCGGCGATTTCCAGCATGCCGTCAAGGTTACGGCGGATTCGGCGACGGTGATCCGCGCCGACGCGCTGGACAGCGGCAAGGGCGGCAAGATCGTGCTGTGGTCGGACGGTCTCACCAGCGTGCGCAGTACGTTGTCGGCGCGCGGCGGTGTCAATGGCGGCGACGGCGGCCTCATTGAGACCTCGGGCAAGCAGCTTGATTTCGCTGGCATCCGCGTCGATGCGTCAGCGCCGAAGGGCCGCACCGGCGACTGGCTGCTCGATCCGGTCACACTGACCATCGATTCCGCGGCGGCGGCGACCATCGGCGCCAATCTCGGCGCGGCCAATGTCACGCTGATCACCACGGCATCGTCCGCGAGCGGCCCGGGCAACCAGACGCAGGGCGCCGGCGATATCATCATCAATGCGCCGATCTCCTGGACATCGGCCAATACGCTGTATCTCAATGCCTATCGCGACATCCAGATCAACGGCACGATATCCGGCCGCAACGGGACGCTGTGGCTGACGTCGCCCGGCAGCATCTCGCAGACCGCGCCGATCATGGTGTCTAACCTGGTGCTCCCGATGACGTTCACGTCGGTATCACTGACCAGCGCCGGTAATGTCGTCGGCCGGCTGTCGAGCGATACAGCGAGTGTGGGCTGGGGGAACGAAGACCCGCAGCCGTTTACTCCCGGTTCGGTGGCCTTCACCAACAACGGCAATCTGGTAACCGGCGACCTCATTGGGCGCGATATATCGCTGGTGATCGGCGGCTCGCTCACTTTCGAAGGCAGCATTCGCGCAACAGGGACGGCGGCCTCGACCTCGACATCGATCGTGGCGTCGGGCGACGTCACTGCCGGAAGGATCGGCAGCATTGTCGGCGGCAATATATCGATCACGTCGGGTGGTGCGATCACCACCAACTCGCTGGGCTCGTTCGGCACGATCAATCTGCGGTCGGCCGGAAATATCCAGATCAACGATCACATTTCCAACTTCAACAGTGCGCTGACTTCGGTGACGCTCCGCTCCGACAACGGCCTCGTCAACTTCGCGTCCAATGCGCGGGTGAATACGGCCACGCCCGTCGAAATCTTTTACAATCCCTATGCGGCAACCGGCAGCTACGCCAATACGATCAACTATTCCAGCATCACGCAGAGCGGCTACGGCGCGACCGTGGCAGCGTATATGCTGGTGAATGATGTCTACCAATTGAAGGGAATCGAATCCAATCTCGGCGGTAACTACGCGCTGGGCCGGGACATCGATGCCAGCGTGACGTCGACCTGGACCTGTCTGAGCGGCATCTGTCGCGGCTTCGATCCGATCGGTGCGTTTGGAGATGGTCGCCCCTATCAGGGCTTCACCGGTACGCTCGATGGCCGCGGCTATGCGATCCTGAACATGTACCAACGCCGCGGCGAAGGGCAGGTCGGCGGTGGCGATGTCGGCGTGTTCTACCGGAACAATGGCACGATCCGGAATGTCGGTATCATCGGCGGTTCGTTCAGTGGCAATGCCAGCTATGTCGGTTCGATCGCCGCAGAGAACAATGGCACGCTGACGAATGTTTATTCGACGGCGAGCGTGACCAACATCGCCAGTTCGCTGGGCGCGGGCGGTCTGGTGGCACGCAATAATGGCATCATCAATGGCGGCTCCTATTCGACCGGTGCCATCCGCGGCTATGTTGTTGGCGGCATCGCCGGCTACAATTACGGTACCATCCAGGACTCCTATTCGGCCGGCTCGGTCACCGGCGCGACGGCAGGTGGCATTGCCGGCATCAATGGCGAAGGCGCCATGGTCCGCTGGACTTATTCGCTTGCCAGCGTGAACGGCACGAGCTGGACCGGCGGTCTTGTTGGCGAAAATCAATGGAGCGTGATGGGCTTCGCGTCGCTTCAAGATTCGTATTTCGCGGGCGTGGTGTCCGGCACCAATGTGGGTGGCATCGTCGGGCGCAACCAGTTCCGCGACTGGGATACGATGGAAAGCTTCAATTCCCAGCACAGCCAGTCAGCACGCATCTGGCATGTTTACTGGGATCAGGCCACGTCCGGCACCAGCCGCGCCTTCGGTCGCTCCTATCACGACATGCCCGGCGGCTGGACGTCGGAGCAGATTCAATATGTTGCTGCGCTGAACACGAATTCCGACAACAGCCCGTATTCGCTTAACTCCTACAGCAATTTCAACGACCCGAACTATCTCAATGGATACCAGGAAGGCAACTTTCACTCCCACTGGTACATGGTGGACGGCTATACGCGCCCGTTCCTGAAGGCCGAATATTCGACCAACATCCAGAACCTGCACCAGTTGCAACTGGTGAATATGAACGGTGCTGCCAGTTACAAGCTTGCGCGCGACATCAACGCGTCGGCAGACTTGTCCACCGGGATGTGGAAGGGCAACGCCTTCTCGCCGATCTCGCCGATCAGCTATAGCGGTTACACGACGAAGTACTTCATGCGCCTGCAATTTGGCGAGAATCGACCGTCCGATTCGTATGAGGTCTGGAACAATGGAGTGCGCGAGGTCTACACGACTGTTTATACGCTGGGCGAGACAGGATATTCGCAGTCGGGACAGTTCGCCGACTACGCGAAAACAGCAGCCTCGTTCACCGGAACATTGGACGGCCAGGGTCACGCGATCAGAAACCTCTTCGTGAATATGACCGACGGCAATCATGCGGGCGTGTTTGCCTATCTGGCATCCGGCAGCGTGGTGAAGAATCTCGGCGTCGTCGATAGCAGGATCATAGCCGACTGGGGATCTGCCGGCTCGATCGCTGGCGTGAGCGACGGCACGATCTTCCGCTCATGGGCGTCGCGCAGCGATGACGCGAGCGGGGTCTATTCGAACTGGGCCGCCGGCGGCCTGGTCGGCTACAATCGCGGCACGATCGAAGAGTCCTACAGCACAGTCGCGGTCGAGGCTGTTGGCCAGCAGTCTGATTACGTCACCTTTGTCGGCCAAGGGGGCGGCCTCGCCGGCGTCAACGTGAACGAAAACGGCGGACCCGGGCGGATCGTCAATTCCTATGCGACGGGCCTCGTGCGCGGCAATGGCACGATCGGCGGTCTCGTCGGTACCAATGCGACCAATGACGGCACGGGCACCATCATTAATTCCTATACGACCGGGCGGCTCGACCGAGCCTGGAACTATGGGGTGCACTTTGTCGGCTCGGTCGTCGGGCGCAATGTAAGCGACAACGGGCGGACGGGAACGGTCACCAATACGTATTACGATTCCAGCGTCTCGAATCCGTCCTGGCTCAATCCCAATCGTGGCCAGACCTTCGTCGGCACCGGCCTGACCACGGCGCAGATGCAGGATCTCAACACGTTCCGCACCGTCTATACCGGCTGGGATTATCGCAATGTCTGGATTCCGTCGAACAGCGCGGGCCAGTCGGATGGCGTCGCGCGCTATCCGGAATTCTACTGGGCGAATCACGTCGCCGTCGTCGAGACGTCGAACGCCACGCGTATGTATGGCGATGCCAATACGACGCTGGCGGCGATGATCTACGGCCTCAAAAACTATGATACGTCGAATGTGATGCCGATCACTGTGAGCTCGACCGCCAACCAGTCGTCCGGCGTCGGCACCTATGCCGTGTCGGCAGGCTTGACCGTATTGCCGCCGCAGGTTGTTGGCGGCGGCGCTCCTGGTCAAACGGGCATCTATCAGCAGTACGTGGGTATGCGGATCAATAACGGGTCCGACATTATCTGGGATCGGGCCTCGACAGCACAACAGATCGCAGACCGCATCAACCAGTTCACTGGGCAGAATGGCGTCACAGCGGCAGTCAATGGAAATGGCGCCGTCGTTCTCACTGGTACCAGCACGTTCTCGCTGGTTCCGATGGGGGTGACGATTGGCGATGGCGTGGCCTGGCTGCATCTGACGCCATATGTCCAGATCACATCGACCCAGCTTCAACCCGTCAGCACCGACGGGGCGCGCTACCGCATTGTCAACCTGCCGAGCGGGCAATTGACGGTGACGCAACGTGCGATCACGGTGGCCGCCGATGCCGGTCAGGGCAAGACCTATGGCGACACAGGTTCTGCCCTCACTTGGCAGGTGACCAGTGGATCGTTGGTGAATGGCGACAGTCTCACCGGCACGATCGGCCGCGCCGCGGGCGAGAATGCCGGCAACTATGCCATCAATCAGGGCTCGCTCGCCGCATCCTCGAACTATCGGGTGAGCTTCGTCGGGACCGATTACAGTATAGCCAAGCGCACCGTCACGCTGTCGCTCACCGGCACGGTGGAGAAGCAGTATGACGGCACCAACACCGCCGCGCTCGGCACCAGCAATTTCACGCTGAGCAATGTGGTTGCGGGCGATGCCGGGCTGCTATCGGTGGCGAACCTGCCGACCTCGGGCAGCTATGACAATGCCAATGCCGGAAGCGGCAAGACCGTCACCTTCAATCTCGGTTCCGGCGGCCTCGCCGGCAGCGCGGCCGGCAATTACACGCTAGTCGTCACGAACAGCCGCAATATTGGCAGTGTCACCAAGGCAGCGCTGACCATCACGGCGAACGACCAGTCCAAGACCTATGGCGATACGCTCGCCCTCGGCAGCACCGGTTACAGTGTCGGCGGCACGCTCTATGGCACCGACCGTGTGACGGGTGTGACACTGGCGAGCCTCGGCGCGGACGCACTGGCGAATGTGACCGGCGCGCCTTACGGGATCACGGCCAGCAATGCACTCGGCAATGGCCTCGGCAATTACACCATCAGCTATGTCGGCGGTTCGCTGTCGGTCGCTGCGGCGGACATCATCGTGTCGGCGAATGGTGGCAGCTCGGTCTATGGCCAGTTGCCGTCCAATCCGGGCCTCTCGGCGAATGGTTTGAAGAACGGTCAGGATGTCGATGTCCTGACCGGCCTGAGCAATTCATTCGGCATCCTGCCGACGACGGGCGTGGCTGGCGGTCCGTATACGCTCAGCGTGGCGGGAACACTGACCAATGCGAATTATCGTGTGGCGGCGCGCAACGACGCCAGCTGGACCGTCACACCGGCGTCTATCGTGGTCACGGCCAATGGCGGCACATCGGTCTATGGCAGCTCGCCGCTCAATCCTGGTCTGTCGGCCACCGGCTTGCAGAATAACGAGGGCGTCGACGTTCTGGCGGGCCTTCGCAACTCGTTCGGCATTACTGCGACCAGCGGCGTGGCTCATGGGCCATATGCGCTCAGTGTGCTCGGCACGCTGGCCAATCCAAACTATCAGGTCTCCGCATTCAATCCGGGCAGTTGGACCGTCACGCCGGCCTCCATTGTTGTCACGGCCAATGGCGGCACATCGGTCTATGGCAGTTCGCCGCTCAATCCCGGCTTGTCGGCCATCGGTTTGCAGAACGGTCAGGGGATTGAGGTTCTGACCGGGCTCGTCAATTCGTTCGGCATCACCGGCCGGACCGGCGTCGCGGGCAATCCCTATTTGCTCGACGTAGCCGGAACGCTGACCAATCCGAACTATGCGATCTCGGCCCGCAACAGTGGCGTCTGGATCGTGACGGCCGCGCCGCTGACAGTCACCGCAGATCCCCAGAGCAAGATGTTCGCAGAGCTTGATCCGGCGCTGACCTATCGTCTCACCGGCGGCACGCTGTTCAACGGCGATCGCTTCTCCGGCTCGCTGGAGCGCGCGCTGGGTGATGTGGTGGGCGACTATGCCATTCGGCTAGGCTCGCTCGGCGTTTCGCCTAACTATGCGCTGAGCTATGACGGGGCAGTTTTCACAATCAAGTCGTTCAACGTCTCGCTCGCGCCGAGCCCCGGTCTGATCGCCGTGGTCAACCCGGCGGCGCCAACGACCAATACGATGTCGCCGTCTCCTGTCGGCAGTCCGAAGTCCTCCTTCGATAACCTCTTCCAGGAGCCGCCGAGATCGCCGGCTCCAACCGGAATCGTCGCCGGCAGTGCTGGCGGGAGAACCAACACTAACGGATCGTCCAACGATGACGTGACGAACTCCATCGGTGGTGAGCGCGGCGGCGACAGAAAGCGGAGGAACGGTCGGTGAAACAACTTTCGCCGGCAGCTCAGCGTCTCTGAATTGCTCTCAAATAAACGGATAGTTGTGATGAGAGACGTGTGCTGAAAGAAAGGATTGGAACTCTTGGCGCCGCGCGATCGCTCTTAGCTCACGCCAAGCTTAAAAGCACTAGAGTTGCCTATGCGTGCGGATACGACAGCATCGCAACATTCTATCGCGTGTTCCGAAATGCGACGGCGATGACGCCCAACGACTGGCGTGCGATGCATCGCAAGATCTAACCCGCAGTTGCTCTAAGAACGATCATGCCATGGGATGACCGCTTGTGGCGCAAAGTCGTCCTTCGATCCCTTTGCCATTCCATAAGGGGAGTGTCGGGGATGCGCATATGACTCGCATTCCGCCGACCTAGTACGCGAGATGACGCCGCGTCTGACAGCAACGCTGTCAATTCTCGTCCTCAACGAGCTATTGCAAGCCATCCAACGATGCAGCAACGCGTGTTTGCGAGAAGCAAGCGCGAGCGAACCGGGCCCAGTCCTTTATGACGCAAAGCGAAGGATGCGCTCGGCCATTCTCACATTGGCGAGATCGAGCATCCGGCCGTCCAGTGTCACGGCGCCGTGCCCGTCCCGTTCGGCGGCGCGCATCGCTTTGATGACACGTTTCGCCGATGCGATGTCGCTGGCTGACGGGACGAATGCGGACCGCGTCGGCTCGATCTGGTCGGGATGGATCACCTGCTTGCCGTCATAGCCCATGCTTGCCGCCTTGACCGCGGAGCCGAGCGTGCCTTGGTTGTCCCGGAATGCGCCAAAAGGCCCGTCGATCGCCCTCAGCTGGAAGGCGCGCGCCGCGATCAGAATCCGCATCATCGGATAGGCGAAGAGGTCGAGCGCTGTTTCCCGGTGCTCCTCCGCTGAGGAGGCGACGTGCCTGTAGTCGCGCGGGGACAATCCGATCTCGTCGCTGCGCGCGCCGATCGAGGCGCTGAAATCGCCGACACCGAAATGCAGCGCGGCGACCGTCGCATGCGCAGCGGCGAGGGCATCGACATTGACCACGCCGAGCGCGGTTTCGATCAGGAGCTCAAGCTCCAGCGGATGGCTTCGGTCTTCGCGATGCTGCGACAGCCGCTCGCCGATGCCGATCACATCGGTCACGCGTTCCGCTTTCGGCAGCAAGACGGCGTCCAGCCGTGCGAGGCCGGACAGTTTTTCGACTTCCTCCGCGATGGACGGGCTGTTGATCGCATTGATGCGAACCGTGACGGTCTTCTGCCCCCAGTCCAGCCGCGTGATGGCATCGATCGCCGTCCGCAGGGCGGCGTTCTTTTCGCCGACGGGAACAGCGTCTTCGAGGTCGAGAAACACGGCGTCCGCTGCAGATCCCGCGGCGCGCTCGATCATGCGTTCGCGATGCGCCGGCACGGCAAGATAGGTCCGCGTCAGTCGAGGGGCGGTCATAAGCGGGCTCGTTCTCGGAGTTCAGAGAGGATCGCGTCGGTGTGCTGCCCGACCGCGGGGACCGGACCCATCTGCGGCGTCAGGCCGGGGATCGTGATGGCCGGGAGATAGCTGGTGACAGCGCCATTCGGCGTACCGACATTGACGACGCGATGACGACTATGCAGTTGCGGGTGATCGAGAAATTCCTCGACGCTGTTGAGGCGCGCATTGGCGATCGAGGCCTGCTCTAACTGGGCCAGCAACTGGTCGCTGGTGGTGCCGGCAATGCGGCTTTCGATCAGACGTTCGAGCTCGTCGCGGTTGATCATACGATCCGGATTGGTCACGAATCGCGGATCGATGGCGAGATCGGCATCGTCCAGCACGTTCGTGCAGAGCGAGAGCCATTCGCGTTCGTTCTGGATTCCGAAAAACACCGTCTTGCCGTCGCCGGCGCGAAACGGACCGTAGGGCGCGATCGTGGCGTGGCGCATGCCGGTCCGTTTCAGCGGCTTTCCGGCGCCCGCTGTATAGAGCGAGGGATAGCTCATCCATTCGGTCATCGCATCGAACAGCGACACCTCGAAGGCGGTGCCGCGCCCGGTGCGTTCGCGCGCATAGAGCGCCATCAGAACGCCGTTCAGCACATACATGCCGGTGGCGATATCCGCGATGGCGATGGCGCCCTTGGCGGGATGGTCTTCTGAACCGTTGATCGAGAGCAGGCCGGTCTCGCATTGCACCAGCAGGTCATATGCCTTTTTGTCGCTATACGGCCCGCCCGATCCGTAGCCGGAGATGTCGCAGGCGATCAGGCGGGGAAAGCGCTCAACCAGCGCCTTGGCATCCAGCCCGAGCCGCTGCGCCGCTCCCGGCGCCAGGTTCTGCAGAAAGACGTCGGCACCGGCGAGCAGGCTTTCCAGCGCGGCGCGGTCCTGCGGCTGCTTGATGTCGAGCGCCAGACTTTCCTTCGACCGGTTGGTCCAGACGAACTGGCTCGACATGCCATTCAGGACGAAGTCGTAATCCCTGCAGAAATCGCCGCGTCCCGGCCGCTCGATCTTGATAACGCGGGCGCCCCAATCCGCCAGATGTCGGCTGGCCAAGGGCGCAGCAATCGCCTGTTCGAGCGATACCACGGTGACGCCCGACAGGGGCAAAGCGCGCTTTTCTTGGTCCATCTGCTGTCCCGACAGTTTTGCTCCGCGCACTCTTAGCCGCGTCGGTGCACGCAGGGGGCATACTGGTTTGCCATCGCAGGTATAGGCTGAACCAATGGCGAGTCAGTCGGTGGCCTTGTCCCAGATCGCCGCATGTTCGCGCGCCAGTGTGCGGATGGTCTCCTCCGCAGCCAGTGCGGCCGCGGTCTGCGGAATGCCGGTGGGCAGGCAGAGCCCCACTGTGCGATTGATGGCGGGGTTCACCAGCCGTCTCGACAGGATGGGTGTTTCCGCGACCCTGGCGACCCCGGAGGAGTTGATCGTCGCCGCGGTGCCGTTGCGCACGAGTTTCATCATAACGGGCAGGGAGTCGATGTCGGACATCACATTCAGCGGTACGCCGGCTTCCAAGAAAGCTTGCTCGACCAGCAGGCGCAGCCCGTTGGTTCTGTCCGGAAGGACCATTGGGACATCGGCCAGGGATGCGAGATCGCAGGTCGTCGCTTCGGGATCGCCTATGCCTGGGGCGCCGAATACGGACAATTGCTCGGTAAACAGCGGCCTGACGGTCATGCCCGGCGCGTCGGAGCCGCGAAACAGGATGGCCATGTCGAGGCGGCCATTGGCCAGCAGCTCGTTGAGATAGCCGCTGAAGCTCTCGAAGAGCTGGAGCTTCACGCCGGGATGGTCGTGCCGCAGGCGCTCCACCAGCGGCACGGCGAGCACTGAAGCGATGCTGGTGGGAAGGCCGACGGCCACGGGTCCGACGGCGCCGCTGCCCTCGTCAGCAATGTCGGCCGTGAGCTCCTGCATCTGCCGCAATACGATGCGGGCATGACGATACAGTTTGGCGCCCGCATCGGTCGGCTTCACGCCCGTCGCGCTCCGCAGCAGAAGCGGCACGCCCAGATCGTGCTCCATCGCGGCGATCTGCTGGCTCAGCGAGGGCTGCGACACCGCGAGCAGCACCGCAGCCTTCGACAGGCTGCCCATGTCGACCACGTTGACGAAATAGCGAAGCTGTCTCAGTTCCAAGGCATCGATCCAGTGAAGATGCGGGCAAGCTCATTTGCTTACACCGAACCGCACTTCGCTGGCCATTGCCAGCGGTGGCGATGGGGCCGGCGCCTGATCTTATACCCCTCAGAGCAACAGCCTATGGGACGGAGCCCCGGCGAGTATGCCAGAAGGACAACAAAGGCGCGCGAAGCGCTGCATCGACAAATATCAAGGGGAGGCTCCACGTGCGCCGTCTGTTTATTGCACTGCTCTGGATCGCAGCTTCGCTTACGTCTGCACGGGCGGACAACTATCCGGACCGCCCAATCACGCTGGTCGTGCCCTATGCGGCCGGTGGCACCACGGACGTGCTGGCTCGCATTCTCGCCAAGGCGCTCGGCGCCGAACTCAAACAGACGGTGATCGTCGAGAATGTCGGCGGCGCCGGCGGCACGATCGGCACCCAGCGCGTGGTTCGGGCCAAACCCGATGGCTACACGCTCAATTTCGGCAATATGGGCTCGATGGCGGCGATCGTGCCACTGTACCCGAATCTGGGCTTCGATCCGCGCAAGGACCTGACCGGCATCGGCGTGTTCGCGAATGTCCCGATGATGCTTTCGGTCAGCAAAAAGAGCGGCATCGAGAATCTGAGCCAACTGATCGAGCGCCTCAAGGTGCCGAATAACCGCATCACCTTCGGGCAATCCGGGGCGGGCTCGACCGCGCAGCTCGCCGCAGCGATGTTACTCTATCTGACGCAGACCAACGCGATGCTGGTGCCCTATCGTGGCTCGGGGCCTGCCATCCAGGATTTGATCGCTGGCAATATCGATGCGGTGATCGACCAAACCGTCACGATGATTCCGGCGCATCAGAACGGGCTGGTGCGGGCCATCGGCGTCACCGGGCCGCAGCGACTGGTGCAGGCGCCCGACGTGCCGACCTTCGTCGAAAGCAATCTGCCGAAATTCGATCTGCAAGTGTGGAATGCGCTGGCGGCCCCTGCCGGCACGCCACCCGAAGTGATCGCCAGATTGGAAGTTGCGCTCGCCAAGTCGCTCGAGAATGAAGACGTTAAGGCGCGCTTCGCCGAACTGGCGGCGCAGGCGCCATCTGCGCAAGGCCGCACGGCCTTGCAGCAACTTATCAACTCGGAGGTCGACCGCTGGTCGATCATCGTGAAGGAAGCGAAGCTCGAACCCTGACACGCGCGAGATGAATTTATCTCTCGCGAGATCGCCGCGCGGCTAGGCGGGATCGATGACTATCTCAAGGTTAAGTGTCTTTGCATGGGCGGGATCTGATTGGCACCGTTGAGCCCGAATGCGCGTCCGCGAGCAACTTAACGTCACGCTTAGGCACTAAGTTATTTTGAATTGGATAGGCTTATTGTGGCGCAGAGCGGATATCAAAAACGTCAAGCCGGAGTATTCGCGTTACGCTTCATCAGCAGATTAGGCGAGCTCAGTTGGTCTTGAGGTTGTAGAGCTTGCGCAATCTTTCTTGCGTGCCGTCAATCGCGCGGACTGTATTGAGCTCTGCAGTGAGCCTCAATTGCACGTCGGCTGCGCGGTGAAGTGAGAGAATGCCCCAATTCGTCTCAAAGCGAGGGTCTGCGATCTCGTCAATGATCACGGCCGTGACATCTTCGCACCCGTAGCAGCTGCGGATTTGCAGCAATGCCGCATGTTCGAGGTCGTGTCTGGAAAGCAGCGACTTCGCCATAGTGGGTATTCCCTTGCGTCCAACCCTGAAGATCAGATCAGGCCTTTAGTTTCGCAGAAACGGCAAGTATGGCGGGCGACTCTTAAATCATCACCAGCTTGATCTCACCGTCGTTGGCTGCAACCAGTTCCATCTGCTCGCGCGCCAGTTTTTCGATCAGCGGCCTGTTGGCGTGGAAGTACCTTTTGGCCTGATCTTTGGTTGGAAACTTGGTCGTCAGGGTACACGCAATTCGGCGGTTGCCGTGTCTTATGTCGAACGCCACGCGCTGAAAGTCATCAGGCGCCTGAACCTGTGTCGAAATAGCAATCATGTTTGGATCCATAAAGCTCGGCGAAAGCCCGAACTCCAGGAACATTACGACGTCTATGTGTTCAATATATGTGGACGAGGGCGGCAAACAGCCTGAAGGCGATCTCGCTCTCGCTGCGGTTCTCCATCGGTTAGCCCAGGATAGATTGGTATAGAGCCAGGTAGCGATCTGCCATTCTATCGAAGGTAAAGTGCTCAGAAACCGCCGCCCGGCAGGCGCGTCTATCCAGTTCACCAATGCGCTCAACGGCTTGAACAGCTTCGGGGGCGCTATTGACCAGGAAACCTGTCACGCCATCTGTGATCAATTCGGGCATCGATCCGCGGTTACGCGCGATCACCGGTGTTCCGCAAGCAAGCGCCTCAACAACTGATAACCCGAATGGTTCGTCGAAATTGATCAGGTGAAGCAATGCCCGTGCGGATCCCAGAACACGTGTCCGCTCCAGACCTCCGACCGGACCGAGATAAGTCGCGGACCTTCCCAGTGCTGGCACCACATGACGTCGATGATAGTCCGCATCCTGAACGATACCGGCCATGATGAGGTGGCGGCCAACCGCTTCGGCAGTTGCTATCGCTTCCGCAGCCCCTTTATCGGGATGAATGCGACCGAAGAATAGAAGATCGTCGCTGCCAAGCGGATCGAAGGGAAAATCGTCGATTGGAATGCCGTGATGGATCGTTGCCGCATAGCGAAGGTCGGGATGGCGATTGGCATCGCTGATTGCGACATAATGGACACGATCCTCATACTCCTTGAAAACCGGAACAATACGGGCTGATGAAAAGCCGTGAATGGTTGTGACGACTGGCGTGTCCACAAGGCGAGAGAAGCCCAGCGGTACAAAATCTGCCTGATTGTGGATGATGTCGAATTCGCCGGCCCGCTCGAAGACATTTGCAACATGCAGGAGTTCCCACGCCTTGGCGTCGAGCGACGAGTCTTCAGAGTATGGTGCCGGGACGACACCGGCGAGATTTCCCGACGTCAAACTGTCCTTGGTGGCAAACAGTGTGACGTCAACTCCCCGCAAGAGCAGTGCCTCCGTAAGCAAGCTCGTCACGAGTTCCCACGGGCCGTAGTGTCGGGGAGGAGTTCGCCAGGATATAGGCGCTAACATCGCGACGCGCATCGTGTTTAGCCTCGCAGGATGGATGGCGGATAATCAGCTACGTCAATCCGGGCACGGCGGATATATGGCCGACGGATTGGTGGATTGGATTGACGCGACGACTCAGGAGCGCATGGTGAATGTCATCGATGCTGGTTCGATGGTGTCATCATCACTGCAGAATGAGAGGCGCTCCGCCCGTCATCTGTCAAGAGCAAGCGCCCCGATCGCTGCAGAACGGCGCGCGGCGCCTTCGATAAACAGGCGGGAAGCGACCTTTTGTAAATGCTGTTTCGAAAGTGAGGCTCGATATGGTGGCTATGTATCGCCAACCAAACCTAGAAGTCACAGTCACTCCACATCCCCTGCTTTTCTGGGAATGGCAGGTGCAGGACGATGGTGATCTGTTCAACAGTGGCTTCAGCAGCACGCGATGGAAGGCTCGGTATGATGGAAACGCAGCGCTTTTCGAGGTCCTGGCAGCCGGATTTTACTCTGAGCCTCTGTTTGACTGATTGTTAAAAGTGCCGCAACGCGGTCTTGCCCGCAAGGCAATCCGATCTTGCTGGGCTAGCGCGGTTCTTCAATAGGCGCCCAGTGCGTGGGATCAATCCGGGTGACGTTGACGCATCCTGCCTCAGCCAGGGTAATAATCCAATCGCCGTCGTTCCACCACGCGCGGCAGGCGGTTCGCATTTTTTCCGCCTCGGATTCCATGGCATGATCCGAATTATCATCGTATCCGCCAGCCAGGAATATTGGCGTTCCGTCCTGTGGTGCGGTGTCTATAGGTAGCCAATTCAACGGTTCATGTCCTTGCAGTGGTGGAAGAAATAAAGCTGATGTTTGTCCGACGCGATGACTATGTGCCGCGCACGCGTTTCACGTTGATTTTGCGACAATGTGGGGTGGACGTCGGTGTTTGAAGGCTGAGATGCAGAGGATTCCTTTCTCGGCTTCGTCGGCAAGAAGCATAAGTAGCCGGTACACCTCGGGACTGCTTTGGGCGGCTGCCAAACGTCTGTACCGAGCAGCATACGCGCCGTTCATGGAAAGGCCGTCGTCAGATGCTGCGTGTCTGCCAGCTTGATGGAGGTCATGTGGTCGTTCGAGTGACTGGTTGCGAAGCGATAATGGCATCGAGTGCTGCTCTACCGAGTTGCCGCGCTTCATCTTCGTAAAGCGGTGATGGCATGTCGCCCATCGTATCCCAGGTCTTTCTGAGTGCCTTCGCAGCAACCTCGACTGCAGCATCATATTCGGACTGCTCGTTACATCTGGCGTGCTGCGGCGTGTGTTGAAGGTCATTCACGGCACTGAATTCCAGCTCTGACATTGAGAAACCCTCTCAAGTTGAGATCGTGCAAGATCTGCTTCCGTTCAATCGAGGAGTTGGCGTCACGCAGATTATGACGCGTTCTGACCGGAGGTGATTTAGCCCTGCTGAATAACGACGGCGGCAACAATTAAGAAGAGCTAAGAGGAGGGACAGTAATACCAAAGGCAGAGGCCGATTGATCGTCCAACGCTCTGATATGGCCAACCCTTGTTAAGGGGGAAACAGTGCTCACAGACGCCGGTAGAAGCCGTGGTTCTTGCGATGATCTTCAGATCTTACGCTTCCAGTCGGAAATTACGAATGGAAGATATTATTTTGGAAGCACGAATTGTGTCGCCGCCAAAGCGCCGATCGCGAGTTAGTAGCTGGATTACTGGATAGGTCTTCACACTTCCGGTGTTTGTAGCCGATGCTTCTTCGCATCGGCGATTAGTTGCAGTTGTCCAGCTTTTCGCATGGCAAGCGTTCGCTCGTCTCCGTGAGGGAGTTGAGCAGCTATCGCAAGCGCGATCATCGCGGCGTGCTCAGCTTCGAGGTGAGAAGCTTTCACTGTCCGGACCTGTGTTGTTGCGATTCCAAAGTACATTCGGAGGTAGGCATGGCAGTCCCGAGACTTGGGCGGGAGCGCGACCGAACTCTCTGTCACCGGTGAATGCCAAGGGCGGTCGATGATGCGGTGCAGTAGATTCCCTTTATGTTCGGGAGTCGACCTAATTTGAAGGTTCTGATTTGTCGCCGGAATCGCTGAGGTCAATCCACTGGACTGCCCGTGCCTTGGGTGGCTGGCTCAGGAGAATAGGAGGGGCCTACGGATACATACGGCTGCGGTATGGCGGGGTTGAAAAAAGCCGGATGTCGTCGTGCGGGTCTGCGTCCGGCTCTAGGCGGAGCGGCGCAGGCGATATTTTCTGTCGACGACAGGTGGCGTTGCAACGAGCTTTACAGTCCACTTTGCTGCGGATGCATCCATCACGACGGATCTCACCGATCCCGTGACTGTTTGACCGTTCAGCTGAAGTGCGCGCGGCAGCCCGTGATATTGAGCCAGACGAGCGCGCCTGGCCTCGACGAGGTCCGTGATTTCGATGACCTGCATCTGCGACTCCAGAGTTGGCGCGGTGCGCTCGACAAGACCCGCGCTACAGGACGGGTAGCATCGTATGGTTAATGAAATGCGTCAGATCGTCTTCAGCAATTCCGATGCTGAAGGCAAGTCAGCGGGCGGGATTGCCATCCAGATTTTGGGACCCCGTATGAGCGCTCGCGGCCCTTCATTGTCGCAAATGAGCCACTCGGTTTCGTCCCAGATGACGAGGCATGGAAATGTCTGAGGCAGCTTGTCCTTGTTTCCGCGTATCCATGTTCCACCCGCAACGATGATCCTTTCATCGTCCTTCGGTGCGGTGCTGATTGGTTGCCACCCGTCGCCCATTTGATCGCCCCTTTGTCTGCGCCTCAGTGCGACTCAAACGCGAGGCCGCAACGTCCAGTTAAAGCGTGCAGACCTTGGCTGCCACATGAAACTTGCTCCCGATTGGCAGGCAGCTAGGCGATTACGGAAGGGCTGTGCATCAAGTCGCATAGTGTCGCGACGAATTTGATTGACCGTCACGGGCATAGGCGCATGGTTCCACCATGGCCTTCAATTTCACCTCCGACGTCAAATCCAAGCAAAAAGATTGCTGGCTAATTTTGAACTTCAGCGGAGAGGAGATTTCTCTGTCGTTCGACGATGCAATCGAGCTTAAGATCCAAATCAATCACGTCCTGGAAACGGGAACTCCCAACGAACGGAAGATCGTGAGCGAAGCTGACAGCTGGTCGGCGCTGTGTGTGCCAAATGCGGGCGGTTTCGGGGTTGCCTTTGTCCTGTCGGCGACGTCGACGATAAAACTATGGCTGGATGCCAGGCAGGCCGAGCGCTTTTCTGCAGAGCTTCAGACGTTTATCGATCTGGTTGGGAGTCGGAGTTGAAGGGCTTCTGGCATGGCTATGTCGAACTGGTATTGGCCGGTGTGACGTACGAAGCCGGTTACGACATCCTGGATGGCATGGTTCAATTGACCATTGGCCAGTTGATCGTAGTCGCAGAACCGCTGCCGGGTGCGACGTATGAGGAAAGTGCGCTCTACGCTTTGGAACAGTTCGCGACCGGAAAAATCGTCGCGCGGGGCTAGAGCCGCTCCCCGGGTGCTGGGTCAGCTCGCTGCCACTTCGCCTGCTTTTGTCGTCTCATAGGCAATGTCTGTCTTGTTCATGATGAGGGGCGATAGCCACCCGAGATCGACAAGGCGCTGGTATTTGCTGCGATCGATATTGCCAGCCGTATATTTTGCGCCGCCGTGCAGGACGATCTCACGGATCAGTTCCAGGTCTTCATGTGTCATGATTGCTCCATCTGGCATGATCGCCGATGCGCGTCGGAGCGCCCCGGAAGGGGATTGGACATTTTGATTGAATTTTCTGGTTCTCGATCACTGCGAACGCGGTAGCGCTATCGAGCGCATGGATCATGCGTCGGGTGCCCGTGACCTCAGATGCTGCAGCTATGCTGGCGATGCGCTCTGTTCGACTATTTCTTTCGGGGCTTTTCCGCCTCGGGGTGCATCAGGCCCTTCATGGTCGGAGCTGCTGCGATCGTCTTGGCCTTGTCCTTCTTGGGCTTCTTTACTTCGCGATTGTTCCGTTGTTCGCCTTTGGCCATGGTTTGGTCCTCCGCCCGCACTGGGCTTCGGTGACATTAGCACGTCGGTTGGGTCTCCCGGAGATTATGTTGCCTAAAGCCGCTGTCGCACCGCGGCAGTGCGGGCGGACGACCGCCACCCGTCGTCCTAGCAGCCGACAGCCGCATCAATTCAGGAGATGGAAGTTTGCTTGATTGACTCCTCCTTGAATTCAGGGTTGCTATCGTTGAGAGACAACCGGGAGAACTGAAGTGACCACTGGCGTAGTAAAATGGTTCAATGCGACGAAGGGCTTCGGCTTTATCCAGCCGGACGATGGCAGCAAAGACGTCTTTGTTCACATCTCGGCCGTCGAGAAGGCGGGGCTGAGCACTTTGAATGAAGGGGCCAAGGTCAGCTTTGAGGAAGTGGCCAACCGTGGCAAGACGTCGGCAGAAAACCTTCGGGTTGGCTGATCGGGCCTCTTTTGCCTGGCGCCGCAAGTCTGGTGGCGCCCGGCTGTCGGCCAAATGACCACATAACTGGCAGCCCGTCGGACTTGTCCCGGCGGGCGTTTCGCGATGATTTCAGCGGCCGGTTGGTGTCGCGTCGGCTTTCGCGAATGATGGTCAGGAATGCTCGTTTGGGCCAAGTAAATTCAGGCTGCCGTGCAGCTATCCATATCGTTGTGCATGATTGTCTGACTGGCGCGGCTATCCCATTTGACCGTGACGCTACTCCAGTCCTTGGCGATGACGGTGCCAAAGTCATTTTTATCGTTCTTCCAAAAGACTGTCGTTCCGAGAACGAGCGCCCTTGATTTTTCACCGGTCACTGTGCGTCTCCCAAAAGTTCTACTTGCCGTTTGGTAAAAGGTGCCAACCACGGACGAGCTGGGCGTGCTGAGAAGCCACGTCCGATTGCCTCTACGGTAAAGCTAAGTCAGCTCTTATTTGTCCATCGCTGCGAGCAGGCTTCTTATATCGATCGTCGCGATGTTCGAGTAACTGTCCGAAATCGCATACGGGAAGATAATTTGATCGCCATGCCGCATTGCGCCGCATGTATAGACGACGTTCGGCACATATCCTTCGCGCTCGGACGGCGCAGGCCGAAGGAGCGGTTCGTCCAGGCGCCCCAGCACCTTCGTCGGGTCGTTTTTGTCGAGCAGTGCTGCTCCTATCGAATACTTGCGGACCGGGCCGACACCGTGGGTCAGCAATAGCCAGCCCTCATCTAATTCGATAGGTGAGCCGCAGTTGCCGATTTGAATGAACTCCCAAGGGGCGGCCGGCTTCAGGATCGGCGTGCCGCCATCCCATGTATAAAGATCATCCGAATAGATCAGGTAGAGGTTTTCATTGTCTTGCCGCGCGATCATCGCGAACCGCCCGTCGATTTTCCGGGGGAAAAGTGCCATGCCCTTGTTATGTGATGCGCTGCCTCTGAGGGCTGAAAAGCGAAACGTGACGAAGTCGGACGTCTCGATGATCTCCGAGCGGATCGCCCTGCCGCTATAGGCCGTGTACGTCGCGTAATAGACCGTTCGCTCGGAATGCTCGAATTTCACGAAGCGCGCATCCTCGATGCCGTTCGATTGCGAATCCGTAATCGGAAAAATGACCCGCTCGCTGATATCCTCGCTGCTACGAAACGTGACGGCGACATCCTCGCCGCCAGGCCCAGACCCGAGGTGTTGAACTGCTGGATTTGATGCGAGGCGTGCGGTCGGATCGATGCTCACGGTCCCGTCGGTATCTACAAGGCCGGTGCGAAATGTCAGGGATGACACATGGCCTTCTCCGACGGCGCGCAGGCTGAGGATGAAGCGCAGGGCGCCGGCTGTCGTTCCCGATTGATCGGGGTGAGGCACGATGCTCGGATTGAAGAGTGCCGATGCTTCAAACGAGTATTCACCCAGGAAATAGGCGCCGACTAGCTGACGCTGAATCGTCGTGAACCGGCTATGGCCGTGGAATGCATCTTCCATTTCGTCAGCGCGGGCCTCGAATGTCTGAAGCAGATTCCGGTGGCGACCCAGAAAGTTTTCAAGCACGTCGGCCAACTGATGCTCTGCCTGCTCGGGACTGAGCGCAAGAATCCGGTCGACAATATGATTGGCGCGCGTCTTATCTGTCGGATTGAGATCGCGTGGCTCCGTCGCAGGTTTAAACGGCCGTACGATGACTCGGGACGCGTCGGGCCGGAGATAGAGCGCCTGGCGATTCAGTATCGGAGATGAGGGCAAAAGGAATCTCAATGGTCTGCTGAGAGGGGGAGCGCAACGTGATCAGGCCACGCGGGTCGCGGATTTGGATTGATCCTCGGCGATACGTGCCATGTGCCGAATTTCGGATAGTCCGAGCAGGTAGGATACGACTGACTCGCCGCCGCGGTTCTCATTAGCACGGTCTGGATGCAGTCCGTCACGACAGCTTCCTGTCTCCAGATCGACGAGCGGGATAGAAAGGTCATTGCTGCCGAGGAACCATGCGAAGACCCGGGCGGCTTCGCTCTTCCATTCAATGTTCTGGTCGGCGCGCCACGCTGCAAGGCTGGCCGCGATGGTGGCAGCAGCCTCGACAGGCTGTTGGTCGAAGCTGCGTGGCTGGCGCCGGATGTCGTGAAATCCCTCCGTGCCCACCGGCCTGAACTGACCGCTGGCTGAGGTCTGCTGTGTCAGCAGCCAGCGCAGGCTTCTCAGCCCGGCATTGAGATAGTCCGGCCGTTTGATCGCAGTGCCGGTGAGAATCAAAGCCTGGCAGAGTCTAGCGTTGTCATAGGAAAGTCCGTTTTCGAACCACACCCAATCGCTCGTCTCGACTTTCTCAAGAAGCGAGACGAGCCTGTCGGCCAGAGCCGTCCGGATTGCATTGGCACGGCTATTGTCGGTGACGGTCGTGCAATACGCATCGAGTCCCAGCAATACGAACGCCCAGGCACGGGGCGAGAGGAAATCGCCGACCTTTGGTAAGGCCTCCGCAAAGAGTGCTGCGGCCCAGGTCCGCCGAGAGGGGGTCGCATCCGAAAGAGCGCAAACGCCCAGTGCCCAAAGCGTGCGCCCATGACTGTCTTCCGATCCGCTTTCTTCCAGCCAGCTGCGATCGAAAGCCATGAAATTTCGAAACCGGTGCGTTTCGGGATTCCACGCATGCTGGACGAAAGCTGCAAAGCGGGAGGTCAGGACCTCCGACAGACGTAGTTCCCCGGGCGTGTTCAACGCGCATGCCAGCAGTAGCGCGCGGGCATTGTCGTCGATGCAATAGCCATGCAAGCGATCCGGAACACTGTGAACCGCATGCTGGAACAGTCCGGTGTCGTCGCACATCGACAGGAAGTGACCAATCTGCATCTCGGGAGGCGCGCGACTATCTCGCAGGAGCGTACTCGTATCCGACTTTGCAATGGTCTTGAGCCGGTGGCGACGACCCGCGTTCTCGAAAACGGACATGTATCGCTCGGCCGTCCGTTCCCAGGTCATGGAGCGGCTGCTGGCATAGGCGCGCTTGCGCATCGCCTGGCGCAGTGGTGCGTTGATCAGAAGCTTTTCGATCTCAGTGCCGATCGCATTCGCATCCGCGAACGGGACGATAATGCCGCGGCCGTCGGCGAGCAATTCGCGAGCATGCCAATAGGGAGTCGATACCACGGCCTTTCCCAAGCCAAAACTATAGGCCAGGGTGCCTGACGTCATCTGAGATTCATTCAGATAAGGCGTGACGTAGACATCGCACATCGAGATGAAATCGAGCAAGGTCTCCTGATCAACGAAGCGATCAAGGAAGACAACGTGATCTGCGACGCCAGCTTCGCGGGCCCTTGCAATGAGGGATTCGCGATAGGTCTCGCCTTCGTCATGTACTAGATTTGGATGGGTTGCACCCAATACGACATAGACCGCACCCGGACAGGTGCTCAGAATGGACGGCATCGCATCGATCATGAATTCGATGCCTTTATTGGGCGAAAGCAGGCCGAACGTCAGAATGACAGACCTGCCGGCAAAGCCGAGCCTCGTTTTTGCATCGTCGGGCTCCACAAAAGCGAATTCCGGAATTCCATGTGGGATGATCTCGATCTTCTCTTCGGCGACCTGATAGATGGTCCGAAGCAGTTCCCGACCTTTCTCCGCCATCACCACCACTTTCGACGACATCTCGACAACGCGTGTGAAGACATCTTTTTGTGCGGCGGTGGGCTCTGCAAGAACGGTATGGAGTGTCGTCACGATCGGCATCTTGAGCAGCGAGAGAAGCTGGATGATATCGCTTCCGGCTTCGCCGCCGAAGATACCGAATTCATGTTGAAGTGACACCACGTCGAAATGACCGTTGTTCAGGAATTCCGCTGCACGTATGTAGTCGTTGATCAGCTCGTCATTGATCTGAATGCCAACGGTGGCTGGATAGTCATAGAAATGACCATGATCAGTCATCGCCACGATGACGGTTTTGGAGTCTGCGCGGGCGGCTGCTACTGCGCTTTGCAGATCGGTAGTGAACGTGGCGATCCCACATCGGCGTGGAAGTGAATTGCCAATGAATGCAATGCGGCTGAACACCGTCAATCTGCTGCCTCGCGATTCCAATGTTGAAAGGGCAATCGCTCAAAATTGGCAATGCTGCGCCAGCCGCGGCATATCGGACAATTTCGTGACAAAAGCAGCGCGCGCTCGGCAGGGACCATCAGGGTCATCAATGCGCGCGAGCGCAGGGTGCGCTCTTTCTTCGCGAATAGCCATCAGTATCTTCGAGGGCTGGGAGTTGGAACAAGTCGGTGGGAGGTTGGCGAGAGAGCGGTGATAATAAATCGGTCTTTCAGTGCCAGCCGTGGTAACGCTCGGGCTCACATAGCGGGAGTACGATATGGCCAAGGGAAATCGCGAAACCAAGAAACCGAAGAAGGTGCCGGTCAAGACGATCGCTGCTGCAGAGAGCCTCAAGGGCGGCGGTCCCAAGATCATGCCGGCACTGGGGGCGGTCAGAAAGAAATAGTACCACTCCTCGCGCGGTAGCACTGCACGCTTCCCATCCGGCGTTGAACAGAGGGCTCGCTCACGCGGCGACGATGCGCCAACGTTACGTCATCGAAATGTTCACAGATCGAGGAAAGACATGTCGATCAAGACGGCCATTCGAGATGCGTACGGCACACCAGCGATGTTCGCCGGCTCCAAGACAGGGCAGGAAGATGCACCGTTTGTTTTCATCAATGTTGGCGGCGAGGAACGTCGGATGAGATCTGCCGAGTGGGAAGCGCTGCCGCCATGGCTAGGCGAGCGCCCGGCCTGGGCAGGCAAAGGCTGACATTCGAGGTCTTTCCTCGCCTGCTGGAACATAAATCCTTACGGCGACTTGTCGGGCGTGAATAACCTCAACCAGAGAATGCGAGGCCCCTGCATCAGCGGGGGCTTTTTATTGGAGAAACCCCATGGCCAAAAAGCCCAAGCTGCTCGCCGACCTTTTCCACGACACCCTCAAGGATGTGTATTTCGCTGAGAAGAAGATCTTCGCAACTCTGCCGAAGATGGCGAAGGCCGCTCATGACAAGGGTCTGAAAGCGGCCTTCCTGAAACATCAGAAGGAAACCGCAGGTCAGATCAAGCGCCTTGAGAGCGTGTTCAAGATTGCAGGCAAGAAGCCCGTCGCGAAGACCTGTGCAGCCATCATGGGCATCACGAAGGAGGGTACCGAGATCATGACCGAGTACAAGGGCATGCCCGCGCTCGATGCCGGCCTCCTTGCTGTCGCTCAGGCGGTGGAGCATTACGAGATGTCTCGCTACGGCACGCTTCGTACATGGGCGCAAGAACTTGGCATGTCGGATGCGGCCTCTTTGCTCGACGCGACGCTGAAGGAAGAAAAGGCTACGGACGCTGCGCTGACCAGTCTGGCAAAGTCGGTCGTCAACGTCGAAGCTGAAGCCGAGATGTGACACAGATACCCGGCTGCTTCGGCGACCGGGATCTACCGGTGTTTGAGAAAATCTGGAACATTTGGCGCTGGCGAGCTTTACATTGGACAAACGCCGCACTGCGCGTCAGATACAGATGGCCTCTGCCATCATAAAGGCCAGCCATGAACATCCAGGCCGTCGATCGCGCCCTCGACATTTACGGGGCGCTCTCAGGTCATCCCGAGGCGCCCGGGGTTCGGCAAAAGCTTTCCATGCACCTGGACGAGCTGGTGGGCAGCGGCGAGAAAGATCACCACCGTTTGACGGTGCACGGTCTGACATTCCTTCGCGAGTTCGACCGACGGCGCAACAGCTAGCTTGTCTGAAAAGCTGCGATGATTGTAGCCGCTATCGTCGAGATGATGATCGCGGCGATATCCATAGGGCTTAACATGCGCCATGCGGACACTCTGCGTGATCTGCAGTCGGTCAGACCAATACAGAAGATGCGCCCAGGACTTAAACGGTCTGCAGAAGTTGCGGGCCCAGCCGAACTGCGAACTTAGAAATTGGAGACTGCTTTGCAGTCTCGTCAGTTGGCTTGCTCGAGTCTTGAGCGTCGACGGCTAGCCCAGCATTTGGGTGTCGCCGCAGATCGAAATAGCCTGGCCCGAGATCGTGCGCCCGCGCGGGCTGGCCAGGAACAGGATCTGGTCGGCGATCTGCTCTGGCGTGACGTAATCCTTGATCGACGTATAGGAGAACGCCGTTTTCTCCATCTCCGCAAAGGAAATGCCGCGCTGCTGCGCCTTGGCTTCCAGCACGCGTCGCTGGCGATCGCCGGCGACGAGGCCAGGCAGGATCGCGTTGACGCGGATGTTGTCGGGGCCGAGCTCGATGGAGAGCGACTTCGTGAAACCGATGACGCCCCATTTCGCTGCGGCATAGGGCGAGCGCATCGCGAAGCCCACGCGGCCAGCCGCCGAGGACAGGTTGACGATGGAGCCGTTGCTGCTCTGGCGTAGCAGCGGCACGGCGAGGCGCGTGCAGTTGAACTGGCCGGTCAGGCAGATGTTCAGGCAACGATCCCAGTCATCGGGATGCATCTCTTCGACCTTGGCGGTGGGGCCTGCAATGCCGGCATTGTTGACGAGGACATCGAGGCCGCCGAGTTTGGCTGTTGCCTCATCGAACAGCCTTTGAACTGACGCACGATCAGCAACGTCGCAATGGGTCTGGGTGATTGTGGGATCACTCGCTGTGAGTGTGGCAAGAGCAGCCTGGTCCACATCGCAGACATGAACGCGTGCGCCTTCACCGGCAAAGGCGCGTGCGATGGCCAGGCCGATTCCGTTGGCGCCCGCGGTAACGATGACGCGCAAACCCTTGATGTTGAGATCCATGGTGGCTCCGGGGACTTTGTGAGGACTAGGCGGCGAGGCCGCCGCGCGACAGGATGAAATTGGCAGCGCTGGTGATATCGGCAGCGATCCCGACTTTGGCAGCTTCGGCATCACCGATCTCGATCGCCTTGCGAACGTCCGCATGAAACCGGATGGCTTCACCCTTGGCGAGACGATCGGGATTGCCGCGCAGATCGAGATTGATGACGGGGCCAGCCTTGAGCCAGAGCGCACGGATGATCTCGACCAAGATCGGCGATTGCGCGGCCTCGTAAACGGCAAAGTGAAATGTCTTGTTGAGTTCGACGGCGCGCGGCAGGTCGGGTGCCTTCATTTCGCTTTCTGCGCGCATGGCTGCTTCTGCGATCGCGATGGAAGCGAGATTGCTGTCGCCACGTAGTCGCGCTGCTTCTGTTGCGGCATGACCCTCGATAGCGATACGTACCTTCGTCAGATCGCGAAACTGCATGGCCGACATCACGGGCACGCGCACGGCACGGTTTGCCGCGACTTCCAGCGCCTTGTCGGCGACGAGGCGGGACACCGCTTCGCGCACCGGCATGATCGACACGCCGAGCACTTCGGCGGCCGTACGCAGCGACAGCTTTTCGCCAGGCGCGAGCCTGCCCGAGATGAGCAGATCCGCCAGTTGCGCATAAGCGCGCTCGCCCAGGGTCTGGCGGTCGAGCGGCTCCACAAGGGTCAGCGCAGTCGGCAGGTTCAACGCGGTCTCCGGGTATCGTCGCGAAATTGCAGGGAGGGACTCGACAAAGTCCCTGTCTTTTGCAACTATAACTGTGATCACAGATCACGGCAAGCGGACAAAGCCCTCTCAACAGAAGAGCGCAGCGCCTGCCGGAGGGGAAACAGCCGCGCCGCGCGGCCGTATCAGGGAGACGAATCTGATGTCGAACACCAATCAATTCACGCGCCGCAGTCTGCTGAAGACTGCGGGCGGTCTCGCACTTGCTTCCGGCCTCTCTGCACCATCGGTCCTGAGCGCGCAGACCTCCGACGTCATCCGCATCGGCCATCTCACGCCGCGTACCGGCTTTCTCGGCCCACTCGGCGAATATGGCGTGATGGCCATCGATCTCGCTGTTGAGGAGATCAATGCCGCTGGCGGCCTGATGGGGCGCAAGGTTGAACTGCTCAAGGAGGACTCGATCAATCCTCAGACGGCCTCGACCAAGGCGGAGCGCATGATCGAGCGCGACAAGGTCGCCTGTATCATCGGCGAAATTTCTTCGGCATCGTGTTTGACCATCGCGCAGGTCGCTACGCGCAACAAGACGCTGTTCATCAACACCGGCGGAAATTCGGATGCGCTACGCGGCAAGGACTGCCAGCGCTATATGTTCCACGTCGAGTCGCAGAACTCGATGTATGTAAAGACGGTCGGCCGCTCGTTCCTGCGCGATGGTCTCGTGAAGGGCAAGAAGTGGTACTCGCTCACGGCCGACTATGCCTTCGGCCATGACCTGCTAAGCGTATCGAAGCGCTTCATGCAGGCCAATGGCGGTAATTTCGCGGGCGACGACCTAGTGCCCACCGACGCCACGGACTTTTCTGCCTATCTCCTCAAGATCCGCGAGGCCAAGCCCGATCTCGTGGTGATCAATCTTGCGGGCAACCAGATCACCAACTTCCTCAAGCAATATGCCGAATTCGGTCTGACTTTCCCGGTCGGCGGTTTCGGCTTTGACACGGCTCTGGCCTGGGCTGCAGGGAAGGGCAATTTCGTCGGCACCTGGCCTGTGGTCTGGCACCATCTGCTGGACACGCCCGGCAGCAAGGCCTTCGTCGCGGCCTTCACCAAGAAGTACAACAAGCCGCCGGAGAACCAGGCCTGGGGCGACTACATCGCCACCAAGATCGTGGCGCAGAGCATCAACGAGCTGAAATCGGCCGAGTCGCCGAAGATCATCGAGCATTTCGAGAAGGGCGCGAAGTTCGATCTGCTGAAGACGCGTCCCGGCTACTTCCGCGCATCAGATCATCAGCTGATGCACGAAATGTATGCGGTGACGGCGCTGCCTGCGGACAAGATCAAGAACCAGTGGGACATCTTCTCATCGAGCCCGGCCGTCCCGGGGCCGGATGAACCGCTCGAAGTGATTGCGTCCACCGCGGAAGAGAACGTCTGCAAATTCCCGAGCTAGCAACAATGTCGGCGTTTCGCCTTCGGGCGAGACGCCGACATTCTGCTCGCGAATTTGCTTTCGTCTCGTCCTTCCGACCCCTGTCAGATGCGCATCAGCGCGCGACTGCGGAGCCCATATCATGTCCGCCATGTTGCTCACCCAGCAGATCCTCAACGGACTGCTTGATGGTGTCTATTATCTTCTGATTGCGCTCGGCCTGTCGCTGATCTTTTCGCTCGGCGGCATCGTGAATCTCGCGCATGGCGCGTTCTATGCGATCGGCGCCTATCTTACCCTCGTCATTTCGCCCTATCTCGGCTTCGGTGGCGCATTCGTCGTGGCCCCCGTTGTCGTTGCGCTGCTCGGTGTTGTCATCGAGCGGACGTTGTTCCGGCGCTTCTATCGGTCAGATCCCATTCTCTCGCTGTTGCTGACTTTCGGGCTCGCGATGGTCGCCGAGCAGGCCTTGCGCATGATCTTCGGCGCGCCGCCTTTGTCCTATTCGATCCCGCCAGGGCTGCGAGGTCAGGTCGCGATTGGAAGCTTCATCTATTCGTTCTATCGCGTGGTGTTGCTCGGCATTGCCGTGGCCTGTGTGGTCGGGCTCTGGGTGCTGCTGCAGAAGACCTCATTCGGCCGTGTGGTCCGGGCCGGCGTGCAAAATCCGGACATGGTCGGAGCGCTCGGTATCTCGCTGCAGCCCTATATGTCGGTCGTCGCAGCCCTGGGTATTGGTCTGGCGGGACTCGCGGGCGTGTTGCTGGCGCCGATCTATTCGATCCATCCGGCGATGGGGCAGGAGATCATCACCCCCGCCTTCGTGGTGGTCGTGATCGGTGGCCTCGGCTCGTTCTGGGGCGTGGTAATCGCTGCGCTGCTGGTCGGATTGGTCAAGGGCGTCATGGTCGGCATCGGCTATTCGGCGGCGTCCACGGCGGCGATCTATTTGTTGATGCTTCTGGTGCTGCTGTTCCGGCCGCGCGGCTTGTTCGGCGAACGCATCATGCGGTTCGAGTAAGGCGATGCCAATGTTGAATCGTCTTCCCGTTCCATTGCTGATCGCGGGCGTCGGCTTGCTCATCCTGCCGCCGATCTTGCTGGCGCTCGGATTGACTGTGACGTCGGCGACGGAGATCGTCGTCTTCGCACTGGCCTGCATGGCCCTGAATATCCTGGTGGGGCACACCGGTCTCGTCTCGTTCGGTCATGGCGCCTGGTTCGGCCTTGCCGCCTATGCTGCAGCGCTGATCCAGCGCAACTGGATGCCGAATTCATTCGTCGGGCCGACGCTGCTTGCGCTTGTCGTGGTGGCCATCACGGCGGCTGCCTTCGGCTACCTGATCCTGCGCCGCCGCGGCGTGTATTTCTCGCTGCTGACGCTGGCGCTCGCGGCCATGCTCTACAGCGTCTCGTTCCGCTGGACTGACGTCACCGGTGGCGAGAACGGCCTTGGCGGCATCACCCGGCCGATGCTGCTCGGCTTCGACCTCGATGCGGGTGCGACCTATTATTGGTTCGTGGCGCTGATCGCGTTTCTCGTGCTGATCCTGCTGTGGCGCTTCCACAATTCCACGGTCGGTTCGGTGCTGGTGGCGATCCGCGAGAACGAACAGCGCGCGCGCTTCCTCGGCTATCCCACCAATCGCTACAAGCTCGCCGCCTTCGTGCTGTCGGCTACCATCACCGGGCTGGCCGGCATTCTGCTGCTCTACAAGAACCGTATGACGTCGGCGGATCCCATTTCGGTGGCGTTCTCTGGCGAGCTTCTGGCCATGGTCGTGATCGGCGGCATGCGCAGTTTCCTCGGGCCGGCGCTCGGTGCGCTGTTTTTCATTCTGTTTCGTGAGTTTCTCGGCATCTATTCCGAGAACTGGTTGTTCTGGTTCGGTCTGGTTTTCGTTGGCTTCATCATCTTCTCGCCTACCGGCCTAATCGGTATGGGCGAGCGGCTGATCGCGCCATTCCGCAAGAAAGTGGAAGAAGACGCGGCAATGTCGGCGCGGCGCATCGAAGTGCTACCACTGCCGGAGTTTTTGCGACCGAAGTCGTCAGTCGACGGAGCGGTACTCGCTGCCAGCCATATCGTGAAAAGTTTCGGTGGCATCAAGGCCGTGCAGGGCGTCGATATCGCCATCGCCGATCGCACGCTGCATGCGCTGATCGGCCCGAACGGTGCCGGCAAGACCACGGCGTTCAATTTGCTGTCGGGTATGTACAAGCCGGATCAGGGAAGCGTGTCGCTGATGGGCATGCCTATCGCAGGCCATACACCGGAAGATATTGCCAGGGCCGGCATTGGGCGTTCGTTCCAGATTACCAACCTGTTTCCCGTGCTCAGTGTTGGCGAAAATATCCGCCTCGCGGTGCAAGCACGGCATCCGCGGCGCTTCGATCCCGTGACCAACGCGCTATCGATTAGCGCAATCAACGCGGAGACCGATGCGGTGATCCGCTATCTCGGCCTCGCTGGAATCGAGAAGGCAGAGGCAGGCATGCTGTCTTACGGCGGCCAACGCCTGCTCGATATGGGCGTCGCGCTGGCTACAGCGCCGCGCGTCCTGTTGCTTGACGAACCGCTTGCGGGCCTCGCTGCTGCCGAACGTGAACGTATCGGTGCGATCATCAAGCGCATCTCGACCGATTTACCGGTCCTGCTGGTCGAGCATGACATCGATCGGGTGTTCCAGCTGGCCGACCACGTCACCGTCATGAATGAGGGACGCGTATTGCTGGATGGCTCCGTCGAAGAGGCGCGGTCCAGCCCGAAGGTGCAGGAAGTCTATATCGGGTCGGGCACGACGGCTGTGGCTGCGCGCCCCCGCGAGACCGCGGCGGGGGCGAAGCCGCTGCTGACGGTGAAGAATGTCGATACGTTTTATGGCAAGAGCCATATTCTCAACGACGTCAATTTTACCCTGCACGAGAACGAGATCATCGCACTGCTCGGGCGCAATGGCGCGGGTAAATCGACCTTGCTCAAGTCGTTGATCGGGATCGCGCCTGCATCGAATGGCTCTATTCAACTGGCAGGCAGCGAGTTGATCGGCCTGTCGTCTGCGGAAGCTGCGCGGCTCGGCATCGGCTACGTACCACAGGGACGCGCCTTGTTCGCAGGCATGACCGTCGAGCAGAATCTCGAACTTGGTGGTCTCAAGCGGCAGACTGGCAATGGTGTGCATTGGACCCGCGAGCGCATCTACGACTATTTCCCCCGCATTCGTGAGCGTCTCGACAGTCCCGCCGATTATCTGTCAGGCGGCGAGCAGCAGATGGTAGCCGTGGCGCGCGCATTGTCGGGCGACGTCCGCGTCTTGTTGCTGGATGAGCCATTCGAAGGATTGGCGCCCGCGGTCGTGGAGCAGTTGTTTGAAACCTTTGACCGGCTCCGCAAGGAAATTGCCATCATCATCGTCGACCATAATCTCGATCTGGCTTTGGCTTTGTCCGATTCGACGGTGGCGCTGGAACGGGGCAAGGTCATTCATCAGGGGCCGTCGAAGGCCCTGCGTGACGATCTCGATCTGCGCCGCAAGGTGCTGTGGCTGTGAGAACATCAATGACACTAAACAATCGACATGTAGCGATCGTCGGCGTTGGCTTGATCGGACGCGCCTGGGCCGCGATTTTCGCGCGCGCAGGATGGACCGTGCGGCTGACAGATCCGCATCGCCCGACGCTGGATGCTGCGCCCGGGCTTATTCGCGATGAGCTGCATGCGCTCGCCCGCCACGGACTTGCCAATGACCCCGACGGCGCCGCCGCGCGCATCTCGATAGCGGCAAGTCTGGCCGATGCGGTGAAGAACGTTTCCTTCGTACAGGAGAACGGCCCGGAGAACGTCGATCAGAAGATCGCCATTTTTTCCGAGCTGGATCTTCTCACGCCTCCGGATGCACTGCTCGCGTCATCCACCTCGGCCATCGTCGCCTCTCGCTTCACTGAAATGCTTCCGGGACGTGCGCGATGCCTTGTCGGTCATCCCGTCAACCCGCCGCATCTGGTGCCGCTGGTCGAACTATGCGGCGCATCCTGGACCTCGCACGAGACTATCGACCGCGCGCGTGAGATCTATCGCGAGATTGGGCAGGTCCCCGTGACCGTCAACCGCGAGATCAACGGTTTTATCCTCAATCGGCTGCAGGGCGCCTTGCTGGCGGAAGCGTTCCGTCTGGTCGGCGAAGGCTATGTCTCCGCGGAGGATCTCGATCACACTGTGAAGGACGGTCTCGGTCTGCGCTGGTCGTTCCTGGGCCCGCTGGAGACCATCGAGCTCAATGCGCCCGGCGGCATCCCCGATTACTGCGCGCGCTACACCGGTTTCTACAAGGAGCTGGCCGCTGCATCGGCAGGGCCCGAGGTTTATCAAAGCCCGAATGTCGACCGGGTGATAGCGGCCTGGCCACATCAGCCGTCGCCCGACCGGATTGCGGCGCTCACACAGCAACGAAACGAACGCCTCGCTGCGCTGGCGGCCCACAAGGCCGCGCAGGGCGGCAAGTCCTGACTACACCATCTCTTAACAGCAAGACGGAGACTGACATGAGCCGCAAAGTCATCATCACCTGCGCCGTGACGGGCGCTATTCATACGCCCTCGATGTCCAAGGCATTGCCGGTGACGCCGCAGGAAATCGCCGACGCTGCCGTGGATGCGGCGGAAGCCGGCGCCGCCATCGTGCATCTGCATGCGCGCAACCCGAAGACCGGGCAACCCGATCAAAGTCCCGAAGCCTTTGCGCCGTTCCTGAAGATCATCAAGCAGCGCACCAATGCGGTGATTAACCTGACTACCGGCGGTGCGCCCACCATGACGGTGGATGAACGCGTACGGCCTGCCGCGGTCTACAAGCCGGAAGTGGCGTCGCTCAATATGGGCTCAATGAATTTCGGGTTCTTCGGCATGCTGAACCGCTTCAAGAAGTTCGAACATGATTGGGAATTGAAGCACCTGCAGAACAAGGACATCGTGTTCCGCAACACGTTTCAGGACATCGAGTACGTCCTGAAAACACTGGCCGAGACGGGCACACGCTTCGAGTTCGAATGCTACGACACGGCGCATCTCTATAATCTGGCCTACTTCCTCGAACAGGGGCTGGTGAAGCCGCCATTGTTTATCCAGACGGTGTTCGGCCTGCAGGGCGGCACAGGTGCACATCCCGAAGACGTGCTGCACATGAAGCGCACGGCGGATCGGTTGTTCGGCGACAAGTATGTCTGGTCGGTGCTCGGTGCCGGTCGCAATCAACTGCCGATCGCGGCGATGGCTGCGGCCATGGGCGGCAATATCCGCGTCGGTCTGGAAGACTCGCTGTGGGCGGCGCCAGGTCGCATGGCCTCTTCGAATGCCGAGCAGGTCACCCTTGCGCGCAAGATCGTCGAAGGCCTCGGCCTTGAAATTGCAACCCCGGATGAAGCGCGCGAGATGCTTGATCTGAAGGGTGGAGACAAGCTGGAGGTCTAAGCTATCCCTGGAGGAGGCGGACAGTGCAAGAGATGTCCGCCTGCTCTGCTTTAGGGGAACCCTGCTGGCGAATGCCGCTTCTGACACAAAGTCGATGGGTTACCGCTCCTGGCGCAAGGCGGACATTTGGCGCGCTGGACGTTGCGCGGATCGCATACTTTATCATTCATGAATTTGGCATTTCTCAACCAAATCTCTCCGTATGGTTCTGTTCACCATCCGCTTTAGGGAAGCGAAGAGCCGCATAAGAGATGCTGTGCCATGTTCGAAGATCAACTTCGACAAGGAGGCGTCAATGGCCCTTATCATTATGCCGTTTTTGGTGACCGCAGCGGCTGTCGGTATGTTTGTCCTGGCGACCGAGCGCACCGATGACAAACAATGCTGTTAGGCGCGGGGCTGGTCAGATTTAGAAACTTCCGGCTGATCGGAGAGCAGCTGAACAGCCTGCGAGATCAACAAGGCTACATCGCTTAGATCCAGGCGTTGGGCCCGGCCTCGCATGATGTGCAGATCGTTTTTCAACAGAATAAGTTGAGCGCGGCGAGAAACATCATGCATCTTGGGTTCCCTAGCGTGGGAACCGCCCAGCTTCATTATATGGAATGTGGAATAGCGCCGAATTACTGCACATGAATGTTCAATGCATCCCATATGACGTCAGATCTGTCATGCAACTCGCTCCGGTCTGATCACTCGCTTGTTATCGTTTGGGCGTAGTCGCTTCTGGATTTGCCCGAATTAATAAGGAACGTCGGGGCGTTTGCCGGTATGCGAGTCCGCCCTTGTTCAAAGCGAAGGGGCGCAAACCAGAATCACGCTGGCTCAATTAATCAGATCCAACGCTGGCTTATCGCGAGATCCTTGGTGGCTGTGTCGAGCGGCGCACGACGAGCAGGGGCGCTGTGACAACATAAGGCGCATCGCCGCGGACGCCTTCGATCAGGTCGAGCAGGAGTTGGCCGGTCTGTTCACCCATCTCGCGGTGGCTGATGCGGATCGTGGACAGCGGCGGATCCACCAGATCCACCAGCGGCATGTCGTTGTGACCGATCACTGACAGATCTTCCGGACATCGCCGGCCCGTTTCGCGCAACGCTTCATAGATGCCGAGCGCGAGGAGATCGTTGGCTGCGACGATGGCGGTGGCCTCAGGCTGTCGTGCGAGCAGTCTGAGTGCGGCAGCGCGTCCTGCCTCGCGCGTGAATGCTTCAGCCTCTTCGATATCATTGTCGGCCGGCGCGAAACCGGCTTCGTGCATTGCCTCCAAGAAACCGCGGCGGCGAAGCGATCCGGTCGATAGCATTTGCGGGCCGGCGAGGTGGAGGATGTGGCGATGTCCAAGTTCGAGAAGATGCGCAACCGCGAGCCGCATGCCGGCCACATCGTCCGAGACCACCGAAGGCACACGCGCCTCAGCTTCCGCGCGATTGACAAGCACGACAGGGACTTTCCAACTCAGACAACGCTCGATCGAATTATCCTTGAGCGCGACATTCGCCAGCACGAGGCCATCCACGCGGCGCGCCACGAGCCGTTGAACGATGTCGTCGGTGCCCGTCCGTTGCGGTTGCGGGTCGGCGACAATCAGCGCGTAGCCGCGCGCCGATAGCACGTCTTCGAGGCCGCCGATGATCGGCGAGAAGACGGGGTTCGCGATGTCCGGGACGATGATGCCGACCATGTTCGAACGGCCACTGCGCAGACTAGCGGCCACCGTGTCCGGGCGGTAACCCAGCCGCTCCGCTGCTTCCAGAATCCGGCGCACGACCGGCTCGCCGATCCGTCCGCGGCGGGCTGGGTCGAGCGCGCGCGACACGGTGGAGGGGTGCACTCCCACCTCGCGCGCCACGTCTTTGATTGTCGTCATCCCTGCCACGATCTCCAAACTAGCTGGTGCGGTTGACTTGCGCAATCGATTGCACTAAATGTGCAATCGATTGCGCAACATGATAACCGAAAAATCGCAATATGAGGGAGTGTCGATGATCATCACGCGTCAGGAGGATGTGACCGACGTTGTGCTTGCCGCGATGAGCGGTGCGCCGAACGAGCGGTTGCGCACGGTCATGGCCGCTTTCGTTCGTCATCTGCACGAATTTGCCCGCGAGGTCCGGCTGACCGAGGCGGAGTTCGAATTCGCCATCGATTTCCTCAACCGGATCGGCCAGACCACCAACGACAGCCATAACGAGGGCGTGTTGTTCAGCGATGCAGTCGGGCTCTCGACATTGGTCTGCCTGTTGAACAATGGTCAGGACGGAGCGAGCGAGACCGCCGCAGCTTTGCTAGGGCCGTTCTGGCGGGCGAACGCTCCGCGCGTGGAGAATGGTGCCTCGATCTTGCGTTCGCCGACGCCCGGTGCACCACTGTTCGTCGATTGCCGCATCACCGACGCGCTGGGAGCGCCGCTCCCGGGTGTCAGCGTTGATGTCTGGCAGGCCTCGCCATCGGGAATGTACGAAAACCAGGACGCGGGTCAGGCTGACATGAATTTGCGCGGCGTGTTTGAGACCGATGCGAATGGCCGTTTCGCGTTCCGCTCGGTCAAGCCTGCTGGCTATCCGGTGCCGACCCATGGTCCGACCGGGGAGATGCTGGCCGCGCAGCGCCGGCATCCGTTCCGGCCGGCGCATCTGCATGTGCTTGCCTTCAAGCCAGGCTTCAAGACGCTGATCACGCAGATCTTTGTCGATGACGACGAGCATCTGGAGAGCGACGTCGTATTCGGCGTGACGCGTGCGCTGATTGGCGATTTCCGCAAGGGCGAAGGCGCGTCGCCAGCGCCGGATGTCGCTGGCGAATGGTTCAGCCTCAACTACACATTCGTCATGGAGCCCGGCGAAGCCGTGCTCCCGCATCCTCCCATCAAGTGAGCTGTCGATGTCGGATATTCTCGCGAACAAGATAGCCGTGGTGATCGGCGGTTCGGGCGGCATCGGGGCCGCGGCCGCGCAAGCCTTGGCAGCCGAAGGCGCCCGTGTCATCGTGACCTGGCGCTCCGGCGAGGCAGCCGCCAACGCGTTGCTGGCTGGCCTTCCGGGCGAGGGCCATCTCGCCAGACGCGCGGTAATCGAAGATAGCACAACGCTGACGGCGCTCGCCGGCGAAGTGGAGCGAGCGTTCGGTCGCTGCGATATTCTCGTCAATACCGCGGGCTACACCAAGCCGATCCCGATCGGCGATCTCGACGCGCTGACCGACGAGTTCATCGACGACATGTTCAAGGTGAACTGGCGCGGCCAGTTCGCGGCCATCCGCGCTTTCACGCCGCTACTCAAGGCGAGCGGCGACGGGCTCATCGTCAACGTTTCCTCGATTGCGGGGCTGAATGGCGTCGGCTCCAATCTGGCTTACGCTGCGATCAAGGCGGGCATCGACACCATGACCAAGTCGCTCGCGCGGGCGTTGGCGCCGGCAGTGCGCGTGATGGCGGTGTCGCCGGGCGTGGTGGCCACTGACTTTGTGCCGGGCCGTGATGCGGCCGCGCTTGAAAAGGTCGCGGGGACCATTCCGCTCAAGCGTGTTGCGACGGCCGAGGATGTCGGCCGCGCAATCGCGGCCTGCGCCACCCACCTGACCTATTCCACCGGCTCGCTGATCGTCGTTGACGGCGGCCGAGCGTTATAAGGAGAGATTGATGCGCCCGATGCTCGACAAGATCGTCATCACTTGCGCCGTCACCGGCAATCTGACGCGGCCGGACCAGACCCCGCATCTGCCTATCACGCCGGAAGAAATCGCCGACGCCTGCCTCGGTGCCGCAGAAGCCGGCGCGGCAGTCGCGCATATCCATGTCCGCGAGCCCGGCACCGGCGCGCCGTCAATGAAGCTCGAATATTATCAGGACGTCGTGGCGCGCATTCGCGCGCGCAATCGCAACCTGATCCTGAATATCACCACCGGTCCCGGCGGTCGCTTCGTGCCTTCGCAGGACGATCCCAAGGTCGCCGCCGCCGGTACTACGCTGATGAACCCGGAAGAACGCGTTGCCCATATCACGGCGCTGAAGCCTGACATCTGCACGCTCGATCTCAACACCATGAATTCCGGCGGGCAGGTGGTGATCAACACGCCCGGCAATGTGCGCCGCATGGCCAAGGTCATCCGCGAGGCCGGCGTGAAACCCGAGATCGAACTGTTCGATTCCGGTGATATCGCGCTGCTGCACGATCTCCTCGTCGACGGTACGCTCAGCGGCCCGGCGCTCACCTCCTTCGTGATGGGGGTGAAATACGGCTTCCAGCCGTCGCCGGAAACGGTGCTGTATGCGCGCGGTCTGCTGCCGCGGGATGCGCATTTCACGGCCATTGGCATCGGCCGTTCCACATTTCCCATGGTGGCACAATCGGTGCTCGCCGGCGGTCATGCCCGCACTGGTCTGGAAGATGCGGTGATGCTCGGCCGCGGCGTACTGGCGCCGTCGAACGCCGTGATGGTGGACAAGGCACGCCGCATCATCGAGGAACTCGGCGCGCAGATCGCGACGCCTGCTGAAGCACGCGCACTGTTCGATTTGCCGGGCGCCGCATAACACAGCATTCGAGGACTGAAATGACTGCAGCCGCCAAGAACTCCTCCAGCGTCACCGCAACATGCCTGCGGGTCGCCGCCAAGGCTGATCGCATCGAGAATGTGGCGCTCGGCATCGAGCAACGCACACTCGCCTGCGCCAGGTCAGGCGATGCGCTGGTCGAGATAAGGGCCGCCGCGATCAATCCGTCGGACGCCAAGGCGACGCTCGGTTTGATGCCGCATGCGGTCTTCCCCCGCACGCCCGGCCGTGACTTCGCCGGAGTCGTGATCGATGGGCCGACCGACCTGATCGGCAAGGAAGTATTCGGCTCGTCCGGCCAACTCGGGATCGGCCGCGACGGCACCCATGCCACGCATCTGGTGGTGGAAGCGTCTGCGCTGGTCGAGAAGCCGATCAATATCAGCCTCGCGGAGGCGGCCGGCATCGGCGTGCCCTTTGTCACCGCGCAAGAAGGCTTTCGCCGCAGCGGCATGCCGAAGCCCGGCGAGACGGTGTTGATCCTCGGTCTGAACGGCAAGGTCGGTCAGGCGGCGACGCAGATCGCGTCATGGCAGGGCGCTCGCGTGATCGGCGTCGTCCGCAAGGACGAGCTATATGCTGGCCATGCCCATGGCGAGGTGACCGTCGTCGATTCCAGCCGCAATGACGTCGCTGCGACGGTGCGCGAACTCACCGGCGGCAAGGGCGCGGATATCGTCTACAACACCGTCGGCGAACCCTATTACGACGCCGGCACGAAATCGCTCGCGCATCTCGGCCGTCAGATCTTCATTGCCTCCACCAAGGCCACCGTGCCGTTCGACATCTTCGCGTTCTATCGCGGCAAGCACACCTTCTTTGGTGTCGACTCGCTGTCGCTGTCATCGCCGGAAGCCGGCGAGATCCTGCGCGAATTGGTGCCGGGTTTCGCCAGCGGCGCGTTGAAGCCGTTTCCGATCAAGCCGGACGCGATCTACCCGCTGGAGCGCGCTGCAGAGGCCTACGTCGCCGTGCTCGGCTCCTCGCGCGATCGTCTTGTTTTTCAGCCTAACGGGTGAAGCCATGCATGTTGTCCGCCTGAACGATGCCCCGCGCTACGAAGCCCCTGGCCACAATGACATGCGGATGTTCCGCCTGCAGGGCCGCGACGCCGGGCCAGGCGATGTGATGTGGCTCGGCATGAGCCAGATCCTGCCGGGCGGCGGCATTACGCCCTCGGTCTCGCCGGAGGAGAAGTTTTATGTCGTCCTCGAAGGCGAAGTAACCTTCGAGACGCCGTATGGCATCGCCACTCTCGGCATCTGGGATTCCTGCCGCATCGCGCCCAACGAGACGCGCGCGCTGCGCAACGAGACGAAACGACCGGCGGTGGTGTTGCTTGCAATGCCGCTGCCCAACACCGCCAGAGGCTGAAAGCCCGGCACTTGGTTCTTTAAGGGAGAAAATGATGGATCGCCGACACTTCATGATCGGCTCTGGCCTCGCCGCGACTGCGGCGCTGATGGGCAGCGGAGCCATTGCACAGACTTATCCGAACCAGCTCGTGCGTATTATCGTGCCGTTTTCGGGTGGCAGCCTCACCGACATCCTTGCCCGTTCGGTGGCCGAGAAGCTTGCTGCGAAGTGGAAGCAGCAGGTCATCGTCGAGAACAGGCCCGGCATCGCCGGTGTCAGCAGCGTCGCCAAAGGCCCGACCGATGGCTCGCAGATCATGCTGACCTCGAACGGCCACAGCGTGATCGGCGTGGTCAACAAGAACCTCAACTTCGATCCGATCAAGGATTTCGCTGCGATCAGCCGCGTCGGATCGACGCCGTCCATCCTGATCGTGCCGCCGGATGCGCCGTTCAAGACGCTGGCCGAACTGATCGTTGCGGCAAAGGCCAAGCCGGATTCGCTGAGCTACAGCTCTGCCGGCGTCGGTAGTTCCACCGGTATCGCCGCCGAACTGTTCAGGCATCTCACGCAGACCAAGATGGTGCTGATTCCGCATCGCGGACTGCCGGAATCCCAGATCAGCATTATGCGCGGCGACACCTCGGTTGCCTTCACTTTCTTCGGCGTCGGTGGCGACCTGATCCAGTCGGGAAAGTTGCGCGCACTGGCAGTCACCGGCAAGAGCCGCATGGCGCAACTGCCTGATGTACCAACCTTCGCCGAGGCAGGGCTCCCCGAATTCACCTACGATAGCTGGTTCGGCATGCTCGCCGCCGCGGCGGTGCCGAAGCCCATCGTCAGCCAGATCGCGCGCGATCTCGCCGAGGCGCTCAGCGATCCGGCCCTGATCAAGCAGTTCGCCGCGCAGGGCGCCGACATCGCCAGCTCGACGCCGGAAGCGTTCGAGGCCGAATTGCGCAGCGATGCGGAGCGTTATGGCAAGCTCATCGCGATGTCGACGGACGGGGCGGCCAAGTAGGAAGGCAGGCCTGCAGCACGCGACGCGTCTGCAGGCCCGTTAGCGCTACTTCGCGATATACGCGTCCGGCGTCGGGCAAGTCCGGTCCTTGTAGGGGATGAGCCAGGGCGCATAATTGGCCTTGGTGATGATCGCACCGGGGATCGTGATCTGCTTCGGCGCACTCTGGCCGCGAATGGCATTCAGGCCGACAGCGGTGGCGACGCAGCCGATCTTGAAGCCGTCGAACTCCGCGATTGCCAGCAGGCTGCCGGCCTTCACGGCTTCGACAGCCTCCGGCACGCCATTGATCGAGACTACCGCGACGTTCTTGCGGCCGGCTGCATTGAGCGCCTCGATCGCGCCGAGCGCGGACGCGTCGGCAGCGGCGATCACGCCGTCGATGGTGCTGAACTGCTGGATCAGGTTCTCCATCGTCTGCATGCCGAGCAGGCGCTGGAAGTTGGCGGGCTGCGAGGCCAGTACTTTGATATTCGGATAGTCCTTGGCCGCAGCGTCGAAGCCGCGCTTGCGCTCGTCGCCCGTGGTCGAGCCCTTGACGCCTTCGAGGATCACCACATTGCCCTTGCCGCCGAGGTGGTCGAACAGGGTCTTGGCAATGTCATAGCCGAGCTTGTAATCGTCCTGGCCGACAAAGGAGAGATAGGGGGCGTCGCCGCCGCGGTCGTTGTAGTTGATGATCGGCAGGCCGGATTCGATCAGGCGCTTGATCGTCGGCAATTGCGCCTTGGCATCGATCGGCATGAACAGCATCAGATTGGGCTTGGTCACGCCGACGTCTTCGAGCTGCGACATGCCTTCGGTGATATTGTTCGGCTTGGTCGGCGTGTAATATTTGACCGTCGCGCGCATTTTCTCCGCCATCTGCGCGACGCCGGCGCGCACACCCTCGAAATGCGGGTCCACCTGGTTCTTCGTGAAGGCTGCAATCACTTCGCCATCGGCGCGCACCGCCGAATTGAACAGGGTGCCGCAAATGACGGCGGCAAGAACGCATCGGATAGATCGGGTGGTTCGCATGATGGCCCCTCTGGTTGTGAATGACGAGACGTGTGGTGAACTGGTGATGCCGGGTCTATCCGCTCCCTGATCGGCGTCGGCTGATGACGAGATCCGCAATGATGGCGACCAGGACGACGGCGCCGTTGACGAAGGGATGCCAGGTCGCTGCAACATTCAGCAGATTGAGCCCGTTGACGATGATGGTGAGCAGGATGGCGCCAAGCACGGTGCCGACGATGTTGCCGTTGCCACCGAACAGGGATGTGCCGCCGACCAGAACTGCGGCGATAGCAGGAAGCAGCAACGGCTCGCCGATTCCGGGCTCGGCGGCATTGAGGCGTGCGAGATAGACGAGAGACGCGATGCCCGCCGTCAAGCCGCTGAGCACGTAGAGCAGCAGCCGACGACGCTCGACCGGGACGCCGGACAGCAGCGCGGCGGTCTGATTGGCGCCCATGAAATACGCCTCGCGGCCGAAGGTCGTGCGGTGCAGGAGGATGCTGCAGGCGAGACAGACCACAAGCGTGATCCAGATCGGCAGCGGAACGCCGAGGAAGAAGCCAGTGCCGAAATAGCGAAACGACATCGGCATGCCGTAGATCGTCTGCCCGGCCATGAACCAGTAGGCGATGCCCTGCGCCACCCACAGCATGCCGAAAGTCGCAAGGAAAGGCGGCAGCTGCAGGCGGTTGATCATCAGCCCGTTAGCGTAACCGATCAGCGTACCGGCGCCGATGGCGACCGCGACGCCGTACCACGGATTGCCGGTGGTCTTGATCGCGGCTGCGGCGAGACAGGCCGACAGCGTCAGATTGGCGCCCACCGACAGATCGAGCCCACCGCCGATGATGACGAGTGTGAGGCCGGACGCGACGAGAAACAGCAGGCTCGCCTGCCGCAGCATGTTCAGCAGATTGCTCACCGACGCGAATCCCGGATCGACCGCGGTCAATGCGCCGGCGATCAGAACGATCAGCACGAACCGGCCGAGCAGGGCCGCAGCGTCGGGCGACAGGGACGATGGGCGGATATCGAGCGTTGCCGTGATCGTCATGCCGTACGCCTCACGAATTGCTTGCGCGCCTGGTCGATCAGCAACGCGAGGATGAGCAGGATGCCGATGCACACGACCTGCAGCGATGAGTCGATGGACAGAATGTTGAGTCCATTGCGCAGCACGGTGATGGCAAGCGCGCCGAGCACGGCACCGAACAGCCAGCCCTGTCCTTTTTCGAAGGAGGTGCCGCCGAGCACGACTGCGGCGATCGCCTCGAACTCCATGCCGATGCCGACGGTCGGATGCGCTGAATTGGTGCGTCCGATCAGCAACACCGCCGAAAGGCCGATGATCGTGCTGCCGAGCACATAGACGGCGAGGTGGACGAGATTGGCGCGAATGCCGGCGAGACGCAGCGCGTCCTTGTTGCCCCCGATGGCGATCACGTAGTTGCCGAGCCGAGTGCGATAGAGCAGTAGCCACAGCGTGGCATAAAGGGCGGCCGCGATCACGATCGGCGTCGGAATGAACCAAAGCTGGGAGCGATAGAAGGTTTCGATGGCAGGCGTGAAACCGCCGACGGGATCTCCATTGGTGAGCACCAGCGCAATCCCCTGCATCAGCCCCATGGTGCCGAGGGTGACGACGAAAGCGGGCAGCGTCAGATAGGCGATCAGGACGCCGTTGAGGGCGCCAAAGGCGGTGCTGATCGCGAGTGCCGTCGCGCAGGCAGCGAATACGCCCCATCCGGCGAGAAGCGCCTCGGCGACGATGACGCCGCTCAGCCCGAGCAGAGCTCCGGCCGACAGGTCGAGGCCCTCGGTCATAATGATGAGCGTCATCGGCAGGGCGAGCATCAGCAGTAGCGAGGTCTGCAAGCCAACATTGATGAGGTTGGTCTGGGACACGAATCTCGGATTGACGATCGTGAACAGCACCAGCATCAGGATCAGCAGGAGGCCGGCGCCGGGGATTGCGCTGAGGAACTGGCCCATGCCGGACCTGCGTTGCAGCTGGATCGTCATGCTCATTGATGCACCGCCAGTTCGAGGATGGCCCGCTCGGTTAGCTGGTCGCCGGCGAGATGCCCGACGATGCGATGGTCGCGCATGACATAGGCGCGGTCGCAGAGCTGAACGAGCTCCGGCAGTTCCGAACTGATGACGACAACACCGGCCCCGCCATCGACCAGTTGATCGATCAGGCGATAGATTTCGGCCTTGGCGCCGACATCGACACCGCGCGTCGGTTCGTCCAGCAGAAACAGTTTGGCTCCCGCGGCCAGCCATTTGGCCAGCACGACCTTCTGCTGATTGCCGCCGCTGAGGGTGTGGACGCTCTGGCGCGTGCCATGGGCGGCAATGCCGAGCTGTGCGATCAGCCCGCGTGTGTCCCGCTCGGCTTTGGCCGGTGAGAACCAGCCGGAGGCGAAGCTGCGCCACAACGAGGCGACCGTCGCATTGTCGCGGACATCGAGTGGCAGCGCCAATCCCTCCCGTTTGCGATCTTCAGGGAGCAGGGCCATGCCCGCACGCACCCGTCTGTCCAGTGTGGCCGGCGCGCGCGATCCGAACAGAGCGATCTCGCCGCTGGCGATTGGATCCGCGCCGAACAAGGCGCGGACCACTTCAGTCCGGCCGGACCCGACGAGGCCGGCAAGCCCCACCACCTCGCCGGCGAGAATTTCGATGGAGATGTCCGACAGTTTGGCCGTGTTCACATCCCTGGCGAGCAGGACAGGCTCGCCGGGCGGGCGCGGCGTCCGTGCGAGTTGCGATCCCGATGGCCGTCCGATCATCGCGCCGACCATCTCGGCCTGGCTTTTCTGATCGCGCAGCACGCTGGTCACGACGGCCCCGTCGCGCAGGATGGTGATGCGATCGCCGAGCATCTGCACCTCCTTCATACGATGGGAGATGTAGACGATGGCGACGCGCTTTTCCGTCAATCGCGCGATGGTTTGAAACAGGCGATCTGATTCACGCTCGGAGATCGCCGCTGTCGGCTCGTCCATCACGAGCACCCGCGCGTTCTGCGAAAGCGCCTTGGCGATCTCCACCATCTGCTGCTGGGCTACGCCGAGATCGGCGGCGTATGCGTGGGTGTCGTAGTCGAGGCCGAGATCGTCGAGGATGGTGCGTGCGGCTGCATGCATGGCCGCGGAATCGACGAGGCCGAAGCGACTGAATGCGGCTTCGCGACCGAGAAAGATGTTCTGCGCGATGTCCAGATACGGGATCAGCGAGAATTCCTGGAAGATGACGGCGATACCAAGCGCGCTGGCATCGGCGGGGCGGGCGACGGCGACCCGCCGGCCCTCGATCTCGATATAGCCGCGATCGGCCGCATAGGCGCCGTACAGCGTCTTGATCAGCGTCGACTTTCCCGCGCCATTCTGACCGAGGATGACATGGACCTCGCCGGCATAGACGTCGAGCGATACGTTCTTGAGCGCATGCACACCGGGAAAGGATTTGTCGATGCCGACCAGACGCAGCAGCGGTGCATCGGCCTCACTTCCGGGCGCCCGCGACGCAGACCCCTTTGGGGTGTGCAGCGAGCGGTCCCCTTGCTCATCTTGATTTTCAGTGCCGTGCATCATTGTCGGCCTCGTTCGGCCCGATGACCCGGGGCCGGCGGGAGGTCACATCCGGTCTATTTTTGCACGGGAATGGCGGCGATCATGTCCAGCTCGACACGGGCGCCCTGGGTCGAGAGCTGGTTGATGCAGATGGTGGTGCTGGCCGGCGTCCAGTCGCCGAAATATTCCTTCATCACCTTCACCATACCGTCCTGGTCCCGGATGTCGGTCAGGTACTTCGTCACCTTGACGATGTCGGTCCAGGTCAGCCCTTCGTGATCCAGGATCGACTGGATCGTCTGCATGGCGCGGTGGGTCTGGTCCTCGATCGAATTCGGATGATCGTGCTCCTCCAGAACGTGGGGATGCTTGTGATAGAGCGGCGAGGGCGTTGCTCCGGAAATGAACAACATCCCGCAGGGCACTTCGACACGGATCGCTGGCGCATAAGGCATGTCCGGCTTCCGCTCCGGCATCGTCTGGATTTCCTTGACGTGCGGATTGGTGGGCGAGGTCGCAAAGGCCGGCTTGGCTGTCATGATCATTTCCTCGATGGCGGGCGTTGGTAAACCTCGTGACCTTCTCGCGAGGTGGCATCCGGTCAACCCGTCACGAAGCGTGAGGTCAAACTATCTTTGAGTCAAGATAAAATATCTTGGCGCAAAGATAGATGAATTTGCATATATTCGGTGCCCCGTGCCTATATGCTGATCAGCATGACTACCGATTCGATTGATGAGATCATTGCCGGCTGGAGCCGGCGGCGGCCCGACCTCGACGCCGGTCACCTCGACGTCGTCGGCCGGATTGTCCGGCTGTCCGTGCATATGCGCAGCGCCATCGAGCCCGCACTCGAGGAGCAGGGCTTCAATTGGGAATTGTTCGACCTGCTCCTGACGGTCTACCGCCGCGAGGCGGATAGCAGTACCGGTGTTCGACCGACTGACCTCTATGCGGAGTGCCTGCTGTCGTCGGGCGGGCTCACCGCGCGGCTGCGGCGTGCCGAGCAGGACGGCTTCATCGTCAGGCGCCAGGATCCTGAAGATGGCCGCGGCGCGCGGATCACGCTTACGGCCAAGGGGCGCAATTCCGTCGACAAGGCGATTGCCCAGCACTTCAAGCTGTCCCGGTCGGTCGACGAGGTGCTGACGGCCAACGAACGTCAAACGCTCACGCGGCTGCTGCGGAAACTTCTGATTTCGGTCGAGAAGCCAGATCTGTAACGGATCGCGTCTGAGCGCCCCGTTCTCGGCAAACTCGGATCAGTCGCCGACACTTTTCCATGTCACCGCCGCAGCGTGCGTCAGGTTTGGCTTAGCTTTGTCGGTGCTGTATTCTGACTTCTCTTTTGGCCGCGTCAGAAAAATCTGACGAACGTGTCCTGGTCGGCAGCTTGATCGCGGCGACAGAATCCCGCGCAAGCAAAACCGGCTTCAGTACGATCCGATCGTTTTGAACCGGCGTTCCCTTGATCATCGCAATAAGAATGTGAGACGCCTGCGTTCCCAGTTCCGCAGTCGGTGTACTGATGGTCGTCAGCGCCGGTGCTATCGCATCCATGAACAGCATGTCGTTCATGCCGACCAGCGAGATGTTGCCGGGACATGAAATGCCTTTGTTTCTCAGGTGCCGAAGGCAGCCTACGGCCAGCATGTCGTTGCCGGCCACAATCGCCGTAATATTGGGGTTCTCCGTCAGCAAACGCTCGCAAGCGAACTCGCCTTCCTCGACCGTAAAGGCCTCACCGAAGACGGCAGTGGGCGCAACTCCGTCTTGAGCCAGGGCTTTGCAAGCGCGCCGGAAGCCGCGATAGCGGTGGTAACCCGTCGACACGTTTTGCGGGCCGCCAACATGAGCAATTTGCCTGTGCCCACACTCGGCGAGATGATGAACCGCCAGTTCCATTGCCTTCGCGTCGTCGACCCGGACGCTCGGAATGAATTCGCTTTCAGGATCGCGAAACACCGCGACGACTGGAATGTTCGCCTCGACGCAGGCTGCGATGCCGGGATCGTTTCGCTCGAAGGTCGCGACGATCAGCCCCTCGACGCCTTGCTGGATGAACCGTTCGATCAGCGCGGCCTGCCTGAGCGGATGGTTGTCGGTGTTGCCGACAATGGTGACGTATCCAATCTCGGCGAAACTGTCTTCGATCGCGCGGACAATCGGCGGATGCACGGGGTCACCCAGATTTGAAACGATGACGCCAACGGTACGAGAGCGCTGCGTGCGAAGCGCCGACGCCATCGCGTTCGCGCGATAACCGAGTTTCTTCGCGCAAGCCTCGACGCGCTCGATCATTTCTGGGGAGATCAGGTGGCGCTTCTCGGGATTGAGCCCGCGCGACACCGTTGACCAATGGACGCCAGCACACTTCGCGACATCAATGATTGTTTTACGCGACGACCGCTCCTGAAGCGCGGGTGACGTCTTCTTGGTGTTCTTGGTTTTTTTGGGCATCGCCATCCAGCCTGCTCGCGCGCGTCGTCGTATCCGCTAACGATCACGTGAGAATGCCTCATCTTGCACAAATTGACAAACGTGTGCAGAGTTTCTTGACAAACGTGTGCACGGGAATGATGGTAGCGAAAATCCGCTGCATGCCTTGGTGCTATGCAGCAGAAGCGCCCTAACGGCGTCGACGATCAGGGATGGAATGATGGAGAGCTTCGTCTATCAGGCGGCGCCCATGCGGGTCGTCTTCGGCTCGGGACGGCTGGCAGATCTGGCCGCCGAGCTCGACCGACTCGGCGTTAAGCACGCACTCGTTCTGACGACAGCCCAGCAGAAATCTCACGGCGAGCAGATTGCCGCCCTGATCGGTGACAGAGCGGCGGGCGTCTATGCCGGTGCGGTGATGCATACGCCGGTTGATGTGACCGAACTTGCGATGCAGCAGGTCAAGGCTCTGCAGGCCGACGGCATCGTCGCGGTGGGCGGTGGTTCGACCATCGGGCTAGGCAAGGCGATCGCGCTACGGACCGACCTGCCGCAAATCGTCGTACCGACCAGCTATGCCGGGTCCGAAATGACGCCGATCCTGGGTGAGACCCGCGAGGGACTGAAGACCACGCAATCGAGCCCGAAGATACTCCCCGAAACGGTCATCTACGACGTCGACCTGACGTGCACATTGCCGCCTGCGTTTGCCGTGACATCGGGCGTCAATGCAATCGCTCACGCTGTCGAAGCGCTCTATGCGCGCGACGCCAATCCGGTCGTGTCGTTGATGGCGGAAGAGGGCATTCGCCTGTTCGCCGGCGCGCTGCCGAAGCTTGCGGCTGGCGAGGACAACGCGGCGGCACGCGATGATGCCCTGCGCGCTGCCTGGTTGTGCGGCGCCTGTCTCGGCGCCGTCGGCATGGGTCTGCATCACAAGCTCTGCCATACGCTGGGTGGCACGTTCAATTTGCCGCATGCCGAAACCCACACGGTGATCCTGCCGCATGCGATGGCCTATAATGCTCCCGCAGTGCCGGTCGCGGCGGCTCGCGTCGCGCGCGCGCTCGGCGCCGGACAGGCGGCGCAGGGACTGTTCGATCTCACGCAGCGCCTTGGCGCCAAAGTCGCGCTACGCGATCTGGGAATGCCGAAGGACGGCATAGAACACGCCGCCGACCTTGCCGTCAGCAATGCCTACTGGAATCCGCGGCCGCTGGAACACGATGCCATCCGCGATCTGATCGCGCGGGCCTGGGCGGGCGATCCTCCGGTCATGGCGGAGGCGTTGCGATGACGGCGATGCGCACGCTCATCAAATCCGCCACCATCCTGACGATGGATGACACGATCGGCGACCTCGCGCAGGCTGACCTGCTGGTTGATGGCGATCGCATCGTGGACATCCGGCCAGGCCTAGATGCCGCTGATGCAGAGATCGTTGATGGTCGTGGCCGCATCGTCATTCCCGGCCTCGTCAACGCGCATATGCACACGTGGCAGACCGCCTTGCGCGGCTTCTCCGCGAACTGGACGCTTCCCGAATACTTCCGCCGGATGCATGCGGGACTGGCCACGGTCTTCCGTCCCGAGGATATTCATATCGGCACGCTGATGGGCGCGCTGAACCAGATCAATTGCGGCACCACCACGCTGGTTGACTGGTGTCACAACAACCCAACGCCTACGCACAGTGATAGCGCCGTCGCGGCGCTGAAAGAGAGCGGCATCCGTGCCGCCTTCTTCCACGGCTCGCCGAAACCGGAGGCGGCGCCGGGGCAGCCGCACTTCTCTGAAGTTCCGCATCCGCGCCATGAAGTCGAGCGCTTTCTGGCAGGGGCACTGTCTAGCCGCAGTGATCGCGTCACGCTCGGGCTCGCGATTCTCGGCCCGCATTATTCGACTATGGATGTTGCCATCCATGATTTCGAACTGGCGCGTGAGTTCGATCTGATTGCCTCGATGCATCAGGGTGGAGGCCCGGCCAAGACGCCGGGTGGCTGGGCGAAGCTGATTGCAGCCGGTCTGGTCGGTCCCGGCATCAACATCGTGCACGGCAACGATCTTCCCGACGATCTGCTGCATCAGCTTGTCGATCTCGGCGTGTCGTTCTCGGTCACGCCAGAAAATGAAATGAATCAGGGCCACGGCTACCCGATCACCGGGCGGCTGTTGAAGCTGGGATCGCGGCCATCGCTCGGGGTCGATCTGGAATCCGTGCTGCCTGGCGACATGTTCAACGTTGGCCGCATCGCACTGTCGATGCAACGCGCGCTGGACAACGCCGAGAGTCGGCAGGCCACGGGCGCCATTCCAGCGGTGACGACAATCACGACGCGTGAGGCCTTGCGCTGGATCACCATCGAGGGCGCGCGCATGCTCGGAAGTGAAAGCAGCGTCGGCTCGCTCACGCCGGGCAAGAAGGCGGATCTGGTCGTCATCAATGCCACGGACCTTAACCTCTGTCCGGTCCATGATCCGGTTTCCACGGTCCTGATGCAGTCCAGCATTGCCAATATCGAGGCGGTCATGATTGACGGCATCTGGCGCAAGCGAGGCGGACGCCTGCTGGCGGAGAACCTCGACCACAAAAAGAATGAACTCGAGCGATCAGGCATGCGCATCGTCTCCGAGATCGAACGTCAGGAGAAAGCGGCATGACAACCCCGTCGAGAGATCAAGCACAGGCCGTGGCCTGGATCGGTGTTGGCAAGATGGGCTTGCCGATTGCCGGGCGCATGGTGGAGGCGGGTATCCGCGTCACCGGCTACGACCCGGGCCAGCAGCGCATGGCGTTGGCGCAGCAGCTTGGGCTTCAGACGGCTAACTCCGCGGCGGACGCCGCTGCAAACCACTCGATCATCTTCACATCGTTGCCCGACGATGCGGCGCTGCGTTCCGTGGTGCTCGGACCAGACGGCTTGCTGAACAAGCTGACACGTGGTGCGGTTCTGATCGAGACGAGCACTGTCAGCGCCGAAATATCAGCGGAGGTTGGTGTCGCGGCGGAGGCAACGGGTATTGCCTATCTGCGCGCTCCGGTGTCCGGCAATGCAGCGATCGCGCATACCGGCGCGCTGACCTGCTTCGTGTCGGGGCCGCGCGAAGCGTTCGATGCGGTTCAGCCGGTGCTGGCGACGTTCACACGCGCGCAAACCTATCTCGGCGTGGCTGAAGAGGCGCGATTTGCCAAGCTCGCGGTCAACCTGATGATCGCGGTGTCCGCCGGAATGATGGCCGAAAGCCTCGCGCTGGCGCGCAAGGGCGGAATCTCCTGGCCGGATATCCTCAAGGTCCTGGACGATAGCGCGATCGCCTCGCCGATGGTCAAGTACAAGACGCCGCCGCTTGCCACGCGCAACTTCGAGTCCACTTTCTCGTGCCGGCAGATGGCCAAGGATCTCGACCTCATCATCGGGGCGGGCCATCACGTCGGCGTGCCGCTGCAACTCGCAGCGCAGGTGCGGGAAATCTACGGATCACTTATCGCACAGGGCGATGGCGAATCCGACTTCATCGCCACCGTGCGCCATGTCGAGCGACTGTCGGGTCTCGGCGAGCCGAAGCTTGGGTGAGGGAAGGCCATGCGGAATTTCAACGCGAACACCATCACCGACGCCGTGCTCGATCGCATCACGGATGCTGGCCAGCCGCGGATCAGGCAGATCAGCGAGGCGCTGGTACGCCATCTGCATGCCTTCGTCCGGGAGATTCGGCCGACCCAGAGGGAGTGGGAGCAGGGCATCGAATTCCTGACGCGTACCGGTCACATGTGCGACGATAAGCGCCAGGAGTTCATCCAGCTTTCGGATACGCTCGGGGTGTCGATGTTGGTCGATGCTATCAATCATGGTGCCGAAAAAGGTGTGACGGACACGACCGTGCTCGGGCCGTTCTTCGTCCAGGCGGCCCCGGAGAAGAAGCTTGGCGAAGACATCTCCGGTGGCATGGAGGGCGATCCGATGATCGTGACGGGATCGGTCTCGACGCCGGATGGCAAGCCGATCGCAAATGCGACAATCGACGTCTGGCACTCCGACGACGACGGGTATTACGATGTTCAGCAGCTCGACAAGATCGGTGATCTAGCGATGCGTGCGCGGTTTCATGCCGATGCTGAGGGCCGTTTCCGGTTCTGGTCGATCAAGCCAGCGGCCTATCCGATCCCGCATGACGGGCCGGTCGGCGATATGCTCACGGCTCAGGGGCGTCATCCGTGGCGGCCCGCCCATGTTCACTTCATGATCTCGGCGCCTGACTTCGAACAACTGGTGACGCATGTGTTCGTCGCGGGCGACAAGTATCTCGACTCCGACGTCGTCTTCGGCGTCAAAGATACGCTCATTCGCGAATTCGCCCGGAAAGATGCCGGCGAAGCTCCCGACGGGCAGATGCAGAACACGCCTTACTATCATTTGAATTACGATTTCGGTTTGAAGCCAGACGCCAACAAGGCGCATGCTGTCTAGCTAACAATGCGCATCACGGGCCGCAGAGCCTGAGCGCTGATATGGAAGGGGAGGATGCTATGGGAGCGCCAGTGAGCGCCGAGACGGCCGTGGTCCGTCTGAACGAGATCATTGGGGCGCGCGCGACGATCGCGCGCGGCGTGCTCGATGATCACGGCCGCAGCGAGGCCTATCACGCCAGTCGTCCGCCGGATGTCGTGGTGTTTCCGGAGACCACGCAGGAAGTCGCTGAGATCGTGAAGCTCTGCGGCGAACTCCGCATGCCGGTCGTTCCATTCGGCGCGGGTACTTCACTCGAAGGCAATGCAGCATCGGTGGCTGGCGGTGTCTGTATCGATTTTGCGCGGATGAACCGCGTGCTCCGGGTGCATGACAAGGACCTCGACGTCGTCGTGCAGCCTGGCATCACCCGCAAGCAGCTCAACGCGCATCTGCGCGACACCGGATTGTTCTTTCCGATCGATCCCGGCGCCGATGCGTCGATCGGCGGCATGACCTCGACGCGCGCGTCAGGGACCATGGCCGTCCGCTACGGCACCATGAAGGATAATGTGCTGGCGCTCGAAGTCGTGTTGCCGGATGGGCGGGTGATCCGCACCAGCCAGCGCGCCCGTAAATCGTCAGCCGGTTACGATCTCACCCGGCTGTTCGTCGGCTCCGAGGGTACCCTCGGCGTGATCACCGAAATCACGCTGAAACTTCATCCCTGGCCGCAGGCGATCTCGTCCGCGGTCTGCAGTTTCGGGCGGCTCGATCAAGCCATCGATGCCGCGATCGAAGTGATCCAGTCGGGCATTCCCGTCGCGCGGATGGAACTGCTGGATGAAGTCATGATGCGCGGCATCAATGGTTATTCCAAACTTGGCTATCGCGAGGCGCCGACGCTGTTCTTTGAATTCCACGGCACCGAGGCGAGTGTCGCGGAGCAGGCCGAACTGGCGGAGGCGATCGCCGCCGAACATGACGGCCAGGGCTTCCAATGGGCGCGTGCGGCGGAAGACCGGACGAAGCTGTGGCATGCCCGCGATAACACGCTTTATGCGGGTCTCAGCCTGAAGCCGGGCGCCAAGGCCATGATTACGGATGTCTGCGTGCCGATCTCACGGCTGACGGAATGTCTGACCGAAACCCGCCGCGACATCGATGCCAACGGGCTGATCGCGCCCGTGGTGGGCCATGTCGGCGACGGGAATTTCCATCTGCTGATCCTGATCAATCAGGATAATGCCGACGAGGTCGCGCGTGCCAAGGCGCTGCACGCGCGGTTGGTGGCGCGGGCGATCGCGATGGAGGGCACCTGCACCGGCGAGCATGGCATCGGCACCGGCAAGATCGGTTTCCTCCAGGACGAGCTCGGCGACGCCGTCAATATCATGCGTGGCATCAAGGCGTCGATCGATCCGAAAGGCATGATGAACCCCGGCAAGATCTTCTTGCCCAATGCAGCGGTGCTGGCATGACGCAACTTGCACAGTCCAAGGCTGCCGTGTCGATCGTTCAGGCGGCGCCGCCGCTGTTCGAACTGCGCGGCATCTCCAAGGAATTCCCGGGAGTGAAGGCGCTCGACGATGTGTCGTTCTCGGTCTGGCCAGGCGAGGTGCATATGCTGCTCGGTGAGAACGGAGCAGGAAAATCGAGTCTGATGAAAGTGCTGTGCGGGGCCTATCGCGCCGATAGCGGCTCGTTCCACTACAACGGCGAGACAGTTGAGATCGCGTCGCCGGCCGATGCGCAGAAGCTCGGCATTGCCGTCATCTTCCAGGAATTCTCGCTGGTCCCCTATCTCGATATCGCGCAGAACATCTTCCTTGGACGCGAGCCGGCAGGACGTGTTCCCGGCACGATCGATCGCAAGAAAATTCTGGCTGATGCCAAGCGCGTGCTTGCTTCGATCGGATTCGACATCGATCCGTCGATCCGGATCGAGAAGCTGGGCGTCGCCCAGCAGCAGATGGTGGAAATTGCGAAGGCCATCAGCCAGAACGCGCGAATTCTCGTGATGGATGAGCCGACGGCGGCGCTGTCCGATCGCGAGACGGAATTGCTGTTTGCACTGATCGCGCGGCTCAAGGCGGACGGCGTCGCCATCATCTACATCTCGCACCGCATGGCGGAGGTGTTCTCGCTCGGCGACCGCATTACGGTGCTGCGCGATGGGCGCCGTATCGATGAGGTGCAACCCGGGGCCGTGTCATCGGACGATCTGGTCCGGATGATGGTCGGTCGCAGCGTCGATATGAGCTATCCACGGACCTTCGCCCAGGCCCCCGGCAAGGTCATGCTCGAGGTGAAGGGTCTCTCCTCTGCCTCCGGCATTGCGGGCATCGACCTGGTGGTGCGGCAAGGCGAGATCGTCGGGCTGTGCGGGCTGGTCGGCTCGGGGCGCACCGAAGTGGTGCGGGCCATTTTCGGAGCCGACAGGGCGACCGCGGGACAGATCCTGTTCGACGGTCAGGAGAAATCCGGTGGTCCGGACGAAGCTGCCAGACTGGGGCTCGCGCTGATTCCGGAAAGCCGCAAAGCCGAAGGTCTGGCTCTGATCCGCTCCGTCGGAGACAACCTGATCGTTTCCGCGCTACGCAAGATCTTTCCGCGTGGCTTCTTCGATCAGGGGAAATCCAGGCAGGTTGCCAATGATCTGATCCGGCAGTTGAGGATCGCGACCCCATCGGACAAGCAGGCCGTCGGCCTTCTATCCGGCGGCAACCAGCAGAAAGTCGTCATCGGCAAATGGCTGGCCGCTGGCGCCAAGCTGTTCATCTTCGACGAACCGACACGCGGCATCGACGTCGGAGCCAAAGCCGAGATCTTCGCGCTCATCGACCGACTGGTCGCGGATGGTGCCGCTGCGCTGATGATCTCGTCGGAGCAGGCGGAAATCTGCCACGTCTGCGATCGCGCCTATGTCATGTGCGACGGGCGGATCGCGGGTGAACTGGCTCGTCACGAACTGAGTGAGGAAAACATCGTGAAGTTGGGGATGCATCATGCGTGAACAAGCGATGGTATTGAACACCAATCCGTTTCAGCGGATTCCCGGCGTTGCCGTCATGCTGGTGCTGCTATGTGTCGTCTTCAGCCTGATGACGCCGGGCTTCCTGACGGTGCCGAATATTTCCAACGTGCTCGTCCAATCGACGATCCTGCTGATGCTGGCGCTGCCGATGACGCTGATCATCATGACCGAAGGTCTCGACCTGTCGATGGGCGCGGTCTTGACGCTGACCTCGCTGATCGTCGCCATCGTCGCTTTGGCCACAGGCTCGTTGCTGCTCGGCCTGCTTGCGGCTCTGGTCGTCGGAATCGTGTTCGGGACGGTCAATGGCTGGCTGGTGGCCGTTGTCGGTATTCCTCCTTTTGTTGCCACGCTGGGCACGCTCGGGATGGCGCAGGGGCTCTCGCTGATCGTCAGCGATGGCCAGAGCGTCGTCGGCATGCCGGCCGCCGTTCGTGGCGTCTATTCCGGAACGCTCGGCGGCGTCCCGCTTCCGATCGTGTTGGGGCTGGGAAGCTACCTTGGCTTCCACGGATTGCTCTACCACACGCGTTTCGGGACTTATATTTTCGCGCTCGGCGGCAACCGTGAAGCGCTGAAATTCGCCGGCATCTCGGCCCGACGCTTGCTGATCCTCGTCTACGCGCTCGGCGGCGCCATGGTCGGTCTGGCCGGTCTCCTGATGACCGCGCGCATGAACTCCGGGCATCCAACCGCTGGTCTCGGTCTTGAGTTCGATGCCATTGCAGCGGTTGCCGTCGGCGGCACGTCGTTCGAACGCGGCAATGGCTGGCTGCTCGGCACCTTGCTCGGCGTGGTCACCGTGGGCGTGTTGCGCAACGGATTGAATCTGCTGGCGCTGCCGTCTTCGATCCAGGTGGCAAGCGTCGGCTTGCTGGTGATTGCAGCCTTGTTCGTCGATGGATTGCGGAGCCGATCATGACCGATATCTCAAAGCCGATCTCAGGCGGCAGAATGTTGCTTTCTGACGAGATGATCCAGGTGTTCTATCGCCTGCTCGCTGCGTTTCTGATCTGTGCGGCGCTGACCATCCTGACCAACTCGTTCTTCAGTCTCGGCAACATCCTCAACGTCCTGCGTCAGGCGAGTCTGCTGTTCTTCATTGCGTCGGGTCTGACTTTGGTGGTGCTGACAGGTGGCCTCGACCTTTCGATTGGTGCCAATGTCGCCATTTCCGCCTGTATTGCCGGAACGGTGATTCATCAGACGGGCTCGCCGACCTTGGGGGTACTGACAGGCATCGGCGTCGGGGGGGCGGTGGGGATGCTGAACGGCGTGATGGTGACGGCGCTTCGAATCCCATCCTTCATTGCGACCTACGGGATGCTGTGGGTGCTGCATGGCATCACCTACTGGTACATGGGCGGAGAGACCATGCACGGCTTCCCGGCTGGCTTTCGTCAGATCGGCAGTGGCTATTTTCTCGGTCTTCCGATCCCGGTCTATCTGTTGCTGGTCTTCCTCGCCATCGGAACCATTTTCGCGCAGCGCACCACGTGGGGACAGGAAATCTATGCCATCGGCGCCAACCCGGTTGCGGCGCGGTTGTCGGGTATTCCCGTCGCTCGCCGGCTTCTGCTGGTCTACACAGTGTCCGGCGCGATGGCCGGGCTCGCCTCGATCATCTTTCTTGCGCGACTGAACTCTGCCGAAGCCGACATCGGAGAAAGCCTGACACTGCCGGCGATCGCGGCGGTTCTGATCGGGGGCACCTCGCTGTTCGGCGGTCTCGGAACGGTGTTTGGCACGTTCGTCGGTGCACTCATTTTGACCCTGGTCCTCAATGGCATGAACCTTTTGTCAGTCAACGCGAGTTGGCAGCCACTGGTAACCGGCGTCATCGTCATTCTGGCAGTATGGCTGGATATGAAAACACGGCGCCGTGCGGCGTAAGTGTTCGATCTTAAAAAACAAACGGAGGGAACGACTATGAAGAAGGCCTATGGCGCGCTTGCTGCACTGCTTCTGACGACATCACTCTCATCCCACGCGTTCGCTGACGGCGAGACGATCGCGGTGTTTACAAAAAACCAGACCAATCCGTACTTCCAAACAGTACGAGTTGGGTCCGACGCAGCCGCCAAGGCGATGAAGGCAAAGACGCTGCATTATATCCCGACCAAGCCGGACAGCATCCCGGAGCAGCTCAGCCAGATTGAGGACGTGGTGGTGAAGAAGCCGTCGGCGATCGTCTTCATCCCGGTCGACTACAAGGCGATGGTCCCCGGCGTCGAGAAGATCAATGACGCAAAGATCCCGGTTGTGAACGTGACGGATCGTTCCGCCGGCGGCAAGTTTGTCGCCTTTGTCGGTGCCGACGATTATAGTCTGGGTCTCGAGACCGGGCGCTATCTGCTGAAGACGCTTGGCGGCAAGGGCAATTTCGTGATCATTGAGGGCGTCAAAGGGTCCTTGACGAGCATCGACCGCGTCCGCGGCTTCAACGACGCCCTGAAGGAAAACCCGGGGGCCAAACTGCTTGCGTCGCAACCAGGCAACTATCAACGGCTGCAGGCGCTTCAGGTCATGGAGAATCTCATGCAGTCGAATACTCAGATCGACGGTGTGTTGGCTGCCAATGATGCGATGGCGATCGGTGCGATCGAGGCGCTCGATGGTGCCAATCGCAAAGCCCAGGTCATCGGCGTCAATGGCACCAAGGAGGCAATCGACGCGATTAAGTCCGGGAAATTGCTGGCGAGCGGCGACTACAATGGCTTCATGCAGGGATGCCTCGGCATGATGATCGCCATTCGTTCGCTGCGTAACGAGCCGGTGATCACCGAGATCGTTCTCAAGCCCACGGTGATCGGCAAGGAGAACTATCAGCCCTACGACGTGCCGCTGGAATCGCGGACCTGCCCGAGCTGGGACGAGGCTGCTAAGCTCGGCACCAAGTAATATCTTCGACACTTCAGGCGGTCGTCGCAGGTCGGCGGCCGTCTTCTGTCTTTCAGGAGCTACGCATGCTGTTTGCCATCCATGCCGTCGATCATGCCGGGGCGCTCGACAAACGCTTGTCTCACTACGAGGCTCACAAGGCCTTTTTGTCCGACACCTCGGCCTATGACGTGACGATCGTTATGTCCGGTCCGCTGACAGCCGATGACGGCCAGACCATGATTGGCAGTCTGTTTCTCGTCGAGGCCGCCGACCGCGCGGTGGTCGAAAGATTTCATCACGCCGATCCGTTCTTTGCCGCCGGCATTTGGCAGACGGTCACGATTACCGGCTTCCTGCGCCGACAGGGATAACCGGAATGGAGGCCGGCGCCCTGCCTGTCGGTGAGGCAGTCGTTCGGCATTTGTACACCGACAACGACATCAGCCCGGGGTCTGATGAGACCCCGGGCTGGTTTTACGATGAGCTGAACCGTAACGATTAGCCGAACTGGTTCATCGTGTTGTGCGCGCCGCCCGCCTTCAGGGCTGCTTCACCGGCGAAGTATTCCTTGTGCTCGTCGCCGATGTCCGAACCAGCCATGTTCTGATGCTTCGCGCAGGCGATGCCTTGACGGATTTCCGCGCGCTGGACGTTCTTGACGTAGCCCAGCATGCCCTGTTCGCCGAAATACTCCCTGGCGAGGTTGTCGGTGGACAGCGCAGCCGTGTGATAGGTCGGCAGCGTGATCAGGTGATGGAAGATGCCGGCACGCTTGGCTGAATCAGCCTGGAATGTTCGGATGAGTTCGTCGGCTTCGACCGCCAGCGGCGTGCTGTCGTACTCCACCTTCATCAGCTCGGCGCGGTTGTACTTGCTGACATCCTTGCCGGCTTCCTTCATCGCGTCATAGACCTGCCAACGAAAGTTCAGCGTCCAGTTGAACGACGGCGAGTTGTTGTAGGCCAGCTTCGCATTCGGGATCACCTCACGAACGCGATCAACCATCTTGGCGATCTGCTCGATGTTCGGCTTCTCGGTTTCGATCCACAGCAGATCGGCGCCGTTCTGCAGCGAGGTAATGCAGTCGAGCACGCAGCGGTCCTGACCGGTGCCTTCGCGGAACTGGTACAGGTTGCTGGCAAGACGCTTCGGGCGCATCAGCTTTCCATTACGCGTAATGACGACGTCGCCGTTGCCGATCTTTGAAGCATCGATTTCTTCGCAATCCAGGAAGCTGTTGTACTGGTCGCCGAGGTCACCGGGCTTGTGGCTGACGGCGATCTGCTGGGTCAGGCCAGCGCCGAGCGAGTCGGTGCGGGTGACGATGACGCCGTCTTCGACGCCCATTTCGAGGAAGGCGTGCCGGCAGGCGCGGATCTTCGCGAGGAAGACTTCGTGCGGCACGGTAACCTTGCCGTCCTGATGGCCGCACTGCTTCTCGTCCGAGACCTGGTTCTCGATCTGCAGCGCACAGGCGCCGGCTTCGATCATCTTCTTGGCGAGCAGATAGGTTGCTTCCGCATTGCCGAAGCCGGCATCGATATCGGCGATGACGGGTACGACGTGGGTCTGGAAGTTGTCGATCTTGTTGATCAGTTCTTCTTCCTTTGCCTTGTCGCCAGCCTTGCGAGCGGCGTCGAGGCTGCGGAAGATGTCGTTGAGCTCGCGCGAGTCAGCCTGACGCAGGAAGGTGTAGAGCTCCTCGATCAGAGCCGGGACCGAAGTCTTCTCGTGCATCGACTGATCCGGCAGCGGGCCGAATTCCGAGCGCAGCGCCGCGATCATCCAGCCCGACAGATACAGATAGGTGCGATCGGTGGTGCCGAAATGCTTCTTGACCGAGATCAGCTTCTGCTGCGCGATAAAGCCGTGCCAGCAGCCGAGCGACTGGGTGTACTTGGTGGTGTCTGCATCATAGGCGGCCATGTCGGCACGCATCAGCGATGCCGTGTAGCGTGCAACGTCGAGACCGGTCTTGAAGCGGTTCTGCAGGCGCATGCGTGCGACCGCTTCGGCGGTCACGCCGTTCCAGGTGTCCTTGGTCTTGAGCAGCGCCGACGCCGCCTCGACTTCGCTCCGATAGGAGCCGGTGCCGAGGATGGTCTGGTTGCTGATCCCGCGTGGCTGGAAGTTCATTGTCTCGATCCCTTTGGCTGACGAAAACCTGTCCTTGGTTGTAATCGCGGGATCGCCAGCCGCTAGACGGAACGCAGATAACTTGTCATACTTTACAAACTGAACGTGTAAGGCTGTAAAGTAGTTACAAGGTATTGGAGTGTGCGATGGCCGCCTCGGCAGGTCGTTCGGTGTTCATGGGGCCGCGAATCCGGCGGCTTCGGCGCGATCTGGGCCTGACCCAGGCCGATATGGCGGCCGATCTCGAGATTTCCGCGCCTTACGTCGCGCTGCTGGAGCGCAACCAGCGGCCGATGACGGCGGACATGCTGCTGCGCCTGGCGCGCACCTACACCATCGATCTGGCCGATCTCGCCGGCGATGGCGGCGCCGACAATACGGCGCGGATGCAGTCGATCCTGAAAGAGCCGATGTTCTCGGACATCGATATCCCCGCGCTCGAAATCAGCGATCTCGCGGTGAGCTATCCCGGCATGGCCGAGGCTTTTCTGCGCCTCTACACGGCCTATCGCGAGGAGCAACTCGCGCTGGCGGACCGACGCGCGCCGGCGCTCGCGGGCGGTGCATTGCAAGCGGGTAGCGAGAGCTATGATGCCAACGATCCCGTCGCCGAGGTCCGGCGTTTTCTCGCCGCACGTCGCAACAATTTCGCGGGTCTCGACGACGCGGCCGAGCGTCTCGTGCAGGCGACGTCGGGCCCGAGCGGTTTCGTCGAGCGTCTCAAGACCCGACACAGGCTGCAAGTGCGCTATCTGCCGCCGGACGTCATGCTCGGCTCGGTGCGACGATTGGATCTGCATCGGAAACAATTACTACTTGAGGACTCGCTCGACACCGCAAGTCTCAATTTCCAGCTGGCGCAGCAACTCGTCTATCTCGAAATGGAAAACGAGATCGGCACCGCGCTCGAAGACGGCCAGTTCACCACCAAGAGTGCCGAACTGCTGGCGCGCCGGGCGCTCGCAGGCTACGCCGCGGCTGCGCTCATCATGCCCTATGCAGCCTTCGCGCGTGCAGCCGAGACACGGCGCTACGATCTAGAAGCGCTGGCGCGCCAATTCGGTGCCAGCTTCGAACAGACCGCGCATCGCATCACGACCTTGCAGCGGCCGGGTGCCGAAAAAGTCCCGTTCTTTCTCATCCGCGTCGATCCCGCCGGCAATATTTCCAAACTGCTCGACGGTGCAGGCTTTCCGTTCGCGAAGCACGGCGGTGCGTGTCCACTGTGGTCGGTGCACGACGTTTTCAAAACGCCGCGCCAGATCGTCACGCAGTGGCTGGAATTGCCGGATGGCCAGCGCTTCTTTTCGATTGCCCGTACCGTCACGGCTGGCGGTGGTGGTTACGGCGCACAACGCGTCGAGCGCGCCATCGCGATCGGTTGCGCAGCCGAACATGCCGGCCAGTTGATCTATACGCGCGATGCGTCGGCACCGCGTGCGGATGCGCCCACGCCGATCGGCGTCGCATGCCGTGTCTGTCACCGTCCAAGATGTGCTGCGCGCTCGGCGCTTCCGATCGGGCGCGAGCTGCTGCCGGATGATTTCAGGACGCTGAACGTTCCGTTCGGCTTCTCGGCGGACTGAAACGGCTCAGGCCTGCTCGGCCGCAGCTTCCTCGGCATTGGGATCGCCGGGTGCCGTCGCCCAGGCCAGTTCAACGAGCGTCACGATGCGCCGACCGGCGCCATCAAGCTGGCACACGATGAGACCTTGCTCCTCGATATAGTTCAGCAGGCGCTGTGCGCGGCGTAGCGAATGCGAGCCGTAGGCGCGGGCGATCGCGGCATTGCTTGGGCAGGGCCAGCCTTCCTTGGCGGCGCGGGCGATCATCATGAAAACGCCCTGCATATCCTCCGGCAGAATCGAGGCGCGGACCGAGACGTCTTGCCAGCCGTCATCGTTGGTCATGTCGGAGCCGAGCCCGGCGCGGGCGCGGGTCAGCATGCGGCGGAAGTCGTCGAGGTCCGGCACGGCGGCACCGAGACCCTCGATGCGGCAGCGGACCACGAATTCCTGATAGAGCACGCCGACCACCCGGAAGCCTGCATCGGGCTCCGCCATCAGGGCCTGCAACACGCGGTCGACGCGCATGCGCCGCTCCGCCAGTTCCTCGGCGCTGATCGGCGTCTCCGCCACGTCCGGCCGAATTTCCAGCGCTGCGGACTTCGCCGCCATGAGCTGGCCAAGCAGATCCGGCGATGACGGTGCGCGGCGCTGCGGCCGGACCGGCTCCGGCGGGGGCGCTGCGAGAATCGTGGCGCGGACGTCGTCGAGTGTCGCTTCCGGCAGCGGTATCAGGCGTGGGGTCGCATTGCGCGGACTTGTTTCGGTGACACCGATGCGCAGGCCCAGCGGACGACGGGAGAGGGCGGGACCCAGCGCCATGAACTGGCCGCGCTCGAGGTCGCGGAAGGATTCGGCCTGCCGTCGCTCCATGCCGAGAAGATCGGCGGCGCGTGCCATATCGATATCGAGGAAGGTGCGGCCCATCAGGAAATTCGATGCTTCGGCCGCGACATTCTTGGCGAGCTTCGCCAGTCGCTGTGTCGCGATGACGCCGGCAAGGCCACGTTTGCGGCCGCGGCACATCAGGTTGGTCATGGCGCCGAGCGATAGTTTGCGCGCTTCGTCGGACACCTCGCCGGCAACGGCCGGGGCGAACAGCTGTGCCTCGTCCACCACCACGAGCATCGGATACCAATGGTCGCGAGGCGCGTCGAACAGCCCGCCCAGAAAGGCGGCGGCGCGGCGCATTTGATTCTCGGCATCCAGCCCTTCGAGATTGAGCACTGTGGAGACGCGGTGCATGCGCGCGCGCTCGCCGGCCACCTGCAACCCGCGTTCGGTATGCGCCTCGGCATCGATCACCAGATGACCGAATCGCTCCGCCAGCGAGACGAAATCGCCTTCAGGGTCGATGATGGTTTGTTGCACCCATGGGGCGCTCTGTTCGAGCAGCCGGCGCAGCAGATGCGATTTTCCGGAACCCGAATTGCCCTGTACGAGCAGACGCGTCGCCAGCAGTTCCTCAAGGTCCAGAGCCGCCGGGGCGCCTGACGTCGTATGCCCCATCTCGATCGCAACGGTCATGTCTCGACTCAGGTCTCCTTGTAGAGAGGGCTTACCAACCCGGCCACAGCGCGTCGAGCGGCGCACGGCTATCATCCCGTGTTCCGCGCAACTCTCACCAAGTAAATCGCGACAGCGAATCGGCGATGTTCTGCACACGGCGGTGCCCGGTTTTGCCAATGGCAATCTCAGGCGGTTTCCTTGCATGATCGCATTGTGTTCGACCCGCGGTGATAGAGCGTCAGCAAACAGAAAATCCCGCGTGACGTAACTGTGACGTCAGCAAGGCAGGGACATCGCTGGAATCTTCGGGCGCCGCAGTCACCAAACATTTGATTTGGAATTCTTCCAGTTTCAGGGGAGGTTGCTGCAACGGCGATATGCGCCACGACCCGGGGAAATGCGATGGCAAGCCTCACGATCAATGGACGAACCTACGAGATCGATGCAGAACCGGACACGCCATTGCTATGGGCGATCCGCGAAAATGCCGGGCTGACAGGGACAAAATACGGATGTGGCGTCGCCCAATGCGGCGCCTGCACCGTTCATGTCGATGGCCAGCAGGTCCGTTCCTGCAGCATGGCGCTCAGTGAGGCGATCGGAAAGCAGATCACGACGATCGAGGGCCTTGCGTCCGAGGGGGCCGTGCACAAGGTGCAGCAGGCCTGGATCGATCATGATGTGCCGCAATGTGGTTACTGCCAGAGCGGCATGATCATGGCAGTTGCAGCGCTGCTGGAGACAGTGCCGCAGCCGACCGATGAGGATATCGACCTCGCCATCACCAATATCTGCCGTTGCGGCACGTTCCAGCAGGTCCGTGAAGCGATTCACGCCGCTGCAAGCGCTTGAGGAAGATGGTCATGGGTCATGCTCCGCAACTCAATCGCCGTTCGTTTGTCCTGGGAACTGCTGCTATCGGCAGTGGCCTCGCGCTCGGTATTCCCTTTGGCGGGCCGACCGCAGTCTATGCGGCCGATGGTACGCCTGAGGTCAATGCCTGGGTGGTGATCCGGCCTGATGAGACCGTTGTCGTGCGTATCGCGCGGTCCGAGATGGGGCAGGGAACGCTCACGGGTCTGGCGCAATTGGTCGCTGAAGAACTTGAATGCGACTGGTCCAAGGTGACGACGGAATATCCTACGCCCGGGCAAAGTGTCGCACGCAAGCGCATCTGGGGGGACTTTTCCACCGGCGGCAGCCGCGGAGTTCGCACTTCGCATGAATACGTCCGCAAAGGCGGCGCGGCTGCGCGCCTGATGCTGATCCAGGCTGCTGCCAATGAGTGGGCCGCGCCCGTGTCGGAATGTGCCACCAGCAAGGGCGTCATCACCCATGTCCCGTCGGGGCGCACCATCACTTACGGCAAGGTCGCGGAAGCGGCCGCCAAGCTGCAGCCGCCGGCCGACGTCAAGCTGAAGGATCCCAAGGACTGGACCATCGCCGGCAAACCGCTGAAGCGGCTCGATACGGTCGAGAAAACCAACGGCAAGATGGTCTACGGCGCCGATATCAAGCTGCCGGGAATGCTGAATGCCGCGATCAAGGATTGCCCGGTGTTCGGCGGCACGCTGAAGAGCTTCGACGACAGCAAGATCCTTGGCATGAAAGGCGTCAAGAAGGTCGTGCGCGTCGGCGAGAGTGCCGTGGCTGTGGTCGCCGATACGTGGTGGCACGCCAAGTCGGCGCTGGAGGCGATGCCAGTCGTCTGGGACGATGGCAAGAACGCCAGCGTGTCCAGCGAGTCCATCGGCAAGTGGCTGCAGGAAGGCCTGGACGCTGCGCAGCCCGCTTTTGTCGGCAACAAGGCTGGCGATGTCAAAGCAGCGTTTGCGGGTGCTGCGAAGACGGTGGAAGCGGTCTACGCCTATCCCTATCAGAACCACGCCACCATGGAGCCGATGAACGCGACGGTGCTCTATACGCCAGAGAAGTGCGAGGTCTGGACCGGGACGCAGAACGGCGAAGCCGTGTTTGCGGCCGCAGTCGAAGCGTCAGGCCTGCCGAGCGACAAATGCGAGGTCTACAAGATCATGCCGGGCGGCGGCTTCGGTCGGCGCGGCATGACCGATTACGTCCGTCAGGCGGTGGCCATCGCCAAGCAGATGCCCGGTACGCCGATCAAGCTGATGTGGTCGCGCGAAGAAGACATGCTGCACGGCCGCTATCATCCGATTACGCAAAGCAAGCTGGTCGGCGCCTTCGATGTCGATAACAATCTGATCGGTTTGCACATGCGGATCTCAGGCCAGTCGATCCTGGCCAGTGTGCGTCCCGAGGGTATGCAGAACGGGATGGATCCCGTCACTTTCCAGGGTCTGAATGCCAGCGGTGAGGCAGCGATCGGCTACACCGTTCCGAATTTGCTGATCGACCATTCCATGCGCAATCCGCATGTGCCGCCGGGCTTCTGGCGCGGCGTCAACGTCAACCAGAATGCGATCTATCTTGAGAGCTTCATGGATGAGCTCGCGCATTCGGTCGGTCAGGATCCGCTCGAATTCCGCCGCAAGCTGATGACCAAGCATCCGAAGCATCTCGCGGTGCTCAATGCCGTCGCAGAGAGGATCGGCTGGACGACGCCGGCGCCGCAAGGCGTGTTCCGCGGCATCTGCCAGCACATGGGCTTCGGCAGCTATGTCGCGGCCGCGACGGAAATTTCGGTGACGGGCGGCAACAAGATCAAGATCCATCGCATCGTTGCCGCCACGGATCCCGGTTACGCGGTGAATCCTTGGCAGATCGATCGACAGATCGCCGGCTCGTTCGTCTATGGCCTCTCGGCACTGTTCTATGGCGAATGCACTGTGAAGGGTGGTCGCATCGAGCAGGAAAACTTCGACACCTATCAGTCGATGACCATGAAGGAGATGCCGAAGGTCGAGTCGATCCTGATGCCATCGGGCGGCTTCTGGGGCGGCGTCGGCGAACCGACGATCTGCGTGGCCGCGCCGGCCGTGCTGAATGCCTATTTTGCCGCGACCGGCAAGCGCATCCGTTCCGTGCCGCTGAAGAATCACGACATCATCTTTGCGTAACCGACGCGTCGCCATGCTTGCTGCCCATCACTGGATTTCGCTCATGAAGGCACTGCGTACCTCACTTGCGATCGGGCTGATCGTCGCCTCGGCGGCGCCGGTCCGGGCGGCATCGGCGCTGCCGCCTGGCGCGGCGTCGTGCTCCGGCTGCCATGCGGCGACATCGCAGGCCATCCCGAACATCTATGGGCGCGATGCCGATGCGACGCGCTCCACATTGCTGGCCTTTCGCAATGGATCGATGCCGGCCACGGTGATGACGCGGATCGCCAAGGGCTTCTCCGAAGACGAAATCGGGTCGATTGCGGCCTGGCTGGCAACGCAGAAATAGCATGACCCACAAAAATCATACCTCACGACGGGAGTTTCTTCGCACTGCCGCTGCCGCGACGGCATCCCTTGCGCTGGCATCGCCAAGCCTGGCGCAATCGCCTGCGCGGGTCGTTGTAATCGGCGGCGGCTTCGGTGGCGCCAGTTGCGCCCGCGCGCTTCGGCAGCTCGATCCGTCGCTGGATGTCACGCTGGTGACGGCCGATCGCCAATATGTCGCGTGCCCATTCAGTAATGAGGTCATCGCCGGCGACCGCGCCATTGAAGCCCAGCAATTCGCCTACGAGAAAACCGCTGCCGCCGGCATCAAAGTCGTCGCGCAAATGGCGCGGACGATCGACCCGCAGGCGCGCACGATCGGTCTCGCCGATGGATCGACGTTGCGCTACGACCGGCTGGTTCTGTCGCCCGGAATCGATCTGCGCTTCGATGCGCTACCGGGCTATGACGAGTCTGCAGCGTCGCGCATGCCGCATGCCTGGAAGGCCGGTGAGCAGACGCTGCTGCTGCGACGCCAGTTGGAAGCGATGGACGATGGCGGCGTGGTTGCGATCGTCGTTCCCGCCAACCCCTTTAGGTGTCCGCCGGGCCCGTACGAGCGCGCGAGCCTGATTGCGCACTACCTCAAGACTCGCAAGCCGCGGTCGAAGCTCATCATTCTCGACTCGAAAGACGCGTTCTCGAAGCAGCGGCTGTTTCAGGCCGCGTGGCAGGAGCTGTATCCGGGATTGATCGAATGGGTCGCGCTGTCGCAGGGCGGCAAGGTCACGTCGGTCGATCCGGCGACCAATACGCTGGTGACCGATTTCGCGACACATCACGTTCAGGTGGCCAATGTCATTCCACCGCAGCGCGCCGGACGCATCGCGGAGATTGCCGGCGTCACCGATAAATCCGGCTGGTGTCCGATCAATCCCGTCAGCCTCGAGTCCACACAGGTGCCGAACATCCATGTGATCGGCGATGCCTGCATTGCCGGTGCCATGCCCAAATCTGCATTCTCGGCGAATGCGCAGGCGAAGACCTGTGCCGGCGCGATCGTGGCGTTGCTGGCGGGGGCGACGCCGACGTCGCCGAAGCTGATCAACACTTGCTACAGCCTAGTCGCGCCCGACTACGGCATTTCCATCGCGGGCGTCTACCAGCCCCGCAACGGCCTGTTTGCGGATATCGAAGGCGCGGGCGGTACGAGTCCGCTGGATGCGCCACGTGATGTCCGGGCCCGCGAAGCGATCTATGCACGGTCCTGGTTCGAGACGATCGGAGCAGAGGTCTTTGGTTAGTCGCCGCCGCGCATCGACACTGTTGTCGGCGAGCGTGGCGACGCTGCTGCTGACTGCTCCGGTCCGCGCGGGTGAACTTGTCCCTTATGCGGTGGTTGGCGATGCGATTCCGCTCCCCTTGGCGGGCGCGGTTGGTGACGCATCGGCGGGCAGGGCGATCGTCGTCAACCGGATCTATACGTGCCTGCTCTGTCACAGCGGTCCATTTACCGAACAGAGATTCCAGGGCGATCTTGCGCCAAGCCTTGCCGGCACCGGCAGCCGCTGGTCGGAAGGCCAGTTGCGGCTGCGGCTGGTGGATGCCTCCCGCCTCAATGCCGCGACCATCATGCCGTCCTATTATCGTGTAGATGACTTGCAGCGTGTCGGTGACGCATGGCTTGGCAAGCCGATCCTGTCGGCGCAACAAATCGAGGACGTCGTCGCTTACCTGACAACGCTGCAGAACCCATCATGACGAAAGCAATCCATGGCTGAGCCCGATCGAACGACGCGTCGCCAGTTCCTGGCGACCGCCGGCGGCGCAGCGCTCGGCGCGGTGTCACTCGTGCATGTCGGCCCGGCCCATGCGACGCCGGACACCATGAAGGCGGCCATCCGCGATATCGTCAACGGCGCCGGCGTGCGCCCCGGCAAAGTGAAGCTCGACGTCCCGCCGCTGGTCGAGAACGGCAACACGGTGCCGCTCACGGTCACGGTGACGAGTCCGATGAGTGATGCGGATCACGTGGTCAGTATCCACATTTTCAACGAGAAGAACCCGCAGCCCAATGTCGGTAATTTCTATATCTCCCCACGTGCAGGCCGTGCGCAGATATCGACGCGCATCCGGCTCGCCGACACGCAGACACTGACGGCCATCGCGAAACTCTCCGATGGTTCGTTCTGGTCGGCGACCGCCGACGTCGTGGTCACGCTCGCCGCATGTACCGAGGAGGCAACCTGATGGCGTCCGCGCTGATCAACGTTCCGTCTACGGCCAAGCGTGGCGACATCATCGAGATCAAGACGCTGATGTCCCACATCATGGAGACCGGCTTTCGCCATACCGTGACCGGCGAGGTTATCCCGCGCAACATCATCACCAATTTCACCTGCCGCTATAATGGCGAGGAAGTGTTCCGGGCCGATCTGTTTCCCGCGTTCTCCGCCAATCCTTTCATCTCCTTCTTTACGGTCGCCACCGAGAGCGGAAAATTCGAATTCCAATGGATCGGCGACAACGGATTTCAGGAAACTGCGTCGGCCAGCATCACGGTCACATGAGGCGACTGCGAAATATCAGCCTGTCGTTGCTGGCAACCGTCGCCTTCACGTCGCTTATCGAAGCGGCGGAGATCGCGCCGGGCGAACGACGCTCCGGTGCCAGTTTCATGTCCGTCGAAACCCAGGCCATGCAGAACGACGCCACGGCCAATCCCGGCATGCTGGGGGTGCTGGATGGCGAGGCGCTGTGGACCCGAAAGCCTGTTGCCGGCCGTGCTTGCGCGGATTGCCACGGTGATGCCAGCAGCATGCGCGGCGTCGCTGTGCGATACCCGGCATTCGATGACAAGCTCAATCGCCCGGTCGATCTCGAACAGCGCGTCAATCTCTGCCGTGTCGATCATCAACAATTGCCGCCGCTCGCCGATGAAAGCCGTGATCTGCTGGCGCTGACCGCATTGATCGGCCGGCAATCACAGGGGATGCCGATCGAGACGGGCGCCGATTCACGTCTGCAAGCATTCATCGACAAAGGCCGCGATGCCTTCATGCGGCGTCAGGGGCAGTTGAATCTGGCATGCACGAACTGTCACGACGACAACTGGGACAAACGTCTCGCCGGCTCCGCGATCACGCAGGCCCATCCAACGGGCTATCCCGTCTATCGGCTGGAGTGGCAGGGGCTTGGCTCTCTCAAGCGCCGCCTGCGCAATTGCATGATCGGCGTGCGGGCGCAGCCTTATAGCGCCGACGCGCCTGAGATGGTCGAGCTTGAGCTCTACCTGATGTCGCGCGCGCGGGGCATGGCAAGCGAAACTCCCGCTGTCAGGCCGTGACGTGTCGAATTTCCGTCAGAGTGCCCGCGGGCTCCAGGTCAGGCCGCGTCCTTCGGAATCTCGAACACCAGACACGTCGTGGTGGCATGGGCGATGAGTCGGCCCTTGGAATCCGTGATGCGCGCTTCGGCGGTGGCGGCTCGGCGGCCGACATTCAGCGTCTTGCCTTCGGTGCGAACGGCGCCAGAATCCTTGCTCATCCCGCGGATGAAGCTGATCTTGAATTCCAGCGTGGTGTAGCCGGTGCCGACAGGCAGCATCGAATGCACAGCCAGTCCCATCGCCGAATCCAGCAGGATCGCGGCGTAACCGCCGTGCACCGAGCCGATCGGATTGTAGTGCCGGAAGCCGGGGACGCTGTGAAACACGACAACGCCAGGTTCTGCGGTCGAGTCGAACGGCTCGACATTCTCCATGATCGGCGGCTGCGGCAGCTCGCCGGCGAACATCTTGCGCACGAAATCGAGCCCGGACATCGAGGCCATCAGGCTGGTGGGCACGACGTCGTAACGGGGTGTGGGTGCGTCGGTCATGGATCATTCCCGGCAATTTTGATGATGATCATCATACAAAAGGTGGCGCCGTGTGTCATCTTCTCTGCGTCCAGAACGAAAATGGCCGGGATGATCCCGGCCATGGCGTCTTGATTCCGCAAACTGAAATGAGAGCTACGACGCCTTGTTCGCCCGCATCAAATCCGCGAACCGCTTGAACAAGTAGTGCGAGTCGCGCGGACCGGGGGAAGCCTCCGGGTGATACTGCACCGAGAATACCGGCTTGCCGTCGAGCTGGATGCCGCAATTGGATCCGTCGAACAGCGAGATATGGGTCTGCGTCGCGCCCTTGGGCAGCGTCGCTTCATCCACCGCGAAGCCGTGGTTCATCGAGGTGATTTCCACCTTGCCGGTGGTCTCGTCCTTGACCGGATGATTGGCGCCGTGATGGCCCTGATGCATCTTCTTGGTCTTGGCGCCCACTGCAAGGCCGAGCATCTGGTGACCGAGGCAGATGCCGAATGTGGGCACGCCGGAATCGATCACCTGCTTGATGACAGGCACGGCATATTTGCCGGTCTCGGCGGGATCGCCTGGGCCATTCGACAGGAACACACCGTCCGGCTTCAGCGCCATGATCTCTTCGGCCGAAGTCGTGGCTGGAACGACCGTGACCTTGCAGCCTTCGCCGGCCAGCAGGCGCAGGATGTTGCGCTTGATGCCGTAATCGATAGCGACGACGTTGAATTCAGGGGTGGTCTGGCGGCCGAAGCCCTTTTCCCATTCCCAGGGAGTCTCGTCCCACGTGAAGCGCTGGGCCGACGTCACCATCGGCACCAGGTCCATGCCTTCGAGACCCGGCCATTCGCGCGCTTCTTCCTTCAGGCCATGCAGGTCGAATTGGCCGTCCTTCGCATGCACAAGCACCGCATTGGGCATGCCCTTGTTGCGGATCAGCGCGGTCAGGGCGCGGGTGTCGATGCCGGAAATGCCGATGATGCCGCGGGCCTTCAGCCAGGCGTCGAGATGCCGGGAAGAGCGGTAATTCGACGGGTCGGTGATCGCCGAGCGCAGGATCACGCCGCGGGCGCCTGGCGTCGCCGCCATGTTCACCGTCTCGATATCCTCGTCGTTGGTGCCGACATTGCCAATATGCGGGAAGGTGAAGGTGATCAGCTGCCCGGCATAGGATGGATCGGTGAGGATTTCCTCATAACCGGTCATCGCCGTGTTGAAGCAGACTTCGCCCACGGCCTGGCCTTCCGCGCCGAGGCCGAAGCCCTCCAGCACGGTGCCATCGGCGAGCACGAGGAGCGCGGTCGGTTTGTGGTCCGGCCAGGCTGAAGATGTTTCTGAGGGGGTCATGAGGGGACTACATAGTCCGCGCATCCGCCGCCGTCAAAGCCGGAAAGGCCGGATTCACACGTCAACCATGGCCTGGCAGGTTCGCAATCGGCGCTTTGCCCGATCAATGGGCCCGGACAGAGCTTCATTAAGGAATAATATCTTATCTGGCAGAATTGTGGTGTTCCGGTTGTCCGGCGAAACCTGCACGCCGATAGCGCGTAATTTGCAGAATGAGATGTAAAATCAACTAATTATAATTACGGATGCTTGCCGGAACTCACTTTCGCCGGTAGCAAGCTACGACTTCCCGTATTTCCGGATATTTCAGTGCAGTTGGACTATTTCGCCAAGATGGCCGCGCGCTCGGCCGTCGCGCCTGCGCGATGGCGCAGGCCTTTTCTGACCTTCCTCGATGGGATCGAGAAGGGCTGGACGATTCCTGTGCTGATCGTCGGCTTCGCGGGAATCTGGCTGCTGTTTCTGGTGATCGCCTATCAGAGCGGCGATCTACATGCGGATGCGCTGGAAACCTGGACGCTTGGGCGCGAATTCGCATGGGGTAATCCCAAACATCCGCCCTTGATGGGCTGGGTCGCGCGGCTGTGGACGCTGGTTTTCCCGCTGACCGACTGGTCGTTCCAGTTGCTGTCGATGACCAATGCCGCGGTGGCGCTCTGGGCCGTCGATCTGATTGCGCGCCGCTTCGTGCGCGGCGATTCGCGAGCCGTCGTGCTGCTGCTGCTGATGCTGCTTCCGGCCTACCAGTTCCATGCCCAGCGCTTCAACGCGAACACGGTGCTGCTCGCGGTCTGGCCGCTGGCGACCTATTGCTTCCTGCGCTCCTTTGAAACGCGCGCTATCGGCTGGGCTGCCGCCGCCGGCGTCCTGTCCGCGCTGGCGATGCTCGGCAAATATTATTCGATCTTCCTGATCGCCAGCTTCGCGCTGGCAGCGATCGTGCATCCGCAGCGGGCGGTCTATTTCAGGTCCTGGGCACCGTGGGTCTCGACACTTGCCGGGCTCATTGTCCTTGGGCCGCACATCCATTGGCTCGTGACGACCGGTGCTGCGCCGTTCACCTATGCCATGCAGGTTCACGGCGGCATCGACTTCGGTCAGTCACTGATCGAAGCCAGCATGTTTTTGCTCGGTCTCGCGGCGACGCTGGCGCTCCCGGCCATTGTCTGGGTTTTATCGGCCGAGCTGCGCCTGAAGTACTTTTCGGCCGATTTCCGTGCCATGGGTCCAGGATTGCTGCTGCTGTTCTGGGTGTTTATCGGCACCGTGCTGCTGCCCGTTATGACAACCGTCACGCTTGGCACCGACATGCCTTCGCTATGGGCGCTCCAGGGCTTGTTCCTGCCTGCCGTTTTGATCGTCTGCGGTGCCCGCTTCACGCTCGAACGCCTGTATGTGGTCAATATGGTGGTGTTCGTTGCCGGCATCGCCATCATCGCAACCGTTGTGGCTGCTCCGATCCATGCGATTTACCGCAACAGCATCAATCCTAACGAGCGGACTTACTATCGGCTGGCCGCTCAAGAGCTGACTGACCGGTGGCACCAGATGACAGGCCGGCCGATGCCACGGATCAGTGGCGACGACGGACTGGCATTCGCGACGGCCTTTTACAGCCCTGACCATCCCGTCTACAGCCGCCCGTTCCAGTTCCAGTACACTTGGGGCATGCCGCGCGCGACGACGCTGCAGAAGGGGTGGGCTTCGATGTGCTTTGCGACAGATAGCGATTGCCTGATGTGGATGGGCAAGGTCGCGATGCTCGAGCCGCGGCACGTCAGGTTTGATTTCGAGGTTCAGCCCCGGCTATGGGGCCATGCCGGTATTCCGGCCACCATATCGGCGTTGATGGTTCTGCCATACGTCGCTGGAGCCGGCGCGCCCGGGCCGCTATCTGCAGGCGTGGAGGATTTCAGCTCCAGCCATCGGCAATAGGTTTGGGCAGTAGGTCGGGCAATAGCTCCGGGCGGCGTCCCCGAGAATTGGCGGGTGCAGTTGTGCATACCCCTTAAAACGCTTAGATCGGGGCCAACCGAGTTCCGGCGCTGCGATTGGCGGCCGCAAGAGGAGACGCAGATGCTGCGCGATGACATCAACAACGCCGTCAAGGACGCCATGCGGGCCAAGGACGAGCGCAAGCTTTCGACGCTTCGCATGGTCAATTCGACCATCAAGAATGCCGATATCGAAGCGCGCGGCCAGAGCAAGCCGCCGCTGTCGGATGCCGACCTGCTGAGCCTGCTGCAGAAGATGATCAAGCAGCGCCAGGAATCGGTGGAGCTCTATGACAAGGGCGGCCGCGCGGAGCTCGCGACCCAGGAGCGCGAGGAAATCGCGATCATCTCCGCCTATCTGCCGCAGCAGATGTCGGAGGACGAGACCAAGTCCGCCATCGCAGCCGAGATCGCAGCGACCGGTGCGGCCGGCATGAAAGACATGGGCAAGGTGATCGCCGCGCTGAAAGCGAAATATGCCGGCCAGATGGACTTCGGCAAGGCCAGCGGTCTGGTCAAGGCTGCGCTCAACGGCTGAGGCTCTCTTTAACCTCTCCCCGCCCTTTGCGGGGAGAGGTCGCGCGCACCTGGCGCGCGGGTGAGGGGCCAAGCACGCTGCTTCAACGCACGCAATCTATCGGTTCGGATCAATCCGAGGTCTTGCGCAATTCCTCATCGATGAGCGACAGCACGCCTTCGATATTTGACAGCACATCGTTGTTCCAGAAGCGAAGCACGCAATAACCTTGCTCGCGCAGATATCGATCGCGCATGGCGTCCCGTTGCGACTCCAGATGCTGCCCGCCATCGACCTCGATAACGATCATCTTCTCCCGACAAACGAAGTCGCAGATATATCGCACGATCGGCTCTTGGCGAATAAATTTGCAGCCGGCAATCTGCCTGTTGCGCAGACGATTCCACAGTTTCGTTTCGGCGTCGGTGGAGTTGGCGCGTAATTCGCGCGATCTGTTGGCAATGCGAATGTGGCCACGCATGTGCCATGCCCCTCACCCGACCGGCTTCGCCGGTCGACCTCTCCCCGCGAAGGGCGGGGAGAGGTTAGGAACGCTGTCGCTCTTGTCAGCTAAGCCGCCGCCGTCGGCAGGCTATACGTCTTGAACTGATCGCGCAGGGCGGTCTTCAGGATCTTGCCGGTGGCCGTGTGCGGGATCGCATCGACGAACACCACATCGTCCGGCATCCACCACTTGGCGATCTTGCCATCCATATATTTCAGGATGTCTTCGCGCGTGGCGGTTTGATCCTGCTTCAGTTGTACGATCAGCAGCGGGCGCTCGTCCCACTTCGGATGATAGACGCCGATGACGGCGGCTTCCGCCACCTGCGGATGACCGACGGCAAGGTTTTCCAGATCGATCGACGAGATCCATTCGCCGCCGGACTTGATGACGTCCTTGGAGCGGTCGGTGATCCGCATATAGCCATGGGCGTCGATGGTCGCGACGTCGCCGGTGTCGAAATAGCCTTCCTCGTCGAGGATCTCGTCCTCGACGCGGAAATAAGCTGATGATACTGACGGGCCGCGCACCTTGAGACGGCCGAAGGTCTTGCCGTCCCATGGCAGGTTCTTGCCGGCGTCGTCGGTGATCTTCATCTGGACGCCGAACGGCGGATAGCCCTGGGTCTGCAGGATATCCAGCCGCTCGTCGCCTTCGAGCTGGTCGAACGGCGGCTTCAACGCGGCCAGCGTGCCGATCGGGCTCATTTCGGTCATGCCCCAGGCATGACGTGCACCGATGCCCATATCGACGAACGCCTTGATCATCGAGCGCGGCATCGCCGATCCGCCGCATACCACCATGCGCAGGTCGGGCAGTTTCAGATTGTTCTGCGACATGTAGTTGAGCAGCATCAGCCATACCGTCGGCACGCCCGCGGTATGCGTCACCCTCTCGGTGGAGAGCAATTCGTAGATCGAAGCGCCGTCCATCTTGGCGCCTGGCAGCACGAGCTTGGTGCCCATCGACGGCGCGGAGAACGCGATGCCCCAGCTATTGGCATGGAACAGCGGGACTACCGGCAGCATGGTGTCGGCGGCATTGGCGCCGAGCGAGTCACCGGTATTGGCCATCAGCGCGTGCATCACGTTGGAGCGGTGAGAATACAGCACGCCCTTCGGATCGCCTGTTGTTCCCGATGTGTAGCACATCGCCGCTGCGGTGTTCTCGTCGAACTCCTTCCATTTGAAGTTGCCGTCGACCTCAGCGATCCAGTCCTCATAGGCCACGGCGTTTTTCAGCGTGGTCTGCGGCATGTGTGCCTTGTCGGTGTAGATGATGTAGCGCTCTACTGATGGCAGCTGGTCGGCGAGTTTCTCGAGGATCGGGACGAAGGTGAGGTCGGTCATCACGATGCGATCTTGCGCATGGTTGATGATCCACGCGATCTGATCCGGGAATAGACGTGGATTGACGGTGTGGCAGATGGCGCCGATGCCCATGATGCCGTACCACGTTTCCAGGTGCCGCCACGTGTTCCACGCGATGGTGGCGACGCGGTCGCCCATCTTGATGCCCTCGCGGTCGAGACGCTGTGCGACCTTCAGGGCACGGGTACGAATTTCGGCGTAATTGGTGCGGTGGATGGGACCTTCGACTGATCTGGTCACGACCTCGCGCTCGCCGTGGACTTGGGCCGCATGATCGATGATCCGATGACACAGCAAAGGCCAGTCTTGCATCAAGCCACGCATTTGATCGTTCCTCCGTCTTGTGATTGGCGTGCCGGCTCCCCGATCGTTGCCGGGGAACTTCGACCCTGTTCTTGCTTTAGGTCTTGGCATGAAGTTTAGCGCGGGGAAAGCGGCCCGGAAATGGACTTTTGGCCTATCCGGCTGCGACCAAAGGACAATTGGGGTGGTTCTGGCGTTGCTGCTGGTTGCCGCGCCGGCGCAGGCCTATCTGACGACATCGCGTGTGCCGCTGCCAAAGCCCCGCCCGGCAGAGGCGCCGGCGATCGAGCCGGCGCAAAATCCCGGTGAGGAGCCTGCGAGATCGGAGCAACCCGCTGAGCCTGAGAAGCCTGCTGCGGAAGCGCGTCCGCCGGAGCCGCCGCCGCCTTCAGCCTGCCGCTTGGCGCTTACCGATGCCATCGCTGTTGCGCCGAGTATTCCCGACATCAAGGGGCCGGGCGCCTGCGGCGGACCCGACATGGTGCGGCTGGAAGCGGTTGTGCTGCCGGACAAGACGCGCGTGCCGCTGAAGCCGGCAGGAACGATGCGCTGCGCCATGGCAACGGCGGTGGCCGAATGGATTCGCGCCGACATGGCACCGCTCGCGACCAACCTCGGCACCAAGCTTCTTGAGCTCGATAATTTCGACTCCTTCGATTGCCGTGGTCGCAACCGTGTCGTCGGGGCGAAACTGTCAGAGCATGGCCGCGCCAATGCGCTGGATGTGCGCGGGCTGAAACTCGCCAATGGCCGCTCGATCGCGCTCACCGAGCGCAACACGCCGCGTGAGCAGCGCGAGGCCGTGCTGCATTCGGTCTGTACGAGGTTCACCACCGTATTGGGGCCGGGCTCCGACGGCTACCACGAGGATCATATCCATCTCGATATCGCCGAGCGGCGCGGCAACTACCGGATCTGCCAGTGGGACGTCTGGGACGAGTGGCCGCGCATCGCACCGCTGATGCCGGCCGTGCGTCCGGACGAAGCACCGCCGCGCGAAGTGGCCGAGGGCAAGCCGGGGGAGGCGAAGCCTGAGACGGCGAAGCCTGCAGAGCCTGCGGCGGCTCGACCGGCTGCGACGGAGCCCGAACCGGAGCCCGAAGCAGAAGCCGCGCCTCCACAAGAACAGCCCAAGCCGAAGCCAAAACCCAAGCCGAAGAAGCGCCGCGCGCCGCCATCGCCGTTCAGCTTTTTGCGGTGATCTGAAAAGGAGTGGGAGAGCAGGCGTGAGGCTGCAATAGCCTCTCAGCTGTCATCCCCGCGAAGGCGGGGATCCATAACCGCTATCGGGTGTAGTGGGGGCGGTCACGGAGCCGCATCTGCTGTGCTTCGTCAGTTCTCGGGAGTGTATGGATCCCCGCCTTCGCGGGGATGACACCGGTGTTTGGGGTAATAGCCGGGCAACCCGATATCCACCCAACAAAAAAGCGCCGGATCAACCGGCGCTTTTTCCATCTCATAAAACCTCAGCTCAGTATGGCGTTCCGCCGCCGCCCTGCAGGGCCAGCTTCGAATTATACGGCGAGTCGCCGGCCTTCGGCTCGAGCACGACGACCACAGCGCCGGGCTTGACGCGGCTATAGAGGTCGATGACGTCTTCGTTGGTCATGCGGATGCAGCCCGACGAGATCGAGGCGCCGATATATTCCGGCTGATTGGTGCCGTGAATGCGGAACAGCGTGTCCTTGTTGCCCTGATAGAGATAGAGGGCGCGGGCACCGAGCGGATTATCGACGCCGCCGGGCACCTGGGCCGGCAGGCCTTCGATGCGGGCGTGAATGTCCTTGGTCGGGGTCCACTTCGGCCATTCGGCCATGTTGCCGACGCGCGCGACGCCCGAGAAGGCCAGCGCTTCTTCGCCGACGGTCACGCCATAGCGGATCGCCTTGCCGCCGTCCTGGACGAAATAGAGATAGTGGTTGTCGGAATCGACCACGATCGAGCCCGGCGCTTCCTTGCGGTGGAAGTCGACGATGGCGCGGCGGAACGGCTCGGCGACGGCAACCTTGGCGTAACGTGCCTTGGCGAGCTGTGCCTTGTCATTCGGCTTGAGGCTGGCTTCCGGGGCGGCCTGGAATTGCGTTGCGGTCTGCATGCAGCCCGACAGCATCAGGCCGGCGGCGACAATCAATCCAAGCTTAATCTTGAGCGGCGACATGTCATTGTTCCAATTGCGTGAGGTCCGAATTCAGACAGGCTGGTGCAAGGAAACGCACCCAAAATAGCCCGCGAACGCCACGATTCCGTTAAAGCTACTATCGCTGAAATCCGCTGCAATTCCAGCGGTTAGATGCGCTGCGCATCATGCAGCGCACAACCTGTGTCATATTTGCCGCAGAATTTTCGACCCTCCGGCCAAATCCTGTGCAGAACCGCAACGCCTCGCGAAGCCGTGATGCGCGCGTGACAATTTTGTCAGATCGAGACCATGGAACGCGCGATCTTGCGGGAAAAATTCCCCGGGTTCGGGTGGGGTTGGCGCGCCGCACAAAGGCTGTCATGACGGCTGCATCCGCATCGGTCATGGTCGGTCGCCCCTGCCGATTCTGTCCGGATCGTCCGTATTGCAGTGTCCCGCCTTTTCAATGTCCCGGAGTTGCCATGCTCGCTGTCTTCACCCCTGCCGACCACGCCTTGAGAAAATCCGAGCCAACCGATCTCGAAGCGTTGCCGGACAATGCGGTGTGGATCGACATGGTGAAGCCGTCGCCAGCCGAAGACAAGGCGGTGGAGAAACTGGCGGGGGTGGAAATTCCGACCCGCGAAGACATGCAGGAGATCGAAATCTCCAGCCGTCTCTATATCGAGAACGGCGCCCGCTATATGACCGCGAGCTTGATGTGCGGCTCCGACACGGAGTCGCCGCGGATCACGGCGGTAACTTTCATCCTCACCCGGCAACGGCTGGTGACGGTGCGCTACGACACACCGCGTCCGTTCGCGTCCGTCGAACTGAAGCTTGGCCGCAACGCGCCGCCCGGCGCCAATGGTGAAACCATTCTGCTCGAACTGCTCGACGCGGTGATCGATCGGTGCGCCGACATTCTCGAACGCGTCGGCGCCGACGTCGATCAGGTCAGCCACGACATCTTCGAGCCGGATGAGTCGCTGCGGACCGGCCATGCCAAGCGTTATTCCGAAATTCTGATCACCATCGGTCGCAAGGGCGACCTGACCTCGAAAGTACGTGAAAGCCTCGTCTCGATCGGCCGCGTCGTCACCTTCATCACGGCGGAAGCCGAAGGCGTGAAGTGGTCGAAGGACATGCGCGCGCAGCTCAAGACCATGCAGCGCGACGTGGTGTCCCTGACCGATCACGCCTCCTATCTGTCGAACAAGATCACCTTCACGCTCGATGCGATGCTCGGTGTCGTCAATCTCGAACAGAACAACATCATCAAGCTGTTCTCGGTCATGGCCGTCGTGCTGATGCCGCCGACATTGATCGCCTCGGTCTATGGCATGAATTTCAAGGCGATGCCGGAACTGCAATGGGATGTCGGTTACCCCATGGCGCTGATCATGATGCTGTTCGCCGCGGTGCTGCCTTATATGTTCTTCAAGTGGAAGAAGTGGCTGTAGGGCACGTAGGGCGGCACTAACCTCTCATTTGTCATTCCGGGATGCGTCACGCCGGCGAAGCCGGCGGGGTGCAGGCCCGGAATCCATAAGTTCGATCGTGGTTATGGATTCCGGGTTCGCGCAAGGGCGCGCCCCGGAATGACAAATGAGGGATAGCAGCGCCCAAACATTTTTTCCTAGCTACTATTGACAATATACCCATAAGGATTATCCTCCGTTCATCCGGTTCACGAGGGGCGCTTCATGAGGCGTCTTGAAGTGGGACAGGGATGCGGCGCCTGCGGGTGTGGGGTGACGTACCCCGCGCACTCGGGAGGCCTTGGGTCACCGTCCGGCCCCACTACGGGGGTCTGCCACTCATGCTGGCTGGACGTGGCATTGGTGAACGGCGGGAAACCGTCGGGATCAGCGGAGTGCGGAGCTCTGCGCCTTTGCCCGGAAGAACGGTCCCGGGGACAGAAATCGCCGCGGTGGCGCGCCGGATGGCGTTGCGCGGTTGCAGCTTGCCGGCGTTCCGGCGGAGCGGATCGCGAAAATTACCACCATTTCGCGTCGTCAGGCGCGCTGCCACCCCTCATGTTTCACGAGGGGACACCGCTTAGACAACCCCGAGCATGCGCTCGCGGGATCATAAAGGCGCGGGTGTCTGAATCTTTTTCCAACTATCAAAACGCATTCATGATGCGTGTTCGAAAAGCCCAATGATCATAGGCTTCGCGCGATTCTCGCCACAATTTATCCGGTAAAATTCGAGCGTTCCGCTGAACGGTTGCGCTAATGGTTGCTGTCATAACGCTGTCAGAAGCGATGAGGACAGCAATGGTTGACAAAACAGAAACATCGGGACGGAACGTCGTCGATCTCAGGTCCTATCAACAGGCGCGCATGGCCAACGGTCGGGCGCAGGCGATGTCTGCGCGTACCTGCCGGCATTGTGGTGCCGGGTTGATGGACGGCGAATCCGAAGACGATTGTTCCAGCGCGGGGATCAGCGCGGCTGCGCCGATGCCGCGGAAATTTTACGCGGACTAGAAAATCCCGCGCTTTTCGAGGAGCGCCAGAATGGCGCGGTCCTCAGCATGACTATTCCCCACCCGTTACCGCTGATCAGACGTGCTGGCCGCCATTGATGTGGATCTCGGCGCCGTTCACGTATGAACTCGTTTCCGTACACAGCACATAGATGATCTTGGCGACTTCGTCGGGCGTGCCGAGCCGATGCAGCGGGATCTGCTGATCGACGATGGTCTGCGTGCCCGGCGAGAGGATCGAGGTGTCGATCTCGCCCGGCGCGATGGCGTTGACGCGGATGCCGAGGCGGCCGAAATCCGACGCCATTTCGCGGGTCAGCGACGCCAGCGCCGCTTTCGATGTGGCATAGGCCGCACCGGCAAACGGATGCACGCGCGAGCCGGCGATCGAGGTGACATTCACCACTGAGCCCTTCGCAGCCTTCAACTGTTCGATCAGCCCGCGGGCCATCATGATCGGTGCGAAGAAGTTGACGTTGAAGACATGGCTCCAGGTCGCGACGTCAGTATCGATCGAGCCCATGCGCGCGCCACCTTCGGCCTTCGGCGAGATGGCGGCATTGTTCACCAGCGCATGCAGCGCGCCGCCGTTCAGCCGTTCCTTGATGTCGTCGATGGCGCGGACGGTGTCGTCATGGTCGGCGAGGTCGACCTGGATGTGATCTTCGGGGCCGGCATCCCATGGGCAGACTTCCGGAAACGGATGCCGCGAACAGGTCAGCACACGCCAGCCGGCGCTTGAAAAGCGCATCACGGTGGCATGACCGATGCCGCGGCTTGCGCCGGTGAGCAGCATGGTGCGCTTGGGCGCGTTCGATCCTGGATGGCTCACGGGTCTGGTTCTCGTCTCGTTGTCGGCGTTCACGGATACAGTCTCACCTTGGTCCAGGACGTATCTGGTGCCGCGGTGTCGCGGCGGAATTCGATGCGGTCGTGCAGGCGATACGGGCGGTCGTGCCAGAACTCGAACCGCTGTGGCGTAATGCGCCATCCGCTCCAGCCTGGCGGACGTGGCACGCTGCCGATCAGGTGCTTGGCGCCTTCCTTGGCGATGGCCTGTTCAAAGGCAAAACGGCTTTCCAGCGGCTGCGACTGCTTGCTCGCCCAGGCGCCGATCTGCGCCTGTTTCGGGCGGGTTGCGAAATACTCGTCGGCCTCGGCATCGGTCACGCGGGTGACGGGACCGCGAATGCGGACCTGCCGGCGCAGCGACTTCCAGTGAAACAGTAGCGCTGCCTTGGGATTGGCGGCGAGCTCCTGACCCTTCTGGCTGGCGATGTGGCTGTAGAACACGAAGCCGTCGGTGTCGTAGCCCTTCATCAGCACCATGCGGACATCCGGCAGGCCGTCGGCGTCGACGGTGGCCAGCGCCATCGCGTTCGGATCGTTGGGCTCGGACGCCTTCGCCTCGGTAAACCACTCGGAAAACAGCGCAAATGGTTCCGCAGCGGCCGTAAAATCACCTGACGTTAACGGAGTTGAGTCTTTGATGGGGGAGGTCGTGTCGGTCATGTCTGGAGTTCCGCTTGCGTTGGCCTGTTGTAGAGAGCTCGCTGCTGCCCCTGCATAGGCAAGACCTATATAGGATACGGCAACGCATTGGCCTATCGGCCATCTGCCCGCTCGGTGCGGCTTTGACAGCAATTCTTATCGGCAGCACCCTCGGTGGTTGCAGTATGGGCCGAAACGAGTCCGCGCTGGCCAGGATGGAGGGCGGCGATGTCACCGGTTCGATTTCGCCGGCATCCGTCCAGGCCACCAATTACGAGCCTACCGAAGCCGATCTGGTCCTGACGCGTACGGCTGCCTCGGATGTGCTCACCAAGGGCAGCAAGGATTCCAGCCAGCCGTGGGAAAACCCGTCGACCGGCGCGCGCGGATCGGTAACGCCTCTGTCCAGTGCCTATGTCGCGGAAGGTCGCACCTGCAGGGATTTTCTGGCCAGCTATGTCAACGGCACCAGCGAAAGCTGGATGCAAGGTGCGGCCTGTAAGGGTGACCGCGGCAGCTGGGACGTGCATACGCTGAAGCCGTGGAAACGGAGCTAGTTTTCACCGGCGGGCCGCTTGCGGCCGAGTTGCAAAAATGACACGAAGTCACCAGATGAAGAAGCAGGCGGGCCCTGGCCCGCAAACCCAACATGCGGGCCGATTGCCCGCCTTTTAGTTACCTGAAGGAGAGACGACGGATGCGCGACCCCTATGAGGTCTTGGGGGTGCAGCGGGGCGCCAGCGCTGCGGCGATCAAGAGTGCCTATCGCAAGCTCGCCAAGAAGCATCATCCCGACAGCAACAAGGACGATCCGAAAGCCGCCGACCGGTTTTCGGAATTGAATGCGGCCAACGAGATCATCGGCGACGAGGACAAGCGCAAGCAGTTCGACCGCGGCGAGATCGATGCCGAGGGTAAAGCACGCTTCCAGGGATTTCCGGGCGGCGGCCGCGCCGGCGCGTCGCAGCGCGGCTTCGAGCACGCCTTTCGGGGCGGTCCCGGTGCGCAGCAGGGCTTTCCCGGCGGTGCCGGTGGCGGTTTCGAGGATATCCTCAACAGCATGTTCGGCGGCGCCAGCCCGCGCGGCGCGCGGCCGGGCGCGCAGGGCTTTGAGTTCGATACCGGTGGCTATGCCGGCGGGATGCCCGATCTGGATTTGAACGTCGCCATGACGGTGACGCTGGAAGAATCCGTGAAGGGCGCCGAGAAGCGCGTGCGTCTGCCATCCGGCAAGGAATTGAACGTCAAGATACCGGCCGGCGTCACGTCGGGCCAGCAGATCCGGCTCCGCGGGCAGGGCGAAAGCGCGCCAGGACATCGTCCCGGCGATCTGATGATCACCGTCACCATCGCTCCCCACGCCCACTTCAAGGTGGATGGCAACGACCTGCGCGTCGATCTGCCGATCACGCTGTACGAAGCCGTGCTGGGGGCCAAGGTGCGCGCGCCGACACTCACCGGCGCCGTGGAGCTTTCAATTCCGAAGAACACGTCGAGCGGACGGGTGTTTCGCCTGAAGGGCAAGGGCCTGCCGCTGGCCGGAGGCGCCGCGGGCGATCTCTACTTCACCACCAGGATCATGCTGCCGGACGGCAACGATGCCGAGCTGGAAGCCCTGATGGAAAAGTGGCGAGACGGGCATCCGTATAATCCGCGGAGTGATTTGGGGTAGGTTCGGATGAGCGGTGCGGTATTGGCCGCGCCGCTCTCGATCAATCTGCTGCTAACCTTGCGGGCAGATCAATTCGGTCAACGTTTGATTGTGTCGATGCTGATGCACTATAAAACCGTGCATGGTCATCACCTATCCAACCGCCAGACTGGTTTTTCACTCTGTATGGGATGGCGGGCGTCTCGTCTTTCGCCAAGCGCCGTATTTGGTCCTGATCGCGTTTTCGATCTATGTGCTGATCGATCTCTCCAAGCTCGTAGTCGCATCCAGCGACATCGGCAGTAAAACATTTCGCCTCTTGCTCGACGGCATGTCGACGATCCTGCTGGTGCCCTTTCAGGTCGGCGCATATCGTCTGATCATTCTGGGCGAGCAGCCCGCGCACTATCTCGCGTATTTTTGCGATCGGTTCCGCCGCTATTTTAAATGGGTGGCCGTGCTCTGGGTACCGACGCTGGTCGGCGAGATCATGCCTGAGTCCGGTTTGATGAGTATTCTCTTGCCGATCGGTTTGGCGATTATCGTCATCATTGTGTCGGTCCGCCTGGTGTTGCTGTTTCCTGCTTTGGCCGCGGGCCCGGTCAATGTGACGGCTGCAGATGCATGGCACGATAGTCGAGGACGGATCTGGCTGATCGTTCGGACCATATTGGCAATCGTCATTCCGTTCACGGCGGCGCTGGTGGTGTGGATTGCTTGCATCATGATGTTGGGCCTGATGGGAAGCACGGCTGATCTTCCATTCTGGAAAGCGATGTTGCGGGCCGTTACGGACAGCACGATGGGAGTTATCGCAACCATTGTAATGATCGCGAATACGGCACTGTTATTCGATGTGATAGGTGACCGCGTCAAACGCGAAAGTTCTTTCTTGCCGGAGGCAATGCCAAACGCCTGACAGCCCGGATTCTGCTTCGCTCCATCCGGGCTACAGTGTAGCTATCCCCCGATCTTCTCCGTCTGGTCATAGATCTGGCGCGCGACCTGGTTGAGCCGGTCTTTGTCGGTCGGGCCTGACACGACATAGCCGACGCCCTTGTCAGCCCAGAACATGGCGCCGTCCTTGTCCTGCGCGGCATAGCGCATCTGGGTCGCGTCAGCCTTTGCCGCCCGCGATGTGTAGAGCGTGTAGCGCTCGCCCGACGGGCTCTCATACATGAAGAAGGCCGCAGGCGCTTCGGGGCCGGGCAGCAAGCGTCCGCCGACCAGCTTCAATCCGGCCGCATCGAGTTCGGGCGCCTTGATCTCGTAGCCGACGCGCTTCGACAGCCACTGCTGCAGGTGTGCACGTTCATTGGCTGCGACTTCGACCGGATGACGGACTTCGACCACATAGGTCCGGTGCGCACCGAGTGCGTCCACCGTGAAACTCCGGAATATCGACGGCGTGGTCGCTGCGCCGCGTGCGACCCAGCCCGCGCTGCCACCTGCAATGAAGGCGACAAGCGTGGCCGCGACGGCGCCGTAGATCCAGCGCCGCGGCTGCTGAACCAGTCGCTCGATTTCCAGCCGCTGCGGCACGGCTTCGTCGGCAATCGCATCGTAGCGGGCATGCAGCAACTCGGCCATCGCGCGCCATGATGCGACGCGCTCGGCATCGTCGGGATGTGTCGTAAGCCATGCCTCGACATCGGCGCGGCGCTCAGCCGGCAATTCATTGTCGACGAAGGCGTGCAATTCGTCTTCGGTCACGGGAATGTTCGGTCCGGTCATTATCATCTTCCCTTTAAATCATTTGACTGCGCGCAGCGCCGGGCGCTCGCCGTCGAGATAGGCTTTGACATGGGCGCGGGCGCGGGCGAGGCGCGACATCACGGTGCCGATCGGCACGCCCTGGATGTCGGCGACTTCGCGGTAGCTCAGGCCTTCGAGCATCACGAGCAGCAGCACCGAGCGCTGCTCTTCGACGAGGGCGGCAAGGGCGCGCGAGATGTCGCGCCCTTCGGCTTCGGTCCCGCTGGCATCCGGATTGTTGTCGAACAGCTCGGTGAAGACTGGTTTGCGTGCCAGCGACCGCCGGCGGTTGCGGTTCAGATTGGTCAGGATCGTATAGAGCCAGCTTCTGAGATCGCCGCCGATGAACAACTTCTCTGAGCGCAGCGCGCGCACCAGCGTGTCCTGAACCAGGTCGTCTGCGATGTCGGTGTCACGCGCCAGCGCCCGCGCATAACGGCGCAGCGCCGGAATCATGCTCTCAACGCTCTCGCGAAAGGCGCTCATGGGGCTCGTGCCATCCGTTGCAATCCTGACGGTATCTTGGGCGGTCCGCAATTGCGCCGCATCTATCATAACACCTTGGCGGACCGTCTATTCCGGCGTTAAGCCCGGACGGTAAACAGCCACATAACCGGGCTTTTGGACTGTACCGGACGCAAGTGCTGGTGTACCCCCAAGGTCAGATCGGCATGGACTGCCAAGTTATCAGCCAAGCAAATAGGATGTGATATGAGTGAAGTTTCAGGCCTGATGAAGGGCAAGCGCGGCGTCATTCTCGGCGTCGCCAATAACCGTTCCATCGCCTGGGGCATTGCCAAGGCGTGCCAGGCGCAGGGCGCCGAGATCGCGCTGACCTATCAGGGCGATGCGCTGAAGAAGCGCGTGGAGCCGCTGGCGGCGGAACTGGGCGCGCTCGTGCTTGGTCATTGCGACGTCACGGATGCCGCGACCATCGATGCGGTGTTCGACGAGCTCAAGGCGAAGTGGGGCAAGATCGACTTCGTCGTCCATGCCATTGCGTTTTCCGACAAGAACGAGCTCGAGGGCCGCTATGTCGACACCACGGCGGAGAACTTCAGCAAGAGCATGCTCATCTCCTGCTATTCGCTGACCGCGGTTGCGCAGCGCGCCGAGAAACTAATGACCGACGGTGGTTCGATCATCACGCTGACTTATTACGGCGCCGAGAAGTGGATGCCGAACTACAACGTGATGGGCGTCGCCAAGGCCGCGCTCGAAGCCAGCGTGCGCTATCTGGCGGCTGACCTGGGCGAGAAGGGCATCCGCGTCAATGCGATCTCCGCCGGCCCGATCAAGACGCTGGCCTTCGCAGGGATTGCCGACTCCCGCTATCTGCTGAAATACAACGAGGTCAATGCGCCGCTGCGCAAGAACGTCTCGATCGACGAAGTCGGCCAGAGCTCGATGTATTTCCTGTCTGACCTGTCCTCTGGCGTCACCGGCGAAGTGCATCACGTCGATGCTGGCTATCACGTGCTCGGCACCAAGGTGCCGGATGCGCCGGATATCTCGATGGGCGGCAAGGACTGATCGCTTAGTCCATGCCGAAACCAACGATCTATTATATTCGCCACGGTCAGACCGAATGGAATGCCGCCGGTCGCTTTCAGGGCTCGAAGGACATTCCGCTCAACGATCTCGGTCGTGAGCAGGCGGCGCATGCCGGTGGTGTCCTTAAAGATCTGCTGGCGCGCGACGGGCGCACCAACGGCGATGTCGCATTCGTCTCCAGTCCGCTCGGCCGCGCGCGCAACACCATGGAACTGGTGCGCGGCAAGCTGGATCTGCCGCATGACGACTACGGCCTCGACGATCGTCTGCGTGAGATCGGCTTCGGCCACTGGGAAGGATTCACGTTGGCCGAGCAGGAAGCTGCGCATCCCGACATCTTTGCGGCACGTCTTCTGGACAAATGGAGCCTGCCGGCGCCGGGCGGCGAGAGCTACGCTGAGGTGCAACTCCGGATGCGCGAATGGGTTGACGGCCTGACGGGCGATACCGTTGCCGTTGCCCATGGCGGTACGGCGCGGGCGCTAATGGTGGCGCTGGGCCTTGAGACTCCGGACGGGGTCAGTGAGCTGCCGATCGAGCAGGGCGCGGTCTACGTGTTCAACGCCGACGGGATGGACAAGTTTAGTTAAGCATTGCGGCTGACCGGGCGATTTGACCCCTCGGACGGCCCGCGTTACGACATCTGCTCAAGCAGCGAGCGCCCCATGTCCCACAACACCTTCGGCCACATGTTCCGCGTCACGACCTTTGGCGAGAGCCACGGGGTGGCGATTGGCTGCGTGGTCGATGGCTGTCCGCCGCTGATTCCGCTGGATGTTGCCGAGATCCAGGCCGATCTCGATCGCCGCCGTCCCGGCCAGTCGCGCTTCACCACGCAGCGCCAGGAGGCCGATGCGGTCAAGATCCTGTCCGGGGTCATGGCGCATCCGGAAACCGGTGTGCAGGTCACGACGGGGACGCCGATCGCGCTCTTGATCGAGAACACCGACCAGCGCTCGAAGGACTATTCGGACATCAAGGACAAGTTTCGGCCGGGTCACGCCGACTTCACCTATGAGGCCAAATACGGGTTGCGCGACTATCGCGGCGGCGGTCGCTCGTCGGCCCGCGAGACCGCAACGCGCGTCGCCGCTGGCGCCATTGCGCGCAAGATCGTACCGGGCATGACGGTGCGTGCGGCGCTGGTGCAGATGGGACCGCACAAGATCGACCGCGGCAACTGGGACTGGGATGAGGTTGCGCGCAATCCGTTCTTCTGCCCGGACAAGGACAAGGCTGCGTTCTTCGAAGGTTATCTCGACGGCATCCGCAAATCCGGCTCGTCGATAGGCGCGGTGATCGAGGTGGTCGCCGACGGCGTGCCGGCCGGGTTGGGCGCGCCCATTTACGCCAAGCTCGATGGCGATCTGGCAGCGGCCCTGATGAGCATCAATGCGGTGAAGGGCGTCGAGATCGGTGACGGTTTCGGTGCGGCGGAATTGTCCGGTGAAGACAATGCCGACGAGATGCGCATGACCAATCACGGCCCGTCATTTCTCTCAAACCATGCTGGCGGCATCCTCGGCGGCATTTCCACAGGCCAGCCGGTCGTGGCACGTTTTGCAGTGAAGCCGACTTCGTCGATCCTGTCGCCGCGCAAGACCGTCGATCGCAATGGCGCCGATACGGACATCCTGACCAAGGGTCGTCATGATCCCTGCGTCGGCATCCGCGCCGTGCCGGTGGCGGAAGCCATGGCCGCTTGTGTGCTCGCCGATCATTTCATTCGGCATCGCGGACAGGTCGGCTAGAGTAAGTGACTGACCGAAGCCCGCGTTCGCGCGAGTTTGAAAGTGCCAGCCGTGTTGCCCGACAAGCTCAGAGAGATCATCGACTGGCTCAGTGACGGTGCGCGATCCGCGCCGACGCCATCGCGCATGATGGCGGAATGTTGCGAACGGCTTGTCGCTGCGGGGCTGCCGCTATACCGCGTCGGCATCTTCATCCGCACCCTGCACCCGGAAATCTTCGGCCGAAATTTCATCTGGCGTCCGGAGACCGGGGTGGTCCTCAGCTCGGTTGATTTCGACATTCAGGAGGCGCCTGAATTCCTCAGCAGTCCGCTTGCGCTGGTCTTCCGTGAAGGTGTCGAGGTTCGCAGCCGACTTCATGAGCCATCAACCACACCCTTTCCTTTTTTCGACGATATGCGCGCCGAAGGCGTTACCGACTACATCGCGATCCCGCTCACCTTCGTCGACAACATGCTCCACGCATCAAGCTGGACCACGAAGCAGCCTGGCGGTTTTACGGACGAGCAGCTTGCTGCCTTGAAAACGGTGCTGCCGACATTGGCGCGGTTGATCGAGGTCATCGGCATACGACGAGTGACTGTGACACTGCTCGATACCTATGTGGGCAATCGCGCTGGCGGACGTATTCTCGGTGGTCAGATCCGACGGGGCCACACCGAGACCATGCGCGCAGCGATCTGGTTGTCGGATCTGCGCGGCTTTACGGCGCTGTCGGATCGATTGCCGCCGGAAAGCGTCGTCGAGATTCTCAACCTTTACTTCGATTGTCAGGTGCCTGCGATCCTCAAGCATGGCGGCGAAGTGCTCAAATTCATGGGCGATGGCCTGCTGGCCGTGTTTCCCATTGCTGAGGATGATACGGATCGTTCGATGGTTTGCGGTCATGCGCTGGAGGCTGCGCGTGAAGCCAGCGCTGCCGTTGAAGCGCTGCGCTGGTCGGATGCGGCAGGCGCAGAAGAGCGCTTTCGCTTCGGTCTGGCACTGCATGTCGGCAAGGTACTTTACGGCAATATCGGCGGCGGCAACCGGCTCGACTTCACCTGTATCGGCCCGGCGGTGAACCTCGCCGCACGTCTGGAGAAGATCGCGGGCAGGCTGCATCGTACAGTGGTCGCGTCGACCGCTTTTGCTGGTGCGACAGACGCCGACTGGGCCGATCTCGGTGAATTTCCCATCGCTGGCTTCGCCAAGGCCGAGCAGGTCTATGGATTGGGCGATGAAACCGCGGTCGCCGGCTGAGGTCAGTCGCCGCGCAGATGGGATTGCTTGAGGGCCGCGGTCAGGATCATCAGGGTCACCCAAAGCCGCAGCATCGCGAAGCTGAAGATAAAGACGAAGAAGATCAGGTTTCGGATGAAGGTGTTCGTCGTCGGCGCCTGCCCGTAGATCGCAATCGCGTTGCGAACGAGACCCTGGACAAAACCGAGGCCGAAATAGGCGGCGGTCAGGACCAGAAGGCCCACGCCGAGCCACGCGCTTCGCCTGGCGAATTCACGGCAAGCCGCGAAGAAACGAACCCTGTTGTCATGGCGTTCGACGCCGACGATCATCAGCAAGATCAGCGTGGCGATGGAGGCATTCCAGATCTTTCCGGCCGCCGTCGGCTGATCGAACGCCATGCCATCGATGCCGCCCATGAAGTTCAGGTCCAGCGGCGAGATCCCGAGCGATACAGAGATCATGCTTGCTACAAGCATCAGCGCGCCGATACGCGCCAGAATGCGCAGCGATATTCGGAATTCATCCTCGAACGTCATCGCTCCGAGATGGGTCTCGCCGTCGGCAAGCTCGATCGACCGCCGTGCGGTCACCAGAAACGCGAGAAGAACGGCAACCGTGGCGACGAAGATGGCCGGCAAGGCGATAACGCCACCGCTGAACGCGATCACGCGCATTCCCGCTGCCAGCACGAGCCAAGGCAGGCATTCGATGAAGCGCAAAGGCCCGAACGACAATGCCGGCCGGGATACATATTGCTTGCGGAGTGCAATCGACATCTGGCGAGCATGCCACATGCCGCCCAACCTCGGATTGAGCCGATCGTTAAATTTTTATCGTCTTGGTGGCTAAAGCAGAAGCGCCACGTCCTATTCTTCCGGCTCGGTCGTGAACAGAAGCGGATAGCCCTTGGCGCGGCCGGCATCTGTCGCGCGGGTCGCCTTGGTCTCGGCGACGTCACGGGTGAACACGGCGACGACGCAGACGCCGCGTTGATGCGCCGTCATCATTACCTTGGCGGCTTGATCCTCGGACATGCGAAATTCCGCCTTCAGCACCCGCACGACGAACTCCCGCGGCGTGAAGTCATCATTGACGAGGATAACCTTGTACAATTTAGGCCGCTCGACCTTCGGCTTGGTCTTAGTCTGCGGGGCGGTGACACTCTCGGGCATGCACACTCATCCGGACGATCGCGCTCTGTGGCGGCGACGCGACGATGATCACTCGGCCGGACAATCCTTGAGGCGTTGCACGGCATCCTGATCGCCGCGCTGCACGGCCATTGGTTTCAGTTTACAGGCTCCGGGGACGTCGCGAAACTGCGGGTTCTGCGATAGTTTGAGATCGACCAATGCGGCAAGTGCGTCAGGCTCGCCAAGTTCCGCAGCCTGAATTGCCTCATACAGAACGATGTTGAGCGAAGAGATCTGAACCTGTGGATGGCTGGCCAGCAACCGCAGGGCCTTCAGTCTGGATTCGTAATCCCAAACCCCAGCAGTGATCAGTAAGTCGATCCCCTTTGACACGTCGCGTGGCACCAGCTTTCCATCGAGATAAAGCTGGCCGAGCAGGCCACTCGCGCTCGCCTGATGGCGCTGGCTTTGCAAGATCGATAATGCGCGCTTCGGATCGGCCGGGCCGCCCTCGCTATCGAGCAGCATCTGCGCCAGCTCGGTATCGCCTCCCAGATGATCGCGCGCAGCCTCTTCAAATAGTTTGCGGGCGCGCACGGGATCGTTGGGACGCGTGGCTTCAGCCAGCGCCGCCTTGGCGCCAAACGAGCCGCCTTGGGCGAGACGTGCGAGTAAATCCCGGCCGAGGGTCTGCTCGTCCGGCTGCGGGGATCGCGCGAGAAGCCGGGCAAGCCTGATCTGCTGGTCCGCACGGGTGACGTTCTCCGGCAGCGGCAACCGAAGCGCGCGCTCGGTCCAGTATCGTTCGGCCGAGGGGGCCCGCTTCACGATGCCGCCACGGCCATAGAGGATGGCGAGCCTGTTTACCGCTGACGGGTTGTCCAGTTCGGCTGCCTTGATCAGCGCGTGCTGTGCCTCGTCGCGCGCAATCAGTTGCGGGCGATCAAGATGATAGTCCCATGAATTGTGCGACTCATAGATTGCGTAATTTGCCTCGCTATCGTTCCGGGCTGCGGCCTCGCGCAACAGTGCGACCGCCTCGGCGCGCCGTTCATGCGGCAGCGATTGAGCGAAGGCCACCTTGTTGCGGACATCGTCCGGAGCTGTAGCGAATGCTTCGCTGCAGGCGGCTTGGCGCATCCGGTAACGCAGCTTCTCTTGTTGCTCGGGGAGGTATTCGGTGGCGTTCCGCAAAAGACGGCGGCATTCGTTGGCTGCGTTGGCGCCGAACGGCTGAATAGGTTCATCGTGTTCGGCGGCCCCTGTCTTGCGCTGTTCGGCAGGTGCTGAAACGAACAAAGCGATCGCTGCGCCGATGCAAGCGAGCAGTACGGCCCATACGATTGGGTGCCGCGCTGCGGGCTGGCGGCCACCGTTCATCGGCGCATTCAAGGCGGCACTCATGTCGGCCATTCCGGTCGGCAATGGTGGATGTGGCGTTGGCGACATCCTGCGCTAGCTTTGTCGCGCGAACGTGCAAACCGTTCAAATCCGGGGGCAGGCGCCCGTTAACTCTGCCGCAGCAGCAGAGCCGCCATGACCGGATTGTGAACATGCCTGCAGGTTCCTGCTTTGCGGCTCGTCATTTGCATGTCACCATTCGATTCTCAACGGGAGGGCCGCTATGCGCTGGTGTGTCTCGATTGGAGCGGTACTCGTCGCGGGAGCGATGGCCGGCGGCGACGTCGCGAGCATGGCGGCGACGGGCCCGAAAGCGCAGTTTGCCCAGAGCAAGCAGGACCCCGTAGTCGATGTCGAACTGGTGCTGGCGGTCGACGTTTCCTATTCGATGGATATGGACGAGTTGGCGATCCAGCGCGAAGGCTATGCCCAGGCCATCGTCTCCAAGGAATTTCTTACCGCGCTCAAAAGCGGCCCGACAGGCAAGATCGCGGTCACTTATTTCGAGTGGGCGGCATCGTCAGACCAGAAGCTGATCATTCCCTGGCGTGTCATCGATGGTCCTGAATCCGCCGACGCGGTGGCATCCGAAATCATGAAGACACCGATTCGCCGGGCGTCGCGGACGTCGATCTCGGGCGCGATCTACTACGCCATGCCGCTGTTCGATGAAAATGCGCTGCACGGTCTGCGCCGGGTCATCGATATTTCGGGCGATGGGCCGAACAACAATGGAGGACCGGTGACGGTCGCGCGCGACGAGGCAGTCGCGAAAGGTATCGTCATCAACGGCCTGCCGATCATGGCCAAGGAACTGTCCTACTCGACCATGGATATCGAAAACCTCGATCTCTATTACGAGGACTGCGTGATCGGCGGCGCGGGTTCCTTCGTGGTGCCGATCAAGGAGCGCGACAAGTTCAAGGAAGCGATCCGCACCAAACTGGTGTTGGAAGTCGCAGGATTGATGCCCGAGCCGCGCGCGATTCCCGTCGCCAACACGACGAAGGAGCCGCGCGTCAATTGCCTGATCGGCGAGAAGATCTGGCAGGATCGATGGGGGCGTTAGTTCCGTTAGCCATCGACCCGCGCAATCGCGTGGAAAAACGTGCCGGTGACATGGCCGCGCCGTCCGCCGCGTTCTGCCATGGGTTCGGCCTGCGCGTTGCGGAGATCGACCAGCGGGTCGTCGCTGCCCGGATCAATCAGTGACGCGTAATGGAATTCGTGGCCACGGATGAGCGATCCCTTTGGTCCGATAGGACTGTCGGATAGCAATTGCGCCTCGCGATAGCCGAGATGCAGGCGCCGCTTGTGGAAACTCGTCGTGTGGCTGAGCAGCCCCGTCATCGCATGCCGGTTGCCGTCGGCGTCTTCCAGGCCTTCACCGAGGACCATATAGCCGCCGCACTCGCCATGGATCGAACGTGTCTGTGCGAAGCGCACCAGCCCGTCGCGGAATTTTTGCGCGGAGGCAAGCGTCGCCACGTGAAGTTCGGGATAGCCGCCTGGCAACCAACAGCTATCGCAATCATCCGGCGGAGCTTCATTGGCCAGCGGTGAGAAGCGGACGATCTCTGCGCCCGCATTGCGCCAGCCATCGATCAGGTGCGGATAGATGAAAGTGAATACGGCATCGACGGCGAGCGCAATGCGCTGACCAGGCGGCGGCAATGCTGGCGTGGCAGCGAGCGTGGGCTGCCGCTCGATGGGGGCGGCCAGCGCGATGATGGCATCGAGATCGAGGTGCTTCTCCGCCATGTCGGCGAGTACGTCCATCCGCGTGGCAAGGTCGCCGTGTTCGCCAGCCTGGATGAGGCCGAGATGACGCTCTGGCAGCGCCAGTGCGGCATCCCGCGGAATGGCGCCGACGACGGGGATGCCGAGCGGCGCGATGGCGTCCGTGATAAGGCGGCGGTGGCGATCGCTGCCGACGCGGTTCAGGATCACGCCGGCGACGTGCACGTCAGGACGATGACTGGCAAAGCCGCGCACCATAGCGGCGGCGGATTGCGATTGCGCGGTCACGTCGAGCACCAGCAGCACCGGTAGATTGAAGCGCGCGGCGATACTGGCGCTGCTACCGTCTCGGTCGGCGACGCTGGGCACACCGTCGAACAGGCCCATAACGCCTTCGACCACCAGCAGATCGGCGGCTTCGGTGGAGCCAGCCATCAGCGCCTGCAGCAGCGAGGGCGGCATGGTCCAGCTATCGAGATTGATGCAGGGAGCGCCGGTGGCGACCGCGTGAAAGGCAGGGTCGATATAGTCGGGCCCGGCCTTGGCGGCACGCAGTACCATGCCGCGCCGCCCGAGCGCGGCGAGCAGGCCGAGCGTAACCGTGGTCTTGCCCGCGCCGGAACGTGCTGCGGAGATCAGCAGGCCGGCGGTCATGATGGATGAACTTGCGACATCACGGCGGATTACCGCGGCGACTGCAATGCCGCAAGGGCGAGGTCTAGGCCGACGCCTTTTCCTTCTTCGGCCAGTACTTGTCCCGCAAATGGCGCTTCACCAGCTTGCCGGTCGGCGTGCGTGGCAGTTCGGCCTCGAAGTCGATGCTCTTGGGGCATTTGATCGGGGACAGATGCTTGCGGCAGTACAAGATCAATTCGGCCTCCAGCGCCTTGCCGGCGTGGCTCATGTCGTGCGGCTGCACCACGGCCTTGACCTCTTCGCCCATCTCCTCGTTCGGCACGCCGAACACCGCGACATCGGCGATGTCCGGATGGGTGATGAGAATGTCCTCGGTCTCCTGCGGGTAGATGTTCACACCGCCGGAAATGATCATGTAGGACTTGCGGTCGGTGAGGTATAGGAAGCCTTCGTCGTCGAGATAGCCGACATCGCCGAGCGTCGACCAGCCGCGCGCGTTATAGGCGCGCTTCGTCTTCTCGGGGTCGTTGTGATAGCTGAACTGCGGCGTATCGGCGAAATACACCGTGCCGATTTCGCCGGTCGGCGCTTCCTGGTCTTCTTCATTGACGATCTTGACGCTGCCGACCACAGCGTTGCCGACGGTCCCGCGATGCGACAACCACTGCTGCGAGTTCGACACAGTGACGCCGTTGCCTTCGGAGCCGGCGTAATATTCGATCAGGATCGGTCCCCACCAGTCGATCATGCGTGCCTTGACGTCGACGGGGCAGGGGGCTGCGGCATGGATCGCGCCGTTCAATGAAGAGACGTCGTATTTCAAACGGACTTCATCCGGCAGCTTCAGCATGCGGACAAACATGGTTGGCACCAGTTGCGACTGGGTGATCTTGTACTTTTCGACAAGCTTGAGGAATTCCTCGGCGTCGAAATGCTCCATGATCACCGACGTGCCGCCGAGCGTGATCGCCATCATGTTAAAACGTAATGGGGCCGCGTGATACAGCGGCGCCGGTGACAGATAGATCGAGTCCGATGTCATGCCGCACATGTTCGCGCAGAGCAGCTTCAGGAACGGATTGGGCACGTCAATCGGATTGTTCTCCGAGGCGCGCTTGATGCCCTTGGGGCGGCCCGTCGTGCCCGACGAATACAGCATGTCGTAGCCGGCAACCTCGTCGGCAATCGGCGTGGCGGGCTGAGCGGCGAGGGCACTATTCCAGTCGCGGAAACCGGGGCGCGAACCGTCGACGATATAGAACATTGGCTCCGCGGCGTTGGTAATCAGCGGCGCAACCACATCGGCGCATTTCTCGGAAGTGATGACAACCCGTGCGCCGCAGTCTTTCACGATATAGGCGATTTCGTCCTGCGTGAGGTAGCGGCTGATCGCCGTGTAATACAGCCCACTGCGCTGGGCAGCCCAGCAGATCTCCATGAAGTCGAGGCGATTCTCCATCAAGAGCGCGACGTGATCGCCGGCCTTCAGGCCGAGTGAGCGAAACAACTGCGCGCCGCGGTTGGAACGTTCGTCGAGTTCGCGATAGCTGAGCGCCTGGCCGGAGCCGGCCATGCGGTAGGCAATCTTGTCGGGATTGGTCTTCGCGTGAATCGACGGATGCGTCATGGAGAATTCCTTGGTGTTTCCTCGAAGACCGGCGGATTTTTCCGCTCGTGGTGTGGTTCGGTAGGCTCTCTCAGTTGTCATCCCCGCGAAGGCGGGGATCCATAACCTCCTTCAGTTGAGATGGCACGCGGCGGCCTCCGCGTTCTTGCTATCTCGATCGAGAGTTATGGGTCCCCGCCTTCGCGGGGACGACACCATTGTTGTCGGAGTGCTTACAATCGCTCTACGATCGTCACATTCGCCATACCACCGCCTTCGCACATGGTCTGCAATCCATAGCGCTTCTTGTTCTGCTGCAGTGCGTGCACCAGCGTGGTCATCAGCTTGGTGCCGGAGCCGCCGAGCGGATGGCCGAGCGCGATGGCGCCGCCATTGACGTTGAGGCGAGCCGGGTCGGCGCCTGTGGCCTTCAGCCAGGCCGTTGGAATCGAGGCAAAGGCTTCGTTGACTTCGAACAGGTCGATGTCGTCGATCTTCATTCCGGCCTTTTCGAGCGCGCGCTTGGTGGCGGGCAGGGGCGCTTCAAGCATGATCACGGGATCGCCGCCCATCATGGTCATGTGGTGGATGCGCGCGAGCGGCTTGATGCCGAGTTGCTTGAGGCCCTTCTCGTTGACAACCATCACGCCCGACGCGCCATCGCTGATCTGGCTGGCGGATGCTGCGGTGAGCTTGCCGTTCTCGGCGATTAGCTTGACGCCCCTGATGCCGTCGAGCGTGGCGTCGAAGCGGATGCCCTCGTCGATGTGATGGGTGTCCGTGGTGCCATCGGCGCGGGTGATCTGCAGCGGGATGATTTCGTCCTTGAACCGGCCGGCCTCGGTCGCGGCAATAGCGCGCTGATGGCTCTGGAAAGCGTATGTGTCGAGGTCATCCTTCGACAGTCCGTATTTCGCGGCGACCATCTCGGCCCCGGTGAACTGATTGAACTGGATATTGGGATAACGCGCTTCCATGCCCGGGCTCTTGTAGTGGCCCATGCCGGCCTTGGACGCGAGGATGCTAGGCGAGCCCATCGGCACGCGAGTCATGCTCTCGACACCGGCGGCGATCACGATATCCATGGAGCCGGCCATCACGGCCTGGGCCGCAAAATGCAGCGCCTGTTGCGACGAGCCACACTGACGGTCGATGGAGGTGCCGGGCACGCTTTCCGGAAGCTTCGAGGCCAGCACCGCGTTGCGCGCGACGTTGACGGCCTGCTCGCCGCCCTGGCCGACGCAGCCCATGATGACGTCTTCAACCGAGGCGGGATCTGCGCCGGTGCGTTCAACCAGGGTGTTCAAGACTGAGGCTGCGAGATCGACGGGATGCCAGCCGGCGAGTCGTCCGCCCTTGCGGCCACCTGCGGTCCGTGCGGCGGCGACGATATAGGCCTCGGCCATGCGTGATCTCCCCTTTTTGCCTTGTTTGGCGGCGTTTTTCGTGGCGTTGAATGCGCGGGATTTAAGTGTCCGCGGAGAGTTTAGTCAATCGGTCAATTAACTCTTGAGTGCGGCCGATTGTTCGTATTATCTGCGCTCCGAATGGCACCGACTTTGAACCCCAGCACCTCTGTGAAATCCGCCGCTGCCCGTAATCCGACGGCCGACAAGCTGTTGCTCGCGGCGAGCGAGCTGATGATTGCCAGCAACTCCATCGAGGTATCGCTGAGCGAGATTGCGCAGCAGTCCGGGGTCAATGCAGCGCTGGTGAAATATCATTTCGGCAACAAGGACGGGCTGCTGCTGGCGCTGCTCGCGCGCGATGCCGCCACCGAGATGACCAATCTGGAATATCTGCTGGCACAGCCGATCTCCGCCACCGCGAAGCTGCGGCTGCACATCGCCGGCATCATCAAAGCCTATTACCAGTTTCCCTACATGAACCGGCTGATCCACTACTTGCTGCATGAGAGCAGCAACGAGGCGGCCGATGAAGTCTCGAAGTTCTTTGTGGGGCCGCTGCTCGGCTTCCATCGCCGCCTGCTGGCCGAGGGACTCGAATCCGGCGAATTCCGCGCGGTCGATCCGGTGCTGTTCTACACCAGCCTGATCGGTGCCTGCGACAACCTGTTCTTCAGCCGTCATGCCATGTCGCGCGCCATTGGCGTCGGCCCGGTGACCGATGAAGTCTGCCGCGACTACGTCGCCCATATTGAAGCGATGCTGCTCGGCGGAATCCTCACAAACAAGAAGGCCGCCAAGGCCTGACATCACGAGCTCAGAAGAAACGGCCCAAGGAAAACTGCCAAGAAAATTCAAAAACGTCGGGAAACGTCCAAGGAACCAAATTCAAGAACCAAAAATAAGAAACGCCCAAGGATCAGTTCCAAGAACAACAACCAAGAAAACGCCCAAGGACCACTTCTTCTTTTTCTTCTTCGTCGCGACTCAAAAATTCAAGAAACGATCAGAAACGCCCAAGGAAAGGCTCTATCCATGCAGTTGAAAGACGTAGCCGTATTCATCACTGGCGGTGGTTCGGGCCTCGGTGCCGCGACTGCGCGCGCGATGGCTGCCAAGGGCGCCAAGGTCGCCGTGTTCGACCGCGCGCAGGACAATGCCGAGAAGGTCGCTGCCGAAGTGAAGGGCGTTGCTACCGTCGGCGATGTCACCAGCGAGAGTGACGTGAAGGCGGCGCTCGCCAAGGCAGCGGCTGCGCATGGTACCGCGCGCGTGCTGATGAACTGCGCCGGTATCGGCGGTTCGCAGCGCATCGTCGGCAAGCAGGGCGTTTATCCGCTCGAGAAGTTCACCAATGTCATCATGGTGAACTTGATCGGCACCTTCAACTGCCTGCGTCTGTTCGCCGAGCAGCTTGCCACCGCCGAACCGATCGGCGAGGAGCGCGGCGTCATCATCAACACCGCCAGCGTCGCCGCCTATGAAGGCCAGATCGGCCAGATCGCCTACTCCGCCTCGAAGGGGGGCGTTGTGGGCCTCACGCTGCCGGCCGCCCGCGATCTCGCCTCCAGCAAGATCCGCGTCAACACCATCGCGCCGGGCCTGTTCCTGACGCCGCTGCTGATGGGCCTCAACGAGGAAGCCCGCGCCAGCCTGGGCGCGCAGGTGCCGCATCCGGCCCGCCTCGGCGACGCCTCGGAATACGGCAACCTTGCGGTCCACATCGTCGAGAATCCGATGCTGAACGGCGAAACCATCCGCCTCGACGGCGCCATCCGTATGGCGCCGCGGTAGTACTTGTCTTCCCCTCTCCCCCAGCGCGGCGTAGCCGCGCGCCGCGGGAGAGGGTGCCTGAGCAAGCGAAGGCGGGAGAGGGCTCGTTGTGGCGCCCCTCTCCCAAGTGAGTTTGTTTCTAACTCCTGCGCTGCCCTCTCCCGCAAGGGGAGAGGGCGCGGCAATGAGCGTCGGCAAGGCGCCAACGAGTGAAACGGGAGAGCGCGTGTGTCTAATCCACTGCTGATCGAACACGACGATGGCGTGGACCGGGTGACGCTTAATCGTCCGGACAGTCTCAACGCGCTCGATCCTGCTCTGATCGACGCACTAAACGACTATTTCGAAAGCCTGCAGCGCAATCGCAAGACACGCGTGGTCGTCCTCAAGGGTGCCGGCGCCAATTTCTGCGCTGGGCTCGATCTCAAACACGCAATGGCCGCGCGCTCCGGGCAGAATGCGCCGCGCACAGTCACCGAGTCGCTCGATTCTCAGCGCCGTATCGCGGATATCGTGATGCTGATGCGCCGCTGCCCGCAGCCGATCGTGGCCCTAGTGCAGGGTGCAGCCGCTGGCGGCGGTTTCGCGCTGGCGCTCGCCGCAGATATCCGCATCGCCGCCAAGTCGGCGCGCATGAACTGCGCCTTCATCAAGCTCGGTCTCGGCGGCTGCGATATCGGCTCCAGTTATTTCCTGCCGCGTCTCGTCGGTGTCTCCGTCGCCTCTGAACTGATCCTCACCGGCCGCTTCATCCATGCCGATCGCGCGCTGGCTGTTGGGTTGGTGTCGGAAGTTGTCGACGACGGTCAACTCGAAGCCGCCGCTGTGCCCTATGTCGATGCGATGATGACCGCGTCGCCGGTAGGGCTGCGGCTGTCGAAGGAATGCATCAACATGTCCGTCGATGCCGGCTCGATCGAGGCCGTGATCGCCATGGAAGATCGCAATCAGGTGCTGTGCAGCCGCTCGGAAGATTTCGAGGAAGGCATTCGCGCATTCATCGAGAAACGAAAGCCGGTTTACGTCACACGTTGAAGCGTGATCTCACGCACCGAATACAAGGTCCGACAAACGAGACCATGGTTCGACAAGAACGGTTTTGGGAGAAACCACATGAACGCCCAAGCTGCCGCGGTGCTGACAAAGCCCGCCTTCCGCAAGATCCACTGGATGGAGCGCGACATCGATGTCGAGCGCCGGCCGGACGGCGTCGTCGTCATGAAGTCGCTGATACCGTTGATGCCCTATGAGACGCATCTGCCGGCGTCTCTGGCGAAGTGGGCCAAGGAGCGTCCCGATCACACCTGGCTGGCCCAGCGCGCCGGCGATGACCGGCAATGGCGTCGGCTCAGCTATGGCGAGGCGAAGCGGACCGCCGATGCGCTGACCCAGGCGCTACTCGACATGAAGCTCGCGGCCGATGGACCGGTTGCGATCCTTTCGGGCAATTCCATCGAGCATGCACTAATGACCATGGCGGCGATGCAGGCGCGGCATCCGGCAGCGCCGGTGTCGCCGGCCTATTCGCTGATGAGCCAGGATCACGCCAAGCTCAAATATCTGTTCGACCTGATCAAGCCTGTCGCGGTCATGGTGCAGGACGGGCCGACCTTCCAGAAGGCGTTGGATGCGCTCGATCTCACCGACATCAAGATCATCCATGTGGCGCGCCCGCCGGCGGGGATCGCCAGCACCGCCTATGCCGACATGGTCGCGACCATGGTTACGCCCACGGTCGACGCATCGCTCGCGCAGATCATGCCCGATACGGTCGGCAAGCTGCTGTTCACCTCGGGCTCCACCGGCATGCCCAAGGCGGTCATCAACACGCAGCGGATGATGACGGCGAATGCCGCGATGATGATGCAGACGCGCCCGCGCGATCCGAACGCGCAGCCGCCGGTCTATCTCGACTGGATGCCGTGGAATCACACCATGGGCGGCAACGCTTTGTTCAACCCGCTGCTGATCGATGGCGGAACGCTCTATATCGACGATGGCCGTCCAATGCCGGGCATGATCGACGAGACATTGCGCAATCTGCGCGAAATCTCGCCGACCTATTACGCCAATGTTCCCGCCGGCTATGCTGCCATCGCCAGCGCGATGGAGAAAGACGATGCGCTGGCGCGCTCGTTCTTCAAGAACCTGAATCTGATGGCCTATGGCGGCGCGCGTCTCCCTGACGATCTCTATGATCGTATGCAGGCGCTGGCCGTGCGCGCCACCGGCGAGCGCATCGTGTTCTATACCGGTTGGGGCTGCACCGAGACGTCGCCGACCTCCACCGGCACCTATTGGGACACCGAGCGCGTCGGCCTGATCGGCCTACCGTTCCCCGGTGTCGAACTCAAGATGGTGCCGGTGGATTCGAAATATGAATTGCGCTTGCGCGGCGTCAACGTGATGCCGGGCTACTATCGCCAGCCGGACCTCACCAAAGCGGCCTTCGACGAGGAAGGCTTCTACAAGATCGGCGACGCCGGCATTTTCGTCGACGACAATGACCCCGTGCAGGGCCTGATCTTCTCCGGCCGCGTGGTGGAGGACTTCAAGCTGACGACCGGCACCTTCGTGCATGTCGGCTCGTTGCGCACCGATGTGATCGCGGCGGCGACGCCGGTGGTGCAGGACGCGCTGATCACCGGACAGGATCGGCCCTATATCGGCGTGCTCGCGTGGCCCAACCTGCCGGCCTGCCGCATCATGATCGGCGAACCCGAGGCGACGTTCGCGGATGTGGTGAAACATCCCGCGGTTCTTGCCTGTCTGAAGAAGGGGCTGCAGGCACATAATGCGTCGTGCGAAGGCGCCAGCAGCCGGCGCATTGCGCGCGCGATGTTTATGGTCGAGCCGGCGTCCATCGACGGCAACGAACTCACCGAAAAGGGCTACATCAACCAGCGCGCCGGCCTCGAACGCCGCGCGGCACTGGTCGCCCAGCTTTACGCCGAGCACCCCGGCGAAGACGTCATCATCCTCAACTAGACTTTCCATCGATCAGAACAGAGTACACCGCCATGAACTTCGATTTCTCCGACGACCAGAAGCAGCTCCGCGATGAGGCTCGGCGTTTTCTCACCGAGAAGTGCCCGCCGAAGGCTGTGCGCGCCGTGATCGACGGCAAGGCGCCCTATGATCGCGAGCTCTGGAAGGGCTTGGCTGACATGGGCTTCCTCGGCGTCGCCATCCCGGAAGCCTTCGGCGGCTCGGGTGCCGGTCATCTCGAACTCTGCGTGATCGCCGAGGAAATGGGCCGTGCACTCGCGCCGGTGCCGTTCTCGTCCACGGTTTATCTCGCCGCCGAAGCGCTGTTGCTCGCCGGCTCCGATGTGCAGAAGCAGAAGTGGTTGCCGGCCATTGCGCAAGGCAATGCCATTGGTACGTTGGCGCTGTTCGAAGGCTCCGGCAATCCGTCGCCGAAGGCGATCAAGCTCACCGCCGCGAATGGCGTGCTCAACGGCACCAAGAAGCCGGTGGCTGATGGTGCCATTGCAGACTTCGCCATCGTCGCCGCACGCACGGGCTCGACCGGTCGCGACTCTGACATCGCCCTGTTCCTGGTCGATCTCACCAGCGAGGGCGTCGAGGCGAAGGCGCTGACCTCCATCGATCCGTCGCGCAATCAGGCCGAGATTTCGTTCAAGAACGTCAAGGCCGAGCCACTCGGCGCTGCCAATGAAGGCTGGAGCATCCTCTCCCAGGTGCTCGACCGTGCCGCCGTGTTGATCGGCTTCGAACAGGTCGGCGGTTCCGACCGTGCGCTGGAAATGGGCCGCGACTACGCGCTGGATCGTATCGCCTTCGGTCGTCAGATCGGTTCGTTCCAGGCCGTGAAACACATGCTCGCCGACATGTATGTCTCTGCCACGCTGGCGCGCTCGAATTGCTATTACGGCGCCTGGGCGCTCTCGACCAACGCGTCCGAACTGCCTGAAGCCGCCGCAGCTGCGCGTATCAGCGCGACGCAGGCGTTCCAGCATTGTTCGAAGAACAACATCCAGGTCCATGGCGGCATGGGCTTCACCTGGGAGTTCGACTGCCATCTGTATTACCGTCGCTCGAATGCCGTCGCGGTCGGGCTCGGCTCACTGTCTTATTGGGAAGACCAGTTGATCGAGCGCATGCGCCAGAAGAATGCGGCGTAAGGATCAATCGAGATGAATTTCGATGACACCCCGCAGGAGGCCGCGTTTCGCGCCGAGGCGAAAGCCTGGATCGCGGCCAATGCGCCGAAGCAATATGAAGACGAGCTGAAAAAGGCCGCGCTCGGCCGCATTCAGCTCAAGAGTGCGAATATTCTGGAAGTCGCGAAAGCCTGGCAGAAGAAGAAGGCCGATGCCGGCTGGGCCGTACCGCACTGGCCGAAGGACTATGGCGGTCGCGGCGCATCGCCCATCGAGCGGGTGATCTGGCAGCAGGAAGAGGGCGTGTTCGGCAAGCTCGGCGCGCTCTTCATCATCGGCCACGGCATGTGCGGCCCGACCATGATGGCCTATGCCGCCGAGGAGCATAAACGGCAGTATCTGCCGCCGCTGGCCTCCGGCGAGAAGATCTGGTGCCAGTTGTTCTCCGAACCCGCCGGCGGATCCGACGTCGCGGGTCTGCGCACCCGTGCGGAAAAGGACGGCGACGACTGGGTCATCAACGGCCAGAAGATCTGGACCTCCGGCGCGCATTACTCGGATTATGGCATCCTGATCACCCGCACCGATCCCACCGTGCCGAAGCACAAGGGCCTCACCATGTTCTTCCTGGACATGAAGAGCCCGGGCGTCGAGGTGAAGCCGATCAAGCAGGCCAACGGGCAGGCCGAGTTCAACGAGGTGTATTTCACCGACGTGCGGATTCCCGATGCGCAACGGCTCGGCGCCGTCGGCGATGGCTGGAACGTGTCGCTGACCACGCTGATGAACGAGCGCATGGCGATCGGCGCCAATGTTGCCACGGGATTCCCGGAGCTGTTCGAGTTCTGCAACGGCCTGATGCTCGATGACGGTCCGGCCATCGACGATCCCGCCGTGCGCTCCAGGCTCGCCAACTGGGCGGTGCGCGCCAGCGGACTTCGTTACACTAGCTTCCGCGCTATCTCGGCGCTGTCGCGCGGCGAACGTCCGGGTCCGGAAAACTCCATCGGCAAGCTCGTTGCCGGTGCCATGCTGCAGGATGTCGCGACCTATGCGCTCGATCTGCAGGGTGCGGCCGGCGTGCTCAACGGGCCGGAGGATGCGGAAGTCGCCGGCAAGTTCCAGGCAATGCTGCTGCGGTCGCCCGCGACGCGCGTCGAGGGCGGCACTGACGAGATCCTGCGCAATATCATCGCGGAACGCGTGCTCGGTCTGCCGGGCGACATCCGCGTCGACAAGGACGTGCCATTCAACAAGATCCCGACCAAGGGACGATAACTGGCGACCAGGGTGGCTTGCTGCCCTGGTCGCAGTTTTTCTTTTTTCGTAGAGGACGACTGCCATGAATTTCGATGACACGCCGCAGGAAGCCGAATTCCGCGCCGTCGCGCGCAAGTGGATCGATGCGAACGCACCGAAGGAGCTGGAAGCTGAGCTGACCAAGCCGTCGGCCAAGCGCGCCTCTGAGAAGCGTGACGCGATGCTCGATGTCGCCAAGGCGTGGCAGAAGAAGAAGGCCGATGCCGGCTGGGCCTGTCTGCATTGGCCGAAGGAATATGGCGGCCGCGGCTCGACGCCGATCGAGCGCGTGATCTGGCAGCAGGAAGAGGGCGTCTATGACAAGCTCGCGCGGCCCTTCGCCATCGGGCAGGGCATGTGCGGCCCAACCGTGATGGCCTATGCCTCCGAAGACCAGAAGCGCAAATATCTGCCGCCACTGGCCTCCGGCGAGAAGGTCTGGTGCCAGCTGTTCTCTGAACCCGCCGGTGGTTCCGACGTCGCTGGCCTTCGTACCCGTGCGGAGAAGGATGGTGACGACTGGATCGTCAGCGGCCAGAAGATCTGGACCTCCGGCGCGCACTACTCGGACTACGGCATTCTCATTACCCGCACTGACCCGAATGTGCCCAAGCACAAGGGTCTGACCATGTTCTTCCTCGACATGAAGAGCGAAGGCGTCGAGGTGAAGCCGATCAAGCAGGCCAATGGCATGCAGGAATTCAACGAGGTGTTCTTCACCGATGTGCGGATCCCGGATAGCCAGCGGCTCGGCGCCGTCGGTGACGGCTGGAACGTGTCGCTGACCACGCTGATGAATGAGCGTATGTCGATCGGCTCCCGCGTCGCCACGGGTTTCCCGGAGCTGTTCGAGTTCTGCAGCAACCTGATGCTGGAAGACGGTCTCGCCATCGACGATCCCAATGTGCGCTCCAAGCTTGCAAGCTGGGCGGTGAAGAATTCCGGCCTGAAATACACCAGCTATCGCTCGATTTCGGCGCTGTCGAAGGGCGAGCGTCCGGGTCCGGAGAACTCCATCGGCAAGCTGGTCTCCGGCATGATGATGCAGGACATCGCGATGTTCGCCGCCGATCTGCAGGGCGCTTCCGGCGCGCTGGTCGGCGCCGATGCGGAAGCAGCCGGCGAATTCCAGGCGACCATTCTGGGCTCGCCGTCCATGCGTATCGCCGGCGGCACCGACGAGATCCTGCGCAACATCATCGCCGAGCGCGTGCTCGGCCTGCCGGGCGACATCCGCGTTGACAAGGACGTGCCGTTCAACAAGGTCCCGACCAAGGGACGGTAAGCTCTTTCTTCCCCTCTCCCCCGTGCGAAGCGAAGCTTCGCTAGGTGGGAGAGGGTGGCCGCGCGAAGCGCGGACGGGTGAGGGGTGCCACAAGCTCCGAGCCCAGCCGTACCCCTCATCCGTCACGGCCTTCGGCCGTGCCACCTTCTCCCACAAGGGGAGAAGGAAGAAGTCGCGACGACAGAGGCTCCCATGACCGACTCCATCGACACGCTCGAAACCCTTCTGGCGTCACGTTACTCCTGCCGTGCCTACAAGACCGAGCAGGTGCCGCGCGCCATCATCGACCGCATTCTCAATGCCGCGCAAAAGACCGCGTCGTGGTGCAACAGCCAGCCGTGGCAGGTCACGATCACGTCGGGTGAAGCCACCAAGAAGTTTCGCGACGTGCTCTATCCCGTCGCGGCCGCGGGTACGCCGAATTCGGGCGACTTCCCCTTTCCGCGCGAATATCGCGGGGTCTATCTGGACCGCCGTCGCGAAAGCGGCTTCCAGCTCTACAATACGCTGGGCATCGCGCGCGGCGACAAGACGGCCTATGCCGAGCAGGCGCTGCAGAACTTCAATTTCTTCGGCGCGCCGCATGTGGCGATCATCACGTCGGACGAGGCGCTCGGCGTCTATGGCGCAGTGGACTGCGGCGGCTATGTAAACAATTTCATGCTGGCTGCGCAGGCGCTCGGCCTCGCGACTGTGCCGCAGGCGGCGCTGGCATTTCATTCCGCCGTGGTGCGCCAGCATTTCGGCATGAGCGACGACCGCCGCGTCGTTTGCGGCATTTCGTTCGGCTATCCGGACCGCGAGCACAAGGTCAACAGCTACCGAACCAACCGCGCGCTGTTGGGCGACGTCGCGACGTTTGTGGAGTGATCTTGGCTGTCATTCCGGGGCGCCGGAATGCGGCGAAGTCGCATGCAGGCGGACCCGGAATCTCAGCATGGCTGAACACTTCGGGATTCCGGGTTCACGCGAGCAAGAGCTCGCGCGCCCCGGAATGACGAGTGAAGCCTAAAACCGCGGCGCCCGTTTCTCCGCGAACGCCTTCGTCCCTTCCTTGATCTCATTGCCGCGCATGCTGTCCCGCGCGCGCTGATCGGCGGCAGCTTCGTCCAGTTCACCGCGGGCGAATTCGTTGATGGCCTGCTTCATGCCGCGCATGGCGATCGGGGCGTTGCCGGCCAGAATCATGGCGAGCTTGTCGACTTCCTCGTCCAGCGCCTCGGTCGGCACCATGGCGGTGAGGTATCCGATCCGCAGCAGTTCGCTGGCTTCCAGCTTCTGCGCGGTGAGAAACAATCGCTTGGCGTTGTCGACCCCGAGCCGGCTCACATAGCGTTTGATGCCGCCCTTGTAATAATGCAGCCCGAGCCGGGCGGCCGGCATGAACATCTCGCAGGTGTCGACGCCGATGCGGAAGTCGCAGGCGAGTGCCAGGTCGGTGGAGCCGCCATAGACGCCGCCATTGAGCCGGCAGATCGTCGGGAGCGCCAGGTCCTCCAGCCGGTTGGCCACGGCCTCAAAGGCCGATCCGGACGAACCTTCGGCCACGGGCTTGGGCGCGCTGGCAGCCCGTTCGGAGATCGCATTGAGATCGAAGCCGGCGCTGAAAGCGCGGCCGGTGCCGGTGAGCACCAGCACCCGGACGGCGCGATCGGCCTCTACGCGATCGAACAGCTGTACCAAGGTGTCCAGGTCGAGCTGGGACAGCCGGTTCAGCTTCTGGGGGCGGTTCAGGCGGATGGTGGCGCGGGGGCCGTCGATGGTCAGAATGGGGGGCGAGGACTGGTCAGATGCGGTTTCCGTCGTTTCCGACATGTTGTTCTCCTTTGGGATGCGAGCGACGGTGCCCGCACCGGCGGATCGCGTCAATCTGCGCACGACTCCGTGATTTTTGCGGGTCGCAACACGGGCTATTTTAACCAGATGGGCTATATTGCGGCTGCAAAGGCCCGGTCATTCGCGCTTCATAGTCGCGGAGGACGGTGCGGCCGTTCCTGGAAACCCGGTTTGCTCCCATGGATATGTCCTATCTCCATCACTTTGGCAGCGCCGCCGCCACGATCTTCGTGGTCGCGACCGCCACGATGCGGACGATGATTCCGCTGCGGGTGTTTGGCATCATGGCCAATGTCCTGCTAATCGCGATCTCGATCCCGACCCACAACTATCCGACCATGGCATTGCATGCGGTACTGCTGCCACTCAACATCTACCGCCTGCGCCAGATGCTGCAATTGGTCCAGGATGTGAAAAAGTCGGTGAACTCGGACCTGTCGATGGAATGGCTGAAGCCGTTCATGACCAAGCGTCCCTGTAAGGCCGGTGAGGTGTTGTTTTACAAGGACGAGAAGGCCGAAGACATGTTCTACATCGTCAGTGGCCGTTATCGTCTGGTCGAATCCGGGATCGAATTGCCGGTCGGCGCCATTGTCGGTGAACTCGGCATGCTGTCGCCCTTGAACGAACGCACCCAGACGCTGGAATGTATCGAGCCCGGCATGGTGCTCAGCGTCAGCTACAGCCAGGTCGAAGAGCTGTACGTGCAGAATCCGGAATTCGGTTTCTTTTTCCTGCGTCTCGCCAGCGCGCGATTGTTCGAGAATATCGACAAGCTGGAAGCGCGTCTGATGAAGCAGGACGCGCCCGCATTGCCCATGGCGCCGCAGCACGCATAAGCATCAGGACGTCCCGTGGCAGGTTTTATTAACGTCATCCGCTCCACGCTCGCCGAGCTGGCGAACAGGAGCGAACCTGCAGCGCCGGTTTTGCCGGTGGGGCTGCCGGCTGCGGTGCGTCCTGTGGCGGAAGATGGCGTGGCCCTGTTGATCAACTATCAGAGCGCAGTCTACGCGCAGCTCTACAGCGACCGGCTGCGTCGCTTTGTCGGACGGCGCAACGTCAGCGACGAACTGTTTAGCGAGATTGCGCGGCTGCTCACGATGCGCATGAGCTATCACGATCCGATCCGCATCGCGCAGCTCAAGCTGCAGGAACCCGTGATGCCCGGCCGGCCGCCCGTCGTCGACAGGCGGCGTTTTCGCCTCGACGAGTTGGTGTCGGCATTGCCGGAGATCGTCGGCGATCCCCTGATGTGGGCGCTCGAGCGCATCTATTGTGCGCATCGCACGGTGCCGATCCGTTTCAGCAAGGCGAGCATCTGGGGCATCAAGCGCCTTGAGTTCGAATCCTGGCTGCGACGTTGGCGCCTGTTGTCGACGCGTTATGAAACCGAGCGCGTCTGGGTCGAACGCTGGCTGCACATGATTGATCGGGCACTGACCAAGCAGCCGGACGCGGCAATGGCCATCGTGCAGACGGCAACCATGATCGAAGGTTACGGCACGGGCTATCGGCAGGGCATGGCCGCCTGGCATCAGATCATCGACGGACTAGCCAAGCCGGCTTTCGATGGGACGCTGGTTATCACCGACCTGGCAGACGCGATCACGCGTGCTCGTGCGGTGCCGCGCGATCCGAAAGGTGACCAATTACGCAAGGCGATCGGCGAGCTCCGGGCGCATGCCGTTCTGAACTAGCGAGAAAGTGGAGCGTGCGCAGTGTTTTCCCGTCCAGGCTGGCTCTGCAGGAAGCGGTGGGTTTTCGGTTCCGCGGCGTGCATTCCCGGTTTCGGAGTGTCATAAATAGGGCGAGTGATCGGGCCGGCTAAGCGGGCCAGCCTGTCGTGACCGGTGAGAGGGACGTCAGCTTGTTGTTTCCTGCAATGTCGTCGTCGATTGCTCTGGGCGGGCTCGTCGGGTGGATGCTGATCCTCACCGTCAAGCACGTGATAGCTGATTTCCTGCTGCAGAATGCCTGGATGGCAATGGGTAAGGACCAGCGAACCGGATGGGCGCTGCCGCTGCTGGTTCATTGCGCGATCCATGGCGTCCTCACGACATTGTTTGTGGCCGTCTTGCAGCCGAAGCTCTGGTTCCTCGGACTGGTCGATTTCGCGATCCACATCACTATCGATCGCGCCAAAGGACTCTGCGTATCGCATTTCGGTGTGACGCAGGGCCATCGCTGGTTCTGGTGGCTGATCGGCATCGATCAGGCGCTGCATCACCTGACCGACTTCTTCCTGGCCATCTTCATCGTCGCCAACAGCTGATGCGCGTTTGAACGCATCGAGTTCCAATGTGGCGGTAGCAGGGCACGGCTGCCACATTTCAAACTGTTACTCAAGAGTCGCACGCGGCCATTAAGGCTGTTGGTTAACCCTGCGTTAGGAAATTCAACCGCATCCTCATTAACGAGGAGAAACCCCATGCGGTCCAGCCGTCAAGCTTTTGAGAACGATTTTTGCCCCGTCGAGGAAGATCTGCTCGGTGCAATGTATCGTGCAAATGAAAATGGCCTGCCCCATCTCGTGGCCAGCGTTTCATCCGATGTCCGCGCGATGCTGGCTCTGTTCTGCTATCGCCGCAGTCATCTTCACGCTTTGGCAATTTCGATCGCATCGAGCTGCAGCGAGCGTGAGCTGATCGAATTCGGTGGCCGCGTTGGTTCCACGCTCTACGCGCTGTCACACGACACGGCCGTGGCGCGTCCTTCGGTGTCGGCCTATCACAACCGCAAGGCCATCACGCTGTCGACCAAGCCGCTCTCGACGCTGGCGCCGATGGATGATGATCTCGACGACGAGCTGGATGACAAGGAATTCGCTCACGCCGTCACGGCGTAAGCTGACATCAACTACTCTGCGGCTGCCAGAATTGGCAGCCCGTGCCGGCGCCGCGCCATGGCGCATTCGGGATCGCCGGGCATGCAGGTCCGGCACACGTCCGGTCTGACAGCGTAAATCCCGCAGGCTGTGGCCTCTCCAACCTTACCGGTCAACGCGCTGCAGCGGTCTCCGTCGCAGCGCATTCCCGATTCACGGTCGTTGACATATTTGGCCGGGATCAGATCGAGATCGGCATCGTCCTCGATGGTGAAGCGCGGCCAGTTGCTGGAATACGAACAGCACGCACCACAGGCCTGGCATGGGCTGGCTTCGCTGATCGTGGCTGCGTGGCTTGTCATGCCGCGGTTTATCCCGATCGGACCGGTTTCGCCAGCCGTGCAGATGCAGGTTCGGCTGTTTCAGGTATCCTGTGGCCGCTCCCAGCTCAGCGTCTTGCGCCATTTGCTGCGCAATGCTTCACGCCGCTCCGGATACTTCTCATCGAGGAAATGGGCCTCGATTGCGCGATCGGTTCGAAAACTGCGGAAATCCTGGCGGAGCTCGCACCACGCCGCCAGCAGCCGCACCGCTTCCAGATAACCCACCGCGATCGGCCAGACGATGCGCTCGCTGTCGCGACCGGCTTCGTCCCGGTAAAGCAGCCGGACCTTCTTGCCCGCATGAATGTGCGCGCGCATCTGCACCATATCCATGCTGTCGGCGGTGCCGCGGAAATGCGGCCGTGCGCGGCTCGCGGGTTCCAGCACGAAGGGGCGCAAGCGCTCGGGCACGGTGTCCGCGATCTTCGCGATGAGATTCTGTGCCGCCTTGGCCAATGCCGGATCGGCGTGCCCCATCACCCATTGCGCGCCGAGCACTGCGGCTTCGATCTCGTCGGGTGTCAGCATCAGCGGCGGCATGTCGAAGCCGCGTTCGAGGATATACCCCATACCGGCTTCGCCGCGGATCGGGACGCGTTGCGCCATCAGTGTCGCGATGTCGCGATAGATCGTCCGCTTGGACGTTTCCAGTTCGGCTGCAATGGCATCCGCCGTCAGCGGCTTCCGCGTGCGCCGAAGCACCTGGATGATCTGAAACAGGCGGTCGGCGCGTCTCATGGTCGTCCCTCTATCTTTGTTGGCAGATGTCGATGCTGACAGCATGTTGGCAGCAGGGGGCAGTCATACAGGGTCCAGGTTCAAACGAACGAAGGATTCTGCAATGACCGCTTTCGATAGCCTCGCCGTCTTTTCGCATGATGACCGGCTCTGGCGCATCCGGGCATGGCTGCTGGAACGCGCCATTCTCGCCCTGTCGGGCGACCTCCGCTGGGCCCTGATCGGGCTCGGCTGGCGCATGGTCTCCACCGCGGCGGTCCAGGCGCGCGCTTGGGTCGCCGGCGTCATCCGGCGTGACGGCTGCTGACACCACGGTGGCAGCAGCGACTGCCTAGTCTCTTGTCCTTATCACTTGGAGAAACCACATGATTGTCCTTCACGGCGCAGGTGCAGGCTTTGGCCTGCCGGAAATCAGCCCTTTCGTTACCAAGACGGAAGTCCAGCTCAAGATGGCCGGCTTGCCCTATGAGAAGCAACCGGCACGGCCGCAGGATTCGCCGAAAGGGCAGATGCCCTATATCGATGACGGCGCAGAGTGCATTGCCGACTCCACGTTTATCCGCGCCTATATCGAACGCAAATATGACGTCGATTTCGATAGGGGTCTCGATCTCGCCCAGCGCGCTCAGGCCTGGGCGATCGAGCGGATGATCGAGCATCACCTCTACTGGTCGCTGGTCGGCGTTCGCTGGGTCGATGCCGATAATTTCGCTAAGGGACCATCGCATTTCTTCGACGGCATTCCCGAAGCGCAGCGCGACGAGATTCGTGCATCCGCCCGCAAATCTGTCATTCAGAACCATCTGGCGAACGGCCTCGGCCGGCATCCTGCCGATGAGGCGCTACAACTCGCGGATCGTTCGCTGATGGCGCTATCGGTGCTGCTGGCCGGGAAGTCTAACCTGATGAGCAACCGCCCGGCGGGTGTCGATGCGACCGCATTCGGCGTTCTGGCCGGGATCATGTCGCCGTTGTTTCCGTCACCCCTGCAGCGTCAGTTGCGCCGCTACGGCAACCTCGTCACCTATGTGGATCGGATGATGGCAGAGTATTATCCCGAACACGTCTGGCAGTGCAGCGTCGCGGCGTGACGCTCTACTGCCCTCAATGCGGCGACGCTGAGTCCTTCAGCGTCGCTAGCTCGGCTTCCAGCTCCGCAATCCGCGCATCGCGCGCTGCCAAGACTGCGGCGACATCGGCGGCATCGAATTTCTGCGGGATATGCTGCGGACAATTGGTATCCCATGCAGCGATCGTGAACAGGATGACCTGCTCGGGCTTCGCACGATAACCTTGTGGCATCAGCGAGGCCAGCAGCGCCGGATCGTCCTCGACCACCCGCGCGGTGCCCCAGAGCTTGACGCGTCGGCGATGCGCGTAATCCATGATGAATATGTTGGCCTTTGGATTCTCGGCCAGATTGCCCTGGGTGATGTATTGCCGGTTGCCGCTAAAATCCGCAAAGGCGAGCGTCTGTTTGTCGAGCACCTTCACGAACCCCTTCGGCCCGCCGCGATGTTGCATATAAGGCTGGCCGTCAGCGCTGGCGGTAGCCAGAAAGAAGCTGTTCGCCTCGGCGAGAAACGCTGCGAGATTGTCGTCGATCTCGGTGCGCCAGCCGCCGTTTTCCTCGACATGCGCGTAGCCGGAACGCGACCCCTTGCGGGTCTGGATCGCCTTGACGGTCGGCGTGAAGGCAATGTCGCTGGAATAGGTGTGGATGTCTGACATGACTTACTCCCTGATTGGAGCTCGGAACGGGATACGTCCCCGCTACCCCCAAGGTGGCTCTTTCCTCGCATAAGAACAATCATCGGAATTGACACTTCATTGTTGCGGGATATGAAATGGTGTGATGGATCGCATCGAAGCCATGACCGTCTTCGTCGCCGTGGCGGACCTGCAGGGGTTCGCGCCCGCGGCCCGCAAGCTCGGACTCTCCGCGTCGGCGGTCACCCGCATGGTGGCGGCGCTGGAGGAGCGCCTTGGCGCCCGCCTGCTGCAGCGGACCACGCGTTCGGTGATGCTGACCGATGTCGGCGCGCGCTATCTGCAACGGGCGCGCCAGATTCTCGCGGATATCGAGGAGGCCGAAGGCTCCGCGCAGGCCGAACGCGCTAGGCCGAGCGGGCGTCTGGTCGTCTCGGCGCCAGTCGGCTTCGGGCGGCTGCATGTGACGCCGCTGATCTCGGCCTATCTGCAGCGCTATCCCGATGTCTCGGGTGAATTGCGGCTGACCGATCGCATGGTCGGTCTGGTCGAGGACGGCATCGATGTCGCGGTGCGGATCGGCGATCTCGCTGATTCCAGCCTCGTGGCGCGCAACCTCGGCACCATGTCGCGCATCGTGGTGGCGTCGCCGGATTATCTGGCGCAGCGCGGCCAGCCGACGGTACCGGAGGATATCGCAAGGCACGACACGATCCAGTTCGGTTCGATCGCGTCAGCGCCGGAATGGCGCTTCGTGCGTGATGGCCGGGATGTTCGCATCACGCATACGCCGCGTTTCACCACCGATGTCGCCGATGCCGCCATCTGGCACGCCGAGCACGGTGGCGGCCTGACTCGCGTGCTGGCCTATCAGGCCGCGGAAGGGCTGGCGGCGGGACGGCTGAAGCGCGTGCTGACGAAGTTCGAGCCGCCGGTGGTGCCGATCCACATCGTCTATCCGACGTCGCGGTTGCTATCGGCTAAAGTGCGCGTCTTCATCGACCTCGCTGCCGAAACCTGCCAGTGGGATTTCAGCAAGCGATAGCTTTCGCTACACTTTTGGTGGGGCCACGCTGAACGTGCCATTCGCTCGGGCGCAAGGCTCGCCATCCGCTGATATCAGCGCCTGCGCAAAGCAGAGACGTTTGCCGGTCTTGATCACCTCGGTGTCGATCTGCAGCCATTGCCCGATCTGCGCGGAACCGAGAAAATCGGCGGACAGATTAACAGTCACCAACCGTGTGCCGCCGCCGAGTACATGTCCGCAACTTAGGCCCATCGCATTGTCGGCCAGCGCCGTGATCAGCCCGCCATGCGCCATGCCGCGCGAATTGGTATGCGCTTCAGCAATGCGGAGGCCGAGGATGACATTAGTCTCCGTCACCTTTGAATAGATCGGTTCCCACGGCGCGGTGAGGGGGCTCTTGCGATAGTGTGGCGCGAAGCCGTGGGGGATAGCGGTGTCGGTCATGGCACATCCATCTGGATTGTTTGCGCCATAGAAGCGAAAGCACGCGCAAAGGACAGGCCAACAAAGTTTCAAACAACCTTTTCCGGCCGTTCAAAACAACGCGGCGCCTACGATCCTAATACGGCAGTCCCACATAATTTTCCGCCAGCGACGCCGTCGCGACATCCGAATGTACGACATAATCCAGCTCGGCCTGCTGCAGCTTGGTGCCGAAGCCGTCATTGTCGGGGAAGCGATGCATCATCGAGGTCATCCACCACGAGAAACGCACCGCTTTCCACACGCGCTTCAGCGCGATGGCCGAATAGAAGTCGAGACCGCTCGAGGATTTCTCATCGTAGAATTCGCGCAGTGCCATCGACAGGTAATGGACGTCGGAGGCCGCGAGGTTGAGCCCCTTGGCGCCGGTCGGCGGCACGATGTGGGCGGCGTCGCCGGCCAAAAAGAGCCTTCCGAAGCGCATCGGTTCCGCGACAAAACTACGCAGCGGCGCGATGCTCTTTTCCAGCGACGGGCCAGTGATGAGGCTTTCGGCGGCCTCCGTGTCGAGGCGGCGGCGCAACTCATTCCAGAACATGTCGTCTGTCCAGTTCTCGACTTTTTCGTCGAGGGAGCACTGGACGTAATATCGGCTGCGCGTCATCGAGCGCATCGAGCACAGCGCGAAGCCGCGTTGGTGATTGGTGTAGATCAGCTCATGCGACACTGGCGGCGTATCCGAGAGCAGGCCGAGCCAGCCGAACGGATAGACGCGCTCGAAAGTCTGCATGGCGGAGGCCGGAACGCTCTGGCGCGAGACGCCGTGGAACCCATCACAGCCAGCAATGAAATCGCAGGCGATCTCGTGGCTTGCACCGTCCTTGACGTAGCGGACGCGGGGGCTTGTGCCGTCGAAATCATGCAGCGAGACATTGTCGGCATCATAGACCGTGGTCAGCCCGGCCTTGTCGCGGGCGTCCATCAGGTCGCGGGTGACTTCGGTCTGGCCGTAGACGGTAACGACCTTACCGCCGGATGCCTTCTTCAGGTCGAGGCGGTGGCGAATTCCGCCGAATAGAAGTTCGATCCCGTCATGGATCAGGCCTTCGTGATGCAGGCGCTCGGTAATCCCCAGCTTTTCCAGCAGGCCAACGGTGCCCTGTTCGAGCACGCCGGCGCGGATGCGGGCGAGGACATAGTCGCGATCCTTGCGCTCCAGAATGACGTTATCGATCCCATAGGCGTGCAATAGTTGCCCTAGCAACATTCCAGCCGGACCAGCTCCAATGATGGCAACTTTTGTTCGCAACGCTTGCTCCCGCGGTTGATATAGGCTCTGTCGTCCGACTGAGTTGACAAGTCAAGCGGGGTCGCGACACTGGCTCGGTAACGCGTGCTATCGCACCGCTTGCAAGGATGATTATAACATATAACAATATTCGCAAAGGGCCATTCAAGGTCCGGTGAACAGGTTCGAGAGAACACGTCCAAACGGGCGTAGAGGGAGAGACGTCGATGAAGAGGGCAATCTTTGCATTGCTGGCGGCTGGCTGTCTGACGACTGCAGTGAGCCCGGCGCAGGCGCAAGACAAAACCGTCAATATGAAAGTATCGCTGTGGGTGCCGCCGGCGCATCCACTGGTGCCGGCCACGCAGGCCTGGGCGGCCGATATCGAGAAAGCCTCGGGCGGCAGCATCAAGATGTCGGTATTCCCTTCGGAACAGCTAGGCAAGGCGTTCGACCATTACGACATGGCGCGCGATGGTATCGCCGATATCACCTATGTGAATCCCGGCTATCAGCCCGGCCGTTTCCCCATCGTGGCCGCAGGCCAGCTGCCCTTCGTGTTCTCGGACGGCAAGAAGGGTACCCTCGCGCTCAACGAGTGGTATCAGAAATACGCCAAGACCGAGATGAAGGACACGAAGCTGTGCTTCGCTTTCATCCACGATCCCGGATCGATCCACGGCAAGAAGAAGATCGTAGTGCCGTCAGACCTCAACGGCGTGAAGGTCCGCCCGGCGCAGAGCACCATCGGCGAAATGGTCAAGCTGTTCGGCGGAACCAATGTGCAGGCCTCGGCGCCGGAATCGCGCGATGCGATCGAGCGCGGCGTTGCCGACGAGATCGCGTTCCCGTGGGGCTCGATCTTCCTGTTCGGCATCGACAAGGTGGTGAAGTATCACATCGACGTGCCGCTCTATTCGACGGTGTTCACCTACAACATCAACCTCGCCAAGTATAATTCCATGTCCGCGGCGCAGAAGAAAATCATCGACGATCACTGCACGCCGGAATGGGCCTCCAAGGTCACCGATCCCTGGGTCGACTTCGAAGCCAATGGCCGCACCAAGATGAAGGCGCTTCCGGATCACGAGGTCTACAAGCTGACGCCCGAGCAGCTCGCCGAGTGGAAGAAGGGCGTCGCGCCGCTCAATGCCGCATGGGCTGCGGCCGTGAAGAAGGCCGGCGGCGATGCCGATGCCATCGACGCCGACCTCAAGGCGATGCTGAAGAAGCACGACGCGGGGCTGTAGTTTTCCGCCGAGTCCGTTGATCGCACGGACCTCTCACCACGTCATGGCCGGGCTTGATCCGGCCATCCACTTTCCTTCGCCACCCAGAAGATGAATGCCCGGGTCATCTAGTGAAGTTCGCTTCGCGCTGCCCGGGCATGACGATCGAGAGGGCGGAGGCTGGCTTCTCCTCTTGAGCATTGTGACATCGACGATGACCGCCACGTCCGAAATCTCCCAATCCAGCGCCCTCGGCATTCCGCCGGAGCCGCCCCGCAAGAACGTGATGGATCGCTTTATCGATTCCATCGAGTGGATCGCCGCGTTCTTCGTAGGTATCGTCGCGCTGAATACCTTCATCGCGGTGTTCATGCGCAAATTCTTCGCAGTCACGATCCCCGATTACTACAATATCGGCCAGTTCATGCTTGGCGTGCTGATCTTCTGGGGCATCGCAGCGACGTCCTATCGCGGCTCGCACATCACCGTCGATCTGGTCTGGGCCAATGCCACACCAAAGTATCAGCGCTGGATCGACGTGTTCGCAACCTTGGTGCTGCTGTTCGTCGTGACCGTGCAGACCTACACGCTGTTCGACAAGGTTGTGGACACCTATTCGAGCCACATCGTCACCATGGATCTGCAACTACCGGTCTGGCCGTTCTTCCTGCTGTCATGGATCGGCGACGTTTCGGCGGTGCTGTTGATCGCGATCCGCACTTACAGGCTGATCTTCCATCCGGAAGAGATGCATGAACCCGAAATCAAGACGGCAGAGTAAATCGCATGGATCTCAGTAACGAAGCGGTTGCCGTCATCGGCTTTGTCAGCCTGTTCGTGTTGATGCTGTTGCGCGTGCCGGTGGGTATGGCAATGGGGCTCGTGGGCATCACGGGCTTCGGCTATCTCACTGGTTTTGCGCCAGCGCTGAAACTGGTCGGCCAGACTACCATGCGGACAGTGACGGACTATTCCTTTGGCGTGATCCCGATGTTCCTCTTGATGGGTGCCTTCGTCTCGGTGTCGGGTATCAGCCGTGAACTGTTTCGCGCGGCCAACACCTTTGTTGGCCACTGGAAAGGTGGGCTGGGCATCGCGACTATCGCCGCCTGCGGCGGCTTCGCTGCGATCTCCGGCTCGTCGGTGGCGACGGCTGCGACATTCTCCGCCGTTGCCTATCCGGAAATGCGCCGTTTCAATTATCCGCAGAGCTTCGCCACAGGCGTCATCGCCGTGGGCGGCACGCTCGGCGCGATGCTGCCGCCGTCCACGGTATTGGCGGTTTACGGCATCATTACCCAGCAGGACATCGGCAAGCTGTTCATCGCCGGCATCGTGCCGGGCCTGCTCGCTATCGTCATGCACATGATCACCATTGCGATCATCGGCGTGGTCAAGCCGGGCTTCCTGCCGGCTGGCCCGAAAGCCTTGTGGCGCGAGCGCGCGGCGGCGATCCGCGACGTCTGGTCGCCATTGCTACTATTCGTCTTCGTCATCGGCGGCCTCTATGGTGGCTTCTTCATTCCGACCGAAGCCGGTGCGGTCGGCGCGGTCGGTGCCTTCATCATCGGCGTGCTGCGCGGCAAACTGAACAAGGACGGCATCCTGCAGTCACTACTGCAGGCGACGCGGACCGCGGCCGCCGTGTTCACCGTGCTCATCGGTGCGCTATGCTTTGGCTATTTTCTCACGATTACCCAGACCCCGCAGCACGTCACCGAGTTCCTCACCGGCCTCGGCATCGGCCCCTACGGCGTGTTGGCGCTGATCCTCCTGATGTATCTGGTGCTGGGCTGCCTGATGGATGCCATGGCCATGGTGATCCTCACTGTGCCGATCGTGTTTCCGGTGATCATGGCACTTGGTTTCGATCCGATCTGGTTCGGCATCGTCATCGTCATGACCGTCGAGCTCGGCCTGATTCATCCGCCGGTCGGCATGAACGTCTTCGTCATCAAGAGTGTGATCAAGGACGTCAGCATGTCGACGATATTCAAAGGCGTACTGCCATTCGTGGTTACCGACCTGATCCGTCTCGTGCTGCTGATCCTGTTCCCGCTGATTGCCACCTGGCTGCCGATGCGGATGATTGGATGACATCATGACGACACCGCAGCTTGCGACGAAGTATGTCTTCAGCCTGTCGATCAAGGTCGGCACGCCGATCGTGGCCGGCGATCTCGGATATGGCATCCGCCGGGTCATCCCGGTCCTTGGCGGCACTGTGCAGGGCGAGGGCATCAAGGGTACGATCCATTCGGGCGGCGCCGATTTTCAGATTATCCGTCCGGATGGCTTCACCGAGCTGGAAGCGAAATATACGTTCGAGCTCGACGACGGGGCCTTGATCTATATCGAGAATATAGGCGTCCGCTTTGGCCCGAAGGAGGCGCTTGATCGCATCGCTCGGGGCGAGGCGGTCGATCTCACCCTGATCTATTTCCGCTCGGTGCCGAAATTCGAGACAGGGCATCCCAAGTATCGTTGGCTGATGCAGAACCTGTTCATCGGCGTCGGCGCACGGCATCCCGATCGCGTCGAACTCGCGGTGCATCAGGTGCTGTAGGGCTCTATCCTCTCCGCTGTCATTGCGAGGAGCGAAGCGGCGAGGCAATCCAGTTCTTGGCTTTCTGGATTTGCTTCGCTTCGCTCGCAATGGCGGAGGTGTCAGCTTACTTTCTCCGCAATTTCTGGTGTTAAATCTCCATCGACCGGCAAAAAGCCGGCGTTACACAGGGAGGCGACGATGCTGAGAGCTTGGGTGCTTGGATCTGCGATTTCGCTACTGATGGCTGTGCCTGCCCTGGCGCAGGACTGGACCAAATCGAAATGGGGGCCAAACGACGAGATCGGCGCCGCCAACTACATGAAACCGGATCTCGTGAAGTCTGCCGCGCAACTGGTGAAGACCGGCAAGACCTATGCGCTCGGCATTCCGGTGGGTGCGGACACGCCGGCCTATCCGCCCCGCGGTTTCAAGATCACCGTGGTACAGCCCGGTCAGGCCGGCAACCCCGGGCTCGGTCCCAATCACGCGACCTACAACGATGACATGCTCAACGGCTGGGTCGGCGTCGGCAGCCAGATGGACGGGCTCGGCCATCTCGGCGTCAATCACGTCTACTATAACGGCAACAAAATCGCAGACTTCGGTGACGCCACAGGCCTTAAGAAGCTCGGCATCGACAAAGTGCCGCCGCTCGTCACCCGTGGCGTGCTGCTGGACATGGCGGCTTACTACAAGACCGACATTGTCAAGGAAGGCACGGCTTTCAACGTCAAGGAAATCGAGGAGGTCGCCAAGGCGCAGGGCGTTGAGATCAGGCAAGGCGACGTCGTGCTGTTCCACACGGGATGGCTCAGCCTGCTCGGCAAGGACGATAAACGCTACAATGCCGGCGAGCCCGGCCTTGGCGCCGAGGGCGCTAAGTATCTAACCAGCAAGGGTGTCGTCGCGGTCGGCGCCGATACCTGGGGCGTCGAGGTGCTGCCGTTCGAAACCGGCAATGTATTTGAAATCCACCAGATACTTCTGGCGATGAACGGGACCTACATCCTCGAAAACATGGACACGTCCGAACTCGCCAAGGACAAAGGCTACGAGTTCCTGTTCGTGCTCGGTCAGCCCCGCTTCAAGGGTGGTGTACAGAGCATGATCAACCCGGTGGCGATCCGCTAACCATCGTAGGAGACGCGATCCGGTCTGTTCTGCGGGGCAGGCGAGACCGGATCGCTGTCGCACCGGAATACCTGACTTTATGCGGGACGAGATCAACCTATTGCACCGCAAGATTGACTCATGCGCTATTCGTTATAAGATATAATTATTCTAGCCAGGACCTAATCGCGCTCATGAACCAGGCCGTCGCCGCTACCGCTGCCATGCTCCAGATCGAAACCCAAGGCCGCGTGCTGATCGTGGGCCTGAACCGTCCTGCCAAGCGCAACGCGCTGAACGATGGACTGATCCTGGACATCGAGCGTTGCTTCGCGTCGCTGCCCGAGGAAATCGGTGCCGTCGTCGTCCACGGCATCGGCGGGCATTTTTCCGCGGGTCTCGATCTGTCCGAACTCACCGAGCGCGACGCGACAGCCGGCTTGATGCATTCGCGGATGTGGCACCGGGTGTTCGATATCATCCAGCATTGCCGCGTCCCAGTGATCGCCGCACTACAGGGCGCAGTGATCGGCGGTGGGCTTGAACTGGCTTGCTCCGCGCATATTCGCGTTGCCGATCCCTCGGCCTATTACGCGCTGCCGGAAGGCAGCCGCGGTATCTTCGTCGGTGGTGGCGGCTCGATGCGTCTGCCGCGCCTGATCGGTGTGCACCGGATGGCCGACATGATGCTCACCGGCCGTGTTTACAAGGCGGAGGAGGGCGTGGCGCTCGGCTTCGCGCAGTATCTGACGGAAGCCGGCGGCGCCTTGCCCAAGGCCATAGAGCTTGCCGAGCGTGTCGCGCAGAACGCACCGTTGACAAATTTTGCCGTGCTGCAGGCCTTGCCGCTGATCGCCGAAGCCAGTCCGCAAACAGGCCTGATGCTCGAAGCGCTGATGGCCTCGGTGGCGCAGAGCGATCAGGAGGCGAAAAATCGCATCAGGGATTTTCTGGAGCGCAAGGCCGGCAAGGTGAAGCCCGGCTAATCCTGCAAGACGACAACGAACAAAAATAAAAGCAACAATCGGGACGAATACACAGGGCGGAAACAATGTCTGCAAGTGCCGACAAAATCGATCAGACAAGGCGGGCGATAACCGCGCATCCGCTCCGGCCGATTTCCTATGGCGATCCCGCGGTCACCATCGAGCGCCACGACGACGGCACCATCTATCTGCGCCCGACCAATGCGATCGGCGACTATCCGGAACGCGTCACCGATTATCTGCATCACTGGGCCAGGGAAGCACCGGATCGCGTCTTCATGGCCGAGCGCGCCGAAGGCGGCGGCTGGCGCGAAGTCACTTATGCGCAGATGCTGGATGCGGCGCGCCATATCGCCTCGGCACTGCTGGCGCGTGGGCTGTCGGCCGACAAGCCCATTGTCATTCTCTCGGGCAATTCCGTCGATCACGCACTGATCGCCTTCGGCGCGCTCTATGCCGGCATTCCCTACGCTCCGGTGTCGCCCGCCTATTCGCTGGTCTCGAAGGATTACGGCAAGCTCGGCTATCTCATGAAGCTGCTGACGCCGGGGCTGGTCTTCGTCGATGACGCCAATGCGTTCACGAACGCCATTCACTTCAACGTACCGGCCGATACCGAAGTTGTCGTTTCCACCGGCGCTCTGCCGGACCGGCGCGTGACCAAACTCTCCGATCTGCTCGTGACGCCGGAGGCCGCCAATCTCGACGCTGCGAACGCAGCCATCGGTCCGGATACCATCGCGAAGTTTTTGCTGACCTCAGGCTCCACTGGCAATCCGAAGGCTGTGATCAACACCCAGCGTATGATGTGCGCCAACCAGATCATGCTGCGCGATACGCTGGCCTTCCTGAAGGACGAGCCGCCGGTGATCATCGACTGGCTGCCATGGAATCACACCTTTGGCGGTAATCACAATATCGGGCTGACGCTGTTCAATGGCGGTTCGATGTATCTCGACGACGGCAAGCCGACGCCCGCGGGTATCGAACAGACAATTCGTAATCTCCGCGAGATCTCGCCGACGGTCTATTTCAACGTCCCCAAGGGCTATGAATCGCTGCTGCCCTATCTGCGCGAAGATGCAGAGCTGCGTGAAAAATTCTTTGCACGACTGCATGCGATGTTCTTTTCAGGGGCAGCGCTGTCCGCCTATGTCTGGGACAACCTCGATGAATTGTCGGTGCAGACCACTGGTGCGCGCGTGCCCATGCTCACCGGCCTCGGTGCCACGGAAACCTCGCCGTTCTTCATGTGCGTCAATCCCGTCACCAGCCGCTCCGGCCATGTGGGTCTTCCCGTCCCGGGCAACGATGCCAAGCTGGTACCGAACAACGGCAAGATGGAAGTCCGCGCCAAAGGGCCGAACATCACGCCGGGCTATTGGCGCGAGCCGGAACTGACCGCGAAGGCGTTCGATGAGGAAGGTTACTATATCTTCGGCGATGCGCTGAAGGCCGTCGATCCCGATGATCTCTCTGCCGGCTTTGATTTCGACGGCCGCATCTCCGAGGATTTCAAGCTCGGCAGCGGCACCTGGGTCAGTGTTGGCCCGCTGCGCGCGCGCTTCGTCGGTACTTGTGCGCCGCTGGTGCGCGATGTGGTCATCGCCGGCATCAACCGCGACGAACTCGCAGCTCTCGTTATTCTCGATCTCGATGGCTGCCGTGTGATCAATCCCGATCTTCCTGCGGGCGACCTCGCTGCGGCAGCCAATGATCCGATCATCCGCAACGCGTTCCGTGAGGGCCTCGCACGTTTCATGGCTGGCGCGACGGGGTCCTCCACGCGGATTGCCAAGGCGGTGCTGCTCGACACACCGCTGTCGATCGATCGCGGCGAGGTCACGGACAAGGGCTCGGTGAATCAGCGCGCGGTGCTGGAGCATCGCGCCAAGCTGATCGACGATATCTATGGGAATCCGGAAGTCGCGAAAGTGATCGCGATCTAGTTGAAAGCCGCCAATGAACGGCAGAAAAATCAACACAGGAGGAACACCATGCAACTGAAGAACCAATCCGCTATCGTCACCGGTGGCGCTTCCGGTCTCGGCGCTGCGACCGCCCGTAGGCTCGCCGCGCAGGGCGCGAAAGTCGCGCTGCTCGATCTCAACACCGCCCTCGCCGAAACCGTTGCCAAGGAAATCGGCGGTGTTGCCATTTCCTGCGACGTGTCCGACGCCGCCTCCGCCGAAGCCGCGGTCGCCGCCGCCGCCAAGGCGCACGGTCCGGCGCGTGTGCTGGTGAACTGCGCCGGCATCGGCGTCGCCAAGCGCGTGATCGGCCGCGATGGTCCGATGGCGCTCGGCGATTTCGACAAGGTCATCCGCGTCAACCTGATTGGCTCGTTCAACATGATCCGCCTGGCAACGGACCCGATGTCCAAGCTGGAGCCGCTGGAGACCGGCGAGCGCGGCGTTGTGATCTCGACGGCCTCGGTGGCGGCCTATGACGGCCAGATCGGCCAGTCTGCCTATTCGGCCTCCAAAGGTGGCATCGTCGGCATGACGCTGCCCATTGCCCGCGAAATGGCCCAGTTTGGCATTCGGGTGCTGACCATCGCGCCGGGCCTGTTCATGACGCCGCTTTTGGCGGGCCTGCCGCAGGAGGCGCAGGACAGTCTTGCCGCAGCGATCCCGTTCCCACGCCGGCTCGGCCATGCCGACGAATTCGCGTCTCTCGCACTGCACATGATCGACAATCCGTATCTCAACGGTGAGGTGGTCCGGCTCGACGCCTCGCTGCGCATGGCGCCACGTTAAGCCTGCGGCAAAGCATCAATGCGCCAGCCCTTTACCGGTACGGGCGCACTGACCTAAAGAAGGGGCTGATCAACCAGCCGAACTTTGATTTAGCTGAGAACATAAAAAATAACCTGGAGGGAGAGACCCATGACCAAGCATCACTTGGCGATCGCGGCCGTTGCCGCATCGCTGGCACTCGCCGCACCGGCTTTTGCGCAGACGTCCGACATCACTATCGGCATCACCACGTCGACCACGGGCCCCGCGGCCGCGCTGGGCATTCCCGAACGCAACGCGCTGGAATTCGTGCCGAAGGAAATCGGCGGCGTCCCGCTCAAGATCATCGTGCTCGACGATGGCGGCGATCCGACCACCGCGACCACCAATGCCCGCCGTTTCATGACCGAATCCAAGGCCGACCTCATCATGGGCTCGGCAGTGACGCCAACCAGCATTGCGGTGTCCAATGTGGCCAACGAAGCCGGCATCCCGCATTTCGCGTTGTCGCCGCTGCCGATCACGCCGGAACGCGCCAAGTGGTCGGTGGCCATGCCGCAGCCCGTGCCGATCGTCGGCAAGGTGATGTACGACCACATGAAGTCCAAGGGCATCAAGACCATCGGCTATATCGGCTATTCCGATAGCTACGGCGATCTGTGGTTCAACGATCTCAAGACCCAGGCGGTGCCGATGGGCATCAACATCGCGGCGGAAGAGCGTTTTGCCCGTCCGGATACGTCGGTCACCGGTCAGGTGCTGAAACTGATCGCCGCCAATCCGGACGCGATCCTGGTCGGCGCCTCGGGCACCGCGGCAGCGCTTCCGCAGACCGAGTTGCGCGAGAAGGGCTATAAGGGCCTGATCTACCAGACCCACGGCGCCGCCTCGATGGACTTCATCCGCATCGCCGGCAAGGCCGCCGAGGGCGTGCTGATGGCCTCCGGCCCCGTGATGTATCCGGAAGGCCAGGCCGACACGGCGCTGACCAAGAAGCCCGGCATGGCGCTCAACACCGCCTATGAGGCCAAATATGGCCCGAACAGCCGCAGCCAGTTCGCGGGCCACTCCTATGACGCCTTCGAGGTGCTTAAGCGGGTGATCCCGACGGCGCTGAAGACCGCAAAGCCGGGCACCCCCGAGTTCCGCGAGGCGATCCGGCAGGCGCTGCTCACCGAGCGTGAGATTGCCGCCACCCAGGGCGTTTACAACTTCACCGAAAAGGATCGTTACGGCCTCGACGAGCGCTCGCGCATCCTGCTGACGGTGAAAGACGGCAAATACGTTCTCGCCCAGTAATGCAGATCTGACGGAGGGCAGGGGCGCTAAGCGCCTTTGCTTTGCCGGCATTTTTCGATAACAAGGCCGGCCCTCGCCAGAGGGTCGGCTTTTTGCTGCGCGCGAGCCTTCGCGCGGCCACAACCAGCGCCACGTCTGCCGGTATCGCTGCCGCTTTCGGCGCTCTCTGCGTCCACACGAGAAAGATACGACATGTCCAAGCTTCATCTGGCGATCGCGGCTGTTGCCGTCTCGCTGGCGATTGCCACCCCCGCCGAAACCCAGACCGCAGAGATCACCGTCGGCATCAGTATTTCCACCACGGGCCCTGCGGCGGCGCTGGGCGTGCCCGAGCGCAACGCGCTGGAATTCGTGCCCAAGGACATCGGCGGCGTGCCGTTGAAGCTGATTGTGCTCGACGACGGCGGCGATCCGTCCATCGCCACCACCAACGCGCGCCGGTTCGTGTCGGAATCCAAGGCCGACATCATGGTCGGCTCGTCGATCGTACCGTCCTCGGTCGCAATGTCGGCGGTCGCCAACGAAGCCGGTGTGCCGCATTTCAGCCTATCGCCGATGCCGTTTACGCCAGCGCGTGTGAAGTGGTCGGTGGACATGCCGCAGCCAGTCGAGATCGTCGGCAAGGTCATGTACGATCACATGAAGGCCCATGGGGTGAAGACGATCGGCTATGTCGGCTATTCGGATTCCTATGGCGACCTCTGGTTCAACGACCTCAAGGCTCAGACATCAACGATGGGCATGTCCATCGTTGACGACGAGCGTTTCGCGCGCCCGGATACGTCGATCACCGGTCAGGCGCTGAAGCTTATTGCTGCCAATCCCGATGCGATCCTCATCGGCGCCGCCGGTACCGGCGCCGGCATGCCGCAGTCCGAGCTGCGTGACCGCGGCTACAAGGGACTGATCTATCAGACCCACGGCGCCGCCTCATCAGACTTCATCCGCATCGCCGGCAAGTCCGCCGAAGGCGTGCTGATGGCTGCCGGTCCCGTGATGTATCCGGAAGGCCAGCCGGACTCGGCGCTGACCAAGAAGCCCGGCCTTGAACTCAACGCAGCCTATGAAGCCAAATACGGCGCCAACAGCCGCAGCCAGTTCGCCGGTCACGCCTATGACGTGTTCGAAGTGCTGAAGCGCGTCGTGCCCGTGGCGTTGAAGACCGCTAAGCCCGGCACCCCGGAATTCCGCGAGGCCATCCGCCAGGCGCTGATGAGCGAGAAGGAAATCGCGGCCACCCAGGGCGTCTACAACTACACCGAAAAGGACCGCAACGGCGTCGACGACCGTTCGCGGATCCTGCTGACGGTCAAGGACGGGAAGTACGTTCCGGCGAAGTAAGCGCTGAACTCAAGAAACGAAAAAGCCGGTTGTCGCGAGACAGCGGGCCTTTTGTATGGGTGCGTAGCGAAGCTGTTAGTCCAGCGGCCGCCGTTTGCGCACGTCAGCATCGGACGGTTGGAATGCCGCGCCATCCTTATAGACCGTGTCGGTCATCACGCCTTTGCCGTCATTGACGCCGGTGTGTCCGACATAAAGACCGAGGGTCGCCTGATGATCGATACCTCGGAAGGTGATCGGTCCGGCGGGGCTATCGAATGTCAGATCGGCAAATGAGGCGACCAGCTTCTCGGACTCCGTCGATCCTGCCTTCTTGATGCCTGCGGCCAGCGCCTTGCCTGTCGCATAGCCGACCAGTGACGCCATTCGCGGATAGTCTTTGTACTTGGCCTGATAGTCTTTCAGGAAGACCTCATGTGCGGGCGTCTTGATCAGGTACCAGGGGTAACCTGTGACGATCCAGTTCTTGGGAGCGTCGTCTTTCAGCGGATCGAGATATTCAGGCTCGCCGGTCAGCAGGCTGACGACCTCGCGCTTTTCGAATATGCCGCGCGTATTGCCCTCGCGGACGAATTTGGCGAGATCGGGCCCGAACAGAACGTTGAAGATCGCATCAGGCTTGGCATCGTCGAGCGCCTGAGCGACTGCGCCAGCTTCGATCTTGCCGAGCGGCGGCGCTAGGTCGGCGACGAATTCGACATCGGGCTGCTGTTGTTTCAGCAAGGCCTTGAAGGTGGCGACGGCAGACTGGCCGTATTCGTAATTCGGATAGACCATCGCCCAGCGCTTCTTCTTCAGCTTCACCGCGTCCGGCACCAGCGCAGCGGCATGCGCATAGGTCGAGGGCCGTAGCCGATAGGTGTAGCGGTTGCCATTTTCCCAGATCAGTTTGTCGGTGAGAGGAGCCGAGGCGAGAAAAAACATTTTGCGCTGCTTGGCGAAGTCGGCGACGGCAAGGCCGACATGGCTGAGGATGGTGCCTGTCAGGATATCGACATTCTCGCGTAGGATCAGTTCTTCGGCCGCCCGCACGGCTTCATTGGGATTGGCGCCGTCGTCGCGATAGACCATTTCGAGCCTCTTGCCGAGTACGCCGCCCGCAGCATTGGCTTCGGCAATCGCAAGGTCGAGACCGTTGCGATAGGGCTGCGTATTGGCGACCATTGCCTTGTAGCTGTTGAGATCGCCGATCTTGATCGTATCGCCTGCCTGCGCAGCCGTGGATGCTGATCCCAGCAACAGGAGCGTCAGTAACGTTTTTACCCGAAAGGCCATTTCTGTCTCCTTGTGTTGATCTGGAAGAGTGGGGCGGGTATCCGCCGCGCGGCACGGCGTCGATTCAGGCGATGGCGGCTATCGCAACATCCTTGCGCTCGGCTTCGATCATGCGCTCGACCATTTGACGCATGCGGATCGGTGCGCCATCGATGGCGATCCGTAGCGGGCGCCGCGTGCGCGGTTCGCGTTCGTTCTGGTGGATCGCTTCGAGGATGTCCTTGTCCTCCTGGAAGGCGATCCGGAATTGGTCCGACAGACGCTTGTTGGTGTCGTCGTCGGCCTTGAAGTTTTTCACGTGTAGCCAGTGGTCGATACAGTTGTTTTCATCGACTGGCGTGATGAAGTGGCATGCGAAGATCTGGATGCAGTCGTCGCGCTTGCCTTCGGGCGCGCCCGTGCCGGTGGCGGCACTGCCGAAGTCGATCACCGCGATGCTTGGCGCGTGATAGTGGTAATAATGCCAGCGATCGACATGGCCGGTGAAGCTGCCGAATTTCTGGAACAGCGGGATGGCCGGTGCATCGATGATCCATCGCCAAGTGACGAGATAATCGTCGCCGCGCTTCTCGGTTTCGACCGGCACTTCCTCGCCGGCTGAATTACCCAGCGTCGAGAGGTGCACGAAGCTGACATGGGCAGGGTCGCACAGATTGTCGGCGAGATTGAGATAGTTGCAGCTGATGTGCAGTGCATCGCCTTCCACCGCACTCCATTCAGGGTCGGTAAACTGTGGCAGGTCATAGATTGTTGCGGGATTTGCCAGCGTCGCATCGCCCATCCAGATCCAGATCAGGCCCATTTTCTCGAAGACAGGGAAGCTACGCACCTGAGCGTTAGCGGGGATGTTGTTCTGGCCAGGGATACGCACGCAGTGGCCGGTCGTGCCATCAAAGGTGAGGCCATGATAGCCGCACTCCAGCATGGAGCCCCTGATCCGTCCCATCGACAGCGGCGCCAGTCGATGCGGGCAGGCGTCTTCCAATGCGTGGATATTGCCGTCTTCGCCGCGATACAGCGCGACGAGTTCACCGAGGATACGTCGCTGCACCGGCTTGTCGGTGACGTCGCGCGACCATGTCGCGGGATACCAGGTGTCGCGGACATAGGAGGCTGGCTGCTGCTGGTCTCGTTCGATCATCGCCATTACTCCGGTAAGGGAAGAACGTTGTCAGATTTATTGAAGTAAATACTTAACGAATATAGATCCGATCTAAATCAGACGTCCAGCTTAAGATTTATTCGAAGCTGCGCAGGCTTGTGGCAGCCGTTGCGGCGGCGCATAGAATGTGCCGATGAGAGCAAGGGAATCGCTTTAAATGGCTGAAAAACGCGCCGTGGCCGCGCGAACCGCCACGCGCGGCGCACCAACGACGACGGCCGGGTCAGTCAGTCAGCCGGACGACGGGATGCCGGGGCGCAAGGCAGCCGTGCCCAAACGCGCGCCACGGGGGCGGCCGAAACTCGTTGATGGCGGGATCATTCGCAAGAATATCCTGGACGCCGCGATCCGGATCTTCGCCGAACGCGGACTCAGTGGGGCGCGCATCGCGTCGATCTCGAAGCTGGCGAAATCCAACGACCGGATGATCTATTACTACTTCGGCAGCAAGGAGAAGCTGTATATCGCGGTGCTGGAAACACTGTACGTCAACATGACGGATGCGGAGCGCGAACTGGCGCTCGATCTGACTGATCCGATGGATGCGCTACGCCGGCTCGCGGTTTTCACCATGCGACACTATATCGAACATCCCGAGATGATCACGGTACTCAACAACGAGAACCTGCATCGCGGCCGGCACGTCTCGAAAGCCAAGAGCCTTAAGCGGCTTTCATCGCCGGCACTGGAAATGGTCGAGAAGATCGTCAGCCGCGGTATCTCCGAGCGTGTGTTCCGCGCCGATGTCGAGCCGCTGCAGCTCTACATCGCGATCATGTCGCTGAATTATTTCTACGTCTCTAATCGCTGGACGCTGACGGCGTTTCTCGGCCGCGACCTGATGGACGCGGGCGAGCTCTCGCGCTGGCAGGACTGGGTCTGGAAGATGCTAGAGCGGTCCGTCGCACGCTAGAAGGCGCGCGCATCCCGACTAGATCGCGCTCTCGCCTTCGTGCTGGAAACCCAGATAGCTCGCTACTACGCGTTGGTTGTTGGCGATATCGCTGGCGGCGCCATCCAGGATGAACTCGCCGAGCTCCATCACATAAGCGCGGTCGGCGATCTTCAGTGCCGCCTGCGCATTCTGCTCGACCAGCAGCACTGAGACGCCGGCAGCCTTCAGCTCGCTGACGATGCGGAAAATGTCGGCGACGATGATCGGGGCGAGGCCGAGGCTTGGTTCGTCGAGCATCAAGAGCTTTGGCGCGCCCATCAGAGCACGGCCCATGGCCAGCATCTGCTGTTCGCCGCCCGAGAGTGTGCCGGCGAGCTGCTTGCGGCGCTCCTTCAGGCGCGGAAACAAATTGTAGACGTGCTCGAACGAGCGGGCGGCGGTGGCCTTGTCGATGCGGAAGGCGCCGAGCAGCAGATTGTCTTCCACATTCATCGTGGCGAACAATTCGCGATGTTCGGGCACGAGGCTGAGGCCGGCAGCGACGCGGTCCTCGATGTCGATCTTAGAGACGTCCTGTCCGGCGAATGTCACGCCACCCTTCAGCGGAAGGATACCCATCACCGCATTGAGCAGCGTGGTCTTGCCGGCGCCGTTGGCGCCAATGATCGTGACGATCTCGTCGGCGCGAACCTCGAGATTGACCGCACGCACGGCCTCGACCTTGCCATAGGCGACATGCGCATCGGTGACTTGCAGCAATGCGCTCATGCGACCGCTCCCAGATAGGCCTTGACGACGTCGGGATTGGTCTTGATGTCGGCAGGCGTGCCCTCGGCGATCTTGGTGCCGAAATCGAGCACTACGATGCGATTGGCGAGATTCATGACGAAGCCCATATCGTGTTCGACCAACAACACCGACATGCCGCCGTCGCGGAGCTGGCGCAGCAGCGTTGCGAGCTGTTGCTTTTCCATGTGGCGCAGGCCGGCGGCAGGCTCATCCAGCAGCAGCAGCATCGGATCGACGCACAGCGCCCGGGCGATCTCGACGATGCGCTGCTGGCCGAGTGACAGGGATCCTGCGAGTTGGTTCATCTGGTCACCGAGGCCGACGCGTTCGATCTGCTTGGCAGCTTCCGCGAGCAGCTTCGCTTCGTCGGCGCGGTCAAGCCTCAGCATGCTGGCGATGGCGCCCGAACGTCCGCGCAGATGCGCACCGAGGGCGACGTTTTCTAGCACGGTCATGTCGGGCACCAGCTTCACATGCTGGAAGGTGCGGGCAATGCCGAGCTTGACGATCTCCTGCGGCGGTGCGCCGGACACACTCTTGCCGAGTACCGTGACCTTGCCGGCGGTTGCGGCCAGGACGCCGGTGATGAGGTTGAAGGTCGTGCTCTTGCCGGCGCCATTGGGGCCGATCAGGGCCACGATCTCACGCGCCTGCACATTGAACGACACGTCGTTGACGGCGACGACGCCGCCGAACTGCTTGCGCGCCTTGTCGACCTGCAGCAATACGCCGGTATCCGGACGATGGTCGTTGCGGGCGGGCAGTGCATCGGCCGGTGCGGGGCGCTTGCGGCTGTCGCCAGCCGGGAGCCACGCGGTCAGCCACGGCCACATGCCAGTCGGCGCGAGCTGCAGCAGCGCCACGAGCAGGATGCCGAACACGATGGTTTCGAGCTGGCCACCGCCGCCGCCGAAGATCAGCGGCAGATAGCTCTGCAGGACTTCCTTGAGGATCACGACCACGGCCGCACCGAGCACACCGCCCCAGACATAGCCGGCGCCGCCGACCACCGCGATGAACAGATATTCGATACCGAGATGCGGTCCGAACGGCGTCGGATTCGCAGCGCGTTGGAAATGCGCATAGAGCCAGCCGGACAGGCCGGCGAGAACTGCTGCGTAGATGAAGACCAGGAGCTTCGCGCGCGCCGTCTGCACGCCGAAGGCTTCGGCAGCAATATGGCCGCGGCGTAGCGCGCGGATGGCGCGGCCGGTCCGCGAGTCCAGAAGGTTCATGGACAGCAGCGCGCAGATGATGACCGCGATCCAGATCGGGAAATAGATCGAGCCGGGATCCAGCATCTTCCAAGTACCGATCGACAGTGGCGGGATGCCCGAAATGCCGTCGTTACGGCCGAGGAATTCCAGCTTGCTGAACAGATAGAACAGGCTGATGCCCCAGGCGATGGTGCCGAGTGGCAGATAGTGGCCCGACAGACGCATGGTGATGATGCCGAGCAGTACCGCGGCGAGGCCTGAGACGATCAGCGACATCGGCAGCGTCAGCCACGGCGACATTCCATAGGCGGTGGTGAGATAGGCCGTTGTATAGGCGCCGAAACCGCAGAACGCCGCCTGGCCGAATGACGTCAGGCCGCCGACGCCGGTGAGCAGCACGAGGCCCATGGCGACGAGCGCGGCTAGGCCGATATTGTCGAGCAGCACGATCCAGAATGGCGGCACGCCCGGCACGAACGGGATCGCAGCCATCACCAGCGCGAAAACGAGAATGGGAAGGAGACGCTGTTGCATGGCGCTTAATCCTTCTCTTCTTCGACTTCAGGTGCGGCGAGCGAGCGCAGCACCAGAACCGGAAGGATCAGCGTGAAGACGATGACCTCTTTGTAGTTGCTCGCATAGAACGACGAGAACGCCTCAACGCAGCCGACCAGGATCGCGGCGGCAGCCGTCAGCGGATAGCTGACGAGGCCGCCGATGATCGCGGCGACGAAGCCCTTCAGGCCGATCAGGAAGCCGGTGTCGTAATAAAGCGTGGTGATCGGCACGATCAGGATGCCGGAAATGGCGCCGATGACCGAGGCCAGCAGGAATGCGATCTGACCCGACAGTGAGGTGCGGATGCCGGCGAGGCGAGCACCGAGGCGGTTTACCGCCGTGGCGCGCAGTGCTTTGCCATAAAGCGTGTAGCCGAAGAACAGCCACAACCCGACGATCAGAGCGATGGTGATGCCATAGACGGCGATGCTCTGGCCGGTGAAGCGCAGCGCGCCGATGGTGATGGCGTCAGACGAGATCGCAGGGCCGCGCTGGCCTTCGGCGCCGAAGAAGACGAGGCCAAAACCCTGCAGCGCGAGGTGGCAGCCCACCGAGGCGATCAGCAGTACCAGAACCGATGTGTGGGCGATCGGCTGGAACGCGATGCGATAGAGATAAAGGCCGATGGCGGCGACGATCAGCAGCGACAGCGCGATGTTGAGGGCGATATTCCCCGGCCGTCCACCCAGCGCCCACATCACGCCCCAGATCGCCAGCGGGAACACGATGTTGACCGCAATCGAGCGCAGTACGCGCTTGGCATGGAGCGCCTTGCGGAAGGTGAAGAGATCGAAGGCAAAGGCCACGACGCCCATGGCGACGGCGAGCTTGATGGTGCCCGGCATCTGGCCGGCCGAGAGGCTGGCATAGGTCAGCGCGCCGAAGGTGATGAATTCGCCTTGGGGGATCAGGATGATGCGTGTGACCGCAAAGACCAGCACCAGGGCCAGCCCGAGCAGCGCATAGATCGCGCCATTGGTGATGCCGTCCTGCAAAAGGAACAGCAAAATCGTCGTATTCAAAGCCGCGCGCTCCTCCACACTGTCTGGCGCGCCGGATACCACAGGCGCGGGACGATCAACAATGGCGGTTGAAACCCGCCGTCTATTTGATATACTTCATAACGATTATTGAACATAATCTCAAGGCCCGTCGCGCGTCGACCGGGTGTTTCATTCAAGCCGCCGGGTATCGCGGAAAGCGAGCGATGACTGTTTCAAAGATGACGTCCCAGGATCAAGCCAAGCAGGTTGCGCCCGTCGGGTTCGACGAGGAGGGCGGTGCGCTGCAGCTCGGCGAACTGTCCGAACTGCTGGGCTATTCGCTGAAACGTGCGCAGTTGAAGGTGTTTGAAGACTTCCTGCGCTGCATGGCGCCGCTGCAGCTGACGCCGGCGCAGTTCTCGGTGCTGCTGCTGCTGGACAAGAACCCGGGCCGCAACCAGACCGAAATCGCCAATACGCTCGGCATTCTCCGTCCGAATTTCGTTTCGCTGCTTGACGCTCTGGAGAGTCGCGACTTGCTGACGCGGATGCGCTCGCCGAGCGATCGCCGCTCCCATGTGCTGATGCTTACCGACAAGGGGCGTGCCACGCTGGCCCGCGCCAAGAAGCTGGTGGCGACGCGGCATGAAGCGCGGCTGATCGAGGTGCTGGGGCCGGCCGAGCACAAAGCGCTGCTTGGGATGATGGCGAAGATTGCTAGGGAGTTTTAGCCAAACACCCGTCATTCCGGGGCGGGACCGGCGCCGCAGGCGACGGGACCGAGCCCGGAATCTCGACATGTTCATCACTCCTGGATTCCCCGCTACTCCAAATGGAGTGGCTGAGGTTCGCCAGCGCCAAGTGGGTGCCCGCGCCCGGAATGACAGTGTGTGGTTAGTCCACCAAAATCACCCTGATATCATTCACATTGGTCAGCGTCGGCCCGGTCTGCAGCAGATCGCCTATCGCGGTGAAGAACGTCGTCGCGTCGTTATTCGCCAGCGTTGCCTTCGCATCGAGCTTCTGTGCGCGCATTGCCTCGAACGTACGCGCATCGATGACCGCGCCGGCGGGATCGCTGGCGCTGCCGGCGCCGCCATCAGCGCCGTCGGTGTCGCCGGCGAGCGCGACGATGCCGGTGGTATCCTTGAAAGCATCCGCGAGCGCTAGCGCGTATTCCTGGTTCGGGCCGCCGCGGCCGTTGCCCGTGACGGTCACAGTGAGTTCGCCGCCGGAGAGGATCGCGAGCTTCTTGCCGTCGGCCTTGGCCTTAAGCGCCAGCTTCGCATGCTCGGCGGCAACCTCGCGCGCTTCGCCTTCGAGATCGGCGCCGAGATCGACAATCTCATAGCCGGCATCACTGGCCACCTTGATCGCGGCATCGAGTGACTCGCGCGGACGCGCGATCAGCTCAAAACGCGCACGTGCGAATGCGACGTCGTTCGGCTTCACGCTTTCATTGGCCTCATCGCTGAGCGCCGCCCGTACCGCGTCATCGATGGCGAGATTGAATTTCGCGATGATGGCACGGGCATCGGCCAGCGTTGTTGTATCCGGCACCGTCGGTCCCGATGCGATCACGGCGGGATCGTCATGCGGCACGTCGGAAATCGCCAGCGACACGATCTCGGCCTTCTGCCCAGCGCGGGCAAGGCGGCCGCCCTTGATACGCGACAGATGCTTGCGCACGGTGTTGATCTCGCCGATCACCGCGCCGGAGCGAAGTAGCGCGCGGTTGAGCTGCTGCTTCTGCTGGAAGGTGATGCCCGCCACAGGCGCGGTCCAGTTGGCGGAGCCGCCGCCCGAGATCAGCACCAGCAACAGGTCGTCGGCAGTGGCTTCCGCCGCGAGCTTGAGGCTGTCATCGGCACCCTTGAGGCCTGCTTCATCGGGCACGGGATGGCCGGCCTCGACCACGCGGATGCGCCGTGTCGGCACCCCATGGCCATGGCGCGTGGTGGCGATGCCGGTGAGGCGCGCGGGATCTAGTTTCAGCGTGTCGAGATAGTGCTTTTCCGCGGCGGCAGCCATGGCGGCGGCGCCCTTGCCGGCGGCCAGGCAGATGATGCGGCCCTTCGGCGGCGCCGGTAGGTGGGCGCTGAGGATGACATCGGGATGGGCCGCAGCAACTGCGGCATCGAAAATTGCGCGGAGCAGGGGGCGTTTGTCGGTCATGTTCGGGGTTATGCCGCTCATTCGCGGAGGCGGCAAGCGCTTCCCCTCGCCCCCGGACGCGGCGCAGCCGCGACTGGTGGGAGAGGGTGGATCGAACCGCGGAGCGGTTCGAGACGGGAGAGGGGGGCTTAAGAAGCAAGGAGCCCCTCCCGCCTTCGCTTCGCTCAGGCACCCTCTCCCGCGGCGCGTAGCTTCGCTGCGCTGGGGAGAGGGGAAGTAAGAGCTAACCGCCCTTGCCGCTTTCGCCGAGTTCACCGGTCAGGACGTCGCCGAACAGTTTCCAGTTCTCGCCCTCGAACCGCATCAGCTGCATCTGCTCGATGGGCGAGAAGTCGGTGGGCGAGGTGTTGACCTTGACGCCAGGCAGCAGCGTCGACTGCTGAACATCCTTGAGGTTGGCCGCTTGCTTCATCACATTGGCGCGGGTGAGGTCGTCACCGCACTGCTTGAGTAGGATCGCCATGGTCTCGGCGATATTGTAGCCGGACATCAGCGAGCTGTCCGACGGGTTGCCGTCCGGCACATACTTGGCCAAGAACTCACGGTAGGCCTTGATGCCCGGATCGTCCTTCCACTGCGGGTCGGTGGCGTCCTTGGAGTAATGCGCGGACAACAGGCCCTGCGCGTTCTCGAAGCCTGCGGGACGCAGCACCTGACCGATCGAGACGCTGACGCCCGGCACGATCATGGTCGGCTTCCAGCCGAGTTCGGCGATCTTCTTGATGGTCTGCGCGGCAAACTTCGGCGTCGCGAAGATGATGACAACGTCGGGATTGAGCGACTTCATCTTGACGATGTGGGAATCCACAGTCGGCTCGGTGAGTTCGTAGCTCTCCTCGATGACGATGGAGGATGCTTTTTCGCCAAGCCCGTCCTTGACGCCCTTCAGGTAGTCCTTGCCGAAGTCGTCATTCTGAAAGAGCACGCCGATCTTCGCGCCGGCCTTTTCCTTCAAGAGGTACTTGGCATAGATGCGGCCTTCGCTCTGGTAGCTGGGCAGCCAGCCCATGGTCCAGGGGAAGTTCTTCGGATCGGCCCATTTGGTGGCGCCAGTGGCCAGGAACAGTTGCGGCACCTTCTTGGCGTTGAGATATTTCTGGATCGCCGTATTGGACGGCGTGCCGAGCGCCGAGAACATCAAGAGCACTTCGTCGGACTCGACGAGCTTGCGGGTCTGCTCGACAGCCTTCGGTGGCGAATAGGCGTCATCGTAGGAGATGTAGTTGATCATGCGGCCGTTGATGCCGCCCTTGTCGTTGATCATCTTGAAATAGCCGGCCTGTGCCTTGCCGACGGCGCCATAGGCCGAGGCCGGTCCGCTATAGGGCACGATGTTGCCGAGCTTGATTTCGGTGTCGCTGGCGCCGGTGTCGTATTTCTTCTGGGCGAGGACGTGGGTCGAGGAAATGGCGAGCAACATGGTGGCGGCCGAGAGCGACAACAGCCGCGCGGACGTGGCAGACATTTGAGTTCCTTCCCTTGCTTGCAAGGCGAGATTTTCTTGTTCTGCAGGCTCTTTTGCGCCTGCGAGATAGTCATACCGCGATTGCACAATGGCTCAAATGGAAAGCGACCAGAAACGCAACAAGGCCCGCGCTGTTTTTGACGCGGGCCTTAGTATTTTCCGTTATGTGGAATGAAGGCGATCAGCCACCAACGTCAGCGCTAATGACCTCGCCGAACAGCTCCCATTTATCGCCCTTGAAACGCATCAGCTGAAGCTGGCTGATCGGCGCAAAGTCGGTCGCAGATGTGTTGATCTTGATGCCGGGTAGCAGCACCTCGGTTCGGAAGTCCTTCAGGCTGGCCGCCTGCTTCATGACGTTTTCGCGGGTCAGGTTGTCACCGCACTTCTTGAGAACCTCAACCAGCGTCTGGGCGACCCCATAACCGGTAACGATCAATCCATCGAGCTTGTTGCCTTCCGGAAAATCCTTGTCGAGGAAGGCGAGAAATTCCTTCATGCCGGGGTCGTTGTTCCACTGGGTGTCCGCGACGTCCTTCAGATACGCAGCGGAAATAATGTCCTGCGAGTTTTCGAAGCCGGCCGGCTTCATCACGCTGCCGATCGAGTTGGACACGTTGTTGAGGAAGTGCATCGGTTTCCAGCCGATCTCGGCGGCCTTCTTGATAGCCTGTGCCGCAAATTTCGGCGTCGTGATATTGACGAACACGTCGGCGTTCAACGACTTTAGCTTGACGATGTGATTGTCGATGGTCGGCTCGGAGGTCTCGTAGCTCTCCTCCACCACGATCATCGAAGCGGCCTTTGCGCCAAGCCCGTCCTTCAGGCCCTTGAGGTAGTCCTTGCCGTAGTCATCGTTCTGGTAAAGGACGGCAATCTTCGCGCCGGGCTTTTCCTTCAAAAGATATTTTGCATAGATCTGCGTCTCGCTCTGGTAGTTGGGCTGCCAGCCCATGGTCCAGGGGAAGTCCTTCGGGTCGTTCCACTTGGTGGCGCCGGTGGCCACGAACAGTTGCGGCACCTTCTTGCTGTTCATGTATTTCTGGATCGCCGAGTTCGGCGGTGTGCCGAGCGAGTTGAACACCAGCAGAACTTCGTCCGATTCCACCAGCTTGCGCGCCTGCTCGACGGTCTTTGGCGGCGAATAGGCATCGTCATAACTGATGAAGTTGATCTTGCGGCCGTTGATGCCGCCGGCAGCATTGATCTTCTTGAAATAGGCTTCCTCGGTTTTTCCGATCACGCCATAGGCGGAGGCGGGTCCGCTATAGGGCATGATGTTGCCGATCTTGATTTCGGTGTCCGAGGCGCCGGTGTCGTATTTTTTTTGGGCGAGCGCGCCGGTGGCGGATGCGGCGAGCAAAGCCAAGCCAGCCAAAGAGGCAGCCGGAAGTGCGGCCAGGCGCAGATGGATTGCGGGCATTTCTGATCTCCCTGATCAATTGTGATGTGTCGTGTTTCTTGACGTGGAGCTCTGCGGCTCCTGACGACATTCAACACCCGCGCGGGATCGCCAGCAAGAAAAAGCCCCCGCGACGTGGTCGCGAGAGCGGTATAATTCGTGTTCGCTGATGCAGCAGAGCTGCAGGCGCTGCAGAGTTATTGTGTGACGGCGTCGGCGCTGAAGATCTCGCCGAAGCGCTCCCATTTGTCGCCCTTGAAGCGCTGCATCTGCAATTGCGAGATCGGCGCGAAATCGGTGGGCGAGGTATTGATGGTAATGCCCGGCAGTAGCGTGTCCGGCGTGAAGTCCTTCAGGCTGGCGGTCTGCTTCATGACATTCGCCCGGGTCAGGTCGTCGCCGCACATCTGCAGCACCTTGACCAGCGTCTGCGCAGCACCATAGCCATAGACTGTGCTCGAATCCGCCTTGTTGGCGTCCGGCATGTACTTGTCGAGGAACGCGTTCCACTTCTTCATGCCGGGATCGTCCTTCCACTGCGAGTCGGTGCCGTCCTTGGTGTAGGAGGCCGACAGCACGCCTTGCGCATTGTCGAAGCCGGCGGGCTGCATCACCGCTCCCACGGAGACGCTGACATTGGCGAGAATCTGTAGCGGCTTCCAGCCAAGCTCGGCGGTCTTCTTGATAGTCTGTGCCGCGAATTTTGGCGTGGTGAAGATCATCAGCACGTCGGGGTTCGCAGCTTTCAGCTTCACCACATGGGTGTCAATGGTCGGTTCGGCGATCTCGTAGCTGTCCTCGATGGTGATCATCGATGCTGCCTTGTCGCCGAGGCCGTCCTTGAAGCCCTTCAGATAGTCCTTGCCGAAATCGTCGTTCTGGTAAAGCACGCCGATTTTCGCATTCGGCTTCTCCTTCAGAAGATACTTCGCATAGATCTGTGCTTCGCTCTGATAGGAGGGCTGCCAGCCGATCGTCCAGGGGAAGTTCTTCGGATCGTTCCATTTGGTGGCGCCGGTGGCAACGAAGAGCTGCGGCACTTTCTTGCCGTTCAGATATTTCTGAATCGCGGTATTGGACGGCGTGCCGAGTGGGTTGAACACCACCAGCACCTCGTCGCTCTCCACCAGCCTTCGCACCTGCTCGACGGCCTTCGGCGGCGAGTACGCGTCGTCGTAACTGATGAAGTTGATCTTGCGTCCGTTGATGCCGCCTTGGGCATTAATCATGTTGAAATAGGCAGTCTCGGTCTTGCCGATCGTTCCATAGGCGGATGCCGGGCCGCTATAAGGGATGATGTTGCCGATCTTGATTTCGGTATCGGTGGCGCCGGTGTCGTATTTCTTTTGCGCGAGCGCGCCGGACACACTGGCGGCCAGAAGCGCCATAGCAGCAGGCAGTGCTGCAAGGCGCATGGATCGTGCGAGCATCATGGATCTCCGTGATCATTTCTTCCCAGGTCTTTGGTGGAGTTCTGCGACTCCTGTCCGCATTGAATACCCCTGATGCGCCAGTCACAAGAATAAGCCCCTGCGACCAAATCGCAGGGGCTCCGTTATTTCAGTGGTGCAGTGCAAAGTGCTGCGGCACTAGTCCGGCGCAGTTGTATCGGCATTGATCACGTCGCCGAACAGCTCCCACTTGTCACCCTTGAAGCGCATCATCCGCAACTGCGCGATCGGCGCATAGTCGGTGGCCGAGGTGGAGATGGTAATGCCCGGCAGCAGCGTGTCTGGCGCGAAGTCCTTCAGGCTTGCCGCCTGCTTCATGACATTCTCGCGGGTCAGGTTGTCACCGCACATCTCGAGCACCTTCACCAGTGTCTGCGCGGCGCCATAACCGTAGACGAGGCTGTTGTCGGTGCGATCGGCACCCGGCATGTATTTGTCGATGAAGGCCGACCATTTCTTCATGCCCGCATCGTCTTTCCATTGCGAATCCGCGCCGTCCTTGCGGTAGTCGGCCGACAGGACGCCCTCTGCATTGGCAAAGCCTGCCGGCTGCATCACTGCTCCGACGGAGACGCTGACATTGGTCACGAGCTGCAGCGGCTTCCAGCCGAGTTCACCGATTTTCTTGATGCCTTGAGCCGCGAATTTCGGCGTTACGAAATGGACGACAACATCAGGATTGAGCGACTTCACTTTCACGATGTGGGAATCGATGGTCGGCTCGGAAATCTCATAGCTCTCTTCCGTAACGAGCATTGTGGCGGCCTTGGCGCCCAGCGCTTCCTTGAACGCCTTCTGGTAGTCCTTGCCGAAGTCGTCGTTCTGATAGATCACTGCGACCTTGGCGTTCGGCTTCTCCTTCATCAGATATTTTGCATAAATCTGTGCTTCGACCGCGTAGCTTGGCTGCCAGCCCATCGTCCACGGGAAGTGCTTCGGATCGTTCCACTTGCTGGCGCCGGTAGCGACGAAGAGTTGCGGCACCTTCTTGGCATTCATGTATTTCTGGAACGCGGTATTCGACGGCGTGCCGAGCGAATTGAAGATGAACAGTGCCTCGTCGCTTTCGACCAGCTTGCGGGCCTGCTCGACCGCCTTCGGCGGCGAATAGGCGTCATCGTAGCTTATGAAATTGATCTTGCGGCCGTTGATGCCGCCCTGGTCGTTGACCATTTTGAAATAGGCGGTTTCAGTCTTGCCGATCAGTCCGTAGGACGAGGCAGGGCCGCTATACGGCATAATGTTGCCGATCGTGATTTCGGTGTCAGTGGCGCCGGTGTCGTATTTCTTCTGGGCCAGCGCGCCGCCGCTGGCTGCGACGCTGAGGGCCGCGGCAACCGACAAAGCCAGTGCGCGCGATCGGATCGAAGGCATTTCAGAACTCCCTGATTTTTATTCGTCTTGTTTTGCGGGCCTTTGCGGCTCCGGCCGGATTGAACACCGTTCGCGTGTATGCGGCAACAAAAAGCCCCTCGCGACGACACCGCGAAGGGCTGCTTTATTGGGCAATGGATATGCCGTCCCCCGGCATAATTCAGCGGCTGATCTCGCCCGAGATTACAGGGCCAAATAACTCCCATTTGTCGCCCTTGAAGCGCATCATCTGCAACTGTTCGATCGGGTAGAAATCATCGGCGGCGGTATTGAGCTTGACGCCTGGCAGCATCGTGTCCGGCGCGAAGTCCTTCAGGCTGGCGGCTTGCTTCATCACATTGTCGCGGGTGAGATTATCGCCCGCCTGCTGCAGAACCTGCACCATGGTCTGCGCCGCGCCGTAGCCATAGACCACGGAGATGTCGTTGCGGCGGGCGTCCGGCGCGTATTTGGCGAGAAACGCGTAGAAGCGCTGCATGCCGGGGTCGGTGTCCCATTGCGGATCGGAGCCGTCCTTGGCGTAATAGGCCGACAGGATGCCTTGCGAAATCTCCTGTCCCGCCGGTTTCAGCACGGAACTGATCGACGCGCTGGCATAGCCCTGGATGTAGAGCGGCTTCCAGCCGAGTTCAGCCACCTTGCGGATACTCTGGACCGCCGACTTCGGTGTCGTGACGCTGATGAACGTATCGGCGCCAGAGGCTTTCAGATTGATGATGTGGCTATCGATGGTCGGCTCGGTGACCTCATAGCTTTCGGCGGCGATCAGCATGCCTCCAGCTTTGTCGCCGAGACCATCTTTCAGGCCCTTCAGCACGTCCTTGCCGAGGTCGTCGTTCTGATAGAGCATCGCGATCTTCGCGTCGGGCTTTTCGTTCAGCAGATATTTCGCATAGATGCGGCCCTCGCTCTCATAGGGCGGCTGCCACGCTATGGTCCACGGGAAAGCCTTGTGATTTCCGAAATAGGTCGCGCCGGCGGCGACGAACAGTTGCGGCACTTTCTTGATGTTGAGATATTTTTGGATCGCCGCATTGGACGGTGTGCCTAGTGGGTTAAACACCACGAGCACCTCGTCCGATTCCACCAGCTTGCGGGCCTGCTCGACGGCCTTGGACGGATTATAGGCATCGTCATAGCTGATGAAATTGATCTTGCGGCCGTTGATGCCGCCCTGATCGTTGATCATCCGGAAATAAGCGGCCTCGATGATGCCCGCGATGCCATAGGCCGAAGCCGGCCCGCTATAGGGCATGATGTTGCCGATCTTGATCTCGGTGTCGGATGCGCCGGGATCGTATCGCTTCTGCGCGAGGGCATGGCCGGCGCAGGCGATGCTCAGTGCGGCGGCAAGCGAGATTGTTCGTGGTCGAAAGGCAGGCATCCCGGGTTGGTCCTCGTACAGCAGTCGCGAGGCGTTAATGGCCTGTGCATCAACAAATCCCCAGCGATGTGAGCGCGAGGGGCACTTTCTGTGTGGCAGAAAGATGGTGGCGGTTCCTTCGCCCCGATTGCGGAAGAGTCGGCGCGCTGCTGATACACGCATACCAACTCGCACAAAAAAAGCGGTCACCGAAGTGACCGCTTGTCTTGCCTCAATTGTCGGATCGAACTAACCGCCCGATCCGCCGATCACTGCGCGGACGGTATCGTCCGGGCCGAAGTCTTCCGCGCCATCCACATAGAGAAGAGCGCTGAGCTTCGAACGCGCGCGGTTGACGCGGCTCTTGATGGTGCCGACGGCGCAGCCGCAGATCGTGGCCGCGTCCTCATAGGAGAAGCCCGATGCGCCGACGAGAATAAGCGCTTCGCGCTGATCCTGCGGAAGCTTCTCAAGCGCCGCGCGAAACTCCTCAAATTCCAGATGGGCGTTTTGTGCCGGCTGGGTCTTCAGAGTCTTGGCATAGCTACCGTCCGCATCCTCAACTTCCCGCCGCCGCTTGCGATAGTCCGACCGGAACAGGTTGCGCAGAATGGTGAACAACCACGCAGGGAGATTCGAGCCGACCTGGAAGGAGTCGATATTGGCGAGAGCGCGCAACAGCGTTTCCTGAACGAGGTCATCGGCCCGGTCGCCGTTGCCGGAGAGCGAGATCGCGAAGGCGCGCAGGCTAGGCACCGACGCCAGAATGTCGTCGCGGAGTGAGTCTGTGAGAGGCATTATTCCCCTCCTTCATTTTTGCCAGGATCGCCAGCGATCTGGGCTTGAGCTTCAGCCCCGTCCAGCTTGCGGATCAGCTCCGCAAATCGGTCCGGCACGCCCTGTCGCACGACATCGTCGTACATGGCGCGCAACTGATGCCCGATCCGTGACTGGATTTCGGCGTTTAATCCGCCCTTTGGCTTCACATCTTTCATGACCCGTTCCACATTCCCCAGAAGACATGTCCCTGGAATTTGAGAAATTTTCTTGATTTTTGAAGCCTTTGCGGCGTCTGTCGGCGATCTAATGCGGAGCGTGGCCGAAAGTTCCGACCCGATGGAACTTTTGTCTGGCTGGGGCGTAAACAAGCACAACGAGGGAGCCGGATTGTATCCGAATACCCCTTCGACTTTGACGTAGAGTCGTCTTTGACCAGACAGGATGGAGTGGGGATGTCCCGATCACAGCTCGTAGCTGAACACTTGCCGCTGTTGCGGCGCTATGCCCGCGCCCTCACAGGTAACCAGGCCTCAGGCGATGCCTATGTAGGCGCCATGCTGGAAGCGTTGCTGCAGGACCAGTCGTTGCTCGACGAGCAACACGGAGCCCGTGCCGGCTTGTTTCGCCTGTTCACCCAGATTTGGAACTCTGTCGCCTTGAACGACAATCCGGACGTCGCGCCGCTGCAGGCCGCCTCCGAGAAGCGCATTTCCAACATCACCCCGCTGCCACGACAGGCCTTCCTGTTGCTGTCGCTCGAAGGCTTCTCGGAAGAGGAAGTCGCCTTCGTACTCGACGCTGATGTGGCGGAAGTGCGTACGCTGGCCGATACGGCCGGCCGAGAAATGGCCGCCGAAATCGCCACCGACGTTCTTATCATCGAGGACGAGACCTTCATCGCGATGGATCTCGAAAGCCTCGTGAAGAATCTCGGTCATAACGTCATCGGCGTTGCACGCACCCATGCAGATGCGGTTGCGCTCGCAAAGAACAGGAAGCCCGGCCTGATCCTCGCCGATATCCAGCTCGCCGATGGCAGCTCGGGTCTCGATGCGGTGAACGAGTTGCTGCGCATCTTCGAAGTGCCGGTAGTCTTCATCACCGCCTATCCGGAGCGTTTCCTGACTGGCGAACGTCCGGAGCCGGCCTTCCTGATCTCGAAGCCGTTCCAGCCCGCGATGGTCTCGGCCGTCGCCAGCCAGGCACTGTTCTTCCAGCGCAACTCAAAGAACAAGACAGCCAAGGCATCCTGATTTCAAGGCGCCCTAACTTCGGGCGTCCTGATCTCGCTGGTATTGATTGACATCGAAGCGGCTGGGCCATGTGCCCGGCCGCTTTCGTTTGGCCAGAAGCCATCCAGAGCGCGCCGGATGATACCTGCTCAATAAGTCCTCTTCGCTTGCGCAAACTATCAGCGGGCAGAAGGAGGGGGCTGACAGTATTGTGTTGATGCAGCGATCAATGCCGATATCATCCCTCGATAAGCGGCAAATTGCCACGTCCCGCAGAACTCATAGGCTTTGACGGGCTGGCGGGGCTGCGTGACCCTTCTGGTCGAACCGGTGCGCATGAACTCAACTGCCGACGCTGAACCTCATATCTATCAATCCACAGTGACACGCCCCGTTGCGGTCGATGTCAGCAAGGTGTCGCTCACTTTCGATACGGCCGACGGCAAGGTCGAAGCGCTATCCAATGTCGATCTGCAAATCAGTGGTGGGGAGTTCGTCTCCTTCATCGGTCCCTCCGGCTGCGGCAAGACCACGCTGCTGCGTGTGATCGCGGATCTGCAGCAGCCAAGCTCTGGGAACGTCACTGTGAATGGCATGAGCGCCGAGCAGGCGCGGCTCGGGCGCAATTACGGTTATGTATTTCAGGCGCCGGCGCTGTTTCCCTGGCGCAGCATCGAGGCCAATCTCAAGCTGCCGCTGGAGCTGATGGGCTTTTCGCCGACCGAACAGAAACAGCGCGCGGCGCGTTATCTGGCGCTGGTCAATCTCACCGGCTTCGAGCGGAAATTCCCCTGGCAGCTCTCCGGCGGTATGCAGCAGCGGGTCTCGATCGCACGTGCGCTGTCGTTCGATCCCGAATTGTTGCTGATGGACGAGCCGTTCGGAGCACTGGATGAGATCGTACGCGATCATCTCAATGAACAGCTCCTGCAGCTCTGGGCCAAGACCCGCAAGACGGTGTTGTTCGTGACGCATTCGATTCCCGAAGCGGTGTTTCTTTCCACCAAGATCGTGGTGATGTCGCCGCGGCCGGGCCGTATCACTGATATCATCGACTGCAATTTCCGGCGCGACCGCACGCTGGAAATTCGCGAGACGCCGGAATTCATGGCGATCGCGCAGCGCGTGCGCACCGGGCTGCGCGCCGGACATTCCTATGACGAGTAGCACGGTAGAGACGATGCCGGTCGCGCGTGCGGCATGGCGCACGCATCCGCTGGTCAAGCGTAGCGCGCCGGTGGTGACCATTGTCGCGGTGCTGATCGTCGTCTGGTACATCGGCGCCGTGCTGATGAACCTGTCGCTTGTGCGCGGCGGCTTCGAGCGCGAGGAAGCGCCTTACACGACGATGGAATTGCTGGAAGGCACCATGAGCGCGGAACGGCCGCTGCTGCCGGCGCCGCATCAGGTGGTCGGTGCTTTCATCGACGGCGTGTTCGGCTATGCGCCGACGGCGCCGCGTAGTCTCGTCTATCATTCCATGGTGACGCTGTCGGCGACGCTGCTCGGCTTCGCGCTCGGCGCGCTGCTCGGCATCGTGCTGGCGCTCGCCATCGTGCACAGCCGCGTGCTGGAGCGCAGCCTGATGCCGTGGATCATCTGCTCGCAGATGGTGCCCATATTGGCGCTGGCGCCGATCTTCATTGTGGTGCTCGGTGCCATCGGCCTACAGGGCCTGCTGCCGAAATCGATTATCTCGGCCTATCTGAGCTTCTTCCCCATCACCATCGGCATGGTGAAAGGCTTCACCTCGCCCGATCCGATGCAGATGGATCTGATGCGGACATGGTCGGCGACATCTAGGCAGGTGCTGTCGAAACTGCGCTGGCCCTCGGCGGTGCCCTATCTCTTTGCCAGCCTCAAGGTCGCCATCACCATTTCGCTGATCGGCGCCATCGTCGCGGAATTGCCGACCGGCGCGGAAGCCGGCATCGGTGCACGCCTGCTGGCCGGCTCCTATTACGGCCAGACCATCCAGATCTGGTCGGCGCTGGTTGCCGCAGCCGTTTTGGCTTCTGGTTTGATCGCCATCGTCAGCTATGCCGAGCGCAAGGTGGCGCAGCGGATGGGCGCGCGGTCATGAACCGCCGCCAGATCTGCCTCGGCTTCATCATGTCGGCCGTCTGCGTCCTGATCACGCTGATGCTGCCGCTGCCGCTGGCCGGCACGCCCGTCGCAGCACTGATGGCGCGGCCGCTGACCTTCCTGCTCACCGGCGTGATCGTGCTGGTCTTCGCTTTCGCTGCCGGCTTCCGTGGCCTGCCTGCTATTGTGATCGGCCTTGTCGGGGCAGGTATCACGGCGGACATGACGTTGACGCTGTTGCGCGATCCCTTGATTGCTGGCGATGCCGCGTCAGGCTTCTGGATGGTGGTGATCGGCGTCTGGCTGGCGTCGTGGATCTGTGTCGTCGCGCTGGCCGGGTTGAAGCCGCGCAACAGCGCCTTTCGCAAGGTCATCGATCTCGCCATTCCGCTGCTGTTCGGTGCGGCAGTGTTCTATCTCTGGGAGGTCGTGGTGCGCGGCGCCGGCGTGCCGCCGGTGCTGCTGCCGTCGCCGAGCGCGGCAGCTGCAAAATTCATCGCGTCGCTGCCGATATTGGGCGCGGATTTCGTGCAGACCTTCATCCGTGGTGTGTTGATCGGCTATGCCATCGGCTGCGGCGCCGGGCTTCTGGTGGCGATCCTCGCGCATCGCTTTGAATTTCTCGGCCGCGGGCTGCTACCCTTGGGTAACTTCTTCTCGGCGCTGCCGCTGGTTGGCGTCGCGCCGATCATGGTCATGTGGTTCGGCTTCGACTGGCCGTCGAAGGCCGCGGTCGTGGCGCTGGTGACATTCTTCCCGATGCTGGTGAATGCGTTGGCCGGTCTGCAAGCTGCCGGCGATATTGAGCGTGACCTGATGCGCTCTTACGGCGCGAGCTATGCCCAGACTCTCATCAAGTTGTATCTTCCCGCTGCTCTACCTTTCATCTTCAATGCACTGAAGATCAATGCCACACTGGCCCTGATCGGTGCCATCGTCGCGGAATTCTTCGGCACGCCGACACAAGGCATCGGCTTTCGAATTTCCACCGAAGCCGGGCGTATGGCGCTCGATATGGTGTGGGCGGAGATCGCGCTGGCCGCGATCGCGGGAATGGCATTTTATGGACTTGTTGCGCTCGCCGAGCGCGTGACGACGTTTTGGCATCCATCGATGCGGACCTAGTTCGGCAGGTTCGCCAATTCTGGAGTTGAGCATGAAGAAGATCATGGCATTCGGCGCAGCGATGGCTCTCTCGCTCGGCTCCGCGCAAGCGGCGGACAAGGTCACCATCCAGCTCAAATGGGTCGCGCAGGCCCAGTTCGCCGGCTACTTCGTCGCCAAGGAGAAGGGCTTCTACAAGGACGCCGGGCTCGACGTGACGATCAAGCCGGGCGGTCCCGATGTCGCCCCACCGCAAGTGATCGCGGGCGGCGGTGCCGATGTGGTGGTGGACTGGATGCCGTCGGCGCTAGCCTCGCGCGAGAAGGGCGTGCCGCTGGTGAATATTTCGCAGACCTTCAAGAAGTCCGGGCTCGAACTCACCTGCCGCGCCGAGACCGGCATCAAGAAGCCGACCGATCTGAAGGGCAAGGTCACCGGCGTCTGGTATGGTGGCAACGAATATCCGTTCCTCTCCTGGATGTCGAAGCTGGGCTACAAGACCGACGGTTCGCCGGCCGGGGTGAAGATCATCAAGCAAGGCTTCAATGTCGATCCGCTGCTGCAAAAGCAGGCCGATTGCGTGTCGACCATGGCCTATAACGAATACTGGCAGGTGATCGACGGCGGCTACAAGCCGAGCCAGCTCACCGTGTTCAAATATGAGGACGAAGGCGTCGCCACGCTAGAGGATGGTCTCTGGGTGCTCGACAAGAACCTCAAGGATCCCGCCTTCGTCGCCAAGATGGCGAAGTTCGTGAAGGCGTCGATGAAGGGCTGGGACTATGCCAAGGCTAATCCGGACGAAGCCGTGAAGATCATCCTGGCTGGCGACTCCACGGGCGCCAAGACTGCCAAAGACCAGAAGCGCATGATGACCGAGGTCAGCAAGTTGCTCGGCGATGCCAATGGCAAGCTCGACGTCAAGGACTATGATCGCACGGTTGCGACGCTGATGTCTGGCGGTTCGGATCCCGTGATTACCAAGAAGCCGGAAGGTGCCTACAGCTTCGCAGTCTATGACGCGATGAAGTAATCGCGGGTATCAGCGGCGCGCGAATAACGGCTGCGCGCCAATTGACTTGGCGAGGTGATCGCCAAAGGCTTCACTGATCGGCGGCAGCGTGCGGCCGGCCTTCTTGATGATGGTGATGGCCCGCGAGAAATCCGCGACGTCGATCTGCCGCGAGCGCAGGTCCGGCTCCGCGCCGATTTCGCGTGCGGAGCCTGGCAGGATGGTGATGCCCAGCCCGGCGCGCACCATGGCGATGGCCGTCATCATATAGGTCGCCTCGCAGGTCGGCTGCGCGACGTGTCCCGCGGTCAGGAAGGCGCTGTCGACGACCGCGCGGACGCTGGTCGCGGGATCCATCAGCACCAGCGGATATTTCATCAGATCGTCGATGGTGACCTTGCGGATGCCGCCGATCGGGTGCTTCGCCGGAAACACCACATGCATGCGGTCGCGCACTTCGAGCAGCACTTCCACGTCGTGGCCGGTGACGCTGCCGCCCATGATGCCGAGATCGACCTCTTCTGAGCGGACGAGGTCAAGGACGCGGTTGGCGATCACGTCCTTCAGGACGAAAGATGTGCCGGGCTGCAACTCGCGAAACGACTTGATGGCCTCGGGCAGGGCACCTGCGGCGACTGAGGGAAGCGCCGCGATCCGGACGATGCCCCGGCGCTTGGCCGCGATATCGCGAGTATCCACGACGACGGCATCGAGATCGCGGATCATGCGCTGAAACACCGGCAGCAGTTCGCGGCCGACCCGCGTCAGTTCGACGGAGCGGGTGTTGCGATCGAACAGTTTCACCTCAAGGGTTTCTTCGAGGCGCCTGATCTGAACCGTCAGCGTCGGCTGCGCCAGATGCAGCAACTCCGCGGCGCGGGTGAAGCTGCCAGTTTGGGCGACGACGACGAAAGACCGGATCTGCCGGAGATTCACATCCATAGAGAACTTCTATCAATGGGATAGAATTAATTCAATTGAATAGAGAGAAGCTTCTGGCTTCAATGCCCGAAAGCGACATGCGCGTGATCACCTGCTCGGGCCTGTGGCGTGTCCGTCAAAAAGCGATCGGGAGATGGGCATGCGGCGATCGCGTTATTCGCGATGTGACTGCAGGCAGGTTTGATCCAGGGAGAACTGCTCGTGCGCACCATCAGGATCGGAGCTGGTGCCGGCTATTCGGGTGACCGGATCGAACCGGCAATCGAACTCGCCGAAAGCGGCAACCTCGATTATCTCGTCTTCGAGTGCCTTGCCGAACGCACCATCGCGCTAGCCCAACAAGACCGCTTGAAGGATCCGCAGGGCGGCTTCGATCCGCTGCTCGCCGACCGCATGAAGGCGGTGCTCCCGATCTGTCGAAAGAATGGCGTCAAGATCGTCACCAATATGGGCGCGGCGAATCCCGTCGCGGCGGCGCAGGCGACGCGTGACATCGCCAGGGCGCTCGGTCTGCCCGGTCTTAAGGTTGCGGCAGTAACGGGCGACGATGTGCTGGAACAGGCGCGCGCGTCCGATGTCGCGCTGGACGAAGGTGGCTCCGTGAAAGCGCTCGGCAACCGCGTGATCTCTGCTAATGCCTATACTGGCGCAGCTCCTATCGCCGAAGCGCTCGCCGGTGGCGCCGACGTCGTCATCACCGGCCGTGCGGCCGATCCGGCGCTGTTTCTCGGGCCGTTGGTTCATGAATTCGGCTGGGCGATGGATGACTGGGAGCTGCTTGGCAAAGGCACCATGGTCGGCCATCTCCTGGAATGTGCTGGCCAGATCACCGGCGGCTATTTCGCCGATCCCGGCGTGAAGGATGTGCAGGGTCTCGCGCGACTTGGCTTTCCGATCGGCGAGGTGCGCGAAGACGGCGATCTCGTCGTCACCAAGGTTGCGGGTTCGGGCGGCCAGATCACGCGCGCGACGGTGGCGGAGCAGTTGCTCTACGAAATTCATGATCCGACCCGCTATTACCAGCCGGATGTGGTTGCCGATTTTTCGCAGGTGCGTGTCGAGGAGGTCGGACCGGATCGCATCCATGTCACAGGTGGAAGCGGAGCGCCGAAGACGGGCTTGCTGAAGACGTCTGTCGGCTATCTCGACAGCTATATCGGTGAGGGCGAGATCTCCTATGCTGGTGCCAATGCCGTGGCGCGGGGGCGTCTGGCGCTTGAGATTGTGCGCGAACGCCTCACGCTCACCGGCGTGAAGATGACGGAGAGCCGGTTCGACCTGATCGGCGTCAATGCGCTGCATGGTGACACCCTGCCCGAAGGCCACGATCCCTATGAAGTCCGCATCCGCGTCGCGGGGCGCACAGACTCTCTCGCAGAGGCCGTGAAGATCGGCAATGAGGTCGAGACGCTCTACACCAACGGGCCTGCCGGTGGCGGCGGGGCCTGGAAATCGGCGCGCGAAATCGTCGGCGTCGCTTCGGCTTTGCTGCCTGAAACTGTCGTGACGTCATCAGTCACATTCATGGAGGCCTGACCATGAAACTCCGTGAGATCGCGCATTCACGCAGCGGCGACAAGGGCGACACGTCCAACATTTCTGTCATCGCTTTCGATATGGGGGACTTCGTGTTTCTGGCCGAGCATGTGACCGCCGATTGCGTCGCGGACCATTTCGGCGACACCATCACCGGCACCGTCACGCGCTATGAATTGCCGGCGCTCGGCGCGCTAAACTTCGTGCTGACGGGCGCGCTCGGTGGCGGTGTTGTGCGATCGCTCGCGCTGGATACGCACGGGAAATCATTCAGCTCTGCGCTGCTTGAATTCGAGCTGCCGGCCAAAGGAGCGTCATCCGGCTCACCATGATCTTCGTCACAATAGGACGACGATACTTTCATACCAAAAAACCAAAAACGGGAGGACTATTGATGAAGCGACGTACATTCCTAGCTGGCCTCGGTGCAACTGGCGTCAGCGCTGCAGTTTTTTCTCCGGCGATCGTTCGTGCCGCTGCGGATACTCCACTGAAGTTTGGTGTGCTGTCCGACATGACGGGTCTGTTCGCTGACAATGGCGGGCAGGGCTCGGTAGCGGCAGCGCAGCTCGCGATCGAGGAATGCGGCGGCAAGGTGCTTGGCAAGGCGATAGAGCTGATCCAGGCCGACCATCTCAACAAGCCCGATGTCGGCGGCAATATTGCGCGCCAGTGGTATGATCAGGAAGGTGTCGACGTCATTCTGGACGTGCCGGTGTCGTCTGTTTGCATCGCCGTGCAGACCTTCGCCAAGGATCGCAACAAGATGTTTATCACGTCGGCGGGCGGTTCGGCGGATCTCAGCGGCAAGTTCTGTTCGCCGAACTTCATTCAGTGGACCTACAATACTTACGCGCTGGCCAATGTCGCCGGCAAGGCGATGCTTCAGCGCGGTGGCGACACATGGTTCTTCGTTGTTGCGGACTATGCCTTTGGCCAGGCACTCGAGCGTGACGTGACGGAAGTTGCCGTGAAGGGCGGCGGCAAGGCGCTTGGCCGTGCGCCGCATCCGATCAACACCGCGGATTTCTCCTCGCAGCTTCTGACGGCCAAGTCGTCGGGCGCCAAGGTCATCGCCATCGCCAATGCCGGCAGTGACACGCAGAACGCCATCAAGCAGGCAGAAGAGTTCGGTTTGATGGGCGGTGATCAGAAGATGATTGCGCTCTTGATCGACGTGAATGACATCCGCAGCGTTGGATTGAAGAGCGCGCAAGGCCTGCTGGTGACGTCCGGCTTCTACTGGAACATGGACGACCGCACGCGTGCATTCTCCAAGCGCTACGCTGCCAAGATGGGCAAGCCGCCGAGCATGATGCAGGCCGGTGTCTATTCCTCGACGCTGAACTACATCAAGTCGGTGGAGGCCGCGAATACCAAGGATCCTGCCGCTGTGGTCAAGGATCTGCAGGGGCGTACCTTTGACGATGCCTTTCTGCGCAACGGCAAGCTGCGTCCGGACAATCTGATGGTCCACGACATGTATCTCGCCGAGGTCAAGAAGCCTTCCGAGGTCACCGATAGCTATGACGTGTTCAGAATCCTCGCCACGGTGAAGGGCGAAGACGCGTTCTCGCCGCTCTCGGCGAGTGCATGCCCAATGGTGATGAGCAAGAAGTAAGCCGAGCAGATAACTCTATGAACCGAGCATCGCGGGCAGGCAAATACCTTTACCCGCGATTCTTTCGAAGGGTGAGAGAGCCTTACCTATCCCTCAAAAGAATGCGGGGTGCAGCTGGCATCACCACAGCTCCACCCCGCGTCGCCGGTCAATTGGGGCAGGGGACGACCGGCTTCCGGGAAGACGCGCGAGGGTGAAAAGCGTTCCCGCGGGCGTCAAATTATTTAACACACGGTTAAGTGATCGCCGTTCTTGAACCTCGAGCCTTGACGCACGTTCCTATTGTGAGCGCCACGCAACGACGCGGTGCAGGGCAGGCGAGGCTCACATGTCAAAGGTATCCAGCTTGGTCTTGGGAATGGTCGCTGGAGCGACCATGTTCGGCGCCATCCAGTATGCTTCCGGCAATGATCTGCGGGGCACGCTGACCGATTCAGACAAGGCTGCGTCCACCGGCGTTAACCGGGCTGCCAAGGGCGACCGGGCATCACTAATTACCACACAGAACGAGCAGAGCCAGACTCTCTCGTTCCGCGTTCAGGGGCTGTCGGATACGTCCGTCCTTCTGCGGATGGGCGTCGCGCCCGTGGTGGCTCCAACCAAGAATGAAGCCGTCAATATCCGGCCCCTCCCCATGAATGCCAAACCGCAGCGTGCGGCGGTGGGCTGCGAACCGCCTGTGAGTGTGCTCAGCGAGATGGCAAAGATGCTGCAGCCGGGTCGCTGTGTGACCTGATCTTCACGCTGACAATTTAAATCAATCGTCGGCGACCTCATCGGGGTCGCCGGTCTCGTTCGTATCATCATCTGCCGCAGCGCTGCTGCGATTGGCCATATAGCCAAGTGCGACGCCGACCAGCGCTAGCAGCGGAATAACCTTCTTGAGGCCGAGCGTGCGCGCGATCTGAATGCCGGTCGCCACTAGCATCGGATCGATCAGCGGCGCATTCGCAGCAGCTCTGGCCGCTGCGCGCGCCGCGGCTGCTGCGCGTTCGCGGGCCTGCTTCTGCTTGGTCGCATAGATCTGTGCGAAGATCGCCGCGATGACCAAAAAGATGCCGGCGATGGTGAGGCAGGCCTCAATGACGCCGTAGCGCTGCATCACCGTGATGAAAGCCGCCGCACACAGGAAGCACAGTGCCACAAAGCCAGCAACACCAGCCAGCGCCATGAGTGAAGTCATGCGCAGGCTGTTGCCTGTGCTGTTCTTCAGATCGTCGATGATACTCTTCAGCATGGAAGCCCCCGAACCCGAACTCTAAAATACAAAGAAAACTGACGGCACCCTCGGGCACCGCCAGTCATCACATCTCAACTCTGCGCATGTGCTCAGCGGCGCCAGGCCATCCCGATCAGCACGCCTAAGCCGAGCGCCAGTCCGACGGCGGCCAGTGGCCGCTGGGTAATGCTGTCTTCCAGCGTTTCCTCCAGTGAATAGGCTGCGTCATGCGCAGCATCATAGGCCGCGCTGCCGCGCTCCCGCATGTCGGACATCATGTCTTCGGCGTCGGCACGGGCTTGCTTGACGCCGCGGCGGGCTTGTTTAGTAGCTTGGCCGGTAAAGGCATTAAGCGCGTCGGTGATCTGTTCGGTCAGGGCGGCAACATCGTTTTTCACGGCGGTGAGATCCTTCTGAAGGCGGCTATAGGTTGCTTTGTCGGTCAGTTTCTTGAGTTCATCCAGGCCATCGATATCCGCCATGCGAAGCTCCCCTGATACTGAAAATCCAATGCAGAAACGCCCGGTTAGACCGTAGGTTCCATCAGTAGAGCTGGATTAATCCGGCGGCAACTGCGGCGAATTGATCGGCATCAAATGCTCTTTCAGGATCAGCCCGACGATCAGGATCGGCGCCGCCAGGAAGCCGCCCATCGGGCCCCAGAGCCAGGTCCAGAACGCCAACCCGATGAACACCGCCAGCGCGTTGAGTTGCAATTTGCGTCCGATGATCGTGGGCGTGATGAAGTGGCCTTCCATGAAGGTGAGGCCGACGAACAGCAGCGGCGCGATCATGCCCGCTGCGATCGTCTCCGACGAAATGATACCTACCGCGACCAGGATGACGAACATGGCGACGGGGCCGATGATCGGGAAGAAGTTGAGCGTGGCTGCCAGCGCGCCGAGGCCGGCCGGGTTGGGCATGCCGGTGGCCGCGCAGATCACGCCGGTGGCAATGCCGACTCCGAAATTGATCATAGTGACCATCAACAGATATTCGCCAAGGCTAGTCTCTATCGCATTGAGAATGCGCAGCGTCCGCAGCCGCCATTCGTGATCGGCGAAGTTCATCACCAGCGCGCGGCGCAGGTCTTTCCAGCTTGCGATGAACAGCACCAGCGTGGCGAAGAACAGCAGGAATTCGGTGAAGGTTGGCGACAGGAATTCGACGGTTGGCTGCACCCAGTCGATCTTGGGCAATTCGAACTTTGTTGTCGCAAGCGTTTCGGCGCTGCTGAACATGCTCTGTATCTGGTGCCAGAGCGCCAGCGGTCGGTCGAAGACATGCAGCTTGTTCTTGAGCAGCGAACCTAGTTCGGGGAGCCGCGTCGTCCATTCCATCAGCGGGGACGAAATAAGCCCCACGATGAAGGCGAGCCCGGCGCAGACCAAGATAACGATCAGGACTGCGGAGACGGATCGCGGAATGCGGCGCTTTTCGAGAAAGCTCGCTGCGGGCGACAACATGGTGCCAATGATGAAGGCTGTCACGATTGGCAGGAAGAATGCCTTGGCGACATAGAGCACCGTAATCACGGTGATCACCAGCATCGATACCAGCGTGAAAGCAACCACTTCGGCACGACGGAACACCGGCGGCTGCTCGATCTTGCTCTCGGGCACCGGCGTGCCTGCAGGCTTTTCGGGGAGAGCGCGGACTTCACTCATGAGCTGTCCCGACATGCCGCCATTTGGTCGCGCAGACCGCGTTCGCGCGTCAGATCGCTGACATGCGATCGGGCTTTACAACACGAGCATACCGCAAAAGTTCCGTCGCGATTTCGTGATGGTTCCTTGGTTGACAAATCATTCGGTGAACGCCCGCGGGGAGGGAACCGTGAGGCTTCGGCGCAGTTGGTTGCGGTCATCACGACGATGACGCGTCGCCAAGCGGGGCAGTCACATGTCACAGGCATCATCTGGAAACCGCAAGCTGTCGCTGCGTCTCACAAGCGCGCTCGTTGTTGCAGCCACTCTGATCGTTGCTCCGCCGTTCATCTCCAGCGCATCGGCGCAGGTGATGAACTATGCACCGGCTGCGCAAAGCGCGTTTCCACCGGACGACGACGTGATGGCTGCACCGCGGGTGCGGGAAAATATGGATGCCGCTCTCCCCGAGCGCCTGCGCCGCGCTGAAGTCGGCTATATGACCCGCGAAGCGCCGGGCACAGTGATCATCGATACCGGCAATACCCAGCTTTATTATGTGCTCGGCAACAACCGCGCGATTCGCTACGGCGTCGGTGTTGGCCGCGAAGGATTCACCTGGTCCGGAACGCAGACTGTCACGCGCAAGGCGGAATGGCCGGATTGGCATCCGCCGCAGGAAATGATTGCGCGCCAGCCCTATCTGCCGCGCTTCATGGCTGGCGGCCCCGGCAACCCGCTCGGTGCCCGCGCGATGTATCTCGGCTCCAGCGCTTATCGCATCCATGGCACCAATGATCCGTCAACCATCGGCAAGTTCGTGTCGTCGGGTTGTATCCGCCTGACCAATGAAGATGTGCAGGACCTTTTCAGTCGCGTCAGCGTTGGGACCAGGGTTGTGGTGCTGCCGAAGTCCGTTGCCCCACACTATGAGGCGCGCACGGCTCCGGCGCCGCGCAGCGTCACATCGATCTCGGTTCGCCCTGCCGGCGTGCAGCAGGCTCCGGGCCGTCAGGCGATGAACCTTTCCGCGTCGTCGCTCTACTGAGAGTCGATCATTCTGCTTTGATGCCGCGTTGGAGGCCCCATGACCCGATTTCCAGGACAACGGATGGCTCTCGGCGCGGTTACGGCGATTGTCATGCTCGGTGCCGCCCCAGCGCAGGCACAGGATTTCTTCTCGGCATTGTTCGGCGGGATGGCGCGTGGTCGTGGCCCGGATATCTCGCTCCCTTTCGTCAATGAAGGTCCGCCGGTACAGGAGCAGCGCCCTCGCGCAGCAAGCGGCGGGCGTCAGGCTTTTTGCGTGCGCACGTGCGATGGGCGTTACTTCCCGATATCAGCGACCGACAGTCAGAGCCGCGCGGCGTCGTGCAATAATTTCTGTCCGGCGAGCGATACCAAGGTTGTTTATGGCAGCAGTATCGACACGGCTGCGACCGAGAGCGGCAAGCCCTATTCCGAGCTGCCGAATGCATTCAAGTACCGCACCGAACTGGTGGCCGGTTGCACCTGTAACGGTAAGGACCAGATCGGTCTGGCGCCGGTGAAACTCGAGAACGATCCAACACTGCGCAAGGGTGATATCGTCGCCGGTGCCGATGGGCTGATGGTCACAGGCCGCGGCGCTGACAAGCGCGGCGCGTCGCTGCAGATGTCGCCAGTCTCGCCATCGGTGCAGGCGAAGTATGAGCGCATGCCGGTCGTGGCGCGGGAATAATCCGCGCCAAGTCATCGATTGCGCTTAAGCCGCACGGATCTTGCCGAGGAAGTCCGTCACCTGAGTGCCGAGTTGGCGTGTCTGCGTCGCCAGGGTCTCTGATGCCACCTTCACATCCTGAGCGGCTGCACCGGCTGCGTCGGCATCAGCACTGACTCCGCTGATATTGTCGGACACGTTGCGGGTGCCATCGGCCGCCTGTTGGGTGCTGCGGGTAATTTCCTGCGTCGCTGCGCCCTGTTCTTCGACTGCAGCCGCAATCGCGGTGGCAACTTCATTCACTTCGCCGATAATGCCGCCGATCGACTTGATGGCTTCGATAGCCTCATTGGCGACCTTCTGGATATCCGCGATCTGTTCGGAAATATCCTCGGTCGCCTTGGCCGTCTGGCTGGCCAGCGACTTCACTTCGGACGCAACGACCGCAAAGCCCCGTCCCGCATCGCCGGCGCGCGCAGCTTCGATGGTGGCATTGAGTGCTAGCAGGTTGGTCTGCGAGGCGATGTCGTTGATCAGCCCGACGACTTCGCCGATCCGGTTCGCTGTCTGGGCGAGGCCCTGAACGGTATTGTCGGTCTGCTGTGCCTGGCTGACGGCGCGGCTGGCGATGCCGGCCGCATGCGATGCTTGGCGGCTGATGTCGTTGATCGAGGCACTCAGCTCCTCCGCCGCAGCGGCAACGTTCTGCACATTCGCTGAGGCTTCGCCGGAGGCGCGCGCAGCATCTTGCACGCGGGCATTGGTCTGGCTGGACACAGTGGCCATGCCGTCAGATGTCGTATTCATTTGGTCAGAGGCGCTGCCAAGGGCGCCCAGCGTGTCGCGCATCTGGATCTCGAACATGCCGATATACTGCTCGACGGCCTGCTGGCGCTGGCTCGCATTGGCATTGCGATGGCGTTCCTGCGCCTCGATCTCGGCTTTTTCCATCGCCTGCTTTTTGAAGGTCTCCAGCGCACCGGCCAGCCCGCCGATTTCATCCTGGCGATCGGCATAGCCGGCATCGACGGTGAGATCGCCGCCCGCCACTTTCAGCATCGCGTCGCGGATGGTGAGCAGCGGCGTGGTGACACGGCGCGTGATAGTGACTATGGCGCCAACGACGAGCATGATGGCGGCCCCCAGTAGCACCAGTTGCAGGATCAATGAGCGTTGCGCAGCAGACCACTGCACAAGGCTGTGGTTCTTGGCCTCGTCCAGCGCGCGTTCGGCTACGACCACGGCTGTGCTCATCTTGTCGACGGTGAGCGGTGTCCAGGCCGTCGCCGGCATTTCGGGCTTCTCGCCGGTTGCGACAGCCTGAATCAGGCGGTCGCGCAGTGCCAAGTATTGAGGATCGAAATAGGATGCTTTCGCTGCGGCAAGGGCCGTGATGAGACCTTGCGGCAGTTCAGTTCCCGACGATGCGATGTCCAGCGCATTCCATCCAGTTTCGATGCCGCCCGTCAGCTTCACATAGCTTCGCTGCAGCTCCGGCGAGATCTTGTTGACCGCGAGCGCGTTCGACACAATGACGGAGGCGTCGCCCGATGTGTTGCGCATCAGCCAGGCCATCTGCTTGATCGACAGCAATTGATCGATCACCGGATCGTTGTGGGTTACGGCGGCGGTGAGGGCTGACGAGACTTTTTCAAGCATGGCCAGAACGGAATCGACATTGTCCTGGAATTCCTTGGCAAGGCCGGCGCGGCGCGAGGCCTTCGGCTTGCTCATCTGGTCCCAGGATTCTGTCTGCAGCGCGATCAAGGCCTGCATCAGCCGGTTAAACTCGGGCACCAGCGTTGCCTTGCCGGGGAAGTCGGCGGTGACCAGCAATTCTCCTGCTGCTTTCATTGCCGGCATTTCAGCGCCGCGGATACGGCGCAGATAGGCCTCGGTATCGGGCTGGATCACGACATCGGCGTTCAACGTGCGGAACGTCGTGGACCGGTCGGTGCGCAGATTGTGCATTGCCTTGAACACATGGCCGGATGCCTCGGCGATCGTCGACATGCGCCCCGCGACGTTGAGGCGCCCATATGATTCCCACGCGCTGAGAACGAGGAATGTGACGACACAGACCGCCATGATGGCGATCACGGACTTGAGCAATGCGGAAACGGTCAATCGATGAAGCACAATGAATCCCCCAAAAAATATTTTGGTATTTAAGGCTGCAATTGGTAAATATTCACGCTCATGCTCGTTCTGATAAATTCTTTTCTAATATCGCCACTTAAGGTAGAAGATTGTCGTGCCCGGCGCTGCTTCAACAAAAAAAGCCCCGACAATGCCGGGGCTTTTGATACTTGTCAGGGCTCGATGACGTGACTGATGAGGCCTGCCTAGGCAGCCCGGATCTTGCCGAGGAAGTCCGTCACCTGAGTGCCGAGCTGGCGCGTCTGCGTGGCTAGCGTTTCCGAGGCTACCTTCACATCCTGCGCGGCAGCGCCAGCGGCGTCCGCATCGGCGCTCACACCAGCGATGTTGTCCGACACATTGCGGGTGCCATCGGCGGCCTGCTGCGTACTTCGGGTGATCTCTTGTGTCGCGGCTCCCTGTTCTTCGACGGCTGCGGCGATGGCGGTTGCTACTTCATTGACTTCGCCGATGATGCCGCCGATCGACTTGATTGCCTCGATGGCCTCATTGGCGACCTTCTGGATATCTGCGATCTGCTCGGAAATATCGTCGGTTGCCTTGGCGGTCTGGCTGGCCAGTGACTTCACTTCCGACGCGACGACCGCAAAGCCGCGTCCGGCCTCGCCAGCGCGCGCGGCTTCGATAGTGGCGTTGAGCGCTAGCAGGTTGGTCTGCGAGGCGATATCGTTGATCAACCCGACCACCTCGCCGATCCGGTTGGCGGTCTTGGCGAGGCCTTGGACGGTGCCGTCGGTTTCCTGCGCCTGATTGACGGCGCGACTGGCGATTCCCGCGGCGTGCGCGGCCTGCCGGCTGATATCGTTGATCGACGAGCTCAGCTGTTCGGCGGCCGAGGCGACATTCTGCACGTTCAGGGAGGCTTCGCCCGAAGCTTTTGCTGCGACCTGCACGCGGGCATTGGTCTGGCTGGATACGACCGCCATGCCATCCGATGTGGTGTTCATCTGATCGGACGCGTTGCCGAGCGCGTTGAGCGCATCGCGCATCTGGACCTCGAAGGTCCCGATGTGCTGTTCGATGGCCTGCTGCCGCTGGGTCGCGTCGGCGTTGCGATTGCGCTCCTGCTGTTCGATCTGTGCTTTCTCCTTGGCCTGTTGCTTGAAGGTCTCCAGAGCGCCGGCGAGCGCGCCGATTTCGTCTTTCCGTTCGGAATAGCCGGCATCGACGACGAGATCGCCTGCGGCGACTTTCAGCATCGCATCGCGAATGGTGTGCAGCGGGGTGATGACGCGGCGGGTGACGGCAACCATGCTGCCGAATGCTATGCCGAGCGCGGCTGCGAGCAGCGCCAGTTGCAGGATCAACGCGTGCTGCGCGGCAGTCCACTGCGTCAAGGTGTGGCTTTTTGCTTCATTCAGCGCTCGTTCGGCGACTGTAACCGCACTGGCCATGCGATCAACGGTGATTGGAGTCCATTCGCTCGCGGTGATTTCGGGCTTTTCGCCGCTCACGAGTGCATTCATGACACGGTCACGAAGAGCCATATATTGCGGGTCGAAATAAGCCACCTTCGCAGCAGCCATGGTTGCAGCCAGGTTGGGCGGCAGCTGCATTCCAGACGCGGACAATTCCAGCGCATTCCAGGCAGCGTCGATGCCGCCAACAAACTTGGTGTAGGCGAGCTTATTCTCAGGTGTGGCGCGCCCGACAGCAAGGCCGTTCGCGACGAGGAGGGATCCTTCGCCGGCGGTGTTGCGCAACAGCCAGGCCGCCTGTTTGATCGACAGTAATTGATCGATCATGGGATCGTTGTGGTTCACCGCGGCGGCGAGCTGGGCCGACACCTTTTCCAGTGTTTCAAGCAGAGCTTGCGTGGTCTCCATATACTCCTTGCCGAGGGCTGCACGGCGCGACGCCTTCGGCTTGCTCATCGCGTCCCAGGATTCGGTTTGCAGAGCGGTCAACTTGTCGACCAGCTGGACCAGCGTCGGGTGCAGCGTCTTTTGATCGGCGAATTCGATGGTGGCAATGAGGTCAGCCGCTGCTCGCATCGCCGGCATCTCGGAATCGCGAATGGAGCGGAGATATTTTTCTCCGTCCGGCTGAATGACTGTCTCGTTGTTCAGGTTTCGGTTCGTCGATGCACGGTCGGTGCGCAGATTGTGCATCGCCTTGAAGGCATTCGCGGAGGCGTCCGCAATTACCGAGATGCGGCTGGCTGAACGTAGCCGCCCGTAGGAGTCCCAGGCTGTCGTTGCCAGAACGGCGACCACACAGAGCGCCATGACCACGATGACAGATTGAAGCAATGCGGAAACGGTCAATCGATTGAACATCATGAATCCCCCAAATATTTGATTTAGTAAGGCTTCAAATGGTAAATATTTCCGATTGCACACGTATCATGAAATAGGTTCGAATGCGGCTACTTTAGGTGGTTGGTGCGTAAGCGTTCTTGCGGCACGGCGAAGGACGATGCCCGGCGATTGATCGGTTCTGCTTCTCCGCACGGGTTCGGCACTCCGCTGTGGCGCGGATTCTACGTGATCGTCGGTGACCTGAGAGCCAGCTTGCGTGCCTAGTTTGGCGAGGTTCTTTTGTTCCGGTCCGGGAACCCAATGCTCTCGCCCACGTTGGATCACTGTTGAGCAGCTGCGGCGATGGCCGGGGCTGCTATTCATTTCCATTGAGTCTGGGGGGATACGCACATGCTCGTCGGCGTCTTGATCACTTTTCTCGTCGTCATTCTCATTCTGTACTTGATCAATCTGTTGCCGATCGACGGCCGCGCGAAGCAGATTTGCCGCGTCGTCGTGATCATTCTCGGTGTGATCTCGTTGCTGAAGTACATCGCGGTTTTCTAGCGAGATGAACTAACAAAAAAGCCCCGGCGGTTTGCCGGGGCTTTTTTGCTTGCAGCCGATGCGATGGACATTCTCTCATTCGTCATGGCCGGGCTTGTCCCGGCCATGACGACAGAGAGTGTATCAAGCCAGCGCCTTCGCCTCGCGGCGGCGCGCCGTGAGGATGTATTCAGTATAGCCGTTCGGCTGTGTGCGTCCCTCGAAGATCAGGTCGCAGGCGGCCTTGAAGGCGACGCCGTCGAACGAGGGCGCCATGTTCTGATACAGCGCGTCGCCCTTGTTCTGCTCGTCCACCACCACAGCCATGCGCTTCAGCGATTCCATCACCTGATCCCTGGTAATGACGCCCTGATGCAGCCAGTTGGCAAGGTGCTGGGCGGAGATGCGCAGCGTGGCCCGATCTTCCATCAGGCCGACGCCATGAATGTCCGGCACCTTGGAACAGCCGACGCCCTGGTCGATCCAGCGTACGACATAGCCGAGGATACCCTGGCAGTTGTTGTCGATCTCCTGCTTCACATCATCCGGCGCCCAGTTCGACTGCGACACCGGAATGGTGAGGATGTCGGTGAGCTTGCCGCGCGGCCCGCCCTTGGCGAGATCCTTCTGGCGCGTGGCGACATCGATCTGATGATAGTGCAACGCATGCAGCGTCGCCGCGGTGGGCGAGGGCACCCATGCGGTGGTGGCGCCCGCCTGCGGATGGCCGAGCTTCTGCGTGAGCATGTCCGCCATCTTGTCGGGCGCGGCCCACATGCCCTTGCCGATCTGGGCATGGCCCGGCAGGCCATCGATCAGGCCGACATCGACATTCCACTCTTCATAAGCCTTGATCCACGGCGTCGCCTTCATGTCGTTCTTGCGGATCATCGGACCCGCTTCCATCGACGTGTGGATCTCGTCGCCGGTGCGGTCGAGGAAGCCGGTGTTGATGAACATGATGCGCTTGGATGCATTCTGGATACAGGCCTTGAGGTTCACCGTGGTGCGGCGTTCCTCATCCATGATGCCGACCTTCATGGTGTTCTCGGGCAGCGACAGCAGCTTCTCGACGTGCGCAAAGATTTCGCAGGTCAACGCCACTTCATCGGGGCCATGCATCTTCGGCTTGACGATATAGATCGAGCCGGTGCGGCTGTTGCGGATCGGGCCTTTGCTCTTGAGATCGTGGATCGCGATCAGGCCTGCAACGGCAGCGTCGAGCAGGCCCTCGGGAATTTCCTCGCCAGTACTGTCGAGCACGGCGTCCGTGAACATGTGATGACCGACATTGCGCATCAGCATCAGGCTGCGGCCATGCAGGGTCAGGTTCTTGCCGTTGATCGTCTTGTAGACACGGTCTTCATTGAGTGCGCGCTTCAGCGTCTTGCCGCCCTTTTCGAAATCGGCCGAGAGCGTGCCGTTCATCAGGCCCAGCGTGTTGCGATAGACCAGCACCTTGTCGTCGGCGTCCACGGTGGCGACGCTGTCTTCCATGTCGAGAATGGTCGAGACGGCCGACTCCATGATCATGTCGGCAACACCAGCGGAGTCGTCCTTGCCAATGGTGTTGGTTCGATCGATCTTCACTTCGATATGCAGGCCGTTATTGACCAGCAGGATCGAGGTCGGGGTGGCGAGCTCGCCGAGATATCCAGCGAGCTGGGATTCGTTCTTCAGCGCGGTGAGGTTGCCGCTCTTTAGCTTGGCCGAGAGCTGGCCCGCAATGATGCTGTAGGCCGTGACATCGGTGTGGCTGCCGGTGGCGAGCGGCGCGGCCTGATCGAGGAAGGCTTTTGCCTTCGCGATGACTTTGTCGCCGCGTGCCTTATTGTAGCCTTTGCCACCTTCAGACGGATCATGCGGGATTGCATCGGTGCCGTAGAAGGCATCGTAGAGGCTGCCCCAGCGCGCATTTGCGGCATTCAGCGCGTAGCGCGCATTGGTGAGCGGTACCACGAGCTGCGGGCCGCAGATCTGGCCGATCTCGATATCGACATTGGCAGTCTCGACCTGCTTGGTCGCGGGCTCCGGGAGGAGGTAGCCGATTTCCTTGAGGAACGCCGTATAGGCGTTCATGTCGAAGGCGCCCTTGTTGGCCAGATGCCAGGCATCGATCTTGGCCTGCAGCGTATCGCGCACCTTGAGCAGTTCGCGGTTCTTCGGGCCCAGGTCCTTGATGAGAGCGGCGACGCCGGCCCAGAACGCATCTGGCTGGATGCCGGTCCCGGGGGCGGCTTCCTTGGCGATGAAGTCGAACAGGACGGGGGCGATCTGCAGTCCGTGGGCGTCGATGCGTTTCATGGTGTCTTTCTCGCGAGAAGCGGCAATTCTGCTCTAATTTCAGGGAGTATAAGCATAAACGGCGCCAAACCGCGGCGCCCATGGGACCTTTTAACGCCAAACGCTACCCGGTGAGAAGTCCCCTAAAGGGATCAGTGGCCGGGCGGCCGGGCCGGGGCCTGCGCGTGATCTGGCGAGATCCGCTCCAGCGCCACCTTGATCACGATGGTGAGCAGTGCCACGGCCGTCAGCACCGTTGCCGCTGCGAAGGCGCCGGCGACATTGTAGTCCTGATACAGAAGTTCGATCTGCAGCGGCAGCGTCGTGGTCTGGCCGCGGATGTTGCCGGAGACGACGGAGACGGCGCCAAATTCGCCCATCACGCGCGCATTGCACAGGATCGCGCCATAGAGCACCGCCCAACGTACGTTGGGCAGCGTCACGCGCAGGAAGGTCGCAAAGCCGGAGGCGCCGAGCGTCACTGCTGCTTCCTCTTCATCGGTGCCCTGCACCTGCATGAGCGGGATCAACTCACGCGCCACGAAGGGCGCGGTGACGAACATGCTGGCGAGCACGATCGCCGGCAGTGCGAACATCACCTTGATGCCCATGGCCTCGATCAGCGGGCCGAACAGGCCCTGCGAGCCATAGACGAAGATATAGGCGACGCCGGCGACGATCGGCGAGATAGAATAGGGCAGTTCGATCAGCGAAATGAGGAGCGTGCGGCCTGGGAAGACGAACTTGGTCACTGTCCACGCCGCGGCGAGGCCGAACACGATGTTGATCGGCACAGCAATCAGCGCGGTGGTGACTGTCAACAGAATGGCATGCTGCGTGCCGGGCTCGGTGAGGCTGTTGAAAAACGTGCCGATGCCTTGCGACAGCGCTGAACTGAAGATCAACGCCAGCGGTGCGATCAGGAACAGCAATGTGAGGATCGCGACGATGCCAAGTACCACGCGGCGCGTCACCGGGCCGGCACCGACGGGCGTCACCATCCATTCGGTATGGGCGCGTTCACTCGTCGGATGCGACATCACACATCTCCCCGGCCGAGATAACGCAGGTTCCAGGCCTGCACCGCGTTGGTGACAATCAGCATGGCGAAAGCCATCGCCAGCATTACCACGGCAATCGCGGCGGCAGCCTGGTAGTTGTATTCCTCGAGCCGAATATAGGTCAGCAGGGCAACGATCTCGGTCTTCATCGGCTGGTTGCCGGCGATGAAAATCACCGCGCCGAATTCGCCGAGGCTGCGCGCGAAGGACAGCGAGCAGCCGGCGAGGAAGGCCGGAAAGATCGCCGGGAAGATTACGCGCCAGAGAATCTGCAGATCATTGGCGCCGAGCGAGCGGCCGGCTTCCTCGACATCGGAGCCGAGGTCTTCGATCACCGGCTGCACCGTGCGCACCACGAAGGGAATGCTGGTAAAGGCCATCGCGATGGCAATGCCGAGCGGTGCGTAGGCGACCTGGATGCCAAGTGCATCGAGCGGTGCGCCGAACCAGCCTTTCTTGGAAAACAGCGCCGTCAGCGCGAGGCCGGCCACGGCGGTCGGCAGCGCGAAGGGCACGTCGACCAATGCGTCGAGAATGCGCTTGCCGGGAAATTGATAGCGCGCCAGTACCCAGGCGAGCAGCAGGCCGTAGATGGCGTTGAATGCGGTGGCCGCCAGCGCCATCGTCACGGTGACGCGGATGGCCGACAGTGTGCGCGGTGACGACAGGATGCCCCACAATTGCGCAAGCCCGACGTCCGAGGCTTTCAGGATCAGCGCGCAGAGCGGCAACAGCACGATCGCTCCGAGATAAAAGAGCGTAATGCCGAGCGAGAGCCCGAAACCTGGAATGACGCTACGTCTCAAGGGAAGGTCCGTGTGTGAAGCCGTTGGGGCTTCTCTTAGACGATTTGCGCGGAAAGGGAATGCGGCGAGGTCGTCTAATGCAGGCGCCCGTCCTCTCCCATGTCATGGCCGGGCAAAGCGCGAAGCGCCGCTTCGCTAGATGTTCCCGGGCATCCACGTCTTTAGTTCATTTGCAGCGAAGACGTGGATGCCCGGGTCAAGCCCGGGCATGACGGAGTTTGTGGTTCACTTCCCGCCGAACAGCGTGTCCAGCTTCGCGCCGGGATTGAGGTGTTCGGCATTCAGCTTATCCCAGCCGCCGAATTCGTCCTCGACGCGGTACAGCTTCACTTCCGGGAATTTGTCCTTGTATTTTGCCATCACGGTCTTGTCGGTGACGCGGTTATAGCCCTTGGCTTCGATGTCCTGGCCTTCCGGCGAATACAGGAATTCAAGATAGGCGGTCGCGAGGGCCTTGGTGCCGTGCTTGTCGGCATATTTGTCGACGACGGTCACCGGGAATTCGGCGAGCACGCTGGTCGGTGGCACCACCACTTCATACTTGTCCTTGCCGCCGGCATCTTTGCCCGCGAGGTCGCGGATCGACGAGGTCTCGGCCTCGAAGGTGATCAGCACATCGCCGGTACCGCGCTCGACGAAGGTCGTGGTGGCGGCTCGGCCGCCGGTGTCAAACACCGGGACATTGGCGAACAGCTTCTTGATGAAGTCATCAGCCTTGTCGGCACCGTACTTGTTCTTCGCGAAGGCATAGGCAGCCAGATAGGTGTAGCGCGCATTACCCGAGGTCTTTGGGTTCGGGAAGATCACCTGTACGCCGGGCTTCACCAGATCGTCCCAATCCTTGATCCCCTTTGGATTTCCGGCGCGCACCAGGAAGGCCGGCAGCGAGTAATAAGGCGAGGAATTATTCGGCAGCCGCTTGGCCCAATCGGCCGGAATGAGCTTGCCGCGATCATACAGTACCTGCACGTCGGTGACCTGGTTGAAGGTCACCACATCGGCCTCGAGTCCTTCGAGGATCGAGCGCGCCTGGCGCGACGAGCCGTTATGCGACTGGTTGATGGTGACGTCCTGGCCGGTTTTGGCCTTCCACTGCTTGGCGAAAGCAACGTTGATCTCGGCATAGAGCTCGCGCGAGATGTCGTAGGAGACATTGAGCAGCGTGTTCTGCGTCTGCGCCTGGGCGGGTGCGGTCGCGAGAATGCCGAGTCCGGCGGCGAGAGCGATAATGAAACGGTTCACGTGTAGTCCCCTGTGAGTGAGAGCGATCGGATGGCCGGGAGCGGCGGCTGCGGCGTTTTGCCCGGCAAACGGTCCGGAATTTGCTGCGCAACGGGGGCGGGCACGGGTGCGATTTCGCGCCACTCCTGCGTCGGCCGACCGTTATTGAGAAGAAGCATCTACGACGCTTGGTGTTTGAGGACAAAAATTCTATAGTTAGAACGCCTCGAAGAAGATAAAATCTTCTCTTTGCGCCTCGTTATCGAGAGATATATAGAATATAATTCCAGTCAACCCCCGAATTTCGGGGCAGCGGAGTATGTATGCGGTTTCTGCCTGTCTTCCTCGATTTGCAGACCGGGCCGATCATTCTTGTCGGCCAGGGCGAACTCGTGCGCGCCAAGCTGAGGCTGCTGCTGGCGGCCGGTGCGCAGATTCGCTGGTACGCGACGGACGGCAATCGTGACACGTCCGGGCTCGATGCTGAGGGCGTGGCGCGCATTGAGCATGTCGAGGGCGATCCGGTGACCGCCGATCTTTCGGGGTGCATCGCGGTGCTCTGCGCCGGCGCCGGTGAACTCGGTCACGCGGTGGCTGCCCGCGCCAAAGCGAGCGGCGTGCCCGTCAATGTAATGGATGAGCTTGCGCACTCCACTTTCATCTTTCCAGCCATCGTTGACCGCGGCGATGTGGTCGTCGCCGTCGGAACCGGCGGTGCGTCGCCGGTGGTGGCGCGGCGTGTACGCGAAAAGATTGAGGCGATGCTGCCTGCGCGGATCGGCGATCTCGCGGGCTTCATCGGGCGCTGGCGCAAACCGATCAACGACAAGATCGCCGAGGCTCCGTTGCGTCGCAGGTTCTGGGAGCGCATCGTCGATGGTCCGATCGGCGCGTTGGTGCTGGCGGGGCGCGGTACCGAGGCCGAGAAGGCGCTGACGGAAATCGCCGATCTCTCGATCTATGCGGGTGCAGCGCAGGCCGGCGTTGTCGAAGGTCACGTCACGCTGGTGGGAGCTGGGCCGGGCGATCCGGATCTCCTGACCATCAAGGCGTTGCGCGCGCTGCAGGACGCCGACGTTGTATTTTACGACGAACTGGTGTCCCCCGAAGTCCTCGACCGCATCCGCCGGGATGCATCGCGCATTCCCGTGGGTCGCCGGGTTGGCAAGCCCGGTATCGGTCAGGATGCGATCCACAAATTGCTGATCGAAGCCGCGAAAGCCGGGCAACGCGCCGTGCGCTTGAAGGGCGGCGATCCCTTCATTTTCGGGCGCGGTGGCGAGGAGATCGAAGCGCTGCGCGAAGCGGGTGTTGCTTACTCAGTTATTCCCGGCATCACCGCAGGCCTTGGCGCTGCGGCTATGTTCGAGGCGCCGCTGACCTATCGCCGCGAAGCGCTGCGCATCACCTTCCTGACGGCTCACAAGGAAAAGGACGCCGACAAGGTCGACTGGTCGACGCTCACCGACGAGAAGATGACCGTCGTTGTTTATATGGGTATGACCGCTGCCCCCACGATCCGCGCTGGATTGCTCGCTGCCGGGCGCTCGCCACAAACGCCGGTTGGCGTGTTTGCGCGCGTGACGCGTCCGGACGCGCAAGCGGCGGTGGGTATGCTCGACGATCTCCCGGCGCTGGTCGACCAGATCGATGGCGGTCCGGCGGTTCTCATCATTGGCGATGTCGTGGCGCATTCCGCGCCGTGGCGGGCCGCTCAGATCAACAAGCTCGTTTCAGATTTATTGGTGGCTGCCGAATGACCTCTCCGCTGCAACAGAAAATCAAGATCACCGGCCCGTCGGTGGTGACTGCCAACCGTACCTGGGACGGCGTGGTGATTTATCGCGATGCCCATAAAGGCTGGACCACCGACCTCGCAGAGGCTGCCATCGTGCGCACTGCCGATGATGCGCGTGCGCTGCTTGCTGAATCCACAGCCGATGACGTTGGCGCCATCGGTCCCTATATCGCGCCGGTCGCCGTGAACGACAACGGCACCGTCGAGCCCGGCAATCTCCGTGAACAGATTCGCCGCAAGGGCGTCACCATTGACCTTCCGGCTTCGGCTTAAGGCACCTGAATTATGTATGCTTATGATGAAATCGATCGCACGCTGATCAACGAGCGTGTCTCGGAATTCCGCGATCAGGTGAAGCGCCGCCTCGCAGGTGAACTCACCGAAGACGAGTTCAAGATGCTGCGGTTGATGAACGGCGTTTATCTTCAGCTTCACGCCTATATGTTCCGCGTCGCCATTCCCTATGGCACGCTGTCATCGCCGCAACTGCGCAAGATGGCGCATGTGGCGCGACGCTATGACCGCGGCTATGGCCACTTCACCACACGGCAGAACATCCAGTTCAATTGGATCAAGCTCGCCGATCTGCCGGATGCGCTGGAAGATCTCGCTTCGGTCGGCATCCATGCGATGCAGACATCGGGCAATTGCACGCGCAATGTCACCACCGATCAATGGGCAGGTGTCGCGCCGGGCGAGGTCGAGGATCCACGCATCTGGGCGGAATTGCTGCGGCAGTATTCGACCATGCATCCGGAATTCTCGTTCCTGCCACGCAAGTTCAAGATTGCGATCACTGCGTCGGCCCATGATCGCGCGGCGATCAAGGTGCATGACATCGGTCTGCGAATTCACAAGAACGAGGCCGGCGAAACTGGCTTCGAAGTGCTGGTCGGCGGTGGCCTCGGTCGCACGCCATTCATCGGCAAGGTGATCAAGCCGTTCGTGCACGGCCGCGACATTCTGAGCTACGTCGAGTCCATCCTGCGCGTCTACAACCAGTATGGCCGCCGCGACAATATCTACAAGGCGCGCATCAAGATTCTGGTTCATGAGCTGGGCATCGAGAAATTCGCCGCCGAAGTTGAGGATGAGTGGCTGGCGACGCGCGAGAGTGCGCTGACGCTGGACAACGAGGTTGTCGAGGATATCCGCTCGCGCTTCAGCTATCCGCACTATCAGAAGCTCTCCGACACGCCGGACGAGTTGGCGGCCGCGTCGGCCGATCCGCATTTTGCGCGCTGGCTCAAGAACTCGGTCGCGCCGCATCAGCGGACCGGCTACGCCATCGTGACATTGTCGTTGAAGCCGGTGGGCGGCCCGCCCGGCGATGCCACGGCCGACCAGATGGATGCGGTTGCCGATCTTGCCGACAAATACTCGTTCGGCGAAATCCGCGTGGGCCATGAGCAAAATCTAGCGCTGCCGAGCGTGGCCAAGCGTGATCTGCCCGCACTGTGGCGGCAGCTCGACAAGCTCGGCCTCGCCACGCCGAACGTCAATCTGGTCACCGACATCATCGCATGCCCTGGCCTGGACTACTGCTCGCTGGCTAATACGCGTTCGATCCCGATCGCGCAGGAACTAACGCGGCGTTTCGCCAATAACGATCTCGCGGAGCTGATCGGTCGGCTGCATATCAACATCTCCGGCTGCATCAATGCCTGCGGCCATCACCATGTTGGCCATATCGGTATTCTCGGCGTCGAGAAGAACGGCGAGGAATTCTTCCAGATCACAATCGGCGGCCGTGCCGACGAACATGCCGTGGTCGGCACCCTGATCGGACCGGCAGTGCCTTTTGCCGAGGTTGCCGACGTCATCGAGGATATCGTTGAAGCCTATCTGGCACTGCGTGCTCGGCCGGATGAATTGTTTGTCCAGACTGTCGAACGCCTCGGCGTCGAGCCGTTCAAGGAGCGCGTTTATGCCACTCGTTAAGCAAGGCAAGATCGTTGCCGACGGCTATATTCACGTGGCCGACGATGCGGAGATTCCGGTCGACGGAGCGGCGTTGGTTCCGGCTGCGCGTTTTCTCTCCGATCCGGAGGCGCTGCTGAAGCGCAGCAGCCCGACCGGTGTGATCTGGCCGAATAACCGCGATCCGGAAGAGCTGGTGCCTTATCTCGACAGGCTCGCGGTGGTCGCGCTGGTCTTCCCGTCGTTCCGCGACGGCCGAGCCTACAGCCAGGCGCGCCTGCTGCGTGAACGCTACAAATACAAGGGCGAATTACGGGCAACCGGCCAGGTGTTGCGCGATCAGTTCGTCATCATGCTGCGCGCCGGTTTCGATTCATTCGAAGTGAAGAAGGATGCCGATGCGGAAGCGTTCGCGGCTACGGTGAAACGCTACACGGTGTTCTATCAGCCGACCGGCGATGGTCGCATCACGGCGCTGCATCAGCGCATGCAGTTGCGTCATGCGGAGAACGCGCGCTAATTCGCCGCATGTCGACGGCTTTCGCAGCGTTGGTTGATGACAAATGACCAGCGCGCGATACGGTCTCCATACGAAGGCATATTCATAGCACATTGCTGCCGTCATGCCGCCAACATTGGAATCTGGTTTCGTTGACTTAGCGGTGCTTCTTCAAGATTTTGCCCCCACCTCATGACGATCGTGTTGTGAGGTTGGATGGAGATCAAAATGGTCCGTCGTATTCTTCCCGTCATTGCGGGTCTCTTAATTGCAACATCGGCGCACGCGGCAGACATTTCGCTGCTCAACGTGTCGTATGACCCGACGCGCGAGCTGTATGTCGATTTCAACAAATCATTCGCTGCTGCGTATCAGAAGGAAACCGGCAAGAGCGTCGAGATCAAGCAGTCGCATGGCGGCTCGGGGGCGCAGGCGCGCTCTGTGATCGATGGTCTGCAAGCCGATGTGGTCACCCTCGCGCTCGCCTACGACATCGACGCAATCGCCAATAAGGGCCTGCTGGCGAAGGACTGGCAGAAGCGCCTGGCGCAGAATTCATCACCCTATACGTCGACCATCGTGTTCCTGGTGCGCAAGGGTAACCCCAAGGCCATCAAGGACTGGGACGATCTGATCAAGAGCGGCGTCAGCGTCATCACGCCAAATCCGAAGACTTCTGGCGGCGCGCGCTGGAACTATCTCGGCGCCTGGGGCTATGCTCTGAAGAAATATGGATCGCAGGACAAGGCAAAGGAATTCGTCGGTAACATCTTCAAGAACGTTCCGGTTCTCGATACCGGCGCGCGTGGCTCGACCATCACTTTCGTCCAGCGCGGTGTCGGCGATGTCTTGCTGGCCTGGGAAAATGAGGCGTATCTGGCAATCCAGGAATTCGGCAAGGACAAGTTCGAGATCGTCGCGCCGTCGCTTTCAATTCTCGCCGAGCCGCCGGTCGCCGTCGTTGATACCGTCACTGATAAAAAGGGTACTAAAGCCGCTGCCGAGGCCTATCTGAAATACTGGTACACCAAGGAAGGTCAGGAGATCGCCGCGCGCAATTTCTATCGTCCGCGTGATGCAGATATTGCCAAAAAGTACGAGGCTTCCTTCGCCAAGGTTGATCTGTTTACGATCGACGACGTGTTCGGAGGTTGGACCAAGGCGCAGAGCGAGCACTTTACCGACGGCGGCGTGTTCGACAAGATCTACAAGAACTGATCGTTCGCAGCGAACATCCAGACCGGTATGCCGGTCTGGGGCTTTTACCAAAGCAAGGGGACATTGTGAGCGCGGCACCTAAACGAAGTTCGTTGCCGGGGTTCGGCCTGAGCATGGGCCTGACCCTGACATGGCTGTCGCTTTTGATTCTGATCCCGTTGGCCGGGTTGTTCGTCAAGACAGCCGATCTCAGTCTCTCGCAGTTCATCGATACCGTCACCAGCAACCGCACCCTACACGCGCTCAGGATTTCGTTCGGATTGGCCTTCGCGGCTGCGCTGGTCAATCTGGTCGCTGGCCTGATTATCGTCTGGGCCCTGGTGCGTTACCGGTTTCCCGGTCGCCGGCTGTTTGATGCCATTGTCGATATCCCGTTCGCCCTGCCCACTGCAGTGGCAGGCATCGCGCTGACGACGTTGTTTGCGCAGAACGGATGGCTCGGCGCGCCGCTGGCGTCGCTCGGCATCAAGGTGGCGTTTACGCCGCTCGGAATTTTCCTGGCGATGGTCTTCATTGGCATTCCGTTCGTGGTGCGGACGGTGCAGCCGGTGCTGATCGACCTCGATGTCGAGATCGAAGAGGCCGCGGCCTGTCTCGGTGCCTCCCGCTGGCAAACCATCACCCGCGTCATCATTCCCAGCCTCACGCCGGCCATTCTCACCGGCTTCGCGCTGGCGTTCGCCCGCGCCGTTGGCGAATATGGCTCCGTGATCTTCATCGCCGGCAACCTTCCAAATGTGTCGGAGATTGCGCCGCTCTTGATCGTCATCCGGCTGTCGGAATTCCGCTACGCCGATGCGACAGCGATCGCGGTGGTCATGCTGGTCTTCTCATTCCTGATCATCTTCGTGCTCAATCGGCTGCAGCGCTGGGCGCAGACACGCGCGCTGGCCGTGAGTTGACCTGACATGACCATTACAATTATCAATTCGCCAGTCACCGTGGAGCGCGCCCAGTCCGTGGCACGACAGGACCTGCATACTGAGCCATGGCTCGTGCGCGGCATCATTATCGGTGTCGCAGTGATGTTCCTGACAGTGTTCGTGGTCCTGCCGCTGATTTTGGTGTTCTCGGAGGCATTGTCCAAGGGCGTTGGGTTCTATCTGTCGGCCTTGGCAGATTCCGAGGCGCTCTCAGCCATCTGGCTGACGCTGATCACTGCAGTGATCTCGGTCAGCCTCAATCTGGTATTCGGCGTTGCCGCCGCTTGGGCGGTGGCCAAATTCGAATTCAGGGGCAAGACCTTGCTGGTCACCCTGATCGATCTGCCGTTCTCGGTCAGCCCCGTTATCTCCGGTCTGGTATTTGTGCTGCTGTTTGGTGCGCAGGGTTTCTTTGGGCCATGGCTGATGTCGCATGGCATCAACATTCTGTTTGCCGTGCCGGCGATCGTGTTGGCGACCACCTTCGTCACCTTCCCGTTCGTCGCCCGGGAGCTGATACCGCTAATGCAGGAACAGGGGTCGCAGGAGGAAGAGGCTGCGATATCGCTCGGAGCGAGCGGTTGGCGTACCTTCATTGTGGTGACGCTCCCCAACATCAAATGGGGCCTGCTCTACGGCGTACTGTTGTGCAATGCGCGGGCGATGGGTGAATTTGGCGCGGTTTCGGTGGTGTCGGGCCACATTCGCGGCGAGACCAACACCATGCCGCTGCTGGTGGAAATCCTGTATAATGAATATCAACTGGTGGCGTCGTTCGCGATCGCGTCATTGCTGGCTCTGCTGGCGCTCTTGACGCTGATCGCAAAGACCATCCTCGAAGGCCAGATTGAAGAAGGACAGCTGCCCCGTGACGATTGAAGTTCGGAATATCGTAAAGCAGTACGGTGCCTTCAAGGCGCTGGATAATGTCGACCTCAGGGTTGCTGATGGTGAGCTGCTCGCGCTGCTCGGACCGTCCGGTTCCGGCAAGACGTCATTGCTGCGAATTATCGCAGGGCTCGATTGGCCGGATTCCGGCGAAGTCTCGTTCGATGGCGAAAACGCATTGGCGCGGGGCGCCGGCGAGCGCCACGTCGGTTTCGTGTTCCAGCACTATGCGTTGTTCCGCCACATGAGCGTGTTCGAGAATGTGGCCTTCGGCCTGCGCGTGCAGCCGCGCGCCGTGCGCAAGAGCGAAGCGCAGATCCGCGCGCGGGTGAAGGAGCTTCTCGATCTCGTGCAGCTCGACTGGCTCGCCAATCGCTATCCCAGCCAGCTCTCGGGCGGCCAGCGGCAGCGTATTGCGCTGGCGCGTGCGCTCGCCATCGAGCCGCGCATTCTGCTGCTCGACGAGCCGTTCGGCGCGCTCGATGCCAAGGTCCGCAAGGAGTTGCGGCAATGGCTGCGCACGTTGCACGAGGAAATCCACGTCACCTCGATCTTCGTCACGCATGACCAGGAGGAGGCGCTCGAAGTCGCCAATCGCGTCGTGGTGATGGACAAGGGCAAGATCGAACAGATCGGCACGCCTGGCGACGTTTACGATAACCCGGCGACGGCTTTCGTGCACTCATTCATAGGTGAATCGATCGTGCTCCCGGTCGATGTAAGCGACGGCCAGGTGAAGCTCGGCCATCGCCCGCTCAACATCGATGCGGGCAGCGCAAGCGGACCGTCGAAATTGTTTGTTCGTCGTCACGACATGCAGATCGGTCCGCTCGGCGAGGGAGCCCTCGAAGGCACCGTGCGCCGCGTCCGCACCTTCGGCCCGATCCAGCGCGCCGACATCGCGTTGTCCGGCGATGATACGCTGGTGGAGATCGATGCCCCGCGCGACCGTCCGCTCACCACGGGCGATGCGATCAGCCTGCAGCCGCGGCGCTACCGGATCTTTGCCGGGCAGGAGTGACTGGCGCTTTCTAAAAATCCCCTGCGTTCACCTTTCAGCCACGGTTGGTGTGCAACAACGGCCCCTTGATTTGGGGGATTGCCGATGAAGCGGGTGGCTCTGGCCAGTCTGGGAGTTCTGTTGCTGGCAGGGTGCGCGGGGACCGTCGATACCGTGCCGGACCAGCCCACCATGTATCTCAGCATGGCCAATGGTGGCGCCAAGCTCGATCCGGTGGCCGCAGCCTCGATGATCTCGCTGTACCGGCAGAACAACGGCCTCGGTCCGGTAGTGGTCGATCCCGCATTGATGGCGCTGGCGGAAGACCAGTCCACCGCCATGGCGAAACGGAACAAGCTCGATCACGACGTGAAGGCGCCGCTGGCCAAGCGTCTGAATGCCGGCGGTTATCCGGCGAGCTTGGCCGTCGAGAACGTCTCTGCGGGCTACCATACGATGGCCGAGGCCTTTTCTGGCTGGCGGGACTCGCCGCCGCATCGCGCTAATATGCTGAAATCCGGTGTCACAAAACTGGGCATCGCCGCGACCTACGCTCCCAACACCAAATACAAGGTGTTCTGGACCATGATCCTGGCTTCGACGGATTCCAAATAAGCCTTTCCAGATAGCCGAAGCGTGATGGTGCTCCGCACCATCCGAGATTGACGCCGCCGCAAGGGGACGCCACGGTACGGTTCCCGTCGCCGACAGGATCGAGTGGTCTCATGGATATGTCCGATCAGCCTCAATCCAGCGCTGCCAGCAAACCCGCCGAAGCCAAGCGCGTCCTGGTGCTGCAAGGGGGCGGCGCGCTTGGCTCCTATCAGGCCGGCGCCTATGAGGCGCTGTGTCATCATGATTTCGAGCCGGAATGGGTGGCTGGCATCTCCATCGGTGCCATCAATGCGGCGATCATCGCGGGCAACGAGCGCGACAAGCGGATCGGCAAGCTCAAGGAATTCTGGGAGATGGCGGCATCGCCGGTCCCCTGGAGCCCGATGCTGACGGATGATCGCGCGCGCTCTTATTTCTACGAGGCAGGCGCGGCTGTCATTGCTACATTCGGTGTGCCCGGTTTTTTCGTGCCGCGGATTCCGCCAGCACCGCTGTGGCCGCCCGGCAGTCCGCAGTCGCAGAGCTTTTACGACACCGCGCCGCTCAAGGCGACGCTGGAACGGCTGGTCGACTTTGATCGTCTCAACGATTGCAAGACCCGGCTAAGCGTTGGCGCCGTGAGCGTGACCACCGGCAACTTCACTTACTTCGACAACACGCTCTTCAAAAAAGATCGCAAAAGGATCGAGCCCGAGCACATCATGGCCTCCGGCGCGTTGCCGCCGGGGTTTCCCTCGATCGTCATCGATGGCGAGCATTTCTGGGATGGCGGCATCGCCTCGAACACGCCGCTGGATTTCGTACTGGATGACGTCACCAGCGACCTGTTGATCTTCCAGGTCGACCTGTTCAGCGCGCGCGGGCCATTGCCGCAGTCGATCCTGGAAGCGCAGGAACGCGAAAAGGACATTCGCTATTCCAGCCGCACCCGCATGAATACCGACAAGAACAAGAAGATCCACAACATCCGCAAGGCGCTGCGTGATCTGATTGGTAAATTGCCGGCAGAACTGAAGCAGGATCCCGGAGTGGCGCTGTTGTCGGAAGCCGCGAAGGAAAATACCGTCACGGTGGTGCATCTGATCTATACGAGCAAGAATTACGAGTCGTCGTCGAAGGACTACAATTTCTCGCGCATCGGGATGGTGGAGCACTGGGGTGCCGGCGAGCGCGATGTATTCCTCTCGATGCGCCACAAGGACTGGTTCGAGCGGCCGCAATCCGATGAATCGATGGTGACCCATGCGCTCACCGCCGACGATTACAATGACCTCCCGCAGCATTTGACGTCCAACAGGAGCAAGTAATGGCTAATCTCACAGGCAAGACCGCCGTCGTCACCGGTTCGACCAGCGGCATCGGCCTCGCTTATGCGCGCGCTTTCGCAAGCGCTGGCGCCAATATCGTCATCAACGGCATGGGCGCGCCTGCTGACATCGAGAAGGAACGCGCGGCGATCGAGAGCGATTTCAAGGTCAAGGCGATCCATTCGCCAGCGGACATGACCAAGCCGGCCGAAATTGCCGAAATGGTCGCGCTCGGCGAGAAGACCTATGGATCGGTCGATATTCTCGTCAACAATGCGGGCATCCAGTTTGTGTCTCCGATCGAGGAATTCCCGATCGAGAAGTGGGATGCGATCATCGCCATCAATCTCTCTTCGGCCTTCCATGGCATCCGCGCCGCCGTGCCCGGCATGAAGAAGCGCGGCTGGGGTCGCATCATCAACACCGCCTCAGCGCATTCGCTGGTCGCCTCGCCATTCAAGTCGGCTTATGTCTCTGCCAAGCACGGCATCGCCGGTCTGACCAAGACCGTGGCGCTGGAAGTGGCCACTCACAAAATCACCTGTAATTGCATTTCGCCTGGCTATGTCTGGACGCCGCTGGTGGAGAAACAGATCCCCGACACCATGAAGGCGCGCGGACTGACCAAAGAACAGGTCATCAACGACGTCCTGCTCGAAGCGCAGCCGACCAAGGAATTCGTGACCTCCGAACAGGTCGCGGCCCTGGCGCTGTTTCTGTGCGGCGACGATGCGGCGCAGATCACCGGCACCAATCTGTCGATCGATGGCGGTTGGACGGCGGAATAAGTTTGCTTCCTGACCTCCTCCTGCTTTGCAGGGGGAGGTTGCTAGGCGCCTTGCTTTCCGAAGACGAGCACGTGCAGTCCAAGCCGCTGTCGCACGATCCAGAACAGCAGGATCGTCTCGAATGTAAGCGCGATCGACGTTGCCGCGGCGGCGCCATGGCCGCCGAATTTCGGCACCAGCACGAGACACAGCACCAGGTTCATCACGAAAGCCGACGCGTAGGCCACGGCGCAAATATGTTGGTGACCGAGCATGTTGAGCAGCCGCTCGACGGGACCGATTGCGGCGCGCACCACGAGGCCGATGGCCGCGATGAACATGATGTCGTAACCGCTGGTGAATTGCGGACCGAACAGCCATAGCAGCGGCTTGCCCAGAGCGAGCAGGATCAGCGTCGCCGCGAGCGACGGCCAGAACGTCCACTTGATGGCGTGGGTGACGTAAGCGGAAAGTCGATCCTTGTCGCCGGCCGCGTGATATTCGGTGAAGCGATGCGCCGTTGTCGCCGACATCGCGTAATGAATGAACGACACCAGCGCCAGGGTCTTCACCACAGCGAAGTACACGCCGACTTCGTCCGATGAGACGAACTGCTGCAGCACCAGCACGTCGGTGTAGGACAGCAGCAGATAGAAGCTTTCCACCAGCAGGATCGGCAACGACACTGCGAGCCAGCCGCGATAGTCATAGGCTTTCGGGCCGGGTTCGATATGCGCCGCGAGCCGGCGATTGAGCACGATCATCTGGCCGATCATCGCGACCCAGACGGCTGCGACGCTGGCCAGCATTGCGATGGTCGCACCAAGCTTAAAGCCCAGTGCGAAGGCGCCGGCGGTGAAGCCGATGATGAGCGCCTGGCGGATGATGAATTGCGGCATCAGGCCGAGGCGCATCCAGTCATGGGAGCGCGCGATACCATCCTGCGTGTTGGCAACGACGAAGGCCGGCAGTGTCAGGCAGCCGAGATAGAGCGGCACCACCGTGTCGGCGTCGATCCACGGCGAGATGAGCTTGACGAGGCCAGCGAGCAGCAGCGAGATGATCACCGAGACGATACCGGTCATCCAGCGGCTGCCAGAGAGGAAGCCGCGCAGCCGCGCGTGGTCGCCGCTGGCGCGATATTCCGGGATGATCTTCTGGGCTGAAGCGGCGATGCCGAAATCCATCATCGAGCCGAGGAGCAGTACCCAGGTCCAGACATAGACATAGATGCCGTAATCCGACGTGCCCATCCAGCGCGCCAGCAGGATCTGGGAGAAGTAAGCGAGGCCGGCCGAGATCACGCGGATGAGGAAGATAGTGCCGGCGAGGCGGCGCGTCAGCGAGGCTTCTCCTGAGCCGGTGAACAGTGCGCGCAGCCTGGCCTTGAGGCCGGTGGGCGCGGTTTCGGGTGCGGAGTTTGCGTCCATCACGGCCACGACAAGGTCCTCAGCCGCAGGCGTGCGGCAGCGGTCTGGCGTAGCAAGCAGTCGTTAACATCCGGTTGGACGGAGATATACAGGTTGCGCGCAACAAGTCACGCGCCAGCGGTATCAGGGCAGGTTGACGTTGAATTCATAGGCGCGGTCGCTGCCGACCAGCGTCAGTTTCAGGGCCGCGCCGTCGGTCGTGGCGCCGGGTGGCACGCCATCGAGTTCAAAGCTGAACCGCTTCACGCCGGGCGGGCTCTTGGCCTCGAGTTTGGGAATCGGCAGCGCCCATTCCGGCGTCGGGCCCTCGACGAACAGGTTGGGTTCGCTGCCTTCGGGCGCCACGACGTCAACGAACACATTCTTGCCCTCGCGCTTGAGGTCGCGCACCGTCAGTGGACTGGCGTCGCCCATGGTTGCCGGCTTAGGCACGGTATCGAGCGCCGCAGTCAGGGCTCCGTCTTCTGTGCTGGCCACGCTGGTAAAAGCGAGCTCGGTATTGGCATCGACCGGGATGCAGAGCTTGTCGCAGACCGCGTAATTGATCGCCGCACGGAGAATCACCGGCTTGCCGGGGTCCTTGGCGATCACCCGCATGGGCAGCACCACCTGTTTCACATAGCCCAGCGACAGGCCGCCGGCGCCATCCTCGAATTTTTTCGGCGCCGGCCACAGGATGGTGACGGTATCCAGGTTCTCCGATTTGGAGAAATCGAAGCGGGGCGGTACCCCGGAATCACCGGGATTCCGCCAATAGGTGTGCCAGCCGGGCTGCAGCTGGATCGCGATGCCTCCCAGCATTACCGGCCCGCTACGCGAGCCTGCCACAAGCCTGATCTGCGAATGACTGTCTATCTGCCAAGGTGAGGTGTCCTCCGCCTGCGCGCTGCAGGTGAGGAGCAGGCCCGCGGCGCAGACAGCGACAATGTGGTGCGGAACAGATGCGGTCATCGGGCGTCCTTACAGGGTGGGCCTGTCATAAAGCCAAACCTGTCTTAAGCTATTGAACTGCTTGTGATCCGGTTTTCGTATGCGTTGCGGAAGGCTGATTGACAGAACCCAGACCCAATATCAGGATAGGCAACGAAATGAGAGCGGTTTGCTGATGGAACCCACTCGCAAGCGCCCCCGGAAAAGCCGCGCGAAATCCGGCGTCGGCGACACTGGCAACTACCTCGACGGGCAGTTGCTGATCGCCATGCCTGTGATGGAAGACGAGCGCTTCGCCCGTTCGGTGATTTACGTCTGCGCGCATTCGTCGGAAGGTGCCATGGGCATCATCGTCAATCGGCCTGCGGGGAGCATCGATTTTCCCGAATTGCTGGTTCAACTGGACATCATTGAAAAGTCCGACAGCATCAAGCTCCCGGAAAGCGCCGAAAGCATGAAAGTGCTGAAGGGTGGTCCGGTCGAGACCGGCCGAGGTTTCGTGCTGCATTCCAGCGATTTCTTCATCAAGGACGCGACATTGCCGATCGACGATGGCGTCTGCCTCACCGCGACCGTGGATATCCTGCGCGCCATCGCCAATGGCGGTGGACCCAAGCACGCGATTCTCGCGCTGGGCTATGCCGGCTGGGCGCCGGGCCAGTTGGAAGACGAAATCCAGGGCAACGGCTGGCTGCATTGCGCAGCTGATGAGGATCTCATCTTCGGCGGTGATGTTGAGGAGAAGTATCTTCGCGCGCTGCAGAAGATCGGGATCGCCCCGGGGATGTTGTCGGCCGAGGCGGGCCACGCGTGACCGTCAGGAGCCGGTGGAGCGCAACGGACACGCCACGTTGGTGGAGCCCAGTTGGGCACCTTCGATCTCCACGCAGGGCTGCGACGCATCGATCATCAGGTCATAGGCAGCCAGTGCTTCTGCACGGAACGGCCGACCTTTGATGTGCATCTCCCACACGCCGCCGGGCAACGGCTCCTTCAAACCCGCTCGGATACGATTATCGTATTTGCCGGCAGGCAGGATCGGCAAAGCGAGATCGGCAATCGTGTAGAAGCGGGATCCAGCAGGCAGGAGTGGTGCGACGAAAGCTAGCGGCTTGTCGAGTAACAGATAGGTCGCGGGCTGCGAAAGCCGCGATGAAACCATTGGAGCGTATGGATTTGACCATGGTCGTCGCCACCAGTCGGTTGGCTGCGACCACGCAGCGGTGATCGCTGCAATGATGAAGATCGAGCGGCTTGCGTGTTGGCTGACAGGATGCGTGGGGATGGTCGAGCGAAATGCCGTGACGATGCGTACCAGCAACAACACGATTAGTGGCCCGGTCAGCAATTCCAGCGCGACGGCATAGCGCTGGATCGAGAACAAAATCAGCCAGACCGCATAAGACGTGACAAAGAAGATCAGGAGCTGCAAGTCGCGCCTCGAAAAAATAGCGCGCGCATGCTTCATTTGAGCAATGAAGGCGATCGGAAGCAACGCGCATAGCATCGCAAAGCGTGCGTCGCGAAACGGTAGCTCCGAGCTGCGGAAATTTCCGACGAGCCAATGAAATGGATAGGCTAGGCCATCCAGAATTCCCTTCGGAATGAACTGGCGATCGAGCAGCGTAATTTCTCGCATTTCCGGCGAGGGAAACAGACTATTCAACAGCGGAAAGAACGGATTGCCGAATTCACGCCACAGCATCAGGCTCCAGACGCCGCCCGTCATGATCGTGCCGATCGCGCCGCCGATGGCGAGGCAGGTCACGGCCACCAGAGGGCGTGTCGCGCCAAGTGCGGCGCCCGCCAGGCCAATTGCGAAGACGATGTTGGTGAGTTTGAAGCCGAGCGCGAGGCCGACCAAAATTCCTGCGACGATGTAACGTATTGGTCGCGGCTCATCGGCCGCCAGCATCAGCGCCAGCCCGGCGATAATCGGGATCGCAGTGAGAATGTCGGAAAAACTGGTGCCGACTTCCGACAGCGTCATCGGCCCCAGCGCAGCCAGCAGCAACGCAGCGACAATCGTCATCGCGTTGGCTGCGTGCCCGAGCACGATCCGTGACAGCCAATAGACCAGCGCGAGGTTGAGCCCATGCACCGCGCCCATGGTCATCCCGGCAATAGCCGGCGGCAGCGCGTGACGGAGATAGTACCAAGGGAAGTAGATGATAGGGTTGAAGTGGGTCTGGAAGCCCGGTGGGATTACATCGTGATCGTAACGGCCATTGAGCAATGCCCAGACGTTGTATTCGTGATAATTCTGCCAATCCCAATTGGCATCCTCGCCAGCCCATCCGGCATAGACCGCGCCGATCGCCATCGCGCCCGCCACAACAAAAAACGGCCGAAACCGGTCATGAGGACGTGGGGCCGCAGCCGCGGCGTCCGCCAGAAATGGCAGTTCATGGGTGGAAATTGACGTCACGATGAGCGATGCAGCCACAAATGAATATGGAGCTTGCCTACCAAGTGAATCTTGCCGAATTGCTAAACGCGAATCGCACAATCTCTCCTTGCAGAGGGCAAGAGGTCGCAGGTGCGCAGGTATAGTTTACGAGTGGTATCCGGCTCGAGTCAGCTCGCCGCTTCGAGCCGCTCTTCCGTTAGCATGCGCATCGCCGCATCCGCATCCATCGGCTCGCCGAAGGCAAAGCCCTGGGCGTATTCGCAGCCAAGCTGATACATCTCCACCGCATCCGAATCTGTCTCGACGCCTTCAGCGACGACGTCCATGCCGAGATCGTGGGCCATCGCGATGATGGATTTGAGGATCACCGGGCGGGTGCCGCGCGAGGTGGTGCGAACGAAGGACTGGTCGATCTTCAGCGTGTCGAACGGGAAGCGCTGCAGATAGGATAGCGACGAGTGGCCAGTGCCGAAATCGTCGAGCGAAAGGCCCGTACCGAGTTCGCGGATCCGGTGCAGCATCTGCGCTGCATGTTCCGGATTTTCCATCACCAGCGATTCCGTGAGTTCGAGCTTCAGCGTGCCGCGCGCGACGGACGAGCGTGACAGCACCGTGCGGATGTCATGCAGGAGATCGTGGCGCAGCAGCTGCCGTGATGACACGTTGACGCTGGCGAAGATCGGTTCGCGCGAGCGCATCGCGCGCTGCCAGATCGCGAGCTGCCGTGCAGTCTGATCCATCACGAACATGCCGAGATCGATGATCAGGCCGATCTCCTCGGCGATCGCAATGAATTCCGACGGCGACATCCGGCCGAGCTTCGGATGATCCCAACGGGCCAGCGCTTCGAAGCCGGCGATCGAGCGATCTTCGAGCCGCACGATGGGCTGATACAGGATGGTGATTTCCTGGCGCTCTATGGCGCGGCGCAGTTCGGATTCGAGCGTCAGGCGATCCGTTTTGCGGGCGCGCATTGCCGGTTTGTAGACGTCGATACGGTCGCCACCGATCCGCTTCGAATGATACATCGCAAGCTCGGCATCCTTGATGAGCTCGTCGGTCAACGGTACCGAGGGATCAGAGAGCGCTAGGCCGATCGAGGCCGTGAGGAAGATCTCGCGATCGTTGAAGGCAATCGGCGCGCGGATGGTCTTGCGGATGGTTTCGGCGAAGGCGGTGATCTTCGCTGCGTCTTGTTCGGACATCAGGATCAGGCCGAACTGATCGCCGGCGAGGCGGGCCAGCGTGTCCTGCGGCTTGAGGATGCGGGTGAGGCGGCGGGCCAGCGTCAGCAGGATCGAGTCGCCGACGGCTATGCCAACGGAATCGTTGACCTGTTTGAAGCGATCGAGATCGATCACCATGATGGTCGGCCGCATGGTCGGCACAGTCTTGGAGAAATTCGCGACGGCGTTGAGGCGGTCGATGAACAGCTTGCGGTTCGGCAGACCGGTGAGATTGTCGTGCACCGAGTCGTGCAGCATGCGTTCTTCGGCGTTCTTGATCTCGGTGACGTCGGTGAGGGTGCCGACCACGCGTGACACTTCGCCGTCGGAGCCCACCACCGGGCGTGCTTTCAGCGCGAACCACATGAAGTGACCGTCGGGGGTGCGCAGGCGGAAGTCCTGCACGAGGCGGCCGCGACGCTGGTCGAGCACGCTGTCCAGCGCCGCCCGGAAGCGGTCCTGATCGAGCGGGTGGAGCACTTCGAGCCAGCTTGCGGCAGGGCCTTCCAGCGTGCCGCGCTTGAGGCCAAGCAGCGCTTCGGTCTCGGGCGAGGTGAACACTTTGTCGGCGGAGACGTCCCAGTCCCAGATCAGGTCGCCGGAGCCGGTCAGCGCCAGCGCGCGGCGCTCGACGTCCGAGACGATGCCGTTGGTGGCGCCGCCGCCTGCGAAAGCATGCTGCATCACCGTGAAGCCGATCAGCATCACGATCAGTACGAGGCCACCGAGCAGCGCCGGGCCGACGATGTCATTGGTGACACTGCCGGCGACGGTCATGCCCGCGGCAACGACCCAGACCACGAGCAGGAACCAGGTCGGGATCAGCAACACCGCGCGGTCGAAGCCATGGGTGGAGAGATAGACGATCAGCGCAAAGCCGGCGAAGGCGATCAGCACCAGCGAGATGCGCGCGATGCCTGAGGCGACGGCAGGATCGAACAGCGCTAGACCTACGAGAGAGCCAAGGAAAGCCAGCCAGCCTAGCGTGATGTGCGAGTAGCGGACATGCCATCGACTGAGATTGAGATAAGCAAACAGGAACACCAGCAGCGTCGCCGCCAGGATCGCTTCTCCCGAAGCGCGCCAGACACGCTCGGCGCCTTGGGACATGTCGAGCACCTTGCCCCAGAAGCCGAAGTCGACACCGATATAGACCAGCACAGCCCAGGCCAGCGCCGCGGCGGCCGGGAACATGATGCTGCCCTTCACGACGAACAGGATCGTCAGCACCAGCGCCAGTAGGCCGGAGATGCCGATGACGATGCCTTGGTACAGTGTGAAGGAGTTGACCTTGTCCTTGTAGGCTTCTGGCTCCCACAGATAGAGCTGTGGCAGCTTGTTGGTGCGCAGTTCGGCGACGAAGGTGATGACGGCACCCGGATCGAGGGTGACGCGGAAGATATCTGCGGTGGCGCTATCCTGACGTTCCGGACGGTCGCCGGTCGACGGCGTGATCGTCGCAATGCGCGAGAGGCCAAGATCGGGCCACAAGAGGCCGGACGACACGATGCGATAATGCGGCGCGACGATCAAACGATCGAGCTGATCGTCGGTGTTGTTGGCGAGCGCGAACACCACCCAGTTCTGACCGGCTTCGCGGCCACGCACCTCGATGCGGCGAACGATGCCGTCGGTGCCGGGTGCGGTGGAGACCTGGATGCGGTCGGTGTCGCTATGCTGATATTCGAGGATGCCGGTGAGATCGATCGCAGGCGCGTCACCGCGGACGCTGACAGCGTCAACAGCCTGTGCCGGTGCTGCGGCAACAACAATCATCAGGCCGAGCGCGAGCGGCGCGAGCCACCTGATCAAACGCAATGTCATTCTCCGCGATCAACAAAACATCGACCCTGCGTCACGCAGAAGCAGGGCCATTTCCCGACGCGCGATAAATGACATGAAAGCGAGATAAATCAAAGGGTTTCCGGCTGTTCTCCAGCCCTAAACGACCAACACAATTTTGCCAATATGTGCGCTGGTTTCCATGCGTTTGTGCGCGTCCGCAGCCTTTTCCAGCGGGAAAGTGCTGTCCATCAGGGGCTTAACCTTGCCAGACTTGAGCAGCGGCAGGACATTGGCCTCGATTGCCCTGACCATGGCGGCCTTGTCGGCATTGGTGCGGGGGCGCAGAGTCGAGCCGGTATAGTGCAGCCGCTTCACCATGATCTTGGCGGCGTTGATGGTGGCCTTCGGGCCGTTCAGCACCGCAATCTGCACGATGCGGCCATCGACTGCGGCGGCATCGAAGTTTTTCTCCACATAATCCGCGCCCACCATGTCGAGGATCAGCTCGACGCCGGTCTTGGTGATTTCCTTGACGCGTTCGACGAAGTCCTCGGTCTTGTAGTTGATGGCGTGATCGGCGCCGAGCTTGAGGCAGGCATCGACCTTATCTTGGGAGCCGACGGTGACGATCACCTTGGAACCTAGCGCCTTGGCGAGCTGGATCGCCATGGTGCCGATGCCCGAGGAGCCGCCATGGATCAGCACGGTTTCGCCGGGCTGCAAGCCGCCACGTTCGAACACGTTGTGCCAGACGGTCATCAGGGTTTCAGCGGTGGCGCCGGCCTCGGTCATCGAGAAGCCTTCGGGGACCGTCATCGCCTGCGCATCCTGCGCGATGCAATATTGCGCGTAGCCGCCGCCGGCGACCAGCGACATCACCTTGTCACCGAGCTTGTGTTTGGTGGCGCCTTCACCGAGGGCGACGACTTCACCGGAGATTTCGAGGCCGGGCAGATCGCTGGCGCCGGGCGGCGGCGGATAGGCGCCAGAGCGCTGTGCGACGTCTGGACGGTTCACACCGGCGGCTGCGACCTTCACCAGGATTTCGCCGGGACCCGGCTTTGGAACGGGGCGCGTTTCGGGAATCAGCACCTCGGGGCCGCCCGGTTTGCTGATACCAACGACGGTCATTTGCGTGGGCAGCTTTTCCATGATTTGTCCTTGCGGGGTACGGGATGTCGGCTGGCCATCTGATTAAACAGCTGGATCAACGCTGGCAACATCCGGTGCATATTCGAATTTGAGACGGGGAGGGCCCCAAATGGCGATCGACGACGACGACAAACCGAAGAAGAAGGTCAGCCATGAGGTCGGGCAGGACCTCTCGCTGCTATCGGTCGAGGAACTCGCCGAGCGGATCGCGCTGCTCAATGGCGAGATCGCGCGGCTGCAATCGAGCATGACCTTGAAGCGCGCGACGCGCGATGCGGCGGATCGCTTTTTCAAATCGTGACGGGCTATTGAACGGCGCTCTCCCGGCTCTCTGCCGTCATTGCGAGGTGAAGGAAAGCTGTCCTGCAGCTTTCCTCTTAGCGAAGCAACGCGGCAATCCAGAAGCCATACGCGAAGAAAACTGGATTGCTTCGCTCTGCTCGCAATGGCGGACGAGAGGCCTGTGCAATACCGCCGACGCTTCCTCAGTCGCGATCCCGACATTGTCTCATTCCGATACAGTTTGCGAGGCGTCGCATGGCAAACGGATCGTGAAGAAAGCCCGCGTATTTACGCGCAATTAAGCTTTCTCGCATATTACTTAAATTGTCCTTGTTTGGACACCGAGTGGCTCCTGTCCACTCTGTTTGACGCCTCCCTGTTATCAACTTTAAAGCCGCCGGAAACGGCGGCTCTTTTTTTGGTACTCATGACTTCTTTTGGGGCGTCAGCGATCGTTAAATCGCGTTGGAAACCATAAATACTTCTTTAATTTTACGCCGCTGGACTCTCACGCACGCACGCGTAATGATTTGTTCATCATAAGCCCGCCGTTCAGAGCTGGCTGCGAAACCATTTGCGTGAGGCGTTAACTATGTCGGATCGTTTGCACAGCGAACCCGCTCTCGTTCAGTTTAGCGAGCGGCTGACCAATTCTGCTGCCTTCGGCGCCTTGTTTCGCGAGGGGATGGATCTGGTCGAAGAGACCGCGGCCTATCTCGACGGCGTCGGCCGTAGCGAGGCCAAGGCACTGGATCGCTCCGTCAGCCTGACTTACGCCACCGAAAGCATGCGCCTCACCACCCGCCTCATGCAGCTTGCCTCATGGTTGCTGCTGCACCGTGCGGTGAAGGAAGGCGAGATGACGTTGACCCAGGCCAATCGTGAAAAGACCAAGGTCAAGCTCAGCGCCGCCGATCCGAGTCCGGAAGAAATGCTGCTCAAGCTGCCCGAGCAGCTGCAGATCCTGATCACGCGTTCGATGGTGCTGCAGACCAAGGTTCGTCGCCTCGACATCTCGATCCATGCCGCGACCACCACGCATGCCCCGATCGGCAATCCGCTGGTGCCGCAGCTCAATCGCCTGAAGGCTGCGTTCGAACGCTAATCGCGCGTCCCTCACATTCCTGAACGCTGTTCCTCGCTCGCCGCTCATGCGCTAAACATGAGCTAGGCGCAGCGGGGGCATTTGCGATGGCAGACGATATCAGAGCATTGACCGGGGTGCGCGGCGTCGCAGCCGCTGTCATCGTCGTGTATCATTTCGGTGACGTGCAGCTCGCAACCGGCGGCACCGGCTCATTCTTCCGCATTCCCTACGGCTATTTGCTCGTCGACCTGTTCTTCATGCTATCAGGCTATGTGATGGCGCTGACCTATCGCGACGCTTTCCTGCATCTCACTGGCAAGGCGTTCGCAACCTTCATGCTGAAGCGGGTCGCGCGGCTATACCCCGCCTATTTCATCATTGGCCTGTTCTATGTCGCCAAGATCGCGGCTGGTCTGTCCGGCGAGAAGCTGGAGATGTATTCGGCCTGGGACTGGACCGGCAACCTACTGATGATGACCGGCTGGGGGCTCTATATTTTTCCGATCATCGGCGTGGCCTGGGCGGCGAGCGCCGAGATGGGCTCCTATCTGCTGCTGCCGATCCTGATGGCCTTTACCCAGCGTTGGAGCAAATGGATCGCGGGATTTGCGGTGATCGCGGCGCTGCTCGGCATCTATGCGGTGAGCGTCAGCGGCCGCGGGTCGGGCGGACCGCTCGATGTGGTCAACGGCAATTCGCTTTATCCGCTGCTGCGCGCGGTGGCGGGTTTCACGCTGGGCCTTGCGATCTTCCGCTTTGGTGGCCTCGTCGATCGCCTGTCGGCAACCGTGCAGGATGGTCTGGTCGTCGCGCTTCCGCTCGCCATCATCGCCGTCGGTTTGGCCGATGCGAGCGATCGCTTGATGTATCTGCTGTACATCCCGCTGGTCGCGGTGCTCTCGCGTGATGGCCGGATGGCGCAACTGCTGTTCGGCAACGCGCTGGTCTACCGGCTCGGCATCATCTCGTACTCGATCTATCTGATCCATCCGCTGTTCGTCAGTTTCGCTATCAGGACCTGGCGGCATTTAGGCCAGACTGAGGTTGTCTATATCGCTGCATCGCTGGTCTGTTTCGCCATCATCTGGGCGCTGGCGGAAGTGAGCTATCGCTTCGTCGAAATGCCCGGCCGCAACTGGATCACGCAGCGATTCATCCCGCGGAGAAGCGACGCGCCGGTGAAGGCGTAGGCATCGGGGCTATCAAGTCGGTAGTGCGGCGCGATGCCGCAGACGGCGGCGATCCATTCTTTCAGATATTACTGCCACGCTGCCCGGAAATGTGAGCGATGACGCCGCAGGCACAGCGTCATTTATCGCAAAGCCTTGCCTGAATAGGGTTTCTCGCCAGAGAGCTACACTTCTGATGCCGAGCCAATGCGAGTTTGGAGGAGGCGTCGCGCCAGCTATCTTCGCATTGTTGCGGTGACTCCATGTCGCACGGGAGCAATCGCAACGATGTGGCATTGAAGCGCGGCCACGCCGAAATTCCGCGCCGATCCAAGTAGGAATCTGATGTCTTTGTCTCCTCGTCTGTTCGGTCTCATTGGTGTGTTGGCTTGTCCGGCGGTTGCGGTTGCGGCTGATCCGGTGGTGATGCTGCCATCGGTGCCCTTCGTGCCCTCGGCCTCCGGTGGCTGGACCGTGACCGTCGGGATCGGCGGCGAGATGCAGCCATCTTACGAAGGCGCCGGGAGTTCTGAACTTGCGCCAAAGCCGATCATCTCGATTCGCCGTGCCGGCACGCCGTCCCGTTTCAAGAGCATGCGCGACAATGCAAGCTTCGCCCTGATCGACGTGGGCGGCTTTCGCGCCGGTCCCGTTGGCAACTATAAAGCAGCACGTAAGGCCGCCGATCACAGCGAGCTGCGTGGTTTGAGGGACGTCGATTTCGCGGTCGAACTCGGTGGTTTCGCCGAATACTACGCCTTCGACTGGCTTCGCCTGCGCTCCGAACTGCGCCGCGGTCTCGGTGGCCACGAAGGTATCGTCGCGGATTTCTCGGCTGACGTGATTGTGCCGATCAACGAGCGGATGACCTTTGCTGCCGGCCCACGCTACCGGGTGACGGATGCGAAATATGCGGAGACTTACTTCAGCGTCAACAATATCGAGGCGCTTGCGTCAGGTTTGCCGGTTTACGACGCCAAGGGCGGTTCGAGTTCGGTCGGTGCGGGCGCGCAATTGCGCTACAAGCTCGATCCGCAATGGGAAGTGCGCGGCTATGTCGAATATGACAAGCTGCTCGGCAGCATCGCCGACAGTCCGCTGGTGAAATTCCGTGGGTCGACCAATCAGGTCACCTACGGCGTCGGCGTGGCCTATTCGTTCGACGTCGGCGTGCGATAGCTCGTGCGATAGCGCAGCGTGGCCAATCCGACGCACGCTAGCTCACGCTTCTAGCGCTCCCCGATCAGATAGTACGACAACATCGTATCCAGCTCCTGTTCCAGCTCGCCATTGGCGAAGGCATCCGGACGGAATGCGATCGCCGCATCGAGTGCTGAGCCGACCATTTTCGGAATGAAGAAACTTCCGGCCTCGCGATTGAAGCCAGGGCGGAGCTCGTCGGCATGGTTGTCAAACATGCCGCGCAAGAGCCCTTGCCGCTGCGGAAAGCCGTCGAATGGCCACTGAACAGGGGGACGGCCGGAGGCGGTCTCCATCAAGACCTTCAGCAGCGGCAGCACGCGGGCATGCTGGCTGATCGCGGTGTTCAGACCGGAGCGGACGAATCCACGCAGATCCAGCCCTTCGAATCCTGAAATGGTCTGCCAGATATTTTCTGACATTTGGGCTTCCGTCCGGCCATGGAGGGCCCCGAACAGCGCGGCCCGGTTTGGAAAATACTGATAGAGGGAGCCGATGCTGACGCCGGCGCGTTCGGCGATTCTGTTGGTGGTGGCGCGTTCGTAGCCTTCGTCCACCAGCACGAGGGCAGCGGCGTCCAGGAGGATGCCCACGGTTGCAACGGAGCGCGCCTGACGCGGCTTCTTGCGGTGGTGCCCGGTATTGGTCGGCATGGTCTCGTTGCGCCCCCGCGCAAGATGATGTGGCGCACCTTATAGGGAGGGCAACGGAGGCGGTTTTAAGGTACCGCCATGGCCAATGTCGGCCAGCAACGAAAAACGCCCCTGCTGGCTGCAGAGGCGTTTTGAAAGGCAATCGGATAAGCCTGAAAGGCCGATCTTCCTTGTGAAGATCAATCCTCCTTCTTGAGGAAGCCCGAGAACTTCTTCTGGAAGCGCGACACGCGGCCACCGCGGTCGAGAAGCTGGGTGGTTCCACCGGTCCAGGCTGGGTGCGACCTCGGATCGATGTCGAGGTTCAGCTTGTCGCCTTCCTTGCCCCAGGTGGAACGGGTCTGATACTCCGTACCATCGGTCATAACGACCGTAATGTTATGATAATCCGGGTGAATTTCGGCTTTCATGACGGTTCCTTCGGCGCGCCGGCGCCTGAATCTCTGTGATTTCGATGGCGGATTTGGCCGCTCTATATCGCAGGAACGTGCGGGAGACAAGGACTCCCGTCGTGGATCATTGCCCACGCAATTGACCTAGGTCATTTGCCTCGGGGCCCGCTCCGGCCTATCTCAGGGCAACGACAAGAACGGTTATAAATCATGAGTGCAGTCGAACGGCTTGAGATTCCCCGCGCCGCCAAGCCGACGCTTCCGCAGGCCGATCCGGTGCTTCCGGAGCCGTCGCTGGCGGATACCGTTGTGGAGCCCCAGGTACAACCCAGCCGAGCCAAATTGCGGCCGCTTCTGGCGTTGGCGCCCTATGTGGCGCGGTATCGCGGCCGGGCCCTGCTGGCGCTGGTGTCGTTGACCGTTGCGGCTGTGACCACGCTCGTCGTCCCTGTGGCGGCACGGCGGATGATCGACTTCGGCTTCAGCCCCGAAGGCATCGCGATGATCAACAACTATTTCAGCGTCATGATCGCTGTGGTGGTCGTGCTCGCGCTGGCCAGCGCGGCCCGTTACTACCTCGTCATGACCATCGGCGAGCGCATCGTCGCCGATCTGCGCCGCGACGTGTTCCAGCATCTCACCGCGCTGTCGCCGTCGTTCTTCGATACGTCGCGCTCCGGCGAACTGGTGTCGCGGCTCACGGCCGATACCACGCAGATCAAGTCAGCGGTCGGCGCGTCCGTATCCATCGCGTTGCGCAACCTTGTGCTATTTCTCGGCGCGGCAGCCATGATGGTCGTTTCTAGCCCGAAGCTCTCCGGCTTCGTGCTCGCGGCGATCCCGCTGATCGTGATCCCGCTGGTGGCCTTCGGGCGCTGGGTGCGGCGTCTGTCGCGCAACGCGCAGGATACGCTGGCGGAAGCCTCGGCCTATGCCGGCGAACTCGTCGGTTCGATCCGTACGGTGCAGGCCTATACCAACGAGCAGCTGGCGAATGCGCGCTTCGGCAAGGAGGTCGAGCAGGCCTATGACGCCGCACGTGGCTCGACCCGTGCGCGCGCTGTGCTGACCGCGGTTATCATCTTCATCGTGTTCTCCAGTGTCGTGGGCATTCTCTGGGTCGGCTCGCATGACGTGTTGACAGGCGCACTGACACCGGGGCGGCTCGGCCAGTTCGTGCTCTATGCGGCCTTTGCTGCGTCCAGCCTCGGCCAGCTCAGCGAAGTCTGGGGCGAGATTTCGGCGGCGTCGGGCGCGGCGGAACGACTGTTCGAAATCCTCAACGTCAAATCCGCCGTGGTGGCCCCGGCATCGCCGCGGGCATTGCCGCAGCCCGCACGCGGCGACGTCGTGTTCGACAATGTCTCCTTTGCCTATCCGACCCGGCCGGACATCCTGTCGGCCGCTGGCGTATCGCTATCGGTGAAGGCTGGCGAAAAGGTCGCCATCGTCGGGCCGTCCGGCGCCGGCAAGAGCACGCTCTTTCATCTGCTGCTGCGCTTTTACGATCCCAAGGGCGGCGCCATCTCGGTCGATGGCGTGCCGATCCGCGACGCCGATCCGCGCGAGCTCCGCAAGCGCATCGCATTGGTGCCGCAAGACTCCGTCGTGTTTGCAACGACCGCCCGCGAGAACATCCGCTTCGGTCGTCCCGATGCGACGGATGCCGAAGTCGAGCATGCCGCATCGCTGGCGCATGCCACGGAATTCATTCGCCGCCTGCCTGATGGATTTGAGGCGCAGTTGGGCGAACGGGGCGTCACGCTCTCGGGCGGCCAGCGTCAGCGCATCGCCATCGCACGCGCCATCCTGCGCGATGCACCGCTGCTGCTGCTCGATGAAGCGACGTCTGCGCTCGATGCCGAATCCGAGACGCTGGTGCAGACCGCCCTGGAAGAGCTGATGAAGCACCGCACCACGCTGGTGATCGCCCATCGGCTCGCCACCGTGCTATCCTGCGATCGCATCCTCGTCATGGATCATGGTCGTATCGTCGAGCAGGGCACACATGCCTCACTGGTCGCGGTGAACGGGCTTTATGCCAGGCTGGCAAGGTTGCAGTTCGGGGTGTGAGTGTCGACGATGGGAGGCTTGCTACGGCTTCCATTCCATCAGGTCGACGGCACGGCCTGACGTGTTTACTTCATCGCCCGTTTTGACGAAGCCGTTACGCATATAGAATTTGATTGCGCGGATATTGTCGGCATTGACCTTCAGCGTCACGCCGGTTGGCGATAGTCGTTTGGTTTCATCGACCAGCGCGCGGCTGACATCTGATCCCCATTGAGCGGGGCTGACCACCAACTGATCGAGATAACCCGTGCCGTCGATGGTGACGAAGCCGACCAGTGCGCCGTCCTGCTCCGCAATCACGATCTGCGCTACGGGTACCAGTTCGGTCCGCCATCGGTTGCGCCACCAGTCGACGCGGGCGTCGAAATTGATCGAGGGATAGGCCTGCCGCCATGTCTCCAGCCACAGGGCGATAGATGAGTCTTCATCGCTTTCGCGATAGGACCGCAGTTGGAATGCCTCAGGCATGCCGTCAGCGCTCGGTGAGCTTGAGTTCGATGCGACGGTTGCGCTTGTAGGCTTCCTCAGTCTGCGCCGTATCCAGCGGCTGGTTTTCGGCAAAGCCGGCGGCGACGAGGCGTTGTGCGGGGACGCCGAGCGAAATCAAATACTGCACCACCGAGATTGCGCGCGCCGAGGACAATTCCCAGTTCGATTTGAACAGCGGGCTGTTGAGGATCGGCCGCGAGTCGGTATGGCCATCGACGCGCATCACCCAGGCGATCTCGGATGGAATTTGCTTGTCGAGTTCGATCAGGGCACTGGCAACCTTGTCCAGTTCGGCGCGGCCTTCGGGAAGCAAAGCCGCTTGGCCGACATCGAAGAATACTTCGGACTGGAACACGAAGCGATCGCCGACAACGCGAATGTCGGGGCGGTTGCCGAGAATGGCGCGCAGCCGTCCGAAGAATTCGGAACGATAGCGCGACAGCTCCTGAACGCGCTGCGCGAGTGCGACGTTGAGGCGCTGGCCAAGATCGACGATGCGGCCCTGCGATTCCTTGTCGCGTTTCTCGGACGCCTCCAGCGCTTCTTCGAGTGCCGCGAGCTGGCGGCGCAGCGCCGAGATTTGCTGGTTCAGCACCTCGACCTGCGCCAGCGCGCGGGCCGAAAGCTGCTTCTCGGAATCCAGCGCCTTGTTGAGCTCGGTGTTGCGGCCTGCGGCATCGGAACCGGCACCGGCGAGACCGTCATACAGTCCCTTGATCCGGTCGCGCTCCGATTCCGCGGCGGACAGCCCGGCGCGCATCTGAGATAGCTGCTCGTCGAGATTGAGCTTGTCGAGCTTCTCCAGCGACAGCAGATCGTTCAGCTGAGCCAGCTTAGCGGTGAGCTGTTCCAGCGCCTTGTCCTTGCCGGTGACCTCCTGCGACAGATAGAATTGCACGACAAGGAAGATCGACAGCAGGAAGACGATCGCAAGCACCAGCGTCGACAGCGCGTCGACGAAGCCCGGCCAGTAGTTGAATTCGGAAGAGCCGCGGCGATTGCGTGCCAATGCCATGGCTCAGTTCTTCTCAGGTTGGCGAGCGATGTGTTCCAGCAGCTTCTTGATCTCGCGGCTCTGCTCGCCCTGGCCATCAGCCCATTCGCGGATCATCTCCTGCTCGCTGCGCATATGCGCCACAAGGCTCTGGATCGCATCGGCGAGATTGGCCATGGCGGTCGTGGTGCCACGGTTGTTGTTGCCGTCCTCGATGGAGCGACGCAGGCGCTCGATGGCATCCTGCAACTCGGCCGGGGTGCCGGATGAGGTAACGGGGGCTGTCTCGCCGGAATATTCCTTCACGGTGGAAGCGAGCCAGTCTTCCAGATCGGTATAGAACCGGTTTTGCGCCTGGCTGGATTGCAGGTCGAGGAAGCCGAGGATCAGTGAGCCGGCGAGGCCGAACAGCGATGACGAAAATGAGATGCCCATGCCGGCGAGCGGCGCGGCGAGGCCTTCCTTCAGCGTGTCGAACAGCGAGCCGGCATCGCCGCCGACCTTGAGGCCTTCGATCACCTTGCCGACGGAGCCAACGGTCTCGATCAGGCCCCAGAAGGTGCCGAGCAGCCCGAGAAATACGAGGAGGCCGGTCATATAGCGCGAGATGTCGCGGGATTCGTCGAGGCGCGTCGCGATCGAATCGAGCAGATGCCGCATGGTCTGCTGCGAGATGGTCATACGGCCGGTACGCTCGCCGCCGAGGATCGCAGCCATCGGCGCCAGCAGGGTCGGGCGTCGGTCCAGCGCGAGGCCAGGATCGGAAATCCGAAAGCTGTTGACCCACGAGACTTCCGGATAGAGCCGGATGACCTGCCGGAACGACAGGATAATGCCGATCGCCAATACCGCGCCGATCAGCGCGTTGAGCCCGGGATTGGCAAAGAAAGCGAGAACGATCTGCTTGTAGAGCACGGTCATGATCAGACCGCAGAGCACCAGAAACACCAGCATTCGGACCAGAAAGATCCGCGGCGATGAGAGCTTGGTCAGTTCGATTTCCATCGCGGAGCGGGAGGAGGAGCCAGGCGCCATGTGCTGATCATCTGCATGCGAGGAAAGGTTCGACGCGCAATATGGCACAGCCCCGCGACAAAAAAAGATCGGATACCGCCGGAATCAGCGATGTCACCGGGAACTTCCAGTTGAGACCCGGCGCGATCTGCCGCGTATTTAGAAAAGACCTTTCTGTTGAGCCGTTTGTGGAGAGGGAGTGGCGCTGGAGCGGCACGCGCTACGCACGCACGGCGAATGACTGGCTCGACAATTTCGATCGCCATCGCGACGAGATCGAACGCATCCTACGTCCGGTATATGGACGCAACACCACATATGGATGCGGCGCTGGCTGGTTCTTTGTGCAACCGCGGGCTTGTTTGTCTATGCGGATGGAAGCAAATGGGGGGGCGTGAGCCACTATCGAATGGCCCCCGTTAACTAAATGTGTGCCGGTTCCATCCGATTCACGTTCGCGTGAGCCTCGAAAGCCTTTGTGAGTTCAATACGATAGGCCGTGTGGCAATGCGCCGCCTCGATATGTATTGCGCCGCAGCACCGCGGTTTTTATTCTAAGCTATCAAAGAAGTTCGATAAATCCGGCTACGCGCATGAAGACCACAGAGGTCCGGCGTATCCGTTGATGCATGTTCGAATTCGCAACTTGGGATATCAAAGTAAATGACGATGTTGAACGCACGCTCTGCAGGCTTCGCGCTTCTGCTGGCGGGACTCGCGCCCGTGCTCGCAGGATGCAACGAACCCAAGGACGCGGTGGCGTCTGCGCCGCCCCAGGTGAGCGAGCCTGAAGTCAGCATCATTTCCGTCACGCAACAGCGACGTGCGCTGGTTCGCGAATTGCCCGGACGTATTGCGCCGACGCGCGTTGCCGATGTGCGTTCGCGTGTGTCGGGTATTATCATCGAGCGCGCGTTTCATCAGGGCACCGAGGTGAAGGCGGGTGACACGCTGTATCGCATCGATCCGAAGCCGTTCGAGGTGGAATTGCAGTCCGCAAAGGCGTCGCTTCACAAGGCGGAAGCTGCCTATGACCTCGCATCGATGCAGGCCAAGCGCGTGTCGGGTCTTGCACTGCAGAAAGCAGTCTCCGAAGCGGAAGCCGAGAAAGCAGTCGGTGCGCAGCGTCAGGCTGAAGCCGAGATTGCATCCAAGAAAGCCGACGTCGCGCGTGCGCGCCTCAATCTGGACTATGCAACCATCCGCGCGCCGATCGACGGCATTGTCGGAGCCGCTCTGGTGACCGAAGGTGCGCTGCTCGCGCAGAACGACAATACGAATCTCGCCACCATTCAGCAGCTCGATCCGATCTATGCTGATTTCACGCAGTCGGTGTCCGAATTGAATAACTTGCGCCGCTCTTTCGAGACCGGCGATCTCGAGCGGATCGCGCCTGGCGCGGCCAAGGTGAGACTGATGCTTGACGACGGCACGCTCTATTCGCTGCCGGGCAAGCTGCTGTTCTCCGAAGCCAAGGTCGACACCTTCACGGGGCAGGTAACGCTGCGCGGCGAATTTCCGAACCCGAAGCGTGAGCTGTTACCGGGCATGTATGTCCGCGTGCAGATTGAGCAGGGCATCGACACCGATGCCATTGCCGTTCCGCAGCAGGCAGTGCAGCGTAATGGCGGTGGCGGCGCCGAAGTGTTCGTCGTCAAGGATGACGGTCATGTTGCGGTCCAGATGGTACGAACGGGTGCCGTGCAGGACGGTCAGTGGTTCGTGACCGAAGGCCTGAAGGGTGGCGAGCGCGTCGTGGTCGAGGGCTTCCAGAAATTTGCTGCAGGCGACAAGGTCAAGGCGACCGCCTGGACTGACGCGAATGCCACTGCGGGCCTTCCGCCCGAGGGGCAGAAAACCACTCAAGCGCGTCCCTGAGTAAATCGACATGGCTAGTTTTTTCATCGACAGGCCGATTTTTGCCTGGGTCGTCGCGCTTTTCATTTGTCTGTTCGGCGCCATCGCGATTCCACAGCTGCCGATTGCGCAGTATCCGATCATCGCGCCTCCATCGATTTCGATCTCGACCAGCTATCCCGGTGCGTCTCCGGAGAATCTCTACAACAGCGTGACGCGGCTGATTGAAGAGGAGCTCAACGGCGCTGCGGGCATCCTGAACTTCGAATCGACGAGCGATTCGCTGGGTGCCGTCGAAATCATCGCAAACTTCCAGCCCGGCACCGATACCAGCCAGGCGTCGGTCGAAGTGCAGAACCGCCTGAAGCGCGTGGAAGCGCGTCTGCCGCGTGCCGTGATCCAGCAGGGCATCCTGGTCGAGGAAGCCTCTGCCGCGGTGCTGAACATCATCACGCTGCGCTCCACCGATAACAGCCTGGATGAAGTCGGCCTCGGCGACTTCATGATCCGTAACATCCTCGGTGAAATTCGTCGTATTCCCGGCGTCGGCCGCGCCTCGCTGTATTCCACCGAGCGCTCGCTGCGCGTCTGGGTCGATCCCGCCAAGCTGGTTGGCTACAACCTGACCTCCGACGACGTCAACAAGGCCATCACGGCGCAGAACGCCCAGGTTGCCTCCGGTAGCGTCGGTGCCGAGCCGTCGACAGCGACCACCAAGACGTCGTCGCTGGTGCTCGTCAAAGGCCAGCTCTCCACGCCGGAAGAATTCGGCGCGATTGTGCTACGCGCCAATTCCGATGGCTCGACCGTGCGGCTCCGCGACGTCGCCCGTATCGAGATCGGCGGCCTCAGCTACCAGTTCACCACGCGCCTGAACGGCCAGCCGACGGCCGGCCTGTCGGTGCTGATGTCCCCGAAAGGCAACGCGCTGGCGACAGCCTCCGCGATCGAAGCCAAGATGAAGGAGCTGTCGAACTTCTTCCCTGCAAACATTGCCTATGACATTCCGTACAACGTCACGCCGGTGGTCAAAGCATCGATCATGAAGGTGGTGATGACGCTGATCGAGGCGGTTGTCCTCGTCTTCATCGTGATGTTCATCTTCCTGCAGAATTTCCGCTACACGCTGATCCCGACCATCGTCGTGCCCATCGCGCTGCTCGGCACCTGTACGATGTTGTTGTTGGCCGGCTATTCGATCAACATGCTGACCATGTTCGGCATGGTGCTGGCTGTCGGCATCCTCGTCGACGATGCCATCGTCGTGGTCGAGAACGTCGAGCGCATTATGAGCGAGGAGGGGCTTCCGCCGAAGGAAGCCACCAAGAAGGCGATGGGCCAGATCTCCGGCGCCATCATCGGTGTCACGCTGGTGATGATCGGCGTGTTCGTGCCGATGGCGTTCTTCCCCGGCTCAGTGGGCATCATCTACCGCCAGTTCTCGGTCACCATGGTCGCCTCGATCGCGTTCTCCGCGCTGCTGGCGCTGTCGCTGACGCCGGCGCTTTGCGCAACCTTCCTGAAGCCGATCAAGGAAGGACACGGCCATGCCAAGAAGGGCGTGTTCGGCTGGTTCAACCGCAAGCTCGACGCTACCCGCGACGGCTATTCGAGGACGGTGGGCTGGTCGATTCAGCGCACCGGACGCTTGCTGATCGTCTATGTCGCGCTGCTCGTCGGACTGACCTGGGGCTTCATGCGGATGCCCGGCGGCTTTCTGCCGATCGACGATCAGGGCTTCATCACCACTGACGTGCAGACGCCGTCGGACTCCTCGTTCGCTCGCACCGAGGGCGCCATCGAGAAGGTCGAGGCATATCTGAAGAAGCGTTCCGGCATCGAGAGCGTCGTGTTTCTCACCGGCTTCAGCTTCCTCGGCCAGGGCATGAACACCGCGCAGGCCTTCATTACCCTGAAGGACTGGGCGGAGCGCCCGCCGGGCGATTCCGCGGCGGCGCTTGTCAACGATATCAATCGGGAATTGTCGTCGATCCGCGACGCCAAGATCTCCGCTTTGCAGCCGCCTCCGATCGATAACCTCGGCAACTCTTCAGGCTTCAGCTTCCGCCTCCAGGACCGCGGCCAGAAGGGGTTCGTCGCGCTTAATGCTGCATCCGACAAGCTGATTGCAGACGCCAATGCCAGCCCTGTGCTGCAGAAGGTATTTGTAGAAGGCCTTCCGCCGGCGCCATTGGTCAATCTGATGATCGACCGTGAAAAGGCCGGCGCCTTCGGCGTCACCTTCGAGGACATCAACAGCACGATCTCGACCAATCTCGGCTCGAACTACATCAACGACTTTCCCAACCGGGGCCGCATGCAGCGCGTCGTAGTGCAATCCGAGGCCGCCAACCGGATGAACGCGGCCGACATCCTGAACTACAATGTCAAGAACAGCCGCGGACAACTGGTGCCATTCTCGTCATTTGCCACAGTGGAATGGGCAAAGGGTCCGACCCAGATCGCTGGCTTCAACTTCTATCCGGCAGTTCGAATTTCCGGCGAAGCACGGCCCGGCTTCACGTCCGGCGACGCCATCAAGGAGATGGAGCGTCTGTCGGGCCTGTTGCCGCGCGGTTTCGGCTTCGAATGGACCGGCCAGTCGCTGCAGGAGAAGCTGTCCGGCTCGCAGGCGCCGTTCCTGCTCGCGCTGTCGGCGCTGGTGGTGTTCCTGGTGCTCGCAGCGCTTTATGAGAGCTGGACGATCCCGGTGGCCGTGCTGATGACGGTGCCGCTCGGCATCGTTGGCGCCGTGCTGGCGGCGAATTTGCGTGGCCTGCCGAACGACGTGTACTTTACGGTCGGTCTGATTACGATCATCGGTCTCGCGGCCAAGAATGCGATTTTGATTATCGAATTCGCCAAGGACCTGCGCGCGCAGGGCAAGTCACTGGTGGATGCCACGATGGAAGCCTGCTTCCTGCGCTTCCGCCCGATTGTGATGACCGGCCTCGCCTTCATCTGCGGCGTGTTGCCAATGGTCGTTGCATCGGGCGCCGGCGGTGCCAGCCAGCAGGCGCTTGGTACGTCGGTGACCGGCGGCATGATCGCGGTGGTGATCCTGGCGCTGCTGATGGTGCCGGTGTTCTTCGTGTCGGTGCAGCGGCTGTTCTCGCCGGACAAGGCGCCGAAGACGGAAGACGCAAAGCAGGACGCGCCGACCGCATCGCCGTCCGTGTCGCACAGCTAAGGCAATCAAACGAAAAGCCCGGATGGCGCAACGCCATCCGGGCTTTTCTATTCGAGCGATCAATCTTACTTCGTCAGCGGCCGCAGGATCTTCGTCAGAGCGCCGTGGACGAACTCGTTGCCGGCAACGACGTTGCCGGTCGTCAGCACATCACCACCATTGATATCGCCAACAGTACCGCCGGCTTCCTTGATCAGGATCAGGCCGGCAGCGATATCCCAAGGCTGCAGGTTGCGCTCCCAATAGCCATCGAGGCGACCGGCTGCGACGAAGGCCAGATCGAGCGAAGCCGCGCCGAAGCGGCGCAGGCCGGCGACCTTCGGCTGCAACGCGGCCATTTCGTTGCGTGACAGTTCGAAGTCGCCGCGGCCGATATGCGGCAGGCCGCAGGCGATGACGCATTCGTTGAGCTGCTTGCGGCCGGCGACGCGCAGGCGGGTGTCGTTGAGGAACGCGCCCGAGCCCTTCTCGGCCATATAGAGCTCGTCATTGGCCGGATTGTAGATCAGGCCGGCAATCACCTGACCTTCGCGCGCCAGACCGATCGAGACTGCGAATTGCGGGATGCCGTGCAGGAAGTTGGTGGTGCCATCGAGCGGGTCGACGATCCAGGTGTGGCTCTTGTCAGTACCCTCGCGGTTGCCGCCTTCCTCGCCGAGGAAGCCATAGCCCGGGCGGGCCTTGTTGAGGTCCGTATAGAGCATCTCCTCGGCCCGCTTGTCGGCGAGGCTGACGAAATTGGCGGGGCCCTTCATCGAGACTTGCAGGTTCTCGATCTCGCCGAGGTCGCGCTTCAGGCTGCGGCCGGCGCGGCGCGCGGCTTTCACCATCACGTTCATAAGGGCTGAATTGATCATGCGTTCGTCTCACGACGACCTGACGGCAGGTCTGATTGGGGGTTGCTGAGGCGATGGGTGCCCTGCGGGCGGCATCTCGTCAAGGCAAGATCGCTACAGGGGTCATTTCTGGGTCGTGCCCAGCCACTTCTTGGCGGCTTCCTGGGCCTTGGTCTTTTCCTCGGGGGTGGCCTGGGCCAGAAGCTCGTCGAGCATCAGGTCGCCCTTTCCGGCGGTTTTGGCGACGATGTGCCATTTCAGACCTTCCAGCCGCTCGTCTGTATTGGTGCGGAGCGCCAGCACCCGGGCGAGGCGATTCTGGGCGATCGGGCTGTTCTGTTTGGAGGCTTTGCGGAGCAGGGCGATGGCCGCAGCCTCGTTCTTGGGGGTTCCCGTGCCGTTATAGAGCGCAATGGCATATTCGACCTCGGCGTCGACATTGTCGGCCAGGGATGCCGCCTGGAGCAGGCGGACCGCCTTGTCGATGCTTTTCTCGACGCCGGTGCCTTCCTTGTAGAACGTCGCCAGCGCGTATTGCGCTTCGGGGTTACCGGCATCGGCGGCGACGCGGAGCAATTCGGCCGAACGCTTGACGTCCTGCGGCAGCGTCTGTCCGTCGAGATAGAGCAGCGCCAGATTGTAGGCGGCCTTCGGATTACCGAGCTTGGCGGAGGATGCCAGCAGCTTCACGGCCTCATCGCGTTTGCCGACATTGCCGCGATCCGACAGTCGCAGCATCGCCAGCGCGAACATGGCCTCGCGGTCGCCGCGTTCCGACGCGCGCTGATACCATTCTGCAGCTTTCGCATAATCGCGTTTGACGCCCAATGCATTGGCATAGAGTTCGCCAAGCATGGTCATCGCCTTCGGATCGTTGTTCTCCTGCGCGCGCTTGCTGGCGAGGTCGAAAGCGGTCTTGTACTGGCCGCGTTGATAGGCGCCATAGACCAGATCGGCATTGGGGTCAGTTGGTGCAGCTTCTGCAGGCTGCGCGGACTTTTCAGCAGGCGGCGTAGGAGCTTTCTTCGCGGCTGTCGGCGCTTTCGCCGGTGCCGGCGCCTTTTTTGGCGCTGCCTTGCTTGCAGCCGGTGGCGGCGTCTGCACGCCCGGCGGCGTCAGCGAAATCTGCGCGGACGCGCAGGCCGCCCAGGCAACGCAGCTGGCAATCACAGTGAGGGAACGCAGAATTTTCATTCCGGCGTTATTCCTGTTCGACCTTGGACTGCCCCGAGACGAGCGTCGCGTATCCCTGCTGGATTGCCTTCTCTGCGTCCATCAAGGCTGCAGCAGCGCCGCGCGCGTCGTTCCAGATGACGTCGCCGACCAGCACGAAGTCAGCGCCGGCAGCTGCGAATTCCCTGGCCTCATCGAGCGTTGTGGCAAAGCCTACGCAAGGCGGTTCGAACAATTCGGCCCACCAGTGAAGGCGCTCGACAATGGCGTCAGCCGATGGGCGCTGGCCGTTCGGGTCGGGTTCGCCGAACAACACGTAATCGGCGCCGGCCTCGCCCGCTGCCATCGCATTATGGCGCGTCGACAATCCGCCGCAGCCTGCAATGCGATCGGGCTTCAGCGAGGGCAGTGCATCCTGCAAGGGAGCAAGACCGGGCAGATGCGCGCCATCGGCGCCGCCGCGTGCGACGAGCTCGACATTGCCTTCGACCAGCATCGCGGCGCCGCTGGTCTGGATGACAGGCGCCAGCGCCTTGATGCGCGTGATCATGGTGCGCTGGTCGGTCGTCGCCAGTCGCACCAGGACGGCAGCGACATCTGCTCTCTCAAGAAGAGCAGGTAGGTTCGCCGCCAGCACTGACGGATCCTCGACGACGGGCGTCGCGAGATAGAGGCGCGGCATCGGCGGTGGCGGGACGGGTTTGGAAGCCAAGATTATAGCGCCTTCTGTTCTTGATCAGTCGTCCACTCGCCCTTGCTGGCGAGTGAATTCATGTGTGCACGATGGGTGAAGGCCTGCTGACCGGCGGGCACATTGTTGGCTTTGCCGGACCATGCCTTTTGCGGCGCTGCCTGAAGCGCGCGGCCATAGGAGAATGTCAGTGGCCAGGGCAGGCTGCCGATCCTGTTCATGGCGTCGAGATGCGCGGTCGCATCCTCATCCGATTGGCCGCCGGAGAGGAATGCGATGCCGGGCACCGATGCGGGCACGCAGTTCTTCAGCATGCGCACGGTCTTCTCGGCCACTTCAGCCACGCCAGCCTGCGTCTTCGACTTCTTGCCAGAGACGGCCATGTTCGGCTTCAGGATCATGCCTTCCAGCGCGACGCGTTGGATCCGCAATTCCTGGAACGTCTTGTTGAGTACGCGCTGCGTCACCTCAACGCAGCGGTCGATGTCGTGATCGCCGTCCATCAGCACTTCGGGCTCGACGATCGGGACGATCTGTGCTGCCTGGCATAGCGCGGCATAGCGGGCGAGCGCGTGCGCGTTGACGGAGATTGCGGTCATCGAGGGAATCCCGGCACCGATATCGATCACCGCGCGCCACTTTGCGAAGCGCGCGCCGCGCGCGTAATATTTGGCAAGACGCTCGGCGAGCTTGTCGAGGCCTGCTGTGACCAGCTCACCGGGACAGTTAGGCAAGGCCTGCGTGCCCTCATCGACCTTGATGCCGGGAATGGCGCCGGCTTCCTCGATAAGCCGCACCAGCGGCGTGCCATCCTTGGCGTTTTGCCAGATGGTCTCGTCGTAGAGGATCACGCCGGAAATGTAGCTGCTCATCGCCTCGCGCGAGCGAAACAGCATTTCACGATAATCGCGGCGGTTGTCGTCCGTCGACTCGACGCTGATCGCATCGAAGCGCTTCTTGATCGTGCCTGACGATTCATCTGCGGCAAGCAAGCCCTTGCCCGGCGCGGTCATGGCGCGGGCGATTTTGTTGAGTTCGGCGAGATTCATGGGCATGTCCTGAGCGGGCTAGTCCTGCAGGTCAATCTAGACCGTTCTCGGGCAAAATCCGAGCATCTGGCCGGCCAATGAGCCCGTCCGCATCCGATTCCGGCAAAAATTCAGCCTGCCATAGGCTGTATGGCAGGCTGAAACACAGTCAATTGGCAGTTTGGGCTCAGGCGATCTTCGCGTTCAGCTCGCCCGATGCGTAACGCTTGGCCATTTCGGCCGTGGTCAGCACCTTTTTGATCTTGCTGGCCTGGCCGGCGGTATTGAATTCCTGCAGGCGCTGCTTGCAGAGCTTCACCATCGCTTCCATCGCCGGCTTCAGATATTTGCGCGGGTCGAATTCGCTGGGGTTCTCGCTCAGCACCTTGCGGATCTGGCCGGTCATGGCCATCCGGTTGTCGGTGTCGATGTTGATCTTGCGGACGCCGTGCTTGATGCCGCGCTGGATCTCCGACACCGGGACGCCCCAGGTCGGCTTCATCTGGCCGCCGAACTTGTTGATGATGTCCTGCAGATCCTGTGGCACCGAGGACGAGCCGTGCATCACCAGATGGGTGTTCGGCAGCTTGCGGTGGATTTCCTCGATCACGTTCATGGCGAGAATATCGCCGTCCGGCTTGCGGGTGAACTTGTAGGCGCCGTGCGAAGTGCCCATGGCAATCGCCAACGCGTCGACCTGGGTTTCCTTGACGAACTTCACGGCCTCATCGGGATTGGTCAGCAACTGGTCATGGCTGAGCTGGCCTTCGGCGCCGTGGCCGTCTTCGGCCTCGCCCATGCCGCTCTCCAGCGAGCCGAGCACGCCGAGCTCGCCTTCCACCGAGATGCCGCCGAGATGCGCCATGTCGGTCACAGTCTTGGTCACGCCGACATTGTAGTCCCAGTCCGCCGCCGTCTTACCGTCCGCTTTCAGCGAACCGTCCATCATCACCGAGGTGAAGCCGGCCTGGATTGCGGTCATGCAGGTTGCAGCTTCGTTGCCGTGATCGAGATGCACGCAGACGGGAATGTGCGGATAGATTTCGGTGACTGCGTCCATCATGTGCTTGAGCATGATGTCGTTGGCATAGGAGCGGGCGCCGCGCGAGGCCTGGATGATCACGGGTGCATCGACGGAGTTGGCCGCGTCCATGATGGCCAGGGCCTGCTCCATATTGTTGATGTTGAAGGCCGGCACTCCGTAATCGTGTTCTGCCGCGTGATCGAGCAGTTGACGCAACGTAATACGGGCCATGCAGGAAGCTCCTTGTAAATTGGGACAGGCGCAAACGCCGCGCCGAGGGATATATGGCTCTTAGCGCGAGGAGACGGCGAATCCAAGACGCCATCAGTCGCGCATACAGCCAACGTTAATCGCCACGATGGCTCAGCGTTCCAGCTAATGGAATTCCCGCTAACTAATGTTCGCGAGCTTCGAGTGCCGCGACGTGCTCTTCCACTTCAGTCACGCGCTCGTCGAAATCGCCAGCAGTCGCACGCATCATCACGAGCATGCCGGCAGCGTCCCGACGCTGCTTACGGCTTATTTCTTCCAGCCGATCAAGACGCTGTTCAACCGAGCTACGAAACGACGAAATATCATCGCGGATCGCGATGAGGATGTCCGTCGTGATGTTGATCGGTTCGTCTGCCATAGCAGGAACATACCATAAACATTGCGGCGCCCACAAGTCTTGCGGGCAAAAATTTACCGCTGCTACTTCTTCAACACTTCCACACCCGGCAGCGGCTTGCCTTCCATCCATTCGAGGAAGGCGCCACCAGCCGTCGAGATATAAGAGAAGTCATCGGCGACGCCGGCGTGATTGAGCGCGGCCACCGTGTCGCCGCCGCCGGCTACTGAAATCAGCTTCTTCGCCTTGGTGCGCGCCGCGGCGTGTTTGGCGCCGGCAACCGTGCCGCGGTCGAACGGTGTCATTTCAAATGCGCCGACCGGGCCATTCCAGACCAGCGTGGCGGCATCGTCGATGGCCGAGTTGATGCGTTCGATCGACTGCGGACCGACATCGAGGATCATGCCCTCATCTGGGATCGCATCGAGGCCGTAGGCGTGAGACGGTGTGTTGGCGGCGAAGTGGAATGCGACGACGGCGTCCACCGGCAGGATGATGGCGCAGCCGGAGGCTTCGGCCTTGTCGATGATCCGCAGCGCGGTGGCGGCGAGATCTTTCTCGCACAGCGACTTGCCGACCTTGACACCCTGCGCATGCAGGAAGGTGTTGGCCATGCCGCCGCCGATCACGAGCGCATCGACCTTGGTGACGAGGTTTTCGAGGAGGTCGATCTTCGACGACACCTTGGCGCCGCCGACGATGGCGATCACCGGCTTGGTCGGCGCGTCCAGCGCCTTGCCGAGGGCGTCCAACTCGGCCTGCATGGTGCGGCCGGCATAGGCGGGTAACTTGTGGCCGAGGCCTTCGGTGGAGGCGTGGGCGCGATGTGCAGCCGAGAATGCATCGTTGACCCAGATATCGCCAAGCTTGGCGAGTTCGGCGACGAAAGCCGGATCGTTCTTCTCCTCAGCGGAATGGAAGCGCGTGTTCTCAAGGCAGAGAATGTCGCCGTCCTTCATGGCGCCAACGGCCTTGGCTGCGACGTCGCCAACGCAGTCGTCCGCAAAGGCGACCGGCTTCTTGATCACATCGGCAAGTGCCGCAGCAACGGGCTTCAGTGAGTTCTTGTCGTCGCGGCCCTTGGGGCGGCCGAAATGCGCGAGCAGGATGACCTTGCCGCCCTTGTCGGAAATTTCGGTGATGGTCGGCGCGATGCGTTCAAGCCGCGTTGCGTCGGTAACCTTGCCACCATCCATGGGCACGTTGAGATCGACGCGCACGAGAACGCGTTTGCCCTTCACATCGACGTCGTCGAGGGTGCGGAAAGAATTGGTCATGATGTTGTGTCCCAAACGCAGGTCAGCGCAGAGCGGCGCGCCGCGAAGCGGGGACCGCTACATTCGTTGGCTCCCGGACGCGGCGTCTTATGCTGCGCCCGGGATAACGCTCTTGCCTTAGAGCAGCTTGCCCATCGCGACGGCGGTGTCGGCCATGCGGTTGGAGAAGCCCCACTCGTTGTCGTACCAGGAGAGTACCCGCACCAGCGTGCCGTTCTGCACCTTGGTCTGGTCGAAGGCGAAGGTCGACGAATGCGGATCGTGATTGAAGTCGATCGACACGTTCGGGTGCGAAGTGGTGCCGAGCACGCCCTTCAGCTCGCCGGCCGCAGCCTTCTTGATCGCTTCGTTGATCTCTTCCTTGGTGGTGCTCCTCTTGGCGATGATCTTGAGATCGACCACGGAGACGTTCGGGGTCGGCACGCGGATCGAAACGCCATCGAGCTTGCCGGCCAGTTCGGGCATCACAAGGCCGATGGCCTTTGCGGCGCCGGTCGAGGTCGGAATCATCGACATCGCAGCGGCGCGGCCGCGATAGAGATCGCTATGCAGCGTGTCCAGCGTCGGCTGGTCGCCGGTGTAAGCGTGGATCGTGGTCATGAAGCCGGTTTCGATACCGACGGTCTCGTTCAGCACCTTGGCGACAGGCGCCAGGCAGTTGGTGGTGCACGAACCGTTGGAAACGACCAGATGCTCCTTGGTCAGGGTCTTGTGGTTGACGCCGTAGACGATCGTGGCATCAGCACCATCGGACGGAGCCGAAACCAGCACGCGCTTGGCGCCTGCGGTCAGATGCGACGTCGCCTTCGCCTTGGCGCTGAAGATGCCGGTGCATTCGAGCGCGATATCGATGCCGAGATCCTTCCACGGCAGCGTGTTCGGATCGCGCACCGCAGTGACTTTGATCTTGTTGCCGTTGCCAAGCTGGATGCTGTCGCCGTCGACGGTGACGTCGCCGGGGAAGCGGCCATGCACGCTGTCGAAGCGCAACAGGTGGGCGTTGGTTTCAACCGGCCCCAGATCGTTGATGGCGACGACTTCGATGTCGGTGCGTTTGGACTCGTAGATCGCCCGCAGGACGTTGCGGCCGATGCGGCCAAAACCGTTGATCGAAACCCGGACTGCCATTCAACTTCTCCCTTTTATTAGGCTCAAACCTCGCGTGAGGGCCTTCATATAGTGACGTGTGACGGGCGTTTCATGCCCTGAATGGAACGCTGGTGCAATGTGTCAAATTTACCAGCGTTCCGATAGAGTTAAGCCGCGTTGTGCTTGCTGGTTGCAGCCTCGACCACGGCCTCGGCCGTGATGCCGAACAGCTTGTAAAGCTCCTTGGCCGGTGCGCTCGAGCCGAAGCCCTTCATGCCAATGAAGGTGCCGTCGTGTCCGATCACGGCATCCCAGCCGAACCGGACCGCGGCTTCGACGGCGATCTTGATCGGCGCGTCGCCAATGATCGCCTTCTGGCGCTCTTCAGGCTGCTCCAGCAGTAGTTCGAGCGAGGGGACCGATACGACCCGGGTCGCGATGCCCTTGTCGGCCAGTTGCTTCTGCGCAGCGACTGCGATCTCGACTTCCGAACCCGAGGCGAAGATCGACACGGCGGCTTTGCCCTTGGCCGCGATCAACTCATAGCCGCCAGCGGCGCAGCGATTGTCGTCGTGATGGGTGGTGCGCACCGGCGTCAGGTTCTGGCGCGACAGGGCCAGCATGGTTGGGCCGTTGGTCTTCTCCATGGCGAGCTGCCAGCATTCGGCAGTCTCGACCGTGTCCGCGGGGCGGAACACGCGCATGTTCGGCATCGCGCGCATCGCGGCCAGATGCTCCACCGGCTGGTGGGTCGGGCCGTCTTCGCCGAGACCGATCGAGTCATGGGTCATGATGTAGATGACCGGGATCTGCGCCAGCGCCGAGATGCGCATCGCCGGTCGCGCATAGTCGGTGAAGCACATGAAGGTCGCGCCGGCCGGGATGAAGCCGCCATGCAGCGCGATGCCGTTCATGGCTGCGGCCATGCCCATTTCGCGAATGCCGTAGTGAATGTAGCGACCCTTGAATTCGCCGGGCTTCACTTCGATGGCGCCCTTGGTGCGTGTGTTGTTCGATGGCGTGAGATCGGCCGAACCGATGACCATTTCCGGCACGACCTGCACCAGCGCTTCGAGCGCGAGTTCGCTCGCCTTGCGGGTCGCGACGGTCTGCGGCTCGGCAATCAGCTTCTTCTTCAGCGTGAGGATCGCGTCCGCCATGGCTGTCGGTCGAACGTGATCGTTGCGGCGGGTGAATTCGCTGCGCTTGTCGTCCGGAAGGGCATCAAAACGCTTCTGCCAGTCCGCGTGCGCCGATGCGCCCTGCTTGCCGACGTTGCGCCAGGCCTGCAGGATATCATCGGGCACCTCGAACGGGCCGTAATTCCAGTCCAGTGCCTTCTTGGCGCCTGCAAGTTCTTCCGCGCCGAGCGGTTCGCCGTGGGCCTTCGAGGTACCAGCGCGGGTCGGTGCGCCAAAGCCAATCTTGGTCTTGCAGGCGATCATCGACGGACGGTCGGAGGCCTGCGCCTGCTTGATCGCTGCGGCGATAGCGGCCTGGTCGTGGCCATCGACATGCACGGCATTCCAGCCATGGGCCTTGAAGCGTGCGACCTGATCGACGCTGTCGGCAAGCGACAGCGGACCGTCGATGGAAATGCCGTTGTCATCATAGAGGAAGATCAGCTTCGACAGCTTGAGATGACCGGCCATAGCCAGCGCTTCGTGGCTGACACCTTCCATCAGGTCGCCGTCGGAGCACAGCACGTAAGTGTAGTGATCGACCACGTCGCCGTATTCGGCGGCCAGCATGCGTTCGGCGAGCGCGAAGCCAACGGAGGTGGCGACGCCCTGACCGAGCGGGCCGGTCGTGGTCTCGACGCCCGAGGTGTGGAAATTCTCGGGATGACCCGGAGTTTTGGAATGCAGCTGGCGGAAGTTCTTCAGCTGGTCGAGCGTCATCTCCTTGTTGCCCGTCAGATAGAGCAGGGCATAGAGCAGCATCGAGCCGTGACCGGCCGAGAGGATGAAGCGATCGCGATCCGGCCACTTCGGATCGGCTGCGTCAAATTTAAGGAACTGTGTGAACAGCACGGTGGCGACGTCGGCGGCGCCCATCGGCAGCCCAGGGTGACCGGATTTGGCCTTTTCCACGCCGTCCATGGCGAGGGCACGAATCGCGTTGGCCATTTTCGAGTGATCAACCTGCGCCATGTCGGTTTCCGTCTAAATTGAAGGGAATGGAATATTCTGCGTCCGCAAGAGGGGCGGTCTGCAGCGAGATGTTGGGATCGCTTAGGAGAAACTGGTGGATAGCATCTGGGTTCCTGGGAGTCCAAGGTCTCCCGGACAGTTCTGGTCTGTGGATATCTACCGGCGGTTTTTGTCGGCTTTGCGGTGCATAGCTTTTAAGCTTTGTTGCGTCCGGCTCGCTTGCAACCTAAGTTTCAGGGCCTAAAGGCTTGCGGAGCCGTGGTTTTTGAGCTCCGGTCGCATCACACCCAAGGTCCCGCGTAACCCAGTATGATCGAACGACCCGCCCATCTCACAGCCTCCGATCCCGCCAATGGCGGTGCGGCCGAGATCGACTCTGCCACGCGGCGGTTGATGGCAGCGCTGGATGCTCTGGAAAGTGCGGTCGAGCGCCGCCGTGAGGCGGATCGCGACGAGGACGAGCTGGCCACCCGCATTCAGGCGCTTGGCGCCGACCGGTCCCGGCTGGCGGATGAGCTTGATGGCACGCTGGTGAAATCGCGCCGGCTGGAGCGCGCCAATCGCGAGATCGCCGACAAGCTCGATACCGCCATCGGCACCATTCGCGCGGTGCTGGCGACTGACAACGCGCATGAGTAAAGCGAGATGAGCCACGTCAACGTTACGATCAATGGCCGGCAATATCGCATGGCCTGCGAGGAGGGGCAGGAGACCCGCCTGCTGCGGCTGGCGGAAAGTCTTGAATCCCGCGTCGAAAACCTGCGTGGCAAATTCGGTGAGATCGGCGATGCGCGGTTGACGGTGATGGCGGCGCTGACCATTGCCGACGAACTGGTCGATGCCAATCAGCAGATCCGTGCCCTGCAGGAAGAACTCGCCGCATTGCGCGATGTGCGCGTTGTCGCCGCAGATCGCGCACGGGCGACGCAGACGGCGGTTGCCGCGGCCCTGAATGCTGCGGCAGAGCGGATCGAGAAGACCACCCAGGTGCTCAACCGCACCATCGGCGGCGGCGTTGCTATTGGATAACGCAGGCTTTGATGCCAAGCGGGCACTGGCGCATCCGTCTCATAACCCCTACATTGCTTAGGCGAGGCTGCGTCGCGCGTCAGGAGCCATATATCCCCGGGGCCTTATCGATCCTTCAGGGAACTGTCCCTGACCAGGTCCGTGGACCTGGTCACATGGTGCCCACCTACTTTCGTAGGTGCTCCGGGATCGAGTGCTTCAACGGCCATCGTGGCTTCGCACTTTTACTTTTTTGATGGCTGTGGCCCTTGCATGGCGTTTGCCGTGCAATCTTAGCCTCGCTCGTCAAAGATGATCACGAAGACCGGTCCTGCGCTTCCGCAGGCTCTGCGGACAGCATATCGTGCGGCATGTCCGACACGCCGCCCACGCCGACAAAGATTGAGCTCCGCATCGCCGCGCTGGCACGCCGCACAGCGCTGAGCGAGGCCGAACGGTCGGCAGCCGCACAAGCCATCGCAGCGCGTGGGCTGCCTTTCCCGGTCAGGGCCGGTGGCATCGTCGCCGGCTATTCTCCTATTCGCAGCGAGATCGATCCGATCCCGTTGATGCAGCATCTCGCCGCCCAGGGGGCGCGACTGGCGCTCCCGGTGATCATCGCCCGTGATGAGCCCTTGATGTTCCGGATCTGGAGCCCGAACGATGCGCTGGTGCGCGGTTCACTGGGCATTCCGGAACCCGCACCGGACGCGCCACCACTGATTCCCGATATCCTGCTGGTACCACTCGCGGCCTTCGACCGCGCCGGCCACCGCATTGGCTATGGCGCGGGGCATTACGATCGCACCTTCGCGCAACTGCACGCCATCAAGCCATTTATCGCCGTGGGCGTGGCCTTCGACACCCAGGAAATCGAGGCCATTCCCATGCAACCACACGACGTGGCGCTGGATTATGTGCTAACCGAAACCCGGACGATCGATTTTCGGAGCATCTGACTTGCGTATTCTCTTCATCGGCGACGTGGTCGGCAAAACCGGCCGCGTGGTGATCCTCGAAAAACTGCCGGGCCTGATCCGCGACTGGAAGCTCGATCTTGTCATCATCAATGGCGAGAACGCCGCCGGCGGCTTCGGTATCACCGAGACGATCTACAATGATCTTGTCGACGCCGGCGCCGATGCGGTGACGCTCGGCAATCACGCCTGGAATCAGAAGGAGGCACTGGTCTTCATCGAACGCGCGCCGCGTCTGATCCGTCCGTTGAACTTCCCGCGCCACACGCCGGGCCGCGGTGCTGCGCTGATCGACGCCAAGAACGGTGCGCGTGCGCTGGTGATCAACGCCATGGGGCGTGTCTTCATGGAGCCACTCAACGATCCGTTCAGCGCTGTCGGCAAGGAGATCGACGCCTGTCCGCTGGTGGAAGCCGCGGACGCCATCGTGGTGGATTTCCATGGCGAAGCCTCGAGCGAAAAACAGGGCATGGGTTACTTCTGCGATGGCCGCGTGAGCCTCGTCGTCGGTACGCATACGCATGTTCCGACTGCTGATCATCAAATTCTGTCCGGCGGCACGGCCTATATGACCGATGCCGGCATGACCGGCGATTATGATTCCGTGATCGGCATGCAGAAGGAAGAGCCTGTCAGGCGCTTCACGACAGGCATTCCCTCCGGCCGTTTCGAGCCCGCCTTCGGCCCGGCGACTTTGTCGGGCGTTGCGGTCGAAACTGATGACAAGACCGGCCTCGCATCACGCATCGCGCCGGTGCGGCTCGGTGGCCGGCTGTCGCAGGCCGTGCCCGAGTTCTGGCTGAACTAGTTCGGCCTACTGCTCCGTCTGCTTGCGCAAATCCGCGACATCGCTTGCCGTGATCTGCGATCCCTTGCTGCCGAAGCGCGCGGTCACGTAATTCGCGACAGCCGCGATCTCCGTATCTGAATGGCTCTTGCCGAAGGCTGGCATCGACAGTGCGCCTTGCGGCGTATGCCGCTTGGTGCCGGAGATCACGATCTGCGCCACATTCGTCGCGCCGGGATCGTTAACGGCCCACGCGCCGGTCAGTGTGGCCATAGGCGAGAGTGCGCTCTCGCCTGTCCAGCCATGGCAGCTCACGCAGGCGCCCTGGAAGACCGTCTTGCCAAGCGCATTCGCTGTCATGCCGTCCCTGTGCGAGGGCGGTGCGGGTGGCGCGAGTTTTGCGGGCAGATCAGGCGAGGGCAGCGCCGGCACTGTCCGCAGAAATGCGACCATCGCCTTGATATCCGTCGGCGCCATCTTGCTGAAACTGTGGTCCACGGCTTCACCCATCGGCCCCGACGCGGTGCCGTGACCTTTGGCATGTCCGATCGACAGATAGGAAACGACATCGTCGTCGCTCCAGCTGCCAAGGCCTGTTGTCTTGTCCGAAGTGATATTGAAAGCGCGCCATCCGGCGGTCAGGGCGCCAGCGAATTTCTTGCGGTTGTCGAGTGCGAAGCCGAGATTGCGCGGGGTATGGCATTCGCCGCAATGTGCCAGCGCTTCGGCGAGATAGGCGCCCCTGTTCCATTCCGGGCTTTGCGACGTATCGGGTTCGAAGCGCGTATTGGGATTGAACAATGCCGACCAGAACGTCATTGCCCAGCGCTGATTGAACGGAAAGGCAAGCGTATTCTCTGGCGGCGCTGCGCGCACCGGTGCGAGGCTGAACAGATAGGCCTTGACCGCGAGCGTGTCCGCATCGGTCATGTAAGTGTAGGACGTATAGGGCATCGCCGGATAGAGCCGGGCGCCGTCGTGGCGCTTGCCGCTTCGAACGGCGTCGAGAAACTGCTGATCGGTGTAGTTGCCGATGCCTGTCTCTTTGTCCGGTGTGATGTTGGTCGAGTAAAGCGTGCCGAACGGCAGCTTGAATGCGAAGCCGCCGGCATATTCCTTGCCACCGGGCGCAGTGTGGCAGACCATGCAATCCGCCGCACGCGCAAGATATTCGCCGCGCTCGATCGGGCTGGCGTTGGCCATGTTGGCGGGAACGCCCGTGGGATTGGGACCCTTGTAATCGGCCAGCGCCACCTTCGGGCCGCCCGAGAAGGCCATCGGTCCGGGACCGCGAACATAGAGCGCGGCGCCGGCTGCAGCCACGACACCGATCACAATGACGCTGCCGAGAATGCGACGTGCGGCGGGCGTCATGACTTCTTCCTTTCGGCGATCGCATCGCGGTCGATCGGCATCCTCCGCAGCGCAACGCCAGTCGCAGCATAAATTGCATTGCGCAGTGCCGGCGGTCCGCCGATCACGCCGCACTCGCCTATGCCGCCGGGCGCTTCGCCGCTCTTGATGAGGTGGACATTGATTTTCGGCATCTGGTCGATCCGAAGCATGCGGTAGTCATGGAAATTGGACTGCTGCACGCGCCCCTTCTCGATGGTGATGTCGCCATAGAGCGCGGCGGTGAGGCCGAACACGATGCCGCCTTCGATCTGCGCCACGATGGTGTCGGGATTGACAGCGATGCCGGTGTCGACCGCCACGTTGACCTGACGCAGACGGATCTCGCCCTGAGAATCCACCTCCGCTTCGACCACAGTCGCGATCGAAGTATCGAAGGTGGGCTGGATGCTCACGCCGCGTCCGACGCGCGCTGGCAGCGGCTGACCCCAGTTGGCCTTCTCCGCCGCGAGATTGAGGGCCGCCAGCATCCGTGGTGCCTTGCCGAGCAATTCACGCCGGAACACGACGGGATCCTTGCCGGCCTTGCGAGCGAGCTCATCCATGAAGCTCTCGATCGCGAACACGTTATTGTTCGGGCCGACGCCGCGCCAGAAGCCGGTCGGCACCGCCGGTGGTTCGACACGGACATATTCACACTGGAAATGCGGGAAGTCGTAGGGCTGGTCCGCGGCACTATCGATGGCGTCGATGTCAATGCCCTTCTGGAACGCAGGCGGCAGCCAACGCGCGATCACGGCCGAGCCTGCGATCTTGTACTTGAAGCCGACCACTTTGCCGTTGGACAGTGTCGCCGAAATGTTGTCGCGATAGACGGGGCGATAAATGTCGTGCTGGATGTCCTCTTCGCGGGTCCACACCACCTTGACCGGTCCATTGACCTGTTTGGCGATGCGCACCGCCGCCACGACCATGTCGGGCTCAAGCCTGCGGCCGAAGCCGCCGCCAATCATGTGCTGATTTACTGTGACCTTGTCGATCGGCAGGCCCGCGGCCTTGGCGGCTTCGGATTGCACCCGCGACATGATCTGCGTGCCCGTCCAGACCTCGCAGGAATCACCCTTGAAGTGCACCGTGCAATTCAAGGGCTCCATGGTCGCGTGCGCAAGGAACGGCATCTCGTAGGACGCGTCGATCCGTTCGCCGGTCGCGAGACCCTTGGCGATGTCGCCGACGGATTTGGCGATTACGCCGTCCGTCTCGCTGGCCGTGCGCAAATGCGCCCAGATGTCCTTCGAACTGATCTTCGCGTTGAGCCCTTCGTCCCAGGTGATGTCGAGTGCTTCGAGCCCAGACTTGGCGGCCCACATGTGGTCGCCGACCACGGCCACGAGGTCGTCGAGCACCACGATCTGCCGCACGCCCGGAATCTTCTTCGCCGCGCGGTCATCGACCTTGGCGAGTTTGCCGCCGAACACCGGGCATTGTGCCAGCGTCGCGAATGTCATGCCCGGTATCATTGCGTCGATACCGTAGATCGTTTTGCCGTTGACCTTGTCCGGTGTATCGAAGCGCTTCAGCGGCTTGCCGATCACCGAGAAGTCTTTCGGGTCCTTGAGCGCGACGTCCTTCGGCGGCGTGAGTTTGCCGGCGGCGTCGCACAACTCGCCATAAGACAGTTTGCGCCCGCTGGCCGTATGCATCACTTGCCCGTTCGACGCCGTGCAGCTCGCAGGTTCGACCTGCCACTGTTCGGCTGCGGCTTGCACCAGCATCGCACGCGCGGTTGCACCGGCATTGCGCAGCGGTTTCCAGAATGCGCGCACCGAAGTCGATCCGCCGGTCGCCTGGATGATGAAAATTGGATTGCCGTAGAGCTTGTCGCTGGGCGGCGCATGTTCCAGCGTGATCTGCGCATAGTCGGCGTCGAGCTCTTCGGCGAGGATCATGGCGATGGCGGTATAGATGCCTTGCCCCATCTCGACTTGCGGCATCACCAGTGTCGTCTTGCCGGTGGTGTCGATGCGGATGAAGGCGTTGGGGGCGAATTTGCCCTCCGTCGTATCGGGAGGTTGCGTCGGCTCATTGGCCGCGCGGACCGGAAGCTGGAAGGCGAACATAAAGCCGCCGGCAAAGGCGCCAGCGAGCAGATTGCGCCGTGACAGGCCAGAAGGCTTGTTTGCAGGACTGGTCGCAACAAGCATGTTGTCTGCAAGTTTCATGACCGACTCCTAGGTTTGCCGTTCGGAGGCAGCATGCTTGATGGCTTCACGCACCCGGACATAGGTGCCGCAGCGACATATATTTCCGGCCATGGCGGCGTCGATGTCAGAATCGTCGGGGGTCGGCGTAGAAGCGAGGAGCGCGGCCGCCGACATGATCTGCCCGGACTGGCAGTAACCGCATTGAATGACTTCGAGATCGAGCCAGGCCTTCTGCACCTTGGCGCCGACCGGTGTGGTGCCGACGCCTTCGATTGTGGTGATGGCGCGTCCGCTCACCGCACTGACCGGCAGCAGACAGGAGCGCACGGCCTTGCCGTCGACATGCACGGTGCATGCCCCGCATAGCGCAACGCCGCAGCCGAATTTTGTGCCGGTCATGCCGAGAATATCGCGCAGCACCCAGAGCAGGGGCATGTCGTCTGGTGCGTCGAAGGACTTCTGCTCGCCGTTGATATTGAGATTTGCCACAGTGAGACCCCCGTTTGCTCGACTCGATGATGCAATGGCGAATGGTTCGTCATCGACCAACGACGGTACTATAGGCGTACGGTCATCATTTCAAAAGCAGCAATAAGATGCAGCAGGACTATACATTGGTTTGTATGTCGCGCGAGCGTGTCTGTCGGATAAATCGCGGTAAAATCTGCACGACGTCATCCGACGCCCTCTTCGTGGGCGTCGGATGACTTTTATTCAAAAGAATATTGCGGTTGCGTTAGGCTCGGCCTGCCCGAAAAACGTTACGCGATCTGCCGACTGTGGGGCTAGTACCGCTCCGGCACATACATTTCGGCTGGCACCGGCGTGCGGTGATAGTCGGGATTGCGTACGCGTGCAGGCAGGACCACAGGCGGATGCTCGACCTCCTGATAGGGAAGCTGTTCGAGCAGATGCGCGATACAGTTCAGGCGGGCCTTCTTCTTGTCGACGGCCTGCACCACATGCCACGGGGCTTCCGGAATATGCGTATGCTCGAGCATCGCTTCCTTGGCCTTGGTGTATTGCTCCCAGCGGGTGCGCGCCTCGACATCCATCGGGCTGAGCTTCCACTGTTTGAGCGGGTCGGCGATACGCATCGAGAAGCGCAGGTGCTGCGCTTCGTCGGTGATCGAGAACCAGTATTTGACCAGGATGATGCCCGAGCGCACCAGCATGCGTTCGAATTCCGGCACCGAGCGGAAGAATTCCTCCACGTCATCCTCGGTGCAGAAACCCATCACGCGCTCGACGCCGGCGCGGTTGTACCAGCTACGATCGAACAGCACGATCTCGCCGCCGGCGGGGAGGTGCGAGACGTAACGCTGGAAGTACCATTGGGTGCGTTCGCGCTCATTCGGCGCGGGGAGTGCGGCAACGCGGCAGACGCGTGGATTGAGCCGCTGGGTGATCCGCTTGATGACGCCACCCTTGCCAGCGGAATCGCGACCCTCGAAGATCACCACGACCTTGAGCTTGTTCTGCTGCACCCAGCTCTGCAACTTCACCAATTCGCCCTGCAGGCGGAACAGTTCCTTGAAATAGAGGCGTCGCTCGATGGTCTCCGCCGGGCTGTGGTCGGACATTTCGTTGGTCAGGGCGTCGAGACGATCGTCATCGATCTCGAGCTCGAGTTCTTCGTCGAAGCCGTCCAGCATCTCTGCACGAATGCGGTCGTGGATTGCTTGCGCGTCGTCGAGGGAATGTTCGGTCATGGCAGCTCCGCTTGTATCGAATGGGTTCACGGTTATGGACCGATGCAAATGTCAGCGGTGTGACACTGCCCCCCAGGCCCGGGGCGAATGGGCAAACGGCCCCAATGGGTCTCGCCGCTGCTGTCCATGCAGGACGGGGTACCGCAAGCCGAAATTCAACTACGCGTGATTGGCGCTACCTTGAGAGCCAAGCGTGCGCATCTGAGGTCGCGGGGCTCGTTGACCAAGGAAAAATGTGATGAATAAATTCATTCTGTTGGGCGCCGCTTTACTGATCGCTGGCACTGCGAGCTGGACCGCGCAGGCCAAAGACGGGCATAGCGCTGCCAGCAAGCATCGACGGATCATGTCCTCTCACGCGCGGTATGAGGGAAGCGCCCCCGTAACGGTCTATCGCGGATTTGGTGCCGGCCCCGGTTCATATGGATACAGCGCGCCATATGGATATGGCGGCGGTTCATACGGCGGAGATGACAATGCGGAAGGCCGAACGAGCGGCGGCTAGGACGCCTTGGCAGTTTCGGCTGCTAGCCCACTCGCAGACGGAATAGGCGGCGCTGCGCCAGGTCTCAGGTGGCAGCGCAGCGCCGTGTGCAAACCCAAATCATAATTTGTACGCCGTGCGGAAGCCGCCCCAATGGCGTCCCTGTATGCGCACAGGCACGTCGATCTCGCGCATCATCACGGTCTGGCCGTTGCCCATGTCGCGGGCATAACTCTGGATCAGGTAGGAACGTGTATTGCGACCGGCGGCCAATCCAGCCGGATCGTTGAAGATGCGGCGATTGCGGCAGTTGGCCGTGTTCCAGGCGACATCACCCGGGCGCTGCGGCTTGGAATAGATGCTGTTATGTACCGGTAGATAGCCGTTGTGGTCGATCATGGCGCAGAACGCCATGCGGCTGTCCTTGGCGAGAAATGCATCCTGGAATTCGGGGAGTGCGCGGTCGGCCCAGCCGAGAATCTTTGTCCGGTACTGCACCGGACTGGAGCCAGGGATTTCGACGTAGTTGTCGTCGAACATGTCGTCGATGCTGATAGCGCCGGATGCAATACCGTCGGCAAAGATCTTGTTGAGCACGGCGCCGGCGTCGATGGCGCGGGTGACGAATTCGGTGTTCTCGTCATGGATCGCCCATAGTCGGTCTTCGATCCGGCTGATGAGAGCCCCGTCGGGCGCGACGAATAGTGCCTGTGCGCCGGCGGGGGAATGTTCGGCAATGCGCAGGCGGCAGGGGCCGACCTCGCTGAGTTCAGCAGCAACGATGTCGTGCAACGGAAGCCGGTTCGCGTCCGGTCCGCCGATGAGAATGCCGTCCATCGAGATTTCATAGACCGGCGCGCTGATCTGGCCGGCGCGCGCCTCAAGATCGACGTTGAGGTGACATGGCAGCTTTTCGCGTCGTCGCTCGTCTTCCCGCTCGCTTTGTTTGAGCAGCACCGCGCAACGCGACTTCAGCCGCGAGGCAAACATCGTCACAGCCTGGCCGGCCTGCGCGACATGCTCGCCGTGCGCAGCCGCTTCCTTTGCAGCGCTATCGATTTCTGCGGCGCTGTCGCCGACCGAGACGATGAATTGCGAGGCAGTGGCAGCGTTATGCGACATCTCGCTGGTCGTCGCGTTCTGTTCGGCGACCGCGCCGTTGACATTGGCAAAGACCGGGCGGATCGCGTCGATGGCGGTGGAGATGCGATGCACGGCGTCGACCGAACTCGCAGCGTCGCGCTGCAGGGTATCGATCTTCTTCCTGATCTCTTCGGTGGCGTTCTGAGTCTGCACTGCCAGCGCCTTGACCTCGGTGGCGACGACCGAGAAGCCGCGGCCTGCAGCGCCGGCGCGTGCCGCCTCGATGGTCGCGTTCAGCGCCAGCATTGTTGTCTGCCGGGCAATCTGCGCGATCAACTCCAACACATTGCTGATGGCAGCGGAGGAGTCGCGCAGGCGATCCACATTGGCGCTGGCTTCATGGGCGGCGGCGCCGGCCTCGTCCGCGAGCCGGCTGGCATCGCGCACCTGGGTGCCGATGCCCTCGGCCGAATGGGTGAATTTGTCGGCGGCCTGCGCAAAGGTGATGGCGGTGGATTGCGCGGCGCTGCTGCGGTCGGCCAGCACGTCGGTGCGGGCGCGGATGGCGGAGAGGGTGGTGGCGGTCGATTCGGCGCCGCCGGCGACGGATGTCGCGGCACGCTCGAGCTGGCGGATAAGCGCGCCCAGCTCGAGTTCCAGCAACTCAAGGATGTCCCGAGCGGTATCTGGTTCAGGATGCTGCGGTGGCACAGAAGGTGCTGTGTTTTCAGCAATCATCACCACTTCAGCCGCTTCCGGCTGCCGCTTGCGGAACAGTCCAAACGCCATCGGTGACCCCAATGAATACAATCTATGCGGGTAACCTTGCACCTCGGCGTGAAGTGATGGTTAAGGTCGGTCGCGGTATTGCGAAGATCTGCCGGATTCGGCTGCAAATTTTTGATTTTGCCGATTTCGCGGCTTATAACCCCGCGCCGCAGCCCTAACTACCCTGACGCTTCAAGAGAGACCGCATGGCCGGACATTCCCAATTCAAGAACATCATGCACCGCAAGGGCCGGCAGGATGCCCAGAAGTCCAAGCTGTTCAGCAAGCTGGCGCGCGAAATCACCGTCGCTGCCAAGATGGGGACGCCCGACCCGTCGATGAATGCCCGGCTGCGCTCCGCCGTGATCGCCGCCCGGCAGGAGAACATGCCGCGCGACAACATCGAGCGTGCCATCAAGAAGGCGATCGGCAGCGATGGCGAGAACTACGATGAAATCCGCTACGAGGGCTACGGCCCCGGCGGCGTCGCCGTCATCGTCGAGGCGCTGACCGACAACCGCAATCGCGCCGCGTCCGACATCCGTTCCTACTTCACCAAATCCGGCGGCAATCTCGGCGAAACCGGCTCGGTTTCCTTCATGTTCGACCATGTCGGCGTGATCGAATATGACGCCGACAAGGCCTCGGCCGACGACATGCTCGAAGCCGCCATCGAGGCTGGCGCCGACGACGTCGTGTCGGGCGAGGGCGGCCACGAGGTCTATGCCTCGCAGGAAACCTTTCGCGAAGTTGCCAAGGGACTGGAAGCCAAATTCGGCGAAGCCCGCAAGGCGGCGGTGATCTGGAAGCCTCAGAACACGCTCTCGGTCGATGACGAGACCGGCGAGAAGCTGATCAAGCTGATGGACCTGTTGAACGAGCATGACGACGTGCAGAACGTCTATGCCAATTTCGAGGTGTCGGACGCGTTGATGGCCAAGATGGGCGGCTGAGCAGGGGCTCAGCTTCCCTCTCTTTCCTTTGGGACGGCTTCGCGTTTCTATTTCGTTCCCTGCCCTCCGGCGTTATCCCTGTGGGATGACAAACCCTCCGATTCGCCCTCCTGTCCGCATCATCGGCATCGATCCGGGCCTGCGCCGCACCGGCTGGGGCGTGATCGAGATCGACGGCAACCGGCTGACCTATATCGGCTGCGGGTCGGTGGAACCGCCGGACAATCTGCCGCTGGCGAGCCGGCTGCTCGGCATTCATGAGGGGCTCGCCAAGATCCTCGGCGATTTCCAGCCGGCAGAGGCAGCGGTGGAGCAGACCTTCGTCAACAAGGACGGCGTCGCGACGCTGAAGCTCGGCCAGGCGCGCGGCATCGCCATGATGACGCCGGCGATGTTCGGCATTGCCGTCGCCGAATATGCGCCCAATCAGGTGAAGAAGACCGTGGTCGGCGCCGGCCACGCCGACAAGAACCAGATCCAGATGATGCTGAAGATCCTGCTGCCGAAGGCTGAGCCGAAATCCGCCGATGCGGCCGACGCGCTGGCCATCGCCATCACCCATGCGCATCACCGTCAGAGCACGGCACTGCGCCTTAAGGTCGTCGGCGCGTGATCGGCAAGCTCAAAGGCCTGATCGACAGCTATGGCGAGGACTATGTGATCCTCGACGTACAGGGCGTGGGCTATCAGGTGCATTGTTCCGCTCGCACGCTGCAGGCACTGCCGCAGGCGGGCGAAGCTGCGGTGCTCGCCATCGAAACCTATGTCCGCGAAGACCAGATCAAGCTGTTCGGATTCCGCAGCGATATGGAGCGCGAATGGTTTCGCCTGCTGCAGACCGTGCAGGGCGTTGGTGCCAAGGTCGCGCTCGCCGTGCTCAGCACGCTGCCGCCGGCCGACCTCGCCAATGCCATAGCGCTGCGCGACAAGACGGCCGTGGCGCGCACGCCGGGTGTCGGTCCGAAGGTGGCCGAGCGTATCGTCAGCGAATTGAAGGACAAGGCGCCGGCCTTTGCGTCGGTCGATCCGGTGGTCGCGCAACTCGCCGGTTCGTTCGACGACAATCGCGCACCAGGCGCCGTCAGGGATGCGATCTCCGCGCTGGTCAATCTCGGCTATGGCCAGCCACAGGCGGCGGCCGCCGTCGCAGCCGCGTCGCGCAGCGCAGGCGAGGGGGCGGAAACGGCGCAACTCATCAAGCTCGGGCTGAAGGAATTGGCGAAGTGAGCCTTGCCAGAATCGCCCGCGTGATCGGCATTGTCGCGATCTTCGGTGTTGTCGGTTCGCTATCCGTGGCTGCACTTGTGTCGTTGCTCGTCGTCGGTCTGGGTGCTTCGATCCTGCAATTGATCTTCTCTGTCGCCGATCTCGATGGTTTCAGATCGCTTGTGTCGATTGCACTGTGGTTGCTGGCATTCGTTGCTGCATTGGCGGCGCTGCTGCCGTCGCTCGGTGCCGGCGTCGTCTTTGCGCTGTTCGCCGTCTATGCCGGGCAAAACACGATCTGGATGGCGTGGCTCGCTGCGGGCGTCGGCATTGCCGGCTTCATCGGGTTTGGAATGTTCGTTCAGCCCTCGGAATCGTCGGCGGTGATTTTGCCAGGCGTTCGATCGTTTACGCAGGCGCTGTCGCTCTCGATATTGCTCGCGGGTATTGCCGTGATTCCAGCCAGCCTGTGCTGGTGGTTCGCGCGGCCGTTGCACCGTGGTAACGTCGCATCATGAATACGCCACCCGATCGCATGGTTACACCTGAGCGCCGCTCTGACGATGTCGGCGACACCACGCTGCGCCCGCAGTCGCTGTCCGATTTCGTCGGCCAGGCACAGGCGCGCGCGAATCTGCAGATCTTCATCGATGCCGCCCGCAAGCGCGGTGAGGCACTGGATCACACATTGTTTGTGGGCCCGCCCGGCCTCGGCAAGACCACGCTGGCGCAGATCGTGGCGCGCGAGCTCGGCGTCGGATTTCGTGCGACATCCGGTCCCGTCATCGCCAAGGCCGGCGATCTCGCGGCATTGCTGACTAATCTCGAAGAGCGCGATGTGCTGTTCATCGACGAGATCCACCGTCTCAGCCCTGCAGTAGAGGAAGTGCTCTATCCCGCGATGGAGGATTTCCAGCTCGATCTCATCATCGGCGAAGGCCCTGCGGCACGCTCGGTGAAAATCGAGCTGTCGAAATTCACGCTGGTCGGCGCGACCACCCGTGCGGGTCTGCTGACCAATCCGCTGCGTGATCGTTTCGGCATTCCGCTGCGGCTGAATTTCTACACGATCGACGAGCTCGAAAAGATCGTCACGCGTGGCGCCCGCGTGCTGGACATCGGCATGACCCCTGAAGGCTCTAACGAGATTGCGCGCCGCGCCCGCGGCACGCCGCGCATCGCCGGGCGTCTGTTGCGCCGTGTGCGCGACTTTGCCTCCGCTGCGGATGCGTCAGCGATCGATCGCAAAATCGCCGACCACGCGCTGTCCGCATTGGAAGTTGACAGTGCGGGTCTTGATGCGATGGATCGCCGCTATCTCACCACCATCGCGATGAACTATGCCGGTGGTCCCGTTGGTGTCGAGACCATGGCGGCCGCGCTGTCCGAGCCGCGTGATGCCATCGAGGACATCATCGAGCCCTATCTGATCCAGTGCGGCTATCTGCAGCGCACCCCGCGCGGCCGGCTGCTCACCTCGCATGCGTTCAAGCATCTCGGACTGAGTGAGCCCAAACGGAACGAGAGCCAGATCGGATTGTTCGGTTCGGGCGACGAGGAGTAGTTCGCAATGACTGACAAGATCATCGGCGTCGTCGCTGCGCTGATCCGCGATGACGCAGGGCGCATGCTGGTGGTGCGCAAGCGCGGCACCGAGGCCTTCATGCAGCCGGGCGGCAAACGCGATGCCGGCGAGGACGATCTGGCCGCGCTGGAGCGCGAGATCAGCGAGGAGCTCGGCTGCCGGATGGTGCCAGGCTCTGCGCAAGCGCTCGGGCAGTTCAACAGCGTCGCCGCCAATGAGCCGGGATGGCAGGTGCAGGCCAGTGTTTATGCGGTGAAGGTGGATGGAGCGATCGCGCCCCAGGCCGAGATCGCCGAAGCGATTTGGATCAATCCAACTGCGCCTGAGGCTATCGTCCTGGCGCCATTGACGCGTGATCACGTGCTGCCACTCGCAGCTCACGGCTTTTCGCTATGACAAGTTCTACGACCTTCCATCTCGACGGCGCCATCGCCGACGGCCTGCATCGCATGCAGGTGCGGCGCCATGGTCTTTGTGGGGTCAGGAGCCAAGAGATCGAAGGGGTGCTCGGACGCCGGCTTCGCGAGCGCTTTGATCTCGTCCTTAGCACAAGCTCAGGCGCAATTGTCGCCGCGCGGATCAGCCTTGCCCAATATTGGCGGCGGCTAGGCCTGAACCGTCGATGCGGCGATCTCGTCCAGTACTTCGGTCAATCGGTCTACGGCCCAATCCACCTGTGACTTGTCGATAATCAAGGGGGGCGCAAAGCGTATCGTGTTCCGGTGAGTATCTTTGGTCAGCACTCCCGCCTGAAGCAAGCGGCTGATCACCGTACCGGCACTAGCCATGTTGCGGTGTAACTCGACCCCCGCAAACAAGCCGCGACCGCGCACCTCGCGAATGATCGGATTTTTGATCGCGGAGAGCCGATCGAGGAGATGCGCGCCGACAGTCGCGGCGCGTTCAATCAATCGCTCGTCGATCAGTGTGTCGAGGGCGGCCAATCCAACCGCTGATGCAATCGGGTTGCCTCCGAACGTGCTGCCGTGGTCACCCGGAGTGAAAACCTGCATGACCTCGCGACGGGCGAGGAAAAGCGAAACCGGCAACATCCCACCACCGAGCGCCTTGCCGAGCATCAGACCGTCGGGTGTTACCCCTTCATGCTGACACGCGAGCAGACGTCCGGTGCGTCCCAGACCGCTCTGGATCTCGTCGCACAGCAGCAGCACGTTGTTCGCCTTGCAAATGCGCGCGACCTCAGCGAGATATCCAGGGGGCGGCACATTGATCCCGCCTTCGCCTTGAATTGGTTCGACCAAAAAGGCTGCGGTGTCAGAGGTAATGGCCGCGGCGAGCGCCGGCGCATCGCCGAACGGCACGCATGTGAAGCCAGGTGGGAACGGCCCGAAGCCGTCGCGATATTGGGCTTGCGAAGAAAAGCCGACGATCGAGATGGTGCGGCCGTGGAAATTTCCTTCTGCGACAATGATTTCGGCCCGGTCAGTCGGCACTCCCTTGACCCTGTAGGCCCATTTACGTGCCGCCTTGAGCGCCGTCTCGACGGCTTCCGCGCCGCTGTTCATCGGCAACGCGGCGTCCATGCCGGTAAGTGCACAAGCCTTGGCGAGGAAAGGCCCCAGCCGATCGCTGAAATAAGCGCGCGAGATCGTGTCCAGGCGCTGTGCCTGTTCTGTCAGCGCCTTGACGAGGCGCGGATGGCAATGGCCGAAGCTTGCCGCCGAATACGCTCCCATCATGTCGATGTAGCGTCTGCCAGCCTCGTCCCATACGTAGACTCCAGCCCCGCGGACGATCGTGACCGGCAATGGTGCATAGTTTCCTGCACCAAAACGGGCTTCAAGACCGGCGAAATCGGTCATGACAAGCGCTCTCCCGATTGGGCGCGCCTAAGGCGATGCGCGCCTCAGTTCTGATGTAGGAAGGCCGACGCAGAAAAAACAGGTGCGAGGGCTCACGACAGGCACCGCCACCTCTCGCGTTCTGCTATAATCCGTTCATGACGATCGGGATTACCGGGCCCGAACGGAAGACGCCAGGGCGAAACGCCGTGGTCGGGGTGAATGTGACTGCCATCTTCTCCGGAATTTGCCTGATCCTTCTCGCGATTGTCGGCGACTTCCTGGTCGACTGGATGTGGTTCTCCGCGGTCGGCTATTCGCAGGTTTTCTGGACATCGATCGGCGCGAAAGCCGCAGTCTTTTCTGTCGTCTTCGCGGCAACTGCCGTCATTGCGTGGGCGAACGCCCGGCTGGCACTTTTTCTTGTCCGACGGCGGCGAGGCCGGCTTCCCGTCGACTTCGACTGGAAGCTCGCGGCCACCGCGGTGCCGCCCGATCCGTTCGAATTCATGCGCGATCGGTTGCCATGGCGCCTTGCCATCGCTGGCGGCGCCGGATTCCTCGCTCTGCTTGTTGCCTGGGAGGAGGTCGGCAACTGGAGCATCATTCTGCAGTTCCTCTATCAGGTGCCATATGGCGCGAATGATCCGCTGTATGACAAGGATATTGGATTCTATCTGTTCTCGCTGCCCGCCTATATCGCCATCAAGAATTGGGCATTGCTAACGCTGTTCATGAGCGCACTTCTCGCCGCAGTGATCTATTGGCTGCATGGTCAGATCGAATACCAGGCCCAGCGGTGGTCGATATCACCAACAGCGGTTGCTCACGGCTCGGTGCTGCTCGGCTTGCTCTTTGCGGTGAAGGCATGGTCCTACGGGCTCGACCGCTATTTGCTGCTCTACGGAGACAATGGCGTAGTGGTTGGCGCGAGCTACACCGATGTCCACGTTCAGCTACCCGTTCTCTGGTTGCTGATCGGGCTCTCAATCGTTGCGGCATGCGCCGCGTGGGCGAACCTGTGGGCGCGTACCTACTGGCTCCCCACTGCCGCGATGTTGCTCGTCTTCGGGGGCGCTTTTTTGCTGTCCGGCGTGATCCCGACGCTGTTTCAGCGCTTCTACGTGAAACCGACCGAACTGGAACTGGAGCGGCCCTACATCGAACGCAGCATCCGTCTGACCAGGGAAGCCTATAATCTCGACAAGATCGCCGCCAAGCCCTTTCCTGCCGAACAGGACCTTACCTTCGCGACACTCGAAGCCAACAAGGCGACCATCGAGAACATCAGATTGTGGGACGGGCAGCCGCTAGCCGATACCTACGCCCAGCTGCAGGAGATACGCACCTACTACAAATTAAGTGACCTGGATGTCGACCGCTACTGGCTTCGCGGCACCTACCAGAGCGTGATGCTGTCGGCACGCGAGCTCAGATCCTCACTGCTACCGCCGAACGCCCAGACGTGGGTCAACCTCCACCTGCTGTTCACCCACGGCAATGGAGCGGTGATGAGCCCGGTAATGCACAAGAGCGCTGAAGGGCTTCCGCTGCTTTACCTGCGGGATATTCCTCCCGTCGCGGACGGCGGTCCCGAGATCCGCGAACCGCGCATTTATTATGGACAAGAGGAGAGCAACTACGTTGTCGTCAGGACGACCACGCCGGAATTCGACTATCCGAAGGGGAGTGAAAACGCATACACGGTCTACGACGGTGCTGGTGGCGTACCGCTGACGGGGATGGTGCGAAAAATCATCTTCGCTCACCACTTCAACGACATGAACCTGCTGCTCTCCAGCTACATCACCGACGACAGCCGGATCATGATCCGGCGCAATATCGGGGAACGGCTACGCACGATCGCCCCGTTCCTCAGCCTCGACCACGATCCCTATCTGGTCATCAGCGAGGGGCGGATGTTCTGGATCCAGGACGCCTATACAACCAGTAACTATTTCCCCTCTGCGCAGCCTGCGCCCGGCCGCAATCTGAATTACATCCGCAATTCCGTGAAGGCCGTCGTCGACGCCTATAACGGCAGTGTCGACTTTTATCTGATGGACCAGGCGGACCCGATCGCGGCCACCTACCAGCGAATCTTTCCGGGGCTATTCAAGCCGTTTGCGGCGATGCCGTCCGATCTGCAAAAGCACATCCGCTATCCCGAGGACCTCTTCCTGATTCAGGCGCAGCTTTACCAGACCTATCACATGGCATCTGCCGACGTCTTCTATAACCGGGAGGATCTTTGGCAGTTTCCGCGCCAGCCGGCTGGCGACGGCGTCGCGCCGATGGTCCCTTACTACATTGTGATGCGGCTGCCCGGCGAAACCCAGGCCGAGTTCTTTATCATGATCCCGATGGTGCCAGGCCGACGCGACAACATGATCGCATGGCTGGCAGCGCGCTGCGACGCTCCTGACTATGGAAAATTGATCGTCTACGAATTTCCCAAGGAGAAGCTCGTCTACGGACCGTTCCAGATCGAGGCGCGCATTCATCAGAACACGGAGATCTCCCAGCAAATATCGTTGTGGAACCAGATGGGTTCACGGGTGATCCGCGGAAACCTGCTGGTGATCCCGATCGAGAATTCGATCCTGTACGTATCGCCGCTGTACCTGCGCGCGGTCCACGGACACTTGCCGGAGCTCAAGCGCGTGATCGCCGCCTACGGCGAGCATGTCGTCATGAAAGAGACGCTTGCCGAGGCCTTGTCCGCGCTTTTCATCGAAACTAACGTGTCGCCGACATCGCTGAGTGCTGCGACGGAAATGCCACGTGCGAGCCCTGCGGAAAACAGGGCGCAGGAGGCGCTTGATCGCTATAACGAGGCAATGAAGCTGTTGAGGTCTGGGGATTGGGCAGGCTTCGGCACGCAGATCGACGCGATGCGCGGTCTTTTGGAGAAAATGAGCCGGGAATCGGCCGGACACTGACCAACGCCGGCTGATTGTCATTCGACAAAGAGATGCGCGTTCCCGCGACCAAGATTCCAGGTGCATCCCAAGCAAGGTTCAAGCCCAAAGCGATTGGCACTTGCTGGGGAAGGTGCCTCTGTGCAAGACGGTTACTCTCCGAAGTGTGATAAGAGGAATCTCCCCGTGACAGCCTCTCTTGATGGCGAAATTCGCGACGGTCGTCATCATATGCGGGTCCGCGTTTATTTCGAAGATACTGACGCCGGCCAGATTGTTTATCACGCAAACTTTCTGCGTTTCATGGAACGCGGCAGAACGAATTACTTGCGTTTGCTCGGAACGAGTCAACAAGAGCTGCTGAAAGAAGCGCGAGAGGATGCGCCCGGCTTTGCCTTCGTTGTTCGTTCGATGAAAATTGATTTTCTAAAACCGGCAGTCCTGGACGATCTGCTTGACGTCGTCACGGTTCCACAAGAGGTGAGGGGCGCCTCGATCATGCTGGGTCAGGAAGTGCGCCGCGGCGATGAGTTGCTGCTTGAGGCCAAGGTCAAGGTGGCCTTTGTCTCCGGCGGCCGCGCCAAGCCGATCCCGAAAGCGCTGCGGATTGCCATGAAGGCCGATCAGATTTAGCAATCGCCCAATAGGCGGAATGGCATCGACTCCGCATGCGGCAGGGCTACAATCCCTGCAACATCGCAAAGCCGAGGGTCCCATGTCGCGTCCACCGTTTCCGCCCTTCACCCGAGAGAGCGCCGCCCAGAAGGCCCGCATGGCCGAGGACGCCTGGAATTCACGCGATCCGGTGAAAGTGTCGCTCGCCTATACCGAGGACTCGACCTGGCGCAATCGCGGCGAGTTCTTTCAGGGGCGCCCGGCGATCGTCGAATTCCTCACCCGTAAATGGGCGAAGGAGCACGAATACCGGCTGATCAAGGATTTGTGGGCGTTCGACGGCAATCACATTGCCGTGCGCTTTCAATATGAATGGCACGATGACGCCGGCAACTGGCATCGCTCCTATGGCAATGAGCAATGGGAGTTTGACGAGGCCGGCCTGATGCGCCGCCGCGAGGCGAGCATCAACGATGTGGCCATTGCCGAGAAGGATCGCCGTTTCCTGTGGCCGGCGCCGGGGCCGCGTCCGGCCGATGTGCCGGGTCTCGGCACCGACCCGTTCTAACTAAAGCGAACCGCTATCGACCACGAATTCGACGCGCTCGGCGACGAAGCGCGAATGCGTAGCGCTGAGCGGCGTGCCGTCGGCATCCACATCGATGGAATCGACAATCAAGATCGGACGCCCGAGTACGACACCAAGCCGTGTCGCATCGGTCGCGTCGATGATCCCCGCGGTGACCTTCGTCGAGGCGCGGCGATAGTCCTTGATGCCGTAATGCGCCAGGGCCTTAGTCATCGAGCGCACCCGCTCATAGACCTTGCCGAAATCGGGAAAGCGTTCGGCCGACAGCCAGTTGGTGCCGACGCAGATCGGCGTCTTGTCCGCCAACCGCAAGGCTTCAATGCGGATCAGCGGAGCGCCGGCTTTGAGGCCAAGCTGCCTTGCGAGATCGCGTGTTGCCACATCGTCCCAGGCTCCGATCAATTGCGCTTGCGGCTCGCGCCCGCCGGCACCGGCAATTTCCGAGAAGCGCGTGCGTGATCGCAGGGGATATGCAAGCTTTGGCGATTCCACATAGGTGCCGCTGCCGCGCTCGGCGCGCACCAGGCCGCGTTCGGCCAGGGTCGCGAGGGCGCGGCGCACGGTGTGGCGATTGACGCGGTAGATGTCAGCCAGTTCAGTCTCGCCGGGCAGCTTTTCGCCAGCACCATAGCGGCCATCGGCAATGCCGCGCTCGATGCCGTCGGCCACATGCCGCCACAATGCAACGCCTGTTGGCTTGTCCTGAATGGTCACAAAATCGGTCCCGGAATGATGTCGACCACGCATTAGCGAAAAATCGTGCCGCTGTCACGAAACGGTCATTGCCTCCGCCTATAAAGTTGTCTAGTAAATCATACAACTTGTTGAGCGACGGTGACATGACTTCATCCTCCCTGAACCACCAGCAGGCCCGGCGCCGTGAGGCGATGGGGGTGCTTGGGCACTGCGCCACGGCGGATATCGCCGGATATCTCGATGCAGTGGCTGTTCCCGCCCATGAACATCTGCGTCAGCCGGAAAACGGCCTGGTGATGCTGCGCGGCCGGATCGGCGGCGATGGCGCGCCATTCAATCTCGGCGAGGCGACGGTGTCGCGTGCCGCTGTACGGCTTGCCAGCGGTGAGGTCGGCTTCGGCTACACACTGGGCCGTGACGGCGCGAAGGCGCACCTGATCGCGCTCTGCGATGCACTCATCCAGACCAGTGAATTTTCAGATGCTGTCGAGACCAAGGTGCTCACGCCGCTGCGCGCGCGCGTCGTCGCCGATAGCAAGCGCAAGGCTGCGGAGACCGCGGCGACCAAAGTCGATTTCTACACGCTTGTGCGCGGGGAGGGCTGATCATGACGACAGTTGCGGAAATGCCGGCCGGCTTCGCGGATAAGGTGCTTGCAGCGCAATCGACCTTCCGTTCGGTGATGGATGCGATGGCGCGTCCGGGTACCGTGCAGCGCATTCAGGCTGTTTCGGGCGTGCCTGCGCCGATGATGCGCGGCGCGGCGGCCATCGCGCTGACGCTGTTCGATCAGGACACGCCGGTGTGGCTCGATGCCAAGTTGGCGGCGACCATGGATGTCGCCAAGTGGATCAAGTTTCATACCAGCGCGCCTGTGATTGCCGATCCGGCGGTATGTACCTTTGCCGTGGTGGCAGATCCCGCCGCGCTGCCGTCCTTCGAGCAGTTTGCATTCGGCTCTGGCGAATATCCGGATCGCTCCACCACGATCGTTCTGCAGGTGGCGAGCCTGACTGAAGGCCCGACCTATGAATTGCGCGGTCCCGGTATCGATGGTGTCACGATCCTGCGCGCCGCAATCGGCGTGCCGGATCTGCTGGATCGTCTCGCGCTGAATGCCTCGCTATTTCCCCGCGGTATCGATCTCGTGCTGGTCTCCGGCGAATCCATCGTCGCGCTGCCGCGCACCACGCGCCTTGTCGCGAAGGAGGGCTGAGCATGTATGTCGCCGTCAAGGGTGGCGAACGCGCCATCGAGAATGCGCATCGTCTGCTGGCCCATGAACGCCGGGGTGATCGTGCTGTGCCGGAAGTGTCGCTGGCGCAGATTTCCAATCAGCTCGGTCTCGCCGTCGATCGCGTGATGACCGAAGGCTCGCTCTATGACCGCGAGCTCGCGGCGCTGGCCATCAAGCAGGCACGCGGCGACATGATCGAGGCGATCTTCCTGCTGCGCGCCTTCCGCGCGACGCTGCCGCGGTTTGGTTCGAGTGAGCCCGTCGATACGTCGCAGATGCAGGTGCGTCGCCGCGTCTCCTCGACCTTCAAGGACATGCCGGGCGGCCAGGTGCTCGGCCCGACCTTCGACTATACGCATCGTTTGCTCGATCCGGTGCTGACCGGCGAATCCTCGCCCGAGCAGCCGGCCATGACCGATGCAGAGCCGGGCGTGATGCCGCGCGTCACCGATATTCTTGGCCGCGACGGCCTGATTGAAACGTCGCCCATCGAAGATCCCGAGAAGCCGGTCGGCGATCTCACCCGCGATGCGCTGAGCTTCCCGGCAGACCGCGATTTGCGCCTTCAGAATCTTGCGCGGGCCGATGAAGGGTTTCTTCTGTCGCTCGGCTATTCATCGCAGCGCGGCTATGGCCGCAACCATCCTTTCGCCGGTGAAATCCGCCTCGGCGAGGTCGAGGTTGAATTCATGGCCGAGGATGTTGGCTTCGCGGTGCCGCTGGGATCGATCACGCTGACCGAATGCCAGATGGTCAATCAGTTCAAGGGCTCGGATACCGAGGCGCCGTGTTTCACGCGCGGCTATGGCCTCGCTTTCGGCCAGAGCGACCGCAAGGTGATGTCGATGGCACTGGTCGACCGCACGCTGCGCGCGCGCGAACTCGGCGAGGACATCAAGGCGCCGGCGCAGGACGAGGAATTCGTCATGTCGCATTCCGACAATGTGCAGGCGACCGGCTTCGTCGAGCATCTGAAGCTGCCGCATTACGTCGACTTCCAGTCCGAGCTCGGCTTGCTCCGCAAGCTGCGCAAGGAATTCGCCGATGCCAACGAGACGCCAGTTGCTCTTCAGGAGGCCGCGGAATGAACGCGCCGACATATAACTTCGCTTATCTGGACGAGCAGACCAAGCGGATGATCCGCCGCGCCATTCTCAAGGCGATCGCGATCCCCGGCTATCAGGTGCCGTTCGCCAGCAGGGAAATGCCGATGCCCTATGGCTGGGGCACCGGCGGCGTGCAGGTCACGGCGGCGATTCTCGGCCCCGTCGACAAGCTCAAGGTGATCGACCAGGGCTCCGACGACACCACCAACGCGATCTCGATCCGTAAATTCTTCGAGAAAACTGCCGGCGTTGCGGTGACCACGAGCACGGGCGATGCGACTGTGATCCAGACACGGCATCGCATTCCCGAAGCGACGCTGCAGGCGCATCAGGTGCTGGTCTATCAGGTGCCGATCCCCGAGCCGCTGCGCTTCCTCGAGCCGCGCGAGACAGAGACGCGGCGTATGCATGCGCTCGCCGAATACGGCTTGATGCATGTAAAGCTGTATGAAGACATCGCGCGCTTCGGCCATATCGCCACGTCCTATGCCTATCCGGTCAAGGTCAATGCGCGTTACGTGATGGATCCGTCACCGACACCGAAATTCGACAATCCGAAGATGGACAACTGCGCGGCGCTGCAACTGTTCGGCGCCGGCCGCGAGAAGCGCATCTATGCGATCCCGTCTTACACATCGGTGGTATCGCTGGATTTCGAGGATCATCCATTCGAGCCCTACAAGCACAAGGCCTGCTGTGCACTGTGCAATGCCGAGGATAGCTATCTCGACGAGATCGTCACCGACAACAAGGGCAGCCGGATGTTCGTCTGCTCCGACACCGACTATTGCGAAACGCGGCAATCACAGGGGCATCGCGGCAGCGAGAATGCTGCGCCCTATGCGGAGAGCGCAAATGCTTGATGTGACAGCGAATTCAACTCAACGCGCTGTGCCGGTGCCGGCCAGCGACGAACCATTGCTAGTTGCGGCAAACCTGGGAAAATCTTATGGCCGTCTTGCGGCATGTCGCGACGTGTCGTTCGAACTCTATTCCGGCGAAGTGCTGGCCATCGTCGGCGAGTCCGGGTCCGGCAAATCGACACTGCTGCAGATTCTCTCCGCCCAGTTAGCGCCGACCACCGGCAGCGTCTCCTACCGGATGCGCGACGGCGTGACCCGCGATCTCGCGGCGATGGGCGAAGCCGAGCGCCGCTTCCTGTTTCGCACCGACTGGGGCTTTGTGCATCAGGACCCGGCGATGGGGCTGCGCATGGCGGTCTCGGCCGGCGCCAATGTCGGCGAGCGGTTGATGGCCGTCGGTCAGAACCACTACGGCAAGATTCGTGATACCGCGACCTCGTGGCTCGAGCGCGTCGAGATTTCGCCCGAGCGTATCGACGATGCGCCGCGGACCTATTCCGGCGGCATGCGGCAGCGGTTGCAGATCGCGCGCAATCTCGTCACCGAACCGCGTCTCGTCTTCATGGACGAACCGACCGGCGGTCTCGATGTCTCCGTGCAAGCGCGCTTGCTGGACATGATGCGCACGCTGGTCAGCGAGCTTGGTCTGTCGGCCATCATCGTGACGCACGATCTCGCGGTGGCGCGGTTGCTGTCACATCGCGTCATGGTGATGCAGGGTGGACGCGTAATCGAGACCGGACTGACCGATCAGGTGCTCGACGATCCCAGAGAGCCCTATACGCAACTGCTCGTTTCCTCGATCCTGCCGGCGTGAGGTCCACATGATTCCGATGATCGATATCCGCAACGCCGAAAAGACCTTCGTGATGCATCTGCAGGACGGCATTCGCCTGCCTGTGGTGCGCAACGTCTCGTTCCATGTGGCACCGGGCGAATGTGTCGTGCTGTCCGGTCCGTCGGGGGCCGGCAAATCGTCGATCCTGAAGATGATCTTCGGCAACTATCGCTGCGACGGCGGCACCATCGGAGTGCGCCACAACGGCGACGTCGTCGATATCGCGACCGCCGAGCCGCGGCAGGTGTTGAATGTGCGCCGCGACACCATCGGGTATGTCAGCCAGTTCCTGCGCGCGGTGCCGCGTGTGGCAGCGATCGATGTCGTGGCCGAGCCGCTGCTCGCTGCTGGCGTAACGCGCGAGGAGGCGCGTGCGCGTGCGGGGGCGTTGCTCAAGCGCCTCAACATTCCCGAGCGGCTGTGGAAGCTGCCGCCCTCGACCTTTTCCGGCGGCGAGCAACAACGCGTGAATATCGCGCGCGGTTTTATCTCCGATCTGCCGATCCTGCTGCTGGATGAACCGACTGCGTCGCTCGATGCCGCCAACCGAGCCGTGGTCGTTGAACTGGTCGCCGAGAAAAAACGTGCCGGCGTCGCCATGGTTGCCATTGTGCATGACGACGAAGTGCGGCACTTGATCGCCGACCGGCTGGTGGACGTCGCATCCTTCGCCGCTGCTGCCTGAGAAAGAGAACCATGACCGCATCATCGACCGAAACCGTCATCGGCAACGCCAGGATCGTTCTTGCCGACCGCGTCATCGACAAGGGCTGGATCGCCTTCGCTGGTGGACGCATCGCCGAATTCGGCGAGGGTGATGCGCCACGCGGTAGCGACGATGCGCGCGGCGATCTGATTATGCCCGGCCTGATCGAATTGCACACCGATCATCTCGAAGCCCATTTCATGCCGCGGCCAAAGGTGTTCTGGGATCCCATCGCTGCCGTCGTCTCCTATGACGGTCAACTTGCCACGTCCGGCATCACCACGGTGCTCGACTCGGTGCGGGTCGGCTGCGAGGACTCAAGCCAGGGCATCGACAGCTACGCCGGCGTGCTGGTGGATTCCATTGCATCTGCCGGCGAAGCCAGTCTCCTGCGGGTCGATCACTTCCTGCATCTGCGCTGCGAGATTCCGATGCCGACCGTGGTCGAGGAAGCGAAGGCACTCTTGGCGAAGCCGAACGTCCGGCTGATGTCACTGATGGATCATACGCCTGGCCAGCGCCAGTTCCGCGATGAGGAGAAGCTGCGCACCTATTATCGCGGCAAGGGCGGCAAGAGCGATGCCGAGCTCGATGTGATGTTCGCGCAACGCCTGGCTTGCCAGCAGCAATATGCGGCCGGCAATATGCGGGCGATCGTGGCGCTGGCTCACGGGCGCAATATTCCGCTGGCGAGCCATGACGACACGACGGAAGACAACGTCACCGAAGCCGTTGGAGATAAGGTCTCGGTGGCCGAATTCCCGACGACGCTGGAAGCGGCCCAAGGACTGCACAAGGCCGGCATCGGCATCCTGATGGGGGCGCCGAATGTCGTCCGCAACGGTTCGCATTCCGGCAATATCGCGGCGATCGATCTCGCCCGCGAAGGCATGCTGGATATCCTGTCGTCGGACTATGTGCCGTCGAGCCTTCTGATGGGCGCGTTGCAGCTTTCGACCAAGGTGCCATCCATCGATCTGGCCAGCGCGATCCGCACGGTGACCAAGCGGCCCGCAGAAGCAGTCGGGCTCGTGGACCGCGGTGAGATCGCGGTCGGCAAGCGCGCCGACGTGATCCGCGTCCATGGGGCGCATGAAGTGCCGGTGGTGCGCAATGTCTGGCGCGAAGGACATCGCGTGGCATGACCGACACCGCGGCGATATCCGAAGCGCAAGCAGGCCGGATCGGCCCCGGCCGGTTGGTGCTGGTGGTCGGCCCGTCGGGTGCCGGCAAGGATACGCTGATCGGTCTGGCGCAAGCCGCCTGCGCGGATGACGACAATGTGGTGTTCACGCGCCGCGTGGTGACGCGCGAGGCGTCGGAATTCGAGAATAATGCGCAGGTCACGCCGGAGGCGTTCCGTCAGGCACAGGCCAGCGGCGCCTTCGCCGTCCACTGGGAAGCGCATGGTCTTTGTTATGCGCTTCCGCGCTCGATCGATGATGCGCTTCGCGCCGGCCGCAATGTCGTTGCCAATATCTCACGAACGGTTATCCCGGCGCTACGTGCCTCTTATGAAGATGTCGTCGTGGTGTCGATCACGGCGCCGCCGGAAGTGCTTGCGGCGCGACTTGCGGCACGGGGACGCTCAACCGATGGGCCGATCGGCGATCGGCTCAAGCGCAGCGTCGAGACATCAGGTGCCGACGTCACGATCAACAATATCGGTGTCGCGGAAGATCATGCGGATGACCTGATACGGGTCATCAGAGGTCAATAGATACGGCGGAGGGGAGTGCGGCCATGTCGGTGATCGGAACCATCGAGCAGCTCGAAGAGATCTACGGCCGCCTCGATGACATCGGCGAAGCATCCACCGCCAAGGTCGCGGACTGCGTAACGGCGCAGTATCGGCGGCTGATCGAGGTCTCGCCCTTCGCCGCTCTGGCGACCACCGGCCCCGAGGGGCTGGATTGCTCGCCGCGCGGCGACAAACCGGGCTTCGTCCGGATCCATGACGAGCGCACCTTGATGATGCCGGACCGCCGCGGCAACAATCGCGTGGACTCCCTGCGCAACATCGTGCGCGATCCCAACATCGCGCTGCTGTTCCTGATCCCCGGTGCCGGCACCACGCTCCGCATCAACGGGACGGCGCATCTCTCAACGGACCCGGATCTGCTGGCGTCCTTCGCCGTGGAGGAGAAGGCTCCCCGCACGGTGATCGTGATGACGGTCGGGGAGATCTATTTCCAATGCGCCCGCGCCATCGTGCGGTCCGATCTCTGGAACCCTGATAAACGCGTCGATCCGAAAACCCTGCCGACGCCCGGCGAGATCCTGGCGGAGATGAGCGAGCGCCGGGTCGGCGGTCCGGAATACGATCGGCAATGGCCGGAAAGGGCGCGACAGACCATGTGGTGAGGGGGCGAATCTGGGGGGGATTTTTGCAGTGCGCTTCTGTCGCCTGCCGCGACTCCGTAGGCCCCTTAATCTAAGTATTTTGCGCTTGCGAGGGTCCTTAAACCCTGCCGTACAAGTCGAATCGGGGTTTGATGGTCAAAAAACATCATTTTTCCCGGCAAAATCTGTGAAAATTTCATTGAGCACGGGTTTTTTCCCGTAATTCCTCATAGTGTCTGTCTCACCGAATCACGGCAAACCAAAAGGTGCAAAATGGCAGACCAAATGACGAAGTCGCAGCTCATCGAGAAAATCGCTGAGACCACTGAGCTCTCGAAGAAGGACGTCAAGGGCGTTATCGAGACCATGGCGACCCTCGGCTATAAAGAGCTGAAGAAGAGCGGCGTGTTCCTCGTTCCCGGCTTCGCCAAGTTCGTCGTCATCAAGAAGCCCGCCACCAAGGCACGCAAGGGCACCAACCCCTTCACCGGCGAAGCCATGACCTTCAAGGCCAAGCCGGCCCGCAAGATCGTGCGCGCCCGCCCGGTCAAAGCTGCGAAGGACGCGGTCTAAGCGGACCCTCGGCGCGGTCGCCCATGAGGTGACCGCAGCCGACCTGAATTGAGAACGGCGCGGCATTTCCCAGGGGATGCCGCGCCGTTTTCGTTTTGGGAGTGCCTTACCTCTCCCCGCCTGCGGGGAGAGGTCGACTGCAACGGGCGAAGCGCGTGGAAGTCGGGTGAGGGGGCTCTCCATTCGCTCCGCGCCTGCGGAGGCTCCCCCCTCATCCGTCGTCGCTTCGCGACGCCACCTTCTCCCCGCGGGCGGGGAGAAGGCAGTCAGCGCGGCTCTAATCGTTCACTCGCTTCTTGTAGGCGACCGCGTCCATATCCCTGATATCGACGCTGAGGCTTTTGGTGTGCGGCAGCAGCAAAACCATTGCCGCGCGCAACGCCTCGCTCACGGCGACTTTCTGCTCGGGTGTGCGGCCCTCGAGCATCGAGACCGACAGGTGGCAGAAGCCTTCGGCCCGGCCGGCCATCAGGTGATGCGCATACGGGATCGCGCGCACCTTGATGTCGGCGGCCTTCATTACCCCGGTGGCGGCGCCGGCATTGTGCAACGCCTGCATCAGGCTGGCGATGTCGAGCGCGTCGCCATGGCCGTCGGTGGAATGTTCGATGACGATATGGGGCATGAGACGACAATTCCTGGTTCGTGTTCAATCTCGGACCTCATGGTGAGGAGGCGCCACTTGGCGCCGTCTCGAACCATGAGTGTAGGGCTCCTCATCCTTCGAGACGCGGCCAAGTGGCCGCTCCTCAGGATGAGGGGACAGCGTTAAAGAAGCAGCGGCTTCACCGAATCCGCGGCATCGCGCAGCAGCGGCAGGAAGCGATCGATCATTTCGCCGGTCGAGACCCGGTCCACATGGGCGCCCATATTGATGGCGGCGACGATGGCGCCATCGTAGCGCCGCACGGGCACGGAGATTGAGCGGAAGCCCGGTTCGGCCTCGCGGTCGACCAGCGAATAGCCTTTCTCGCGGTCGGTGATGATGGTGGCCTTCAGCAGTTCCTTGTCGGTCACCGTGAAGGGCGTCATCGCTACGAGGTCCATGGTATCCAGCGTTGCGGTGAGGTCGTCGTTGGAATACTTGCCGAGCATGGCGCGGCCCACCGACGAGCAGAACGCGGGCAGCCGGTAGCCGAGATCGATGCCGGCAGAGAACACGCGCGCCGGGCTGGCGCGGGCGACGAAGATCACCTCGTGGCCCTCGAGCACCGCGAGCGACGAAATCTCCTGCGCGTCGCTGGAGATGCTGTCGAGCACGGGTTGCAGGATGGTGACCACCTGATTGGACGTCATGTAAGAACCAGCCAGCGCCAGGACGCGCGGTGACAGCGCGAACAGCTTGCCGTCGCTGGTCACATAGCCTTTGCGTTCCAGCGTAAACAGGATGCGGCGCGCAGTGGCACGCGGCAGCTCGGCGGCCTTGGCGACGTCGCTCAGCGTCATCGGGCGCGAATGTGCGCCGAACAGTTCGAACACCCGCAAGCCGCGATCGAGGCTCTCGATGAAGTCGGTATTGCCGCGTTCGTCGTCGGGGCGCTTGATCTTGGGCATAAGCCGCGGGTCCGCCCTATTTGCCTGCTTCGAATTTTTTCAGATCGAATGACGGATCGGCGGCCTGTTCTGGTGTTGGCGACAGTGACGCGGTGATCAGGCGACGCGCGATCATCTGGTCGCCCGGCCGGTTGATACTGTCGACGGCGGTGAGCTTGCCGTCGCGATAATAAAACACCGAGAACTTGCCATCATCCATCGACCCGCGGATCACCGCGCTGTCGGTCGGCGCGGAGAGGCCGACGATCTGCAGCTTGGCGTCATATTGATCCGACCAGAAACGCGGCACTGCGTCATAGGCTTCGGGTCTGCCGGCGATCATCGCGCCCACAGCCTTGCCCTGATCGGTGGCGTTCTGCACGGCTTCCAGCCTGACGCGGCGGCCGGCGAAGCCGTTGTGGTGATTGCTGACGTCGCCGGCGGCATAGATGTTCGGCGCGCTGGTCAGGCCATGTTCGTCGACATCGATGCCATTGGTGCAGGTGATATCCGCCTGCGCGGCCAGCTCGTCATTGGCGATGCCGCCAATGCCGGCGACGATCAGGTCGGCGCGCACCCGCAGGCCGCTGGAGCAGACGACCTCATGCACGGCGCTGTTGCCTTCGATGGCAATGACGGATTCGTTGAAGCGGATGTCGAGGCCATGGGAGCGATGGCTATCCAGAAGGAATTGCGAGATCAGCGGCGATACCGCGCGCTCCAGCAGGCGCGACTGCGCCTCGATCAGCGTCACCTTCTTGCCGGCCTTGGCGGCAGTCGATGCCACTTCGAGGCCGATGAAGCCGCCGCCGACGATGACGACGTCGTTGGCTGCTTCGAGCCGGGGCTTGAGATGCAGCGCGTCATCGAGGGTGCGCAGATAGACGATGCCGTCGCGCTCATGGCCGGACACGCTGAGCCGTCGCGCCCGCGAGCCGGTGGCGATGACGAGCTGATCGAACGGCAGGCTGCCGCCGCCGTCCAGTGCGATCCGGCCGGCTGCACGATCGAGCCCGATGGCGCGATGGCCCAGCACCAGTTCGATGCCCTGGGTCTTGAAATAGTCCTCGCCGCGGAGGAAAAGACTGTTGTGCGCGACGTCGCCGGACAGAAATGCCTTGGACAGCGGCGGTCGCTGATAGGGCAGATGGATTTCATCGGCGACGATGCGGATTGGCGCCTGATAGCCCTTCTCGCGCGCGCTGATGCCGGCCTGGACGCCCGCGTAAGAGGCGCCGATGATCACGAGGCCGCTCACGAGCGCGCTCCCTGGGTCCGATCCACACGCGAATTCAAAGTCTTCGACATCATCAGCTCCCGAATTGCGTCCGTATATTGAACAAGTGTTCGTTCTGCGCAAGGTGATGCTTTAGGCGTGAATTGCTGCATATGCTCAGTGACGCGGCAAATCCTGCTGCAAAATTCTGCTTGCCTGGAATTAGTCTAACGATAATATTCGCACATTCGTTCGTCTATTGAACATTGTTGATGGAGCGGCGAGATGCATCTGGGTGCGAAATGTCTGATTGCAGGAGCCATTGCAATTGGCGCCTCCGTCTTGCCGGCGGTGGCGCAGCAATCTGACCCGAACGCGCCCCAGGTCGTCCTGACGGGCGGCAAGATCCTCACCCTCGACGGCCAATCGACGATCGCGCAAGCGCTGGCCATCCGCGACGGCAAGATCCTCGCGGTCGGCAGTGACGCCGCGATCAAGCCGCTGGCCGGTCTGCAGACCCGGGTCATCGATCTCGCCGGCAAGTCGGTTGTCCCCGGCCTGATCGACACCCACGCGCATTTCAAGGCGGCCGGGCTCGGCGACTATGTGGTCAATCTCGGCGGCGCCAAGGACGTGGCCGGCGCGCTCGATCTCATTCGGGCGTTCGTTGCGAAGAAGCAGCCCGGCGCGTGGATCACGACCGGCGGCTGGCATCCGCCGTCGCAGCTGGCGGAAAAGCGCTACCTGACCCGCCAGGAACTCGACAGCGTGTCCCCCAACAATCCGGTCTATCTGCGGACCGTCGGTCATTTTTCGATGGCCAATTCGCTGGCGTTGCAGAAGGCGGGCATCAGCAAGAGCACGCCGGATCCAGCCGGCGGCGCGTTCGAGCGGGACGCGAGCGGCGACATCAATGGCGTGCTCGTCGAGACGGCGATCCCGCTGGTCGAGAACATCGTGCCGCCCTACACCGAAGACGAGGAGTTGCGGCAATATCGTCTCGCCGAGGCCGCGCTCAACCGCCTCGGTATCACCAGCGTCGTCGAGGGGGCGACAAGCGCGCGCGACACGCAGATTCTGCAGAAGCTCGCTCTGGCCGGCGATGCGACGGTGCGGGTCGGAACCATGTTTCGACCGGAGCCGCCCGCAGATTCGGCCGGGTGGGACGCCATCATGAGCGGCAACGGCGCCACTTCGGGTTTCGGCGACGATTGGTTGAAGCTCGGCGGCATCAAGATCTTCTACGACGGCGGCATGACCCTGAAGACGGCCATGATGCGCGACGCCTATCCGGACTCACATGACGATTATCATGGAATCGCGCAGGTTACGCCCGAACGGCTGAAGCAGCTGGTATCGATCGCCAACCTTCGCGGCTGGCGGGTCGGCGTTCACGTCGTTGGCGACCTCGGCGTCGATCAGGTGCTGGATGCGTTCGAAGCCGCCGACAAGGAAAAGTCGATCAAGGATCGCCGCTTCGTTTTGATCCATGCCAGCCTGATCCGCCCCGAACAGATGGAGCGGGCACGCCGCGTCGGGGCGCGGATCGATTTCCAGAACGCCTTCATGTGGGACAAGGCGGCGACGGTCGCGCGTTTCCTCGGCAGGCCGACCGCGGATCGTGCGGTCCCGACGCGCACCCTGATCGAGAAAATGGGACTGGAGAATCTCGGCGCCGGCACCGATTTCCCGGTCAATCCGCTGAACCCGTTCCTCACGATGTATATCATGGTGACGCGGAAGGACCCGGCCGGCCAGGTCTACGGCGCATCCGAAGCGATCGGGCGCGAACAGGCGCTTCGCCTCTATACTAGCGCGGCATCGCGCTACATGTTTGAGGAAACGCGGAAGGGGACGCTGGAGGCCGGCAAGCTGGCCGACCTCGTGGTGCTCTCCGCCGACTTCATGACGGTGCCGGACGACCAGATCAAGGACATCACCGCCGATATGACGATGGTCGGCGGCAAGATTGTATTTCAGCGTTAAAAGGCGCATCGCCAGAGTTAAAAAGGAAATCTTGCCATGATGAGCCAAGAGCAGAACGACCTGATCACCCGCATTGGGCCCAAGGCGCCCGCGGGCAAGCTGATGCGCCAATACTGGCAGCCGGCGGCACTGGTCGTTGAGCTCGAAGAGGATCGTCCGATCCGTCCGGTCAAATTGCTCGGTGAAGATTTTGTCCTGTTCCGCGACGAGCAGGGCCGCTACGGCCTTTTGGATCGCGACTGCCCGCATCGCGGCGCAGATCTGGCGTTCGGCCGTCTCGAAGGCGGCGGCGTGCGCTGCGCGTTTCACGGCTGGCTGTTCGACGTCGAGGGCAAGTGCCTGGAGACGCCGGCCGAGCCGAAGACCTCCAAGCTCTGCGCCGGCATCAAGCAGCGCGCATATCCCGTGGTCGAGAAGGGCGGCATTCTCTGGGCCTATCTGGGCGAGGGCGAGCCGCCGGCATTCCCGGAAATCGACTGCTTCGCGGCCCCCGGTCAGTACACCTTCGCCTTCAAGGGCCTGTTCGAATGCAACTGGCTGCAGGCGCTGGAGGTCGGCATCGATCCCGCCCATGCCTCGTTCCTGCATCGCTTCTTCGAGGACGAGGACGTCAAGGCATCTTATGGCAAGCAGTTCCGCGGCGCCTCCGCGGGCACCGAACTGCCGATGACCAAGATCCTGCGCGAATATGATCGCCCGATCATCAATGTGGAATCGACCGAATACGGCCTGCGCCTGATTGCGCTGCGCGAGCTCGACGAGGAGCGTACCCATGTGCGCGTCACCAACCAGCTATTCCCGCATGGCTTCGTCATCCCCATGAGCACGGAGATGACGATCACCCAGTGGCATGTGCCGGTCGATGACGAGAACTGCTACTGGTATGCGATCTTCACCAGCTACACGACGCCGGTCGACAAGAAGAAGATGACCGACCAGCGGCTCGAACTTTACGAGCTACCGAATTACACCTCGCGCAAGAACAAGACCAACGACTACGGCTTCAATCCGCACGAGCAGAAGCACGAGACCTATACCGGCATGGGCGCCGACATCAACGTCCACGACCAGTGGGCGGTGGAATCCATGGGCAAGATCCAGGATCGTACCCGTGAGCATCTCGGCTCCAGCGACAAGGCGATCATCGCCTATCGCAAGCTGCTGCGTGCGGAGATCGAGAAGGTTGCCGGCGGCCAGAGGCCGATGATGTCCCTTGATGCAGACACCGCACGCAGCATTCAGGGTCCGGGCACCATGGACGGCATCGGGCCGACCAAGGGCTGGGAAACCTATTGGATGGAAGTCGACGTCGCCCGTCGTCGCGGTGCGCCATGGATGGCAGCCGCTCCGGCCGATCAGACCGAGCCGGGGTCCAATGTCATCCACCTGCCGGCGGCAGAGTGAAGATCGATCAGAACAGCCGCGGGAGAGTGCGTTGAGTTTTGTTGAACGTCACGGTTTGTGGTCCGCGGAGCAAAAGGAAGCAGCCGTCCGGCTGCGCAGCATGGTCGAAGAGCACAAGCTCGAAGTGATCCGGCTGTCGTTTCCGGATCAGCACGGCATCCTGCGCGGCAAGACGCTGATCGCCAGCGAGGCATTGCGCTGTCTCGAAAGCGGTTGCTCGATCACCACGACCATGTTCGCCAAGGACACGTCGCACAAGACGGTGTTTCCGGTGTTCACCGCCGGCGGCGGCTTCGGCATTCCCGAAATGCAGGGCGCGGCCGATGTTCTGATGATTCCCGATCCCAGCACGTTTCGGATACTGCCTTGGGCGCCTGAGACCGGGTGGGTTCTGTGCGATGTGCATTTCGCCGATGGCCGCCCGGTGCCGTTCGCGACGCGCAATCTCTACAAGAAGGTGCTCGGCGATCTCGGCAGCCGTGGTTACGATTTCGTCGCCGGTCTTGAAGTTGAATTTCATATCTTCAATGTCGAGAACAACCGGATGAAGCCGGAAGACGCCGGCCAGCCCGGCAATCCGCCGGAAGTCAGCCTTCTCTCGCACGGCTACAATTACCTCACCGAGCAGCGCTACGACCAGATGGAGCCGGTGCTCGAAATCATCCGGCGCGACGTGATCGCGCTTGGTCTTCCATTACGTTCGGTGGAAGTCGAATACGGCCCGAGCCAGTGCGAATTCACCTTTGCGCCGACTGTCGGCCTGACACCGGCCGACAGCATGGTGCTGTTCCGCTCGGCCGTGAAACAGATCGCGCATCGCCACGGCTACCACGCCACCTTCATGTGCCGGCCGAAGATTCCGAACGTCGTGTCGTCTGGCTGGCATTTGCATCAGTCGATCGTATCGCGTGCAAACGGCGCAAACGCGTTCATGCCGACCGAGGGCACGCAGCCGCTGTCCTCGTTCGGGCAGGGCTATCTCGCGGGGCTTCTTACGCATGCGCGTGCGGCGACCGTGTTCACGACGCCGACCATCAACGGCTACAAGCGTTATCGCTCCTATTCGCTGGCGCCGGATCGTGCGATCTGGGGCCGCGACAATCGCGGCGCGATGCTGCGTGTGCTCGGCGGTGCCGGCGATTCCGCGACGCGTATCGAAAATCGCGTCGGTGAACCCGCCGCCAATCCCTATCTCTATATGTCGTCGCAGATCCTGTCGGGTCTCGACGGCGTCGATCGCAAGCTCGATCCGGGGCCATCAGCCGACACGCCTTACGAGACCAATGCCGATCTGTTGCCAAAGTCGCTGCGCGAGGCGACCTTCGCGCTCAAGGAAGATCCTTTCTTCCGCGAGAAGATGGGCGCGACCATGGTTGACTATTATACGCATATCAAGAATGCCGAGATCGATCGCTTCCAGGCGGAAGTCTCCGACTGGGAGCAGCGCGAATATTTCGAGATGTTTTGACGCGTCATTTCGGCGCGCTGATGCCGGATCAAACGGGCCATCTCGGCACGTTTATTGAATACAGGTTTGCCGAATAGTTTTCTTAACTTTCCAACGGGGACAACCGCAAATGAACAGACGCAGCCAATCCATTCTTGCACTGGCCGTTCTCGGTCTGATGACCGGCACGGCCTCCGCCGACACCATCAAGGTCGGCGTGATCGGCACCATGTCGGGCCCTTACGCGCTGTTTGGCAAGAACTTCAAGATGGGCATCGACGCCTGGGTCGCCGAGCATGGCACCAAAGCAGGCAAGCATGATGTCGAATTCATCTATCGCGATGAAGAGAGCCCGAATCCCGCCAAGTCGAAGGCGCTGGCGCAGGAGCTGCTGGTCAAGGACAAGGTGCAATATCTCGCTGGCGTCTATTTCACGCCGAACGCTATGGCCATCGCGCCGCTGCTGGAAGAATCCAAGACGCCGCTGATCGTGATGAATGCGGCGACCTCGTCGATCGTCGAGAAGAGCCCCTATATCGTCCGCACCTCCTTCACCATGTGGCAGAACACCGTGCCTGCCGCGAAAATTGCGTTGAAGAACGGCGCCAAGAAAGTGGCCATCGCGGTCAGCGATTACGGTCCGGGTGTGGATGCTGAAGCGGCATTCAAGAAGACGTTCGAAGGTGAGGGCGGCGCGGTGGTCGAAGCGGTTCGCATTCCGCTCGCCACCACCGACTTCAGCCCGATCATGCAGCGCATCAAGGATTCCGGCGCGGACACCATCTTCACCTTCCTGCCATCCGGCCCGCCGACGCTGGGTTTCGTCAAGGCCTATATCGACAACGGGTTGAAGGCCGGCGGAGTCAAGCTGATGTCGACCGGTGACGTCGTCACCGAGCCGGATCTGCCGAACATTGGCGATGCAGGCATCGGTATCCTCTCGACCTATCACTATTCGGTGTCGCACGACTCCAAGGAAAACGCGGCCTTCCTTGCCACCATCAAGAAGGGCGGCGGCAACCTCGACGAAGTCACCATGACGTCGGTCGCAGCCTATGACGGCGCGCGCCTGATCTACAAGATGATCGAGGCCACCGATGGCAAGCGCGATGCCGCCAAGGCGGTCGATGCCGTCAAGGACATGAAGTGGGTCTCGCCGCGCGGTCCGGTGTCGATCGATCCAACCACGCGTCACATTCGCCAGAACGTCTATCTGCGCAGTGTGGAGAAGGTGGACGGCAAGCTGATCAACAAGGAAAGCCAGACCTTCGCCGATCAGCCGGACTGGGCGCTGAGCACGAAGTAGGCAATGCCGGGGATTCCGCCTCGTTGCGGAATCCCCCTCTTTCTGCGACATCGTCGCGCGAGATGAGATTTCTTTCGACATGACCAGCCGCGCGCGCTCGCTTCGATTGACCAATGCCCGCATCTATCGTTCTGCCTGGGATGAAACCCCAGCGGACAGCATCGTTGTTTGCGATGGCAAGGTGGTCTGGATTGGTGCAGCAGATGTTGCGCCAGCTGCCGACGAGACGATCGATCTCGCGGGCGCCACCGTCATTCCCGGCCTCACCGACGCGCATATTCATCTGTTCGCCATCGCCCATGCGCGACTGCAGGTGCCGGTGACGCCGCGCGACGCGCCCACGATATCCGATGTGCTTGATTTGCTGGTTGCGCGTGCGCGCGCCATTTCCTGTGATAAATGGGTTTACGGTGCGGGCCTCGATGAGAACGGGCTGGCGGAGCATCGGCTGCCGACACGGGCCGAGATCGACGTCGTCATTCCCGATCATCCGGTGCTGATCCGCCGCTTCTGCGGTCATGTCGCCGTCGTCAACAGTGACGCGCTGCGATTGCTGGGCATCGACGATGCCACCGCCGACCCGGAAGGCGGAACGTTCGGGCGCTCCGAGGATGGCCGACTGGACGGCAGCGCCAAAGAAAGCGCAGCCGAACTGATATTCCGTGCTGCGCCGCCGATGGATCGCAATGAACTCACCACGGCTCTGCGCGCGACAATTGCCGATAGCGCCAGGTTAGGTCTTGTTGCTGTCGTAGAAGCCGCGGTCGGATTCACCGTCGGCTTCGATGATGAATTCGCTATCTGGAACGAGATCCGCGCAAATGGCGATGTGCTGCCAATGCGGCTCGGCTTCATGAACCAGCTCGACCCGGCTGAAGCGGCGGCGCGTGGGCTGGCGCCGACGCAAGACGCCGACTGGCAGTCCATGACACTGAAATATTTCGCCGATGGCATCGTCGGCGCGCGAACTTCGGCGGTGAGCGAGGATTTCTTCGATACGCCGTCCCGCGGCATGTTCATGCGCGATGAAACTGAACTGCAGCGCGTGATCGCCGACGCGCATGCGGACGGCTGGCAGGTCGCCGTTCATTGTACCGGCGATCGCGGAATCGATTGTATCATCGAAGCCTATGAGAAGGCGCAGGCGGCGTATCCCCGCGCCGATGTCCGACATCGCATCGAGCATTACTTCGTGCCGCCCGCCGGTGGGCTGGCGCGGATGAAGGCATTGGGCGCGCTCGTCGTCACCCAGCCAAGTTTCCTCACCCGGATGCGGCGCTCGATTACCGGTGCTTTCGGTCCGCGCGCCGATCGTTGCTATCCCGGCCGCTCCGTGATCGACGCGGGGGTCACTTACATCGCCAGCTCTGATGCACCGACCGGGTCGTGGTCTCCGTGGGATGGCATCGCCGATGCGGTGAGCCGCGCCTCGGACAGCGGTGCGCCGATCGGGCAGGGTGAAGCCGTCAGCGTCCGCGAAGCCATTCACAGCTACACGGTCGGTGGCGCCATCGCGATGAGGCAGGAAGACTGGCGCGGCACGCTGATGCTGGGTATGGCGGCCGATCTGATCGCCCTTGATCGCGATCTCTTCGCCGCCGAGTGCCTCCCTCTGAAAGAGACGAAGGTGTTACTCACCATGGTGCGCGGCGCTGTCGTCCATGACGCCATGCCGCAGTTTCCGGAATGGCGCTCGGGCGCTGCTTCGGCATAGGATCAATCATGCGTACCGTCTTCAGCATCATGACCGACGCCGTCGCCTACGGGATGGTGCTGTTCATCATTTCCATCGGCCTGTCCATCATGATGGGGCTGATGCGCGTCGTGAACCTCGCCCATGGTGCTTTCGCCATGATTGGCGGCTATCTGGCTTCCTATGCGATCCGCGACCTGCATGTGCATTACAGCGTCGCGATCCTGATGGCGGTGGTCGGCACCATCATCGTGTCGATCCCGTTCGAGATTTTGCTGTATCGCCGGATCTACCGGAAGTCCGATCCGCTGATTCAGGTGCTGATGACCATCGGTATCACGTTCTTCATCATCGGCATCGTCAATTTCATCTTCGGCCCGTCGTTGAAATCGATTCCACTGCCGCAGACCCTCAGTGGTCCGCTCGATATCGGTTTCCGCATGCTGCCGACCCATCGCATCTTTGTCATCGCCTGCGGTGTGGTTACGGCTCTGTCGCTATGGCTTCTGATCGAGAAGACGGAGTTCGGAATCAAGCTGCGCGCCTCGGTCGATCATAGTGGTATGGCAGACGCCTTGGGCATCCGCACCGAAATCATCTATGCAGTGACCTTCGCGCTGGCGATCGGGCTCGGCGCATTCGGTGGCGTGGTCGGCGCGGAGATTCTGCCGATCGAACCGTTCTACGCACTGCGCTATATGGTGACGTTCCTCGTCGTCGTCTCTGTCGGCGGCGCAGGCTCGATCCTTGGTGCTCTGTCGGCGTCGCTCCTGCTCGGCCTCGCCGACACCACAGGCAAGTATCTCGCGCCGGAGTTCGGCGACTTCTTCTTCTATCTGTCGGTGATCTTCGTCGTGTTCCTGTTTCCGCATGGCCTATTTGGCAGGTCGCACGCATGAGCGAGATCGTCGCGACCCATGTTCCGCACAAGCGCAGCATTCCCTTCGGTCAGGAGGCGGCAGGTGCGCTAAGTATCATCGTGCTCGGTGCCATCGGCTACTTTCTGTATCCGGACGATCTGGCGTTCCTGACGCGGCTGATCGGCATCGCATTCCTGGTGCTGTCGCTCGATCTGGTCACCGGTTATTGCGGCGTCGCCACCCTCGGCCATGCCGCGCAATTCGGCGTCGGCGCCTATGCCGCCGGCATTGCTTGCGTGCGTGGCATCACCGATCCCATCGCGTTGCTGGCGATCGGTGTATTCGCGGGAACGGTCATGGGGCTGATCTCCGGTGCGCTGATCACGCGGTTTCGCGGGCTCCCACAACTGGTGCTGTCGATTGCTGTGGGGCAATTGGTCGCCGCACTTGCCAACAAGCTGTCGTGGCTGACCGGCGGCAGCGACGGCCTGTCAGGCATCACACCGGGCAAGGTGTTCGGCATCTTCAATTTCGACATGTACAGCCGCACGGCGTTTTTGTTCTCGCTGGGCGTGCTGGTCATTGTGTTCGTGCTGCTGCAGCGTTTCGTGCGCTCGCCGTTCGGTCTGATGTGCCGTGGCATCAAGGATGACGATCTGCGCGCCAAGATGATCGGCGTCTCGATCTATCCGCGCCTTGTCGTGATGTATGGCGTCGCTGGTGCCGTTGCCGGGATCGGTGGAGCGCTGACGGCGATCAGCACCGGCGTCGTCGGTCTCGATAGCGTCAGCTTCGAACGCTCGGCGGAAGTACTGGTCATGCTGGTGCTTGGCGGTGCCGGGCATCTGTGGGGCGCGCTGGCGGGGACGATCATCTTCATGATCTTCGAGCACATCGTGGCCGCCGCCAATCCGTTCCACTGGATGACGCTGGTCGGCCTGCTGCTGATCCTGATTGTGGTGTTCGCGCCGCGCGGGCTGATCGAACCAGTGTTGTCGCTGGCCTCCCGCTTCAAGCGCAAGGGAGAGGCGGCATGACCAATCTCCTCGAAGCCCGCGGCGTGTCGTGCTCGTTCGGCGGTCTGCATGTGACGCGCGACGTCAATTTCAAATTGGCTGCCGGCGACCGCGTTGCGCTGATCGGCCCGAACGGCGCAGGCAAGACCACGCTCGTCAATCTGATCACCGGTGACATTGCGCCGAGCGAAGGCCAGTTCTTCATGGGCGGTGACGAGATCACCGGTCTCAGCATTCCCGATCGCGTGCGTCGCGGTCTGGTGCGCACGTTCCAGACCACGCGGCTGTTTGCCAATCTCACCGTCGCCGACAATGTCGCGTTGGCGATCATGCAGCGCAAGCGGATCACGCGCCGGTTTTTCTCGTCATCGACTGAGCTGCCGGAGGTGCGTGCCGAGTGGAGCGAGATTCTGAGCCATCTTGGTCTCGCCAAGCTCGCCTATCGCAAGGTGGTCGAGCTCGCTTACGGACAGCAGCGCCTGATCGAGCTTGCCATCGGCCTTGCGCTGCATCCGAAGGTGCTTCTGCTCGACGAGCCGGCTGCCGGCGTGCCGCATGACGAGGCGCCCAAGATCCTTGAGGCGATCAATCGGCTGCCACCTGATATCGCCGTCTTGATGATCGAGCACGACATGGATCTGGTGTTCAAATTTGCCAGGCGCGTACTGGTGCTGGCGGCCGGGCGGTTGATCTTCGAGGGATCACCTGATGAGGTCACCGCCGATCACGAAGTGCGCCGCGCGTATTTGGGGAGCTATGCCGATGCCCGCCGCGCCACTTGATATCCAGAACCTGAGCGCCGGCTATGGCCCGACGCGGATCATCGAGGGCATTTCGTTCTCGGTGAAAGCAGGTGATCGTCTCGCCGTGCTCGGCCGCAACGGCATGGGCAAGACCACGCTGCTGGCGACGCTAATGGGCCTGACGACGCGCCATGGCGGTGAGATCAGGATCGGCGACCAGGACGTCACGGCCAAGCGGACCTCGGCGCGCGCCGACCTCGGGATCGGCTATGTGCCGCAGACCCGCGACATTTTCGCCTCGCTGACGGTGGAGGAGAATCTGCGCACGGGGCTGAAGGGGCGGCCGGCGTCGGCGCTCGATGAAGCTTATGCGATGTTCCCGCGGCTGCGCGAACGCCGCGGCAATTACGGCAAGCAGCTGTCAGGCGGCGAGCAGCAGATGCTGTCGATGGCCCGCACACTGCTGGGCAAGCCCTCGATCCTGTTGCTCGACGAGCCTCTGGAAGGCTTGGCGCCGGTGATCTGCGACGAACTGATGGCATTGCTGGCGAAGCTGGCCGCCACCGGTGAAGTCACCATCATTCTGGTCGAGCAGCAGATCGAGCGCGCGCTGGATTTCGCGAGCAGCGTCATGGTGATGGAGCGGGGCCGTACCAGCTGGACTGGCACGCCGGATGTGCTGACCGCCGACCGCGCGCTGGTCGATCGGCTGGTCGGTGTCGGCATTCACTAGATTCCGGAATTGGCGCGCCGTCCGGCGCTTCAAGCCCGAAAGATCGTGATCCCCAATACCAGCAGCACGATGCAGATCACGAGGAAGATATAAAAAAGCACGCGCGCGACGTCGGCCGTCGCGGCGGAGATGCCGGTGAAGCCGAACAGGCCGGCGGCGACGGAAATCAGAAAGAAGATCAGCGCCCATTTCAGAAGGCTCATCGGGGAACTCCGGTTGCAGCAGTTCCGGAACGCCCCGCTCCGAGATTTGGTTCCGGCTCGCAACCAAAGCTGCCGCACCTACCTGGCTCGCTAATGCGGCACCGGCCCGGGGAGATGCGTAACAGCCTACTAATTGGGCAGCGCAAAGGTATTGGTTAGCATTTTAAACCTGCCCTTAACCAAAACATCCCTAATGAATGGATAGTAGACCTGCTCCCCGCAGTGGATTTGTGGTTCGGGGGACAAAGGGTTCAGTATGCGTGTCGCGGTCGGTCATGGGTGGTTGCGCAGGGTGAGCACCGTTGCGGCGCAGGGATGTGCGGTGCCAGCGCCCCGTAGTAAAGTCTGACGCGCATGTTCACCAGACGCGCCATCGTTACGAATACGGAAGCCGCCGATAGCGCGGCGGGCGAGAGTCCGCTGCTCAGGGTTTGGCGCAATCGTAGCCTGTTCGGCGCTGTGTTTCTCGGCGTGATGATCCTGACGGTCATTGCGCTGGTCGTGCTGCCCGTGCGCTATCTCGCCACAGGTTCGGTGATCGTCGCCGAGCAGGAGCCCAGCAACAGCAATGCATCTGCCGCCTGGGCGCAGAAGATCGGCGACCCCGCCGACGTCGAAAGCCAGCTCTTGATCGCGCGCTCGCCGCGGGTGATGCGGCTCGCCATGCAGCAGCCGGGCGTCACGGAAGCCGCCATTGAAGAGTGTCAGAGCAGGAGCAGCAGCTCCACCTGCGAAAAGATGCGGACCGATACGGCGGCGCTGATCGACTATGTGTCGGGAAATTTCGCGATCGGCGCTGTTGGACGTTCGCGCGTCATCAATATCTCCTACACTTCGTCGATCCCCGAAGTCGCGCAGAAGATGGCGAATGCGTTGACCAATGCGTTTCTCGACGAGCAGCGGACATCGGGTGCCAGCAGCCGCGAGGTTGCCGCGTCCTATCTCTGGAAGGAAGCCAAGCAGCTGGATGCAGAGTTGCGGGATGCCGATGCCAAGATCCAGGCATTTCGCCGCAACAAAGGCCTGATGCGCGGATCGCTGGCGCCGATCAGCTCGGAGCGGCTGAGCAGCATCAGCCAGCAGCTGTCGACCGCCGAGACCGCGCGTGCCGATGCGCTCGCCCGCCTGCAGGAGATCAAGGCCAATCAGGCCCGTGCTGTGGACTCGCCTTCCGTGCTGTCGAACCGCTCCATCGCCGATCTCAAGCAGCAGCTCACGGTTGTCACTGCGCAGCTCGCCAGCCAGGCCAATGTGCTGGGGCCGCGGCATCCGTCGCTGCGTGCGTTGGAGCAGGAGCAGTCCGCGATCAAGGAGCGCATGGCCACGGAAGTGGCGAGCATTGCCGCCAGCGCGCAGAAGGCGTTCGACGCCAATGATGCCCTCGTGAACGCGCTTAAAAAGCAGATGGATGCCGTGAAGGCTGAAGTCGGCTCGGCGACATCGGACGAAGCCTCGATTGAGAGCATGGTCCGCAGCACCGAGATCAAGCGCCAGCAATATGCCGATCTCTACAAGCGCGCCAGCGAACTCGAAACCGAGCGGCGCGTGCTGATTGGCAATACACGACTGGTCAGCCTTGCCGAACTGCCGACCAAGCCGTTTTTCCCGAAGAAAATTCCGTTCCTGGCCGCTGGCGGCACGCTCGGCCTGCTGCTCGCATTCGTCGCAGCTTTCTTCGGCGATCGCGTCAATCTTGCGGGTCTGTCCCGGCTGCGGACGGCAACTATTCGCCCGGTGCGTGCAGCCGCGCCTGCCGCCGCTGCGCCTGCCGCCATAACTGCACCTGTCGCGGTCGCTGCGCCAGTCGCTCCAGCGCCCGTCCAGACGACTGCCCCCGTGACGCCGCGTCCCGGACCGCCGCTGCCGACGTCGTCATCGGAATTGGCCGTCGTCACCGGCGCGCCCGTTCTGGCGCGATTGCCGACCGTCAAGCGCGATCCATCGGAATCGCCGATCGGTGCGATCCTCACAGCGCAGTCCGGCGCCTCGCTGGCGCGCGCGCTGCCGCTCGCGCTGCAGGATCGGCACTATCAGGATGCACTCCGCGATCTGGCGACGGGCCTGCTCGCGTCGAACGACGCCAGGACACGCCGCAAGATTCTGGTCGCGTCGCCGACGACGGCCGAGGGCAAAACGTTTCTGACCCTGACCCTGGCGCAATATCTCGCAACGGCTGGCCGCAGTGTGCTGGTGATCGAATGCGATTTCGGCGCGCCGAAGTTCGAAACAGCCTTGGGCTTACGCAGCAGCATGGGGTTGCAGGGAATTCTGCGCGGCGACATCACGCCGCGCGAAGCGGTGGTCCGCACCGCGACTCCCAATCTCGACGTCATTCCGGCCGGGCCGTTCTCGGCATCCGCCGAATTGCTGATGCGTAAACCACTCGGTGATCTCCTGCTCTGGAGCCAGATCTACGACGTTGTCCTGATCGACGCGCCATCGCCGGGCATCCAGACCGATCTGGGCGTGCTGGCCAGGCAGGTCGATGGTGTGCTGCTCTGCATGCGTTCCGGCCGCTCCTCGATCGGGCAGGCAGTGGCGACATCCAGCGCGATCCGTGTCGCGGGCGGCAGCGTCTTCGGCATTGCCGTCACCATGATGCCGGACGCCAATACGCCGAGCGGCACAGACCGGGTTTCGAATAATGCCTATGCCGGAGCGACGTGATGCCCGCTCCCAGCGTTCTGTTCGTCTGCCATACGGGCTCGATCTCCGGCGCTGAGCTCGTTCTGATCGATCTTGTTCAGCCATGGGCGGGCGAGGCGGCCTTCCTGTTCGAGGATGGCCCGCTGCATCAGGCGCTTGCAGCCAAGGGCCTGAAGGTGCGTGTGTCGCGCTGGGGCGAGGGGCTCTCGGATGTCAGGCGCGACAGCTCAATCCTGAAAGCCTTTCCGCTGATTGGCCGGCTCGGGGCCATCATTGCCGAATTGACGCGCGAAGCGCGCCGTCATGACGTCATCTATGCGAATTCGCAGAAGGCCTTTGTGTTATCGGCCGTCGCCGCCACGCTGGCGCGGCGTCCGCTGATCTGGCACCTGCACGATATCATCAGCAGTGAGCATTTCGGCGCCACGCAGCGCCGCGTGCAGGTGGCGCTGGCGAATTATTGTACGGCAAAGGTGGTCGTTCCTTCGCAAGCTGCTGCAGATGCCTTCATTGCCCAAGGCGGCCGCAAGGAGCTGGTCGCGATCGTGCCCAACGGTCTTGATGTGCCGCCGGACGCCAGCACGCCGCTCGAGATCAGGCGCGAGTTGAAATTACCCGAAGGGCCGCTCGTCGGCGTCTTCAGCCGCCTCGCGGCCTGGAAGGGGCAGCATATCGTGTTGCAGGCTCTGGCAAAGACGCCGGGCGTCAGCTGTATTATTGCAGGGGCTGCGCTGTTTGGCGAAGAGCCTTATGCCGAGAAGCTCAACCGGATGGTGGCGGATCTCGGTCTCGGCGATCGCGTGCATTTCCTTGGCCAGCGCAACGACGTGCCGCGGCTGATGCGCGCCGTCGATGCGATGATCCATCCCTCGATCGATCCCGAACCGTTTGGCCGAACGCTGGTCGAAGCCATGCTCGCCGATGTGCCTGTGATTGCGACGGATGCCGGTGCGGCGTCCGATATTCTCGAGGCCGGCAAGGCGGGAACGCTGGTGCCGCCCGGGGATGCCGATGCGCTGGCCGCCGCTATTACCAAGGTCATGTCGCGCCCGCCTGAACTGGCGGGCCAGTTGCACTATGCCGAAGCGCGGGCTCGGTCGCATTACAGCGTCGATCAGATGCTGCAGACGGTTTCAAACCTGATCGGGCGAGCGGCCGCGGGAGCGCCTGTGTGATCGCGCATCGCTGCTCAGTTTGCAATTTGAGTTCCTGGACGGCCCCTGATCGGGCCGTAGCGGCGCGCTTATGAGCGGCGCCCGGCACTCGACGCGGAAGTTTACGGCAATTCTCATCAGCGGTGCGCTGACCAGCAAGCTGCTGGGTTTCGGCCGTGAGATCTTGATGGCGCAGGTGCTTGGCGCTTCGCTGGTCGCCGACGGTTTTCGTGGTGCGATCACGGCGGTAATGCTGCCGCTGGCCTTTCTGCAGAACGAAACCGTCCCCGCCGTAATGATCCCAATGCACCGGGATGCGCTGAAGGACGGCAACGGACCTCAGCGCCTCGGCGCCATGACGGTGGCGATCACCGGCATTGCCATGATCCTGATGATCGGGCTGCAGGCGCTCGGTGAGCGGGCTGTGGATGCGCTGGTCGGCGGCTTTTCGGCGGAGGGGCGTAGCCTCACTCTCGACTTCATTCGCATCATGGCGCTGGGCATGCCGGCCTCGGCGATGATCAACGTACTGGCTGCGGGTGAAATCGCACTCGGCCGGACACGCCTGACGAATATCCGCGCCAGCATCCTGAACGTCGCCGTGCTGATGGGCATTGCTCTCGTTGCTGTGTCCGGCAACTTCCATACGCTGGCCTGGTCGTTCTCGGCTGCCTTCAACGCGCTTGGCGCCTGGGGTCTGTACACGATGTGGCGCGAAGGGGTGCTCAGCTTCAAGGGCCTGTCGCTGTCATCAGTGCTGGCGTCAGGCCGCGAATTCTTTCGTCGGCTGCGACCGCTGCTCGCGCTACCGGTCGCCGAACAGGCCAATGTCTGGATCGAACGCCTGCTGGCATCGCGGGTCGGGACCGGTGCAGTGGCCTCGCTGGACTATGCACGCACGCTGACCGAAAGCGCGTTGCTGCTGATCAGCCAGCCGGTCGGGCTGGCGGTGTTGTCCAGCCATCCACCAAAGGACGTCGGCGCGCAGATCGAAGGGATCGCTCGGCCTATTCTCGCACTCGCGGTGCCGGCATCGGTCTTTCTCGCCATGTTCGCGCCGGAGATCGTGCGGCTGGTTTTTCTGCGCGGCGCCTTCAACGAGCAGGCGCTGTTCCTGACCAGTCAGGCCTTGCGCGGCATCGCGCTTGGCCTATGGGCTGCGACGCTTGGCTGGATCCTGATCCGCATCCTCAATGGCGCAGGCCGGAATTTTGCGGCCGCTGCCATCATCGTCACTGCCTATCTGGTTAATATCGTAGTTAACCTTCTCACCTCATACCTGCCCACGGCGCATGAATGGGGCACCTTGTTGCTTGGACTGGGCGAAGCCGCCCGTGGTATCGTTCTTCTGGCTGGCGTCATGATCGTCCTGGGGTCCCGGCGCAAGCTGCTCTACCTGATGTTTCTCGCGTGTTTCCCGGCAGCGCTGATGGCACTCTTCAGCTGGCAAATTCACGAGGTTCTGACGGGCCCGTGGCAGCGGCTTTTCGCCGGTGGTTTTGCCTATCTGGTCTGCCTCGCGCTGTCTGTCGCGATGCTGATGCCGGGCGTCTACATTGCGGCATTTGCGCGCGTCCGGGGGCGCTTGTGATTTTGATATGTGTTTTTGTATTAGAGAGTGCCTTGATCGTCTGAGGACTTTTCGATGAAGCACCTGTTATCCAGCGCCGCCCGACGCATGGCGTCTTCCGAAGCGCTGGTTCGCCCGATCAGCATGGCTGCCGATATGTTCATGGGCACGCGTGGCTGCCTGATGACCTTTCATCGCGGCGCCTCCGCTCGGGCCTGGGAAAAACTGCCGAACCGCGATTTCTATCTCGACACAAATTTTCTCGATCAGTTCCTGTCGCATCTGAAGCAGCGCGGCTGGGATGTCGTGACGATGGAAGAGGCGATCCAGCGATCGAAGGCCGGTAAGTCCAACGATCGCTTCGTCAACTTCTCGGTCGACGATTGCTATCGCGACACCTATGAGGAGATCGTGCCGCTGTTTCGCCGTCACAACGTGCCGGTGACGTTATTTGTCACGACGGGTATTCCCGACGGTACGCTTCCGCTGTGGGCCGCAGGTCTGGAAGATGCGCTGCTCAACAACGACCGCGTCATCCTTGAGGATGGCACGATCGACGTGCCGACGTCTGACGACAAGCGCGCCGCATTCCATCGGATTGCGGATCGTTGGGACGGCCCGCAGGCGGCAGGCTGCTACGCGAAATTTTGCGAGCTCAATGGTGTCGACATCGACGCGATGCACTGGAAGCACGCGATCACCTGGGAGATGCTCGAGGAGTTGCGCGACGATCCGTTGGTGGAGATCGGCGGCCACACCGTGACGCATGCCCGTATTTCGTCGCTGTCGCCTGATGGCGCACGCTTCGAGCTCAAGGGCAGTCGCGATCGGTTGGTCGAGCGCCTTGGTATTCCCGCCAGGCATTTCGCATTTCCCTATGGACGTTCGGGCGATTGCGGTCCGCGCGATTTCGCGATCGCGCGCGATGCCGGTTATGCGAGTGCAGCGACAACGCGCAAGGGCCTCGTACGCAACGGCCAGGATGCTTACAACTTGCCACGCTGCACGATCAACGGCGCGGATCGCAGTCTCGCGACCATGGAGCTCCATCTGTCTGGCCTGACGGGTGTGGCCGCGAGGATGACGGGGCGTGTCTAGCAGTCGTCGTCTCAAGGTCCTCTCGATTGCACATTCCGCCGTCAGCCGCGATGCGGGGCGTCTGCGATACTATCCACTCGTCGGACGCGATGACGTCGATATGCATCTCGTCGTCCCGGCTACCTGGTACCAGTTCGGCCGTACGATCATTGCAGATCCGTCCGACGATCCCGGCATGACCGTGCATGTGATGCCGATCCGCCTGCCGCGCGCCGGCCCGATGAGCTGGTATCTGCATTTTTATCCTAGCTTACGGCGTCTCATCCGTGAGGTCGATCCCGATGTAATCCATCTCTGGGAAGAGCCGTGGAGCGTCGTTGCGATGCAGGCGCGCATCCTCAAGGGGCGCGCCGCGATGGTCCTGGAAGTCGATCAGAACATTCTGAAGCGCTTGCCGCCGCCATTCGAGTTCATCCGCAAGGACGTGTTGCGGAACACCGATCATATTCTCTCGCGCAGTCCGGAAGCGACAGCAGTCGTTCGCGCGTGCGGCTATACCGGCCCAGCGTCGCCGATCGGCTATGGCGTCGATCTCGCAACCTTCAATCAGACCGGCGCGCGCCAGGCGCCGATTGCGCCCGGGCAGGGGCTGCGCATTGGCTATGTCGGGCGTCTCGTCGAGGAGAAGGGTCTCGACGACGCGCTTGACGCCATGAAGCGCGCCACGGCGGATGTGACATTGGCGATCATGGGCGAAGGTCCGCATGAGCCTGCGTTGAAACTGCGCGTCAACGAACTGGGACTGACCGACCGCGTCACATTCCGGGGCTGGGGCAAACCGGCCGATGTCGCGTCATTCCTGAGCGGTCTCGATGCAATGATCCTGCTGACGCGCACCACCAGCGCCGTGCGTGAGCAGTTCGGCCGGGTGATCGTCGAGGCGCAGGCTTGCGGCGTGCCGGTGATCGGTTCGACGGGCGGCGCTATTCCCGATGTTGTCGGCAAGGGCGGCTGGACTATTCCCGAGCGCGATCCGGATGCGCTGGCGACACTGCTGGATCGGCTTGCCGCCGACCCGCAGCAGTTGCTGGACCGCGGCGTAGCCGCGCGCGACAACGTGCTGACGCGTTTCACTTACGAGGTGGTGGCGAATGCGTTGGTGTCGGCCTGCCAGCAGGCCGCTGATGCAAAGCGGGGGGCGGACCGGTCCCTCCCGTGAAGCAGGCGCTTGCGATCAGGCGCCGACCGCCATAGCGCCCGGCGCAAATTCGTTCTTCGAGGCTTGCACCTGCTCCAGCAGCTCGATGTAGCGCGAACCGACATAATCCCAGCCGTAATTCAGCGCCGTGGCATGTGCACCTTCGCACAGCCGCGCCAGCGCTGCCGGATCGGAGAAGGCCATCGCGATCTTCTCGGCGATATCTGCGCCGTCCATCTTGATCTGATAACCGTTCACGCCATCGACGAGATAATCTTCGATGCCGCCAACCGGCGTTGCAAAAACCGGCGTCGAGCAGGCCATGGCTTCCATGCAGACCAGCGAGAAAGTTTCATAAGCAGTCGGCAGTACAAAGGCGTCGGCCGCAGCGTAGAGGGCCGGCATATCGGTACGCGATCCCGTAAAGACCAGCCGATCGGCGGAGGTCGTCGCCAGTTTGCGATAGGGCGCGGGATTATCCGAGCCCACCACAAGCATCCAGACATCCGGGCCGAGGCGTTCGAGCGCGCCGATGGCATGTGCCAGACCCTTGCGGCGGAATTCATGACCGGCGAACAGAAGCAGCTTTGCGTCCACCGGGATGCCGAATTCCTGACGGATCCTGAGACCGGCCGCAGTGTCGCGGGCGAAGCGATTGAGGTCGATGCCGTTGGGGATCACGCGGATGCGCGACGCTGGCACCTTGTAGATCTGTTGCAGTTCAGTTGCGACGCGCGGCGAGACCGCGACATACATGCGATAGCGCAGGCCGCCGATCATCCAGCGATCACGCAGGGCCACCCACAGATGCATGGGATTCAGCATCCATGACCAGGAGCCGGCGTTGCGCTTTTCGGCGAGGCTCTGCGCGTTGACCGCGTGCACGACCAACACGTCGCCCGTCAGGCTGTCGCCGTGGCTGATGATGACGGCCTTGGGATGATGATAGGCGGCGCGCGTCGCCAGTAATGTGAAGGTGGGAACGACAAAAGCGCGACCAAGATAGCGCAGGATGCCGCGCGTCTTGATGTGCGAAAGCCAGGCGCCGACGCGCTCGATGCGCGTACCTGGCGTTGCCTTGTCGCCGACGGCGCTGGCGAGAACTGTGTTGGCGATTTTGGCGCGACTGAATGCGCATGCGAGTTCGCTGGCCACGCTTTCAACGCCGCCGACCGAACTCAACTCCTGGACGATCTGGACGATCTCGATGGTCATGGGCCGACACTATGAAAACGGGTGAACGCCAATACCGTAGGTGCGCTGATAAGTCGCAATTTCATCAATATCCTGCTTTCGCAGGCTTTTGTCACCAGCACAACGTCTAAGATTTTGCCTTCGCGATAAGGCATATCAGCGGAAACACTCGGACACAGTCGAGCAAATGCAGCCCTGCCGCGCCAAGTAGTATTCCGCTCCACCTGGAGTCGGTAATTGGCGCCGTCGCATGCGTCTTATGGGTGCAATCCTACGTCGACGACGATCTCGTAGGCACTTTTCACCAGCGCTTCGGGCCTAATGGTGAACGGCGTCTTGAAGTGACATCTGAAACAGAGCGCGGAAATGGATATTGTGACCCCGATTCAATATCGAGTCATGCTTAACGCGCGCTGTTTCAAATTGATCACGCAGGTTTCAAAGAGATACAGCACTGATCGAGCGTGGGACAGTTACGGCCAGGCCGCATAGGACGGGCCGTGCTGACTTGGATCAAGCCGCGCGCGACGCCGATAGGCGCCTGGCGACGCATTCTGATACTTGCGGAAGAAGCGATTGAAATAGCCGGGATCGCGGAAGCCGAGGCCATAGCCGATCTGCTCGACCGGCAGATCGAGCTGCCGCAACCGCATGCAGGCTTCGTGAATCAGGCGCTGATGCACGATGGCGCGCGGGCTGTAGCCCTTCTCGCGCTTGCAATGTGCGTGCAGCTTGTCGTCAGTGACGCCGAGTGCAGCCGCATAGCGTGCGATGGGCCAGCCGTCGCGATAATGCAGTTCGACCATCTGCAGGAAATTGCCGACAAGGCGCGGACCGTCGCCGCGCTGTGCAGCATCGTCGGGGGTTTCCTCCGAAATCACCGATCGCCAGATGTGGAGGCACAGCAACAACACATGCGTCGATGTCATCGTCGCGCTGCCGCGGCCCGGCGTATTCAACTCACGCACCAGCGTGCTGCAGGATTCCGTGATGGCCGCAAAAGTCGTCGCGAGTTGCGCGCCTTCGCGCAGGACCAGCCGGTCGATGGTTCGCCGCAGATGCAGCGCCTCGGCACTGCCGGCGACGGTGCGGGTGAGGACATCGTCCGACACTGAAATCAGATAGCCTTGTGCGCCGGCTTCGACTTCCAACGTGCCTTCGTGATCGCCGGGAAGCCACAACAGGCCGGGGGACTGAATGGCAACCGTGGTGCCGCGCATCGTGGCGGTGCCGCGCCGGGTTTCGATCACCAGCAGGTGCGAGCGCCTGGCGACCGATTGCCGGATGATCCAGCTGCGCGGCGCCAGTCCGGGTGCGAATCTTTCCGCATGCAGTGCCGGAAGCGGCTTCTCCGCGAAGCCGGTGGGACCCGAAACGATGTGCGCGGTCTCAAGCACTGGGACAATCCGTCGCGTGAAATAGCTCGCCTACACGGATCAATACAATCTTTCCCCGGATGCGTCCAATTCCCAGCCCCAAACGCTGGACTAGTCTCCGGCCATCGAACGCCACAAGGCGTCGGTGAAAAGAATTCGGGGAGGATAACATGGTGTCAGCAGTCAAGCGCCTTGCGGCGGGACTACTCGCAGTGGCCGGTGCGGCGTCCGTCGGGTGGGACGGTGCAGCGGAGGCCCAGACGTCGGTCAAGATCGGTTATGCCATCTCGCGCACCGGCCCCGCCGCCGGCGGCGCTGCGGTGACGACGATTCCCAACTACGAGCTGTGGGTGAAGGAAGTGAATGCCGCCGGCGGGCTCAAGCTCGGCGACAAGCGCGTCCCAATCGAGGTCGTCCAGTATGACGACCGGTCGAGCGCAGAAGAAGCCGCCAAGGCGCTGGAGCGGCTGATCACCCAGGACAAGGTCGATTTCATCCTGCCGCCCTGGGGCACCGGCCTGAATCTCGCGGTTGGCCCGATCCTCAACAAGGCCGGCTATCCGCATATCGCCTCGACGGCGGTCACCGACCGCGCGCCAGAACTGGCGAAGCGCTGGCCCAACAGTTTCTGGTTGCTCGGCACCAGCGCCGATGCTGCCAAGACGCTGGTTGAGCTGCTGGTGAAGCTGCGCACTGAAGGCAAGATCGGCGACACCGTGGCGATGGCCAGCATCGCCGACGGCTTCGGCATCGATCTCTCTGGTGCCGCCAGACCAGCTCTTACAGCCGCCAAGTTCAAACTTGCCTATGACAAGACCTACCCGGTCGGCACCCAGGATCTCAGCCCGATCATCAATGAGGTGAAGGCGCTGAACCCCGACGTGTTCATCGCCTTCAGCTATCCGCCGGACACGATCGCGATCACTGAACAGTCACGCATCTCTGGTTTCAATCCGAAGATCTTCTACACCGGTGTCGGCACGGCGTTTCCGCTGTTCAAGCAGAAATTCGGCGCCAATGCGGAAGGCGTGATGGGCATCGGCGGCTGGAATGGCGACAGCCCGGCCATCAAGGACTATCTGGCGCGGCACAAGGCGTCGGCCGCGAATGGCGCGGAGCCGGATCGCTGGGCCAGTGCGGTCACCTATGCCGGCCTGCAGATGCTGCAGCAGGCGATCGAGCGGGTTGGCAAGGTCGATCGCGCTGCGGTCATCAAGGACCTGCAGAGCGGCACGTTCGACACCGTGATCGGCAAGGTGAAGCTTGAGAACAACATGCCGACTAAATACTGGTGGGTCGGGCAGTGGCAGGACGGCGAGTTCTACGGTGTCGGCCCGTCGGGTAACGAGGGCGCACGTGCGCCGGTCGTGCCGAAGCCGGCATGGAAGGCGCAGTGATCGCGTCCCTCCTGTATCTGGTCTAACAGAATGACAAACGCGGTTCTCACCGGCCTCGTGCTGGGCGGCATGTACGCGCTGATCGCCATGGGATTGACCCTGCAATATGGCGTGGCGCGGATCATGAACCTGTCCTATGGCGAGTTCCTGATCGGCGCGGCCTTTGCGTCCTATTGGCTGTTCACCGGCTGGGCGCTCAATCCGCTCGCAGGACTGGCGTTTGTCATTCCGATCAGTTTCGGCATCAGCTATCTCTTGTATCGCGTGTTGCTCACGCCGCTGGTGCGCCGCGCGCGCACCCGCGACGCCCTTGAGGTCGATAGTATCCTGGCCACCTTCGGCATGATGTTCATTGTGCAGGGCATCATGCTGACCATGTTCGGTGGCGCTTACTTTAGTTACTCGTTCCTCGCTGTGCCGGTGACAGTCGTCGGCGAGGTGCTGGCACTCAATCGCCTGATTGCCTTCGGGCTTGCGGTCGTCGTTGGTCTGGCGCTGTATCTCACGCTGACCCGCACGCGGATCGGGACGTCCATCCGCGCCGTGGCAGTCGATCCCATCGCGGCGCAGCTTGTTGCCATCGATGTCACCAGGACATCGGCACTGGCCTTTGCGCTCGGCGGCGCGCTGGTGGCGTCTGCCGGCGTGCTGATCAGCATGTTCCTCACCTTCAGCGCTACCTCCGGCGTGGTGTTCACCATGAAGGCGCTGATCGTGGTCGTGATGGGCGGCGTCGGCAATTTGCTGGGCTGCCTCGTCGCCGGGCTGGCACTGGGACTGAGCGAAGCGCTGGTGGCGACCTTCATCGATCCCGGCCTGACGCTTGCTGTTAACTTTGCGCTGTTCCTCGGCGTGCTGCTGGTGAAGCCAGCCGGCATTTTCGGGAGGGCGCAGCGATGAGCCGTACCCAAATGACGACTGGCGCGATCTGTCTCGCAGCCGTGGTTGCGCTCGCATTTGTCCCGATGATTGTCGATGCCTATCACCTCGCGCTCGCGATCAGTCTCCTGCAATTCACGGTACTGGCGACGGCATGGGGCATGTTCTCCGGCCCGACGCGCTATGTGTCGCTGGCGACCACAGCCTTCTTCGGTGTTGGCGCCTATACGGTCGCGGTGCTGGGCGAGCAACTGCCGTGGTCGCTGGTGCTGCTGATCGCGGCCGCGATCGGGGCTGTCATGGCCGTCATTGTCGGCCTGTCGACGCTGCGGCTGAGCGGTGTGCATTTCGTCATCTTCACCTTCGGCCTCGCCGAGCTCGTGCGCCAGATCGTGGTCTGGTACGAGGTCAACAAGACCCGCGTGCTCGGCCGTTACGTCTTTGTCGATATCACCCAGAACGACATTTACTGGCAGCTGCTGGCGCTTGCCGTCATCGTGTTCGGTACCGGCTGGCTGATCGCCCGCTCGCGCTTCGGCTTCGCACTGCGCATCATCGGCGAAGACGAGACTGTAGCACGGCATTGCGGCATCAATGTCACCATCGCCAAGGTTGCGCTGTTCACCATCACGGCCACCTTCATGACGCTGGTCGGTGCGATCATGGCGCCGCGCTTCACCTATATCGAGCCATCGATCGCCTTCAACGCGACCATTTCCTTCGAGGTGGTGATCATGGCACTCCTCGGCGGTGCGCATCGCCTGTGGGGTCCAGCGCTCGGCGCCATTCCGCTGACGCTGTTGTTCGACTTCCTGTCCGCACGCTTCCCCAGCACATCGACCTTGATCATGGGCGTGGTGTTCCTCCTGATCGTCTATGCGCTGCCGTCGGGCGTGGTCGGCCTCTGGGAGAAGTTGAAAACCTGGCGGCCCACGGCCTCAAAGATGCGGGGAGCGCAGGCATGACCCCCAGTGCAATGCCGGTGCTTCGCATCGAAGGCCTGACCCGCGCTTTCGGCGGTCTCGTCGCTGTCAACGGCATCGACCTGATGGTGCATGCCGGCGAGATTGTCGGGCTGCTCGGCCCCAACGGTTCGGGCAAGACCACGGCGCTCAACCTGATCTCCGGCGTGCTCTCGCCGAATGCCGGTGTGATTGCCTTCGCCGGCCACGACATCGCGGGCTGGCCGACCCATCGCATCGCGCGTCTCGGTCTGGCACGCACCTTCCAATTGGTCCGTGTGCTCGACGGCATGACCTGCGGCGAGAATGTTGAGGCCGGGTTGGCCTTTCATCATGCGCCGCTTGCACGCGACGCGATGGCGGCAGCTGCGGCCGGCCTGCTCGCGCGGGTCGGTCTCGCTGGATTTGGCGGACGGCCCGCATCGGAACTCACTTATATCGACCGCAAGCGGCTCGAACTGGCACGCGCGCTGGCGCTGCAGCCGCGCCTGCTGCTGCTCGACGAATGGCTGGCCGGTCTGAACCCGTCCGAATTGCTGATCGGGATCGAGCTGATCCGATCGCTCAAACAGGAAGGGCTGTCGATCCTGCTGGTCGAGCATGTGATGGATGCGATCCGTTCGCTCTGCGATCGTTGCGTGGTGATGAGCAGTGGCCGCAAGATTGCAGAAGGGCCTGTAGCTGCTGTGCTGAGCGACCCCGCGGTGATCGAAGCCTATCTGGGAGTGCCGGCGGATGCTTGAGGTCTCCAACATCAGCGTCACCTATGGCCAGCATCACGCGCTGAGCGATGCGGCACTCCATGTCGAGCGCGGCGAGATCATTGTCATTCTCGGTGCCAATGGCGCCGGCAAGTCATCGTTGCTCAAGGCCATTGCCGGTTTGCTGCCGTCACCAGCCAAGATCGTCAAACTCGCTGGTCGTGATCTGTCCCGTCTGCCGCCTCATGAGATCGTGGAAGCCGGGCTCGCGCTGGTACCGGAAGGGCGCGGTGTATTCGGCGAGTTGACCGTGGCTGAAAACCTGTTGCTCGGCGCCAATCCAAGGCGTGCGCGGGCGGTCGAGGCAACGCAGCGTGCCAAGGTGATGACGCTGTTTCCGCGGCTCGGCGAACGTCTGGCGCAGACCGTGCGGACCATGAGCGGCGGCGAACAGCAGATGGTTGCTATCGGCCGCGCGCTGATGTCAAACCCCGATATTCTCCTGCTCGATGAACCGTCGCTCGGCCTGTCGCCGTTGCTGGTGCGCGAATTGTTCGCCGCCTTGCGCAAGGTGCGTGAGACCGGCGTCGGTCTGCTGCTGGTCGAACAGAACGCACGCGAGAGTCTGGCTATCGCCGATCGCGGCTATCTGATCGAGAACGGCAAGATCACCGGCAGCGGCACCGCTGCAGCCCTTCAATCCGACGACGCCGTGCGCCGCGCCTATCTCGGCGGTCTCGCCAGCGGCGCAGCCTGAGCGTTCCAAGAAACATTCAACGGAGGACATCGCCATGAACCAGATCAATCTGCTGCTCGAGAACCAGGATGTGCAGGCCATCGACGGCGCGACATTCGATCGTCTCAACCCGATGACCGGTGATATCGCCTCGCGCGCCGCGGCAGCCCAAATCGCCGATGCCAAGCGCGCTGCCGATGCTGCCGCCGCTGCTTTCCCTGCGTGGTCGGCGACCGGCCCGGGCGCACGCCGCGCCGTCCTGCTGAAGGCGGCCGATATCCTTGCCGGCAAGGCCCCTGACTTTATCGCGCTGATGGCGACGGAAACCGGCGCGACTGCCGGCTGGGCCGGCTTCAACGTTCATCTCGCCTCCAACATGCTGCGCGAAGCGGCGTCGATGACGACGCAGATTTCCGGCGAGGTCATTCCATCGGACAAGCCCGGCTGCATCTCGATGGCGATCCGCCAGCCCGCGGGCGTCGTGCTCAGCATCGCGCCGTGGAATGCGCCGGTCATCCTCGGCGTACGTGCGGTCGCGCTGCCGCTGGCCTGCGGCAACACGGTCATTCTCAAGGCATCGGAAATCTGTCCGGGCACACATCGGTTGATCGGCGAGTGTCTGCGCGAGGCCGGTCTGCCGCCGGGCGTACTTAATGTGATCACCAACGCGCCGGAAGATGCGCCCGCGCTGATCGATGCACTGATCTCGCATCCCGCCGTGCGCCGGATCAACTTTACCGGTTCGACCCGCGTCGGCCGCATCATCGCAGAGACCGCCGCCAAATATCTCAAGCCAGTGCTGCTTGAACTCGGCGGCAAGGCGCCGCTGGTGTTGCTCGACGATGCTGATCTCGATGCAGCAGTGGCGGCCGCGGCCTTTGGAGCATTCATGAACCAGGGGCAGATCTGCATGTCCACCGAGCGGCTTGTTGTCGATCAGAAGATCGCCGACACCTTCGTGGCTAAGCTCGCGGCCAAGGCGGGTAGTCTAGTCGCCGGCGATCCGCGCAAGGGCGATACACCGCTCGGTTCACTGATCGGCAAGGATGCTGCGGATCGCATGCAGGCGCTGATCAAGGACGCCGTGGGCAAGGGTGCCCGTGTCGTGGCGGGTGGCAGCGTCGATGGCACGCTGATGTCGGCTACAGTACTCGATCACGTTACCTCGACGATGCGGATCTACAATGAGGAGTCATTCGGGCCGATCGTGAGTGTCGTGCGCGTCGATGGCGTGGACGAAGCCGTGCGCGTTGCCAACGATACCGAATACGGACTATCGGCGGCGGTGTTCGGCCGCGATATCGCCCGGGCGCTGGAAGTCGCCAAGCGGATCGAGTCCGGCATTTGCCACATTAACGGCGCGACCGTGCATGACGAGGCGCAGATGCCGTTCGGCGGGGTGAAGGCGTCGGGCTACGGTCGGTTCGGCGGCAAGGCCGGCATTGCCGAATTCACCGAACTGCGCTGGATCACCATCGAGACCGGCCCGCAGCACTATCCGATCTGATCGTGTCCGTTACACGCGGCCGTCAGAAGCTGACGGCAGCGTAGGCCTTGCTGATAGCTGCGGCCGCGTGCTGTAGATGCTCGCGCAACCTGATCTGGCTGGCTTTCGGCGTGCGGAATGCCGGCGTCACGAAAGAGATTGCGGCGATCACGCCACCGGAATCGCGGACAGGAACAGAGACGGCATAGACGTGCGGCGTGATCTCAGCGCGCGACTCCGACCATCCCTGCTCGCGGATCACGGCGAGCTCGCGCACCAGCAGCCTGCGATGTGGTGCGAAGCCGGGATCGCGCCGAACGGCGTCGTCGAGGATTGTCTCGCATTCAGCTTCGGGCATATGCGCGAGCAGCATCTTCGGGCCTGCACCGCGGTGCAGCGGCAAGGCCGTTCCGACCTCGAAGGTGAGGCGAATGCGTGATGACGATTCTGCGCGCTCGATACATACGGCGCGATCGGCCGAGCGGCGCAGCAAGATGATGGTTTCTCCGACTTCCTGAGAGACGCGCTTCATGAAGGGGCGCGCAATGGAGGCGAGATCGGTACCGGCGCGGGCCGCCTGCGCAAGGCCGATCACGCGCGGCGCGAGCACGAACGAGCCGCGGCCGTCTTCGTCGATGAGGTCGGCTTCGCGCAAGATGCCAATGTACCGATAGGTCGACGACAGTGGCACCCCGATCTGTTCAGACAGGCTTTCTGCGGAATGCCGCGGACGATCGGTGGAGAAGGCCAGCAAGGCGCGAAGTATCTTTCGCGAACTGCCATCTGCAGCAGCAGGACGGTCCGTCTGGTCGACGCGTTTCGACGCAGTTGCGGCTCTCTTGATGGCCAACGGAACCTCCATTCGGTAATGCTTGCCAATGGAAACGGCAGCATGTGGATATCATTTGCGCACCAACAAACATTGCCGTGCGCGTACCTTCTTATAAGATAAGATAGTGTTCTCAGCAATTGAGAAGTAGCAAATCAGCCCATGAAGCTTCCGCCGCTGGACTATATTTGCCCTGCTACGCTGACCGAGGCGATTGCCGCGCTCGCGGTTCATGGCGGCAATGCCAAGGTGATCGCGGGTGGGCAGAGCCTGATGCCGATGCTTGCTTTCCGGCTGGCGGCGCCAAGCGTGCTGGTCGATATCGGACGGCTGCCAGATCTCAAAAGTATCAGTATTTCCGCTGAGGGCATCGACATTGGCGCCCTGGTGACCTGGCGCGACATCGAGCGCGATGTGCGCCTGGCTCAGGCGCATCCATTGTTCGCGGCGGCTATCGCCCATGTCGCGCATTACCAGGTCCGTAATCGCGGCACCGTCGGCGGGAGCATGGCTCATGCCGATCCGGCCGCCGAAATGCCGGGTATCGCGGTGACCTGCGACGCGACGCTGACAATCATCGGGTCGAACGGGACCCGCATCGTGAGCGCAGACGAGTTCATCACCGGCGGCCTCAGCACGGTTCTGGAGGCCGACGAAATCTTGACCAGCATACGTCTGCCGCTCTGGAAGAAGGCGCGGCGCTGGGCCTTCGAGGAATTCGCCCGCCGCCGCGGAGATTTTGCGCTGGCGGGTGTTGCCGCATTCTACGACATCGACGCGCAGGGCCTAGCGTATAATGCCCATATCGGGGTGATCGGCGTTGCCGATCGTCCGATGCGTCTGCCCGGTGTCGAGGCGATCCTCGATGGTCGTCGGATCAATGCCGACGTGATTTTGCAGGCCGCGGCTGTCGCGCGGGATGCGGTCGATCCCGCCGATGATATCCACGCGGAAGCCGCTTATCGGCGTGATCTTCTCGGCGTGTTGCTGGAGCGGGCGCTGGCGCGCGCAGCCAATATCACTCTGCCGGAGGCCGCATGACGTCGGCCCGTCCCGTCCATTTCACCGTCAACGGTGCCGCGGCGACCGTCACGGTCGAACCTCGCACCACGCTGGCGGATGCGCTGCGCAACGAGCTCCGCCTGACCGGCACGCATCTGGGCTGCGAGCACGGTGTCTGCGGTGCTTGCACGGTCATCGTCGATGGTGCCGCCGTCCGCGGCTGCCTGATGCTGGCGGCGCAGGCAGAAGGGCGCGAGATAACCACCGTCGAGGGTCTTGGCAGCGCCGCGCATCTCAGTGCGTTGCAGCTTGCGTTCCGCAAGCATCACGCTTTGCAATGCGGGTTCTGCACCGCCGGCATCCTCACGACGGCCCATGCATTGCTGACCGAAGAGCCGCATGCGGACGAGGACCGCATCCGCGAGGTGATTTCCGGAAACCTATGTCGCTGCACCGGTTATCTGCCAATCATCGCGGCGATCATGGAAGCCCGTATTGCCTATGGCGACGTGCAATGCGAGGCGGCGCAATGAGCGATGTGGCCAAACTCCTGGTCGGCAGCGCGGTCGAGCGCATGGAGGATGCGCGCTTCCTATCGGGATCCGGCTATTTTGCTGATGATCTTGCCGTCGAAGGCATGCTGCATGCGGCGATCCTGCGCAGCCCCATCGCCCATGCACGGATTGTCGCCATCGATGCATCGGCTGCGCTGGCCATGCCGGGCATTCACGCCGTGCTCACGGCCCGCGACGTTGATGGCGATATTCCAGTCATCCCGCTTCGCCTCGCGCCGCTGCCTGAGTTCGAACCGTTTCGTCAGCCGGTCATCGCAAGCGACAAGGTGCGCTATGTCGGCGAGCCAATCGCTATCGTCGTCGCCGACAGCCGCGCACTGGCCGAGGATGCGCTGGAGACGATTGGCATCGAATTTGAAGTGCTATCCGCAGTCACCGAGCGCGGCGCAAGTGAAACTCCGCTGTTCGACTTCGCCGAAGATAACGTTGCGCTGCGCTACGATGCCGGGTTTGGCGATGCCGATGCGGCCTTTGCGTCGGCGGACTATGTGCGCACCGAGCGCTTCAGCGTGCAGCGCCACACGGCGCTGCCCATGGAGACGCGGGGCCTCCTCGCAGAATGGAATTCATCGGCCGGTCGGCTCCTGGTCACAGGCGCGACAAAAGTCACGTTCTATAACCGCCGCGCGCTGGCGCAGATGCTGGGCCTTCGCGAGGATGACATCGATCTGATCGAGATCGATGTCGGCGGCGGGTTCGGTGTACGCGGCGAAATCTATCCCGAGGATTTCCTGATCCCCTTCGTTGCCCGCAAACTGGCACGCCCGGTCAAATGGATCGAGGATCGCCGCGAGCATCTGATGGCGATCAATCACTCACGCGATATCGCATGCGAATTGTCGCTCGCCTGCCGCAGCGACGGAATGATGCTGGGTCTGCGTGGTCGCGTATTCGCCGATATGGGGGCCTATATCCGCACCAATGGCGGCGTGGTGCCGGCCAAGGCGGCGCAGTTTCTGCCTGGTCCTTATCGCATCCCCCATGTCAGCGTGTCGGTCGAAGCCTTCATGACCAGCAAGACGCCGGTCGGCACCTATCGCGGGCCGGGCCGCTTCGAGGCGAATTTCTTTCGCGAGCGGCTGATCGACATGGCCGCGATCGATCTCGGCATCGACATCGCCGAATTCCGGCGCAAGAACCTGATCACCGAACAGGAATTGCCTTATCCGATCGATGGGCTCGTACCCTATGAAGGGCCGACATCCTACGACACCGGCGACTATGTCGAGGTGTTCGAGCGCGCCTTGAAGGAGATCGGCTGGCACGAGAAACGTCATTTGCAGGGAAAACTGATCGATGGCGTACGTCATGGCATCGGGCTCGGCTGTTTCGTCGAAAGCGGCGGTGCCGGCCCGAAGGAAAACGCGGCGCTTACCCTTGAAAAGGACGGCTCGCTGACGGTGGCCGTCGGCTCATCCGTGCTGGGGCAGGGATTGGAGACGGTGCTCGGCCAGATCGCATCGGATACGCTGTCGATCCCGTTCGATCGCATCCGCGTGCTTCATGGTTCGACCACGCTGCTGGATGAGGGCTTCGGCACCTATCATTCGCGTGCGGTGGTGATGGGTGGTTCGGCCGTGCTCGACGCCGCCACCCGGCTCCGCGAGAAGATCCTGCAGCAGGCGTCCAATCACCTGGGCAGGCCGAACAGTGAGTTGAAGATCATTAATGCGAACGCCATCGCCGATAACGGCGCGTCAGTGTCGTTTGCGGCACTCGCAGCCGGGCGCGAATTGCAGGCAGACGGCACTTTCTCCAACGATGTGCGCACCTATAGCTACGGCACCCATGCGGCGCATGTCACCGTCGATCCACGCACGGGTGCGGTGAAAGTCCTCGATTACATCGCAGTCGAAGATGTCGGTCGCGCCATCAATCCGGCCATCGTGCACGGACAGGCGATCGGCGCCATCGTGCAGGGACTGGGTGGCGTTTTCCTCGATCATCTGATCTATGACGATCAGGGACAGCTCTTGAACGCCTCTCTGGCCGATTATCTGGTGCCGACCGCGAGCGACTTTCCGGTGCTGCGCGCGGTAACGCTGGAGCTGCGGCCGTCGCCGAGCAATCCGCTGGGTGCCAAGGGTGCGGGCGAGGGCGGTATCGTTGCTGTGGCCGCAGCGACGGCCAATGCTGTGGCGGCAGCGCTGGCGCCGCTCAATGTCGAGATTCATCACTTGCCGCTGACGCCGCCGCGTCTGTGGCGCCTCATCAAGGATGCGCGCGAGCGCACGACCAATGCCGCATAGGGACTGATTGTGCCGATCGATATCCATGCTCATTATGTGCCGCCGCAGCTGCTGTCCGCCATCGATGGCCGCGGCGCATATTGCGGCGTCAGGCTGCTGCCGTCGGGGAACGGAAAGCCGCCGGCGCTCGGCTTCGACTATGGTTTCAGGGTTCGGCCGTTCTTCCCGCAACTGGTCGAGCCGGTCGAACAACGCCGTGCCAGCCTCGACCGCCAGGGTCTCGACCGGCAGCTCATCGCCACCTGGCCGGACATCTATGGCTACGGTCTGGCGAAAGATGCCTGCGCGCATTGGCATCGGATGCTCAACGATACGCTCGGTGAGTGGTGCCACACGAACAACGACCGCTTTTCCTTTGTCGCATCGGTGCCGCTGGTCGATGCTGCCGACGCTGCGGCCGAACTCGACCGCGTCGTGGATCTCGGCGCCGTGGCGGTCATGGTCCCGGCCAATGTTGAAGGTGTCAATATCGGCGAGAAGCCGCTCGATCCGTTCTGGGCCAGGGCGGAAGCCCTGGGGCTGCCAGTCATCCTGCATCCCGTGCTGGTGGATGCTGCGCCACGCGCCGCAAAATTCGCGCTGACGCAGATCGCCCAATATACGTTCGATACCACGCTCGGCATCGGCTCGATCATCTTCTCGGGTGTGCTCGATCGCTTCCCGGCGCTCTCGATCGTTCTCAGCCACGGCGGCGGTACGTTCCCGTATCTGCTGGGTCGCTTCGATGTGATGCATGCGCGGATGGATCGCGCGGGGCAGGGCGATGTCGCGCAATGCGACCCGTCGGTCTACGCGTCGCGTATCGGCTATGACAGCATCGTTCATGCGCCGAAAGCGTTGCGTTTCCTGGCCGATACCGTGGGCATCGAACGCGTTGCGCTCGGTACTGACGAGTCCTTCCCGCCGGCGGATCGCGATCCCCTCGCCAGCGTCAAGGCTGCGGGCTTTTCCGCTACCGATATCGAACTGATTACTGAAACCAATCCGAGGCGTCTGTTTCCACGTTTGCCCTGAGCTGCGGCGCGTTCTGCCGTATCATCTTCATGCGAGATAAAGAGGACCGATCATGCTGAAACGTCTGCTTGTTGCCGCCGGTGTTGCGATGTCGATGCTGGGTCTTGCGAACGCCCAGGAGATGAAGACGGTCAAGGTCGGGACGACCAATCTGTCATCGGATATCGGTCTGTTCCTCGCCGAGAAGCGCGGCTACTTCAAGGAAGAGGGTGTCAAGGTTGAACTGATCCCGTTCGACTCCGGCGCCAAGATGGTGGCCCCGCTCGGCGCGGGCGATCTCGACGCTTCGGCAGGTGCGGCGTCCGCCGGGCTCTATAATGCCGTCAATCGCGGTCTCAAGCTGAAGATGGTGGCGGACAAGGGTACCAATATCGCGGGCTATAGCTACAAGGCGCTGATGGTGCGCAAGGATCTGATCGAGTCAGGCGCGTTCAAGTCGCTTGCGGATCTCAAGGGCAAGAAGGTCGCGATCATCGCCAATGGTGCGGCCGATGAATCCGTCATCAATCAGGCGCTGAAAAGGGCCGGGCTCAAGGACGAGGACATCGAAAAGGTCTTCCTTCCGTTCCCGCAGCATCTCACCGCCTTCGCCAACAAGGCGATCGACGCGGCGATTTCAGCGGAGCCGGGCGTGACGGCGATGGTGCGCAACAATGCCGCCGTGCGCTTCGTCGGCCTCGACGATTTCTATCCGGTGCAGCAGACGGCCATGCTGCTGATCAATGGCAAGTTCGCCGAGGACCGCAAAACAGTGACGGCATTTCTCAAGGCCTATTTGCGCGGCGTGCGCGCTTATGCTGCGACGCTGAAGGACGGCAAGATCGCGGGTCCCGGCGCCGAGGACATGATCAAGGACATTGCCGAGATGACGGGCATCAAGGACACGGCGCTGCTGCATCAGATCGTGCCGGTGTTCATCGATCCCGACGGCCAGATCAACCTTCCCAGCGTCGAAACCGATCTCGCTTATTTCAAGTCGCGCGGGCTGGTCACCAGCGATATCGAGGCAGCCAAGGTTGTCGACATGTCCTATGTCGATGCACTGAAGCCGGTGCTCGGTCCGTTTGCGCGGCCGAAGTGAGGCGATAAAGAGAAGCGTGGCGATGGCAGTGCAGACGACCACAGCAGAACTCCCGGATGGCGGACAAGCGCCCGCGCCGAAGATCAGCCTGCGCGACGTCACCAAGCGGCATGATCAGCAGTTGGCGCTGGACCGGATCACACTCGATATCCCGACCAGCACCTTCTTCGTGGTGGTCGGCCCGAGCGGCTGCGGCAAGACGACCTTGCTGCGCATGCTTGCCGGGCTGGATGCTCCATCGGAGGGCCGGATTGACATCGCCAATTCGCAACCCGGCCATCCGCAGAATTCCATGGTGTTCCAGGGGGACTCGTTGTTTCCCTGGATGACCGTATGGGACAACGCCGCCTATGGCCTGACGATGCGCAATGTTCCGCAGGCGCGGATCGATGACGTGGTCGGGCACTATCTGAACAAGACCGGCATGTATGGCGCGCGGACGCTCTATCCGCATCAACTGTCCGGCGGCATGCGCCAGCGCGTCTCCATCGCGCGTGCCTTTGCCAACGATCCCGACATTCTCTTGATGGATGAGCCGTTCTCGGCGCTCGACGAGCAGAACAAGACATTGCTGCACGAAGAGCTGTTGCGGATCTGGGAAGAGACCCGCAAGACCGTGGTCTTCATCACCCACAGTGTCGATGAAGCCGTGACGCTGGGCGATCGCATCATGGTCATGACGGCTGGCCCCGGCCGCATCAAGACCATCGTGCCAGTGGATCTGCCGCGGCCGCGCAATGTCGTCGAGCTCCGGCATACCCCGGCTTACGGCGAACTGGTCTATGACATCTGGGCGCAGCTGCGTGAAGAGGTCGATCGCGCGCGCAGCCGCGAGCCGGGGAGCAAGGCATGAGCGCGGGCCAGCCTCGCTCGCTGTGGAGCGAGCGCGCTATCAGCATCCTGTCGCCGCTGGTGCTGCTCGGCCTATGGGAAATCTGCGCCCGCACCGGCATCGTGGATGTCAGGTTCTTTCCGGCACCCTCTAACATCATTGGGCATCTGTTCGAACTCGCTTCCTCCGGCGCGCTGTGGCGTCATGTGGGAGCCAGCCTCTATCGCCTCGCTGCCGGTTTTATCGTCGGCTGCGTGCCGGCCATCGTGATCGGGCTTGCCATCGGGCTCTATCGCCCCGTGCGGGCCGCCTTCGATCCGCTGATCTCGGCGACCTATCCAATTCCGAAGAGCTCCTTGTTGCCGCTGATCCTGCTGATTTTCGGTCTCGGTGAAAGCTCGAAGATCGCCATGGTCGCGATCGGCGTGTTCTATCCGGTGGTGATCAATACCGCCGCGGGCGTGCGCCAGATCGCGCCGATCTTCCTCGATGTTGGCCGCAATTTCGGCGCCAGCCGCTTCAACATGTTTCGCACCGTGGCGCTGCCCGGCGCATTGCCGCTGATCATGACTGGCATCAAGCTCGGCGCGGGCATGGGGCTGGTGCTGATCGCCATCGCCGAGATGGTCGGCGCCAAGCAGGGGCTCGGTTACATGATCTGGAATGCGTGGGAGCTGTTCGACGTCCAGACCATGTATGTCGGCCTGTTCGTCATCGCGATCATTGGCTTCGTGATGAACGCTGGCTTCGACGCGCTGGAGCGCGCCATCGTGCCGTGGCGGAAGGGCTAGAGCGTCTTTAACTGCTCGCTCACGGCCAGCAACTGCCGCCGAATGTTGGACGCCGCAGTCACTTCCCAGAACGCGCCGCGCGTCGCCGGGCCGATGGCATAGAAGCCGGGCTGAACATGACCGGCGTTGTCGCGGAGTTCGCAGGTTGGGGCGACATCGAGGCCAAGGCCGTTGAAGCCGGTCCGCGCTTGCCCGGTTGCGAGCAGCGACTTGATGAGCGGATCGCCCAGGCGATCATAGTGCTCTTCCGGGCCGGTACAGTTCAGGATCCAGTTGGTGGCGAGGTTGATCGTCTCGCCGTGTCCGCGCTTGCGGATGGTCACGTCATGTCCCGACAGTCTCGCAACTGCACTGGTGATGCGACCCGCGATCACATCGAGTTGCTTGTCTCGCTGCAACTGCTCCAGCAGTTCGGCGACGTCGGGCGCCAGCCGATGCCGATGCACCATCCAGATCGCGCGCAGATGCCGCGCGAAGCGGGCACGTTCGGTTTCGGAGGCGTTCCTGTAGAGTTCACCGATGGACAATCGAAACGTATCGACCATCGTCTGCCATGGAATGCCCGCGGCAACCTTGCGGCGGGTGTCCCTGAGCAATGCCGCCAGAAGCCCACGTGCGGTGGGCACCGGGAATGAGTTCATCGGATCGGGATCGGTCTGCGCCGGGACGTCGATCAGCGGCAGCAATCCGCGCCGCGAGACCATCGTGATGGGCGCGCGCATGCCGCGATGGACGAGATCGATCACCATATCGACCGCGGTGGCGCCGGTGCCGATGACCAGCACGCGATCGTCCTTGCCGATCGGATCGAGCGCGCCCGGCGCCCAGACATTGGTGATCGAGCGCGGCGATGCCTCGATGCCAGGAAATGGCGACGGCGGCTGGTTGCCAAGACAGAGGAACACCAGATCGGCGTCGATACTCGCACCCGATGCTGTCGCAACGCGATAGCCATGGTCTTGCCGCGTGACGCTTAGCGCCACATCCTGCCGCGGAGTCACGCGGCCGCTGCCCGTCAATTCGTTGAACTTCGTCGAGATGTAGTCGCCATAGACCCGGCGGGGCACGAAAGAGGTTGAATAGTCCGGCCAGTTGGCCTGGCCCGTCTCCGTCAACCATTCGACGAAGCCGTTATCTTCGGCGCCGAGTCCGCCCATCTTTGATGCTGGGACGTTGATGCGGTGCCACTTGGCTTTCGCGGAATAGGCGAGCCCGCGCCCGAAGGCGCCGTCGCGATCCAGTACGGTGATCGTCCCGATCTGCGGCAGCTTCGCCAGAATGAGCGCGGCAAACGCACCGGCCACGCCGCCGCCGATGACGGCAACGCGCAGGGATTTGGGGGAAGATGATGTCATGCTACCGGACGATGTGAGGAAAGGATGTCGAATATATCAGCTCGGCGGCGCGTAAGCGGCGGGATCGACCGATGCCGGGCGGCCATCGAGCGCGAGTCGGCCGATCCGTGCTGGCGTTTCGGCGATCACCTTGCCGCGGCGCACGACCGCGAGCCGTGTCGCCTTCAGCCGGATTGCCTCGATAGGGTCGCGGGCCTGTAGCAGTACGAGGTCGCCGTTGCAGCCGACATCGAGGCCGTAACCTTCGAGGCCCATGATGGCAGCGGGATTTGTCGTGACGGTGTCGAAGCAAAAGCGCATCGCATCGCGGCTGGTCATCTGCCCGACATGCAGGCCCATATGCGTGACCTCCAGCATGTCCGCCGAGCCCAGCGAATACCATGGATCCATGCAGCAATCCTGGCCGAAGGCCACGTTAATGCCGTAGGGCCGCATCTCCGGCACGCGGGTCTGGCCGCGGCGCTTGGGGTAGCTGTCGTGGCGGCCCTGCAGCACGATATTGATCAGCGGATTCGCGATCGCGGCGACGCCGGCTTCGGCGATCAGCGGCAGCAGCTTCGAGACATAGTAGTTGTCCATCGAATGCATCGAGGTCAGATGCGAGCCGGCAACGCGGCCCTGCAATCCCAGACGCTGGGTCTCATAGGCGAGGGTCTCGATATGGCGCGAGAGCGGGTCGTCGCTTTCGTCGCAATGCATGTCGACGCGCAGTCCGCGCGCGGCGGCGATCTCGCACAATGCCTTCACCGATGCGGCGCCATCGGCCATGGTGCGCTCGAAATGTGGAATGCCGCCGACGATGCTGACCCCCTTGTCGAGCGCGCGCGCAAGATTTTGCGCAGCCGTGGGCGAGCGGAAATAGCCGTCCTGCGGAAACGCCACCAGTTCGAGATCGAGATAGGGCGCGACCTGCTTCTTGACGTCGAGCAGCGCATCGACAGCCAGCAGCCGGTCGTCGCAGATATCCACATGGGTGCGCACCGCGAGCAGGCCCTGTGCCACCGCGAGATCGCAATAGCGCAGAGCCCGTTCGACCAGGGCCTCATAGGTTAGCAGCGGCTTCAATTCGCCCCACAGCGCGATGCCCTCGAGCAGGGTACCCGACACATTCAGCCTCGGCAGGCCGAGCGATAGCGTCGCATCCATGTGAAAGTGGATGTCGACGAATGGCGGCGAGACCAGATGCCCGGCGGCATCGATCACCCGTCCGGCCTCTCCCGCCAGATTGGGCTGCACCGCGACGATACGGCCCCCTTCAATGGCGATATCCTGGCCCGTGCGGCCGTCGGGAAGCGTGGCGTTGCGAATGAGGAGGTCGAACGGCATGAAACCCTTGCTGCTGCAGGTGTGATCGCCGAATTATCGGCGTTGCGCTGCAGCAATGCAAGACGGTCCCACGCGGGCGGCATCCGCCGGTCCGCGCGGACCGATTTGACCTGTATCAGTGAAACGATTGTTGTGCTGCGCGGAGCAGATCGATCGGGCTCCATGGCTTGGCCATGAACAGCGTGCCGTCGGGCAGCCGACGCACGCGAGGCGCACCCGACGTCACGATCACATGCATATCCGGGAATCGTTGCTTGGCGAGATAAGCGAGCTCGATGCCGTCCATCATGCCCGCGAGTTCCACGTCGGTGAAGACCATCGCAACATTGTCGCCGGATTCCTCCAGCACCAGCACGGCCGCCTCCGCGCTTTCGCATTCGATGACGTTCATCTCGCTCTCTTCAAGCAGCAGGCTGACCAGTGTGCGTTGTGCTTCGTCGTTCTCGACCACCAGCGCTGTCGACCTGTGTGCATAACCCATGGGGGAGCCTCCGTGGTTTGGTTGCGACAGGAGGGCAATGCGTGAGTTCACCAGGGGTTCAGATAAAAGTGAGTTCCCGTGAGCAACAATGTTACTCATGCATATGCATGCCTGCGCAGGCTGATGCGCTCGGCAGAACTGCAGCTAACCCGCTACGGAAGTTGAAGTCGCAATCTGCTGCATCATCTGCGGCAGCAGATAGGGCGCGCCATCGTCCGTTCGTGCAACGACGACGTCGATATCGAACACGCGGCGGATCACATCGCTGGTGATCGTTTCCGCAGGCGTTCCTTCCGCTGCAACGGCGCCGTTGCGCATTACGATGATGCGATCCGCAAACCGAACCGCGAGATTGAGATCGTGCAGCACTGCGATCACGGCTGTGCCGTTGCGTGCACGCTGCCGCGAAATTTCGACGAGTTCGATCTGGTGACGCAGATCGAGCGATGATGTCGGCTCGTCGAGCAACAGGATGCCAGGACCATGCACAGCTTCACCGCAGGCGAGCTGTACGAGGATGCGCGCGAAATGCGCGCGCTGTTGCTCGCCGCCGGAGAGCGTCGGCAATTCGCGATGACGGAAGTCGCCAAGGCCCACTTCATCGATGGCGGCATTGACGAGCGATTGCGCAGAAGCCAGCGGCAGGTTGCCCCGACCCATCTGCACGACTTCCTCGACCGTGAATGGAAAGCTCACACTGACATGTTGCGACAGCATCGCGCGCCGCATCGCTAGTTCGGCGGGCGACCAGGCGTGGAGGTCGCGGCCTTTCAGCGTGATGGCGCCGCGCGACGCACGCAGATCGGCCGACAGCAGGCGCAGCAGCGTCGACTTGCCGGCGCCGTTGGGACCGACAATGGCGACCATCTCGCCGCTGGTAATGGCGAGATCGACGTGATTGAGCAGCGTGGCCTGGCCGATGGTCAGCGAGATGCCGGATGCTGTGAGGACGGGTGTGTCGGCCATCGGCGTCACAGCCCCACCAGCCCGCGCTGACGCAGCAGAATCAGCAGGAATATCGGCGCGCCCACGGCGGCAGTCAGGATGCCGATCGGCATCTCGGCCGGCGCCACGATGGTGCGGGCCAGCGTATCGGCGCCGACCAGCAGGCTGGCGCCGAGACCGACTGAGGCCGGCAGCAACAGCCGATGACCCGGTCCGATCATCAGCCGCAGCAGATGCGGCACGACGATGCCGACAAAGCCGATCACGCCGCACACCGAAACCGCTGCGCCGGTCATAATGGAGATCAGCACGATGCAGATGCGCTTGAGGCGCTCCACATCGACGCCGGAATGGAAGGCCTCGGACTCGCCGAGGATCAGCACGTCGAGGCCGCGGCTGGTGAACAGCATGCCGATCAGGCCCAGCGCCAGCATAGGCGCAATCGTTGCCGCCTTGCTCCAGGTGGCGCCGCTGAGCGAGCCGAGCAGCCAGAATGTGATGTCGCGCAATTGTCGGTCGTCGGCGATGAACACCAAAAGGCCGATGCCCGCATTGGCGATCGCAGCAATGGCGATGCCGGCGAGCAGGAACAGCGCGATGGAGGTGCGCCCGCTGCGGCTGGAAATTCGATAAAGAATAATGGTGGTGAGCAGCGAGCCGATGAAAGCGGCTAATGGCAACAGAAAGGGCTGCAGAAAAGCAACGTAATGCGCAAAGCGGCTGTCGCTGATGACGATGGCGCCCGCTGCAGCAAATGCCCCGCCGCTGGAGACGCCGACCAGCGCCGGATCGGCGAGCGGATTGCGAAACAGGCCCTGCATGATCGCGCCGGCGGCACCCAGCATGCCGCCGATCATGGCGGCGATGGCAATGCGCGGAATCCGGATCGACCACAGGATCAGTTGATCGCGCGCGGCAAATGGATTGCCGGGATCGGCGGCCGCAAGGCCAAGTGCTCCGGGCAGGCGGGACAGTGGGATGCCGGCGGCACCCACGGTGGCGGCAAGCAGCACCGTCAGCAGCAGTGCCGCGAGCAGGCCGCACAGCACGATAACGGTGGCAGGGCGACGCACCCGACCGGTCGTTCTGACAAACGCAGTCAGCTTGGCGTCGGCAGCGCTCATCTTATTGGCGGCAGTTGACGGCGAGCGAGACGGGCTTGAACGTTGCAGCCTCGGACGACAGCGCCGGGTCGAGCTTGACGGCGAGGTCGCGTGCGGCGGCGGCCGTGCGCGGACCGAAGCCGAGCAGATAGAGGCCATCCATGGCGACCAGGCTCCTGGTCTTCGCGGCCGGCGTCAGTGCGAATGCCGGGCTGGCAAACACGGTGTCGGCCTGCAGCGTATCCTTGCCGCGCTCCATCGAGAGCACGGTATCCGGCTTGGCTGCGGCGATGGCTTCATCGCTCATGATCTTGTAGCCGTCGAAACTGTCCGCGACATTCACACCGCCGGCCAGCTTGATGATTTCATTGGCTGCCGTCTTCTGGCCAGCGACCATGGTGCGGCCATCGAGGAAGGACATTACGAACATCACCCGTGGCGGGGTCTTCACCTTGGCGCGCAATTCACGCAGCGCGGCAAGATCGCCGGCCACGGCATTGGCGAGGCATTCGCCGCGTGCCTCGAGGCCCGCGACCTTGGCGACCAGCCGAATCTTCTCCACCATGCCGGCTTCAGTGAAAGTATCCGGCACCATGATGAGCGGAATCTTGGCGGCGTCGATGACGTCGATGGTTTCTTTCGGGCCGGAGCCCGCGATGGCGAGCACCAGTTGCGGATTCAGCCCCAGCACGCCTTCCGCAGAGAGCTGGCGCATGTAACCGACATTGGGTTTGTCGGCCATGGCCTTCGGTGGATACAGGCTGGTCGTATCGACGGCGACGATACGGTCGTCAGCGCCGAGGGCATAAAGGATTTCGGTCACCGCGCCGCCGATTGAGACGATGCGGGTCGGGTGGCCGATGGTGACGTCACGGCCGCGTGCGTCGCGCACAACGGCGTCTTCCGCCGCGGCCGCGGCTGACAGTGCCAGCGTGCTGGCAAGCACTACACATTGCAGCGCATGCGCGATGCGATGACGTCGAACGGGGAGGCCGGCGGTCATTTGGTGAGGATTAGCTTGTTCTGGAACGTCAGGCGCAGGCGATAGGTCTCGTCGCCATGCGTAATCAGCAACTCGCGCTGATCCGCGAACAGCTCCTTGCTGTCCATCCGGTCGCCATTTATGACCACATTGCGTCCGGCTGAGGATTTGGCGTGAGCGGCAGCGCTGCCGTCGTGAGAACCCGTATCCATAGCGCCGATCTATCCCATCCGTAAAAGTCTCTGTCATCGTTATAGGTTTTGTCGCACCTCATCGCCAAGCACTGCAGTCTATAATCAGTATAAACAGGGCGGGGATTGCTTGACCCCCCCGTTAATGAACCGTAATCGAAAATGGCAACTTGGTGGCAGGGGTCCCCGAGTCGCATTCGAGAGCCAGCAAGCTCACTGCCTCGTGCAGCGCCAGCCAGCCATGATCCGTTGAAATTTGTGTTTGGGGATTAGGCTATGGCTCTTGGGGGCATGACTACGCGCGCCTTGTTGTTGGGTGTGTCGATCGTATCGTTGGGGGCGCTGGTCTCCGAGACCGCCTTGGCACAGGCCGCCGCGCAGGCAGGCGACGTGCAGCCGCAAAAGCCGAAACCCGCCAAGAAGAAGCGTGCAGCCGCCAAGCCGGCGGCCGTGCCGGCGCAGGTAGCTAACGCCAATGCGCAGGCCAGCCGCAGCGGCCAGTCACTCGATGAAATCACGGTGACGGCTTCGAAGACCCAGGAGCGCGCCATCGATGCGCTGGCGCCCGTCAGCGTCGTGACGCAGGAGCAGATCCAGTTGCAGCAGCCGAGCCGGCTGAGCCAGCTTTTCTACAATGTCCCCGGTGTCTGGATGCAGGATCGTGGCGATGATCCGTCCACGGCGATCAACATCCGGGGCTTGCAGGATTTCGGCCGTGTCGCCGTTGTCGTTGACGGCGCTCGCCAGAACTATCAGCGCTCCGGTCACAATGCGAATGGCTCGTTCTTTCTCGATCCCGAGCTGATCGGCGGCATCGATATCACCCGCGGCCCGACTGCCAATATTTACGGCTCTGGTGCCATCGGCGGTGTCGCCTCGTTCCGTACCAAGGATATCAATGACGTCCTGCGACCCGGCGAGCGCTGGGGCGTGGATATGAGCGGCTCCTACGGCTCCAACAACAATCGCGGTCTCGGCTCCGTGTTCGGCGGCGTGCGTGTCGATCCGACGGTCGATGTATTCGGCGGTGCGGTCTATCGCACCCAGGGTAACTACAAGGATGGCGCCGGTACCGAGATCGGCAATACAGGCAACGACATCGCTGCGGGCCTGATGAAAGTTACGGTTCGCCCGGCCGACGGCCATGAGGTGAAGTTCGGCGGCCTGTTCCAGGACTACAGCTACACGATTGGTCAGTTGAATCGTGGTCCAACTACAACGCCGGCCTTGATCGCTCTGAATCAGGGCTCGTCCGTCTACGCCTCCAATGCAAAGAACTATACCGGTACGGTGACGTGGAAATACGCGCGTCCGGAGGACATGCTGTTCGATTTCAATGTCTCGCTTTACGGCAATCGCGTCGACAACGACCAGACCAAGACCTACCACTATTCGACGGCCGGCACCGCGCTCTGCGGTGCTGGTAGTGCCGGTAACAACATTTCTGGTTGCGTTGGCGATCAGCGCGGCTACTTGCTGGATACGTTCGGCGTCGACGTCAACAACACGTCTCGCTTCAATATCGGTGAGTGGCGCAATGCTGTGACCTATGGCTTCGACGTCTTCAACGACAAGGTGAAAACATTCGACTCGCGCGGAAACTCCAACATCACCACGCCGAGCGGCGAGCGCACAGTCTCCGGCGGCTTCGTCCAGCTAAAGACCAACTATTCGAGTTGGCTCGAAGTCATAGGCGCGCTGCGTTATGACCACTATGAGCTCAATTCAAGCGGGACAGCCGTGGGTGTTAACAATGTTTCATCCAGCGGTGACCGCCTGTCGCCCAAGATCACACTCGGCGTGACGCCGGTAGCGGGCTTTACGCCCTATGTGAGCTATGCGGAGGGTTATCGTGCACCATCCATTAGTGAAACGCTCATTGCAGGTGGCCACGCTTCCGGCGGCGGACCGACTTTCGTCACCTGTGCTGATGGTACCGCTGGCCTGTTCTGCTTCTTGCCGAACCCGAATCTCCGGGCAGAAGTCGGCAAGAACAAGGAAGTCGGCATCAATCTGAAATACAACGACGTCTTTACGTCTGGCGACAGCTTCCGCGCCAAGTTTAACTTCTTCCGCAACGACGTTGATGACTACATCGACCTCGTCGCCTCTACGCCAGTTCTCGTCAACTATGTATTCATGGGGCGTCCTGGCACCATCCTCAACAGCAACTTCTATCAGTACCAAAACATTGCCAATGCGAAGATCGAAGGCTTCGAGGCCGAGACGGCCTATGACGCGGGCCTTTGGTTCCTGGGCGTCGGCGCGACGGTTCAAAGCGGCAAGAACACCCAGACCAATGTTGGTCTGGCGACAATCCAGCCGCGCAAGGTCACGACCACCGGTGGCGTCCGCCTGCTCGATCGCAAGCTGACAATCTCGGCTCAGTGGGCTTCGGTCGCGGCCAATACCGACCTTCCGGCCGGATACGTGCCATCGACCTCCTACGATCTCGTCAATCTCTACGTCGCCTATCAACCGACGCAGGACATCACCTTGAATTTCGGGGTCGACAATATCCTGAACCAGTATTACCGCCCCTATGCTATTCCCGGGTCGACCAGCGATGGCACAACGCAGAACGACGCGTTGTGGACCGCCCCTGGTCCGGGCATCGTTTACAAGGGTGGCATCAAGGTGCATTTCGGCGGCGCATAATCGCCATCTGCATCCACCAGCCTCCAAGGAATCGCGCTCATGTCCGGGCGCGATTTCGGTTATGATAGGTTCTCGACGTCACGAAAGGAAAGACATCCATGTTCATCGCCATGAACCGCTTTCAGGTCAAAACCGGATCCGAAGCCGCTTTCGAAAACATCTGGGCGACCCGCGAATCCTATCTCTCGGAATTGCCGGGCTTCATCGAGTTCAGCCTGCTGAAGGGGCCGGTGGCCGAGGATCACACGCTGTATTCGTCGCATACGGTCTGGGCCAGCAAGGCGGACTTCGAGGGCTGGACCAAGTCCGAGCAGTTCCGCAAGGCGCATGCCCGCGCGGACAACAAGTCGGAAGGCGCCAGCCTCTATCTCGGTCACCCCAAGTTCGAGGGTTTCGAGGTGATCCAGTCCGAGCGCCGTAAGAGCGCTGCGGCCTGATCGCAGGCACTGCGTCTCACACCAATGATCGATCACGGAGCCATCTCATGCTGAACACGGATCTCGCCGCGCTGAAGACCTATATGGCGGAGAATCCCGGTGCCGTGATCGAGACCGTTGCGCGCGAGCGCAACATCACGCCGCGTGCGGTGCTTGAAGCGCTGCCTTCGGAAATGGTGACCATCGGCGGGGGCGCTGATGCGTTCGTCACCGCGATGACGGATATCGCCGAATGGGGCGAGGTGACGCTGATCGTGCATACCGAGGACGGCATCTTCGAAACGACCGCACCGCTGTCGCCGGGCGCCATCGGCCACGGCTACTACAATCTGACGCAGCCCAAGGGCCTGCATGGCCATCTGCGTCATGAGCGCTGCGGCGGCGTGGCTTTCGTCGAGCGGCCCTTCATGGGCAAGTCGTCGGCTTTCGTCGCATTCCTCAATGTCGATGGCGGCGTGATGTTCAAGGTCTTCGTGGGCCGCGACGAGACCCGAGCGCTGAAGCAGGATCAGCTTGAGCGTTTCCGCGCGCTGGCTGGAAAGCTCGCTGCTTAAAGCGTCTACCCTTCTTCACTGTCCTTCATCTGCGCCACCAGCATCTCGGCGACCAGTCGCGTTGATGGCGATGCCATGCGCGCGGCCGACTGCACCAGCGTCACCTGTGTTGACTCAAGCCTGCGGTCGCGCGGCGGGATCGCGACAAGTGTGCCGGCATTGATCGCCGCCGTCGCCGAGACCATCGGCAGGAACGTCGCAAGGTCGGTGCGGGCAGCCACGGTCTGGGTGAAGGCCAGCGAGTTGGTCTCGCTGCACATTTCCAGCCGCACATTGGCCTGTGCGCAGGACTTGTCGAGTTCCTGACGAATGCCGAACGATGGATCCGGAAGGATCACGCGCAACCCTGCGAGATCCTTCATCGCGTATGAGTTTTGGCCGGCGAGCGGATGCGTGGGCGCGACGATCAGGCAGACCGGTTGTCGCATGCGTCCGAGTTCGATCAGATCGCGGCGCGGCGCACGACCGAAGATCAGACCGAGATCGACCTCGTTCTGGCTGACCATCTCGACTACATCGCGAGCGCCCACGGCGGTGACAGATAGCGCGATCCCCGGATATTGCTGCGACAGGTCGACGAAGGAGTTGGGCAGGAAGCTCGACAGCATGCCTTCGACGGTGGCGATCTTCACCTGGCCGCGGCGCAGCGATGCGAATTCCTCGACCTGGCTGCGCAGTCCGTCGAGCTGGCTGCGGTTCTCGACTGCATAGCGATAGAGCACGTGGCCGGCATCGGTCAGGTTCATGCCGCGCGCGCCGCGCTCGAACAGTTTGACCGCAAGCTCCTCCTCCAGCCCCTGCACCTGCCGGCTGATGGCGGAGGGGGCGATGCGGAGCGCTGCGGCGGCCTGTTTGATCGATCCGGACTCGGTAACCACGCGAAAATAGCGAATGGCGGTGGATTCGATCATCGTCAGTCCCTCGCGGCTGGCTGCCCAGCGCGATGGCAGGACCTGACTAGCGTTCTGATTTTCAGACCTCTCACATCGAAATTCAATGCTTTTATTCGAAATCTAAATTTGACAGAGTTTTGATCAGGTCACGGTCCCGTCATCGATGGAGAATTTGGATGTTTCATCCCCGGCTTGCTGTCTCGGCTTTTTCCGCATCCCTCCTGCTGGCTGCGGCCGGTTTGGGAGCGACCTCCTCGGCGGCTTCGGCGCAGGATGTCATCCGCTTCGGCGCGCCGCTGCCGATCACCGGGCCGCTGGCGCCGGAAGCTGTGAAGCAACAGCAGGGCTACGACCTCTGGGCCGAGCAGGCCAACAAGGCCGGCGGCATCGACGTCGGCGGCAAGAAGTACAAGGTCGAGATCGTCTATTCGGACTATCAGTCGAACACGCCGCGCTCGGTGCAGACCACCGAACAGATGATCACCCAGGACAAGGTGAACTTCATGTTCGGCCCGTTTGGCTCGGGCGCCGCCAAGGCCGCCAGCACGATCGCCGAGAAATACAAGGTGCCGATGCTGGCCGCGACGGCGTCGTCATCCCAGGTCTATGACCAGAACTACAAGTATCTGTTCGGTACCTTTACGCCGAACGACACGCTGACCACGCCGCTGACGCAGCTCATCAAGGCCAAGGCTGCCGACGTCAAGAAGGTCGCCATTCTGGCGCGTAACGATCTGTTTCCGCTGGCCATCGCACAGGAAATGGAAAAGTCCGCCAAGGCCAACGGTCTCGAAGTCGTCTATTTCGAGAAATACGCCATCAACACGCTCGACCACTCGGCAACCCTGTCGCAGATCAAGTCGCTGAATCCGCAATGGGTGTTCGTCACCGGCTACACCAACGATCTGCTGCTGATCCGCAAGCAAATGGTCGATCAGCAGATGAAGGCCAATGTCGTGACCATGATCGCCGGTCCGGCCTATCAGGAATTCATCGAATCCGCCGGGGCGAGCGCCGAGAACATCTCCAGCGCCTCGTGGTGGCATCCGGCCGAACAGTACAACGGCAAGGACATTTTCGGCACCACGGCCAACTTCGTGAAGCTGTTCAAGGACAAGTACAAGCTTGAGCCCGACTACGCTCACGCGTCGGCTGCCGTCTGTGGCGCACTGTTCCAGATGGCCATCGAAAAGGCCGGTTCGCTCGATCGCGACAAGGTGCGTGACGAACTCGCCAAGATGGACGTCGTGACCTTCTGGGGGCCGGTGAAGTTCGGCGCCAACGGCCAGATCAACTCGCTCGAACCTCCGGTCTTCCAGATCCAGGCCGGCAAGCCGGTGGTGCTGTTCCCCGACGCCATCAAGCAGGGCGACTTCAAGCTCGGCGTGAACTGAGCACGGCTGGGATCGGCGGGGGATCGATATGCTGGCCATCCAGGTCCTGATCAATGCACTCGTGCTTGGGTGTCTCTATGCCTGTATCGCGATCGGTTTCTCGCTGGTCTGGGGCGTGCTCAACGTCATCAACCTGATCCACGGCTCGTTCATCGTGCTTGGCGCCTATCTGGCCTGGGGCGCGTATAATTCGCTCGGGCTGTCGCCGTGGTATGCGCTGCTGATCGCCGCGCCGGCCTTCTTCGTGTTCGGCTATCTGTTGCAACGGCTGCTGCTCAACCGCGTCATCACCGCGCCGGTGCTGGTGACGCTGACGCTGACCTTCGGGCTCGATCTGATCCTGAACAATGCGATGATCTATTACTTCAAGGCCGACTACCGGAAGCTGACCCTCAATCCGCCCACGGGATCGATCTCGATCTTCGACGTCGTCGTCCCTGTCGATCGCCTGATCGCGACCGGCTCGGCGCTGGCGCTGACCTTTCTGCTCTATCTGCTGCTGCGTCGCTCGAAAGTCGGCCGCGCCATTGTCGCCGTCCGGCTCGACCGCGATGCCGCCGTACTGATGGGCGTCGACGTCAAATCGATCTACGCCATCGCTTTCGGTCTCGGCGCTGCGCTCGCCGGATGCGCCGGCGTGCTGATGGCGCTGATCTTCCCGATCTCACCGCTGACCTCATCGGCCTATCTGGGCAAGGCCTTCGTGGTCTGCGTGCTCGGCGGACTCGGCAGCGTGTCCGGCGCATTGGCGGGCGGCATCTTGCTGGCTTTGGTCGAAGGCGTGGGCTCGGTCTATCTCGGCCCGGCCCATGCGGTGACGCTGTCCTTCGTCCTGCTCATCATCTTCCTTGTGGTCAGGCCGCAGGGCTTGCTCGGCCGAAAGGGTTTTGAATGACCCGGACCAATATCGCGCTTCTCGTCCTCATTGGCTGCGTGGCGGCACTGCCCCTGTTTGGCGATGCCTATGCGCTACGTCTCGGCACCATGGCCTGCATGTATGCGATCTTCGCGTTGTCATGGAACATCGTCGGCGGCTTCGCCGGTTACCCGTCTTTTGCGACGGCCGCCTTCTTCGGGCTCGGCGCCTACACGACCGGCATTCTCATGAATAAGGGCGTGCCGCTGCCCCTGTCGCTGCTGGGGTCGCTGGTATTGTGCCTGTTGCTTGCTGCGGCTCTCGGTGCGGTGCTGCTGCGCCTCCGCGGCCATTACTTCGCCATCGCCAGCCTGTCGCTGGTCGAAGTGTTCCGCGAACTCGTCAACAACGCCACCGACCTCACCGGCGGCGGCATGGGCCTGAACATTCCGCTGGTCTCCGGGTCGAGCGTGCTGTCCGACGCGACGTTCTTCTTTTACGCCATGTGGGGACTGCTGCTGATCACCGCGCTCGTCGTCATCGCAGTCTCGATGTCGAAGCTCGGCTTCGGTCTCAACTGCATCCGGCAGAACGAGACGGCCTCGAACATGGTCGGTCTCAATTCCACGCTCTACAAGGCCGTGGCTTTCGGCCTGTCCGCCTGTTTCGTCGGTGCCGCCGGCGGGCTCTATGCGGCCTGGGTGCATTACATCGATCCGTCCGACGTGTTCGACATCTTGTATTCGGTGAAGCCGATCGTGATGGCGCTGATGGGCGGGCTCGGCTCGCCGCTCGGCGTGGTCTGCGGCGCCTTCGTCTATCTCGGCCTCGAGGAAGTGGTCTGGCGCAATTACATCCAGATCCATTCGGGCGTGCTGGGCGTGCTCATCATCCTGCTGCTGCTGTTCCTGCCGCATGGGTTGGTCTCGCTGCATGCCGGCAAGATCTGGCGCGGGCTCAGCGGACGAAAGGCAAAGCATGTCTGAGATCCGTCAAGAAATCCTGCATCTCAGCAGCGTCTCGCGAAACTTCAGCGGGCTGAAGGCGCTGAGCGATGTCTCGCTGTCCGTTAACAAGGGCGAGGTGGTTGGCCTGATCGGCCCGAATGGCGCCGGCAAGACCACGCTGGTCAACACCATCTGCGGTGTCACGCCGGCGAGTTCCGGCGTGGTCACCTTCGATGGCCGTGACATCACGCGGATCAAGACCTATCAATCGGCGCGGCTCGGCCTGTCGCGCACCTTCCAGATCGTGCAGCCCTTTGCGGAATTTTCGGCGCTCGACAATGTCGCTGCGGCCGCGTTGTTCTCGCAACCGGGCGAGAGCCTGAAGTCGGCGCGCGAGGCCGCTCGCGCGCATCTCGCATTCGTTGGCCTCGACGCGCAGGCCGACCAGTCCGCAGCAACGTTGACACTGGCGATGCGCAAGCGGCTGGAGCTAGCCAAGGCGCTGGCGATGAAGCCGAAGCTGCTGTTCCTCGACGAGGTCAATGCCGGCCTCAACAGCGCCGAGGTCGAACGCGCCACCAAGCTGATCCATCAGCTCGCCGCCGACGGCATCACCATCGTGATGATCGAACATCTGATGAAGGTCGTGCTCAATGTCTGCACCCGCATCGCGGTGCTGCATAACGGACGGCTGATTGCCGACGGCGCGCCGCGCGACATCATCAAGGATCCCGCCGTCGTCGATGCCTATCTGGGCCAGCAATATGCACAACGGAACGCCGCCCGTGGCTGATCATTCGATGCTCGAACTCAATCAGGTCTGCGCCGGTTACGGTGAAATCCAGGTGCTGTGGGGCATCGACATGGTGGTGCGTTCCGGCGAGATCACTGCGCTGATCGGCTCCAACGGCGCCGGCAAGACCACGCTGATGCGTGCGCTGTCCGGGCTGATCCCGCTGACATCAGGCAAATATGTCTCCGAGGGCGTCGATCTGTCGAAGGCGACGGCGGCGCAGATGCTGGTCCATGGCATCGTCCATGTGCCCGAAGGCCGCCGTCTGTTCGGTGCCATGAGCATCGAGGACAATCTCCTGATGGGCGCCTATTCGCGCAGCGTTGGTCGTACCGAACTCAATCGCGATCTCGATCGCGTTTACACGACCTTCCCGAAACTGCGCGAGCGCCGCAACCAGGCCGCGGCGACATTGTCTGGCGGCGAGCAGCAGATGTGCGCCATCGGCCGCGGGCTGATGAGCGCGCCGCGTCTTCTGATGATCGACGAACTCTCGCTCGGCCTGTCGCCATTGCTGGTGGAGCAGCTGGTCGCGGCGCTCCGGCAGCTCAACAGCGAAGGCATGTCGATCCTGCTGGTCGAGCAGGACGTCACCACGGCGCTCGATCTCTGCCATCACGCCTACATCATGGATATGGGCCGCATCGTGCGCACCGGGCAGGGCGCCGAATTGCTGGCCGATCCCATCATCCGCGACGCCTATCTCGGCGTCCTCGAAGACTGACTTTGATTTCACCTGAAGAGGCCAACCATGATCGAGACCGTCGAAGCCCCCAATAGCGGCTACCGTTACATGCCGGGCGTGTTCCAGTACTCCTGCGGCGTCGGTGCGCTGCCCGGCTTCGCGCTGGAGCGCGTGCGTTTCTCCAAGGTCGTCCCGCTGAAGGAAGGCTTCGCCAGGGTTGCCGAGATCATCAAGGCAGCCGGCCGGCCGCTGACCGCCTTCGCAGCCTGCGAACTGCGCTCGCCGGCACCGTTCACGGAGCAGGGGTTCATCGACTTCAACGAGATCTACATCAAGACCCTCGAAGACTGGGGCATCATGAAGGATCGCGTGAATCCCATCGCGCGCAGCAATGTGTGTCCGAAGATCGATCCGCCGTCAGAGCCGGGCTTCCATGCCTTCTCTTTCACGACCGTCGCGCCGAATGCGCCGACCTCCTTCGTCATCGCCGGCAGCGGCGAAGCGGCTGAGGGCAAGGGCGACTATCGCGACAACACGGTGCGCCTTGGCGACATCAGCCCGTCGGGCATGCTGGAAAAAGCCAAGTTCGTGCTCGACGAGATGGAGCGCCGCATGAGCGCATTCTCCGGCACCTGGGATCAGACCACTGGCGCGCAGCTCTACACCGTGCGCGACGTCTATGCGCTCTTGGAAAGCGAGCTCGGTCGCCGCGGCGTGTTCCGCAACGGCCTGACCTGGCACTTCAACCGCCCGCCGGTCGTCGATCTCGAATATGAGATGGACTGCCGCCGCGTGCATGTGGAGCGCGTGGTGGAGGTTTAATCGCCTCAGTGATGACTGGCGCGCAGATCCTGCGAGGTCTGCCGCAGTCGCCGGGTGAGTTCGCGCGCCAGGTTGCCCAACAGCCTGGTGGCGAGCACCGGATTTTTCTTCAGGATCAGGTCGAAGCCGTCGCGCGGGAATTCGTAACAGACCACCTCGTCGTCGGCGACGATGGTCGCCGAGCGTGGCACCGATTCCACCAGCGCCATTTCTCCGACCGTCGTGCCGCGCCCAAGTCCGGCGATGCGGCGTCGCTCGTGATGTCCGTCGGTACGTAGCAGCACGCTGACGCTGCCTTTCAGGATCAGCCACATGCGGTCGCCGGCGCCACCCTCGCGGCAGATTGTATCGCCACACGCGAATTCCCGCCTGGTCATTACCGCGGTCAGTTCGGCCATCTCGTTCGCCGATACACCATCGAGAAAGTCGATCTGCTCGAGCGTGAGTTCATCCGCTTGCCCCTGCCTCGTAGCTGAGCGGTCGAGCATGGTCTGCTCCATCCACTCCAGTGCGGAATCGAGATCCTGCGTCATGGACGGCGATGCGGGATCGTGCCCGATCCCGTTGCCGATGATGGCGGCATGGACGGGCCGGACATTGCAGTAGATCAGTCGCCGTTTCTTTTCGGCCGCCTTCTGGCGGAGCGTCCGCAAAGCGTTGACGCCGGACACGTCGAGGTCGGAGATGGCGCCCATGTCGAGCAGGATCATGTCGGTGCTGTTGAACAGGTCCTTGACCCGCAGCGAGAGGTCGTCGGCATTGCCGAAGAACAGCGCGCCTTCGAGCTGCAGGATGGCGCGCTGCTGCCCGGTCTGCTGCAGGATCGCGAGATCGTCAGCCGAGCGGATGCGCTTGGAGAACAGTGTGTCGCCGTGATGGGCGCGGCGCACCAGCGGCCGGCTCATATTGATGACGAAGATGATGCAGGACAGGATGATCCCGACAATGACTCCGGAAACCACCGAGCTGAACACGGTCACGGCCATCACCGCGAGCACAACGATCAGGTTGTAGACCGCGTGCCGGCGAACCTGCGGCTCGATGCTGTATCGGATATCGGCCAGCAATTGCAGGTTCCAGCGATCGAACAGCACGATGCCGATCACCAGAAGCAGGCCGGCGAACACCGCGCGCGGCACCTGTGCGAGCACCGAGGACAGCGCGAATGTGATGGCCAACAGGCTGAGAGCCACGAAAATGCTGGTCCAGCGCGTGCGGCCGCCCATGCGATAGCCAAGCAGGATCACCGATGGAATCGCAGATCCACCAATGCCGCCGCCGAGTGCTGCTGCCGCATTGGCGATGCCTTGTGCGGCGAGGTCGCGCACCGGATGGATATGCGTGTCGTCGAGCTGCTGTGCCACGCGAAACGCCAGCATGGTCTCCACCGTGCCGATGATCGCCAGCACCAGCGATACCAGCACGACATGCGGAAGCACGGCGGTCAGTTCCGGCGTGATCGAGCCGTCGAACACTGCGCCGAGCGGCATGGCCGGCGGGAAGCTGACATGGATCTCACCGATGGTTGGCCCGAGATCGAGACCGGTCGGGACGCTGATCAGATAGTAGAGCGCGGTGCCGGCGACGAAGCCTGCAAGCGATCCCGGTATTTTCCGCAGCCAGTCCGGCAGCCGCAACCAGCCTGCTATGGCCGGATAGTTCAGAACAAAGAGCGCCAGGGCCACGACGTAAACCAGCATCGCGGGCTTGTTCGGCCACAGCGTCTGCGCGGCAAAGAACGGCTTGAACTGGGAAATCACGATCAGCATCCCGACGCCATTGAGTAGACCGGTGAGTACCGGGTGCGGCGCGAATTTGATGGCGCGCGTCAGGCCGAGCAGTCCGAACAGGACCTGCCACAGCCCGGCCAGAAACAAACACAGCATGATCGCGGTCACGATCATCGCGGGCTGGCTCGCAAGCGTGGCGTCATTGACCAGCGTCGTGGTCAGGCCGGCCTGCACCAGGGCCATGCTGACGCGGCTCGTCGTCACGATATAGGACGAGGTGGCGACCACGGCCGCGACCAGGCCGACGATGGCGCCGCCATACAGGCCGGCTGCAGCGCCCGTCGCGACATAGTCGGGGCCGAGCGGCGCAAACACCAGCAGTCCGCAAGCAAGGCAGAGCGGCAGACAGACGAGGCTGGAGATCAGACCGGCGCTGATTTCCGATCGCCAGTCGACGAGCGGCTCGGCGGGAGGCGAAGCTTTGAGCACGGGCTGGCCTTCATCACAGGGGGTACCGGCCACGTCTTCATGGATGATAGTTGTTGCCAGCTTTCGCCATTATTGTGAAACGGAACTGATCCGCAAGCCAAGATCGGGGTTCGCCTGCGGATTTCCCGCGCTACACGCCGGCGACAATCGTCTTGCGATACAGCGCGCTGTAGCTGGCGGCAGAAATATTCCAGCTGAACGATTTCGACATGGCGCTGCGGCGCATCGAGTTCAGGCGATCCTTCGAGCCATAGGTCGCAAAGGCCCGCAGGATGCCGCCCAGAAATGACTCGGTGGACGGCTGCGTGAACAGGAAGCCGGTCTCGCCATCGACGATGGTTTCGGCGAGGCCGCCGGTCTGGTGGCCGATCGGCAGCGAGCCGAAGCGCTGCGCATACATCTGGCTCAGGCCGCAGGGTTCGAAGCGCGACGGCATCAGCGTGAAGTCGCTGCCGGCGAAGATACGCCGTGCCTCGCGGTCGTTGAACCCGATGGCGACGCCGATCGCATCCGGACGGCGGCGATGCGCATCCATCAGCGCATTCTCCAGTTCGGTCTCGCCGCGGCCGGTCACGACGATCTGTCCGCCGGCGGACACGATGGCGTCAGCCGCCGACAATACGAGGTCGACGCCCTTCTGATGCACGAGGCGGGCGACCAAACCAAAAATGGGCCCGCGGGAGAGTGCGAGCCCAAATTGTTGGCGTACCCCATCGGCATTGGCGCGTTTGGCTTCCCAGTCGCCCGCGCCGAACGGTCTCATGAGCTCCGCGCAGACGCGCGGATCCCAGCTTTCGTCGATGCCGTTGAGAATACCGGTGAGCCGCGACTCGTTGGAGCGCTTGGTCAGCAGGCCTTCCAGCCCGCAGCCGAGTTCCGGCGTGGTGATTTCACGCGCATAGGTCTCGCTCACGGTCGTCAGATGCGACGAGTAGATCAGGCCCCCCTTGAGGAAGGAGAGCTTGTCGTAGAATTCCAGCCCGTCGATATGGAACGACTCCGCGGGCGCACCGATCCGGCGCAGCGAAGACTTCGGAAACAGGCCCTGATAAGCGAGATTGTGGATCGTCAGGATGGTCGGGATCTTCACGCCGCTCCAGGCGAGATAGGCCGGCACCAAGGCCGCCTGCCAGTCATTGGCGTGGACCAGATCGGCCGACCAGTTCTTGTCGAGCTTGCCGGAGGCGAGCAGTGCCGCTGCGGAGGCGAAGCGTGCGAAGCGGATGTCGTTGTCCGGCCAGTCGCGGCCGCAGGCATCGCCGTAAGGGTTGCCTGGACGATCGTAGAGCTGCGGGCAGAGCAGGATATAGATCGGCAGCCCGTCCTTGGTCGCGGCGAGGCCAACCGAGCAGGCGGGCATTTCCGCCAGTGCCGGGCATTCGCCGACGATCTCGATGTCAGGAAACTGTGTGACGACGTCGCGGTAGCCGGGAAGGATGATGCGAACGTCGGTCCAGATGCGCAAAGCTCGAGGGAGAGCGGCGGACACGGCTGCAAGGCCGCCCACCCGGATGAAGTCGTCAATCTCTGGAGTGACGAACAGTACCCTCAAGAAATGCCCTCGTGCCCGCCGCGACTACAAGGATACGAAACTGGTCCAGCGTCTTTGGGTACTTACGGAACCGAAGGGCAATGGAACTCAGTTTTGTTACTTGCGCTGCAAAATATCTGTCTCTGCACTGCAGTATATCACATCACTTAATACGGCATTGCAAAAGAGAAATGTGAGTTCGCTAAATTATCTCTGAAATCAGTGACTGGGTGACGACGGGACGATCAGCCGCAGGAAGCTCATGACGCAGCCGAGCGCGGCAAAACCGGCACCGAGCGCCAGCGCCCAGGTCGCGCCGCCATGGCCGAACAGGCCGAAGCAGAAGGCGGCGAGCGCCGCGCCCATGCTCTGGCCGGTCAGCCGGGCGGTGGCCACGATACCGCTGGCGCCGCCGCTACGGCCGGCCGGCGCGCTCGACATGATCGCCTTCATGTTCGGCGCCTGGAAGAAGCCGAAGCCGGCGCCGCAGATCACCATCCGCCAGACGATATTGGCGACGCTCGGGTCGGGCGGCAGGGTGGCCAGCAGCACCATGCCGATGCCGAGCAGGGCCATGCCGATACCGCCAAGAAGCCCGGCGGGATAGTGGTCCGACAACCGGCCGGCGATCGGCGCCATGATGCCGACGACCAGCGGCCAGGGCGTCAGGAAGAAGCCGGTCTCGACTGCCGAACGATGCAGAACTTCCTCGAAGTAGAACGGCAGCGACACAAAGGCGAGGCCCTGGACGGAGAAGGAGCAAACCGCCGTGGCCGCCGACAGCGCGAACAACGGGCGGCGAAACAGGTCGATCGGCAGCATGGGCGCAGGGTGATCGGCCTGCCGGCGGAGCAGCAGCCAGCCGAACAACAGGCCGGCAACCAGTTCGGCGACGACGATGGACGGCGCGGTGTGATGGGCGGCGCTGTCGATACCGAGGATCAGCAGGCCGAGGCAGAGCGAGGTCAGCAGGGCACCGAGAAAATCGAAACGATGGGTGGCGCGCGTGGTCTTTGGCAGTGTCTTGAGGCTGATGATAATGGCGGCGAGGCCGAAAGGCAGGTTGATCGCGAACAGCCAGGGCCAGGTTGCAACCGACAGGATGCCCGAGGCGATGGTAGGGCCGAGGGTGAAGGCCGTCGCGACGACGAGGGCATTATGACCGAGCCCGCGGCCAAAATGGCTTGGGGGATAAACCACACGGACCAGCGCGGCATTGACGCTCATGGCGCCGGCGGCGCCGAGGCCCTGCAGCACCCGCGCGAACAGCAAAGTGTCCAGCGACCACGCGAATGCGCAGGCGACCGACGCGATCGTGAACAGGATCAGCCCGCCGAGATAGATGCGCTGATGGCCGACAATCTCGCCCAGTGCGCCGAACGGCAGCAGCGTGGCGACCATGGCGATCTGGTAGACATTGACCACCCAGATCACATCCGCTGGCGTCGCATGCAGGTCGGCGGCGATGGAGGGCAACGCGATATTGGCAATGGCGGTATCGAGCGAGGCCATGGCAAGGGCGGTAAAGATGGCAAGCCGCGCCCAACGCTGCTGGCTCGGCGTCAGCCCTTCCGTCGGCTGGGGAGCCTGTGCCGCGATACCGTCTGCCATAGCTGGGGATTCCTGGGTGCGGCCGAACTGACCGCCGATCCGCGCTATCTAGGATAGTTCGCTTTGCCCCTACAGGCGTGCAACTGCATGAGGCATATGCACATCTTTACTCCCAGCGGAAAATCCGCTTACGGCTGATCACATCGCTGTCAGGCGATCGCATCGCTGGCGATCACATCGCCGTCAGACCGGCTTGGTCTTGAACCAGGTCCCGGACGCCACCGCCGTGACGATGATAGTGCCGTAGACGACCAGCGCGAAGGTCAGGCAGGCAAACAGCCAGGTCAGCGATCCCGTCAGCCGCAGCGCCAGCCAGCCGCCGCCGATCGAGATCAGGAGGCGCAGCACGCCGGCGAGCAGCGGATAGAGCATTTTGCCGGCGCCCTGGGAGGCAAAATAGAGCGACAGGCCCAGACCGAAGAAGCCATAGGCCGGGCCGACAATGCGCAGATAGGCGCTGCCGGTCTCGATCATCTGCGGATCCGAGCCGAACAGGCCGAGCCACGCGGCTGGCCAGATCGCGGCCGCCAGGCCGACGGTTTCGGTGATCACGAACACCATGCCGCCGCCGATCAGCGCCGCCCGCAGCGCACGCTGCTCCTGTCCGGCGCCGATATTGGTGCCGACCAGGGCGACCAGCGGTCCGCCAAACCCGAAGGCCAGCGGCACCATCAGATATTCCAGCCGGACGCCGGTGCCGAAGCCCGCCACGGCGTCGCCGCCAGCGAAGCCGCCGACCAGTGCGGTGGTCAGCAGCACCGTGAAACTCGTCTGCAGCGAAATCACCGCAGCGATGGCGCCGACACGCAAGATGTCGGCTGAGAGATCCCAGCGCAGCCGCGCCAGTTTGAAATGGACGATGCAGCGGCCGGAGAGAATGTAGCCGGCGAGTACCGCGCCGACGGTGAAGGTGGACAGCACCACAGCCCAGCCGCCGCCGGCAATGCCGAGCGCCGGAATCGGTCCCCAGCCGAAGATCAGCAGCGGCGACAGCGGGATCAGCAGCACCACGCCGATACAGATCGACAGCGACGGCACCAGCATGTTGCCGGTGCCGCGGATGATGCTGGCAAAGCCGTTCATCAGCCAAACTAAAACGCTGCCGCCGAACACCACGTTGGAATACTGCATGGCCGCGTCCAGCGCGCCGCCGCTGACACCCATCGCGGTGTAAATCGCACGGCCCCAGATCAGGAAGATCGCCGAGCCGATGAGGCCGAGCAGGATATTGATAAGGGTCGCGTGCATTACCAGCGCCTCGGCATCGTCGGTGCGCCTTGCGCCGAGCGCACGCGCAATCGCCGAGGAAATGCCGCCGCCCATGGCGCCAGCCGACAGCATCTGCATCATCATGAAGCCGGGAAACACCACCGCCATGCCGGTCAGCGCGTCGCTGCCGAGATGCGACACCCACCAGGTCTCGATCAGGCCGGTGGAGGCCTGCGCCAGCATCACCAGCAGATTGGGCCAGGCGAGCTTGACCAGCGTGGAGGCGATTGGCGCCTGCAGCAGCATCCGCGTCCGCGGGTTCATCTCGTGGACGGGCGCAGCCGTGGCGGCGACGATGGCCTGCGGCGTTTCCAGTTTCATGGTGATCCGTCCTTCTGCGGGCGCGGTTTGCTGAGCCGCCGTTGCACGCGTGCGCTGGCGGCAGGGCCGGGCGCATTGGCGTGGGTGGCTTCGGTGATTGGTTTGCCGGTACGGCGGTCGACCAGGATGGGATCGGCGGTCTCGCCGGTCTCCTTGTCGATCAGAACAACGCTTTCACCCTCAGGCGCGAAGTGCCGGTTGCCCCAGCTTTGCAGCGACCACAGCACGGAGCGGAAATCCCGGCCGCGCGGGGTCACGATATATTCGTAGCGCGGTGGCTTTTCGCAATATAGCCGCTTCTCCAGCAACCCGGCCTCGACCAGGACTGCCAGCCGACGGGTCAGCATGTTCGGCGCGATGTTGAGGTTCTTCTGGAACTGGTCGAACCGCGTCATGCCGTAAATGGCGTCGCGCATGATCAGAATGCTCCACCACTCGCCGACGCGCTCAAGGCTGCGGGCGACCGGGCATTCCAGTTTCTCGAAACTCTTGCGCTCCATGGGGGGAAGATAGGGGAGTAACTATCATCATGCAAGTCACTTGGTGGTGACCCTCCACTGTCATTCCGGGGCGCAGGTCAGCGGCGAAGCCGCTGGCAGGCGAACCCGGAATCCCGAAGTGTTCAGCCATGTCGAGATTCCGGGTTCGCGTGCGCAAGATGCACACGCGCCCCGGAATGACGGCGTTAGTGCTAAGTCCTTACCCCACCATCCGCTCGCGCCCGACCCAGAAGCTCGCGCGCAGCGCCTTCTTGTCTATCTTGCCGACGCCGGTCATCGGCAATTCGCTGACGAACTTGATGTGTTTCGGCGCATGGGCCGAACCCTTGCGGGTCTTCACCAGATTGATCAGCTCATCCGCATCCGGCTTCGCACCGCCACGCGCGACCACGATGGCGGTGACAGCCTCGCCCCATTTGTCGTCGGGCACGCCGACCACGGCGCACATGGCGACATCGGCATGGGTGGTGAGCACATCCTCGATCTCGCGCGGGAAGATGTTGAAGCCGCCGGAAACGATCATGTCCTTCTTGCGGTCGAGGATGAACATGTAGCCGCGCTCGTCGGCGCGGGCGATGTCGCCGGTGTGCAGCCAGCCGTTCTTCAGCGTTTCGGCCGTCTGCTCCGGCCGCTTCCAGTATTCCTTCATGACATGCGGCGCGCGCACGCAGATTTCGCCGGCCTCGCCGGGCGACACTTCCTGATCGTCATCGTCGAGAATGCGGACGTCGCAGACTGCGATGGGGAAGCCGCAAGACAGGAATAGTTCGGGCTTCTTCGGATCATGATCCGTCTTGCGCAGCACCGACACTGGATAGCATTCGGTCTGCCCGTAGAGCTGCGAGAACACCGGGCCGATACGTTCGATGCCTTCGACCAGCCGGCTCGGTGACATCGGCGATGCGCCGTAAAGTACCAGATCGAGCGACGATAGATCGGTTTTTGGCAGCACCGGACTGTCGAGCAGCACATAGATCATGGTCGGCACGAACAGCGTGAAGTTGATCCGTTCGCGTTCGATGGTGTTGAGCACCGCCTCGGGATCGAAGCCCTTCAGCATATGCACCGTGCCGCCGCGCATCAGCGTCGGCAGCACCTTGGTGCCGGCGACATGGCTGATCGGTGCAACCGTGAGATAGCTCGGCGTGTCCGGGATCTCGAAGTCGGACAGAATGGCGCTGGCAAAGCCCGACACTTCGCGATGCCGGCGCAGCGCGCCCTTGGATTTTCCGGTGGTGCCACCGGTGTAGTTCAGCACGGCGATGTCATCGACCTGTGCAAAGTCCCGCGCGGTGGCGCTGCCGCCTGAGCCGACGACTTTCAGCAGATCGATGCCGTAGTCTGCACGGCCCAGCGTGAATACGTGTTGTAGGCCCTGCGCGCGCGAGGCGAGCTCGCCGCCGCGCTGCAGGAAATTGTCGGCATCGATGATCAGGATCGCTGCTTCGGCATCCTCGATCTGGTCGATCTGATCCTGCATCGAGCCCAGCGGGTGCAGCCATGAGATTGCGAAACGCGACAGTTGCGCGGCGACGCCGGCGCACCAGGTGTCGGCGCGGTTCGCGGTCAGCAACGCCACTTTCGTGCCGGGCTGTGCGCCGAGGTTCATGAACACATTCTGCAGCCGCGCGATCAGGTCCGTGGTGCCGCGATAGGTGATGGTGCCGCCGGGCCAGCTGAAAGCGATGCGGTCCGGATAGCGCGCCAGGGCCCGCAGGGTCTGCGCGCCAACGGTCGGAAACGTGTTCAGCACGTCCGTCATGGAAACCTCCCCAAATGTCCTCGGCTTCTGTGGGCCGATGGTTGCGGCAAGGCTAACAACGAATGTCGTGCATGCAAACATAAACCCGTATGGGCATTGCAGCATTCGCGATGAACTTGTGGCGGCTTTCGTCGTTTGCCTGTGCTAGAAGCGGTCGAGCCATTTGAGCCGCGTCACAGGAGAATTTCATGCGCAAGTTTTTGACCGTGCTGGCAGCACTGGCGACTCTCAGCCTGACCAATTGCGGTTACAACGCGATCCAGACCAATGATGAGCAGGTCAAGTCGGCCTGGTCGGAGGTGGTCAACCAGTATCAGCGCCGCGCGGACCTCGTGCCGAATCTCGTGAATTCCGTGAAGGGCTTCGCGCAGCAGGAGAAGGACGTTCTTCTGGGCGTCACAAATGCACGCGCCAAGGTCGGCTCGGTGCAGGCGACGCCCGATGTGGTCAACGATCCCGCCGCGCTGCAGAAATTCCAGGCCGCGCAAGGCGAACTCTCCAGCGCGCTGTCGCGCTTGCTCGTGGTCACCGAGAACTATCCGCAGCTCAAGTCGGACGCGCTGTTCAAGGATCTGATGTCGCAGCTCGAAGGCACCGAGAACCGCATCACCGTGGCGCGCAACCGCTACATCAAGTCGGTGCAGGATTATAACGTGGGCGTGCGCACCTTCCCGAACAATCTCACCGCGATGATGTTCGGCTACAAGGAGAAGGCGAATTTCTCGGTCGCCAATGAGAGCGAAATCTCGACCGCGCCGAAGGTCGACTTCAACCCGACGCCGGCGCCAGCGAAATAGGCCGGTGCCGATCAGGCCGATCCGATGAAGGCGATCAAAGCCTGCCTGCTGGCATTGCTGCTGTGCTGGAGCGCCGTCGCTCTGGCCGATGTGGCCGTGCCGGCTTTGACGGGGCGCGTGGTCGACCAGACCGCGACGCTGAGCCAGGGCGAACAGGCATCGCTCGACAGCACGCTGCGTGATTTCGAGTCGCGCAAGGGCAGCCAGATCGTGGTGCTGATCGTGCCCACCACGGCGCCGGAAGCCATCGCGCAATACTCCATCCGCGTTGCCGAAGCCTGGAAGATTGGCCGCAAGAAAGTCGATGACGGCGCGATCCTGCTGGTCGCCAAGGACGATCGCAAGCTGCGCATCGAAGTCGGCTACGGCCTCGAAGGCGCGCTGACCGACGTGACCACGAAACGGATCATGGACGAGATCATCACGCCGCGCTTCAAGACCGGCGATTTCGCCGGTGGCATCACGGCCGGCGTCAACCAGATCATCAAGGTGATCGACGGCGAGCCGCTGCCGGCGCCGGATGAATGGAAGGGCAATTCGAATGCCCTCGATCAGATCATGGAATATGCGCCGTTCCTGCTGTTCGGCGTTCTGATCTTCGGCAGCATCCTGCGCAACATTTTCGGCCGGCTGTTCGGCTCGCTGGCGACCGGCGGGCTCGTCACCGCGGTGGTCTGGCTGGTCGCCGGCAGCCTGCTGTTCGGCGGTATTCTCGGCGCGGTCGCGTTTTTCTTTACGCTGATCAGCGAGGCCCTCATGTCGGGCGGCGGAGGCGGTGGACGTCGCGGCGGTGGCTATATCGGGGGCGGCGGCGGTTCCTGGTCATCAGGGAGTTCATCGAGCAGCGGCGGCTTCAGCGGAGGCGGCGGCAGTTTCGGTGGCGGCGGCGCTTCGGGGAGTTGGTGATGAGCCTGAAACGCATCGGCAACCATCTGCTCGGCAATCGCTCGCGGGTCCGCAAGGCGTTCCCGCCGCAATCGCTGGCGGCGATCGAACAGGCCATCAAGGCCTCCGAAGCCAGCCATGCCGGACAGATCCGCTTCGTGGTCGAGGGCGCGCTCGACGGCGCGCCGCTGTTCCGCAATCAATCCGCGCGCGAACGCGCCATTGATGTGTTCGCGCAACTGCGCGTCTGGGACACCGCGCATAACAACGGCGTGCTGATCTATCTGCTGCTCGCCGATCGCGATGTCGAGATCGTGGTCGACCGCGGCATCGATGCCCGCGTCGGTAAAGCCGGCTGGGAAGCGATCTGCCAGATGATGGAAGCCGAGTTTCGCGCCGGGCATTTCGAACGCGGCGTGATCAAGGGCATCGATGCGGTGACGCAGCATCTGGCGACGCATTTTCCGCGCGACGCCGCGTCGGTGAATGAACTACCGGATGCGCCGGTGGTGCTGTAGGCATTACGCCTTTGCCGACTCCCGCGCGCCCACCCGCTCGAACCACGCCGCGATCTTCGCATTTCCGCGATCCCACGGCTGCTTCACCTTGTCGGCGAAATCGAGCCAGCAGAACAACACGATGTCGGCCATCGTGAACCGCTCGCCGCAGATGAAGGTCTTGCCGCCCATCTGGCCGTCGAGCCAGCGCAGCCGGTCGATGGCGATTGTCTTCAGGCCCGGCGCGCCTTCGGGCACGCAGACGATGCGCGTCTCGAAGCGCTTCAACCCCTCCGAAAAGCGATAGCCATTGGCGATGTGCTGGCAGATATTGAGATCGACGCGCTGGCGCCACATCCGTGCCTCGGCGCGCTGCTCGGGCGTGGTGCCGATCAGCGCCGGCATCGGATGCGTCTCCTCGACATATTCGCAGATCGCCACCGTCTCCGACACATAGGCGCCATCGTCGAGTTCGAGCGTCGGCATCTGCCCATGCGGATTGCGCGCCAGATGCGCGGGTTCGCGGTTCTCGCCACCAGCAAGATCGACGGTCTGGACGGGGAGGCCGATGCCCTTCTCGGCCATGAACATGCGCACCACGCGCGGATTCGGTCCGATGGAATCGTAGAGCTTCATGGCATTTCCCCGATTGTCTGTTTGCAGGTGTTGTGTGGGCCGGGCGGGCGCGCGTCAAGCAACGGTTCCCACCGCCGGACGAGAGGTGAAATTTTCGTAAGCACGGCACCCGGTAAGGATTTGGCAAGCAATGAAAGTTACCAAAGTGTTCATCTATTCCGGAGAATTTGATCGTGAGCGAGCATAAGGCCGATTCCACCCCAGACGTCAGCGGCGATCACGTCGACACCGGCGCCGCGGCGGCAGCCGGTTCCCACGATGCTGACATTCACGTGGATTCGCCGAAGCTCGCACCGGAGCAGGGCGAGGAGCGCCCCGCCCAGATGCCAAAGAGGGAAGCGCCGAAGCTCGGAGCGCCAGGTCGGATCACCATCATGGCTCCCTCCCGCGACAGCGGCCCTCGTGACGGCGCATCCCGCGAGAGTGCATCGCGCGAGCACTCCTGGGAAGACCTCGTCAATTCCGAGCCGAAGATTGAGTCGGCAGAGAAGGCTGGCCGCAGCCGGATGATGGCGATTGCCGCGATGATCGCGCTGGGTATCACCGTCGGCGCAGTCGGCGGTTCGGTGGCCATGTCGGGCCTCGGCAAGCTGTTTGCCGCCGACGACACCAAGTCGACCAACCAGGCACTGGAAGAACACATTGCCCGTCTCGACGGCGAACTCTCGGCGCTCAAGGCCGAGGTCGACCGCAACGCCAAGCAGTCCATTGCGGCGCGCGCGAAGTCTGCCGAGCGTCTCGACAAGCTCGAGAAGGGCCAGGCCGAACCGGCCGCGAAACTCGCGAAGCTGAGCGAGACCGTCGAAAAGCTGCGCACCACGCCGCCGCCTGCTGCTGCTGCGCCCGCGCCGGCCCCTGCACCGGTTGCCTCGGCACCGGCCAAGGAAGTGACAGGTTCGATCAACGCCCCGGTGCCGACCCCGACACCGAAGCCCGAAGTTGCGCGCCTGCCCATGGTCGAAGGCTGGCGCATCATCGACATCGCCGGCGGCGGCGCCACTATCGAGGGCCGTGCCGGAATCTTCGAAGTCTATGCCGGTGATCCGGTTCCGGGTCTCGGCCGCGTCGATGCGATCCGCAAGCAGGATGGTCGCTGGACGGTGGTCACGAGCCGCGGCCTGATCGTCGCCCGCTGATCCGCTCTTCTAGCGACGAATGCGTTCAGGCCGCTGCTGGTGCAGCGGCCTTTGTTTTGGGCTAGCCTCCCGACGTTACGTTTGGGATTGTGCCGTGCGACTTCGCTTGAGCTTCATTGCCGTGCTGCTCGGCCTCGTGGCTCCTGTCGCGCGGGCGGATGAGGGCAATGGTCTCGCCGTCACCGATCCCGGTGTGTTGCGGGCACTGGAAACGCACAACACCCACGGTCTCAGCCTCGCGCAGCTGCTAGATCCCGCGCGGACAACGCCGATCCCCAACGACGCGCTGTTTGCTCTGCCTGCGATGACACAAATCCGCGCCGCGCTGGACGATGCCTTCGCACGCTATCTCGCCGATCATCAAAAGCATCAGCCGCGTGTGAGGATCGGAGTCGGCCCCGGCCACGATGTGCAACTGTTCGACCAGGCGACGCTGACATCGCCGGACGTGCGGTTCGTTCTCGCCGGGATCGTCAATCGCATGGACCGGGCCTATGTCGCGCCGGAGACCTGCGGCGAGATCAGGCTGATCTATCGCCTCACGCGCACGGCCGCTGGCATAACGCCGCCGCGCCTGCCGATGACGCTCAATCTTGTGCTTCATGCGAAGGACCCGAACGATGCGTCGGTGACATGCGCGGATCTCGCCGGGCGCTGGCTCGACGCCGCGTCGTTCAGCGAGACTGGTGCAGCACGCGCGGATCGCTTGCTGAAACCGGATGGCCCGCTTGCGACAATCACAGCCGCGCATATCGATCGCATCGAGACCAATCTGCAGATTGCGCATCGACCGAAGTCCGAGACGCAGGAATTCCGCACCGACTATTTGCAGAAGGTGTTTCGCTTCGATGCCACCGTGAAGCAGTTTCGCGAGGCACCCATGGAGAACCAGATCGACCGTGACCGGTTGCTGGCTGACGCGGCGCTCGGTCGCGCGTTTCGCGACTGGCTGCTTGAGCCCGCCAATCTCCTTGCTTTCGATCGCGGTACAGTTTTGATCCCCGAGAAATTCCTTGCGACCACGTCGCTGTCGTCGACACCAGCCGGCTTTGCACCGTCGGCGCTACAGCCGGAGTTCGGGCTGATAGACAGCAAGGGGAAGGGCGTGTTCAGCGAGCGCGACGTCGTGAACGCGCTGGAACGAGCCATATCGCAGGGCGGCGCGCTCGAGAACATCCGCTCACCGACCGGCTTTGCTCGCCGACTGAACGACATCACCTGCGGCGGCTGCCACCAGATTCGCGGCATCGGCGGCTTTCATTTTCCTGGTGCGAATACGCTGGCAGAGCAATCGCAGGGAACGGTTCCGGCATCGCCGCATTTCATCGGTGACCAGCCCCGCCGTCGCGATATCGTCATGGCGATACGCGATGGAAAGGCGCCGGATTTTTCGCGCGGCTTCTCCGATCGCCCGCAGATGCGTGGTAACAATGAACTCGCGGGATCGCCTCTCCTCGATGGCTGGGGTGCGACATGTTATCGACCGAAGCAGAAGGGCGTCGCGGACAAGAGCTTCGCGTCCTGGACTTGTGCCGAAGGTCTCGCCTGTCAGCAGGTTGGCGCGGATGCGTCGTCTGCAATCGGCATGTGTTTCGTGAAATGAAATGAGGACGCGATGAACGAGACCGACAAAGAGATCAAGGAACGCGACATCGCGATCGCCGAGAATGAAAGCAAGCAGCAGACGACAAGCAGCATCCGCGTCAGCGTCTGGGCGATCGGTGTGGCGGTTCTGCTCGGGCTCGGCTTCTTCGGATGGCTGCTGGCGCGGTAGCGTTTCCCTCGCCCCGCAGTGCGAAGCATAGCTTCGCTAGGCGGGGAGAGGGTGGATCGAACGCACGAAGGGCGTTCGAGACGGGTGGGGAGCCAGCGTGTGAAATATTGGCTCCCCCTCACCCGAATTGCTCCGCTCCGCTCGCAATTCGACCTCTCCCCGCAAGCGGGGAGAGGTAAGATCAATCAGCCCGGCATCAGCACAGTGTTGACGACGTGGATCACGCCGTTCGACTGGTTGACGTTCGGGATCGTCACCGTGGAGGCGCCACCCTTGGCATCGACGATCGTGACCTTGCCGCCCGAACGCTTGACGGTGAGCTGTTCGCCTTCGACGGTAGTCAGCTTCTTGCCATCGGTGAGGTCGGCCGCCGAGAGCCGTCCGGGCACCACATGATAGGTGAGGATCTTGGTGAGGGTCATCTTGTTCTCGGGCTGCACCAGCGTATTGACCGTGCCCTTCGGCAGTTTGCCGAATGCGGCATTGGTCGGCGCGAAGACGGTAAACGGGCCGGGGCTGGCCAGCGTATCGACGAGGCCGGCAGCCTTCACGGCGGCGACCAGCGTGGTGTGATCCTTCGAATTCACCGCGTTCTCGACGATGTTCTTCGACGGATACATCGCGGCGCCGCCTACCATGACGGTGTTCTCGCCCTTCATCATCTTGGCAGCAGCAGGCTCAAGGAAGCTCGCCGAAATCATCAGCGTGCTGAAGGCGGCAAATGACAGTAGTGCAATGCGCTTCTTGGACATGGTCGTCTCCCAGGTGATAGTGGCGTCGCCGGCGGGGAATCCGCAGACCTCGTGATCTCGTGGCCGCGCGACATGGCGAGTGCCTGTTGCGCTAACGAGATCAGCTACGCATCTTGGGAGAGGCGGTTTCAGGTCGGCCCGTGACCACTTCGTGATCACGGGCCGCATCGCAATTTGAAACTCTTTCGCGCGGGCTGCGTAACCCGCGGCTTGCGCGACTATGCTACCGTGCCGGAAGCGCGCAACCGCGCGATATCGGCATCATTGAAGCCCGCAGCGCGCAGGATCTCGTCGCTGTGCTGGCCGATGGACGGCGGCAGATGCGGCTTGCGCTTGGTCTCGCCGCCTATCCAGATCGGGCTGTTGATGGTGAGGATGTCGGTTCCCTCGAACGGGATCAGCACATCGTTGTCCTTCATCTGCTGATCATTGGGGATGTCGTCGAGGATGCCGACGAAGCCGAAGACAAGACCGTTACCGTCAAGCCGCTCGCGCCAGTCGGCGAGGTCGCGGGTCGCGAACACCTCGTCGAGGATCCTGATCAGCTCGACCGAGCGCGCATGGCGATCAGGTTTGGTTGCGAAGCGCGGATCGTCGCGCAGGTCCTCGCGGCCGAGGCATTTGGTGAAAGCCGGCCACTGCCGCTCCTCGGCGAGCAGCGACAGCATGATCCAGCGGCCGTCGCGGCACCTGTAGTGATTGGTGACGGCGTTGAGCGCTTCCTCGCGCGAGCGGCGTTTCTCGAACTTGGCGCCCACCAGCTTGGCCTGTGCCAGCACGCTCGACGACCACACACCATTGGCCATCAGGTTCGATTTCACCTGGCAGCCCTTGCCTGTCTTCTCGCGCTTGTAGAGCGCGGTGACGATGGCGCCATACAGCGCCATGGCGCAGGGGTGATCGCCCATGCCGGCAATCGAACGCGCGGGCGTGGTGTCCTCATCGGCGCGCACGAGATCCATCATGCCGGAGCGTGCCCACCAAGCGGTGGAGTCGAAGCCGGGCTTGTCGGCTTCCGCGCCCTTGTCGCCATAGCCGGTGAAGCAGGCATAAATCAGCCGCTCGTTCAGCGGCGCGATATCCTCATAGGCAATCTTCAGGCGCTTGCGCACTGGCGGGGGGAAATTGGTGATGAACACGTCGGCTTCGGCGATGAGCTTGTAGAGCACCGCCTGGCCTTCCGGCTTGGCCAGATCGAGCGCCAGGCTTTTCTTGTTCCGGCTCTCCATCATCCACGCATAGTTGTGTTCGCTCTTGGGATAACCGGGCAGGTTGGGCAGGTTGCGATAGGGATCGCCAGCACCGGGCGGTTCGATCTTGATGACGTCGGCGCCGAAGTCGGACAGCACTGTGGCTGCGGCGGGCGCGGCGATGAAACTCGCACAGTCAAGCACCTTCAGCCCCTTGAACAGACCGTCTTCCATACGTCACTCCCGTCGCTTTTGTTCTGCGTGTTGTTCTTGCCGTCTGCCGGAATTTAATTCCATCCGGAATCCGGTGGCGCATTTGACCCATCTTCGATGGGTGATGCAACGGGCTCAGCTAACCCTCCCCTGGAGGGGGAGGGTCGCTGCGTGCATAGCGCGCAGCGGGGTAGGGTGAAGCAGCAAGCTCCGTCGTTGTGGCTTCACCCCACCCCGTCTCGCAACACGCGTTGCGCGCTGCTCACCGACCCTCCCCCTCCAGGGGAGGGTAAGAAGGATCAGTTTTGATCTGTCATCAATGCTGCATTGCCACCCGCGGCGGCGGTGTTGATCGTCACCGTCTGCTCGGTGGCGAAGCGGGCGAGGTAATGCGGGCCGCCGGCTTTCGGCCCGGTGCCTGAGAGTCCGAAGCCGCCGAAGGGTTGCACGCCCACCACAGCGCCGATCATGTTGCGGTTCACATAGACATTGCCGACCGGCAGGCGCGCAATTACGCGCTCAACCATATCGTCGATCCGCGAATGCACGCCGAGCGTGAGCCCGTAGCCGGTGTCGGCAATGTCCTGCAACACCTGGTCGAAGTCGGCAGCGCGGTAGCGCACCACATGCAGGATCGGACCGAACACTTCCTCGGTGAGCCCACGTGCGTTCGCGAGTTCGAAGATATGCGGCGCGACGAAGTTGCCTGCACGTGCTGTGCCCGCGAGATGCACGCGTGCTTCGGTCGTCATGCGCGCAATATGCGCATCGAGCTTTTGCTTTGCCTCGGTGTCGATCACCGGGCCGATATGGGTGGCGGCATCACGGGGATCGCCCAGCTTGAGTTCCCGGGCTGCGCCCACGATCATCTCGATCATGCGGTCGGCGACATCGTCCTGCACCAATAGCAGCCGCAACGCGGAGCAACGCTGCCCGGCCGACCGGAACGCGGACATCACCACGTCGTCGGCGACCTGTTCGGGTAGGGCGGTGGCATCGACGATCATGGCGTTGATGCCGCCGGTCTCGGCGATCAGTGGCACGATCGGGCCATCCTTGGCGGCGAGGGTGCGGTTGATCGATCGCGCCACCTCTGTTGATCCCGTGAACACCACGCCGGCAATGGCGGGATGCGCGACGAGCGCCGCACCGGTGCGGCCGTCACCCTGGATCAGATGCAGTGCTGACGTGGGCACACCGGCTTCATGAAGCAGGCGCACGGCCCGCGCCGCGATGCGTGGCGTTTGCTCGGCCGGCTTGGCGACGACCGTATTGCCCGCCATCAGTGCGGCGCTGACCTGGCCGAGAAAGATCGCCAGCGGAAAATTCCACGGCGAGATGGCGACGAAGACGCCACGGCCGCGCAGGCTCAACACGTTGCTCTCGCCGGTGGGCCCGGGCATTGTCTGGCCAGTGCCGAATTGCTTGCGGCCCTGCGCGGCGTAGTAACGGCAGAAGTCGATGGCTTCGCGGACCTCCGACAGCGCATCGTCGAGCGTCTTGCCGCCTTCCTGTTGCAGCAATGCGATGAAGGACGCGCGGCGCTGTTCCAGACGATCGGCGGCGTTGTCGAGGATCGCCGCGCGTTCATGTGCTGGGGTGTGGCTCCATGACGCAAAGCCTGTGCGCGCTACCGTCACCGCAGCATCTGCCTGCTCGGCATTGGCATCGACCACCTTGTCCATGTCTGGCTTGCTGGCCGCAATCTCGGCTAGCAATTTCTCCAACGCAGCGCGTTCGCCGAATTCGATGCCGCGTGAATTGGTGCGCTCCGGTCGATAGAGATCGGCTGGCAGCGGAATCTTCGCGTGTCGCGCACGATCGGGAGCGCCGATGATCGCGGCCGGTCGCTGCAGCAAGCTTGCGATCGGCACGGCGTCATCCGCGGCGATCGCCACGAAAGATGAGTTCGCGCCATTCTCCAGCAGCCGTCGCACCAGATAGGCCAGCAGATCGCGATGGCTGCCGACCGGCGCATAGGTGCGCCAGCGGATCGCGGGATGATCCTTGTCGAGTTGCTCATAGAGCGCGTCGCCCATGCCGTGCAGGCGCTGGAATTCGTAGCCGCTGCTGGTGCCGGCCAGTTCCAGAATGGCCGCGACCGTCAGCGCGTTGTGCGTGGCGAACTGCGGAAAGATGCGCGGCCGCAAAGCCAGCAGCTTCTGTGCGCAGGAAATGTAGTTCAGGTCGGTCATCGCCTTGCGCGTGAACACCGGATAGCCAGCGAGGCCGCGTTCCTGCGCGCGCTTGATCTCGGTGTCCCAATAGGCGCCTTTCACGAGGCGCACCATCATCCTGCGATCGTGACGGCGCGCCAGCGCGTCGATGTGATCGATCACATCCGCGCAGCGCTTCTGATAGGCCTGGATTGCAAGCCCGAAGCCATCCCAACCTGTCAGCGAGGGATCGGCAAAGGCCGCATCGATCACATCGAGCGAGAGTTCGAGCCGGTCGGCTTCTTCGGCGTCGACGGTGAAATTGAGGTCATAACTCTTCGCTTGCTGCGCCAGCGCGATCAGGCGCGGCACCAGTTCACGCATCACGCGCTGATGGCTCACCGCCTCATAGCGCGGATGCAGCGCCGAGAGTTTGACCGAGATACCCGGCCGGTCAGGCAGCGGGTTGTTGCCCGCGGCGTGGCCGATGGCCGAGATGGCCGAGGCATAGGAGTCGAAATAGCGCTGCGCGTCGTCCCTGGTGCGGGCGCCTTCGCCAAGCATGTCGAAGGAGTAGCGCGCCGGGCGCTCGGACGGCGCGCGGGCGCGGGCCAGCGCCGCGTCGATGGTTTCGCCGAGCACGAAGTGGCTGCCCATCAGCCGCATTGCCTGCCGTGTCGCCGTGCGCACTGCGGGCACGCCGATCCGCTTCGCCAGCCGGCCGAGCGTTCCCGTCGGCGTCTCGCCGGGCTGGATCGCGCGCTGCGAGATGCCGAGCGCCCAGGCCGAGGCATTGACCAGGAAGGCGCTCGACCTGGTCTCGTGATGGATGAAATCGCCCTGACCGAGCTTGTCCTCGATGAAGGCGTCGGCGGTGCGTGCGTCCGGCACCCGCAGCAGCGCCTCCGCCAGCACCATCAGCGCAAGGCCCTCTTTGGTGGAGAGCGCATATTCCCGCAGCATGTCCTCGACGCCGCCGAAGCGGTCGTCCTTGGCGCGGATCGCGTCGATCAGGCGCGTGGCCGTTGCGTCGATCCGCGCGTCCTGGGCGGGCGTCATGGCTGCGTCGGCCAGAAGCCCGGCGGCGATGGCCCCATCATCCGGTGCATAGGGAGCGGTGAAGGGAGGCATGGAATCGGGTGGCATGGGCGTTTCCTCGGATATCCTTCAAGCCTAATCCCGGTCTGTCCGTAGTTCGATAGGAGATATCGGAATTTTACCTTAGATAATCCGGAAATGATCGTGCTATACACCCGATATGAGCGATATCGACAAGATTGACCGGAAAATCCTCGCCGTCCTGCAGGCTGACGGCCGAATCGCCAATGTCGAGCTGGCCGAGAAGGTCGGCCTGTCCCCAACCTCGATCGGCGAGCGGTTGAAGCGGCTGCAGCGCGACGGCTATATCGAAGGCTATGGCGCGCGGCTCAATCCGCAGATGCTCGGCCTTGGCCTGCTGGTGTTCGTCGAGGTGCTGCTCGACAAGACAACACCAGATGTGTTCGAGCGCTTCGCCCGCGCCGTGAGGCTCGCGCCGGAAGTGCTGGAGTGCCACATGGTGGCGGGTGGTTTCGATTATCTGGTGAAGGCGCGTGTCGCCGACATGAGCGCGTATCGTCGCTTTCTTGGCGAGAGCCTGCTGGCGCTGCCCGGCGTGCGCGAGAGCCGCACTTACGCGGTCATGGAAGAAGTGAAGCGCGACGCACCGCTGCCGGTTGGATAGCGAGCCGGGATAACGCCACCGTTGTCTTGCCGTTGCCTTGGCAGCCCGAAAGCGCTGCGTTAGGTTTCCGCGCGTTTCTCTCGGAGCAAATCATGCGGGCAGGCCAGTTCAATCTTCGTGTCGCCGATTTTCGTATTCTGATGGCGGCAGGTGTCATCGCAGTGACCGGCCTGTTCTCGATGTCGCATGCGCGCGCGATCGAAATGTCCCGCGAGGTCAGCGATCTCTACACGTCGGTGTCGATCTACCCGCCATCCGCCGGTTCCATGACCATCTGCTACGGCTTCGTCTGCCGGCGTCGCCACGCCTTCGATTTTACGCCTGCCGACAGGGCTGCGCTCACCAAGCTTCTCGCCGCGGGCAAGGGGTCGGCCGCGGCGGAACGCGCTGCCGTGCAGAAGGCGGTGGTGTGGTGGGACCGCCGCGTCGGCCCGGTGCTCGGCACCGACAAGCGGATCGCCAATGCGGATTTCCGTTATTTCGACGACAAGCATAATTTCGATTGCTGGGACACGACGCGCAATGTCACCAGCCTGCTGTTGATCATCCAGGACTGGGGTTTGCTCAAGCATCACACGGTGGGCAATCCGCGCTATCGCGGCAATGCGCTGGTGCTGCAGACGCCGCACAATACCGCCGTGCTGCTGGACCGCGCAACAGGCACCGAATGGGTGGTCGACATGTGGACGCGCGGCTATGCGCAGCTCCCGGACGTCAAGCCGGCCGATCAGTGGGTCAAGGAAAACTGAAGCAGGGAATGGAGCGCCGTCGCGTCGCTGGGGCGTGCGTCACGTCAACTGGCGGCTCTAAGGAGCGGACCTTACAAAGATCTCAGCTCGGACTTTTGGAGTTAGGCTAGAGCGCACACCGCGGATCGAATTAGCGCAATCCTGCGTGAAACTGATTGCGTTGCAGGAGAGGTGCCCCTTTGGAGGAAACCGCTCGTGCCGAATGCGCTCTACATTGTTGAGGCGTGATCTGGAAAACTTCGGGGAAGCAGCCGGATCACACTGGTATCAAACCAGATGTATCAGACCTTGAGGTTCTCAGCCGAGGTCTTGCCGCGGTTGGCAACTTCCTCGAATTCAACGGTCTGTCCTTCGTTCAGTGTCGAAAGGCCAGCCTTCTCAACTGCCGAAATATGAACGAACACGTCCTTGCCGCCATTCGCCGGCTGGATGAATCCATAACCCTTCGTCGGGTTGAACCACTTCACAGTGCCTTTAGTCATCACGTCGTCTCCGCGGGATCAAAATCGATAACGAACTGCCGGTCCCCGCAAACCGGCATATCCGACATGCGCACGTTACCCGCGGATTGCCAAGCTTGATAGCTCAAACGGCGTGCAGAAATCGTCCAAACCGACCGTTATCTGTCCAATTTGCCGGGATTCGTCGCTATTCAGGATGTTTCCGACGCGGCGGAAGGTCGCAAAAGTAGAGTGCCGGGTTCGGTCGCAATACGACCATGCGTTGTCGCCTGCACGCTGGTGATATCGCTGCAATGCAAAACCCCGGCCGAGGTGGCCGGGGTTCGCAGCCCTCATGCGAGGATTAGTAGCAGACGTTAACCGTGCGCCAGCGCAGGCCGTAGGGCGTCATCACGCGGCGGCTCACATAGCACCCACCGCCGCCACCGACATAGCCAATGCCGAAAGTGGGGCCGTAGAAGCCGCCGCCATGGAAGTGGTGGTGATGGCCATGCCAACCCCAGCCATGGGCCGATGCGGTGGATGGCGTCAGCGCCATCGCGCCGAGGGAAGCTGCAGCAACAAATGCGAGTGCGAGTTTGCGAAACATGGTCGTTCTCCTTCAGTGATGCGCGAAGCGCTGGTTGCGGGATCTGTCTGTTCGATCCATCGCAAATTCGTCGCATCGATTTCGGAGCGGGTTCGAAGAAATTCTGTAGGAATTTTCTGAATGCCTGTTCAGGCAGGCAAAGCGTGTGCGCCCTGCAGGAACAGCGTTAAAGCGCGGAAACCATGTCGCTGGTAACGAGAGACGAAAGCACCTTCGCATCTGTGATCGTGCGTACATTCATCGGCGCGGCACGGCCGCGGATCGCGACGTCCTGTTGTGGCAGCGCGTCACCCGCGAGGCCTGCAGTGGTGCTTACTTCTTCGGAGATGATGACTTCGCAAGCGAGGCTCTTGGTCATGTCCTGCAGGCGTGCAGCGACATTGACCGCATCGCCGAGTGCGGTGAACACCATGTGGTCGCGATAGCCGATATCGCCGACGATGACTTCGCCGCCGTGAATGCCGATGCCGAAACGCAGCGGCTGCGGCAGGTCATGGGCGAGGGCGCGATTGAGTTCCTCGATATTCTCGGCAATGAGCCGTGCAGCCTGCAGGGCCTGACGACACGCGGTCTGCGGATCGCAGGCGAGGCCGAACAGCGCCAGCTCGCCGTCGCCGATGAACTGGTTGGGCTTGCCGCCGCTTGCGATCACAGCTCGCGAGACGGCGTCGAGAAAGCGGTTGACGATGAACACCGTGTCGTAAGGCAGCCGCTTCTCGGCGAGCATGGTGGAGCCGCGCATGTCGACGAACATGCAGACGAGATAACGCTCCTGGCCGATCCGCGCCGGCTGCGATGCGTGCGCATTCGCGCTGGTCACTTGCGGGGCGAACAGTTGAACGAAGGCCACATCAGTTGTCGGCCGCAACTGGCAGGCCAGCCGGACCGCGGGATCTGCAGCGCCGCCGATCCTGCTCAGCACGAAGGCTTCGCGCGCGGAAGGTGCCGGCAATGTCTCGACACCGCTGGTGACGCGAATGCGGCACGTCGAACAGCGCGCGCGTCCGCCGCAGACGCTGGCATGCGGCACGCGATGACGCAGGCTCGCTTCCAGCACGCTGAGGCCGCGAGGGACGCGCAGCTTGCGACCGTCGCTATAGGACAGATTGATCATCCCGACGCGGCGCTCGACGACCACGCGGATGGCGCGGGCCGCGAGCACGATACCAAGCAGCGCGAGATAGCCGATCAGGAGATCGTCGGTGATGTCGCCCAGTGTCTGCTGCTGTGGAGCGGTGCCCATCCGGTCCGGGCCGAAATTCTCGGCCTGCCATTGCGGCGATGCCAGTTTGGCTTCGACCTCACGCTTGCCCTGGAAGATGCCAAGCAGCGCCAGTGTCGGGATCAGCACGGCAGCCGACAGAAGATAGGGCGCGAGGCTCTTGAAGCGTGCTTTCAGCCGCAGCCAGAAATACAATCCGATACACCCGTGTAGCCAGGAGACGACCACCACGAGATACATCGACCAGGTCTTCGCGGGCGAGGTGATCCAGCCATAGAACACCTGAGGGTAGCTGCGATTAATGTCGTACAGGTTTTCTCCCAGGCGGACGGCGACCACGTGGCCGACGATGAGTGCGGGAATGCTGAGCCCGAGGACCAGTTGCAGCGGCTCGACGGCTCGCCAGCGGAATTGCCGGCGTTCGAACAGCGCCCAGATGCCGAGCACGCCATGGATCGTCACCGCCGAATAGAAGGTCACGGCGACTGGAAAGAACTGCCAGAAGCCGGCATGGATGACGATGCCGGTCTGCAACGCGTCGAGCGAGATATTGCCAAGCGCGTGATTCAGAAAATGGCTGAGCAGATAGGTGAACAGCACCAGTCCGCAGACCAGCCTGACCTGGCGCAGCCCGATGCCGCGCCACCACGCAGTGGCGGGGGCCGTCCGGGGCAGGTTGCTGGCAGGATTGAGCGAGGCGTCCATGGCGAAACCCTACGGCGAGACGCGCTCCGATGCCATCCGGAGCGGCCTCCGGACAGACCTTATCCAGCAGTAAAGTCAACAAGTTGACAGCATGGCGAAGTCCGCCGAAAAGCTCGGCGATGACGTCTTTTCCCGACCCTTACCTCGATCGGAATGTGTCCCGCCGCGCCTTTTGGGTGATCGGCGCATTGCTTGTGGCGCTGACCGCGATGCGGCTGGTCTATGCCGGGCTGTTCGATCTGCGCACCGACGAGGCCTATTACTGGACCTGGTCGAAGGAGAGCGTGCTGTCATTCCTCGATCATCCGCCGATGATCTCATGGTTCATCCGTGCGGGCACGCTGATCTTCGGCGACACCAATTTCGGCGCGCGTTTCGCCGGTATCGTGGCGATGGCGGTGACGCAATTGCTGCTCGCCGACATCGTTCGCCGCGTCACGCAGGATCTGCGCGCGGTGCTGCTGGCGGTGCTGATGTCGGAAGCGGCGCTGTATTACGGATTGCTGATGGCCAAGGTCGCGCCGGACGTGGCGCTGATCCCGTTCGCCATGGCGATGCTGTGGTCGCTGCTGCGGCTGGCCGAAAGCCATGACGGACGCTGGTGGCTCGCGGCCGGTGTCTTCGGCGGTCTCGCGCTGCTGTCGAAACTCACGGTGGTGATGTTCGTGCCAGGCATTCTCGCTTTCATGCTGGTGCCGGAATGGCGCGGGCGCTGGCTGCGCAGCCCATATCCTTGGCTGGCCGTGCTGATCGCACTGGCGATCTCGTCGCCGGTCCTGATCTGGAATGCCGGTCATGACTGGGCATCGTTCAGGTTCCAGTTCATCCGAGCCACCACGAACAACGAGGTGTCGCTACGCACGCTCGGTGATTTTCTCGGTCTGCAGTTCGGTCAGGTCGGCTTCATCCTGATGCCGGTCATTCTCTCCGCGGTTGTCGTCACGGCATGGCGTGGCTATCGCCGCCGCGAACCGGTCGCGATCCTGCTCGCCACCTGTGTATTGGTGCCGTTCCTTTTCTTTGCATGGAAGTCGCTGACCCTGCGTGTCGGCGATACCTGGCCGATGTTCCTGTGGCCCGCCGGCATCGCTGCGGCGGCGATCAACCTGACGAAGCTCGCGGGCGACGGCTGGTCGCAGCGCATGGTGCGTGCCTCCTATGGCTGGAGCATCGCCGCCATCGCCACCGGCATTCCGCTGGTGGTGCTGGTCTTCCTCTATAGCGTGGCCGCGCCGTGGAACCTGATCGGCAAGAACGATCCGCTCGGCGGCGAGGGCGGCTATCAGGTGCTGGCCGACCGCGCACTGGCTGAGATGAAGACCACCGGCGCCACCTGGATCGCGACGACCGACTACCGCACCTATGCGATGCTGCGCTGGCATCTGAAAGACAAGGTGCCGGTGGTGCAGGTCAACGAGCGCGCCAGATTTATCGGTTTTCGCGATCCCGGCATGGACAGAATTAAGGGGCTCACTGGACTCTACATCGCGCAGACCGCGGACAACCAGCGCCCGCTGCTGGCGACGACGAGTGCAGTGCTCACGCCTGTTGCTGAAGTCGATACCATGTGGCGCGGCACGGCGATGAAGCACTATGCGATCGACAAGCTCACCGGCTGGACGCCTGACCTGACGCCGAAGCCTGATACGCCGTTCTATCGCTGGCCGGCGCTGGCGGGGATGTCTGTGCCGTCACACATTCAGCTTGCGGCGCGCTGAGGACTCTCTCCCGGCTGACGAGGCGAAAGCAGGTCGCGACTGGCGCCTGCGATGTCCAGATCGACACCAAATGTCTCTTTCAATTCAACCTTGCCGGCATCCGTTACTTTAAAGGCGCGGGTCGCGCCCGTTCGCGCAACCCATCCGAGTTCCAGAAACCGCCGTTGGAGCTCGGCGCCGACCAATCCACCCACATGATAGCGCCGCTCGCTCCAGTCCAGACAGGCCCGGCAGAAGATGCGCTTACTGCGACGGTCGGTTTCAAGCCTGGCTCCGAAGTCGCAGAGGAAGCGGTGGCCTGCGTCGGTAAGGACCCCGCCATCTGCGCTCAGATGCATGTAGTCTCGTGCGATCAACGCGTCAGCGACCGCAACGCCCAACCGTCCGGCCATGTGATCGTAGCAACTGCGTGCAAGGCACAACGCTTCATCGCGCGCAGAACGCGGTCGATGCCTCGGTGGCATTTCCAGGGCCGCGACGGCGATCATACTTTCCAGCATCTGGGCCACGAGCGATGATGTGATCCGATAGTAACGAAACCGTCCGCTCGGTGTCACCGATATCAATCGCGCGTTGAGCAGCTGAGCCAAATGTTCGCTCGCGGTGGGGCGGGATATCCGAGCCTGAAACGCCAGCTCGGTTGCCGTGAGCGCCTGACCTCCCATGAGTGCCGCAAGCATGGTCGCGCGCGCAGTGTCGCCAACCAGCGCTGCGACTTCGACCATGTTTGCGGAGGCGACCATATCCCAGCGTAGCGGCTCGCCGGATAATTCGCCACTCCCGTCGGTTCGGCCGGCGCCGAACCAATTGGCCCGGCACCGGCCGTCCCCCGTGCGATGATGCGATCAATAATGGCAGCCGGGAGCGGAAACATGCAGGCACAGTTCATTCGCGTCGAACCGTTCTCATCCTATTTCGAGGCACGAAAGGTTCCTGTCGCGCCGGCCGTGCGCTATGGCGATCTCGTCTATGTCTCGCAATTGCCGCCCTATGATCCCGAGAGCGGGGAGATCAGGCGCTTCCCGCTGGAGCGGCAGATCGAGATTGTCCTCGATCAGATGGCGCTGTGCCTTACGGCTGCGGGCTCATCGATCGACAGGGTGATCAAGTGCAACGTCTATTGCACGGGGGCCGATCAGTTCGAAACCATCAATCGGGTTTATGCGCGTTACTTCTCTGCGGATCCGCCGGCGCGCGGCTTTTTCATCGTTGCAGGGTGGCATGGCCCGTTCGACGTTGAGGTCGACTGCGTGGCAGCGGTCTAGAAGTCGTGCGGATTACGTATTCTCTTCTCCGTCGCGCTTGCGCAGCAGATCCTTCGCGAGATCGCCAAGCTGCGGGCGTGGCAGCGCCGTGAACGGCAATGGCCGCGTCACGTCGATGGCGGCGAGACCCAGGCGGGCAGTGAGCAGGCCATTGAGTACGCCTTCGCCGAGCCGCTGCGAGAGTTTCGCGGCGATGCCGTGGCCGAGCACCTGCTGGATCATGCTGTCGCTGGCGGCCATGCCGCCGGTGATGGCGAGATGGCTGATGGCATGACGCATCAGCGTGATCATGCCCAGCGTTCCCGGCCGGCCGCCATAGAGTTTTGCGAGTTGGCGCACCAGCCGGATCGCAGCCGCAGCGACGAACAGGACATCGACCACCGCGCGCGGGCTGACGGCGGTCACCACCGAGACGCGTTGCGCGGCGACCGAGACGAGGCGACGCGCTTCGATGTCGAGCGGGCTCATCAATTCACGTTCGGCCACGCGAATGAGATCGGCACCGTCGATGATATCATCGGCATGGCCCTGCAGGGCCGTGCGCGCGCGGGCGAGGCGCGGATTGGTGTGGGCGAGTTTCAGCAGATCGGCGAGCACAGCGCGGCTCTCGGCATGGTCGTCGCTGGCGATCACGGCCAGCGCGCGGGCATGCAGCTTCTCGATGGTGGCGAGCCGCATCAGGCTCAGCGCCTCGCGTGCGATGATGGCGATCAGCGCGATGCTGACCAGCGCGGCGAAGCCGAGGCCGAGAAAGCCGAGGCCGTCATTGATCGCGAACAGGTCGCGGACCAGCTGCGTGACGCCGAGACCCGTGCCGAGCAGCACGAGGCCGCCGAGTCCGGTCCAGAACAGGGTGCCCCAGCGGAAGCCTGATCGCACGGGTCGTAGCGGCTCGTCGATGACGACGGGCATCGCCATCGGATCGGCCTCGGGCGTGATGCGGATGGTGCCGCGGGCGAGGCGGCCGGCATCCTCGTCGGCGTCCATCACCGTGACATGGGGATCGTCGAGCCGGAACGTTGCCGGGCGGCGCGTACGGTCGGTCATTGCAGCCTGTCTCCGATCAGGAACTGGAGCGCGCGGTCGAGGCGGATGTGAGGCAGCGCCGGCTCCTCGCCGCCATCGCGCGTGAGGAGCGGCGGGCGGAAGCGCAGGAAGCGATAGTCGGCCTTGTCGGCGGCGTCTGTCGAGAGGCCCTTGAAAGAACCGCCGGCGAACAAGCCATCGAGATCGGTCGGCAGATCGCCAGGAAAGGTCGCGACTTCGGTCTCGCCGTCGAAGGTCTCGCCATTGGCGACCTCGCCGGCGGCCGGCGTGCCCAGGATCGACGGCAGCTTGTCGCGGCCGCGTTGCACCAGCGCTTCCTTGGTGGCGCGGACGGCGGCGATGGCGACCACATCCACGGATGCGCCGGCGAGTTCCGAGCGAGACACGGCCTTGGTCACGGTTCGCCGCAGCACGTCTTCCAGCCGATCGTGGCTGAGATGATGGAGATGATCGGCCTTGGTCGCCGCAAACAGGATGCGATCGACGCGCGGGCGGAATAGCGTGCTGAGGATCGTGCTGCGGCCGATGCGGAAACAATCGAGAATGCCGGCGAGGGCAGCTTCGAGATCGTGCAGCGCTTCGGGTCCCGCGTTGAAGGCGGAGAGCGCATCGACGAGTACGATTTGCCGATCCAGCCTGGAGAAGTGATCGCGAAAGAATGGGCGGACGACCACATCCTTATAGGCTTCATAGCGCCGCTTCATCATCGCCCACAGCGAACCATCCGTTGCGCTGCCATCGCTGGCGACGTCGAGTGGCGCAAAGGTGAGCGCCGGCGAGCCCGCGAGATTGCCCGGCATCAAAAACCGGCCCGGTGGCAGTAGGCTCATGGCGAAGCGTTCGTCGCGGCAGGCGCGCAGATAGTCGGTGAAGAGTTTTGCTGCGATCAGCGTCGCCTGCTCGTTCTCCGGTGCATTGGGATCGAGCGTGGCAAGATGCGCGTGAAACGCCGCAGCCAGCGCCGCGCGCGGTCCCTGCCGCGATAGCGCAAGGCTCTCCGCCGACCATTCCTCATAGCTCTTGCCCAGTAGCGGCAGATCCAGCAGCCATTCGCCGGGATAGTCGACGATGTCGAGGGTCAGCGTGCGGTCGGCGCCGCTCGTGCGCTGATAGTCGATGACCAGACGCAGCTCGCTGATATCGGTGGTGGAGTTCGGCCAGCGGCGGTCGTCGATCAGCGTGCGCAGATGCTCTTCATAGGCGAACCGGGGAACGGCATCGTCGGGCTGCGGCGCGAGACGCGCCTTGGCGATGCGTCCGGTGGCGAGCGACTCGAAGACGGGAAAGCGTCCGCCGCGCGTCAGGCCATGCACCAGCGCGGTAATGAAGACCGTCTTGCCGGCGCGCGACAGGCCTGTGACCCCAAGCCGCACCGTGGGATTGAACAGACCATCGCCATAATCGAGCAATGCGCGCGCGGACAGCCGTGCTTCTTCGACGAGTTCGGACAGGCTGGGCATCGTGCGGGAAAGCTCATCATGGTGAATGGTGCGCGGGTGTTGGTCTGCCTCTAAAAATGGCGATTGTCTGACTGAAATCAAGTTCGTCACGAAAGCGTCGTTACTTCGTCGTTTGGCTTTCGTTGACGATCTCCAGCCTATGATCTATCGCTGATTTCAGGGGAAGTCACAGGCGGGCTTACGGGGCAAGCTCACCGCATCGCACCGGCCGGGTTGACGCCACCATGACCGTTTTCCGATTCAAAGAACTGACCAGCAATTCCGCCCACATGGTGGCCGGCGCGATCCGCTGGAATTACGACCGTGCCGAACTGATCGCCGACGGCATCGTTCACGGTCTCGGCGTGTTCTCCGGCCTGATCGCCGCCACGGTTCTCATCGTGCTCGCCGCCGTGTTTGCGACGGCCTATGAGGTCGTGACCGTCTCGGTCTATTCCGTCGGCCTGCTGGCAATGTTGGTGCTGTCGGCCATCTATAATATGTGGCCGGTGTCGCCGCGAAAATGGTTCCTGCGCCGCTTCGATCACTCCGCGATCTATTTGCTGATCGCCGCGACCTACACGCCGTTCTTCGCGCAGATCGCCAATACGCGGCTCGCGATCTCGCTGCTGGCCGGCGTGTGGAGCGTCGCTATCACCGGCATCGTCATCAAGCTCGTTTATCCCGGCCGTTTCGATCGCCTTGCGGTCGTGCTCTATCTCGCCATGGGCTGGAGCGGATTGATGGCCTATGACGCCGTGTTCACGCCGCTGCCGCCGCTCACCATGTGGTTCGTCGCCGCCGGCGGCACGCTGTATACGCTGGGCGTCGTATTCCACGCCTGGCAGCGGCTGCGTTTCCAGAACGCCATCTGGCACGCATTTGTCCTGCTCGGCGCCGCATGCCACTATACGGCCGTGCTCGACATGGTGCTGAGCACCTAAAGAAGTGCCGAGCACTTCAAGAAAATAAACGACAGGGGAGTGCGGCATGCAGGTGACCGGCAAGGTCGTCGTCGTGACCGGTGGCGCCAATGGCATCGGCCAGGCGCTATGCGAGACATTTCATAAAGCGGGTGCTGCGAAAGTCGTCGTCGTCGATCTCGACGGTGAGCGCGCGACCGCCGTTGCAGAGTCCATCGGCGGCGCCGCATTCCGATGCGATGTCGGCAAGGAAAAAGATATCCAGCATGTGATCGAACTGACCGAACGGCATTACGGGCCGATCGCGCTGTTCTGCTCCAATGCCGGTATCGGCGGCGGCTTCGATCCCATGAGTCCGAATGCCGGTGGCACATCGGATGAACCATGGGCGCAGAGCTGGGCGATCCATGTGATGGCGCATGTCTATGCGGCGCGACATCTGATCCCGCTCTACAAGGCACGTGGCGGCGGCTACTTCCTCAACACGATCTCGGCCGCGGGGCTCCTCTCACAAGTCGGCAGCCCGGCCTATTCGACCACCAAACATGCCGCGGTTGGCTTCGCCGAAAATCTGGCGATTTCACACCGGGCCGATAACATCAAGGTCTCGATCCTGTGCCCGCAGGGTGTCGACACCAATATGCTGAAGAACATTCCGAAGGGCCCGCAATCCAATGACGGCAACCTGTCGCCGGAGCAGGTGGCGCAGGATGCGCTCGCGGGGATCGAGGCGGAGACGTTCCTGATCCTGCCGCACAAGCAGGTGATCGACTACATGCGCAAGAAGACCGAGAACTACGACCGCTGGATCGGCGGCATGGCCAAGATCCAGGCGAAGATGCGGGAGACGTTTGGGACGAAGTGAGGGGCGGAGGGACTTCCTGAACCTCGCCCCGCATTTGCGGGGAGAGGTCGGCGCGCAGCGCCGGGTGAGGGGCATGGCACGCGGCTAGCCATACAGAAGCCCTCTCGGATCTCTCTGAATGATGCCGTGTGGTTCAAGGAATTTCACGGCCCGAGAGACTGGCGCTCTGGCGAATGTCGCGCGCGGCCCCTCACCCGCCGCGAAGACGCGGCGACCTCTCCCCGTAAAGAACGGGGAGAGGTTAGAAAGAGGACTACTCCGCCGCTTCCAGCTTCGGCGGGCGCGGCCAGATCACCGGGACCGGCGGATCATAGGCCTGGATCGGCGGCAGGTTGCCGGTGAACTTCTCGACATTCACCACCGTGAGCTGGCCGGTGCAGCCCTGCGCCAGGCGCGAGGTGCCGGTGTCCCTTGTCAGCACATTCGGATTGCCGTGCACGCAGAGCGGCTTCTCCTCGTTCGGATCCTCGGGATCGTAATAGGCGCCGGTCGGCAGCTGCACCACGCCGGCCATCACGTCCTCGGTGACGACGACGGAGGCGAGGCACGAACCGCGTTGGTTGAACAGCTTGATGATGTCGCCGTCCTTGATGCCGCGCACATCCGCATCGACCGGATGCATGCGGGCCACTTCGCGGCCGCGGCGCTTTTCTGCCGAACTATGCCCGCCGAAATCGAGCTGGCTGTGCAGTCGTGACGCCGGTTGGTTGGCGACGAGCTGCAGCGGATTGGTCGCATCGACCACGTCCTCCGGCGTGAGCCAGACGGGATGGCCGGGGCAGTCGTCGTAACCGAAGCTGGCGATGGTGTCGGACGTGATCTCGATCTTGCCGCTGGTGGTCGGCAGTGGCGTGCCCTCAGGGTCTTCCCGGAAGGCGCGCAGCGTGCCGCCGTCCAGCGGCAGCTGCGGCAGCATCACTTCGCCGGCCGCCCAGAAGGCATCGAAATCGGGCGCGTCGAGACCCTTGGCGACCAGGCCGTCATAGGTCGGCTGATAGAGATGCTTCAGCCATTCACGCGGCGTGCGGCCTTCGGTGAAAGCATCGGCGGCGCCGAGGCGTTCGGACAGGCCGGTGAAGATCGCGTAGTCGTCGCGCGCGTCGCCGAACGGCTCAGCCATCTGATGCATCGCCACCATCATCGAATCGGTTTGCGACGAGCCGATGTCCTCGCGCTCCAGCGACATGGTGCAGGGAAGCACGAAGTCGGCATGGCGTGCCGATGCGGTCCAGGCGAGGTCATGCACCACCAGCGTATCGACCTGCGCGAAGGCCTTGCGCAGGCGGTTGAGGTCCTGATGGTGATGGAACGGATTGCCGCCGGCCCAATAGACCAGCTTGATATCCGGATAGGTCATATGCGCGCCGTTATATTCGAACGGTGCGCCGGGATTGAGCAGCATGTCGCTGACGCGTGCCACTGGAATGAATTCGCTGACGCCGTTCTTGCCCTGCGGCAGGCCGGCGATCGGCACGGCGTTCTGGCGGCGTCCGTAATTGGCGATGGCGCCGAGCGCATAGCCGAAGCCGCCGCCGGGCAGGCCCGATTGTCCGAACATCGCCGACAGCACCGAAGCCATCCAGACCGGCTGCTCGCCATGCTTCGCACGCTGCAGCGAATGCGCGACCACGAACAGCGCGCGCTTGCCGGGCAGGCGCCGCGCCAACTTGAGAATAGCGTCGGCGGTGAGACCAGTGATCGCAGCGGCCCAGGCGGCGTCCTTCGGCTGCCCGTCGCTGCGGCCCATCAGATAGTCTTCGAAAGTATCCCAGCCATGGGTGTGGCTGTCGAGGAAGGCGCGATCATGGGTGCCGTCCATGACCGCGGTATGCGCGATGCCGAGCATCAGTGCCACGTCGGTGCCGGGACGCGCGGCGACCCAGTCCTGGTTCACTTCATCCGGCAGATCGCTCTTCAGCGGCGAGATCAGCACGAGTTCGCCACCACGCTTGCTCAGTGCGATCATGTCGCGATGTTCGGTGTGCTTGCTGATGCCGCCGCCGGCGACGCGCGAGTTCTTGGTGTTCATGCCGCCGAAGGCGAGAATGATATCGGTGTGCTCGACGATCTCGTCCCAGCCGATATTGCGGCGGGTCATGTCTTCATAGTTGCCGAGGATGTGCGGAATGAGAACTGTCGATGCGCCGGCCGAGTAGCTGTTGACCGAACGCACATAGCCGCCAAGCGCGACATTCAGAAAACGATGGATCTGACTCTGCGCATGATGGAAACGCCCCGCGCTCGACCAGCCATACGAGCCGCCATAGATCGCCTTGGCGCTGTAAGTATCCTTGACGCGCTTCAGCTCGCCGGCGAGCAGGTCGAGCACCTCGTCCCATTCCATCTCGACGAAAGCGTCACGGCCGCGACGCTCGTCCGGGCCCGGCCCATTCTCGAGCCAGCCACGGCGCACCATCGGCTTGGCGATGCGCGCCTTGTGGCGGAGCGCCTCGGGGAAATTCTGGATGATCGGATTCGGATCGGGATCGATCGGATGCGGTGTGATGACCAGCTTGCCGTCGACCCATTGTCCGGAAAAGGCACCCCAGTGGGAGCTGTGCGATTTCTTGGCGTTGTCGTTCGGCTGCTTGGTCATGCCGGCCCTTCCGTTATGATCCTGTCATATCAATGCTTCTGTCCATAAAGCACGGGAACGGCCGAGTCGACGATGACTTCGACAAGGCTGACGCCCGGATGTTGCAGACTGGCCGCGAAAGCGCCCGCAAGTTCCGATGATTTGCTCACACGCACCGCATGCGCGCCCATGCCTTCCGCCAATTTGACGAAATCCAGACCGGGAAGATCCAGCCCGGGAACATTGCGCACCTGCATCACCTGGCTGAACGAGCGCATCGCGCCGTAACCGGAATTGTTGATAACCACTATGGTTAAAGGCAATTTGCGCTGCGCGGCGGTCCACAGTGCCTGGATCGAATACATCGCCGAGCCATCGCCGATCAGGCAGACGGTGCGCCGATCCGGATAGCCTAGTGCCATGCCGGCAGAGGCGGGGAGGGAGTGGCCGAGACCGCCTGAGGTCATGGTGTAGAAACTGTTGGCGCCGCGCATCGGAAGATACTTCTGCATCGCCGGGCGATGCGAGGGTGCCTCTTCCACCAGCATCGCATCTGCAGGCATGGCCCGCGACAGCGTGTGCAGCAGATAATCTATCGGGATCGGGTCAGCACCTGCGGGCGGCGGCGGCAGGATGCGGCCCTTGGCGACTGCCCGTTTGGTATCGGGCAGCAGCTCAAGTAGCAGCGTCAGCGCCGGCTTCATGGTCGCGATGATGCTGGTACCGATCGGTGCCACGGCGGCGGAGTCCGCATCATCGGTGATCTGGAAGATCGTGGTATCGCCGTCGAAGATCGCGGCATGACCTTCGACGTGGAAGGTGAATACCGGCGCGCCGATCACGACGACCAGATCGTGTTCGCGTAGCGCGTCGGAGAGTTGTGCCGGCGACGCATGCAGGAACCCCGCAAATTGCGGATGAAGTTCCGGGAAACTGCAACGCGCCGAGAACGGACTGACCCAGACGGCGGCCTTCGTTTTCTCAGCAACGCTGACCATGAGATCGACGGCGTTTGCGCGGTCGATGCCGGGGCCGACGATCAATGCAGGGTTCTTGCTTGTGTTGAGTGCGGCGACGAGTTCCTGCATCGCCTTGGGATCTGGCCCGAGCTCGCGGCTCACATAACGTGCTTCAAGAGGTTGGGCCTGATGCGTCCAGTCGTCGATCGGCACCGACACGAAAGTCGGTCCGCAAGGCGGCTGCATCGCGACATAATAGGCGCGGGCGATCGCGGCGGGCACATCCTCTGCACGCGCAGGCTCGACGCTGTATTTTACATAGGGCCGCGGAAATTCCGACGCGCGCTCGGCATAGAGAAACGCCTGCAGCGGCAGGATGCTGCGCGCCTGCTGGCCGGCGGTGATGACCATCGGCGTTTGGTTGCGATGCGCGGTGTAGATATTGCCCAGCGCATGGCCGACGCCGGCGGCCGAATGTAGGTTGACGAAAGCGGCATTGCGCGTCGCCTGCGCATAGCCATCGGCCATGCCGATCACGGAGGCTTCCTGCAGGCCGAGCACGTAATCGATATCGCCCGGCCAGTCGGACAGAAACGGCAGTTCCGTCGAGCCGGGATTGCCAAAGACTTTGGTGATGCCGAAGCCGCGCAGAAGGTTCAGCGTGGCGTCTTTGACACTGACGGGAGTACGGGCGGCGGTTGTCTTGCTGTCGCGGGCCAAGGTCGTTTCCTCACGGGATCGGGCAGTGGTCTGCCGTGTGTTGTTGACTCATCAACAGCAGGAGGGGGCCGGGAGTCAATCCGGGAGGAGGGGGCAAAACCGCGCCGACCAGGCGGAGGCGCGCCGTCGCTCCCTCTCCCCGCATCTTGCGCGGGGAGAGGGGTGGGGTGAGGGGCGGGGCACATAGCCCGCGAAAGGCTGGGGAGATTGCGGATCGAAAAGTCGAGATCCGATAGGTGAGGCCACTGGGTCTCTATAGCGTGCGGCCCCTCACCCGCCGCGAAGTCGCGGCGACCTCTCCCCGCATTGCGGGGAGAGGTTAGGTCAGAGCGTCGCTGCGATTACCAGCTCGCGGTCGCCTTCATGGTCGGCGCGCCCTGATGGTTCGCCGTCCAGACGTCGAGCCCGTCCGCTGTCTCGTTCGCATTCACCGAAAAATCCGCGCCGTCGAACAGTGGTGACACGCCGCGATAGCTGAATTTCGCCGGCGCCTTGCCGCCCTTCAGCTTGGCGGCGAACTCCACCAGCAGGGCCGCTTGCAGCGGCCCATGAAACACGAGGCCCGGATAGAATTCGACCTTGGTGACATAGTCGCGGTCGTAATGGATGCGGTGACCGTTGAAGGTCAGCGCCGAATAGCGAAACAGCAGCACGGGATCGGCGTAATGCGTCTCCTGATGCTTGGCCGCAGGGACCTCCTTCGGCGCGGGGGCCGGGGGCGCCATGCTGGTCGGCATGGCGCGATAGACGATGTCCTGACGCTCGCGGATGGCGAGGCCGCGCTTGGTGGTGATCAGGTGCTCGACATTGACGAAGCACAGCGCGCCGGTCGAGCCGGTCTTGAGGTTGACGTCGAGGATCTTCGAGGAGCGCGTGACCTCGTCGCCGACAAGCAACGGTTCGATGAACTGCACTTCACCGCCCGCCCACATGCGACGCGGCAGCGGCACAGGCGGGAGAAACCCGCCGCGCGCCGGGTGACCGTCGGGGCCGAGCTTGTCCATCGCGGCGACGGGCTGCGCCAGGCACCACTGCGTCGTGAACGGCGCGGCATCGCCCGGCTTCGGCGTGCCGATGTCGAGGAACAACGTGGCGCGCAGGCCCTTTACGAGCTGCGCAGTCACGACGTCGGAGGCCTCGTCGGTGCGACCGATCCACTGCTTGAGATGATCGATGTCGAGCTTGTCGGTCATGACGACCTCCATCTGATCTTGAAGATTATTTCTGCACTTCGCCGATGCCGGGCACGGCGCCATAGCTGCGCGGTGCATCGACCCAGATCGCGGCCGGCGCCGGATAGGACACTTCGCCATTCGGTGTGTTCACCGTGATGCGGCGCAGATGCGGATGGGTGGTGAGATCCGCCATGGTGTTCACTTCCGCAAACGCGATGTCGGCATCCGTTAGCCGCTTCAGCAGTTCGTCGCGGCTGAGCGATCCAAAGATGTCGGAGACTGTCTGGTCGGTGAAGGCGCGGTTGCGCACGCGCTCGACGCCGTTGACCAGGCGTGGGTCGCTGGCCAGCGCGGGATCGCCGAGCACCTTGGCGCAGAGGATCTTCCATTCGCGCTCGCTCTGGATCGAGATCAGGATGTCCTTGCCGTCCCTGGAGCGAAACACGCCATAGGGCGCGATGGAGGGATGCGCGAGGCCCATGCGCTTCGGCTCGTTGCCGGCTTCGGCATTGAGCAGCGGCACGGTGAGCCAGTCGGCCATCACATCGAACATCGAGATGCGGATATCGGCGCCTTCGCCAGTCACCGAACGGCCGATCAGCGCTTCCAGGATCGCCGCATGCGCGGCGGCGCCGGTGGCGACATCGACGATGGAGACGCCGACGCGCGACGGGCCTTCGGGGCCGCCGGTGATGGAGGCGAGTCCGCTCTCTGCCTGGATCAGCAGGTCATAGGCCTTGCGATGGGCATAGGGGCCGGTGTCGCCATAGCCGGTGATGGTGGCGCAGATCAGCCGCGGATAATCCTTGCGCAGCCGCTCGCGGGTGAAACCGAGCTTGTCCATCGAGCCGGGCTTGAGGTTCTGGATCAGCACGTCGGCGGTGGCGATCAGCTCTTCCATGGCCTTGCGGCCGTCCGGCGTGGCGAGATCAACGACGACGGAATCCTTGCCGCGGTTGAGCCAGACGAAGTAGCTGCTCTGGCCCTTCGCCGCGGCGTCATAGCCACGGGCAAAGTCGCCTTCGGGGCGCTCGATCTTGATGACATGCGCGCCGGCATCCGCGAGCCGCGAACTGCAGAATGGTGCGGCCACCGCCTGTTCAACGGCGATGACGGTCAGTCCCTTGAGCGGCAGCATGTGTCTATCTCAATACGAGCGCGGCATGCCGAGCACATGCTCGGCCACGAAGGACAGGATCAGGTTGGTCGAGATCGGCGCCACCTGATACAGACGGGTCTCGCGGAATTTGCGCTCGACGTCGTATTCCTCGGCAAATCCAAAACCGCCATGAGTCTGGATACAGGCATTGGCCGCTTCGAAGGACGCATCGGCGGCGAGCATCTTGGCCATGTTGGCCTCGGCGCCGCATTCCATGCCGGCTTCGTATTTGCGCAGCGCTTCCTTCACCATCAGCTCGGCCGCGCGCATATTCGCATAGGCCTTGGCGATGGGAAACTGGATGCCCTGATTCTGGCCGATCGGGCGGCCGAACACCTGACGCTCCTTGGCATAGGCCGACGCCTTGGCGATGAACCACTTGGCATCGCCGACGCATTCGCTGGCGATCAGGATGCGTTCGGCATTCATGCCGGAGAGGATGTAGCGGAAGCCCTTGCCCTCTTCGCCGATCAGGTTTTCCGCCGGCACCTTCATGTCGGTGAAGAACACTTCGGTGGTGGCGTGGTTCATCATGGTGCGGATCGGGCGGATCTCGAGGCCGTTCTTTTTGGCCTCTTTCATGTCCACCAGAAACACCGACAGGCCGTCGGTGCGCTTCGCCGCCTGTTCCTTCGGCGTGGTGCGCGCGAGCAGCACCATCAGGTCGGAATATTCGGCGCGGCTGGTCCAGATCTTCTGGCCGTTGACGATGTAGTCGCCGTTGTCGTCCTTCTTCGCCACCGTCTTCAGCGAGGATGTGTCCGTGCCCGAGGTCGGCTCGGTGACGCCGAAGGCCTGCAGGCGAACTTCGCCACTGGCGATCTTCGGCAGCCACTTGGCCTTCTGCTCGTCATTGCCATGACGCAGCACCGTGCCCATCGTATACATCTGCGCGTGGCAGCCGCCGCCATTGCAACCGGCGCGCTGGATCTCTTCCAGGATCGCCGCTGCTGCGGAGAGCTTGAGGCCGGAGCCGCCATATTCCTCGGGGATCAGAACCGACAGGTAGCCGGCTTCCGTCAGTGCATCGACGAAAGCCTTCGGATAGGCCATTTCGCGGTCGAGCTTGCGCCAGTATTCACCGGGGAACTGTGCACACAATTTGGCAACGGCATCGCGGATATCGTGGAATTCGTCCTGTTCCGCGGGATGGTGTTTCGTCAAGGAATTGAGCTTCTCTTCTTGAGGGGAAAATTATGAATCCTGACCGGCATTACGAAATCCTCCGGTCTTACGTAATTTTAACCGGGAGGGTCTCGTAGCCTTTAACGAAGCTCGAATACACGCGCTTGGGTTCCCCCACAACTTCGATGTTCTCGAACCGTTTCAGTATCTCCTCCCAAACGATCCTCAATTGCAACTCCGCCAGGCGCATGCCCACGCAGCGGTGTATGCCAAAACCGAATGACAGGTGAATCTTGGGCCGCGCGCGGTCGATGATAAATTCGTTCGGGCGCTCGATCACCTCCTCGTCGCGGTTGCCCGAGACGTACCACATCACCACCCGGTCGCCCTTTTTGATAGTCTTGCCGCCGAGTTCAGTATCTTGCATGGCGGTACGGCGCATATGCGCCAGCGGCGTCTGCCAGCGGATCACTTCGGGGACCATGGTCTCGATGAGCGACGGATTGTCGCGCAACTTCTGATACTGGTCGGGGTTCTCGTTCAGCGCCAGCACCGAACCGGTCATGGTGTTGCGGGTGGTATCGTTGCCGCCAACGATCAGCAGGATGATATTGCCCATCAGCGTGTCGGGATCCATGAAGCGTGTGGCGTCGCTATGCGCCATCATGGAAATCAGGTCATTCCGTGGGTCGGAATTCACGCGCTCATTCCAGAGTTTCTGGAAATAGGCGGCGCATTCGTCCATCTCGCGGCGGCGCTCTTCCTCCGACGACACGATGCCACTTTTTGGCAGCGCTGTGGACACGTCCGACCAGCGCGTCAGCTTGCGGCGCTCCTCCCACGGGAAGTCGAACAGGGTCGCAAGCATCTGCGTGGTGAGTTCGACAGAGACGCGTTCGACCCAGTCGAAGGTCTCGCCGCGCGGCAATCCGTCGAGCACCTTGCACACGCGCCCACGGATCAGCACTGCCATCTCGTCGAGATGATCAGGCGTGAACATCGGCGTCACGGTCTTGCGCTGTGCGCTGTGCTTCGGCTCATCCATGGCGATGAAGCTCGGCCAGTCATAACCTTCCGGCACATCGCGGATCGCGATGCCGCCATGCTTCACGTCGGACGAGAAGATGCCGTGATTGGTGTCGACATGCATGATGTCGTGATACTTGGTCACCGACCAGTAGGGCTCGATCGGTGCATTGGTGCAGTAATGCACCGGCTCTTCCTTGCGCAACCGTTCGAAGAACGGCCACAGCGTATCGGTCGCGAACAATTTCGGCGCGCCGGGATGGAAATCCTTCAGCAGCGTCGAATGGGCGATCTCGCGCGCGACGCGCTGGATCTCGGCTTTGTCAGGATTGATCCTGGCTTGGATATTCATGGCGTCTGCTCTCCAAAAAATCGATCCTGAGCCGTCGCGGTCGCTGGTTCAGCCAGCGATCCGCACGGGCAGTGTTTCATAACCCTTCACGAAGCTCGAAAAGACGCGGCGCGGCTCGCCGACGACTTCGATCCTGTCGAAGCGCTTCACGATCTCTTCCCACACAATCTTCAATTGAAGTTCGGCAAGTCTGAGGCCGACGCAGCGGTGAATGCCGAAGCCGAATGACAGATGGCGGTTCGGCCTGATGCGGTCGATGATGAATTCGTTGGGGTTTTCGATGACCTCGTCATCGCGATTGCCCGAGACGTACCACATTACGACCTTGTCACCCTTCCTGATCTGCTTGCCGCCGAGCTCGGTGTCCTGCACCGCCGTGCGCCGCATATGTGCCAGCGGCGTCTGCCAGCGGATGATCTCCGGCACCATGCTCTCGATCAGCGCCGGGTTGGCGCGCAGCTTGTCATATTCACCGGGGAATTGATTGAGTGCGTAGACGCCGCCAGACATCGAGTTGCGCGTGGTGTCGTTGCCGCCCACGATCAGCAGAATGATGTTGCCGAGAAAGCTCTCGGGGTCGAGATGCCGCGTGGCCTCGCTATGCGCCATCATCGATATCAGGTCGCTCTTTGGCGGCGCATTGAGGCGCTCCTGAAACAACCGGCCGAAATACTCACCGCATTCGCGCAGTTCTCTCTGCCGCTCCAGCTCGGCCTCCGGCGTGGGTGGCAACATGGTGGCGACATCCGACCAGTGGGTGAGCTTGCGGCGCTCCTCCCAGGGAAAGTCGAACAGGGTCGCCAGCATCTGTGTGGTCAATTCGATCGACACGCGATCGACCCAGTCGAAGGTCTCGTTGCGGGGCAGGGAGTCCAGCACCTCGGCAGTGCGACTGCGGATCAGGCTCGAAAGCTCGTCCATGTGGTGAGGTGCAAACATCGGCGCCACCGTCTTGCGCTGGGCGCTGTGATGCGGCGGATCGGTGGCAATGAACATCGGCCGGCGAAACTGCACACCGGCGTCGCGAATGGTGATGCCGCCGAAAGCCGCGGCGGAAGAGTAGGTGGCGTGATTGGTCTCGACCTGCATGATGTCGTTGTACTTGGTCACCGACCAATACGGTCCGAACATGCTGTCCTTGCAGTAGTGGACGGGATCCTCGCGGCGCAGCCGTTCGAAATAGGGCCAGAATGTATCGGTGCGGAACAGTTCGGGGTTGCCGGGATCGAACTCATCGAGCGGCATCCCGTAAGCTTGGGCGTGAGCGGCGGCTTGGGCGGATTCGTTGCTGTCGGAATCCTGGACGCGATCGAGCATCGGTTCTCTCCCCTGGCATGCCTTCCGTGGTTGGTCCCGGAGGGCTTATTTGGATGAATTACAACCCGTTGCGGGGCCAAGAGCAAGGACCACTTTATGCCTCTTCTCAGCCCGTTCGGCCCGTGACATGGTGATTTCAATCAACAAAATCGGTGCGCTTGCGCGCCGTTCTGACCGGAGGCGACCCTGTGATTGCGAACGCTCAACGGATGTTCAATTTCGATCTCGGCGAGACTGCGGACGCGATTCGCGAGACCGTGCGTGACTTCTCCCAGAACGAGATCGCGCCGCGCGCCGAAGCCATCGACAAGACCAACCAGTTTCCGCTCGATCTCTGGCCCAAGATTGGCGCGCTCGGCCTGCACGGTATCACGGTGGAGGAAGAGTTCGGCGGCGCCGGGCTCGGCTATCTCGAACACGTTATCGCGGTAGAAGAGATTTCGCGCGCCTCGGCGTCGGTGGGACTGTCCTATGGCGCGCATTCCAACCTCTGCGTCAATCAACTCCGCCGCAACGGTAATGAAGCACAGAAGCGCAAATATCTGCCGAAGCTGATCTCGGGCGAACATGTGGGATCCCTCGCGATGTCCGAGCCGGGCTCGGGCTCGGACGTGGTGTCGATGAAGACCCGCGCCGACAAGAAGGGTGACCGCTACGTTCTCAACGGCAACAAGATGTGGATCACCAATGGCCCGGTGGCGCAGACGCTGGTGGTCTATGCCAAGACCGATCCGGCTGCCGGCCCGCGCGGTATCACCGCCTTCATCATCGAAAAGGGCATGAAGGGTTTTTCGACGGCGCAGAAACTCGACAAGCTGGGCATGCGCGGCTCGGATACTTGCGAACTCGTCTTCGAGGATTGCGAGGTGCCCGAGGAGAACGTGCTCGCCGAGGTCGGTCGCGGCGTCAATGTCCTGATGTCCGGCCTCGATTATGAGCGCGCGGTGCTCGCGGCAGGCCCGCTGGGGATCATGCAAGCCTGTCTCGACGTCGCGCAGCCTTATGTGCACGAGCGCAAACAGTTCGGCGAGCCGATCGGCAACTTCCAGCTGGTGCAGGGCAAGATCGCAGATATGTATGTCGCGCTGAGTTCGGCGCGCGCTTACGTCTATGCGGTGGCGAAAGCCTGTGATCGCGGCGAGACCACCCGCGAGGATGCCGCCGGCGCCATCCTCTATGCGTCGGAACGCGCCACGCAATGCGCGCTCGATGCGATCCAGCTGCTCGGCGGCAATGGCTATATCAACGACTATCCCACCGGCCGCCTGCTGCGCGACGCCAAACTCTACGAGATCGGCGCCGGCACCAGCGAGATCAGGCGGATGCTGATCGGGCGGGAGTTGTTCGCGAAGAACGGGTGAGGTTTTCACGCCGTCATTTCGGGACGTGCGCCTTGGCTCGTCATTCCGGGGCAGGACGGACCGCGGAGCGGGCCGGACTGAGCCGAGTTTCCACTGTCATTCCGGGGCGCGCGTCGCCGGCGAAGCCGGCAGAGCGCGAACCCGGAATTCCGACGTGTTTTGCGCTGAACATGTCGAGATTCCGGGTTCACGTGCGCGAAGACGCGCCCGCGCCCCGGAATGACAGGGTGGGGCGGGAAGACAGCGCCCAAACATTTTTTCCTATTTCCCGTTGACAACATCCCCGTCAGGTTTATATTCCCCTTCGTCCTGCCCCACCGAGAGGGGCGATCGCGATCGTCACGTTCGCGGGGTGGGATGCGGTGGACGCCGGAGATGCGGCGTCACGCGGTTCATGGGGTAACGTCTGTCTTCGGGCAGGACGGATTTGCGCCAGCACTGCCACTGGCAAGGAGACGGCCGACCTTGAGATGGAAAGATCCCTGGACAGTGTGACGGACGACCAAATCGAAACGCGTTCGGCCAAGTGCTTTGCGGCTACCCTGTCCCTCCGCCCTGGGACATTAATTTTGGTGATGGGACCGTTCGCCATGGCAGATGTGCAGGCAACCGAAAAAACACCGCAGGCGGAACGTCGGGCACTTGCTCGGCGCCTCCGAAAGTCCTGATGCACTCACAATTGCGGAAGACCGCATCGCATCAGGCCCAAGGGTGCAACGGGCACCCGGCGTTCCGCACGCCCTCTCACAAGGGGGCGGGAATGCAAAACACGACGGCGCCCCCCGCGCCGCAAACAATGGGGGCGATGACGCATGTCTGCAAAGCAGTGGCTGTTTGACAATCAAATCAGACCACTGTCACGACGCTCACATGGCCAGGAACGAGCGATTCCAGGTCGGGCTGATCAGCACCTCATTTATACAGACATGCGGCGGCATGCTGGCGATGAAGGCGATGGTCTTGCCGAGATCGTCCGGCTGCAGCATCCGCGCCATCACCTCGTCACTCGGCGGCACCGGACGGTTCTTCATGATGTCAGTGGCGACTTCGCCGGGCGAGAGACAGCAGGCGCGCAAGCCGTTGACGCATTCGTCCATGTTGAAGGAATGGGTCAGCGCCAGCACCGCATGTTTGGTGGCGGTGTAGGCTGGTCCCGTCATCTTGGAGACAATGCGCCCCGCCCATGAGGCGACATTGATGATGCAGCCGTCCTTCTGCGCGCGCATCGCCGGCAGCACCGCGCGCATGCAATACATCACGCCATTGAGATTGATGTCGACGATCTGCTCCCAGCCGTCCTGGGTGACGTCTTCCCAGCTCCGCTTCGGCAGGTTGACGCCGGCGCTGTTCACCAGGAGGTCGATACGGCCATGTTTGGCGAGGATCGCCTGCGCCACCTTGTTGACATCGTCGGCATTGCTGACATCCAGCGCCATTGCTTCAACCGGCTTGCCGCCGGCGCCGAGTTCATCGGCGACGCCCTTCAGCACATCGGCCCGGCGGCCGGAAATGACCACCGTCCAGCCATCCGCCAGCAGCGCCGCTGCGCTCGCCTTGCCGATTCCGGTGCCGCCGCCGGTCACCCATGCGATCCTGGTCTTGCTGCTCACGATTTTCTCCCTGATCGTTTCTTGCTTCTCGATGTCCATCGTCTTGCTTCACGATGGCCAAAGTGTTCAACAATAATCGCGCCGGCGCCAGTGCCGCCAACTCATGAGCCTCATGCCGATCATGCCGACCGACACCAAACCGCCCATCGATCAGAACCGCCTCTGGGACGACCATATGGCGCTGGCCGCCATCACCGATCCCGACAAGCCATGGACGCGGCGATCGTTCTCGCAGCGTTTTCTCGATGGGCGCGCCTGGCTGCGCGAGCAATTCATTGCTGCTGGCATGACTGTGCGCATGGATGCCGGCGCCAACATGATCGCCCGGCTGGAAGGCAGCGTTCCGGGCCTGCCGCCGATCATGCTCGGCTCGCATTCCGACACGGTGCCATCCGGCGGCCGCTTCGACGGCATTTCCGGCATCCTGACGGCGCTGGAAGCCGTGCGTGCGCTGCAGGCGTCCGGCTACAAGCCCCGGCATCCGATCGAGATCGTCGATTTCCTCGCCGAGGAGCCCAGCGAATACGGTATGTCCTGCGTCGGCAGCCGCGCCATGGTCGGCGAGCTCGATGCCAGGATGCTGACTTACACCAACGCAGCAGGCGAAACTTTGGCCGATGCCATCAAGCGCGTCGGCGGTGATCCTGCCGCCATCGCCGCGATGCAGAAGCCGGAATTCGTTGGCTATCTCGAATTGCACATCGAGCAGGGCGTGGTGCTGGAAAGCAAGAAGCTCGATCTCGGTCTCGTCACGGGGATCGCCGGCATCACCCGCGTCGAGATCGTGCTGAAGGGCGCCGCCGATCATGCCGGCTCGACGCTGATGGAATATCGCAGGGATGCGAGTCTTCCCGCCGCCGAACTCGTGCTGCTGGTCGCGCAGCAGGCCAATGCCTTTGCCGCGCGCAAACAAGGCCACTTCGTCGCCACCACAGGGATCCTTGAGATCAGTCCGAATGCCGCGAATGTCGTGCCCGGCGGTGCGCGCATGATCCTCGATATTCGCGCAGAGAAGGCCGCGCTGGTCGATGAATTCGTGGCACTGCTCGACCGCGAGAGCCTCGCCATCGCAGGGCGAGCCAAGGTCGAACGCGAACGTTTCGCGTTGATTTCGCAAAATCCTCCCGCGCCTTGCGACGATCACCTGCTCGATGTTCTCGGGCGTAGCGCTGCCAAGCTCGGCTATTCCACGACGCGGCTGGCGTCGGGCGCCGGTCACGACGCGGCTTTCATGTCGCATATCGGCCGCAGCGCGATGCTGTTCATTCCGTCAAAGGACGGCAAGAGCCATTGCCCGGAGGAATGGTCGGAGCCCGAGCAACTGGCCGTCGGCGCGGCGACGCTGTTCGAGGCGGTGCGGCTGCTCGACGGACAGAACGACTAGCTGGCGGTGCGTTCGGCCAGCACGCCGTGTTGAACGGAGGCCAGATAATCGCCGACCTGCTCGATGCCCATGGGCTTGGCGAAGAAGTAGCCCTGCATGAAACGGCAGTTCTCCTTGCGCAGGAAGTCGACCTGTTCGTCGCTCTCGACGCCTTCGACGATGCAGTCGTGACCGAGGCCGTTGCACAGTCCGAGCATGGTGCGCAGGATCAGGCGCGCAGCAGAATCCGTCTCGATCTTGCTGATGAAGCTGCGATCGATCTTGACCTTGTCCAGCGGCAATTCGCGGATGCAGCTTAGGCTCGAATAGCCGGTGCCGAAATCGTCCAGCGAGATGCGGGCGCCCAGGGCCTTCAGGGCATTCAGCGCTTCGGTCGCCTGTGCGAGATTCCCCATCACGGCCGTCTCGGTAATCTCGAAGTCGATACGGCTGGCCTTCACTTTGCTTTGCTGGACAACAGCAATGATCTTGAGGATCGACAGGGGAGAGGCGACGTCGACCGCAGAGAGGTTGAACGAAATCCGGACATGCTCCGGCCATGTCGCTGCACCTTCAAGGGCCTTGCGCAGCAGCAACGGGGTCAACTGGCCGATCATGCCTGAGCGCTCGGCGGCGACAATGAAGCTCATCGGTGGAACATTGCCGAGCTCCGGGCTCTTCCAGCGTGCCAGGGCTTCGAAGCTCGCGGGCTGTTGTGTTTCTGCGTCGATGATCGGCTGGTAGGCGATCCACAATTCCCGTTCGAGGTCGGCACTGGCCAGGGCCCGACTCACAGAGGAGGCCTCGCGGATATCGGCTTCGTGTTCTGCAGAAAACCGAACGGCCTTGCCACGCTTGTGCTGCTTGGCAAAGAACAGCGCGTAATCGGCGCGCTCGAACAAATCCTGCGCGGTCCTGGCTGTGTCCGGAAATTCCGCATATCCGATCGAGCAGCTGATGCTAACTGTAATGTTATCAATCTCGAACGGGATGTCGAACAGGTTCTCGATGCTCTCTTCCGCCTCAACAATCGCGTCCGGGTCGAGCAATTGGTCGCTGAACATGACGAATTCGTCGCCGCCCAGTCTGCCCAGAAACACGTGAGGGGCGAGATGTGCACGCAGTCTGTCTGCGACTTCGACCAGCAAGCGATCACCCGTGTGGTGCCCATGGATGTCGTTGATCGGCTTGAAGCCGTCAAGATCCAGGATACCGAGCAGCAGGCCGCCGCTACTGTGCTCAGTGTTGACAATGCCGCGCTCGAGCTCGGCAAAGAAGTTCCGGCGATTGGGGAGACCGGTGAGGCTGTCGATATTCGAATTCCGGAAATTCTTGTCGCTCAGCACCTGCAGTTCAGCCTGCTTGATACGCAGCGCCTTCTCCGAATTCACCCGCTTCTCGAAGTCGGAGTAATTGCCGAGCAGCATGAAGAGAACGGCCCCGATAACCACGACGAAGTTGAAGGCGATGGAGACGAAGACGACATTGTCGCTGGAGCCGAAAAAGAACGCGAAAGGCACGACAACCAGCGCCATTACGATCAGCGCTGCCGCGCGCAGATGCATGAGGCAGAAACCGCAGCCGATCGATGTGACGGCCATAAAGAACGCAACGTGGCTTTTGCTATAGGCGTCGCCATAGGGAAACAGGCTGAGGCTCCAGGCAGTGAACGCGACGCCGAGAATGCCTGCAAAGATGATCGAGCCGGTGAGCTTCTCGACGGCCTGATTGAGTGACAGCGTGGTGTTCCGCGCTCTCAGCCAGCTCAGTATCCGGATCACACAGATTGCATCGAATGCAGCAGGGAGATAGACGGTAAGCAGATGTGGCGCAGTACCATAAAAGGTGATCGCAAGTGCCGTCGTGTTGACGACCACCAGCGCATACATCATCGGCACCTGACGGGTGAAGGCAGCGAGTTTCGCTTCCACCAGTTCGGGGTTTTCGCGCGGCACGCGGAAGATCGTTCCGATTTGTGATGCCGCCATTTCGAAGTAGTTCAGCATCGTACCGTCCTGGACTCTGCACTGGTAAGTTAGATACCTATCGCAACTTCTTTAAGATTGGCCTGCCTCGGTTGTCTAAAGTTCGAGCGAGTAACCAATTGTTCTGATTGGTGTATTTTCTTCTGTTTGCGATGGTGCAGGTGCGAAAAGGTCGGGGGTGGTATTAAGAAACCGACCTTGCGTCAGCGACATCGCAGCGGCATGAGGTTGAAGAAGGTCCATTCGCCGTGGGTGAGAGGAAGAACATGACAACAGCGAGCAGGGTGTTCGAATGATCTATGTGAGCTCGCTCGGAGGCCTTGCTGCTGTGGCAAACTCACTGCCGTCCTTCGATCTGCTGACCCTTCTGTCGCCCGCCGCGAGCGAGCGCGACTGGAGCGGGTTGGCGCGTGAGCGGCATGTGGAGCTGACCTTTCACGATATCGTCGAAGCAACGCCGGACCTGATCGCGCCCGATGCCGACGTCGTGGATGCCATTCTTCAATTCGGCCGCGGCAGCATCGCTGACCGCCCGATGCTCATTCACTGCTGGGCCGGTATCAGCCGTTCCAGCGCCGCCGCTTACGCCATCGCCTGCGATCGCAATCCTGGCTATGAGACGGCGATTGCAGATGAACTACGCAAACGTTCGCCTTATGTGACGCCGAACAAATTGATGGTGCAATTGGCCGACGAACAGCTTGGTCGCGACGGCCGCATGGTCGAAGCCATCGCACGCATCGGCCGCGGTGCGGACGCTTTTGAAGGTGAGCCTTATCGATTGCCGTTGAACTGGCCTATCTGATCAGGACCGCAACGCCGAGAAGAAATCCGATCTCGAAGAGTTGCTCGACGGCACCGAGCACGTCGCCGGTGTAACCACCGATCAGGCGACGCGACCAGAGTGCGAGCAGTGCGGCGAGCGCTGCGCCGAGCAGAAGACCCGCAAAAAGCGATGCGACCGAGACGAGCGCAAGCGGGATTGCTGCAAGCACAACCACACCAAGTGCAAACAACGATTCCTTAAATCGCACGGGCGCCTCGGCGTAAGTGACCTTCATCGCACTGGTATCGCCGCTATAGGGCAGGCGGTTCATCACGAAGGCCGGCATGGCGCGCGCTGCGGCGTGGACGGCGATCAGCGCTGCCGCACCTGCCCACAGCGGCAATATGGCGAGCGCCGCGATGCGCAGCGCCACGCCGAGGCCGAGTGCCAGCGCCCCGTAAGTGCCGATGCGGCTGTCCTTCATGATCGCGAGGCGCTTCTCGACGGTCCAGCCTCCGCCGAAACTGTCGGCCGTATCGGCAAGGCCGTCTTCATGCAGCGCGCTGGTCAGAGCGATGCTTGCCGTGATTGCCAGCAGGGCGGAAATCAGCGGTGACCAGAATTCGCCGGCAACGAGAAACACGATTGCGGATGCAGCACCGATGCCGGCGCCGACCATCGGAAAATACTTCATTGCACGCGCAAGCCAGTCAGCATCCTGCGCGTCGCCAGTTGCCGGTACCGGCAGCACCGTCAGGAAACGGATCGCATTCAAAAGATGCGGATCCAGCCTCATCTAGATCTTTCCGGCCAGCACGTCGTCGAGGCTCGCAACGTCGGTCAGCATGCGCGCGGCAGCACGGACCAGCGGCACCGCAAGCAGCGCGCCGGTGCCTTCACCGAGCCGCAAGCCGAGATCGAGTAGCGGCTGGGCATCGAGCGCATTGAGCACCATGTCGTGGCCGCGTTCAGCCGAACGATGTGCGAAGACGCAGTAGCCGCGTGCAGCCGGGCACAGACGAACGGCGAGCAGTGCCGCGGCGCTGGAGATGAAGCCGTCGATGATCACCGGCCGCCGTTGCGAAGCTGCGCCGAGGATCGCTCCGGCCATGCCTGCGATTTCCAATCCGCCGAATTGGGCCAGCACATCCAGTGGCGCAGTTGCGTCGCTGCGCGCTGCCGCCTTCGTGATCGCCGCGCGCTTGCGCGCCATGCCGGCATCATCCTGCCCGGCGCCAACGCCGATACAATCATCCAGGGGTGCCGGTGCGAGTCGATGAACCACCAGTGCCGAGGAGGCCGTGTTGCCAATTCCCATCTCGCCGAGCGCGATGATGTCTGCGCCGGCCTTGATCTCACCGACGGCGATTCTGAAGCCGCGCGTCAGCGCATCCGCCGCTTGCTCTGCCGTCATCGCGGGTTCGCGCGCAGCGTTGGCTGTGCCCATGCGAACCTTGGCGTCGATCAGCTTCGGATGGACGGGCAGTTCCGCAGCGACGCCGATGTCGATCACGCGCACACCGATGTCATTGGCCGCGGCGAAAGCATTGGCCGTGGCGCGGCCGGCCAGATAGGTCATCACCATCGCGACCGTGACCGCCGACGGATATTGCGACACGCCTTCGGCTACGAGTCCGTGATCTCCGGCGAAGACCAGCAGCACGGCATTGTCACCGCGCGGTTCGCCTGGATGCCGGATCATGCCGAGTTGCAATGCCAGCTCCTCGATTCGTCCGAGCGATCCCAGCGGCTTGGCCTTGCCGTCGATGGCGGCGCGGATTCCTGCCGCGATCTGCGGGTCAACAGGCGCAATGGCGGGCGGCTGCCACAAGGGCTGGGAATAGGCGGACATAGGGTTCCTTTTCGCGGCCTAACTGACGCAAGACGACCTGCAAGGTCAACAGGTCCGGGCGACAGTCCGTCGGCGCGGTTGACCCCGGCGCACCTGGCAGATAGCGTCTTTTACGATGGTCCTTCCGCGTGGAAGGTGAATAGGGAAGCCGGTTTGAGGCCGGCGCTGCCCCCGCAACTGTAAGCGACGAGCCCGCGCCGGTGCCACTGGGAATTCTTCAGAATTCTTGGGAAGGCGGCAACAGGCTGTGACTCGCAAGCCAGGAGACCTGCCATCACGAACTGTGCTTTGGAGGCGTCGTCGGGGCGGGGTGCACCGGACGGGAGCGAACCGACGGCCATGCTGTCGGCGCGATCCAACAAAGCTCGTAGGCCCGCGAGGGCATGAACTGAGCATGTGATGGATCACGACAGCGCCGATATCTCTGGCGAACAAATTTCGGTCGAACCGCCGCGCCCCGTGCCGGCTGGTCCCGTTGTCGTGAGCGTGTGCATCAGCTGCAAGGCCGCCGAAACTGGCACGATCGTCGGGCCGGACATGTTCGATGCGGTGAAGGCCGCGCTCGGCGATGGCGATGCCGCCGTGATGGTGCGTCCGGTGCAGTGTCTCAGCGTCTGCAAGCGGCCAGCAACCGTCGCGGTGACGAGCCCTGATGGCTACACGTTCCTGTTCGGCGATCTGCAGACCGATAGCGGCAGCGCGGCGCTGGTGTCTTTCGTGGAGTCCTATCAGAAGGCCGACTACGGCCTGGTGCCATGGCGCGAGCGCGCCGAGGTGCTGCGCAAGGGCATGGTCGCGCGTGTGCCGCCGATGCGTTGGTCGCCTGAAGATGGGCGTGCGCCGAAATGACCGCGACCTCTACCACGTTGGTGCTGGGTGGTGCGCGCTCGGGCAAGTCGTCCTTCGCCGAAAAGCTGGTCGATGGCATCGGCCTGACCAAAGTCTATCTTGCGACTGCAACGGCCGGTGACGACGAGATGCATGCCCGCATCGCGCAGCATCGCAAGCAGCGCGGCGAAGGCTGGATCACCGTGGAAGAGCCGCTGGCGCTGGTCGATGCGCTGACGCGCGAGGCGACGGTCGGGCGCGTCGTGCTGGTGGATTGCCTGACACTGTGGCTGTCGAACCTGATGTTGGCCGAGCGCGATCCAGAGATTGAAGCGAAGCGCCTCGTGCGCTTCCTCGATGTCTCGCGCTATCCGATCGTGTTCGTGTCCAACGAAGTTGGCCTCGGCCTCGTGCCGGAGACACCGCTCGGCCGCGCGTTTCGCGATGCGCAGGGCCGCCTCAACCAGATCATCGCGGCCGCCGTGCCGAATGTTGCTTTCGTTGCCGCCGGGCTTCCGCTCTGGCTCAAGCGTTCCCAGGAGAATTGAATGTCCCGCGTTCCCGTCACCGTCCTCACCGGATTTCTCGGCGCCGGCAAGACCACGCTGCTGCGCTCGCTGCTGACCCAGGCCGATGGCCGCCGCATCGCCGTGATCGTCAATGAGTTCGGCGATGCCGGTTTCGATGGCGGTCTGGTCGAGGAATGCGCGGCAAAGGCCTGTGCGCCCGGCGATATCGTAGAACTCACCAATGGCTGCATCTGCTGCACGGTCGCTGACGATTTCGTGCCGACCATGGATAAGCTGCTGTCCCGTGAACGCCCGCTCGACGCCATCGTCATCGAGACCTCCGGCCTCGCGCTGCCGCAGCCGCTGTTGAAGGCCTTTGCCTGGCCGGCGGTGAAGACCCGCGCCACCGTCGATGGCGTCGTCACCATTGTCGATGCGCTGGCGCTGTCCGAGGGCCGCGTCACACTCGATGAGGATGCCGTTGCCGAGCAACGCGCCAGGGACGAGGGTATCGGGCACGACGATCCGATCGAGGAAGTGTTCGAGGACCAGCTCGCTTGCGCCGACCTTGTGGTTCTCTCGAAGAGCGATCTCGTCACCCCGGAAAAGCTCGCCGAGATCGAAGCCAAGCTCAAGGCCGTGCTGCGTCCGGGTGTGAGCATCGTGCGCTCCAAGGGCGATCTCGCGCCGTCGGTGCTGATCGGCCTTAACGCCGCGGCCGAGGATGACATGGCTGCCCGCGTCGGTCATCACGGCGAGGAAGAAGAACACGACCATGACGATTTCGACAGCATCGTCGTCAAACCCGCCGCTGCGGCCAGCATCGACGCGATGCGTGCGCGCATCAGCGACGCGCTTGGCCTCGACGGCGTGCTGCGCGTGAAAGGCCATGCCCGCATCGCCGATAAATCCGCTCCGATCGTCGTGCAGGCCGTCGGCGCCCGCGTCGATCTCGCCTTCGCCCGGCCGGATGTGGCGCAGGCCGAGCACCTCGTAGTCATCGGCCTCAAGGGATTCGACGGCGACGCCGTGCGAAAGGCACTCGCCGGGTAACGCAGGTTCACCCGCATGCATCTGAAGCTCGACACCTCCGGCAGTATTGATGACGGCGACGTCGCCCGCGATCTCGGGCAGGACACCGCCGATATCGTCGTGCTGTCAGCGGCGGATAGCGATCTGGCGGCGTTCAATGCGGCGCATGCGACACTGCCGGGCGATTTCCCCAGCGTGCGGTTTACCAACATGCTGGCGCTCGGTCATCCCGCGTCGGTCGATCTCTATGTCGAGCGTACGCTGGCCAGGGCGAAGATCGTGGTGCTGCGCATGCTCGGGGGTATCAGCTATTGGCCGCATGGCGTCGAGAGCCTGCGCAGCGATGCGCTAAGCCGCGGTAGCAAGTTCGCCTGCCTGCCCGGCGAGATGGACTGGAATGCCGAGCTGGCCGCGCGCGGCACGGTCAGCAGCGACGACACCCATGCGTTGTGGCGCTATTGCAGCGAGGGCGGCGTCGACAACGCGCAGCTGGCACTGCGCTATGCCGCACATCTGATCGGCCATGGTGAGGAGCCGCCTGTTGCGCGGCCGATGCCTTCGGCCGGCTTTTGGCCGGGTGAACCCGCGGGGGATAACCGGCCGAATGCGATCGTGATCTTCTACCGCGCGCTGGTGGCCGGCGGCGATACTGCGGCAATCGATGCATTGCGTCGGTCGCTCGACGCGCGCGGCCTCAATGCGGCCTGTCTCTACGTCACGAGCCTGAAGGATGAGCGCTCCGCGGCTTTCCTGCGCGCCGCGCTTGCGGCCTATCCGCCCGATATCATCATTAACGCGACGGCCTTCGCCACTGCGACCGCGCATGACGATGCCGGCGTGTTGTCGGCGTCAGGCTGTCCGATTCTGCAGGTCGCGCAGGCCGGCATTTCACGCGCCAGCTGGGAAGCCTCTACTCGCGGCCTGACGCCGCGCGATCTGGCGATGCATGTGGTGTTGCCGGAAGTCGATGGGCGCATCTTCGCCAATGCCATCGCTTTCAAGGAACGCGGCACCAGTGACGGCGGCTTCGCGCCGACGACACTGCAGCCGGTGCAGGATCGGATTGATGCGACCGCTGATCTGGCGCGCGCCTGGGTGCGCTTGCGCCGCGCTGCGGCGTGCGAACGTCGCGTCGCGCTGATCCTTGCGAACTATCCAAATCGCGATGGTCGTCTCGCCAATGGCGTCGGCCTCGATACGCCGCAGAGCCTGATCGATGTGATCGCCGCGATGTGCGAAGCCGGCTACGGCACTGGTGACGCACCTGACACGACGACCGCCATGATGCAGCTGTTGCAACAAGGTCCAACGAATGCGCTTGCCGGTCGCGCCGAGCGAAGCGGTGGCGTGACGTGGCCGCTGGCTGACTATCACGCGGCCTTTGCGACGCTGCCGACCAATGTGCGGCTGGCTATTGAGTCACGCTGGGGCAAAGCTGAGAACGATCCGCATGTCGTCGATGGCGCCTTCCGCCTCGGCCTGCATCGCTTCGGCAACATCACCGTCGGCGTGCAGCCAGCGCGCGGCTACAATATCGATCCCAAGAGCACCTATCACGATCCCGATCTGGTGCCGCCGCATCACTATCTCGCCTTTTATCTCTGGCTGCGCCGCGACTTCGATAGCCATGCAGTGGTGCATCTCGGCAAGCACGGCAATCTCGAATGGCTGCCGGGGAAAAGCGCCGGTCTGTCAGCCGATTGTCTGCCCGATGCCGTACTCGGTCCGCTGCCGCATCTTTATCCGTTCATCGTCAATGATCCCGGCGAGGGTATTCAGGCCAAGCGCCGCACCTCCGCCGTGATCATCGATCACCTGACACCACCGATGACGCGGGCCGAATTGCACGACGATCTGGCGCGGCTGGAGAATCTGGTCGACGAATATGCCATGGCGACCGATCTCGATCCCAAGCGCGCTGCCGTGATCGCCGAAGACATCCTGTCGCTCGCCCGCGCGCAGCAGATTGATGCCGACGTCAATGTCACCCGCGACACGCCGACGGGCGAGGCGCTGCGCGCGCTCGATGCGCATCTCTGCGATCTCAAGGAAATGCAGATCCGCGACGGACTGCACATCTTTGGCCGCGTACCCGAGGACGCCCAGCGCAATGATCTCCTGGTGTCCATCGCGCGCCTGCCACGCTCCGATATCAAGCCGCAGGATGCGTCACTGCATCGCGCATTGGCTGCCGATCTCGGGCTTGGTGCGTTCGATCCGCTCACCCGTGATATGGCCGATGACTATCTCGGCCCGCGCCCCGGCGTTCTTGCCGATGTCAGCGATGCAGTGTGGCGCACCACAGGTGACACCGTCGAACGAATCGAAGGGCTGGCGCTGCAACTTGTCTCCGGCGATCTGCCTTGCGATCCCACCTGGACGCGCGCCACCGATGTACTTCACTGGATCAATGCGAAACTGCGACCCGCCATCGATGCTTGCGGTGGCGCGGAGACGGCCGCATTCCTCGGAGGACTCGACGGTCAGTTCGTGCGGCCCGGTCCATCTGGCGCGCCGACGCGTGGACGCCCCGATGTGCTGCCGACCGGGCGCAATTTTTTCGCCGTCGACGTTCGCGCCGTGCCAACGCCATCCGCCTGGCGCATCGGGCAACTGGCGGCCGAACGGCTGGTCGAGAGCTATTGGCAGGAGGCCGGCGAATGGCCGCGCGCGATCGCGCTGTCGGCCTGGGGCACCGCCAATATGCGCACCGGCGGTGACGATGTCGCGCAGGCATTGGCGCTGATTGGCGCGCGCCCGCTGTGGGAGGAAACCTCCGGCCGTGTCACCGGCTTTGCCATTACGCCGCTGTCTGAGTTGAAGCGCCCACGCGTGGATGTGACCTTCCGTGTCTCCGGCCTGTTCCGCGATGCGTTCCCGACCCAGATGGACATCATCGGCTCCGCCGTGAGTGCCGTGGCCGAACTCGACGAACCCGACGACGCCAATCCTATTGCCGCCAATGTCCGCGCGCGTGCCCGCACGCTCGAAGCCGGTGGCATGACCTGCGAGATCGCACGGCGACAGGCGACGCGCCGTGTGTTCGGCTCCAAGCCTGGAGCTTATGGTGCGGGCCTGCAGGCGCTGATGGATGAGGGCGGCTGGAGTAATCGTGCCGACATTTCCGAGGTCTATCTCGATTGGGGCGGCTATGCCTATGGCGGTGGAACCGATGGCGAGAACGCGCGAGGCGAATTCGCCGAACGGCTGAGGGGCGTCGATCTCGTCGCGCAGGCGCAGGACAATCGCGAGCACGACATTCTGGATTCCGACGACTATTACCAGTTCATCGGCGGCCTCGCGGCGACGGTGCAGACGCTGCGTGGCTCGGCGCCGCGCATCGCCCATATCGATACGTCGCGCCCCGAAGCGCCGATTGCCCGGCCGCTGGCGCATGAGATCTCGCGCGTGGTGCGCGGCCGCGGCGCCAATCCGAAATGGATCGCCGGCGTGATGCGTCATGGCTACAAAGGCGCATTCGAGATCGCGGCCACGGTTGATTATCTGTTCGGTTTCGCGGCCTCCACCAATGCGGTCGCCAATCACCATTTCGATCAGCTGTTCGTCTCCTATTTGGAAAATGACGAAGTTCGCTGCTTCATGGCATCTGCCAATCCCGCGGCGCTGCGCGAGACGGCTGCGCGCTTTGCGGAAGCGATGCGCAGGGGCCTGTGGACGCCACGTTCCAATCGCGCTGCCGATCTGATCGCCGAACTTCTGCCGCAGGCACACAAAGAGATCGCAAAGGAAATCGCATGACCGAACTCGCCCACGACGATGAAGAAAATGCCCGCCACAAGATCAAGGCGGCCAAGCACAAGGCCGCCAAGGACAAAATCATGGCGACCAAGGTCGGCGAGAAGGGCCTCTTGATCGTTCACACCGGTACCGGCAAGGGCAAGACTTCTGCAGCGCTCGGCATGGTGTTCCGCCATATCGGTCACGGCTATCCGGTCGGTATCGTCCAATTTACCAAGTCGCCGGAATGGGACACGGGCGAAGCCCGTCTGCTGAAGACCTTTCCCGATCTGGTGACGCTGCACATCATGGGCGAAGGCTTCACCTGGATCACCCAGGACCGCGAGCGCGACATTGCTGCAGCGACCGCCGGCTGGGAACGCGCCAAGGAAATGATCCGCGATGACCGTCATCGCCTGGTGCTGCTCGACGAACTCAATATCGTGCTGCGCTACGACTATCTCGATCTCAACGAGGTGCTGACCTTCCTGCGCGACGAGAAACCGGCCGACAAGCACGTGGTGATCACTGGCCGGAACGCCAAGCCCGAGCTGATCGAGATGGCCGATCTGGTCACCGAGATGACGCTGATCAAGCATCCGTTCCGCGCTGGCATCAAGGGCCAGAAGGGCATCGAGTTCTGATGAACCTGAATACGCCCGCGCTGATGATCCAGGCGACCGGCTCCAATGCCGGGAAGTCGACGATCGTCGCTGGGCTGGCGCGGGCATTGGTACGGCGTGGGTTGAAGGTGGCGCCGTTCAAGCCGCAGAACATGTCGAACAATGCCGCTGTCGCGGTCGAGGGCGGCGAGATTGGTCGTGCGCAGGCGGTGCAGGCGCGGGCTGCGAAACTTTCTCCGTCCGTACATATGAATCCGGTACTGCTGAAGCCTGAGACGGATACCGGCGCGCAGGTGATCGTGCAAGGCAACCGCTGGGGCACGCTGCGGGCGAAGAACTATCTGGAGAAGAAGGCCGCATTGCTGCCCGCGGTGCTCGAAAGTTTTTCGCTGCTCGCCGATCAGGCGGACATCGTTCTCATCGAGGGCGCCGGCAGCCCGGCCGAGATCAATCTGCGCGCCGGCGACATCGCCAATATGGGCTTTGCTGCTGCAGCCAATATTCCCGTCGTGCTCGCTGGCGATATCGATCGCGGCGGCGTCATTGCGAGCCTCGCCGGCACGCATCTGGTGCTGGAGCCGGAAGAACGCGCGCGCATCCACGGCTTCATCGTCAACAAGTTTCGCGGCGATCCCGGCCTGTTCGACAACGGCCTCACGGCGATCACGCGGCTGACGGGCTGGCCATCCATCGGCGTGTTGCCATGGCTGCCGCAGGCTGCGTTCCTGCCGGCCGAAGACGCCGTCGATCTCGACCGCACTCACGCCTCGTCATCGACGCGTATCATCGCGGTGCCGGTGCTGGCGCGGATCGCCAATTTCGACGATCTCGATCCGCTGGGCATGGAGCCCGGCGCGAAGCTTGTCTTCATCAGGCCGGGCGAAGCCATTCCGGGCAATGCCGACGTGATCATCATTCCCGGCAGTAAATCTACCATCGGCGATCTCGCCTTCCTGCGTGCGCAGGGCTGGGACATCGACATCAAGGCGCATGTGCGCCGCGGTGGTCATGTGCTCGGCCTGTGCGGAGGCTACCAGATGCTCGGCCGTACGATCGCCGATCCCGATGGCGTCGATGGTTCAGCGGGCACCGTCGATGGCCTCGGCCTGCTCGATATCGCGACGCTGATGAGCGCCGACAAGTCCACCACGCTGGTGGCAGGAACGCATTGTGCGACTGGCGCCGCAATCGAAGGCTACGAAATTCATCTCGGTCGCAGCGAGGGTGACGACTGCGCGCGGCCGCTGCTGATGATCGATGGACGACCTGATGGTGCTGCGTCAGTCGATGGACGGGTGCAGGGCACTTATGTCCATGGCTTGTTCACCGGCGATGCGTTCCGCAAGGCATGGCTGGCCAATCTCGGCATTGCCTCGTCTCTGGCCTATGATGCGCAGATTGAAGCCGCGCTCGATGCGCTCGCTGACCATTGCGAAAAGCATCTCGATATCGATCGGCTGATCGAGATTGCCCGCAGCCGTCACAGCAGCAGCGCCAACGCAGCATAGATCGCCGCCTGCAAGACGCAGGCTGCGACGAACACGCGAAGTGCCCGGCCGATGTCGTCAGGCGCTGCGGTTCGGCCTTCGGCATTGAGATAGGGATCGTTGACAGCGCCCTCGGCATAGACGCGGGGTCCAGCTATTGCGATCCCGAGCGCGCCAGCCATGGCACTTTCCGGCCAGCCGGCATTGGGCGAACGATGCTTGGAAGCGTCGCGCAACATGATCTTCAATGACGAGATGATTGATCCGCGTGCGACCGGCGCAGCGAGCGCGACCAATACTCCCGACAAGCGCGCCGGGATCAGATTGACGAGATCGTCGAGTCGGGCGGCCGCCCAGCCGAAATCCTGATACCGCACGCTGCGATGACCGATCATGGAGTCGGCCGTGTTGATGGCCTTGTAGGCGATCAGGCCGGGCAATCCGAGCAATGCCAGCCAGAACACCGGCGCGACAATGCCGTCGGAGAAATTTTCGGCGGTGGATTCGATCGCCGCGCGCGATACGCCGGCTTCGTCGAGTTGTTCAGGATCGCGCCCGACGATCATCGCGACGGCCTGGCGTGCTGCGGGCAATCCGCCCTCGGTGAAAGCGCGGTGCACGCGGGCCACATGCTGATACAGGCTGCGTTGGGCGATCAGCGTCGAGGCAATCAGGGCTTCGATTGCAAAGCCGATCCAGTTGTCGTTGAGGAGATCGGCAAGCAGTCCGCCGACAAGCATTGCGACACTGACCAGCGCGATGACGGTGACGACACCGGCCAGCTTGCGCTGCCGGCGCGACCAGCTCTCAGGGTTGAGCCGGCGTTCCAGCCAGCCGATGCCGTTGCCGATCCAGACCACGGGATGCGGTGCGCGTCGCCACAGCCAGTCGGGATCGCCGATCACGGCATCGAGCAGCAGCGCCGCGACCACCAGCAGGAGCGCGTCGCCATGCACCAGCATCAGGGCGCCAGGCGACTGATTTCGGTAGTCAGTCGATCAAGCGCCTCGACCATGGTCGGACCGCCGCAGGCGGTGAGGCGCTCGGGCAGCACCAGTCGCTTCGATGCCGGATAGAATTTCTCCAGTGCGGGATGCAGCAGGAAGGCGCGGCCTTCGTCTTCGGCGAAATCGGTATTGTCGGTGACCAGCAGCAGATCGGGCCTCAGTGTGACGATCGCCTCCAAGGAGGCGAAGCCGCCAGCCTTGAGGCCGAGCTCGCCGCCGGCATTGCGCAGCCCGACCGCTGATAGCAACGACGTGGTCAGATTTTCGCCGCCGGACACCCAGCCGCGCCGCGACACCGCCAGCACGCGCAACGGCTTGCGCTGTACGGCGGCATGGGCCTGCGCGATTGCAGTATCCAGTTTCGCTATTTCGGCTTCAGCACGCTCCGGATGCTTGACCAGCGCGCCCATCTGGCGGAGCTGTTTCTTGACATCGTCGAGCGAGCGGGCGGGATCGAATTCGGTGACCTTCAGTCCCTTGTCCTTCAGGAGTTCACGGGTCGCGCGCTTGGTGAAGCGGCCTGCGACGACGACATCCGGCTTCAGCGCCAGCACGTCCTCGGCCTCGCCGGACAGCAGGCGGAACGCCTTAGCCTTGTCCTTATCCCATGAGCGGAACGGATCGCGCGCATAGGGGCTGAGGCCCAAAATCTGCTCGGGATCGGCGAGGGTGACGAGCAGTTGATCGGTGCAGAGATTGATCGAAGCGATACGCGGCAGATCCGCTGCACTGGCCTGCAGCGGCGCGTATGCGAGCAACGCGAGTGCCGTAGCCGCGAGCGGCCAAAGCCTCTCGCGCTTTGCCCGATATGATGGCATGACACAGGCATGAAACATGGTGGCGATCTCACGCAGGCGATGGCCGAATTCGGCGGCGCGCCCGATCAATGGCTCGATCTCTCGACCGGGATCAATCCATGGTCGTGGCCGCTTCCTGTCAACCTGCCGAGCCATCTTTGGGAGCGCCTGCCAACCCGCGCCAACGAAAAGTCGCTGCTGTCCGCTGCGCGCAGCGCTTACCACGTGCCCGATAACGTCGATGTCGTTGCCGCTGCCGGTACGCAAGCTCTGATCCAGTGGCTGCCGCATCTCGCCGCGCCCGGAGCCGTTGCCGTCGTTGGGCCGACCTATAACGAGCATGTCGCGGCTTGGCGTGCCGGCGGACATGAGGTTGGCGTGATCGGCAGCCTCAGCGCATTGCCTGATCATGCCAAGCATGTGGTGATCGTCAATCCCAACAATCCCGATGGGCGGATCGCCAAGCGCGATGAACTCGCCGATGTTGCGGCGATCCTGCAACGGCGCGGAGGCTGGCTGGTGATCGATGAGGCCTTCGCCGATGTCGATCCCGCGATCGGCGCTGTCGGCCTGTGCGCGACACTGCCAGTGGTGATCCTGCGCTCCTTCGGAAAATTCTACGGTCTTGCGGGTCTGCGTCTCGGCTTTGCGCTCGCTGCTCCACTGATCGCGCAGCGTATCGCGACGGCTGTCGGTCCATGGGCCTGTTCCGGTCCGGCGCAGGTCATCGGCGCGGCCGCCTTGCGTGACGAGCGCTGGGCCACACAGACCCGCGTCGCGCTGGTCGCTCAGGCTATCAAGCTCGACAAGGTTTTGTCCAACGCCGGTTTCGAGATTGTCGGTGGCACGCCGCTGTACAGGTTGGCGCGACATGCCGACGCCTTGAAATGGCATGCCGCATTGGCCCGGCAGCAGATCTGGTGTCGCCACTTCGACTGGAGCCATGAGCTGCTGCGCTTCGGCTTGCCGCCCGATGCGGCTGCGCTGAGCCGGCTTGCTGCTGCGCTGGCGAAATAGCCGCCACATCGTTCAGACTCCCGCCCAAGGCAGGATAATCGTTTCGTTTCGGTGTTCGGCGCGATAGGCGCTGATGCGGAACACATTGGCGACGATGTCATCGGACAGCGCCTGTTGCGGCGCGCCTTGGGCCGCGAGGCGTCCGTCGGACATCACCAGCACCGTATCGGCAAAGCGTGCTGCGAGGCCGAGATCGTGCGTCACCACGATCACCAGCACGCCGCTGTTCGCGACATCGCGCAGATTTGTCATGACGTCGATCTGGTAGCGCGGATCGAGCGATGCGGTCGGTTCATCCGCCAGCACGATGGGTGCCTCGACGGCGAGAACGCGGGCCAATGCGACGCGGCTGCGCTCGCCACCCGAAAGCTCAGTCACGCGGCGATCGGCAAAGGCGACGATGTCGGTGGCCCGCATCGCGCGTTCGACCGCAGCCTTGTCCGACGATGTCAGCCGCGCCGGATCGGTCGCGCCATGCGGATAGCGGCCGAGGGCGACGACGTCCTTCACGTCGAGCGGCCAATGCACGACATGGCCTTGCGGCAGATAACCGAAGCGCTTAGCGCGCTCGCGGAGCGATAAGGACGCCAGTGTATCGCCGGCGACATGGATCGCGCCGGTGGACGACTGCAATCCTGCGAGCGCGCGCAGCAGCGTCGTCTTTCCGGCGCCGTTCGGCCCGACCAGAGCGACGAGATGCCTGGCGTGCAGCGAGAGCGAGACGTCGTGCAGCACCTGGCGGCCGGATAGGGCGACGCTCAGATTGCCTGCGGTGAGCAGCGCCTGATCGCTCATGCGACGCCTCCGCCCAGCGCGCGGCGCTCGCGCATGATGAGATAGAGGAAGAACGGCACGCCGATGATCGACGTCAGGACGCCGACCTTGATATCGGTCGTCGATGGTATGAGGCGCACGGCGATATCGGCCGCGAGCAGCAGGGCCGAGCCGGTCAGCGCGCTCGGGATCAGCAAGCGTGCGGGATCGTGGCCGATGATCGGGCGCATCAGATGCGGCGCAATGAGGCCGATGAAGCCTATGGTGCCGGTGACGGCGACCGCGCCGCCGACGCCGAGCGCGACGCCGAGGATCACCAGCAGCCGTAGCCGGCTCACATTGACGCCAAGGCTTTGGGCGGCTTCTTCGCCGAGGCTGAGCGCACGGAAAGCCGAGCGCTGGCTCATCAAGATGATGGCGCCGGCGATAATAAACGGCAGCGCCAGCGTGACATGGCGGAAGCTGCGGTCTTCCAGCGAGCCGAGCAGCCAGAACGCGATTTCGAGTGCGGCGAAGGGATTGGGCGACAGGTTCATCACCAACGCCGTTGCTGCGCCAGCAAGGCTGGAGATCGCGAGACCTGCAAGGATCAGCAGCAGCAGGCCGGCATTGCGGCCGGCGATGCCAAGCAGCACGAAGACCGATAGGAACGCCATGGTGATGCCGGCCACCGGCAGCGCCCATGAGCGGACGTCGGCAAGACCCAGCGAGATCATCAACACGGCGCCGAAGGCGGCGGACTGCGGCGCGCCGAACAGCGACGGCGAGGCGAGGGGATTGCGCAGCAAGCCCTGCAGTGCTGCGCCGGACAGGCCGAGGATCGCGCCGATCGCCAGCGCCAGGATCGCGCGTGGCAGGCGGATTTCACGCACGATGATCTGATGCACGTCGCTGCCGCCGCCGAACAGTGCATCGAGCACCGTCAGCGGCGAGAGTTTGACAGGTCCGGTGCCGAGCGAGCCGAGTGCCAGCAGCGTGGCGAGACCGACGAGCGCGATGGTCGCGATCGTTCGGCGTTGTGCTGCTGGCGCTGCGGTTACCATGTGGCGTTGAAGCCTGCGTAAGCCGCAGGCCCCGTGGTGCCGAAGTTCAGCACTTCCTGATAATGCTCATTCAGGATGTTCTCGCCGCGGGCGAAGACCTTCCAGTTCGCATCGATCTTGTACTCGGTATAGAGATCGACGCGGGTATAGGCATCGACCTGACCGACCTGATTGGCACTGCTGAAGCGCTTCGACACCGTGGTTACGCGTGGCTCGATCATCCACTTGTCGGTGGGCGTGATGGTGAGTGCGAAGCGGGCGAAGTTCTTGGGACGACGTGCCAGCACGGTGTCGGTGCCGAGATCCTGTGCGTGAAGGTAAGTGTAGGCTACGTTGAATTTCACCCAGCCCGGAATGACATCGACATTGCCGCCGACTTCGAGACCGCTGGTCTCGGCGCGGGCGACGTTGACGTAATAGCCGAGCGGGCGGGACGCATCGGAGACAAAGTTGATCAGATTGCTGTAATCGGTGGAAAAGCCTGTGACCGACAGCACGACGCGGCCGTTGAAGAGGCTCTGGTCGATACCCGCGTCATAGCCGAAATTGGTTTCCGGCGTCAGGTTTCTGCTGCCGTAGGTCGTGTCGTAAAGCTGAAACAGCGTCGGCGCTTTTGCGCCGGTGCCAGCGCTGGCGCGGAATTTGGTGCCGGTTTCTGTAATGTTGTAGGCAGCCGTAGCGCGCCAGGTCTCGAAGCGGGCAACGTCGACGACGTCATCGACCCGGCCGCCGAGCGTGACGTTGAGCCGTTCACCGATCGGCACAGACCACAAAGCGAAGATCGAGTTGGTGTCCTGCTGTTTGGCTAGCAGCGGCGTCAATGGGCCGGCAACAGGCGAGATATTCGTGCTGTAGGTCTGCGCGGTCTCGGTCTGTGTCTTGGCACCATAGACGAGGGAGCCGAATGCGCCGAGCTTCAGGGTCGCCTGATATTCGGCGCCGAGACTGTTGCCGACATAATCGGAGATTTTCTCGGTGGTGTTTGCCGGCAACCTGTTGGTGCGATAGCTGACGTCGTCAAACATCCGCTCGGTGTGCGTATTCGACACGGTGACATTGTGAGTCAGAATGCCACCGAATGAATCGATGCCGACGCGTCCATAGACGGTTTGCAGCAGACGCGTCGCCGCTGACGGCGTATCCGGAAGCGTTCCCGTTGCTGCATCATAGGCCGAGCGCGTGAACGAATGGACGATGCCTGACTCAAGCCGGATGCCTTCGCCTGCATCGTAGCCGATGCGCGCCGAGCCGCCGACGCGATCGAAGCTGTCGTTTTCGAGATTCGGAAAACGTGCTTCGAGGGCAGGGATACGATAACCGTAACGCGAGAAACCGTTGCTGTGCTGACCGCCGCCGGTGAAGGCATAGGACCACGGACCGTTGGAGCCGGTCAGCGATCCCTGCGTCATGACAGTGCCATAGCTGCCGGCTTCGGTGCGCACGTTGACTTGCGCAGGGCCCGAGCCCTTCTTGGTAATGATATTGATCACGCCGCCCATGGCGTCTGATCCATAGAGTGCGCTCTGCGGGCCCTTTAGGACTTCGATGCGCTCCATCGCCGAAGGCGTGAACATGGCGAATTCGAAATCGCCGGACGCCGCCGTGGGATCGTTGACGCGGATGCCGTCGATCATCACCAGCGTCTGGCCGGTATTGCCGCCGCGCAGGCGCACATTCGCTGTGCCGCCGGGGCCGCCGTTTTCGGTGATGTCGAGACCGGGCACGGTACGCAGCGCATCGACCAGCGAGCCGGGATTGCTGGTCGCAATGGTCTCGCCGGACACGACGCTGATCGAACTGCCGGTGCGATTGAGTTGTTCGGGTGTTCTGTCCGCCGTCACTACGATTTCAGAGAGCTGCTCGGCGCTGGACTGCGCATGCGCAGCACTGTGAGAGCAGGACAGAACAACAACGGCCGCAGTGCCTGCGGCCAAATTCCGGATAGTCATTTAACCCCTTCCGTCGACCCACCGTCGAACGAGTGTGAAACTCGTTACCGGCCGGTCTCCTGGCTCGCGGTGGTCTCCCGGTCCGCCTTCCCGAATCTGCGATGCAAATTCAGTGGCTTTGTGGACCCGGAATGGCCGCTTACAGTTGCGGGGGCAGCCGCGGCATAGGGGATATCTCCCCGCACCGCATTCCCGTTTCACCTCCTCGCGGAGGCACCGATAACTGAGAGGACAGGAAGCACAGCGCGCCGCGCGGTGCAACAGTCATCGAAGACTTCTAGACTCTATTGCTCGTGCTGTAGCGCGGCGAGCACGTCGTCGGGACGTTCGACCATCATCATGTGGCCCGTACCCGGCAGAATCACCGTGCGGGCGTTTTTCAATGCAGCGGCCAGGGTCTTGCCGGCCTTGGCGGGAGTCATCATGTCCCGCTCGCCAAGGATGAGCGTGACAGGGATATCAAGCTGGCCCGCAGCAGTCAGCGCATTCTGGTATGTATTGCAGGCATTGAGATCGGCGAACAGCACGCCTGGCTTCGTGGCTTCCAGCACGCGCTGCGCGCCGCTATGCATCCACAACCCCGGCGCGAGACTGCCGCCGAGTTCGGCGCGAAAGCCGAGCCCCCAGATTGACACCATGTCGATGGCGGAGTGCTGATTGGCTTCGGCATCCTTCAACAGATCCGGGCCGACGGTCATCGTCCCTGCCGTGCCCATCAGGTCGAGGCGCGTGACTTTACGGGGATGCCGCGCTGCGGTCTCCAGCGCAATCAGCGAGCCCATGGAATGGCCGATCAGCCGCGCAGTCTTTGTGCCCGCTGCCTCGATCAATGCTGCGGTCCAGTCTGCGAGATCGGCGATGGTCGTGAGCGCTTCACCTTGTGAGCGACCATGGCCGGGCAGATCCGGCGCCAGCACGGCGAAGCCATGATGCGCAAACCAGCGCGTATGCAGCGCCCAGGTCGAGTGATCGAAGCCGGCGCCGTGGATCATCACGACCACTGGCAGGGAAGGATCGAATGCGCGGCCACCATTCGCGATATAGGTCTCGTGACCGTTGACGGTGAGTTGCATCGCTCAGCCCTTCTGCGAGATGCGCAGCGCCTGCGCGAGGTCATCGATGATATCATCGGCGGCTTCGATGCCGATGGAGAGGCGGATCAGCTCCTCGCCGATGCCGGCGGCCTTGAGCTGCTCGGCGTCCATCTGCTGATGCGTGGTACTGCCGGGATGAATGACCAGTGTCTTGGCGTCGCCGACATTGGCGAGATGGCTGGTGAGTTTCAGCGCTTCGATGAACTTGCGGCCGGCATTGCGGCCGCCCTTGATACCAAACGAGACGATGGAGCCGGCGCCGCGCGGCAGCAGGCGTTTCGCGAGTTCGTAATCCGGATGGTTCTCCAGCGACGGATGCAGCACCCAGTCGACCGCCTTGTTGGCCGTGAGCGCCGCCAGCACCGCATGGGTATTGGCCATATGGCGCTCCATGCGAATGCCCAGCGTCTCGACGCCTTGCAGCAGCTGGAACGCATTGGTCGGCGAGAGACACGCGCCGAAATCGCGCAATCCTTCCGTACGGGCGCGCATGATGAAGGCGGCAGTGCCGAACTGCTCGTCGAAGACGATGCCGTGATAACCGGCATAGGGTTCGGTCAGTTGCGGGAACTTGCCAGAGGCGTGCCAGTCGAAACGGCCGCCGTCGACGATGACGCCGCCGATGGCGATGCCGTGGCCGCCGATCCATTTGGTGGCCGAGTTCATCACGATGTCCGCGCCGAGCTCGATCGGCCGCGACAGGAACGGCGTCGCGAAGGTGTTGTCGATCAGCAGCGGAATCTTTGCGGCGTGGGCGATGTCGGCGACGGCGGGTATGTCGAGCACTTCGAGGCCGGGATTGCCGATGGTTTCGCCGATCACCAGTTTGGTGTTCGGCTTGATCGCCGCCTTGAAGGCGTCGAGATCGCGCGGCTTGACGAAACTCGTGGTGATGCCGAAGCGCGGCAGCGTGTGGGCCAGCAAGTTGATGGTCCCGCCATAGAGCGAGGACGACGCCACGATGTGATCGCCGGCATTGAGCAATGTGGCGATGGCGAGATGCAGCGCCGCCATGCCCGATGCGGTGCACACCGCGCCGACGCCGTTCTCAAGTGCGGCGAGTCGCTCTTCCAGCACCGCCGTCGTCGGATTTGAAATGCGCGTATAGATGTGGCCGGCGCGTTCGAGATTGAACAGCGCAGCAGCGTGATCCGAGTCCTGGAACACATAGGACGTGGTTTGATAGATCGGCACGGCCCGCGCGCCGGTGATGGCGTCCGGATGCTGGCCGGCATGCAGACTCAGCGTTTCGAAAGCAGGCGGTTTGGGTGCTGGCATGGTGATTTCATCCCTGGACGCAATTTGCGACATCTATGGCACGAATCGGATGCGAGTGTGAGTCGGCGATATTTCAACTGATGGAACGAAACGCGGGGTGGCGACTTGTACGAGGTCGATCACGCGGGAGAGTTATCATGAAGAAATTGCTGCTTTGCACTGCGGTTGCGGGTCTCGCGTTTTCATCGGTTGCGGCCGAGGCGAAAGGCTGTATCAAAGGCGCGATCATTGGCGGAATCGCCGGCCACTATGCAGGACATGGCAAGGTTGGCGTCGTTGCGGGGTGCGTGATCGGACGCCACGAGGCCAACAAGGCCGATGCGGAACGGGCGCAGAAGGCGCAGCATCCACAGCCGCCGAACGAGAATGGTCGCATCTAGATCGGCGTTGTTCTCAACGCTGGACGATGTTGCTAAAATTTGATGGACTAGACCGGTTCAGTAGAGCCTCACCCTCATCAGGTTGGGGTTCTTTTCGTCTCTGTACGATACCGGACGAGATTGGGCGTAGACGTGGTGCTGCATCGGGATGTGTTTTGGCTCGGCAAGCAATGGGCCGTTACCGGCTATGGAATTCAGGCTGTCAGCCAGAAGCACAATATGAAGTTCGATATCGAGGTGTCGCAGATCTGGAACGAGGATCTGGATGCGTTGATGCGCGATCAGCCGTGGTTCGATGCGCAGGATTTTGCACAGGCCGTCGATCGCGCGAGGCAGCGTGCGATGGAATCACCGCTGACGTTCAAGCCACCGCTGAGTGATGAACGATAGCGGCAGCGCATCATTGCAGGATTCAAATTTCAAACAGCCACTGTCCTGAAAACATGCGTTCGCATTCTCGCGGCGCTTGCGCGTCCGAGCTATGAGCATTCCCACCTCGCCCCCCTTGTGAGAGGGCGTGCGGAACGCCGGGTGCCCGATGCACCCTTGGGCCTGATGCGAATGCGGTCTTCCGCATGGGGTAATGCATCAGGACTTTCGGAAGCACGAGCGATTGCCCGACGTTCCGCCTGCGGTGTTTTTTCGGTTGCTTGCACTTTGCCTCGACGAACGCTCCGATCGCGAATTAAAGTCCCAAGGCGATGGGAAGGGAGCCTCAAGCGAATAGGCCGAACGCGTTTTGACTTGGTCGTCCGTCACACTGTTCAGAGGGTCTTTCCATCCGAAGGCCGGCCGTCTCCTTGCCAGTGGCAGTGCTGGCGCAGATCCGTCCTGCCCGAAGACAGACGTTCCCCATGAACCGCGTGACGCCGCATCTCCGGCGTCCACCGCATCCCACCCCGCGAACGTGACGATCGCGATCGCCCCTCTCGGTGGGGCAGGACGTGAGAGATAATAATCCTCATAGGTATGTTGTCAAGGAGGGGTAGGAAAAAATGTTTGACGTCTTCCTGCCCCACACCCGTCATTCCCAGGCAAACCAATTGGTTTGCCTGGGGGCGTGGCCGGCGTAAGCCGGACGCGACCCCGGAATCCCAGCATGTTCAGCAAAACACCTCAAGATTCCGGGTTCGCACTACGCGGCTGCGCCGCTTCGTGCGCCCCGGAATGACGAGCAAGGAGGCCCCGGAATGACAGTGTTGGAGAGGGAACGCAGTCTACAGGCAACGCCGCCGAAAACTGCGGCTTGCTTCTTTCGCCCCCTGCTGCAATCTGGATGGATCGTTTTTTCAGTCACCCCAATTATGAGATCCCACGGATGAGCCAGCTCAAAGTCCATGTCGGCGACTTCACCTTCGATGCGAAATTCGAGGAGAAGGACGCCCCCAAGACCGTCGCCGCCTTCAAGAAGGCGATGCCGTTTGTCAGCCAGGCGATCCATGTGCGCTGGAGCGGCGAGGGCGTCTGGATGCCGCTTGGCGATCTCGATTTCGGCGTGCCCTATGAGAACCACACCAGCTTTCCGGCGCCGGGCCACATCATCCTGTATCCGGGCGGCATCAGCGAGACCGAGATCCTGCTGGCCTATAGCGGCGTGCATTTCGCCAGCAAGATGGGCCAGCTCGCCGGCAACCATTTCATTACGCTGACCTCGAACCTCGAAAATCTGAAAGAGATGGGCAAGACCGTGCTCTGGAAGGGTGCGCAACCCGTCCGTTTCGAGATGGTCTGATGGCCGGGAGCGACTATCCCCGCGATCTGCGCGGCTACGGCCGCAATCCGCCCGATCCGAAATGGCCGGATGGCGCGCGCGTGGCGGTACAGTTCGTCGTCAATTTCGAAGAAGGCGGCGAGAACAATATCCTGCATGGCGATCGGGCCTCGGAGGCGTTTCTGTCGGATGTGCTGGGCGCGCAGCCGTGGCCGGGCCAGCGCCATGCCAATATCGAATCCATGTTCGAATATGGCGCGCGCGCCGGCTTCTGGCGGCTGTGGCGGATGTTCACCGAACGTAACATGCCGACCACAGTTTTCGGCGTGGCTACGGCGCTACAGCGCAATCCTGAAATCGTCGCGGCGATGCAGGAAGCCAAATGGGATATTGCCAGCCACAGTCTGAAGTGGATCGAACACAAGGACATGTCGGAGCCCGAGGAGCGCTTCGAGATCGCCGAGGCGATCCGCGTGCATACCGAGGCGACCGGCGCACGCCCGACCGGCTGGTACACCGGCCGCAGTTCCATCAACACCATTCGGCTGCTGATGGAAGCCGGCGGCTTCAAGTATCTGTGCGATTCCTATGCCGACGATCTGCCATACTGGATCAAGGGGCCCAGCGAACCGCAGCTCATCATTCCCTATACGCTCGATGCCAATGACATGCGTTTCGTCAATCCGCAGGGGTTTGGTGGCGGTGACGAGTTCTTCACTTACCTGAAGGATTCGTTCGATGTGCTGTATGCCGAAGGCGTGACGTCGCCGAAGATGATGACCGTGGGCCTGCATTGCCGCGTCGTCGGGCGGCCCGGACGTGCGGCCTCGCTGATGCGATTCCTTGACTATATCGGCAGCGTCGAGCGCGTCTGGGTGCCGACGCGCCTTGATATCGCCGAGCACTGGCACGCCAATCTGAAACATCTCGCCGCCGACGCCCGTGCCATCGGATAGACCAGGATTGGGATAAGCCCTGTCATGACAGAGAAGACGCTCGACGAACTCAACGCCTGCAGCAAAGCGGATTTCGTCGCGGCGCTGGCGAATATCTTCGAATATTCGCCGTGGATCGCGGAGAAGGCCGCGGACAGCCGGCCCTTCGCGGGCGTCAAGCAGTTGTTCGCCGCGATGCGCAAGGTGGTGGAAGATGCAGCGTCAGGCCAGCGGCTGGCGCTGATCAAGGCGCATCCGGACCTTGCCGATAAAACGCAGCGCGGCGATCTCCTGACGGCAGAATCCAATGCCGAGCAGAACAGCGCCGGACTCGACCGGCTCTCTGAAGCCGAATATGCCGCCTTCGATCGCGTCAACAATGCCTATCGTGCCAAGTTCGGCTTCCCCTACATCGTCTGCGTCCGCCGCCACACCAAGGATTCGATCCTGGCGGATTTCGAGAAACGGTTGCCGAACGACCCAGCCGCCGAGGTCACCGCATCGGTCGCCGAAATCTGCAAGATCGCGGCGCTGCGTACCGATCTTTTGATCGACGGGCCGGATCGCCTGCAGGTGCATGGCCGGCTCTCGACCCATGTGCTGGATACCCATAGCGGCCGGCCCGCAGCCGGGATTTCGGTCGAGCTTGTCGAATTGTCGAAGCTCGGCGTCAGCCGCGTGATTGCGCGCACGCTGACCAATCACGACGGCCGCACCGATGTGCCGCTGATCGGCGGCCGCCCGGTGCCGATCGGGCGTTATGAACTGACCTTCAAGGTCGGCAGCTATTTTGCGGAGCGGGGCGTGCCGATGTCCGATCCGCCGTTCCTCGACGAGATCCCGCTGCGCTTTTCGGTCTATGAACCCGAAGGCCATCTCCACGTGCCGCTGCTGGTGACGCCGTGGAGCTATGGGACCTATCGGGGAAGCTGAGATTTCCTTCTCCCCGCTTGCGGGTAGAAGGTGGCGTCGCGAAGCGACGACGGATGAGGGGGAGCCAGCGAGTAAAACACTGGCTCCCCCTCACCCGACTTCCACGCGCTTCGCGCGTTCCAGTCGACCTCTCCCCGCAAGCGGGGAGAGGATAAGAAAAAAAGACGTCAAGCGGGAGAGACACCATGCGCCACATCATTCGTTCGCTGCTCGTGCTCGGCTGCGCCGTCGCCTCGACGCCCAGCGCCTTCGCCTCCGAAGTCCATGTGATGATCTCCGGCGGCTTCACGGCAGCCTACAAGGAACTGGTGCCGCAATTCGAGAAGGCGACGGGCAATACGGTTGTCACGGCCTATGGGCCGTCGATGGGCGAGACGCCGCAGGCGATCCCGATGCGGCTGGCGCGGGGCGAGCCGGCCGATGTGCTGATCATGGTGGGCTATGCGTTGGGTGATCTCGTCAGCAAGGGCAAGGTGATCGCCGACAGCCGCGTCGATCTCGCGGATTCGCCGATCGGAGTGGCGGTGAAGGAGGGCGCGCCGAAGCCGGACCTGTCCTCGGCGGATACGCTGAAGGTGGCGCTGCTGAAGACCAGGACCGTGGCCTATTCGGACAGCGCCAGCGGCGTCTATGTCAGCAAGGAGATGTTCGAGAAGCTCGGCATTGCCGACGCCATGAAAGACAAGGCGCGCAAGATCCCGGCGACGCCGGTCGGCGAGATCGTTGCGAGGGGCGAGGCCGAGATCGGCTTTCAGCAGATCAGCGAATTGAAGCCGGTCAGGGGCATCGAGATCGTCGGCCCGCTGCCGGCGGAGCTGCAGAAGATCACCGTGTTCTCGGCGGGGCTTGCGAGCAATGCGCCGCAGCCTGATGCGGGCAAGGCGCTGATCGCGTTTCTGTCCTCGCAGCAGGCCGCGCCGGTGATCGTGGCCAGCGGGCTTGAGCCGAAGGTGAAGTGAGGCGGCTGTTTGCCTTCTCCCCGCTTGCGGGGAGAAGGTGGCGTCGCGAAGCGACGACGGATGAGGGGGACTCTCCACGAGCCGTGGCGTTCGCGGAGAGTCCCCCTCACCCGACGCCCACATGCTTCGCATGCGGACGTCGACCTCTCCCCGCAAGCGGGGAGAGGTTAAGAGGCAAACTAATGCGTCGCCGCCGCGGCAACACCAGCCGCTTCCGCCTTTGCGGTCTCGGCACTGCTCACGCCATTGAAGAACGCGTTGAGGATCACGGCCACCAGCGCGCAAAGCAGGATGCCCGACTCCAGCAGCGGATGCAGGTCGTGCGGCAGCGCCTTGAAGAAATTCGGCGACACCAGCGGGATCATGCCGAAGCCGACGGAGATGGCGACCACGAACAGGTTGCGCTGGTTGGTCTTGAAGTCCACCGCGGTGAGGATGCGCGCGCCGGTCGCGGCGACCATGCCGAACATCACGAGGCCGGCGCCGCCAAGCACCACCTGCGGCACCGACTCCACCAAGGCTGCCATCTTCGGCAGCAGGCCGAGCACCAGCATGATGCCGCCGCCGGCGATGGTGACCCAGCGTGAGCGCACGCCGGTGACGCCGACAAGGCCGACATTCTGCGAGAACGAGGTGTAGGGGAAGGTGTTGAAGATGCCGCCAAGGAAGGTGCCGACGCCATCGGCGCGCAGGCCCTTGGTGAGCGCATCGCGGTCGACCTTGCTGTCGGTCATTTCACCGAGCGCCAGAAACATGCCGAGGGACTCGATCATCACCACGATCATCACGATGCACATGGTGACGATGGGCACGAGATGGAATTGCGGCATGCCGAAATGGAACGGCAGCACGATGTCGACCCAGCCGGCAGTGCCGACCTTGTCGAAATGCATCACGCCGAGCACGCTGGCAAGGATCGCGCCCGCGATGATGCCGAGCAGCACCGAGACGTTGGACAGAAAGCCGGTGCCCCATTTGATCAAAGCAAGGATCACGACCAGCACGAACAACGCGATGCCGAGCCCCTGCAACTGGCCGTAAGCCGGATTGGGGAACGTGTGCGGAACGCCATCGATCATCTTTGTGAACATGGGTAGTCCGCCACCAGCCCAGTTGATACCAACGCGCATCAGGGAGATGCCGATCACCATGATGATGGTGCCGGTGACCACCGGTGGAAACAGCGGCAGCAGCCGGCTGATGAAAGGCGCGACAATGATGCCGAAGATTCCGGCAGCGATGACCGAGCCATAGATGCCGAGCAGGCCGATCTCCGGGGCGGTGGCCATCGACAGCATCGGGCCGACCGAGGCGAAAGTGACGCCCATCATGACAGGCAGGCGGATGCCGACGCCGGGAAAGCCGATACACTGGACCAGCGTGGCCAGGCCGCAGGCGAACAGGTCGGCGGAGATCAGGAAGGCGACGTCCTGCGGCGGCAGCTTCAGGGCACGGCCGATAATGAGCGGCACCGCGACCGCGCCGGCATACATCACCAGCACATGCTGCAGGCCCAGCGCGAGCAGGCGCGGGGTCGGGAGGACCTCGTCGACGGGATGGACGCTCTCTGTCATTGATCTAGCCCCTTGCTTAGGTGATGAAATATCGTGGCATTATGATCGTCAGATACAAGCCTCGTGCCAGACGCCGCTGAAAGCCATTTCGAGGTTGATGAGTGGCCGGTGGCACGAAGGTTGCTCGAAAGTGAGCATTGCTGAATATATATTGCCCGGCGACCGAGGTTCTCTGGTCGCCAACACAGACCGGAGGTCGCGCGTGTCGCTCATCAAGAACAGATATGGAAAAGGCCGTGTCCGCATCATGCGGATCCATCGCGACGGCGACAAGCAGGATGTCAGCCAGCTCAGCATCAAGGCGATGCTGGAAGGCGATTTCGGCCGGGCCTATACCGACGCCGACAACTCCACTTCAACGTCCACGGACACCATCAAGAACATCGTCAATGTGGTGGCGCGGGAGAATACCGCGCTGTCGACCGAAGAGTTCTGCCAGGTGCTGGCGAAGCGCTATCTCGACCTGTATCCGCAGGCGAGTTCCGTCAGCATCACTGCGCATGAGACCAAGTGGGCCCGGCTGGCTGTCGACGGCGAACTACACCCGCACGCATTCCTGCTCGATAGCAACGGCAAGCCGACCGTCGAGATCCATGCCACGCGCGATGGTATAGCCATGAGTTCGGGCCTCGACGGTTTTACCTTCATGAAGTCGACCCAGTCGGGTTGGGAGAATTACTATACCGACAAGTATTCGACGATCCAGCCGACCAATGATCGCATCTGCGCGACATCGATGGTGGCGTCGTGGACATGGTCTGGCAAGCCTGCCAGCTATCCCGCGACCAACAAGACAATTCTGGATACGCTGCTGAAGGAATTCGCGACGACCTATAGTCCGAGTGTGCAGAACAGCCTGTATCGTATGGGCGAGAAGGTGCTGGCCGCGGTGCCGGAGATTTCCGAGATCAGCATGGCCTGTCCCAACATCCACTACATCCTGATGAATCTCTCGACGTTCGGTCTCGACAACAACAACGACGTGTTCCTGCCGACGGACGAACCGCATGGGCAAATCGAATGCACGGTGGGGCGAGGGTAGTTTTGCTTAACCTCTCCCCGCTCCCACGCGAAGCGAAGCTTCGCTAGGCGGGGAGAGGTCGCCGCGCCTTCGCGGCGGGTGAGGGGCGGGGCATTGCCGTCTCAGGTGTCATCCCCGCCTAGCACGCCGAAGGCGTGCGCGGGGCGGGGATCCATAAACACCAGGGATCTGTTTAAAGCGATGTGGTCGTGGCTCTGCCGCTCTTACCTTGATGATCGTGGCTATGGGTCCCCGCCTTCGCGGGGACGACACCTCTACTGACGTCGACTACTTCCCAAACTTCTTCTGCAACTCCGGAAAAATCCGGTCCGGCTTGAACGGCACCTGTGTAAACCGGATGCCCGTTGCATCAAACAGTGCGTTGCCCATCGCCGCGGCGACGGGATTGTAGGGGCTTTCGCTCATCGATTTCGCACCCAATGGCCCGATCGCATCATAGGTGTCGGCGAAATACACGTCGGTGCGCGGCACATCCGCGAATGACGGCAGATGATAGTCGCGGAATTTCGGATTGACGACGCGGCCGCGGTCGTCGATCACCATCTCCTCATAGAGCGTCGCCCCCAGCGATTGCGCGACGCCGCCTTCGATCTGGCCGCGCAGCTGCATCGGATTGGCGACAGCGCCAGCGTCCGCGGCCTGCACGCTCTTGAGAACCTTGATCGCGCCGGTCCCCTTGTTCACGGCCACGCGAAATCCCTGGACGTTGAAGGCGACCGAACGCGGGGTGCCGCCTGAAGTTCCAGTAGCGCTGCGTGCGTTGCTGTCCGCCTTCATCGCCGCTACCAGCTTTTGCGCCGCGTCATGGGTGGCTTTGCCAGCGACGAATGTGCCGGCGCTGCCATAGGCGCCGGTGTCGTGACCGCCGTTCCTCGTATCGGACTGGCGCAGATGAATCTGCTCGACGCTGCAGCCAAGTGTCGTGGCCGCGATCTGCCGATGCACCGTCGCGGTGCCATTGCCGAATTCGGCGGTGCCGACCGTGAGATCGTAATCGCCGTCGTCACGTTTGGCGATGACGACTTCGGCGATGTGGCCCTGCGGCGGCACGGTGTCGATCATGGTGAGCGCGATGCCGTCGCCGATCAGCCAGTCGTCATCGAGATCGTGTTTGGTCTCTATCTCCATCGCGCGCTCGACGAGGTCGAGGCACTGGTCGAGGCCGTAACTTCCGATCAGCACATCGTCGTAGTGCGTGCCGGCGGGTGACAGCATGGCATCGCTGGGCTTGATGACGTTGTGCCGGCGGAAATCATACGGGCTGATGCCGAGCTGCTTCGCGAGATCGTCGATGGCGGCTTCCACCGCGAACAGCGTTTGCGGCAGGCCGTAGCCGCGAAACGCGCCTGCCGGCACCGTGTTGGTATAGGCGACCACGGCATCGACCTTCTTGTTGGCGCAGTTATAGACGCCGAGTGATTCACCGCAGGCGTGAAACAGCACCGGGCCCGCATGATTGCCATAGGCGCCGGTGTTGGAGAGCACGTCGAGCTGCAGCGCGGTGAACTTGCCGTGCTTGTCGGCGCCGGCCTTGACGGTGACGCGCATCGGATGCCGTGTCGATGTGGCGATGAATTGCTCCTCCCGGGTCAGTTCCCATTTCACCGGGCGGCCGGTCTTGAGCGCGGCCAGCGCCAGAATATCCTCGACGAACATTTCCTGCTTGCCGCCGAACCCGCCGCCGACGCGTTCGCAGAACACGCGGACCTTGTCGGAGGGAAGGTCATACAATTGAGCCAGTGCACGGCGGGTCAGAAATGGCGTCTGCGTGCTCGAGCGAATATTGAGGATGCCGTCGGCATCGAGCCAGGCCATGCCGCCATGGGTCTCGAGATGGCCGTGCTGCACGCGTTGCGTGGTGAAGGTGCCCTCATAGGTGACGGCCGACGACGCCAGCGCTGCCGCGACATCGCCGAATTCGCCGTGTGTTTCGGCGATGACGTTTCTGATAGCATTGCTGACGCGATGCACCGGCGTCTTGTCGGGGTGAATGACCGGCGCACCGGGCGCAATGGCGGCTGCGGGATCGAATACTGCGGGCAGGATTTCGTAGACGACGTCGATGCGGCGGCAGGCTTCCTCCGCGATCGCCTCGCTCTCCGCGACCACCGCGGCGACTTTCTGGCCGATGAAGCGCACGACATCGTCGAGCACCCGCGTGTCCTCGGGATCCATTGCATCGATCTCGTGGCGCGCCGTCGAGAACAGCGTGGCCGGCGCATCCGCATGAGTCAGCACCGCATGCACACCCGGCATCGCCTGCGCGGCTGACGTATCGATCGACACGATGCGGGCATGCGGATGCGGCGAGCGCAGCATCTTGATATGCAGCAGGCCGTCCATGGCGACGTCAAATGTGTAGCGCGCCTTGCCCGTCACCACCTGGGGACCAGCGGGCGCGGGCAGGCTGCGGCCGAAGGCGGTGCCGGGCTCGGCGTCTTGCACATTGGACTTGCCGTCGAGTGCGTCCTCTATCGTGCGATAGCCTGTGCAGCGACACAGATTTCCCTTCAACGACGCTCCAAGATCGGCGCGCTGTGCCTGATTGAGCGACGCGCAGGTCACGATCATGCCGGATGTGCAGAAGCCGCACTGGAATCCCTGTGCGTCCAGGAACGCCTGCTGCATCGGATGGATGCCGCCTTCGGACGCGAGACCTTCGATGGTGGTGACGGCATGACCTGCGGCGCGAAATGCCGGGATGATACAGCTATGTACAGGCTCGCCATCGAGCAACACGGTGCAGGCACCGCAGTCGCCGGCATCGCAGCCCTTTTTGACGCCGAAATGGCCGAGCTGACGCAGGAAGGTACGCAGGCATTGGCCGGCTTGCGGCTGCTCCGAAAAGCTGTGGCCGTTGATCTCGAAGCTCATGGCCTGAAGCCCCGCAGCTCGGCGCGGATTTCTTCCGCGAGCCGCAGCGTCATCTGCTTGCGCCAGGCCGGCTTGCCGTGAACATCGTCGTGATAGAGGTTGTCCGGAATCCGGTCGAGGATCGCTTCCTCAAGCGTATCGGCATCGGGAAGTGCCGGAAGCACAATGCGGACAGGACGCTTCGTCGATGCCGTGATCGTCAGCCGCCAGCCATCCTCGTCAAGGCTTCCTATCAACAGCGCAGCAGATCGCCCGACCGGCGTCAGCGAGATCTGCCTGAATGCAGAGCGTCGTTTGAAGGCTGCAAGCGGAATGGCAATGCTGCGCAGGAGATCACCCGGCATCAGCACATTGCTTTGATCGCCGGTGACGAAGTCCACCACGTCGATCGTGTCTACGCTGCCATCCGCCTTCCAGATCGTGCAGCGGCCATTGAGCGCTGCGGTGAGGGCGATCATCGGGCCGGCGGGCAGCGACATGCAGAGATTGCCGCCGACCGTTGCGGTCTTCCAGATCTTGAAAGAAGCGAGGAAGGCGCGGCAACATTGATTGATAAGCGGCGATGCGATCCAGTCGGGCGGGCAGGGCAGCGCGTCGAGCTGTGCCACTGTGCAGGTCGCAGCGATCTGCAATTCGCTGTCGGTGACGGTGAGGGCCGGCCATTTGAGATCGGTGAGGTCGATCAGCCGCGTCAGGTGGGTCTGTGGTTCGGAGAAAAGCCAAGTGCCCCCGGCGAGCCATGCATCCCCGGCACTCCATGTCGGCAGCTGTTCCCGCGTCGTAGGGCGGGCAACGGACGTGACCGTATTCAAATCCATAGGGCGGTTATGCTTTCACTCGGCAATGACCCCTTGAAGTATCATTGTGAACCTTGCAAGACCGACGCCAAGTCGCCGACAATTGCAGAACAAATTGAAGTATTCGTGGCTGGTCCCTGAATTGCAAGGTCGAGTCCATGACCGAAGGAGATGAGCCATGACAGAAACGCAGGCCACGTGGATCAAGGATCCCCTCGGCATTTTCGCCGAGGGTGCCGAGCGCGGCATTGTCGTCAGGAATGGCCGGATTGTCGAATTGGTGCCGGCCGGCGTCCAGCCAGCAACAGCGGATGTGGCGGTCTATGATGCCAGCGCCCATGTGGTGCTGCCGGGGCTGATCAATACGCATCACCATTTCTATCAGACGCTGACGCGCGCCTTGCCGGCCGCGCTGGATCGCGAGCTGTTTCCCTGGCTGCAGGCGCTCTATCCGGTCTGGGCGCGGCTGACGCCCGAGAATCTCCATCTCGGCGTCAGCGTAGCGATGGCGGAATTGCTGCTGTCGGGCTGCACGACGACCACCGATCACCACTATGTGTTTCCGGCCGGCCTCGAAGCGTCCGTCGATATCGAAGTGGCGGTGGCACAGCGGCTCGGCATGCGCGTGCTGCTGACGCGGGGATCGATGAACCGCTCGGTGAAAGACGGCGGTTTACCCCCGGACAGTGTAGTGCAGGACGAGGACACGATCCTGGCCGACAGCGAACGGGTGGTGGCGACATTCCACCAGCGCGGCGAAGACGCCATGGTGCAGATCGCGCTGGCGCCGTGTTCGCCGTTCTCGGTGACGACGTCATTGATGGCGAGCACCGCGGCGCTGGCGGACAAGCTCGACGTCCGCCTGCATACGCATCTCGGCGAGACCGAGGACGAGAACCGCTATTGCGAGGAGATCTATGGCTGCCGTCCGCTGGATTATCTGGAGCAGACCGGCTGGCTGAACAAACGCACATGGCTGGCGCATGGCATCCACTTCAACGCGGGCGAAATGCTGCGGCTCGGCAAGGCCGGGACCACCATCAGTCATTGCTCTTGCAGCAATCAGCTATTGGCCTCTGGCTGCTGTCCGGTCTGCGAAATGGAAGACGCGGGCGTCGGTATCGGCCTCGGTGTCGATGGTTCAGCATCGAATGATGGATCGAATTTGATACAGGAAGTGCGCGCGGCATTTCTGTTGCAGCGGGCGCGTTACGGCGTCGGACGCGTCAGCCACAAGGATGCACTGCGCTGGGCGACCAAGGGCTCGGCGGCGTGCGTGGGGCGGCCGGAGCTTGGCGAGATCGCTGTGGGGAAGATGGCGGATCTGGCGCTGTTCAAGCTCGACGAGCTGCGCTTCTCCGGCCATGGCGATCCCCTGGCGGCGCTGGTGCTGTGCGGTGCGCATCGTGCGGACCGCGTGATGGTGGGCGGCGCATGGCGCGTGATCGACGGCGCCATTCCGGGGCTGGATGTCGGCGATCTGATACGCCGACACAGCGCGGCGGCGAAGGCGATGCAGGCGGGGTAGTGCTTACTTTCTTCCCCTCTCCTCCAGCGAAGCGAAGCTTCGCGCAGTGGGAGAGGGTGCCTGAGCGAAGCGAAGGCGGGAGAGGGGAAGCGACGGAGCTCTGACGCTACCCCTCTCCCGTCTCGAACGCACTTCGTGCGTTCGATCCACCCTCCCCCACAAGGGGGGAGGGGAAAGAACAGTAGCGCCTCACTTCCCCGGAATCTTGTCGTCGATGCCCTTCACATAGAAGTTCATGCCGAGCACCTGGCCGGGATCGAGCGCGTCGCCGCCCTTGCATTCCACTTCCTTGCCGTCTTGTCCCATGATCGGGCATTTGAACGGCTTAAGCGTGCCGGCGATGATGGCGGCTTCGGTGTCCATCGCCATCTTCTTCACGTCATCCGGCATGTTGGTGTAGGGCGCCATCACGACCATCTTCTCTTTCAGGCCGGCCCAGGTGTCTTCCGACTTCCAGGTGCCATCGAGGGCCGCCTTGACACGTTCGACGTAATACGGACCCCAGTTGTTGGTGACGGCCGTAAGCTGCGTCTTCGGGCCGAACTTGATCATGTCGGAGTCCTGGCCGAAGGCGAGGGCGCCGCGCTCAGAAGCGACCTGCATCGCAGCCGGGCTGTCGGTATGCTGCATGATCACGTCGGCGCCCTGATCGAGCAGCGCCTTGGCGGCATCGGCTTCCTTGCCGGGATCGAACCAGGTGTTGACCCAGATGATCTTGATCTTGATGTCCGGATTGATCTTCTGCGCGGCGAGCATGGTCGCATTGATGCCGGAGATCACTTCCGGAATCGGGAACGAGCCGATGTAACCCAGCACGCCCTTCTTCGACATCTTGGCGGCGATCAGGCCCTGGATGTAGCGGCCTTCGAAGAAGCGGCCGGAATAGCTCGACATGTTCTTATCGCGCTTGAAGCCGGTGGCGTGTTCGAACATCACCTTGGGATTGCGCTTAGCGACTTTCAGCGTTGGATCCATATAGCCGAACGACGTGGTGAAGATCAGCTGATTGCCGGCACGCGCGAGCTGTTCGATGGAGCGCTCGGAGTCCGGGCCTTCGCTGACGTTTTCGAGATAGGTGGTCTCGATCTTGTCGCCAAATTCCTTGACGATCATCTGGCGGCCGACTTCGTGCTGATAGGTCCAGCCGAAGTCGCCGACCGGGCCGATATAGACGAAGCCGACTTTCAGCTTGTCGGCGGCGACGGCTGCACCCAATCCGAGGCCGGTGGCCAGCAGTAGGGCGGCGGCTGCAAGTGCTTTCCTGTTCATACGCGTCTCCTGTTTGCGAGATAGTCTTGCGAGAATGTCTTTAGCGGTCGGGCACGAATACGGTGCCCAATGCGGCCGGTGCCGTGGAGCCGCCGCTGCGGGTGCGCGAGATCAGCACCAGCACGACGACGGTTGCGAGATAGGGCAGTGCGGACATCAGTTGCGAGGGCACGCCGACGCCCCAGCCCTGCGCATGCAGTTGCAAGATCGAGACCGCGCCGAACAGATAAGCGCCGATCACGAGGCGCCCCGGCAGCCATGAGGCGAACACCACCAGCGCCAGCGCGATCCAGCCGCGGCCGGCGGTCATGCCGGGGACGAAGAAGGGTGTGTAGGCCAGCGGCAGATAGGCGCCAGCCAAACCCGCGCAGCCGCCGCCGAACATCACGGCGAACATGCGGATCTTCAACACGGGATAACCGAGCGCATGGGCGGAGACGTGATTGTCGCCGATGGCGCGGAGGACCAGCCCCGCCCGGGTGCGATAGAGGAACCAGGACATTCCGACGATCAGCGCGATCGAGACATAGACGAAGGCGTCTTCGCCGAACAGGATCTTGCCGACGAAGGGGAGCGTGGTCAGGCCGGGAATGTACAGCCGCGGCGCGGTGGCGATACGCTCGCCGACGAAGCCGGCGCCGATCAGGCCGGAGACGCCGATGCCCAGGATTGTGAGCGCGAGACCCGTGGCGACCTGGTTGACAGCAAGACCGAGCGTCATCAGCGCGAACACCAGCGACAGCGCGACACCTGCAAAGATCCCGCATAGCGCCCCGATGAAGGTCGAGCCGGTGGCCCAGGCGCCGGCAAAGCCGCAGGCGGCACCGACGATCATCATGCCTTCGACGCCGAGATTGAGCACGCCGGCGCGCTCCACCAGTAGCTCGCCGGAGGCGGCGAGCAGCAGCGGTGTCGACGCCGCGAGTACGGCAAGGATGATGGCCTCAAGCAGCTCCATCGGCGACCTTTCGCTGCGGCATGATGAGCTTGATCCGGTACAGGATCAGGCTGTCGCAGGCGAGCACATAGAACAGCAGGATGCCCTGAAACACCTTGGTGATATCGAGTGGGATCTTCATGGCGATCTGCGCTTGCTCCCCGCCGATAAATGTCAGCGCCAGGAAAAGCCCTGCAATTAGTATTCCAACTGGGTTGAGCCGTCCGAGAAATGCAACGATGATCGCGGTGAAGCCATAGCCGGGTGAGATGCCGGGCTGCAGATGGCCGACGGGGCCGGCGACTTCGATGATGCCCGCGAGGCCGGCCAGCGCGCCGGAGATCGCGAAGGTCAGCAGCACGAGCTGGTTGGAGGAGAAGCCGCCGAAGCGCGCCGCCCGCGGTGCCGCGCCAACCACGCGAATTTCAAAGCCCTTAATGGTGCGGCCGAGCAGGACAGCAGCGGCAACAACGATTACCAGCGCGATGACCGCGCCGAGATGCAGCCGTCCACCCTCGAACAGCAAAGGCACGGTGGCGACCGGATCGAATTCGGCTGTCGTCGGGAAGTTGAAGCCGGCGGGATCGCGCCATGGGCCGCGGACGAGATAATCCAGCAGCAGGTCGGCCACATAGACCAGCATCAGGCTGACCAGAATTTCACTGGCGCCGAAGCGCACCTTGCAGAAGGCCGGGATCAATGCGTAGAGCGCGCCCGCGATGGCGCCGAGCAGCATCATCGCCGGCAAGACCCAGACGCCGGCATCGGTGCCGTTGGTCTTCACCGCAAGCCAACTGCCCGCCACGGCACCGACGAGGAACTGTCCCTCCGCGCCGATATTCCAGACATTGGCGAGGTAACAAAGCGACAGGCCAATGGCGATCATCACCAGCGGCGCCGCCTTCACCGCCAGCTCCTGCAGCGAATAGGCGTCGGTGAGCGGCGTGATGAAATAGACGTTGAGCGCCGCGATCGGATTCTTGCCGATGATCACGAATAGGATGCTCATGGTCACGATGGTCAGCCCGATGGCGATAACAGGCGATACCAGCGCGATGATGGTCGATCGCTCCGCGCGCTTCTCAAGCACCAACTGCATCGGGCACGTCCTTTGGCGTGAGTGCACTGCCGCCCATCAGCAAGCCCAGCGTTTCCCTGTCCGCATCGGCCGTCATCAATGGCTCGGAGAGACGGCCGTGGAACATCACAGCGATGCGGTCGGCGATATCAGCGAGTTCGTCAAGGTCCTGGCTGGTAACGAGGATGGCCGCACCTGCCGCGGCAAGATCGAGCAGCGCCTGACGGATGACGGCGGCTGCACCCGCATCGACGCCCCATGTCGGCTGGCTGACCACGAGCACGATGGGATTACGCAGAATCTCGCGGCCGACGATGAATTTCTGCAGGTTGCCGCCGGAAAGGCTGGCGGCTTCCGGATCGCGCTTGGCCTTGCGCACATCAAAACTCGCGGTGGCGCGGTCGACGGTCGCGAGCGTTGCCGCCGTATTGATGAAACCGTTGTGCACCATGCCGGATGCGGCGTGGCCGGTGAGCAGCGCGTTCTCCGACAGGCGCATGCGCGGCGCGGTGCCGTGGCCGAGCCGTTCTTCGGGCACGAAGGCGGCGCCGAGCTTGCGGCGCGCGGTGATCGACAGATGTCCGGCTGCGTGACCGTCGATGACAATGGTGCCGGGATCTTTGGCGAGACGCTCGCCGGAGAGCGCCGCGAAGAACTCGTCCTGCCCATTGCCGGCGACGCCAGCGATCCCCAGGATCTCGCCGCCCTTCAGCTCCAGCGAGATGTTTTTCAGATGCACGCCATGTGGTTCGTCGGGCGCGAGGCTGAGATCATTGACCACGAGCCGTGGCACCGTCGTCTGCCGGTTGGCGGCGGCTTTCACCTGCTTGATCTCGGTGCCGACCATCATGCGCGCCAGTGATGCGGCAGTTTCTTCGCGCGGCAGACAGGTCGAGATCTTCTTGCCGCCGCGCAGGATGGTGGCGGTGTCGCAGAGCCGCTTCACCTCGTCGAGCTTGTGGCTGATGTAAAGGATCGCGCGGCCTTCCGACTTCAGGCGCTCCAGCACGACGAAGAGCTGATCGGCCTCCTGCGGCGTCAGCACGGCGGTGGGCTCGTCGAGGATCAGGAATTTCGGATTCTGCATCAGCACGCGCACGATCTCGATGCGCTGACGTTCGCCGACCGAGAGTTGCCAGACCTCGCGCTTCGGATCGAGCGGCAGGCCATATTGCTGCGACACCTGTTCGAGCCGCGCCGACATCGCTTTGAAGGATTCCTTGCCGTCGAGGCCAAGGGCAACGTTCTCGGCGACAGTGAGATTGTCGAACAGCGAGAAATGCTGGAACACCATGCCGATGCCGCGCGCGCGCGCATCATGCGGGCCGGCGAGGACCATCTTCTCGCCCTGCCAGAGCATCTCGCCTTCGCTCGGCTGGATCAGGCCGTAGATGGTTTTGACGAGCGTGGATTTGCCGGCACCATTCTCGCCGAGCAGCGCGTGGATTTCCTGCGGACGGATCGCGATGTCGATGGCGTCATTGGCGAGGAAACTGCCATAGCGCTTGGTCAGACCGATGGTCTGCAGAAGCACCGTCCCCGAACGCGCGTGTCCCGATCCCGAATCCAACATTCGCTACTCACGCGTGAAAAGGAGGTTTGCGGCAAGTGTGTGCCGGATTGGAATGCAGCGTAAATCTCGAATAAGCGCCAGCGTCTGCCTTATTTTTGGACTGGATCGCTTTCTTGGGCGATTCCTGTCTACGCAATCGTGTAAGGCTCGGGCTTTTCATTGATTGAATGACGTTTATTCGACTTTCGCATTGTATACTTGGCCTGAAGTGTTGCAGTTCTGGTACATGTGCAACGAATTCGAGATCCGGATTTTCTCGTGTGTTGAGAAGTTGGGCAGTGATTTTCTTGCGGTGCAAACACGGAATCACAGTGTGAATTCACCATCGGAGCTTCGTTCGGAAACCTGCGACAGAACGTCGCAAAATACCAATCTTTACAATCTCTAAGCGCGTGTCTTGTACGCGCTCGCATGGTGTCATTTCACCATCCCGAAAACACGATGCTTCAAGCATAAAATACTGATTTCACTGGGCATCCCTGATGAAATCCGTGGCAACTATTGGAAAAAGTTGAGGCTTCTCACCCGGACTGATTGCAACAACTCTCTCGCGAGAGGCACGCAATCATTGTCAACAGGTGGGGGTAATTCCAATGGCCAATCGTTTCCGCGCAATCGCAGCCGCGACGTTGCTGTCGCTAACAGCCATGGTGCCGACAGGCTCGGCAGGCGCCGCCGACATGGCGGCCATGCCGGTCAAGGCAAAGCCGATCCAGGATCTGCCGTTCTTCCTGCTGATCGATAACCGCTTCACCTATGCCTATCAGTGGGGGGCGGTCGATCCCGGCGTCACCGCCAAGACCACCAAGCAGGTCTTCGCCTTCACCCACTTCGACGTGTGGACCTACGGCACCAACTTCTTCAACATCGGTCTTGAAAAGGCGGGCAAGGACAGCCCGGCTAATCCGTGCGCCGATCCGCTGCGTCCGATCACGGGCTGCGAAGGCGCAACAGAAATCTACGGCCTGATCCGCAGCACGATCGGCTTCAACGAGGTCTTCAACACCAAGGCCTTCTCGATGGGCCCGCTGCGCAACGTGTCGTTCGTCATCGGTGCGGATGGCAGCACTGAAAACCGGTTCTTCTCCGCATCCAAGCGCGACGTCGTGACCGGTCTGCAATTCGCTTTCGACCTGCCTTACAAGGGCTTCTTCAACGTCAATCCGTTGTTCTATTACGAATTCGCCAACCGCAGCACCTTTACGCAGTGCGGTTACGCCGGCGCTCCCGGTCAAATCCCGGGCGTCTCGTGCAACATCGATGGCAACCGCCAGTTCAACCCGACCTGGGCCGTTGAGCTCAATTACTACATGGATCTCGGCTTCCTGCCCCCGAGCATGGACTATTTCGCGATCAGCGGCCGGGCCGGCTTCTACGGGCCGAAAGGTTCGGAGAACGGCCAGATCATCGGCACGGCAACCAAGATGGAGATCAACGCCGAACCGATCCGTCTGACCTTCGACGCCAGCAAGGCGATCTGGGGACCGAAATACACTCACAATGTCGACGTGTGGGTGGCCTATCGGCTCTGGCGGAACAAGTTCGGCTTGGATGAGAATGCCAGCCTGCCGTGCACCACGTTTGCGCCCGGATCGTGCCGCGAGGACTCGCTCTATTCCGGCGTCACCGTCAAGTTCTGATCTGAGCTGACTTCCGGGGCTAATTCTCCAAGGCCAATCTCCAGGCCGATGGCGTCGCGATGTCCTCGCGGCGCCTTCAGTTTTTTGCAGGCTCCTGCGCGCGTGCCGCTAGCGCAGCTGCGCCCAGAAATTCTCGTGCTGCGCGGCTGCCTCGTCTTCGAGCAGCGGTCCGACGACCTCGATGCTCTTCTGCCCGGCAGCAAAGACATTGCGGCAAGGCAGATCCAGCGTAGGATTTTCCGGATGGTCGCCGGTGATCGCCTTGAGCCTCGCTTCGCCGAGCCCATAAACCAGCCGGCCAATGCCGACCCAATAGATCGCGCCGGCGCACATGGCGCAGGGTTCTGCCGACGAATACAGCGTGAAAGTCTTTAGTTCGCTCTCGTCATAGGCAATCGAGGCTTCGCTGCAGAGCAGCCGTTCGGCATGGGCGGTGCCGTCATGGGACGGCATGAAGGCGTTACCGGCTTCCATCAGGACCTCGCCGTGTGCATCGACCAGGATCGCGCCGAACGGATGGTTGCCGCGCTCCATGGCTTTGCGTGCGGCGTCGAAAGAAAGTCTGAGAAGGGCCTCATCTCTACTCGACGAGTCTTGCTTGGCCATCGGGGGCTCCTGTCGTCCGGGTGTCGAAATCTGCTAGCTTCCCGCGAGGCCAGGCGCGGATTCGCTTTGGCCCGCTGGCCGCACTAGTATTTACGAGCTGGATCATTCAAGTCCCAGCCGGGCCAGTGGTCTGAACAAAGAAGCATGATTGCAATGGAAGAGAAAGTCGTCGGAGCTTCCGGCCAATCGCTCGGCGGCGAGATCGTCGAACGCATCAACGCGCTGGCTGCTATTTCGGAAGCGCCGGACAACATCACACGGATATTCCTTACACCGGAACATCGTGCTGCCGCCGAACTGATCATCGGCTGGATGCAGGCAGCCGGCATGCGGGCGCGTATCGATGCGATCGGCAATGTCTGCGGACGTTATGAAGGCGACCGGCCCGGTCTGCCGTGCCTGATGCTCGGCTCCCATTACGACACCGTGCGCGATGCCGGCCGCTGGGACGGGCCGCTCGGGGTCATCACCGCGATTTCCTGCATCGGCGATCTCAACCGTCGCGGCCTTCGTTTGCCCTTCGCCATCGAGATCGCTGCTTTCGCCGACGAGGAGGGCGTACGCTTCGCCTCGACGCTGCTCGGCAGCCGCGCGGTGGCCGGGACTTTTGTCGAGAGCGTGCTCGGCGGCCGCGACAAAGCGGGCATCTCGATGCGCGAGGCGATGATCACCTTCGGCCTCGATCCCGATCACGTCGGCGCCGCAGCGCGCGCGCCTGGCGAATTGTTGGCCTATCTCGAATTGCATATCGAGCAGGGGCCCGTGCTTGAAGCGCAGAAGCTGCCGGTAGGTGTCGTGACTGCTATTTCGGGTGCAACGCGGCTTGCCGTCGAATTGCACGGCATGGCCGGTCATGCTGGCACGGTGCCCATGGCGATGCGGCGCGATGCACTGGTGGGCGCCGCCGAATGTATCGTTGCGATCGAGGAGTTCTGCCAGTCGGACCGCGGCGGTCTTGTCGGCACCGTCGGTTATATCAATGCGATGCCGGGTGCGACCAATGTCATTCCCGGGCTGGTATCGTTCACCATGGATATCCGGTCGCCAAAGGATTCCTATCGCAAGCTCGCAATCACCGACATGGTGCGTGAGATCGAGTCGATCGCCAAAGCGCGCAAGCTCGATCTGCAGATCAACATCACCCATGAGAATCGCACGGTGCCGTGCGCGCCCTGGCTGCAGAAGCAGATCGCCGATGCAATTACTGCCGAGGGTTATCGCGCGTTCGAGCTGCCGAGTGGTGCCGGCCATGACGGCATGGCGATGACCGATATTGCCGATGTGGCGATGCTGTTCGTGCGCTGTCGCGGCGGCATCAGCCACAATCCTGCCGAGCATGTGGACGATGCGGATGTCGAGGTCGGCGCGCGCGTGTTGTTGCGCGTGATCGAGAATTTTAAGCCGAAGGCCTGATGCGATGGCAGATTTCCACGGCGTGTTTCCCTATCTCGTCTCGCCTGCTGACGACGAGGGGCGTATCCGCACCGATGTGCTGGGCCGCCTGTGCGGCGATCTCATCGGCGCGGGCGTGCATGGCCTGACGCCGCTCGGCTCGACTGGCGAATTCGCCTATCTCAATCGTGAGCAGCGCAGGACGGTGGTGCAGGCCACGATCGATGCGGCAGGCGGGCGCGTGCCGGTGGTGGCGGGCGTGGCCTCGACCTCGACGGTGGATGCGGTGGCGCAGGCTAAGTCGTATCAGAAGCTCGGTGCTAACGGCATCCTGGCCATTCTCGAAGCGTATTTCCCGCTCAAGGATGCGCAGATCGAATCCTATTTCCGCGCCATCGCCGATGCCGTCGATATTCCCGTGGTGATCTATACCAATCCGCAATTCCAGCGTTCGGATCTGACGCTCGACGTTGTGGCGCGGCTCGCCGAACATCCGCGCATTCAGTATATCAAGGATGCCTCCACCAATACCGGCCGGCTGTTGTCGATCATCAACCGCTGCGGCGACAAACTGAAAGTGTTTGCCGCCTCGGCGCATATTCCGTCAGCCGTCATGCTGATCGGCGGCGTCGGCTGGATGGCGGGCCCGGCTTGCGTCGTGCCGAAGCAGAGCGTCGAACTCTACAATCTCTGCAAGGCGCATCGCTGGGACGAGGCCATGGTCTTGCAGCGGCGGATGTGGCGGCTCAACGAGGCCTTCGCACGCTATAATCTGGCGGCCTGCATCAAGACGGGCCTCGCGATCCAGGGCTACGAGGTCGGCGACCCCGTGGCGCCGCAGCCGGCTTTGACCGCGGACGAGCGCAAGGTGATCGAGGCCGTTTTGCGGGATGTCGGCTGATAGATTTGTCGGCAACAGGATGTGCAAAAAAGGCAATCCCGGCATGCGCATTCCGTCGCTCGACCTTGTGCGGCTGGCCTGTTGGCTCACGCGGTATTTCTGGGCTAGAAACCATACAGCCCGCCCGTAAGGCTCGCCATTGAAGGACGTCTGATGAACATTCTGCCCGGCAATCTGCGCTTCGGCGCCGGTCTTTCTCCCAAGCGCCTTGAAGATCAAAGACTTCTCACCGGGCAGGGCAAATTCATCGACGACAAGCCGGAAGACGGCGCGCTGTGGCTGCATCTGCTGCGCTCGCCGCATGCCCATGCGAAGATCACCGCGATTGACGTGGCCGCCGCCAAGGCGATGCCCGGTATCGAGGCGATCTATACCGGCGCGGATCTCGTGGCCGACGATGTCGGCACGCTGCCGACGCTGCCGATCTTCAAGCGTCCCGACGGCTCGGCGGCGACCTTTCCGCCGCGCCGGCTGCTCGCGCACGAGGTCGTGCGGTTCGCCGGCGAAGCAGTGGCGGCGATCGTCGCCACGTCGCGCGCCGCTGCCCAGCTCGCGGCCGAGGCGATCGACATCAGCTATGACGTCCTGCCCGCGGTGGTCGATCCCGTCGAGGCGATGAAGCCCGGTGCGGCCGTGGTCTGGCCGGATGCACCGGACAATATTGTCGCGGCCACCAGCTATGGCGATCCTGCCAAGGTGGAGGCTGCTTTTGCCGCTGCCAAGCATACGGTGTCGCTGGACATCGTGAGTCAGCGTCTCGTGCCATCGGCCATGGAGCCGCGCTCGACCATCGCTGAAGTCGACAAGAAGTCCGGCAAGCTGACCCTGTACGTGCAGTCGCAGACCCCGGCATCGACCCGCGATATCCTTGCCGACGCGGTGCTCAAGCGTCCGAAGGAATCGATCCGCGTGGTGGTGGGTGATATCGGCGGCGGTTTCGGCCAGAAGACGAGCCTGTATCCGGAAGACGGCGTCGTCGCCTATGTAGCCGTGAAGCTGAACAAGACGATCCGCTGGCGCGGCGATCGCACCGATGAATTCGTCGGCGGGACGCATGGTCGCGATCTGACGTCGACGGCAGAACTCGCGCTCGATGCCAAGGGTCGGATCTTGGCCTATCGCGTGCGTTCGATCGGCGGCACCGGTGCCTATATGTCGGCGACCGCGGTCATCATTCCGTTGGTGTTGGGACCGTTCGTGCAGACCGGCGTCTACGACCTGCAGAACGTGCATTACGATATCAAGGCGGTCATCACGAACACCGCGCCGGTGGGCGCCTATCGCGGTGCCGGGCGTCCGGAAGCCGTTTTCATCATCGAGCGCTTGATGGATGCCGCCGCGCGGCAGATGGGCATGGATCCGCGGGCGATCCGCAAGGTGAATTACATCAAGCCGACGCAGTTTCCCTACAAGAATGCCGTCGGCCAGACCTATGACAGCGGCGCCTTTGCGCACATGCTCGACCGCGCCACCGAATTGTCGGATTGGGACGGCTTCGCCGCGCGCAAGAAAGCGGCGAAGAAGAAAGGTCTTCTCTATGGCCGCGGGCTGACCAGCTACATCGAATGGACCGGCGGCCCGGGCACCACCGAGAAGGTCAGTCTGCGCGCGACGGCCAATGGCCGCGTCATCCTGCATTCCGGCACCATGGCGATGGGGCAGGGCCTGCAGACCGCCTATTCGCAGCTTGTCTCTGAAGCGCTTGGCATTGGCATCGACAAGATCGATGTGATCCAGGGCGATACCGATGTGATCGTCGGCATGGGCAGCGTCGGTTCGCGTTCGTTGTTCGTCGGCGGCACTGCCGCCGTGGTGTCGGCAGCCGACATGATCGCCAAGGCGCGTGAGAAGGCGGCCAACATGCTCGAAGCCTCGGTGGAGGACATCGAGTATTCCGCAGGCTTCCTCACCGTCGTCGGCACCGACAAGCGCGTCGGCCTGTTCGAGATCGCGAAGGCCGAAGACGGCGAACAGCTCAGCGTCGAGTCGACCGGCGTGGCGGACGGCCCGACCTGGCCGAACGGAACGCATATCTGCGAGGTCGAGATCGATCCGGAGACCGGCATCACCAATGTCGTTCGTTACACCACGGTCGACGATGTCGGCGTGGCGGTGAATCCGATGCTGGTGACCGGCCAGATCCACGGCGGCGTGGCGCAAGGCATCGGCCAGGCGCTGTTCGAGAACGTTCATTACGACGAGGATGGCCAGCTCATCACCGCGAGCTATCAGGACTATTGCATTCCGCGCGCCGGTGACCTGCCACCCCTGTCAGTGACATTGGATGGTTCGGCACCCTGCGTCACCAACCCGATCGGCTCGAAGGGCTGCGGCGAATCCGGCGCGATCGGTGGTCCGCCCTGCATCGTCAATGGCGTGCTGGATGCGCTGCAACCACTGGGCATCACGCAGCTCAATACGCCGCTGTCGCCCATCAAGGTATGGGAAGCGATCAGGAGCGCAAGCGCAGCGCATGGCTGAGACCCTGCAGGATGAGTAGAGCGTCGTCGCGAAACCCATCATGATCGGGTTCTATGCGATGGGTTTCGCTTCGCTCTACCCATCTTGCGGATAACAAGAAACTTCAACCGGGAGAGAAAACATAATGAAGAGCTTCAAGGTTCTCGAATTCAACGAACCGCTCGGCGAGGTCGACGAGCAGACCCCGCAGCCGACCGGCACGCAGGTGCTGATCCGCGTGAAGGCTGCCGGCGTCTGCCACAGCGACCTGCACATCTGGGAAGGTGGCTATGAACTCGGCCACGGCCGCAAGAAGCTGTCGCTGAAGGACCGCGGCATCACGCTGCCGCGCACCATGGGTCACGAGACCGTCGGCGAAGTCATTGCCTTTGGTCCGGATGCGCAGCAGGAAGCCGGCGGCGTCAAGATTGGCGATATCGCGCTGGCCTATCCGTGGATCGGCTGCGGCAAATGCGCGGTCTGTCTCGCCGGCGACGAGAATCTCTGCCTCGCGCCGCGCTGCCTCGGCGTACATTGCGACGGTGGTTACTCCGATCACCTTTTGGTGCCGCATCCGCGCTACCTGATCGACCTCAAGGGCATGGATCCGGTCATCGCCGCGCCTTACGCCTGCTCGGGCGTCACCACCTATAGCGCGCTGAAGAAGATCGAGAGCGATCTCGGCAATCCGATCGTGATCTTCGGCGCTGGTGGCCTCGGCCTGATGGCGCTTGAACTGTTGAAGGCGATGGGCGGCAAGGGCGCCATCGTTGTCGATATCGATGCGCGAAAGCGCGAAGCGGCGATCAAGGCCGGCGCTCTGGCGGCCGTGGACGGCAATGCGCCCGACGCGCTTGAGCAGCTTGCCAAGGCCGCCGGTCAGCCGATCCTGTCGGTGATCGACCTGGTCGGCACTCCGTCAACGACGCAGCTCGGTTTCGACGTGCTCTCCAAGGGCGGCAAGCTGATCATGGTCGGCCTGTTCGGTGGCGGCGCCACCTGGGCGCTGCCGCTGATCGCCATGAAGGCGTTGACCATCCAGGGCAGCTATGTCGGCAATCTCCGCGAGACCAAGGAGCTGCTGGAGCTGGTGCGCACCAAGAAGGTGCAGCCGATCCCGACGAGCCCGATGCCGCTCGCAAAAGCCAATGCTGCTCTGAACGACCTGAAAGACGGCAAGCTGGTCGGCCGCGCTATCCTCACGCCGGCGTAAGCTTGAAGCATTCGTTCTGATATCGAGAAGCGGCCTTCGGGCCGCTTCTTTTTTGCCTCGAAGGCAATTAGCCGGCCGTTACATCCACGAGCTCTTCACCATCCAACACACGCTTCGCCTTGGCATGGTCGAGATCGCCTTCCCATGCGCCGACCACGACGGTGGCAACGCAGTTGCCGATCAGGTTTCCGAGCGCGCGGGCCATGCCGATGAACCAGTCTACCGACAGCACCAGCACGAGACCGATGGCGGGAATGCTCGGCACGGCATTCAGCGTCGCGGCAAGGATCACGATTGCTGAGCCCGGTACGCCGTGGGCACCCTTCGACGTCACCAGCGAGACGCCCAGCACCAGCATGAGGTCGCCGAAGGACAGCGGTGTATTCGTGGCCTGCGCGATGAACACGACGGCCAGCGTCAGATAGATCGAGAATGCATCGAGGTTGAACGAGTATCCGGTCGGGATCACGAGGCCGACCACGTTGTCCTTGACGCCGAGCCGTTCGAGTTTGTGCATGACCTGGGGCAGCACTGCATCCGATGACGCGGTGGCGAGCACGATGGTGAGTTCTTCGCGCAGATAGTTCAGGAATTTGATGATGTTCAGCCCGGCCAGCGCCATCACGGCACCGAGCACACCGAACACGAAGATCGCCACCGAGACATAAAACAGCACCACCAGCGAGACGAGTTGCTTCAGCGATCCGACACCGTAGCGTCCGACCGTATAGGCGACAGCGCCGAGCACGCCGATCGGGGCGAGGCGAACGATCAGTCCCATGGCGCGGAACAGAACGGTCGATACGGCTTCGATGAAGCTCGAAATCCGCTCGCCTTTCTCGCCACCGACCAGCGCCAGGCTGGTGCCGAACAGGATGGCGAAGAACAGCACCTGCAGGACGTCGTTGCGCGCCAGAGCGTCGAACGAGGTGGTCGGAATGATGTTGAGCAGGAAACTACCGATGCCGCCGCCCTGCAGCTTGTGGGCGTTGTCTGCGACCGTCGTGAGTGCCTTGCCGTCGAGCGAGGCCGGATTGATGTTCATGCCGTGGCCCGGGCCGAATAGATAGGCCAGCACCAGGCCGACAACGAGCGCCAGCGTGGTCATGGCCTCGAAATAGATCAGCGCCTTGACGCCAACCCTGCCGACCTTCTTGAGGTCGCCGGCACCCGCAATGCCATGCACCACCACACAGAACACGATGGGGGCCACAATCATGGAGATGAGTTTGAGGAAGGCGTCGCTGAAGACCTTCAGGCCGACCGCGAAGTCCGGCACGGCGATGCCAAGGACGATGCCGAGCAGCAGGGCGACAAGCACCTGCACGAAGAGCGACTGATAGAGAGGCTTGCGGATTGGTTCGACGGCGGTAATCGTAGCTGTAGACATGGTTCGCTCCCCCTGAGGTTCACGAATATTCCAGCAACAACTGTGCCACCGCTAGGTGCAGATGCGTAAAATCTCGCCGCGGTTACGGCGAGTTCTTTTCGTGTCGAGGGGGGATTGAAATCGAGCCGATCAGCGGCCGGGTCGCTCCGGCGGCCATGCGACGATTACTTCTCTTCGTCGGCAATCGCTTCCATCAGGACGACCATCTGGCGCTGGACCGTCTGGCTCTTGATGCGGCTGTAGGCACGAAGCAAGCGGAGGCTGAAAGCGCTATCGAGGAACAGCAAGCTTTCCACTTCGCGGCTCTTGCCATCGCCATCGTAGAAGAAGGTGACCGGCACATCGAGCGCCGTCGCAATCTGCTGAAGACGCGCAGCGCCAACGCGATTGACACCCTTCTCGTACTTCTGAACCTGCTGGAAGCTGACGCCCAGCTTTTCGCCTAAATCCGCCTGCGAAATTTTCTGCTCAACACGACGCAGACGGATCCTCTTGCCCATCTCAATGTCGGGTTTGCCGGCGCTACGTTGCTTCATTCGTCACCATTCAGTTTGTTTGAATAAGGGAGTTTGGTTTTATTTTCTTGTTAGAGCTTCTTAGCCCGAGAGCCCTTAAAGCTAACTTTCAAAGGCATCTCTGTTATACACATCGTCATAACGATTGGGATGGCTGAAATCGTCGCGATACTCGAATTGATCGACACGTAATCGCGAGGGTCATCCAATCGTACAAAAAACCTTGCGGTATTCCGTTGCTACTTCGCAATGCTTGCAAAACTTCCAACGAACACCGGAACTCAATTTCTATCGATACGGGCCTTGCAGCGGAAGCGAAAGTACAAGTTGGTCATCATGCTATACACATGTGACTTGCCTGACGCACGCAGGATAACTGAGAGTCGTTCGCATTCGTAAGCTGCAAATCTCTGGCATGCAGCATTCCATGCGATTTCCAGCTGCAATTTCGCACTTTACGATCTCCTGTGTAGCACCGACGTAATATCACAATTCCGTGGGTGGTTGTTGCTACGTCCCATGCGCACCGGAAGTTTCATTCTAAATTCTCACTGAGAGAGAATTTCATTTGATTCGTGCTGAGCGCGACCGGTGCCTGGTGGTGCGCACCGACTGAGCAATATTGATCATACCGTTCGTTACTAAACATTGCTGTCGGTAATCGCGGAGTAGATCATGGTACGCAGCTCGCGCCGGATCGGATAGGCGCTCGATGGCAACAGCTGCGTCATAAAGATTGCGATCAGCTGTTCGGCCGGATCTATCCAGAACACCGTGCTCGCCGCGCCACCCCATCCATACTCACCGGCGCTGCCGGGGATCATGGTCTTGACCGGATTCATCATCACCGAAAATCCAAGTCCGAAGCCGACGCCGGCATAGCTCGTTTCGCTGAACATCGACGTCGACATGTCGGCGACGTAGGCCCCGCCGGGCAGATGATTGTTGGTCATCAGCGCGATCGTCTTCGGAGCGAGCAGGCGCACGTCGCCGAGCGCACCGCCATTGAGCAGGGCGCGACAGAAGGTGAGATAGTCCGCGGCGGTGGAGCATAGGCCGCCGCCGCCGGAAATCATCTTAGGAGGCGACAGGAATGAACTCGTCGCGGGATCGTCCTGAAGAACAAAGCCGCCCTTGCCGTCGGCGGCGTAGCAGGCCGCGAGACGATGCGCCTTGTCGGGCGGCACAAAGAAGCCGGTATCCGTCATGCCGAGCGGATCGAAGATACGTTCCTGCAGGAATTGTTCGAATGGCTGTCCACTGATCTTCTCGACGAGATAGCCGATCACGTCGGTCGAGACCGAATAATTCCATGCATCCCCCGGGGAGAATTCCAGGGGGACCTTCGCGAGATCCGAAATCATCGATGTCATCGTGCCGGATTTTTCGATCTCGCCGATCTTGAGTGCACGATAGGCGGCGTCGACATTGGTGCGCTGCTGGAAGCCGTAAGTGAGTCCCGACGTGTGACGCAGCAGGTCGATGATCTGCATGGGACGGGCCGGTCGCTTCGTCACGAACGGCGCCGTTACGCCGGCCTGAAACACGCCGATATTTTCCCATTCCGGAATATATTTGTGCACGAGTTCATCGAGCGTGACGCGCCCTTCCTCCACCAGCATCATGAAGGCGACCGACGTGATCGGCTTGGTCATCGAATAGATGCGGAAAATCGTATCGTCCTTGACGGCGATCTTTCGCTCGAGATCGGCAAAGCCCTGCGTCGCGCTGTGCACGATCTCGCCGCGGCGATAGACGAGCAGCCGTGTGCCGGGAAAGCGGCCCGCATCGATATAGCGCTGTTTGAGATGCGCTTCGACGCGGGCCAGTGCCATGGTCGACATGCCGACCTGTTCGGGTGACGCAGACGAAGGGCTCAGGCTTTGGGACGACGGCATTGCAACATCACTCCGATGTGTGGACGCGGCTCGTTTCTATGGATGAAAATCAGCGGTTGTCCATATGGGTTTGTAGCGCGGCGAGCTTACGTGAAGCTCTGTTTGGTGTATCGTTAAAGATGCAATCGCGTCGTGTTGCTCAGGATGGAATTATGACCCAATTCAATGACACTGAACTCACTGCGGCCGTCATCCAGAGTTTCGACAAGACGTCCGATCCGCGCACGAAATTCCTGCTGCAAGAACTCGTGACGTCATTGCACGACTATGTCCGCAAGACCGATCTCACCTTCGGTGAATGGGAAGTGGCGATCGACTTCCTGACCCGCACGGGCCAGAAATGCACGCCGATCCGGCAGGAGTTCATCTTGCTCTCTGACGTGCTGGGCGTCTCGATGCTGGTCGATGCCGTCAACCACAGGGAGCGTGAGGGGGCCACACAGACGACGGTGCTCGGACCGTTCTATGTCGGCGAGCATCCCGTCATGGCGCATGGCGCTGATATCTCTCCGGGCCTCACGGGTGAGCGCATGTTCGTGCAGAGCCGCGTCACCGATCTCGATGGCAAGCCGCTGGCCGGCGTGCCGGTCGATATCTGGCATGCCGATGATGACGGTTTCTACGACTCGCAGAAGGCCAGCTATGCCACGCAGGGCCCGTCGTCGCGCGCGCGCTTCATCACCGACAGCGATGGCCGGCTGTTTTTCCGAACCATTCTGCCCTGCAGCTATCCGATCCCGACCGACGGTCCGGCCGGAGATCTTGTGCTAAAAACTGGACGCCATCCGATGCGTCCGGCGCATGTGCATTTCCTGGTCGCCGCGCCCGGTTATGAACCGCTGATTACCCACGTCTTCATCGAGGGTGACGAATATCTCGACTCCGATGTCGTGTTCGGCGTGAAGGACGATCTGATCGCCACCGTCGAGAACCGTAGCGATGCCTTTATGCCTGATGGTCAGCCTGCCACGGGGCCGTGGCATCTGATGACCTATAATTTCCGGATGAAGCCGGGCGAGGGCACGGTGCCGCAGCCGATGATGCCGGAAAAGGCCGAGGCGTAAGCGATCCCAGCAGTCTTGCGATCTGCGGTCAGGTCGCGCTCCAGTCGCGTTGCGAGAGTTCCTGCAGCGACTCAAGGAAGAACTGATCGAACAGAAACGGTGCGTCGCCGTGTGCGGCCGATGGCGCGATGAGGGTGACCATGCCTAACAGCGCGCGGCCGAGTTCGCCGATGCGCTCGGCAAAGGCCTCGAGCCCGCTGCGATCAGAACTCTCGACGACTGCGTGGAGTGCGCCTTTGGTTTGTGCGATCTGTAGATCGACATCGTCGACGGCGCGATCGAGAGCATCGATATCGACATCCACCGTGACAGCGTTGTCTTTGGCGGGAATCAGCGCGTCTTCAAGGACGCTCTTTCGGAACATATGAAGTTGCCGCGAGACATCCTCGAAATGACCGAACGCTGCCGCTGCATTCGCTTCGAGATCGCTTTTGCCCTGAGACAGGATCGCCGCCGCGGAGACCACGGTCGCCGCCTTCAGGGTGCTGATTACCTTCCGCAGCGACAAGAGGGCAGGTTCGGTGATCACCGGAATGGTCGGCATGAAGCGGTCCGTTCGCTAGAAATTGGACCCGGTTGATAGCACCGATCCGCGGACCGGCACGCCGACGAAGTCGGCAAAATAGCACCTCACAATTCATTGCCTATTCCGCGTGCGTCGCACAATAAATGAGCGTCCCGCAAATTTTCGATGCGCGTGGTTCTCTGCGCTGGTCTTGTTGCCTTTAGGTAAGTGACTGCAATTTATCGAAATTTCCATCAGGCAGCGGTTGGCACGAACTTTGAATAGTTCTTAGCGACGCCATTGTAGCCGTCACAATCAATCACCAGCCAGCATTGCCATCATGGGGCTTCCCCCAGACGCGCCGCTATGTCCGTACGCCTTCGACCCAAGGTGCGCTGTGACGAGGGGCCAATGACGGTGCAGGCGATCCGAGGCGCGAAAGGACGACAGCAGCACATGACGAAGTCAGAGACCAACAAGCCGGGCCGCAAGATCAGCCGCCGTCAGCTTCTGAAAGCCGGCGCGGGAACCGCTGCCTTGCTCGCGGCCGCCCGACTGAACTTCCCCGGCGGCGCTTTCGCGCAGGATGCCGGGCCCGAAGTGAAAGGCGCCAAGCTCGGCTTCATCGCACTAAGCGATGCCGGTCCGCTGTTCGTTGCCAAGGACAAGGGTCTGTTCGCCAAATACGGCATGCCCGATGTGGAAGTGTCGAAGCAGGCCTCCTGGGGCACGCTGCGCGACAACATGGTGCTCGGCTCCGAAGGCAACGGCATCGATGGCGCGCATATCCTGACGCCGATGCCGTATCTGATCTCGTCGGGCAAGGTCACCCAGAACAATCAGCCGACGCCGATGTACATCCTTGCGCGTCTCAATCTCGATGCGCAGTGCATTTCGGTCGGCAATGAATATGCCGATCTGAAGGTCGGCCTCGATGTCGCGCCGCTGAAGGCCGCGTTCGAGAAGAAGAAGGCTGCGGGCAAGTCGGTGAAGGTGGCCATGACCTTCCCGGGCGGTACCCATGACCTGTGGATCCGCTACTGGCTCGCCGCCGGTGGCATCGATCCCGACAAGGATGTCGAGACCATTACCGTGCCGCCGCCGCAGATGGTGGCGAATATGAAGGTCGGTACCATGGACGCGTTCTGCGTCGGTGAGCCGTGGCCCGGCCAGCTGGTGCACCAGAAGATCGGCTACACCGCGGTGAACACCGGCGAGATCTGGAACAAGCATCCGGAGAAGTCGCTCGGCATGCGCGCGGCCTGGGTCGACAAGAACCCGAAGGCGGCGAAGGCCATCACCATGGCCATCATGGAAGCCCAGCAGTGGGCCGACAAGATGGAGAACAAGGAAGAGCTCGCCACCATCATGGGCAAGCGGCAGTGGATCAACTGCCCGGTCGAGGACATCCTCGATCGCGCCCGCGGCAAGTTCGACTACGGCACCGGCAAGGTGGTCGAAAACTCGCCGCACATCATGAAGTACTGGAAGGACTTCGCGTCCTATCCGTTCCAGAGCCACGATCTCTGGTTCATGACCGAAGACATCCGCTGGGGCAAATACGAGCCCGGCTTCGACTCGAAGGCGCTGATCGCCAAGGTCAACCGCGAGGATATCTGGCGTGACGCGGCGAAGACCATGGGCGTCGCTGCCGCCGAAATCCCGACTTCGACCTCGCGCGGCAAGGAGACCTTCTTCGACGGCAAGGTCTTCGATCCCGAAAATCCGGCAGCCTACCTCAAGTCGCTCGCCATCAAGCGCGTCGAAGCCTGAGACACACGTTTGGGACCGATGCGGACTAGCTGAAATGACGGAGACAGTGCGATGAACATGCAAGCTATCAAGACGGAGCCGGCAACGGCACTGGCGAAGCCGCCGGTGGCGAGCGTCGCACTGTCTCCCAAGCAGCCGGTAAGTTTTGACAGATACGCCAAGATGGCGAAAGAGACAGCGGCGCGGGTGATCCCGCCGCTGATCGTCGTTCTCCTGCTCGGCGTGATGTGGGAGCTCTTGTGCCGGCGCGCTGGCTCAACGCTCCCGCCGCCCTCTAAGGTCTACAAGGACACCAAGGAACTGATCTTCGATCCGTTCTTCGACAATGGCGGTTTGGACAAGGGGCTGTTCTGGCATATCTCGGCGAGTCTCCTGCGCGTGGCTTACGGCTACTCGCTCGCTGCCGTGGTCGGCATCGGCCTCGGCACACTGGTTGGCCAGTCGGTCTGGGCGATGCGTGGCCTCGATCCGATCTTCCAGGTATTGCGTACCATTCCGCCGCTGGCCTGGCTGCCGCTGGCGCTCGCGGCCTTCCGGGACGGTCAGCCGTCGGCGATCTTCGTGATCTTCATCACCTCGATCTGGCCGATCATTATCAATACGGCTGTCGGTATCCGGAATATTCCGCAGGACTATCGCAACGTCGCCGCCGTGGTGCAGCTCAATCCGGTGGAATTTTTCTGGAAGGTCATGCTGCCGGCGGCTGCGCCCTATATTTTCACCGGTCTGCGCATTGGTATCGGCCTGTCATGGCTCGCCATCATCGCGGCTGAAATGCTGATCGGTGGCGTCGGCATCGGGTTCTTCATCTGGGACGCCTGGAATTCCTCGCATATGAGCGAGATCATCCTGGCACTGTTCTATGTCGGCATCGTCGGCTTCGTCCTCGACCGCCTGATCGCCGCCCTCGGCAAGCTCGTCACCCACGGCACTTCAGTCAGCTAACATTTGGGTCAGCTAAGGAGAGATATCATGAAGGCATATCTGAAGCTCGACCACGTCGACAAGGTGTTCACCCGGGGCAAGGTCTCGTCCGAAGTATTGAAGGACATCAACCTCAGCCTCGGCAAGGGTGAGTATATCTCGATCATCGGCCATTCCGGTTGCGGCAAGTCGACGATGCTCAACATCATCGCCGGCCTGACGCGTGCAACGATGGGCGGCGTGATCCTTGAGGATCGCGAAGTCAATTCGCCCGGCCCCGATCGCGCCGTCGTGTTCCAGAACCACAGCCTGCTGCCGTGGCTGACGGTTTATCAGAACGTCCGTCTTGGCGTGGACAAGGTGTTTGCCAAGACAAAGTCCCGCGCCGAGCGCGACGAATGGACGATGCACAATCTCAATCTCGTGCAGATGACGCATGCCAAGGACAAGCGCCCCTCGGAAATCTCCGGCGGCATGAAGCAGCGCGTTGGTATCGCCCGCGCGCTGGCGATGGAGCCGAAGGTGCTGCTGCTTGACGAGCCGTTCGGCGCATTGGACGCGCTGACCCGCGCGCACCTGCAGGACTCGGTGATGGCGCTGCATCAGAAACTCGGCAACACCATCGTCATGATCACCCATGACGTGGACGAGGCCGTGCTGCTGTCGGACCGCATCGTGATGATGACCAACGGACCATCGGCAACCATCGGCGAAGTCCTCGATGTGCCGCTGGAGCGTCCGCGCAAGCGCCTCGAGCTGGCGAGTAACCCGGTCTATCTCGACTGCCGCAAGCGCGTGCTCGAATTCCTGTATGAGCGCCACAAGTTCGTCGAAGCCGCGTAAGCATCTTGTTACCTCTTGACTTCCGAGGATAAACCGAATGAATGCGGCTCAGACTTTCCGGATAGCTGCAAATCATGAGTCGTTCGATAGGCCTGACGCGCGAAGAAATCATGCGCGTGCAATCGTCATTCGATCAGATGTGGCCGAACTCCTCGGTCATGGTGGATCTGTTTTATGCGCGGCTGTTCGAGACATTGCCGGAAACGCGCCCGCTGTTTCGCGGCGACATGGCGCAGCTCAAGCACAAGTTCATCGCAACGCTTGCGGTGATCGTCGGCAGTCTCGACAATATCACCGGCCTGCTGTCAGTGATCGGCAAGCTCGCGAAAGACCATGTGCATTATGGCGTGGAGGCCGGGCACTACGAGCCCGTCGGCGAGGCACTGTTCTGGAGTCTGGAGCAGGGGCTTGGCGAGCGCTGGACGCCCGAGGTCGAAGCCTCGTGGCACAAGGTCTACAATTTCCTGGCGGCGCGCATGATTTCTGCGGCCTATCACTAGAACCACATCGCATTTTATCGCGCGCTGAACATTTGCTCACGCGGCGCGACACACAAGCTCACCTTCCACTGCAAGGAGAGTTAGCATGAATGCGTCCGACGTCGCTCTGGTTCAGGAGAGTTTCAAGAAAGTCGCGCCGATTTCCGATGTGGCTGCGGAATTGTTCTACGGCCGTCTCTTCGAGGTTGCCCCGCAAGTGAAGCCGATGTTTCGCGGCGACATGAAGGAGCAGGGTCGCAAATTGATGGCAACGCTTGGTGTCGTCGTCACCGGCCTGACGCGACTCGAAACCGTGCTGCCTGCAGCGAGCGCGCTCGCCAAGCAGCACGTGGCCTATGGCGTGAAGGCCGAACACTATCCGATCGTCGGCGGTGCGCTGCTGTGGACCCTGGAGAAGGGCCTCGGCGACGCCTGGACGCCCGAACTCGCCGCAGCCTGGACCGCAGCCTATGGCACGCTGTCCGGCTACATGATTTCTGAAGCCTACGGCACAGCGCAGGCGGCCGAGTAAGGATATGACGTGAGCGAGCCGCTGGTCATCATTGGTAACGGAATGGCAGCGGCTCGGCTCGTGGACGAGCTGGCGAAATGCGCGCTCGGTCGATACGCCATCGCCGTCATCGGAGACGAACCGCGGCTCGCCTACAATCGCGTATTGCTGTCGTCGGTATTGGCGGGTGAGGCGACATCCCAGGAGATCGAGCTGAAGCCTGCTGCCTGGTGGCGCGACCGCGGCGTCACGCTGAAATACGGCGCAACGGCGACGGCCATCGATATGGCCGCGCGCGAGGTCACGACATCGACCGGCAAGCGTGTGCCGTTCTCAAAGCTGGTCATCGCCACCGGTTCATCCGCACTGCGGCTGCCGGTGCCCGGTGGTGATCTCAAGGGCGTGCATGTGTTCCGCGACAGCCGCGATGTGGACCTGCTGCTCGCACTTGCCGCGCAGAAGAAGCGTGTCGTCGTGGTCGGTGGCGGCCTGCTGGGTCTCGAAGCTGCCTATGGTCTCGCCAAGGCGGGCGCTGACGTCACACTGATCCATCTGATGGACCGGCTGATGGAACGCCAGCTCGATGCACCTGCAGCGAACCTCCTGAAAACGCTGGTCGAGCGCAAGGGCGTCAGGATTTTGCTCAATGCCAATACGGCGCGTATTCATGGCAGCGATTGTGTCGAGAGCGTCGAACTCGCCGATGGCCGCGCGCTTGATGCCGATGCGGTGATCTTTGCGGCCGGTATCCGGCCCAACACATCGCTTGCCAGGGATGCGGAAATCCCGATCAATCGCGGCATTGTCGTCAACGACCAGATGGCAACCGGCACCGACGACGTCTTCGCACTCGGCGAATGCGCAGAGCATCGCGGCACCTGCTATGGCCTCGTCGAGCCTGCCTACGAACAGGCCAGGGTGTTGGCGCGCCATCTCGCGGGCAAGGATGCTGCCTATACGGGCAGCGTGCTCTCTACCAATCTCAAGGTCTCCGGCGTCAGCGTTTTCTCCGCTGGAGATTTCATGGCGGGCGAAGGCAGCGAGACGCTGCTGCTCAATGATGTCCGCCGCGGCACCTACAAGAAGCTGGTGATTTCTGACGGTGCGCTCACTGGCGCCGTGCTGGTCGGCGATACGCAGGATGCGCTGTGGTATCTTGAGCTGATCCGCAGCGGCGCTGATATTTCCGATATCCGCGCCGAGATGATGTTCGGCCGCGCACTCGCTGTTCGCGCGGAGGCGGCGTGATGAACGCGGTTGATCCGCATTTGCACGCCACGCGCACCACATGCCCTTACTGCGGTGTCGGTTGCGGCGTGCTGGCGACGCCGGACGGCAACGGCGGCGCAGCGATTGCGGGCGATCCCGCGCATCCCGCCAATCTCGGCCGACTCTGCTCGAAGGGATCGGCACTCGGCGAAACGCTGAGCCTCGACGAGCGTCTGCTGCATCCGATGATGCGGGGCGACGACGGCGAGATGGTGCAGGTCGCCTGGAGCGATGCGCTGGATCATGTCGCCGAGGGATTTCAGAAGGTCGTCGCCGAACATGGCCCGAGTGCCGTGGCATTTTATCTCTCCGGCCAATTGCTGACCGAGGATTACTACGTCGCCAACAAGCTGATGAAGGGCTTTCTCGGCAGCGCCAATGTCGATACCAATTCGCGGCTCTGCATGGCGTCATCAGTCGCTGGCCACAAGCGTGCGTTTGGCGCCGATACGGTGCCGGGGTGCTACGAGGATCTCGACCAGGCAGATCTGCTGGTGCTGGTCGGCTCCAATGCCGCGTGGTGCCATCCGGTGCTGTATCAGCGCATGCTGGCCAACAAGCAGACGCGGGGCGCACGGATCGTCGTGATCGATCCACGCCGCACCGACACGGTCGGCGATGACGATCTGTTTCTCGGCCTGAAGCCCGGCACTGATACTGCGTTGTTCAGCGGGCTGTTCGCCTATCTCGCCGATAATGGGGCGCTCGATCGCAGCTATATCGATGAGCATACGTCAGGCTTTGACGACGCGCTGGCGCGGGCTAGAACCATCGCCGGCAGCGTGGCGGCGACAGCAAAGGCGACCGGACTCGACGAGATCGATGTCGCGACCTTCTTCCAGATGTTCAAGGCGACGCCGCGTGTGGTCACGCTGTATTCGCAGGGCGTGAATCAGTCGGCGCAGGGCACCGACAAGGTCAATGCGATCCTCAACTGCCATCTGGCCACCGGCCGCATCGGTAAGACCGGCGCGTCGCCGTTCTCGCTGACCGGCCAGCCGAATGCCATGGGCGGCCGCGAGGTCGGCGGCCTCGCCAACCAGCTCGCAGCCCATATGGGCTTCACGCCTGTCGATATCGACCGTGTGCGCCGGTTCTGGAAGGCACCGCATATCGCCACCCATGAAGGCCTCAAGGCTGTGCAGATGTTCGAAGCCATCGGCCGTGGCGAGATCAAGGCGTTGTGGGTGATGGGCACCAATCCCGCGGTGTCGCTCCCGGACGCCGATGCCGTGCGCGCGGCGCTGAGCAAGCTCGATCTGTTCGTGGTGTCGGAGAATGTGCGATCCAACGATACCGTCAACGCGGGAGCCCATGTGTTGCTGCCCGCGCTGGCTTGGGGCGAGAAGTCCGGCACGGTGACGAATTCCGAACGCCGCGTGTCGCGGCAGCGCTCGTTCCTGCGCGCCCCTGGCGAGGCGCGACCGGACTGGTGGGCGCTGAGTGAAGTCGCCAAGCGCCTGGGTTATGGCGCGTCATTTGCCTACACATCGGCCGCCGAGATTTTTCGCGAGCACGCGGCGCTTTCGGCCTTCGAGAACAATGGCAACCGCGATTTCGATATCGGCGGATTGATGAAGGTCTCGGATGAGGCCTTCGACACCATGGCCCCGGTGCAATGGCCGGTGCGTCAGGGGACCACGAAGCCGCAGGCGCGTTTCTTTGCCGATGGCCAATTCTACGCCAATGACCGGCGTGCGCGTTTCATCGCGCCGGAGGCGCCGGAGCTGCGCACGCAGGTGTCGATCGAGCGCCCGCTACGTTTGAACACTGGCCGCGTTCGCGATCAGTGGCACACGATGACGCGCACGGGCCTCAGCCCGCGGCTCGGCCAGCATATTCCGGAGCCCTTCGTCGAGATCCATCCCGACGATGCTGCGCAGTTCGCCGTTGTCGATGGCGGCCATGCGCGGCTGACCACCGATTATGGCGAATGCGTGCTGAAAGTCCTTGTCAGCGAACGCCAGCAGCGCGGCATGCTGTTCGCGCCAATCCACTGGAACGACGAGACCGCGGGTTTCGCGCGTGTCGGCGGACTTGTGGCGCCGATCACCGACCCATTCTCCGGTCAGCCCGAGAACAAGGCGACGCCGGTGGCGATCGCACCTGCGGTGTTTGCGCAGCGTGGCTTCGTGCTGTCGCGTAGTCCGCTGGAGATGCCGTTCGGCGTGCAATGGGCGCGCGTCGCGGTCACGGGCGGCGTCGGTTATCTGCTCTCGGACAATACCGATGTCGAGACCTGGCAGAACTGGCTGAAGCCGTTGCTGGTCGATGATGTCGCTGAATACGAAGACGCGGGCCAAGGTGTGTATCGTGCGGTGTCGTTCAAGGATGACGGGATCGAGACCTGTCTGTTCATCGGCCCGACGGAGGGGGCGCTCTCCTGGGATGCCGTGAAGGAATTGTTCGCCGCCGAGACCGTCAGCGACGACCAGCGCCGTACGCTGCTCTCTGGAAAGTCCGCAGATGGTGCTGCGAGTGCAGGGCCCATCGTCTGCGCCTGCTTCGGCGTCGGCCGCAACACCATTTGCGACGCAATTGCAGCAGGGGCTGGAACCGCGGCGGAAATCGGCACTAGGCTCAAGGCCGGCACCAATTGCGGCTCGTGCATTCCGGAGCTCAAGCGCCTGATTGCCGCTAGGGAAACGGCGCCGGATGAGCAGAGGAAGGTTGCGGCTGCGAATTGAGCGTGGGCCTTTCAGCCGTCATTGTGAGGAGCGAAGCGACGCGGCAATCCAGAGGGCCGCAAGCGAAGACTGGATTGCTTCGTCGCAAGGGCTCCTCGCAATGACGTGGAGGGGCCCTTGCGTCACTTCACCGCGCCCGCGGTCAGTCCGGCAACAATCTGCCTTTGTGCAAACATCGTCAGCAGCAGCACCGGCAGCGTCACGATCAGGGCGGCAGCCGCCAGCGGCCCCCAGCTCAACTGATCGAATGAGATCATGTTGTAGACCGCGACCGGCAGTGTCCGCGTTTCCCGTCCCGCCAGCACGATGCCGAACACGAAATTGTTCCAGGAGAAGATCACCGAGAGGATGAAGGCAACGGCGATGCCTGAGCGTGCGATCGGCAGCGCGACGTGGCGGAACACCTGCCAGCGGGTGGCGCCGTCGATGATGGCGGATTCCTCGAGCTCCATCGGTGTCGTCTCGAAATAGCCGATCATGATCCAGATCACGATCGGTACCGTCACCACGAGATGGATGATGATCTGCGGCCACAGCGTGCCGAGCAGTCCAAGCCACTGGAACAGCAGGAATAGCGGGATCAGATAGGACAGGCCGGGCGTGATGCGCGCGATCAGGATCACGATGGCGGATTTGCGCGCGCGCATGCGCGCGATGCCGTAACCGGCAGGCACGCCGATGATGAGAGCAAACAAGGTCGCCGAGCCGGTGACGATCAGCGTGTTGAAGAAATAGGTCATGAATCGCTTGGATTCGATGACGGCAGCGTAATTGCCCCAATTGATGCGGTCGGGGATGAAGACCGGCGGATAGGAGGCGTTGTCGATCTCGAATTTCAGCGATAGCGACAGCATCCAGAGGAAGAACAGCACCGCCGGTGAAACGATGACGATGAAGGCGAAAGTCAGGCCGAGTTTGTTGAGAAAGTCCCGCATGATCAGGCGCTGCCTCCGGCTTCGTTCCAGTGGGTGCGCTGACGCAGATGCAAGAGCGCGCCGGCGAGCGCGACGATGAGCGCGAAGAACACCACCACGATCGCGGAGGCGTAGCCGACGTCGTAATAGACGAAGGCGACGCTGTAGAGATACAGGTTGATGGTTTCCGAGGCGCTGCCGGGGCCGCCTTGCGTAATGGCGAAGATGATGTCGAAGCTCTTCACGGCGTCGATCATGCGGATCATCGCCGCAATGAACAGGAACGGCATGATCATCGGCAGCGAGATGTAGCGGAAGGTCTGCCACGGGGTCGCGCCGTCGATCTGCGCGCTTTCATAGGGCTCGGTCGGAATAGCGCTGAGGCCGCCGAGCACGATCAGCATGACCAGCGGCGTCCATTGCCACGTCTCCACCAGCACCAGCGACGGGATCGCGGTGGCGGGATGGAACACCCAGAGCGATGGCGGCAGGCCGAACAGCGACAGCAGATAGTTCAGCACGCCGAGCTGCGGGTGGAACATCATCGTCCACACCAGGGCGATGGCGACCGGTGTCGCCATCATCGGGAGGATGAAGAGCCCGCGGAAGAAGCCGCGCAGCGGAAACTTGTTGTTGAAGATCACTGCCGCCAATGTGCCGAGGATCAGCGGCAGCGCGACTGACAGCGCCGTGTAGACCAGGGTATGCCCCACGGATTCCACAAAACGCGCATCGCTTGGCAGCCTGAGATAATTGGCGAAGCCGACGAAGGTCGGCGCTTGGCCGACCTTCCATTCGTGCAGGCTCATCCAGATCGTATAGACCCACGGGAAGATGATGACCGCCATGACGACGATCATCGCTGGAATCACGAACGGCCAATAGGAAATTGGCCGCCACTCGTTCTTTTTCGCAGTCGCCGTTTCGGCCGCGACCGCTGCGGTCGTTTTGGCGACTGCCTTTCCCGCTGTCAGTTCGCTCACGATTTTTCGCTGCGCTCCAGGATCGGCCGGAACTGTTCGTGGGCCTTCTTCAGCTCGGTAGCCGGATCGGCTCCTGCCAGCGTGGCGGTGACGGCGGCGCCGACCAGGTCGCGGAATTCGGCGACAGGCACGATGACCGGGAGGCCGAGCTTGCTGATCTTGGCCGAGGCGATCACCGAATCCAGCCATTCCTGATTCTTCACGCCCTTGCGCACCGTCTCGTCATTGAGGATCGAGTTGCGGAACGGCACGCCGCCGCCGCTCTGCAACAGCCGGGCGCCCATGGTCTTCGACACCGCCCATTGGCAATAGAGATAGGCGGCTTCCTTCTTGGTGCTGGTCTTGGCGATGCCGATGCCGTCGCCATAGGCGGCGGAGAATTGCCCCTTCGGTCCGGCGGGCACGACGGTGTAGCCAATCTTGCCGACCACGCGCGACGCATTGGGATCCTCGATGGGCGGCGCCCAGCCGACACCGTCGATCCACATGGCCGCGCGGCCTTGCGTCAGCGAGGCCATCGACTCCATCCAGTTGAAGCCGGCGACGCCGGGAGGCGCCGTCTTGGTGAGGAGGCGCTGATACATCTTGGTCGCTTCGATCGCCTCGGGCCCATCGGTCAGGATATTGCCCTTGGCGTCAAGGAATTCGCCGCCATAGTTGAGGAAGAAATTGGTCCACAGCGTCATGTTGGCGTTGCGGAGGCCACGCCCGGTGAAGCCGTAGATGCCGTTGGCGGGATCGTTGAGTTTCTCGGCGGCGGCTGCCATCTCATCCATGGTCTTCGGAACCGCGACGCCCTTCTTCGCGAACATTTCCTTGTTGTAGTACAGGATGAAATAGTCGACCGACCACGGCAGCGAGTGCATCTCGCCCTTGTCGTTCTGGGCGAATTGCAGGCCGCCGGCGGAGAAGTCATCGACGCGCAAATCCGGCGCGGTCAGGTTCGGATCCTTCATGAATCCGGTGAGATCGGCGAGCCAGCCGGCCTTTTCGAACTGGCGTTTCTGGACGTGGTAGCTGACATGCACGACGTCGAAGCTAGGCTTGCCGGAGGTGAGCTCGATCACGGCCTTCTGGCGCTGCTGCTGCTCCGGGATCACCTCGGATTCGACCTTGATGCCGGTCAGTTCCGTGAATTCGGAGGCGTATTTCTGCAGCAGTTCGCCGCGCGGACCCTTGATCAGATTGGCTTCAATCGTGGTGCCTGCGTACTTCTTCCAGGCGGGATCGGCGAAAGCTGGAATGCCGGTGAGGCCAAGCGCGCTGGTGGCGAGCGCCCCCTGCACAAAGGCACGACGTGTCGGGCCGTAAAGAGCCATGTGTCATCCTCCCTCGATCCGCCTTGACCGGCGGTGATTTTATGGTCGCTCCCCGTGGACCGGAGATGCGCCTAAGGGATCGTAACACGATGGACTGGGGCGACAAGGCCACGCGCCGGGTTGTCAGACAACTTTGCACCCGTTGTCCTCGCCGGCTTGACCTGCGTTCCCGGTCGGCACCGACGCGCTTGCTCAAGGCAGGGTGGTGACGGCGAGGCCGGACGTGATACCTCAGTCGTTAGACGAATGCCTGCGGTCCAACGCCAAAACGCTCGGATAGGAGCCTGATCTGACGCACATTCAGGTCACGTTTTCCATTGAGGACTTCTGACACAACGCCTTGGCTTCCAACCTCGGGCAAGTCGCCCTGGCTGAGGCCGTGCTGATCCATCAGAAAACGCAACATGTCGGCTGGCGATATTGTTTTGGGCGAAGAATGCGCGTCTTCATAATCGGTAATCAGTTCGCCGAGGAGGCTAACGAGTGCCGACAGCGGATTGCCCTCATCGGCGCCGCCTGCATCGAGGAGTGCATTCATCGCAGCCGTCGCTGTCTTGTAGGCACGCTTTGATCTGATCGTTTGAAGCGGAATGCGCGCTGAAATGGCGCTCAGATGCTCGGCGAGATCATCGACGTCTGCACGGGTCAGCGTCATGGTTTCCATGCGTCGTACTCCTTGTGTGTGAACACGTGCCTGACATACAGGCGTTGTTTATCGAAATGGATGGCGGCAACGATCCGGAATTTATTGCCCCCGATATCGAAAACGTAATACGGGCCGACACGATCGATGGCGTTGAAAGTCGCCTTCATCTCAGCGAAATTCTTGAATAAGCGCGATTCCACGATCTTGCGCCACGCCTGCAGCGGTATCGATGCCGCGGAATGCGTGGCGGAAAAGCTCACCAATGCGCTGTTTGAGATAACCCGCATGCATTTCTTCAATATCTCAAATTGAGATATTCTGCAAGACCGTCTGCTGCGCTGCTCAGTCCTTGACGTCGCGGCCCAGCCGACGCGAGATCGCATTGGTGCAATCGAGCAGGGCGCTGGCGATTGGGCTGTTCCAGTTGACGTCGAATGTACCCACCGCGCCCATGGCGGTCACGGCGAGAACCACCGCGCCGCTGTGGTCGAACACCGGCGCGGAGAATGCATTGACGCCGCGCAAGGGTTCGCCGACGGCGCGGGCCAGCCCGCGCGTGCGGATGTCGGCGAGGATCTTGTCGATGGCCGGGCCTTTTATCGTGCGATTCGGATCGTAGCCGATCGAGAGCCGATCGAGATTCTCGGTGAGCGCGGCATTGATGGTTGCAGGTGGCATGAATGCAGCGAATATCCGCCCTGTCGCAGTTTCGAGCAATGATACCGTGGAGCCCACGCGCATGGCGATGTGCACGGGATGGCTCGGTTCTTCCAGCCGTACCACCGTCGGTCCGTGGGTACCCCAGATCGCCAGCGAGACGGCATGGTCGATGGTGCTGGCAAGCGCGGTGATTGCCGGCGTTGCGACGCGAACTGCCGACAGCCGCCGCAGCGTCACGATGCCGAGTTCGAGGGCGAGTGCACCGAATTCATAACGGCCGGTGGACGGGTCCTGTTCGATCAGGCCGATGCGGGAGAAACTGGCGAGATAGGGATGCGCCTTGGCCGGCGACATTCCGGCCTCGCGGGCCAGATCCCGCAGCATCATCGGTTCCCCATTGCGCACCAGCGCTTGCAGCAATTCACCCCCGACCTCGATCGACTGAATACCGCGACTCTCTTTAGCCATGCTTGCCCCAAACCAGTGCCGCAGACACTACACGGCCAGGAAGCCTCCATCCACTGGCAAGGTTGTGCCGGTGACATAGGACGCCATGGGAGAAGCGAGGAAGACCACGGGGCCAATCAGCTCATCGGGTTGGCCGACGCGGCCTAGCGGCGTGCGGCCGAGGAAGCCCGCCAATCGTGCGGGATCGTTGCGTGTCGCTTCGGTCATGGCCGTCTCGATCACGCCGGGCGCAATGGCGTTGACGCGCACGCCGTCTTTGGCTACTTCGCGCGCCAGCGCCTGCGTAAGAAGCTTCACGCCGCCCTTGGACGGCGAATAGCCGAGCGTATCGGCGACCCCGACGAAAGAGGCGATGGAGCCAAGATTGATCACGCTGCCGCGTCGCGCGCGCAATGCCGGTAGAAACGTGTGGGTGACATTGAATACGCCATTGAGATTGACGTCGAGCACGCGCCGCCAGTTCTCCACCGCGCGTTCGGAATCGATACCTTCGCGAATGATGATGCCGGCATTGTTGACGAGGATCGAGATGTTGCCCGCACTCGCTTTGAGAGTCTGTGCGAGCTGTCGGCAGGCATCGACATCCGTGACATCGAGATGATGATGCCACGATCGCCGCCCTGTGGCCGCAATATCGTTCGCGGTGCGCGCAACACCGTCGCGGTCGATGTCGGTGACAACGACATCGGCGCCATGTGCAGCCAGACCCAGCGCAATCGCACGACCGTTGCCAGCGGCAGCGCCGGTGACAAGCGCCAATTGATCCTTCAGCAGATCGGGTGCGAAGCTAGCCATCATGCCGCCTTTACCGGTGTGCCGGCGAGGTGGCGGCCAGCGATATAGCCGAAGGTGAGCGCGGGGCCGAGGGTGATACCCGCGCCGGGATAATTGCCGCCCATGATGCTCGCCATGTCGTTGCCGGCCGCATAGAGGCCGTTGATGACCTGACCGCCGGCATCGAGTGCGCGTGCCTGCGCATCGGTTCTGATGCCGGCATAAGTGCCGAGATCGCCGATCACCATCTTGATGGCATAGAACGGCCCCTGCTCGATTGGCGCGACGCAGGGGTTCGGCCCATGATTGGCGTCGCCCTGATAGCGATTATAGGCGCGTGAGCCCTTGCCATAAGTGGGATCGCGGCCTTCGGCGGCGGCGGTGTTGAATTGCGCGACAGTGGTGACAAAGCCGCTGGCGTCGATGCCGGCCTTGCTGGCAAGCTCTTCGAGCGTGTTACCCTTGATGAGATAGCCCGAATTCAGATACTGGCCGATCGGCATCGGGAAGGGCGGTACGGCGCCGAGCCCGTATTGGCGCAAGGCGCGGTGATCGCAAACGAGCCAGGCCGCGATTTCCTCGCCGGGCTTCGCTGCCTTCATCATCTGCTGGACGAAGGCGTGATAGGAGTTGCCTTCATTGGCGAAGCGGGCGCCGTCGCGCATCACGGCGATCACGCCTGGTTTGGCGCGGTCGATGAAGTGCGGCATCACACCCTTGCTGCCGTCCTTGCGATGGGTGACCGAGACCGGCACCCAGGCAGCGGCATTCGGCAATGAATCCTCGACACGGCCGCCCACGGACTCGGCAAGACGAAGACCGTCGCCGGTATTGCCGGTCGGGCCGGGCGAGTAGTGCTCTCGGCCGGTCGGCGCATGCGGAAACATCGCCTTGCGCCTTTCGATGTCGTGCGGGAAGCCGCCGCATGCGAGCACCACGCCGCGGCGTGCGAAGATGCGGATGCGCTTGCCGTTGCGCTCGATGATCGCGCCGCGGACCGCGCCGTTCTCGATGATCAGTTCACGCACCGGGGACGATAGCCAGAGCGGGATCTTGAGGTCGAAGGCGGATTTGGCGAGCCGGCCGGCGAGTGCGTTGCCGTTGGTCAGTGTCATGCCGCGGCCATAGCGCAGCACGTTCATGAAGTGCTTCGACAGCCGCTTGGCCACATAGACCGCCGAGGTCAGCGACTTGGTCGCGCGCATGAAATGGATGATGTCCTTGCCGGAGCCAAGCATGATGCCAAACACCGTCAGTTCGGGCAGGGGTGCGCCGATATCTTTGATATGTTCGCCGAGCTCACGGCCGTCGAACGGCCGCGCTACCATGGAACGGCCGCCCTGCTTGCCGCCGGGCGCCTCCGCATCGTAGTCGGGAAAAGTCAGCGGCATATCGAAGCGCACCGCCGTCTTGCTTGTGAAGAAATCAATCGCTTCGGGCCCTGCGGCGAGAAACGCATCGACGCGTGCGGCGTCGTAACTGTTGCCGGCCTCGTGGCGCAGATAGGTGCGCGCCTCGCCAGGGCCTTCATTGATGCCCCAGGCGCGCGCCAGCGATGTGCCGGGAATCCAGAGCCAGCCTCCGGAGCGCGCGGTCGTGCCACCGAACCGCGGCTCCTTTTCGACGATCAGTACATCGAGCCCGCTATGTTTGGCGGTAATCGCCGCCGACATGCCGGAGCAGCCGGAGCCGGCGACGAGTACGTCGCATTCATAGAGCTCAATATTCGCTTTGGGATCAGCAGCCATGAGACCTTACTTCTTCAGTAATGGGCATTTCGATTCAGAGATGGGCCGGAACGCGTCATCGCCCTTCACGGTCTTGACGATGTCGAGATAGTCCCAAGGTTCTTTGGATTCCGATGGCTTCTTGACGCGGGCCAGATACATGTCGCGGATGACGCGGCCGTCCTCGCGCAGCTTGCCGCCATGCACGAAGGTGTCCTCGATGGGCAGTTCGCGCATCTTGGCCATCACCTTGGCCGGATCGTCGGTGCCGACAGCCTTGATGGCCTGGAGATAGTGCAGCACCGAGCCATAAACTCCGGTCTGGATCATGGTCGGCATCACCTTGGTACGTGCGAAGAACTTCTTCGACCAGGCGCGCGTCTTGTCGTCCATGTTCCAGTACGATGCTGTCGTGAGATAGGTGCCTTGGGCAGCCTCGAGTCCGATTGCGTGAACGTCGGTGTCGAACATCAGCAGGCCGACCAGTTTCTGGCCGCCCTTCACGAGGCCGAATTCACCGGATTGCTTGATCGAATTGTCAGTGTCCTGGCCGGCATTGGCGAAGGCTACCACTTCGGCCTTCGAGTTCTGCGCCTGCAGCGCAAAGGATGAGAAGTCGGCGGTGTTGGTCGGATGACGAACGCCGCCCAGCACGGTGCCGCCGCTCGCCTTGATGAAGCGCGTCGCGTCCTGTTCAAGCTGATTGCCGAAGGCGTAGTCGGCCGTGATGAAGAACCATGACTTTCCACCGCCGGCGACCACAGCAGAGGCCGTCACCTTCGCAAGCGCGTAGGTGTCGTAGGTGAAGTGGACCGTGTTGGGGCTGCACAGTTCATCCGTGAGCGTGCTTGCGCCGGGGCCGGACAGCAGTGCGATCTTGTTGCGGTCCTTCGCCAGATTATGAACCGCGATGGCGATAGCGGAGTTCGGGATATCGACAACGGCATCGACCTTGCCGGCGTCGAACCAGTTGCGCGCGATCTGGATGCCGACGTCAGACTTCATCTGATGATCGGCGCTGATGATCTCGATCGGTTTGCCGAGCACTGTCGGGCCGAATTCCTCGAGCGCCATCTTCGCGGCTTCAACCGATCCAGGGCCGCTGTTGTCGCGCCCCCAGCTTGATAGATCGGTGAGAACACCGATGCGAACGACGTCGTCGGAGACCTGAGCGGAGGCGGTGGATGTCCAAAGCGTGAGCGCGGCTGCGCGCACCAGGAACTGGCGTGTCATCTGTTTCTCTCCCCAATGCGGCCTCGTGTCGGGCCAGTCATTCTCTGTTTTTCAACAAATTAGATATTGGCGAAAAGGTTTGTCAATGGCGAATATGTGAATACGCCCGCATCGGCATGCGCGGCGATGCCGCTCGTGCAGCGCAGCATGAAATCAATTGAAGAGGGAGCCGAACTATCCGAATGACGGGTTGAAGCTATTGCCGTCTGTGGCTCGCATTCACCGCAATTGCCGCAGCCGCGGTACGGTTCTCGACGCCAAGTTTAGCGTAGATCTGCTCGAGATGCTTGTCGACGGTGCGCGGTGAGAGGCCGAGTATCTGCGCGATATCGCGGTTGCTCTTGCCCTTGCTGAGCCAGGACAGCACCTCGCCCTCGCGGCCGGTGAGGCCAAGCTCCTTGCTGAATTCGGCGGGAGCAGTCGGCGCGTTTTCCTTGGCCAACCGCAGCAGGAATTCGTCGGAGCCGACTTTCCCCATATATTGCAGACGCAGCAGCTCGTTGCTCGGAAAGCCCGATGACGGTGCCGGTTTGGCGCCCGGCCGCTGCATCTGCTCAAGCCACTGCATCATGACCGGTGGCAGCAGCAATTCATCATTGGGGGCGGCGATCAGGTGATCGCTGAGCAATTTCTGCGCCTGCGGTGTGGCCCAGAGGATATTGCCCTTGTTGCTCACGGCAAGGAGGAAGCGTCCGGAGACATCGAGCGCGGTGCGCGCACTCTGCGTCAGCCGCGCATTGGCGAGATGCACGCGGATCCGCGCCAGCATTTCCTCGATGATGATCGGCTTGGTGACGTAATCGACGCCGCCGGCCTCGAGTCCGCGCACGATGTGTTCGGTCTCGGACAGCCCGGTCATGAAAATCACGGGCACGTCGCCGAGGCCCGCGTCGCGCTTCAGCCGGCGACAGGTTTCGAAGCCGTCGATTCCCGGCATGACGGCATCCAGCAGGATGATGTCCGGCGTGATCTGCTCGACAATGCGCATGGCGGCGGCGCCATCCATGGCCACCATCACGGTCATGCCGGCGCCATCGAGCGCGTCGGTCAGTAGCCGCAATGTTTCCGGCGAGTCATCGACCACCAGTGCGACGTCGCGCTTTTTGGATTCAGTGGTCATAGGTGTACAGCGTCTTCAAGGTGGCCATGTATTGATCGAGGTCGAAGCGGTCGATCAGCGAACGCATTTGGGCGACGAAGTCGGCATGTTCGGGGTGTTCATTGCCGATCTCGTCGAGCTTCAACTGGATGGCGCGAATGTGCCCCATCTGCCCGAGGCTAATGAGTTCCTCTACATGATGCACGGGTGGCCGTGTGCCGCTATTCGGCGTCCATTGCGGCAGCGGTGCCACTTCGTCGCGTTCGTATTGCCATTCGATCTTCAGGAGTTGTCCGATCTGTTCGAGCAGGCGCGGCAGTTCGATCGGCTTCATCAGGTAGCCGTCATGGAATGGCTGGGCGAGCGGCGTGCCATGGGCTTCCAGCGCACTGGCCGAGACCATCAGGATACGCGCTTGATGGTGGCCCGACGACCGTAGCTTCTCCGCGACGGTCCAGCCGTCCATACCGGCCATGGAAATATCCAGCAGGAACAGGTCCGGGCGGCAATGCTGGGCGAGGCTGAGGCAGGCCTGGCCATCGGGCGCGCTCAGAAGAATGAAGCCCAGCGGCGTCAGCACCTGACGCAAGAGGTCGCGCTGCGTCGGATCGTCGTCGGTGACCAGAATGGTCTTGCGCGCGCCGTGATAGCCGTAGATCGGCGCGTCCACCGGCGCGATGCGCGTGGGGTTCGTTACTTCGGAGAGCAGCATCTTGACGCGGAAGGTGCTGCCGGTGCCAACCTCGCTGCTAACGCGGATGTCGCCGCCCATCACGCCGGCGAGCAGTTTGGAAATCGTGAGACCCAAACCTGTGCCCGTATGGGGCTGCGCAGCGCCAAGCGCGCCGCGTTCGAAGGGCGCGAAGATGCGTTCGAGATCGTCGGGACGAATGCCGGGTCCGGTATCGATGATCTCGAATTCGGCGACCGGGCTGCGATAATGGATCACGAACTGGACACTGCCGGCCTGCGTGAACTTGATGGCGTTGGAGAGCAGGTTGATCAGGATCTGCCGCAACCGCTTCTCATCGGCATAAACCACGGTCGGCAGGATGTTCGGCCGCCGGAACACGAAGTCGATGCCCTTGGCTGCGGCCTGCAGGCGGAACATGCCGACGAGCTGATCGAGGAAGTCGGTGAGGCGCACTTCGTCGCGCGACAGATACAGGCGCCCGGCCTCGATCTTGGAAATATCGAGAATGCCGTCGATCAGGCCGGAGAGATGATCGGCGCTGCGTTTCACCACGCGGACCTGATCGCGCGGGCGGGTCTGCAGGCTCTCATCCTGCTCCAGCAATTGTGCGTAGCCGCTGATCGCATTGAGCGGCGATCGCAGCTCGTGGCTGAGGCCGACCACATAGCGGCTCTTGGCGAGATTGGCGGATTCGGCGACTTCCTTGGCGCGCTGCAATTCGGCGTCGGTGCGCTTGTGCGCGTCGATTTCCTGCATCAGCAGGGTGGTCTGCCGCTTGGTCTCGGCTTCAGCCGCGCGGCGGCTTTGCTTGGCCAGCACGAATAGCCATGCCACCACGCCGATGATGATCGCCAGCGCGAAGAACACTTTCCACAGCACTTCCGAGACCTGCGCACTGTCTCCCGGCGATGCGGCGGAGGTCTGCAGATAGATCAGTCCCAGCGTCAGGCCGACAAGGCCGGCAGCGATCATGAACACGCCAAGATAATGGCCGAGCTGCGAATTGAGCCGGGCCAGGATCGGCTCGGGCAGCAATTTGCCGAACGTCGCCGACATCTGTGCGTCGATCCGCGCATGAGGCTTGCAGAGATCGTGGCAACGCGCATCGAGCGAGCAGCACAGTGAGCAGATCGGGCCGGCATAGGCCGGGCAATGCGCCATGTCCTCGGGCTCGAACGAATGTTCGCAGATACAGCACTGGATCGCTGCCATGTTCTGCCAGGCGCGCTTCGGCTTGCGGGCGATGTAATATTTTCCGCCAGTCGCGAAGGCGATGATGGGGGCGGTCACAAGCGCGGTAAGCAAGGCTACGAACGGCGACAGTGCCTTGGCTGTGGGGCCGAACAGGCCGTAGAAGGCGCTGACCGACATCACGGTGGCGGCCAGCATGGCGCCGACGCCGACCGGGTTGATGTCGTAGAGATGTGCGCGCTTGAACTCCATCTGCTGCGGACGCAGCCCGAGCGGCTTGTTGATGACCAGATCGGCGACCAGCGCGCCGACCCATGCAATCGCCACGTTCGAGTACAGCGCCAGCGTCTGCTCCAGCGCCTTGTAGACGCCGATTTCCATCAGCAGCAGCGCGACCAGCACATTGAACACCAGCCAGACGACGCGGCCGGGATGGCTATGGGTGAGGCGAGAGAAGAAGTTCGACCAGGCGATGGAGCCCGCATAGGCGTTGGTGACGTTGATCTTGAGCTGCGACAGGATCACGAAGGTTCCTGTCAAAGCCAGCGCCAGATCAGGCTGCGACAGCACATAGCGAAACGCTTCGAGATACATATGCGCGGGCTCGGCGGCGTGCTCGGCCGAAACGCCATGGGTCAGTGCGAAATAGGCGAGGAACGAACCGGCCAGCAGCTTGATCGCACCGACAATGATCCAGCCCGGGCCCGCGCACAGCAGCGCCACCCACCAGCTCGCACGCGAGCTGCGGCGGTCGCGCGGCAGGAAGCGCAGGAAGTCGACCTGTTCGCCGATCTGCGCGACCAGCGAAAATACGACCGAAGCGGCCGTGCCAAACAGCAGGAGATCGAGATGACCGGCGGCGCTGCCGTGGTCGCCCGGAAATTTGGTCCAGGCCACGAAGGAATCGCGGCTGGCATAGGCGATGGCTGCGAAAGGCAACAGGTTGAGCACCAGCCAGATTGGCTGGGTCCAGAGCTGAAAACGGCTGATTAGCGTGATGCCATGGGTCACCAGCGGGATGATGACCACGGCCGATATCAGGTAGCCGATGGGGCGCGGAATATCGAAACACATCTCCAGCGCCGAGGCGAGAATGACCGCCTCGATGGCGAAGAAGATGAAGGTGAAAGACGCATAAATTAGCGAGGTGACAGTCGAGCCGATATAGCCGAAACCGGCACCGCGGGTGAGGAGATCGATATCAATGCCGCATTTTGCGGCATAATACGCGATCGGCAATCCGCAGCAGAAGATGATGACGCTGACCACCAGGATCGCTGCCGTGGCGTTGGTCATGCCGTAATTGATGGTGATGGTGCCGCCGATGGCCTCGAGGGCGAGAAACGAAATGGCGCCTAATGCCGTGTTGGCGACCCGCGCGGCGGACCAGCGCCTGGCGCTCTTCGCCGTAAAGCGGAGTGCGTAATCCTCCAGGGTCTGGTTGGCGACCCATTGATTGTACTGGCGTCTCACGCGGTCGATACGCTGCCGCCCTGCCACTACTCCGCTCCTGACCCTGTCAAACTACGCATGTTTGCGTGATGCAAAAACCTACGTCGGCATTTTGCGGTGCAGTATACGCGATCTCGCGTATCCGTGCACCGCACAAGTTCAGCAATGCTTGCCTCACCAATAGGCGTACTCGAACCAGTGGGGTTGAAATGTCAGACGAGAAGAAACCGGGCTTGCACTCGCCATTGCGGCGTAAACTGCTGATGGGCATGGCGGCTTTGCCGGCAATGTCGCTGCTTCCGCGCACATCTTTTGCGCAGGCGCCGGCCACCTCGGCCATCAATACCACCGGGCTTGCGGTTACCGATACGGAAGTCACCGTCGGCATTCTGCATTCCGTCACCGGTACGATGGCGATCTCGGAAACCGGCTCGGTTCAGGCTGAAAAGCTCGCCATCGACCAGATCAACGCCATGGGCGGCGTGCTCGGCCGCAAGATCAAGTTCATCCAGGAAGACGGTGCCTCGGACTGGCCGACCTTCGCTGAAAAGGCCAAGAAGCTGCTGGTCAACGACAAGGTCGCTGCCATCATGGGCTGCTGGACCTCGGCCTCCCGCAAGGCGGTGCTGCCGGTCATGGAGCAGTACAATGGCATGCTCTACTACCCGACCTTCTATGAAGGCCTCGAGCAGTCCAAGAATGTCATCTACACCGGTCAGGAAGCCACCCAGCAGATCCTCGCCGGCCTCGACTGGGTCTCCAAGACCAAGAACGGCAAGAGCTTCTATCTGATCGGCTCGGACTATATCTGGCCGCGCACATCGATGAAGATCGCCCGCAAGCACATCGAGGGCAAGCTCGGCGGCAAGGTGTCGGGCGAAGAATACTTCCCGCTCGGCCACACCCAGTTCAACTCGGTGATCAACAAGATCAAGCTGACCAAGCCGGACGTGATCTATGCGGCAGTGGTCGGCGGCTCTAACGTCGCCTTCTACAAGCAGCTCAAGGCGGCCGGTATCGACCTGTCGAAGCAGACCATGCTGACCATCTCGGTCACCGAGGACGAGATCGACGGTATCGGCGGCGAGAACATCGCGGGCGCCTATGCCTGTATGAAGTACTTCCAGTCGCTGGATAATCCGAACAACAAGGAATTCGTCGCCGCCTTCAAGAAGATGTGGGGTGAGAAGACCGTGATCGGCGACGTGACGCAGGCCGCCTATCTCGGCCCGTGGCTCTGGAAAATGACGGTCGAAAAGGCCGGCTCCTTCGATATCGACAGGATCGCACCTGCGTCTGCCGGTATCGAATTCACCAAGGCGCCGGAAGGCTACGTCAAGATCCATCCGAACCACCATCTGTGGTCCAAGGCCCGCGTCGGCCAGGCCCAGCTCGATGGCCAGTTCAAGGTCGTCTACGAGACGCCCGAACTGATCGAGCCGGATCCGTTCCCCAAGGGCTACCAGTAAGCCTTCCTCCTCAAGCGCGGAGCGTGCCTCCGCGCAGCTTCTCCCTGGCGCGGACGACCTATCCGCGCACGACAACCCCGCGTCGCGTCTCATCGCGCGGCGCGGGACCCTTTCCCTGACGGAGGACGGATCGATGTTCGGCGACTATTCGATTGGCGACCTTGGCGCCATCTTTGCAATGCAGGGCTTTGCCGGCCTGATCCTGTTCTCGGTCTATGTGCTGATGGCACTCGGCCTCGCAATCATCTTCGGGCAGATGGGCGTCATCAACATGGCGCATGGCGAATTCATGATCCTCGGCGCCTACGTTACCTGGCTGACGTCGAGCTTCTTCCAGTCGCACCTGCCGTCACTGTTCTCCGGCTACTTCTTCGTCGCCATGATCCTCGCCTTCATCGCCTCCGGTGCGCTGGGCATGCTGGTCGAATGGGGGCTGATACGGCATCTCTACAAGCGCCCGCTCGACACGCTGCTGGCGACCTGGGGCCTCAGCCTGATCTTGCAGCAGGCCTATCGCTCGGTGTTCGGGGCGCGCGAAGTCGGTGTCGAACTGCCGCAATGGATGATGGGCTCCAAGCAGGTCACCGATACGATCGAAGTGCCGATCAACGGCATCTTCGTGATGGTGCTGACGCTGGGGATCACCATGGTGGTCGCCTACATCATGTACAAGTCGCGTTGGGGCCGTCAGGTTCGCGCCGTGGTGCAGAACCGTGTGATGGCTGGCGCCGTCGGCATCAATACCGAGAAGGTCGACCGCTACACCTTCGGCCTCGGCTGCGGGATCGCGGGGATCGCGGGCTCCGCCTTCACCATGATCGGTTCGACCGGCCCGACCTCCGGCCAGCTCTACATCGTCGACACGTTCCTCGTCGTGGTGTTCGGCGGTGCGGCCAGTCTGTTCGGCACCATCGCCTCGGCCTTCACCATCTCTCAGGCGCAGTCGACCATGGAGTTCTTCATGTCCGGTTCTATGGCCAAGGTGCTGACGCTGCTCACCATCGTCGCGATCCTCATGATCCGGCCGCAGGGCCTGTTCGCCCTCAAGGTCCGCAAGTAAGCGCGCAGTACAGACAGAGCAGGGCATCATCACCATGATCAATTCACGCTTCTTCAACCGCTCGGAGCTTCTCGGTTTCCTGTCGCTGCTGCTGCTGCTCGCAGTCATTCTGCCGCTGTTTCTCGATGTGTTTCGTCTCAACCTCGTCGCCAAATATCTGACCTATGCCTTCGTCGCCTTGGGCCTCGTGATGTGCTGGGGTTACGGCGGCATTCTGAGCCTCGGGCAGGGCGTATTCTTCGGCCTCGGCGGCTACTGCATGGCGATGTTCCTGAAGCTGGAAGCCTCCAGCGTCGCCAACACCAAGATCCAGTCGACCCCCGGCATTCCGGATTTCATGGACTGGAACCAGATCACGGCGCTGCCAATGTTCTGGAAGCCGTTTCACTCGCTGACGCTGACCATCATCGCCATTCTCGTGGTGCCCACGCTGCTGGCCTTCATCATTGGCGCGGCGATGTTCAAGCGGCGTGTCGGCGGCGTCTATTTCGCCATTATCACCCAGGCCATCGCGGCGATCGCAACCATTCTGATCATCGGCCAGCAGGGCTATACCGGCGGCATCAACGGCATGACCGACCTGCGCACGCTGAACGGATGGGATATCCGTACCGATCACGCCAAGGTCATCCTCTACTTCTTCGAAGTCTTCGTGCTGTTCGCCTGTATCGTCACCGCGCAGTTCATCCGGCTGACCAAGCTCGGCCGCATTCTGGTGGCGATGCGCGAACAGGAAGACCGGGTCCGCTTCTCCGGCTACAGCGTGGCCAATTTCAAGATCTTTGCCTTCTGTGCCGCGGCGATGTTCGCGGCGATCGGCGGCGCCATGTTCACGCTGCAGATCGGCTTCATGTCGCCGTCCTTCGTCGGCATCGTGCCGTCCATCGAAATGGTGATCTACACGGCGGTTGGCGGCCGCATGTCCATCTTCGGCGCGGTCTACGGCACGCTGCTGGTAAACTACGCCAAGACGATGCTGTCGGAATCCTTCCCCGAGCTCTGGCTGTTCGGCCTCGGCGGGTTGTTCATCGCCGTGGTGCTGTTCTTCCCCAATGGCCTGTCCGGCATCTGGCGCGACCACGTGCAGCGTCACGTCGATCGGCTGATCGCACTACGCACGTCGAAGACGCGAAAAGCCTGGGCCATCAAATCCGCCGCTGACGGCGCACCGGCCGAGTAAGGGGACATCATGCTCATCGGACATCAGCCCAAAGAGTTTTTGCTCGCGGTCGAAGGGCTCACCGTTTCCTTCGACGGCTTCAAGGCGGTCAATGATCTCTCCTTCTATGTGGAGGAGAACGAGATCCGCGTCATTATTGGCCCCAACGGCGCCGGCAAGACCACGGTGCTCGATCTGATCTGCGGCAAGACCAAAGCCACCTCGGGGTCGGTGCAGTTTCGCGGAACGGAGCTGACCAAGCTGAAGGAAAACCAGATCGTGCAGGCCGGCGTCGGCCGCAAATTCCAGACGCCGTCGGTTTACGACGATTTGACGGTCTTCGAGAACCTGGAGATTTCCTATCCGCGCGGGCGCTCGGTGTTCGGCTCGCTGATGTTCAAGCGCGATGCCGCGGTGCGCGAGCGCGTCGAAGAGGTCGCCGAGATGATCTTCCTGAAGGATCGTCTCAACATGTATGCCGATGTGCTCTCGCACGGCCAGAAGCAGTGGCTCGAGATCGGCATGCTGCTGATCCAGGATCCAGACCTGCTGATGCTCGACGAGCCCGTCGCCGGCATGAGCGTCAGCGAGCGCGTCAAGACGGCGGAGCTGCTCAATACGATCATCAAGAACCGCTCGGTGCTGGTGATCGAGCACGACATGAAATTCGTCGAGGACATCGCCCACAAGGTGACCGTGCTGCATCAGGGACAGATCCTGTCCGAAGGCACCATGGAGAAGGTCCAGAACGATCCCAAGGTCATCGAAGTCTATCTGGGTCATTGAGGAGATCATCATGCTCGCGATCAACGATCTCCACGTCGCTTACGGCCAGAGCGAAGTCCTGCATGGCCTGAATGTCTCGGTGCAGCCCAACGAAATCGTGGCCATCATGGGCCGCAACGGCATGGGCAAGACCACGCTAATGAAATCCCTCATGGGAATCGTGCCGACCAAGTCGGGCTCGGTGACCATGGAAGGCAAGGAGCTCGGTGCGCTGAAGAGCTATGAGCGCGTCGCGCGCGGTCTCGCTTACGTGCCGCAGGGCCGCATGATCTTCTCCCACATGACGGTGAAGGAGAATATCGAGACCGGCCTTGTCGCCTCCGGCGAGAAGGAAGTGCCCGGCGATCTCTATGAGCTGTTCCCGGTGCTGCTGGAAATGAAGGGGCGCCGCGGCGGCAACCTCTCCGGCGGCCAACAGCAGCAGCTTGCCATTGCGCGGGCGCTCGCCACCAAGCCGAAGGTGCTGCTGCTGGATGAACCCACCGAAGGCATCCAGCCGTCGATCATCAAGGACATGGCCCGCACGCTGAAACATATCCGCGACACCAAGGGTCTGTCGATCATCGTCTCCGAACAGGTGCTGAGTTTCGCGCTCGACGTCGCCGACCGCGTGCTGGTGATCGAGAACGGTGAGATCGTTCGCGACGAAGCCCGCGAGGGCATCGATGCCGCGCAGATCGCCAAGTACCTGTCCGTCTAATTCACCACGCGTCCAACCACCAAGACCAGTAACCGAAGGGGAGCATTGAATGCCAGATACACTGATCAAGGTCGACCTTACGCAATCGGCCTACGACAACGACATGATTCACAACCGCTGGCATTCGGACATTCCCATGGTCGCATGGGTCAATCCCGGCGATGATTTCATCGTCGAGACCTATGACTGGACCGGCGGCTTCATCAAGAACAACGACAGCGCCGACGACGTGCGCGATATCGATTTGTCGATTGTGCACTTCCTGTCCGGCCCGATCGGCGTCAAGGGTGCGGAGCCCGGCGACCTGCTCGTGGTCGACCTGCTCGATGTCGGCCCGATGAAGGATAGTCTCTGGGGCTTCAACGGCTTCTTCTCCAAGCAGAATGGCGGCGGTTTCCTGACGGATCATTTCCCGGAAGCGCAGAAGTCGATCTGGGACTTCAAGGGCATGTACACCTCGTCGCGCCATATCCCGGGCGTGAATTTCGCCGGCCTCATCCATCCCGGTCTGATCGGCTGTCTGCCAGATCCGAAACTGCTCGCCACCTGGAACGAGCGCGAGACCGCGCTGATCGCGACGAACCCGACCCGCGTGCCCGGCCTTGCCAATCCGCCGTTCGGCCCGACTGCCCATATGGGCCGGCTGAAGGGCGAGGCGAAGGAGAAGGCTGCGGCCGAAGGCGCGCGCACCGTGCCGCCGCGCGAGCATGGCGGCAATTGCGACATCAAGGATCTGTCGCGCGGCTCGAAGGTCTATTTCCCGGTCTACGTCCCTGGCGGCGGTCTCTCCATGGGCGACCTGCACTTCTCGCAGGGCGACGGCGAAATCACCTTCTGCGGCGCCATCGAGATGGCCGGCTGGCTCCACATCAAGGTCGATGTCATCAAGGACGGCGTGTCGAAATACGGCATCAAGAACCCCGTGTTCAAGCCGTCACCGATGACGCCGAACTACAACGACTTCCTGATCTTCGAAGGCATCTCTGTCGACGAGCAGGGCAAGCAGCATTATCTCGACGTGCATATCGCCTATCGTCAGGCCTGTCTGAATGCCATCGAATATCTGAAGAAGTTCGGCTATTCCGGCGCGCAGGCCTATTCGATCCTCGGCACCGCGCCGGTGCAGGGCCACATCTCCGGCGTCGTCGACGTGCCCAATGCCTGCGCCACACTGTGGCTGCCGACGCAGATCTTCGACTTCGACATCAATCCGTCGTCGGCGGGCCCGATCAAGCACATCAAGGGCGACATCCAGATGCCGCTCTCGCCGGACAAGTAGCGCGGTCAACTCGGCTGCGGGGCTCTAGTCACGGCCCCGCGGCCCTTTTTCTTTCGTCATTGCGAGCGGAGCGAAGCAATCCAGTTCTTCCTTCGTTTGTGGTTTTCTGGATTGCCGCGTCGCTTCGCTCCTCGCAATGACGTGGAGAGGCCAGCGGTTCAACGACGGATATCCGCCATGCCGGTCTATGAATATCTCTGCGACGATTGCGGCCCGTTCACCGACATGCGGCCGATGGCTGAATGCGATGACCCGCAGGACTGCCCGCATTGCGCGACACAGGCACCGCGTGTGATCCTGACCGCGCCGGCATTCTTCTGCATGCCCTCCGACAAGCGCAAGGCCCACGCCACCAACGAGCGCAGCCGCAATGCGCCGAAGACATCGGCGGAGTACAAGGCGTCGCACGGGGCCGGTTGCGGCTGCTGTTCCGGCAAGAAGCCGTCGCGACTGGTGAAGCAGACCCGCTCGGGCGCCAAGAGCTTCCCGACAGCGCGGCCGTGGATGATCAGCCACTGACTCCTCTGAATTGATGCGCTAAAGTCCACTCCCGTGTGCCTCATTGCCGCGGGAGGCGGAGGCGCACCATGCGACACAATCCATTCGGCCAAACCAAGCGCGACGTCTCAGTCATCGGGCAGGGCACCTGGTATATCGACCACAGTGACCGCGCTGCGGCGGTCAGGGCGCTGCAGGCCGGCCTCGATGCCGGCATGAGCCATATCGACACGGCCGAAATGTATGGTGACGCGGAACTCGTGATTGCAGAGGCCATCGCCCGCCGTCGCGACGAGGTGTTCCTGGTCTCCAAGGTGCTGCCGAGCAACGCATCGCGGAAGGGCACCATCGCCGCCTGCGAGCGCTCGCTGAAGCGGCTGGGGACTGATCGGCTCGATTGCTACCTGCTGCACTGGCGCGGTCAGGTTCCGCTCGCCGAGACTGTCGCCGCCTTCGGAGAGTTGAAGGCGGCCGGCAAGATTGCCTCCTGGGGCGTCAGCAATTTCGATGTCGACGATCTCAACGAGCTGTCGAAACTCGCAGGCAAGGGCGCCATCGCCTGCAATCAGGTGCTCTATCATTTGCAGGAGCGCGCCATCGAACACCGCGTGATCCCGTGGTGCGAGAGCCATGGCGTCGCCGTCGTGGCCTATTCGCCGTTCGGTCATAATGATTTCCCGTCGATGCGCTCGCCGGGCGGCAAAATCCTGCAGCAGATCGCCGATGCCCATCTGGCCACGCCGCGGCAGGTGGCGCTGGCTTTCCTGATCCGTCAGCCAACGGTCTTCGCAATTCCGAAGGCGTCTTCGGCCGCCCATGCGGCGGACAACGCGGCGGCGAGTGCATTGACGCTCAGCGCGGCCGAACTGGCTGATATTGGAAAGGTATTCCCGCTCGGCCGGGAGCCTTCCAGTCTACCGATGCTGTAGGGATGCGGTAAAATCGATGCTGCGCTGCACGCTGGCCGCTGATGCATCGGCCGGCATAGGCTTTTTTGCCTGCCTGCATATCCGTGTCCTGATATCGGCAGTTGTCCCGGCCTCGTGATCGTCGTTTTGTGAGCCATATTCGATTCGGCTCGCATGCACCGACGAGCCCGCATATTGGTCCCCGCTCGTGACAAGCCATGTTCCGCCGCCGAAGACTGCTGCCCGTGTATCGGCTCATCGCCATACCGACCGGCCGTTGCACGGCATTCTGATGATCATTTGCTCAACGGCGTTTCTGGCGTCCTCGGACGCGATGGCGAAATATCTGTCGCGCACGGGCATGCCATCGGTGGAGATCGCCTGGATCCGCTTTCTGGTGTTCGTCGTGATCCTGCTGCCGATCGTGTTGGCGCCGGCCTCGGGCAATCCGATGCGCTCGACGCGGCCGCTGCTGCAGGTATTTCGCGGGCTGGGCCTGTTGTGTTCGTCGATCTTCTTCATCATGGCGCTCGGTTATCTGCCGATCGCGGAAGCGACTGCGACTGGCTTCATCTCGCCGCTATTCGTCACCGGGCTATCGGTTCTCTTCCTCGGCGAAAAGGTCGGTCTGCGCCGCTGGACTGCCACCATCGCAGGGCTTCTGGGCGTATTGATCATCGTGCGGCCGGGTACCGCGGCGTTTCAGCCCGGTACGATCTTTCCAATTATTTCGGCGCTGGGCTGGGCGACCGCATTGGTGCTGACGCGCAAAATCAGCGGGGCCGACCGCGCCATCACCACGATGGCGTTCTCGGCGATCACCGGCTTTCTCGTGCTCAGTGTCATCGTGCCGTTCTACTGGATCGTGCCGAGCTGGACGCAGATCGCGCTCGGCGTTGGTATTGGCGTCGCCGCTACTGTCGGCCACTGGATTGTCGTATTGGCCTTCCGCTATGCGGATGCATCGGTGCTGGCGCCGTTCTCCTATGTGCAGCTGGTGTGGGTGACGCTGATCGGCTTCTTCCTTTTTGGTGAAGTGCCCGATGCTGTCACTTTCGCCGGTGCTGCAATCATCATCGCCAGCGGTGTCTACACCGCACATCGCGAACGCGTGCGCCGCGCGCAGGTCACCGCACCGGCGGAACCTTATCCGAGCGCCTAACGATGAGCTGTTGATCGAGACAGGTCGTCCCCCTTGCTCGATTTTCCCCTGAGCCATGGCGCTTGCGGTGGGTACATCCGAATGTGTTGCATATCTTTCTGCAAACATGGACGATGATACCCGGCATATTTCGGGCTTTATCGCGGCTTAAGAATAACTGCTCTTCTGTGCAATTTTTCCGTGAGTTTTAAACATTCCGAACGTTGCACGCGCTATGCTTCGATATCTCGTCATATGTTGGTATCTTTATGCTACGAGTCTGGAATTGCATCGAGTTGCAGCATGACTGGCGGCAGATCCTGCTGGCGGCGGCGGTGTGTTTTCTCTCCAGCCTTGCTGCCGTCAACCTGTTCACGCGTGCGCGCACCGCATTGCCCGACACGCGCCTTGCGTGGTTGATTACCGCAGGCGCGGTCACCGGATTCGGCACATGGGCGACGCATTTCATCGCGATGCTCGCATACACGCCTGGTTTCGAACTCCATTACGACCTCATCATCACCGCCTGTTCGCTCGTCGCCTCTGCAGTGATGACCACGGCCGGATTCGCCATCGCGCTGTTCAATCGTACCAAACGGAACGCGCTGGCCGGCGGCGGGGTGATCGGCCTCGGCATCGCATGCATGCACTATATGGGCATGGCGTCGCTGCGCATCCCCGCCATCATCCAGTGGATGCCGGACCTCGTGACGGCGTCGGTCGTTGGCGGCATGATGATTGCCGCGTTGGCGATCCTCGTCGCCCAGACCGCCGACCGGCCCGGCAAGCTGCTCGTTGCCGCACTGCTTCTGACGCTCGCGATCTGCGTACATCACTTCGTTGCCATGGGCGCGATCGATCTGACCTACAATGCCGCAGCCGCTGAGAACCAAAGTCTGCTGTCGCCGATCGAACTGTCGCTGGCCATTGCGGCCTTCACCGCCGCCGTGGTGATCGCGGGCCTCGTCGTTGCCATAACAGATCAGCGCACCCGCCGCAGCATGAGCAAGCGCAATCTGCAGCTCGATGCGGCGCTCAACAATATGGAGCAGGGCCTATGCATGTATAGCGCCGATGGCCTGCTCGAATTGTGGAACGAAAGCTACATGCGCATGTACAATATCGCGCCGGCGAAAATGTTCGCCGGCGCGACTGAGGATCAGGTGCTGGCAATTCGCGCGGCAGCTGGCACGCTGTTCGTCGATATGGATAGTTATGAGATGAAGATGCGGACGGCGCTCGCGGATCGCGTGCCGAGCAGCCAGACCGCCGAGCTGCCGGATGGACGCGCCATCAATGTGCGCTACCGGCCGATGAAGAATGGCGGCTGGGTCGCGACCCACGCCGACATCACCGACCGCAAACTCAGCGAAGCGCGGATCGTGCATCTCGCGCGGCACGATCCGATCACCGATCTGCCCAATCGTGTTGCCTTCAACGAACATCTGGCCCGCGTCTTCAAGGAGGCCTCGGCGGGACACGGCTCGTTTGCGATCGCGCGGATCGATATCGACCGCTTCAGAGAGACAAATGATGTATACGGCCAGGCCACTGGAGACGCCGTACTGGCCGAGCTGGCGAAGCGGCTGGCGCAAGCCTGCAACGGTGCATTTCTGGCACGACCGAGTGGCGATATCTTCTCGATCGTGTCTCATCTCGGCGCGGAGCCGCAAACAGCGGAAGATCTCTGTGCGCGGTTGTCGGGCATTCTCGATAATACGTTTCAGATCGACGGCCAGCACGTCAATGTTCGCTGTAGTATCGGCATCTCGGTCTATCCGCAGGACGGCCAGGATATCGAAGCTCTCATTGCGCATGCAGATCTGGCGCTTGATCGCGCCAAGGCCGAGGAACGCGGTACCATCCGCTTCTTCGAGGCTGCGATGGATCAGCACATCCGCGAGAAGCGACTGCTGCAACGTGATCTCGTGGTGGCGGTCGAGAACAAGCAATTCCAGCTCTATTTTCAGCCGCAGGCGACCACCGAGGGCGCTGTGGTCGCCTTCGAGGTTCTGCTGCGCTGGCGGCATCCCGAGCGCGGCATCATCTCGCCGACGGTGTTCATTCCGCTGGCGGAGGAGAGCGGTCTGATAGGCGCCATCGACGAGTGGGTGGTGCGCGAGGCCTGTCGCGAGGCGGCGACCTGGGTCAATCCGCTGTCGATCGCCATCAACCTGTCGCCAGTCAACTTTCAGCGCGGCGATGTGCCCGGGATGCTCGCCGCCGTTCTGGCGGAAACCGGTCTCTGCCCAAAGCGTGTCGAGATCGAGATCACCGAAGGCGTGCTGATTGACGATTTTGCTGGTGCCATCGCGATCCTGCACGCCGTCAAGGAACTGGGCGTTCGCGTCGCCATGGACGATTTCGGCACGGGTTATTCGAGCCTGAGTTATCTGCAGGCTTTCCCCTTCGACAAGATCAAGATCGACCAGACCTTCGTGGCCAATCTCGAGGACAATCCGCAGTCCGCGGCTATTGTTCACGCCATCATCGGGCTCGGCCGCTCGTTGAAGCTCCCGGTGATCGCCGAGGGCGTCGAGACCGTCGCCCAAATGTCGTTTCTTGCCGCCGAGGGCTGTGCGGAGATCCAAGGCTTCCTGATCGGCCGCCCGCAGCCGATTGCGCATTATCAAAGCGTCGTCAGTGCCCCGGGTGGTACCGCCGCCGCGGTGAAGCGAGCCAGCTAGCTCTGTGCCCTTACACCGGCAGTGCGATCGAATACTTCACCTGGCTGAGGGCGAAGCTGGATTCGATCGAGGCGATGCCGTCGAGCCGGGTCAGCTTGTTCTTCAGGAATGCCTCATAGGACGACAGATCCGCCGCGACGACGCGTAAGAGATAGTCGCGGTTGCCGGTCATCAGATAGCATTCCAGCACTTCCTCCCATTTCGAGATCGCTTTCGCGAAACGGTTGAGGTCTTCCTCCTTCTGCCGGACAAGTTTGATGGAAATGAAGACGCTGACCGGAAGCCCGATTGCCTTCTGGTCGACCAGCGCCATGTAGCGGGTGATAACGCCGCGCTCTTCCAGCAATTTCACCCTGCGATGGCACGGCGAGATCGAGAGCCCGACCTTCTCGGCGAGCTCCTGCATGGTGATGCGGCTGTCGATCTGCAGCGCGGCGAGAATCTTGCGGTCGATTGCGTCGAGGGATGACATTGGGAAAATTCCATGAAATTTGAGCTGGAACCATTCATTTATACCAATATGACCGTGGTTGTCGCGATGAATTGAGAAAATCACTTTCGAGCGCCTGCTAGAATGGCGACCTCATCACGAACCAGCGCAGCTGGCCGACGCGGGAGCCACCATGCCGATCGATCATCATCGCCTGCAGACCCTGACCGCCTTGGCGCGCAAGGTGCTCTGGCTCTCGTCATGGACGATCCACAACGCCAATCACATCCGCCCCAATACCGACGGCCTCAAGGTCGGCGGCCATCAAGCCTCGTCGGCGTCGCTGGCGACGATCATGTCGGCGTTGTATTTCGCCGTGCTGAAGCCGGAAGACCGCGTTGCGGTGAAGCCGCATGCGAGTCCGGTGTTCCACGCCATTCAGTATCTGTTCGGCAACCAGACGCGCGAGAAGCTCGAGAACTTTCGCGGCTTCAAGGGCGCGCAGAGTTATCCGTCGCGCACCAAGGACATCGACGATGTCGATTTCTCTACTGGCTCGGTTGGCCTCGGCGTCGCGCAGACATTGTTCTCGTCACTGGTGCAGGACTACGTCTCGGCTCATGGCTGGATGAAGGACCGCCGCGAAGGCCGCATGATCGCGCTGGTTGGCGATGCCGAGATGGACGAGGGCAATATCTTCGAAGCTTTGCTTGAAGGCTGGAAGCACGGGCTGCGCAACACCTGGTGGATCGTCGACTACAACCGCCAGAGCCTCGACGCCGTGGTGCGCGAGGGGCTGTGGGAGAAGTTCGAATCCATGTTCCGCAACTTCGGCTGGGATGTGGTGATCGTGAAGTATGGCCGGCTGATGCAGACGGCTTTCGCCGAGCCCGGCGGCGCGGCACTCAAGACCTGGATCGACAACTGTCCGAACCAGATCTATTCGGCATTGTGTTTCCAGGGCGGCGCAGCGTTCCGCAAGCGGCTCAACGACGAGATCGGCGATCAGGGTCCGGTGTCGCGCCTGATCGAGGCGCGCAGCGACGAGGAACTGCTGGCGCTGATGTCCAATCTCGGCGGCCACGACATGGCCAGCATGGTCGAGGCTTTCGAAGCCATCGATCACGATCGTCCGGTCTGCTTCATCGCCTACACCATCAAGGGCGTCGGCCTCCCGTTCCAGGGTCACAAGGACAATCACGCCGGCTTAATGACGCCGACGCAGATGGAGACCTGGCGCGCGGCGCAGAACATCCGGCCCGGCCATGAATGGGACAGATATGAGGGCCTGACGCAGGACGCTTTGATGCTCGATGCGTTCCTCACGGACGTGCCCTTCGTGCAGCAGGGCACGCGGCGCCTCAGCGCCGACGTGATCGACGTTCCCGCGCATCTGTCGTTCAAGCCGTCGCCGGAAATGTCGACGCAGCAGGGTTTCGGCCTCGTCCTGCATGAGCTGGCACGCGGCGATACCGAACTGGCGTCGCGTATCGTCACCGCATCGCCGGATGTCACCGTGTCGACGAACCTCGGAGCATGGGTCAATCGGCGTGGGCTGTTCGCACGCGCCGAGAAGGCCGATCACTTCCGCAGCGAGAAGATTCCGTCCACCTTCAACTGGGACTTTTCGCCGAAGGGCCAGCATCTCGAACTCGGCATCGCCGAGGCGAACCTGTTCATCCTGATGTCGGCCTTGGGCCTGTCGAGCAGCATCAACGGCGTCCGCCTGCTGCCGGTCGCGACGCTGTACGATCCCTTCATCGAGCGTGGTCTCGATCAGCTCAACTATGCATGTTATCAGGATGCCCGTTTCATGGTGGCGGCGACGCCGTCGGGCATCACGCTGGCGCCGGAAGGCGGTGCTCATCAGTCGATCGCGACGCCGCTAATTGGCATGGCGCAGGACGGTCTTGCATCGTTCGAGCCGGCTTTCGTCGATGAGCTCGCCGTCATCATGGGTTGGGGCTTCCAGCACATGCAGCGCGACGCGGGCACTGATGACAGCGGCCAGCGTGCCGGCGGCTCGGTCTATCTGCGGCTCTCCACGCGCGCCATCGAGCAGCCGCAGCGCATGATGACGCCGGAGCTGCAGCAGGGCATCACCGATGGCGCCTACTGGCTGCGCAAGCCTGGCGCCAATTGCGATCTGGTAATCGCCTATACCGGCACGCTGGCGCCGGAGGCGATCGAGGCAACGGGATTGCTCGGCGACAGCCATCGCGACATCGGCCTGCTGGCGATCACGTCAGCCGATCGTCTCCATGCCGGCTGGACATCGGCGCGAAAGATCCGCCGGGACAGGCGCAACCCGCAGCATCTGAGCCACATCGAGAAGCTCCTGCAGCCGCTGCCGCGCGACTGCGGCATCGTCACCGTGCTCGACGGCCATCCGGCGACTTTGGGCTGGGTCGGCAGTGTGTGCGGTCATCGTATGGAAGCGCTGGGTGTCGAGCAATTCGGCCAGACCGGCACCATCGGCGATCTCTATCGCCATCACGGCATCGACGCGAATGCGATCGTCGATGCGGCGGAGGAGCTGAGCGGGGTGCCCGTGCTGCATCGGAAGATGGCGGTGTAGGTCTCTTAACCTCTCCCCGCTTGCGGGGAGAGGTCGCCGCGTCTTCGCGGCGGGTGAGGGGCATGGCACGGCCTCACCACATATTTCGAGTTCACGGATCGGAATTCGTGTGATCCGAGAATGCTTCATCTTGGCGAGCCGACTGCCTCGCCCCTCACCCCAACCCTCTCCCCGCGCAGAGCGGGGAGAGGGAGCACACTGCCGGTGCGAAACTCTCGAGGCGCTATGCGTCGCTGCCTCAAAACGCCTTGAACGTAATGATCGTGTGGGTGTCCTGGATGCCCGGGATGGTCTGCACCTTCTCGTTCACGAAATGGCCGATGTCGGTGGCGTTATCGACATAGAACTTCACCAGCAGGTCGTAATGCCCAGCGGTGGAATAGATCTCCGAGGCGATTTCGGCTTCGGCCAGCGCGTTGGCGACGGCGTAGGACTGGCCAAGCTTGCACTTGAACTGGACAAAGAAGGGGACCATCGGGATTCTCCGGAAACGGGCGATTTTAGAGATCATCAAGCCCAAAACAGGGTGCGGCGCAAGCCGCCAGCATGTCGCCACCTTGTCGGTCCGGCAATAGAGGGCTAGGACTGAGGTGCCCGCTTATCCCTTGATCTCGTGCGAGTTTTTCCGATGCCCACACCCATTGCCCTGACCATTGCCGGGTCGGATTCCTCAGGCGGCGCCGGCATCCAGGCCGACCTCAAGACCTTCGCGGCGCTCGGCGTCTACGGCGCCTCGGTGATCGCCGCGCTGACCGCGCAGAACACCAAGGGCGTCACCGGCATCCATCAGGTACCTGCAGAGTTCGTGAGCGAGCAGATCAATGCCGTGTTCGTCGATCTCGCGGTCGGCGCAGTGAAGATCGGCATGGTCGCGCAGCGTGATGTGATCGAGGCCATCGCTGCGGGCCTCGCGACATGGCAGCCGAAACATGTGGTGCTCGATCCCGTGATGGTGGCCACGTCAGGCGATCGCCTGCTGGCGCCGGAGGCCATCGCCGCGCTGCGCAGCACGTTGATCCCGCTTGCCGATATCATCACGCCAAACCTGCCAGAGGCGGCCGCGTTGCTGGATGAGCCAATGGCGGAGGGCGATGCGGCCATCGAGGCGCAGGGCAAGCGTCTGCTCGCGCTCGGCTGCAAGGCTGTGCTGATCAAGGGCGGCCACGGGACCGGCCCGGAGAGCACTGACTATTTTATCACCGCAGACCGCGCCATTGCATTGCCGGCAGAGCGCGTGTCCACGAAGAATACGCACGGTACCGGCTGCACGCTGTCATCAGCGATCGCGGCAGGCCTTGCCAAGGGGCAGGACATGGAAGCCGCCGTGCGTGCGGCGAAAGCCTATGTCACGGCTGCGATCGCTGCGGCGGATCGTTTTACGGTCGGTCACGGCCACGGCCCGGTGCACCACTTCCACGCGTTCTATTAGGCGTATCAAGATCGGCTCAAACCAACCTCGCCGCATTCCAATCGCCTGAGCGTCGGTCCGCGCACGAGCCTGTCGCATCTTATGGCATATGACGAAGGAACGTCGCGTGCCGCTTACGAACCGTCGCGGCAGACGCTCACCATGTAGATTGTGAGTTCATTCGTGCCGACGAGGCCGTAGGGATCCTCGACCCCCTGTTCGCGGAGCCATGTCATCTGAAGGTCATAGGCCTGGCGTTCGTGGGCTGCCGCACACGGAGCTTCGACGTTGTTGGCCCGTTGCACGTGATGCACGAGTTCGTGCAGCAGCGCGCTCTTCTGCCGCAAATTGACCGGTTGCCATTCGTGGGGAAGGTAGATCGCGCCTTGTTCGCGGCTGTAGAGGGCTTGAAATTCGAGCCCGCTATTTTCCGGCACACCACTTAGCGCAGCCATTTCTGCTGACGTCGCGAAATGGATTGGCGGGTGAGCCGGAGGGGCGAAGCCGGTTTGGGCAATGATCCATGCGATATAGGCGGCGATCAGGGCGTTCACGTAGTAACCTCATGCGGATATGGCCTGCGGAGAATTGGACGCTTCAGTTGCGTAATCGTGGCGAGGATCAGAAAAGGCCCGAGCTCAAATCCAGGCCGTAAGTGAGCGAGAGTACGAACACCAGAATTCCGGCTCCGCAGAAAAACAGAAAATGCTTGAGCACATCGGCTCCGGTGATCGAACGAAGAGCGCGGGACATCGCGCTCGCGATTGCAGCCATGTCAGCCTCACGATTGTTGCCGTCCATTGATGATTGATGCCTCTTCGCCAGCCGCAGTCAGTCGCCCCAGGCCGCTATATTCACAGTGCGACTGTGCTCGGGCGCCGCCCGTGCCAGGAGGACGCCGCCAATCACGTGCACAACGCCGAAGCCGATAAGGATCAGGATGATCAGGTGTGTCTCGCTCAGTCGTCTCACGTTTCCTTTCCTTTCACTGTTCCGTATCTGACGAACGCGCATTTTCGCGTCTGGCGCTGGAATGGGCTTGCCAAGATTGGCTTCGACGCTGTCGGAGATGAGATGCTGGTAGCGATGAATGACGTTGATTGCCTGTCCGCGACGTGATTCATGAAGTGCGCTGACGATCATCGAAGCCCTCACAGGTGCTAGAGACGGCGCCGGAAAGTCGGTCTTCATCGCTCTTTTCCTGATACTTCACGGGATGATGCAGGTGAGCTTGCTGACCGCTCGGCCCGCCTGACACCCTTGAAATTTGCATTGAAACTTCGCTGTGCTTGCTGGCATTGGCAGCGATGCTACCGCGGCGTTGGCTTTGTTCGCCTACGGTAGCGGCGGGCTCGACATGTCGTATGTGACGAAATCATTGGAAGCGAGGTCAAGCTGATCGGCTTGGGGCCTTTGGCTCGTTGCAGCCAATGCAATCAACAAAATCGAGCCATAGAACGCGACCACTCCAATTCTCCATCTCGCGACGACTCGTCGTTCGTCTTCAGTTGAGAGAAAGGCATACGATCGCGCTCGTAGTTGCGCGGTATTGGTCAATGCGACCTCCTGCTTGATGGCTACTTCGAAATCGCACTGAGATCAGTCGCCTCCGAAAAGGAGGGGTGAGACGGGAGGCGTGGCGTGCGAAGCCGCCCTGGCTTTCGGAGCAGCCAGGGAAGTCAGCGCCACATCAACTCCGGCGAGGATCACGGTCAGGGTAGCGACGACTGCAATGATGTGACGCGTGCGCATGACGGCTTCCGGGTGAAGTTGCTCTGCGCCGAATGCCATTCGCATCTCGTCGCATTTTGACTTGAACCCGCCGCCGTCTCACCGGCGTTAGTCAGCCGTCATCGCTGCGTTAATACTGCTCGCAAAGTTGCCAATCTGAGTTAAATGTATATTCAGGGGACGCATTTGTTCAAAACTTGGAAGTAGCCGACAGTGTGCCCAAAATTTAATCTTTCGCTTTTGGGACGCGTCGTGCTCACCGGGCCGAACGGCGTGGTTGGCTTGCCAAACAAGAAGCTCTCGGGATTGCTTGCTTATCTGGCTTGCACGGCACCGGAGCCTCAGCCGCGCGAAAAACTGTCGACCCTGTTCTGGGGGTCTTATTTCGACGCGCAAGCAAGGCAGAACCTCCGTCAGTCACTGTTCAAGCTACGTCAAATTCTGGGTCGGGATGCTCTCAAGAGCGATGGCGAGTTCGTATCGCTGAATACGACGGTGATCCTGTGCGATATCAGCCGGTTCGAGGCCCTGGTGCGGGAGGGCGGCCGTGATGCGCTGGGTGAGGCAGCGGATCTCTATCGAGGGCGCTTCGTCGATGACATCGGTGTTACCGAAGAAGGCTGGAGCGATTGGCTGGCTGGCGAACGCCAGCGATTTCAGGAGCTGGCTCTGACTGCGATGGTCGGGCTCGGCGAAAAAGAACTGGTCGCCGGTCGCGCCGATCACGCATTGAAGGCCGGGCACCGTGCCAGCGCACTGAACAACATGCGTGAGGATGCGCACCGGCTGATCATGCAAGCTCTGTCTGCAACTGGGCGTAAAGCTGAAGCGCTCAAATACTATCAAGAGGTCGTTGGGCTTCTGAAGCGAGAGCTCAATACAGAGCCGGACGAGGCAACCAGAGCGCTCGTTGCTGAACTGCGCAGAGCCCAGATACGGATCGAATCGGCGGCTGTCAGCGAGATCGAGGTATCGACTCCACTTACGCCTGCTCTGATGATGTTCGCGGATCAACCATCCATCGTAGTTCTGCCGTTTCGGAACATGAGCGACGACCTGGAGCAGGAATACTTCGCTGACGGTGTCACCGAGGACATCATCACCGCTTTGTCGCGCTTTCGCGAATTCGTGGTCATCGCACGCGGATCGAGCTTCGCCTTCAAGGATAGAAGGCTGACCAGCCGGCAAATCGCGCAACAACTCGGTGTTCAATACGTCCTGAGCGGCAATATCCGCAAAGCGGGCAACCGCATTCGTGTATCGGCCGAACTGACCCATGCCCGCGATGAGGTTCAGGTCTGGTCTGATCGCTACGATCGCGCCATCGTCGATGTTTTCGATCTGCAGGATGACATCAGCGCGAGCGTCGCTGCAGTGATTGATCCGGCCGTGCGGAGCGCCGAGGTCGAGCGCGCAAGGCGCAAGCCGCTCTCTGATCTTTCGGCTTACGACATCTACCTGCGAGCGCTTCCCCATCTATGGAACGGAACCCGTGACGGGATCACGAGGGCGATCGTATTGTTGCGACAGTCTCTCAACCGCGATCAGCTGCGCCCAGCCACGCTGGCGTCCCTTGCCTGGGCGCTTGTCATGGCGTCGCCTCTAGGGGCGGCAGCTTTGCCGGAAACGTTGGTCGAGGCCCTCGCCTTGGCGCGCCGCGCCGTCGAGGAAGATGGCACAGATGCTTTTTCCCATGCGGTTTATGGCTTCACATTGTTCGGTCCGGTCGGCAACAACGATCAGGGGCGCATCCACTGCAAGGAAGCTGTGCGCCTCAATCCAAGCTCCGCCTTCGCCTGGGGCATTCTTGGAATGATCGACAGCATGGGTGGTGACTATGAGCATGCTGTCACATGTCTTCACCGGTCGATCGCCCTCAGTCCCTACGACAATATGCTCCATTTTTGGATGACGGGCCTGGCTGCATCATGCTTTGCGCTCGAGCGCCCTGAGGATGGTATCTTGTGGGCCCGCAACTCGATCCAGCAGAATCCGGCCAACGGTACGGGCCATCGTATGCTGGTGGCCAATCTTGTAACCGCCAGGCGATTGGAAGAGGCACGTGACGTGACGCGCCAGCGCGATGCCGTGCAAAAGACAACTATCGCGGAGCTTCGTGCCATGCGCTATTTCAAGCAGGACGATGCTCTTGAACGTTACCTGTCGGCTCAGCACGAGGCCGGCGTTGCGGACTGAGCTTCACGCGCCGACTGCAGATATCAACGTACGGATGGTCATGAAAATCAGGATGAGCGAGCCCACAGTCCAAAAGGTCGCGCGTATCTCATGAATCTGTCCGGTGAGATAGGCGATGAAGTGAAGCAGACGTGAGGCGACGTAGCCATATAGCAGCCATTGGGCGAGCAGCAGGGATGGTTGCGTGAGAATGTAGAGCAAACCCGCAACCAGGAAGTAGGGCAGGCTCTCGAGATCGTTCAGTTGGATTCGGCGAATCCGCTCGACGCGCTCGTTGGGCAAGAGTTGCGCCGGGTCGGGCGCGGGGTTCATCGGCGTCTTCTTGATATCCTCAGGCGAACGGTAGCCGCCTTTGACGTCGACCATACGGACGACGGTCAGCCACGACATCGCCACAGCCTTGAGGATCGTCAGGCTCGCAGCAATGACGTAGGTAGCGAATAGCGGATCGTTCAGTGTGAGTTTGTCCAATGTGCCGTCCCCCACAGGTCATAGATCGCATCCATGATCCAGCGCGTTTCCGAGTGAAATGCAATGTCTGTTTGTGCGATCGTCCGATCAGCCGCCGTCGAAAGGGACAAATGCGTGTCATGGAAATGCTCCACCCGAAGATTCTTGATCTTCTGGTCGATCTCGGAGACATCGATACTTGCGCTCTCGGTCGAGTCCGCTGTCTACCGCAGCAATCGGATTGCGATCTTGGGCTAGCGACGCTTCAATAGCCAGGGTTCCCAGAAAAACCGTGACGCTTCGGCGTGCGCTTCGTACAGGCCGATGCCGATATCGTGGAGAAAATCGGGCCTGTCTCTGATATCCGCGCGCAACTCTGCCCTGAAACGGGCTCGCTGCCGCCACGTGGCAGGCAGGCTGAAGATCGCACCGAGACGCAGATGATCGTCGCCTGATACAAACTGTGCGTAGGCGCGCATGGTGGTGCTCCGGTTTTTGCGACCGGGATATCCCGGCATATCGCTGCGTGACAGCCATTGAAGCCTGTCGACGTAGTCGCCGACGTCAGTCAGGCGTCAGAGCAGCGTTATTTTCGCTTAAGGCGCCGCGAAGAGGCGGCCAAGCGTGTCGAACGCGTTCAGGAAGGGCTTCGTCTTGCAAATTCCGCGCGTCAGCACCGGATTCGCGATCCACGTGCGGCAGCCGCTCTGTGGGTACATATCAATTACGGTAGTCCCCGGGGCTCTTGGCGTATCCAGCGGTACTTCTCATGCGACACTCTGTCGTCGATCTGTCATCCCGGCTTGATATCAGCCGAACAGCAAATGGGTTGTCCGATTCTTTCGGACACGCTGGGCGGAACCTTCGATGACGACGCTGGATCTCGAAAAGTCCATTGTTGAAACGGCCTATGCGCGGTGGGCTCCGATCTATGATGCGGTGTGCGGTCCGGTGATGCTGAAGGGGCGCCGTGCGGCTGCGGAAGCGGCGCGCGCTGTTGGCGGCAAGGTGCTTGAAGTTGGTGTCGGCACCGGCCTGTCATTCGATGACTACGATACGAGCACCGAGATCACCGGTATCGATTTAAGCGGGCCCATGCTTGCCAAGGCGCGCGCCAAGATGGCAACCGGCCGCTATCCATGGGTCAAGGACATCAGGGAGATGGACGCCCATGCCATGACATTTTCTGACGCGACCTTCGACTGCGTCGTAGCCCAGTTCGTGATCACCCTCGTCGAGAATCCCGAGCAGGTGCTGTCGGAATGCCACCGCGTGGTGAAGCCGGGCGGCCGCATCATTCTCGTCAATCATCTGTATTCGGAGACTGGTCTGGCAGCCGCCGTCGAGCGCTGGGCCGCGGTGAAGACCCGTTCCCTCGGTTTGCGCCCGGAATTCCCGTTCGCGCGGCTGCAGGCGTGGTCGCAAGCGAATGCTGAATCGATCCTCATCGAACGCCGCAAGGTGGCGCCGTTCGGCATCTACACATTGGTTACTTTTGAGCGAACCGCGGCGGCGCTGGCGGCGTAAATCGTCATCGCCGTGTCATGCAAATCAGTTAGCTGCTCGACATGGAAAGAGACGTGATGAGTGAAGGCAACGAAAAGCGCTTTCGCACCTTGTTTATCTCCGACGTCCACCTTGGCGCCCGCGGATCGCAGGCTGACCGGTTGCTGGACTTCCTCCGCACCCATGATGCCGATACCATCTATCTCGTCGGCGACATCGTCGATGGTTGGGCGCTGAAATCCGGCTGGCACTGGCCGCAGTCCCATAACGACTTCGTCCAGAAGATGCTGCGCAAGGTGCGCAAGGGCGCCAAGGTCGTTTACATTCCTGGCAATCACGACGAGTTCCTGCGCAGCTATTACGGCACGCATTTCGGCGGTATCGAGGTCGTCGAGACCGCGACGCATGAAGGCGCGGACGGCAAGAAGTATCTTGTCATCCATGGCGACATTTTCGACCTTGTGGTGCAGAACGCGCGCTGGCTCGCCCATCTCGGCGACAAGGCCTATGACTTCGCGATCCAGATGAATCGTCTGGTCAATGCGCTGCGTAAATTGTTCGGCTTCCCCTACTGGTCGCTGTCGAAATGGGCCAAGATGAAGGTGAAGAACGCCGTCAACTATATCGGCGCATTCGAAGAGACGCTGGCCGGCGAGGCACGGCGTCACGGCGCTGATGGCGTGATCTGCGGCCATATCCACTACGCGACGATCCGCGACGAGCACGGCATCCGCTACATGAATTGCGGCGACTGGGTCGAAAGCTGTACGGCGCTGGTCGAACACGAGGATGGCCGCTTCGAGATCATTACCTGGACCGATCCGGTCCGCCGCGGCATGCCGGTGCAGGCGCTCGCACCGGCCAAGGCGGCGTGAAGGATGGCGGCCTGATGCGCATTCTCGTCGCTACCGACGCCTGGCATCCCCAAGTCAACGGTGTCGTACGCACGCTGACCATGATGGCGGAGGCGGCCAAGGGCTTTGGTGTCGATGTGAGTTTTCTCACGCCGGAATCGTTTCGTACGGTCGGGCTGCCGAGCTACGCTGATTTGCGCGTTGCGATCCCGAGCCGCCGCAAGATTGCACAACTGATCGACGAGGCGAAGCCCGACAATATCCATATCGCCACCGAAGGCCCGATCGGATTTTCTGCGCGTGCTTATTGCCGCCGTCGCAACATTCCCTTCACCACCAGTTTCCACACGCGCTTTCCCGAATATATCTCGGCGCGTTTTCCGATTCCGGAATCCTGGGTCTGGGCCGGCCTGCGTCGTTTCCATGGCGCCAGCTCCGCCGTGATGGCGGCTACGCCAGCGCTCGCGACCGAGCTACGTGACCGCGGCTTCCGCAATGTCGTGCTGTGGCCGCGCGGTGTCGACGCCAATCTGTTTCATCCGCGTCAGGTCGATCTCGGCAAGCCGAAGCCGATTTTCCTCTCGGTCGGCCGCGTCGCCGTCGAGAAGAACCTCGAAGCCTTCCTCGATCTCGATCTGCCGGGCACCAAGGTCGTGGTCGGCGATGGCCCGGCGCGTGCCGCGCTCGAAGCGAAATATCCCGAGGCGTTGTTCACGGGCGCGTTGCAGGGCGAGGCTCTGGCCGTTGCCTATGCCTCAGCCGATGTCTTCGTGTTTCCAAGCAAGACCGACACCTATGGTCTCGTCCTGCTCGAGGCGCTGGCGAGCGGCGTGCCGGTGGCAGCGTTCCCGGTAACGGGTCCGAAAGATGTGATCGGCGCGTCGCCGGTCGGTGCGTTGTCGGATGACTTGCGGCAGGCCTGTCTCAAGGCGCTCGAAATCTCGCCGCAAGATTGTCTCAAGTTTGCTGCCGGTCACACCTGGGAAGCGTCGGCACGCGCTTTCGTCAACAATATCAGCCATGTGCGGGCCGAAATCGCTGCTCGTGCACCGTCCGCAGCGAAGCATCCGCGTTTCGCTGCCTGACATGCTCTTTGTATAGCTTGCTCGCCGGTTGTGCCGCGCGATAAAATGCGCCCATGACAAACACTCCATTGCCGATCACATCCGCCGATATCGATGCCGCCGCGCGCGTCATCGCCCCTTATGCGGCGCGTACGCCGTTGCTCCGGTCGCCTGCGCTCGATGCGCTGACCGGCGCGAAAGTGTTCCTGAAGCCGGAAGTGCTGCAGCGGACCGGCTCGTTCAAGTTTCGCGGCGCCTTCAACAAGATTTCCTCGATCCCCGAGGGTGAGCGCGGCAGGGGCGTCGTCGCATTCTCCTCCGGCAATCATGCGCAGGGCGTTGCTGCCGCGGCGCAGATTCTCGGTATGAAGGCGACTATCGTGATGCCGTCGGATGCGCCGGTGTCGAAGGTCGAGCGCACCAGAGGCTATGGCGCCGAAGTCGTGCTCTATGATCGCGACAAGGAAGATCGCGAAGCCATCGCCCGCGACATCGCCGGCAAGAGCGGCGCCACGGTCGTGCCGCCCTATGACGATCCGTTCGTGATGGCCGGGCAGGGCACTGTCGGCCGCGAGATCGCCGAAGACATGGCCGCCTTGGGCATCGTGCCGGACATCGTGTCTGCGCAGGCGTCCGGTGGCGGCCTGATCGGCGGCATTGCCACAGCCGTGAAGGCGCGATTCCCCGAGACCTCGATCATCGTCGCAGAGCCCGCGGGCTTTGACGATCACGGCCTCTCATTGCGCGCCGGCAAGCGCGTCGCCCACAGCAATGCGGGCCGCACGATCTGCGATGCGCTGATGGCCCTGACGCCCGGCGAAATCACCTTCGCCGTCAATCAGCACCTGCTGTCGGGTGCCGTCACCGCCACCGACGAGGAAGTTGGCAAGGCAATGGCCTTTGCGTTTCGCGATTTGAAGCTGGTGGTCGAGCCCGGCGGTGCCGTGGCGCTGGCCGCCCTGATGCAGGGGCGCTTCGATGCGCGCGGCAAGACGGTGGTGATCGTTTTGTCCGGCGGCAATGTCGATGCGGATCTCTACGCCAGGATCATCAACGCCTGAGCTGAAGCGCTTACGAGAAGAACGCGATCTTCTCGGCCTGCGTCATCTTGCGGATCGGCGCCAGCGGGTCCGATGCCGGCGCGTTCGGATCCGCGATCACGCCGCCAGCAATCAGCGCTGCGCCGAGTGATGGCGCAGCCGCTTCCACCTGAGGCACCAGGTCCGGCTGCGGCGGCTCGGGTGCCAGTGCAACCTCGGCGATCTGCGCCAGCGTCATCAGATCGGGATTGAGGGCTTCGGGTTCGGCTGGCTGAACAGCGACAGCTTCAACCTGCATCACCTCAGGCTCAACGTATTGAGGCTCGGCAAGCTGAGGCTCAATAACGTCCGGCTCGCTCAGATCGAGCGCGCCCATCTCTGCGGCGACCATATCGAGCACGGCGAGGTCATGTTCGTCCTCAGCAATCCCCACGCTAGCTTCTGCGATGGGCGCGGCCGTTTCAGCGACGGTCTCTGCGGCGACCGTCTCTGCGGGGGCCGGCTGTACAGCGGCGCGCGGCGGTTCGACGCTTGAGATCGTGACCGTTTCAGCGAGTACTTCGCTCGCCTGCGACTTGAACAACGGCGTCACGGATGCTTCGCGTGCTTCGGCGACAACGGGCTCGACCTTTTCGGCAGCCGGAGTCGGTTCGGCCTGCGCAGTCGTCGCCGCGCTGCCATCGACCATCTGCTCGACCCGCTGCATCAGCAAGTCGTAGCTCGCCAGCACATCCTCACGGCCATTGCCATTGAGAGCCTGCTGGCCGGCCTCGATAGCCTTGACCTGCGTGTCGAGCAGATCGCAGATCCGCGTGTCGGCGCCGCATTCACGCAGCGTCCAGGCGATCTCGCGGATGATGCGGGTGCCGTTACGGGCGCCGGTCAAAACCTCGTCGGCGTCGACGCGCGGCATCGCCTCTATGGCGCTGGCCTTGGCCTGACGGACGGCAGAACGGATCGCGCCGAGCGCGGCGATCAGGCTGAGCGCCGGCGCCTGCTTCTGGGCGGCGAGATTGGCTTCCAGCCGCGTGACGGCTTCGAGAACCAGGCTGGTATCGGCGGTGCGGTTGCGCTTGGCATATTCGGCAAGAAACCAGCGGCCGCGCGCGGTCTCCATGAAGGCTTCGCGGATCGCGTCATAGTCTGCCTCGCCCGGCAGGGTGGGCCGGGCGGAGATCGGCGACAGGGCAAATGCTTCTTCGGCCATCATGATAACTCGTGGCGCGCACAGGGATGCGCGGTATGTAACCATCTCCACGATCCCGTGGCGAATCGCAGTTCACCTCATGATAGCCGAATCTGCCACCCATAGCGCCCCGCAAATCCGCCGCAAATTCGCGCAGCGGCTGGCGATGTTCTACGGCACGGTGTTCGGCTCCAGCGGCTTCTATCTGCCGTTCTTCCCGGTCTGGCTGAAGGCGATCGGTATCGATCCGACCTGGATCGGCGCCATCCTTGCTGTGCCGTCGATGACGCGCTTCACCACGCTGCCCTTCATCACCGCTTTCGCAGAGCGCCGTCATGCCCTGCGCCAGACGATGATTGTCTGTGCCTTCCTCACCATGATCGGCTTTGCGACAGTAGGCACGCTACGCGAACCGCTCGCCGTGCTCCTGGTGTTCGCGCTGACGGCGGTGGTCTGGACGCCGCTCACGGCGTTGACCGATGGCTATGCGCTGAAAGGCGTGGTGCGCTTCGGCTTCAGTTACGGTCCGCTACGGCTGTGGGGCTCGGCGGCTTTCGTGGTTGGTGCGCTTGTCTGCGGTCTGGTGGTCAACTGGCTCGACGGTGAGCATCTGATCTGGGTGATTGTTGCAGCGATGGTGCTGTCGGCTGTCGTCAGCCTTGGTCTGCAGCCATTGGGCGCGCCGACAGGCGACGGCACGGTGCTCTCGAAGGCAAGCGCGTTGCTACGCGATCCCGGCTTCCTCGCCATCGCGATCTCCGCCGCACTGATCCAGGGCAGCCATGCCGGTTACTACACCTTCGCGTCGATCACTTGGCAGGCGGCTGGACTCGACGGCCTCACCATCGCGGGTCTATGGACGCTCGGCGTGCTCGCCGAAATCATCCTGTTCGCAGTGTCGCCGCGCCTGACTTTGTCACCTGCAACCATGGTCATCCTTGGTGGCCTTGGCGCATTGCTGCGCTGGACGCTGACCGCGCAAACGCTTCCGCTCCCGATTCTCGTGGTTGTGCAATTGCTGCACGGCGCGACCTACGGTCTGACGCAACTCGGCACCATGGGCCTATTGCTGCATCACGTGCCGCCGCACGTCATGGCGCGGGCGCAGGGCTATGTCACCGCCTGCACCGGCCTGGTGATGAGCAGCATGGCGGTTCTGTCAGGCGCGATCTATGCGCGTTACGGCGAGGGCGTTTATTACGTGATGGCCGTGCTTGGCCTCGCCGGCGCGACCGTCATATGGTTCGGCCGGCATCGCGCCGGGCAGCCGCCGGGCGTTGCGGGCGATCAGCCCCAGAGCGCCGCGTCGGGCGGATAGACCGTGCTTTCGTCATAGCGCAAACCGCCGTCGCGATCTCCGGCGAGCAATAGCGGACCATCAAGATCGACGAAGCGTGCATATTGCGCAATCAGCATCGCGGGCGCCATCGCCAGCGACGTCGCCACCATGCAACCCACCATGATGTCGAGATTCATGGCACGCGCGGCATCGGCCATCGCCAGCGCTTCGGTCAGGCCGCCGGCTTTGTCGAGCTTGATGTTGATCGCATCGTAACGCCCGCGTAACGCCTCAAGCGAAGCGAGGCCATGCAGGCTCTCGTCGGCGCAAACCATGATCGGCCGATGCACATGCATCAGCGCATCATCCTTGCCTGCCGGCAGCGGCTGCTCAATCAGCGTGACGCCGGCGTTATGGCAGGCATCGAGATTGGCTTTCAGGTTGTCCGGCGTCCACGCCTCATTGGCATCGACGATCAATTCGGATTCCGGCGCGGCCTGGCGCACGGCCGTGATGCGGCTGATGTCGTCGTCACTGCCGAGCTTGATCTTCAGCAGCGGCCGGTAGGCGGCCTTTGCGGTGGCGGAGGCCATCGCCTCGGGCGTACCAAGCGAGATCGTATAGGCGGTGGTGCAAGCGCGCGGTGCCGGCCGCTGCAGCATGTCCCAGACGCGCTGGCCCCGGCTCTTGGCTTCGAGGTCGAGCAGGGCGCAATCCACGGCGTTACGGGCCGCGCCGGCAGGCATAGCCGATTGCAGGGCGTTTCGGTCGAGGCCCGCGGCAAATCGGTCCTGCATCGCCAGGATGGCCGCCAGCGTGGCCTCCGGGGTCTCGCCATAGCGCGCATAGGGGACGCATTCGCCACGGCCGGTCAAACCGCCGCGGTGGATCTCGGCGACCACGACGACGGCCTCTGTTTTGGCGCCGCGGCTGATGGTGAAGGCGCCAGCGATCGGCCATTGCTCGATCCGGGCGGTCATTAGGGCGGGGGCAGCGTCGGATGCGGACAATGCGGCGTCTTTCGGGCTGTGCCGGCAACGGCGGGTAATGACGTGTCTATAAGTTTACGTGATCGCCGTGAACTTGTTTGCGACGCAATGCCGGTGTCTGACAGGGCGGATTAAGGCTATATTAACCATAGCAACGTGTTGGCTTCACTTGGCTTCTCAGAAACGTATTTGGGCGTGTTAATACTTTGTTCATGCACAGACTGAACGCCCGCGGGAGCCTGTTTTGAGCGGCCCGACCTTGGAACAGATCGCGAAAGGCGACGGCTTGGCGCTGTGCGCGGCTGGGTCGTGGACGGCGCGTTTTGCCCCCGCGCTCGAAAAACTCGTCGGCGAGGCCGAGAAGCTGACCGGTAGCCGCCCCAACATCTTCATCGACGTGTCGCAGGTCTCCAAGCTGGATACATTCGGCGCGTGGCTGATCGAGAGGTTGCGTCGGGCGCTGACCAATGGCGGCCACGAGGCGCAGATCGCGGGCCTTTCGGCGAATTACGCGACCTTGGTCGACGAGGTCCGCCGCGTGAAGCCTGCGGTCCCGTTACCGGCAAGCGGTAGCGCCCTGACTGCCGTGCTCGATGGCATCGGCCGCAATATCTATGGCATCGGGGAAACCCTCGTCGCGCTGGTCGATATGATTGGTGCCGTGATCGCGGCCTGGTTTCGCGTCTGGCGGCATCCGTCGAAGTTCCGGCTCACCTCGGTGGTGCATCACCTCGAGCAGGTGTGCTGGAACGCAGTACCGATCGTGGTCCTGATTACGTTCCTGATCGGCTGTATCGTTGCCCAGCAGGGCCTGTTCCATTTCCGCCGCTTTGGCGCCGACGTCTTCGTGGTCGACATGCTCGGCGTGCTGGTGCTGCGTGAGCTCGGCGTGCTCTTGGTGGCGATCATGGTCGCCGGGCGCTCCGGCAGCGCCTATACCGCCGAGCTTGGTTCCATGAAGATGCGCGAGGAGATCGATGCGCTTCGCACGATGGGTTTCGATGCCATCGAAGTTCTGATCTTGCCGCGGATGGTGGCGCTGGTACTGGCGCTGCCTATTCTCGCATTTCTCGGCGCGATGGCTGCGCTCTATGGCGGTGGTCTGGTCGCCTGGCTCTATGGCGGCGTCGATCCGTCGTCGTTCCTCTCGCGGCTGCGCGAGGCGATTTCGATCAACCACTTCATCGTCGGCATGGTGAAAGCGCCTGTGATGGCCATGGTGATCGGCATCGTGGCCTGTGTCGAAGGCCTGGCCGTGCAGGGCAGCGCGGAGTCGCTGGGGCAGCACACCACCTCGTCAGTGGTGAAGGGGATCTTCTTCGTGATCGTGATGGATGGCGTATTCGCGATCTTCTTCGCAACGATCGGGATCTGACGGCCATGACCTCGACGACTGCGACGCCCATTACTGAGACGCCGACGGCTGCCGCCTCCACCTCTGCCGATGCGATCATCAGCGTGCGCGATCTTACCGTGGCATTCGGCAGCCGCCGTGTGCTCGACGGCCTCAACCTGAACGTGGCGCGCGGCGAAATCCTCGGTTTCGTCGGCGCGTCCGGCGCCGGCAAGTCCGTGCTGATGCGCACGATCATTGGCCTCGTGCCAAAGGTCTCCGGCACGATCGAAGTGTTCGGCACCGATCTCGACAGCGGCGACAAGGAACGCCGCGAAGTCGAGCGGCGTTGGGGTATCCTGTTTCAACACGGGGCGCTGTTCTCGTCGCTCAACGTGCGACAGAACATCCAGTTTCCGGTGCGCGAATATCTCAAGGTCTCGGAACGTCTGCTCGACGAGATCACCATGGCCAAGCTTACCATGGTCGGTCTCAAGCCGGAGGTCGCCGATCGCTATCCGTCGGAACTGTCGGGCGGCATGATCAAGCGCGTAGCGCTGGCGCGGGCGCTCGCGCTCGATCCGGAGATCGTGTTCCTGGACGAGCCAACATCGGGTCTCGATCCGATCGGCGCTGGCGATTTCGACGAATTGGTGCGCACGCTGCAGCGAACTTTGGGGCTGACCGTTTTCATGGTAACTCATGATCTCGACAGCCTGCATACAGCCTGCGACCGGATCGCCGTTCTCGGTAATGGCAAGATCATCGCGCAGGGAACGATGGCCGACATGCTGGCCTCGCAGCATCCCTGGCTTCGGGAATATTTCCACGGCAAGCGCGCACGCGCTGTTATCGGCTAGTTGTACTGGAGTTGGTTTGATGGAAACGCGGGCGAACTTCGTCCTGATCGGAATTTTCACGCTGGCGGTGATCGCCGCAGCGTTCGGCTTCGTGTTGTGGTTCCAGAATCTGCATTCGACCACGCAGCGCACGCCGCTGCGCATCATTTTCGAAGGCGCGGCGTCGGGCCTGCGCAACGGCGGCAATGTCAACTTCAATGGTATCCGGGTCGGTGAAGTCGTCTCGGTGAAGCTCGACAATCCCAAGCGCGTCGTTGCGCTGGCGATGGTCGAGAATATCGCGCCCATTCGCAAGGACACGCAGGTCGGCCTGGAATTCCAGGGTCTCACCGGTGTAGCTGCGATCGCGCTGAAGGGCGGCGATGAAGCTGCGCCCGCGGTGCCGCTGGACACCGACGGTGTGCCGGTGCTGACGGCCGATCCGGAGCTGCTGCGGGATATCTCTGAATCGATCCGGGCAACGCTGAACAACGTCAATCGTCTGGTCGCCGACAATCAGGATACTCTCAAGGGTGCCATGAAGAATGTCGAAACCTTCACGGCGACGCTGGCGAAAAATTCCGAAGTGATCGACGGCATCATGCTGAAGATCGACAGCGTGATGGGCAAAGCCGATGGTGTCATGGGCAAGGCAGATAGCGTGGTGGCGCGGACCGACAATATCCTGCTCGGCCTTGATGCGCTCGCGGGCGGCAAAGACGGCGGCGAACTCACGGCGGCCGTGAAGTCATTTCATGAGCTGACCGAGAACCTCGACAAGCGTTCCGGTGCATTGATGCTCGATGGTCGCCGCACGCTCGCCGATATCAGCCGTGCGGTGAACAATCTTGACCGCAACCCGACGCGCCTGTTGTTTGGCGCCAGCAGCGGCACACCCGCGGCTGCGCCTGCACCGGCGGCGCCTCCGGCATCTGTCGCTCCGCCGCGTCGTCGCCAGCAGGCTCAATAGACACCAGTCTGAATATACAGGGAGAGCGCTGATGGAGACCCAAGATAGCTTCACCATCAGCAATGGCCGCGTCACGGCGACGATCAAGGCCGCTGGCGCCGAACTCTGCTCATTGAAGGATGCGCATGGGCATGAGGTGCTCTGGCAGGCCGGTGAGGAATGGCCTCGCCACGCGCCGCTGCTGTTTCCGATTGTCGGCAAGCTAAAGGACGATGTACTGCGCCATCGCGGCCAGGTCTATGCGATGACCCAACACGGCTTTGCGCGCGACCAGCGCTTCAGCTGGAGCGGGCAGGGACCTGCATCCTGCGCGCTGTCGCTGGCGGACAATGACGCCAGCCGGGCGAAATATCCGTTCTCGTTTCGGCTTGACGTCACCTATGTGATCGAGGGCGATGAACTGGTGATCGGTTATGCCGTGACCAACACTGGCGAAGAGATGCTGCCGGCCTCGATCGGCGCGCATCCCGCGTTTCACTGGCCTCTGACGGATGGCGCCGACAAGCGCGCGCATACGATCATCTTCTCCGATGCTGAGCCGGCGCCGATCAGACGGCTCGAGGGTGGACTGTTGCTGAGGGAGCCTGAACCATCGTCGGTACAGGGCGGCGCACTGGCGCTGTCGGAATCGCTGTTCGTCAAGGATGCGATGATCTTCGATCATCTCGCCAGCAGGTCGCTGAGTTATAGCGCGCCTGGCGGACCGACGATCACCTTCGCCTGGGAAGGCTTTCGCGAACTTGGCATCTGGTCGAAACCATCCGGGGCTGCATTCCTCTGCATCGAGCCGTGGTACGGCTATGCCAGCCCGGTGGATTTTGACGGCGAGTTCGCCGACAAGCCGGGCGTAATGCATATCGCGGTGGGCGAGACGCGCAGCTTCACCCAACGCATCGGGTTCGCATGAGGTAACTGTCGCGGCCCGTGATCCAGCAGACCGCTGCATCGAGGAGGTCCGTCATGTCGAGAACTGCGTCCTGTTCGTGCGGTCAGCTGTCCATCGTGCTTGAAGGCGAGCCGAGGGGCGTCGGTATATGCCACTGTTTCGCCTGCCAGCGCCGGACCGGCAGCGTCTTCGCGGTGCTCGCGGGTTTCGGGCCAAGTTACAATGTGACCGGCATCGCGACCGAGTATGTCCGCACAGGAGATCAGGGAGCGCGCTTCCGATTCCGGTTCTGCCCGGTCTGCGGCACCAATCTCTTCCACACCGAAGAAGGATATGAAGCGCGTTCCGTAGCTGTGGCGGTCGGCTGCTTTGCTGATCCGGATTTTCCGCCTCCGGAGATCTCCGTCTATCATTGCCGGCGGCATGCCTGGGTGTCCTTGCCGTTCGGCGTCAACATTCACGACAAGGATCCCGCGTGATGACGGCACCGGCCTGGCCCCGCGTATAGCGCTCCGGCACAACAGCAGGCTCAACAAAAAAGCGGAGGCATCGCTGCCTCCGCTTTTCGCATTCGTATTTAATCTTGCTTAGCCCAGCCGACCCGCTGCATGCGCGAGCAGGGTGTAGACCAGACCCGTTTCCGAGGTCAGATGGCTGCGCAGCGCTGCCGGACCGCGTTCATCGCGGGCGACTTCGTCAAGCAGGCGTTCGAACTCGGTGATGTAGCGATCCACCGTACCCTTGAAGTTGCGGTCCGACCGATACTTGCGGGCGACTTCATCGAAAGCCTTCTGGCCGGCGGGCGTATAGAGCCGCTTGCTGAAGGCCTTGCTCTCGCCGCGCTGATAGCGATCCCACATTTCGGCAGCCAGTGTCCGATCCATCAGGCGGCCGATATCGAGCGACAGCGACTCCAGCGGATTGGCCGAGGCTGCAGGCTGCTGCGGAGCCGGTGCGCGGCGCGGCGGCGTGCGATCTTCTTCGACGTGATCGGCGCGGCCGAGCAGATCCGACAACCAGCCGTCACGGCCCTGGTCGGAGTTGGCCGGAGCGACCGACGGCGCTTCGGTGCGACGCGGCGCTGGGCCACCGATATCGGGCATCGGCAAGTTCGTTGCGCTACGGGCCGGCGGCTCCTCGCGGCGCGGGGCCGGACGCGGAGCCTCGTGGCGCGCTTCACTACGGCTGCTGGCGATCGCCATCGCCGGCTCCTCGTCACGCTGCACGCTGGTGGTGCGGCTGGTCGAGACCACGTCGAGGCCGCGGCCGTGGCGGGCAACGATGCGGTTCAGCTCGGCGAGCGCCTCGATCTGGTCGACGATCACCTTGCGCATCTGCGCAGTGCTCTCGGCGGCTTCCTGCGGCATGTCGAGAACGCCACGGCGCAGTTCGGTGCGGGTGCTCTCGAGCTCGTTGTGCATTTCGGCAGCCATCTGCTTCATGCTGGCGACCATCGACGAGAACTTGTCGGCCGACTGCTTGAACATGGCATCGGCTTCCTGCGTGCCCTGCTGGTAGATTTCGCTCATGGCTTGCGTTGTCGCGCGGCGTTCTTCTTCCGCGGCGGTGCGGACGGCTTCGAACTGCCGGCTGATCGCTGCCGAGCCCTGACCGGCGGTCTCTGCGACGACGCGGGCGATGTCGCGGGCACGTTCTTCAGCGGCTGCCAGCGATTCATCAAGAAGGCCGGTGAAGCGGGTGAGGCGCTGATCGAGATCGGTGGTGCGCAGATCGATGGTGGTGACCAGCGATTCCAGCGCCGCCTTGCGTTCGCCGACCGACGACATCGTGGTGCGGTTGCTCTGTTCGACCAGAGCCGCGGCATCCACGAGGGCATGGCCATGGGTTTCGAACTGGCCCGAGAGTGAGCCGAGATCTTCCAGGGCTTTCGAGGTCTTGGAGGTGAACACGGTGAGCTGTTCTTCCAACGTCTGGGTAGCCAAGCCGTTGCGCGACGTCACATCGTTCATGGTGGACACGAAGTCCGCCACGCGGGTGACCAGAGCGCGCTCCAGCGAGTTGAGATTGTCGTGGGCGCCGGTGAGGACTTCCTGCAGCAGGATGTTGCCTTCGCGCAGGCGTTCGAACAGCGCCACGGTATCGGTGCGCAGGATCTTGCTGGTTTCCTGCATCTCCGTGACCGCAGTGATCGAGACCTGACGCGACTGCTCGATGGCGGTGCGCGAGCTCTGCTCGAGATCCTTCAGCGACTTGTTGACCGCACCGGTGGCGAGTTCGCCAGCCGTGGTGATGGCGCGAGCCACGTCTGTGCTGTTGGTGACCATGGTCTGCGAGAAGGTCTGGCCGCGGCTCTCGATCGCCTTGAGCGCGTCGGCGGTGACGCGATCGATATCGACCGTGAGCTGATTGGCCTTGGCGCCCAGCGCATCGACCAGCGAACCGCGCTTGGCGTCGACCATCTGCGACAGACGGTCGGTCTGCTGCTGCACATAGGTGACGATTTCGTCGGTCTTGCCTGTCATCGTGGTGCCGAAGCTGCCCGAAGCGGCGAACACCGACCGCTCGATCTCCGACGAGGTGGTCTTGATCTTGGTGGTGATCTCGTTCGAGGCGGCGACCAACGAGTTGTGCGCATTCTGCGCACTGGTCTGGATGTTGTCGGTCGTGTTGGCGGTGACGTTCGAGAGCGAACGCTCGATGTCGGCGGAAATCACCTTGATCTGGTTCGCGGCATCCGCCGAGGAGGTTGCCAGCGAGGTCTGCACTTCGCGAGCGCTCGAGAGAATCGCAGCCGCCGTGTCGGCGCCGACCGCGGTGAGTGTGCGCTGCACGTCGATCGAGAGCGACTTCACGTGGCTTGATGCCTCGGAAGACGCGGTGACCAGCGTGCTCTGGGCTTCGCGGGCGCCGGCGACGATCGACTCAGCAGTTGCGGTGCCGGCTGTCGTGAGGCTCCGCTCCATATCGGCCGCGAGGTTGCGGACATGGTTCGACGCTTCGGTCGAGGCGTCGATCAGCGAGGACTGGACGTTGCGCGTGCTGGCCAGGATCGAATCCGCGCTGGCGGTGCCGGCGGCGATCAGTGTGCGCTCCACGTCGGCCGCAAGGGTGCGGACCTGCTGCGAGGCGTCTGTCGATGCGGCGACCAGTGTGCTCTGCGCGGCGCGGGCGCCGGACAGGACCGAGTCGGCCGTCGCCGTGCCTGCGGCAGTGAGTGTGCGTTCGATATCGGCCGAGAGCGACTGGATCTGGCTGGCAACTTCCGAAGAGGTGGCGACCAGGGTCGACTGGGCGTCGCGGGCACCCGACAGCATCGAGGCGGCCGTGGCGGAGCCGGCCGCGGTGAGGGTGCGTTCGACATCGGCCGACAGTGACTTCACCTGCAGCGAGGCTTCCGAAGACGCATTGACCAGCGTGGCCTGCGCATCGCGGGCGCTGTTGACGATGGCCGTGGCGGCAGTGGTGCCGACGGCGGTCAGCGAGCTCTCGATATCGGACGCCGTCAGCTTCAGCTGCGCGCCGACATCGGTCGAGACCGACACGAGGGATTCCTGCGCGGCGCGGGCGCCAGCCTGAATGGTCTCGCTGGTATTGACCATGAGATGCGTGAGCGAACGTTCGGCGTCCTCGACATTGGTCTTGATGCCGATCGAGAGTTCTTCGGCGCGGGCCATGAGCGAGTCGCTGGCCGTGCGGCCGGAGGTTTCGATACGACCGGCAACGGCTTCGATGCGCGAGCCGAGCAGTTCCTCGAACTGTTCGACGCGGGTTTCGATCCCGCCGGCGACGATGCCGATACGACCTTCCATGCCTTCGTGGATCGTCTGGAAGCGTGCAGTGATGGTATCCGCGAACTGCGTGCTGCGGCTGTCGATGGCATCGGTAACGTTGTTGATGCGGCTGTCGATGGCCGTGATCGCCTGCGTCGTGCCTTCGGTGAGCGAGCTCGTGAAGTAGGAAAGGCGGTCGTCGATCGAGTGGATCGCCTGCACGGCGCCTTCCGTGAGCGCGGTGGTCAGGTGGGTCAGGCGGTCGTCGACCGAGCTGACTGCGAGGTTCGCGCCTTCGGTCAGGGCGGTGGTCAGATGCGTCAGGCGCGAATCGACCGACTGGACGGCCTGGTTGGCACCTTCCGAGAGCGTCGATGCGAGGTTTTCAAGGCGCGTATCGATGGTCGCGGTGACGGACTGCGCGCGCGCGTCAAACGTTTCTTCAAGGCTCTTGAGACGTCCATCGACGGTCTCGTCGAACGACTTGATCCTGGTGTCGAGCGACGCATCGAGATTGACGACGCGGCCTTCGAATTTGGTCTCGAATTCTGCGAGGCGGGTGTCGAGCGACGACGTGATGCCGCCGACATTGGACGCGACGCGGGTGTCGAAATTATCGACATAGGTCTTCAGCGTTTCCGAGATGTCCTGCGTACGCTGACCCAGGCGATCGACGACTTCGCCGCCGAAGGTCTTCACGGTGCGGTCGAATTCCGAGATGTGCTTGGTGATCAGTGCGCCCAGCGTACCGCTGTCGCGCGAGAAGCGCTCGGCCAGCTCGCTGCCCTGTTCCTTCACCAGTTCGTCGAAGGCGTTCATCTGCAGGCTGAGGGTGTCGTGCGCGGTTTCGGTCTGGCTCGCGACCTTGGCGACAAGTGCGTTGACGGTGGCGTCGAGGGACTCGCCCGCCTTGTCACCTGACGTGAGGATCTGGTTGGCTAGGCGGTTGCCGGCATCGTCGATCTTGCTGACGAGGTCGCCACTGCGCAGCTCGAGTTCGAGCAGCAAGCTATCGCTGGAATTCTTCAGCGAGTCGTGGACCTGCTCGGTGCGATCCGACACGCGATCGACGATTGTCGAGGAGCGCTGTTCGAATTCGCTGGTGATGCGGTCGATACGCTCGTTGAGCATTTCGTGGACGCGATCTGCCAGATCGACAAACTCGTCGTGTACGTGGCCGGTCTTGAAGTTGAGGCTGGTGGTCAGACGCTCGCTGGCGTCGAGCACCGCGCGGGTCGTCTCGGCGCTGGCCTCTTCGAGGCGGTCGAGCAGGTCGCCGCCGCGCTCGCCGAGTGCGAGGATCATGTTGTCGCCGGCATTGCCGAGGGCGCGGGTGATGTGTTCGCCGCGCTCTTCGAGGGCGCCGGTGATGCTCTTGGCGACTTCGTCGACGCGTGATGCGATGGCGTCTGAAATCAGCGCGATGTCGTGGCGAAGATCGATCTGCACGCCCGAAATGGCGGAGCGAACCTGTTCGGCCTGACCGACCAGGTTGTCGCGCTGATGCGCGATGTCCTGCAGCAGTGCGCGGATACGAACTTCGTTGTCAGAGTAAGCGCGCTCGAGCGCGGAAACTTCGTTGGCGACGAGGGTTTCGAGTTCGCCGGCACGCGCAATCGCGCGCTCGACGCCGTCGCCCATCGCAGCGACTTCGCGGCGGATCGCCTGGCCGACCGTGACCATCGAGTCGCTGGCGGTGCTTTCGGGCTCGGAGAAGCGGATCGCAACCTGTGCCATCGACTGGGCGATCAGGCGCATTTCCTGGCCGCGCCAGGCGAGGCTGGCGAGGAAGTAAAACAGCAGGATCGGGGCGAACAGCAGTGCGGCGAGACCGGCCAGCGCCAGCGTGCCGCCGGAGCCCTGACCGATCAGGGCCTGCAGCGACGGCAGGAACGCAACGGTCAACAGGCCTGCGCCGACGATCCACAAGCCGGCGAACAGGGTGGCGAGCGTATAGACGTTGCGGGCGGGGCGGTTCTTCTGCAGCGCCTGCAGGATCTGGCCGATGGTTTCGCGGTCATCGTTCGCGGGACGGCGCGCAAAGCGCTGATCGTCCTGCGGCTCGAAGCTCGGGCGATCATTGGCAATGCGTGCGTCGAAGGCGTTGTCGTCGAGGTCGACGGGGGAAGATGGATTGGTGGGAGCGTTGTCGGCACGGATCGCGGGTTGATCGCGATCGACATGCGCGGGGTCACTGATGTTGAGAGCTTCCTGGATGGCAGAGAGCGCGACTTCGGTCGGATCCTTGGCCTTTTTGGTGTTGTTTGCCATGCTCGTTCCACGCCCCCTGATTACGCAACTGACAGAAGTCCCCACGATTCGTTCCCGCCTGCAGCATGGCGACTGGCCATGTGCACCCCGCGGGACGAATTTCGGACTGCCGGTCGCTCGGCTTGTCCGCTACTTCCGCAAACATCCTATTGGCTTGGTCGCGCGAATGAAATGGTTCTGGTTAAGACATTCTTAATGATAGTTAACGGCTTCCCCCGGTAACTTCTTGTGGCGCCTCAAATAAACGGAATGGCCCCTCAATCGTGGCGAGTTTGCGTCAAAACTGCGTCAACCCGGCGGATTGTACCTAGAACGTTCCGTTAACCAATTCCGTGTTTGGCTGCAAAAAATCGCAGCCGGATCGTTCGGTTGGCGGGAGTTTGGGCCATCATCAATGCCGCTTCACCTCGAACGAGTTCAATGGATGCCGTCACCGCCGCTGGTTCCCGATGACGGGCCGATCGATTTCTCCCACCTTCAACGTATGACTATGGGCGATAGCAGCCTGGAACGTGAAGTTCTGGCGATGTTCGCGGCCCAGTCGAGCGAGTTGATCGAGAAGATCGTCAAAATGCCGGCGGATGCGGCTGAACTCACGCACAAGCTGAAGGGCTCCGCGCAGGCGGTCGGCGCGTTCCGCATCACGGAAGCCGCCGAATGGCTGGAAACTACGCTGCGCGACAGCAGCGATACCGCTGAGGCCCTGATGACGCTCACCGACGCCGTTCTCGAGGCGCGGGCGGAGATCGACGTCCTTCTGAAACGGTCCTGATCCCCAAGGGATCAGCTTTGATCCCAAAAGGGATCGTTTTTGATCCCCCAAAGGGGGCATGCTTGGCCCTGCTTTTCTAGATGACGGTTTTGCTGCGGAGCGCTGGCGCGATCCGGATCGACCCGTTATAGGACAGCCGGTATCTTCCTTTCGGCAGCGCGAGCATCATGGCCAAGATAAACTTTGTCGATCACTCCGGTGAGACCCGCAGCATTGACGCCGAGATCGGCTCCACGGTGATGGAGGCGGCCATTCGCAATGCCATCCCGGGTATCGAAGCCGAGTGTGGCGGCGCCTGCGCCTGTGCCACCTGCCACGTCTATGTCGACGAAGCCTGGCAGGAGCGCGTCGGTGCGCCGACGCCGATGGAAGAGGACATGCTGGACTTCGGTTACGACATCAAGCCGAACTCCCGGCTGTCGTGCCAGATCAAGATCACCGATGCGCTCGACGGCCTTGTCGTGATCACGCCGGAACGCCAGGCCTGAGCTTCCCAAGACTTGTTCTGAGCTTTCCAAGCCCTGTTATTTACTGCGCGTTCAAGCCGCGCAGCATCCATGGCTGAAACCGTTCGATGACCTCGGGCGGGATCGGCGTCGGCTGGCGGCTGGTGAGGCCGACCATCACGGTCGTTGCAATCGCCGAGGCCATGCACTTGCCTTCCGAAAACACCACCTGCGAATAGGTCACCGAGGTCCGGCCGATTTTGGTAACGCCGAGCCCGAGTTCGATCTTGCCGGGCCAGTGCAATTCGGCGCGAAAGTGAATATCGAGCCGCGCCAGCACCCAGCTTTGCCCCGGCGCGATCAGCCCGCATGCCGGGTCCCGCATCAGCAACACGCGGCTGGTTTCGAAATAGCTCGAATACACCGCGTTGTTGACGTGGTTATTCGGATCGAGATCCGCAAAGCGCACATTGTCCGACAGGCGATAGGGATAGTCGTCGAGGACGGGCGCCGGGGCGCGGGCAGGGGCGTTCACGAAATTGATCTCCAGCAATGCTTGGCAGGTTTGCGCCTGTTACAGCGCAGTTGCACAGCCCAGGCAAGGGCGGGGCACATGCTGATTTCAGGCCGAGCCGCTGTGGCTTTCCCCGTGTGGCGCCGCTAGGCTGGACGCAATTGCCGGATGGCGCCGGGCTCTGCGATCTCGCAGGGCTGGTTCAACCGAGAAAAAACACTATGGGCGAAACGATCAAGACGGACGTGCTGATCATCGGCGCCGGCCCCTGCGGACTGTTCGCCGTTTTTGAACTGGGTCTGCTCGATATGAAGGTCCATCTCGTCGATATCTTGGACAAGATCGGTGGCCAATGCGCCGAGCTCTATCCTGAAAAACCGATCTACGACATTCCTGCGATTCCGCTGGTCACCGGTCAGGGGCTGACCGAAGCACTGCTGGAGCAGATCAAGCCGTTCCATCCGACCTTTCATCTGAATGAAATGATCGAGACCATCGAGAAGATCGGCGACCCCTTGTTTCGTGTCACGACGGATGCCGGCCAGGTGTTCGAAACCAAGGTGGTGGTGATCTCCGCCGGCGGCGGCTCGTTCCAGCCGAAGCGTCCACCGGTGCCGGGCATCGAAGCCTATGAAGGCACGTCGGTGTTCTACGCGGTGCGCAAGATGGAGCAATTCCGCGACAAGGATCTGCTGATCGTCGGGGGCGGCGATAGTGCACTGGACTGGACGCTCAACCTGCATCCGGTCGCGCGGCGCGTCACGCTCTTGCATCGGCGCGATGATTTTCGTGCTGCGCCTCACAGTGTCGAGCAGATGCGCAAGCTCGTGGCAGCCGGTCAGATGGACCTGCAGATCGGTCAGGTCACCGCGCTCGAAGGCGAGGGAGGCCATCTCACTGGGGCTGTCATCAAGGGCAATGACAACGAAAGTGTCCGGATCGACTGCAATACGATCCTGCCGTTCTTCGGCCTGACCATGAAGCTCGGTCCGGTCGCCAACTGGGGCGTCACGCTGGAGAACAACCTGATCCCGGTGGAGACGGCGTCGTTCGAAACCAATGTCCCCGGCATCTTCGCCATCGGCGATATCAATACATATCCCGGCAAGCTCAAACTCATCCTGTCCGGCTTCCACGAGGGCGCGCTGATGGCACAGAAGGCATATCACTACGTCTATCCGGACAAGCGGCTGGTGTTTCAATACACGACGTCCTCCTCCAGCCTGCAGAAGAAGCTCGGCGTTAACTAACTTCGGCTAGTTGTTGGAAACATCTTGTATGACGGAGATGCAAAGGCGGTTCGGATCGCCGGTAACCGCGTCGGGTTCGGTGGGGCAGCTTGTGGCAAAGCTGTGGCCGCTGACACAATCGGACATCCGGCGCGCGATCGGCAATCTTGCAAAAGCCATCAACCGCAGTCACTCTCTCGTCGCGGAAGATTGATAGTCTATGCAATCGGATCGAGTGCGGATACTCGGCGGATGCCTGGACGACGAATTGCACTGGGGAAGGCGATGGCACAACTTCGATCCCGACGTCTGGCGCTCACAGTCGCTTCAGGTCTGGCCGCATGCGCGATGTTTGCCGGCCCTCTCCACGCCGCTGAGCCGACTGCTGCCGGGCTTTGGCAGAAGGTTGAGAATAACAAGCCTGTCGTCTGGGTTCTGGTGGTTGACCATGGCGGCGGCGTATTCGAAGGCGCGATCGCCAAGACGTTTCCGAGCCCCGATGACAAGCCGGGCGACGACTTCTGCGGCAAGTGCGTCGATGACCGGAAGGGCCAGCCAGTGCTGGGCATCTCCTTCATCCGCAACATGCAGCAGCAGGGACTGAAATACGAGAACGGCAACATTCTCGATCCGCGCGACGGCAAGGTCTACAAGGCCAAGATGAGCGTCAGCGCCGATGGTCGGGCGCTCACCGTGCGTGGCTATTGGGGCATTGCGCTGCTCGGCAAGGACGAGACCTGGTACCGTCTGCCCGACACCGAAATGGCCTCGCTCGATCCAACCGTGATCGCGAAATATGTGCCGACCCTCGCGGCAGCAGCCGTGAAGCCGCCAACCGTCGGTAATGCCGCCGCGAAGGCCCCCGTCCCGCCGATGAAGAAGGCCAGCAACGTGACCCCGGGTAGCAACGTCGCGCGCTGATCGCCGCCAACTTGCTTGTGGCTCCCCCACAGGCGAAGACTGTCCAACACCCCACATTCTGGAAGCCGACGCCATGGCGCGTCGGCCATTTCGTTGCCAATTCAACCGTGCGCGCCAGCTTCCAACGTTGCTTGTCGGCTCTCTCCGGATTCATTTGAATACCGGATCATAGAAATATGATTCCACGTCTGTTCTTCGCGGCCCGTCGATCGATATCGTGCATCGATTCAATGACAATGGCTGCTGAAGGAGCCCATCACGATGATCGTTGCGCATTACGAGCATCGCTTGCCCGCCGACTATGATCTCGGCTTGATCCGCTCACGCGCGCAGGAGCGTGGGCCGCTCTGGGATGCAAAGCCGGAGCTCTATTTCAAGGGATTTCTCTTGCGAGAGAGCGGGCGCTTCGGTGCAATGACGTCTAGCTATTCCTCGCTTTATCTGTGGCGGCACGACGAGGCGTTTCGCGATTTTCTCGTGAACGGCGGATACAAGATCGTCGTCGATATGTTCGGTCGGGCGCGGATCGAAACACGCGTTGCCCTCGATGCCCGGAAGGGGGCTGGACGGGAGGCGCGCTTTGCTTATCGGCAGGACGTTGCCATTCCGCCCGATGCCAATCTCGCAGCGGCAATGACAGGCGAGATCGAGCGCAACGCGGATCTCTCGGCGCGCGCCGGAATTGTTGCAGCAATCGTCGGATTGGATGCCGAGAAGTGGGTCTTCACCCGCGTCCTGCTCTCGGAGAATGAATGCACCGATGCTGGCGCTTGCTACCAGATCCTGCATCTGGCGCAGCCGCTGCTGGATCGCCTTCCATACGCTACCTAGCTCGTATGCGCGCGGTGTTCGCGGAACGCAGCCGCGAGGGTTCGCAGCGCTTGGCGAGACTGCATATCCGACAGTGTCGAGAGAAGTACGATTTCCGATGACGCCAGCGGCGGCAAGCCAAATTTCTGGCTGACTTCGACGGTGCCGGCCGGTGCAAGCCGGCAGGAGAAGACCGCGGTGGCAAGGCCTGCGGAGACTGCGTCCGACACGACTGAAGAGCCGCCACCGAGAAACACCTCCGTCCATGCGATGCCGGCCGCGTCCAGCGCATGAATGGCAACGTCGTGCACGCCACATACTGGCGTTAGCGCCGCCAGTCGCAATGCCTCGCCCGGCCGGTGCACGAAACCCGGTGCTGCGAACCAGCCGAAATGCTCGGGCGCAAGCACTTCGCCATCGCGGCGATCATCCTCACGCCGGACGATGGCCGCATCGATTTCGCCGCGGTCGAATGCGTCCAGCAAATTGCGTGAATTATCGAGGCGAACCTCGATCGTGAGCGTGGGGTCATGGGCATTCAGGCGAGCCAGCAGCGTCGGAACCTCCGGCCCGGCCACATGGGCCGCAATGCCGAGTGCGAAACGGCGACGGGTCGCAGACAAAGCTGCGACAGCGCGATCATGCGCGGCCAGGAAGTCGCGGGCTGAATCGACGAATAGCGCGCCTTGCGCCGAGAGGCGCACCATTCGCGGGGTTCGTTCGATCAATTTATGGCCGAGGCGGTCTTCCAGCCGCTTCAGCTTCACGCTGATCGCGCCCTGGGTCGTGCCGAGCGCTTCCGCCGCGCGGGTGAAGCTCTGAAGATTGGCGATGGTCACGAATGCCTGCACGGCATCCACGTCCAGGGCACTCATTTGAATTATCCAGATTTGTTGTCTCTGAAATATTTAATCATCCAATTCTGAAATGGTCAACCTCTGCCTATGTTGCGTTCATCACAACGCAGACCGGGTGGACCTCGTCCTCTGTCGTCGGGCTTCACTGTGGCGCGTTATTATCCCGAAAGGCTCCCATGCTCTCCGAATCGACACGACAAAGCACATTGGCTTTGGCGGCTGCCTGTCTCACCTCCCTGATGTTCGGTCTGGAGATTTCCAGCATTCCCGCGGTCCTGCCGACACTGGAGCGGGTGCTTCATGCCGATTTCAAACAGCTTCAATGGGTCATGAATGCGTATACGATCGCGGTGACGACGGTGCTGATGGCAACCGGCACGCTCGCGGATCGCTATGGGCGCAAGTGCGTCTATCTGATTGCGATCGTCGCGTTTGCCGCTGCATCGCTGCTTTGCGGCCTGACCGAAAATATATTGGTGCTGATCGTTGCCAGATTTCTCCAGGGCATGAGCGGCGGGGCGATGCTGATCTGCCAGGTCGCGGTGCTATCCCATCAATTTCCGGAAGGGCGGCAACGCGCCGTTGCATTCGGCTGGTGGGGGATCATCTTTGGCATCGGTCTGGGCTTCGGCCCGATCATCGGTGGTGCGATCGTGGCTTTGTCTAGCTGGGAATGGGCCTTCCTCATCCATGTCCCGCTTGCCGTGATCGCCCTGATCCTTGCCGGGAGCGGAGTTCGCGAGTCGCGCGATCCGGAGGCCAGCAGCCTTGATCTTGCAGGGATCATCACGCTCTCGCTTGCAGTCTTCTGCCTCGCATTCTTCATTACGCAAGGCCCGGATATCGGCTTCGACAGCTGGACGGCGTTTGCGGTCGTCGGCGTGTTCGCTGCAAGCCTGATCGGCTTTGTCTTCGCCGAGCGTCTCAGCCCGAGGCCGATGTTCGACTTCACCGTCTTTCGGATCCGTAATTTTTCCGGCGCGCTGGTCGGCTCGATGGCCATGAACTTCAGCTTCTGGCCGTTCATGATCTATCTGCCGATCTATTTCCAGGCAGGGTTAGGTTATAGCAGCGTCGGCGCCGGACTGTCGCTTCTGGCCTATACGTTGCCGACGCTGGTCGTGCCGCCGGTGGCCGAACGACTCGTGCTACGTTTCCATCCGGGTCTGGTCATCCCGCTCGGCCTGTTCACGATCGGAGCGGGGTTCTTCGCCATGAAGATCGGCAGCTCGGTCGCGCATGCGAGCTGGCTGACGATGCTGCCGGGATGCGTCCTTGCCGGCATCGGATTGGGGCTGACCAATACGCCCGTGACCAACACGACGACCGGATCAGTGCCGCAGGAACGCGCGGGCATGGCGTCAGGCATCGATATGAGCGCCCGCATGATTGCGCTTGCCATTAATATCGCGCTCATGGGCCTCATTCTCGTCGAGGGAGTTCGTGCGTCTTTGAAGGCCGCGCTACCAAGCGGTACCAGTGTCGAGCTCTTACGCTCGCTGGCAGAAAGCGTCGCCGCCGGCACGGCGCTTGCGTCCGAATACAATCCCGGCGGAGCCGTCATTCAAGACGCCCTGACCCAAGGGTTCGGCTGGGTCATGCTCTATGGCGGAATGAGCGTGTGGATTCTCGCGGGCATCAGCTTTGTTGTCTTCGGCCATGGACTGCCGAGACGCGCGCCACATGGTCAAAGCTGTGTCGAAGGCGACGGTCGGGCGTAGTCCGGACCGCTTCGCTTCTGCCGGGACCGCGATGGATAGCTGAGCTGATCGTCCTATCGCGCGGCCGGCTGCAGCACCATCGGTGCCAGCGGCTCCTGCGTGACATCAGCTTCCGCGCCCAGCCGCAATACGCTCGCCGCTGCCGGCACGACGGCATCGGCCATTGCTGCATGACCTTCGCCGGTGGGATGGATCGCGCCGCCATAAACGGCCGAGAGAATGCCCCAGGTCGCATCGTGGATATCGGCCGGCTGGATCGCCGCCGAATAGCCCTGCGGATAGGTCATCGCCGCGAAGTAGCTGTCATTGGCGTCGCGGATCCAGCGGCCACGCGGCAAATAGGGGCGGAATTCGCTGGCGCCGCGACCGCACACCATCGGCTGCGCCGCCGCTTCGACGAGACTGGTCTCGAAGCTTTCGCCCTTGGGCGAGAAGCAGGCGCGATCGAATTCGGGATCGGATGAGGAGCGTGCGCAGAAGCCGTGATTGGCGAAGGTCGCCTGATGCTGATCGACGAAGGTCATGCGGTCGGCTTCGGGATTGCGGCACAGTACGCCGCCCTGGCACAGTGCGATGGACTTCAGTTGCGGCAGGAATTCGGACTCGACGAAATTCGCGACATTGGCCAGCCGCTGCGGATCGGCGCTGAAGGATGGATGCACGTCGAAGCCGGCCGGACCGCCGGGGCAGGGCGCGCCATTGGCGAAAGTCGGGTTGGCGTAAGCGGCAAACACCACGCGCGACATGTCTCCGCCGAGCAGCGGTTTCAGGGCTTCCCGTACCTTGCCGAAGCTGGAGGGCAGTTCGCGTACCAGCGCGCTGCGGGAGTCCTCGACCGAGCCGAGAATGCCGCCGCGCTTGAACAGCGCACGTTCGGTGGCGTTCTCGACGATGACGTCGGCAACGAGCCCGGAGAAGTTGATGTCGTTGGCGCCGATCGACAGCAGCACGAGATCGAGCCGGCGTGCCGGCTGACGGCGCTTGGCGGCAGTGATGGCTTCGCGCAGTTCGGCGATCTGCGCGTTGACGCTGCCCGCACAGGTGCTCGCATTCTTCGTGGTGAGGCACTCACGCGCGCGCTGTCCACCCAGCAATCCGTCGGCGATGGTCGCGCCCGAACAGGCCAGCGGCAGATAGGTGACGGCGATGTGCGGATACTGCACGGCGAGCGCCAGCGCGGCGCGTGTCTGGTAGCTATAAAGCGAGCGGTGGCACGCGGCATTGAACCACTGCGCGCCCGCGCGCTGCCAGGCCTGCAGCGATTCATAGGAGTCGCAGGAGCGGCCGCCTTTGAAGCCGGCGCGGCTCGGCCGATAGAACTGCCCGCTGGGGCCGCCGAGATAAGAGCGGAAGCAGAAGCCGTCATCGGACAGCGCGACCGGACGATCCGGATTGCCTTCGCCCGACGCAATGGAATCGCCGAGGCCCGCAATCAGGATGTCGCGCACGGCGATGTCGGCGCTGACCCGCACAGGAGCCTCGGCGCCGCTGGTGACCTCCACAGTCGCGACCGTGCGGCGACCATAGATGGCGCGGAAATTGATCGGCTCGGCGCAATCGAGCGTAGATTGGCGCGGGCCTTCGCCGTCCTCGAAGGTCCAGGCGCAGATCGCACCGACCGGCACTTCGCCGGTAAGGCGGACGGTGATCGGGTGCTCGGTCGGCGTCAGGTAGCTTTCCTTGACGGTGTCGCGGGTGCAGGGCTCGCTGACCTTTCCCGCCAGATCGATGCATAGCCGGTTGACGGTGTTGCGCGCCCAGCCGCGGCCGTCGCTCTGCACGCCCAAAGCCTGTTCGGCACCCAGCACGCTGCGGTTGCGCATGGCGTCGACATGGAGCTGGAAGTCACGTTCTTCGCGGAATAGCCGGAAGCGGTTGCGCACTTCCCAGGAAATCTGGATCGAACTGTTGGCGACGCCCTGCGCGGCGGCCGATCCAACCGGCAGCGCGCCCAGCATGCCGAGCAGCAAGGCGAGGTTGATCAATGAACGTCTGAAATAGATGGGGGCCATGGCGGTGTTGAACGTCACGTATGGGGCGGAAGTAAGAAATCGATTGGCCGGACGCGTGATGTGGCACGCCCGGGACTGATTCAACCCTGTGACTGACGCTTCAATGGCTGCTCATGCACCACGACCGGGGCGGGCTCGGTCTCGCGACGTTCATTGCGGTCATCCAGGCGGCGCCTGTGCCATGGCTGGATGACACTGAGCCAGATTTCGCGGGTGCCCATGATGCAGATCGAGATGGCGAACGGGATCATGAAATACAGGATCCGGAACATGACCACGGTGGCGACCAGCTCCTCCTGGCGGAACTGCGGCAGCGCCACCAGCAAAGCGGCGTCGAATACGCCAAGGCTGCCCGGGGCATGGCTGGCGAAGCCCAGCAGGGTGGCGAGGATGAACACCACAGCCAGCGAGACGAAATCGATAGTGGGCTGATCTGGCATCAGCAGATACATAGCCAGCGCGCAGAAGCCGAGATCGACAACGCCGATGGCGATCTGCAGCAGCGTCAACTGGGCGGAGGGCAGGACGACCTTCCAGCCGTTCTGACCGAGCTCGCGGCGTTGCTTGCCGATCGACAGCCAGACCAGATAGCCGATGATGCCGGCCAGACAGCCGAACCCGATCAGCCGATTGATGGCATTGGGCAGGAGATCGATGGCCGAGGCGGCCTGCGGATGCCAGACCATGCCGATGCCCAGCACGAACAGATTGCCGAGCCAGAAGGTCAGTCCGGAGATGAAGCAGATCTTGGCGACGTCAATGGCATTCAATCCGTAGTCCGAATAGATGCGGAAGCGGATGGCGCCGCCAGTGAACACGGTGGCCCCGATATTGTGGCCGATGGTGTAGCTGGTGAAGCCCGAGAGTGCCGCGATCCGATACGGCACATGCTTCTTGCCGATCGTTCTGAGCGCGAAGTAATCGTAGAAGGTGAGAGTGCAGAAGGCGCCGATCACGCACAGCGTCGCCATGGCGATTTGCATCGTCGATTTTGCGGCCATCGCCGCCAGGATCTTGGCGGTATCGAGGCCCTTCAGGGTATGCACCAGATGGGAGATGGCGAGGGCGATGACGATCAGGCTTGCGACAACACCCAGCCGTTTCCAGCCGACGTGTTGCTTGAAGCCGCGCCCGAGCGCGGTCAGCAATCGTTGCATTCGTCCTCCCGGCGGAGCGCGAACAGGTGGAAAGCCGATCGGGGTAACAGGCGGCAAGCGGCGACCAATTCACTCATACGCGAAGTTCACTCATCAAGCCCAAACCCTTACGGCAAAAACGTTTCGTTGTGCAGTCCTTGACAGCGCCAGCGTTAATACCGCGCCGCAAGGTCGCCACATACCCGCGCCGGCTGCAAAGCCCTGACCCTGCACGACAATCGCACACACAATTCCGAGCCATTCGTCCCGCATTTCATATAGGCGGGCAAGTCGAATGTTCCATGCGGCAAATCAAGACGGTCCCGGAACACGTCCCAATATCGATGGTTACCGGCCTATCGCAACCGAGCGGGACAATGCGCCGCAGCGGCCACCCCGTTCCAGAACATCGGGATTGAAACGATGGGACTGTTCACCAAGGACATCAAGACGATGGATGACCTGTTTGTGCACCAGCTGCAGGACATTTATTACGCGGAGAAGCAGCTTCTGAAGGCGCTGCCGAAAATGGCTGACAAGGCTGCAGAACCACTGTTGAAGCAGGCTTTCAAGACGCATTTGCAAGAAACCGAAGTGCATGTGCAGCGGCTTGAGCAGGTCTTCGCCATGCACGGCGCCGAGGTGAAGGCGGTTACCTGCCCGGCAATCGACGGTATCATCAAGGAAGCCGACGAGACCGCCGGGGAAGTCGAGGACAAGAAGGTACTCGACGCCGCGCTGATCAATGCGGCTCAGGCCGCCGAGCACTACGAGATCGCGCGTTACGGCAGCCTGATCGCGTGGGCGCGCCAGCTTGGCCGCAACGATTGCGCGGCCGTGCTGCAGAAGACGCTCGATGAGGAAAAGACCACCGACAAGAAGCTGACGTCATTGGCCGAAGGCAAGGTCAATATGCGCGCCGCAAGCTGATCGCGGTACCAGCGATCACACGGCACAGAACAATCGCGCGGGCGAAAGCCTGCGCGATTTTTTTGGGCTTCGCCTATGCCTTTCGCAGCGCAAAATGGGCGCCGCAGAACGCCATGACGCCGCCGAGGCCGAGGGCGGCAAGACTGGCCAGAACACCCGATGCCGTCGGTATAGCGTTGGGCGCCGAGGCCGCCTGACCGGCGCCGGCCAGAAACAGCACGCCAATGGTGATCAGAAACTGCCGCATGCGCTGCGGGATGCGACCGGATGCTGCGCTGTGCAGCAGGTTAGCGGTCACATAGCCGCCGACAAAGGCCATCGCCGCGATCAGCCACCAGGCGAAGGCGGATCCGATCGGCATGAAATTGTCGGGATCGTTGCGCCAGAGGCCACCGAGGTCGAGGCCGAATCGCTGGCCGAGCATGTGTACGGCCAGCGCCAGCAGCAATCCTGAAATCATCGCGCCGGCCAGAATCAGGCGGCGCGGAAAAGTGGTCGTCTCGGCCATGGCAAGCTTGTAAGGGACATGCAGGCGATCGCGCAAGCAAGCGAGGTCGAACAGTGCAGGGGACTTCTGTTTGCTCAAGACCCTCTTCAGGCGCAGGGACGCATCGTCTGCCGCAGAAGCGGCAGGGCCGGGGCACACCTATGCCTACAAGGCCTCCCTGATTGGCGCCGCGCATCGTTATGAATTGACCGATGAAGGTTTGTTATGGCGCACAGGTCGTCGCTCTGGTGTCTGGGCCTATGCGGATATCGCGGCGATCCGGTTGTCCTATCGGCCGATGGGTATGCAGCACCGCCGCTTTCGCGCCGATATCGATCATGCCGACGATCGTCACATCACGATCTTCTCGACGTCGAAACAGACCGTCGCGCTGATGGAGCCGCAGTCGGGCTACAGCGCGTTTATCCTGGAGCTACATCGACGCCTCGCTGCGGCAGGTAGTCTAGCCAGGCTAAGCTCCGGCCTGCGACCAGGCATCTACACAATGATTGTCGTGGCACTGGCTTTTGTCGGTCTCGCAATGACAGCGCTGCTCCTGCGTGCGCTGCTCACCGGCGAGTTTGCCGGCGTGGTCTTCATCGTTGGCTTCTCAGTATTCTCCGGCTGGCAGATCAGCGGTTTCATCCGCCGCAACAAACCGCGCAACTACACATTCAGCAGCGTGCCGCAGGAGCTGTTGCCGTAGTCACGGCCGCACGACGAGTACCGAACATTTCGCATAGCGCACCACATGGCCGGCATTGGAGCCGAGAAAGTAAGTGCGCATCGCCGGGCGGTGCGAGGTCATCACAATGAGATCGGCCTTGATCGCCGAGGCTTCTTCGAGAATCTCGTGATAGATGCCGCCCTGTCGCACCACGCTGGAGACGCGGCTACTGTCGATGCCGCAATCGCGTGCCACCGCCGCAAGAGCGGCCTGCGACGATTCCAGTTGCTGAGTATCGAAATCCGCCGGGACATATTCGGCCAGCATCACCGGCGTCATCGGCATTATGTTGAGCAGCCGGACGGTGGCACCGAAGGTTTGCGACAGCGTCGCGGCCTGGGCAATCGCGGGTTTGGCCACATCGGTTTCGGCCAGATCGATCGGGACCAGAATGGATTTGTACATGCGCACCTCCATCGTCGTCCGGAGAAGGATAGCACAAACCGGTTCCGATGGGCGCGGCTTATTCGCCCGCGGCGCCCTTCAGCAGTTTCGGACTGACGAATTGCACGAGTTTTCCACCGCGGAAGGCAACGTCGTTCCAGTCCTCGATGGGAAAGTCGATCACCACGATGCTGCCGGTTGGCAGATTGTCGGCGACGGCTTTCCTGCCTGCGGCATCGCCGCCGCCAATCAGGCTGAGCGCCATTTCATGCAGGCCGGGATTGTGGCCGACCAGCATCAGCTGCTCTGGATCTTCCACGGCTGCGCCGCGGATCACCGCCAGCAATTCGGAGAGGCCGGCGCCATAGAGTTCATCCAGGCTGGCGACTGTTGGTTTCGCCGCTGGCATTGCCGCGGCCACGAGGCTCCAGGTCTGCTGCGCGCGTACCGCCGTGGAGACGCAGACCAGGTCGGGCAGGGGCGGATTTCTGCTGAGCCAGGCGCCCATGAGAGCCGCATCCAGCCGGCCGCGGTCATCCAGCCTGCGATCGAAATCCTTGCCGCTCGGCGCGTCCGTTTCAGTCTTGGCGTGACGCAGCAGCAGTAAACGGCGCATGGCGCGATCTCGATTCGGCAAGAGGTAGTAGCGAGGCGGGCGGCGCGGTCGCGCCAGACCTCAGGTCTGCGGATTAATGGACATGAACCGTGAGGACAAGGTGACAAGCGCCCCACCTGTCCGTAAGAAAACGTTATGACCGCCCCTTCCGCAAGCGTGACATTTGGACCTGAGGTCGCCGACGCCGACCGCGCGCGGCTGACCTTCAGCCTCGATGTCGATGTCTGCGTGGTCGGGGCCGGGCTCGCCGGGCTCAGCATTGCGCTGGAAGCGGCGCGTCTGGGTGCGAGCGTCGCGGTGCTCGAAGGGCGCTATGTCGGCTGGAACGCGTCCGGCAACCAGCTGGGAACCGTGATGCCGGGCTTTGGCCTGCCGCTCGCCGATCTGATTGCGCGTGTTGGCCTGGAGGACGCTCGTGAGTTGTGGTCGCTGTCGAAGCAGGGCGCAGAGTATGTCCGGACCCAGGCATCAGACGACCTGATCCCCGGTCTCGGCCTGTCCGAGGGCGCGCTGGAAGTCTCCAATGTTGATGTCGGCGATCGCCTGATCTCACGCCTGCAGATGCTCGGCGAAGATTTCGATACTGAAGTGGACGGCTGGCAGATCGACCGTGTCCGCGACGTGCTGAAAACCAAACGCTACTTTCACGGCGTGCATTATCCGAAGGCGTTCCAGATCGACGGCCGCAAATATCTGCTGGGCCTCGCAGCGCTGGCGAAACAGGCTGGTGTGCGTATCTTCGAGGACACGCCGGTAGTCAGCATCGATGCCGGCGGCATCCGCAAACGCATCGTGACTCCGTCGGCGCGGATGCGTGCCACACAAATCGTGCTGGCCGGCAATATCCATCTCGGTGCGCCTGCGCAAAAGCTGTCGGACACGCTGTTGCCGGTGTGGCGCTATGCCGGCATCACCGAACCGCTTGGTGAGCGTCTCGCCGAGGCGGTGACGTTTCAGGGCTCGGTGAGCGATAGCGACGGCGTCGACCATTTCCGTATTGTCGATGGTGATCGGCTGATGTGGTCGAGCCCGGAAACAACCTGGGCCGGGCAGCCGGAGCGCTATGCCGGCGCCATCGCGCGCCGCATCCGCACCGTGTTTCCGGCGCTGGGCAAGGTTGCCATCGCCGAGACCTTCGGCGGTGCGCTCGGCCAGACCGTCCACGGCATGCCGCAGATCGGGCAACTCCGTCAGGGATTGTGGGTCGCCAGCGGCTTCAGCCATCGGGGCCTCAACACAACGGCCATGGCCGGGCAACTGATCGCCCGTGGCATGTATGCCTATGACGATCGCTTCAAGCTGTTCGCGCCGTTCGAACTGGTCTGGGCTGGTGGCACGACCGGGCGGGCCGTCGGCTACGCGGTCGGGCTATGGGAGCGGCAGGGTTCGGCGCTGGCCGGCACGCTGGCGCGGTACCGCGAACGGGCCGGGGCACGGGAGCGGATCCGTGAGGCCCGGCTGGCCGAGGCCAATCTGCGCGCGGGAACGCGGGGCCCGCGGCCGGGCTAGGCCGATCCACCCGGTTGGGGCGCGCAACAAAACGTGAGTAATATTTCGGAACCGGCGTGTAACTTCCGGCTCGTCCGCCCGTATTTCAAGCGAACGAGATGATTGTCTCGATTGTCAGGGAGACCAACCATGATCGACCGCCGCTTTCTTTTGACGACCGCTGCTGGCCTGGGAGGATTGCTGTCGCTGAAATGGCTGACGGCTTCGCCGGCGCGGGCTGCCTCGGACGAGAAGTTCGAAGTCGTGAAGACCGACGAGGAATGGCGCAAACAGCTCACGCCGCAGCAATACGAGATCCTGCGCAAGGAAGGCACCGAGCGGCCGTATTCGAGCCCGCTGAACAAGGAAAAGCGCAAGGGCACCTTCGCCTGCGCCGGCTGCGACAATCCGCTGTTCTCGTCGGACACCAAGTTCGAGAGCGGCACCGGCTGGCCGAGCTTCTGGCAGCCGCTGCAGAATGCTGTGGGCGAGCGCAAGGATTCGACGCTCGGCATGGTCCGCACCGAGATCCACTGCCGTCGCTGCGGCGGCCATCTTGGTCACGTTTTCGATGACGGCCCGAAGCCGACCGGCCTGCGCTACTGCATGGACGGCTTCGCGATGATCTTCAAACCGGCCGCGCCGTCGGCGACCTGAGCAACTACGCAGAACCCGGCGAAATCAGGCGCCGATCCGGCAATTATTTCCCTGCTAGGCAATTGTGCCCCGGTCCATGGACCGGGGTTCTTTGTTTAGTGCGTTGAATTCGTTGAATTTATCCCCTTGGCACGGGGCTTGCGACATCTCCTCCGACAGCGGCTGTGAATTTGGCACCATCCGGCGGGCCGCCCGGATCGAAGTTGGAGACGATGTAATGGGTATCTTCGGCGCTCTCACCACGTCCGTTGCGGGCCTGCGGGCGAACTCCTATGCGCTGGAAAATATTTCCGGCAACATCGCCAACTCGCAGACCACCGCCTTCAAGCGGATCGATACCAGCTTCCTCGACCTCATTCCCGATGCCGGCACATCCGCACAGGTGGCCGGCAGCGTGACGGCGCAATCGCGCAGCACCAACACCATCGCGGGATCGGTGCAGTCGTCTTCGGTTGCGACTTACATGGCCATTAACGGCGACGGCTTCTTTGCGGTGCAGAAGCCAGGCAACGTCTCCGACTCCACGCCGATCTTTGACGGCGTCAACAAATACACCCGGCGCGGCGACTTCTCGCTCGACAAGAACGGCTATCTCGTCAACGGCGCCGGCTACTATCTGCAGGGCGTCAAGATCGATCCCTCGACCGGCAACCCGGCCGGCAGCACGCCGGAAGTGCTGCGCTTCCAGAATGACTTCCTGCCGTCGCAGGCCACCACCAAGATCGATTACCGCGCCAACCTCGCCAGCTATCCGCTGACCACCAAGCATCAGACGTCGGTGCCTGGTTCCGAATTGCTGCGATCGGCCGACTTCGTGTCGAACCCGCGTGTGCTGGGCACTGCGGCAACGCCCTTCGGCAATACTGCTGTTCCCGGAAACGCGCGCAACAATTTCGCGACGACGCCGGCGCCGATCTCGGCGAATACCAAACTCGCGCCCGTATCCGGCAGCGATACGCTGCCGGTCGGCTTTGCCAACGGCGATACGCTCGTGCTGAAGACCACCAGTGCCGGTGTCACCACGACCAAGACGCTTTCGTTCTACACGGGCGCCGTTGCTCCTGCAGCCGTGCCAGGCACGACCTTTATCCCTATCGACACGGCCGATGTCGGCGACGTGCTCACCGCCATCGACACCGCGACCGGCAATGCGTCGCCGCTATCGAGCGTGTCCGCCACCGGCGTGATCACGTTGAACTCCGGTACGGCGAACGACTTTACGCTGGCGGCAGGTTCGACGACCACGGCGGTCGCCGCATTCCAGGCCCTGGGTTTCACCGGCACCGTTACCGGCCTTCGTTCGGGCGGCGGCACGGCGGGCACCGGCGTCGTGATCGGCAGTGACTCCCAGACCTTCCTCGATGAATCGATCAGCGGTGGCGCCAAGACGGTCTATGATGGCAACGGTGCACCGGTCAGCCTGCAATTCAGATGGGCGAAGGTCGAGTCCGCCACGCAGGGCGGAACGGATACCTGGAACCTGTTCTACCAGACCGATCCAGCGGCCACGGGTGCAAGCCCTGCCTGGCAGAATGTCGGCACCGACTTCAAGTTCGGCCCGAACGGCCAGATGCAGCCCGTTGTCGGCCAGATCACGCTGACCGGCCTGACCGTCAGCGGCAAGAGCCTTGGCAATGTCACGATGGCGTTCGGCACGGGCGGTCTCACGCAATTCGCCGACACCAACGGCAACGTCCAGGTCAATCAGCTCGAGCAGGACGGCTATGCTGCGGGTCAGCTGCAGAGCGTATCGGTCAGCAATGAAGGACGTGTGGTCGGCAGCTACTCCAACGGCCGCAACATCGATCTTGCCGAAGTCAGCATTGCCACCTTCAACGGCGCCAACTTCCTCAAGCGCATCGACGGCGGTGCGTTCGAGACCACCAACGAATCCGGCGAAGCGCTGTACGGCAAGGGTGGCAGTATTTCCGGCTCGTCGCTGGAGTCGTCGAACACCGACATCGCCGATGAATTCACCAAGCTCATCGTCACCCAGCAGGCCTATTCGGCCAATACCAAGGTGATCACGACCACCAACACCATGGTTCAGGATCTGCTGAACGTGATGCGTTAATCGGAGGGCCGCATCTGCGGCCTTCTTCCCGCGTCAACCTTGAGAGCGACAGTTAGTTATGAGTCTGAACGACGCACTCTCCATCGCCATGTCCGGCCTGCGCGCCAATCAGGCCGCGATGTCGCTGGTCTCCTCGAATGTGGCCAATGCGGAAACGCCTGGCTACATTCGCAAGTCGACGGATCAGGTCGCAGTCAATTCCGGCAACGGCAGCAGCGTCCGCACCGTCGGCGTCAATCGCGAACTCGATCAGTATATCCAGGCGCAGCTCCGTACCGAAACGTCGGGCGCGGGCTATGCCTCGCTCCGGTCGAGCTTCCTGCAGCAGATGCAGAGCCTCTACGGCGATCCTGGTTCAGTCGGCTCGCTCGAATATTCCTTCAATGCCCTGACGACAGCAGTGCAGGCGCTGTCAACGAGCGCGGACAGTCAGTCGGCGCGGATCGGCGTGCTCAACGCCGCGCAAACACTCGCGCAACAATTGAATTCGATGACGCAGGGTATTCAGAACCTGCGCAGCTCGGCGGAAAGCGGCATCAAGGATTCGGTGACGACCGCCAACACTCTGATGAAGCAGATTGCCAAGATCAACAATCAGTTGACGGCCAATCCGCAAGGCGGAACATCGACGGATTCCAACACCGCCGCGCTGCTCGATCAGCGCGATCAATATGTCACGCAGCTGTCGCAGCTGATGGATATCCGCGTCACCACCAATGGCGCCAATCAGGTCACCATCTTCACCGGTTCCGGTGTGCAGCTGGTGGGCAACGAAGCGGCGACACTGGCGTTTAATGCCCAAGGCACAGTATCGGCCGGCACGACGTGGAGCGCGGATCCCAGCAAGAGCAATCTCGGCTCGGTGGTGATCGAATTTCCGAACGGCGGATCGATCGACCTGACTGCTGCCGGCGCTATCAAGTCGGGCACGATCGCCGCATATACTGAACTTCGCGACAAGACGCTTGTCGAGGCGCAGAATCAGCTCGATCAGTTCGCAGCATCGATCTCGAGTGCGCTCTCGGACAAGACGACGGCCGGAAGCGTCTTTCCCGTGCCGACGGTGCCGCCGACGACGCTGCCGCCGGGAACGCCGACCGGCTTCACGCTCGACGTATCGCAAATGAAGCCGGGCAATGTCATTCACTTCACGTATACGGATACGGCGACCAACACGCAGCGCGAAATTTCGTTCATGCGGGTCGATGATCCCAGCGTGCTGCCGCTGCAGAACACGGCAACAAGCAATCCGAATGATACCGTCATCGGCCTCGATTTTTCTTCGGGCTTCGGCTCGGTTCTGAATCAGTTGAACGCGGCGCTTGGCGGCCAGGCTACGTTCTCCGGCACGGCCGGCGCGCTCACCGTTGTCAACAATCCCGCATTCGCCAACGTCAATGCGGCGTCGGTGACGGTCACGCAAGGTCCCACCGATCTAAGCAATGGCAGCCCGGAGCTGGCGCTGTTCACCGACAACGGCGCTGCCTATAGCGGTGGCATCAGCAAGAACGGTTCGCAGATGGCCGGTCTCGCCGGCCGGCTGACGATCAACAATGCGATCGTCGCCGACCCCTCCAAGCTGGTGGTTTATAGCGGGTCGACGGCAGCAGGCGACACGACGCGGTCGGCCCTCCTGCTCAACCAGTTGAACAATGCCAGTTTCACTTATTCGCCGGCGACGGGAACGGGCAGTGATACGGCGCCGTTCAAGGGGACGCTGCTGAGCTATATGCGCCAGTTCGTCGGGCAACAGGGCGCCGCGGCGGATTCCGCCAAGCAACTTGCGGATGGCCAGAACGTCGTTCTCAACACACTCGACAAGAAGATGGCAGACGCGTCCGGCGTGAATATGGATGACGAGATGGCGCATCTGCTGTCTCTGCAGAACGCCTATTCGGCCAATGCGCGCGTGATGTCGACGGTCAACGAACTATACAAAACCCTGATGCAGGCATTCTGAGGCAATCATGACAATCAGCGGTGTCGGCTCACGCACATCCTATATCGGATCCGGAATTACCAATCTGCGCGATCAGCTCGACACGCTGACGCAGCAGCTGTCGAGCGGCAAGATCTCCAACACCTATGCAGGGCAGGGCAGCGGTCGCAGTCTCGCGATCGCGCTCCGCGCGCAGATCAGTGGCGTTGCGGCCTATGCCGATACTGCCGTCAATCTGAACACGCGCATCGGCGTGGCAAATCTGTCGCTGCAGCGGCTGGTGGCGATCGGATCGGATGTCAAAGGCGCCGCCGTCAGCGCCGGCAGCAATTTCGACAATACCGGTCAGACGCCGGGGCAGAAGACGGCTTCGCTCGGCTTCTTCGATTCCGTCGATATGCTGAATGCGCGGTCGGGTGACCGCTACCTGTTTTCCGGCCGCGCCACCGATACGGCGCCGGTCGCGCCCGCCGACCAGATCATGAACGGCAATGGTGCGCTCGTCGCCGGCCTCAAGCAGGTGATCGCCGAGCGCAAGACGGCCGATCTCGGTGTCAACGCAAACGGGCGCGTTGGCAGCGCAGTCGGAACCCCGGTGACCTCGGTGGTGATCTCGGAAGAGGACGCGACACCGGCACCGCCGGCTGTGGCGCAGCCGTTCGGCATGAAGGTCACAGGTGTGTCCACCACGATTGCCGGTGCGACGGTCACCCAGCCGGTCGACCTGCCCGCAACCGTTCCGCCGACGCCGCCGGCAACGCCCGTGCAGAAATCGATGTCGATCGATCTTGGGGCGACCAACCCGAATGTCGGCGATCAGGTCAAGTTCACCTTCACGATGCCGGATGGCACGAAGGAAGACATCGTCCTGACCGCATCGGATAAGACACCCCTGCCAGCCAATTCGTTCTTGATCGATCCCGGTCAGCCGAACGCCGTTCCGCCGGTGGCGCCGTCATCGACGGCAACCGCAGCGAACCTCAATACCGCGCTCGGCACAGCCATGAAGGATCTCGCCAACGGGCCGATGGTGGCGGCCTCTGCGATCGAGGCTGGCGACAATTTCTTCGACCAGCCGCCGCTGCGCGTCGGGTCGACGCCGCTCGGCTCTGCAACCACGCTCGTTGCCGGCACGGCCGACAATACCGTGATCTGGTATCAGGGCGAGCAGGACACGGCCGCCAACGGCTCGGCCCGCGGATCGGCAGTCTCCCAGGTCGATACATCGATCACGGTGCAATATGGCGCACGCGCCGATGAGCAGGCCCTGCGCGCGCAATTGCAGACAGTCGCCGTGTTCGCGGCCGTGGCCGTCGATCCGGCACAACTCGGCAATGCGACCTATGCCAAGAACGCCAGTGCGCAGATCGCGGCGCTGAACCAGCGCGTGGCGCAGAACCTGGCGGATATCCCCGGCCAGCAGACGATTCAGGACATCCAGGCCGACTTCGCCGGCGCGCAGGCATCGATCAAATCGACTACGGATCGGCAGGTGCAGACCAAGGCCATGGCCCAGACGATGCTCGACTCCATCGAGGGCATCAATGATGACGAGGTCGCAACCAAAATTCTGGCGCTGCAGACCGCTTTGCAGGCTTCGTATCAGACAACGTCAAATCTTTATCAGATGAGCTTGGTTAAGTTTCTTTAACGGGTTGCTTCGTGTTTACAACTTCGCCGGGTTTTGGTCGCCTCGTCAAAATCCGGGAAGCCAACCTCCCAACGATACAAAAGCACTGATAACAAACGACAAAGCCCGACTTTTACGAGTCGGGCTTTGTCGTTTTGGGGGACGGGTGCAGGTAGTCAAACACACGCACAGGGAGCGCTAAATCCGCACAATTCCCTTTACGCAATTTTAGAACCTCAGCGTCATCTTCCCTTCGTCGACCAAGAAGGTCGCTCGTTGTGTCTACCAGGAAGGTAACCAAACATGTCCGGCATTACACTCTCGTCCTCCGTCCGTCAGAACCTGCTCTCACTGCAGTCGACCGCGGACCTTCTCTCCACCACTCAGAACCGCCTCTCGACCGGTAACAAGGTCAACTCGGCGCTCGACAATCCCACCAACTTCTTCACGGCCCAGGGCCTGAACAACCGCGCCGGCGACATCAACAACCTGCTTGATGGCATCGGCAACGGCGTTCAGATCATTCAGGCTGCCAACACCGGCATCACCTCGCTGCAGAAGCTCGTCGACTCCGCGAAGTCGATCGCCAACCAGGCGCTGCAGACCACGGGTGGCTACTCCACCAAGTCGAACGTCTCCACCACGATCACCGGCGCGACTGCTTCCGACCTCCGTGGGACGGCTTCGTTCAGCAACGCTGTCGCTTCCAGCAACGTGCTCACCGACGGTACGGCTGGTGGCGTGACCGTTGCGGCTCTCGCTGATACGCTCGGCGGCATCGCAGGCACGTTCAACGGCTCGGTCGTTCAGGATAACGCCGGTACTCCGGCGAACATCACCGGTGCTACACTGCTCTACGGTGCGACCGGTGCTCTCGCGGCTGACGCAACCGCTTCCACGTTCAAGGATGGTGACGTTCTGACGGTGAATGGCAAGACCATCACCTTTAAGACCGGTGCCGCTCCAACCGCCGGCACGATCCCAACTGGCTCGAGCTATAGCGGCAACACGGTAACCGATGGTTCGGGCAACCAGACCGTCCTTCTGAATGCCGCGACGAATGTGGCCGACGTAACCAACGCTATCGACCTTGCGAGCGGTGTTCGTACCGTGACCTCGGTTGCAAACGGTGTTGCGACTTTGAGTGGCGCGGCTGCAACCATCACTGGTGGTTCGATCGCCCTCAAGACGACGACGGGTGCCAATCTGCAGATCGATGGCAAGGCTGACAGCCTGAAGGCTCTCGGTCTGACGTCTTCGAGCGGTTCGGGCAATGCGTCGGTGACTGCCTATCGTTCGACTTCCTCCGCCACGCTCGGCACGCTGATCGAAGCGGGTTCGACCCTGAACGTGAATGGCAAGACCATCACTTTCGCGTCGGGCAATGCTCCGTCGGCTTCGGCCACCCACACCGGTGTGTCCGGCAAGCTGGAAACCGACGGCAAAGGTAACTCGACCGTTTATTTGGGTGACGCGACTGTCGCGGACATCTTGAAGGCAGTCGACCTCGCCACCGGCACTCAGACTGCAACGCTTGCTGCGGGCGGTGCTACCCTCGCGACAACGGCCGGCACGACGAACTCGTCCATCGGCGCTGATGGTACCTTGAAGTTGAGCACGGGCATCACGTCCGACCTCAGCATCTCCGGCACCGGCAACGCTCTTAAGGCGCTCGGTCTTGGTGGCAACACCGGCAATGCCCTGAGCTTCACTGCTAACCGTGGTTCGACCCCGGGCAGCGTGGACGGCAAGACGCTGAGCTTCACCTCGTTCAATGGCGGTACCGCAGTTGACGTCACCTTTGGCGACGGCACCAACGGCACCGTCAAGACGCTCGACCAGTTGAACTCCAAGCTGCAGGCCAACAACCAGACGGCAACGCTCGACGCTTCGGGCAAGCTGACCATCTCGACGAGCAATGACTACGCTTCGTCGACGCTGGGCGGCACCGCTGGCGGCGTGATCGGCGGCACGGCAACCAGCCTGCTCTCGTTCTCGACTGCAGCAGCACCGGTGGCTGATGCGACTGCTCAGGCAACTCGCGCCAACTTCGTCAACCAGTTCAACGGCATCCTCGAGCAGATCAAGACCACGGCACAGGACTCGTCGTTCAACGGCGTCAACCTGCTCGGTGGCGACACGCTCAAGCTGACGTTCAACGAAACCGGCAAGTCCACGCTGAACCTCACCGGCGTCGATTTCGGACCGGCCGGCCTCGGCCTGTCCAGCCTGACTTCGGGCACGGACTTCCTGGACAACGCTGCGACCAACAAGGTGCTCACCACGCTGAACACCGCGTCGAGCACGCTGCGTGCCCAGGCTTCGGCCTTCGGTTCGAACCTCTCGATCGTGCAGACCCGTCAGGACTTCTCGAAGAACCTGATCAACGTTCTGCAGACCGGTGCGTCGAACCTGACGCTCGCCGACACGAACGAGGAAGCGGCCAACAGCCAGGCGCTGTCGACCCGCCAGTCAATCGCCGTCTCCGCGCTGTCGCTGGCCAACCAGTCGCAGCAGGGCGTTCTCCAGCTGCTCCGTTAATCGCGGCGCACTGACAAGACGAAAACCAGGCGGCGGGGCAGAAAGCCCCGCCGTTTTTCGCTGTCACAATCGCAACTCAAAGGCCCGAAAAGCTTATGCTTTTCGGGCCTTTGCCATTTTGGGACAGTTTTATGAAAGCCTTAATCCGCTGTTAACCATATCTTAAATGGTCGTCGGTCATATTCGGCCCGTGTAGGAAGCAGGTAGGTCGAGAATCGACCGCGTTTAATCCGGGATCGCCGTCAGGCGGGCCGAGATTCCTCTTCCAGAAGGGCGTCAAACTTCACCGGCAGCGTCGCGGCGAGACCGAGTCTCGTCCCAGACGTACCATGCGTAATGCGACCCGAAGGTCGGCATGCGCGGGGAACAGGAAGGTTACAACATGTCAGTCGTTCTCTCGGCGTCAGTTCGTCAGAATCTGCTTTCGCTGCAATCCACTGCTGATCTGTTGTCGACCACCCAGAACCGGTTGGCGAGCGGCAAGAAGGTCAACACGGCCCTCGACAACCCGACCAATTTCTTCACGGCAGCAGGCCTCGACAGCCGCGCCAGTGACATCAACAATCTGCTCGATGGTATCGGTAACGGTGTGCAGATCCTGCAGGCGGCCAATACCGGCATCACCTCGCTGCAAAAGCTCGTGGATACCGCTAAGTCGCTCGCGAATCAGGCGCTGCAGACCCCCGTGGGCTATTCGACCAAGTCGAACGTCTCCACCACCATCGCGGGCGCAACACCGGACGATCTGCGCGGCACCCAGACTTTCGCCAGCGCGACGGCTACCAGCAACGCGGTGTATAACGGCACGGCCGGCGGTACGACGCCGGTCACTGGAGGCACCACGCTGGGCGGCGTGGCGGCATCGCTGATCGGTACGGCCGCGCCTGACGGCGCCGGTACTGCGGCGTCGCTGTCCGGCACGTTGAAACTGATCGGTACGCCTGCCGGCGCGGCGACCATCGGCGCCACGGCACAGCCGAACGACGGCGACACCATGATGGTGAACGGCAAGACGATCACCTTCCGAACCGGGCCGGCACCCACCGCGGCCACCGCTCCCGTGGGGCTTGGCGTCGATAGCGTCAATACCAACGTGGTTACCGATGGCAACGGCAACTCTACGGTCTATCTTGGTACGGCGGGCGCCCCGACCGGTAGCGTGGCCGACCTGACCAAGGCCATTGATCTCGCTAGCGGTGTTCAGAAAGCCGTCATTTCCAACGGCGTCGCGACGGCTTCAGCGTCGTCCGGCACCGTCGCGTCGATTGCCGCCGGCGTCCTCACGCTGTCGACGTCCACGGGGTCGGATCTCAACATCAGTGGAAAGGCGGATTTGCTGAAGCAGCTCGGCCTGACGACATCGGTCGGCGCCGGAACGGTTTCCGTCTCGCAATCGCGCACGACGGCTCCGGGCACCATCGGAAATCTGATCCAGAGCGGCTCGACACTTTACGTCAATGGCAAGACCATCACGTTCAAGGATGCGTCCGTTCCGGCAGCGGCCAACATCCCGGCCGGCTCCGGCTCGCCGGTCGGCTCCAACCTCGTCACGGACGGTAGTGGCAACACGACGGTCTATCTCCAAGGCGGCAAGATCTCCGACGTTCTCACGGCCATCGATCTCGCCACTGGCGTGCAGACTGCGGTCAATAACGCCGCGACTGGCGTGGCCGCTCTAACCACCACGCAGGGTTCTACCGCATCGACCGTTGCCGCCAACGGTACGTTCAAGATCAGCACCGGCACGATCCAGGATCTGTCGATCAGCGGCAGCGGCAATGCTCTCTCGGCACTCGGCCTCGCCGGCAACACCGGCACGTCGACCGTGTTTACTGCGGCACGCGCCGCGGGTCCGGGTGGCATCAGCGGCACGACGCTGACCTTCACGTCGTTCAAGGGCGGCACACCGGTCAATATTACATTCGGCGACGGCTCCAACGGCACCGTCAAGACGCTCGCGCAGCTGAACGTTGCACTGGCCGCCAACAATCTGGCAGCCACGGTCGATGCGACCGGCAAGCTGGTGATCGCGGCGGGCAACGACTACGCGTCGTCGACCATGGGCTCGGTGCTCGATGGCGGTACCATGGGCGGCACCGTGACGTCGGCGCTGAGCTTCACCAGCGCTGCGCCGCCGCTTGTCGATCTGCCGTCACAGTCGACCCGCGCCAACTTGGTTGCGCAGTACAATAACCTCATCACCCAGATCACCACGACGTCGCAGGATGCATCCTTCAACGGCGTCAACCTGCTGGCCGGTGATACGCTCAAGCTGGTGTTCAACGAAACCGGCAAGTCGACGCTGAACATCACCGGCTCGGAATTGACGCCCGCCGGTCTGGGCCTGCCGACGCTCATTTCAGGCAGCGACTTCATCGACAACGCGTCGACGAACCAGACACTGAGCCAGCTCAATATGGCCAGCACGCAGCTGCGCTCGCTGGCTTCGGCGCTCGGCTCGAATCTCTCGATCGTGCAGATCCGTCAGGACTTCGCGAAGAACCTGATCAACGTGCTGCAGACCGGTTCGTCCAACCTGACGCTGGCCGACACCAACGAGGAAGCCGCGAACAGCCAAGCGCTGTCGACCCGGCAGTCGATCGCCGTCTCGGCGCTGGCGCTGGCCAACCAGTCGCAGCAGAGCGTGCTCAAGCTGCTCCAGTAAGTCTGGCGGCCGCACCGAGATCACCGAACGGCGGGGGAAACTCCGCCGTTTTTCGTTGGTCGCGGGGTGGTCAGAGGCGCGTCGCCGGGTATCCTGGCTTTCCCCAGACTGAAGATGCGGCGGCTGAACGCTGGTATTATTCGAATCGCAGGCGTATTTTCGGGGTTTCTGGATACTGCATGCCCGCCCGAAACGTGGCACCAGATACCATTGGCTTTGCATGTGGCCTCACGGCCGCTGCGGGGAAGGAGAGCTGAATGCCTTTGCGAGTCGAACTGAAGCCGGGTGAGCGAATCATCATCGGTCAGAGCGTGATCACCAATTCCGATACGCGCACGGCGTTCCTGATTGATGGCGATGCACCGATCATGCGTGAGAAGGACATTCTCACGGCGGAGACTGCTACGACGCCGGTCAAACGAGTCTATCTCTGCGTGCAGATGATGTATCTGGAGAACGATATCCCGGCGTATCAGGAGCTATATCTCGGCTTCATCAAGGAATTGATCGAAGCGGTTCCAAGTTTTCGCGAGACGATTGAGGACGTCAGTAAGCTTATTTTAAGCGGCGCGCTTTACAAAGCACTCAAGGAATTACGTCCGCTAATCAAGCGGGAAGAAGAGTTTTTGAGGTAGCGAATGTCGATCGGTGCTCAAGCCTACGCGCGTACTGCCCAGACCACGGCGACACCGAGAGACATCGAAGCGCAAGCCCTTCTGAAAGCAGCGCGCAAGCTGCAGGACGTCGTGGCAAACTGGGACCATACCGATGCTGGTCTCGACGAAGCTCTTCTGTTCAATCGCAAGCTCTGGTCGATCTTCGTTGGCGATGCCATCAATGACCAGAATCCGGAATCGACCGAGATCCGCCAGAATATCGCCAATATCGGCATCTTCGTGCTGACGCAGTGCACCGCCTTGCAGCATGTTCGCCAGGTCGAACATCTGCAGTCGCTGATCGATATCAATCGCAATATCGCCGCAGGTCTGTCCGGGCGTCCGTGAGCCTCCCTGAAATCCGTAACGATAGCTTAGTGATCGGCGATGCCTAATAGCGCCGGATCAGCGGGCGATTCGAAACCGCGCCCGACGGGGCTGAGATGGCAGACGTTCTGAGCATTCTTTCGACGGCTTACAAGACCACCGTGCCGATCACGGCAGGTAAGTATGTGGCGGTGGATCCCGAAACCTATAAGGGTAGCTGGGAAGGCAAGTACGCCAACGGCAAGAAGTTCGAAATAGCCATCTCGCAGGTCGACGGCTTTCGTGCTCAGGTGAAGTACAAGAGCGAAGGAACCGTCAAGTATCAGCAGGTGCTGATCAAGGATAATTCGTTCCGGGTGGGCGATACGAAGTTCCAGCTCAACGGCGACAACAAGGCGATCATCAAGACCGTCGTGACCGATGCCGCGACGGGCAGCACCTATCTTGATACGGCCTACGCCACGCGCGATACGTGATCGGCGCAGTTAGACGCTGCGATCCGTTTCCATACGTCGATCAAGCAACTTTGCGTCCTGCTTCAGCGTATCCATGGCGCGCAGATAGGCGCGGGAACGCAGTCGCGATTCCTCGGGATACTGATCGATCACCTGGTTGGACTTCTTGTCCACAGATACGAAGACGATCTCGCCTGCGCCCTTGTCGATGATGACTTCCTTGGAGATGCGTTCGCTGTCAATCTGCTGGTAGTTCGCCGCAGAAATGTTCGGCTGCAGTACACGGGGCGCTGCCGACACGGTCTTGTCCGGGGGGAGTTGCGTAGGCACAGCTTCGCGCACCGCTTCTGGTGCGGGTCGTATCACCGGCGTGGCAACCGGTGCCCCCACCGGTTTGATATTGAAGTCGGCACCCATGGCAGCCCTCCTGGCTCCATTCGATAAATCCCGACCCGTTCCCAAACGACATTATGCACCGAACGGCTGAATCCGGTGCTTACTTGCGCGCTGCAATTTAAGTCAAAAGATAGCAATGCTGCGGCGCATCACTCGCGCCCGCGGCCGTATGATCGGTTATACGATCAAAGTGACCGACTGACGACAATGGGCGTCATGTTGACCCGGCCCGGCTGAGCCTGCCGACCGGCCGCCGTATAGGTCTGCGGGATATTACGCTTCTGAACCTCGGCATTGACGCCGCGGACAATGCCTTCCGACACCGCATGCGCGGTGGCGAGCACGGTCAGATTGACCTGCAGCATCGCACGGAACACGTCATGGTGCTTGCGCAAGGCCGAGAGCAGGTCGGGCGTCGTCTGCGCGAGATATGTCTGGCTGATTTTGAGCAGCGAGATCATCGCAATGTAGCGACGCGAAATGTCCGCTTTCGGAGCTTCGAGCTTGATGGCCTCGCGGATATGGCCGTTGCGGACCAGCGTCGTCTCCTGTTCGATGACGGCGAGCAGCTCGTTCATCACCTTCATGAGTTCGTCGGCGAGCTGACGGGCTTCCATCAGCGTTGCGACCGAACGCGGTGCGGCGGTCGGGGCGGCTTGCTGGCGTTGCGCATTGTTCATGGCGGTGTCCTCTGCGATCAGCTGGCGCGATTGGCTTGCTGGATGATGAGTGAACGAAAGACTTCGTTGGAGATGCCGACGCCGCCGGCCTTGGCGAAGGACTTCGAATATTCGTCTGTCAGCATCGAGCGCCAGGCACCGGTGCCGGTGGTGTCGCCGAACGGGCCTTCGCCCTTGATGCCTGATGTCATCTGCGAGAACATCGTGTTGATGAACATCGCCTCGAAATCTTCGGACTGCTTGCGCGTCTTGGCCTGAGCTTGCGGCGATACTTTCTGCAGCGCATCGATCAGGTTCTGATCGGGGCGGCCGTTGATGGTCGGGTGCTTGGCCTGATAGGCGGCGACTGCGGTGTTGACGTTCATCACATCACCTCGATGTCGGCCTGGATGGCGCCCGCGGCCTTGATGGCCTGCAGGATGCCGATCAGGTCGCGCGGGCCGATGCCGAGGCCATTGAGACCGTCGACGAGCTGCTGCAGCGACACACCGTCCTTCACCAGAGCGAATTTCTTGCCGTCCTCGGTCACGCCGACACGCGTACTTGGCGTGACGACAGTGCGGCCGTTGGAGAATGCATTGGGCTGGCTGACATTGGCGCTCTCCGAAATCGTCACGGTGAGATTGCCTTGCGCCACGGCGACAGTGGCGACGCGCACGTCGCGGCCCATCACGATGATGCCGGAGCGTTCGTCGATGATGATCTTGGCGGCCAGATCCGGTTCGACCTGCAGCTGCTCGATCTCCGTGAGCAGGGCAACAACGTTGCCCTTGAACTCCGGCGGGATCGACAGTTGCACGGTGGAGGGATCGATCGGCTCGGCGGTCTTGGATCCCAGGAAGTCGTTGACGGCGGCGGCAATGCGCTTGGCTGTGGTGAAGTCGGGGTTGCGCAAAGCGAGGCGTACATTGGGCAGGCGGTTCAGCGCGAATTCGATCTCGCGCTCGATGATGGCGCCATTGGCGATGCGGCCAACGGTCGGCACGCCGCGGGTGATGCTGGCAGCAGCGCCTTCGGCGGCAAAGCCATTGATGGCGAGGGAGCCCTGGGCGACGGCGTAGACATTGCCGTCAGCGCCGAGCAGGGGGGTGACCAGCAGGGTACCGCCGGTCAGGTTCTTGGCATCGCCGAGCGCCGAGACGGTGACGTCCATGCGGGTGCCCTGGGTGCCGAAGGCGGGCAGGTTGCCGGTGACCATGACGGCGGCCACGTTGCCGGTGCGCAGCGTCTGGCCACGAATGTTGACGCCCATGCGTTCCAGCATCGCCTGCAGCGACTGGCGGGTGAACGGGATGTTGTTGAGGGTGTCGCCGGTGCCGTTGAGGCCGACCACGAGACCGTAGCCGATCAGCTGGTTCTGCCGGACGCCTTCGATATTGGCGAGATCCTTGATCCGCGACGTCGCATGTGCCGACACCGCCTGCACGAGCAGCACAAGCAGCACCGCACAGGCCGTCTGACAGAATCGGATCGAAGGTAGGCTCGGCATCCTCTGCTCCCCGCTGAGGTCTTCACTGGGCCGCTCGCCACTCCCATGACGACGATCCAGCCTTCACTATGCGAGCGCTGTGCCAGTGGCTTTTCGTGGATTAAGATGCTGATTTATAATAGGAATAATAAAAGCGCGCGGGCTGCATGGTGGTCTGCGCCCCGGCGAATGTGCCGCCTGCGGCAGATTTTGCCGGGCTGTTTACGATTGATTAACCATAAAAGACGACCTTTCCGGATGGAGGTCCGTTTACGCTCGCGATGGTACTGAGCGAACGGCAAGCCGCCGTGGGCCGGGATTGGCCATCACCCTCGCTGGACACGCCGATGCGCATTTACGGACCGAACGGCACTACATTCGGAGCCCCGTCGTCAGGAGCGAAGAAAACCAGTTCGACCGGGTTTTCGTTGCCTGATGCGACACCGACCTCCGAGACCAAACCGACCGTAGCGCCTCGGGCGGCCAACAGCATCGATGCGCTTCTGGCCATGCAGAGCGTCGAAGATCCCATGGAGCGTCGCAAGCGCTCGGTGAAGCGCGGCCGCGGTGCGCTCGATGTCCTCGACGAACTCAAGATCGGCCTGCTCACGGGCTCGATCAATCCGGCCATGGTGGCGCGGTTGCGCAGTGCGGCAGCCAACCTCAAGGAATCATCCGGCGAACCCGGTCTGGACGCCGTGCTCTCCGAGATCGAGCTCCGGGTCGAAGTTGAGCTGGCCAAGGCCGGCCAGGTCTAAGTCGGCGAGGCCGGCCCCAAGCGCGGCTGAAACCCGCATAAGCCGTATGGCTGCTCGGATGTCTCTTGGACCAATGGACCGCGCCGGGGTTGTGGTGCGCTGCAGCAGCACGGTTCCGACCATGAAACCGGGCGGTGGACGGCGGTTCTGGAGGTATCCTGACGTTATTGTCTGTCACATGACGTCGCTATATAAGCTGCGGCGCGGCCGGTCATTTCCGGCGCCTTGCACGCATAGATGGATTGGCCTTGGACAAGTTGAAAAGCTATCGCCCCTCCGAAAAAGAGCCTTTCATGAACGACCGGCAGCGCGACTATTTCCGCGCGAAATTGCTGGCCTGGAAGGAAGAAATCCTCCGTGAATCGAAACTCACCCTGCAGGCTTTGCAGGAGGAGAACGTCAATCACCCCGACCTCGCCGACCGTGCATCGTCGGAAACCGACCGCGCCATCGAACTGCGGGCGCGCGACCGGCAGCGCAAGCTGATCTCCAAGATCGACGCCGCGCTGCTGCGCATCGAGGATAATACCTACGGCTATTGCGAGGAGACCGGCGAGCCGATCTCGCTCAAGCGGCTAGAAGCCCGCCCGATCGCAACACTCTCCGTGGAAGCTCAGGAGCGCCACGAGAAGCGCGAAAAGGTCTATCGCGACGAATAGTCTTTCAGATGCCAAACGGCCGCCCCATCGGGCGGCCGTTTTTCATTTCGGAGTTCCGGAAGGCAATCACGCATGCTGTGCGATGCAGTGATCTGCGATGACTGCACTGCAGCACGGCGACATTCTTAAACACGGGAATATGAACGTCATCATTCGCCGATAGGACGTAGGCTTGCTCCAGAAAAAAACGGGAGGATGAACAATGGCTGCGCCTGCCTCTTATGATCCCGATACGATCGCGCTGATGCGGAATGTTCTTCAAAAGGTCGTCGCAAGGGTGCCGGAGCAGCACCGCACCTCCTGCAATCAGGCCGCGATCGCCTCGCGCATCCTTGCGACTGCTGCGCAGGGCCGGCGTTCTGAAGACGTCCTGACCACAGAGGCTCTTGCCGAGGTGAAGGAGATATTCACCGGACCCGCCGGGATGAGGCGACTTCATGAAGACCTGACCAGGGTCTTCGGCTGAACTCCAGAATCGAGGAGTTGCAGTGGCGCGAGCGTCGGTTCGCGCTAGCAACGCTGCGCACCGTTGCCAAGCAGGATGGTGGTCGCTACCCGTTAGTCATATGTCGGCATGAGCCGTGTGACGAGCGAAGGGACCGCCGATGGAAAAGTATCTCGCGATCGCCGAAATCCTGGCTTACGTCCGCCATAACCGCACGCCGCTCGCCGTATTGCCGCCAGACGCGGTCCCGCATGACGAGGCCGATGGCTATCGCGTACAGGACGCGCTTCACAATTTGCTGTCGCCCGATTTCGGCTTGCAGGTCGGTTACAAGATCGGCTGCACAAGCGCGGTGATGCAGCAATATCTCGGTATTTCGCATCCTTGCGCCGGCGGACTCTATATGAGCGGTGTTCATGCCGCCGGAACGTCGCTGCGCTACAACGATTATGTACATGTCGGCGTGGAGTGTGAAATTGCGGTCCAGCTCGCGAGCGATCTGATGCCGTCGGGCGAGCCGTTCACAGCTGATGACGTCGCAACAGCGATCGATGCCTACCATCCGGCTATCGAGATCGTCGATGATCGTTATGCGGACTGGCGCAGTATGGATGCGCCGACACTGATCGCAGATGATTTCTTTGCGGCAGGATGTGTTCTGGGTGCGCCTGTTACTCGTGGCAAGGCGCCTGATCTTCTGTCGGTGATTGGACGTGCCGTCGTTAACGGCACGGAAGTGGGGCGCGGCAATGGCGCCGATGTTCTTGGTCATCCACATCATGCACTGGCTTGGCTTGCCAACCATCTCGCGGCCCGAGACAAGATATTGTGCGCCGGAGACTTCGTACTGACGGGCAGCCTGGTGCAGACGGCGTGGCTCAATGCCGGAGATCACGTCCGAATGGAATTGCTCGGCCTTGGCAGCGTCGAGGTGGATTTCAAGAGCTGACGAATGATTGCGCCGCGTTTCGAGTCCGTCCAGAACGACGACGGCCTTCCGCCAGGGGAGCTGACGGAAGGCCGCGCGTGAACACCTCATCGCGTGGGAGCACGATGAGATGTGGGAGCTCGTAACGTTAGAAGGGCAGCAGCACGTCCATCACTTGCTGGCCGTAGCGCGGCTGCTGGACATCCGAAATCTGACCGCGGCCGCCATAGGCGATGCGGGCTTGGGCGATCTTGGCGCTGTCGATGGTGTTGTCGCTCTGAATGTCTTCCGGGCGCACGATGCCGGCTACGATCAGTTCGCGGATTTCGTAGTTGACGCGGATTTCCTGCTTGCCCTCAACCACGAGGTTGCCGTTCGGCAGCAATTGCGTGACCACTGCGGCAACGCTGGTCTGCAACGCTTCCTGCCGTGCGACCGATCCCTTGCCGTCGCTCGACGACGATCCGTCAGCCGTCAGCAGACGGCCGGGCAGGACCGAGGCGGCCGAACCTGTCAGCAGCTTGCTGCCCGCAAAGTCGGTGATCCCCGAGTTTTCCGTATTGGTGCGGCTGCGCTGGGTCTCGTTGGCGATATTGGCCTTGTCGGTGAAGTTCACGGTGACCGTGAGAATGTCGCCGATCTGGCGTGCGCGCTGATCCTTGAAGAAGGCGCGCGATCCGCTGCGCCATAGCGAGTTGGCGTTGTAGGACGCGACCTCCGGCTTCGGCATCGGCATCTGCACCGGCTTGTAGCCAGGCTGTGTCGTTGGGTTTTCTATCGCCGTGAGCGCCGGTTTCTCGCCGATGGACGCGAGGCGGTCGATCGATGAACAGCCGCTGGCAGCAAGGCCGACCGTCAGAAGCGTAGCGCCGGTGGCGAAGGGACGATGGAACTGGAACATCAACTTTACTCAGCTTTTCGAGAAACAGGCACGTGGTCGTTGGCAGCAAGCGCGACGGGAGAGGTGGCAGCGGGAGAGTCGGTCAGGGGAGGTCTGGCCTGGGAGATTTTTTCGGACGGGAGAGACTCGCGGGTTGGAGCAAGAGTTGGCGCGGGAGTTTCGACTTGCGCGGGGAGACGCGGCGATGGAGCGGAGACGGCGACCTGGCCGCGACCGACCACGACGCCGGAGACGGTGCGCTTGGACTGCAGGTTGATCACATTGACCACGTCGCCTTCGGTGCCGCCTTCGATGGCCTTGCCGCGCAGCGTGAGATAGAGGCCGGCAGTTTCGTAGATCAGCGTTACTGCCTGATCGCGGGTGACCAAGTCTGGCTTGGCGAGGTCGGCATTGCGGATTGCCTGACCGGCGCGCAGTTGGCGGCGGCTCTGCATGCCCACGGCGCGGTCGCGCGTTACGCCATCGTTACCGACTTCGGCTTTCGGGCGACGCTCGACAACAACATCGGAAGATTTCAGCACTTCATTGCGTTCGACGCCGCGGACCAGCACCGCCGCTTCCACGGTCTCAACGGCAATGCCGGTGAAACGCAGCTTGGTGGCAGACACGTTGGCGTCGTTGCCGATCGCAAAGGTGACGTCGAAACGGCCGCTGCGCGCGTCGAACCGGGCCGCGACGGGCTGCAACGCGCCGGTATTGCTGGCGTCGAGCTGCAGGCCCTGGACTTCGCGGTCGAAAGTGAGGCTGAGATTGGCGGCGGCACCAAGGCCGTGGCGGTTCTCCAGCGCTTGCGCGACCTGGTTCTCTATATCCTTGCTCTCGATGCTGCGCGACAGCCGTGTCACGGTAATGGACTTGAGCTCGCGTGTATCGACGCCGATCACCTGATGCTGCCGCAACGCCGCGATGACCTGCGCGGTCGATAGCGTGCCGACGGTGCCGAGATCGGGCGCCCGATAGATTGCGATCTGCGCGGTGGGGCCGGCATTGTCGATGACATCGCCAATCCGCACCACGTCGCTGGAGACCGTGACGTTGGCGCGCAGCGTTGGCGATGCGATGACCTCGTCGCGCTGCGCTTGGCCGAGCGCAGCAGTGGCCGCTGCAGCGAGCAGGGCGGTGGCGAGGAGAAGCGAACGCATGGCTGATGTCATGATCATTCTCCTCAGCGGAACATGCCGGCGGTGGATTGCAGCATCTGGTCGGCAGCGCTGATGACCTTGGCGTTCATCTCATAGGCGCGCTGCGCGGCGATCAGGTCCGAGATTTCGGTGACCACTTCGACGTTGGCCATTTCGAGGTTGCGCTGCTGCATGTCGCCGAAGCCGTCGGCATTGGCGACGCCGTCCTGCGGTGGGCCGGAGGCAGGTGTTTCGGTGAACAGGTTGTCACCGATCGAATTGAGACCGGCCTTGTTGATGAAGCGGGTGAGGCTGATCTGGCCGAGAACGGTCGGGGTCGTCGAGCCCGGCACGATGACCGAGACCTGGCCCTGCGCATTGATCGAGAGTTGCGACGACGCCTGGGGAATCGAGATCGTTGGCTGCAGAAGGTTGCCCTGCGGGTTGACGATGCGGCCCTGCTGGTCAGTGGAAAACGTACCATCGCGGGTATAGGCGAAGGTGCCATCGGTGAGCTGGATCTTGAAGAAGCCTTCGCCGCGGACCGCGATATCGAGATCGCCGCCGGTTGCCGACAGCGTGCCCTGGGTCATCATGCGCGGAGTGCCGACGGTCTTCACGCCGCCGCCGATATCGACGCCGACCGGAATGACTGTGCCCTGATCCGATGCTTGCGCACCGACGCGGCGAACGTGATCGTAGATGAGGTCCTGGAATGCGGCGCGCTGCTTCTTGAAGCCGGTCGTGCGCATGTTGGCGATATTGTTCGAGATGACCTGGACGTTGAGTTCCTGGGCCGCCATCCCGGTCGCTGCAGTGTAAAGAGCGCGCATGGGTCAGATTCCTTAAGCCGGAACGTCGGCAAGTTTTTCGATGGCGGAGCGCCGCGCGTCGCCTTGCGACTGCAGCATGTTGGACAGCTCGGTGTAGGCGCGGGTGACGTCGATCATCCGGGTCATTTCGACGACCGAGCTGACGTTCGACTTCTCGATGAAGCCCTGATTGAGCTTCGACGTGGTGGAAGGCTGCGGATTGGCGCCGGGACCGGCCGAGAACAGGTTGGAGCCTTCCTTCACCAGCCGCTGGGGCTGCGCGAAATTGACCATGCGGATCTTGCCGCGCACGGAGTCGATGCGGTTGATGCCTTCGAGCACCGTGACCGTGCCGTCTTGCGAGATGTTGATGTCGTGGTCGGTCTGCTGGAACACGATCGGGCCATTGGCGCCGAGCACCGGTGCGCCCGACGCTGTCACGAGCTGGCCCTGCGAATTGATCTGCATGCCGCCGTCGCGGGTGTAGCGCTCGCCGTTCGGGGTCTGCACCGCGAGGAAGGCGTTGCCGTCGATGGCGACATCCAGCGGATTCTTGGTCTGCTCGGTCGCGCCGCCGGTGAAATCATGCATCGTGGCGCGGTCCTGCACGAAGGACACGCGGCGGTCGCGGCCGACGAAGTTGTCTTCGCGGGCGGCCGGGCTCAGATATTCCTCGAAAATCGTCCGCTCGGCCTTGAAGCCGCTCGTGTTGATGTTCGCAATGTTGTTCGCCACGACGTCCATCTGACGCCGAAGCGTCATCTGCCGCGACAGTCCGACGAGAAGCATATTCTCCATCGGTGGTTCTCCCCTAAGTTCGCGCGGATCGCTCTCCCAAGCTCGCCGCGGATCCCGTAAACCGCACAGCTCTCCCAAGCCGCGGTTCGCTAAGGTGAGTAGCGAAAGCCGTGCCAAGTCAAAAAGCTGATATTTTTCAACTTGTTGGTAGTTTTCGAGGCGCGAAAACGGGCGGCAGAAAGGTCTTGTTGACCATATTTGCCGGCAGAATTTTCCTAGTTGAGCGTCAAAAGAAAGATTCCGTTAACCATTGCGACCTAGCGTCACGATCACACAGGGCCTTGGGCGCTGGCAGCATTTGTATCGCGTCTTTAAAGCCTGCTTTGCAGCATCGAGCTCATCCCAACCCCGGACGGGCAGGCGATGGCGGATACGGAAACTTCAGAAAGCACCCCGACCGGGGACGAGGCGACAGCTCCCAAGAGTAAATTCAAGCTGATCGCAATCGTCGTGGGCGTGCTGGTTCTTGCAGCGGGCGGCGGCGGCTGGTTCTTCCTGAAGGGGCACCCCAAGGAGGAGAAGAAAGAGGCGGCGCCGGCTGCGAAGCCGCTCGCCTTCATCGATGTGCCGGAGATTTTGGTGAACCTTGCCGGTCAGCCCGGCGAGCGCGTGCAATATCTCAAGGCCAAGATCGTGCTCGAGGTGAAGGAAGCGCCGCTCGTGGCGCAGATCACGCCGTCGATGCCGCGTATCACCGACATGTTCCAGGTTTACCTGCGCGAACTGCGCACCACCGATCTGAACGGCTCCGTTGGCATGTTCCGGCTGAAGGAAGAGCTGACGCGGCGCGTCAATGCCGCGATCTCTCCTCATCACGTGAACGCTGTACTGTTCAAGGAAATCCTCATTCAGTGAGGAATTGGATTTAGGCTGATGTCTACCGAACAGGTCGATCAGGACGCAATTGCCGCCGAATGGGAAGCTTCTCTGGATTCAGAGGATCCCGTTGAGGCGGCGAAAGCGGCTGCCGAAAACGAACTCACCGGCACTATGGCGGAGCAATGGGCCGCCATGGTCGAGGACGGCGGTCGCGATATCGGCGGCGGCAAGAACGGCGGCGAGCGCGTTCTCTCGCAGGAAGAAATCGACAACCTCCTCGGCTTCAGCGTCAACGAGGTTCATCTCGACGAGAATTCCGGCATTCGCGCCATCATCGATTCCTCGATGGTGTCGTATGAGCGTCTGCCGATGCTCGAAATCGTGTTCGACCGTCTGGTGCGGTTGATGACCACGAGCCTGCGCAATTTCACCTCCGACAACGTCGAAGTCTCGCTCGATCGCATCACTTCGGTGCGTTTCGGCGACTATATGAATTCGATTCCGCTGCCAGCCGTGCTGTGCGTGTTCAAGGCAGAGGAGTGGGAGAATTTTGGCCTCGCTACCGTCGATTCCAGCCTGATCTATTCGATGATCGACGTGTTGCTCGGCGGTCGCCGCGGCCAGGCTTCGTTGCGCATCGAGGGCCGTCCCTATACCACCATCGAAACCAATCTGGTGAAGCGCCTGATCGAAGTCGTGTTGGCCGATGCCGAGCAGGCGTTCCGGCCACTGTCGCCCGTGGCCTTCACCATCGACCGGCTTGAAACCAATCCGCGCTTCGCCGCCATCAGCCGTCCAGCCAATGCCGCCATCCTGGTGCGCCTGCACATCGACATGGAAGACCGCGGCGGCAATATCGAATTGCTGCTGCCCTATGCGACGATCGAGCCGATCCGCGCCGTGCTCATGCAGATGTTCATGGGCGAAAAATTCGGCCGTGATCCGATCTGGGAAAGCCATCTCGCCACTGAAATTGCTCAGGCCGAGATCGCCGTCGACGCCGTGCTGTATGAGGCGGAGATCCCGTTGAAGCAGCTGATGCTTCTCAAAGTGGGCGATACGCTGCCGCTGGAAATGCGTGCGGATGCCCTTGTTGCCGTGCGTTGCGGAGCCGTGACCTTGACTGAAGGTCGCATGGGCCGTGTCGGCGACCGCGTTGCCATTAGAGTCACGAAACAATTACGCAAGCCTAACACAACCTTCGCCATGTTTGAGAAGGCTGATGAGCAAACTAAATTGATGGAGGCACAATGAGTCATTCATTAGGAATTGTGATCGAGAGCCTGGTTGCGGTGCTTCTGATCCTGACCATCGCCTATTGCATGTTGCTCAATAAGCGCCTGAAGCGCCTCAAGGCGGACGAGCAATCGTTGAAGGCCACGATCGGCGAGCTCATCACCGTGACCGAGATCGCCGAGCGTGCGATCGGCGGACTCAAGCTTACCGTGCGCGACGTCAACGAGAATCTCGGCAGCCAGATTTCGGCGGCAACGGCGCTGGCCGATCAACTGAAAGCGCAGCTCGCCGAGAGCGATGCCGTCGTGCGCCGGCTGTCGAAGATCGCGGTGGCGGCACGGCCGCTCACCGAAACCGACCCTGATGCGCCGCGGGTATCCGCAGCGCGGGCTAATGCCGCGGCAGCGCAGGCGTTTGCCGAACGGAGGAGGCCTGACGGCATCGCTGCATGAAAGCTTTTCGGGACGTTCGTATTCTTCCTGTCGTCTTGGTGGCGGTTTTCGGGCTGGCGATTCTCAAGATCGCCGGCCTGGTGATCGATGGCGGCTACGTGTTCAATTATGATCCGCAGCCTCAGCCTACGAAAGGATCGTGGGCGCAGGAGATGTTCAACTTCCCGGGCGGCAAGCCAGTGGACGGCGACATTACCGGCTCGGTGTCAGCCAAGAAGGAAGAGCCGAAGCCCGCGGTAGCGGCGCCTGCAGCGATCGAACCGACCAGCAACCCGCCTGTCGAACTGTCTCCTCAAATCTCGCCTGCTGAACGCGCGATCCTCGAACGGCTGCAAGCGCGCCGTCAGGAACTGGAAGCGCGGGCACGCGAGATCGACATTCGCGAGAGCCTGCTGAAGGCCGCCGAAAAGCGCATCGAAACCCGCGTCGATGAATTGAAGGGCGTCGAAGCCGGTATCAAGACGGCGAACGACCAGAAGAGCGAAGTCGATGCTGCCCGCTTCAAGGGTATCGTCACCATGTATGAAAGCATGAAGCCGAAGGACGCCGCGAAGATCTTCGACCGGCTGGAAATGCCGGTGCTGTTCGAGATCGCCTCGCAGATTGCGCCTCGGAAGATGTCCGACATTCTCGGTCTGATGCAGCCGGAGGCCGCCGAACGCCTCACCGTTGAACTGGCGCGCCGCGCCTCGGGCGGCGAACGATCTGCCGCGGCGGTCGAACTGCCCAAGATCGAAGGCAGGCCGATCCAGCAGGGCCGGAATTAAAGAAATTAATTAACAAATCCTTAGAGCGCGGAATCTAGATTCGACACAGGGCGAACGATCGGTCGTCCTTCGAGCATCGGGCTGAGAGACACTTCTGAATGGCACGGACGGCTGCCGTTGCATGTTGGACGCAAGCTCGCGCATGGACGCGGGCCGTTCGACGTTGTGCCGTCGTCGCGGGCATTGTCTGTCTTGCGCTGTCGTCCCCGGATGCCGCATCTGCGCAAGCGGTGAGGGGCACCGCGAGCATGGGCACGTCGGGCGGCTATGGCCGCATCGTGCTGAAGCTTGCCGAGGACGTGGAGTCCGAGGTGACGCAAGCCGGCACCATTCTCGTCATTCGCTTCAAGCGGCCTGTCGATATTCCTGTCGAGATTCTCGGCGACGCCGCCCCCGACTATATCGGCTCCGCACGCCGCGATCCCGATGGCACGGCGATCCGTCTCGCTTTGTCACGCAGGGTGACCGTCAATTCGATGACGGCGGGTGAGCGCATCTTCATCGATCTGTTGCCCGACAGCTGGAAGGGCATGCCGCCCGGTTTGCCGCAGGATGTGGTCAAGGAATTGTCGGAGCGTGCGCGCGCGGCAGAGCGCGCCTTGCGCCAGCAACGCGCTGCCGCGGAAAGCCAGAAGAAGCCGCCGATCCGCGTGCGCGCATCCGTGCAGCCGACCTTCGTGCGCTTCGTGTTCGAGACCGGCGGCGTCGGTGTGTCGTCGGTGCTGAACGAGAAGACGCTGACGCTGACCTTCAACGCCGGTCTGGTGTTCGATCTCGCCGATGCCAAACTGTCTGCACCCGCCAATGTCGCATCGATCGGTCAGGCGATGGACGGCAACCGGACCGCCGTCGAGATCGGCTTGATCGGCGACGTCGATGTGAAGTCGTTCCGCGAGGACAAGAGCTACGTCGTCGACATCGGCTTCCAGCAGAATGAAAAGCCGTCGCCGCTGGCCAAGCTGCCGGTGGCCGCTCCTGCGGACGACAAACCGCCGGTTGCGGCGAAGCCTCCAGAGGTCGAAAAGCCCGCCAGCGTTCCGGCACAGCGCTCCGGCGAGATCGTGCCGCCGACCTCCGAGACGATCGCAAAAGAGATCGTTCCGGAGAAGAAGGTCGAGGTTGCGACGGCTGCACCGGCAGCGCCCGTCGCGGCAGCGAAGCCGGAAGAGCCAAAGCCCGAGGCGGCCAAGGTCGCTGAATCACCCAAGCCTGCGCCGGCAGCCGAGCCTGTTGTCGTAGCTCCTGCGAAAGAAACACCGCCGCCTGCGCCTGTCGTTGCGGCGGCCCCTGTTGCTGCACCTGTTGCTGCTGCGCCGACCGAACCGGCGGGCATGCCGGTTGAGGTCAAGCGCAGCAGCGACGGCGTGCGCATAGCCTTTGCCTTTCCATCGCAAACGCCGGTCGCTTTGTTTCGTCGCGGCGATATCCTGTGGCTGGTGGCAGATTCGACGCGGCCCATCGACACCGCGCCGATCCGCCGTGATAGCGGATCGATCATTGCCGATGTGAGCACGATCCCGCTGGAGAAGGGGCAGGCGATCCGCATCCGCCTTAACCGCCCGCAATTGGCCTCTCTCACGACCGACGATCCCGCCGGCGCAGGACAGGCCTGGTCGCTGATGCTCGCCGACACCCGGCAGACACCGTCGCAGCCGCTGTCGGCCGTGCGCAATATTGCCGATCCCTCGCGCGCCAGCGTGCAGGTGCCATTGGCCAAGCCCGGTCTCAAGCATCGCCTGGTCGATCCGGATGCCGGCGATACGCTCAATATCATCACCGCGCTGCCACCATCGCGCGGCTTCATCCGTCGCCAGGACTTCGTTGAATTCTCGTTGCTGGAATCGATTCACGGCGTGGTGGTTCAGGTGAACTCCGACGACGTGTCCGTTGAAGCCAGTATCGACAAGGTGATGCTCACCAAGCCCGGCGGCCTGACGCTGTCTGCCGCCGATGCGGCGCCGCAGCGCGCCTCGACGGTCGCCCGGCCGATCTTCGATGTCGGCCAGTGGCGCAAGGATCAGGAAGGCCCGTTCAACGCGCGCTTCGACGAGTTGATCGACGCGATGTCATCGGCCGAAGCTAGTTCGCTGCCGCAGGCGCGGATGGATCTGGCCAAATTCTATATGGCGCGCGGCATGTACCACGAGGCCAAGGGCGTCGCCGATCTCGCGATCGCGGACACCAAGGTCGGCGAGGAAAGCCCTGTCGCGCTGATCGTTCATGCGGTGGCCAGCGCAATGATGGGGCGTCCCGAACAGACCCTGAAGGATATCGCCAATCCGGTGCTCGGGCCGGGTTACGATGGTGAATTGTGGAAGGCGCTCGCCTACGCCAAACAGGAAAAATGGGTCGAGGCGCGCGAGCGTTTCAAGAATGCCGAGTTCACGCTCGCCGCGCTGCCGGCCGATCTGCAGCGTGCGGCCCTGATGCTCGCGCTGCGGGCCTCGCTCGAGGTCAAGGACTATGCCGGCGCGTCGTCGCGCGGCAGTGAGCTCGAAACGGTCGGCATCTCGCCGGAGATCAAGCCCGCGGCCATGCTGCTCAGCGGCTGGCTCGATGAGGCGCTCGGCCGCGAGAAGGATGCGCTGTCGAAGTATCAGGACGTCACCGGGTCGGTGGATCGTCAATCCGCAGCGGAAGCCAAGCTGCGCGAAATCAATTTGCGCCAGAAGCGCAACGAGATCAGCAGCGAGGACGCGCTGCATGATCTCGAAGTGCTGGCAGTGACCTGGCGCGGCGACGGCACGGAAGTGCAGGTGCTGCAGATCCTGTCGCGCATGTATGCCGAACTCGGCCGCTACAATGACTCGCTGCTGGCCGCCCGTACAGCCACCGAGCGCCAGGCCAACAGCGAAGCCGCGCGCCAGGTGCAGGACGAGGCGCAAGCGCTGTTCTCGCAAATTTATCTGTCGCCAAAGGGCGACAGCCTGCCGCCGGTCGATGCGCTGGCGATGTTCTACGAGTTTCGCGAGCTGACCCCGATCGGCCGCCGCGGCGACGAAATGATCCGCCGTCTTGCAGATCGTCTCGTGGCCGTCGATCTGCTCGATCAGGCCGCCGAGCTTCTGCAGTATCAGGTCGATCACCGTCTCGAGGGCGCTGCACGCTCGCAGGTCGCTGCGCGTCTAGCGATGGTCTATCTGATGAGCCGCAAGCCCGACCGCGCCATCGCCGCGCTGCGTACCACGCGGATCGCCGATCTCAATGGCGAGCTGCGTCAACAGCGGCTGCTGCTCGAGGCGCGGGCGCAAAGTGACATCGGCCGCCGTGAGCTAGCGCTCGACATCATCTCTCATGTCAGCGGACGCGAAGCGATCCGGCTCCGCTCGGATATCTACTGGTCGTCGCGGCGCTGGCGCGAGGCCTCCGAGCAGATCGAACTCTATTATGGCGACCGCTGGCGGGATTTCTCGCCGCTGACGCCAAGCGAAAAGAGCGACATCATCCGTGCTGTCGTGGGTTATGCGCTGGCGGAAGACGCCCTCGGTCTCGCGCGTTTCCGCGAAAAGTATGCGCCGCTGATGAATGTCGGTGCCGACAAGATCGCCTTCGACACCGCGAGCAAGCCGACCTCGACCAACTCTTCGGAATTTGCCGCCATTGCCAAGATGGCCGCGTCCGTCGATACGCTCGACGGCTTCCTGCGCGAGATGAAGACGCGCTTCCCCGAAAGCAGCGCCAAGGCGATCCTGCCAGGTGCCAGTGCCGATCCGATGCCGACCGGCTCGGTGCCGCCGCGACCGGTGGTCAATGTCCGCAAGATCGAGATGACGCGGTAGGGGCGAGCTTCGCTACTGCCCGTAACTCTGTACCAGGCTGCCGGCCACCAGCGACCAGCCATCCACCAGCACGAAGAAGATCAGCTTGAACGGCAGTGACACCACCGCCGGTGGCAGCATCATCATGCCCATCGCCATCAGCACCGAGGCGACCACGAGATCGATGATCAGGAATGGCAGGAACAGCAGGAAACCGATCTCGAAAGCGCGCTTCAGCTCGGAGATCATGAAGGCCGGCACAAGGATGCGGAGCGACAGGTCGTCAGGCGTCGCTGGAATTGGCTCGCCCGACAGATCCATGAACAGCTTGAGATCCTTCTCGCGCACGTTCTTCTGCATGAAGCCGCGCAGCGGAATGGATGCACGCACCAAAGCTTGTTCGACGGTGATGTCGTTGGAGATCAGCGGCTTGATACCGTCGTCATAGGAACGTTGTAGCACCGGTCCCATCACGAAAGCCGTAAGGAACATCGCCAGCGCGATGATCACCGAGTTCGGCGGAGCCGTCGCTGTACCCAATGCGGTGCGCAGCAGCGACAGCACGACCACGATGCGTGTGAATGACGTCATCATGATCAGGATCGACGGTGCGATCGACAGCACCGTCAACAACGCAATCATCTGCACCGCACGTTCGGTGACGCCGCCGCCACCGCCGCCGAGATTGATGCTGATGTCCTGCGCCATCGCGGGACCTGCGAAGGTCCCGGCGGCGATTAGAACAGAAAGGAAAAATACTCTACGCGGGAGGTTCGCCGAACTCACGAACTGGACTTTGGCCGTCCCAGCAGGGAGGCCATCTCGTCTTCGAGATTTTCAAAACCCGATTTGACCGGCGGGACGACGGGCGGCGCCTCCGCACGGGCAGGGCTGGCGATCGAGACTTCCGGCGACCGCGAAGCCGGACGGATCGATGGTGCCTCAGGCGCCACCGACGGAGCGCCGACCCGGGGCTCAGGCGCATCCTGACGGGTTTCGCCGGCAGGACGGCGCAAGGCTGCTTCGAGGCGCTGCGCCATATCGGCGAGGTTCTGATCAGCAGACGACACGGCGGCTGCCGGAGCGGGTGCAGGGACCGGTGCGGGTGGCACGACGACCGGGGCGGGCGCTGGGGCAGCAACAACCGGAGCGGGCGGTGTCGGTGCTGCTGCGACGGGACGGTCCGGCGTGCGGGGCTGCGGCGTGGTGCGGATCGGCGGATCGGCACGCATCGGGCGCGGCATCATCGGCTCGCTACGTGGCATCTCGGCACGTGGCATTTCACTTCGCGGAATCGGCCGCTGCGGAAAAAGGTCATTGCGTGGCGCCGGTTCGGGGCGCGGCGCAGGTTCCGGCGCGAGGCTGGCGACCGGATCGGGCCGACGCTCCGGCAAAGGCGCGGCCGGGCGGCGTGGCTCTTCGATAAAGGAGGGGCGCGCGGGACGCGGCGCTGGCTCCGGCACATGCGGTTCGGAATCGAAGCCGGAGTCATTGCTCTCTGCCCAGCTCGGAGCTTCAGGCAGCGACGGGCCGCGGCTTGCCACATCGGCGGCGAGGCCGCCGCGCTGGGGGGGCTGCTCACGGCCGGGTATGGCGCGGACGATATTGGGCTCGACGACGATGTCCGACGGGCCGCCGATCATCAGCAAATGTTCGACATTGTCGCGGCGGACCAGCACCAGGCGGCGGCGGCCGTCCACGGCGGCGGCGTCGATCACCGCGAGCCGCGGCAAGCGCCCGCGGCTGGTGTTGTTGCCCAGCCGGTTGCCAGCGAATCGGCGCACCAGCCAGGCGGTAAGCCCGATCAGCGCCAGCACGACAACGAAGGCCAAGATAAATTGCACCGATGATTGCATCATAAAGTCCCCAGCCAGACAGGGTGGCTGCAACGTCCACGTCCAGAGCCAGAGGTGTCATACCCCCGCACGCCCCGCACGCAGCGTGAATCACGCCCCATCTGTTAACGCCCCACGGCAGAACCTGCCGTTGGTTAATAATAAACTATGAATCGCTGCAGCCAAAACGACTTCTGCCGCCCCGTCGTATGGCCGATGGGGATGGTTAATCGGCCAATTCAGGCGAAAAAGCGTTGGCAGTTGCGAAAAACGTCAATTTTGCAGCATTCATTTACGGTTCGGTAACAAGTACCGCCGGAAATTAACTTCGTATTAACCATGCAGGCGGCAAATTCTGCCTAGCTCAGGACACTCCGTCCGGGCGGGCGGAGAAGGCCGATGGCGATCAGCGACATGCCGATGTTGTCGGCGCTGCGCACCAAGATGCAGTGGCATCAGGAGCGCCAGCGTGTGCTGGCCGAAAATATCTCCAATTCGGACACTCCGAACTTCCGCCCCCGCGATCTCGTGGAGCCGAAATTCGACAAGGCCGGGAACACGTCCGTCACCGCCGGCGGCATGGGCTCGCTGCCGATGATGCGCGCCGCCGGCACCAACATCCTGCCGACCGGAGGCTCGGCCTCTTTCAACCAGAACAGCCGGGTCGGCTACGAGACCCGCCCCGCCGGCAATGCCGTCAATCTGGAAGACGAGATGCTCAAGGTCTCGGCCAACCAGATGGACTATGCCGCCGCAACCTCGCTCTACACCCGCAGCCTCGGTCTGTTGAAGACCGCTATCGGCAAGCGCTGACGCCGCCGCGCATAAAGGGAGCTCATCATGGCAGACGATATCAGCGACTTTTCGCGTTCCATGGGCATCGCGACCTCCGGTCTGCGCGCCCAAGCGGGCCGCATGCGGGTGATTTCGGAAAACATCGCGAATGCGCAGTCCACAGCGCAGACTTCGGGCGGTGACCCCTATCGCCGCAAGGTGCCGACCTTCAAATCGGAGCTGGACCGCTCGCTGGATGCCCGCATCGTCGGCCTCGGCCGCATCAGGCCCGACCAGTCTGCGTTTCCCACGCGCTACGAGCCCGGCAATCCCGCGGCGGATGCCGCCGGCAACGTCAAATACCCCAACGTGAATTCGCTGGTGGAAATGACGGACATGAAGGAAGCGCAGCGCTCCTACGAAGCCAATCTCAACATCATCAGCGCCACGCGCCGGATGATCCAACGCACGCTCGACATCCTCAAGGCCTGAACAGGACAGCTGAACCATGGCAACTCCCTCTGTCGCCGCCAATGCTTACTCGGCTCTCTCGCGCATCATGGACGCCGGCGGCGGCGTCGGTGGCGGTCTCAACAAGGCGGCAGACGCCGGTGGCGGTCAGTCGTTCGGCGCGGTCCTCAAGGACGCGCTTGGCAGCGTGCTCGATTCCGGCCGCAAGTCGGATGCGCAGACCATCGCAATGGCCAACGGCAAGGCCAATGTGATGGACGTGGTCACGGCAGTTGCGGAAACCGACGTCGCCGTTTCGACGCTGGTCTCGGTGCGCGATCGCGTCATCCAGTCCTACGAAGACATCATGAAGATGCCGATCTGATCTTCCTCATCACGAACACCGCGTAACACAAGGATTACTGCAATGACCGGCCCCGAAACTCTCGACGTTGCCCGCGATGCGATCTGGACGATTGTGATCGTGTCCGGTCCGCTGATGGTCGTGGGCCTCCTGGTCGGCGTCGTCGTGTCGCTGGTGCAGGCGCTGACCCAGATCCAGGAACAGTCGCTGGTCTTCGTGCCGAAGATTCTCGCGGTCTTTGCCACCATGATGCTGACGCTCCCGTTCATGGGGGACGCATTGTCGAGCTACATGTTGCGGATATCGTCGCGAATCATCGGGGGGTGATGCACAATCCCGTATGCGCATCGATGTCTCGCTTCTGCCCGCTCTCGCCGCTGCCTTCATGCTGGCCTTCGCCCGCATCGGTACGATGGTGATGTTGATGCCGGGCTTTGGCGAAACCAACATTCCCGCACGGGCCAAGCTGTCGATCGCATTGGGACTGACCCTTCTCATGCTGCCGGCGCATCGCGGCGCTTATAACGTCGATATGGGATCGATCGTGCCGATGCTGGTTCTGCTGGTGCATGAGATCATCATCGGCGTCGTGCTCGGCGCCACCGCGCGCGTCACGCTGTCGGCGCTGCAGGTCGCCGGATCAATCATCGCGCAGCAACTCGGTCTCGGCTTCGTCACCTCGGTGGATCCGACGCAGGGTCAGCAGGGCGTGCTGATCGGCAATTTTCTCACGATGCTCGGCATCACGATGCTGTTCGCCACCGATACGCATCACCTCGTGATCGCCGCCATCAATGACAGCTACAAGATTTTCGCGCCCGGCGAGATCATGTCGACGGGCGATGTGGCGAAGCTCGCGACCAATGCCTTCGCGGCGGCCTTCAAGATCGGCACGCAGCTTGCTGCGCCTTTCCTGGTGTTCGGCCTCGTCTTCAACATGGGGCTTGGCGTGCTGGCACGGCTGATGCCGCAGATGCAGGTCTATTTCGTCGGTGTACCGCTTTCGATCATGATCGGATTCCTGATCTTCGCCGTTGTGCTCGCGACCATGATGGGGACCTACCTCGAATACGTCACCGGCGTCATGCAACAAATGATGCCGCGGATATAGGGGCGCGCGGATGGCCGACGACGATTCCGAGAAGACACATGACCCCACGCAAAAAAAGCTCGACGATGCTCACGAACGCGGTGACGTAGCCAAAAGCCAGGAGGTCAATACCTGGTTCCTGCTGGCGGGCGCGACGCTGGTCTTGTCGACCTTCAACGGCTCGGTCGGCGGCGGGCTGCAGACGCCGCTCAAAAACCTTCTGCAAAATTCCTGGATGATACGGACTGACGGGCCCGGACTTTTGATGCTGGCCAAGAGCCTCTGCATGTCCATCTTGTCCACCATGGGCATGCCGATCCTGTTTCTCGTGATCGCCGCGCTTGCGGGCAATCTGATCCAGCACCGGCTCGTGTTCTCCACCGAAGGTCTGGTGCCCAAGTTCAGCAAGCTGTCGCCGATGGAAGGCGCCAAGCGCGTCTTCGGCAAGCAGGCGCTGGCCAATTTCCTGAAGGGGCTGTTCAAGCTCGTCCTGCTCGGCGCCGTGATGTGCGCGGTGCTGTGGCCCGAGCGGTTTCGTCTGGATGCGCTGATCCATATCGATCCGTCGGCGATCCTCGGCATCACCACATCGCTGACACTGCAGCTGATGGGTTCGGTGGTGGCGATGCTCGCCTTCGTCGCCATTGCCGACTTCTTCTTCCAGTACCGCACCTGGTACGAGAAGCTGAAGATGTCGCTGCAGGAAGTGAAGGAAGAATACAAGCAGTCCGAGGGCGACCCCCACATCAAGGGCAAGATCAAGCAGCTGCGTCAGCAGAACATGAAGAAGCGCATGATGGCAGCGGTGCCGAAAGCGTCGGTGATCATCACCAACCCGACGCACTACGCCGTAGCGCTGTCTTATGAGCGCGGCATGACCGCGCCGATCTGCGTCGCCAAAGGCGTCGACAACATCGCGCTGAAGATCAGGGAGGTTGCCGGCAAGCACGATATTCCGATCGTCGAGAACGTGCCGCTGGCGCGCGCGCTTTACGCCACCGTCGAGATCGACGAGGAAATTCCGGGCGAACACTACCATGCGGTGGCCGAAGTCATTGGCTACGTCATGGGCCTGAAGCGCGGCCTGTCCGGGCGCCCGTCATGATTCGGGGAAGGGCCGGGCAAGGGGCCGGGAACGTGTTGCGAATCGGCGGATTGGAAGCGAATAGGCCGACGCGGCGCTTGCGTAAGGCCAGCCGATTGATGCACTCAGGAGGCGCGCAAACCCGCGCTGCCGCAACTGCCAACAGGCGACGAACCGTCCGATGACTGCCGAGACCGACCACGATCGCCAATCGATGACGGCGCAGAATCCGGTTCTGCACGAGCCGGCCCGGCGCAGCGGCAGCATCGTGCTGGTGCTGCTGATTGCCGCCGCGATCATCGCCTGCGCCGTGGCATTCATGACGCTCGGCCGCGCCCAGGCGCAGCCTTATATTTTGGGCCTGCTGGCGCTGCTGGCGATGGTCGGCCTGTTCGTTTTGTTCGCCTTTGCCGCCGGTATTGTCCGCTTTGCCGATCGCACCTCCGACGATCCGATCATGCGCACCGTGGCCGATCACGCCTTTGACGGTATCGCGGTCACCGATGCGCGGGGCCATGTGGTCTATGCCAATGCTGCCTATCTCACATTGACCGGCGCGGCCTCCGCACAGGATGCGCGACCGGTCGAGCGCGTCTTCATCGGTAATCCGGATGTCTCCGAAGCCGTCTTCCGCCTGCTGAAGGCTGCCCGCGAGGGCAAGCGCCAGCAGGAGGAAGTCCGTGTCGCAGCGCCCGACGGCAGCCACGGCCGCTGGCTGCGCATGCGCGTGCGTCCACTGGGTGAAGGCAAGCGCGAAGCCAAATCCACGGTGTGGTCGGTGGCCGATATCTCCCGCGATCGCCAGCGTCAGGAAGACGTGTTCCAGGAATTGCAGCACGCCATCGAATATCTCGATCACGCGCCGTGCGGCTTCTTCTCGGTCAATCCAAAGGGCGAGCTGGTCTATGTCAACGCCACACTGGCAAACTGGCTCGATCACGATCTTGCCGAGATCGGCTCCGGCGGTCTGAAGCTCACGGACATCGTCTCTGGCGACGGCGCCTCGTTGCTGACGTCGATCGTGCCGATGCCCGGCGAGGTCAAAACCGAAGTCTTCGACATCGACCTGCGCATGCGCAACGGCAAGACCATGCCGGTGCGGCTCTATCACAAGCTCGCTTTCGGCGCCGACGGCGTGCCGGGTGCGTCGCGCACCCTTGTCATCAGCCGCGCCCGCGACGAGCGCTCGGATCCGCAACGCGCCGCCGAAGTGCGCTTTATGCGCTTCTTCGACCATACGCCGATGGCCATTGCGACGGTGGATCGCGACGGCACCGTGGTGCGCGGCAATGCCCGCTTCGCCAAGTTGGCACAGAGCCTCAACACATCGGGCGCCGTCAACAAGTCGATCCTGGCCGCCGTCAGCGACCGCGACCGCAACCAGCTCGTCGCGGCCATCGGCCACGCCGCTCAGGGGCAGGGCGATATCCCGCCGGTGGAAGCGCTGCTGGAAGGCGCGAAGGAACGCTGGGGCCAGTTCTTCGTCACCGCCGTCGAAGAGAACGAACGCGAGACCGAAGCCGCCATCGTCTACATGCTGGAGACCACCGAGCGCCGCACGCTCGAGAACCAGGTCAACCAGGCGCAGAAGATGGACACCATCGGCCAATTGGCCGGCGGCATCGCGCACGATTTCAACAACGTGCTCTCCGCCATCATGATGGCCAACGACTTCCTGCTGAACGCGCACAAGCCGACCGATCCGTCGTTCCAGGACATCATGCAGATCAAGCAGAACGCGACGCGCGCGGCGACACTCGTGCGCCAGTTGCTCGCATTCTCGCGCCGCCAGACGCTGCGCCCGACGGTTCTCAATCTCGGTGACGCGCTGTCCGATATCGATCTGCTGCTGAAGCGCCTGATCGGCGAGAAGGTCAAACTCGAAGTCGTGCACGGCCGCGATCTGTGGCCGGTGAAGGTCGACATCTCGCAATTCGAGCAAGTGATCGTGAATCTCGCGGTCAATGCGCGGGACGCGATGCCGGACGGCGGCGCGTTGACTGTGCGGACCGTCAATGTCTCAGCCGAGGAAGCCGGGCGGCTGTCCTATAAGGGCATGCCGCCATCGGACTATGTGCGTATCGATGTCAGCGATACCGGCACTGGCATTCCCGCCGATATCGTCGAGAAGATCTTCGAGCCGTTCTTCTCCACCAAGGATGTCGGCAAGGGCACCGGCCTCGGCCTCTCCACGGTCTACGGCATCGTCAAGCAGACCGGCGGTTTCGTTTATGTCGATTCCGAGCCCGGCAAAGGCACCACGTTCCGCATCTTCCTGCCGCGCCATCATCAGGAAAAGGAAGTTGCTCCCGATCCCGCGATCGCAGCCGCCGTCGCCGCCAAGGAAGCCGCTGCCGACGCCAAGCCGCGCGCGGACCTGACCGGGCAGGGCACCATCCTGCTGGTCGAGGACGAAGAAGGCCTGCGCGCGCTGAATGCCCGCGGTCTGCGCTCGCGCGGCTATACGGTGGTCGAAGCCGGCAACGGCGTCGAGGCGATGGAGCTATTCGACGAACAGAACGGTGCCATCGATCTTGTGGTGTCCGACGTGGTGATGCCGGAGATGGACGGACCGACGCTGCTGAAGGAGATGCGCGCCCGCAATGCGGATATTCGCATCATCTTCGTGTCAGGTTACGCCGAGGAAGCCTTCGAAAAGAGCCTGCCGGAAAACCAGCAATTCGCCTTCCTGGCCAAGCCGTTCGCCCTGAGCGCGCTGATCGCCAAGGTCAAGGAAACCATGGCGCCGAATTAACGGAGCGCCGGTGGCAATACCATCCTGGCTTCTAATGCGCATTCACCCCGCAATGCAGCATAAGTGTTTGAAAGCAAGATGACTCTTGCGCCAAAGGTTCAATGACGAGCCGCGACCGAGGGCCGCAGCGTTTACCCTCGAACGGTGCTTCCCTTTTAGGCTGGGGTAGCCATGTTAGGGGTGTTTTCCCCCTGCCGGGGATTGAGGGAATGACCATGACTTTCACGTTCAGCATGCGCGGCGTCGTCAAGACGATGGCCGTCGTCCTTTCGCTGGCGATGCCGCTCACAATTGCAATCTCCTCTGCCGACGCCCGCGTTGGCGGTGGCAGCAGCTCGGGCTCGCGCGGCAACCGCACGTTCTCGGCCCCGCCGAGCACGTCGACGGCGCCTAACGCGGCTCAGCCGTTCAACCGCACCATGCAGCAGCCGGGTTCGCCCGGCATGAACAGCGCGACCACGGGCGCAGCCAGCAAGGGCGGTTTCTTCAACCGTCCGGGCATGGGCATGCTCGGCGGCCTTGCTGCCGGCTTCCTCGGCGCAGGCCTGCTCGGCATGCTGTTCGGCGGCGGTCTGTTCAGCGGCCTCGGCGGTATCTCGTCGATCATCGGCCTGCTGCTGCAGGTCGGCCTGATCATCATCGTCGTCCGCCTCGCAATGTCCTGGTGGCAGCGTCGCAACCAGACGGCGTCGGCCTATGCCGGTCCGGCCAACTCGGCCTATACCGGCCCGGCCAATGGTCCCGACCAGAACCAGGCGCACATGAACCAGGCGCAGCGGGGTTATGGCGCGCAGCCGACCCAGCGCAGTGGTCTCGGTGGCTTCGGTTTCGGCGGCGGTTCGAACAATGACAAGCCGATCGAGATCGCGCCTCAGGATTACGAAGCTTTCGAGAAGCTGCTCAGCGATGTGCAGGCTGCCTGGTCGAACGAAGATGTGGAGAAGCTCGGCAAGCTGTCGACGCCGGAAATGGTGTCGTACTTCGCCAAGGATCTCGCCGAGAACAAGGCGCGCAACGACATCAACAAGGTGTCGGATGTGAAGTTGCTGCAGGGCGACCTGGCGGAAGCCTGGCGCGAAGGCGACACCGACTATGCGAGCGTCGCGATGCGCTTCTCGCTGGTCGACAAGACGCTGGAGCGTGGCACCAATCGCTTGGTGGCTGGCAGCGAAACGCCGATCGAAGCGACCGAGATCTGGACCTTCGTGCGCCCGCGCGGCGCCGATTGGGAACTGTCGGCGATCCAGCAGGCGTAAGCCTTGCGCCATCGAAATCGGACAAGCGCCGCGGATCATTCCGCGGCGCTTTTTGTTGGCCTCATGCGTGTGCATTGCCAAGCGATGATCTCAATAAGAGAGCGGGAATAATCCGCCGGATGACGTGTTGGTCAGTTGCGTCCCATCGCGACTGGCGTTGCGTGGCTACAAAAACAAATTGGAGGAATCGATGCCCACTCTTCTCTCGACCATGACCCGTCTCGGCCTATGCGCCGGTGCTGTCGCCGTCTCGCTTGCAGCAACGTCGCCATCGTTCGCGCAGGGCGCGGACACCAGCTTCTTCGTCACCAGCAATGGCATCGGCAATGGCGGCAATCTCGGTGGTCTCGCCGGTGCTGACAATCATTGCCAGACGCTGGCGCAGGCTGCAGGCGCGGGCGCCAAGACCTGGCGCGCTTATCTCTCGACGCAGGCCGCCGACGGCAAGCCCGCGATCAATGCGAAAGATCGCATCGGCAACGGCCCATGGAAGAATGCCAAGGGCGTCGTCGTCGCCAAGGATGTCGCTGACCTGCACGGCGCCAGCAACAACCTCTCCAAGCAGACCTCGCTCAGCGAGAAGGGCGAGGTCATCAATGGCCGCGGCGATACGCCGAATCGCCATGACGTGCTGACCGGCTCGCAGGCCGACGGCACAGCCTTTGCCGCTGGTGAAGATCGCACCTGCAAGAACTGGACAAGCAGCACGCAGGGCGCCGCCATGGTCGGCCATATCGATCGTACGGGGGTGAACGAAGAGCCGCCGGCGAAGTCATGGAACACGTCGCATCCATCGCGCGGCCCCGATGGCGGCTGCTCGCAGAACGACCTGAAGAGCACCGGCGGTGACGGGCTGTTGTACTGCTTCGCGTCGAATTGAGTTCTATTGCGATAGACGAGCAGCAACACACTCCGCCATGGCCGGGCCTGTCCCGGCCGTGGCGCGTTTTGCGGCGGTAGCTGGACGACGGTGCGGAGTTCTCGCCGGACCAGCGCGGCGAACGAATTCCGCGGTGAGCAGTTACCCTGGCACCCCTGACGCGACATTTGGCGAGGTTCCGCATGCGATATGAGCTGTATTACTGGCCGACGATCCAGGGCCGCGGCGAATTCGTGCGCCTGGCGCTCGAAGATGCCGGCGCGGACTACCGCGATATGGCGCGTGGCAAGGGCGGCATGGCCGCAATGACGAGGATGCTCGACGGCAAGAAAGGCATTCCGCCATTTGCACCGCCATTCCTCAAGGCGGGCAATATGGTGATCGGCCAGACTGCCAACATCTTGTTCTATCTCGGCCCACGTCACGGTCTGGCGCCGAAGTCGGAAGCGGCGCGCCTGCAACTGCATGAGCTGCAACTGACCATCACCGATTTCGTCGCCGAGGTGCATGACACCCATCACCCGATCGGCGTATCGCTTTATTACGAGGATCAGAAAGGCCCCGCCAAAAAGCGCAGCGCCGAATTCCTGAAAGAGCGCGTGCCGAAATATCTCGGCTATTTCGAGCGGATATTAAAAGCCAGCGATGGCGCCTATGTCACCGGCCGCAAGGCGACCTATGTCGATCTGTCACTGTTCCAGATCGTTGAAGGACTGCGCTACGCATTTCCGAAACGCATGAAAAAATTCGAGCGGGAGATTCCGGGCCTGATCGATTTGCATAACCGCGTGGCGGTTCGCCCGAACATCAAGGCCTATCTCGACAGCGACCGCCGCATTGCCTTCAACAAGGACGGCATCTTCCGGCACTACAAGGCACTGGATAAATAGCGCCGCGCAGCTCGCGTGGCGGGATTACCAGAGCCCCGGACACAGACGATAGCGGACGCGCGTCGTGTAGTCGGTATAGCCGGGGAGACCGTCCCGCAAAGTGCGCTCTTCGGCCGTCGTACGCCATGCGAGCAGCACGGCCAGGATCAGCGTCAGCGCGGCACTCCACCACGAGCCAAGCCAGAGGGATGTGCCGAGAAAAAACAGGATGGCGCCGCTATACATGGGATGGCGCACGAGATGATACGGACCGGTATCGATGACGTGCTGGCCGCGGTCGCGTTGAAGCTTGATGACCGGTGCGGCGAAACTGTTTTCGCGCAGGACCCAGAATGAGATTACCATTCCCGTGAGTGCGAGGGCGGCGCCTGCGACCTGGACGCCAGCCGTCATTTGCGAAAGACCGAAGCGCTGATCCAGCCCCGCAACGATCAGCCAGACCAGTGCCACAGTAAAGAACGCCGCCATGAAGACGCGGTCCGCTGTGGGCTGCCCCTGCTGTACGACGGGGCGCATGCGTTCTTCAAACAGCGCGGGATCGATCTGGATCAGCCACAGGCCGCCGCCAAGGCCGAGCAGGATCATGAAGAGCAGAAATGACCACGCCGCCGGCCATTGCCAGGTCCCGGCGGCGGTGAACAAAACGGCGCCGATCACGCCGAACCAGACCAGCGTACGTATCACGAGGCGAGCGATCATGTCGGGCCTCCTTCGGCCCGCATCCGATACCAGATTCGCGGCAGTGATGGGGCAGGCCTCGCGTCAACGCGACCGGCGGTTGGTCTCTGTCCGACGGTGCCGAGTTAAGCGAGCTGATCGATCCGGGTGCCCTGGCCGGGCGGCAGTGCTGCACGCGGTGGGGGCGGCGCGGTGCGGCTGTCGTTGTCGTCGTTCTTCTTCGGCTCCGGCGGCTTTGCCTCGATCGGCTTTACCTCAGCGACCGGTGGTGCGCTGCTGACGCTTGAAACGCTCATTTCAAATTCCCTGTTTCCAACACTTGCAGTCGAACCATGGCGCATGCGCCAACAAGGACTTGGTAAATCAGGCGCTGCAATTTGCGGCAATCGGGGTGGATTGGAAACGGTGGTAAACGCGCCGTCCAGGACTTCACTACAATTGAAACGAATTCCTCATTCGTCCTTGCCGCGGGAGATCGTGATGTTCGCCGATGTTTTGTTGCGGGTGCAGCGCAAGTCGAGCCGGCGATAGCGCAGCTTGACGTCATCGCCGCGGAAAATCCCCATGCGGCCGAGACATCGCGTGGTGCCCTTCACCGTATCCGGTTTGGGGATCGTGAAGATGACGGCTGCCGCACTGGCGACGAGGTCCGTGAACGCCGGCGCCGGCTTGCGGGTCGCGGAGGCCGCATAGAGCTCGTTGCTGAAATTGCGACTGGCGCAGCCAAGCCGCAATTGCTTTGCCGCCGGATGCGACAGGTAGATCACATTGGCTGCGGTGCGCCCGACGCTGAGCCCGTCGATCTGGCTCTTGAGCTGCCGCGCGAGATCATCGCAACGATCGGCGCGGGCAGGCGAAACGGCAAGGGTTACGGTGGCGAGCAGCGCCACAGCCGAAAAAATGCCGCGCAGGCGGTCGATGGACATTCCAGATTCTCCTCAATCCCCGGCCGCACTGAAACGCGGGACGCCACTTTATGCAAGGCGCGGCGGGCGCAGCCGGTTACTGCTGGAACGGGGGATTATCCCCGCGATTGCGGGCCTGTCCCCCTGTTTTGAACCCTTCAAAACTGTCCGGAAACCGCCTACAAGAGCTTCAAATCCCCTCCCTTTTTGAGGCCCCATCCATGAACGCTCCCACCGCTTTCCCCGACCAGAAGCCCGTCCCGCCCTACAAGCACACTCCGCTGTTTCCGCTGGGCGCAGACACCACCCCCTACAAGAAGGTCACCACCGAGGGCGTGCGGGTCGAGAAAGTGCTGGGTAGGGACATGCTGGTGGTCTCCCGCGACGCGCTGAAGGCGCTCTCGGAGGCCGCGTTCGGCGACATCAACCACTATCTGCGCCCCGGCCATCTGCAGCAGCTTCGCAACATCCTGGACGACAGCGAAGCCAGCCCGAATGACAAGTTCGTGGCTTTCGACTTCCTCAAGAATGCGAACATCGCCGCCGGCGGCGTGCTGCCGATGTGCCAGGACACCGGCACCGCGATCATCATGGGCAAGAAGGGCTGCAACGTCATCACCGATGGCGACGATGAGGCGGCACTCTCGGAAGGCGCCCGCGACGCCTATCTGCGGCGCAACCTGCGCTACTCGCAGGTCGCGCCGCTGACCATGTATGAAGAGAAGAACACGGCTAACAACATGCCGGCGCAGTGCGAGATCTATGCCGAGGGCGACGACGCCTACAAGTTCATGTTCATGGCCAAGGGCGGCGGCTCCGCCAACAAGAGTTTTCTGTTCCAGGCCACACCGTCGGTGCTGACCAAGGATCGTCTGCTCGCGTTCCTGAAGGAAAAAATCATGACGCTGGGCACCGCCGCGTGCCCGCCCTACCACCTCGCCATCGTCATCGGCGGCACCTCGGCCGAGCTCTGCATGAAGACGGTGAAGCTCGCGTCCGCGCGTTATCTCGACGCGCTGCCGACCCAGGGCTCGCCGGACGGCAATGCCTTCCGCGATCTCGAGATGGAGCAGGAAATCCTCAAGATGACGCAGTCGTCCGGCGTCGGCGCGCAATTCGGTGGCAAGTATTTCTGCCACGATGTCCGCGTCATCCGCCTGCCGCGCCACGGCGCGTCGCTGCCCATCGGGCTCGGCGTGTCGTGCTCGGCGGATCGTCAGGTGCTCGGCAAGATCACCAAGGACGGCGTCTATCTCGAAGAGCTCGAGCATAACCCCGCGCAGTATCTGCCGCAGGTCGAGCAGGCACTCGGCGGCGAAGTCGTGAAGATCGATCTCAACCAGCCGATGAAGGACATTCTGGCGACGCTGTCGAACTACCCAACCAAGACGCGCCTGTCGCTGACCGGCACCATGATCGTCGCGCGCGACTCGGCGCATGCCAAGCTGCGCGACCGCCTGGAGAAGGGCGAGCCGCTGCCGGATTACTTCAAGAACCACCCGGTCTATTACGCCGGTCCCGCCAAGACGCCGGAAGGCTATGCCTCCGGCGCCTTCGGCCCGACCACGGCCGGCCGCATGGATAGCTTCGTCGACCAGTTCCAGGCGGCGGGCGGTTCGATGGTGATGGTTGCCAAGGGCAATCGCGCCGTTGCGGTGCGCGAGGCCTGCAAGAAGCATGGCGGCTTCTATCTCGGCTCGATCGGCGGCTCGGCGGCAAACCTCGCCGAACACTGCATCAAGAAAGTCGAGGTGGTCGAGTATCCCGAACTCGGCATGGAAGCGATCTGGCGCATCGACGTCGTGGATTTCCCGGCCTTCATCATTATCGATGACAAGGGCAACGACTTCTTCAAGGAATTGAACCTCGGCTAAGACCGAGCGCGCCCGATGATCGCTATCGGGCTCGATGGCTTCAGCAAAGGCTGGGTCGCCGTCACACTCGACGGCGACCACCGCTCCATCGATTTTATCAGCGACATCTCCTGGCTTGCGACTCAGCGCTTTGCCCGTGCGGCCATCGATATTCCCATCGGTCTCGGCGACGATGGCGTGCGTGCCTGCGATCAGCTCGCCCGCAAGAAGCTCAGCCCCCACGGTTCGCGCGTATTCTCCGGCGGACGTCGCTGGCTGTGGCAGGACTTCACCGATCCCGACCTCGCCAACGCGGAGGCCGAGAGGCGCGGGCAGAAGAAAGTCTCGCGCCAGCTCTGGCATCTCGGACCGAAGGTCATGGAGGTCGACGGCTTCGTGCGGGAACAGCGCGATCTCGATATCCGCGAAGCCCATCCCGAACTTGTCTTTCTCCGCCTGAACGACAATCAACCGCTGCCGTCCAAACACACTGAGGAGGGGCTGGCGCTCCGCCGTCATCTGTTGCTGGCGAATGGCTTCAGCGACCTTGACGACTGGCTCACTGCCAGGCGTACGCGCACCGGCGCACAGCGGGACGACGTGCTCGATGCGTGCGCGGTGGCGCTGGCGGCGCGCGATTGCGTGGGCTGTTTTCCGGAAGGCAATGCACCGCGCGATGCGCTGGGCATGCCACAGCAAATCTGGTTCTAGCTCAACTGCAATTCGTCACCTGGCTCGAACACAGCCTGCGCCACCAGCCGCGGACGCCGTCGTGGCTTTCCACCAGCGCCCAGAAGCCGCTGCAGGCAAGAACGCGCTTAGGGCCACCGTCGGCGCTGATCTCGCTGCCACGTTCGCCTTTGGCCGGTGTCCATTGCGCGTCCACATGCGGCGCCTGAAACAGCCCGCCCATCCGTGTGTCGCCATTGGCATATTGTGCGCCGACCTTGCTGGCCGCGACCCAGCCGCGGCCGCCATAGGGCTTTGGATGATTGCGCGGATAGCTGCTCTCGTCCTCATATTCCTTGCCGGGCGGCGCTGCGCCTTCGATCAGGAACCAGCCATCCTTGAAGCCGATGATGGAAAATTCCGTCAGCCAGCCTCCGTCAGGCACGTTCTCACCTTTGCTCTTGAATTTGTAGGGCGGCGGCAGCGTGCCAAGCACCTTGGCCTTCGTCGATGGCCCGGCGCGCACGTTCAATCCGTTGGGATCGCGCTCGGTCGACCAGCCATGGATATCGCAGGGAACGGCGCCATCCGGCAGCGCGCCGCGCGTCTTCAGCAATTCGGCGTGGAGTTGGCGATATTCCGCATCGTCATGCGCGGCGCTCAGTACACGCGGGATGTTGCTGTTCAGCGTGACGTCACGCGGGCGCAGCTCGGCTGACAGGGTGGTCAGTCTGCCGTCGCTGCGCACGAGTTTTGCGACCAGCATCTCACCGGCATCGAATGCGCTTGCCGCTGTCTTGGGATCGTTAGCACCGGCTGGATAGGTCGCGACATATCCGACCGGCGCCTGCGGATCGGACATGTCGACATGAAACGCCTGACCGGCCACGCGGTCCGGCGGCACGAAGGCACGGGCGCTTGTAAACCATGCCGGTGTCTCCGGCGGCGGCGTCACGGGTTGCGCAAAGGCGGTGCCGGCGGTGATGAGGCCGGCGATCAGGATGGCGATTCGGGTCATGGTTTTGTGTCGCGGCACCGGCGATTTGGTTCGACAAAACGCGACTCAGGCTTGCAGCAGATCAGCCGAATTCCAATCTTTGCGCCGGACTCGATTCTCCGGTGACTCGCAAGGATGCGGAGGAAAAAGAAAAGCGGTGACGACTCAGGCGGCGCTGTTCCAATAGCGATCAGACTGCAGACGAATTCGAGGCCGCGCCATGTTGGATGCTCTGAAGCTGAATGTGACGGTGGTGACGTTGCTGGCCGCGGCCAGCGCGGTCAACGGGATCATGTTTTATCAGTATCTGTGACGAATTGTTCACATCGGCATGCGGCCTCTCCGCATCCGGTTTTTTGTGTTTGAACCTTTTCGCCGGCCACGCGCCTCATCCCAGGGGTGGCAAACCGGAGTGTAACAGGTGAACAATTTTCATCTGGTCGTCGTCACTGCAGTTATGCTCGCAAGTCCGGCCGCGGCCCGCGCCCAATCCATCATTCACTCCGAACTGACCCGGACCACTTTGGTGGCATCCATCGATGTGGCCGGTCGCACGACACTGACGGCGTCCGTGACCAGTGAACGCGGTGGGGGCGTCCCGGGCGGCATCGTCCGCTTTGTCGATGAGACGACGCTCATGGTGCTTGGCTGGGTCGATGTGGCCCATCCGTCGCTGGTGGTCCAGCGACTGCCGCCGGGTCCGCATCGCTTCCGTGCGGATTATATGGGGACGTCCAACTATCTGCCTGTCGTGGTGCAGCCGAGCCAATCCGCGGTGGTGGAGGAAACCATACGCGTCATGCCGGCGGTGGCGCTGTCGTCGTCCGAGAATCCTTGTCCGTCTGGAGCGGTGGTCACGTTGACGGCCGCGATTGCCGGCGGTGTTGGCATTCCGAAAGGTGCCGTCACCTTTCGCGATGGCGAGCAGGTTCTTGCGACCCATGTCGGCCTCGATCGCGCCGGTACGGCGTCATTCACCACCTCGGCGCTGGCGGATGGCACGCGCTGGATCACGGCTGAATATGAGGGCGACACGGTTCATGCGCCCGCGGCATCGCCGCCGCTGACGGTGGATGTCGGAGTAGCCCGTTTGCGAAGCTCGCTGTTGCGTACGAGCGACTAGGCGCCCATCTGCGGCGCCGTCGCTGCAGCTGCGCGAAGCTTGCGGCTGATGATCACCCGAAACACGACATACTGGATCGCGAAGGCCAGCACCTTGGCGCCAATGGCCACGACCGACACATAGAACGCCCACAGCTTCATATCGCCGGTCATGGCCACAGCGATGACACCGGCGCCAAGCGCGAACATCAGCGCGGCCCAGGCATAGCCCGCAGCGGTCACATATTCAGGGATAGTCTCGCTGACGATGGGTGGCAGGTAGCGCAGCATCCAGCCCTTGCGCAGCATGATCGCGCCGATGGCGAAATGTCCGATGCTGGGCTTGGCCAGCACGAAGCGTGGATCCTTGGTCAGCAATGTCGCGCCGCCGAGGACAACCACGAGCGCTAGACTGGCATAGGTCATTACGTCGAGCCTCGAGCCCTTGACGCGGGCATAGACGAACTGTGCGACGGCACCCGCAATCGCCACGCAGGTTGCCAGCAGGACGTCACCGGTGACGAGGTAGAGCACCAGGAAGACGATGGTGGAGAAGAAATCCTGGCCAAGTTTGGCGAATACGTCCTTCATCGCAGTGCTCCCAATGCAGTCGAGATGGTCAAGCGTCGATTTGCAGGCGAAGTGGATCAGGGCTTCAGCGGTTCTGCCGGCTTCGCAGCGCCGTATTTTGCGCGGCGATATTGCGGATACCATTTGGTGAAGGCAACGGCAGAGTTGCGCGCGGCAAAGGCCACCGCAAAGCCGATCCACAGTGGCAGCGAGGGCATGTAGATGATCAGCATGTCCGCCACCAGCATCAGCACAAATGCGCCGGCCCAGGCCCAGGTGAGGATGTAGTTCGCCTTCATGAAGCCGGGCAGCTTCGAGGTTTCGGCGTCGACCATCTCGCGGGCATATTGCAGCGTGAAGGGCAGGCGGATCGCCAGCGACAGCAGCACGATTGAGAGCAGGCCGACATCGACGGCGAGGCGGACGGCCACCGCGCTCCAGTTGCCGTCGACCAGCGTGATGTAGCAGCCGAGCGCGCTGAAGATCAGCACCGAGCCTGCTGCAAGCATCTTCAGCGAGCCGCCGCGGATCACGTCCCAGACCACGATGCCGAGCGACAGCGCGGCTGCGGCGAAGAGGCTGATCGCGACCGATGACACCATCATCAGGATGGCGAAAGCACCGAACGGGGCGATGATGAGAAAGGAAGCCATGGCGTTTCCAGTTCGGGCTATTTTGACGTTTGTGAAGGTGCGTTGCGGGCTCGCTTATGAAGTCGTTGCGTCGCTGTGCAGCAGCCTGCGATCATATGTCTTGTTGTGAGAGCGGGCAGACATTGCCGACCGGCGTGAAAACGTCATGAGAAGCCGAGGCGGTCGCGCCTGATGGTTCGATACCGACGAGCGTGGTCCCGGTCACAACCAGCACGAGGGCCAGGCTGCCCCAGCTTGCCGTCCGGGTCATCATGTCCGGCCTGCGATATGCGGTTCGTGCGAGAACGAACTGCGTAGCAGCGCTTGCGATGGCGACGGCAGTCGCGATCAGCACGTCTCCTGCGACCGCAAAGGTCGTGAAGAAGGCGATGGTGGAAAGGAAGCCGATGGCCAGCTTGGCGAGGACGTTGATCATGGCGTGGTTCCGCGCGCTTGTTGTCGAATGAGTACTTTTTGTCGTTGTGCTTCAGGAAGCGGTGGCAGCCGCGCCGATCATGAGAAAGGACGTCACGCTGTTTTCCCGTCGCTCCATCTTTACGTTGTCAAGATTTCTTCTAGGCCTTGCCCGCGGGCTCGTCAACAAAAATCTTTACACTGTCAAAATTATGTGAGGCGAGATCTTTAACTGTCATTAGATCAATGGTTTATAAAGAATCAACCCAGTTGCCGTGAAAGCCCGCCGGTACCCGGTGACCGAGCTGGACAAGAGCGATCGGCCCCGCGGCGACATCGGTGGCGTTGAACACTGCCAGATCGCTGCGGTTCTGCCGGGCGCGCCACACCACCGCGAGCAGCCAGCCGTCGCCTTCGGCTGCATCCTTGCCGCGCGCGACGAAGACCGGCTCGGAGATGCTGTCGCCGAGCGGCAGCATATATTGGCCGAGCCTGACGCCGTCGCGCCAGACATGTGTGATCCCGGAAAAGGCCTTGCTGGCACCCGGTGCCGGGTTATCGCAGGCGTACCAGCCTTGCGTGCTGACGAGGCCGGAGCGGCGCTCGTCGATGCGCGGGAATTCGCCGGTAACGTCGTCGAGATAGGTGCGGGTGAAACGATCGGTATTGGCGGCCAGATCGAAGGTCCAGCGACATAGTCGCGCGTTGGATTTCGCAGGATCTGTCGGCGAGCCGTCGGGATGCGTGAACAGCGGCGCTTCCTCGGACTGCATGACGTCGGCGATGATGCGGTCGCCTTCCTCCCACGCATTCATCACATGGAAGACGTAGCAGGCCTCGGCGCGAAACCACTTGATATCATCGGCACTGCCGCCGCGCTTCATCACGCCGACGTAAGAACCCTTGTCCGGCTCCCAGGCATAGGGCGGGCGGCCTGATCGCGCCCGGTCCATGCTGCCGGTGATCGGCAGGATCGGAAACAGCAGGTAGTTCTCCGTGACGATGAAGTCGTGCACCATGCTGGCATAAGGTGCGTCGAAACGTTCGAAGCGCGTCACGATGCCCGATGAATCGATTGCGCCGAACGAGATCGTCGGACTGAAGATTCCCCGGGCATTATAGCCGAAGAAATTCATCTCTCCGGTAACGGGATCGATCTTCGGATGCGCGGTGAACGGCCCGCCAATGCGCCCGCTATAGTTCTGATAGCCGAGCGTCTTCAGCGTGCCCGGTTCGATCTCGGTTGGCGCATGGCCTTCCTCCAGCGCGAGCAGGCGGCCGGCATGAAAGACGATGTTGGTATTGGCCGCGCCTGAGTCATTCCCAAGCGAAGCGGGGGCATCCGGCATTTTCTGGCCGAAGCCGCGATAGAGCGCGCGGCCGGCATCGTGCTCGGCGAGAAATTTCGGCGTGTGGATCCAGCGATTGCGATAGCTCGCGCGGCCGTCCTCGATGTGAAAGGCATGCAGCATGCCGTCGCCGACAAACCAGTGCGAGCCTTTGGTTTCGAATTGAGGATTGGGGCCGTTGCGGTAGAGCGTGCCGTTGAGCTCACGTGGCAGTTCACCGACGACTGTCAGGAACGGCGCGTCGCACTCCATCGGGATCGGCGCAAGATTGTCATGAGCAGCCTCGATCGGGTCCAGCAGCGCCATCGTCGTCTCCCATGCCGTTATCTTTACGTTGTCTAGATTGCTAGATGTGAGCGGTCGGCCCGTCAAGCAAAATCTTTACAGTGTAAAAATGACGACCTATAACATGACCATGACGAAGCAGACCAAGACCGCGAAACCGCGCGCCGTTCCGCAAGACCGCCGCAAGAAGGTCGCAGGAATTTCGCAAGCCAAGCGCGCGGCCAAAAAAAACGCCGGCGCCGAATCTCCCTATCATCACGGGGACTTGCACGGCGCGCTGCTGAAAGCCGCGGAAATCGTGCTGGAGCGCGATGGACTATCTGGCCTGACGCTGCGCGCCGTCGCCCGCGAAGCCGGGGTCTCGCACGCCGCACCGACTCATCACTTCGGCGACCTCACCGGCCTCGTCAGCGAACTGGCCGCCATCGGCTTCCGCAACTTCAACGCCACAATGACTGCGGCTGGTGCGAGCGGCACGACGCCGCTCGAAAGCGCGCTCGCCCGCGCCAAGGCCTATCTCGCTTATGCGCGCGCGCAGCCCGGCATGTATCAGCTGATGTTTCGTACCGAACGGCTCGACATGACGCGGCCGAATCTGCGCGAGGCAGCCAATGCATCCTTCGCCGGTCTTGCGAGCGTGGTCGGCGCACATCATCCGGGCAATGTCGCCACCGATGCGCTGACCATCGAGCAGGCTGCGCAGATCGCGCGGACGTGGTCGCTGGTGCATGGTTTCACCATGCTGACCCTCGATGGCCGGCTCACTGATATCCTGCGCCGCTTGCCTGATGGCACCGACGCAGAGAAGCTGTTCGTCGAGATGTTGAAGATCACCGTCGCCAGGGCGATGGAGACGCCGAAGTAGCGAAACTCTTTGCGAAGCGCCTGCGTCGTGTGCAGGCGCTGTTTGCGGTAGCTATCGCTGTCCGTCATGCACCGAGATATCGGACGCGGCCAGCCCGCCAATACGTGCATGCGGTCTTCCGCCGGTGGCCATCACCAGGCCGAAGGCGATCTCATCGCGGCGCGGGCCATCCCAGATGGTCATTTCAGCAGTGCTGAAATGACTGCGGACATAGGCCGCTTCGATATGGCCGAGCGGGACCATCAACCGTGTGCCGATCCCGCCGACGGTCTTCGCGGCCGGCACGATGGCTTTGGGCTGGCCGAGAATCTCGCGCATCGCCCAGCCGCCGGCCTCATGCCACACCGCTGCATGTTCGAGCTCGCCATCTTCACCGACGATCATGCCCTTGCCGTAGGCTTCGATCTTGTCCTTGCCGCCGAGCGCCTGAACGAGTTCGGCCGCAAGTGTGCGTCCAAGTTCGCGTAGTTCGGCCTGGAAGGCCATCAGGTCGGGCTCGTAGCGACCAGCAAAAGGATTGCGGATGATCGCAAGCGCCGTGCCGACATGGAGCGGCTGCGAGAGACGCGGCCCACGTTCGTGCCAGACCGTCTCGACGGAAATCTGGGTCTTGCGAATGTCATAGGATGTCATGGCTGACCCAGTCCGTGTTTTGCGAGCGTTGTGAGGAAGCCGTCCACTGACTACTCGTCGATGACGGGATTGCTGAGGATGCCGAGTTTCTCGATCTCGACTTCGACGACGTCGCCGGCCTTCAGGAAGATTGGAGGCTTGCGCGTAAAGCCGACGCCGGCAGGCGTTCCCGTTGCAATGACGTCACCCGGGACGAGGTCGAAGATTTCCGACGCGTAGTTGATCAGCCGGGGAATCGAGAAGATCAAAAAGGATGTGTCCGAGGATTGGACGATGTCACCATTCACGCGGGTTTCGAGCTTGAGCTTGGTGGGATCCGGCACTTCATCGGTGGTCACCAGCCACGGGCCGAACGGTCCGGTGCCGACGAAATTCTTGCCGGCCGCGATCTGCTGCGCGTGTCGCTGATAATCGCGGACGCTGACGTCGTTGTAGATCGAATAGCCCGCGATGTGGTTCATTGCCTCGCTTTCGGGAATGTGTCGGCCGCCTTTGCCGATCACGACAGCGAGTTCACCTTCCCAGTCCAGATGTGTGGAGACTTTCGGCCGGATCACCGGCTGGTTGTGGCCAACCTGTGAGCGCCAGACCCGCAGAAAGATCGGCGGGAATTCGGTGATCTGGCGGTCCATGCCATGAGCCACCGCTTCCTTGTGGTGGTCGAGATAGTTGCGCACCGCGCAGACGATCTTTTCGGGGCGGGGGATCACCGGCAGGTAGCTGATGTCCGAGAGCTTCAGGTCCGGCTTGTGTCCGTCAACGATCTGGTCGCGCTTGGCGAAGTCGGGGCTGGCGATGAAATCGGCGAGCGTCGGATAGTGCGGGAGCGCCTTGCCGAGATCGACGATCGCGTCGTTGACGACGGCTCCCCAGCTCTCGCGCTGCTGATGGCTGAAAGACAAGAGCTTCATGATGAGGCCTTCCAATGTAATCCCTGATGTCGAAATTTCGTAAGTTTATTATATTTTCGAAAATGATGCCTGACAAGAGGGCTGCGGCACCTGCGGCGACTTTCAACGTGGGATGTTGGGCCTGCCGTCTGTTTCTTCGCCGACTAGCCGGCGATGCCGTCTCAGGATTCAGTCAGCAGATGAGACGCGTATTTCACGACATTGTCGGAGGTGCTGCGGATGTGCCGGTCGATCAGGGATGTGGCCAGTGCCGTGTCGCGGGCGATCGCGGCCTGCATAATGGCGCGATGCTCACCGACCTTGTCGCGTGGTTGGGGGCGAAACATAGCGGACAGGTTTCGATAGCGTTCGGCGCGCTCGAACAGCGAAGCCCGAATGCCGAACAACGTCGGGGAGCGCCCGCACGACACCAGCGCCTCGTGAAACTGGCGATGGGCGATCTGCCATTCCGGATTCTCGACGTGATTACCGGGAAGCCTTTCCTCAATGCGCCCCAGCCTGTGCAGGGTCGACATAACCGCTATTTCCCAGTCATCTCCGCCATTTGCGATGGAGCGGCTGAGCAGTTCGATCTCGATCAGGATCCGGGTCTGGGTGATGTCGATCAGGTCGTCGCTCGTAACGGGCGCCACGCGAAAGCCGCGCTGCTCCTCGGCAACGACCAAGCCGTCCGCCGTCAGCGACGTCAGCGCCTCGCGCAGGGTCGTGAAGCTTGCGCCGAAAGCGAGCTTCAAGGCATCGAATTTTAGCGGTTCGCCAGGCTTGAGCCGGCAAGCGACGATATCCTGACGCAGTCGGTGCGTGATATCGACTGCGAGTGTTTTGCCGAATTCTTTGCGCGATTTGACGGCCGAAGCAGTCATGGAATGGACCTCAGATTCCGCCGGCTGATGGCGCCGGCTGGTTGCAGAATGCCGGCGCATGACCGCTATTGCAATAATTTTCGTAATAAGACATATTTTCGAAAATAAGTTCTGCAGGGTGGATTCATGAAGGCTGTGCTGGTTCATCGTCCCGGTGGTCCCGACGCGCTCGATTATGTCGATGTCGCCATTCCGGCTCCGGGCCCGAAAGAGGTGCAGATCAAGGCTGAGGCTTTTGGCGTCGGCCAGCCGGACGCCCTGATCCGGCGCGGCGTCTACAAATGGATGCCGCTACTGCCGGCCAATCCGGGGAATGATGTCGCCGGGCGCATCTCCGCGGTCGGTCACGGTGTTGTCGGCATCTCGGTCGGGCAGAAGGTTTTGCTGAGCGCCCGCGATCTGTCACAGCGCGGCGGCTGTTACGCCGAATATGTGGTGGCGCCGGCCGATGCCATTCATCTGTTGCCTGATGCCGTCGATCTTCAGGACGCCGTCTGTCTTGCCAACTATCAAGTGGCCTGGGCGCTGCTGCATGAATGCGGTGGGCGTAATCCCGCAGGCAGTGTGCTTGTGATTGGTGCTGCTGGCGGTGTCGGCACGTCGATCGTGCAATTGGCGAAGCTGGCAGGCATGACGGTGATCGGTACGGTCAGCACGACGGAAAAAGCCCAATTCGCGAAATCCAACGGTGCGGATCACGTGATCTTCTATCGTGACGAGGACGTCGTCGCGCGGACGCGCGAATTGACCGAGGGGAGCGGTGTCGGCCTCGTGCTCGACCATGTTTGCGGTCCCGAATTCGTCTCCTATCTCGGCGTGCTCGGCAAATGGGGAACGCTGGTTTCCTACAACGCCTTCGCCGGCCTTCCCGAAGAAAACCTGATGGGAGAGATGCGGAAGTATCTCGACGTCTGTCCGGCTGTCCGCTGTTTCTCCTTTCACATCTACGACCATGACCGCGATGCGCGCCGCGCCATCATGGGGAAGTTGATCTCGCTGCTTGGGCGCGGGGAGATCAAGCCCGCAATCTCCGCGCGGCTGAAATTATCCGAGGTCCGGCAGGCGCACACGCTGCTGGAGTCCGGAGGCGCACTCGGCAAGATCATCATGACCCCGTAGGCGAACGGCTATTGGTCTAGAACGAGATACGGAGGACCACATGATCAAGGTAAAACGCATCAGGCATGTGACGTTCGTTACGCCTGATATCGACAGGCAGATCGACTACTATCAAACGGTGGTCGGACTCGGTGTGGTGACGCGTGACGCCAGTCGCGCATCGCTAGCTTCCGACTCGGACGAGCTCGCCGTCGTCCTGCATCGTGGCGATCAGGCGGCCTGTCGGCGATTGACCTTCGAGGTGGCGCCTGATCTGGATTTCGCCGACCTCGTGGCAACACTGTCGCGTGCTGGAATTGCAGCCGAGATCCAGTCCGATCCGCTCCCTGGTGTGTCCCGTTCGGTGCTGTTCCGCGACTTTGAGGAAATGGAGATCGAACTGGTTGCGGGGCCGACATTCGCTGTCGCGGAGCAGCCTGTCGGCGGCATTGCAGCCGACCGCCTCGGCCATATCGCGCTCTACACGCAAGACCCGCTGAAGGCGTCGAAATTTTATGGTGACGTGCTGAATTTCCGGGTGTCGGACTGGATCGACGACGCCTTCGTCTTCATGCGGTGTGGTTTTGATCATCACTCCGTCAATTTCGCGCGCGGCCCAGGTCGGCGATTGCATCACGCGGCGTTCGAGCTCCGTGATGCCTCGCACATGCATCGCGCCTGCGACCTGCTCGGGCGCAAGAAGATGCAGATCCTGTGGGGGCCGGTGCGTCATGGCCCGGGCCACAATGTTGCGATCTATCACCGCGACCCCGATGGCCATCTCATCGAATTGTTCTTCGATCTCGATCAGATGATCGACGAAGAGCTTGGCTATTTCGAGCCACGCCCATGGCACCGGGATCGTCCGCAGCGCCCCAAGGTCTGGGTAGGTCTCCCCCGAGATATCTGGGGGCCGGCTCCATCGCCGGAGCTCGCGGAGTTCAAACGCAAGGCGACATGACATCGCTGCCGACAAAGTCGCCGCCATGAAGCGACAGATCGGCACCTCGGCGATCAGTGCTGAAGAGATAAAAGGGGAGGAAATAATGAGCCAGCTGTCGAAATCTATTCGGGGCAGAGTTCTCGCATGCCTCGCGGTGTCTGTATTTATAGTCTCGTCGATCGACGTGCCTGGCGCCTCAGCGCAAGCCTACCCAAATCGTGTCATTCGTATCGTTCACGGTTTCGCATCGGGTGGGGCGGCGGACACGCTCTCTCGCGTCGTTGCCGACGGGCTGGCGAAACAGCTTAATGAGACCGTCATCGTCGAAGCGAAGCCTGGTGCAGGTGGCAATCTCGCATCGGACGCGGTCGCTAAGGCCGCGCCTGACGGATACACGCTCGGCCTTGTGACCGGGGGCCATGCGATTTCTGCAGGGCTTTACAAGTCGCTGTCCTATCAACCCGTCGATAGTTTCGAGATGATCTCCACGATCGTCTATTACGCGCTCGTCGTCGCGACCCGCAGCGACTATGAAGCAAAGACGCTGGGAGAGCTCATCGCGCTCGCAAAGGCCAAGCCGGGATCGTTGAGCTTCGGATCGGTCGGCTTCGGCAGCACGCATCACCTTGCTGGCGAATTGTTGAAAGCAGCAGCCGGCATCGACGTGTTGCACGTGCCCTACCGCGGCGACTCTCAGGCGATTACCGCGTTGCTCGCGGGCGATGTGCCCGTGATCGTTGGCACCAGCGTGCTTGTTGCGCCACAGATCGAGAGTGGTGCGGTGCGCGGCCTCGCCGTCACATCATCGACCCGGAGTGCTTTGCTGCCGAATGTTCCATCGGCCGGCGAGGCAGGTCTGAAGGGGTTCGATGTCAGGACGTGGGCCGGGCTGCTGGCGCCGAAGGGCACTCCGCCGGCGATCATCGCCCAACTCAACGCGGCCGTTCTGAAGTCTCTGGCCGACCCGGGGATCAGGGCGCGGCTGGAAGCGGCGATCGGTGGCGAGGTGCGGGGAAGCACGCCGCCGGAAATGCGTGAATTGGTCACGTCGGAAATCGCGCGATGGACGGCGGTGATCGACGCCGCGAAAATACCGAAACTTTGACCGCACGATCGATCTGAACCTACTTGGCCGGGCCCGGGATATTGCGCGATGCCATCGCCAGTGCCGTAGCCCGGCCGCCGATGCCGATCACGCTGACCTTGTCCGTCTTGCAATCGAAGCCGCGGGCGAGTTCGTCAGCGGCTTTGCGGGCCAGCTCGTTGGCCTCCGGATTGGCCGTCACGTCGATATAGGCGACATGGCACACGGCGCCCGGCGGCAACCGCGTGACCACCAGCATCTGTTTGGATTTTGGCCGGCCATTTTTCTCGGGATCATCGTTATCGGCGATGTGCCAGCGCTGGATCATGGCGAATGGTTTGCCGGCGATGGTGCGCCATTCGATGGTATTGGTCGTCGAATTGAACGGGCTGAAGCCCTGCGACGCTGCGGGCTCGCTGTTGGCGGCCGCAGCCGTGGTGCCGGCCGAAATGGTTTCGCGGAGGTCATCTTCGTTCTTGAACACGACGAGGCCTGCGGGGCCCTTGCAGACCTGTTCTCGCGCATAGTCGTCGCCATCGATCTTGAAGTTGGAGACGCCGCGGCAATCCCTGTCGGCCACGGAGCTGTAGAGGCTGCCGATATTGTCGGCTGCGGCGAGCGACGTGGCGCCAAGCAGGATCGTTAGGGCGGCGGCGAGGGCGGGCAGGCGGGGCATTCAAGGGCATCCAGCACGGGAAAGGTGCTGCTTTGACGCTCACAAGCTGGGGAAGGTTCAACGGAAGCGGCTGACAGGGCTGGTTGAATCGCGCTAGACAGCTTGGTCAGCCTTCATTTTGTCTCCAGCAGCGTCAGTTCCTCATCCCATGCCCGCCTCGACTTCCGCTAAGCCATATCGCATCGGCCGTTCCAAAACAGGTCTCGGTCTTTTCGCCACCCAGCCGATCAAGAAGGGCGTCAAGATCGTCCAATACTTCGGGCCCCTGCTGGATTCGAAGAACGAGAAGCACGACGCGATCGAGAACAAGTATCTGTTCCAGATCAGCAAGCGCTGGACCGTCGATGGTTCGATCCGCAAGAACATTGCGCGCTATATCAACCACGCCTGCAAGCCGAACGCCGAGTCCGACGTCAATGCGGCGAAGAAGAAGATCATCATCCGCTCGATCAAGAAGATCGAGCCGGGCGAAGAGATCAACTACGATTACGGCACGGAGTATTTCAAGGAATACCTGAAGCCGATCGGCTGCAAATGCGATTCCTGCGAGAAGAAGCGGAAGAAGAAGCGCGCCGAGGCACGTGCCGAGAAGCTCAAGGCCAAGGAGAAGGCCGAGCGTAAGGCGCTGAAGAAGGAAGAAAAGGCGAAGGCCAAGAGGGCTAAAGATAAGGCCAAGAAGGCCAAGTCTTCGGGCAAAGCGGCTTCGGGCAAAGCCAAAACGACCAAGGCCGCCGCGAAGAAGACCTCCGCAGCGACCAAGGCCAAGTCTGTTAAGGCCAAGTCAACTAACAGGTCGGCCAAGGCCAGCAAGGCAAAGGCCGGCAACGCCAGGAGCAAGGCGGCTTAAGCCGCCTGTGCCGCTGCGCTCCGGCGCAGCCCGATATATTGCAGCTCCGCAAACACACCGACTGCGATCGCCTGCGCGGCCACGAAAATCTGGCCGAGCAGGTTCGGCGTCACCGCGCCCGAGAACAGCAGGCCGATGCTGCCCAGAGTCCACAGGGCATTGCCGACGATGATCACCAGCACCAGCAGCTTCGGCATGGTCGCGCGGGTGCCGAGCCAGCCGACCAGCGCCGCATAGGCGATCAGAAACAGACCGGATTCCAGCAGCAGTGCTTCAGGCAGATGCAGCAGCGGCGCCAGCATGGCCGCGGCAAAGGTCAGCAGCAGCGCCATGGCGCCGCTGACGACAGCGTCGATCTGGATGGCGCGGCGGAGCAGGAGAGAGGGATTGATCATGGTCGTTGTCCTTCGGTTGGTCGTTGTGGATGTCCCGACCATGACGGCGCCGCGGAGCCAAATCGATTACCTGTGAGGTCATGGAAGCTGCGAAATTCGCGTGTTAGCTTTTTGCCATGAACACACAGCTTGCAGCGTCCTCCGCAACATCCCGGCCCGCTGGGATCGGCCATCATTTGCGCGAATGGCGGCAGCGCCGCCGCCTGAGCCAGCTGGATCTGGCCGGCGATGCCGAGATTTCCACGCGTCATCTGAGTTTCCTGGAGACCGGCCGCGCCTCGCCGTCGCGCGAGATGGTGTTGCGGCTGGCCGAGCGGCTCGACGTGCCGCTGCGAGAGCGCAATGTCTTGCTGGTGGCTGCTGGCTTCGCACCGGCCTTTCCGCAGCGTGCGCTGGACGATCCCGCGCTGAATTCAGCGCGACAGGCCATTGACCTCGTGCTGAAGGCCCATGAGCCCAATCCGGCGCTGGCGGTCGATCGGCACTGGAATCTCGTGTCCGCCAACCGAATGGTGATGCCGCTGCTGGAAGGCATCGCGCCGCGCTTGCTCGGGCAGCCCTTCAATGTGCTGCGGCTGAGCTTTCATCCGGAGGCGTTGGCCCCGCGCACCGTCAATCTTGGTGAATGGTGCGCGCATCTGCTGGAGCGCCTGCACCGGCAATGCGAGGCAACCGCCGATCCTGACTTGCTCAAACTGTATCAGGAATTGAAGACCTATCCGGTACCGGCGCGGTCGGCGCCGATCGCGGCTGACAGCGTTGTGGTGCCGTTCCGGATGAGGCTGGGCGACGATGTGCTGAGCTTCATGTCGACGACCATGACCTTCGGTACGCCGCTGGATATCACCCTGTCGGAAATCGCCATCGAGACGTTCTTTCCGGCGGATGACGTCACGGCGAACAGGCTCCGGGAGATCGCTTCAAACGGGACCTAACGGCCTTGTCCGCGATGTCCACGACGCCTATTTGTGGGCGGAACAAATACAGGGAGCCCGCCCATGAGCACCATCAAGCCGCTTCAGATCGATATCGTCTCCGACGTCGTGTGCCCGTGGTGCTATATCGGCAAGCGCCGGATCGAGAATGCGCTGGCGCTGGTCCCCGACGTGCCGGTGCATGTCAATTGGCGGCCGTTCTTCCTCAATCCGTGGATCCCGCGCGAGGGCATTGATCGCTCGACCTATCTGGAGACCAAATTCGGTTCTGTCGAAGCCTACAAAGGCATCGCCGGCCGTGTCGTCGATGCGGCCGAGCAGGAGGGCCTGACCTACCGGCCGGACAGCGTAAAGCGCCAGCCGAACACCATCGATTGCCACCGGCTGATCCATTGGGCCGAAGCCTCCGGCAAGTCGGCCGAGGTCAAACAGCGCCTGATGGAATTGTATTTCCGCGATGGCGGAGATCTCACGCAGAGTGAGACGCTGGTGCAGGCTGCGGCCGATGTCGGGCTCGATGCGGACGATATCCGCAAGCGCCTCGCCACTGATGAGGACGTCGCGCTGATCTCAGGCAACGCCAAGGAAGCCGCCGACAAGGGCATTTCCGGCGTGCCGACTTTCGTATTCGCCGGCAAATATGCGGTGTCCGGTGCGCAGGATGCGGAGAAGCTCGCGCGCGCGATCCGTCAGGTCTCGGCGGAAGTGAACGCGGAGGCGGCCGAGTAAGGGCGCGCGCTTACGCGCCCTTCAGATAGTAATTCGCCTTCTTGCCGAGCGCGATGCGGCGCAGCAGTTTACGCATGGCCAGTGAGCTGCGCAGCGGTTTGATCACCGTGGTGACGGTCCGGTAGAAGGCCAGCTTCAGCGTATCCAGTATCGGCTGCTGGCCGGGCGGCTTCTGCGGCAAGCCGATGCCGCGCAGCATCGAGTTGAAGAAGTGCAGGTCGTTGATGCGGCGCACTTCCTTGGTCTTCCAGGTGATTGCCATCGAGATCGAGAACGATCCGGCCGTGCGCACCCAGTGCGGCCACTGATAGGGCACGTAGCAGCCATCGCCATCGAACATGTGAAACTCGACGGCGCGCGGTGCGAAACTGTCGTCGAATTTGAGATTGCGGTGCTTGGTCATCGAGCGCTCGATCTCGTCGTCGGAGACGATAGCACGGTCCTTGTTGTCATAGATCGTGAAGAACTTCTCGCCGTGGATCTGGACGAAGAAGTTATCCTCGCTGTCGAGATGGAACGGTGTGGTCGAATTCGGCGACGACACGAACAGGAAGCCTTCGAGCTGTTCGAAGCCGGCATCGAGCAGGCTGTTGAAGCCGCGGGCGCGCGCCACCGACAGCAACGTGTCTTCGAGCAGTTGGCGATACTCCGGCGAGTTCTCGATCCGCTTCAGCACCATCCACGCACCAGCGGTCTCGATGCGCTTGACCACTTCGACCGGGTCGAGATCCACCGACGGGATCGCGTCGGGGTCCTGGCTGATCGCGACCTTTCCCGAATTGTATTCGATGAGATCGCGCGGCAGTTCGGATGCGAGCTGCGCGATACGCTGCAGCGTCAGCAGCGGATGTCCGGCAAGCTTGTGCTTGATGGCGAACGGCTTCAGCGGAAAATCGTTCTTGAGCGATTGATTGGCGGCCGAGATCACCGGCGCGACGTCAGTTGCAGCGTTCATGGTTGAACCCCTGGATATCTATCGGAGGCGGTTGCGGATGGAGCGGGCGACGTGCCGCAGCGGCTCGCGGATCGAGCGACGCAAGGTGAGTGCGCCGTGGATCAGCGATACCAGCGGATCGTGCTTGCGCAGCGGAATCAGCACGTCGCCGATGGCAAGGCGGCCGCGCCAGATCGGGTCGATCATCGGGTGGCCGGCATTGGCCGTGGAGTCGGCGCTTGCAATCACGGGATCGGCGCAGAGATGCCGCGTCACGTCGAGCGTGAGTTGCACGCCGGGGGACAGTTTGGCGAAGCGCTCGTCGACGCCAAGCTTGAAGTAGAAGGCACGATCGAGATGTCTGAGCAGCACACCGGAGGCGACCGCCGTGTCGCCGGCGCGCAGCGTGACGATCTCGCATTGGCCCTGTTCGGCGAGCGCCTTGGTGGCGCTGCGGATGAAGGCATTGTCGCCGGCATCCTGCATCAGGGCGGTGCCGCGTTTGCCCTTCCATCCACTCGCTTCCAGCGTCAGGAACGTGTCGATGGTCGCAGCGATTTCCGCCGGCGTGCGCGCGATCTCGAATGTCACATCGCCATGTTCGACGAGACGATTGCGCTGGCGGCGCAGTTCTTTCAGCTTCTTCGCGCCGAGCGCATCGCGCAGCAGATCCTCGGCATCGCGCGTGGCATCGAGGCAGGCGCGGGCGTGCGATTGCAGGATGCGCGGCGCAAGATCCTGCATGGCGAGCGACTTGCGGATCGCCTGCATTGCGGCGCCGTCGAGCGAGACGTTCTCGAGGATCAGCGCATGCGCGCCGGCCTTGCGGGCCTGCTCCAGCAGGCGCGTCACGGCGTCCGATGCCATGTCGCGATCGAGCAGCGGCGTCGAGAGCGTGCCATAGGGATCGGCGCTGACCAGTGCCGGGAGCGGAATGCGATAAGCGCGCCGCGCCGTGATCACCGGCAGCAGCCCGATCAAGCGGGGCATTCCGGTGTCGCTCATCCAGGCGCTGAGCGCGGCGACATCGGTGCGGCCGCGCGCGGATGCATTGACGGCCAGTTCCCAGTCGGCGAGGTAATAGCCGTTCGGCTCGATGGCCTGCTGCGCGAGCGCGCGCCATGGCTCGGGCGCGATTGCTGCGAGCGGCGCAAGCGCATCGGGCGCAGACGCTGGGCGGTTCGTCGCGGTCATCCCGGCGCCCGTTGCTCTGCTGCCATGCATGCCGGCTGGGTTTGCAATGTCGACCACGTCCCCGATCCCCGTCGCAAGGAAGGCGGCGCAGGCCGCTTCTCCATTGCTGTCTGCGGAGACTAGGCGAAACATTCCAAGATCCGGTTTTTCCGGACACGAAATTTGACGGGAATGTGCAACCGATCGTTCACCAAACGGTCGCTGAAAAGCCTGTGTTTTCAGCGGATATGGGTCGGCCGGGGTGGCGAGTGCCGGAGTATTCGCTCGTTTCCCAGGACGGGCGGACCTGCGGTCGATGGTCGCGGCCTCGCCATGTTGGGGCTGGAAAATGGCCTGCACGTCAGGCTATCAAGGCGCCGGAGGGACGCATGATGAGAGCATTGGTATTGGCGATCGCGGCAGTGGCGCTTCTGGCTGCGCCGGCGACAGCGCAGATGGGCGGCAAGCGCGGCGGCGCCGATCATGCGCCTGGGCCCGAAAAGCCGAAGATCGACGAGAAGGCGTACAAGGCCGCCTTGGAGCGCGTTCCGACTCCCAAGGAAAAATACGATCCATGGGGCGGCGTCGCTCCTGCTCCCGCGCCTACAACGGCAGCGAAGAAAAAGTAATCTTCGACTGCATATGTCGCACGCGGTTCCCGTGAACCGTGCTTGCGTTGACAGCGACCAAATTGGGCAGCGGCAGGCCGTCGCATTGTTGGCGTGCGGCCATCCTGATTTCAGTTGAATCAGGCGGGGAATTATCCGTCGCGCGAGCTGGCCCAGGCCGGGGAGACTGTTCGATGGTTCGTCCTGTCATTCGCAGCGCGATCGTTGCAGCGACGGTAATGCTCGGCTCGCAAGCCGCATGGGCGGAGAGTCGTCTGGCGCTGGTGATCGGGCAGTCCTCCTATCGGTCCATCGCGCCGCTCCCCAATCCGGTCAATGACGCCAAGGCCATGGCGCAGATGCTCGGCGATGCCGGCTTCGAGGTGCAGTCGGCCACGGACCTGTCGCAGACCGATCTGCGCGCCAGGATCGCCGGCTTCGCCGCCAATGTGTCCGCCAAGGGGCCCGACACGGTGGCGCTGGTGTTCTATGCCGGCCACGGTTTGCAGATCGACGGCGAGAACTATCTGGTGCCGGTCGATATCGATCCGAAGCGCGAAGCCGATATTCCGCTGCAGGCGGTGCGCCTCAACGACATCCTGAACACGCTGACATCCGTGCCGAGCAAGAGCCGCATCATCCTGCTCGATGCCTGCCGCAACAATCCGTTTCCGGCCATCAGCAAGACCACCGGCCGCGGGCTTGCCCAGGTCGACGTGAAATTCGGCACGCCCGGCACACTGCTGTCATTTTCAACATCGCCTGGCGCCGAAGCCGAAGACGGCAAGGACGGCAACAGCCCCTATACGACGGCGCTGCTGAAGGCCGGCCGCGAGCCGGGCCTGCCGATCGAGGATGCGTTCAAGCGCGTGCGGCTGTCGGTCAATCAGGCCACCGAAGGGCGGCAAACGCCGTGGGAGAGCTCGTCGCTGGTCAATGATTTTCGCTTCTTTGGCACTGATGCCGGCGCCAAGCCCGCCGTGACCAAGAAGACCGTCGATCAATGGCGCAAGGAGCTGCAGGGCAAGCCGGTGCAGGACGCCAACAATCTGATCGTGTCGGACGGTTCGGTGGAAGCCTATGAGGCCTTTGTCGGCCTCTATGCCGAGCCGCCGCTCGGCCCGCAGGCGAAAGAATGGCTCGACCGTCACTACAAGATGGTGGCGTGGAATAACGCCGTCATCACCAACACCGCGCCGTCCTATCGCGACTTCCTGGCGAAATATCCCGACAGCGATCTGACATCGACCGCGCAGAAGCTCGAGGAGCGCACGCGCAACAAGCCGGTGCCGGATGCGGTAGCGAACGCGCCGACCAATGTCGCATTGGCCGGACCGGGCCCGACATGCCCGTGCGGCACGCCGCCCGCAGCAGCGCCTGCATCGAAGAAAGCGGAGAAAACCACCGAGCCCACGAAGAAGCGCGCCGACAAGCCATCGCCACCACCGCGGCGCGGCCGCGAGATCGTGGAGGAAGAGGTCATCATCCGCCGTGCGCCGCCGGTCTATTATGAGCCGGTACCGCGCGTCTATTACGGCGGTGGAGGCTATGGCGGTTACGGCGGCGGCAACTATGGCGGCCGCGGGCGCTACTGACGGGCGCCTACTCGAACGCCACGCCAAGCTGGCGGTCGTTATTCCAGACCGGCCGGCAGCGGCGGATGAAGTGATCCGCCTCGATCACCAGCATGAAATTTTGCGGCAGGCCGAGCGGGCTTGCGATATCGACCCGCGCGCCGGAGGCCGAGAGGTTGCGGACGGTGCAATCGATACCGCCGCCGCCAAAGGCCAGCGTGCCGCGCTTCAGAACCCGGTGTCGTGGAGCCGTTCGTTTCTCGATCATGATTGTCGTCCGCATCGTCTGCATGCGCCACGTCTAGCACCGCGATCTTGCCGGCCGATAAAGCCGATCCTGGAAATCCGGACCCGCCTGTTCATCCTTCGTGAAGTTCTGGAGGATCAGAAGATTTCATAAAAATATCAAATCAAGGAAATGAACTCCATGATACCGTCGGGCCGTTGGACGCTCAGCCAACCATCGGCCGGCGTCATTTTCGGGGAAGGGGACCATGATGAAATTCGCCTGCGCGTTTCTGACTGTCGCTGCCATGTTCTCTGCCGCGCCGGCCCAGGCTGTCGTGCTCGATCTGTCCACCATGTCCTGCAAGCAATTCGTCGAATCCGGTCCCGACGAGATCAAGATGGTGCTGACCTGGATGGACGGCTGGTACAAGGGCGACTCGGACGATGCGATCATCGACACCGAGGTGTTCGTGGAGAACGCCAAGAAGTTCGGCACCTATTGCGCGGCGCACCCGACCATCAGCATCGTGACGGCCGCGGAGAAAGTGCTGGGCGACTAGGCTCCAGTCCAGGCAGCGCCCGGGTTTCCCGGTTTCCGAAGGTTTCAACCTGCGTGAGGCACGACGGGGTGCCTTGCGTCAGGCGCTTGGCGTGCCCGAATGGCCAGTGGTATAACGCCTCCGAAATTCACGGAGCTTTGGTGCCATGAAACGATCCAGCAAACTATTCAGCGTCGTCGCAGTGCTCGCGCTTTTGACCGGCCCGGCCGCCGCGCAGATGATGAACCTGATGCCGGAGGTGAAGTCCAAGTCGGCGGAGGAGAAGGAGCAGGACGCGATCACCGAGAAGGCGTATCGCGAGTCGCTGCGCAAGATTCCCGACACCAAAGCCGCGGCCGATCCATGGGGCAATGTGCGCAGCGATGCGCCGAAGGCGGCTGCACCCGCTAAACAGCCACGCACCAAGACCGGCAGCGCTGCGAATTGATCAGGCCATGACGTGGCATCGGCGGCTCGTGCCGCCGGGCGCGCAAATGGACTGAAGCCTGCGCGCGGCCACTGACATATGCGCCTGTGTCAGTTGCTCCAGGACAGCGGCACTTCGAACAATCCGCCGCTGTCTTCATTCTCGACGACGATCGCGCCCCTCACGACGCCTAGGCTGCGCACCATCTCCGATGCGAGCTGACGTGCGTGCAGCATCGCTTCCTGATCGTCCTTGAAGCTCGTCCCTTCTTCGTCGAGGAACGTGTTTTCGGCGATAATATGAAAGAAATATCGAGGCACGGGAAACGACCACAGCTGGCGCGCGTGTAAATGGCTTGCAGCACCTGAGGTTGCTGTAAGACAATGATACCGCTAAACTAACTTGTTCCGTGCGTCGATAGAAATGTGCAAAATTTGCGGCAAATAAACGGTTTTTTTGCGCGGCCAGTCGCGCGTGCAGGGATCCGCTTTCGGAACCGTGATGCATCTCTGGGTTGTCATCGAAGGCGGCCATTGTATCGGGCGCCATGATCGTTGCGGTATGATGGGATGAGATACGGGCGTCATCCGGCCGCGGTTTCACATAGGGGCCATCATGTTGTCGGGTATTTGCATGTGCTCTGGCCGTGATGATCGGGTGCAACCTCTATGGCGAGCCGCGGATCGCAGGTGAGCACATCGCGATGCAGTGGGGCTTCGACGGCAAGCCGACATGGGATGCGCCGAAGCGGATTGCACTGTGGGGCATGGTCGTCTTCATGCTGACGGTGCGCCTGATCATCTGGACGGCGACGACCTTCGCACCGGAGAAGGTTCACGGCGCCAATCTCGGACTCATGTTGGCGTCGGTGATCATCGCAGCGTCGCACATTTTCATTGTGCTGAAGGCCATCAAGCAGACCTGAGTTGCGGCATGACGTCCTTCTGCGGCGGCTGGCTTCGCCGCGCGAGAGAGGCTAGGGGAGCATCAGGGCGGAGAACGAAGCCGCCGTCATAGGCGAGGGACACATGTCACGCGACCGGTTCTGGTTCTTCCACCCGTTTCGGGTGCGCTATTCCGAGATCGACGGCCAGGGCGTCGTGTTCAACGCGCACTATCTCACTTACTTCGACACGACCATCACCGAATATTTTCGTGCGCTCGGCTATGACCAGTTTGCCGATGCCAAGGCGAGCGGCGTCGACTTTCACGTCGTCAAATCGGTGATCGAATACAAGGCGCCGATCCTGTTCGATCAGGAGCTGGACGTCGCCGCGCGCGTGGCGCGAATCGGCAATTCCAGTCTGGTGTTCGAACTCGGCATCTTCGCGCGCGCAGCCGACGATCTGTTTGCCACCGGCGAGATCGTCTGGGTCAATACCGATCAGAAGACCCATCGCCCGGTGCCAATCGCGCAACCGATTCGCGATCTGATCGCCACGCGCGAAACGCATCTCGCGGGATAAGGCACAGGTGACATGGGCCGGTGCGCGGCGCCGGGCGACTCTAGGCTGGCTCGTCCAGATCGTAGAAATGGGCGAGGCCCCGGCAGATCTCCATCAACCGGTCGCGAAAGGGGGTCTGTGCCGGATCCGAGTAGCTGACGATGACGCGCCAGCTGTCATCCAGCGAATAGATGATCACGCTCATGTTCTTGGGCCATGGCCCGGCGATTGCGGCGGCTTCTCGAATGATCTTCTGAAGTTCGGCGGCGGTTTTCTTTGGCTTGGGCATCCACGCTCCCTGGCTAGAAGCGTTCTAAAGTGGTGGCAGGGAACTGTCCAGAGTGTGCCGGCTCGCAGTTTGTGCGACCCGACTTGCCTGTCTTGGGGTGACCCGGGCGTCCGGCCGGTTCAACCGCTGCACTGACCAAAAGAGGCCGCGCCCCGAGGCGGCCTTACCTTGGCAACGTTCCCAGATCGCCCGATGAAGGCCTGCCCAGGGCAACGAATGCTGCGACCGCCAGAAGGCAGATAGGCGCAATCAGACCGAGCAGGTATCCGGCAAGACCGTGTCGAATGTAGATGCCCCAATAGTTGACGAGGCCGGGGTAACGGGAATCGGTGTTCGTATAGAAGACGACAAATTTTGCGGCGTTGGATATGTGCCCGTGTGACCACACGAGAAATGTAAATGCCAGCACGGTTGCGATCACGCAGAGTGCTGTTGCCACGACCATGCGCTGATTTCTGTTCATCGGATTTTACTCGCTGGCTTCACCCCCTGTTGTGCAGGAAAGCTGCACGAAGGTTCAAAGAAGGGAGCCTCGCCTCATGCACCGCTACGGGGTGCTTCGCTGCGCTTCACGAGCCAGCCTGGGATCTGCAGCGTGATCCATGATCCGAGCACCGTGAGGATCGCCATGCCCGCGAGCGAGATATAGAGCAGAGGATGTTGTGAGGATACGAGCGACCCGTTCAGGTGCAGGTGCGGGCGGATCATGTCCATGATCATGCCGACCAGGCTCGCCGCCACGAAGCCGCCGATGACCGACGCGACAATGCTCGCGATCCATCCGAGCGGGCCGCGCTTCTTTGTCCAGGCGTCGTGAATTCCCACCGCCAGCATGGCGATAACCATGATCAGCATGATGGTCATCGGGCCACCCACGCTCGACCTGGGCATCGCGCCACTGAGTTCGACGAGCAACAGGGCAGCGACGGAGAGCAGTGCGATCGTCTTCACGGCGTGTGACCTTCCCATGTCGGATTGAACGCATGAGCGATGCGGACATCCTGTTGTGCGGGAAACGCGCAGGAAGGTTCAAAAGTGGCTCGGTCAATCCCAGTCAGGCCACGGCCGTTTTCGAACCAGGCCAGTGCAGCGTGAACTGGCCAGTACCGCGTTTCCCGACAACCTGTCGGCGGCCATCTTCGATGATTTGGAAGCCTGCTTGCAGCTATCTTTGAAGAAGGCAAAGCGTCGAGCAGGGTGAAAGAAGCCGCCTCAGTGGGTGGCCTTACTTTAGGAAAACGAGGGTTGCGACTATCGCGACGGGATTAGCTCCGCCACGATGATGAAGGCGCTATAAAGGTGTTCTTTTGACACGTGGTTTCCCTCATCTGAGGGAACGATTTATATGCCTGCCTCAGGGAAAGTCCTGTGCACTTTGTGCCAAAAACCAAATCAGGCCACTGCCGTCTTCAAACTAGGCCACTAGGGTCGGAAACAGGCCAGTACCTGGAGCTACTATGACCGAAGCAGAGATATCGGCAGCCCTCGCAGCGCTAGAAAAGATCGGACACGATGCGAGCGGGTGGGAAACGCTTTTTCGCGACCCAGTCTCCGGAGCTTTATGGGAGATCACTTACCCACATAGTGAGATGCACAGCGGCGGTCCACGCCAGTTGGGTGAAATCGCGCCTTCCGATGCGGAAACCAAATATCCCGGACTTTTCAAATTAGGCCACTGAAAGATAAAACATGCCAGTACCCAGGGTACTGGCATGTTTCGACCCCTAGTGGCCTAGTTTGAAAATTGCAGTGGCTTGATTTGTCAGCCTCCACCTTTCGACTAAAGTTATTTTAGCTTGGAGAGCGCTGCTATGAGCGAAGAAGACAAATATGACAGATATGGCGTTCTGGTAGATCCCGCTGAACGGTACCAAGATTTTATGCTCCAGATTTACGACCTTTGGAGTTTGGCCAACGAGTTTGATTAACCATGCTGCGCCAGCCTCTAAGCAAAAAGTTCAGTATTCAAACTGAGACACTACCCCAAATTCTCAAAAGAACATATTGCGAACATAGAACAGATAGGGTACATTATTTTCAACCCGAACAGCGCCGCCATCCTGGGGCTTGCCGTTTGTCCTGTCGCGAATCCCTTCATAAGGAGCTAGATCAATGGCTACCACTCCGACTGCCCTGCGTATCGTTGAAGGATCCTCCATGGATAAGACCAAGGCCCTGTCGGCCGCGCTCTCCCAGATCGAGCGCCAGTTCGGCAAGGGCTCGGTGATGAAGCTCGGCAAGAACGACCGGTCGATGGACATCGAGGTGATTTCGTCGGGCTCGCTCGGCCTCGATATCGCGCTCGGCGTCGGCGGTCTGCCGAAAGGCCGCGTGATCGAGATTTACGGACCGGAATCCTCGGGCAAGACGACTTTGGCGCTGCATTGCGCCGCGGAAGCCCAGAAGAAGGGCGGCATCTGCGCCTTCATCGACGCCGAACACGCGCTCGACCCGGTCTATGCCCGCAAGCTGGGCGTCAATGTCGATGAACTCCTGATCTCGCAGCCGGATCACGGCGAACAGGCGCTGGAAATCGCCGACACGCTGGTGCGCTCCGGCGCGGTGGACGTGCTGATCATCGACTCCGTGGCAGCGCTGGTGCCGCGCGCCGAACTCGAAGGCGAAATGGGCGACGCGCTGCCCGGCCTGCAGGCTCGTCTGATGAGCCAGGCGCTGCGCAAGCTGACTGCCTCGATCAACAAATCCAATACGATGGTGATCTTCATCAACCAGATCCGCATGAAGATCGGTGTGATGTATGGCTCGCCGGAAACCACCACCGGCGGCAATGCGCTGAAATTCTATGCTTCGGTGCGTCTCGACATCCGCCGCATCGGCGCGATCAAGGAGCGCGACGAAGTGGTCGGCAATTCGACCCGCGTCAAGGTGGTGAAGAACAAGCTGGCGCCGCCGTTCAAGCAGGTCGAATTCGACATCATGTATGGCGAAGGCGTGTCCAAGATGGGCGAAATCCTCGATCTCGGTGTCAAGGCCGGCATCGTCGAGAAGTCCGGCGCCTGGTTCTCCTATGACAGCCAGCGCCTCGGCCAGGGCCGCGAGAATTCCAAGGCCTTCCTGAAAGCCAATCCGGACATGACCGCCAAGATCGAAGCCTCGATCCGGCAGAATTCCGGCCTGATCGCCGAGCAGATTCTCGCCGGTCCCATCGAGCGCGACGAAGACGGCGGTGACGGCGAGGAGCCGGCAGAAGATTGATCGGATCGGGTCCGAAGACGCACTGACGTTCATGCGCAGTGATCTTGCCGGACCGATCTTGCAGCCGACATTTCGGCTGAATGATTTCGCGGTGGGTGCTGTGGGGGTCTGTTGCCGATTCCCTGCGGTGCCTGCCGCGTTGTCGTTTCAGGCGTCCTGATCTGGGTGCGCGCTGATCGCAATTATCGCCGCGCGGCGGGGACAGCTTCGCTTGGCGGCGCGATCAGTTTGTTGACCGCATGACAGGCGACGCCGTCGACCAGATCCGGCACGACTTTGCGACAGAGATCGAACACTTCCGGGCAGCGCGGATGAAACGTGCAGCCCGATGGCGGGTCGATCGGATTCGGAATCTCGCCGGAGACCGCGATGCGTGCGCGGCCTGACATGGCCAGATCCGGCACAGCGCCCAGCAGCATGCGCGTATAGGGCATGCGCGGCGCGCGGAAGAGTTCGCGCCCTTCCGCAATCTCCACGATTCGCCCGAGATACATCACGCCGATCCGGTCAGCCATGTGCCGGACCACGGCAAGGTTATGGCTGATGAACAGATAGGTCAGGCCGAATTTGTCCTGCAGTTCGCGCATCAGGTTGAGAATCTGCGCCTGCACCGAGACATCCAGCGCGGAGGTCGGCTCGTCGCAGACGATGAACTCGGCCTCCGATGCGAGTGCGCGGGCAATCGCGATACGCTGGCGCTGGCCGCCGGAGAACTGATGCGGATATTTCTGCCCGTCGTCGGGATGCAGGCCCACCAGCGTCAGCAATTCGCCAATGCGGGCGCGAATGTCGCGCTCGCCCTGAATGAGATCGAAGGCGCGGATCGGTTCAGCGATGATCGCATCAACGCGCAGCCGCGGATTGAGGCTCGCATAGGGATCCTGAAAGATCATCTGGATGCGCTTGCGCAGCAGTCTTCGCGCGCCCGCCTGGCCGGGATCGCTCATCGAGACGCCGTCGATGATGACGTCGCCGGATGTCGGCGGCAGCAGCCCGACCACCATCCGCGCCACCGTGCTCTTGCCCGAGCCGGATTCGCCGACCAACGCAAAGGTCTCGCCGCGTTTGATCTCGAAGGAGACGCCGTCGACCGCTTTTAGAAACTCCATCGGGCTGCGCTCGATGACGCGGTTCAGCCAGGGCTTCGAGACATCGAAGGCGCGTTTGAGATTGCGGGCCTGCACCAGCGCCGTCATGCCGCGCTCTCCGCATGGGCATGATCATAGAGATGACAGGCGACCTGCTGGGCGCCGACAGCGATCGGCTCCGGCCGCTCGATACGACAGCGGTCGAACGCAAAACTGCAGCGCGGATTAAACGCACAGCCCTGCGGAATGGCCGACAGCCGCGGCATCGAGCCTGGAATCTGCACCAGCCGCTGCGAGGCATCGCCGGTCAGTGTCGGGATCGCGCCCATCAATCCCTTGGCATAGGGATGCAGCGGGTTTTGCACCACGTCGCGCACCGGTCCGATCTCGGCGATGCGCCCGGAATACATCACGGCGACGCGGTCAGATGTCTCGGCGATCACGCCCATGTCGTGGGTGACCAGCATCACCGCGGTGCCGTGGTCGCGGCCGAGCCGTTTGATCAGCGCAATGATCTGCGCCTGCACGGAGACATCGAGCGCGGTGGTCGGTTCGTCCGCGATGATCAGTTCGGGCTCGGCCGCGATCGCCAGCGCGATCACCACGCGCTGCCGCATACCGCCGGAGAATTCATGCGGATAGGCATCGACGCGCTTGTCAGGGGCGGGAATGCCGACCTCGGCGAGCAGATCCACAGCGCGCTTGCGTGCCTGCGTCTCGTTCATGTTGAGATGGGTGCGGATCGTCTCCACCAGCTGGTCGCCAATCCGATACAGCGGATTGAGGCTGGTCAGCGGATCCTGAAAGATCATGGCGATGCGCTTGCCGCGAATCCGGCGCATCGCCTCCGCCGGCAGATTGTCGATGCGCAATCCGGACAGCAGGATCTCGCCGCCGGCGATGCGCCCGGGCGGATCGATCAGGCCGATGGCTGCGAGCCCCGTCACCGACTTGCCGGCGCCGGATTCGCCGACCACGCCCAGCACTTCACCCTTGGCGATGTCGAAGGACGCGCCGTCGATGGCACGCAGCGCGCCGCGCCGGCTGGCGAATTCGACGCGCAGGTTGCGCACGGAGAGAACGGGAACGCTCATATCGGGTACTGCTTGAGGTGAGGCGTCATTGCAGCTTCGGGTTCAGCGCATCGCGCAGCCAGTCGCCGAGCAGGTTGATCGACAGGATCAGCGAGGCGAGCGCGAGTCCGGGGAAGGCGATCACCCACCATTCGCCCGAGAACAGATAGTTGTTGCCGATGCGGATCAGCGTGCCCAGCGAGGGCATCGTGTCCGGCATGCCGGAGCCGAGAAACGACAGCGTCGCTTCGGTGATGATGGCGAGCGCCAGATTGATGGTGGCGATCACCAGGATCGGCCCCATGGTGTTGGGCAGCACATGGCGGACCATGATCACCCGCGCGGGCAGGCCGATCAGCTGTGCCGCGGCGACATAGTCCTTGTTCTTCTCCACCATCACCGAGCCGCGCACGGTGCGGGCATATTGCACCCAGAAGCTCAGCCCGATGGCCACCACCAGCACGATCAGCGTGGTCGAGGCATCCAGATGATTGCCGAGCGCCGACTTCACCACGCCGTCGATCAAGAGCGCGATCAGGATCGCCGGAAAAGTGAGCTGCACATCGGCGATGCGCATGATCAGGCTGTCCACGGCGCCGCCGACATAGCCGGCGATCAGGCCGAGCCCGATGCCGAGCACCGCGGCGAAACTGACGCCGAGCACGCCAACCACCAGCGAGATCCGCATGCCGTAAAGAATCGCCGAATAGATGTCGCGGCCCTGTTCGTCAGTGCCGAGCAGGAACGGCCTCTGGCCTTCCGCCGTCCAGAGCGGCGCGATGCGCGAGTTGATCAGTTCGAGCTGCGCCGGATCGAACGGATTCTGCACCACCAGCACAGGCGCAAACAGCGCCATCATCAGCAGCACGCACACGATCGCAGCCGCCACCATTGTGAGCTTCGAGCGGCGGAACGAATAGAAGATGTCGCTGTCGATGGCGCGAGCGAGGAGGGACGGTGTGCGGGGGATGGGGGTGTCGGTCATCGGGTACTCCGCGAAATCGTAGCTTGCGGATTAGCGCCCAACCTCTCCACGTCATCCCCGCGAAGGCGGGGATCCATACACACTGAATTCGCGGTGATGCGCTGTGGCCGCCGCAGCATTTCAATCACGTTTATCGTGGTTATGGGTCCCCGCCTTCGCGGGGACGACAGACTGAGAGAACTTGCGCGAACGCGAGGGATGAGGTTGCAACGTGCTTGAGTCATGCGTTCCCCCCCCTCATGCCGGCCGGTTGATCGTCGCGCGCAGGCGCGGATCGACGATGGTGTAGAGGATGTCCACGATCAGGTTGATGGTGACGAAGATCAGCGACACCACCAGGAGATAGGCCGCCATGATCGGGATATCGACATTCTGCACGGCCTGCACGAATAGCAGCCCCATACCCGGCCACTGGAACACGGTCTCGGTAATGATGGCGAAGGCGATGACCGAGCCGAATTGCAACCCGGCGACGGTGATGACCGGCACCAGCGTGTTCTTCAGCGCATGGCCGAAATGGATCGCCCGCGTGGTCAGGCCGCGGGCGCGGGCGAAGCGGATATAGTCGGTGCGCAGCACTTCCAGCATCTCGGCGCGGACGAGACGCATGATCAGCGTCATCTGGAACAGGCCGAGCGTGACCGATGGCATGATGAGCGCCTTCAGGCCGGAGATCGTCAGCAGGCCGGTGGTCCACCAGCCGAATTTCACGACGTCGCCGCGCCCGAAGGACGGCAGCCAGCCGAGGGTCACCGCGAACAGATAGATCAGCAGAATGCCGATCAGGAAGGTCGGCAGCGAGATGCCGATCAGCGACACCGCCTGCAGCACCTTGGCGAAGAACGAATCCTTCCGCAGCGCCGAATAGATCCCCATCAGGATGCCGAACACCATGGCGATCACCGTCGCGCAGGTGGCGAGCTCCAGCGTCGCCGGCATGCGCTCCTTCAGCAGCGCCGAGACCGGCTGACGAAACTGGTAGGAGACGCCGAACTTGAACTGCACGGCATTGATGAAGTAGCGCGCGAATTGCACCGGGACGGGGTCGTCGAGACCAAGCGACGCGCGCACCTCGGCGCGCTGCGCCGGCGTGGTGTCGATGGCCACCATCTGGTTCACCGGATCGCCGGCAAAGCGGAACATGGTGAAGGCGATGATGCCGACGGCGATCATCACACCAATGGACTGCAATGCGCGGCGCAGGATGAAAGCGAGCATGGGCTATTTCGCTTTCTGTTATTGAAACATCTGGGACCTCATGGTGAGGAGGCGCTTCTTCAGCGCCGTCTCGAACCATGAGATAATGCAGGCCACCATCCTTCGAGACGCGGCGAAGGCGCCGCTCCTCAGGATGAGGACTGAGATCGGGGCGACCTGGCCTTCCACGCGGATGCCAAACCTATTCCGACTTCACCGCCCAGTATGGCAGCACCTGGTTGTCGGGGCGCTGCACGATCTTCACCTTCTTGGAGACGCCCCAGGCCAGCGCCTGCTGATGCAGCGGGATATAGGCCCAGTCCTTGGCGGCAATCTCATAGGCCTGTTTGATGAGCTGGTCGCGCTTCGCAGTGTCGGTCTCCTGCAGCACCTGATCGGTGAGGGCGTCGAACTGCTTGTTGCAATAGCCGCCGAGATTGGTGGCGCCGCGCGGGCTCGCGGGATCGTCGCGGCAGCCCATGATGTCATGCATCACATTGTGCGAATCCTGCGTGCCCGGTGTCCAGCCGAGCAGATAGAATGAGGTATTGAAGCCGCCGGTCTTGAACACCTTGGCAAAATACAGCGCCTTCGGCTGCGCGTTCAGGATCACCTTCACCCCGATGCGCGCGAGCATGCCGACCACCGCCTGGCAGATCGCGGCGTCGTTGACATAGCGATCGTTCGGGCAATCCATGCCGACTTCGAAGCCGTCGGGATAGCCGGCATCGGCCAGCAGTTTCTTGGCGCCGTCGGCGTCGTATTTCGGCCGCGTGAAGTCGCCGGAGAGCTTGAACAGCGGCGGCGCGATCATCAAAGCGGACGGTGTCGACAGGCCGCGCATGACGCGGCTCTTGATCAGTTCGATGTCGATGGCCTTGTAGAAGGCCTCGCGGACGCGAATGTCCTTGAACGGGTTCTTGCCCTTGATATTCGAGAAAAGAAGCTCGTCGCGAATCTGGTCCATGCCGAGGAAGATGGTGCGCAGCTCCGGCCCGGCCATCACGGCGGCATTGGCTGATCCATTGACGCGCGCGATGTCCTGCACCGGTACCGGCTCGATGATGTCGACTTCGCCGGACAGCAGCGCCGCGACGCGGGTGGCATCGGAGGCGATCGGCGTGAAGATGATCTCCTTGAGATTATGCTCGGGCTTGCCCCACCAGTTCGGATTGACCTTGAAGACGGTCTTCACGCCCGGCTGATGGCTTTCGATGGTGAAGGGGCCCGTGCCATTCGCATTCAACGACGCGAAGCTTGGCGAGGTCGCCGCGGCAGGCGTCGGCGCGTTGGCATTGTTCGCCTCCGCCCATTTCTTGTCCATGATGTACCAGACGTCCCATTGCGACGTCAGGATGGGATTGGGCTTGGTCAGCACGAAATCGACGGTGTAGTCGTCGATCTTGAGCACCTTGGCATCGGCCGGAATGACCGTCGTGAAGTCGGAGCCCTTGGCGCGGACGCGGTCGGCGGAGAACACGACATCATCTGCGGTGAAGGGGTCGCCATTGTGGAATTTGACACCCTTGCGCAGATGGAAGCGCCAGCGCGTCGGCTCCGGTGTTTCCCAGCTCTCGGCAAGCGCCGGGATGATCTGCAGATCCTTGCCGCGTCCGACGAGGCCTTCATAGACCTGGCCGTGATGGGCGATCGTCGTGGTCTCGCGCAGCGTATAGGGATCGAGCGATTTCAGGTCGCCCTGATTGGCATAGCGCAGCGTTTGTGCGGAGGCGGGCAGTACGGAGGCAGAAACTGTGGCAAAGGCGATCAGCGATGCAGCGGCGGCAATGAACGTCTGACGGATCGACATACTGAGCTTCTCCATTGCATTGCCGCAATTGCATCACCACGCGGCCGCCCGACAGTTGAGCGAGTGTCACATTGTTGGCGGAGATTGCACGCTGCGCAAGCAGCATTTGTCAGCTATGCGCTGCACAATGAAGTGGCTGGCGCAATCCTTGCTAGGGTCGGGTATAAGCAATTCCACGCATTGCGTGCGTGCATCATTCGGTCACGACACTGCGCTAACAGGACCGCCAGAACGGCAAGATTTCGGAGCAGGAATGGCGGAACTCAAGGCTGATGTGCTTGTGCTCGGCGCAGGTATGGTCGGTGTGTCGGCGGCGCTGCATCTGCAGGCGCGCGGCCGCAACGTGGTGCTGGTCGACCGGCATGAGAAGGCCGGCGAGGAAACCAGCTATGGCAATGCCGGGCTGATCCAGTGCTGTTCGATTTTTCCCTATATGCTGCCGCGCGACCTCACCAAGCTGTTTAAATATGCGCTGAACCGCGCGCCGGAGGTGCACTATCATCTCAACGCGCTGCCCGGCATGCTGCCATGGATCGTCAGATATTTCCTGAACTCGTCGCCTGAGGGCGCACTCCGCAGTGCGATGGCGGCGCTGCCGCTGATCCAGCGCAGCCTGATCGAGCACGAGGCCCTGATCGCGGAGGCCGGCGTGCCGGAGTTGCTGCGCCGGATGGGTTGGATCAACGCGTTTCGCTCCGAGGCTACGCTGGCGAAAGGCATCGCGGATCTCGAACGCCATCGCGCTTATGGCGTGCCGGGCGACGTTCTGGACGCCGCCGCCATTGCGGAGCAGGAGCCGAACCTGTCCACCGATTTTGCCGGTGCCATTCACTGGACGTCGCCGGGGTTCGTGCCAGATCCTGGCGGCCTCGCAAAAGCCTATGCCGCGCTGTTCATCCGCAAGGGCGGCCGTTTCATCGCTGCCGATGCGCGTACGCTGGAGCAAAGCGACGGCAAATGGCGCGTGGCCGGGCCGAACGGGGCGCTGGTCGCGCGCGATGTCGTGGTCGCGCTCGGGCCATGGTCGGATCAGGTGTTTCGGCCGCTCGGCTACAACATCCCGCTCAAGAGCAAGCGCGGTTATCACATCCATCTGGCGCCATCCGGCAATGCGGTGCTGCGCCATCCGGTTCTCGATGCCGATCGCGGCTATCTGCTGGCGCCGATGAATCGCGGCATCCGGCTGACCACCGGCGCCGAATTCGCGCTCCGCGATGCGCCGCCGACGCCGGCGCAGATCGAGCGGGCGCTGCCGATCGCACGGCAGACCTTCCCGCTCGGCAATCCCGTCGAGGCGAAGCCTTGGATGGGCGCGCGGCCCTGCCTGCCGGACATGCTGCCGGTGATCGGCAAGGCGCCGCGCCACAAGGGCCTGTGGTTCGATTTCGGCCACCAGCATCATGGCTTCACGCTGGGGCCGGTGACCGGCCGTCTGATTGCGGACATGGTGACGGGCGTCACGCCGTTCACCGATCCCAAGGCCTTCGCGGCTGAGCGTTTCGGCTGACATCTCGCAACTGCAATGTAGATGTCACATCGCTTGCATCGGGCAGGCGTCAGCGGCGATACTGCCGCTGCGTCGCCATGTTCGCGTGAGCGGCCGGTTTGCCTCAGGAGCTGATAATGAAAGTGATCGTCACCGTGGACTGCACGCCGCTCGAGGCGCGCGAATTCCTGGGGCTGCCTGATGTGCAGCCGATGCAGTCGGCGATGATGGATCAGATGCAGAAAAAGATGATGGACAACATCGACAAGTTCTCGCCGGAGTCGATCATGCAGAGCTGGTTCTCGTTCGATCCGAAGATGGGCGAGCGCTTCCAGGAGATGTTCGCCAATATGGCCGGCCTCGGCGCTGCACGGCCGAAGGACAAGAAGTAGGCGCGGCGCTTAGCCCGCGCGGCGTGCGTTGGCCTGCAGCGGCTGCTGCAGTTTCGCCCCATGCGCATGCCGCGAGATGGCGTCGATCACCAGGGACCACATCGAGATCGGCAGAGCGTGGCCCATCCGGTCGACCATCATCAGCTTGGCGCCGGGAATCGACGCCGCCGTGTCGCGGCCGGCGGCCGGATGCACCAGAGGATCGATCTTGCCGTGGATCACCAGCGTCGGCGCGGTGACCGTGGCGAGACGCTCTTTACGGCTGCCCGAAGCGAGGATGGCGCGGAGTTGCCGGCCGACGCCGGCCGGGCTCAGGCCGCGCGCATAGGTCCGCTCGGCGCGGTCGAGATCCCTGGCTTCGTCGTCGGGGAAACTGCCGACGCGCAGGAACAGCCAGGTCTGCTTGAAGCGTTCGAGGAACGCCTCATAGCCGGTCGGCTGCGGCTTCAGCAGCAACAGTGACACCGCGCGGCTCGGCTGCGGCAGGCGCGGATTGCCCGTGGTCGACATGATCGAGGTCAGCGAGCGCAGGCGCTCCGGATAGGTGATCGCCATTTCCTGCGCGATCATGCCGCCCATGGAGGCGCCAACCACATGCGCGGAGCGAATGCGCAGCACGTCGAGCAGGGCCACCACATCGGTCGCCATGTCGCTCAGCTTGTAGGGGGCGGAGACGGGCGTACCGAGAAAACGCAGCTTGGCCAGTTCGTACAGAGTGAACGGCTTGCCGCCGGCCATCTTGGAGGACAGGCCGATGTCGCGGTTGTCGAAGCGGATCACGCGAAAGCCATTGCTGGCCAATTCGCGGCAGAAGTCATCGTCCCAGTGAATCATCTGGGCGCCGAGGCCCATGATCATCACCATCGGTTCCGCATCCGAGTATCCGAAGATGTCGTAACAGATATCGATCCCGTTCGCGCGCGCCAGCTGTGGCGGCTCGTACGGGACATCAATCGGTTCGGGGGATCGGGCGGAACGTGGGCTCATGTCAAACATATGACACGGAAAGTCCCTGCGAAAAAGTGACAACCGCGTCATGCGCCAAACAAATCGTCGCAGCGATTAATGAGAGATTGCGCATATGGCAATTGTGACAGTGCGCGCGGGCTTTTGTGACAGCGATTGTGACAATGGAACTGGTATCAGCCTCTCGCTAGCTCCCGGCCCAGACGTCGAGCACGTAGCGATTACGTGTGCCGAGGTCGTCGATCCAGGTCAGCGCTGCAGCGTCATCGCCGCCGCTGCGCTCGCGCTGGATCGCCATCAGCGCTGCTTTCACATCCGGCTCCATCTTGCCGCCGTCGCCGCAGACATAAGTAATGGCGCCCTGCTCAATCAGATCCCAGACGCGGTCCTTCTGCTGGGTGATGAGGTGTTGCACGTAGGTTTTCGGTGCATCGCCGCGCGAGAAGGCGGTGTGTAGTTCACAGATACCATCGGCGGCGAAGCCCTTCAGCTCCTCGGCATAGAGAAAGTCTTGATCGGGATGGCGGCAGCCGAAGAACAGCAGCGCGGGACCGAGCACGGCGCCTTGCGCCTTGCGTGCGGCGCGTTCCTGCAGGAAGCCGCGGAACGGCGCGAGACCCGTGCCCGGTCCGATCATGAGGAGCGGCACGAGGGGATCGTCGGGCAGGCGGAAGCCGGCCTTGGTCTCGCGTACGATCGCATGCACGGTATCGCCGGCGCGGCGGCCGCTGAGATAGTTAGAGCAGACGCCCTTATAGATGCCGCGGCCGGAATGCGCGGGGCCCTGAACGACGGCTGTGGTGACGCTGCAGCGTGACGTCTCGCCTTGCGGCGACGACGAGATCGAATAATAGCGCGGCGCCAGCAGCGACAGCATTTCCAGATAGGTGTGGAACGGCAATTCGCAGGCCGGATGTTCTTCGAGGAGATCGAACACCGATTTGCGTTTGGCAAGGATGTCACTGCGATAGCGCTCGCTTGCGGCGGGATCGTCGCCGACATAACCGAGCAGTTTCGGCTTGGTCATCGGGCAGCGGGTGTTCTCCGCCATGATCTGGATCTGCTTGCGGGTGGCGACCTGTTGCAGCTCGACGAACTCAGTCAGCAATCGGCCGACAGAGACCACGTCGCCGACCGGCAGTTGCGCGCGACGGCCCGTCGCGACCTGCAGCCGGATCTGGTCGTCCGGCAGGAAGCCGAAACGGCGCGCGACGGCGTCGACCAAAGCGGGATCGTTGCGGGGCACCACGCTGAGGTGGTCGCCGACCCGGTAGCTCGTTCCCGCGGGCAATTCGATCTCGATATGACGTGTCGAGCGATCCGACGCGCCGTTCTGTAATTCCCTGTTGCCCAGCACCTTCATCGGGACCACGCCGCCGAGGGCGACGACGGTGTTCACCGCGCTCGGCGCGACAGGTTCGATCTGATAGAGCGGTGCATCGTCGGCGCTGCGCTCGAACCCGGTGTCGAGGCCGAATTCCTTCACCGCGAGCGGACGCAGTTTCGCAAACCAGTTCTCGAACTGGCCGTCGAGATCGTCGCGCGCATCGCCTTCACCGCGCACATAGGCGTTGGTCGCACCATGTTCGCGCAGCTTGTCGTCGATGTAACGCGGGATCGACTGATAGGTGGCGAGCCAGTCGCTGTTGCCGCAGCCGAACACGGCGTAGCGCACCTTGGCAAAGGCGTCCTTCGGCAGGTCAGTACCGAGCCAGTTGACGAATTGCGTCGCATTGTCCGGCGCCGCGCCGTTGTAGGACGCGCAGAAGATCAGCACGCCGCCCTCGGTCGGCAGCTTGCCGACAAAGTCATCCAGCGGCGCGAGTTTGGTGGCGAAGCCATTGACTTCGGCGAGATCGGCGACGCGCGTCGCCAGTTCCTCGGCGGTGCCGAGATTGGAGCCATAGAGCACCAGCAGCGGCGTGTTGTGGCTGGGCCGCGCGCGACCGGTGGCGACAGGCGCGAGCGGCGCGGCCGCAGCGGCTGCGCTCGTGCGTCCGGCATAGGCGCCGCGCTCATGATCGTGGCGCGGGCGCACCTTGATCTTGAAACCGTCGGGTTTGATGGTCAGCGTTTCCTTCAGCACCATCTGGTAGCGTTTGTGGTCGGTAATCTTGAAGCGCTGCAGGATCATGCCGAGCGCCAGCGCGGCTTCGTGCATGGCGAAGCCGCGGCCGATACAGGCGCGCTGGCCATTGCCGAACGGTTTCCAGGCGTTGATCGGCCGTGCGGCTTCGGCTTCCTTCGAAAAATTCTCGGGATCGAAGGCATCCGGATTCGGTCCCCACACCGAGGGATCGCGATGCAGCGCCAGCACCAGGATGGTGACGAAGGTGCCCTTGCGGAGCTTGTATTTGCCGCCGCCGATGGTCTCGTCCTGCACCGGCGCGATGCCATAGGCCGGTGCCGGCGGCCACAGCCGCAGCGACTCCTTGAGGATCTGCGTGATGTAATGCAGCTGCGTGACCTGCTGATAGGTCGGCTTGGCGTTCACATCGGGGCCGAACACGCGGTCGACTTCCTCATAGGCCTTCTTCAGCACCTCCGGATGTTTCAGCATCGCGTAGATCGCGCATGACAGCAGACCCGATGTGGTCTCGTGGCCGGCGATCAGGAAGGTGTTGATCTGGTAGCGGATATTGACGTCGTCGAGTTGTTCTCCGGTGGCGCGGTCGACGCCCGTCATCATCGCCGCCAGCATGTCCTTCTTGCCGTCCGCCGCCTCGGCGGCCTTGCGGCGCTCGGCGATGATCTCGTCGACCATGGAATTCATGAAGGCGACGTCGCCGGCGAGATCGCGGCGGCGCTTCTGCATCCACAGACTTTCCAGCGGCAGGCCGCGGGTCATCATGATGGTCTCGAGCGAGCGCACCAGCGATTCCACGAACGGGTGATAGTCGCTTCGGTAGAACGAGTTGAAGCGATAGTCGAAACCGCACAGGCCGATGGTGTCCAGCGTCAGCGCCGTCATGTCATGGACGACGTCGATTTCCTCGTCGGTGTTGAGGCGTTCCCACTTCTTCACCAGTTGCTCGGCGATATCCACCATGCTCGGGTGATAGGATTGCATCGCGCGGTTGCCGAAGGGCTGCAGCAGGATGTTGTGGGCCTTGGTCCAGTTCGGCTCCTTGGTATCCGCCGTGAACAGTCCGTCGCCGCCGACGGCACGCACTCGGCGCAGCGCGCCGCGCACAGCCTTGTCGAAGCGCTTCTCGTCGCTGAGCTCGTCCACGAGATCGTGGCCGCCGACGATCACGATGGGCGATCCCATCATGTCCAGCCAGAAGATCGGCCCGAGCTCCTTGGCCAGCCGCGCCAGATCCTGCACCGGCGCATTGGCGTCCAGCGACAGCATATTGCCCACCACCGGCTTCTTGGGCGGATGCGGGATCGGGGCGAGTTTGTTGGTGGAGGACATTCTCAAGCGTTTCCTGTTGCGTAGGATGGGTAGAGCGTCTTCGCGAAACCCATCAAAATCCTGCACCCGGCCGTGATGGGTTTCGCAAGAGCTCTACCCATCCTACGGATCATCCAAACCGTCTTCGCCGCCAGTCGATCAACACCTGGCTGACTTCGTCGGGCTTTTCCTGCTGGGTCCAGTGGCCGCTGTCCTTCACCAGATATTTCTCCAGGTCGGGAATGATGTTTTCCATGCCATCCGCGGATGAGGGCGGCAGCACCGCGTCGTTCTCCGCCATGATCATCAGCGACGGCACGCGCACGGTGTGATCGAGCCCTTCGGCGCGGGCCCAGTTGGCGCTCATGTTGCGATACCAGTTGATGCCGCCGGTAAAGCCGGATTCCTTGAAGGCGTCGACGAAGATTTTCTTTTCCTCGTCGGAGAGAATCTTCTGACGCGGGTCCTTCGCGGGATCGTAAGCAGCGACCATCTGCGGAAATGCCAGATTGGTCTTCGACGACGCGCCGATGCCGCCGACCGGCGCTTCGCCAACGTTGGCGTGCTTGCGTGGCATCGGCTTGCGCATGAAGAAGTCGAACGCCTTGTCGACATTCTCGCCGAAGATGCGATCCGGCTCGCGCGCGGGATCCTGGAACTGGACGATATACATCGTCTCGCCGAAGCGCTTCTTGTAGATCTGCAACGGATCGACCGGCGCGCGGTCGGTATGCGGCGTATTCACGCCGACCACACCGGCGACACGGTCGCGATGCCGCAGCGGCATCTGCCAGACGATGAAGCCGCCCCAGTCGTGGCCGACGAAGATCGCCTTGTCGATCTTGAGATGATCGAGCAATGCGACGAGATCGCCGGTGAGATGTTCGATGCTGTAGTCCTCGACCGCGTTGGGCCGCGACGTCGCGCCATAACCGCGCTGGTCGGGCGCGATGACGCGGATGCCGGCGGCAGCCAGTGCCTTGATCTGATGCCGCCAGGAGAACGCCATCTCCGGCCAGCCATGGCACAGCACCACAGGCGGCGTGTCGCTCATGGGGCCGGCGTCGTAATATCCCATGCGAATGCCATTCAGCTTGGCGAACTGCAACGGGGGCATTTCAATCATGGTTATTCCCTAGCTGGCAGTCTTGAGAACGTCAGGCGGCGCAAACGCCGCCTGCAGCAGCGCGAATTCGTCCGGCATCATGTCGGCGAGCACCTGCACATGCGGGATGATGTTGGCGCCGGCAATGAAGCCGAAATCGAGCTGGTCGCGATAACTCTGCACGGTGATGTTCAGCGCCAGCCCATGGGTGGCGATGGAGACCGGGAAGATGTGTAAGAGCTCGGCGCCGGCCGCATAGAGTGTCTGCCGCGGCCCGGGCACGTTGGACACTGTGATGTTCGCCGCCGGCGGCAACACGTCGGAGAGGTTGGTGCGGCTGTAAAGCAGCGCCAGGATCTGCACCATGATCGGTGCGCCCAGCATGGAGATGTTGGAGACCTGCGGCATCAATGCGCGTAGCGGATGCGACATCTCCTTGGACTTGGTCGATTGCGCGATGATCGCTTCCAGCCGCTCCTTAGGGTCCTCGATATTGCTGGCGATCGAGCAGATCATGCCGAACACCTGATTGTTGGAATCGGTGTTGCCTTCCTCGCGCAGCGAGATCGGCACTGCGGCAGTCAGGGACTTGGCGGGCAGGGCGCCTTTTTCCTTGAGGTAGCGCCGGACAACGCCTGATGAGAGCGCCAGCACCACGTCATTGAGTTTGCCGCCCGCCTGCTTGGCTACGGCCTTGGCCGCCGACAGCGGCACCGACACGCCGGCAAAGCTGCGCTCCGAGGAGATGGTTTTGTTGAGCAGCGTCGGCGGCGACAGCATACTGTTGAGACTGTCGCGCGATTTCGGATCGGCAATCTTCGCCATCACGTCGGACGCGCTCTTCACCATAGTCGGGATCGAGCCGGCGAATTTCACCGCACTCTCGATCTGGAACATGGCGTTGTCGAATAGGATCGAGCCGATATCGCTCTTTCCGGAGCGCGGTAGTTCGATGCCTTTTCCGGAATTCTCCAGCGGCTGACGCCAGAGCTGCTGGTAGGAGTCGATGAAGCTCGCTGCGATATCGCGCGGCTCCTGACGCTGCTTCGCGCGCACTTCCGGCTTTTCGATCTCGCGCGGGACCGGCGTCACGTCATAGATCATGCTGGTGAGGGCCGCGCCGGCGCCGCCATCGATGCAGGCATGGTGCATCTTCGAATACAGGCCGATCTCGTTGTCCTTCATGCCCTCGAAAACATAGAACTCCCACAACGGCCGGGCGCGGTTCAGCAGCTTGGCATGCATCCAGCCGACGATGCGCTCCAGCGTGGGACGGTCATGGGGCGCGGGCAGGCTGCCGCGGAAGATGTGACGATCGATGTCGAACTGGTCGTCCTCGACCCAGGAGGGATGGTCGATATCCAGCGGGGCCTTTTCCAGCCGGGCCTTGAGGATCGGCGCCACATGGAGGCGCGAGGCGATCATCGCCTTGAAGTCCTCGAAGAAGTCGCCCTTGTAATCCTCGGGCAGGCGAAAGATCGCCATGCTGCCGACATGCATCGGCATCTCCGGCGTTTCCAGATACAGAAACGACGCGTCCATTGAGGACAGCTTCCTGCTGGCTTCCGCCATGATACGTCCCTCCCTCGCATGGTCACCGACGCCTTTGCGGCGCTCTATCGATGAGTGTGCCTGTGCGCGGGGCGAATATGCAATGGCAAAGGCGAGGCGGGAGACCGGCCAGGCCCACGACTTAAGGCTGGGGTCGTCGAGGCGTTGGGAGGTCGGTTTGCCGACTTAAAGGGCAGGTGCCATTTGCCTTGCCCAGTTGGATATCCGAAGAATCCGCGGCTCGAAATGCTAAATTATAAAGCTAAATCAACACGTCGGTTACTCTCCTGTTTCAGATCTCTGGCGGTAGCCCGTTAATGCATCAGGCGCCGCCTGATTACCGGGCATATCACGGGTTTGTGATGTTGCGATGCACCATCGATGTTGCAGTGCATTATTTACTATGTCATAGAAGTTGCACCCCGGGCCCACAACGGCGGGACGGGGTGAGCCGAGCCTGAGTGCAAGCATGAGCTTTGCAGAGGCGGCCCAACCCGAGGATGGAGACGAACATGACGATCGAAACCGAAACCAATTCCGTGCTGAACAACGTCAAGCAGGCTTTCGCGCCCGTCACCGAGGCGTTCACCAAGCTGCAGAACATGGAAGTGCCCGAAGCGACCCGTGACTTCGTCAAGCGCGCTGCCGGCACTGCCAAGGACAAGGCCGCCGACTTCCAGGCCAATTCCGAGAAGGTGACCTCCGCCATCGAAACCGCTGTGTCGAACTCGGTCTCTGAGGCGACCAAGATCAGCCGCAACGTTCAGGACGCGTTCTATGCCGACGTCCAGTCGTTCTTCGCTGGCATCGACAAGCTCGCTTCGGCGAAATCGCTGACCGAAGCCTTCCAGGTGCAGACCGATCTCGTGCGTGCCCATGGCGAAGTTTTGAGCTCGCGCGCCAAGGCGTCGACCGAATATCTCGGCAAGCTCGTGTCGGAAGGCGCCAAGAGCGCGCAGGACAACTTCTCGAAGGCGACGTCGTTCGCCAAGACCGCCTGATCCACACGCGATCAAGCGACATGAATTCGAAAGGCCCGCGCAAGCGGGCCTTTTTTTCGTCGTTCCGCCAGAGCAGGCCGTGCGTCCCGGCATCGGAAGCACGCTCACTTGATTGTCACGGTGATCTTGTTCGAGACGATGGGCGGGTTGAAGGGATAATGAGCGCCGTCTCCCAGCACGAGCTGGAGCGTATGTTTGCCGGGGGGCAATTCTATGCGTGCTTCGGTCTGGCCGGCTCCGAAATGGAGATGCGACTTGTCCTGCGGGATCGGCTCCTTGGGATCGAGCGGGTCATTCACATCGATCAGCAAATGATGATGGCCGCTGTTCTGGAAATTATCGCCTGCATGAGTGACGCCCATGTTGCGTAAACCGAAACGACACCAGAACCCGCCCTTGATCACCGCTTTGTCCTGCGGCCACACGAAATAGAGGACCGCATCCTTCGGTGCGGACTTTCCTTGCGCATGGACTGCAAGGGGCGCCGTTGACAGCATGGCGGACAACACGATGAGCTCGGTGATCCTCATGACGCAGCCTTTCCTTCGGGGGCGGTCTCAGGACGAAATGGCAATCCGGAAGCCGTGGGTCGGATATCGCACATTGGTGTCGTAGCCATCGCGGCTTGCGGGTCGGACGTAACGCGCATCGTTTTTCCAGGAGCCCGATCGAATGACGTGCGAGACGCAGTCGTTCTCGACCCATGGCGCGCCGTTCTGCGGGGCACCCTGATAGTTCTTGTGCCAGCAATCCTCTGTCCATTGATTGACGCCGCCACCCATATCGTAGAGCCCGAACGGATTTGGCTTCAGACTGCCGAGCTTGAGCGGCTGTTCGGCGGCGGCGTCCGTGCAGTTCTTGCAATTGGCCATGCCGGGCTGGAGCTGATCGCCCCACCAGTATTTCGTTTGCGTGCCGCCACGCGCGGCATACTCCCATTCAGCTTCGCTCGGGAGCCGGAAGGCTTTTTGCGTTTCCTTCGCGAGCCATGCGACAAACTGCTTGGCATCGGTCCAGCTCACATCCGTGACCGGAATGTCGTCCCGCCCTGTCACCAGAAACGCGCATGCATTCGCAGCAGCGCACGCGTTCCATTCCCGAACCGAGACCGGATACTTGCTGATCGCGAAAGGCTTGATCGTGACCTGGTGTATCGGCTTTTCCGATATGTCGTCATTGCCGCCCATGGCGAAGGTCCCGCCAGGGAGCGGGACCATGACGGGCTCTATGACCGGCTTTGGTGGTGCTGGCGGCGGGGGCGGGGCAGGCGTTACCACCGGAGCAGGTTCAGGCCGGGCTTGCTTGGCGACGGGCGCGGGCGCTGATCGGGTGCCTGCATTTCCTGTCTCTTGCGGAGGCGCCGCGGGAGCTGACGCCTGATTGCCGATTTCACCGCGCGGGTAAGCCCTCATGTACCAGACGCCGGCGCCTGCGAGAGCCAGCAGGATGGCGCAAAACGAAACGATCAGAACATGTTCACGCCGTTTCCGCGCCTTGTTGAATGCCGCGGGATCAGGAAGCACCCGGTAAACGCGCACCGGATCGGTAATGTTCTTGATCTTGCGGTCTCCAAGCGACTCGTAGCCGCAGACGAGCTTGTGCTTGATCTGCTCGTAGATGCCACCCGAGATGTACACTTGGCCGGGGTCGGCGATCCCCTCGAGGCGCGCAGCGATATTGACGCCATCGCCGAAGACATCATTGGGCTCGATGATCACGTCTCCCAGATTGACGCCAATGCGATATTCGATCCAGGAGCTCTTTGGCAGCGCGGCGTTGCGTCCGATCATGCTTTGCTGGATGACGATGCCGCATCGAACGGCTTCGACTGGACTGTCGAATATCGCAATGAACCCATCGCCAGTCCTTTTGACGAGTTTGCCGTCGTGCTCGGTAATGCTCGGCTCGATGAGGTCACGCTCGATGCGCTTGACGCGCGCATGCGTTTCTTCCTCGTCGAGTTCCATGAGGCGGCTATAACCGCAGATGTCCCCCACAACGATCGCCGCAAGGCGACGCGGCGATCCAGCGCGCGGGGTGGCGGGGTCCTTGCCCCTGCCTGAACTGATGTCACGAATCTCGCCGCGCATGACCTTGCGCCTCTACAACTGACACACGAGGTTCATTAGCCGTTCGGCCGACCGTCATGACGCTACGCTCAACGTCCCTGTCAGACAATTAGCTGAAAACGCAAATTGGCTGATCCCGGAGGAGCCGCGCGGTAGCGAGATGACGAAGTTCCTCGCATTCGCTGTATCGATATACCCGGCGCCGACAGATAAGGCGGTAGCTACACAGGTTCTCAGTTCACCTGCCGCTCTTTCCCCACCCAATAGGGATCGCGCAACTGCCGTCGCAGGATCTTGCCCGATGCATTGCGTGGTAATGCTGCGATGAAGTCGATGGTCTTCGGCGCCTTGAATCCCGCGATGCGCTCGCGCGTGAACTTCATCAGGTCGGTTGCGCCGAGCTCCTTGCCGGGCTTCAGCACCACCACGGCCTTCACCGCTTCGCCCCATGTATCGTCGGGAATACCGATGACGGCGACTTCGGCGACATCCGGATGATCGCAGATCGCGCTCTCCACTTCGGCGGGATAGATGTTCTCGCCGCCGGAGATGATCATGTCCTTGATACGGTCGTGGATGTAGAGGAAGCCGTCTTTGTCGAGATAACCGGCGTCGCCGGTGCGCAGCCAGTTGTCGCGGCCGAGCGTGCGCGCGGTGGCGTCCGGCAGATTCCAGTAGCCGACCATGTTGGACGCCGAGCGCGTCGCGATCTCGCCGACCTCGCCCACATCAAGCGGCTTGCCGTCGACATCGAGAATGGCGATCTCGATCCCCGGCAGCGCTTTGCCGGCGGAGCGCATGCAGTCGCGGCCCTCGACGTGATCTTCCGGGGCGAGCACCACGATGGTACCGGTGGTCTCGGTCATCCCGTACATCTGCACGAAGCCGCAGCCGAATACGCTGATGCATTCCTTGAGCAGGGCGGCAGGGATCGGCGATGCGCCATACATGATGTAGCGCAACTTGCTGAAATCCATCTCCCGCGCACGCGGCTGCCGCACGATGAACTGCATCGCCGCCGGTACCAGGAACAGTTTGCTGATGCCGTAATCCCGGAAGAAATCGAGCACCTTGTTCGGGTCGAACTCCCGCGCGACCACGCTCTTGGCGCCGTGATAGAGGCCGAACACCGCCCAGCCGACGCCGCCGATATGAAATACCGGCATCGCCACCAGCGAGACGTCGTCGGCGGTCCAGACGTTCCAGTCGGGGTTCTCGTCGGTGCCGCCGATGCGCAGCAGTGAGAGGAAATTCTGATGCGACAGCATGGCGCCTTTTGGTTTTCCTGTGGTGCCCGACGTGTAGAGCTGGATCGCGACATCGTCCTTGGTCATTGTGAGGTTAGGATCGCGCTCGCTCTGCGCGTCACGCCAGGCCGTAAAGTCTTGCCACTCGGTTGCGCCGCCTTCCATGGTCATGACGATGCGCACGCCCGGCATTTGTGGCCTGAGGCTGCGTACGAGATCGACGAATTCCGGTCCGACGAACAGCACCTGTGCCTTCGCGTCATCAACGATGAAGGCGATCTCCGGTCCGGCGAGCCGCCAGTTCACCGGCGCCGTCACCACCTTGGCCTTCACGGCGCCGATCAGCAGTTCGATGAAGAGGTCGCTGTTCTTGCCGAGATAGGCGATGCGCTCATTGGGCTTGACGCCGAGCGCGATCAGCCCGTTGGCGACGCGGTTGGCATTGCGATCGAGTGATCTGTAGCTGGTCTCGCGGCCCTCGAACACCAGCGCAATTGAATCGCCGCGCGTTTGTGCTTGCACGCGAATGACATCGGCCAGCGTGGCCGCTTCCGCAACGGACATGTGTCTCCCTCCCTCCGATTATTTTTAGTTGCGGCGAGTGTGAGGGTGTCCGGGAGGGCTGACAAGATGGGAAAGGTGCTGCGGTGCGGTGAGACATGCGCGGACTTCACTCACCCGACGTTGCGCGTCCTACGCTGTTTTGCAAAATAGCGCGCGGGCGGCTCGCCAAACGCCCGTCGAAACATCGCGATGAAGTTGCTGGACGTGGCATAGCCGAGCGCTTCGGCGACATCCGCGACGGGTTCATTGGCGGCCAGCCGTTCCAACGCCAGCGTGAGACGCGCCTGCTGCCGCCACTGCGTGAAGCCCATGCCGGTCTCCGTCATGAAGATGCGACGTGCCGTTCGTTCCGACAGGCCAGCCCATTCGCCAAGCTCATGCAGCGTGCGCGCGTCATGCGGCCGCCGGATCAGCGCATTGGCGATACGCAAGGCGCGGATATCCGTCGGCATCGGCAGATGCAGCGGCTCCTGCGGCGCACCGCGGATTTCGTCGAGCAGCACGGCCACGACGCGCGTCTGCGCCGGCGTGAGCCGATCCGCATTCGTCCAACCCGCAGCGCGCCTGACGAGCGCGCGCAGCAGATCGCTGACACCCATGACGCAGGGCTGCGACGGCAATGTCCGGCTCGCGGCCGGCGTCAGGAGCACGCCCCATCCGCTCAGTACACCGCTCAGGGTCACCTTGTGATGGAGCCCGGGCGGCAGCCAGCCGATGCGCTGCGGCGGCAGTAGCCACGAGCCCTGTTTCGTGTGCAGGCGGATCAATCCGCTTTCGATACAGAACAACTGGCCGCGGCGGTGATGATGCCAGTCGAGTTCGCGGGTGCCGAGCCGAAATGCATCACCGGGCTCATCGCTGCCCCAGATAGCGATTGCGGATGGTCCGTCGAGGCGCTCGGTGAGCGAGGTCATGACACCATGCCTTTTCAGAACCGCTCCAGCCTGGCCGGTTCTCATTATTTTGCGTCCGAATGTCGTTAACGGGTTTGAGCGACCGGGTCTATCTCCGCATGCAGATCAACGAACAGTCAGGAGACGACGATGAGCCTCGATAGCGGTGCCTTTCTCATTCACGATGTTGCGGCCTTCCCGATCGTGTGGGTCCGGCATGATGAGCTTCAGCCAGGAAGTGCGGCGCAGTGGGAGGTCGAGATGGACGATCTCATCGGCCGCAAGCAGCCTTTCGTCATGATCATGGCCAGTCATCATCATGATGAGGCGCATGAAGATCGCAAAGCGAGGGGGCTTTGGCTCAAGCGCAACAAAGCGACGCTCGCGCTGCTTTGCCGTGCCATCATTGCCGTCGAGCCGAATGCCGTCACACGCGTTCTCGTGGAGGCCCAGTCGGCACTTGCGACGAAGGCGTTCGGCATCAGTTCCGCGGTGGTCGCATCCGAAGACGAGGCCATGAGGGTTGCGCGCGAGCGGTTGCAGGTTGCGCGTTGATCAAAAAACAAAGCGAGGCCTCCCGCATGGGAGAGCCTCGCTGCCGGTCGAATTATTTTGCGGCCCTTACCCCCGCTGCGCCTTGTCCTTTTCGTTCTGCGCTTTGATGCTGTCGCGTGCCTGGATCCATTCGGCATCGGACCAGTCGCGCAGCTGATAGAAGTTGCCACCCATGGCGAGCGCTTGTGCGCCGTCCATGGCGATGGTCTCGCCACTGATCCAGTCGCAGCCGCCGGAGATCAGAAACACCGCAAGGTTCTGCAGTTCTTCCATCTTGCCGACGCGGCCCATCGGGTTCTGCGCGCGGGTGCGTGCACCGGCCACGTCGCCGGGCTTGATGCGCTTGCTCATGCCTTCAGTGGGGATTTCGCCGGGCGCGATGGTGTTGAGGCGGATGCCGTAGCGGCCCCATTCGGTCGCCAGCGACATGGTCATGGCATGGATCGCCGATTTGCTCATGGCGGAGGGCACCACATAGGGGCTGCCATTGCGTACCCAGGTCACGGTGATCGAGACCACGTTGCCCGGCACCTTGTCGGCGATCCAGCGCCGGCCGACTGCATGGGTCATGTAGAATGTGCCGTGCATCACCGTGTTGGCGACCGCGTCGAAGCCGCGCGCCGACAGGTCCTGCGTCCGCGAGATGAAATTTCCGGCGGCGTTGTTGATCAGGTCGGTGAGGGGGCCATCGGCCCAGATGCCTTCGATCATCGCATCGACCGCCGCGGCGTCGCGGATGTCGACGCCGTGGCTGGAGACCTTGCCGCCAAATTCCGCCATCAGCTCGGTTGCGGTCTCGTCGCATACAGCCTTGCGGCGACCGCAGATATGCACTTCGGCGCCGAGTTCGAGGAATTTCGCCGCCATCGATTTGCCGAGACCGGTGCCACCGCCGGTGACGAGGATTTTTCGGCCTGCGAGGAGCTGCTGATTGAACATGGGAGGGTCCTGCTTTAAGAGGATGCGGACGGGTTAATTAGTTGATTGACTAAACCCGATACCGCTTGCGTGTAAAGCGGGAAGAAAAACAAGTCTAGGAAGGAAACCACCCATGGAAGACCGCATCTCTGTGTCCATGACGGATGGCGTTGCCGATGTTCGGCTGGTCCGCGCGGACAAGATGAATGCGCTGGATGCGGCGATGTTTGCGGCATTGGTCGATACCGCCGAGCGCCTGAGCCGGGAGAAGGGGCTGCGCGCGGTCGTGCTGTCCGGCGAGGGCCGGGCGTTCTGCGCCGGCCTCGACATGGGACGATTCGCCGCGATGAACGACAATGGCGGCGACGGTATCGGCGGCGCGCAGAAGCGCGACCTCGCGCTGCGCACCCACGGTCTTTGCAATCATTCCCAGCAGGCGGTGTGGGGCTGGCGCCAATTGCCGGTGCCGGTGATTGCCGCTGTGCATGGCGTCGCCTTTGGCGGCGGCTTCCAAGTCGCGCTCGGCGCCGACATGCGCTTTCTCGCGCCGGACACGCGCATGTCGGTGATGGAAATCAAATGGGGCCTGGTGCCTGACATGGCCGGCACGCCGATCCTCGCCAGCCTCGTGCGCGACGATATCCTGCGCGACCTCACTTACACCGGCCGCATCTTCTCGGCACAGGAAGCGCTGAGCTACGGCCTCGCCACGCGCATCTGCGACGATCCGCGCGCCGCAGCGCTCGAGACGGCGCGCGAGATCGCCGGCAAGAGCCCGGATGCGATCCGCGCCGCCAAGCGCATGCTCAACAATCTGACGGTCGATCCCGGCCCGGCGCTGCTCGCCGAATCCGTCGAGCAGATGAAGCTGATGGGTGGACCGAACCAGACCGAAGCCGTGCGCGCGAATATCGAGAAGCGTGCGCCGAAATTTGTGGATTAGCCCGCGACGTTCTCAGCCGTCATTGCGAGCCCTGAGAAAGTTGGACTTCCAACTTTCTTTGGGCGAAGCAATCCAAAAAGTCACAAACGAAGACTGGATTGCTTCGTCGCAAGGGCTCCTCGCAATGACGGCGAAGAGTTCATCAAAAATCAAAAACAAAAATCCGGAAACGTATCCATGTCGACAAATTCCCTGTTTCAAGGCGTCATCTCAGGTGATCGCCGCCGCGGCTTTGCCGAACTGACCGAACGTGCGAGCCGCATTGCCGGCGGGTTGTCGCGGCTCGGCGTCAAGCAGGGCGACAGCGTCAGCATCCTGATGCGCAACGACATCGCGTTTCTTGAAGCGGCCTATGCGGTGGCGCAGCTCGGCGCGTACGGCGTACCGGTGAACTGGCACTTCAAGCCGGAAGAGATCACTTATGTGATCAAGGACTCCGGCAGCAATATCCTGATCGCCCATGCCGACATGTTGCATCAGCTGCGCGAGGCGATCCCGCAGGGCATCGTATCGCTGAGCGTGCCGACGCCACCGGAGATCATTGCCAATTACAAGGTCGATCCGGCACGGCTCGGCACCCCGGATGGCGCCATCGATCTGGAGAGCTGGCTGACCGAACAGGCGCCATATGACGGCCCCGCGCTGCCGCAACCGCACAACATGATCTACACATCGGGCACCACGGGTCATCCCAAGGGTGTGCGCCGTTTTGCGCCGACGCCGGAGCAGGCGGCGTCCGCCGACCAGATGCGTGCACGTGTCTATGGCCTCAAGCCCGGTGCACGCGCTTTGCTGCCCGGACCGCTCTATCACTCGGCCCCCAATGCCTTCGCGCTGCGCGCTGGGCGCCTCGGTGGCGCGCTGGTGATGATGCCGCGCTTCGATCCCGAAGAATTCCTGCGCGTGGTGCAGGACGAGAAGATCGACACCATCTTCATGGTACCGACCATGTTCATCCGCCTGATGAAACTGCCTGAGGATATCAGGAAGAAATACGACATGTCGTCGCTGCGCCACATCATCCATGCCGCCGCGCCGTGCCCGGCCGACGTCAAGACCGCGATGATCGACTGGTGGGGCCCGGTGATCTACGAATTCTACGGTTCGACCGAATCGGGCGCGGTGACCTTCGCCAATTCCGAGGACGCGCTGAAGAAGCCCGGCACCGTCGGCAAGATCGCGCCCGGCGCCGAACTGCGTTTTCTCGGCGATGACGGCCAGATACTGCCACAGGGCGAGATCGGCGAGATCTATTCGCGCATATCAGGCAATCCGGATTTCACCTATCACAACAAACCCGAAAAGCGCGCCGAGATCGACCGCGACGGCTTCATCACCTCCGGCGACGTCGGCTATCTCGATGCCGACGGCTATGTCTTCATCTGCGACCGCAAGCGCGACATGGTGATCTCCGGCGGCGTCAACATTTATCCCGCCGAAATCGAAGCCGCGCTGCATGCCGTGCCCGGTGTGCATGACTGTGCCGTGTTCGGTATTCCCGACGAGGAGTTCGGCGAGTCCCTGATGGCGGTGATCGAGCCGCAGCCGGGTGTGGTGCTCGACCTTGCGACTGTGCGCGCGGACCTCAAGAAGGCGCTGGCCGACTATAAAGTGCCGAAGCAGATGGAGATCCAGAGCAATCTGCCGCGCGAAGACTCCGGCAAGATCTTCAAGCGCCGGCTGCGCGATCCTTATTGGGCCAAGGCTGGGCGGACGATCTAGGAGGGTGATGATGCGCGTGGCAATGATTGGAAACAAACTTGCCGCGCAGATCGCGGCGATCGCTCTCCTGGTGGCAGCGTTTGTCGGTCCTGCAGTCGACGTCGATCTCGAACCGAAGCAGATCCTCGCTCCAAGCGGGAAGCTGCGTGTCGGGCTCTATCCGGGAACACCGACGTCTATTCTCGTATCGCAAACCGAAGGCCCGCGTGGTGTCGGTTACGATCTCGGCAAGGAGCTCGCGCGGCAATTGGGCGTGCCCTATGAGCCGGTGGTGTTCTCCAGGAATGCCGAGGTTCTCGAAGCGGTGAAGACAGGCGCCGTCGATGCCGCCTTCACCAATGCGTCGGCCGCGCGTGCGAAGGACATGGATTTCGGCCCGTCTTATCTGGAAAGCGATCTTGGCTATCTCGTCGCGCAAGAGTCCAGGGTTGCGGGGCCCGATGATGTCGATGTCAAAGGCGTCCATGTCGGCGTCACCGCCGGAAGTTCATCCGATGCGGTTCTGTCACGCGATTTGAAGAATGCCGAGGTCGTTCGCGTGCCGGCCATCAGGCTTGCGCCCGGCCTGCTGATGGCCGGCAGCATCGATGTGTTTGCCACCAACAAGGCGACGCTGTTCGAACTCGCAGAGCAAGCGCCGGGGGCGAAGGTGCTGGAGGGACGCTGGGGCGTCGAGCGGCATGCCATCGCGATCCCCAAGGGGCGCGACGAGGGGATGGCATTTATCCGCAAATTCACCGAGGATGTGAAGGCGCGGGGACTGGTCGATGCGGCCATCGCACGATCCGGACTGCGCGCTGCGACCACAGCCAAGTAGCTATATCAATTAGCAACGACACGAGATTGTTGCGCGATATTACAAGAGGGACGACGATCCATGCCTGCGCCTATGAAATTGGCCATCGCCACGGCGGCTGCATTGCTGTCTTTCACCAGCCCGTCGCTCCACGCCCAGACGTTCCCCAGCAAGCAGGTGACGATCCTGGTGCCCTATGCAGCAGGCGGTGCGGTTGACGTGCTGGCGCGGACCTTCGCCCAATCGCTGTCGAAGACCTGGGGGCAGCAGCCGGTGGTGGACAACCGTCCGGGCGCCGGTGGCATCATCGCCTCGCAGGCCCTCGCGAAGTCACCGCCCGATGGCTACACGCTGATCCTTGTCGCGTCGGGCCATCCGCTCAATCAGTTCTTCTATCCGAAGCTGCCCTACGACACGTTCAAGGATTTCACCGCGATCAGCGAAGTCGCCTATTCGCCGCTGGCCATCGTGGTGTCGAAGGACAATCCGGCGAAGAATCTGCAGGAGCTGCTGGCGCAGGCGAAAGCCAAGCCGGACTCTTTGTCCTACGGCATGTCGGGCAATGGCACCTCGGCGCATCTCGCCGGCGAATTGCTGAACCATATGGCCGGCACCAAGATCGTCTCGATCCCGTACAAGGGCGGCGCACCGGCGCTCACCGCGGTGATTGCCGGCGATATTCCCATGAGCATCAATCCGCTGCCCGAGATCGTTGGCCAACTCGAAGGCGGCGCGGTGCGTGCCGTGGCGGTGACGACGGCGACGCGCTCGGCGGCGCTGCCCAATGTGCCGACGGTCGCCGAATCCGGTGTCGCCGGTTATGATACGGCGGTGTGGTGGGGATTCCTCGGACCTGCCGGCATGCCGGCCGATGTCGTGGCGAAGATCCATGCAGATCTGGTGACGGCGCTGAAGGATCCGGTGGTGCTGGCGGCGCTGAAGAAGATCGATGCCACGCCGGTCGGTTCCTCGCCGGCCGAGTTCGACAAGTTCATGCATGCCGAAGCGGACAAATGGGGGCCGGTGCTGAAGGCGGCAAACATCAAGGTCCAGTAAGCAATATGACTGAACGTTCGAACCAGTGGCACGTCGGCCTGATCGGCTATGGCGAAGTGGGGCGCATTCTCGCCGAAGACCTGCGCAAGCAGGATATGTCAGTCAGCGCCTATGATCTCAAGCTCGATGGCGCAGATGCCGGGGCGCTCCGCGACCATGCCGAGACCCATGGTGTCACGCTCGCATCTTCGCATGCCGATCTCGCGTCACGCGCCGACTTCATCGTCTGCGCGGTGACTGCGAGCCAGACCGTGCCGGCGGCGCAGGCCTGCGTGCGCGGTCTGAAGCCGCAGGCGTGGTTTCTCGATTTCAACTCGGCATCTCCCGGCGCGAAGCAACGTGCGGCCGCGCTGATCGACGGCGCCGGCGGGCGCTATGTCGAGGGCGCGGTCATGACCTCCATCCCGCCCTATCGCATCAAGGTGCCGCTGCTGCTCGGCGGATCAGGCGCGCGCGATCTCGCGCCGTTGCTCAACGCCATCGGCTTCGATGCGCAAGTCGCCAGTGACAGGCTTGGCGTCGCCTCGGCCACCAAAATGTGCCGCAGCATCATGATCAAGGGCCTCGAGGCCATGGTGATCGAGAGCTTTACGACCGCGCGCGCCTATGGCGTCGAGGACGCGGTGATCGCCTCGCTGGTCGAGACGTTTCCGAGCATCGACTGGGAGAAGCAGGGCGCCTATTTCTTCCAACGTGTCATCGAACACGGCCGCCGCCGCAGCGAGGAAGTCCGCGAGGTCGCCGAGACCGTGCGCGAGATCGGGCTCGCGCCATGGTCGGCCGAAGGCACGGCCGAGCGTCAGGGCTGGGTCGCGGATCTCGCCGACGACGGCCTGTTCGGCACCAAGGGCGAGGCGGGTTTCGCGCGCAGCGCCGACTGGCGGACAGAGGCGGATCGGATTCTGGCGAAGGTGAAGCCGAAGGGCTGAGTTCCGTAAACGCGGTTGTCGTCCCCGCCTTCGCGGGGACGACACCTGAGGAGGCGTCATCCGTCACACAACTTCGTCTTGCGTCGCAGCATGACTTGCGACCAAATGGGGCGCCGGCAACTTCCTGGAGCGTCCTTGTGTCCCTGACCCTGTCCACCGAAGAACCCGCATCCCAGCGCGGTGACGATCCTGCTCACCAGGAGGCCGATGCCCGGTTGCGCGAGGATATCCGGCTGCTGGGCCGCATCCTTGGCGACACCGTGCGGGATCAGGAAGGCGAGGCGGTATTCGCCCTGGTCGAGAATATCCGGCAGACTTCGGTCCGCTTCCACCGCGACGAGGACAAGCTGGCGCGGCGTGAACTCGAAGCCATTCTCGACGGCATGTCGATCGCCGAGACCGTGCGCATCGTTCGCGCCTACAGCTATTTCTCCCATCTCGCCAATATCGCCGAGGACCAGAACAACATCCGCCGGATGCGGGCGCAGCGCGCGAATGCGGCTAACGCATCGGGCACGCTGGCTCATGCGGTGAAGCGCGCGCGCGAGGCCGGCATCGATGCGGCGCTGCTCAGCAAGTTCTTCGGCCAGGCGCTGATCAGTCCGGTGCTGACCGCGCATCCCACGGAAGTGCGCCGCAAGAGCACCATCGACCGCGAAATGGAAATCGCGGCATTGCTGGACCGGCGCGAGCGCATGCAGCTCACCGCCGAGGAGATCGAGGCGTCCGAGGAACAGCTCCGTCGCGCCGTCGTGACGCTGTGGCAGACCAATCTGCTGCGCCGGAGCAAGCTGACGGTGCTCGACGAGGTCGCCAACGGATTGTCGTTCTACGATTATACGTTCTTGCGCGAGGTGCCGCGGCTGCATTGTGTGCTGGAAGACAGTCTGCGCGCGCAGGGCGGCGCGGCCGAACTCGGCTCGTTCCTGCGCATGGGCAGCTGGATCGGCGGCGACCGCGACGGCAATCCGTTCGTCACGGCAGATGTGATGCGCGGCACCATGATGCTGCAGAGCAGGCGCGCCTTCAGCTTCTATCTCGACGAACTTCACGCGCTGGGCGCGGAACTGTCCATGGCGGCGCATCTCGCCGATGTCTCCGATGAGCTGCGCGCATTGGCCGAACGCTCCCCTGATCCATCGCCGCACCGCGCCGGGGAGCCCTATCGTCTGGCGATCTCCGGCGTCTATGCCCGCATGGCGGCAACGGCCCATGCGCTCGAATTGCCGAACCGCCGCGCGGCCGTGGGCGATGCCCCGGCCTATGCATCGGCGCAGGAGTTCAAGGCCGATCTCGACGTGCTCGATCGCTCGCTGATCGCTGATAATTCCGCTGTCATCGCCCGCGGCCGGCTGCGGCAATTGCGCCGCGCGGTGGATTGTTTCGGCTTCTATCTCGCCAGTCTCGACATCCGGCAGAACTCGGCCGTGCATGAGCGCACCGTCGCCGAACTGATCGACGCCGCGATGCCCGGCACGTCCTATCTCGCGCTCGGCGAGGAAGCGCGCATCGCGCTGCTGACGAATGAATTGAAGAACGCGCGGCCGCTCGGCTCGCTGTTCGTCAAATACAGCGACGAGACGCTGGGCGAACTGGCGCTGTTTCGCATGGCGGCGCAGGTTCATGCGAAATTCGGCGCGGCGGCAATCCCCCAATGCATCATCTCCATGTGCAAGGGCGTCTCCGACATGCTCGAAGTCGCGGTGCTGCTGAAGGAAGTCGGGCTGGTGGATTGCTCCGGCCGCAGCGGCATCAATATCGTGCCGTTGTTCGAAACCATCGAGGATCTGCAGGCCTCTGCAGCCATCATGGACCGCATGTTCTCGCTGCACGACTATCGCAAGCTGGTTGACAGCCGCGGCGCGGTGCAGGAAGTCATGCTCGGCTATTCCGACAGCAACAAGGATGGCGGCTTCGTCACATCCGGCTGGGAACTGTACAAGGCCGAGATCGAGCTCATCGAAGTGTTCGAGCGGCATCACATCCGGCTGCGGCTGTTCCATGGCCGCGGCGGCTCTGTGGGCCGCGGCGGCGGGCCGAGCCACGATGCGATCCTGGCGCAGCCCGGCGGCGCGGTGGACGGCCAGATCCGCATCACCGAACAGGGCGAGATCATCTCCAGCAAATATTCCAACGCCGAGGTCGGCCGCAACAATCTGGAGATCCTCGCCGCTGCAACGCTGGAAGCAAGCCTACTGGCGCCGAAGCACAGCGCGCCGCGCCGCGAATATCTCGAAGCCATGGAGGAGATTTCCGAACTCGCTTTCAAAGCTTATCGCGGCCTCGTCTACGAGACCGAGGGCTTTGTCGATTACTTCTGGGAATCCACCGTTATCAACGAGATCTCGACGCTGAACATCGGCAGCCGTCCGGCCTCGCGCAAGAAGACCCGCGCCATCGAGGACCTGCGCGCCATTCCCTGGGTGTTCTCATGGGCGCAGTGCCGGTTGATGCTGCCCGGCTGGTATGGCTTCGGCAGTGCCATCGAGGCGTGGCTCGCCAATCATCCCGACAAGGGCATGGCTTTCCTGCAGGAGATGCACCGCGAATGGCCGTTCTTCCGCACGCTGCTGTCCAACATGGACATGGTGTTGGCCAAGAGCTCCATCGCCATCGCCTCGCGCTATGCTGAGCTTGTCGCCGACCAGAAGCTGCGCGAGACCATCTTCGGCCGCATCCGCGGCGAATGGCATCTGTGCATCGAGACGCTGCTGGATATCATGGAGCAGGAGCGCCTGCTGCAAAACAACCCGCTGCTCGACCGCTCGATCCGCAACCGGTTTCCGTATCTCGATCCGCTCAACCATGTGCAGGTCGAGTTGCTCAAAGAGCATCGCGCGAACAATCCGGACGAGCAGGTGCTGCGCGGGATTCAGCTGACGATCAACGGGATCTCCGCAGGGCTCAGGAATAGCGGGTAGTCGTCGAGACGCTACGTCCTATCCCTATGTCATGGCCGGGCTTGACCCGGCCATCCATCTTCTCCGTTGCTTGCCGCAAAGCTGGATGCCCGGGTCAAGCCCGGGCATGACGTGGAGAGAGTTGCGCGAAGCCGCTGGCTGCGACGTGGGCCCCTCAACAGAAATGCGCGCCCTGCGTCTCCACATAGACCGCATAGAGTGACTGGCTCGCCGTCATGAACAGCCGGTTGCGCTTCTTGCCGCCGAAACACACGTTCGCGCAGGTCTCCGGAAGCTTGATCTGGCCGATGCGCTGGCCGTCCGGCGCGAAGATCTGCACGCCGTCATAGCCTTCACCGACCCAGCCGGCGCCGACCCAGATATTGCCCTCGGTATCGACGCGCAGTCCGTCGGGGAAGCCGGACTTGCCGTCCAGCGTCATGTCGATCAGCGGCTTCGCATTGGAGAGCTTGCCGCCGTCGACGTCGTACTGCCAGACGACATTCTTGGCATTGGGATAATGCGTGATGCCGGTGTCGCAGACATAGAGCTTCTTGTAGTCCGGGCTGAAGGCCAGACCATTCGGCTTGAACGGATCGTCTGCGACCTTGCTGATCTGGCCGTTCGTTGGATCGATGCGATATACCGCTTCCTTCTGGTGCGGCTGCGTGACGCCCGGCGCCGCGCGTTGTCCTTCATAGAGATTGATGGCGCCGTAGCCGGGATCGGTGAACCAGATCGCCTTGTCGATCGGATTGACCACCATATCGTTCGGCCCGTTCAGCGGCTTGCCGTTTGCCTGTTCAGCCAGCGTCGTGACGCTGCCATTGTGCTCGAAGCGGACAAGGCGCGTGCGCTGCGCGGAAAGCTGGCGGCCCTCTGTGTCGAACGAATTCCCGTTGCTCTCCTCGGATGGATAGCGGAAGCGCTCGGAGATGTGGCCGTCATCGTCGAGATAACGCAACTGGCGATTGGCAGGGATATCGCTCCAGATCAGATACTGACCCTGTGCATTCCACGCCGGTCCCTCCGCCCACAGGCAGCCCGTATAGAGCCGCTTGATGACGGTGTTGCCGACTCTCGCCTTGAAGCGATTGGCGTCGATGACGACGATATCGGGATCGGGATAGCGCTGCGGTTCCGCGCCGCGGTTGAAATTTCGCGCCAGCGCATCGGGCGCGATCAGCGATGTCGCGGCCATTGCCGCGGCGCCGCTCAGGATTTTTCTGCGACTGAGTGAGTTGGATATTGCGGCGGGTTGAACTGCGTCGTTCGCGTCGAGCTGAGTTGGCATCGTCGTCCTCCCGGCTTTTCTGGTTTGCTCCAGTTATTGCCAGCAGTCTAAATACCGTTGCGACGGCGATGCTACACAATTCGATGCTGCCGCGCGGTCATGGCGGTGCACAAGCGCGCATCGCAGCGCAGTGAACGTTTTGATAGTTCCATGCGACCAACACCAAAGCTCTCATTTGATGCGCGGTTCCCCATGTCGTTGTTTCGCTGTCACATATGTGTTGCAGTCGCTTCTGCAGCATTGCTGTTCGCCACATCATTGTCAGCACACGCGGATAATGGATGTCGCCCGCCGATGGATCAGCGGATGATCGCAGGCTGTAGCGATATCATCGATCGTCCCGGCGCAACGGATGCCGAGCGCTCCGAAGCGCTTCGCCTTCGCGCCATCGGGAACTTCGAACTCGGCCATATGGAGGCGGCGCGCGCGGATTTTACTGCGTTCATCGCACTCAATCCTGATTTTGCGAAAGGCTATGGCGCGCGCGCCATGGTCCACAACCGCCTCGACGAATTCGATCTGGCTATCGCGGATGCTAACAAGGCGATCGCCCTCGATCCCACTTACTCCTCGGGCTTCGGCTCGCGGGCGAGCGCCTATGAATCCAAGGGCGATTTCGCGCGGGCGCGCGCCGACTATGACAAGGCGATTCGCCTGCAGCCGGGCAATTCGTCCTACCACCGCGGACGCGGAATGTTGCGGAAGAGATTGGCCGACATCGATGGCGCGATCGCGGATTTCTCGGAAGCCATCCGCCTCGATCCGAAAGACTATGCGGCGTTTGCATTGCGCGGCAACAGCCGTGCCGCCAAGAAAGACTACGAGAGGGCGTTGGCCGACTATGACGCTGCGCTACAGATCGAGCCCGGCGACAGCTATGCCCACCGTGGTCGCGCCGACATCAGGATTCGACGCGGCGACAATGACGGCGCGATCGCGGATTTCGATGTCGTTCTGGCCGGCAATCCGAACGACGTCGGCGCCCATGTTGACCGCGGCATCGCCTTCGCGCGCAAGGGCGATTTCGCCGGCGCGATCCCGGACCTGGATGCGGCGCTGAAGCTGAGGCCGGATGATCCCGACACCCGCAACCGGCGGTCGCATATGAACTTCATCGAGGGACATTTCGCCGAGGCTGCCGCCGATTTCGGCGACGTGGTCGAGAAGACGCCGGAATACGAGCTGGGCAAGCTGCTACGCTACATCGCGCGGGCGCGCAGCGGCGACAACGACATCGGCGAGCTGAAACGCAATACCGACAAGCTCGATCGCAAGGGCTGGCCATGGCCGATGGTCGCGGTCTATCTCGGCCAGATGAGTCGGGAGGAGATGCTCGCCAAAATGAAGAACATGCGGCTGGAGGACGACTTCGGCGATTGCGGCGTGTCGTTCTATCTCGGCCAGTATCTGATGGTGAAGCACAAGCCGCAGGAGGCGCTGCCCTATCTGAAACAGGCAGCTGAAGTGTGCCGGGGCGATGGCGAATTCGAGCGTGACGCGGCTCGCGCCGAGCTCAGGCGGCAGCAGGCGGCGCGCTGATCAATAAAAAAGGGGCAGCGTTGGCACTGCCCCTTTTTTGACGTTTGCCGGCAAGCGCGCTCAGACCTCGTGCTTGTCCGAAGCGAAGATCGCGATGAGCGTGATCGTCGCGGCGGCGAGCACGTAATAGCCGATGTAAGCGAGACCGTAATTTGCCTGCAGCCAGGTGGCGATATAGGGCGCCAGTGAGGCGCCGAAGATGCTCGCCAGATTGAACGTCATCGACGAGCCGGTATAGCGTACGGCGGTCGGGAACGGTGCCGCCAGCGCGGCGCCGATCAGGCCATAATTGACGCCGAAGATCGCCAGACCGATCAGCGCGAAGGCATAGATGCCCGCCACGCCACCTGACAGCAGCGGTGCCAGGAAAAACGAGAACACGATCACCATCAGGCAATTGGTGATCAGGAGCGTGCGGCGACCGATCTTGTCCGCGAGCAGGCCGGCCAGGATGTTGGTGGTGCCGAAAGCGACGGCGCCGGCAATCTGCACCTTGAGCGCATCGAGCAACGTCATCTTCACGACGCCGACATTGTAGGACAACAGATAGGCCGTGCAGACATAGAAGAACACGAAGGTCATCAGGCCGACCAGCGTGCCGAGCACGAGGCTGCGCTTGTGCTTGCGCAGCAGCTCCATGCTGGGGACGGCAACGCGCTCAGCCTTCTCGATGGCCTTCTGGAATTCCGGCGTCTCGGTGATCGACAGGCGCACCCACAGGCCGATGGCGATCAGCACGATGGAGGCGAGGAACGGCACGCGCCACGCCCAGCTCAGGAACGTTTCCGGCGAGACGAAGTGCAGCAGAATGAAGAACGTGCCGGACGACAGGAACAGGCCGAGCGGCGCACCGAGCTGCGGGAACATGGCGTACCAGTTGCGCTTGCCTTCCGGTGCATTCTCGGTGGCGAGCAGCACTGCGCCGCCCCATTCGCCGCCGAGTCCAAAGCCCTGACCGAAACGGCACAGCACCAGCAGCAGCGGCGCAGCGAGGCCGATCTGCGCGTGAGTCGGCAGCAGGCCGATCAGCACGGTCGAAATGCCCATGGTCAGCAAGGCTGCGACCAGCGTGGTCTTGCGGCCGACGCGATCGCCGAAATGGCCGAACACGACAGCGCCGAACGGACGCGCAAAGAACGCGATCGAGAACACCGCGAAGGACGCGAGCAGCGCGGCGGTGTCGTTGCCAGCCGGGAAGAACAGTTTTGGAAACACCAGCACCGCGGCGGTGGCATAGACGTAGAAGTCGAAGAATTCGATCGTGGTGCCGATCAGGCTCGCCAGCAGAACGCGGGCGGGGGAATTCAGCGGCTTGGAATGCGGCATGGCCGCGGAGGGCATCGCGCCCGCGTGATCTGTCATGATGTTCGTCCAGCAAATGCGGTTTCGTCCGCACATGCGTGACGTCAAACCCGTTGATTGCTGGTGACATAGCCGGTCTTGGCCGGCGTTTGAATTCTTTATGACGAAATTAGCGCGATCTCGGGTCAGATAAGACCGCTATGCATAGCTATTCGAGTAATATTGTTTCGTTTTAAATTCTGGGTTGTAGAAATCGGCTCACGGGAGTGATGCTCCCGCGAGCCGACTTAAACGCTTAGACTGGATCCCAGCTGAAAATGTCAGCCGAGCGGTCGAGCTTGTAGAAGGACGACTTCAGCGCCGGCATGCCGTGTTCGGCGAGGCTCTGCGGGGTCCAGCCTTCGGCGCGGTGGATGGAGCGCAGCGGGCGCGACTGGCCCATCAGGAAGATCTCGTTCATGCGCGCGGCAAAGATCTGTCCGGAGATTTCCTTGGCGTCGTCGGAGAGCAGATGCGCCACCAGCGGCGCGATCTTTTCCGGACCCATGCGCTGCATGCGCTCGACGCGGGCCTTCTCGGCTTCGGTCTCAGTCGGGATGCTGCCGATCATGCGGCTCCAGGCGAAGGGCGAGACGCAGTTCGAATTGACGCCGAAGCGGCCCATGTCGAGCGCGATCGACTTCGACAGGCCGACGATGCCGAGCTTGGCGGCCGAGTAATTGGCCTGGCCGAAATTGCCGATCAGGCCCGAGGTCGAGGTGAAGTGGACGAAGGAGCCCGAATTCTGCTCGCGGAAATAACGCGCGGCAGCGTGCGAGGTGTAGAACGAGCCCATCAGATGGACCTTGATCACCATCTCGAAAGCGTCGATGGACATCTTGTGGAAGATCGCGTCGCGCAGGATGCCGGCATTGTTCACCACGCCGTCGATCTTGCCGTAGGTGTCCACGGCCTGCTTGATGATCTTGCTGGCCGGGATCGCCTCGGCGACCGACTCGAAATTGGCAACGGCGGTGCCGCCGGCCTTGGTGATTTCCTCGACGACCTGTTCGGCCGGTGCCGCGCCGTCGCCGCCCGAACCGTCGGTGCCGACGCCGGGATCGTTGACGACGACCTTGGCGCCTTCAGCGGCGCAGAGCAGCGCAATGCCACGGCCAATGCCGCGGCCCGCGCCGGTGACGACAATGACCTTGCCGTCGAGTGATTTGGTAGATGCCATGTGGTTTTCCTTTTGGTGGTGTGATTGATGTTTTCTAACCTCTCCCCGCCCGGCGAAGCGAAGCTTCGCTAGGCGGGGAGAGGTCGACCCGGCGAAGCCGGGGCGGGTGAGGGGGACTATCCGCTTGCTCCGTGCTTGCGGATAGTCCCCCTCATCCGTCTCGAACGCGCTTCGCGCATTCGAGCCACCTTCTCCCCGCAAGCGGGGAGAAGGCACCGCGTTTACTTCTCGTTCGTAAAAATCACCGTGCCCGACGCGGCGAACATGCCGCCGACGCCGTGACAGACGGAAATCTTCGCGCCCGGCACCTGCGCCGGTGCGATGCCGCGCATTTGTCGCACGCTCTCCTGCAGCGCATACATGCCGTACATGCCGGAATGCATATAGCTGAGGCCGCCGCCATTGGTGTTCATCGGCAGCTTGCCGCCGGGGCGGGTGTTGCCGTCGGCAATGAACTTGCCGGTCTCCTCATGCGGCATGAAGCCGAGATCGCCGAGGCCGTAGAGTGGCAGATGCGCAAAGGCATCGTAGATCATCAGGTGATCGACGTCCTTGTGGGTGATGCCGGCTTCCTTGAACGCGGTCGGTCCGGCCACGGTGAAGGCGCGCGATGAATCGAACGTCTTCATCTGGCTGACCATCGGCGTTTCCACGCTTTCGCCGGTGCCGAGAATATAGACCGGCTTGTTCGGGAAATCCTTGGCGCGATCGGCCGAGGTCAGGATCAGCGCACCGCCGCCGTCGGTGACGAGGCAGCATTGCAGGATGCGGAACGGATAGGCGATCATCTTCGAGTTCAGCACGTCCTCGACGGTGATCGGCGCCTTCATCATCGCGCGCGGATTCTTCGCCGCCCATTCGCGCTGGAACACCGCCACCGACGCGATCTGCTCATGGGTGATGCCATGGGTCTTCATGTAGCGCAGCACCGGGATCGGGAACATGCTCGGCGGACCGTAGACGCCGTAAGGTGCCTCGAACTGGCCCTGCAGACTGTCTGCCGGTATCGAGCGCGGCAATTTGCCGATCATCGACTTGCCAGACTCCGCATGGGTGATCAGCACGGTCTTGCAGAGACCGGCCTCGATCGCCGCGGCCGCGTGGCGAACATGCAGCATGAACGAACAACCGCCCACCGATGTGCCGTCGACCCAGGTCGGGGTGATGCCGAGATAATGCGCGATCTGCTGCGGTGTTTCGACGGCCGTGGCGATGCCGTCGATATCAGACAGCTTCAGCCCGGCATCCTTGATGGCGTTGAGCGCCGCATCCGCGTGAAGCTGGATCTGCGACATGTTCGGGATGACGCCGAGCTCGGTGGTCTCGGCTGCGCCGACGACGGCGACTGCGTTTCTGCGCATGGTCTCAGCCCTTCGCCGGACGGAATACGGGGAGGGTGATGGCATCGTCGAGCTTCTCGAAGGCGACTTCGAGTTTCATGTCGAGCACGAGCGCCTCGGGCGTCTGCGGACAATCGATGATGTTGCTCATCAGCCGCGGGCCTTCGTCGAGCTCGACCACGGCGATGGCATAAGGCGGCGTGAAACCGGGCGCTGCTGGCCGATGATTGATGACGTAGCTGTAGAGGAACCCCTTGCCGGAGGCCTTGAGCACCGACACGTTCCGCGAGGCGCATTTCGAGCAGAACGGACGCGGCGGAAAATACACATTGCTGCAATCGTCGCAGCGCTGCAGGCGCAATTCGCCGGCCTTGGCGCCATCCCAATAATGCTGGGTTTCCGGTGTCGGTTTCGGCCGCGCGCGCGCTGGTTCAGCCATGTCTCGTTTTCTCTCCCTTTGTCGATGCCTTGATCTATGTCTTGGACGGGGACCTGGCCCCGTTCGTTGTCTTCGCGATGGACATTCCACATTCCACCGGCATCGGTCCAGCGCGCGGGCTGCATGGCCGTATCTGCCCATTGCGGGGCGCCGTGGAATTCAAATTGGAATTCGGGGTGGAAAACGTGCGAGGCTTGTCCCGCTGCAACCAGGCAGGGTAGGTTGGTATGGACGGTTCAGGGAGCATGACGTGAAGCTGCGCGAGATCGCCCATTCCCGCACAGGTGACAAAGGCAACATTTCCAACATCTCGGTAATTGCCTTTGACGCAAAGCTATATCCGTTGATAGTATCGCAGGTGACCGCCGCGCGCGTGAAGGCCCTGTTTGCGGGCATCGTCGCGGGCGAGGTGGTCCGCTATGAACTGCCCAATCTGGCGGCCTTGAATTTCGTCATGGATCAGGCGCTTGGCGGCGGGGTGACGCGATCGCTGGCGCTCGATGCGCATGGCAAATCGCTCAGCTCCGCGCTGCTCGATCTGGAAATAGAGGACAGTTTCGGCGATACCGACCGGGCGCCGTGACCACTTGCGGGTCCGGCAAGACACACAGGATGCCGCGACCATGAGCAACGACTTCCACCAGACCGCACCGACCCTCGCCAGCCTGGCCGCCGATCTCGCTGCCGGCCGCACCACCTCCCGCAAACTGGTCGAAGCCTGTCTCGCCAAAATCGCCGACCCGAAGGGTGAGGGCGCGCGGACCTTCATTCATGTCGACAAGGACGCGGCGCTTGCCGCCGCCGATGCGATGGACGCGCTGCGCAAGGTCAATGCCGCGCCGTCGCGCTTTGCCGGCATTCCAATCTCGATCAAGGACCTGTTCGACATCAAGGGACAGGTGACCCGAGCCGGTTCGCGCGCGCTGGAAGATTCCGCGCCGGCCGATGCCGATGCGCCCACCGTCGCGCGCCTGCGCCGCGCCGGCTTCGTAGTGATCGGCCGCACCAACATGGTCGAATTCGCCTATTCCGGCATCGGCACCAATCCGCATTACGGCACACCCAAGGGCGCGTGGAAGCGCGAGCTCGGTCATGTTCCTGGCGGATCGTCGTCGGGCGCCGGCGTCTCCGTCCTCGACGGTATGGCGCATGCGGCGCTGGGCACCGACACCGGCGGGTCCTGCCGCATTCCCGCGGCCTTCAATGGCATCGTCGGCTACAAGCCGACGCAGCGCCGCGTGCCGCTCGATGGCGCCGTGCCGCTGTCTTTCACCCTCGACAGCATCGGTCCTCTCGCGCGTTCGGTCGCCTGCTGTGCGGCGATGGATGCGGTGCTCGCCGGCGAGCCCGAGTTTGAACTCACCCCGCGCCCCATCAAGGGCATGCGTCTCGCGGTGCCGACCACGCTGGCGATGGACGATCTCGACCCCGTCGTCGCAACCGCCTTCGAACGCGCGCTGAAGAAGCTCGCCGACAAGGGCGCGATCATCGAGCGCATCGAGGTGCCTGAATTCAATGATATCGCACCGATGAGCACCAAGGGTGGCTTCACCGCTGCGGAATCCTATGCCTGGCATCGCTATCTGCTCGCCAGCAAGGGCGACGTCTATGATCCCCGCGTTGCGCTGCGCATCCAGCGCGGCGAGACCCAGAATGCCGCCGACTATCTCGATCTGCTGCCGATGCGCCGCTCGCTGATCGCACGCACTGAAAAGCGCATCGCGCCTTACGATGCGCTGGTGCTGCCGACCTGCGCGATCACGCCGCCGTCGATTGCCGACATGGAAGACGACAAGGTGTTCTCCAGGCAGAACCTGATGGCGCTGCGCAACTGCACGCTGATCAACATGATCGACGGCTGCGCCATTTCGTTGCCGATCCACGCAAAGGATGAAGCGCCTGTCGGCCTGATGCTGGCTGCCGCCGGTGGCTCCGACCGTCGCATCTTCGAACTCGCCGCGGGCATCGAAACCACCGTTCGCGGTTAATCTCTAAAACCTGAGGATACACGCATGACCACCGAGATCGCGTTCACGCTGGACGCAAAAGGCACCAAGACGCCGCTGACGCTCAAGATCACCCAGGGCGTCATCGCCGGCTGGACCGGCCGCGATCCCGTCGCGCGCGATCATCACATCAAGGAACTCGAAGCGCTCGGCATCGCGCCGCCGGCCTCGACGCCGATCTACTACCGCTGCTCGGCGCGCCGCTTCACCACCGATGGCATGATCGAATGCACCGACGAGAATTCCTCGGGCGAAGTCGAATTCTGCCTGATCGCGTCGGGCGGCAAGACCTATGTCGGCGTCGGCTCCGACCATACCGACCGCAAGGTCGAGACCTACAACATCACCGTGTCGAAGCAGATGTGCGACAAGCCGATCGCACCTGTGGTGTGGGAGCTCTCGGAGCTGCTTCCGCATTGGGACCAGATCATCCTGCGCTCCTGGGCCACCATCAAGGGCGAGAAGGTGCTGTATCAGGAAGGCCTGCTGAGCGGCATGTTGCCGGTGGCCGAACTGATCAAGAAGGGCTTTGATAGCGACAAGCTGCCCGACGGCACCGCCATGTTCGGCGGTACCTTCGCCGCCAAGGGCGGCATCCGCCCCGCCGATCGTTTCGACTACGAGATCGAAGACCCCGTGCTGAAGCGCAAAATCGGCCATGGCTATGATGTGAAGACATTGCCGGTGGTGGGCTGAGGTTCTTAACCTCTCCCCGCATTGCGGGGAGAGGTCGATCCGGCGAAGCGCAGCGCAGCCGGAGCGGGTGAGGGGCGGTCACCGTCGTCACCACGCGCGCGCGCTCTCGGGTCTCCCGTCCTTCGATCCGATGGTTCTGCGCCTGTCTTTTCTCTCCTGCCTCGCCCCTCACCCGGCCGGCTTCGCCGTCCGACCTCTCCCCGCAAAAGGCGGGGAGAGGTTAGTTGCCCGGAAATCGGGTGGCTTCACCCGCCCATCTCCCCAAAATGGCCAACAGGCCATGACACCCTGATCGCGGCCGGATGACGGAGGCGATGACATGGTTTCACTCGCGAAGAAGCGCCCAGAAAACAGTGACGCCGCGCCGCAGGCGCGCATCGTCGCCATCGACTGGCAGCGCATCGGCGCCGAACTTGACGCGCAGGGCTGTGCGGTGTTCGAGAAACTGCTCACGCCCGATGAGTGCCGTCACCTGGCATCGCTCTATCCCGACGATTCCCGTTTCCGCAGCCGCATCGTCATGGGCCGTCACGGCTTCGGCCGCGGCGAATACAAATATTTCAATTATCCGCTGCCCGATACGATCGCCGGCCTGCGTCCGGCGCTCTACGGACCATTGAGCGCGATCGCCAATCGCTGGAACGAGGCGATGGGGATCGACGTGCGCTTTCCCGCCGATCACGCCGCGTTCCTCAAGCGCTGCCACGAGGCGGGCCAGACACGGCCGACGCCACTTCTGCTGCAATATGAAGCCGGTGACTACAATTGCCTGCATCAGGATCTCTATGGCGAACACGTGTTTCCGCTACAGATCGCGATCCTGCTGTCGGAGCCGTCGGAGGATTTCACCGGCGGAGAATTCGTGTTGACGGAGCAGCGGCCGCGCATGCAGTCGCGCGCCGAAGTGGTAGACTTGCGGCAGGGCGATGCCGTGGTGTTCGCCGTGCATCATCGCCCGGTTGCCGGTACGCGCGGCAGCTATCGCGTCAATCTGCGCCACGGCGTCAGCCGGGTGAAGTCGGGCCGGCGCCATACGCTCGGGGTGATCTTTCACGATGCGAAGTGATGGGACGACTGAACAACCGCGATGACCGACCTGTTCGCAGATACCAGGGACGACCAGCCTGCGTGTGAAGAGCTCGCCGAGGGGGCGGTGCTGCTGCGCAACTTCTTTGCCGCCGAACAGCCGGATGTAATCGCCGCGCTGCGTATGATCGTGAAGGCGGCGCCGTTCCGCCATCTGGTCACGCCGGGCGGTCACACCATGTCGGTCGCGATGACCAATTGCGGCCGTGTCGGATGGGTGTCTGACGCACGCGGTTATCGCTACGACCCCGTCGATCCCGACAGCGGCAAGCCGTGGCCCGCGATGCCGGCACCGTTTCGCGATCTCGCCGCACGCGCCGCGGTCTGTGCCGGCTTCGAGGCCTTCGTGCCGGATGCCTGCCTGATCAACCGTTACAAGCCCGGCGCGAAACTCACGCTGCATCAGGACAAGGACGAGCTGGATCTGCGCGCGCCCATCGTCTCGGTCTCGCTCGGACTGCCGGCGACGTTCCTGTTCGGCGGTCTCACCCGCAGCGCGCCCACGAAGCGCTATCGTCTGATCCATGGCGATGTCGTGGTCTGGGGCGGCCCGTCGCGGCTGGTCTATCATGGCGTTGCGCCGCTGCCGGATGGCGAGCATCCGGTCATGGGCGGCCAGCGCATCAATCTGACCTTCCGCAAGACCTGTTGAACGGGACCTGTTGAGCGCTGCGCGTTGAACGCTTTCCTTGGCTGCCGCGACCATTCTATGGTCGGGCGGCGCGAGGGGACCATGAGCGAGCAGGGACGAACCGGCACACAGGCCGCCACCAGCAATGCTGCGGGCGTCTATCTCGCCGTGCTGCAACTGGTCTTTACGCTCGGCTGGGTCACCTATGTGATCTATCTGCCGAAGCTTGCCGCCGATGTCGGCATTGCGCCGACTGTCGTCATCTTCATCCTGATGCTCGATCAGGCGATCTTCACCGTCACCGATACGGCGATGGGCCTGGTCGCCGACAGGATCGCGCGCGTGGTCGGGCGGCTCGGTCTCATTGTCGGCATCCTGACCGCGGTGTCCTGCGCAGCTTTCGTCGCGCTGCCTTTCGTCGCCGGGCAGGGACCGAAGGCGCAAGTCGCGCTGATCGCATTGATCGTGATCTGGTCGGCGACATCCTCCGCCTTGCGCGCGCCGCCGCTGACATTGCTCGGCAAATATGCCGCGCGCCCATCGCGGCCGTTTCTCGCGGCATTGGCCATGCTCGGCTATGGCGTTGCCGGCGCGCTCGCGCCCTATCTCGGCACGACATTGCGCGGCGTCGATGCGCGGCTGCCTTTCGTACTTGCCGGCGTGGTTTTGCTGATCGTGACGCTGGCGCTGTCGCGCGTCGAGCGTGGCCTCGTGCAGGTCAGCGCCCGTGAGGCAAAGGCTTCGCCGGCGCAAGGCAAGGCGCTCGGCCGCATGCCCATGCTGTTCATCGCTGCCATGGTCATTCTCGCGCTTGGCTTCCAATTGCATTTCAGCATCAACAGCGCGCTGATGTTCCTGCGCTTCGCCAAGCCGGCCGATCTGGAATGGCTGATGCCGATATTCTGGATCGGCTTCAACATCGCGATGTTTCCGGCCAGCGCGGTGGTGAAGCGTCAGGGCGGCATCATCGTCATTGGCGCCGCCGGATTGCTCGGCGCGCTTGCGGTGATCGGCGCGGAGTTCGCTGTGAATCTCAACATGCTGATCGCGGCGCAGTTCATCGCCGGCGCGGCATGGGGCTGCATGATGATGAGCGCGGTGTCGGCGGCGATGGCGATCGGCGAGACCGGCGCGGAGGGCAAGGTCATCGGTCTCGTCTTCTCGGCGCTCGCGCTCGCAACCTTCGCACGCATGGCTGCGGTCGCCGGCGGATTGCAGAAGCTGCCGGACTATGCGCCGCTGCTGCACTGGGCGCCTGTCGGATGCTGGGCTGTGGCCGGTGCTGGACTACTGGCGCTTGCTGCGGTTCGGTGGCAGCGGCGGAGCGCATCGATACCAGTCGTCTGATGCTTTCCGCGCGTCGGAATTCGATTTAATCGATCGATTAAATTTCGCTGGCCAAGGCATTCGGCCGCCATTACGCTTTCCTCAATAAAAACCAGAACGAGGAAACGACAATGACCCGAATGGGCATATTGGCTGCCATCGCTGTTGCTTGCCTGAACGGTTCGGCGCTTGCCGAACCCATCACCAAGCCTCTCACCATCGCTGTGCTGAACGACAAGAGTTCGGTGTTCTCCGATGCCGGCGGCACCGGCAGCGTGGTCGCGGCGCAGCTTGCGATCGACGATGTCGGCGGCAAGGTGCGCGGCCAGCCGGTGAAACTGCTCGGCCCGGATCATCAGAACAAGACCGATATCGGCGTGTCGCTGGCGCGCGATCTCTACGATCAGCAGGGCGTCGATGCGATCTTCGACATCGGCAATTCGGCGATCTCGCTGGCAGTGCAGAACATGGCGCGCGAGCGCGGCAAGGTGCTGGTGCATGTCGGCTCGGCCACCGCCGACGTGTTCGGCAAGCAATGCGCGCCGACCGCCGCGATGTGGCTGTACGACACCTATTCGCTGGCGCAGGGCATCGCCAAGGCGGTGGTCAAGCAGGGCGGCGATACCTGGTATTTCATCACGGCGGATTACGCGTTCGGCATCGCCATGCAGGCGGAAGTCTCGAAAGTGGTGGAAGCTGCCGGTGGCAAGGTCCTCGGCGCGGTGAAGCACCCGGTCGGCACGATGGATTTCTCGTCCTTCCTGCTGCAGGCGCAATCCTCCGGCGCCAAGGTGATCGCGCTCGCCAATGCGTCCGGCGACACCGTCACCAATATCAAGCAGGCGCGCGAATTCCAGATCGGCGAGGGCAAGCAGAAGCTCGCCGTGCTGATCTTCTATCTCACCTCGGTGAAGGCGCTCGGCTCGGAAGCCACGCAGGGCGTGCAGTATCTCGAGGGCTATTACTGGGACAATGACGACAAGAGCCGCGAATTCGGCAAACGCTTCATGGCCAGGCACGGCAAGATGCCGACCCATGCGCAGGCTGGCGTCTATAGCGCCGTGAAGCATTATCTGCGCGCCGCCGAAGCCGCCAACGAGAATGACGGGCTCAAGGTGATGCGTCAGATGAAGGCGATGCCGGTGGATGATTTCTTCGCGCCGGGTGCCCGCGTGCGCGAGGACGGCCGGCTGATGAACGACATGCTGCTCGCGGAAGTGAAGAAGCCGTCGGAAGTGAAAGGCGAGTGGGACCTGCTCACCATCAAGGGCAAGGTGAAGGCCGAAGACATCATGCGGCCGATCGCGGATGGCGGCTGCACGCTGCTGGATCCGCCGGTCAAACAATAAACTCGTCGTTCCGGGGCGTACTAACCTCTCCCCGCATTTGCGGGGAGAGGTCGACGCGCCTTTCGATGCGCAGCATCGAGTGGCGCGGCGGGTGAGGGGCATCCACTGCAGTTGCTGCGAACTATTCCTATCGGATCGCACATCTTCGACCCGACAGGTTGAACACGTGTCGTCTTTCTTGCCTCGCCCCTCACCCGACCGGCTTCGCTGCGCTACGCCGGTCGACCTCTCCCCGCGCAAAGCGGGGAGAGGTTAAGCTGGCTTTTTCGGATGAATGAACGCCCACGGACTCACTTCCGAGTCCCTGACCACGTCGATCGCGATCAGATACGGCCCGCTATCCGCCAGTGCCTTTTCAAGCGCCGGCTTGAACTCCGCCGGTGACGTCACCCTGATAGCACCGACGCCGAAGGATTCCGCGAGCTTGACGAAATCCGGATTGACCAGATCGGCGGCCACTACGCGGCCGTCGAACACCTGCAACTGGTCGCGCCGCACATTGCCATAGGCATTGTTGTTGAACACCAGCGTCACCACGCCGATCTTGAACTGCACGGCCGTCGCCAGTTCCTGCACTGCGAACATGAAGCCGCCATCGCCGGTGATCGCAACGACAGGCCGGTCCGGCTGCGCGACCTTGGCGCCGAGCGCGGTGGGAAAGCCGGAGCCGAGCGTGCCCTGATAGCCTGAGGTGATGAAGGTGCGCGGCTGATAGACGGGAAAGCCGAACCATGAGGTGAAGCCGACCTGCGACAGTTCGTCGGTGACGATGGCGTTGTCCGGCAGCACATCGCGCAGGATGTCGAGATAGGCCATCTGCGGCTGGATCGCCTGGATGTCCTTCTGCGCTTTCGCCGAGGCGGCGCGGATCGTCTCGCGGCGGCCTGATGTCTTCGTGTAGCCGGCCTTGCTTACCGCGGCGACCAGCGCGCGCGTTCCTTCTGTCGCATCCGCAACGATCGGCGCATCGACCGTGAGCCGTCGGAATTCGACGGGATCGATATCGATACGAACAGACTTCAACCCCTCTGGCCGGAACGGCCAGCGGAACGTGGTCGGCAATTCCATCCGCGAGCCGATGCCGATCATGAGATCGGTCTGCGGCCACAGATTATAGGCGGCGGCCATGGTGAGGCCGAGCTCATGGGCATTGCTGACAATGCCGCGGCCGGAGCGGAACGCGACCACCGGGGCGTCGATCATCTCGGCGAGTGCGAGAATCGCATCGCCCGCATCCATCGCGCCCGCGCCGACGAAGATCATCGGCGCCTTGGCAGCCTTGATCAGCACGGCTGCGGCCTTGATGCGATCAGGATCGGGCGAGGGCGCTACAAACGGCTCAAGCGTCCTCGCATCCGATGTCTCCGCGCGCTGCGTGAACACATCCCATGGCATTTCCAGCGCGACGGGTCCGCGGCGGCCGGACATCATCTCCTGAAATCCGCGCGACACTTTTGTCGGTGCGTCCGCGGGATAGTCGATGCGCTCGGCCCATTTCACGAAACTGCGGAGCGTCGCGAGCTGGTCGGGCATCTCATGCAAATGACCGCGGCCCTTGCCGAGATAGTCCGATGGCACCTGACCGGTGAGGCACATCACCGGCTCGTTGCAGCCGAAGGCGGTGAGCATCGCCGCGCTGGCATTGAGAATGCCGGGGCCGGGCACCACGCTGAACACGCCGGGCTTGCCGGAGGCGCGGGCATAGCCGAACGCCATATAGCCGCAGGCCTGTTCGTGGCGCGCGCCGATGACGTTCAGCTTCGCCTGATGAAAGGCGTCGAACAGACCATAGACCTGCGCGCCCGGCAGGCCGAACACCGTGTCGACGCCGTGCGCCTTGAGCCCGCTGACGATGGCTTCGCCACCGGTGAGAACAGTCATGCGTATTCCAATCCGTTAGTGTTCGTCGACGACGCCATTGCGCAGTGTGCCGATGCCGTCCGCCTTGATCTCGATTACATCGCCGGGGACAAGATAGCGTGGCGGATCGAAGCGCGCACCGGCGCCGGTCGGCGTGCCGGTCACGATCACGTCGCCGGGCACGAGGGTCGTGAAGGTCGAGATATAGCTCAGGAGATAGCGGAAGCCGAACATCAGCCGCGAGGTGCGATCGTCCTGCCGCAGCTCGCCATTCACATGCGTGGTGAGGCGGATATCGGCGATCTGGCTTTCGTCGGTATAGGGCACGATCCACGGCCCGAGGCTGCCGGTGGAGTCGAAATTCTTGCCTTGCGTGACGTTGAACTTGGCGTGCCGCACCCAGTCGCGGATGGTGCCTTCGTTGCAGAGCGTGATTGCGGCGATGTGATCCAGCGCATCGCCCTCGGCGATGTGTCGCCCAGCCTTGCCGATCACCAGCACGACTTCGCCTTCATAGTCGAGCTGCCTGGACACGCGCGGCCGCATCAGCGGCGTGTCATGTCCGACGAAGGAGCGCGGTGTGCGCATAAACATCGAGGGATATTTCGGCGCGTCCTGGCCGTCCTTGTATTCGGCGTTGCGGTCGGGATAGTTGACGCCGATGCAGATGATCTTTTCCGGGGCGGGGATCGGCGGCTGCCAGGTGATGCTCTCCAGTGCAAAATCCGCAGGCTGGTTGGCCGCGGCATCGGCGAGGCGATGCAAGGCCCCATGGGCGATGGCCTCGCGCAGCGTCGGATAATCCCCGCCGTAGCGCGCGGACAGATCGACGAGACCATCGTCGGTGACGGCGCCGTATTTCAGGGCTCCGTTGACGGTGAAGGTAGCGAGGCGGGGATGGGTCATCGCGCGTGTTCCTCACACTCTATTGTCATCAATCCGCAATCGTCACATCAGCCACAAACGCCGGCTCGCGCACGGCCTGCCCATTGAACGGCGAACCCTGTTCGAACCACGAGCGCGGGGCAGGCGCGCCCCACAGGGTCTGGCGGCGCGGGTCCTTCAGCGACCAGCGCAGGGGCTCGTGGTCGGTGTCCATGGTCTGGTAGTCTGACGTGTAGAGTTCGAGGCGATGGCCGTCGGGGTCACGTACATAGAGGAAGAACGCATTGGAGATGCCGTGGCGGCCGGGGCCACGTTCGAGGTTCTTCAGATAGCCCGATGACGCCATCACGTCGCAGAGATGCAGGATGTTCATCGCGCTCGGCACCCAATAGGCGAAATGATGCAGCCGCGGCCCCTTGCCATTGGTGATGGCGAAGTCGTGGACATTGCCCTTGCGGTGCATCCAGGCGGCGGCGATGCGGCCGTTGTCGCCGTCCTCTTCGCCGTACTCGGTCAGCCGGAAGCCGAGCCGCGCATAGAAGTCGACGGTGTCCTGCACCTCGGCGGCGAAGACGTTGAAATGATCGAGCCGCTGCGGATGGCAACCCTTGTAGAGATCGAAGCGGCGCAGCAGATGCGGCCGCTTGTCCATCGTCGCATAAAGTTCGATCTGGAAGCCGAACGGATCGGTGACATGCATCGTGCGGCCCTGGAACGGCCGTTCGACGAAGGAATAGGTGATACCGTTGGCGGCGAACCAGGCGGCGGCCTTGTCGAGATCGTTCTCGCTGGCGACGCGGAAGCCCAGCCGATGGCACGCCGATGTTGCCGCCTTGCGCAGCACTAGCGAGTGATGCTGGTGCTCTTCCACGGCACGCAGATAGACGGTCTCGCTGTCGGTATCCTCGACATGCAGGCCGACGGCATTCGCATAGAAGTCGCGGCTGGCCTTGAGATCGACGACATCCAGCACGACGTGGCTGGAGCGCAGGATATTGAAGGGCGGATCGAACACGTGGGTCGGCACGGGCATGGGACTGGTCCTGGGCGTTTCCTGTTGTCTTTTATCTCGGCGGCCAAGCCACCGTTGTTTCTGCCGTCATTGCGAGGAGCCCTTGCGACGAAGCAATCCAGTCTTTCTTGGTCTGTGGCTCTGGATTGCCACGTCGCTTCGCTCCTCGCAATGACGGCTGATGGTCGGGTGCGCTAAACTCCCAATCTCTGTATCTTATGCGTCCCGCGCGCCAGCGAGACGTGTTTGGTTTCCATGTAGAACTCGAACGAATAATCCCCGCCATCCCTTCCAATGCCGGAGGCTTTCATGCCGCCGAAGGGCGTCGGTAGGTGGCGGACATTTTCCGAATTGAGCCAGATCATGCCGGCCTCCAGCGCGTCGGCCACGCGCAGCGCGCGGCCCACATCATTGGTCCAGACATAGCCGGTGAGGCCGTATTGCACGGCGTTGGCGATCTCAATGGCTTCAGCTTCGTTGCTGAACGGGATCACCGTGAGGAACGGGCCGAACACTTCCTCTTGTGCCACGCGCATGTCCTTGTGTGCGCCAGTCACCAGCGTCGGCTGCACGTAATGTCCGCCGCCGGGGCCGTCATAAGGCTTGCCTCCGACTGCGATGGTCGCGCCATCCTGCCGGGCGATGTCGAAATAGCTGCAGACTTTTGCGTGATGCCGCTCGTGGATCAGCGGACCGACTTCGGTCCGAGGGTCGAGCGGATGCCCGACCTTCAGCGCACGCACGCGGTCTGCGAGTTTCTCGATGAACGTGTCGGCAATCGTGCTCTGCACCAGCAACCGGCTGGACGAGGTACAGCGCTCGCCATTCAGCGAGTAGATCATGAACACCACGGCATCGAGCGCGCGGTCGAGGTCCGCATCATCGAATACGATCACCGGATTCTTGCCGCCGAGTTCGAAATGCACGCGCTTCAGCGTCGGCGCGCCCTGCGCCATGATCGCGGAGCCGGTGGCGCTCTCGCCGACGAATGCGATGGCCTTGATGGCCGGGTGTTCGGTCAGCGCCTTGCCGGACTCTTCGCCGAAGCCATGCACGGTGTTCAGCACACCGTCGGGCAGGCCGGCCTGCTTGGCGAGCTTCGCCAGCAGATCCGCGGTGACCGGCGACCATTCGGCCGGCTTGTGCACCACCGTGCAGCCGGCAGCGAGCGCCGGCGCGATCTTCCAGGTGGACAGCATGAACGGCGTGTTCCACGGCGTGATGACGCCGACCGGGCCGATCGGCACGCGAGTCGAGACATTCCAGTGCTCATCCGCCGGCATGTTCTGGCCATCGCGCGCCTCTAGGCATTTGTCGGCATAGAAGCGGAAATTCTCGGCGCCGCGGATCGCGGCCTTGGCCATGAAGCGATGCGCCTGGCCGGTGTCGATACATTCCAGCACGGCGATGTCGTCGGCATTGTCCTCGATGGCATCGGCGACGCGATGCAGCAGCTTCTTGCGCGCGGTCGGCGCCATGTCGCGCCATTCTCTGAAGGCGCGATGGGCGGCCTTGGCGGCACTGTCGATATCCGCTGCCGTGCCGCGCGCGACCTGTGCCAGCACGGTGCCATCGATGGGCGACGTCGTTTCGAACACCTCACCCGACGATGACGGCACGATCCGGCCATCGATAATATTGCCGATACCGTCGACCGAGAGCTTCTTCAGCAGCGGCGCGGCGCGCTCGGTGTTGGCCTGAAGGACGGCGGCGGGATCGGCAGGGGTCTTAGCCATTGTTGGCCTCGGCTTTCAGCAGGTCGTGAATGGGATTGCGCTTCCAACTGGTCGCGCTGTCATTGATCTGCATGTCGAAGGACAATGCGAATCTGCCGGACGCAAAGACGTTGTCGAGATGGGTCGAGACCACATCGAAGATATGCGCACCGGCCGTCTGGCGAGCCTCGAGCGACCGGCCTTCGCCGATCCGCAGCAGAATATCGAGAAAGCTGAGGCCGGCGCGGCCGTCGGCGATGGCATAATGCTCGCAGCGGATCGCGCGGACGCGGATGCCGCCGAGCGGAAAGATGCCGGTCTGCACCGCAGCATTGCGGATGACCTCGCAGAGCGCGCTGATATCGATCGCGCCGTCGAGATTGGCCGAATATTCGATGGTGAAATGCGGCATTGTGCGTGATCCCTATTCAGCCGAAGTAGCAGCTCACGGTGCCCCATGGGCCATAGTCCGCCTGGATCGTGTCGCCTTTGCGGGTCTCGATAGGGCGAATGAACGAGCCGGCGAGAACGACCTGACCGGGTTCCAGCGCTAGCCCATGCGGCGCGATCTTGTTGGCCAGCCAGGCGACGCTGGTGGCGGGATGATTCAGCACACCAGCGGCCAGGCCGGTTTCTTCGAGCTGGCCGTTGCGATGGCACATGGCGCCGACCCAGCGCAGATCGGTCTCCAGTGGCCGCATCGGCCGGCCGCCGAGCACGATGCCGGCATTCGCCGCGTTATCGGCGATGGTGTCGAAGATCTTTCGCGTGGCTTTGGTTGCGGCATCGACGCGCTCGACGCGGGTGTCGAGGATCTCCAGCGCCGGGACCACGAAGTCGGAGGCATTGAGCACATCGAACATCGTGCAGTCCGGGCCTTCGAGCCGCGTCTTCATCACGAAAGCGAGTTCGGCCTCCACGCGGGTGGCGATGAAACGGTCAGTGGGAACGATGCCGCCATCGGCGAAGAACATGTCGTCGAGCAGCACGCCGGAATCCGGCTCGTCGATATTCAGCGCGCTCTGCATCGCCTTGGAGGTGAGGCCGATCTTGTGGCCACGCACGATGCGACCCTCTGCGACCTTGATCTCGATCCAGGCTTTCTGAATCGCGTAGGAATCGTCGATGGTAATGCCGGGATGATCCAGCGACAGTTGCCGGATCTGCGTCCGCGTCTTCTCGGCGTGATGCAGGCGCTCTGCCGCGCTTGATATGTCTGAAGAGGTGAGTGCCATCGGGTCGTCATCCCGCGCAGAAAAGCCGCGTGACAAAGTGATTAACATGTTAAGTTGTTGCGATCAAACCCCGGCCGTGACAATTCGATTGTGCGTTGCACACTGGGATGCGCCAGAATCATCCTATAGAGGCGATCATGACGACAGCATCAAAGCCACGGACCGCCGCCAAGGTCGCTGCGAAAATCCCCATGCGCGACTTCTCGCAGTCGCTGCCGATGTCGCTGCTGCGAACGCGGGAATCGGTGATGCGACATTTTCGCCCGTCGCTGCGGGCGCATGATCTCACCGAACAGCAATGGCGCATCCTGCGCGCCCTCGCGGCATCGGGCGAGATCGAGGTGACGGAACTCGCGCGTGTCGCCTTCCTGCTGGGGCCGAGCCTGTCGCGCATTCTGCGCGATCTCGAAGGGCGCAAGCTGATCGAGCGGCGCTTGCTGAAGGCCGATTTGCGCCGCAGCATTGTCTCGATCACGTCAAAGGGATTGAAATTGATCGAGGCCGTCGCGCCCACATCGGAGGCAATCTATGCCGAGATGACGAAGCGCTTCGGCGCGCGCAAATTGTCGGACCTGCAGGCTATGTTGCATGAGCTGGAAGCCGCGCTGCTGGCCATGCCTGCTGCCGATGGCGCGGAAGACGATGATGCTGGTGAATAACTGATCTGCATATTTTTGCGGCAAGGCCGTCGCACGTCACGCGAGCGTTAATTCGTCGTACGAATTTCGCTGGGCTGTAGACAGGAGAAGAATTTTTCGCTCAACTCCCGCCATCAAAAGAAGGCTGGCGCTCAAGTCCGGCCTCTTAGGGAGAGAACGATGACGCTCACGAGACGTGGATTCACGGCAGGGTTGGCCGCTGGTCTGACCGCCCCCTACATCATTGGCAGCGCGCGCGCCCAGGGCGGCGGAACGATCAAGATCGGCATGTGCGCGCCGATCACGGGACCGGCCGCCGAAGCGGGCAAATATGCCACCGGCGGCGCCAAGCTCGCAGTCGAGGCCATCAACAAGGCGGGCGGCATCCTCGGCAAGCAGATCGAACTGATCATCGAGGACGACCAGACCACCAATCCCGGCATCGTGCTGGCCTTCTCCAAGCTTGCTGCCAATCCCGACATCGTCGGTTTCCTCGGCTCGATCCGTTCGACTCAGGTGCATGCGATGGCGCCTGACGTGCTCAAACTCGGCAAGCCGGTGATGTTCGGCGGCACCGATCCGAACCTCACCAAGCTCGGCAATCCCTGGCTGTTCCGTTTCCGTCCGAATGACAGCTATTCCGGCCGCGTCATCGCTGAGTATGGCGTCAAGAATCTCGACAAGAAGAAGTGGGCCGTGCTGCATTCGACCGATGCCTTCGGCACCGCGGGCGGCAAGGCACTGACCGAAGCGCTCGGGCCGCTGGGTGCAACCGTCGCGCTCGATCAGGGCTATGCCAATCAGAGCCAGGATTTCACGCCGGTCGTGCTCGCGATCAAACAGTCCGGCGCCGACATTCTCGGCTCGTATTTCACCTTCGAGAACGATCTCGGCATTTTTGCACGCCAGCTGCGCCAGCTTGGCGTCAACATTCCGTGGGTCGGTTCGCCCTCGATCGTCAACGTCACCGCATTGAAGCTCGCCGGTCCCGCGCTCTACGGCACCTATGGCGTCGCCGATTACGCGGAAGATTCCTCCGAGGCGTCGAAGGCCTTCGGCAAGGCCTATCGCGATGCCTACAAAGTCGCACCCGATAACCAGAGCTCCTGGCCATATGATGCGATCAACGTGCTGGCAACGGCGATCAAGAATGCCGGCTCGACCGATCCGCAGAAGATCCGCGAGGCGATCCTCACGGTCAAGAAATATCCTGGAGCCGAAGGCGAATACAACTTCGACAAGAACGGCGACGGTCTGCACGGCTACAACATCGTGAAGAACGAGAAGGGCAACATCGTCTTCGACAAACACATCGAATTCGATAACTGACGGTGAGGGCCGTCGACCGACGGCCTTCACCGTCATCCCGGGGCACGCGCATCTTCGCGCGTGAACCCGCCACACAATTGTCATTCCGGGGCGCGAGCGCCGTCAGGCGATCGCGAACCCGGAATCCCGAAATGTTCAGCGCCTGTTGCCGCGCTCACCATGTCGAGATTCCGGGTCTGCGCCCAAGCGGGCGCATCCCGGAATGACGAGTTCTTGGCAAAATCACCTCCCACCGAGCACGCCTGATGGATCTGGTACTGCAATTACTATTTACGGGAGTCGGCATCGGAGCCGTCTATGCGCTGGTGGCGCTGGGCTTCGTGCTGATCTTCCGCGCCACCAATGTCGTCAATTTTGCGCAAGGCGAGTTCTCGATGGTCGCCGCCTATCTCATGGTGGTCTGCGCCGTCGATCTGGAACTGCCTTACTGGCTGTCCTTCATCATTGCGCTCGCCGGCATGGCGATCATCGGCGTCATCTTCAATCTCGGCGTCTATTATCCGCTGCGCCACCGCACCTATCTGCCTGTGATCATCGCCACCATCGGCGCCTCAATCCTGATGGCCAACGGCGTGCTGGCGCTGTACGGCCCGCAGCCGCAGGTGCTGCCGGGCTGGTTCGATACGCCCGGCATCCAGCTCGGTCCGGTCTATCTCGATAGCCAGTATCTCCTGATCATTGTGGTCACCATCGCGCTGGTGATCTTCAACTACTGGTTCTTCGAACACACCATGATCGGCAAGAAGCTGCAGGCCACGTCGCAGGACAAGGAGATGGCGTCGCTGCTCGGTATTTCCGTCTCGACCATGATCATGGTCACCTTCATCTATTCGGCCGTGCTCGGCGGTCTCGCCGGGCTTCTGGTTGCGCCGATCCTGTTCGTGTCGATCCAGATGGGCTCGACCATCGCGCTGAAGGCGTTTGCGGCCACCATTATCGGTGGCTTCGGCGATGTCACCGGCGCCATCATCGGCGGTCTCGCGCTCGGGATCATCGAGACGTTCGGCGCCGCCTATATCTCCGTACCCTACAAGGATGGCTTCGCCTTCCTCGTGCTGGTGCTGTTCCTGGTGTTCCGTCCGCAGGGCATCTTCGGCGAACGTGTCGCGGAGAAAGCATGAGCACCTCCAGCGACAACATCCCGGCAGTGGTCATCACGCGTCCGAAACCGCTGCTGCTGCGTCACGCGCCGTATTTCATCGGCGCCGCCATCGTGGTCTTCCTCGCCGCGTCGATGCAGTTCGACGGCTACATCCTCAACATCCTGATGCAGGCCACCACTTTCGCCATCGCCGTGTTCGGCCTGTCGGTGGTGCTCGGCCTGTGCGGCCAGATCAATCTGGCGCAGGCGGCGTTCTTCGGCTTCGGCGCCTATGCGGTCGGCATCGGCACCACGGACTATCAGCTCAGCTATTGGCTGTGTCTGGCGGCGGGCTGCGTGATGGCGCTGGTCGCCGGCGCGGTGCTCGGCCTGTCGACGCTGCGGCTCGGCGGCCATTACCTCGCGATGGTGACGATCTCGTTCCAGCAGATCGTCACTTTGGTGATGATCAATGCGATCTGGCTCACCAAGGGCCCGGACGGCGTGTCGAAGATCGGGCGCCCGTCGCTGTTCCTCTCGTCGCAGTCCTATCTCGCTTTCTGCGTCGCGATGCTCGCTTTGGTCGGTTATGTCGTCTGGCATCTGCCGGAGACGCGGCTCGGCCGCGCCATGCGGGCGGTGCGCGACAACGAACTCGCAGCCGGCGTCAACGGCATCGATGTGTTCCGCACCAAGGTCTATGCCTTCGCCATATCGGCCGTGCTTGGCGGCCTCGGCGGCGGTCTCTTTGCGGGCGGCTTCGCTTATATCAGCCCGGACCAGTTCTCCTTCGCCGAATCCATCGTGTTTCTCACGATGTCGCTGCTCGGCGGCGTGGCGTCGCCGATCGGTTCGGCCATCGGCACGGGCTTGCTGATCCTGATTCCGGAATGGCTGCGTTTCCTCAAGAGCGTGCCGGGCCTTTATCTCGCCATCTACGGCCTGTCGGTGATCCTGATCATCCGCTTCATGCCGGATGGCATCTGGGGCTTCGTCACTGCGGCCTATGATCGCATGCGAAGCAGCAAGAAGGTGGCCGTGACAAGCGCGCCGCTACAGCTCAAGCCGGCGGCGACCGGCGGCGAGATGGTGCTCGAAGTCACCGGCCTGTCGAAACATTTCGGCGGGTTGAAAGCCGTCGATCAGGTCGACATATCCGTGCGCCGCGGCGGCGTGCATGCGCTGATCGGCCCCAACGGCTCCGGCAAGACCACGACGCTCAACGTGCTGTCGGGTCTCTACAACGCGACCTCAGGCAAGGTGGTGCTGGACGGCACTGACGTTACCACGATGCCTCCGCATCTGCGCGCAGCTGCGGGACTCGGCCGCACCTTCCAGAACATCCGCCTGTTCCGCTCGATGACCGCGCTGGAAAACGTCATCATCGGCGCCGAGCGGCCGGGCAATACGCTGACGGGCAAGGGCGATGAAGCCGCGCTGACTGAGCGGGCGCTGGCGGCGCTCACTTTCGTCGGTCTCGGTCCGCGCGCCATGGAGCTGATCTCCAGCTTCTCCTACGGCCATCAACGCCTGATCGAGATCGCGCGCGCATTGGCGGCGAATCCGACGCTGCTATTGCTGGACGAACCCGCTGCCGGTTTGAACTCGACCGAGAAGCTCGAACTGCATGAGCTGCTCAAGCGCATCGCGGCGCAGGGTCTGACCATCCTGATCATCGATCACGACATGACGCTGGTGTCGGAAGCGGCGCAGCACATCACCGTGCTGAATTTCGGACGGCGTATTGCCGATGGCGAGTCGATGGCGGTGCTCCGCCATCCCGACGTCGTCTCGGCCTATCTCGGAACAGACTGATGCCGCTGCTTGAAATCAACGATCTCAATGTCCGTTACGGCGAAATCGTCGCGCTCCGCGGTGTGTCGTTCAATGTCGAGGAAGGGCAGGTAGTGACGCTGCTTGGCGCTAACGGCGCCGGCAAGTCGACCACGCTGCGCGCGATCTCCGGTCTCGCCAAGCCGGCCTCGGGCGACATCCTGTTCGACGGCAAGTCGATCGCAGGTTTGGGCCCGGAAGCCATCGTGCGGATGGGCATCTCCCATGTGCCGGAGGGCAGGCGGGTGTTTCCCGGCCTGACGGTGAAAGAGAACATCATGCTCGGCGGCTCCAATCGCAAAGCGAGCAAGGCCGAATTGTCTGGTGAAGCCGATGCGATGTTCGACCTGTTTCCCGACATACGGAAATTCTCTGGTGCGCTCGGCTGGACGCTGTCCGGTGGTCAGTTGCAGATGGTCGCGGTCGCGCGCGGCCTGATGGCCAAGCCGCGGTTGCTGCTCCTGGACGAGCCGTCGCTCGGCCTCGCGCCGGTCATCGTGCAGGCGGTGTTCCGCATCATCACGGAAATCCGCCTCTCCACCACGGTCTTGCTTGTGGAGCAAAATGCGCGCATGGGACTATCCGTCGCCGATCAGGGCTACGTGCTGGAAACCGGCCGTATCGTGCTTGGCGGCAAGCCGGAGGATCTCTGGGCCAACGAGGCCATCGCGGCCGCCTATCTCGGCGGTCATGGCAAACCTGCAGCGGGTCTTGCGGCCCATTGAGGGCTTGCACCGACGGCCTCGCTGCCCATCAACAAGGACGAATGTCCCGCCATGGTTACAGTTCAAGTCAACAAGCTCATCGATTTCGTTGCCGACGTGTTCGCCCATGCCGACTCTTCTCCGGAAGAAGCCCGGCGCATCGCCACCTATCTCACGACAGCGAACCTCACCGGCCATGACAGTCACGGCGTCATCCGCGTGCCGGTCTATATTCGCTGGCGCAATAACGGGATGATCACCCCGAACCAGACCATCGAGATCCCCGTCGATACGCCGTCGCTCGCCGTCGTCGATGGCCGCTTCGGCTATGGCCAGACGGTCGGCCCGCAGGCGGTCAAGCTCGGCATCGAGAAGTGCAAGGCGGCCGGTCTCTCCGCCATCGCCACCAAGAATTCCGGTCACATCGGCCGCATCGGCGACTGGGCGGAAATGGCCGCGGCCGAAGGCCTGGTCTCGATCCATTTTGTCACGGCCGCTGGCTCCGTGCTGGTGGCACCTTACGGCGGCGTCGAGCGCCGGCTTTCCACCGCGCCCTATTGCGTTGGCATTCCGCGTCCCGGACAGATGCCGGTGGTGCTCGATTTCGCGACCTCGGTGGTCGCCGAAGGCAAGGTGCTGGTGGCCTCGCGCGGTGGCAAGAAATTGCCGAAGGGCGCGCTGATTGCTCCCGATGGCACGCTGAGCGAAGACCCGGCGCTGCTCTACGGCCCGCATGAGATGCAAGGTCCGCGCGATCATTCCAAGGGCACCGGCGCCATCCGCGCCTTCGGCGATCACAAGGGCTCGGGCCTCGCATTGATCTGCGAATTGCTCGGCGGCGCGCTCACCGGAAACGGTGCCACCAAGTATGATCGGCCATTCGCCAATGGCATGTTCTCGATCTATATCGATCCGAAAGTGATCGACCCCGCGAACTTCTTCGACGGCGAAGTCGCGCGCTATGTCGACTTCTTCAAGAGCGCCAAGCCGGCCGCCGGCGTCGATGCGGTTCTGATCCCCGGCGACAACGAGGCGAAGACTCGTGCCGACCGCACCGCCAATGGCGTGCCATTGCCGGATGAGACCTGGGCTGCCATCGTGCAGACCGCACGCGACGTCGGCGTCAGCGAAGACGCCGTGAAGAAGGCGACGTCGTAATTTCTCGAGCTCAACTCTGCTGCACTCAAGTCATCACTACCAACCAAAAGAAGGACCATCGACGATGGCAAACAAAGTCAAGGAAATCTGGAAGGCGGGCAAGGTTGCCGTCAACGGCTGGCTCGCGATTCCGTCGGGCTTCTCTGCCGAAGTGATGGCGCAATGCGGTTTCGACAGCGTCACCGTGGACATCCAGCACGGCGTGCAGGACTACATGTCGATGGTGGAGTGCTTCCAGGCAATGGGTGCGCATCCGGTGACGCCGATGGTGCGCGTGCCATGGAACGAGCCCGGCATCATCGGCAAGGTGCTGGACGGCGGCGCCTATGGCGTGATCTGTCCGATGGTCAACACCAAGGAAGAAGCCGAGAACTTCGTCCAGTATTGCAAGTATCCGCCGCGCGGCACCCGCAGCAACGGCCCGATCCGCTCGGGCATGTATGGCGGCGCCGGCGACTATCAGAAGACGGCGAACGCCGACATCATCTGCCTGCCGATGCTGGAAACCAAGACCGCGGTCGACAACATGGAAGCGATCCTCGATGTCGAAGGCATCGACGGCGTCTATGTCGGCCCAAGCGATCTCGGCTTCTCCTATGGCCTCGTGCCGAAGCTCGACCGCGAGGAGCCGGAGATCCTCAAGATCTACGACAAGCTGATCAAGGAATGCGACAAGCGCGGCCTCAACCCGGGCATCCACTGCTCGGGCCCCGTGGGTGCTGCGAAAAACATCGGCATGGGCTTCAAGCTGGTGACACTGCTCAACGACAGCGGCATTCTCGCCACCGGCGCGAAGAGCTGGGTCAATGACACCCGCAAGGGCTCGGGCGGCAAGGCGTAAGCCACAGGCTCTCTTCCCTCTCCCCTTGTGGGAGAGGGTGGATCGCCGCGAAGCGGCGAGACGGGTGAGGGGTAGCCACAAGCTCCGAGCCCGGCCGGACCCCTCATCCGTCACGGCCTTCGGCCGTGCCACCTTCTCCCACAAGGGGAGAAGGAAGGATCACTCCACCACCGGCGCCGTGTCTATCTTGATCTCGCTCTGTCGGCCGTCGATCACGTCGGCGAAGCGCGTGAGTTCGTGCATCAGCAACTGCTGCCCTTCGAGTCCGAGCGGTGCCAGCAACTCCCGCTGCACATCGAACACCCGCGGGATTGCTTCGTTGATGACGGTCTCGCCCGCCGAGGTGAGCTGGACACGCAGCGTGCGGCGATCGTTCGGCTCCGGCAGCCGTGCCAGATAATTCTGCGCCTCCAGCTTGTTGAGCCGGCTGGTCAGTCCGGCGCCTGACAGCAGCAGCGATTGGGCGATCTGCTTCGGCGACAGGCTGTAGGGCGCGCCCGCGCGGCGCAGCGCCGTCAGCACGTCATAGGTGCCGCGCGTCAGTTCGAAGGGCGCGAGCGCTTCGTCGATGAGGGCTGTGCATTGCATCTGAATCCGGCCGATCAGACCGTAGATGTGCACCGGGCTGGGGTCGATATCCGGCCGCTCCGTCTGCCACTGCGCAAAAATGGCATCGACCTGTTCGCGCATTGCCGCGCGCGCGCGCGTCGGGCGACGCGAGGGTGGTTTCGATCCAGATGTCTCGTCAGTCATGGCGTCACGGCGTCCAGTCGATCACACGTCGTTCGATAAACTCGATGCCGTGAAACAGCGCAATACTTAGCACGGTGAGCAGCGCGATGGCGGCGAAAGCGAGCGGCGTCTGCGACTGCGCGGTGGAGGTCAGGATCAAATAGCCGAGCCCGTCCTGCGCGGCGACGAATTCGCTGATCACAGCGCCGATCACGGCGAAGGTCACCGCCACCTTGCAGCCGGTGAAGAAGTGCGGCAGCGCCACGGGAACGCGCAGCCGGCGGAACACCATATGCGGCGAGGCGCCGAGCGAGCGCATCAGGTCGAGCATGGTCTTTGGCGCAGCCTCGAAGCCGGCGACCATGTTGACGAGGATCGGGAAGAAGCAGACCAGCACCACGACCAGGATCTTCGGCCATTCCGAGAGGCCGAACCACAGGATGATCAGCGGCGCCACGGCGACCTTCGGCACTGACTGCAGGCCGAGCAGGATCGGATAGATGATCCGGCGCGCCAGTGGATTGAGGCTGATCAGGATCGCCAGCGGCAGCGACAGCGCGATCGCTAGCACGAAGCCGAGCACGGTCTCGCGCAATGTCACGATGGTGTTCGAGGCCAGCTCCGGCGCCCACTTTACGGCGGATGTGTAGATCTCGGATGGTGCCGGCAGGATCCATGTCGGAAGTTTCAGGGCGTCGCAGATGAGTTCCCAGCCGATCAATAGCGCCAGATAGATCAGTGGCGTGGCGGCGCGGTCGATGAAGTGCGAGAAGGACATGATCAGCCACCCGTCCGGTTGAAGATGATGTCGCGGATCTGGTTCTTGATCTCCTGGAAGCGCGGCAGCTTCACGGTGTCGGCATCGCGCGGACGCGGCAGATCGATGGTGATGTCGGCACGGATGGTGCCGGGGCGTTCCGACATGATCAGCACGCGGTCACCGAGCAGGATCGCCTCTTCGATGTCATGGGTGATGAGCAGCGCGGCGCGGCCCAGTTCCTGCCACAGGCGCGAGAGCTCGAGCGACAATTCCTCGCGGGTGAGCGCGTCGAGCGCGCCAAAGGGTTCGTCGAGAAGTAGCAGGCGCGGATCAGAGATCATGGCGCGGCAGAAGGCGGCGCGCTGCTTCATGCCGCCGGACAGTGCCTGCGGGCGCTGATGGGCGAAATCCTTCAGGCCGGTGAGTTCGAGCAGTTTCAGCGCGCGCTCGCGCGCGGCGGCTTTCGGCAGTGCCAGCACGTCGGCGGGAAGCAAGACGTTGTCGAGCACGCTGGTCCATGGAAACAGCACGTGCTCCTGAAACACGATGCCGACTTCATGCGATGGGCCGTCGAGCGGCGTGCCATAGCGCTGCATGGTGCCGGTGTCGGGCATTTCCAGCCCGGCAACGAGGCGCAGCAGCGTGGACTTGCCGCAGCCTGATGGGCCGACCACCGAGACGAAACTGCCGGGATCGATGCGCAGATCGACCGGGCCGAGTGCATGCGTGGCTTTGCCGTCGCGCCCGGGATAGGTCTTGGTGACGCCCTTGAGATCGATTGCAGGAACCACCGCCGCGGCAGTCCGCGACGGCGCATCATTATGTGCGGGAATCGCCGTCATCAGTCGATGAAGCCCGGCGCGAACAGGTCTTCCGGCTTCACGGGATTCTTCAGCGTGAAGTTGGCGGACATCACATCGACGGTGCTGGCGATGCTCTTCGGGTCGATATGGCCGAGCGATCCCTTCACCTCTGCGAGTTCCTTCACCAGCCTGGTCTCGCCTTCGATCACCGCCGGCTGCAATTCCTTCTGATACTTCGCCATGATGGTGGCGGCTTCCGCCGGATTGGCGAAGGCGTCCTTCATGCCCTTGATGGTGGCGCGGACGAAGGCCTTCACCTGATCCGAGCTCTTCGCGATCATCTCCTCGGAGGCGATCAGGCCGTTGCCGTAATAATCGAGATTGGAGTCGGCGTAATTGATGCGGGTGACTTCCTTCGGCGCCACGGCTGCTGCAATCAGCGGCTCGCCGACCGAGAACTGGCAGATCGCATCCGCGCGGCCATTGGCGAGCAGCGACGGCAGCGCCGAGCCTTCGGCGACCACCCACTTCACCTTGCTGGCGTCGATGCCGGCGGCCTTGGCGAAAGCCGGGAACAGCAGGCGCACCGAGCTTGATGCGGTGTCGGCGACGGTCTTGCCTTCGAGATCCTTCGGCGAATTGATGCCGCTGCCCTTGATGGCGAAGATCGCCTGCGGCGGCTTCGCATAGACCACGGAGACCAGCTTCACCGGCACGCCGTCATTGCCTCGCGCCAGCACCAGCGAACCGGCATCGGCGAAGCCGAAGGTGGCGACGCCGGCAGCAACCTTCTTGATGGCGTCGGCCGAGCCCTGGCCGCGCACGAAGGTCACGTCGAAGCCCTCGGCCTTGTAGTAGCCCTTCTCGCGGGCGACGTAGAAATAAGCGTGGCGGCCGTTGAAGCCGAAATCGGTGATGAAATTGATCTCGGCAGCCTGCGCGCTGGAGACGCCGGCCGTAGCCAGGGTCGCGAGCAGGACGGCGGTGAGGCGAGCGCGGAATTTCATGGTCTGACCTTCAGTGACAGGTGAGGAGGAGGCCGGCTTTCGGTGCGCAAGCGGCGCAGCCAAATTCGTTCGCAATCGAATAAATGCTAAGGGCGGCGTTGATGAAGATCAACGGCGGCGCTGCCCAAAAACTCACCGTGAATAACGAAAAATCGCGCAAAATCCGCGCATATCGCTCGTTTCTGAGGCGACTCGTGCCGTTGCTTGACAGCCGTGATCGGCCCGTTCTAAGCGAAATCATTCGCTATCGAATGATGTGCTGCTTGGACGCTGTGGCGCCGCTGGAACGAGGTGAGAGATGGATCGCGGAACACGGATCGCCGTTCTCGGCGCGGGTCTCGCCGGATTGACGGTGGCAGGGCTGCTGCAGCGCGCCGGCTTTCCGGTCGCGGTCTATGAGCAGTCGCCGCGTTTTTCGCGCATCGGCGCCGGCATCATTCTCGGCGCCAACGTTTCCAAGGTGCTGCGCCGGCTTGACCTCGAAGACGCCTTCGCCGCCACCGGCATTCGCCCCGATGCGTTTCTCAGCCGTGCATGGGATACGGGCGAACAGCTTTACAGGCTCGATTTCGACGCGGAATGCGAAGCGCGTTTCGGCGGCCCCTTTGTCAATATCCACCGCGCCGATCTGCATCAGTTGCTGCAGCGACCGCTCGCGCCCGGCACCATCCGTTTCGGCCACAAGCTCACCGGCATCGCGGAGCGCGGCGACGCGCTCACCTTGCGCTTCGAGAACGGCACAAGCGCGGAAGCCGATATCGCCATCGGCGCTGACGGCATTCGCTCCGTCACCCGCGAACTCATCCTTGGCCCGGAAGAGCCTCGCTTCATCGGGCGTTCTGCACCGCGCGCGGTGTTTCCCGCCAGCCGCATCAAGGGTGATCCTATCGACGACTGTACCAAGTGGTGGGCGCCCGACCGGCATACGCTGGCTTACTATATGACGCCCGACCGCAACGAGGTCTATGTCATGGCGGCGCTGCCGATGGCGCGCTGGGACGGCGACGGTTCACCGGTGAAGGGCGACCGCGACGAATTCATTGCCGCCTTCGACAGCGCGCATCCCGATCTCAGGCGCGCGGCGGAAGCGGCGGAAGATGTCACCGTGTGGCCGATCTTCGACCGACCGCGCAACGACACCTGGCACAAGGGCCGCGTGGTGCTGATGGGCGATGCCTGCCATGCGGTGCGTCCATTCATGGCGGCCGGCGGCTCGGCGGCCATCGAGGACGCCGCGATCCTCAGCCGCTGCATCGCCGAGTTCGGCGATCCCGCTACGGCCTTCGCGCATTACACGATGATCCGCATCCCGCGCGTCGCCGACATCCAGCAGATTTCCATCGCCAATTCATGGATGCATGGCCCGACCGAGACCGACTGGTTCTTCGGCTATGATGCCTGCACCGTGCCGCTCGACCGAGCCATTCCGGAGGCCCTATGTCCGAATTTGCAGCGATGAAGCCCGGCGACATCCGTCCTGAACCGATGCAGGCGCGCGATCTCGTCGGTTACGGCGCCACGTCACCCGATCCGCGCTGGCCGAACGGCGCGAAGATTGCGGTCAGCATCAGCCTGAATATCGAAGGTGGCGGCGAGTCCACGCTGGTGAATGGCGATGCAGTCTCCGAAGGCATGCTGAATGACATCGGCGTGCCGACGAAAGAGGGCGTTCGCGTTCCGCTGGTGGAGTCCGTGTTCGAATATGGCAGCCGTCGCGGCGCCTGGCGCGTGCTCGATGTGCTCGATCGCTTCAAGGTGCCTGTCAGTATTCTCGGCGTCGCGCGGGCGATGGAGCAGAATCCGGAGCTGGCGAAAGCCTGCGTTGCGCGCGGCCACGAGATGGTCAGCCACGGTTATCGCTGGATCGACTATTGCCATGTGGATGAAGCGACCGAGCGTGCGCACATCCGCAAGGCGATCGAGATACTCACCGAGCTGACCGGCAGCCGCCCGCTCGGCTGGATGACCGGACGTCCCGGTCCCAACACGCGGCGGCTGCTCGCGGAAGAGGGCGGCTTTCTCTACGACCGCGACTCGCTCGCGGATGAGTTGCCCTATTGGGTGAAGACCGAGCATGGCCCGTTTCTTGTCGTGCCTTACTCCTATGAATCCAACGACAATCGCTTCAACGAGAATTCCGGCTTTTCGACCGGCGAGCAGTTCTTCACTTACATGCGCGATGCGTTCGACGTGCTCTACGCGGAAGGCGTCGCCGGCGCGCCGAAACTGCTGTCCATCGGTCTGCATGACCGTTTGATCGGCCGTCCTGGCCGTGTTGGCGGGCTCATCAAGATGCTCGAACATATGAGCGCGCATGATGGCGTATGGTTCTGCCGCGGCATCGATGTCGCACAGCATTGGCGAACGCATTTTCCGCCGAAGCCATGACGCGCCGCTGACTGCCGGGCAATATTCCGGCTGATGGCATGCACGCCGGAGGCGGCGTTGCCGCATGTGTTCTCCGAACGCCTGTGCGTGTCACTCTGCTTTGCCTTCGCAGGCGAAGCCGGTCATACTCGATGCACTTATCCGCAGAGATAAGATCAAATCGGGAGAATGATCGTGCGAAACAACTTGCGTCTGCTCAACCGACGCCAATTCGTCACCGCGGGCGCAGGCGCTGCTGCATTGTTGAGTGCGCCGTCACTCGTCCGCGCCAATAGCTGGCCAACCAAGCCGATCAAGATTCTCGCGGGCTCCGCGGCCGGCGGCCAGACCGATCAATTCTCGCGCGTCTATGGCGAGTACCTGTCGCGGGAGCTCGGGCAGACCGTGGTGGTCGAGAACAAGGCCGGTGCCGGCGGCGCTGTCGCAGCGATGGAGCTGAAACGCTCCGATCCCGACGGCCACACGCTGATGATCTGCAACACCACCGCCTACATGCTCAATCCCGTCCTCATCAAGGACATCAAGTACAGTGTCCCGCAGGACTTCGCCTGGGTTGCGGTGATGCCGGGCGGAAGCCTGCCGCTGATGGTGAGCGAGAAGGTCGGCGCGAAGACGCTGAAGGACTTCATCGACTATGCGCGCAAGACCGAGAAGGTAAATGTCGGCACATATGCGTCCGGCTCCTTCGCGCACATGGTCATTGTCGAGCTCAACAAGCAGTACGGGCTGAAGATGGAGGCTGTGCATTATCGCGGCGAGGCGCCGATGTGGCAGGATCTCGCCGGTGGGTCCATCGATGCCGGCATCGGCAGCTACGCCGCGGCACTGCCGGTGCTGCAAACCGGGAAAGCGCGCGCCGTCGCGGTGTCGCGCCGCCGCATCAAGGATCTTCCCGACGTCGGCACATTCCTCGAACAGGGCGCAACCTCACGCGCGCACAGCCTTTTGACCTTTCAGGGATGTGTAGCTCCGGCGAAGACCCCGCCGGAGGTGATTGCAAAACTGTCGGCGCTGTTCGTTGGCGCCGGCAAGAGCGATCGCGTGCGTGAACTCCTCAAGAGCCAGGGTATCGACGAGGGCCCGATGACGCTGGAAGCGAGCCAGGCGCTCTACAAGGAAGAGGCGCCGGTCTGGGCTGAGCTTGCGGCGAGTCTGGGACCGCAGCCGCAGTAGTTGGGTCTGGAGGCACTCTGGCAGTCCGGCCCGCCACACACTCGTCATTCCGGGGCAGGACGGACCGCAAAGCGAGCCGGACTGAGCCCGGAATCTCGAAGTGTTTTGCGCTGTCGGAGACTCTCATGCTGGGATTCCGGGTTCGCGTCCGGCAAGGGCCGGCCACGCCCCGGAATGACAGTGTGGGGCGGCAAGACAGCACCCAAACATTTTTTCCTATCCTCCGTTGACACTATCCCCATCAGGTTTATATTCCCCAACGTCCTGCCCCACCGAGAGGGGCGATCGCGATCGTCACGTTCGCGGGGTGGGATGCGGTGGACGCCGGAGATGCGGCGTCACGCGGTTCATGGGTGACGTCTGTCTTCGGGCAGGACGGATCTGCGCCAGCACTGCCACTGGCAAGGAGACGGCCGACCTTCGGATGGAAAGAGCCCTGGACAGCGTGACGGACGACCAAATCGAAACGCGTCCGGCTTAAGTGCTTGAGGCTACCCTGTCCCTCCGCCCTGGGACATTAATTTTGGTGATGGGACCGTTCGCCATGGCAGATGTGCAAGCAACCGAAAAAACACCGCATGCGGAACGTCGGGCACTTGCTCGGCGCCTCCGAAAGTCCTGATGCACACTAACCTGCGGAAGACCGCATTCGCATCAGGCCCAAGGGTGCAACGGGCACCCGGCGTTCCGCACGCCCTCTCGCAAGAGGGTGGGAATGCAAAGGACGACGGCGCCCCCGCGCCGCAAACAATGGGGGTGATGACGCATGTCTGATGGGCGTCATCATGGGCCAAAGCAGGGCTGACGCCGCCTGCTTCTTTCAGCTAGAGTCATTCCAAACAAGAGGTCTGCCAGACCACAAAACGCGCGCGAGGAAATCCCGATGGCTCCATCTCCCGTCATTCGTCTGCATGACAACGACGCCGTATTGATCGCGCGCACCACGCTGCTGCCCGGTATCGAGGTGATGACAGGCGTCGTGACGTCGGAGCGCATCCCCGCGGGCCATAAGGTCGCGATCCGGCCCATCGCCACCGGCGAGGAAATCCGCCGCTACGGGCAGATCATCGGCTTTGCCACGCAGCCGATCGCGCCGGGCCAGCATGTCCATACGCAGAATATGGGCATGGGCGATTTCGATCGCGACTACGCCTATGGCGTGGACGTCAAGCCGACGCCGAATTTCGATCTGCCCGCCACCTTCATGGGTCTCAAGCGCAGCGATGGCCGCGTCGCCACGCGCAACTATATCGGCATCCTCACTTCGGTGAATTGCAGCGCGCATGTCGCCAGCATGGTCGCCGATGTGTTCAAGAAGAATCCCTTCACCGGCCACAACCCGCTCGCCGACTATCCCAATGTCGATGGCGTCGTCGCACTCACGCACAAGACGGGCTGCGGCATGACGCAGGACGAGCCGCTGACGCTGCTGCGCCGAACTCTCGGCGGCTACGCGCGGCACGTGAACTTCTCCCACGTGGTCGTGCTCGGCCTCGGCTGCGAGATCAACCAGATCGGTGGCTTGATGCAGGAGCAGAAGCTCGCAGGACGTCTGCGCGAGATGCAGATCCAGGAGATCGGCGGCACCCGCAAGACCACCGAGGCCGGCGTCGCCTTCGTCAATGAAGTGCTGGCCGATGCCAACAACGTCACGCGCGAGGAAGTCTCTGCCAGCGAACTCACGGTAGCCCTGCAATGCGGCGGCTCCGATGGCTATTCCGGAATATCAGCCAATCCGGCGCTCGGCGCGGCGAGCGATCTCTTGGTGCGCCATGGCGGCACCGTGGTGCTGTCGGAAACGCCGGAGACCTATGGCGCCGAACATCTGCTGACGCGCCGCGCGGTGTCGCGCGAGGTCGGCGAGAAACTGGTCGGGCTGATGCGCTGGTGGGATGCCTATTGCGAACGCGAGGGCGCCGAGATGAATGCCAATCCGAGCCCCGGCAACAAGGCCGGCGGCCTCACCACCATTCTCGAAAAATCTTTGGGCGCTATGGCCAAGGCCGGCTCGACCAATCTCGTCGATGTGCTGAACTATGCCGAGACGATCACCAAGAAGGGTTTTGTGTTCATGGACACGCCCGGTTACGACCCCGTTGCTGCGACAGGGCAGGTCGCCGGCGGCGCCAATCTCGTCTGCTTCACCACCGGCCGCGGCAGCGTGTTCGGCTGCAAGCCGGCGCCGTCCATCAAGCTCGCCACCAACACGCCGATGTTCAAGCGCATGGAAGAGGACATGGACATCAATTGCGGAACCATCCTCGATGGCGACGAGACGGTGCAGGAATGCGGCCAGCGCATTTTCGAGCTGATGCTCAAGACCGCGTCCGGCGCGCCGACCAAGAGCGAAAGCTTCGATTTCGGCGGCGCGGAATTCGCGCCCTGGGTGCTCGGCGCGACGATGTGAGGGTGACCGCTGCTCCGTCCTTATCCTGAGGAGCGGCGCACTTGCGCCGCGTCTCGAAGGATGGCCCAGCACTCCGATTCATGGTTCGAGACGCGCGCCAAGCGGCGCGCTCCTCGCCATGAGGGCTGAGTTAGGTGAAGCGCCCCCAATCGAGGCACATCGTGCCCGTTGTTAGAGCTTGATCCCTGGCACCTCCGGTGTTCTGCTTAAAAAAGCTGCTGGAGTTGCGCCACTGTGTCGATCTTCGTCGCACTGAACCACGTCACCCATTACAAATATGATCGGCCGATCACGCTGGGGCCGCAGACCATCCGGCTGCGACCCGCGCCGCATGCGCGCACGCCGATCCTGAGCTATTCGCTGAAGGTCACGCCGACCAACCACTTCGTGAACTGGCAGCAGGATCCGCAAGGCAACTGGCTGGCGCGCTTCGTCTTCCCGGAACCGGCGAATGAGCTGAAGATCGAGGTCGACTTCACCGCCGAAATGACCGTGATCAATCCGTTCGACTTCTTCGTCGAGCCCTATGCCGAGACGTTTCCGTTTGCTTATACCGATGACCTGAAGAGCGAACTCGCGCCCTATATGGCGACGACCGAACCAGGTCCGCGCTTCACCGCCTATATGGCAGAGATCGCGAAGGAAGCGCCGAACACGGTGAACTTCCTCGTCGATCTCAATGCGCGCCTGCGCGAGAAGGTCAACTACATCATCCGCATGGAGCCCGGCGTGCAGTCTCCGGAAGAGACGCTGCTGTCCGGGGCGGGCTCATGCCGCGACTCTGCGTGGCTCCTGATCGAGACGCTGCGCCATCTCGGTCTCGCTGCACGTTTTGTCTCCGGCTATCTCATCCAGTTGCGCCCGGACATCGATCCGATCGAAGGGCCACCCGAGGTCGAAGCCGACTTCACCGACCTGCACGCCTGGGCCGAAGTCTATATCCCCGGCGCCGGCTGGGTCGGCTTCGATGCGACCTCGGGCATGCTGACAGGTGAGGGGCACGTCCCCGTGGCAGCGACGCCGCATTTCCGGTCGGCGGCGCCGATCTCCGGCATGGCCGGCTTTGCCGAAGTCGAGTTCGCGTTCGCGATGGGCGTCAAACGCATTCGCGAGGCGCCGCGGATCACCAAACCGTTCTCGGATGAATCCTGGGCCAGGCTCGATGCACTCGGCGAGAAGGTCGATGCCGATCTCAAAGCCCATGACGTGCGTCTCACCATGGGCGGCGAGCCGACATTCGTGTCCGTCGACGATATGGAATCGCCGGAGTGGAATACGGCCGCCGTCGGCCCGACCAAACGCGGCCTCGGCGACGATCTGATCCGCCGGTTGCGGACGCGTTTCGCGCCTGGGGGCCTGATGCATTACGGGCAGGGCAAATGGTATCCGGGCGAAAGTCTGCCGCGCTGGGCGTTCGGTTTGTATTGGCGCAAGGACGGCGTGCCGATCTGGAAGAACGATGCGCTGATCTCCAGGATCGAAGGCCCGCGCAGCGCCGATCTCGGTGGTGCCGAGCGCTTCGCCGAAGGCACCGCGCGGCGGCTTGGCCTGCCGAAGGACTATGTCATCCCGGCCTTCGAGGATCCCGTCTATTGGGAGCAGAAGGAATCGAACCTGCCGAACAATGTCGTGCCCGGCGACTCCAAATTGCCCGATCCGGAGGAACGCGCACGTATGGCGCGGGTCTTCGAACATGGACTCGACAGGCCGAAGGGGTTCGTGCTGCCGATCCAGCGCTGGAATGCGGAGACGGCAGCCGACAGACGCTGGCGGTCCGAGCGGTGGAAGCTGCGCCGTGGCAATCTGTTCCTGACACCCGGCGATTCACCGATGGGCCTGCGCCTGCCGTTGTCGTCGCTGCCGCACCTCACCGAAGAGGAATATCCGTTCATCGTCGAGCAGGATCCGCTGGAGCCGCGTGGCGACATGCCGGTGTTCGACGAAATCGCATCTGCGGAAAACCAGCCTGCCGCGCAATACGTCCAGGAGCAACAGATTCGTTCCGGCGGTGTACGCACGGCGATGTCGATTGAAATTCGCGATGGCATTCTCTGTGCCTTCATGCCGCCGGTCGAGAAGTTTGAGGATTATCTCGAACTGGTGACGGCGCTGGAGGCGACGGCCGAAGAATTGCAGATGCAGGTGCATGTCGAAGGCTATCCGCCGCCATTCGATCCGCGCGTCGAGGTCATCAAGGTGACGCCCGATCCCGGCGTGCTGGAGATCAACATTCATCCCGCCTCGAGCTGGCGCGAGGCCGTTGACACCACGACATTTCTCTATGAAGAGGCCGCGAAGACGCGGCTCGGTGCCAACAAGTTTCTGCTCGATGGTCGTCACACCGGCACCGGTGGTGGCAATCACGTGGTGGTCGGCGGCAGCTCGCCGGCGGACTCGCCGTTCCTGCGTCGGCCGGATCTTCTGAAGAGTCTCGTGCTGTACTGGCAGCGCCACCCGTCGCTGTCCTATCTGTTCTCCGGCATGTTCATCGGTCCGACCAGTCAGGCACCGCGCATCGACGAAGCGCGGCATGATGGTCTCTATGAATTGGAGATCGCGCTGGCGCAGGTGCCGCCGCCCGGCGAGAAGGCGCCGCTGTGGCTGGTGGATCGGCTATTCCGGCACATCCTCGTCGATATCACCGGCAATACCCACCGCGCCGAAATCTGCATCGACAAGCTCTATTCGCCCGATGGCACGACAGGGCGTCTCGGCCTCGTCGAATTCCGTGCGCTCGAAATGCCGCCCGATCCGCGCATGTCGCTGGCGCAGCAGTTGTTGATCCGCGCGCTGATCGCCCGGATGTGGCGCGAGCCGCAGGACGGCAAATTCGTCCGCTGGGGCACGGCGCTGCATGATCGCTTCATGCTGCCGCATTTCCTGTGGGAGGATTTCCAGGACGTGCTGAGTGAACTCGGCCGGTCCGGCTACGAATTCTCGAAAGAGTGGTTCGAAGCCCAGCTCGAATTCCGCTTCCCCGTCTTCGGCCATGTCACCTATGGCGGCGTGACGCTGGAAGTCCGGCAGGCGCTGGAGCCGTGGCACGTGCTGGGCGAGGAGGGGTCTGCCGGTGGCACCGTGCGCTATGTGGATTCTTCGGTGGAGCGGTTGCAATTGAAGGCCAACGGTTTCACGCAGGGGCGGCACATCATTACCTGCAACGGCCGGGCGCTGCCGATGACCGATACCGGCCGGGCCGGCGAGGTGGTCGCCGGCGTCCGCTTCAAGGCCTGGCAGCCGGCGTCCGGCCTGCACCCGACGATTCCGGTCCATGCGCCGCTGGTGTTCGATATTTATGACAGCTGGAATCGGCGGTCGCTTGGCGGTTGCGTCTATCATGTGGCGCATCCCGGCGGCCGCAATTACGAGACAAAACCGGTCAATGCCTATGAGGCGGAGGCCCGGCGGCTGGCCCGTTTCGAGGAGATCGGCCACACGCCCGGCGAAATCGCCCCGCCAAGGGCAGAACGCACACTTGAATTCCCATTGACCCTCGACTTGCGAACGCCTCTCCTGCATTGAGAATGCAGGCAGTTTGGGCTGGAGAGTCGGAATGACGGGACAGGCCGGTCAGGGGAAAAAGCCCCGTCCGGGACATCGTAAAGTCGCGCAATGGACCCGCGACTACGAGCGGCTGCCCGGGATTCCCGACGAATTCATCGCCCAGGACGGCACGCCCCGCGAGGTCTGGACGCGTTTCTTCGAGGCCTTCGGCGCCATGGCGCCCGCCGAGATCGAACGCCGCTTCGGCTCTGCCGACCGTCATCTCCGGGAAGCCGGCGTCACCTACCGCGCGCCCGGCGAAATCGCCGACCGGATCTGGCCACTCAGCCATGTGCCGCTCCTGATCGACGAATCCGAATGGCTGCAGATTTCAGCGGCAATGACGCAGCGTGCGGAGTTGCTGGAGAAGATTCTCGGCGATCTCTATGGCGATGCCAGCCTCGTCGCGTCCGGCGCGATCCCGGCGGCGGCGATTGCCGGCAGTTCGGAATATCTGCGTGCGATGCGCGGCGTGAAACCGCCGGGTGGGCGCTATCTCAACGTCTATGCGGCCGATCTCGGTCGCGGTCCCGATGGCCGCTGGTGGGTGCTCGGCGATCGCACACAAGCGCCGTCCGGCATGGGCTATGCGCTGGAAAACCGATTGGTGCTGTCGCGCGCCTTCACCGACCTCTACAAGTCGATGAATGTCGAACGCGTCGCGCCGTTCTTCGAAGCCTTCCGCGACAGTCTGCGTGCCTCGGCCGATCGCGACGAGCCGCGCGTCGGCCTGTTGTCGCCGGGGCCGTTCAGCGAAACCTATTTCGAACACGCGACGCTGGCGCGCTATCTCGGTTTCCTGCTGGTGGAAGGCGACGACCTCGCAGTGTCCGGCGACCGCGTGCACATCCGCACTGTGGCCGGCTTGAAGCGCCTTGATGTGCTGCTGCGCCGCGTGGATGCCAATTCGCTCGACCCGCTGGAGCTCGATGCCTCGTCGCAGCTCGGTGTGCCCGGGCTGATCGACGTTGTCAGAAAGAATGGCGTCGTCGTCGCCAACATGCCTGGCTCCGGCGTGATGGAAGCGCGCGCGCTGCTGGGCTTCCTGCCAAGCTTGAGCCGGAAGCTGCTCGGCGAACCACTCAAGATGCCGCATATCGCGACCTGGTGGTGCGGCCAGAAATCGGCGCGCGAGGAAGTGCTGGCGCGGCTCGACGACTTTGCCATCGAAGGCGCCTATGGCGGAGCGGTGCCCGGTTTCCCTGGCTACTCGCCGGTGCTGCCGTCGCAGCTCTCGCCAAGCGAGCGCGAGCGTCTGAAGGCAGCGATCTCCAATCGCGGCGTCGATTATGTCGGGCAGGAGCTGGTGCAGCTGTCGACCACGCCGGTCTGGGACAATGGCCGGCTCGCGCCACGTCCGTTCGTGCTGCGCGTCTTCGCGGCGGCGACGCCTGAGGGCTGGACCGTCATGCCCGGCGGCTTCTGCCGTATTGCGGATCAACCGGATGCCCGCGCAGTCTCCATGGGCGCGGGCGCACGCGCCGCCGACGTCTGGGTCGTGGCCGACAAGGCCGTCCCTGCCTCGACGCTGCTGCCGGCCGTCGACAATGTTCGTATCCGCCGCATCGCCGGCTGGGTGCCGAGCCGGGCCGCCGACAATCTGTTCTGGCTCGGGCGCTATCTCGAGCGCGCGGAGTCCACGCTGCGTCTGATTCGTGCACTCAGCGTGCCGCAGCGCGATCCCGGCAAGGGCGGCGCCACCGGGCAGCAATCGATCGAGCGCATCCAGCGCATGCTGATGACCTGGGGCGCGACATCGCTCACCTCGCGCTCCCAGCCGGCCAAGATCGCGGCTCAGGCATTGCAGGGCGAAGAGCAGTTTGGCTCAGCGCTATCGCTGGTGCGCTCTGCATTGCGGACCGCCACCTCGCTGCGCGAACGGCTGTCCCCCGACGCCTGGCAGGTCATCACCGAAATGGCCGAGCGGCTTGCGCATGAAGTCGAAGATGACGATGACGTCGTCAGTGCGGCCGAACTCACGCTGCAGGAACTGGCGAGCTTCGCCGGTCTCGCGCAGGAAAACATGAACCGAGCCGCGGGCTGGCGTTTCCTCGAAATGGGGCGCCGTGCCGAACGCGCCATCAACACCACGCGCTTTGCGCGGCAATTCGCGTCCGACGAGGCGACGAGCGACGATCTCGATATCCTGCTGACGCTGGTCGATTGCCAGATCACCTATCGCTCGCGTTATCTCGTTGGTCCGCTATTGGCACCGGTCCGCGATCTCGTGGTGCTCGATCCCTATAACCCGCGCTCGGTGGCATTCCAGGTCTCGGCACTAAATGATCACATCGCCAGCCTGCCGACGCTGAAGGAGAACGGCCTGATGGAACGGCCGCAGCGGCTGGCGGTGGCGCTGCGTTCGTCGCTGGTCACCGGCGAGGCATCCGAAATCCACACCAAGTCACTGTTTGCGCTGGAGCAGGATCTGCTGACGCTCGCGGATTCCATCGGCCTGCATTACTTCCCGCACGGTGCTAGCGCGTCGCGCCCGGAAAAGCTGACGGGGCTGGCGTGATCTACGAAATCCGCCATGTCACGACCTATAGCTATGAAAGCCCGGTGAGCTATGCGCGCTGCTCGCTGCGGCTGCAGCCCAATAGCAGCGCCGGGCAGCAACTGGTCTCGCACAGCGTCGATATCAAGCCGCTGCCGGCGGCCCGCGCCATGCGGACGGATTTCTTCGGCACGCCGACGGAAAGCGTGTTGATCGAAACCCCGCATCGGGTGCTGCGGATAGACAGCCGGTCGCGCGTCTATGTCGAACGTTTTGCGCCGGGGCGCGGCGACGATAGCCCTTCCTGGGAGAGCGTCCGCGAGGCGGCGTTCGATTCCAGCGACCTCAGCGGTGCCTCGCCGATCGGCTATGTCTTCGCCAGTCCGCTGGTGCCGATCATCGATGCCGTCACGGACTATGCGGCGGTGAGCTTTACTGAAGGCCGCGGGATTCTCGCCGGCGCCGTCGACCTGATGCACCGCATCCGCACCGAGTTCAAATACGATCCGAAGGCCACCGTGATTTCGACGCCGTTGCAGGAGGTGCTGGATAAGCGCCACGGTGTCTGTCAGGATTTTGCGCATATCATGATTGCGGGCATGCGCGGCCTCGGCCTGCCTGCTGCCTATGTCAGCGGCTATCTGCGTACCATTCCCCCGCCGGGCAAGGAACGCCTGCAGGGCGCCGACGCGACCCATGCCTGGGTGTCGGTCTGGTGCGGCGAGGAACTCGGCTGGATAGGCTTCGATCCGACCAACGACATTTTGGTCGAGAACGATCACATCGTGCTAGCGATCGGCCGCGACTTCTCCGACGTGTCGCCGGTCGATGGTGTGATCGTTGGGGCCCGCAAGCAGAAGCTCGCCGTTGCCGTCGATGTGCTGCTGCTGGAATGACCATCGTCCGTCGCGCGCATAACACGGCCGACATCGTCATTCTCGGTGCCGGTGCGGCCGGCCTGATGTGCGCCGGCATTGCGGGGCAACGCGGTCGCTCGGTGATGCTGCTGGAGCAGGCGAGGGCGCCGGGCGAGAAGATCCGCATCTCCGGCGGCGGGCGCTGTAATTTCACCAACCTGCATACGACGCCGGCGAATTTCCTGTCGCAGAATCCGCAATTCTGCAAATCCGCACTGAAGGGCTTCACCCAGCAGGACTTCATCGCGCTGGTCGAAAAATATCGCATCGTCTATCACGAGAAGACGCGCGGGCAATTGTTCTGCGATGGCTCGTCCCAGCAGATCATCGACATGCTGCTGGACGAAAACCGACGCAGCGACGTGCAGATGCGGCTCGGCGTCGGCATTCTCGGCGTGACGAAGAACGAGAGCGGCTTTGTGGTCGCCACCGATCAGGGCGAGTATCGCAGCCAGTCGCTGGTCGTCGCCACCGGCGGGCCGTCGATCCCGAAAATGGGTGCAAGTGCCTTCGGCTACAAGCTGGCGCAGCAGTTCGGGCTGAAGATGATCGCGCCGCGGGCAGCGCTGGTGCCGCTGACCTTCGACGTTGCGGCGCTTGCACAATTCAAGGACCTCGCTGGCGTTGCCGTCGATGCCGTGGTCAGTGTCGGAAAGACCAAATTCGACGAGGCGCTACTGTTTACCCATCGCGGTCTCAGCGGTCCGGCGGTCCTGCAGATCTCGTCCTATTGGCGCGACGGGCTCGATGTCGTCATCGACATGGCGCCGACGCGCGATATGCTCGCCGCCTTGAAGGAGGCACGCCGCGAACGTCCGCGGCAGGAACTGGCGACCGTGCTTGGCGACCTCCTGCCCAAGCGACTGGCCCAGATGATCGCCGACAAGATCACCGGCCCACCGCGGCTGGCGGATTTTTCGGACAAGCTGCTGGCCTCCGTGGCCGCGGCAGTGAAGGAATGGCGCGTGCGTCCGAACGGTACCGAGGGCTATCGCACGGCCGAGGTGACGCTTGGCGGTGTGGACACCACAGAACTGTCATCAAAAACGTTCGAAGCGACATCAGTGCCGGGGCTATATTTCATCGGCGAAGTCATCGATGTCACCGGCCATCTCGGCGGCTTCAACTTCCAGTGGGCGTGGTCGTCGGGCGTTGCCGCGGGGCGGCACGTCTAGACAGCCTCCGGCGAATATCCAACAATCCGGCCATGATCTATCGCCACGCCATCGGTGACCATACGCATGTCTTCGCGGATCTGCGCGACCTCATGGCCAAGGCAACGCCGCCGCGCTCCGGCGACAGGTTGGCCGGGATTGCAGCCGAGACCGCCGAGCAGATGATCGCGGCGCGGATGGCGCTCGCCGACGTACCGCTCAGGCAATTCCTGCAGGAAATGGTGGTGCCCTACGAGGACGACGAGGTCACGCGTCTTATCGTCGATACGCATGATGCCGCCGCATTCTCCACGATCTCGTCGCTGACCGTCGGCGGCTTTCGTGACTGGCTGCTGTCAGACGCGGCCACGCCGCAAGTCCTTCAGACCGTTGCCCGCGGCATCACGCCGGAGATGGCCGCCGCGGTCTCGAAGCTGATGCGCAATCAGGACCTGATCCTGGTGGCCAGGAAGTGCGAGGTGATCACGCGCTTTCGCAATACGATCGGGTTGCGCGGGCGCATGAGCGTGCGGTTGCAGCCGAACCACCCGTTCGACGATATCAGGGGCATCACGGCATCCATTCTCGACGGGCTGATGCTGGGCTCCGGCGATGCCTGTATCGGCATCAATCCGGCGAGCGACGATCCGGCGGTGCTGGGCGGGCTGGTGCGGCTGCTCGACGATGTCGTCACCAAGCTAGATATTCCGACCCAGAGTTGCGTGCTCACCCATGTCACGACCAGTCTTGATCTCATCAATCAGGGTGCCCCGGTCGATTTGGTGTTTCAGTCGATCGCCGGGACCGAGGCCGCCAACAAGAGCTTTGGCATCGATCTGGCGATCCTGAAGGAAGCTCATGCCGCCGGGCTTTCGCTGAAACGTGGCACGCTTGGCCAGAACGTCATGTATTTCGAGACCGGGCAGGGCTCGGCTCTGTCGGCCAACGCCCATCACGGCGTCGATCAGCAGACTTTGGAAGCGCGGGCCTATGCCGTGGCCCGGGCGTTCGACCCATTGCTGGTGAACAGCGTCGTCGGCTTCATCGGCCCCGAATATCTCTATGACGGCAAGGAGATCATCCGTGCCGGGCTGGAGGATCATTTCTGCGGCAAGCTGCTTGGCCTGCCGCTGGGCGTCGACGTCTGTTACACCAACCATGCCGAAGCCGATCAGGACGACATGGACAATCTGCTGACGCTGCTGGCCGCGGCCGGTGTGACTTTCGTGATGGGCGTCCCCGGCGCCGACGATGTGATGCTGAACTACCAGTCGACGTCATTTCACGATGCGCTCTATATCCGCGACCTGTTTGGGCTCAAACGCGCACCGGAGTTCGACGACTGGCTGCAACGGGTCGGGCTCGCCGGAGCGGACCTTCGCATCCGCGATCAGGAAGGCCTGCTGCCCGATCTGGCCGCGCGTCTGATCGCCTGACGTCAATAAACCGTCATAAGGCTTGGCGCTTTGTGCGCACTTGTGCGGAGCTGGTCACGACCTTGTCACCGCCCGCCACAATCTTGAAGAAATTCTGGCCCAGATTCGGACGCCGTGATTAGATCGCTCAAAGTATTCGGCAGGAGTGGAACGGTTTTATCTCGGCGACGTTATTGAAGGTTCAGCGCTTATGGGGACCGCTGATGCATTCACAGAGGAATTTTGATGAGAGCTGAGGGCAGGCAGACGGTCCGGCGCATCCTGTGCGTCTTTCCGCGATACACGTCTTCATTTGGTACGTTTGAATATTCATATCCTCTGACCGACGGCGTTCAGGCCTTCATGCCTCCCCAGGGCTTGCTGCTGATTGCCGCCTATATGCCCGAGAACTGGGAAGTCCGTTTCATCGACGAGAACATCCGCGCCGCCACGCCCAATGATTTCCTGTGGGCCGAAGTTGTGCTGGTGTCAGGCATGCACATCCAGCGTACGCAGATGAACGACATCTGCTACCGCGCGCATTCCTACGATCTTCCGGTGGCGATCGGAGGGCCGTCGGTCTCGTCATGCCCCGATTACTACCCGGCTTTCGACTATCTCCATATTGGCGAACTCGGTGATGCCACCGATCAACTGATCGATATCCTGGAAAAGGATACGTCGCGCCCGGACCAGCAGGTCGTGCTGAAGACCACCGACCGTCTGGACATGACCAGGTTTCCGATTCCGGCCTATGAACTGGCCGATATTCCGCGCTACTTCCTCGGCAGCATCCAGTATTCCTCGGGCTGTCCGTATCAGTGCGAGTTCTGCGATATTCCCGGCCTCTACGGGCGCAATCCGCGCCTGAAATCGCCGGAGCAGATCACCGCCGAACTCGACAAGCTGCTCGAATGCGGCATCATGGGCTCGGTCTATTTCGTCGATGACAACTTCATCGGCAACCGCAAGGCCGCACTCGATCTGCTGCCGCATCTCGTCGAGTGGCAGAAGAGGACCGGTTTTGTCTTGCGCCTGTCCTGCGAGGCGACGCTGAACATCGCCAAGCGGCCGGAAATCCTTTCGCTGATGCGCGAAGCCTGGTTCGGCACGATCTTCTGCGGCATCGAGACGCCCGATCCCGTCGCCCTCAAGGCGATGAAGAAGGATCACAACATGATGGTCCCCATCATGGAGGCGATCGAGACGCTGAACAGCTTTGGCATGGAAGTCGTGTCCGGCATCATCCTCGGCCTCGATACCGACAAGCCCGAGACCGGCCAGCATTTGCTCGAGTTCGTGGAAACGTCACAGATTCCGCTTCTGACCATCAACCTGCTGCAGGCGCTGCCGCAGACGCCGCTGTGGGACAGGTTGAAGAAGGAAGGCCGCCTGAACGAGGACGAGGGCCGCGATTCCAACGTCGACTTCCTGTTGCCGTATGAGGACGTGGTGAAAAGCTGGCGGCGCGCCATGGGCAGTGCCTATGTGCCAGAAAAACTGCTCGAGCGTTTCGAATACCAGATCCGCCACACCTATCCCAACCGGATCAAGCCGCCGATCGGCGCCATGCTGACCTGGAAGAGCATTCGTCTCGGTTTGGTCATGCTGCGCAACATCTTCTGGAAGGTCGGTGTGCTCGGCGATTACAAGCGGGCGTTCTGGAAATTTGCGCTCCGTCGGCTGGCGCGCGGCGAGATCGAGTATCTCATCAGCGGGATCATGGTGGCGCACCACCTGATCAACTTTGCCCGCGATGCGTCCGGTGGTCAGACCAACGCGTCCTATTATTCGCTGAAACTGCAGGACGCTGCCGTTCCGGCCGAATGAGCGATAGGCTGGCGTCATGACAGATCGGAATGATGTGACGCCGCCGGTGCCGCAGCGCTCCCTCGCGGAGCTGCGGGCGTTGACGCCGGCGCGTGTCGGGCTCGGCCGGGCCGGCGCTAGCCTGACCACGCGGGCCCTGCTTGATTTCACGCTCGACCATGCCCGCGCACGTGACGCGGTCCATGCGCCCTTCGAGGCTGAAGCCATTGCGGCTGCGCTGGCCGGGCTGGGGACGAGCGCGCTGGTGGTGACGAGCCAGGTCGCGGATCGGGCCGACTATCTCAAGCGTCCTGATCTCGGCCGCCGACTGTCTCGCGAGTCACGGGAGTTGCTTGAAGGGCGCGACAGCGCCGCGTGCGATCTGGTGATCGTGATTGCGGACGGCCTGTCTCCGGCTGCGGTCAATGCGCACGCGCTTGGCCTGCTGGGTGCCTTAATGCCCAAATTGGCGGGGGGCGGGATCGGCGCTGTCGTGGTTGCCGGCGGCGCCAGGGTCGCGCTCGGCGACGAGATCGGTGCATTATTGAGAGCCCGGATGACGATCATGCTGATCGGCGAACGTCCGGGTCTCTCGGCGCCGCAGAGTCTCGGTGCCTACCTGACCTTCGCACCACAGCCGGGTCTGACGGACGCTGCGCGTAACTGCGTGTCGAACATCCAGGCGGCGGGTTTGTCCTTCGAGGAGGCAGCGAGCAAGATTGCCTGGCTGGCACACGAAGGGCTGAATCGCGGTATGACCGGTGTGGCTCTGAAAGACGAAAGCGGTCTGCAACTGGTAGCACCGCTCGTTGCACCAGCATGAAACAACAGCCTCTGCGCTCCATTTTGTGACCTGAAACGCAACCTCGGCGCGCTCGCCGCCTTGCGATGTGTCATACAGACCTGCTACATCTGCCCGCGGCAAATTTACCGCATGTTTTCAAGGGCTAGCGCTGTTCGGTCTCGCCGATTCCAGCCTTACTACTGCCCGCGACGCTTGCTAGGCAGACGCCGCTGACGACAGGACTGGACAGGGTATGCACGATACGGTTCCCCCCCACGACGCGGATATGAATAAATTGCGCAAGGGGCCGATCAGCATCGCCTTCGGGCTCGAGCGCATCGGTCTGATCGCGGTGAAGGCGCCGATCCTGTCCTGCGTGATCCTGCTCGCGCTGGTGATCGGTGCGATCTTTGGCATCCAGCGCATCAAGATCGACGATTCGCTAAGCCAGCTATTTCGTTCTGACAGCAAGGAATACAAGCAATACGAGGAAGTGACGAAGCGCTTCCCGTCCACCGAATTCGACGTGCTCGTGGTGCTCGAAGGCAAGACGCTGCTTGCGCGCGACAATCTTGGAAAGATGCGCGACCTCGTCACCGACCTGCAATTGGTCGATGGCGTGCGCGGGCTGATCTCGATCTTCTCGGCGCGCCAGACGCCGGCCCCCGGCAAGTTGCCGGCAGCGCTGTTTCCCAACGATCTTCCTGAAGGCGCCGACTACGACAAGTTCATCGAGACGGTGAAGCAGAACGAGCTGATCCGCGGCAAGCTTTTGTCCGACGATGGAACTCTGGCGCTGGTGGTGCTGTCGCTCGACCCGGCCGTGGTCAGCAACAGCAAGCTCAGCACCGTGGTTGCCGATATCCGCAAGACCATGAATGAGGACCTGGCCAATAGCGGTCTGACCAAGGAATTGTCGGGCGTGCCGGTGATGCAGCTCGAAATCCGCAATGCGGTCGAGCGCGACGGCCTGATCTATAACATCGCCGGTATTCTCGCCGGCTGCGTCATTGCGATCATCTTCTTCCGCAAGATCTCGTTCATGATCATCGCGGCGTTTCCGCCGCTGCTGGCGATCCTGTTGTCGCTCGGCGCGCTCGGCTGGGCCGGCTTCAGCCTTAACATGTTCCTCAATGTGATGACGCCGCTGATCATGGTGATCAGTTTTGCGGACTCGATGCAGCTCACTTTCGCGGCGCGTGACCGGTTGATCGCAGGCGAGGACAAGTATTCGGCATTTACGAATGCCGTTCGTGTCGTGGGTCCGGCCTGCGTCCTCACCCATGGCACCGCCGGCATTTCGTTCCTGGCGTTGCAGTTCTCCGACTCGGACCTGATCCGCGCCTTCGGCGAGGCCGGTCTCACGGCGACCATCATCGCGCTGGTTGCGGTGCTGTCGCTGGTGCCGGTGTTCGGCGTGCTGCTGGTGCGCAACGAGAAGATCTTCGCCGCCAAGTTTCAGACCGCCGATGCCGGCGTGCAGGCGCTGCGCGCCTTCTGCTACTGGATTGCGGTGCGCATGGTCGGCCGTCCTGGCCTGTTCAGCCTGATCTCGCTCGTCGTCGTCGTTGGTCTCGGGATCGTTTACGCCAATCTCGAGCCGCGCTATCGGCTGGCCGATCAGGTGCCGGACAAGGAGCAGGCGGTCGCCGCCAGCGGACGGCTCGACGCCAAGCTCACCGGCGCCAATCCGATCGACGTGCTGATCGAGTTTCCGAAGGGCGCGGATCTCTATTCGCCGGACACGTTGGCAACCATCGCCGAAGTCCACGCTATGGTCGAGAAGCAGGCCGGCGTGGGTAACGTCTGGTCGCTGGAGACGTTGCGGCGCTGGCTGGCGGAGAAGGCCGGTTCGTCGGATGTCGCGACGCTGAAGGAATATGTCAGCGTCATCCCTGAGCATCTGGTGCGCCGCTTCATCTCGGCGGATCAGACGGCGGTGGTGGTGTCTGGCCGTGTGCCCGACAGCGATTCGAGCAAGATCCTGCCGGTGGTCGACAAGCTCGACAATGCGCTGAATGCCGTTCGCACCAAGCACCCGGGCTATGAGATCGCGGTGACCGGCCTGTCGGCGATCGCGGCGCGTAACAGCGCCGGGATGATCGAGAAGCTCAATCACGGCCTGACCATCGAATTCGGATTGGTCGCCGTCTTCATCGGCCTCGCGTTCCGCTCGTGGGTGGTGATGCTGGCCTGTATCCTGCCGGGCATCTTCCCTGTGGTGCTGGCCGGTTTTGTGTTGTGGCTGCTCGGGGAGGGGCTGCAATTCGCCAGTGTGGTGGCACTCACGGTGTCCTTCGGTCTCGGCCTCAGCGCCACGATCCACTTCCTCAACCGCTTGCGTCTGGAAGACACACCGGGCACCGATCCCGCGATCGCCGTCGAGCGTGCGACTGTGCTCGTTGGTCCCGCGCTGATCCTGACGACGGTGGTGCTGGCCTGCGGACTCGTGGTGACGGTATTCTCGGATCTGCCGTCGCTGCGGCTGTTCGGCTGGCTCAGCGCCTTCTCGATGGTCGCGGCACTGGTCGCCGATCTGTTCATCCTGCGCCCGACCGCGATGTGGCTGATCAATCTGCAGCAGCGTCTCACCGGCAGCTCGGTTCTGGCGAAGCAAGAGAAGTAGTCAGCCGGCGCTGCATCCGCCGCTCAGCTACGTCTGACGCCGGAAAACATGTCGCGATTGCGCGCTATGAACTTGACCAGGAAGTCGGCAACCGCACGCGACCTGGCCAGCTTGCTCTGGGTCGGATGGGTGATCAGGTAGATGCCCTCGCGGGGCGCCGCAGGACCCATCTCGATACGCGTGACGCCAGGCAGGGCATCGCCCACGTAGCAGGGAAGCACTCCGACGCCCAGGCCAGAGGCCACCGCCGCGCGCAGCGAAACGGTCGAGCTCGCTTCCACCGCCGGCGCGCGCCCCTTGGCGAGACTGACCATCCACTTCCGCTCCGGCATCTCGCGGCTTGCGTCGGAGAGAAGGATAAAAGGCATCTCCGCCAACGTGGCACCCTCACGCAGGCGGAGTGCCAGATCATCACGGGCGTAAAGGGCAAAGCGGTAGTCGCAGAGCCGGCGGATTCCGAGTTCGTTGGGAACCGCAAGACTGATCCGCAGTGCGACGTCGGCGTGGCCGCGCCGGAATTCGTCGAACTGCATGTCGGCGCATAGTGCGATCCGGATCGAAGGGTGCGTGTTGCGGAAATCGGCGAAGGCATCGGTCAGCGCGTGACAGATCAATGCGTGGGGCGCGGCAACGCGAACGATCCCTTCCAGCTCTGAATGAGGGCCATCGATCAGTTGCGGAAGCGCGTCGAGGGCTTCCGCAATTGATCGTGCCTTCGCGATCAGCGCGGCCGCGGGCGGGCTCACAATCAGGCGGCCCTCACTGCGCCGGAACAGTTTGGTGTCCAGCGCGAGCTCGAGCGTTGCCAGCCGGCGCAGGACCGTGCTGTGGCTGACATCCAGCTGCTTGGCAGCGCCAAGCGCCGTGCCGCTGGACTCAATGGCCAGCACCACGCGCAGGTCGTCCCATGTAAACGCGGCCATCTTTGCTGCCCCGCCACTGTCTATAATTGAAAATCATACTTTCATTTTTGGACAATGCCAGCCGGTATCTCGGCATCAGTGTTGCTTGGGAATGGAGGAGAACGGCGGCAGCCGGACTGCAACATTCACGAGGTTGTTCATGAGCATGAAGCGTTTACTGCTGGCGGTTGTATTGGCCGCAGGCCTGTCGCAAGGCGCATACGCCGAGGACAAGGCCATATTGCAGCTCGACTGGATCCCGACAGGGGAGCACGCGGCGTATTTTGCGGGCCAGCAGCGCGGATTTTTCAAGGACGCTGGTATCGATCTCACCATCGTCAGGGGTTATGGATCGGGCGACACGGTGAACAAGGTGGCGGCAGGCGCGGCCAAATTCGGCGTTGCCGACGTCGGCGCGGTGCTCGCGGGACGCGCGCAACAGTCAGTACCGGTCAAATCGATTGTGGCGGTCTATACCTATTCGCCGCACTCGCTGTTCATTCTGAAATCGTCAGCAATCAAGGGCTTCAAGGATCTTGCCGGCAAGAAAATCGCCGTGAGCCCGGGCAACAGTCACCGGATCTATTTTCCGGAAGTCGCACGCCGGGTCGGAATCGACCCGGAGAGCGTAACCTGGGTCACGACGGACGCATCGGCAATGGCGGCGATGTTGATTGCCAAGCGCGTCGATGCGGCGCCATTCTACTCCATCCATCAATACTATCAGAACAAGGCAGCCACGCAGGCCGGCGAGGAAATCGTCGCGCTGCCCTTCGTCTCGGCGGGCTTTGCGATCTATGCGTCATCGTTGATCGCCACCGATGAGACGATCAAGACCAATCCGGATCTCGTGAGGCGTTTCGTCGGTGCCGCTGTGAAGAGTTACGCGTGGGCGCGCGACAATCCGGTCGAGACCTGCAAGCTCCATGTGCAGAAAAATCCGGAAGTCCTGCAGGACGAATGCGAAGCGTCGCAGAAGGCCACCATGGGCTTCATCTTCAACGATCACCAGCGTGCAACAGGGCAGGGGCACTTCGCAAAAGATCGCCTGGCAGATACGTGGAAGGCCGTGGCCGAGAGCCTCAAACTCGATGCGTCGTGGAATCCGGCCCAGGCCATCGACGACAGTTTCGTCCCGTGATCTCGCTTGCCCGGGTCGGCAAGACCTTCAAGACCCGCCGCGGCGGCCATGTGCAGGCGCTGGACGACGTCACGATCTCCATAGGGCCGGGGGAGTTCGTTGCCATCGTCGGTGCCTCCGGCTGCGGCAAGTCGACGTTGCTGCGCATGGTGGCCGGATTGGTGCTGCCCGATATCGGGCATCTCACGCTCGACGGCAAACTGGTGACAGGGGCGACGAAAGGCACGGCGATGGTGTTCCAATCGCCGACCCTGCTGCCGTGGATGAATGTGGAGCGCAACGTTGCATTTCCATTGAGCCTGTCTGGCGGTGATGGGCCCGAAGCGCGCGAGCGCGCTCGCGCACTGCTGCATTCGGCGGGTCTCGCGGGCTTCGAGCATCGGATGCCGCGTGAACTCTCTGGTGGCATGCAGCAACGCGTCGCGATCTGCCGCGGCCTTGTGCAACAGCCGCGCATCCTGCTCATGGATGAACCATTCGGCGCACTCGATGCTCTGACGCGCGAGGAGATGAGTCTGTCCCTGCTCGCGTTGTGGCAGGCAAATCCGATGGCGGTGCTGTTCGTGACTCATTCGATTTCCGAAGCCGTGCTGCTTGCGGATCGGGTCGTGGTGATGTCGCCGCGGCCGGGCCGTGTCGCGGAGATCGTGGAGGTCAATCTGCCTCGCCCGCGATCGTTCGACCAGGAAGCCAGCGCGGAATTCCACCGCTGCTCGAAACTGATCCGCGACCGGATCTATGGCGGAGCGGCCCATGCTCACTAATGCTGCAGACTGGGGCCGCCGCAACCTGCCGGTCATCGTGTCGACCCTGACATTCCTGCTCGGCTGGGAACTGCTCTGCCGAGGGTTTGGCATCAGGCCGTTCCTGTTGCCGTCGCCGAGCGCGATCTGGACAGCGGTAGTACCGGTCTGGCCCAACATCGCCATGCATACGGTGACTACGCTGCGGACCGTTCTGCTCGGGCTCGCGGCTTCCATTGCGATCAGCCTGCCGCTTGCCATGCTGATTGCAAGCTCGCGCACGATGTCGGCGGCAATCTATCCACTGCTGGTGCTCACCCAGTCGGTGCCCAAGGTGGCACTGGCGCCGATTCTTCTGGTGGCACTCGGGGCCAACGAGTTTTCAAGGGTGATCATTACCTTCCTCGTCGCGTTCTTCCCGCTCGTGGTGAGTTCTGTCGCGGGACTCTTGGCCGCGCCGCCCGAACTGATCGAACTCGGACGTTCGTGCCGCGCGACCCGTGTCCAGGAATTGCTGCGCATCCGTCTGCCATACGCTTTGCCTTTCGTGTTCGGCGGATTGCGCGTCGCGGCTGCCCTTTGCGTAGTGGGTGCCGTGGTGGCCGAATTCGTCGGCGCGGATTCCGGCCTCGGCTATCTGATCCAGACCTCGATGGCGTTCTTCCGCACACCGGTCGCGTTCGGCGCGGTGGTGATTCTCGCCATCATGGGCATCGCGCTGTTCCAACTGGTCGAGGTCATCGAGCGCCTGCTCGTGCCGTGGTCGAGCAATCTGGACAGCAACTCCAACGACAACAACTAGGTCAGGTGCAATGGCAAAGAACTATCCGGGATATGTACTGATCCGTGACGCTTTGATCTCCGACGCGGGGTCCCGCCGCGGCGTGAAGGGCGATATTCTGATCAAAGACGGGATCATTGCGGAAATGGGGCTTGATCTTGCCGCGCCAGACGGCGCGAACATCGTCGATGCCTCCGGCATGCTGGTTCATGCCGGCCTCGTCAACGCCCATACCCATGGCCATGGTGGCCTCGGCCGCGGACAGGGCGATCGCTGGACGCTGGAGGTGCTGCTGGCTGCCGCCCCGTGGATCAGCGGTAGCCGCTCGCTGCAGGACAAGAAGCTCACGACCCAGATCTGCGCTGCCGAAATGGTGCTGAAAGGCTGCACCGCGGCCTATGATCTGTACTACGAATATCCGGCACCGAGCATCGACGGCATGGATGCCGTCGCTGAGACCTATGCGGAAGTCGGCATGCGTGCCGTCATCGCGCCGATGGTCGCGGATCACAGTTTCTACGAAGCCATTCCCGGACTGCGCGATGCGCTTCCGGAAGATCTTCAGCACCAGGTCGATCGGCTACGGCTGGGGCCGGGCGATCGGACTATTTCGGCCATCGGATCGATTCTCGAACGCTGGAAATGGTCTTCACATGACATCCGACCTGCGGTGGCGCCGACCATTCCGATCCATTGCAGCGACAGTTTCATGTGCGGCTGCGCCAAGCTGGCACGCGACCATGGCATTCCCCTGCAGAGCCATGTCGGCGAGAGCAAGGTGCAGGCGGTGGTCGGCAAGGAACGTTACGGTAAGACGCTGATTGCGCATCTCGACGAACTAGGCCTGATCAACGAACAATTCTCCGCGGCTCATGCGGTCTGGCTCGATGATGATGATTTTCGGCTGATGGCCGACCGTGGCGCCTCGCTGGCGCATAACGCTGGCAGCAACATGCGGCTGGGCAACGGCCTGTTCAGGATGCGCCGTGCGCTTGACCTCGGCGTCAATGTCGGCATCGGGACAGACGGTGCGAACTGCTCCGACAATCAAAACATGTACGAGGCGATGCGCTACGCATCGATGGCCTCCAAGGTACAAGGGCCCGACCCACGCAAATGGGCTGCGGTCGAGGAGATTTATTATGCTGCCACGGCCGGCTCGGCGCGGGCGCTCGGGCTGTCGCATACCGGCGTATTGGCGCCGGGCTACAAGGCCGACATCGTGTTCCTGGATCTCGGGGCGATCAACTGGATCCCGCACAACTGGAGCGTCAACCAACTGGTTCATACCGAAGATGCGACCTCGGTGCGCCACGTGATGATCGGCGGCAGCTTTGTGGTTCGCGACGGCCGCTTGCTGACGCTGGACATGGCCAGACTGGCACGGGAAGCGGAGGCCGCGCGAGGTCGGCTCGAGATACTCAATGCGGAATGGCGTGGTCTGTTCGAGCGCCTGGAGCCTGTGGTGGCATCGTTCTGTCCGGGACTGGCAGCGCGTCCCTACCAGATCAATCGCTATCTATGCGACGAGGTCGAATGAATTTCTGCGGTGCGAAGCCTGTGACTTCGCACCTGATGCACGGGTCACGTCTCAGCTCTTGACCATATTGATCGAGACGCCGCGAATTTCGCCCTTGGAGCTGATCGATACCGACTGCTTGTTGCCGCGGGTCGTCAGCGTGATGTTGGCCGCAAAGCCCGCGGCCTCGACGAAGACGTCGATCTGGCCGCCACCCGCCTTGCCGACCAGATTGCCGTAGACGTTGCGGCTGGCTTCGCTCCAGCTGCCGGACACGTTGTTGCCCTGGCTGGTGACATTGCTGGAGAGGTCGAACTTGTAGCTGTCGCTGGCGCAGCGCAGCGTCTGCGCCAGGGCGCTGCCGCCGCCATCCACCTTGTAGGTCGCCCGGCAGCGAATCCGCTCCGAGGAGCCGTCCGACATGGAGACCGTTCCGGTACCGCTCCAGGCCCCGTCGAAGCCGGCGAACGGTCCGGACTGGGCATGGCCTGCGGACACCGACAGCAGCAGGATCGCGCCAGCGCCAGCGGCCTTGAGGGCGTGCCCGAACCGCTTTGCAGAATGGAATGTCATGTAAGTTTTCCCAAAATAGCGCTGTGTAACCGAGTTATGCCGCGCCTCATCGAAGCTTAAGTGTCGCTGCACATCTTTAGGTTCAATAGAGCGATCATAATTGGACGATTGTAAAAGTAACATGTCACCGCCCACAAGCGCGAAGGTTCCCGGAGCGGAACGGGTGGAGGTCATGCGCGTCTGAACAATTGTCCTAAAACCTTATCTTGTCCTGCGGGGGTGGCATCGGCCGGCCCTGCAGCTGGTGCGGCCATGTGCGCAAGTTTTCGCCGCATTTATTCGTGTCTGTGGCGGCGGGAATGTTCTGTGTCCTGATTGCATCCATCGCCGCGAATTCGCCGATGTGCCTGAAGATAAAGCCTTCCCGGCGATGCGAATGTTTCAGTTTATGCTATGCACCACACGGGCTGTGATCTCGTCACCATACTGAAGGAAGACAATGCGTAAATTTCTCCTGGTACTGTCCGTGCTTTCCGCATCTGCCTCGACCGGCGCATTGGCCCAGCAAAACCAGCCCCGCAGCGGCACCGACGCGGAGCAGAAGGCCTGCACCCGCGATGTGCAGAAGCTCTGCCGCGCCGTCATGGATCAGGGCGACCTCGTTGTTCTGTCCTGCCTGAAGGAAAACCGCCCCAAGATCAGCAAGGCCTGCAACGACGTGCTGGTCAGCCACGGCCAATAACCTCGCCCTAATGCGAGATTCCGGGCTCGTGGCGCCGTTTTGGTCTCGCCGCGAGCCCGCCAAGACGTGATCCGGCCCGGCACTGGCTGCGGCCGAAAGTGGCATATTGGCATTGGTCTCACGGGCCAATTTGCCCTATATGGGGGCTCGCGGCCGACCCCGCCTGCCGGTATTACCGGACCTTGGCGGCCCCCGAGCCACCCTGTTCAAATCCAACGTAGCCAGTTCTGGATGACCCCTGCGAGCGAACTGCGATCCGGCAAGACCGATCGTGACGAGAATTTTCCTGTCGCGTCGTGGATTATCCATCCGCGCCACCGGGCGCTGATTCTTGCCTTCTATAATTTCGTCCGGACCGCAGACGACATTGCCGATCACGCGCTGCTCGATGCGCCTGCAAAACTGGCCCTGCTCGACGAGCTGGAGGCCGACCTGCTCGGTCAGGGTGACGGCCAGGCCGAAGCGGTGATCCTGCGCGAGGCGCTCCAGATGCGCGAGATGCCCCCGCGTCATGCGCTCGACGTCCTGATAGCCTTCCGGATGGACGTGACCAAGCTGCGCTACGCCGACTGGGATGAGCTCATTCATTATTGCTCGTTCTCGGCGATGCCGGTCGGACGTTTCATGCTCGACGTGCACGGCGAAAGCAAAGCCACCTGGCCGGCGTCGGATGCGCTCTGCGCGGCGTTGCAGATCAACAATCACCTGCAGGATTGCGGCAACGACTATCGCGATCTCGATCGGGTCTACATTCCGCAGGACACGCTGGACCGGCACGGCGCCTCGGTGGACGATCTCAAGCAGGCAAAGGCGTCGCCGGCGCTGCTGGCCTGTATTCGCGAATTGGTCGCCAGGACCGAAACCTTGATGCATGAGAGCGAGACGCTGACGGTTCATATCGCGGACGTCCGGCTTGGCTGCGATGTCGCCGTCATCGAGACTTTTGCCTGGCAGATCCTGAAGATGCTGAAGGTGCGCGATCCGCTCAGCGAGAAGGTTCACCTCTCTAAGGCCAGCATGGCTGGCTACGCGCTGACCGGCATTGCCGGCGGGCTGTGGCGCCGCGCGACCACCAGCGCGCCAATGCCTCGTTCGACGACGCCGGGCGCATGAACCAGATGACGAGCCAGGTGAATAATAGCGAATCTCAGAGCGAGGTTCAGGGCGTTGCTGCCGGCAGTTCGTTCTATGCCGCGATGCGCATTCTGCCGCGTGCCCAGCGCGATGCGATGTTCCAGATCTACAGCTTCTGCCGTCAGGTCGACGATATCGCGGATTCCGATGGTCCGCGCGACGTCAGGCTCGCTGACATGCAGCAGTGGCGCGCAGATATCGATGCGCTCTATGCAGGTAATCCGCCGGCGCGTGTGCGCGACTATGTCGGGCCGATCAAGCAGTTCGGGATGCGCAAGGAAGATTTCATCGCCGTTATCGACGGCATGGAGATGGATATCCCCGCGGATATCCGTGCACCCGATGACGCAACGCTCGATCTGTATTGCGATCGTGTTGCCAGTGCCGTCGGCCGCCTGTCGGTGAAGGTGTTCGGCATGCCGGACGAAGATGGCATTCTGCTTGCGCATCATCTCGGCCGTGCGCTGCAGATCACCAATATCCTGCGCGATATCGACGAAGACGCCGGTATCGGTCGTCTCTATCTGCCGCGTGAGCTGCTCTATCACGCCGGCATCACGTCGAGCGATCCCGACGTGGTGCGCGCCAGCCCGGCATTGCCGAAGGTCTGTGTGCCGCTGGTGAAGCGGGCGCAGGCGCATTTCGAAAAATCCGACGAGATCATGGCGCGTAACAAGCGCCGCGTGGTGCGCGCGCCGCGGATCATGTCGAAATATTATCACGCCATCCTGGAATTGCTGGTGGCGCGCGGCTTTGCTTTGCCGCGCGACCCCGTTCGTCTCGGCAAGGCCTCCAAGATAGCGATCCTGCTGCGATACGCGATTATCTGATGCAAAAGACTGCTCATATCATAGGTGCCGGCGTTTCCGGCCTGTCGGCCGCCGTGCGTCTCGTCAATGCCGGCTTCAAGGTCCACGTCCATGAGGCGACGCAGCAGGCCGGTGGCCGCTGCCGGTCGTATTTCGACGCGCAGACACAGCTCCAGATCGATAACGGCAACCATCTGGTTCTGTCGGGCAACAGCCATGTCGTCGCTTATGCAAAGTCGATCGGCACTGAAGCTGGGCTGGTTGGTCCGCAGCGGGCGCAATTTGCATTTGCCGATGCCAAGACTGGCAAGCGCTGGCAGCTCGATCTCGGCGACGGCAAGATCCCGACTTGGCTGTTCGACAAGACGCGCCGCGTCCCGGACACATCAGTCGCCGATTATCTCGCGCTGTCGCCGCTGATCTGGTCATCGAATAGTCGCCTGGTCGGCGATGCCATTCGCTGTGAAGGCGTCCTCTACGATCGTCTGGTACAGCCACTGTTGCTGGCCGCGCTCAATGTCGATCCGCCGGAAGGTTCGGCTGGTCTGGCCGGCGCCATCGTGCGCGAAACGCTGCTGGCAGGCGGGCAGGCGTGCCGCCCGCTGATCGCGCGCGCTGGTCTTAGCGATGTTCTGGTCGAGCCTGCGATCGAATTGCTGCGCGCCAAGGGCGCCGGCGTTCATTTTGGCCATGAGCTGCGCGGTTACACCATGAGTGGTGATCGCGTCACCGAGCTGAAGTTTGGCGCTGAAGACGTCATCACGCTTAGCGCGGACGATGTCGTCGTGATGGCGGTTCCGCCATGGGCCGCGAAGTCGCTATTGCCTGGTGTGAAGACGCCGACCGAATTCCGCGCGATCGTGAATGCGCATTTCAATTATGTTCCGCCAGCAGGCCACGCGCCGCTGATTGGCGTTGTCGGCGGTGTGGTGGAATGGCTGTTTGCTTTCCACAATCGCCTGTCGATCACGATCAGCAATGGCGACCGTTTCGTGAACACACCGCGCGAACAGTTTGCGCAACAGATCTGGGACGAGATCTGCAAGATTTCGAATATCCAGGCGCCGCTGCCGGCGTGGCAGATCGTGCGCGAGCGCCGTGCTACTTTTGCGGCTACGCCTGCCCAAGATGCCCTGCGTCCGGGCACGCGCACCGATTTCAAGAATCTTTTTCTCGCGGGCGATTGGACCGATACCGGTCTGCCGGCGACTATTGAGGGATCGGTGCGGTCGGGTGACCGCGCGGCCGATCTCGTTCTGGCGATGCGCTGACTGTTGCGCAGCCAGACGATCATTCACGACGAGTACGGAGATATGGCGAGCGAGATGCATTCGGTCAGTCCAGAGATCACAATTCAGAACGCGGCGCTCGAGACGAGCATCGCTTCGGCGAAGCAGGGCCTGCTGAAGTTCCGGCAGCCTGACGGCCATTGGGTATTTGAGCTCGAAGCCGACGGCACGATCCCGTCAGAATACGTGTTGTTGCGGCACTACCTCGGCGAGCCCGTCGATGCCGAGCTTGAAGGCAAGATCGCCAACTATCTTCGCCGCACCCAGGGCAAGCATGGCGGCTGGGCGCTGGTGCAGGACGGCGACTTCGATATGAGCGCCAGCGTGAAAGTGTATTTTGCGCTGAAGATGATCGGCGATTCGACCGACGCGCCGCATATGGTCCGCGCCCGCGAAGCGATCCGCTCGCGCGGCGGCGCGGCCAATGTGAACGTCTTCACGCGCTTCCTGCTGGCGATGTTCGGCATTCTCTCCTGGCGCGCCACTCCGGTGCTGCCTGTCGAGATCATGTTGCTGCCGATGTGGTTTCCGTTCCACCTCAACAAGATGTCCTATTGGGCGCGCACCACGATCGTGCCGCTCATGGTGCTCGCAGCGCTGAAGCCGCGCGCGCAGAACAAGAAGGGCGTCGGCATCGACGAGCTGTTCCTGGAAGATCCGTCCAAGGTCGGAGGCATTAAACGCGCGCCGCATCAGAGTCGCGCGATGTTCGCCTTCTTCACCGGCATCGACATTCTGCTCCGCGCCGCCGAACCGTATTTCCCAAAGAAACTCCGCGCCCATTCGATCGCGAAAGCCGTCGAGTTTTGCGAGGAGCGCCTGAACGGCGAAGACGGTCTCGGCGCGATCTATCCGCCGATGGCCAATATGGTCATGATGTATGAAGTGCTCGGCTTCCCCGCCGACTATCCGCCCCGCGCCATCCAGCGGCGCGGTATCGACAAGCTTCTGATTGTCGGTGAGGTCGAAGCTTATTGCCAGCCTTGCGTATCGCCAGTGTGGGACACCGCGCTGACAGCGCATGCGATGCTGGAGACCGGCGGCGATGAAGCGTTCGGTCCGGCGAAAGAAGGTCTCGACTGGCTGGCGACGAAGCAGGTGCTCGACGTGAAGGGCGACTGGGCGGTGAAGCGGCCGGATCTGCGTCCGGGCGGCTGGGCGTTCCAGTACAACAACGCGTATTACCCGGATCTCGACGACACGGCCGTGGTGATGATGGCGATGGACCGCGCGCGCCGTCAGACCGGCGGCAAGGAATACGACGTTGCGCTCGATCGCGGCCGGGAGTGGATCCTGGGCATGCAGAGCAGCGATGGCGGCTTCGCGGCGTTCGAGGTCGATAACCTCGAATATTACCTCAACAACATCCCGTTCTCGGACCATGGCGCACTGCTCGATCCGCCGACAGAGGACGTCACCGCGCGCTGCGTCTCGATGCTGGCGCAGCTTGGCGACACCGTCGAGACCTCGAAGCCGCTGGCAGACGGTGTGGAATATCTGCGCCGTACCCAGCTCGCGGAGGGCTCCTGGTATGGCCGCTGGGGCCTGAACTACATCTACGGCACCTGGTCGGTGCTGTGTGCGCTGAATGCTGTTGGCATCGATCACCAGGATCCAGCGTTCCGCAAGGCGGTGGCCTGGCTGCTGTCGATCCAGAACGAGGACGGCGGCTGGGGCGAAGATGCGGTCAGCTACCGACTCGATTACAAGGGATTCGAGGCGGCCCCGAGCACGTCGTCGCAAACGGCATGGGCCTTGCTTGCCCTAATGGCGGCAGGCGAGGTCGATAATCCGGCTGTCGCCCGTGGAACGCGGTACCTGATGGACACACAGACGGAAAAAGGACTCTGGGACGAGGCCCGTTACACGGCTACCGGCTTCCCCCGCGTGTTTTATCTGCGTTATCATGGCTACTCGAAATTCTTCCCGCTCTGGGCGTTGGCGCGGTTCCGGAATTTGAAGAGCACCAACAGCAAGACGGTAGGGGTTGGGATGTGATTTTGGGCGATGGGGGCATTTCGACCGCGGGCGATACAACCGACCCGCGGCCGGTATTGATCGTCACGGGGCTGGTCCAGGAAGCGAAGATCGCTGCCGGGCCGGGAATGACCGTGATTTGCAGTTCAAGTGACCCTGTCCAGCTCCGCAGCCTGCTGGCTGACTTCGACCCCGCCACCATCCGCGGCGTCATCAGCTTTGGCGTCGCCGGCGGCCTCGATCCCGATCTCAAATCAGGCGCTGTCGTTGTGGCCACGGAAGTGGTTGCCGGCAACAGCCGTTGGTCAGCGTCCGAGGTCCTTAGCGACGAACTGATCGCCGGTGCCGGCGTCGGGCGCCAGAAAGTGTTTCGCGGTGGTCTGGTTGGTGTCGAGAAGGTCGTGACGGGGCAGGCCGGCAAGGCGGCGCTGCGCTCAGAATTCGGCGCCGCTGCCGTCGATATGGAAAGCCACATCGCCGCGGAATTTGCCGCCATGGCCGGACTGCCGTTCGCCGCACTGCGCGTCGTCAGCGATCCCGCCCATCGCGCCCTGCCGGAAATCGCCACCACTGCGATCAAACCCAATGGTGATGTCGATCTGCGCAAGGTGCTGCGCGGCATCGCCCGCAATCCGCTGGTGATTCGGGCGCTGGTTTCGACCGGGCGCGACTTCAATCGCGCGCTACGCAGCCTGCGCGACTGCCGCAGCTATCTGCTGGGTCACACCAACCTCGTTTCCGCGGACGTCTGAGCGCTGCTCTGGCGGTGTTTGCCGGGCGTCTCGCGAATTCAATCTTTCAAAGAAAAAGGGCGCGATTTGCATCGCGCCCTTTTTTATATTCAGCTCGAAATCGCTCAGGCGGCGGTCGAAGCCTTCTGGGCCTTTTCCTCGGCCTTTGCGGCAGCGGCGACAGCTTCTTCCTTGCGGATGTCCGACAGGCGCTTCTGCACTTCCGACGAGAACACGTACTGTGCCGGACGCTGCTTGGTAAGGTCGATTTCCGGCGCCATCGGGCCCGACGTTTTCACGCCGCGCATCGTCACCCACATGGCCTTGAACGGGTTGCTGATGGCTTCGTCCGCGGCGGTCGGCTCGTAGCCGCAATGGGCCATACAGTCGGCGCACTTCTCGTACTTGCCGGTGCCGTAGGTGTCCCAATCGGTGGTGTCCATCAATTCCTTGAAGGTCTTGGTGTAGCCTTCACCGAGCAGGTAGCAGGGCTTCTGCCAGCCGAAGATGTTGCGTGCGGGCATGCCCCACGGCTTGCACTCGTATTCCTGGTTGCCGGCGAGGAAGTCCAGGAATAGGCCGGAATGCATGATGTTCCACTTCTTGCCCTTGCCGAGTGCAAAGACGTCGCGGAACAGCTTTTTGGTCTTGGTGCGGTTCAGGAAGTGCTCCTGATCCGGTGCGCGCTCATAGGCATAACCGGGCGACATCGAGACGCCGACGCCGAGCTCCACGGTGAAGTCGAGGAACTTGGCAATGTCCTCGGCCGCGTGGCCGTCAAAGATGGTCGCGTTGACGTTGACGGCGAAGCCCTTGGCCTTGGCGGCCTTGATCGCGGAGACGGCGCGGTCGAACACGCCTTCCTGCGACACGGCCTTGTCGTGATGATCCTTGAGACCGTCGAGATGCACCGAGAAGAACAGGTAGGGCGACGGCGTGAACAGGTCTAGCTTCTTCTCCAGCAGCAGCGCGTTGGTGCAGAGCGAGACGAACTTCTTGCGCTCGACCAGGCCGCGCACGATCTCGCCGATTTCCTTGTGGATCAGCGGCTCGCCGCCCGGGATCGCAACCATCGGCGCGCCGCACTCATCGGCGGCATCCCAGCATTCCTGCGCCGACATGCGGCGGTTGAGGATAGCGTTCGGATAGTCGATCTTGCCACAGCCGACACAGGCCAGGTTGCAGCGGAAAAGTGGCTCCAGCATCAGCACCAGCGGATAGCGCTTCTGGCCAGTCAGCTTCTTCTTCAACAGATAGGAGCCGATCTTCATTTCTTTAAAAAACGGAATGGCCATTTCGAATTTTCTCTCTGCGCATCACATCGTGACGAAGGTGGATCAAACCGCGGTCAGTTCGGCGGGTAGCTTGAATTCGATATTCTCTTCACGTCCGGGCAACACCGACACCGCAACCGGTCCGATCCGCCGTAAGGTCTCGATCACGTCATCTACAAGCACTTCTGGCGCGGATGCGCCAGCCGTGATGCCTACGGCACGCGCATCCTTCAACCAAGCGGGGTTGAGTTCGCTGCCATCGGCAATGAGGTAACTTGCGACACCGACTTCGGTGCCGATTTCGCGCAACCGGTTCGAGTTGGAACTGTTGGTCGCCCCGACGACCAGGATGACGTCCACAAGTTTGCTGAGGTCTCTTACCGCAGATTGGCGGTTTTGTGTTGCATAGCAGATATCGCGGGTATCGGGGCCCTCAATGTCACTGAAACGCTGTTCCAGGGCCAAAATGATGTCCTTGGTGTCATCCACGCTAAGGGTCGTCTGGGTGATATAGGCGACCGGTTCCTGCGGTGGCAGCGTCAGTGCCTTGACGTCCTCAACGCTCTGAACAAGGTAAATCGGGCCGGGCACCTGTCCCATGGTACCGTCGACCTCCGGATGGCCAGCGTGGCCGATCAGGATGACCTTACGGCCCTTGGACATGTACCGCTTGCCCTGGTTGTGGACCTTGGTGACAAGCGGACAAGTTGCATCCAGAACAGGCAGGCCACGGGTTGCCGCTTCTTCCTCGACGCTTCTGGCGACACCATGGGCGCTGAAGACGGTCATGGCATTCGGAGGTACTTCGGAGAGTTCCTCGACGAAAATGGCGCCCTTGGCCTTCAGGCTTTCGACCACGTATTTGTTATGGACGATCTCATGGCGGACATAGACCGGCGCGCCGTAGCGCTCGAGAGCACGCTCGACGATCTCGATGGCACGCACGACGCCCGCGCAGAAGCCGCGCGGCTGAGCCAGAAAGATTTCAAGGGGACGACGATCAAGCACGTGGTACATAGTCCATAATCGATTCCGGTATAATCCTTAATTCTGTACCACAATCAGGCACATATCCAGCCCAGCTGGATATGTGAGCCGTTCTGTGTGACAAAAATCACTCAGTATGCAATCACGAACCGAAAACGTGGTTTGCGACAACTGGCCGGGTTGCGGTAATATCTTGCGGTTGCGCCCAAGAACCTGAAAACTCTCACTTGTTCGTCACTTTACGGCGCGACGAGGCGTCGCTAACACGGCCGTTGCTACGGTGATCAGCACGTTTTATGCCATCCCATCACATTGCTGAAAGCAAAGCGCATCCAATGCGAAAGTAATGGTTTGCGGAACCCTCCCTCGTGAACCGCATTCTTTGCGTGCCTCGCCCAAATAGAAAGAAAAAGCGTGCTGACAAGAGTTGTCGTCTCGGTCGTGAACTTCTGCACCCGGTTTGCCCTGCCGGTGGTGCTCGTTTGTGTGCTTCTTTCGATTGGCGCGAGCTATTACACGGCGAAGAACTTCTCGATCAATACAGACATCAACAAGCTGATCTCGCCCAATCTCGATTGGCGTCAGCGCGACATTGCCTTCGACAAGGCCTTCGACCAGGAGCGCCTGATTATCGCGGTGGTTGAGGCGCCCACGCCTGAATTCGCCAATGCCGCAGCCAATGCGATGGAGGCGAAGCTGGTCACCAACAAGACGGATTTCGACTCGGTTCGCCGATTGGATGGCGGAGCGTTCTTCGAGAAAAACGGCTTGCTGTTCCTGCCGACCAAGGAAGTTGCGCAACTGACGGGCCAGTTCCAGCAAGCTGCTCCCCTGATTGAAATCATGGCCGGCGATCCCAGTCTGCGCGGTCTCACCGGCGCGCTGGAGACCGGCCTTACCGGCATTCGCCGTGGGCAGCTTCAGCTTGACGCTGCAGCGCCGACCTTCAACGCCGTTTCGCAAACCATCGAGGACGTGCTGAAAACCGGCAAGGGCACCTTCTCATGGCGCGGGCTGGTCAGCGACAAGCCTCTGACGGATGGCGACAAGCGTGGCTTCATCGAAATCAAGCCTATCCTCGACTTCAACGCGCTTGAGCCCGGCAAGACCGCGACAGATGCGATCCGGCAGGCTGCGATCGACCTGAACATCGCTGGCGAATACGGCGCACGCGTGCGGTTGACCGGCCCGGTCCCCATCGCAAACGAGGAATTCTCCACCGTGCAGGATGGAGCCATCGTCAACGGGATCGGTACGGTTTTGATCGTGCTGGTCATCCTCTGGATGGCGCTGCACTCGGCCAAGATCATCGGTGCCGTGTTCGCAACGCTATTCGTGGGCCTCGCCACAACGACCGCCGTCGGTCTCATGATGGTGGGTTCGCTGAACCTGCTGTCGATTGCATTTGCCGTGTTGTTCGTCGGCTTGGGTGTCGATTTCGGCATCCAGTTCAGCGTGCGTTACCGCTCCGAGCGTTACAAGAACGACAACCTGCCGCTCGCTTTGACGAAGGCGGCCGAATATTGCGCCGTGCCGCTGTCGCTCGCCGCTTTCGCAACGGCTGCCGGCTTTCTGTCGTTCCTGCCGACCGATTACAAAGGCGTGTCCGAACTCGGCAAGATCGCCGGCGCCGGCATGATGATCGCGTTCCTGACCAGCATCACCGTTCTGCCGGCATTGCTCGACCTCTTGAATCCCGCGGGCGAAAAGGAGCCCGTCGGTTATGCGTTCCTGGCACCTGTCGACCGTTTCCTGGAAGAGAAGCGCTTCTGGATTATCGGCATCACACTGGCGCTCACGATCGCCGGTCTGCCGTTGCTCTACTTCCTGAAGTTCGACTTCAATCCGATCAACCTGCGCAATCCGAATGTCGAGTCGATCGCGACCTTCCTCGATCTGCGCAAGGATCCGAACACCGGCGCCAATGCCGTCAACATCATGGCGCCGAACGAGGCCGCTGCGAAACAGGTCGAAGAACGTCTCTCGAAGGTCCCGGAAGTTGCTCGTACGATTTCGCTCGGCAGCTTCGTGCCTGAGGATCAGCCCGCCAAGCTGAAGGCGATCCAGGAGGGTGCGAAGATTCTCGAGCCGGCTTTGAACCCTGAGTCGATCGACAAGGCGCCAACCGATGCGGAAAATGTCACCTCTCTGAAGGACTCGGCGGCGAGCCTGCGCAAACTTGCGGGAACGCAGACCAGCCCTGGCGCTGTCGCCGCGAAGCGTCTGGCGGATGCATTGGCCAAGACCGCTGATGCCAGCCAGCCTGTGCGCGATCAGGTGCAGGCGACCTTTGTGGTGCCGCTCAAGCTCGCTTTGGGGCAGTTGCGTAATCTGATGCAGGCGAGCCCGATCAGTTTGCAGACCTTGCCAGCCGAATTGGTGAATTCGTGGAAGACCAAGGATGGCCAGATCCGCGTCGAGGCGCAGCCCAACGGCGATCCGAACGATAACGACACGTTGCGCAAGTTCGCCGATGCCGTGCTGAAGTCCGAGCCGCTCGCCGTCGGTGGTCCGATCTCGATCCTGAAGTCGGGCGACACCATTGTCACCGCCTTCATTCATGCGGGCATCTGGGCGCTGCTTTCGATCTCGTTGTTGCTGTGGCTGGCTTTGCGGCGCATCAGCGACGTGCTGCTGACGATCGTTCCCTTGCTAGTGGCGGGAACGGTTACGCTGGAGATCTGTGTGTTGATCGGCTTGCCGCTGAACTTCGCCAACATCATCGCGCTGCCGCTACTGCTCGGAGTCGGCGTGGCGTTCAAGATCTACTATGTGACGGCCTGGCGGGCAGGCTACAAGAACTTGCTGCAGTCATCGCTGACACGCGCGATTTTCTTCAGCGCGCTGACGACTGCCACGGCGTTCGGCAGCCTGTGGCTGTCGAACCATCCGGGCACCGCGAGCATGGGTAAACTGCTCGCGATGTCCTTTGTCGTGACGCTGGCGGCCGTGCTGCTATTCCAGCCGGCTCTTATGGGTAAGCCGCGCGAGACTAGTGAGTGACCTTGTTGATTTCGGGCAGCAGGCAGATATCGCCGATATCGGCCGGCTGTCCCGGCACCGGCGCTGCAGCGGTTTTCTGACCGGCAGGAGCGGCGGCCTTGGGGGCGCCGGCAGCGGGAGCCGGTGCAGCCTTGGGTGCAGTAGCAACTGTCGGAGTAGCCGCTGGGGCCATCTTGCCGCCGGTGGCGGCGCCTGCCTTGGGCAGGGCGCCCTTGGCGGTGAGGTTCGAGGGGCTCGATGGAATCGACGGGCCTACGCGCGTCCAGGTTTGACCGCCGCACAGGAAACCAAGGACGCATCCTTCGATTTCAAGTTCGTCAGCAGTATCACCGAGCTTGATCGTCGATTTATAGAATTTTCCGTCCTTGGCATTGTAGACCTGACCCGCCCATTTGTCGTTTGCGGCATTCTTTTTCATGTCCAGCAATGTCGCGATGCCCAGAGTGGGGCGCGCCTTCTTGGTGGCATCGGGATTGTTCTTGTCGATCCCGCCGGGGGTCTTTTCCCAGGCTACGGCCCCCCACATGCTGCCACCGCATTCAGCAACACGAATATGCGCGACGCCGTCCTCGACCTTCCAATCGCCGGTCGGATCAGCTGCAAATGCGGGAGCCAGCCCTGCCGAAAACAAGCCTGCCGAAAAAAGGATTCCGCAATATGTAAGAGTACGCGTAGTAATGCGTGGGCGCTGCAACATGTTTAGACCTATGCTTAAGTAGCGGTTCTCGGCGAAGTCAAATCGCCGCATTTACGGTTTTCAGTTGACGAAGCGACCATCAACCGACGTATGTAACTCATGGTATATCCGAATCTAGACGTTTCCGAGATGTTTGTTGAACGGGAGGCGCAGCGTAGCTCGATGCATACGCGCCATCTTAATGAACAGCTCGTTCGAGTCCTCAAGACCATCGGATATGACGTTGGCTTTCAGCGAGGCACCGGCCAGTATTTGTTCGACCGGGACGGCGCCCGTTATCTCGATCTACTGAGCGGATTTGGCGTTTTTGCGATTGGCCGGAACCATCCGGTGATGCGGAATGCGCTCAAAAGCGTGCTCGACGCCGACATGCCCAATTTGGTGCAAATGGATGTTTCCACACTCGCAGGTATTCTCTCAGAGAAGCTGCTGGAAAACGTCCCCTATATGGACAAGGTGTTTTTCGCGAACTCGGGCGCGGAAACCGTCGAGGCGGCTATCAAATTTGCTCGCAATGCGACCGGCCGCGACGGGATCGTATATTGCGATCACGCCTATCACGGACTGACCTATGGCGCGCTGTCGCTGACCGACGACACCAATTTCCGCACCGGCTTCGGCCCGCTGCTCTCGGGCTGCACCACGGTGCCATTCAACGACCTCGAAGCGCTGGAGAAGGCGCTGTCGTCCAAGCAGGTTGCCGGCTTCATCGTCGAACCGATCCAGGGCAAAGGCGTCAACCTGCCCACCGACGAATTCCTGTCGGGCGCCGCTGCGCTGTGCCGCAAATACGGCACGCTGTTCATCGCCGATGAAATCCAGACCGGCCTCGGACGCACCGGAAAATTTCTGGCGATCGAGCACTGGAATGTCGAGCCCGACATGATCCTTCTCGCAAAAGCCTTGTCGGGAGGCCATGTTCCTGTTGGCGCACTGCTGACGCGAAAAAGCATCTTCGACAAGATCTTCAACCGGATGGATCGCTCGCTGGTCCATGGTTCGACCTTCGGCAAGAACGATCTGGCGATGGCCGCCGGTATCGCCACGCTGGAAATCATGAAGCATGAGAAGCTGGTCGAGAACGCGGCTAAGCGCGGTGCCGAATTGCGGCTCGCTCTGCAGAACATGATTCCCGAATTCGAGCTTCTGAAGGAAGTGCGCGGCAAAGGTCTCATGATCGGTGTCGAATTCGGCCCGCCGAAGTCGCTGCGCCTCAAGGCATCATGGAACATCCTGGAGTCGGCCAGCAAAGGCCTGTTCTGCCAGTTGATCACCGTGCCGCTGTTCAAGGAGCAGAAGATTCTGACTCAGGTCTCCGGCCACGGCAGTCACACCATCAAGCTGCTGCCGCCGCTGGTGGTCACCGAGGACGACGGAAAGTGGATCGAGAACTCGTTCCGTACCGTGATCGCCGATAGCCATAAGGTTCCTGGTGCGATCTGGTCGCTCGGCAAGACACTGGTCGACAACGCCGTGCGGAAGTCAGCCTAGGTTTCAGCTCGCTCCTGTTGCAAGTTCGACCTTGCTGCCGAAATCAGCAAGTTCATCGGCGTTCAAATCGCTGACTGCCCAGTAGGTCAGGCCGCGCTCGCTCCAGTGGCGAATGTTGAAGCCCTGAACGGTCTCGATCCTGGCCACGCGTGATTCTGCATTTGTCGTCTGTGCAACGAACAGATTGATCACATGGGTGCGCCGCCGGTAGACGATGGCACCGATCGTTCGTCCATTGACATAATCAAGCCGCCCGCCGATGAGCGTGAAACCTTGCGCGGTGAGATCGACAACCGGCGGCGCCACGTCAAGCCGACCGTTGAACCAGGGCTTCACCGTGTGCTGATCGGTGGAGAGCACGTCGGTGAGGTGTCCGGCCTGCAGCGCGCGCAGATGTGCCGACACCACCTCCGAAAGAATGCGCTGCTCGTCTTCATGGCGAAGCACGACCACGACGAGGCCGGTCGCAGCCACGGCGGACAACACCGATCCCATCGCGAAGCCTTTCAGCACGGCGCGACGATTTGGCGTGTGAGCCTTGGGGAGCGCCGCCTCGATGCGCTGGCGTAGCTGTGGAGGCGCCGTAAAATGCAGATCGCTGGCGGCCATTGCGGATCGCATGTCGCGATAGGCGTTCAGTTGAGCAGCGCAGCGCTGGCAAGTGGCAATGTGCGCCTCGACCTCACGGACATGCCCGGCGTCGAGCTCGTCATCGAGCAATGCGTGAAGAAGAATCTCGGCCTCGTCGCAGGTCATTTGTACGGCTCCTCTTCAGCCATCCACGCGATCCGGAGCATCGCGCGTGCGCGGGCGAGGCGTGACATCACGGTGCCGATGGGTGCGCCGACGATGTCGGAAATCTCGCGGTAAGACAGGTTTTGCATTTCTCGCAGCACGAGGATTTCCCTGAATGGTTCGGCAAGCGCGCTTACGAGACGCTGGATCGTCGTGGCATCGCGGCGTCGGAGCAATTCCGCCTCCGGTGAAGCTTGTGCCTCATGCCAGAGCGGCGCGGCTTCCTGCGACTCTGCCTCGGCGATTTCGGCGATCGCGGTTGGTGAGTTCATGCGACGGGCGAACTCCGCATGGCAGATATTGCGCAGGATGGCGAACAGCCATGGTTTGATTGCAGGGCCACGATAGCTGTCGAAATGTTTCAGCGCGCGCAGATAGCATTCCTGGACGGCGTCTTCGGCGGCGTCGGCATCGCGTAGCAGATAGCGGGCCAGCGTATAGACGTCGTCGAGGCATGGCAGCGCGACCTCGCGAAAACGGCGCGTCCTTTCGCCATCGTCGTCAGCTCTGTGCGCTGGCATCGACTTGTCCTTGCCGGCCGACGCCCGGCCGCCGGGTTTCAGGAGGCCGGGCATCGTTGTGATGCCTTGGTTTTGGCTACTACTCAACCTTGATCATCCCCGTCATATGCGGATGCAGCGAGCAAAAATACGCGTAGTCACCTGGTGACGTGAACGTGAAGGAATAGCTGTCGTCAGTGTCGAGTGTTTTCGACCTGAATTTTCCGGCTGAGACCACGGCGTGCGGGATGTCGTCTCGGTTCTTCCAGGTGACGGTCGTGCCGACCTTGATGGTGAGCTGCGCCGGCTCGAAGGTGAAGTTGTCGATCATCACCGCGAGGTCTTCGCAGCGCGCCGCTGTCATGCAGGCGGTCATGACGGCAAGAACGGCGACACGGATGCAGATGTTGCGTAAGGCGACGGATGTCATGTTGCGATGCCCTCAGCCTTGCAACGGGGTATCGATGATGGCGAGGCGTTCATCGCCGGGTTTGAAGATGATGCTGGCGATGCCCAGCAGGCCGCGTAATTTGTCGTCGGCCACCTTCATGGGGCCGGGTGAGGGCGCTGTCCCCGGTGCCGGTTGTGGAAACGCAGTAGAGCGTGCGGTGTGGAACGTGACGTTGCCTTCCACTTTCTGCATCACCTGATGGATATGGCCGTTCAGCACCGTGACCGAGCCGAAGCCCTTGAGGTAGTCCAGCGCGCGCGCACCGTCTTCGGTGCCCCACCCCCAGGTCGGATAGACCGTCCAGAGCGGAATGTGCGCAAACACCACGATAGGTGTCGATTTAGATCGGCCGCGAAGATCGTCTTCCAGCCACGCGAGTTGTTCGGCGCCGAGGTTTCCAAGTCCGCCGGCTTTGAGATCGACGACGTTCACAAGCCCGATGAAGTGTACGCCGCTTGCGTCGAAGGAATACCAGCCGGAGCCCTTGGTCCCGCGTCCGTAGCGCTCGCGGTAGAGCTTGACCTCTTCGTCGATGAAATCATGCTCGCCGGGGACGTAATGCACATCGAGCCGCGCCTGCGAGATGATGCGGTCGGCATCGTCGAATTCGGAGGCCTTGGAGAGGTGGCTGATATCGCCGGTATGGATCATGAACGACGGCTTGACCGGCATGGCTTTGATCCGGCCGATGGCTTCCTCGAGCGTGCCGATGGCATTGGGATTGGCGGGCTTGTCGAAGCCAATATGGCTGTCGCTAATCTGCAGGAACGTCAGGCCGGTGGGCTCTGCCGCTTGTGCCGAATCAATCAGCCCAAGCGCGTGCGGAACGCCGCCGGCGATGCTCCAGAGCACACCGGTGCCAGCCCACGTCATGCATTCCAATACCTTTCGACGGCTAAGTCTCGGGTCGTCCTGGGAATGATTGTGATCGAATGCACTCATCGCCAATCTCCATCGCCCTGGATTGGGCTATGGGGACTGGATCGGAGATGGCGGATGTTTATTCCGCGAAATGAGGTTATCGCGAATCCGTGATGATCATCGACGCGCCTTTTTCCGCGATCATTGCGGTTGGCGTGTTGGTATTGCCCGATGTAATCGTCGGCATCACCGAGGCGTCCACGACGCGCAATCCGGAGATCCCGTAAAAGCGCAGCCGCTCGTCCACCACGGCCATCGGGTCCGAGGCTGTGCCCATCTTCGCGGTCCCGACAGGATGGAAGATGGTGGTGCCGATATCGCCGGCGGCCTTGGCCAGCGACGCTGCATCGTCGCCAACCGATGGCCCCGGCAGATATTCTTCGGGATGATAGGCGGCGAGCGCCTTTTGCTTCATCAGCCTGCGCGTGACACGGATCGCATCGGCAGCAACCTGACGGTCGTTGTCTGTCGAGAGGTAGTGGGGAGCAATTGCCGGTGCGTCATCGGGCTTCGCCGAGCGCAGTTTGATCTCGCCGCGCGATGTCGGCTGCAGATTGCAGGCAGCAATGGTGATCGCCGGAAAGCGATGCAGCGGATCGCCGAATTTGTCGAGCGAGAGCGGCTGCACATGAAACTGGATGTTGGCGCGTTCGCGATGGGCATCGGAGCGCGTGAAGATGCCAAGCTGCGATGGTGCCATGGTCAACGGTCCGCGGCGGCGAAGCGCGTAATCGACGCCCATCCAGCCACGGCGGAACAGATTGTAGTAGGTCTCATTCAGCGTGCGCACGCCGGAGACCTTGTAAATCGCGCGCTGCTGCAGGTGGTCCTGCAGGTTACGACCGACGCCCTGACGATCGAGTGTGATGTCGACACCAGCGACGGACAGCCACTCCGCGGGCCCGATGCCGGAGCGCTGCAACAGATGCGGTGAGCCAACCGCGCCAGCACACAGGACGACTTCACCCCTGGCGCGTGCCTCGATCTCTTGGCCGTTCTGGGTGAAGCGTACGCCGACGGCGCGGCCGTTTTCGACGATCAGGCGATCGACCATCACCTTGGTTTCGAGCCGCAGGTTCGGGCGGTGCAGTGCGGGCTTGAGAAAGCCGCGGGCCGACGACCAGCGCCGACCGCGCTTCTGGTTGACGTGAAAATAGCCGATGCCTTCATTGTCGCCGGTGTTGAAATCGGCGGTCTTGCGAATGCCCATTTCAGCCGCAGCATTGCCGACGGCGTCGAGTACCTTCCACGACAGCCGTGGTTCTTCGATGCGCCAACCGCCGCCTGCGCCATGGTGTTCGCTGGCGCCAAGGAAATGATCTTCCAATGTCTTGAACGCCGGTAGCACATCGTCATAGCCCCAGCCATTGAGGCCGAGCTGGCGCCAGTGATCGTAGTCGGCCGCCTGGCCGCGCATCGAGATCATGGCATTGATCGCGGAGGAGCCACCGATCACCTTGCCGCGCGGATAGGCCAGCGCGCGGCCATTGAGGCCGGGCTCCGGCTCGGTGCGAAACATCCAGTCGGAGCGGGGATTGCCGATGGCAAAGAGGTAGCCCACCGGAATGTGAAACCAGATCCAGTTGTCGTTGCCGCCGGCCTCCAGGATGAGGACGCGCTTGCCGGGATCTGCCGAAAGGCGATTGGCGACGATGCAACCGGCGGTACCCGCACCAACCACGATATAATCGAAATCACCCTCGAACCGTGTCGTCATCGTTTCCCTGCCGCATCCGTTTCACGGTCTCACCTGCCGTGCCGAAAGGGATTAACGAGGCGGCGGGCGTCTGTACAGCGTGTGATGGGGCCGGTGGGGTGGGCCGTTGGCACGCGACATGCTAGACAAGGATATCGCCGTTCCACCGCATCGAGACCTTGACCCATGCCCATCATCAATCGTGTCGCCGATCTGCAACCGGAAATCATGGCCTGGCGCCGTGACCTGCATGCCCATCCCGAGCTGATGTATGACGTGCACCGGACCGCGGGCTTCGTGGCGGAACGACTGAAGGAGTTCGGTTGCGACGAAGTTGTGACGGGCCTGGGACGAACGGGTGTCGTGGGCGTCATCAGGGGCCGCAAGCCGGCCTCGGGCGAGCACAAGGTGATCGGGCTGCGCGCCGACATGGACGCGCTGCCCATCGAGGAAGAGACCAATCTGCCTTACGCCTCGAAGACCCCCGGCAAGATGCATGCCTGCGGTCACGATGGCCACACGTCCATGCTCCTGGGAGCGGCGCAATATCTCGCCGAAACACGCAATTTCGCGGGCGATGCCGTCGTCATCTTCCAGCCGGCCGAAGAGGGCGGTGCGGGCGCGGCGGCGATGATCAAGGACGGCCTGATGGACCGTTTCAAGATCGATCAGGTCTATGGCATGCACAACAATCCCGGCATGCCGGTCGGCTCCTTCGCGCTGCGTCCGGGTCCGATCATGGCGGCGATGGACCGCATCTCGATCCAGATCGAGGGCAAGGGTGGCCATGCCGCCTATCCGCACAAGACCATCGATTCCGTGCTGGTCGGCTCGCAGCTCGTGATGGCGCTGCAGACGATCGTTTCCCGTACCGTCAATCCCCTGGAATCCGCGGTGCTGTCGATCTGTGAATTCCATGCCGGCCATGCCAGCAACGTCATCCCGGCGACCGCTGAACTGCGCGGCACCGTGCGAACGTTGAACGCCGAAGTGCGCGATCTCATGGAGAAGCGCATGAATGAGGTGGTCAACGGCGTCGCGCTGCAGACCGGCGCGAAGATCGTGCTCGACTATGACCGCGGCTATCCCGTGGTGGTCAACCACCGCGCCGAGACCGACATGGCGGTGCGGGTCGCCAGCGAAATCTCCGGGGCTGAGAAGGTCAATATCGACATGCCGCCGGTGATGGGCGCCGAAGACTTTGCCTATATGCTGGAAGCGCGCCCGGGCGCCTTCATCTTCTGCGGAAACGGCGACAGCGCCGGGCTGCACCACCCCGCCTATAATTTCAACGACGACGCCATCGTCTACGGCACGTCCTATTGGGTGAAGCTGGTGGAGACCACGCTGGCGGCCTGACAGCGGGCGTCCACGCAATGATTTTTAATAGTTGCGTCACAACCTCAGGAACAAGACACAACAGGTGACGTTGAGCCGCGGGAAACAACCCCTGGCTTAACGGAGTGCGCGTCATGGCGACCAAAGACAAAGACCTCAACGATCTCTTTCTCGATACGCTCAAGGATATCTACTTCGCCGAGAAGCAGATCCTGAAAGCCCTGCCGAAGATGGCCAAGGCCGCAACCTCGGACAAACTGCGCGCCGCTTTCGAAAAGCACCACGACGAAACCGAAGGTCAGGTCGAGCGGCTGGAACAGATCTTCGAACTGCTCGACAAGCCCGCCCGCGGCAAGACCTGCGATGCCATCATGGGTATCCTCGACGAAGGCAAGGAGATCATGGACGAGTACAAGGGCACGAGTTCGCTCGATGCTGGCCTGCTTGCTGCGGCACAGGCTGTCGAACACTATGAGATCTCGCGCTATGGCACCTTGAAGGCCTGGGCCACGGAACTCGGCATGAAGGACGCGGTGCGGCTGCTCGACGAGACGCTCAATCAGGAAAAGAAGACCGATGAATCACTGTCGGTGCTGGCGAAATCAGCGGTCAATCTGGCTGCAGCGGCGTAGACTAATTTGCATCGGTGGCGCTTGCTTAACCTCTCTCCGCTCTGCGCGGGGAGAGGTCGCCGCGTCTTCGCGGCGGGTGAGGGGCATGCAAGGTGCTCACCTCGACTACACAATTTGCGGATCGCAAGAGCCCCTCACCCCAGCCCTCTCCCCGCAAGAGCGGGGCGAGGGTGCTCGAGGCCGTCGCGTGGCGTTGAACTTTACTCTGCGGCCTGTGCGTAGTCTTCCGTCGGCGGACACGAACAGACGAGGTTGCGGTCGCCATAGACGTTGTCGACGCGGCCGACCGGGCACCAGTATTTATCGGTGCGCGAGGTCCCCGCCGGAAAACAGCCTTCAGCGCGGGTGTAAGCGCGCTTCCAGTCGTCATCCGCGATATCGTGCACCGTATGCGGTGCGTGGCGCAGCGGCGACGCTTCGACGGTCCAGCGGCCGCTCTCGATATCCGTGATCTCCTTGCGGATCGCGATCATCGCCTCACAGAACCGATCGAGTTCGAGTTTCGATTCTGATTCCGTCGGCTCGATCATCAGCGTCCCCACGACGGGAAAGCTCATGGTCGGTGCGTGGAAACCGTAGTCGATCAGGCGTTTGGCGATGTCGTCGACGGTGACACCGGCGGACGTCTTGAATGTGCGTGGATCGATGATGCATTCATGCGCCACGCGTCCCTTTTCGTTGCGATACAGCACCGGGAAGTGCGGATGCAGCCGGGTGGCAATGTAGTTCGCATTGAGGATCGCAAGCTCGGTGGCCGAGGTGAGACCCGCGCCGCCCATCATCAGGATGTAGATATAGGAGATCGTCAGGATCGACGCCGAGCCATAGGGCGCGGCCGACACCGGACCCACCGGCACATCGCCGTTGGCCGAGGGATGACCCGGCAAATAGGGCGCCAGGTGCGCCTTGACGCCGATCGGGCCCATGCCAGGCCCGCCGCCGCCATGCGGGATGCAGAAGGTCTTGTGCAGGTTGAGATGGCTGACATCAGCGCCGTAATCGCCGGGCCGCGACAGGCCGACCTGCGCATTCAGGTTGGCGCCGTCGAGATAGACCTGACCGCCATTGGCGTGGACGATCTCGCAGATCTCGCGGATATGCTCCTCGAACACGCCGTGGGTCGACGGATAGGTGATCATGATTGCTGCGAGATTGGCAGCATGTTTCTCGGCCTTGATGCGCAGGTCGTTGACGTCCACGTCACCGCGCTTGTCGCAGGCGACGACAACCACATCCATATTGACCATGCTGGCCGAGGCAGGATTGGTGCCGTGTGCCGATGACGGGATCAGGCAGATATTGCGATGGCTGTCGCCGCGCGCCGCGTGATAGGCGCGGATCGCGAGCAGGCCGGCATATTCGCCCTGCGCGCCGGAATTGGGCTGCAGCGATACAGCGTCGTAACCGGTGATGTCGCACAGCCACTTTTCCAGTGTCGCGAAAAGCTGGTGATAGCCGGCGGCCTGTTCGCGGGGCACGAATGGATGCAGCGAGCCCCAGGCGGGCCAGGTCAACGGCATCATCTCGGTGGTCGCGTTCAGCTTCATGGTGCAGGAGCCGAGCGGGATCATCGCGCGATCGAGCGCCAGATCGCGATCCGAGAGCTTACGCATGTAACGGAGGAGTTCGGTCTCGGAGCGATGGCTGTGGAAGACGGGATGGGTGAGGAAGGCCGAGCTCCGCTTCAGCGAGGCGGGCAGGGCGTCGCTGACGCCATGCTCGACGTCTGAATAGCCAAGCTTGCCGCCGAAGGCGCGCCAGATGGCTTCGACGGTTTCCGGCGTCGTGGTTTCATCGAGCGCGATGCCGATGGTGCCGTCACCGATGCGCAGGTTGATCTTCTCGGCCTGGGCTGCGGCAATGATGCCGTCGCGCTTGTCGTCGACGGTCACGGTCAGCGTATCGAAGAACGCTTCGCTCTCCGGCGCGAAGCCGAGCTTCTTCAGGCCGGCGGCCAGCACCAGTGTGCGGCGATGGACCGTACGGGCGATATGCTTGAGGCCTTCAGGGCCGTGATAGACCGCATACATCGAGGCGATGACGGCGAGTAGCACCTGCGCGGTGCAGATATTCGACGTCGCCTTTTCGCGGCGGATATGTTGTTCGCGGGTCTGCAGCGCCAGACGATAAGCGGGCTCGCCGCGGGAATCGATGGAGAGGCCGACGAGGCGGCCCGGGATCGAGCGCTTGATCGCGTCGCGCACCGACATGTAGCCGGCATGTGGACCGCCGTATCCCATCGGCACGCCGAAGCGCTGCGCCGAGCCGATCGCGATGTCTGCGCCGAGTTCGCCCGGCGAGGCCAAAAGCGTCAGCGCCAGCAGGTCGGCGGCGAAGACGGCGAGCGCGCCCTTCGCTTTAAGCGCCGCGATGGCCGGCTTGAAATCGCGCACGATGCCCGTCGTACCGGGATATTGCAGGATCGCGCCGAACACATCGGCTTTGTCGAGGTCAGTGAGCGGATCGCCGATCTGAAGCTTCCAACCGAGCGGCTCGGCGCGGGTACGCAGCACCGCGAGGGTCTGCGGATGAATTTCATGATCGACGAAGAAGGTTTTGGTCTGAACGTTTGAGGCACGCTCGGCCAGTGCCATGGCTTCCGCAGCGGCGGTCGCTTCATCGAGCAGCGACGCATTGGCGACGTCGAGGCCGGTGAGATCGCAGATCATGGTCTGGAAATTGAACAGCGCCTCGAGTCGGCCCTGACTGATCTCCGGCTGATACGGCGTATAGGCCGTGTACCAGGCCGGGTTCTCCAGGATGTTGCGCTGGATCACCGTCGGGAGAACAGTGCCGGAATAGCCCTGGCCGATCAGTGACGTGAACACCGCGTTCTTGGCCGCCATCTCGGTCATATGCGCCAGCGCCTCGGTTTCGCTGAGCGCGCGGCCGAGATCGAGCGGCGTCTTCTGGCGAATTGATGCAGGGAGCGTCTCGCCCATCAGTGCGGACAGGCTTTTCGCGCCGACCGTTTCAAGCATCACACGAATATCGGCTTGCGAAGGGCCGATATGGCGGCGGACGAAATCGGTGGCGACGTCGCCGGAAGATTTGTTCAGGGTCATCTGTTGTTCCTCGAACGAATTTCAGAAGCTCGTCGTGCCCGGCATTCGCCGGGCATGACGACTAGGCGGTGTGGGCTTTGTAGGCGTCGGCATCCATCAGGCCTTCGAGCTCGCTCTTGTCGGAGAGTTTGAGCTTGAAGAACCACGCCTTGCCGTCGGCATCGGAATTCACCAGCGCAGGCTCGGCGGCGAGCGCGTCGTTGATCTCGACGACCTCGCCGGTGATCGGCGCATAGACGTCGGAGGCGGCCTTGACCGATTCCACCACGGCGGCGGCTTCGGCCTTCTTCAGTGCGCGGCCGACTTTGGGCAGTTCGACGAACACGACGTCGCCGAGCTGCGACTGTGCGTAATCGGTGATGCCGACGGTGACGACGTCGCCGTCAATCAGGAGCCATTCGTGGTCTTCGGTGTACAGGGTGGTCATGGATCAGTTCCTCAACGCTTGTAGCTGTGGGGGACGAAGGGCATGGGTGACACTTTCATCGGCATGCGCTGGCCGCGCAGCTCGGCATAGACGGTGGTGCGGTCGGCTGCCTGCGCGCTGGGCAGATAGCCCATTGCAATTGGCGCGCCGAGACTGGGGCCGAAACCGCCCGAGGTGACGCTGCCGATCGATTCGGTGGAGGTCGCATCCGCAAACAGCAACACACCTTCGCGCACTGGCGCGCGGCCTTCCGGCAGCAGGCCGATGCGCTTGCGCGGCGCGCCGCCATCGAGCTGCGCCAGGATCTTGTCGCTGCCGAGAAAACCGCCGGCGCGGGCGCCGCCGGTCCGGCGGCTCTTCTGGATCGACCAGTTCAACCCGCCTTCGACGGGCGTGGTCGTCGTGTCGATGTCATGGCCGTAGAGGCACAGCCCGGCTTCGAGACGCAGGCTGTCGCGGGCGCCGAGGCCAATCGGCAGCACGTCGGGATGGTCGAGTAGGGCAGCGGTCAGCGCTTCGGCCTGATCGTTCGGGATCGAGATCTCGTAGCCGTCTTCACCCGTATAGCCGGAGCGTGAGACGAAGCAGGCAATGCCGTTCACCTGATGCGGGCCGGCATCCATAAACTTCATCGCCGGTGCCTCAGGGCAGAACTTTGCCAGCACGTCCGCGGCCTTTGGCCCTTGCAGGGCGATCAGTGCACGGTCGGGCAGGGTCTCGATAATGCATGTGTCGGTGAGATGCGCGCGCAGATGCGCCTCGTCCTCGTCCTTGCAGGCGGCGTTGACCACCAGAAACAAATGATCGCCGAAATTCGCCACCATCAGGTCGTCGAGAATGCCGCCGGCCTCATTGGTGAACTGGGCATAACGCTGACGCCCCGGTGCCAGCGCCAGAATGTCCATCGGCACCAGCTTCTCGAGCGCCAAGGCCGCATCTTCGAGTTTGCCGGACTTCGCCCGCAAGGTGAGCTGGCCCATATGGGAAACATCGAACAGTCCCGCCGCCGCGCGGGTGTGGAGATGCTCCCTCAGCACGCCGGTGGCGTATTGCACTGGCATGTCATAGCCGGCGAAGGGCACCATCTTGCCGCCACGGGCGACGTGGAGGGCGTGCAGCGGCGTTTGTTTTAAAGTTGAGGGTTTAGCGGTCGCTAGCATATCGACAGCAGACATGTGACGGGTCCTCGCGGTTCCCCGGGACCATTCCCGGAGTGCCTGTACGAGCCCCATCTGTCGCTGTGCCTGAGAGTATTATCCCGTCGGCGGACGCCATCGGCCCGTTCGGGCTCAAAGGCATCTCTTTCCAGATGCTAACCTGTCACGCGGTCCTTTTGCCTGAGAGTTTCCGGGGCGGTTGCTCCTTCGGCGCCGGCCCAAACGGGGGCCAGTCTCTCCCGACGTGACGTCTTTCAACGCCGGCACAAGAGCATGCGTTCCCTGAATCTGTCAACGCGGTTCCGGCACCTATCAACGGCCCTGTGCTGCTGCGGCAAGCCCCTGATCCGCTTGAATGATCCCTTGTCATCCCCTTGCACAGTTTCTGGACAGCCCTAGTCCCGCCGGTCTAAAAGCAACCGGTTGTGGCATTGGCCGGCGGCAAATCTTCAAACAATTTGGCCGTGGGCGATTTTTAGGCGCCAAGTCTTGAACGTAACAAGTTTTGGGCGCAATGGGACTGATATGAGCGGCGTTAACGAGATCAGGTCGGCATTTCTGAATTACTTCGCGGCGAATGGTCACGACATCGTGTCGTCGTCGCCGCTGGTGCCGCGCAACGACCCCACGCTGATGTTCACCAATGCCGGCATGGTGCAGTTCAAGAACGTTTTTACCGGCGTCGAGAAGCGGCCTTATCAGCGCGCGACGACGTCGCAGAAATGCGTCCGTGCCGGCGGCAAGCATAACGACCTCGACAATGTCGGCTATACCGCGCGCCATCACACGTTCTTCGAGATGCTCGGCAACTTCTCGTTTGGCGATTATTTCAAGGAACGCGCGATCGAGCTCGCCTGGAACCTGATCACCAAGGAGTACGGTCTCGCCAAGGACCGCCTGCTGGTCACTGTCTATTCCGAGGATGATGAAGCTTTTGCACTGTGGAAGAAGATCGGCCTGCCGGATTCCAAGATCATCCGCATCCCGACTTCGGACAATTTCTGGCAGATGGGCGACACCGGCCCGTGCGGTCCGTGTTCGGAAATCTTCTTCGACCATGGCGACAAGATTCCAGGTGGCCCTCCCGGTTCGCCCGATGAAGACGGCGACCGTTTCATCGAGATCTGGAATCTCGTTTTCATGCAGTTCGACCAGCTGGCGCCGGGCAACCGCATCTCGCTGCCGAAGCCGTCCATCGACACCGGCATGGGCCTCGAGCGCATCGCTGCGGTGCTGCAGGGCAAGCACGACAATTACGACATCGACCTGTTCGTCGCACTGATCCGCGCCATCGCCGATCTCACCGGCGCCGATCCGCAGGGCCCGATGAAGGCCTCGCTCCGCGTTATCGCCGACCATCTGCGCGCATCCTCGTTCCTGATCGCCGACGGCGTGCTGCCGTCGAATGAAGGCCGCGGCTATGTGCTGCGCCGGATCATGCGCCGCGCCATGCGTCACGGCCAGTTGCTCGGCGCCAAGGAGCCGCTGATGTGGCGCCTGGTGTGGGCGTTGGTGCGCGAGATGGGCCAGGCCTATCCTGAGCTGGTGCGCGCCGAGAGCCTGATCGAAGAAACGCTGCGCCTCGAAGAGACGCGCTTCCGCAGGACGTTGGACCGCGGCCTCGGCATTCTCGACGACAAGAGCGCGTCGCTGAAGAAGGGCGACATGTTCGACGGCGAGACCGCGTTCACGCTGTACGACACCTACGGCTTTCCGCTCGACCTCACACAGGACGCACTGCGCAACCGCGGCATCTCCGTTGATATCGCGTCCTTCACCGATGCGATGGAGAAGCAGAAACAGAAGGCCCGCGCGTCGCGCTTTTCCTCCGGCGAGACCGCGACCGAAGCGATCTGGTTCGAGTTGCGTGAAAAACTCGGTGCGACGGAATTTCTCGGCTACGAGACCGAGTCTGCGGAAGGTGCGGTTACGGCACTGGTGAAGGACGGCAAGGAAGTCGATAGCCTCAAGACCGGCGATACCGGTGCGATCGTTCTCAACCAGACGCCGTTCTATGCGGAGTCCGGCGGTCAGGTCGGTGATCTCGGCATCATGACAGGCGAGGGCGTAACCTTCCGCGTCACCGAAACCCAGAAGCGTGCCGGCGATCTGTTCGTGCATATCGGTACGGTCGAGCAGGGCACGCTGAAAATTGGCGCAGCGCTCGCGCTGGAAGTCGATCACGCCCGTCGCTCATCGATCCGCGCCAATCACTCGGCGACGCATCTGCTGCATGAAGCGCTGCGTCAGGTGCTCGGCGATCACATCGCCCAGCGCGGTTCGCTGGTGGCGCCGGACCGGCTGCGTTTCGATTTCGTGCATCAGAAGCCGATCACGGCCGACGAGCTCCGCCGCGTCGAGGATATCGCCAACAATGTCGTGCTGGAAAACGACGCCGTCACCACGCGCCTGATGGCGGTGGACGATGCGCGCGAGGCTGGCGCCCGCGCGCTGTTCGGCGAGAAATACGGCGATGAAGTTCGCGTCGTCTCGATGGGCAAGACGCCGCGCGAGAGCGGCAGCAATGCGCTCGGCTGGTCGGTCGAACTCTGCGGCGGCACCCATGTGAAACGCACCGGCGATATCGGTATGATCTCGGTCACGGCCGAAAGCGCCGTGTCATCCGGCGTGCGCCGTATCGAGGCGCTGACCGGTAATCATGCACGTCATCACGCCAACGAGACGATGCAGCTCGCCAAGACCGCTGCGAACGAGCTCCGCACGACGCTCGACGACATGCCGGCCCGCATCGCTGCGCTGATGGACGAGCGCAAGAAGCTGGAGCGTGAGCTCTCCGAAGCGAAGAAGACCATCGCCATGGGCGGCGGTGCTGCGGCTGGCGCATCGACCGCTGGTGGCGCATCCGCAGACGTCAAGACTGTCGGCGACATCAAGCTGATGGCCAAGAGTGTGTCGGGCATCGAGATGAAGGATCTCAAGAGCCTCGCCGATGCCGGCAAGAAGCAGCTTGGTTCGGGTGTTGTCGCGATCATCAATGTCGGTGAAGATGGCAAGGCCGGCGTCGTGGTCGGCGTGACCGAGGATCTGACCAAGCGCTTCAGCGCTGTCGATCTGGTGAAGCTCGCCTCTGAAGCCTTGGGCGGCAAAGGCGGCGGTGGGCGGGCGGACATGGCGCAGGCCGGCGGTCCGGACGGCGCCAAGGCTGATGCGGCGCTGGCGGCGATCGAAGCGGCGATCGGCAACTAATCTCGTCATTCCGGTGTCGTGAACGCCGCCAGGCGGGCGCGAACCCGGAATCCCGTAGTGTTTTACTATGTCGAGATTCCCCGCCATTCCAACTGGAATGGCTGAGGTTCACGCTCTCAGCTTCGCTGAGATCGCACCCCGGAATGGCAGTGTGGGTCACACAACCCCATCTCGCGATGACGTGACCGCTCGCGCCTGCGACCATGAGTAGCCCTCGTTAAGGGTGGCATCCCACGCGCCCATGCGGCAAAAAGCGGCATGGAGCATAACACCCCGCTGATTTCCACCGTCGTCGTCGGCCTCGTACTGGCATTCATCCTCGGCCTGATCGCACAGCGCATTCGCGTGTCGCCGTTGGTCGGCTATCTGCTCGCCGGCGTCTTCATGGGTCCATTTACGCCCGGCTATGTGGCGGACCAGAATATCGCCAATGAACTCGCGGAGATCGGCATTATCTTGCTGATGTTTGGCGTCGGCCTGCATTTCTCGCTGAAGGATCTGCTCTCGGTCAAGAATATCGCGATCCCCGGCGCCATCGTGCAAATCGCCGTGGCGACGCTGCTCGGCATCGGCCTTGGCGAGGCACTCGGCTGGTCGTTCGGTGGTGGCCTTGTGTTTGGCCTCGCGCTCTCCGTCGCATCGACGGTCGTGCTGCTCCGCGCGTTGCAGGAACGACGGCTGGTGGACAGCGAGCGCGGCCGCATCGCCATCGGCTGGCTGATCGTCGAGGACCTCGCGATGGTGCTGACGCTGGTGCTGCTTCCGGCGATCGCAGGGCTTCTCAAAGGCGAGGGCAACGGTGCCAGCATGTCAGCGTTGGCGATGCCGGTGCTGATCACGCTCGGCAAGGTCGCGGGCTTCGTGATCTTCATGCTGGTGGTCGGCCGCCGCGTCATCCCGATGCTGCTGCACTATGTGGCGCATACCGGGTCGCGCGAGTTGTTTCGTCTTGCGGTGTTCGCCATCTCGCTCGGGGTCGCCTTCGGCGCAGCCCTCGTATTCGACGTGTCGTTCGCACTCGGTGCGTTCTTTGCGGGCATGATCCTCAGCGAATCCGAACTCAGCCAGCGCGCTGCCAACGAGACGCTGCCGCTGCGCGACGCGTTTGCGGTGCTGTTCTTCGTCTCGGTCGGCATGCTGGTCGATCCGGCGATCATCCTGCGCGAGCCGCTGCCGCTGCTCGCCACCGTGTTCATCATCCTGTTCGGCAAGTCCGCGGCTGCCTTCGGCATCGTCCGGCTGTTCGGCTATCCGACCTCGACGGCGCTGACGATCTCCGCCTCGCTGGCGCAGATCGGCGAGTTCTCCTTCATTCTCGTCAGCCTCGGTGTGGGCCTCGGTCTGCTGCCCGATCGCGGTCGCGATCTTGTGCTCGCCGGCGCGATTATCTCGATCATGCTCAACCCGCTGTTCTTCGCATTGCTCGATCGCTTACTGGCCGATAAGGACGCGAAAGCGGTGGCAGCGAGTGAAGCCGCTGCTGCGGACAGCAAGGAGAAAGCGGTCACGCGCGTCCCGTTGCCGGAGACGCAGCTCAAGGATCACGTCGTGCTGGTCGGACACGGCCGCGTTGGCAGCGTGGTGAGCAGGGCGCTACGCCTGAACAACACGCCGCTGCTGGTGATCGAGGACACGCCAGGTGTCGTCGAGCGCCTGCAGAGCCTCGGTGTCGAAGTGATCACCGGCAATGCCGCGGCGCCCGATATGCTGCAGGCTGCGAATGTGATGGGCGCCAGGGGATTGCTGGTGGCGATTCCGGATGCGTTCGAGGGCGGTCAGATCGTCGCCAAGGCCCGTGCGCTCAACCCTACGCTTCCAATCATCGCCCGCGCCCATTCCGAAGAAGAGATCGCGCATCTCAAGCATCACGGCGCCAATGTCGTGATCATGGGCGAGCAGGAAATCGCCAAGGCGATGCTGCTGCAGATCGGCGCGACGGGCGTGGTTTAGTAGCGCCGTTGCGATCAGGTCATCACACCGACCGCGTCATGCCGCCATCGACGCGAATGTTCTGGCCGGTGATATAGCCAGCGCCATCCGATGCGAGGAATGCGACCGTGGCTGCGATCTCCTCGCTTTTGCCATAGCGTTGCATCGGGACGCTCTGGCGCCGCTCTTCGGTGGCGGGCAGGCTGTCGATCCAGCCGGGCAGCACATTGTTCATCCGTACATTGTCGGCGGCAAAACTATCCGCGAACAATTTTGTGTAAGAGGCGAGACCGGCGCGGAACACGGCGGAAGTCGGAAACATCGCTGAGGGCTCGAATGCCCATGCGGTGGAGATATTGATGATCGCACCGGATTTTTGCTTCTGCATGATCGGCGTCACCAGTCGCGTTGGCCGGATCACGTTCATCAGATAGACATCCATGCCGGTGTGCCACTGCTCGTCGGTGATATCGAGCAGCGGCGCACGCGGGCCGTGACCGGCGCTGTTTACCAGCGTGTCGATCCGGCCCCATTTCTCCAGCGTGCCATCCACCAGCCGCTTCAAATCGTCGCTCGACTGGTTGGAGCCGGTGACGCCGAGGCCACCAAGTTCTTGCGCAAGCGCTTCTCCCTTGCCGGACGACGACAGGATCGCGACCTTGAAGCCGTCGGCTGCAAGGCGACGCGCAGATGCTGCGCCCATGCCGCTTCCACCGGCCGTGATGATGGCGACTTTGCTAGATGACATGAGGCGGTCTCCCTGACTGTTTTTCTGGTCTTCTCTGCTCTAGCGGCAAATCGTTCGGCGTAGAAACGCAAACCTCGCGCCTAGCTCTGTGCCTGCTCGGTATTCTCCACCGCGCCGGAGTGCCCGCCGGCGAAATGTCCTTAGCCCTTGCGCAGGAACACGTAGTCGGCCGAATAGGGCTCGCTCTGTAAAGTGCCGGCGCCGCTGCAGGTGCCGGCCAGCGTGCCGCCAACGGTGTTGATCCGCTGTACCGTGGTCACGCCGCTCAACATGCCGCTGCCGCGATGCGAGGCGGCTTCGAGGCGAAGCCACGGAATGTCCTTGGCAGTGGTGCCTGGTGCGTTGCCGGTCACCTTACCGACCACCGCGCTGCCATCGCTGTATTCCCAGTTCGGTCCGACATAGTGCCGCCCCACGGTCTTGCCATCGGCCATCAGCGTGGCGATCGGCTCGCGGAACGTCCATGTCAGCTTTCCTGAAGCGTCGGCCTTGCACTCATAGACCTGCGCGCCTTCAGCATGCAGCTTGGCGATCTGCGTCTCGCCGGGGGCTGCAATCGCATCCGGCACCTGCGCCAAAGCAGAGAACGCGCCCGCGACACTGAGCGAGAGCGCGACAATCGTGGTCAGGATCGGGCGTTTGAAAACATGTGGCGTATTGCAGGTCATGTGAACCCTCTCTTGCTCTAGTTGGTAGTTTGCTCTAGTTGGTAGTTGCTCTGTCGTTCGTTTTACGCAGCTCCAATCGTCCGCCGTAGAAACGCGAATCCCAGAGCCTGGCTCTGTGCCTGCTTGGTATTGTCGACGGCGCCGGAGTGTCCGCCCGCCACCGTCTCGTTGAACCAGACGGGATAGCCGAGCTCTTCGAGTTTCGCTGCCATCTTGCGGGCATGGCCGGGATGGACGCGGTCGTCGGTGCGGTTGGTGGTGATGAAGATCGGCGGATAGGTCTTACCGGGCGCGATCAGGTGATAGGGCGAGTATTTCTGCAGATAGGCCCACTCGTCGGGAATTTCTGGATCGCCATATTCGGCGATCCAGCTCGCGCCGGCGAGCAGCTTGGTATAGCGCGCCATGTCGAGTAGCGGCACGCTGCACCAGACCGCGCCGAACAGTTCCGGATAGCGCGTCAGCATGTTGCCGACCAGCAGGCCACCATTGCTGCCGCCGTGGCAGGCGAGTTTCTGCGGCGTCGTTATACCTGATGCAGCGAGATCTCGCGCTACAGTCGCGAAGTCGTCATGGGCCACATGCTTGGTGATCTTGCGCGAAGCCAAATGCCACGCGGGGCCGAACTCACCACCACCGCGGATATTGGCGATGGCGTAGAGATGACCTTGTTCGAGCCATAGCTTGCCGGCGATGCCCATATAGGCAGGTGTCAGCGATATCTCGAAGCCGCCATAGCCATAGAGAATCGTCGGCCGGGGCGGGGCGCCGGCCGAGAGATTCTTGCCGATCAGGAAGTAGGGGATCCTGGTGCCGTCCGCAGCTACCGCATGGCGCTGCTGCACCTCGATGCCCTCGGGATTGAAATTGGGCGGCGAGCTCTTCAGCGGCTCGGGTGCGCCGTGGCCGGTCCACAGTGCCGTCGTTGTCGGCCGGTCGAAGCCCGTGACGGTGAAGAGCATGTCGGTGCCGAGATCGGGATCGTCCTCGCCGCCGAAATTCTGCGCCGAGATCGTGGCGTTATCGGGCAATCCCGGAAGTGCCGTCTCGCGCCACCCGGCCTCGCTTCGCTGCAGCAATGCGAGACGGCCGCGGACATTGTCGAGGATTTCCAGCACGATGCCGTGCCGGGTCTCCGACCATGACTGCAATGCGCGGGTCGGCGATGGCGTGAACACGATCTCGAAATCGCGTGCGCCAGACAGGAAGCGATCGAGGTCGATGACGGCGAGTGCGCCGGTCGGGATCGTCTGGTCGCCGACGGTCCAGTCCTGCTTCGGGCTGATCAGAAGATCATTGGCTTCGGCCGAGACCGAGATCTCCTCCGGCAGTTCGAGGCGCAGGCGCTTCCCGGCATGCGGGCCATGCTTGCGCTCGACTGATATATGCGAGCGCGTGAAATCCAGCGCACGCCAGTACATCACGCCTTCGTGGCTTGGCCGGCGATTGACGCCGAACCAGGCGGCGACGTCCTGCTTTTCGACCTCGAAGACGGTTTCAGCGGCAGCTAACGGCGTGCCGCGCATCCACCTGCGTACGGTGCGGGTATAGCCGGCCTCGGTGCTATCCTCGGGCGTCTGCGCGCTGCCGAGCAGCAGCGTGTCTTGATCGACCCAGCTCACCTGCGTCTTGGCTTTCGGGATGATGAAGCCGTGGGCAACGAAGCTCTTGCTGGGAATATCGAACTCACGCACTTCGATGGCGTCAGTGCCGTTGAACGACAGGCTGATCAACGCGCGGGTCTTGTCCGGGGAACGCGCAGCACCTGCGAAGGCCCAGGAGATGCTTTCCGCTTGGTTCAGTGCATCGATGTCGAGCAGCACGTCCCATTCAGGCGTATCGGTCTTGTAGCTCTCCAGCATCGTGCGGCGCCAAAGCCCGCGCGGATGAGCGGCGTCTTTCCAGAAATTATAGAGATAGTCGCCAGACTTTCCGACGAAGGGAATGCGATCGTCGGCGTCGAGGATTTTCATGACTGCGTCGAAGTCGCGCTTGTAGCTATCGTCGCAGAGGAAGCCGTCGGTCCGCGCATTCTGTGCCTCGACCCATGCCACGGCTTTCTCACCCTCGATTTCTTCGAGCCAGAGCAGGGGGTCGTTATGGCCGTCGGCGGGATTTGGCGCAGTCATGGGTCACCTCGGAAACGTGTCGTCTCAAAAAGAAAGTCCGGGGTGCCTGAGGCAACCCGGACTTTCGGATGGTGCAGTCAGGAGAGGGCGGAAATCAGGCCGCCAGTTCCTTGGTCAGGTTTTCCGCGACCTTGTCGAGGAAGCCCGTGGTCGAGAGCCAGCGCTGATCGGCGCCGACCAGCAGCGCCAGATCCTTGGTCATGTAGCCGGCTTCGACGGTGTCGACGCAGACCTTTTCGAGGGTCTTGGCGAACTTCGCCAGCTCGGCATTGTTGTCGAGCTTGGCGCGGTGGGCGAGGCCCTGGGTCCAGGCGAAGATCGACGCGATCGAGTTGGTCGAGGTTTCCTTGCCCTTCTGGTGCTCGCGGTAGTGACGGGTCACGGTGCCGTGGGCAGCTTCGGCTTCCACAACCGAACCGTCCGGCGTCAGCAGCACCGAGGTCATCAGGCCGAGCGAGCCGTAGCCCTGGGCCACGGTGTCGGACTGCACGTCGCCGTCGTAGTTCTTACAGGCCCAGACGTAACCACCCGACCACTTCATGGCAGCAGCCACCATGTCGTCGATCAGGCGATGCTCGTAGGTGATCTTCGCGGCTTCGAACTTGGTCTTGAATTCGGCGTCGAAGATTTCCTGGAAGATGTCCTTGAAGCGACCGTCATAGACCTTGAGGATGGTGTTCTTGGTCGACAGATAGACCGGAACGCCGCGCGACAGGCCGTAGTTCAGCGATGCGCGTGCGAAGTCGCGGATCGAGTCGTCGAGGTTGTACATGCTCATGGCGACGCCGGCGCCCGGAGCCTGGAACACTTCGCGCTCGATCACGGTGCCGTCTTCACCGACGAACTTCATCGTCAGCGTGCCCTTGCCCGGGAACTTGATGTCGGTGGCGCGATACTGGTCGCCGAAGGCGTGGCGGCCGATGATGATCGGCTTGGTCCAGCCAGGAACGAGACGCGGCACGTTGTTGCAGATGATCGGTTCGCGGAAGATCACGCCGCCGAGGATGTTGCGGATGGTGCCGTTCGGCGACTTCCACATCTGCTTGAGGCCGAATTCCTTCACGCGCGCTTCATCAGGGGTGATGGTGGCGCATTTCACGCCGACGCCGTATTTCTTGATCGCGTGGGCGGCGTCGATGGTGACCTGATCGTCGGTCTTGTCGCGGTATTCCATCCCGAGGTCGAAATACATCAGGTTGACGTCAAGGAAGGGGTTGATCAGCTTGTCCTTGATGTACTGCCAGATGATCCGGGTCATCTCGTCGCCGTCGAGTTCGACGACGGGGTTGGCTACCTTGATTTTTGCCATGGTGGTTCGGGCCTTTAGCGCGTTGCGGGAGGGATGATTTGTAGGGGGGCTATAGCACCGCGCAGGACCCGGCGAAAGCCGGGGCGTCATGCAGTTTCGGCGCAATTTTCAGCCCAAAACGCAGGCTGTTTTTGCTCAAAATGCAGCCTGCGCCGCGGTGCCCGCCACCACGTACCAGCTCGCCGGCGGGCTGCCGTTACGCCGCGTCGCGCCGGTACAGGCCGCCTGTGGTCACCAGGAAATCGATCCGCCCGTCGAGCAGCGCCCGCAGCGCTTCGTCCGGGCTGTTGACGATGGGCTCCTCGTGCACGTTGAAGCTGGTGTTGACCAGCACCGGCAATCCGCTGGCCCGGGCAAACCCCTCGACAATGTCATAATAGAGCGGATTGTCCGGACGCGCGATCACCTGCGGCCGCGCCGATCCATCGACATGGACCACGGCGGGGATGCGGTCCCGCCACTCCGGCCTCACGTCGCAGGCGATGGTCATGTAGCGGCAGGCGCGCGCATTGACGGGATTGACGTCGAACACCTCCGCGGCACGCTCAGTGGTGATGACGGGGGCGAACGGCATGAATTCGGAACGGCTCAGCCGTTCGTTCAAGAGGTCGTGGGTGCCGCGCCGCGCCGGATTGGCGAGGATGGTCCGGGCGCCCAATGCGCGCGGGCCGTATTCCATCCGGCCATTGAAGATCGCCCCGATCTCGCCCGCCACCAGTCGCGTCACCGCGCCATCGACCGGCGCCTCGTCGACACGGTGGATCCCCGGGGTGGCTGCGATGCCGGCGTCGAGCCCGGCCTGAAAATCGCGGCCGAGATAGACAGTCCCGAGATCGCGGCGGCGGCCCAGCCAGGGCACGAGGCCGTCGCGCTGCATCAGGTAGGACAGCGCCCCGCCGATCGGCAGGCCGTCGTCGCCCATCGCCGGGAAAATGAACAGTTCATCGATCGGCAATTGCTCCGCGAGCAGGCGGTTGAGCTTGACGTTGGCGAACACGCCGCCGGACAGGCCGAGATGTCGCGCCGGATGCCGCTGCAACAGGCGCTGCAGCGACAGCAGCATGGTGTCTTCCAGCACCTTCTGGATCGACGCCGCAAAATCCGCACGACCGGCCTGTTTGGCGAGCCGGCGCATCAAGGCGTTCATCTGGTGATAGCTGCGAAAGCTGGACTGGATACGTCCGTCCGGGGTCACCGAAAAATACCCGGCGATCGTCTCGGCCGCTGTCGGTTTCCCCATGGCCGCGAGCCCGGTCAGCTTGCCCTCGTGCCGGTTGGGGCGAAATCCGAGCGACTTGGTCGCAGCGCTATAGGCGCGGCCCAGGCTGTCGACGGGATTTGGCAGGAACAGACAGGCGTCGTCGCCGTAGAGCGTCGTCAGGCGGCGGTCGGCAAAGTGCCGGTAGCTGTAATTGACATTGTCGCCGCCGCCATCGGCCGTCACCAGCAGGGCGTCCGGCCACGGGCTGTAGAACAAGGTGGGCAGCGCATGCGCTTCATGGTGGTTGTAGAAATGGATCGCGGCATCGTCGCGGAAACCGCCGTCGCGCCGCCACGCCGCGGCATCGAAGACGTCCTCTGCCCGCGGCGCGCGGTAGCGATGCTGCTCGGCGCCGAGCAGCAGGCGGTCCTTGCCGACCCGGCTGCGATACTGCTCGCGCAGCCAGCGGAGGCCGCCGAGGCGGGGGAAGTAGGCCTTGGGAAACATCGCCCGGCTGGTGGCGACGACGTCGACATCGCGCCGGGTGGCGCCGGCGATCGACAGCACCTCGTCGATGGCCGCATCGGGGTGTACGCTGCCATCGCTCTTGTGCCGGGTCAGTCGCTCCAGCGCGATGGCGGCCTTCAGATCGTAATCTTCGAAAATGGCGACGGCGGCGTCATGGACGCCGGAGTGAACGCTGAGGATAAGCTGAGGCATGAAGGCTGCAAGGTCGTTCCCGGGAGCGGCACATTACCTACCCCCTGTTACGACCCGCAATTCACGAACGCTTGGCCGGGAACCCGCCTTCATCCGGATTGTCAGGCCACGTCTGGCATCCGCCGGCAATTCGTCGTAGGGCTGCATCGCAGATAGCCCCGGAGAGCGGGTTATTCGCATCCAGATGCCCGGCTAAGTCCCTTGTATCGCTCAACAATGTAGCGATCGCCGAGGGGCCCGGATGAGGTGTTGAATCAAAACCTTCACGGGTTGATTCAAGATCTTCAGAGATTGAATCAGAAAGTGAAGTGCATGTCCGGTTCAGGCACCGACTCTACCAAGGCGCATACCGACCTGGTCGGCCCCGTTGTCATCCTCGTCGAACCGCAGCTCGGCGAGAACATCGGCATGTGCGCGCGGGCCATGGGCAATTTCGGCCTGACCCGGCTGCGCATCGTCAATCCGCGCGATGGCTGGCCGAACGTCCATGCCCGCCGTGCGGCCTCCGGCGCTGATCACATCCTCGACAAGGTCGAGCTGTTCGACACCGTCGAGCAGGCGGTCGCCGATTGCACATTGCTGTTCGCCACCACCGCCCGCGCCCATGACCAGGCCAAGCCGGTGGTCGCCCCCGAGGCCGCGGCCGCCGAGACCATCGCCCATGTCGCCACCGGCGCGACCGCCGGCATCCTGTTCGGTAGGGAGCGCTACGGGCTCCAGAACGAGGAGGTTGCGCTCGCCAACCGGATCATCACCTTCCCGGTCAACCCAGCCTTCGCCTCGCTCAACCTCGCCCAGGCGGTTCTTCTTTGCGGCTATGAATGGTTCAAGCAGGCGACCTCCAACGCGCTGCCCTATGCGATGCCGGAGCGCTCCGAGCCGGCGTCCCAGCACCAGATGAGTGCGTTCTTCGACAACCTCGTCGGCGAGCTCGACAAGGTCGAGTTCCTGCGCCCGCCCGAAAAGCGCGACACCATGCTGGTCAACCTGCGCAACATCTTCACCCGGATGGAGCCGACCAAGCAGGACATGCACACGCTGCACGGGGTGGTCATGGCTATCGCCGAGGGCCGCAAGGGCCCGGCCAAGGGCGGCGTCCTCGACGGCGAACAGGCCACCCGTTTGCGCGCGCTTCTGGCCGAACACGGGCAGGGTGCCCAGGCGCATGAGAGCGGCACGGTCCGCGGCCTGGCGCGTATGCTCCGCCGCAACCCGACCGATGCCGAGCGGCTGCTGTGGGACCAGCTGCGCGCCGACCGCCGCTTCGCCGGCCAGTTCAAGCGCCAGACCCCGGTCGGCCGCCACATCCCGGATTTCGTCTCGTTCCCCGAGCGGATCGCCATCGAGCTGGTCAATGCCGGCGAGACCGAAGTGATTGTCAGCGACCGCGCCGCCCGGCAGACCTGGCTGCAGGAGCGCGGCTATCGCGTGATCGCGATGCGGGCGGACGATGTTATCAGCGACATCGCGGCGGAGCTCGATCGGCTGGAGGCGTTGCTGGCCAGCGGAATGCCGGGGCAGGGCAATAATTAGAACTGTCATTCCGGGGCGCTCGCCACTTGGCGAGCGAACCCGGAATCTCTGAGTGGCTTGGCTCACCGGTGACTCCCATGCCGGGATTCCGGGTTCGCGCCAAGAGGCGCGCCCCGGAATGACGGCGTGATCAATGGCGCATCCCGGGCTACGATGGCGGTGACCAGCCGCGATCAACGCGGCACTAAGACCGGGAGGCCCCATGACCATCTCCACCGCCGAGAAGCGCGCCAACTTCCGCAAGCTCCACGAGTCCGGCTGCTTCGTGCTGCCCAATCCCTGGGATGTCGGCAGCGCCCGCTATCTCGCGCATCTCGGCTTCAAGGCGTTGGCCTCGACGTCAGCCGGCTATGCCTGGTCCACCGGCCGCCCCGACAACAAGGTCACCGCGGATGACGTCATCGAGCACCTCGCGCTGCTCTCGGCCGCCACCGATCTCCCCGTGAATGCCGATTTCGAGGCCGGCTTTGCCGATGACCCCGCCGGCGTCGCCGCCAATGTCGCCCGCGCGGTGAAGAGCGGCATCAGTGGCCTCTCCATCGAGAACTCCACCGGCAAGGCCGACAAGCCGCTCTATGACGACGCGCTTGCCGTGGAGCGCATCAAGGCCGCCCGCGCCGCCATCGACAGCGTCGATCCCGCGGTGATGCTGGTCGCGCGCTGCGAAGGTTTTCTGCATGGCGAGCGCGACCTCAAGAAGACCACGGCGCGGCTCATCGCCTTTGCGGAGGCCGGCGCCGATTGCCTCTACGCGCCGGGCATAGCCACAGACGAGGAGATCACCACGCTGGTGAGGGCGATCGGCGGCAAGCCGCTCAATGTGCTCACCGTGCAGCCGACCATGACCGTGCAGCATCTCGCCAGCCTCGGCGTCCGCCGCATCAGCGTCGGCGGCGCGCTCGCGCGCGTGGCCTGGGCGGGGTTCATGGCGGCGGCGCAGGAGATCGCCGGGCAGGGGACGTTCACGGCTTTTGCGCAGGGCGCGAAGGGCGGGGAGTTGAACAAGCTGTTTGGTAGTTGATCGAAGGCCGTAAGGATCGTGGCGCGGAGATCACGATGAGCGGGAAAGTTTCCACCAGACAAATTTGGCATGCAACATGCGCAAGAATTTGAGTTGGAAAAGAAAAAAGCCTAGTTTTTCGAGTTAGTGTATCTCACCATATACCAGAGCGCGGAAATCCTAGCGAAGTAGCGCAGCCAATTTGTTCGCGTCTATTTCGCTAGGCGTTCGCTAGATATCTCTCGTGATGCCGGGCGCCTTATAGGTGATCATCATAATTTCGTGCTGTCGAGCCTCGATCTCTTTCTGCGCTGCAGGATCACGTGCTATATTTGGATCTTCTTTCTTAACTTGAAGAGCGCGTCCTTCCAACTGTAAGTCAAAGAAATCTTTTCTTTCGATTCTGGAAAGCAATCCGAGCGCTTCCGTCCAAGCGCGCTGATTAATGGCCCATCGAGCCTGAAGCTGCCACGCATCGTAGTGTCGTCCTGCGGACAGCGCTAGTTCGACCGTTTCAGGCAAGAGTTCCGGGTTGCCGTTTTCGATAGCTATTGCGCATTCCAGCAGAGCAATACTTAGGCGGCTTGCTGCACTGAACGCTCATAACCTTCGCCATACATATGGTCGGTGATCGTTCTAACGAACTCTCTTTCTCTTTCCGCTGCAGTGCTGGCATTCGAAGTTGGCTCGAACGGCGCTGCGGAGGCCATGCCGTGGCAGGCTGAGAGAACAAGCGCCGGCTGCGGATCGGCGGCTTGGGCGAGATGTGCCGCTCCGCCTGCGACTATGAGCTGCGTGGACAGGATCCATGCCAGTGACGTTCGCCAGATCCGCGGTTGCATTGGACAAAGACCTGACCTGTTGTGGCGCGGATCACTACGCTGCATAGTTTTCACGGGCCCTTGCCGAAATGAAAGGAGTATGTACCGATTTCGAGGCGACGCTCAACTGACGCTGCGCTAGGCGCCGGTCCTTGTCCGCATTCCTTCGATCCCCAGCACCTTCATCCGCGAGGCCAGCGTGGTCGGCTTGATGTCCAGCAGCTCCGCCGCGCCGCCGGGACCGAACACCTTGCCGGATGTCGCGGCAAGCGCTGCGAGGATGTTGCTGCGTTCGTGATCGCGCAGTTCGGCTGAGGTCATCACCGCCGGCCGGGCGTCGGACTTCACGCGATGTGAACCCGCGGCGTGATGCGGGCCGGGCGCATCGGGCAGGTCGATCCGCAGCCGGCCGTTCTGCGCCAGGATCACCGCGCGCTCGATGACGTTCTGCAATTCGCGGACATTGCCCGGCCAGTCGTAGCGCGACAGCCGCCGTGCATCGCCCTCCGACAGGCGCAGATCGGATTTCAGCTTCTCGCTGAGCAGGAAGTGCTGCGCCAGCAGGGGAATGTCCTCGCGGCGGTCGCGCAGCGGCACCGACTCCACGGGAAACACATTCAGCCGGAAATACAGATCCTCGCGAAATCGCCCGCGCGCCACTTCCTGTTTCAGATTGCGGTTGGTGGCGGCGATGACGCGGACATCGACGGAGCGGGTGCGCTCCTCGCCGACGCGTTCGAAATTGCCTTCCTGCAGCACGCGCAGCAGCTTGCCCTGCAGCTCCAGCGGGATCTCGCCGACCTCGTCGAGAAACAGCGTGCCGCCATCGGCCAGCTCAAAACGTCCGATGCGGTCGCGCACCGCGCCGGTGAAGGCGCCGCGCACATGGCCGAAGAATTCGCTCTCGAACAATTCGCGCGGGATCGCCGCGCAATTGACGCGGATCAGCGGCCGGTCGCGGCGGCCCGAGGCTTCGTGGATCGCGCGGGCGATCAATTCCTTGCCGGTGCCGGACTCGCCGGTGATCATCACCGCCGCCGTGGTCGGCGCCACCAGCTTCACCTGCCGCAGCGTTTTCTGGATCGCCTCGCTCTGGCCGATGATGCCGCGCGGATTGGTCTCGATGCGGATTTCCTCTTGCAGATAGGCATTTTCGAGTTCGAGACGCTCGCGCAGCCGATCGACTTCGGCCAGCGCGGCATGCAATTTTTCATCGGCCTCGCGGCGCTGGCTGACATCGCGAAATACGATGACCGCGCCGACCACCATGTGGCGGTCGCGGATCGGCGTCGACGTGTATTCGACCCAGACCGGCGAGCCGTCCTTGCGCCAGAACACCTCGTTGTCGACATTGTGCACGGCGCCGTCGCGAAACGCCGCATAGATCGGACAGTCGTGATCCGGATAGTGGCTGCCGTCGTGATGGCTGTGATGCACGATGGGGTGGATTTCCTTGCCGACCAGTTCATCGGCGGTCCAGCCCAGCATGCGCTCGGCCGCGGGATTGACGAAGGTGGTCTTGCCGTCGGCATTGACGCCGTAAATGCCTTCGCCCGCCGCGCGCAGGATCAACTGGTTCTCGCGCTCGATGTCCTGAAACACGCGCTCGACGCGCTGCCACGCGGCAATGCCGCCGCGCATGTGATCCTCGGCCGCGGCATCGACATGACGGCGGCGGCGCTGTTCGAGATCGCTCATGGTGAGGAGCAGCAGCGCGCGCTCGCCTTGCGGCACCAGCGATCCCGCATATTCGAGCTGCAACGCTTCGCCGGTGGCGTGGCGCGGCGTCAGCGTGTTGGTCCAGTAGGAGCCCTTGGCCAGCACCGCCTGGGTGAACACGATCAGCGCCGGCAACTGGCCCGCATGCAGCGCGCTGATCTTGATCTGGCGCAGTAGCGCGCGGTCATAGCCGAGCAGGGTGCAGGCGGCCGGATTGGCGTCGATGATCTGGTCGGCATGGGGATCGAGCAGCAGCGTCGGCTCGACCGAATAATCGAAGGCGATGGTGCGCAAATCATGCGGCTGGGCCGTTGCCAAATCCATCGGCAAAACTCCGAAAAATCGTAATCAGGCTACGAATTTTCGTGTAGCACGAATTCTCGTAATCGCCAACCACGGCCCGAAATGCCTGCGGCGATTGGACATTCCGGCGCGCGCCGGGCTGGCACACTCCTTGCGTAATTGACCGGAGCGTCACCGAGGAGGTCACATGTCCACATTCGACAATCCGTTCGATCCCGCCCGCCGTTTGCGCGCCGGCGCCTGCAGCTGCGGCCAGCACGCCAGCCAGTCCGAGCATGAGGCCACGCTGCAGCTTCGCTGCGACATTCCCGAGACCGAGGACAAACGCTATGAGGGCGTCGTCGCCTCGGCGGTGATGCGTGCCGTGTTCCCCAAAGAGGTCGCGCGCCGCGCCTTTCTGAAGTCGGTCGGTGCGTCCAGCGCTCTGGCGGCGCTGTCGCAGTTCTTCCCGATCAAGACGGCGACCGAGGTGTTTGCGCAGGGCGCGGGCAAGCTGGAAAAGACCGATCTCAAGGTCGGCTTCATTCCGATCACTTGCGCGACGCCGATCATCATGGCCGATCCGCTCGGCTTCTATAAGAAGCAGGGGCTCAATGTCGAAGTGGTGAAGACCGCCGGCTGGGCCGTCATCCGCGACAAGACCATCAACAAGGAATATGACGCCGCGCATATGCTGGCGCCGATGCCGATTGCGATCTCGCTGGGCCTCGGCTCGCAGCCGATCCCCTATACCGTGCCGGCGATCGAGAACATCAACGGCCAGGGCATCACGCTGGCCATGAAGCACAAGGACAAGCGCGACCCGAAGGACTGGAAAGGCTTCAAGCTCGCCATCCCGTTCGACTATTCGATGCACAATTATCTGTTGCGCTACTATCTCGCCGAGCACGGCATCGATCCCGACACCGACGTGCAGCTGCGCTCGGTGCCGCCGCCGGAAATGGTCGCGAACCTGCGCGCCGACAATATCGACGGCTTCCTGGCGCCGGACAATATCTGCCAGCGCGCGATCTATGACGGCGTCGGCTTCATGCATATCCTGTCCAAGGAAATCTGGGACGGGCATCCGTGCTGTTCGTTCGCGGCGTCCAAGGAGTTCATCACGACGTCGCCGAATTCCTTTGCCGCACTGACCCGCGCCATCGTCGATGCCACCGCCTATGCGTCCAAGGCGGAGAACCGCAAGTCGATTGCGGAGGCCATCGCGCCGGCCGCCTATCTCAATGCGCCGCCGGTGGTGCTGGAGCAGGTGCTGACCGGCACCTATGCGGACGGGCTCGGCGGCATCAAGACCGACGCCAAGCGCGTCGATTTCGATCCGTTCCCGTGGCAGTCCTTTGCGGTGTGGATGATGACCCAGATGCAGCGCTGGGGTCAGATCAAGGGCGACGTCGACTACAAGGGCGTCGCCGAACAGATCTATCTCGCCACCGACACCGCCAAGGTGATGAAGGAGATGGGCCTGACGCCACCGACGACGAGCTACAAGTCGTTCGCTGTGATGGGCAAGACCTTCGATCCGGAAAAGCCGAAGGAGTATCTGGCGAGCTTCAAGATCAGGAAGGCGACGTGAGAATGGTTGTCGCGAGCGCTTCTTCCTTGCCTCTCCCCGCCTGCGGGGAGAGGTCGACTGTAACGCGCGGAGCGCGTGGAAGTCGGGTGAGGGGGACTCTCCACACGCTCCGCAGTTTGCGGAGAGTCCCCCTCATCCGTCGCGAACTTGCTTCGCAAGCTCGCGCCACCTTCTCCCCGCAAGCGGGGAGAAGGAAAGGACCACAATGATCCAATCCCTCCGCTTCCGCGCCGCCGTCGTGTCCATCGCGATCTTCCTCGCCTTCATCGGCGTGTGGCACCTCGCCACGCGGCAGACCGCCAGCGTCGGCACCATGTCGCCGGAATACGCAAAACTGATGGGGCTCACGGCGACGTCGGGCAAATCGGCGATGCCCGGGCCGCTCGATGTCGGCGCGAAACTGTGGGAGCACCTGAAGCGGCCATTCTATGACAACGGGCCGAACGACAAGGGGCTCGGCATTCAGCTCGCCTATTCGATCGGCCGCGTCGGGCTCGGCTATCTCATCGCCGTCATCGTCGCGATCCCGCTCGGCTTCCTGATCGGCATGTCGCCGCTGATGAACAAGGCGCTCGATCCCTTCATCCAGGTGCTGAAGCCGATCTCGCCGCTCGCCTGGATGCCGCTCGCGCTCTACACGATCAAGGACTCCAGCCTGTCGGCGATCTTCGTGATCTTCATCTGCTCGGTCTGGCCGATGCTGCTCAACACCGCCTTCGGCGTCGCCGCCGTGCGCAAGGAGTGGATCAATGTCGCGCGCACGCTGGAAGTCGGCACCTTCCGCCGTGCCTTCACCGTCATTCTTCCTGCGGCCGCGCCAACCATCCTCACCGGCATGCGCATTTCCATCGGCATCGCGTGGCTGGTGATCGTCGCGGCTGAAATGTTGGTCGGCGGGACGGGGATCGGTTACTTCGTCTGGAACGAATGGAATAATTTATCGATCACAAATGTGATTATTGCGATCCTGCTGATCGGGGTCGTCGGCATGTTGCTGGATCAGATATTGGCACGCTTCACCCGCATGGTCACGTTTCCGGAGTGAATGCGATGACCACCAAATTCATTTCCATCGAAGGCATCGGCAAGCGCTATCCGGCGGCAAACGGCGGCGCGACCACGATCTTCGAGGATCTCTGGCTGTCGATGCCATCAGGCGAATTCGGCTGCATCATCGGCCATTCCGGCTGCGGCAAGACCACGGTGCTGAACATCCTTGCCGGGCTCGACGAGCCCTCCGAGGGCACCGTCATCGTCGATGGCCAGGCGATATCAGGCACCAGCCTCGACCGCGCGGTGATCTTCCAGAGCCACGCGCTGCTGCCGTGGCTGACGGTCATGGGCAACATCGCCTATGCCGTGTCGTCGAAATGGCGCAAGTGGGACAAGGCGAAAGTCCGCGCCCATGCGCAGACCTATATCGACAAGGTCGGCCTCACGGGTTCGGAGCACAAGCGGCCGTCGGAACTGTCCGGCGGCATGAAGCAGCGCGTCGGCATTGCGCGCGCGCTGTCGATCACGCCGAAGATCATGCTGATGGACGAGCCGTTTTCGGCGCTCGACGCGCTGACGCGGGGGACGCTGCAGGACGAGGTGCGGCGCGTCACGCTGGAGACCGGCCAGACCACCTTCATGATCACCCATGACGTCGACGAGGCGATGTATCTCGCCGACAAGATCTTCCTGATGACCAACGGCCCCGGCGCCGTGCTGGCGGAGATCGTCGAGAACCCGCTGCCGCGGGATCGCTCGCGCATCGATCTGCACAAGCACCCGCATTATTACGCGCTGCGCAACCACATCATCGATTTCCTGGTGACGCGCAGCAAGACGTTCACCGCCACCACGCCGCACCACGATCCGCGCCATGTGCCGGTGGTCCGGCCCGCATTCCCCGAGGCGCCACTCACTGAAACATCGGTGATGCCGTCTCTTCACAGCGCGACGCGCTAGCCGCGTCAACCGAAGCCTCACGACCGAAGGAGAACCATCATGCTGCGATCCGACCTCACCGAAAAGCTGCTCGACATCAAGCGCGAGAAGGAATGGACCTGGAAATATATCTGCGAGCAGATCGGCGGCTATTCCGAAGTGCTGATCGTCGGCGCCATTCTCGGCAACATGAAGCTGACCAAGCCGCAGGCGGCCAATGCCGGCGAGCTGTTCGGCCTCTCGAAGAGCGAGACTGCGATGCTCAACGAGATCCCGATGCGCGCCGAAAACGTGCAGATGCCGCCGCAGGATCCGCTGATCTATCGCTTCTACGAGATGGTGATGGTGAACGGCCCGGCCTGGAAGGCGCTGATCGAGGAGGAATTCGGCGACGGCATCATGTCGGCGATCGATTTCGACATGGTGATGCAGCGCATCGCCAATCCCAAGGGCGACCGCGTGCAGATCACGATGTCCGGCAAGTTCCTGCCGTACAAGTATTACGGCGCGACGGGCAATGTGCCGGAATATGGGTTTAAGGAGGGGTAGGGTGCGGTCATAGATGAGTATTGTGGCCGGCTTGTCCCAGCCATAATACTCATTTGCTGCGTCGCAACGGGCGGCAGCTAGATTGTTGTAAGTCATCAATTAGCTTAACAACAGCTAACGTGAAACGGGCACCTACAGATTAAGATTGCGCGATACACAGACTTCGTCTCAAAGTGTGTCTGGGCCTTTAGGTCGGGCAGCATTTAAAAGATTCGATGGTCAACGCTCCAACAGGACAAGCTTGGTACGTTCTGCGTGGCTAGCCGAATTAGAGCTGGCTGTGTGATAGCTTGGGGCGATGCTAGTGTCATAGCTGACGTGCTCGATGCTGCGGAAGGCGGAGTCGTCTTGGGCGTGCCATCGACTGCAGTTGCGTTGGCAGCGTTCCTAGCGGATATAACTGATCTAAGTGGAAATCCAAGAAGGCGCTTTGAGCGGGACTTGTTGCTAGTCTCCCACGCGGCACTTAGTCTCTGCCGCCGCGTTATCGAACCGGTCGTCGTTCCGATCGTTGCCGAAGGGTGGTCAGCCGTTCTAGAAAAAGAAGGCTTTGCGCTCCGCTCGCCAATGCAACATCGCCCTGCTATGGAAGCGGCAATCAATGAAATTCCGAAGGTGGGCTTGAGAGCTGCTGCTGACCTTCTTTTGGCCACTGCTCCTGCTGTTGGAGTTCCGTTGTCGCAAAGCTGGGAGCAGTTGCTTCGCCAGATTAGCGGTAGCCAACCGAATGATTGAACCGCTTGTAGTCAGGAGCGCAATTGCGAGCTCTGCTGGGTGGAGTGCTAGCATCACAGCAAGACCGATCAAGACAGCACCCGTCTGAACTGCCATATCGGTCCCATGAACCAGTCTGGCCCAACCCGCACGCCCGATCTCGTCGCCGTCCTCGCCTGGATCGAACAGCATCTCGACAATCCCCTGAGCGTCGATGTGATCGCCGCCTGCGCCAGTCTCTCGCCCTATCATTTCTCGCGGCTGTTCTCGGCCGCGATGGGGCGGGGCGTGATGGCGCATGTGCGCGGGCGCAGGCTGGTCCGCGCGGCGCAGCGGCTCGTTGCCGATCCCGATCTGCGCCTTGTCGATCTCGCATTCGAGTGCGGCTTCGACTCGCAGGAGGCGTTCACCCGCGCGTTCTCCCGCATGTTCGGTGTCGCGCCCGGGCGGTTTCGGCGCGGCTTCAGTGTCACTCCCATCGAAGGACAATATCCGATGACCATGCCCGATGACGTCGCCGTCGCTGTCACCCGCTTGCCGGACCCGGTGGTGCTGGACGCCTTCACCGTCGCAGGTCCTTCGGCGCGGTTCGATGAGGCGAACAAGGCCGAGATCCCGCAACTGTGGTCGAAGCTGATGGGCGCATTGCCGTTCAAAGGGCAGGCGCCGAGCTGGACCACCTATGGCGTGGTCTGGAATGTCGACCGCGCCGAAGGCAGTTTCGATTACATGGCCGGCGTCGGCGTGGACGGGGGCGCGGTGCTGCCTGCGGGCTTTGCGGCGAAGCGCATCGAAGCGTCGACCTATGCGGTGTTTCGCATCACACTGAATGGCGGGGCGGTGCATCCGCAGCTCAAGCGTGCGATGGCCATGATCTGGGGCGAACTGGTGCCGGCCTCCGGGCTCACAGTCGCCGACCGGCCGGACTTCGAGCGCTATGACAGCGAGTTCGCGCCGACCAAGAAGGGCGCGGTGATCGATTTCTATTTGCCGGTGGAGGTGTGAGGTGGCGAGGTTTTCTCGGTCGTCATGGCCGGGCGGCGCGAAGCGAGCTTCGCTAGATGACCCGGCCATCCACGTTGCTTTCTGCGCTCGGCGCAAAGATGGATCCCCGGGTCAAGCCCGGGGATGACGTGGGGTGTGGAGGCATGACGGCGTCATACGGATGGCGGCGCGCTAATATCGCCGGCTGCCTCTTGCCCGCAGCGCCGGGTGATCCCGTTCCGGCGGCGTATGCGCGGCTTCCAGCAGCGCCATCGCGTCGTCCGGAATCTGTGTCACATCGACGCCGCCGCGGCGCATCTCCTTCAGCGCGGTGCGGATCGCAGCGTCGCGCTCCATCATCTCGCGGCCGGTGCGCGCGGGCATGTCGATGTGGCGACGCGGGCGCCGGCGGCCCATCGCTTCCAGCCGCGCCATCTTCAGCAGCTGCAGCGCCTGCATCAGACGGTCGATGTCGACATCGGGCTGCGCTTCCAGCTCGCGTACGGCGCGCTCGGCCAGCGCGTGAAGCCGCTCGGCGAGTTTTCGCAATTTGAGTTTCTGCGAAGCGCGGGCGGAGGGCACGGTGTCGGTGGCGCGCGGCGCGAACAGCGGGCGCTGCCAGCCGCCGTCGCGGGTCCAGCGGCAGATCGAGGCGCGGCCGACGCCGGTTTGCTTCGCGATCTCGCCATAGGTCAGCACCGTCGTCTCGATCAGGCGGCGCACCTGCGCGCATTTGGCATCCCCATGCGGCCGCTTTGAGCCGCGCACGCGCGGGCCGCCCACAAAGGCGTCCGGCGCCTCGGGCTCATCGGGCGTGACGCGCAGGCGGATGATGGGGCCGAAGAAAGGATGTGTCATGTCGAAGAATATATACCTATATGTGGGATTGCGCAAGCCGGGTGTGCGGTGTCCGATGCATCGCCGTCCGTCGTCCCCGATATCGTGGGAGGCGCGCATCCGGTCACTTGGCTGTACCTGTGATTGCGCGATAGGCTGGCACACGTCGATCGTGCCTGGCCCACAAAGAGGGGGCGGCGCGATGCGGAGGAAACCCGGCGGGAACGGCAGGGGGATTTCATGGCAGGTGTCGATTATCTGATCACCGCGCGCGGCATCTCGGGCGCGGCCTTCAATGAGAATGTCGGCACCATCCGCTATCTGCGGGTGCCGTCCAATGTGGCGATCCCGACGCCGGCGATGGCGACATCGAGCAAGACCGATCTCGCCAAATGGGTGAAGGAGGTGCGCGACATTGCGGATGGCGATCCCAACCAGAATTCGATCAGCGTGGCCGGCGACATCCTCGTCTTCATCCACGGCTACAACAACGATCTCGACATCATCATGAAGCGCCAGCGGCAGCTGGCGAAGGATCTCAAGGCCGACGGCTGGAAGGGCCTCGTCATCGGCTTCGACTGGCCGAGCGACAACGAGACGCTGGCCTATTGGCAGGATCGCTCCAAGGGCGCCGAAGTGGCGGTGAAACTGGTGAGCGATTGCATCACCGTGCTGGCGCAGGGGCAGGAGAAGGACTGCGTCACCAATGTGCATCTGCTCGGCCATTCCACCGGCGCCTATGTGGCCATGGAAGCCTTCGTGCAGGCGGAGAAGGACGGCGCGCTGTTCAAGAGCAACTGGCGCGTCAGCCAGGTCGCCTTCATCGCCGGCGACGTGGCGTCGTCGAGCCTGTCGGTGAACGATTCCTGGTCGGGGCCGATGTTCAAGCGCATCCTGCGCCTGACCAACTATTCAAACCCCTATGACAGCGTGCTGGCGGCCTCCAATGCCAAGCGGCTCGGCGTGGCGCCGCGCGCGGGCCGCGTCGGCCTGCCGGCGGATGCGCATGCCAAGGCGACCAATGTCAATTGCGGGGACTATTTCGCCACGCTCGATCCGAAGAAGAGCACGTTCTTTGGCGACTTCACCCATTCCTGGCACATCGGCAACCGCGTCTTCGCGCGCGACCTCGCCATGACCCTCGAAGGCGCCATCGACCGCGACGCAATCCCGACGCGCGCGCTGATCGGCGGCGCGCTCATGCTGCAAGACAGACCGCGGCCGAAATTCATGGCCGACTGGGGCATCAAGGCCGCCGCCACCCGCGGCGGCGCACCCCGCGACGGCACGGGCGTGCTGAGCTAGCGCCGGGCGCGGGGCCCCGGCGTGGTGCCCCGCTCAACGTTTCGACTTGGCTTTTGATTTCTTGGTCTTTGACTTCTTGGTCTTGGCTTTCTTCGCCTTGGTCGTCTTGGTCTTTGCTTTTTTGACCTTCGCCTTCGCGACCTTCTTGATTTTGGTTGTCTTGGCTTTTGCTTTTTTGGCTGACGCAGCCTTTGCCGTCTTCTTCGTTGTTTTCTTCTTGGCTGTCTTCGTCTTCGCCTTCTTCGCTACAGCCTTGGCTGCCTTCTTCTTTTTCGGCGGACGCACCGGTTCGTCATCGCTATGGGTTGCGGCATTGACGGTCCAGTTGGACGCCGGGATCGAGAAGAACATCTCGCGCCGCCGCGACTTGAATCCGCCGGGCTTGAAATAGCTCTCCATCCATCGATCGTCCGGATCGAGGAACACCTTTTCCGGCTTCTCGCCTTTCTTGCGCTTGCTGGCCACGTCATTGGCGACATCGCGGAAATAGAAATGGCGGAACAGCCGGTCGAACTCGGTCATGTAGATGTCGGCCACGCGGGTCGAACCGCGGATCAGGATCATGTTTTCGTCGTTGGTGGTCAGCGACCCTTCCGAGAAATTCGCCGAGCCGGTGCAGATCAGGGGATCGTCGCTCAGGGGATCGATCAGCAGATATTTCGTGTGGATGAAGAAGATATTGCCTTCGTCGCGGGTGAGCTCTTCCTTGAGAAACCAGCGGTCGAGCGGAAACTCCTTCACCTTGCGCTTGGCGACCAGCTTGCCGTCGACCACCTTGAACTCGGCGCCCAGCACGGCGCCGAACGAAATCTGCAGGTCGCGGTCGCCCTTGAGCGCCTTGCGCTCGTCGGCGGTGGGCGGCTTCTCCTTGAGCACGAAGCGCAGGAAGTCGCGGTCGCGCGCCAGCGGCTCGATGAAATCGGCGGCGACGTTGAACGCGGCCGTGAACATGATCGACGACGTGGCGTCGCTCATCCGGTCGGCATACCAATTCAGCATCGACGCCGTCTGGCGCGGCGAGAAGATGCAGGTCTGCGATCCCGGCTTCACGAGGGCGGGCGGGTAGGGCGAGATCTCCGCGACGCCTTCCTTCGCGGGCTTGCCGGTCGGGTTGTCGCTCAGGATCGTCCAGTATTTCAGGTATTGCTCGGCGACGTCGCTGTCATGAACGAGGTGGCCGACATTCGACTGGCCGAGGAAGCCGGACGGCGTGATGTTGGTCGAGCCGGTCCACACCTCCTGCGGCGCGTCGCCGTCGAGCTTGATGATGAACTTGTTGTGCGGGATCGGCGGCCGCGTGCGCCAGATCACCACCGGCTCGCCATTGTGCTCTGCCTTGACGTCGAGGCCGGCGGCCTTCATCGCCTTGCGGTTCTTGCCCTTCTTGTCGTCATGCACGATAAGCCGGACGTCGAAGCCGTCATCGATCTTCGCCTTGAACGCCTCGATGATGGGCGCGTAAGTGAATTCGTAGATGCAGGCGCGCAGCGCCTCGCTCTTCTTCGTCGTGTCGATATAATCCAGGCAGGCCTCCAGCAGGCCGCGCGAGAGCCAGACCGTGTGCTCGTCCTTCGGATTGTCCATCTCCGCTTCGGTCGGCTTGTGGTTCTTGAACTTGCGCGCATAGGCCTGGCTGGCGATGGCGCCGCGGTTGAACCAGATGCCGTGTTGACCGTCGTCCTCCTTCTCCGTCGTGACGGTGAAGGCGAGCTTCTCGGCGTCGCGCAGTTCAGGCGCGGTCGGGTCGCCAAATACGGGGATGACCTCGAAGTGATAGGTCGTGCCGGGTTCCGCGGTGTAGTCGCTCCAGAGGAAACTCTGGATCGGAAATTTGTCGGTGAAATACTCGCCGTGCTCGGTATCGGGGTTCGGCTCGACCGCTTCGAACACTTTCAGCGATCGCAGGAATTCCGGTCTGCCGGCGCCCCTGGCGCGCTGGAACGCAAATCCCAGCAGCCCCTTGCACGCTGCCTCATCGCAATTGAGGGCGATCATGATGGCGCGCGTGCCCGCGATCGCGCTCGCTTCGAAAGCTCCGGCAGACGTCGTGACGCGCATGGCCCTGTCCCCCCGTTTTTCGATGTTGCGCTGATGCTCGCCCAACGCCGTATTTTGGTCAACCTATAGAAGATTTGTGACAGGATGCACGCTTAAGGGGTGCGGGCGAGGGGCTATGTGACGTCGTGCCAGGGTGCGCGAAAGTGGACACGGATCTGCAGTCCACGAACATGATCGCCTCATCGGAAACGATGCGTTTCCATCGTTTCCCTTTTCTTGCTGCCATTCACGCCTAAATAGGTGGTCAGCAAACCCACCCTGAGTATCCGTCCCATGAAGAACATCGGCTTTCTCTCCTTCGGCCACTGGACCCCGTCGGCCTCGTCGCAGACGCGCTCGGCGGGCGACGCGCTGCTGCAATCCATCGATCTCGCGGTCGCCGCCGAGGAGTTAGGGGCCGACGGCGCCTATTTCCGGGTGCATCATTTCGCGCGCCAGCTCGCCGCACCGTTTCCGCTGCTCGCCGCTGTCGGCGCGCGCACCAAGAAGATCGAGATCGGCACCGCCGTGATCGACATGCGCTACGAGAACCCGCTCTATATGGCGGAGGACGCCGGGAGCGCCGATCTCATCGCGGGCGGGCGGCTGCAGCTCGGCATCTCCAGAGGTTCGCCGGAGCAGGTGATCGACGGCTATCGCTATTTCGGCTACGCGCCCCCTGAGGGCCAGACCGACGCCGACATGGCGCGGCGGCATACCGAGGTGTTTCTCGACGTGTTGCAAGGCAAGGGCTTTGCGCAGCCGAATCCCAACCCGATGTTTCCGAACCCGCCGGGCCTGCTGCGGCTCGAGCCGCATAGCGAAGGCCTGCGCGAGCGCATCTGGTGGGGCGCCTCCACCAATGCGACGGCGGAATGGGCGGCCAAGCAGGGCATGAACCTGCAGTCATCGACGCTGAAGATCGACGAAAGCGGCAAGCCGTTTCATGTGCAGCAGGCCGAACAGATCCGGCTCTATCGTGATGCCTGGAAGGCGGCAGGGCACGCGCGCGACCCGCGCGTGTCAGTGAGCCGCAGCATCTTCGCGCTGGTGGACGACCGCGACCGCGCTTATTTCGGCCGGGGCAACGAGGGCGAGGACAAGGTCGGCTACCTCCACGGTACTGAGCGCGCCATCTTCGGCCGCAGCTTTGCAGCGGAGCCGGATGCACTGATCAAGCAGCTGAAGGGCGACGAGGCGATCGCCGAGGCCGATACGCTGTTGCTGACGGTGCCGAACCAGTTGGGCGTCGATTACAACGCGCATGTGATCGAGGCGATCTTGACACACGTCGCGCCCGGCATGGGCTGGCGGTGATCTTTCTTACCCTCCCCCCGCGCGAAGCGAAGCTTCGCTAGGCGGGGAGGGTCGGCGAACGAAGTGAGCCGGGGTGGGGGTGCCCACACTAGGGCGGAGTTTGTGGCACCCCCACCCGACCGGCCCAATAAGAAAGAATTGGGCCGGCCACCCTCCCCGCAAGGGGGAGGGTAAAAGAGCGCGCCTGGCACGCCTATTTCTCAAACCCGACCTTCTTGATCAGCGCGATCGCCGCCTTCTGACTTGCAGCGATCGCATCGATATCAAGTGTATCGCTCGGAAACGCTCCCATCGCCGCCACCAGCGGCGCGCTCTCGGCATCTGATGTGACCGGATATTCCAGTTCGGCAGTGGCATAGAGTTTCTGCGCGGCCGGTGTCACCAGGAATTCCAGAAACTTCAGCGCAGCCGCCTTATGCGGCGCGTGTTTCGCCAGCGCCGCGCCGGTAAGATTTACATGCGTGCCGCCGCCCGCGAATGTCGTCGGCACCGTCTTCACTTTATTCGCCCAGGCGGTCCAGTCCGCGCCCTCGCGACCGTCGCGCAATTGCGCCAGCGCCACGGTGTTGGCGATGCCGATGCTGCAGCGGCCTTCCGCGAGCTGACGGATGACGTCGTTGTCCTTGCCTTCAGGCGCATGCGCCAGATTGGCCTTGATGCCGCGCAGCCAGGCCTCGGTGGCGTCCGCGCCGTGATGCACGAGATAGGCCGATATCAGTGCGACATTGTTCTGATGCAATGGCGAGCGGATGCAGAGCTGGCCGCGAAAGCGGGGATCGGCGAGATCCTCATAACGGATCGCGCCTTGTGGTGAGTCATTGCGCACCACCACCACGCGCGGGCGCACCGACAGGCTGATCCACTCCTTGCCGCGCAGTTGCGGCGGGATTGCCTTGTCGAGCAGGGGAGACGTGGTCGGTTGCGACAGATCATTCGCGGCGAATTGCGAGGTCTTGTCGAGACCGATGGTCATCAGCACGTCGGCGGGGGAGGCGTTGCCCTCGGCCTTCATGCGCGTGACGAGATTGTCCTCGATATAAGTGAGCTTGACCGTGATCCCGGTCGCCGCCGTGAAGGATGCGATGACCGGTTCGACGAGCTGCGGTTCGCGCGTCGAATAGAGATTGATCTCTTCGGCGCGGCTTGTGGTTAAGCCGAAGGAGAGCCACGTCGCTGCGAGCGCAATCAGTCCTGCGGTGGCGCGACGTGGTTTGGTCATCCTCAGAACTTCACCGTCGCTGCCAACGAGAATCGGCGTGCATCGCCAAGGGCAACGTTGGGAAGGCTCACTGCCGACGGATAGTAGACCTTGTCGAAGATGTTCTTGATGTTGAATTGATAGATCACAGGCAGAGTCTGGTATTTCGTTTCGTAGGTCGCAAAGGCGTCGGCCACCGTGTAGGACGGCAGCACGAAGCTGTTTGCAGCATCGCCGGGACGATCGCCGACATAATGTGCACCGGCGCCGACGCGCAGACGACCCGGCAGCATCGTGCCGAAATCATAGACGAGATACAGCGACCCGGTGTTCAGGGCGACATTCTGCAGGTGGCTTCCGGTGTATTGCGAGTCCTGCGTCAAGATCGCATCGGTATAGGCATAGCTAGCGATCATGCTCCAGCTGTCAGTCAGCTTGCCGGTAACGTCGACTTCGACACCGCGTGAGCGCGCTGCAGCCGCGGTGCGTGCCTCGTTGGTCGTGGTGACCGTATTGTATTGCGACAGCATCACGTTCTTTTTGTCGATGTCGTAGAGCGCGACCGTGCCTGACAGGCGCTTGTTGATATCGAACTTGATGCCGGTCTCCCACGACACGCCTTCCTCGGGCTTCGTCTGCGAGTCGAATACCGCGCCGTTGGGAGCGATGGTCGAATTCGGCTTCAGCGATTCCGTGTAGCTGGCATAGAGCGAGACTTCGTCGGTGACCTTCAGGATCACGCCGCCGAGCGGCAGTGCCTTGTTGCCGGACAGATCCGTATTCGCGATGAACGGATTGCGCCCGCGCCCCGCCAGCTGGTCGAACGTCATGTAACGCACGCCGCCGACCACGGCGACCCGATTGGTCAGATGCAGCGTGTCCTGGAAGAACAAGGACTGCGTGCTGAGCTTGTCGGTCTGGTCGCTGTCGGTAGCGACAACGGTGGTGCCCGGCAACTGCCGATCATAAACCGGATTGAAGATGTTGAAATTCGCAGCCCCCTGCCGGACCAGATCCTTGCGGTAGATCACGCGATACTGGGCATCGCCGCCGAACAGCACTTCGTTGCGCATGCCGCCGATCCAGAAGCCGCCCTGTATATAAGCGGTGCCGAAGCTGGAGGACGTCAGTGCGCCGTAGGTGCCGTCATTGCTGCGTGTCGCGATGCCGGTGGTCGGATTGACAACGGTATTGCGTAGCTGGGCCGCGTTATAGGTTTCGACGTTGTAGCTGTAGCCGGCATAGACCTTCCAATCCTCATTGATCTTTTGATCCACCGAGGCCTGGATGAGATCCGACGTGCCCCACATGCTGTTATAGGGTTCGTCGATGCGGCGTGTCGCCGGAATGGCGAACGGGGCCTTGGTCACGCTGTTGAAGGCCGTGCCGCGATCGAACGGCGAATAAAAGTCGCGATGTTCGTAGTTGATCTGAACCGTGGTCGTGTCGCCATACCAGGCCAGCGACGGCGCGTAGAGCGTCTCCTTGCGGGTGCCGAAGTTCCGCCAGTAATCCTCGTTGATGCCATAGCCGACGAAACGATAGGCGAGGCCATCCTTGCCGAGCGGTCCGGTGATATCGACGGTCGCATTGGCTCCGCTGCGCGAACCATAGGTCGCGCCTTCCAGCGTCACCTCGCCGTGCTGGTACAGCTCCGGCCGCTTGCTGATGGTGTTGACGATGCCGCCGGGATCCATGATGCCGTAGAGCAGTGATGCCGGTCCTTTCAGGACTTCGATGCTTTCGACCGCAGCATTCAGGGAGCGGCCCTGTACGATGGGCATGCCGTTGCGCATGATCGAGCCGTCACGGTTGTCGCCGAAACCGCGACGGATCACGGCGTCCTGGGTGCCGGCCAGCGTGTTGGTCTGGGTGATGCCGCTGATGTTGACCAGCGCGTCATCGAGATTGCGCGGACGCTGATCGCTGATCACCTGCTGCGGCACGACGTTGACGACCTGCGACGTGTTGAGCGGCGACGTCGCGCCGCGCAGGGTTGTCGCATCGGGCATCGCACGATAGCCGAGGATCTGTTCATATTTGGCGGCAGCAGCGGCGATCGCGCGCTCGGTCGGTGTCGGCGGGGCGGGGGGCGGCGTGGCATTGCGGCGGGCGGCGACAGCTCGCGCCCGGCTCGGCGTGGCGCTCGCAGCACGTGCGGGCCGGCGCGCCTGTGTCGGCGATTCGACGGTGACCGGCGGCAGTGCTGTGCTCGATTGTGCGTTGGCGACCGACATATCGGTGGAGAGATCACCCAACAGGAACGTCGCGCCGATCAACCAATACGCGCGGCGCACCCTGAAGATGCTGCGTGCGTTGCCGTCGAGATTGCAATGGTTGTCCGTCGTCACTTTGTGTCGCCTTCGCGTTTGAGAAACATGCGCAGGCGATCTAGCAGTAGCTTTGAATGAAAACTTCGAATGGGAGGTTGAATCGCTCTAAAGCGACGAGATTGGCGAGCCTGTGTGTCTTCGGTGATGCAGTCGCAAGGTGAGCCGCGACACGATTGAACAATCAACGTGCATTTTGAGCAATTTGTAGCACACGCATGCGAGCCGTCATCGGCACGCTGTGCGACTCTGTTTCAGAATTTGCACATCGCAATTCGGAATCGTGAGTCAGGCTCTGCGAGTCTGGAACGTTTCAAAAGACAAGAGCCGCGCCATCATACGATGCGCGGCTCTCTATGAAACGTCGTGAGTTGCAGCGAGATGTCTCGCTGCAACTCGAAGCTGTTGACCTCAGATACCCGCCTTCACCTGCGCGACGGCCTCAGCGGTCAGCTGATCCATCTTCACGCGTAGCTGCGGCTCGGTGATCGAGATGCCCTTGGCGGTGAGATCGGCGAGCACCTTGCGCACCACGTCGCCGTCGCCGGCTTCCTCGAAATCGGCTGCGACGACTTCCTTGGCATAGGCGGCGGCCTCGTCGCCGGACTTGCCGAGTTGCTCGGCGACCCACAGGCCCAAGAGCTTGTTGCGGCGGGCCTCGGCCTTGAACTTCTGGCTTTCGTCGAGCGCATACTTGTTCTCGAAGGCTTCGCCGCGCTTGTCGAATGATGACATGGTTAAAGTTCCCGTCGGGGTTGTTGGGCGGTCAGGACGACGTTGTAAACGCCGGTTCGGAGCTTAAATAAGGTCGAGATACCGTTGGAACAATCGGCCGCAAGGTCGCAGGCAAGACGGTATCGGGCGAGGCTTATCGGACCAGGCTTGCGCGAGGTTGGGGTAAACCCCCGCTGGGCGGGCCGGGTCGATTGTACTGGCAGGGCCGATCGGGTAGGTTGCCTGCAGGCCCGGTTCTCGTTCTGTTTCTTCCCGTTCCTGGCCTTCACGGCAGCTCCGTCGTGGGTCGATCCCGTTATTCGGAGCACACCACATCCATGGATTTCAACAACACCCGGTACATCCCCATGAGCCGTCGACGTCGCATTTATGAAGGCAAGGGCAAGGTCCTGTATGAAGGCCCGGAGCCCGGTACCCTGATTCAGCACTTCAAGGACGACGCGACCGCGTTCAATGCCAAGAAACACCAGGTGATCGAGGGCAAAGGCGTCCTCAATAACCGGATTTCGGAATACCTTTTCCAGCATCTGAACGACATCGGCGTGCCGACCCATTTCATCCGCCGACTCAACATGCGCGAGCAGCTGATTCGCGAAGTCGAGATCGTGCCGCTGGAAGTGGTGGTCCGTAACGTGGCGGCGGGTTCGCTGTCGCAGCGCCTCGGCATCGAGGAGGGCACCCAGCTGCCCCGCTCGATCATCGAGTTTTATTACAAGAACGACCAGCTCAACGACCCGATGGTGTCGGAAGAGCACATCACGGCGTTCGGCTGGGCCACTCCGCAGGAAATCGATGACATCATGGCGCTCGCCATCCGCGTCAACGACTTCCTCACCGGTCTCTTCCTGGGCATCGGCATCCGCCTCGTCGATTTCAAGATGGAATGCGGCCGCCTGTTCGAAAACGACATGATGCGCATCATCGTCGCCGACGAGATCTCGCCCGACTCATGCCGGCTGTGGGATATCAAGTCGAACGAGAAGCTGGACAAGGATCGTTTCCGCCGCGATTTGGGCGGCGTGCTGGAGGCCTATACCGAGGTCGCCAAGCGTCTCGGCATTCTCTCCGAAAACGAACGCCCGATGGGCACCGGCCCGGTACTGGTCAAGAGCTGAGGATATCACGTGAAAGCCCGCGTAACTGTTACCCTGAAGAACGGCATCCTTGACCCGCAGGGCAAGGCCATCGAAGGCGCGCTGAAATCGCTCGGCGTCGATGGCATTGCCTCTGTGCGGCAGGGCAAAGTGTTCGACATCGAACTGAACGGCGCCGACAAGGCGAAAGCCGAAGAGGCGCTGAAAGCCGCGGCCGACAAGCTGCTGGCGAATACGGTGATCGAAAACTATCGCGTCGAAGTGCTCTGAGCCAGGTTATCGCTATGAAATCCGCCGTTCTCGTCTTCCCCGGAATCAACCGCGAACGCGACATGGCGCGGGCGCTCAAGCTGGCATCGGGGCAGGAGTCCACGATGGTCTGGCACGCCGAGACCACGCTGCCCAAGGGCACCGATCTCGTCGTCGTCCCAGGCGGCTTCTCGTACGGTGACTATCTGCGCTGCGGCGCCATCGCGGCACGCTCGCCGGTGATGGACGCCGTCCGGAAGTTTGCGGCCGATGGCGGCCTGGTGATGGGCGTCTGCAACGGCTTCCAGATACTGTGCGAGTCGGGCCTCTTGCCGGGCATCCTGATGCGCAATGCCAAGCTGAAATTCCTCTGCCACGACGTGCATCTGCGCGTCGAACGGTCCGACACCCCGTTCACCCGCGGTTACAATGCCGGTCAGGTGATCCGCGTGCCGATCGCCCACGGCGAGGGTAACTACACCGCCGATGCCGAAACGCTGAAGCGCCTCGAAGGCGATGGCCGCGTGCTCTATCGTTATTGTTCGCCGACAGGTGAAGTTGGCGATCTGCACAACATCAACGGCGCTGCTGCGTCGATTGCCGGCATCGTCAGCGAGAAGGGCAACGTGCTCGGCATGATGCCGCATCCGGAAAATCACGTCGAAGACATCATGGGCTGCACCGACGGCCGCGGCCTGTTTGCTGGTCTTGTCGAGCATCTGGAGCGCGCTGCGTGATCGCCGCTGTGGCGCGGCTGTCGAAGCTCGCCGCAACGCTTGCGCTCGTGCTGGCTACGAGCGTGTCGGCATCCGCCGATGATTATCCCAAACGCCCCATCACCATGATCGTGCCTTTCGCGGCCGGCGGTACGTCGGACGTCATCGCGCGTGCGGTGGCCGAGCAGATGGCGGCGACGCTGGGCCAGACCATCATCATCGAGAACGTCGTCGGCGCCGGCGGCTCCACGGCGCTGGCCCGTGCCGCGCGGTCTGCGCCCGATGGCTACACCATCGCCATCGGCAATGCCGGCACCAGTGCGGCGACCTACACGATCTATCCGAAACTGTCCTTCACGCCGGACTCCTTTGCCTCTATCGGCATGGTGGCCAAGACCTTCGGCGTCGTGGCGCTGCGCAAGGATTTCCCGGCGAGTGATCTCAAGGGCTTCATCGCCTATGCCAAAGCCAATCCGGGCAAGGTCAATCTCGGCCATGCCGGGATCGGTTCCTCGAATTACCTGATCTGCAAGAGCTTCGTGCAGGCCGCCGGCATCGACGTCACGCTGGTCGGCTATCGCGGCGCGGCGCCCGCGCTCACCGATGCCATCGGCGGGCAGATCGACGGCATTTGCGATTCCGCAGCCTCTGTCTCGCAGGCCATCGACGACAAGCTCGTGAAGGGCATCGTGGTCGGCTCGACCGTGCGGCTGGCGACGCTGCCCGAGCTGCCGACCTCGGCAGAAGCAGGGCTGCCCGACTTCGAGGCGCAGGGCTGGAATGGCCTGTTCGCGCCGAAGGGGACACCGCCAGAGATCATCGCCAAGCTGAACGCTGCTGCTCGCTCGTCGGTTGAAAGCGACCTGGTGAAAAAGCGTTTCCAGGATCTGTCGACCGTGGCGCCCGACGCCAATGAGCATGCACCGGAGGTGCTGCAGCAGCTGGTGACGCGCGATGTGGCGAAGTACAACAAGCTCCTGACGCCGTAATCATCCTTTGCTCGAAGCTGTGCCATCTCGGTACGGCTCAAATTTTCAGCGCCGCCCATTGCCTCATTCACGGAGCGTCGGCCTGGTATTTGCCTCTGCCGAGGTCCTTCTGCAGGTCGCCGCGTGCGATTGTCGGGTCCAGCACGATGTTTCTGGCCAGGCCCCCGCAGGTTGCTTTTGGCGCGAGGTGGGCATCAAATAGCACGCAGAGGTCGCAGGGCTCGGTCGAAAGCGACCTGAAGCGGACTTTCCAAGTCTATGATGGCCACGCCTATTCGGCGCGTGGTTTCTGAAGTGCTCGACGGTTGGCTACCAGCGTGTCTCTCGGCAGTTGGAGAAGCTGCATGATGAACCGAAGGCAGGTACTCGTGGATTTGGCGCTCCAGGGCGGAGGCTCGCATGGCGCATTCACGTGGGGGGTCCTCGATCGGCTGGTTGAGGAGCCGTGGCTACAAATTGCCGGCATATCCGGAACATCGGCAGGAGCGATGAACGCTGCCGTTCTGGCGGACGGTTGGACTGCCGGCGGTGTCGACGGAGCACGCGAGGCTCTGGACAAATATTGGCGGCGCGTCTCGCGTGCCGCGGCCTTCAGTCCGTTTCAACGCTCCCCCCTCGACCGCCTCATGGGACGCTGGTCGCTCGACACTTCTCCGGCCTATCTCTTCACCGATCTGATGTCGCGAGTCCTGTCGCCTTATGATCTCAATCCGCTCGGTTACAATCCGTTGCGCGAAATACTGGCCGAGAGCATCGATTTCGAGCGTCTCGCCGGTGCACCGATCAAACTCTTCGTAACGGCCACGCGGGTACGGACAGGTCGCGGGCGAATTTTCCGTAACGCCGAGATCACCGCGGATGTGTTGCTTGCGTCGGCATGCCTGCCAACGATGTTCCGCGCGATCGAGATTGAAGGCGAAGCCTATTGGGATGGGGGCTATGCAGGCAACCCCACGATCACGCCGCTTGTTCGGGAGACAGACGCGCAGGACACCATCGTCGTGCAGATCAATCCGACCGAGCGACTGGAGGAGCCGCGCACGGCTGCGGACATTCTCAATCGTCTCAATGAAATTTCATTCAACTCGCCGCTGGCAAAGGAGCTGCGGATGATTGCGCTGCTTCGTCAGGTGGCGGATCCCGGCACCGGGGAGGGCGCCCGCTGGGCTCAAATGAAGACGCACCGGATCAAGAGCGATCTGCTCGCGACTTTCGCTGCGTCATCCAAGCTCAACGCCGAATGGGCCTTCCTATCCAAGCTGCGCGACGAGGGGCGGCAAGCGGCCGGTGACTTTCTCGACGCGCATGGCGCCGATCTTGGCGAGCGTTCGACGGCCGATCTCGACATCCTGTTGGCGGAGTGCTGACGTCATGGGGCTTCTCGGCATTCTCGTCGGGCTTGGTCTTCTCATCTGGCTGGCTTTCCGGGGGTGGAGTGTTCTGCTGCTTGCTCCGCTCTCCGCACTGGTTGCGTCGGCTTTTGGCAGAGAGCCATTGCTTGCCAATTGGACGCAGATCTTCATGGGCAGCGCAGCCCAGTTTCTCGCTCAGTTCTTTCCCATCTTTCTGCTCGGCGCCGTATTCGGGAAACTGATGGACGACAGCGGCGCGGTCACTGCGGTCGCGAACTTCATCACCCGCCGCCTTGGCGAGCGCCGGGTCATCCTCGCCGTTGTGCTCTCGGGGGCACTGGTCACCTATGGCGGCGTCAGCCTTTTCGTCGCATTTTTTGTGATCGTTCCGATGGCCCAGTCGCTGTTTCGCGCGGCGGGGATTCCGCGCCGCCTCGTGCCAGCGACGGTCATTCTCGGAACATCGACGTTCACCATGTCGGCCTTGCCGGGCACACCATCGATTCAGAATGCGATACCCATGCCGTTCTTTGGCACCACGCCCTTCGCGGCGCCGGGCCTCGGCATGATCGCGTCATTGATCATGCTGGGTATTGGACTGTGGTGGTTGCTTCGCGCCGAGAAGGCGGCACGACAAGCGAATGAAGGTTATGGCGAAGAATTGTCGATCGCGACCAACGCCGCTGCCGATGACGAGCGCTTGCGCGGGCGTGCTACGACGGCGCGCGAATTCGATCCGGCCGAAATATCCCACGGGCATCGCAGCGAAGCGGAAGTGCCTGTCGTCAATGCCGTTCTTCCCCTGGTTGTCGTTGTCGTCGTCAATCTCGCGATGTCGCTCGTTGTTCTGCCCCGGCTTGATGTCTCCTTCCTGGCCGAGCAGCGCTGGGGCAGCACGTCTCTACCTGCCGTTGCCGGCGTGTGGTCCGTTGTCGTCGCGCTCGCAGGCGCGACCGCGACAGTCGTCATCTGCAACTGGAGGCGACTGCCTGCACTGCGACAGACGATGGATGCCGGGGCCAACGCGTCCGTACTGCCAGCGCTGACTGTCGCGAGCCTCGTGGGCTTTGGCGCTGTCATCGCAGCGCTGCCTGCATTTGACATGGTGCGGGACTGGGCGCTGGGCATTAAGGGTGGGCCGCTGGTGTCGTTGGCCGTTTCCACGAACCTGCTCGCCGCGTTGACAGGTTCGGCATCCGGCGGACTGACGATCGCGCTTGATGCACTTGGTCAGACCTATATGGACGTTGCCACGCGGGAAGGGATCGATCCCGGGTTGCTGCACCGCGTAGCTGTGATCGGCTCCGGCACCCTGGATATTCTCCCTCACAATGGTGCGGTCGTCAGCCTGCTCGCGATCTGCGGCCTGACGCATCGCCAAAGTTATTTCGACATTGTGATGGTCGGCATCGTGAGCTCGGTTGTCGCTCTTGCCGCCGTGATTGCCATGGGCTCCGCACTGGGCTCATTTTGAACTCCGGCCCCAACCGCCGTTTTGTCCAGATTTCGTAGTCGACCACGTGCCGGGTGTGGCAGTGAGCCACCTTTGTCCGGCGCCGTTTCTCGGCTACGAATGAACTTTCGCCGCGCTCGCCGCGTCAACGAGACATCGGGCAAGCGAAGCGGCGGCGAATTGATACAATCGCAATCAAACGCCTGTACGATTCGCGATCGGAAGGCATTTGACCGGGGCACTGAATGGCAAATCGATTGGCGACGGCGCAACCCAACGTCGGGATGCGGCACTGGATATCTCCCGTCGTGGTGTTGGCAGCAATGGTTGCGGTGGTCGCTCCGGCGGCCGGAGCCGCCGCAAAGCAGGCGCGTCCCGCCCGCGTCGTCGAGGCGACCGCCCCGCGCGAAGCAGGCGAGCCGATGATGGCGATCGTGTCGATCAAGAGCCAGCAGGTCACATTCTACGACGCCGATGGATGGATCACGCGCGCACCGGTCTCGACCGGGGTGTCCGGCCGCGAGACGCCGGCAGGCGTCTTTGCCGTTCTCGAGAAGAACAAGGACCATCGCTCCAACATGTATGACGATGCTGCCATGCCGAACATGCAGCGGATCACATGGAACGGCGTCGCACTGCATGGCGGGCCGCTGCCCGGCTATGCCGCGTCGCATGGCTGCGTGCGGATGCCCTACGGCTTCGCGGACAGGTTGTTCGACAAGACGCGGATCGGGATGCGGGTGATCATCTCGCCGAATGACGCGGCGCCCGTCGAGTTCTCCCATCCGGCGCTTCTGATGCCGAAAGCGGAAGCCATCGCCGCTGCTCCGGGCCGTGTCGAGGTGCTCGCCCGCGAGGCTGCGGAGGCCGCTGCTGCCGCGGACGCGACGAAGAAACTCGCAGCGACCTCGGCGCGCGAGACGAAGCCGCTGCCGGCAGCCCTGCGCAAGCTGCAATCGCTGAAGGCGCGCGCGGATGTCGAGCTCGTATCCGCCGACAAGGCCGTCGTTGCGGCAAAGACCGATGAGGCCAAGGCGCGGGCTGAGGACGCGAAGCAGAAGGCTGCTGCCAGAGCCGCGGAACTCGGCGCGCAATTCGAAACCGCAAAGGCCGATACGGCGTCGAAGCTCGATGCCGCGGCCGCCGCGAAGGACGCCGCCAAGGCGGCCGAGACCAAAAAGGTCGCCACCGCCAAGGCAGCGAGCGATGCGAAACTCGCGCTCGAGCCGGTCTCGATCTATATCAGCCGCGAGACGCAGATGCTTTACGTCCGGCGCAACACGCACAAGCCGGCGCCGGACGGCGGCGGCGAAGTATTCGATTCAAGCATCGAAGTTCCCATCACCATCCGCGACCCCGGCAGGCCGATCGGCACGCATGTGTTTACGGCAATGGCCCGGAACGACGCAGGCCTGCGCTGGAGCGCCGTCACGATCGACGAAGGCGATAGCGCGAAGGCCGCCCTCGACCGCATCACCATTCCGCAGGAAGTGCTCGACCGGATCGGAGCGACCGCATTGCCACGCTCGTCGATCGTGATTTCCGACGAGCCGCTCAGCACCGAGACCAACTATCGCACCGAATTCGTCGCAGTGCTGAGTAATCAGCCCCAGGGTGGTTTCATTACGCGCAAGCCGACGCCACCTGCCGATCTCATGGCGAGCAGCGACGATGCGGATGGCGATGGCTTTGGCTCGTTCTTCCAGCGCTGGAATGCGGACCCCGCGCCCGTGCAGGCTCGCCGCAGGGTCGCGCCGTATCAGCGCCAGCCGCAAACCGGCTGGTGGTAGCTCGCGCCAGGGCGCGGACCTCCTTGCGCTGACAGTCAGTCCGCGAGCGTTTGCGTCCGGTCCGGCTACGAACGAGGGCGAAGCCGGCCAGCTTCAGACAACCCAGGGGCGGTATCGTGGTGTAAACCAGCGATAGGTGTTTCCATGGTGTCGACATATCTCGGCTACACGTCCGTCCAGCGCAATGTCAGGCAGTCCCTGACCATGATCTCCCAGCAGGCGGGCGTGAGCGCGAAGCCGCTTATTACCGGGATAATATCGGCAAGGTGAAGACCGTCGACGATCTGATGAAAGACTATCGTCTCTATCAGTATGCGACGAAGGCCTATGGGCTGGAAGATATGGCCTATGCCAAGGCCTTCATGCGCAAGGTGCTCGAGAGCAATCTGTCCGATGCCAACAGCTTCGCCAACCGGCTGAACGACAAGCGCTACCGCGAATTTGCCGCGGCGTTTTCCTTCAATGGCGCCGGGACCTATGTTGCACAATCGGCCAGTCAGACCGACGAGATGGTCGGCCTGTATTCGGCCGCGGTGAAAAAACAGGTCGACGCGATCGACGACCAGACCGGCTATTACAACAGCAAGATCGGCAGCATTCGCAGCGCCGACGAATTGCTGAATGACGACCGCCTGCGCACTTATGTGTTTTCGGCCTTCGGGATCAGTGACTCGCAATGGTCACGTGACACGATCCGGCAAGTCCTGAGCAGCGACGTGGCGGACCCAAACAGCTATGTGAACACTGTCTGGGTGCCGCAGGTCACTGTCCTCAATGACAAGGTCACCAAGGCCAATACCGAGATCGCCGACGCCAATCTGAAGATAGCGGACTACATGACGCAACTGGCGCAGCCCGGCGCCAATCTCAACGATCTCAGGTCAAAGATCGTGATGGAGCAGCGTCGGGTTCTGAAAAACAGCGGCGATATCATCAGCGCCAATGATGGACTCACCATGATCGGGCGTTATCTCGATATCGCCCGAGCCTTCGAGTTCTCGCCTGACGGGACGCTGCCGGCCGGTGTCGACGCGCAGACCCCGGCCGATCGTGACAGTACGAATGCGTTTTTCGTCAACAGTCAGGGCGCGGCCTATCTTGCGGCAGATGATGAGAATTCGGCTCTGATGGCCAGGCTGTTCCGCGCGAATGTTGCGAATGTGCGGTCGGTCGACGTGTTCGTGAAAACGCCGAACTTGTATAACTATGCACTGAAGGCAGTCGGGCTCGACCCCGACAAAGTCTCGCAAGCCACCATCAAGGCGGTTCTCAAGAGCGATCCGACCGATCCCAAGAGTTACGCCAATATGACCAAGGACGATCGCTATATCGCGCTCGCGCGCGCGTTCAATTTCGACAGCAAGGGCAATCTGACGACGTCGCTGGTGGCCCAGGACACCACCAATGTGAGGCAGATCGCGAAGGACTACATCATCGCGCAAACGCGATTTGCTGGTGAGACCGAGCTGGCCGGACTCCGCGCCAAGGCCGAGAAGGATGCGGTCTATTACCAGAACACGATCCCGGACATCGAGAGCGTGTCCGATCTGCTCGCCAATCGGAAGATGATCGATATCGTCCTGACCTCAAAAGGCCTGCAACCCGAGAAGGTCAGCACCGATTTTCTCAAGCAGATCTTCAATTCCGACCTGTCGAATCCACGCAGTTTCGCCAGCAAGCAAAGCGATCCCCGCTTTGCGGAAATCGCGGCGTCGTTCAATTTCGACAAGAACGGCAACATCGCACGCCTGGCTCCGGTCGGCCCGCAGACACGCGATCAGCTCCTGAAGACGCAAAACAATTATCTGCAGCAGAACCTGGAAACCCAACAAGGCGAGGTCAATCCGGGTGTGCGTCTGGCGCTCTATTTCCAGCGCAAGGCGCCGAGCATCACGTCAGTCTACGACCTCCTGGCCGACAAGGCGCTGGGTGAAGTGTTCCGGACCACGTTCAACCTGCCGGACTCGGTGGGCGCCATGGATGTCGACCAGCAGGCCAAGGTGGTGGAGAAGTATCTCAAACTGAGCGATCTCAAGGATCCGGCCAAGCTGACAAAGCTGCTCGGCCGCTTCTCTGCGATGTATGACCTGAAGAACGGCACCACGGAGACGTCACCAGCGCTTTCTCTCCTGCAGGGCTCCGGTGCTGAGATCGGTGAATCCACGTTCCAGGCCATTACGCGCTCGGGACGCTGAGCAGCCTGATCGCATCGACGCGCGCGGTGCCATCAGCCAGCGCTCCTCTGGTAATGCCGATGTCCACGATTGTTCGCTATGACGCGCGAATGGTCTGTGCGCTTTTGGTCGTCTTGCGGGCGATCGCCATGAAAGCGCGCGCGGCCGCTGTCTGGTAGCGGTGGGCATCCCACAGCAAGGCGCCGGAACGACGTATCCATGGAGGCCCGATCGGGATGATCGCAAGGTCTTTTCGGGCGTTCAGGCTTCGGTCGGCGAGTACAGTTGGCAGCCCTCCCGATTTGGCGAGTTCGATCAGGGCCTCGACCGAGTTCATCTCGACGCGCACATCGAGCTGTATATCGGGCGGCAGTGACTGGTCGAGAATGCGGCGGGTCGCAAAGGCGGTGGTCAGGAGCGCCAACGGGCGGCGGGCGAGTTCAGGCAGCGTGATCGACTGTTGCCGTGACTGATTTTGCGACTTCGCAAGCACCAGGACGAGCCGCTCCTCGAACAACAGGTCGACGCCCAATTCTGCGTGCTGGGGCGGTGCAAAAGCAATCGCGAGATCGAGATCCCCGGACAGGATGCGTTGTTCGACGCCGTTTGCTGAGCCGACCTCCACGCTGAGCCGAACGTCAGGATATTTCTCGCCGAAGCTGCCGATGATCTTCGGCAGGAATGTCGTGCTGTAGGTGTAGATGACGCCGACACGCAGCGTGCCGGCCATGCCGCCCTCCAGCTCGGCTATCGCCGTGCGCGCCGCTTCGGTCTGAACCATCAGACGTTGTGCATGCTCGCGCAGTGCATGCCCTGTCTCGGTCAGTTGCATGCCCTGGGGCGTCCGGTTGAACAGGACGGTGCCGAGGTCCTGCTCGAGGGCGCGTATCTGCTGCGACAGCGTTGGCTGGGCGACGCCGAGGGCTTCCGCAGCCTTCGCCATGCGCTTGTGGGTCGCGATTGCCAGAAAATAGCCGAGACGTCTGGGATCCATAGCCGATTACAATCTTCTATCGCATCTATAGTTTTGACTGTGTTGGCCTATCACGCGTCCCGTGCCAGTGTTTGTCAATATCGGACCTGGCCGACACGCTTTTGTGCGGCCGTCGAAACATAAGAACCGACTGGGAGGCTCTTTCATGCTGTCACGACGCACCTTATTTGCCCGGGCGAGCCACGCCGCGGTGGCGGCTTGCTGTATCGCCATGGGCGCAAACCGTGCGACGGCGCAGGAATATCCGACCAAGCCGGTCCAGTTGATCGTTCCCTTCGCCGCCGGCGGTGCCGCCGACATCATCGGCCGCACGATCGCGGAAAAACTGAGCCAGACCTGGGGCCAGCAGGTCGTCGTCGAGAACAGGGGCGGGGCGGGATCGAATATCGGCATCAACGCGGCCGCCAAGAGTGCCCCCGATGGCTATACGCTGGTGCTCGCGTCGATCGCCGTGGCCGTCAATCCGTGGCTTTTCAAGTCGATCCCCTACGATCCCGTGAAGGATCTGACGCCGCTGACGCTGGCGCTCGAGACGCCGAACGTGGTGCTTGTGCCGCCCTCGTCGCCGATCAAGAACATCAAGGATCTGATCGCCTTTGCGAAAGAAAAGGCGGCATCGGGCGGCGCCACCTACGGCTCTGCCGGCGTCGGTTCCTCTCTGCATCTGGCGGCGGAAGTGTTCCGGCAAAAGGCCAATGTCGAGATGACCCACGTTCCCTATCGTGGCTCGTCGCCGGCCCTGACGGATCTGATGGCCGGCCGGATCGACTTGATGTTCGACAACGCCTCGACGGCGCTTCCGCAGGTCCAGGGCGGCAGCCTCCGCGCCATTGCCGTCACCACCAAGGAGCGCATCGCCGCATTGCCTGACGTGCCGACGATCAGCGAATCCGGGCTGCCGGGCTTCGAACTCGCCAACTGGTGGGCCATTTTTGGTCCGGGCCAGATGCCGCCGGCGCTGGCGGAGCGCATCAGCGGCGATATCCGCAAGGTTCTGGCGGATCCGGATGTGCAGAAGCGTTTCGCCGATGTCAGCGGGCGCGTCATCGCGTCGTCGCCCCAGGAACTGGCCGCGCACTTGGCGCAGGAAAGCGCCAAATGGAAGCAGATTGTCGAAACCGCAGGCATTCGCGGCAGCCAGTGACGACAGACGCCTGACACATACGGCGATCAATCACTAACGAATATCAAGCGATAGACGAGCGCTCATGCTGAGGGCGCTCATGGAGAATGATGTGAAGAAGCTACTTTCAGGTCTGATGGCATCGGTCATGGTCGTCACCACTTCGGCTGCCATGGCACAGAGCACCGCGCCGCTGAAGCTGGGCGCCGTCCTCGATATGTCCGGCCTCTTTGCTGACATTACGGGGCCGGGCAGCGAGACCGCAGCCAAGATGGCCGTTGAGGATTTCGGCGGCGAGGTTCTCGGGCGCAAGGTCCAGATCGTGGTCGCAGACCATCTCAACAAGTCCGATCTGGCTGCGAATTTCACCCGTGAAATGTTCGACAACCAGAATGTTGAGGCGATCGTCGATGTGGCTGGCTCTGCCACGGCGCTGGCTGCGGCGGAGATGGCTAGGACGCGCGGCAAGATCATCATGTTCAATGGTCCCGGCGCGGTCAGGCTGACCAATGAGGCGTGCGGTCCCTACATCGTCCACTACACCTATGACACCTACGCGCTGGCCAGCGTCACCGGCCTCGCCACGGTGAAGCGCGGCCTCAATAGCTGGTTCTTCCTCACGGCCGACTACGCGTTCGGCCAGGAACTGGAGCGCGACACCTCGAACGTCGTCACCAAGGCAGGCGGCAAGGTTGTCGGCAATGTGAAGCACCCGATCAACACCTCGGATTTTTCGTCGTTCTTGCTCCAGGCGCAGAGCACCAAGGCCAGCGTGATCGGTCTCGCCAATGCGGGCGGCGATACCATCAATGCGATCAAACAGGCCGCCGAGTTCGGCCTGACCCAGTCCGGACAGAAGCTGTCGCCCTTGCTGGCCTTCATTTCCGACATCGACAGCGTCGGGCTTGAGACCGCGCAGGGCCTGTTGCTGGCCGAGGCGTTCTATTGGGATCTCAACGACGAAACGCGCGCCTTCGCGAAGCGCTTCATGGAACGGACCAAGCGCGCGCCGACGTCGGCGCAGGCGGGCGTCTATTCGTCGGTCACGACCTACCTGAACGCGGTGAAGAAGGCAGGTACCACCGATTCAGCGGCCGTGATGAAGGTCATGAAGGACACGCCGATCAACGACATGTTCGCGAAGAACGGCCGGATCCGCGAGGACGGCCGCATGGTGCACGACATGTACCTGTTCGAAGTGAAGAAGCCGTCGGAATCGAAGGCGCGCTGGGACGACTACAAGCTGCTCGCGACCGTCTCCGGCGACGACGCGTTCCAGCCGCTATCGGCGTCACGCTGCCCGCTCATCAAGAAGTAGCGCAGCGGCAGATGGCAAAGCGACGGGTCGCCGGGAAGGTAGCGGCGATCCGTTCAAGGCCCCATCCATGGACAACAGGAAGATGCCCCTCATGAGCACCAGCGTGGCAGTCCGCGTCGACCAGGTCGAGACCATCCTGGTCGATGTGCCGACGATCCGCGCCCATCGCTTGTCGATGCATACGATGAACAGCCAGACCCTGGTCCTGGTCATCATCCGCTGCTCCGACGGAACGGTCGGAATCGGCGAGGGCACGACCATCGGCGGCCTCAGCTACGGCGAGGAGAGCCCCGAGGGCATCAAGCTGACCGTCGACACCTACATCGCTCCGGCCATCATCGGCATGGATGCCTCACGCGTCGCCGCGCTCATGGCCGACGTGAAGCGACGGGTGAAGGGCAACCGCTTCGCCAAATGTGCGGTGGAGACGGCGCTGCTGGACGCGCTTGGCAAGCGCCTGGGCCTGCCGGTGTCGGAACTGCTCGGCGGGCGCCAGCACGATACCTTGCCGGTCGCCTGGACATTGGCCAGCGGCGACACCACGCGCGATATCGAAGAAGCCGAGCGGATGCTCGATGCGCGCCGGCATAATATCTTCAAGCTGAAGATCGGCCTGCGGTCCGTGGACGATGACGTGGCGCATGTGGCGGCCATCAAGCGTGCCCTCGGAGATCGCGCTAGCGTGCGGGTCGACGTCAACCAGGCCTGGAGCGAGCCCGACGCACGCCGCGGCATTCCCGCCTTGGAGGCGGCCGGCGTGGACCTCATCGAGCAGCCTTTGTCGCGTGACAATCGCGGGGCACAGGCCCGGCTCAGCGGTCGCTATGCCGTCCCCATCATGGCGGATGAGGCACTGCATGGCACGACCGATGCTTTCGATGTTGCTTCGCGGGGCGCTGCTGACGTGTTTGCTCTGAAGATCAACCAGGCAGGTGGTCTGTACGATGCCGTGAAGATGGCTGCGATCGGCGACGCTGCAGGCATCGGCCTGTATGGCGGCACCATGCTGGAAGGCGGTGTCGGCACCGCGGCGTCGGCTCAGGTTTTCTCCGTGCTGCCGAAGCTCGCATGGGGCACCGAATTGTTCGGCCCGCTGCTTCTGACCGAGGAAATCCTAGCGACGCCGCTCCGCTATGGCGACTTCGTGTTGCAGGTGCCGACGGTGCCCGGCATTGGTGTCGAACTGGACATGGACCGCGTCGCATTCTTCCGTCGCGATGGTTACGCGCCGCGCATTCAACCGGCTGGCACAACCACAGGAGTTTGATCGATGCTTTTTCAGGTGGAAATGGACGTGCAGATCCCGCCCGGGATCGCTCCCGATGTGGTCGAGCAACTGAAAAAGACCGAGCGTGAACGCGCGCAGGAACTGCAGAAGACAGGCGAGTGGCGCCATCTCTGGCGGGTCGCCGGACGTTACGCCAATGTCAGTATTTTCGATGTGGCGAGCAATGAGGCGCTGCACGACATTCTGTCGACATTGCCGCTCTTCCCCTTCATGCGCGTCAGCGTGACGCCGTTGTGCCGGCATCCATCGTCGGTTCGCTCGGACGATCGCTAGGCGCGGGGCAGTCCTCTGTCTGCCGCAATCGGCAGCGGCTTCATCAGCAGAATCTCGCAAGCGCATCGAACAGCGCGAGGTTGAGGCGCTTTAGATCGTTGTTCACCGGCTGCGGCTGTGACGAGAATTTTGCGACGACCAGTTCGGCGCGCGGATTCACGTAGAGATATTGTCCGTGAATGCCGAGGGCGAAGAACGCGCCGCTTGCGTTGCCGGTCTGGTACCATTTGTTGCGATAGCGGCCTTCGGGAAGCCAGTCGACAAACATGCCCACGCGCCAGGCCTCGGTAGAGCCGTTCGTGATGGTATCCGACACCCAGTCCTGTGCAACGATCCGGCAGCCGTTTGCCATGCCGCCCAGTCGCATCATCTCGCCGATGCGGGCGAGGTCGCGCGGGGTCATACAGAAGCCGCCGCCGGTCCGGGCGCTGCCGATCGCATCGACGGTGATATAGGCATCCTGCCGCGCGCCGAGCGGCTGCCACAAACGCGCGGCAGCAAAATCGGCGAAACGCTGGCCCGAGGCGCGTTCGATCACCAGACCCAGCACGTCCGAATTCGGCGAGCAGTAGTGGAAGGGACCCCCGTGATCGCCGGCGCCCTTTTGCAGCGTAGCGAGGAAGGCCAGCAGGGAGTCCGGAGTATCTCCCGGCACCGACGGCTCGAGCAGGCCGGCGCGGCGGTACCGCGCGAAATCGCCGCGGGGATCCTGATAGGTCTCTTCGAAATCGAGGCTGACCCGCATGTCGAGGACATCGCGTATCCGCGCATCTGCAAAAGCGGAGGATTTGAGTTCGGGAACGTAGTGCGCGACGGTCTCGTCGAAATCGATCAGGCCGTCGCTGTATAAAATTCCCGCGACGATCGATGTCACCGACTTGCTCGCGGAGAACAGAATGTGCCGCGATTGCGCAGTAAAATTCGGCGCATGGTAATCTGCAACGACACGGCCGGATTTCATCACGACGAGGGCGTCGGTCGAAGTCCTGCGCAGCACATCCACGACACCAGCTGTTTCTCCACCGACAGCGAATGTCTGCCTGAGCAAGTCTCCGGGATCGACAGGTGGATCCTCGATCAGTCCCGGCGTCGCTGCGATGCGCGCCGTCGGAATGAGTTCGGACACGTGACGGAATGCCCAGACATTCCAGGGGGGCTGACGCCAGTTATCGAGACGAACGTCGCTTCGCGCGAAGCCGTAGTCGGCTTCGAAAGCGGAGGAGTGTGCGCGGCTGCTCATGAACTGATCTTCTCGCAGTCGGTCGGCTGAACGGCGCCGCCGAGCCAGCAGCCGTTGACAGCGTTGTCGTCGAAGCTGAAGCGCACCTTGATCGCGGACGGGCGATTCATCACGCGTCCCTGGCGAATGGTGATCTGGCGCTCCGACGCATCCACCATCCGGTTCGCGAGGAGACCGAATGACAAGGCGGAGGCTGCAATGCCTGTTGCCGCATCTTCCGGGTAGCCTGATGAACTCGGAAACTGCCGCGCATCGATGACCTGCGCCTGCTGGTCGGAAACCGCGTAGGGATAGAGACCGGTGGAGTTGATGCTGTTGCACAGCCGCTCCATCCTCGAGAAGTCAGGCTTCAGACCATCAAGGATGGACACGCTCTTCAACGGAATGAGGGTCTTGACCCGGCTTGTGCGGGCATTCTGGATCGGGAAGGGCGCGAGGCAGTCGGCACCGATACCGAGGACGTCGAGAATGTCATCGACGCTTTGGGGCGTATCGGGAAGGGGCTCGATGACACCCGCAGGCTGCGAGACCTCGACGGAGATTTCCTCTCCGACCGACTGGCTGATCCGCGCATGGACGCGGCCACTCTTCGTCAGGATCGTGATCCGATCGCGCTGCAGCCGGCCGAGCCGCTGAAGCAGCCATGTCGCGCCGACCGTTGCGTGTCCGCACATGGACATCTCATGATTGGGCACCCAGAAGCGAAACTCGAAATCGCAGTCCGAGTCTGGCGGAGGCGGCAACACAAACCCGCTCTCGTGCCCGTAGTCGCACGCGACCTGCTGCATCTCTGCATCACTCATGCCGGCAGCGTCGATCACGATCGGGGCGGGATTGCCGCCCTGCGGGCCTGCCGCAAAGACACTGACAAATCGAACCTGGGGTTCGGCAGACGTCGTCATCATGTTTGCACCCTCTAGCAGCCTCGCGCGTTCGCAAGACGCGTCAGCCAACGCTGCGCGGAATTCACCGGTGCGAAGCTACGGGGGGTGTTGCTGCGACGCGCGTTCCAGCGGGCCCTAGATTTTGATCGGCCGGGCCATGCGCTTGCGAACTTCGCTTGGCGATTGGCCCTCTGCCCGGCGCATCGCATGGGCCAGCGCCGCACCGCTGTCGAAGCCGACGCGGAGCGCGATCTCGCCGATCGGGAGATCGGTTGCCTTCAACAGCTCGCTTGCATTGTCGAGGCGGACACGTTGCTGGAATTCGCCAATCGACGCGCCGGTCCCCGCGCGAAACAGTCGGGTGATGTGACGCCGCGAAACGCCGAACCGTTCTTCCAGGGCGTCGAGCGGAACATCCCGGTCGGCATGAAGGGTGAGATAGTCCCTCAACTCCGTGACCAATGTCATGCCGTGTTCGCGATGCGAGGCACTGGATACGGCATCGCCGGTCAGAGCCTCGGCGATGCACTGAACGAGCAGGGCAGAGGACAGTCCGTGCCGGACATGGGCATTGCCGTAGGCATGCCTGCCATCCCCGACCAGCAGCGCCTGCAGGGCGCGCAGTCTGTCTGACCGGCGAAACAGCCGGGTCGTTGATGTCCTGCGGCGGAATTCGCTCAGCGAGCCGTTCTCTCTTTCGAGGCGCTTCAGGACCGAGCCAGTTGCGTAGATAGCGACATGGCTATGTGCACCGATACCCGCGCGCGTCTCATGCGCCTGGTTCGGCGGAACGATCGCGAACCGGTCCTGCGACAGCCAGCTGCCTTCGCGTGCGGCTTCGTGCTTCAGCTCGATCGTCCCGCGGCTCGGCAGGATGAACATCAGGCAGTCATGCCAGTGCCACGGCATGGCGTAATCGCCGCGACCGGCGACAGCCGCGTGCTCGTCGTCCGCCGCGATCAGGAGATCTGCGTTTGCCGGATGACGTAGCCGTTCGAATGAACTCAGCATGTTCGAGCCCACATGTGTTGTCGACGAACCTAGCAGGGTGCGCCAATGCCCGCCAATCGACGCCCGGTTACTCCGCCGCGATGGCCGCCGGCTTCGGGCGCTTCTTCACGCGCTTGATGGTGCCCGAAAAGGTCAGCAGCGAACGCTCACCGGCTTTCAGGATTCCGCGCAGGAAGATCAATGAGCCGCCGATCCGGGTCATTTCGCCGTGGCATTCGACCAGCTCGCCTTCGCGGGCCGCATCGAGGAATTCGCAGCCGAACGAGACGGTGATGCCGGGGCCCTGCAGCTCGCGGGAGGCCAGCGCAAACAGGCAATAATCGGCGAAGGTCATGAAGCAGCCGCCATGGACGTTTTTCATGCCGTTGAGGTGCTTTTTCTCGACCCGGAAGGCGCAGCGGACGGAGCCGTCGGCCTCGACCTTGTGCCAGAACGGGCCGGAGACCGATTCGAAGGAATCCCGCTTCCAGGTGGTCCAGCCCGCAAATTCCCCCTCCGTCGCGGTATAGGCGTCGGCGTGGAACGGGATGGTGGCATCGGCGGGCACATTCACGGTCTGAACTCCTTGGATTGGCTGCGAAAAGTGTTAAATCCGATCCATCCGGCGGGCGCAATCCGGCGCCGGCGCAGGGCCTTATGCAGGCTGTTTTTCGAGCAGCACGGGCATTGCCCGGGCAAAGCTTGGGACATGCGGGGAACGGGCCGGAATAGGCCTTTTCCGCATGCTCCGATCTCCCTATGAAGAAGCCTTACAGAGCCAAGAGACCCCATGACCGAGCCAAAGATCACTCCCGAACTCGTCGCTTCCCACGGCCTCAAGCCCGACGAGTATGAGCGCATTCTCAAGCTGATCGGGCGGGAGCCGACTTTCACCGAGCTCGGCATCTTTTCGGCCATGTGGAACGAGCATTGCTCGTACAAATCCTCGCGCATCCATCTGAAGGGGCTGCCGACCAAGGCGCCGTGGGTGCTGCAGGGGCCGGGCGAGAATGCCGGCGTCATCGATATCGGCGACAATCAGGCCATCGTGTTCAAGATGGAGAGCCACAACCACCCGAGCTATATCGAGCCCTATCAGGGTGCGACCACCGGTGTCGGCGGCATCCTGCGCGACGTCTTCACCATGGGCGCGCGTCCGATCGCCTGTTTGAACGCGCTGTCGTTCGGCGCGCCGGAGCATCCGAAGACCCGCCACCTCGTATCGGGCGTTGTCGCCGGCGTCGGTGGCTATGGCAATTCCTTCGGTGTGCCCACCGTGGGCGGCCAGACGCGTTTCCACACCCGCTATGACGGCAACAACCTCGTCAACGCGATGGCTGTCGGTCTTGCCGATGCCGACAAGATCTTCCTTGCTGCGGCGTCGGGCGTGAACATGCCGATCGTCTACTTAGGGTCCAAAACGGGCCGCGACGGCATCCACGGCGCGTCGATGGCCTCGGCCGAGTTCGACGAGGATTCCGAGGAGAAGCGTCCCACCGTGCAGGTCGGCGATCCCTTCGCCGAAAAACTGCTGCTGGAAGCCTGTCTCGAAATCATGGCCGCCGATTGCGTCATCGCGATCCAGGACATGGGCGCTGCAGGTTTGACATGTTCGGCCGTCGAGATGGGCGCCAAGGGCGACCTCGGCGTCGAGCTCAATCTCGACGCCGTGCCGACGCGCGAAGAAGGCATGACCGCCTATGAGATGATGCTCTCGGAAAGCCAGGAGCGCATGCTCATGGTGCTGAAGCCCGAGAAGGAAAAGCAGGCCGAGGATATTTTCCGGAAGTGGGGACTCGACTTCGCGATTGTCGGCTACACCACACCGACGCTGCGCTTCGTCGTGAAGCATGGCGGCAAGGTGATGGCCGATCTGCCGATCAAGGAACTCGGCGACGAAGCGCCACTCTACGATCGTCCGCATGTGCCGTCGCCGGTGCTGCCCGTCGTGCATGCGCGTGATATCGCCGCGCCGTCGTCGATCCCGGATGCACTGGAGAAGCTGATCGGCACACCCGAACTGTGCTCGAAGCGCTGGGTGTGGGAGCAGTACGACCACGTCATTCTCGGCAACACCGTGCAGCGCCCCGGTGGCGACGCCGCGGTGGTGCGCATCGAGGACGGCCCCAAGGGTCTTGCGATGTCGGTCGATGTCACGCCGCGCTATTGCGAGGCCGATCCGGTCGAGGGCGGCAAGCAGGCGGTCGCCGAAGCCTGGCGCAACATCACCGCGGTCGGCGGCAGGCCGCTGGCGGTCACCGACAATCTCAACTTCGGCAATCCGGAGCGGCCCGAGATCATGGGCCAGCTCGTCGGCTGCCTGAAGGGCATCGCCGAAGCCTGCATCACGCTGGATTTCCCGATCGTGTCCGGCAATGTCTCGCTCTACAACGAGACCAACGGCCGCGGCATCCTGCCGACCCCGTCGATCGGCGGCGTCGGCGTGCTCGACGATTTCACCAAGTCCGCAACGCTGGCCTTCAAGGCGCCGGGCGAAGCGATCCTGCTGATAGGCGAAACCAAGGGCTGGCTCGGTCAATCGGTCTATCTGCGCGACATCTGCGGCAAGGAAGAGGGCGCGCCGCCGCCGGTCGACCTGGCCACCGAGAAGCGCAATGGCGACGTGGTCCGCGGCATGATCCATGCCGGCACCGCGACCGCCGTGCATGACATCGCCGATGGCGGCTTGCTGGTGGCACTCGCCGAAATGGCGATGGCCTCCGGCATCGGCGCCAAGCTCGATGCCGCGCCATCATCGACGGTGCCGCATGCCTGGTGGTTCGGTGAAGACCAGGCGCGCTACATCGTGACTGTCGCGGAAGATCAGCTGCTGACCGTGCTGTCGAAGCTGAAGAATGTTGGCGTGCCCTGCGTGCAGATCGGCAAGACCGGCGGACACGCGGTGGCGATTGCCGGCGAGCGTGCGGTGGATATCAAGGCGCTCGTGCATGCGCATGAAAGCTGGCTGCCGAACTATATGAGCGGCAAGGCATCGTAAGGCGCTGATCTTTTCCCTCCCCCTTGCGGGGAGGGTAGCCGGCCGAAGGCCGGACGGGTGGGGGTGCCACAAGCGACGGCGTTTGCGGAGACACCCCACCCCGGCCTATCGGCCGACCCTCCCCACTGCGCTTCGCTTGGGGGAGGGAGGCCATGAGCGTTCGTCAACCGTCTCAGTAGCTCAGCGTCCGGTCGACCAAATTCATCAGCGGCGTGCCGCATTCCGCGCGTGCGATATTGTCGGCGATGTTTTCGGCGGCCGATGCAGCACGCGTTGCTGCTGCGATGTGGGGCGAGATCGTGACACCCGGATGCGACCAGAACGGATGGTCTGATGGTACGGGCTCGGTGCGGAAGACATCGAGCGTCGCCTGCGCCACGCGTCCGCTGTCGAGTGCCGCGATCAGCGCATCGTCGTCGATCAGCGTGCCGCGTCCGGCATTCAGGATGAAACTTCCCTTGGGCAGAAGCGCCAGCCGTTCGGCATTCAGGAGATCGATGGTCTCCGGCGTCTGGGGCAGCAGCCCCACGAGGATGTCCGCCGAGGCCAGCGCCTCCGGCAGATTCTCCATCCCTGCGAGGCAGCGGACACCCGGCACCTCGCGCAGGCTTCGACTCCAGCCGGTGACGCGAAAGCCGAGTTGCACAAGTGCGCTCGCCGCAGCCGATCCCAATTCGCCGAGACCCAGCACCGTCACCGATCGGTCCGTGGCGAGTGGCGGCACATGTTGCGTCCATGTCAGCGGTTTCTGACAGACATAGCGGTCCATGCCGAGATGCGCGCGCAGGGCGTGACCCACGACCCATTCGACCATGCCCTGCCGGAGGCCGTCATCGACCATGCGGCACAGCGGCTGCGTCAGCGTCGCGTTGCCGACGATCTTCTCGACACCGGCCCAAAGGCTCAATACGGCGCGCGCATTGCTGAAAGGGGCGAAATCGGTGATGGGACCACCGGTCGCGTGGATGATGTAGTCCACGTCCTGATGCGCAATGTCACCCAGGAGACTGGCTCGCGCGTCGATGCTCCGGCGCCGGAGGGCATCCAGAATGGGTTCGCAATAGTCCTCGAACAGCGCCGGCGTGACGTTGAACAGAAGATTGATCGCCTTGTCGCCGTTGCGCGCGCGCATGCTGGTCTCCTGCAGATCGTCGTTCATGTTGGAAGGCGGAAAGGACGGTGTGACGAAGCTACAGCACCCGCTTCACGCCTGGGATCGCCCGCAGCGCCCTTGTCGCTGCCCAGCTCGCCGCCAGCGTGCCTGCGAAGGCTATCAGTGCTTTCGATCCGGCGCCGAGCGGCGCGTTCAGCAGCGCATATTGCAGCCACAGCATCGGGATGTAGTGCAGCACGAAGATGCCATAGGCATCGCCGCGCAGCGGATCGAAGATGCTCTTCTCGCGTTGGCCGAAGCGCAGGAACAGCGCCAGCACCGCGAGGCAGATCAGCGTACAGGCGACCGCATAGATCACGCCATAGCTCGACTGCCACCAGAACGGCGGCGCGCCGGTGAGATTGGCGAGCTTCATGCGGCGGAAATTGACGAGAAAGGCGAGCGAGCCAAAGGAGGCGGCGGCGGCGATGGTCCACCACAGCCATTGCCGTGCCAGCGCGCCGGTGCGGGCCAGCAGGCCCTGGTCGATATTGGCGGCGCCAATGCCCATGCCGGCGAAGAAGAACACGCCATAGATCGCCATGCGGCTGAACTGCACCTGCAGCGGGCCCCAGCTGAACCAGCGGACAGCACCGACCGTAAACAGGAACGGCACATAGGAGATCACGGCGATGACGGCGAGCACAGCGGCGAACAACCACGGTCGTTCGAAGGCACGGATCGACAGCCGGTTGATGCCGTCGACCAGTCGCGGTGCGAACAGGAAGACCGGGATCGCGACGAGATCGAGAAACAGCAGATACCAGATGAACCAGCCGGGGCCGGCGAACCATTGGCCCTGTTTGAAATTGTTGACGTAGAATTCGACAAAGCCGGTCTTGTGCGTCGACAGGCTGAACGACGCGTAATAGGCGATCGGCATCAGCACGAAGATCATCGCCAGGAAGGGCAGGCCGAGGCGCAGCGCGCGGTCGCGCAGGAAGTCGCCGATGCCCTTGCGCTTCAGGCTCGGCCACACGAACAGGCCCGACAGCATAAACATCAGACACATGAAGAAGGTGTCGTTGAACAGCGTCAGGATGTTGAAGCCGATCCAGCGTTGGCTGTCGACGATCGGCGCGGTCGACCACAGATAGTGGTTCGGGTAATAGCGCCCGAAGGCGGTGTAAGCGACCGCCGCGTGGTTCGCCAGCACGAGCAGCGTGACAAAGGTGCGGGCGCGATCGAGCGCAGCGTTACGGTCCGACATGTGAACGGCGAGCCCCCTCGCTTCCGCGCGCAACAGGCGTCGCCGGGCGCATCAGTGATGCGCGCCGTCATGATAAATGTCGAAAGCCGCTTCGGCAATCAGCCGAGGATCACGCAGGTACTTCCTCGATTTTCACCTTGTCTGGATAAAATGCGAGATAATCCTTGATCTCGGCCATCGCCGGAAACGGCGTCTCATAGGTCCAGATCGCGTTGTCGAGAACCTTCTCGCCGGTCTTGATGCTGTAATAATTCGCGTCGCCCTTGTACGGGCAATGCGTCACACGGTCGGTGCGCGCTACCGCGTCCATATTGGCGTCCGCGCGGGGGATATACAGTACTGCGGGGTAGCTGGCCTCCTTGAGGCTCAGGGCATTGGTCGTGTCGGCGATCACGACGTCCCCGGCAGAAACACGGATGTGTTTGCCGGCGGGCGCAATGGTGATCGGGTGGTCCGGGCCGGGAAGCTTCATGGTTAAACCCTTGTGATGGTCATATTTCACTTCTTCAGATGTGCGATCCCTCCGGCCTTTAAAAGGGGCATGCGAGGGATTATCGTTAGAAAGCCGTGACGTCATGCGGCAGCCGCGATAGGCTCGCAATCCGAGGCGGCACCGACTGGCCGCGATTCGAACCTTTCTGGAGACCCGATTAATGCCGATGGACGCCCGCGATATCGAGACCATGATCAAGGCCGCGATTCCCGACGCGCAGGTGACGATCCGTGATCTGGCCGGTGACGGCGACCATTACGCGGCAACCGTGATCTCGGAATCCTTCCGCGGCAAATCCCGCGTCGCCCAGCATCAGATCGTCTATCAGTCGCTGAAAGGCCAGATGGGCGGCGTCCTGCACGCGCTGGCGCTGCAGACGGGTGTGCCAGAGGCGTAGTTTTCCCTCGCCCCGCTCTTGCGGGGAGAGGGTGGCTTCGCGCAGCGAAGACGGGTGAGGGGCGATGCGAGGTCGTGTTCGTAGCACTCAGATCTCGCGAAAACTTCGCGCTAACCAGACCGATGCCGAGACCAAGCTCTGGCATCGCATACGCAACCGGCAAGTCGGCGGTTTTAAATTTGCCCGGCAGGAAGCGATAGGCCCCTATATCTGCGACTTCGTTTGTCGGGAACAGCGCCTCGGTCGACGGCGGCCAACACCTAGAATCCAAACGAGATGAAATTCGCGACACGTATCTGCGGGCGGAAGGCTATGGCGTGGTGCGTTTCTGGAATAACGACGTCTTGTCCAATATCGACGGCGTGCTGATGCTGCTCGACCAGGCGTTACGTGCAGATGGCCAAACAGCGGTTTAGAGCCGCCCCGACCCGAGAACATGCCTTCGTTGGAATTGTGTGCCCGGCCCCTCACCCGGATCGCAAGGGCGATCCGACCTCTCCCCGTAAAGGACGGGGGGAGGTTAAGAAGGCTACTCCACCGCCATCAGCGCATGCACCGAGAAATGCTTGTCCGCGTCGGTCCATGACGCCTTCGGCTCCCAGCCCGAACCGCGGGCCAGCGTCGCAAAACGCTCGATGCTGTATTTGTAGCTGCTCTCGGTGTGAATGCTTTCGCCGGCACGGAACGCGAAGCTGCGACCGAGCACATGCACGGTCTGCGGCTTCCTGGCGATCAGGTGCATCTCGATGCGGTGGCGTTCCTTGTTGTAGATCGCGCGGTGCGTGAAGGCCGAGAGATCGAAATCGCCGCCGAGTTCGCGGTTGATGCGCACCAGCACATTCATGTTGAACTTGCCGGTGACCCCTGCCGCGTCGTTATAGGCCGCGTGCAGCAGCTTCTCGTCTTTCTCCAGATCGATGCCGATCAGCATCAGGGCGTCCTTGCCGAGAATGGCGCGGGCCGAGCGCAGAAAGGCGCAGGCCTCGTGCGGCTCGAAATTACCGAGCGTCGAGCCCGGGAAGAAGCCGACCTTCGGCATCATCCGGATATCTGCGGGAAGGTCGAACGGTGCGGTGAAATCGGCATTCACCGGCAGCACCTTCAGGCCCGGGAAATCCTTGCGCAGCTCGGCTGCCTGCGCCTGCAGGAAGTCGCCTGAGATATCGACCGGCGCATAGGCGCCGACGTCGCATTCATCCAGCAGCAGCCGCACCTTGGTGGTGGCGCCGGCGCCGAATTCGATCAAGGCGGCATTCTTCGGAATGATCGCGTTGATGTCCTTGCCACGCGAGCGGAGGATGCCGAGCTCGGTGCGGGTCGGGTAATATTCCGGCAATTTGGTGATCTGTTCGAACAGCTCCGAGCCGGCTTCGTCATAGAAGTATTTCGGCGACAGCTTTTTCGGGTGCTGCGACAGGGCTTCGGCGACATCCGCGGCAAATGCGGAGGCCGAGGCATTCAGCAGCGACAGTGCCAACGGGGCATGAACGTTCATGTCAGTCTCCTCAACGCTTTCGAAGCGCCGTGATGTCAGGAAGTCAGTTGCCGTAATCGGCCAGCCGCAGGCCCGTGAATTGCCAGCGATGGTGGGGATAGAAGAAATTGCGGTAGGTGACGCGGCTGTGATCGTCCGGGGTCGCCAGCGATGAGCCCCGCAGCACCAGCTGATTGATCATGAACTTGCCGTTGTATTCGCCGAGTGCGCCTTCGATGGCGCGGTAGCCCGGATAGGCCGCGTAGGAAGACCGCGTCCATTGCCAGACGATGCCGAAGGCGTCGTTGAGCTGGCCGGCACGCGCCGCCACTTCCCATTCCATTTCGGTAGGCAGATGCTTGCCGCTCCAGCGCGCAAAGGCGTCGCATTCGTAATAGCTGACGTGGCACACCGGCGCGTCGGGATCGATCGGCTTCAATCCGCCGAGGGTCATGATCTGCCACGCGCCATCGACCTTGCGCCAGTGGCCGGGCGCCTGCCATTCCTCGCGGGCCACAGTGGCAAAGCCATCCATCAGCCACAGCGTCGCTTCCTCGTAACCGCCGGCCGCCATGAAGGCGAGCCATTCGCGGTTGGTGACGAGATTCCTTGCGAGCTTGACGGGACCGACAAGGGCGCGATGTGCGGGCTTCTCATTGTCGAAATGGAAGCTCTCGCTCTGATGGCCGATGGTGTGGATGCCTTCGGTGAGCGTGGTCCATGCTTCGCCCGATGTGGTTGAGGTCGGGAAGCGCCAGTCGGCGTCATAGGCCGGCGGGATCGGGTTCTGCGCGAAGGCATGCAGGATGTCGGTGAGCATCAGCTCCTGATGCTGCTGCTCGTGATTGAAGCCGACTTCGAGGAGGGGGATCAGCGAGGTCAGCTTGTCGTCCGACGTCTCGTTGAAGAATTTGATGACGGCCGCATCGACATGCTTGCGATAGGCGGTGACTTCGTCGGCGCCGGGCCGGGTGAGATGGCCGCGCTGGGCGCGGGCGTGGCGGGGACCAGCGGAGACGTAATAGGAATTGAACAGATAGGCGTAGTCGGGGTGGTAGACCTTGTAGCCGGGGGCGTGATCGCCGAGCAGGAATTGCTCCCAGAACCAGGTCACATGGGCGCGGTGCCACTTCGCCGGGCTAGTGTCGGGCATCGACTGCACCAACTGGTCTTCCGGGGAGAGCGGGGCGGCGCGGCGTTCGGTTTCGTTGCGGACCGTCAGGAAGGCGTCGCCCAGTCTTTGGGCCAGTGCGCCTGCGGGGGCGGATTCGGAGGCGGGGGACGCGGTGCCTGAACTCTTGGCGAAAGCTGGATTCGTCACGAAAGTCTCCGATTTTGGAGAGAACGTTGCTCTTGGTGATGGGTTCCCGAGCAGCCTGTCCTAAATAGGTCATCCGATTGGTTATAAAAGGCCTGTCGTCATATGATCTTTGGCCGGACCGGACTTGGCAAAAACTGCGGAAAAACGACCGCGAAGACCGGCAATGGGGCCTCAAGGCCTGTGATTTCAGACGCTTGATCACGTCCATAAGACTTGGGGTGCGGAACGGATTCGGCTACATATATGACAAGTCTGACCGGGCGAGCGCCCGATGGCTGGGCCGCCAACTCCAGACCTTGAATCTGGACCTTGAACAGGGACGTGACATGAGCATTGAGCAATTCATCGAGAACGAAGTGAAGACCAACGACGTGGTGCTGTTCATGAAGGGCACGCCGCAATTTCCGCAGTGCGGTTTCTCGGGCCAGGTGGTCCAGATCCTCGATCACGTGGGTGTCGGCTACAAGGGCCTCAACGTTCTCGAATCCGCCGATCTGCGCGACGGCATCAAGACCTATTCGAACTGGCCGACCATTCCGCAGCTCTATGTGAAGGGCGAATTCGTCGGCGGCTGCGACATCATCCGTGAGATGTTCCAGGCTGGCGAGTTGCAGAGCCTGCTGGCCGAGAAGGGCGTGATCGCCGCCCCGGCCTCGGCCTGATTTCAAGTCGACAAATAGGCGCGGCGACGCTCGATGTCGTCGTGGCCGACATCACGACTCTCCGCGTTGACGCCATCGTCAACGCGGCCAATGCGTCGCTTCTCGGAGGCGGCGGTGTGGACGGCGCCATCCATCGGGCTGCCGGCCCCGACTTGCTCGCTGAATGCCGCACCCTCAGGGGTTGCGAGACCGGCGACGCCAAAATCACCAAAGGTTATAAATTACCGGCCACGCGTGTGATCCACGCGGTGGGTCCTGTTTGGCATGGTGGCGAGGCCGGCGAGGATGAGGCGCTGGCGTCCTGCTACCGGCGGGCGCTGATGTTGTGTCAGGCACATGGCCTGGCCTCCGTTGCGTTTCCGGCCATCTCCACCGGTGTCTATGGCTTTCCGGCCGCGCGTGCGGCTCCCATCGCCGTGGGCTCGGTCATCCAGATGCTGAAAGACGCACCGGTGGTCACGGCCGTCACCTTCTGCTGCTTTTCGGAGCCATCTGCGGACCTGCATCGCCTCGCGCTCGCACGCGCACTTCCCCTTGTCTGAGAACGCCCCGCCGTTACACTCCTTTGATCAGGCAAAAGGAGCGGCGATGAATTTGCGGCACAGACTACGCGCGCTGCTCTGCGGAGCGCTGCTGCTCGCCGGATCGCCCGTCTTCGCCCAGGATCGCTTCGCCGCCGAAGGCACCTTCGACATTCCCGCCGGCGCCAAATTCTCGCAGGAGAAGCTGGCCAAGATCGGCGAATTCTTCCGCAAGCAGATCGCCGACGGCAAGATCCCCGGCGCCATTGTCCTGATCCAGCAGCACGGCAAACCAGTCTACAAGGAATTCTTCGGCGTCCGCGATCCTGACACGAAGCAGCCGATGACGGATGATACGATCTTCCGGCTGCATTCCATGTCGAAGCCGATCACGTCCTTCGCAGCGATGATGCTGATCGATCAGGGCAAGCTCAAGCTCGACGATCCCGTCTCGCAATACATTCCGTCTTTCGCCAAGGCCAAGGTCGGCGTCGAGAAGAAGCTGGAGAATGGCGAGAAGGCGCTGGACATCGTCGCGCCCAACCGCCCGGTGACGATCCGCGACCTGCTGCTGCACACGTCCGGCATCACTTACGGCTTCTATGGCGAGAGCCTGGTCCGCCGCGCCTATGGCAATGCCGATATCTATAGCGGCGATTTCGACAACAAGGAATTCGCCGACCGCATCGCGCAACTGCCGCTCGAACACCAGCCCGGCACCATGTGGGACTACGGCCACTCCACCGATATTCTCGGCCGTGTGATCGAAGTCGTCACCGGCAAGTCGCTGCTCGGTTACGAGGAGCAGGCGTTTCTCGGACCGCTCGGCATGAAGGACACCGGCTTCTTCGTGAAGGAGAAGTCGAAGGAAGTGATGCTCGCCAAGCCGATGGCCTGGGATCGCGATTTCCGCACCGGACGGCAGGGTCGCCCCGACACCTACCAGAAATGGGAGTCCGGCAGCGGCGGCATGGTCTCGACACTGGCGGACTACACGAAATTTGCGCAGATGCTGCTGAACGGCGGCGAATATGACGGCAAGCGCTTGATGAGTGCGGCGACGTTCAAGGATATGACCACCGATCACATCGGCAAGGATTCCGGCGTCGGTCGTGACTATCTGTATTTCCCCGGGGACGGTTTCGGTTTCGGTTACGGCTTTGCCGTGCGCACCGATGCCGGCAATGCCAAGCCGCCGCCGCCTGGATCGCTCGGCGAATTGAAATGGGACGGCGCCAGCGGTTGCTATTTCATCATCGATCCCAAACAGGATTTCTTCTTCATCCTGCTCGAGCAGACGCCGTCGGAGCGACAGCGCATTCAAAGGTCTTTGAAGCTGTTGGTCTATGAAGCGCTGGAGAAATAGGCGCGCCGTACTCCTGCTGCTGACGCTCTGCTGCGTCGGCACCGTTATCGTGCCTTCGCCGCCGGCCCGGGCCGAAAAACCGCAATCCATCGCGCGCGAATTCTCTGCCGAAAAACTGCTGGCGCTCGATCGCTACTTTCTCGGCATGGTCGCGGAGCGGAAGATTCCCGGCGCGGTGGTGTTGGTGCAACAGCACGGTAAGCCTGTCTATTTCGATACGTTCGGCAATCTCGACAGCGGGCACCCGATGACGCGGGATGCGATCTTCCGGCTGTATTCGATGTCGAAGCCGATCACCTCGGTAGCCGCGATGATGCTGGTCGAGGATGGCAAGCTGCGCCTCGACGATCCCGTTGCGAAATATATCCCGGCTTTCGCGAAGACGAAGGTGGGCGTTGACGTTAAAGGCGGCGACGAACACGCCACATTCGGCTTCGTGCCGTTGCAGCGGCCGATCACCATCGCCGATTTGCTCAAGCACACATCGGGCATCACTTACGGTTTCTATGGCGACGATCCCGCGCGGAAACGTTATGCGCAGCTCGATATCTTCGGTCGCGACTGGGACAACGCGTCCTGGGCCGACCGCATCGCGCAGCTTCCGCTCGCCGAGCAGCCCGGCACGCTGTGGGACTACGGCCATTCCACCGACATTCTCGGCCGCGTCATCGAAGTGGTGTCCGGCCAGTCGCTCTATCATTTCCTGGAGGAACGGCTTTTCGGTCCATTGGGGATGCGGGACACCTCGTTCTACATCACCGATGGCGAACGGCGCTCGCGTGTGGCGGAGCCGTTCCCGGGAGATCGCATGGTCGGGCCGGTGATCGGCATGCACGATCCCGCGGAGGTCATGCAATGGGAGGCGGGGGGCTCCGGTCTGGTCGGTACGGCGGCGGATTACGCGCGCTTCCTGCAGATGCTGCTCAATGGCGGCACGCTTGACGGCAAGCGCTATCTCAAACCGGAAACAGTGGCAGAGATGACGCGCGATCACGTCGGTCCGCAGAGCGGCGTGAAGCGCGATTATTATTATTTCCCGGGCGCTGGCAGCGGCTTTGGGTTGGGCTTTGCGGTGCGGACGAAAGAGCTCGCGAGCGAGCCCGGCCCGATCGGCGAATATCGCTGGGACGGCGTCGGCGGCACGTTCTTCTGGGTCGATCCAAAGAACGACATGTTCGTGCTGGTGATGACGCAGGCACCGTCGCAGCGGGTGCGGATGGAGATCGACGTGCGGAAGATCATCGCCGAGGCGTTGAAGTAAGAACACTGTAGCTCCCTCGCCCCGCTTGCGGGGAGAGGGTGGCGCGGACGTAGTCCGCGACGGGTGAGGGGGAGCCAGTGTTTTACTCGCTGGCTCCCCCTCACCCGGATTGCTCGCTTCGCTCGCAACCCGACCTCTCCCCGCGAGCGGGGAGAGGTTAAATCCCGCGCACCACGTCCCTGGTCAACCCCAGCGTTTCCCCGATCATGTCCGCACTGACATCCAGATGCGTGCAGGCGCGGATGCGGCCGTCCATGGTGGCGAGCGATACGCCTTTCGTGCGCAGCGCTTTCACCATATCCGCGCCGCTGATGCCTGCGCCCGCGGGATCGAAGAAGACGAGATTGGTCTCCGGCTGCTGAACTGCGATCCCGTCGATCTGGGCCAGTCCGCGCGCCAGCGCGTGCGCATTGGCGTGATCGTCGGCGAGGCGCTCGACGTGATGGTCCAGCGCGTGGATGCAGGCGGCGGCAACGATGCCGGCCTGGCGCATCGAGCCGCCCAATCCCTGCTTCCAGCGCCACACTGCATCAATGTAGTCGCGCGTGCCGGCGAGCACGGCTCCGATCGGCGCGCCGAGCCCCTTACTGAAATCGATCCACACCGAGTCCCAGCCGTCGGACATCCTGCTCGCACCGATACCGGTGGCGACGCAGGCATTCATCAGTCGCGCGCCATCCATATGCGTGGCAAGGCCGCGGTCACGCGCGATGGTGACGATCGCTTCGAGGTCGGATTTCGACCAGATGGTGCCGCCGCCGATATTGGCAGTCTGTTCGACGCTGACCACGGTCTGCGCTGCCTCGTAGCGCGTGCGCGGATGCAATGCGGCGCGCAGTTCGTCGGGTGTGAATTTGCCGTCGGCGCCGTCGAGCCCGGTAATCTGGAAGCCGCCAAGCGCGGCATGGGTGCCGCCCTCGCGCGAGAGGATATGCGCGGTGCGATGCGCGAGGATCTCGTCGCCGGGCCGGCAATGCGCCAGCAGGCCGGCGACATTGCACATGGTACCCGATGGCATGAACACTGCGGCTTCCTTGCCGAGCAGTTCGGCGACGCGGTCGCAGAGCGCGTTGACGGTGGGATCGTCGCCGACCTGCTCATCGCCGACATCTGCCGCAGCCATCGCCGCGCGCATCGCGGGCGTGGGCTTCGTCTGTGTGTCCGACAGCAGATTGATGCGGACCGGCGGCTGTGATGGGTCGGGGCGAGCAGGAGTGAAGGGCATTGGGAATTCCACGTTGTTACACACCACAAGCTACCCCGTCATTGCGAGCCCGCAAAATCGTCTTGCGATTTTGCTGAGCGAAGCAATCCAGAGTGAACGAGCGAAGGCTGGATTGCTTCGTCGCTACGCTAAGGGGAAAGTTGCATGCAACTTTCCTTGACCTCGCAATGACGGCTGATGGGACAGAGGCCAAACAAAAAAGGCCCCGGAAAATCCGGGGCCTTGATCTCGTCTGCGCTGTTAGAAATTAGCGCGAATAGAATTCGACGATCAGATGCGGTTCCATCTGCACGGCGAAAGGAACGTCCGACAGCTGCGGAATGCGGATGAACTTGGCGGTCATCTTGCTGTGGTCGGTTTCGACGTAATCCGGGGTGTCGCGTTCGCCGAGCTGGCTGGCTTCGAGTACGAAAGCGAGCTGCTTGGAGGATTCCTTGATCTCGATGACGTCGCCGACCTTCACGAGATAGCTCGCGATGTTGACGCGCTTGCCGTTCACCTTGATGTGGCCGTGGTTGATGAACTGACGGGCCGCAAACATGGTGGCGACGAACTTGGCGCGATACACGACGGTGTCGAGGCGGCGCTCGAGCAGGCCGATCAGGTTTTCACCGGTGTCGCCCTTGAGGCGGCCGGCTTCCACATAGATGGAGTGGAACTGGCGCTCGGAGATGTTGGCGTAATAGCCCTTCAGCTTCTGCTTGGCGCGCAGCTGCGTGCCGAAGTCGGAGAGCTTGCCCTTGCGGCGCTGGCCGTGCTGGCCGGGGCCGTATTCACGCTTGTTGACCGGAGACTTGGGACGACCCCAAATGTTCTGGCCCATACGGCGATCGATTTTATATTTAGCTTCACTACGCTTTGTCATCGCGTCCTCGATGTTCAATGGTCAATGTGAGGAGACGCGCCCTCCTGTGTACCGTGATCAGTCCAGAGTCTGGAAAATCTCGGCACCGACAGGTTCATTCCCAAAGCTGGGTGGAGAACCACGGGTGCGAAACGCTTCGCGGGCCGAAAACGGCCCGCGAGCAAGGCGGTTTCTAGGGTGAAGGCCCGGTTATGTCAATTGAAAGACAGGCGTTTTGCCGTTTGGCGGGCTTATAGCGCCAATCCGGCCATTTTTGGCGCAAAATCGGTCTCGAAAGGGCAGTTTTACCGCCTGATGCCCTCGAAACCAGCGGCGATTCCGCGCTGGAACAGTGACCAGTCGAATCCCAGCGCCAGGGCCACATAGCCCCGCTCGACCATGGCGTTGCCCATCTCGGCGTTCAGCGCCGCGCCGCCCAGCGGTACGCCTGACTTGAGGATTCCCGCTTCGGCCTTTGCCACCAGCGCCTGCACCTCGGGATCGCCGGGCTGGCCGCGTTTGCCGATGGATGTGGCGAGGTCGCCGACGCCGATCACGGCGATGTCGATGCCCGGTGTGGCCATGATCTCGCCGATCCGGTTCACCGCATCGATATGCTCGATGGTGATCATGCAGATCATGCTGTCGTCGGCGCGCGCCATGTAGTCGGGCATGCCCACGTTCCAGCGGAACGGCGCGTGGAACGGTCCCCATAGCCGCTCGCCCTGGGTCGGATAGCGCAGGCTGCGCGCCGCCTTATAGGCATCGTCGGCGCTGTTGATCATCGGGAAGTTGATGCCCATCGCGCCGAAATCCATCGGCGCTTTCGCCAGCCATGGCTCGTTGGCGGCGATCCGCACCAGCGGCGTGCAGGGCGTGCCCGCGGTGGCCATGATCATGCCATGCGCCGTGTTGAGATCGATCGGGCCGTGTTCGAGGTCGACGATGATCCAGTCGAGCGACTGCGCCATGACGCGCACGGTCTGGATCGACGGGATGGTCGCGATGGCTCCGAAAGTGGGGCGGCCCTCGCGCCATTTCTGCTTGAGATCGTGAAATGGCGCGGGGGTCGTCATCGTCACATGGGATCCTGTTATTTCGGCGCGGGCGTCGCCACCGGCTTGCCGTCTTCCACGACATAGACTGCCATGATCTTCAGGCCCTTGTCGCCGGTCTTCACGTCATGCGGAATCCCGGCCGGGACGGCATAGGAATCGCCGGCCTTCAGCAGTTTGTCGGGCTGGCCCTCGACGATCAGCGTCGCGTCGCCATCGAGGACGTAACCGGTATCGACACCCGGATGGGTATGGCGGCCGGCGAGCTGGTTCGGGCCGAGCTCAGCCACGACCGTCACGATGCGATGGCCGGCAGGATATTTGACGTCCTGCAGCGGCGTGCGCTTGATGCCTTGTGCACTGGCAGCGCCGGCGCAGGCCGTGATCGCCGCGCCAACAAGCAGTGTCTTGAGAAGGCCATTCTTCAGAAAATTCGTATCGAGCATGCTGGTCTCCCTTTGCCGTTCTCTTTTCGGAACGGCGCGCCGCAAGGCTAGCAGCGCGCAAGGGAAAGTCGAGATGTCGTCGCTAGGCCGCGACCTGTCCGCCGAAGAACGGCGCCAGTGCTTCCGGCCAGGCGTGGCGCTTGCCGGAGGTGTAGAGCAGCACGGCATCGCCGGGCGGCACGCCGGGCTGATGATCGCCGATCAGGCCGACCACGCGCCGTGCGATTGCCGGGGCCGGATCGATCCATGCCACCGGCCACGGCGCGATGCGATTGAGGTGGTCGAGCAACAGCGGGTAATGCGTACAGGCGAGCACGATCGTGTCGGTGCGGGCACCGGCGGCGTCCTGCACGAAGCAGGGCGCGATCTCGCGAAACAGATCGGCGTCGTCGATGCCCTGGCCGCCGAGTGCGCCTTCCGCCAGTGCGGCGAGTTCGGCGGAGCCGACCAGCGTGACGATGCAGCCGCCGCCGAATTCGCGGATCAGCGTCTGGGTATATTCGCGCTTCACGGTACCTGACGTGCCGAGCACGGAGACGCGCTTGCTGACCGAGCGCGCGCAGGCCGGCTTGATCGCCGGCACGGTGCCGACAAAGGGCACGGCATAGGCGGCGCGCAGATGGCTGAGCACCAGCGTCGAGGCCGTGTTGCAGGCGATGACCACGAGATCCGGCCGGTGCGCGTCGATCAGCTCGCCCATCAGGGGCACGACGCGGCCGATCAGCGCGTCTTCGGTGTGCTGGCCGTAGGGAAAGAACGCGTCATCGGCCACATAGACATAGCGGGCATCCGGACGCGCCTTGGCGATCTCGCGCTGGACGGTGAGGCCGCCGAGACCGGAGTCGAACACAAGGATGGTGGGACGCGTCGGCATCATGAGAGCCTAGGGGAGGATGGTTACTGCGGAGTTGCTGCGGGTCTGGCAATCAAGACAGGGGCATTCGGGCTTTTTCGGGAAGGGCGGCGCGTTCTTAACCTCTCCCCGCTCTGCGCGGGGAGAGGTCGCCGCGACTTCGCGGCGGGTGAGGGGCATGGCACGCGGCCAGCCCCATATCGTTCTCTTTCGAAGCGCAATCTTCGACCCGCGAGCGAACCGCGTGGGAGAGGCCATTGCCTCGCCCCTCATCCCAACCTTCTCCCCGTGCAGAACGGGGAGAAGGAGCACACGGGCCCTCGCGGTTGGCTACACCGGCTCCAACGGCCGTCGCTGACCTTCCGGTAGCTCAACGTCTATCGCGTCGCCCGCCGCCACTTCGCCGTCGGCAACGACCACCGCCATCACTCCGGCCTTGCAGATGACATTGCCTTCTGCATCGCGGCCCTCCGTCGCTGCCTTCAATCCCTTCTGAAAGCGGTCCATCAGCACACAGGGTTCGCGCAGGCCGGTGAGTTCGATCACCGCATGTGTGCCCAGATGCAGCCGCGTGCCGGTCGGCAGTGCTGCGAGGTCGGTCCCCGATGTGGTGACATTCTCGCCGAGATCGCCGGGCTGGATCGTGAAACCCTTGGCGCGCAATTCGTCGAACAGCTCGCACGGGATCAGATGCACCTGGCGCAGGTTCGGCCTGGCGGGATCGCGGCGGCGGTCGTAGCGATGCTGCACCAATGCGCCCATATGCCCGTCGCCTTCGACGCCGAGACCCGCGAGCAGGCGAATGCTCAGGCTTGGCGTCTTGCTGAAGTGATGACCGCGCCGCAGACATACGGCGACGATGTAGCCAGTGGACTCCGTCCTCATGGTGAGGAGGCGCCGCTTCGGCGCCGTCTCGAACCATGGCGTGTGGCGCTCATCCTTCGAGACGCGACGAAGACGTCGCTCCTCAGGATGAGGTACCGAACACGCGTGTGAAGATCGTGTCCACATGCTTGAGATGATAGCCGAGGTCGAACTTCTCGGAGATCTCGTCGTCGGTGAGATATTTCTTCACCTCGGGGTCGTTCTTCAGCAGTGTCTGGAAGTCGCCTTCGCCGCGCCACACCGGCATGGCGTTGCGCTGCACGAGCTTGTAGCTGTCCTCGCGCGACGCGCCCTTCTGCGTCAGCGCGATCAGCACGCGCTGCGAATGCACGAGGCCGCCGAGGCGGTCGAGATTCTTCTGCATGTTGGCGGGATAGACCAAGAGCTTCTCGATCACGCCGGCCATGCGGTTGAGCGCGAAGTCGAGCGTCACCGTGGCGTCGGGGCCGAACATGCGCTCGGCGGAGGAGTGCGAGATATCGCGCTCGTGCCACAGCACCACGTTTTCCAGCGCCGGCGTCACATAGGCGCGCACCATACGGGCGAGACCGGTGATGTTCTCGGTCAGCACCGGGTTGCGCTTGTGCGGCATGGCCGACGAGCCCTTCTGGCCCTCTGAGAAGAACTCCTCGGCTTCCAGCACCTCGGTGCGCTGCATGTGGCGGATTTCTACAGCCAAGCGCTCCATCGACGAGGCGATGACGCCGAGCGTCGCGAAGAACATCGCGTGGCGGTCGCGCGGGATCACCTGGGTCGAGATCGGCTCGGGCACGAGGCCCATTGCTTTCGCGACATGTTCTTCGACGCGCGGATCGATCTGCGCGAAGGTGCCGACGGCGCCGGAGATCGCGCAGGTCGCGACTTCCTTGCGCGCGGCGACGAGGCGCTCGCGGTTGCGGGTGAATTCGGCATAGGCATAAGCGAGCTTGAGACCGAAGGTGACCGGCTCGGCATGGATGCCATGGGAGCGGCCGATGGTCGGCGTCATCTTGTGCTCGAAGGCGCGGGTCTTCAGCGCCGCCAGCAGGCGGTCGATATCGGCGATCAGGATATCGGCGCAGCGCGTCAGCTGCACGTTGAGGCAGGTGTCGAGGACATCCGATGACGTCATGCCCTGATGCACGAAGCGCGCCTCGGGGCCGACGATTTCGGCCAGATGGGTCAGGAAGGCGATGACGTCATGCTTGGTCTCGCGCTCGATCTCGTCGATGCGCTCCACATTGAAGGTGGCGTCCTTGGCCTTGGCCCAGATCGTCTTCGCCGCATCCTTCGGAATGGTGCCCAGTTCCGCCAGCGCATCGGCGGCGTGTGCCTCGATCTCGAACCAGATCTTGAAGCGGGTCTGCGGCTCCCAAATGGAGGCCATTTCCGGACGGGTATAGCGAGGGATCATTGCGCACTCTGACGTTTGGGGGATTACGCCGCGCTTTAGCAGATCGGGGCGGGGGAGGCCAGAACGGATGGCGCGATGGATCGATTTTTCGGACGCCTATTACTCGCTTTCTGCTTCCAGTTGACGAAGTGCAACAAGCGCTCGTTCGACATTCTTTCGTTGCGCTGCTGCAGTGGCATCCAATTTACCGGCAATCGCAGAAATCTTTAATAGCGCTTCTTTGACCTGTCCGTCAGCAGCAGCAATTTTGGTGGCGTCTTGGATGGCAAACCAGTTATTGCGAAGAATGATAATCTGAAGATTTAGGTCGAAGCTGATGAGGTTGCTTCCGCTTGGTGGCGTGGAGTTCACATCCAAGACGCCAGTTGGCTGCAGCGCGCGAAGGCGATCAACGTATGGATACTGCTGACTATTGTCGACCGCTGACGCTATTTTTTGAACTCGATCAGTAATGTCTTTAATGAATGCAATGCCGGATATCACAGTTTCGCCGGTGTCGAGGCGCTGCTGCCAATATGTTAGCTCCGAGACGTGAACTCCTCGCCACTGAGCTCGCAACTGCAGTTGTACAGAAGTGAAAGCTAATCCGGCCGCTATTACGGTGATAAGCGCGCCCAAAATGGGACCGCCGATTTCTTTGTGCTTAACCAGCAAAGCAGAGAACTGAGATTCTGGTTTTTGATCGAGTAGATAAAAAAGGGCACCCACAAGTGCCGTCATAACAATAACAAAAATCACAAATCCAAAGAAATACCGCATGAAAGCGCCCCTCTAATATCAGTAATGTCTAACTGATTTTGGGCAACTTACGATAGATGGCTTTGCCGTGCGCTATCGTTTGTCGTACCTAGGGTGCATCTAGTGCAATTTCGCCAGCCTCGTCGTCACCGCCATGAACCTTCTGTTCGGCCCGGCGTGGAATTCATGGGCGTCCACGGTCTCCACCAGCACGGCCAGCGTCTGCGTGCCGTCTTTGGCGTGGTGATGATAGACATCGGCGATCCCGTAGGCGGTCACGCAGCGGCGTCGCTTCGGCAATTGCTTGTCCTGCTGCAGGGTGACGGGCGCGGCGCCATCGATGCTCATCTGTAGCGTCATGCCGGTGATGATGACGCTGCCAAAGGTGCCGCGGCCGCCGGCGCCATAACATGATGCCTTGCCGAGCGCTTGATCGGAGATCGTCAGCGCCAGCTTGCGGCCGTCCGGCAAAGTGATGGTCTGCGTGGCGGCGAGCGGCTTCGGGTCCATCTGGTAGATGCCGATCTCGTCGAGATCCATCGACGGTTTGCCGGCGAAGCGCGTGCCGGGCTCGGTGATACCAAGCTTGCCCAGCAGCGGCTTGGCCTTGGCCATCAGCTCGGCGCGCAGGGCATCCACTTCGCGCTCGTCATCGTCTTTGGTGCGAAGGGAGAAGGGCGTACCCTTCGCAAAGTCGTCGGTGCGGGTGTCGATCACCTGGATCTCGGCGACGATCTCGGTCGCATCATAGAGCTGCGTATAGTGCTCGAAGGCGAAATGCGCGCCGTCCGGCGAGAAGCCGATCACTTTGCGCGCGGCGGCATCCCCGGCCTGCGCCGTGCCGAGCAAGGCGAACGAGAGCAGGGGAGCGAGCAGGAAGCGGCGAAAGCCGGCGATTGAATGCTGTGTCATCCCGGTTGGTCGCGCGACGTGCCGCGAAGTTCATGGCTATATGGGTCTTCGCGGGTATTGACAATATTCCTTCAAGGACTATTATCCGAATTGTCCGGTTCGCGAGGGGCGCTTCATGAGGCGTCTTGAGGTGGAACAGGGATGCGGCGCCTGCGGGCATGAGGGAGACGTTCCCTCGCGCACTCGGGAGGCCTTGGGTCACCGTCCGGCCCCACTACGGGGGTCTGCCACTCATGCTGGCTGGACGTGGCATTGGTGAACGGCGGGAAACCGTCGGGATCAGCGGAGTGCGGAGCTCTGCGCCTTTGCCCGGAAGAACGGTCCCGCGGACAGAAATCGCCGCGGTGGCGCGCCGTGAGGCGTTGCGCGGTTGCAGCTTGCCGGCGTTCCGGCGGAGCGGATCGCGACAGAAACCACCCCTTGCGCCTCACGGCGCGCTGCCACCCCTCATCGTTTGAGGGGGACTGCTCACACCTCGGACGCGCAAGCGCCGCGAGACTGCGAGAGCGTGGCTGTTTGATATTTGAATCGGGAGAAGCGACTACACCATCTCGCCGCGCGCATTCGCTGCCGCCGCGCGGATGCCGTCGATATTGGCCTTGTAGCTCTCCACCGTGCCGCCCTTGAATACGGCCGAGCCGGCGACGAAGGCATTGGCACCTGCTGCGGCGAGTTGCCCGGCGACTGCAGCCGACACGCCGCCGTCAACTTCGATGTCGATCGGACGGCCCGCGGTCATCGCGCGCAGGTCGGAGATCTTGCCGAGCGCGGACGGAATGAAGGCCTGGCCGCCGAAGCCGGGATTGACCGACATCACCAGCACGAGATCGACGAGATCGATCACATATTCGATGGCCGAGAGCGGCGTGCCGGGATTGAGCGAGACGCCGGCCTTCTTGCCGAGATTGCGGATCGCCTGCAGCGAGCGATGCAGATGCGGGCCCGCCTCGGCGTGGACGGTGATGTGATCGCAGCCGGCCTTGGCGAAGGCTTCGAGATAGGGATCGCATGGTGCGATCATCAGATGCGCGTCGAAGATCTTTGTCGTGTGCGGGCGCATCGCCTTGATGACGTCGGGGCCGTAGGAAATGTTCGGCACGAAATGGCCGTCCATGACGTCGAGATGTATCCAGTCGGCGCCGGCGGTATCCACGGCGCGGACCTCTTCGCCAAGCCTCGCGAAATCAGCCGCCAGAATGGACGGGGCGATTACCAGCGGGCGGGGCGTGAAGCTCTGGGACATCGGGGTTTCCTGAACGTTTTTGGGCGGCGGCGAATGGACCGCCTCGCGTAACATGGGGCCGGGGGACGGGCAACGCGCCAGCCACGGCCGCGCCATCGACGCGCTGCAGCAGGATAGTCCCGGCACATTCTGCCGCAAGGGCACGATTTGCCGGGAAACGCGCGCGGCCCGTGCGACCAAGGCCGTTGTTTTATCGAACTTTTTTCGCTGGCATGGAGCTTGCTCCGTATTCCCCAGGGAATTCACGCCGCACGCTGCGGCATGATCAGGAATTTGACGATGCTGCCAGCCCTTGCTGCTGCCACCACCGCGATCGATGCGCTGCAGGCACTCACCAAGTCGAAGTCGAAGGCCGCGACCACCACGACCGGTGTCACCCAGAAGACCGCCAGCCCGTTCGATGTCGCCAGCACGTCGACGGCGGCGAGCGCCACGTCATCGACGGCAACCTCCGCCACCAGCAGCACGAACAGCTCCTACAAGCTGGCCCCGGGCACCATGAGCACGCTGCTCGATGCCCAGAGCCAGCCCGCAACGGCAGCCTCTTCGGCGAAACGAGCCGACTCGCTGAAAAGACTGATGGGGATGCTCGACAGCGACGGCAGCGGCGGCATCAGCAAGGCGGAGTTCGAGAAGAAGCTCGGCGCCGGCGGCACCAACACTGCCAATGCCGACAAGGTATTCGCCGAACTCGACAAGAACGGTGACGGCTCGGTCAATATCGATGAACTGAGCCCGGCGCTGAATGGCGGCAAGGCACATCACGCCGGCGGCGGCGGTATGGGCGGTGGATCTGGTGGTGGCTCTGACACTGCTGGTTCGACCACAACGACCACGGTAAATGCTGATGGCAGCACCACGACGTCTATCGCATATGCGGACGGATCGACGGTGAGTTCGACCACGGCCGTCCCCACGTCGTCCACGTCATCAACCGCAAGCTCGTCCTATAACGCGATCGAAAAGATGATCGCGCGTCAGGCGCAGCAGATCTCAAACGCGAAGTCGACGCTGGCGATCAGCGCCTGATCTGCGTTCCGATCCCGAACGCGCCAGTTCGCGATAGGCGAAGCGATCACGAATACGATGATTGAAGAACGCGCCGCGTGACGCGGCGCTGCTGAAGGCCGCGTGAACTTCCGGCGGCACCTGCGCATAAGCATACCGGCGACCGCTGGTGAAGGTGATGCGTAGTTCGCGGCTCACCGGATCATAAGTGACATGTCGAATCGCAGTCGACGGCATCGCAATTCTCCGAAATGTCTCCCGGATAGAAACGATTACCGATGCGATTGGTTGCGGAGCGATGACCTAGTTCCGGTCGCGAAACGCTGGAAGCGCGCCCGGAAACGGCAGTGCCGTCGCTTCATACACGCCGCGCGCGATCGCGCGGGCGATCACATTACCCGCGATCATGCCGAGCTCCGTCAAACCCACCAGCGGATCGATCGGCTTCTCGCCCGTCGCGGCCGCAAACACGATGTCGCCATCGAGCGGCGCATGCACCGGATAGATCGCGCGCGCAAATCCGGTCTGTGCCATCATGGCGAGACGCCGTGCCTGCGCCTTGGTCAGGATCGCATCGGTAACAACGACGGCGAGTGTCGTGTTCTCGATCGACGTTGCGGCTGGCCCGCCCTTGATTCGCATCGCCAGCACCTCGGGCTTCAACTTGTTCGGCATGCCGTGTCCGCCGAACTCGTTGCCGACTTCGAACGGCGCCGCCCAGAAGTGCGGGCCATCGCCGACCGTGACACTGCCGACCGCATTGACTGCCGCGAGTGCGGCGACGCGCACGCCCGATGGCGTGACGGCGGAGGCCGAGCCGATGCCGCCTTTGTAGTTGACTGTCGTGGCGCCGAGCCCTGCGCCGACGCTGCCGAGCTTGAAGTCATCGCTGGCGGCTGCCGCGGCGGCATAGCCGAGATCGCGATAGGGCGGAAAGCGGCCCCAGGCCTTGTCGCCGCCATTGAGCAGGTCGAACAGGATCGCGCCTGGCACGATGGGGATAACGGCATTGCCGATCTGGTAGCCGCGGCCCTGTTCGGCGAGCCAGGCCTGTACGCCGCCGCCGGCTTCGAGGCCGAAGGCCGAGCCGCCGGCCAGCGCGAGGCCGTGGATGGCATCCACAGTGTTCACAGGATCGAGCAGGGCGCTTTCGCGCGTGCCCGGTCCGCCGCCGCGGATGTCGACGGAGGCCACGGCTGGCTTGTCGAACAGGATGGCGGTGACGCCGGAGGCCAGTTGGGCGTCGTCCGCGTGGCCGACGCGAACGCCGGGGATATCGGTGAGCAGGTTCTTCATGGCGGTTCCCTCTTGGCCCGACCAGACCGCAGCAAGGCTGCCCGGTCAACGATCACGCGTGATCACAACAGCCGGAAGTGGCGGGCATTTGATCCATCCCGCTTGCATCCCGTCATGTCAGCGGTGCATCTAGCCGCATGATCTCCGATGTCACGATCCCCGCCGCATTGATTGCCGGCATTGTCTCATTCCTATCGCCCTGCGTGCTGCCGCTGGTGCCGCCCTATCTCATCTACCTCACGGGCGCGACTATCGAGCACGTTGCTAATGACGAGCAGGAAGCGGCCTCCAGGCGTGCGGTGATGATCTCGGCAGCCGTGTTCGTGCTGGGCTTCTCCACGGTGTTCGTGGCGCTCGGCGCCAGCGCCAGCCTGGTCGGCAGCGTGGTCCGCTCCTATGCGGCGGAGCTGTCAATCGTTGCCGGCATCCTGATCATCCTGATGGGCCTGCATTTTCTCGGGCTCACGCGCATCGGGCTGCTGATGCGCGAGGGACGTCTGAGCATGCCCAGGCCGGTCGGCCTGTGGGGCGCCTATGTGATGGGTCTGGCTTTCGCGTTTGGCTGGACGCCGTGCATCGGACCTATCCTTGCGGCGATCCTGTCGGTGGCGGCGGCAGAAGCAACGGTGACCAAGGGCGCTGGCCTGCTCGCGGTCTATTCCCTCGGCCTCGGCATTCCGTTCCTGCTGGCGGCCTTCATGGTTGAGCAATTCTCCAGCGTGTTCGCGCGCATGAAGAAGCATCTCGTCTACGTCGAGCGCGCGATGGGCGTGTTGATGGTGATCACCGGCATCGCGTTTCTCACCGGCGCCGTGTCGAATGCCAGCATCTGGCTGCTTGAGACGTTTCCCGCGCTGCAGAATTTCGGCTAGCGCGTCGTTCGCCGAACCTGTCATCGGTCCCTCGCCATCACGGCGTCCTGCGCACCGTTTCAGACCAGATCCCCGATATCGAATGCCGACAGCGTGCCGAGCTTCGGCGTGGCCGTGCCGTCGGCGTCAGCCTTCCGTCGCGCGTGGGTGCGCGGTGATCGGGAAGCGATGTCTCGTCCGCTGCGGAATGTAATCCATCGTGATGCATCGGACGGCTTCGGCGCCCGGCAGGGCTGACGACGCGACCTCTGACCGAATTGCGCTTCGATCATCCGATGCCTTGCATTTCGGCTTGCAGTCTCAGATGGCTGAGATTAATAGTACGATATAGTTTGATTAATGACCGGCGGTCATTTTCGGGCTTGGGTGATCAGCAATGTGGGGAGACCGGGTCCATGACCCTCGAAAATTCGATAAACAACTGGAAGACGACTTCTGCTTTGGTCCTGGCGGTCGCCCTTGCCGCGGGCGCCGCGCATGCGGCGGATCTGCCGTATCGCAAGGCCGATCCGGTTTATGCGCCGGCGCTGCCACCAGCCTTTTCGTGGACCGGCTTCTACGCCGGCGCCAGTGTGGGGGGCGGTTTCAGCGGTACTGACGCTTTCAACAGCTATCTGGGAACGAACGGCAGCAAGGCCGATGGCGTCGTTGGCGGCCTTCAGGTCGGCTACAATTATCAGGTCTCGTCGCGGTTCGTGGTCGGCATCGAAAACGACTTCATGGCTTCGGGTCTCAAGACGAGCCGCAATGGCATCAACGAAGTGAGTTTGCCATTCTACGGGACGGGCCGCGGTCGTGCGGGCGTCACGTTCATGGATTCACATCTGCTCGTCTACGGCACCGGCGGCATGGCTTTCGGAGAGGTGAAGGACTCCGGGATCGACAAGATGCGCATTGGCTGGACCGCGGGCGGCGGCGTTGAATGGGCTTTTCGGCAGAACTGGTCGGCCAAGGTCGAATATCTTTACACCGATCTCTACAGGGATCTCAAAAAGGATAACTTGCCGGATCGCACCCAGAAATTCCAAACGATCACCGTCGGCGTGAACTATCATTTCTGATCTGTTCAAGCTGATCCATGGCTGATTACTGTCAATCTGCATCGAGCCGTGATCTGACCAAGAGCCTGGCTGCGAGGCTGGCTCTTGGTCATCGGCATGTCGTCGTTATCGAGACCCGACGATTTGTTGGTAGCGGATGAAATCGTGCTCCCGTGCAGCGCTGTTCTGATCACGCGACAGGGCCGAAGCCGATACGACGTGGCATCATCTCATTTGTGCGATCAGCGCATCTGCGCCCTGGTCGATCCCGGTTTCTGCCGCAGTCAGTGGTCCGACGGTTGCCTTGATGTTGGTCGGCTTCGGATATTGCTTGGTGACGAATGCGCTGAGCAGGCGGGAGGTCGAGGCATCGAAGATCTCGACGGCATAGATGACCGAGCCCGTCATCGATCCCTCGCCGTCGCGGGCCGCCTGCACGCCGTTGTAGATGAGGCCTCCGACGTCGATCCGCGACAGGGTGCCGAGCACCGGCGTGGTCTTGACTGCGCCGGTCAGGGTCAGCCTCACGCGCAGTGTGTTCGGCGCTCGCTGATTGGCGAGCGCGAAGCGGCTGCCCAGCTTCTCCGCGAACCGCGCCCGCATGGTGCGCGCAAGCGATGCCTTGTCCTCTTCGGTCATGTCGCCGAATTGCTGGTCCGGACCCCGGTAGATCACGATCGGTTCGATGATGACCTTGTTGTAGGAGCGCCAGTCCACGGTGGTGGAGTAACGATACGGAATACGGCCGGACGTATCGGACGGATTCGGTGCCAGTTGGGATGACGAAGCGACATCCGAATAGGGCACCGGCGCTATGCTCGCGCACCCCGCCAAGGCAGCGCAGAACGCGAGGACCGCCAGACGGTCCACCCGCGAGAATGTGTACATCTCAAGCTCCAGTTTAGATATTTTGGGTCAATGTGATGAAGGCGGCCGCACCGATACGACGTGGTATCGGAAGCTCCGCAGCCGCTATTTGCTGGCGCGTGTCGCTGTCGCCGGTTTTGCTTGGGTCGTCTGCATCCACTCTTTATCGGCCTTGGGGCCGTTCGGATCGCCTGTCATGCCCACCAACTGTCCGGGCACGGCATTCGTGGTTTGAATCCAGGTCTGCGTGGCGCAGAAAATCGACATCATGCAGCCCTTGACCTTCAGGTCGATCGCCTCACGCCACAGCGAGATCTCGTAGGATTTGCCGTTCTCTGCATTGTAGATCTGGCCTTCAAAGCGCCCCGCCGGGTTGAGCTTCAGGCCCATGATCAATTGGTGACCGAGAATGGGTCGGGATTGCTTCGTCTTGTCCGGATTGTTCAGGTCTTTGAGTGGTTGCCCATTCGCGTCGTTGGGCTCTGTGGCCCAGACGATATAGCCGCAAATCTGCTCCAGCTTCGATCCGCAGCGTTCAATGCGTATGCGCGCGCGGCCATCTTCTGTGAGCCATGTGCCGCTCGGATCGGCTGGTGCTGCCGCGACGGGGCCGACGAGAGCCATCTGGCTCACGGCGATAACGGCACGCACAACTATTCGGGAAACCAATGTCATCTGTCTCATATCTGGTCCTCGGATCACGAAAAGCGCTGGAGCCCGTATTCCCGCGAGGGCTGCCGCTCTTTCGTTACCTCTACAAGATTAATCAAACGATACCGTACTATTTATACTCTACCGTGCGCCGTCGCAAGCCTATATGCGGTGAAATCGAATGATCGATTGCGCGGGCCGGGTGGTAAAAGCAGTCGGGAAGCGTGCAGAGAATGCCCGGAGAGAAAGCCAAGATGACTGTTGCCAAGGCCAAGCCGAGCAAAGCCGCGCCGCGAAGCAGCGGGCGGCCGACGAAGGAACAGGCTGGGCGCATTACCGACCACATCGTTGAGGTGGCGAGAGGGCTCTTCCTGGAGTCGAGTTTCGAGGCGATCAGCGTCGATCTGATCGCGGCGACAGCGCGGATCTCGAAGCAGACCTTCTATGCCCGCTTTGCCTCCAAGGAAGCGCTGTATGCGGCGGTGATCCGGAAGGGGACGAATGATCTTCTCAAGCCGGCCGTCACCGACTCCAATCGCGACGGTCCGATCGAAGCGACCTTGGTCAAACTCGGACTGGAGCTTTCAAAACGCGCGCTCGCGCCGGCGGCCATCGCGCTTGAAAGGCTGGTGATGGCCGAAGCACATCAATTCCCGGAGCTGGCGTCTGCCTATCACGGGACTGGCGTTCACGTGCGAGAGCAGATCGCCGGCATTTTCACCAACGCCATGCGCGACGGACAGATACGATCAGGGGATGCCAGCTTCATCGCCGAGCAGTTCGTCTACGCGGTGGCCGATGGCCCTGTGCGAGCCATGGTCCTCAGCGGCAAGATCGTCAAATCGGAGAAGGAGCTGCGCGAGCGTGTCACCGCCGCCGTCAGGCTGTTTCTGGATGGATGTCGCGATCGTCCTGCGCGGCACAGCTAGATCAGTCCGGACTCCGGACAGCATGGTGTCCAATGCCGGCATCTGGCTGCTGGAGACATTTCCAGTGTTGCAGAATTTTGGGTGAGGCTTTCTTTACCTCGCCCCGCCTGGCAAGCTTCACTTCGCCGGGGCGGGGAGAGGTTAGAAAAGCGCCTCAGGTTCCCTTCGCGTCGATCTGGGTGTAGTTGCCCTTGGCGTCCCACTTATAGACGACGTAGTCGATCGCCTTGATGTCGCCCTTGGCGTCGAACGCCATCTTGCCGAGTACGGTGTCCCATTCGCCGGCCTTGATCACATCCATCACCTTCTTGGTGTCGGTGGAGCCGGCCTTGGCAACGGCCTGCGACCAGACCTGGAACGCCGCATAGGTGTAGAGCGTGTAGCCTTCCGGATCGATGTTCTTGGCCTTGAACTTCTCGACGATCGCCTTCGCGGTCGGCTTGTTGCGCGGGTCGGGGCCGAAGGTGAACAGCGTGCCTTCTGCCGCGGGGCCGGTGATGGAGGCGAATTCCTTGTCGTTCATGGCGTCGCCGGCCATCAATATGGTCTTGAGGCCCTGGTCGCGCATCTGGCGCAGGATGAGGCCAGCCTCCTGATGATAGCCGCCCACATAAACCAGGTCGATATTGTCGCGCTTCAGGCGCGAGACGATCGAGTTGAAGTCCTTGTCGCCCTTGTTGTAGCTCTCGAACATCTTTTCGGTGAAGCCGGCCTTGTTGAGCGCTTTCTTGGTCTCGTCGGCGAGACCCTTGCCGTAAGTGGTCTTGTCGTTGAGGATCGCGACGTTCTTGCCCTTGAAGTTCTTGGCAATGTAGTCGGCGGCAACGAGGCCCTGCTGGTCGTCACGGCCGCAGACGCGCAGCACATTGGCGAGCTTGCGTTCGGTGAACAGTGGGTTGGTCGAAGCCGGCGTGATCTGCAGCACGTTGCCGTCGGCATAGGCTTCGGACGCCGGGATCGACGACGACGAGCAGAAATGGCCGGCGACGAACGGCACCTTGGAGCTTGCGAACTTCTCGGCGATCGAGCGGGCCTGTTTGGGATCGCAGGAATCGTCACCGACCTGCAGCGCCAGCTTCTTGCCGAGCACGCCGCCAGCGGCATTGAGGTCGGCCACAGCCTGGTCGGCGCCGTTCTTCATCTGGCGGCCGAAGGCCGATTCGCCGCCCGTCATCGGGCCGGCGACCGCGACGTTGATGTCCTGCGCAAAAGCTGCGGTTGAGAGCAGCGACGCGGCAAAGGCTAGGCCGATTACATTCAATGGTTTCATGGGGATGATCCTCGCAAAGAGTTTTCGGCCACAAACGCAATCGGCCGCCCGAACGATAGGATCATTCTCAACTTATTTTGATGCCGAGTCATCGGCAATTTTCGGCCGCAGACAGCCTGCCTGTGACTCCGACTGCGGCAGGTCGTCGCAAGCGCTTTCGCGAGCCGAGCCGCACCTCTCCTACGCGCGGAGAAGTGCGGCTCTACAAGGGTTACTGCTTCAGTTCGGCGTAGTCGCCCTTGGCATCCCACTTGTAGACGACGTAGTCGATGGCCTTGATGTCGCCCTTGGCGTCGAAGGCCAGCTTGCCGAGCACGGTGTCCCATTCGCCGGCCTTGATCGTGTCGATCACCTTCTTGGTGTCAGTGGTGCCGGCCTTGGCGACGGCCTGCGACCAGACCTGGAATGCCGCATAGGTGTAGAGCGTGTAGCCCTCGGGATCGATGTTCTTGGCCTTGAAGCGGTCGACGATCGCCTTGGCGGTCGGCTTGTTGCGCGGGTCGGGGCCGAAGGTGAACAGCGTGCCTTCCGCAGCCGGGCCGGTGATCGAGGCGAACTCCTTGTCGTTGATGGCGTCGCCCGCCATCAGCACCGTCTTGAGGCCCTGGTCGCGCATCTGGCGCACGATGAGGCCGGCTTCCTGGTGATAGCCGCCCACGTAAACCAGATCGATATTGTCGCGCTTCAGGCGCGAGACGATCGCATTAAAATCCTTGTCGCCCTTGTTGTAGCTCTCGAACATCTTCTCGGTAACGCCGGCCTTGTTGAGCGCCTTCCTGGTCTCGTCGGCGAGGCCTTTTCCATAGGTCGTCTTGTCGTTCAGGATCGCGATATTCTTACCCTTGTAGTTCTTGGCAATGTACTCGCCGGCGACAAAACCCTGCTGATCGTCGCGGCCGCAGACGCGCAGCACATTGGCGAGCTTGCGTTCGGTGAACAGCGGATTGGTCGAGCCCGGCGAGATCTGCAGCACATTGCCGTCGGCATAGGCTTCCGACGCCGGGATCGACGACGACGAACAATAGTGACCGGCGACGAACGGAATGCGCGCGCTGGCGAATTTCTCCGCGATCGAGCGCGCCTGCTTGGGATCGCAGGCGTCATCGCCGACCTGCAGCGCCAGCTTCTTGTTCAGCAGGCCGCCGGCGGCGTTGATATCGGCGACGGCGAGTTCGGCGCCATTCTTGAACTGCCGGCCGAACGCTGATTCGCTGCCGGTCATCGATGATGCGACGGCGACAGGAATATCCTGTGCCAGTGCAACGGACGCCAGCGCAATCGAAGCACCCGCCGTCAGGCCGATGAGTTTGATGAATTTCATAGGAAGTCCCCGTGTTCCGTTCGAATGCAGACAAACGCGACGCCGTGACAGTATCGCGATTGGCGCATCATTCTACCTTCAGAATAGTGTCGATTGTTTGCATCGCTCTACGTGTTCGATCGTCATGCGATGAAGCATATCGATCCGTCAGCCGTGCCGGCCGCCTTCGAGATAGGCGGAGCGGATTTCCGGGGCCTTCAGCAATTCGGCGCCGGTGCCTGACAGGGTGATCAACCCGTTGACCATGACGTAGCCGCGATGGGCCAGACGCAGCGCGTGATTGGCGTTCTGTTCGACGATCAGCACGGTCAGGCCGTCCTGCTTGTTGAGCACGCGGATCGCGTCGAAAATCTGCTTGGCGATCAGCGGTGCCAGACCCAGCGAGGGTTCATCGAGCAGCAGAAGGCGTGGGCGGCTCATCAGCGCACGGCCGATGGCCAGCATCTGCTGCTCGCCGCCGGACAGCGTGCCGCCACGCTGGGTCATGCGCTCCTTGAGGCGCGGAAACAGCGTCAACACCTTGTCGAGGCTGACGGCGCGCTCGGCAGGATTGCTCTCATTGACGTCGGCGCCCATCTGCAGATTTTCCGCCACGCTCATACGCGGGAAAATCCGGCGGCCTTCGGGTGATTGCGCGATGCGCATGCGCGCGATCTCGTGGGTCGGTAGATCGGTGATATCAATGCCGTCATAGATGATTGCGCCAGCGCGCGCCCGCGGCTTGCCGAAGATCGTCATCATCAGTGTCGACTTGCCGGCGCCATTGGCACCGATCAGTGCGACGATCTCGCCACGCTTGATGTCGAGATCGACGCCTTTCAGCGCTTCGATCTTGCCATAGGATGCGTGCAGGCCAGTGACGGCGAGCATGGGGGCGGCGCTCACGTCTCGCCCTCCATCACTGCGATAGCTTCTTCCTCGTCGGCACCGAGATAGGCGGCGATGACTTTGGGATTGTCGCGGATCTGCTGCGGCGTGCCGTCGGCGATCTTCACGCCATAGTCGAGCACGTTGATGTGGTCGGAGATCTCCATCACCACCGACATGTCGTGCTCAATGAGCAGGATCGAGGTGCCGTGCTCGGCGCGGATCTTCAGCAGCAATTCATTGAGCGCGGCGCTTTCGCGTGCATTGAGGCCGGCAGCCGGCTCGTCGAGGCACAGCAATGCCGGTTCGGTACACATCGCGCGCGCGATCTCTAAGCGGCGCTGGTCGCCGTAGGGCAGGTTGCCGGCGGCATCGTCGGCGCGCTCCAATAGGCCGATCTGATCGAGCCAGTAGCGCGCGAGATCGATCGCGGCTCTCTCTGCGGCGCGATAGCTGGGCACGCCAAACAGGCCGAGAAACGTGAAGCCCGAGGCGCGCATCAGCGTGTTGTGCTGCGCCACCATCAGGTTTTCCAGTGCGGTCATCCCGGGAAACAACCGGATATTCTGGAAGGTGCGCGCAACCTTCGCGATCTTGGAGATGCGAAAATCGTTCAGTCGCTCCAGCCGCCATTCACCGTCGCTGTGGCGCAGCTTGATGGTGCCGGATGTCGGCTTGTAGAAGCCGGTGATGCAATTGAAGACGGTGGTCTTGCCGGCACCGTTGGGGCCGATCAGCGCAGTGATCTTGCCGCGCTCGGCGGTGAAGGAGAGATCGTTGACGGCCACGATGCCGCCGAAGCGCATCGTCAGATTTTCAACGCTGAGGATGTCGTTGATGTTCATCCGTGTCCCTCTTTGACGAGGTCGGACGAGATTGCCGTATTGCGTTCGAGAAAGACGGTGGGAGCGCGGTGGCCGATCAGGCCGCGCGGGCGCCAGATCATCAGCAGCACCATGGCGCCGCCGAATACCAACATGCGGAATTGCTCGAGCCCGCGGAACAGTTCGAAACCGCCGATCATCGCCAGCGCTGCGAGCGCTACGCCGAGCTGTGAGCCCATGCCGCCGAGCACGACGATGGCCAGCACCAGCGCCGACTCATGGAAGGTGAAGGATTCCGGGCTGATGAAGCCCTGACGGGTCGCGAAGAACGCGCCGGCGAAGCCGCCGAACATGGCGCCGGTGGCAAAGGCGGTGAGCTTCGTCGTCGTTGTGTTGATACCGAGCGCGCGGCAGGCAACTTCGTCTTCGCGCAGCGCTTCCCAGGCGCGGCCGATCGGTAGGCGGCGCAGGCGGATGGTGACCCAGTTGGTGAGCAGTGCGAGGGCGAGGATCAGATAGAACAGGAAGACGATACGGTGGGTCGGCGAGAACTCGATGCGAAGGAGGACAGCGAGGCCGTCATCGCCGGGCGTCAGCGGAATGCCGAACATGGTTGGGCGCGGAATGCCGGAGATGCCGTTGGGACCGCCGGTCAGCGTCTGCCAGTTGATGATGACGAGGCGGATGATCTCGCCAAAGGCCAGGGTAACGATCGCGAGGTAGTCGCCGCGCAGCCGCAGGACTGGAAAGCCGAGCAGCACGCCGAAGAACGCGGCGAGGATTCCGGCGAGCGGCAGGCAGATCCAGAACGACAGGCCGAAATTGGTGGCCAGCAGCGCGTAGGAATAGGCGCCGACGGCATAGAAGGCGACATAGCCGAGATCGAGCAGGCCGGCGAGGCCGACAACCACATTGAGGCCCCAGCCGAGCATCACGTAGGTCAGCACGAGAATGCCGAGATCGAGGATGTAGCGCTCGTCGTAAAAGATCACGGGGACGAGGAAGGTGAAGATCAACAGCGCCGGCACCAGCGCACGGCCGGCGAAGGAGAATGCCTTGGTCGCCGAAGGCGGCATCACGCGCGCAGTACCCACCGGCCCCCACCAGCGGCGCAGCAGCTCCATGACGATACTGCCGCCGAACACCACGGCGACCATCGCGGCGAGATCGCCGAAGCGGGTCCACCAGGTCAGCTGTCCGTCGGAGCCGGCTTCGGTTCGGATGCCGATCATCAGCGAGAACAGCACCAGCGCCACCAGCGCGGAGATCACAGCCTTCTTGAGGATGAATGCGGCGTCCGGGCCGCGGGCAGTCTTTGCTTGTGATGCGGTTGCTGCCACTTGGATCCCGTCAGACTTTTTCGACTTCGGGGCGGCCGAGCAGGCCGGTCGGCAGGAAGATCAGCACCACGATCAGAATCGAAAAGGCGGCGACATCTTTGTATTCGGTGGAGAAGTAGGCGGCCCACAATGTCTCGATCAGGCCGATCAGCAAGCCGCCGAGCATCGCGCCAGGTAGCGAGCCGATGCCGCCGAGCACGGCGGCCGTGAAGGCCTTGATGCCGGCGACGAAGCCCATGAAGAAATCCACGAGGCCGTAATAGAGCAGGTACATCATGCCCGCGACCGCAGCCAAGGCTGCGCCGATCACGAAGGTCATGGAGATGGTGCGGTCGACATCGACGCCGAGCAGTGAGGCCATGGTCTGGTCCTGCTCGCAGGCGCGCATGTCGCGGCCGAGGCGCGTGCGCGCAACCAGCCAGGTGAACAGTGCCAGCAGCACGATGGTGGTGATGACGACGATGATCTGGATGTTGGACAAGCGTACGGCGAAACCGTCGGCACCTTCGTGCAGCGTGTAGCCGCCGGTGATGATCGGCGGCACCGGCTTGACGCGGGCGCCCTGTGCGACCTGCGAGAAATTGGTCAGCACGAAAGACATGCCGATCGCCGACAGCATCGGCGCGAGGCGGAAGGAGTGGCGCAGGGGACGATAGGCGATGCGCTCGATGGTCCAGCCATAGAGCGAGGTGATTGCCATCGAGACCAGAAGCACCAGCAGCAAGATCACCGGCACCGCGGTAAGGCCGATCGACACCAGGATGAGAAAAGTGATCAGCGCGATGAAGCCGCCGATCATGAAGATGTCGCCATGGGCGAAATTGATCATGCCGACGATGCCGTAGACCATCGTGTAGCCGATCGCGATCAGGCCATAGATGGAGCCGAGCACGAGTCCGTTGATCAGTTGCTGGGCGAAATAATCCATGCGCTGCCGAATTCGAGTGAGGCGCCACCATGATCCGGCAGCCGGATCATGGCGTCGTTGTATCGTTTTCTAACAGCGGCCATTGGAGGCGGCAACAGGGGCTGGTGCGGCTAAAGTAGCCTGTACATGCTGTTTTTCGCGGCGATTGGCGTCCGTTCGCTTGCGCCGCAGCGCACACAAATCCGCGCCTTATTTGCGGCTGTTCCGGTGTCACAGTTGCGCCGCGCAACGGCCTTGCAATCATCACGCGGGAACCGAAACGAAGATCGGGGCTGCACGTTGTCGGGCGTTGAATGGTTCAACACAGGAGATTGAAGAATGTCCAATCAGAACCAGCAAAAGCCCGGTCAGCAGAAGCCAGGCCAGCAGAGCCAGAACCCCGGGCAGCAGGGCCAGAAGCCCGGTCAGCAGCAGGGCGGTGGAATGAAGCCCGACCACGAGCAGGACCCGGGCCGGCAGGGCCAGAGATAGGCCGTCAGGCAGACATCAATCGAGATTTGGGTCGTTCTCAGCGACCCATGTGGAAGGCCCCGCCGAAAGGCGGGGCTTTTCGTTTGGCAAGTCCCGATCGTATTCCCCCCGCCGTTATCCCGGCAATTTTCGAATTAAGGTTACCAATTGGTTTACGTTGTCCGTCTGATTGAACGGGCGTTACGTCGGCGCAGGCGTGCGACTCCTGCGAGTCGCCGGCAGAGCGATGGACGACGTGATGGATCAGAGCAGCGCAGACCAGACCGGAGCCCATCAGGGTGGAACTCTGCAGGCTGGCACGTTTCAGACCGGTACGTTTCAGACTTGGCGGATCAGCACGTTCACGGGCGCGCTGATCGCCTGCTATTTCATCCCGACCTGGACCATCTTTGCATTCCGCATCATGGTCTCGCCGATCCAGGGCTTCTATGAGCGCCCCAATATTTCACTGGCGCTGTTTCTCAGCGACTACATGCAATTTTCCGGCATGGGCACGGTGCGCTATGCGTGGCTGCTCGCCGTCGGCAAGCTGACGGTGGTTGCTTTCTTCACGGTATTCCTGGTGTTCATCACACGGCCGAAAATCCGCAAGACGGGCGGCTGCGATGAGGCGTTGATGATGGCGCTCGGTATCGGCGGCGTGATCTCGTTCGCCAGCATGATCATGGCATCAAAGGTCGGCGAGATCGTCGCTATGCGGCTGCACATCACAGAATTGCTGCTGCTGCTGGGCACCGCGGTGCTGATGGCGATCGAGCCGCCGCTGCGTCGCGAGGCGGCGCAGGAGCTCGATCCCGGGCAGCCGGGCAAGGCAGCCAACGACGCGGAGCTTTTACAGAAGGTCGCCTAAATAAAAGGTCGCCTAAATGGCCAGCCCTAGCTCTTTAATAATCGCGCCGGCTTCCTTGGTGGCGTGATTGGCCGCCGGGACGCCGCAATAGATCGCTTGCTGCAGCAGGATTTCCTTGATGTCATCCGGTGTGAAGCCGCCTTCGGTGAGGGCGGCGCGCACATGCATGCGGAATTCGTCCCACTGGCCGAGCGCGAGCATAGTGCCGATCACCAATACGCGGCGCGTGCGGTCGTCGAAATGCGGCCGCGTCCAGATCTCGCCCCAGGCGTAGCGGCTGATTAGGTCGAGAAAATCCGCATTGAATGCGTTCTTGCCGGCGGCCGATTTGTCGACCCAGGCATTGCCGAGAACCTTGCGGCGTTTTGCGGTGCCTTCGGCGGCGCGCTGTTGCTCGTCCATCTTAGGTCTCCGTTCAGCGCTGCGTCAGGAAGCCGACTACGGCGTCAGTGAAGGCGTAAGGCTGTTCGACGTTCGAGATGTGTGCGGCATCCAAGAGCGTCATGCTGGCGCCGGGGATGTTGCTGCGGATCAGTTCACCAGCCGCAACCGGTGTTGCGTTGTCCTGACGGCCGGCGATCACCAGCGTTGGGCTCTTGATCTTGGGCAGCAGCGCGCGCTGATCGAGCGTGCTCAGCGCCTCGCAGGCAGCAAGATAGCCTTCGACCGGTGAGGCGATCAGCATCGCCTTCATCTTCGCGGTGGTCTCGGGCTCGCGCTCGCGGAAGTCGGCAGTGAGCCAGCCGCCGATGACGGCGTCGGCCACCGCTTTGAGGCCACCCTCGCGCACCGCCTTGATGCGGTTATGCCAGTTGGTCGGATCCGGATAGTAGCAGCTAGTATTGGCCAGGATGATCTTGTTGAAACGCTCAGGCGCGTTGGCGCCTAACCACTGGCCGACCATGCCGCCCATCGATAACCCGCACCAGTGCACCTTATCGATGTTGAGGTCGTCGAGGATCGCCAGCACATCCTTGCCGTAGCGTTCCATCGAGGTCGGGCCGTTCATGCCGGACTTGCCGTGGCCGCGGCGATCGTAGCGGATCACGCGAAACAGCTTTGTCAGCGCCGGCATCTGCGGCTCCCACATCGCCATGGTGCAGCCAAGCGAGTTCGACATCATCAGCGTCGGCCCGCTGTCGCGGCCCTCCACGGAGACATTCAGCAGGCAGCCGTCGGCGTCGATCATGGGCATGGTGTGTCTCCCGCGTTTCTTTATTACTTGAGTGAGGCGAGCTGGCGGTCGATCAGGGCTTGCGAGACACCCTGATAGTCCATCGGCTCGAACAGTTTGGCGATGGCGGCGGCGTTGAGCTGCGCATTGACCTTGGGATCGGCCGTGAGAATATCGCGCAGATGTTTCTTCTCGGCGACGGCGCGCTTGGTGGCGGCCTCGACCAGATGATGGGCGTCGCTCTTGCCGAGCTTTTCGGCGAGCGCAAAGGTCACGGCTTCCGCCATAATGAGCCCGTTGGTTTCATCGAGATTGAGGCGCATTCGCTCGGTGTCGACCTCGAGTCCTTCGGCGATATCGACAATGGCGGCAAGAGCGCCCGATGTCACCAGCAGGAGCGTCGGCAGCGTCGGCCATTCTGCGTGCCACGGTCCGGCACTGCGTTCGTGATCCTGGATCTGAGCGGCAAAGATCGTTGCAGCGAGATTCGGCGCCATGGTCGCGGCGCCAAGCGCAGAGGCTGATGCCACAGGGTTACGCTTGTGCGGCATTGTCGAGGAGCCGCCTCGGCCTTCGCCGGAGGGCTCGAACGCCTCGCCGACATCGGTCTGCATCATCAGCGAGACGTCACGGGCGATCTTGCCGCAACTGCCGGACAGGATCGCCAACACGGAAGCCACTTCGGCGATCCGGTCGCGATGGGTGTGCCATGGCGCATCGGGGAGCGGCAGCTGCAATTCCTTGGCGAGTTGCTCTGCAACGACGAGCCCCTTGTCTCCGAGCGCAGCAAGCGTGCCGGCAGCGCCGCCGAACTGCAGTGCGAGGCCTTCGGCGCGCAATCGTTTCAGCCGTAGGCGCGAGCGGTGCAGTGCCGAGGCATATTCGGCGAGCTTCAGCCCGAACGGCATCGGCAGCGCGTGCTGTAACCAGGTGCGGGCGACCACAGCGGTGTTGCGGTGCTTGATCGCCAGGGCTGCAAAGCCGGCAATGGCGCGGTCGAGATCCGCGAGCAGGGCGTCGATGGCGGCGCGCAGGCCGAGCATGGTTGCGCTGTCGATGACGTCCTGACTGGTGGCGCCCCAATGCACGTAGCGCGCGGCCTCGGCATCGGCTTTCGCCACTTTGGCGGTGAGCGTCTTGACCAGCGGGATGGCGAGATTGCCGGAACGCGTGGCTGCTTCGGCGAGTGCAGCGAGATCGAACTGGTCGGCTTTGCAGGCGGTCTCGATGGCCGCCACCGCGCTGGCGGGAATCACCCCGACTGCGGCCTCGGCCCGCGCCAGTGCGGCTTCGAAGTCGAGCATATGCTGCAAATGGGCGGTATCATCGCAAACCGCACGCATCGCGGGGCTCGACAACAAGGGCGCCAGCAGAGGGGACAGGGATGTGCTCATTTGTGCGGGACCCTAACCATTCCGGCGAGAGTCTGCCAATCCCCCCGCAATCTTCTTGCCACCGTCGCCTGTTGCACTGCGAATAGACGTCGCCCCATCCCGCCGGGCGGTCTTTCCTTTGCGCCGTCCGTGCATTACTTGGGATTGGGGGCAATCCCTTGGGGATGACAGCCTCAATTCCGGACGGCGACAAATTCAGGAGACAGACCCATGGCCATGACGATGAGCGGTGAAGTCCAGCTTGCCGCGCCCCGCGAAGTGGTATGGGGAAAGCTCAACGACCCCGCAGTGCTGAAGGCCTGCATCCCGGGCTGTGAAGAGCTCGAGACCACAGAGGAAGGCGGCTTTCGTGCCACCGCCAAGATCAAGGTCGGCCCGGTTTCCGCCCGCTTCAAGGGCAAGGTCACGCTGAGCGATCTCGATCCGCCCAACGGCTACAAGATCACTGGTGAAGGCGAGGGCGGCGTGGCCGGCTTTGCCAAGGGCGGTGCTGTCGTCGGCCTGACCGACAAGGATGGCGGCACGCTCCTGACCTACAATGTGGAAGCCCAGATCGGCGGCAAGCTGGCCCAGCTCGGTCAGCGCCTGATCAACGGTTCAGCCAAGAAGATCGCCGACGAGTTCTTCGCGAACTTCGCCAAGGCTGTGCAGGGCTAAGGCCCGGAGCGTCCGATAGCGGTGATCAAGTGTGCTTGATACCGCAGGAAAACGCATCAGAGACCGTCCCGACTTGAGGTTGCTCATTGCCGGGATGGGCCATATTATGCATTTGGAATGATTTTAATGACCGTGTCGCCACGCAATGGGACGCGGACCAAGAGAGTGCATATGGCCAAAATCTCGATGATCGTGAACGGCAATCCCGTCACCGGCAATATCGATCCGCGCACATTGCTGGTGCAGTTTCTGCGTGAGAATCTGCGGCTCACCGGCACCCATGTGGGTTGCGACACGTCGCAATGCGGCGCCTGCGTTGTGCATCTCGACGGCAAGGCCGTGAAGTCCTGCACCACGCTCGCTGTCATGGCCGACGGTCACGAGGTGAAGACCATCGAAGGCCTCGCCGCCGACGGTGCGCCGCTGCATCCGATGCAGGAGGCGTTTCGCGAGCATCATGGCCTGCAGTGCGGCTTTTGCACCCCGGGCATGATCATGACCGCGGTCGACCTCGTGCATCGCAAGGGGCATGATCTCAGCGATCACCTGATCCGCGAAGAACTCGAAGGCAATCTCTGTCGCTGCACCGGTTATCAGAACATCGTGGCGTCGATCGCAGCCGGCGCCAAGGCGATGGCGAAGTCCGATCTCGCATAACGACGCACAACGATAATCGCGCACCGCGAATCAGGGATCCCCACCCATGTACGAATTCAAATATCATCGTCCGTCGACCGTGCGGCAGGCCGCCAATCTCCTCATCAAGAACGAGGACGCCAAGCTGATCGCCGGCGGTCACACGCTGGTGCCGGTCATGAAGCAGCGTTTGGCGGCACCGCCGCATATCATCGATCTCTCGCATATCGAGGGTGTCGACGGCATCGAGATGAAGGGGCGTTCGCTGGTGATCGGCGCGCTCGCCAAGCATGCCGCCGTCGCGGCATCGCCGATCGTTGGCGAAGCCATTCCGGCACTGGCCGAACTCGCCGGCCTGATCGGCGATCCCGCTGTGCGCCACAAGGGCACCATCGGTGGTTCGCTGGCCAACAACGATCCGACTGCGGACTATCCCGCAGCCGTGATGGCCCTCGGTGCCACCATCACCACCAACAAGCGCAAGCTGAAGCCGGAAGAATTTTTCCAGGGCTTGTTCACGACCGCGCTGGAGGCCGACGAGATCATTACCAAGGTCTCCTTCCCCGTGCCGAAGAAGGCCGCCTATATCAAGTTCCGCAACCAGGCCTCGCGCTACGCGCTGGTCGGGGTGTTCGTGGCGCGTCTGCCCTCGGGCGTGCGCGTCACCGTCACCGGTGCGGGCTCGGATGGTGTGTTCCGCGTCGAGGAGTTCGAGGCTGCATTGCAGAAGCGGTTCTCGCCAAAGGCGCTGGACGGGCTTACGGTGCCGGCCGAAGGCCTCAACAGCGATCTCCATGGCAGCGCTGAATATCGGGCGCATCTGATCGGCGTGCTGGCCAAGCGTGCGGTCGAAGCTGCCAACAACCGGGCCTGATATTTGTCAGGTCCGCACTTTTCCGGATTGGTTCTCTCATGACTAAGCCATCGGCGCTCCCCACTTCCGTCGATGGCATGCTGGAATTGCTGACATCGCGCGGCTATCTCGCCGAGCGCTCGCTGGCGACAGTCACCTATCTGTCCCTGAAAATGGGCCGGCCGCTGTTTCTCGAAGGCGAGGCCGGAGTCGGCAAGACCGAGATCGCCAAGGTGCTGTCGGCAGCATTGGGCCGCAAGCTGATCCGGCTGCAGTGCTATGAAGGCCTCGACGTCTCCTCTGCCGTCTACGAGTGGAACAGCGCGTCGCAGATGATCGCGATTCGCCTGGCCGAGGCCGCCGGCGATACCGACCGCGATCAGTTGGCCAGCGACATCTTCGCCGAGCGCTACCTGATCAAGCGTCCGCTGCTGCAGGCGCTCGAGCCGGACGTCAACGGCGCGCCGGTGCTCCTGATCGACGAACTCGATCGTGCGGACGAGGCGTTCGAAGCCTATCTCCTCGAAATCCTCAGCGACTTTCAGGTGACCATTCCTGAACTCGGCACCGTGAAGGCGCCGGCCCCGCCCATCGTCATCGTCACATCGAACCGCACCCGCGAGATTCACGACGCGCTGAAGCGGCGCTGTCTGTATCACTGGGTCGACTATCCCAACGCCGAGCGCGAACTCGCCATCGTCAAGTCGCGGGTGCCAGGCATCTCCGCAAAGCTCTCGCAGCAGGTGGTGAGATTCGTGCAGGCACTGCGCGATCAGGATTTCTACAAGTCGCCGGGCGTTGCCGAGACTCTGGACTGGGCGACCGCGCTGACCGAACTCGACGCCCGCTCGCTGACGCCGCAGGTGGTGGGCGATACGCTGGGCGCGCTGTTGAAGTATCAGGACGATATCCAGCGCATGCAGGGCGATGCGCTGGCGAAGGTGATCAAGGAAGCCACGAGCGATTAACACTCGTCATTCCGGGGCGCGGGCGGCGATAGCCGAACGCTAACCCGGAATCCCGAAGTAGTTGAACACATCGAGGTTCCCCACCACTCCAATTGGAGTGGCTGAGGTTCGGTCGCGCAAGTGGCGCGCCCGCCCCGGAACGACGGAGTTAGGTTTGCCCATCGACCATCTCAACCCACCGACTGGCCAGATGGCAGATAATGTCATCGGCTTTGCGCGTGCGCTCCGCGCCGCCGGGCTTCCGGTCGGGCCGGGTGCGGTGATCGATGCGCTGAATGCCTTGCAGATGATCGAGATCGGCAAGCGCGCTGACGTGTTTACGACGTTGGAAGCGATCTTCGTCAAACGCCACGAGCATGCGCTGGTGTTTGCCCAGGCCTTCGATCTGTTCTTCCGTGCGGCCGACGAATGGAAGCAGATGCTGGATTCGGTGCCGCTGCCCGACGATGCCAAGCGCAAGCCGCCGCCGGCCTCGCGCCGCGTGCAGGAGGCGATGGCGCAGCCGGCGCAGGGCACAGAGCGAGAGGCGCCGCAGGAGCAGGAGATCAGGCTCTCGGTCTCCGACCGCGAAGTGCTGCAGAAGAAGGATTTTGCGCAGATGAGCGCAGCGGAGATCGCCGAGGTCACGCGCGCCATCGCCAATATGCGGCTGCCGCAAGCTGAATTGCGCACGCGCCGCACCCAGCCGGACAAGCACGGCGCGCGGCTCGATCTGCGGCGCACGTTGCGCGGTAGCCTGCGCACGGGCGGCGACATCATCGATATCCGCAGGCTAGGCCTGATCGATAAGCCGGCGCCGATTGTCGCATTGCTCGATATCTCCGGCTCGATGAGTGAATATACCCGGCTGTTCCTGCACTTCCTTCATGCCATTACGGACGCCCGCAAGCGCGTCTCGGTCTTCCTGTTCGGCACAAGGCTGACCAATGTGACGCGGGCGCTGCGCTCGCGCGATCCCGACGAGGCGCTGGCCTCGTGCTCGGCCTCGGTGGAAGACTGGGCCGGCGGCACGCGCATTTCCGCGTCGCTGCACAACTTCAACAAGCTGTGGGGGCGCCGCGTGCTCGGCCAAGGGGCCATCGTGCTGCTAATTTCCGACGGTTTGGAGCGGGAGGCGGATTCGCAACTGGCCTTCGAGATGGACCGGCTGCATCGCTCCTGCCGGCGGCTGATCTGGCTCAACCCGCTATTGCGCTTCGACGGCTTCGAGCCGAAAGCGCAGGGCATCAAAATGATGCTCCCGCACGTTGACGAATTCCGCCCGGTGCATAATTTGAGTTCGATCGACGGACTGATCAAGGCGCTGTCATCGGCGCCTCCGGTCCATCACCGCAGCCTGATCCGGCCCGCAGCTTAAGAGAGGCTTCCATGCTCAATCGCGATGAAGACATCCTGCAGGCTGCCGAGGCGTGGCAGAAGGCCGGGCACGGCGTGGCGCTGGCCACCGTGGTTGAGACGTGGGGGTCGGCGCCGCGTCCCGCAGGCTCGAATCTCGTCATCAATGACGACGGCACCTTCCTGGGCTCGGTCTCCGGCGGTTGCGTTGAAGGCGCCGTGGTCACCGAGGCGCTCGATGTGATTGCGAGTGGTGAGCCCAAATTGCTCGAATTCGGCGTGGCCGATGAGACTGCGTGGAATGTCGGCTTGTCCTGCGGCGGCACCATTCGCGTGTTCGTTGAGAAGGTTGGTCAGTCGTGAAAGCCGAGACACTTGCCACCCTGAACACGGAACGCGTCGCTCGGCGCCCCGTTATTTTGATCACCGATATATCCGACGGAACACAACGCCTGGTGAAGGCTGCCGATTTCGGCGCCGATCCGCTGCATGCCGAGCTCGAGAAGCAGCTCCGCATGGGCAAGAGCGCGATGGTTGAATTCGACGGCAAGAAGCTGTTTCTCAACGTCTATGCGCCCACTGCACGGCTCGTGATCATCGGCGCTGTCCATATCAGCCAGGCTTTGGCGCCGCTGGCGCGGTCGCTGGATTACGATGTGACGGTGGTCGATCCGCGCACAGCCTTTGCCAGCGCAGAGCGTTTTCCGGACGTGAAGCTGATCGCCGAATGGCCCGAAGAGGCGCTGCCGGGCCTCAACATCGATCATTACACAGCCTTTGTCGCCGTGACCCATGATCCGAAGATCGACGATCCCGCGCTGCTGCACGCGTTCGAGAAGAACTGCTTCTATATCGGCGCGCTGGGCTCGCGAAAGACTCACGCGAAGCGCGGCGACCGGCTGAAGGCGCAGGGCGTCAGCGAGGCTGACTTCGCGCGGATCAAGGCGCCGATCGGTCTCAATATCGGTGCTGTTTCGCCATCGGAGATCGCGGTCTCGATCATGGCCGAGATCACCGCCGAACTGCGCATGCCCAAGACGATACCCGCGGAATTGTCCAAAGTGAGCAACCCATGAAGTTCGGTCCCGCCAGTCCGGCGGATGCACTTGGCGGCGTGACCGTCCATACGCTGCGTCAGGGTTCGCTCGTTCTCAAGAAGGGCACCACTATCGGTCCCGTTGAAGTCGCAGCGCTGACCGGCGCGGGCGTCAAGGATGTCGTGGTCGTGCGTCTCGAGGACGGCGATGTGTCCGAAGACGTCGCTGCAGCCAGTATCGCGCGGGCGGTGGCGGGCGAGGGCGTTAATGTCGAGCGTGCCTTCACGGGCCGCGCCAATCTGTTTGCGGGGACGCCGGGCGTGCTGGTCGTCGATCGCGCCATCGTCGATCGCATCAATGCCGTCGATGAAGCCATCACCTTCGCAACGCTGGCGGCCTACAAGCCGGTGGTCGAAGGCGAAATGATCGCGACCGTCAAGCTGATCCCGTTCGGCGTCGCCGGTACGCTGCGCGACGCGGCCGTCCAGGCGGCCTCGGGCGGCGCAATGCGGATCGCGCCTTACACGGTCAAGAAAGTCGGCATCGTCTCGACGTTGTTGCCGGGGCTGTCGCCGAAGGTGATCGACAAGACTCTGCGTGTCACCGAGGAGCGCCTTGCGCCGGCGGGCGCGAAGATCATTGCCGAGCGCCGCGTGCCGCACGACGAGAAGGTGCTGGCAAAGACAATCAAGGAATTGCTCGGGCTCGGCGCCGAGCTGGTGATTGTGTTCGGCGCCTCGGCCATTGCCGACCGCCGTGACGTCATTCCGTCGGCGATCGAGCAAATCGGCGGCGCCATCGAACATTTCGGCATGCCGGTCGATCCCGGCAATCTGCTGTTGATCGGCAGGGCCGGCAACGTGCCGGTGCTGGGTGCGCCGGGCTGTGCGCGCTCCCCAGTTGAGAACGGCTTCGACTGGGTGTTGATGCGGCTGCTGGCCGGCCTCAAGGTCACGCGTTCGGATCTCACAGGCATGGGCGTCGGCGGTTTGCTGATGGAAATCGTCACCCGGCCGCAACCGCGCGTGCCCGTCGGCAGCGATGGCAACAGCAACGTCGCCGCCGTTATTCTGGCCGCCGGTCGTTCGACCCGGATGGGGGGGCCGAACAAGTTGCTCGCCGAACTCAACGGCAAGGCATTGGTCCGGATAGTCGCCGAACAGGCGATCGCATCGAAAGCGTCGAGCGTAACGGTGGTGACAGGTCATCAGGCGCCGGAGGTCGAGAAGGCGCTGGCCGGACTCAAAGTCACGTTCGTCTACAACCCTGATTTTGCTGATGGCCTTGCCAGTTCGGTGAAAGCCGGCATCGCGGCGGTCCCGGCCGATGCCAATGGAGCCGTGGTCTGTCTCGGCGACATGCCGCTGATCGATGCCCGCTTGATCGACCGGTTGATCGAAGCCTTCGCGCCGGATCGCGGCAACCTCATCGTCGTCCCTGTAAGCGAGGGCCGTCGCGGTAATCCCGTGTTGTGGTCTCGGCGCTTCTTCAATGAGTTGATGACGTTGGACGGCGATATCGGCGCTCGGCACCTGATCATGAAGCACGCCGAAGCCGTTGCCGATGTGGCGGTCGAAGGTCACGGCGCCTTCCTCGATATCGATACACCGCAGGCGCTGGAAGACGCGCGGAGCGGCTAACGCATGGCGTACGCGGCGGGCCGCCGCATTGCACTTTCGTTCACCAAGTTGAAACGCCCTTCCTTTAGCGTCTGCCTCGATCGACCTCGGGGGAGGGGAAATTGTCACTGTTTGTTGCCGCGTGTCGTCGCGCGATTCTCGCCGTTGCCTTGTTGATGAGCGTCGGTGCCATGGACGTGGCTTCGGCCGCTGGTGCCCTCGCCGTGGGCAAGTGCGGTGCCTATGGCCAGGCCTTCGACTATCCGGCGCAGGGGGCGGCGCTGGCGGCCGCTAAAAAGCAGTGCAAGGGCGAATGCACGACCGTAACGATGAACCGTGCCTGTGCCGCCTTCGCCGTGGATATGAAGAATCCCTGCGGCGCACACGGCTATGCCGTGGCGCCCCGTATTTCGAGTTCGCTGAACCAGGCGACCAAGAAATGCTATGACTACGGCGGTAAGGAATGTGTCATCCGCGCCTGGGCCTGCGACGCCAAGGGCTAGAGCTCCCCGACAAATATCTCGTTCAATGGGCCTGCGGCAGCTAGACTGCTGCAATGATTCAATTTTTCCGGACACTTCTGAAGTCTGCCACCGACGCCGATCCGTCCGTTCGCGAATTTCGCAAGGCGCTGAGCCGCGAGATGCTGTTGACCGAACGGTTGCGGGTCAAGACGGTCATTGGCACCGTGGCGATCGTGACGCTGTCGCTGTCCATCGCCTATCTGCTGGCGCCATCGAGCTTCGCGCGCATATCCAATGGCCAGTTCGATCTTAAATCGTCTTTTATGATCACGGGCCCGCTGCTGCTGTTCGAGTTCTTCGTTCTTTACAAGGTCAATCAGCGCATCGCCGCAGGGCAGGATATTGCGCAGGGACGGCGCTATCTGAGCGCACTCATCGAGACCAGCATTCCGACGGCCGCACTGCATCTCCATATGGGCTGGATGGGGCCGGCGGCGGCGTTGGCATTTGCGGCGCCTTTGTCCTATTTCATCTTCATCATTCTATCCACGCTTCGGCTCGATTTCTGGCTGTCGACGTTTACCGGCTTTGTCGCGGCCGCCCAGATGCTCGCGTTGGCCATGCTGTATCACCCGGTGCAATTCGCTTCCGAACCCGCGCCGGATTTTGCGTTTCAGCTTATCCGCAGCGCCATGGTCCTGCTCTGCGGTATTCTTGCAGGCGCCGTCGGCTTGCAACTCCGTCGCCAGTTCGAGGCGAGCATCGCGGCAACTTCGGCGCGCGATCGTGTCACCAATCTGTTCGGTCAACATGTTTCGCCGCAAGTTGTGGAGCGGTTGCTGGCGTCGGGAACGAACTCCACGACCGAGATGCGTCAGGTCGCGGTGATGTTCGTCGATATCCGTAACTTTACCGCAGCGACCCGTGTGCATTCGCCCCGCGAGGTGGTGGATCGGCTCGACGAGACCTTTGCTCTATTGGTCGAGGTGCTGGATCGACATTCCGGGATCGTGAACAAGTTTCTCGGTGACGGATTTCTCGCGCTGTTCGGAGCGCCCATTGAGGATCCGAATGCGGCGCATTGCGCCGTGCAGGCGGCACGCGAGATGCTCATAGCTGTCGAGCAAAGCAATCAGGACAGCGAATGGCCCCTGCGCATCGGCATCGGGCTTCATATTGGGGCCGTGATTGCCGGCAACGTTGGCTCCCCGCGTCGCAAGGAATACACCGTCATCGGCGATACCGTGAACTTCGCGGCTCGGCTTGAGGCGCTCAACAAACAGTTCGGCTCGCAACTGCTGATCTCTGCTTCCATACGCGACGCCTTGGGCGACACTTGCAGCGATGCGGAGCTGCTCGGCGATGTGCCGATCCGCGGCTATGACCTGCCGCAGGCTATCTGGCGCTTGGGCTGAGTGCTGCGTCAGTTCTCGAAGAATGGCGCGCGGGGCGGTCGCATGACCATGCCGAAGCGCGCATAGACGCCCTGGCGCTCGAAATTGTCCCGCACATGTCCCGCGGCGAATGACCATTCGTAAGGACCGGTGCGCAAGCCAGTAAGATGGCCGCCGATCCGGGTCTGTCGGCTGAAATAGTCGTTCGACAGTGCTGCCTCCGGGCCGATCCAGAACAAATCGAACAGGCGCCAACCGGCTGCAATGCGTGTGGTATAGCCAGTATCGATGGTCGTGCCAGAGATGGCATATTGCAGCATCAGCTCGCGTGTCGGCTCCCACCAGACATCCATCGTGCCCCGCGCGCCGAGCATCGCGCGAAGCCGGGAGCGGCGCTGATCGTGGTAAAAATAGTCGGCTTCCATATCGAGGCCAGCCAATAGCTGAACTTCCAGATTGCCGCTTCGGATGAGGTAGCCCGGCAGGATCGCCGCGCGGCTGATCTGGGTGTAGTCGGAGCGCGTGCCTGTCGTGTAGCGTTCGAGGTTTTCCGACAGAAAGAAACGCAGGATGAAGCCATCCTTGTTGAGGCCGGCGGGGGCCCATTGCAGGCCGCCATAGGCACCGAGGCTCCAATGCGACGCATCGACACCACCGAAATACATCAGGCGGTCCGGCATGCCTCCGGAGAGAAAATCGAAGGCGCGCCGTTTTTTGATACGCGTGTCGAACAGGGACGACCAAAAGCTCGATGAGCCGGATGCCGGCTCGATCGTCGTATCGATCTCGCCGACATCCTGAGCCGAGGCTACGCCGCAGGAATATGCGGCCGCTGCAACGCATAATGCGCGTAACGCCAGTCCCCAACGCATCGAGCCCCCACCCAACGCAACAGAAACACAACATAAAAATACAACTTAAGGTAGATTATCTTGGGGATAAGCCTACGTCCAGTGTGGATAAGTAATAATCTGAAAAAAACTGCTGTGAGATCGTCGCGCGGCTTCAAAGCTGCGACGGCAGCAGGTTCTGAATCTTGGCACCTTCGCGCTCCTCGATGATCTCGGCGATCCAGCGCCGATGACAGTGTTCGTGGTCGCGCTCGTAGCAAAGGATGCAGACCGGTCCGGACTTCGTCACCAGCGCCGCCAGCTCATCCATCTCCTCGCGTGCCTGCGGTGTCTTGAGATGAGCCATATAGATCTTTTCGAGCGCTGCGAGCTTGCCGCTGCGTGCGGCTTCGCGGCCGTCCTTGGGCGTACCCAGTCCGCGCAGATGGACGTAGCCGATGCCGCGCTCGTCGAGGCCGGCAGCGAGCTGATTCTTGGAGAAGCCCGGTCGCCGCGATGCGGCGACGGCACGCACATCGACCAGCAGCTTGACGCCGGCATTTTGCAGTTCATCGAGCACGGCTTTCGCTGGCGTTTGCTCGTAACCGACGGTGAAGAGGCGAGGTATCTTGCGGGCCATGTGAGCACCCCGTGATCGACAGATGATTGGCACAATGTCGCGGCCAGCCGCGAGGCGTTGCTCCCATTTGCAACATGGCACATAGTCAACTCAACAAACTCCGCCAGTTCAATGGCTGATATCACCGGGGGAATAATGGTTCGCATGGTTGGTGCGTTAGGCGTAATCGCGCTCGCGCTTGTGTCGTTTCAGTCCACATCTCTGGCGCAAGGCGCATATCCGGATCGTCCGGTCAGAATTATCGTGCCGATCGCGCCCGGCGGCAGCTACGATCTGGTCGGGCGGCATCTCGCCGACGCGCTGGCGAAGCGAACGGGGCAGGCGTTCTTTGTCGAGAACAAGCCAGGAGCGGGCACTGTCGTGGGCACGCAGGCTGCGGCCCAGAGCGAGGCCGACGGCTATACGCTGATGGTCGGCGGCCTTTCCAACATGGCCTTCAACTCCGCGCTCTACGCCAAGCTTGCCTATGATCCGCTGAAGGATTTCGTGCCGGTCGCGCTGGTCTACAAGTTTGGCTACATCATGGTTGGCCGCAAGGATCTGCCGCAGCAGACGCCGAAGGAGATCGTCGCGGCCGCATTGGACAAGCCGGGGTCGATCACTGTGGCGACGGCCGGCGTCGGGACCGGCCAGCAATTGGTGGCCGCGGCCTTCATGAAGTCTGCCGGCGTCAAGCTGCAGGAGGTGCCTTACAGGGGATCTCCACCGGCCTTCGCCGATTTGCTGGCGGGGCGTATCGATCTGTTCTTCGATTCGATTGCTGCCGGGCTGCCTTATGTGCAGACGGGGCAGGTGAGGGGCATCGCGGTGCTGTCGTCGAAGCGGAGCCCGCTGGCGCCTGACGTGCCGACCATGTCCGAAGCGGGCGTGCCCGGCTTCGACGTGGATTCATGGCTGGGCATTTTCGTGCCGGCAAAAACGCCGCCTCCGGTAATCGCAAAACTCCGCCAGGACATTCGGGCGGTGTTGCCCGATCTGAAGGAGCGGTTCGAGAAAAGCGGCGGTGAGCCCTGGGATATGCCCGACGACAAGCTCAACGACTTCATCGCATCAGAACATGCGACCTGGACAAAACTGATCCGCGAGGCCGGCATCAAGCTCGATTGAGTAATGCTGGCGGGCGCTACGTCACCCGCTCGATCAACGCCATGGCACCGTGTGGTGCACGCACCTTGGCCTCGTGGATCACATAGGCGAACACGTCGCGTGGCTGCTTCTTGACCTTGGCGTCGTCGACGCGTGGTAGGTCGGTTGGCTCGCCGCCGCCGGCCCAGGTCTCGAAACGTTTGGCCCAGGCATCCAGCGCCTTCGGTGGATAGGCAGTCTTGATGCTGTCCTCACCCTTCTGCAAACGCAGATAGACGAAGTCGCCGGTGACATCGGCAATGGCCGGGTAGGTGGCGTGTTCGGAGAATACCACGGGGATCTTGAACTGTCGTAGCAGCGCAATGAAGGCCGGCACGCAGAAACTGTCGTGGCGGACCTCGACCACATGGCGCAGCTTGCGCCCACCGAGCTCTGTCGGCAACAATTCGAGAAACTTCCCGAAATCGGCTTCGTCGAATTTCTTGGTCGGCGCGAATTGCCACAGAACGGGGCCGAGCTTGTCGCCGAGTTCGAGCACGCCGGAATCGTAGAACCGGCTCACGCTCTCGCCGGCTTCGGCAAGCACCCGGCGATTGGTTGCGAAGCGGGGGCCCTTGAGCGAGAATACGAAATCTTCCGGCACTTCGCGCGCCCATTTGCGAAAGCTCTCCGGCTTCTGCGAGCCGTAGAAGGTCCCGTTGATCTCGATCGAGGTCAGCTTGGACGCGGCATAGCTGAGCTCCTTCGCTTGCGTGAGTTTCTCCGGATAGAACACCCCGCGCCACGGCGCGAAAGTCCAACCGCCGATGCCGATACGGATTTGTCCGGATTTCGCAACCATTGTGAGGCCGATCCTTTCAGTATTCGCCGTGTTACTCAGTGCCGCGCCGGCAGCACCGGCTTGGTTACGCCCTCCACGCCGGTCAGCACCAGCATCGTCAGCAGTGCATTTTGTGGCCCGATATAAGCGTCGACGGGCTTGTACCATTCATTGCGCGAATGCCAGTTGCCGCCCTGGCCGCCGCCGCCGATGGTCACCGCTGGGATGCCGAGCGACATCGCGAGATTGGAGTCCGTGCTGGAGCCGGCAAAGGTGACATGGGGCGCACGGGTCAGCGCGGTTACGGCGCGCGCGGTGGTCTGCACGAGGGGAGAGTCTTCTGCGACAACGCCCGCCGGACGGTCGCCAATCAGTTTGATCTCGACAGTGATCTTGTCCGATCCCCAGCGTCTGTTTTCTTCACCAACCGCGTCCTTCACCTGATCGAGAAGCCTCGCTTCGAGTTTCAACAGTTCCTCGGTCGAATTCGATCGCATGTCGATCGTCATGCGGGCTTCCGCTGCGATGGCGTTGACGGATGTGCCGCCACTTACCGTTCCGACCGTGAAGGTGGTTTTCGGATCTGCGGGTGTCTGCAGCTCCGAGATTTTCGCGACCGCGCGACCCAGCGCATGTGTCGCGCTCGGCAAGCCGAATTCCTGAAAACTGTGACCGCCCGGACCCTTGAAGATCATCTCGTAGCGGTGGCTTCCGGTTCCCTGGTTGACGATGCGCGTGACGCCGAGGCCGTCGATCGAGATGAAGCCGTCGATGTCCTTGTTGTCGCGAAACAGGGCTTTGACGCCGCGCAGATTGCCCAGCTCTTCTTCGCCGACGCTGGCGACGAACATGACGTCCCCGACCGTCGCGATCTGCTGGGTGTTGAGGGTCTGCATCAAAGACAGCAAGGCCGCGAGCCCACGGGCATCGTCACCGATCCCCGGCGCCAGATAGACGCCGTCCTTTTCCTTCACCGTGACGTCGGTCCCCTCGGGAAAGACAGTGTCCTGATGTGCGGAGATGACCAGCTTCGGCGTTCCGGCGGTGCCCTTTCGCCGGGCGGTCACATTGCCCTCGGCGTCGATCACGGCGTCCTTGAAGCCCAGTTCCTGAAACCGTGACAGAATATAGTTGCCGCGCAGATTCTCCTTGAACGGAGGCGCGGGAATTTCGGTGATCCGGATCTGCTCTTTCAGGGTGCGGGCATCGTCGGCCTTGATGGCATCGAGCGCAGCCATGACGCGCGAATCGGACAGCACCGTCGTCGTGACGGTATCAATTGTCTGCGCGGTGACATGGCTGGCGCCGAAGGATGCCAGCGTCAGCGATGCAGCGAATAGGCATGGTCCGAGCGAGCGTCGCATGGCGCCTCCGATTATCACGCGCGGAGACGATTGTGGTCGCGGTTCAGGCGGGGCTTCCGCCTCAGAAAACCGCGCGAACGCGCCGCTGTTGACCGAGGTAAGGTAGCGGGCACGGGCAAGACTGGCTATAGCTCGCCAGCAACAGAATGGTGCCAGGGTGCGGTGTTTGCGGCCGGAATGCGGCGTTGAAACCAGTGCCGGATACCCTTGCGGAACGGCTCCAGCATCCCTATCTTGTCTCCAACGGCGACGATGACGCTTAATAGCTCCGGCGCTGGAACGACCTTGAATAGCTCGGTGCGCCGGATGTACGCGCGCCTGTTGTTCGGGGTCGTTAGCATTTTTGGGCCACTTTTGGCTATTCCCCCTCTGATGGCTTGTTCCGGCACCTGTTAAGGCCCCGCCGTTCCCTGTCCGCCTTGGCATGGTCCGGCGCGGCAGATATATGCTGGCGCCATGAACGAAGCCATCAGACCGGGGCCCGGACAGATATTGCAGGCGGGCGCGCCGCTGCAGCTGTCCGTTATCGTCCCCACTTTCAACGAGCGCGGCAATGTCGCCACCCTAGTGCAGCGGTTGGACGCGGCGCTGGTCGGCATTTCCTGGGAAGTCATTTTCGTCGACGACAATTCGCCGGACGGCACGGCCGACGCGGTACGCGAACTGGCGCGCGCCGACTCGCGCGTGCGCTGTATCCGGCGCATCGGCCGGCGCGGCCTGTCCGGCGCCTGCATCGAGGGCATGCTGGCCTCCAGCGCGCCCTGTGCAGCGGTGATCGACGGAGACTTGCAGCACGATGAGACCCAGCTCGGCAAGATGCTCGGTCTGATCGAAAGTGGCGCTGCCGAACTGGTGATCGGCAGCCGCTATATCGAGGGCGGCAGTGCCGACAGTTTCAACCAGCAGCGCCTCGGCGCCAGCAAGTTCGCGACCGCGGTCGCGCAGCGGGTGCTGAAGGTCGAGATCGCCGATCCGATGAGCGGCTTCTTCATGATCCGCCGCGATCGCTTCGAACAACTGGCACCGAGACTGTCCACTCAGGGCTTCAAAATTCTGCTCGATGTCGTGGCGACAGCCGGGGGTGACCTGCGCGTCGTCGAAGTGCCCTACACATTCGGCTCGCGGCTGCATGGTGAAAGCAAGCTCGATTCCATGGTGGCGCTCGACTTCCTGGGCCTTGTGCTGGCAAAGCTGACCAACGATACCGTGTCGTTGCGCTTCCTGCTGTTCGCACTGGTCGGCTCGATCGGCCTGTTCGTGCATTTCGCCGTGTTGTTCGTCACGCTGGAAGTTTTCGATCCGCCATTCGCAGAGGCGCAGGCCATTGCGGCGTTTTGCGCGATGACCGGCAACTTCCTGCTCAACAATTTCCTGACCTATCGCGACCAGCGTTTGAAAGGTTTCGGCATCCTGCGTGGTCTGGCGATCTTCTATGTGGTCTGCAGCGTGGGTCTGCTCGCCAATGTCGGCGTCGCTTGGTCGGTCTTCGACCAGGAGCCGATCTGGTGGCTGGCGGGTGCTTCCGGCGCGCTGATGGGCGTGGTCTGGAACTACGCGATGTCGGGCCTGTTCGTGTGGCGGAAACGGTGATCGCTGGATGACCACGCAGGAACTGCGGCTGGTTCGCGGCACTGCGGCCGTGGTCGTCGGTCTGGTGCTGCTGCGGCTCGCGGCGGCCGCATGGACGCCGCTGACCTTCGACGAAGCCTATTACTGGATGTGGTCGAAACATCTGGCGGGCGGTTACTACGATCACCCGCCGATGGTCGCGGTGGTGATCCGGCTCGGCACCATGATCGCGGGCGATACCGAATTCGGTGTACGTGTCGTCTCAGTCCTGCTGGCGTTGCCGATGAGCTGGGCGGTGTATCGCACGGCCGAGCTGCTGTTCGGCGGTCGACGGACCGCGTCAACGGCGGTGATCCTGCTCAACGCGACGATGATCACGTCGGTCGGGTTAATGATCGTCACGCCGGATGCGCCGGTGCTGGTCGCCTCGAGTTTTGTGTTGTTGGCGCTGGCCCAGGTGCTGGCCACCGGGCAGGGCGCGTGGTGGCTCGCGGTGGGCGTGGCCGTCGGCGTAGCGCTGCTATCGAAATATACCGCACTGTTTTTCGGGCCGGCGATCCTGATCTGGCTGATTGCGGTGCCGAAGATGCGGCGCTGGCTGATCTCGCCATGGCCCTATCTCGGTGGTCTGGTCGCGCTCGCGGTGTTCTCGCCGGTGCTGTTCTGGAATGCCGAACATGGCTGGGTGTCTTTCATCAAGCAACTCGGACGTGCCCGGATCGATCACTTCAATCCGGCCTTCATCGCCGAGTTGATTCCGACCCAATTCGCCTTCGCGACACCGCTGGTGTTCATTCTCGGCGTGATGGGCCTCTATGCCCTGGCCGTCCGCAGGCCCGGAGCGTGGCCGGCGCGGGTGCTGCTGAATGCGATGTTCTGGGTCATCGTGCTGTATTTCGGCTGGCATGCGCTGCACAGCCGCGTCGAAGCCAACTGGTTCGCGCCAGTCTATCCGACGCTGGCCATCATTGCTGCCGTCGCGGCAACCATCGTGCAATGGAAGCCGCGCGAGCAGCGCACGGTGGATTTTTGCCTGCGCTGGGCGGGGCCGACCGGCGTTATCATGTTCACGGCACTGGTGGTGCAGGCCAATACGGGTCTGCTGTCTGGCTACAAGCGTGACGCGACAGTCCGCAGCATCGGCGTGGGTTTCGTCGAATTGGCGGCCGACGTCGAGGCGGTTCGCGCCCGTGTCGGGGCCACATGCGTGGTGGCGCCCGATTACGGCACCACGGGCTGGCTCACTTTCTATTTGCCTAAGGGGACCTGTGTCTTCCAGCGCACCCAGCGCATTCGCTGGGTGAACATGCCGGAGCCGAGTGCCGAGCAGCTATCCGGCAACCTTTTGCTGGTGGGTGAGCAAAATGCTGCGGCCAATCCGGAATGGCGGGCGGCTTTTGCGAATATCGAGAAAGTGGCTGACCTCAAACGCAAACGTGGCCCGCTGGTCGTGGAGAATGTCGAGCTGAATCTGCTGGAAGGCGCGAAAGGCGATGTACTGGACCGTTCGCCGCCACCCGAGATGCTGCCGCGCTAGGAGGCGCGACCACCATGCGCTTGATAGCGCGATGGTGGTCGGCTGTCGCGTTCATGGCGCAAAGTGATAGTTCACGCCGATCTTGCCGAGCTGCATGGTCTGGGCAATATCGGCATTCAGATAATAAGGGCCGACCATCGGAGGGGCATTGATCACGCCTTCGAGGCTCGCATTGTCGTGGCCGAAGCCGATGTAGTTGTACTCCGCCTTGACGGACCAGTTTGGCGCGAAGCCGTATTCCACGCCGGCACCGACCACGTAACCGGTGTGAAGGCGGGATCCGTCGAGATTTGCGTATTGTGGACCCGACGACAGTGATATGGCGTGATGATCCCCGGCGAGGGCGACGCCGCCCTTGAGATAGGTCAGCCAGCGCTCGTTGGTCACCATGCCGATACGTGCGGTGGCCATTGCGAGCCATTCGGTGCGCGAGCGCATATCGAGATTGTTATCAAAATTGGTGCGAGTACCGCCGCCGATATTGCCGCCGACCAGTTCACCTTCAACACCCATGACGATCACCCCGAGCTGCACATTGGCGCCGATCTGGCCGCCGCCAAAGCCTCCGGTCATCGAGAACTTCCCATCGGGCGTGTAGTCGCGCCAGTCGCCGTGTCCCGATCCGTAGCCTGCCTGCGCACCGAGATAGAGCCCGGTCCAACTGAATCCTGACTGTGCGTATTGCAGCGGCGGGATCGGTTTGGCGGCATCGGGAGCGCCGAACTGGTAATTCGCGCCGAGCTTGATGAGATGCAGCGTCTGCTTGGTCGAAGCCGTGGAGGCGATCGGCCCGGTGGAGGCCCGCGTGCCGCTGAAATCGAACTCGTGGTCGGGGAAGCTGATGAAATTATACTCGCCGCGCAGCGACCAGTTGTTGGCAAGCGCATATTCCATGCCGGCGCCGACGATCCAACCCCGCCGTGTCTCGTTGCCGGACAGTGTAAGCCGGTCCGGCCCCGGCACCGAAACCTGAACGTCGTAGCCGTGATCTTCATTGGCCCAGGCGAAGCCGCCCTTGGCGTAAGTGAGCCAACGGCCATTGGCGAAGCCAACGCGTCCGGTCACGGTCGATAGCCAGTTGATTTGCGACGTCTGGGACAGGGTGGCCTGATTCAGAACGCTCACCGTGCGATTGCCCTTGATGCCGCTAAAGCTGATGTCGGCCTCGATGCCGAGCAGCAGATTGCCGATCTGTTGATTGTAGCCGGCCTGAATGCCGCCCAGCGCGCCGTCGGTCCGGATATTCAGGATCTGCCATTCGGTCCCGCCGAGACCGTAACCGGCATGAACGCCGGCATAAAAGCCGGTCCAGTTATAGGCGGGATCGATGGCGGAGGCCTTGGTATAGGCGCGGGCCGGCACGTCTGCGGCGATGGCGGCATTGCCGAGGCTGAGGATGCCGATGGTGCCGAGGAGAAGCTGTTTCATGTCGTTTCCTTGCAGGTGCGCTGGCAGCCCTCGAGGAATCGGAGCTGCTTCGCGCGTCATTTCGGCAGCGACCATGTATAAAAATACCGCTCTCGTCGTGGTCGTAAGCGCGTGACTTGTGCTGGATCGCGCTCTTGGCGTCGCATTGTGAGCGGCTGTCGCCGCTTGGTCTCACCTGGAAGTACTACTGGGGAACGCGATCTTGGGACCACACGACGACCACCGGCCAACGACTTATGGGTCACCATCGGGGCGCAGTGCGCCGCTATGGTTTCGAAAGACGATAAATTATCGTCGTCGGCGTTGAACCAAAGTCAGGGGTCCGGACGACCTATCTCCGCACACATTGAAATGGGCGGTGATTGGGAACATGGAAAACACAAATCTCGCATTCAGCAGCCACTCCGACTTTGGATCCGACCGTGCCAAGGTGCACAGCATCGAAAAGCCGGACCCCGTGAACCTCACCGAGGTCGGCGGCCTGCGCGGAGCGCGGATCGCCAGCGTGATCAACCAGATCAATGAGAGCTTTGCCGACCAGCAGTTCTCGACCCGGGTGGTCGCCGAGAAGCTCGGCCTGTCTGTCCGCTACGTTCAGGATTTGCTGCAGGGTTCCGGCCTCAGCATCACCGATCGCATCATGGAGCTGAGGCTTGAAAAGGCCCGCAGCATGCTGACCGGCGATCGGCAGTGCAGCCTGAAGATCAGTGAAGTCGCGGCCGCCTGCGGCTTCAACGAACTATCCTATTTCCACCGCAGCTTCCGTCGTCGCTTCGGCGCGTCGCCGGCTAAATTCCGCATCCAGTCAATGAATGGCTGACGCGCGCTTGCGCTTGAAATAGTCCAGCGTCCCGCGGCTGATGATGTGATCCTCAGGGGTCACCTCGTCGGCCGCGATGTCGTCTGCTTTGGCCAGGCGGGTATAGAGTGCGCCAAAATCCTGATAGCTGTCCTGCAGCAGTTTCTCAAAGCTCTCAATGACGAAATAGCTCTGCTGGAAATCGTCGATGATGTAGTTCGTCCGCATCACGCGCTCGAGGTCGAACCTGATCCGGTTCGGCGAGCCATCTTCCAGCGCGAAGACCGACTCTGTTGCTGACGACAGAATGCCGGCGCCGAAGATGCGCAACCCGTCCGCGCTGTTCATCAGTCCGAACTCCACCGTGTACCAATATAATCGTGCCAGGTTTTTCAACTGGCCGAGCGCCATCGCGCGCTGGCCGCCTTTTCCATAGGCCTCCATGAAGTCGGCATAGACCGGGTTCGCCAATAGCGGAACGTGCCCGAAGACGTCATGGAAGATGTCTGGCTCCTGCAGGTAGTCCATTTCGTGTTCGGGGCGGATGAAGGCGCCGGCCGGGAAGCGGCGATTGGCAAGATGATCGAAGAAGATCTCGTCGGGCACCAGTTCGGCGACCGGCACGACCTGCCAACCGGTGAGCGGCGTCAGACGGGCACTCAGTTTCTCCAGATCGGGAATGCCGGATTCGGACAGCTGTAGCGTGTTCAGTGCGGTGAGGAATTCATCGCAGGCTCGGCCTTTCAGGACAGTCTGCGCGCGGGCGAACAGGCGGTCCCAGCGATCGTGCTCGGCGGCGGAGTAGGAGCCCCAGTCCTGGTCCAGCGTGAAGTCAGGGCGTTTCGGGGCGCTGAGGTAGCGGCTCTTCTCGGTCGACTGGTTCAGCTCGGTCATGACGCTCTCCGACTCCGACGGTCCGATCAGAGCATAAGGTTCCGCTGCCGAATAGTTCCGTCAAAAGAAGCAACTTCTCGCATCCGCCCGTCCGACGATAGCAATCCACCATCGTCCGGATCTTATTTGCAAAGGCGTTTCCTTGTCGGAAACCCGTCTCGATGACATTTTCAGTGGTAACAAACGTGCTCCCACATCGCTGAAATGATTGCGAAATCTCCGCGAAACCTCGCGGGAGCCACGGGCAAAACACTCTCATTATCGATCATAAGGAATACGACCGTGCGGTCCGTCATGTCTTTTCGCTTCCTCTCAGGTGCTTTCGCGGCAGTGCTGCTGGTTTCCGGCGCGACGGGGGCGCTCGCTGACAGCTGGCCGAGCCGGACGATCAAGCTGATCGTTCCGTTCCCGCCGGGCGGCGCTGCGGACATCACGGCGCGGGTCTATGCCGACAAGCTCGGCGAGGCGCTGAAGCAAACCATTGTGGTCGAGAACAAGGCTGGTGCCGGTACGGCTATTGCTGCCGATGCTGTCGCCAAGGCCGATCCGGATGGCTACACGCTGTCGCTGGCGCCTGCTGGACAGCTCACGATCCTGCCGCATATCAACAAGACCATCTCTTACGACCCCTTCAAGAGCTTCACGCCGGTGGCCATGCTGACGTCGGTGCCTTACGTGCTCGCGGCTAGCCCCGATACGCCGGTGTCATCAGTGAAGGAGCTCGTTGCTGCTGCGAAACGCGAGCCGGGGAAATTCACCTACTCGTCGTGCGGACCCGGCACGCTCTGCCATCTGAGCGGCGAGCTGTTCAAGAGCCTGACCGAGACGGATCTGCTGCATGTGCCGTTCAAGGGCAGCGCTCCCGCCGTGAATGCGCTGCTCGGAAATCAGGTGAACCTGTCTTTCGACACGCTGACGGTGCTGGCGCCGCAGATCCGCGACGGCAAGGTCAAGGGTCTCGTGATCACCAGCCGCGAGCGCTCGTCGCAGCTTCCCGATGTGCCGACGCCGGCGGAAGCAGGCGTGGCTGACTTTGTCGTCGACTCCTGGTTCGGCCTCGTCGTGCCTGCAGGGACGCCCGATGCCATTGTTGATCGCCTGAACGCCGAAGTGGTGCGCATCGGCGCGCTGCCGGATGTTCGCGAGCGTCTCGAAAAGCAGGGCCTCAGCATCACGACCTCGACCCAGGCGGCTTTCGCCAAGACGATCAAGGACGATTGCGCGCGCTGGGGACGCGTCGTCGATGCGTCGGGCGCGAAGCTTTTCTGACCACTAGCCATATTGCCTGACACATCGGTCGGGCAAAGTAGAAGCTAAGAAAGGCCGGGTTGAATTTTCAACCCGGCCTTTCGCTTATCGATTATCTGCTGAAGCCTGTGTTCAGGCAGCAGCCTTCGGTTTCTCGATCGGATGCGGAACGCGGAAGCCGACGGCAAGACGGTTCCAGACATTGATGGCGCCGATCGCCACCGTGATCTTGAGGCATTCCTCTTCCGAGAAATGCGCGCGCAACGCTTCATAATCGGCATCGGGTGCACGGGTCTGTGCGATCAGCGTGACGGCATCGACCCAGGCGAGGAGGGCACGCTCGCGCGGCGTATAGACCGTGGATTCGTGCCAGACCGACATCATGTTGATCCACTGTTCGCTGAGACCGTCGTGACGGGATTCCTTCACATGCATGTCGACGCAGAAGGCGCAGCCATTGATGATCGACGAACGGAGCTTGATGAGGTGGACGATCGCAGGCTCGAGGCCACTTTCCTTGACGACATATTGATCGAGCGCGGCGACGGCCTTGTAGGCGTCGGGGGCGGCCTTGGCGATGTTGAGGCGGGCTTGCATGGTCTTTCTCCTTGGTGTGCGGTTTCAGGTTTCAGTTGGCGTTACGGCGTCGTTCGTTGAGCTCCAGAAAGGCGCAGCCGCGGGCGGCGATGGCGCCGTCGGTGTCCTTGGCGCGGAGATCGCCAAGCACATCGGCGATGCTCACCTTGGCCAGCTCATCGCGATAGACGCGCTCGGCACGCAACATCGCGGCATTGATGCCGCAGGGCGCCGTGGGTTTGCCGGGCAGGGGATTGGGGCCGCGCTGGCGGATTTCGCTGCAGCGGAAGGCGGGCGCATCGCCCTCAACGGCAAGGACGACATCGAGCAGGGTGATCTGGTCTGGCGTCCGGGCAAGGCGATAGCCGCCAGTCGGGCCAGGCTGTGCGATGAGCAAGCCGGCGCCCGAAAGCGCCTGCAGGTGTTTCAGGAGATAGCTGGTGGACACGCCATGGAATTCGGCGAGGGCGCCGGCGGACAACACGCCGTTCGATTGCAGGCCTGCGAGCATCGCCACGCTGTGGATCGCCTGCTCAACCCCGTCGCTCATCTTCATGGCTGTATTTCACCTCTATCATGGATAATTATTATCCGCGATTAAGGATGTCGTCAAGTGTCCGGTCCTGAGGTGGTCCGCAGGTGGGCAGCGCAACAGAATCTAAATCCCGATGCCGGTATCACCCGATCTAGGTACTGTGATCCGAAGCCGGGAGCCGGGTCAGTTCAGGGAACTCGACATGGCATTGCGTGACTTGCTGGCGCCGCAGGCGCGGCGGACGACTTTCGTTGCAGCAGCCATTCTCGGAGCCGGCCTCGCCGCGACATTCGCCATTCGCGAATTCTCGGAGCGTCTGATTGCGGCCGATATGCAGCGTCGCTTCGCAGTCGACGCGGTTGATATTTCCAATGCGATCAGCGAACGGCTGCGCACCCACGCCGAAGTACTGGTCAGCATGCAGGGATTGTACGCCTCGATCGGCCGCGTCGATCGCGCCCAGTTCCGTCGCTACATCGATGTGCTCGATCTCGGCCGCCGCTATCCCGGCTTCCAGGCCTTGCAGTCGCTGCGTCATGTGACGCCGGATCATCTCGATGCCTTCGTTGCGGAAGTTCGTGCCGACAAGAGCATCGAGCATTCCGGACAGCCGGATTTCGCCGTGCGTCCGCCGGGGCCGCGATCAATCTACAACGTGGTCGAATTCGTCGAGCCGATGCGTGGCAACGAAAATGCGCTGGGCTTCGATGCCGGTGCCAATCCTGCGCAACTGGACTCGCTGCGGCGTTCCGCGGAGACCGGCCGGATTGTCGCGACGCCGCCGGTCAAACTGGTGCAGGACACCTCGGGCGGGCTCGGCTTCATCATCCGCGCGCCGATCTACCGGGCGGGCGAGCCCACGCAGACCGTCTCGCAGCGAAACGCAGCGCTCCACGGTTTTGTTGCATCGGTCTATCGCACCAATGACCTGATGCGCGGCATCCTGGATCCGCGGACGCTGCAGCAGATGCATATTCAGGTGGTTGATCGCGGTTACGCCAAGCCGACGCAGGAAGGCGTCATGATTGGCGAGCCGGAAGATACGACCGTCACTCCGACCCTCATGTATGACAGTCTTGAACCCAATCTCGGTCTCGTCACGCAGATGGTGATGTCGGCGGGGATCTCGGCGGATCGTTCGCTGGTTGTTGGCGAGCGCGTCTGGCGCGTCCTGTTCACCGCCAATCCCGGCTCGATCTACGAGGTCAGCCATACGGTGCCGAACGTCGTCCTCGCTAGCGGCAGCGCTATCAGCCTCCTGATGATGCTGCTCGCCGTGATCACGATGCGATCGCGCCGGTTGTCCGGCAATCTCAGCACGCTCGATGCGGAGCAGCGCGCACTGGTCGACAATCCGCTGGCAGGCATCCTGTTTACGGCCGGCCATCGCATCCTGCGCGGCAATCGCCGGATCGCCGAACTTTGCGGTCGCAGCTCCGCTACGCTTCCCGGCAACACGATCGACGAACTGGTTGCGACGAAGGCGGACGGGGAGGCGTTCGATGCCGCGTTGAATCGCATTCGTGACAGCGCCATGGCGACGGAAGTCGAACTGCATCTGCGCCGCAGCGACGGCTCCACGCTGCTGGTCGATGCCTATGGCAAGCCGCTGGCTGCCGGCGATATCCTCTGGGTGATCCAGGACAAGACCGACGCACTCGCTGTCGAGGCGGAGCGGCGCGCGCATGCGCAGGCTATGGAGGAGGCCAACGAACGGCTGACCACCTCGCTGCAACTGTCGGAAATTCGCGCCAAGGAAATCGTCCTGCTCACTGAACTCTCGGGCGTGCTGCAGTCGTGTCAGTCGCGCGAAGAGATTTTCGCGGCGGTTCAGACCTATGCAGGCTACCTGTTCACGGAAGAGGCGGGCGCGCTGTACTATCTGAATAACGCGCGCAACGCAGTTCAGCGCGGCGCCCATTGGGGCGCACTACAGGCCGATGCGGTGTCGTTTCCGGTCGATGACTGCTGGGCGCTGCGTCGTGGCACGACATTCCCGATTTCAGAGGCGAGCCAGGGACTGGTCTGCAATCATGCCGGTCCGTGCGGTGCTACCGGTACGGGATTTATTTGTCAGCCGCTGATCGCGCAGAACAACCTGCTTGGTCTGCTGTATCGCGAGCATACTTCTGTGTTCGGTGAGGGAGCGGATCAATTGGCGACGATGCTGGCCGAACAGGTGTCGCTGGCGATGGCCAATCTCGAACTCCGCGAGCTGCTGCGTCAGCAGGCGGTGCGCGATCCGCTGACGGATCTTCACAACCGCCGCTACCTCGAAGATGCCCTGGTGCGCGAGACCACGCGCAGCCAGCAGGACGGCAAGCCGCTCGCGCTGGCGATGCTCGACATCGATCACTTCAAGGGTATCAATGACAGTCACGGCCACGAGGCCGGTGATGCCGTGCTGCGCGGCCTCGGCAGGATATTGCGCGAGACGACGCGCGCCTCGGATATCATCGGCCGGTTCGGCGGCGAGGAGTTCCTGATGCTGATGCCGGGCGTCACGGTCGAGGTTGCCGCGCAGCGGGCCCAGCAGGTGCTCGATGCCGTGCATCGCATGCAGGTGACGCTGCCATCGGCCATGCGCGATGGCGTCACGCTGTCGATCGGTCTGGCAGTGGTGCCGGTGCACGTCGCCAAGGGCGATGATCTACTCGCGGCTGCCGACGCCGCGCTTTATGAGGCCAAACGCGAGGGCCGCAACCGCGTCGTGATCAGTCATCGCCGTGCGAAGGCCGACACCGCGGCCTGAGCTCGTGGGTCATTACAGGATGGGTAGAACGTAGGCGCATCGCGCCGAAGCGATACCCCTCACACATCGTGACAACGAGCGATGAATGTCGCGAGGATGCTACGATCCTACGGCTCCTGAACGTCCAGGCATACTTTGTCGGTTTAAGGCGGCGCGATCGGTCCGTCCTATGCATTGCGGAGGCGAATGCCGCTGACATGCAGCGATGTCTCCCACAAGGGCGCCAGCGTCTTCAGGGACGGCAGGACGCGCAATTCGACGCCGGCGGCTTCCAGTGCCTTTTCGATATTGTCGATCCGCTCCATGTTCAGCGGCATGGACGGCGTGCGCGAGACCCACATACCCGCATCGTCCAGCGATTCAAACCCGTCCGGCGAAAGCTCGTAGCGATAGATGGTGGTGTGGGAGAGCCGGTCCAGCCAGGCAAGCTCGATATGCGCGACCATGCGGCAGGTGGTCATCTTCTTGTAGGCGGTGAGGTATTCCGGCGTCGTGCTCGCTGTCGGCCAGACAAAAATACGCGGGCAGTCGCGCGGGAACAGATACATCGGCGCATGCCAGTCATCGATCGCCCAGACCAAGGGGCCGTTGAGCCACTCCTGTCCCTGGGCGCGAGGCGTCGCAACCTCCACCTGCCGCGGCATGAAGACTTCGATGTTGTTCTCTTCGCTGAAATGAAACAGGCGCATGGCGCACTCATGTGCGTCCATGCTCGGCGCGTCAATGACCGTCATGCGTGTTCTGGCCGCTCACGAAGCTGCGCGTGATGAATTTGTGGATCGTCATGTCGGATAGGCCGGTCCCGGAACGTCTTTCAGACGGAACACGTTGAAATTCACCAAGGGAGGATCATGTCATGACCGGTTCCAGCCTGACGCCTGCGGCCGAACTCGTGAAGAAGGCCAGTTTTCGCTATCCCAATGAGAGCCGTGAATACCGCGATGCGCGTAATGCGTTGCTTGTCGAGGAGATCGAACTGCGGCGTCAGATCGAACGCGTCGCGGAGCTGCGTCGTGCGCTACCAGATGGCGGCGAGGTGACCAAGGACTACGACTTCATCGGAGAGAAGGGCCCCGTGAATTTCGCGGGCCTGTTCGGCGACAAGCAGACGCTCGTCGTTTACTCCTACATGTATGGGCCGCAGCGCGAGAAGCCCTGCCCGATGTGCACATCGCTGCTGTCGGCCTGGGACGGCGAGGTGCCTGACATTACGCAGCGCGTGGCGCTGGCCGTTGTGGCGCGCTCTCCGATCGAGCGGCTGGTCGCCTTCAAGAAGCAGCGTGGCTGGCATTACTTGCCGCTGTTTTCGGACACCTCCGGCGCGTTCAGCCGTGACTATCACGGGCTGACCAAGGACGGCGGCGACGATGCTGCCTTCAACGTCTTCACCCGCCGCAGTGGCAAGATTCGCCATTTCTGGAGCGGCGAGATGGATGGATCTACGGCCGATCCCGGCCAGGACCCGCGCGGGGCGCCGGATCTGATGCCGCTCTGGACGATTCTGGACGTTACGCCGGAAGGGCGGGGCACCGACTGGTATCCGAAGCTGAACTACTGAGGTCGTGATCATTTGGCGGCTTAACCGGTACAATTGATCGTTGTGATTACCTAAATACCGCAAACTCAACGTGGTTCCCCGCGCACCAGCCTCGCACTAGGCCAATGGCCTAATCACAGCGCGCCAATAGTTCGGGCCGGGCGTGACCCAAAACCCCAGCGCGCCTGAGACCGGCCTGCGAGAGCCCACAAGGCTCTCGCAGGTTCCCCGAATTCGTCCTGTCGGTTACTCAAAAAGGCCATGATTGGCAGGCCTTTAGGTAGGCAATCGGTGGGGGACCTCCAATTAATTCGCATTTAACTAAAACTCGCCTTAATGGCGTTTCGCATCCCTGCGCGGTGCTTTTCGAGACCTGTGTGTCTCGTCAGGCACAACGGGCAGGGAGCTTAGTAAACGTGTGTTGGACGTCAGGCGTATGAGCAGCAGTAAACGTGCGTTGAACCATTCTGCACCCTCACGCCGAGGCCAGCATCAAGTGTCGAAATCCAGTTCACGCATGTTCGTGACCGGCGCTGCTCTTGCCGCCGTCGCATTGACCGGTGGATGGATGCTCGCCGGCAAGCTTTTCCAGAACGGCGTGCAGCCTGCGATGGTCTCCGCCAATCTCGGCAATGATGCAGGCATTGGCCAGTCGTCCTTCGCTGAGCGCTTCGACAGCCGTTTCTCGCGCACCGAACACCGTACTTCCTTCTCAGAGCGTTTCGAGCCGGCCGTTAATGCGCCGCTCGCTGCCGCGCAGACCGAGCCGAAGCGTCAGGTCGCCTGGTTCGACCCGACCTATTCGATGGGCGCCGCGCCCGAGCGCTTCGTCAAGCGCAACGCGGCTTCTGAAGCCGTGATCCCTGCACCAGCCGCGAAGCCGCAGGAAGTCGCACTGATGCAGCCGGCACCGACGGTGCGCCAGCTCGTCGACAGCATTCCGATGCCGGCCGCACGGCCCTCCGATGCCCGTACGCCGTCCGCGCCGCAGCAGGCAACACAAGCGCCGTCGCAGCCGGTCGCACAGGCCAGCGCCGCCAGGGGCGGTGCCTATGGCCACGACTCACTGGTGCAGAAGGCACGGCTGGCGCTGGCCGCACAGCCCAAGTCCGGCAATTTCAATGTCTTTGAAAAACTGTTCGGCGGCAACGCTCCGCAGTCGGGCCCCGTGCTCGCTTATGCAGGCTCCGACGGTGGCGTGCTGAGCAACGGCACCGATGCGGCGGCCAGCAACGAACCCACCCTGAGCGATCGCACCACCGCGGTTTACGACATCTCCGCGCGTAAAGTGTACATGCCCGACGGCACCAAGCTGGAAGCGCATTCCGGCCTCGGCAGCCGTCTCGACAATCCCGCTTATGCCCATGAGAAGATGCGCGGCGTGACGCCGCCGCACATCTATGACCTGAAGCCGCGCGAGGCTCTGTTCCACGGTGTGGCCGCGCTGCGCCTGACGCCGGTCGGCGGCGAGGGCGCGATCCATGGCCGCACGGGTCTGCTCGCGCATACCTACATGCTCGGTCCTAATGGCGATTCCAATGGCTGCGTCTCGTTCCGGGACTACAACAAGTTTCTGCAGGCCTATCGCAACGGCGAAGTGAAGCGCCTCATCGTGGTTGCCAAACTCGACTGATCGATATGACTGACGTGCCGCTCATGAAGGCGATGCGCGTTAAGTGACTATGAGCCGACCTTCGGATCGATCTTCCGTGCGCTGGCGACATCTGCTGCGCCGCCCGTAATGTCGCCCATTTCAAGCCGTGTCATGCCGCGCAGATAGAGCGCCTTGGCGTATTTCGGATTGATGCGCAGCGCCGCATTGAAATCGGCCATGGCGCGGTCGTTGTCGCCCTTGTCGGACCACACGCTGCCACGATTGGTCAGCGCCGCCACATAGGTCGGTGCGATGCGGATTGCCTCGTTGTAGTCGGCGATGGCACGATCGTTGTCCCCCTTCAGGCTGAAGGCGAAGCCGCGGTTGAACACCGGGCAGGGGTCGTTCGGATTGATCCGGATTGCTTCGCCGAAATCGGCGATGGCGCGCGCATGATCGCCCCTCACCAGCCAGGCGCCGCCGCGATTGCTATAGGCGCCGCCTTCCTGCGGATTGAGATGGATCGCCATGTCGTAGTCGGCAATAGCGCGGTCGTTATCGTCCTTGGCGTACCAGGCGACACCGCGATTGACATAGGCATCGGTATTGTTGGGATCGAGACCGAGCGCCACGCTGAAGTCGCTGATGGCGCGGTCGTTATCGCCGCGGGCGAGCCAGAGATTTCCGCGCATGAAATAGGCGCGGGCATAATCCGGGTTCAGGCGGATGGCTTCATCGAAAGCGGCCATGGCAGGGCCGCTCTCGTGCCGCTCGTGATATTCGAAGGCGCGGTTGAAATGCAGCTCAGCAAGCTGGCGGCCGCGGTAATTGCCCGACGCGATGGCGCGGTCGCAGGCCGCGATCGCCAGGACGCCGGAGGCATCGGTACATTGCTGTGCATCGTCGGCGGCAGCTTGCGCGATCGGCATTGCTGCGCTCGCCAGCATGGCAGCGAACAGGACGCGGATGGCGCAACGGTTCAGGCTTGGAAAGTGGCGCATGGCTCGACCTCTCGCGTGTGACAGGCGTTGGTCACACCGCGAGGAGGAAGGGTTCAATGGTGGAACAGGCTACCGGAAATCGATGCTGCGGAGCACGATGCCCGGTGGCCTTCCCTCAAATTCGGAATTAGCGAATTTGCGTGCCGCGCAGGCCTCGATGCGATCACGCAGCCGGACGAACTGCTCCTCGCGTTGTTCGGGCTTGGTGCGTTTCGCCTTTTCAAGCTCGTCCATCGCACTGGTGCTGATCGCGCAGGTGACTTCGGTCGCGTCATTCATCATCGAGAACAGGACAACCATGCGATTATATTCGAAGCTTTGGAAAACACCGTGTGTAAGCGCCATCGTCGTCTTCCCGCGTTAGACCTTGCGCTTCGGTACGACAGGGTTGAGTTCAGCGATCTTGCGCAAGCATTCGGCCTCGGTGGGATGTGGGCCAGTAACAAAGGTTCCGCTGATCTTGGTGCTGTACCAGCCGGACTCCACGCCGAGGCGGAGAGATTCTGCGACTTGAACGTGACGGTGCAAGAGGTTCTGCATGAGGATGCTTTCGGTTGAGCGCTGGCTGCTGCGGGATCGCTGCGACCTGCGTAATGATGGGATCAGTCGTTGGCGGCAAGCCGCGTGAAGTCGTCCAGCACGATCGCGATCAGATCGCGGTGCTGGGTATCCTGTGCGCTCAGCGATGCGCCGTAGAGATTGAGGACGTAGCGCGCCTTTGCTGCAGCCTCAGGCCATGTGGTGGCCGGCGTGGTCAGTAACTGCTCTTCGAGTGCCAGCTGCCGCTCACGCAGTGCTGTGGCATTGGATTCGACTTCGGCGAGACTGCGCCGGATATCGGTGGCTTTCTGTGCCGCCATGCCGCGGCGGCTATCCAGCTCGACGGGAGTGTCGGTCATGGTGCGCTCGCATCGATGCGCTGCACATCTGCCAGCTCAAGCGACCCAATGGAGATCATCTCCATGGAACTTGTATGGGGTGGTGCACCGGGCACGATCATCATGGTCGCCGTGCGCCGATAGCTGGCGAAGGACAGTCCCTCGATCATCTCCTCATCGGTGATGACGTCATACGACCCTGCCGGGATCAAACGACCAAGGCCCTTCAACTGGAAAGGATGCTTGAAAGTAACGGTCTCACGGCGCGATCTCGTGGTCACGCGCGCATGTCGCTGCTGAGATCCGGCATCCGTTCAGCGTGCGCCTATTCACAGACATTAGCCATCGATTTCTTTGAGCGATCCGGTGTTTCGTCGAATTTCGCTATGATTGTCTTGTTATTGGACGTTTTGTCGCCATTTCGAGGATGTATCTGACATCGATGACATTCTCGCCGACGCTTGCGCTGGGTTTTTCTCGCAAGATCGTCGCACAACGTGCAACGCTTGCGATGTCTCGCTTTTGAAATCAACGATTTGCCAGGATGAGGTGTTTTGCATGAAGATCCGTGTTGGCTACGAGATGATCTATGATTTCCCGCAGCCGACGCCCGTCATGATCGTGATGGGCATGCACTTCACGCGTGCCTCCGACGTGGTGGTGCCGGACTATCTCACGATAAATCCCTCAGTTCCGATCACGCCGTATCGCGATGGCTTCGGCAACTGGTGCAGCCGCATCGTCGCGCCGACGGGCCGCATCACGTTCAAAGCCGACGGTATCGTCAACGATAGCGGCAAGCCGGATATCATCGTGCCGTCCGCTGTGCAGCACGCAGTGGAGGATCTGCCGGCCGAGACGATCGTCTATCTGCTCGGTAGTCGTTACTGCGAGACGGATCGGCTGTCGGACGTCGCCTGGCAGTTGTTCGAGAAGACTGTGCCTGGGTGGGCGCGCGTGCAGGCAATCTGCGATTTCGTGCATAACCATATCCAGTTCGGTTACGAGCACGCACGCGCGACCAAGACCGCCTGGGACGCTTACAACGAGGGGAAGGGCGTTTGCCGCGACTATGCACATCTGGCCATCACCTTCTGCCGCTGCATGAATATTCCAGCGCGCTACTGCACCGGCTATCTCGGTGACATCGGTATGCCGAAGCCGTGGGCCGACGGCGATTTCGCCGGCTGGTTCGAAGCCTATATCGGCGGCCGCTGGTATACATTTGACGCCCGCAACAACATCCCGCGCATCGGCCGCGTGTTGATCGCGCAGGGCCGCGATGCCGCGGATGTGCCGATCACGCAGACTTTTGGGCCGAACACGCTGGTGAGTTTCAAGGTGTGGACCGACGAGATCGACGAAAGCACGCAGGCGGTCAACTGAATCGCTTTGTCGGTTCTGTCATTACGCTCGCTTAAGCCTGCATTTTCAGCAGCATGTGAGCGGCCAGGAAGGAACCGGGCGCGCCGCTGAGAATTTCACCTGTCATAACTTCGTAAGGACAGGACTGATGGCAAACACTCTGACAAGCCTGACGACCGCCGTGGCATTGATTGCGGGTTCCAGCGTCGCGGCTTTGGGCAGCGGCACGGAGGCACAGCGCGAAGCCTGCACGCCCGATGCGTTTCGCCTCTGTACATCGGCAATGCCGGATGAGGGGCGGGTAGAAAATTGCTTGCGCAGCGCAGGACCGCGATTGAGCCGCGCTTGCTATGATGTGTTCTTTCCGCAGATCGAGCACGATCAGGCTCAGATGATGCGTGGGCAAGCGCCGTTACGCGAACGCGTGAAGCCATCAGCGGCGGATCGCATGCAGACACCGTCGATGCCGCAGATGCCGCCGGCCGGCGGTGATGATGATTGAGACAAGGCGAGATCTGGCCTCGCGATAACAAGCAAAGGCGGCGCTGATTGCACCGCCCTTGGCTATGTCGGATAGACTGTTGAGCAGAGCGCGTGGGCTACCTGAAGCCGCCGGTGGCGTGCAGTGTTTCGCCCGTCACGTAAGATGCAGCATCAGAAGCGAGGAATGCGACGACGGAAGCGATTTCCTCGACCTTACCGATGCGGCCCATCGGCGTGGCAGATTCGATCCACTTGCGCATGTCGCCTTCATGGAATCCGGCTGACACCACTCCCTCGGTTGCGATCATGCCAGGATTGACGGCGTTGACGCGGATCTTGCGCGGCGCGAGCTCCTTCGCCAGTACCGACGTGATCGCATCGACGGAAGCCTTGGTCGCGGTGTAGACCGCTGAACCCGGCGGGGTGATCGTAGAGACGCCCGATGAGATGTTGACGATGCTGCCGCCGGTGGCGTTGAAGTGTCTGGCCGCTTCCTGCGAGACGAGCAGCAGCCCGAGCACGTTCAGATCGAAATGTTTGTGGAAGTGCTCTGGCGTGATGCTGTCGAGAGGGGCGAATTCGTAGACGCCCGCATTGTTGACAAGAACGTCGATCGGCCCGAACGCCTTGACGGTCTCGGCCACCACGGATTTGGCGCCGTCCGGCTCGGCGAGATTGCCGTGCACCGCGATGGCCTTGCCGCCCTTGGCGGTGATCTTCGCGACGACCTCGTCGGCGCCCTTCTTGCTGGAAGCATAATTGACGGCGACGGCAGCGCCCCCGGCGGCGAGCTGGATGGCGATTTCAGCGCCGATGCCCTTGGAGCCGCCGGTCACCAGCGCAACTTTGCCTTCGAATGTCTTGGTCATGGTCGTGATCCCTCTTGGATGCTTCAATAGTTCGGAAGTATGGGACTATTGAACCAGCGCAAGGGGGCGTCTATATCTTTTTTATGGTTCAGTTCGTTCACCCCGCGACCAAGGACATCACGCTGGCCGGCGTGCTCTCGGCGCTGGCTGATCCCATTCGGCTGCAGATCGTCCGGGGCTTGCTGCAGGAGAGCGGTTGCCTGTCCTGCACGGCGGCGTCGCCATTTCCGACCATCGCCAAGTCCACTTTGTCGAACCATTTTCGCGTGTTGCGCGAGGCCGGCCTGATCCAGACCAGCAAAAAGGGCGTCGAGCATCAAAACGCAGTGCGGGCGGCCGATATCGAAGCGCGGTTTCCCGGGCTGTTGATGGCGATCCTGGCGTGCTCCGTCGAGCCGTCCGCGGCGGCAGTTGCCTGACGCAGCCAACAAAAATGCCCGGCATCACTGCCAGGCTTTGAATGCCATGATCGAGCTGAAGTCCTCAGACTGCGGACGGAGATCGCGTCTTAACGGTAGACCCGCGTCTTGGTCACGACGCAGCGGCCCATTGGCCCGTGACGGACAACCGTGCGCATGGTGCAGACAGGTCCACGGCATATGACAGTGCGGCGGGACACATAGCGCTGCGATGAGAAATCGGTGATTGGTGCTACGACTTTTGTCGTCTGCACAGAACACACAGCAAGCGTTGCCCAAGGGATGCGGTCGCTATGGCTTCCATGCGTTAATCACGCGGACATCGGCTGGCCATTCATCCTCGGGAAGACCCATGATCTGGTTGTGCTGCGCCTTGGCGGCGTTGGATCGCGGGCGGTTATCGGGATCGATGATGTAGCTGCATTTCTGCATGAATTGCGCACGGTGCTGCGGCTGAAGCTGAAAATTCAGATTGCGCCGCGATTCACTTTCCGACCATTTTGCGATGACCCCTATGCTCTGCTCCGGCGGAGTCGATGGCACTTCGGCGACGATAAGCTGTCGCACCTTTTCGCTCAGCACCTTGGTCCGCTGTCGGTAGCGGGTAGTCTCGGCGTTGTATTTGCCCGTGTTCGCCGGATCCTGTTTTGCGCATTCACTCAAAAGATTCTGTCGCAAATCCATCACCGCATACACGTGCTTGGCACTCTCAAAGGCGCTGCGTGCAGCTGAATGCGCGGCGGTGCTGAGGCCGATGAAAGAAAGAGCGATGAGTATGCGCATGATTATTTCCCTGATGCTTCCACCAAGTAGACGATCCGTAGCCACGCAACCCGCAATGGCTTCCGCGATTGTCTGCGATGACCAGCCCTAAACAAAAACCCCGGCATCGCTGCCGGGGTTCTGCATTCTGATAGTTGCTTGAAGCGTTGGACTTAGAAGTCCATGCCGCCCATGCCGCCGCCCGGAGGCATGCCGCCGCCGCCTGCGCCGCCCTTCTTGGGCAGTTCGGCAACCATGGCTTCCGTGGTGATCAGCAGGCCGGCAACCGAAGCTGCGTTCTGGATCGCTGCACGGACAACCTTGGTCGGATCGATAATGCCCTTCTTGAGCATGTCGCCGTAGGTGCCGGTCTGCGAGTCGAAGCCGTAGCTGTAGGTCGCGGTCTCGAGGACCTTGCCGACGATGACCGAACCGTCTTCGCCTGCGTTGATGGCGATCTGGCGAGCCGGAGCCGACAGGGCCTTGCGGACGATCTCGACGCCGGTCTTCTGGTCGTCGTTCGCGGTTTTGATCTTCTTCAGCTGTTCCGAAGCGCGGAGCAGAGCGACGCCGCCGCCGGGGACGATGCCTTCTTCAACCGCAGCGCGGGTCGCATGCATCGCGTCATCAACGCGGTCCTTGCGCTCCTTCACTTCGACTTCGGTCGCGCCGCCGACGCGGATGACGGCAACGCCGCCAGCCAGCTTGGCAAGACGCTCCTGCAGCTTCTCACGGTCGTAGTCCGAAGTGGTTTCTTCGATCTGCGCCTTGATCTGCGCCACGCGTGCTTCGATGTCGGCCTTCTTGCCGGCGCCGTTCACGATGGTGGAGTTTTCCTTGTCGATCATCACCTTCTTGGCGCGGCCGAGCATGGCGAGCGTGACGTTCTCGAGCTTGATGCCGAGATCTTCCGAGATCGCCTGGCCGCCGGTCAGGATCGCGATGTCCTGCAGCATGGCCTTGCGGCGATCGCCGAAGCCCGGAGCCTTGACGGCAGCGACCTTGAGGCCGCCACGCAGACGGTTGACGACGAGGGTGGCGAGAGCTTCGCCTTCGACGTCTTCTGCGACGATGACGAGCGGCTTGCCGGTCTGCACGACGGCTTCGAGCAGCGGCAGCATCTCGTTCAGCGAGGAGAGCTTCTTCTCGTTGATCAGGATGTAGGCGTCGTCGAATTCAACGCGCATCTTGTCGGCGTTGGTGACGAAGTAGGGCGAGATGTAGCCGCGGTCGAACTGCATGCCTTCGACGACGTCGAGTTCGGTTTCGAGCGACTTGGCTTCTTCAACCGTGATGACGCCCTCGTTGCCGACCTTCTTCATCGCATCTGCGAGGAACTTGCCGATTTCTGCGTCGCCGTTGGCGGAGATCGTGCCGACCTGGGCGATTTCGTCGTTCGAGGTGACCTTCTTGGAGTTCTTGACGAGGTCAGCAACCACGGCTTCCACCGCCAGGTCGATGCCGCGCTTCAGATCCATCGGGTTCATGCCGGCAGCAACCGACTTGGCGCCTTCACGGACGATCGCCTGAGCGAGCACGGTGGCGGTGGTGGTGCCGTCGCCGGCCGCGTCGGCCGACTTCGAGGCCACTTCGCGCACCATCTGGGCGCCCATGTTCTCGAACTTGTCGTCGAGCTCGATTTCCTTGGCGACGGTGACGCCGTCCTTGGTGATGCGGGGTGCGCCGAACGACTTGTCGATGACGACGTTGCGGCCCTTCGGACCGAGCGTCACCTTCACGGCGTTGGCGAGAATGTCGACGCCGCGCAGCATCTTGTCGCGGGCATCAACGCCGAATTTCACTTCTTTAGCTGACATGTTTTGCTTCCTTGAAAATCAGGATGGGTGGGAAAGGCGCTTAAGCGGCCTTCTTCTTGGCGGGAGCGGCACCTTCGAGGACGCCCATGATGTCGCTTTCCTTCATGATCAGCAGGTCCTGACCATCGATCTTGACCTCGGTGCCCGACCACTTGCCGAACAGCACGCGCTCGCCGACCTTCAGATCGATCGGGATCAGCTTGCCGGCTTCGTCGCGGCCACCCGGGCCGACGGAGACGATCTCGCCCTGGGAGGGCTTCTCTTTGGCACTATCCGGAATGATGATGCCGCCAGCGGACTTCTCTTCGGCGTCGATACGCTTGACCACAACGCGATCGTGAAGCGGACGGAATTTCATGCAGTCCTCCTAAGTTTCTGTAGATGCTTGAGAAATTTAAATTGGCAGTCTGAGCCAACAAGTGCCAGCGCAGCTGGTCCGGACATAGGCCGAACGTTCCCCACCGGCAAGGGTCTTTACCAAATATTTTGGCACTCAAATATGACGGGTGCCAGAATTGGTTAAGACCCTCCGATACCGGTTCTCGAATCCGTTAGCATCCACGGTAAGTGGCTGCTAACACTCGGCTTTCAATACATTATTAAACTTTTAAGCTTGTGATGAAGACGTTGCTTGCGTCACATTTCATGCATCGTGTTGTCACGGGCGAAGTGGAAGCCGGTTCGCTGCAGTCAGCACGGTCACAGGAGAGCAGAGCGAAGTTCGACGTCAAACCGGAATCCACTTAGCCGAATGCGCTCTGTCCATGGAGGTTGAACATGGTCTCGAGAAATGCAGTTTCTGACGATTTCAGAAAGCAGGTGCTTGGCTACGGACTGACGACGGCGCAGATTCTCTACCGCATGCCGGACCACCCCTCGCTGCTGCAGACCTATGTCTGGCAGAACTATGATTTGTTTCCGAAGTTTCCCGCGCTGAAGGATTTCCTGGATTTCTGGCAGGAGAAGCTTGATGGCCCGCTCTTTGCGGTCACCGTCGCGCATTCGAAACTGATCAAGCCGGCCGAGCTTCGTGCCGTGGATGGCGTCTTCCGGTTGCACTAGTCCGCGCCTCTCAACGCGCCGGATGAATTGCCGCTGTGCTGAACTACAGCTAGGTTCCCGGACGCGCTGGCCGTTTGTTAGGCATTGCGCCGGGTGGGAAACACGACATGGCGAAGCTGAAGCGAACGTCAAAGAGCGCGGCGAAAACGGCTGTGACGAAGAAGCCTGCGACACGGGTGGTAGCGAAAGCAGCAAAAAAGCTCGCTGTTGGCAAGCCGGCCAAGGCGAGTACAAAAGCTGTCGCCAAGGCCGCGGCGAAACCCGGCCCGCGCCGCAAGCAGCGCGTCGCGATCAGCCACTATCAGGAAGAAGCATTTCTCGGCGACGGCCTGCGTGCCTACGCAAAGTATCGCGATCTCGGCGTTGCCGCTGCGACCGGCGGTTTGGCGCACGCGCATGTCATCCGGCTGATCGGACCTTGCGATCCGAAAGAGGTCTCCAAGCTTCACTATCACGATGCCGAGTTTCAGCTGGTCTATGTGCTGAACGGCTGGGTGAAGGCCTATATGGAAGGCGAGGGCGAGATGACCATGCGTCAGGGGTCATGCTGGACCCAGCCGCCACGCATCAGGCATCTGATCCGTGATTACTCCGACAATTGCGAACTGCTGGAAGTGATCCTTCCGGCGGAGTTCAAGACGGTGGAAGTCCGGTAGTTCGCGTGCGGAAATGCGACGCGTGCCTTGTTCGCGCGTCGCAGTGGCGTTGAATCAGCTATGCTGAGCCCGTCGCTGCCCTGGCCCTCAACGAGTATCTCATGACTGCATCCGTTCCGGTTTTCGACGGTCACAACGATGTGCTGCTGCGGCTGTACAAATCGCAATCGCACGATCCGGTATCCGACTTCCTGACCGGGGAAGCCGCCGGTCACATCGACCTGCCGAAAGCGAAGGCCGGCGCGTTCGTCGGCGGGCTGTTCGCGCTGTATTCGCCGGCGGCTCAGGCGTCATCGGGATTCATGGCGCAGATGACGGGCGGACGCTACGCCGTGCCGCTCCCCGAGCCGCTGACGATGGACGAGGCGCGCAATTCCGTCGTCGCCGAACTGGCCATCCTGCTGCAGCTCGAACGCGCTTCCGCAGGCGCGGTGGCGATCTGCACCACCACCGCCGAAATCCGGTCCGCCATTGAGCGCAAGGCGCTGGCCGTGGTGGTCCATCTGGAAGGCGCGGAGGCCATCGACGCCGAGCTCAGATTCCTCGACGTTCTCTATGCGGCGGGGTTGCGGTCGATCGGGCCGGTGTGGAGCCGGACCAACATCTTCGGCCATGGCGTGCCGTTTCACTTCCCGTCCGGGCCCGATCTCGGCGACGGTCTCACCGCGGCCGGCGAGCGGTTGATCGGCGCCTGCAATGACCTGAAGATTCTGGTCGACCTGTCGCACATCACCGAGAAGGGTTTTTGGGACGTGGCGCGGCTGTCGAAGGCGCCGCTGGTGGCGACCCATTCCAATGCCCATGCGCTGTGCCCGTCGCCGCGCAATCTCACCGACAAGCAGCTCGCCGCGATCCGCGACACCGGCGGCATGGTCGGCCTGAATTTCGCGACCTGCTTCCTGCGCCCCGACGGCAGCATGCGGCCCGACACCGGCATCGAGCTGATGGTGCAGCAGATCGACTATCTGCTGGAGAAGCTGGGCGAGGATCACGTCGGGCTGGGATCGGATTTCGACGGCGCGGTGGTGCCCGAGGCCATCGACTCCGCCGCGGGCCTGCAGGTGCTGTTCGTGGCCTTGCGCGCCAAGGGCTATTCCGAGACGCTGCTCGGCAAGCTCGGCGCGGGCAACTGGCTCGATCTGCTGCAGCGGACGATCGGCTGACCGGCGCTGGCGGCGTGTCTCAGGTGAGCATGCCGACGATCGCGCCCATCAGGCAGGTCGTCAGCGTCCCCGAGACGATCGACTTCACGCCGAGCGCGTTGATTTCGTTACGACGTTCCGGCGCCATGGTGCCCAGGCCTCCGATCATAATTCCGAGGCTGGCAAAATTTGCAAATCCGCACAGCGCATAAAGCATGATGAGGCGCGAGCGTGCATCCAGCGCATCGGGACCGAGCTTCGCCAATTGAACATAGGCGATCAACTCGTTGAGGATCGTCTTGACGCCCATCAGCGAGCCCGCGGTCAGCGCCTGGTCCCACGGCAGGCCCATCAGCCAGCACACCGGTGCCATCACGTAACCCAGCATGCGCTGCACGGACAGTGTGTTGCCTCCCACGGTGGGCATCATCATGAGGATCGCGTTCATGAGATACATCAGCGCCACGAAGACCAGCAGCAGGGCGATGATGTTGACGAGCAGTTCGATGCCTGCACTCGTGCCCTTGACGATCGCATCTATCGTACTCGTGGCCGATGCGTCCGGATTGGCGAGCAATCCACCGGTGCGACGATCCTCCGTCTCTGGCACCATGATCAGGCTGACAAGGATCGCAGCTGGCGCCGAGAGCACGGAAGCAATCACGAAATGCGCCGACGCATCGGGAATCAGTGGCGCCATGAAAGTGGCGTAGAGCACCAGCACGGTACCGGCGATCCCCGCCATGCCGCCCGTCATCACCAGAAACAGTTCGCTGCGCGTGAGCTGCCCGAGGTAAGGGCGAATAAACAACGGGGCTTCGACCATGCCCAGAAAGATGTTCGCGGCCGTTGACAGCCCGACCGCGCCTCCGATGCCGAGCGTGCGTTCAAGCAGCCACGCCATGCCGCGCACGATCGGCGGCAGGATACGCCAGTAGAACAACAGGCTGGTCAGCACGTTGATGACCAGCACCACGGGGAGTGCCTGCAGTGCGAGCACGAAATCCGCGCCGGGATTCTTGAGATCGAACGGTAGTGCGCCGCCGCCGAGATAACCGAACACGAAGGAGGTGCCGGCGCGCGACGCTGCGGCGATGGTGCTGACAGCATCGTTGATGCTGCTGAAGGCGCGCGTGACGACGGGAAGCTTCAGCAGGATCACGGCAGCGACGATCGTCAATGCGAGACCGATCGCGGCCTGTCTCAGCGACACCTTGCTGCGGTTTTCACCGAGCGCCCAGGCGATCCCCAAAAGTGCGATGACGCCGAACGCCGACTGTAGCTGAAGCATAAATCCCCCGAAACCGCGGCGATGATGCCGCGGCTTCCCATGTCATGCAATCGCAATGCCGCTGAGGCGGATTGCGTTTTAGCCGCGTCCGACGAACGGCATCTTCGTCGCCATGACCGTCATGGTCAGCACATTGGCGTCGAGCGGCAGGCCAGCCATATAGGCGACAGCGTCGCCGACGGCCTTGGCATCCATGCGCGGCTCCTGCTTCGAGGTGCCGTCGGGTTGCAGCACGCCGGGGCCGTTGACCATGCGGTCGGTCATGGGTGTGGCGGCATTGCCGATATCGACTTGGCCGACGGCGATGTCATAGGCGCGGCCGTCGAGATTGCTGGCCTTGGTCAAGCCGGTGATGGCGTGTTTGGTCGAGGTATAGGCGGCGGAGAACGGGCGCGGTGCATGCGCTGAGATCGAGCCGTTATTGATGATGCGGCCGCCGCGGGGCGTCTGATCCTTCATGATGCGGAAGGCGTGCTGCGTGCACAGGAACGGCGCGGTGAGATTGGTGTTCACCACGGCCTGCCACTGTTCGAGGCCGAGGTCTTCGAACGGAATCGCGGGCGCGCCCATGCCGGCATTGTTGAACAGCACGTCGAGCCGGCCGAATTCCTGCATGGTCCTGGCGAACAGCGCGGCGATGGAGGCGGGGTCGGCCATGTCGGCGCTCACGGGGAGGCTCTTGCCGCTATTGGCCGCGCCGAGCTTCTGGGTCTCTTGCAGCAGTTCGAGCCGGCGACCGGCGAGCACGACGGTGAAACCGGCATTCATCAGCGCGAGCGACGCGGCACGGCCGACGCCGGTGCCAGCTCCGGTCACGAGTGCGATTTTGTTGGTCATCTGTTTCGTCCCTGTTTTCTTTTTACGAGAGGTCTTTTTGAGTGAGGTCCCGGACCATGAAACGTGCGTTGTCGCCGTAGCTTTGCAGTTTCTGATCCAATTCGGAATCGCGCATGATGGTGAAATCGTGCCGCTGCCAAAAATGAACTGAATTGTTGACGGCAACAAGCGTCATGTTGGGCAGTTGCATCAGCCTGGCGCGTGCCGCCATCATATCGACGGCCACAGTCGCCGCGCCGGATCTGCGGGTTTCGGGCAGCAATGCGAGATCGTGAATGTAGAAGGTCGAGGGCGCTGCGGGCATTGTCAGCAGGCTGTTCAGCGACGGCGGCTCCCTGAATTGCCAGGGATGGCTGACGAGGTAACCCTTGATCCCGTCCTGGGCCTCGAGCACGGCGCAACCGTTTGGGTCGAGCGCCAGGCGGTTCGCGAACACGACCTCATCTTCGGGAAAATCGGGATGAACGGCATCCGCGATGGCGAGGACGGACGGCAGGTCTGCCTCCGTCATGATCCGCCATTTCATCGGGCCTGCGGTCATCGCGGCCGCGCTCAATTGTCTTTCTTGTAGGGCGGGCGCGGAATGTTTTGATGTGCCGCGCGCAGTGCTGCCGACCAGCGCGAGCGCAGGTCGTGGAAATAGGGCTCGCCGGCTTCAATACGGTGGTTGAGATCGGCGTCGCAGACATCGGTGCGCACCACCAGCACATCGATCGGCAGGCCGACGCCGATATTCGAGCGCATGGTCGAGTCCATCGAGATCAGGCCGGTCTTGAGCGCCTCGTACAATTCGACGTCGTAATGCATCGCGCGGTCGAGCACCGGCTTGCCGTATTTGTGCTCTCCAATCTGCAGATAGGGCGTGTCCACCGTGCATTCGATGAAATTGCCGGCCGGGTAGATCATGAACAGCCGCATCTTGGCGCCCTTGATCTGGCCGCCGAACAGGAACGAGACGTCGAAATTGATATCCTCGGCCTCCAGCGCCTTGCCCTCGGTGGCGTTGACGTGCCGGATGGCGCGGCCGATGCGCTGCGCAGCCTGAAACATCGTAGGTGCGTTCAGCAGGGTCTCCAGCTCACCGGTGGTCGGGTTCTCCAGCCCCTCGCTCAGGGTGGAGAGCACCGATTGGCTGATGGCGAGATTGCCTGCGGAGGCCACCGCCATGATGCGGTCGCCGGGCTGGTTGAAGATATGCAGCTTGCGGAAGGTCGAGATGTTGTCGAGCCCGGCATTGGTGCGCGTGTCCGCGATCATCACCAGGCCGTCCTTGACGAGAATTCCGCAGCAATAGGTCATCGTCGGTCCCTTGGTCAGGGAAGCGTCTTACGCGGTGGGTATCGACCGGGCAACCTCGGAAAGCCAGTTTGAAGGTTGTTCAGGACTGGCTCTGCGACTGCGACTGGCCGCGGCCATTGGCCTGATCGACCTTGACGGCGACCGTCAGGGTTTCCGTGCCGCCGCCATAGCGGGTGCCGCGGACGGGGGCTGCGCCGAGGTAATCCAGGCCGATGGCAACGCGGGCATGGGCGTCGGTGGTGCAGATGGCATTGGCGGGGTCGAAGCCGACCCAGCCGAGATCCGGGACATAGGCCTCGGCCCAGGCATGGCCGGCCTGCTGGTTGGTCTCGCCGTCGGCGCGCCAGAAATGGCCGGAGACGAAGCGGGCAGGAACGCCGGCCGACCGGGCACAGGCGATGAAGATATGCGCGTAATCCTGGCAGACGCCACGCTTGCCGATGAAGGCCTCGCTGGCCGAAGTGCCGGTGCTGGTCGGATCGATATCGAAGGTCATGTGCTCGTTGATGGCCATCATCAATGCGTGCAGGAAGCCGAGCACGTCGGTTTCCGCGCTTGGTGACAGATCCTTGGCAAAGGTCTGCATCGCTGCGCTGGCGTCGGTCAGGTCGGTCTGGCGCAGGAAGAAGCTCGGCGGAAACCGCTCATCGGTGCCCTTCAGCACGCCCCCGGTGTCCTGGGTGTCGATCAGGCCTTCGACAGTCACGGTGAGGTCGGCGATCGGCCCGTGGGTCAGCACATGGGTGACGTTGCCGAATGCATCTTCATGGAGATCGAGGCGGGAATCGGTGGAGACGTCGATCTGCCATTCGGCGACATACTGGCCGTCATGGCTGCCGGGGGTCATCCGCAGAATCTGGATCACGCCCGAAGCCGGCGGCTCGTAGCGATAGGTGGTCGAATGGGCGATACGCAGGCGCATGGCAACGTGTCCGAATCTGCAGATGAGCCGGGACGCTAGCTCAAATCAGGTATTGTTTGGCAATGATGTCGCCCAGACGGCTGTTATCTGCAATGAATTCCTGGATGAATTCATGCAACCCATGCTGGAAAATATCCTGCATGTTGCTGTGTTCGAGGCGGTTTCGGACGCCGCGGGCGTGGCGCTGCGCTGCGCCCTGACGGCCATAGGACACGCCGATCTGGTCGAGATTGCGGACCAGATTGCCGTAGCAGCTCGCCAGCGAGCGCGGCAGCGTGTCGTTGAGGATCAGCAGATCAGCGATCAGCCAGGGCTTCAGCGTCTCGCGATAGACCCAGTGATAGGCAGTCAGTGCGGAGACCGAACGCAGGATCGAGGTCCATTGATAGTAGTCGAGCGGGCCGCCGACATGTTCGTCTTCGGGCAGTAGCAGATGATATTTGACGTCGAGAATGCGCGCGGTGTTGTCGGCGCGTTCCAGATGCAGGCCGAGCCGCGAGAACCAGTAGGCATCGTTGCGCAGCATGGTGCGGTAGGCTGACCCGTCGAAGCGCAGCGATGTCTCCTGCACAAAGCGCAAGAAATTCGCCAGCTGCTCGCGTGTCTTGGCACCGCCGCTCCAAGCGGATTGCAATTCCAGCCAAGCGCTGTTGATCGTGTCCCACATCTCGCCAGTCAGCGCGGTGCGGACCGAGCGCGAATTCAGCCGCGCCGCCTCGATGCAGTTGCGGATCGAGGAGGGATTGGCTGTCGAGAACGAGAGATACTCAACGACATTGGTCTCGTTGGCTTCCTCGTAGATCTCGTAAAAGGCCGCGCTGACGCCTGCGGTAAGGAGTGCCGAGTCCCATTCATTGGTCTGGCCGATATAGGTGTTCGGCAGCGCGGTGACGCGCAGTGTCGCCTCGATCGTGCGCGCGAGATATTCGGCGCGTTCGACATAGCGGGCTAGCCAGTAAAGGTTCTCGGCGGTGCGCGACAGCATGCGGGGATGTTACTCTTTGAAAATTGGGTCGTCGGTCGAAGTCCGGTTGCCTATATCGAGAGTTATTCGTCCAGTATCCATGTATCCTTGGTGCCGCCGCCCTGGCTGGAATTCACCACCAGCGAGCCTTCCTTCAGCGCCACGCGGGTCAGGCCGCCTGCGACGATGGAGACGTTCTTGCTGCCGGTGAGCACGAAGGGGCGAAGATCGACGTGACGTGGCGCGAGGCCTGACTCGGTGCAGGTCGGGCAGGTCGACAGCGCCAGCGTCGGCTGGGCGATGAAGCCTTCCGGCTCGCGCTTCAGCTTGTCGCGGAACGCTTCGATGGTGGCCTTGGTCGCGGCAGGCCCGATCAGCATGCCGTAACCGCCGGAGCCGTGGACTTCCTTGACGACGAGTTCGCTTAAGTGATCGAGCACATAAGCAAGATCGCCAGGTTCGCGGCAGCGCCAGGTCGGCACATTCTTCAGGATCGGCTCTTCGCCGAGATAGAACTTCACCACTTCCGGCATGTAGCTGTAGATCGCCTTGTCATCGGCGATGCCGGTGCCGACCGCATTGGCCAGTGTAACGTTGCCGGCCATATAGGCGGACATCAGGCCGGGGACGCCGAGCGCTGAATCCGGGCGGAAGGTGAGAGGATCGAGGAAATCGTCATCGACGCGGCGATAGATCACGTCGACGCGTTTGAGACCTTCGGTGGTGCGCATGAAGACTTCATCGTTCTTGACGATGAGGTCGCGGCCCTCGACCAGTTCGACGCCGAGCTTGTCGGCCAGGAACGAGTGTTCGTAATAGGCCGAGTTGTAGACGCCGGGTGTCATCAGTGCGACGGTCGGTTCCGTCGAGGCCGAGCGCGGTGCGACGGAGCGCAGGCAGGACAGCAGCTCGTCTGGATATTTCTCGACCGGCGCGACGCGATGTCGCGCGAACAGGTCGGGGAAAAGCCGCATCATGATCTCGCGGTTCTCCAGCATGTAGGAGACACCGGAAGGCGTGCGGGCATTGTCCTCGAGAACGAAGAATTCATCCGGATTGGTGCGGACGATATCGATGCCGGCGATGTGGACATAGACGTCGTGCGGGACGTCCTGGCCGTTCATCTCCGGACGGAACACCGGGTTCTGGAAGATCAGGTCATCGGGGATCAGGCCGGCGCGAAGAATTTCGCGGCCGTGATAGATGTCCTTGAGAAACATGTTGATGGCGCGGGTGCGCTGCTTCAGGCCCTTTTCCAGCAGGGTCCATTCCTTGCCGGAAATGATCCGCGGAATGACGTCAAAGGGGATCAGCCGTTCGGTGGATTCGGAGTCGCCGTAAACCGCGAAGGTGATGCCGATCCGGCGGAACAGCAGCTCCGCTTCCTGGCGGCGATGTTCCAAAGCGTCCGGAGGCGTCTCCTTGAGCCAGCGGGAGAGTTCTTCATAGGCCGGGCGGAGTTCGCCTTGGGGCCCGTTCATTTCGTCGAACGCGACTGCCATGTACCCTGACTGTTGTTTCGAGGCCGTACGGAGATTGCACGACTGAAAGGGATGGTAGCAAGGGGCGGGCCAGCACGATATGCATTCAACAAGAGCAATTCGTATGAGATGCGTGTAAAGCTGCCTGAAAAAACGGCTGGACGCTGCTCGTTTCGGCAGCAAAACCCCGTGACATCAGGACTTTGCCTGCGCATGGTCCCGGGAATGGTGAGGAACGACAAATGACCGAGATTGTGACCGCGGGCATCCTGGTGATCGGCGACGAGATTCTGTCAGGTCGGACCAAGGACAAGAACATCGGCTTCATTGCCGAGTACCTCACCAATATCGGCATCGATCTCAAGGAAGTCCGCGTCGTCTCCGATGATGAGCCGGATATCGTCGCGGCACTCGATGCGCTGCGTAAACGCTACACCTACGTTTTTACCACTGGCGGCATCGGCCCCACCCACGATGACATCACAGCGGATGCGGTAGCCAAGGCGTTCGGCGTCAAGATCGATCACCATCCCGAAGTGGTCGCGCGCTTCCAGGAGCGCTTCGGCGCCGACCTGAACGAAGCCCGACTGCGGATGGCACGCATCCCCGACGGCGCCGACCTGATCCAGAGCGCGACCATCCTGGCGCCCGGCTTCAAGATCGACAATGTGATCGTGATGGCCGGCGTGCCGACGATCATGCAGGCGATGATGGACATCGTCGCGCCAAAGCTGAAGTCCGGCGTACGCATGCTGTCCGACACAGTGAAGGCCAATGCGCGTGAAGGTGATGTCGGCGGTCCGCTACGCGATATCGCGAAGGCGCATCCGGATACGATCATCGGCAGCTATCCGTTCATGGACGAACAGGGCAAGCCGAACACCAATCTGGTGGTGCGTTCGCGCGATCAGGATAAGCTCAATGCGGCAATGGAGGCCGTCAAGGCGATGTTGGCGACAATCAACGCGCCCAAGTGAAATTAAGAGTGAACTAACGAGTGGATCAACATAAGTCCGGCCGCCTGAGGGCGACCGATGTGAGGAGACGAACATGGCCGATCATCCGGAATTGAGTGCTGAGGAGCGCGCCGGCAAGGCATTCCCAGTGTCTTGGGATCAATTCCATCGCGACTGCCGCGCACTGACCTGGCGGCTGAACAGCGCCGGTCCATTTCACGCGATCATCGCCATCACCCGCGGCGGTCTCGTGCCGGCAGCGATCGTGGCGCGCGAACTCGGCGTCCGCGTCATCGATACGGTGTGCATCGCCAGCTATGAGCACAACAAGCGCGGCGAGTTGCAGGTACTGAAGGGGCTCTCGGCCGATGCGTTGAAACTCGGCGGCGGCGACGGCAAGGGCCTCTTGATCATCGACGACCTCGTCGATACCGGCAAGACGGCGCGCATCGTTCGCGACATGCTGCCGAAAGCGCACTTTGCGACTGTCTATGCCAAGCCCATGGGCCGGCCGCTGGTGGATACGTACATCACCGAAGTGTCGCAGGACACATGGATATTCTTTCCGTGGGATCTCGGCCTGTCGTTCCAGCCGCCGATGCGCGAAGGCGCAGGCTAGGCGCTCGTTGCGAGGAGACGCGATTGCCGCTGCAAAATCGTGTCACGCCGGCAGGCGATATCGTCGCGACACCGGAACGCGGAACGTTCACCGGCAATCGTGGCATCATCCATGATCCTTCGATCAAAACGCTCCTGAACAGGCGTTGGTCGAACCCGGCCTGGATCACCTGTGTCTGCGAATTTCGCGGCCGGCGCCGCGATGTCATGGCGACACGCAGCTGGACCGAGCTGTTCTTCCTCGACGAGGCCACATCCTTCGCTGCCGGTCACCGCCCATGCTTCTATTGCCGCCGCGACGATGCCAACCGCTTTCGCGCGGCGTGGGGGGAGGGCAACGGCGTCACACGTGTGCGGGCGACGGGGATCGATGCGGTGCTGCATCGCGAGCGGCTGGATAGCAGGAAGAAGCGAGTGCATCAGCTAGATGGACCTATCGAGGCATTGCCGGATGGGGCGATGGTGCAGGCGGGTGGTGAGAGCTTTCTGATCGTGGAGGGGCGAGCGCTGCGGTGGTCGTTTGCTGGGTATCGCGTGGCGAATGTCGAGCTCGTCGACGCGCATTTGCTGACGCCACCATCGACGCTGAATGCGTTTCGCGCCGGCTATCGTCCGGTGCTGCATGTGAGTGCTGCCGCGGGAAACTAGAATTCGTCATGGCCGGGCTTGTCCCGGCCATCCACGTCTTTCCTTGCTTGGTGCTAAGACGTGGATGCCCGGCACAAGGCCGGGCATGACGGCGTTTGTTGCGGGGAACGTCTTACCCCAGCTTCTCTCTCGCCAGCTTCGCACCCGCACCCAGTGCGCGCAGTTTTGCTTCCGCGATATCACGCTGCATCGGGGCCATGCCGCAATTGGTCGTCGGCACGATCTTGTCCTTCGGCACGTGCTTCATCACGGCCTCGATGGTGGCGACGACGTCTTCCGGCGTCTCGACCTCATCGCTGGCGACATCGATCACGCCGGCCTGGACGATCTTGTTCTTCAGCAGTCCCAGCAATTCCAGCGGCACGCGCGAGTTGCGGCATTCGATGGCGACCTGCTGGATCGGGCTGGCGTCGATGGCCGGGAAGATCTCTTCATATTGTCGCCACTCGCTGCCGAGGGTTTCTTTCCAGTCGGTATTGGCCTTGATGCCGTAGCCGTAGCAGATGTGAACGGCTGTCGCGCAAGTGAGGCCCTGCGCGGCGCGCTCGAGCGCCTTGACGCCCCAGTCGGCGGCTTCGTCCATGAAGACGTTGAAGGCCGGCTCGTCGAACTGGATCATATCGACGCCGTCGGCCTGCAGCGCGAGGGCTTCCTGGTTCAGCAATTCGGCGAAGGCAAAGGCCATCTTGACGCGGTCGCCGTAATAGCTGTCCGACAGGGTATCGATAATGGTCATTGGGCCGGGCAGCGTGAACTTGAACTTGTTCGTCGTATGCGCGCGGGCAGCCTGCGCCTCGAAGGCGTGCACGCGGCCCTTGAGCTGCAGCGGCGCGATCACCTGCGGCACCATCGCTTTGTAGCGATCCTTGCGGATGCCCATCTCGACCTTGTGGGCGAAGTCGATGCCGTCGACCTTTTCCAGAAAGCCATGGACGAAATGCTGCCGCGCCTGCTCGCCTTCGGTGACGATGTCGACGCCGGCATCTTCCTGCACTTTCACCGCCAGCAGCGTCGCGTCGCGCTTGGCGCGCAGCAGTTCGTCGCCGGAGGAGCGCCAGGTTGGCCACAGCTTGTTCGGCTCGGCGAGCCATTCGGGCTTCGGCAGCGAGCCGGCGATGGTGGTTGGAAACAGCATTTGTTCGCTCCCCGGAAATTGTGTTTTGCGGAGGCCTATCTGCCACGTTCCTGACCCTCCGTATATGGGATTGGCGCATCCATAAGGGAGGGCTAGGATCGGCCAAAACGTATCGAGGACGCCGGGAAAATTACATGATCGACCTGCATTACGCACCGACGCCGAACGGCTGGAAAATCTCGATCATGCTGGAGGAATGCGGGCTGCCCTATACGGTCGTCCCGATGCAGCTCGGTCGCGGCGACCAGCACCAGCCAGAATTTTTGAAACTCAGCCCCAACGGCCGCATGCCGGCCATTGTCGATCATGCGCCCGCTGATGGCGGCGCACCGGTCTCGATTTTCGAGAGCGGCGCAATCCTGATCTATCTCGCGGAGAAGTCCGGCCGTTTCATGCCGGCCGAGATGCGAAAGCGTTTCGACGTCATGCAATGGCTGATGTGGCAGATGGGCGGGCTCGGCCCCATGCTCGGCCAGAACGGGCATTTCCTGCTCTATGCCCCCGAGAAGATTCCCTATGCGATGGATCGCTATACCCGCGAAGCCAAGCGCCTATACGGCGTACTCGATGCGCATCTTGGCGAGGGCCGCGATTACATCGCCGGCGACTACTCCATCGCCGACATGGCGTGCTTTCCGTGGATCATGACCCATAAGGCGCAGGGGCTGACGCTGGATGATTTCCCGAACGTGAAGCGCTGGTTCGCGCTGGTCCGCGCACGGCCGCAGGTGCAGGCGGGGCTTGCCGTCGGCAAGCAAGAGAAGAAGCCGATGGATGAGCAGGCGAGGAAGATCATGTTCGGTGTCGATGCACCGGCGCATGCGCAGGCGCAGCAATAGAGCTCGTTATTCCGGGGCGCGCATGACGAAGAAAATAATAACAAAACGAGGAAACACCCATGATCGAATTCTTCTTCGACTGTTCCAGCCCCTGGACCTATCTCGCCTTCCACAACATCCAGCCACTGGCGAAGGAATTCGGCGAGGAAATCTCGTGGCGGCCCATTCTGGTCGGCGGCATTTTCAATTCGATCAATCCTAGCGTCTATGCCTCGCGAGAAACCCCGGTGCCGGCGAAGGCGCGCTACATGAAGAAGGACCTTGGCGACTGGGCGCGCTCGGCGGGCCTGGCGATCAAGATGCCGCCGACGGTGTTTCCGGTGAACAGCGTCAAGGCGATGCGCGGCTGCATCTGGCTTGGAAGCGATGCGATGGTGCCGTTCGCGCGCGCGGTGTTCGAAGCCTATTGGGGCGACGACAAGGATATCTCGAAAGATGATGTTCTCACCGAGATCTGTACGCGCACCGGCATCGATCCCGCGAAATTCTTCGCGGGCATCGGCGATCAGGCGATCAAGGACCAGCTCAAGGTCAATACGGATGACGTGATCGCACGGGGCGGCTTCGGCTCGCCGACCATCTATCTCGACAAGACCGACATGTATTTCGGCAATGACCGCCTGCCGCTGATGCGTGAGGCGCTACAGCGCCGCCGCGTTGGCGCTGGAAGCGCCGAGAGCGCCGCCTGATGCCGAAAGCAATCGTTTGCCGTGAGCTCGGAGCGCCGGAAGGCCTGCGCCTCGAACAATTCGAGTCAAAGGCGCTAAAGCCGGGGCAGCTCCGCGTTGCCGTGCGCGCCGCCGGAATCAATTTTCCGGATATCCTGATGGCGGCCGGTGAGTATCAACTCAAGCCCGAACTGCCGTTCACGCCGGGCATGGAAGCGGCCGGCGACGTCAGCGAAGTCGCCAGCGATGTGCCCGGCATCGCGGTCGGGGATCGCGTCATCGTCAAGCTGCGTCATGGCGGCTATGCGGACGAAGTTGTGGTGACGCCGGCACAACTCACTCCATTGCCGTCGACATTCGACTATGCGGAGGGGGCGACGTTTCTTGCCGCCCACGGCACCGCGCATCACGCGCTGGTCGATCGCGGCCAGATCGGGGCGGGCGAAGTGCTGCTGGTGCATGGCGCCGGCGGCGGCGTCGGTTTGGCAGCGGTGGAGGTCGGCAAGCTGCTTGGGGCTAGGGTGATTGCGGCGGCGTCATCTGAAGAGAAGCTCGCGGTTGCGCGCGCGCGCGGCGCGGATCATGGCGTGCTGTATGGCTCGGAGCCGTTCCGCGATGCCGTGAAACGCATCACCGATGGCAAGGGCGCCGATGTGGTGTTCGACCCGGTCGGCGGCGATATCTTCGAACAGAGCCTGCGCTGCATCAATTGGGGCGCCCGCCTGCTGGTGATCGGCTTCACCGGCGGCATCGGCGTGGCGAAAACCAATCTCGTGCTCATCAAAGGCGCCAGCGTGCTCGGCGTCCGCGCCGGCGAGGCGGCGCGGCGCGATCCGAAGATCGGCGAAGCCCGCATCGCGCAGCTCCTCGCATGGGCAGAAGCAGGAAAGATCAGGCCAAATATTTCGCATCGCCTGCCGCTGGCGGATGTCGCGGCTGCCATGCGGCTGCTGACGGAGCGCAGGGCGATCGGCCGTGTGGCGCTGACCATGGGCTGAGCGCTCAGCGCCGAAACTGGCCGTCCTGCAGGAAGGCGATGGTCTGCATGATTGCTTCCCTGTTCCGGATCATCATCGCATGTGACGCGTGGATGACGAGGTGGTCGGTCATGCCTTCAAGTTTCGTGCGCGCGACGGTGACACGACCATCATTCGGGCCACGCAACATCAAGCGCGAAGCGATCGGATCGAGCGTACGATCGCCGGCGATGATGCCGACCGGATAGTCAACTGGGGGAAGCATCGCCTCAGTTAGGTCATCCCGCATCGTAACGAGTTGTTGCCCCGCCGGGCCGAAATACTGGCGATAGGGCAGCCAGTTCTTGAACAGATCGGCGATTTCGCTGCCGCCATTCGGCGTACCCAGCATCACCACGCGGCCCAGACGTGATGGACGGTGGAGCGCCAGATAGACACGCGCCAGCAGGCCCCCCATCGAATGGCAGACGAAATGCGTGCAGCCTTCGTTGGCTTCGGCAAACGGCGCGATGGCGGAATGGATGTCATCGGCCAGTGCAGACAGCGTCTTGCGTCGGCTGGGATAGCCAATGTTCCGCGTGGCGAAGCCTGCAGCTTCGACCGCCTGCTGCATCTTGATAAAAGATCGGAACGACCGGCTGATGCCGTGCAGGAAAATGACGCCCTCGAGTGGACGACCAGAGGGCGTCGGATTCATTCGTCGTCCTATTTGTAGTCGCGCTCGTCCCACCAGGGGAAATAGCTCGGCATGTCCGTGCTGACATTGTTCTTGAATGCTGCCGGGCGCTTTTCGAGAAAGGCCACGACGCCTTCCTTGACGTCTTCGGATCGGCCACGCGCATAGATGCCGCGGCTGTCGATCTTGTGCGCTTCCATCGGATCGTCGGCGCCCATCATGCGCCACATCATCTGGCGGATCAGCGCGACAGACACCGGCGCCGTCTTGTCGATGAAGGTCTTGGCCAGCGCGCGTGCGGTCGGCAGTAGCTCCTCGGGCGGCACGACCTTGCTGACAAGTCGGCCGGCCAGGGCCTCCTGCGCCGGGAACACGCGGCCGGAGTAGCACCATTCCAGCGCCTGCGAGATGCCGACGAGGCGCGGCAGGAACCAGCTCGACGCGGCTTCCGGCACGATGCCGCGCTGGGAGAACACGAAGCCGAAGCGTGCAGCTTCCGAGGCGATGCGGATGTCCATCGCGAGCTGCATGGTGGCGCCGATGCCAACGGCCGGGCCGTTCACCGCGGCGATGACCGGTTTGAGGCATTTGAAGATCCGCAGGGTCACCTGACCGCCGCCGTCGCGCACCATCGGATCGCTGTAATCGACGTCGCCGCTGGCGAGACGCTTCACCGGGCCGCGCCGCGCATCGCGATCAAAGGTGTCCGCGCCCGAAGAGAGATCCGCACCCGCGCAGAAACCACGTCCGGCACCGGTCACGATGATCGCGCGCACATTGTCGTCGGCATCGGCCTTGTCGAAGGCGTCGATCAGCTCGGCCTGCATGGTGGCGTTATAGGCATTGAGCTTTTCAGGGCGGTTCAGCGTGATGGTGAGGATCTGGTCTTCGACGCTGTAGAGGATGGTCTCATAGGCCATGATGGTTTCTTCCCTGTTTTTTGTTTGTTGGACGGTTGCTCGCCGCCGATTTTAGGATGGGTTGCGCGATAGCGAAACCCATCTTGTTATGTTGTTATGGCGCAGTCGTGATGGGTTGTCGGGCAGCAGCTTACACGGCTGCTCTCAACCCATCCTGCGGAATTATGCCGACAGCGTTGGCTGCCGTTTCTTACGCCGGCAGTCGCGTCTCGACGATACGAGCGAACATGCTGGCGCCGATGGGCAGGATCTTGTCGTCGAGATAGTAACCGGGATTGTGCACCGGCACCGAGCCTTCCTGGCCGACCCAGAAATAGGCGCCAGGCACGGCATGCAGCATGTCGGCGAAATCTTCCGAGCCCATTTTCGGCTTCGCGCGGGTGATCACATTGGCGTCGCCAACGATCGTGCGTGCGACGTCTTCGACGGCCTTGGAATGTTCTTCCTGATTGACCAGCACGCTGAAGCCGTCGCGGATATCGACCTTGATTTCGCAATCGAACGCCGTCGCCATGCCGGCAGCGAGCGCATGCATCCGCTCGCGGATCTGCATCCGGACCTTCTCGGAGAAACAGCGCACGGTGCCGCAGAGCTTCGCATCATCCGGGATGACGTTATAGGCCGAGCCGGAATGGATCTGGGTGATCGACAGCACCGCGGATTCGAACGGATTGACGTTGCGGCTCACGATCGACTGCATCGCCTGACCGAGCGACATCGCGATCACGACAGGATCCTTGGAGCGCTCCGGCATCGCGCCATGGGCGCCATAGCCCTTGATGGTGATGTCGAAGAAATCAGCGGCGGCCATTGCAGGACCGGGGAAGATGCCGACTTCGCCGTGATTCATGTCCGGTGCATTGTGCAGGCCGTAGATCTCGTCGCAAGGAAACTGCTTGAACAGACCGTCCTTGATCATCGCGCGCGCACCGCCGAGGCCTTCCTCGGCGGGCTGGAAGATGAAATGCACGGTGCCGTCGAAATTGCGGGTCTCGGCGAGATAGCGTGCGGTGCCGAGCAGCATGGTGGTGTGGCCGTCATGGCCGCAGCCGTGGAAGCGGCCCGGAATGGTCGAGCGCCAGGCGAGATTGGTGTTCTCTTCCATCGGCAGCGCGTCCATGTCGGCGCGCAGGCCGATGCGCTTGGTGCCCGAGCCTTTGCCCTTCAACACGCCGACGACGCCGGTACCCCCTAAGCCGCGATGCACTTCGACGCCCCATGAAGTCAGCTTGTCGGCAACGATGCCGGAGGTGCGGACTTCCTCGAAGCCGATTTCCGGATGCGCGTGCAGGTCGCGGCGGATGGCGGTGAGTTCGTCGGCGAAAGCGTCGATACGTTCGAGTGTGGGCATGGGTCTATCCGTTCACGGCACGAGGGCAGGTGATGAGGTCTGGGGCGTAAATGGTTCGCCGTTCGGCTTCAGCCGGATGCCCGGACGCAGATGTTTCCAGGGCAGCACCGACGTATCCGCCGGCATCGCGCCGGGCGCGGCGCAGATCAGCAGCTTGCCGGCGATGGGCTCGAAGTCGGCGCGGAAATGCACCGAGCTCTTGTTAACGAGAATGTTCTGCTCAGTCGGCTCGATACCGACATAGCGATACATCGACTGGTCGGCGAGCTGGGCCTTGTGCGACGAGATCACGACGCGGACGTCGTCGATGCGCAGACAGGCAGAGAGGCCCATATCCATGTCGCGACCGCCATAATAGGGGCCGTTAGCGACGAACTTGCCGTCCGACAGTTTCTCGACCACGAACGTGTTCTCGTAAGGCGCATCGCCGGGGATGCCGGACTTGCCGCCGATGGAGAGTTTGACCGTGGCGCCTTCGCCGGCCTGATGGGCAGCCTTCGCCGCAGCGGGATCGTAGATCACGCCATGGGCGGCCTTGATCGCCTTGTTCTTCACCAGCGCGCGCAGCATGCCGGTGGTGTCGCTGTCGCCGCCGGCGCCGGGATTGTCCTGGGTGTCGGCGATGACGACCGGTTTGGTGAGGGTCTTCGCCAATTCCATGGCATGCAACACGCCTTCATCCGGCCTGTAGATCTTGCCGTCGAAATCGTCTTCTTGGCCCATCACCAGCTTGACGATGGTGTCCGCTGCGGCGTCGGCATCAGCCTGTGTCACGCCATAGGCGAACACGCTCGGGCAGCAATGCGGGAAATCGGCGGCAGGAAAGCCCGGGCAGAACGACAGCGTCGGCACCTGGTCATGTTCCAGCGCGGCCAGCTTCAGATAGATGCTCTTGGTCGGCTCGTCATTGGTGCATTGCCAGCTGATCGGAATCAGGAACGGCAATTGCCGGAATGCCTTGGCGAAGCGGTTGCCGGCGAGCAGCAAGTCCATGTGGCGTGCACAGGCGCGGCCGGTGTCGGCCATGTCCACATGGGGATAGGTGCGATAGGCGATCAGCGCGTCGGTGTATTCGACCGTCTCCGGCGAGATGTTGCCATGCAGGTCGAGGCTGACCACGAACGGAATGTCCGGCCCGATCACCTCGCGTACGCGCCGCGCAATCTCGCCTTCGCCGTCGTCGAGATGTTCGGTGACCATGGCGCCGTGCAGATCGAGATAGACCGCATCGAGGGGCAGCGCTGCCCTGATGCCGTCAATCATCTCGCCGACAATGCGCTCGAACGCGTCCCTGGTGACATGCGCCGAAGGGCTCGCGCCGCAGGCGATGGTCGGAATCAGCTCCCAGCCGCGTGCCTCGGCTTCCTCGGTAAAGCCGGCGAGGCCGACATTGATGCCACGCATGACCTTGAGGACGTCGGCGCCATGCGTCATCGACGGCCAGCCGCCGCCATGTACAAAGGCCTCATAGGTCGCCTTGGTCGGCGCAAACGTGTTCGTCTCGTGCAGAAAGCCGCCGACAGCGATACGGGTCATTCAGAATCCAGGGTCAGTTTCGGTATGGGCTCAGGCCGCCGGCACGGTGGTGCTGCCATCGACCGCGCGGAAGTTGGCGAAATCCCATCCTCGTCCGGGCGCCGCGTCAAGCAGCTGGCGCGTATAGGGCTGTTGCGGATTTGCGAGGACTTCCGCCGCCGGGCCCTGTTCCACCACCCGACCATGCTGCATCACGGCAACGTCGTCGCAAATCTGGGCGGCGACGCGCAGATCGTGGGTGATGAACAGGATGGCGATGCCGAGCCGGGTCTGGATGTCGTCGAGCAGCCGCAGCACCTGCGCCTGCACCGAGACGTCGAGGGCCGAGACGGCTTCGTCGGCCACCAGAACTTCCGGATCGAGGGCAAGCGCGCGCGCAATGGCGATGCGCTGGCGCTGGCCGCCGGAGAACTGGTGCGGATAGCGCGACACTGCGTCAGGTGGAAGACCGACCAGTTCGAGCAATTCACGCGCCCTGGCCATTGCCACCGAATGTTTGGTGCCGAAATTGATCGGACCTTCGCAAATAGACTCGCCGATGGTGATGCGCGGATTGAGCGAACGATAGGGGTCCTGGAAGACGATCTGTATCTTCTTGCGGTGCGGCTGCAACGCGTGACGTGACAGGTCGGAGATTTCGCGTCCGGCGAGACGGATGCCGCCAGAGGTTGGATCGATCAGTCGGACGATACAGCGCGCCACGGTCGATTTGCCGGAGCCGCTTTCGCCGACGATGCCGAGCGTGCGGCCCTTGCGCAGTGTCAGCGTGACGTCCTGGGCTGCGTGGACTTCGCGTGGTTTCCCGAACATGGAACGCTCGCGATAGACCTTGCCGAGCTCATTGGCTTCGAGCACGACTGGATTGAAGCCCACTTCCTCGCGGGCCGCGCGGGGAATGAGGCTCGGCACCGACGACAGCAGGTTACGAGTATAGTCCTGCGTGGGCGCGCTCAGAATATCCTTCAATGCTCCGGTTTCCACCAACCGTCCATGACGCATCACGGCGACGCGATCGGCGATGTCGGCCACCACGCCCATGTCGTGAGTGATGAACAGTACGGCGGTGCCGTGATCCTTCTGCAGGTCGCGCATCAGCTTGAGAATCTGCGCCTGCGTGGTGACGTCGAGCGCGGTGGTCGGCTCGTCGGCGATCAGCAGTTTCGGCTCCAGCACGAGCGCCATGGCGATCATGATGCGCTGGCGCTGGCCGCCCGACAGGCGGTGCGGATAGGACGCGAAGATGCGCTTCACATCGGGAAGCCGCACTTGCTCCATCATGTCGAGAATGCGCGCACGGCGGGCGCTAGCGCCGAGACTGGTGTGGGTGCGTAATACTTCGTCGATCTGCTTGCCAACGGGGACGACTGGATTGAGCGCCGTCATCGGCTCCTGGAAGATCATCGCCATGGTGGTGGCGCGGAGCTCGCGCAGCCGCCGGTCGCTGGCCTGCAGCACATCTTCGCCGACCAACTTAATGCTGCCGCCGATGGCTTTGAGTGAATCTCTCGGCAGCAGGCCCATGGTGGAGAGCGAGGTCACCGACTTGCCGGAACCACTTTCGCCGACCACGCAGAGCGTTTCGCCCTGGCGCACCTGGAGAGAAATGCCGTCGATGATCTTCTTGCCGGTGCCGCTCTTGCCGACGCCGACGACGAGGTTTTCAATTTCCAGTGCGATGGGGCGGGTATTCACGGTGGGGTTCACTAGTTCACTCACTTGCCGGCCTCACGCTGTTTCATGCGGGGATCGAGCGCATCGCGGGCAGCGTCGCCGATCAGATTGACGGAGAGGATGGCAATCGAGAGCAGTAGTCCCGGCCAGAAGATCAGCGATGGCTTGACCTGGAAGAAGGCGCGACCCTCGGCCATGATATTCCCCCAGGTCGGGGTTTCCGGGCTGATGCCGGCGCCGAGGAACGACAGGATCGCCTCGGTGAGAATGGCGGATGCAGCGATGAAGGTGCCCTGGACGATCAGCGGCGCCACGGTGTTGGGCATCAGATGCTTCAACATGATCTTCGGCATGCTGGAGCCGAGCGAGATCGCCGCCTCCACATAGGGCTCCTCACGCGCCGACAGCACCACGGAACGCACCAGTCGCGCGACACGGGGGATTTCTGGAATAGTGATCGCAATCAGCACCGTCGTCAGGGTGGCGCCTGACAGCGACACGACGGCGATGGCCAGCAGCACGCCGGGCATCGCCATCAGGCCGTCCATGACACGCATCATCACAGCGTCGGCCAATTTGAAAAAGCCCGAGAACAGGCCGATGAACAGGCCGATGACAATACTGGTGACGGCGGCGCCGAGGCCGATCAGCAGCGAGATGCGACCGCCATAGAGGATGCGCGCCAGCACGTCGCGGCCGTAAGCGTCGGTGCCGAGCAGATATTCCGAACTGGCCGGCTTCAGCCGCAAGGCGGGTGCCAGCAATTGCGGATCGTGCGACGTCAGCCACGGTGCGAAGATCGCCGACAGGATCACCAGCGTCAGGCAAATCGTCGCCAAGGCGATAATCGGCGTCGCGGTGAGAAAGCCGAGCGACGGACCGCTGCGGGAGGGGAGGGCCGGGTTGGGAAGGGATTCGATCGCCATCAGATACAGATTCCTAGTAACGAATTCTGGGATCGAGCAGTGCGTAGGCAAGGTCGATAAGCAAATTGACCCCGACATAAACGCCCGAGGTCAAAAGGATCATGGCCTGGATCACGGGAAAATCCCGCGCCAGCACGGCGTCGACCGTCAAGCGACCGATGCCGGGCAGGTTGAACACGCTTTCGGTGACGACGACGCCGGAGATCAGCAGTGCGAAGCCGGTACCGATCACCGTGATGACCGGCACGGCGGCGTTACGCAGCGCGTGGCGGAACAGCACACCGCTCTCGTTGATGCCCTTGGCGCGCGCGGTGCGGACATAGTCTTCGCCGAGCACTCCGAGCATCGCCGCGCGGGTCATGCGCGCGATTAGCGCGACATAGACAAAGGACAGCGCGACGGTCGGCAGCGTGATGCGCTCAAAGAACGGCCCGAATCCACGCGAGATGCTGCGGAAACCCTGCACCGGAAACCAGCGCAGTTCGATTGCGAACACCTGGACCAGCACGTAACCGATCACGAACACCGGCACGGAGAAGCCGATCACTGACAGCGCCATCACGAAACGGTCGATCCATGTGCCGTGTTTCCATGCGGCGATGACGCCGAGCGGGATCGCAACAAGGATCGAAACCAGCATCACGCTTAATGCGATGCTCAAAGAGGGCTCGATGCGCTGGTTGACCATCTGCAGCACAGGCACGTTGGAGATCAGCGAGGTGCCGAAGTCACCGTGCAGCAGCCGCCAGACCCAGCTGAAAAACTGCGTGTAGAGCGGTTCATTGAGGCCGAGCTGCGTCCTGATGCGGTCGAGCTGCTCGGCCGTCGCGTTATCGCCGGCGATGATCGCGGCAGGATCGCCGGGCGTCAGCCGAAGCAGCAGGAAGACAAACAGGGCCACCACACCCATAACGGGTATGGCCGCAAGAATCCGGCGAATGAGGTATCCGAGCATGGCGCTTTCCTAGTGGTGGTGTTGATCGAACGTAACTGGACCGCGTCGGTCAACCGGAAACGTCACGGGCTCGCTGCTCTTGGTCGTCATGGTCCGCGAGAAACACAGATTTTTCGAGAAACAATGATTCACTGTCGCAACTTGCCTCAACCCGAAGTTCGCTAAACTTAAACGTAAAGGTAGCAAGTCCTGTGCCACCGCCCGATTTGCGCCATGCGATGCATGTGCAAACCGGGCGACGTTGCATCAATCGAGGGTTGCCAGCAATCCCGCCATCAGGCGGCCACGATCAACAAGGCTCTGCGCGACGATATATTCGTTGAGCGTGTGCATATCGGCGCCATGAACGCCGAGCCCGTCGAGGGTCGGGATGCCCATTGCGCCGGTAAAATTACCATCCGAACCGCCACCCTTGCTGCCATGGGTCAGTTCGGGCAGGCCGAGGCGACCATTGATGGCCTTGGCTTTCTCGAACAGCGCCATGGTCGCCGCGTTCGGTTCCCACACCGGGCGGGTGACGCCGCGGGTGACGTTGAAGGTCACGTCATTCTCGGTACCTGAGAGAGCGAGCATGCGCTGGACGCCGGCATCGAGATCTTCCTGACGCTTGGCCATGCTCAGCGCTTCGCCGGTGCATGACGAGGCAACGCAGTTGACCCATTGTCCGCCATGCACGATGCCGACGCTGAACGTGCAGTCCGGTCCGGTCATCTCGTCAATCTGCACGATCTTCTTCGCCATTTCGCGAATCGCGGAGCGGCCGTTCGACAGCGTCGCGCCCGAATGGCTGGGCCGGCCGATGGTTTCGAGATTGAAGCGGGCGATCGCATAGCGGCCAGTGGTGACACCGTTGCCCGCACTGCCGGGCTCCGGCACCAGCACGTATTTGTTCCGCGCGGCTTCAGCTTCGATGATGTCGCGGGTCGATGGCGTGCCGACTTCCTCGTCGGGCGTGAACAGCACGGTGATCGGTAGCGGCGTCGTATAGGAGATACGTGCGAGCTGGCGGATGGCTTCCAGCGACAGATAATTGCCGCCCTTCATGTCGCAGATCGCCGGGCCGTAGCAGCGCTCGCCATCGCGGCGCCACTTCAGCTTTTCGATGGTGCCAACCGGGTGAACGGTATCCATGTGGCCCGCGATCAGGATGCCGGGTTCGCCGAATTTCGGATGTGGAAAACGGGCGCGGATGCAGCCGCCGAATCCCTGACGTCCCGCGATGCGCTCGATGGTCGCACCCATGATTGCCATGTCGCGTGCAGCGAGGTCGAGCATGCCGTTGACCGCATTTGCGTCCCATGTGGGGCTCTCGCATTCGACCCAGACGCGCAGGCCCTGCAGCATATTCTCGAGATCAAACGGGAGTTCGGCGGGGTTCATCAAGTCATTCCTCTTGGATGAGAATTTCGTCACGGATGATCAAGGCGCTCCGTGCCTGCGCACATTGCGAGAGTTTGTCGGCGAGAGTTCGCGCATGACTTAGCAGCAGCGCAATCGCCTTTGCAAATTGGCTATGTGCATTGCAATGCATTCTACACGGTGTGGATGTATCGCGTGGACAACACGATTGACGCGCATCACGCTTGATGCCAAGTCCTTGAAGCCTAAATGATAAAGGCAATACGCGAAGACGCCTAAAATTCTATCGCGTTGCATAATCGATCATCGATCGATGGTCAGATTCCAGTCAGGAGAGATTGAGTGTCCTACATGTCACGTTGGCAGCATTCTGCGGCCTTCACGAAATTTGCGCTGCCCGGTCTGGCGGTCGCCGTTGTGCTCGCGCTGCCGGTGCTGTCGTCGCCCGCGCATGCTGCAGGTAAGACCATCACTGCAGTGATGCATTCCGATCTGCGTGTGATCGATCCCGGTATCACCACCGGTTATATCGTCCGCGATCACGGCTACATGGTTTACGACACGCTGCTCGGCATGAACTCGAAATACGAGATCAAGCCGCAGATGGCCGACTGGAAGGTCTCCGACGACAAGCTTGTCTATACATTTACCCTGCGCGACGGCCTGCTGTGGCATGACGGCAAGCCGGTCACCGCCGAAGACTGCGCCGCGTCGCTGCAGCGCTGGGGCCGCAATGACGGCATGGGCCAGAAGCTCATGGATTTCACCAAGAGCATCGAGGCGCCCGACGCCAAGACCATCGTGCTGACGCTAAAGGAGCCCTACGGCCTCGTTCTGGATTCGATCGCCAAGCCATCGTCGCTGGTGCCGTTCATGATGCCGAAGCGTCTGGCTGAGACGCCCGCCGGCAAGGCGATCGCCGAGCAGGTCGGTTCGGGTCCGTTCAAATTCGTGCAGTCGGAATTCCAGCCCGGCGTGAAGGCCGTCTACGAGAAGTTCAAGGAGTACAAGCCGCGCTCCGAGCCGACCGACTGGCAGGCCGGCGGCAAGGTGGTGAAGGTCGATCGCGTCGAATGGATCACCATGCCCGATGCACAGACCGCGGTGAATGCGCTGCAGTCGGGTGACATCGACTTCATGGAAAATGGTCCCTACGACCTGCTGCCGGTCCTGGCGAAGGATCCGGAGCTTAAGATCGAAGTGCTCAACCCTCTGGGCTTCCAGACCTTCGGCCGCATGAACTTCCTTAACCCGCCCTTCGACAATCCGAAGATTCGCCGTGCCGCGTTTTTGGCAATGAGCCAGAAGCCGGTGCTGGATGCGCTGGTTGGCGATCCCAAATATTACAAGGTCTGCGGCGCGGTGTTCGGTTGCGACACGCCTAATGCGACGGATGTCGGTTCGGAAAGCCTTGTGAAGGGCAATGGCGTCGAGGAAGCCAAGAAGCTGCTCGCCGAGGCCGGTTATGACGGCACGCCGGTGGTGATCATGGCGCCGACCGACGTGACCACGTTGAAGGCGCAGCCGATCGTTGCGGCGCAACTGCTCCGCAATGCCGGCTTCAAGGTCGAAGTGCAGGCCACCGATTGGCAGACGGTGCTCAGCCGTCGTCCGAGCCAGAAGCCCATCAAGGAAGGCGGCTGGAACATGTTCTTCTCGAACTGGGTCGGTGCCGACATTCTCAATCCCATCAGCAATGTCGCGACCTCCGGCCGCGGCAAGAGCAATGGCGGCTGGTTCGGCTGGAGCGAAGATGCCGAGCTGGAAATGCTGCGCGACAAATATGCGCGTGCGACCACGCCGGAAGAGCAGAAGAAGCTCGCCGCCGAGATCCAGAAGGAGATCTATGACAAGGTCATCTACATCCCGCTCGGCGAATACAAGGTGCCGAGCATCTGGCGCACCTCGCTGACCGGCGTCACCCAGGGCGCTGCCATTCCGATGTTCTGGAACATCGACAAGAAGGACTAACCGGCGCCGCTGTCGCGGTTCGTGTGAAGTAACAGAACGCCGGCCTGAGTGATCAGGCCGGCGTTCTTGTTTTTGCGAATGACCTCTCCACGAGCGATGCGTTCGATGGTCGCACCCATGATTGCCATGTCGCGCGCAGCGGGGTCGAGCATGCCGTTGACTGCGTGCGTGACTTGGCAGCAGCAGGCAATCTCCTTTGCAAATTGACGATGTGCATTGGAATGCATTCTGCAGCATGTGGATGTAGCGCGTGGAAAACGCGATTGACGCGCATCACGCTTGATGCAAGTCTTTGATGTCTAAAAGATAAAGGCAACGCGTGGTGGCGCCTAAATTTCTATCGCGTTGCACAAGCAATCATCGACCGATGGTCAGTTTCAAGTCAGGAGAGATCGAATGTCCTACATGTCACGTTGGCAGCGTTCTGCGGCCTTCACGAAATTGACGCTACCGGGCGCAGCCCTCGCAATTGCGCTGGCGCTGCCGTCACTCTCTTCGCCCGCGCATGCTGCCGGCAAGACCATCACTGCGGTGATGCACTCGGATCTGCGCGTGCTCGATCCGGGCATCACCACCGCCTACATCGTGCGCGATCACGGTTACATGGTTTACGACACGTTGCTGGCGATGGACGCAAACTTCAAAGTCCAGCCGCAAATGGCGGAGTACAAGGTCTCCGATGACAAGATGGTCTACACCTTCACGCTGCGCGATGGCCTGAAGTGGCACGACGGCAAGCCTGTCACTGCGGAAGATTGCGCCGCTTCGTTGCAGCGCTGGGGCCGCAATGACGGCATGGGCCAGAAGCTCATGGACTTCACCAAGAGCATCGAAGCCCCCGACGCCAAGACCATCGTGCTGACGCTCAAGGAGCCCTATGGCCTCGTGCTCGACTCGATTGCCAAGCCGTCCTCGCTGGTGCCGTTCATGATGCCGAAGCGTCTCGCCGAGACGCCCGCCGGCAAGGCCATTCCGGAGCAGATCGGTTCGGGTCCGTTCAAGTTCGTGCAGGCTGAATTTCAGCCGGGCGTGAAGGCGGTCTATGAGAAGAACAAGGACTACGTGCCGCGCTCCGAGCCTGCGAGCTGGGCGGCCGGTGGCAAGGTCGTCAAGGTCGACCGCGTCGAATGGGTCACGATGCCCGATGCGCAGACGGCGGTGAACGCGCTGCAGTCCGGCGACATCGATTTCATGGAGAACGGTCCCTACGACCTGCTGCCGATTCTCGTCAAGGACAAGGACCTCAAGATCGAGGTTCTGAACGAGCTCGGTTACCAGACGTTGGGGCGTATGAACTTCCTGTTGCCTCCCTTCGACAACGTCAAGGTGCGCCGCGCGGCATTCCTCGCGATGAACCAGAAGCCGGTGCTCGATGCGCTGGTCGGTAATCCCGACTACATGAAGATCTGCGGTGCCATGTTCGGCTGCGGCACGCCGAATGACACCGACGTCGGCTCGGAAACCATGGTCAAGGGCAGCGGCATGGCGGAAGCCAAGAAGGCGCTGGCCGAATCCGGTTATGATGGCACGCCCGTGGTTATCATGGCGCCCACCGATGTGTCGTCGCTGAAGGCGCAGCCGATCGTTGCAGCGCAGCTTCTGCGCGATGCCGGCTTCAAGGTCGAAGTGCAGGCCACCGACTGGCAGACCGTGGTGACGCGCCGCGCCAGCCAGAAGCCCGTCAAGGAGGGCGGTTGGAACATGTTCTTCACCAATTGGGTCGCTGCTGATATTCTTAACCCGGTTTCCAACGTCTCGACGTCGGGCCGCGGCAAGAATGGCGGCTGGTTCGGATGGTTCGAGGACGCCAAGATCGAAGAACTGCGCGACAAGTATGCGCGCGCAGCGACGCCTGCGGAACAGAAGGCTGCCGCTGCGGAAGTCCAGGCCCGTGCGCTCGAGCAGGTCGCGTATCTGCCGCTTGGCGAATACCGGATCCCCAGCATATGGCGGAAGTCGCTGACCGGCGTGCTGCCGGGCGCCGCCACTCCGGTGTTCTGGAACATCGACAAGAAGGAGTAACCGGCGTCGCTGCGGCGGGCAGGTTTGAATAAGAGAGCGCCGGCCTGAGTGATCAGGCCGGCGCTTTTGTTTTGAGGCAGGCTTTGCCCGTCCTGCGGTGTTGGTATAAACAGATTTAAAGTTGCTCTCGCCCACGCCCAATCTGTTTGACATGCCTGTGGGAACGAAGCGCAAAGCCCAGCCAGCAGCCGCTAGCAAGAAGAGATGGCCACATGACGTATGACGAGCGCGTTGAGCAGGCGATCATGGCCCATGACGTCGATGCGTTGATTGAATTTGCTTATGGTTATCCCTGCAAATGCACCACGCGCAGGGGCGAGCCGATGTGCGTCTGCAAAATGCAGGCACAGGCCTTGCGCAAGAAGGTCGCGCCGCGCGCGCTTTTCAGCGGAAGAATTGAACGCGTCTAGGAAACTCAGCGCTAGGGCGAGGCGGCGGACACGACCAGCAGCACGTCGGCCTTGGGCTTGCCGATGCTGCGCACCCAGTGCGGGGTCTCGCCGGAAAAGTACAGGCAGTCGCCTTTCTTCAGGACGATCTCTTCGTCCTCGATCTTGATCGCCATCTTGCCTGATATGACGAACAGGAATTCCTCGCCCGCATGCGATGCGCGCGGCGCGAATTTCAGCGGCGGCCGGATCAGGAACGGCTCCATCATCTTGCGTGTGCGTCCCGCAGCCAGCGCCAGCAGATCGACGCCGTCGTCCTGCATGGGTGTCTGCTGTTCGTCCTGCCGGAACAGCGTGTAGCGCGGGGCCGGCGTCGGGTTGGGGTCGAACAGATAAGTAACGTTGACATCGAGCGCCGCGGCGAGGCGCAGCAGCGCATTGACCGACGGCGTTTTCAGGCCGCGCTCGACGAGGGAGATATAGCCGCGCGTCAACTCGCTCTGGGTGGCGAGCTGATCCAGCGTCAGTCCCTTGGTGGTGCGTAGCTGGCGCAGGTTGAAACCAACCGCATTCTTGCTGACGTCGAGCAACGTCGATCTCCTGATGAGGTACCTGTTCTTTTAGAGGGCGCGCGGCGATGGTGGAAGGGCCGTCTCGCTGATCTCTTTGAAAGAGCTCCAGAGCGATGCCGGAGTGTTTCTACAGGAAAACATTGCTGCAGATATTTCCAGCACGGGCAAGGATAATTTAGGCAAAAGTGCCGGAGAATGCCGATTTTTAGCCTGCGTTATGTGCATCGGCTGCCTTTTGCCGATTTAGGCGTCAGATGCCGATTTTCGTGACGTTGATTTCTGTCAGTAAACCTGTTGGATTTTGATGACGGGAATATGTCCTCAGAAAACGACACGAAGGCAGATATATGATCAAGCGTTTGAAGCCCGGTAAGCGGCTCAGCATGGCCACGGTGCATGGTGGTCTCGTTTATCTCGCAGGGCAAGTGCCGGACGATCTGTCTGTTGGTGTCGAAGCGCAGGCCGCCGAAGTGCTCGCCAAGATCGATGCACTGCTCGGCGAAGCCGGCACGGACAAGTCATCGATCTTGAGCGCCACGGTGTGGCTGCCCAACATCGCGGATTTCGCGGCTTTCAATACGGTCTGGGATGAGTGGGTGCCGGCAGGCGCATCGCCTGCACGCGCGTGTGCCGAAGCGCGGCTCGCCAATCCCTCGATCAGAGTCGAGATCGCAGCCATTGCTGCGATTCTCTAGGGAAATCGCTGCCATTCCTTAGGCATCACCACCGCCTGCGCTGAGGCGACTGAAGCAACAGCGAAAGTTCACGAGAAGACCCGGACTGCGCCGCGAGATGTCGCGGCACGGAACGAGCCCACGCGCCTGAAACTGAACATGTCTTTTGAAGGAGTGAACATGACCGTCGCAGAAGAATTCAATACAGTCACCGCCACGGCGGAGAATCCCGACGATGCGGCCATGCGCAAGATCGTCTGGTCCAGTGTGATCGGCACCGCCGTCGAGTGGTATGACTTCCTGATCTATGGCGCGGCAACCGCGCTGGTGTTCAACAAGGTGTTCTTCGCTGCCGGCGATCCGGCACTCGCAACTATCGCAGCCTTCGGTACCTATGCGGTCGGCTTCCTCGCGCGTCCGCTCGGCGCGGCGATCTTCGGTCACTATGGCGATCGCGTCGGCCGCAAGGCGATGCTGGCGATTACAATCATGGTGATGGGCCTCGGCACATTCGCGATCGGTCTGCTGCCGACCTATGCACAAATTGGAATCGCCGCACCGATTCTGCTCATCGCTCTGCGCTTCCTGCAGGGCATCGGCCTTGGCGGCGAATGGGGTGGCGCGGTTCTGATGGTGGTCGAGAATTGTCCCACGCATAAACGCGGCTTCCTGGGCAGCATGGTGCAGGTCGGCAATCCCGTCGGCAATCTCGCGGCCATCGGCATGTTCGCGCTGGTCTCGCAACTGCCCGAAGAAGACTTCATGAGCTATGGCTGGCGCATTCCGTTCCTGATCTCGATCCTGCTGGTCGGCGTCGGCCTCTGGATCCGCATGAGCATGGAAGAGACTCCGGCCTTCCGCGCGCTCAAGGCGAAGAATGAAGTCGCCAAGATGCCGATCGTGGACATCTTCAAGTATCACCGCCGTCCGTTCTTCACCGCCGTCGGTCTGAAGATCTCGGAGATCGCCTATGCCAGCATCGCCGGCGTGTTCATCATGTCCTATGCGACGTCGAAACTCGGCCTGTCGCGCGGGCTGGTGCTGAACGGCGCCTTCATCGCATCCTTCGTTGCTCTGTTCTCGATCCCGTTCTTCGGCTGGCTGTCGGACAAGGTCGGGCGCAAGGCGATGTTCTATGCGAGCTGCCTCTTTTGCGCAGCTTTCGCATTCCCGATGTTCTGGCTGCTCGATACGCGTGATCCGACCATCGTGATCCTCACCATCGTCGTCGCGATCTCCTTCGGCCAGATGGTGATGTTCGGCATCGGCGCGCCCTGGTATTCGGAACTGTTCACCGCGAAGCTGCGCTATAGCGGCGCCTCGCTCGGCTTCCAGGTCGGAGCGGCTATCTCTGGCGGTCTCAGCCCGCTCATCGCGGCGTCGCTGATGACCTGGGCCGGTGCGACCTGGCCGGTGTCGGTGTTCCTGATCTTCTGCGCCTGCATCACCGCGATTGCGACGTCCTTTGCGCCGGAAATGGCGAACAAGGAACTGACCTGAACGCAGTCTTTGTCATGCCCGGCGCATGCCGGGCATCCACGTCTTTGACCGCATGAGGACGTGGATGGCCGGGACATTCAGCGAAGCCGTGCTTCGCGCTTTGCCCGGTCATGACGGAGTGATGTGTCGCCCAAGCCTCTACAAGGACGAAAGCAATGCTCGATACCGTTACTTCCGCATCCACTGCTGTGGTCCCGTCATGGACCGGCGTGGTGCGCTATCTCCACATCACGCCGCGCGCGTTCCTGCCGATGCGCGAAATGCCCGAGCTCACGCTGGTCGCCGGCAAGGGCATCGAGGGCGATCGCTACATGATCGACCGCGAGGAGGGGTTCTATTCGCACAAGCCCGAAGAGGGGCGTCAGGTGACGTTGTTCGAATACGAGACGCTGGTAGCCCTGAAGCGCGATCACAATATCGATCTCGGTCCCGAGGAGCATCGCCGCAATGTCACCGTATCCGGCGTACCGCTAACGCATCTGGTCGGTCGCCAGTTCTGGCTCGGCGAGACGCTGCTGGAATCAACACGGCTCTCGATCCCATGCCGACACATCGAGGAGATCACCGGCAAGGCGATCTTCGATCCGCTGATCAATCGCTCGGGCCTTAACTGCAGGATCCTGCAGGGTGGTACCGTGCGCGTCGGCGATGCCGTGCGGAACATGCAATGAGCGCGGTGCCGATTACTAAAGTCAGGACCATCGTCGACACGGTCGAGGACGGCGGCCGGGGCATCAAACTGTTCTCGCTGGTCGATCCCGATCACTGGGAGCTGCCGCCGTTCCGGCCGGGCGCACATATCGATCTGCGTCTGCCCGGTGGATTGGTGCGGACTTATTCGCTCTGCAACGATCCGGCCGACGACAAGCGCTATGTCGTGGCAGTGAAGCGCGAGGCCGAAGGGCGGGGCGGTTCGATCGTACTGCATGACGCGGTCAAGGTCGGCGACACCATCGGCGTGACTCTGCCGCGCGGCGGGCTCGATCTGTCTGCGGATGTGACGCGTTTCACCTTTGTCGGTGGCGGCATCGGCGTGACGCCGTTCCTGTCGGCGGCGGCCTGGCTCAAGCGCATGGGCCGTTCGAAATTCACGCTCCACATGATTGCGCGGGGCGAGCCGCCATTGGCCGATCTGCTCGCGCCGCTGCGCAAGTCCGGTCATGTGGTGATTCACGACACGTCGAGCGGGCAACGCCCGGATATCGCGGCACTGGTTGGCCGGCCGTTGTCGGATGTCGCGCTTGCCTGCTGCGGCCCCGACGGCATGATTGACGACTTCGAACAGGCGTCGCGCGACTGGCCGGCCGATCGCGTTCATATCGAGCGCTTCGTGCCGCCGCCGCTGCCGGTCGACCCCGACGCGAAGCCCTATGTGCTCGCGCTGGCGAAGTCGAAGCGGGAAATCACCGTGGCCGCAGGGCAGACCATGCTGTCAGCGCTGACAGATATCGGCATCGACGTGCCGGCATCCTGCTGCGGCGGCATCTGCGGCTCCTGCAAGGTGGACTGGCTCGAAGGACAGCCGGTGCATCGCGACCGCGTGCTGTCGCCGGCGGAGCGCGAACGCAGCCTGCTGGTCTGCGTGGCAGGTTCCGCTGGGGATCGTCTGGTTCTCGATCTCTGACGTCCGATCTGACGGCCAAACAGGCGGCAACGGCTCCCCCGTTGCCGCCTGTTTGCGTTCGCTTCCGTGCGCCATGAGGCGCGACGTTCCGGTCAGCGAACCGCTCGCTTTGGATGGCTTACAAAAATACCTTGACCGCTTAACTAATTTTTAGAAATTGCGCAATTTGCGCAAAAAGTGTTTGATGTCTGCGTAATTTGCGCATATCGGGCGGTGTGCGCAGGGGCTCCTGAGGGAAATTGCGCAGAATAATCAGTGATGCGCACGGCGCGGGAAGGAAATAGACCATGCAGATTCCAATTAAGCGGGCGATTGAGAAGGTGCCGGGCGGCATGATGACGGTGCCGCTGCTGATCGGCGCGCTGTTCGCGACCTTTGCCCCCAACACCCCGAAATTCTTCGGCTCCTTCACCGGCGCGCTGTTCTCCGGCGGCGCTCTCAGCATTCTCGCCGTGTTCTATGTGTGCATGGGCGCGAGCATCGACTTCAAGGCGACGCCTTACATCGTGAAGAAGGGCGGCGCCCTGATGATCGTGAAGGTCGGTACCGCAATTATCTTGGGCCTGATCTTCGGCCGCTTCCTCGGTGAAGCGCCGGTCACCGCCGGCATCTTCGCGGGCGTCTCGACGCTGGCGATCGTCGCCGCCATGAACGACACCAATGGCGGTCTCTACATGGCGTTGATGGGCCAGTATGGCCGTCCGCGCGACGTCGGTGCTTACAGCATCATGACGCTGGAAAGCGGTCCGTTCCTCACCATGGTGACGCTTGGCGTTGCCGGTCTGTCGTCGTTCCAGTGGCCCGCGCTCGTCGGCGCGATCCTGCCGCTGGTGGCCGGCATGATCCTTGGTAATCTCGATCGCGAGCTGCGTGACTTCCTCAGCAAGGCCGTGCCTGTGATGATCCCGTTCTTCGCCTTCGCGCTCGGCACCGGCCTGAACCTGACGCAGGTCTGGCAGGCGGGTTTGCTCGGCGTCGGCATGGGCGTGGCCGTCGTGATCGTGACCGGCATCCCGCTGTTCTTCGTTGACCGTCTCACCGGCGGCAACGGCGTTGCGGGTGTTGCTGCGGCGTCGACCGCCGGCAATGCGGCGGCCGTGCCTGCGATCGTCGCTGCGGCCAATCCGGCCTATGCGGCTGCTGCCGGTCCGGCGACCATCCTCATCGCGGCCTGCGTGGTCGTGACGGCGATCCTGACGCCGATCCTCACCTCGTGGGTAGCCGGCATCGTCGGCCGTGATGTCGAGCCGGAAGCGGAGGCGACGACGCCTGCCGCGCCAAGCGTCGCATCAGCCGCACCAGTGGCTGGGCACTAAGATGGCGGGACGCTGGCTGATCCTCGCCGATGATCTCACCGGTGCAGCGGACTGCGCCATCGCCTTCGGTCGCCGGGGCCTTGCGGCTGCCGTGACCTGGGGCGACGTCGCAAGTGCCGGGGATCGCCAGCATCCGGTTATCTCCTATGATGCAGCGAGCCGCGGCCTGACGGCCGAGGCCGCTGCGCGTCGGCACGCCGACGTGTTGCAACAGTTGATGGAGCCGGATCGGCTCCTGTTCAAGAAGATCGACTCCACGCTGCGCGGCCAGCCGGCCTCCGAGACGGCGGCTGCGCTCGCGCATCTCAAGGCGCAGTCCGGTTCGGCCTTCGGCATCTTCGCGCCAGCCTTTCCGGCGACCAACCGCACCACCATCGATGGCCGCGTCGTCGTCAATGGTCGTCCGCTTGAGGAAGCCGAGGTCTGGAAGCGCGATCACACCTACGACAATGCCGACATCGCTGATGTATTGGCATCGGCTGGTATTCGCAGCGAGAAGGTGTTGCTCGAAATCATCCGCGGTGGGCATCTCGAGACTCACCTTGCGCGTATCGCGTCCGGCGACAGCGTCGTTGCGATCTGCGATGCGGAGACCGAGCACGACCTGCATCTGATCGCCGAAGCCAGTCTGAAGATTTCACCGGCGACAGTGTTCATCGGCAGCGCGGGCCTTGCACATGCGCTGGCTGCGCTTGATGACACCAGTGCTGCCGAGAAGCTGGAAATTCCGCCCAGCATCTACGGCACGCTGATTGTCGTCGGCTCGCTCGCCGGCGCGTCGCGCTCCGCAGCGCGCAAGCTGGTCGCCAGCGGCACCGTCACTCATCTGCCTGTCACGCCCGAAGTCCTGCTCGGCGACAAGGCAGGGCAGGCGGCGCTGGCCAAGCGCGTGACCGAGGGACTGACCGCAGGCGGCGATGTCCTGGTCGAGATCGTGATGGATGATAATCCGAAAATGTCGCTCGGCCCGCAGCTCGCGCAGAATCTCGCCGATGCGCTGATGCCCGTGGCGTCCAGCATCGGCGCCTTTGCAGCAACCGGCGGCGAGACCGCGGCGGCACTCTTGTCGCGCTTCGGTGTCAACGGAATCCGTTTGGCCGACGAGATCGAGCCCGGCGTGTCGCTCGGCCTCACGCTCGGCGCATTGTCTGTGCCGATCGCCACCAAGGCCGGCGCCTTCGGCGACGAGAACAGCCTGATCAAAATTCGCGAACGTCTTCACACCGTCCGAACCCAAGGAAGCTTCACATGACCCGTCCGACCATTGCGATCACCATGGGCGATCCCGCAGGCATCGGCCCCGAAGTGATCATGAAAGCCTTCGCCCATCCGGAAATGCTCGCGATGTGCAATCCGCTGGTGATTGGCGATGCCAATCGCCTGCGCAAGGCCGGTGAGATCGTCGGCGCCAAGATCGGCGTCGACTCGCTCAGCGATGCAAAGGCTGCGAATTTTGCGTCGAAGAACGTCCAGTGCGTGGATCTGAAGATCGTTCCGGATGATTTGCCGTTCGGGCAGAACTCCCCCGTGGCCGGCGAGGCGGCCTACCGCTTCATCGAGAAGGCCGTCGAGATCGTTCAGGCCGGCATCGCCCAGGGCATCTGCACGGCGCCGCTGTCCAAGGAAGCACTGCATGCGGCCGGTCACAAATATCCTGGGCATACCGAACTGCTCGCGCATCTGACCGGCACGCCTGAAGTGTCGATGATGCTTGTGTCGCCGAAGCTGCGCGTGATTCACGTGACGACGCATATCGGCCTGATCGACGCCATCAAGAAGATCGAGCCCGGCCTGGTCGAACGCGTCATCACGCGTGGCCATGAAGTGCTGGTCAAGGCCGGCATCAAGAATCCGAAGATCGGCGTTTGCGCCATCAATCCGCATGCCGGCGAGAACGGGTTGTTCGGCTACGGCGAGGAGGCCGAGAAGATCACGCCGGCCGTCGAAGTCTGCCAGAAGAAGGGCTGGGACGTGCGCGGCCCTCTGCCGGCCGATACGCTGTTCTTCCTCGCAGGGCGCGGCGACTACGACATGGTGGTCGCGATGTATCACGATCAGGGTCATGGCCCGATCAAGGTGCTGGGTCTGGAATCCGGCGTGAACATCACGGTCGGACTTCCCGTCATCCGCACCTCGGTCGATCACGGCACCGCCTTCGACATCGCCGGCAAGGGCATCGCCGATGAGCGGAGCCTTCTGGAGGCATTGCGGCAGGCGGTGGATCTCGCACCGGGCGCCAAGGCGGCCTGACAATCTCCGTCATGCCCGGCCTTGTGCCGGGCATCCACGTCTTGTTACTTCGAAGACGTGGATGGTCGGGACGTCAAGCGAAGCTCGCTTCGCGCTGCCCGGCCATGACGAAACGCTGGTAAATACCAGCTTGATTGGCTGAGGTTCGATGTCGATGCGCAACAAGGAACGTCGCTCACGCCTGTTGGACGCGCTGAATGCCGGCGAGATCGATGTCGACGATCTCGCGCGGCGCTTCGGTGTGTCCGGGTCCACCGTGCGGCGCGACCTGCAGCATCTCTCGAAGAACAACGCGGTGCGCCGCACTTACGGTGGCGCGATTCTCACTGGCCATGTCGCCGAGACCACGCTCGACCAGCGCTTCGCGGTCCAGGGCAAGGAAAAGCAGGCCATCGCGCGGGCCGCGATCGACCTGATCGAGGACGGCGATACACTCATCCTTGATGCCGGATCGACGGTCGCGGCATTCGGCAAGCTGCTGCTGCAGCGCCGCTTGCGTATCATCACCAACAATATCGCGCTGCTGCCGTTTCTCGCCAAGGCACCAAGCATCGAACTCGTGGTGCTCGGCGGCGCGCTGCGCTCAACCAGCATGAGCACCATGGGACCTCTGGCCAGCGAGGGACTGCGCCGGCTCACGGCCGACCGCGCCATCATGAGCGCCGACGGTGTCGTGAGCGGCCGCGGGTTGTGCGAGGCCGACCTCGATCAGGTCGCCTTGAAGTCCCTGATGATGCAGCAGGCCAAGGAGGTCATCGTGCTCGCCGACGCCGGCAAGCTCGGCCGCGCCGAACAGGACGCCTGGGCGCCGTTCCCGCCGCGCTGGACGCTGGTGACGGGCGCTGGCGCATCGGCGGAGCAGCGCAAGCTGATGGAGCATGCAGGGGCGCATATCGTCGTGGCGGGGGCGTAGCGGGGCTTTATGCGTGTTCTGGCGCCAGGCGGATATGGGATCGACTTGCGGCGAAAACCGGCTAAGTAGGTGCCAGCGCGGACGTGGCGGAACTGGTAGACGCAAGGGACTTAAAATCCCTCGATGGCAACGTCGTGCGGGTTCGATTCCCGCCGTCCGCACCAGCCTTCAGGGGAACTTTAGCCTCAATCCGGCCACCGGCGGCTGCTTTACGCAACTTCAATCCTGCCCGGCTAGAAAGTCCCGATGATCGTTTGTCCTTCCCGTTCCCGCCTGCCGACGCGTGCTGTTGCGATAGTGTCGCTGTTTGTCCTAGCCGGCTATCTCGGCGGCTGCGCCAGCATGGGCGATGGCATGGTGTCGGGCGCCTTTGTCGATCCTGCGAAATATGACCTCTATGACTGTCCGCAGCTTGAGACCGAGCGCAAGACGCTTGCGACGCGGACGGCCGAATTGCAGGGGCTGATCGACAAGGCGCAGACCGGCACGGGCGGCGCGGTGGTCAGCGAACTCGCCTATCGCAACGACTACATCTCCACGCGGGCGCAGGCCAAGCTGGCGGAAGAGAACTGGCAGAAGAGCAAGTGTGTGGCGAGTGCGCCGAAAGCGCCGGCAGCGTCAGAACCCATTACGCCGCGCAAGCGCGCTGGCGCCCGCTCCTGAGCCTATCAGGATCAGAGTTTCCAGTCGTAGATCCAGTCCTGCCGCGCCTGTAGACGCTCTGCACCCAGCGCGCGCATCGTTAGATCGCGTGCCAGCGCCATGGGGCCACGCAGATGATAAATCTGGCCGGATTGCCGGGCGGCGCGCTGTATCAGGCCGACGCGCGGCTGGCGTAGCTGAGCGTAGCGCGCCAATGCGGGTGCAATCCCTGCCGCATCGTGGCCAGCCGTGCCAAGGCACTCCGCCAGCACCGCCGCATCCTCGATGGCCATGCCTGCGCCCTGCGCGGCGAAAGGCAGCATCGCATGGGCGGCATCACCCAGTAGCGCCACGGATCCCTCGTGCCACACGCCGCCATCCGGCATCGTGAACAGCGGCCAGCGCCGCCAGTTATCGACGCTCTCGATCATGGCGCGTGCATTGGCGGGCCAGCGCGACGCTGCAAAATGTTGGCGGATCTCGCTGGCGTCGCCAGCATCGCTGCCGCCCGGCTGCATCACGGCGCCGGGCATGATGGCGACCATGTTGATCCGCTCGCCCGATGACACCGGATAGACAACGAGATGGGCCTTCGGCCCCATCCAGAGCTGGACGCCATGGGGGACCAAGTCGCTTTTCAGCCGGCTCGTTTCCAGCGTCCCACGCCAGGCGATCAGGCCGGAGAAGTGCGGCTGCGTTTCGGGAAACAGTTGCCGTCGCACGAAAGACCACGCGCCATCGGCGCCGATCAAGGCCAGCGCCGACTCGCCGTTGACCGTGATGCCGGCGGGCGTGGCGCGGAGGTTGTCCACGGGACAACCGAGGCGCAGTTCGATGTCGGGATGCGCGGTGACCGCGCCAAGCAAGGCCGATTGCAGATCGGCCCGGTGCACCAGCCAGTAGGGCGCGTCATCGCTTGCGCTGCCGAGCGGCAGGCGGATCACTTCGCCGCCGCTGCGCGCGGTCATGATGCTCACACGGGCGGGCGTCGCGACATGGGGCGCAAGGCGCGATTGCAGGCCGAGGCCGATCAGTATGCGGGTCGCATTGGGCGAGAGCTGCAGCCCGGCGCCGGCTTCTTCGAGCCGCCCGGTCTTCTCAAGGATGAGGACACGAAACCCTTTAGTGGCCAGCGCCAGCGCGGCCGTCAGTCCGCCGATGCCCGCACCAGCAATGACGATGGTGCGCGGCGCCGTCACGGCCGGAAGTCAGGCAACCTTATCTTTCACCACGCATTCCGGCGGACGTGACTGGCCGGCGCCGAGATCGGCGGCAAAGCGATAGAGGGTCGAGCAATACGGGCAGATGATCTCGTTGTCGTTGCCGAGATCGAGGAAGACATGCGGATGATCGAACGGCGGATTGGCACCCACGCACATGAATTCCTGCGAGCCGATCTCGATGATCGGAACGCCGGCGTCATTGTGAAAGTGCGGAACCACGTGGTCGGACATCTTCTCTACCTTTGCTCGCAACAGCCGCGGGCGTATGAGCCGGCGCGCCATTCAGTGCGGCGCACCATACTGGTCCGGAACCATGATTCCTAGACCACGCAGGGGTCATTCATCCGTACAAATTCGACACAATTCGGGTGTCTCCGAATAGCCCTTCTTTCGTCGGGGCAGTTGTGTCCACGATGTGACGCACCATTTCTAAAGAGGTGCAAGGATAGGGTTTCCCGCCATGTGGTTCCGGCTCGACACAGCTTTGACGGGGGTAGCGGTCTGCGCGACCGCCGGCCTGCTGTTGCTGCCGCATGCCCGCGACGCCGGTGCCGTGCTCGCCGCGCAGGACGACCCCGTCGCTCTGGCCGATGCGCAACTCAGCTCTGCATTGCGGAATGATCCCGCGGTGCTCGCCCGCAATATCGAAGACGCGCTCGCGGCCAGGGATGCGGACCTCGCCAAGAGTTTTGCCGATGTTGCGGCTGCCAGAAATGTTCAACTGCCGGACGACCTCGCCAGGCGTGTGACGGATGCGGTTGCGGACGAGAATTCGGCGTCTCATTTCGCCAGCCGCTTTGCGACTGGCTTTGTCACCGGCACTGCCGATGATGTCGGCAGCCTGTCGGGTACCGTCGCCGGCGATCTGTTCGTATTCGGCGATATCCGCGACGTCGTGCGCGAAGGCAAGCACATGGCGATGGGTGAGGACACCGATCACCTCATTCTCGGCCTTGCTGCTGCAGGTCTCGCTGTGACCGCCGCGACCTATGTCAGCGTCGGCGGCGTCGCGCCGGTGCGCGCGGGCCTCACACTGGTGAAGGATGCACGCAAGGTCGGGCGGATCGGCGAGGGACTCACCACCTGGGCGGCGCGCTCGGCGCGCGGCGTGGTGGACGGGCCCATGCTGCGCGCCGCGGTGGCCGATGCGTCGATCCTGCGGCCGGGGCAGACCATCACCGCAGTGAAGGCGGCGTTCCGCACCGAGAAGGCCGGCGGCATCGTGCGTCTTGCCGGGGATGTCGGTCGTGTCGGCGAGAAGGCCGGCACGCGCGGCGCGCTCGATACGCTGCGTATCGCCCAGAGCCCGAAAGACGTCACGCGCGCAGCGCGGCTGGCGACGGCCAAGGGCGGCCAGACACGCGCGATCATGAAGATGTTCGGCCGCGGCGCGCTGCTGGCGGCTGGCGCGTTCAATCTTTCGATGTGGGTGTTCTGGGCATTGTTCGCGCTGCTTGGATTTGTCGTGTCGATCAAGGCAACCACCGAGCGCATCACCTGGTCGTGGCTGCAGCGCTCCAAGGCGAGGCGCGCGCGCCGCGACCTGGCGGTACGACAGGACGCTCTGTTGCAGGACATCTCACGCAAGGACGCATTACTCAGGGACATGGCTCTCCGCCATCCCGCGCCGGCTCACTCACTGGCGCCGGTGCTCGTCCACGGGTAAACTGCGCGCTTCCCATCACCATTCATTCTCTCAATCACCCCATCTCTCAATCGTAACGGAATTCTGGATGCCGAGCTTTCACAACGGCGCTGTCGAAATTGCTTATCTCGATGAAGGCGAGGGCGATCCGATCGTTCTCGTGCATGGCTTTGCATCGAGCAAGAACGTCAACTGGGTCTATCCGACCTGGGTGTCGGAATTGAAGAAGCACAATCGCCGCGTCATTGCGCTCGACAATCGCGGCCATGGCGATTCCAGCAAGCTCTACGATTCCGAACAATACAGCATCGGCGCGATGGCCGCCGACGTGCGCGCGCTGCTCGCGCATCTCGGCATCGTGCGCACCGATATGATGGGTTATTCGATGGGCGCGCGCATCACCGCCTATATCGCCTATAGCCATCCCGAATTGATCCGCAGCGCGATCTTCGGCGGTCTCGGCATCGGCCTCATCAAGGGCGGCGGTCCAGGCGAGAATGTCGCCCTTGCGCTGGAGGCGGACTCGCTCGACGACGTCACCGACCCCGTCGGCCGCACGTTCCGCGCTTTCGCCGATCAGACCCGTTCGGATCGCCGCGCGCTCGCAGCCTGTCTACGCGGTTCGCGCCGGCTGATGACGAATGAGGAAGCCGCCGCCATCAAGGTGCCGCTGCTGATCGCGGTGGGAACGACGGACGAGATCAGCGGCTCCGCGCAGGAGTTGCAGAAGGTCATCGCCGGCTCTGAAGTGCTGGATATCCCCAACCGCGATCACATGCGGGCGGTTGGCGATCGCGTCTACAAGGAAGGCGTGCTGGATTTCCTGTCCCGCCGCCCGTGACGACAATTGGCGAGGGCGCACCTTGTTTTGATCACACGAGCGCCCACTTCTGATGCACGCCCGGTTTGTGGGCGGGGTGGGTTCGTCCCGAGAATCTCTGCGCTTTCAACGTGTTAGCGGGATATTTCCGGGTAAGCCACCGTTCACGATGGCAGGAGCCGTGTCACGACAGCGACGCGTCTTGTGCTATAACCGATGCACTATTCAGGAAATTGCGAGTCCGCCATGGCCGTGCAGAGCATCAATCCGCAGAACTCAAAACTCGCAACGCTGGATCCGATCTGGGATCGCATCCGTTCCGAGGCGGAAGACATCGTCCATCGCGAGCCTGAACTCGCATCCTTCATCTATTCGACCGTGCTGCATCACAACCGTCTGGAAGATTCGGTGGTGCACCGCGTTGCCGAACGTCTCGATCATGCGGCGCTGTCCGGCGACCTGATCCGCCAGACCTTCGACGAAGCGCTGCGCGACGAGCCGGATCTTGGCAATGCGTTCCGCGCCGACCTCGTCGCCGTGTTCGACCGCGATCCTGCCACCACGCGCTTCATCGATCCGCTGCTATACTTCAAGGGCTTTCATGCCATCCAGGCGCATCGTCTTGCGCATTGGCTCCACAAAAAGGGCCGCAAGGACTTTGCGTGGTATCTGCAGAGCCGCTCGTCGGCCGCCTTCCAGACCGACATCAATCCTGCCGCCAAGATCGGCCGCGGAATCTTTCTCGATCACGCGACCGGCTTTGTCGTTGGCGAGACCGCTGTGATCGAAGACGACGTGTCGATCCTGCACGGCGTGACGCTCGGCGGCACCGGCAAGGAAAACGAGGACCGCCATCCGAAGATTCGCCACGGCGTGCTGATCGGCGCCGGCGCCAAGATTCTCGGCAATATCGAGGTCGGCCATTGCGCGCGCATTGCCGCGGGTTCCGTTGTCGTCAAGCCTGTGCCGCACAACGTCACCGTGGCCGGCGTGCCGGCGAAGATCGTCGGCGAAGCCGGCTGTTCGGAGCCGTCGCGCACCATGAACCAGATGCTGAACGCGATCGGGCTCTGATTTTCAGGGGCTGAGACTTCTGGGCTTGCGATTTGCAAGCGCTGATATTGCACGCGTTTTCGTTCACTTGTGGGATGGCGTGATTTTTCGAGAAACGGCCTAGCCGTGGCCGTGATCTCGCATTAAAGCTTCTCTCCATCAGCTCAACAGACATCAACTGCATTGGAGACACCTGTGGACGTTCAGGAAGTCAGAAAGCTCGACGCCTATCTCAAGCGCGTGTTCGGCAACCAGAAGCTCCGCGTGGTGCCGCGCCCGAAGAAGGACGACTCCGCCGAAGTCTATATCGGCGAAGAATTCATCGGCGTGCTGTTCGTCGATGACGAAGACGATGATCGCTCGTTCCAGTTCCAGATGGCGATCCTGGAAGAAGACCTCGTCGATAACGGCTGAGCAGGCACCTTGCCCCGCTTGGCGGCGGCGAGATCAGCGCAAGCGCGGGCCTTCGCGCTTGGGCACCACACGCTAGGCCGCGTTGTCCGGCGCGACCAGGCCGGCGGCGGTGGCAAGCCAGACCAGGTGCGCGTCGGTGCGCGCGCCGATCTTCGATTTGATCTGGTAGTGATAATTCTGCACGGTCTTGGTGCTCAGATTGAGCGACGTCGCGATCTGCTCCGTGGTCCAGCCTGACGCCACCAGCCGCAGGATTTCCGTTTCGCGCGGCCCGAGATCTTCCACCAGCGACCGTTCGTTGCCGAGCCGCTCGCTGGCGATTTCGCGCGCGATGTCTTCGCTCAATGCGCGTCCGCCGCGGGCGACGGTGGCGATGGCGCGCACCAGTTCGTGCGGCGGGCTGCTCTTTGTGATGTAACCGCAGGCGCCAGCCTCGAACGCTTTCAGCGCGAATGCGGCGCTCGCATGCATGGTGAACACCAGCAGGCGCGCGGTGCGATCCCATTGCCGGATATGCCGGATCGCTTCCAGCCCGCCGGGGCCGGGCAGCGACAGATCCATGACCACCACGTCCGGGCGCTCTGCCTGATAGGCGCGATAGGCCGCAGCGGCATCCTCGGCCTCGGCGCTGACGCGAAAACCGGCCTGCCGCTCCAGTAGCCGGCGATAGCCTTCGCGCACCACCGGATGGTCGTCGACCAGCAGGATGCTGACGGCGGTCATGCCGCGGCTTGTCGTGGCTGCAGCGGAATCACCGCGGCCACGCGGATACCGTGTGCCGCCGGGGCGATCGACAGGCTGCCGCCAAGCGCTGCGATGCGTTCGCGGATGCCGAGAATGCCGTGACCGGAGGCGGTGTGGGCCTGCGTGGCGTCGCCGCCGCCGTCATCCTCGACACTGACGGCGATGGCGTCGCGGGCCTCTTCCCCATGGCTGACGCGGAGATGAACGTGCTGCGGCCGGCCGTGGCGTGCGGCGTTGGTGAGGCACTCCTGCGCGATGCGGTAGATGTTGACGGCGGCTTCTGCGGGGACGGCGGTGAGATCGCCGGTTACGTCGAGGTGAAACACGGCGCGCCGCGTTGTGCTCGCATTCCACTGCGCCACCAGTTGCACAAGGCTGGCCTGCAATCCCAGTTCCTCGAGATCCTGCGAGCGCAGCCGCGCCAGCGCGCTGCGCAGCGTCGTCATCATCTGGCCGGTGATGCGGGCGACGGCGCGGGCATCGTCGGCCAGATCGGGACGGGACGGCGTGGCGCCGGCCTCAATGGCTGCGGCGAGCGCCGCGGTGGCGGTGAGGCACTGGCCGAACTCGTCGTGCAGATCGCGCGCCAGTGCGCGGCGTTCTTCTTCCTGTACCTGAAACAGTCGCTTGGTCAGTGCGACGCGTTCGGCAGTGGTGGCCGCGAGACGGCCGGCGAGATCGTTGACGGCGCGGGCGATATGGCTGAATTCGGTGGCGCCGAAAGCGGGCAGGCGATGGCCATGGTCACCATGTTCGAGGCGGCGCAGGCCGCGTACGATGCTCCGGGCCGGCATCAGCGCATGACCGATCAGGAGGATCGCGAGCAGACTGATGCCCAGCGCCATCGCCGCGGCGATGCTGACCATCACGGTCACCTGCCGCCATGCCTGACGCACGGCGGTGGCGGGGTCGACACGGGCTTGCACGGTGCCGGCATCGCGCTGCCGTACGGTAAGCGGCCGCGTCTCCGTGGCATGTGGCCCGAACAGCGCGCCGTAGAGACTGACGAACCATGATGGCGCCGGGCTGCCGATGTCTTCGGTCTGGCTGCACAGGTCGAACGGCGGCGCGCTGCCGAGCCGGAAGTCAATGCACACGCCTGGCGCGATCACCTTCATGGTGGCAATGGATTTCCAGTCCGGCAGCGGCAGCAGTGCATCGCGGTAAGTGCCGTCGCGCCACAGCAATTCGCGCCAGTACAGGTTCTGCAGGGTTGTCGCGACGCGGTCGGCGGAGGCGGCGGTGTCGGCCTCGATGGTGCGGTGCGCATCGACCAGAATCCATCCGATCGTACAGGCCAGACAGAGCAGCACCACGGCGACGAGACGAAGAACGAGATGTATCAGCAGGCGCATGATCGCATTCCCCGCGGTGAGACATTGATATTAAAGCGGCACGCGCCGTGGTCTGGCAAGCGGTTCTGCATCGTTTGGGCAATTTGCCCAGTATGTCGCGGGTGCGATGCCCTTGGAGGCTCAGTCGTACAGGCGGCAGATTGAAGCCAATCGCCGATCGTGATCGGTGAAACAACCAGCAGGAGGGACATGTGGTGAGCCGGCATCATCTCGATCCGGCAGATCGCGCGCCGCTGCTGCACTGGTTGATGTTTACCGGGCTCTGTCTGTTCGCCGCGGTTCTGCTCTGGCACTATGGCCTGGTGCGGCAGATGCTTGCCGTCGATCGCACCTATATCTCGTCAGTGATCGTACTGCTCTATTTCGGTGCGTCGCTGCATTGCCTGTGGCGCCTGATCGCAGTGTCGCGCGAAGCCGATGCAGCGCGGGGTGCAGCGGAGCTATTCGCGGAGGGCGGCCAACGCATCGTCGTGGCCGGCGACGGTGTCGCGATCGACGGCGTCGGTGCGTTACCAAAAGGCTTGATGGCGTCGCATATCCGCGACCTCGCCGTGAAGTCCGCACTGCAAAGCGGTCGGCAGCTCGACCAGACGCTGCTGCTGCGTCGTCTCGCCGGAAATTTGCGCGGCTCGAACGGCTTCGGCGGCTTTGCCGGTGACACGCTGATGAAACTCGGCCTGATCGGCACGATAGTTGGCTTCATCATGATGCTGGCGCCGATCGCTGGCCTCGACACCGGCAATCAGGGCGCCATCAAGGCCTCCATGAACCTGATGAGCGAGGGCATGGCGGTGGCGATGTATACCACGCTGGCGGGGCTGATCGGTTCGATCCTGATCCGCATCCAGTATTACATGCTGGAGGATGCGACCGCCAAACTGTTCGCCTTTGCCGTCGGCGTCATCGACGTTCACGCCGTGTCGCTGCTCGAACGTGAAGCGGAGCATGCGAGGTGATCGACGAGTTTGAATTCTCTGGCAAGGAAGCACCGTTCGATCCGCTCGGCGTCATGCTGTTCAAAGCGCTGCAGGTGATCGCCTTCCTGTTCTTCATAGCGCTGCTGGCGATCAAGACGAAGGACGACGAAGGCAAGGTCGATCCCAAGCTGGAATTCATGATCACGGTGAGCTGGCCCGACAAACACCCGGACGACATCGACATGTTCGTGCAGGATCCGCTCGGCAACATTGTATGGTACCGGCGGCGCGAGACCGGCTTCATGGTGCTCGACCGCGATGACCGCGGCGGGCTCAACGATTTCATCATGGTCAACGGCCAGAAGGTGCGGTCGCCGATCCGCCAGGAGATCGTCAGCCTGCGCGGCATCGTGGCCGGCGAATACATCGTCAACATCTACCATTTCGCGGCGCTGACCGGACAGCCAGTGCCAGTGACGGTCAAGGTCGAGAAGTTGAATCCGAAAGTACAGGTGGTGCACTACGACACCGTCAATGTCGATCATGGCGGCGCCGAGACAACCGCGGTGCGCTTCATCATGGACAAGGCCGGCAACGTGACGGAGGTCAATCACGACCAGACATCGCTCGTGCGGATGCTGAACAAGCGGTACAGGGAGCGCAAGGCCGGATGAAGCGATGAGCCTGCAAGCCAGCATTCTCGGTCTGTCATTCGGCTACGCGCTGCTCGGCCTGTTGCTGTTGCTGGCGGTGGTGCGGACGCGGCTGCCGTGGCCGGTGAAGGCCGGCGCGGTGGCGGTGACTTCGGCGTTTTACGTGCTGGTGTTCTTCCGCACCCAGGGCCTGCTCGGCTGGTCGGCGGACGATCCGCTGCCGCCGAACTTCCAGTTGTTGTGGGTGCGCAGCGTCGAGCCCAACATCGCCCAGGGCGAGCCCGGTGCCATCCACATGTGGGTCGAGGCCCTCGACGATGACAATCTCCCGAGCGGGGCGCCGCGGGCCTATCGGCGGCCTTACTCCACTGCGCTCGCGCGCAAGGCCGAGCGGGCACGCACTGAGATCGCCGCGGGTCATCCGCAAGGCGGGCGTGCCGCGCAATTCGGATCCGGCGAGGGCGAGTTGCCACCAGGGGGACCGCCAGGTGCGTTGTTCGCTAGCGGCGAGCCCGGCGGCGATCCGTCCGGCGGTGGCCTGCTGGACCCCGCTTTCATGCGCGGCGACTCCCAGTCCATCACATTCGCCCCAATGCCCGTGCCCGTCCTGCCAGCCAAAGATGTGCCGTAGCGGCGATGGCCGGCGCGAGCATTAACTCCGCGCAGCTCCGCTTGGGGTGGCGGGGAATCTCAGAGTGTTTTGCTCTAACGTCATTCCGGGGCTTTGTCCTTGCTCGTCATTCCGGGGCGCGGCCGGCACTTGCCGGACGCGAACCCGGAATCTCGTTGTGTTTTGCGCTGAACATGTCGGGATTCCGGGTTCACGTGCGCGAAGGCGCGCCCGCGCCCCGGAATGACGGAGCTGGGGCGGGGCAGCGCCCAACATTTTTTCCTGCACAATATACCTATAAGGATTATTGTCCGAATTGTCCGGTTCGCGAGGGGCGCTTCATGAGGTGTCTTGAGGTGGAACAGGGATGCGGCGCCTGCGGGTGTGGGGTGACGTACCCCGCGCACTCGGGAGGCCTTGGGTCACCGTCCGGCCCCACTACTCCGGCCCCACTACGGGGGTCTGCCACTCATGCTGGCTGGACGTGGCATTGGTGAACGGCGGGAAACCGTCGGGATCAGCGGAGTGCGGAGCTCTGCGCCTTTGCCCGGAAGAACGGTCCCGGGGACAGAAATCGCCGCGGTGGCGCGCCGTGAGGCGTTGCGCGGTTGCAGCTTGCCGGCGTTCCGGTGGAGCGGATCGCGACAGAAACCACCCTTGCGCCTCACGGCGCGTCGCCACCCCTCATCCTTTGAGGGGACTGCTCACACCTCGGACGCCATGGGCGCCGCGAGACTGCGAGCGCATGGCTGTTTGACAATTGCATCCGATGATCGACGCAAATGACGCCGCGAGCGATCAGCGCAGCCCGCTGAGCTGCATCGTCAGTCGATCCATCGCATTGCCCACGTCGCGCCATTGCGCAAGCCAGCTACGCGGAAAGCGGAAAATGAGATCGGCGCCGCCGATGCGGCGGTCGCTCATGCACATGCCTTCCGTGGCACCGTCGCGCGTGCAGCGCGCCACCAGCGCCGGCGTTGTGCCGAGAAACAGATCTTCATTGCTGTAGGGCGAGTTGTCGCGGAATGGTTGCGTGCTCAAGCCGTCTTCGCTTGATGTCGCACGGTCGATATAGCGCGGATAGATCGTGCGCAAGCGGGTGTCCGGCGAGGTTGCATCGTGATGCGCCGAGATCGAGACGAAGATGCGATCGATCGGCTGTGCGTTCTCATCGAAATTCTCGACGCTGACATGCCTCGGCAGGTTGCTCGCTTCCAGCGATGGATAGACATAGCTCAGATCGACGCGTTCCTGCGGCCCTGAATGTTTCTGCACCTTGCGGCGAAACGCATGGGTCGGGACATTGAACAACGTGGCGCCCACGCTCACCGGAATGCGGTCGGGATCGCCGGGCTTCTGGCTCTGCCAGGTTGGCCACAACAGATACGCCACCACTGCGATAGCGGGGGCTGCAAGCGCTGCACCGATCAGCATCGGTACGACGTGGTTGCGGCGGTGGCGGCGCCGCGGCCGCGTCGTCGGGTGGGTCGGAAACAGCAGAGACATGCGCACGCTAAATTGGAACTGGGACGGTGTACCGGGTGGGCGAATCAACCGCGAATATGCCAGCCGATGGTTAACGGCCTCGCGCACCTCGCCGCAGGCGGTATCCGGGAGCCATGCACCGCGCGCGGTTCCCGACCGTGCCGTTAACCCTTTATTAACGTTATGCTGGCGGGGAGCTTCGCATTTTGCGATGCAGGGCGGTGTTTGTATGTGCCGTGAAAGAGCTTCGATGTCCCCCGATGCGTTGAATTCATTCTTCCAGCTCTGCATTGGCTTCGCGCTCGCAGGCGCCATTGCAAGCGCCTATCAGGCCTTTGCCAAACGTCCCCCGAGCTTCAGCCTGCTGCAGCAGGGGCCGTCCCCTGAAGCCTTCGCAGCCGTGCCGCTGCTGGTCTTCACGGCGCCTTTCATCATCATGCGCAACACGCTCCGAAACGGTGCAGCCGAGCAGCATCGCATTCAGTTCGTGATGATCGCGACGGTGCTGTCGGGCATCTGGAGCCTGATGTCGGGCACCTTGATCGTGATGACCCTGGAAGCGCTGGGCATACTGGCCTAAGCGCAAGAATCCGTGGCAGTGTCTCCCGCAAAGGGAGACCACTAAATCATGGCAATCTACGAACTCGACGGGCAGGGACCGGATCTTCCGGCTAGCGGAAATTACTTTATCGCCGACACGGCCGATGTCATCGGCAAGATTCGTTTGCTGGAGCAGGCGAGTGTCTGGTTCGGCGCGGTGCTGCGCGGCGACAACGAATGGATCGAAATCGGTGAAGGCTCCAACGTGCAGGACAACTGCACGTGCCATACCGACAAGGGCTTTCCCCTGACCATCGGCAAGAACTGCACCGTCGGCCATAATGTCATCCTGCACGGCTGCACCATCGAGGATGGCGCGCTGATCGGCATGGGCTCGATCGTGATGAACGGTGCAAAGATTGGCAAGAACAGCATCGTGGGCGCCGGCTCGGTGATCACCGAGGGCAAGGAGTTTCCGGAGAATTCGCTGATCATCGGATCGCCGGCGCGCGTCATTCGCACGCTGTCGCCGGAGCAGGTGACGGCGATGGGCAGCGCGGCGCGGTTCTATGCGGCGAACGGCCCGCGCTTCCAGAAAGGTCTCAAGAAGATCGGCTAGAGCGTTTTCGAGCGAAGCGGGTACCGGGTCGCATCAGGAAAACGCGTCTCAACAAAAAGCCAGAGCCCTGCAGCGCGATCACGTCCCTTCGGACTCATTGGCTTCTGTTTCGCCGGCCACGCGCTCGTGGCCGGCGCTCCATAGCGAATGCTCCTCGGTGCCGTCCTGATAGGGATTGGCCTCGGCAGGAATGCCCTCACTGGCGGCACGCTCGCCTTCCTCAAATGGATCTTTTTGCGGATCGTTTGGCATGGGCCTTCTTCCTTGCTGGACGTGACGAGGCAGGGCGCATCGCAGTGTTGGGGCTTGATGCGGATGATGGACCGGTGGCTTTCACGCTCTTGCAGAGCGCATCCTTGAGATCGATCGGAACGCCGTGCTTTTTCAGGAGGTCGGCGAAAGCTTCATCGGCAAGTTCTTGCGTCGTCGCCATACGGTCGCGGCCGAGCTGGATGAGCTTGTCGAGGGTCTCGTCGTCGAAGTCGATCAGCTTGCGCATGACATCTGCTAACTGAGGCCCGGCTTGCGCCAGCGCGATCGCTTGCGCGTCGGGTCGAATACTTTCTCCTGATGGCGATGCAGCGCCTGTGCAACGCCGAGCCGCGCGAAACTGACAGGGCCGCCGTAGTCAGCCGCCTCGATCAGGCAATGCATCGCGGTTTGCCACTCCTTCGCATCGTGTTCAGATGGTGACAGCTGTGTGATGTAAGCGCCGGCGTCGCGCAACGACACCAGCGTGTTGCCGTCGGGCAATTCGATCGGTTCGCGAAACGGCTTGTCCCAGGACACGCAGGCTTCTCCTCGGCAATGTCAGGGATTCAAGCCGCCGGCGCCAAATTCGTTCCCGCAACGGAACCCGTTTCCGCTGGTCTCGTTGAACGCCAAAGGAGATTTCCAATGGCGCATTCCTCGAAACTCATCGCGGCTGCAACGGCTACCGTCCTGTTGTCCTCAGTTGCGGCGTTCGCCCAATCTGGCAGTGCAGGTGGCGGCGCGACGGGCGGCGCTGCGGGTACCAACAGTGCAGGCACGGCGAATGCGAGCGGTGGACGCGCCGCGACCGGGATCACGGCAGGCGCGAGCGGGACCGGACAGGCGTCGCCCGATGGCAAGCCGGCGACGGGCGATGCAGCGGTCGATGCGCAGGATCGCGCCGTCGATCGCAAGGTGAAGAGCATCTGCAAGGGGTGCTAGCGCAACGTTGCGCGATAGGCGTTCAGCAACACACCGTAACCGACAGTCGCGAACAAGTGACGGCTATTGATCGTCACACCGTGGCGGTCCGCGAACGAAAGAGCTACCTATCTGACAGGGCGGCGCTGTAAGTGACCCGTGACGGAGTGTAGTTGATGTTACGCAAATTGGTGTTTGGTCTGTTGACCCTTGCCGCAGTCGCGCTGGTAGCGCCGACAGCCGCATCGGCGCGCGGTGGCGGCGGGCATGGTGGCGGCGGATTCCACGGCGGTGGATTCCATGGTGGTGGTGGTGGCTGGCATGGCGGCGGCTTCGGCCGTGGATTTCGCGGTGCTGGAATAGGATTGGGATTTGGCCTCGCCGGCGCCGGTCTTTATGGCGGCTACTACGGCTACGGCCCCTATGCGTATTACGGTGGGTACCCCTACGCTTATGGCGGTTATGATGACGAAGGCGGATGTTACATAACGCGTAAGCGCGTACGGACACCGGCTGGATATCGGGTGGGTCGTGTCGAGGTTTGTGACTGATCGGCCTTGAGCGACGCCACCTGATTACCTCGTCGGCTCCAGCATAGCTGTGCTGGAGCTACATCATGGCTGGTCAGATTGTCTGGTACGCGTTTTGCAAAATCGAAACGATGACCATGACCCTCGACATTGCCAGTCTCACGCTACTGTTCGTCACCACCGTCTTTGCGCTGGTGATGGCTTTCGTCTGGATGTTCTGTGAGTTCGAGCGCCGGTTCGGAAAGCGGTTGACAGCGATTGCACTCGTCCGCTTCGGCTATCGGCCCGACGGCACCATCGACCGAAACGCAAATCGCCGCGACTAGCGCGGCGATTTTTTGTCGGTTCGGGTTTCTCAGACGGCCGTCTGAGATCAGCCCAGTATTTTGTACTTTGTCAGCCAAGCCTGCATCTGCTTCCACGCGTCGTCGGCCGCTTCCTGCCGCAAGCTGCGCGAGCATCACCCCCAAAAAGTTGCGGCCAGCTCTTGGGGGAGAGCTGGCCGCGCGCGATCCGGTCTGGGACGGGGAGGGGTGGGGATGTGACCGGGTCGCGTGTCTCCAATTCGTATTGTTGTTTAGCGATCCCGCGCGCTGGCCGTAGCCACTGCAGGACGGTTGTCGCCGAGCGAGACCCACACATTCGGATCGCTCTGTGACTGACGCTTGACGAAGCGGTAGCCGGTCTCGGTCCAGGCGAGGACGTTCTCATTCTGGTTGTCCAGAACGTATTCGCCCTTGTCCGTCTTCACCGTGAGCACGGCGTGGCCTTCGCCCTTCTTGTCACGCACCACGGTGATCAGCAGCGCCTCACGTGGCCAGCCTGCTTCGATCAGCATCTTGCGCTTCAGGAGCACGTAGTCTTCGCAGTCACCGTAACCGTCTGATGGCAGCGACCACTTTTCGATCACGCCCCAATGATCCATGTCGGTCATCGGCTTGATGGTCTCGTTGACCCAGCGATTGACCCGCACCAGATCCTTCCACGCAGTCTGCGTGATGACGATGTCACGTGCTTGCGTTGCGCCGCCACGGCAGTCCGCGGGATTATCTGAACAGAACTCGACCCAGCCGATCGGTGCGCGCGTGCTGTCGCCCAGGCTTGCGTAGAGTTTTTCGTTGCCGGCACGTGCCGACGAAGTCACTCCAAGAAGGACTGCTAAAACGGCCAGTCCGAAGTATCGCCCCTTGTTACCAAACATTGTGGCCCCCGTTTTCTTGTTGGGACCATGTTTCGCACAAAGGATTTTCGTCGCCGCTAAATCGCTCAAGTACAATTGAAGCGATTACAAGTAAAAGGAGCAGCGAATTCGAACTATACTTGAATCGAATGCGATTCAAATTTTAGCTAATTGTATTTGATTCAAATTTTACGCGTTAATGGCTTGAATGCTGCAATTCAGGAACTTGCGTATGCAAAGCGGCGTGAAATTAACCCCTCGCGACCGCGTGCAGATGACGCGCAACGGTATCCGCTGACGCGTATAGCGCCTTCAGGGCATTGAAAAACGAGGATCGGGGACGTTCGGCCGTTTACCGGGCGTTGACGCTGTCTTCGAGCGTCTCCGCCAACTGCTCGTGGAAGAACTCCAGCGCGAAGCCTTCTTCGAGATGGCGGACCACGCGGGACTGGATTCGGCCGAGCATGACAATCGAATTCAGCAGCGGGCGCTTCTCCGCCGCGATGGCGGCGCCGGACAGCGACAGGTCGATAATCCGCCCGTTCATCTGGACGCCATCCTCGAGCGTGAGGAGCACCATCGGGTTGCGCGGCACGATACGGTCGTGGCGGCGGTCTTCCGGCAGATTGAGAATGTCGCGGTTGGCCAGCCAGGTCAGCTGGGCTGCCAGCTTGTCGCGTTTGCGCGGTGTCGCACCCACGGTCATGGCGAAGCCGTTGTCGATGATCCGGGTGATTTTACCTTCGACGCGGCCGATATGGTCGAGATAGGCGATGACGCGGTCGCCCACATTGCCGATGCCGGGACCGAGCAGCGCGAGGCCGCCGGGCGACATATTGATGACCTGGCACGGAAATTCGCGGCGATCCGGCAGCATATAGCGGCCAAGCAGGTGCACTTTCACCCGCTGAAAGCGACGGCGTTCTTCTGCAGACGGAAGAATCGATTTTGTTTGCGCGAACGCCATCAGTGTCGTGCCGGTCATGCTGGTCGAGTTTCGACCGACCCTACGGCCCGTAGGGTTAACGCCGCGTTAGCAAATACCGAACTGGCGCAACCAGTTGGCGTGATTGTTGTGCGCGACACTTATAATGAGCGGCGTCCGTAGAAGGCTGCTCAGCGCAGCCCTTCATAGACCATAAGGCCGCGGGCAACCTGCAATTTGCGCAGGGCGCGCGGCGCAAAGCGCTGCGGCTGGTGGGCGAGATAGCGAAACGACGTCAGCTGGAATGCGCCGAGCCGGCCGCGGACTTCATACATGGGCGCCAGCAGGCCGGTCAGGCTGATAGGGGAATGCGCGCGCGTCGCGAATGGCAGCAACAGCAGTTCCAGATGCGCCTTCTGACCGAATTCGGTCATTGCGGTCACGCCAGCAACGGCGACGAGTTGCTCCTCGGATACGACGGTGATCATGTCCCGGATCTCGTCGCGACACTCGGGGGCGAACAGCAACGGAAACGGCTGGTTCTTCAGGTCGCGGCCGAGCAGGGCACAAACTCTTGTGCCGGCCACGCGGAACGGGAATTCGACGGGCTGGTCATAGGACAGCACGAAGATGTCGCCGAGCAGCTCCCGGACGGGGCCGGGTTCCAGCTCACTCCGATCGGGGGCGCGCGCAAAACCGCGTTTGTCGTCCCAATAGGCGAAGAACGCGCGGCTGGATGGATGTTTCATTCGCCTGATCCTGACCCGGCTTGCAGTGGATCGGGGACATTTCTGTCCCGAATCCATCCATCGCTCGCCGCTACATGTTGTGCAGATCAGTCATTGCAGCGTCCATGCCGAAGGCGTGTTTTCCACCGCGTTCGGGCGGGTATCCGCCGTTAAGGTTAAGTTTACTATGATTGTTAGGATCTCATTAACCGTCCGGTTTCGGAGCGGGTGGACCAGTTCGCCGTTAACTCTAAGTTAAGCATGCGCTTGGCAACGCGGGGATTGCCGGTAGTCTCCTGCTCACTCCAGAGCGGAGCGGACTGTCTCCAGCAGTTCGTGACGCGCTTCGATAAACAGGTGGCTGAAAACAGAATTGGTCGTCACGCGGGGAGGGGTGGGGATGTCGGCTCGTCCGGCACACCGGGACATCCATCCGCGGGAAAAGATCAAGACGGACCCGGGAGAGCCTTTCTCAGAGGCTCTCCCTTTTTCTTTTCAAGCGGGTTTGCTGTCCTGCGGCGATCCCGAGCTTGCGCGGTACCGGCAAAGCCGACTATCTGGGGCATCGCTCGCCAGAGCCGCTGACAGGCCGTTATCCCCTTGGACACCTTGGATTCCCCCCCGCGCGAACCGATCCTGACCCTGCCGGGGGCGCTGACGGCCTATGTCGGGTTGCTTGCCGTGATCCACATTATCCGCATGTTGCTGCCGGTGGATCTGGAATACTGGACCATTGAGGTCTTCGGTTTCATTCCGAAGCGCTACGACCAGACGCTGCTGTCGATGCCTTTCCCCGGCGGCAATGGCGCCAAAGTATGGAGTTTCGTCACTTACTCCCTGTTGCACGCCAATCTCAGCCATATCGGCTTCAACGTGTTGTGGCTGCTGCCGTTCGGCAGCGCGCTGGCGCGGCGCTTCGGCGCGGTCCGCTTCTTCATCTTCATGGCGGTGACGGCTGTGGCTGGCGCCGCCGCGCATCTGGTTACCCATGAACACGCACTCGCCCCGATGATCGGCGCCTCGGCTTCGGTCTCCGGCGCGATGGCGGCGGCCATCCGGTTTGCCTTCGTGCGCGGCAGCTTTCTGTCGTTCAACCGCGGCGATGCCGATGAAGCGGCACGTGTGCCGGCGCTTCCGCTGCTGCGTTCATTGCGCGATCCACGCGTGATCGGATTTCTGGCGGTCTGGTTCGGCGTCAACATCATCTTTGGCGTTGGCTCGATTGCGATCGGCGCGGAAGGGGCGAGCGTTGCGTGGCAGGCGCATATCGGCGGCTTCTTCGCTGGGCTGCTGCTGTTCTCGCTGTTCGATCCTATTCCGAGGTTGCAGCGCACGGGTTCGCAAACGTCGTCTCCGGACATCTCCGACCTGCATTAAGCGCGTACCGGCTTCTTGCGAGGCCGACGCATTTGATCCATCTTATGTATTCGACAGGTGACTCACGTTGGCAGGTTCGGCCCTTGAGGTCGATCCCGTTCCCGGCGCGAACGGTGTTTCAGTGCGATCACCACATCTGAACGACTGTTGAACTGCGCTGTTACACTGCATCTGTCTGACGACCCTAGAATGAAAGACCGCGCCCGACAAAGGGCATGGTCGACTTAGGAGGCGACAATGACGGTACGTGCAATTCTCGATTCCAAAGGCCACCAGATCATCAGCGTCTCGCCGAACGATAAGGTCTCGTCGGTGGTGCAGATGCTGTCACAGCGAAGAATAGGTGCCGTGCTGGTGATGAGCCATCACCACATCGATGGTATCCTGTCTGAGCGTGATATCGTGCGGGTGATCGGAGAACGCGGCGCCTCGGCGCTGGATGAAGACGTGAGCGCCGTGATGACGCGCAAGGTCATTGGCTGCAAACCGGCCGATACGGTCGGTGCAATCATGGAAAAGATGACGACCGGAAAATTCAGGCATCTGCCCGTTATCGAGGACGAGAAGGTCGTTGGTCTGATCTCGATCGGTGACGTCGTCAAATTTCGCTTGCGCGAATTCGAACGCGAACAGGAAGCGTTGCGCGAATATATTGCGACGGCCTGAGCCCGCCGCGCTCAACTTTGCGAAGTGGTCGGCTTCTGCGCAACGACGGGCGCAGGCGAGTTTGCCACTTCGGGGGCGAGGATTTCGATCGCCTCTTGAATGGACTCGACGGCGCGTTCTGCAGCACGCGCGCCGAGCGTGATCATTTCTTCGGCGCGGTGGAAATCGAACCAGCCGATGCGGCCAACGCGCGGTGCGATCAGGAGATCCGGCGGATCGCCGGCAAGGCGCGCGCGGGTGATGCGATCCTGCATGATGTTGAAGGCATCGACCATTACGGTAGAGATGCCCGGCCGTCCGCCGCCACCGAAGAATTCGCGTTTCATGGTGCGCTCGGCCGAGAAGAACTTGCTGAAACCGCGCTTGGGCTCTTCGACTTCGATGATGGGCTCGGCCATTTCAGGTCCCGTGCCATGGTCGAAAATCGTGGTCGAATGGCCAAACACGTCGTTGCTGAGATTGGCTGCGATAACGATCTCAGCGCCCAGCGCGCGCGCCGCCGACACCGGCACCGGATTGACCAGCGCGCCGTCGACCAGCCAGCGATCGCCGACCAGAACCGGAGAGAAGATGCCCGGCAGCGCATAGGACGCGCGCATTGCATCGACCAGGCGACCATGAGTCAGCCAGATTTCATGGCCGGTGCGCACCTCGGTGGCGACGCTGGCGAATTTCAGCGGGAGATCTTCGATCAGCGTATGGCCCAGCGACGCTTCGAGCTGTGCGGCCAGCTTGTTGCCGCCGATCAGGCCTGAGCCGTTCAGGCGAATGTCGAGATAGCTGAGAATATTGCGAGGCTGCAGACTGCGCGCCCATTCCTCGAGCGTATCGAGGTGGCCGGCGGCGTAGGATCCGCCAACTACGGCACCGATCGAGGTGCCCACCACGACGTTCGGGACGATGCCATGGGCGAGCAAAGTGCGGAGGATCCCGATATGGGCGAAACCGCGCGCCGCACCCCCGCCCAGCGCCAGACCGATGATCGGACGTCGAACGCTTCCCAAACCAGGTTTGTCGCGACCGTTCGCGCCATTCTGGCCGCGCCCCATCAAAATCTCCAGCACACTAAGCTCCTCGACGCCGCCGATATTAAATGCAGCTGCGCCATCATTCCAGACGGTAGCTAATTCATGATTTATGTCGCGTTTGCGAGGTTTAGGCACCAAATGTGACTGCAGAGCGACCCGTTACCGCCCGGTGCGCCGGTTCATGGGGAACCTCACGCGATTGTGGGTCTGGCGGCGGGACAGCCGCGTCAAGGCTTGAATTTGTCGCGTTTTGGGTGAAAAGCATGATCATGACTGCACGGGGCCATGATTTGCGAACATCCGGCCGGAGCGGACGGCTGGCTATGGTGCTGGCCCTCGCTCTGCTGCAGGCTGTTGCCTTGCCCCAAACCGCATCCGCGCAGTTCTTTTCGGACCGTCCGGCACCGGTTCCACCGGGCTCGATCCCGGATGTCCCGTCGGGTCCGGCCATCAGCCTCGCTCCGCCGTCCGGTCCTGCTTCCACCCCCCTGTTGCCGGCACCGCTGACGCAACCGCCGGTGGCCAATGTCGCACCGCCTGTGCCATCGCCGGTCCAGGCTGCTCCAACGGGGCCCGCACAGGGCGTACTGGCGCTGACGGCGCGCTATGGCAAGGATATGCCGGTCATCAATAGCGGGCTGGTCTGGCGGGTCTATTCGGATCGGCCGGACGAGACAGGTGCCTTCAAGCTGATCCGCGAGGATCGCGGTGCCACGCCGAATATCGTGCTGCCGCCGGGCAGCTATGTGGTGCATGTGGCGCTGGGCCTCGTGAGCGCCGTTCGTCCGGTGACCATCAAATCCGAGACCGATCGTGAAGCGTTTGTGCTCCCTGCGGGCGGATTGCGGATCGAGGGCCGCGTCGGCACGACGAAGATTCCGCAGAACCAGATCTCGTTCTCGATCTACAAGGGCAGCCAGTTCGAAGGCGGCGAGCGCACGCCGCTGCTGCCGAGCGTTCCCGCCGGCGATGTCGTGCTGCTGCAGGAAGGCACCTACTACATCATCTCGAATTACGGCGACGCCAATTCGGTGGTGCGCTCCGACATCCGCGTGCAAGCGAGCAAGCTCACCGACGTGACCATCACGCATCGTGCGGCTGTCATCACCATGAAGCTGGTGAGCGACAAGGGCGGCGAGGCCCTGGCCAACACCGCATGGTCGGTGATCACGCCGGCCGGCGACGTCATCAAGGAATCGATCGGCGCCTTCCCGCGCGTCACACTGGCGGAAGGCGAGTACCGCGCCATCGCTAAGAACGAAGGCAAGGTGTTCGAGCGCCCCTTCAACGTCGTGAACGGTGTCGACGGCGAGATCGAAGTCGTCGCGCGCTAACTGCTGCTCGCAAGCTACTCAACAATCTTCCAGAACAAAGATCTCGTTGCAGACAACACACTTCAAACGCGAATGAATTGTCATGCGCGTGTCATGGTCCTGAATCGCCAACTAACCATCGTGCCAGTTTGTCGCGTTATAACAGGTCGTTGCCGTCCGCGGCCGCGGAACGTTTACATGACGTTAATCCCCATAGTCCGAATAGCAAGTATCGCTACAAGTGTTCCGAAGGGGATGTCGTGATCGCGGCCAGACAGTTATCCGGAAGCCCGGACGTCAAGTTGTTCGACGACATTCCAGCCTTGCAACGCAAATGGCGGGCGGCCGTTCGTCCCGGCCAGATTTTGCCCGGCTATGAAGAAGTGATGCTCGGCAGTCTTGGGCGGATGGCCGATCACATCGTCCTGCTGAAGGTCGAAGGTGAGACGCTCGAAGTGTCACGCAGCGGCCGCTATGTGCAACAGTGGTTGGGTGACGATCGCTGGGACATTCCGCTCGACGTGCTGGCACCTGATTGCGTGCGTGCGCTAACGGAAGCCGCAAACTGCGCGTTGCAGGCCAACAGGCCGCATCTGATGGTGGCGCATTGCGTGCGTGACGGTCTCGTCCACACCTATGACATTCTGGCGCTGCCGACAGCGTCACGCTGGGGTGGCCGGTTGGTCGGCGTCTATGTCAACGAGCAGGGCACCCGTTACAATCTGGTCGATGCGATCTTCTCGTCGACGGACGAAGGCATCGTGTCGCTTGCGGCAATCCGGGATTCCGCAAGCCAGGCATTCGACTTCCAGATCGTGCATCATAATCAGGGCGCTTCGCGCCTGCTGAAAGTATCACCCACCGACCTTCAGTGGCGCAAGCTGAGTGCAGGCGGCCACGCATTGTCGCTGCCGAGCGTGACGAAATGGCTGCTGTCCATGATCGCCAATGGCCAGAGCGGTCAGCTCGAAATCGACAGCGATGATCGCAACCTTCGGCTCAGCGCCACCGCTTTTGGCGACTTGGTGTCGCTGACTGTGTCTGACGTCACCGACATTAAGCGCCGCGAGGCCTCGTTCCGGCTGCTGTTCGACAGCAATCCGATGCCAATGTGGGTGTTCGATGCCGAGACGATGAACTTTCTCAGCGTCAATGACGCGGCTGTCGCGCATTACGGATACGATCGCGCCACTTTCCTCCGCATGCAGCTCAAGGAAATCTGGCCGCGCGATGAATGGGAGCTTCATACGCGCGCGCTGATGCAGCTTGGAGATATCTATCAGTCGGACCGGAACTGGCGCCATCTGAAGGCCGATGGAAGCGAAATCGAGGTGCTGACCTATGGCCGCCGCGTGATGTTCGAAGGCCGCGACGGCTTCCTCGTGGCTGTCGTCGACATCACCGAGCGTCGTAAGGCCGAGGCGCGTGTGGCGCATATGGCGCATCACGATGCGCTGACGGATTTGCCGAATCGTATTTTTTATCAGGAGCGTTTGGCCCAGGCGCTCGATCACGACAATCCGACCAAACATGTCGCGGTTCTCTGCATCGATCTCGATCTGTTCAAGAACGTGAATGACTCATTCGGTCATCCGATGGGGGATCGGCTGCTGAAGATGGTCGCCGCGCGGATGCGCGCCGAGGTCCGCGGCAACAATCTCGCAGCCCGGCTCGGCGGCGACGAATTTGCCGTGGTGTTGGCAGCCGATATCACACCCAACGAAGCCAACGATTTTGCCGCGCGGCTGATCGAGATCATCAGCGCGCCCTATGACATGAACGGCGTCGAGGTCGTGATCGGCGCCAGCATCGGTATCGCCATGTCACCGGGCGATGGCGATACCAGCGAAGAGCTGATGCGCAATGCCGACATGGCATTGTACCGCGCGAAGTCCGAAGGTGGCGGCGTGCATCGCTTCTTCGAGCGCGAGATGGATCGTCAGGCGCAGAAGCGCCGCGACATGGAGCTCGATCTGCGTAGCGCTTTCGCTGATGGTGACTTTGAATTGCACTACCAGCCGCTGGTCGATCTGGCCGCCGATCGCATCACCGGCTTCGAGGCGCTGCTGCGCTGGAAACATCCCGACAAGGGCATGATCTCGCCGGCGGATTTCATCCCGGTCGCCGAGGATATCGGCCTCATCGTTACGCTCGGCGAGTGGGTGCTGCGCAAGGCCTGCGCCGAAGCTGCCAAGTGGCCGGACGATATCAAGGTCGCGGTCAATCTCTCGCCGGTGCAGTTCCGCAGCCGCAACCTGGTGCAGGTCGTGGTCGCTGCGCTGGCCTATTCCGGCCTGTCGCCGCATCGTCTTGAGCTGGAAATCACCGAGTCGGTTTTTCTCGCGGAAACCGAGGCCAATCTCGCGATCCTGCATCAGTTGCGTGCGCTGGGCGTCCGCATCTCGATGGACGATTTCGGCACCGGCTATTCCAGCCTGAGCTATCTCCGCAGCTTCCCGTTCGACAAGATCAAGATTGATCGGTCTTTCGTGAAAGATCTGATCGAGCGGCCGGATTGCGTTGCCATCGTACGCGCGATCTCAGGCCTCGGTCGCAGCATGAACATCACCACGACGGCCGAGGGAGTCGAAACGATTGATCAGCTCGACTGGCTGCGCGCGGAAGGCTGCAACGAGGTGCAGGGTTTTCTGTTCAGCCCTGCGAAGCCAGCATCGGAAATCGAGAACCTGCTGCGCCGGTTTGGCAGCCAGGCGTCCCAGGCCGCCTAGCTAAAGCCTAGAACCGCGTCACGACGTCCTTGAGTTCTGGCCGCGGCCGGTCCTCAATCACCTTGTCAGGCTTGCCGCCAATATGGATGAAGCCCGCCAGTTTTTCATTGGCGGCGAGGCCGAGACCTTCGAGCACGTCACGGTCATAGACCATCCAGCCGGTCAGCCAGTTGGCGCCATAACCCATGGCTGTGGCGGCCGACACAATATTCAGGCAGCTCGCACCTGCGGACAGTTCCTGCTCCCATGGCGGAATCTTCGGATGTGGCTTGATGATGCTCACCACGCCGATCACCAGCGGCGCTTCCGTCAGTTTGTGTTTCTGCGCCTCGATCTCCTCGACCGGTGCATCGGGATTCTTCCGTGCGAACACGGTGGCGATGACGTTGCCCGCGCGTTTGCGGGCGTCACCTTCGAAAATGATGAAGCGCCATGGCGCCAGCTTGCCGTGGTCTGGTACCCGTGCCCCAATGGTCAGGATGGTTTCTAGTTCGGCGGATGAGGGGCCGGAGCCGGTCATTTCGCGCGGCTTGACGGAGCGGCGGGTCTTCAGGAAGTCGATGATGTCGGGCACGGGCAGTTCTCACAGATGAGGATGCGCAGAATTCGCAGGAATCGAATGACCGCTTACCACGCGAAAAGGCCTGCCACGAGGCGGGCCTTGCTGATTTAGACGGATTGTGACCGCGCGCATCCGCTCACCTGACCGTTTTGTGCTCCGGCATCTTGGAGGCACGGTCCAGCAGATCACGGCCCAGATCCTCCAGCACGGCCCGCGAGGCCAGATAGAGGCTATGGCCACGCTCCGTCTCGAATGCCAGCGCGACCACGTCCGGCCGGTTGGGATCGGCGATCAGCTGATAGGACCGAAGCGGATAGGCTTCGATCTCGATCTCTTCATTGTCGCTCATCGGCTCAGCCCTCTGCCAGTGCGCGCTTCACGTCGGGCGGTGTCGCCTCATCAACCAGTGCGGCAAGGGCTTCCTCGAGCGAACTGACCTTCTGGCCATCGCTGCCGAGACGGCGTACCGAGACCTGGCCGGTTTCGGCTTCCTTCTTGCCGACGACGAGCAGAGCAGGGATCTTGGCCAGCGAGTGTTCGCGGACCTTGTAGTTGATTTTTTCGTTGCGCAGATCGATCTCGACGCGGAGGCCAGCCTTGCGCGCGGCCGCGGCGACGACCTTGGCGTATTCATCGCCTTCCGAGGTGATCGTGGTGACCACCACCTGCACCGGCGACAGCCAGAGCGGGAAGTTGCCGGCGAAGTGCTCGATCAGGATACCGATGAAGCGCTCCATCGAACCGCAGATCGCGCGATGCACCATCACCGGCGCCTTCTTCGATCCGTCGGCGTCGATATAGAACGCGCCGAAGCGTTCCGGCAGGTTGAAGTCGACCTGCGTGGTGCCACACTGCCAGTCACGGCCGATGGCGTCGCGCAGCACATATTCGAACTTCGGTCCGTAGAACGCGCCTTCGCCGGGGCTGATCTCGGTCTTGATGCGACCGCCGGACTGGCTCTCGATCACCGACAGCACGGTGGCCATCACGCGCTCGGCGTGATCCCACATCTCGTCGGTGCCGACGCGCTTCTCCGGCCGCGTCGACAGCTTGACCACGATGTCGCCGAAGCCGAAGTCGGAATAGGTCGACAGGATCAGGTCGTTGATCTTGAGACATTCGTCGGCGAGTTGGGCCTCGGTGCAGAACACATGGGCGTCGTCCTGGGTAAAGCCGCGCACGCGCATCAAGCCGTGCATGGCGCCCGATGGCTCATAGCGATGCACCACGCCAAACTCGGCAAGGCGCAGCGGCAGGTCGCGATAGCTCTTGAGGCCATGCTTGAAGATCTGCACGTGGCCGGGGCAGTTCATCGGCTTGAGCGCAAACCAGCGCTTGTCCTCGGCTTCGTCGCCGGCCGACTGCGCCGCGAACATGTTCTCGCGGTACCATTCCCAGTGACCGGAGGTCTCCCACAGCACCTTGTCGAGGATCTGCGGCGCATTGACTTCGCTGTAGTCGCCATTGAGGCGACGCCGCATATAGGCGATCAGCGCCTGGAAGATGGTCCAGCCCTTTGGGTGCCAGAACACGACGCCCGGGCCTTCTTCCTGGAAATGGAAGAGGTCGAGTTCACGGCCCAGTTTGCGGTGGTCGCGCTTCTCGGCTTCCTCGATCTGTTTCAGATACGCGTCGAGGTCTTCCTGCTTGGCGAAGGCAGTGCCGTAGATGCGCGTCAGCATCGGATTGTTGCTGTCGCCACGCCAATAGGCGCCGGCCACCTTCATCAGTTTGAAGGCATTGCCGACCTTGCCGACCGACGTCATATGCGGGCCGCGGCAGAGGTCGAACCAGTCGCCCTGGTAGTAGATCTTGATCGGCTCGTTGCCGGGAATGGCGTCGACCAGCTCGACCTTGAAGGCTTCGCCCTTGTCGCGGAATACCTGCTTGGTCTTTTCGCGATCCCAGACGTCCTTGGTGAACGGTTTGTCGCGCGCGATGATCTCGCGCATTTTCTTCTCGATCGCGCCGAAGTCCTCGGGCGTGAATGGCTCGTTGCGGAAGAAGTCGTAATAGAAACCGTTCTCGATCACCGGACCGATGGTCACCTGGGTGCCCGGCCACAGCGTCTGCACGGCTTCGGCGAGCACGTGCGCCGCGTCATGCCGGATCAGCTCCAGCGCGCGGGGGTCGTCGCGGTTGATGAAATCGATCTTGGCGTCGTCGTCGATCGGATCGGAGAGATCCGAGACGGTACCGTCCAGCGCCATCGCGACGGTACGCTTGGCCAGCGACGGCGAGATGCCCTTGGCAATCTCGAAACCGGTGGTGCCCTTCGCAAATTCGCGCTTGGCGCCATCAGGGAATGTAACGGTGATATTGTTGGTTTCGGCGGGGGTGAGGTTGGCGAGGCCGAACTTGAATCCCGAGCCTTCATTCTCTGTCATGTCTTCTCTCCTGTGGCTCACTCCTGCACACGGGCGCAGGTAAGCGGACGAGCGGTATAGCAGCCGATTCGGGCGTTGCAACACCAGTCTGGCTGACCTGATTTGCACGCTTGGCTTGCAGGTTTGACTTGCATGCAGTTGCATCCATAAGATGCGGTATCTTGACAGTCTCCCGCCCCTACGCCCCCACCGCACTCATGATCGGCAATTTCGTCACCGGCATCGGCCTGCTGGGGCCGACGGCGATGCTGGGTGAATTGTCGGCCGGCCTCGGCGTCACCATCCGCGAGGCAGGACTGCTCATCACCTTCGGCGCAGTGATGCTGTGTATCTGCTCGCCGCTGATGTCGTGGCTGACCAGCCGGATCGAGCGACGGCACATGTTGATCGGCGTCATCGCGGTCGTGGCCGTGTGCAATCTCGCTTCGGCCCTTGCGCCCAACTATGCGGTGCTGCTCGCGATCCGCCTGGTGATGTGCATCGCTGCGGCACCGTATACTCCGCAGGCGGCAGGCGTGGTCGGCATGCTGGTGCCGCCGGAGAAGCGGGGTAGCAGCGTTGCTTATGTCTTTCTCGGCTGGACCCTCGCCGCTGCGGTCGGTCTGCCGCTGGTGACGTTCATCGCCAGCCGCTTCGGTTGGCGCGAGGTCTATGGCTGCGTCGGCGTAATGAGTTGCATCAGTTTCGTGTTGCTGGTGTGGTGGATTCCGCGCGGGCTGTTCGGCGCCACTGTCGATCTCAGCACATGGTCGGCGCTGGCGCGCAACCGGCTCGTGCTGTTGTTGCTGTCGATCACTATGCTGCAGATCGCCGGGCAGTTCTCGATCTTCACCTTCATGGCGCCGCTGCTCGAACGTCTCGCGGGCGCAGGGCACGATGCAGCGGCATCCGTCTTCGCGATCTACGGCGTCTGCGGTTTTCTCGGCATCATGACGGCGACGCGGATCGTCGATAGCTGGGGGCCGCTGAGAACCTCCATTCTATCAACATCGCTGGTGTTGGCCGGCATGACGGTCTGGACGCTCGGCGCAGGCCATCTGCCCGTGATGGCGCTCGGCGTCGCGATCTGGGGGCTCGGCTTCGGCGCCATCACGTCGATGCAGCAGGTCCGCTTGATCATGGCGGCACCGTCGGCCGGTGCGGCGTCGGTCTCGCTCAATACATCGATGCTCTATGTCGGCCAGGCGATTGGATCGGGCATCGGTGGCGCGCTGTTCGCCGGCGGATACTTCCACGCGTCGGGGTTTGTCGCCATGGGTTTCCTGACGACGGCACTGGTGGCCATCGCGTTCAGCCGTAAAATGTCGGGACGTGTCGCTTAGTCGCAGATGCGGGTCAGTTGCGCCTTGAACGGCACGCCGGGCAATTGCAGCGCACTGCCTTCGAAATCGAGCAGGTCGCCATTGACGCGACCGGTCAATGCCAGTGTGACACCTTCAAAGCCGAACACCGACTTGAAGCTTTGATCCGGGTTGTAGCGTTTCGATGACACCTTGACAGAGATGGTCTCGCCTCTGTTTTGATAGTTGCCCATGAAGGCGAAAGCGGAGTTGCCGCCGCGCAGCTTTCCGCCGATTGCATAGACAACGCCGGTCCCGGTGCCATGAATAGTATGAAAATGTACTTCGTATAGGCCGTCTTCCACCTGAGTGCCCCGGGCAATGATGTTAAGTGAAGATGAATTTGGCGAGATGAAGTGGCGGCACCCTATGGTATCAAATGTTATTCAACAATCCCACCAGTAGGCATTTTGTAAAAATAGCTTTGATAATTTGAGGTTCGGCGTGCCGCGACATATCCGCCAACTGTTCTCCGCATGCCTTGCTACATTAACAGTCAGTGTGCTGATGAGCGGCTGTGCATGGCTGCCGCCGCAAGCGTGTCTGCCGCCCTCGCGCGTCATGGTGTCTGCGGAGATGATCTTCGGCCGTAACATTGGCGATCGGCCTGGTATCAGCGAATCTGCATTTGCAAATTTCGTCGCAAGGGAAATCACGCCTCGCTTTCCCGATGGTCTCACCGTCATCGATGGAGACGGGCAGTGGCGCGACGGCGTGCGTAATGTTGATGTCCGCGAAAGGGCAAAGGTCGTTCTGATCACTTTCGCTGACGACGCTCAGAAACGTGCCGATCTCGTTGCCATCGCGGACAGCTATAAGCGGCAGTTCAGTCAGCAGTCGGTGCTCACGAAGGTCGGCAATGCCTGCGTAAGCTTCTAGTTCGCGCCGTCATTGACACCGCGCCAGCGCGCGTAGCGCCACGGTGTGTACCAACGGGCATCGGGCGACAGCTTGACCGGCACGTTGTCGATACCCGAAGTGCCCCATGGCTGGCAGCGGAGCAGTCGGGCCAGTGTCATCCAGCCGCCGGCCCACAATCCGTAGCACTCGATCGCTTCGTCGCCATAGACCGAGCAGGTCGGGAAGTGACGGCAATTGTATCCGACCAGCGGCGACAGCGTGTGGCGGTATATCCAGATCATGCCGCGACCGGCATTGCGCGGCAGCCGTTGAATAGTACCGACGCAGTTCGGGCACATGGATGAATGTTTCATGGTCGGATTGCTATCAGATCAGCCGGGTTTTGCCCGGTTCCTTTGCATGGAACCCATCTACTTATGCATTGGAGACACACCTGCCAATTTATCGCATGCAGTGCAGCAAAAGTAACTGGACGCTGCGGCGAAGCCCGTTAGGTTTTCACGTAACGCCCGTGTGACAGAATCATGAGCGTTGTTTGGGGCCGTTGCCATTGCTCATGAGAGTGCGGGGAAGGAACCGACTTGGGACGTATGAGGTCGCTTCGATCAGGTAGTTCGGCGCTGTTTCGCGCCGCGGCCTTTTGTATCGTTCTTCCTGGACTCGCGGCGGGTCTGCTGGCTTCGGCCGCGTCCTCTGCCCAAGCTGCAGCCGTTCTCGAAGAACGCAAACTCCCGATGCGCTTCACCTGGGTTGCTTGTGAGCCGAATTGCCGTGGTTGGATCGGTGCGGTGGGGATTGTCACCGGCGACACCGTCAGGGATTTCGACGAATTTTCCAAAGGCCGCGATCTGACTGACGCGACAGTGGTGCTGGATTCCAGCGGCGGCTCGGTCAATGACGCCATCACCATGGGCCGGCGCTGGCGCAAGCTTGGTCTGCGCACCACAGTCGGTATCACGGTCGACCTGCAATCAACCTCGGGCGTCATGAAGCCGGCGGTCGTGCCGCAGGCCTATTGCGAATCCATGTGCGTGTTCCTGCTGCTGGCGGGCAAGACCCGCTATGTGGCCGAAGAATCCCTTGTGCGCGTCCATCAAATCTGGATGGGCGACCGCGCCGACGACCCGAAGGCTGCGAGCTATACGGCAAACGATCTGATGATCGTCGAGCGGGATATCGGCCGTCTCGCCAAATACACCTTCGACATGGGAGGCACGGGTGATCTCTTGTCATTGTCGCTCAGCGTGCCGCCGTGGGACGATCTACATCGGCTTACGGAAGCCGAATTGAAGCTGACCAATCTGGTCACCAGCCATAGTGTCGGTGATGTGTTGCCCGAGCCTCGCGAGCAGGAGGCGCCGGTCGCATCACTGGTGCCGAAGTCGGTACAGGATCGTTTCGTGAGCGGGCCGGAGAATGAAAACACCCCGGTCGCTTCGGCGCCGGTCGTGTCTTCGACGAAGTCGACCAAGACGGCCGAGGCCTCGGTGCCGACTGGCGGCGTCGCATCGGCACCGTCAGGGAAATAGCCGCACTGGCGTTACGCAGGCGTCGGCTGACTGGCTCCGGCGTTTGACTTGGCTTCAATCTGCCCGATGGCGTCCACGACCGCATCGAATGTGAGAAGCGTCGAGGCGTGGCGCGCCTTGTAGTCGCGCACCGGTTCGAGCAGGGCGATATCTGCCCACTTTCCGTCCGATGGCGGTGCGCCGTTTTCCTTCAGCATCTTGCGCACGGTCTCGCGCAGCGCACGCAATTCTTCGGCGGTCGAGCCCACCACATGACGCGCCATGATCGACGACGAGGCTTGGCCAAGCGCGCAGGCCTTCACGTCATGGGCGAAGTCGGTGACCACATCGGCATCCATCATGAGGTCGATCTTGACGGTCGATCCGCAAAGCTTGGAATGGGCGGTGGCTGACGCATCGGGGGCAGGGAGGCGGCCCAGCCGGGGAATGTTACCGGCGAGCTCGATGATGCGCTTGTTATAGATGTCGTTCAGCATCTGGTTCGGACCTTAACTGTGCCATCGGTCACCGGGATCACGTCTTTGGCGCGCGAGGAATTGGACTCTATATAGCGTCCATTCCATGAAATAAAAGATCAGGAGTTTCAATGGTCTGTGAGCAGTTATGTTTTTGGCGGCGCACGGATTTTGCAGGTCGCAGCCGTCTCCCTCATGTAGGGACACTCTAACGGCCGCCCAACATCTTCAGAAAGAAGGCACGCCGATAGAGAATTCCGGATCCCTCTGCGCCGCTCAATCGCTTCCGCGACTGACGTCTCGCCGAGCCTGCGCACGCTTGGTCGCCTGCGACACACTTCCAATCCGCGAAGGAGGGATCTTGATATTCCGGCGCCGGCTCGGGATGGAGCGCATTCCTTCACTGGGACGAAGATCATTCTGCGGTCGAGAGAACTGTTGTGCCCGTCGCTGTGCCAATGCGCGCCTGGCGGCCTCTCCGAGTTCCTTTTTCGCTTCGAAGTTCTGCAGGCGCTTTAGCTCCTTGCTAACGCGTTTTATAGCAGCGACGAAGACTTGCTTGCGCTGAGTTGCATGCTCGGCTGTTCCGGAAAAGCTGCTGCCCCGCGGGTCGGCTTTTCCTCTTGCTTCGCGCTGTCGATGCCGCGCTAGGGTGTGCTCCTTGCCATGAAAATCCCGTAGCCTCGAACGAAGGCTCTCCAGCTTGTCGCGCGTTAATTCGCCGATGGCGGGATGATGAGTAGCAAGAACGATTTCTTGCTCGTCGTGTTTCAGAATGCTGATTTCATACTTGCAGGATGCCGCCATCGCCTTTTCCTCCAACCGATGCCTAGGTTACGGATCGTTCGCGCTGTTTCTCGCACTCCCTCCGAACCAGCGTCCTCCATAAGAGTCGCGCGGGGAGCTGTTTGACGCGATGCACGCTGCCAAGATTGTTCCTCCGTGCCGTTCTGAAGTATCGGGTCATCACCCTAGGCTCACATGGGAACTGCCCGCATTGCCCTTGAATGGCGTGCTGGGAATAATAGGAAAAAGACCAACGATTTAAATGTGATGAGTGGGTAGCCTGATGGCTGGCAACAGTCGTAATGGTCCACTATATAGGGCGGAGCCCGGCCAACAGAGCGCCGGGCGTTCTCCAGATCGCCGGAATTTGAGAATTCAGTTCGGCGGCCTCGGTGTTATTGTCGCAAGACGATGTTTTATTGACGGACTCAGGCGTCCGGCGGCCTTGCCGCCCCGTCTGCCCGGTGACACTCCGGCCTCCCGTGGGGCCGGTCGAACGGAGTAAAGATGGACGCTGTGATCAAGCCGCTTCGCGGCAAATCCCCGGATGGCAAATCTTCTGAAGTCAGATCTGCCGAGAGCAAAGTGCAGGAATTCCGGCCGGCGGAGCTCGATCCCGCCGAATTTCTGGCTGCGGCGGTAAATCCCGACCAGCTGCGGCCCTCGCGCGCCGAGGCAGAGCAGGCCGTGCAGACACTGCTCGCCTATATCGGCGAGAATCCGCAGCGCGAAGGCCTCATGGACACCCCGCGACGCGTGGTCGAGGCCTATGACGAGCTGTTCCAGGGCTATCATCAGTGCCCGGCCGAGGTCCTGAACCGGACCTTCGGCGAGACCGCGGGCTATGACGATTTCGTGCTGATCCGCGACATGGCCTTCGTCTCCCATTGCGAGCATCACATGATGCCGTTCTACGGCAAGGCGCATATTGCCTATACACCGGTGGAGCGCGTCGTCGGTCTCTCCAAGCTAGCGCGTCTCGTGGATATCTTTGGCCATCGGCTGCAGACCCAGGAGCATCTGACCGCGCAGCTTGCTGCCGCGGTCGATGAAGTGCTGAAGCCGCGCGGCGTTGCCGTGATGGTTGAAGCCGAGCACACCTGCATGTCGGCCCGCGGCATCCGCAAGGAAGGCTCGCGCACCTTCACCACGCGTTTCACCGGCAACTTCCGCGACAATCCTGCCGAGCAGGCGCGGTTCATGTCGATGATCCAGTCCATGTCTCGTTAAACGATTGTCGCGCTGATCGCGCGACGATCGAGATTTGTTGCTAGAGTGTCGGGCGCATCAGGCGCCCGATTTTCGTTTGACGACCACAGCGAGAGATTTTCCCGTGTCCAATACATCGCACGCGCACAGCCATGATCTCGAAGAAGGTCTCGTGCTCACGCCGAAATTCGACGCTGCCGGTCTCGTTACCGTCGTGACGACCGACGTGGCGAATGGCGACGTGTTGATGGTGGCGCATATGAATGAAGAGGCGCTGCGCAACACTATCGAAACCGGCGATGCCTGGTATTACAGCCGTTCGCGCAAGGCGCTATGGCGCAAGGGCGAGAGCTCAGGCAAGACCCAGCGCGTGGTCGAGATGCGGATGGATTGCGACCAGGATGCGATCTGGATCAAGGTCGAGCAGATCGGCGGAGCCGCCTGCCACACCGGCCGTCGCTCATGCTTCTATCGCGCGATCACCAAGGGCGAGGGTGGGGCAGCGAAGGTGTCGTTCATCGATGCGGACAAGGTGTTCGATCCGGCGTCGGTCTACGGAAGCTGAACTGGCTCTGATCTCAGGTCACGCCAGCCGGCTGGCGAAATCCTGCCGGGATTTGGCGGCGCTGATGCCGGTTGGATCGGCGATCATGTCCATGTAATCGACGGCCGCCGACCGCAGTTTGCCGTCCTTCATGGTCATGACGCCAGACAGGGTCTGGATGTTCATCGAACGGATATTGTAGTTCTTCCAGGCTTCCGCCTGTTTCGCTTCGCTATTGGTCGATTTTTTCTGCTCGTTATAGAGATCGAGCGAAGCTTGCGCCGCCTTCAGCGCATTCAGGCCCGAGACTTCCTTCATCTCCTTGGCGAGCGCCGGATCGTCGCTGAACATCTTCTCTATCTTGGCCTTCCAGGGGCCTTCGGCAGTCACGTTGCCGAATTTGTCGACCTTCATATGCGTCGCATACTCCGGCGGGATGTTCATTTTCTCGAACGCTTTGGAGAGGCGGTCGGCCAGGGCGTCGGTCCGCTTCGTCAGCATTTCGTCGAATGTATCGGTGAGTCCCTCGGTCGCGGCCTGATCGGCCTTGGCCTTTTCGATAATCGCCTTGGCGCGGTCTGACAGCGATACGAAGGCGGCAGGGGCTGTCGGCGCAGATGCAGGCTTGTCGGATGAGACGGATGGCTTGGCGGGCGCAACGGCGGCAGGGGCCGCTTTGTCCCACGGTTGTGTCGACGTCGAATGCGCGTTTGCGCCATTTGCGACCGCAACCATCGTGATCTCCATTCCCGCTGCCGACGGGAGCGAATCTCCGTCAGACACATACGGAAACACCCTCGCGTTAATGCTCTGTAAAATATGCAACCACGGATGGAGGTGTTGGGCGCCAAAACCGCCTTAGCGTTTCGTTAACCATGAATGTCCCACTGTGTCCGCGGCTTCCGCACGGCTGGCAGGGCACGATTCCCGGTAGTCATGTCGCGGCAGCGGGGCACCTCACTATGGCGGTCGACGCGACCAACCTCGCATCAGCACTCTCGTCAACGCGCAGTCAGGTGACCGGCGCGATCAAGAATGCTGCCGGCACCACGGGTACGAGCTTCGAATATCTGCTCGCCACCGCCAAGATGGAATCCAATTTCAATCCCTCGGCCACGGCGTCGACGTCCTCGGCCAAGGGCCTGTTCCAGTTCATCGAGCAGACCTGGCTCGGCACCGTGAAGGAAGCCGGCACGCAGCTCGGCTACGGCAAATATGCCGACGCCATCACCAAGTCGCCGTCGGGAAGTTATTCGGTGAGCGATCCGGCTGCGAAGGCTGAGATCCTGAAGTTGCGTGACGATCCCGTCGCGAGTTCATCGATGGCCGGCGTGCTGACGCAGTCCAACAGTTTCAAGCTCACTGGCGAGATCGGGCGCCGTCCCAGCGACTCCGAACTATACATGGCGCATTTCATGGGCGTCAGCGGCGCCTCCAAGCTGATCAACAATGCGGCGAACAATCCGAGCGCATCGGGCGCAGCACTGTTTCCGAATGCCGCCGCAGCGAACCGGCCAATCTTCTACGATCAGAGCGGTAGCGCGCGCAGCGTGTCTCAGGTCTATTCGGTGCTGTCGGCGCGCTATGACAGTGCTGCGAATTCCACGGCGACACGGACGGCGATGGCATCCGCGGGTGTGGTGACGGCGCAGGCAGTCTCGCCACTGACGCCGTCCAGCAATGCGACGTTCCTGTCGCGCTTCCCGGATCTGAGCACGGCGCAGGTCGCAAGCTTTGCATCCGATCAGTCATCGGCGGCCGTGCAGGAACAGCCGATTTTCCGGTCGCTGTTCCAGGGCGGCGATCGTGCGCAACCTGTGTCGCCGGCCGTGCAGGAATTGTGGGGCAACCGCACGTCACTGACGTCCACGTCGCTGCCGAAGGCACCTGAAGTCGGCGTGCCCAAGCCGCTCGATCTGTTCAGCGATCGCGCCGGGACTTTTAGTAGTTAGCTCCGTCCCCTCATGGTGAGGAGGCGCGCAGCGCCGTCTCGAACCATGAGCTGTTGGCAGGCATCGCCGCTAGCGGCCATCCTTCGAGACGCGCGCAAGGGCGCGCTCCTCAGGATGAGGGCGGAGTGTGTGATATTCACCGGGAGCCACAGATTTCCCCGCGTGTCCGATCCCTTAATAAAACCTCAACAAACCCATAAGCTTATGGTGAACCGTTTGTTAAGCGGGATGGTTTATTTTCTCTGACAGTGGCATCGCGTTTCGGTGTTGATCTTGTTGCGTAGGCTGGCAGAACCATGATTGTTCGGCAGTTCATCAGTTGGGTACGGACCGCTCCAGCCAGCGAGCGGGCGGAGGCAACGCGCTCTTTGGCGCGGGCCTGGATTTTTTCTGATCTTTCAGACGACGACCGCGCCGCCGCCGAAGGCGCGCTGCTGATGCTGCTCGATGACGCATCGCCGCTGGTGCGCCAGGCCATGGCGCAGGTTTTTGCCCGCGCGCCGTCGGCGCCCCCGGCCATCGTGCAGGCGCTGTCGGTGGATCAGCCCTGTGTGTCGCTTCCAGTGCTCGAACATTCGCCGCTGCTGATCGATGCCGATCTGGTCGACATCGTCGCGACGGGGAACAGCGAACTGCAATGCGCGGTCGCGCGCCGCATCAATCTGCCGATTTCGATCTGCGCCGCCATTGCCGAAGTCGGCTCTGCCGCGGCTGCGCTCGAACTCATTGAAAATCCGTATGCCGAACTGGCGCAATTCTCCTGGGACCGTATCGTCGAGCGTCACGGTCATCTCGCCGCCATCCGCGAAGCGATGCTGGCCCTTGGCGACCTGCCGGCCACGACGCGTCTCGCGCTGGTGGCCAAGCTCTCCGAAACACTGACCCGCTTCGTCGTTGCGCGCAACTGGCTGTCGCCGGATCGTGCCGAGCGCATTGCCGACGAGGCGATGGCGCGCTCCACGGTCAATATTGCGTCGCGTTCGCGCGGCGACGAGATGCGCGATCTCGTCCATCACCTGCGCGAAGCCGGGCAGTTGACCGTTGGCCTGATCCTCCGCGCCCTGCTGTCGGGCAATCTCGACCTGTTCGACCAGGCGCTGGTGGAGCTGTCCGGCCTGCCGCAGAGCCGCGTGGCCGCGCTGGTCTATGACGGCGTCGGTGCCGCGCTGAACGCGTTGCTTGCCCGCGCAGACCTGCCGGAGTCGACATTCCCTGCCTTCCGCGCCGCGCTGGCTGCGCGCAACGAAATCGGTTTCATCGGCTCTGTCGGCGGCGCGGTGCGGCTGCGTCGTCGCATGGTCGAGCGCGTGTTGACGGTGTGCGAGACCGATGAAGCCACGTCCGAGCCGCTGTTGATCCTGCTGCGGCGCTTCGCAACGGAATCGGCCCGCGAGGAAGCGCGGGTGTTCTGCGATGAGCTGGCAGAGCAGGCGAATGCGCGCGACGAGTATCAGCTGATCGCGGCGTAAGCGTCGAATATCTCAGTCGTCATGCCCGGCCTTGAGCCGGGCATCCATCGTTCGACATCAGCGCATTTCAACAGATGGATGGCCGGGTCAAGCCCGGCCATGACGTGGAGAGTGTTTCGATCGCGTCAGACGAAATTGCGGAGCGACGCTATTCTTTCGGTACGATGCTTGGCGCCGAGATCATCTCGAGATGGTCCGGCCGATCGCGATTGACCACCATCAGATAATCATCAGCGACGGCGCGCAGGCGGGCGCTGAGTTCGTTGGCCACGCCGGCCTTCTCGATGGTGTTGTGCTCGCGCACGATGGCCTGGATCGCATCGATATGGTGCTGGATCAGATCCGGCGGCACCGCATCGAGATCGGGGGCGTGTTCGAGAATCCGGCACAGGCTTTCGGCGGCGACGCCAGCGGCAGGAAAGCCGAAGGTCGAGGCGTCGCCCTTGATGTCGTGTGCCGCACGAAACAGCTCGCCGCGGGTGTGCGTATCGAAGCCCTTTTTCAGGATCGCGGCATGTGCTGCGGCAAGGCGGTCGCATTCGCTGCGCATCCAGGTCTTGAACTCGCCGGAGAGATTGGCCAGCGCCTGTTCGGCGCGCGCCACGGGATCGTCGAGCTCGCGATCGATGACACGGCGGATCGCGTGCTTCAGCGTGTTCGGCGGCGTGATGACCTGGTGATCGGCGAAAGCCTGCACCTTCGGCGGCGCCGGCGCTTTGTTCTTGGCCATGGTCGTTTCTCCGAACATTGCGCTAGCCAGTGACACGGGCTTTATCCAGCAGCGACGGCTGCTGCAGAACCTCGGCTTCACCGCCATTGCGGCGTTCCGGTCCGATATAGGCGACGGTGGTGTTGCGGCGGCGGTCGGGCCCGAAATAGTTCTTCGTCTTGATGAAGGGGCGGGGATGCGCGACCACGCTCATGATGCGCAGATAGAGGCCCTTGGCCGAAATCGGCTTGGCCAGAAATTCGGTGACGCCGGCATCGCGCGCCATGGTGATGCGACGCTTCTCGGAGTGGCCGGTCAGCATGATGATCGGCGCGTAGGGATTGCCCTTGGAATCCGGCTGCCGGATCATCTGCGCCAGTTCCAGCCCGTCGAAAATCGGCATCGCCCAGTCGGCGATCACGATGTCCGGCACATAGTGGCTGTACATTTCCAGCGCCGTGGCGCCGTCCTCGGCTTCATAGACTTCGCGGGCGCCGAACGAATGCAGCAGCGTGCGCAGGATGCGCCGCATGTGCGGATTGTCGTCGCAGACCAGAAAACGCAGCTTGTTGAAGTCGATACGGAACATGATGCGGCTCGAACCGGGCTGGGACCGTTACCCGATGTTAACCATACCGCGTCGCGTCTTAACGAATGGTTGAGGCACTGCAGGAGCCCAATCCGCTATGGGGACGTCCCAAGTCGACGCGATATTCCAAGAATCGCGTCCGCGGTCTCTGCGGGGCGGAGCATGGGATGCAAATGCGTGCCATTTAGCCTCGTAACTGGCCAGGCGCGTCGCTGAGCTTCTGCGGCTGCATGATCGTAAATTGTTGAAGTCTGGATGAAGCCGGCAGGCACATGATCCCAGCGCGGGAGTTCGATCGTGTCATCGAACCAATCGACGTGCATTTTGGGAAGTTCACTTTCGAATTGCGCGAAGGCTACGGGATCTCTGGCCAAGATATCAATGCCAACCAGAGATGCGCGACGGGCATCCCCAAAAAACCATTGTGACCAAATCGGAAGCGTCCCGTCGGCACCGGCGAGGTTTTTCACGTGGTCGTGCAAGGCGGGTCTGACGGGTGAGGCTGCGCCATGCGATGGGGGCACATCGCCATCGACAATGATGACACCACGCATGGGCAGCCTGGTCGCCAGATCGACAGCAAGATGACTTGCAGAACTATGTCCCACCACAATCAGTTGGCTGCTCGGCACGATATGATCGAGAAGACTTTGGGTCCATGCGCTCCATGCAGGTGGCGAGGCATGGTAAGCCAATATGTCCGGTACTTGGACATGGCATCCTGCCCCCCGCAGATGTTCGGCCGTCGACTCCCAACTTGATCCTCGGACCAAGGGGCCTGCCACAAGGACGAAATCGAACGGCATAAGTCCCTCGGCGGTATCAGTTGGATGAATTCTAGTATCCGAACTGTTCGCTCAGGATGCGTTCTTCCAGGCTGTGGCCGGGGTCGAACATCATGCGCATCGAGATCGACTTGTCGGAGATGATTTCGACCCGCCGGACGTCGCGGGCTTCCTCGTTGTCGGCGACGGCGGCCACCGGGCGCTTTTCGCCTTCCAGCACCTCGATTGCGACGATCGCCGTATTGGGAAGCAGCGCGCCGCGCCAGCGCCGGGGGCGGAACGCGCTGATCGGTGTCAGCGCCAGCAGCGCGGCATTGATCGGCAGGATCGGACCCTGCGCCGACAGGTTATAGGCGGTCGAGCCGGCCGGCGTCGCCACGAGGATGCCATCGGCGGCAAGTTCGGCCATCCGTTCGCGTTCATCGATGAGGATGCGCAGGCGCGCCAGTTGATGCGTCTGGCGAAACAGCGAGACCTCGTTGATGGCGTGATGGATGTGTACGCCGCCATGGACGTCCGTGGCGCGCATCAGCAGCGGGTTGATCAGCGTCTCGCGCGCCGCGGTGAGGCGCGCATGCAGATCAAGCGTCGAGAACTCGTTCATCAGGAAACCGACGGTGCCGCGATGCATGCCGTAGATCGGTTTGCCCGTGCGCATGAAGTCATGCAGCGTCTTCAGCATCAATCCGTCGCCACCCAGCGCGACGATGATATCGGCGGTTTCCGGATCGGCATTGCCATAGAGCTGCGTCAGCTGGTCGAGCGCTGCCTGCGCTTCACCGCTGGTACTGGCCACGAAGGCGATCCGGTCATAGCGCTTGGACGGGTTCATCAGGGGATCGCCGGCTCATGCTGCGTGATTGCGCGGGGTCGTCTAGCCGACCTCGCTGGGGCTTGTCGAGCGAAAGGATAGCAGGTCTTTGAGACGGCCGGGCTGCAGGGAGCGCCGCATCGTTAACGGGGCGAGCGGGGCCCGGTTGCTCCATATTTGCGGGTCAGCTCCTCCGCGACCGCCTTTTCGGGCCTTAATTTGCTGCCGGCGAGCCAAACCTCGGTCACTTTCCCGGTCTTGCCACGAACTCTCCGGACTGCTTCCCCATAACTGGAATAACCCGCGGCCGCGGCGATCGTGCCCTTGTCCTTGCCGGTCACCTCGATCTCGGCGAGGTCCATGAAGGGATTGATCGCCTGAGGCGTGGCGACCAGCACCCGGTCTCCGATGGGCACCAGATCAAACGCGCTCCCTGAGGTCCACATGCGTCCCGTCCAGTCGCGGACGCGCTTCTGCGGTGCACCGCGCTGGGCGAATGCGCGCAGGATATGCATGGCGCCATCAACCCAGATGGGCGCCCAGCCGTCGGTGGCATTGGTGAAAACCGAGATCGTCAGCTCGCAGGCCGGGATCACGGCGGTGCGCGAGATATAGCCATGAAATCCGCCATTGTGGCCGAACCAGTCCCAGCCGGCGGTGGTGCCGTTCATGGTGCCGAGGCCGTAATAGCTCTCGATAGTTGCGTGCGGATTGCGCCAGTGCCGCCGCGTCATCTCACGCCGGCCCGCCGCAGACAGCACGCTGTGCTTTGCATTGGGTGCAAGCTGCGCGAAAAACCGCGCGACGTCGGCTGCGGTGCTGACGAAGCCCGCAGCAGGCGTGATGGCGTGGCACGGCGTGTCGCCGGGAATGACCAGACGGCGGTCGAGCGGAAGCCGCGGCGTATGACCTTGTGCGAGGGGCGCGCCCTTTGTCAGCGGCATGTCGGGCTGAGTCTCGCGCAGGCCGACCGCATCAATGATCTCGCGCCTGATCCAGTCGCGATAGGGCTCGCCGGTGACAGCTTCGATGACGAGGCCGAGCAGGCCAAAGCCATGGTTGGAATATTTCAGCCGCGTGCCGGGCGCAATCGCGGGCGGTTGCTGCAGCTCGGACAATAGCTCCTTCTTGTCGAGATAGGGGCGGCTGTCGATGAACTGTCCGGCATCGACGCCGTCGCGCGTGAGGCCGGCGCTATGCGACATTAATTGTCCGATAGTCGTTGCAGCGACCTGCGGATGCAGGCCTTTCACATGGTCGCCAACGGGATCGTCGAGGCGCAATTTGCGTTGCTCGCGGAGCTTCATCAGTCCGGCAGATGTGAAGCTTTTCGAATGCGAGGCGATCCGGAAGCGATGCCGCGGCGTCAGCTTCTCGCCGGTCGCGAGATCGGCGTGACCGAAGGCATATTCAGCGACGATCTTGCCGCGATGCGCGATGGCCACGAGGCAGCCGGGTTGCTGCGTCGTTGCCATCTGGAATGAGAGCCAGTCGTGGATGTAGTCGAGCGCGGGCTTCAGCCAGGGATCCATTAGAGGTCTCAATGTGAGGAGAGCGTCGCAGCCGCGAATATGAGCTGATCTCTCAGCCATAACAAAGCCGGCACAATCCGAAGGATTGCACCGGCTGACTGATCCGCGAATGGGATCAGTAGGTGGGACCGGAGCCGGGCGCCTTTTCCAGCGCAGCAGCGAGCGATTTATATTCGGCGGAGTCCTTGCCGCTCAGCGAAGCAATCTTGTTGAGATGATACTGCGCCTGATCGCGGTTGCCCTGTTCGACCTGCCACAATCCGTAATACTGCCAGGTGCGGACATGGGCGGGGTCGGCCTTCAGCGCGCGCTCGTACCAGATCTGCGAGACCTTGTAGTCGCCGAGCTTGCGATAGGAGTAACCGATCAGGTTGGCGACATCGGCGCGGTCGTCCTGGCCGAGCGCCTTGAGCTGCGCGATGGCGGCCGTGTAGTCCTGCTTGTCATAGACCGTGGCATAGGCGGCGCGATAGTCGGCGAGGAACGCGGCATTCTCGGTGTTCGGATTCCTGGTCTCGGTTTTCTTCTTCTTGTCCTTGGTGCCCTTGGTGTCGGACGCCGGCGGTGCGGAAGGCGTATCGCCGCCTGCGGCATAGGCCGAGGTCATGAAGGGCGTGGCGGCAACGGCCACGGAAAACATTGCCAGCGTCGTCAGCCTGATCGCGAGGTGGGTCATGCAGCGCTCCTGTTTGCAACAGCAATAATCTGACACGGAAGTCTCAGGTTGTGAACACCGGGCGTGGGTGTTCATTCCCGCCTTTGCCGGCATGGGAGCAGACTTGTGGCAGCAGACTTGGGGCAGGACGCCTGACCCAGCCGATCATGACGAGGATGTCACCGAGATGAACGAAGCCTGTCCGGCTTCCTCAGAGTGGGTTCAGCGCGGCGTCGCTAGTCTGACTGCATTGATCGACAAGCCCGGCCAACCGACCGGTCAACTTCGTGATCGAGACCGACAGGAGACGACCATGTTGAAGAAAATTTCCACCGCGTTGATCGTAGTTTCCATGCTTGCCGCTCCCGCGATGGCTGCCGGTATCGCCAAGACCGCGCCGGCGCCGATCACCAAGCCGGTGACGTCGGTCGATAACAAGGTGCAGGCCAAGCCCGGCGTGCTGAACGCAAATGCGAAAATGGTCCGCCATCATCACCGCCATGCCCGTCCTCATCATCGCTTCCACAAGAAGATGAGCGTTCACAAAGTTCACAAGCACACCGCCATCCAGACCACAGTCGTGCACAAACGCGGCTGAGGGGGCTCCGCGGTCGCGGTCTCATATTGCCCAGCCGCGATCGCGGAGTTTCAACGGCCGGCCTGCTGTACCTATCCCCTGGGATGCATAACATCCCTGAGGTGCAGCAGGCCGCTTCGTTTGCGCGGGTCCGTCACCGAGATGCGAATTCCAATTCGGGAGCGAACCGTCTAGGAGAGGCATGACGGGGATAAGCCTGCGAGACGGCACGACGGATGAGACGACATTTGGGGATATCGGCGAAACAGGCAGCAGCGGTACTGTTGCCGCTGTGGCTTGCAGCATGCGGAGGAGGCGGCGCCGGTGGCATCAGCTTCACGGATGACCAGGGCGTTGCGGCCCAGCCATTTCCGACCAATTATCGCGTCGATCTGCTGGCCTTCTTCAAAACCTATCTGAACAATCCGGTCGGCGTTCGTGACGCCATGATGGCGGAGCCGGTGCAGCGCACCGTCGGCGGACGGCTGCGCTATGTCAGCTGCGTGCGCTACACGGCGAAGGATTTCGACGGCAAATACACCGCGCCGCAGGAGCGGGCGGTATCCTATGTCGACAAGCGCCTCGATCGCATTGTCGAGAATGTCACCGAAGCCTGCGCCGGCGCCACCTACGCGCCGTTCCCCGAAATGGAAAAGATGACGCGGTAGCGTTGTTGGCAGCTCTTTAGATCTGCTGTCGGTGCTCGATGCGAGCACGCACGATGCCGGCGTTGGCGCCCTCAACTGACCGCAACGTCGCCACAACATTGCCGCAGCCCGACGTGGGTATCTGGACACTGAAAAACCCGATCAAGTTCGCGTGAGCGCTGAACCAAAAGCCATTTCGCACCGCCTGAAAATGAATAAATCCAAAAGTGTTGCTGCTTTGTCGCAGTCGGCAAACATCGATGTGGCAACGCCTGCCGTGAAGCAACCAAACTGCCGCCACGTTGTTTTTCGATGGTCATTACGCAACACAGGGGAACAACCATGAAGAAGCTTTTGCTCAGCGCGTCGGCCATCGTTGCCGTGGCCGCGATCTCGTCTTCAGCCTTCGCTGCCGACCTTCCGGCGCGGACCTATACCAAGGCCCCGGCCTATACGGCGCCGGCTTTGGTCTACAATTGGACCGGTTTCTACATCGGCGGCCATCTCGGCGGCGCCTTCGGTGACGGCAACAGCCTCGTCGGCGATAGCGGCCGGTTCATGGGCGGTGTGCAGGGCGGCTTCGACTATCAGTTCGCCACCAACTGGGTGGTCGGTGTCGAAGCCCAGTACAGCTGGCTGGCGAGCAGCAATACCAGCCTCGTCTTCCCGAATGGCACGACCATCACGGGCGGCGGTAACGATCAGCTCGGCTCGGTCACCGGTCGTCTCGGTTACACCTGGGGTCCGGCACTGCTCTACGCCAAGGGCGGTTACGCCTGGAAGGATAACAACAACCTGACCATCGCCGCTGTGGCTCCCGCGGTTGCTGTAATCGATGGCAACAAGAAGGACGGCTACACGGTCGGTGGCGGTCTCGAATACATGTTCTCGCCGAACTGGTCGGGCAAGGTCGAATATCAGTACTACAACTTCGGCAACACCACGATCACCTCGACGGCCATTCCCGGCGGCTCGACGAGCTTCAACAACGACGAGCACACCATCAAGGCCGGTCTGAACTATCGCTTCGGCTGGGGTGGCCCGGTGGTCGCCAAGTACTGAGCAAGTACGAAACCGCTTCAATCTTCGACGGAAAGGCCGGCATCACGCCGGCCTTTTTGTTTGTGGGGATTCGTCATGTGCCGCTGCGCGTCGCTGATCATCGCATCAATGCGATCGTCCTCCTCTCCACGTCATGGCCGGGCTTGACCCGGCCATCCACCTTGTCTTGTGCGACGGTGTGCGGGCCAAGCTGGATCCCCGGGTCAAGCCCGGGGGTGACACCTGTGGTGCGGCGCCTTCATCGCGCCATCGTAGATTCAACTGTCAAACAGCCACTGCTCTAGACAACACGTGCTCTTCAGACATGCGTCATCGCCCCCATTGTTTGCGGCGCGGGGGCGCCGTCGTCGCTTGCATTCCCACCCTCTTGCGAGAGGGCGTGCGGAACGCCGGGTGCCCGTTGCACCCTTGGGCCTGATGCGAATGCGGTCTTCCGCAATTGTGAGTGTATCAGGACTTTCGGAGGCGCCGAGCAAGTGCCCGACGTTCCGCATACGGTGTTTTTTCGGTTGCCTGCACATCTGCCATGGCGAACGGTCCCATCACCAAAATTAATGTCCCAGGGCGGAGGGACAGGGTAGCCGCAAAGCACTTGGCCGAACGCGTTTCGATTTGGTCGTCCGTCACACTGTCCAGGGGGTTGTCCATCTCAAGGTCGGCCGTCTCCTTGCCAGTGGCAGTGCTGGCGCAGATCCGTCCTGCCCGAAGACAGACGTCCCCCATGAACCGCGTGACGCCGCATCTCCGGCGTCCACCGCATCCTGCCCCGCGAACGTGACGATCGCGATCGCCCCTCTTGGTGGGGCAAGACGAAGGAGAATATAATCCATGTCGGGATATTGTCAACGCTAGATAGGAAAAAATGTTTAGCGCGTCCCTGGCCACAAATTGTCATTCCGGGGCGCGGCCGGCACTTGCCGGACGCGAACCCGGAATCTCAGCGTGGGAGACTACGATCGCGCCAAACACAGCGGGATTCCGGGTTCGCGCTCTGCCGGCTTCGGCGACGCGCGCCCCGGAATGACGAGTGCGGGGCAGTAGACAGTCGAGCTCTCCGCTGCCCCCGCACCAGGAATCGAAAGTAAACGAGTCCTGAATCCCGGGAAAAATAAGGTTCGAGACTCCCTTGCCAGAATCGCTTGATGGTTGTCGGGCGATGAGAATGATCGACAATATCCGCAGCGACGGGGTGCAGGTGGCACTCACGGTCGCCCTGATGGCCGCCTGTGCGGTCAATCTGCTGCTGCTTTACGCGTGGCTGTAAGCGCATGCGCCGGTTTGGCGCGCGCGGGAGTAGCCCTTGCCGGGCAACTCTGATATCTGACTGCGCGACGCGGGCAGGCGACTGGTCCGGACGTCCTGTTTCGATCTCGGGTAATCAATTAACCCATTGATCTTGTTGCCGGTTTAGCTCAGCGGTAGAGCAGCGGTTTTGTAAACCGAAGGTCGGGAGTTCAATCCTCTCAACCGGCACCACCATTTCATTGAAAATGCTGGTGTTTTCGCCGCATATCGGCCTGGCAATCCCGGCACAGACGGCGAACCGATACGGTTTTTCCAGCCCCAAGAACAGGACCATCTGATCTTGGTCCGTTCTCATATCCCGGACCGCGCGAAGTTATGGGGCCGGGTTGAGCTTCAAACGTTGCTCAGCGTTGAGGACGCCACCTGACACGCAGCGTAGTCGCTGGTGCACGTTATTCAGGGCGGGAAAGGCGCGAATGTGCGCGTCAGAAGCAGTAGGACTCATGGTAGGGTTTCGCCGCCATTTGGGACATTTCTGCCATGACGCCGATACCAACCGAACCAGTTCATCTGGTCGAAGATTCCGTGACCGGTGACCGACTGCTGATCTATGGAACCGATAAGGGAATTAAGATCGAGCTTCGGTACGACGGCGATACCCTGTGGATGACTCAGGCTCAGATCGCCGAGCTTTTCGGTCGAGATGTGTCCACAATATCTAGGCATATCAATAACATAATCGACGAAGGGGAACTTACCGAAGAAAGTTCTTTGCAAAAAACGCAAATATCCACAGGCAGGCCCGCAGCTCTTTACAGCTTGGACATGGTTATTTCGGTTGGCTATCGGGTGTCATCTGCCCAAGCGACTTTGTTTCGACGCTGGGCAACCGACAAGCTCGTGCAGTTCGCTACCAAGGGCTTTGTTATCGACGCCGAGCAACTGAAATCGCCAGATGCACGCGACAGGGTGGCCGAACTTAAAGAAATCATCCGTGACATTCGGTCGGACGAAGCCAATGTCTATCGCGAGCTTCGTGCTATTTGTGCGATGTGCAGCGACTACGACGGTAAATCGCCGGTGTGGCATGAGTTCTACGCTCACACCCAAGCGAAACTGATGTATGCGGTCACGACGCACACACCATCAGAAATGGTGATCAGCCGGGCCAACGCAGGTCATGAGAACATGGGCCTACGGGCTTGGAAAGGTGATCACGTTACCCAAGCGGATGTAGACGTATCGAAAAACTATCTCGTTGAAAGCGAACTTCGGGAGTTCAACCGCCTCACGGTGATCCTTCTCGATATTTTCGAAGACCAACTGGATATCGGCAAGCTTCGTACGATGGCTGAGGTAACGGCACTGCTAGACAATCAGTTGCGGTCCCTTAGCCGCGTGGTGTTCCGCGGGGGCGGCTCGGTAAAGACATCTCAGGCCAAAGCACATGCCTTTGAGCAGTATCGAGAGTTCAATGAAAAGCGGAAGGCTATCAGGCACGCCGAAGCGGATGCGGCTATCGCGTTGCTGAAAGAGCAAAACAAACTGCTTCCTAAAACTCCAAGGAAACGCAACACCACCTAGTCTGCTGTCGCCGACTAAGTGGCCATTTTCAGATTGCGAGTGAGTTATTTCGGCGAGTACCTACTTCCGAGATTGCTGCCGATATCGCGCCAGGCGCCGTTCGGCCTCTCGACCTTCATCTCGGGTCTCTGCATCTCGGAGAAGCCGGGATAGCCGCCAGCCCTCCAGGTCGCATTTCGATGTGATGGTGTGTTGGCGAAGCTGATCGCCGATGACAGTAAGTCGCTGCTTGTCAGCAGGTAAAATGCTTTCAGACATATGCATGACTGCCGCTCCGATGTCGGCAGTATGATAATATGGCACCCAAGAAAAAGTTCCTTGGCAACTGCGACACCTACGCCGTCCGCCCCAGCATGACCTTCTGTTGCTCCTCCGGAGTCAGGTATTCAAGGTACATCTCGGTGGTGTTGATGCTGGTGTGACCCATGCGCTTCTGCAGGACATAGATCGACTGGCCGCTTTTCAGCCAATCCACGGCGTGGCGGTGCCTCAGATGGTGGAAGGTGAAAGGTCTGAAATCAACGCCGGCTCGGCCCGCCTGGATCACGACGGATTCGACGATCCGGCCGAAGTTGGTCGAGGCCTGCTTGTAGGGAGACGCGCTCGGGGAGCGGCGGCCGAGCTTTGCTTTGGCCTTGTGCCAGAACATCGCCCGGGTCTCGAGACTGACGGGCAGGCGGGACAGCAGCTGCAACCCGTAATCGTCCCCGGCATCAACCAGGTCGATCACCCGCACTCGATTGCTGCCCGCGCATTGCAAAAGGCAATCGACGAGATGGCCGGCGCTATCACCGGTGACGCGCAATATTTCCACGCAAAGCCTCATAGTCTTTGCGTCGGATGCCGTGAGCCGCGGAAGGATTGAAGTCTTCCGAGCCATACAGCGTCTCGCGTGACTTGGTGCCGATCGGTCAAATGTACGTAATAAACGGGCTACAGCGAAGTAGAGTCCGCCCAGGATTTCCAGGCTCTATTTGTTCATCGAAGCAACGGGCACTTCCAGAGTGTAAGTGAAGCCCGATGGTGGGTAGGCCAGATGAACTGTGCCGCTCAATTGTTGCCCAAGTGACTCCATCATGCGTGTGCCGAAGCTTCGGCGCGTAGGCGAATAGACATGCGGGCCGCCGGTTTCGATCCATTTTAAGGAGAGATGCTGCGATGGATGGTCAACCGTCCATTCTATCTTCACGCGACCCGCGGGGGCTGACAGAGCTCCGAATTTCGTGGCATTTGTGCAAAGTTCGTTGATCGTCATCGCAAGTGCGATCACCGCAGCCGAAGCGATGTCAAGTTCCGGCCCTGATAAGACGAAACGGCCAGCAATCTTCGTGTCAAAAGGCTCTATAGCTTTGTGGAGTGTCATTCCAAGCTCAGCACCGGCCCAGCTCACCTGCATCAGCAGGTCATGCGCTCGACCGAGAGCGAGAAGCCGCCCCTCGATGGCGTGCTGCGCATGCTGCATACTTGTAGCGGTTCGCAGGCTTTGCGACGCGATAGCGCTGACCGTCGCGAGCGTGTTTTTGATCCGATGATGCAATTCCCCAAGGACAAGTTGTTGCAGCTTATCGGCAGCTTCGCGCTCCTTCGCGTCTATGCCCGCTTGGGCGAGCAGTAACTCGGCGTCTATTCCGGCCTGTTCCAACAATAGTCGCAAGCTGTCGTTTTCGGCCGCCAGGGTTTCCTCGACGGCAGAATGTGCGCTCGATGTCGGATTGGCAATCGAAGCCGCCTGTCCCGAGACAACTTCGAGCGCGCCTTTGCCGATCATGTGCTGCAGTTCAGCGATCATCTGCTTACTGTCGATGGGCTTACCGAAGAAGCGGCTATTCTCAGGCTTCTCTTCATCTGATGGATTGATCTGACCGGACACGAGGATAATCTTGATGTTGGGCCATCGTTCGTGAACGGCGTGTGCGAGCTTCAGTCCGTCGATGCTCCCAGGCATCTGGATGTCTGAAAATAGAAGCGAGATGTCGGATCTCGATTCGAGCACACTAATGGCCTGGTCAGCGTTGGTCGCTTCGACGGCCGTAAATCCCGCATCCTCGACAATGTCGACGGCGCGCATGCGCAGGACCATTTCGTCTTCGACGACGAGCACGTTAGTTTGTCCGGATGAAATCACCATAGTCGCTCCTGTTGCGGCGGGAGCATTTACGAGGCCCTCAGTCACCGAGTGCCTGTTGATTTGGAGGTGATGCCTGAATCGTACTCGCTCTACCCTTTGGTGTCGATGTATTTATTCCCACGGATTAGGCGTCAGAGATGGAACTTAATATCATTGAGAGCATTGGCACGAGGTCGCCGCGAAACGCCGGGAGACAAGGTAAATCATAACGATCCAGTATCCCCACGAGCCGCTGAACGAAGTGCAGCGGCTAACGAAGCTCGCGCGCGCAACTGACGACGGGGTCTTGCGGGCCGACTATTACAGGAGGGCGCAGCTGTCCCGAGAGTATCAGGCCAAATCTGCCGACGCTCCAGAACGGTACGGTCCATAAGCGTCCCCACAGCACAGGGAATATGACGTGAAAGACTATGAAGCACGCTGCCGAAAGGTTCTCGCACTACATCGAACGGGGGTTCTTTCGTCCCTGATTGCAGAACGGTTTGGAGTTAAGAGCCCCTGCCGTAAACCGAATGATCAGAGACGCCATCGCCAATGAGAATGAAACGCCCCCCGAGGCTCAGGGTTAAAAGGCGGGGAGGGCGTCATCCTGATTGTCCAGAAGCGAAGCCGGTCGCGTTACTTGACGTTCGTCACTGCTCGGATTTTGGCTTTAATCAGTGATGAGATCACAGCTCCCGCCCGATGGGAGCGCAATATGTGTAGCAAGTGCATCGGGCTGGAAGATCAGATTACTCGATATCTTGGTTTTGCCAGGGGCGTAGACGCTTTAACGAGGGGGCGCATCTACGATCTGGTTTTACATCTCCAGAATCAAAAAGAAGCGATTGTGCACGGCGAGGATACGGTCCGGCCGGCGGCGCTTATGTAGATTGCCACCTGCACTCAGGTGACCCACTCGATTCCGTATGCTACTTATTACGCGGGGAGACCTTACCGGGGCCGGTAAGATGGCATGCCAACCTATCTCGTTCGAATAATCGAGACCCACGACATCGTCGGTGTGTTCTCAGCCGACAACATCCATCAGCTGATCATCATCGTCGACGAATGCACGGAGCCAGACGAGTGCGAATATACGCGCATGGGCCCTGGGGGCATCATGTGGACGAGCCCGGCGATACCGATCCCGATTGCGACCCTTGAGGATGACGATGGCGGGGAGCCAGATCCTATGCCGGGGGGTGACGCCAGCGTTACAGAATCCTGGTGGGACTACTTCTACGGATACGCTGTCTATCGCTGGAAGCGGTTCTTTCCTGACGATCCGCCGAAACCTAAACAGCCAGTACTGCTGCAGCGGCCGGGACCGGGTCATGTGGTGCCGTTTAAGAAGAAGCGCGAATGATATTCACTGAAAGGCCGTGTCGATGACTGGCGACGAATCGAGAAAGCTGAGAGTTGGTGATCGCGTCCATTGGAAGAACGACCGAGCCGACGCCGGCACGGTTACTGAGAACACCTGGAGCGGTGTCATCATCAAGTGGGACAATCGCGGGCCTCAGACGATTATGCATAACGATATGGTAGATGTCTCGCTGGGTTGAGCCCGGACTAGCGAACCAGTCGGCGCCCGCCCGGAAAGCACTTGTAGTTGGGTCCATGTTCGTGCCTGCATGACGTGTACTCATCAGCCACGAAAAAGCCGGCCATCAGTACAATCAAGATCAGACAAGCTACGGCTATTCGAGGATTCATCGTAGGGCTGGACCTAGCTGCGTTTTGCTGAAGATTTTCCGCCAGCTGTTGCTGCGCGCTGCGGTTCAATGGGGTGGGCTCGCGAGGATCCAACCACAACCATCCACATCCTTCCAGGATAGCAGCCAGAACGGCGGTCGCGGCGGCGCCCAGTAGAACAACGCTTAAGCTCAGGCCGACCAGCACGACGCAGATGATCGCCGCCGCGGTTGTAGGGCTACCCCATCGACCTTCTTGCCGGATCAACCATGCAATCATCGAGGTTCCTGAGTGTTGCTGCTACTCCAACTAGGCAGGACGATCTTTAAAAAAAAACCAAATCACTAGGGGTATATCAATCCCTATACCCGCTTTAATTGCATCACGTTCATGCACTCGGGCGGGAGGCGGAAGTCTCAAAACAGGAGCAGGGGCAGGATCAGCTTGCGCGAGGGAAAGTGGTGATAACTCAATAAGTTCGGGTCGGAGCAGAGCCGCCGCCGGAGTCACACCGACGTCCTCACATTGCGTGGGAGAGGGCGCAACAAGGATCAAAAACAGGGGCCCAGCCTTCGGTCAGTATCAGGCTAAGCTATTGTGAATATTTGTTGATTTTAACGTTTGCGGCGCCCGTGTGGACTGATTTTGAACGTTGTTCCAAGGTAGCCCGGACTTTTGCGATGACCTCCTGATAATCGGCCTCCCGCTTGTCCTGCATTTCCTGTTGCCGTGCCTTGAATGATGCAACGCGATTGCGGATGTCTTCCCGGAGATCAGTCAGCTTCATCGGCTGCGCAGGTTCCGGGACGATCTGCTTCGGATTTTCAGCGGCTTTCATCTCGGCGTCTACCGCAACGGTCAACTTCGCGGCCAGCTCGGGCTGGTTGCCCGAGACCTCTTTTACAAACGCCAATGTCTCCGCGATTAAACGATCGCGCTCTTCGACCCAACTCATGGCGTCATCATTTAGATTGAGCGACGTTAGTGCAAGCGCGTCAGCGGGTTAAGCCTAACGGGGCACAGTGCAGAATTGGCTCCGTCGTCGTGTCAGCGCCAATGCGTCTCCAAGCGGCCTGCTGACGCCTTTGGGCGGCTGGCTGTGGGAGGTTCGCCGAAGGCGAACGGGCGTCAAATAATCAAATAAACAGACAGGCTGCGAACGAGGCCGTCAGGCCGAAGAGTAGGGCGCCTGCGCAGAGGGCGCGCTCCAAAACCTCGCGTGCGTGATGTCGCTCGAAGCACTGCCGGCTGAAATACTGGTGAGTGAAGTGGTCTTCCATCTCCGCCTCCCTGAACGGGGATAGAGAATCCTTCATGTGATTCGCCGTCAAGCGGCGTGTGTGCTAAACTGTTAAATAAGCCCCGCGGCGAGTTGAACCAATTTGCCGTTCGCGCGACCAAAGCGCGTCTCAATGAGTAAGGGGAATCGCATGACTTTTCGCGAATCCATCACCCGGCTTTTCGGCAGCACCTCAACGCCCGAATCTGAAGAGCGCGCCAGGCGACTGAACGCGTCCATGGATGAGTTTGTGCGGCTACTGCATACCAATGGCTACGACAGCAAAAGCCCCACCACCCCTGGAGAGGTGGCAGGACTTTCGGAACGTCCATCCTGCGCTCAGGACGCTCAGTCTTCCAACCAAGGATTGTGAGAGTCGTTCCTAGGTCACTGCCGACGGTACCGCGATCGGCTTGCCCGTGTCCTCTTCGGTGCTGCACGGTTGAATAGTGTAGCCGTCCTCCAGCACCGTCTTGCCGTCCACAACATCAACGAGCCCGGCTTCGTCGGCATGTTGCCAGACGTCCTCCTCGGTCGGGAATTCCTGGCTGAGCTTCTGGTCGTCTTCGAATAGCGCGTAGGGCATGTGCCACCTCCGGCGCGGCAATGCGGCAGAGGTTGAGTAGTTCGATCGCAGTGGCCAATCTGCCCACCCGTCAACCGGTCTGTGGAACCTTAATCAGAAGCAGGGATACGCCCGGCCGTCCTGGCCGCGATAGGCCGCGGCCGATTGCTTGCAGCGGGCGGCGAGGGGACCGTCGTAATAGGCGAAGGTGCCCGGCTGCAGACCCGGACCGTAATTGTGCCCGAACTGGATCCGGTAGGGCTGGCCGGGTGCGGCAAAGACGAAGGTTTCGGCGCTGTGATGATGTTTCCAGTGGCGCGCGAAAGCAGGGGTCGCGACCAGCGTCGACAGGATGATGGCTGCACTGAGGAACTTCATCGGGGCTCTCCGGACATGACGACTGCAGATGTCTGCGACAACGACGGCTGAAGGGATCAGACCACGTTGCCAAGGCAACGCGCAAGATGTGTGCGGCGCGCGCTTGACGTCTTTCGACCGGGATCAGATCGCCGTGCGAGCGCGTTGCGTTAACGAATCCACGCTGCGATCCCGCGCATTTGAACTTCGCCTGATGCTTGCGCGTTAGGCTTACCGGCAGTTTAGACCGCGCCCTTAACCCATCCTGCCAGGCGTTCGAATATCGTACCGCCGAGATGCAGGACATGGCCATGCGAACCCTTTCAGCAGTGCTTTTCGTGATCGCGACCACGCTTCCGGCTGCAGCCGCCGATGGTTTCAACATCGTCGTGCCCGGTCGTCCCGGCGTGCCGATCATCATCAACGGCGTCGATGCGTCCTATCGCGTGATCGAAGGCGATTGGGGCTTGCAGCGCGGCATTCATATTCAACCGACAGTCTATGGCGGTCGTTACGTCGATCCGGTGCCGAATGTCGGCCACTACTATCCGAGCCTCGGCCACAAGCCCGGCTACGGGCGTTTGGAAATCGAGCCGCCGGCCAATCGCAAATTGCCGCAGCCGGCCGAGAGCTTCCACGAGCACTGGTCGGCGAAATCCGCGCCGATGGAGCGGCAAAATGAAGTGCCGTTCAATCCACCTGAGGTCATCGTCGCACCGCCGGAATTCCGACGCTGACCGATCAATCACCAACACCAAAAAAAGACACCCGACAGGAGAGAGTATTCATGCGTAACGCGATTTCAAAATGGGTTGCGGCATTCGCCGTTGTCACCGCCACTGCCGGCGCAGCGCCTGCAATGGCCTGCGGCGGCGGCCTGTTCACCTCAAACGGCTGTTCGCCTTGCGGTCAGGCCTATGTCAGCCCCTGCGGACAGGGCTATAGCGCCGGTTACGGTTACGCCGGTGTGGCCGCCTATGAGCGGCTGCCCGATCCGACGCCGGTGACGCGTCAGTATTATTACGCCAACCAGGGCCCGACCTTCAGCGGCCCGGGCATGTTCGCTCCGGTCCCGACCTATCAGGAGACTGCGATCGGCTGGCGCGGCTATGGCCAGGGTTACGGTCAAGGTTACGGTTACGGCTATCGTCGCGGCTATTACGGCGGCCCCTATGCCAATCCGGTGAACTACTCCTATGGTCCGGCCTATCGCGCGCCGGCGATCTACAGCTATCCGTCGCGCAGCCAGTATCGTGCGCGCCCGAGCTATCGCTACGGCTACAGCATGCAGCCGCGCACGCGTTACGGCACTACGCAGCGCAGCTATGTGGCGCGCACCGGTTATCATCAGGCACATCGCTACGGCGCGCCGAAGGTGATGTATGCGCCGCGCGCCGCAGGACCGCAGCGTGGTTATCACCAGTCGCAGCAGCATCGCCGCGCGTACTGATCTGATCGAACGACGAACGCCCGCTCGCAGCAATGCGGGCGGGCGTTTTCGTTTTGGATAGAGGGATTCTTGTTTTGACGCGTTTTCTTGACGCGAACCGGGACCCACTTCGCTCGAAAACGCTCTAGCCCATCAGTCCGAGCTTGCTGGCGCCGACATAGAGCGCGAGCACGGCGGCATTCGACACGTTGAGGCTCTTGATCTCGCCGGGCATGTCGAGCCGCGCGACGACGCTGCAGGTCTCTCGCGTCAGCCGTCGCAAGCCGCTGCCTTCGGCACCGAGCACCAGCGCCAGCGGCTGTTGCAGCTGGATCGCGCTGATGTTCTCGCTGCCCTCGCTGTCGAGACCGACGGTCATGAAACCGAGATCGTTCAATTCATTCAGCGCCCGCGCCAGATTGGGCACCGTGATCATCGGCACCAGTTCCAACGCACCGGAGGCGGATTTCGCCAGCACGCCGGTGGCCTCCGGGCTGTGCCGGGCCGTGGTGATGATCGCCTTGACCGCGAAGGCGGCGGCGGAGCGCAGGATGGCGCCGACATTGTGCGGATCGGTGATCTGGTCGAGCACCAGCACGATGCCGTCCTGGGACAGGCTGTCCAGATCCGGCGATTCCAGCGGTTCGACCTCGGCCAAGAGGCCCTGATGCACGGCATCGGGCCCCAACCGGCGATCGATCTCGTCCGGACGGACCAGGACCGGTGCCACGCGGGTGTCGATCTTCTCCTCGGCGAGGCGCCGGGCGGCGTTCTCGGTCAGAATCAGCTTGCGAATGATCCGCTGCGGATTGGCCAGCGCCATGGTGACGGTATGCCATCCATAGAGGATGGCCGGGCCATCGCCGCCGGATTCCCGGCCCCGCCGGGGCGGCCGCCGGCCCTGATCGCGCGGTTTATCCCGGTTTTGACTGCTTTGGCCGTCGCGTCCCTTGTCAGGTCCACGCTGGAATCGCTGTTTTCGTTCTCGATCGCTCATGGCTGGCTTGTCTCACGCATGCCGAATAATGGCAATTTGGGGCCCCCGGAAAGAGGTCGGGAAGGGCGGATATTCCTGCCAGGGTCGGTTGACTTTGCCCCATGGCTTCCGTCATAAACGCGCCAACCGGGAGCCCGTTTACGGGCGCGCGTTTTAACGTCATCCATGGCCGTCCAGCCACTTATTCGGTGGGACTGCCGTGTTGGGCCAAGGTCTTGTTGGGCTTGGGTCCGATGGCGTCAGGCGGGGGAGTGTCCCGAGTGGCAAAGGGAGCTGACTGTAAATCAGCCGTCTTATGACTTCGAAGGTTCGAGTCCTTCTTCCCCCACCATTTTCAAATCGCTGACGAATTGGCCCTGCGGGGCGGCGGCTTGTCAGCAATCCTGTAAGCAATTCCATTTTCGGTGTTGTTCGCTTCAAGCAGCGCATATTTGCCTGGTTCCGAACGCGCCTGCCTAATTCGATTTGGGGTCCGCCGGCGGCTTCCGCAGGTTGGCGGTCTCGGGATCGAAGCCAATAGCGTAGACGTCCAAGACGCCAGCTTCACGCAGCTTCCGTAGCTCGCTCGCCGTCTGATCGAGGGTCTGTACGGTTCCGTAGCAGACCTTCTCCGGCTGCCCGTGAGGGGTCCCGTAGATACTGTAGGCCACGACTGAAGCACACCCCGTGATTGCTGCGAAAGGTTTGCAAACGCTACCGCAGTCATTGGCGTGTTGTCTATAAAAATAGACAACTTGGCGGTGGACGGCTGCGTCAGCGCTTGTGGCGGCCAAGACTTGCGCAGATGGGTCATGACCGTGGTGGTGCTAAGCTTGCTCACGCATGCACGCTTCTCATTGGTTTATCTGACAGCCACGAACACACCGCGGCTGGAACTGCTCCCGCTATCGCAACGGACACATCGAAATATGGCTGGCCCATGTAGCGTGCGACAAGCTCGGCCAGGACAGCAGCCACCGGCATCGTCGCGATGAGCCGCACGTAAAGCGGCTGGGCAGAAAGCGCCCAGTCCACTCCTGCCGTCAACCAAGCAGGAATGACGGCGAGCACATACGCAATTCCCACCAGCCACGCCAGGAACCCGATGCCGGGGAAACCATCGCGCAACAACTGATCGGCGGCGATGTAGACGAACAGCACGAGTGGCGGAAACAGCAACGTGAAAATGAGTATTCGCTTCATAAACCATCTCCAAGATTCATTGGTCAGATTTGGAGGTGTTTCTGTTCAAACGACCCAGTCGCCAAAATTGGTTTCCCTTTCCCGAAACATTGCGGAATGCGCAGTGATCATGCCTCTCATTGGCGCTCGCATTCCTGGTCAGGAGCGCGGAGGCGGCTTGGCCTCTTTCCGAGTCCAGTAGATGCTCACCAGTGTGGCCAGAAGAATTGGTGGAGCAAACAGCGCAATGTTGCGAGTGTGAATATCTGTCGTCGCGGCCTCCGCTGGAACGACGACCAACGATATTACGTACCCCGAGAGCGCTGCCAAACATGCGGATAGGAGCACTTGCCATCCAAATCCTAAAGGCAGTTTCACGAGCAAGTACCCGAAGATGCTGCTGGGCACGAGCCCAACAATGAAGAATATGACCCAAATGCCTAGAAGCATGTCCATGTTAGAAGCGTTCCTTATTCGTGAGCGGGGAGGGCATCCGCATTGCGAATATTGTGGCAATGCCTATCCTGGCTGCACGCACGCCGCGACAGGACCCCGACGGCCGAATGGATCAAATCGTAGGAATTTTAATCCACATTGTTCTCGACGTCATCGTTAAGGCAACAGGACGAAATATACTTGGGTTCGTTGGTCTGCGTGATCGTTCGGAACGAGCTGAGCGGATTGTCGGGAGCATATTCTGGGCAGTAGCAGCGGTCGCAGCCTTCATTGGCATTCGGCAGTTGACGTAATCTCTCCTATTCCAGGACTGCTGAATCCCGTACGTCCTTACTGCGCGTCAGCCACCACCCAAGAAATGGTTGGCAACAGGAGCGTAAAGCTCGCCCCAGTGATCCAGATCGCTTGCTGCTCGAATGGTCCCGGAGCCGGGCAAGATGGAAAATGTCGTTTCCAGAATTGGGTGCGTAACATCAGTGTGCGATCTCTATCGCTCATAGAGCGATAGTCATTCTGCATCGTATTCCGGGATCTAATGGAATTATGTTTCCTGTTTTTCGGCGCCCGTAGAACTTCCTCCTTAAATCATGCGTCAACTGGACCGCTTCTGAAACTGCCAGTAGTAATCCAGCGTCATCACCTCAAAATCACGTTCGGATCATTCGATGTTTGCGCTCCCGGTTATCGCGGGTTTTGCGATTGGCGCCGTTTTCGGCGTGGTCGGTCTGCTGAGCGGGTTCTGCCTCATGAGCAGCCTGCGCGACTGGTGGACGCATGATGACGGGCGGAAGATCCGCAGCTACGCGCTGGCGGTTGCCGTTGCCGTGTTCGGCACGCAGTTCATCGCCGGCACCGGCGTGGTCGAGATCGCGAAGTCGCTTTATCTGCAACCATCATTCTCGGCGCCGTTGATCTTCGTCGGCGGGCTGTTGTTCGGCTTGGGTATGGTGTTGTCGAATGGCTGCGCGTCGCGTGCGCTGGTGCTGCTGGGCAAAGGCAATCTACGATCGCTGGTCGTGATCGCGATCATTGGCGTTACCGCGCAGATGACATTGAAGGGCCTGCTCGCGCCGATGCGGCTGTCGATCCTGCAATGGACGCAGACGACGCCTGGGGTGAATTCTCTCCCGTCGCTGTTCGGAACGCTCGGCCTGTCTGACGCGACGGCGCGCGTCGTAGCAACTTTGATTGTCAGCGTTGCGCTGTTGGTCTTCGCACTGTCGCATCGTGCGTTCCGACGTTCGCCGGGGCAGCTCGTGGCGGGGTTGGTAATGGGCCTGCTGGTGATCGCCGGCTGGCTGACGACCGGTTGGCTTGGTGCCGATGAGTTCGATCCGATTCCGGTGGCGTCGCTGACATTCGTGTCGCCGGCCGCCGATACGCTGCAATTCATCATGCTGTCGACGGGCATGACGCTGAATTTCGGAATTGCGCTGGTGGCGGGTGTGTTCATCGGCAGCCTGCTGACAGCCCTGCTGACCGGACGCTTTGAGTTCGAGGGCTATACGTCGGCACGCCATACGGGCCGTTCGATGGCAGGTGCCGCGCTGATGGGGATCGGTGGTGCGATGGCTTATGGCTGTTCGATCGGGCAGGGGCTGACGGGTGTGTCAACGCTCGCATTGCCATCCTTCGTTGCGGCTGCGGGTATCTTTGCGGGCGCTGCAGTTGCGATCCGCGGCCTGGCACTGCGTCCTGTGTTTGCGACGCAATAAATCCTCTAGTCTGCTTCGTTAGTTTGATTGCGCTGGCGCAGGGCGATTGCTAATCAATCCCCTGATCGTCAGAGGTTTTGTGCGCAATGAAGAGGCGAGGGCTGTTTTTCTTTTTGTCGGTCCTTGCGCTGGTGTCATTTGCAACGGGCTCGGTCACTGCACAGACGCGGCCCGCCAAACAGGATGCCGCGCCGGACAAGCCCTTCGCCGAGCATTTCATCGCCTTGCAGCTGTCCGACTCCGATCCGAAGAAAGAACGCCTCGTTCTCAGCGTCGCCAGCAATCTCCTGAAAGCCTATGGACCGGACAAGGTGGCGGTTGAAGTCGTCACCTTCGGCCCCGGCATCGATCTGCTGCGCGACACCAACGAACACCGCGCGCTGGTCGATAGTCTGGTGACCCAGGGCGTGCGCTTCAGCGTCTGCGGCAACACGCTGGACACGATCGAACGCGACACCGGCAAGCGCCCGGCGATCAATCCGCATGCGGTGGAAGTGCAGGTCGGCGTCGGCCATCTGCTGGATCTGACTGAGCGCGGTTTCACGATCGTGCGTCCCTGAAATTGTACGTCCCTGAAAAGGAATTTTGAGATGCGATCATTGTTGAGATCGATTGCCGGTGCCGGCCTGTTTGCGCTGATCGTGTCGTCCGCTTATGCAGCGGGCGCGAAGGAGCATCGTGTCGCCATTCAGGTCAATCAGAACGATCCGGCCCTGATGAATCTGGCTTTGAACAACGCGACAAACGTCATGGAGTTCTACAAGGCAAAGGGCGAGGACGTTCAGATCGAGATCGTTACCTATGGGCCAGGTCTGCACATGCTGCGCGACGACACGTCGCCGGTGAAGGACCGCATCAAGCAGATCGTCGATGCGAGCTTCCCGTCCAGCGTCAAATTTATTGCCTGCGGTAATACCAAAGAGGGAATGGAGAAGCGCGAGGGCAAGGCGATCAGTGTCGTATCCGAGGCGACGGTGGTGCCATCGGGCGCCGTCAGGCTGATCGAGCTGCAGGAAGCCGGCTGGAGCTATCTCAAGCCCTGAAGATTCGCTTTTTTTGACGCGTTTTCTTGACGCGAACCGGTCTCCACTTCGCTCGAAAACGCTATGACTACTTGGACGGCGGCGCCTTCCGCGCCAGCAGCATCCAGTTGCGCTGGATGAGGTCGCGCGGCGAGCCGTCGACCAGGATTGCAATGCCGATGCGCGCGCCGAGTATCATGCCGCCAACGGCAATGGGCCAGGACAGTGCCAGCATAGATCCCGCGGTGATGCCCTGACCGATGGTGCAACCACCTGCCAGAATGCCGCCGATACCCATCAGGCAGGCGCCGATGAGATGACGGCGCATTTCGTGATCGTCGTCGAAGGCTTCCCAGCGCAGTTCGGCCGCGAACCATGCTGCAGCCCATGCACCGGCAATGACGCCGAACACGGTGCCGACGCCGAAATCGGCGAAGTTCGCGACATTCAGAACCCCGGCATACAGTGCTTTTCCGATGGTGGACACAAATGTCAGGCTTTGCGGGCGGGGCGGGCCAGCGAAGTCGTCATTGAGTCCGACCGTGACGATCCAGGCGGCAATCGTGAGCAATCCGAGTGCGACACCGGCAGTGAGCAGGCGCGGCGCGCGGCGCAGGCGTTTGTCGCTGAGTGCCAGCCAACAGAGGCCACTGCCGACAATGATGGCGAGCGGCAGGCGCAGATCGCGGCCGGTCGCTTGCGTCAGCAGCGATGCAAAGTCGGAGCGTATGCCGTCCGGCATCCGGATCGCTAGCTGCTCAAGCACGCCAATGCGGAGATCGGCGAACAATCCGCGCAGAGTGGCATAGGCCGTCGCGCCCAGCACGAGGATCACGATCAAGCTCCTGAGATCGCCGGTGCCGAGCCGGACCAGCGAGCCGAAGCCGCACGTGCCGACCATCGCCATGCCGGTGCCGAACATGATGCTGCCGATGACGATCGTAATGAGGGGCAATGCAATGGGAACGTAAGTGGTGTGTTCGGGTGCGAGAAAGCCGGAGAGCACCAAGGCCTGAGTGCCGAGCACGGCGATACCCAGCGCCAGACCGAAAATCTTGAGGCGACGGTTGTCACCGCCCATCAACGCATCTTCAATCGCGCCAAATGTGCAAAGGCGCGCGCGTCGCACGGCAAATCCCGCAGCAGCGCCGATGGCAAAGCCAGCCAGCGCCGATAACCAGGCAGACATGTTCTGCATGGGTTTCCTCCTGATGTGAGGTGCGCTGGCCTTACGGGCCGCGCGCCTCCGCCTGCCAGATCGGCGGCGTTATTTTTTCTTGGTCGGCGCCGGTGTGGCGCAGAAGATATCGTAGATGACCGAGATGACGCTTCGCACGTCGTCATTGGCCAGGCTGTAATAGATCGTCTTGCCGTCGCGGCGGGTCTCCACCATGCCGTCGTAGCGCAGACGCGCGAGTTGCTGGGACACGGCAGACTGCCGCAGCGACAGGATGTTTTCCAGTTCGGACACCGATCGTTCACGTTCCGCAAGCAGGCACAGCAAAAGCAGACGATTTTCGTGCGAGATCGCTTTCAGGAAATTGCTGGCCTTGCGGGCCTTGCGCATCAACTGGTCGAGTTCGGGGGAATATTCCGCACCGTCGCGCAGTTCGTCTTCGAGTTCGGATGGGATGATAGAAGCCATGGCAGCGTGCGTGTCCCGCGAATGTTTGAAGAGGATCAGGAACGATTGGCGTTGGGCTGTGAGTTGGTCAGTCTGGCAGCATACTTCCCGAGCAGGCTCCAGAAAGATTCGTCGTTCATGTAACCGGTGATGCGGCCGATCTCGCGGCCGTTGTTGTCCACGATCAGAAAGGTCGGCGTGAAACGCACCGGCGACGCCAGTGCGACGCCGGGCGACTTGTCGCGATCCATATCGATGCGGCGCAGCGGAAGAAGCTTGGCTTCGTCGGTCCTGTCATAGAGCGGCGCGATCTCGCGATTCCAGCGCGCGCACCAGACGCAGCCATCGCGCTCGAACATCAGTAGTTCGGACGCATCAGCGATGCGCGGCGACAGCGCCGCAGTCATCACCAACAAAGTCGCGATCAACGAGGTTTTCAGAGGCAATTTCCACGTCATGTGTTACACATACACGAATTCGAATATTTATGCCAGAACCGGATCCGCCGTGGTGTCCTCAATCTCGTTCCTTGGTGCGCTGGGCGCAGGGCTGTTGTCGTTCCTGTCGCCATGCGTTCTGCCGCTGGTGCCGCCGTATCTCTGCTTTCTGGCAGGCGTCAGCCTGGACGAACTCGATGATCGCGGTGGTCAGGCCGGCTGGCGCCCGAACGGACGCGTGGTCGCATTGTCCTTCGCGTTCGTATTGGGGTTTGCGACGGTCTTCGTCGCCTTGGGCGCATCGGCGTCGCTGATCGGCAAGGCGATCACGGCGCATTTCGAGACACTGGGCATCATCGCCGGAGTGTTAATCGTCATTCTCGGACTTCACTTTCTCGGCGTCTTCCGGATCGGGCTGTTATTTCGCGAAGCGCGCTTTCAGGCGGTCCGCAAGCCGGCGGGGTTTCTTGGCGCCTATCTTGTCGGGCTTGCCTTCGCTTTCGGATGGACGCCCTGCGTCGGGCCGGTGCTGGCCGCCATTTTGATGGTCGCAGGCGCGGAAGGTGCGCCGGCGCAGGGTGCACTTCTGCTTGCGGCCTATGCGATGGGGATCGGCATTCCCTTCATGCTGGCTTCGCTGTTTTCGGGGCCTTTCATGCGGCTGATGGCGCGGCTGCGTCAGCATATGCTGGCTATCGAGAAGGTGATCGGCGCCGGCCTTGTCCTGACAGGTGTTCTGTTTTTGACTGGTGGCATGCCGCGGATTTCAGGTTGGATGCTGGAGACCTTTCCGGCCTTCGGCACGATCGGATGATGTGTGGCTCGGGAGGATCGAATGTCTGAGGTAACTGGCGTGATCACCAGACGGCATGCGCTCGCGGCCATCGGTTTCGGCGTGGTCGGGTTACGCGCTGCACCGGCGTCGGCAAAGGCGACGCTCGGTGATGACGGGCTCTATCAGATGGACTGGTATCTTGAGAGCTTTCTCGATCTCTCCGAAGATCTGGCGGGCGCGAGTGCCAAGGGCAAGCGCTTCGCCATCATGTGGGGGCTCAAGGGCTGTCCGGCCTGCAAGCGCATGCATGAGAGCTACATGACCGATCCGAAGATCGAGAGCTACATCCGCGACAATTTCGAGATCCTGCATCTCAATCATATCGGTTCACGTGAGGTCACGGATTTCGACGGCCGTAAGCGCGGCGAGAAGGCCTTTGGCGAAGCCTATGGCATTCGCTTCACGCCGACGATCCAGTTCTTTCCGGAGACCGTCGCGGGACTGGCGTCGAAAAGCGGACAGGCGCGGGAAGTCGCGCGCATGCCCGGACTTTTGGAACCGACAGAATTTCTGGCGATGTTCCGCTATGTGCGTCAGAAGGGCTACGAGACGGCGACGTTCCCGGAGTGGCTGAAGAAGCAGGCGTAGGCGCGCGGTCGAATTAGAAATCCAGTTTGTCCTGGATCGCGGCAATGCCCGCCTTGGCACAGGCCTCGTCTGCATCGCCGCCCGGTGCGCCGGAGACGCCGATGGCGCCCAGCATCGCGCCGCCGCCTTCGATCATCATGCCACCGCCGATAATCACGACACCAGGCAGATTGCGCAGCCCGGCCTGCATCATGCCGGGCTGGCTGATCGCATTGAGTTCGGTCGTGCTGTTGCGGAAGGTCGCGGAGGTCCATGCCTTGCCGGTCGCCGTTGGCGGCGTGTGCGGCCCGGCAAAGCGATCGCGCAGCAGGACTTGCGGCGTGCCGAAGCGGTCGACCACGGCAACGGCGACTTGATAGCCGCGCTTCTGGCACTCCTTCAACGCCGCACGCGCGGCGTCGAGCGCCAGCTCAAGTCCGAGGGACTTGTAGCTGACGACGGCTTCTTCCGCCTTTACTGCAGATGACGCGAGCATCGACAGGACGATGGCAATCCATGCGTTTCGCATCGTCATGGCAATCCACTCTCAGCTTCGGTTACTTGTTGATCGGCGATTCCGGATCGAACAGGAAGGCCACGATATCCTTGATCTGCTGCTCGCTCAGCACCTTGTTGACGCCGAAGCGTGGCATGTTGGAGCAGGCGAACATGGCTTGCGAGTCGTAAACCTTGGTGAAGGCGTTCTTGATTTCCTGCGGATCGTATTTGCGGTCCTTGCCGTAATTGGTCAGGCTCGGTCCGAGCGTGCCGTAGCTGACTTCCTTCTGCTCCATCTGGTGACAGGCATAGCAGTTGCCGCCGGCAACGGTGTCAGGCGGATCCGAGAACTGGCCGCCGCGCCCGTTATTGGCGATCTTGGCGCCTTCCTTCCAGTTGCCGAGGAATTTGCCGTCGGCGGGATACACCACCCGCGCCATTTCGCGCGCGGTGATCTTCTCGGCCTCGGCGCTGGGCACCTCGTTGTGATAGGCATTGCAAGTCTTCAGCGTCTCGTCCGGCTCGATGCGCGCCTGCCACTCCGGCGGTGCCTTGCCGAAGGTGGATTTCATATAGGCATCGACGAGCGCTGGATCCGGCGCCTTGGCGGCGGTCTGCGCGTATGTGGTCGTGGTGAGCGAGCCTGCTGCGAGAACGAGCGCGGCGAGTGTCAAAACGCGTTTCATCCCGGGCTCCTTATCGCTTGATCGACGGAACGTTGAGTTCGCCGGCCACCGCTTGTTTCTGCAGGAAAGAGGTGAGGGCGGTTATGACGTCCGAGCCGTATTCCGGCACGGGCCAGCGCTGCTGGCGGAAGCAATCCCACAGACGGTGCTGCATGGTGCGCAGCGCGCCCTGCGAGACGCGGTAGGTCGGCCAGCCGCCCATGGTCTCCTGCGCCGGCTTGCCGGGCTTGGAGAAGTTCGGCAATCCCTGCAGCCGGATGCGCTTGCCTTCGTCGGCGTGGCAGGTGGCGCAGGAGAAATCGTTGACGCCGCCGCGGCGATAAAACAGCGCTTCACCAACCGCCACCATCTCCTGCTCCTTGGGATGGCTCAGCGGAATGTCGATCTTCATGCCGTTCGATTTGTTGGCGATGTAAGCGACGAGATCTTCCATGTCCGACGCGCGGCCGGGGCCGGAAAAGCGCCGCGCGACGACATCCTTGGTGTCGAGACCCTGAATGTTCTGCATGCACCACAACAGACGCTGCTCGAGATCCATGACCTTGTCGGCATCTGCGAAGTAGCGCGGCAATTGCGCGAAGGCGCCTTCGAGCTTGCCGGCGCCGAGACCGAGATTGCAGGTTTCCAGCGAGACGTTCTTGCTGCCGCGGGCTTCGCCCCACAGCGCTTCGCCGCGATCGACGGCGAGATAACCGGGATTGGACATCGGGTCCGAGATCATCTCGCGATAGCGTTCGATCTCCTTCTCGCTGGCGTCTTGCGCATGACTGCCGAAGCTCCCCGCGCAGAGTACCAGAATGGCCGCTGCCGCTGACCGAATGACGGTCTTCCTCATCTGTCCCCTCCCACATCGCCGTCTGTGCGGCACTTGTGCATTTCAGATCTTTACATTCAAGAAAAAGAATATAATGATATGTCCCAGATAAGATAGATCAGACTTGGAATCGTCAAGCGATACTATTGTAAAGGGATTGCTCAAATCCCGCAGGAGGAAGCACTCATGATTTTGAAGTCGGTCGAGAAGACCCGCCGCGAAACGCTGGCCATGGCCGCGATCGCCGGTCTCGCAGCAATCCTTGCTCCCAGACTATCGTTGGCCGATGAACAGGCCGTCGCCGCCGAAATCAAGAAGCTGTATGGCGACAAGAAATTCGAAAGCGGCAAGATCAAGCTCGACGTGCCCGAGATCGCCGAGAACGGCCTCGTGGTCCCGGTCAATGTCGATATCGAAAGCCCGATGACCGATGCCGACTACGTCAAGTCGGTGCATGTGTTCGCCGAAGGCAATCCGTTGCCGGCCGTCGTCAGCTACCGGTTCACGCCTGCCTGTGGCAAGGCCTCGGCCTCGACGCGCATGCGCCTTGCGGAAACCCAGAACATCGTCTGCATCGCCGAAATGTCCAACGGCAAGCTGCACATGGCGAAGGCCAATGTGAAAGTCACGATCGGCGGCTGCGGCGGCTAGTCGCGCGGCTTCGTTCACAGAACAGATTTATCAGGCGAGGACTTTTCCATGGCAACCAAACCAACCCCGCGCGTTCGCGTTCCGACCCAGGCCAAGCCGGGCGAACTGATCGAGATCAAGACGCTGATCTCTCACGAAATGGAATCCGGCCAGCGCAAGGATGCGGCCGGCAAGGTCGTGCCGCGCAAGATCATCAACAAGTTCACCGCCGCCTTCAACGGCAAGACGGTGTTCGAGGCCGACTGGAATCCCGCCATCTCGGCCAATCCCTATCAGTCGTTTTTCTACAAGGCGACGGAGTCCGGCGAGTTCACCTTCACCTGGAAGGATGACGACGGCTCCGACTATGTCACGACCAACAAGCTGACTGTGGCCTGACGGATTGCAGGCTTTGAATCGCAGATCCTGGAATTGCAGACCCTGGATCTGACGTTCTTCTGAACATTCACCCTTCCATAGCGGAAGGGATCATAGGTGGATCATGATATCGAGGCGGGATTTCCTGCAAGCGACGGCGGCTGCGTCTGCGCTGACGATAGGTGGCGGCCTTGGCCCGCTGGGTCGGGCTGCGGCACAGCAGCGCCTGACACAGGCCGATATCCTGCGGTTCGATCCGCTGGGCACGGTGACGATCCTTTATGTCGCCGATACCCATGCGCAACTGATGCCGCTGCACTTCCGCGAACCGTCGGTCAATCTCGGCGTCGGCGAAGTGAAGGGCATGCCGCCGCATCTTACGGATGCCGAGTTTTGCAACTACTTCAAGATCGCCGCTGGCTCGGCCGATGCCTTCGCGCTGACGGCCGATGACTTCGTTGCGCTTGCGAAGAACTATGGCCGCATGGGCGGCATGGATCGCATCGCCACGCTGATCGGCGCCGTGCGCGCCGAGCGCGGCGATGACAAGGTGCTGCTGCTGGACGGCGGCGATAGCTGGCAAGGCAGCTGGACGTCGTTGCAGACCAAGGCGCAGGACATGGTCGATGTGATGTCGGCCCTGAAGCTTGATGCCATGGTCGGCCATTGGGAATTCACCTATGGCGCCGAACGCGTCAAGCAGATCGCCGACTCCGCGCCCTTCGCATTCCTGGCGCAGAATATTCGCGACAACGAATGGCAGGAGCCGGTGTTCGAGGCGCGCAAGATGTTCGAGCGCGGCGGCGCCACCATCGCCGTAATCGGTCAGGCGCTGCCGCGGACGGCCGTCGCCAATCCGCGCTGGATGTTCCCGAACTGGGAGTTCGGCATTCGCGAAGAGGACATCCAGAAGCAGGTGGATGAAGCCCGCGCTGCCGGTGCCTCCATCGTCGTGCTGCTGTCGCATAACGGCTTCGATGTCGACCGCAAGCTGGCCGGCCGCGTGAAGGGGCTCGACGTCATCCTGACGGCGCACACCCATGACGCGATGCCAGGCCTGATCAAGGTCGGCAATACGGTGCTCGTCGCCACCGGCTCGCACGGCAAGTTCGTGTCGCGCCTCGATATCGAGGTGAAGGACAAGAAGGTCTCGGATGTCCGCTTCAAGCTGATGCCGGTCTTCGCCGATGCCATCAACCCCGATCCGGCGATGACCGCGCTGGTGGAGAAGGTGAGAGCGCCTTTCGCGGGGGATCTGGCGCGCGAGATCGGCAAGACGGATTCGCTGCTGTATCGCCGCGGCAATTTCAACGGCACCTTCGACGATCTGATCTGCAATGCGATGATGTCCGAGCGCGATGCGGAGATCGTGCTGTCCCCCGGCTTCCGCTGGGGCGGCACGCTGATCCCAGGCGATGCGATCACCTGGGAGCAGATCACCAACGCCACCGCGATCACCTATCCGAACTGCTATCGCAACCAGATGACCGGCACCCAGATCAAGGAAGTGTTGGAAGACGTCGCCGACAACATCTTCCACCCCGACCCGTATTTTCAGGGCGGCGGCGACATGGTCCGCATGGGCGGCATGGGCTACGCGATCGATATTTCCAAGCCGATGGGTTCGCGCATTTCCGCGATGACCCACCTGAAGTCCGGCAAGCCCATCGAAGCCACCAAGACCTACACGGTCTCGGGCTGGGCCAGCATCAACGAGAACACGCAGGGCCCGCCGATCTGGGACGTGGTGGCGGCGCATGTGGCGAAGGTATCGACCGTCAGGATCGAGCCCAGCACCGCCGTCAAGGTGACCGGTTCCTGATTCAGGCGTCGTCGAATTGCAGAGACAGGAAAGCTTGTCGCATGACTGATCGAACATCAGCGGAAACGCTCAATCGCCGTCGCTTTCTGGGCGCGGCCGGTCTGGCCGGTGCCGGTGCAGCACTTTCGGCGATTCCGGCGCTCGCGGGTGAGACGGCAAAATCCGAAGCGCTCATTACGGATGTGCAGGACTGGCAGCGCTATCTCGGCGATGGCGTCGACAAGCATCCCTACGGCACTCCCTCGAAATTCGAGAAGAATGTGATCCGCCGCGACGTACCCTGGCTGACGGCTTCTGCTGAATCGTCGGTCAACTTCACGCCGCTGCACGAACTCGACGGCATTATCACGCCGTCCGGCCTGTGCTTCGAGCGTCATCACGGCGGCGTCGCCGAGATCAATCCTGCCGATCATCGCCTGATGATCAACGGGCTGGTGGACAAGCCGCTGGTGTTCACCATGGACGACATCAAGCGCATGCCGCGTGTCAACAAGGTGTACTTCCTCGAATGCGCGGCCAATTCCGGCATGGAATGGCGCGGCAGCCAGCTCAATGGCTGCCAGTTCACCCACGGCATGATCCACAACGTGATGTATACTGGCGTGCCGCTGAAAGTGTTGCTGGATGAGGCCGGGCTGAAGCCGAATGCCAAGTGGCTGATGCTGGAAGGCGCCGACTCCGCCGGCATGAACCGCTCGCTGCCGATCGAGAAGGCGCTGAGCGATGTCATGATCGCTTTCGCGATGAACGGCGAGGCGCTGCGTCCGGAACAGGGCTATCCGCTACGCGCGGTCATTCCCGGCTGGGAAGGCAATCTGTGGGTCAAGTGGTTGCGTCGTATCGAGGCCGGCGACCAGCCGTGGCAGACTCGCGAGGAGACGTCGAAATATACGGATCTGCTGGCCGATGGAAATTCCCGCAAGCATACATTCGTGATGGACGCAAAGTCGGTAGTGACCAATCCGTCGCCGCAGGCGCCATTGAAGCACAAGGGCCGCAACGTGCTGAGCGGGCTCGCGTGGTCCGGGCGCGGCACCGTGAAGCGCGTTGATGTTTCGATGGATGGCGGCCGCAACTGGCAGACCGCGCGCATCGATGGCCCGGTCTTCGACAAGTCCGTGGCGCGCTTCTATGTGGATTTCGACTGGAACGGACAGGAGCTGATGATCCAGTCCCGCGCCATCGACTCCACCGGCTACGTGCAGCCGTCGAAGGACGATCTGCGCAAGGTGCGCGGCGTCAATTCGATCTACCACAATAACGGCATTCAGACCTGGCTAGTGCGTTCGGGCGGGGAGACTGAAAATGTTGAAATCGGCTAACGCCCTGACACTGGTGCTGGCGGCATGTCTGCTCGGCGGCACGAGTGCGCCAAGCGCTGCCCAGCAGATGGCGGGCCGCGACGTGGTCAAGCCCTCTGCGAAGCTCGGGCTGGGCCGGGCGGCCACCGCTGAGGAAATCGCGGCCTGGGACACCGACGTGCGGCCGGACGGGCGAGGTCTTCCGGTCGGCAAGGGCACCGTGAAGCAGGGCGACGATCTGTTTCAGGAGAAGTGCGCGTCCTGTCACGGCGAATTCGGACAGGGTGTCGGTCGATGGCCGGTGCTTGCCGGCGGTGCGGGGACATTGAAGGCGGACCGGCCGGACAAGACCGTCGGTTCGTTCTGGCCTGATCTGTCCACCGTGTTCGACTACATCAAGCGCGCGATGCCTTACGGCAATGCGCAGTCGCTGACCAATGACGAGGTCTATGCGCTGACGGCCTACATTCTCAGCATGAACGATATCGTCAAGGACGAGACATTCGAACTCAACGAGAAGAATTTTACGTCGATCAAGATGCCTAATGCAGCGGCGTTCTTTGAGGACGATCGCGAGACGTCCGAGAAACATTTCTGGAACAAGACCCCATGCATGAAGGATTGCCGGCCGGCGCCGAAGGTCACCGGGCGGGCTATGGCCATCGACGTCACGCCTGACGGCAAGTCCGGCCCCAAGGTCGAATAGTGCGACGGCGACGCGCGTTGTTGCCACGCTTGCCCGCCACGACAATCACCATAATCGAGGTTTGACCAGGATGACGTTCCGCTTTTCGCTGCTCGCTCTGTCGCTCGCACTGATGACAACCGATGCCATGGCGCAGGATGTTGCAGCCGGGGAGAAGTCCTTCAACAAGTGCCGCGCCTGCCATCAGGTCGGTGAGACCGCGAAGAACACCGTGGGGCCGATCCTGAACGGTCTATTCGGGCGCAAGTCCGGCACTGTCGCGGGCTATAATTATTCCGACGCCAACAAGAATTCCGGCCTGACCTGGGATGATCAGGTATTCACCGACTATATCAAGGACCCGAAGGGCAAGATCCCCGGCACCAAGATGAGCTTTGCCGGCATCAAGAACGAGCAGGAGATCAAGGATCTCACCGCGTTCCTGAAGCAGTTCGCGGCGGACGGCAAGAAGGGCGGCTAAAGCGCTGTCGTTTTTTTAAGAGAGCAGCTCGCCTGATATGATCCGGACAAAATCGTTGCAGTTTTCGCCAGATGCCGCTGATCGGCAGACTGGAGATTGCATCGAAGGTGGTGTCCTGGTCACCCGATAACCATGCTCAGAATGTTGGATGATTGGCCCACGGTACGCCGGCATCCGATGAGTGGATGATCCAGCATTTCAATTGTTGGCACGACTCTTGCTGATCGTAGAAGGAGATAGGGCGTCAGCGAGAGTGAATCTTGAGAAACGTGTTGACCCAAAGAGCGAGAAATTGGTGTGTGAACATCTGGCGCGAAATCAGGGATTCCTTGAAACACGCGCCAATGCACTAGAGCCTTTTCGGTTCTGATCGAAGCAGAACCGAGTTCGCTCGAAAACGCTCTAGCATGCCGACCGTGCACCGCATGTCGTCCGGGCCGACTTTTTCGGCCGGTTTCGATTGGTCGCCTCGCACATTTTTACCCAGCAACGGACGACGCCGCCTTCGGGCTTTTCACCTACGGCAAGAGCAACCTCTGAACCATACTGAAATCCGTCGAACCGCATAGGTTCTTTCGATTTCTGCAACGAAGCGGCTCTCTCTAAGGTTCAAATTGCGAATGCGCTGCGTCGATGCGTAGCTGCAGGCGTCCTGTTGGCGGCGGGATGAGCATCTGGGATCATCCGACGTCACTCGTTCGTTGGTATTTTCTCACGGTTCGGTCTTGCCTCTCAAGAATACCCGATTGCCCTCCAGACAGATGAAAGCGCGGCCATGACGTCTCCAGTTATCTATTTCCTCAATGGTCCCAATGCCAATCTTTATGGGCTGGACAAAAGCGGTACCTATGGCCGTGAAAGTTTCGTCTCGATCAAGAAGCGCTGTGAAGATCACGCGGCGTCACTCGGCCTGACGATCGACTTCCGTCAGTCTAATCATGAAGGCATTTTGGTCGACTGGATCCAGGAGGCGAGGGAGAAGGCCGAGGGGATCGTCATCAATGCCGCCGGTCTCACCTACTCGTCGGTCCCCATTCTCGATGCGTTGCTCGCTTTCGAGGGACCGATCATCGAGGCGCATATGAGCAATATCTGGAAGCGCGAGCCGTTTCGCCATCACTCCTATGTGTCGCGTGCTGCAACGGGCGTCATCGCCGGGCTCGGCGCACTCGGCTATGAGTTGGCGCTGACAGCGGTGTCGCGTCTGATCGCCGAAAAGGCCGCGCAATGACGTCAGAGGTGATGGCATTCTACAGCGTCCTCGATGACTTCAAAACGTGGCGTGCGGTGCTGGCCGCGGAGGGGATCGATCTTCGTCAGGCTGACGATATCGCTGACCCCGCCAGCGTGCGGCAGGCACTTGTCTGGAAGCCGCCACATGGCTTCTTTGCGCGCTATCCCAATCTCGGGCTCGTGGTCAATCTCGGCGCCGGCGTCGACGCGCTGGTCGGGCGTGACGACCTGCCGGAGGTTCCGATCACGCGCCTGTCGGATCCGAAGATGGCGCGGATGATGGCTGGCTATGTGTTGTTCGCGGTGATGCGTCATGCGCGCGATATTCCAACCTTCGAGCGCGCCCAGCGCCAGCATCGCTGGCACTATATTCATCCACATCACTGTCGGCGTACTCGGCCTCGGCGAACTCGGCTTGACCGCGGCGCTGGAATGCGTGCGACAGGGCTATCGCGTGCGCGGCTGGTCCAACACCTTGAAGTCGGTGGAGGGCATCGAGACATCGGCCGGCCTGTCCGCGTTGCCGGATATCCTGGGCGATAGCGACATTCTCGTCTGCATGCTGCCGCAGACGCCACAGACGCGCGGGCTGCTGAATGCCGAGCGCCTGGCACAGATGAAGCGTGGCGCGGTCTTCATCAATGTCTCGCGCGGTAGCATCGTCGATGAGCCGGCGCTGATCGAAGCGCTCCGTTCGGGCCATATCGCGGAGGCCACGCTGGATGTGTTTGCTTCCGAGCCACTGTCGCCGGACAGCGCGCTCTGGGCGATGGACAATGTGCTGATCACGCCGCATCTCGCATCGGTGGCGCTGCCGGGTTCCGCGGCACAGCAGATCGGCGAGAATGTACGCCGGCTGCGGTCCGGGCAGGAGCTGCTAAGCCGCGTCGATCCGCGCCGGGGCTATTGAGCCCGGCGCGAACTGGCCGCCAACGGCAAAGGCGTCGCGCGCGTAGTCGGCGAAGGTCTGCACCGCCGGTCGCAGCGCGTGGCGTTTCAGACGCAGCGCCATCACATGCGTGGCCGGAAGCTTTTCGGTGATGGGCACCACGGCAACGCGGCTGCCGTCATAGCCGATGGTGGTGCGCGGCACGGCATTGTGGATCGAATATCCCTGGCCATTCCCGATCAGTCCGCGGATCAGCTCGAATGACCGGGTCCGGAAGGAAATACGCGGCTCGATACCGGATGCCGTAAACAGGCTGGCGAAGTAATCGCGCGAATGCGGCAGGTCCAGCAGGATGAACGGCTCGTCGCGCATTTCGGTCAGGCTGATCGACGACCGGTTCGCCAGAGGGTGATCCGCCGACAGCACGATATAGGGTGGCAGCTCGCAGAATTTCTCACCGACGATCTCGTCGGGGACGGCAAAGGAATAAGACAGCGCGAGTTCGGTCCGTCCAGAGACCAGCCCGTCGATGATCTCCTGCTGGTCGCCTTCCTCAAGTTTTACCGAGATGCCCGGCTGCCGTTCGCGAAAGCCGGACAGCAGCCCCGGCATGAAGCGTGTGGCGAGGGTCGAGAAGCTGCCGACCACGATTTCGCCGTGCAGCGTGCTGCCAAGCGACTGGGCGCTCTGGGCAAAATCGCGCGCATGCGCGAGCAGCAATCTCGCGTCGTTGACCAGCCGCTGGCCGGCGGGGGAGAGGGTCACGCCCTTGGCGAGATGGCGAATGAAGATCTGGACGCCGAGTTCAGCCTCCAGCTGGCTGAGTGCGGCCGAGATCGAGGGCTGCGACACGTTCAGGCGCTTGGCGGCTTCCGTCACGCTGCCCGCATCGGCCGTCTCAACCACATAACGCAGGGCCCGGAGCGAAAACCTCATCGCGTTTTCCTATGCAACTCCAAAGATAAAAATATTTTCCTTATGATAGGCCCTTCGGCACCCTGTCGTCCAGTCGAACAGGAGCCGATCAATGATCCGCACGGGTGAAGAATATAAGCAGGGCATTCGCGATGGCCGCGAGGTCTGGATCGATGGCGAGCGCGTCAAGGACGTAACCACGCACCCGGCGCTGAAGCCGATCATCGACGTCAAGGCCCGCATGTATGACATGGCGCGTGAAGAGCGTTACGCCGCCGACCTCACTTACGTTGAAGACAACGAGACACATTCGGTCTTCTACAAGCCGCCGACGGAGCAGAAGGACTGGCACGACAAGATCAAGGCCGTCGATCACGTCATGAAGGACATCGGCGGCGTCGTGACCCGCGTCGGCGACGAGACCATCGGCGAGATGTGGTCGCTGACCGATGGGCGCGATGTGCTGGCCGAGATTGATCCGCGCTTCGCCGCCAATATCGATCATCACATCCGTGCCGTGATCGAGAAGGACATCTTCCACGTCTCGGCCAACACCGATCCGAAGGGCGACCGTTCGCTGCCGCCGCAGCAGCAGGATCCGGACCTGATGGTTCACGTCACCCGTGAAACCGATGCCGGCATCATCATTCGCGGCGCGAAATACGAGACCGCGGCGGCTTATGCCGATCAGGCCTATCTGAAGCCGACCGTCGGCGCCTGGGCCAATGAGAAGCTGTCCGACTATGCGGTGGGCTGCATCGTCAAGATGGGTGCGCCGGGCGTAAAACATATCTGCCGCGGCGGCTTCGCCAATCGCAGCAGCGCTAATGCCAAGGACTATCCGCTTGCAAATCGCTTCGATGAGGTCGAGGCGCTGGTGGTGTTCGACGACGTGCTGATCCCGTGGGAAGACGTGTTCTTCTACCGCCATACCCGCGCTGCGCAGTTCGTGCGTTCGACGCTGCATCGCTACTCGGCATTCCCTTATGTACTGCGTCTGCTCTACACCGCCGACATGATGATCGGCGCAGCGATGTGGAACGCCAAGCAGACCGGTCTCGACAAGCTGCAGTCGGTGCGCGAGAAGCTCGCCGATCTGGTCTGCTATCGCGAAGGCATCAACGCGCATCTCACCGCCTCGATCGCCATGGCGGAGAAGAGCCCGGGCGGCCTTCTGATGCCGCAGCAGTCGATGCTCTATGCCGGCCGCGTGTTTGCTTGTTCGCAGCTTCCGGCGATGATGCATATCGCCCGCGAGCTGTGCGGCGGCCAGATCTGCATCACCCCGAATGCCGATGCGTTCGAGGCCGAGGGATCAGGCAAGTGGCTCAACAAGTTCTATTCCCTGAACGACCAGTGGCAGGCCGACGATCGCCGCAAGCTGCTCGCCTTCGCGCGCGATCTCTTGAACTCCGACTATGCCGGTCATCGCCTGACCTTCGTGCAATTCGCACAGGCGCCGCACTTCAATCATCTGGCGGCGGTCTATAACAGCTTCGACTTTGCCGGGCCGCTGGATTTCGTGAAGAAGTCGGCCGGGCTGTCCGACCGTATCGACGGGGTGAAATCATGAGCGCTGCGGCGCATCCGCTGGTCGAGGTCGATATCTTCCGCGACGCCATGCGGATGACGGCCTCGGGCGTGGCGGTGGTGACAACGGATGGCGAAGCGGGCCGCGCGGGCGTCACGGTGTCGTCGCTGTGTTCACTGTCAATGGAGCCGCCATCGGTTGTATTCAGCGTTCACCGCGACAATCGCCATCTCGAAAAGTTGCTGGCCAATGGCGTGTTCGTCGCCAACATTCTGTCTGATACGCAGGAGCGTGTTGCCAACAGCTTCGCCGGGTTGATCCCTGAACTGCGCGACAACCGTTTTCTTGCCGGTGACTGGTCGGAACTGCTGACCGGCGCGCCTGCGCTCGATGGCGCGTTGTGCAATTTCGATTGCCGCGTCGCCAGCGTGTTCGATTTCGGCTCGCATCGCATCGTCGCGGGCGAGGTGCTGAACGTTCGCAACCAAGCTGCGCTGCCCCTGATCTTCTCCGATCGCACATTCCGTCGTCTCGCCGCCTGAGGATCTGCTCCATGACCACCCATCAGCGTTTTCGCAAGTTCAACACCAAGGAAGCCTATCCCGAGCAGTCGCTCGACAACGATGTCTGCATGGTCGTGCGCGCCAACAACACCGTTTATGTGCGCGGCCAGACGGCCATGGATCTCGACGGCAAGATCGTCGGTATCGGCGATGCCGCTGCGCAGACCGAGAATGCCATGACATGCGCCAAGGTGCTGCTTGAAGAGGCAGGCTCCAAGCTCGAGGACGTGGTGAAGATCGTCATCTACATCACCGATCGCGCCTATCGCGAGCCGGTCTATCGCGTCGTCGGCAAATGGCTGAAGGGCGTCTATCCGGTTTCGACGGGGATTATCGTTCAGGGCCTCGCCAAGCCTGAATACCTGATGGAAATCGACATCATCGCGGAAATTCCGGCGTAACGACCCGTTTTTCGCCGGCACTACAGAGATCAATCGGACGTTTGCGGCTTCATCCTTCGCATGATCGATGAGTGCGGATGCGCGCGCCCGTCCGGCGGAAATTCTTGAGGTAAATCAATCGTCTGGCACGATGCTTGCTTTTCTTTCTGGGTCATAATCCTTGTGAGGTTTCGAGATGAAGCGCGCCTTGAAGTTTACTGCATTGATGTTGCTGTCGACGCTCGCGATCGGCGGGCAGGCATCCGCCCAGGAGAAGCTGGTGGTCAGCACCTGGGGTGGAAGTTTCCGCGATCTGATCGATGAAGCGATCGCCAAGAAATTCACCGCCGACACCGGCGTGAAGGTCGAATACATCACCGGCGGCACCATCGACCGCCTCAATCAGGCCAAGCTCGCTGCTGCCAAGCCCGAGAGCGACGTTACCTTCACGACGGCCCATGTCGGCTGGCTCTATGCCAACGACAATCTGTTCGAGAAGCTCGACATGGCGAAGATCCCGAACGCCAGCCATCTGGTCGAGCAGGCCAAGATCAGCCCGTATCACATCGGTTCCTGGGCCTATGTCTACACGATCGGCTATCTGCCCGATCAGTTGCCCAAGGGTGTCAGCTTCGAAAGCTGGGAAGGTCTGTGGAATCCAGCGCTCAAGGGCATGATCTCGTCGCCTGATTTCGATCCGAGCCATGTGATGGTGGTTGCGGCCAAGCTCTCTGGCGGCGACGCATCGAATTGGGAAGTCGGCGAAGCCAAGATGAAAGCGCTGAAGCCGAACTACAAGGCATTCTACACCAATGACGCCAACAGCCAGCAACTGTTCGCGACGGGTGAAACTCCGGTGCAGGTCGTGCTGTCGATGAACGCCTATTACATGCAGGCCCAGGGCGTGCCGATCAAGCTGGCAATTCCGAAGGAAGGCGCAGTTCTCGGCGTCGATACGATGGGCATCACCAAGGGCTCGACCAAGGCGGAGCTGGCCTACAAGTTCATCAACACTGCGCTCGATCCAGAAGTGCAGGCGAAGATCGCCGAACTGAAGAAGGGCAGTCCGGTGGTGGACAACGCCAAGGTCAAGCCCGAGATCGCAGCACTGCCGGGCGTGTTCACGACCGCGGATCAGTGGGCGAAGCAGACGCTGGTGATCGACGCCAAGCTGCGTGCCGAGAAGACCGGCACCTGGCGCAAGTGGTTCACCGAGAACATCATGGCTCCGTAAAAGAGTTCTAGTCGCGATCCGGCTGCTACCGCCGGATCGCGGTCCATGACGTCACGTTCGCCCACTTCGAGTTTGTCCATGAACACACGTCCATTTCTGGGATGGTTTGTCTCGCCGGCCGGCCTCGTTGCTGTGGGGCTGATCGCGGCGATGCTGGCTGTGTTTCAGTACAGCGTGCGGGCCTATATTCCAGGCACGCTCGAAGTCGGTGGCTTCACCTGGGCCAATTTCGAAGCCATGCTGCGGCCGCTTTACGCACTGGCATTCTGGAATACGGTGCTGATCTGTTTCGAGACGGCGGTGTTCACGCTGCTGCTTGCCTATCCGCTAGCCTATGCGTTGACGCGCACCAACAGCTCCGCGCTGCGCTCCTTCATCCTGATCGTGTCGGTCACGCCGCTGTTTCTCGGCGAGGTGGTGCGGACCTATTCCTGGATGATCGTGCTCGGCAATAACGGATTTCTGAACACGCTGCTGCTCAAGCTCGGCCTGGTGGATCGCCCGTTGCGGATGATGTTTACCTCGGGCGGCGTGATTGCGGCCTTGGTGCATGTGACCATGCCGATCATGGTCATCATGCTGGCCGCGGCGCTGTCGCATATCGATCGCAATTACGAGAAGGCGGCCGAAAGTCTCGGCGCGGGTCCGATCCGCATCTTCATGACCATCACGCTGCCGCTGTCGATGCCCGGCATCGTTGCCGGATTCTCAACCGCCTTTGCCTGGACCTTCAGCGCCTTTGCAACGCCGCAACTGATCGGCGGCGGTCGTGTCGCCACCGTATCGACGCTGATCTATCAGCTCGGCTTCTCGTCGTTCAATTTCCCTTTCGCCGCCAGCCTGTCCATCATTGGCCTCGCGCTGTCGCTGGCTGTGATCGCGCTGCTGAAGAAGGCTGCGAGCCCGCTCGAACGCATGGCGGGCACCACATGAAACGTTCACCTGCAACCCTTGCGCTGCGCTGGTCGGGCCGCGTCCTCGTCGCCGCCATTCTCCTATTCGTGCTGTTGCCCGGCGTTGTCGTAGCGATCTCGGCATTCAACGATCGTGCGATCCTGCAATTTCCGCCGCAGTCATGGTCGCTGCGCTGGTTCTATCGTGCGTTTTCCTATGCCGATTTCGCGAAGGGGTTCTGGAATGGCCTGACGGTGACGGTCTGGGCATCCAGCATCGCGGTGGTCGTGGGATCGGCCTTTGCCTTTGCCATTCATCGCTACAAATTCGCGCTCAGGGATTTTCTCGAAGGCATTCTGCTGTCGCCGCTGATCATCCCGCATTACACCGTCGGTCTTGGCATTCTCATCCTCGCCTCGCAGACGGGGATCGGCCGCGGCTTTCCGCTCGTCATCTTCGCCCATGTGGTGATGGTGCTGCCTTTCGTGATGCGCAGCACTTACATCTCGCTGGAAAATCTTGATACGCGCCTGGAGCTGGCGGCGTCCAGTCTCGGTGCCACGCCGCTGCGGATCCTGTTCACGGTGACGATCCCCCTGTTGATTCCGGGCTTGCTCAGCGGCTGGCTGTTCGCGGCGATCCTGTCCTTCAACGAATTCACGGCTACTTTGTTCGTCAGCAGCCAGGCCACGCAGACGCTACCGGTCGCCATGTACAATTATGTCCGCGAATTCGCGGACCCCACGCTGGCCGCGCTGTCGGTCATCTACATCGTCGTGACCGCAACCTTGCTCACGATCGCCAATTCCTTCCTGGGCCTCGGGAAAATCCTGAATGTTGATGCGCACTGATCCAATGACGGCACACACGCCAGCCGCGGCGAGCGACAAGATTCGTCCGGCGGTGCAGCTCGACGGCGTCACCAAGCGCTTCGGCGATTCCATGGCGCTGCATGAGGCCTGGCTGAAGATCCGGCCGAGCGAGTTCATGACTCTGCTGGGCCCATCCGGCTGCGGAAAGACGACGCTGCTCAATCTGGTTGCCGGCTTCCTCGAAGCCGATAATGGCGAGATCTTCATCGACGGCGATCTGGTCACGGAGACGCCCGCGCATATGCGTGAGATCGGCATCGTGTTCCAGAACTATGCGCTGTTCCCGCATATGAGCGTCGCCAAGAACGTGGCTTACGGATTGAAGACCCGCGGCGTCGAGAAGAGGGAGATCGCGCGCCGCGTCGACGAGGCGCTGGCGCTGGTCAAGCTGTCGGGCTTCGCCGACCGCAAGCCCAAACAGCTGTCAGGCGGTCAGCAGCAGCGCGTCGCGCTTGCGCGGGCCCTGGTGATCAAGCCGAAGGTGCTGTTGCTCGACGAGCCGTTCTCGGCGCTCGACAAGAATCTGCGCGGCTCGATGCAGGTCGAGCTCAAGCAGATCCAGCGCGAGCTCGGCGTCACCACGATCTTCGTGACGCATGATCAGGGTGAGGCGCTGTCGATGTCGGATCGTATCGCGGTGATGTCGGCCGGGCGCATCCGCCAGATCGCGGCACCCGACGATATCTATCGCCGTCCGGCCGATCGCTTCGTCGCGTCCTTTGTCGGCGATGCCAATATCCTCAACGGGCGCCTTGTCGAGAAGCGCGGCGATGTCGCGGTCGTTTCGGTCGGCGACATCAGCGCCGACGTTCCTGCGGCGCCGATTGCCGCGCTTTCGATCGGCGATGCCGTGGATGTCTTCGTGCGGCCGGAGCATCTCGCCGTCACGTCGCGCGGCGCTTCGGGATCGCTGCCCGGCACCGTGACGACGCAGGTGTTTCAAGGCGGTCATGTCGATCTCTATATCGACGCGCCCGGCAGTGCGGGCGAGCGCATCCTGCTGCGTTCGCCGGGCATTGCGGCGCTGTCGTCCTGTCCGGTCGGAGCCGAGATCGGATTGACCATCGGCTCCGACGATATCGTGGCGTTTCCGCCAGGCGAGGCGGCGTGAGGCGGTCGCGTCTAGAACGACGGCGCGGCGCCGGGATTCATCGCGCGTGCGACATAGTCCTTCTGCTGCGGTCGATAGCGCTCCCACAGTGCGCGGAGTTCACCAATCGGAGCGTCGTGCCAGTCGACACGCAGGTCGACCACCGGCCAGTCAAACATGTGGGCGACATGCAGGCCCGCCGCATGTTCGTCGTCGGTCTCGCCGCCGGCATCGAGGCCGGCTTCCAGCGCCGACAGCAATCGCTCCGCCAGCGGCTGTCCGGCCGTAGCTTCGAACTTTGCGATCATCACGCTCGGGACTTTTTCATCGACCAGCAGATTGCCCATCGCGAGACAACCATTGCCCTGCGCAATGCCAACGATCGGCAGCGCCTGCGCGCCGGAATGCCACGCCACCTGGCCGTAGCGATCGATCACACCGACCTGCCGCCATGCGGGCTGCGGCGTGCCGAGCGTGAGATTGTTAAGGACGGCACCCGCGCCGAGGCCCTGACGCAGCAGTGCAAGGCCGGTCGGGCCGAGCGACGGATCAGTGACATTCTGCGACACCACGAGGCCGAGCGGTCCCACCCAGGCGCAGCGCGCCGGCACGGCAATGCTCGACGACGTAATGGCAATGCCGAACGCGCCGGTCTCCGGACAGCGTGCCGAGATGGAATAGGTCATCGTGATGCTCCTGCAATCGTAAAAGTATTGGTAGTATAGATGATCGAGAAGATAGCTCAAATACTTTGCGAACTAATCAGTATCGAAAGTATAAGTGCGAATTCGAATCTCGATATCATCGCGTATATCGAGCGGATACTTGCGTCGTCGGGCGTGTCTTCGCGCCGCGTGCCGTCGCCTGATGGCTGCAAGGCGTCGTTGCTCGCGACTATCGGTCCCGTGGATCGTCCCGGTGTGGTCCTGTCGGCGCATACGGATGTGGTGCCGGTGGAGGGGCAGGCCTGGACCGTGCCGCCATTCGCCGGCGTAATCCGCGATGAGCGCGTCTATGGTCGCGGCGCGACCGACATGAAGGGCTTTCTCGCCGTCGTTCTCGCAAGCGTGCCGCGGTTGAAGGACGCGGCAACTGCCGCGCCCGTGCATCTTGCGTTTTCCTATGACGAGGAAGTCGGATGCCGCGGTGCCCCCGATCTCGTGCGTGCGCTGATGCAGTCCCTCGTGCCACCGGCGCTCGCCATCGTGGGTGAGCCAACCACGATGCGCGTCGTGCGCGCGCACAAGGGCAAGGTCGCGCGTCGCCTGACAGTAACAGGCCGTACCGGTCATTCGGCGATGCCGCATCGTGCGGCCAATGCGGTCGATGCGGGCGTTGCGATCGCGCATACGCTGCGTGCCTTCGCTGATGAGGAAGTCGCGCGCGGCGGCGATGCGGCGTTCGATCCGCCATACACGACCATTCACGTTGGCTCGCTGCATGGCGGCAGCATGGTCAATCTGGTGCCGGAACGGGCCGCGCTGGAATACGAGATCCGCACGATGCCCGGCCGTGACGCGGGCGAAATTCTCGCACGGATCGATGAGGTGGTTGCACGCGAGCGCGATCGGCTCCGCGCCAATGCGCCGGAAGCTGACATCGTCTCCGAGGAACTGTCGGCCTATCCCGGGCTCGATACTGCCGCCGACGCAGCTGTGACGCGTCTGGTCGCAAGAATGGCAGGCGATACGCAACCCGCAACCACAGTCGCCTTCGGTACCGAGGCCGGCCTCTACGCAGAGGCGGGGATTCCGACGCTGGTCTGCGGACCCGGCGATATGGCGCGGGGGCACAAAGCCGACGAGTGGATCGGCTTCGACGAACTCGCAGCCGCAAACGCGATGATGGACAGGCTGGCGGATTTGCTGCGTCGGCCGAGTGAAGAGTGGATACGCGTATCATGAAGAACGAAGTGTCGACGATCATGTCGACCATGCAGGCGATCATCGCAACGCAAGCAGGCGGTCCTGACGTTCTGGCGCAAGTCGAACGACCGGTGCCGGTGCCCGGTCCTGGCGAAGTGCTGATCGAAGTCGCCGCAGCCGGCGTCAATCGTCCGGACCTGATGCAGCGAAGCGGTGCCGTGCCGCTGCCGCCGGGTGTCACTGACGTGCTCGGTCTCGAAGTCGCCGGCCGCGTGATCGGTGGCGACGCTGCTTTGCAGGGGCAGGTGGTGATGGCGCTGGTCAAGGGTGGCGGCTATGCGCGCTATTGCATCGCCAAGGCGTCGCATTGTCTTGCGGTGCCCGAGGGGCTGACGATGGAGCAGGCGGCGGCATTGCCCGAAGCGCTGTTCACTGTCTGGCACAATCTGTTCGAACGCGGCCGGTTGTCGAAGGGCGAGACCGTGTTGGTGCATGGCGGTGCCAGTGGCGTCGGCACCATCGCGATCCGCATGGCCATCGCTCGCGGTGCGACGGCGATCGCGACCGTGGGCAGCGATGCCAAGAAGAAGGCGGTGGAAGCGCTCGGCGCCGTCGCCATCAACTATCGTACCGACGACTTCGTTGTCGCAGCGCGCGACGCCACAAGCGGGCGCGGCGTCGATGTCGTGCTCGACATCGTCGGTGGCTCCTATGTGGCGCGCAATCTCGATGTGCTGGCATCCGGCGGACGGCACGTCAGCCTGTCCTTCATGGAAGGCGGCGTGGTGCCGATCGATCTCGGACTGGTGATGCGGAAGGGATTGTATCTGACGTCGTCGACGCTGCGGCCGAAGTCCGACGAGGAGAAGACCGCAATCGCTGCCGCGCTCCGCGCCGAGGTGCTGCCGCTGGTGGCATCCGGCGTAGTGAGGCCGCTGATCTGGCGCCAGTTGCCTCTCGGAGATGCAGCGCAAGCTCACCGCATTCTGGAAGCCAATGAAAACATCGGCAAAGTGCTGCTGCTGCCGGCCGGCGCTGCCTCATGAGCGGCGCTGTCGAACGCAAATGCTACATGTCGATACTGGAGCTATCTAATGGCGACGACTAAGCCCTCTCTCAAGCTGACACATGAAGGCGCGCTCAAAGCTTTGGCGGGTGCCGTTGCCAAGGCGGACGAGCTCGGTGTCGCGCAGAACATCACCATCGTCGACGACGGCGGCAATCTTCTGGCGTTTGTTCGGATGGACGGCGCCAAATTGCTGTCGCGGGAAACATCGATGTCCAAGGCCATTACGGCCGCATCGCATCGGCAGCCGACATCGCGGCTCAATCCCGCCGACGAGATCAAGCTGGCCATCGCAGGCGGCGGCCGCCTGACCAATCTCGAAGGCGGGCTGCCCATCGTGATTGCTGGCCAATGTGTCGGGGCGGTCGGCGTCGGGTCGGGCACCGGCGCGCAGGATGTCGAAGTCGCGCGTGCCGCGCTGGCGGCCATCGACGCGGAGGATCAGAAGCCATGAGCGACAGGATCGAACTGTTCTACGCGCCGACATCGCCCTATGTGCGCAAGGTGATGGCTTGCGCGATCGAACTGGGATTGGCCGGTCGCGTCACGCGGCTGCCGAGTGCAGCGCATCCGTTGAAGCGCGACGCGCGGATCGCAAGTTTCAACCCGCTCGCCAAGGTGCCGGCGGCGAAGCTGGCGGATGGTACGCTGCTGTTCGACAGCCGGGTGATTTGCGAATATCTCGATGACCTCGGACACGGTTCGCTGTTTCCGCGCGGGCCTGAGCGTTGGAAGGTGCTCACCGAGCAAGCGCTCGGTGATGGCCTGCTCGATGCGGCGCTACTCACGCGCTACGAGAATACCTGCCGGAGCGACGAGATCAGATCAGCGGAGTGGATCGATGGTCAGATGGTCAAGATCGCTGCGGCGCTCGATGAGATGGAAAACTCTGTCGCATCGTTCGGCGCCCGCGTCAGCATCGGCAGCCTCACCATCGCCTGCGCGCTCGGCTATCTGGATTTTCGTTTCGCATCATTCGACTGGCGCAGCTCGCGGCCGGCCCTGACCGACTGGTTCGCAGCCGTGTCGGAGCGGCCGTCATTGCAAGATACGGTTCCGGCCGAGGGATAATTTTGTCGTCAGCTTTCAGCCTCGACCCAGTTCAGCGTCATCCGCATCGCATGGGTGTGCCGGGCTTCGATCAACCACTGTTCTTCGCGATAGCAGATCGAGCGCAGTAGGCTCTCGATGGCGAAGGAGGCGAAGAACCGTGGCGTGATTTGCTCGACCTCGATGGGGCCGAGCGGAAAAGCGACGATCGACGCCGCCTTGAGGTGGCTGTCGTTCGGGAGCGGTTCTGAGGCGCGCAGCAGATTGAGCGTCTCTATGGCAATGGTTTTCTGACCGGGCATCGGGGCATTCTGCCGAAAAACCTTACGCTGCCAGCCAGTGCTTAATTTTTCGTGGAACCGGGCGTCGCGCGACTCAGGCGGCCAGATGAAAATCAGAAATCTGCACGCGATTTCGGCCCGCCGCCTTGGCTTGGTAGAGCGCCGCATCGGCCCGGCTAAGCAATGCCTGCAGTGTTTCAGGCTCGGCTGACCGGATCGCGATTCCCACGCTGACCGTGGCGTGGATAACACCGGCGGAAGTCGGGAACGTCTTTGTCTCCAGCGTTGATCGGATGCGCTCGGCGACAGCGGCCGCTGCTTTTGGGCTCGACGCGGATAGGACAATGCAGAATTCCTCGCCGCCCAGACGCGCGGCAACGTCTTCGGCGCGAATGTTCGAGAAGATCACTTCAGCAAAGGCCCGCAGCACGCGGTCGCCGGCGGCGTGGCCGAACCGATCGTTGATCGTTTTGAAGTGATCGAGATCCATCACCAGAATTGCGGTGTTGGATGCTGTCTCCGTTACCTTTTCGCCAAACAGCGCGCGCCGATTGAGCAGGCCGGTCAAAGGATCGGTCATGGCATCGGATTTATGCCGGTTCGACGTCCGGATCTGGTTGATCGTCAGTGACAGCGCACCGATCCCGGTCAGACCGACGATCACCATCAGTGAATTGAACTGTTCTGCCCAATTCATCGGTCGATCGGTCAGCACGAATTGCCCGGTACGCAAGAGTTCGGCACCGCAAGCCACGAACGATGCGGCCGTGACGAGATAAAGCAACGCATTTGCGACCATCAGCAGCGGTGCTTCGGCGCGCGCGTGCCAATATTGCGCAGCCGAGAGCGCAACGAGAAGGCCCGTGCCAAAATTCGCGGCCATCGTGCCGGTGCCGGTGTAACCAAGCGCAAAGCCTATGATCATCGGAACGAGCCCTGCAGTGGTGACGAGGGCGGCGCGGATCCAATGGGCCTGGTTCGAGCAAAATTGCGTGGTGCCCGCATAGATCACCCCGAAGCCGACAAGCAGCAATATGAATGCAGCGAGCTGTAGCCTCGAATCATATTGTTCGAAGCCTGCATAGATGATGACGGCAACGACCGTGGTCGCGAGACCGATCGACCAAGTCAGCAGATAGGTCTCGGATCGCGCGACGAGCCAGGTGGCGAGCAATGTGAGCGCGAGCGCCGCGCTCGAGAGTCCGATCGCTGCGAAGATGGAGGACTGATCTAGCAACATGATGTCCGAACGCGGTGTAATTTATTTGATGCGCAATAAGCAGCACCCACTTACCACCGATCGCGGTCGGGGCCACCCATTTTGTATGGTGAGCAAAGCGTTACCAGGCCTGTGGACGGGATGTCCGGAGATCGTCGTAAGCCGTTTTTTTGCGACGATTTGTGCCGGAACGAGACGCAGCCGTCGGCGTTTTCTTGCAGGGTGTCACAGAGGGTTGAACATGAAAAAGATTCTGGCGACGGCGGCAGCTGCACTGATGATCGCGAGTTTCACGGCGACGGCGGCGTCTGCGAAGAAAGTCCATCGTGGCTACAAGGCGCACCACGGATATTACGGGACCTATGGCCAGATGCGAGGGCCGGCGATCTTTCGTGGCAATGCCGCGATGAGCGGCAATCACGGCAATTCTGCCTATGGCAGCAACTCGCTCGGCCATATCAAGGGCGGCAATATCGGAGGCGGCAAGTAGCGCGGCATTACATTGGGGAAGGCGAGGTCGATCGTTTCAATGCGACCGATCTGGTTAACGTCTTTCTGATGGGTTGGTGGTAATTGGCTATACCGCAACTTACAGTTCAGGTTTGTCATGCTCCCGGATGGTCGTTATTCGGCGTGGTTTCGTATTCCCGAGAAGGAAGGCATGGGGATTATCACACTCGCTGATGGTCGATTGTCGGGCGGCGATACCGTGATCGCCTATAGCGGTTCCTATATCCAGAACGGCGATGCTTTCACGGCGACGATTGCGACCCGCCGGCATGCGGACGGCCAGCCCGCGATCTTCGGCATTGACGAGGTTGAGATTGATCTGGTCGGGACATCCAAGACCACGACGGCGTCCTGCAGAGGTGTCGTCAAGCAACGCCCCGACGTGCCGTTTCAGGTCGTGCTGGTGCGCATGGAAGGCTAGGCCTCCGGTCTATTCGCGCAACTCGTATTGATGTCGCAACAGCTGAACCATGTCCTGGACCCGCTGGCGCCAGGCACGCGCGTCAGACACCGCGCCGGCGGCCGGCGTGATGCGCAACATGGCGTTCCATGGGCGCGTGCCATAGACGACCACCTCGAAGCCGACTGTCGGACAGCCATCGATACCCTTTAGCGCGCGCAGGATCACATCCGCGATTTCCGAGCGGTCAAGCGTGCGGGTGCTCTCGACCGCAAGTTGCGGCTCCAGCGATGCCGCTGGATTCTCCTCTGCGACGACCGGATCGAAACCGTCTCTGGTGTCCGCGTCTGGCTCAGGCCTGATCGGTTCGGGATCGCCTGGCCTCCTCATGAGTCGTTCGACCAGACCGAGCAGGCCTCGATCGCGTTCGGGCGTCTCTTTCACATCAACGGTCCAATATCAGCGGCGACAGGTGATTTCACATCCTCCGCGGGGTGTTGTCGATGGGCTTCGCGGTCATTGCGGTGCACAAATGCGCTGCGGGTTGGCTTTGTCGCAAAAGTTTCATCCGCGGCCTATAGTGGGGCGTCACGCATTCCCCTCAGACTTCTATGCGCCGGCCTTAAAGCCTGCGTCAGGATGGAGACGATCGCCGTGAAACCGTTCCGCTTGGTATTTGCTCTGTCCGCGCTGGCGCTCGCCGCCCTATCGCAGCCCGCTCGTGCTGCGGATGTCATCTGCTACAACTGTCCGCCGGAATGGGCCGACTGGGCGTCGATGATCAAGGCGGTGAAGACCGACCTCAGCATCGAGATGCCGCATGACAACAAGAACTCCGGTCAGGCACTGGCGCAGATCCTCGCCGAGAAGGCCAATCCGGTTGGCGACATCGGCTATTTCGGCGTCACCTTCGGCATGAAGGCCAAGGCGCAGGATGCGCTCGAGCCTTACAAGCCCGCTGGCTGGGATCAGGTGGATGCCGGCCTGAAGGATTCCGAAGGCTACTGGACCACGATCCATTCCGGCACGCTCGGCTTCTTCGTCAACAAGGATGCCCTCGCTGGCAAGCCGGTGCCGAAGTGCTGGAAGGATCTCGCCAAGCCCGACTACAAGGGCATGGTCGGCTATCTCGATCCGACGTCGGCCGCCGTCGGCTATGTCGGCGCGGTTGCCGTCAATCTCGCGCTCGGCGGCACGGACCAGAATTTCGATCCGGCCATCGCCTTCTTCAAGGAGCTGAAGAAGAACGACGCGATCGTGCCGAAGCAGACGTCCTATGCCCGCGTCGTCTCCGGCGAGATGCCAATCCTGTTGGACTATGATTTCAATGCCTATCGCGCCAAGTATTCCGAGAAGGGCAATTTCGAATTCGTCATTCCCTGCGAAGGCTCGGTCGTGTTTCCCTATGTGGTTGGTCTTGTGAAGAACGCGCCGCATAAGGACAAGGCCAAGAAGGTCATGGACTATCTGCTGTCCGACAAGGGCCAGGCGATCTGGACCAATGCTTACCTGCGTCCAGCCCGCAAGATCGAACTACCGGAAGCCGTGAAGGCCAAGTTCCTGCCGGACAGCGAATATGCCCGCGCCAAGAGCGTGGACTGGGGCAAGATGGAGCTGGCGCAGAAAGGCTTCAGCGACCGCTATCTCGCCGAAGTCCGTTGATGCACAATGGTGCCCCGGCGGGGGCAGGGGCACCATAGTTTCATGTCGCATCGTAATTTCATCTGGATCTGCCTGCTGCCGCTCGTGGTGGTGACAGCAGCCTTCTTCCTCTTGCCGATGGCGCAATTGCTCGCCGTCGGTGCCGGTGGATCGCGCGGCGCGTCCGCCTATCTGGCGATCATTACAGAACCGCGCTATCGCGCCACGCTGATTAATACGGTCGTACTCGCTGCGGCGACGACCGTCGCCACGTTGGTGATTGCCACCATCGCCGGCCTGTTCCTGCAGCGTCATCGCTTCCCCGGCCGCGCCGTGCTGATCGCGATGCTGACGTTCCCGCTGGCATTTCCCGGAGTCGTGGTCGGCTTTCTGATCATTCTGCTGGCAGGACGTCAGGGTCTGATCGGCGCCATCACCGCTGCGGTGACGGGCGAGAAAGTCGTGTTCGCCTATTCGATCTTCGGTCTGTTTCTCGGCTATCTCTATTTCTCGATTCCGCGCGTGATCCTCACGGTGATGGCCGCGGTGCAGAAGCTCGATATCGGACTGGAGGAGGCAGCGCGTTCGCTCGGTGCAAGCCCGTGGGCTGTCCAGCGCGATGTGGTGCTGCCGGCCCTCGGGCCGGCTTTCGTCGCCTCGGGCGCGATTGCGTTTGCGACGGCGATGGGGGCTTTCGGCACAGCCTTCACGCTCGCGACCAACATCGATGTGCTGCCGATGCTGATCTACACAGAGTTCACGCTGGCCGCGAATTTTGCGATCTCGGCGGCGCTGTCGATCGGACTTGGTGCGATCGCCTGGGCAATCCTCGCGCTGGCCCGCTCAATGAGCGGCGGCGCTGTTGCGGCGGCAGGGTGAGCCGATGCGTGACCGCCTGATCTTCGCTGGCCAGCTCGGATTCACACTGCTCGTCGCGGCGTTTCTCGTCGTGCCGGTGGTGCTGTCGATTTCCGCCGGCGTCACCGTCAATTACTTCCGCGGCATCCAGTCGGGCGTCACACTGCAATGGGTGGTGCAGGTCTGGAACCTCTATGCCGGCGAAATCGGGTTGTCGTTTCTGATCGCCTTCGCGACCCTGGCGGTGACGCTGGTTGTCGGCGTGCCCGCAGCTTATGGGTTACACGTGAAGGGCGGGAGGTTGTCGCGCGTGATCGAGGAGATCATCACGCTGCCGCTGGCGATTCCCGGCCTCGCCATCGCGCTGGCGCTGCTGCTGACTTATGGCGGCTTCGGTGGTTTCAGACAGTCGTGGCTGTTCATCCTCACGGGCCATGTGGTCTTCACCATGCCCTTCATGGTGCGCTCGGTGATGGCGGTGTTCGCTTCGGTGGATATCAAGACGCTGGACGAGGGGGCTGCCTCGCTCGGCGCCTCGCCATGGAGGCGGTTTTGCAACGTCATCGTTCCGAACGCCATGCCCGGCATTCTCGCCGGATCGCTGATGGTGGTGACGCTGTCGCTCGGCGAGTTCAATCTGACCTGGATGCTGCACACACCGCTGACCAAGACGCTGCCGGTCGGCCTCGCCGATAGTTACGCGTCGATGCGGCTCGAAGTGGCATCGGCCTACACACTGATCTTTTTCATCATGATTGTGCCTCTTCTGGTGGCGATGCAGATGTTTGCCGAGAAGGGCGAAAAGAAATGAGCGGGATCGCAGGCCACGGTGCGGCCGTCCATATCGAGAACTGCGGCAAGACCTTTCCGGACGGCACCCAGGCGTTGGCGCCGGCCTCGCTGGATATCGTGTCAGGCGAGACGCTGGTTCTGCTCGGCCCCTCTGGCTGCGGCAAGACCACCATGCTGCGGATCATCGCCGGGCTGGAGACGCCCGATGCGGGCGGCCGTGTGTTGTTCGACAAGACCGACATGACCGCGGTGCCAATCGAGCAGCGCCATGTCGGCATGGTGTTCCAGTCCTATGCACTGTTTCCCAACATGACGGTGGCCGAGAACATCAGCTACGGGCTGAAGATCCGCGGCGTCGACAAGGCGGCGCGGGCGGCGCGTGTCGCCGAAATGGTGGCGCTGACCAATATCGGCGGGCTCGAGAACCGCCGGATCGATCAATTGTCTGGCGGCCAGCGTCAGCGCGTCGCGCTGGCGCGCGCGGTGGCCGTGCGCCCACGGGTGCTGCTGCTGGATGAGCCGTTGACCGCGCTCGATGCGTCGCTGCGCGACCGGCTGCGCAGTGAACTCAACAGCCTGCTACGCTCGCTCGGGATCACCGCGATCTATGTGACTCACGACCAAGCCGAAGCGATGGAACTCGGCGATCGCATCGTGGTCATGCGCAAGGGCGCCATCGCGCAGATCGGCACGCCGCGCGAGATCTACTTTGCTCCCCAGAACCGTTTTGTCGCCGAATTCGTCGGCGCGGCCAATATCGTCGAAGGGCCGGTGAGCGGCGGTCGGCTGACGCTGCCCGGCGGCTGGCTGGCGCTCAATGATGCCGCCGACAACGCTGCGGCAGCGGCGATGATCCGGCCGGAGACCATCGGAATTGTCGCCGAGGCGGACGCCTTCCTGCGCGGCACAGTCGAAAGCGTCGCCTTTATCGGCGATCGCCAGCGTCTCGTGGTGACGGGTGCGGCGAACAAGCCGTTGACGGTGGACGCGCCGAACACCATCAATGTGCGTGCAGGGGAGCACGTCGGCCTGTCGGTCACGCCTCAAGCGGTTCGCGTGTTGCCGAAAGAAGGTTGATGTCGAAGCCCAAGCCCACCATCATCGCGCAGATCTCCGATCTGCATATCAAGGTGCCGGGCGAGCTGGCCTATGGCAAGGTCGACACGGCCAAGGCGCTGGAGCGCTGTGTGGCCGAGCTGAACGCACTCGATCCGCGGCCCGATCTCGTTGTCATCTCCGGCGATCTCGTTGATACGCCGACGCCCGGCGAATACGAGCATCTGTGGCGGCTGCTCGCTCCGCTCAAGATCCCGTTCATCGGCGTACCCGGCAATCACGACGCCCGCGACATGATGCGCGCGGCATTCCCTGATTGGGCTTATGCGAAGTCGTCGGGCCCGCTCGATCAGGCGCGGACGGTTGGTCCGCTCGATATCATCCTGCTGGACTCGCATGTTCCGGGAAAGCCGCACGGCACGCTGGAAGCGGCAACGCTGGAGTGGCTGGATGCCACGCTGGCATCGTCGCGTGGGCGGCCGGCATTGTTATTCCTGCATCATCCGCCGTTCCGCACCGGCATCACGCACATGGACGTGCAGGACCTGTTCAACGCGGATGACCTCGCAACCATCGTCCGCAAGCATCCGCGTGTGCGGATCGTCGCTGCCGGCCACGTGCATCGTGCGACGCTGACGACATTCGGCGGGACGGTTGCGACCATTTGCCCGGCGCCGAACCATGCGGTCGATCTCGACATCGCCGAATTGCGTCCGCCGTCCTTCCGTGTCGAGCCGCCGGCTTTCCACCTGCATGTCTGGTTTCCGGATGGCGAGGAGGGCGGCCATCTGGTCACGCATCAGGTGCCGATCGGCGACTTCGACGGCCCGCATCCGTTCTTCGGCGCGGATGGGAAGTTGCTCTGAGCTAGACCAGCGCGTTGGCCGCGATCAGGCTGCGATAGAATTCGGCTGACAGCTTCGGCGTTCGTTTCTGCGTCGCGAAGTCGACGTGATACAGCCCGAAGCGTTTTTCATAGCCATCCGACCACTCGAAATTATCCATCAGGCTCCAGTGGAAATACCCCCTTACGGGGATGCCTTCCGACGTCGCGCGCTGCAGATGCGTGAGATAGTTCCTGAGATACATGACGCGGTCGAGGTCGTGGATCTTGCCGTCACCGGCCGGCCGGTCGGCGGCCGATGTACCGTTCTCGCTGATATAGATCTGCTTGACGTTCCAGACCTTGGCGACATTGCGGGGCGCCCAATACAGCGCCTCCGGCCCGATCCGCAGCCAGTCCGAATCCATGCGCGGGAACGAGGTCGGGAACGGCACCAGCGCGAAGCCGTGCTGATCGCCACTCGCTACCACATAATATTGCGGCATGTAGACGTTGAGACCGACGAAATCGACGGGGGAAGAAATGATCTTCAGTTCTTCGGCGGTGAAGCTCGGCGCATTCTTGCCGGCATAGGCCAGGAATGCATCGGTGTATCTGCCTTCGAGGATGACGGTCATGTAGCCACCATTCATCTCGCGCGTTGCGATTTCGGCTGCGCGGATATTGGCAGGCGTCTCGATGGCCGGAACGCAGGATGCGACATTCTCGGCAACGCCGACCTTCGTGTCGGCGCGTCCATTGGCGCGGATCGCCTGCACAGCCATGCCGTGGCCCAGTGCGACGTGATGGCGAACCTGGTTGAGCTGCGGCTGTGGCAGCTTCAGGCCGGGCGCGAGCTCGACCGGGCCGTGACCATAGCCGAAATCCACGAAGGTCCCGCATTCATTGATGGTGAAGATGTTTTTGACGCGGTCGGTGATGCGCTGTGCGACATGGCCAGCATAGTCGCCGAACGCCTTCGGCGTATCTGATGACGCCCAGCCGCCAACGCGATCCTGCAGCGCCTGTGGCAGATCCCAGTGATACAGAGTGGCGAATGGCTCGATGCCATTGGCCAATAACTCGTCGATGAGGCGGTTGTAGAAATCGAGCCCTTGCGGATTGGGCGTGCCCACGCCGGTCGGAAATACGCGCGACCATGAGATGGAGAAGCGATAGGCCTTCGCGCCCAGCGCCTTCATCAGTTGGACGTCTTCCTTGTAGCGTTGGAAATGATCCACCGCGTGGTCGCCGTTGCCGCCGCCGCGAATCTTGTTCGGCGTGTGCGAATAGCTGTCCCAGATCGAGGGGCCGCGGCCTTTGGCCGAGACGGCGCCCTCGATCTGATAGGCCGACGTTGCGGTGCCCCAGACGAAATCCGCCGGAAAACGCCGGTCGTTGGCAAGCGCCGCCGGTGTGGCCGAGGGTGTGGCCGAGACTGTTTGTGCCTCAGCCTGCGCAGTCGGGACGGCGAGGCCGGCGGCGAGCGCGCCGGCCGCTCCGGCAAAATCGCGGCGCGTGAAACGATGGGACACCGGTACTTCCTGCTATCTGCAGATGTGACGATCAATCGTCATGCGGTTCATGATAGTTCTCTGCGCCGCCTTTCCAATAGCCTGACGCCTTGACCCACGCTTTGGGATGCTGGCGCTCGTCGACGAGAATCCTGCGGAGGCGCTTGGCAGCCTCGGATTCTCCGGCGATGAAGGCATAGCCGTCTCCAAGGGGAAGTTTGAGGCTGCGCAGAGCATCCTCCATCAGGGTGGTCGATCCGGCGCTCTGCTGGCCACGATGCAGCCAGTTGATGGTGACGGACGCCTTGGATGCGAAGATCTGCTCCTCGGCGGCGTCGGCGACTTCTGCGATCACGATGGCCCGTGTGGCAGGGCGTAGTTCTTCAAGTCGGCGGCCGATGGCGGGCAGGGCAGTCTCGTCGCCGATCAGCAGGTACCAGTCGAAGTCGTCCGGCACGACGAACGAGCCGCGCGGGCCACCGATGCCGAGCTTGTCGCCTGGCTTCGCATTCGCAGCCCATGTCGTGGCCGGCCCGGCATCATGAATGGCGAAATCGATGTCGAGCTCTTGCGCGGCTGCGTCATAGCGCCGGGGCGTGTAGTCCCGCGCGATTGGCCGCGCGCTCTCATCGACCAGCACGCGGCCTTCGCTGAAGACGGGCATCAGTGGCTCGGCTTCGCCGGGGCGCGGGAAGAACACCTTGACGTGGTTGTCATAGGACGCGCTGACGAAGCCATCGAGGTCGTCACCGGTGAGGGTGATGCGCTTCATATGCGGCGTCACGGACGTCACGCGTTTGACGGTCAGCAGACGGCGCTTCAGCTCGTGACGAACGCGCGTGATGTGATGAAGATCATTTGAAATGGTGTCTGAAGATGTGTCGGTCATGTGGATTCCCGGGGAATCCAGATCGGCCTGTTTGACGCGATGTCGCGCAGGTCGAGCCTGGATCAGGTTCGATCGGCGCGTTGGTTCACGTTAACGCTTACGTGCGGCCTCGCCGAGACAGCAATCACGGCAGAGGTAGCGAAACGTCCTTTTACGTGCAAGCCCGGGATTGTCGCACGTGCTGCACGATGGCGTGAGGCCGGAAGCCTTCTAAACTGGCTGACGTCACCGCATGGACATTGCGGCCTTTCCGGGGGAGAACCGTTTCCGGATATGGCGGCGTGCCCCCGAAATCGTTGGACGAGATAGACCTGATGAGCACTGAAGCAAAGTCTGCCACGCGCGTGGCCATTGTTGGCCTCGGCCCGATCGGCCGCAAGGTGGCCGAAGCACTGGACCGCGGCATCGACGGCCTGGTTCTGGCGGCAGTCGCCGTGCAGAATCCGGAGAAGCATCAGGCGTTCCTGTCAGGTCTCGGCAAGGCGCCGCCGGTGCTGCCGATCGCGGATCTCGTGGATGTCGCCGATATCGTGATCGAATGTGCGCCGGCCAAGCTGCTGCCCGAGATCGTCAAGCCGTTCGTCAGCAAGGGCAAGACCGCGATTGTGCTGAGCGCTGGAGCGCTGTTGTTCAATGAGGATCTCGTCGCGCTGGCCAAGCAGAACGGCGGTCAGATCGTGGTGCCAACCGGGGCGCTGATCGGCCTCGACGCGGTGACGGCTGCAGCCGAGGGCAAGATCAACTCGGTCCGCATGGTAACGCGCAAGCCGGTGAAGGGTCTCGCCGGCGCGCCCTATATCGTCGAGAACAAGATCGACATCGAGAGCATCACCGAACCCCTGAAGATTTTCGAGGGCACGGCGCGCGAGGCCGCCAAGGGCTTTCCCGCCAATCTCAATGTCGCCGTCGCGCTGTCGCTTGCGGGCGCGGGCCCTGATGCCACAACGCTGGAAATCTGGGCCGATCCGGCGTTGACGCGCAACGTTCACCGCGTCGAGGTGGATTCGGATTCCGCGCGGTTCTCGATGCAGATCGAGAATATCCCGTCGGAGAATCCGAAGACCGGCCGCATCACGGCGCTGTCGGTGATTGCCTATCTGCGCAAGCAGCGGGCGGCACTGCGCGTCGGGACGTAAGGTCTATTTGCCGCTTTCGGCTTGATGCGCAGGGCCTGTCTGCTGCGCAGTCTCGATTCCCTGGGTCCGGGCGATCCTGGCAAGCTCGCAGCCCTCGCAATAGCGGCGATCCTTGTACTCGATCCAGTTGTGCGCGAACACGCGCTCATTCGGGATGTCGTAGCGGGCCTGCAGCACGCGGACCAGCACGCGCCATGCCGCGATCTGCGCGTCAGTCGGCGGCTTGCGAACATTGGGGTAGTTGCCGACGAACTCGACCCCGATCGATGAGTCATCGTCGATCTGCTGATAGGTCCCGCTGTTGTCGATATATTTGTTGTCGTTGCGGTTGCCGCGGTTGAGATGTTTCGGTACCGCCCATTCCGGCGTCGACCAGTAAACCGTGCCGTCGGTTTCGATCCAGATGGCGACGCCGCGACGATCGGGTTTCTGCATCTGCGCGACCGCGTTACGCCAAGCGGAGCCGACCGCGCCTTCCGACTGATGCACGACGATGTTGCGCCATTCACGGGCGTGGCGGAGATCGGTCCATGGCCTTAGCCAGACCATGTTGAGGCCGGGAATGTCGGGGGTGCCGCGGGAGCGGGCGGCGATCTCGAAGTTTGACAGCGTCTGGGCGGTCGCCGGTGTGGCGATCGCGCACAAAGCCAGCAATACCCCGACGATCCGATCTCTCATGTCCCTCGTTTCCGAAGGCGTCTCATAACGCCTCCGGAAAGCGTAACCGAGCCGCGCTGGGAGTCAAATCCGCGGCTCGGTATGATCGTCGCGCTAGGGCAGCCTGCGCGCGTAGGTTGCGCTCAGTTGAAGTATTCGGGCAGGGTGAAGCCGGCGTAGAACTTGTCGTTGCGGATCGCGGTCTTGAACGTGTCCGATTGATAGGCCGCAACGATGTCCTTCGCGCACGGCGCCTCGGCATTGCCCCGCCGGACGGCCACGACATTGGTGTAGGGCTTGGTCATCTTTTCCAGCGCGAAGGCCTCGGTCAGCTTCAGCCCGCTATAGATCGCGAAATTGCCCTGCACGGCGGCGAAGTCGGCATCGCCAAGGGCGCGCGGCGCCTGCGCATTCTCCAGCGGCACGATCTTGATGCCCTTTGGATTCTTGATCACGTCGAGCTCGGTGACATCGACGGGGTTGTTGTCCTTGATCTCGATCCAGCCGAGGTCGCGCAGGATCCACAATGCGCGCTGCAGGTTCACGGGATCATTGGGCACCACCACGGTCGCGCCGGCCTTCACGGCATCGGACGTCTTGTGCTTGGTCGAATAGAGACCCATCGGCGGCGTCGGCACCGTGATGATGCCGGTGAGGTCGGTCTTCTGGCGCTGGTTATAGCTGTCGAGGAACACCGTGTGCTGCATCACATTGGCGTCGATGTCGTTCTTGAACACCGCGGTGTTGGCTTCCAGGCCGGTCGAGAACTCGTAATATTTGACAGTATAGCCCTTCTTTTTCAGCTCGGGCTCGACGCCCTTCTTGAAGCCGTCGATATAGGGGCCGGGCACGAAACCGACCTTCAGTTCAGGCTTGGTGGCGGACTGCGCGTCGGCATGGTCGCCAAAGGAGACGAGTGCGAGCATCGCTGCAGCGACGACGGAGAGGGCGGTCTTCATTGTCGTTGTCTTTCAGGGAATGTCAGAATGGGATTACTTCGGCGCCCAGATCTTCACGTCGCTGGCATCGACCTTCACGGGGATCAGCTTTTCGTTGAAGAAGGCGTCGGCGATGATCTGCTGCTCGGACAGGCCGGCCTTGGTGACGGCGCCGACCTTGTAGGAGCGGTGGCTGTTGGCTTCCTCGACGGTGGCGGCGTCGATGCCCCACAGGCTTGAGAGGAGCTTGGCGGCTTCCTTCGGCTCGGCCTTGGCCCATTTGCCGGTCTCGTCCAGCTTTTTGAAGATCACGTTCAGCACGTCGCCGCGCTTGTCGGCATAGGCGGCCGATGAGAGATAGTAGCGCTTGTAGCTGGCGAGGCCGTTGCTGCCGTCCGCAAGCACGCGCGCGTTGGACTGACGCTGCGCGCTGGTGAGGAACGGGTCCCACGCCACCCAGGCATCGACATTGCCGCCGACAAAGGCGATGCGGCCATCGGCCGGCGGTAGATAGGCCGGCTGGATGTCCTTGAAGGTGAGGCCGGCCTTGCTCAGCGCAGCGAGCAGCAGGAAGTGGCTGCCGGCACCCTTGGTCACCGCGACCTTCTTGCCCTTGAGATCGGCGACCGTCTTGAGCGGCGACTCCGCAGGAACCACGATAGCCTGCGCGGCAGGCGAGGCGGCTTCCTCGGCGATGTAAGCGAGCTTGGCGCCGGCCGCCTGCGCGAATAACGGCACGGTGTCGGCGACATCGGCGCCGAAGTCGACATTATTGGTGTTGATGGCCTCGAGCAGCGGCAGGCCGCTGGTGAATTCATGCCAGCTGATCTTCACGCCGAGCGGCGCGAGCGCCTTCTCCAATTCGCCATTGGTCTTCAGCACGGCGATCAGTGTCGACGACTTCTGATAGCCGATGCGCACCGTGTCCGGCGTCTGCGCACAAGCGAAGGAGACCGACAGCATGGAGGCTACGGCGGCCAGTTGCAGCGCCCGGGTGCGCCGGAACACGAAGCGTTCGATGAAGCGGGCGATGTGGATCGGAAGCATGTTGGCACTGCTTTGCTGATGATGTTTCGTGAGCAGCAAAGGTGCGAGAGCGGCTCGTTTCCGTCAATGAAATGGCCAACTGTAGTTCCGGGCGCGGCGATGCAGGCATGCTGCGATGGCCTTGTTGTGCAGCGGAAACGTTCTCTGCATGCCTTCCGGGTGGCTCCGGAAGAGCAGGTTATTTCCCCGCGGCGGAGATGAAGCTGCTCCGGGAGCCGACGTCAGGATTGCAAAACTTGCAGACTGCCCGCGACCTTTGAAAGCACAATCTTCGCAATCGCGCGTAGCGTTTGACCATCACGCCCTTGCATCCCCCGGGCGCAAATGGAGCAACAGCGCATGTCCTATTCCCGACGATCCGTGGTCGCAGGTCTCTCCGCAGCACTGTTGCTGTCAGCGGGGCTGATCGCATCGCCAGCCGCGGCGCAGGAGTTGAAGGAAATCCGCATCGGCTTCCAGAAGGCCGGCATCTTCCCGGCCGTGAAGCAGCGCGCGACGCTGGAGAAGGTGTTCAAGGAAAAGGGCATCAGCGTGCGCTGGGTCGAGTTCCAGTTCGGGCCGCCGATCCTCGAAGCGATCAATACCGGCAATGTCGACTTCGGCTATGCCGGCGACGCGCCGCCGATCTTCGCGCAGGCTGCGCGTGCCAATCTCGTCTATATCGCCGCCATCCCGTCGCGCGGCTACAATCAGGGCATCGTCGTTCCCGACAATTCGCCGATCAAGACGCTCGCCGATCTCAAGGGCAAGAAGGTCGGCTTCGGCAAGGGATCGAGCGCGCATAACACCATCATCGCCGCGCTGGAGAAGGCCGGATTGACCTATGCGGATATCACGCCGGTCTATCTCGGCCCCGCCGACGCGGTGGCGGCATTCGCCGGTGGCAATATCGACGCGTGGTCGATCTGGGATCCGTATCTGGCGCTCGCCGAGGGCAAACAGGCGCGGGTGATTGCCTTCTCCAAGGATGTGCAGGATTCCATTTCGTTCTTTCTCGCCAACAAGGATTTCACCACCAGACACCCGGACATCGTCGCGCTGTTCAACAAGACCTTTGCCGATGAAGGAAAGTGGGCCGAGGCCAATCGGCCGGAGGTCGCAACGAAGCTTCAGGAGGCGACCGGTGTCGAGAAGACCGCCACCACGCGCGCCGTCGAGCGGTCGAACTATACGGTGGTGCCGATCAATGACCGGATCATTGCCACCCAGCAGGAGACGGCGGATCGCTTCCACAAGCTCGGCCTGATCCCCAAGGCGATCAATGTGAAGGACATCGTCTGGACCTGGACCCCGGGCTCCTGAGCTCCCGAAAACTCGCCGGGAGACGATTAGCGCTGTCACCAGCTGTCTCCCGGCACTCTTTTACTCCCGCAGGCCATTGAAACCGCTGGATTTTCCTCATTTGTGCAGTGCGGTTGAAATAATGCCCAAAATCAGTAGGTTGCCGCCACGGCGCCCGCGACACGCAGGCCGGCCCCGTGCTTCACAACTGCGCAGAAACGTCATTCAATGAACGCTCCCCTGTCCAAGCCGACCGGAGCGCCCCTGCCAGTTCTCGATCCGCAAGATCCTGGCCAACAAGGGCGTGCCATCATCTCCTTCGATGGCGTCAGCAAGATCTTCCCGTCGCGGAAGGATTCCGCCGAGGTGAAGGCGGTCGACGACATCGACCTCGTGGTGCCCGAAGGCGCCATTGTCGGCGTGATCGGCAAGAGCGGCGCCGGCAAGTCGACGCTCATCCGCCTGATCAACGGGCTCGAGCAGCCGACCCACGGCAAGGTCACCGTCGACGGCCTCGACATCGGATCGCTGGACGAGAAGGCGCTGCGCCAGGCGCGCCGCTCCATCGGCATGATCTTCCAGCATTTCAACCTGCTGTCGTCACGCACCGCCTTCGACAACATCGCGCTGCCGCTGGAAATCGCCGGCACGCCCCGCAGGGACATCAAGGGCATCGTCGAGCCGCTGCTCGACATGGTCGGTCTTGCCGACAAGCGCGACCGTTATCCGGCCGAACTCTCCGGCGGACAGAAGCAGCGCGTCGGCATCGCTCGTGCGCTGGCCACCAAACCGAAAGTGCTACTGTCGGACGAGGCGACCTCGGCGCTCGATCCGGAGACCACGGCGCAGATCATCGCGCTGCTCAAGCAGATCAATGCCGATCTCAACCTGACCATCCTCTTCATCACCCATGAAATGTCCGTGGTGAAGAAGCTCGCGCAGCGCGTCGCCGTGATGGAAGGCGGCCAGATCATCGAGCAGGGCACCACCTACGAGATCTTCTCGAAGCCGACCCACGCGACGACCAAGCGCTTCGTCGGCGAAGTCACCGGCGGCAATGTGCCGGAATGGCTGCAAAGCAAGCTGCTGGCCGACTACGTGCCCGGCCGTCAGGCCGTGATCCGCATCGCCTTCACCGGCGCCGACGCCGATGAGCCCGTGTTGTCGCGGCTCACCCGCGCTTACGGCGTCGACTTCAACATCATGCATGGGCAGATCGAATATGTCGCCGACCATCCGTTCGGCACGCTGATCGCATCCGTCGCCGCAGACCCGGAGCTGCAGGCGAAGCTGATCGCCGATCTCACCGCGACCCGCAACACCGTGGAGCATCTCGGCTATGTCGCCTGAACTGATCAACATGATCCTGTGGTCGACGCTGGACACGCTCACCATGGTGGCGCTGGCTGGCATTTTCGGCACGCTGGCCGGCCTGCCGCTCGGCATCTTCCTGGCGACCAGCCGTGCCGGTGAGCTGTTCCCGGCGCCGAACGTCAATCGGCTGCTTGGCCTCGTCGTCAATGCCACGCGCTCGACGCCGTTCATCATTCTCGTCGTCGCCATCGTGCCGCTGACGCGCCTGATCGCCGGCACCTCCATCGGCACCAGCGCCGCCGTGGTGCCGCTGACCATTGCCGCGACGCCGTTCATCGCGCGCGTGATCGAAGGCGCCATCCGCGAAGTCGATCAGGGCCTCGTCGAAGCCGCGCGTGCCTTTGGCGCCAGCCCGTTGCAGATCGTCTGGAAGGTGCTGCTGCCGGAAGCGATGCCGGCGGTGACGCTGGCGCTGACACTCGCGACCGTCAGCCTTATTGGTTATTCGGCCATGGTCGGCGCCGTCGGCGGCGGCGGGCTCGGCGATCTCGGCATCCGCTACGGCTATCAGCGCTTCATGCCGGAAGTCATGGCGACGGTCGTCGCCGTGCTGATCTGCCTCGTGCAGGGCGTGCAGAGCCTTGGCGACTTCATCTCGCGCCGCCTCGACAAGCGCACGCGACATTCCTGAGTGGTCACCCGCTGCAGCGGGCCCGCTCACACTCGTTTACTCACAATGGAAAACACAATGTCTCTTCGTCGTTACTTTCTCTCCATCCTCGCCTTCGCCGCGCTCACCGGTGCTGCGTCAGCCGAGACCATCAAGGTCGGCGTGACACCCGGTCCGCATGCGCAGGTGCTGGAAGCTGCCAAGGCCGTCGCCGCCAAGAAGGGCCTCGACATCCAGATCATCGAATTCTCCGACTATGTGGTGCCGAATGCGGCGCTGGAAGCCGGCGACCTGCAGGCCAATTCGTTCCAGCATCAGCCTTATCTCGACAACCAGGTGGCCGATCGCAAATACAAGATCGTTGCGGTGGGCAACACCATCAACTTCCCGATGGGCATCTATTCGAAGAAGGTGAAGACCTGGGACGAGGTCAAGTCAGGCGCCACGCTGGCGATCCCCAACGATCCGACCAATGGCGGCCGCGTGCTGATCCTGCTGCGCGACAAGGGCATCATCAAGTTGAAGGACGGCGTCGGCTTCAAGCCGACCTTGCTCGACATCACCGACAATCCGAAGAAGCTGAAGATCACCGAAGTCGACGCCGCGCAGCTCCCGCGCACGCTGCCTGACGTCGACGTCGCCGGCATCAACACCAATTACGCGACCCAGGCCGGCCTCGATCCGGTCAAGGACGCGATCCTGCGCGAGGACCCGAAGGGTCCTTACGCCAACATCATCGCCGTGCGTGCCGTGGACAAGGACAAGCCCTGGGTGAAGACGCTGGTGGAAAGCTATCAGTCGCCCGAGGTGAAGGCGTTCATCGACGAGAAGTTCAAGGGCTCGGTGCTCGCTACCTGGTAAGGTCCTTCTTTTCCCTCCCCCTTGCGGGGAGGGTGGCCGGCCGCTTGGCCGGTCGGGTGGGGGTGCCACAAGCGGCGCCCTCACGTGGGGCAACCCCCACCCCGGCCTCCGCTTCGCTCGGCCGACCCTTCCCGCCTAGCGAAGCTTCGCTTCGCGCGGGGGGAGGGATATTTCTGGCGCCGTCGCGCCATCGCATCTCCAAAATTTCAAAGAGCCACGCGCTCGCATTCTCGCGGCGCCAATGGCGTCCGAGTTTTGCGCATTCCTTCCCACCCTCAATCGAGAGGGCGTGCGGAACGCCGGGTGCCCGTTGCACCCTTGGGCCTGATGCGATGCGGTCTTCCGCAATCTATAGAGTGCATCAGGACTTTCGGACGCGCTGGGCGAGGTGCCCGGCGTTCCGCCTGCGGTGTTTTTTCGGTTGCCTGCACATCTGCCTTGGCGAACGGCCCCATCACCAAAATTAGTGTCCCAGGGCGGAGGGACAGGGTAGCCTCAAGCACTTAAGCCGGACGCGTTTCGATTTGGTCGTCCGTCACACTGTCCAGGGGTCTTTCCATCTCAAGGTCGGCCGTGTCCTTGCCAGTGGCAGTGCTGGCGCATATCCGTCCTGCCCGAAGACAGACGTCACCCATGAACCGCGTAACGCCGCATCTCCGGCGTCCACCGCATCCAGCCCCGCGAACGTGACGATCGCGCTCGCCCCTCTCATCGAGGCTGGACGGAGGGGAATATAATCAACGTAGGGATATTGTCAACGGAAGATAGGAAAAAATGTTTGAGCGCCGTCTCGCCACCCCACACTGTCATTCCGGGGCGCGGGCGCGCCTTCGCGCGCGCGAACCCGGAATCTCAGCATGGGAATCTCCAGACAGCGCAAAACACTCTGAGATTCCGGGTTCGCATTTCAGCGGCTTCGCCGCTTCCATGCGCCCCGGAATGACGAGCGAGGCGGCCCGGCATCTACGGTCGGCCTTCAGCCGTAAATCGCATGTCCACACGCCATCCCCTTGAAATCCAAACGCAATCTGCCGGTCGCAGCGGGCAGGGGATGTGACCTCACATGAGGTTGAGACCCGCCGCGTGACGTGTTACCTGATGCCGCGCGCGGGTATAGCTCAATGGTAGAGCAGCAGCCTTCCAAGCTGAATACCCGGGTTCGATTCCCGGTACCCGCTCCAACCAATCTCCCCCATCGCACCTCAAAAATCACTTACGATTCAATGAGTTGCATGGGGTGGAACTCTGGTCAAGACCCCCTAATCAGACTGTCCACGATATTGTTGGGGCGCTCCTCGGGCGCAGGCTAAATCGGCCACAAAATCAATAGCTTGCCTACCTCAACTATCAAAGAACTCCGGAATGCCCTTTTTTGGAGGTGATTCCGTGAACTTGGGTGATTTCCAGTGCGCTAGGTAATCAGACTACGTGGCTGTGGCCGGGCTGTTTTTTAAAGTGGCAAATCAGCGGGAACAAATGCACTCATACTACCGAAGGTAATTCAGTGGCAGGCGGGCATTTATGGGTGAACTTCTTGAGGGAGACGATGGGCTGCCTGCCGAGGATGTTGGCCAATGGGCAAAGGAGAAGCAGGAGCTTCTCTGTCGTTACGTTGACATCTCGCGAGGCGTCCGCGCTCGGTTCATCGGACCATTGAAAGCTGGTGCAACCTATATCGACCTATTCTGCGGCCCCGGCAGGTCGAAGGTTCGGAACGGACCATTTATCGATGGAAGCTGCGTGGCGGCGTGGCGCAAGAGCGTAGAGGTAGGTTCGCCATTTACCCACGTGTACATCGCTGACATCGATGAGGTCCGTCTTGGTGCTGCCACTGAAAGGCTGCGGAAGCTTGGTGCTCCAGTAGTCCCAATGTTAGGGCCAGCGTCGGAAACCGTTCAGCAAATTGTCCGAAGGCTAGAGCCAGCTGGGCTGCACTTTGCGTTTATTGATCCATTCAGCCTTGGCGCTCTCGATTTCAACATTTTCAAAACGTTGGCGCTGCGCAAGCGAATGGATGTTTTGGTCCATCTCAGCAAGATGGATCTTCAGAGAAACTTAGATGAGAATTTGTCGTCGAAGGCATCGGCGTTTGATGCGTTCGCGCCAGGTTGGAAATCGGCAATCGACGTTGAGCAAGCTCAACGCGGAATTAGGACCGAGATCGTCAATCACTGGCGCGATCTCGTCTCTCAACTTGGTATCGACGCCTCGGCCGAAATGAAACTTCTAAAGGGGAGTCAGAACCAGCATCTTTATTGGCTGCTCCTGTTGGCTAATCACCAGCTAGCACACAAATTCTGGAAATATGCCGCTAACCCAGAGCGCCAGGGCGAGTTCTTCTAAAGTGGCGCAGCCGGCATTTCATCATAGGTGCGACCATTAAGCGTTCGACCGGCAGCCTTTTTATTCTTGCCGCCCCACTGCTTGAAGAAGAATGCAGTACCTGAACGTCGGCACATTGCTTCGATCTCATCGACCCACCTTGGATCCATTGGACGCGCGCGCGGTCCGCTTTCGCCGCCTACTATGGCCCAGTGTATCCCCGTCAAATCGCCAGCGGCGACCGATCCGATCAATGGCTCTAACGAAACGAAGCGAATAGCAGCAGGAACAGCACGGATTGCATCGAGTCGATGAAGCACACGGCCATCCTCGATGCTCGTCCCGAGCCAAACGTTAGGAAGCACAGCGAAGTCGGGATTGTGCAGGACCGATGCCATTCGCTCAGGGCGCTTCGTCAAAATCTGGTAAGTGTGGCGCGGAGTCTCCTCCATCACATCCCAAACGCGACGGATGAAGTCTACTGGCACATCCTCGTGGAACAGGTCTGACATTGAATTAACAAAGACCTTGCGCGGCTTTGCCCACGACTTCGGCGCCGATAGCGATTTTTCGTCTAAACCAATTTTCCCAGTCCAGACGGCGCGCTTTCCGCTCTTGCGAGTTAAGCCGGCGTATTTGTCGACGCCCATTGCTTCAAGGCGAGCAGCCATCCTCATCGCGTAGCAGTTGGTGCATCCAGCCGTCAGCACCGTGCATCCGGCGACCGGATTCCAAGTAGCGTCGGTCCATTCAATCGATGTTTCGGCCATGATTCGATATGATCGCAAAAAAGTGGTTAGATTTGGTTACTAGCAGCGAAAGGCAGTTGGCTGGACGCGAGCGCGCCGATGTATTCCGGGAAGTCTAAAGACACCGGTGCATTCAGTGTCCAGACGTCGCACGGTACGGCTTGCAGGGTGGCTGCGATCCGTCGGCGGATGTGATCGTGCAATTCTCCCACGACGATCAGATCGTTTTCGCTATCGTTCGCCCGCTTCAACCATTCGAGTCCCGTGAGTACTTCAACGCCAGGCAAAAGACGCGACCACTGTTCTTTCATCTCGGCAACGGCAACGATGATCGTCAGTTTGCCGCCTCGATCCGATGCCTCTCTGAGGGCGTGAGGGGCGACGAATTTCGACAGACCAGAGCCTGTTGGTGCAGCGAAATTTTTGGTGACGGTCATGTTATCTCTCCAGTTATTGATCAAATTCGATAAATAATTATACCACTTAAGGCGTTGATTAGGAATTTGATCCATCGTGGAGGTGATGTCGTTGTCGTGATGCGACAATCCAGCCATGATCATCTTCCTCAAATCCACCTCTAACGACGGCGACAACAAGATGCCGCTGCACGACAAGCTGGTCTTGATTTTCAAGGACAGGGTGGAGGAGGCAGAGGACGACCAGGACCGGGCGAGGGCGAAGCGGGATCTGGCGAAGCTTCAGGCCGGGGCGGAGTAGAATCGAAACTGCTGATATATTGAGAGGCGCCGGTTGACACGGCGCCTTTTTTATTGGCCGGCGCGCGTCAGCGCCCCAAAATCTAGGGCGCTCATCGGGCGCAGCAGGGGGTGATCTGAGGGTATTTCGAGGTATTTGGCGTGAACTTGCGAGTTCGGGAAAGTGCTTGTTTTACAGTGTTTGGTGAATGTTGGTGATGGTCAGTGAAGTCGCGGGAGGGATTTGGGAACGACTTCCAAGCTGAATACGAGGGTTCGATTCCCTCTACCCGCTCCAAAAATGATCTAAAGGACTTAGCCAGGAGTTCTGAACTCCTATTCTGACGCCCTTCCGACATTTCAAGGCGTCACGGCTGCAGACTGTTCCTATTTGTGATGATCGTTTCCAATAAGCTCGGCTCGTGCCAGGCGTGGCGTTGCATTGTCATGCGCTGATGCGCCGGCGGATTTGCCCCCGGCACTCTCCGAAATTCCGCCCCCGCTTCGATCATGCCTCGGGAACCGTACCCCTCGTACGCGATTGAAACGCATGCCGGCGGATGCCTATGTCGGCACTGCGCCGATCTGTTGCAGTAGCCCAAGGAGGTCCGGCTGCCCGTGCTCTTCGAGGATTTTGCCATTGGAAAAGCGATAGATGTTCATTGCCTTCACCTCGATTTTCTTTCCAGTGGCTGGAACGCCGTAGAAGGTACCTTTATGCGTGCCGCGCATAGTGAATCGTGCAGCGACCTTGTCGTCTTCTGCTATCGTTTCCTCTAGCGTCCACTGGATGTCCGGGAAGCCTCCCCGCATCATCCCGATAATTGCGAGATAGCCGGTGGGGCCGCGCATCCGATCGGCCCGTCCGGGAACATAGAATATTGCGTCCGGGGAAATCAGCTCTCCAGCCAACTCCTCGCTCGCGGTGTTGATGAATTGCGTGAAGCGCTGCATGAGCGCTTTATTCGATGCCGTCGTCATGGGTCGCCTTTCCAGGTTGCAATGATCTATGAGCTGAAAACGTCGTAGCCTATTCGACTCTTCTCGTGACTTCAGAACGTTCCGTCCGTCGATTTCGACAGGTCCTCGTATGCACGCAGTTCCTCGAGGCGTGCTTCGAGTGCCGGCTTGACCACTGCAAGGGCGTCGCTGCCGGCGACGAATTGCTTTGGCGGATTGTCCATGCCGGCGATTTTCACTAGGACGTCGCCGAGCTTGGCGGGGTCACCTTGCTGCGTGCCGTGATAGCCCGACCACATGGCTTCGGCTTTGCCCTCCGCTGCGTAGTCCTCGATGGAGTTGCTGGCATATTTGGCGTGGTGAGCATCGAGGAGGTCCGTCCGGACGAAGCCGGGTTCGACCGCCACGATCTTGATGCCGAACGGCTCGAGCTCGTGGGCCACCGATGCCGACAGGCCTTCGATCGCGAATTTTGCAGCGCTATAGGCCCCGCAGTGCTTGAATCCGACGATGCCTGCGAGGGAGCTGATGTTGATGATCCGGCCCGACCTCTGTTTGCGCATGACCGGAAGGACCGCGTGCATCACGTGCATCACGCCATAGAAATTGGTCGCCATCAGTTTTTCGATCTCGACGGTGCTCAGCTCCTCGAAATTTCCGAGCAGACTGTAGCCGGCATTGTTGACGAGAACGTCGATGCGTCCGAACGCCTCGATCGCCGCATCAACGGCAGGTTTCGCCTGTGCCTCATTGGCAACATCCAGGTGGACGAACGCGAGGCTGTCGCCCGCGACGTCGCCCAGCGCATTGCGGACCTTGTCGAGATTGCGGCTACTCGCGACGACGCGGTCTCCAGCCTTCAATGCCGTCCTGGCAGTGGCAGCGCCAATGCCGCTGCCTGCACCCGTGATGAACCAGACCTTGCTCATGTTAACTCTTGCTTTCGATGTTGAAGGGCAACTGACGCTGCGGCTTGCCGGTCAGCCGTGCGATGGCGTTGGCGAACGCGGGCGCCAGCGGTGGCAGACCGGGTTCGCCCATGCCGGTGGGCGGATCGGCGCTGGGCACGATGTGGACATCGAACTCAGGCACGTCGGAGATGCGCGTCACAGTGAAGTCGCTGAAATTGCCTTGCTCGACGACGCCGTCCTTGAGCGTGATAGCCGAACCCGGCAGGCACATCGACAGGCCCATGACCGCCGCACCCTGCAACTGCGCTTCCACGGTACGTGGATTGATGGCCAGATTGCAGTGAACGCCTGCGGTTACGCGATGCAGCACCGCGCGGCCGTCCCGCACCGAGGCTTCCACCACATAGGCCACGACAGTTTGGAAGGACTCGTGCACCGCCACACCAAAGGCACGACCGGCGGGCAAGCGCGTCTTGCCGTAGCCGCTCTTGTCGACTGCCAACTGCAGCGCGGCGCGGTGGCGCGGGTGCTTGTCGCCAAACAAATCCATTCGGTGGGCCACGGGGTCCTGGTCCGTGATGCGCGCGATCTCGTCGATCAAGGTCTCCATGACGAAGGCGGTGTGGGTGGAGCCCACGCTGCGCCACCACAGCACCGGCACGTTGAGCTTTGGGTGCTGCACGGTGAGGCGCATCGGCACCGGGTAAGGATCTCGCATACCCTCGGTCGCGGTGGCGTCTATGCCGTCCTTCACCTGGAAGCCGCCGAACACGGTGCCCGTGGTGATGGACTGGCCAACAATGACGTGGTCCCACGCCAGAACCTTGCCGCGTTCGTCGAAGCCGATGCGTGCGCGGTGCAAATGCATCGGGCGGTAGTAGCCGCCGCGCATGTCGTCTTCGCGGCTCCACAGCGTGCGCATTGGTGCGTTCAGGCCGGCCGCACGCGCGGCCTTCGCGATCTCGCAGGCCTCGACCACGAAGTCGCTGCTGCTCGCAAAACGCCGGCCGAAGCCGCCACCCGCCATCTGCACATGCACCGCCACCTGCTCGGGCTTGAGACCCAGTACGCGCGCGACCGCGGCGCCGTCGAGACCAGGACACTGGCTGCCGGTCCACACCTCGGCTCTGCCCTCGGAAAGCTGAACGGTGCAGTTCAGCGGCTCCATGGCCGCATGGGCGAGATACGGAAATACGAACTCCGCTTCCAGTTGCCGTGGCGCTGTATCAAGGGGCGCCATGTCGGCATCGAACTTGCGCGGACCCGGGCGCGTCGCCAGCTCGCGGTACTGGGCCAGTTGCCGTTCGCTATCTACCTTCTCGACGGCAGAAGTATCCCATTGCAGCTTGAGCACCTCGCGGCCCTGCGTGGCCTGCCAATATCCGTCGGCTACGACGGCAATGCCTTCGGCGCCACCATCCAGCGGCACGCGCAGTATGGCCTTCACACCCGTGACGGCGCGCGCCGCGCGCTCGTCCACTGAAGCCAGCCGCGCGCCGAACACTGGCGGGCGCGCGACCACGGCGGTCAACTGACCGGGCAGGCGAACGTCGATACCAAAATTCTGTTGCCCGCTGCTCTTGGCGCGCGCGTCGAGACGCGACGTCGGGCGGCCGATGATGCGGAATTCCTTCGGGTCTTTCAGCGTGATCTTCTCGGGTACCGGCTGAGCCATGGCGGCCTCGGCCAATTCACCGTAACCCAGCTTGCGGCCGTTCGGGCCCAGCACCGTGCCGGCCTGCGTGCGCAGCGTGGCGACGTCCACCTTCCAGCGCGCCGCTGCGGCACCGAGCAACATCGCGCGTGCGCGCGCGCCGAGTTCGCGATACTGCGTAAAACTGTTCTTGATCGAATTGGAACCGCCGGTGATGTGAATGCCGAAGCGCGGGTCGATATAGGCACCGTCATTCGAGCCATGCCGGCTGCGCACCAGACTCCAGTCGGCGTCGAGTTCTTCCGCCAGGATCATCGGCAATGCGGTCTGCACGCCCTGTCCGAACTCCAGCCGGTTGATCGTCACCGTCACTTCACCATTGGAAGCGATCTGCACGAAGGCCGACGGCTGTTCGGTCGGCTTGAGCGCGCTTGTCCCTTGGCTAGCCGCCTGAGCCATTACCAGGTGCGGAAAGGCGCCGAGCGCGAGCCCGCCGACGCCGGCCAGCTTCAGGAAACTGCGGCGCGGCAGCGTGACGGCTTCGTCGGTTTGACCGCGCGCTATCAGGCGCTGCGCGGCACGCGGCAGATCGGGATAGTCGATGTTGGGCAACATGGCGGCTCCTTCAGGCAATCGTGCGGGCGGCGTCGGCCACGGCGGTGCGGATGCGGGTATAGGTTCCGCAGCGGCAGATGTTGCCGTCCATGGCCGCGTCGATTTCGGCCGTCGTCGGCGGCTTGCCGCGGGGCTGCGATTTGAGGAAGGCGATCGCGCTCATGATCTGGCCACTTTGGCAGTAGCCGCACTGCGCCACGTCGTGCTTGACCCATGCTGCATGCACGGCGGCACCGACGCGGTCGGTGCCATTGGTCGCGGCTTCGATGGTGGTGAGCTTCTTGCCCTCGGCTTCGGAAATCGGCGTGATGCAGGCGCGGACGGCCTGGTCGTCCAGATGCACCGTGCAGGCACCGCACTGGGCAGCGCCGCAGCCGAACTTTGTGCCTGTCAACCCGATCATGTCGCGCAACGCCCAAAGCAGGGGCATCGCGGGATCGGCATCGATCGCGAACTCGCGGTTGTTCACAACAAGCTTCATACGTCTGCTCCTTGCGGGCTGTTTGTCTCGAGGGGTGTTGAACAGGGGCGATTTCTTGAGCCCGAAATGCCGACGTTCCGGACCTTCGGATGGTCCGCATCGGCCTTCGTCCGGACCGGTCCATTCGGGCGCGCTGATGACCAGATAGCACTGGCCGCCGATATCGATTAGCCGCTATAATCCGCTAGGGCTTATGTATCTGGTGCATAAATGAAACGAGACGATCTGTACGACCTGGCCGCCTTCGCGGTCGTCGCGGAGCAGGGCAGCTTTACCCGCGCGGCGGCCGAACTCGGCATGTCCCAGTCGGCGTTGAGCCACGCCATGAAGTCGCTGGAGGCGCGGCTCGGGGTGCGGCTGCTGTCGCGGACCACGCGCTCGGTGTCGACGACCGAAGCGGGCGAGACCATGCTTCGCTCGTTGCAGCCGGCACTGGAGGACATCGCCTCCGGGGTGGATGCGGTCGGCGCTTTGCGCGGGAAACCATCCGGCACTGTCCGCCTCACGGCGACCAAACATGCGGTCTCGACGGTCGTGATGCCCGTGCTGCCACGCTTCCTTGCGGCGCATCCCGACATAAGGGTGGACATGCTCGTCGAAGACAGTCTGACCGACATCGTCGCGGAACGCATCGACGCCGGCATTCGCTTCGGCGACATCGTCGAAAAGGATATGGTCGCGGTTCGGATCGGTCCGGACATCCGGATGGCCGTCGTCGGCGCGCCGTCGTATTTCGCGGACCATAAGGTGCCCCGAACGCCGCGCGAACTCGCGGGCCATCGTTGCATCAACTACCGCCGCATCAGGGCGGGTGGGCTTTACGCCTGGGACTTTGAGGACAAGGGGCGGCCATTCCAGGTTCGCGTTGAAGGTCCCCTCGCATTCAACAACGGCGACCTGATCCGCGAGGCAGCCCTGGCGGGTCATGGCATCGCCTACGCCTACGATGATGAGGTGGCGGCTGATATCAAGGCCGGGCGGCTCAAGCGGATTCTGGAGAAGTGGTGCCCGACCTTCCCGGGCTACTATCTCTATCACCCCAGTCGGCGACAGACGCCGCCCGCACTTTCTGCACTCATCGCAGCGCTTCGCTACAACCCTCGATCCGGATGAGCCGCGTTTTGCGGGGGGCGCACCACGCGTACACGGTAAAGTACTTTGTTGTTTAGGCCGTTATTCCATTCGTCATTTGAAGAGCTGAGCGAGCGTAGCCTGCATGCGACATGCTGGCGGGTTCGTCGGCAAAAACCCGGATGTCGCTGCGTTCATCCGCACTACGCATGCTCCCCAAGATCACTCGCGCCGCCGTCGCTTGCCGCCGCCTCCCTTCCGGTCAATAACCGTCGCCTGTAGTCCAAAGCGAGCTTGATATCCCCATGACAGAGACACGTTATTTCCCGGCCGGCGGAAGCGCTTGGGACAAGGTCGATCCGCAACAGGCCGGCTACGCGCCGGACAAGCTCGCCGCAGCCGTGGCCTTCGCGCAGGCCAATGAAACGCCGTGGCCGCGTGGCTTCTATTACGACGACGGCCGCTACGCGCCGAATGTGGACTGGAATGAGACCGGGCCATGGAGTGCCGTGCTGGGGCCGGTGCGCGAGCGCGGCGGGTCGGCGGGTATGGTGCTGCAGAGCGGGCGGGTGCTGGCGTCGTGGGGCGAGATCGCGCGGGCGGATATGACCTTCTCCATCGCCAAGAGCTATCTCGCCGTGCTGGCGGGCCTGGCGGTCGATGACGGGCTGATCGGGGATATTGACGAGCAGGTTGCCAAGCGCGTGCCCGGGCCGCTGTTTGCGGATGCGCATAACGCCAGGGTTACCTGGCGGCATCTCTTAGAGCAGACCAGCGAATGGCGCGGCGAGCTGTTCGGCAAGCCGGACCAGATCGATCACAACCGTCTGGTCGCGCCGAATGCCGACAACAGCCGCAAGGGCGAGCTGCGCGAGTGGCAAACGCCGGGCAGCTTCTACGAATATAACGATGTGCGCGTGAACCTGCTGTCGCTCTGCCTGCTGAATCTGTTCAAGCACCCGCTGCCGGATGTGCTGCGTGCGCGCATCATGGATCCGATCGGCGCGTCCAAAGACTGGGAGTGGGTCGGCTATGACAATTCCTTCGTCGAGATCGACGGCCAGCGGATGCAGTCGGTGCCGGGCGGCGGCCATTGGGGCGGCGGCATGTTCATCGGCGCCGAGGACCATGCGCGCTTCGGCCTGTTGATGGAGCGCGGCGGCGAGTGGAATGGAAAGCGGCTGCTGTCGCAGGCCTGGGTCGACGCGATGTGGACGCAGTCGTCACAGCAGCCGAATTACGGCTTCCTGTGGTGGCTGAACCGCGGGCCGCATGCCAACAAGAATGCGCCGGACACGGCGGTCTATGCGCTTGGTGCCGGCGGCAACATGATCTGGATCGATCGCGACGCGGAGATGATCGCGGTGACGCGGTGGCTGCCCAGCGCGAAGGCGCCGGAGTTCATCCGGCAACTGATCGCGGCGCGGAGCTAGGACGCTTCCGTTCGGACGTGGAGCTTTCAAGCTCGCATCTTGGCGGTGCCGCTCAAGGGAGCGCAGGCGGGCTTTGCGGAATAGCGTATTCTTCCGCTTCCGGATGAGCCGCTGCTTGGCTTCCGCGTCGCTTTATCTCAAGCCGATTCCGGTCGTGAGATAAACGGCAATCAGGAAGGCGCAACCTGCCAGTGGCAGGGCAATCAAACGTAAAATTTGTGCTTCCGAAATCATCTGAGGCACCTATGTCCGGCAGCTTTGATGGGAAGATGGCAGTTTATGCTTAATGCGCGGTAAATAGCTCTCCGGCCAGTCGTTGCGTCCGGCATCGAGCAGGGCCCGTATCAACCCGTCATCTCGTCCAGCAGTGCCAGCGCCAGTCCCTTCTGCGCATCCGGCAACTGATCGCGGCGCGGATCTAGGACGCTCCCATTCAGGACGCAGACGTCGCCTCCCATGCAACGGATTGCACGGGGCCGCGTTGGCTTGCACAGGGAGGTACCAGTATGAATGTTCGCAAGCCAGCGGAGCGGGCCCCAGAAGGTCCGGGCGAAAAGCCGGACCCGCTCACGATTCCCGGAGATCACCCCGCTCCGGAGGATCAGTTCGGCGGCGGCGACATCTGCTCGCCGGAGGCAGAGCCTCCGACCGATGACGACAAACCGCTCGACTGATCCCTCGGCGCAATGCGCTTCGCGCGGACTACATCGGCGGCACGACGCCATTGGTGCCGGCGACCACGTTGCCGGTGGTGAGCGTTCCGTCGTCCGCCTTCTGCGACGGCACGAACACCGTCATGCCGGGCTTCAGGTCGCCCTGCGCGGCAGCCGCAAAGGTTACGACTGTCGTGTCATCCGCGACCGAGATGGTCTTTTCCTTGCCGTGGAAGGTCACCGTGATGTTGCGGCCGTCGACGTCCTTGACGGCGTTGGTGACGGTGGCGTTGGTCATCGTGCTGTTCGGCTTCAGATCCCAGGGATAGCTGCCTTCGCCGGTGCCTTTCATGCCCGCCGGGAAGATCAGGACCTCGAGGGCGCCGTCGCCGCCGCGGGACTTGGGCAGCGAGGCGATGCCGACGAAGTCGCCGGGCTTGATGTCGTTGAGCGACGCCTTGGCCACGCCGGTGACTTTCCAGTTGTCATTCAGCTTGATCGCGGTCGAATTGCCCTCGCGGGTTTTGACCGTCAGCTTCGCGCCGTCGACACTCTCGACCGTGCCGCGCACGCGCACCGTCTCGGCTGCGCTTGCGGCGGAAATGGTGGCTGCACTCAGCAGGGCAATGCCCAGCCCGGTGATTACAGCAGAAAACGCTCTCATATTTCGTCCTTTCACGTAACGCTTTGGCGTGGTGCCGTGAGAGTTACGTTCGGGGATCGCGATGATTACGTGGGCGAGGATCACGGTGCGGTGATCGGGAACACTGGTGCGCTCTCGCAGCCTCGTTCCATGTGCCATGTGATTATCGGAACGATTTTGCCTTGCGCTGCTTGCTCAGGTCGGAGAGGTTCGAACTATGACCATCATGTCAAAGAAAGCTGCGCTGCTCATCCTGGCTGCCGTTGCTGAACTCGCGCTCGCTGACGCGGCATCTGCCCGAGGCGGTGGCAGCAGCTTCATGAACTCGCCGGGCTATCAGCGCCGGCTGCAGGAATCGCGCGGCTACGTCACAAACCAATCGGGCTCACTCGTGTCGCAGCCGCCTGCGCCTGCGCCAGTCCAGCAATCACGCAAATCGCGGCGCCGATAGCCGGTGGCGGGGAGGGCGTCAGCCCCTGGATATGAATGTAGAGTCGCGCGACGAAGGGACGGAAATACTCATCGATCATGTCGGCTGTTGGTCGTGAGCGGGGTCGCGCATTCGCCATCACGAACCGGCATGGCGCTTAGCTTCCGGTGCAGGCCCAGTGATGGTCCCATCTCGTCCAGCAGCGCCTGGGCCAGTCCCTTCTGCGTATCGGGCAGGCCGCGATTGCGCGCTGACTGCTCCAGCGCGAAGGTCGCTTCCATGTGAATGCGGAAATGCGCGGCGTTCTGTTCGACGCCGGTGCCCTCAGGCAGGTCGCCGAACACCACGTCGTGGCAGCGCGCCACGGAGCGCGAGGTGAAGGCGCGGCAGGTCAGCGGGCGGACCTCATAGACCGTGCAGCGATTGTCCGATCCGAGCAGCGCGCAGCGCATGCGAAGTTTCATGACGTCGGGGGCATCGCGCGCGGCAGCCGCGGCAACTTCGAGGCGGGTGCGGAGTGCCGCCTGTTCGGCGGGCGTGAAATGCGCCGCGATATGCTGCGCCATCACCGTCGCGGTGCCGGGCGGCACCTGGACATAGAGATGACAGCAGGCGGCGCAGCCGCTGGTGCAGGCATTGCCCGGCTGGTTCGGGATGTTGTCGCGAATGGCTGCGGTGGCGGCGTCCGCAATGGCGGTCGCGTCGCGCGCGGCATCTGCGATGCTGTCCGCCTGTTCGAAGGCGACGCCATAGGCCGCGCGCAGATTGCCGAAGATGCCTTCATAGCGGCCGGACAGCGAGCGCATCAGCGTGCCCACTTCCGCGATATTGTCCGACACGAAGTCGATGGCGTCCTGTGCGCTCATGCTGGGGTCCCGATCCGCTCCCGTCCTACGCCGCGAATCGGCGGGACGTCACCAGCAATCTGAAGCGGGAACCGGGCTTTACCGTTCAGGCGCGCGCTTTCGCTTTGGCCGGTTCCTTCTGCACGGCCTTGGCAGGTTTCCCCGTCAGCGCCATGACAGCGACCGCAACCACCCGGTCGGTGATCGCCTGCACATCGTTGAGGTCGCACAGCCCGTCGGACATGCGCGTCAGGCGTTCGCTGTCGCGGATGGTCTGATGGGCCATGGCCAGCGCAAAATGCAGCGCCCAGAAGATATCGGCGGGGTCCTGATCGGGCAGGGACCGGCGCATCGCGGCGGCGAAGCGCTTGAGGTGATCGACCTCGCGGTTCTTGATCTTGCGGATCGGCGGCACGGATTCGATCGAGGCGCGGATCATGAAGCGCGCGGCGTCCGAGCGTTGCTTCTCGGGGCCGAGACAGCCGCGCAGCGTCGGGCCGACCAGCGCGGCAAAGATCGCATTGATGTCGGCGCGGCCGTCACCGGCTTCCTCCGCCGCCTTCAATTCGCGCAGGCGCTCGCGATTGGTGGCGAGGCTGCGCGTCACGAACAGTTCGGCGATCAGCTCGTCCTTGCTGCCGAAATGATAATTCACCGCCGCGAGATTGACGTCGGCCGCAGCCACGATGTCGCGCATGGTCACATCCGCGAAGCCGCGTTCGGCATAGAGCCGTTCGGCTGCGGTGATGATCGCCGTCCGTGTGTGGTCTGCTGCCATGCGATCGTCCTGATCAAAACGGTCCTTTTGCAACATGGCCCCATGCAAGCGGCGCGGATCGGGGTCATTGCATTTCAAACGCGTGTATGAAACTATCGTTTGAGCGTCGGGAAATGTCAATGTGCGCCTGATGGCATATTGCATCTGCTCAACGCCATCGCCCCCGCGCGGATCTGTGCCGCATCAGCAGAGACAAATTTGCTCTTGCGGTGATCCAGCGACGGGACAACAGTGCCGCCAACAATTCTAAAAAACGCGAGGATCGCCCCATGGATTTCAATATGTCGGACCGCCAGCGCGAATGGCTCGAGCGCGTGTCCTCCTTCATGACCAAGCATGTCCGCCCTGCCGTGCCGATCTATCGTCAGCAGGACGAAGCGGGCGAGCGCTGGAAGGTGATCCCGATCGTCGAGGAATTGAAGAAGAAGGCAAAGGCCGAAGGCCTGTGGAACATGTTCATGCCGCCGTCGTCGCATGAAGACGACGAATTCCACGGCGCGGGACTGAGCAATCTGGAATATGCGCTGCTCGCCGAACAGATGGGCCATATCGGTTGGGCCTCGGAAGTGTTCAACTGCTCCGCGCCGGACACCGGCAATATGGAAGTGTTCATGCGCTATGGCTCGAAAGAGCATAAGCAGAAGTGGCTGAAGCCGCTGATGAACGGCGAGATCCGCTCCGCCTTCCTGATGACCGAGCCGGATGTCGCGTCGTCGGACGCGACCAATATCGAGACCTCGATCAAGCGCGACGGCGACGAATACGTCATCAACGGCACCAAGTGGTGGTCGTCGGGCATGGGCGATCCGCGCTGCGCCGTGATGATCGTGATGGGCAAGACCGATCCGAGCGCGGCGAAGCATCAGCAGCAGTCGCAGATCCTGGTGCCGCGCGATGCCAAGGGTGTGACGATCGAGAAGATGCTGCCGGTGTTCGGCTTCGACGATGCACCGCACGGCCATGCGCGGGTGAAGCTGGACAATGTCCGCGTTCCTGCCAGCAATATCCTGCTCGGCGAAGGCCGCGGCTTCGAGATCGCGCAGGGCCGTCTCGGTCCGGGCCGCATCCATCATTGCATGCGCACCATCGGCAAGGCCGAAGAGGCGCTGGAGAAGATGGTGCGCCGGCTGTCGTCGCGCACCGCCTTCGGCAAGAAGATCATCGAATATTCGATCTGGGAGCAGCGCATTGCCGAAGCCCGCACCGATATCGAGATGAACCGTCTGCTCTGCCTCAAGGCCGCCGACATGATGGACAAGGTCGGCAACAAGACCGCCCAGCTCGAAATCGCGATGATCAAGGTCTCCGGCCCCAACATGGCGCTGAAGATCATCGACAACGCGATCCAGGCTTACGGCGCCGCCGGCGTGTCCGACGATGCGGGTCTCGCCCGTGACTATGCGTCGATGCGCACCATGCGTCTCGCCGACGGTCCGGACGAGGTGCACAACCGTGCCATTGCGCGGCTCGAACTGCGCAAGTATGCCAATGAGGCAAAGCACTAAGAAACGCTAAGCGGAGACTGACGTGACCGATGGTGTGAAGCGCGACGACGAGTATAACGGCACGAGGCCAGTGGAGGAGCGGCATCGCTTCGACGAGATGAGCCTCGAGGCCTGGATGCGCGAGCATGTGGAAAGCTATGAGGGGCCGCTGACCGTCCTGCAGTTCAAGGGCGGACAAAGCAACCCGACCTATCGGCTGAATACGCCGAAGCAATCCTACGTGATGCGGCGCAAGCCGTTCGGCAAGCTTCTGCCATCGGCGCACGCCGTCGATCGCGAATACAAGGTGATCGCGGCGCTCGGCAAGCAGGGCTTCCCGGTCGCCAAGGCCTACGCACTCTGCACCGATGACAATGTCATCGGTTCGGCGTTCTACATCATGTCGATGGAAGACGGCCGGATCTTCTGGGATCCGGCGCTGCCAATGGTGCCGAAGGAAGATCGCCGCGCGATCTTCACGGCGAAGATCGAGACGCTGGCGCAACTGCACAGCTACGATCCCGAGAAAATCGGGCTCGGCGATTTCGGCCGTCCCGGCAATTACTTTTCGCGTCAGGTCGATCGCTGGACCAAGCAGTACCGCGCTTCGGAGACGCAGCTGATTCCGGAAATGGAACGGCTGATCGAATGGTTGCCGACCTCCGTGCCGGAGCAGGAGCGGGTGTCGGTGGTGCATGGCGACTATCGCATCGACAACATGGTGTTCCATACGACGCAGCCGAAGGTGCAGGCGGTGCTCGACTGGGAGTTGTCGACATTGGGCGATCCGATGGCCGACTTCACTTATCTTTTGATGCAGTGGATCATGCCGGGCCTCGACGGGCTCGATTTCAAGGCGCTCAACATCCCGACTATGGATGAAGCCGCGAAAATCTATTGCGAGAAGGCCGGCCGCAAGACCGTGCCGGATCTGAACTGGTACTATTGCTACAACCTGTTCCGGCTCACCGGCATTCTGCAGGGCATTGCCGGCCGCGTGCGCGACGGCACCGCATCCTCCGCCAAGGCGATGGAATCCGCCAAGCGCACCGTGCCGCTGGCGCAAGCGTCGTGGAAATACGCACAGCTCGCGGGCGCGAAATAAACGATTGAAGAGGCGCGACCGATTGGGGATCGCGCCTCTTTCATGATCGCTTCAGAGATGCCCCGCCAAGAGGGCCGGCCGCAGCAAGTGCTGCTGCGTCGATCGACCTGGAAACGCACTTGTCTCTCTCTCCCAGTCTTCGCGGCAGCGTGCTGATGGCCATAGCCATGGCCGGCTTCAGCCTCAACGACGCGCTCACGAAATTCCTGACGCTGCACATGAACTTCGGCCAGGTGATGCTGGTGCGCGGTCTGTTCGCCGTCGTGCTGATCGGCGCGCTCGCCACCCAGCGGAAGGCCCTGCGTCCGCTGCGCATCCTGTTCGTGCCGTCTGTGGCGCTGCGCGTATTCGGCGAGATCGGCGGCACCGTGACTTTTCTGGCGTCGCTCGCACATCTGCCCCTTGCAAACGTATCGTCGATCTTTCAATCGCTGCCACTCGCGATCACGCTCGGTGCGGCACTCATCTTCGGTGAGCAGGTGGGCTGGCGGCGCTGGCTGGCGATCGCTGCGGGCTTCGTCGGCGTTCTCATTGTGGTCCGGCCCGGCATGGAGGGCTTCAACCAGTTTTCGCTGCTGGCGCTGTTGTCGGTCGCGTTCTGTACCGTGCGCGATCTCGCGACCAAGCGCATTCCGGCCGAAATCCCTTCACTGTTCGTCACGTTTTTGACGACGATCGTCGTGACGATCGTTGGCGCCATCCTGCTTGTTCCGCTGGGCGGCTGGACGCCGCCCTCGAACCGGTCGCTTGGCCTGCTGGCGCTCGCCGCTGTGCTGGTGCTGATTGGATATCAGTGTGTGATCCTGGCACTGCGCGCCGGCGATATCTCCGCTGTTGCGCCGTTCCGGTATTCGCAACTGCTGTGGGCCATGTTGCTTGGCTACCTCGTGTTCGGCGATGTGCCGGACGGCCCGATGGTTCTCGGCGCGTCGGTGATCGTGCTGTCCGGTCTTTATGCATTTCATCGCGAGCGTGTTCGCAACCGGTTGCCGGCGGCCAGTGCGCCGAGCATGCCGCCGGATGGGTTGTAGGCTTGGCGCCGGGCCATCAGTCCGGCGCGCAGTGAATGGCAGGGACGCGTGAACCATCTGGCTCGCGCGTCCGTCTTCGTGCACATGAAGCGCAATCATTTGGCCTGAGTCTTGCTCTGTTCGGAGCCTGTCTGCTCTGACCGTAACTCACCCAGGATTGTCTTGCCTCTCTCTCCCAATCTGCGCGGCAGCTTGCTGATGGCTGTCTCCATGGCAACCTTCAGCGTCAACGACGCGATCGCCAAATTTCTGACCGTGCAGATGCATTTCAGCCAGGTGATGATGCTGCGCGGGCTGTTTGCCAGCGTCATGATCGGTGCGCTGGCGGTGCATCAGGGCGTGCTACGGCCGCTGCAGCTGCTGTTCGTGCCGTCGGTGGCGCTGCGCATCTCCGGGGAGATCGGCGGCTCGGCGCTGTTCCTGGTCGCGGTCAGCGCGCTGCCGCTCGCCAATGTGACCGCCATCGTTCAATCGCTGCCGCTGGTGATGACCTGCGGCGCCGTGCTGATCCTGGGCGAGCCGGTGGGGTGGCGCCGATGGCTGGCGATTGCCGCGGGCTTCGCCGGCGTGCTGATCATCGTGCGGCCGGGCGCCGAGGGGTTCAGCCAGTTCACGTTGGTGGCGCTGCTGTCGGTATTGTTCTACGCCACGCGCGATCTCGTCACCAAACGCATTCCGGCCGAAATTCCCACGCTGTTCGTCACCTTTCTCACCGCCGTTGCGGTGACTCTGGCAGGGGCAGTGTTCACCCTGCTGCACGGGGACTGGACTGCGCTATCGTTTCATTCGCTCGCTTTGCTGGCGCTGGCGGCGGTGATGACGCTGATCGGATTCCAGTGCGTCATCCTCGCGCTGCGCGTCGGCGACGTCTCGTCGGTCGCGCCGATGCGTTATTCGCAGATGCTCTACGCGATGCTGCTGGGCTATCTGGTCTTCGGTGATGTGCCCGACGCCATGATGGTGCTCGGCGCGAGCGTGATCGTGCTGTCCGGCATCTACACATTCCACCGCGAGCGCGTGCGCGACCACTTGCTGGCGACGAATTCGTCGAACGCTCCGCCTGACGGATTGTAACTGTCTGCGTTATTTCTTGACCGCCATCCGATACGCAGCGATGGCATGGCGCCGCAATCATAGGTAGCGTTCTATGGGGACGCATTGAGCGCGGCGGTGGGGAAATGCAAACGCATGCGATGGCCGAGACCGATCCGGCTGACGAGACGTCGTTGCGCTATATGGGCTGGCGGATTGTTGCCGCCCTGTTTCTGGTCCAGATCTCGATCTTCGGTTTCGGCCTGTACGGGCAGGGCATCTATGTCGCCGAACTCCGCCGCCTCAACGATTGGCCGACCAGGCTAATCGCAACGGGAAGTACGCTCTGTCTCGTACTGGGCTCCCTGCTATCGATGTTCGTCAGCGATCTGTTGCGCTGGATCGGGCCGCGCAGCCTGGTCCTTGCGGGCGTCGCCGCGCTTGCGACAGGTCTTGTATTGCTGGCATCGGCGGACTCCCTGCTGCATCTCTATACGGGCTTTGTCGTGCTCGCGCTGGCCTGGGTCGGCCTCGGGACGATCACCGCTGCGGCGATCGTCGGTGCGTGGTTCGACCGCAAGCGCGGCCTGGCGATCAGTCTCACCTTCACCGGGGCGACGTTCAGTGGCATCTTGTTGATGCCCGGTCTGGTCCTGCTGGTCGAAGCGACCGGATTTCGTCACGCGCTGGATATCGCTGCCGCCGTGTTGGCCATCGTGCTCGTGCCGGTCGTGGCAATCATGGTTCGATTCCCGCGCGCAGGGGAACGGCGGATTGCCGAAGCTGTACATGCGGCTCCGCCATTGTCACGTGCAGACCTCCTGCGCGATCCCGGCTTCTGGAGCTTGACCGCACCATTCGCGTTCGCAATCCTGGTGCAGGTTGCGTTCATCGTGCATCAGATATCGATCCTGACGCCGGTAATCGGATTTCAGTCGGCGGGCGGCGCGGTCTCGCTCACAACGGCCATGTCGCTGGTCGGGCGCATTACGCTTGGTCTCGTTGCCGACCGCGTCGACCCACGCCGCGCTGCCGCGGTATCGATCCTCAGCCAGGCTGCGGCACTGAGCGTATTGGGATTATCGACCAGCACGACCGGGCTATTCCTTGCCTGTGCGGTGTTCGGCTTTTCGATGGGCAATCTGATCACGCTGCCGGCGCTAATCGTTCAGCGCGAATTCCCGTCGAACGCGTTCAGCGTGGTGCTCGGGCTGTCCATCGGAATTGCCGGCGTGATCAATGCGTGTGGGCCGGCAACCATGGGGCTTCTGCGAGACCTTACGGGCGGCTACGCGACACCGATTTTCATCGGCGTCGCCATTCAGGTGGCCTCGGCGCTTGCTGTGCTGGCCGCCCCGCGGGCGACGCGTGCAGCAGTTGTTCTGGATCGCAGGACGAGTTGAGCGAAGCCAAACCCATCCCGCATTCCGTCTTAGATTGGTTTGCCCGCGTAAGGCATCGACGCCGTGAGGCCGCCGTCCACCGGGATCGCCTGGCCATTCACATAGGACGCGTCGTCGCTCGCCAGAAACAGTCCCATCGCCGCAAGTTCATGCGGCTGGCCGGCGCGCTTCAGCGGATTGAGCTGGCCGATCTTGCCCTGGGTGCCCCGTTCTTTCGCATTGTCGAAGATCGGCTTGGTCATGCCGGTCTCGATCAGGCCGGGACATACCGCATTGATGCGCACGCCGGTGCCGGAGAGCGAATAGGCGGTGGTTTGCACCAGACTGATGACGCCGGCCTTGCTCGACGCATAGGGATGGCCGGACGCGCCGGATTTCAGGCCTGCGACAGAGGCGGTGAGGACGATGGAGCCGTGGCCCTGTTTCACCATATGCGGCATGGAATGCTTGATTGCGAGGAACGGCCCGATCAGATTGATGCGCAGGATTTCCTGCCATTGCTCGACGGTCTGTTCGAGCAGCGGCACGAGGCCGCCCGACACGCCGGCGTTGGCCCAGATCGCATCGAGCTTGCCGTATTTGGACACGGCCTTGTCGATGAAGGCTTTCACATCGCTCTCGGAACCGGCATCCGCCGTGATCGCTTCAATGGTGCCGCCGGCATCGCTCACGAGTTTGGCTGTCTCATGCACGCTCTCGCTGCGGTCGACGATGATGAGCTTGGCGCCTTCCAGCGAGAACAATTGCGCTGCGGCGCGGCCGATGCCGCTGCCTGCGCCGGTGATGATGACGGATTTGCCTGCGAGGCGGCCCATAACTCTCTCCCTGTATGTTTTTTGTGCGGCGTGCCGCCATATGGAATTCAATGATGCGTGCCAAGCTGCGAAGATGCTTGAGGCGCTTCGCGCTCTGACGTAGGACGGATGAAACAGTATTGAAGGGTGGTCACGATGTCCAACGCCGAGAAACCGTTCGTGGCGCAGCATACAGTCCCTCAAGGTGTGACGGCGACGCGGTGGTGGTGGGTGCGACACGCCCCGGTGCGGAGTGACGGCGGCAACATCTACGGCCAGAAGGACATGGACTGCGACTGCAGCGACCGCGTGGTGTTCGATGCGGTCGGCAAGATCCTGCCACGCAATGCCGTCTGGGTCGCCAGCAATCTCAAGCGCACGCATCAGACGGCGAGTGCGATCTGGGCCGCAGGATTTCCGAAGCCCGACGCGATGCCGCATGAAGCGGATTTCGCCGAGCAGCATCTCGGCGACTGGCAGGGCATGAACCGCGCGGCGTTCTTCGCCAGCCGTCCCATCAATGTCGGCAGCTACTGGTTCGCGCCCATCGATGAGCCATCGCCGAATGGCGAAAGTTTCATGGATCTCTACAACCGCGTCCGCCGTGGCATCGAGCGGATCAATGTCGAGCACGCCGGCAAGGATATCATTGCGGTCGCGCATGGCGGCACGATCAAGGCCGCCATCGGCCTTGCGCTCAACGATCAGCCGGATCGCGGCCTCGCTTTCACCATCGACAACTGTTCGGTGACGCGGCTCGATCATCTCGCCAGCGACGGCCACAGCGGCTGGCGCATCCCGATGGTCAACCAGCAGCCATGGATCGCCGATCCGTCGCATGCAGCGATGCATCAGCCGGCGGGGCCGGAAGTGACGCCGACGAAACTGGCTTAGTCATAGCCGTCATTGCGAGGAGCCTCTTGGCGACGAAGCAATCCAGTTCTTTTCGTCAACAAGAAGGACTGGATTGCTTCGTCGCTTCGCTCCTCGCAATGACGGAGGAAAACTCAAACAGAAAAAACTAGGGAGAAACACACATGAACCTGTTCGACATGACCGGAAAAGTTGCCGTCATCACCGGCTCGACGCGCGGCATCGGCCGCGCCATTGCCGAGCGCATGGCGGAGCACGGCGCCAAGGTGGTGATCTCGTCGCGCAAGCAGGACGTCTGTGACGAGGTGGCGACGGAGGTCAACGCGCAGTTCGGCGCGGGGACGGCGGTGGCGATCGCCGCGAATATCTCCAGCAAGGAAAACCTGCAGAACCTCGTCGACGAAAGCAAGAAGGCTTTCGGCAAGATCGACGTGCTGGTGTGTAACGCTGCGTCGAATCCGTATTACGGGCCGCTGGCCGGCATTTCCGACGATCAGTTCCGCAAGATTCTCGACAACAACATTGTCGCCAACAACTGGCTGACCAGCATGGTCGTGCCGGATATGATCGAACGCAAGGACGGCTCGGTGATCATCGTGTCGTCGATCGGCGGGTTGAAGGGCTCGACGATCCTGGGCGCCTATGCGATCTCGAAAGCCGCCGACATGCAGCTCGCGCGCAATCTCGCCTGCGAATACGGCAAGTTCAATGTCCGCGTGAACTGCATCGCGCCGGGCCTCATCAAGACCGACTTTGCCAAAGCGCTGTGGGATAATCCGGAGAACCTCAAGGCCTCCACCGCACGCTCGCCGCTGCTGCGCATCGGCATCCCCGATGAAATCGCAGGCGCTGCAGTGTTCCTGGGATCTGCAGCCGGGAATTTCATGACCGGCCAGACGATGGTGATCGACGGCGGCGCGACGATTAGCTGAGATCAATCTCGTCATTCCGGGGCGAGGATGTCGCCGAAGGCGGCGGCCGCGAACCCGGAACCTCGACGTGGGAGTCTCCGACAGCGCCAGGCCATGTCGGGATTCCGGGTTCGTGTCCGGCAATTGCCGGCCACGCCCCGGAATGACGACTTCGTCGTCACTCCACCGCCGCGTAGACCAGGCTCCGGATCAGCGTCCTGAAATACTCCCGCTGGCCGGGGCCCTGCGACATGAACACCGCGAACAGTTCTTCCTGCGGATCGATCCAGAAGAACGTGCCGGCGACGCCGCTCCAGAAGAACTGACCCTTCGATCCCGCATAGGGCGCATGACCATCGTCGGTGCGTACGGCGAAGCCGAGGCCGAAGCTGTGGCCGGGCGGTACGAGATGTGTCTCCAGCTTCACGTTAGGGCTGAGGTGATTGGACGCCATCAGGTGCAGCGTGCGGCTGCCGATCACGCGGGTACCGTCCAGCGTGCCGCCGTTGAGCAGCATCTGGCAGAAGCGCGCATAGTCCATGGTCTTCGATACCAGTCCGCCGCCGCCGGATTCCATCTTCGGAATTTCGAGCGGATCGAACAGCGCGACTTTCTCGCCGGTCCAGGGATCGGTGGGGAAGGGCTGCGCGATACGGTCCTTGTTCGTGCTTGCTGTGTGGAAGCCGGTCTCGGCCATCTGCAGCGGCGCCAGAATGTTGTCGGTGAGATAGTTGCCCAGCGACTTGCCGGCCACGACCTCGATGACGCGGCCGAGAATGTCGGTGGAGCGGCTGTAATTCCACTCAGAGCCGGGCTGACAGATCAGCGGCAGGCCGGCGACGATTGTCGCGTGTTCTTCATTGGTGATGTTGCGATTGCGCAGGTTCGACTTCTGGTACATCCGCTGCACCATGCCTTTGCCGGTGATCTCATAGGAGATGCCCGAGGTGTGGCGCAGCAGGTCCTGGATCGTGATCGGTCGAACAGGCAGCGCCAGTTCGAGCGCGCCGTTGCGCTCGACGCCGACCTTGGTGTCGGCGAATGCGGGGATGTATTTGGCGAGGGGATCGTTGAGCAGGATGTGGCCGTTCTCGACCAGCTGCATGATGCCCAGCGAGACAATCGGCTTGGTCATCGAGAAGATGCGGAACAGACTATCGCGCGACATGGCGGTCCCGCCGTCCGGGGTCTGCTTGCCGAAGGCCTCGAAATAGCCGATCTGGCTGCGGCGGGAGACCAGCATGGTGACGCCCGGCGTGGTGCCCTTGTCGATCTCGCGCTTGAACGCGTCCGACATGATTTGAAGACGGTTTGATGACAATCCCAGCGTTTCCGGCCGGGCCTGCGGCAGCTCGGGGGTCTCGAGGGAAATGGCGTGTTTTGCGGCAGTTTGGGCGTTCATGGGGGCTCCCGATAGTGCTTTGATTGATCTTGTCATTTGCCGGCTTACATAGGGGGGCTCGCCGGCATGGTTGGACGAGCTTGGCCCAGAAGTTCGGGCTTGAACAGGGCCGTTTTCCCTTGTAACCAGCCGCCGGTTTGGTGCTGCGCACGGGCGTGGCTTAACAGGTGGATCTATGGCCAAAGCAAAATTTGAACGTAACAAGCCGCACTGCAATATTGGTACGATCGGTCACGTCGACCACGGCAAGACGTCGCTGACGGCGGCGATCACGAAGGTGCTGGCAGAGACGGGCGGTGCCACGTTCACCGCTTACGACCAGATCGACAAGGCGCCCGAGGAAAAGGCCCGCGGCATCACCATTTCGACGGCACACGTCGAATACGAGACCGCCAACCGCCACTATGCGCACGTCGATTGCCCCGGCCACGCCGACTATGTGAAGAACATGATCACCGGCGCCGCGCAGATGGACGGTGGCATCCTGGTCGTGTCGGCTGCCGACGGCCCGATGCCGCAGACCCGCGAGCACATCCTGCTGGCGCGCCAGGTCGGCGTTCCCGCGCTGGTCGTGTTCCTGAACAAGTGCGACATGGTCGACGATCCGGAACTGCTCGAGCTCGTGGAAATGGAAGTCCGCGAATTGCTCTCGAAGTACGACTTCCCGGGCGATGACATTCCGATCATCAAGGGTTCGGCGCTGGCCGCTCTCGAAAACTCGGACCAGAAGCTCGGTCACGACGCCATTCTCGAACTGATGAAGAATGTCGACAGCTACATCCCGCAGCCGGAGCGTCCGGTTGACCAGCCGTTCCTGATGCCGGTGGAAGACGTGTTCTCGATCTCGGGCCGTGGTACGGTCGTGACCGGCCGCGTCGAGCGCGGCATCGTCAAGGTCGGCGAGGAAATCGAAATCGTCGGCATCCGCGCCACGCAGAAGACGATCTGCACCGGCGTTGAAATGTTCCGCAAGCTGCTCGATCAGGGCCAGGCCGGCGACAACATCGGCGCGCTGCTGCGCGGCACCAAGCGTGAAGACGTCGAGCGCGGCCAGGTGCTGTGCAAGCCGGGTTCGGTGAAGCCGCACACCAAGTTCAAGGCCGAGGCTTACATTCTGACCAAGGAAGAGGGTGGCCGTCACACGCCGTTCTTCACCAACTACCGTCCGCAGTTCTACTTCCGCACCACCGACGTGACCGGTGTTGTGCACCTGCCGGAAGGCACCGAAATGGTGATGCCGGGCGACAACATCGCCATGGAAGTGCACCTGATCGTGCCGATCGCGATGGAAGAAAAGCTGCGCTTCGCCATCCGTGAAGGCGGCCGCACGGTTGGAGCCGGAGTGGTTGCATCGATCATTGAATGATCGACGCAACAACGCCGAAAGGTCCAACCTAAAGAAAATGAGCCCAAGTGCGGTATACCGCACTTGGCTGCGGTGCAGGCGTCGTCGCTAGCATCATCGAGTAATCGATACAGGCGGCGGGCAGGGGACAGTTCCCTTGCCCGCCGTTTTGATTCCGGCGGGATTTGATTTCGGAGGGGGCGCTTCGCCTCTTGCAAATCAGGCGTCGCATATGCTTCAAACGGCGCGGAAATGACGGTGCGCCGTTTTCCTGTAGGGGTGTAGCTCAGTTGGTAGAGTACCGGTCTCCAAAACCGGTTGTCGTAGGTTCGAGCCCTACCGCCCCTGCCATTTTAAGCCTTTGAAATATCGATATATTTTAACCTGAGCGTGCTTTTCAGGCGGGGTTTCTGCTGCCCAGTCAGCTGAACTGCCGCTTTTGCGGCGCTGCCACCACGCGATCACGGCCGGTATCCTTGGCTCTGTAGAGCGCAAGGTCGGCGCGCGCCAAAATGTCTTCCGGCGTATCATTGGGCCTGATGGCGCTGATCCCGGCGGATATCGTCAGAGTCAGATTCTGCGCAATCGCTGACCAGTTCAGTTCCGTGATCAGGCCGCGCAATCGATCAAGCGTCTGGATCGCAAGATCAATGTCGGTGTCCGGCAGGATCAGCAGAAACTCCTCGCCGCCCTGACGGCCGAACCTGTCGATGGTGCGGATATTGGCGAAGACCGAGATGGCAAAGGCGCGCAGCACTTCGTCGCCGACGGGATGACCGAAGCAGTCGTTGATCTTCTTGAAGTGATCGAGGTCGATGATCGCGATGCAGCAGGTTGTGGCGTTGCGCTGGGCCTTGGCGATCTCGTCGTTCAGGCACTTCATGATGTAGCGCCGGTTCAACGCGCCGGTGAGTTCGTCCAGTTGGGCGAGTTCCTCGATCCGCGCATTGGCGGCCGCGAGGTCGTTGCTGCGACGATACAGCAGTTCGCGCATCGAGCTGCCGTAGAGGCCGGCGCTGGCACAGCGGCCAAGTGCGCTGACGAAACAGGCCAGCGCCAGAGCGCGTTCTGTCGCGGTGGCCATGGGAATGCCGATCGGCTTGTCGGTCATCAGGAAAAGCAGTGCGAGGCCCAGCGTTGCGGTGGACCAGACAATGCCGGTCTGGCGCGCACTCATGCGCAGTGCGGCGAAGCCGAGCACGACGAAAATGATGGAGATGAAGTAGAAGCCGATCTGCGGCACGAGATAGATCGCGCCGATCTGGACGATGATGCTGACGATGGAGAGAGGGACCGTGAGGTACGGGTCCTTGAAACGGTCGTTGACCTGGATCTCCGAGAGATAGGCAGCAATGCCGACCACAGCGAGCCTGATGGCCAGATACACGACCCCCGTCGCCACGGTGGTCACGCCGATCATGGCGTAAAGCAGCAGGATCGCGGCATCGATCAGATAGCTCGACGCCTGCGCGATATAGGCGGTCCGGCGCCGCGCGATCCGCAATGCCGAATCCTTGCGGAGGTTTCTCGTGGAGGCGTCGGTTCCCTCGAACAGGGTGGTGATGCTGGTCATTCGCTGATGCCCGTTGCATTGCCGATCAAACAAGCAATCTGCCGATCAAAACATTTAGGTCTGCTAATACATCCACTTACTGGAGTACCTGGGTAGCTTCTCGCGTTTTAGTCTGGCCGCGGGGTTAATGGAATCTGACGATCCGCGGGGCAATTTGCTCAATAGGCTGATGGCCATGTCCGACATCGGCTTTGCCAATCATGCGCGATCGTGCTGCTCCCCGCGTTTCCGTTGCGCTGCGTCCCTGCGGCGTGCGGTCGCGGCGATGAACCTGGCTTGCCGCGCGTGCGACACACCCGTTGGGAATTCAGCCGGAAGTCGAGAATGAAATTACTTGTGACGTTCGTCGTGGGGGCCACGACGTTACTGTTGTCGTCCTTTGGACATTTGTCATTGAGTCATGGCGCTCATGCCGCCGATCTGCTCTGGCAGGTGGAAAGTCCATTTCGCTTCTTCAAGAATGCCGCATCCTTCGCGATGTATGAGCGCGGCTATCCCGCTGCGCGCAACGAGATGGTGCTGCCGCCCGCCGATGTGGTGTGGCGCACCGAGCGGCGGCTGAACGATCCCGATTGCCGCGACATGACCAGCCCGACCAGTTGCGCTGACACCGCGCGGGCGCGCTACGATCGCTCGCGTCTCGGCTGGGCGTCGCAGACCATCGACGCCGTCTGTTACGACAGCCGGCAGGGCCGCTATCTCGCGAGTTGCGACCGGCGTTATTCGTGGGGCACGGCCAAGGAAGATTACGTACTGCCGGATGCGCATACTGTGCTGATCCGGCTGTCGCCCGAGCGCATTGCCGAAGCTGGCGCATATGATTGCGTCTGGAGCTGGACGCCGCGGCGGCCGGGCAGCAGGACCGAGACCACAACGCAATCCTGCGCGACACCGCTCAAGATCACGCGCCTGCCTTATGCCGTCGATCGCAGCCTGTCCGGTGCATCGGTCCAGGTCAAATTGCCCGACGGTCGTACGTTGAACGACCCGCAGGTCGTCGTCGAGGATCTGTTCATCGTCGCGCTCGGCGATTCTTTTGCCTCGGGCGAAAGCAATCCGGACGTTCCGGTGACATTCAGCGCCGTCCGCGAGATGGTCTACGATCCCACCCTGATGCGTGAGGAGATGGCGACACGCAGCACCGCCAAGTCGCTGCAGAAATTGACCCCCGCTGCACCGGTGGGAAGTTTCGACTACAAAAACCTGCCGCGGCGCAAGCTCGCCGACGAGGAGCAGGAGCTTTATTTCCCGCTCGCATCGGCGCAGTTCGACAAGGCGTTCAATGCCGCCAATCCGCGCTGGCTCAGCCCCGATTGCCACCGCTCGCAATACGGCTATCCGTTTCGCGTCGGGCTGCAACTCAGTTTGGAAAATCCGCACCGGTCGATCACGCTGGTCAGCCTGGCCTGTACCGGCTCCGAGGTGACCGAAGGTCTGTTCCTCGAGAAGAAGGCGCGTGAGGGCGCGGGCAACGCGATGGTGCGTTCGCAGCTCGATCAACTCGCCGATCTCATCTGCAAAAGCCCCGCGGGCCGCACGCAGCGTGCGACCTACAATCTGCCGACCTATGCCAGCGGCAGCGTGCAGGTCGCCAATATGCCGGTGACAAAATCCTGGTGTGCGCCGAATGAGCGCAAGCGTCCGATCGACACACTGCTGCTGTCGATCGGCGGCAACGATGTCGGCTTCTCGCCACTGATGGTCTATGCGATGACCGAATCCGCCGGCGATCTCGCACCGATCGCGAACCTGCTCGGCAAGCAGATCCGGTTCTCGCCGCAAGTTTCGCGCGCTTACATGGAGCAGCTCGACGAGCGCATGGTGGCGCTCCGCGATGCCTTGCGCGACGGCTTTGGCGTGGCGCCCGCGAAGGTCCTGCAGACGGCTTACGAGCCGATCCAGTTCGACGAGACAGGGGCCTTGTGCGGCGCGCAGCCGACGCTCGGCCTCGACGTCCACAAGAAGCTGGTGCTGTCGCGCGAACGGCTGGCCGAGACGGTCAGCTTTCTGAACGATTTCTTCGCCCGGACCGCCTGCATCACCAACGGACGGGGCGGGGGCTGCCCGGCCCTGGCCACCGGTGCCGGAACCGGCTTCCAGCTCATCACCGATCACCAGAGCGAATTCGCTAAACGCGGGCTCTGTGCGCGCGATCCAAAGCGGCCGCAGGCGGACGGCGAGGCGATGGCGATGCCGCGGCGCTGGATCGGCAAGGAGGAGTTTACGCCGTATTCCCCGGCGGCCTATCTGCCCTATGCGTCCCGCTGGCGCCTGTTCCGGACCCCGAATGATGCGTTTCTGACCGCAAACGTGCATGCAACGGGCTTTACCCAGTTCGACATCCTGCAGCCGGTCTATGCGGCCATGTATAGCGGGGCGGTGCACCCGACCGCGGAGGGCCACGCCATCGTCGCCGATCACGTCGTCCGGCACGTCCGTGCGGCGGTCGGCAAACCGTCGCCGGGGGTGGGCGGGCGCTGATCCAGCTGGTATCCGGTGGCGGGAAGGGTTCCCGCCGGTCCGGCCCGGATACCTTGACCTTTGGTCCGGTCCGAAGTAGGAAGCTGCACTCGCTGTCGGCCCGGTGACCGGATATCCGACGCGGCAAATCCCCGAACGAACGAGCCCGCTTGGCGGCTCATCCTTGAATAAAGGGTTGGGCGCAAGAGGGCTGTTCGGATTCTGAAACCAATTCAATCGTCTCACGACGGATGCGGATCACATAACGATGGCGTTCAGCCCGTTCAAATTCCTGCAGGAAGTGCGCACCGAGACCAACAAGGTCACGTGGCCCTCGCGACGCGAGACGACCATCACGACCATCATGGTTTTCGTCATGGTGGCGTTGTCGTCGATCTTCTTTTTTGCGGCGGATCAGGTCATCCGCTACCTCGTCGCCTTTTTGCTCACGATGCACTGACGGAACAGAATTATGAGCATGCGCTGGTACATCGTTCACGCCTATTCGAATTTCGAAAAGAAGGTGATGGAGTCGATCAAGGAACAGGCCAAGCAGCGTGGCCTGGAAGACCTGTTCGAACAGATTCTGGTTCCGGTCGAGAAGGTCACTGAAATACGTCGCGGTCGCAAGATGGACGCCGAGCGCAAGTTCTTCCCGGGCTACGTGCTGGTGAAGATGCAGCTCACCGACGAAGCGTTTCATCTGATCAAGAATACCCCGAAGGTCACGGGCTTCCTCGGCGCGGAAAACAAGCCGATGCCGATTTCGGAAGCCGAAGCCATGCGCATTCTGCACCAGGTGCAGGAAGGTGTGGAGCGCCCGAAGGCGTCGGTGTCGTTCGAGATCGGCGAGAACGTGAAGGTGGCCGATGGTCCGTTCGCGTCGTTCTCCGGCGTCGTCGAGGAAATCGACGAAGCACGCTCGCGCGTGAAGGTCGCAGTGTCGATCTTCGGCCGCGCCACGCCGGTCGAACTGGAATTCGGTCAGGTCGAAAAGGTCTGATCGCAATAGCGTGAGGTTCGCCTCGCGTTTCTAAGGCCGTGGGAGGAAGAGGGCGGTTGCCAACCGCTTGTCGACCGAACCACGAAACCTGAAACAGCCGGTCGATGACCGGCACAACAGGAGTGACACATGGCAAAGAAAGTGACCGGATACCTGAAGCTTCAGGTGCCGGCCGGTGCGGCGAACCCTTCGCCCCCGATCGGTCCCGCGCTTGGTCAGCGCGGTTTGAACATCATGGAATTCTGCAAAGCGTTTAACGCGCAGACGCAGAAGGAAGAAAAGAACACCCCAATCCCGGTGGTGATCACGATCTACGCCGATCGTTCGTTCACCTTCGCCCTCAAGACCCCCCCGATGTCCTTCTTCATCAAGAAGGCCGCCAAGCTCACCTCCGGCTCCAAGCTGCCGGGTCGTGACAAGGCCGGCGCGGTGACCAAAGCGCAGGTGCGCGAGATCGCCGAAGCGAAGATGAAGGATCTGAATTGCGACACCATTGAATCGGCCATGAAGATGGTTGAGGGCTCTGCCCGTTCGATGGGTGTCGAGGTCGCGGGGTAAACGGTCATGGCAATTGGAAAACGTTTGAAGAAGGCCCGTGAGGGCATCGACCGCGAGAAGCTCTATCCGGTCGCCGAGGCCATCAAGATGGTCAAGGAACGCGCCAAGTCGAAGTTCGATGAGACCATCGAAATTTCGCTGAACCTCGGCGTCGATCCGCGTCACGCCGACCAGATGGTCCGTGGCGTCGTCACCCTGCCGAACGGCACCGGCCGCACGCTGCGCGTCGGCGTGTTCGCCCGTGGCCCGAAGGCTGAAGAAGCCAAGGCTGCCGGTGCAGACGTCGTCGGTGCAGAAGACCTGTTCGAGAAGGTCCAGGCCGGTCAGATCGATTTCGATCGCTGTATCGCAACCCCCGACATGATGCCGCTGGTCGGTCGCCTTGGTAAGGTGCTCGGTCCGCGCGGCATGATGCCGAACCCGAAGATCGGCACCGTGACCATGGACGTCACCGGCGCAGTCAAGGGTGCCAAGGGCGGTTCGGTCGAGTTCCGCGTCGAGAAGGCCGGCATCGTGCAGGCTGGTATCGGCAAGGCATCTTTCTCGGAAGAGAAGCTCGTCGAAAACATCAAGGCTCTGGTCGATGCCGTCTCCAAGGCGAAGCCGGCTGGCGCGAAGGGCACCTATCTGCAGCGCGTTGCTGTGTCTTCGACCATGGGCCCCGGCGTCAAGGTTGAGACGGGCACCGTGCTCGGCTAAGCCGGAACAAGGCTTGCAAGAAACCAGGGCGGAATCGGGCAACCGGTTCCGCCCTTTCTTTTGTCTTCCGCTCTTTGACCCAGCAGGAATGTCACGATGGCCGAGAAGGTTCTGATCTATTCGCGTTTCCCGAAGTCCCAAATGGTGCGCATCGGCGAGCACTTCGACCTACTAGACGCTGCAGGCAAGCCACCGCTGCAGACCTTTTCCGCTGACCAACTGAAAGACGTGCGCGCGCTGATCACCGCGGGCGGTCAGGTGCTCAAGGCAGACGTGATGGACATGATGCCGGCGCTCGGCGCCATCATCTGCTACGGCACCGGCTATGACGGCGTCGATTTCAAGGCCGCGGCCGAGCGCAAGATCGTGGTCGGCAACAGCCCCGGCGCAAATGCGGCTTCGGTGGCCGACCTCGCGCTGACCCTCATGCTTGCGGTGACGCGGCGTCTGCTGCCGGCGGATCAGTATCTGCGCGAAGGCGGCTGGTCCTCCGCAAAGCCGTCGCCGCTGATGTCGCCGCAGCCCGGCAATCCCGGTCGCAAGGTCGGCGTCTATGGCATGGGCGAGATCGGCCGCAAGATCGCATCGCGCGTCGCGGCCTTCGAATGCGACGTCGCCTATCACAGCCGCAGCAAGCATGATGTGCCGTATCGCTATGAGCCCAGCCTCGAAGCGCTGGTCGAATGGTGCGACGTGCTGATGATCGCCGTGCGGGCAGGGGGCGATACCAACCGCATCATCGATGCCGCGATGCTGAAGAAGCTCGGCGCGAATGGCGTCGTCGTGAATATCTCGCGCGGCTCGGTGATCGATCAGGCTGCACTGACAGCGGCGCTGACGGACAAGACCATCGCCGGCGCCGGCCTCGACGTGTTCGAGAAGGAGCCGCATGCACCCGATGCGCTGACCGTGCTGCCGAATGTTGTACTGACGCCGCATATCGGTGGTCACACACTCGACTCGCACACGGCGATGCAGGACTGCGTCATTGCCAATCTCGACGCGTTTTACGCAGGCAAGGGGCTGCCATACGCGGTGGCGGTCTAGGGCAGCTATTCGGTGATCTGGAAACTGGTGAACAGGTCAACCACGCTCCGAGGCGCGTTGTCGTTGAAGAACAGCTTCAGATTCCGGTCGGTCTCCGCAGCAACAGACGCGCTGCGGGGAAAGAGTTCCGTTTCATAAGCGACAAGCGCGGCTTCAACATTTTCCGGATTGGCGGCAAGTGCCCGTCCGAGCTCGGCGCCGTCATACATTGCGAGATTGGCGCCTTCGCCGGCGAATGGTGACATCAGGTGCGCCGCATCGCCGAGCAGCGTCACGCCGGCTACGCGATCCCATCGGTGTTCGATCGGCAGCGCATAGATAGGGCGAAGCATAGGGGCGCCCTCGCTGTTGGTGATGAGCGCTGTCAGCTCCGGAGCCCAGTCGTCGAATTCTGCAGCGATGCGGGCGAGGGCATTCGTCCGGTCCGAGAAGTCGATACGGGCAATCCAGTCCTCCGGCCTGTTCAGGGCCACGTAGCCCTGCAGTGTTCCATCGGCGTGTCGGTGCGCAAAGATTCCCTGGCCCGGTGCAATCGCCATCAGTGTGCCCCCGCCAACCGCTTCCGCGCTGGCCTTGTGACGGGTGTCGGCGTCGAAAAGAAACGTCTCGATGAATGACGTGCCGACATAGGCCGGTTTCGCTGTTGAAAGAAGCGGACGAACGCGTGACCACGCGCCATCGGCGCCTATGAGGAGATCGGTCGTGACTGTTGAGCCATGGGAGAAAGTCAGTGCGTGCCGCCCGCCGCCGAGTGGAGACGCCGCTGCAAGTTTGTGTCCCCAGCGGATCGTGTCGGCAGGAAGGGAATCGAGCAGAATCTGGCGAAGCTCTCCTCGATCCACCTCAGGTCGACCGCCGTTGCCCATGTCGGGCCTGTCAAACAGCAGCTTGCCGTCCTTGTCGCGTATCCGCTTGGCGTCGGCACCGACGATGATGATGTCGCGGAAAGCTTCGAACAATCCCGCAGCCTTGAGCGCGAGCTGCCCGTTATATTCGTGAATATCGAGCAGGCCTCCTTGTGCCCGCGAGTCGGCCGCGGCTTCAGCTTCATAGATCGTCGCAGCGATACCGTGAACATGGAGCACGCGGGCAAGCGTCAGCCCGCCGAGCCCCGCGCCGACAATCGCCACATGAGTATTCATCTCGCCACCTTCGCAGTCGCAGGCTGTCCCGGGACATTCCCCAAGACCTAGAATGGAACATCATTCCATTCTATTGGAACGTCGTTCCATTTATGTCAAGGTGGGGACATGGCCAAGAAAACTCGCAGCAGCCCACGACGCGAAGACTCGCTCTCCCGGGATCGCATCATCGAAGCGTCGATCGCGATCCTGGACGGCAGCGGGGAAGATGGTCTGACATTCCGTGCCCTGTCGGAGCGGCTCGCCACTGGTCCCGGGGCTATTTATTGGCACGTGCCCAACAAGGGCGATCTGCTGACTGCCGCCTGCGACGCCATCATCGCCCGCGCGATGAACGCGCCCCTGGTCGGCGCGACGCCTCAGGCCATCATTCGCACCCTCGCGCTGGGCATGTTCGACGCGATCGACGCGCATCCGTGGGTTGGGTCGGCGCTCACACGGGCTCCCGGGCAGTTGCCCATGGTGCGAATACTCGAACGCATCGGCCGGCAGGTGAGCGCCCTTGGCGTGCCTGACGAGGAACAGTGGGCGACGGTGGGTGCGTTGCTGAACTACATCCTCGGCGTCGGTGCGCAGAACGCAGCCAATGGGCAGCTCGGCCGGATGCGAGGAATCGACAGGTCTGACTTTCTGGACGCGGTCGCAACCACCTGGTCTCAACTCGATCCGGACGCGTATGCATTCACCCGCAGCATGGCTGCACATTTGCGGGGGCACGACGACCGCAGGGACTTTCTCGCCGGAATCGATCTCATCCTGAGCGGCATCGAAGCGTCGCGGCGACTCTGACCAGCTGGCGACTGGTCTGCAGGGCCGTTTCGCAAGAGCGAGTTTCGTTCCCGCGCGGTACAAAAATAATTGAATGGGTTATTCCGCAATGCGGATGTAGATGTCGGCTGTTTAGAACAACTCGAATGTAGGCGTACATTCGACGACATAGGACATCAGCGATGGCTGCGTTCACTCTCAAGATCAACGGTCAGGCCCGTCAGGTCGACGTCGATCCCAACACACCTCTGCTCTGGGCAATTCGAGATGGGGCCGGTCTCACCGGCACCAAATATGGCTGCGGGGTCGCGCAATGCGGTGCTTGCACGGTCTATGTGGACGGCCAGACCGTCCGCTCGTGTTCAATGCCCGTCTCGGCCATCGGCACCAGCGAAATCACCACCATCGAAGGGCTCGACTCCAAGGAAGCCAAGGCGGTGCAGGCGGCCTGGGTCGCGCTCGACGTGCCGCAATGTGGCTACTGTCAATCCGGGCAGGTGATGAGCGCCACCGCGCTGCTCAGCGTCAATCCGACCCCCACCGACAACGATATCGATCTGGCGATGAACGGCAACATCTGCCGCTGCGCCACCTACGTCCGCATCCGCGCCGCCATTCATGGCGCCGCCAAATCTCTGGAGGGTTGAGCCATGACCGTTCATGACACCAAACTCTCCCGTCGCACGCTGCTCAAGGGCAGCGCTGGCCTCGTGCTCGGCGCTTACGTTGCCCGTGCCGACAAGTTGTTCGCGCAGGCGGCGGCAAAGCCGTCGGTCAATATCGCGCCGAACACCTTCCTGATCATCAAGCCCGACAGCACCGTCACGGTGCTGTGCAAGGGCATCGAATTCGGGCAGGGGCCGTTCACCGGCATGGCGACTTTGGTCGCCGAAGAACTCGACGCAGACTGGGCGCAGATGCGTGCCGATCACGCGCCGTCAAATCCGCAGCTCTACAAGAATCTGGCGTTCGGCATGCAGGGCACCGGTGGCTCGACCGCCATCGCCAATTCCTACATCCAGATGCGACAGGTCGGCGCCGCGGCGCGCCAGATGCTGGTCGCGGCTGCTGCCGATGCGTGGCAGGTGCCGGCGGGCGAGATCACTGTCGATAACGGTGTGATCAAGCATGCGTCAGGCCATGAAGGTCGCTTCGGCGAATTCGCCGACAAGGCGATGGCCATGCCGGTGCCGGCTGATCCGAAACTGAAGGATCCGTCGCAGTTCAGGTTGATCGGCAAGGAAGGCGTCGTGAAACGCCTCGACAGCGCCGACAAGACCAATGGCAAGGCCTTCTACACGCTCGATATCAACGAACCGGACATGCTCACGGTGGTCGTGGCGCGTTCGCCGAAATTCGGCGGCAAGGTCGCGTCCTTCGATGCGACGGCTGCGAAAGCCGTGGCTGGTGTCGTCGACGTCAAGCAGGTGTCGAATGGCGTCGCTGTCTACGCCAAGGGTTTCTGGCCCGCGAAGATGGGCCGTGACGCGCTGAAGATCACGTGGGATGACAGCAAGGCGGAGAAGCGTGGCAGTGCGGAACTGCTGCAGCAATTCCGCGGGCTGTCGAAGACGGCCGGCAAACTCGTGAAGGCCGAGGGCAAGTTCGAAGAGTCGATGGCCAAAGGTGGCCGCGTGATCGAGGTTGAATACGTCTTCCCGTATCTGGCCCATGCCGCGATGGAGCCGCTCAACGCCTATCTGAAATGGGACGGCGACACCGCCTATGCGCGCTACGGCTGCCAGTTTCCGACGCCTGACCATATGGCGATCTCCAAGGTGCTCGGGCTGCCGATCGAGAAGGTGAAGATCGACGTTCTTCTGGCCGGCGGCAGCTTCGGCCGCCGCGCGCAGCAGAGCACGCATCAGGCCATCGAGCTCGCCGAAGTCGCGAAGGCGATCGGACCGGGCAAGCCGGTCAAGCTGGTGTGGACGCGCGAGGACGACATGCGCGGTGGCTACTATCGGCCGTATTGCATCCACCGCATGCGCGGTACGGTGCGCGACGGCAAGATCGAAGCCTGGAGCGACACCATCGTCAGCCAGTCGATCATGAAGGGCTCCTTCTTCGAGTCCATGATGTTCAAGGACGGCCTCGATCCGACGTCCTATGAAGGCTCGAACGAAATCCCGTACGACGTCGAGAACTTCCGCTGCGACATGCATCAGGTCGATGTCGGTGTGCCCGTGTTGTGGTGGCGCTCGGTGGGCCACACCCACACCGGTTATGTCGTCGAAGCCTTTGTCGATGAACTGCTCGAGGCCGCCGGCAAGGATCCGATCGAAGGTCGGCTTGAACTCCTGAGCAAGAAACCGCGCCATGCGGGCGCGCTGAAGGCCGTCGCCGAACTCGCCGACTGGAAGAACTACAAGGTGCCCGCAGGCCGCGCGCGCGGCGTTGCGGTGGTCGAGAGCTTCAACACCTTCGTCGCGCAGGTAGTCGAACTGTCCATGACCGACGATGGTCCGAAGGTGCACAAGGTGTGGTGCGCGGTGGATTGCGGCGTCGCCGTGAACCCCGACATCATCCGCGCGCAGATGGAAGGTGGCATCGGCTTCGGCCTCGGTCACATCCTCTATGCGGAACAGACGCTGGATGCCGGCGCGCCGGTGTCCGGCAATTTCGACACCTATCGTTCGCTGCGCATCAACGAGATGCCGGAGATTGAAGTAGTCATCGTGAAATCGACCGAGAAGCCATCAGGCGTCGGCGAACCCGGCGTGCCTCCGCTCGGGCCTGCCGTTGCCAACGCGCTGGCGAAACTCGGAGTGGGAAGACCGCGGCAGTTGCCGATCGTACCAGGAGCCTCAGCATGAGCTTGTTTAAGAACTCGATGTTGGCGCTGGTCGCCGGCGGCCTCGCGGCGGGTCTCCTCGCATTCGCGGAGCCGAGCTTCCAGGAGGCCGATGCAGCGGTCAGCAATCCGACCAAGCTGCAGTCGGTCTCGGCCTTCGCCAAGATCAAGAACAAGAACGAGCGTGCCGTGGCGCTGTTTACGGAAGCCGGCAAGGTCATCCAGTCGCCGCGCTGCATGAACTGCCATCCGGCCACCGAACGCCCGACCCAGACCGACCGCATGCGGCCGCATATCCCGCTGGTCGTGCGTGGCGAGGGCGGTGTCGGCGCAGCCGGTGGTCTCGCTTGCGCCACCTGCCACCACGAGAACAACTTCGATGCCGCCAACGTCCCCGGCAATCCGAAGTGGGCGCTGGCGCCTATCGAGATGGCCTGGCAGGGCAAGACGCTTGGCCAGATCTGCACCCAGATCAAGGACAAGGAGCGCAATGGCGGCAAGGACATGGCCGCGCTTGTGAAGCACATGGCCGAAGACGAACTGGTCGGCTGGGGCTGGCATCCCGGTGGCAACCGGACCCCGGCGCCGGGCACCCAGAAGCAGTTCGGTGAACTGATCAAGGCCTGGGCCGATGCGGGAGCGGCCTGCCCTAAGGGGTGATGCAATCAAAAGTGGAGTCGGTTCAGTCGGTTCCACTTTTGCGCTCTGAGCGCCTAAACGGCTCCCTTGCAGAAAAGATGCCACATCGGCATTTCGCGCTTGGCAACACGAAAAAGACTCGTTAAACAACCGTTTCCGGGCGTGCTGGCTGGTAGCTGGCGCGTCTGTGTTCGCACTCCGACAACCCACATCGCAGGAGACTTTTCCTTTCAGGCTGTCCATACGGATCGCTCGACGGGGATGGGACGCGCGACGCGGATTTGAGGAAGGCGGGCAGGGGTCACCAATAGGCCTGATGATGGCTTATCGATGATCCTGAATCCTGTCCGAGACTGCTGGCGCCTTAGATAAACGCAAGTTTCATCCACGGCTTAATCGTAAAACTTGATGCAGCCAGCATAGACGGGTGAAGACTGGATTTCGCCAATGTCGTTTTGTGCGACATGACGCGTATTTGGTTCGAACCTCGACACCCCGCGCCAATGCTGGTTCGCCAGGACGGTTCGGGAGGGCAGGCTATCATATCGTCTCGCCCGACGTGTCTTTAGACCATGTGTTTTAACGAGCATGGGTCTTGAGGTCAGGTTCAGGTGGGACGGTGGGTGTAACCCGGCGGTCCTATCTCGATAGAGGCCGCCAACCGGAGAGAGCTTGCTGTGGAAAGAGCGGCTAAAAAGGACGCGGTCGACGCGCTGAACGGGGTCTTCAAGACCACCAGCGTTGCGGTCGTCGCCCATTATTCCGGCCTCACCGTTGCCCAGATGCAGAACCTGCGTTCGCAGATGAAGCTGGCTGGCGCCTCGGTGAAGGTCTCGAAGAACCGTCTCGCCAAAATTGCTCTTGAAGGCACGGATGTTGCTGCCATCGGTTCCCTGTTGAAGGGCCCGACTGTGATCGCCACTTCGGACGATCCGGTAGCTGCACCGAAGGTTGCCGTCGAATTTGCCAAGGCGAACGAGAAGTTCGTCATCCTTGGCGGCTCGATGGGTAAAACCGTCCTGAACGTCGACAGCGTCAAGGCCTTGGCCGCGCTGCCCTCGCTCGACGAACTGCGCGCGAAGATCCTCGGCCTCCTTGTGGCGCCGGCGACCAAGATCGCTCAGCTCTCGACAGCTCCCGCGGCGAAGCTCGCGCGTGTTGTTCAGGCCTATGCCTCAAAGAGCGAAGCGGCCTGACGCCCTTCGCATTCAAACCCTGGTTCGAACCAAATACGCTTAAGGAAATAGACAATGGCTGACCTACAGAAAATCGTTGACGATCTCTCGAGCCTGACCGTGCTCGAAGCTGCCGACCTCGCCAAGATGCTCGAAGAAAAGTGGGGCGTTTCGGCTGCTGCTGCTGTTGCAGTTGCTGGTCCGGCTGCTGGCGGCGGCGGTGCTGCTGCTGCTGAAGAAAAGACCGAGTTCACTGTCGTCCTGGCTTCGGCCGGCGACAAGAAGATCGAAGTCATCAAGGAAGTCCGTGCGATCACGGGTCTTGGCCTCAAGGAAGCCAAGGACCTGGTCGAAGGCGCTCCGAAGCCCGTCAAGGAAGGCGTTGCCAAGGATGAAGCCGAGAAGATCAAGGGTCAGCTCGAGAAGGCTGGCGCGAAGGTCGAACTCAAGTAAGACCCTTTATGGGTTCCATCTGGAGGGCGGCCATTTGGTCGCCCTCTGGGCCGGAACTCGATGGACTACACAGGAATGTGTGGGGATGCGCTGGGAACCACCCTCGAATCTCCATGATTGCCATCCCATATCGGGACGGCAGCACGAAAAACACGGTCTGACAGCGGAAACGGCGACGTTTCCGGTTAAGCCGTTGGGAGATGGGCAATTTTCGGGCTTTTCGGTCCGTAGCTAGACGGTTTGGACGGGCGAGATGCAGTCGGGCATCGCGCACGTCGTTTTGCGTTCTGCGATTCAAATGCTCGGGAGAGGGATTTTGTTCCTCATATTGGGCGCCGAATTCGGAACGTTCTTGGAAATTCAACCCGGAGGCGATGGCAGTCGCGCTCTGGAAGGTTCGCCCCTTTCGGGCGACGCAATGAGAGGCCACGATGGGTCAGCAGACGTTCACAGGTCGCAAGCGCGTTCGCAAGTTCTTCGGTCATATTAAAGAAGTCGCAGAGATGCCGAACCTCATCGAGGTTCAGAAGGCGTCCTACGACCAGTTCCTGATGGTCGATGAGCCGACCGGCGGTCGCCTCGACGAAGGTCTGCAGGCTGTTTTCCGTTCGGTGTTTCCGATCTCGGATTTCTCGGGCACCTCGATGCTGGAATTCGTGCGCTACGAATTCGAGCCGCCGAAATATGACGTCGATGAGTGCCGCCAGCGCGGCATGACCTATGCTGCGCCGCTGAAGGTGACGCTGCGCCTGATCGTGTTCGATATCGACGAAGAAACCGGCGCCAAGTCCGTCAAGGACATCAAGGAGCAGGACGTCTACATGGGCGATATCCCGCTCATGACCATGAACGGCACCTTCGTCGTCAACGGCACCGAGCGCGTCATCGTCTCGCAGATGCATCGTTCGCCGGGCGTGTTCTTCGACCACGACAAGGGCAAGACCCATTCGTCGGGCAAGCTGCTGTTCGCTGCCCGCGTGATCCCGTATCGCGGTTCCTGGCTGGACATCGAGTTCGACGCCAAGGACATCGTGTTCGCGCGTATCGACCGTCGCCGCAAGATTCCGGTGACGTCGCTGATGTTCGCGCTGGGTCTGGATGGCGAAGAGATTCTCTCGACGTTCTACAAGAAGATCCAGTTCAAGAAGATCAAGGAAGGCTGGCGCGTTCCGTTCGACGCCACCCGTTTCCGTGGCTATTCCACCGTCAACGACCTGATCGATGCCGACACCGGCAAGGTCGTGCTCGAAGCCGGCAAGAAGCTCACCGTGCGCGCTGCCCGTCAGCTCGCCGAGAAGGGCCTCAAGGCGCTGCGTCTGACCGATGAAGAGTTGGTCGGCAACTATCTCGCCGAGGACCTCGTCAACGTGAAGACCGGTGAAATCTACGCCGAAGCCGGCGAGGAAATCACCGAGAAGTCGCTGAAGGCGCTGAACGAGGAGGGCTACAAGGAACTCCCGCTGCTCGACATCGACCACGTCAATATCGGTGCCTATATCCGCAACACGCTTTCGGCAGACAAGAACCTGACGCGTGAAGACGCGCTGTTCGATATCTATCGCGTGATGCGTCCGGGCGAGCCGCCGACGCTCGAATCCGCGCAGAACATGTTCCAGTCGCTGTTCTTCGACAGTGAGCGTTACGATCTCTCGGCCGTGGGCCGCGTGAAGATGAACATGCGCCTCGAACTCGACGCGCCGGACACTCATCGCACGCTGCGCAAGGAAGACATCCTGGCCGTCATCAAGACGCTGGTGGATCTGCGCGACGGCAAGGGCGAAATCGACGACATCGACCATCTCGGCAACCGCCGTGTGCGTTCGGTCGGCGAGCTGATGGAAAATCAGTATCGCGTCGGCCTGCTGCGCATGGAGCGCGCCATCAAGGAACGTATGTCGTCCGTCGACATCGACACCGTGATGCCGCAGGACCTGATCAACGCGAAGCCCGCGGCTGCCGCTGTGCGCGAGTTCTTCGGTTCGTCGCAGCTGTCGCAGTTCATGGACCAGACCAACCCGCTCTCGGAAATCACCCACAAGCGTCGCCTTTCGGCGCTTGGCCCGGGCGGTCTGACCCGTGAGCGCGCCGGCTTCGAAGTCCGCGACGTGCATCCGACCCATTACGGCCGTATCTGCCCGATTGAGACGCCGGAAGGCCCGAACATCGGTCTGATCAACTCGCTCGCCACCTTCGCGCGCGTCAACAAGTACGGCTTCGTCGAGACCCCTTACCGCAAGGTCAAGGACGGTCGCGTCACCGATGAGGTCGTGTACCTCAGCGCGATGGAAGAGGGCCGCTACTCGGTCGCGCAGGCGAACGTGTCGCTCGACGCCAAGGGCAAGTTCACCGAAGACATGATCATCTGCCGTCATGCAGGCGACGTGTTGCCGCTGCCGGCCGACAAGGTCGACTACATGGACGTGTCGCCGAAGCAGCTCGTTTCGGTCGCTGCGGCGCTGATCCCGTTCCTCGAGAACGACGACGCCAACCGCGCGCTGATGGGCTCGAACATGCAGCGTCAGGCCGTGCCTCTGGTGCGCGCCGAAGCGCCGTTCGTCGGTACCGGCATGGAAGCCGTCGTGGCCCGCGACTCCGGTGCTGCGATCGCTGCCCGCCGTTCGGGTGTCATCGACCAGATCGACGCAACCCGCGTGGTTATCCGCGCGACCGAAGATCTCGATCCGACCAAGTCGGGCGTCGATATCTATCGCCTGATGAAGTACCAGCGTTCGAACCAGTCGACCTGTATCAACCAGCGTCCGCTGGTGAAGGTTGGCGACGTCATTCGCAAGGGCGACATCATTGCCGACGGTCCGTCGACCGATCTCGGTGAACTCGCGCTCGGCCGTAACGTGCTCGTCGCGTTCATGCCGTGGAATGGCTACAACTTCGAAGACTCGATCCTCCTCTCGGAGCGGATCGTGAAGGAAGACGTCTTCACCTCGATCCACATCGAGGAATTCGAAGTCATGGCCCGCGACACCAAGCTCGGCCCTGAGGAAATCACCCGCGACATTCCGAACGTGTCGGAAGAAGCGCTGAAGAACCTCGACGAAGCCGGCATCGTCTATATCGGCGCTGAAGTCCGCGCCGGCGACATCCTGGTCGGCAAGATCACGCCGAAGGGCGAAAGCCCGATGACGCCGGAAGAAAAGCTTCTGCGCGCCATCTTCGGTGAAAAGGCGTCGGACGTTCGCGACACCTCGCTCCGCGTGCCTCCGGGCGTGCAGGGCACGATCGTCGAAGTCCGCGTGTTCAACCGGCACGGCGTCGACAAGGACGAACGTGCTCTGGCGATCGAGCGGGAAGAAATCGAACGTCTCGCCAAGGACCGTGACGACGAGCAGGCCATCCTGGATCGTAACGTCTACGGCCGTCTGGCTGATCTCCTGGAGAACAAGGTCGGCATCGCCGGTCCGAAGGGCTTCAAGAAGGACGGCAAGATCACGCGCGCCGTGCTCGACGAAAATCCGCGGTCGCAGTGGTGGATGTTCGCCACCGCGAACGACAAGCTGATGACCGAAATCGAAGCGATGCGGAAGCAGTACGACGAGTCGAAGAAGGGCCTTGAACAGCGCTTCCTCGACAAGGTCGAGAAGCTGCAGCGTGGCGACGAATTGCCGCCAGGCGTGATGAAGATGGTCAAGGTCTTCGTCGCGGTGAAGCGCAAGATTCAGCCCGGCGACAAGATGGCCGGACGTCACGGCAACAAGGGCGTGGTGTCGAAGATCGTTCCGATCGAAGACATGCCGTTCCTTGAAGACGGTACGCATGCGGACATCGTGCTGAACCCGCTCGGCGTGCCGTCGCGCATGAATGTCGGTCAGATCTTGGAGACGCATCTTGGCTGGGCCTGCGCAGGCATGGGCAAGAAGATCGGTCAGACCATCGACGCCTACTACCAGAAGCAGGATCTGAAGCCGCTGCGCGACACCCTGAAGAAGGTTTACGGCGAAGACGAAGTCATCAAGTCACTGAACGACACCGAGCTGCTTGAACTGGCGCGTAACCTGAAGCCTGGCGTGCCGATTGCGACGCCGGTGTTCGACGGTGCGAAGGAAGCCGACATCGAAGAGATGTTGAAGATGGCTGGCTTCGACGCGTCCGGTCAGTCCACCGTCTATGACGGCCGGACCGGCGACCAGTTCGATCGCAAGGTGACTGTGGGCTACATCTACATGCTCAAGCTTCACCATCTCGTGGACGACAAGATCCACGCGCGTTCGATCGGTCCGTACTCGCTCGTCACGCAGCAGCCGCTGGGTGGTAAGGCGCAGTTCGGCGGTCAGCGCTTCGGTGAAATGGAAGTGTGGGCGCTCGAGGCTTACGGCGCGGCGTACACGCTCCAGGAAATGCTGACGGTGAAGTCGGACGACGTCGCGGGCCGTACCAAGGTCTACGAGGCGATCGTGCGCGGCGACGACACGTTCGAGGCCGGTATTCCGGAATCGTTCAACGTGCTGGTCAAGGAAATGCGCTCGCTCGGCCTCAACGTCGACCTGCACAATTCCAAGCTGCCGGGGCCGACCTCCGAAGCTGCCGAGTAAGAACAAGCGTTACGCCCGGCCTGATGGCCGGGCGTCCGCACCCAGCCGGGACGTGGGGCAGGGTGTGTGGCTCTAAAGAATTTCGAATTTGCTGCTGATGGCGATCGGCACGCGAGGAGAAGACGATGAACCAAGAAATTATGAATCTCTTCAATCCGACGACTCCGGCTCAGGTCTTCGACCAGATCCGGATCTCGATTGCGTCCCCGGAGAAGATTCTGTCGTGGTCCTACGGCGAGATCAAGAAGCCGGAAACCATCAATTACCGTACCTTCAAGCCCGAGCGCGACGGCCTGTTCTGTGCCCGCATCTTCGGGCCCATCAAGGATTACGAGTGCTTGTGCGGCAAGTACAAGCGCATGAAGTACAAGGGCATCATCTGCGAGAAGTGCTCGGTCGAAGTGACCCTGTCGCGCGTCAGACGCGAGCGCATGGGCCACATCGAACTGGCTGCTCCGGTCGCGCACATCTGGTTCCTGAAGTCGTTGCCGTCGCGCATCGGCCAGTTGCTGGACATGACGCTCAAGGATCTCGAGCGCATCCTGTATTTCGAATACTACGTCGTTCTCGAGCCGGGTCTCACCGCGCTCAAGGACCGTCAGCTGCTGTCTGAAGAAGAATATCTGAAGGCGCAGGACGAATACGGCCAGGACTCGTTCACCGCGATGATCGGTGCCGAGGCGATCCGTGAACTGTTGAAGGGGCTGGAGCTCGAGAAGCTCGACGAGCAGCTGCGCGTCGAGATGAAGGAGACCGAATCCGACATCAAGCACAAGAAGCTCGCCAAGCGCCTGAAGATCGTCGAGGCTTTCCGCTATTCCGGCAACAAGCCGGAATGGATGATCCTCACGGTGGTGCCGGTGATCCCGCCGGATCTGCGTCCGCTGGTGCCGCTCGATGGCGGCCGCTTCGCGACGTCGGATCTGAACGATCTGTATCGCCGCGTCATCAACCGTAACAACCGCTTGAAGCGTCTGATGGAGCTCCGCGCGCCGGACATCATCATCCGCAACGAAAAGCGCATGCTGCAGGAGGCCGTCGACGCACTGTTCGACAACGGCCGCCGTGGCCGTGTCATCACCGGCGCCAACAAGCGTCCGCTGAAGTCGCTGGCCGACATGCTGAAGGGCAAGCAGGGTCGTTTCCGTCAGAACCTGCTCGGCAAGCGCGTCGACTATTCGGGCCGTTCGGTCATCGTCGTCGGTCCGGAACTGCGTCTGCATCAGTGCGGCCTGCCGAAGAAGATGGCGCTCGAACTGTTCAAGCCGTTCATCTATTCGCGTCTCGACGCCAAGGGTCTGTCCACCACGGTGAAGCAGGCGAAGAAGCTCGTTGAAAAAGAACGTCCCGAGGTCTGGGACATCCTTGACGAGGTCATTCGCGAGCATCCCGTGCTGCTGAACCGCGCGCCGACGCTGCATCGTCTGGGCATCCAGGCGTTCGAGCCGGTGCTGATCGAAGGCAAGGCGATCCAGCTGCATCCGCTGGTCTGCTCGGCCTTCAACGCCGACTTCGACGGCGACCAGATGGCCGTGCACGTTCCGCTGTCGCTCGAAGCGCAGCTGGAAGCGCGCGTCCTGATGATGTCGACCAACAACATCCTGCATCCGGCGAACGGTCAGCCGATCATCGTGCCGTCGCAGGACATCGTGCTGGGTCTGTACTACCTGTCGACCATGCGTGCGGGTCTCCCGGGCGAAAACAAGCTGTATCGTGAGATGGCGGAGATCGAGCATGCGCTGCATGCGAAGGTCATCCACCTCCACACCAAGATCAAATACAGCTGGTCCGGTCTCGATGCGGACGGCAAGCCGGTCACGCGCATGGTGGAAACCACTGCCGGTCGTGCGATGCTCGGTCAGGTTCTGCCGAAGTCGCCGAAGATGCCTTTCGACGTCATCAACAAGCTGATGACCAAGAAGGAAATCTCGGGCGTCATCGATCAGGTCTACCGTCACTGCGGTCAGAAAGAGACCGTGATCTTCTGCGATCGCATCATGGCGCTCGGCTTCTACAACGCGTTCAAGGCCGGCATCTCGTTCGGCAAGGACGACATGGTCGTGCCGGGTTCGAAGTGGAAGATCGTCGACGCCACCCGTGCGTTCGCGAAGGACTTCGAACAGCAGTACAATGACGGTCTGATCACCCACGGTGAGAAGTACAACAAGGTCGTCGACGCCTGGTCGAAGGCGGGTGAAGAAGTCGCCAAGGAGATGATGAAAGAAATCTCCTCGGTGAAGAGGAATGCGGCGGGTGAAGAAGCCCAGATCAACTCGATCTACATGATGGCGCATTCCGGTGCCCGTGGTTCGCCGGCCCAGATGCGTCAGCTCGGTGGTATGCGCGGCCTGATGGCCAAGCCGTCGGGCGAGATCATCGAAACGCCGATCATCTCGAACTTCAAGGAAGGTCTGTCGGTTCTCGAATACTTCAACTCGACCCACGGCGCTCGTAAGGGCCTCGCGGACACCGCGTTGAAGACCGCGAACTCAGGCTATCTGACCCGCCGTCTCGTCGACGTGGCGCAGGACTGCATCATCACGCAGACCGATTGCGGCACCAATCTCGGCATCAAGATGCGCGCCATCATCGACTCCGGTTCGGTGGTCGCATCGCTGGCGTCGCGTATCCTCGGACGTTCGGCTTGCGAAGACATTCGCGATCCCGCGACCAACAAGGTGCTGATCAAGCGCAACACGCTGATGGAAGAGAAGGACGTCGATCTGCTCCAGCAGGCCGGCATCCAGGAAGTGAAGATCCGTTCGGCTCTCACTTGCGAACTGGTCAACGGCATCTGCGGCACCTGCTACGGCCGCGATCTGGCCCGCGGCACGCCCGTCAACCACGGTGAGGCCGTCGGCGTCATCGCGGCGCAGTCGATCGGCGAGCCCGGCACGCAGCTGACGATGCGTACGTTCCACATCGGCGGCGCGGCGCAGCTCAACGAGCAGTCAGTGATCGAGTCGAACTTCGACGGCAAGATCACGATCAAGAACGAGAACATCGCCAAGAACGGCGAAGGCCACATGGTTGCAATGGTGCGCAACATGGTCATCGCCATCTCTGACGCCGATGGCACCGAGCGTGCGACGTACCGTATCCAGTACGGTGCTCGCGTTCACGTCGCCAACGGCGACATGATCAAGCGTGGCCAGCGTATTGCGGAATGGGATCCGTATTCCCGTCCGCTGCTGACCGAAGTCGACGGCACGATCGGGTTTGAGGACCTGATCGACGGCCAGTCGATTACGGAAACGCTCGACGAGTCGACCGGTATCGCCAAGCGCGTCGTTACCGACTGGCGTTCGTCGCGTGGCGGTGCGGACTTGCGTCCGGCTATCGTCATCAAGGGCAAGGACGGCAAGGTCCTCAAGCTCGCACGTGGCGGCGACGCCCGTTACATGCTGTCGCCCGACGCTATTCTGTCGGTCGACGTCGATGCCAAGGTGACCTCGGGCGACATTCTTGCCCGTGTCTCGATGGAAAGCGCGAAGACGCGTGACATCACCGGCGGTCTGCCGCGGGTGGCCGAACTGTTCGAGGCGCGCAAGCCGAAGGACGCGGCGATCATCGCGGAAATCGGCGGCACCATCCGCTTTGGACGCGACTACAAGAACAAGCGTCGCATCTCGATCGAGCCGCTCGACAAGAATGAGGAGACCCGCGAGTACCTCATTCCGAAGGGCAAGCAGATCCATCTGCAGGACGGCGACATCGTCGAAAAGGGCGATTACATCGTCGAAGGCAATCCGGCGCCGCACGACATTCTGGCGATCAAGGGCATCGAGGAACTCGCTGCCTATCTGGTCAACGAAATCCAGGAAGTTTACCGGTTGCAGGGCGTGCTCATCAACGACAAGCACATCGAAGTGATTGTCCGTCAGATGCTGCAGAAGGTCGAGATTACCGATCAGGGCGAGACCGACATGATCTCGGGCGAGCAGATCGACAAGATCGAGTTCGACGCGCTGAACCTGAAGGCGAAGGAAGAAGGCAAGAAGATCGCGACCGGAAACCCTGTGCTGCTGGGCATCACCAAGGCCAGCTTGCAGACCCGTTCGTTCTTCTCGGCAGCGTCGTTCCAGGAGACCACGCGCGTGCTCACCGAAGCTGCCGTCAACGGCAAGGTGGACCCGCTCGAAGGCCTCAAGGAAAACGTCATTGTCGGCCGCCTGATCCCGGCCGGTACTGGCGCCTCGATGGCGAAGATCCGCGAAGTCGCAATGAAGCGCGACAAGATGATCCTCGACGAGCGCGAGAAGCAGGCAGCGATCGTGCCGTCGGCTCCGGCAGAAGAACCGCTGATGCTGCCGTCGGCCGAGTAATCGGGCCGGGCAGACTTAAGAAACGAAAGGGCCGGCGCAAGCTGGCCCTTTCTCGTTTTGATCTGTTCATTCGGTTGGTAACGGAGAGCGGTCAGATGACATGCGATATTCGGCCGGCTCAAGCCGGCGATGCAGCAGGTATCAGCCGCGTCATCATCCGCGCGCTGCGCGAAACCAATGCGAAGGATTACACGCCCGATATCATCGCGCGGGTTGAACTCAGTTTCAGCCCCGCGGCTGTCGAACGATTGATCGACCAGCGCGATGTGTTCGTTGCCGAGATGGACAATCGTGTTGTCGGCACGGCGAGCCTGGATGGGCAGGCCCTGCGGACCATGTTCGTCTTGTCGGACGTGCAAGGGCGCGGCATCGGCCGTTTGCTGGTGCAGCGGATCGAGAGGGTCGCCCGCGAACGACAGCTTGCGATTTTGACGGTTCCGGCGACGGTCACCGCAGAGGCTTTTTACGCGAGACTGGGCTTCACGGCCGTTCGTGAGGCCTATCACGGTGAGGAGCGGACCATCGTCATGGAGCGTGTCTTGTCGCCGACCAACTGACCTGCCACTACAGATCACATCAATGCCATGGAAAAGGCCGGCGAAAGCCAGCCTTTTTCGCGTCTGGCGTGTATTGCGGCGCACTACATGCTTTTGTTCATCTTTCCTTCAGCTGAAAAATGTTTTCACTTGGAGGGGGTTAGCGCGAGTCGACGGGGTCGACGGGCCAGCCTTGCAGCGTCAGCGGATTCCGCTTTGGCTGGGAATACGTTACATCGACCGTTGCCGGATATTGCCGCCGGCAAACACGACGCGTGAAAGAAACCTATGCTTGATCTTGCAATTGTTGGTGGTGGTCCAGGCGGCCTGATGAGCGCCTGGTATCTCAAGAAGAAGCTCGGCGATCTATGTCGTGTCACCATCTACGAGGCGTCCGACCGCGTCGGCGGCAAGATTCTCACGCGCAAATTCGATACCGCGCCAGCCATGTACGAAGCTGGCGTTGCGGAAATCTACGATTACTCGATGACAGGGCCGGATCCGCTGCGCGAGCTGATCCAGCATTTCGGCCTGCAGACCATTCCGATGGATGCCGAGCAGGTGCAACTGGACGGCGAGCTGCTCAACGACGTGCCGGGCATGCGCAAGAAATACGGCGCCAAGACCGCAGCCGCCATTGAAGCCTTCCGTAAGAAGTGCGCGAGCATGGTGTCGCCGATCGAATATTACGAAGGCGTCGGTTCGCACGACAACGAACACCCCTGGGCATGGATAAATGCCGAGGAACTGCTTGATAAGGAAGTCAGCGATCCCATTGCCAAGCGCTTCCTGAAGGTGATGGCGCGCTCCGACATCGCGACCGAGACGCACAACACCAACGGCCTCAATGCGCTGAAGAACTTCGTGATGGATGTCGATGGCTATATCGGCCTCTATTCGATCCAGAACGGCAACGAGCAGCTGATCTCCTGCCTGCAGTCGGAAGTCGATGCCGACATCCGGCTGAATCACCGTGTGCTCAAGGTCGGCAAGACCGAGCAGGGCCGCTATCAGCTCGACATGATGAACGGCAAGGGGCCGGACACCCGCGATTTCGATCTCGTGGTGATGTGCCTGCCGCATTCATGGCTGGCGACCATGCGCTGGGACGGCGAGCAGCTGCGCAAGTCGATGGTCAAACACGTCGCTTACTTCGACCGCCCGGCGCATTATCTGCGGATCTCGCTGCTGTTCGACACCCCGTTCTGGGGCGATCAGATTCCCGGTGCTTGGTTCATGTCGGAAGCCTTCGGCGGCTGCTGTGTCTATAACGAGGGCGCGCGCCACGATGTCGGCAAGCACGGCGTGCTGAACTGGCTGGTGCCAGGCTCCGACGCGCTGGCCTTTGCCAACCTCACAGACGATGAGTTGATCGATGCCGCGCTGAAGTCGTTGCCGGTCTCGTTTGGCGATGCGCGTGAGCATCTGCTGGAAGGCAAGATCCATCGCTGGCTGTCGTCGGTCAACGCGATCCCCGGCGGCATGCCGGTGCGCGACGTCATGACCAATCACCGGCCGGAGCCGAAGGATCATCCGGGCCTCGTCGTGGTCGGCGACTATCTGTTCGACTCCACGCTGAACGGTCTGCTCGACTCCTCCGATGCCGCCACCGACATCATCCTCACCGAGATGATGCGCCTGCGCCGTGCGCAGGGTCAGAATGGCACGACGATCTCCGACAAGATTGATCGCGACTATTTCCAGAACTATCGCGGTGTCGGTCCTTATAGCGAGGTCTGGAGCCAGTTTACCGACCCGGCCTATCTGACAAATCTCATCAAGATCGTCTGGGGCCGCGCCAAGGGCTACAAGCTGCTGGTCGCCGGCTCGGCATCAGGCGAACTGGTCGGCGCGTTGCGTGCCAGGGGGATCGACGCCTGGGGTGTCGAGAACAACAAGGCGATCCACGCCAGGACGCCAAAGGCGCTGCAGAAGTTCAACAAGCTCGGCTCGATCACCGATCTGCCCTTCAAGGCCGGGCAGTTCGATTTCGTGTTCGAGACCAGCCTGTGTCACGTGAGCGACAAACAGGTGGTTACGGCCGTGCAGGAGCTCAACCGCGTCGTGAAGACCGGCCTTGTGTTCGGCTCGGTCACGTCTGACATGGCGCCAGCGGTGATCGATCGCTACGACCTGCTGCGCGGCGTCAAGAAGCTCGGCACCTGGTGGGAGTGGTCGGAACTGTTCTTCGGCAATGGCTTCGACCTGTCGATGCATCGCCGCGACTGCACCGAGGCGGTGTGGGAAGCGACACTGGCCGCCGGCAAGGGCCCGGGCCACTGGTATGCCGACGCGGACAGCCTGCGTTACTCGTTCTTCGACAAGGTCGATGCCGAGGATTGATCTTTGGCATCCGCCTTCGGTTGCTTTGCCGAGGACATTCTGATCGCATAGGATCATTGCCGTGGCTGTCCGGGCCGCTTCATTGATTCTTGCGGTCGAAGGACCGTGCAGCAACGGTTCGTTCCATGGCGTCGAAGCCACCTCCAAAGCCTCCATCTGACGACAAGAACGCGGCCGAGCCGGCCACGCCGCTCGATGACAAGTTCGCGCTCCCGGTTGGCGCTGCCGCCGCTTCGGTTCCCAGCACGAAACCGCCGGCCGTCGAGAAGACGGCAAAAGCCAAGCCTGCCGTCGATGATGACGACGAGGATGAAGACGACGAGCTCGATGACGATGATGACGAGGAACTGGTCGTCTTCACCGCGCGCGAGGCCGCCGGCGCATTCGGAACGGTCTATCGTTTCACGCGACCGTTGCTCGGCAAGTACCGCAAGCTGCTTGGCTTCGTTGGCTTCGGCGTTCTGGTCGAGACGCTGTTCAACGTCATCATGCCGCTCAGCCTCAAATATCTGATCGACGACGCGCTCGGCGAGGAAGACTTCGACGCGCTGTTCAAGATCCTGTCGGTGCTGGCCGTGGCCGGCATTGTCACGTCGATCGTTGCGATCTGGTACGAGCGCTGGGACGCCAAACTGGCAGCCTCGATCATCACGGACGTCCGCTCGCGCCTGTTCGATCACGTGCAGGATCTGCCGTCGGCCTATTTCGCCCGCACCAAGCGCGGCGAGATTCTGTCGCGCTTCTCGATCGATCTGTCGTCTTTCGAGACGGCCATCAAGAGTTTCGCCAACAGCGCATTGCTGCCGTTCCTCGAACTCATCGCCGGCATCGGGCTGATGCTGTATCTGAACTGGCAGCTGGCCGCCGTCGCGCTATTGATTTTCCCGATCACGCTGATTGGCCCGCGCATCCTGACGCCGAAGGCCGTGCAGGCCAATTACGACCAGAAGCTCAGCGAAGCTTCAGTGCTCGGCATGGTGCAGGAAAACATCGCGGCACAGGCGGTGATCAAGGCCTTCAGCCTGCAGCGCCGTACCATGGGCTGGTTCCGGCTGCGCAACAACGAAACGCGCGACAGGATCGCGGCGGCGACCTTCCTGTCGACCATGGTCGAGCGCTCGGTCACCGTCTCGGTATTGCTGCTGCATTTGGTGGTTCTGGCGATCGGCGCCTATCTCGCCACCAAGGGTCAGATCACTGTCGGCACCTTCGTCACCTTCGAAAGCGCGTTCTGGGAGGTGTCTTACAATATCGCCCATGTCATGCATTTCATCCCGGTGTCGATCCAGGCAGCGGCCGCGGTGCGGCACATGGAGGAAATGCTCGACGAGCCGACACGCGGCGCCGACAAGCCCGGCTCACCGGAGCTGCCGCGCATCGTCAACGACATCACGTTCGATCGCGTCTCGTTCAAGTATGAGAACAGCCAGCAGCCGGTGCTCGACAATCTCAGCCTCAAGATCAATGTCGGCAAGACCGTCGCTATTGTCGGCCCGTCCGGTTCCGGCAAGAGCACGTTGCTGAACCTGATCCTGCGGCTCTATATGCCGGACGAGGGCAGGGTGACCATTGACGGCGTCGATATCCGCAAGATCACGCGCGAGTCCCTGCGCGGCCACATGGCGGTGGTGTTCCAGGAGAACATGCTGTTCAACATGTCGATCCGCGAGAACATCCGGCTCGGCAAGGAAGGCGCCACCGACGAGGAAGTCGAGCAGGCGGCGCGCAAGGCCGAGATCCATCGCTACATCATGAGCCTTCCGGACAAATACGACACCCAGGTCGGCGAGCGCGGCGATACGCTCTCCGGCGGCCAACGCCAGCGGATTGCGATCGCGCGGGCCGTCGTCCGCAATCCGTCGGTACTCCTGCTGGATGAGGCGACATCCGCCCTCGACCAGACAACCGAGGCGGCGCTCAACAAGACGCTGTTCAAACTCGCCAAGGGCCGCACCCTGATTTCGTCGACGCACCGGCTGGCCGCCGTGGTGGATATGGACGAAATCATCGTCATCAATGGCGGCAAGGCGATCGAGCGCGGCTCGCACAAGGAGCTGCTGGCGCTGAACGGTACCTATCGCCAGCTCTGGGACGACCAGCGGCACAGGTCATCTGCCAACGACGATGATGATGACGAGGATGACGACGACGAGTGAGCGCATCTGAAGATGTGTGAGGCGGTCATCCCGCCGTTCGCAGTAATCCCGCCGCGAGCTGGCGGAAAGCCTCGACAGCTTTCGTAAGGACCGCGTGGGGATCGTCGGCGGCAGCGATCCAGAGGGCGGCGTTGAGCGCCGCGCCATTGATCAGACGGGCCGCCGCTTCGGCATCGACAGGCTTGACCGTTCCATCGTCGATCAGCCGTTGAATCGCCTGTGTTGTCGTGCGCAGACACGCCGTCTGGTTCGGCCATTGCGAGGGATCGCCGAGTACGGCGGGGCCGTCCAGCAGCATGATGCGCTGGATCTCCGGCTCGAGGGACATTTCGATATAGGCGACGCCTTCGTTGAGAAACCCGTCCCATGCGGTGTCCGCCTGACCGCGGGCAGCGCGCATGCGCGCCAACATTTCCGCGTCGATCTGATCGATGACGGCCTGCAGCAAACCCTTTTTGTCGCCGAAGTTGTGATAGAGCGCGCCGCGCGTCAGGCCGGCTTCCGCGGTTAGATCGTCCATCGACGCGGCCGCATAGCCTTTGGCGGCGAAAGCCGTTCGGGCCGCCCGGATGAGCTTGGCCCGGGTTTCCTCCACCATTTCCGCTCGTCGTCTCGCGACCACTGTCATCTCCGCAAAGTAACATACGCGCTGTATGCGTATTGACATACGAGGCGTATGCCTGAATATTCTGACATACGGGGCGTACATAATCGTTGAACAGGACTGACACCATGACCAAACGCGACGCGATTTTCCCGGCCGGCCGGCAGGCGCTTTACGAGATCAACCGGTATTCGGCGGCGATACGATCGGGCGACCTCCTGTTTGTCTCCGGCCAGGTCGGCAGCCGGGAAGACGGCTCGCCGGAGCCGGTCTTCGAAAAGCAGGTCCAGCTGGCATTCGATAACCTCGCGGCCGTGCTGAAGGCTGCAGGTTGCACATTCGACGACGTGGTCGACGTGACCACTTTCCACACCGACCCGGCCACCCAGTTCGCGGCGGTCAATGCCGTCCGATTGGCCGTAATCGGTGAACCGCCTTACCCGAACTGGACCGCCGTCGGGGTCAACTGGCTGGCGGGCTTCGATTTCGAGATCAAGGTCATCGCACGCCTCCCTGCATCCGCCTGATTGGCTGACCGTGAGTGTCGGGTGGGGTGGGCTGTGTCCCTCTCCATTCGGCCCCCCGGTAATATTTGCTGCTGATCGAGCTGGCCCGGTGTGCCGATTCGGGACGCGATACGGTTTGCATCGGATGTGAGCCGGCGGAGCAGGTCGCAAGAATTCCGCAACCCAGGCGATTCTCTTTCATCAAACTGCAACGAATCCGAGTCGCAGATTCTTTCGTGGATGACATGGCAGGCGCCGAAATCGCGTATGTTCTGTCATGATCCACATGCTAGAAGATGCAGTGCGAGAAGCGTTTCTTTCATCGCGCTTTATTGTTGACTTGGGTATCCCCTGCGGATACAACCCGGCCATTCAACGACAGGCGGTGAGCTTCGCCAGTGTCGGAACGGATCACCCAATCGGCTTTTCGGAGCTAATCGGGCACCAACCTCGACCAAGAAGCTCAAACGCTGTCGCTATATCAAGGCAATGCCAAAACGACGTTTGTCTCCTGAGAGACTTCTCTCTTGAGATTAAATTCGAATGCATGACCTCGGTGCAGACCTAAAGACGCAAGTCTGGCGGTCATGATCGCGGTCCTCTGTGGCGTTAAGCGCTTTCCGTTCAGCAATGAATGGTTGGCGTGATTTCGTTTTGCGTGAAGCTTTTCACGTGATGCGAACCGTGGGGCAGGTTGCTCCGATGTGATTTTGAGGAAGCCGTTACGGCTTCGAGCGAACTAAAGGGTGAAGGCTGACATGCCGACGATCAACCAGCTGATCGCTACTCCGCGCGCAATTCAGAAGTCGCGCAAGAAGGTTCCTGCGCTGCAGCAGTCGCCGCAGAAGCGCGGCGTTTGCACGCGTGTCTACACGACGACTCCGAAGAAGCCGAACTCGGCGCTTCGTAAGGTTGCCAAGGTGCGTCTGACCAATGGCTTCGAAGTCATCGGTTACATTCCGGGTGAAGGTCATAACCTTCAGGAGCACTCCGTGGTCATGATCCGCGGCGGTCGCGTCAAGGATTTGCCCGGCGTGCGTTACCACATCCTCCGCGGCGTGCTGGATACCCAGGGCGTCAAGAACCGTAAGCAGCGTCGTTCGAAGTACGGCGCGAAGCGTCCGAAGTAAGCCGGGGTCTGATCGATGTCTCGTCGCCATTCAGCTGAAAAGCGTGAAGTTAACCCGGATCCGAAGTTCGGGAACGTCATCGTCACCAAGTTCATGAATTCGATCATGTATGACGGCAAGAAGTCTGCCGCCGAAACCATCGTTTACGGTGCTTTCGAAATGATCGAAGCGAAGACCAAGCAGGGTCCGCTCGGCGTGTTCGAGCAGGCTCTGGAAAATGTGATGCCGACGATCGAAGTTCGTTCGCGTCGCGTTGGTGGCGCCACCTATCAGGTGCCGGTTGAAGTCCGCAGCATTCGGCGCCAGGCGCTGGGCATTCGCTGGCTGATCACCGCTGCGCGCGCTCGCAACGAGAAGACCATGACCGAGCGTCTTTCGGCTGAGCTGCTCGATGCGTCAAACAACCGTGGTAACGCCGTGAAGAAGCGGGAAGACGTGCACAAGATGGCGGAAGCCAATCGCGCATTCTCGCACTATCGCTGGTAACGGCGAAACTCCGGAATTTAAGGAACATCCCATGCCTCGCGTACATGCCATTGAGGACTACCGTAACTTCGGTATCATGGCGCATATCGATGCCGGTAAGACGACAACGACCGAGCGCATCCTCTATTACACCGGCAAGAGCCACAAAATCGGCGAAGTGCACGAAGGTGCCGCGACGATGGATTGGATGGAGCAGGAGCAGGAGCGTGGCATCACCATCACGTCCGCTGCCACCACTGCATTCTGGAACGGCCATCGCCTGAACATCATCGACACCCCCGGCCACGTCGACTTCACGATTGAAGTCGAGCGTTCGCTGCGCGTGCTCGACGGCGCCGTGTGCGTTCTCGACTCCAACCAGGGCGTCGAGCCGCAGACCGAAACCGTTTGGCGTCAGGGCGACAAGTACAAGGTTCCGCGGATCGTTTTCGCGAACAAGATGGATAAGACCGGCGCTGACTTCTATAAGTGCCTGCAGGACATCATCGATCGTCTCGGCGCGAAGCCCGTTGCAATCCAGCTGCCGATCGGCGCGGAGAACGACTTCGTCGGCATGGTCGATCTCGTGATCATGAAGGCCTATATCTGGAACAACGAGGCCCTCGGCGCGAAGTACGAGACCGTCGACATTCCGGCTGACCTGGTCGAGAAGGCCAAGGAATATCGCGAGAAGCTGCTCGAAGCCGCCGTCGAACTCGACGATGAGGCGATGACTGCTTACCTCGACGGCACCGAGCCGGACGAGGCGACCCTCAAGCGTCTGATCCGTAAGGCCGTGCTGACTGGCGCGTTCTACCCGGTTCTCTGCGGCTCGGCTTTCAAGAACAAGGGCGTGCAGCCTTTGCTCGACGCGGTTGTCGATTATCTGCCGTCGCCGGTTGACGTTCCTGCCATCAAGGGCACGGACGAAGACGGCAACGAGATCCTCCGCAAGGCGGACGACAAGGAGCCGCTGGCTCTGCTCGCATTCAAGATCATGGACGATCCGTTCGTCGGCACCATCACCTTCTGTCGCATCTATTCGGGTGTTCTGCAGAGCGGCACCGGTGTCGTGAACTCGACCCGTGAGAAGAAAGAACGTATCGGCCGCATGCTGCTGATGCATGCGAACAACCGTGAAGACATCAAGGAAGCCTTTGCCGGCGACATCGTCGCTCTGGCTGGCCTCAAGGAAGCCCGCACCGGTGACACGCTTTGCGATCCGGACAAGCAGGTCATTCTCGAGCGCATGGAATTCCCGGAGCCGGTGATCGAAATCGCGATTGAGCCGAAGTCCAAGGCCGACCAGGAAAAGCTGGGCGTCGCTCTGGCGAAGCTCGCTGCGGAAGATCCGTCGTTCCGCGTGTCGACCGACCACGAGTCCGGCCAGACCATTCTGAAGGGCATGGGCGAACTCCATCTCGACATCAAGGTCGACATTCTGCGCCGTACCTACAAGGTCGATGCGAATATCGGCGCGCCGCAGGTGGCGTTCCGTGAGAAGATCACGAAGCGCGCTGAAGTCGACTACACCCACAAGAAGCAGACCGGTGGTACCGGCCAGTTCGCCCGCGTCAAGTTCGTGGTCGAGCCGGGCGAGCCGGGTTCGGGCTTCGTGTTCGAATCCAAGGTCGTCGGTGGTTCGGTTCCGAAGGAATACATCCCCGGCGTCGAAAAGGGTCTCAACAGCGTCATGACTTCGGGCGTGGTCGCGGGCTTCCCCGTGGTCGACGTTCATGTCCAGCTGGTTGACGGCGCTTATCACGACGTCGACTCGTCGGCACTGGCCTTCGAAATTGCTTCGCGCGCGGCACTCCGCGACGCGCTGCAGAAGGGCAAGTCCGTTCTGCTCGAGCCGATCATGAAGGTCGAATGCGTGACCCCGGAAGACTACACCGGTTCTGTCATCGGCGACTTGAACTCGCGGCGCGGTCAGATCCAGGGTCAGGACATGCGCGGCAACGCCAACGTCATCAACGCGATGGTGCCGCTCATGAACATGTTCGGTTACGTGAACACGCTGCGCTCGATGAGCCAGGGTCGTGCAACGTTCTCGATGTCATTCGATCACTACGCGGAAGCGCCGGCCAATGTGTCGGCAGAAGTCCAGAAGAAGTTTGCCTGATTGTCGTTAGCGACAGTTGACGACTAAACGGAGAGAGTCATGGCCAAAGCAAAATTTGAACGTAACAAGCCGCACTGCAATATTGGTACGATCGGTCACGTTGACCACGGCAAGACGTCGCTGACGGCGGCGATCACGAAGGTGCTGGCAGAGACGGGCGGTGCCACGTTCACCGCTTACGACCAGATCGACAAGGCGCCCGAGGAAAAGGCCCGCGGCATCACCATTTCGACGGCACACGTCGAATACGAGACCGCCAACCGCCACTATGCGCACGTCGATTGCCCCGGCCACGCCGACTATGTGAAGAACATGATCACCGGCGCCGCGCAGATGGACGGTGGCATCCTGGTCGTGTCGGCTGCCGACGGCCCGATGCCGCAGACCCGCGAGCACATCCTGCTGGCGCGCCAGGTCGGCGTTCCCGCGCTGGTCGTGTTCCTGAACAAGTGCGACATGGTCGACGATCCGGAACTGCTCGAGCTCGTGGAAATGGAAGTCCGCGAATTGCTCTCGAAGTACGACTTCCCGGGCGATGACATTCCGATCATCAAGGGTTCGGCGCTGGCCGCTCTCGAAAACTCGGACCAGAAGCTCGGTCACGACGCCATTCTCGAACTGATGAAGAATGTCGACAGCTACATCCCGCAGCCGGAGCGTCCGGTTGACCAGCCGTTCCTGATGCCGGTGGAAGACGTGTTCTCGATCTCGGGCCGTGGTACGGTCGTGACCGGCCGCGTCGAGCGCGGCATCGTCAAGGTCGGCGAGGAAATCGAAATCGTCGGCATCCGCGCCACGCAGAAGACGATCTGCACCGGCGTTGAAATGTTCCGCAAGCTGCTCGATCAGGGCCAGGCCGGCGACAACATCGGCGCGCTGCTGCGCGGCACCAAGCGTGAAGACGTCGAGCGCGGCCAGGTGCTGTGCAAGCCGGGTTCGGTGAAGCCGCACACCAAGTTCAAGGCCGAGGCTTACATTCTGACCAAGGAAGAGGGTGGCCGTCACACGCCGTTCTTCACCAACTACCGTCCGCAGTTCTACTTCCGCACCACCGACGTGACCGGTGTGGTGCATCTGCCGGAAGGCACCGAAATGGTGATGCCGGGCGACAACATCGCCATGGAAGTGCACCTGATCGTGCCGATCGCGATGGAAGAAAAGCTGCGCTTCGCCATCCGTGAAGGCGGCCGCACCGTCGGTGCAGGCGTCGTCGCTAGCATCATCGAGTAAGGACGCGAACAGGAAGTCGTGAGTAGCGGGTCTCGCTACTCGCTACTCGCAACAACCATTCGCTTTCAAAGAAAGACACGGCAATGAACGGCCAGAATATCCGCATTCGTCTCAAGGCGTTCGATCATCGTATCCTCGATGCATCGACCCGTGAGATCGTGAGCACCGCGAAGCGCACGGGTGCACAGGTCCGTGGACCCATCCCGCTGCCGACGCGCATCGAGAAGTTCACGGTCAACCGTTCGCCGCACGTCGACAAGAAGAGCCGCGAGCAGTTCGAGATGCGCACCCATAAGCGTCTTCTCGATATCGTCGATCCGACCCCGCAGACAGTCGATGCTTTGATGAAGCTCGACCTGGCCGCCGGTGTCGACGTCGAGATCAAGCTCTAAGTATTTAGGTCCCGTCCGGTCAAACGGACAGAAAGAACAGGAAGCACGCCGATGCGCTCCGGAGTGATCGCACAAAAGGTCGGGATGACCCGGGTCTTCACAGACGCCGGTGAACATATCCCTGTGACCGTGCTCAAGCTGGGTAACTGCCAGGTGGTTGGCCACCTCACCAGCGAGAAGAACGGTTACGTCGCGCTGCAGCTCGGATCGGGCTCGCGCAAGACCGTGTATTTGCCCAAGGCTGAACGCGGCCAGTTCGCGGTCGCCAAGGTTGAACCCAAGCGGAAGGTCGCGGAATTCCGCGTGTCGGAAGACGCGCTGATCCCGGTCGGCGCCGAGATCCAGGCAGACCACTTCGTGGTTGGCCAGTTCGTCGATGTCACCGGCACCTCGGTCGGTAAGGGCTTCGCCGGTGGTATGAAGCGCTGGAATTTCGGCGGTCTTCGCGCCACGCACGGTGTGTCGGTTTCGCATCGTTCGATCGGTTCGACCGGTGGTCGTCAGGATCCCGGCAAGACCTTCAAGAACAAGAAGATGCCCGGTCACATGGGTGTCGATCGTATCACCACGCTCAACCTGCGCGTCGTGCAGCTTGATGTCGAGCGCGGCCTGATCCTCGTCGAAGGTGCCGTTCCCGGCTCCAAGGGCGGTTGGATTTCGGTTCGCGATGCGGTGAAGAAGGCTTTGCCGAAGGACGCGCCGAAGCCCGGCAAGTTCAAGCTGGCAGGAGAGGGTGCGACCGTTGAAGCACCTGCGGCCGAGCAGGAAGGAGCGTGAGATGAAACTGAACGTCACCACGCTTGAGGGCAAGGACGCCGGCTCGATCGAGCTGTCGGATGCCATCTTCGGTCTCGATCCGCGCGCCGATATCATCCAGCGTTGCGTCAACTGGCAGCTCGCAAAGCGCCAGTCGGGCAACCACAAGGCCAAGGGCCGCGCCGAAATCTGGCGCACCGGCAAGAAGATGTACAAGCAGAAGGGCACCGGCGGTGCTCGTCACGGTTCGGCTCGCGTTCCGCAGTTCCGCGGCGGTGGTCGTGCCTTCGGTCCGGTCGTTCGCTCCCATGCGTTCGATCTGCCGAAGAAGGTCCGTGCACTCGCGCTGAAGCATGCTCTGTCGGCGAAGGCCAAGGACGGCGGCTTGATCGTGATCGAGAACGCCAACCTGGAAGCCGCCAAGACCAAGGCTCTGCTCGGTCACTTCACGGGTCTCGGCCTGACCAACGCGCTGATCATCGATGGCGCCGAGGTTCATGTCGGTTTCGCTCAGGCGGCCCGTAACATTCCGAACATCGACGTGCTGCCGATCCAGGGCATCAACGTCTATGACATTCTGCGTCGTCAGAAGCTGGTTCTGACCAAGGCGGCGCTTGATGCGTTGGAGGCGCGCTTCAAATGAAGAATATCGACCCGCGCCATTACGATGTGATCGTCGCCCCTGTGGTGACGGAAAAGGCCACTGTCGCTTCTGAATTCAACAAGGTTGTTTTCAAGGTCGACGGCAAGGCCACCAAGCCGCAGATCAAGGAAGCCGTCGAAAAGCTGTTCGACGTCAAGGTAAAGAGCGTGAACACGCTGGTTCGCAAGGGCAAGACGAAGATCTTCCGTGGCAACCTCGGTTCACAGTCGAACGTCAAGCGTGCGATCGTGACCCTCGAAGAGGGCCACCGCATCGACGTTACGACCGGACTGTAAGGGCGATCAACGATGGCACTTAAGACATTCAACCCAACGACACCCGGCCAGCGTCAGCTGGTCATGGTGGATCGTTCCGCGCTGTACAAGGGCAAGCCTGTCAAGGCTCTGACCGAAGGCAAGCACTCGGCTGGCGGTCGTAACAACACCGGTCGCATCACGGTGCGCTTCCGTGGCGGTGGCCACAAGAAGTCCTATCGTATCGTCGACTTCAAGCGTTCCAAGGTCGACGTTCCGGCCGTGGTCGAGCGTCTGGAATACGATCCGAACCGCACCGCGTTTATCGCGCTGATTAAGTACACCGATGGCGAGCAGGCTTATATCCTGGCGCCGCAGCGTCTGGCCGTTGGCGATACCGTCATCGCCGGCAGCTATGTCGACGTGAAGCCGGGCAATGTCATGCCGCTCGGCAACATGCCGATCGGTACGATCATCCACAACGTCGAGATGAAGATCGGGAAGGGCGGCCAGATCGCTCGTTCCGCTGGCACCTATGCCCAGCTCGTCGGTCGTGACCATGATTACGTGATCATCCGTCTGAACTCGGGCGAACAGCGCCTGGTTCATGGTCGTTGCACCGCCACCATCGGCGCTGTGTCGAACCCGGATCACATGAACATCTCGATCGGCAAGGCCGGTCGTACCCGCTGGCTCGGCTGGCGTCCGCATAACCGCGGCGTCGTCATGAACCCGATCGACCATCCGCACGGTGGTGGTGAAGGTCGTACCTCGGGTGGTCGTCACCCGGTTACGCCCTGGGGCAAGCCGACCAAGGGCAAGAAGACCCGGTCGAACAAGTCGACCAACAAGTTCATTCTCATCAGCCGCCACAAGCGGAAGAAGTAAGGATCGCCGGACATGGTTCGTTCAGTCTGGAAAGGCCCGTTCGTCGAGGGTTCGCTGCTCAAGAAGGCAGATGCCGCTCGTTCGTCTGGTCGTCATGATGTGATCAAGATCTGGAGCCGTCGCTCCACGATCCTGCCGCAGTTCGTGGGTCTCACCTTCGGCGTTTACAACGGCCAGAAGCATGTACCTGTCGCTGTGAACGAGGAAATGGTTGGTCACAAGTTCGGCGAGTTCTCGCCGACCCGTACCTTCCATGGCCACGCCGGCGACAAGAAAGCCAAGAAGGGCTGAGGACTAAGTCATGAGCAAGCCAAAGCGCGAACGGAGCCTCCCGGATAACGAGGCCAAGGCGATCGCCCGCATGTTGCGCGTGAGCCCGCAGAAGCTGAACCTGGTTGCGCAGATGATCCGCGGCCGCAAGGCTTCGGCTGCACTCGCCGACCTGCAGTTCTCGCGCAAGCGGATCGCGGTCGACGTGAAGAAGTGCCTGGAATCGGCGATCGCCAATGCCGAGAACAACCATGACCTCGACGTTGACGCACTGATCGTCTCCGAGGCGCATGTCGGCAAGGGCATCGTGATGAAGCGTTTCAGTCCGCGCGGCCGTGGCCGTTCGGGCCGTATCTTTAAACCGTTTGCGCAGCTGACGATTGTCGTTCGTCAGGTCGAAGCAGAAGCAGCAGCGTAAGCAGGCGCAGGAGAATAAGATGGGTCAGAAGATCAATCCAATCGGTCTGCGTCTTGGCATCAACCGTACGTGGGATTCACGTTGGTATGCCGGCAAGAACGAATACGGCAAGTTGTTGCACGAAGACGTCAAGATCCGCGAGATCCTGCATAAGGAGCTCAAGCAGGCTGCCGTCGCCAAGATCATCATCGAGCGCCCGCACAAGAAGTGCCGCGTGACCATTCAGTCGGCTCGTCCGGGTGTTGTCATCGGCAAGAAGGGCGCTGACATCGACAAGCTTCGCAAGAAGGTTGCCGACATCACATCGTCGGACGTGGTGATCAACATCGTCGAAATCCGCAAGCCGGAGCTCGATGCGACCCTGGTCGCCGAGTCGATCGCGCAGCAGCTCGAGCGCCGCGTTGCGTTCCGCCGTGCGATGAAGCGGGCAGTGCAGTCGGCAATGCGTCTCGGCGCCGAAGGCATTCGTATCAACTGCTCGGGTCGTCTGGGCGGTGCGGAAATCGCGCGTATGGAATGGTATCGCGAAGGTCGCGTGCCGCTGCATACGCTGCGTGCGGATATCGATTACGGCGTAGCCACCGCGTTCACGACGTTCGGCACCTGCGGCGTCAAGGTCTGGATCTTCAAGGGCGAAATCCTCGAGCACGATCCGATGGCTCAGGACAAGCGCATGGCCGAGGGTGACAATTCCCGGCCGCGTCGCGACGCCGCTTGAGCGTTTAATTAGAAGGTTTGAGGGCGTAAGCCATGATGCAACCAAAGAAGACCAAGTTCCGGAAGGCGCATAAGGGCCGGATCCACGGCGTTGCGACTTCGGGCGCCACGCTGGCTTTCGGTCAGTTCGGCCTGAAGGCAATGGCGCCGGAACGTCTGACCGCGCGTCAGATCGAAGCTGCCCGTCGCGCGCTGACCCGTCACATGAAGCGTGCCGGCCGCGTCTGGATCCGGGTGTTCCCGGATCTTCCGGTTTCGAAGAAGCCCGCTGAAGTCCGAATGGGCTCCGGCAAGGGTACCCCGGAACTGTGGGTTGCGCGCGTCAAGCCAGGCCGAGTGATCTTCGAGATCGACGGTGTCACCACGCAGATTGCCAAGGAAGCGATGACCCTCGCTGCCGCCAAGCTGCCGATCAAGACGCGTTTCGTTACGCGCATTGCGGAGTAGAGCCATGGCCGAAATGAAAACCAGCGATATCCGCGCAATGAGCCCCGATCAGATGGACGACGCCGTCCTCAATCTGAAGAAGGAGCGTTTCAACCTGCGCTTCCAGCGCGCCACCGGGCAGCTGGAAAACACCTCTCGCCTTCGTGAGGCGCGTCGTGATATTGCACGAATCAAGACCATCGCCGCGCAGAAGCGCGACGGTAAGTCGAAGTAAGGGGCCGAACATGCCGAAACGTACTCTGCAGGGCGTGGTCGTCAGCGACAAGCAAGCCAAGACGGTTGTTGTTCGCGTTGACCGTCGCTTTACGCACCCGATCTACAAGAAGACCATTCGCCGTTCGAAAAACTACCATGCCCACGACGAGAACAACGAGTTCAAGCCGGGCGACATGGTGTGGATCGAAGAGAGCAAGCCGATGTCGAAGCTGAAGCACTGGACGGTTGTCCGGGGCGAACAGAAGAAGACTGCCTAAAAATCGCGCATTAGCGCATAAACAGAGGACGAGGTGCATCAATGATTCAGATGCAGACCAACCTCGACGTGGCCGATAATTCAGGCGCACGCCGTGTCATGTGCATTAAGGTGATTGGTGGATCCAAGCGCCGTTATGCATCCGTTGGCGACGTAATTGTCGTATCGATCAAGGAAGCCATCCCACGCGGGAAGGTGAAGAAGGGCGACGTCATGAAGGCGGTCGTCGTGCGCGTCCGCAAGGACATTCGCCGCCCGGATGGCTCTGTCATCCGCTTCGATCGCAACGCTGCCGTGCTGATCAACAATCAGTCCGAGCCGATCGGTACCCGTATCTTCGGGCCCGTGCCGCGTGAGCTGCGCGCCAAGAACCACATGAAGATCATCTCGCTTGCGCCGGAGGTGCTGTAATGGCTGCCAAAATTCGCAAGGGTGACAAGGTCATCGTGCTGAACGGTCGCGACAAGGGCCGTACCGGCGAAGTGTTTGAAGTGCGCCCGACCGAGGGCAAGGCGCTGGTTCGCGGCGTCAACCTGGTCAAGCGTCACCAGAAGCAGACCCAGGCACAGGAAGGCGGCATCATCTCGAAAGAGGCGCCGATCCAACTGTCCAACATCGCGATCGTCGGCAAGGACGGCAAGCCGACTCGCGTTGGTTTCAAGATCCAGGCTGATGGCACCAAGGTGCGCATCGCCAAGCGTTCGGGAGCAGAGATCGATGTCTGAGACCGTCTACATTCCGCGCCTGCGCGTCGAATACGACAAGTCCATTCGTGCCAAGCTGACTGAACAGTTCGGCTACGAAAACGTCATGCAGGTTCCGCGCCTCGACAAGATCGTCCTGAACATGGGCGTTGGCGAAGCTGTGAACGACCGCAAGAAGGCCGAAACCGCTGCCAGCGACCTGTCGCTGATCGCCGGTCAGAAGGCCATCGTGACCTATTCGCGCGTTGCTATCGCGACCTTCAAGCTGCGTGAAAACCAGCCGATCGGTGCCAAGGTGACTCTCCGCAAGACGAAGATGTACGAATTCATCGATCGTCTGGTGAACGTCGCTCTGCCGCGCGTGCGAGATTTCCGTGGCCTGAACGCCAAGAGCTTCGACGGCCGTGGCAACTACTCGCTCGGTCTCAAAGAGCACATCATTTTCCCGGAAATCGATTTCGACAAGGCCGGGGATACGCCGCTGGGCATGGACATCACGGTGTGCACCACTGCGCGCACCGACGACGAGGCCCGCGCTTTGTTGACCGCTTTCAATTTCCCGTTCCGGCAGTGAGTAGCTGAAAAGCTTCTCAAACGCGGTAACCCAGGAGCCAAGCATGGCAAAGAAGAGTTCGATCGAGAAGAACAACCGTCGGAAGAAGATGTCCGCGAACGCTGCGCCGAAGCGCGCGCGTCTCAAGGCCATCATCGCCGACAAGACCAAGCCGATGGAAGAGCGGTTCGCCGCAACGTTGAAGCTCGCCGAGCTTCCGCGCAATTCATCGCCCGTTCGGATCATGAACCGTTGCGAAATCACCGGTCGTCCGCATTCGGTCTATCGTATCAACAAGCTCAGCCGTATCGCGCTGCGTGAACTCGGCTCGAAGGGCCTGGTTCCCGGGCTCGTGAAGTCCAGCTGGTAAGGGGGGCGGAACATGTCGACCCACGATCCAATCAGCGATCTCATCACCCGTATCCGCAATGCGCAGATGCGTACCAAGTCCAAGGTTTCGACCCCGGGCTCCAAGATGCGCGCCAACGTGCTCGAAGTGCTGAAGAACGAAGGCTACATCCGTGGCTTCGCCAGCGTCGAGCATTCGTCGGGCCGCTCCGAGCTCGAGATCGAACTCAAGTATTTCGATGGCGAACCGGTCATCCGCGAAATCGAGCGTGTTTCGAAGCCAGGACGTCGCGTTTACGTCTCGGTGAAGAACCTGCCGCGCGTGAAGAACGGCCTCGGTATCTCCGTTTTGTCGACGCCCAAGGGAATTATGGCCGACCACGACGCGCGCGACGCGAATGTGGGCGGTGAAGTTCTCTTCACGGTGTTCTGAGGAAGGATCAGTCATGTCACGAGTTGGCAAGAAGCCAGTGGCGGTGACCGCGGGAGTTACCGCGTCCGTCGAAGGCCAGACCGTCAAGATGAAGGGCCCCAAGGGCGCTCTTCAGTTCGTCGTGCACGACGACGTGGTGGTGAAGATGGAAGAGGGCGCAATCAAGGTTGCTCCTCGCGTCGAAACCAATCGCGCCCGTGCACTGTACGGTACTGCTCGCGCGCAGATCGCGAATCTGCTCGAAGGCGTTACCAAGGGTTTCGAGAAGAAGCTCGAGATCACCGGCGTCGGTTATCGTGCGGCCCTGCAGGGCAAGAACCTGCAGCTGGCGCTCGGTTACAGCCACGATGTCGTCTACGCGATCCCGGAAGGCATCACCATCACGGTGCCGAAGCCGACCGAGATCAACGTCGCCGGCAACGACTCGCAGCGCGTCGGTCAGGTAGCAGCGGAGATCCGCAGCTATCGTCCGCCGGAGCCCTATAAGGGCAAGGGCGTACGTTATTCCGACGAGTTTATCTTCCGCAAGGAAGGCAAGAAGAAGTAACGGAGCCGGTCATGTCGAAACTCAAGATTACGAATGCCCGGCGCAAGCAACGCGTGCGGCTCTCGCTCCGCCGGACTGCCAATGGCCGTCCGCGCCTGTCGATCTTCCGCTCGTCGAAGCACATCTACGCGCAGGTCATCGACGACCTGAAGGGCGAGACGCTCGCTTCCGCGTCGTCGCTGGAGAAGGCGATGCGCGAAACCGGCAAGACCGGTGCGGACGTCGATGCGGCGCAGGCTGTAGGCAAGCTGCTGGCAGAGCGCGCGGTCAAGAATGGCGTCAAGGAAGTGGTGTTCGACCGTGGTCAGTATCTGTACCACGGCCGCGTCAAGGCGCTGGCAGATGCGGCTCGCGAAGGCGGGCTCAGCTTCTAAGCGATTTCACTTTCGTTGATTTGCAAGTTGCAGATTTGAACGGACACAGGGTTAGAAGCGAAAGCTTCGCAAGGATTGGAAAACACCATGGCAGGTGAACGCGAACGCGGCGGACGCGACCGGGGCCCCCGGGAAGAGCGTGATAGTGAGTTCGTCGACAAGCTCGTCCACATCAATCGTGTGGCGAAGGTCGTCAAGGGCGGTAAGCGCTTCGGCTTTGCAGCTCTGGTCGTCATTGGCGATCAGAAGGGCAGGGTCGGGTTCGGTCACGGTAAGGCCCGTGAAGTTCCGGAAGCAATCCGCAAGGCAACCGAGTCGGCCAAGCGCAACCTGACGCGCGTCGCTCTGCGCGAAGGTCGCACGCTGCATCACGACATCGCTGGCCGTCATGGCGCGGGTCGCGTGTATCTGCGTGCCGCTCCGGCTGGTACCGGCATCATCGCCGGCGGTCCGATGCGCGCTGTGTTCGAAACGCTGGGTATCCAGGACGTGGTGGCCAAGTCGATCGGTTCGTCGAATCCCTACAACATGGTTCGCGCCACTTTCGACGCGCTGAAGCATCAGGATTCGCCGCGTTCGGTTGCTGCTCGCCGCAACATCAAGGTGTCCACCCTGCAGTCGCGCCGCGTTGGCGGTGACGCCGAGCTGGTTGCCGAATAACAGGCATGATTCGGAAAAGTGGATCTCCGCTTTTCTGATAAGGATCATGCCCTCTAAAAAGACTTTTTGGAGTTATCACGATGGCCAAGGCCGCAAAGATGATCAAGGTCGAGCAGGTCGCCAGCGCAATTCGCCGGCACCACTCGCAGCGTTCTACGCTGATCGGCCTCAAGCTCAACAAGATCGGTCGCGTCAGCGAATTGCAGGACACCCCTGAAGTTCGCGGCATGATCACCAAAGTGCAGCACCTCGTCCGCGTGGTCGAGGATAAGTAAGTTCACGTCGTCTCACTGCGGCCGCCAGGTTGCCGCAGGGATGACACTGTTGACCTTCGAGGTCCGGATCTGCCGGTAAGCCTCGGGAAGACAGGGCGAAACAGGGAAAAGAACGATGAAGCTCAGCGATATCGCCGATAACGCCGGCTCCCGTAAGAAGCGTATGCGCGTCGGCCGTGGCATCGGCTCCGGCAAGGGCAAGACCGCGGGTCGCGGCGGCAAGGGCCAGACCGCACGTTCGGGCGTCCGCATCAAGGGCTTCGAGGGCGGCCAGATGCCGTTGCATCGTCGTCTGCCGAAGCGCGGCTTCAACAACATCTTCCGTCTCGATTACGCCGAGATCAACCTGGACCGCCTCCAGGACGCGATCGATGCGAAGACCATCGACATCAAGGCCGTGATCAATGCTGAATCGCTGGTGAAGGCTGGCGTTCTGCGCCGCTCGAAGGCTGGTGTGCGTGTTCTCGGTCGTGGCGAGATCAAGGCCAAGATCAACATCGAAGTGCACGGCGCCACCAAGACGGCGATCGAAGCCATCGAGAAGGCTGGCGGTTCGGTGAAGATCATCGCGCCGAAGAAGGCCGACGGCGAAGCTGCGTAACATCTGCGGCATCGCCTGCGTCTGTGGGCGGCCTTGCGTGACGTGGCAGTAGATTTTATCAATGCCGAGCACCAAATAATGTCCGGCCTCCGCTGCATGCCCCGCTCTTTCGGGGCATGATGGCGAAAGGGGCGCGGGAGAAAGCCAAACATGGTCTCTGCAGCAGAGCAATTAGCAGCAAACCTCAACTTTTCGGCCCTCGGCAAGGCCGATGAACTGAAGAAGCGCATCTGGTTTACACTGGGTGCGCTGCTTGTTTATCGGCTCGGCACCTATATTCCGCTGCCCGGCATCGATCCGGCCGCGTGGGAGCAGGTGTTCAAGCAGCAGGCCGGCGGCATCCTCGGCATGTTCAACATGTTCGCGGGCGGCGGCATCAACCGCATGGCGATTTTTGCGCTGAACATCATGCCGTATATTTCGGCATCGATTATCATTCAGCTGCTGACCACGGTGTCGCCCCAGCTCGAAGCTCTCAAGAAAGAGGGCGAGGCGGGCCGCAAGACGCTGAACCAGTACACCCGTTACCTGACTGTCATCCTCGCTGCATTCCAGTCCTATGCCATTGCGGCGGGTCTGCAGGGCGCCGGCAATGTCGTCAGCGAACCCGGCATGTTCTTCCTGATCTCGACCTCGGTCACGCTGACCGGCGGCACGATGTTCTTGATGTGGCTGGGTGAGCAGATTACCTCGCGCGGCATCGGCAACGGCATCTCGCTGATCATTCTGGCCGGCATCGTGGCCGAGCTTCCGTCGGCGATCGCCAATATGCTCGAACTGGGTCGTCAGGGCGCACTGTCGACCGGTCTGATCCTGGTCGTCATCGTGATGGCCGTGGTCGTGATCGCCTTCATCGTGTTTATGGAGCGCGCCCAGCGCCGCCTGCTGATCCAGTATCCGAAGCGCCAGGTCGGCAACAAGATGTTCGAGGGCCAGTCCTCGCATCTGCCGCTGAAGCTCAACACTTCGGGTGTGATCCCGCCGATCTTCGCGTCATCGCTGCTGTTGCTGCCAGCGACCATCGCGAGCTTCAACGCAGGGAAGGGGCCGGAATGGTTCCAGTGGCTGACCACGCAGCTAAGCCATGGTCGTCCGCTGTTCCTGATCATGTATGTGTCGCTGATCGTGTTCTTCGCGTTCTTCTATACGGCGATCGTGTTCAACCCGACCGAGACTGCCGACAATCTGAAGAAGCATGGTGGCTTCATCCCAGGCATTCGCCCGGGTGAGCGGACCGCGGAATACATCGACTATGTGCTCTCGCGCATCACTGTACTCGGCGCTGCCTATCTCGCCGTGGTCTGCTTGATCCCCGAGATCCTGATTTCCTACGCCTCGGTGCCTTTCTACTTCGGCGGCACGTCGCTGCTGATCGTGGTCAGTGTCACTATGGATACTGTGGCGCAGGTGCAGGGCTATCTGCTGGCGCACCAGTATGAAGGTTTGATCCGCAAGTCGAAGCTGAGGGGCCGGCGCAAATGAGGTTGATTCTTCTCGGGCCGCCGGGGGCGGGCAAGGGAACTCAGGCACATCGTCTTGTCGAACGTCACAACATCGTTCAGCTGTCCACCGGTGACATGCTGCGTGCTGCCGTGGCTGCCGAGACCGAAGTTGGCCTCAAGGCCAAGGACATCATGGCCGCTGGCGGCCTGGTGCCCGATGATATTGTGATCGGGATCATCTCGGATCGCATCGAGCTGCCGGATGCCGCCAATGGCTTCATCCTCGACGGCTTCCCGCGCACCGTGCCGCAGGCTGAAGCGCTGGATGCACTGCTGAAGTCCAAGGGGCTTCATCTCGATGCTGCCGTTGAGCTCCGCGTCAACGAAAGCGCGCTGTTGCAGCGTGTCGAAGCCCGTGTCGCGCAGATGATGGAGCGCGGCGAGACCGTGCGCATCGATGATACGCCGGAAGTGCTGTCGAAGCGCCTGGCGAGCTACCGCACCTCGACCGAGCCGCTGGTGCATTATTATTCGGAGAAGCGGAAGCTGGTGACCATCGATGGCATGATGACCATCGAAGAGGTGACGGCTGAAATCAACCGCGTGCTGGCAGCGATTCTCGCCGCCGATGAGTCGGCGAAGAAGCCGGCCCGCAAGCCCGCCAAGAAGGCTGCTGCCGCCAAGCGCGGATCTGCTCCGGCCAAGAAGGCAGCCAAATCGGCCAAAAAAGCCGCGAAGGCAGTCAAGAAGGCCAAGAAGGCGCCGGTAAAGGTCGCCAAGAAGGCAAAGGCGGCCAAGAAAGCCGTAAAGAAGACTGTCAAGAAAACGGTCAAAAAGGCGGTAAAAGCAGCCAAAAAGGCTGTAAAATCGGCTTCGAAGGCCAAAACCAGCAAGTCGGCCAAAAAGCCAGCCAAGAAGGCCGGTAAAGTGGCCAAGAAAGCCGGCAAAAAGCGCGTCAAACGCTAGAGCAGGTTGACGAAACGAAGTCGAATACTTTAATAAGGCCCTCATCCAGTCGGAAGATTCCAACGATGCCGGGCCCCACTGAAATCCAGGGGACGGGCGTCGTGTTCGCGTTTGTGAATACCCGCCCGACAATTGATGATAATGCCGGTTCGTGATGGACTGGTGACAGGAGAGAAGTTGTGGCCCGTATCGCCGGTGTAAACATCCCGACCAACAAGCGCGTGCTGATCGCGCTGCAGTACATTCATGGCATCGGCCAGAAGAACGCCGCCGATATCATCGAGAAGGTGAAGATCACTCCGGAACGCCGCGTCAATCAGCTCAGCGACGCGGAAGTTCTGCAGATCCGTGAAGTCATCGACCGCGACTATCTGGTCGAGGGCGATCTTCGTCGCGAGACGGGCATGAACATCAAGCGTCTGATGGACCTCGGCTGCTATCGCGGTCTGCGTCATCGTCGCGGTCTGCCGGTTCGTGGCCAGCGCACGCATACCAATGCGCGCACCCGCAAGGGTCCGGCCAAGTCGATCGCCGGCAAGAAGAAGTAAGCTTTCGAATACGAGTTTGCGGAAGCGGATGATCATCCGCTTCTGCAATTATTTTTTGGTGTAGCCGCTGGCATTACGGCGGCGTTGAGATCCTCAGAAAGGTTAGAGATGGCAAAGGAAGCCGGACGTATTCGTCGCCGCGAGCGCAAGAACATTGCATCGGGCATCGCGCACGTGAATTCGTCGTTCAACAACACGACCATCACCATCACCGACGCGCAGGGCAACACGATTGCCTGGTCGTCGGCTGGCACGATGGGCTTCAAGGGTTCGCGCAAGTCGACCCCGTACGCAGCGCAGGTTGCTGCTGAAGACGTGTCGAAGAAGGCGCAGGAACACGGCATGCGCACGCTGGAAGTCGAAGTCGGCGGTCCGGGCTCGGGTCGTGAATCGGCTCTCCGCGCTCTGCAGGCCGCGGGCTTCACGGTCACCTCGATCCGCGACGTGACCTCGATCCCGCACAACGGTTGCCGCCCGCGCAAGCGTCGGCGCGTTTGATACTTTTTGATCGCGGGTGGCTCGGCTGCCCGCGATCGCTTTTGCGATGCGACTTACGCGGACTGATCCGCGATCTCCAACGCCAGTGAGTTTGATGGCATGGGTGACACAGTGACGATCCAGAAAAATTGGCAAGAACTTATCCGGCCGAACAAGCTGCAGGTAACCCCTGGCAGCGATCCAACCCGTTTTGCGACCCTGGTCGCCGAACCGCTCGAGCGCGGTTTCGGCCAGACCCTCGGTAACGCACTCCGCCGCATCCTGCTGTCCTCGCTGCAGGGCGCTGCCGTGCAGTCGGTGCACATCGACGGCGTGCTGCATGAATTCTCCTCGATTGCCGGCGTGCGTGAAGACGTCACCGACATCGTGCTGAACGTGAAGGACATCTCGATCAAGATGCTGGGCGAAGGCCCGAAGCGCATGGTCGTGAAGAAGCAGGGCCCGGGCGTCGTGACCGCCGGCGACATTCAGACTGTCGGCGATGTGACCGTTCTCAATCCCGACCTGCAGATCTGCACCCTCGACGAGGGCGCCGAGATCCGCATGGAATTCACCGTTGCCGGCGGCAAGGGCTACGTCGCTGCCGAGCATAACCGTCCGGAAGACGCGCCGATCGGCCTGATCCCGATCGACAGCCTGTACTCGCCGGTTCGCAAGGTGTCGTACAAGGTCGAGAACACCCGTGAGGGCCAGATCCTCGATTACGACAAGCTGACGATGACCATCGAGACCAACGGCGCGCTCACGCCGGATGACGCGGTCGCTTATGCCGCGCGCATCCTGCAGGACCAGCTCAACGTGTTCGTGAACTTCGAAGAGCCCCGCAAGGAAGTTGCTCAGGAAGTCATTCCGGATCTCGCTTTCAACCCCGCTTTCCTCAAGAAGGTCGACGAGCTCGAGCTCTCGGTGCGTTCGGCAAACTGCCTGAAGAACGACAACATCGTTTACATCGGCGACCTCGTTCAGAAGTCGGAAGCAGAAATGCTCCGCACTCCGAACTTCGGCCGCAAGTCGCTGAACGAAATCAAGGAAGTGCTCGCCCAGATGGGTCTGCACCTCGGCATGGAAGTGCCCGGTTGGCCGCCGGAAAATATCGACGAGTTGGCCAAGCGCTTCGAAGATCACTACTGAGCATCACGAGCGGCGTGGCCGGGGTCTAACCCGGCCATGGCGTTATGGGCGAACGCAGGCAGCCCACCTGCAACATGATGTCCGACGAACCGTCGCGGCAAACTGAAATATAAGGAATATTCCAATGCGTCACGGCAAGGTTCATCGCAAGCTCAACCGCACCGCAGAACATCGCAAGGCGATGTTCGCCAACATGTGCGCGTCGTTGATCAAGCACGAGCAGATCATCACCACGCTTCCGAAGGCCAAGGAGCTCCGCCCGATCGTGGAGAAGCTCGTCACCCTCGGCAAGAAGGGCGGCCTCCACATGCGTCGCCAGGCCATCAGCGAGATGAAGGATCAGGATCAGGTCCGCAAGCTGTTCGACGTGCTGGCCAAGCGCTACGCTGATCGCCAGGGCGGTTACACCCGCATCATCAAGGCCGGCTTCCGCTACGGCGACAACGCCCCGATGGCTCTGATCGAATTCGTCGATCGCGACGAAGACGCCAAGGGCAAGGATTCGGGTCCGGTGCAGGGCGCTTCCGAAGCGGCGTAAGCCACTTCACATCAGAATTTCGGAAAAGCGGCGCCTCGTGCGCCGCTTTTTTTGTTGGGTACGGTGCGTCACTCACGATCTGCCGTCACCCGGCCAAGCGCGCGCTGGCGCGCCTGGCCGGGTGACCCAGAATGACGAGGATAGACCATAACAGGCAAAGCCGGGCGCCGGTGCCGCGAGCGGACATGCCGGTCTGTTCGGGGTGGACGGCAGACGTTGCATCCCCCCTGGCGCGACAATCATAGATTGGGCTCAGCATACCCTTGCCCGCCCAGCGGGCGGCGCTATATCATTACCTTAACTATAAGAGGATCGCGCTCAACGATGGCTAGATGCACTGCACCCGTAAGAGGCCACACACGGGGTGGCGGGGCTGACTGCCCTGTATGCGGACCTCGCTACGCCCGGAGCCGGAGCTATGGCTACGGATCCCGGTCATACTCCCCCCCGCCGTCCTATTCCTCGTCAAGCGGGGGCAGCGGTCGCTCCAGCGGTACCTCTCGCAAGACCATGAAACCGCAGTGGGCTCCTAGATCCACCGTATTGTATACGCCTAGCGAGGTGCAGGAACTTGCACCGGTCCGCGCGAACGTCGAGAAACAAACATCCCCTGATCTTCGGGACTACTTCCTTTGCCATGCGTGGGATGACCGCCAAGGGCCTGCGAAGGAACTACATGACCTGCTTGAAGACCGAGGGGTCAAGGTCTGGTTCAGCGAGAAGGACATTGCCCTCGGCGTGCCTTTCGTTCGCGAAATCGACAAAGGTCTGGCGAAATCACGGGTCGGCCTCGTGTTGGTGACGCCCAACTTCGTGAAGCGCATCCAAGGCGAAGGCATCGCGGAAAAAGAACTCTCTGTGCTTCTGCAGGAAGGCCAACTTATTCCCATCATGCACGGAACAACTTACGCCGCGCTTCGCGAGGTCAGTCCTATGCTCGCGTCTCGCAATGGTCTGAGCACCGCAGAGGACACGATGGCCGAGGTGGCAACGAAGCTCAAGGACCTAGTCACCCTCTAAGTGACACCAGGGTCCGGGGCTTTCCGTTGTCCGTGTAACCGTGGTGTGTTGATTAGCTACGAGCCGGGTGAGCGTCATGCTGAAGCCGACACCCAGAACCCAACGTCCGCAACGGGTCGCGTGTAGCCATCAGCACAGGCACCGAATTCAGACATTCAGATCGCGACTGCGAGCAATTGTCGGTCCCGGTGAACACCCGGCGGAGTGTACCGGATCGCCCGGTCCCAGCGCGCAAGGCTGGGCGATGACAGTTGTACTTGCAGCGGGCTATGACCTCATCAACCGCCCGTGACGGCGGTTGCGCATGCGCTTCTGAGTTCCAATATCAGTTCCACCATCCAACGGAGCGCCTCCATGAAAATCGATCTCACCGGCAAGACCGCCCTCGTCACCGGCTCCACGGCCGGCATCGGCCATGCCATCGCCAAGGGCCTCGCGGCGACGGGGGCCGAGGTCGTCGTCAACGGCCGCAGCCAGGGCAAGGTGGATGCTGCGATTGCTGCGATTACCAAGGCCGTGCCAGGCGCGAAAGTGAAGGGCGTCGCGGCGGACGTCTCGACGGCAGAGGGGTGTAAGGCATTGGCCTCCGCGCTGCCAGACGTCGATATCCTCATCAACAATGCGGGCATCTTCGAGCCCAAGGGTTTCTTCGATATTCCCGATGAGGACTGGACGCGCTTCTTCGAGGTCAATGTGATGTCGGGCATCCGTCTGTCGCGCGCCTACATGCAGGGCATGCTGAAGCGCAACTGGGGCCGCATCGTTTTCATCTCATCGGAGTCCGGACTGAACATTCCCGGCGAGATGATCCACTATGGGATGACGAAGACAGCGCAGCTCGCGATCTCGCGTGGCCTCGCGGAGCTCACCAAGGGCACGGCTGTGACGGTCAATTCCGTGCTGCCCGGACCGACCATGTCGGAAGGCGTGGAGACCTTCGTCAAGGATCTCGCCAAACAGAACAGGCAATCGGTCGAGGAGGCGGCCTCCAACTTCGTCAAGCAGCACCGCTCGACATCGCTGATCCAGCGCTTCGCCACCGTCGAGGAGATCGCGAACATGGTGGTCTATGTCTCGTCGAAGGAGGCGGCCGTGACCAACGGTGCAGCGCTGCGTGCAGAGGGCGGGATCGTCCAGACCATCGCATAAGCGTACGCCCCGCAAAGATAAAAAGGCGGCGCCGAAGCGCCGCCTTTGTTCGTTGTGGGACCGTGGGCATGCAGCCCCGAACCTGGAGGATTACAGAAGCGTTTTGCGCTTAGAAGGCTACCTGGGTGCGCATCGCGAACACGTCGTAGTCAGCACCGGTGTTCACGTTGCTGTTGACGGCGAACTTGTCGACGGTGCCGTGGATCCAGTTGAACATGAAGCGCATGTTCTGGTTCACATACCAGTTCACGCCGACCGTGGTGTTCTTCAGCTCACCGCCGCGAATGACACCGTCATTCAGGCTGGCATAGCTGTAGCGCACCGCGAGTTCCCACGCACCGAGATCGCCGGTCGCGAAGTTGACCGGGCGAGCCGGGTTGATGCCGCCGAAGGCACCGGCCGACGTGTTGTACTTGTGCTGTTCGCCGGTGATGACGTAGCTGGCCTGGCCGTAACCGCCGTTGAAGCTCAGGTCGGACAGACCGTTGCTGCGCTGGATGTTGTAGTCGAAGTATTCGCCCGATGCCATGAAGCTGCCGAACTTGACGGCGGCTTCACCGCTCAGCACACGGGCATTGTTCACGAAGTTCATGGTGCCGGTGTTGAGCAATGCGTTAGTTGCCGGATCGACGCGAACTTCGATGCGATCCGACATGCCGAGCGTGTTGTTGGTCACACCGCCGGTCTGGGCGAGATACAGCGCGTCGAAGCCGACCAGCACGGTGCCAACTTCGTTGTTGATCGGCAGGCCGACCGCACGGAAAGTTGCGCCGAGCGGCTGCGGCTGACTGTGATTGACGTTGAGGCCGGTCGTCGGACCGGTCACGTAGGCGCCGACCCAGTATTGATCGCCGAATACCTGACCACCGAACGCGGCGCGGTTGTCGCCTGCCGCGAGGCTGGTCGCGAGAACCTGCGAAGCTGCGCGTTCCATGAACATGATGTTGTTCGAGCTGGTCGCTTCGTCCAGCGTATAGGGGACGTCGATGTAACCGCCTTGGATCAACAGGCCTTTGACGCCCTTATAGGCGACATAGGCGTTGTTGAGCGTGACGTCGCCATCGGTGGTACCGCCGGCATCGACAATCACGCCGTATTCCCAATCCTTGTTGAAGGTGCCGATCAGGCCGAGACGTGCGCGACGGGCATTGATGCCGTCATTCACGCTCTGCGGGCTGGTGCCGGCGGACTTCGGCGAGAACGAATAGGCGGCAGTGTCGAGGTGCAGACGGCCGGTGATGGCGATGCAGTTCAGACCGTCGTCGGTGCAGAAGGTCGGACGGTTGCCGGGCATCGTCAGGTTCGCGTTGATGAAGGGCACAGCCTTCTTGTGCATGGCAGCGTTGGCATTCGCGAAGTTCTGCTTGACCGTTTCCGTCTGCTTTTGCGTCGTGTTGGCCTGCTTCTGAACGTTATCGAGCTTCTTTTCCAGCGCGCGGAGCTGCGCTTTCAATACGGCGATCTCATCATTCGATGACTGCGCATGCGCCGGGCCTGCGGCCAGCGCGCCGATCACGCCGAGCGTGCCCAGGATTTTGTGTGTCGTGAAAGACATGGAGTACCCCTGTAGAAGACAAAATCCGACACGCCCCGCGAATTGCTCCGCAGGTGATGGACGCGTATGGATCTGTGTTTGTGATCTTGCGAAAGAGAATGTCCGGAGGCTCTCGCCAGGGGCCGTTCTCATTTAACAAGCGAGCTACCGTTGAGCTCGCGGGCAACCTAGGCAAGCTTTGCGACAGTTCTGTAAAACCCGCATCGCATTGTGGTGAACGACACCGCTGTGTCGCTTTTCGATCACAAGCGATTTAGATAATTAGCTATCTTAATTAGCTATTATGCGAGAAGAGCGCATCCATGGATGCGCTCTGTTATCGTAGGTGTCTCCAGGCGGGAATTTTGTAGGTAGCAGTTTCGTGATCACCAGCCTTCAAGCACGATCTTGCCGTGCGACTTGCCGGATTCGAGCAGCGCATGCGCGCGCTTGAGATTCGCGGCGTTGATGGTGCCGAAGGTCTTGTCGAGCGTCGTGCGCAGCACGCCCTTGTCGATGAGGTCCGCGACGTCGTTGAGGAGGTAATGCTGCGCGATCATGTCGGGCGTCTGGAATGACGATCGCGTGAACATGGATTCCCAGTGCACCGAGACGGCCTTGCCTTTGAACGCGGACATGTTGAACTCAACGGGATCGTCGATCAGCCCCAACTTGCCCTGCGGTGCGATCAGGTCGGCAAGCGCCTTGTAGTGCTGTTCCGTCCCCGTGAGGCTGGCGACGAGTGAGACCGGCGGCAGTTTCAATGCGTCGATCTGCTCCTTCAGCGGCTTACTGTGATCGATCACCGCATGTGCGCCGAGATCCTGGCACCACTTGATCGTCTCGGGTCGCGATGCCGTTGCCACTACCGTGAGGCCGGTGAGGCGGCGTGCGAGCTGGATGAGGATCGAGCCGACGCCGCCGGCACCGCCCATGATCAGCAGCGTGCGCGGATCGAGGCTCTTGCCGGGTGCAACGCCGAGTCGATCGAAAAGCAGTTCCCAGGCGGTGATCGCGGTAAGCGGCAACGCCGCAGACTGTGCGAAGGAGAGCGAGGAGGGCTTGCGGCCGACAATGCGCTCATCGACCAGATGGAACTCTGCATTGGTGCCCTGGCGCTGGATCGAGCCGGCATAGAACACCTCGTCGCCCGGCTTGAACATCGTCACATCGGGGCCGACAGCATCGACGACGCCGGCAGCGTCATAGCCGAGGATCTTGGTTTCGCCGGTCGGCGGCGCCGCGCGCTTGCGCACCTTGAAATCGACGGGATTGGCCGAGATCGCCTTCACCGATACGCGGATGTCGCGACCGGTCGGTTCGGGCTTCGGAGCCTCGAAATCGACCAGCGCGTCAGCGGCGTCGATCGGGAGGGATTTGGTGTAGCCGACTGCCTTCATTGGGTGCGCTCCATGCTCCTGGCGGGAATGTCCCGAAGAGGTGTCCCGAGGCGACAATAATTGCAAGTACTGTCATTTCAGGGATATAGTCACCGAATGGATACTATTGGGTATTTGCGATGAAACGGCGTGATTTCGGCAATGGGCCGGGCTGTCCGGTCGAGGTGACGCTCGATCTGATCGACGGCAAATGGAAGGGCGTGATCCTGTACCATCTGCAGCAGGGCAGGCTGCGTTTCGGCGAACTGCGCAAGCTGATGCCGCGGATCACCCAGCGCATGCTGACCAAACAGCTGCGCGCGCTCGAAGAGGATGGGCTGATCGTTCGGACGGTCTATGCCGAGGTCCCGCCGCGGGTCGAATATGCACTGTCGGAAACCGGGCTCGGATTGCGCCCGGTCATCGATGCCCTCAAGGCGTGGGGTGACGCGCACAAGATGCGCCAGAAGTCGGTCGCTGCCGCATCGCCCCAGCCGCGCAAAAAAGCGCCGGCGGAGAACAAGGATGTGCCGGCGGACGCAAGCTAGTTCCCGCCCTTCTATTGCCCCGCTCAGCAGCCTATATTCGCCGCGATTTCCTCAAAGAGGCCCCGATGATCCCATTTTTCCGCAACGCGGCGACCGCTTCCGCTCTGTGCGCTATTGTCCTGTCGTCCGCACTCGCGCCGGCTCTTGCACAAGATCGCCGGGTCCCGACTTCGCCCACGGAAATGAAGCTGTCCTACGCGCCGATCGTGCAGCGGGTGCAGCCGGCCGTGGTGAATGTCTATGCGGCCAAGACGGTGCAGAATCGCAATCCGTTGCTGGACGATCCGGTGTTCCGCCGCTTCTTCGGCGGCCAGGGCATGCAGCCGGAGCAGATGCAGCGTTCGCTCGGTTCGGGTGTGATGGTCGACGCATCGGGCCTCGTCGTTACGAACAACCACGTCATCGAAGGCGCCGACCAGGTGAAGGTGTCACTGGCGGACAAGCGCGAGTTCGAGGCTGAGATCGTATTGAAGGACAGCCGTACCGATCTGGCGGTGCTGCGCATCAAGGACAGCAAGGAGAAATTCCCGACGCTGGATTTCTCCAACTCCGACGATCTGCTGGTTGGTGACGTCGTGCTCGCCATCGGCAATCCGTTTGGCGTTGGCCAGACCGTGACCCACGGTATCGTGTCGGCACTTGCGCGCACGCAGGTCGGCATCACCGACTATCAGTTCTTCATCCAGACCGATGCTGCGATCAATCCCGGCAATTCCGGTGGCGCGCTGGTCGATATGACCGGCAAGCTGGTCGGCGTGAACACCGCGATTTTCTCGCGCTCCGGCGGTTCGCAGGGTATCGGCTTTGCGATCCCGGCGAATATGGTGCGCGTCGTCGTGGCCTCCGCCAAATCAGGCGGCAAGGCCGTGAAGCGTCCGTGGCTCGGCGCGCGGCTGCAGAACATCACGCCCGAGATCGCCGAGACGCTCGGTCTTAAGACGCCATCCGGCGCGCTGGTCGTCAATGTCACGGCGAACAGTCCGGCGGCGAAAGCAGGCCTCAAGGTCTCCGATCTCGTGACCGCCATCGATGGCCAGACCATCGAGGATCCGAACGCGTTCGAATATCGCTTCGCGACGCGCCCGCTCGGCGGCACTGCGCAGCTCGATGCGCAACGCAGTGGCAAGCCGGTGAAGTTGACCGTTGCGCTCGAGGCTGCGCCTGACACGGGCCGCGATGAGATCACGCTGACGGCGCGTTCGCCATTCCAGGGCGCCAAGGTCGCCAATATCTCGCCGGCTGTTGCCGACGAGTTGCGGCTGGATTCCAGCACCGAAGGCGTCGTCATTACGGAGCTGACCGACTCGGCCACTGCGGCTGGCGTCGGCTTCCAGAAGGGCGATCTCATCATCGCGGTCAACGGCACCAAGATCGGCAAGACCAGCGATCTCGACAAGGTGACGCGCGACGGCGCGCGGCTGTGGCGCATCGTGGTGGTGCGCGGCGGTCAGCAGATCAACGTTACACTCGGCGGATGAGCCCGAAACAACCCACTCTGTCCGCAAACCTGTTTGCCGCAGCCGGGCTGGAGCAGGACGCGCCGCGTCCGCTGCCGGAGCGGCTGCGGCCGCGTGTGCTGTCCGACGTGGTCGGGCAGGATCACATCCTCGGTCCTGATGGTGCGCTGACGCGCATGCTGGAAACGCGTACGCTGGGTTCGTTGGTGTTCTGGGGACCGCCAGGCACCGGAAAGACCACCGTCGCGCGGCTGCTTGCGGACGCAACGGAGCTTCAATTCGAGCAGATATCTGCGGTGTTCTCCGGTGTTGCCGATCTGAAGAAAGTGTTCGAAGCCGCGCGTGCCCGCCGCGAGATGGGCAAGGGTACGCTGCTGTTCGTCGACGAGGTGCATCGCTTCAACAAAGCACAGCAGGATTCATTCTTGCCTGTGATGGAGGACGGCACCGTGGTGCTCGTCGGTGCCACTACCGAGAACCCATCCTTCGAGCTCAACGCCGCTCTGTTGTCGCGCGCGCGTGTGCTGGTGTTCCAGTCGCTGGATGCGGCCGCCATCGAGAAACTGTTCGCGCATGCGGAGAAGGTCGAAGGCCGCGCGCTGCCGCTCGACGCCGAGGCACGTGCGGTGCTGGTACGCATGGCCGATGGCGATGGCCGCGCCGCGCTGACTTTGGTGGAAGAAGTCTGGCGCGCCGCGCGGACCAATGAAGTGTTCAACGCCGCGCAGTTGCAGGACATCCTGCAACGCCGTGCGCCGATCTACGACAAGTCGGCCGATGGTCACTACAATCTGATCTCGGCGCTCCATAAGTCGGTGCGCGGCAGCGATCCCGACGCGGCGCTGTATTACCTGTGCCGGATGTTAGACGCCGGCGAGGATCCGCTGTTCCTGGCGCGCCGCGTGGTGCGGATGGCCGTGGAGGACATCGGTCTTGCCGATCCGCAGGCGCTGGTGATCTGCAATGCCGCCAAGGATGCCTATGATTTCCTCGGCCATCCCGAAGGCGAACTCGCCATCGCGCAGGCGGTGATCTACATCGCCACCGCGCCGAAATCGAATGCTGCCTATATGGCCTACAAGGCCGCGATGCGGACCGCGAAAGAGGGCGGCTCGCTGCTGCCGCCGAAGCACATCCTGAACTCGCCGACCAAGCTGATGAAGTCCGAAGGCTATGGCGACGGGTACCAATACGACCACGACGCGCCCGAAGCTTTCTCCGGCCAAGACTATTTCCCGGAAGCCTTGGGGCGTCAGACCTTCTATGATCCGCCTGAGCGCGGGTTCGAACGCGAGATTCGCAAGCGGCTGGATTACTGGACCAGACTGAGGAACGAGAGACAATCATGAGCCGTCGCGACAAGAAGCCTCTCGCCAAGCGTGGTCCCGGTGGTGAGCGCAGCAAGGCGCCGCGTGGCAAGGGCGCCGCGCCGAAGGGCGCTACCTCCAAAGCCGCCCCGTCGAAGGGCGAGCGGCCGTCATTTGGCAAGGCTGGCCGCGTGAGCAGCGATCGCCCGATGAGTGCGCGTCCGCCGCGTGCGCGTGCCGGTGAACGCTCAGAGTGGGCCGAGCGGCCGGAACGTGCCGAGCGATCCGAACGCCCTCAGCGTGCCGAGCGAAGCGAGCGCTTCGATGCGCCGCAGCGCTCCGAGCGTCCGGCCGGCAAGCGTCCACCAAGCTCGCGTCCTTCCGGTTCGCGTCCGGGCGGCAAGGCCGCGCCGCGTTATGGCAACGCGCCGCTGCGTGAGCCGCGACCACCTGTGCCTTATCTCGACGAAGAACCGGCGAAGCCGGAAGTTGCGCCAGCGCCGCTGCCCACCGCCGTGCAGAACGTCATCGTCACGCCTGATGAGAACGGCATGCGCGTCGATCGCTTTCTCGAAGCGCATTTTCCCGGCCTGTCATTCTCCCATATCCAGCGCATCGTCCGTAAAGGCGAACTACGTGTGAACGGTAAGCGTGCCGACAGCAAGGATCGGCTGGAAGAAGGACAGACCGTCCGCATTCCGCCGCTGAAGCTCGATGCGCCGAAGGTCGTCGGTGAACTCTCCGAGGCTGCCAACAAAACTCTGCAGGCGCTCAAGGAGATGACGATCTACGAGGACGCCGACGTCATGGTGCTGAACAAGCCGGCTGGTCTCGCGGTGCAGGGCGGCTCGGGCATGACGCGTCACGTCGACATGATGCTGGAGGTGATGCGCGACGCCAAGGGGCAGAAGCCGCGTCTGGTGCACCGTCTCGACCGGGAGACGTCGGGCTGCCTGCTGATTGCCAAGACGCGGTTTGCGGCGACCAAGCTCACCGGTGCGTTCCGCGAACGTTCAGCACGAAAGATCTATTGGGCGCTGGTTGCCGGCGTGCCGAAGCCGAAGCAGGGCCGCATCTCGACCTACCTGGCGAAGGAAGAGAACGAGGAAGACACCATCATGCGCGTCGCCAAGCATGGCGACGAGGGCGCAAGCCATGCGGTGACCTATTACGCCGTGGTGGAGACGTCAGCGCAAAAACTCGCCTGGGTGTCGCTGAAGCCGGTGACCGGGCGTACGCATCAGTTGCGCGCGCATATGGCGCATATCGGCCACGCCATTGTCGGCGACCCGAAATATTTCAATATCGAGAACTGGCAGTTGCCGGGCGGCATCCAGAAGCGCCTGCATCTGCTGGCGCGCCGCATCGTGATCCCGCATCCGCGTGGCGGCGTGATCGACGCCACGGCGCCGCTGCCGCCGCATATGCTGCAATCGTGGAACTTGCTCGGTCTCGAACACGACCGGTTCGATCCGATCGAGAACGCACCGGAAGAGTAGGGCGTTGTCGGGCTCCGACAACATCCCGTCCGCGACGTCGGCAACCGCCGACGTGCCCGATTTCGACGCCGCGTTTCGCGCGCGTCTGCATGATCTGTTTGTGTGGCGCCGCGATATCAGGCGCTTCAAGTCCGATCCACTGCCTGCGGGCTTTCTCGATCGCCTGCTCGATACCGCGTGCCTCGCGCCTTCGGTGGGCCTGAGCCAGCCATGGCGCTTTGTCATCGTCGACGATGCGTCACGTCGTCAGGCGGTGCTGGAGAATTTCAGCGCCTGCAATGCCGAGGCGTTGAGCGCCTATACCGGCGAACTCGCGCAGAGCTATGCGACGCTCAAGCTCGCCGGTCTGCGCGAAGCGCCATGCCACCTCGCGGTATTTGCAGACCACGCGACGGATGTCGGCCACGGCCTTGGCCGCCGCACCATGCCGGAGATGGCGGACTATTCGGTGGTGACGGCGATCGCAACCATGTGGCTCGCCGCGCGCGCTGAAGGCATCGGCATGGGCTGGGTCTCGATCCTCGATCCTGCTGCGATTGCCGCGACACTCGATATACCTCGTGACTGGCGGTTGATTGGCTATTTCTGCATCGGTTATCCGGAGATCGACGACGATCGGCCGGAACTCGAGCGCGCCGGATGGGAACGCCGTCATTCGGCAGCGGATCACATTGTCCGGCGCTGACACTTGATGTGATGCGGGATCGTGACAACATGAGACGAATGAGACATCGCTCCATCCCATTCGCTCTGTTGGTCGCCGTTGCGGCGGCGCTCTCTGCTGCGCCTGCGGTCACGCAGGTTATCGGAGTGCCCGGCAACCCGGCTTTGATCACGCCACTGCCGCCCGCACCGCCACCGCCGCGGATAGAAGTACCTGTCGTGCCGCAACTCGGCGATCTGCCACGACAGAATGTGCCGCAGGCGCGGCGCTCCTTCAGTGATCGCATCACCGACTGCCTTCAGGACGGGGCCGCTGCGGGTCTCGGCCCGAATGATCGTGCGACCTATTCGCGGGCCTGTGCCAATCGCTGACACGAGCGATTTGGTCTCGCGTGGCGCCCGTCTGTCGCGTAAATTGACGGCTGGCGAATAGGAATTGAGACCATCGATGCGTGAATTGTTTGACGAAGTGTACGGCCAGTCGCAGCTCGATCCGCAAGAGGCGGTGCGACGGTCGACGCGTGGTCCGCAGCGCAAGCGCTTCTACAAGACCGTTGGGATGAGCGAGACGCCGGATGGCTTTGCCATCATGCTCGACGACAAGACCGTACGCACGCCGTCGCGCCATCCGCTGGTCGTTCCTACATCAGCCATTGCCGAAGTCATGGTCGCGGAATGGGATGCGCAGCAGGATGTCATCGACCCCACGAGCATGCCGGTGACGCGCCTTGCCAATAGCGTGATCGATGCGATCCGCGATGAGGCGCAGACCCAGGCAGTGGCTGACGATATCGCAAAATACTTCAGCACGGATCTGCTGTTCTATCGCGCCGGCTATCCCGAGGCGCTTATCGCGCGCGAGGCTGCGGCATGGGACCCTGTCTTGTTCTGGGCTGCCGATGATCTCGGCGCGCATTTCATCCTGGCTGAGGGCATCGTGCATGTCAGCCAGCCCGAACAGGCCGTCGCATCTGCCCGGGCGGCGCTGCCGAGCGATCCATGGGCGATCGCCGCGCTGCATCTGGTGACGACGATCACCGGCTCGGCGCTGCTCGCGCTGGCGCTGCTCCATGGCCATCTGAATGCCGATCAGGTCTGGACCGCCGCCTTTGTCGACGAGGACTGGAATATCGAGAAGTGGGGCCTCGACGAGGAGGTCGCTGCGCGGCGTGCGGCGCGGCAGGTGGATTTCAAGGCTGCCGTGCTGGTGCTGAAGGCGGTCACGCCGTCAGCGGGTTAATCGGAAGTTAACGACCGTTAACTAGCGTAGCTGCACCATTGTCCGGTGCCGCTCACCATGCCGACTCCCGTCAATTCGATCTTACCGGTTGTCTCCGCGCAGGGCGTGGCGAGTGAAGTCGCGTTTCAGCCCGGCAGCGTGATTGCCGGCCGCGTGCTGTCGGTCTCGCCAGACAATCAGGTCCGTATCGCCATCGGGCACAGCACGATCGACGTGCAATCGCAGGTGCCGTTGCAGGCCGGGCAGGTGCTGCAATTCGCAGTGTCGAAGACGGACAACGGCAACGTCCAGCTTGCCATCGTGACGCCGCAGACTGCGGGTGCAGGGCAGGCGGGCGGCGTGTCCTCCGGCAACGTGACCCTCGCGCCGGATTTGCCAATCAATTTCGCCAATGCCATCGCGACCTCCAAGATCCAGCTGACATCGCTGGAAGCACAGGCGGTCTCCACCGCCACGCAAAGTGCCGTGACGCAGCAGGCGAGCCTTGCGACGCTGTTTGCCAATCTCGGTGTCGCCACTTCGTTGAAGGGGCTGCCGCAGCAGTTGCAGCAGGCGGTTACGCAGGTACTGGCGCAACGTCCGCCGCTCGGCGCCCAGCTCACCGGCGAGGAAGTCAAATCGGCGTTCCAGAATTCCGGCCTGTTTCTGGAGTCATCGCTGGCCAAGGGATCGCTGCCGCAAGGCGGGCTGCCCGACATGAAAGCGGCATTGATCGTGTTGCGCCAGGCGTTGGCGACGACGCTCGCCACAGCGAGTCCGACTCAGAGCACAACGCCAGCGACGGCGAATGCAGCGACACCGGAGCAGCCAGTATTGGCTCCGGCAAACGCGCTCCCCAATGCAGCGGCGCAGATCACGACACAGCAGGCGCAGGCCGCTGCAGCGACAATGGTCATGCTGCCCAAGACGGGCATCAAGAACGATCCGCTGCAGCAGGCTGGACTTCTCGCCGCAGACGAGCCCGTGCTCGATGTTGTGGCTCAGACCGCACCGGCCGTGGCAAAAGCTCCCGAAGCGGCTGCACGCTTGGCTATCAATGGCGCAGCGCTCAACCTGCTTCGGGAAGCGCTGCAGACGGCTCCGAAGGGCATGGGAAGCGCAGCATCGCTGGTGTTCGACGACAGCATGATGATGGATCTGCTGCCCGCTACGAAGGCGCCAGCGGGCCAGCCGGGTGTCGAAACGAACATCGCGCGCAACACCCTGCCGCCGCCGCCGTTGCGCGGCGGGTTGCCGACGGCACAGCCGATGGCTTTGCCGACACTCCCGGCAAATGCGCCGCTGGGCACCACCGTGCATCATCTGCTCGCGGATACCGATGCGGCGCTGGCGCGCCAGACCCTGCTGCAGGTGGCATCCTTGCCGGATCGTGCGGACGGTCTTGCAGCGCCGCGGCTCGATCAGGCATCGCCGCGCTGGAGTTTTGAAATTCCGTTTGCTGTACCGAACGGCACCGCCATGGCGCAGTTCGAGATTTCGCGTGATGGCGGCAATGGCAGCGAGGCTGAAGCGGCCAAGCAAGTCTGGCGTGCGCGCTTTTCACTCGATGTCGAGCCCGCCGGCCCGGTTCATGCGCTGGTCTCGCTGACCGGCGACAAGACGTCGGTGCGGATGTGGGCCGAGCGTCCGGCGACAGCGCTGCAATTGCAGGCCGGTACGGCGCAGCTCAATCAGGCGCTGATCCGCGCCAATCTGCAGCCGGGCGACATCGTGGTCCGCGAGGGTGCACCGATGCAGCCCGCGCCGGCATCGGCGGGGCATTTTCTGGATCGCGCGCTATGATCGTGCAGCCCAAAAGATCGCTCGCCGTCGCGCTGCATTACGACAAGACCGGCGCGCCTGTTGTCACCGCGAAAGGCAAGGGCGCGATCGGTGAGAAGATCATCGAGGTCGCCAAGGCCCACGATATTCCCATCGAGGAAAATGAAGTACTCGCCGGCGCACTCTCGAATGTCGAAATCGGTGATGAGATTCCAGCCGAGCTCTACAAGGCTGTCGCGGAAGTGCTGGTCTTCGTGCTCAGGCTGTCGGGCCGCGCACACTAGCCTCGTCATTCGGCCGCGATACATGTCAGATCGTTGAACTGTTCTGCGCTGACCTTTCGAGGCAGGTGATCTCGCATCCGCGAGCTATCAACCCTCAGTCCGCCCGGCATGAACGTAGATTTGTTGCAGCGCATTTCCTATCGCGCACAAGCTGATGCTTGCCAAGTTCCAGCTTTGTGCAACTATGAAACCCGGGAGAGGCTAGTGCTCGCCTGACGCTGTTGGAATGGGGGATCACGTGAGTGAGACGCTGCATCCGAACGCTCCGCATCATCTGCCTGGCTTCATTACTGCTCCCGGCGAGACTGACACGCTCATGGTTGTGGTCGGAATCGTTCTGATCGGCTCCATCATGATGGTCGGCAATCTGTATCTGCGCCTGCACAGCATGCCGGAGCGCATGGCGCACAAATCGCAGAAGCTGCAGTTTGAAATCGTGGCCGTGTTGGGCCTGATCGCATTGTTCACCCATAACCATCTGTTCTGGATAGTCGGGCTGTTGCTGGCGATGATCGATTTGCCGGATTTCAGCACGCCATTGCGCAGTATCGCAGGATCGGTGCGGAAGATTGCCAACGGCGATGCTACCAGCGACACCGTTGAGCCGACCGGTGAAGTGCCGTCGCTCCCTGTCACGGCAGAAACATCGAGCCGTCCCGGCGAAGCCGGAGGGCACGGTCATGCTTGAACTTCTCCTCTGCTCGCTGCTGACGGTTTTTCCGGACTATCTCTATCGCCGCTACGCACAAGGCAAGCGCCTGGGCCGGGAGATCACGTTCTATTCGGTGTGGTTCGAACTCAGATGGGGAATCACGGCCTGCGTCATGCTGACCGTCGCTCTGATCACCGTCATCTTCTATTTTCATCCGTCGACGACAAGCGCGACCTTGTTCTATCGGACCGTGCCGATCCTGCCCGAGGTCAATGGCCGGGTGGCGGAGGTGCACGTTCAGTTCAGCGCGCCGGTCAGGAAAGGCGACGTGATCTTCCGGCTCGATAACGCCAAGCAGGAAGCGTCGATGGAGACCGCGCGGCGCAAGATTGCCGAGGTCGATGCCGCCATGCTGGCGGCGCAGGCCGATATTCTGAAGGCCGAAGGGCAGGCGCAGGAGGCCAAAGGTTCCTATCAGCAGACCTCGGACGAACTCGAAACCAAGCGTGAGTTGCAGAAGCGCAATCCCGGCATGGTGCCGCAACGCGACATCGAAAAACTCGAGGTGTTGCTGACCGGCCGCCAGGGGGCGCTTGATGCGGCCTTGGCCGCGCGACAATCCGCGATGACGCGTATCTCCGCGCTGCTGCCGGCGGAGAAGGCCAGCGCGCAGGCTGCACTCGCGGAGGCGCAAGTCGATCTCGACAAGACGTTCATTCGCGCAGGCGTGGACGGGCGCGTCGAGCAGTTCACGCTACGTGTTGGCGATGTCGTCAATCCCGTCATGCGATCGGCAGGCATTCTCATTCCCGAGAATGCGGGCCGCGTGCTCTCGGCAGGATTCGGGCAGATTGAAGCGCAGGTGATGAAAGTGGGCATGGTTGCCGAGGCGACCTGTATTTCGAAGCCGTGGACCGTCATCCCGATGGTGGTGACCGGCGTCCAGAATTATATCGCGGCTGGCCAGTTTCGCGGCGGCGAGCAGTTGGTGGAAGCGCAGCAAGTCCGCGCGCCGGGCACCATCCTCACATTCCTGGAGCCAATCTATCAGAGCGGTCTCGACGGCGTGACGCCCGGCAGTAGCTGTATCGTCAATGCCTATACCAGCAATCATGACGCCATCGCCGCGAAGGGGATCGGTTCTTTCAAGTGGCTGGCGCTTCATGCCGTCGATGCCGTTGGGGTCGTCCACGCGATGTTGCTGCGGATCCAGGCGTTGTTGCTTCCTGTCAAGACGCTGGTGATGAGCGGTCACTGAGCTCCGCGCGGTCTGCGGGGCGAGGCGATCGTTCTGGGACGCTCCGGAACTGGCGCTGTCATGCCCGTTGAACTAGCCTTCGTGAACAAGAAAAAAGCTCACGGAGGAAATCATGAAGTCCCCATCGCTCTGGATGTCGTCCATCGGACTGTCGTCGCTCGCGCTTGCAGCGGCCAGCGGCTGGTTTGCCGCCACCATGTTTGCCCAGCCTGCCACCAGCAAGGAGCCGCGCTTTCCGCAGCTCACCATGGATCAGCTCGACGCCAGGCAGAAGCCGCTCGGCGAGCAGGTGATGAAGGTCTCGAGCGTGGGTCTCGCCGGTCCCTATAATCCGATGATGCGCAGCCCGGTGCTCGGACAAAAGCTGTTCGATCTGTTCGCCTATCTGCGCTGGGACACGTCCGTTCCCGTCAAGCTCAACGAATTCGCGATCATCATCATCGGCCGGCAATGGCGATCGCAGGTCGAATGGTTCGCCCATGCGCCGCTCGCGCAGAAGGCGGGGCTGTCGCCCGATATCATCGCCGATCTCAAGGCCAACAAGCGGCCCGCCAACATGGCTGAAGACGAGGCGACGGTGTACGACTTCGTCACAGAGCTGACGAGCACGCACAAGGTCTCTGATGCGACCTATGCGCGCGCTAAGAAGATCTTCAACGATCAGCAGATCGTCGATCTCACGGCCGTGGCCGGCAACTACGTGATGGTGGCGATGTTACTGGCGATGGCCGAGGAGAGCACACCGCCCGGCAAGGAGGCGCCGTTCAAGCCCGGCGAGCCGTGAGGCCGCGCGTCAGGCAGCCTTGATCGGATTGCCGGTTGTCGGGTTTTCCGCCGTGGCCGGTGCGGTCGCATCCTTGCCGATGCGGCCGAGATGGGTGAAGCGGAAACCGGCGTCGTATTTGAGGCCGTAGCCAAGCGCGCGGTCGAAGCCGATATGGGCGAACCAGACCAGTGCGATTGAACCGGCGATAGGCTCGGCGGTGGCGATACCGGCGAGCGCGAGCAGCAGCGGCGCGATGGTCGCATGCACCAGATTATAGACCCCTGCGCCGATCCGCGGGCCGGCCAGATAGGCCAGCATGCTGAGGTCCGGGACGAAGAAAAACAGGGCGTAGATCTGCCAAGGCCCACCCGAGATCCAGTAGAACAGCGTCATTCCGACAAACAGCGCCACGCCTTCCCAGCGCAGCAGGTCACGCACGCCGCCCGTGGCTGCGCCACTATTTTCATTGATCACGATATTGGTCATCCGGCGCTCTCCCTTGTCTGATCCGGATATAGGCAGGATCGCCGCCGGCGCCATGCGATTTTGGGGGATTCAACCCTTCCTGATGGGCGTTTCCACCGCCGAAAACCCCATGCTAGAACCTCGCCCAAACCCTGCGGCTGCCGCGGGCGATAACACGTGACATTGACGGGCTGGAGCACATGAAAGACATCCTGGACACCCTCGAAGCGCGTCGTGCAGGCGCCAAACTGGGCGGCGGCGAGACGCGCATCGAGTCGCAGCACAGCAAGGGCAAGCTGACCGCCCGCGAGCGCATCGAGCTTTTGCTCGACAAGGGGTCCTTCGAGGAATTCGACATGTTCGTCGAACACCGCTCCGTGGAATTTGGCATGGAAAAGTCCAAGATTCCCGGTGACGGCGTCGTCACCGGCTGGGGCACCGTCAACGGTCGCAAGACCTTCGTCTTCGCCAAGGATTTCACCGTGTTCGGCGGTTCGCTGTCCGAGACCCATGCGCTTAAGATCACCAAGCTGCAGGACATGGCGATGAAGGCGCGGGCGCCGATCATCGGGCTTTATGACGCCGGTGGCGCGCGCATCCAGGAAGGCGTCGCGGCCCTCGCGGGTTACTCCTACGTGTTCCGCCGCAACGTCCAGGCCTCCGGCGTGATCCCGCAGATCTCCGTCATCATGGGACCCTGCGCCGGCGGCGACGTCTATTCGCCGGCCATGACCGACTTCATCTTCATGGTGAAGAACACCAGCTACATGTTCGTCACCGGTCCCGACGTTGTGAAGACCGTGACCAACGAGGTCGTCACCGCCGAAGAACTCGGCGGCGCCAGCGTGCACGCCACGAAATCTTCGATCGCCGACGGCGCCTTCGAGAACGACGTCGAGACGCTGCTGCAGATGCGCCGGCTGATCGACTTCCTGCCGGCCAACAACACCGAAGGCGTGCCGGAATGGCCGAGCTTCGACGACATCGAGCGCCAGGACCTGTCGCTCGACACGCTGATCCCCGACAATCCGAACAAGCCCTACGACATGAAGGAGCTGATCCTCAAGGTCGTGGACGAGGGCGATTTCTTCGAGATCGCCGAGACCTTCGCCAAGAACATCGTCACAGGTTTTGGCCGCATCGCCGGCAAGACCGTGGGCTTCGTCGCCAACCAGCCGATGGTGCTGGCCGGCGTGCTCGACAGTGACGCCTCGCGCAAGGCCGCGCGCTTTGTGCGTTTCTGCGACGCCTTCAACATTCCGATCGTCACTTTCGTCGACGTGCCGGGCTTCCTGCCGGGCACCGCGCAGGAATATGGCGGCCTCATCAAGCACGGCGCCAAGCTGCTGTTCGCCTACAGCCAGTGCACCGTGCCATTGGTGACCGTGATCACCCGCAAGGCCTATGGCGGCGCGTTCGACGTGATGGCCTCGAAGGAAATCGGCGCCGACATGAACTATGCGTGGCCAACGGCGCAGATCGCCGTCATGGGCGCCAAGGGCGCGGTGGAGATCATCTTCCGCCAGGACATCGGCGACGCCGACAAGATCGCCGCGCGCACCAAGGAATATGAAGACCGCTTCCTGTCGCCCTTCGTCGCCGCCGAGCGCGGCTATATCGACGACGTGATCATGCCGCACTCCACCCGCAAGCGCATCGCCCGCGCGCTGGCGATGCTGAAGGACAAGCATCTGGAAGTGCCGATGAAGAAGCACGACAACATGCCGTTGTAGTTTAGCAGATCATTTTTGGACCAAGCTTAGGTCAAGCTGGTCCTTGTGATGCAAGACGTGACTGGACAGATAGGGGTGCCGTTTAACGACGCCTTCGGCGTACTTGAACGCTGTCTTGTGCAGGTCGGGAAGATGCTTCAGGGCTTTCCGGTATTGAGATGAATTTTGTAGTTCTGCGTCGAAATAGAAGAATAGGGGAGCATCCATACTGGCTCTCTCTTCAGCGGTAAGGCCCGCGTAAAGGTATGCGTTTGCATATCCGTAGCAATAAGAGGCGTCATCAAAGCGTCTTATTTTTCGATAGCGTTCGGCATAGCCGTGATACGCTCTGAATGAATGTGAAATCTGATGGAGATCTGAGTATCTGCCTGTGGCTCTCAGTCTCAATATTCGTTCAAGCGCATGCTTCAAGCCATCTTGGTACCATGAGCAGAAAAGTATCTGTGGGTACTTTTGCGCGTTGTAATGGTCGTGAAGCCACGAATGCGCCTCTTCAACTGAAACGAGCAGCTTGATGACGTCGTCATACATGTCGTCGGGGGCGATGCATCTGTGCTTCGTTGAGTGCCCTTTTAACTGAGATAGAAAGAAAGTGCCGTCTGTCTCGATAAGGAAAAGGTTCATCGCCGTCAGTCGCGAGCGGTCATCTGCACTAATGTCAGGTGATATGAAATAGGCCTGTCGATGGAAGTCGCTCAGTGATTCTCTGACGGAATCGTATACTTGTAAGAAATCGTCGTCTTTTAAGGAGTACCCTACAAAAACGGTCGAGCGCGTTGCTAGTAGCGATTTTAGGTGCGCTCCCAATAGTCCTTTCTTGAGCCTCTCATTACAGGCTTCATAATCTGTAGTGGTTGCGACGATGGAGCCAAAGTTTGAGATTGATCCGTGAATCTTAAGAACTTTGCGGTCAGCTACTTCCCAAAGGGCGATGTCCCGATCCTCGATAAATGGCGTTGCTGCGCAGATATCTTCGAAGTATGAATCCCAATTGGTAGTTACTATCGTGTCTATCGGAAAGAAGGTTGCAAGCTCCCGATGGAAGCGCGTGGCGTCCTTATAGATTGATAAATGCGCATAGGCGTAGTCGAAATGATCCTTTATCCTTTGTATCAATCCGACTTTGCCTGAGGGCGAAGAGCAAAATTGCTGCATTACCTCTGGAAACGTCGCGTTTTCGTCGGATACTCCGACTATGTGCTTTATCTCGTTATAGAAGCTGTTCGGCATTACGCCTTTTGCTTCGGTGCTTATGCCCGCGCCTGCAAATAGGACGACGTTTCCGTCCATAAACAGATCTATCAATTCGGAAGGTGCCTCAAAGCTCTTGTTTCTTTTGCAGAACTCGCACTGGCAGTTCTGCGAAGTTATCTCGGCCGAGAATGCTACATTCTTTCTGGGCTGCGCGTTCGTCTTCATAAAGCCTCTCTATGCGCGTGCGACTGAAGATGTTCAGTAATAGCTATAAATAGGTGATGCCGTCTCGCGAGAGGCGAGGAGAGTTACCGATACATCTTTTAGTAGGATTCTCAACATTCGGCTCGAACTGATAACTTTTCCATGGAGAAGCATGTGATCAATGTCCATACGATCTCAATCGTCGGTGCTCTGTCGCTGCTCTGCTTCGCAAGCAGCGCCGCCCGCGCCGACGAAACCGTCACTGTCGGCGGCTCCCGCGCCGTGCTCATCAAACCCGCATCGCCGCGCGCCAGCGTGATCCTGATGCCGGGCGGCAGCGGCGCCATCAGCCCGGGAGAGCATGGCGAGATCAACGGGCTGAAGGGCAATCAGCTGGTGCGGACCCGCGGCGCCTATGCGGCGCGGGGGCTAGCGGTGCTGGTGGTGGATGCTGGGACCGATCTGTCGAGCGCGGTGCAATACATGGCCGCGATCAAGCGTCCGGTGACGGTGGTGGCGACCAGTCGCGGCACCCAGCGTGCCGCCGAGGGGATCGCGCGGGGCGCGCGGCCGGATGCGCTGGTGCTGACCTCGGGCTTTCTCAGTGCGGAATCGGGTAGTGGCAGCAATGTGATGTCGATTATCGGCTCGCCCTCGGCATTGCCGCGCACGCTGGTCATCCATCATCGCAATGACGGCTGCAAGTTTACCGCGCCGGCCGGCGTCGATCCGTTCGTGAAATGGTCGGCCGGGCGCGCTCGCGTGGCGTGGCTGAGCGGCGGACGCAATGACGGTGATCCGTGCGAGGCGCGGGGATATCACGGCTTCAGCGGCCTCGACGGTCAGGTCGTCGGATTGGCCGTCGGCTTTCGATAACGGCGAGATGCCGAATGTGTGAGTTCCCACGCACATTCAGTTTCCATTCATGCCGCGGGTCCGATCCTGATCTCCTCACGGATATCAGGAGGGATCGCGATGGAACGCCGTCATTTTCTGAAGATCGCCTTCGGCTTTGCCGCGGGCGTCGGCTTGGCCGCTCAGGCCATCACTCAGGCTCAGGCCGCGCCGCTGCTGCCGACCAATCCACTCGATAACCACAAACCGGACACAGAACCTCAAGCCGCAGTGGCGTCGCAGGACGACGTCGATCGTCTCCAGCCTGAGCAAGTCCAGTGGCGTCGCCGCGGCTGGCGTCGGCGTCGTTTTTGGGGTTATCGCCGCCGGCATTGGGGCTGGCGTCGCCGCTATCGGGTCCGTCGTCGGTACTGGCGCCGCCGCCGCTACTGGTAGGTAAAGCCCGTTTGTGCTGACGCTCAGTCTCTCCAGGGCGTCAGCGGTTTGGTCTGACCGGGTTCAATGCCGCTCAGGTGACGACGCACGTTGTCATAGCTGCGATCGCCGGGGGCAAAGGTCTGCGAGCCGTCAGCCGGCTTGCCGTCCACCGTGCGGGTGAAATGCAGCACCAGGCTGTCATCGGCATTCATGGTGGCGCTGCCGTAATAGGGCATCGACAGCCGCGCGTCCTCCGCCATGGCCGCGCCAGCCATGAGCAGAATGGGGAGGGTGAGAAACAGACGGGTCATGACACCTCCTGCTGTGAGGTTGTGATGGAGGCTCAGGAAGATGGCGGGGATTTGTCCGCCGCCGGTCACTGCATGCACGGATTTGTGTTACAGGTCGCCGTCATCCGCTGCCGACGAGTCCCATGCCCCATACCGAAGCCCTGCTGTTTCCGCTCGCCATGATCGCACTCATTGCCGAGGCGATGACGGCTGCGCTGGCGGCCGGGCGGCGCAAGATGGACTGGCTTGGCGTTGCCATGCTCGGCTGCATCACGGCACTCGGCGGTGGTTCGGTGCGCGACATGCTGCTCGGGCACTATCCGCTGTGGTGGGTGAAGAGCCCGTATCTGCTGCTGCTGACCGGCGGTGCGGCGCTGCTGACCATCGGGCTTGCGCGCGTGGTGCATCGCTTTCACGCGCTGTTTCTGGTGCTCGATGCCATCGGTCTTGTGGTTTTCACCATCATGGGCTGCAACATCGCCCTCGCCATGGATCAACCGCTGCTGATTGTGGTCGTGGCCGGGATGATCACCGGCTGCGTCGGCGGCGTGCTCCGCGACGTGCTGTGCAACGACGTGCCGCTGCTGTTTCGCGCCGAACTCTATGCGAGCGTCTCGATCGTCACGGGGCTTCTGTATATCGGCGGCATCAAATACGGATTCAGTCCCGATCTGGTGACGCTCGTCGCCGCCGTGACCGGACTGGCGTTCCGCTTGCTGGCGATCCGGCTGAAGCTGGAAATGCCCAAATTCATCTATGACAGCGACACCAAATAGCGTGCGGCGTCAGCGAAGCCCCATGCAGCTCGTATAAAACGTTGTCGTGGCTGGCCAGTCGGAAAACACGCCGCGCACGCCGACGTCTTTCGCCAGGACATCGAGCACCGTTAGCGTGTCGCCGTCGCGGTCGATGGCGGGTTTGACCGAGCGATGGAAAAAACCGCCGCCGTTTGCGAGCGGCCCGTCGCGCTCCAGCGACCAGGTGATCAGATCGAGCCCGGCGTCGCGCGCCGCTTTGGCATATGGGGAGGGGACGATCTGACCGCTGCCATCGAGCGTCAGCAGCATGTAGATCGGAGGCGCGAGGATTTTCACGCCGGTGGCTTTCAGCTCCGGCATCGACGGCTTCCACGTTTCCGCGCGCATGTGATCGAAACCCGGTGTTTCATAGCGGCCGTCGAGATAGACCGCCTGCGCGCCGAATTCCGGCGCGGTGCGGATCCAGAACGTGATGTCGTTGAGATCGAAGCTCTGGGCAAATACGTCGCCAGGCGGAATGCCGGCGGCACGATATTCGTCGAGCATCTGGGTCGCGTATTTCTCCTGGCTGTAATCGCGGTCGAATGGCATCGGCACTTCCGGCGCCTTCAGCTCGGGCGTGAATTTGGCGCCGAGGCTCTTGATCAGCGCGATGCTCTCCGCATGGGTCATCAGCGTGCCCGAGCTCGCATAAAGGTCGGTGCGCCAGCGCGGCGTGCCGTTCTGATATTCCGCAACGGTGGTCGCGGTCGTGTTGGCGGCATCCATCTTCGCCGTGAGCGTCCTGAACTCCGCCAGCGTGATGTCGCTGGTACAGCATTTCGCCGATGCCTTCTTGCCGGTGGCGGGATCGGCAGGGCTGAAGGGTTGCGTGCACTTCGCTGCAAGCGATGGCACCGACAGGATGTTCGTTGTTGTATGCAGGTCGCATTGCGAATGCCGGCAGACCAACTGGCGGTCCTTCGTAAAGGTCACGTCGCATTCGATCACGCCGGCGCCCATGCGCGCCGCAGCGAGATAGGACTCCCGTGTATGCTCGGGAAATTGCAGCGGCGCGCCGCGATGGGCGATGGAGAAATCGCTCTTGCGAAACGGCCCGGTGCAGGTGCTCAGCTTTGCCTTTAGCGGGCCGTCTTTCATCTTGTCGACGAGATAGAACGGCCGCGGACCCAGCTGCGGCTCGGGCAGTGCGATGGTGTCGGCGCGGCCGGTCGTCAGCGATGAGAGGCCGAGCAGCCCGGCCAGTATGAGACGACGCAAAGCGCGCGACATGACGATCTCCAGAATAGCGAAGTGCCATTCTGTCATCTCTATGTGACGGCTGTAACCGGCGCGTGGGCAACAAAAAACCCCGCCAGTGGCGGGGTCTTCGTCGTCAGGATTATGCAGCGATCACCAGCGGCGGATGCAGCGGCCGTAGGGATTGCGGAAGAAGCCGGGGGGGCAGTAACCCGGGCCGCGCGGCGGCGGACCACGGAACATCGGGCGGCAACCGCCATAGGGACCGCGGGCATAGCCGGGGCCGCAGCCCTGAGCGACCTGGATCACGCCTGCCGTGTCTGCAGCGCTCAGCGGAGCCAGAGGCATTGCGCTGGCGGCACCGATGCCCCCGACGCTAACGGCAAACAAGGCTGCCGCAAAGATCGTCTTCATTCCTGTTCTCCCTCGATGGTGCCGCGATGCGGCGCAGAGAATAATGATGGCATCGCATCACCCGCTGCAGGACTCTTACGGGCAAGAAAATTGCTGGGGATCAACGCTGCACAGCACGATTAAGCCGATTCGATCTGAATACAGCATGAATGTTTCGGGATATCCGCGTAGCAGGGCGAGGCAGTTGCTACTTCGCCGCGAGAAATCCCAGCATCAATTCGTTGAATTTGGCCGGTGCATCGAGAAACACGATATGGCCCGCGTCCGGCAGCACCTCGGCCTTCGCGTTCGGCATCTTCGCTGCCAGCGCTTTCGCGAGATCGGCGTTCTGCCCCATCTTCGGCCGCAATGCTTCCGGCGCATTCGGCTTGCCCGGTGCGTTATGATCGTCGGCGCCCATGATGAACAGGGTCGGCAGGGCGATCAGCGGAATTTCGTGGACCACAGGTTCGCGATAGATCATCTGCGCCGAACTGACGAAGGCGCGCAGCCAGCGCGGATATTCCGGCGACCCCTTGATGTTGAAACGCGCGTCGATGAAGGGCGTTACCTGGTCGGGCTGCATCTTCAGCGAATAGTTCACCTCGAGCTGTTTGCGGTAACCTTCCGCCGTCAGCTTGTCTTCGTTCTCCAGAATCTTTTCGGTCGGCGTCGGTGGCACATAGAGCCGATAGTCTTCCAGTCCGATCGGCGCCGCGAGCAGCAGGTGATCGATGCGATCGGGATAAGCGCGGGCAATGCGCACGCTCAACATGCCGCCGAGGGAATGCGCAACGATGTCGAATTTGGAAATTCCAAGGTGATCCATCAGCGCAACGGTGTTACGGGCGAGGGTGTCGAAATGCAGATCGCCTGATGGCTTCGATGATTTGCCGAAGCCGATCTGGTCGGGGACCACGACGCGGTAGCCGGCTTCGTTCAACGTGCCGATCACCGGCGCCCAGTAGCTCGAAGGGAAGTTACGGCCGTGTAGTAGCACCACGGTGCGCCCGTTCGGTTTGCTCGATGGCACGTCCATATAGGCCATGCGCAGCTGCTCGCCGTCATTGACCAGCGGCAGCATATTGACGGGGTAGGGATAGGGGAAACCTTCGAGGCCAATACCATAGGGCTCGCGCACCGTAGGAGGCTCGGCCGCTTGCGATGAGGTGAACGGCAGGGTTGCAATCAGCGCAGCGAGCAGCAGGCGGTTCATTGAGAAAACTCCGGGAGAAGAAAGGTCCGGCGCGGTTTCGGGCTGCATTGCGGCGAAGGTAAGCCGGCGTCTTCACGTTTTCCGGATGGCGTCGTCGGTGGTGCCGAACAATGCCTCGAAGCGCTTCTCGCCGCTCCGGGTGAAATGCACCACACGGCTGCCGGGCGAGGGATCTCTGGCCGCCCATTTCATGGCAGTAAATGAGGTCATGATGGCGGCGCCGAGTGTGCCGGCCAGATGATGGCGCCGCTCGCTCCAGTCGAGGCAGGCCTTGCAGACCGGCCGGCGCGGATGCGTCAGCGTCGCCGGATCGATCCTCAATTCTTCAGTAACGAACCGGCTGCCCTGGGTCGTGAGTTCGATGACCCGCTCGGTCTGCCGGATCAGCTTCTGTGCCCGCATACTGTCGAGCATCTGCACGCCGAGATCGCCGGCGAGATGGTCGTAGCAAATCCGCGCGCGGCGCAATGCGGGTTCTTTCGGCCCGGTGCGAACGCGGAGATGGCCCGCGCGGGCTGCCAAGCCGGCCAGACCTTCCAGCACACCGGCGACATCGGGGCCAGTGAGGCGATAATAGCGATGGCGCCCTTGTTTTTCCGGCTCGATCAAGCCGCCTGCTTCGAGTTTGGAAAGGTGTGAACTCGCGGTTGGTGCCGTAATCCCGGCTTCCTGGGCGAGTTCGCTCGCGGTCAGCGCACGGCCTGTCATCAGCGCCGTGAGCATATTGGCGCGCGCAGGATCGCCCACAAGTGCGGCGACCATGGCGATGTCCGGACCTGCTTTCATACTTCGACCCTAATCAAAGTATTGCGGTCGAGCAAGCGGCTATATCCAGGCATCTGCAGAGGGAGCCGCCATGACGATCACTGTCTTCATTCGCTATCAGATCGATCCGTTCAAACGCACATTGTTCGAGGCCTATGCCAAGCGCTGGCTGACGATTATTCCCAAATGCGGTGGTGATCTGCAGGGCTATTGGATGCCCCATGAAGGAACGAACAACATCGCATTCGGCCTGATCTCGTTCCCGAGTCTCGCAGCCTATGAGGCGTATCGCGCCAGACTGCGGAGCGACGCGGACGGCGTTGCGAATTTTGCTTCGGCCGAGGAGCACCAGTTCATCCTCGCTGAGGAACGCACGTTCCTGCGCCAGGTGACCGCATAGTCCGCGCGCGACAAAGCCGCGGACATTGCTATCCGCAGCTTTGTCTGCCCGTCGCGCCGTTACTTCGGCGCGCCGCCCTTCGAGCTGTCGATCTCGGTGCCGGTCGGAGCCGATTGCGGGGCCTGCGGTCGCGCAGGTGCCGCACCGGTGGTGACGCCGGGCTGATTGTTGGTCGGCGTCACGTCGCGTACGCCGGGAGCTACTGGCGGCTTCGAATAGGAATCCGCGATATTGTTGGTTGGCGCCGGCGCCTTTGGCGTGCTGTCCTGCGTCGCCGGGGCGGATTGGGATGCGGTCTTCGTCGCGTCGCCCGGATTCATCGATGTATTGTTCAGGCCGTAGAATACGGCGCCGAGCAAGACAACAATGCCAAGTGCATAAATAGCCATGCGGCTACCACTGGCTGGCCCTTCCGCGAGTTCGGGATCGGCCTGCAGCTCATTGTCGAGCCGCGCAGGATTGCGGATGTCATCAGCGGGATTTGGACGATACGGATCATTGGGATTGGGAATGTTCGGCATGTCGTGTCCTCCTGTGCGGAAGAACAACCGTCAGACGAGGTGCATGTTCCAGAGACTGTGCCATTCTAGAGCCGCGTCCTATGCGGCAATGCAGCGTGATCGGGCCTGCTCATCAGATGTTAAGGCCTGGCTGCGACGCTGCGGGCGATTATTGATTCGCAGAAGCGCGTGGCAGCCCGAATGTTCGATACGATTATCCTCCTGACGGGTCCTGCTGAGCACTCGGTCTTCACAACCTTGCTCCGTGGTCACAATCCGGCCCTCACGGTCCTTCCTGTTTTCACTGCTGAAGATCTGGCGGCGATCGAGCCCGACTGGCTTGGCCGGGCGCGGATGATTTCGTTCACCACTGGCGTGATAGTCCCCGGCGCGGTGCTCGATCAACTTGGCTTTGGCGCCTACAATTTCCATCCCGGCCCGCCGCAATATCCCGGCTGGGCCCCGGCACATTTTGCGCTCTACGATCACGCGACCGACTTCGGCTGCACGGTCCATCGCATGATTGCACGTGTCGATGCCGGACCGATCGTGGATGTCGAGGCGTTCCCAATTCCGGCGGACATCAGTGTCGCGGGTCTGGAAGAGATTGCCTATACGAAGCTGGTGCAGACTTTCTGGCGGATGGCACGCGTCCTGGCCACACAGCCGGAGCCGCTGATCGAGCGGGCGCTGCGCTGGGGCAGCACGCGTCACACGCGTAAGGCCTATGAGCAGATCTGCGATATCCCGGTAAGCATCGAGAAAGACGAATTGCAGCATCGGGTCAAAGTCTTCGGCACCGACCATTTCGGCATCGTGCCGACGATCGGTCTGCACGGCTTCCAGTTTCGGGTCGTCGTCCCCGAGACTGAAAGCGCTATTGCGGACGAAGCTGCCGAAGCCTAGCGGTTAGCCGCGAAGCTCTGGTGCTGCGCGGGCGGGGTCGCTGACGTGTGCGTCTTGGACACCTTGCCGTTGAATTCATAGAGCAGGAAACTCAGCACCACGAGTAGTCCCACGCCGATGATGGCCTTGGTCGGCTTGTGATCATGCTCTTCGCCGCAATCCGGATGATAAGAACCGTCATTCGTCGACGCCATATCGTTGCCGGCGAGTTCAGGCTGCGACGTCCAGGTATTCAGCTTCTGATCCATTTCCGTCCTCCATGCCTGATGTTGTCAGGGTGACCGGACAGCAATGGCCCGTAAAGGCCGATGTTCCGTTTCGGGGGCGCTATTAGCGGGATGCTGCCTTGCTGAGAGGCAGCGTTTCGAAATATTTCTGAAAAAGCTTTGGAACCCATCGCTCCCCGACACGTTTCAACATCTCACCGGTATAGGTGACACGTTAGGGGCAGTTTCGGAATGAGTGGCGATAACGGCCGGTTTGCAACCGGCGTACCGGGTCTCGATGCGATCCTGGGCGGGGGCGTTTTCGACGGCGCCATCTACATCATTCAGGGCGCCCCGGGCGCCGGAAAGACGATTCTGGGCAACCAGATCTGTTTCGCGCAGGCCGCGCAGGGGCGGAACGCGCTTTACATCACGCTGCTTGCCGAAAGCCACGCCCGCATGATCGGACACATGCGGCGGATGACCTTCTTTGATGAAGCAGCAATTCCCGACCGCATGTCCTATGTTGGCGCCTTCAAGACGCTGGAAGACGACGGGCTGCGCGGACTGCTGGACGTGGTCCGACGCGAGGTCCGTACCCGTAAGGCCAGCATCCTCGTGCTCGATGGTCTCATCACCGTGCACGAAAAGGCGCGCTCCGAACTCGAGCTGAAAAAATTCATCCACGAATTGCAGACCCAGGCTGCCTTCAGCAACTGCACCATGTTCCTGCTGACCAGCGCCTTCGACGCCGATGCGCATCCGCCTGAGCATACGATGGTGGACGGTCTCATCGAGCTGCAGTCGGCACTGCATGGCCGCCGCGCCGAGCGGTCGCTTCAGGTCCACAAGCTGCGTGGCACCTGGTTCATGGGCGGCAAGCACTCCTATCGCATCACCGAGAATGGACACGCCATCTATCCGCGTATCGAGGCGCTGCTGGAGACACCGAGCGTTTGGGACAGCGCCGATGGTCCGATGGTCTCGGTCGGTATCGGCGGCGTCGACAAGATGCTCGGCGGCGGCGTCGATACGCATTCGGTGACGGTGGTGCTCGGGCCTTCCGGGTCGGGCAAAACCACGGCCGGTCTTCAGTTCCTGACCGGCGGTCCCGCCAATGAACCGGCGATGCTGTTCGGGTTTCACGAGAATCCGATGGCACTGCGGATCAAGGCCGATAGCCTCAAGCTGCCGCTGAAATCGCGGGGCGACAAGGTCACGCTGATGTGGCGCCCGCAGACAGAAGCGGTGCTCGACGAGGTCGCAACCGAGCTGCTCTCGACCATCAGGCAGAACCGCGTGCGCCGTCTGGTGATCGATGGCATCGAAGGCTTCTCGAAGCTCACCGACGAAAAGGAGCGCATCGGCTCTTTTTTGTCGGCGCTGTGCAACGAGTTGCGCGCACTCGGTGTTACCACGCTGGCGACGGCAGAAACCGATCACGCTGGCATGACACCCGGGCAGCCGCTCAAGGGTGTCAACCAAACGGGTCTCTCCGCGGTTGCCGAGAACATCATCGCGCTGCATCTCGCAGCCTTGCGCTCGGAAAACCATCGTCTGATGACCATTCTGAAATCGCGTGACCGCCGGACCGATATGCGCATGCGCCGCTTTGAAATTCTCGACGGCGGCATCGTTCTTGATGCCGATTTCCAAAGCGCGGAGCGCATCCTCAGGGACATTTCTAGTCAGGGACCTGCACCAACTCCATCGACGGATCTTAAGTTGACTGGAGAATAGCGGTGCGAACTGTCCTGATTGTCGAGGACGAATGGGCGATCGCCGACTGGCTCGAAGTCCTGTTGAGCGAATATGCCTTCAATGTCCTCGTGGCCGGCAATGGCCGTGAGGCTCTCGACATTCTGCATCGGGACACGCCCGATCTCGTGCTAACCGATTTCATGATGCCGTTCCTCGACGGCGCCGGCCTGATCGCAGCGATGGGGCAGGACGAGCGGCTGAGCGGAATTCCGGTGGTCGTCATGACCTCGTTGCTGGAGCATGTTGTGCGCGACCGAGCAGGGCGTTTTCGCGCCTATCTGCGCAAGCCGTTTCGCGAGGCCGATCTGATGAAGATCATCAGCGAGATATTCCCGGGCGAGGCCTGAGCCTCCTTTTGCAGTTTGTGCTGCATCGCACTGCAGCGTGAAGCCGTCACGTCCTTGCGCCAAAGGCCTTTGCGGCGACACAACGTGACAAGTCTACCGGCCGCATTCATCACGAAATTGCGTTCTTTGGACGCGGGGCTCCATTGCCCAGAATTGTGGTGCGCCCCGTTCAAAATCCAACATAGACTGTTTCTAAGGGAGTCGAACGACCCCAGATAATAGGCGCGAGCAGGCCGGGCGACAGCTCAGAGGCCGCAGTGACGAGGGTGGGAATGGGAATTAATCAAGGCGCGATCAGTCTCGATCAGAAATACACCCAGGGCTCCGGCCACATCTTCCTGACCGGCATTCAGGCGCTGGTGCGCCTGCCGATGGCGCAGGTCCGCAGGGACCGCGCGGCGGGTCTGAACACGGCAGCCTTCGTTACCGGCTATCGCGGCTCGCCGCTCGGCGGCTACGACCAGCAGCTCGTGGCGGCGCGCAAACATCTCGATCAGTACGGCGTCAAATTCCAGCCCGGCGTCAACGAAGATCTCGCAGCCACCGCGATCTGGGGCACCCAGCAGCTCAATCTCTCGCCCGGCGCCGAATATGATGGCGTGGTCGGCATCTGGTACGGCAAGGGCCCTGGCGTCGATCGCTGCGGTGACGTCTTCCGTCACGGCAATGCTGCCGGCTCCGCGAAATTCGGTGGCGTGCTCTGTCTCGCCGGCGACGATCACGGCGCCAAGTCCTCGACCGTTCCGCATCAGTCCGACCATGCGTTCATATCGGCGCTGATGCCTTATCTTTATCCTTCGAGCATCCACGAGATGATCGAGATGGGTCTGCTCGGTATCGCGATGTCGCGTTATTCCGGCTGCTGGGTCGGCATGAAGGTGATCACCGAAACCGTGGAGACCACGGCGGAGATCAACCTCAATGACGAGATGACGCCGTTCAATATTCCGACCGATTTCGAACTACCGCCGGATGGTCTGAACCTGCGCTGGCCGGACGACCGCTATGTGCAGGATCGCCGCTTGCAGGACTACAAGGGCTTCGCGGCGATTGCCTTTGCCCGCGCCAACAACATCAACCGTGTCACCATGGACTCGCCAAATGCGCGCTTCGGCATCATGGCGTCCGGCAAGAGCTATGAGGACGTGCGCCAGGCACTGCGCGAGCTCGGCATTACCGAAGAGGTGGCCGCGAAGATTGGTCTGCGGCTGTACAAGATCGGCATGCCGTGGCCGCTGGAGCCGGAAGGCGTGCGCAAGTTCGCGGTGGGTCTCGATGAGATCTTTATCGTCGAAGAGCGCCGCGAGATCGTCGAGAACCAGGTCAAGCAGGAGCTGTTCAACTGGCGCGACGATGTGCGGCCACGCATCGTCGGCAAGATGGATTCCCACGATCATCGCTTCCTGCCATTCGCCGAAGAACTGAGCGTCGCCAAGGTTGCGACCTCGCTGGTGGATCGCCTGCTGGCGATGGAGATCGATCCGGAGATCGCGGCACTGCTGCGCGCCAAGGCCGACTGGTTTCACGGCCGCGAGGCCTCGCAGGTCCAGAACGTCGTGCCGATCACGCGCACACCGTATTTCTGCTCGGGCTGCCCGCACAATACTTCGACCAAGGTCCCGGAGGGCTCGCGTGCGCTGGCCGGCATTGGCTGCCACTTCATGTCGCTGTGGATGGATCGCTCCACGGAGACCTTCACCCATATGGGCGGTGAGGGCGTGCCATGGACCGGCATTGCGCCGTTCACCAAGGAGAAGCATATCTTCGCCAATCTCGGCGATGGCACATACTTCCATTCCGGTTCGCTCGCGATCCGTCAGTCGATCGCCTCCAAGGCCAACATCACCTACAAGATCCTCTACAACGATGCGGTGGCGATGACCGGTGGTCAGCACCATGACGGTGACCTGTCGCCGCAGAAGATCACGTTCCAGCTCCACAGCGAGGGCATCCGCGAGATCTATCTCGTGTCCGAGAATCCCGATGCCTATCCCGCCAACACCATTGCGCCGGGCGTGAAGCTGGCGCATCGCGACGAACTCGACAACGTGATGAAGACGCTACGCGACGTGCCGGGCTGCTCGGCCATCGTGTTCGTGCAGACCTGCGCTGCCGAGAAGCGTCGCCGCCGCAAGAAGGGCATTCTGGAAGACCCGCAGCGCCGCGTGCTCATCAACCCGGCAGTCTGCGAAGGCTGCGGCGATTGCTCGGTGCAGTCGAACTGCATTTCGGTGGAGCCGCTGGAGACCCCATTGGGTCGCAAGCGCACCATCAATCAGTCGTCCTGCAACAAGGACTATTCGTGCCTCAAGGGCTTTTGCCCGTCCTTCGTCACGGTCGATGGCGGCAAGCTGAAGCGCAAGGCGCCCGTTGAACTCGGCACCATCGGTGTATTACCGGAGCCGGCCACGCGGCCAACGCTCGACAAGCCCTATAATGTCGCCGTCGGTGGCGTCGGTGGCACCGGCGTGCTGACCATTGGTGCACTACTCGGCATGGCCGCGCATATCGAGGGCAAGGCCTCGATGATCCTCGACATGTCCGGCCTTGCGCAGAAGGGCGGTGCGGTGCTCAGCCATGTGCGTCTCGCCAACGACACCGGCGACGTCACCTGCTCGCGCATCGTCACCGGCACGGCGGATGTCCTGATCGCGGCCGATGAAGTGGTGGCCATTGCCAAGGATACGATCTCGCTCTGCGAGAGCTCGCGCACCACTGGCATCGTCAACACCCATCTCATTCCGATCGCGGATTTCGTGCGCAACCGCGACTTCAATTTCCAGTCCCGCAAGGTCAACAACGTGCTGGAAATGTCGCTGCGCAAGGAATCGACATTCCTCGACTTCACCAAGGCGGCCGAAGCGCTGCTTGGCGATTCCATCGCCACCAACATGATGATGATGGGCTTTGCCTATCAGCAGGGGCTGCTGCCGCTGCAGGCAGCGTCCATCGAACAGGCCATCGAGCTCAATGGCGTCTCGATCAAGATGAACATGCTGGCGTTCCAGCTTGGCCGTCTTGCCGCCGCCGATCCGGCACGGCTCGCCGATATGCTCAAGGGCGCCGATGAGACCATCGCGCCAAAGACGCTGGATGAGATGAGCCTCGATGAGATCGTTGCCCATCGTAGCGGACTGCTCACCGACTATCAGAGTGCCAAGCTCGCCGAGCGCTATCAGGCGATGGTCGATCTGGTGCGCGAAGCCGCCATGCGCGGCGGCTATGACGATGAACTGCCGCGTGCGGTGGCGATCAACTATGCCAAGCTGCTCGCCTACAAGGACGAATACGAGGTCGCGCGGCTCTATACCGACGGCAAGTTCGAAAAGCAGTTGCGCGATCAGTTCGAGGGCGACGTCAAGATCAGCTTCAATCTCGCGCCGCCGATGTTGCCGGGTACCGATGCATCGGGGCGCCCGAAGAAGCGCGCCTTCGGCGCCTGGATGCTGCCGCTGTTTCGCATTCTGGCGAAGCTGCGCACCTTGCGCGGCACGCCATTTGACGTGTTCGGCTACAGCGCCGACCGCAGACTGGAGCGCGACCTGATCGCCGGCTACGAGAAGGACGTCGCGACGGTCCTGAACCTGCTGTCGCCGCTCACGGTGGATACTGCCGTGCAGCTCCTCTCGCTGCCCGACAGCATTCGTGGCTACGGCCCGGTGAAGGAAGCCTCGGTCGTGGCGGCGAAGGCGCGCTATGCCGAACTCGCCAAGGACCTCGCCAATCCGCCGCCTGTGCCGCGCCAGATCGCGGCGGAGTAGGGCTTTCTTTTCCCTCCCCCGCGCTTGCGTGGGGAGGGAGGCCGGCCTCTTGGCCGGTCGGGTGGGGGGTGCCTCCCCAAGCTCGGAGTTCGTGGAGAGACCCCACCCCGGCCTCCGCTTCGCTCGGCCGACCCTTCCCGCCTAGCGAAGCTTCGCTTCGCGCGGGGGGAGGGATATTTCTGGCGCCGTCGCGCCATCGCATCTCCAAAATTTCAAAGAGCCACGCGCTCGCATTCTCGCGGCGCCAATGGCGTCCGAGTTTTGCGCATTCCTTCCCACCCTCTTGTGAGAGGGCGTGCGGAACGCCGGGTGCCCGTTGCACCCTTGGGCCTGATGCGATGCGGTCTTCCGCAATTGAGAGTGCATCAGGACTTTCGGAGGCGCCGAGCAACTGCCCGACGTTCCGCCTGCGGTGTTTTTTCGGTTGCTTGCACATCTGCCATGGCGAACGGTCCCATCACCAAAATTAATGTCCCAGGGCGGAGGGACAGGGTAGCCGCAAAGCACTTGGCCGAACGCGTTTCGATTTGGTCGTCCGTCACACTGTCCAGGGGTCTGTCCATCCGAAGGTCGGCCGTCTCCTTGCCAGTGGCAGTGCTGGCGCAGATCCGTCCTGCCCGAAGACAGACGTCCCCCATGAACCGCGTAACGCCGCATCTCCGGCGTCCACCGCATCCTGCCCCGCGAACGTGACGATCGCGATCGCCCCTCTCGGTGGGGCAGGACGGGTCGGAATATAAACCTGATGGGGATATTGTCAACGGAAGATAGGAAAAAATGTTTGCGCCACTGTGTGCCCCAACACGCGTCATTCCCCGGCAAACCAATTGGTTTGCCTGAGGGCGTGGCCGGCACTTGCCGGACGCGAACCTCAGCCACTCCGCTTGGAGTGGCGGGGAATCTCGGCATGTTCAGCAAAACACTTCGAGATTCCAGGCTCAGTCCGGTCCGCTTCGCGGTCCGTCCTGCCCCGGAATGACGAGCGTGGGTCGGGATTCCACTCCAAGTGGAGTGGCGGAGGTTCGCTCTCTGCCGGCTTCGCCGGCGACGCACGCCCCGGAATGACGAGGTGGACTACACCCCGATATTGTCGATCAGCCGCGTCTTGCCGATCCTTGCGGCCACCAGCAGTCGCACCGGGCCGTCTTTCATCGAGGTCATTGGCGCCAGTGACTCTGCATGGCGCGCCTCGAAGTAGTCGAGTGCGAAGCCCGCCGCGGTGATCATCGCGGCGCCACCGGCCATGGCGGCTTCAAGGTCGTCGCCAGCCTTCAGGCGCTTGGCGGTTTCCTTCATCGCGCGATACAGCACCGGCGCCGTGGCGCGGTCTTCCGGCGAGAGATAGACGTTGCGCGACGACATCGCGAGACCGTCGCGTTCGCGCACCGTGGTTGCACGGGTCACCTTGACGCCGAGATCGAGGTCCCGTGCCATGCGCGTCACGACCTTGAGCTGCTGGTAGTCCTTCTCACCGAAGAACGCCATGTCCGGCCGCACCTGCGTGAACAGCTTGCCGACGACTGTCGCGACGCCGCCGAAGAAATGCGGGCGGAAGCGATCTTCGAGGTCGGCGGTGGCCGGGCCTCCGGTCGTGATCTTCGTTGCGAAGCCTTCCGGATACATGACCTTGGCGTCGGGATTCCAGATCAGGTCGACGCCGGCTTCGGTGAGTTTGGCGACGTCGCTCTTCCAGGTCCGCGGATAGGAGCCGAAGTCCTCGGTCGGGGCGAACTGCGTTGGATTGACGAAAATCGATACCACGACCTTGCTGGTGCGGCGCTGGGCGAGGCGCACCAGGGAGACGTGGCCGTCATGCAGCGCTCCCATGGTCGGCACCAGGCCGATGGTCGCCTTGCGCGCGCGCAGGCCGTCGAGCGCCTTGCGGAGGGCGGGCAGGGTGCGGGCGACGATCGGGGTGCGGGGCATTGCGGCTCGTTCTTGTTGTTGGCTGCGGCGGGTGAGGGCGTGCGCGCCCTGCTTATCAAAGCTCGCGGGATCACCCAAGCCTCACGATACCGGGCTGGCGGGTGTCCTGATGCCGCAACCGGCCGCCGGGATTCATGATTAAGCGCGGCTGATCGCCCGCACAGCAGGATACCCCTGTATTTAGCTTGACCCTTGCCACGCCTCGCGATTTGAAGATGATCGAAGGATCGCGCGATGTTGATGCAAACCACCCAGGGCCAGTCCGGCACGGCGTATGTGATCGTGCTCGGCAATGAGAAGGGCGGGTCGGGCAAATCGACCACTGCGCTTCATATTGCCGTGGCGCTGCTGAAGGCCGGTCAGCGCGTCGCCACCATCGATCTCGACAGTCGCCAGCAGAGCTTCACGCGCTATATTGCCAACCGCGCAGCCTGGGCACAGAGCGCCGGACTTGCGCTGGAAGTGCCGACCCATAGCTGCGTCAAGCTCGGCGAGACGATGCAGATCGCCGACAACGAAGCCTTCGAACTCGATCAGTTCATGACCGCGGTGAGCGCGGTGGAACGTACCCACCATTTCATCGTCATCGACACGCCTGGCAGCGATACCTATCTGATGCGTCTGGCGCATTCGATGGCCGATACGCTGGTGACGCCGATCAATGACAGCTTCCTCGATTTCGACGTGCTCGGCGCCGTCGATGCTACAAGCTACAAGGTGACCGGCGAGAGCCACTATTCGAAGATGGCACGCGAAGCCCGGCGCAAGCGCCGCCAGCACGATGGCTCGACCACCGACTGGATCGTGGTGCGCAACCGGCTCTCGATGCTCGGCTCACACAACAAGATGCTGGTCGCCGGCGTCCTCGATCAACTTTCGCTGCAGCTCGGTTTCCGCGCCATCGACGGTCTCGCCGAGCGCGTGATGTATCGCGAGTTCTTTCCGCGTGGCCTGACGGCGCTCGACGATCTCAACGAAGCCACGCTCGGGCGACGCCCGAGCATGGGCCATGTCACGGCGCGCGAGGAAGTCATCGAACTGCTGCGCAAGTTGAAGTTGCCGCTCGATGAGCGTGGCCGTCGCCGCGCCGCCAACCGCGCCGAGTGGTTTGCCCAGGTCGACAAGCCGCTCGACGTTCACGACATCCTTGGCAACTGAGTCGCGTTCACGGTGCAAAGCCAGCGCTGCGCGTTCGGCAGGCTATGAACGATCCCGCACTCAACTTCACGCTGATACCACAGGTATCATTTTCTTTTACCGGGGAACGAGTCACCCGTTCGACAGTTGATTTGTCGTTGAAATCAGGGCGTTTTTGAAATTCCGATCCCTTGCGAAACTTGTTCAAAATCGCTCAATTCGACCGTGGCTTTCTTTAGCAACTGCACAAGAAACGGGTGCGGCGCACAATAACATGGCTCGGAATTCACAATATTTAGCCTTTCTGTCACCGGGCTGTGACATATATGCTGTTGAAGCAGCCGCTTGAGGCCATTCCGGCCCATAAGTGCTGTAGCCGGCTGAGACCTCTCTCTAGCTGGCCGATCAGGGACGAACATGAAACGCGGACTTCTCATTCTGCTTTCGGTTTGCGTGCTGACCACCGCCGCGTATTTCACCGCGTCGAAGTGGGCTATTCGGCATGAGACGCTGACGTTCTTCGACGCGTCGCGTAATCGTCCTGTGCAGGTCGACATCGCCGTTCGGCGCGACAAGGAAATGCAGGCCAATGCCGGCATGATCACTCTGCCGGTCGCGGTCCTCAATCACGGTAACACCGTCAAGTTCACCGAATACTCGTTCCTCGCGAACGTGTTTGCGGCGCGCGGCTATATGGCCGTCAGCATCCAACACGATCTCGATACCGACGCTCCGCTCGTGACCAAGGTCGGCGAGCTCTATGTCGGCCGTCTGCCGGTCTATGAGCGCGGCGTTCAGAACATCAAATACGCGGTGAAGGAGCTGAAGAAGATTCAGCCGAACTCCGACTACGATCATCTCACGCTGGTCGGTCATTCCAACGGCGGCGACATCTCGATGTTCTACGCCAAGGAATTCCCGGATGACGTCAAGAAGGTCGTGACGCTGGATAATCTGCGCGTGCCGTTCATGACCGATGGCAAATTCAAGATCCTGTCGTTCCGTTCGCACGATACGGTGTTCAAGCCGGATCCCGGTGTCGTGCCGGATGACGAGATCTGCGAAAAGGCCGGTATCACGGTCGTCAACACCGGCGCGCAGCACACCGACATGAGCGATCGCGGTCCGGAAACCCTGAAGACCAAGATTCAGGGGCTGCTCGACAAGTTCCTCGACGACGACAGCAAGCTGTCGCCGGTCACGGGCAAGCCGAAGATCATCGAGCAGCCTGCGCAGCAGAGCAATGCGGCTGACCCGAACAAGATCGCGCAGTATACGCCGAGCGTGAATTGAGTCCTTTGCTGCGCGGTTGACCGCGCGGCCTATGCTCGCCACATGAAGCTTGCAGCAAACGCGAGTTGTCATGTCCCGAGACCCCACCATTCCCACGTCCAAGACCGATACGCTGACCCAACCGTCGGCATCGGCCGACATCGCAGCATTTGTAGCGAAGGCGAAAGCCATGGCGCCGCATGCAGCGGGCGGGCGCGGGCGGCTGGTGTTTGCACTCGATGCCACCATGAGCCGGCAGCCGACCTGGGATATGGCCTGCACGCTGCAGGCCGACATGTTTCGCGAGGCGGCGTCGATCGGCAGTCTCGATATCCGTCTTGTCTATTTCCGTGGTCTCAGCGAGTGCCGCGCGACCGGCTGGATTTCGGACACCGCACAACTGGCGCGGCTGATGGGCAAGATCGCTTGCCAGGGCGGTCAGACCCAGATCGGCAAGGTGCTGTCGGAGACGCGGCGCGAGGCGGTGGCCTCCGGCGTACGCGCATTGGTGTTCGTGGGCGACGCCATGGAGGAGTCCGTTGACGAGCTCTGTGCGCGAGCCGGCGAGCTCGGCCTGCTGAAAGTGCCGGTCTTCATGTTCCAGGAAGGGCATGACCCGGCGGCCGAACAGGCCTTTCGCGAGATTGCCCGGCTGACCGGGGGCGCCTGGTGCCGGTTCGATCCGGGAGCCGCTGCGCAGCTCCGCGAATTGCTGCGCGCGGTAGCCGCCTATGCCGCGGGCGGACGGGAGGCACTGACACGGCTGGCGTCGTCGGCGCCGGGTGCGGCAAAGCTGCTCGGCCAGATGCGATAAACGGTCCGCAAAACCGTTTCGCGGAACGCGGCAACCGACTATCTATCCCTCATGCCTACTTTGATCGCTGGCGCGCTCGCCGTCTTCGTACTCTACATTCTGCTGCAGATGTTCCGCTCGGCCAACCCGGCGCTGCTGGCGCGCGGCATCAAGCTGGCTGGCGGCGTGCTGGCGCTGGCCGTTGCGGCCTTTACCGGCATCAAGGGTGAACTGGCGGTGGCGATCCCGCTGGGAATCTTCGGGGCGGGCCTGTTGGGCTGGGCGCCGTTCGGCACTGCGGGCTTCAGCAATATCGGCGGCATGTTCGGGGGCGGGACCAAATCGTCCGGCCAGACCTCGCAGGTCCGCTCGGCGTTTCTCGACATGACCCTCGATCATGACAGTGGCCAGCTCAGCGGACGGATCGTGGCCGGCCCTTATGCCGGTCAGTCGCTCGATGCTTTCGACCTGCCGCAACTGGCAGCGATGATGGCCGGCTTCGATGCGGAGAGCGTGGCGCTACTTGAAAGTTATCTTGACCGCCGGTTTCCCGCCTGGCGTCAGAACGCGCAGGGCGATACGGCAGGGCGGCACGACCGCGCGCCGTCTGGCAGTAAAATGACGGAAGAGGAGGCTTATCAGATCCTTGGCGTGAAGCCGGGTGCGACCCGCGACGAAATCAGCCGCGCGCACCGATCCCTCATGAAGAAACTGCATCCCGACCAGGGGGGCTCGACGTACCTGGCGGCCCGAGTCAACGAGGCCAAGGACACTCTGCTTCGCACGCATCGTAGCTAACTCCAGCACGCTTTTACGCTACAACTGCGAGCAGCTTCCGTTTCTCTGAGAACGCCCCATCGCCCGCCGTTGTCCGGCATGGTCGATCAATCCCCGTCTGTATTTTGTACTGGCTAAGTCTTGACGAGAAGTTGTCACCACGGGGATTTATGGTGACCAAAAGCAAAATGGCCGGGACAATGTCCCGGCCATTTGCGTATCCGACGGTATCAATCGATCAGTTCTTGATGGTGATGCAGGAGATCTCGGAACGCTTCAGCGTCTTGCAGACGGCTTCGGCTTTTTCGCGGTCGAGGCCGGCGAAGCGGGCGCGGTAGAGTTTCCTGTCGCCCTTGCCGACGACGGCTTCAGTGAACGGGTCGGCCTTGCCGAGCAGGCCGCGGGCCTGTTCACGCGCGGCGTCGAGGCGGATCCGTGCCTCGCTCTCGCTCTCCAGTGCACCGACCTGGATGATCCAGCCGGTGTGGATCGCGGCGGGTTTGATGGCGCCGCCCTGTTGTACCGTCTGCGGAGCGGGAGCCTGAGGGGCAGGCACGTTACGCGGGGCAGGGTCGGCATAGGCCATCTGGGTGCCGCCCTGAGCGCTTCCCTGGGCCGGCAAGACGCCTAGAAGCCCATTGCCGGTCCCGAAGCCTGCCGGCTGGCGCGGCATCTCCGAGCGGGCATAGAGCGAATTGGTGGTCTCGGGCGAGCGGGCCGTGGGCTCGGAGCGCGCCGTGATGGCATTGGCGGCGGCGGGAGGGGCGGGCTGCTCGCCGCCGGCGGAGGCCAGCTTGTACTGACCGGACTTGACCTGAACGGTACGGACCCGAACCGGCTTCATCGGCTCTGACGAGCCCGGAATGGTCGAGATGGGCTCGGATTGGATGACACCTGAATTCAGCGGGCCGGGCTCGGGCTTGCGGGGCTGCGGCATCGGCGCTGCCGGGGGCAGCGCTGCGGTAGCGGCGGCGAAGACGGACGGGCGCGCCGCGGGCGCAGCAGGACGAGCCGGGGGCTCGGAGACGGGTTCAGCGACGACCGGGGTTGCAGCAGCCACCTGAATGGCGCCGTTGACCTGTTTGGTTTCGGTCGGACGCGCCTGGGCCTCGGCTTCGGCGACCTCGGTCGCGGCTTCGGACGGATTGCGCTCGGTGATCGCGGCCACGGTGCGGCGGGTGGCGCCCTTGTCCAGGTTCTCGGCAAGCAGGTTACGCATCGCTGCGTCACGGGCGCCGCCGCTGCGGCCGCCAAGCACGACGCCGACCAGATGGCGGTTGCCGCGCTTCATCGACGAGACGAGGTTGAAGCCGGAGGCGCGGGTGTAGCCGGTCTTGATGCCGTCGACGCCTTCGACTGACCCGATCAGGCGGTTGTGGTTGCGGATGTTGCGGCCGCGATAATTGAACGAGGCGGTGGCAAAGTAGCGGTAGTAACGCGGGAAGCGATCCTGGATGGCGCGGCCAAGCACCGACTGGTCGCGCGCGGTGGTCACCTGCGCATCATCAGGGAGACCGGAGGCATTGCGATACACCGTGCGGCTCATGCCGAGCGCGCGGGCCTTCTTGGTCATCAGCTTGGCGAAATCGTCTTCGTCGCCGGCAATGGCTTCGGCGATGACAACGGCGGCGTCGTTGGCGGAGCGGGTCACCAGGGCCTTGATCGCGTCCTCGACGCGCAGCGTCTGACCAGGGCGCAGGCCTAGTTTGGTCGGAGCCTGCACGGAGGCGTGCTGCGAGACGTCCATTTCGCTGTCCAGCGTGAGCTTGCCGGATTCCAGCTTCTCGAACAGCATGTACAGCGTCATGATCTTGGTCAGCGACGCCGGATGGCGCGAACCGTCGGGATTGTTGGACGAGAGAACCGCACCGGAATTGCCATCGACGATGATCGACGAGAAAGCGGGATTGTAGCTCGAGACGCGCGCGACGTGGCTTCGCGATTTATGTCGGCGGCGGGCATCCGCACTGTCAGTCGTAAAGATGACTGCGATGCTGAGAGTTGCCAGCCCAAGAGCGCACACCCGCAAGGTGCGCGACGAAGCAAACGTTGTGCGAAGCATGGACTTCCCCGTCAGATCAGTCTCATTCCCCGGATCGTGAGGCTAAATTATGCCCAACAACCGGGGATGTGTCTCAGTTTTAAGCGTCAGCCTGAGCGGTTCTCTCGGCGGGATGGCAGAAGCATACGCGGCCATTCTGGCTAAGAGTATGTACTCATGCAGTTTTTGGGCTTTTTGGCCCCAACGCACCAATGCAAGAAATCAGGGTAGGTCCGGCGAGTTTCCAAAAGGTTAAGCAACCCTTGCCAGTTACCCGTGCATTTATTGCCAATGGTAAAAATTGTGCATCGCACAGGATTCTTGACGTCATTGTGCACCGCACGATAGATGGGCAGGTCAGATCAGACCGGGGTCCACCCGGCCGCGGCTGACCCGTCCAATCCGGGAAAGGATTTGCAGTGATCAAGGTCGAAGACATCCAGCAGTACGGCAAGGAGCAGTTCGAGAGTGCAGTCGCATCGGCGGCCACGCTTCAGAACGGTGCACAGGCTATCGCTGTCGCGGTTGGCGACTACACCAAGAAGTCGTTCGAGGACGGCAATGCCTTCGTGACCAAACTGTCCGGCGTGCAGTCGCTCGACAAGGTGCTCGAAGTGCAGACCGAATACGCCAAGTCGGCCTATGAATCCTTCGTCGCTGAATCGCACAAGATCAGCGAACTCTATGTCGATCTCGCCAAGCAGGCCTACAAGCCGTTCGAAGGCTTCGTCGCCAAGATGACCCCGGCGCGCTAAGCGATACGGTTTTGAAACCAAAACGCCCGGCCTGATGGCCGGGCGTTTTTGTTTGAAGGTGTCGCCGCCGCTTTACTTTGACACGCGCAATGCGTTGAGCGAGTTGCCGATTGCCTTGAAGGCGTCGGCGATGCCGGCGTTGGTGCTTGTAGGAAAGAAATTGCCGGGATCGGCGCAGGATTTCAGAACTGCGGACTCCGGATCGCCGCCCGTGTTGACCTGGATCGTATAGATCACGGTGTCCTGCTTGTTGGTCACCGGGTTCAGCTTTTTGATATTGGCACACAGTAACTTCTGTCGATCGTCAACCAGTGTCGACCAATTGGCGCCGTCACCGTACCATCGGTCCTTGGTATTCATGCCGTCCGACAAGATGATCAGTGCATCTGTGTATTTGTAGTTCGAATCCTTGGCCGGTGCCGGGAATGGATCGCTACCGATCTGCAAGGTGCGCCAGGCCCAGGCCATGCCGATCGGCTGGTTGGTGCCGCCATTCGCCGACAGGGCATCGATCTTGTCTGTCAGCGTCTTAACGTTGGCAGGACCATAAGCCGATGTCATCCCAAGAATGGCTGAGGGGCATGCATTGTACTGGTAGGCCGGATAACGTGCTGTGCCCGACGGGGCTTCGTTGGTGGTGTCGTAAGGCTGATCACGGTCAGTGACGCAGCCATTCCAGGCGTTCTTGTTGGAGCTCGCGTTCCAGGTTTGGCCAGCCGCTTGGCACTCGGCTTTGGTGTCGTAGTACGGATAGCTGCAGGATCCATATTCGTCCCATTTGAGCCAGGTCGCGTTCTTGTTCGACGCGCCGACATTGACCATCTGCGCAAACGGAATGATCGAGATATAGGTGTCCTCGGTCATGCGCGAGTTGGCGCTCAGCGTCTTGATGAGACCCGTTGCTGCGTCCTGCATCGCCTTCAATTTGCCGGTCCCCATACCCATCGAGCCGGTGACGTCGAGCGCCATGGCGACGCGCATGCGCGTCGAGCCCCAGGTCGTGGTCGAGCCGCTGCCGATCCCTAGTTGCGGGAGGCCGACCATCTTCATGAAATCGGTTGCGACGGCACCGGAGCCGTTGACCGTGACCGTGGAGCCGTCCTTGGTGTTGGTCGTGTAGCTCGCCGTCACCGTGATCTGGCCGGCATTCGTGTTGGTGTACAGCGCGTTGAAATAGGCCTTCGCCTTGTCGGTGACATCGGTCGCCGACATGGTCGGATTGGCGGACAGGTCCTTCGAAACCATCAAGGCTGCAGAGTCGAGCGCCGCTTGCATCGCCGAGCGGGCAGCGTTGGCCCGGGAGTAGTCGACGGCGGCGCCCACGAAGCCGAGCAGGGGCACCAGAGCGACGGCGAAGGTCATCGCGATATTGCCGCCGTCGTGGCGTGTAAATCGGGATGCGATGCGCTTCGCCTGGCTTGAAATCGATTGAATAAACATCGTGACCGCCAATGGTGAGTTTCTGGAGGTCATTTCGGGGGCGGCGGCTGAACAGGTGGTAAAGGCGTCCTCAGAAAATCGGTAAAAGGCCAACTATTGGCGTGCCGCTGCGTCAGCGCCCGGTATTATCGTGAACGACGGTTAAATGGCTCGTTTGCTTATCCGGTCAAATCGAGCACGATCGGTTAACCCTGACCGGACCGGGGGCCATCAGGCGGGGCGCGGCGAGCCATTCCAGGTGCTTGCAGTGTGCTTGCGAGAACGGCCACAGGAACCCATATTGGCTCCATCGGTCCTGAAACGGACAGCGTCGCACCCATGCGGCGACCCGGGGCGCCTCTGTGCCCGAGGCGTCCGGCAGCACGTCGTGGCTGGGGACGCTGTCAATTCGGGGCTGGCCAATATCGGCTAGGGACTTTTATACAGGCGCTATGTTCCAGAAACCTTCGAAATTCATGCCTGACGGCATCCTGATGCCTGTGGCCGGCGCCCTCGACGATCGCCGCCGGCGGCCGCGTGGCATGGCAGAGGACGACAACCGGTCCAATGCGCCCGGTGGGCCGGCCACCTCGGTCATCACCAAGGTCAAACCCAAGACCAAGCGTCCCAACCTGTATCGCGTGCTGATCCTCAACGACGATTACACGCCGATGGAATTCGTCGTCCACGTGCTAGAAAAGTTCTTCCAGAAGGACGCCGAGGCGGCGACGCAGATCATGCTCCACGTTCATCATCACGGGATCGGGGAATGCGGCGTTTTCACCTATGAGATCGCCGAAACCAAAGTGACGCAGGTGATGGATTTTGCGCGCAAGCACCAGCACCCTTTGCAATGCGTGATGGAAAAGAAGTAGCCTCGCGTGAATTCCCGGAAACTGGGAACGGGTCTTGCATTGAACTGATGTGAGTCGAACGCGGTCGTTCGGCTGCGTCAACAGCGCATGTGACAATGCGCTGGAATGAACAGACGTGCTCTGCGGACGCGTCACAACAAGCAGCGGGAACCAGCCTTTCACCACGATCAGACATCACTATATGTGAGAAAGGTTCTTGTTGCCTGACCCGGCAACGACGATCATGATGGTGGGGGCCAACGAGGACGCGGAATGCCAACTTTTTCTCAAAGCCTTGAACAATCGCTGCATCGGGCGCTCTCGATTGCGAACGAGCGGCACCACCAATATGCGACGCTGGAGCATCTCCTGCTGTCGCTGGTGGATGACAGCGACGCCGCGGCGGTGATGCGGGCGTGCAGCGTCGATCTCGACAAGCTGCGCGGCAGTCTGGTCAATTATCTCGAAACCGAATTCGAAAACCTGGTGACGGATGGCGCAGATGACGCCAAGCCGACCGCCGGTTTCCAGCGCGTGATCCAGCGCGCCGTCATTCATGTGCAGTCGTCGGGTCGCGAAGAAGTGACCGGCGCCAATGTGCTGATCGCGATCTTCGCCGAGCGCGAAAGCCATGCCGCGTATTTCCTGCAGGAGCAGGACATGACGCGCTATGATGCAGTGAATTACATCAGCCACGGCATTGCCAAACGGCCGGGCGTTTCCGAGGCGCGGCCGGTGCGCGGCGTTGACGAGGAGACCGAGACCAAGAACGGCGACGACGCCAAGAAGAAGGGCGAGGCGCTCGACACCTATTGCGTCAACCTCAACAAGAAGGCGCGTGACGGCAAGATCGATCCGGTGATCGGGCGTACGGCCGAGATCAACCGTGCGATCCAGGTTCTGTGCCGCCGTCAGAAGAACAATCCGCTGTTCGTCGGCGAAGCCGGCGTCGGCAAGACGGCGATCGCCGAAGGTCTGGCCAAGCGCATCGTGGACAGCGACGTGCCGGAAGTGTTGTCGGCGGCCACCGTGTTCTCGCTGGACATGGGCACGCTGCTGGCCGGGACGCGCTATCGCGGTGACTTCGAAGAACGCCTGAAGCAGGTGCTCAAGGAACTCGAAGCGCATCCGAATGCGATCCTGTTCATCGACGAAATCCACACGGTGATCGGCGCCGGCGCCACCTCGGGCGGCGCGATGGATGCTTCGAATCTGCTCAAGCCCGCGCTGGCTTCGGGTGCGATCCGTTGCATGGGCTCGACCACCTACAAGGAATATCGCCAGCACTTCGAGAAGGATCGCGCATTGGTGCGCCGGTTCCAGAAGATCGACGTCAACGAACCTACCGTTGAAGATGCGATCTCGATCCTGAAGGGCCTCAAGCCGTATTTCGAGGATTACCACAAGCTCAAATACACCAACGAGGCCATCGAGGCTGCGGTGCAGCTCTCGTCGCGCTACATCCACGACCGCAAGCTGCCGGACAAGGCGATCGATGTGATCGACGAGTCGGGTGCGGCGCAGATGCTGGTGGCCGAGAGCAAGCGCAAGAAGACCATTGGCATCAAGGAAATCGAGACCACGATCGCGACCATGGCGCGGATCCCGCCCAAGAGCGTGTCGAAGGACGATGCCGAGGTGCTGCGGCATCTTGAGTCGACTTTGAAGCGGGTGGTGTTCGGACAGGACAAGGCGATCGAGGCCTTGGCGGCATCGATCAAGCTGGCGCGTGCCGGCTTGCGCGAGCCGGAGAAGCCGATTGGCAGCTACCTGTTCTCGGGCCCCACCGGCGTCGGCAAGACCGAAGTGGCGAAGCAGCTGGCGTCGTCGCTGGGTGTCGAGCTTATTCGGTTCGACATGTCCGAATATATGGAGCGGCACACCGTGTCGCGCCTGATCGGCGCGCCTCCCGGCTATGTCGGCTTCGATCAGGGTGGTCTGCTCACCGATGGCGTGGACCAGCATCCGCATTGCGTGGTGCTGCTCGACGAAATCGAGAAGGCGCATCCGGATCTGTACAATGTGCTGCTGCAGGTGATGGATCACGGCCGGCTGACCGACCATAACGGCAAGCAGGTCTCGTTCCGCAACGTGATCCTGATCATGACGACCAATGCCGGCGCTGCCGACATGGCGCGTGCGGCCTTCGGCTTTACCCGCGGCAAGCGGGAAGGCGAGGATCAGGAGGCGATCAACCGGCAGTTCGCGCCGGAATTCCGCAATCGCCTCGATGCGGTGGTGTCCTTCGCACATCTGAATTCGGATGTGATCGGCATGGTGGTGGAGAAGTTCGTGCTGCAGCTGGAAGCCCAGCTCGCAGATCGCGACGTCACCATCGAACTGTCCGATCCCGCCAAGGCCTGGCTGATCCAGCACGGCTATGACGAGCAGATGGGTGCGCGCCCGATGGGCCGCGTGATCCAGGAGCACATCAAGAAGCCGCTGGCCGACGAACTGCTGTTCGGCAAGCTCAAGAATGGCGGCCATGTCCGCGTCATCCTGAAGAAGGACGAGGCGGTGCTCGGTGTCGAGCAGGAAAGCATCGGCTTCGAATTCGTCGACGGTCCCGTGACGCCGAAGCCGGAGAAGCTGCCGGCGAAGCGCGGCGCCGCCAAGAAGCCGAAGTCGGGTAAGGGCTCGGGTTCGGCCAAGGGACCGCTGGAGAAGGCGTAAGCCATCGGGCGATTGAACAAATGAAAACGGCCGGTGAGAAATCACCGGCCGTTTTTGTTTTGGGGGATACGCTCTCTGTCCTCATGGTGAGGAGGCGCCTCTTCGGCGCCGTCTCGAACCATGAATGCATATGCACCCATCCTTCGAGACGCGCGCAAGCGCGCTCCTCAGGATGAGGGCTGAGTTTGCGGTTTTGTTATTTGGCCAAACGCCTTACTGCCCCAGCAGTTTCTGAATCTGCTTTTGCAATTCGCGCTTTTTCTTCTCGCTCTTGCGCAGGCGCTCTTCGATGTCGGAGCTTTCCTTGCTCTCCACCGGCGGATCGGTGAAGGCGACGCCGACGATGTTGTCGCGCCACCAGACGATCCTGGCGAGGAACGAACGGCCCTTTCGCGCGATGTTGAGCGTCAGCTCATCCTTTGGCAGTCGCGCGCCGCTTCCAAATTCGATGCGGGCGCCGTCTTCGGAAATGTCGCGCACGACACATTCCTTGGCCTTCTGGTCCTTGGACGCGACGGCACCGTAGATCACCTTGTCCCTGACGTTCTTGCGCCGCTCGTCCATGTCCTGATGCCCCCTGAGGTTACAGGCGGGGACTGTACGCAGTTCCATCCGGCGGGGAAGGCTCTCGCGCGGATTGAGCGGATTTAACGTAAACCAAAGTTAAGGGCGATCGCCGAAAGACGGGGTGATCGGCCTCAGGACGGGCTCAGGCCGCCGTCTCGCGCAATCCCCGGGCGATGTCCTTCTGCTTGTCGAACTCGGCCCGGCGGCGCGCCAGTTCCTCGGCGCTGAGCAGGGCGACATTGTTGTAGTCGCGCTTCCAGACCGCGTCCCTGGCCCAGCGCTGCGGCGACTGCAGGGTGGTCTGCGGACCCACGGCGGATTCCAGCAGGCGCAGCGCCAATTCCAGGGTTTGCGCCTGCGAGGCCTTGTCATGCGGCTTGCCGGCGGAATTGCCGAGCGGGAAGTCGCTGAACAGGAAACGGGGCACGGCAGCGTGTTCGACGATGTCCTTGGCGCAGCCCGCTACCACAGTGGAGATGCCGTTGGCCTCCAGTTCGCGGGCGACGAGACTGATGGTCTGGTGGCAGACTGGGCAATTCGGCACCAGGACGGCGACATCAACACCATCGGCTTTGGCGCGCTTGACGATCTCCGGCGCGTCGGTCTCAAGGGTCACGCGGTGGCTGCGATTGGTCGGCGCGCCATAGAAGCGCGGCGCGACACTGCCGATGCGGCCCGACGCCGCGAGTGCGCGTAGCGCTGGCAGGGGAAACCAGGTGCCGCTGTCGTCCGCCGTCGTGTGCACGCGATCATAGGCAATGTGCGAGATGCGCAGGTCATGATCGACCGACGTATCGCCGTCATAGACCTGATAGAACTTGGCGCCGCCGTTATAGAGCGCGCCCGGACCCTGATCGCCCTTGGCGGGATCGAAGGGGGCTGCGGTGGTGACGATGGCGACGCGCGACTGCGCCAGCGGCTTCTTCAGCGGCTGGAACGGCGCGTCGACGTGATGGGCCCAGCGATAGGGAACGTCATAGCCGATCGCCTGATAATAGGCGCGGGTGCGGGCCATATACTGGATCGGAACATCGTCGTCGCTGGCAAAGCCGGATGTGTCGTCGCGCGCGTCGGCCATTGTTTGCACTCCCGCTTTTGCCGTCTTTCATTCATAGCTAGCTGCTGGGGTTCCGCTGTCAAGGCGCGGGGAATCCGCGCGGGATCAGGCATGGCGTTCGGAAGCATCATCGGCCGGATAATTTGCCTCGCGGCGCTGTTGCTTGCGCCGGTCGCGGGCGCTCGCGCCGAAGAGCTCCCGGTCAGCGAATTGGCGAAGCCCGGCGCGGACCGGATGTTGCCGATGGCGGCGCCGTCGAAGCCAAATCTGACACGTGACAGTGACGCACGCGAGTCGATGTGTCTGATGATCGAGTCTGCAGCGCGCGCCAATGACTTGCCGCTGGAGTTCTTCGCCCGTGTGATCTGGCAGGAAAGCCGGTTTCAGCCCGATGCCGTGGGTCCCGTGACGCGCAATGGCCAGCGCGCGCAGGGCATCGCGCAATTCATGCCGGGCACGGCCAATGAGCGGCGTCTGCTCGATCCGTTCGATCCGGTGCAGGCGCTGCCGAAATCGGCGGAGTTTCTCAGTGATCTGCGCAACCAGTTCGGCAATCTCGGCCTTGCAGCTGCGGCCTATAATGCAGGACCGCGCCGTGTGCAGGACTGGCTCGACGGCAAGGGATACATGCCCGGCGAGACCCGCAACTACGTCTCCGCGATCACCGGGGCGACGGTCGAGGACTGGCAGGCTGCGGGCCGCAACGGCAAGACGCCGCCGCGTGCCGCGACGTCGAGCTGCCGTGAATTGATGGCACTCCTGCAGCGCGCGCCCAATCCCTTCGTCACGCAACTGGAAGCGCGCGTGAAGCTCGGCGAAGCACGGCCATGGGGTGTGCAACTGGCGGCAGGCTTCAATCGTGACCGTGCTCTGATGTCCTATGCGCGTGTGATGTTGCGCTTGCGCACGGTGGTCGGCGAACGCGATCCCAACCTGCTGAGTTCGCTGTTCCGAAGCCGCGGCACGCGAACCTTCTATCAGGTGAGGATCGGGACCGACACGCGTGACGAGGCCAACGATCTCTGCGGCAAGATCCGCCGGGCCGGGCAAGGCTGTCTGGTGCTGCGCAATGGCAGAGCGTGACTGCTGGCACCCCATGCATTGGCGCCTCTTGACGCCGGCGGCTTTCGGCAGCCTATGACAGGCCGGATCAACCAAGAAGAAACAAACCCACGTGTCGCTTCCTGCACTGGATTCACCGAGATGGCAGGGCAGTGCGGCGGCCTTCCTTTACGGCATGCGGTCGATCACTACGACCATCCTGACGCTGGTACTGTTCGCGACCTATATCGGCATCGGCGCGCTGGCTCATGACACGCATTTCAGCCTGTTCTGGGCGCTGGCCAGCACATTGTTCGTCTGGGCCGGTCCCGCACAGATTATTCTTCTCGTCGCGCTCGGCTCCGGCGCCACGGTGATCCAGGCGGCGCTCGCGGTCACCGTGAGTGCGATCCGTTTGTTTCCCATGGTGGTGTCGGTGCTGCCGATGCTGTGCATGCCGGACACGAAGAAGCGGCAACTGATCCTGCCATCGCATTTCATCGCAGTGACGCTGTGGGTCGAGTGTTTCCGGTTGATGCCGCTGGTCCCGCGCGAGCGGCGCATCGCCTTCGTCAACGGGCTCGGCCTCGGACTTGTGTTGTCTTCGCTGACCGCGACCTTCATCGGCTATCACCTCGCGGCCAACCTGCCGCCGCTGTTCGGCGCAGCGATCCTTTTGCTGACGCCGCTGGCATTTCTGCTGTCGACGGCGCGCAACTGCAAGCAGCTCGCCGATATCGTGGCGCTCGTGCTCGGTCTCGCGCTGTTTCCTGTCGTGTCGCTCTTCAACACCGGTGTCGACATTCTGATATCAGGCGTCTCGGCCGGGACGATCGCCTATGGCGTACATCGCTGGAGGCGGCGATGAGCGACTTCATCGGCGACTGGCACGCGCTCCTTGTGCTGCTGCTGGCGGGTTTCCTGCCCAATGAAGTCTGGCGCATGCTCGGCCTGTGGCTCGGCGGCGGCGTCGACGAAGAGTCCGAAATATTGGTCTGGGTGAGGGCGGTGGCCACCGCGATCCTCGCCGGCGTCATCGCGCAAATCCTGGTCGTGCCGCCCGGTGCACTCGCGAGCGTTCCGCCGCCGTTGCGTTATGGCGCGGTCGCTGTCGGCCTCGTCGTCTTCGTCGCTTTCCGGCGCTCGATCTTTCTCGGCGTCGCATGCGGGGAGCTTGTAATGGTCACCGGCAAATACATCCTCGGTTGATAGACGACAGCGTCAGGCTGTAGCGGCCTTGTACGACCGCGTGAACGCGATAGTCTCCGCTCAACTTAAAAATAGGGGTTGGGAGCCGATATGAGATTGCGCGCAAGTTCTGCCTTGATAACCGGCATCGTTATCGCTGCGCTGGGTTTTGCCGCGCCGCTCGCCCGTGCGGCGGAATATCCGACGCGTACGATCAAGCTCGTGGTGCCTTATGCAGCCGGCGGGCCGACCGACGTGCTCGCGCGTCTCGTGGCGGATTATCTTGGCCGCGACCTCAAGCAAGCGACGATCGTCGAGAACAAGCCGGGCGCGCAGGGCGCCATCGCCGCCGAAATGGTGACGCGTGCAGAGCCCGATGGCTACACGCTGTTTGTCACGGCCGCGTCCATCATGGTGCTCAATCCGCTGCTCTACAAAAAGCTGTCCTACGATCCGCAGAAAGATCTGCGGATGCTGACGGTGGTGACCGATCTGCCCGTCGTGATGGAAGTGCATCTGTCCGTGCCGGCCAAGACGGTGAAGGAATTCGTGGCCTACGCGAAGGCCAATCCGGGCAAGCTGAATTTCGGCTCGGCCGGCACCGGCGGCACGATTCACCTGGCTGGCGAGATGTTCAAGCAGATCGCCGGCGTCGAGATGACCCATGTGCCGTACAAGGGTGCGGGACCGGCACTGACCGATCTCCTCTCCGGCAATATCCAGGTGATGTTCGATACGCTCTCCACCGCGCTGCCGCCGGTGAAGGCCGGGTTGCTGCGGCCGCTCGGCGTCAGTTCGAAAGAACGCAGTCCCGATCTGCCTGACGTGCCGACCGTCATCGAGAGCGGATATCCGGATTATCAGGTCGGCGTCTGGTTCGGTCTGGCGGGATCGTCGAAATTGTCGGATGATGTCGTGAAGACCGTGATGGCCAGCATGGATCGGGCCCTGAACGACAATACATTCCGCGCATCGCTGGAAAAGATCGGCTTCCCGGTGCTGCGACCGAAGACGGTCAAGGAGATCAACGAATTCGTTGACGAAGACCGGGCACGGTGGTCGAAGGTGATCAAGGCGCAGAACATCTCGCTGGATTGATCGGCAGGATGCAAGAACGGTGACCAATGGTTGGTGAAAGTGAAATCCGCGCCGGCGAACTCGCCGTCGATGCACCGAAGCCGAACCATGCGGGTCTCGTCTATATCGGGCGCATCCGCACGCCCTGGACGTCGCGGCTGGAAACGCCGCGGCAGGGCCGCCATGACGGCCCGGTGTGCCGGCTCGAGATCTTCGAGCCATGGGTGCCGGGGCTGAAGGACCTCGATCTCTACAAGCATCTCGAAGTGATCTACTGGTTGCACCTGTCGCGCCGCGACCTGGTGCTGCAGAGCCCCAAGAACGACGGCAATGCGCGTGGCATTTTCTCGCTGCGGACGCCGGTGCGACCGAACCCGCTCGGCACGTCCATGGTCAAGCTGGTGGGGATCGAAGGAGCGACCGTGCTGGTGCGCGGGCTCGACTGTCTCGACGAGACGCCGCTGCTGGACGTGAAGCCTGATCGCTGCGAGTTCACACCGCTGGCGCCGCCGCAGCCGGGGGACTTTCAGACGGAGTAGTTTCCCTCGCCCCGCTTGCGGGGAGAGGGTGGATCGAACGCACGGAGTGCGTTCGAAGCCTTCGCTATCGCTCAGGCTTCGACCTCTCCCCGCAAGCGGGGCGAGGTAAGACAGGCGACGATCTACCCAACCGCCGCCAATGCCGCGATCAGTTTCGTCGCGTTGTCCTCCAGCACTTTCGGGTCTTCCTTGCGCGATGCCGGCGGCAGCAGGCCGACATTGTCGTGGCGCGGCATCACATGCATGTGCAGGTGAAACACCACCTGGCCGCCGGCCGCTTCCGAATATTGCGCGACGGTCATGCCGTCGGCCTTGAAGGCCTGTTTGCAGGCAGCGGCGATCTTGTGGGCGGCGCGGATCACATGGGCGTAGTCGTCAGGCGTGATGTCGAAGATGTTGCGCGCGGGCGCCTTGGGGATCACCAGCGTATGGCCGGGGGAGCGCGGCATGATGTCCAGGAACGCCAGCACGTGGTCGTTCTCATAGACCTTGTAGCAGGGGAATTCGCCGCGCAGGATCTTGGCGAAGATGTTGTTGGGGTCATACGCGGTCATGGAATCCTCCGGAGAATTTCGGCGCAAATTTGGGCGACTGTCGCCGCCAGAGGGGAGCCGGTCAAGACGGCTTAATCCTGCTCGTCGCCCTTCCTGAACGGGCCGGCTTCGGTCAATTCGCGGACAGCCTCCGCGACATATTCGCGCTCGCGCTGAAGATATTCGCCGACGGCCTGACGCAGTCCGCGATCGGCGATGTAATGCGCCGAATAGGTGGTCTGTGGCAGATAGCCCCGTGCGATCTTGTGTTCGCCCTGGGCGCCGGCCTCAACGGTCTTCAACCCGCGGCGAATGGCGAAGTCGATGGCCTGATAGTAGCAGACCTCGAAATGCAGGAACGGGTGATGCTCGATGGCGCCCCAGTGGCGGCCGAACAGTGTGTCCGAACCAATGAAGTTGATGGCGCCGGCGATCCACTTGCCGTCGCGCCTGGCCATGATCAGCGCGACGTCATTGCTCATGCTCTCGGCGATCAGCGCATAAAACTCGCGTGTCAGATAGGGGCGTCCCCATTTGCGCGAACCGGTCTCCATGTAGAAGGCGAAGAACGCGTCCCAGGCATCCTCGGTGATCTCGCTGCCGGTGAGGGGATGGATGGTGATGCCATTGGCCAGCGCATCGCGGCGCTCGCGCTTGATCGCCTTGCGATGGCGCGAATTCAGCGTTGCCAGGAAATCGTCGAAGGTGCTGTAGCCATCATTGCGGAAATGAAACTGCTGGTCTGTCCGCTGCAGGAAGCCGCGTGCGGCGAGAAATTGCCATTCGCTCTCGCGCGCGAAAGTGACATGGACGGACGATGCATCGGTGGCCTCGCAGAGACCGACGAGGCCGCCGGCCAGCGCCGCGCCGACGCGTTCCACATCGACGCCGTCGCGGATCAGCAGGCGGGGACCGGTGGCGGGCGTGAACGGAACCGAGGCCTGCAGCTTCGGGTAATATTGCCCGCCGGCGCGCTCATAGGCATCGGCCCAGCCGCGGTCAAACACGTATTCGCCCTGCGAGTGCGATTTCAGATAGCAGGGCACGACACCGACGATGCGGCCATCACTCTTGGCGATCAGATGGCGCGGTCCCCAGCCGGTGCGGGCGCAGGCCGAATTCGACTTCTCGACGGCCGTGAAAAAGGCATGGGACACGAACGGGTTGTAATTGGCTTTCGAGGCGCAACCATTGGCCGCTGGGGCCAGCGTATCGAGGCTCTCAATGCCACCGAGATCGGCATGGCCGGTGGCACAGGCGTCCCAATCCGTGGCCGGGATCTGGCTGATGGACGCCACTGCTTCGAGCGTAATTTCCGATGACGTCATCAATCACTTGAACCGGTCATATGCGATCAACCGTCGCGGTGACCGCTCCTAAGATTGTGCATCGCGCGGGACAGTTCAAGGGTAACGTCCGGGCGCGTAGGATGGGTAGAGCGGAGGCGCATCGCGCCGGAGCGAAACCCATCACTCGCGGGGGAAAGCGATGGGTTTCGCTGCGCTCTACCCATCCTACGCGCTTGTGGCTACGGCACAAAGCCTTCGAACGTCATCTGGTCGGCATAGCGGGCGGTGATGGCGCGCTGTTCCGGCGTGCGCACGGTCCAGGTCAGGAGCGCGCAGCCGAACAGGTTGCGGGCGATCCAGGGCGCCGGGGCCGGCAGTTCCTTGACCCAGTAGGAGACGAAATGCGGCCGGGTGCGGAAGGCATGGCGGAGATGGCGCATGCCGTCGCGCTGGGCCTGCGTCAGTGTCAGCCATTCGCCGTCGTCATAGGTGCGCTGGGCGGTGATGCCGCGCGGGATCCCGGGGGCGATCTCGCGCATCGCGAGAACCTGATCGGGATCGAACGACATCCAGGCAACCGGCCCGCGATAGGTTTTCAGAATCTCGGCGACGCGGGCGACCAGTTTGCGATCACCATCGAAGTGGCTCTTGATCTCGATCACGAGCCCGACGCGGCCGTCGATCAGTGCAAGCAGATCGCCGAGCGACATCATGCGCTCGGGTGTGTCCTTGAAGGCAATTTGCTTGAGTTCGGTGGAGGTCTTCGCGAGCAGGGGGCCGGAGCCCTCGGTCAGGCGGCCGAGTTCATCGTCATGATGCACCATCGCCTCGCCATCGGCGGTGAGTTGCACATCGGTCTCGATGCTGAAATTGCCTGATATGGCGGCGTGCATGGCGCCGGGCATGTTCTCGATAATGCCGCGGGTGCGATCATGCAGGCCACGATGCGCGACCGGCCGGGCGATAAGCCAGTCAGGTGCGCGCATCGGGATTGTCCTGCATCAGAGCGTTTTCAAGCGAAGTGGATACCGGTTCGCGTGAAGAAAACGCGTCAAAACGAAAAGCTAGATGACTTCGAACACGGCGTCGATCTCGACCGCGCAATCGGCGGGCAGCGAGGCGACGCCGACAGCGGCGCGGGAATGCCGGCCCTTGTCGCCGAAGGCCGCGACCATCAGGTCTGATGCGCCATTGATGATCTTCGGCGCGTCGATGAAATCCGGCGTCGAATTGACGAAGCCGCCGAGACGGACGACGCGGGCCACCTTGTCGAGATCGCCGAGCGCAGCCTTGACCTGGGCCAGGATGTTGATGGCGCAGCCGCGCGCCGCATTGACGCCCTGTTCGAGCGTGACGCCGGCGCCGAGCTTGCCCTTGGCGATCAGCTGGCCGTCGGCGCCCATGCAGATCTGACCGGAGACGAACAGCAGATTGCCCGTGCGGACGAAGCCGACATAGTTCGCTACGGGGCTCACCGGCTCGTGAAGCTTGACCCCCAGATCCGCAAGTTTCTGCTCGACCGTTCCTGCCATCGTGATTCCCCAAACAATTGATGATGTGCCTGAACAAAAGTCCCCAAAGGGTTCAGGCACCGTCTGTTTCACCCATACCGCGTCGCCGCGCAAGTGACGATCCGGCGACACCGGGTCGCCGCCGCAACTGTGCGGATTTGGCAAGATTCGCTGCAGAATATGGCATTTCCGCAGTGCGAATCCGGCGTGGCCGTAGTTGCGACGCAATAGGACGCTCTCTATTGTTGTAGTTCCAGAATCCAGGGAAAACCCATGCGCCGCATTTCCTCCGTTTCGCGCCTCCAGGCCGCTTCGCTGGCACTGACCATTGCGACCTTCGTAGCGCCGGTGTCGGCATTCGCGGCTCCGCCTGCTGCGGGCACGCCGTTCGTGGCGCACCAGGCGCTGTATGAGCTGAAGCTGTTGAAGTCGCGGGGCAATGCCAGCGTCAACAGCGCCAGCGGCCGCATCCTCTATAATTTTACCGGCAGTGCCTGCGAAGGCTACACGTCGGACTTCCGTCAGGTCTCGGAGCTGAACAGCGGCGAGGACAAGACCACGCTGAGCGACCTGCGCTCCACCAGCTGGGAAGCCGGCGACGGCAAGAGTTATCGGTTCAAGATCGACACCCGCATGAATGATGGCGATGCCAGCGCCGTCGACGGCATGGCGGAGCGCGAGGGCGACCACGTCACCGTCAAGCTCAAGCAGCCGGTGGCGAAGACCTTCACGCTGGAGGGCTCCACGGTGTTTCCGACCGAGCAGATCCATCGCATCATTGCCGCCGCACGCGACGGCAAGTCGGTGCTGGAACTGAATGTCTACGACGGTTCGGATACCGGCGAGAAGGTCTACAGCACGCTCACGGTGATCGGGCAGGCGATCCCCGGCGACCGCAAGGTGAGCGAACCCGATCCTTCGACGGGCGATGACGGGATGAAGAAGCTGACGCGCTGGCCGGTCACCGTCAGCTATTACGACAAGTCGGCCAAATCCTCCGACGGCGGCGAGCAGACGCCGGTCTATGCGATGTCGTTTGAACTCTATGAGAACGGTGTCTCGCGGTCGCTGATGCTGGACTACAATGACTTCGTCATCGGCGGCGCCATGAGCAAGTTCAATGTGAAGGACAGCAAGCCTTGTAAGTGAGGGATGCCCCTCGCCCCGGGCGAAGCTTTGCTTTGCAAGGCGGGGAGAGGGTGGCGCGGACGAAGTCCGCGACGGGTGAGGGGGACTCTCCGAGAGCTGAGCAGGTGGAGAGTCCCCCTCACCCGACTTCCACGCGCTTCGCGCGTTTCAGTCGACCTCTCCCCGCAAGCGGGGAGAGGTGAAGTTCGTCACTCCGCTCTCGACAGCCGCATGCTGTCCAGCAAACGCAGCCCGCCGCCGCTTTCACTCTTCAGCAGCTTCTTCACCGCGCTCGATGCCGCGATCTCGTAATGGTCGGCATAGGCTTCGTGGTTCTTCTCGATATCGTCGAGACGATACAGATAGTTCACCATCAGACTGGCGGATTCGCGCAGGCCCTTCGCCGACGTATCGCCGAGCCAGTCGATGCGCTCGAGCCGTGCGCCGTTGCCGAGATGGAAGCGGGCAACGGAATCGATCGGACCGCCGCGCGGGCTCTTGGCTCTCAGGAAGTAATGCGCGGCGAGCTGCTCCATCACCGGTTTGAGCTGCGCCGTCAGCGCTGTGTCGTTGACCCATAGCGGATCGGCGAGCATATCGACCAGCGCCTTATCCTCGTTGGACAGGTTGAGGTCATCGGCCTTCTTGAGCCACTTCATGAAACCCGGCACCGGTGACAGCGTCACGAACGTATCGAGCTTCGGCAATTCGCGGCGCAGTTCCTCGACCACCTGCTTGATCAGGAAATTGCCGAAGGAAATGCCGCCGAGACCGCGCTGGCAGTTGGAGATCGAATAGAACACGGCGGTGCGTGCGCGCTCGATCGGCACCGGCTGGCGATCGACCGCGAGCAGCGGCGCGATGGCGCCCGGAATGGTTTCGGTGAGCGCAACCTCGACGAAGATCAGCGGTTCATCGACAAGGGCAGGGTGGAAGAACGCATAGCAGCGGCGATCCACGGGATCGATGCGGCGGCGCAGATCGTCCCAGTCGTGGATCTCATGCACCGCTTCATATTTGATGACTTTTTCGAGCACATTGGCGGGCGTGGACCAGTCGATCTTGCGCAGCACCAGAAATCCCCTGTTGAACCAGGATGCCAAGAGATGAACGACGTCGCGATCGACGGCGTTGAGGTCTTTGTTACCATTCTTCAGATCGAGAAGATCTTCACGCATCTTCACGAGTTCGCTGGTCGCGTTCGGCGCGCGGTTCAGCCGGCGAAACAGTTCCTGCCGCTGCGGCTCGGATGCGAAATGCAATTCGCCGGAGACGTCGCCGGTCGGCTTGGCACGCCATGCTTCGATGGCCTTTTCAAGCTTGTCACGATCGGGACCGTAATTCTGTGCGAGGTTTTCGAAGAAGGTGAGGCGGCCGGCCTCGTCGAGACTCTTGTAGCGATCGAGCACGCCGCGCGCGAGGACCGTGCCGGACGCTTCGCCGCGTCCTGACAACAGCTCCGCACAGAGTTCGATCAAATCCGATGCGTTCTGTTTGGGATCGACAGATGCGGGACCGAGCCGCAGCAGAGTGCGTCCGCGTTCCGAGATGGATGCGAGGAGGTCGGAGAAGAAGGAGTCATTGCTCATGGTGAATCAATTCCCGGGCTGGCAGTTCAACCAGTCTGCTTCAATATAGCCCATAGCGAGGCATATTGCGCGATCATTTGAAGCATGAAACAATTGTGAGTGGGGAGCGCTTCGGCAAGAGAATTGCATTCGTTTCTGACTGCGGCCGGATCGCTGAAAACAGAGGAATTCAGGATGAAGCGGATCGCATCGAAGCGTGGCGTTGTGGCGGCTCTAGCACTCGGAGCGTTGCTGAGCAGTGGCTCGGCATTTGCCCAACAAACCATCAAGGTTGGCTGGACCATCCCGGCCGAAGAATCCAAATACTGGATGATGAAGCGTCCGCAGGAATTTGCGGATCTCGGCAAGAAATACAATATCGAGTGGGTGCAGTTTCAGGGCACCGCGCCGATGACGCAGGCACTCGCGGCCGGCGCGCTGGATTGCGCGACGCAATCGGTGCTGGCACTGGCGCAGGGCGTGCAGAGCGGCAACCTCAAGGCTTCGATCGTTGCGCAGCACGTGTTCGAAAAACCGGGCAGCTTCTCGGTCTATTGGGCGGTAAAGGACGACTCGCCGATCAAGACCATCGCCGACCTCAAGGGGAAGACGATGTCGATCAACACGCTCGGCTCCGGCATCTATGGCCCGATGGCGATCTTGCTGAAGCAGGCCGGTCTCGATCCGGCCAAGGACGTCAAGCTGGTTGAAGTCGGCTTCGCGCTCTCGGAAGAGGCGTTGCGTTCGGGCCGCGTCGACTCCGCCGTGATGAACCAGCCTTTCGCCGCGCGCATGGAAGCGAAGGGCGGCACCCGCAAGCTGTTCTCGCTGTCGCAGCAGCAGGACGGCATCGTGCACATCCTCGAAGCCTGCCGTGCCGACTTCATCGAGAAGAATCCGGAACTGGCCAAAATGTATGTGCGCGATCTGACGCTGGGCATGCAGAAGGCGTTGGCCAACCGCGACGAAACGCTGAAGGTTGTCAACGAAGTGATGAAGGCGCCGATCCCGGTGCTGGAAACCTACCTGTTGAAGGATAACGACTTCGCACGCGACCCCGGCGCCGCGCCGAACTTCGACGCGATCCAGAAGATGCTCGACACCTATGTCGAATCCGGAATGCTGCCGAAGAAGCTCGACGTCTCCGAGCTGAAGGGCAAGGTCGTCGCGCCGATCAAGTAACGGCGTCGCTCACCTACAAACAATGACACTCTCCGTCATGCCCGGCCTTGTGCCGGGCATTTTCGTTTGCTTGAGCCTTTCCGCCGTCATTGCGAGGAGCGAAGCGACGCGGCAATCCAGTTCTTTATTTGAAGAGAGACTGGATTGCTTCGTCGAAAGGGCTCCTCGCAATGACGGAGGAGACGAGCAGTGATTGTTGCTACTCGCTCGTCGCGTCCGACATGCCGCTGTCGATCAGGAGATCCAGCGTGTATTTGATGGTCGCGCGTTCGTCGTCGCTGAAGCGCTTCAGCAGTTCCGCCTCATGTTCGAGCGCCGCCTTCTGCACGGGCTTGACGCGCGCGCGGCCTTTCGCGGTCAGGTAGAGCGTGACGCGGCGCCGATCGTTCGAGGTGCTCTTGCGCTTGAGCAGATCGTCGCGCTCCATGCGGTCGAGCACTTTCGTCAGGCCGGGCTGTTTCATCAAAGCCATTGCGGCGAGTTCACCCACCGACAGGCCTTCGACGTCGGCAAGACAGGCCAGCACGCGCCATTCCGGCACCGTGAGGTCCCATTCCTTCAGCCGCGCGTGGAACGAACTGGACACGTTGAAGCTGGCGCGCGCCAGCAGATAGGACAGGTAGCTGCGTGCAAAACTGTTGCTGGCCAGGGCCGGCGCACGTGGCTGTGCCTTGTCGATGCGGCGGAGTTGTCCGGAGTGGAAGACGAGGGGGTCGTGATTGCGCTCGACGAAGTGCACGACTTCACCGACCAGGATCGTGTGGTCGCCGCCGGGATAGCGCGCCCAGGTCTTGCATTCGAAGATCGGTGCGAGGCCCTCGATCAGCGGTGCACCGCTGATGCCCGGCGCATGGGCGATATCAGCAAACTTGTCGGAGCCGCGACGGCCGAAGCGCATCGCGAGCTCGCCATGATCGGCACCGAGAAAATGAATGGCGAAAGCATCGGCTTCGACGAAGGGATCGTGGCTCGGCGAAGATTTCGCGACGCTCCACAGCACCAGCGGCGGATCGAGCGACACCGACGAGAACGAATTGGCGGTCATGCCGACAGGATGATCGCCTGTCGTTGCGGTGACCACGGTGACGCCAGTCGGGAACTGACCCAGTGCCTGACGGAAGGTCGCGGGGTTGACCGCCTGCGCCTTGTCCGGGAGCTTGTTATCCGCGACCTTGTCCTGCGCCGTCTTGTCAACCGCCATGGAATTCGCCGCTCCGCGACACCCGCGACTGCCCAAAATACAGCGCCGGATTGTCCTTCAAGATTAAAAATATTCCTTTTCATATAACATGACCACGCCTATCATCCAACCATAATCGCTTTAAAACACGGAGAAACGGCATGCTGGCGGATCGCATCGAGGCGAAATGGATCGACGCATTCTGCGAGATCTTCGAACGCTGCGCGGTCAAGCCCGGCGACACTGCCGCCATCCTCTCCGAGACGCAATCGCGCGCGCTGAATGTGCACATTGCCGAATTGGCATTGCTCCGCATGGGCGCGCGGCCGTTCCACGTCGTGGTGCCGACGCCGCGCAACAAGCAGGTCGTTCCGATCCGCTCCACCGGCGCGTCCGAAGCGATCCAGCAGCTCGGGCCAGTGGTGTCAGCATTGCAGCAGGCGGGTTTCGTGGTCGACTGCACCATCGAAGGCCTGATGCATGCCAAGGAAACACCGGAGATCCTGAAGGCCGGCGCGCGCATTCTGGTGATTTCCAACGAGCATCCGGAAGCGCTCGAGCGCATGGTGCCGGACTCGGCGCTCGAGAAGCGCGTGCGCGCGGCGGCGAAGATGCTGCGCGGCACGAAGCACATGAAGGTGACCTCGAAGGCGGGCACCGATCTGGACGTCAACATGGAAAGCGCAGCCACCGTCGGCGTCTGGGGCTGGACCGACAAGCCGGGCACGCTGGCACATTGGCCGGGCGGCATCGTGGTGAGCTTTCCGAAGAGCAAGACCATCAACGGCACGGTGGTGATGGATGCAGGCGATATCAACCTGACCTTCAAGCGCTATCTGACGTCGCCGGTGAAGATGTTGTTCAAGGACGACTATCTCACCGAGCTCACGGGCGAGGGCGCCGATGCCGAGATGATGAAGCGCTATCTCGCGGCGTGGGGCGACCGCGAAGCCTATGCCGTGTCGCATGTGGGCTGGGGCATGAATCCCAATGCGCGTTACGAGGCGCTGCAGATGTATGACCAGCGCGATACCAACGGCACGGAAATCCGCGCGGTGGCCGGCAATTTCCTGTTCTCGACCGGTGCCAATGAATTCGCGGGCCGTTACACCGCGGGGCATTTCGATCTGCCGATCTTCAAGACCACGATCACGCTCGACGGCGTGGATGTGATCAAGGACGGCGTCGTGCAGGACGTGTTCGGCTGAGTCCGAACACGTCCCTCCAGGCTCCGGGCTATCTGGTCACGGGCACGATCTCTTCTGCCGAGATCAAGCCGGCCTGAGGCAGCCGATAGCCCTTAACAATTGCATAGATCGCGGGGATCACAATCAACGTCAGCAGCGTCGACGAGATCATGCCGCCGATCATCGGCACCGCAATGCGCTGCATGATCTCCGAGCCCGTGCCGGTGCTCCACATGATCGGCAGCAGGCCCGCCATGATGGCGACCACCGTCATCATCTTGGGACGCACGCGTTCGACCGCTCCCTCCATGATGGCATCGTACAGGTCGTTGCGCGTCAGCGGCCGTCCTTCAATGTCCCGTCGCGCCTGGATCGCGGTCAATGCCTGATTCAAATAGATCAGCATCACCACGCCGGTCTCGGCGGCAACGCCGGCCAGCGCAATGAAACCGACTACGACTGCAACCGACAGGTTGAAGCCGAGCCACCACATCAGCCAAAGGCCGCCGACCAGCGCGAACGGCAGCGACAGCATGACGATCATCGTTTCGCTGATCGACCGGAAGTTCAGGTACAGCAGCAGAAAGATGATCAACAGCGTTACCGGCACGACGATCTTCAGGCGCGCCGTCGCACGTTCGAGATATTCGTACTGGCCGCTCCACATCACGTAATAGCCAGGCGTAAATTGAATGGTTGCCTGGACCGCGTGCTGCGCGTCGGCCACGTAGCCGCCGAGGTCGCGGTCGCGGATGTCGACATAGATGTAGGTGGCCAACTGTCCGTTCTCTGTCCGGATCGACGTCGGCCCTCTCGCCAGCGCAATCCTGGCCACTTCGCCGAGCGGGACCGCGCCACCTCCGGGCATCGGCACCAGCACGTCACTGGCGATAGCCTGCGGACTGTCTCTGAGGTCGCGGGGGTACCGCATGTTGACGGTGAAGCGTTGCCGGCCTTCCACGGTCGTCGTCACCGTCTGGCCGCCGAGCGCGGTTCCGATCACGTCCTGAACGTCCTGGATCATGATGCCGTAGCGCGCCAATGCCTCTCGATCCGGTGTCACATCGAGGTAGTAGCCGCGGATGCTGCGCTCGGCATAGGCGGACGACGTCCCCGGAACGGTTTTCAGGACCTGCTCGATCTGCCTGGCAAGCCGGTCGATCTCGACAAGGTCGGTGCCGATCACCTTCACGCCGATGGGCGTGCGGATGCCGGTCGACAGCATGTCGATGCGGGCCTTGATCGGCATGGTCCATGCATTCGACACGCCCGGAAACTGCAGCGCCTTGTCCATCTCGGCGATCAGTCCATCAACCGTGAGACCGGATCGCCACTCTTCCTTCGGTTTGAGGTTGATGATTGTCTCGAACATTTCGGAGGGGGCCGGATCAGTCGCTGTGGCAGCGCGCCCTGCCTTGCCATAGACCGAAGCCACCTCCGGAAACGACCGAATGATCCTGTCCTGTGTCTGCAGCAGTTCTCCGGCCTTCGTAACGGAGATGCCCGGCAGCGTCGTCGGCATATACATGAGCGTGCCCTCATTGAGACTGGGCATGAACTCGGTCCCGAGCTGACGTGCCGGCCAGACACTCGCCACGAGAACGGCGACTGCGAGCAGGACGACCAGCGTCTTTGCGCGCATCACAACGGTGATGACAGGCCGGTAGACCCAGATCAGAAAGCGGTTGATCGGATTCTTGTGTTCCGGAACGATCCGGCCGCGAACGAAGATGATCATCAGGGCCGGGACCAGCGTCACCGACAGGATGGCGGCGGCGGCCATCGCAAACGTCTTGGTGAATGCCAGAGGGCTGAACAGACGTCCTTCCTGGGATTCCAGCGTGAAGATCGGCATGAACGACACGGTGATGATCAACAGGCTGAAGAATAGCGCCGGGCCGACTTCGGAGGCTGCCTCGATCAGGACCTCGACACGCGACTTGCCGGGGGCCGCGCGTTCGAGATGTTTGTGGGCGTTCTCGATCATGACGATGGCGGCATCGACCATGGCGCCGATGGCGATCGCGATGCCGCCGAGACTCATGATGTTGGAGCCAAGACCGAGCAGTTTCATGGCGCCGAACGCCATCAGCACGCCGACCGGCAGCATCAGGATCGCAACCAGGGCACTGCGGACATGCAGCAAGAATAAGATGCAGACGAGCGCGACGACAACGCTTTCCTCCAGCAATGTGTGCTTGAGCGTGGCGATGGCGGCGTTGATCAGGTTCGAGCGGTCGTAAACCGGAACGATTTCGACGGACTTCGGCAGACTGCTGGCGATCTCCTTGAAGCGCTTCTTGACGTTCTCGATGACGTCGAGCGCATTGACGCCGAAACGCTGCAGCACGATGCCGCTGGCGACTTCGCCTTCACCATTGAGTTCGGTGATGCCGCGCCGCTCGTCGGGGCCGAGTTCGACGCGCGCGACGTCGCGGAGCAGGACCGGCGTGCCGTTGTTGGTCTTGAGCACGACATTGCCGAGATCGTTGATTGACTTCAGATAGCCTCTGCCACGGATGACATACTCGAATTCGGACAGCTCCACCGTGCGACCGCCGACATCGGCGTTGCTAGCGCGGATGGCATCCCGCATCTTCTGCATGGTGATGCCGAGGTCGCGCATCCGAAGTGGATCGAGCACGACGTTATATTGCTTGACGAAGCCACCGACGCTGGCGACTTCGGCGACGCCTTCGGCTTTAGCGAGCGCGAACTTCAAATTCCAGTCCTGGATCGCCCGTGTGTCGGCAAGGTTCAATTCCTTGGACATGATCGCGTACTGGTAGACCCAGCCGACGCCGGTGGCGTCGGGGCCCATCGTCGGCGTGACGCCGGCGGGCAGGCGGGACGTGGCTCCGTTCAGGAATTCGAGAACGCGCGACCGGGCCCAGTAGATGTCGGTCCCGTCTTCGAAGATGACATAGACGAACGACACGCCAAAGAACGAGAACCCGCGCACCACTTTCGACTTCGGCACCGTGAGCATTGCCGTCGTCAACGGATAGGTGACCTGATCCTCGATCACCTGCGGCGCCTGGCCGGGGTACTCGGTATAGACGATGACCTGCGTGTCGGAGAGATCCGGGATGGCGTCGAGCGGCAGATGCGCCAGTGCGTAGATGCCAGCGGCTGCGGCGAACCCTGTGCCGAACAACACCAGCAGCAGATTGCGCGCCGACCATGCGATGATGCGGGCGATCATTGTGGGCTCCTCGCGTCGGAAAAGCCCTTCAGTGCGGCCTTCAGATTGCTTTCAGCATCGATCAGGAAATTGGCCGAAATGACGACTGGTTCGCCGTCTGCGACTCCCTCGCGGATTTCGGCATAGCCGCCGCCGCGACGGCCGAGTTCGACGCCGCGCGGTTCGAAGCGACCCTGTCCTTTGTCGATGAGCACCGATTGCCGGGTGCCGGTGTCGATCACAGCGCTCTCCGGGACGGACACGACCGGATCCGCACTTCCGGTCTCGATCGAAGCGTCGATATACATGTCCGGTAGCAGAGCGAGATCGGCGTTTGTGAGTTCGATACGGACGCGTGTCGTCCGGGTCTCGCGATTGACCTGCGGATAGATCACGTTGACCTTGCCTGCAAACTGCCTGCCGGAGAGGCTACGCGTCCGGACGGTCACCGGCTGTCCGACGGCGATGGCGCCAAGATCGCGCTCCGCGACATCGACCATCGCCCAGACGAGCGACGTGTCGGCGATACGAAAGAGGATGTCGCCGGGTTGCGCCCGCATTCCTTCGACGGCGTTGCGCTCAAGAACGATGCCGTCCCGCGGGGCGGCCCACGCGATGGAGATCGGGACGATGCGACTCTTCTCGATTTCGGCAATCACCGTGTCCGGAACGTCGAGATTCATGATCCGTTGACGGGACCCGCGCCCATACAGTCCGTCGCCGCCGGTTGTCTTCGACGTGATCGTCGCGACGTATTCCGCCGCAGCGGACGAGATCGCCGGGCTGTAGATATCCATCAAGGGCTGCCCGCTGCGGACCTTCGTGCCGGTGGTGACATCGGCAACCTTCTGCACCCAGCTTTCCGCGCGCATCGAGATCACGGAGATGCGCCGTTCGTCGAGCTGGATCGTGCCGGGTGCACGGATCGTCGTCAGGATCACGCGCTTGGCGGCTGGCTCGGACTTCACGCCCGTGCGCTGTATCTTGCCCGGAGAGAGCTTGACTGATCCATTGTCGGAATCGTCACCGTCGAACACCGGGATGTAATCCATCCCCATGGAGTCCTTCTTCGGCGTTGGCGACGTGTCCGGCAGTCCCATCGGATTGCGGTAATACTTGATCCTACGCTCTGTACTCACCGAGTTCGGACCCGGCACCGGCTCGGTTATGATATCCTCGAAGCTGATGTCAGCGTTCGCCGGAACGGCGCGGTAGTTGCGGCCGTCCAGCGTTTTCTTCGGCGTCGACGAGTATGCGGGCTTCCCGTCTGGATCTTGATAGTAGATCGGCGCTCGGGCTTCCTGCGCATCGGCGGGGGTGGCTACGGCGAGGGCGTGCGTCAACGGTCGCTGCGCGATGATGAATCCGCCTCCGGCCGCCGCGATGAACGCGGCGGCGGTGCCAGCTAAAACGGCGCGGTTCATTTCTGCGCCGTGATGACGAGCTTGTTCTCGACGGAGCCGGTTTCTCCCTGCACCTTGGCGCCCAGAGAAAGCTGCCAGCGACCGGCCATTCCGAAAGTGGCCTTGAACTTGTAGGTGCCGGGCTCGGCCCCCGATACTGGCGTGACCTTGGTGGCCATCTCCTGCATGCCGTCAGGAGCCATGTCGAGACGGGTTGCAAAAATAACGGCATCCGGCACGGGCTTGCCGGTCTTGGTATTCATCAGGCGAACGGTGATGATCTTGTCGGGGCCGGCCTGAACGGACTGATCGACGAGCTCGAACGTGTAGTCCTTGATGTCAGCCAGTGCAGCCGTGCTTGCGCCGCCCAAAGCGACAGCGAGCAACGCGGCCCGGAAGGCGCGCGGGGAGTTAGACGTCTTCATGGTTTGGTATCCTCGATTGAATCTGATGTGCCGCGAACGGCATGCGTCATCCGCGCGCCTGGAGGCACGCGGCAGCGACGGCGCTCAGCGCCGCTCAGATCGAAGTGCGAGGAGGGTGGTCTGGAGGGGGACGGTTGACGCCATCGGTCAGCGCGTCATTCAGCATCGAGTGGTAGGTTCGGACGGCGTGGCGAACCGTCATGGGTGGCGCCAAAGAGGGCCCCGCCTGGACGGTCTTCAACACGCAAATCGCGAGAAGTGGACAGTCCTGGCAATCCTTACTCTTCTGTTCGGATGGGCAGCAGGGCATGTCACCGGACATCGCCGACATGTCGGTCATCGTGGCCGACGGGCTTTTGGCGGCCGCCGGAGTCACCATTGGCGCCACCGAGAGGCCGATGGTCACGAAGATCGCTAGAAAGAGTTTCAGGAGCCGACGAAGATCCATATTCGACCATCTCACGGCCACCACAGCGTGGGAAGCCCGGGCACATCACAAGTTCGCAATCCCTATGGGGATTATGTCCTTGGCTTCTCCGGTCCGTCATAGGCAATGCCGCGGATCACCGCGGCACTGCCGAACTTCTTCCTGAGATCGTCCATCGCCCGCTCGGCATGCGACGAGCGGCGGTCGAGCATGTTGTCGTCGCCGGCCTCGTTGCCGGGCTTCAGCGCGCTGACACCGGTGCCGATCAGGCGGAAGGCGGTGCCGTCGATTTCCTTTGCCAGCATCTCGCGGCTGATATCGAAGATGCGCGCCGCCATCTGCGTGGGCGACTGGATCGATTGCGAGCGGGTGCGCTGGCGGAAATCCGCGGTTTTGAGTTTCAGCGTGACCGTGGTGCCGGATAATTCGCTGCTCTTCAGCCGTGACGAGACCTTTTCTGACAGGCGCCACAGAATCTTTTCCAGCGTGGCGTAGTCGCGGATGTCCTCGTTGAACGTCGTCTCGTTGGAAATCGTTTTGGCGCCGCGATCGGCGACGACGAGGCGATCGTCGATGCCGCGGGCGAGGCGCCACAGCCTGCGGCCTTCGCCGCCGAACTGTTTCATCAGGTCGGTCTCATCGGCGCGCTGTAGATCGCTGATCTTGCGAAAGCCGCGCTGCGAGAGTTTCTCCGCGGTCGCCGGGCCGACGCCGAAGATGAAGCTGACGGGCCGATCCGCGAGCATGGCCACAGCGTCTTCCTGATCAAGCGTGGCGAAGCCGCGGGGCTTGTCGAGATCGCTGGCGATCTTGGCGAGAAACTTGTTCACCGACAGGCCGACCGAAACCGTGATGCCAACAGTGCGCTCGATGTCGGCGGCGAATTTCGCCAGCACCTTGGCGGGGATCATGCCGTGGACGCGCTGCGTGCCTGAGAGATCGAGAAAGGCTTCGTCGATCGACAATGGTTCGACCAGCGGCGTCAGCGCCTGCATGGCATGGCGGACCTCACGGCCGACGCGGACATATTTCGCCATGTCGGGCCGCACCACGACGGCGTCGGGGCAGAGATCGAGCGCCTTGAACATGGGCATCGCCGAGCGCACGCCATAGGTGCGCGCGATGTAGCAGGCGGCGGACACCACGCCGCGCTTGCCGCCGCCGATGATAACAGGCCGATCGACGATGTCGGGATTGTCGCGCTTCTCGACGGTGGCGTAGAACGCATCGCAGTCGATATGCGCCAGCGTCAGCGACGGCAGCGCGTGGTGTCGCACCAGGCGCGGCGACCCGCATGACGTGCAGCGCTTGACGCGTGCATCCAGATCGACAAGGCAATCCCGGCAGAAGCAGCGCGGTCCGCTCAGCTCTGCCGGAGAGGGGCTCACGTAAAGTCCTGCCCGCGGGGATCGAGCGCGTGCCGCGCGGCGGCGATGGTGGTGGGATCCAGTTGCGACGACGCCGAAAACGCCTTCACGGTCTCGTCGTCGCGCAGCACGAAATCGAGCACGCTGACGAGGAACTGTGGATCCTTGGCAGCCGAGCGGAGAGTCTCCGGACCGATTCCACTCTCGGACAGGAACAGGCCCAGCCGCTCAGGTTCCCCGGCAACGAAGGACAGCGCCTGAATCGCAACGATTTCAGCAACTTCGCTGGGGTGGCGCTGGGGTTTTTTCATCACGCGTGTTTGCCTTTCCGTAACTTATCGTCTCTATTTTAAGTCATCATGCCCGAGTCACCGGGGCGATTCCAGTTGCAGGGATACGCGCGGTACACGGGCACTTCGGCGGGTGGCCGAAGTGAATTTGGAAGTTCGCTTCGAACATCACATTGGCCGGTGACGCAGGGCAATCATGCTCCGCGAAACAAGAACGCTCGGGTTCTGGATTGGAGGGCGGGATGGCAAAAACCGTCCTGATCGTGGAGGACAACGAGCTCAACATGAAGCTCTTCCGTGACCTGCTGGAAGCCCATGGCTATCAGACAGTCGGCACGAGCAATGGCTATGAAGCGCTCGATCTTGTCCGCTCGCTCCGCCCCGATCTCATCCTCATGGATATTCAGCTACCGCAGGTCTCCGGTCTCGAAGTGACCGGCTGGATCAAGAAGGATCCTGCGATCAGCATGATCCCCGTCGTCGCCGTCACAGCCTTCGCCATGAAGGGCGACGAAGAACGTATCCGCGAAGGCGGCTGCGAAGCCTATTTATCAAAGCCCATTTCGGTCGGAAAATTTATCGAAACCGTGCGTCGGTTCATCGGTTAGGGAGTTCCCTATGTCAGCGCGTATTCTTGTCGTCGATGACATCCCCGCCAACGTGAAACTTCTGGAAGCCCGTCTCTCGGCGGAGTATTTCGACGTCATCACCGCCTCCAACGGCGCACAGGCGCTGGAAGTCTGCGCGCGTTCCGAATGCGATCTGATCCTGCTCGACGTCATGATGCCCGACATGGACGGCTTCGAAGTCTGCCGTCGCCTGAAAGCCAATCCGAAGACGCATTTCATTCCGGTGGTCATGGTCACCGCGCTGGATTCGCCGTCGGATCGCGTGCGCGGCCTCGAAGCCGGCGCCGATGACTTCCTCACCAAGCCCGTCGCCGATGCCGTGCTGGTGGCGCGCGTACGCTCGCTGACGCGTTTGAAGATGATGACCGATGAGTTGCGCATGCGCGCCATCACCTCGCTGGAAATCGGCGTACAGGCGCCCGAGCGCAGCGCCGTGTCTGATCTGGGTGTGGGCGGACGCATCCTGCTGGTCGACGACCGTCCGTCATCCTATGAGCGGCTGGCGCCGGTCCTGTCGGCCGAACACACCGTCGATGTCGAACCCAATCCGACCGAGGCGCTGTTTCATGCCGCCGAGGGCAATTACGACCTGCTCATTGTCTCGCTGAGCCTCGAGAATTACGACGGATTGCGGCTGTGCAGCCAGGCGCGTTCGCTGGAGCGCACGCGGCAGATTCCGATTCTCGCGATTGCTGATGCCGATAACAATCCGCGGCTGCTGCGCGGTCTCGAGATCGGCGTCAACGACTACCTGATGCGTCCGGTGGACAAGAACGAGCTGCTGGCGCGTGCGCGGACGCAGGTCCGTCGCCGCCGTTACACCGATCATCTGCGCGACAATGTGCAGCACTCCATCGAAGCCGCGATCACAGACGGTCTGACCGGACTGCACAACCGCCGCTACATGGAAAGCCATCTGGAAACGCTGGCAGAGCAGGCGGCCACCCGCGGCAAGCCGCTGGCGCTGATGATGCTCGACATCGACTTCTTCAAGTCGATCAATGACAATCATGGCCATGATTGCGGTGACGACGTGCTGCGCGAATTCGCCGTGCGCATTCGCAAGTCAATCCGCGGCATCGATCTGGCCTGTCGCTACGGCGGCGAGGAATTCGTCATCGTCATGCCGGAAACCGACATGCATGTGGCCAGCATGGTCGCCGAACGTCTGCGTCGTTCGATCGCCGGCGAACCGTTCTCCATCGACAAGGGCAACAAGCGTATCGAGGTCACGATCTCGATCGGGTTGTCGACGCTGGAGAAGAAGGGCGAGCCCGTCGCCGACGTGCTCAAGCGTGCCGACGTGGCGCTGTACCGCGCCAAGCACGACGGCCGCAACCGCGTGGTTGCTGCGGCCGCCTGAGTTACTATCAGAGCCGCGTTCGCGCTGACGGCTGCGACCATCGGGACGGCGGCGAGATCGGGCGCGATCCCGTATCGAAGGTCTGTGAGACCTGCCGGGACGAACAGAACGCCGGCCGTGTCATGCGTTCCCGCAGATAGGCGTCGGCTTCCTTGGTCGGCAATTCCTTGTCGATCACCAGCTTGTCGAGTGCGCAGGCAAGGGCATCGGCGCCGGGCTTGGTGCCCGTCGCATCGCAGGTCCAGCCGGCGACAAATACCACGTTCGTGTCGAAGCGTGAGCTGAAGGCTAGGCACTGTTTCCAGCGACCATCGGCCTCGATGCGCATTTCAACGGCATGGTAGGGACCGTAGCGCGTCTCGAGATCGAAATGCCCGGCGAGCGTCCGGAAATTGAGATCAGTGAGCAAGCCGTTGCTCAGCACACCCATGCCCGGCGACGTCATTCCGCTGCCACGGCTCGGGAATGTGATCGCCAGCGCCAAGTCCGTCGTGCGATTTTGCAGCGTACCATAGCGCAGGATGTCGATCCGCGCCTTCGATGCGCGCGAAACGATGTCGGTGCTCACGGGAAGTCTGGCGATACTCCCGTCTGCAATCCTGAAAGCGGGCTTGTCATCGATGATCCGGGTTCGGTTGTGCCACTGCCAGATCAAGGCGAGGGCGATGATCCCGAAAACGATCATTCCGAAGAAATAGAATGCGTAGCGGACGGCGATGCCTGCCATGGACACGGCGGAGGTGAGCTGGCCAGCCGTCGTGTCTGTGTCGCGAAAAGACAAGGGTCGCTCCCGATGCAAATCAATTGCGTCGAATGATACCGACTTGTCGCACGAAATGACGTGAATACCGTTTCAATCGCAGGCTTCATGCCCGCCATAGTTGTGGCAGGGTAAACACGATACTGCACGCATCGCTAAAATTGAAACGATTGAGCTCGGCTTCTTACTTAACCTTGCCCCGCGCGTTGCGCGGGAGAGGTCAAAAGAAAACGGGGCCCGATAAGGGCCCCGTTCAAAATCCGTCAGCAGCTGTAATCAGCGCTTACTTGATCTTGGCTTCCTTGAATTCGACGTGCTTGCGCGCGACCGGATCGTACTTCTTCTTGACCATCTTGTCGGTCATGGTGCGCGAATTCTTCTTGGCGGTGTAGTAGAAGCCGGTGTCCGCGGTGGAAACGAGCTTGACCTTGATGGTGACCGCTTTGGCCATGGCAGAACCTCTGAATGTCGGGAATCGGGTGACAGCCAGAGAACTGGCCGTGTTGGGGCGCAACCTAGCCCCGAACGCCCCAAAGTCAAGGTTTTCTGGGGCGGTAAATCCGGGGATTTGCGGGTCTTAACCCGGAAAGAAGCGGTTTTTGGGCCGCGGTAGCCCCAAATTCTCGCGGAGCGTCCGGCCTTCATACTCCGTGCGGAAAATCCCGCGCTTCTGGAGTTCCGGGATCACCCGGTCGACGAAGTCGTTCAGCCCCTCCGGCAGATAGGGGAACATGATGTTGAAGCCATCTGAGGCCTCGGTTTCCAGCCATTCCTGCATCTCGTCGGCGATGGTCTGGGGCGTGCCCACGAAGGCGGAGCCGCCATAGCCGCCGAGGCGCTGGGCAAGCTGGCGCACGGTCAGGTTCTCGCGCCGGGCGAGGGCGATGACGCGCTCGCGGCCGCTCTTGCTGGCATTGGTCTCCGGGATCTCGGGCAGTGGGCCATCGGGATCGAAGACGGAGGCATCGGTGCCGAGATTGATCGAGAGCGAGGCGATAGCGTTGGCGTAATGCACCTTGCTGTCGAGCAGCGCGCGTTTCTCCTTGGCTTCATCCACGCTGTCGCCGACCACCACGAAGGCGCCGGGCAGGATCTTGAGATGGTCGCGGTCGCGGCCGAGCGCGGCCATGCGGCCCTTGATATCGGCATAGAGCTTTTGCGCTTCGCCGATCGCGCCGCCGCCGGTGAACACTGCTTCTGCGGTTTCGGCGGCAAGCTGCTTGCCGTCTTCGGATGCGCCGGCCTGCACGATCACCGGCCACCCCTGCACGGGCCGGGCGATATTCAGCGGGCCGCGGACCGAGAGATACGGGCCCTTGTGATCGAGCACATGCATCTTCTCGGGATCCATGAAGATGCCGGTCTCGACATTGCGGACGAAGGCATCATCGGCGAAGGAATCCCACAGGCCGGTGACCACGTCATAGAATTCACGCGCGCGCTTGTAGCGCTCGGCATGCTCCATGTGATCATCAAGGCCGAAGTTCAGCGCTGCGTCGGGATTGGATGTGGTGACGATATTCCAGCCGGCGCGGCCGCCCGAGATATGGTCCAGCGAGGCGAAGCGGCGGGCGACGTGATAGGGCGCGTCAAAGGTGGTGGAGCCGGTGGCGACGAGGCCGATATTGTCGGTGACGGCGGCCAGCGCTGACAGCAGCGTGAAGGGCTCGAACGATGTCACCGTGTGGCTGCGCTTCAGCGCCTCGACGGGCATATTCAGCACGGCAAGATGATCGGCCATGAAGAAGGCGTCGAACTTGCCGGCCTCGAGCTTGCGGATCATCTGTTTGAGGAAGGGAAAGTTGAAGTTGGCGTCAGGCTGAGCGCCGGGATAGCGCCATGCGCCGGTGTGGATGCTGATCGGGCGCATGAAGGCCCCGAGCTTCAACTGACGCTTCGCCATCTGGAATTCCCCGTGATGCTGGTCGGGAACAGATAGGGACGCCAGCGCGCGCAGGTAGATGCTGCTCACGAGAAGATTATTGCGATTTCGAGATTATCCGCAGAACCTCATCCTGAGGAGCGGCGTCTTCGCCGCGTCTCGAAGGATGGAGACGGGAGCTCATGGTTCGAGATGGCGCTAAAGTAGCGCCTCCTCACCATGAGGACGGAGCTCACCCCTTCTTCGGATTCAGCGTTGGGTCCATCGCGAATTGCGTTTCCAGGTAGTCGATCATGGCGCGGGTCTTCTGCGGCACGAAGCGGCGCGAGGGATAGACCGCGCTGATCGGCACCGGTTTCGGTTCGAAGGCTTCAAGCAACACAATGAGACGACCGGTCTCGATCTCATCCCTGAAATGCCAGATCGGCACAAACCCGATACCGAGGCCGGACATCACGGCTTCGCGAATGCCTTCCGAACTCTGGGTGCGCACCGGCCCCGTGGCTTCGATAGCGATCGGGCCGTCCGGACTTTCGAAGCGCCAGGTCACGCCGCCGGTGAAGCGCGTATAGGGGATGCAATCATGCCCGATGAGATCGTTCGGATGCGCAGGCTGCGTCTTGCCGCGCAGATAGGACGGCGACGCCACGAGGATGCGGCGTGTCACGCCGATCTTTCTGGCGATCAGGTTCGGGTCGGTCACGACGCCGGAGCGGATCGCGAGATCGATGCCGTCCTCGACCAGATCGCTGAAGCCGTCACTCATCACGAGGTCGACACTGACATCGGGGTAGCGCGCCAGAAAGCCCTTGAGATGCGGGATCACCCGCAGCCGTCCGAACACCACCGGGAGGGCCAGTTGCAACGTGCCTGATGGTCTGGCCCGGCGGCGTCCCACGGCGCCCTCGGCCTCGGCAACGGCTTCCAGCGCCAGTTTGGCGCGTTCGTAGAAGCTGCGGCCGTCATCGGTGAGCGTCAGCTTGCGCGTGGTGCGGGTGAACAATCGGGTGCCGAGATGGTCTTCCAGCGTTGCCACCTGGCGGCTGACGGTCGGCTGGCTGGAATTCTGCTCCTCAGCCACACGGGTGAATGAGCCCGCTTCGACGACGCGGATGAAAGCCTGGAAAAGGGCGACTGTATCGGTCATTCATCCAGAATACGGATAAATAATATCCGAACAAGCCCATAACCGCTAACGAGCGAATGGACGATGTTCTCCGTGTCGGACGGCGATGGCGCCGCCCCAAAAGATGGAGAGCATCATGACCCGCAAACTCGAAGGCAAAATCGCAGTCGTCACCGGTGGCAGCGCCGGCATCGGTCTGGCCGCCGCGCAGCGCTTTATCGACGAAGGCGCCACCGTGTTCATCACCGGCCGCCGCCAGGCCGAGCTCGATGCCGCCGTGAAGCAGCTCGGTCCGAAGGCCGTCGGCGTGCGGGCGGACGCGGCCAAGCTCGCCGATCTCGCGCATCTGTTCGATACGGTGAAGGCTGCCAAGGGCAAGATCGACGTGCTGTTCGCCAATGCCGGCGGCTATGAATTGAGCGCGTTCGGCCAGATCACCGAAGACGTCTATGACAAGATGTTCGACATCAATGTGAAAGGCGTTTTGTTCACGGTGCAGCAGGCACTGCCGCTGCTCTCTGACGGTGCCTCGGTGGTTCTCACCGGCTCGGTGTCGGGATCGAAGGGCATGGAGTCCTTCAGCGTCTACAACGCGACCAAAGCTGCGATCCGTTCCTTTGCGCGCAGCTGGACCGCCGATCTCAAGGCACGCCGAATCCGCGTCAATGTCGTCAGCCCCGGGCCGATCCAGACGCCTGGCCTGGACGTCTTCGCCAATGATGACGTGAAGGGATTCCTCAAGACGCTGGTGCCACTCGGCCGTCTCGGTACCGCGGACGAAGTCGCGAAGGCGGTGCTGTTCCTGGCATCGGATGACTCCAGCTTCGTCGCCGGCGCAGAATTGTTCGTCGACGGTGGCCTCGCTCAGATCTGACGATGGGTCTGGCAGAGCAGGAAGGCGCCGCGGATGCGGCGTCTTCTCGTGTCAGAAACTGTGCATGTGCGCGCTGGCGCGATACTCGCTCGCCATCAGCTCTTCGTTTTCAGCAACCTGAATCCACGAGATGGCGAGTTGTAGCAATGCACGAACTTTGCGTGGGTCAGCTTCCACGCTGGCGCGCTGGCTGAGTGCCGACGCCTTGCGACGATATTCCAGTGACGCGCGCGTAAATGTCGAAGACTCGACCTGCGGCGTCCAATTCATCTGTCCCATAACTGGGAATTCCTGTGAGCAAGCAACGGTAGCTTACCGCGCCACACCAGTTATCCCACTACGGAAACAGTTAGAATTAGAATAGGTCGAAAAGCGAGACGTCTTACTTGATTAACTCAGCTTTCGCCGGGCAGCATATCGAGTTGCATCTTGCCGCTGTACCAATGGAAGAAGGGCAGCGGCGCGTCGTGACGGAGCGGGCCTGTGGCAAGACGCTGCTGCAATTGATTAAGCACGTTCTTCGTCATTGCGTGCGCGTCGGCGAGATGCGCGGAGCCGAGTTCGACCCAGACCAGTTCCACCAGTTCGGCATCGGCATGCACGACGCCCTCGACGCGATGCGCGATCGACGATGCGTCAGCCGTGAAGAAACGCGTATCGAAGCGCTTGATACGGCCGGGCGGCGTGATGGCGCGCGCAATCAGAAACAGGCCCGAGGGATCGGGCAGGAGACCTGCATCGCTAAAAGCTTCCCATACGCCGGGGAGCTTCCTGGTCGCGCCATCAACCTTGCGGCCGAGGCAGAGGCCGGTTTCTTCGCAGGCTTCGCGGATCGCGGCGACAGCGAGCGAACGCGCGCGCGACGGCGGCGTCTTCGGGCTGCCTTTCATCAGGTTGGCTTCAAGCTCCGGCGGCAAAGGTGCAGCCACCGGAATCTTGTTGTCGGTGGTGTCGACGCTGCCGCCGGGGAAGACGAACTTGCCGGGCATGAACACGACCTTGTCGTGACGCTTGCCGACAAGCACTTTCGGAATCGGGCCGGAGCGATCGACCAGCATCAGGGTCGCTGCGTCGCGCGGACGCTTATAGGGATGGTGGTCGGCTTCCTTGCCGATCTCGACTGCGTCGCTCATTCCGTCTCCTGAAATTCTTCTTATTACGTGCTGTTCAAGGGGACGGAGAACGTATCAGTCAGCCGGGCCGTCGCCAAATCCATGCATGCGGAATGCCCACTGCAATCCCACCACGGCGCCCTTGACCGGTTGCAGCAGCAACAGCGACGCGATCAGCGTGATCGGCAGGTAGATCGCAAGTTGCAGCGCGACCGATGGCGAGTAGTTGGTCTCGATCCACAATGCGATCGGCACGACGATGTGACCGACGATGACGATCACGAGATAGGCGGGAAGATCATCGGCGCGGTGTGCAGAGAAATCCTGTCCGCACTTGTCGCAGTGATCTGCGGTTTTCAGGAAGGCACGAAACATCTTGCCTTCGCCGCAGTTCGGGCAGCGACAGGCGAAGCCGCGCTTCATCGCGGTCCACACATTGCGTTTGGCGGAGGAATCCAGCGTCGCGCTCCAGATCTTCGGTGTGGTCAATGTCATCATGACGTTACCCCTTTTTCGGCTTGCCGGGGTTACCACCGGCGCGAGCCTTGTCAGCTTTGGCAGCCTGCCGGGCATTGCGACCGGGTTTGGCTTTTTTGGGCGCCTTGAGCTTCTTCGACGATTTGAACTTCGTCGCACCAGAAGGCTTGGCATCCGGATGACGCGGCCGGTCTGCAGCGTCATTGCTGCGGGCACGTTCGCGTCGGCGGTTCCGTGGGGCGGTATTGCCCTCGGAGAGCATTTCGAACCGCAAGGCACCTGCAACGGGGGCTGCCTCGACCAGACGGACATCGACGACGTCACCCAACCGATGCATGGCACCACTGCGTGTACCGACGAGGGCGTGGCGAGCTTCATCATAGTTGAAGTATTCGGTGCCCAACGTGCGGATCGGGATCAGGCCATCGGCGCCGGTCTCGGTCAATCGGACAAAGAGTCCAGCCCTGGTGACACCGGAGATCCGGCCCCGGAAGGTAGCGCCGATCTTGTCGGCCAAGAAGTGCGCAATCAGCCGGTCGGACGTCTCGCGCTCGGCCTTCATGGCCCGGCGCTCGGTGGCCGAAATCTGTGCCGAGATTTCGCTCAGTGTTTCCACGGTTTCCGTCTCGGGCAGTGCGCCTTCGCCAAGTCCGAGCGCACGGATCAGTGCGCGATGTACGATCAGATCTGCGTATCGCCTGATAGGCGAGGTAAAATGCGCGTAGCGGCGCAGGTTCAGACCGAAATGTCCGTAATTCTCGGCGGCATATTCCGCCTGGGCTTGCGAGCGCAAAACCACTTCATTCACCAGCGGTTCGGAATCCTGACCTTTGACCTGTGACAGCACCCGGTTGAATACCGATGGCCGCAATGCGCCCGCTTTGGCGAACGGCATGTCGAGGGTCTTGAGGAATTCCTGCAGGTTGTGAACCTTCTCCACCGAAGGCTCATCATGTACCCGATAGATAAGCGGCAGAGCCTTCTTTTCAAGCGTTTCGGCTGCGGCAACGTTGGCCAGGATCATGAACTCTTCGATGAGCTTATGCGCGTCGAGCCGCTCCGGTACGATGACGCGATCGACGGTACCGTCCTTCTTCAGCAGGATTTTTCGCTCTGGGATGTCGAGATCGAGCGGATCGCGTTCGTCGCGCGCGAGCTTCACCTGTGCATAGGCCGCGTAAAGCGGCTTCAGGATCGGTTCGAGCAGCGGGCCGGTAGTATCGTCGGGATGGCCATCGATGGCGGCTTGCGCCTGTGCGTAATTCAGCTTGGCCGCCGAGCGCATCAGGATGCGATGGAACGTGTGCGACTTCTTGCGGCCATCGACTGATATCACCATGCGTACGGCGAGGGCGCCGCGCGGTTCGCCCGGCACCAGCGAACACAGGTCGTTGGAGATGCGCTCCGGCAGCATCGGTACAACGCGGTCGGGGAAATAGACGGAGTTGCCGCGGATCAGCGCATCGCGATCGAGCGCCGAGCCGGGACGCACATAGAAGGCGACATCGGCGATGGCGACGGTGACGATGTATCCACCCGCATTGTGCGGATCGGGATCGAGTTCGGCATAGACGGCGTCGTCATGATCCTTGGCGTCCGGCGGATCGATGGTGACCAGCGGCACGTCGCGCCAGTCTTCGCGTCCCTGCAATGTCGCAGGCTGCGCGGCTTCCGCTTCCTTCAGCGCATCGCGGGAGAACGCCTGCGGGATATCGTGGGAATGGATCGCGATCAGGCTGACCGCTTTCTCGGAGGAGAGCGAACCGAGCCGTTCCTTCACCTTGCCGGAGCCGAGGCCGTAGCCGCGGGTACGAATGAGATCGACACTGACAAGATCGCCGTCCTCGGCGCCGTTGGCGTCGGATGCCGCGATGTTGAGTTCGCGCCCGGCCTGCTTCTTGTCGACCGGGATCAATCGTCCGCCACCATTCGGCAGCGCGCGATAGATGCCGAGCAGGCGCGTGCGGGCACCTTCGAGCACCCGCACGACGCGGCCCTGATAGCTGGCTAACTCGCCATCGTTCTCGATCTTCTCGATGCGCAACAATGCGCGGTCACCAACACCTGCCGCGGTGCCGGGCAGGGGACGGCGCGGCGTATGAATGCGAATTTTTGGTACGACGCCGTCTGCCTCGTCCCATTCGACGGGCGTGGCGATCAACTCGCCATCGGCATCCCTGGAGGTGATGTCGACCAGCACTGTCGGCGGCAGCGCTGCGGGCTCGCGCACGCTGCGGCCTTTCTTGGCGATGGCGCCTTCGTCGGCGAGTTCGCGCAGCATGCGCTTGAGCTCGACACGGGCGGCGTTCTTCAGTCCGAATTCACGCGCGATCTCGCGGGTGCCGATCTTGCCGGGATACGCGCGAACGAACGCGACGATGGCATCCCTGGTTGGAAAGCTGCTGTCACGTTTCTTGTTCACAATTATCCGTTCTAGCCAGCGCTTTTCTTCGCGACCGTTTTCGCGGCCTTCTTCTTCGCAGGCGATGTCTTCGCCTTCACCGGCGCGCGCGCCTTGCTGGCGGCAGCCGTTTCAGCCTTTGGCTTTGCCGCGGCTTTCTTCGCAACGGCCTTCTTGGCCGCCGGCTTCTTCTCGGCCGCGTCGGCCTTCTTGGCGACAGCCTTCTTCGCCGGTGCTTTCTTGGCGCCGCGCTTCGGCTTGATGCCGCCCTTGGCCACGCGCTCGTCGATCAGCGCGATCGCCTCTTCGAGCGTGATCGTCTCCTGCGTCTTGTCGCTCGGGATCGTCGCATTGACGCCGCCCGCGGTCACATAGGCGCCATAGCGTCCACCCTTCACGGCAACGCCGCCGAGGGTCGGATGGTCGCCGAGCGGCTTGCCGGGATCGGCGCCGAAACGACGGCCTGATGGCCCCTTGGCGATTTTCTCGGCGATCAGCGTGACCGCGCGGTTGAGGCCGATATCGAACACCTCGTCGCCGGCCTCGAGGCTGGCATAGGTCTTCTCATGTTTCACGAACGGCCCGAAACGGCCGAGGCCTGCGGTGATCGGCTCGCCGGTCTCCGGGTGCTTGCCGATCTCGCGCGGCAGCGACAGGAGCTTGAGTGCCAGATCGAGTTCGACATCGCTGGGCGACGTGTTCTTCGGAATGCCGGCGCGCTTCGGCTTCTCGCCTTCTTCGTAATCCTTGGCGTCGCCAAGCTGGATATAGGGCCCGAAACGTCCGGCCTTCACCGCGACTTCGAGACCTGACACCGGATCGGGGCCGAGCACGCGATCGGCATTGGCGCCCGAGTCCGCTGCGAGCGGACGCGTGTAGCGGCATTCCGGATAATTCGTGCAGCCGACGAAGGCGCCGAACTTGCCGGCCTTCAGATTGAGACGACCGGTGCCGCAGGTCGGGCACTGGCGCGGATCGCCGCCGTCTTCGCGCGGCGCGTAGATGTGCGGGCCGAGCATCTCGTCGAGCGCATCCAGCACCTGCGCCACGCGCAGATCCTTGATCTCGTTCACGGCGCCGATGAAGTCGGTCCAGAAATCCTTGAGCACCTGCTGCCAGGAAATCTCGTTGTTGGAGATCCTGTCGAGGTTCTCTTCCAGCGCCGCGGTGAAATCGTATTCCACATATTTGGCGAAGAAGTTTTCGAGGAAGGCGACGACGACGCGGCCCTTGTCCTCGCCGTACAGGCGCTTCTTCTCAAGCCGAACGTAGCCGCGATCCTTCAGCACCTGCAGGATCGATGCATAGGTCGAGGGACGGCCGATGCCGAGCTCTTCCATGCGCTTGACCAGCGATGCTTCCGAGAAGCGCGGCGGCGGTTCGGTGAAATGCTGGGTAACCGCGAGGTTTTCTTTCTTCAGCGCTTCGCCTTCGCTCATGGCGGGCAGGCGGCGTGAATCTTCATCCTCGGCGTCGTCGTCCTTGCCTTCCTGATAGACCGCAAGGAAACCATCGAACTTCACGACCTGACCGGTGGCGCGCAATTCGAGCAGGCGCGATCCTGCCTTGGCAGCGATATCGACGGTGGTGCGCTCCATCTCGGCGGATTCCATCTGGCTGGCGATGGTGCGCATCCAGATCAATTCATAAAGCCGCGACTGATCGCTATCGAGACGGCCGCGCAGGCTCGCCGGGCGACGCGACATATCGGTCGGACGGATCGCTTCGTGCGCTTCCTGCGCGTTCTTGGCCTTGCTCGTATATTGCCGCGCGGCGTCCGGCACATATTGCTTGCCGTAGTCTTCGCCGATGACAGAGCGGGCCTGCGTGATGGCGGAGGGGTCGATCTGCACGCCGTCGGTTCGCATATAGGTGATGAGACCGGTGGTCTCGCCGCCGATGTCGATGCCTTCATACAGACGCTGCGCGATGCGCATGGTGTGCGCCGGCGCGAAGCCGAGCTTGCGGCTGGCTTCCTGCTGCAGCGTCGAGGTCGTGAACGGCGCTTGCGGATTGCGGCGCGCGGGTTTTGCGTCGACCGTGGAGACCGTGAAGTTGGCGGCTTCGATGGCCTTCTTGAAGTCCTCGGCTTCGGCGCCGGTGCCGATATCGAGACGCTGGATCTTCTTGCCGTCAGCGCCGACCAAGCGGGCTTCGAAACTCTCGCCGCGCGGCGTCGCCAGCGTGGTCACCAGCGACCAGTATTCGCGCGGGATGAACTTCTCGATTTCCTGCTCGCGGTCGCAGACCAGGCGCAGCGCGACCGATTGCACGCGGCCGGCGGAGCGGGCGCCGGGCAGCTTGCGCCACAGCACAGGAGAAAGCGTAAAGCCCACCAGATAATCGAGTGCACGGCGCGCCATATAGGCATCGACCAGTGCGCCATCGATCTCGCGCGGGTTCTTCATCGCGTCGGTGACGGCCTGCTTGGTGATCGCGTTGAACACCACGCGTTCGATTTTCTGGTCTTTCAGCGCGCGCTTCTGCTTGAGGACTTCGAGCACGTGCCACGAGATCGCTTCGCCTTCGCGATCAGGGTCGGTCGCGAGAATGAGCTTGTCGGCGCCTTTGACGGCCTTGGCGATGTCGTTCAGCCGGCTGGCGGCCTTGGGGTCGATCTCCCAGATCATCTGGAAATTGGCGTCGGGATCGACCGATCCGTTCTTGGCGGGAAGGTCGCGGACATGGCCGAACGACGCCAGGACCTCATAGTCCTTGCCCAGATACTTGTTGATCGTCTTGGCCTTTGAAGGCGACTCGACAATGACGAGATTCATGTGATTCCAATAACTTACAGGGGGAATCCGGCTTGGGTCTGCGAGAGTCGCGCCAGCCGTTTCGCGGCGAACATGGGTGCGAAGGGGTCCCGTGTCAAATCGTGAGTTGTTGATGGCCGCGTCTGTTGGTTCCCAATCACTTACCAAGGGTTGTAAAATGCAACCATTAGAGGTATGATTTGATGCTTCTTTGGTGCTGATTTCGCCCGGACTGCCCGGGTAGGGAATGCCTATGACACCGCCCATTCCGGACGATCAGGCGCAGGGCGACGGCGGGCCCGAGGAGGCGGCTCTTTATATAAAGAGCGCGGTCCGCGATCTGTCGCGGATGGCGCGCCGCCATCGCCACGACATGCTCGCTTACCTGCTCGACATGGCGCATCTCGAAACCGAGGAAATCCTGCGGCTGCAAGGACTGCGCAAGCCCTCAGGCAGTTGAGGGCACAATCGTGGTGTCGCCATAGCTGAGCAGCCTGCCGTCGGCCGCATGCAGTTCCAGCTTCTTGATCTGCTTGCCACTCTTGCGATCGACCATGATGGTCGTCGGTTCGCCGGGCTTGAACGCATAATCCTCGCCCCACTGGCGCAGCGCCACCATGATTGGATGAACCGCCTGGCCTTTCGGGGTCAGGACATAGTCCTGATAGGCGCTGCCGTCGGCTGCCGGCTCCAGTTTCAGGATGCCGTCCTCCACGAGGGCTTTCAGCCTGACGGCGAGAATGTTCTTCGCCAGTCCGAGACTCTTCTGGAATTCGCCGAAGCGCCGCGCGCCCAGCATGGCGTCGCGGATGATCATCATCGTCCAGCAGTCGCCGATCACCTCCATGGAGCGGGCGACGGGGCAGGTGGAGTCCTTGAGACTGGTGCGTTTGGCCATGCGACTTTCCAGCGGCGGAAAAAAGAAATGCAGTGATTAGCGGACATGTGGTTGCATTATGAAACCATCCGCCCTAAATGGCAATGTGGTTTTAAAAAGCAACCACTTGATCATCAGGAGATCACCATGCGTTTGGCGAACAAGGCGGCGCTCATCACGGGCGGCAATAGCGGTATTGGACTGACCACGGCGAAGCTCTTCGTCGCTGAGGGCGCCAAGGTGGCCATCACTGGTCGCGACAAGGCGAGGCTCGACGCGGCGGTGGCTGAACTCGGCCCGAATGCGATCGGCATCGTGGCTGATGCGACTGATATTGCTGCCACCGAGAATGCCGTGGCCAAAGCTGTCGAGAAATTCGGCAAGCTCGACATCGTATTCGCCAATGCAGGCATCAGCGCGCATACGCCAGTGGGTGGCACCGCGCTCGATGTGTTCGAGTCCGTTTTGAAGACCAACATCACCGCCGTGTTCTTCACCGTGCAGGCGGCAGCCGCGCATCTCAACGATGGCGCGTCGATCATTCTCAACGGTTCGGTGATCTCCGTGCTCGGAAATCCCGGCTATGCTGCCTATGCCGCGAGCAAGGCCGGCGTGCGCGCGATGGCCCGCGTGATGGCGTCCGAACTGTCGCCGCGCAACATCCGCGTAAACGTGGTCTCGCCCGGTGGCACGACGACACCGATCTGGGATCGCACCGCGCCGACGCCGGAAGCCAAGGTAGCGCTGGAGGCCAGGATTTCGCAGACCATTCCGCTCGGGCGTTTCGGCAAGCCCGAAGAAGTCGCCAAGACGGTGCTGTTTCTGGCATCGGACGATTCATCAAACGTGCAGGGGGCGGAGATCTTTGTCGATGGCGGCGTCACGTCGTCGCCAGCCGGCGCGCCGGCGTTTCGTGGCTGATCGCTGATCAAACAGTACAAGAGTGCCGGCGTCTCTCGCACGCGTTCGAGGTACGTCGGTATCTCTTGAAGATAATGTTTGGATGCGCTGAACCATTGTGGCTGCCGGTCAGACATTTGAAGCGGGCTGGAGCGACGCACAGGAGGCCACATGACCAAAGTCGCGCGCATCTCCGAACCTGCGGTCATTTCTGCACGTACCGAAAGTCACCCACTCGCTACGGTCGCACTGTTTAGCGCAATCGGCCTGTTGATCTCGTTGAGCGTTTTGTTGCTCGATAAATATGTGCCGGGTGAGTGGTTCTGAGGTCTCGCTTCCCGACGAGCAAAACCGCTTGAACCGGCGGGCCGGTTCAAGCTCGCTATGGCAGTCTTGGCTTACGCCGCGTGCAGATCTGTCGCTGCCTGCAAGGCACCGGCAACGGCTTTCTCGCGTAGCTCCGGTCCCATCATGATGCCGTCGGCGGCGATGAATTCGAGATTGGTGACGCCGATGAAGCCGAACACCCAGCGCAGATAGGTTTCGAGATGTTCGCCGGCAGCGGTCGGCATGTCCGCGCCGTAGAAGCCGCCGCGTGAAATGGCGACGATGACGCGCTTGCTGCCCGCGAGGCCTTCGGCACCCTTGTCGCCGTATTTGAATGTCTTGCCGGCGACGAGGATGCGATCAATCCACGCCTTGAGCTGGCTCGGAATGGTGAAGTTGTACATTGGTGCGCCGATCACCACGATATCGGCAGCAAGAAACTCCTCCAGCACGGCACTACCGGCGGCGAGATCGGGCTGAAGCGCCGCATCGGGCGCTGCGCCCTGCGCGACGGCGAGATGGGAGCCGGACAGATGCGCCAGCGGCGTGGTGGTGAGATCGCGATAGGTGGTCTCAAGGCCGGGATTGGCCTTGGCCAGCCGGTCGGTAATGGCGGCGGAAACCTGCCGGCTGACGGAGTGGGGGCCGAGAACGCTGGAATCGATATGGAGCAGTTTCATGTGGTCACCTCATGGTATTGGTTTGTAACTGACGCTACATGAGTGACTGGCCGAAACCGCACAAGAAGGCACAATTTTGAAACCCGAGCACAAAAAGGTGCCTGCTTTGCCGGCGATTCCGCATCAGGAGAGCGACTGTCGCGGCGTTGCCTCGGTGTTGGCGCGGGTCGGCGACAAATGGAGCGTGCTGGTGATCATGCTGCTCGGCGACGGTCCACGGCGCTTCAACGAGTTGAAACGGATGGTCGGCGGCATCTCGCAGCGGATGCTGACCCTGACCTTGCGCGGGCTTGAACGCGACGGTCTGGTGACGCGTACCGTGTTTCCGACCGTGCCCCCGCGTGTGGACTATGAACTCACGGATCTCGGCCGAGGCCTGAGCGATCCGGTCATAAAGCTCGGCGAATGGGCGCAGCAACATCTGCCCGATATCGACACCGCACGAAAAAACTTCGACGGGCGCAATTCGCAGGACTGAGTCCTCAGATCATCGACACCAACCCTCCGCCATGACGCTCCAGCCGTCCGGCAAGCTCGAGCTCCAGCAGCACAATGCGGACCGTGGAGGCCGACGTGCCGGCGAGGCGGATAAGATCGTCGATGCCTACCGGGCTTGGACCGAGCAATGCGATCACGCGTGCGCGGTCGCTGCTGTCTGGTTCATCGAATGACGTGACGTCATCAGGTTCACGGCTCGGCAATTCGATCGGCCGCTCCATGATCGGCGCGACCGCATTGATGACGTCGGATGCTTCGGTGACCAGCGCCGCGCCTTGCTTGATGAGGTCGTTGGTGCCGGCGGCGCGGGGATCGAGCGGCGAGCCCGGCACGGCAAACACTTCGCGGCCCTGTTCGGCGGCCATCCGCGCGGTGATCAGCGAGCCCGAGCGATGCGCCGCTTCGATCACGACGACGCCGAGCGCTGCACCCGAGATCAGGCGATTGCGACGCGGGAAATCGCGAGCACGTGGGACATGGCCGAGCGGCATCTCGGAAATCGCTCCGCCGTTGTCCACCAGGGCGAACAGCAGGCCCTCGTGTTCGGGCGGATAGATTTTGTCATGACCGCCAGCCAGCACAGTGACCGTCCCGCTGGTGGTGCTGGTGCGATGCGCGGCCTGATCGATGCCACGTGCGAGGCCCGACACGATCACGAAGCCTGCGTCGCCGAGATCGCGCGCCAGTCTCTCGGCGAACTTCAGTCCTGCGCCGGACGCATTGCGCGAGCCGACGATGGCGATCATCGGCCGCATCAGCGCATCCACTTTGCCGCGGATGCCGAGCAGCGGCGGTGCATCGTCGATCCCCGCCAATCGCGGCGGGTAGCCGGGCTCACCGGGCGCGACAAGCGCGACATCCATCTTGCGTCCGAGGTCGAGTTCACGCTGTGCGTCGTCGGCGCTGCAGATCCGGCCGGCGCGGGCAGCGCCGCCGCGGCGCGCCAGATCGGGCAGTCGCTCCAGCGCGGCGCGTGCGCTGCCGAAATGGTTGATCAGCGATCGAAAAGTACGCGGCCCCACATTGTCGCTGCGGATCAGCCGCAACCAATCGAGCCGCTGAGCGTCCGTAAGCTGTGTGCCGCCCTGTGAGATGCTGTCCAAGCCATGCTCCCCCGGTGGAGAGTGTCTATCAACTTAAGGATGCATTCAATTGACATTCGCACTTAAGGTGCGAGAGTAGAGGTGAGCCCTGATGGCTTGTGTTCAGTGATGGCAATGCTTTGGGACGTGAACAACTTCCAGCGGATCGGTGCATCGAGCAACGCCGCCGTTGGGCGTGAGTTCGAGGAAGCGGCGCAGATCTTCTTTCATTCCGAGGGCGTGCAGCTTGCGCGCAATTTCGTCGTACCCGTCGGCCACCGGCTACAGAAGAACAAGCGCTTCGATCTCGGCAGCGCCAGCCCGCGCATCCTGGTGGAGTGCAAGTCCTACACTTGGACAGTGTCCGGCAATCGGCCGAGCGCCAAGATCCGCGGCATGAACGAAGCCATGCTGCTGTTCGGTGCGGCGCCGCGCGACTATCGGAAGATTCTGTTCGTGCTCAAACATCTTCACCCGCATTCGAAGGTGAGTCTGATCTCGCACTATATCAAGAACAACGGTCACCTGATCAGCCGCGGTGTCGAGATCTGGGAGTTCGATCTCGACGCGAAGCAGGGCGCGCGGGTGTTTTAATGTCCCCGTGCGGCGCGATCAGAATGCCCGCTTGTTTCTTCGGCTACTGCATCGTCAAATTCATTAGTTCGTCGGGAAGTTCGCGCTGCGCGCACCATGCCTTGACGGTGGCGGCGAACAAGTCAGGTCGTTCGCCATTCCAGGCATGGCCGACGCCCTTGGCCAGCCGCGCCTGCGAATTCGGCAGCACCTGACGCAGCCGCGCCATTGAAGCGAGGATCAAGGGGTGTTCGTGTTCGCCCGCGACGAGCAGCGTCGGCGTTTGAATTGCTGCCGCGTTCGCGGGAAGTGAAAACGCGCTGGCGTCGTGGCTTGCTCCGATGAAGTCTCGGATAGACAACGGCTGAAGCGATTGGCGATAGGCCTCGAACCGATCCGCTGGAATGTTCAGCGTCCGCGCGTTGAGGCGCGCAAACAGCCGGGTCTTGATCAGCGGCGCAATCGCATAGGCGGCGGCGTCGATCAGCCATCTGTTGGGGAGCGGCAACACGTTGATCCCGCTCAACACGGCCCGCTCGACGACACTGGGATGCCGCGCCAGAAGCGTCAGCCCGACATAGGCACCGAGTGAGAGACCCACGACATGCGCGCGCCCTGACGGTACACTTTTGCGGATGATCTCCGCGACGAGATCGGCGGTCTGCTCGAACGAGCGCCACCTGACGTCATGGCTGTGCCCATGGCCCGGCAGATCGGGGATGAGACAATCGAAATCCGTCAACTGCTCGATCTGCTCCTGCCACATCCAGCCGCTGGTTCCGATTGCGTGCAGGAATACGACAGCGGGTAGGTTCGGCCTGCTTGATCTGTGCAGATGAAGCACGCGTGGAGCCTTTGCAGACTTGTCTGGTGGGAAGTGTCGCCGCGCCGGGAGATCTTGGCCGTGGACTCTGATGTTTTAATGCTGCAACTACTACTTCGCGCCGATCTTGCCTTCGGTGCCGTTCAGCAATCGCTTGATGTTCTCGCGGTGCATGAACCACAGCAGCAGCGTCAGCACGGTGGCCAGCACGGCGAGCTGTGGCGCCTTGGCCCACCACAGGAAGATCGGCGTGATGGCACTGGCGGTCAGGGCCGAGAATGACGAGTAGCGCGAGGTGAAAGCGCAGGCGAGCCAGGCGAGGCAGAACACGATGGCGGCCGGCCAGTACAGGCCGAACATGATGCCGATATAGACGGCGACACCCTTGCCGCCCTTGAAGCCGAGCCAGACCGGGAAGAGGTGACCGAGGAACGCGAAGAGACCGGCGATCATGGCCGGGATTGGACCACCGACGCTGCCGGCGATGATCACGGCGACGGTGCCCTTGAGGGCGTCAAGCAGCAGCGTCGCCGCTGCGAGGCCCTTGCGGCCGGTGCGCAGCACGTTGGTGGCGCCGATATTGCCCGAGCCGATGGTGCGGATGTCCTGCGTGCCGGCGAGCTTGGTCAGCACCAGCCCGAACGGGACGGAGCCGAGGAAATAACCGAGCGCGGCGGCGAATATGTAGAGAACGATCATTGGACCTCTATTCTAAGACGCGCTTTGCACTTTCGTGCTCTCAGACGCGCTCCGCGCTTTCGGTGCCCTAAGACACGTCTATCGCGTCAGACGTGCTCGTAAACGGTGCGTCCGCCGACAATAGTGCGTGCGACGCGCCCCGTGAAGCGGGCTTCGTCGAATGGTGTATTCTTGCATTGCGATTTCAGATCCGCGGGATCCAGCACCCACGGTACATCGGCGTCAATGACAATGATGTCGGCGACAGCGCCGGGGCGCAGCGTGCCGCCCGGCAGGCCGAGCAGTTCGGCCGGGCGTGTCGACATCGCACGGATCAATTGGGTGAAGGTGAGCTCGCCATTGTGGATCAACCGCAATCCCGCCGACAACATTGTTTCGAGGCCGATGGCACCCGGCGCGGCTTCTGCAAATGGCAGGCGCTTGGTTTCGACGTCCTGCGGATTGTGGTCGGACATGATGACGTCGATCAATCCTGACGCGACGGCCTCGACCAGCGCGCGGCGGTTCTCTTCGGTGCGGAGCGGCGGCGACAATTTGAGATAGGAGCGATAGGGCCCGATATCGTTTTCATTCAGCGTCAGGTGATTGATCGACGCCGAGGCGCTGACACGCAAGCCGGCGTCGCGGGCACGCTTCAGGATCTCGATGGATTCGATGCAGGTCAGTGAGGCCGCATGGTAGCGCCCGCCGGTAAGGGCGACGAGACGCATGTCGCGCTCCAGCATGATGGCTTCGGCGGCATTGGGAATGCCCATCAGGCCGAGCCGTGACGCGCGCTCGCCTTCATTCATCACGCCTTCGCCGACGAGGTCGGGATCCTCGGTGTAATGCACGATCAGCGCGTCGAAATCGCGCGCATAGGTCAGCGCACGGCGCATGATTTGCGCGTTGGTGATGCTCTTGTCGGCATCTGTGAAAGCGACGGCGCCGGCCGCTTTCAGCAGCCCGATCTCGGTCATCTCGTGGCCTTCGAGACCCTTGGTCAGGGCGGCCATCGGATGGATGTTGACGATGGCGGTGTCGCGGGCGCGCCGCAGCACGAAATCGACGGTGGCAGAATTGTCGATGGTCGGCGAGGTGTCCGGCTGGCAGATGATGGTGGTGATGCCGCCGGCTGCGGCTGCACGGCTGGCGGAGGCGAAAGTCTCGCGGTGGCTGGCGCCGGGTTCGCCGACGAAAGCGCGCATGTCGACGAGGCCGGGGGCCACGACCTTGCCGACGCAATTGATGATGTCGGTGCCTTCAGGCACACCGGCCGCGCCGATGCCACGGCGGGCATCGCGGATAACGCCGTCGGCGATCAGGACGTCACCGACGCCGTCGAGATCGCTGGATGGATCGATCAGGTGCGCATTGGCGAGGAGGATAGGGCGGCGATCTGTCAGCATGGGCATCACGCGTTCGGCAGGTTGCGCGCGAGCGCTTCGAGCACGGCCATGCGGACCGCTACGCCCATCTCGACCTGTTCGCGAATCAGCGACTGCGCGCCGTCCGCGACGAGGGAGTCGATCTCGACACCGCGGTTCATCGGGCCGGGATGCATCACCAGCGCATCGGGCTTGGCGTAAGCGAGCTTCTTCTGGTCGAGGCCGAAATACTGGAAGTATTCGGCGGACGACGGCACGAAGGAGCCGTTCATGCGCTCGCGCTGCAGCCGCAGCATCATGACGATGTCGGCGCCGTTGAGGCCCTCGCGCATATCGCGCGCGACCTCGACGCCCATGCGCTCGATGCCCGGCGGCAGCAGCGTGGAGGGCGCGACCACGCGGACGCGCGCGCCCATGGTGTTGAGCAAGAGAATGTTGGAACGCGCGACCCGCGAATGCAGCACGTCGCCGCAGATCGCGATCACGAGACCTTCGAGGCGGCCCTTGTTGCGACGGATGGTCAATGCGTCGAGCAGGGCTTGCGTCGGATGTTCATGGGCGCCGTCGCCGGCATTGATGACGGAGCCGTCGACCTTGCGCGCCAGCAGTTCGACCGCGCCGGAGGCATGATGGCGCATCACGAGAATGTCCGGATGCATCGCGTTCAGCGTCATCGCGGTGTCGATCAGCGTCTCGCCCTTTTTGATCGAGGACGATGACACCGACATGTTCATGACGTCGGCGCCGAGCCGCTTGCCAGCCAGTTCGAACGACGACTGGGTGCGTGTCGAATTCTCGAAAAACAGATTGATCTGGGTGCGACCGCGCAGGCTGGAGCGCTTCTTGTCGACCTGGCGGTTCAGCTCGACATATTCCTCGGACAGGTCGAGGAGGCCGGTGATATCCGCGGCGGAAAGGCCCTCGATGCCCAGCAAATGCCGGTGTCCGAGGACGAAAGAGGATTTCGTGGCTTGGGTCATTAAAACGAAAGCTATAGGCAGAGTTGAAAAGCGGAGCAAGCGCGATTCGGCCGGTTTCGGGTTATCCCCCGGTCAGTCCAGCGGCAGGGTAAAGATGGTGAGGCCAAATTCCCGCGGAATCGCCTTGGTTGGAGCTCCGGAACCCGTCATGAGACATGCTCTAAACCAGGTGGCCGCGACGGTGTCGGCGGGGCTGTTCCTGGCCTTCGGCGCCGTGCCCGCGCATGCGCAAAACCTGCCCGATGATTTCGTGTTCCTGCGCGATATCGATCCCTCGATCCGGCAGGACATCCGCTATGCCGACGTCAACAATTTCGTCGGCCGCAAGCTCAGCGGCTATGATAGCGCGGAATGCGTGGTGAAGCGCCCGGTCGGCCTCGCTCTGCAGAAGGTGCAGCGCGAGTTGATGGCGCAAAACCTGTCGCTGAAAATGCTGGATTGCTATCGGCCGGCGCGGGCGTCGCGCGACATGGTGGCGTGGGCGCGCGATGGCAACGAGACGCCGGCGCAGAAGCGCTATAATCCAGCCTTCAGTAAAGCCGATCTGTTCAGGCTCGGCTATATCGCCGAGCGCTCCGGCCACTCCACCGGCGCGGCGCTCGATCTGACGCTGGTCGATCTGCGCGCGCCGGCGTCGCCGACATTCGATCCGAACAAGGCCTATGCCAGCTGCATCGCGCCGGAAGCACAGCGCGCGCCCGAGGGCAGCGTCGACATGGGCACGGGTTACGATTGCTCCGATGCCAAGGCGCATACCGGATCGCGCGCGATCTCACCCGCGCAGCGGCGCTGGCGGGATCTCCTGACGTTGGCGATGGGCAGGCAGGGCTTCGTGAATTATTCCAAGGAATGGTGGCACTTCTCGCTGCCCGGCGCAGGCGCACGCGCCTACGATTTCCCGATTGCACGGCAGGCAAGATAGCACCGTGAAATCCCGGTCGATCCGGCGTAAAATGATTCGCAATATCGCCTCAGCCGGAACTGATTCATGACCGACGCCACCTCTGCCATTCATGCGGTGCTCAACCAGTCGCCTCCCTTCGAGGATGTCAATCTGTTCGAGCTGGACCGGCCGCTCGTGGAAGCCGTTGCGATGAATGAGGGCTCGTTCGCCTATGTCGACCACGCCGAATTCGGTCAGCTCTGGGGATCGGCCGAGATGGCGCAGCGCGCGCGGCTGGCCAACGAGAATACGCCGAAGCTGCGGACTTTCGATGCACGCGGTAACCGGCGCGACGAGATTGAGTTTCATCCAGCCTATCACGAGCTGATGGCACAGAGCGTTGCAGCGGGAATTCACAATTCGACATGGACGCGTGACGGCAAGTCCGCGCGAGGCGCGTCCGAAGTGGCGCGCGCCGCAAAATTCTACATGGCCGCGCAGGTCGAGACCGGACATCTATGCCCGATCACCATGACACGGGCTGCCGTCGGCGCGCTGGCGATGCAGCCGGATGTGCTGGCGCGGGTGATGCCGGTCATCGCCAGCCGCGATTACGATCCGAGCTTTGCGCCATGGTCGGCCAAGCGTGGCATGACGCTGGGTATGGGCATGACCGAGCGGCAGGGTGGCACGGATGTGCGCAGCAACATGACGCGCGCGATGCGCGACGGCGATGCGTATCGCATCAGTGGCCACAAATGGTTCATGTCGGCGCCGATGTGCGATGCATTCCTGGTGCTGGCGCAGGCCGAGGACGGGTTGAGCTGTTTCTTCATGCCGCGGTTCCGGCCGGACGGTTCGCTCAATGCGCTGAACTTCCAGCGCCTGAAGGACAAGCTCGGCAATCGCTCCAATGCGTCGTCGGAAGTCGAGTTCAACGATGCCTATGCACTGCGCGTCGGCGACGAGGGTAAGGGCATCCGCACCATCATCCAGATGGTGCAGCTGACCCGGCAGGATTGCGCCACAGCATCCGCCGGTTTGATGCGCTCGGGCCTCGCTCATGCGCTGAATCACGCAAGGCATCGTAGTGTCTTCCAGAAGCATCTTGCCGACCAGCCGATGATGCAAAGCGTGCTCGCCGACATGGCCCTGCATGTCGAGGCCTCAACGGCGCTGGTGATGCGACTGTGTCGCGCCTTCGATCTGGCGCCGGAAGATACGTCCGAGGCGGCCTATATGCGTTTCCTGACGCCGGTGGTGAAGTACTGGGTCTGCAAATCGGCGCCGGGCTTCCTCTATGAGGCCATGGAATGCATGGGCGGCAACGGTTACGTCGAGGAGGGCATTCTGGCGCGGCATTATCGCGAGGCGCCGGTCAATGCGATCTGGGAAGGCTCTGGCAACGTGATGTGTCTCGATGTGCTGCGGGCGCTGTCGCGCGAAGGCGACGCATCGACCGCGGTGCTGCAGGAGCTGATGCTGGAGACACGAGGATTACCTGGCGCGGCCGACACTGCGGCCTTTATCATTCGCACCTTGCTGCGGCCCGATAGCGAGCGTGTAGCGCGGCAAGCAGTGGAATCGCTGGCATTGCTGGCGGCCTGCGCCGCACTGAACATGGTGCATCCGCCCCATGCCGAACTGTTTGCGCGGACACGCCTCGATGGTGCGCGCAGTACGATCTACGGCACCGCTGAATTGACCGAAGCTCAGGGTCGGGGACTGCTCGAGCGGGCGTTGCCGCAGTGAGTGTACTGGAGACGCCGATCGCTCCCGTCGCACCCTCGGATCTGCCACCCGCGACAAAGCCGCCGCGTGTCTGGAAATTCTGGGGCACCAGCCTCTGGGGGCTGTTCGCTTTTGCAGCGATGTTCGTCGGTCAGTTGACCGTCGTCGCCTATTACCTCCTGATCAAGGATGCGCCACTCGATGCGACGCTGCTGATCAAGGCGATGAGCAGCGGTACGACCATCGCCGCGTCCGTTCTCATGGGGCTTCCGGCCGTGTGTCTGGCGCTGTGGCTGGCGACGCGCATGGCGCGGCAATCCTTTGCCGACTATCTCGGCCTACGCGGCACGTCCTGGAAAAACTATGTCATCGGCACGGTGGCGCTGATCACGCTGGTCGGCGCCTGGGAGCTGGTCGCGAAGGGTATGGGGCGCGATTCCGCACCGACTTTCATGCTGGAAGTGCTGAAGTCGGCCCGCGCCGACGGCGCGCTGTGGCTGCTCGTGATCGCGTTCTGCGTCGGCGCGCCGATGACTGAAGAGTTCTTCGCGCGAGGCTTCCTCTATCGCGGCTGGTCGGAATCGTTTTTGCGGCCGTTTGGCGCCATCGTGGCATCATCGCTGGTCTGGACGGCGATGCATCTGCAGTACGATTGGTTCTTTTTCGTCGAGATTTTCACCATCGGCCTGCTGTTCGGCTATATGCGCTATCGCAGCCACTCGACATGGCTGACGATCTTTCTGCATGGCCTCAACAATCTGGCGGCGACTGTTCAGACGCTGCTCATCGCGAACGGTGTGATATCGCCCTAGAGCATGATCCCGAAAAGTGGGAACCGGTTTTCGGGCAAGATCATGCTCAAAAAAAGAAAAACCTATTCCGCCAGCGCAATGAAGATGGGCATGGTCAAGACCGCCAGTATGGTTTGGACGGTCAGGATCTGCGCCAGGAGGGGCGCGTCGCCGCCCATCTGCCGCGCCAGAATATAGCCATTCGATGCCGACGGCACCGACGCGCAGCAGACGACCACCGCGAGGTTGGTGCCGGACAGGCCGAAGGCGATACCGAGGCCCATGGCCATCAGCGGCATCACGGCGAGTTTCAAGACGACTGTCAGTGCTGCAGCCATTCCGGGTCTGTGCAGGCCTTCGATTTGAAGACCGGCGCCGACAATGAGCAGGCCCATCGCCAGAGAGCAGCGCCCGAGCGCATCGAGGAATTCGTGTGCGGGGCGCGGCACGGGCAATCCGGCGAGGTTGATCGCGAGGCCGATCACGCAGGCCCAGATCAGCGGGTTCTTGGCGATGGTCAGCAGCAGCGCTGGCCAGGCCATCCGTTGCGGCGAGGCGTAATGCGCCAGCACCCAGACCGCCAGAATATTCAGGAGTGGGATCATCGCGACCATGGCGACGGAGGCCAGCGTGATGCCGAGATCGCCCCACAGATTGCCGGCGACCGATAGTGCCACGAAGGTCTGCCAACGCGTGGCGCCCTGAAACAGCGACGTAAATGCCGGGCCGTCGAGGCCGATGGCCCGTGCCAGCAACGGGCGCAGCGCCAGACACAGCGCGGACATCAGGATGACGGAGAGCAACAAGGCACCGCCGACACCTGCGATGGGCACCGAGGACAGATTGGCGCGCGCCAGCGTGTCGATGAGCAAGGCGGGGAACAGCACGTAATAGACGAGCTGTTCCAGCCCGACCCATTCGATGTTCTGTTTCAGCAGCAGGCGCCGCAGCGCGTAGCCGAGCACGATGAGCAGGAAGACCGGAACGAGAGCGGCAAATACCGTCAGCATGTGGTCAGCGAATATCCGGCGTGCGCAGCAACGCGGCGAGGCGATCTAGCGCGCCCTGAAGAATGAAGATCGCGGCATGTTCGTCGATGACCTTGGCGCGTTTGGCGCGGCTGACATCATTGGCAATTAGTTCGCGCTCGACCGCAGATGTGGAGAGCCGCTCGTCCCAGAAGGCGATCGGCAGTTCGGTCAGTTTCGAGAAGTTGCGGGCGAAGGCGCGGGTCGATTGCGCGCGCGGTCCCTCGCTGCCGTCCATATTGATGGGAAGACCAAGGACGAAGCCGCAGATATTTCGCTCAGCGGCAAGCTTGATGAGGCGTGCGGCATCGGCCTTGAAGGCAGTTCGCTCGACAGTCTCAATGCCGGTCGCGAGACGGCGATCGGGATCGGACACCGCGACACCAATGGTTTTGGTGCCGAGATCGAGACCGATCAGTGCGCCGCGGGCGGGCAGATGTGCGGCGGCTTCGACGAGGGGGAGGATGACTGCAGGCATGGTCCCGCATAACACGCGGAGCCATTAGATCAAACGCTGCGCCGCAATTATCGGGGTGGACGGCAGCTGCGCCATTCCTCGGCGGTCATTTCCCAGATTTCCGAGGGCCAACGGCCGGAGACGTAGTCGCGATCCTCGGTGGCGATCACGCGCATGCCGGAGCTTTCCGAAATCCGGCGCGAAGCGGTGTTGGCGATGGCCTTGATAACGCGCAACACGGGCCGCTGCAGCGTGTCGAACCAGAATTCGGTGACGGCGTCGCTGGCCTCGGTCGTCAGCCCTTGTCCGTGCCAGGCGGGATCGAGCCAGAAGCCGCGGTTGTCGTCGCCGCTGTCCCTGACATTGATCATGCCGATCAGTTGCTCCGGTGCGCTCTTCAGGCGGATCGACCAGTGCCATTCGGTGCCACGCTCCATGCCTGGCAGCACGACATCGCGCAGGAAAGTGAAGACACCGTCAGCCGGGTAGGGCCATGGCACGCGGCTGGCCAGGAAACGCACCACCTCTATTCGCGGGAAAAGCCTTTGCACGGCATCGGAGTCAGCCAGCACGAGTGGGCGCAGGATCAGCCTGGGCGTGGTGAGTTCGGGAATGGCAGCGGTCATCGGTCGCGTTTCACATCGGGAGCGATCTGCGGCAATGTGATATCGCCTTCGCTTCCTCGCCTGCAAGTCACGAGCCCTCCATGGATCCGCTCAGCCTGTTCGGATTGTTTGCAGTCAGCGCCATGCTGGTCTGTTACGCGCTGGAAGCGCGCAGTCCGTGGTTCACGCTGGCTTTTGCCGGCGCCTGCGGGCTCGGATCGCTCTATGGCTTCCTGCAGGGCGCCTGGCCGTTCGGGCTGGTGGAGGCGATCTGGGCTGGCGTGGCGCTGCGCAAGTGGATGCTCATCCCCCGCGCAACCGCATAGCTCGCGCGGGTGCGGCCGTGTTAGCCTCAGCGTGGCTCGGCAATGACGCGCGTGCCATTTCCTCACGTTTGTCTCAAGATCGTCACTGCTTTGCCGCTGGATTCAGAGGCATCGCCGCAAGATTGTCGCAAGAATCCGGAGATCCCCCATGTGGCCCGACCGCCGACTGATCGACCTTTTCGGCACCGAATTTCCCATCGTGCAGGCGCCGATGGCCGGTGTGCAGGATGCCGACATCATGATCGGCGCAGCGGAGGGCGGCGCGCTGGCCTCGTTGCCGTGCGCAATGATCTCGCCGGAGAAAGCCCGTGAGCAGATCAATATCGTGCGCCAGCGCGTCTCCGCGCCGGTCAACATGAATTACTTCTGCCATACGGCGGTGGACGCCGATCCGGCACGCGAGGCCAACTGGCGCAAGCGGCTGTCGTCCTATTACGCCGAACTCGGGCTCGATCCGAATGCAGACATCAATGCGGCCAACCGCGCGCCGTTCGATGAGGCGATGTGCGCGCTGGTGGAAGAGCTGAAGCCCGAAGTGGTCAGCTTTCACTTCGGCCTGCCGGACCCGGCGCTCTTGAAGCGCATCAAGGCAGCCGGCTGTCGGGTCATCGCCTCTGCGACCATCGTCAAGGAAGCCGTCTGGCTCGAAGAGCGTGGCGTCGACGCGGTCATTGCGCAGGGGGCGGAGGCCGGCGGTCATCGCGGCATGTTCCTGACCGAGGATATCGCCACGCAGCCCGGCCTGTTCGCGCTGTTGCCACAGGTGGTGGATGCGGTGAAGGTGCCGGTGATCGCGGCCGGCGGTATCGCCGATGGGCGTGGCATCGCGGCAGCCTTTGCGCTCGGCGCGGCCGGTGTGCAGATCGGCACCGCCTATCTGCGTACGCTCGAATCGAAGGTCAGCGGGCCGGGTCGTGCAGCCCTGGCCGGGGCGTCGGATGCCTCCACCGTCATCACCAATGTCATGACCGGCCGTCCTGCCCGGGGCGTCATCAACCGAGTGATGCGCGAGGTCGGGCCGGTCTCGCCCGATGCGCCGGCGTTCCCGCATTCGGCGACCGCGCTGGGGCCGCTGAAAGCCGCTGCCGAGAAGCTCGGACGGACCGATTTTACCAATCTCTGGGCCGGACAGTCGGTCGGAATGGGCAGCGAACGGCCTGCGGCAGAGCTGACGCGGTCGCTGGCGGCCGCCGCATTGGCGCGGATGGCTGAATTGCGGGGCTAGGGCGCCAAACAGGCGGAGGCGTCCGCCGGTTGCGGCGCGAAACCTCCGTCTGCTATACGGCGGGCAGATTTCGCCTGAGGCCCTATATAATGTCCGTCGATGCTGCCACCGTTCGCCGTATCGCGCATCTCGCGCGGATCGCGGTCACAGACGCTGAAGTTCCCCATCTGCTGGGCGAGTTGAACGCGATGCTGGCCTTTGTCGAGCAGTTGCAGGAAGTGAATGTCGACGGCGTCGAGCCGATGACCTCGGTGATGCCGATGGAGATGAAGAAGCGCGCCGATGTCGTCAATGACGGCCAGATCGTCGATGCGGTGACGGCGAATGCGCCGGAGTCGGAGGATCACTTCTTCCTGGTGCCGAAGGTCGTCGAGTAATCGAGCAAGAACCGTTTGGACGGAAACCGCCATGTGCCTGCTTTGCGACGATGAAAAGTCCTATCAGCTCTATATGGACTACCTCGACGAGATGGAGCGTCAGGGGAAGGTCAAGGACGTCGACGCGGCCATGGATGCCATCCTCGACAAGGTTCAGGCCGCACAGGAGGCTGACGACAAGCTCCGCCGCAGCTCTTTCAAAAAAGATGCACCTGAAAACGACAAGACGCTCTCTCCCTTCTTTTGCAGCCCGGTCAATAAATAGATGACAGATCTGACGTCGCTGACACTCGCCGAGGCGCGTGACGGCCTTGCGACCAAATCCTTCAAGTCAGTCGAACTGACCGATGCGCATCTCAAGGCGATGGAAGCCGCACGCGTGCTGAACGCCTATGTGCTGGAGACGCCGGATCAGGCGCGCGCCATGGCGCAGGCGGCCGACGCGAGACTCGCCAAAGGCGAGGGCGGCTGGCTTGGTGGCGTCCCGCTCGGCATCAAGGATCTGTTCGCGACCAAGGGCGTGCGCACAACCGCATGTTCGAAGATCCTCGGGAATTTCGTGCCGCCTTACGAGTCGACCGTGACCGCACAGCTGTGGCGTGACGGGGCCGTGATGCTCGGCAAGCTGAACAATGATGAATTCGCCATGGGCTCGGCGAACGAGACGTCGTTCTTCGGTCCGGTGATCAATCCGTGGCGGCGCGACGGCTCCGACGTCAATCTGGTGCCCGGCGGCTCGTCCGGCGGTTCGGCATCGGCCGTCGCCGCAGGTCTCTGCCTTGGCGCCACTGCAACCGACACCGGCGGTTCGATCCGCCAGCCTGCGGCGTTCGCCGGCATCGTCGGTATGAAGCCGACCTATGGCCGCTGCTCGCGCTGGGGCACGGTCGCTTTCGCGTCCTCGCTCGACCAGGCCGGGCCGATCGCGCGCACCGTGCGCGATACCGCGATCCTGATGCGCTCGATGGCCGGCTACGATCCGAAGGACTCGACGTCCGTGGATCGCGACGTGCCGGACTACGAGGCGGCGATCGGCAAGTCCGTGAAGGGTATGAAGATCGGCATTCCCAAGGAATATCGCATCGACGGCATGCCGGCCGAGATCGAAAAGCTTTGGTCGGAAGGCGCTGCGCAGCTCAAGGCCGCCGGTGCCGAACTCGTCGACGTGTCGTTGCCGCACACTAAATACGCGCTGCCGGCCTATTACATCGTGGCCCCCGCCGAAGCCTCGTCGAACCTCGCGCGCTATGACGGTGTGCGCTACGGCCTGCGCGTGCCCGGCCGCAGCATCAGTGACATGTATGAGAATACCCGCGCTGAAGGCTTTGGCGCGGAAGTGCGCCGCCGCGTGATGATCGGGACCTATGTCCTCTCGGCCGGCTATTACGACGCTTACTATCTCCGCGCGCAAAAAGTCCGCACGCTGATCAAGCGCGACTTCGAGGAGTGCTTCGCCAAGGGCATCCATGCGATCCTGACGCCGGCGACACCGTCGGCCGCCTTCGGCATTGGTGAGAAGGGCGGCGCCGATCCGATCGAGATGTATCTCAACGACATCTTCACGGTGACGGTGAACATGGCGGGCCTGCCGGGTATCGCGGTTCCCGCCGGCAAGGATGTGCAGGGATTGCCGCTTGGGCTGCAATTGATCGGTCGTCCGTTCGACGAGGAGACGCTGTTCTCGCTCGGCGAAACCATCGAGCAGGCATCGGGGCGTTTCACGCCGCCCAAGTGGTGGGCCTGACATCATCATCCGCGTGAAGTGTTGCGCGTTTGACATTGCGTTTCGCGGTGCACTTGGCCATGGTTTGCCTATGAACATGGACCGTGCATGAGCACCGACGACGGGCTTCCGCCTTCCCAACAGGTCGATCAGATTCTGGGTTCCCCGAAGCTTGCGCAGGCGATCGAGAATGATCGCTACAAGCATCTGCTGGATCATGTTCCCGTTGCGCTCGCCATCTCGCGCGGATTGGGCAGCGATCAGCAGGTTGTCTATATCAACAAGGCCTTCGAGCAACTGATGACAATGGCGCCGGCCGATGTCGAAGGCCAGAGCTGGACCTGCCTCGACGGCTTTCTCAACGAAGACAACCAGAGCCAGACGCTGGGCGAAGCGATCCGCGATGGCGAGGACTTCATCGGTGTTTTCCGGCCGTCGGTGCCGGTCGAGCGGTTGGTGATCGTGCAGGCCTATGCCTCGGTGATCGAGAGTGATGACGGCGTCGAGAATTTCCGGATCGCCGCGCTGGTCGATGTCGGCGGCCGCGAGCGTGCGCAGATCGAGCAATTCGAGAACCAGATACGCGACCGCGACATGCTGATGCGCGAGCTGCAGCATCGGGTGAAGAATAATCTGCAGCTCATCACCGCGCTGGTGCGGCTCGAAGCCCGCTCGGCTGTGGAAGGCGAGGCTGTTGCGCTCGGCCGGCTGGCGAGCCGGATCGATGCGCTGACGGTGCTGTACCGGACGCTGTCCGACGAGAATGCGACGCCCGAGATCGATCTCGGACAGTATCTATCGGACATCGCCAATGCGGTGATGGCTGCCAGCGCGACGGCGGATATCACGCTCGATCTGCAGGTCGGCTATTGCCCGATGTCGATCAATATCGCGATGCCGGCGGGACTGCTGGTCAACGAGATGCTCACCAACGCGCTGAAATACGCCTTCATCGGCCGTGCCGGCGGTCAGATCAAACTGATCTGCAAGCTGGAAGGCGGCCACGTCACGGTGGTTGTCGCCGATGACGGCATCGGCCTTGGCGAAGGCCAGGAGTGGCCGTCGCCGCGCAAGCTCGGCGCGCTGATCCTGCAGACGCTCAAAGAGAATGCGCCGAACGTGAAGTTCAACGCCGAGAGCATTCGCGGGCAGGGCAGCTGGTTCACGCTGGTATTTGATGCCGCGCCGGGCACGCAGCTGAATTGAGGATTGGCGCCGCGCCATTTTGGCGCGCACCTTATTTCACCATTCATTAGCCACGTTGCTGGCGCGATTGGTGCCAGATCGTCAGTTTGCATCGAATTGCAACGCTTTACGGTAATATCTGATTGAGATTCCGGATTGGGGACCGTCCGGACACGGTCCGTGCCGTTTGGTGCGGCCGTCTTGTGGGATCGGTAGAGAAGTGATGAGTGCGTTGCGTTCGATCGGTGTCGTGATCACGACCTGTGCGCTGCTGCTGGGCTGTACGTCGGTCTACAACCTTCCCGCCAACGTGCCGCTGGCCGGCGCCTCCCTCGATCCCAATCTCGACGCCGTTTTCAAGGATGCTGCCGAGCAGGACGACCTGCTGATCGGTTTTTCGTTCTCAGGCGGTGGCACGCGCGCTGCGGCGTTTTCGTTCGGTGTCCTGGAAGAACTGGGCAGCATCCGCATGCGCGGTGCATCCGACACCATGCTGGAACGCATCGATTTTCTGTCCGGCGTCTCCGGCGGATCGGTGACCGCCGCCTATTTCGGCCTCAAGAAGCGCGCCGCGCTGTCGGACTTCCGTGAACGTTTCCTGCTGCAGAATGCCGAGGCCGGACTGACGACGCAGCTGTCGCTAGGTACTATCGGCCGTGCCTTGGGCGGCGGCATCAATGACTCCAAGGGCTTCACCAGTTGGCTCGACGCCAACCTGTTCCAGAATGCGACTTTCGGCAGCCTGCGAAATAGCGGTTCTCCACGGGTCTGGATCAACGCCTCGGATATCTATAACCGCGTGCCGTTCGTGTTCGACAACACGGCCTTCGCCGCGATCTGCAGCGATCTCAGCAAGTATCCGCTGTCGGGCGCCGTGGCTGCGTCGGCCGCGGTGCCGCTCGCCTTTGCGCCGGCCGTGGTGCAAGCCTTCCCCGGCACATGCAACGAGCCGCTGCCGCCTTGGGTCGCGCGCGCAGCCGCGAACCGCAATGCGTCACCGATGTTGAGTGCCTATTCCAAGGCGGTGATGCGTTACCGCGACGGCGCGGTGCCCTACATCAAGCTGATGGATGGCGGGCTGGTCGACAACTACGGCGTCTCTGCGCTGACCATCGTACGCGAATCCTCCGAGACACCCTATGGCCCGATGACACCGCAGCAGGCGGTCCGGCTGCGCCGCGGGATATTTATGGTGGTGGATTCCAAAGTCGGTCTCTCCGGCAACTGGATCAATACGGTGGAAGGGCCTGAAGGCGTCGATCTGATCAAGGCTGCGGTGGACACCACCATGGATGCCAGCATCGGCTCCAGCTATACCGCATTCGACCGAACCATGAAGGACTGGCAGTCCTCGCTGATCAAGTGGCGCTGCGGCTTGTCGGCGGCAGAGCGAGCCCGCTATGGCGCGCGGCCCGGCTGGCGCTGTACCGATCTGCAGCTCTTCGTCGGCCGGCTTGGGTTCGATCAGCTAGATCCGGCGCGTGCCGCAGTGCTCGAAGCCGTTCCGACGCGTTTCCAGCTGCCGCAGGGACAGGTCGATGACTTGATCCTGGCCGGCCGCGAGACGTTGCGTGCCAGCTCCGTGTTCAGGGCTTTCGCTTCGGGGATATAGCCGGCCTCCTAACGGAATGCGACAAGCGGTTCTTACCCGTTCATGCGTTCCGGGATTGGATGTTACGCAGCGCGATCGAGATTAAGCGGGTGGCGATAGATTGCATCGCGAATATCGACTTTGCGTGGCAGCAGACCAAACCTGAAGAAAAGATCGGCTGCCTTCTGCTGCTCGGTGATGAACCTGTCGTCGACCTGATGGATGCCCCATGGGCGCTGTGCGATGTGCTTTTCCCATTCGGCGGCGTCGAGCGGCCCCCCGGCGACGCGTGCGAGGATCGCTGCAGCGTCTGCCGGATGCTGCGCAATCCAGCGATCCGTTTCGTGCAAGGCGCTCGCTGTGTCCGCAATAATGTTCGGATTATCATCGGCGAAATCGCGGCGTGCGAAAAACACCGACGGGTTGGTGACGAGATCGCCGGTGTTGGCGATGGCCCGGATCTCATCCGCGCCGCCACGAAGTCCTCCGCCTGAAACCCACGCATCGATGTCGCCAGCCAACAATGCCTGACGTGACTCCGGCTCGGTAAGATCGAGCGGCACAATATCGTTCCAGGTCAGGCCGGCACGGTCGAGCGCTGTTGCTAGCAGGGCCTGCAGCCACGAGCCGACACCGAGCGAGATCGTCTTGCCGGCGAGATCGGCAACCGTTTTCAACGGACTGTCCTTGCGAACATAGATGCCGCCGACTGCGCGCGCTTCTGATGCGGCGAAAGTAACGATCGGCACGCCTTTGGCCTGCGCGGCGATAGGCGGTGTCAGGCCGGTGCCGCCGATCTGGATCAGATTGGCGCCGACATATTCGACAGTGCGTGCGCCTGCCGCGATCTTCACCCATTCAACGCTTCCACCGCGCGCCGAGATCCGTTTTTCGAGCGACCCGTTCTGGCTGAGCACAAGAAGAGACGGATTGTTGGCGTGGACGCCAATGCGAAGAACAAATGTCATTACATCTCTCCTGATAGCAGCGTGTTCATTTCAAACTACACTTCGACGCTCTTTTTCGGTCGTTCATCCATCGATGATGGTCTATCGAAGTTTCGCAACGCGCTCGATTTACTTACAGGAGATGCCGATGACTGTAACGACGGAACGTCTGGCAACGCGTGAGTTTGAAAAATCATCCTCCGTCAATGAGCTCTGGTACACGCGTTGTCCTGTGCCGACGGCGTCCGGCATAGCGCTTGATCTAGGGCTGCTGCGCGATGAATTCGCGACGTCCGGAATCGTACTTCGATCGATCCGCGATTCCGAAGATCCGCGCGTCAACATTTCGCATTTCGATCATTCGCTGCCCGGCCTGTTTCGCGAAGGCGGCAACATTCCCGCGATCTGGGCGCGGTCCGAAGGACGCGACACGGTAACCGTGGCGCTGACGTGGATAGATGAATACCAGGCCATCGTCGTTCGCGCGGATTCGGACATTCATTCTCTGGCCGACCTTCGCGGCAGAAGGATCGGTCTGCCGCGGCAAGACGGCCAACGCGTCGATTTCGCGCGCGCCATGTCGCTACGCGGCATCGAGACCGGTCTCGGGATTGCCGGGCTGCACCTCGCGGACAGCGAACTCGTCGATATCACCAGCGATCAGCCGACATTCGCCGTGGCGGCTGGCGTCGCCAATGGCCGCTTTCACGAGCTCGAAGCCGCCGCGCTCGCGCGGGGTGAGGTCGATGCCATTTATGTGAAGGGCGCGCCGGGGCTCGGAACCGTGGGGACGCATGGATTGCGGTCGCTGATCAATCTGGCGGAGCAGGACGATCCGTTGCTGCGCGTCAATAACGGCAATCCGCGGCCGGTGACGGTCGATCGGCGCACTGCGCTCGAGCGCCCGGATCTGGTGGCACGCTATCTCGCAGTGTTACTGCGGGCGTCGCACTGGGCGCAGGGGCATCCGGCCGAGGTATTCGACATCATAGGCAAGGAGGTCGGGCGCTCGGCCGACGAGGCACGCGCGGCCTATGGATCGGCTGCGGCGAGGAGTTTCGGGCTCGATCTCTCGGATGTGAGGAGAGGGGGCCTGGCAAGCCAGAAGGATTTCCTGCTGCGCCACGGCTTCATCGTCAGGGATTTCGACGTGGCCGGCTGGATCAACCCGGAGCCGCTCGCGCTCGCGCATGAGCTGCTCAAGTAAGGCTGGGAGGTTACGATGGAGATCTATTGGTACCTGATCCCGCAAGATGGCCCGTATCCCTGGAACGCCAAGGGCCGGCGCCCGGTCGATCATGACTATCTCGCGCAGATCGCACGCGCGGTCGATCAGCTCGGCTATACGGGCGCGCTGCTGGCGACCGGTGGCGGCGAGCATGATGCCTGGGTTCTGGGCGCGTCGCTGATCCCGCTCACCAAGCGCATGAAGTTCATCATTGCCGTGCATCCGGGTATCGTCGCGCCGCTGATGCTGGCGCAGAAGGCGGCGACCTTCGACCAGTTTTCGGACGGCCGACTGATCCTCAACATGGTCACCGGCGAGCAGCACCAGATGCCGCCTTACGGCATCGAGCTCGCTCATGACGAACGCTACGCGCTCACCGACGAATACTGGGGCCTGTATCGCCGGCTGATGACGGGCGAGGTGGTCGATTTCCAGGGCAAGTACCTGAACCTGCGCAACGCCCAACTCAAATTGCCTGCGGTGCAGAAGCCGTATCCGCCACTGTTCTTCGGCGGTTCGTCGGAGCCCGCGCTGTCCGTCGCGGCGCGCCATGCCGACACCTACCTGACATGGGGCGAGCCGCCGCCCCAGGCTGCGGAGAAGATCAAGGTGGTGCGCGAGCGTGCCAGGGCGCTCGGTCGCAACGTGAAATTCGGCATCAGGATCAATCTGATCGTCCGTGAGACGAAGCAGGAAGCGTGGGATGCCGCGCAGTGGCTGCTCGATCGCATGGACGACACTGCGGTGCAGGGCGCCCAGGCGCGCAATGCCGCCTCCGACTCCGTCGGCCAGCGCCGGATGCGAGAGATTGTCGGCACGCGGAAGCCTAAACACGCGCAGGAGCTGGAGATCTATCCGGATATCTGGGCCGGCTTCGGACTGGTGCGGAACGGGCCGGGCACCGCCATCGTCGGAGATCCGGAAACGGTCGCGGCGCGCATCCTGGAATATCGCGATGTCGGTTTCGACACTTTCATCGTCTCTGGCCAGCCTCTGCTCGAGGAAACCTACCGCGTGGCGGACCTGCTGCTGCCGCTGCTTCCTTTCGATCGTGGTGATCGGCGACAAACGGCACATCCGATCGGTCCTTTCTTCAACGCTGCACGAGGTTGACGATGTTGCGCTCTACTTTCCTGCGGGCGGCTGTCGCCGCGTTTCTGATCGGGCTTGCCTCCACGTCAGCGAGCGTGGCCGTATCTCCCGCGACGCCGGTGACAGTCCGGCTCGGCTTCCTGCGCGGACCTGAACCGCTGTCGATCAGCCGCCTGCGCGGCACGCTGGAGAACCGTCTGGCGGCCAGGAACGTCAAGGTTGCCTGGGTCGGGCCGTTCATCGCCTATGCGCCGGCGGCGGAAGCCTTGAATGCCAATGCGATCGACATCACGATCGGAAGTTCAAGCGCGGCAATCTCGTCGCTGGTCGGCACCGCACCGATTTCGCTCTTTGCCTATCAGTGGGATGCCGGGGATTCCTCGGGCATCGTGGTGAGGAACGGGTCAGACATCAAGACCGTCGCGGATCTCGCCGGCCGCTCGGTGGCAGTCAATCGTGGCGGCACCGGCGACTATCAACTGACCAAGGCCCTGGAAAAGGCGGGTGTGCCGTCCTCGGGGGTCAAGCGCGCTTTCCTCAGCCCGGTGGATTCCGCTGCCGCCTTCGCCAACGGCCATGTGGACGCATGGTCAGCCTGGAGCATCTTCTTTCCGACCGCGCTGGTCGACGGGGATGCCCGCGTAATTGCGCAGGCGAGCGACTTCGGTTCGCAGAACGCTGTTGTCTATGTCGTGCGGACGCCGTTTGCCGCGGAGCATCCGGATATTCTGAAGGATGTCCTGGAGGATCTGCGGGAGTCGGCGCGGTGGGCTCAGCAGAATCGCGAGGAAGCCGCGCGCCTGTGGGTGCAGGAGCTGAAGCTCAGCCCCGCGGTCGCCACCCGGGTGGCAAATTACCGGAACGACGAACCCGTTCCGGTCGGCGAGAAGGAACTGGTGGCGCTGGAGAGCCTGAATGACTGGCTGGTGGGCAGCAAGCTGCTGCCGAAGCCTGCGGCAATCAAGGATCACGTCATCGCCGTGGCCCGCTGACGCTCGAAAGACCGGCCCGGTCGTGCCGTGGCAATGCTGCGGGAACGCGCGAGGAGGGGTTTTCCCGCGCCTCGTGTCGCGGTAGAAACCGCTCCATGAACGCACCTGTCAAACCTTCGAAGCTCATCAAGGGCGCCACCGGCGACTGGGAAATGGTCATCGGTCTGGAAATCCACGCCCAGGTCAATTCTCACGCCAAGCTGTTCTCCGGCTCGTCCACGGAGTTCGGCGGATCGCCGAACAGCCATGTCTCGCTGGTCGATGCGGCCATGCCGGGCATGCTGCCGGTCATCAACGAGGAATGCGTGAAGCAGGCGGTCCGTACCGGGCTCGGCCTGAAAGCGCAGATCAACCGGCGCTCGACCTTCGACCGCAAGAACTACTTCTATCCCGACCTGCCGCAGGGCTACCAGATCAGCCAGTACAAGTCGCCGATCGTCGGCGAGGGCGAGGTCACGGTTGAGCTGTCCGACGGCGAGGCCATTACCGTCGGCATCGAGCGCCTGCATCTTGAACAGGATGCCGGCAAGCTGGTGCATGACCAGAGCCCGACGCAGACCTTCGTCGATCTCAACCGCTCCGGCGTCGCGCTGATGGAGATCGTCTCCAAGCCCGATATGCGCTCAAGCGAACAGGCGCAGGCCTATGTGTCGAAGCTGCGTACCATCCTGCGCTATCTCGGCACCTGCGACGGCGACATGGAGAAGGGCAACCTGCGCGCCGACTGCAACGTCTCGGTTCGCAAGCCCGGCGATCCCTATGGCACCCGCTGCGAGATCAAGAACGTCAACTCGATCCGCTTCATCGGCCAGGCCATCGACTATGAAGCCCGGCGCCAGATCGGAATCCTCGAGGACGGCGGGGCGATCGAACAGGAGACCCGGCTCTACGACCCCAACAAGGGCGAGACCCGCTCGATGCGCTCGAAGGAAGAGGCGCATGACTACCGCTATTTCCCGGATCCTGACCTGCTGCCGCTGGAATTCAGCGAAGACTATGTCGCTGAGTTGAAGGCCGGGCTGCCGGAACTGCCGGACGAGAAGAAGGCACGCTTCATCAGCGCCTTCGGCCTGTCCCCCTATGACGCCAGTGTGCTCGTCACCGAGCGCGAGAGCGCCGAGTTCTTCGAGACGACCCTGGATGGTCTCGCCAACAAGGCGCGTGACGGCAAGCTGGCCGCCAACTGGGTGATCAACGAGCTGTTCGGCCGTCTCAACAAGGAAGGTCAGGACATCACGTCCTCCCCGGTGTCGGCTGTACAGATGTCCGCCATCATCGACCTGATCGGGGCAGGCGTGATCTCCGGCAAGATCGCCAAGGACCTGTTCGAAATCGTCTGGACGGAAGGCGGTGACCCCCGCGCGCTCGTCGAAGAGCGCGGCATGAAGCAGGTGACGGACACCGGCGCGATCGAGAAGGTGGTCGATGACATCATCGCCGCCAATCCCGACAAGGTCGCACAGGCGCAGGCCAAGCCGGCGCTGATGGGCTGGTTCGTCGGCCAGGTGATGAAATCATCTGGCGGCAAAGCCAATCCGCAGGTCGTCAACGACATCCTCAAGAGCAAACTCGGGATCTGACAATTACCCTTTCGATGACCGCGGCGCCGCCTTGAGCGGCGCCGTTTTCGTTTCAGCGGACCGCGTTGGCGCGTCGTAACGTAGGCGATGAACGGTCGCGCGCGCGGAATTAGATCGCGAATCGGCATGCCGTCAGTCGACAGAAAGTGCGGTTGTGGCCAGCACCGATAAGTCGCGAACGCGTTTTCCCGAAAAATATTTTCATTGCCAAAAATACCGACTCAGAGTCCGCAGCACCTATTTTCAGTGCCCCGACTCACGCTTGGGGGCGACAGAAGTTTGTGTAGTTGTTTGGTAGTACGAATCGCGGGCGCTCGGAAAAAATAAGCACTTTCTGCAATCTTGACATTTATGGACGCAGCGTTTCCGGGCGTTTCTCGCGCCGCCCCGCATGCCGGATTTCAAGTTGTGACTGAGCCCGTGGGGGAAGTGGCGCGTTGCGCTCATCAACACTTCCTTAAGCGAGAGACTGTTCTTTTGAAATCGTTGGTGTATTCGGGATGAAGTGCATTTCGATTCCCGAGTGCACGCAGCGATCAAGTCATCTCTTTATGGAGGGCAACATGGCCAAGAAAGCTACGAAGAAGGCAGTCAAGAAGACCGTCAAGAAGGCAGCGAAGAGCGCTGTGAAGAAGACCGCGAAGAAGACCAAGAAGGTCGCCAAGAAGAAGTAACTTCTTCTGCCACGATCGACGCCGGTGGCAACGCCGGCGACGTCACGAGAGCCTCGACGACAATTTGCTTCTCGAAGCGGATATTGATCGCAGCTCTGGTCGACGAAAGAGGGTGTCGGCGAGACATCAGGTCAAACGGCTGGACCGTCACTCCGGGGCAGGGCTTGCTCTTCCCGCGAGCCGGTCCGGCAAAGAAGCCGGTCATTCCGTGATTGGCGTTCTTTATTCGGTGCGGATCATTGGTCCGCAGTTTCATCGGTGGCTCCGGCCACATGAGATATGATCCTGACGTGTTGCCGACGCCCTCGTTTTTGCCGGTGCGGTTCATCCCCGGCGCTTTGAATGTCCCGATCCCGAATAGCTTTTGATCTGCTCGCTGTGACGTATCTCGCATTGGCGTCGTCGCATGCGCGGAGCAGGCCCTTTTAATATCCCTGGTCGCCGACGCTGCTGCGATGGTTACGGCATCCCCAAACAGCAGGGTAAACCGAATTCCGCGAAAATGCAGAAAACCCGCATAAATGCTGGGTTTTTGGCGGCGTATGAGCCGGTTTCAGCTTCGGCTCTTCAGATTTCGTTCATCCCGATACTTAAACTGCTCTTCAAATTTGATCGGTCATATTGATCCCAACAAGCCGGCAAACGGCGGTTGGGATTGCATCAAATAACGGACGGGAGCCGCGCTCGGTTTGGGGCGGCAAAAGCAAAAAAAGGAATGACCGATGTTTCAGGGGCAGATCGATTTTGAAGCTGCGATGCCGATCGCAGAGACCGCCATCCAGGACGTGCTGTTCGAGCGCGGTCTGTACTGGGCGTCGGGCCGTTCGGGGATCGTTGACCTCGTCGCCGCGCACAAGTGGTTCAACCTCGCTGCCCTCAAGGGCCGGGTCGACGCCATCCCGATGCGCCGCGAAGTCGCCGAGATGATGTCGGATGTCGAGATCGCTGCCGCGCAGCGCGATGCCCGCGCCTGGTTGTCGACGGTTCACTAAGCCGACTGCGTGTTTTCGCGGTGGTTCGGCAGGCGCGATGCCCGCCGGGGCAGGGTGATGAGCCGCTACTTCTTGACGATGGTGAAGATGCCGTCGGTCTCCGGCTCCGCCACGTAGCGGTTGTCCGGCGTCGAGAACTGGATGCGCAGTTTGTGGGTCGCGTCGGCAAAGCCGATCGTCCAACCCTCATAGAGCCGCCACGCCGCGATTTCGTCCATGACGGGGAAAGTCCTGGCGCAGTCCTTGGCCACGTCGATCTGTGAGCCGCCGATGGTGCTTTCGCTCTTCAAAACCACGCGGCAGCGTTTCCTGCCCTTGGCGTCCTGGAGTTCCCAGGTCCCGTAGATATCCCTGAGCAGCGCCGGATCGACCTCCTTGAGATCCATCAGCTTGAGGGTCTGGCCCGAGGCGACAGATGCGATCGCCATCGCGGCGGCCATCACGGCAGCCCATTTCATATCGCGCACTCCCTCGCATGTTTCCAAATGTAGCGTAGCCACGTCACGGCCTTGTTACGAGCATCACGGTTGTAACGGGCATGTGCGCCCCAATGTCTGTCTCGTCGCTTGCAACGAGGCCGAGAGGCCGCGCAACAAAAAGGACAATGCCATGTCGACGAAGAAACTCACGCTCGCATCGATCAGCCGCGCCAGCGGCCTCGCGACTCTGGTGGGTATTGCCATCAGCGGAGCCCAGCCTGCAGTTGCTGCATCGGCACCCGCATATCCGCAATCGATCAGCGCGCCCATTGCTGTCGCATCCACCGATATCAGTGCGGCACGCAAGAACCGGCAGGTGAGGCGCGCATCTCCGCGCGATGCCTATGGCAGCTATCTTGGCGGGGGCAGCTATGTCGGCGGGGCAGGCGGGGTATCGCAGTCCTATCCCGGCTACGGCTATGGCGTTGGAGACAATTCGCGGAACCAGACTTGGTAGATCCGTTATCTAGGATGTGACGCCACGGCGGCGACCGCGAGCGTCGTCTGGAGAGGGTGTCCATGCTGTTGTAGGAGGTGATGGCGGGCCGCACAGCGATGATGAGCAATATTGCTCCGCCTTAGCGCTATGAGGCCGGAGACCAAGCACTCAAGAACAGCGGAATATACGACTGCCCACGATCTGGCGCTTCGCCCACAGGGGACGGCTTCCGATGTCCCGGTCGTCCCTATGGGTCTCCATAGCTTTAGCCAGACAGAGCGCCGAAAAATCCAGTCGATTAGTAGGCCGCCGTCTTCGTCCGTCCCGATCATTGGGTGCTGTGCCATCGGCATGACGTTGCGCCTCACGCTTTCCGGAGAGGATGGTGACCTGGGAAGTCCAGCGCGACGGCTCGCATTGGGCGATGCCCCCAGTTCCCTTGAACAGCCTTGGAGTCAACAGCTTTGAAGCTGACGGCCGACTAATTGATCATTTGATTGTCGATCGACTGCCTGAGCTTGCGCACGTCGCGTGCGGGCGGAGCCCCGAACTGCCGCAGATATTCGCGGCTGAACTGAGAGGCGCTTTCATAGCCGACCGCATAGGCGACGTCGGATGCACTACGGTCGCCGGCGAGCAGCAACTGGCGCGCCTCCTGAAGGCGTATCTGCTTCTGATACTGGATCGGGCTCAATCCAGTCAGCGCGAGAAAGTGGCGATGCAGGCTCGCACGGCTCATGCCAGAAGCTTCGCACAGAGCCTCGATCCGCAGCCGCGTATTACCGCGGTCGCGGATCCATTCGACCGCGCGGCGGATGCCGCCGATCGCGCCTTCTGGGCGGGCGATGTGGCGCAACAGTCGCCCCTGCGGGCCCTGCAGGAGACGATAAAGCAATTCGCGTTCGGCCATCGGCGCGAGCGCCGGGATGTCCGCAGGCGTGTCGAGCAACGCCAGCAGTCGCAGCAGCGTGTCGCGCAGAGACGGAGTCATCGGATTGATCGCGATGCCGCTGCCTGGCGCGTCCGCGTCGCGCACCGCCGGCATCGTCGATGCGACCTCGGCGAGAAGTGCCGGATCAAGGACTAACGAAATCGCCACATAAGGACTGCCGTCGTCAGCGTCATGGATCTGGCCGCTCAAGGGTAGATCGAGTGCGCTGACCAGATATTGAGACGCGTCGTAGCGCAGCAGGTCGTCGTGGATGGCCACCTCTTTCGATCCCTGCAGAATGAAGCAGATCATCGAGCGGTAGAGACACGGTGACGTTCCCGAGGTCGTTTGTCCTACGCCGATTTCCAGGCGCGGGATCGGCGTCAGGGTCATTCCGGTCCGCCCGTGGCGGAGCGCGATATCGCGATGCGGCTGTAGGTTGTCGGTCATGCCAAGGAGCATGACACCATTTCTCCCATCTGCAAAGCGCTTGAGACAATTAGGCAAGCAATTGAGAGCATTAGGCGGGGCGTCGGATACAGCAATCGCCTACCTGACTGGCAGCGAAATGCGACGCCTAGCGGCGTGCCGTCTGGAAAAATCAATTCACAAGGAACCTAGCCATGTCTCAGAAGATCGCACTCGTTACCGGCGCCAGCCGCGGCCTCGGTCGCAGCATGGCGCTGCACCTCGCCCGTCGCGGCGTCGGCATCGTGGGCACCTATCGCCAGGGCGCGGCAGAAGCCGATGCGCTGGTAAGCGAGATCGAGGCGCTGGGCGGCACAGCGGCGATGCTCGCGCTCGACGTCACCAAGGTGGCGAGCTTTCCGGCCTTCGCCGCATCCTTCGCCGAGACGCTCCGGAGCCGCTTCGGCAGTGACCGGTTCGACTATCTGGTCAACAACGCTGGTGCGGTCGTCCACGTGCAGGTCGCTGACGCAAGCGAGGAACAGTTCGATATGATGATCGACATGCACCTGCGCGGACCGGTGTTCCTGACGCAGGCGTTGCTACCGGTTCTCGCCGATGGCGGACGCATCCTCAACGTCTCGTCGGGCTTCACGCGCACGTCGATGGCCAGCTTCGGCCTTTATGCGGCGGCCAAGGCGGGGCTCGAGACGCTGACCCGGTTCATGGCGCTGGAACTCGGCGCGCGGCAGATCCGCGTCAACGCCATCGCACCCGGTGCCATCGCCACCGATTTCGGCGGTGGTAGGGTCCGCGATAACGAACAGGCTCATGCCTTCGTCGCGAGCAAGATCGCGCTAGGCCGCGTCGGTCAGCCCGACGACATCGGCGGCGCGGTCGCAGCCATCCTGTCCGACGATTTCGGCTGGGCCAACGGCACGACGTTCGACGTGTCGGGCGGCCAGTCGCTTTGATCCGTCTTCAGCACATAGAGGCCCTTTTATGACAGAGCAAAACCTCACTCTCGTCAGCCATCCGCTGTGCCCATTCGTCCAGCGTGCCGTGATCGTCCTCCTCGAAAAGAGGGTGGCGTTCGACCGGGTCAACGTCGATCTGTCGGCCAAGCCCGACTGGTTTCTGGCCCTGTCACCGACCGGCAAGGTGCCGGTGCTGAAGGTGCGCCAGCCGAACGGTGAGGATGCGATCCTCTTCGAAAGCGTGGTCATCTGCGAATATCTGAACGAGACGCAGGGTGGTGCGGCGATGTATCCCGACGATGCATTGCTGCGTGCCCGGCATCGCGCCTGGATCGAATTCGCCACCCAGACCTTTACGGAGGGCTGGCAGTTCCTTCACGCCAAGGACATGGCGACCGCCGACGCCAAGCGGGCCGCCTTCCATGATCGGTTAAGCAAGATCGAAGCGGAACTGGGCGACGGCCCGTATTTCGCCGGGCCGGACTTTGGTCTGGTCGATGCGGTCTACGCACCGCTGTTCCGCTATTTCGGGATCATCGATCCGGAAGTGGCGGATCCGATCTTCGCTGGCCTGCCACGCGTTATGGCGTGGCGCGCGTCGCTCGCTGAGCGACCTAGCGTCAAGAACGCCGTAATCGACACCTATCCCGACCTTTTTCTCGACCACCTGCGCCAGCAAGGCGCGATGATCGCCGCCTGATCCTAACCAACATCCCGGGAGTTATACCATGACCGACCATCCAAGAGCGCGCTGATCCTAATCGAATATGTCAACGGCTGGCTCTCGCCGACCGGTGGCATCTATCCGGCGTTCCAGGACCGGGAGCAGGTCGACACCGCTATCGCCAATTCGAAGATCATCCTCGAAGAGGCCCGCCGTCGCGGCCTGCACGTGATCCACGCAGCGCTGAAGTTCGAGCCGACCTTCAAGGTGCTGGGCGAGGCCAAGTACGGCCTGCGTAAGATGACGCGCGACCATGGCGCGTTCCTGGGCGAGCAGGCCGATTTCTTCCCCGGCTTCGAGCCGGCGGCGGGCGAGCATGTCGTTCGCGAGCGCGCCGGCGGCAGCAGCGTCTTCGTCGGAACCACGCTCGACGGCTACTTGCGCAACAACCGCATCGACGAGATCTACCTGTCGGGCTTTTCGCTGCGCCAGTGCGTCGAGTCTTCGATGCGCAATGCCCACGACCTCGGCTACCACACCAACGTCATCTACGACGCGTCGGCCGGCTATACTCGCAAACAGCAGGACGACTTCGTCGCCGAGATCGCCCCATTTTACGCCAACGCCGTCACCACGCAGGAGTTCGTGGCTAAGGCATAACCCGCCGCTGGACCCGGCCCGGTTACGGGCCGGGGCTGCCGTCGGGCCGTAGATGCAAGACGATACGATGATCGGAATGATGGTCGAACTCACAGTCGCGCCGGGTAGCACCGACGCATTTGAACGCGCCTTCGCGGTCCAGGCTGCCGCGGTGCGTGCCAACGAACCGGGTAACCGCCTGTACGAACGGCTCAAGTTGCGCACCTTGGCCGACAGCTACACGCTGATCGAAATCTACGAGGACGAGGCCGCGCTCGCCGCGCACCGGACATCGTCGCACATGGCGGCCAATCGACCGCTGACCGCGCCGCTCCTCTCCGCACCGCCCGTCATGCACATGTTCACGGTTGTGCCGCACGCATTGGGACCGATCGACGGTCGAGCCATAGCGTGATGACGGCGGTACAGGTTCTCCACTAGCTAGGTGCGATCGCCGTACAGCACCTGGCCGCGAACGGCACTAAGCTTTTCTTTGGGAGGTGAAAATGACGACACAGTCGTCGTGGCCGACACCTTCGAAAACGTCACTTCGCTGTTAGGCGCGGCGCTTCCGTCAATATAGACGACTCGGCCGGGGTGTACATCCGGAGGCCTTGGTATCGGGCGCTGCAGCTCTGCTCCACGGCTCCAGGCCTGAGCTGCAAGATCAGTGGCTTAGGTGATACCCCCACGGTTAACGTCCCTGAGCCAAAATCACCGAAAAAGTCTAAAAAGGGCAACAATTCGCGCAACAAAACGTGCAACGCTGGGATTTCAGCGGCGTTGTTTCTATTACGTTATTTTCAGCAAAAAAGAGGTGATGGCGGAGCCGGAGGGATTCGAACCCTCGATACCCTTGAGAGGTATGCCGCTTTAGCAAAGCGGTGCCTTCAGCCACTCGGCCACAGCTCCATCATTGCTGCATATGCCCGACACCGTCGCGAGCCGCAAGCGCCAGATCGCAGTCTGCAGCGCATGTTCCCAAAAATCGGACGCATCCGATGTGGATGTGTCTTTATAATCTCCAGATGCCGCGTCCGCCTGTGGTGTATTTGCTGCCGGGAAATGGGTCCCGAGGCTGTTTATCGATTGCCATCCGCCGTTCCGCGCTTGCCGGAATTTATCACTCCGGCAGATGCGAGACGATTCGGCCGAGGGACCAGGAAAGCCAGCCAGATACATCTAATGCGAGTGTGAATGTTTTTCTGCTCGTTACGAGATGGGGCGGTGCCTTGAAATGCGGCGCTGGAAATTCTGATGTTGAAACAATTGCTTGCGAAGAATGCCCATTCACGAGTCCGTGTGATTTAAGCAACACAGCCCGGGAAACGGCCGAATGGAGGCCGCTTTGAGGCGTTCCATTGTTGCGGAGCGAGAAACCTTAGGAGATGGTCTCGGTGCGACGGAGGGGGGCATCCCGAGGTCGTCCCGTAAGGTGGTTCGTCCTGAACCTCGTCGGCACGCCTTGTGCGACGGGTTTTGAGATTCGGAGCGTTTGCGGGTTGTCAGGGATTAAGGGGACTTGTCTTCAGGGTGGCCTCCACCCCGTTGCAGAACCTTCCCTAAAGCAACTTGGAGGTTTACATGAAGACGATTAAGGGCCTTATTCTCGGCTCGACGGCAGCTCTGCTCGCCGTTGGCGGAGCTCAGGCAGCCGATCTTCCCGTCAAGGCCAAAGCGGTCGAATACGTGAAGATCTGCTCCCTCTACGGCGCGGGTTTCTACTACATCCCGGGCACCGACACCTGCATCAAGATCGGCGGCGCGATCCGTTTGGACACCTCGTTCAACGCCGCAGCTTACGACACCCCGTTCTGGCAGGGTGGCGCTGGTGGCAATAATCTTTGGACCAAGGATTATTTCATCACCCGCGAACGTATCAACCTGACCACCGATACCCGCACTGCCACCGAATACGGTGTCCTTCGTACCTACGCGAACATGCAGTTCGACTTCTCGCAGAACCGTGAATCGATCGCTGGCGGCTTCACCGAAGTCGACTACGCCTTCATCCAGTTCGCCGGCTTCACCTTCGGTAAGGCCGTCTCGCAGTTCGACCCGCAGTGGGCCCTCAACAAGCCTTACATTTCGTCGGGCTTCATGGCTGGTTCGAACAACACGACCGGTATCGCGCAGATCGCCTACACCGCTTCGTTCGGTAACGGCGTGTCGGGCACGATCTCGCTCGAAAACGCTTCGGCCTACCGTAACGCCGGCCTCTGGAATACCAATTCCTTCATCACGGGACCGGGCGCGAGCACGTTCACGGGGGCGTTCTACGGCACGACCTCGAACACGTTCCTGGGCAATGCCTACGGCGGCAACCACATTCCTGACGTCGTCGGCAACATCCGCCTCGACCAGGCTTGGGGCACGCTGCACTTCGGCGCTGCGATGCACGCTGCTACCCCGGGCTTCTACGGCACGACCGAAGCTACCGGTCATGCTGACGACAAGTACGGTTTCGCAGTCAACGGAGCGGTTGAATTCAAGAACCTGCCCACCGGCGCAGGCGACACTCTGAAGCTCGAAGCAACCTACGCCAAGGGCGCAGCGAAGTACGCGATCGCTGGCGGCACCACCGACACCTCGGGCGGCGGTCGCTTCGCGAAGGTCGACGGCAACACCATCGGCTTCGGTTATGTTCTGGACGGCGTGTACACCACCGGCGGTCAGATCATCCAGAGCGAAGCCTGGTCGGTCGCTGGCTTCTACGAGCACTACTGGAACCCGGCATGGCGCACGTCGCTGTTCGGCAGCTACAGCAGCATCTCGTATGGTGACGGCAATGCTCTGATGCTCGCCGCATTCCAGGGCCTCACCACGGGTGGCCCGGGCACCAGCAGCTCGACGGCTGCAGCATCTCGCGCTGGTACCTTCGCCGGCACCGGCAACTTCGACTTCGCCGTGGCCCAGATCGGTACCCGTACTGCCTGGACCCCTGTCAAGAACCTGACCCTGTCGGCTGAATTCACCTACAGCCGCCTCGAGCAGAACCTCAACGGCACCTACACCGTGACGAGCATGTCCGGCAAGCCGGCTGGTACGGTCCTGAACACGAGCAACCAGAACCTCTACAACGGTTCGGTTCAGATCCTGCGCTCGTTCTAATGTCGACTGCCTCACGGCAATCGCTATCTGAAACAAAGACCCCCGGCAGGAAACTGCCGGGGGTTTTTGCTTGCGTGATCGATCGCTGTGCCAAGGTGTAGGATGGGTTTCGCTCGACGCTTACGCGTCTGCGGTCTACCCATCCGACGTATTCGCACTGTCCTAGTTGATGCTACTCGACGCTGCTGCTGGCACCGCGATGCAGGTCGGCCTCGATCTGCAGCCGCGAGCCACCGCCGAAGCGGGCGCGATAAACCTGCAGATTTTCCATAATGCGCTGGACGTAGTTGCGCGTTTCCGAGAACGGAATCGACTCGACCCAGTCGACCGGATCGACCTTGGGGTCACGTGGATCACCGTAGCGTTCGATCCATTTGCGCACGCTACCGCGGCCCGCGTTGTAACCGGCAAAGGTCATGATGTAGGAACCGCGATAGTCTTCGAGCAGGCCACCGAGTTCGGCGGCGCCCAGCGTCGCATTGTAGACCGAATCGCTCTTGAGGCGTGAGAGGTCATAGGTGCCGCCGTGCCGCTTGGTGACGTATTGCGCCGCGCTCGGCGTCACCTGCATCAGACCATAGGCCTGGGCCGGCGACACGACGGCCGGATTGAAGGCGCTTTCCTGCCGTGCGATCGCATAGACCACGGCAGACTCGACTTCGGGCCCGATCGGGCGGTAGCTCGGAATGCCCGTCGTCGGATAGGCATAGTGATCGAAGGGCAGGCCGCGATTGAGTGCCGCCTTGCCGACCAGCAATGTGCCGCGGGCATCCTTGTTCTGTTGCGCGAGCTCGGCAAGGCCGAGCACGGCTTCCGGATCGCCGTTCTCGCCGACATCGGCGAAGATCGGGATGGCGACTTCGCGCTCGTCCATGGCGTAGAGCAGTTGCACCGCGCGTACGATTTCCAGTCGATCGAGCCCACGCGCGCGGGCGGTCAATGCACCGCTGATGTCGAGCTGCTGCAGGCCAAGCTTCGCGCGGGCGAGCTGGCCGTAATAGCTGGTGGATTGCTCTGCTGCGCGTGTGTAGGCGGCACGCGCTTCCTGGCTGCGGCCTGCGGCTTCCGCAGCACGGCCCTGCCAGTAACCGGCGCGGGCGAGGGCTGTCGGATTGACGCTGCCGACGCCGATACGTGCGAAGTGCTGAGCGGCAGTCGCGGGATCTTTCAGGAAGCGCAGCGCGATCCAGCCGGCGGTGAACTCCTGCTCGGTCTTGTAGATGTCGCGCGCCGGCAGGGCAGCATCGCGTGCTACGAGATAGGCCGAGCGATGTTCGCCGACGTCGAGTAACTTGCGCGCCGTGAGACGTCGCTCGATCCACCATTCGTCGAGATTGTGCAGGCGCTGCGGTTCGCGCGGCGCTGCAATCATCAGCCGCGCTGCTTCGCCGAATTTCTCCTCGCGGCGCAGCTGCTGAATGTGGCTGAAGATGTAGCCGGGGTCGCTATGCAGCTCGGACGGTACTGCAGCGAGCAGCGCGTTGGCGTTCGATGCCTTCTTGGTGACGCCGATGCGCGCCCGCGCGAGCGCCATCTGCGCGCCGCCGAGGCGCTTGGCAGAGCGCAGCGCGGCATCTGAATCGCTGCCATAGAGCAGCATGTCCATGCGCGCCTTGTGATCGCCGGGTGTGATCAGCGGACCGAACATGTCGATGGCCATGTTCTCGGTATCGCCCGATAACGGATCGCTGCGCCATGCATCACGGATCAGCCGCTCCGCGCCGGCGCGGTCGCCGCGCGCGAGGAGCGACTTGGCCAGAGCGAATTTGCCCTTGGCGGAAATCGGCTTCTCGCTCTCGAAATAGGACTGGATCGCGGAGTCGTCGCGCTTGTCGTCCCACAGCGCCGCTTCGATGCGGCGTCGCAGGAAGGTCTGCGATGGCCAGCTCGGATTGGCGGCGACGAAAGCGCGGTAGCGCTCGACCGAAGCGCCATTGTCATCGCTGCGCAGATAGATCCATTCGCCGAGCTTGCGCGCAACTGGATCGCCAATCGTTTGCACGACCTGCGCGGCTTCCGACCCCTTGCGCTTGCGGATCAGCTCGATGACGTTTTCAAGCGTTTCGGCATCCGCCTGTGGGGTGGATGTTGTTGCCGCCACCGCGGCGCGGGCGATCGGCTTCTTGGCAGCAGGTGGAATTGCCGCATGCTGGCGTGTGGCGGGCTGGATTACGGGAGCCGGGCTCGCAGCATCCGGCGCGAGCGGCTTCGCCGGGGTCGCCACGGCCGTGGGGGCCTGTGCGGCACTGCGCGCAATGGGGCGCGCTTTCGGCAATGGAACCTTGGTGGCCGCCCAGGCCTCGACGGCCAGCACCGATACTCCGACCGCCAGCGCCAGACCGGAGCCCAATGCTGTCCGTTGCAAGGCCGTCCGCCGCGCAGTCGAGGTGAGGAGCAGGTGCTTCACGGCGTTCCCTCGCGGCGAATCAGACAATCGCACGCATTCCCATGATGTATTTGATTGAAACGGTGACCAAATCGTCAATTTCTGTAACCGCTTGCTCCTCTCTGCCCGGCCACGGCGGCGAAATCACGGCCAAACAGCCGGTAAACCGCGCTGAAACCGCTTCGGGCGGTCTTTCGCCGCAGCCGCAGACTCGATAAGACTTGCTGTTCAATCAATCGGTTCAAGCAGACGGCTAAAGCCGCATCGCGTTCGGAGCAGACCATGGCAGCCACCAAGACGAATTTCCGGGGGTCTTACACCGCGCTGGTCACGCCGTTCAAAGATGGCGCGCTGGACGAGGCAGGCTTTCGTGCGCTCGTCAGCTGGCAGATGGCCGAGGGCAGCAACGGCCTCGTTCCGGTTGGCACCACGGGCGAGAGCCCGACGCTGAGCCATGAAGAGCATTACAAGGTCGTCGAATGGTGCATCGACGAAGCCAAGGGCCGCGTGCCGGTGATCGCTGGCGCCGGGTCCAACTCCACCAAGGAAGCGGTGGCACTGGCGAAGCACGCCGAGAAGGCCGGTGCGGATGCGGTGCTGGTGGTGACACCGTATTACAACAAGCCCACGCAAGAGGGCATGTATCAGCACTTCAAGGCGGTGAACGATGCGATCGGCATTCCGATCATCATCTACAATATTCCGCCGCGGTCGGTGGTCGATATGTCCGTCGACACCATGGCGCGCCTGTATGAGCTGAAGAACATCGCCGGCGTGAAGGATGCCACTGCCGATCTCGCGCGCGTGTCCAAGCAGCGTCACGCGATGGGACCGGATTTCATCCAGATGTCCGGCGAAGACATGACTGCGCTGGCCTATATGGCGGCGGGCGGCCATGGTTGCATTTCGGTGACGGCGAATGTTGCGCCGAAGCTGTGTGCCGAACTGATGTCGCTGGTGCTCAAGGGCGACTATGCCGGGGCGCTCAAGATCCAGGATCGCCTGACGCCGCTGCATGACACTATCTTCAAGGAGCCCGGCCTCGCCGGCGCCAAGCACGGTCTCGCACTGCTGGGCCGCATCAAGGAAGAAGTACGTCTGCCGCTGATGACTGTGACGCCGCCCACCGGCAAGGTGATCCGTGACGCCATGGTCTTCGCGGGCCTCATCAACTAGGTATCTGCATCAATCAGATGTTGAGTGACTTTGGCTGCGTCATCTCTCCTTATTTGTAAGCGCGTACGCGTCGTTCGTTGAAAACAAAGAGGAATTGCAGATGCTGAAGGAATTTCGCGATTTCGCGATGAAGGGCAATGTGGTCGATCTCGCGGTCGGCGTGATCATCGGCGCGGCCTTCGGTGCCATCGTCTCGTCGATGGTGGCCGACGTCATCATGCCGATCATCGGTGCGATCACCGGCGGTCTCGATTTCTCGAATTACTTCACGGGTCTCTCGAAATCCGTTACGGCAACCAATCTGGCCGACGCCAAGAAGCAGGGCGCCGTGCTGGCCTGGGGCAGCTTCCTGACCCTGACGCTGAACTTCATCATTGTCGCCTTTGTCCTGTTCTTGGTGATCCGCTTCATGAACCAGCTGAAGCGCAACGATGCCGCCAAGCCGGTTGAACCGCCGAAGCCGACCCGTGAAGAAGAACTGCTGACCGAGATCCGCGATCTGCTCAAGAAGGCCTGAGCCCAAGGCTTGGGTCGGGCATTCGCTGCACCTATATTCGGTCAGCACGCTGAAAGTATTGAACGATGGCCGAAAAGAACGAACGCCCGATCAAGGTGATCGCCGAGAACCGCAAGGCGCGGTTCAACTACGCCGTCGAGGATACGGTCGAGGCGGGCATCGCCTTGACCGGGACCGAGGTGAAGTCGATCCGCAACGGCAAGAGCACCATTGCGGAATCCTACGCCGATCCGAAGGACGGCGAGATCTGGCTGATCAACTGCAACATCCCTGAATATCTGCAGGCCAACCGTTTCAACCACGAGCCGAAGCGGCCGCGCAAGCTGCTGCTGCATCGCAAGCAGATCAACAAGCTGATGGGTGCGGTAGAACGCCAGGGCATGACCCTTGTGCCGTTGAAGATGTACTTCAACGAACGCGGCCGGGTTAAGCTGCAGCTTGCGCTGGCCAAGGGCAAGCAGCTCCACGACAAACGTGCGAGCGAGAAGGACCGCGACTGGGGCCGCGAGAAGGGCCGTCTGTTGCGCGCGCGGGGATAAGGCTGGGCGTCGCCCATTCTTTCAAACAAGAGGATGAGATGACGCAAGGCAACCTGCTCGAAGTCGACTGGAGCAAGATTCCGGCGCCGGAAGACGACGGCGCCGCCAATCATCTGACCGGCATGACCATCCCACCGGTCAGCCTGCGCGCCACGAACGATACAGCGGTTACGCTGTCCGAACTCACCGGCCGCACCGTGGTGTTTGGCTATCCGCGCACAGGCGAGCCCGGCAAAATCGGGCTGGTCGATGACTGGGACATGATCCCGGGCGCGCGTGGCTGCACACCGCAAACCTGTTCGTTCCGGGATCTGTTCGCGGAGCTGAAGGCCGCCGGCGCCAAGCATGTGTTTGGCCTGTCGACGCAGAGCAACGAATATCAGACCGAAATGGCCGGACGGCTGCATCTGCCGTTTCCGGTGTTGTCCGACAAGCACCTTGAGCTGAGTGACGCACTCAGCCTGCCGACCATGGAGGTTGCCGATCTCACGATGATCAAGCGCATGGCCATGATCATCGACGACGGCAAGATCACCCATGTGTTCTATCCGGTGTTTCCACCGGACCGGAACGCGGGCGATGTGCTGGAATGGATGAAGGCGAACCCGGTTTGATCGCGTTGTCGCGGTCGTAGCCCGGATAGCGCTTCGCTCGTCCGGGCTACAGGTTAGGCATCACTCAGATCCGCCTTCACCCGCGCAAACACCGCACGAAACATCTCCGGCGTCAGCACGCGCGTGTTCGTGTTGTAGCGCGAGCAGTGATAGCTGTCGTAAAGCTTGAAGCGGCCGACATCGTGAACGGCACCGTGCGCAAAAGGCGCTGTCACGGCGCGAATGCCGAGCGTCCTCAGCATCGTGTCATGGGCGACGCGGCCCAGCAGCACGATAGCGCGCAATCGCGGCATGGTGTCCATCGTGGCAATCAGAAACGGCCGGCAGGTGGTGATCTCGACGGGCAGCGGCTTGTTCTGTGGTGGCACGCAGCGCACGGCATTGGTGATCCGGCAATCCTGTAGCGTCAGCCCGTCATCAGGACGTGCTTCATAGGTGCCGGAGGCAAAGCCGAAATCCAGCAAAGTCTCGTAGAGCAGGTCGCCGGCATAGTCGCCAGTAAAGGGACGCCCGGTACGATTGGCGCCCTGCACGCCCGGTGCGAGGCCCACGATCAGCAGCGCTGCATCCGAGGTGCCGAAGGACGGCACGGGGCCGTTGTAGCCGCCTGGATCCTTCTCGCGCACCGCCATACGGTAGTCGACGAGACGTGGGCAAAGAGGACAATCGCGCCCGGGGTCGGTGGGAGTACCGGCGGAAATCGTGGATGCGACCACCGCCGGCTGTTGTCTGCTGAGTTGCGTCTTAGTCTTCGAAATCTTCATCGCCTCGGGGCGCCATGGTGGTCGCGCGCTGCAGGAATTGCGGCGTCTGGTGACGCGGTTCGCGCGGAGCAGGGCGCTCTGCCGGATCGCGGCCGAGCTTGCTCTGCAGCTCCATGAGATCGGTAAACACGTCTGCCTGCCGACGCAACTCGTCGGCGATCATGGGGGGCTGGCTCGAGATGGTGGACACCACGGTGACGCGGACACCGCGACGCTGCACGGCTTCGACCAGGGAGCGGAAGTCGCCATCGCCCGAGAACAGCACGATCTGGTCGACATGTTCGGCCAGTTCCATGGCATCGACGGCGAGCTCGATGTCCATATTCCCCTTCACCTTGCGTCGGCCGGACGCATCGATGAATTCCTTGGTGGCCTTGGTTACCACCGTATACCCGTTGTAATCGAGCCAATCGATCAGCGGGCGAATCGACGAGTATTCCTGATCCTCGATAATGGCGGTGTAATAGAAGGCCCGGACGAGGGTCCCGCGGCTCTGAAATTCCTTGAGGAGGCGCTTGTAGTCGATGTCGAAGCCGAGGGTCTTGGCGGTGGCGTACAGGTTGGCGCCGTCGATGAAGAGTGCGATCTTGTTAGATGTGAGGGACATCAAGTTTTCTCATGTGGTTTGTTGTTGTTAGCGTTTTTGGCGCGACTTCGTCGTTGCGCATTTGAATCACATTTGTCGTCCGCTCTTCGTCGGATCGGCCTTATTGACGCCACGCAATCAGCTGGTCTGGAACTGCCCGAATATGCCGATCCATCTTCCCTTGCAATGAAGCCTTTTGGTGTCGAGATATCCGCTTCTGGCCAGATGGTGCCACCGCTTCTGCGGTCTTTTTGAGGGTACCATAGTGCGGCAGAAAACCAAGCCAAGAAGGACGCAATTCCAAATTGGTCCTTGCGAATGCCGCAAAGTCCCTATACGCACAGCACTTAATCATCATATTCGGTCCCACAACAAACGGAGCGACATTTTATGGCGCGCGTAACCGTCGAAGATTGCATCGATAAGGTCGACAACCGGTTCGACCTGGTGTTGCTGGCAGCACACCGGGCACGAATGATTTCGTCCGGTTCACAACTTACGATTGATCGCGACAACGACAAGAATCCGGTTGTTTCGCTGCGCGAAATCGCTGATCAGACCATTTCCCCGGAAGATCTCCGTGAGGAACTGGTCCATTCGCTGCAGAAGTTCGTGGAAGTCGACGAGCCGGAGCCGGATACGATTCCGCTGATCGGTTCCGCCGGCGCCAGCGTCGATGCCGACGATACCGAAGTGGCCGTCGAGCGTATGACCGAAGAAGAGCTCCTCAAGGGTCTCGAAGGCCTCGCTCCGCCGGAAGAGCAGCCCGAAGAAGACGAGTAAAGCGATACACACGGTCTTTTGCTTAGCCGTTTTGATTATCAGTCATCACAAAGGCCCGGACATGCGTCCGGGCCTTTGCTTTTGCAGTCCGTTTCGGGGCAAACTTGAGACGAAGAATCCAGGTCGCTGCTGACCGGATCGAACGAGGCTAGGATGGCGACTTCGCGCCGTAATAAACGGCAGATGCAGGCTGCGAACGACACGGTCGCCGCGGTCTCGCCAGTTTCGCCTGAAACGCTGTCTGCAGAGACGCCAATTCCGGCCAAGGTGCCGCGGACGTCCCGTGTCCGGATGATGCGGCAATACGATCTGGTGGACCGCGTCCGGGCCTATAACCCGAACACCGATGAGGATCTGCTCAACCGCGCCTATGTCTATGCCATGGTCGCCCATGGCGAGCAGACACGGGCCTCCGGCGATCCGTATTTCTCCCATCCGCTGGAAGTGGCGGCGATCCTCACCGACCTGAAGCTCGACGACGCCACCATCGTGGCGGCGCTGCTGCACGACACGATCGAGGACACCGAGGCGACCCGGACCGAAATCGACAAGCTGTTCGGCGCCGAAATCGGCGCGCTGGTCGAGGGCCTGACCAAGCTGAAGCGGCTCGAACTGGTGTCGCGCGAAGCCAAACAGGCCGAGAACCTGCGCAAGCTGCTGCTGGCGATCGCCGACGACGTCCGGGTCCTGCTGATCAAGCTTGCCGACCGTCTGCACAATATGCGGACGATGGAGTTCATGCCGCCGGCCTCGCGCCGCCGCATCGCCGAGGAGACCCTCGACATCTATGCGCCGCTCGCCGGCCGCATGGGTATGCAGGCGATGCGCGAGGAGCTTGAGGAACTGTCGTTCAAGGTGCTCGATCCCGACGCCTATCTGGTGGTGATGCAGCGCCTGGACTCGCTGACCGAACGCAATCGCAACCTCATCGACATGATCGAGAGCCATCTCTCCACGAAGCTGGAGAAGAACGGCATCGCGGCGCGGGTCACCGGCCGACGCAAGAAGCCGTTTTCGATCTGGACCAAGATGAAGCGCAAGTCGGTCGGCTTCGAACAGCTGTCGGACATTTACGGCTTCCGCGTCGTGCTGCAGGACATGGAGGCGTGCTACCGCGCACTCGGGGTCGTGCACACCACCTGGCCCGTCGTGCCGGGCCGCTTCAAGGATTACATCTCGACGCCGAAGCAGAACGATTATCGCTCGATCCACACCACGGTGATCGGCCCCGGCAACCAGCGCGTCGAACTGCAGATCCGCACCGAGGACATGAACAGCATCGCCGAATACGGCATCGCCGCGCATGCGTTCTACAAGGATGGCATCGGTTCGCCGACCGAAATGCTCAAGCGCGAGTCGAATGCGTTTTCATGGCTGCGCCATACCATTGGCATTCTCTCGGAGAGTACCAATCCGGAAGAATTCCTGGAGCACACCAAGCTCGAACTGTTCCACGACCAGGTGTTCTGCTTCACCCCGAAGGGCAAGCTGATCGCGCTGCCGCGCAATGCCAATGTGGTCGATTTCGCCTATGCCGTGCATACCGACGTCGGCAACAGTGCGGTGGGTTGCAAGATCAACGGCAAATTCGCGCCGCTGTCGTCCGAGCTGCAAAATGGCGACGAAGTCGAAGTGCTGACTTCGGCCGCACAGCAGGCGCCGCCATCCGCATGGGAAGGCCTGGCGGTCACTGGCAAAGCGCGCGCTGCCATTCGCCGTGCGACGCGAACAGCGGTCCGTGATCAATATGCCAGCCTTGGCCGCCGGATCGTCGAGCGCCTGTTCGTGCGCGCCAAGATGGAATATTCGGACGACCAGTTGAAGGGCGCGCTGCCGCGTCTGGCGCGCACGTCTATCGACGATGTGATGGCCTCGGTCGGCCGCGGCGAATTGCGCGCCGCGGACGTCGCGCGTGCGATGTATCCCGACTACAAGGAAGAGCGCATCGGCCGCTTTTCGGCCAACAACAAGAAGTCGACGGCGGACAAGGTCAGAACGCCGGATGGCGCGGCACGCTTCACCTCGATCATCTCGATCGGTGGCGTCGATTCCGATCTGCCAATTAAATTCGCTCCGAACGGTGGCGCCGTGCCGGGCGACCGCATCGTCGGCATCGTTACGCCGGGCGAGGGCATCACGATCTATCCGATCCAGTCACCGGCGCTGAAGGATTTTGAGGAAGAGCCGGAGCGCTGGGTCGACGTGCGCTGGGATATCGATGAATCCTCGCCGCAGCGTTTTCCGGCGCGGCTGTTCCTGCAGAATGTCAACGAGCCCGGCAGTTTGGCGCAGATCGCTCAGGTGATCGCCGACCATGACGGCAATATCGACAATATCAGCATGCATCGACGCTCGCCCGATTTCACCGAACAGACCATCGATCTCGGTGTCTACGACCTCAAACATCTCAGCGCGATCATCAATCAGTTGCGCGCCAAGGCCGTTGTCGCCAAGGTCGAACGGGTCAATGGGTAGCGTCTTCCCTTAAGGTTTTCTGGAATTCCGTCATGTCCTCATCCTCGCTGCGCCTCGGCGTCAACATCGATCACGTCGCGACCCTGCGCAACGCGCGGGGCGGCAAGCACCCGGATCCCGTTCGTGCTGCGCTGGAAGCCATTTCGGCCGGTGCCGACGGCATCACCGCGCATCTGCGGGAGGATCGTCGCCACATCCGTGACGCCGATATGGAACGACTGAAGGCGGAGATCTCCAAGCCGCTGAATTTCGAAATGGCGGCGACGCCTGACATGGTGCGGATCGCGCTGGCGGTGAAGCCTCATGCCGTCTGTCTGGTGCCGGAGCGGCGCGAAGAATTGACGACCGAGGGCGGCCTCGACGTGGTCGGCCAGCGTGAATCGCTGGAGCCGTCGATCGCGCGCTTCACTGAAGCCGGCATACGGGTGTCGCTGTTCATAGCGGCAGATCCCAAGCAGATCGAAATGGCCGCTAAACTAAAGGCCCCCGTGATCGAACTCCACACGGGCGCCTGGTGCGACGCGATCACCGATGGCGATACCGCGAAGGCCGCTCATGAATGGCAGCGCATTGCCGCCGGCGCGAGGCTGGCGAAATCCGCAGGCCTGGAAGTGCATGCCGGCCATGGCCTCGACTATGCGACCGCCGAGACGATCTCGGCGCTGCCCGAAATCATGGAGCTGAACATCGGCTACTATATGATCGGCGAGGCACTGTTCATCGGCCTGTCCGATACGGTGCGTCTGATGCGCGCGGCGATGGATCGCGGGCGGATGCAGTCCAAGAGCGCCTCATGATCATCGGCATCGGTTCCGATCTGATCGACATTACGCGCGTCGCCAAGGTGATCGAACGCCATGGCGACCGCTTCCTCGATCGTATCTTCACCGAGGCCGAGCGGGCGAGGGCGCAGCGCCGCGCGAAGAGCGAGAGGATGGTGGTGGCGACATATGCCAAGCGTTTCGCTGCCAAGGAGGCCATGTCCAAGGCGCTGGGCACCGGCATCCGTCAGGGGGTCTGGTGGCGGGATATGGGCGTCGTCAACTTACCCGGGGGGAAGCCCTCCATGAAGCTTACCGGCGGCGCGCTGGAACGCCTGCAGGCCCTGATACCCCCCGGCCACGAGGCCCAGATCGATCTGTCGATCACGGACGATTGGCCCCTGGCGCAGGCTTTCGTCATAATTTCGGCCGTCCCGTCGCCCAAGCCCTGAGGGCTGGCTGGGAGCCGCACCTGAAGCGGTGCGATCACAAGCCGGCACGTCAAACTGGCGGGAAATAGCGGCTTTTCGGGGCGGTTCATTGCACCGTTACCAACAACCGTTTAAACCTGCGAGGACACCGAACCGACGCCAATTCTCGCTGACGCCGCTCATGGCATTTGCAGGACTTTGCCGTAATTATATGAATCTAATGCATTTTTCGTGCGAGGCGCGACGCCGCCTTGCCCCAAAATGCGCTACCAGCCGCGCGGCGACGCTGCGGGAATCGGGAAAGCGATGAGTGTGACATCCGGGACCAAGACTGAAAGCGGCGTCGGCGAGACCATCCGTGTTGTCATCAACGCACTGCTGATCGCGCTGGTGATCCGGACCTTCCTGTTCCAGCCCTTCAATATCCCGTCGGGCTCGATGAAGGCCACGCTTCTGGTCGGCGATTACCTGTTCGTCTCGAAATATTCCTACGGCTACAGCCACTATTCGATCCCGCTGTCGCCGAATATCTTCTCCGGCCGCGTCTTCGGTTCCGAGCCGTCGCGCGGTGACGTCGTGGTGTTCCGTTTGCCGAAGGACGACTCCACCGACTACATCAAGCGCGTGATCGGTCTGCCCGGTGACCGCGTCCAGATGAAAGAGGGGCTGCTCTACATCAACGAGAAGCCGGTGCAGCGCGAGCGTATGAGCGACTTCGTCGGCGAAGATCCGTGCGGTTCCGACGCAACGGCGCGCGTCAAGCGCTGGAAGGAAACGCTGCCCAATAACGTCACCTATGAGACGCTCGATTGCGTCGACAACGGTTTCTACGACAACACCAATGTCTACACCGTGCCGCCTGGCAATTTCTTCATGATGGGCGACAACCGCGACAATTCGACGGACAGCCGCGTGCTGTCGGCCGTCGGCTATGTGCCGTTCGAGAATCTCGTCGGTCGCGCGCAGATGATCTTCTTCTCGATCGCCGAAGGCGAACACGCTTGGCAGATCTGGCGCTGGCCGACCGCTGTGCGCTGGAATCGAATTTTCTCTATCGTGCGATGACCGACGACTCCAACAATCCCATCGAGACCGCGCCGAAAACCGACGAAGTTAGCTCGACGATCGAGGCTACGCCGGAGACGGCTGCTGCCCGCAAGAAGAAGGCACGCGCAGCGGCAAAGGTCGCCGCAGCCGAGATCGAAACGCGGATCGGCCACAGCTTCAAGGATCCTCTGCTGCTGGCGACAGCCTTCACCCATGTGTCGGCCCTGAAGTCGCAGCGCAGCCGGACCGAGAGCTACCAGCGTCTCGAGTTTCTGGGCGATCATGTGCTCGGCCTCGTGGTGTCCGACATGTTGTTTCGCGCTTTCCCGAATGCGGATGAAGGCGAGTTGTCGAAGCGGCTCGCCGACCTCGTGCGCAAGGAAGCCTGTGCCGACGTGGCACGGTTGCTTGGCCTTCTCGAGGGGATCAAGCTTGGCACAGTGGGCGCGGGTGCCGGTCAGCGGCTGCGGAAGTCCGTGCTCGGCGATATCTGCGAAGCCGTGATCGGCGCGATCTTCCTCGATGGCGGCTATCCGGCTGCGGAAAGCTTCGTGCAGCGCAACTGGACCGAGCGCATGCGCAAGCCGGTGCGTCCGCTGCGCGATCCCAAGACGGTGCTGCAGGAGTGGGCCCAGGGCCGCGGCTTGCCGACACCGGCCTATCGGGAGGTCGAACGATCCGGTCCGCATCACGATCCGCATTTCAAGATCGAGGTGGATGTGAAGGGTTTTGCGCCTGCCGAGGGCGAGGGCGGCAGCAAGCGCGCCGCCGAGAAAGCCGCGGCGCAGGCAATGATTGCGCGTGAAGGCGTCAGCAGTGGCGGCAATGAAGGATGATGTCGTGAACGATGCTGAACCAGACCATGAGTCCGAAGGGACACCTACCGAGACCCGCTGCGGCTTCGTTGCGCTGATCGGCGCGCCCAATGTCGGCAAGTCGACGCTGGTCAATGCGCTGGTCGGCTCCAAAGTCACTATCGTCTCGCGCAAGGTGCAGACCACCCGCGCACTGATCCGCGGCATTGTGATCGAGAACCACGCCCAGATCATTCTGGTCGATACGCCCGGCATCTTCCTGCCGAAGCGGCGCCTCGACCGGGCGATGGTCAAGACGGCATGGAGCGGTGCGCATGATGCCGACGTCGTTTGCGTGCTGCTCGATGCCAAAGCGGGCATCAACGAGGAAGCCGAGGCGATCTTCGCGCAGCTTGCGAGCGTCAATCACCCGAAGATCCTCGTGATCAACAAGGTCGATATCGTCTCCAAGGAAAAGCTGCTGAAGCTGGCGCAGATGGCCAATGAGCGGCTGAAGTTCGAAGAGACGTTCATGATCTCGGCGATGACCGGTGACGGTGTCGACGACCTGCGCCGCAGGCTCGCAGCCGACGTTCCCGCCGGCCCGTATCATTATCCCGAAGACCAGATGTCGGATGCGCCGATGCGGCATCTCGCGGCGGAAATCACCCGCGAGAAGATCTTTCGTCAGTTGCATCAGGAACTGCCGTACCAGTCGACGGTGGAGACCGATAGCTGGACCGAGCGCAAGGACAAGTCGGTGCGGATCGAGCAGACGATTTTCGTCGAGCGCGAAAGCCAGCGCAAGATCGTGCTCGGCAAGGGCGGTGCGACGATCAAGCAGATCGGTGCGGACTCGCGCAGGGAACTGACCGAGATCGTGGGCGCGCCCGTGCATCTATTCCTGTTCGTGAAGGTGCGCGAGAACTGGGGCGACGATCCCAATCGTTATCGCGAAATGGGCCTCGAATTTCCTCACGAGTGATCGAGGAGCGATGATGGAAGTGCAGCCGACAAGATGACCGCTCCCGCCAACCTTCCGAAGAACGTCTTCTATTTCGAAGTGCTGCTCTACATGTCGCTGATCCTCGACGCGCTGTCGATCGCGTTCCAGGACCGCACGCCTGACCTTGCGATGTCCGAGAGCACCATCATGGCGGCGAATCTGGTCGCCGCCTGCATGCTGTTGTTCTTCGTCTGGCTCGTGTGGCTCGCCGCCTATCGCCGCAAAGGCTGGCCGCGCTGGGTGCTGGTGGTGTCGCTGGCCTTCTCGGTATTGTCGCTGTTTCAGGTGCTTGGCCTGTACGGACTGCAGTTCGACAGTGCGATCGAGATCGTGTCATGCATCCTGACCGGGCTCGGACTATATTGCGCCTTCACCGGCGACGCGAAAACGTGGTTCAAGGCCTGATCGCATTTACTGCGGCGGCTGCCGAATTCCTGTAAACTGCCCCCATGGAATGGACCGATGAAGGCATCATCCTGGGCGTGCGGCGGCATGGCGAATCCAGTGCCATCGTCGAATTGCTGACGCGTAGCCATGGTCGTCATCTCGGCCTGGTGCGCGGTGGTGCGGGATCGAAGATGCGACCGCTGCTGCAACCCGGCAATAGTGTGCAGGCGATATGGCGGGCGCGGCTGGACGAACAGCTCGGCTATTACCTGATGGAAGGCACGTTGATGCGTGCCGCGACGCTGCTGGGTTCGTCCCATGCGGTCTACGGCATCACCCATCTCGCCTCGCTGGCGCGGTTGCTGCCGGAGCGCGATCCGCATGAAGACATCTACGAGACGCTGGAACGCATTCTGGATGACTTCGATGATGTCGGCGAAGCCGCGCTCCATGTGATCCGGTTTGAGCTGGCGATGCTGACCGAACTCGGCTTCGGCCTCGATCTGGAGAATTGCGCCGCCACCGGCGTGACCTCTGACCTGATTTACGTGTCACCCAAATCTGGCAACGCAGTGTCCCGGACCGCGGGTGAACCGTATCGCGACCGGCTGATGCGGCTGCCGTCATTCCTGCGCGAGAGTGAAGACGGCCAAAACAGCATCTCCGACCGCGACCTGCAGGACGGCTTCGACCTGACCGGCCGCTTTCTGCTCCGCAACGTGCTGGAACCGCGCGGGCAGGGCCATTCCGACGCCCGCGAAGGGTTCATCAACGCGGTGACGCGGCACCTCGCGCGAATCTCATCGTCCTGAGGCAAGTTCGACATTGGCGAATGCCGGATTCGCGTCTATGTTCCGTGCGTTGACGGGTTGATAGGAAGATATCGCATCCAGATGCTGGTTCGTCTGACCAGAGTGCAGCGACTAAGAGCAGGGTGGTTCGTCGCCCTGGCCTATCTGTTGTGCGTGCTGGCGCCGACAATCTCCTTTGCCTTGCCGGGACAGCACCCGGTCGCGCCGTGCCTGACCGGCGAAAGCCATATGACCGGCATGGTTCATGTTAACAGCAGCGCGTCGGCGCACATGCATGGGGATGGTCACGCGCACGATCACTCTGTCGCGCACGCATCAGCCGCACACTCTGCAGCCGCACATGCTGATGGCGACCACGCATTGACGGCGATCGACGATGCCTCCGGTTCGCACAAAGTGCCGCATTCACCGAACGGTCCATGCTGCGGCCTGATGTGTATTTCCGCACTGCCGGCACCGCTGACTGACATCGTGACCCCTTCGGTGCCGACGGTCCTTCGTGTCACCGAAGGCTATCGCGCGGTCACCGACAGTGCGCCCGCCCGGCTCTATCGCCCTCCCATTTCCTGATCTGATCGTATCGACGCGGTGCCGTGCCCGCTAAGGGCACGCGCACCTGTGATCCATCGTCATTTCAGGAAAATAACATGCTTGCGCAGCTTGGGGCGAAGCTCGCTGCCGTTTGTTCGGTGGTCGGGAAGCTATTTGATATCAGATTTGGAATCCTCGCAGCGATGACCGCTGCCAGTATGTCGCTCGGTGGCTGCATGCCAGTGACCGCACCGTTGGTTGGCGCCGACCCGGCAGATCCCGGCGCCAGGGTCGCTGGCGTCGGCTATCGCTCCACCGTGGCTCCTTACAACAGCCTTCGGCCGGTTGCCCCGTCGTCATGGCGCGAGCAGAACGACCGCGTCGCTCCCGCGCCGAAATCCGGCCAGTAGGAGCACGCGATGTTCAGCAAGCTTCACAAGTCGTTCACACATGGGCTCCAATCGGGCTCAAGGCCTGCCGCGGGCATCACGCTGCTGTCTACGCTGCTGCTGGCGGGATGCGCGTCATTCTCGCCGGATCGCGGGATGGGCGTCGTCGCGGGCGTCGCAAGCGAGACCATCAACAAGGACGTGATTGCGATCCGGACGCCCGATGACGCACAACGTGCCGATGCGACCGTCAAAGCCCTGCTGCGGCGGCCATTGACAGTCGACAGCGCGGTCCAGATCGCGTTGCTCAGCAATCGCGGCCTGCAGGCCGCCTATAACGAACTGGCGCTGGCTGAGACTGACCTGGTCGGCGACAGCCTGCCGCCCAATCCGACATTCTCGATCTCGCGCATTTCCGGAAATGGGGCGCTGGAAATCGAGCGGCAGGTCGTCGGCGATATTCTCGCGCTGGCGACACTGCCGTTCCGCTCCGAGATCGCCCGCCAGCGATTCCAGAAGGCGCAATTGCGCGCCGCGGAGGAGACGCTGCGGCTGGCCGCTGACGTCAGACGCGCCTACTACCGCGCCGTCGCTGTCAACGAACTTGTCGGCCTGCTGACGGACGCCAAGTCGACGGCGGAAGCCACAGCGAAACTCGCGCAGAAGCTGGGCGAGACCGGGTCGCTGAACAAGCTCGATCAAGCCCGCGAGCAGGTATTCTACGCGGAGACGACCGCCGATCTTGCGACGCTCCGCCAGGAGGCCACGAGTTCGCGCGAGAGCCTGATCCGTCTGCTCGGTCTCTGGGGCGCCGACATCGGCATCAAACTGCCGCAGAAGCTTCCGGTGCTGCCGCGTCAGCCGCTGTCGCTGCCGGGGATCGAAGTCGATGCCATCGCACATCGTATTGACCTGCAGATCGCGCGCATTGAACTGGCCGCACTCGCCCGGTCGCTCAATCTGACAGAAGCAAGCCGGTTCGTGACGTTGCTCGACGTCGCCGGGATCGACCGCAAGACGCGGGATCCGGAGGGGCCGCCGTTCCGCGAGCGCGGCTTCGACGTGCAATTCCAGATTCCGATCTTTGACGGTGGTGAAGTGCGCGTTCGACAGGCGGCGGAGACCTATAATCAGGCCTTCAACCTGTTGACCGAGAAGGCGGTGAATATCCGCTCCGAAGCCCGCGATGCCTTCAGGGTGTATCGCTCGACCTACGATATCGCCGGTCATTACCAGCGCGAGGTGTTGCCGCTGCGCAAGATCATCTCCGATGAGATGCAATTGCGCTTCAGCAGCATGCAGGTCGACGTATTCGCGCTGCTGACCGAGGCCCGCCAACGCATCGCAGCCTTGCGCGCGGCCATCGAAGCCAAACGCAATTTCTGGCTCGCGCAGTCTGAACTGCAGACCGCCATCAATGGCGGTGGTCGTGGCGAGTCCCAATCTGAAACGAAATCCGCGACGACCGCTCAGGCGACGAGCGGAGGAGGGCACTGAAATGGAGAAAGCCATGTTGTCCCGTCGAAATTTTCTCGGCACCGCCACGGCACTTGCCAGCGCTGCTGCGGTGACCGGCCGCGTGCAGGCGGCGAATATTCCAGAAGCACCCATGATGGACAAAGTAACGATGCAGCCGCCGCTGCATCCGCCGAGCGGCCCTGACTACAATCCGGTGGTTACGCTCAACGGCTGGACGTTGCCGTGGCGTATGAATGGCGACTGGAAGGAATTCCATCTGGTCGCCGAGCCTGTCGAGCGAGAATTCGCCGACGGCATGAAGGCCTATCTCTGGGGCTACAACGGCCAGTCGCCGGGGCCGACGATCGAAACCGTCGAGGGCGACAAGGTTCGCATCTTCGTTACGAACAAACTGCCGGAGCACACCACCGTGCATTGGCACGGTGTGATCCTGCCGAGTGGCATGGATGGCGTCGGCGGGCTGAGCCAGCCGCACATCAAGCCCGGCAAGACCTTCGTCTACGAATTCGAGATGAAGCACAGTGGTACGTTCATGTATCACCCGCATTCGGACGAGATGGTCCAGATGGCGATGGGCATGATGGGGATGATGGTCGTGCATCCCCGCGACAACAGTTTCCGGCCCGTCGATCGCGATTTCGTCTTCATCATGAGCAGCTATCTCATCGATCCCGGCACCTATCTGCCGAAGGTCAACGAGATGACCGACTTCAACATGTGGGCCTGGAACAGTCGCGTCTTTCCCGGCATCGATCCGTTGCCGGTTCGGTTTGGCGATCGCGTGCGGATACGCGTCGGCAATCTCACGATGACCAACCATCCGATCCATCTGCATGGGCACAAGTTTGCGGTCAGTTGTACCGATGGCGGATGGGTGCCTGACAGCGCGCAATGGCCGGAAGTCACCACTGACGTCCCGGTGGGCGCGATCCGCGCATTCGATTTCGTCGCCGACAATCCCGGCGATTGGGCGTTCCACTGCCACAAGTCGCATCACACCATGAATGCGATGGGGCACGACGTCAGAAACCTGATCGGCGTCTCCAGAAAGGATCTGGCGAAGGCAGTCGGCAAGCTCGCACCGGATGCGATGGTCATGGGATCCACCGGCGGCGCCATGGGCGAGATGGAGATGCCGGCGCCGGACAACACGCTGCCGATGATGACGGGCTCAGGTCAGTTTGGTCCGATCGAGATGGGCGGCATGTTCAGCGTCATGAAGGTGCGGGACGGACTCGCGCGCGACGATTACCGCGATCCCGGTCCTTACGATTTCCCGAAGGGCACGGTGGCCTATGAGATCGAGGCTCCGCAGAGCGAAGCTCCACGACAGACGGGTGTGAAGGGCAACACCACCAAAGGCCAGGGATCAAAGCCGATGGACATGAAGAAGGGCATGAAAATGAAGGGAATGTAGGGCCAGGACTGCACATCGTCATCACAGACAACGAGCAACGTGGAAACTGAAATGAACAAGACTCAAAGATACATTAGCTGCGGCGTCATGCTGGCCGCGATGGCTTACTCGGCCGCTGCTGTGGCCCACGACAAGCACGGAGGATATTCGGCCGGAGAACCCGGCGATCCGAAGAAGCCGGCGCGCGAGATCGTCGTGAGCATGAACGAGATGGACTATTCGCCTGCGGTCATTGAGGTCAGGCGCGGCGAACAGATTCGCTTCGTGATCCGTAACGCGGGGACTGAAGCACATGAATTCCTGCTGGCGACCACGGCGGAGAATCTGAAGCACGGCGAAGCGATGAAGAAAAACCCCGACATGGAGCACGACGAGCCCAACGGCCTGCGTCTCGCCGCCAAGAAGTCCGGGGAAATCCTGTGGAAGTTCTCGAAGGCGGGAACGTTCGAATATTCGTGCCTGATCCCGACGCATCGTGAATTGGGGATGACCGGCAAGGTCATCGTGAAATAACTCACCGCAAACAGCTCAATCTGAAGCAAAGGAATGCACTATGAAGACGAATGGACTTGTCGCGCTGGTGGCGCTTGTCGGGCTCTCACTGTCCTCCGTCGCGGGTTACGCGCAGGACGCCGGGGCGAGCGGAGAAGTGAAGAAGATCGATGAAGCGGCGGGCAAGATCACGTTGAAGCACGGTCCGATCAAGAGCCTCGATATGGACGAGGGCATGACCATGGTGTTTCGCGTGAAGGATCCGGCGATGCTGAAATCGGTCAAGGTGGGCGACAAGGTGAAGTTCGATGCCGGTCGCGTCGATGGTCAGATCGTCGTGACCTCCATCCAGAAATCCAAATAGCCGCCGGAAGATGGCGTCCAGGCTGAGCCTGGAACCGCCATCTATCCATCGCCTAATGGCTGACTAAATGACGTGGGCGTCCTCTCCTGAGGCGAGGGCGCCCCGATATCGATGGAACTTGATCAGTGGCGCATGATTCATTTCTTGCCCGATTCGCCGGGAGGCGCTAACCCCTCGCCATGGGAAAAAGACTGATTCCGCCGGAGCCGGCTGAAATTCACGAAGTGCAGCTGCGGGACGCGCTCGAGGAGCGCTATCTCGCTTATGCGCTGTCAACGATCATGCATCGGGCGCTGCCGGATGCGCGGGACGGCTTGAAGCCGGTGCACCGCCGCATCCTCTATGGCATGCGCCTGCTGCGGCTCGATCCGGGTACGCCGTTCAAGAAATCCGCCAAGATCGTCGGTGACGTGATGGGCTCGTTCCATCCGCATGGCGACCAGTCGATCTATGACGCGCTGGTGCGCCTCGCGCAGGATTTCTCGTCGCGCTACCCGCTGGTCGACGGCCAAGGCAATTTCGGCAATATCGACGGCGATAGCGCGGCAGCCTATCGTTATACCGAAGCACGCATGACCGACGTGGCGCGGCTGCTGCTCGAAGGCATCGACGAAGACGCGGTCGAGCTGCGCCCGAATTACGATGGCCAGACCAAAGAGCCGGCCGTGCTGCCGGGCGGTTTCCCGAACCTGTTGGCCAATGGCGCGCAGGGCATCGCGGTCGGCATGGCCACCTCGATCCCGCCGCACAATGTCGCCGAACTCTGCGACGCCGCGCTGCATCTGATCGACAAGCCCGACGCCAAATCGAAATCGCTGATGCGCTGGGTGAAGGGACCGGATTTCCCGACCGGCGGCATCATCGTCGATTCCAAGGAAAGCATTGCCGAGGCCTATATGACCGGGCGCGGCTCGTTCCGCACCCGCGCCAAGTGGCATGTAGAAGAGGGCGCCCGCGGCGCCTGGAATGTCGTCGTCACCGAGATTCCGTGGTTGGTGCAGAAGTCGCGGCTGATCGAGAAGATCGCCGAGCTCCTGAACGACAAGAAGCTGCCGCTGATCGGTGACATCCGCGACGAGTCCGCCGAAGACATCCGCGTCGTCATCGAGCCGAAGACGCGCAATGTCGATGCCGGTCTGGTGATGGAGTCGCTGTTCAAGCTCACTGAGCTCGAAAGCAAGATTCCGCTGAACCTCAACGTGCTGGTCAAGGGCCGCATCCCCAAGGTGCTCGGCCTCGCCGAGTGTCTGCGCGAATGGCTCGACCATCTGCGCGACGTGCTGCTGCGCCGCTCCAACTTCCGCAAAAACCAGATCGAACATCGGCTGGAAGTGCTCGGCGGTTACCTGATCGCCTATCTCAATATCGATGAAGTCATCCGGATCATCCGCACCGAGGATGAGCCCAAGCCGGCTTTGATGAAGGCATTCAGCCTCACCGAATTGCAGGCCGAGTCGATCCTGAACATGCGGCTGCGCAGCCTGCGCAAGCTCGAAGAGTTCGAGATCAGGAAAGAAGACAAGGAGCTCCGCGCGGAGCTCAAGGGCATCAACGCGATCCTGAAGTCCGAGACCGAGCAGTGGGCCAAGGTCGGCGAGCAGGTCCGCAAGGTGCGCGACATCTTCGGACCAAAGACGCCGCTCGGCAAACGCCGCACGGTGTTCGCCGATGCGCCGGAGCACGATCTCGCGGCCCTCGAAGAGTCGCTGGTCGAGCGCGAGCCCGTCACGGTCGTGATTTCCGAGAAGGGCTGGGTCCGCACGCTGAAGGGCCAGGTCGCAGATCTCTCCAACCTGACGTTCAAGACCGACGACAAGCTTGACAAGGCGTTCTTTGCCGAGACCACCTCGAAGCTGATGCTGCTGGCCACCAATGGACGGTTCTATTCGCTCGACGTGTCGAAGCTGCCGGGCGGTCGTGGCCATGGCGAGCCGATCCGCCTGTTCATCGACATGGAGGGCGATGCCGCCATCGTTTCGATGTTCGTGCACAAGGGCGGCCGCAAGTTCCTGATTGCCAGCCATGACGGTCAGGGCTTCCTCGTCAATGAGGACGACTGCGTCGGCACCACCCGCAAGGGCAAGCAGGTGCTGAATGTCGAGATGCCGAACGAGGCGCGGGCGCTGACGGTGGTCGGCGAAGGCAGCGATCAGGTCGCTGTCATAGGCACCAACCACAAGATGGTGATCTTCCCGCTCGACCAGGTGCCGGAAATGGCGCGTGGCCGCGGCGTGCGGCTCCAAAAATACACCAGCGCAGGCCTGTCGGATGTCGCCACTTTCGTAGCCAAGGAAGGCCTGACCTGGAAGGATTCGTCCGATCGCGAGCATCGTCTGACTTGGAAGGAACTGGCGGACTGGCGCGGTAACCGTGCGGACGCCGGCCGTCTTGCGACCGGTCTGCCCAAGTCGAACAAGTTTGGCCGGGTGATCGAGTAACCTCGCGCGTTATGACGGTCACCATCTTCCACAATCCCTCCTGCGGGACATCGCGCAATACGCTCGCGATGATCCGTCAAAGTGGGATCGAGCCGGTGGTGATCGACTATCTCAAGATGCCGCCGGATCCCGCCCGGCTGGTTGCGCTCATCGGCGCCATGGGCGGAGGCGTTCGGGCGCTGTTACGTGAGAAGGAAAGTGTCTATGGCGAGCTTGGGCTTGCTGATCCCACGTTCGGCGATGACGCACTGATCGACGCGATCATCGCGCATCCGATCCTGATGAACCGACCCATCGTCGAGACGCCGAAGGGCACGCGATTGTGCCGGCCGGCAGATGTGGTGCTGGAGCTGCTCTAGGGATCCAACTCGCCGATCAAACGACGGCCCCATCCTGAGGAACCGCGCTCTTGCGCGGCGTTTCGAAGGACGGCGGCAAGGTTGGTGTCAACGAGTCCATGGTTCGAGACGAGCGCAAAGGGCGCGCCCCTCACCATGAGGGCTGCAGATCTCGGCGCCAGACGGGCCGCGGCAATTACGTCACCGGCGCGAACTTGAACAGCTTCTCTGGGTTGGTCACCAGTAGTTTGCGTTGAACCGCAGGATCCGGCGCGTAAAGCGGGATCAGATCCACGAGCGTGCCGTCATTGGGCATGATCTTGACATTCGGATGCGGCCAGTCGGTGCCCCACAACACGCGGTCCGGCGCATTGTCGATCAACTGCTTCGCGAACGGCACGGAGTCATGGAATGTCGCTGCGCCAGCCGAGGCGCGTTCGAGACCTGTAATTTTCATCCAGCACTTATCGTCGCTGGCCTGCAGATCGAGCAGTGCCTTGAATTCGGGATCGTCGAGGCCCTTGGCGGCGCTGATCGTCCCCATGTGATCGATCACGTAGGTCACCGGGAGCGCTTTCAGGATCGGCACGAACTCACGGACTGTGCCGGCTTCGAGATAAATGTCCACATGCCAGCCGATGGCAGCGACGCGGTCGACCAACGTACGGAAGACCTTCATGTCGCCGACGCCGCCAAGTCGTTTGAGGAAGGCGAAGCGGCAGGCGCGGATGCCGCCTTTGTCGAGCGCCATGAGATCGGCTTCCGACATGCTGTTGTTCACATTGGCGACGCCCCTGTACTTGCCGCCGCTCTGCGCGATCGCGTCGATCACCACGCGGTTGTCAAACCCATGGACGGTCGCATTGACGATGACGGCGCGTTCGACGCCGATCGCTTCATGCAGCTTGCGAAACATCTCAAGCGGAGCGTCAGGCGGCGAGTAGGGGCGCTTGGGCGAGAACGGATACACCGCGGCAGGGCCAAAGATGTGTGTATGCGTATCGACGCTTCCGGCGGGTGCGCGAAATTTTGGAGGAATTGTATCGAGATCGGGGCCGGCAATGGCGGGGATTGCGGGTTCGTCGGCAGCCTGCGCTATTCGGCTTCCAATCACATTTGTGAGGCCAAGTGATGCCATCGCGGCCAGAACGTCACGTCGGTGCATTTAATCTCCTTGCGTCTGCATGCGCTGCGGCATGCACCAGACGTGAATCATCGGTGCATGTGTCGCCGTAGAGCGGCACCTGCAAATTTGTTGGCTGTCGAAACGATATATGTCTCTGCGGGAATGCGAGCAGCGCTCATGGCCGGATGATGAATCTCTGCAGCGTTTCACCCTGAAAGTTATTTGTTGGAATCCAGAGCGCGCATGACGTGCAACGGAAACAGACCGTATTAAAGCTAGTGGGGGTGAATTTATGAAACAAATGAGAAATTCGGGATAATAGCGCTATCTCGTGCATATATTGCAAATCCGTAAGGTCGCCTGAATTCGAACTGCTTGCTATCGAATTGTAATAGGCGTATCGCCGCAGCCCGACGAAGCGGCGCGTCGATCGCGCGAAGAATGATAGTTCGGAGGAAATCCCATGGCGTACACCAATCGCAGGACCATCTTGCAGGCAGCTGCCGCGCTCCCGGCTCTGGCTGCAGCGGGGCGTGGTGCCTTGGCTGCGGAGTCAGCTGCCAGTGAGGCGCCGAAGAAAGTCGCATCGGTTGCTCCGCCGCATGTGACGCAGATTCTCGCGCACTACATCGTCAATGCCAAATACGATGACCTTCCGGCAAGTGTCCGCAAGGAAGGCGTGCGCACGCTGTTGAACTGGGTCGGTGTCGCCATTGGCGGTTCGCATCATCAGACGGTGGACATCGCGGCGTCGGCGCTGGCGCCATTCTCCGGTCCGGCGAGGGCCTCGCTGTTCGGGCGCAACGAACGCTTCGACATCATGAACGCCGCTTTCATCAATGGTGTCTCGAGCCACATCTTCGATTATGACGACACCCATCTGAAGACGATCATTCATCCGGCTGGTCCAGTCGCATCTGCGATTCTGGCGATTGCGGAAATGAAGCCGGTGTCCGGCAAGGGTTTCCTCAATGCGCTGGTGCTCGGTATCGAGACCGAATGCCGGATCGGCAATGCCGTTTATCCGAACCACTATGACGTCGGCTGGCACATCACCGGCACCGCCGGCGTATTTGGCTCGGCCGCCGCGGCTGGCAAGCTGCTCGGTCTTAACGAACAGCAGATGATCTGGGCGCTGGGGCTCGCGGCCTCGCAGCCTGTCGGCCTGCGGGAGTCCTTCGGTTCGATGAACAAGAGCTTCAATCCTGGCCGTGCTGCCAGCAACGGCATCTTTGCCGCTATCCTTGCGTCAAAGAATTACACCAGCTCCGATGGCATGATCGAGGCCAAGCGCGGCTGGGCCAATGCCATCAGCACCAAGCAGGACTATGCCGAGATCACCGAGGGGCTCGGCAAGCGTTACGAGTCAGCGCTCAACACCTACAAGCCGTTTGCCTGCGGCATCGTCCTGCATCCGCTGATCGACGCGGCGATCCAGCTCAGGAATGAGAACAAGCTGACGCCGGATATGATCAAGCAGGTCGACGTGAAGGTTCATCCGCTGGTGCTCGAGCTTACCGGCAAGAAGACCCCCAGGGAGGGGCTCGAAGGAAAATTCAGCGTCTACCATGCGGTTGCCATCGCCTTTATCGAAGGCGCCGGCGGCGAGAAGCAGTTCAGCGATGGGGCGGTGCGCGACGCGAAGACGATCGAATTGCGCGGCAAAGTCGTTCCGACTGTCGATCAATCGATCAAGCCGGAACAGGTCGAGATGTCCGTCGAGTTGAATGACGGGCGCGTGCTCAAGAAGCGGATCGAGCACGCCATCGGCAGCCTCGAGATGCCCATGAGCGATGCCGATCTCGAACGCAAGTTCAAGGATCTCGCTGAAGGAATCCTGCCGCACAAGCAGGCGGCAAAGGTCATGGAGCTGTGCTGGAAGGTGGAGGGCTTGGCGAGCGCCGGAGATATTGCAAGGGCAGGCGCGCGATCCACTGCCTGACAGCCGTTGCCCGCGATGAAGCATTGAGGCCTTCGCGAGGTGGCCTGAACGTACGTCAATCGTCACGCCGTCAGTATAGCGAGCAGAAACCTCGCGCATCCCTCCAGGGAGCCTTGCGGCCAACACTCCTTAAAGGATGACATGTCCCAGCGTCGTACGCCTTCACGCCGTCGCTTTCTCCAGTCTGCCAGTGCTCTCGCCGCATTAACGCTTTCGCCGTCCATCATTCGCAAGGCTGCAGCAGCGGATGCGGATGTCACCGGGCGTCTTGCGCGCTACATGGTCTCGGCGCGCGACAAGGCGCTTCCTGATGTGGTGATGACGGAATGCAAACACCGCATCCTCGATACGTTCGGCGCGATGGTCTCCGGTGCGCGGATGCGTCCGGGCGAGATGGCCCTGAAATATGTTCGCGGGCTCGGCGGCGAACAGCAGGCGTCGGTGATCGGATCCAGTTTCCGCACTACCGCCGTCAACGCCGCGCTGGCCAATGCCATGTGCGCGCATGCGGACGAGACCGATGATTTCGAGCCGGTCACCAAGGCGCATCCGGGAAGCGCTGTCGTGCCGTCCGCGCTGGCGATGGCGGAAAAGGAAGGTGGCCGGTCGGGCATCGAATTCATTCGGGCCGTAGCGCTCGGATATGATCTCACTTGCCGGCTGCTGATGGCGCTTGGACCGGATCTCGTCCGTGGTTCGCACCGCAGTGCGGAGGGGACCAGCTCCACCTTCGGTTCTCTTGGTGCAGCGGCGTCGCTGGCTCGGCTGGACGAGAAGGGTATGCGTTACGCGATCTCCTATTCCTCGCAGCAGGTGGCTGGTCTGTGGAGCTGGGTGAAGGACGAGGATCACGTCGAGAAGGCTTTCGACTTCGCGGGCATGGGCGCCCGCAACGGCCTGACCGCCGTGACCATGGTTCAGGCCGGTTTGACCGGCGTTCATGACGTCCTTGATGGCACGCATAACTTGTTCATTGCGCTGTCCACGGATCCGAAGCCGGAAGAGATGCTTGCCGGTCTCGGCAGCCGCTTCTACGTCACTGAAACGGCGATCAAGACATTCTCGGTCGGCTATCCCATCCAATCGCCTCTCGACGCCATCCTGACCCTGCGCAAGCAGAACGGCCTGACGCCGGGCAATGTGAAGAGCATCCTTGTCAAGATCCCAACCGATGCGACAGGGATCGTCGGCACCAGCGCGATGCCCGACGTCAACTGCCCGCATCTGGTGGCGGTCGCGCTTGTCAAGGGTGCCGTGTCGTTCGTCGACAGCCATGACCAGGCGCTGATGAAGGATTCCAAGATCCTTGAGCAGCGCGCCAAGGTAACCGTGGTCGGCGACAAGGCTCTGATGGACCCTGCCGCGCCGCGCGGCGCCATCGTCGAAGTGACGATGATGGACGGGAAAAAGGTCGAGCACTTCACCAAGTTCCCGCCCGGCACCAAGGAAAATCCGCTGAGCACCGACGCCGTCAGCGCGAAGACCCGTGACTTGATCGCGCCGGTTCTCGGGGCCGAAAAGGCGAAGAAGCTGATCGATCAGATCAACAATCTGGAGAAGGTCAAGGATATCCGCTCGCTGCGGCCACTGTTCACGGCCTGATACCCGATACGCGAAGCGCTGGGATCAATTTACCCCAGCGCTTCTTCCTTGACGCGGCTCGCCAGCACCTTGTCGATGCGGCGGCCGTCGAGGTCCATGACCTCGAACCGCCAGGCATGCGAGACGATCTCGTCGCCGACCTCCGGAATCTTGCCGAACTCCTGCAACAGAAATCCTGCAAAGGTCTGATAGGGGCGCGACTGCGCGGGCAAGTCGATGCCGAGCAGGGCGGCGAACTCCACCGCGGGCATCCAGCCGGAGATGAGGTAGGAGCCGTCCTCGCGTTTGTGGAAGGCGACCTCGGCCGGGCCTTCCTCGGTGTGAAAGGCGCCGACGATCGACTCCAGAATATCTGCCGACGTCACCACGCCCTGGAACACGCCGTATTCGTCATGCACGAGGCCGATATGAAACGGCGAGTCACGCAGGATCGCCACCACGTCGCGCGCATCGACCGTGTCGGGAATGACCGGCGCCTCGCGCACCAGCGCGCGGATGTCCGGCGTCTTGCCGCTCAAATACACATCGAGCAGATCCTTGGCCTGAACGATGCCGATGGCGGAATCGCCGTCGCCATCGAACACCGCAAAGCGCGAATGCGAGCTGCCCGCGAGTTCGGCCTGGATGGTCTCGATGGGATCGGCAAGATCGATCATCGCCACTTCATGGCGCGGTGTCATCACGGCGCCGACGGGCAGGTCGCCGAGGCGCATCACGCCTGCGATCATTTCCTTTTCGCCGGGCTCAAGCACGCCGGCGGTTTCCGCTTCGGTCACGAGCGTGCGGATTTCGTCTTCGCTGACCTTCTCCTCGGCTTCACCGCGCTGCCCAAGTAGAAACAGGATCGCCTTGCCGGAACGATCGAGCAGCCACACCAGCGGCAGCGAGATTTTTGCGAGCAGCACCATGGCGGGCGCAACGCGCACGGCTACGGCCTCGGGATCGCGCAACGCGATCTGCTTCGGCACGAGTTCGCCGATGATCAGCGAAGCGTAAGTAATGACCGATACGACGATGCCGACGCCAAGCGTATCGGCGAGGCCTTTCGATACGCCAAGGTCAAGCAACAATATCGTGAGACGCTGGCCCAGCGTCGCACCGGAGAAGGCGCCCGACAATACGCCGATCAGCGTGATGCCGATCTGCACGGTGGAGAGGAACTTGCCGGGATCGGAGGCCAGCGCCAGAGCGCGGCGAGAGCCTGTCACACCTTTTTCAACCAAGGCGGCGAGGCGGGCAGGGCGGGAGGATACGATCGCCAGCTCAGACATTGCGAGCAGGCCGTTGACGACGATCAGGACCGCAACGATCCCGAGTTCGAGAGATAACACGCTCAATCCTTTTGGATGATGGGCAGGTATTATAGTCGATCCGCTTATCTCGCGCCATGGTGGCAAATGGCGTTGCGACACTCCGCCGGGCGGGTTGAATTCCTCGGTGCGCCCATAGGTCGCTCCCCCCGAACCGACGCCTTGCGCAGGCGCACGTCCCGCAGCAGGACGTTATTATAACGTCGGTATGACGCGAGGCGTCGCGTGGATGTGGCAAGACAATGGCCGCAGGATAGCAGCCTATTCGGGCATCAATTATTTCGCTTGATGTCGAATTGATATAGCGCATGATGACCGCCATATCGCGTGTCGTGGCGGGGGTCTGGTTTTGAAACATTCAATCAGTTTGTCGCGATCATATGACGTTGGAAATGTCTTTGCGTCGTGTTTGTCGGTCGTGACGCCTGTTGTGGCTTTTCTCCTGCTCGCTGGCTGCGGCAAGAAGGAAGAGGCCGCTGCACCTCCGCCGCCACCGGTCACGGTCGCCAATCCCACCAAGAAGATCACGACCGACTGGGATGAATTCACCGGCCGCTTCGATGCGATCGAACAGGTGCAGATCCGCGCCCGCGTAACCGGCTTCGTTACCAAGGTTGCTTTCACGGACGGCGCCGTCGTCAAGGCCGGCGATCTGCTGTATGAAATCGACCCGCGCCAGTATCAGGCTGCAGCGGAGCAGGCGCAGGGCCAGCTCGACGATGCCAAGGCCAAGGTCGTGCTGGCGGAGAAGGAGCTGGAGCGCGCCACCACGCTGATCAAGACCCAGGCGATCTCCGAAAATATCGTCGATCAACGCAGTCAGGCAATAGCTGCCGCGCAGGCCGCGACGCTGCAGGCCGAAGGTGCGCTGAAGCAAGCGCAACTCAATGTCGAATATACCAAGGTGGTCGCGCCGATCGCCGGCCGCGTCAGCCGTCATCTCGTGACAGTCGGCAACCTGGTGCAAGGCAGCGAGAGTGGCGCGACGCTGCTGACCTCGATCGTGTCGCTGAGCCCCATCTACGTCTATTTCGACACCGACGAAGCCACTTACGTCCGCAACAGCAAGCTGTGGTTTGAGGGCAAGCGGCCGAGTTCGCGCGATACGCCCAATCCCGTGCAGATCACGCTGGTCGGCGAAACCAAGCCGTCGCACGAGGGCAAGATGGACTTCCTCGATAACCGGCTCGACGTCGGCACCGGCACACTGCGCGGCCGCGCCATTGTCGATAACAAGGACCTCTCCATCCTGCCTGGCCAGTTCGCCCGGGTCCGGGTCATTGCCAGCGGCGAATATGAAGCGCTGTTGATTCCTGATGCTGCGGTTGCCAACGACCAGTCACGCAAGATCGTGATGGTGGTTAAAGCCGATGACACGGTGGAGGCGCGGCCTGTGACACTCGGGCCGCTGGATGGCGGATTGCGGGTGATCAGGGAAGGGCTCAAACCCGACGATCGGGTAATCGTCGACGGGATTCAGCGCGCCCGTGTGGGCGCCAAGGTGGCGCCGAAGATGGCTGCCGCGACGCCCGCACCAGCAGCTGGCACAAAGCCATGAATCTGGGCAGCCTCTCCGTCAACCGGCCCATCCTGGCGATGGTGCTCTCCATCGTGCTGCTGATCGTCGGCGCGCTTGCTTACACGACCTTGCCGGTTGCGGAATATCCGCAGGTGGCGCCGCCGACCGTGGTCGTGACCACGCAATATCCCGGCGCGTCGGCACAGACAGTGTCGGACACCGTGGCGACGCCGATCGAGCAGGAGATCAACGGCGTCGAGGACATGCTGTATATCTACAGCCAGGCCACCTCGAACGGCCAGCTCAACATCACCGTGACCTTCAAGCTCGGCACCGATCTGGATAAGGCCCAGGTGCTGGTGCAGAACCGCGTGGCCATCGCGCAGCCGCGGCTGCCGGAGGAGGTCCAGCGCAACGGCGTCGTCACCCGCAAGAACAGTCCCGACCTGATGATGGTCGTGTTCATGCTGTCGCCTAACGACACTTACGACCAGCTCTACATTTCGAACTACGCGCTGCGTCAGGTCCGCGATCCCCTCCTGCGCCTCGATGGCATCGGCGACATTACCATCTTCGGCGCGCGCGATTATTCGATGCGGCTGTGGCTGGATCCTGACAAGATTGCCACGCTGGGCATGACCGCAGGCGACGTGCTGACTGCTATCCGCGCACAGAATTTGCAGATTGCGGGCGGCCAGGTCGCCGAACCGCCGATTGCAGATCGCGCGTTTCAGCCTAACCTGACCTTCACCGGTCGTCTGAAGGAGCCGAGGCAGTTCGAGGACATCGTGCTGAAAGCCGGCGACGATGGCCGTCTGGTGCGTCTCCGTGATGTCGCGCGCGTCGAGATAGGCGCGCTGTCGTCGACCACCAACGGCTTCCTGTTGCGCAAGGAAGCGGTGGCCATGCTGGTCTATCAGCGTCCGGGTTCCAACGCGCTGGCGACCGCGAAGAACATCGAAGAGGAGATGAAGAAGCTCAAGGCCGATTTCCCGAAGGGGCTGGACTACAATATCGGCTACAACCCGACCGAATTCATCGCCCAGTCGGTCTCGGAGCTGATCAAGACCATTTATGAAGCCATGGTGCTCGTGGTCATCGTCGTGCTGGTGTTCCTGCAGGGCTGGCGACCGGCGATCATTCCCATCATCGCTATTCCGGTGTCGCTGGTCGGCACATTCGCCGTGATGGCCGCGCTGGGCTTCTCGATCAACAACCTTACTCTGTTCGGGCTTGTGCTCGCGGTCGGCATTGTCGTCGACGACGCCATCGTGGTGGTGGAGAATGTCGAGCGCCATCTCGGCGACGGCATGAGCCGGCGCGACGCCGCACTGCTGACCATGGACGAGGTCGGCGGCGCGCTGATCTCGATCGCGCTGGTGCTGTGTGCGGTCTTCGTGCCCACGGCATTTCTCGGCGGCATCTCCGGGCAGTTCTTCCAGCAATTCGCCATCACGATCGCGGTCGCAACGGCGATCTCATGCTTCTGTTCGCTGACTCTGTCGCCGGCGCTGGCGTCGCTGATCCTGCAGCCGCATCACGAGAAGAAGCCGCCGGCGAGCTGGAATTTTCTGGCACGGGGATGGGCGGCGTTCACCGGCGTGTTCAATCGCGGTTTTGACCGCCTGTCGCATGCCTATGGCGGCCTCGCGGGCTTTGTCATTAAGCATTCGGCGCTGATGCTGATCCTGTATGTCGCCCTGATCGGCTCTGCCGGCTGGCTGCTTTATGCCACGCCGCAGGGCTTCATTCCGGCGCAGGACCGTGGCTATGTCATCGTGGTCGCGCAATTGCCCGGTGCCTCGTCGCTGGCGCGCACGACGGCGATCGTCAAGCAGATCGAAGGCATCGTGCTGGATACGCCCGGTGTCGCGCGCATGCCGGCGCTGGCCGGCCTGTCCGGTGCGACCTTCACCCAGGCCGGCAATGCGGCCGCCATGTTCCCCGTGTTCGAGAATCCCGAGGAGCGCGCCAAGAAGGGTCTCACCGCGACGGCGATTACGGGCGAATTGCGCAAGCGCCTCTCGGTGATCGAAGGCGCTTTCATCATCGTGCTGCCGCCACCCGCGGTGCCGGGTATCGGCACCGGCGGTGGTTTCGCCATGCGGATCGAAGATCGTCAGGGCAGGGGGCCGCAACTGCTGGCCGCAGCGACCGATGAGCTCGTCAATGCCGCGCGCCGTGCGCCGGGCCTGACGTCGGTGTTCTCGCCGTTCTCCGCCAACACGCCGCAGGTGTTCGTCGATATCGACCGCCAGAAGGCGCAGATGCTCGGCGTGCCCATGCAGAACGTGACCGAGGCGATCGAGACCTATTTCGGTTCGACTTATGTCAACGACTTCAACATTCTCGGCCGCACCTATCACGTCACCGCGCAGGCGGATTATCCGTTCCGGAAGGAAACGGCGGATCTGGCGCGGCTGCAGACCCGCAACAGCGCGGGCAACATGGTGATGCTGGGCAGTGTCGTGAATTTCAGCGACACGGCAGGTCCGGACCGCGTCGCGCGTTACAATCTGTATCCCTCCTCGGAACTGCAGGGCGACACGCTGCCGGGCACCAGCTCGGCCACAGCATTGGCGACCATGAAGAAGCTCGCGGACGACACGCTGCCGAGCGGTTTCGCGTTTGAATGGACCGATCTGTCCTATCAGCAATCCACCGGCGCCAATGCGGGTCTCTATATTTTCCCGATCTGCGTGCTGTTCGTATTCCTAGTGCTGGCTGCGCAATATGGCAGCTGGACATTGCCGTTCACGATCATCCTGATCGTGCCGATGTGCCTGCTCGCGGCCACCATCGGTGTGCGCATCATGGGGCAGGATATCAACATCCTGACCCAGATCGGTTTCGTCGTGCTGGTCGGCTTGGCGGCAAAGAATGCGATCCTGATCGTCGAGTTTGCCCGCGACATCGAGCAGGAAGGCCGCGATCAGCTCGAAGCCGTGATCGAGGCCTGCCGTTTGCGTATCCGCCCGATCCTGATGACGTCCTTCGCCTTCATTCTCGGCGTGCTGCCGCTGGTGATCTCGTCGGGCTCCGGCTCGGAGATGCGTCAGGCCGTCGGTGTTGCGGTATTCTTCGGCATGATCGGCGTCACGATCTTCGGCCTTGTTTTCACGCCGGTCTTCTACATCCTGATCCGGCGCCTGTTCCCCGGCTCCGTCGAGATCCACGCCAAGGAGCAAGGCGCGCATGGTTAAAGCGCCGCAGGATGGGTTTCGCAAAAGCTTAACCCATCCTACAAGTGTCTCATGGAAACTGCCGCACGCATTGAACTGATGAGCTGGCTGGTCGGCGAGGGTCTGACCGGCCTTCCGGAAAACGACCTGATCCGCGGCTTCTGCGAGCGCTGCCGTGCCGGCGGCATCGATGTATCCCGTGGCCTCGTCTTCATTGACACGCTGCATCCGATCTTCGAGGGCCGTGGCTTCCGCTGGAACGACACGGCCAGCAACGAGAGCGACGTGTTCGAATACGGCTCGACCGAGATCGGCGAGGCTGCCGCGAACTGGCGACGATCGGTATTCTTCCACATGCTGGAAGAGGGGCACGACGAATTGCGGCTCGATCTGCACGCGCCCGGGATCGCCGACCGCTTCTCGATGGTCAGCAGCTTGCAGGAAGGCGGTCACCGCCATGGCGCCGTGTTCCTGCACAAGTTCGGCGAGGCTGGCTCGATGGGGCAGATGGATTGCCTCTATTCGTATTGGGCCACGCGCCATGAAGACGGGTTCGACGAGCGCCAGATGTCGGCGCTGCGCGAACTGGTGCCGATGCTCGGTCTCGCCATCAAGTCGGGAGCCCAGATGGAGATCGCGCGCACGCTTGGCCGCGTCTATCTCGGCCGCGATGCCGCCGAACAGGTTCTCCGCGGCAAGATCGCGCGAGGCGTCACTGAGCGTATCAATGCGGTGCTGTGGTTTTCCGACCTGCGCAATTCCACGGGGATCAGCGAGGCGATCGGACCGGACGAGATCATCCCGTTCTTGAATGACTATGCCGAAGCCTCGATCGCTGCGATCCATGATGTCGGCGGCGACGTGCTCAAACTTATCGGCGATGGCATTCTGGCGATGTTCACCGGCGACGACATGGTGAAGGCGAAGCGCAGCGCCTTGCGCGCCGAACATCAGTTCCGCAAGAATATCGCCAAGCTGAATGCGAAACGATTGGCGGCGAACCGGCCGGTCACGACTGCCTATGTTGGTCTGCATGAGGGCGAAGTATTCTACGGCAATATCGGCAGCGACGAGCGGCTCGATTTCACCGTGGTTGGTCCCTCGGTCAACGAGGTGAGCCGCATCGCTTCCATGTGTTCGTCGGTCGATCGGCCGCTGTTGACCTCGTCCGCGTTTCAGGCCGGGCTCGATGCGGCCGGCCGCAAGTATCTGGTCTCCACGGGCCGCTACGCCTTGCGCGGTATCGGCCGTGCGCAGGATCTCTACACGCTGGATCCCGAGATCGATAGCGACGAGGTCGTGCGCGGCGGCTACGAGCGCTATCTGGCCCGTTAGCTGATCGCAGTGGTTCGCTGACGCATCGCGTAGAGCACGATAGCGATCAGGCAGGCCGCGCCGAGAACGATGCCAAGCGCCAATGCGGCCTGCGGCACGATCGTGGCCGACAGGGATACGCCGATCGCGGCCCCCATCATCTGCCAGAAGCCGAGCAGTGCCGAGGCGGCGCCGGCATGGGTGCCGAATGGCGACAGCGCCTGAGCCGTGCCGAGCGGATTGACCACGCCCATGCCCAGCAGGAACACGCAGGTCGCGGCGATGAAGGTGACGACATTGCCGTGGAAGTAGGCGGTCGCGAGCACCGCGATGCTGCCGACGAACGCGATCAGCAAGCCATAGCGAATGGCCCGATCCAGTCCGAAGCGGGGGGCGAGGCGCGCGGCCAGCATGCCCGAGCCGAACACGACCAGCACGGTGCCCGCAAAGAACAGCCCGAGCGCAATCGGTGTGAAGCCGTAGCCCTCAATGAGAACGCGAGGTGCTGCGGAGAAGATCGAGAACAGTCCACCCATGATCAGGCCCACTGTGGCGGCTGGGATCAGGAAGTGGCGGTTTACCGAAAGCTTGAGATAGGTTGCGCTGACGGCGAGTGGATTGAGCGGGATACGCGTCGTGGTGTGGGTTTCACCGAGCACCAGGACATAGCTGAACGCCGACAACACCGCGAAGGCGCCGACGAAAACAAATTCTGAACGCCATCCGAAAAAGTAATCGAGCCCGCCACCGAGCAGCGGGGAGAAGCCGGGAGCTGCGGCCTGCGCGATCATCACCAAGGTGAGTGCACGTGCCAGCGCTGCGCCGCTGAACAGGTCGCGGGCGATCGCGCGCGATAGAACCGAAGTCGAACAGGCACCCGCGGCCTGGATCGCGCGGCCGATCAGCAGCGAAGGAAGATCAGCCGAGACGCCACACCAGATGCTGCCGATAATGAAGACAGCGAAACCGGCCAGCACCGGCATGCGACGCCCGTAACGGTCGGAGATCGGCCCGACCAGCAATTGCCCAAGCGCGAAGACCAGCAAAAACACGGTGATCGATGCCGTAACCGCGGGCGTCGTTACCTGCAACGATACCGCCATCTGTGGCAGCGATGGCAGCAGAATGTTGGTCGCCAGGGTACCCATCGAGGCCAGCCCCGCGAGGACCGCGATCTGCAGTGCGGTGGAGGATGCTTCCTGCGGCGGGGTGTCTGCCATGGCGTCTGCCGTGCGGTCGGTCATATGATGGTCCTCATTTTATAAATGATGTACATCATATAAAGGGGGCTGCAAAGAGCAGGGCAGTCATGCGGTATTCCGGGAGGACGGGTGCCACCGCCGTGTTCCCGGCGGAGATTGGGGCTACTGGATCAGTTGCCGTACAGATAATTCGGCAGCCACAGCGTCAGGCCGGGCCAGATATACATCAGCACCATGCAGATGATGACGATGAGCATATAGGGCATCATGCCGGAGAAGATCTGGTTCAGCGTCACATGCGATGGCGCGACGCCTTTCAGATAGAAGGCGGACATCGCGACCGGGGGCGACAGGAAGGCGGCCTGCAGGTTCACGAAGACGAGCACGCCCCACAGGATCGGGTCGATGCCGAAATGCTTCAGCATCGGCAGAAAGATCGGCACGAAGATCACGATGATCTCGGTCCATTCCAGCGGCCAGCCGAGGATGAAGATGATCGCCTGCGACAGGATCATGAACTGGACCGGCGTTAGGTTCAGCGACAGGACCCAACTCTCCAGCAGCGCCTGTCCGCCGAGAATGGCAAACACCGCGGAAAACAGCGCCGAGCCGACGAACAGCCAGCACACCATGGAGGTGGTCTTGGCGGTCAGGAATACGGCCTCCTTGGTGCGCTTCCAGTCCAGGGTGCGCGCCTGGAAGGCAAGCAGGAACGCGCCGGCGGCACCGACGGCAGCGGATTCCGTTGCCGTCGTGATGCCGAGCAGGATCACGGCCAGCACGATGGCAGTCAGGATGCCGAGCGGCATCACGGACGATGTCAGCAGCCGCAGCACCTCGAACTGGGCGGCGCCCATGGTCCAGTAATAATAGAACAGCATCAGTGCGATGATGGCCGCCGTGAAGGCGAAGTAGGTATAGAATTCCGGCGGCGGTCCGGCATCGACCGGTGCATTCGTCGGACTGTTTTGCAGGTCGGCATTGCCCATCTGCTGCAGCACTTCCGATTGGCTCTCTTTCGCCGAGCCGGACTGGGCGGCGCCGAGCTCCTCCAGTTTTTCTTCTTCAGGTGTGGCGGTGCTGGCGTCGCCGGACTGAACCCGCTCGGTGATCGCGGCGGGCGCGGGGGCGTCGGGCTGCGGATGGATGACGACATACCACCACGCGGCCCATAGCGTGGTCAGCGCCAGGATCAGTGGCACCAAAGCAAAGCCGAGATTCTTCAGGATCGTCGCATAGGTGACCCGCGCGCCGTCCATGGTCAGCGCCATAGCGCGCGACGGCGCTACGGCCGCCGTCAGCAGGGCCGGCAGCATCTTGTGCGAATAGGCTTGCTGCAGATCGGCGATCCACGGCCGGACGGGCACGCGCGTTTCGCTCTCGGGCAGCTTCGGCGCGATCTTCGGGTTAATGAGCGCCCAGCCGATGATGTAGACGAGATAGAGGAAGGCCAGAAAGAAGCCCGGAAACATCGCAGCGGCATAGAGCTTCACGACAGACTGTCCGGCGACGGCGGCATAGACGATGATCATCACCGATGGCGGGATCAGGATGCCTAACGTGCCGCCGGCCGTGATCACGCCGGACGCCAGCTTGACGTCATAGCCGGCTTTCAGCATCGGGTTGAAGGCGATCACGCCCATTAGCACCACGACGGCGCCGACCAGACCCGACGCGATGCCCCAGAAGGTACAGACAATCAGGGTCGCGACTGCCAGCGAGGCCGGGACGCGGCGGAAGGCCAACTGGATCGAATAGAACATCTTGTCGACCAGCGCGCCACGTTCCATCACATAGCCCATCAACACGAAGAGCGGGATGGAGATCAGGACGTCGTTGGTCATGGCGCCATAGGTGCGCTGGACCATCAGATCGAAGATGTGGTTGTCGGCCCAGGACTCACCCGCGCGGTAATAGGCGAAGAAGCCGAAGAACATGCCGAGACCCATCAGCGTGAAGGCCGTGGGGAAGCCCAGCATGATCACGACAACGATGAGGCCGAGCATCAGGAGGCCGAGTGCAGGATCGCTCATTTTTGCGTCTCCCCGCCCATGCCGCGCTGGCGTGCGCTCTCCTCGATCTCCTGCGCCTGCGCGATGGCATTCCGGCGCACGTCATCATCGACGTGTTCGCTATGCGCGAGCTGCTCCTCGACGACATCGATTTCGGATACGTCCTTGAGCCGGCTCGGCCACACCCCTGTCTTCAGGCAAATCGCGGCGCGGGTGATTTCAGCCATGCCCTGCAACAACAGCAACGCGCCGGCGAGCGGGATCATCGCCTTGAAATGATAGACGGGCGGTCCGTCCGCCGTGACGTTGGAATGCTCGCGGATGCGCCAGCTGTCGCCCGCATAGTCCCAGCCCGCATAGACCAGCGCGGCGATGCCGGGCAGGAAGAACACGATGTAGAGAACGAGATCGAGCGAGGCCTGCGTGCGCGGCCGCATCGAGCTGTATAGAAAGTCGCCACGGACATGACCGTTCTGCGCCAGCGTATAGGCGCCGCACAGCATGAATAGCGTGCCATAGAGCATGTTCGACGCGTCGAAGATCCATGCCGTCGGCATGTTCAGCATATAGCGCTTGAACACTTCGGCGCAGACGAGGCCCATCAATCCCAAAATGAGCCAGGCCGCGGCCTTGCCGGCGAATGTACTGATACCGTCGATAGATTGCAGGAAACGCTCGGCAGTCATGTCATTCAGGCCACTGATGCAGGAAACGTCGATGTAGATTTCGTCCGGCGCGGATGTGTTGCAAGCGGCAACAGCAAAGCATCATCCGGGAAAGGGTCGTCCCGGATGATGCGAGATACGTATGCCGCGAGACGTCAGGTCTTCTTCTTCGCGTTCGGGCCGAAGTAATGGTTATAGGCCATGCGGCGATTCACGACCGTGTCCTGCTCCCACTGCGTGGCGCGCTTGGCGAAGGCCTGCTGGGACTCGGAGATTTCCTTGAACAGGGGATTCTCGGCCGATTTCTTGGCGACGACCTCGTCATAGACCTCAAGCTGCTTCTGCAGGATCGAGTCAGGTGTCTTGTAGAACTTGACCTTGTCCTTGCTCTGCATCTCCGCGTAGTCCTGCGAATAGCGGTCGATGGCCTTCCAGGACATTTCCTGACCGGCCGCATCGGCGGCGCCCGCGATGATCGCCCGCAGCTTCTCGGGCAGGGCGTCATATTTGGTCTTGTTGAACAGGATTTCGAACTGTTCGGCATTCTGGTGATAGCTCTGCAGCATGCAGGTCTTGGATACGTCGGGGAATCCAAGGATTCGGTCCGACGAAGCGTTGTTGAACTCGGCCGCATCGAGCAGGCCGCGATCCATCGCCGAGACGATTTCGCCGCCGGGCAATGCGTTCACTGCTGCACCAAGGCCGGTAAACACGTCGATGGAGATGCCGACGGTGCGGAATTTCACACCCTTGAGGTCATCGGCCTTGGTCACCGGCTTTTTGAACCAGCCGAGTGGCTGGGTCGGCATCGGCCCGTAGGGAAGTGACACGACATTGGCATTGATCGATGCATAGAGCTTTGCCAGAAGCTCCTTGCCGCCGCCAAATTTGTGCCAGGCCAGCAGCATGTTGGCATCCATCGCATAGGCCGGGCCAGAGCCCCACAGCGCCAGCGCGGTCTGCTTGCCGTAGTGATAGACCATCACGCCGTGGCCGCCGTCGAGCGTGCCTTTGGAGACGGCATCGAGCAGGCCGAAGGCCGGGACTACGGCGCCAGCCGGAAGCACCTCGATCTTCAGGTCGCCACCGGTCATGTCGTTGACCTTCTTGGCGTAGTCGAGCGCGTATTCGTGGAAGATGTCCTTGGCCGGCCAGGTGCTCTGCCAGCGCATGCTGATCGGGCCCTGCGTCTGGGCGATTGCCGGTGCGACGACGCTTGCAGCGGCACCGGCGGTGGCGACCTTCAGAAAACGGCGCCGAGACGGAGTCCTGTCCTTGGATGATGCCATTGTGTTCTCCCCGAATGGTCGTCCTTTTGCGGACTGACCTTGTTGATTGGTGGTAAGACAAAGGCTTGCTTGCAGCTTTGGCAAGAAAGTTCGCTTTGCTGCGACGCTTGGACGCGGCGTAACTACACTAACTATCCGTGCTGCGGTGCGGGGAGATCGTGAGTGAGTGCGAACTACAGACGAACTACACCAAGCCTGTTAGACTTTCGTCGGAACGCATGCGGTCATATCGTCGACCATGTCCGGCTGCCGTTCCAGCGTCACTGCGGGCGAAGTCAGGATCACCACGGCCTGCCAGGCGAAACCCGCGACGGCGAGATAGAGGCACGCCTCCGCGTGATAGAGCCCGCCGATAACGGCAGCGATGCCGGTTCCGATCGGGCGGGCGCCATAGCTCAGGGTGTTGATCGCGGAGACGCGTCCGAGCAGGCTCGGCGGCGTTACCGACTGTCGCAACGTCGCGGTGGAGATCACCCACAGGATCGGACCGACGCCGAGCAGGAAGAAGCTCAGGCCCGCCAAAGCCGGCGAGGGGATCCATGTGGTCAGTGCCATCACAACGGAGGCAACGAAGCCGGTGACGGGGCCGAGCGCGATCACGGTGCCGAACGGCAACCGTCTCATCACACGTGTTGCCAGCAGTGCGCCGATCACCATGCCGACGCCATACATCGCGAGTGTCACGCCGACGCCGGAGGCGGAGAGGCCGAGACGGCGAACCGCGTAAGGCACGAACACCGCCAGCACGATGAAGGACGCGGCGCTGAAGATGAATTGTGTAATGAAGACCGGCCGCAAATACTGATGATAACAGACGAAGGACAGGCCTTCGGCGATATCCTGCACCGGGTTGCGTTGTTGAATGGTTGTGCGCGGGGGCTCGTGGATGCCCGATAGCAACGCGACAGCGATGACCGACAGCGCGGCGGCAAAGCCGAAAGCAGGCGCGGCGCCAGTTAAGCCGACGAGCGCGCCGCCGACGGCAGGACCGCTCGCAAAAGCCACGGTGCGCGCGAGTTCGATCCGCGCATTCGCCGCGCCGAGCAATTGCGGTACGACCAGCGATGGCACAAGCGACGGCGCGGCGACGCTGTAGACCACGGTGCCGCACACCGCGACGAAGCCGAGCAAAGCGAGCAGTGGCATCGTCAGCGCGCCGAACCAGATCAGCCCCAGCGTCAGCAACAGTGCGATTGCGCGCAGCGCCTCGGCTCCGGCCATCAGGGTGCGGCGCGACATCCGGTCGGCGAGCAGGCCTGCGGGAATGGCGAACAGCACGAAAGGCAAGGTCAGCGCGGTCTGCAGCAATCCGGTTTGGCCCTCGCCGACGCCGAGCAACAGCACCGCGACGATCGGCGCCGCCGCCAGCGCGATCTGCTCGGCCGACTGCGCCGCGAGGTTCGACCAGGCGAGGCGGTTGAAAGTATCAGGCAGTCGATCAATGGAGGAGCGGGACATGGCGATTCCTGTCTGTGACAGCCACCATGGGGTCCGGACGAGCACGCAGCCACCCGATTACTGAGCGTACGCCGTGACAGGGAGTGCCCACCAACCGGCTAGATGCAGTTGCAAATTAGTTGCAACAAGGGAGGGATTGCTCTATGCAGCTCTGATGGATGCACTTTCGCCGAAAACCTCGCCCGATTCGTCAACGTCTCCAATCCCCGGCAGCGTTCCAGACGCGGCCGGCTGGCGCTCCGGCCTTGGCGGGGATTTCCGCCGCAGCCTCTCGGAGGTCAATTCGTCGATCCCGGTTCCGATCGGCGGCCACTGGTTTCGCCGGCTGCTGGCATTCGCGGGACCGGGTTACATGGTCTCGGTCGGCTATATGGACCCCGGCAACTGGGCGACCGATCTCGCAGGTGGCTCGAAATTCGGCTACACGCTGCTCTCGGTGATCCTGCTGTCGAACATGATGGCGATCCTGCTGCAGGCATTGGCCGCGCGTCTGGGAATCGTCACCGACCGCGACCTGGCGCAGGCCTGCCGCGACAGCTTTTCCCGGCCGGTCAACATCATGCTGTGGCTGGCCTGCGAGACGGCGATCATCGCCTGCGATCTGGCGGAAGTGATCGGTACCGCGATTGCGCTGCAGCTGCTGTTCGGCATTCCGCTGATCGGGGGCGCGCTCATCACTGCGCTGGATGCCTTTCTGCTGCTGTTGCTGATGAACAAGGGTTTCCGTTTTCTCGAAGCTTTCGTGATCGCGCTGCTCATCGTCATCGCGGTCTGTTTCACGGTTCAGATTGTCGCTGCGGCGCCGCCCGTGGCTGCCGTGTTGAGCGGCTTCCTGCCGTCCACCGCGATCGTGACCAATCCCGAAATGCTCTACATTGCGATCGGCATCATCGGCGCAACCGTGATGCCGCATAACCTCTATCTGCATTCGTCGATCGTGCAGACCCGAGCCTATCCGCGCACCGACGAAGGGCGCCGCGACGCCATCAAGTGGGCGACAACGGACAGCACCATCGCGCTGATGCTGGCGCTGTTTATCAACGCGGCCATCCTCATCGTCGCCGCCGCGACCTTCCATACGTCAGGTCATGCCGATGTGGCCGAGATCGGTCAGGCTTACGAGCTGTTGTCGCCGTTGCTAGGCCTCGGTATCGCATCGACGCTTTTCGCGATCGCATTGCTGGCATCCGGCCTCAACTCGACGGTGACGGCAACGCTGGCCGGCCAGATCGTGATGGAGGGCTTTCTCCGGCTGCGCCTGCCGAACTGGGCGCGCCGGCTCGTGACTCGCGGCATCGCTATTGTCCCGGTCGTGGTCGTCACCGCGCTCTATGGCGAACGCGGCACCGGACAACTCCTCGTCTTCAGTCAGGTCATCCTGTCGATGCAATTGCCATTTGCAGTCATCCCGCTGGTGCGGTTTGTCTCGGATCGGCGAAAGATGGGTGACTTCGTAATTTCGCGGTCGGTCGCCACGGTGGCATGGATCATCGCTGGCATCATCGTGATCCTGAACTGCAAGCTGCTTTACGACACCTTTTTCGGCTGAAGCCTTGAAATCCAGGACGGTCGCGGATGATGCCGGGCGGTCGTCAGCCGGGCCAGCTAATCCTGCGGCTCGGGCATCGTCTCGCCTGTCGCGTCCACGCGCAGCCATCCTGATGGCGCCAGCCGTTGCTGCGGCAGGTAGCGGCCCTTGTAGTCCATCTTCTTGGAGCCTTCGATCCAGTAACCGAGATAGACGTAAGGCAGGCCGAGCCGCCTGGCGCGGGCGATGTGGTCGAGGATCATGAAGGTGCCGAGCGAGCGGCTTTCTTCACCGGGCTCGAAGAATGAATACACCATCGACAGCCCGTCGCTGAGCACATCGGTCAGCGCGACTGCGAGCAGGTCCTCGCCGCGGCCGGTGATGCCTGTATCGGGGCCGCGGCGACGATATTCGATGATGCGGGTTTCGACGTGGCTGTCTTCGACCATCATCGCGTAATCGAGCACGGTCATGTCGGCCATGCCGCCATGGCGATGGCGCTGGTCGAGATAGGCGCGGAACACGGAATACTGTTCGGAGGTCGGCACCGCGCTGCGCTGCTCGCCGATCACGTCGGCATTGCGTGCCTGGATCTTGCGGAAGTTGCGCGACGGCTTGAATTCATTGGCGATGACCCGGACGGAGACGCAGGCGCGGCACTGGTCGCAGGCCGGGCGATAGGCAATCGACTGGCTACGCCGGAAGCCGCCATGGGTGAGCAGGTCGTTGAGATCGCCGGCCTTGTCGCCGACCAGATGGGTGAAAACTTTCCGTTCGTGCCGGCCCGGCAGGTAGGGGCAGGGCGACGGCGCCGTGAGGTAGAATTGCGGAGTGTCGCGGGAGTGCTGGGTCACGGGTTGCCGTCGGTCTCCGAAGCAGTTTGGCGTAGCATCGCGCCAGCTGGGCAAACGGTCAATCGCTTTGCCCGGCCAAGTTGGCGTCCCTCGCGGCTGTTAGTAGGCACGGCCGGGCGGCTGGGCGTAAGCGGCGCGGACGACGGAATTATTCACCACCACGGTTCCCAGCACGAGGTCGTGCAGCAGCTGACGGCGGCCGTTGAGCAGGCCGACCACCAGCACCAGCGGCGTGAGTAGCGACACCGAGGCCCAGAACAAGACCGCGTGTGCGGCGCCAAGCACGAAGTAGCCCGGCGTGCCTGAGAAGGTGCGCATCTGCAGATCCATCATTCGCATGCCGACGGTGGCCGAATGCGGGCCACCCAGCGACGTGCCGTAATAGACGACCGGCCAGATCACCGTCGCCGGCGAGATCAGCCAGAACAGCGCCCAGCCAAGGCCGAGGGTGACGACGCCGAATACTGCGATGAAGATAACGGCGAGTACGATCGGAATCGACAGCACTATGAGATCGATCAGGAAAGCGACGACGCGCCGCATCAACACGCCACGGAACAAGTCGGGCTGCGCATAGGGGTCAAAGGCATGGGCGCGGGGCGGGGTACCGGCACTGCGCCAGGTGTCGCCCTGCCAGCTTCCGTTGTTGGGGCCGCCAGCATTCGGGCCGGTATCAGACATGACGCATCCCTCCGTTTGCATCCTCACGGTCCATCACATGGATATCACCAGACCGCGCAACAAGTGCGCGGAATCGTTACAGACTGTCCATGACGTAAATCAGGCGAGGCTTGAGCGCAGATGCGCTCAGCGCGATGCCTTGATGCGTTCCGCGGCGTGTGGCGCGAAATAAGTCAGCACGCCATCGGCGCCGGCGCGCTTGAAGCCGAGCAGGCTTTCCATGATGGCGCGGTCGCCATCGATCCAGCCGTTGTTCGCGGCGGCCATGATCATCGCGTATTCGCCGGACACCTGATAGGCGAAGGTCGGAACCGCGAACGTGTCCTTCACGCGGCGCACAATATCCAGATAGGGCATGCCCGGCTTGACCATGACCATGTCTGCGCCTTCGGCCAGATCGAGTTCGACCTCGCGCAGCGCCTCATCGGAATTGGCGCTGTCCATCTGATAGGTACGCTTGTCGCCGGTCAGCGTCTTGGCCGAGCCAATGGCGTCGCGGAACGGGCCGTAGAAGGCCGAGGCATATTTCGCGGCATAGGCCATGATCTGCACGTCGAGGAATCCGGCGTCGTCCAGCGCCTCGCGGATCGCACCGACACGGCCGTCCATCATGTCCGATGGCGCAATGATATCGCAGCCGGCTTCGGCCTGGACCAGCGCCTGCTGGACCAGCACGGCGACGGTCTCGTCATTGAGGATCTTGCCGTTCTGGATCAACCCGTCATGGCCATGGCTGGTGAACGGGTCGAGTGCCACATCGCAGAGCACGCCGAGATCCGGGAATTCCTTCTTGATGGCGCGCACGGACTGGCAAACCAGATTGTTGGCGTTGCAGGCCTCGGTGCCCATCTCGTCGCGCAGGGACGGGTCGGTATAAGGGAACAGCGCGATGCAGGGGATGTCCAGCTTCATGGCACGCTCGGCATCGCGCACCGCCTGATCGACGCTAAGGCGCTCCACGCCGGGCATCGAGGCAATCGCGGCGCGCTGGTTGTCGCCGTCGATCACGAAGAGCGGCCAGATCAGGTCGTCGGTGGTCAGCACGTTCTCGCGGACCAGCCGGCGGGCCCATTCGGACTTGCGGTTACGGCGGGGGCGGGTGGTCAGGCCGAGGGAGGGGGCGTCATAAGCGGCCGGGCGGGGGGCGTGATCGCGCAATTCGATGGGGCGCCCGAACTTGATTGCCATAATACCGTCTCTCCCGCGGGCCTTCGTGAGGTCGAAAGCCCCTTAAATTCGACCTGTTCTAAGTCTAGCACCTTGATGTCCCGGCGTCACCGCGATCATGCACGTCATGCGCGCGTGACGTGACGGGCTGGGTCATTGATTTTGCAGGCCCAAAGGCTCACAAAAAGCCCCCATGAATCGCTCAAACCATCGCCCAAACGTCCAGTTCCCACCCGTGAGATCGCATTCGCATGTCTGAGCAGATGCCGCGCGACCTCGGGTCGAGAGACCCCACGTCGCGGGACCATGCCATGTCGGTTGCGGCGATCTCGTCCGGACGCATCGAATCTGACGAGAACATCTGGACCCGGCGCCTGGTCCTGTTCCTGCGCGTGATGGCCGTCGTCTCGATGATGCAGGGCCTTTATCACTGGGCGCAGGTCACCGGCTTTGTCGGCACCGAGGATGACGCCTTCGAGGTCCAGACCATGGGCTGGCAGACCGCCACGGTCTATTTCGCCGTCATCGAGCTGGTCAGCGCCGTCGGCCTCTGGCTCGCGACGCCGTGGGGCGCCGTCGTCTGGCTGACGACCGTGGTGTCCATGGCGGTCATCGAGCTGATGTTTCCGACCATCTATGGCGGCAATCTCCTGATCGTGGGCGTCCAGGCTGCGTTTCTCGCAGGCTACCTTGCGCTGGCATGGATGGCGGCGCGCGAGCGGCCGCCATAGGCTCAGGACGTCAAGCAGAGGCCTCGCAGAAGGCCCTGCATTCAGGGAGGCCATTTTGAACCAGCTTTATTCCGGCGGCACCGCCGGCAGCATCATTGTCAGCGCCATCGCCCGCTATGGCGACCAGCCCGCGCTCGCGGACGGCCATGTCCGCTGGAGCTACCGCGACTTCGGCGACGTGGTCGCGCGTTTCATCAGCCTGTTTCGCAGTCTCGGCCTCAGGAAGGGCGATGCGCTGTCCATTCTTTCCGGCAACCGCGCCGAGAGCTGGGCCGCGATATCAGCCGCCGCCGTGATGGGCCTGCGCTACACGCCGCTGCATCCGATGGCCGCCGAAGACGACCACGCCTTCATTCTCGAGGACGCCGAGATTTCCGCGCTGATCGTGGAGGCTGGCAAGTTCGCCGCGCGCGGCCTCGCGCTGCGCAGCCGCGTGCCGGGCCTGAAACATCTGCTGTCCTTCGGCGCGCTCGATGGCGCGCGCGATCTGCTGGCCGAACTGCCCAATGCGACGCCGGCGCCGCTGGTGGACGAGAGCAGCACCGGCGATATCTGCTGGCTGGCTTATACCGGCGGCACCACGGGTCGTTCCAAGGGCGTGATGCTGCCGCATCGCGTGCTGGTGGCGATGTCGCTCGCGATCTATGCGGACTGGGACTGGCCGGCCGATATCCGCTATCTCGCCGCGACGCCGATCAGCCACGCCGCCGGCATCACGCTGTTTCCGGTGATGCTGCGCGGCGGCTTCGCGCGGCTGGTGCAGGGCTTCGATGCGGAGACCTATTGCCGCGTGGTGCATGAGGAAAAGATTACCGCGACCTTCCTGGTGCCGACGCTGATCTATGCACTGATCGACGCGCCGGAGCTGCGCGCCAAATACGACATGTCGTCATTGCAGATGATCGTTTATGGCGCGGCGCCGATGTCGCCGGACCGATTGCGCGAGGGCGTTGGCATCTTCGGGAATGTGTTCGTGCAGCTCTACGGTCAGACCGAAGCGCCGCAGATCATCACCACCATGCGCAAGATCGATCACGACGACAGCAAGCCGGGTCGTCTCGGTTCCTGCGGCCGCGCCAATCCGATGGTCGAGGTCAAACTGTTCGATGCCGAGATGCGCGAAGTGGCGACAGGGGAGCCCGGCGAGATCTGCGTGCGCGGCTCGCTTGTGATGGATGGCTACTGGAAACGGCCGGAGGCCACCGAAGAGGCGTTCCGCGGTGGTTGGCTGCACACCGGCGATGTCGCCGTGAAGGACAGCGACGGCTTCTTCTATATCGTCGATCGCACCAAGGACATGATCATCTCCGGCGGCTTCAACATCTATCCGCGTGAAGTCGAGGATGCCTTGATGGCGCATCATGCGGTGGCGTCCGCTGCGGTCATCGGAATTCCCGATGCAAAGTGGGGCGAGGCGGTAAAGGCCTTTGTGGTGCTGAAAGCCGGCGCGAATAATTCCGTGGAGGAACTTCAGGCGCATGTGAAAGACAAACGCGGCGCGCCGTGGTCGCCGAAGACCATCGATTTCGTCAGTGAGATCCCCGTGACGGGCCTCGGCAAGATCGATCGCAAGGCATTGCGGGCGCCATATTGGGACGGGCGAACGCGCGGAGTTGCGTAAAATTGTCGAATTAATTTTCGGGGCGTTGGCGGTAAGACTTCGGTCACCCTAACGCCCCGGTTACGAACCTTACGTGAGTGTTTCGAATTTTACGGAAGCTGTTCCGCTATGCGACAGATCGGGCGGACAAAGCTGGAACATGGGCTCTGCAGCGTGAATCAAACCTTGCGAAAACCCCTTGTTTCACCGGCTTAATCTCAGATTCACTGTCTCAAATTCATGATCTCTTTATTGTCTTATTTAAGCGGTTCTTCAAACGCTCCCCCTTAAGTTGGCCCTATCAGACGGGACACAAGTTTCGTCGAATAAGTCGATAAAAACGACAACAGGGGTAGTGTCATGATGAAGACCGTTGCGACGGTGGAAAGCGTCGATCTCGTTCCGGGCCAGGCGCCGGTTCAGCCGCTTTATCTGGAAGCCTTGACGTTGGTGGAGCGTCTGCATCGCCGCCTGCTCGATGTCATCAAGGATGAATTCGATCGCCGCGGCCGCGCTGATATCAATTCGGTTCAGGCACTGCTGCTCTACAATATCGGCGACAAGGAATTGACCGCCGGCGAGCTGCGCACCCGTGGTTACTATCTCGGTTCCAACGTGTCCTATAACCTGAAGAAGCTCGTCGAACTCGGCTTCCTCGATCATCAGCGCTCACGCGTCGATCGTCGCTCGGTTCGCATTCGTCTGACGGCGCAGGGCCAGGAAATCCGCCACATCGTCGACGCGCTGTATCAGAAGCACGTCAAGACGGTCGAGCAGGTCGGCGGCATCTCCAACGAGGAATTCGCGACCCTCAACAAGTCGCTGCACCGCCTCGAGCGCTTCTGGACCGACCAGATCCTGTATCGCCTCTGAGACTTTCGACCTCCAAGTTGCCGAACCACTGCCGACGGATTGCCCTCCGAAAGCACATCGAAATGCGCGCAAGACGCATGCGACACTGAAATTGATCAAGGCGCCCTCGCAGGGCGCCTTTTTCTTTGGCGTTACGCCCATCCCACGCTTGCTGAACGAAAACAGCTCCAAGACAGACACAGAGATATTGGAGATGATTTCATGAAGCGCTCGTTGATCTTTCTGCTCCTCTTTCCTGCCGTTGCGACTGTCGCGTTCTACGCAGTGACGTACATCCTGACCGGCGCAGCGGTGGATAGCGGTACAGGGCCGGTGTTCATGTATCTCGTCTTTATTGTGCCGGGGCTCCTGGTCGCTTTGCTCGACTGGCTGATTGCCAGAACATCCATGCCTGCGGTCATGACGACGACACTTCTTGCCTACGGCCTATCGGTGTTGGTGATGGCCTTGCTTCTCGGCTCCAGCAAGCAACTCGTGGTACTCGGTCTGATCGGCGCAATTCCAGCCGCCGTGTGTTCGTGGCTGTCAAATAAGCCAGAGGAAATCGTAAATGCGTGAGCGATGCATCGCTCGTGCCAGGCCTTGATGGGTTTTGCGGAGTTTATCATCGGGCGCGCTTCGCGCGACGCCTTGGCTCTTGCCGTCCTGCGCTTCCTTGGAGGAGAGCGCTCTGTTCTGCCGCTCGCGAAATTTCCTTCGTCTCTCGTGGAACCAGTTCCATTCTCGCGGCTTATCGCTTCGTCAGAAGGGATCAAGTCATGCTGGTCGAACGCGGTCTGAAAGTGATGAATGTCGAGGCGGTGGGCGACGCCTATGCCATCGCCGCGAACTACCTGCGCAAGTCCGGCGCGATCCCCGATACTTATCTCACCAACGATCGGCTGCTCGAAATCATCGTCCGGATGTTTCATCGCGGCGAAGACAACAAGCTTCGCCTTGCGAACAAAGCGATCGCGCAATTCCAGGCTGCACGGGCTGAAGCCGCGTAGCCGGTTTTCTGATGTCCAACGGGGAAAATGACGACATGCAGATTGCCATCGACCGCATCATGCACACCTATGACCTGATGATGAGCCGCACGCAGGCGGCATCGGACGAAGCCCGCACCAAGGTTACCGATTATGTGCAGTCGCTGTTCGACGGCGGCGAGAAGGATCCGCACCGGCTGACGGTGTTCGGCTTGACCTATTTGCGTGAGCTCGATGGCAGCAACGATCCGGTGAAGGCCGGGTTTACCGGCCTTTGAGGGAGTAGGGCGCAATAGCGCTGCGTTTAAGCGCTGGCGCCCTTTCCAGGGCTTCATCAGATTCAACTGTCAAACAGCCACTGTTCTTCAGACATGCGTCATCGCCCCCATTGTTTGCGGCGCGGGGGCGCCGTCGTCTCTTGCATTCCCTGCCCCCTGTGAGAGGGCGTGCGGAACGCCAGGTGCCCGTTGCACCCGTGGGCCTGATGCGAATGCGGTCTTCCGCAATTGAGAGGGCATCAGGACTTTCGGAGGCGCCGAGCGAGTGCCCGACGTTCCGCCTGCGGTGTTTTTTCGGTTGCTTGCACATCTGCCATGGCGAACGGTCCCATCACCAAAATTAATGTCCCAGGGCGGAGGGACAGGGTAGCCGCAAAGCACTTGGCCGAACGCGTTTCGATTTGGTCGTCCGTCACACTGTCCAGGGATCTTTCCATCCGAAGGTCAAACGTCTCCTTGCCAGTGGCAGTGCTGGCGCAGATCCGTCCTGCCCGAAGACAGACGTCACCCGTGAACCGCGCGACGCCGCATCTCCGGCGTCCACCGCATCCCGCCCCGCGAACGTGACGATCGCGATCGCCCCTCTCGGTGGGGCAGGACAACGGGGAATATAAACCTGATGGGGATGTTGTCAACGGAGGATAGGAAAAAATGTTTGGGCGCTGTCTTGCCGCCTCACACTGTCATTCCGGGGCGGCTGCGCGCCTTCGCGCAGGCGAACCCGGAATCCCGACATGTTTTGCGCTGAACATTCCGGGATTCCGGGTTCGCGCTCTGCCGGCTTCGCCGGCGACGCACGCCCCGGAATGACGGGTGTGGCGTCCGGCAAGCGCTAGTCGCGCGCCGGAATGACGAGCGGGACGCGATGCGCTCATCGCATATGTGCTCATCGAAGCACTGTCGTCGCGGTTCTGCTACTCGAACTATCGCTCGACAAGATGCGCGCGCGAGACTGCAGGTTCAAACCGATCGGCGAAATACTGCGTTTCGTTGGCCACCCGTCCGTCGCGGAACTCCATGATGCTCACCGCGTAAGATGGTATACCGTCATAGGTCAGGATGAATTCGGTGACCCATAATTCGCCGCTGCCGATAATCCGCCGAACCGTAAAACGTTTCTCGTTTGGCTGGACAAGCCGGCTCATCTGAATGTTGTGTCGACCGCGGATGCACTCCCCCGATTGAGGATAATAAAGCATCGCATCCTCATGGTAGATGTCATGTTCGATATCGAAATCGTTCGCGTCCGATGCAGTCCAATGACGCTCCAGGGCGGCCCGTACATCGTCCATCTCAACCTCCTGCGATAAGCCTCAGGTTGGCGGCTTGGCTTGGTGCGGAGGGGAAGGAGAGCCGAACCTCTCCACAACGACAGACAGTCGCCTTACCGGCAAACTAGCATGGAAAAGCTCGCGAAGATTTTCTTGTTCGCTGTTTCCGCGCGATAATCCTCGAAGACTTCTCTCACGCCGACGGTCTACAGATCGGGCCGGGGACAACACAAGGACACGCCCATGCTCACGCTTCATCATCTCAACGACTCCCGCTCGCAGCGGATCATCTGGCTGCTGGAAGAACTCGGCGCGCCCTACGATCTGACAACCTATCAGCGCGATGCGCAGACGCGGCTGGCGCCGCCGGAGCTCGAGGCGGTGCATCCGCTCGGCAAGTCGCCTGTCATCGTCGACGGCGATGTGACCATCGCGGAATCCGCGGCGGTCGTCGACTACGTCATCCGCCGCTACGGCAAGGGCGCGATGCGGCCGGCGGAGGGCACTCCGGAATATGAGGCCTATCTCGAATGGCTGCATTATGCCGAGGGCTCGGCGATGTTGCCGCTGATGCTCAATCTCTACGTGTCCCGCCTGAAGGAGGCCGGCGCGCCGCTGCAGCCGCGGATCGACAGCGAAATGGCCCGGCATCTCGGTCATGCCGACCGGGCGCTGCAGGGCCGTGCGTTCTTCGTTGGCGACAGCCTGACCGGCGCGGATATCCAGATGAGTTTCGTCGCCGAGGTCGCCGGCAGCTTCGACCGGCTCAAGGCCTATCCCGATCTGGCCGCCTGGATCGGCCGGATGCATGCCCGCCCGGCGTTCCAGCGCAGCGTGGAGAAGGGCGGGGTATACCGGCTGGCGAAATAGGGCGATTGGGGTCTTGGACGACGCTGGCCCCACACTCGTCATTCCGGGGCGGGAGCGGCGCCGACGGCGGCGAACCCGAGCCCGGAATCCCGAGCTGTTTTGCGCTGAACATGTCGGGATTCCGGGCTCGAGCTCTCAGCTTCGCCGAGATCTCGCCCCGGAATGACAGTGAGAGTACCGATCAGCTTGTGCAATCGCCGCATTTACCCCGCTGCCTAAATATCGCGCCCTGAACCGCAAAACCTTGGCCCCGCCAGCCAGATATGGTATTCGGGGCACCGTTTCCTGATCGCCACTCGTGACCGTCCGCACGCCGAAAGAAGGCCGCGGCGGTGGAGATATTGCCCTATGACCACTTCGGCCAAAACCGGCTCCGCGCCCGACTCGTTCTTCTCCGCCACGCTTGCTCAGGCCGATCCCGAGATTGCCGAGGCGATCAAGGGTGAACTCGGTCGCCAGCGTCACGAGATCGAGTTGATCGCGTCGGAAAACATCGTCAGCAAGGCGGTGATGGAAGCGCAGGGCTCGGTGATGACCAACAAATATGCCGAGGGCTATCCGGGCGCGCGCTATTATGGCGGCTGCGAATTCGTCGATATCGCCGAGAACCTCGCCATCGAACGCGCCAAGAAGCTGTTTGGCGCCCAGTTCGCCAATGTGCAGCCGAATTCCGGCAGCCAGATGAACCAGGCGGTGTTCCTGGCGCTGCTGCAGCCGGGCGATACCTTCATGGGTCTCGACCTCGCAGCCGGCGGCCATCTCACCCACGGCTCGCCCGTCAACATGTCCGGCAAGTGGTTCAAGCCGGTGCACTACACCGTGCGCAAGGACGACCAGATCCTCGACATGGATGCGATCGCCAAGCAGGCGGAAGAGGTGAAGCCGAAGCTGATCATCGCCGGCGGCTCGGCCTATTCGCGCTCGTGGGACTTCAAGCGCTTCCGCGAGATCGCCGACAGCGTCGGCGCGTATCTGCTGGTCGACATGGCCCACTTTGCTGGTCTCGTTGCCGGTGGCGTTCATGCCTCGCCGGTGCCGCATGCCCATGTCACCACGACGACCACGCACAAGTCGCTGCGCGGCCCGCGCGGCGGCCTGATCCTCACCAATGACGAGGCGCTGCACAAGAAGCTGAACTCGGCGATCTTCCCGGGTCTGCAGGGCGGGCCGTTGATGCATGTCATCGCGGCGAAGGCCGTGGCCTTCAAGGAAGCGCTGCAGCCGGACTTCAAGGTCTATGCCAAGAACGTTGTCGAGAATGCCAAGGCGCTGGCCGAAACGCTTCGTGCGCAGGGCTACGACATTGTCTCGGGCGGCACCGATAACCACCTGATGCTCGTCGACCTCAGGCCGAAGGGCCTGAAGGGCAACGTCTCGGAGAAGGCACTGGTCCGCGCCGGCATCACCTGCAACAAGAACGGCGTGCCGTTCGATCCCGAAAAGCCGTGGATCACCTCGGGCATCCGTCTCGGCACGCCCGCCGCCACCACGCGCGGTTTCGGCATCGCCGAATTCAAGGCAACCGGCGAGATGATCGCCGAAGTGCTGAGCGCGGTGGCGCAGTCCGGCGACGGCAGTGCGCCGCTGGTCGAAGCGGCCGTGAAGGAGAAGGTCAAGGCGCTGACGGATCGTTTCCCGATCTATCAGTAAGGCCTGCTACGAGGCGGAGACCTGCGCGGTCAGAAGGTTGCGCAGGAATGGCTCTTTGGAAGGTTCTTTGGAATGCGCTGTCCGAACTGCAATAGCCTCGATACGCAGGTGAAGGACTCGCGTCCCGCGGAAGATTCCGCCGTGATCCGCAGGCGGCGCGTCTGCGTCACCTGCAACTTCCGCTTCACCACCTTCGAGCGCGTGCAACTGCGCGAACTCACGGTGATCAAGCGCAATGGCCGCCGCGTGCCGTTCGACCGCGACAAGCTGGTCCGCTCGCTGTCGATCAGCCTGCGCAAGCGCCCGGTCGATCCGGAGCGGGTGGAGACCATGGTGTCGGCCATCGTGCGCGAGCTGGAAAGCGGCGGCGAGGCGGAGATTTCGTCGGAGACCATCGGCGAGATCGTGATGGAGCATCTGCGCGGGCTCGATGACGTCGCCTATGTGCGCTTTGCCTCGGTCTATCGCAATTTTCGCGAGGCCAAGGACTTCGAGGCGGTGCTCGGCGAATTGCATGCCGACGACGACGGCCGGCCGGTGGTCGTCCGAAAATGATCTTCCGGATCCTGGAAGATCAATACGCGCAAAAATCCCAAGAGGCGAAAGCAACCGACCTGCGCTTCATGCAGCTGGCGCTGACGCTTGGCCGTCGCGGGCAGGGCCGGACATGGCCCAATCCCGCGGTCGGCGCGGTCATCGTGAAGGATGGTGTGATCATCGGCCGCGGCTGGACCCAGCCCGGCGGCCGTCCTCACGCCGAGCCTGTCGCGTTGGCGCAGGCCGGCGAGGCCGCACGCGGCGCCACGCTCTATGTGACGCTGGAGCCATGCTCGCATTTCGGCAAGTCGCCGCCTTGCGCGGATGCGATCGTCGCTGCGGGCATCGCGCGCGTCGTTGCGGCAATTGAAGATCCCAATCCGGACGTGGCGGGCCAGGGCCATGCACGGCTGCGTGCGGCGGGCATCAGGGTCGATGTCGGGCTCTGCGCCGAACAGGCCGCGCGCGATCACGCCGGGCATTTCCGCCGCGTGCGCGACAAGCGCCCGCATGTCGTGCTGAAGCTCGCGGTGTCGCCGGACGACAAGATCGCTGCGGCTGGCCACAAGCCTGTCGCCGTCACCGGCGAGATGGTGCGGTCGCGCGTGCATCTCTTGCGGGCGCAATGCGATGCGGTGCTGGTCGGCATGGGCACCGTCATCGCTGACGATCCTGAACTGACCTGTCGCTTGCCGGGCATGATGAAGCGCTCGCCGGTGCGCGTGGTGCTGGATCGTGCGCTGCGCATTTCCGGTAACAGCAGACTGGTGCATTCGGCGCGTACGACGCCACTCTGGGTGATGACCTCCAGCCTGTCGGAAGCGCCCGCCGCGATGGCGCTGGGCGCGGCCGGCACGCAGGTGCTGCGCGTGCCGACCACGACCGCGCCGCCGCCGGGGCTGGATTTGCTCGCCGTGCTGCATAGCTTGTCGGAGAAGGGCATTACGAAGCTGCTGGTGGAAGGCGGATCGAGAGTCGCGGCGTCTTTCGTGACGGCGGGACTGGTCGACGAGGTCTGGCTGTTTCGCGGGCGGAAGGAGATCGGCGAGGGTGGCATCGCCGCGCTGGATGCATTGCCGCTATCGGCGATCACCGGGTCGCCGGGCTTCGTGCAGCGTGCTAGCGAGACGATCGAAAACGACACTCTGACCATCTACGAAAGAAGCTAATGTTCACCGGCATTGTGACCGACATCGGCGAGATCGAGAGCCTTACGCAAGTGGCGCAGGGCCAGCTCCACCGGCTGCGCATTCTCTGCGGCTACGACCAGACCACCATCGCCGACGGCGCCTCGATCGCCTGCAACGGCGTCTGCCTCACAGTGGTCGGCTCCGGCGTGGCCAATGGCAAAACCTGGTTCGACGTTGACGCTGCCGCCGAGACGCTGGGTATGACCACGGCGAAGCACTGGAAGCTGGGCACCCGCCTCAATCTCGAACGCGCGCTGAAGATCGGCGACGAGCTTGGCGGCCATATCGTCGCCGGCCATGCTGACGGCATCGCCACCATCGTATCGCGCGAGAACCTGCCGGACATGGCGCGGATCACCTTCCGCACCACCCGCGAACTGGCGCGTTTCATCGCCACCAAGGGCTCCATCACGCTCGATGGCGTGTCGCTGACGGTGAATACCGTCGATGACGTGCAGTTCGCCGTGTTGATCATTCCGCACACGCTGAGCGTCACCACGCTGGGCAAGGCGTGGGAAGCAGGCGCCGAGGTCAATATCGAGGTCGACCTGATGGCCCGCTATGCGGCGCGGCTGAACGAAATGCCGGTTTAAGGCTCCGACCTCTCGGCCGTCATGGCCGGGCTTGTCCCGGCCATCCACGTCTTCGTGCTCGGCCAAGACGTGGATACCCGGCATGCGCCGGGCATGACGGCGCTAAATTGCCGAGTATTGCCCTTGGCTTCACTGTCCGCGACGACTACAAACACGCGTTGTTGACAATCTTCATTCTTGGAGATGTTCAACGTTTTTAACAGGTTGAGATATGGCAGACGCGCGACGCGCTCATTTGCAGGACCAGACCGACATCACGGGCGCGCGCGTCCTGATTGTCGAGGCGCGGTTCTATGACGACATTCAGGATGCACTGCTGGAAGGCGCGATCGTCGAGCTGAAGGCAGCCGGCGTCACCCATGACGTGTTGACGGTGCCGGGCGCGCTGGAAATTCCTTCGACCATCGCGATTGCGGTCGATGCTGCCGCGAAAAGCGGCAAGCCTTATGAAGCGGCAATCGCGCTAGGCTGCGTGGTGCGCGGCGAGACGTTCCATTTCGAGATCGTCTCGATGGAGTCGTCGCGCGGGCTGATGGATCTGTCCGTCGCTCTGCGCCTGCCTCTCGGCAACGGGATCATCACCGTGGATACCGACGAGCAGGCCTGGGCGCGCGCGCGCGCCGGCGAATTGAACAAGGGTGGGGACGCAGCCCGCGCCGCGCTGTCCGTGCTGCGCATCAAGCGCCGTCTGGCGAAGGCTTGAGTGATGGCTGACAAGAAAGCCGACTTCAAGAAGCCCGTGCCGAAAGGCGACCGCAAGGCCAACCGCCGCGGTGCCGCGCGTCTCGCCGCGGTGCAGGCGCTATATCAGATGGATATCGGCGGGGCGGGCATCAACGACGTCTTCGCGGAGTTCGAGAGCTTCTGGCTCGGCAGCGAGATCGAGGGCGACCAGTATCTCCCCGCCGAGGAGGCGTTCTTCCGCGACATCGTGTCCGGCGTGGTGCGCGATCAGAACAAGCTCGATCCGCTGATCGACGACGCGCTCTCCAGGGGCTGGCCGCTGCAGCGGATCGAGGCGATCCTGCGCGCGGTGATGCGCGCCGGCGCCTATGAGCTGGAACATCGCAAGGACATTCCCGGCCGTGTCGTGGTGTCGGAATATGTCGATGTCGCGCATGCCTTCGTCGAAGGCGACGAGACCGGCATGGTCAATGCGGTGCTTGACCAGATCGCCCGGCAGTTTCGCGCGGAAGAGTTTTCGCGCGCAGGACACTGATCATGTCAGCCGGGTCCAACGCATCCGGCGAAGACACCCTGATCGCGCGCTACTTCAAGCCGCTTGCGACTAATCCTGGCGCGTTCGGGCTGACCGACGACGCCGCGGTGCTCAAGGCCGACGGCGAGGACATCGTCGTCAACACCGACGCCATCGTCGAAGGCGTGCACTTTCTCCCCGACGATCCCCCGGACACCATCGCACGCAAGGCGCTGCGGGTGAACCTGTCAGACCTCGCCGCCAAGGGCGCAGTGCCGGCCGGCTTTGTGCTGACGCTGGCGCTGCGGACACATGATGAGGCGTGGCTGGCGGAATTCGCGCGGGGGCTCGGCGAAGACACCGCAACATTCGGCTGCGCATTGCTCGGCGGCGATACGGTCTCGACGCCGGGGCCGCTGATGGTCTCAGTCACCGCCCTCGGACGCGTTCCGGTGGGCAAGATGGTCCGCCGCCACGGCGCGGCGGTGGGGGATCGCGTGGTCGTGAGTGGCACAATCGGTGATGCCACGCTTGGCCTTGCGGCGCTGAAAGGCGGCGCGGTCGCGACGGCTCTGGCCGGTGACAGTAACGCGCGTGACGCGCTCGTGGCGCGCTATCGTGTGCCGCAACCACGCAACGCGCTGGCACTGGCGGTGCGCGATTTCGCGACGGCGTCGATGGATGTCTCCGACGGATTGGCCGGCGATCTCGCCAAGCTCTGTGCGGTGTCGGGCGTCTCTGCCGTCATCGATGCATCGGCTATTCCGCTGTCGGATCCGGTGGCAGCACTGCTGGATCGCGGTGTGATTGGTCTCGAAACGGTCGTTGCCGGCGGCGACGATTACGAAGTCCTCTGCACAATCCCAGAGAATCGCACGACCGGTTTCGTGCAGGCCGCGCATCAGGCGGGCGTGCGGGTCGCGGTCATCGGGACGATTGTTGCAGGTGCGTCATCGCCCCGCTTCGTCGACCAGGCGGGCAGGGACATCGTGTTGAAGCGCCTGTCCTACAGCCACTTCTGACTAGCCTCACTGTTCCGGCAAGCGCGGACCTAACCTCTCCCCGCATCTTGCGCGGGGAGAGGTCGCCGAGTCTTCGCGGCGGGTGAGGGGCGGGGCACGCGGTTTGACCAAGTAATGCTGTTGCTGGTTCGGAACGATCTGAAGCTGCCGACCAGGGGAGGGCCCATTGCCATGCCCCTCACCCGACCCGGCTTCGCTGCGCTACGCCGGATCGACCTCTCCCCGCGCAAGATGCGGGGAGAGGTTAAGAGCCCCTCCAAAAATCCTGCATTAGCCCATTGGCAGCGTTGCACGGCGATACCGATTTTGCCATGCTCATCAAACGAGAGGCCGTCCTCACGTGCTGGGCAGGCCTCCTTTTTATGCGCCAACTAACAAGGCGCCGGGCAGGAAGGACTGAGGCAGATTCCATGACAGCATTGTGGGTGATCGTGCTCTGCGGGGCACTGTCGATCGTTTACGCGATCTGGGCGACGAGTTCTGTGTTGAAGGCCGATGCGGGTAACGCACGGATGCAGGAAATTGCAGAGGCCGTGCGAGAGGGCGCACAGGCCTATCTGAAGCGACAATATCTCACCATCGGCATCGTCGGCGTCGTGATCTTCGCGCTGCTGGCTTACTTCCTCGGCATGCTCGTTGCCTTCGGCTTCCTGATCGGCGCCGTGCTGTCGGGCGCAGCCGGCTTCATCGGCATGAACGTGTCGGTGCGTGCCAATGTCCGCACCGCGCAGGCGGCGACGATCTCGCTGGCCGGCGGCCTCGAACTCGCCTTCAAGGCCGGTGCCATCACCGGCATGCTGGTGGCGGGTCTGGCACTGCTCGGCGTCACCATCTACTTCGCCTATCTCACGCACGCCCTCGGCCTCGCTGCCAACAGCCGCACTGTCATCGATGCGCTGGTGGCGCTCGGCTTCGGCGCGTCGCTGATTTCGATCTTCGCGCGTCTCGGCGGCGGCATCTTCACCAAGGGCGCTGACGTCGGCGGCGATCTCGTCGGCAAGGTCGAAGCCGGGATTCCCGAAGACGATCCGCGCAATCCTGCAACGATCGCCGACAATGTGGGCGACAATGTCGGCGACTGCGCCGGCATGGCCGCCGACTTGTTCGAGACCTATGCGGTGACCGCGGTCGCCACCATGGTTCTGGCGGCGATCTTCTTCGCGAGCTCGCCATTGCTGGTCAACATGATGACGCTGCCGCTCGCCATTGGCGGCATCTGCATCCTGACCTCGATTGCCGGCACGTTCTTCGTCAAGCTCGGTGCCAGCCAGTCGATCATGGGCGCGCTGTATAAGGGCCTGATCGCCACCGGCGTGTTGTCACTGTTTGGCGTTGCCGCCGTGATCTACTGGCTGATCGGTTTCGGTCCGCTGGCCGGCGTGAAGTATACGGGTCTGGCGCTGTTCGAATGCGGCGTCGCCGGCCTCGTCGTCACGGCGCTGATCATCGTGATCACCGAATACTACACCGGCACCGACTATCGGCCGGTGAAGTCCATCGCGCAGTCGTCGGTCACCGGTCACGGCACCAATGTGATCCAGGGTCTGGCGATCTCGATGGAGTCGACAGCGGGTCCTGCGATCGTCATCATCGCCGGCATTCTCGTCACCTACAGCCTCGCGGGTCTGTTCGGTATCGCGATTGCCACCACGACGATGCTGGCGCTGGCCGGCATGATCGTGGCGCTCGACGCCTTCGGTCCTGTTACCGATAATGCCGGCGGCATTGCCGAAATGGCCGGTCTGCCGAAGGAAGTCCGCAAGGCGACCGACGCGCTTGACGCGGTCGGCAACACCACCAAGGCGGTCACCAAGGGCTATGCCATCGGTTCGGCTGGTCTCGGCGCACTGGTGCTGTTCGCGGCTTACAATGAAGACCTCAAATTCTTCATCGCCAATGCCGCGAAGTATCCGTACTTCAAGGACGTGCTGCCGGACTTCTCGCTGACCAATCCGTATGTGGTGGTCGGCCTGCTGTTCGGCGGTCTGCTGCCATACCTGTTCGGTGCGATGGGCATGACGGCCGTGGGCCGCGCGGCCAGCGCCATCGTCGAGGAAGTGCGTCGTCAGTTCCGCGAGAAGCCGGGCATCATGCAGGGCACCGACAAGCCGGATTACGGCCGCGCGGTGGATCTGCTGACCAAGGCAGCGATCAAGGAAATGATCATCCCGTCGCTGCTTCCGGTGCTGTCGCCCATCGTGGTGTACTTCATCATCTACGCCATTGCCGGCGGCGGCGCAGTCGGCAAGTCGGCGGCATTCTCGGCGGTCGGCGCCATGCTGCTCGGCGTGATCGTCACGGGTCTCTTTGTGGCGATCTCGATGACCTCGGGCGGCGGCGCCTGGGACAATGCCAAGAAGTATATCGAGGACGGTCATTTCGGCGGCAAGGGCTCCGACGCTCATAAAGCTGCGGTGACCGGCGACACCGTCGGCGATCCCTATAAGGACACGGCAGGCCCCGCGGTGAACCCGATGATCAAGATCACCAACATCGTGGCGCTGTTGCTGCTGGCGATCCTGGCGCACTAGACGGCCGCGATGCCGAATGCGAAAATCCCGCGGCGCAAGCCGCGGGATTTTTCGTTGTTCGTTTGATCAGGTAGGACCACATGCAGCCGTTGCCCCATGGTCGGGTTCGTTTTCGTCACTGTTTTGCAGCCATCACACTGCTTGTTGCCTGCAGCGCACCGGCCTCGGCCGCCGAGCAATGCCCGGTCTCCGAGGCTGCGATCTCGAAAGCCGGCGGTCTTCACCAGGCGATCATCGCCGCGATGAAGACCGAGTTCAGCTGCGAAGGCGCATACCGGATTCTCGAACTCTGCCAGCTTGGTTCGTCCGGTGATAATGCATTCTCCAGCATCGTGCTGTCGAAATGTGAACCGCGCTTTCTCCCCAAGGCGCTCCCCGCGACCAAGGCCGCCTATGAAAAGGCGCGTGCGAAATGCGACAAGATCGCAGAGAAGAACGAGGGCTCGATGTATCAGAGCCAGGCCGCGATCTGCATCGCGCGCTCCGGGCGGGATTTCGCGCGGAAGTACGGGACGAAGAGCTAGGCCGCTGTCGGCTTTGGGTTTCTGCTCATCTATAGCAAAAAGCCCCGCGATGTGATCGCGGGGCTTTTTGTTGAGATAGTTGACCTTACGCCGCCTTGCTCTGCTTGCCGTCCTGGATGGCGCGCCAGATGCGCTCGGAGGTCAACGGCATGTCGATATGCGTGACGCCGTAGTCGCTGAGCGCGTCGACCACCGCATTGACGATGGTGCAGAGCGAGCCCGCGCAGCCGGCTTCGCCGCAGCCTTTGGTGCCCAGCGGGTTGGTCGTCGCCGGCGAGGGATGATCGCCGACCAGCATCAGCGGAATGTCGCCGGCGCGGGGCATCGCATAGTCCATGAACGAGCCGGTGATCGGCTGGCCCGACGCGTCATAGCTGACTTTCTCCATCAGCGCCTGGCCGATGCCTTGCGCGACGCCGCCATGCAACTGGCCCGCCACGATCATCGGATTGACGATGGTGCCGAAGTCGTTGACCGCCGCGTAATTGACGATGGTCAGCACGCCGGTGTCGGGATCGATCTCGACTTCGGCGACATGACAGCCGTTCGGGAATGTCGAGGGTACATCCGATGAGGTGTGGTCGACATCGAGCGAGGAGGGCACGCCGTCCGGCATCTTGCCCTCGCGCACACGCTGCGACAGTTCCATGATGTCAATGGAGCGGTCGGTGCCGGCAATCGTAAAGCGGCCGGCCTTGAACTCGATGTCGGCTTCCGACGCTTCCATCAGATGCGCGGCGGCGACTTTGCCCTTGGTAATGACGAGATCCGAGGCCTCGACAATGGCCTGGCCCGAGGCGGTAATCGAACGCGAGCCGCCGGTGCCGTTGCCCATGCGGACGAGATCGCTGTCGTTCTGCTCTAGGCGAATGGCGTCGAACGGCACGCCGAGCTGCGCCGACAGCACCTGCGCGAACGGCGTGGCATGGCCCTGGCCATAATCCAGCGTGCCGGTGGTTAGCGTCACGGTGCCGTCTTCGCCGAAGGTCAGTTTGCCGAGTTCGCCTGAGGGGGGAGCGGTGACTTCGAGATAGGAGCCGACGGCGATGCCGCGCAGCTTGCCGTTTTTGCGGCTGTCCTTCTTGCGCTTGGCGAAGCCGGCGTGATCGGAAATTGCGAGCGCCTTCTCGAATACGCCCTGGAAATCGCCGCTGTCATAGGTGACGCCGGACGCGGCTGCGAAGGGCAGCTGCGACGGCTTGATGAAGTTGCGCTTACGCAGGGTGAAACGGTCGATGCCCATCTCGTCGGCAGCGCGGTCGATCAGCCGCTCCATGAAGTAGTTTGCTTCGGGGCGCCCGGCGCCGCGATAGGCGCCCATCAGCGTGGTGTTGGTGAGCACGCATTTGATGTCGACCGACAGCAGCGGTGTCTTGTAGACGCTGGCGAGGTTCTTGCCGGTATTGAGCGACAACGGGCTCGGCGATACGCCGGTGATGTAAGCGCCGAGATTGCCGTAGCCTTTCAGGCGCACCGCGAGAAACTTGCCGTCCTTGTCGAGGGCGAGTTCGGCATGGATATCCTGGGCGCGGCCCTGGCTGTCGGACAGGAAGCTAGAGGAGCGCTCGTCGAGCCACTTCACCGGCTTGCCCAGTTCCTTCGCCGCATGCAGCAGGCAGATATATTCGGGATAGCTGATGTTCTTCATGCCGAACGATCCGCCGACATTGCCGGTGAGGATGCGGACCTTGTCGGGCGCGACGTTGAGCTGCTTGGCGAGTGTGTTGCGGTTGCCGGCGACGCCCTGGGTCGGCACCTGGATCACGTAGCGGCCGCCGGATTTCTCAAAGGTCGCGAGCGCGCAGCGCGGCTCCATGGATACCACGGCGACGCGGGTGTTCTCGATGTCGAGTTTGGTGACATGCGCGGCGGAAGCAAAGGCGGCCTCGACGGCGCCGGTGTCGCCATAATGATAGTCGAGCGCGACATTGTTCGGGATGTGGTCGTAGAGAACAGGCGCGCCGGGCTTCGTTGCGGCCTCGCAATCGGTGACGGCGGGCAGGGCGTCGATGTCGAGGACGACGGCTTCGGCGGCATCGCGGGCCTGCGCGACTGTTTCAGCCACCACGAAGGCAACGGGGTCGCCGACATAGCGCACCTTGTCGGTCATCAATGCATGGCGGTTGGTCTGGAACAGCGGGGTGCCGTCCTGGCTCTTCAGCGGCAGGCCGCAGGTGAAGGGGCCGTAATTGGCGGCTTCGAGGTCCCGGCCGGTCCAGACGCCGCGGATACCCGGCATCGCCCTAGCAGCCTCGGAATCGATGCCGCGGATCACGCCATGGGCATGAGGACTGCGGACGATCCAGGCATAGAGCTGGCCAGGCAGGTTGATGTCGTCGGTATATTTGCCTTTGCCGCGGACGAGGGTGTCGTCCTCCTTACGGCGGACAGGCTGGCCGACCCCGTATTTCTGCATGGCGATGGCGTTATCGACGGGCGAGCCGGTAAAATCTTGCATGATGAATCCATCAAATGTGGATGATTCCAGGATTTGGCGCGGGCGCGCGCCCCTGTAAGTCCCTGAGATAAGGCAGCGTGACCTGTACGACAACGGACGATTGGGCATGGGGGTGCGCCAAGGTTGCGCTGATCCTGTGCCCTGCTAAACTTTCCGTGAAAGATATTTCCAAGAAGGTTTCCACGCCGGCCGGAACGGTCGCGGAAAGACAGATTGAATGGATGATGACACGCGGCTTCGCGGCGGCCATGGGCCGGGCGAGGGTGTGCAGGGATTGGTTGCGGCATTGGCCGACGGCGGGCGCGAAGCCGCATGCGCCAACACCTATGCCGCGCTCGATCTCGGAACCAATAATTGTCGCCTGCTGATCGCCTGTCCCACGGGCGACAGTTTTCGCGTGGTCGATTCGTTTTCACGGATCATCCGGCTGGGCGAGGGCGTCTCGACATCCGGCGTGATCAGCGACGCCGCGATTGCCCGCGCGATCTCGGCTCTCAGCATCTGCCGCGACAAGATCCGCGCGCGGGACGCACAGCGGCTGCGGCTGATCGCAACCGAGGCCTGCCGCGCGGCCTCGAATTCGGACGCGTTTCTCGACCAGGTGGCGCGCGAAACCGGCATCACGCTGGAGATCATCGATCGCGAGACCGAAGCGGCGCTGGCTGTGATTGGCTGCTCGCCGTTGATCGATCCGCAGGGCCGCGGTGCCATCCTGTTCGATATCGGCGGCGGCTCGTCGGAACTGGTGCGCATCGAGCGTGATCCCACGGATCCCAAGGGCAAACCGTTGATCAAGGCGTGGATGTCGATCCCGCTCGGCGTGGTGACGCTGGCCGAGAAATTCGGCGGCAAGCACGTGACCCGGGACAGCTACACGCAGATGATTGCGGAGGTCGCCCGGCACGTGGCGCCGTTCGCCGCCGAACATGCCGGCGATCTCGACGGCATGCATATGCTGGGCACCTCGGGCACAGTAACCACGCTGGCCGGCGTCTATCAGGGGCTGGCGCGCTACGATCGCCGCCGCATCGACGGCATCTGGCTCAGCAATGCCGAGCTCGACGAGACCATCTCCAGGCTGCTCGACATGACCTACGCGGAACGCGCCGCCAACCAGTGTATCGGCCCCGACCGTGCCGATCTGGTGCTGTGTGGCTGTGCCATTCTGGACGCCATCCGCAACGCGTTCCCGCTGCCGCGGCTGCGTGTGGCGGATCGGGGGCTGCGCGAGGGCATGCTGGTGGAAATGATGCGCGAGGATGGCGCGATCCGCGCGTCCTGAGCCTGATTTTCCCGATTCAGAGCGAATATTCGGGTTTCCCGCCATGCCGTGCTAAGGGAAACGCGAATAGCTGAAAGCAAGCACGAGACCATGGCCAAAGACACCACCGGACGCCTGCGGATCCAGGTCAAGAGCGCCGGCAGAATGAAACTGTCGTCGAAGCTCTGGCTCGACCGCCAGCTCAATGACCCCTATGTGCAGCAGGCCAAGAAGGACGGCCTGCGCTCACGCGCGGCCTACAAGATCATTGAAATCGACGATAAGTACCGCTTCCTGAAGCCCGGCCTGTCGGTGGTCGATCTCGGTGCTGCGCCTGGCGGCTGGAGCCAGATCGCGGCGCGGCGCGTCGGCTCGGCCGAGGGCAAGGGGCAAGTGGTGGCCATCGATCTCCTGGAAATGCCGGAGATCGTCGGCGTGACCTTCGCCCAGATGGACTTTCTCGACAATGATGCGCCCGACAGATTGAAGGCGATGATGGGCGGTCTCGCCGACGTGGTGATGTCCGACATGGCGGCCAACACCACCGGCCATCGCAAGACCGATCAGCTCCGCATCGTTGGCCTCGTCGAGGATGCTGCGGCCTTCGCCGCCGACGTGCTCAAGCCCGGCGGGACTTTCGTTGCGAAGGTGTTCCAAAGCGGCGCGGATGCCACGCTGATGACGCAGCTGAAGCGCGACTTCGCGACGGTGAAACATGTGAAACCGGCCGCGAGCCGCAAGGACTCGTCGGAGCGCTATGTGCTGGCGATGGGGTTTCGCGGCGTGGCAGGTGATCACCGGCTCGGTGAGCACGACAACTAGGTCGTGAGCGCATACGCGACTCTAAGTCCGATTTGGTAGAGCGCTCGATCTCACTTGTGTGATGGCAACACCGGAGATGGCGAGCAGCGCCCCGACAATCAACGTTGGAGTGATATGCTCGTCAAGGAACAGCACGCTTGAAATCAGGGCAAAGACCGGAAGAAGTAAACCGAATGGTGCCACGCGGCCCATGGTGCAGCGAGCGATGAGCCAGAACCAAAGGCTAAATCCAACAATTCCTCCGATGAAAACGGTGTAGGCGAGCGCGAGCCAACCACGTTCATCCGCCGCGACGAGGGACGTCAATTGTCCATCTTCAAGGACAAACGACATCAGCATCACCTGTGGCACCGTGAAGAGAGAGGACCACCCCGTCAACATCAAGGGGTCAAAGGGTCCGTGCCGCTTCGTTAAGACGTTGGCGACCGCGAAGGCGAGTGCTGCCCCAACCACCAGCAGAATCGGAATAGCGTTTGCAGACAGACCAGGCCCCGCTGCAAGCACGACCACGCCGAGAAATGCCAGCAACACCCCACTAGACGTTATGAGAGACGGTCTCTCCGCGAGCAGCGGCCAAGCCAAGAGGATGGTGAAGGGCGTGGCGAGTTGATATGCGACGGCCGAAATACTTCCGGAGCCGAGCCCGAGGCCGACATAGAAGAGGCCGAAGTTCAGCCCACCAAGAAAGACCGAGATCGCGGCGACAGGGCTGAGCTCCTGACGTGCAGGCTTCTTGACGAACGGAACGAGCAGCAATGCCATAGCCAGAAAGCGCAGGCCAAGGAAGAAAAGCGGCGGAAATTCCACAATGCCCACCTTGATGACCACGAACTGATAACCCCAAAGCAAGGGCACCATCACCGCGCAGACAATCTGGATGAGCGACATGACACTTTCCATTCAAGACTGTTCAGTCCAGATATAGGTGCGTTCAACCAGCAGCGCCTTGACGCGTTACCTGCTGAAGCGTTCGAGAAGAGCGTCAACGGTGGCTTGCGATGTGCTTCGTGTCGGACGCGTTTTACCTACGACACGCAGCCCCTCGACGAAGCAGACCAGCAGTCGCGCCGCGCTTGCAGGCTCGACACCATGAGCCAACTCGCCTGCGGCCTTCGCGCGCAACAGCGCATTGGCTACTTTGGTCTCCATAGCTTTGAAAAAGCCGCCGATGCGGCGATCGACTTCCGGGTCGCGGCCACCCAACTCCATGGCTGTCGCGACCAGCAGGCATCCGCGGCGACCATTGGCGCCACTCGTCCGATCGACGTAACCAGCAAGGTAGGCCCGTAGGCCAGCGACTGGCGCGCCACGCGGGTCGAGTTCGATGTCGATTCGTAGCAGGGCGTCGGCAATGTAGCGATCGAGCGCACGCAGGAAGAGTCCGCGCTTGTCACCGAAGGCGGCGTAGAGACTGCCACGCGAGAGGTTCGTCGCTTGAAGAAGGTCCGGAAGCGCCGTGGCATGATAGCCGCGCGACCAGAACACGTTCATGGCGCGCTCGATGGCAGCTTCCGTGTCGAAACCTCGGGGGCGGCCGCGCGGCAACCGCACAGGGGAATGATGTTCCATTAGTGATATATGGACCGATTGGTCGTGAATTGCAAATGACAGCTTAAGGTGATGGGCGCGGGGAGTTTATGACAGGGCGCGCTTTGGGCGATCTGTCGGCTCTCGTCATCTTACGGTCGGATGATTTACTTCGCGCTCTCGCATTTCGGCGACAGCATTGGCACGTTCGGCCACGACCAGTTGCGCCATGATCCATCACGCTCGACACAGGCGCCCGGTGGTTTGACGGGAGCCGTATCGGTCTGCTCTTTGGCATCCTGCGCGGTCACCTGCTCAACGGGCGCGGGCTTCGGCGGAAATCGCCTGTTCACATAATCGAACGACATGACGCCCGCGATGATCGTGAGGACGATCGTGGCGAGACCTATGGCCCATTGCGAGCGCGTCACAACTCACCCCAGCTTCTGATCCCTTGCATCTGCGGTGCCTTCGCTGGCCGCCTTGACGGCGGCTTTTGCCTCGCCCTTGCGGCTCGCAATATCGATCACTTTGCGGCCGGAGATTTCATGGCCGGCGTCGTCCGGCATCTGCCAGAAGAACCAGGCCGAGGCTGCCGAGATCACGGACACCACGAGGAAGGCCGGTGCAAAATCGGCGGCCGACAATTCGGTCATGCCGCGCATCAGCATGGTAGATTCCACAGAGAACGCACCGATCGCGACGCCGGCGGAGATCGACAGCTGCTGGTTGACACTGACCAGCGTGGTGGCGCGGCTCATCTGTGCCGTCTCGACCTCGGCATAGGCGACCGTGTTGATCGCGGTGAATTCGAGCGAGCGGAAGAAGCCGCCGACCACCAGGATAATCAGGATCAGCATCAGCGGCGTGGTCACCGTGAACAGCGCACAGGCAGCAAGGAATACCGAACTCACCACGGCGTTGACGGTCATCACATTGCGGAAGCCGAAGGCGCGGATGATGCGCGCTGCCAATGTCTTCATGCCCATGGCGCCCACCGCCGAGCCGAAGGTCACCATGCCCGACTGGAACGGCGACAGGCCGAAGCCGACCTGCATCAACAGCGGCAGCAGGAACGGCAATGCGCCGATGCCAAGCCGGAACAGGAAGCCGCCGATGATGGCGGCGCGCAAGGTCACCAGCCGCATCAGCGAGAAGTCCAGCACCGGGGACGCGGTGCGCCGGGCATGGATCACGTAGAGGGTCATCGACACCGTGCCGATGCCGACCAGTGCGGCGACGATCGGCCATGGCAGCAGATTGAGGCCCGCGACCGATAGGCCGAAGGCGATGCCGGCGAGGCCGACGCCGGCCAGCACCAGACCCAGCAGATCGAAGCGCTCCGGATCCTCCGAGCGGATCGGATCGATGAAGCGCAACGCAAGATAGATGCCGAGGCAGCCGATCGGGATATTGATCAGGAAGATCCAGTGCCACGAGAAGTAGGTGGTGATGAAACCGCCCAGCGGCGGTCCGATCACCGGGCCGATCAGCGCCGGCACCGTCATCCACGCCATGGCACTAACGAGCGCGCTTTTGTCGATGGAGCGCAGCAGCACGAGGCGTCCCACAGGGGTCATCATGGCGCCGCCGAGGCCCTGGATGATACGGGCGATGACGAAATGCGTGACCGATTGCGACAGCGCGCAGCCGATCGAGCCGATCATGAACACGCCGATGGCGATGGAGAACACGGCGCGTGCGCCGAACCGGTCGGCGGTCCAGCCGGACGCCGGAATGAATACCGCGAGCGAGAGCAGGTAGGAGGTGATCGCCAGCTTCAACGTCAGCGGACTGGTGCCGATATCGGCGGCAATCGCCGGCAGCGAGGTCGCGATCACCGTGGAGTCCATGTTCTCCATAAACAAGGCGGAGGCGACGATCAGCGGGATCAGGCGTTCTTTATTCATGAAATTATTGATGATTCTTACGAGTGCCCAAGCTGCGGGCGCTTTAACATCCTGCCGGGGCGTGGGCTATTGCGAGAGGCCGAATACCTTCTAAATCATCCGTGACTGCGCCCGCCCGGCTGAAGGCCGAAAACGCCCAAAATGCCTGTGCATGGCTGCCAAACGCTTTGATTTCGCGCAGCAGCATGCTATCGACCACCGCCAATCCTACTTATGGGTTCAGATTCGACGACGGTGTCCTGCGCCGCCGTCGAATTGGTGTATCCAGAGGTTTCTACCGCGATCCCGAGGTCGCCGCATGGAGTTGGCAATGGCAGTCGTTCAGAAGATCCGCGAAGCGTACACGTTCGATGACGTTCTGCTGAAGCCCGGCCTGTCGGACATCCTGCCTTCCGACGCCGATATCCGCTCCCACGCCACCCGTGCCATTCCGCTCAACATTCCGATCATCGCCTCGGCGATGGATACCGTCACCGAGGCCCGCATGGCGATCGCCATGGCGCAGGCCGGCGGCCTCGGCGTGATCCACCGCAACTTCGATCCGGAAGGCCAGGCTGCCCAGGTGCGCCAGGTCAAGAAGTACGAGTCCGGCATGGTGGTAAATCCGCTCACCATCGGCCCCGATGCCAAGCTGGCCGAAGCGCTGGCGCTGATGAGCGAACACGGCTTCTCCGGCATTCCCGTCGTCACCGGTGCGAGCAAGGACGTCCCTGGCAAGCTGGTCGGCATCCTCACCAATCGCGACGTGCGCTTCGCCAGCAATCCGAACCAGAAGATTTCCGAACTGATGACGCACGAGAATCTCGTGACCGTGCGCGAAGGCGTCAGCCAGGACGAAGCCAAGCGCATGCTGCACAAGCATCGCATCGAGAAGCTGCTGGTGGTCGATGACCAGTATCGCTGTGTCGGCCTGATCACCGTGAAGGACATGGACAAGGCTGTCGCGCATCCGCTTGCCAGCAAGGACGCGCAGGGCCGTCTGCGCGTCGCCGCTGCGACCACCGTGGGCGAGGGCGGTTTCGAGCGCACCGAGCGTCTGATCGATGCCGGCGTCGATGTGGTCGTTGTCGACACCGCGCATGGCCATTCCATGCGCGTGCTGGAAGCCGTCACGCGCATCAAGAAGATTTCGAACTCCGTGCAGGTGATCGCCGGCAACATCGCCACCACCGAAGGCGCGCAGGCGCTGATCGATGCAGGTGCGGATGCGATCAAGGTCGGCATCGGCCCGGGCTCGATCTGCACCACACGCATCGTCGCCGGCGTCGGCGTGCCGCAGCTCACCGCGATCATGGATGCGGTGGAAGCCGCGAAGAAGCACAACATTCCGATCATCGCCGACGGCGGCATCAAATTCTCCGGCGATCTCGCCAAGGCGCTCGCTGCCGGCGCTGACATCGCCATGGTCGGCTCGCTGCTCGCGGGCACCGACGAGACCCCCGGCGAAGTGTTCCTGTGGCAGGGCCGTTCCTACAAGGCCTATCGCGGCATGGGCTCGGTGGGCGCCATGGCGCGCGGTTCGGCGGATCGCTACTTCCAGCAGGACATCAAGGACACGCTCAAGCTGGTGCCGGAAGGCATCGAGGGCCAGGTGCCCTATAAGGGCCCGGTGGCCAATGTGATGCATCAGCTCGCCGGCGGCCTGCGCGCCGCCATGGGCTATGTGGGCGCCAAGACGCTGACCGAATTCCACGACAAGGCAGAATTCGTCCGCATCACCAGCGCCGGCCTGCGGGAAAGCCACGTGCATGACGTGACGATTACCCGTGAAAGCCCGAACTATCCGGGCGGCGCTTAACTATATGCGTGATATGCGGCACTTTCGCAGTGCCGCATAGGCATCGCTGCCTAAATTGAGCCCCACAGATCGGCGAAAACGCGCTACTGTTCGCGCGTCACGTGCGCTGTCGGCCATGGATGTCCCGTTATGGATTTCCAGGACCGGACGAACCCGGCCGCGGAGCTTGGCTCCGCGCCGCGTTGTGATGCTCATTTTCGACAATGACCTCGTCACGCGTCGAAGTAACACCCGCAGAAAAGAACGTTGGATACTATGGCCATTGAATGGACGGACGAACGCATTGCGGCTCTCGACACCGCGCAACTGAAAAACCTGCGTGAGAACGCCACACGCCGCGAGGTCACGGCGCTGGTTGAGCTTTGCACCACCGAGCTCGCCAAGCGTAATGCCGACAAGCCGCGCAGGATCGGCCAGCCGCGCAGCGAGGCCAAGCAGTTCGAGCATGACATGTCGGCGGAGCTCGCCACCGTCGGCAAGGCGATGGCCGAGAAATACGATCTCTCCGAAGCGACCGCCAAGGCGAAGTCCGAAGGCGTGAAGGGCTTCAAGGCGCACAAGCTGCTCGGCTCCGATGGCCATGCCAAGCTCGGCGGCATGCAGCGCGATGGCTCGGTCGCAGTCGATCGCTACATCTCCTATCGTCGCGGCACGGATATCGCGTCGCTCAGCGTGTTCCTGCTCAAGGATCAGCCGATCGAGGCGCATGAATTTCAGGTCATCGCGCCGCTGACGATGCTCGACGGCGGCAAGCCGGTGGCTGAAATCCGTCCGACGGCAACGGCGGCGCAGAAGCAGTCGGCCGACGGCGGTCTGTCTTTCAAGGATCTCGACAGCGCAGCTGCAGCATTCGACAAGGTGCTGGCGAAGATCACGGCCTGATATTTGCCGGTTTACGTTTTGAATGCGGCGCGCGATCATCGCGCGCCGCATTTTTTTTGCGATCAAGAAAGAGAAACGGAGAAGTCCCATGTCAGCAGCCAAACGCGTCGTTCTCGCATCGCGCCCGCACGGTGAGCCCGGCCCATCGAATTTCCGTATCGAGGATTATGCGGTGCCGACGCCAGGCGCAGGCGAAGTGCTGCTGCGCACGATCTGGCTGTCGCTCGATCCCTATATGCGCGGCCGCATGAATGACGGCCCGTCCTATGCCGCGCCGGTGCCGGTGGATGGCGTGATGGAAGGCGGCACGGTGTGCGAGGTGATCGCCTCGAACAATCCGGGTTTTGCCAAGGGCGATATCGTGCTCGCCCATGCCGGCTGGCAGACCCATGCGATCTCCGACGGCAAAGGCCTGCGCAAACTCGATCCGACGCTGGCACCGATCTCGACGGCCGTCGGCATTCTCGGCATGCCGGGCATGACCGCCTATACGGGCCTGCTTGCCATTGGAAATCCGCAGGCCGGCGAGACAGTGGTCGTTGCCGCAGCCTCCGGCGCGGTCGGCTCTGCGGTCGGCCAGATTGCGAAGATCAAGGGCGCACGTGCCATCGGCATCGCGGGCGGTGCTGACAAGTGCCGTTATGTGAAGGAGGAGCTCGGCTTCGACGAATGCCTCGATCATCGCGATCCGGATTTTCCGGCGAAGCTGAAGGCTGCATGCCCGGGCGGCATCGACGTGTATTTCGAAAATGTCGGCGGCGCGGTGTTCGAGGCGGTGTTTCCGCTGCTGAATTTCTTCGCACGCATTCCGGTATGCGGGCTGATCGCGCAATATAACGACACTACGTCGGAAGCACCGAAATGGGCCGGCGCGATGATGCGCAACGTGCTCACCAAGCGTCTCAATATTCGCGGCTTCATCGTGCGCGACTTCGCCTCGATGCATGGCGACTTCCTGCGCGACATGTCGCAATGGGTGCGCGAGGGCAAGGTGAAGTACAAGGAACACGTCACCGAAGGTCTCGATAACGCGCCAACGGCATTCATGGGGCTGCTGAAGGGCAAAAACTTCGGCAAGCAGCTGGTGCGTGTCGGCGCCGACAAGATTTAGCCTCTGACGTCGTCCCCGCCGGCGCGGGGACGACGTCAGGTTTACGTACGCGCTGTGCCGTCCGCATTGATGACGGTGAACAGATCGATGTCAGTCTGGCCCGGCGCGCGGCGGTGGCGAACTTCAAAGCCGCCGGGCTGGAAACTGTATTCGACGAGCCCGACTTCCTTGACGCCGATCGTCTCCTGCTTGTCCTCCGGACGAATGATGAAACTGCTTGAGGGCGCCCAGATGTGCCTGACGCCGCGCCATATGTAGTCGCGCCGCTGGTGGACATGACCACAGGCGACGAGCCGCAGATCGACAGGGTCAAGCAGATCTATGAGACGCCGGCGCGCCGGCATCGGGACGTAGCGGATCGACGTTGCGGTCAGTTCCGGATCGTCCGGGGCATTCAGAAATAGCGGCTTGTGGATGAACAGCGCCAGCGGTCGTCCGTTCAGGCCCGCCAGTTGCGAGGCGAGCCAGTCGAACTGCTCCTCTTCGCAGGCGAGCCCGCTATTCATGATCAACGAGTTCAGACCGATGAAACACCAGCCAGCCGCGTTGAAGCGCCAGTGATCGTGTCCAAAGACCGACACGAATGCCTGCCGGTTCTGCTCGGAAATCAGCTGGCTTGGCGGCGGGGCGACCAGAGTCGGGTTGTCGCCGATGTCGTGATTGCCCGGCAGATAGCGGCAGGCGACGGGAAGGGCGTCATGCTGTGACCTGGCGAAGGCGAGGTCATCGGGATGGCCCGGGCCATCGAAGGCAAGGTCGCCGCTATTGATGACGAGGTCTGGCTTTGCCGCGTCGATGAACGTGCAGACGCGCTGGAAATTTGCGACGAATTGCGGAAAGCCCGCGCTAAGATGCGTATCGGTGATCTGGATCAAGCGGAATTCGGACATGGCGGGAACTCCTCTGGCGGGGAGTGTAGCCATCTCGGATGTCAGTCAGATGGCTCGGGCGACCGAAAGGTTAGATCACGCGATATCTGATCGCATAGCCGTCGTTGGTGCGGGCCGTCTTGCCTGCGCGGGCTGAGGCGCTCACCTGATCGACCAGATGCCACGGGCTGAATTCAGTCGAGTGGCTCGGGCTTGCGGCCAGCCGCAGTTTGAAGATCAGCGGTGCTTCGCCCGGCACGTTCACGATCATCACACGCTGCGCGGTGCGAAATTTCAGCGGCACCGTACCCCTGAGAATGCTCTCGCCCTTGTTCGTGAAAGTCGGGCCTTCGCTGATGGCGGCGAGGGCCTGGTTACGGTCGGTATGCAATTCGATCTGCGTGGCTTCCGCGATGATCTTCGCCGCGACCGCGTCGGGCAGGCGGATTTCGAATTCGACAGCGGGTCTGGTCGGATTGATGCCGAGATAGCCCAGTGCCGTGTGGCGCATGTCGGTGGCGGCGAAGGCCAGCAGGCCCAGCACGGCCAGCGCCGCGACGCCGTGGTGGACCACGTCATGGACCGAGCGATACCGGGCTCGGAAATAGAGATTCAGCAGGATGGCCACCGCGAGCGCTGCGGCGGCGCCAGCCAGGGTGGACATCATGAGGCCGGCCCAGCTGTCCGGGTCGCCGGGCGTCAGCATCGCAAAGAGGGCATCGAGATAGGCCATGGCAGGGCTCACGGGCAGAACTCTTGAGGTTGGCGCGCCGCCGGGCAGCGCCTGCAAATGGGTGTCGAGGGCGGCCCAGCCGGTTCAATGGAACCCGTGATGGAACCAGCATGGAACTCATATGGAACTCTTGAGCCGGTTAATCGTCATGTTCCAAGGGGCGGGTCTGTAGCGCGAGCGGGGTGCCGTGCGGCTCTGAATTCCGGCCCTGAATTCCCATGGCTGAGGAAATTTCAATGTCGATTCAATGGGTTTTGTTGCCGGTCTTCGTGCTGGTGGCGATTACGCTGGGCATGTTCTTCTGGACCGGCCGGCGCGGCGGCCTGCTGAGCCGCAACGACGCCGGCGATCTGCCGAATACCGCTCCGCAGCTCGACCTGCTGTTCTATGCGCTGATCGCCATCGGCCTGCCGCTGCGCAAGATCGATCTGGTGCTGGTCTGCCTGTCCTGGATCTTCGTCATCGCCCGCTTCGTGGGCGCCGGGTTCATTGCCAATAGCCGGGGATCGGAGGCATGGCTCGCCAGCGCGCTTGTGTTGTTGGCGATGTGGTTCTACTTCGCGCTACGGATGCTTCTCCTGATCTGATCGGGAGCGGCGTCGCGCCTCTCTCCGTCGAAAGATTGCCATGACTCCCGCCGCCCGCCTCTCCGCCGCGATCGAAGTGATCGAGGCTATCGACACCCAGCGTGTCCCCGCCGCCAAGGCGCTGAAGGAATGGGGCACCGCGCACCGCTTCGCCGGCTCCGGCGACCGGGCCGGGATTTCCGGACTGGTCTGGGATGTGCTGCGGCGGCGCGCCTCCAGCGCCTGGATCATGGACGACGACACGTCGCGGGCGCGGCTGCTCGGCATGCTCAAGGCCGAGCGCAGGATGGATGTCGATACGATTGCCGCGCTCTGTGACGGCAGCGGTTTTGCGCCGGCGCCGCTGTCTGACGCGGAGCGTTCGGCGCTGGCGTCGCGCACGGTGGCGGATGCACCGGCGCATATCGCCGGCGATTATCCGGAATGGCTCGACGGCCAGCTGGCCGATGTATTCGGCGACGATCGCGTGGCGGAAGCCACCGCCATGGCCAGCCGCGCGCCGCTGGACCTGCGCGTCAACACGCTGAAGGCCAAGCGCGAGAAGGTGCTGGGCTCGCTGCGCCATCTCGGGGCCACCGAGACGCCGTGGTCGCCGCTGGGGCTGCGGATCGATCTCGGCGCCGATGCGCGCAATCCCGGCATCCATGCCGAGGAGGATTTCATCAAGGGCGGCATTGAAGTTCAGGACGAGGGCTCGCAGCTCGCGGCCCTGCTGTCTGGCGCCAAACCCGGCGAACAGGTCATCGATCTCTGCGCCGGAGCCGGCGGCAAGACGCTGGCGCTGGCGGCGATGATGCAGGGCAAGGGCCGGCTGATCGCCACCGATGCCGACAAGCGCCAGCTCGCGCCGATCCACGAGCGGCTGTCGCGTGCCGGTATCCACAATGCCGATATCCGCACCCCGAAGGGCCCGGACGACACGCTCAGCGACATCCACAACTCGGCCGACCTCGTGCTGATCGACGCGCCATGCACCGGCACCGGCACCTGGCGCCGCAATCCCGACGCCAAATGGCGGATGCGGCCGGGCGCCCTTGAGGTCCGGATCAAGGACCAGGCCGAGGTCCTCGACCGCGCGGTGGCGCTGGTGAAGCCGGGCGGGCGGATCGCCTATGTGACCTGTTCGGTACTCCCGCAGGAAAACCGCGACCAGATCCGCGCCTTTACCGCCCGGCAGCCGGAGTTTTCGGTGGTGCCGCCGGCGCAGGTGATGTCGGTGCTGTGGGACAAGGCCGAGGATTTCGCCGCCGCGACGTATCAGAGCCCGGAAGGCCTGCTGATGACCCCGCGCCGGACCGGAACAGACGGGTTTTTCGTGTCGGTGATGAAGCGCCAGCCGGTAGGCTGAGACCCCTCCGCCGTCATTGCGAGCGCAGCGAAGCAATCCAGAAGGCCACAAGCGAAGACTGGATTGCTTCGTCGCAAGGGCTCCTCGCAATGACGGGGATAGGCCGGTGCAGGGCTGCCATGACAGCCTTTTCAGCCTTGCGACCCCGCCGTGAGTCGCGTAATTCCTCGCTATGACAGCCCCCAGCAAAAGCTCCGTTTCGCCCGCCGATCCGTCACCCCATGTGGCCGCGGCGCATGACAAGATTCTGATCGTCGATTTCGGCTCTCAGGTGACGCAGCTGATTGCGCGGCGTGTCCGCGAGGAGGGCGTCTATTCCGAAATCGTGCCGTTCAACAAGGCGGAGGCTGCCTTCGCCGAAATGAAGCCGAAGGCCGTGATCCTGTCCGGCGGCCCGGCCTCGGTGCTCGACGACAATGCGCCGTCGGCGCCGCTGTCGATCCTCACCGCCGGCGTGCCGGTGCTGGGTATCTGCTACGGCGAGCAGACCATGGCGCAGCAGCTCGGCGGCACCGTCGAAGCCGGCCATCACCGCGAATTCGGCCGCGCCGCGATCGAGATCACCGACACCTGCGCGCTGTTCGACGGTGTGTGGGAAGTGGGTGGCAAATACGACGTCTGGATGAGCCATGGCGACCGCGTCACCAAGATGCCCGACGGCTTTCGCGCCGTTGCCAAGGCGCCAGGCTCGCCGATCTCGATCATCGCCGACGATGTCAGAAAATTCTACGCGATGCAGTTTCACCCCGAAGTGGCGCATACGCCCGACGGCGCCAAACTGATCCGCAACTTCGTGCGCAACATCGCCGGTTTCACCGGCGACTGGACCATGCGCGCCTTCCGCGAGGAAGCCATCGAGAAGATCCGCGCCCAGGTTGGCAAGGGCAAGGTGATCTGCGGTCTCTCCGGCGGTGTCGACTCGGCCGTTGCGGCCGTGCTGATCCATGAAGCGATCGGCGATCAGCTCACTTGCGTGTTCGTCGATCACGGCATGCTGCGCAAGGACGAGGCCAAGACCGTCGTCGACCTGTTCCGGCATCACTACAATATCCCGCTCGTGCATGTGGATGCGTCCAAGACATTCTTGGGTGAGCTCGAAGGCGTCACCGATCCCGAAGTGAAGCGCAAGACCATCGGCCGCCTGTTCATCGACGTGTTCGATGCCGAGGCCAAGAAGATCGGCGGCGCCGACTTCCTCGCACAGGGCACGCTGTACCCCGACGTGATCGAGAGCGTGTCCTTCACCGGCGGACCTTCAGTCACCATCAAGTCGCATCACAATGTCGGCGGCCTTCCGGCGCGCATGAACATGAAGCTGGTCGAGCCTTTGCGCGAACTGTTCAAGGACGAGGTGCGCGATCTTGGCCGCGAACTCGGCCTGCCGGATATCTTTGTCGGCCGTCATCCGTTCCCCGGACCGGGCCTCGCGATCCGCTGCCCCGGCGAGATCACCCGCGAAAAGCTCGATATCCTCAGAGAGGCCGATGCCGTCTATATCGACCAGATCCGCAAGGCCGATCTCTACGACACCATCTGGCAGGCCTTCGCTGTCCTCTTGCCGGTGAAGACCGTCGGCGTCATGGGCGACGGCCGCACCTACGAGTACGTTGTCGGCCTGCGCGCGGTGACCTCCACCGACGGCATGACCGCCGACTTCTACGCCTTCGACATGAAGTTCCTCGGTGAGACCGCAACGCGGATCATCAACGAGGTCAAGGGCGTCAACCGTGTGGTGTATGACATCACCAGCAAGCCGCCGGGCACGATCGAGTGGGAGTGAGGGGGAGTTGATCCAACTCGCCCAAGCCGCCAAATTGCTTCGGGAAACGAGACGACTTCTCCATGACAGGCAGCAACCGCATCGTCCTCTCCAGCGACCACGCCGCCATTCAGCTCCGACAGGCCGTTGCCGCTCATATCGCGGCGCATGGCTGGGTGGTGGTCGACATCGGACCGACGACGCCGGAGAGCACACACTATCCTAAGCACGGCGAAGCGGCGGCGCGGCTCGTCGCCTCCGGCGATTGCCGGTTGGGCATCATCCTGTGCGGCACCGGCCAGGGCATCATGATGGCGGCGAACAAGGTAAAGGGCATCCGTTGCGGCGTTTGCGCCGACACATTCTCAGCCCGCATGATCCGCCAGCACAACGATGCCAACATGCTGTCGATTGGCGCGCGCGTGGTGGGCGAAGGGCTGGCGCTCGATATCGTGGATGCGTTCCTGACCGCTCAGTTCGAGGGCGGCCGGCATGCGACGCGGGTGGGGATGATTGGGGCGCTGGAGGGGTAGTGCCGCTCCTTGCTTCTTCTTCGGGAGCGAATAGCGAAGCGTATTCCGCCGAATCCGCCGCTATCAGTTTTGAATGATTGGTGGGGCAGGGCGCGCTGCCGTCACGCCAGCAACTTCGTCATCACGCCCAGCACCGGCTCGGCTTCGGCCAATCGCTGATCCAGCTGCTGCACCGTGGCACCATGCTCCCAAGAGATCGCAAGATGCAGCGCGTCGCCGGCACGGAGCCCGAGCGTGTGTTGATCGACAAATTTTGCTGCCGTCCAGAAGTGTGAGCCAGTCAGAGGCGACACGGTAAAACTGTCGACGATCAGTCTTTTGATCATAGAGCAGCACCGGATAGCCGGGGACACTAGGGCGCATCCTCGGCCATCGACAGCGGTCGACCGATTCTCACAGTCGCCGATCGATCACTGCTCCTTCTTGAACAAATCCTGGAAGATGAGCTGGCCCCAGGTGCGGCCGCGTGCGTGCACCAGCGCGCCACCTTCGTTGAGCTTTCCCAGCTTGACGGGTGCGAAGCCGAGTTGCTTGGCCAGGGCCGCCACGGGAGCGATCGCGTCCTCGTCGTCAGCAGACAGAAAGACGACCCGGTGCCCGCCCGCGACGACCGGATCGGTCGCCAGGGCGGCTGCGCCCAGGTGATTGAAGCCTTTTACGAACCTGGCGCCGGTGAATGCCTTCGCGACGACGGCGGAGCCCGGGAGACCGTCCGGCTCGTCGGGGCCCGGAAACAGGTTCATCGCGTCGATGACCGTCTTGCCATCCCAGCTCGGCAGGATCTTCGCAACCTCGCGATGCTCGGCGAAAGGGACCGCCAGGATGATGGTGTCGGCCTCGAGCGCATCCCGCAGCGACCTGGCGACGACCCCGGGTCCAATCGCCCGGGCCTGCGGCGCCAATGCCTCGGGCGGCCGGCGGCTCGCGACGGTCACGTCGATGTTCTTACGGGCGAAGGCGTGGGCGAGGGCCTGGCCTATCTTGCCGAAGCCTACAATTGCGTAGCTCATAATCTTCTCCGATTTGTTTTGATATTGATTCACGGCCTTCGAGGGCGCCGGGGTTATTCGGTCCGCGGTGGCGCCCGCGTAGAGGTCCTGCGGTGAACGAGGTGCGATTTCAGATCGCCGAGAAGCCGCCGTCGACAGACAACTCCAGCCCGTTCACGAAGCTTGAATCGTCTGACGCAAGAAACAGTGCGACCGCCGCAATTTCCTCAGGGCGACCCATCGTTCCCCGCGGGATCAGGGATTCGAACATCTGCTTCGCCTCCGGGGTGAGAACCTGGTCCTGCATCGGTGTGGCGATCGGTCCCGGGTGCAGCACGTTCACCCGGATATTCCTGCTCTTGAGTTCGTTGAGCCATCCGCGTGCGAATGCGTGCAGCGTCGCCTTGCTCGCCGCATACACGCTGTAACCGGGAAAACCTTTGAGCGAAGCCACTGAGCCGGTCATGAAGATCGATCCGCCGTCGTTGAACAGCGGCAACGCCTTCTGAACAGTAAAGAGCGTGCCGCGCGCGTTCAGGCCGAAGGTCGCATCGAAATGCTGCTCGGTAATTTCGCCCAGTGGGACGGCTTCGCCCGTGCCGGCGCTCGCGTACAGGATATCGATGTTACCCTTGACCCGCTTGACCGTATCGAACACGCGGTCGAGGTCGTCGAGATTGGCCGCGTCGCCGCGTACGCCGGTCACGTTCCGACCGATCAGCTTGATGGCCTCGTCGAGCGCCTCCTGCCTCCGGCCCGTGATGAACACATAGGCGCCTTCTTCGACGAACAGCTTGGCGCTCGCCAGCGCCATGCCGCTCGATCCACCCGTGATGACTGCAACCTTACCGTCTAGCTTTCCCATAACTTCTCCTGTCGTGGTGTCGGGACTGTCCCCGAGAACCTGGAGATGGGTCTGCCGGCGTCAGGCGTTGAGTGCGGAAGCGCGCACATCGGTGGTGCGAAATCGATCCGGCTGGACGACTAACGCCAGCCGCGGCGATCGATGTCCGCCGGTCGGAATTAGGTCGCGCTTGCCGGCAAAGCCTGTGAGAACCGCCCGTACCGCTGTTCGATGTGTTAGATACGGGCTTTGGAAGGCGCACCGTGCGGTGCGAGATTGCACCATGATCGACTGGGATGACGTTCGCTACTTTCTTGCCGTCGCGCGCGGAGGCTCCGTGCGGGCTGCCGCCGAGCGCCTCGGTGTGAACCACGCGACCGTGTTGCGACGCATCGCCCAGCTCGAGGCACGCCTCGGGGTGCAAATGTTCGAAAAGCTGCCTTCGGGCTACCGCCTGACGACTGCGGGCGAGGAGGTTCTCGAGTTCGCGGACCAGATGGAAGCGTCGTCGCATTTGCTGGAGACGCGCATCTTCGGTCGCGACCAGAGCGCGCGCGGGCTTTTGCGGGTGACGCTTCCACCGTTCCTCGCGACACACCTGCTCATGCCGGATTTCGCCGATTTCGCGCGTATGCATCCGGACATCGAGATGGAAATCATGTCGACCGGCGAGGTGGCAAATCTGACCAACCGGGAGGCCGACGTGGCGATCCGCATTGTTGCCGACCGCAAGACTCTCCCGCTCAATCTTCACGGCCTGAAGGGACCGGGGCTGTTCAGCGGTGTCTACATGTCTCGCGATCGACTGGCCGCGTGGCGTGCGGGCACGCCTGATCCCATGCGGTGGATCGTCATAGACAATCATGGACTCCCGGCCTGGGCGCGCGAGGGAGAGGTTCACACCACGGGAGTTCCGTTCAGGACCCCGGACGCCGAGACGCAGATCGTTGCTGTACGGCAAGGGATCGGGATGACAAAACTGCCGTGCTTCGTCGGAGATGCTGACGCTCTATTGGTGAGGGTGCCGGGCACCGACCTGCCCATGCATGGGACGCTCTGGCTTCTCACTCAGGGGGAGACACGCAAGACGAAGCGCGTGCGGCTCTTTACTGAGTTCGTATCCGGCAGGCTCGCCGCCTACGCGCCGCTGCTCGCGGGGCTGTCCGTATCGCGCGACTGACGCGCGGCGGGTCGCCGACCACCAATTTGCTGACGGTGGCGGGTCAGACCGACATTTCGGACGTGTCTTCGGGGAGTTTCTTTGCGACAGGTCGGGTGAGAACCAGCATTTCAGCCCGGCAAGCATGCCTGCCGTCATGTTTTGACCGTTGAACGCTGAATTTAAAGGGCTATTTTTACTGCAATGCAGTATCTTGTCAGTCGGTCGCGATTGACGTACTCGAAGCCGAATTCGCCTTTAGACCGGTTTTAACAATAACGGTTGGTGGCGCTGCGTTTCCAGCGTCAACCACCTCATGACGTTGGGATGACGATGAGCCTCTATTCAGATTACCTCGCTGAAATCGAAAGCAGAAAAGCTCAAGGCCTCGCTCCCAAACCGATCGACGACGGCGCGCTCACCGGCGAAATCATCGCCCTGATCAAGGACAACGGCAGCGAATACCGCGCCGACGCCCTTAAATTCTTCATCTACAACACCCTGCCGGGCACCACGAGCGCCGCAGGCGTCAAGGCCGCGTTCCTGAAGGAGATTATCCTCGGTGAGGCGATCGTCCCGGAAATCACGCCGACCTTCGCGCTGGAACTGCTGTCGCACATGAAGGGGGGCCCCTCGATCGGCGTGCTGCTCGACGTCACGCTCGGCAGTGATACCGGGCTTGCGAAGCAGGCCGGTGAAGTTCTGAAGACCCAGTTCTTCCTCTACGACGCCGACATGTTCCGGCTGCGCGATGCCTTCAAGGCGGGCAATGCCGTCGCTAAGGGCGTGCTCGAGAGCTATGCCAAGGCCGAGTTCTTCACCAAGCTCCCGGACGTCGCGGACGAGATCAAGGTCGTGACCTACGTCGCCGCCGAAGGCGATATCTCGACCGACCTGCTGTCGCCGGGCAACCAGGCGCATTCGCGTTCGGACCGTGAGCTGCACGGCCAGTGCATGATGACGCCGCAGGCGCAGCAGGAAATCGTGGCGCTGCAGAAGCAGCATCCCGATAAGCGCGTGATGATGATCGCCGAGAAGGGCACTATGGGCGTGGGCTCGTCGCGCATGTCGGGCGTGAACAACGTGGCGCTGTGGACCGGCAAGCCGGCCAGCCGCTATGTGCCCTTCGTCAACTTCGCCCCGGTCGTCGCCGGCACCAACGGCATCTCGCCGATTTTTGCGACCACCGTCGACGTCACCGGCGGCATCGGCGTCAATCTCAAGAACTGGGTCAAGAAACTCGACGCGGACGGCAAGCCGATCCTCAACAACGACGGAAACCCGGTCCTCGAGCAGAAATTTGCGGTCGATACCGGCACCGTCCTGACGCTCGATGCCAAGGGCAAGAAGCTGCGTGACGAAAACGGCAAGGAACTGGTCGACGTCGCTGCCGCCTTCACGCCGCAGAAGATGGAGTTCATGAAGGCCGGCAGCTCCTATGCCATCGTGTTTGGCAAGAAGCTGCAGACCTTTGCCGCCGAAACGCTCGGCGTCGAGCCGACCCCGGTTTTCGCTCCGAACAAGGAGATCTCGGTCGAAGGCCAGGGCCTGACCGCGGTCGAGAAGATCTTCAACCGCAACGCCGTGGGCGTGCTCGGCGGCAAGGTACTGCATGCGGGCTCGGACGTGCGCGTCAAGGTCAACATCGTCGGCTCGCAGGACACCACCGGCCTGATGACCGCGCAGGAGCTGGAAGCGATGGCGGCCACCGTCATCTCGCCGATCGTCGACGGCGCCTATCAGTCGGGCTGCCACACGGCATCGGTGTGGGACAAGAAGGCGCAGGTCAACATTCCGAAGCTGATGAGCTTCATGAACAATTTCGGCGTGATCACCGCGCGCGATCCCAAGGGCAGCTATCATGCGATGACCGATGTCATCCACAAGGTGCTGAACGACATCACCGTGGATGACTGGGCGATCATCATCGGCGGCGACAGCCACACCCGCATGTCCAAGGGCGTGGCCTTCGGTGCCGATTCCGGCACCGTGGCGCTGGCGCTGGCGACCGGCGAGGCGACGATGCCGATCCCGCAATCGGTCAAGGTGACGTTCAAGGGCGCGATGCAGCCGCATATGGACTTCCGCGACGTGGTCCATGCGACCCAGGCGCAGATGCTCAAGCAATGCGGCGACAACGTCTTCCAGGGCCGGATCATCGAGGTCCATCTCGGCACGCTGCTGGCCGACCAGGCCTTCACCTTCACCGACTGGACGGCCGAGATGAAGGCTAAGGCGTCGATCTGCATTTCGCAGGACGACACGCTGATCGAGTCGCTGGAGATCGCCAAGTCGCGCATCCAGATCATGATCGACAAGGGCATGGACAATGCCGCGGGCACGCTGAAGGGCCTGATCGCCAAGGCCGATGCGCGCATCGCCGAGATCCGTTCGGGCGAGAAGCCCGCGCTGACGCCGGACGCCAATGCGAAATACTTCGCCGAAGTCGTCGTCGATCTTGATATCATCGACGAGCCGATGATCGCCGATCCCGACGTGAACAATGCCGATGTATCCCGGCGCTACACCCACGACACGATCCGTCCGATTTCTTATTACGGCGGCACCAAGAAGGTGGACCTCGGCTTCGTAGGCTCGTGCATGGTGCACAAGGGCGACATGAAGATCGTCGCCCAGATGCTCAAGAACATCGAGAAGGCCGAAGGCAAGGTCGCGTTCAACGCGCCGCTGGTCGTCGCCGCCCCAACCTACAACATCATCGACGAGTTGAAGGCTGAAGGCGACTGGGAAATCCTGCAGAAGTATTCCGGCTTCGAATTCGACGACGTGAAGCCGAAGACCGCGAACCGCACCGCCTACGAGAACATCCTGTATCTCGAACGTCCGGGCTGCAATCTCTGCATGGGCAACCAGGAAAAGGCGGAGAAGGGCGATACCGTTCTGGCGACCTCAACCCGCCTGTTCCAGGGCCGCGTCGTGGAAGACACCGCCGAGAAGAAGGGTGAATCGCTGCTGGCCTCGACCCCGGTCGTGGTGTTGTCGGCGATCCTTGGTCGCACGCCGAGCGCCGAGGAATACAAGGCCGCCGTCGAAGGCATCGACCTGACCAAGTTCGCTCCGCCCAAGATCGGTGCGATGGGGGCGTCCGTCCACTACTAAGGGCGAGCAGCGAGAGCTGTTCAAAAATTGGCGCGGCAGGTGAACATCTGCCGCGCCGCGGGGCTGGTACGCGAGCGGGCATCAATCGCGTGGTGTATGACATTACGAGCAAGCCGCCCGGGACGATCGAGTGGGAGTGACGGGAAAAACGGCTGTTCCGAAAATGGCGTCTCTGACATAACTCCGCAGCAATCTGCATTCCGCTAACATTCTGGCCTGAGAGGGTCCCGATGCGCGCCTGCTTTATCCGTCTGCTGTCTGTTCTTGGTCTCCTTGCTTCAGCTTCCCTTGCCATGGCGCAGAGCATGCCTGCCGACGCGCCGAATGCGCGCGATCATGCCGTGCTCAGCCGCTATGCCGGATCGTGGCTCGTCACCCAGGATGCGAAGACCTTCGATCAGGCCAGCATTCCCTCCGGAGACACTGATGTCGTCAAGCTTGAGGGACGGGTGACGCGGCTGTTCTATCTCGCGCCCGCCGGCAAGTCGGTGCTCGAAGTGCAGCGCAACTATGAGCAGGCGCTTGAGCGCGCCGGTGCATCGAAGCTGGATGCGTGCGCCGACAACTGCGGTCGGCGGAATTTCAAACCGCTCCGCGACCTGCCTGCCAATCCGCAGCTGGCCAAGGTGTCGCTGGAAGGCTGGACTCCGATCACGCTGTTGCAACAATGGCAGGAGACTGGCAGCGAGCGCTATTGGTACGGAACGTTGAACGCATCTGGCACCACGCTGCATGTGGCGGTCCTATCAGCGAAGCCAGGCACCATCGCGCTTGCCAACAAATACGTCGCCACAGTCGTGGAGATCGTCGAACCGAAGGCGATGGATAGCGGTAAGGTGACTGTGGATGCGGCGGCGCTCGCGAAGGGCCTGCAGGCTGAGGGGAGGGTGGCCCTCTACGGGCTGTTCTTCGACACCGGCAAGGCGACGATCAAGCCCGAGTCCAAACCGCAACTCGACGAAATGGCGCGTGTGCTGCAAGCCAATGCCGGCGCGAATGTGTTCATCGTCGGTCATACCGACAATCAGGGTGCGCTGGATGCGAACCTCGCGCTGTCGAAGGCGCGCGCAGGCGGTGATCGATGACCTGACTCGCAACTACAAGATCGATGGCAAGCGCTTGTTTGCATCCGGCGTGGCAAACTACGCGCCGCTTGCCAGCAATGCCAATGAAAATGGCCGCGCCCGCAACCGCCGCGTCGAGATGGTGTTGCAATAGGTCTATGAAACCGCCGGCCGGAGGCGTTCGTTGGGCGATACCCATTCCCCGGACCCGCCTGGCGATCCGCTGCCGCTCGCGAAGATAGTCCAGCCTCGCCGTCCATACGGCGGCTGCCCGCGAGAAAAATGCCTGCATGTGTCGGGAAGTTCGCCCGTCATGCGTCCTCGGGAGACGAAAAGCCGAGAGAGACGATGTGGAAAACTATCGTCGTGGCCCAAGTCACACTGGATAGCGTCATGCATTTGCCGGGAGTCTGCCTATGAACCCCACCATTACCGCCTTTGAACGGTCGCCCGATCGCGGCAGGGGATTGGCCCGGGACATGCGCGTTCGCTGGGCGCTCGAAGAAGTAGGCCAGCCTTACGACGTTCGATTTCTTTCGTTCGATGAGATGAAGGGACCTCCGCATCGGGCGCGTCATCCTTTCGGGCAGATTCCGACCTACGAGGAAGGCGATCTTGTCCTGTTCGAGTCAGGGGCGATTGTGTTCCATATCGCAGAGGGCCATGTAGGCCTGCTGCCAGATGATGCGAACGCCCGTGCGCGGGCAGTCACGTGGATGTTTGCCGCACTCAATACGGTCGAGCCGCCGATCGTCGATCTCCTCATCGTCACGCTCCTGGAACGCGACAAGACCTGGTATGAGCAGCGTCTGGCGATGGTCAAGGACCGCATCCGCGGGCGGCTGGGCGAACTTTCCAAGCGCCTTGGCGATGCCGACTGGCTCGACGGTGCGTTCAGTGCCGGTGACCTGCTGATGGTGTCGGTGTTGCTCAGGTTGGGGGCGTCCGGCCTACTGGATGAATATCCCAACCTCTCCGCCTATGTCGCCCGCGGCGAAGCCCGGCCTGCCTACAAGCATGCTTTCGCCGCTCAATTGGCGGTTTTCACCGCTGCGTCGGGTGGCTGATAGGAATCCCTCAGGGCGGCTTTCTAGGACCGCTGCAGCGGCGCCGGCCGGTTTATCGAATTCATTTCCCGCGGCGCTATAAAATTATTGAACATTCGTTCCTGAATTGGTATCTTGCCGTTTATGGCCAGACCACGGGAATTCGACACGGACGCCGCGCTCGACGGCGCGATCAATGTCTTTAGCGGGCATGGATATGAGGGCAGTTCGGCCCAGATGCTCGTCGATGCAATGGGGATCGGGCGACAGAGCCTTTACGCTGCCTTCGGCGACAAGTGGCAGCTTTATTGCGCCGCCGTGCGTCGCTATGGAATGGGCGAATGTGCTGCACATATCGACGCGCTCCGAAGCGGACCGCGCGCGATCGATGGCATCGGCGCGATGTTGCGCCGTGTCGTGAAAACAGCCGATCGTCCATGTCTTGGCGTTGGCTCGATCTATGAATTCGGCGTGTCCGAACCTGACCTCCAGAAGATCAATGGAGTGCTGGCGAAAAGCTTGCGAGCTGCCATCGCAGCGCGCGTTCGCGATGCGCAGCGTGAAGGCGATGTCGCCGGCGGCCTCGACCCCGAAGCGACCTCGGAATTTCTGATCGCGAATATCGCCGGCATCCGCGTCGCCGGAAGGGGCGGCGCCGCGCGTGCGGCTTTGACCGGTCTGGCCGACATGGCCATGAGGGGACTGCGATAGTCCCTTTTTTTGGAAAATTTAGGAACGATCGTTCAATAAAGGAGCAAGTGATGAGAGCTGTTGTGATGACCGGAACGGGCGGTCGCGAGGTGCTGGAATATGTCGAACGTCCGGACCCTCTGGCTGGACCGGGCGAGGCGCTGGTTGAGGTCGTCTTGGCAGGGGTGAACTTCATGGACATCGGCGTGCGTCAGGGCATGGCTTGGACCGAGGTTCCGAATCCCAAGATTTTGGGCGTCGAGGGGGTGGGGCGTGTGCTGGCAGTCGGGGATGGTGTCGAAGGCATCGAGCCCGGCCAGCGCGTCGCCTGGGTTTACGCGCCCGGAAGTTATGCGGAGCGGATCGCGATTCCTGTCGCGTCGCTGGTGCCGATTCCTGACGCGATCGATGATCGCACCGCTGCGTCGGTGATGATGCAGGGTCTCACTGCCAGCCATTTCGCCACGGACTTCTATCCGGTGCAGCGCGGCGACATCGCCTTCGTCCATGCGGCGGCGGGCGGCGTGGGACTGCTGCTGACCCAGATCATCAAATTGCGGGGCGGCCATGTCATCGGACGTGTATCGTCGCAGGAGAAGGTCGCTGCAGCCAGGGAAGCTGGCGCCGACCATGTGATCATCGATACCGAAGGCCGGTTTGCCGAGGAGGCGCTACGCCTGACCGACGGCCAGGGCGTGCACGTCGTCTATGACGGCTCCGGGCCGACGACCTTCCAGGGCTCGCTCGATGTGCTGCGTCGGTCTGGTACGTTCTGCTGGTATGGCCCGGTGCTTGGTGGGCCGGGACCGCTCGACATCATGAGCCTGCCGAAGAGCATCAAGATCGGCTATGCGACCTTCTTCGATCACATCCACACGCCCGAACTGCTGCGCGCGCGTTCGGAGCGGCTGTTCAACTGGATCGCGACGGGAGAGCTCAAGCTCCACATCGGCGGAGAGTACCGCTTAGCGGACGCAGCGAAGGCTCACGCTGACATGGAGAATCGCAAAACGACCGGCAAGCTGCTGTTGGTCCCATGAAGCCCGAGTATCGGGTTTTGTGGCTCGGCTGAAGTGTTCGGGGCACATGCGTCAATCTGGGCTGACTGCCTTGAGCGAACTTGCGACATGCAGTTGCCGAATGCAGCCCGGCTGTTGTGTTTGATGTGTCCCGCCGCCTCGCATGTTACGACCAACTTACTTGCCGCCTTACCGGAGCCCCTTCATGTCTGACGCGCCTGTACCGAACCACGTCCCCACCGCCGCCGAGACCGATCCCGAGACGCTCGGCTGGATGAAGGGCTTTCCGCCGGCGCAGGACAAGCTCATTCAGTTTCACAACGGCTCGTTCCGCAACTTTCCCGAGCTGCGCTGGGCCTGGAGCAATGTCCGCCAGCTGGTGCCGACGGTGAATGTCTGGCGCGGCGCGGGGCCGGCATCGGCGCTGCCGCGCGCGGAGCGTGACATTGGTGCGTCCAAATCAGTCACGATGGACGGCCGGCCGATGACCTTCGCAAAAATGTTTGACGAGACCTATGCCGATGGCATCGCGGTGCTGCACAAGGGCAAACTGATTTACGAGCGCTATGCGGGCGCGCTGAAGCCGCACAAGCCGCATATTGCGATGTCGGTGACCAAGTCGTTTACCGGCACGCTGGCCGGCATTCTGGTAGCCGAAGGCAAGATCGATCCGCAGGCGTCGGTCACCGACTATGTGCCGGAGTTGAAGGCCACGGCCTTTGGTGATGCGCGCGTGCATGAAGTCATGGATATGACCACGGGGCTCAAATACACCGAGGTCTATACCGACAAGAATTCCGATGTGTGGGGGCTGCGGCGCGCCAATGGCATGGCGCCGATCCCTCCGGATTACGAAGGCGCGAGCGACATCTTCGCCTTTCTCTGCACGCAGCAGAAGCAGGGCGAGCATGGCAAGGCCTTCGCCTACAAGACCGTCAACACCGACGTGCTGGCCTGGATCGTCCGCCGTGCCAGCGGCATGACGCTGTCCGATCTGTTGTCGGAGCGCATCTGGGCGCCGATGGGGGCGGAGGAGGACGCGCATTATCACGTCGACCGCATTGGCACCGAGAGCGGTGGCGGCGGGCTGTCGACGACGCTGCGCGATCTCGCGCGCTTCGGCGAGGTGATGCGCAATCACGGGCGCTTCAATGGCCGCCAGATCGTGCCTAGCGCAGTGGTCGAGGACATCGAACGCGGCGCCGATCCCGCCAAGTTCAAGCCGGCCGGCTACACCACGCTGCCTGGCGCGTCCTATCGCAACCAGTGGTGGGTGACCCATAATGAACACGGCGCCTATATGGCACGCGGCGTCTACGGGCAGGGGCTCTATATCGATCCGAAGGCCGAGATGGTGATCGCGCGCTATGCCTCGCATCCGGTCGCCGGTAATGCCGCCAACGATCCGGTAACGCTGCCGGCCTATGTGGCGCTGGCGACGGAACTGATGGCGGGCTGACCATCAGGGTTCGTGGAACCCGAGGGAACCCGGTCGGGAACCTTGGGGCAGGTTGGGCGTATGCTTGGCGGCCGACATCTTCCGTCGGCGCCAGGCGGACCCCTCCAGAATGATAAAACCCTTGTCCATCGCTCCGTGGCTGCGCTGCTGGTGTGCGGCGCTGTCGATGTCATGCATCGTCGTCGCAACGGCGCCTCTGTATGCGCAGGAGCGGGCGTCTGGCGCGCGGGCCGCGCGCAGCAATCCGGCTGTCGCCACTGACGGCGCGACGCTGATTCATGGCAATTACTGCGGTGCCGGCAACCGGCCGGGCAAACCGCCCATCGATGCCCTCGATCTCGCCTGCATGAATCACGATGCCTGCACACCGGCGAGCGGCATTCCTAACTGCGACTGCAACGCCAGGCTTCGCGACGAAGCGGCCGCCGTGGCAGGGGACTCCCGACAAGCGCCGGAGCTCCAGAGTCTGGCGGCATTGACCTCAGCGGCTGCGGCCGTGATGCTCTGCAAGCCGATGATCGATGCCGCAGTCCCTCCGGTGGTTGCGCCTGTCCCTGTGGCTCGCGACGCTCCTGCAGCAGGTGCGCCAGTGGCAATCACGCCGGCTCCTGTTGCTGGAGCACCTGTGTCGATTGTCCCTGATAGTGTCGCGCCCGTGGCTGCCGCTCCCGTAACGGACGTAACTGAAACCCCGCTGCCTGTCGCGCCAGTCACTGACGCTCCCGCGCCTGCTGTACCCGTGCCCAGGTCGACCGCGTTGCCCTGAGCAGGCAGAGTCTTGATCGGCTCTTGCGCGCTGCGATCTTTCCGGGGCAATCATGACCGCGAGTCCAGGTGCGCCGACCGCGCAGCTCATGGCAGAGGGAAGCGCGCATGAAATTACTTGTCGCACGAGTCATGACGCTCGCATTCCTGCTAGGGCCTTTGGCGCTTGGCTCCGCAGTGCTGGCGGCGGATCCCATCCGTGTCGGCGCGGTGCTGCCGTTTTCCGGCGGTGTCGAACTTTATGGTGAGCAAGCAAAACTCGGGCTCGATCTCGCTGCCAGGGAGATCAACGCGGCGGGTGGCATTTTCGGCAGGCCGCTCGAGGTCATCTATGTCGATGACAAGACCCGGCCGGCCTCCGCCGAGAGCGCGATGCGGTCGGTGATCGACAGCGGCGTCGTGGCGGTTATCGGCCCTGTCACCTCGGCCAACTTCAATGCGATCAGGCCCCTTGCCGAGAGCACGAAGACGCCGCTGCTCTACGCCACCAATTTCGAAGGCGGTACATGCAGCCGCTACATCTTCTCGTTAAGCACGGTGCCGAACCAGGATCTCGGCCAGTTGCTGCCCTATGTGAACGAGGCTGTCGGCAACACCTATTTCCTGCTCGGCGCCGATCGCGTCTGGCCGCACCAGATGTTCGATATCGCCAAGCCGCTGATCGAGAAGCTCGGCGGCACCATCGTCGGCACGCAATATACGCAGGGGACCGAGACGGACTTCACGCCGCTGATCAAGCAGGTGGCGGGGGCCAAACCGAAGGTGCTGCTGTTCGCGCTGAAGGGTGACGGCATCGATTTCATCCGGCAGGCCGATGATCAGGGCTTGTTCAAGGAGACCACGGTTGCATTCCTGGGATTGTCCGAGATTGATCTCGGCATCTTCAAGGGCAAGGGCCAGAACATGATCACCGTCGTGCCGTCGCTGGCGACCAGCGACGCGCCGGAGATGAAGGCGTTCGTCGCCAGGGTGCGGGCCTCAGCCGGCAATGACGTGCTGGTGTCGAACTATGTCATGACCCACTACAACACGCTGATCGCGCTCAAGGCTGCGATCGAGAAAGTGGGCCGTGTCGACAAGGAAGCGATCGTGGATGCACTGGCAGGGCTCACCATCCCGTCGCCGACTGGAACGGTCACCATCGATGCGAACCACTATGCGACCAAGAGCATGTTCATCGCCAAGACGCAGGGCAGTGAATTGGTCACCGTCCGTGCGCTCGGCAGAATTCCGCCGCAGCCGGGGTTGCACATTGGCTGGTCGCTGATTGCAACTGGCGAGCAGACGGCTGGTGTAAGTCGCGCGAGATTGCTTAACTCGGCATCGACACAATTCTGGATGAGCGAAGAGGGCAATGAATGGCACGTGTGCGCTGTATCACCGAGATGGGCATGGGCGTCGACGTTCACGGTCGCGATGCCACCAAGGCTGCGAAGCGCGCGGTCTCCGATGCAATCCGGCATTCCAGCGTTGGCTTCTTCCGGATGGTCGGCAAGACGCCGCATGACATGTTCGTCGATGTGACCATCGCGGTGCCGAATCCGGACGACGTCGACACGGCGGCGGTCGCGAAGGAATTGCCTTACGGCACTGTGACCGTGACCGCAGTCAAAGGCGGTCTCGATATTCCGGCCGAGAGCGGCGGCGACGGCATCCTCATCGCCAATGCGGCGGTGCTGGTAAGCCTCGACGACGGCAAGTAGATCGGCCGCCTCGGACGACGCCCGCGCTTTGCGCGATCCCGAAAACTCCCTTCCATCCAATTTGCGCTTGACCAATCCATAGCTCGCCGGTTATTGATCTAATCGATAGCTGACGGGTTATGGATTGCGATGCCGAACACCTTCGATGTGCTCTTCAAGACGCTCGCCGATCCGACCCGGCGCGCGATCTTCGAACGGCTCTGCCGTGACGGGGAGCAGACCGTCGCGGCACTGACCGCGCAAGCCGGCGTCTCGCAGCCGGCGGTCTCCAAACATCTCGGCGTGCTGAAGCAGGCGGGGCTGGTGCTCGATCGCCAGAGCGGCCGTCAGACACATTATCGATCGCAACCGGCGGCCCTGGCGCCGCTGCTCGACTGGACCAGCCAGATGGCCGGGTTCTGGGAGAGCCGGTTCGGCGATCTCGAACAACTGCTGAAGAGGATGGACAATTGACCAATACTGCAGCCGAAACACGTTCTGTCGTCGTCGAGCGGGAATTTGGCCACGCGCCGGAAAAGCTCTGGCGCGCGCTGACCCAGCCGCATCTGATCGCTGAGTGGCTGATGAAAAACGATTTCAAGCCCGTCATCGGGCATCGTTTTGATCTGAGCGCAAACTGGGGCGTGGTCGCTTGCCGGGTCACGGAAGTCGAGCCGAACCAAAAGCTCGCTTACACGTGGGAGGCCTTGGGTCTCGAGAGTGTCGTGACCTGGACCCTTACACCTTCGAGCAACGGGACGCTGCTGCGGATGGAGCAGATCGGCTTCCGACCGGATCAGGAGCAAGCCTATCAGGGCGCCAAGTTCGGATGGCCGCGCTTCCTGGCGTCGATGGAGCAGCTTCTGGCGCGACTGGACTGAATTCGGCCGACACAGAATCTCACGCCACTTCCGTATTTGCACTGAGGGTTACTCAACATGAGCCTATGGATCAGATACGCACACCGCTGGCTCTCGCTGGCCTTCACCGTGACGGTCATCGCCAATTTCGCTGTCCGCGGATTTGGCGAGCCGCCAGCCTGCGTGACCTTCTCGCCGCTGCCACCGCTGTTTCTGTTGATGTTCAGCGGTCTCTATATGTTCGTGCTGCCCTATGCCACAAAGTGGCGTAGAGCAACGCAGGGCAGTCGACGGATGAACGCGTGAATTGGAATGCGCATGGATATTTTTGATCGTCTCAAATCCGCTGCGGCCGATGACTGGTCCAGCTATGTCGATCATAGTTTCGTCCGCCAACTCGGCGCCGGCACGCTGCCTGAGCCCGCGTTTCGCACCTATCTGGTGCAAGACTATCTGTTCCTGATCCAGTTCGCGCGCGCCTATGCGCTGGCGACGTACAAGAGCCGCTCGCTTGACGACATGAAGGCGGCCCAAGGCGGACTTGCGGCCATTCTCGGCGAGATGGAGCTTCACGTAAAACTGTGCGGGAGGTGGGGATTGTCGCCGGCCGATATCGAGGCTGCGCCCGAGCTGCAGGCGACGGTGGCCTATACGCGCTTCGTGCTGGATTGCGGCGCCGCCGGCGATCTGCTCGACCTGCATGTGGCGCTGGCGCCCTGCGTGATCGGTTACGCCGAGATAGGCAAGAAGCTCGCGCCGGACGGTGCCGATGCACTTGGCGATCATCCGTATCGCGAATGGATCGGCGAATATGCCGGCGAGGCCTATCAGGATATCGCGGTGAAAGCGCGCCGCCATCTCGACGATCTCGCCGCGCGTGCGATGACCGAGCGGCGCTTTACGGAGCTCGCCAAATTGTTTGGCCAGGCGTCGCGGCTGGAAGCTGATTTCTGGCAGATGGGGCTGGACGCGCGCTAACGCAGCGCGCAGCGGTCAGGACAGAGCATGGCACCCGTCAAAGTCGATCCCGCGAATGTGCGCGAGTTTAAGAACGCTGACGCCTTCTATAAATGGCTCGGCAAGAACCACGACAAGGCCGGTGAGGTCTGGATCAAGATTCACAAGCTGAAATCCGGCCTCGCATCGATCACGCCGAAGGAGGCGATTGATGTCGTGCTGTGCTGGGGCTGGATCGACGGCATCCGCAAGGGACTGGACGAGACGAGCTTTCTGCAGCGCTATTCGCCGCGCGGCAAAAAGAGCGTCTGGAGCAAGATCAATGTCGACAACATTGCGCGCCTCGTCGAGGAGGAGCGCATGACCGAGCACGGCCTTGTCCATGTTGAGGCGGCGAAGGCCGATGGCCGCTGGGATCGCGCCTATGGCAGCGGCAAGGACATGGCGATCCCCGCCGATCTGCAGGCCGCGATCGACGCCGAGCCGAAAGCCCGTGCGATGCTGGCTAAGCTCAGCGCCCAGAACCGCTTCTCGCTGGCATTTCGGGTCCACAACATGAAGACCGAAGCCGGCCGCAAGAAGCGGATTGCGGCCTTCGTCGAGATGCTGAAGAAGGGCGAGACGATCTATCCGCAGGGGAAGAAGTGAGCCGCGACGGGACGCGGCTCACGCTACCGATCACTTCCGCTTCGGCCGCCTGATCGCGCGTACCTTGCCGCTGGCTCCGCCGCCGGCGAAGAACTGATCGGCACCATCTGACTCGAGGCCGGAGACGCCACTGCCTGCCGGCAGTGCGAGCTTCTCCAGCGCTTCGCCGGTTTGCGGATCGACGCGCCTGATGTCGCTCTCGTCGTTTTCCCAGGTGCCGTGCCAGAGTTCGCCGTCCACCCAGGTGACGCCGGTGACGAAGCGGTTGCTCTCGATGGTGCGCAGGATCTTTCCAGTGTCGGGATCGATCTGGTGAATCTTGCGCTCGCGATATTGTCCTACCCACAGCGTGCCTTCGGCCCAGGCCATGCCGGAGTCGGCACCGCCGCCGGGCGCAGGGATGGTATTCAGCACGCGGCCGGTCGCCGGATCGATCTTCTGGATACGGTCCTCGGCGATCTGGAACAGATGCTTGCCGTCGAATGCCGTGCCGGCATGAGCGGCGACGTCGATGGCGCGCACCGTCTTGCCGCTTGCGGGATCGAGTGCGTGGAGTTTGTCGCCGGATGCGAACCAGACCTGCGTGCCGTCATAGGTGACGCCGTGCACGCCGTCGACACCCTCGAAGGGGCCATATTCGCGGATGATTTCGGCTGCTGAGTTGGTCATGTAACTCTCCTTGATGATGTGACGATGACCCTAGTGATCCGGCAGCGGCGGCGGGAGTAACAACATCGTCGCGAGTCCTGGCAGGGATGGCGACGTCCAGCGGCGTGCTCGACCGCGACCGAGCGGCTGCACCTTATTCTCCACCGCCAGTTCGTCGAGTGCCCGCTGAACGCTGCGCTGGCTGGTGCCGAGCGCCAGCGCCAATGCAGAGCTCGACCAGGCTTCTCCATCGGCGAGAAGCGCGAGCACTGCGGCGTGTTCTTCCTCGACCGGCCGCGCCAGCACGACGACGTCGCGGGCGCGGCGCAGTACCAGCGCAAAACCGGGCTTGGTCGCGTTCACCTCGGCCAGCGGCGCAAGCAGTTTGCGCAGTCGTCCCATCTCGACGCGGAGCCGCGCGCGATGGGAGTCATCGGCATGTCTGGCGCGGAATGCGCGCGCCAGCAGCGTTTCGCGCGAAACATCCGCAGGCCATGCTTCGCCGAGTGCGCGGGCGAGGGCGAACAGGACGGGCCGGGTCGCCAGCGACAGCTCTGTTTTCTGACAGCGGATGACATGCCGGCACGCATCGATGACGATGGCTTTCGAATTCTGCAGCGCCTCGACATCGTCGAGCAGCAACACGCGTTGGCCGCCGCGTGCGATCAGACGCGCAGCGGGAGCATCGAGAAGTCGGGACGCCATGTCGACCTCGGCAGTGAGTGCCGGGATTGCAGCGAGCTTGGCGGCGCGCTGCGCGTTGGCAAGGGCGGCGCGGGACTTTTTCGCCTGCAGGCGGCGCATCGCGATGCCGGCTACGACCAGCGCGTGCGCCGTACGCAAGGCGGGTGGCAGAGGCGCGGGATCGAGCGCGCCGAGCTTTCGCTCGGCTTCGTCGAGACGTCCGATCAGGAGAAGGCGCCTGACGTCGAGATAGCCGCCATAGGCCGCATTCACATGATCGCCGTGGGCGTCGAGTGTGAGCCGTGCGGCGTCGAGCGCCTTGCTGGGCCAGTTCAGATCGCGCGAGACGAGGGCGATCTCGGCCTCGGCGACGATGCACCGCGCACGTGCCACGGGCTCCTTCGCACCGAAGGCGCGCGCGGCTCGTTTCACGAGATTCTTCGCGCGTGCGAAATCGCCGAGTTGTGCCATTGCGATGCCGCGCAGCGCGAGTGCCGGCGCGTCATCACGCAATGCAACACGCTTCAGGGCACCGAGCGGATCACCCGCCGCGAGCGCATGACCTGCGGCGGTGATCAGGGAGTCCATTCAAATCCCGCCACACTTGTCACTCCCACCCGTCCATTGCCGGATCCTAATCTACCTCACGACGATCAACCGGCAAGTCGTGCCGGCAGCGCATGACGATGGACGAAAGTGGAGAGAAGACCATGACGGCACCGATGAAAACACCACCGATTGTGTCACCGCAGGCATGGGAGGCTGCGCGAACGGACATGCTCCTGAAGGAGAAGGCTGTCATGCGGGCGCGCGACGCGCTCGCTGCCGAGCGCCGGCGGATGCCGTGGATGGAAGTGAATAAGGCCTATGCGTTCGAAGGGCCCGATGGCCAAGCCAGCTTGCTCGACCTGTTCGACGGCCGCCGTCAGTTGATCGTCTACCGCGCCTTCTTCGAGCCCGGCGTGTTCGGCTGGCCAGATCACGCCTGCCGCGGCTGTTCGCTGGGGGCCGATCAGGTCGCCCACCTCGCGCATCTGAATGCCCGCGATACCACGCTCGTCTATGCCTCGCGGGCACCGCAGGCGGATATCGGGCGCCTGAAGATGCGGATGGGTTGGGAGATGCCCTGGGTTACCATCAAGGACAGTTTCGACGCCGACTTCGGCGTCGACGAGTGGCACGGCCACAACGTATTCTTCCGCGACGGCGATCGCGTGTTCCGCACCTATTTCATCAACAGCCGCGGCGACGAGGCGATGGGGACCACCTGGAGCTATCTCGACGCGACGCCGCTCGGCCGCCAGGAGGTCTGGGAGGACTCGCCCGAAGGCTATCCGCAGACTCCGACCTACAAATGGTGGAACTGGCACGACAACTATGTCGCCGGCGCTGCACCCGACAAGAAATGGGTCGAGGTCTCGGACGCCGGCGAGGCGACATTCCGGAAGACCGATGAGTAGCGCCATCGACGACGTCATGGATCGTGCGAAGGCCTATCGCTGGAAAATGAGTAGCCTTGCGCCGGCCGCCGATTGGCTATGCCTTGCGGCCGCACCGGCCTTCGCATTGATGGCGCTGCTGACGGGTGTGCTCGATGGCAGTTCGCCGGACCTGCTCTGTTCAACGTCGCGCTCATCACCGTGGAGTGGAATGGCGGTGATGTATGCCCTGATGAGTTTGTTCCATACCGTGCCTTGGCTCAGGCTGATATCCGGCCGATGCCGCCAATCGCAGTGGCGGACGTGACGGCTGTCGCGCGCTTCAGGCGCGCGACAACTTCTCGAATCGCTTGATCAGCCGCTCGCGCTTGAGGCGCGACAGGCGCTGGATCCAGAACATGCCGTTCAGCTGGTCGATCTCGTGTTGATGGCAGACCGCACGCAGGCCGTCGGACTCTTCGAGCTGTGTATTGCCGTCGATATCCTGATAGGCGAGTCGGATACGAGCATGACGTTGGATGTCGTCAGTCACGCCAGGCATCGAGACACTGCCTTCCTGATGCATGATCAGTTCGGGCGAGGCCCATGCGATCTCCGGATTGACGTAGGTGTGGGCGCCATTGACGGGATCGAGATCGAGCACGACCACGCGCAGCAGCACGCCGATATGCGGCGCGGTGATGCCGATGCCGGGAGCGGCATGCATGGTGTCGCGCAGATCGTCAGCGAGCGCGCGCAGCGCATCGTCAAACACGGTGACATCAGCGGCCGGCTGCGCGAGACGCGGGTCGGGATAGCGGACGATAGGGCGGATACTCATTCCGGCAGCCCCGCGGCCTTCAGCGCATCCGCATAGGTCTTCGCCATGGATTCGACGGGGACCGGGATGCGCGCAAAGAAGGCGGAGACCGTCAGCTCCGGCTCGATGGTCAGCAGTTCCTCGACCACCTGCGCGGCGCGTTCGTGCGCGCCGGTTTTCACGAGTGCCACGGCGAGCGCGCGGAGTGCGACGGCGAAACGCCGGTTCTGCAGCAAGGCTTTATCGGCCCAAGCGATCGCTTCGGCATAGTTCTCGTCGATGATCGCGGCGATGGCCAGCGCACCGGAGACGAACCAGCCGTGTGGATCGAGCGGGTTCAGGCGACGCGCACGGTCGAGCAGAGCGCGGCCGGCCTGCTGCTGTCCGCGCATGGTCTCGATCCATCCGGCCAGTGCGAGTGCAGTGGCGGAGTTTGGATTGATCGCGAGGGAGCGGCTGAACAGCTCAATGGCCGCGTCCTTGGCGGTCTGCGTCTCTGCCAGATTCCAGATCGCAAATGCAGCCATCCAGAGGATCTGCGGATCGTTCGGCATCCGCTCGATGGCGCGATGCGCCAGCGCCAGGCCTTCGCCGCGATGAGTATCGTCCGGGCTGATCCAGCCCTGGAAGTGTCGCTGCGCATGGCAATAGGCGGCCGCTGCCATCGCGGGCGCGTAAGCCGGATCAATGGCCAGAGCCTGATGCAGGCAATCCAGCGCCGCGGTCATGCTTTCGGGCGTGAAGTCGTGTTCGAATCCGGAGGCGCGCAGCAGCAGGTCATAGGCATCGGTCTTGTTCGGACGGCTGTGCTTGCGCCGTTCGATTTCGGCGATGCGTAGCGTCGGCTCGATGGCGGCGACGGCTTGTTCGGTGATGCGGTCCTGCAGGTCGAACACGTCGCTGCGGGCGCCATCGAAACGATCAGCCCACAGATGCGCGCCGGAGCGGGCGTCGATCAATTGCGCGATGATGCGGAGCCGCTCGCCGGCGCGGCGGACGCTGCCTTCGAGCACATAGTTGACGCCGAGGGTGCGGCCGACGTCTCGGATATCAACCGGCTTGTTCTTGTACGTGAAGGACGAATTGCGTGCGATCACGAACAGCCCGCTGCAGCGCGACAGCGCGGTGATGATTTCCTCGGCGATACCGTCGCCGAAATAATCCTGCTCGGGGTCGGCGCTCATGTTGGTGAAGGGCAGCACCGCGATCGACAGACCTGCGGGATCGGCGGTAGCGGGCAGGAGTGCAGTTGCGGGCGCCGTCACCACGAGCGGAGAGGGGCCGTCGGTCCGTTCGATGACCTCGCCGACGAAGCGAAACCCCTTCCGCGGTAAAGTGCGGATCAGCCGCTGCTGCTCGCCATTGTCGCCGATGGCCGTGCGGGCCGCGTTGACCCGGCTGCTGAGCGTCGCCTCGGACACGATGCGGCCGTGCCAGACTTCGGCCAGCAGATCGTCGCGGCTGACGACCTTGTCCCGCGCGCGGATCAGGAATTCTAGCACATCGAACACCTGCGGCTCCACCGCCACCGTATTCGTGCCCCGCCGCAGCTCCCGCCGGTCAGTGTCGAGGACGAATTCGTCGAACCGGAACAGCAAGATAGGGGGTCCAATACCTGTTGTCGCGCCAAGGCCTTGTGCGCAGGAGCGTCCCCTAGCACACCCCGTCTCAACGATAAATCATGGCCTTCTCAAGAGAAAATCGGAGAAATCTTCAAGCGAGGATGCCGGTACCGCGGCATGGTCCGCGCATCGACGGCCTCAACCGTCATTGCCCGGAGGACCTGCACCATGACGAATGACAAGCGCGACACCAGTCACTTCAACCGCCGCAGCCTGCTGGGCGCGGCGCTCATGGGCATCGCCGCGGCTCAGTTCGGCGGCATCGGCTCCGCCGCGGCGCAGGCCGCCAAGGCCGGCAAGCAGCTCCCGGCCATCAAGCGCGGCACGCATACGTCGTTCAAGCCGCTGAAGCAGATCAATGCCGGCGACCTCAGTGTCGCCTATGCCGAGGACGGCCCGGCCAACGGCCCCGTTGTGCTGCTGCTGCACGGCTGGCCCTATGACATCTATAGCTATGTGGATGTCGCGCCGCTGCTGGCCTCGGCCGGCTACCGCGTCATCATCCCGTATCTGCGCGGCTATGGCGGCACGCGCTTCCTCTCCGACGCGACGGTGCGCAATGGCCAGCCGGCAGCGCTTGCCACCGACATCGTCGCGTTCATGGACGCACTGAAGATCGAGAAGGCGGTGGTCGGCGGCTACGACTGGGGTGGCCGCACGGCCGACATTCTGGCTGCGATCTGGCCCGAGCGCGTCAAGGCGCTGGTCGCCGTCAGCGGCTACCTGATCGGCAGCCAGGAGGGCAACCGCATGCCGCTGCCGCCGAAGGCTGAACTGGAATGGTGGTACCAGTTCTACTTCACCACGGAGCGCGGCCGGCTGGGCTACGACAAGTACCGGCACGACTTCGCCAAGCTGATCTGGAAGCTGGCCTCGCCGAAGTGGAATTTCGACGACGCCACCTATGATCGCTCGGCCAAGGCGTTCGAGAATCCCGATCACGTCGCCATTACCATCCACAATTATCGCTGGCGGCTCGAACTCGCCCAAGGCGAGGCGAAGTATGACGAGTTGGAGAAGCGGCTGGCGCAGGGGCCAGTAATTTCGGTGCCGACCATTACGATGGAAGGCGACGCCAACGGCGCGCCGCATCCCGATCCCAAGGCCTATGCGAAGAAGTTCACCGGCAAGTACGAGCATCGCACGGTGAATGGCGGCATCGGTCACAACCTGCCGCAGGAAGCACCGCGTGAATTCGCCCAGGCCATCATCGACGCCGACGCGATGGCACGCTGAGGGAGATCGGCGATGCGATGGATTCTTGCAGCGAGCCTCGCGGCAGGTGTGGTGTCATCCGTGGTGTTGGCGGCCTTTGCCGCCAACACGGTCAATCCCGCCAACCTGTCGCCGATCTACGGCGTCGGGCTTCCCGATGGCTACCGCAAATGGGAGTTGATCGCGCCGGCGCAGGAGGCCGAGCCTCTGAATGAATTGCGCGCCGTGGTCGGCAACGACATCGCGGTCAAGGCTTATCGGGATGGCAAGCTGCCGTTCCCCGATGGCACAGTGCTGGTGAAACTCGCCTGGAAGCACACCCAATCGCCTGAATTCGAATCCGCCTCGATCCCCGGTGCCGCCACAACGGTTCAGGTGATGGTGAAGGATTCGAAGAAGTATGCCGCGTCAGGCGGCTGGGGCTTCGGCCGCTTCATCGACGGCAAGCCGGTGGATCAGGCGCAGCACGAAACCTGCTTTGCGTGTCACGAGGCACGCGTGAAGGAGCGGGATTACGTGTTCACGAAGTGGGCGCCGTAAGCGCCCATGTCACGAAACGCCGACCTCGGCCAGAAACGCCGTGAGGAAAGCCTCGGTCCGCGCGTGGCGTTCCTGCGCCATGCGTCGGCCGGTGGCGGTGTTGAAGCCTTCCGCGAGCGTCAGCAGTTTGGCTGGCAGATGGTCGATCGCAAAATTGCGATCGTCAAAGGTGCGACGGCGTGCAGCGGGATCCTCGGGATCGTACAGCAGGGACTGCATCCGCCCAGCGGTGTAGAAGCAGCGCGCGATGCCGATGGCGCCCATGGCGTCCAGCCGATCCGCATCCTGCAGGATCTGCGCTTCGATCGTTTCAGGTGTGATCTTCGCCGAGAAACTATGCGCCGCGATGGCATGGGCAACGTGGTCCAGCCGCTCGGTCGTCCAGCCGAACGGGGCGAGCAGGGTCACCGCGTGTTCGGCAGCGAGGCGCGAGGCACTGGCGCGGAGCGGTGAGCTCTTCTCGACGGCGACGCAGTCGTGCAGCAGCGTCGCTGCCGCCAGGATCTCGGGATCGCCGCCCTCGGCCTTCTGGATGGCGCGGACATTGGACCAGACACGCGCCAAATGCGCGACGTCATGCGAGCCGTCGTCGGTCTCGATGTGATGCAGAAGTGAGGAGGCCAGCGTTTCGAACGGAGCGAAGGCGGCGGCAATAGCGGTGATCTCAGTCATGGCGTCGTTGTTAGATTGGCCGCCGGGCGTTGCCAAGCGTGTTCTGATGTCATTAGATTCGGATTGAGAGCGGGTAGAACTCAGGCGGCAAGGCTGAGTGTGGTATGCCGTTTTATCGCCGAAACAGCATCATGAGGAATTGTGGCTAACAACCCCGTCAACAGCCTCAGCGCCTTGCTTGAGCAGAGCAACGATAATTTGGCTCTGATCATCGGAAACGGCATCCACCGATACGTAGAATCGAAACGTGTAAATTCCTGGGATCAGCTGCTCGTTGAGATTGCTCAAGAGTGCTCGCCCGGGCTTGTCGAGGTACCACTTGGCACGACGCTTACAGAATTTTATGATGTGCTGGAGCTCTTGTCGGGGAGTAAGATCGGTGCTCTGCAGGAGCAATTTTGTGCGCTCCTGGATGGTTGGGATGTACTCCCACATCACCGGAAGATCATGAACTGGGCAGTACGACACTGTACTCCAGTGCTCACGACGAACTTCGATCAAGTGTTGAGCGATGCCGTCAATGCACAGTTCTGGCGTCCGCAAAATCCGAAATTTACGAGCTACTACCCGTGGGAGTGTCACTTTAGCCAAACAGCTATCGCTGATCCGTGCGCTTCTTTCGGCGTTTGGCACATTAACGGGATGGTAAAATACAAGCGCAGCATTCGCTTGGGACTTAGCCACTATATGGGGTCGGTTCAGCGAGCCCGGACTTGGCTTCATCGCAGCGGCGCCGCCCCTCTCTTTGGAGCAAAGGATCGTCGCATTTGGGCAGGTGCGAATACCTGGATTCATGTTGTATTCAATAAGCCCTTGCTCATCTTTGGTTTGGCTCTTGAAGAAAACGAAGTCTTTCTCCGCTGGCTTCTGATTGAGCGTGCCAAGTACTTCAAGAAGTTTCGCGAGCGCTTTTATCCAGCTTGGTATGTTTACAAAAACGATATGTCTGACGACAGGCAGGCCGGAAAGCTCTTTTTCTTGGAGTCGATGGGAGTCACCTGTATCGCGGTTCAGACGTTCGGAGAGATCTACGACAATACGGGTTGGTCGTCCTGACGTGCCAGCTCAACGCATTTGTAAGGTCGCTCGCACCCGCGGGGAACGACGCCGCTATCGCTTCAACAGCTCATACACCACGGGATCATCCGCGCAGGCCTTGAAGCCGCATTCGAGTAAGGTCGAGGCGACGTTCGCAGCCGTCAGGCCGATCGCGAGCCAGACGGCAATATGCGCGATGACACTGGGCGCCGAGTGAGCAGCGGGGGTCTTCTCGAATTGCCGGTCGAACAGCAGCACTAGCGACAACAGAATGATGGCTGCGATGAAGCCGACCAGTGCCCAGGTGTAATAGTGATAGCCGAACAGCGCGGTGCCGAAGCCGGGATCGCCGGGCATGATGTGAAGCAACACCTGCCGCGTCGAGACGGCGGCGCCGACCACGGCTGCAAGCAGTGACAACGCATAGTGGCTGGGACGCGGGCCGAAGCGGATGTTGAGGATCGGGCCGATGGCGAGCAGCGCGAACATGATCCGCTGCAGCAGGCATAGCGGGCAGGGCAGTTCGCCCAAAATGAACTGCGCGGTAAAGGCGGCCGCGAGCAGCGCGGCGAGCGCGTAGAGTGCGAGGACGTTGAGGGCGATAGCGCGATGTGAGGTCATGATGGCCTCAGAACGACAGTTTCAGCGCGTCGGTGGCGTGGTGCAGGAAGGTCGCCACGCAGGCGATCAGCACAACGGCGAACAGAGAGAATGCGAGCGTGCGGCTGCCATACCATGCGACGAGCATGGTGATGGCGATCGCCAGGAAAAGTGCGGTGAACTCCATGGTCGCTCCGGCGCTGAATGTGTCCGGTACCTTACGACAGATTCGCAAGCGACCTGTCGCGTATCATCCGCGTCAGTCGGCGGTCTCCGCCTCGGTCGCGCCTGTTTTGCCGGTGTAGTTGGCCACGGCATCGCGAAAGGCATGGACCTCGCTGTTCAGGGCGATCAGCCGTTCCGGCGTCATGCCGGCCGCGGCGAACAACGTCTCGCCGAGGCAGCGTGCCTTCTCGCGCAGCGCCGTGCCTTTGGCAGTGAGGCTGACGACGACCTGCCGCTCATCGTCCGGATTGCGCTTGCGCGCGACGAAGCCGGCCTGTTCGAGCCGCTTCACCAGCGGCGTGACCGTGCTCGATTCCAGCGCCAGCCGGTCGGCGATGCCGCCGACGCTCTGTGCGCCGCCCTCCCACAATGTGCTCAGCACGAGATATTGCGGGTAGGTGATCTCGAGCGCGTCGAGCAGCGGCTTGTAGGCGCGGCCAATGGCCATGCTGGCGCTGTAGAGCGAAAAACAGAGCTGGTGATCCAGCGGAATGTCGGCGGGCACCACGGCAACTCTCCTCACGTCGATATCACAATAACGTATATCGCGATAAATAAATATGGACAAGGCAGCCTACTCGAGTCAATAAACATATCGCGATATTAGTTATCGCAATATGTAATTTGACCGAGGTTCTTCCGCCAGTCCGGTGGAGAGCGCTCGGTCCAAGCTTCGATGGAGACCAGCATGACCGTCCCACAGGGAACCGCCAGCCTGCCGGCCGTAGCGAGCGGAGACCTCGCACGTTATTACCTCGTTCGCGGCATCGTCGCGGCAGCCTGGGTGGCAGCCGCCTTCACCGTTGGCCTCTCGTCGCCCGGGGCCGCCGCCATCCTGCTGGTCAGCTATCCCGCTTGGGATGCACTTGCGAACTGGTTCGATGCCCAGGGCAGCGGCGGCTTGCTGGCCAATCCCTCGCAGGCGCTGAATGTGGGGGTGAGCCTCATTGCCGCACTGGCCGTGGCCATCGCCTTGCGCACGGGGATGAATGCCGTACTCGCGGTGTTCGGTGTCTGGGCGGCATTGGCGGGCCTCGCGCAACTCGTGACCGGCGTTCGACGCTGGCGCGCATTCGGCGCGCAGTGGGCGATGATCCTGAGCGGCGCGCAGTCGACCGCGGCCGGCCTGTTCTTTGTCAAGCAGGCGGGCGGCGCCACAGTGCCGACAATCGTGGACGTCGCACCCTATGCCGGCTTCGGCGCCTTCTATTTCCTGGTGTCGGCGCTGTGGTTGATCTTCGCGAACCGCAGGCGCACGGCCTGAGATCTGAGGACAAACCGATGATGCCGGCCCCAGCATCATCGGCCGCCTCTGTGGATGATCGCGGATTTGCTGTCAGCCGCTGCTGCCTGATCTGCTAGTCAGGTGAGAACGACGATCACTCTTGGCAGGCACGGCGACATCTCATGGCCATCACCATCTACGGTATCAAGAATTGCGATACGATGAAGAAAGCGCGCGTCTGGCTCGACAGCCATGGCGTCGCCTACAGCTTCCATGACTACAAGGCCGAAGGCATCGACAAGGCGCGGCTGCAGCGCTGGGCCAAGGAGGTCGGCTGGGAGACGCTGCTCAATCGCGCCGGCACCACGTTTCGCAAGCTCGATGACGCTGCCAAGGAAGGTCTGAACGAGAGCAAGGCAATCGCGCTGATGCTCGAGCAGCCCTCGATGATCAAGCGGCCTGTGCTCGATCTTGGCGGCAAGCTTGTGGTTGGTTTCAAGCCGGAGATTTACGCAAAAGACGTAAAATAGCGATCAGTCGATCTCGACGACGTCGCCGGCTGCGAGCCGGTGCGGCGCACGATAGGACAGGCTGCGATCGATCACCGCGCGGAGTTTCGGCACAGGCACGCTGTGATGGCCGCGCATCAGATTTTTGATTTCGAATCCGCCGTCCTCGCTGATGGTCTTGAGCGACGCGATGATATGGGTGACGCCATCGCCTGATGAGAACGGCATCAGCATCCGCTCATAGGCGACAACACGACCGTTGACATCGTCGATCATCGAGACGGTGTAAGTCGGCAACTCGCGTGCGATACATTCATGATAGGCCGGCAGCACGACAGGACCGAGGATCGGGCCGAGATAGTCGTCAAGATAGCGGCCCTTGCCGGTGGTACCATAGGCGCTCGCCATGCGGGTGCCGTTGCTGTCGATGATGAGCCGCGGCGGTGCCGTGCAGTGATCAACAATGTAGTCGACGAGATCAGGACGTTCGTCGTCCATCCGATCCGGGCGATAGTTGGCGATATCGGGCAGAGCCTGTTGCGGCGCATAGAGTCGTAGCCAGCAGTTCAGCAGATCGCGCTGCCGAATGGACTTCACCACGGACGCGTCGGCGCTCTGGAAGTCCACGGCAATGATCCCCCTGATATCGATCGAGGGTAGTATGAGTACAGCAAGCAAATAATCAATGAACGCGGGAAGTCGCCTCGCAATACAATTAACGAGCGATTTTCAAAGCTCCTAGCGGCGCAAACAGATGGCGCGTTCTGCACGGTGGACCGATCGCAGGCGGACTCTGCTTTTTGCATGCGCAGGGGGCTAACTGCCTACGACTAAGGGCGAAGTCAGTGCGACAGGCAGTCCACCCAATTCTGCCGCATTGCACCTTGCGTTCGCCGTCGCGTTGACGGCATATTCGCGCCACTCGATGTGGCCGCGCGGGGATGACTTTCAGTTTTCCCCGAAATGTGGCTACGCAAAAAGTTGGCCACTGGCGGAGACACACGCCGGGAAGGTCGATGGGGGAAATTTGCTTGACCGATGAGTTCATTCTCGAAACCAACGGATTGACCAAGGAATTTGCGGGCTTTTTCGCAGTCCGCGATGTCAGTCTCAAAGTTCGCCGCGGCACCATTCACGCATTGATCGGCCCTAACGGCGCCGGCAAGACGACGTGTTTCAATCTGCTGACCAAGTTCATGCAGCCGTCCGCCGGCCAGATTTTCTACAAGGGCAAGGACATCACCGCGACGGCGCCCGCCGACGTGGCGCGCCTTGGCCTCGTACGTTCGTTCCAGATTTCCGCGGTGTTTCCGCATCTGACGGCGCTGGAGAATGTCCGTGTTGCACTGCAGCGCCAGCATGGATCGTCGTTTGACTTCTGGCGGTCCAAGAGCGTGCTGGATCAGTACAATCAACGCGCCGCTGAACTGCTCGACGATGTCGGCCTCAGCGAATTTGCCAATACGCCCGCCGTGGAAATGCCCTATGGCCGCAAGCGGGCATTAGAGATCGCCACTACGCTGGCGCTCGATCCCGAGATGATGCTGCTCGACGAGCCGATGGCCGGCATGGGCCACGAGGACATCGACAAGATCGCAGCGCTGATCAAGCGCATCTCGGCGAAGTATACCATCCTGATGGTCGAACATAACCTCAGCGTCGTGTCCAATCTGTCGGACATCATTACCGTTCTGACTCGCGGAAAGGTTCTTGCGGAAGGCAGCTACGCCGATCTGACCAAGGACGAGCGCGTCAAGGAAGCTTATCTGGGAGCCGGGCATGGCTGAGATCACAATGGCCGCACCGGCAACGACTGCAGCAACTGGCAATCCAATTCTCAGCATCGAGAATCTCGAAGCCTGGTATGGCGAGTCGCACATTCTTCACGGCATCAATTTCAACGTGAAGCCGGGCGAAGTCGTCACGCTGCTCGGTCGCAACGGCGCCGGCAAGACCACGACGCTGAAGTCCATCATGGGCATCATCGGCAAGCGCACCGGCTCGATAAAGTTCGAAGGCAACGAGATCATCAAGACCTCGTCGGACAAGATCGCGAAGCAGGGCATCGCATTCTGTCCGGAAGAACGCGGCATCTTCTCCAGCCTCGACGTGAAAGAGAATCTGATGCTGCCGCCGACGATCCGGCCGGGCGGGTTGTCTCTGGATCAGATCTTCGAGCTGTTTCCAAATCTGAAAGAGCGTCTCAACAGCCAGGGGACAAAACTCTCCGGCGGTGAGCAGCAGATGCTGGCGATCGGGCGCATTCTGCGCACCGGCGCGCGCTTCCTGATGCTGGACGAGCCAACCGAGGGGCTGGCGCCCGTCATCATCCAGCAGATCGGCCACACCATTGCGCGGCTGAAGTCGGAGGGCTTCACCATCCTGCTGGTCGAGCAGAACTTCCGTTTCGCTGCCACGGTGGCGGATCGCTACTACATCGTCGAGCACGGCAAGATCATCGATGGCTTCGCCAATTCCGAGCTCTCGGCGAATATGGACAAGCTGCATACGTATCTCGGCGTCTAATATCGAATAACGGACCGAGCCAACGGTCCGACGATAGACACAACCATCAATACGGGTAGGGAGCACAGAATGAAAAAAGTCGTTTCGACGTCGCTGCTGGGTTTTGCGCTGATGATGAGCGCAAGCTCGCTTGCGTTCGCCCAGGACAAGACCGCCAAGATCGGCGTGCTGAACGACCAGTCCGGCCTCTATGCCGATATCACCGGGCAGGGCTCGGTGCTTGCCGCGCAGATGGCGGTCGAGGACTCCGGTCTGGTCGCCAAGGGCTGGAAGATCGACGTGCTGGTCGGAGATCACCAGAACAAGCCCGATATCGGCGTCAACATCGTGCGTCAGTGGTACGATCGCGACAAGCTCGACGTCGTCGTCGACGTGCCGACCTCGTCGGTCGGTCTCGCCGTCAACAACGTGGTCAAGGAAAAGAACGGCGTCTACCTGAATTCGGGTTCGGGAACGTCGGACCTGTCCAACGCGCAGTGCTCGCCGAACACCATTCACTGGGCTTACGACACCTATCAGCTCGCCAACGGCACCGGCACGGCGCTGACCAAGTCCGGCGGCGATACCTGGTTCTTCCTGACCGCGGACTACGCCTTCGGGACGGCGCTCGAGCGCGACACCACCAACGCCGTCAACGCTGTCGGAGGCAAGGTGCTCGGCAGCGTCCGTCCGCCGCTCAACACTGCCGACTTCTCGTCGTTCCTGCTGCAGGCACAGACATCCAAGGCCAAGGTCATTGGCCTCGCCAATGCCGGCGGCGACACCATCAATTCGATCAAGCAGGCGTCAGAATTCGGCATCGTCAAGGGTGGCCAGAAGCTGGCCGGCCTTCTGATGTTCATCACCGACGTCCATTCGCTCGGTCTGCCGGTTGCCAACGGCCTGAACCTGACCGAGACCTTCTATTGGGATCTCAACGACGGTACCCGTGCATTCTCCAAGCGGTTCCAGGACCGCGCGAAGAACAAGGCCATGCCGACCACGGTGCAGGCTGGCGTCTACTCATCGCTGATCCACTACTTCAAGACCCTCGACGCGATGGGCGGCAACTCCCATGACGGATTGAAGATCGTCGACAAGATGAAGGCGACCCCGACCGACGACATCATCTTCGGCAAGGGCACGATTCAGCCGAACGGCCGCAAGCTGCACCCGGCCTATCTGTTCGAGGTCAAGAAGCCAGAGGAGTCGAAGGGACCCTGGGATTACTACAAGCTGGTGGCGACGATCCCTGCCGATCAGGCCTTCACGCCGCTCGACAAGAGTGCTTGTCCGCTTTTGAAGAAGACCTAATTTAGAAGCCCGTCGTCCAAATCATTGAGAGGAAGTCATGAAAAACAAGATTTCGACCGCGCTTCTCGGCACGGCGCTTTCGCTGGCCATGGCGGGCGTCGTCATGGCCCAGGACAAGACTGTCAAGATCGGCGCACTCAGCGATCAGTCCGGTCTCTACGCCGATCTCGGCGGCCCGGGCTCGACCCTGGCTGCGCAGATGGCGGCGGAGGACTCCGGTCTGATGGCCAAGGGCTGGAAGATCGACATCATCTCCGGCGATCACCAGAACAAGCCGGATATCGGCTCCAACATCGCGCGGCAGTGGTTCGACGTCGACAAGGTCGACACCATCGTCGACGTACCGAATTCCGGCGTGGCACTGGCGGTGAACAACATCGTCAAGGAGAAGAACGGCGTCTACATCAATTCGGGCGCCGCGACGTCGGATCTCACCAATGCGCAGTGTTCGCCGAACACCGTGCACTGGACCTACGACACCTACATGCTCGCGCATTCGACCGGGCAGGCGATGGTCAAGGCCGGCGGTGACAGCTGGTTCTTCCTCACCGCCGACTACGCCTTCGGTGCCGCGCTGGAGCGCGATACCTCGGAAGTCGTCAAATCCTCGGGCGGCAAGGTGGTCGGCGGCGTCAAGCATCCGCTCAACACCGCGGACTTCTCCTCCTTCCTGCTGCAGGCGCAGTCGTCGAAGGCCAAGGTCATCGGTCTGGCCAATGCCGGCGGCGACACCACCAACTCGATCAAGCAGGCGGCTGAATTCGGCATCGCCAAGGGTGGTCAGAAGCTCGCGGCGTTGCTGCTGTTCATCACCGACGTCAAGGCGATCGGTCTTGAAACCGCACAGGGCCTCAGCTTCACCGAGACTTTCTACTGGGACCTGAACGACAAGACCCGCGACTTCTCCAAGAAGTTCGCAGCGCGCATGAAGAACGGCGCTCCGCCGTCGATGGTGCAGGCGGGTGTGTATGCCGGCTTGATCCACTACTTCAAGGCGCTGGAAGCGCTCGGCAGCAATCCGCATGATGGCGCGAAGATCGTTGCCAAGATGAAGGAATTGCCGACCGACGATCCGCTGTTCGGGCAGGGCAAGATCGAAGCCAATGGCCGCAAGATTCACCCAGGCTATCTGTTCGAAGTGAAGAAGCCGTCGGAATCGAAGGCGCCGTGGGATTTCTACAAGCTTGCCGGTACAGTGCCGGCCGATCAGGCCTTTACACCGATCGAGAAGAGCACCTGCGCGCTGCTGAAGAAATAAGATCGTTGGCCCGGCGGCGTCACTCTGCCGGGCCAAGACTTTCCTGCGATAAGAGTTGAGAACAACATGTCGATCAATCTACAGGCCCTGTCTGCGCAATTGCTGGTCGGACTCATCAACGGCTCGTTCTATGCGCTGTTAAGTCTCGGCCTCGCCGTGATCTTCGGCATGCTGAACATCATCAATTTCGCCCATGGCGCCGTCTATATGATGGGCGCGTTTGCGGCATACTTCCTGCTCAATCTGGCCGGCATCGGTTACTGGCCGGCGCTGATCCTGGCGCCGCTGGCGGTCGGCCTGTTCGGCATGGTGATGGAACGCACCATGCTGAAATGGATCGCCAATCTCGATCATCTCTATGGCCTGCTGCTGACCTTCGGTCTGGCGCTGATCATCCAGGGCGTGTTCCAGAATTATTTCGGCTCGTCGGGTCTGCCTTACGCGATCCCGGATGCGCTGAAGGGCGGTATGAATCTCGGCTTCATGTTCCTGCCGATCTATCGCGGCTGGGTCGTTATCTTCTCGCTGGTGGTCTGTATCGCGACCTGGTTCCTGATCGAGCGTACGCGGCTCGGCGCCTACCTGCGCGCCGCCACCGAAAACCCGACGCTGGTCCGCGCCTTCGGCATCAATGTGCCGCTGATGATCACGCTGACTTACGGTCTCGGCGTCGGTCTTGCGGCACTTGCCGGCGTGCTGTCGGCGCCGATCAACCAGGTGCGCCCGCTGATGGGCGCGGACCTGATCATCGTCGTGTTTGCGGTCGTCGTGATCGGCGGCATGGGCTCGATCATGGGCTCCATCATCACCGGTTTCGCCCTCGGCATCATCGAGGGTCTGACCAAGTATTTTTACCCCGAGGCCTCCAACACCGTCGTCTTCGTGCTGATGGTGCTGGTGCTCCTTGTGAAACCTTCCGGACTGACGGGACGGGCTGCCTGATATGACAACGATCACTGAAAACGCCATTCCGTCACCCCGTCGCACCGTCAAAGACGAGATGGTCGCCTTTGCGATCATGACCGCACTGTTGCTGGTCGTGCCGCTCACTGGCGTCTATCCGTTCTTCGTGATGCAGGCGCTCTGCTTCGCGCTACTCGCCTGTGCCTTCAACCTCCTGATCGGCTATGGCGGTCTGCTGTCCTTCGGCCACGCGATGTTCCTGGGCACCGCCGGCTACTGTACGGCGCATGCGCTGAAAGTGTGGGGCCTGACGCCCGAACTCGGCATCGTCGTCGGTGTCGTCGCCGCCGCTGCGCTCAGCGTCGTCACTGGCCTGATCGCCATTCGTCGTCAGGGCATCTACTTCGCCATGATCACGCTGGCGCTGTCGCAGCTCCTGTACTTCGTCTATCTGCAGACGCCGTTCACCCATGGTGAAGACGGTATCCAGGGCATTCCGCAGGGCACGCTGTTCGGCCTGTTCAATCTCTCGAAGCCGATCACGCTGTATTACGTGATCCTGGCCGGCTTTACGCTGGGCTTCCTGATCATCTACCGCGCCATTAACTCGCCCTTCGGCGAGGTGCTCAAGGCGATCCGTGAGAACGAGCCGCGTGCGGTGTCGCTGGGCTACAAGACCGATCAATACAAGCTGCTGGCCTATATCCTGTCCGGCACGCTTGCGGGCTTCGCCGGCGCGCTGAAGGTGTTCGTGGCACAGAACGCCTCGCTCACCGACGTGCATTGGAGCATGTCCGGTGAAATCGTGCTGATCACGCTGGTCGGCGGCCTCGGCACGCTGTTCGGGCCTGTGGTGGGCGCCTTTGTGATCATCGCCATGCAGCAATATCTCGCCGGCTTCGGCCAGTGGGTGACGGTGATCCAGGGTGTGATCTTTGTGGTCTGCGTGCTGACCTTCCGCCGCGGCGTCATCGGCGAAATCGCGCATTACTTCAAGCGGTCGCTGTAGTTCACCGTTGTCATACTTCTCCGACCCGGAGGCAGTGGCACGCTATGCGGAAGGCCCGGTGCGGCAAGTGCCGGGCTTCCTCGGCCTGCTGCAGATGGCGCGTATTCTCCTTGCGGAACGGGCACCGAATGACGCCCATGTGCTCGTGCTTGGCGCGGGTGGTGGGCTGGAGTTGAAGGCCTTTGCCGAGACGCACCCCGGATGGCGCTTTTGCGGCGTCGATCCATCGGCCGAGATGCTGGGACTGGCCAAGCGCACGCTCGGTCCGCTCGCGTCACGCGTCGATCTCCATGAAGGCTATATAGACGGCGCGCCCGAGGGGCCGTTCGATGCGGCGACCTGCATCCTGACCCTGCATTTCATCCCGGAGGAGGAGCGTCGACGCACGCTGGCCGAGGTGCACCGGCGGCTCAAGCCGGGCGCTCCCTTCGTCGTCGCCCACCACAGCTTTCCCCAGCACGACAGAGAAAAGGCCAGATGGTTGTCCCGTTACGCAGCTTTTGCGGCGGCATCCGGCGTACTGGCCGCCAATGCGGAGAATGCGATCTCGGCGATCGGCGAACGCTTGCCGCTGCTGTCGCCGGAGCAGGACGAAGCCCTGCTGTGGGACGCAGGCTTCACCGACGTTGCCCTGTTTTATGCGGGGTTCACGTTCAGGGGCTGGGTCGCCCACAAGGCGTAGCGCCGTCAACGGTTGGGCCGACCTTGCGCCGCGGCGTCATCGGCGAAATCGCGCATTACTTCAAGCGGTCGCTCTAAATCCAGGCACTGCCTCAGGAAAAGCAGGCTGTCATAAAGCGGTGGATGACCGGGCCTAAAAGGTGCGTGATTGCCCGTCTTGGCCGGAAATGCTTTATGACATCCGTGTGACACAGGGCCGCCGGCGGTGGCCCCGCGGGACCATGTCCGCCATCTGGCGGTCCGGTCGCTGCGTTTTCCTGACAGTTGGATGAGATGATGCTGCGCTGGTTCCGGTCCTTTCTGCCCCGGGAGGAAAGGTTTTTCGACCTGTTCGCCCGCCATTCAGTGACCGTGGTCGAGGGCTCCAAGGCGCTTGCGGGGATGCTGGAAGGCGGCGACGAGACGCCGGTCTACTGCCAGCGTGTCAACCAGTTCGAGAACGACGCCGACGCCATCACCCGCGAGGTGCTGACCGCCGTTCGCCGCACTTTCATCACGCCGTTCGATCGCGTCGACATCAAGAACCTCATCACGGCGATGGACGATTCCATCGACCAGATGCAGCAGACGGCGAAAGCGGTGATGCTGTTCGAGGTGCGCCAGTTCGAGCCGCCGATGCGCGAGATCGGCACGCTGCTGGTGGAATGTGCCAACCTTGTCGGCCGCGCCGTGCCGCTGATGAGCGCCATCGGCGACAATGTCGGTCTGCTCACCGCGATCACCGAGGAAGTCGGCAAGCTCGAAGGCCGCGTCGACGATCTGCACGACATCGGGCTCAAGGAGCTTTTTCTCAAGCATCGTGACGCCAACACCATGGATTTCGTGGTCGGCGCCGAGATCTACAAGCACCTTGAAAAGGTGGCCGACCGCTTCGACGACGTCGCGAACGAGATCAACAGCATCGTCATCGAACAAGTATAAGGCAGGGCCATCAGGTGGACGCCACGCTCGCCTTTCCGGTGCTGATCGGCCTTATCGCCATCGCATTGCTGTTCGACTTTCTCAACGGCTTGCATGACGCTGCCAATTCGATCGCGACGATCGTCTCGACGCGCGTACTGCGGCCGCAATATGCGGTGCTGTGGGCGGCATTCTTCAACTTCATTGCCTTCCTGGTGTTCGGTCTGCATGTCGCCAACACCATCGGCACCGGGATCATCGAGCCCAGCGTCATCGATCCCGCGGTGATCTTTGCGGCCCTGATGGGCGCCATCGTCTGGAACGTGATCACCTGGGGCCTCGGCATTCCCTCAAGCTCGTCGCATGCGTTGATCGGTGGCTTGCTCGGGGCAGGTGTCGCCAAGGCAGGACTCTCGGCAGCCTTGTGGACCGGGCTGTCCAAGGCGCTGCTGGCGATTGTGCTGTCGCCGTTGGTGGGCTTCCTGCTGGCGCTGGTGCTGGTGGCCATCGTGTCATGGGCCTCGGTGCGCTCGACGCCTTTCGCCGTGGACCGCGCCTTCCGCATTCTGCAGTTCGTCTCGGCCTCGCTCTATTCGCTCGGCCATGGCGGCAACGACGCGCAGAAGACCATGGGCATCATCGCGGTGCTGCTGTATTCGCAGGGCCACCTCGGCACCGAGTTCTCCGTGCCGTTCTGGGTCGTGCTGTCATGTCAGGCGGCGATGGCGCTGGGCACGCTGATGGGCGGCTGGCGCATCGTTCGCACCATGGGCCTGCGCATCACCAAACTCACGCCGATGCAGGGGTTCTGCGCGGAGACAGGTGGTGCAGCGACGCTCTTCGCGGCGACGTTCCTCGGCGTTCCCGTCTCGACCACGCACACCATCACCGGCGCGATCGTCGGCGTCGGTGCGGCGCGTCGTGTCTCAGCGGTGCGCTGGAATGTGGCGAGTTCGATCGTCTATGCCTGGGTGATCACGATCCCGGCCGCGGCGATCGTCGCCGCCGCGACCTGGTGGATCGTGAAGCTGCTGCATCTGAGCTTTATCTGAAGCAGGTCACGACACCAGTTTCAGCCCGGCAATGCCTGCCACGATCAACCCGATACAGGTGATCCGCGCCACCGTTGCCGGGTCGCCGAACAGGTACATGCCCAGCGCCGCGGTGCCGACCGCGCCGATGCCGGTCCACACCGCATAGGCGGTTCCCATCGGCAGTTCCTTGAGGGCGAGGGCGAGCATGCCGACGGACGCAGTCATGCTGATGAGGGTGAGGACGGAGGGGACGAGGCGGGTGAAGCCTTCGGTATATTTAAGCCCGACGGCCCAGCCGACTTCAAGCAGACCCGCAACGAACAACAATAGCCAAGCCATGGGATGACCCCTGTAAACAGGCAGGGCCGTCCCTGCGGATGATGATGATTTGGAGGTCGTCCTCGCAGGGGTTATATGGGACCCACGCAGCCGGATCGCAACGCGGCCGATGGTCGCCACTTCGGCCAGTTTCCCGCCCAAAATCCCTTGATTGCGCCCGTTTTCCCTGCCACAGGCACGTTTATGTCCGATATCGCCCTTTCCGCCGACTCAGCCGCGCGTTCCCCGCTTGCCACTGAGGTCGCTCGCCGCCGCACTTTCGCGATCATCTCGCATCCTGACGCCGGCAAGACCACGCTCACCGAAAAGCTGCTGCTGTTCGGCGGCGCCATCAATCTGGCTGGCCAGGTCAAGGCCAAGGGCGAGCGCCGCAACACGCGTTCTGACTGGATGAAGATCGAGCGCGACCGCGGCATCTCCGTCGTCACCTCGGTGATGACCTTCGAATTCCAGGGCCACGTCTTCAACCTGCTCGACACGCCGGGCCATGAAGACTTCTCGGAAGACACCTATCGCACGCTCACCGCGGTCGACTCGGCTGTCATGGTGATCGATGCCGCCAAGGGCATCGAGGCGCGCACGCTGAAGCTGATTGAGGTCTGTCGCCTCCGCGACATCCCGATCATCACCTTCGTCAACAAGATGGACCGCGAGAGCCGCGACGTGTTCGATCTGCTGGACGAGATCGAGAAGACGCTGGCGCTCGACACCACGCCGATCAACTGGCCGGTCGGCCGCGGCCGCGATTTCATGGGCACCTATGACATCGAGACCGGTGGCATCCGCCTGTTAGAGGGCGGCGGCGCCAAGACCGGCGCAGCCGAGAAGATCAAGATCGCCGATCTGGCCGGCCGCAACCCCAATCTCGATGCCAGCGAGGTCGCCGACGAACTCGAACTGGTGAAGGAAGCGAGCAAGCCGTTCGACCTGCAGTCGTTCCGCGAAGGCCATATGACGCCGGTCTATTTCGGCAGCGCGCTGCGCAATTTCGGCGTCGGCGATCTGCTCGAAGGTCTCGGCCGTTTTGCGCCATCGCCGCGCGCGCAGGAATCTAATTTGCGCAAGGTCGAGGCCGACGAGCCCCGGATGTCGGCCTTCGTGTTCAAGATCCAGGCGAACATGGATCCCAACCACCGCGACCGTATCGCCTTTGCGCGGCTGTGCTCGGGCAAACTGACAAGGGGCATGAAGGCCAAGCTGGTGCGTACCGGCAAGAACATGTCGCTGTCGTCGCCGCAATTCTTCTTCGCGCAGGACCGCGCCATCGCCGACGAAGCCTATGCCGGCGACGTGGTCGGCATCCCCAATCACGGCACGTTGCGGATCGGCGACACGCTGACCGATGGCGAGGACATCACCTTCATCGGTGTGCCCAGCTTCGCGCCGGAAATCGTGCGCCGGGTGCGCCTCGGCGATGCGATGAAGGCGAAGAAGCTGAAAGAAGCCTTGCAGCAGATGTCGGAAGAGGGCGTCGTGCAGGTGTTCCGCCCGCGCGACGGCGCGCCGGCGCTGGTCGGCGTCGTCGGCCCGCTGCAGCTCGACGTGCTGAAGGCGCGGCTCGACGCGGAGTATCAGTTGCCGGTCAGCTTCGAAGTCTCGGAATTTTCGCTGGCGCGCTGGATCTCGTCGGACGACAAGAAGAAGCTCGAGGCCTTCATGTCCAACAACAATTCCGGCGTGGCGGACGATGTCGACGGCGATCCGGTGTTCCTGGCGAAGAATGACTTCTATCTGAACTACACCAAGGAACGGGCGGAGGGGATCGTGTTCTCTGATATCAAGGACGTGAAGAAGCAGGGGTAAGACCTTCTTCTTCCTCCCTCAAGGGCACCTGCGTGCAGTGGGTGGATCGAACCGCGAAGAGGTTAGAGACGGGTGGGAAACCTCACGCTCCAGCGCTCACAGCCGTGATTTGCCCACCCTGCGCGTTAGACGTAATCCGCCTGAATTTCAGCGCGCAGTCCAGCGATTACTTTTCTCATGTGCGCAGACGTAAGTTCGGCTTGCAGCCAAGCAATATAGGACTTTTCATCGGGCAAGTCGGCCCAATCTCCCGTTGTATTGCTGACGGCTCGCAATGGATAGAAATTGACAGGATAGACGACGGTTGCAACGGAATACGAGTAGTTGTTTAGAGATGGAGCGACGATTGCCAACCGCGACATGAATTCACTATTGACGGTATCACGCGTCACTCGGCCAACGAGGAGACCCTCTGTCTTGTCTTGGAGAGCATTGGCTTGTTCTAACAAGATCGCATGAGGGGACTTTACGTCGGCAGCAGTAGGTAGTTCGCCCCAAAGGTCAGTCATGATATGGTTCCTCTTTCGACCGCTAGCGAGATCAGGATCGGAAGGTGATCTGAGATTGATGTATTGATCTGCGATCCCTTGAGTAGATCCAAATCGCCAATTCGTGTAACCACTCGGAGATCGGATTTCGAATAATAGTCCAGAAGCGACGGCCTTAACAGTATCTGGTCAAATGTGTGCCAAAATAGGCTGATCTGACCGCCGCGTTTGAAGTAAGTGCCCGGTGGGCCTTCGGATTCGTCGCCGAGACGGCTCCACATTGGATTGTAGAAGAAGCTCCTCGCGGTGCCATCAACGACCCTGTCAAGGGATCTCGCGAGAGTTTGATCCATAACGGCATGCAAGCCATCTGCCGCGACCATCCCGTCCTCAAATGGGTTCATGTTGAAATCGCCCATCACGACTGAGTTCGCGTTGCCCGTTTGCATCTCCGCGGCTCGTATCGCTGAGGCAATCCGCAATGCATGAATGGTCTGTTCGGCGTCGGAGCGATGCAGCTTGCTCGGCAGGTGCACTGCGACAAGTAGAAGTGGAATGCCAATCGGGGGCTTCAAATGACGGATGGCGATTCCCGCATCGTCGCTCACCAAGGTTAGTGAATCTAGGGGATATCGCGTGAGGATCGAAATCTTGCTCGATGGATTGAATGGCGAAATATAAGTTTGCGGCGCGTTGCGATTAAGCTCACGAAGCAGCTTGGGAATATCGATCGAATTCTCGGCAAGGAACAAAATATCTATCGCATTTTCAGCGCAAAGCTCTGAAATCACAGGAGCGGCGTTTGTGCCTTTCACATTCCAGAATGCCAAACACACCATTGGTCGCAGCGCCGTTATGCGGGAGTTGACGATCACAATATTCCAGAAAAAGGTATCTCGCTACGAAGGCTAAAGATAGGGCCTTGTTCCCAAGCTCTCCTCCACCTCCCTCTTGATATTCCCCAGTCCCAACTCCGCTTCCTCATCGATCCGCGTGCCGGGTTGCGCACAGTACGCGTGAACTTCGTCCCGCCATCCACGACGGTGCAGACATCTTGCACCACGATGGGCCCGGTGGCGCTCATATGTGTCAGGCCGATCCAGAGCCGCGGGCGCTCGCAGGCGATCACCAGCCAGTCCAGCGCGACCGGGCCCGACCGCGTCGACCAGTGTTCGTGGAAGGTGTCGCCGAAGCGCATCGGGCGATCCTCGCAGTCGATGTCGTGCGAGGAGGGCAGCCATTGCGGCCATGATTTTGGATTGGTGACGTAGTCGAACACCGGCAGGGAGAGGGGCGACGCGTTGACCTCGGCCTTTCGTAGGCCGACGCAGCTGCCTCCCGACAGAGCAAGGACGATCCGCCGGGTCGCTCCGGCGGATCTTGACCTGCTAGCGGTACGCAATACATGAACCGCTTGAGAGAACCGTATCGCTGAACTCTTAAAGAAAGATTCCTGAGCGCTAGGCGTGTCAGAAAATCTTGTGGGATGAAGCAACGCAATCGGTCGCTGCCCCCAACATAGTTGTCGCGGACTGGATACGAAATTCGTACGACCTTGAGGCACAGCCTCAGGTGCCGGATTCCACAATCCTTTTGATGTTCCCTAATCCCAACTCCGCTTCCTCGTCGATCCGCGCAATCATTTCCGCTGTTGGTGCCTTCGGCCGCGCGGGGTTGCGCACAGTACGCGTGAACTTCGTCCCGCCATCGACCTCGGCGCAGACATATTGCACGACGATCGGGCCGGTGACGCTCATATGCGTCAGGCCGATCCACAGACGCGGGCGTTCGCAGGCGATCACAAGCCAGTCCAGCGCGACCGGGCCCGACCGCGTCGACCAGTGTTCGTGAAACGTGTCGCCGAAACGCATCGGGCGATCCTCGCACTCGATGTCGTGCGAGGAGGGCAGCCATTGCGGCCATGATTTGGGATTGGTGACGTAGTCGAACACAGCTTCCGGCGCAGCCGCGATCACGATGGAGTGGCTGCGCTCGAACGGATGCGCCGGTGTCTTGGGTGTGGTCATGGCTGGCAGTTCCTCCGCGGTCTGTTCGCGCAGTTGTGAACGGTCTTGTTCTTGATGAATGCGCAACGGCGCTGCGTATTGTGTGGAGGCTTTGTCGGGGAAGATGGGTACGCGGGTCAAGCCCGTGTATGACGTATGAGTTGGGCGGTAGACTCTCCCCACGTCTTGGCTGTGCAAAGCGCAAAGCGCGGCTTCGCGAGATGACCCGGCCATCCATCTTCCCTTGTGAGCCGGGCGGCTGACGATGTATTCGCGGCTTTTGACGTCGGGCGTGACGAACCCGGTTCCCGTCAATCGACTCGCATTTGAGGCATTTCCGGTCAAATTTGATAGTGTTCTCTGGCTACGAGGTACCGGTGCCCAAGCCGTGCGTCACGACGACCTGGGCCTATTGGAAAGTTTGAGCGAGATGAATGGGGTCATCGTCAGAACTACGCTCCAACTGATAACGCCGGGAATATTGTTTGTCTTCGGAGCTGCCTTCGTCTGCGCGTGGCTCGTCGAGAAGAAGCGCAACTACCTGCTCTTACTGGCCAGCGCGTGCGTCCTGTTTGCCCTCGGTGCGATGTCGCAGATTTTGAGTTGGCCGCCCGGCGCGGGGCCCAATGCCATCGTCTCGGGCGCGCTCTACACGTCGGCGGTTATCGCCGCCGTGGAGGGCATTCTGGTGCGTTCGGGGAAGGGGCTCGGTCCGGTCATCGATATGGCGATCCTTGCCGGCTTCGTTCTTCTGCTCGCCTATTTCTTTTATATCGATCGCAGTCTCATCGCCCGGGTCTACATCCAGAATTTCGGCTACGGCCTCCTGATGCTGATCGCAGCGGGGCGGCTCACCGCATTGGCGCGCGGGCCTTATGTCGATCGGGCTCTGTTCTGGGTGCTGTTGCTGTTCGGGTTGCATTTTTTTCCGCGAACCATGCTGACTGTCGGATTTTCCGCGCCGATCGACAGAACCGCGTTCAGCAATTCGATGTTTTGGCAAGCACTCCAGCTTTCGCTCGCCGTGCTCGGCGCCGGTCTGGCGCTGGCCATCCTCGCCGCGGCGGTGTCCGACATGATCGACGATCTTCGTCGCGAACGCGATCTCGATCTGTTGACCGGCATCCTGAACCGGCGCGGCTTTCAAGAACGGGTATCCGCCCATCTGCGCAAACACGGACCGAGCCGTGCTGCGCTCGCCTTGTGCGACATCGACAACTTCAAGAGCATCAATGACACCCTCGGCCATGACGTCGGGGACGATGTCCTCGGAGAGGTGGGGCGAATGCTGCGCAACGCGTCGCGCAAACGCGACATCGTCGGGCGGCTGGGCGGCGAGGAATTTGCAGTGTTCCTTCCGGATACGGACGAACAGGAAGCGGTTGATTATGCCGAACGGTTGAGGATCGCGATCGAGCAGAACAGCTTTGCCGTCCCGGGTGGAGCGAGGCAGGTCACTGCGAGCTTCGGCGTGGGGACGTTGCAGCCGGGAGATAGCTGGCCGAGCCTGTACAAACGGGTCGATGGGCGACTTTACGAAGCGAAGCGGACCGGTCGCAACCGCACGATTTCCCGCACGCTAAGCGCCTCTGCCGACGCGCCAGTCGCTGGATCCGGATACGCGCTTCCGCAGCTGCAGAGCCAGGACGGCGCCCGGCTCTGACGTCGAATTCGTTCCGCAAGTATGGGGTGAGTCATCCAGCTTTGCGTCAGACGATTCAGTTGCGATGTATTCCATGTGCTGTGCAGTACGGTCGCTATGTCGGTAATGACTCGCCGGTCTGCTCGCGCACAATATAGTCGGCATACCAATCCGGCCAGTTCTCGTCATGTTTGCCGCCCGTGCGCTTTTCGTGTTCGCCATGGGCGATCGCCGCTCGCCGCAAGGCGGCTGCAAGGTCAGTGGATGAGTTGAACGTCGTGGCACTGGCATCGATGCGTCCCGGCAATCGCGCGGTGATCTCCTGAAACAGCCAGCCGTTGCCGTCCGGGTCGCTGAATGATGCGAAGGAGCGATAGCTGGCCCGCGCGGGATCCGGGCCATTCATCCGAAGCCGTCCGAACAAATAGGGCTCGTCCGGCCCGACATTGACATCTTCGGCGTGGAAGGCGTCGCTCACCTTGACACCGCGGCCGAGCAGGTCCGCACGGGCCGCGTCGATGTCGGAGACGATCAGATACAGACCCTGCGCCGAGCCCGGCGTCGCGGCGGTGACGTTCTTGCCGAAGATGACCGAGCAATCCGAACCCGGCGGCGTGAACTGGATCACGCGATAGTCGTCGCCGACCACGAAGTCGGCGTCGAGTCTCCAGCCGAGGCTTGCGTAAAAGCTCTTGGCTGTGTCGACATTCGACACGGGAATGACGACGATTTCGAGCTTCATGGTGACGGACGTATCACGATGCACCTGGGGACTGCTCATGTCGGTCTCCTGAGGTTGGGGTGTGACGACGACGTGTGGTGCCGGGCTGCGCACAGGCGCAACAATGTCTGCAATCGGTCGTTCGGCCGGCGTTCCGTTTGTTGGTCTGCTCGTGCGGTTGTGACCCATCCCGATCTTGATGACGCCACACGCCTGTATCATTTCAGGTGAGGGAGCATTTGCAAAGGTGTCCGAATGACACGGAACCTCACGTTGCTGTTGATCGTCGGCGTGTTGGCGGCATTCGCCGGGCAGGCGGAGGCGCGGCGGCTACGCGCCGGCGATGCAGTGCCGTTTTCGCACAGGCCGTGCAGCGTGCTCGATGGCGAGCCGTGCACGCCGTCCACCTGCAGCGTGTTCGATCACGGGCCGTGCATTCCCGAGATCGATTATCCGATCGGGCAAAACCTGCAGGTCACGGTGCTAAGCGTGCCGCCGGGTGATCAGCAGGCTCTCTACCGCCGGCCTGATCATGATCTCGATACGATCGGTGACCTGTTCGCCACCTTGCGGTCGTGCTGGTCGCCGCCCGCGGTGGAGAGTGCGCGTGCGGGCATGCAGATGTCGGTGATGTTTTCGTTCAACACGGCCGGCACGCCGATCGCGCCGCCGCGCGTGACCTTTGCCAGCAAGGATGCGCCGCAGGACACGCGCGACACCTATCTCAAGGCCATCAATGCCTCGCTCCATAGCTGCCTGCCGCTAAAACTCACCAAGGGTCTTGGCGGCGCGGTCGCCGGGCGGCCGATCATGATCCGCTATGTCGATAACCGGGAGTTGGAGAAGCAGTCCGGGAAGTAAGCTGCTTCCTAACCTCGCCCCGCATTTGCGGGGAGAGGTCGGAGTCGGCGCGTAGCGACGGCTCCGGGTGAGGGGCCTTGAATGGCGGGGGGAGGACGCGGAATCTCGGGTCTGCAGTATCGAGATCCGAGGGTGCTTCTTGGTGGCTGGCTTTGTGGCATGCCCCTCACCCGAAACACGCGCTGCGCACGCGTTTCGACCTCTCCCCGCGCAGAGCGGGGAGAGGTTAAGAGAGTGAACCGCTGCGCCACCCGCTGCGACGAAGGGGAAACCACTCCGGAGGCGGCGATGTTTGGACGCAGGTTCGTATTGATTGCGACGATTGTTGGCGCTGTCGGAGCGCTCACCGGCGGCAGCGTGCTGTTGTTCTGGCCCGAGCCCGACAACTGGACCGAGGAAGCCAAGGCCTGCGTCGGCGACAAGTATGTCGGGTTCTGGCAGGACAACGGCAAGTATTCGTTCAAGATGGATTTCGAGAACAACTGCGCCCGCAAGATCGCCTGCGGCATCGACGTCACGGTAACCAACGCCAAGGGCTCGGTGAAGGACCACGGCATGGTGATCATCCCTGCACGCGGCCAAACGCCGAGCGAGGCGAGCTACAGCATTCCGACCTCGTCGTCGTCCGGCATGGCGCAAACCGCGCGAAACTGCCGGTTCGTGTGACGGTCTTTCTTACCTCGCCCCGCCTAGCGAAGCTTCGCTTCGCGCGGGGCGGGGAGAGGTTAGGAAGTCCCTCAATCGATCCTGATTTTCGCCGCCTTGATCACCTCGGCCCATAGCGCCTTCTCATCGGCCATGCGCTTGCGGAGTTGATCCGGCGTGGTCGGCGACGGCGTGATGAGCTGCAGCTTCAGCTTCTCGATCACGGCAGGCTCGGCCAGCGTCTGCGTCACTTCGGCATTGATCGTCGCCACCACATCCTTCGATAGCCCGCCCGGGCCGACCAGCGCATTCCAGGCGTCGGACTGCACGTCGATGCCGCTCTCGGTGAGTGTCGGCACGTCCGGCAGGAACGGCGAGCGCTTCGCAGTGGTGACGGCGAGGATTTTTACGGCGCCGGTGGCGAGTTGCGGCGTCACGCCGATGGCGGGGAGGCACGCGACCTGCACGTCGCCGCGGATCAGCGCGGTGGTCGCCGCGGGTGACGACGGATAGGGGATGTGCACCATGTTGGCGCCGGCCTTTTGCGCGATCGCTTCCATGCAGAGCTGCGACAGCGTGCCGACGCCGATCGAGCCGTAGCCGAGGCCCTTCGGATCGGCTTTGGCCTTGGCGAGGAATTCCGCGACGGTGTTGACGCCGAGGCTGGTCGGCACCGCGAGCACACTCGGGAGCTGCGTTAGCAGCGTGATCGGCGCGATGTCGGTGTCGGGATTGTAGGGCAGCTTGGCAAACAGCAGCGTGTTGATGGCGAGCGGGCCGCCGAGCGAGATGCCGATGGTCGAACCATCCGGTGTGGATTTGGCGATGGCGTCGGTGCCGATATTGCCGGAGGCGCCGGGCTTATTCTCCACCACGAAATTGGTGCCGGGATGCCGCGTCTGCAGACTGTCGGCGAGCACGCGACCAACGATGTCCGGGCTCGCACCGGCGCCGAACGGCACGATGATGCGAACAAGCTTGGGCGGCCAGACGGGCGCCTGCGCGTGCGCTGCGAAGGGCAGCGTCGCGAACAACAGCGCTGCGAGCGCAAGGCGAAAGCGGGCAGGTGTCGTGTCGTTTCGCAGCATTGCGTGCGTCCCCTGAAAAGTGATACCCGGAAACCATCTGACCGGCGCCAAAGGCGGCTAAAATCCGCTGGCCGGGCGGGACCATAGTGGGAATTTCAGGGCGGGCAACCCATCCGGCACGCAACCGCCCGGGCGAGAGGACTGAACATCATGGGACTGATCGTGATGATCCTCGGCCTCATGCTGTTTCTCGGCATTCACCTGTTCATCATCAGGCGCGAGGCGCGCGCGCAGTTGATCGCGCGTCTGGGCGAGAGCGTCTACAAGCTCGGCTTTGCGCTGATCTCGGCCGTCGGCCTCGCGCTGATCATCTGGGGCTTCGCGCAATATCGCGCGACCGGCTGGATTAATGTCTGGACGCCGCCGCTGGCCATGAAGCACATCACCGTCGCCCTGATGCTGCCGGCGGTGATCATGGTCACCGCGTCCTATATCCGCGGCCGCATCTACACCACGCTGAAACATCCGATGCTCGCCGGCATCAAGCTGTGGGCCGCCGCGCATCTGCTCGCCAATGGCGATCTCGGCTCGATCATCCTGTTCGGATCCTTCCTGGCCTGGGCGGTGATCGATCGCATCTCGATGAAACATCGCGCTGACGCCGGCGGTCCGCCGATCCCGGTGGGCGGTCCGATGAATGATGCGATTGCGGTCGCGGTCGGCGTCGTCGCCTATATCGCTTTGGGTTTCGCCTTCCATCCGGTGGTGATCGGCGTTCCCGTGTTCGGAGCTTAAGTTCATGTCAGTTCAGTCAGCCATCAAGCGCAAGACCGCACCGGATATTCTCGCGCGCAAGAACGGCGAGCCGATCGTGATGCTCACCTCGTATCATGCGCATACGGCCTCATTGGTCGATCGCTATTGCGACGTGATCCTCGTCGGCGACTCGCTCGGCAATGTGATGCATGGCTTCGAGACCACAATCCCCGTGACGCTGGAGATGATGATCTTGCAGGGCCACGCGGTGATGCGCGGCTCCAAGCAGTCGCTGGTCGTCGTCGACATGCCGTTCGGCTCCTATGAAGCCTCGAAGGAACAGGCGTTTCATTCTGCCGCGCGCATCCTGAAAGAGACCCATTGCGGCGCCGTGAAGCTGGAAGGCGGCGCGCGCATGGCCGAGACCATCGCCTTCCTCACCGAGCGCAGCATTCCGGTGATGGCGCATATCGGTCTGACGCCGCAGTCGATCGCAGCGCTCGGTTCGTTCCGCTCGCAGGGCAAGGAAGAGGCCGAAGCGATTGCGCGCGGTGAGAACGTGCCGGGGCCAATTCAGAACGATGCGATTGCTGTCGCGCAGGCCGGTGCGTTCTCCGTCGTCATCGAAGCAGTCGCCGAACCGCTCGCGCGAAAGATCACCGAGACGATTCCGATCCCGACCATCGGCATCGGCGCGAGCCCGGCTTGTGACGGTCAGGTGCTGGTGCTCGAAGACATGCTCGGCCTGTCGGCGCGGGTGCCGAAGTTCGTCAAGCGCTATGGCAATCTTGGCCCGATGATCGAGGCCGCCATCGAGGGTTACGCAACCGATGTGCGTTCGCGCGCGTTTCCGGGGCCGGAACATGTCTATGGCGGCAAGAAGGGCTGACGCAAGTTTGACGCAAGACGGCCGCAGGATTTCCGCGGGAATTTTGCGGCCCGGTCGGGGTTGAAATGCAGGGGCAATGCGAAGGATGTTGATGATGAAGGCCTTGAAATTCCTGAGCTTTGTCGCCGTTTTGGCGCTGCTTCCCGCGGTTTCGCACGCGGAGCCGGCCAAAAAGGAGCGGAAGCCCCATTATCGCGTCGAGGAGCCGCGTCCGGTCGCAAACCCGCTTAACGACACCCGCGGCAATGCGGCGCTGGGCGGCAACAACGCCAACTCAGCCTTTGGCGACAACAGCGCCGGGTCCAATGCCAATGGCCGCACCAGCGGCGGCGCTGGCGGCATGAACTGACGGGCCTAAAAGGCATCGGTTCGAAATTAAGCATTTCGGGATAACGCTTTGATCGCGCTGGCTTTGCCTTGCCAGCGCCATAACGCTAGGGTATCGCCGCCGCCATGCCGGAGCGTATATGCCCGGCGCCGCTCGGGGTGAGCGCGGCCCATCGGGGACAGGATACCTTTAAGTGTCTGAATTATTTAATGAAGTCGACGAAGACCTGCGTCGCGAGCAGCTCAAGAAGATCTGGGAGAAGTATTCGCTCCTGATCATCGCAGTCGCGATTCTGATCGTGGTCGGCGTCGGCGGCTGGCGTGGCTACAGTTATCTCGAGGCCAAGAAGGCCGCCGTGGCCGGTGCGGCGTTCGACCGCGCGGTCGAGCTGGCCGAGCAGAACAAGCATGCCGAGGCGGAAGCCGCCTTCACCAAGCTCGCTGCCGAGGCGCCGTCCGGCTACCGTACGCTGGCGCGTCTGCGCGCCGCTGCCGAGGCTGCTTCGCGCGATCCGCAGGCTGCCGTGAAGCTCTATGACGACATCATCGCCGATCGCACCGTTCCAGCACCCGAGCAGGATCTCGCGCGTATCCGCGCCGGCAGCCTGCTGCTGGAGACCACGCCCTATGAGGCGATGCAGACCCGCCTGGAGCCGGCGACGACCAATACCAGCACCTATCGCCATTCGGCGCGCGAGCTGCTGGCGCTGTCGGCATGGAAGGCCAACAACGCCGTGGCGACGCGGCAGTGGCTGGACATGATGTCCAACGATGCGGAGACGCCGGCGAGCCTGCGCACCCGTGCCGAAGCACTGCAGGCGCTGCTGCCGCCCGCGGCGAAAAGCTGAGCAAGACAAGAGCCGAATTAAAGCTGACCTGAAGCCGATCGTTCAGATCACGAGTTGAGTGAGAAGTCGTCCATGCGCCCGATGCAACGCCTCGTTTCCGCCGCCGTCCTGATCGCGCTGTCCAGCGCGCTCGCGGGCTGCGGCAGTATGACCGGCTGGGATCCGTCCGACATGCTCGACTTCCTGGACACCAAGAAGAAGCTGCCCGGCGACCGCAAGCCGGTGTTCCCCGACGGCGTCCCCGGTCTTGAGCAGGGCGTGCCGCGCGATCTCTATAAGGAGAATGTCGAGCGCCAGCGCGCGCAGGAGGCTGCGCCCGTCGCAGCCGCCCCACTGCAGCCGCCGCCGGGCGCGCCAGAGCCGAAGGGCCGCAAGGCGAAGAGCCGTGGCTCTGTTCAGGTCGGCACCGTCCGTCAGGACGGCGCAGCGCCCGCCGATCCCGATGCCGCGCCGACAGAGGAAGGCAGTACAGCTGCCGCACCGCCTCCGCCGCAAGGCAAGAAGGTCGCCCGCCGCCGCAGCACCACCGCGCCGCCGCCGGATGAGCCGGCAGCAGCCGCGCCGGCCCAGCAGGCCACCACACCATTCCCGGCACCAGTGCCGTCGGGCAGTTTCTCGCGCTGAGTTCGCGCGCCCTCTCATTGACAGGCTGTCCGTAAAGGGCGCACGGATCACCTATGTCTTATACCATTGCCATCATCGGCCGACCCAATGTCGGCAAGTCCACGCTGTTCAACCGTCTGGTCGGGCAGAAGCTTGCGCTGGTCGATGACACCCCAGGCGTCACCCGCGACCGCCGCGAGGGCGAGGGCAAGCTTGGCGATCTCGAATTCACACTGGTCGACACCGCCGGTCTCGATGAAGGCCCGAAGGGCTCGCTCACCGCGCGCATGCAGGAACAGACCGAGACGGCGATTGCACTGGCCGATGCGCTGTTCTTCGTCATCGATGCGCGCATGGGCCTGACGCCGAACGACCGCGCCTTCGCGGATTTCGCACGCCGCGCCAACAAGCCGGTGCTGCTGCTCGCCAACAAGAGCGAGGGCAAGCACGGCGAAGTCGGCGCGATGGAATCCTATGCGCTGGGTCTCGGTGATCCCATCCAGGTCTCCGCCGAACACGGCGAAGGCCTCGGCGAGCTCTATGACGCGCTGCGCGTGCTGATGCCGGAGCCGGTCGAAGAGCCGGAAGAATTCGACGACGACGACGTCATCATTCCCGAAGAAGAGATCGAGACGCGGCCGATCCGCGTCGCTATCGTCGGCCGCCCCAATGCCGGCAAGTCGACGACCATCAACTATCTGCTCGGCGAAGAGCGCCTGCTGACCTCGCCGGAAGCCGGCACCACACGCGACAGCATTTCGGTCGAGCTCAACTACAAGGGCCGCGACTTCCGCATCTTCGATACCGCCGGCCTGCGTCGCCGTTCGCGTATCGAGGAGAAGCTGGAGAAGCTCTCCGTTGCCGATACACTGCGAGCCGTGCGCTTCGCTGAAGTTGTCGTGCTGATGATGGACTCGCAGAACAAGTTCGAGGAGCAGGATCTGCGCATCGCCGATCTGGTCGAGCGTGAGGGACGCGCGCTGGTGCTTGCGGTCAACAAATGGGATCTGGTCGAGAAGCAGGGCGGCCAGATTGGCGCGCTGCGCACCGATGCCGATCACTTGTTGCCGCAGATAAGGGGGGTGCCGGTCGTTGCGATCTCCGGCCTGATGGGCGAGGGCGTGGAACGGCTGATGAAGGCAATACAGGATTCCTACGCGGTCTGGAATCGCCGCATTCCCACCGCAGGCCTCAATCGCTGGTTCGAGGATGCAATCGACAAGAATCCGCCGCCGTCGGTATCGGGTCGCCGGCTGAAACTAAACTACGTCACCCAGAACAAGGCACGGCCGCCAAGCTTCGTGGTGTTCTGCTCGCGCGCCGATGCGGTGCCGACGAGCTATCTGCGCTATCTGACCAATACGCTGCGCGAGGCGTTCGACCTGCCGGGCACGCCAATCCGCATCACGCTGCGCGAAAAGGCTAATCCCTTCGCGCATAAGCGCAAGCGACCGAACTGATCAGCCAGCAAAAAAAACGCCGGATCGCGGTGCACGCGATCCGGCGTTTCCGTTTTGTGTCCTATCGCTCGCCGCTGAGCCCGAACGGATTGGCGTGCCTCTGCGTAGGCGGACGCTCTGATTTGCGCCACGGCAGGATCATCGACACCCGATCGCGGTAGCGGCGATAGTCGTCGCCGAACAGCTCGACCAGATCGCGCTCTTCCAGAAAGATCCCGACGAAGATGTAGGCGGTGGTGACGGCCGCAAACAACAGATGTCCGACTGTCATGAGCGGCGTCGCCCAGAAGGCGATGACGAAGCCGAGATAGATCGGATGACGCACGAATTTGTAGTAGAGCGGCGTGCGAAACACCGGCGCAGATGGCTTCTGGTCAGACAGATTCTGCACTACCTGCTGCACGCCGAACAACTCGAAATGGTTGATCAGGAACGTGCTGGTGAAGACGAGGACCCATCCGAACAGGGAAAGCCCCGTCATGGCGATGGCCAGTTGTGGATTGTCGATCTGCCAGACGATCGCCGGCATCGGGCGCCACTGCCAGAATAGTAGCAACAAGCTCAGGCTCGCGAACAGCACATAGGTGCTGCGCTCGACCGAAGCCGGGACATATTGCGTCCACCACTGCTTGAACGACTTCCGCGCCATGACGCTGTGCTGGATTGCAAACAGCGACATCAGAGCGAGATTGACGAGCACAGCTTCCAGCCACGGAACCTGCGTTCCGGCGTTGATGTCTTTTGGTACCATCATTCCGTCGACGAAACCGATGGCGTAAAGGATCGTGATAAAGAAGACCGCGTAGGACACGAGCCCGTAGAGGAGTGCAATGAAGCGGGTCATGGAACTATCCTTTGCTGGTTGTCTTGTCGATTTGAACCAAGCGTAAGCGTTGCCTTAGCCAGTCCGTCCGGGAGGACCGGCGCGCGCTTCGGGTTGCCTGCTGCGCGGCTGGCTGGGGAAGAGAGATGCCTCGGCCACACGCTCGCTTGACGGCGTGATCGGCGATAGACGAATGAGATTCGGCCGCAGCTGACAGCGCGCAGGCTGATCACGGCGGATTTGTGCCGCATTGTGATCGGGCAGGCTGCCGGAGCAGGCACTCAGGGCGCCGACGGCGACGAGCACGCCAGCTGTAAGTATCCGAATGCGGAAGCTCACCATTTGTCGGATCGCACGCATGATGGTTCCCCGGTGTAGCGTATCGATCTGCGCGCGATGGCTGTCGAAAGCGATCGATTCATCTGCGAGATGTTGAGTCGGGTCCGGTTGGGGCAGCGACACTTGACCCGACACAAGAGCGGTATCGACGTCTTGCACATCGCGCTGCGCATGTTTGCTACCAAAGAAGCGGTGCGGGTCGGTTTGAAGCGGACTCTCGAGGAACTCGGCCACCGCGGCGCGTGATAATCCTGCCTTGGATAGCGATCTGTCGTCGATGCTGATCAGCCGCGCAATGGCGCGCCGCATCAACAGTGCTGCAATCAACCGGAAGCTACGATCGGCGGCTTTGGACAGCCGTTTCTTGATCATCATCGTCTCCATCGGATACAATGCGACGCCATATGCCGCGCATGGTTGGGGCAGCGGACGATGGTCGGAGGTTCAGGACCTCGCATGATCGAGACACCGCCATCATTTGCAGCGACGCCGGATATTGATCGCGGTGGGGATTTGCTCGCAGCTATGCTGCGGTCGATCCGGCTCAGCGGATCGGTATTTCTGAACGCCAGCCTGACCGAGCCGTTCGGCCTCATTAGCCCGAAACATTTCGACGAACGCACTCCGATGGCGCATTTGCGCCATATCAGCATTTTTCATTTGATCGCGGCGGGCGAATGCACCGTCGAACTCGCCAGTGGCGAGCGAGGCACCATTGCCGCGGGCGACGTTCTGCTGATGCCGTTTGCCGACACGCACAGGTTCTACAGCGGCGACGGCGCGGAGTTGTGTTCCGCGATGGAACTGGTGCGGGCCGGTCCGCTATCCGGCATGTGGACGATCGAGCATGGCGGCGGAGGGCGGGAGACCCGCATGGTCTGCGGCTTCATCGAATCGTCGGAGCTACTGCATTCTCCGGTCTTTCGGACCTTGCCACCGATGCTGATCGATCGCGCCGGCGACGACAAGGTGAGCGCGCTTCTCGCCACGACAGTGCGCGAAATTCTCTCACTGACCGAAGATGCGACGCCCGGCAGCGAGATCATGCTCGGCCGGCTGATGGAGCTGCTGTTCGTGGAGGTGCTGCGTCGCTACGCTGCGGGATTGCCGCCCAGCGCGCATGGCTGGTTCGCAGCACTGAACGATCCCGTGCTCGGGCGTGCGATGTGGCATGTCCATGGCAACCCGGGCCATCGCTGGACGGTTGACGATCTGGCCCGCGAATGTGGCACGTCGCGCACGGTGCTCGCCGAGCGCTTCAACGAGGTGTTGGGCCAGGCTCCGATCGAATATGTGACCAGCTGGCGGATGCAGTTGGCAGCGGAGCGCATGCGAACCGGGGCCGACAGCCTTGCCGTCATCGCCAGCGATGTCGGCTACGACTCCGAAGCGGCCTTCAATCGCGCCTTCAAGCGCGTGACCGGAATAGCGCCGGGTCGCTGGCGTGACGGCGCGAAGTCGGCGAAGCCGTATCCCAGCCCCATGCGCAGGGGCTGAGCTCAACTTGAACCAGCTACTCCTCACGAAATGATCGTGCGATCTGGTCGCCGATGGGCTTGACCAGAAAAGACAGGACTGTGCGCTCGCCGGTCTGAATGAAGGCTTCCGCCGGCATTCCGGGAACGAGGGCGAGTTTGCCGAGGCGCGCCAGTTGCTGCGGCGGGATGGTGATCCGCACGATGTAATGGGAAAGCCCGGACTTCTGATCCAGCGTCAGGTCGGCGGCGATGCGGCTGACGCTGCCGTTCAGTTCGGGAGTGGTGCGCTGGTTGAAGGCCGACATGCGCAGCACGGCCGGCTGGCCGAGCCGTATCTGGTCGATGTCCTGCGGGTTGATCTGTACTTCGAGTGCCAGCCTGTCGCTGTCGGGCACAATCAGCATGACCGTGTCGGCCGGCGAAATCACGCCGCCAATGGTGTGCACCGCGAGCTCGTGGACCAGTCCGCCTTGCGGAGCGATAATATCGATTCGCTTGAGCTGATCTTCTGCAGTCACCTTCCGTTCGACATATTCCGCTGTCTGGCCCTCGATGTCGCGCAGACTGCTGGCGACTTCGCTGCGGAGGTCCTGGTCGACCTGAATCATCTGCAACTGTGTTTCGGAAATCTTGCCGCCGGATTGCGCCTGGGCTTCGACGAGTCGGCCGCGTTCGCCGTCGAGGTTTGCCGCTTCGCGTTCCAGTGCCATCATCCGCTGAATGGGTACCAGCCCTTTCTCCCAGAGTTCGCGCACGCCTGTCAGCTCGCGTTGGATCAGGCCGATGCCGCGAATTTTCGCTTCTTCCTGAGCCACGAGGCCGCGCACTTCCTTGCCGTATTGAAGGGCGCGTTCGCGAAGCTGTGCCTTCTGGCCGAGGCGGGCGTCGCGGCGCAGTTCGAACAGTTTGCTTTCGCCTGCCATGAGCAGTGCGATCTCCGGATCGGCGGCGCGCGATCTGATTTCGTCGGGAAAGGCGATGACGCCAGCCTCGTCGCGCTCGGCACGGAGTCGCGCCCGTCGCACCGCGAATTCGTCGAGCCGCTTGGTAACGATGGCGAGATTGGCGCGCGTCTGCGTCGCGTCGAGGCGCATTACAATGTCGCCTGCAGTCACGCGCTGTCCTTCGCGGACCAGAATTTCGCCGACCACGCCGCCGGTCGGGTGCTGGACCTTCTTGACGTTGGTATCCACGACGAAGTGTCCTGCGGCGACGACCGCACCGGCCAGATTGGTCGCCGCAGCCCATCCGCCGATGCCGCCGACCAGCACAATACCCGCCAGCGTGGCGATGCCGAGGTGGCGCAGGATCGAGTGGGAGACCGCGGAGACATTGCTATCGGGCATCGCGATCTTCCATATCGTCATGTGGATGTGTGCTCATTCCCGACTTGTCGGCGGGATTTGCGATCACCCGCAGCGCCGCGAGAGACCGCGCGGTCGCGGTGGCCGCATGGCCGGTCGTCGTGCCGGTGGCACGTGCCGCGGGAGCGGGAGCCTTCAGCGCTTTGCTGAGGACGTCCGCGCGCGGACCGAATGCCTTGGCACGACCGCCCTCCATCACCAGGACGAGGTCAACAGCGCCGATCGCACTCGGACGATGTGCGATGACGATGGCAATGCCCTTGCGCTCGCGGATGGCGGCGATGGCGCGAATGACCGCCGCTTCGCCCTCGACGTCGAGATTGGCATTGGGCTCGTCGAGCACGACCAGGAACGGATCGCCGTACAGCGCGCGTGCCAGCCCGATGCGCTGGCGCTGGCCGGCGGACAGGGCGGAGCCGGCTTCGCCGATCCGCGTCTGGTAGCCATGTTCCAGCCGCAGGATGAGATCGTGCACGCCGGCAGCCTTGGCGGCAGCGACGATGGCCTCCGAGTCCGGGTCATCTTCGAAGCGGGAGATATTCTCGGCAATGGTGCCATCGAACAGTTCGACGCCCTGCGGCAGATAACCGATATCGCGACCGAGCATCTCGCGGTCCCACTGGTCGAAGCTGGCGCCGTCGATGCGTACCTTGCCGCTGGCGGGTCGCCAGGCCCCGACCAGTGCACGTGCCAGTGTGGACTTGCCGCTGCCACTATGGCCGATGATGCCAAGAGCGCTTCCGGCGGAGACGGTAAAGCTCAGCCCCGTGACCGTCGGCCGTTTCTCTCCGGGCGGCGCGATGGTCATCGCCTCGACGCGCAGATCGATGTGGGCGCGCGGCGGCGCCATCGCCTTGGTGGCTTCCGGCATGCGGGTCAGCAATTCGTCGAGCCGTGCCCAACTCTGCCGCGCCATCAGGAACGGCTTCCATGTCGAGATGGCCAGATCCACGGGAGCAAGCGCGCGGCCCATCATGATCGAACTCGCCACCATCACGCCGGCGCTGGCTTCCTGCCTGATCACGAGATAGGCGCCGACACCGAGCATGGTCGACTGCAGCAGCGCACGCAGCGCGCGGGCTACACCGCCGAGGCCTCCCGCCACGTCGCCAGCCCGGCGATTGGCCGCCAGATAATCCGAGTTGGTGCGATGCCATCGCGCGGCCATTCGGCCGCCGAGGCCCATCGCGCGCACCACTTCGGCGTTGCGACGGCTGGCCTCCATGAGCGCGTTGCGAAACATGCCGTGTTGCACGGTCTCGCGGGCGGGTCCCCTGGAGCGGGCATTGGTGAGAAGGGTGAGGGATACGAGGATGACCGCACCCGCGAGGGCCGTGATGCCGATCCAGAAATGAAACACGAAACAGATGGCGAGGTAGAACGGCATCCACGGCAGGTCGAAAAAGGCGGTCGGACCGGGGCCGGACAGGAAGCCGCGCACATTGTCGAGATCGCGCAAGGGCTGCAGGCCATCGCCCGGCAAAGGCATCTCAAGCGGCAGACCGACAACGGCATCATGCACGCGGCCGGACAACTGATGATCAAAGCGCTCGCCGATGCGCAGCAGAATGCGCGATCGAATGATGTCGAAAAAGGACTGAAAAGCGTAGAGCGTGGCCGCCAGCACACCGAGGCCGATCAGCGTCGAAATGCTGCGGCTGGCCAGCACGCGGTCATAGACCTGCAGCATGAACAGCGGCGCGGTCAGCGCGAGCACGTTCACGATGCCGCTGATCACGGCGATCCCCCCGACGGCGGACTTAAGGGGCGAGACAACCGCCGCAGCCAATGGCTGCGACGGACTTCGCTGCGGAGCTTTCACCACGACAGTTCTGCTCAGACGGTGAAGTGGCCGTCCAGGATCAGACCAAACATGTCTGTCCCGACATAGCCATCGAGCTGGATCGAGTTGGCGCCATCGGTGATGGTGAGCACGTTGCTCTGATCCCACCAGTTGCTGTGGTTGAAGAACAGGTCGACATAGTTCGAGATGTTGGTCACGCCCTGCAGGTCGAGGACGTCGAAATCGCCGGTGGCCGCATGAAAATCCAGCACGACGTCATTGGCCCACCCGTCGGCGAAAACGAGCGTATCGTTGCCAAGACCGCCAGTGAAGCTGTCATTGCCACCGAAGCTCAGCATGACATCGTCGCCGGCCGTGCCGGTCTGGATGGTGCCCTGTTCGGCAAAGTAGCCGTAGAGGCCGTTCAGGCTGCCGTTCTGCGAGAGGTCAGTGATCGCGGCGTCGAAGGCCGGCGTCAGCGTTGCGCCGCTGAATCCGATCGACAGACCGGGATCCTGGACCCACAGGTCGGTCGGCGCGACATAAGCCAGATTGCTGCCGAGGGTCAGGTTGGTGACCGTGCCATCGATGACGCCCGGCGTATAGGAGAAGTCATCACCGCTCACGATGACCGACGACTTGTCGTTATCAACGCCGCCGACGATGCGCGTGCCGGCATACCATTGGTCGGTGGTGTTCCTCACGGCGTTGAAATTTCCGGTACCGCGATATTCGAAGTTGTCGATCCAGTTGTCCAGATAAGCGGGCAGGTTGCTGCTTGCTTCGCTGTAGGTGATGGTCAATGCCATTGTCGTTCCTCAGGATTTGGGTTGTCGGGACGTCGTGATCCAGCGGCGTGTCGTGATCACTGCAGGCGATCCCGATTGGAGGGGCTGACGCGACATCAGCGTCGCGTCAGCAGGTCGCGTGGCCGCCCGTTCGCAGCGAAGCCTGTTAGACGAAGGCGATATCGCTCCAGTCCAGCGTGCCCGATCCAGTGAAGTTCACTGTGATGGTGCTGGTCAGCCCGTTCGTTGTGTCGGCATAGGTGATGACATTGCCGGACAGGCTGCCGCCGGCGCTCTGGAATGCCGTGGCATTGGCCCAACCGAAGCCGGAGAGCTGGATCTGGTCGGCTCCGTCGAAGAAGTCCGTGATGACGTCGTCGCCCCAGCCCTGTGCTGCTGTACCTGCGGCAGTATCGTAGTAATTCGCGTTCCAGAGGAACGTATCGACCAGCACAGCTCCATTGCCGGTCAGAACGTCGTCGCCGGCGAAACTGACAAGGACGTCATCGTTTGTCGTGCCGGTCTGGTTCGTGCCCTGTTCGGCGAAGTAGTCGGTCAGACCCGCGAATGACTGACCGAAGAACGTCCCACCATCGACCAGCCCGCCATGCGATAGCGAATAGATCGCCTGATTGAAGGTGGTGGTGACGGGCATGTAGCCACTGCTATTGGTGATGATCAGGTCCTGATCTTGCACCCACAGATCCGTGGCCGGTACATATTCAAGATTATGGCCGAGCGTGAGCGATTCCACGTCGCCGTTGAATGTACCGGGCGAATAGCTGTAGTCATGAATGTTCATGATGACCGAAGGCAGATTATTGTCTGTTCCTTCGGTATCGACACCGGCCGACCACTGATCCTGGCCGGTGAACGAGGTGGAGAACCAGCCGTTTCCATTGTAGGTGAAGTTGGCGTCGTACGACGCCAGATATGTTGCGAGGTCGCTGCTTGCTGCCGTCAGCTGAAGATTGAGTGCCATTCTCGAAACCCTTCTCTGCTTGCTTTGCCCGCTTGTGGCGGGCCACCATCCACGCCAATGGGGCGGGGAATTCCTAGAATTTGTAGTTCAGCGACACCGTCGCGGTACGGCCCGGCGCGGCGTAGAAATTGGCGCCGACGGCCGGGGCATAGGCGACGTCGGTGAGATTGTTCACCGCGAAACGTAGTTTGGTCGCTTCGTCGAAGGCGTAGGACCCATAGATGTCGTAGACGCGATAGGCCGGCATATCGTATCCACTCCGGAGTGAACCCAAGGCGGGCTCGGTCTTCGATACATCGACGATACGTGTTCCGAGTGTGAGCTTTTCATCGAGCAGCCGGATGCCCGCATCAAGGGTGACGCGCAGCTTCGGTTGCTCGAAGATGACCGCAGCGCCACGGCCGCTGTTGATGGCGATGTCGCGCCCCACCGGGCTGGTGAAACTGTCGGAAAATTCCGTATCGATGCGCGTCACCGTGCCGCCGATATAGAGGAAGCGCGCGTCGTAGTTGGCTTCGATTTCGACGCCTTTCATCCGGGTGACGCCGTTGAGATTCACAAAGGTGTCGTATTGTCTGTTGGCCTGCGCGTTGAGGATATAGCCGTAACTGATGTAGTCGGTGATCTCGCGATAGAAGCCGACCGTCTTGAAGCGGATGGAATCCCGCTCGGCCAGAATGCCGTTGGCCAGGACGTTGAACCCGGCTTCGTAGGTGTCGCCGCGTTCCGGACGCAGGGAAGGGTTCGGCGCATACCCATTGACGACGTTGCTGTCGTGACCACCATTCAGGAACGATTCCATCACCGTGGGCGGACGGTAGCTCTTGGAATACTTGGCGAAGGGTTGCAGCCATTCGGTGGGCTGGAAGGCGATAGTGAAGTTCGGTAGCCAGGCGCCGCCGTCCCTGTCGACATCGAGATTGTAGGCCGGATAGTAAGAGGGACCGTAGATGGGGACGTATGTCGGCGGGATGGCTACCCCGCAGCCGCGTGCATTGCAGATGGCCGGTCTTCCGGGATTTGTCATCAGTTGCCCGATGACGTCCCGCGTTTCGTTGCCATAGATCGTCGCGTTGCCGGCGATATGATACCAGTCGTAGCGTACGCCGCCGATGAGCGTGACCCATTCCGTGGGCTTGAAGGTCGCGCTCGTGAAACCACTGGCGACCTCGCGATTTCCGCTTGGCGTGCCGCCGGTCAGCGTGCTCGAATAGTCGGCGCCGGTTTGCGAGACAAAACCGCGTTGCAGCGTCGTCTTGCCGGTGTCGCTGAACGCTTCCAGGCCGTAATTGAGCGCCAGCGCGCCGATATCCGTCGCGAAACGGCTGGTGTTCTCGACGGTGCCGCCCAGCGTCGAGAACACGAAGTTCGATGGACCGGTCAGTGCAAAGGCGCCATCGGAGACCGTGTCGTTCTTGAGGTGGTTGTAATAGAGCTTGGCCTTCAGATCGACGATGTCATTGCCTGGATTCCAGTCGAGCGCTGAGGTGAACGTGTCGTTGGCGACCTGCTCGCTGGACTTCAGGATACCGCCGCGTGCGATCGTGTTATCGTAGTTTCCGGTATTGTACCGGGAATCGTTATGCAGCCAGCCGATCGTGATCTTCACGTCCTCGGTCGTCAGCGCCTCAGCCTTCAGGATGGTGGAAAAGACCTCCTGGCCGGAAAACAACAGGACGTCGCCGGTACCGGTATAGGTATTCGCGGTCGGGATGGTGCCGTTCTTGCCGACGTCATAGGCGCCGATGTTCTTGTAGCTGACGCCGCCGAGCACCGAGAAGCGCTCCGACACGCGGACGGCTGCTGCCGTCGAGCCATCGAAATTGTACGCATTGGTACCCGTAGTGGCATTCACCACGCCGCCATATTGATTGCCGGGCTTGATCAGGTCGTCGGCGATGAAGGTGCGGAAATTGACAAGGCCGCCGAGTGCGCCGGCGCTTCCAACGCCCGACGTCGTACTTTTCTCCACGTCGATCTGGCGCAGGAAGGCGGTGTCGACATAGGTCCGTTGTGTCGCACCGTGGCCGCTGCGCTGGAAATTCTGCCGCGCGCCATCGATCATAGTGGCAATGCGATCTTGATCCTGCAGGCCGCGGATATTGACGCTGATGCCAGGGTTCTGCGCCGCCGAGCGATTGGCATAGACGCCGGCTACATTGTCCAGGAGATCGCGCGCGTTGCGCGTCGGGCTGCTCTCGATCGCTTCGCGTGAGATCACGCTGACGGCTGCGGGTCGCTGATAGACCCAGTCCGGCGTTCCCTGATAGCCGGAGCCCGTCGTATTATCGCTCCTGGCCGCATCGACGACGATCGTATCGAGCTGGACGCCGTCGCCCGAAGGGACGGGCCCCGCGCGGCTCTGCGACGGATCGATCAGCAGCGCGGCTTTCGGGCCAGTGATGCGATACGTAATTCCCGTGCCGGCCAGGAGCTGTGCGAGCGCCTGTGCCACGGTGTAGTTGCCGTTCAACGGTTGGCTGCGGATGTCTGGCGCGAGCTGGATCGTGTAGAGGATGCGCCATCCGCTGCTGGCGCCGAGATCGGCAATTGCTGCTGCAAGAGGTTTGGCGGAAATGTTGAGCGGGTAAGTCGTAGGGGTGGTCGCTGTTGCTTCGACATTGTTTTGGCCAAAGGCCGGTACTGTCGTGATCAACGGCAATATGCCGATCAGCCCGCTCGCCACATGGCGAGCGACGCCCCGTCTACCCCCGAACCGCATTACGCACGAACTCCGTTGTCTCATTGTTTGCTGTGCGCCGCCCCAGCGCCGAGAAGAGCTTTTGCTCTTCATCCAGTTCAACGAGTCACGAAATCAAACCCACATCAGGTCCGTGGGTGTTGCGGTTTAGAATTCCGGTAAACAGCGGAGGAATTCAGTAGATCACAGTCACCCAGGGGGTGATCTGGGCGACGTTGCCCTCGATCATGCCGGCAATGGCTGTGAGGCTTTCATCGACATTCGTGGTCGGAAACGTGCCGGAGACGAGCAGATCGCTGAAGCGACCACGGATGACGATGCGGCTCGATGTCTGACGCTGCAGCGCTTCGACGACCCGATATAGCGGAACGCGGTCGAAGACCAGGCGACCGGATATCCACGCGAGCCTCGCCTCAATATCTCCGGTTTCGACGGTGCCGAGTTTTCCGCCCGACACGCGCATATGTTGGTTTGCCGATAGCTTGACGGTCGTATCGCGGTCCTGGCCGGCGACTGACACCAGTCCGCGTTGAACCGTCACCTCGACACCATCAGCCGTGCGGTCGATATTGAAGGCGGTACCGAGTACGCGGATTTCGCCGGCGCCACTATCGACCGTAAAGGCGGTCTGATCGGGCTTTACATCGAAAAAGGCCTGGCCACGGCGCAGAACGACGCGGCGTCGACCATCCTTGAAGTCGATGTCCAGTGCAGTGTCAGCACCGATGTTCAAGCGGGAGCCGTCCGGCAGGTCGCGGGCGACCACCTGACCACGCGCCGTGACAATATCTGCCTGCCAGTTCTCGAGCATCGATGGATTGATGACCCAGATGACGCAGGCCGCAGCGATCGCTGCGGGCAATGCTGGCCACCATCTCATCTGGCGCCGGGCAGCGATGTTGCCGAGACGATGGTCGCGTGCAGCCAGCCGAATGGCAGGCTCCTCAAGCTGCTGCCAGATCGCCGCTGCTTCGCGATAGGCCAGTTGATGACGATGATCCTCATTGAGCCATTGCCGAAAGGACACTTCGTCGGCCTCAGTTGTCGTCCCGTCGCGTCGGATGAGCCAGAGATCAGCGGCGGCGCACTGTGCTTTCGTTGGCCGGTCGCCAGGTTTCATCAGCAATTCCTTCGATCGATCGAAAAGGCGACGCGGGAATGCTCCTGCCGTTAGAAGCGTTCCAGCTACTCCTACCTTTACAACGAGCGACGAGAAAGAACCCACATCCATTTTAGCGGAAATCTTTGCTGGTGAGGTTGAGATGATCGTCCACGGCGGCGCGGCAGTGCTGCATGGCGCGTAGCAGATGTTTTTCGACGGCACTTACGGAAATGCCGAACCGCTGTCCGATCTCGGCATTGGATTCGCCATTGACACGTCGGCGAATGAAGATCTCGCGGGTTCGGGCGGGAAGCTGCGCGAGCGCGCGATCCAGCGCGGCAACGGCCTCGCGCGCCTGCAATGCTGCGTCTTCCGATGGCTGCCCGGGGCTGAGCTGTTCAGGCAGCACCTCTGCCAGCATATGATGCCGCCGCGATGCCGTCAGGTTATGATCGATTGCGGCGTTCCGCGCGGCAGCATAGAGAACGCGCTTGTTGTCTTCATCCGAGCCATTGGTGCCGGCGGCAAGTACCCGGGCGAAGACGTCCTGGACGATCTCCGAAGCCACTTCACGATCGCGGACCCGGCGACGCACGAGCGTTTCGAGATGAGCGCGATGTGACGTAAAGAGCCTTGCGATCGTGCTCTTCCAGAGGGTCATGATGTCACGCGTTCGAACAAGATGGGATTCGATGCGTTGCGGTGATCATTGAGCACGGGACGATAGCTGATCGATACAAACGATATGTTGTCTGTATGACGAGATCGTCGACCACGTCACCGACGGCGCCAATGTCGCTATCGGAAATCTCGCTCATCACCGGTTCCTGCGGTCAGGATGCTCCTGATCTTCCGGCAGAGATAGACGGTACCACCGTCCAGCTCAAGCCATTGATGAGGACGTGACATAGAACGGTTCGAAAATCATAGAATACTGGCCACGCGACGTGCCGGAAGGGGATATTGCGACACTCAGACCACAGCCGCAATGACGTGCGCTTGAATTTTGGCAGCAATCTCGCCGTTGCCATGTCTGCGCGCAATTTCAGATGCGGCGTAGTCGGTTGCAGTTTCCAGTTTTCCGGCGTCTCTGGCTTCGATTTCAGTGCGGAGAACAGTTCCCTGACAATAGGCAACGGCCGGAAGGCGCGGCGAAGATGCACGACTTTGTTCGGCTCTCGTCTCGATCACCACGTGGGAGAAACCTGCGTCCTCCAGCTCGCGACGGATCAGTGCCCTATCGTGGTAGCCGTGCGGCGTGCGCGCCAGAAAGCGCGGTGGATCGTCCGGAAAAATATTCGCGAGAGCATTCGTCACATCGTCAGCAAATACATTGTCCTCGATGCGATCCCATACATTGAATAAAAGATGCCCTCCGGGCTTCAGGACTCGCTTTGCTTCGCGGTAGGCGGCTGGGCGGTCGGGAAAGAACATCGCGCCGAACTGACAACACACGAGATCGAAGGCCGCATTTTCAAACGGGAGCGCCAGAGCATCCGCTTGTCGCCATGTGATGCGATTGTCCGGTGCTTGTCGCGACGCGGCGTAGTCGAGCATCGGCTGGTTGAGGTCGGTGACAATATAGCTTGCGCCGCGGGATAATCTTGGCGCCAACGCGCGGGTGACAACCCCGGTGCCCGCGGCGATTTCCAGAACGGCGCCTGGCGCGAAAGACGCTGCGCGTTGTGCGAGATCTGCGGCGTAGGGCTCGAAAATCAACGGCACCATATAGCGGTCGTAGTTTTCCGGAATCGAGCCAGCGAACAACTTGTCGGTTTCCAGCATTGCTATCACCCGTCGTCCGTTTGATGGCGCGCGAGACTAGCATGTATTGTCGGCGTCGTCCCGAAGGGCGAGAGCCGAGCCAAGGCCATTGCGTCTGGCCGAACGTCAGTGATTCAAATTCTCCAACCGGGCGCTCGAACGATGGAGCTGTCCAGATGATGGACGGCTCCATTGTTCGCATGCACCAGCATGGGGCGTGCATCGTCGGGACCGGAAACAGACGATCTGGCTATAACTCGTAGCGACAGCTACTTCAGCGCATCCGAGACAAGCCTGAACTTCTGGATGCGCTTTCCGGTGTCGACTTCGGCCGTGTAGACGTTGCCCTTGGTATCGACTGCCATGGCGTGAATCCAGTGGAACTGGCCGGCCTGACGGCCATTACGGCCGAAGGTGCCGACGACCTTGCCGTCGTCGCGATTGATGACGCGGATCTCGTTGTTCTCACCATCCGCTGTTAGCAGCCAGCTCTGCTTAGGATCGGGCCACACCGCGAGATCCCACACCGCGCCGTTGCCGAGGGTGGCCTTCTCGTAGAACCACTCCTTCACGAAGCTGCCGTCCTTCTTGAACACCTGCACGCGGTTGTTGATGCGGTCGCAGACATAGACGAGGCCGTCATTGGCGAGCTTCACGCAATGCACGGGATTGCCGAACTGCTGCGACACCGGCGCATTGGGGTCGTAGGCCGCCTGCTTGTCGTCATTCGGCTTGTTGCCATAGGCACCCCAGTGCCGCTTGTAGGCGCCGGTGGTGGCGTCGAACACGATGACGCGGCGATTGCCGTAGCCGTCTGCGACATAGATCTCGTTGGCATCCTTGTCGATGGCGGTCTCGGCGGGCTTGCCGAGCTGGGTGGTGTCGTTGCTGCCCTTGCTCGGCGCGATCTTGCCGATCTGCATGACGAACTTGCCGTCGGTGGTGAATTTCAGGATCGCATTGTCGTTGTCGAGATTGCCACCGACCCAGACGAAGCCTTTCTCGTCGACTTCGATGCCATGCTCGCGGCCGACCCATTCATAGCCTTCGCCAGGACCGCCCCATGAGCGCAACAGATTGCCGGCGGCATCGAACTCCAGCACCGGCGGCGCTGAGACGCAGCACTTCGAACGCGGCGGATTGAGTGCCGCGCCTTTCTCGTCATCGGTGAGCGAGCGCGGGCGGTGGATCACCCAGATGTGGCCGTCCTTGTCGGTCGTGATGCCGCCGACCTGGCCGAGGATCCAGTTGTTCGGCAGCGGCTTCGGCCAGGACGCGTCGACCTCGAAGCGGGGGATATCGGCGGCGCGGGAGGAGGGAGGTGCGAGGGACAGCGCGGCGAAAGCGAGGGCTGCTGTTGCAAGTGCACGCAGTGACCGCGCGCGATGAGTTGGCGACGCCATGACGACCTCCCTGATTGTCGGTGCGGGTTGTCCCGCTTGGGAGGGAGTGAAGTCCGGTGATGGATAAGAGTCAATCTTGCGGCGCGATGAACCCGCCTCGCTCTTGCCTGTCGTCACCCGGCCTGGCGTGCAATTGCGCGTCGGGACCGGATGACCCAGCAGACATCGCACTGTCAGTGTTTACTGGATCGCCCGATCAAGCCGGGCGACAATAGTTGAGTGCGTTGTTTACGCCGGCGGGTGGAAGCCCATCACCTTACCGGTCTTGTAGTCCACAAACTGCCCCGTTCCACTCCATGACGGTAGACACAGCGGCAAGATGGCTTCCGCGGCCTGTGCGGGGGTATCGAGCGTCTCGGGATCTTCGCCGGGCATCACGATGGCGCGCATGTGGGTGCGGATCGGGCCGGGATTAAACAGGTTCACACGCAGCGGCGTCGTGGCGGTCTCGTTGGCCCAGACCCGGACCAGCGTTTCCAGCGCAGCCTTGGAGACGGCATAGGGGCCGCGATAGGCAGAGGCCTTGCTGGCGGTGCCGGATGTGAGGAACACCGCGCGCCCGGCATCGGACTGCTGCAGCAGCGGCTCCATGCAGCGAATGAGCTGGAAGTTCGCGGTGAGGTTCGCGGCCATGGTGTCATTCCAGGCCTTCAGCTCGATATGGCCGAGCGGCGACGAGGGGCCTGCGACGCCGGCATTGCCGACGAGAATGTCGAGCTTGCCGTGGCGCTCATGCAAAGCGGCGCCGAGGCGCGACAGGCCGTCGAGATCGGTGATGTTCAGCGGCACCAGCGTGGCGCTGCCGCCCTCGGCACGGATCGCGTCATCGAGTTCTTCGAGGCCACCCTGGGTGCGCGCCACGGCGACGATGTGCGCGCCGGCCTTGGCCAGCGCCAGCGCAGTGGCATAGCCGATGCCGCGCGAGGCGCCGGTGACGAGGGCGATGCGGGAGGCGAGAGGTTTGGTCATGGCGCGGCTCATAAATCTCAGGCGTCATCCCCGCGAAGGCGGGGATCCATACACGGGAGGGTTATGATGCGGAAAGGTGGTTGTGTCTAATCCAGAGCCAAACAAATTAGATCGTGGCTATGGATCCCCGCTTTCGCGGGGATGACACCCGATAAGACTGCGATCAGCTCGCCTCAGCCAGCAGCGAGAGCTGCCGCGGAGCGTCGATCTCGCTCATGTCGGTGAGCGGGGTCGGGTAGTCGCCGGTGAAGCAGTGATCGGCGAATTTCGGATGGGCAGGATCGCGACCGGGTTCGCCCATGGCGCGGTAGATGCCGTCGACCGAGACGAAGGCCAGCGAGTCCGCGCCGATCAGGTCGCGCATTTCTTCCAGCGTGTGCGTGGCGGCGAGCAGGCCGGCGCGGTCCGGCGTGTCGATGCCGTAATAGTCCGGATGGGTGATCGGCGGCGACGCGATGCGGAAGTGGACTTCCCTGGCGCCGGCGTCGCGCATCATCTTGACGATCTTCTTCGACGTGGTGCCGCGCACCAGACTGTCGTCGATCAGCACAATGCGCTTGCCTTCGATGGCGGCGCGGTTGGCCGAATGTTTCATGCGCACGCCGAGTTCGCGCACGCTCTGGGTCGGCTGGATGAAGGTGCGGCCGACATAGTGATTACGGATGATGCCGAGTTCGAACGGCACGCCCGAAGCGCGGGAGTAGCCGATCGCGGCAGGCACGCCGGAGTCCGGCACCGGCACGATCACGTCGGCTTCCACATGGGTCTCGCGGGCGAGCTGTTCGCCCATCGCCTTGCGGGTGTCGTAGACCGAGCGGCCGCCGACGATCGAGTCGGGGCGCGCGAAGTAGATATATTCGAAGATGCAGGGGCGCGGCGCTTGCGGCGCGAACGGCTTGTGGCTCTGCGCGCCGTTCTCCTCGAACACGATGACTTCGCCAGGCTCGATGTCGCGGATGTACTTGGCGCCGATGATGTCGAGCGCGCAGGTTTCCGAGGCGAGGATCGGCGAGCCGTCAAGTTCACCCAGCACCAGCGGGCGGATGCCGAGCGGATCGCGGGCGCCGACCAGCTTCTTGTTGGTCAGCGAGACCAGCGCATAGGCGCCTTCGATGGCGCGGAGTGCTTCAATATAGCGGTCGATGAAACGGTTGCGCTTGGAATGCGCGACGAGGTGCAGGATGACCTCGGTGTCGGTGGTCGACTGCATCATCGCGCCGTTCTTCACGAGCTCGCGGCGCAGGGTCAGACCGTTGGTGAGGTTGCCGTTATGGGCTACTGCAAAACCGCCGGCATTGAGTTCGGCGAATAGCGGCTGGACGTTGCGGAGAATGGTTTCGCCCGTGGTGGAGTAGCGGGTGTGGCCGACGGCGGCGGTGCCGGGCAGGCGCTCGATCACTTCGCGGCGGGAGAAGGTGTCGCCGACGAGGCCGAGGCGACGTTCGGAATGGAAGCGCTTGCCGTCGAAGGCGACGATGCCGGCCGCTTCCTGGCCGCGATGCTGGAGGGCGTGGAGACCGAGCGCGGTGATCGCCGCCGCATCGGGATGGCCGTAGATACCAAATACACCGCATTTTTCGCGGAGCATGTCGCCGTCTAGATCGGGATTTCGCATGGTGGTGCTCGCGTCGTCGGAAGGGCTCTGCATCGGATCCATCGCGCCTTTCAGGTGTCGCGAGAAACTAAGAACGCCTAGCGTCCCGCCGGTTTGCCATCGATCAGCTTTTTCAGGCTGTCGCGGGCAGGTTTGGAATAGCCATCCGCGGCGCCGGGCGCTGCGGGCTCGGCGTCGGTCGTATCCTCATCGGGTTTGTTTTTCTTGAACCTCTTCAAGATGGTGTTTTCAGGGTCATCCGGCAAGAGTGCCATCAGCCAATCGCCGGTTCCCTGCAGAACGACGCGCGATTTTGCACCCGTGACCCAGTCTGGACGCTGCTTGTCCGGTACCAGCCAGGAGAAGAACAGGAAGGCGACGACCACGATCAGGAGGCCGCGGGCGAGGCCGAACAGGAAGCCCAGCGTGCGGTCCAGCGCGCCGATGCGCGAATCCAGGATCATGTCGGAGATGCGGACGGTGATGATCGAGACCACGATCAGCGTGCCGATGAACACGCCGGCCACCACCACGATGCTGGCAACGGTATCGTTGTTGAAATAAGTTTTAGCGGTCGGGAGCAGCTTCTGGAAAGCAAACAAGGTGACCAGCGCCGCCGCGCCCCAGGCCGCGATCGACAGGATCTCGCGCATGAAGCCGCGGACCATGGCCAGCAGGCCGGAGATCAGCATGACGCCGAGCAGGACAAGGTCGAGAATCGTGATCGGCATCGGCTGGTCAGGTCCGCTCGTGAATCAGAAACCGCGAATCGGCACAGGCGGCCGCTTCAGGTGACGGTGATATGGCACGTCTCGCAAGGCCGGAAAACCGCTATCGGCCGCAAGAGCACACCTGATCACACCATTGTTCCGCTTTCGGCAGAGTGCCTTAACGGAGCGTGTTGCACATCTGCGCAGTCTGTTGCGCGCGCATTCTATAGCGGCCGCAGCAGCGCAGGTCACGCCGCTGTCAGCCGTCCTGGCGCTTGAATCGCGCCGGTACGGTATTTTTCTCGGCATCTGTGCTTTTGCTGTTGTCGCGCGTGGGTTTGACGCCGCGCGCAGCGATATCGGCGACCAGCGAGGTCAGGCCGCCGATGGTATTCAGCGACAGTCCGGCGTCGCCGCCGGGGTCGCCGCGTGCCGATTCCGGCAGCACTGCGCGGCCGAAGCCGAGTTTTGCCGCCTCTTTCAGCCGCGCCGAGGTCTGCGCCACCGGGCGCACGGCGCCGGACAGCGAGATTTCGCCGAAATAGACCGCGTCGGTGGGCAGCGGCGCATTGCACAGCGACGACACAAGCGCTGCGGCCGCGGCCATGTCGGCGGCCGGCTCGTTAATGCGCAATCCGCCGGCGACGTTGAAATAGACGTCGTAGCCCGACAGCTTGACCCCGCAATGGGCCTCCAGCACGGCCAGCACCATGGACAGCCGGGAGGAATCCCAACCCACCACGGCGCGGCGCGGCGTGCCTAAAGTCGTCGGCGCAACCAGAGCCTGCAGTTCCACCAGCACCGGGCGGGTGCCCTCCATGCCGGCGAAGACGGCGGTGCCCGGCGAGCCGAGATCGCGATCGGACAGGAACAGTTCGGACGGGTTGGAGACCTCGCGTAGCCCGAGTCCGGTCATCTCGAACACGCCGATCTCGTCGGTGGGGCCGAAGCGGTTCTTCACCGCGCGCAGGATGCGGAACTGCTGCGAGCCTTCCCCCTCGAAGGACATTACGGCATCGACCATATGCTCGACCACACGGGGCCCAGCGATCTGGCCGTCCTTGGTGACATGGCCGACCAGGATGATGGTGGCGCCGGATTTTTTGGCGAAGCGAATGAGCGCCTGGGCCGAAGCACGGACCTGGGTGACAGTGCCCGGCGCGGATTCCACCGTGTCGGTCCACATGGTCTGGATCGAGTCGATCACGATCAGCCGCGGCACTGTGCCTTCGGACAGCGTGGCGACAATATCCTCGACCGAGGTCTCGGACGCGAGCTGCACCGAGGCGTCTGCAAGGCCCAACCGCGACGCGCGCAGCCGCACCTGTGCCACGGCTTCTTCGCCGGAGATGTAGACCACGCGGTGGCCGGCCCGCGCCATCAGGCTGGTGGCCTGGGTCAGCAGCGTCGATTTGCCGATGCCGGGATCGCCGCCGATCAAGAGCACCGAGCCGCGCACGAAACCGCCGCCGGTGACGCGGTCGAGTTCGCCCATCCCCGAGGCAATGCGCGGCGCATCGTTGCTCTGGCCGGTCAGGCTTTCGAGATTGAAGGTGCGCCCCTTGCGCTTGGAGCGCGCGCTGACCGGAATCGAGGTGACGCCGGTGGTGTCCTCCTCGGCCAGCGAATTCCACTCGCCGCAGGCGTCGCACTTGCCCTGCCACTTGTTATAGGCGGCACCGCAGTTCTGGCAGACGAAGGAAAGGAGGTTCTTGGCCATTGGCGGAGGGAATCGCGGCTGTGGGTGTTTTTGGTTTGTTCTCTTGGTCTACGCGGTTGAACGGGGCATTTGCAAGTTTCTTCTCGAAGGGTTCGCCAGCCTTGCCGGGTGGGACGCATTGACCGGCACATGGGCAAGGTCTATTTGGTTGCCAAATTCCGACGCGCGAGAACTGGTCGGCAATGTCGGCCTGGATCGCCTTTGCCGCGGCGATGCCGGAGGTGCAGCCTCTGCAGTGGTCCTGTTCAACTTGGCGATTGCTTACGCTCGGTAGACGCGCCGCGAGCAGAATCCAGATGCAAGCAGTGGTGAGCAATCGAGGCTGCTCGACCAACCAGCTGAGCCGCAGTCCAGCGCTTCGCGAGGCCAATTTGTTCCGCGCAGGAGCTCGCGTGGAACTGCCATGCGACGAATCCTTCATTAACCTCCGCCCGATAGCCTCACCGCAGTGACGTCAGCGTGAGGTGTGCCGTGCGTATTTTGATAATCGTGCTGGGTGCAGCGACGCTGGCGACGCCGGTACTTGCCTCTGACTACCGTGATGCGCGCTATCGCGCCGGCACCGCGCGCTATCCCATCACGATGGATACCGGCATTCGCGCGCCGCCGCCGCTTTACTATGTGGAAGCGCCGCCGCGTTATGTGCGGGATCTGAGAACGGGCGAACCGGGCCAATGGGTGGTTCGCCAACCGAGTGTGTTCGAGCAACTCTTCGGGCTGCCCCGCGACGGTTATTAAGATAGTCCGCAGGGACCGGTTGATCTCACGCTGCGCCGGGCTGTGAATCCGAACGCAGCGCAATGTGCCTGCCTTGGCATCCTCATATGTTGCCGTCATCAAATCTTAAGCACGTTCATCAAGGTAAATATCAGGACCGCGTTGACCGGTGGTGGTGCTTGGCTAAGTGTCGCGCATCAGAGCGATACGAACCCATTTCAAACAAGCTCGCGACGGGGTCTCATCATGACAAAATTGATTGCTGCTGCGATGTTCGCCACTGTCGCCGGAATGGCGATGCCCGGCGTTGCCTCGGCTGGCTGCTATAATTGCTACGCGCCACCGCCGCCGTGCCAGACCTGCTATCAGCAGCAGGTGGTGCCGCCGCAGTATCGCACGGTCGAAGAGACGGTAATGGTCGCTCCCGGTCGCACTGTCGCGCGCCGCACGCCAGCGCAGTACGAGACGGTGATGGTGCCGAAGACCGTGATGGTCGCGCCTGCGCGCGTCGATTACGAGCGCATTCCGGCGCAATACGCCACGCAGCAGCGTGTGCAGATGGTCGCTCCGGCGCAGGTCTATTACGCACCGGTGCAGCAGGGCTGCTCGACCTGCAATCGCGGCTTCAGCTTCGGCTCAAGCTACGGTTACTAAGCCGCGGATAGCTCAGATTTTCAGGACTGCGATCGGCCGCCTCAGGGTGGCCGATTTGCGTTTGGGGAGGGCGGTGCAGGCAGTCAGGACAAACCGCTCTTGGCTTTCTCGCATGCGGGGAATATATGATTCATATACGAATCATATAGGAGGCGCCCATGGGCATTGTGAACATTGACGACGATCTGCACGATCAGGTGCGCAAAGCGAGCACAGTCTCGCTTCGTTCGATCAATGCGCAGGCCGCCTATTGGATCAAGATCGGCATGCTGTGCGAGACCAATCCGACGCTCAGTTTCAATGAGATCATGGCGCGTGAACTCAGCTCCGCAGGCGTTTCGGCTCAGCCGCTGGCTGTCAGTGCAGCATGACGAAGCGGCCTGAGGAACTGGCCTTGCTGGCCGAATCCGGGCGGCTGCTGGCGTCCGTCTTCGGGCTGTTGGATCGCAGCTCGCTCGCCGGCCTCTCGACGCTTCAGGTGAATGAAATGGTCGAGCGGTTCATCGTCGACGATCTCCAGGCCCGACCCGCAAGCAAGGGCCAATATGGCTATGGTTTCGTGTTGAATGCGTCGGTGAACGATGTGGTCTGCCACGGCGTCCCATCTCAATCGCACGTGCTTCGCGACGGCGACATCGTCAATTTCGATATCACGCTCGAGAAGAACGGCTACATCGCGGATTCCAGCAAGACCTATCTCGTTGGCGAGGTGAATCCGGCCGCCAAAAGGCTGGTCGAGACCACCTATGAGGCGATGTGGATGGGCATCCGGGCGGTTCGTCCGGGTGCGCGGCTCGGAGACATCGGCTGGGCGATCGAACGACATGCCAGGCGCAATGGCTATTCCGTGGTGCGTGAATATTGCGGTCATGGCATCGGCCGGGAGATGCATGAGGAACCACAGGTTCGGCACTTTGGAAAGCCGGGGACGGGCCTCGCGCTGCGTGAGGGCATGGTTTTCACGATCGAGCCGATGCTCAATCGTGGCCGGCGGAATGTGAGAACCGAGGCTGACGGTTGGACTGTTGTGACGAGAGACGGGTCGCTATCCGCCCAATTCGAGCACACCGTTGCCGTGACGGCTTCCGGCGTGTCGGTGCTGACGCTGCGTCCCGACGAACCAGGGCGCATAAGCGCGTAGCCAAATCCGAATGGCGCTTCCGGAGCCGTGGCCGATATCGCGCTTCGTTGCAGCAGCGGCGCGGCTCACCTCACCGCCGTTTGAAACGCGGCGGTCATCTCCCTGCGGTGATGACCTCTCCGCACAACTCGCCGTCAGCAGCACCATTTCCAAATGAAACTGCGGCATCGAGGTCGAATTCGGAGAGCGGGACGGGCCGACCGAACAGAAAGCCCTGGACGAGGTCCACGCCTGCAGCCTGCAGATATTCAAATTGCTCTTCGGTCTCGACACCCTCCGCCGTCGTTGCGATGCCAAGACCACGGGCCAGCGCAAGCACCGAGGACACCACCGCTGCGCAATCGCGGCGATTGGGAGCGCCTTGTGCGAAGGATTTGTCGATCTTGATCCTGTCGAACGGGAAATTGGTCAAATAACTCGCCGTTGAATAACCAGTGCCAAAATCATCGAGCGCTATGGAGATGCCGAGATTCTTCAGCTGCCGTATCGTCCCCAGATGCGCCGTCGCGTTCTCAAGAAGAGCGGTCTCCGTAATTTCCAACTCCAGCCGTTCAGGCGAAAGACCCGTCTCCATCAGAGTATCCAGCATGACGTCGAGCAGCTTTCCCTTGCTGACTTGAACCGCTGAGATGTTGACCATGATCTTGAGGTGAGCCGGCCACGACGCTGCATCCGTGCAAGCCTGGTGCAGGATCCACTCGCCAAGAGGAAGGATCAGCCCCGTCGCTTCCGCGAGTGGAATAAATTGATCGGGAGCGATGAGTCCTTTCGACGGATGCCGCCAGCGGACCAGCGCCTCAGCGCCGCGGATCTGCCGCGTCTTGGCGTCAACCACCGGCTGGTAGTGCACCTCGAATTCATTTCGCGCGATCGCGTCCCGCAGTTCGTTTGCCAATATCTTCTGCGAGTGGGCAGCCTCGATCATTTCGGACTGGAACAGGCGGAAATCGTTTCGCCCGCCCGTCTTGGCGTCGTAGAGCGCGAGATCTGCTTTTCTCAACAGGTCCTCGGGATCGACGCCCTGTTCCGGAGCGAGGGCAATTCCAATGCTGATCCCGATGCTGGCCTGGTGGCCGTTGAGATCAAATGGCTGAGCAATGGCATCGATGATCCTGAGGGCAAGCACGGTTGCACCCTCCTGCGGATTGGGTCCACCGTCCTGGATGATCGCAAACTCGTCGCCGCCAAGGCGGGCCAGCACATCGGTTTCGCGAGTCGACGATTTCAGTCGTTGTGCGAACTCAACAAGCAAACGATCCCCAGCGGGATGTCCCAGCGTGTCGTTGACGGTCTTGAATCTATCGAGGTCGAGCATGACCACGGCAAAGCCATCGTCATGGCGGCTAAGACGCTGGCTCGCCTCCTCAAGTTTCTCGGTAAACAGTGTTCGGTTGGCAAGTCCCGTGAGCGCATCGTGACGCGCCAGGTGAACGATCTCGGCCTCTGCGCGCCGTCGCTCGGTGATGTCTTCATGCGTTGCAACCCAACCGCCGTCCTTCATCGGCTGTCGGGTGACGAGTATCAATCGCCCATCCGCAAGTTCATCGACCCTGGCCGAGCTTGAATCTGTCGAATGCTGGCCCAATTCAGCTATCTTTTTCCTGATGGCTGGTTCGCTCGTCCCGCCCTTGAGAATGCCACGAGAGACGCGATCGGCGATGATAGCCTCATGTGGCGTCCCGACTTTCAACAAAGCCGCAGGCAACTGGTATAGTTCCGCATAACGATCATTCCAGACAACGAGCCGTTTCGCTCCGTCGAACATGCAGAGACCCTGCGACATGTTGCTCAGCGCAATGTCGAAGCGTTCGTTGGTCTGCTCCAGCTCCACGGCTTTCGTGGCCAGCAACTGCTCCCTGTGTTTTTGCGCCGTGACATCTTCATGAGTCGCCAGCCACCCTTCGGTCGGCATCAGATGGCGCGTCATCGAAATGAGGCGCCCGTCGACAAGCTCCTGGACCTCTTTCTCCAGTTTCAGTTTGGCGTCGACAAGGACATCCGCAGCCATTTCGCAATTTGTTCTCTTCGCCCGGCGATATTCAATGATTTGCCGCAGCGTAGTCCCTGGCTTCACCTGTTCCTCGCTGAGGTGATAGATTTCCGCATAGCGCGCATTTGAAAGAATGATCCTCTGCTCCCCATCAAACAGCGAAAGACCCTGCGACATGTTGTTCATCGCGGCGTCGAAGCGCATGTTGATCCGCTCGAGTTCAGCAGCTTTATCAGTCAACAAGCGCTGTGCGCGTTTCTGCTCGGTGATGTCTTCATGTGTTGCGACCCATCCGCCATCCGCAATCGACCTGCGTTGAATTAAAATCACGCGACCGTCGGCAGTCATAAAAATCTGTCTTTGCTTCGTCGGAATCTCCTGAACATCCCCCTCGATGGACAAATCGTGCTTTCCGCGATCTTTGAGGGCCTGCAGCATGAGAGACAAAGGTGTTCCGGGCCTGACGAGTTCTTCCGGGAAACCGTACATCTCGCGGAAGCGGCCATTCGAAACCACCAGATTCTTGTTCGCGTCAAACAGGCAGAGCCCTAGCGACATGTTGCTCAAGGCAGCATCGAACTGCATGTTCGTTCGTTCCAGAATCCTAGTTTTCACGGCAAGACTATTCGTCTGGCGCAAAATCCTAAACGTGCCGAACAAGATGACGGCAACGATCATGGCGACGAGCGGGCCCACCATGTAAAGGTGCTGGCGCCATGGTCCCAGCACCTCACTGCGGGCGTATGTGATGACCAAGACCAGCGGCAGTCCGGGCACAGCCTTGTACCCCGCGAGGCGCGCGATGCCGTCGATAACGCCTATAGTCTCGTAGGTGCCCGCTTCGGATTTTGGCAGATATTCGGAGACGAGCGGGCTATCCGCGAAAGATTTTCCGATGGCTCCTTTTCTCGCGGGCTCTCGCGCAAGAACCCGCCCCGTGCCCGCGCGATGCAGCAACAGCACGGATCCGCCCTTGCCGACATCGATCGCGCGATAGACCTGCGTGAAATGTGTCGGGTCGAGCGGCGCAGTTACGACCCCTGCGAAGCTGCCGTCGGCGTTGCTTAACCGGCGCGACGCCGCCGTCAACCATTTGTCGGTGACAGCCGAGGGATAGGGGGGCGCAATAAACAGCCGGCCATCGGCCTGATCGCGTTGAGCGGTGAAGTGCAACATGTCGGAGATATTGCTTCGCGGCGGCGTGCGATCGTAGGAATGCGCCAGAAGGTTACCGGCTGCATCTGTCCAGCCGACGGCAACGACGATCGATGAGGCCTTCTTGAGAAGGCGCAAGGCGGTATTTGCGGCTTCGGGCGTTGCATACTTTCCCGAAAGGTTATCTTCGCGAATTCTCTCGGCTTCGAGCAGTGTTCGATCGATCCCCTCAAAGGTCAGCGCCGTGTGTTCGGCGAGAATCTCGGCGATGTTCAGTGCTGCCTTTCTTGCCTCAGAAAGCGCCGCATGATGGCGCGCCTGCAGATCCACCAAAAACACAACGATGATCGACGTCGCAAAGAAGACGCCGAGCACCACCAATGAAAATCCTGGCAGCCGGGCCAGTCTTCCATAGAACGCGCGCATGAAGCGTCCAGTAGTCGTTACAAATGAAACAAATGAAATTCCGGATTTCAGCGTGGATGACGAACCTTAATAATAGGTTGGAAATATTGGCTTTACTGTACGCGGCGAGGCAAAGGATTATGTTGCACTGCGCACGTTGGAAATGCGGATTCGCGAGATACTAATACCTGTTGCTGGTTGATCGCCATCTATGAACATCAGTCGTACGTACTTGTAAGTAATCGATACAACTTTAAACAGCGCCAGTTTCCAGCGGCCCGCCGTTTGGAAATCTCCTGTTGGCGCTTTTCGGACCCGAGTCGATGTCCTGTTTGAGCCTGCAACTCGCGGGGTAGCGGACATACTTACCGCGATTTGTGAGTCCACTCCCTAGATCAGCGCCATGCCTGACAGCACCATGCTTGCGCCAGCCAGAAGCATGATCCCGTCCATGACCAGGCGGAACGTCTCGACGCTCAGCTTCAGTACGTAGCGCTTGGCGATGAATGCGCCGGCCATCAGCGAGGCGCCGGCGATCAGGCCTTTCACAAGCACGTCGAGATCGAGCGCGCCAAACCGCTGGAAGGTGACAGACTTGCTGAGATACAGGCCGAGCGAACTCGCGGCTTCGGTGGCGAGGAAGGCGCCCTTGGCGAGGCCGTAAAACAGAAACAGCGGCACGCTGAGTGGGCCGCTGGAGACGACGATGCCGGTCAGATAGCCAATGATCGCGCCGCCAAGTGCGAGTTGCCACAGGCTGATGGTGAAGGAGCGCCGCGCCAGCCAGTGGCGCAGCGGCACCATGGCAATGAAGAACAGTCCGATGGTGAGATCGACCACATGCGACGGCAGCACCAGCAGCGTGCGTGCGCCCAGGGCTGCAGCTGGAATGCCGGTGAGCGAATAGGCGGCGGTGGCGCGCCAGTCGACCTCGCGCCACCAGGCGAGGATGCGCGACAGGTTGGCCATCACGGCGGCGACCGCCATGATCGGCACGGCTTCCTTCGGCCCGAATTGCCAGACCAGCACCGGCATCAGCATGATCGACGAGCCGGTGCCGACGATCCCGGAAATGGTGCCGGCGATAAGGCCGACCGTGCAGACGAAGATGAAGTTCAAGGCGCGACTCTCCAAGCGCGGGACGTTTACAAGAGCGCTCCAGTCGTGTGGGTGCAACCGATCCGATGGGAGACGACGATGCCAGTCACAAGAATAGTCACCGGAGAATGGGCGCGGAGCCGTGAGATCGAGGTCATCGAGGCCGTGCAGTCGGCGATGCTGGCGGCGCTCAAAATTCCCGACTGGGACCGCGACGTGACGGTGGACACCTATAGCGAAACGCAGCGCATCGTGCCGACCGGGCGCTCGCAGCGTTTTACGCGGGTCGAGATCACGATGTTTGCCGGCCGCTCCATCGAGGCCAAGCGAAGCCTCTATAAGACGATCGTGCAGAACCTTGCGGCGCTCGGCGTTCCGGAACTCGAGATCAAGATCGTCCTGAACGAACAGCCTTTGGAGAACTGGGGCGTGCGCGGCGGCCTGCCGGCCTCCGAGATCGAACTCAGCTTCAAGGTCGACGTCTAGGACGCGGCGGCGGGCTCTGCGGCGGCGGTGCCGTCGTCGCCCTTGTAGACCCGCAGGTAGCGTCGGCCGAGGCTGGTCAGCACCTCATAGGCGATGGTGCCGTAGTGATGCGCAAGTTCGTCGACGGTGATGCCGTCGCCGATCAGCGTCGCCAGATGGCCGCGGCGGGCGGCGTTATGGGGCAGGTCGGTGATGTCCACCGCGAGCAGATCCATGGAGATGCGGCCGGCGATTGGGCAGCGCTGGCCGGCGATAATCACCTCGGCGCCGCGGGTGCCGTCGCTGCTGCCGGCCGCGCGGAAATAGCCATCGGCATAGCCGGCCGCGATGATCGCAAGTCTGGTCGGACGCCGCGCCACCCAGGTGGCACCGTAGCCGACACTGTCGCCGCGCTCGACACTGCGGGTCTGCAGGATGCGCACCTTGAGATCGACCACAGGTGCCATCGGGTTGTCGGCTTCCGGCGTCGGATTAACGCCGTAGAGCGCAGCACCCGGACGCATCAGATCGAACTGATAGGCCGCGCCGAGATAGATGCCCGACGAATTCGCGAGGGATGCAGGCACGCCGGAGAACAGCGATGACGCCTCGCGGAAACTGGAATATTGCCGGGCGTTCATCGGATTGTGCAGTTGTTCAGCACAGGCGAGGTGGCTCATCACCAGCGTGAAGCCGTGATCGCCCGAGCCGAGGCGCGGGATCAGGCCCTGGACGTCAACCAGGCCAAGGCCCAGCCGGTTCATGCCGGTGTCGATATGCACCGCCGCGCCGCCCTTCCAGCCGGTGCGGCGACAGAACATGTCCCATTCGGCGAGTTCGTTGAGGTCGCCGATCACGGGCTGCACATTGATAGCGGCCAGCGCATCGCCGGAATTCGGCGGAAAACCATTCAACAGAAAGATCGCGGCTTCGGGCGCGGCGGCGCGCGCGGCGCGGGCTTCATCGAAGGTGGCGACAAAGAAGGTCCTGCAGCCCGCCTTCGCCAGCGCGCGCACCACGGGGGTGATGCCGCAGCCATAGGCGTCGGCTTTCACCGCTGCGCCGCATTCGGCGGGCACGCCGTGTTTTTCGAGCTTGCGCCAATTGGCGACGATGGCGTCGAGATCGATGGTCAGGATGCCGCTGGCGTCTGCGGGCAACTCCATGTCGGCGGGAGCTGTTGGTTTCGGGGCGGAGACGCTGTTCATCGAAATGTCCTGGCACAGGGATCGTGTGATGGGATCACACGATCGAATTCTGCGCCGCACAATATGCGCGCGTCAGAGACGGTTCAACCGCACGCGCGTCACTCCTGCGGGGCGCGGAACTGGGCGCCACCGGCGAGATCGCTGAAGCGGGTGAACTGGCCTTCGAACTGCAGGTCGACGGTGCCTGTGGGGCCGTGACGCTGCTTGGCGATGATGACTTCGGCCTTGCCGTGCGCAAGATCCATCTCGAGCTGCCATTTCTCGTGTTCGGGAGTGCCGAGTCGCGGCTCCTTGGCCTGCAGATAGTATTCCTCGCGATACACGAAGACCACCACGTCGGCGTCCTGCTCGATCGATCCGGATTCACGCAAGTCGGACAGCTGCGGATGCTTGTCTTCACGATTTTCGACCTGACGCGAGAGCTGCGACAGCGCGACTACCGGGCAGTTCAGTTCCTTCGCCAGCGCCTTGAGGCTGGTGGTGATCTCGGTGACTTCCTGCACGCGGTTGTCGGAGCGCTTGCCGGAGCCCTGCAGCAGCTGGATGTAGTCCACCATGATGACGTCGAGGCCCTTTTGCCGCTTCAGGCGGCGGGCGCGGGCGGTGAGCTGCGAGATCGACAGGCCGCCGGTTTCGTCGACGTAAAGCGGCAGGTTCTGCAGCTTGATGGTGTAGTCGCGGATCTTGTCGAATTCGGCTTGGGTGATGCCGCCGCGGCGGATCGCGCTGGAGGAAATCTCGGTCTGCTCTGCGAGAATACGCGTGGCGAGCTGTTCGGCCGACATTTCGCAGGAGAAGAAGCCGACGACGCCGCCATTGATGGTCTTCATGCTGCCGTCGGGCTGCACTTCGGACTGATAGGCGGCGGCGATGTTGTAGGCGATGTTGGTGGCCAGCGAGGTCTTGCCCATGCCGGGACGTCCGGCTAGCACGATCAAGTCGGAGCGCTGCAACCCGCCCATACGGGCATCGAGATCGCGCAAACCGCTTGAGATGCCCGAAAGCTTGCCGTCGCGCTGATAGGCGTTGGCCGCCATGTCGAGCGCGGTGGTCATCGCCTGGGAGAAGCGCTGGAAGCCGCCGTCATAGCGGCCGGCTTCGGCCAGCTCATACAGCCGGCGCTCGGCATCCTCGATCTGGGCGCGGGGAGCGAAGTCCACCGGCGCGTCATAGGCGACGTTGACCATGTCCTCGCCGACATTGATCAGCTGGCGGCGGATTGCCAGTTCGTAGATCGTGCGGCCGTAATCCTGCGCATTGATAATGGTGGTGGCTTCGGCGGCGAGGCGGGCGAGATATTGGCCCACGGTCATGCCGCCGAGATCCGTGTCGGTCGGCAGGAAGGTCTTCAGCGTCACGGGAGTGGCGATCTTGCCGGCGCGCACGATGGCAGCGGCCGTTTCGAAGATGGTCTGGTGGATCGGCTCGAAGAAATGCTCGGCCTTGAGGAAGTCCGAGACCCGGTAGAAGGCGTCGTTATTGACCAGGATCGCGCCCAGCACGCCCTGTTCCGCCTCGATATTGTGCGGCGCCGACCGATAGGCGGGGGTGCCCGCCTCGGGGGTGAGCTTGAGAACGTTCGAATCGAATGCGGCCATGGTCTCTATTGGGTCTTCCGAATTGGGCGGATGAACGGCGTGGTCACGCGGGCGTCGGCGACTAAGCGCCTGACGGTCTCCGAGTGGAAGGACGAAGCGGCCTTATGCACGATTCACACATCAAGGCGGGGGAATTCCGGCCGGTGGCGCGCATTGCGCTTGACGCTTCCACCGCAGCAAGGGGAGGGGTCTGAATCATTGCTTAAGGAACCCGGAAAAATTGCGCCCCGCGCCTGAACCGGATGGCGATCTCTCGCACTTATAAGAGAGCCAGCCGCTGGCAGGCACGGCAGTGCCGGAACCCCACGGGGAGCCGGGCGTTGGCTTCAAAACGAATAAGAGGCGAAGGATAGATCCATGAGCCAGCGTCACCAGCATCCCGATGCCGGAACTCAGGCTGCCGGAACCGACGGTTCTGCGTGGTTGTCCACGCTGATCGACACGTTCGAGCGCACCGCGCAGCTTGAAAATGTCCCATGCGATACGAAAGCGCTCTCCGCCGCCAAAGCGCGCCTCCAGCGCCCCGCCATTTTGCGGCCGCGGCCTGTCTTGCGCCGCCGGCAGGCGACGCTCCTATTCCAGCACTAAACCAGCCTATTCGCCGGCAATCTGCAGACGCGGTTGCCGGGTCCGTTCCCTGGCTCGAAGCCGATCTTCCTCCCGCCCGATATAATCCCGCGTGAACGGCACAACGTCCTGACGTTTGGTGAGTTGGATTTGGAAGTTCATCACGTTCTGCATGCGAAACGACATTTCGGACGCCGCCAGATAGAACTCCCACATCCGCGCAAAGCGCTCGTCATAGAGCCGCACGGCTTCCTCGCGTCGTGCCATGAAGCGCTCGCGCCATGCCTTGAGCGTCTCGGCATAATGCAGCCGCAGGATTTCGATGTCCGAGACCAGTAACCCGGCCCGTTCGATCGCCGGGAGAACTTCCGACAAAGCGGGGATGTAGCCGCCGGGGAAAATGTACTTGGCGACCCATGGATTGGTGATGCCAGGTCCCTCAGGGCGACCGATGGAGTGCAGCACCATGACGCCGTCCTCGGTCAGGAGTTCAGCGCATCGCTTGAAGTAGGTGTCGTAATGGTCGACGCCGACATGTTCGAACATGCCGACGGAGACGATGCGGTGGAATGGACCGGGGATGTCGCGATAGTCCTCGAGCAGGAATTTTGCGCGGTCTTTGAGGTTTTTCTCGCCGGCCCGGGCATTGGCGACCTGCAGCTGTTCGGTGGACAGCGTAACGCCGGTGACATTGGCACCGGTCATCTCTGCCAGATAGAGCCCAAGGCCGCCCCAGCCGGAGCCGATGTCGAGTACGCGTTGGCCTTTTTCGATGAGCATCTTGGCCGCGAGGTGGCGCTTCTTGGCGAGTTGGGCGTCGTCCAGAGTCGCGTCCGGTCCTTCGAAATAGGCGCAGCTATATTGCTTGTCGGCATCCAGAAACAATGAGTAGAGCCGGCCGTCCAGATCGTAGTGATGGGCAACGTTGTTGCGGGAGCGCTTGCGGGGATTGAACTGCTGGGCGTGGCGCAGGACGTAGCGGAGCCACCATTGCAGCTTGGCCCAGCGGGGCGCCATGTCGGGCTGGTTCAGGGCGATGGCGAGCAGGTCGGCAATGGTGCCACGCTCCATAACGAGGAGCCCGTCCATGAATATCTCGCCGAGTGCCAGTTCGGGATCGAGAAGTAGTCGGCGTTGGGCGGCTTTGGTGACGAAGCGGGCAGAGACGGGAGGTCCGGAGCCATCACCGAAGGTGAATTGTTGGCCGGAGGCCGTAGTGAAGGTTATTGCCCCTCGGCGAATGTACTGACTCAGGAAGAATCGCAACAGACGGTCCATCGAAATCACCCCAATGATCCGATCACGCGCAAACTGAAGCAACAGCGTAACTTCCCGCCGTGCACGAGATCAACTGTCTCCCTAGCTCTTGAGTAGAAGATAGTAGTGGTGCACCGCCTGTGCCAATGCGCACGCTGCAATGCCGCTATCCCGATTGTTCCGATCACATCGTTGCGATATGTCGATGCTTCCATTCACGTCACAATCGGATACAAGGTGATCCGCGTGATTAAGCTAGCCACATCAGGAGATTGAAATGTTGAGCCGAGCGCTCAGTTTAGCGACGGTGATGCTCCTGATTGGCTTCGCGGCAGTCCCGGCACAGGCCCAAAACCTCGAAGCCGGAAAGTCACCCTCCCAGATTTTCGCGGGCGGCTGTGCCGTCTGCCATAAAAGTCCGCGCGGGCTGCTGAAGACGGTGGCACCCGGTCAGTTGCCGGCCTTCCTGCGCCAGCACTACACCACAAGTACAGATATGGCGGCGTCGATGGCCGCTTATGTCGTGTCCAACGGGGCGGCCGACCGCCGTCCTGCCGGGGATAACCTGACGCGTCAGGGCCGTGAACTCACGACCGAGCAGAAGCCGGCCCCGGCCGATGCCAAGCCCGGTGCTGCGCCGCCGCCCGAGGCTCCGCCGCCGGGCCGCCGGCTACGTCCGCAGGAGGCCGCCAAGCCCGAGGCCGATGTTGCACCAGCTCAGGCCGAGCCCGGCACGCGCCAGGGCCGCAATGCCCGGCGACAGGCGCGCCCGGCGACAGACAATCTCGAAGCGAAGCCCGATGCAGCCAAGCCCGTAGACGCACAGTCGCCGGCTGCCGCCGAAGCAGAGCGTCCCGCGCAGAAGCAAAAGCTTGGCAAGAAGGGACGCCGCCATCAGGAAGAGCCGCCGAAGGCCGAACCTGTGAAGGACGAGCCCAAGGTCGAACCCAAGACTGAGCCGAAGGCTGAACCCAAGACTGAGCCGAAGGCTGAGCCGCGGCCGGAGCCGGCCAAGACCGAGCCTGCGAAGCCCGCTGAAGAGAGCAAGCCTGAGGCGAAGCCCGAAGCCAAACCTGAGACGCCGGCACTTCGTCCAGATCCCGTTCCGTCGGTCACGCCGGCACCGAAGGCGCCTGAAGGGGAAAGCCGTCCGGCGCCGCCTGCGCCGGCAGCCCCAGCGTCTCCGCCCGCAGCAACGCCGGCCCCGGCACCTGTGGCTCCAACGCCTCCGCCAGCCGCTGCTCCGCCGCCAGCGGTCGTGCCTCCCGCCACTCCGCCAGTGCCCGCGCCGACTCCTGTAGCTCCAGCTGCGCCTTCGCCGGCACCGGCCGCGCCGCCACCACCGCCTCCGGCGTCGGCTGCACCACCGGCGCCTCCGGCCTCGTCAGGCTCGCCGGTGCCGCCGATCTCGCAGTAGACGGTTCAACCGCCTCTCAACAACGGAACAAAAAAGCCCGGCCAATCTGGCCGGGCTTTTCTCGTTTGAGCAGAAGCTTCGTGTGGACTTAGCCGTTGTCTTCTTCGGCGTTGCCCTGTGCGTCCGGATCGAAGAACTCGCCGGCGGCGGCGAGTGCTTCGGCGGCTGCGTCCTGATCTTCCTGACGGCTCGAGATGTCTTCGCCGCGGTTGATGCGCTCGGCTTCGTCGGCCGAACGGGCAACGGTGACGCTGACGCTGACTTCGACTTCCGGATGCACGGCGATCGAGATCTTGTGCTGGCCGATGGTCTTGATCGGCGCGTCGAGCAGCACCTGGCTGCGGGCGAAGGTGACGCCGTCAGCTTCGAAGGTGGCGATGATGTCGCGCACCGACACCGAGCCGAACAACTGACCGGTTTCCGACGCCTGACGGATGATGACGACGTTGCGGCCGTCGATCTTCTCGGCAACCGTGGTGGCTTCCGCCTTGGCCTTGATGTTGTTGGCTTCGAGGTCAGCCTTCATGCCGTCGTACTTGGCGCGGTTGTCGGCGGTGGCGCGCAGCGCCTTGCCACGCTTCAGCAGAAAGTTGCGGCCGTAGCCGTCCTTGACGCGGACGACTTCGCCCATCTGGCCGAGCTTGGCGACGCGTTCGAGCAAAATGACTTCCATGATCGTTCTCCTTTAAGTGTTGAGAGGTGTTGAGTTGAGTTGGTCAGGCCACCGTCGTCGAAGAAGGTGGCTTGCGTGCGAGAAAACGTTGGCGAAATCCGAAGAAGGCATCGGCGAGGCCGAGGCCAACCATGGTGAGGATGGGCCAGCCGAGGACGAGCACCATGGCGTAGGTCAGACCGAGCACCATCACGCGGCTTTTCATGCCCATGGTCAGCATATGCAGCGCGGCGAAGCCGGTGAGGGCATAGGCCATCATCAGCGCCGAGGTGACGATCTGCGAAAAGATGCCGACGATGCCGCCCATGAAGGACAGTGCGATGGCCAGACACAACGCGACCATCGTCATCGGCGGCAGTGCTGCGGATTTCAGCTCAGGCCACGGCCGATTCAGCCGGCCTGATGTCACGATGATGCGGCCGGCGAGCCAGAGATTGAGCGTCAGCGTCATGATCGCGACGATGGCGGCGGCAGCCGGAGCGATCGTCACCAGCGCATTGATGACCTGTTCGGAGTCGCCAGCGCCGCCGCGCGATCCCAGGATGCGGGTCAGAGCGCGGCGCAGCGCCGAGACGATAGTGTCGCCATCGGTGCCGAGCGTCAGCAGCGCGCCCATGGTCGTGAATGCGGCGAAACCCGCTGTCCACAGCAGCATACGGCCCACCGGATACCATTCGACCACGGGCGGTGTCGCGGCTGCGCCATTCACGCCCGGCAGTTCTGCAGTCACTGGACGGCCGAGCAATGCGAGATGGCCAAGCCACCAGGCGGGCAGCGCCACAGTGAAGACGAAGGCGGCGAGATAGGGCATGCCGAACAACAGGCCGAGCGAGGTGCCGGCTGCGATGCCGCCGATGGCAGCAGTCACCGGACCCCAGCCGAGAGCGGCCACCATCAAGGGCAGCGGCGCGAGATAGAACAGCAAAAGGGAAATCAACGCGCCCGAAATGATCGAGGCGAACATCAGCGCTGAGGCAGCGCCGGCGGCAAACGCGATGAGAAGACTTGCGATCATCAGCTGTCCCGCCCCCTTTGAGCGGTTAGAGGCACTTGCCCCAACCATCGGCGACCGGACGACCCGGAAGCCTTATGAGAAATAGAAGCGACCGGCGGCACGAGGCCGCCGGTCGAAAACCGCCTTAGCGGATAACGTAGGGCAGCAGACCGAGGAAACGCGAGCGCTTGATGGCGCGGGCGAGTTCACGCTGCTTCTTAGCGGAGACGGCCGTGATGCGGCTCGGCACGATCTTGCCGCGCTCAGAGACGTAACGCATCAGCAGCTTGGAATCCTTGTAGTCGATCTTCGGCGCGTTCGGACCCGTGAACGGGCAGGTCTTGCGACGGCGGAAAAACGGACGACGTGCACCAGCTTCAGCCATTATTCTTACTCCTCAACCGATGCTGCTTCGTCGTCGCGCGGACGACGCGGACCACGATCACCACGGAAGCCACCGCCTTCACGGTCGCCACGGAAACCGCCGCCTTCGCGGTCGCCACGGAAGCCACCGCCACGGTCGTCGCGCTCACGATCACGATCAGCTTTGCGCATCATCGCGCTCGGGCCTTCCTCGTGCTCTTCGACGCGGACGGTCAGATAACGAATGACGTCTTCGCTGATCCGCTCCTGGCGCTCGATCTCGGTGACCGCCGCGGACGGGGCATCGAGGTTCATCAGCACGAAGTGCGCCTTGCGATTCTTGTTCATGCGATAGGTCAGGGAGCGCACGCCCCAGTTTTCCATCTTCACGACCTTGCCGCCGAGACCTTCGACGATGCCGGTCATCTGGGTGGTGAGGTCTTCGACCTGCTGTGCGCTCGCATCCTGACGTGCGAGAAATACATGCTCATAAAGAGGCATGGCTGTCCTTTCCAAGGTTAGCGCGTTTCCCGGCGGCAAGCCCTTCGAACCCTTATGGAAAGGACTCGATATTGCTCAGAAGGCGGGAGCACGGGACGACGGACCAACTGGCCCTATCGCAACAAACCTGTGTGTGATTTTGCTGTGACCGTCCGTTCAGCTCCCGGCCGGGATCTGCGGATCGGGGCCTTATACGGATTTTCCCAGTAATGGCAAGCGAAACAGGGGCCAAATGAGCGGATTCCGGGAGCGCGCGGGAACCCGGATCGTGGTGCATCCTGGGCGCTGCGGCTTGACATTCCCCGTCGTGCCAGTGTCTTACGGCGCACGTTTGAACGAGTTTAAGCCAAAAAACATGACGGGGCGTCAATGACCGCAGCATTTACCTTTCCGGGGCAGGGGTCCCAGGCGGTCGGCATGGGCAAGGCGCTTGCGGATGCATTTCCCGCCGCCAGGGCCGTGTTCGACGAGGTCGATTCGGCTCTCGACGAGAAGCTGACCGGCATTATCTGGGACGGCCCGGCCGAAACCCTCCAATTGACCGAAAACGCCCAGCCGGCGCTGATGGCGGTGTCGCTGGCGACCATGCGAGTGCTTGAGGCCGAGGCCGGCATCTCGCTGGCCAGGGACGCAGCTTTCGTGGCCGGCCACTCGCTCGGCGAATATTCGGCGCTGGCAGCGGCCGGAAGCCTCTCAGTCACGGATGCGGCCCGCCTGCTGCGGACCCGCGGTCTGGCCATGCAGAAGGCCGTGCCGGTGGGTGTCGGCGCCATGGCGGCGTTGCTCGGTCTCGATTACGAGACCGCCGTGGCCGTGGCTGAAGAAGCTGCACAGGGCGAAGTGTGCCACGCCGCCAACGACAATGGCGGCGGTCAGGTGGTGGTGTCCGGCAACAAGGCTGCGGTCGAACGCGCGCTGGAGATCGCCAAGACGAAGGGCGCCAAGCGTGCGATGTTGCTGCCGGTGTCGGCGCCGTTCCATTGCAGCCTGATGCAGCCCGCCGCCGACGTGATGGCGGAGGCGCTGGCCAAGGTCACGATCAACAAGCCGGCGGTGCCGCTGGTGTCCAACGTGCTGGCCGCGCCGATCTCGGATCCGGATGAAATCCGCCGCCGCCTGGTCGAGCAGGTCACCGGCACCGTGCGCTGGCGCGAATGCGTATCCTATATGGCAGGCCAGGGCGTGACGCGCTTTCTTGAGGTCGGCTCCGGCAAGGTGCTGAGCGGACTTGTCAAACGCATTGCCGAAGGCGCCGTCGGCGTCGCCGTCGGCGGACCCAATGACATTGCCGCCGCCAAGGATGCGCTCGCAGCAGCGCGTTCGGCGTAAGCGGCCAGAGGAGAAGACAAGATGTTCGATTTGACAGGCAAGACGGCGCTCGTGACCGGCGCGACTGGTGGCATCGGCGAAGCCATCGCCACGGCTTTGCATGCGCAGGGCGCAACGGTGGCACTGTCCGGAACGCGCAAGGCGGTTCTCGAAACGCTGGCCGCGAAGCTCGGCGATCGCACGCATGTGCTGCCGTGCAATCTTTCCAACGCCGCTGAGGTCGAAGAGTTGGTGCCGTCAGCCGAGAAAGCCATGGGCCAGCTCGACATCCTCGTCAGCAATGCCGGGATCACCCGCGATAATCTGTTCGTCCAGTTGAAGGACGAAGACTGGGATGACGTAATCAACGTCAATCTGACCGCGACCTTCCGCCTCGCACGCGCCGCAACCAAGCTGATGATGCGCAAGCGCTTCGGCCGCATCATCGCCATCACTTCGGTGGTCGGCGTGACCGGAAATCCCGGGCAGGGGAATTACACCGCAGCGAAAGCCGGCCTGATCGGCATGATGAAAACGCTGGGGGCGGAATACGCCAAGCGCAACGTGACGGCCAATTGCATTGCACCCGGTTTCATCGCAACGCCGATGACCGATGTGCTCAATGACAAGCAGCGCGAAACGATTCTGACCAAGGTGCCGGCAGGGCGTCTCGGCTCGCCGGAAGATATTGCGGCAGCAGCGGTCTATCTGAGCTCAAATGAGGCGGCCTACGTCACCGGACAGACGATTCATGTCAATGGCGGCATGGCGATGATCTAAGCGTCGGGGGAACCCCAACGTCGTGATTTAATTGAGGTTTGGACAGTCACCGGGCTATGTGGCCAAGCCAAATGAAGTATGGTAACCGAACCTCCAACGGTGGGGCAAAGAAGGCCATTGCAGGAATTTGAAACCCTGTATATTGGCGGGGACGAGCCTGCCGTTTTCGCGAGGCTCCGTCCGGGACGACGGGGTCAATCCAGAGACGCGCAACTGCGCAAGGTTTAACGAGTTAAACGCTCCACGATGGCTCGTATCGTCTGCGGACGGGCCCAATGTAACAAGCACGAGGTTGATATGAGCGAGATTGGCGAGCGAGTGAAGAAGATCGTGGTTGAACACCTTGGTGTTGAACCCGAGAAGGTGGTCGATGCCGCGAGCTTCATCGATGATCTCGGCGCTGATAGCCTCGACACGGTCGAGCTCGTGATGGCGTTCGAAGAAGAGTTCGGCTGCGAAATTCCGGACGATGCCGCCGAGACGATTCTGACCGTCGGCGACGCAACCAAGTTTCTCGAGAAGAACGCAAAGAGCTGACACCTTCGCGCGACACATTTTGAAGCCGGCCGGATTGCGTTTGTGCGATCCACCGGCTTCTTGCTGTGACGCGTAGGCATTGCTCAAAGGCATTGGCTCAAGGATGGGCCATGGAGGTACGACAATGAGGCGGGTGGTCGTCACAGGCCTTGGCATGGTGTCGCCACTTGGCTGCGGCGTCGAGCCGACCTGGAAGCGCATCCTCAACGGTGAGAGCGGCGCAAAGCGGATCGATACATTCGATGTATCCGATCTCACCAGCCAGATCGCCTGTGTGATTCCACGCGGCGACGGCACGGGCGGTACCTTCAATCCCGACCAGTGGATGGAGCCGAAAGACCAGCGCAAGGTCGACGACTTCATCATCTATGCGATGTGCGCCGCCAAGCAGGCGCTCGACGATGCCAACTGGCACCCCGACAATGAAGACGATCGCTGCGCCACCGGCGTGATGATCGGCTCCGGCATCGGCGGTCTGTCCGGCATTGCCGATACCGCATTGCTTCTGAAAGAGCGCGGCCCGCGCAAAGTGTCGCCGTTCTTCATCCCCGGTCGCCTGATCAATCTCGCTTCGGGCTATGTCTCGATCGAGCACGGCCTCAAGGGCCCCAATCATTCCGTCGTCACCGCATGTTCGACCGGCGCGCACGCGATCGGCGATGCCAGCCGTCTGATCGCGCTCGGCGATGCCGATGTCATGGTCGCCGGCGGCACCGAGTCGCCAATCAGCCGTTTGGCGATGGCCGGCTTCGCGGCAGCACGCGCGCTGTCGACCAATTTCAACGAAGCGCCGGAGAAAGCGTCGCGGCCCTACGATAGGGATCGCGATGGTTTCGTCATGGGCGAGGGTGCCGGCGTCGTGGTGCTCGAAGAGTACGAGCACGCCAAAGCGCGCGGCGCACGCATCTATGCCGAGATCATCGGTTACGGTATGTCGGGCGATGCCTATCACATCACCTCACCGACGCCCGATGGCGATGGTGCGTTCCGCAGCATGAACGCTGCGATGAAGCGCGCCGGCATTGCCGCGGCCGACATCGACTACATCAATGCGCACGGCACCTCGACGCCACTCGGCGACGAGATCGAACTCGGCGCGGTTCAGCGCCTGCTCGGCAATGCCGCGTCAAAAGTGTCGATGTCATCGACGAAGTCGTCGATCGGCCACCTGCTCGGTGCGGCTGGTGCGGTCGAGGCCATCTTCTGTGTGCTTGCGATTCGGGATAACATCGCGCCGCCGACGATCAATCTCGACAATCCGTCGGTGGAAACTGCGATCGATCTCGTCGCATTGACCCCGCGCAAGCGCGAGATCAACATTGCCTTGTCGAATTCATTCGGTTTCGGCGGTACTAATGCGTCCGTGATCCTACAGCGCGTGGCTGGTTAGAGAACCTCCACCGTTTCGCCGTATTCCGCGCTAATTCCTACACTGGGCGTATGTTATTGACAGGGATCGTGTTTGTCCCCGTCACGATTGAACCGACAGGATCAGGTACTATCGATGAGTGAGAGGCCGCCCATTTCGCCGAGGAGCCCGCGTGCCGCGCTGGAGCCGGAGCAGGTTCCGCCGCCGCCGAAGCGTTCCGATCATGCGCGTAATCCGCTCGTGGTTGCCGGTAATGCCATCATCACCATCATTATCGTCGCCATGCTCGGTGCAGGTGGCGCCTATGTCTATGGTCGCCAGGCGCTGGAAGCGCCGGGGCCGCTGCAGGAAGAAAAGGTCGTCAATATCCCCGCGCGTGCGGGCAAAGGCGACATCGCCGAAGCGTTGCTGCGCGAAGGCGTGATCTCAGCCAATCGCTGGGTTTTCATCGGCGCCGTGTTTGCGTTGAAGGCCAGCTCGGAACTGAAGCCCGGCGAATATCTGTTCCAGAAGAACGCCAATCTGCGCGATGTCATCGGCACCATTGTCGAAGGCAAGGTCGTGCAACACTCCATCACGATTCCCGAGGGCCTGACCTCCGAGCAGATCGTCGCGCGTTTGACCGATAACGACATCTTCACCGGCTCGATCCGTGAAATGCCACGCGAAGGCACGTTGTTGCCCGAGACATACAAATTCCCCCGTGGCACGCCGCGCGACCAGGTGATCCAGCGCATGCAGCAATTGCAGAAGCGCGTGCTGGCCGAAGTCTGGGAACGCCGTAACGCCGACATTCCGGCGAAGACGCCTGAACAGCTGGTGACGCTCGCCTCGATCGTCGAGAAGGAAACCGGCCGCGCCGATGAGCGCAGCCGGGTGGCCGCCGTGTTCGCCAATCGCCTGCGCCAGAAGATGAAGCTGCAGTCCGATCCGACGATCATCTATGGCATCGTCGGCGGCAAGGGCACATTGGGTCGTCCGATCAAGCGCAGCGAGATCCAGCAGCCGTCGCCCTACAATACCTATGTGGTGGAAGGCCTGCCGCCGGGCCCGATCGCCAATCCGGGCCGTGCGTCGCTTGAGGCGACTGCCAATCCGGCACGCACCCGCGACCTGTTCTTCGTTGCCGACGGCACCGGCGGTCACGCCTTTACCGAAACCTACGACGCACACCAGAAGAACGTCAGCAAGCTGCGCGCGCTCGAGAAGGCCGTCCAGAACGACGCTGTCGAGCCGCCGGAAGAGGCTACTGCTGCGCCTACCGGAGCGGCGACGGATCCTGCCGCCGCGACGGGTACAAGTCCGGTCAGGCCCGCCGCACCGGCCAAACAGCGTGCCCGTACGGCTCCTGCGCCAGCCGCGCCGGCGCGTCAGGGCGCTGCGCAGTCGACGGGTACACCGCCGGTTGTTCAGCAATAGGCCGTACCACCAAGCCTGCGCTGGCTTCTGCTTCGAATTCCCCTTGGCCTGAAAAGGCCCTAACCTGAGCCGGTTCGCGCCTTGCGAATCTTACTCGTATTCTTTGGAGACGTTCCGCGATGGCGTTGTCGAGCATGACCGGCTTTGCGCGAAGCCACGGCACCAGCGGGCCTTATAGCTTCGAGTGGGAGCTGAAATCCGTCAACGCCAAGGGCTTCGATTTGCGCTTCCGGATGCCCCCGGGTTTCGACGAAGTCGAGGCGGTCGCCCGCAAGCGCGCCACTGAAGTGCTGTCGCGCGGCACGGTTTACGCGAACCTCGCCGTTAAGCGCAGCAATGCGGCTTCGACCGTGCGGATCAACGAAGAGGTGCTGAATTCGGTGCTGCGTATTGCCGCCGAATTGGCCAGCAAGATCGACGCCGTCGCGCCGAGCGTCGATGGTCTAATGAATATCAAGGGCGTCATCGAAGTGGTCGAGCCCGAGGCTGACGAGGCCGAGGACAAGGCGGCGAAGGCTGCCGTGGCCGCAGCATTCGAAGAGGCCCTCACCGCGCTGGTCGCCATGCGCAAGCGTGAGGGCATGACGCTTGGTGACATCCTGTCCCAGCGTCTGAACGAGATCGAGGCATTGTCGCAGAAGGCCGAGGCCGCGCCGGGCCGCAAGCCCGAAGCGATCCGTGCACGGCTCGCGGAACAGATCGCGACGTTGCTCGAGGCGTCGGATCGTTTCGATAGTGATCGGCTGAATCAGGAAGCGTTGATGATGGCGACCAAGGCCGACATCCGCGAAGAACTCGACCGCATCGCGTCGCACATTTCGCAGTCGCGCGAAATGATCAAGAAGGGCGGTCCGGTGGGGCGGCGGCTGGATTTCCTGTCGCAGGAGTTCAATCGCGAGGTCAACACCTGCTGCTCGAAATCCAACGATCTGGAATTGACCAGCACCGGCCTCGAAATGAAGAACGTGGTCGAGCAATTCCGTGAACAGGTACAGAATCTGGAGTGACCATGTCCGGGGGCAGCCGAAATTCTCAAGAAGCTGGCTTTGATGGAGTCGAACGGCGCGGGCTGATGTTCGTGCTGTCATCGCCATCCGGTGCCGGCAAGACGACGCTGACGCGGCTGCTGATCGACCGGATGCCGGGGCTGCAACTGTCGGTCTCGGCCACGACGCGCCCGATGCGGCCCGGAGAGGTTGACGGCAAGGACTACATCTTCGTCGACAAGCCGCGCTTCGAAAAAATGGCCAAGGGCAATGAACTGCTCGAATGGGCCACGGTGTTCGACAACCGCTACGGCACGCCACGTGCACCGGTGGAAGCCGCGCTCTCAGCCGGCAATGACGTGCTGTTCGATATTGACTGGCAGGGTACGCAGCAACTGCGTGAGAAAGCCCGGGCTGACGTCGTCAGCGTCTTCATCCTGCCGCCCTCGGCGGCTGATCTCGAAAAGCGTCTGCATACTCGCGCGCAGGATTCCGACGAAGTGATCCGCGGGCGCATGAGCCGTGCCAGCCACGAGATGAGCCACTGGGCTGAATACGACTATATTGTCATCAACCACAATGTGGAAGAGGCCTATAGCGAGGTGCAGTCGATTCTCAAGGCCGAGCGCCTGAAGCGCGAACGCCGCACCGGCCTGACATCTTTCGTGCGCGGATTGCAGCAAGAACTCGAAGGCTAATACCATGCAGGCATTGTTCTGGAATGAGCGCACGCAGCAGCTCAGCGATGGTGCACGGGTATTCGATCCGCTGGCGTTGAATTGGCACGACGATAGTGCCGCGCAGGGCGGCGAAGCGGTGACCGCTTCCGAAGCACTGCTGCGGCTTGCAGCAACGCGCAAGCTGCGCCGTGTGCCCATCGGCATCATCGGGCCGCGAGACGCGACGCAGGCGCAACGCGATCTCGCTGAACAGATGGGCGCAGCATTGGCCCGCCATGGTCTGCAATTGCTGTGCGGCGGCAAGAACGGCGTGATGGAAGCGGCGTGCAAGGGCCATGCACAGGAGGGCGGCATGCCTGTTGGTCTGCTGCCCGACGAGGAATGGCACGCAGCCAATCCCTATGTTGCGATCCCCATCGCAACGGGCATCGGCCCCGCACGGAATGCCATTATCGCGCGCGCATGTCTCGTGCTGGTCGCGATTGGCGGAGGTGTCGGGACACTCTCGGAGATGGCGCTGGGACTACAGTTCAATCGTCTGGTGCTGGCGATGGCCGATGCGCCAGAGGTGAATACGGTCGAGCGCGTCGCTGATGTCGACGGCGTCATTGCTCGCATCGCAGCACGCCTTCTCGCAAATGCATAACTTTGCTGCTCTGTCATAAAACTGATATGCCGCCGTTATACTGAGGCGCAGACTTCAGCATCACATTTGACAGGGGACATGGCTCGTGCCGTTCGTCGCGATCGCCTATCTGATTTTTCTCGCGGCGCCAGTCCTGTTGTTGTTCGTCGGCTCTTTTGGAGAAGTCTGGAGCGGGACGCTGCTGCCGTCAGGCTTCACCTGGCGCTGGTATCAGGAAGTCGCCGGCGATCCCAGCTTTCGCCGCGCTTTCATCACCAGCCTGAAGATCGTCGCGACCACCTGCATTCTCAACATCCTGATCGGCCTGCCGCTCGCTTACGCCATTCATGCCGGCGCGCGGGGTGGTGTGCGGCTCGCGGCGCGGATCGTCACGCTGATGCCGATTGCCGTGCCCGAACTGGTTCTGGCTTTCGGCTTCATCCTCGTCTTCTCGTCGGACGCATTGCCGTGGCTCGGCAGTTTTTGGCTGCTGGCGGCGGGGCACCTCGTATTGACGCTGCCCTATACGGTGACGGCTCTTGTCGCCGATATGGATCAGCTCGGGCTCGCCGAATATGAGCACGCAGCCGCAACGCTCGGCGCATCGTTTCCGGCACGTATGTGGGACGTCACACTGCCGCAGCTGCATACGAGCCTGCTGTCCTGCATGCTGACAGTGGCAGCGCTGTCGATCGGTGAATTTCAATTATCCAATCTGGTCTCTGGCTTTCTGTCGCGCACCTATCCTGTGGTGCTGTTGCAGGCGTTCTATGGCGCGACGGGCTTTGCCTGCGCGGCCACCGTCGTATTGCTTGGGCTTGCGATGATCGCATCGCTGACCAGCGGGCTGACGGCGCGGGTCACCGGCCGGCGTAAAGTGGGGGCAGGCGCGTGACGCTGCGATACGATCAAGTGAGCTACAGCTATCCCGGCACGAGCACTGGTGTGTTCGACATTGCCCTGGAGATCGGCCGCGGCGAATTGCTGGCGATCATCGGCGCGTCGGGGTCGGGCAAGTCGACGATTTTGAAATTGCTGGCGGGATTCCTCAAGCCTGACACCGGGCGCATCCTGATCGATGGCAAGGATGTCGGAGCGTCACTGCCCGAGGCGCGTCGTCTGGGTGTCGTGTTTCAGAACTATGCGTTGTTCCCGCATATGCGGTTGTGGGAAAACATCGCCTATCCACTGAAGGTGCGCGGTATCGCCAAGCAGGAACGGCGCGCGCGGGCCATCGAGATGCTGGGACGTGTCGGCATGGGCAAGCGCGCGGAAGACTATCCAGCGGAATTGTCGGGCGGTCAGCAGCAGCGCGTCGCGCTCGCGCGTGCGTTGGTGTTCGAGCCGCAAGGCCTGCTGCTCGACGAGCCGCTGTCGGCGCTCGATGCGGGGTTGCGACTGGAAATGCGTGACGAAATTCTGCGTGTGCAGCGGCAGGCAGGAATCGCGACATTGCTGGTGACGCATGATCAGGAAGAGGCGTTGTCGATTGCCGACAAGGTCGTGATGATGCGCGACGGCCGCATCGTGCAGATCGGCACGCCGCGCGAATTATACGAGACACCGGCCGATGCCAGTGTCGCGGCCTTTGTCGGTCAATCCAACCTGTGGCCCGGCAGCATTTCCGGTGACGGCATGGTGACAACGCCGGTTGGCGCGCTGGCCTGCGACACGCAGGGCAAGAGCATCGGTGCGAAGGTCACTGTGTTCGTGCGTCCTGAACGGGTCGAGCCGATCACAGGACCCGTCGATGCGAGCAATCCATGTTGCTTCGCCGGCTCCATGTCCGCCGACCGTTACCTCGGCCCTGTCAGGCGCATCGATATGGCCGTCGCCGGCGGGGCCATCCGTCTCGAAACCCATCTGCGCGGGCCAATCACCGGCGTGACGATCCCGCACGATGCCATCCGCCTTCTTCCCCCGACCTCATAAAGGAGATCGACATGAACCGACGCAAGTTTCTGAGCGGCGTTGCCGCAGCTTCCCTCACGATTGCCATCAGCCCGGCCGCATGGGCCTTCGAAGGCGCCGAACTCTATGCCGGTGAAAAGGCGCTGTACGAAGCCGCCCGCAAGGAAGGCCTCGTCGTGTCGTTCGATACCGGACCGACCTGGGCCAACTGGGCCAACCAGTTCAAGGCCTTCCAGAAACGCTATCCCGGCGTCGAGATGGTCTACAATGACCTTGGCTCGGCGGCGACCGTCGTTGCCCTCGACAAGGCGCGCAATCGCCCGCAGGCCGACACGGCTTATTACTTCGCGGCCTCGGCGCTCGACGCTGTCAAGGTCGGCGTCGTCGATGGCTTCAAGCCGGTAAATTTCGACAAGCTTGCCGAGCCGCTGCGAGAGACCGATGGCCGCTGGTTCACCATTCACACGCTGAGCATAGCCTTCCTAGTCAACACCAAGCTGGTCAAGACCGTGCCGGAGAGCTGGGCTGATCTTCTGAAGCCGGAATACAAGAACGCCATTGTGTATCAGGATCCGCGCTCGACGGGGCAGGGCCAGGTGGTGGCCTTCGCCGCAGCCTTCGGCAATGGCGGCAGCATGGACAATGTCGCGCCGGGTATCGATTATCTGGGCAAGCTGACCAAGGCCGGCAATGTGCTGCGCACGGTCGGCACCACGCCTTATGCACAGTTCCTGAAGGGTGAGATCCCGATCTGGATCGGCTATGAGAACGATGGTTTGAAGGCCAAGTTCACCGACGGTCTCGGCGATGGCGTGTCCGTCGTCATTCCGAAGGAAGCCTCAGCTGCCGCGCCTTACGCAATCTCGCTGGTGAAGAACGGCCCAAACCCGAATGCCGGCAAGCTCTGGCTCAACTTCATCATGAGCGATGAAGGCCAGAAGATTTTCGCCGAGGGTTATGTGCGTCCGGCGGTGCCCGGTGTCGCCCTGCCGCCGAGCGTTGCCGACAAGATGCCGGCCGCGCCGCAGGTGCAGGCCATGGATATCGCCAAGGCCACCGCAAAGAAGGCGGAGATCGACGCCGGCTGGGCCAAGGCCGTTCTCGGCCAGTAAGCCGAACTCACCAAAGCGATCTCCGCGATAGCGCGGGGATCGCGTTTTCGTCATTACGGAATAAAGATCACGATGAGCGCGCGCGTTCCGATATCCATGCTCGCTGCCTTTGCCGTTCCCGGCAGCGTGGTGCTGGGACTGTTCTTCCTAATCCCCGTCTGTGCGGTGCTCGTCGGCGCCTTCGCGGATGGCGGCAGCGCCTTCGGCCGCCTGGCTGGTGATCCGGTGTTCTGGAACGGCCTGCGCGGCACAATGGTGCTGGGGACTGTCGCGCCGTTGTTCTCGCTCGTCGTCGGCTTCTGCGTGGCGCTTGCGCTGGCGCGGTTCGCGCCGGGCCTGCGGACGGCCGCCTTGATCGCGATCTCGCTGCCGCTGACATTTTCCGGGCTGATCGTCGCCTATGGTTTTATCCTTCTGCTCGGCCGTGCCGGCTTCTTGACATTGTTGCTGGCTAAGCTCGGCTTCGATCCCGCAGTGATCGGTGGCTTCATCTTTTCACCGGTGGGTCTGGGGCTGGCCTATTCCTACTATCTGGTGCCGCGCGTCGTGTTGATCGTGCTGCCGGCGATCAGCAATTTCGATCACAACCAGATGCTAGCCTCGCGCTCGCTCGGTGCCGGGAGTTTCCGCACGCTCGTCGAAGTGATGCTGCCGCAAATACTACCCAGCCTGATCGCAGCCTATTGCCTGACGGCTGCGGTCGCGGTCGGCGCCTATGGCACCGCGCTGGCGCTGGCCGGCACGCAGGTGAATATCCTGCCGCTGGTGCTCTACAGCAAGATCTCGGAGACGGGCACCGATCTGCCGGCCGCATCCGCAGCATCGATCGTGCTGGTTGCGATCTGCGCCGTCGTCGTGGCGATCGGCGAGGCGATGCGTCCGCAGCGCAAGTCGTAGTCGCTGCCGTCGATCATTGCTTGCTGGCTGTCCAGCGACCGGTGCAGCCATTCGACATTTGCATCGAGCCGCCGCCACCGCGGCCGGACAGGCGGCCGGTCATGACCGCACTCACACTGCCGCTGCTGCCGACCCCTTGCAATACGCCGCTCGGACTGATGTTACCGCCCCCGCCGACGCTCCCGCCGGAGATCGTCAATGTGCTGCCGGCGGTTTTGCCAGCGCACACCGCCGACTGACCGGTGAATGCGATCAGCCAGGTGCCATCGAATCTGGCGGCGTTGCCGCCCTCACCAGCGCCGCGGCGGGCTGGAGCTGCACGCTGCTCGGATCGCGGCGGGCGTGCTGGCTTGGCGGCACGCGGCTCGGAGGATGAGCCGGACAGCGTCTTGTTGTCATTGCCGAGACTGCCGCCGGTTGCGCCCTGACTCCATGCGTCGCTGCCGCCGAGTGCGATGATGAGCAGACAGGGGAGGATGATCTGCTGGATTGTCATGGGCGCTTACTGCTTGCTTGCGACCCAGCGGCCCGAGCATCCATCGGATCGCTGGAAAACTCCCGAACCGGTACGGCCGGAGAGGCGACCCTGGCTGGTGACGCGGATGCCGCTGTAGTTTCCGCTTCCGCGCACTGTCCCGTTGGCGCTGACCGGGGCGCTGCCGTCTTTGCCGATCATCCTTCCGTTGGCCACGACGAAGTTTTCCGTGAATGTGTCGGAACAGCCGGAGGTGCCTACGCTCGATATCGACCAGGCGCCGTCGAAATTTCCGCCGCCTCCCGCGCCCTCGCCACGGTTGCGCGACGTGGTTTGACGGCGCGGCGCGCGGCGTTCGGAGCTTTCGCGTTGGACAGGCGCCGCCGATCGGGATTCGGGGGAGGAGCCCGACAGCGTCTTGCTGTCATTGCCAAGGCTGCCGCCGGTTGCGCCCTGTGCCAGCGCTGTGTCTCCCGAAACTGTCAGAATGGCCAAACCAATCAGAATTCCAGATCGAAAAATCATGTTCAATAACTTTCAAAAAAGATCGAACTTACAATTTCGCGTCAGGCCCCATCGTGGCGTTGGCGCAGATGGCGCCGACAATCGGACATGATTTTCCTGTTTTGGTGCATTGATCGATGGCCGCATCGCGCGCCTGTGCAAGTGTGGGCCGCGCGACAAGCGACCAGTTGCCGCCGAGAGCTGCGAATGCACCGCAATTGGCTCCGTAAAACGACAGTTCGAGCGGGCAGGGAGCCGTGCCGCATTGGGCGCGTGCCTTGGTCACGGCTGACTTGCGGGACGGTTGATCCCACGACATGCCCCATTTCTTGTTCTTGATGTCGTAGACGATCGAGCCCCATTGTTTCTGGTCGCTCGCGCTGCGCAAACGTTGCAGCAGGCCCTCGGTCGCCTCTCCCGTTGGTGGCATGCCGCCCTTGACCTGGAAATCGCGGATCGCAACCGCGATTCCATTCTTGCTGTTCAGCGGTTCGGGATCGAAATTCAGCTCATAAAGCCGGTCGCTGATTTCCGTAAGCTTGATTGGATCGGTGATCGGCAATTTGTCGAAGTCGATCCGCGGCGCATCGGGCAGGCGTGCTTCCTGCACGGGCTTCTGCGGTACGACGAGCGGCACGGTGGCGGTTGGTGCCACGAAATAAAACGTGCCGTCGATCGGCGACGACGATACCCATGGCTGTTGCGAGCCGCCGGTGGCGCGCTTCACGGCAAGGCCGACCTGATTGAAGGTCTGGAAAATATCAAGCCCGGCCTGACGCACGGTACTCGCCAATGCCTTGGTATAGGGGCTGTTACCATCGCTGCCGTCCTGCGCCACGCTGCCGGGCTGGGTCGCATAGGAGATCAGGGTGCCTTCCGGTGCGCGCATCTGGGCGAGGCCGCCTTCCGATGCGCGCAGGCCCCGCGACCCGAACGGATTGTTCCGGCATGCGTCCAGGATAACCATGTTGAGCCGCGTGCCAGAGCCCTGCATCTGGCGCAGCACCAGATTGATATCGACCATCTGGAAGTCGACATCCGCCTCGCGGGTGGGATTGGCATTCACCGGCACGAGGTAATTGGAGCCGCTGACCTGCACGCCGTGGCCCGCGTAATAGAACAGGGCGACGTCAGCGCCCTGAACCTGCCGGCCGAAATTCTGCACGGCGAGATCAAGTGCGCTTTTGTCCAGGTCCAATTGCGCAGTGCCGCCGATCAACGTGAAGCCGAGACCGCTCAGCGTCTCCGCCATCAGCTTCGCGTCGTTCTTCGGGTTATCGAGGCGGGTGATGTTCTGGTAGCCGGAGTTGCCGACTACAAGCGCAATGCGCTTCTCGGCCAATGCAGCGCTGACCGAGAGCAGCAAAGTCAGGGCTATCAGCGCGGCAATTCGCGCAAGCGACCTGACCGGTTGGACGAAATGGTCCATGAATCCCATCCTGCAATGGGACATATCCTAGCCCGGATCGCATGAAGCGCAATCCGGGCCAGAGCCTGAGTGCAGTCTAATTCAGTTGGTCAGCATGATCCGGCCGACGACCTTCCCGGCGCGCAGTTCATCGATCCACTTCTGGGCATCGTCCATCGGCTCCGCCTTCATCGGCGTCGGCTTGAGCTTGCCTGCGCGGGCCAGCGCCGTCAGCTCTTTGGCTTCCTCAAGCGTGCCAACCATGAAGCCCTCGATGGTCATGCGCTTATAGATCCATTGCACCATGGGCAGGCTGAACTCGCCGCCCATCAGGCCGGACACCACGATCTTGCCACCCCGCGCCACCGTGGCCACCGCAAAGTTCATGGACTTGTCATTACCAGCAAAGTCGACCACGCCATCGAAGCCGCCATCGTTCTCCTTGACCATCCGCCTGGCGACGTCCGGCTCAGCCGGATCGTAAGCGAAGGCAGCACCGTTCTTCAGCGCGGCTTCGCGTGCGGCGGGGTTGAGGTCGGCCACCGAGATCGGCTGCTTGAACATCGCCTGGGCCAGCGCGAGACCGGCCATGCCGACGCCGCCGAGACCCACCAGCAGCAGGTTGCGCTGTCGCGGGCGATCAACGAGACGCTTGAGCGCGCCATAGGCGGTGATGCCCGAGCACATCAGAGTTGCCGCCATGTTGATCGGTAGCGGATCGTAATCGAGCAGATACTTCTCGTCCGGTACGAGGACATGCGTTGCGAAACCACCGTCGAGCGACACGCCGAGGAAGCGGTTCTTGGCGCAGAGGTTCTCGTCGCCAGCAAGGCAATCGCGGCATTTGCCGCAGCCGATCCACGGGAAGACAGCCTTCTTTTTGCCGATCAGCGATTGATCGCCGTCGGGGCCGACTTCATCGACAATCCCCGCGATTTCGTGGCCGAGTGTGAAGGGCAGGGTCATGCCGCGGGTGGTGTCGAGCTTCTTGCCGCCGCCGAGATCCGCATAGCCGTCCTGGATATGCAGATCGGAATGACACAGCCCGCAGCATTCGATGCGGACGAGTACTTCCTTGCCCTGCGGCTTCGGTGTGTCGACGATGGTTTCGCAGAGCGGAGCGTCGAATTTCACCAGAGACTGGCGTTTCATAAGAGCCATTTTTGTTTTCCCTAGACTTCGTTGCATCCTAGCAATCACAGGATGGGGGCGAGTTCAAGGGTGCCCAAGAGCGCCAGGTTCGCACCTGCGCCACACGTGCAGAAGGTCATGCCGTGCGCGTGCGGGCCCGTGCTGCTCGGCGGATACTGAGCCGTCTGAGGCGCGACCAGTCCGGGGAGATCTGTTCCGGCGTGGGTTCGACCAACACCTGAAGCAGCCGCGCATAGTCGAGGACCAATCCGGGTGTCCAGGCCATTGCTTCGGCGCGCTGCCGCAACACGCCCGCGACCCATAATTCGGGCGTGACCGCGGCCCGGAAAAATGCGCGCCACGGTCGCTCGGTGCGTCCGAGTACGCCTTCGAGCGCCGCATCGAGCGCGTGTGCCACGGCGGTCGAGCAGTTGCGGCTGGTGAGGTTGTAGGTCGTATCAACGCGGTAGGTGCGCCAGAAGTGGCGGACGCGAACGCGATCGATGCGCGTGAAACGGACATGTTCAGTGGCCTCGCACCATCCTTGTGCTTCCTCGGCATAGCTCGGCTGGAAACGGCCGGGCAGGTCGTTCTCGACGCCCGCGCGCAGCACGCGGCCGAACTCATCCGGTGCGCGATCGATTTCGACGGCGGGATAATGGCTGACATAGACATTGGGCGTGAGCTCAAGTGCTGCATGTCCGGTGGAGACGATACCATTGGCGTCGACAGCCGCAATATAGCGGTCCACCAGCGGTCGGCGCCGCGCCCTGCGGCCGGGCCCTGTGGGTGTCCAGACATGCACGACGAGATCGTCCTTGCCGGCATCATCCGGCGTGGCGGGCACCCACAATGCGGTCGGAAACGCGCCGCCCACCAGCATCGAGATCGGTGCATCCGGTGGCAATCGCCGCAAGCGATTAGCCAGCAACATCGTGCTCAGTCCCGATACGATCAGCAACGCGCCGATGTTGAAGCCGATCGTGCCCTCGTACCAGGTCGGCCATGGTTCCAGCGTGGTGGCGGCCAGCATCAGTTCGATCACGCCAGCACCGATTGCCATCCGCCAGTTCTCGAAGCGCACCACCCAGGCACTGACGATGCGCGCGCTGCCGTCGAGCAGCAGCACGCCGCCCAGCAGCATCGCGATCAACAGATTGGAATGACGCGGCTGCGCGATGATAATGACGGCCGGTACGATCAGGATAACGGCCTTGGCGAACTGATAGGGCCGGCGCGTGACGGCAAGCAGGGCAGCCAGCAGGCTGACAATGCCTTCTAGCAGCAGCAGGTAGCCGAAATAGTGCGGTCGCACGATCGTGCTGCCATCGAACGCGTCGATCACGATAGCGAGGCCCAAGGCGGCCCACAGCACGCCGATCGCGAGCAGCAACCGCCAGCGCCGTTGCACCACTTCCGCGCCCAGCAGGAGGAGCAGAAGTCGTATCATCGGTTGCCCATGATCCCAGTTTCCAGGGCCAGATATAGCCAGCGGATGATTAATGTTTTTATGCGAGGAGCTCTGCGTTCATCGTGGGGTCACGCATGCAGTCTTCAGCCGGTTCCATACCCGGTTCCACGCTCTGGTCACGCGCAGCGGTCATCGGAGCGGCGATGATCTTCGGCCTGACTTACAGCCTCAGTGCCGCACTGATTGCGCTGGATCTCGCAGAACGCGGCTCGTCCGACGCGTTCATCGGGGCGAATGCTGCGATGCATGCGGTCGGTGTGCTGGCGATGGCATTTGTACTGCCAAGATTCGCCGCCCGTATCGGCATGCGGCGTATGGTGATCGGTGCGCTGGCCGTCGCTGTTGTGGTGCTCTTGCTGTTTCTGGCCGTGCCGTCGATCTGGCTCTGGTTTCCGCTCCGCATCGTGCTTGGCGCTGCGTCCGAAACCCTGTTCGTGATGTCGGAAACCTGGCTGAACAGCCTGAGCACCGACGCGACCCGTGCCCGCGCCATGGCAGCCTATACAGCCGCGCTTTCGGTTGGTTTCGCGCTGGGGCCGCTCACGCTGTCCCTCGTGGGGACGCAGGGCGCAATGGCCTATTGGGTCGGCGCGGGCTTCTCCATCCTTGCCTTGATGTGTCTGGCGATGCCCGGGATTGCGCAGCCGGTGTTCGATGAACCCGTGGATGCCAATCCGCTGCGCTTCATCATGCTGGCGCCGATCGCGATGGCGGCAACGGTTCTGCATGCAACGGTGGAAAGCGCTGGGCTGTCGTTCCTCGCGCTTTATGCCGTGAAGCTCGGCTGGCTCGAGACCGAAGCGACGCAATTGATGTCGTGCATGATGATAGGCGCCATTGTGCTGCAGCTCCCGATTGGCTGGCTTGGCGACAAGCTCGACCGACGTCGCATGATCATCGCTTTAGCGGGGCTGGCGGTGATCGGTGCGCTCGTGTGGCCATGGGCGCTGTTGTCGCCGTGGACCATCTATCCTTTGCTGTTCGTGTGGGGCGGTGTGTTCGTCGGGATCTATACGATCATGCTGACCATTGTCGGCAGTCGCTTCAGCGGCAGCCAGCTGGTTGGTATCTATGCGGCGATGGGACTGATGCGGGGCGCAGGCGCGCTGATCGGCCCGGTCTTCGCCAGCGCTGCGATGCAGGGACTGACGCATGGGCTGCCGATGTTCGTGGCACTCGCCTGCACATGTTTCATGTGGGCCGCGATCAGGAGCCCGGCGCAGGAGATCAAGGCGTCGGCGTAACGCTCTTGGTTTTTCGGGTCTTGGATAATTCGCGCGCCATCGCGACAAAGCCCGACACCGGAACCGTCTCGGCGCGCCGGGTAACGTCGACATCGGCAGCTGCGGCGAGCCGCTCCGGATCGACGCCGAGGGACTTCAGGCTCTGCCGCAGCATCTTGCGGCGCTGATTGAATGCTGCAGCGGCCACCTGTTCCAGCAGGCGTCGTTCGCAGGCCTCTGGCTCCGCGCGGGGAACGAGGCGCACGACCGATGACGTCACCTTCGGGGGCGGCGTGAAGGCGGCCGGCGAGATGTCGAACAGGATTTTGGTTTCGGCGCGCCAGTTCGACAGCACACCGAGCCGGCCATAAGCCTCGTCATCTTCGACCGCGACGATGCGTTCGGCGACCTCGCGCTGGAACATCAGCACCATCATGTCGTACCAGGGCGGCCACGGCTCGGTGCACAGCCAGTCGATCAGGAGCTGCGTACCGATATTATAGGGGAGGTTGGCGACGATCTTGGCGCGCTCGCCTGATAGCATCGAGCGCGGATCGAAGGTCTGGGCGTCGCCGATGACGATCTCGAGCCGACCAGGATAGTGCGCGGCGATTTCCTTGAGCGGGCCGAGCGCGCGCTCGTCACGCTCGACGGCGATGACGCGCCTGGCGCCGGCGGCCAGCAATGCACGGGTGAGGCCGCCGGGACCGGGGCCAACCTCGATGACCGTGCAATCTTCCAGCGGGCCGGCGGCGCGGGCGATGCGTGCGGTGAGATTGAGATCGAGCAGAAAATTCTGGCCGAGCGATTTGCGCGCCTGCAGATCGAAACGTTTGATGACGTCACGCAGCGGCGGCAGATCGTCGATCCCGCTCATGCGGATTGCGTCGCAGCCATGCGGGCCGCGAGTTTCAGCGCCGCAATCAGGCTCGACGGATTAGCCTTGCCGGTGCCGGCGATGTCGAAGGCGGTGCCGTGATCGGGTGAGGTGCGGATAAAGGGCAGGCCGAGCGTGACGTTGACGCCCTCATCGAAGGCGATGGTCTTGATCGGGATCAGCGCCTGATCATGATACATGCAGATCGCGCAGTCATAGGTCGCGCGGGCTGCCGGATGGAACATGGTGTCGGAGGGCAAAGGCCCGCGTGCGTCGATGCCTTCGTTCTGCAATACGGTGACCGCGTGCATGATGAACGCCTGCTCCTCATCTCCCATCGAACCGTCTTCGCCGGCATGCGGATTGAGGCCAGCAATGGCCAGTCGTGGCCGCTTGATGCCGAAACGGGTCTTCATGTCGTTGACCACGATGCGCGCGGTGGCAGTGATCAGCGGGCCGCTCAGTTGGGCAATAGCATCGCGCAGTGAGACATGGATCGTGACGGGCACCACGGCCAGTTCGGGCGACCACAACAGCATCACCGGCAGCGGGACCTTTCCGTCGCGGGCGGCAAGCTCGGCGAGGAATTCGGTGTGACCAGGGTGAGTGAAACCTGCGCGATAGAGCACACTCTTGGCGATCGGGTTGGTCACGACGGCGCTGGCGTGGCCGGCTTCCACGTCCGCGATCGCCTGACGGATCGAGGCAATGGCTGCAGGCGCGCTGGAAGCGTCAGGACGGCGCGGAGGCGCAGTGACCGTCTGCCCGATCGACACCACCGGCAATGCGTCAGCAAACGTCTCAGTGGTACTGGCGGGCGTTGCATCGGCCAGCCTGACGTCGAGGCCGAGCGTCTTGGCCCGTTCCGCCATGAAGTCACGGTCACCAAGCAGATAGAACGGGGGCAGGTCGAGTTCGTGCCGACGCAGCCAGGCAGCGATGGCAATGTCCGGGCCGATGCCGGCCGGTTCGCCCAATGTCAGCGCAAGAGGTTTGGTCATGGTGCCGCCCTAAGCCAGTCGCGGCCTAAGCCGGATCGGAAACTACCGATATTCGATCATCGCCGCTTTGCGCACTTCCTGCAGGTAGGATTTCGACTTCGCTTCGAATTTGTCGGCAAACATCTTGTCGCGGACTTCTCGCTTCTTCGGTGTATCGACCTTGGTCGGCTTGCGCGCGCATAGAGCGACCATTTCGACGCCCTGACGGGTCACTTCCGGAGGCGTGAGACGTCCGATCGGGGTCTTGTCGAGCAATTCTCGCAGCGACGGCGGCAGATCGGCAGAGGTCTTCACGACCGTATCGCGGATAGTCGCATTCTGCATCGACTTGAAGGTACGGTTGGCGTCTTCGCAGCTCTGGATACGCTCGCGCAGCCCTTCGGCTTCCTTATGCCGCTCTTCCATCATGCCGGACGCCGCACCGCGGGGCACGACCAGCACGACCGGTCGCATCTGATATTCGAACGCTTCGGTCATGGCATCGCCACCGGCGCTCTGGACAGCTGCATCGACTTCTTTTTCGCCGACCTGCAGGCTCTGCTTGAAGCGCCCGCGGACGATCGCGTTCCAGACCATGTCGGCCTTCAAACGGCTTTTCAGCGTGTCCGGGCGGATGCCTTTGGACGCCAGCGACTGCACCAGCTGATCCGGCGTGAGGCGCATGCGCGAGCTCATGTTCTGAAATGCACCATCGACTTCCGAAGCACCGGGATCGACGCTGTATTTCTTGCCTTCCTTGATCTTCACCTTTTCGCTGATCAACTCCTCGATCACGTCCTGGCGGCTGTTCGTCTTCGCGCCGGACAGTGCATTCAACTTGGTGCGCTGCTCGATATCGAAATTGGTGATGGGCTCGCCATTGACCATGACAGCGACGGACTGGGCCCGAGCGGGCGATCCCACGCAAATGAGAAGGGTAACTGCCGTCGCCAAAGTGGCTCGCAGAACGCGTCCGGAAATCATCGTACCCATCATTGTCAAAACCGCGGTGTCAAAGCTCTCTTGAAAGCAGAATTCGCATACATCGCGACGGAAAACGGAGATTTCACGGCACAAAGGACCGATACTAGTAAGTGCCGCCGGTTCCGCTCGCAGACGTGGTATTGCCAATTGTCCGCAGGCCAATCTGGAACATGAATGTATGGCTCAGAACGGGCGGCGTGCTCAGGTTACTCACGTAGTTGTAGGACGTGACATAATTGACGCCGAGCACGAAACAATCGTCCACATAGCCGGCACCGACCGTGTACTGGTTGATCTTGTTGGCCTCAAGGTCCCAGCGCGCGCCACCGGTGACCACCCAGTTCGATGCCAGTTTGATCGAACCGGTGCCGAGGAGGCCTTCGCGGCGAGTGAGGTAGCCCAATTCCGCCTGCGGTGCATAGTTGCCATACATCAGGCTGACCGACCAGCGGTCGAAGCTCGCGCGACCCTCCGCCTCAAAGCGCGAGATGTTGCCGGTTGCTTCGTCGATGCGAGCACGGGTACTGACCGTATAAGTGCGGTTCGGCGAATAGGCGAGGCTGGCGACGTAGTCTGACCGCGAGGTGGCCAGTCCTGAGTTGACGCCGGTGTTGGTCGTATCGGCGACTGCGAACGAGTTCAGGCCGAAAAGTTGATAGGACTGACCGAACAGGACTTTGACGGAACCGCCACGATCAAACTGTGTGGTAGCCTGCACGCCGACGTTGGCGCGACCACCGCCTTCGACACGGTCGTAACCGGAGAACTTGTTGACGCTGAACAGATTGCTCGCGTCGAAGCTCATGCTCTGCGCGTCTTCGTTCGGCAACTTACCGGCGTAGGTTTCGTTCGGACGAATGATGACCTGCGCGATCGGCTCGAGGGTGGTGGTGCCCCATGGCTGAACGTTGATGAACGGATAGCGATATTCGAGGCCTACGGTCGGCATCACCCGCAGCGCGGTCGTGTCGCCGGTCGGCAGGAAGTTGGACACGCCGGGCTGGTTCGAGATCGAGGCATCGATCGCATCGACGCGCAGGATCGCGAACGGCGTGAATATCTGGCCGAACGAGTCCGTATAGGAACGGCGCCACTGAGCTTCACCGGTCACGCGGGTATAGGTGCCAGGAATGCCGTTCATCAGGCAATTGGTTGGCGTTCTCGCGAGCGGATCTGCGGAAGTCAGATTGCACAATCCGTTGGTATTGGCGAGTGATGTGATCGGCGTGAATGAGGCCTGATCACGGCTCAGACTGGTCATGTTGAACTTGTAACTGAACTCGCCGCCCAGAATGTTCTGGTTGAGCACATTATTGTAATCGATCACCGGGTGAATGACCGGGACCTGGCTCTGATTACCGGAGAAGCTCAGATAGTAGATCGTGCGTGCATCGAAGAAGCTACGCTTGCCGACGCCCGTCAGATAGAGTTGCGAAACGGCTTCCGTCTGCAGGTTCAGGAACGAGGCGTACGGATCCTTGTACATGGACAAGCGATAGTCCTGCAGGAAGTTGTAATCGCTGAGTGCGACCGCGTCCCAGCCCCAGACCCATTTGTCGTTCAGCGCGAACTGGCCTTTGGACTCGACTCCGCCGCGCCAGTCCTTCTGACCAACCGTGTTAGCGTATGCATTCGGATCCTGCTGATTGATGCCATAGGCGCGGATCTGGTAGGCGCCGTCCATCAGTCGCTGGCGGAATTCGCCCTGCATCAACAAGCCCTGCTTGCTGGTATAGCGCGGCGAGAACGTCGCGTCGTAGTCGGGGGCGATCGCCCAATAGAATGGGGTTTCGACACCGAAACCGTAATTGGTGTTCTGCGACGGCATCGGCATCAGGAAGCCGGTCTTGCGCTTCACCGTCGGATCGGGCGTCGAAAAATACGGGATATAGGCGAGGGGAACGCCGAAGAACTCGATCCGGGCGTCCTCGAAATACATCATCTTTTCGGTCTGGTCGTGGATGACACGGGCACCCTTGACCTGCCACAGCGGCGGCTTCTTCGGATCTTCCTTACAGGCGGCGCAGGCCGTGTAGACACCGTTCTGGAACACGGTGTAGTTGCCGGCGGTGCGCTCGGCGCGCGTCGCGGCCATGCGTGTCGCATCCGCGGTATCGACACGGAGCGAATCCACGAAACCGTCGCGGTAGTCGTCGCTGAGATCGAGCAGGTTGGCATAGGTGATCTTGCCGTCGGCGTCCGTCATGCGGACATTGCCTTCGGCGTGCAGGCGCTTGGTCTTCTGGTCGTAGATGACCTTGTCGGCTTCGACGGACGTACCGTTGTAATACATCTGCACGCTGCCGACTGCGGCGACGCGCGAGTTGTTATAGTCGTAATTGACCTCGGTGGCCTGCACCAGCATCTGCCCGGTCTGGGCGGCAGGCGGCGGCTTAGGCCGGGTGGCGGGGCGATTGTAGGTGAAACTCTGGGCAGCCGCCGGCGTTGTCGTCGCGACGCCAAAGCCAGTCGAGAGACCCAAAACGGTTGCGAGCACCGGGGCCAGTACGCCAGACGTGCAAAACCGGTCACCGCGCGTGGTCATGCGCAGCTTCCAATCAAATGCCTGCTCACGGAGGGCGGCAAACACAGCCACTATCCGTCCTCCTGGTACAACAAGGCCAAAAAGCCGGTGAGGCCGCCCACACACACAGGCAGCCACGCCGCAGCAATCGGATGCATCAACTCAGCCTTGCTCAAATCTTCCGTAACTTTCGACAGGACGTAGAGCAGAAAGCCTGCGCCCACGCCACTCAAAACCATCTTCTGGACACCGCCCATCCGAAAGAACCTCAGGCTCACGGAAGCAGCCAGCATCACCATCGCAACCAGCAAAAACGGCTGTGCGATAAGCTTATGATACTGCAAGCGATACCCCGCCGTCGCGAAACCCGAACTCTCTGAGGATTTGATATACGAAGGAAGTTGCCAAAATGACACTGTTTCGGGGGTCGAAAAACTGTTTCTGACCTGCAGCGGGGTCAGGGTCGTGGCCAGGTACATGCTGTCCTGCTCGACCACGGGCGAATCGAGGGTGTAGCGTCGCACCCCTTTGAACAACCAGCGGCCGGGCTCCAGCGATGCCTCGCGAGCTTCGATCCGTTCCTTGAATTGGGATTCGGTGTCGAACCGGAACACGGTCAGGCCGGTCAGGCGGACGCCTTGCTGCTCGCTGCGGGCGGCATTGATGATGGATTGGCCCTCGCGGTTGACCTGGTTGATCCAGAAGCCGGAGGCGTCCTGGACGCCGCCGCCCGGCGCATCGCCGAACATCTGGGCCTCCATCCGCTTCGATTCCTCGCGCAGGTTGGCCGACAGGGGATTGTAGCCCACAGTCGCCAGCACGCCCAGGATGAGAGCGCTGGCCAGTGCAGGGGAAATAAATTGCCAGGCCGAGACGCCGGCGGCGCGGGCGACCACCAATTCGAGCCGCCGCGACAGCGCGAGATAACAGGTCATGGCGCCGATCAGGATGCAAAACGGCATCATCTTCTCAAGCAACTGCGGCACCCGGTACAGCGACGTCTGCGCCACCATCAGAGCGGAGGCCGAGGCCAGCCCGGAGGTGCGCCTGACCATCTCGATGTAGTCGACCAGCACCAGCAGCATGAAGATACTGGTGAACACGCCCAAGGCTGCCACCAGGAAGCGACCCGCGAAATACCTGCCGATGGTGTTGGTGATCATGCTCATGCGGCGGCTGGCCGTCGGAAGAGGCGCAACAACCGCTCGTTGGATCTGTTGATTGCTTCCACCAGCTTGGCCGGCGGTTCCACCACAATCCCGGCTGAGATGATCCAGAAGCTGACGCCGATCGCTGTCGCCAGCAAGGCATATTGAAGCGGTGCGGCGAAGTCCGATTTCGCTGCCACGACGGAGCAAGCAAAGCCCGCCATGCGCAGGCCGAACACCGCGGCAATCGCGCTGCCCATCGAGAAGTTGCGGCTTTGCCGCGTGGTCCGTGGCGAGCCCAGGAATGCAAAGGTCAAGGCGGCAAAGGCCAGCGGATAGATCGGCGCCATCAAGCGGTCGTGCATCTCGGCGCTAAACTGCCGCGGGACCTGCTTGTAAAGCGGGTCATCCACGGGCGGCACCATCAATTCCCAGAGATACCGTTCGCGAATTCCGTAGGTGACGTCCTGGCTGCGATTGGAGAATTTCGACATATCGAAAGCATAGCGGCCGAACGCCACCATGGCGGGGTCGGTCTTACCCGTCTCAAAGCGCTGCAGATTGCCGTCTTCCAGAATCAGGAACGAACCATCCTTGTTCTTCAGCACCGTGCCATGGTCGGCAATGATGGTGACGCGCTCTTTGGGATCGCGACGATCATCAACAAAAATCCCGACCAGTAATCCGCCGGGCTGACGCTCCCGGACGCGGATAGTCAGGTTCTGATCGAGCTGAGCGAAGCGGCCTGGCTGCAGGATATTCGCCAGAACGTCGGCCGTGATCTCGGCGTCCCAGCGCTTCAGCCGGCGCATGCCATCCGGTGCCAGATATGAGCCAATGAATGCCACGAGCAACGATACGACCATTGTCGCGAACAGGAAGGGACGAAACAGCCGTCGCGGCGACAGGCCGGCGGCATTCATGACGATGATTTCGGAGTCGGTCGCGAGCTTGGTCAGGGTGTGGGACACCGCGATCATCAGGGCGATTGGAGCAATGATCAGAACGAGAACGGGAATCGCCAGGCTGGTGACGCCGAGGAAGGTCAGAATGGTCTGACCCTGGCTCGTCATCAGGTCGATTCCGCGCAACGCTTGCGTGATCCAGATCACGCCCGTCAGGCTGACCAGAACCACCGCAAACGACGCCAGCGTCGTGCGGAAAATATACCTGTCGATAGACCCCATCGGTCCGATCAATCCCCATTCCGGCCGTTAAAGCTGCCGGCATGCCCAATCCCGCGAGGGGACCCCCAAAACGACATGCCGCGACCTTCACAAGCCCATCATCTCACTTAGCATCCCTTTGATTGGTCAACAAAATGGCCGGGGGATGGCTCGCTCAAGATATGGTTAATTATGTGCCTGATGTGTCCCTTGGGCCACTGAAATGCTTCGCAACCAGCGTGACGACGAGGAGACGGATCCGTCGGTGGGGCCTATTCGTTGGCAAGACCGTCACCTAAGGTCAGAGTCGACACATTCGGACACAGGCAATGCCCGAATCGTGGGTTACGGGCGGTTTGGTTTCCCTCGGGGGAAACACAAGAAACTATCGATCCTTGGCGGTTTCGGTCAGAACCTGTCTTGACGGTTCACGCTGCGGCGACAACAAAACACTTCAACCCCGCCGCACTGACCGGATTCCGCGCCGACCCCTGCGACAGCCCTGATCTTCTGGAGGAATTTGCCATGTCCGACGCCGTCAAGGTCGGCTTCGTCCCGTTTGCCACTGCTGCGCGCGGTGCTCTTGTGGTGTTCTGCGACGAAACGCTGAAATTCGGTCCTGCCGCGACCAAGGCTCTCGGGGACGCCGCAGCAACGGTGAAGCGCGCGGCTACAACCAGCAAGTTCAAGGGCAAGAGTGCATCGACGCTCGACATCCTGGCCCCGGACGGCATCAAGGCGTCGCGTCTCATCGTGATCGGCACCGGCAAGCCGGCCGATCTGAAGGAGACCGATCTGCTGAAATTTGGCGGCGTGCTCGCCGGCAAGGTCGGCGGCAGCAATGAGGCGGTGACCGTCATCGCGGAGCTGGCTTCGGGTGCAATGACGCCGGAGCAGGCGGCATCGGTCGCCTCCGGCGTATTGCTGCGCGCTTACAAATTCGATCGTTACAAGACCAAGAAGAAGGATGCTGACGAGACGCCCGGCAGCGTCGCGGTTTCGTTGGCCGTCGGTGACGTCGCCGCAGCCAAGAGGGCCTTTGTGCCGGGCAATCATATCGTCAACGGCGTCGTGCTGGCCCGCGAGCTCGTGAATGAGCCGCCGAATGTGCTGTTTCCCGCCGAATTCGCGCGACGCGCCGGTGAGTTAAAGAAGCTCGGCGTCACGGTCGAAGTGCTCGACGTCAAGGCGATGACCAAGCTTGGCATGGGCGCGCTGCTCGGCGTGTCCCAAGGATCTGTGCGTCCCGGCCGTATGGTGGTGATGCGCTGGAACGGTGGCAAGAAGGGCGAGCAGCCCGTGGCCTTCATCGGCAAGGGCGTGACCTTCGATACCGGCGGCATCTCCATCAAGCCGGCCGGCAGCATGGAAGACATGAAGGGCGATATGGGCGGCGCAGCCTGCGTCGTTGGCCTGATGCATGCACTTGCGGGCCGCAAGGCCAAGGCCAATGTGGTTGGCGCCATCGGCATCGTCGAAAACATGCCGGATGGCAACGCGCAGCGTCCGGGCGACATCGTGACGTCGATGTCCGGTCAGACCATCGAAATCATCAACACCGACGCTGAAGGTCGCCTCGTACTGGCCGATGTGCTCTGGTATGTGGCGAAGAAGTTCAAGCCAAAATTCATGGTCGATCTGGCGACGCTTACCGGTGCGATCATGGTCGCGCTCGGTACCGAATATGCTGGCATGTTCTCCAACAATGATGAACTCGCAGAGCGTCTGTCCACCGTGGGACAGACCACCGGCGAACGTGTCTGGCGGATGCCGCTCGGTCCGGAATACGACAAGCAGATCGACTCGCAATTCGCCGACATGAAGAACACCGGCACGCGCAATGGCGGCTCGATCACTGCGGCGCAGTTCCTGCAGCGTTTCGTCGACGATACGCCGTGGGCGCATCTCGATATCGCCGGCACCGCCATGGGCGCGCCGAAGACAGAGATCAATCAGAGCTGGGGCTCGGGTTACGGCGTGCGGCTGCTGGATCGGCTTGTGGCCGACTATTACGAGGCGAAGAAGTAGTCCGACACGATGACCGAGGTCCTGTTCTATCACCTGCAGAACATGACGCTGGAGAGCGTGCTGCCACCGCTGCTCGAGAAGTCACTCGAGCGCGGCTGGCGTGTCGTCGTGCAATCCACGTCAGAAGAACGCGCCGATGCGCTCGATGCGCATTTGTGGACCTATCGTGATGATTCATTTCTGCCGCACGCCACCTGGCGTGTGGCGGACGCTGCGGATCAGCCGATCATTCTCGCGATCGAAGAGGGGAATCCCAATCGTGCCCAGGTCCGGTTCCTTGTGGACAGCGCAGCAGTGCCGGCGGATGCCGACGGCTATGAGCGCATGGTGCTGGTATTTAACGGTGACGATTCCGATGCGCTCGCTGCAGCGCGAGCAGCCTGGACTGATTGTAAGGCGAGGGGCTTTACGGCCACTTACTGGCAGACCGATGAACGTGGCCGGTGGCAGCGCAAGAATTAGCTGCCGATTGGCGATCTGCTGCAATTAATGATAATTGTAGATTTCCTCACCGGTATCTGCCGCTGTGTCATGGTGGTGCCGCAAATGAATGATGTTACAGGCGCTTATCGCCTGTCTTGGGGTTGCGTAATCGTGCGACAAGAAAAGCTTCATCGAAACGGTCTGCTCGTGCTGCTGCTTGCTGCGCCATTGCTTGCTGGCTGCGCCGGCGTGGGCGGTGACGCATTCTCCACGGACCTGCTGTCCAAGGATGCCGACTGGTTCTCCAAGCCAGGTCGCGTGTTCATCAAGAATGTTTCGATTGAGACGCCGCCGCTGTCGCCTGAGCAGGCCGTCAGTCCGCAGGATCTCATCAGCGCTGACGGTGCGTGCCCGGGCATGGCGCCGCGTGATGCCAACGCGCTTGCCGATGGTACCGCAGGTGCGCCGGTTCAAACTGGCGTCGTGGCGCTCGGCCATACCGAATGCGACGTGGCGCGTGGTGCAGGCGCACCCGACAATGTCAGTCTCTCGACCAGCCCGCGCGGCGATCGCGTTGCCGTGCTGACCTATCTGCGCGGTCCGCGCGCTGGCATCTATACGTTTACCGCCGGTCGTCTGACCGTGGTCGAACGCGGTCCGGAAGTTGAGCAGCCGAAGACCGCGCGTCCGAAGGCGAAGAAGCGCGCCGCGACCTGATCTTTTCGTGATGATGTCGAAGTAAGCGACGGCTGCGTTTTCAGCCGTTCGCTTCTTCATGCAGAGAACTCGCGCTCAGCCATTGCTCTTCGGCGCGTTGCAATGCGTCCGCCGCAGCGGCGCGCGCTTTGGTGAGTTGCGTGGCCTGCTTCGGATCTTTCTTGAACAGGTCAGGCAATGCGAGCGCAGTATCGATCTTGGCGATGATGGCGGTGATCCGCTCCATCTCGGATTCTGCTTCGGCGACCTGCTGCTTGAGCGGGACCTTCTTTTCTTTAGGCTTCGCCAGCTTTTCGCGGTCCGTGTTTGCGCGGTCGCGTGTCGGCGCGCGCATGCCGCGGGCTTGCATGACGACTTTGCGATAGTCGTCGAGATCGCCGTCGAAATTGGTGACGGTGCGGTCGGCCACGACCCAGAGCTGGTCTGCGCAGGCCTCGATCAGATAGCGATCATGCGAGACCATGATCACCGCGCCAGGGAATTCGTTGATCGCTTCGGCAAGTGCCGCACGGCTGTCGATATCGAGATGGTTGGTCGGTTCGTCCAGGATGATCATGTTCGGACCGTAGAAAGTCGCGAGCCCCAGCAGTAACCGCGCCTTTTCGCCGCCGGACAGGCTTTTTACGATCGTATCTGCGGCTTTGCCGGAAAAGCCGATATTGCCGGCACGCGCGCGGATTTTCGATTCCGGCATGTCGGGCATCAGCTTGCGCACGTGATCATAGACGGAGTTGTCCATCACCAGCTCGTCGAGCTGATGCTGGGCGAAGTAAGCAATCGACAGTTTGTCGGCGCGCGTAATCGATCCCGAAAATGGCTTCAGCTTGTTTGCCAGCAGCTTGACCAGCGTCGACTTACCGTTGCCGTTGGAGCCGAGCAGGGCAATGCGATCCTCGGTATCGATGCGAAGTGTCACCTGATTGAGCACCGGCTTGCCGGGCTCATAGCCGACCGACACATTGTCCACCGCGAGAATCGGCGGCGACAGGATCTTCTCGGGCGCAGGGAAGACGATCTCGCGCACGTCTTGCGTTACTAGCGCCGAGATTGGCTTCATGCGCTCAAGCATCTTGACGCGCGATTGTGCCTGACGTGCCTTGGAGGCCTTGGCCTTGAAGCGATCGACGAAGTCCTGCAGCCGCTTGCGCTCGGCTTCCTGACGCTTGACGTTCTTGGCGTCGAGCGCCTCTTTGTTGGCGCGGAACTCTTCGTAATTTGAGTAAGTCCCGCGATAATGCACGAGCTTGCCACGGTCGAGATGCAGGATCTCGTTCACCGACGTATCGAGCAGGTCGCGGTCATGGCTGATGACGATGACCGTGCGCGGATAATTAGCGAGATGGTCCTCGAGCCACAGCGTGCCTTCGAGATCGAGATAGTTGGTCGGTTCGTCCAGCAACAACAGATCCGGCGCCGAGAACAGCGTCGCTGCAAGTGCCACGCGCATGCGCCAGCCACCGGAGAATTCAGAACAGGAGCGCAACTGGGCTTCCGCCGAAAAGCCAAGGCCGCTCAGGATCGCTGCGGCGCGAGCGGGCGCGGAATGCGCATCGATATCCACAAGGCGGGTCTGGATGTCGGAAATGCGCTCCGGATCGGAGGCGGTCTCGGCTTCCTTCAGCAGTGCGTCGCGCTCGATATCGGCTTTCAAGACGACGGAGATCAGGCTTTCGGGGCCGTCCGGCGCCTCCTGGGCGAGGCTGCCAATACGCCAGCGGGGCGGAATCGAGATACTTCCGGTTTCGGTGGCCAGATCGCCGCGAATGGCGTGAAAAAGCGTCGATTTACCGACGCCGTTGCGGCCGACGAAACCCACGCGGGCTCCCGGCGCAATCTGTACCGTGCTCTCGTCAATGAGCAGGCGTCCGGCAATCCGGATCGAAATGTCTGTGATGGAAAGCATGCGGGGTTGTCACCGCTGCGACGCACAAAGGCAACCCCGATTTGCTCGCTGCTGGTGCGAGGAAGGTCAATTATGCCGTCAGCGGCTACCGCTTTTCGTCCTGCTGCCGCATCCGGTCGATCAACGTCTGGAGATGGGAGGGCAGGGTGTCATCATCCGACCCGATATCACGGCGCAACCGCTCGCCGATGGCATTGCAGATCGCCACGCTGGTGGTGCGGTCGATGTGTTCTTCGCCATCATTGATGAACTGGTTCTGCATTGTCTTCCCGGCGCTCGTGGCAGTTGAATGACACTAAGGCAAGTCGTCCGGGCCGAAATTGTTTCAAGATTTATGGATTTGAGGCTGTTTGAGTCAAAATTCGATGAATCGTTGATGGATCTGCCAAGAAAAAGCCCGGCCGAGGGAACGGCCGGGCGGTATTTCTCTGCTCGTGGAGCGTCAGTAGCAGCGATTGACCAGTCGCCAACGCGGTCCCCACGGGGTCGGAACGACCCGGCGGACGAGACATCCGCCGCCGCCATAGCCGTAAACCGGCCCGCCGACGAAGCGTGGTCCGCCCCAGCCGCGATGCCAGCCGCCGCCATGCCAGCCACCGCCGTGCCATCCGCCGTGGCCGCCCCAGGCAGAAGCCGAGGTCGGAGCCAGCGCCGCGGCGCCCAATGAGGCCGCTGCAACCAAAGTCAGTGCGATCTTGCGGAACATTCTCATCTCCTCTGGTACGGCGCGTGTTGCGCCTGCCGTGAACATGGCACCGGGGGCAAATGCCGTTGGCCGGGGTCATTGCAGGCAGTCTAGGAGGAGGAAGCTGAACCGGATCGCGCCAATCCTGTCAGGAATGGTTCATGTGGATGACATCTAGGTAATTTCGAGCGCCGGATCTGCCAAAATAGGGCCTGCGACATTTGGACGGATCGCTTGCCGTTCCCGGATAGCGTCGATATAAGCCGCCATCTTCCAGCGACTGTTATTCAAGGATAAATCATGGCTATCGAGCGTACCTTTTCGATTCTGAAGCCCGACGCGACCGAGCGCAATCTGACCGGTGCGATCAACGCGCTGATCGAAAAGGCCGGCCTGCGGATCGTCGCGCAGAAGCGCATCCGCATGACCCGCGAACAGGCCGGCACTTTCTACGCCGTTCACAAGGAACGCCCCTTCTTCGGCGAACTGGTGGACTTCATGACCTCGGGTCCGGTTGTCGTGCAGGTGCTGGAAGGCGAGAACGCCGTCCTCAAGCATCGCGATGTGATGGGCGCAACCGATCCGTCCAAGGCTGCTGATGGCACCATCCGCAAGCTTCACGCCAAGTCGATCGGCGAGAACTCGGTGCACGGTTCGGACGCTCCGGAAACTGCAGCGATCGAGATCGCACAGTTCTTCTCGGGCAACGAGATCGTCGGCTAAACTTCCAGCCGAATTGACGACCGGTCGGCGCGCGGGGGCGCGCCGGCCTTTCCAATCAAAACGAACAAACAAAGGGGCGCGCTGTGGACTGGTTGCTGCATATTCTCGATCCGGCGACGATCAAGTCGGTTTTCGTTCAGTTTCAGGTCGAAATGCAGCAGCCCGCATTTTGGGTAGCCGTCGGCAAGATCATCTGGATTAACGTTCTGCTGTCCGGCGACAACGCCCTCGTGATCGCACTGGCCTGCCGTGGTCTGGAACCGAAGCAGCGCATGTGGGGCATGATCCTCGGCGCCGCTGCCGCCGTGATCCTCCGTATCATCTTCACCGGCATCGTCGCCTCGCTGATGGCGCTGCCCTATCTCAAGCTGGTGGGCGGCCTCGCACTGATCGTCATCGCAGCCAAACTGCTGGTACCCGAACCGGAAGAAGAGGACGGCGTGAAGGCCGCCTCGCATCTGTGGGCCGCTGTGCAGATCGTGGTCGTAGCCGACATTGTCATGAGCCTCGACAACGTCATTGCAGTTGCTGCCGCAGCCAATGGCAGCGTGCCGCTGCTGATCCTCGGCCTTGCCATCAGCGTCCCGCTGATCGTCGCCGGCGCGGCGCTGATCATGGCGCTGCTGACCCGTCTGCCCGTTCTGGTCTGGCTCGGTGCGGCCCTGCTGGGCTGGGTCGCCGGCGAAGTGATCGCGACGGATCCTGCGGTTCTGCCGCTGATGCACAGCTTCTTCAGCGGTTCGGTCGGCACTGGCCTCGACAGCCTGATGTCATCGCTGGGCCTTGGCGTTCGTTTCACCAATGGGGGACATGGTGGCGAGATCGTCTGCGGTCTGATTGGTGTCGCTGTGGTGCTCGCTGTCGGAACGTTGTGGCGTCGTCGCAGCATGGCAGGGCACGCCGAGCAGGCGGCCTAACTCAATAAAAACGCAAAGCGGGCGAGGGGCATTTGCCTTTCGCCCGCTTTTTTTGTTTCTGGAATCTGACGGTTTCTAGAACTTGAATTCGACGCCCAGCGTTCCTTGGTGGGACTGCGAATAGGCGCGGAACTTGCCGTCATAATTGAGATAGAGACGCGCGGTGTTGCTGAGGCTCAGCGACGCCGATGCGCCGGCGTCTGCGCCGTACTGGCTTTCGCCGATCCCCTGAACGGTGATGCTCTCGGAACCCAGGCTAACCGTGACGTTGCTAAAGCGCTGATGCACGTTGTCGACGAATTTAGCATAGCCCGACAGATCCAGAATCTTCTGATCAAATATCCAGTAACGGCCGACTTCTGCGCCAATCAGGATACGCGCACGCTCGGCTGAGGCGCCGCTCGCGTTGACAGGATTGAGGCCGCCAAGCTCCTGCATCGCGCCGGTTGTCGCGCGGGTGTATTCGAAGGCAGCCTTGGGCACGATCCGTGCCTGTTCGTAACTCCAGTAATAGCTCAGCTCAGTGAGCGCGCCGTCGATCCGCGCATTGTAGCCGGCGCTCGCGAGCCCCAGGCCCGTGTCGCGGCGCGAGGTGATGTCGCCGAAGCCGTGCACCAATGCGATTGCCCAGGTCCATGCACCTTGGTCAACCGACGCATTGAGGCCGATTTGCGTGAGGTCGAGCGTCGCTGATTGCAGCGCCAGCGGAACGTCGATCGTGGTGTGGCTCTGGTCCACCGACAGCCCGACATTGACACCCGGCATCAGCCGCGCGCCGATCCCGGCGACGCCGCCGATGGTCCGGCGCTTGTCGCCGACGAAATCCCCGATCGTGCCGGTATGGGCGCCGACACCATAGAACTCGGCCCAGCTTCGGAAGCGCGGCGTCTCGGTGGTCTCCGACGCACCGCCGCCGCCGGGATTGGCGCGCGACGCGCGGTTGAAGCCGTAGCTCGCCTGATCGCCGAGGCGCCGCAGGAACTGGCTACCGAGATCGCCAATGGCAATGCCTGCGGATTGCCCGGCATTGAAGTCGGTCGATGATGGCACCGGTGCGGCTGGCAGCGGCGGTGTCGGCGGAGGTGTGGTTGGGGGCGGCGTGGTAGGCGGCGGCGCGACCTGGGCGGATGCAAGCGAAGGCGCAACGACAAGCGCGACGGCAAGGCCGAGTACAATGGTCCGGCGTTGCCGACTGGCAGCCGGGCGCCTGTCCGTTTGGGCGTATCGCGATGGATCGCGCATTGTCACTCGTTTCGAAATTGTCGCTGCAGTGCCGTTCGACTGCGGCAGAGCATACGCGATCCAATGAGCATTGCCGCTGCGCATTGAGCGCCTCTGGTGGCGATTGACGCGTATTGTTGTGCGATTGCCACAGCGGATTCGTGTCGCTTTTCATCACGTTATGGCCATTCACGCAGAGCGGGCCGACGATATTTCAATCCGGCACGTCTGCTCATGGGTCCGGTCAGCGGCTTTCGATAGGTACGCTTGAACGCGGCCGGTGATATCAAAACCTCTGCCGTAAAAAGCCAAAGACTTGCGTAGCCAAAATTTTCATGTTGGAATTCTTGCGCAATCGGATTGAGGCCGTTCGACTGTGCGTTTTGCGAGCAGGACATTCAGCAGACACCGGGAAGCCCGCTTGTGGCGTGGTACGCATGATGCGTGGCCGCGTCTTTTTTGTATCTAGATCGGGAGACAGACGATGCAGAAGGGCACCGTCAAATGGTTCAACCCAACCAAGGGTTATGGCTTCATCAAGCCGACTGTCGGCGACAAGGATGTCTTCGTGCACATCTCCGCCGTGGAGCGCGCGGGCCTTAGCACCCTCAATGAAAACCAGACCATTGAATACGACTTGGTGGAAAATCGCGGCAAGGCGTCTGCCGAGAACCTCAAGGTCTCATAACTAAGTCTTGCTGTGCCGGCCCTGACATACATATGGGCCGGCCGACTGATGTAACTCCGGCGCAAGCCGGGCCTTTTGTAGCTCCGGTGCGGATCGTGCCGAGCGGGCGAGGTTATGCCCGCATTATCGCTTCTTTGGCTTCTTCGCCTTTTTGGCCGTTTTCTTGGCGGGTACAGCCTTCTTGGCGGCCTTGTCCTTTTCGGCGTTCTGAGCCTTCATCGCTTGCGCTGCTTCTGCGATCTGAAGTGCTTCAACGGCCTTACGCATCGATCGTGCATAGCTATCGGCGGCATTATCGGCGGACATCTGAAGGCGCTTGGCGGCGGCCATGCCTTGCTCGGTCGCGTCCTTCGCCAGTTGCTTGAAACGGTCCTTGGCGGTCTTGTCCTTGGCCTTGGCGGCCAGGCCCGCATAGCGATCGCGTTGTGCCTTGACGGCTGCCATCAGTGTCTTGTTTTGCTGCTTAGCAGTCTGCCGGATGATCACACCCAGATCGGCGCCCGTCATTCTTCATTTCCTTAAGTGACAGCCAGAATAGTCAATTGTTTCAATTATGCAGTTGCCATTGAGGCATTGCAATCGTCGCAGTTCGTGGCGCTGGCCAGCGTGCTGGGCGAGGTGAGTTCATTGTCCGATGTCGTAAGCACAGATCGGGTTTCTTTACCGTAAAGATACTCGGCAATTGCGCTTGCGTGACGGAATCATGATACCGCGAGACTTCCCGTCCGGCGCAGCCAGGTCTGGCCTGTCGATATGCGGTGCCAGATTGGCTGGCGTGTGGAGCATCCTGCGATGACGGTGCCGGCGAGATCGCGTTTTCGGATTGGCTTCAGGACGTCGATCATTGCGCTGTTCGTCGGCGTCGTCCTTACCGTCGGCCTGGCGCTGGTTTATCTCAGCTTCAGCAGGGTCAACACGATCATCCGGACGGCGGCTTCGTCGTATCTCAGCGTGGTCGCGCAGGCTGCAACCGATCGCATCGATGCGCAGCTCAAGAGCGTCCATGACAATCTGGATATCCTGCGCGGTATCACATCGGTCCAGTCCGCGGAGCTCAAGAATAACCCGCGGCTGAACATCCTGCTGGCGTCGATGCTGCGCAACAACAAGCAGCTCTTCAGCCTGTACATGGGATATGAGGACGGCTCGTTCCTGGAAATGGACCTCATCGACCGAACGGGAGCTGGGGTGAAAGCGCGCTTCGGGGCGCCGGACGGGGCCAGATTTCGCCTGTTCACGATCGTGAAGGCAGGCGATTTTGGACCGCTTCAGACCACGACCGCCTATCTCGACGATGCGCTGCGGCCTTTGGCAAGTCTGCCCGGGCCTGTCGATTTCGATCCTCGCGTTCGGCCGTGGTATCGCGGCGCCTTCGAGCCCAATGCCAGTCTGCTGACCGAGCCCTATATTTTCTATCAGACCGGTGACATCGGCTACACGCTGCGGATGCCAATCGTGGAGGGGCAGCGGGGTGTTGTGGCCGGCGATATCCTGCTCAGTGAAGCCGAGGCCATGCTGCGCAAGCAGCAGCTCGGGCATTCGGGCGTGGCCTACCTGTTTGATGATGCCGACCGGGTGCTGGCGCATCCCGAGATGTCCCGGTGGCTTGAAGCCACGAGCGTGCCAAACAAACTGTCGGAGCTGCCGCGACTGAGCGATGTCGATACGATCGGCGCGACTGCGGCCATCAAGGCGTGGCGCCAGACCGGAGTTGAGCAACAGTTCTTTGATGACAGCACAGGGCGTGCCTATGCGGCCGCATTCAGGCCCGTAGAGATGGCTGGATCGGCCTATCTTCGCGTTGGCTTCTTCGCGCCGCTCGATGAGTTCTATGCCGAGATCGAGCAAGAAAAGCGCACGCTCTTCATTCTCGCATTTTGTTTCGTGCTCGCGGCCATACCGATTGCATTCTGGATCGGCAACAAGCTGTCGCTCTCCCTGCGGATTTTGGCGCGCGAGGTCGACCGCATCCAGAACTTCCGGTTCTCGTCGATGCCGCAACTGCGTTCGCCGATCCGCGAAATCGACGATCTCGGTCGATCGGTCTTCACCATGCGCACACTGGTGCAGACATTCTCGAATTTCGTCCCCAAGCGTCTGGTTCAGCAACTGGTCGAAACCGGCACGGCCATGCAATTGGGCGGCGAGCGCCGCGAAGCGACCATCCTATTCACGGATGTCGAGAATTTTACGGGAATGACGGAGAACGAAGATCCGACCCGGGTGATGCTCTACACGTCGCGCTATTTCGCTGCGATTTCGGACGTCATTGCTACGCATCAGGGCACGGTCGATAAATATATCGGCGATGCGGTTATGGGGCTGTGGAACGCACCCATCGAGCACACCAACCATGTCGCGCAGGCTTGCGCCGCTGTGCTCGATTGCGTCGAAGCCAATCGGAAGCTCAATGAGGAATTCGAGCGTGAGGGCTGGCCCGTCTACAAGACCCGGTTTGGCCTGCATGTCGGCGATGTCATGATCGGCAATATCGGGTCGCCCGACCGCATGAATTACACGGCGCTCGGAGCCACGGTGAATCTCGCGTCGCGGCTGGAAACCCTGAACAAGGATTACGGAACCAGCGTCCTGGTCAGCGAAGCCGTCAAGGAGCGGGTGGACTCCCTGTTCCTTTTCCGCAGCGTCGCCCGGATCAAGCCGAAAGGCTTTGCCGCGGAAGTGCAGATCTATGAGTTGCTCGGCGCGCGAGACCAACATTCCGCCGCCGCGTCTGATCGCCACGCCAATTTCCCTGTTTGATCTATGGGGGCCGCGCTATAGTGAACGCATGGTAGCCGACAGAGAAATATTGCGACAATGACCGAGGTGACCCCGGTGCGGCGGGGGCGTCCTCGCTCGGTCGAGACCGAGGATGCTATCCTGGAAAGTGCCTATCGCATGATGGCAGCCCAGGGGCTCGCTGCGACGACCATCGATGCGATTGCGCGGGATTCCGGCGTCTCCAAGATGACGATCTATAAATGGTGGCCGTCGCGCGAAGCGGTGCTGATCGATGCATTCCTGCGGCAGGCGTCCACCATGCTGCCGCTTTCCGAGAGCGGCGATCCGTTCACGCGCATCACGAAACATGCCGCCGCCTATGCCGTGGCGCTGAACAGCGATTTTGGCAAGGTACAGCTCGCTGTCATTGCCGAATGCATCTCGCGGACGGGTTCAGCGAAAATCTTCTCCGAACGCTATCTCGGTATCCGCCGGGACATATCGCTGGCGATTATCAAGGACGGCCAGAAGGACGGCAGCATCGTTGCTTCGGAGCCAGCCGGCGATCTCTATGACCGGATCTATGGCACGCTGTTTTATGAGTATGTCTTTGGATTTCGGCCGCTGACGGCCGACTATGCGCGCAAGCTCGTCAGATCCGTATTGTCGGCGCAATAGTCAGATGCCGCCTTGCCGCGCGCGGCGAAACCAGCGCCAGGTTTCGCGCGTGACGGCCCGGTAACCCCAACCGCGATGCGCGATGCGCTCGTCGATGATGGCATTGAGCTTGGGCAATGCGTGGAAGGGGACGGACGGGTAGGCGTGATGCTCGACATGGAATGGCATATTCCAGGTGAACCATTTCGTCAGCGCGTCGGTGTAGGTCGTGCGGGTGTTCTCATAGGCGCTGCGGGTACGCTCGCAGCCGGTGTGTTCGGCATAGAGATAGGGCCGCAGGAAGAGCTGGCCGACATAGAGCGGGACGAGCCAGCACCACAGCAGCATCGTGCTGGAGAGCGCGATAGAAGCGATCAGCAGCGCCAGATAGACGAGGGCATAGATGCGGGCTTCGCGCACCACCATGCCCTGCTTGGATTCCGGGATCCACGGCGCCACGGCTTGTCCGGTCAGAGCACGGCGGACCAGCAGACGGATCCGATTGGTCAGTTGCACGATGCCGGTATAGGCGATGGCGAGTCTGGTGTCGGACGACGGGATGGTCGCGGTGACGAGCTCCGGGTCGCGGTCGGGATCCTGTGTGAAGCGGTGATGATCCCAGTGAAATAGCGCATAGTGTTCATAGGGTAGAACGATCATCAGCGACGAGACATGGCCGAGGGCCTCGTTCAGCCGCCGGCTGGTGAACACAGTCTTGTGCGCGGCCTCGTGCACCGCCATGAACAGGAAAGCGATGAGATAACCCTGGATGACGATCAGCGGGGTCGTCCACACCATGCCGTAGCGGGTGGCGACCTGCCAGATCAGCGTTCCAACCAAAGCGATCAATGCATAATGGCTGATCGAGCGAATGAGCCCCGGAAGATTGGCGCGAACCGACAGGTCCTTCAGCTGTGCGGGCGTTAGGGCGCGGGTGTCGATCTTGCCATGGCCAACTGCATCCATCGTCATCGGTTCGTTCCGTTCTCGGTTCAGGCGTCGGCGGCGAGCAGCGCGGAGACCTTCGTGTTGATGAAGGCTGCGTCGGCTGGAATCTTGACGGGATTGCCGGCGCGGTGTCCGTGCAGCGAGGGGATCGGACACAGTTCGGCCGCGCGTGCGTTCGTCAGCAGGGGGAGTTCGTCTTCGTTGTCGCCGACCTGAAAATAGTTGTCCGTCTGCCCAGGCATCAGCAGAACGCGTGCCTTGATAGCAGCCATGGCTTTCCGGAAGTCGGCACGGAATGCATCGCAGCGGCTGATATCGCCATTCTGCCAGGTCCAGAGCTGGGCCAGCAGATTATTAGCATCACGATGCGCAAAGGCGACATCCCATGATCGTGTCAGATAGTCTTCCAGCGAGGTGAAACCGGCCTCACGCCAGAGCTCATCGCGGTAGAAGCCGTGCGACATCGCCCAGCCGGCATAGACGCGTCCCATGGCGCGAAGACCGGCAGACGGCTTCGAGACGAAACGGCCATCGACAAAGGCAGGATCGGTGGTCAAAGCGGCCCGCACACTTTCGAGGAATACGGCGTTGAACGGCGAACAACGGGCGCTGCCGCAGACCACTGCCGCGCGTGCCACCATGTCCGGATAGCGGGCGGCCCAGTGATAGGCCTGCATGCCGCCCATCGACCAGCCATAAACCAGTGCCAGACGGGCGATGCCGAATTGCTCGGTCAGCAGGCGATGCTGGATCGAAATGGCGTCATGATAGCTGATGTTCGGATAGGGGGCGCCAGCCAGAGCTTCCAGCGAATTCGATGGCGATGACGACAGCCCGTTTCCGAACAGATTGGGGATGACGATGAAGTAGCGGTCCGGATCGAGTGCGGCGCCCGGCGCGATCAGCCACTCAGTGTCATAGTGTTGTGCGCCGAACGACGTCGGATAGAGGATGACGTTATCTTTGGCAGCATTGAGTGCGCCATAGGTCTTGTAGGCAAGCTGCAGGCGCGGGTGCCGCTGGCCGGATTGCAGCAGCACGTCACCCGCCTCGAAAATCTGGTAGTCGCTCGGCGTATTCATGTTGCAGCTCCGGAAGGTCCGTTGACGCTTGCCGAGGGTGCGACAAGCGATCCGCTCGACAAAATTTAATAATTGTACTATTAGTATATTAATTGACGAAGAGCGCAATGCCGAAACTTCGGCATTGCCGCCTGAATAGAATGCAGCTGGTCGTCGCCCGTTGGCGGCTCGGCGACATCTTGTTTTTGTATTCGAAACGTACAAGAGACTTGCGGCCCGTTAGTCTATTCACTGGCCTGTCATCGGCGCAGAGGCGGAAAGCGGCCAGGTTATCCGCATAAGCCGCTGCGAATTCGAAGTCGCGCTTGCCCGCAACCCACTCAAAGGAGTCTGGATCATGGGAACCATCACCACCAAAGACGGCACCGAGATTTTCTACAAGGATTGGGGCACCGGGCAGCCGATCGTGTTTCATCACGGCTGGCCCCTAAGTGCGGACGACTGGGACAACCAGATGATGTTCTTCCTCAATCAGGGCTATCGCGTCATCGCGCACGACCGCCGCGGCCATGGTCGCTCCAGCCAGACCGCGACCGGTAATGAGATGGACACCTATGCGGCCGACGTCGCCGAACTCACCGACAAACTGGATCTGAAGGACGCCGTGCATATCGGTCACTCCACCGGCGGCGGCGAAGTTGCGCGTTACGTCGCGCGTGCCAAGAAGGGACGCGTCGCCAAGGCGGTGCTGGTCAGCGCCGTGCCGCCGATCATGCTCAAGACCGAGAACAATCCCGGCGGCCTGCCGCTCGAAGTGTTCGACGGCTTCCGTGCTGCGCTTGTTGCCAACCGCGCGCAGTTCTACGTCGATGTCCCGGCCGGGCCATTCTACGGCTTCAACCGGCCGGGCGCGAAAGTCTATCAGGGCGTGATCGACAACTGGTGGCGGCAGGGCATGATCGGCGGCGCCAAGGCGCACTATGATTGCATCAAGGCATTTTCGGAAACCGACTTCACCGAAGACCTGAAGGCGATCGATGTGCCGGTGCTCGTTTTGCACGGCGATGATGACCAGATCGTGCCTTATGCCGACGCTGCACCACTGACGGTGAAGCTGCTCAAGAACGGCACGCTGAAGACCTATCCGGGCTTCCCGCACGGCATGCTGACCACCCATGCCGACGTGATCAATCCGGATATTCTGGCATTTGTTCGCAGCTAAACGACGCAGTACGGACGACGCAGCACGTGTTGCGTCGTTCGCATTGTCTTTGATGGTCCTGCGACCGGTGCTCGCGAACTGAACAATCCCCATTGACGACGGACATACGACAGTCCGGGGCGCCTCCCGAACAATAAAATGCGTTGTCCTCGTTGCGGAAAAGTTACGATCGCGCGAATCCGCGGGCGCCTCGCCCTAGATCACTGTCGGCGAGATCAGCGTGTCGTCGCGGCTGGCGCTGGCGCCGGTACTGGTGGTGCAGGTGTCGCCGGTGATGCCGACGCTGTTGGTGGCCAACAGCCGTAACGCCTGCGGATAGATCTTGTGCTCGATGTCGAGCACGCGCGCGGCGAGGGTGTCGGGGGTGTCGTTATCGGCTACGGCCACGGCTCCCTGCATCACGATCGGACCGGCATCGGTCTCCGGAATGACGAAATGCACCGTGGCGCCGGAAATCTTGACGCCGGCGCGCAACGCTTGGCCGTGCGGATCGAGGCCAGGGAAGGACGGCAGCAGCGACGGGTGGATGTTCAGCATCCGGCCGTACCAGTGTCGCACGAATTCCGCCGTGAACAGGCGCATGAAGCCGCCGAGGCAGATCAGCTCGATCTTGTGCTCGTCGAGGGCGGCCTGCAGCAGCTTCTCGAAGCCGGCGCGATCCTTGCCGAATGGCTTGCTCTCGATCACCAGCGTCTTGACGCCATTGGCCTGCGCAGTGGCGAGGCCGGGAGCGTCGGCCTTGTTCGAAATCGCCAGCGCAATCTCGGCCGGGAAGCCATCTGCGGCTGCGGCCTCGATCAGCGCCGTCATGTTCGATCCGCGGCCGGAAATCAGGATGGCGACGCGACGCATCACGGCCTCACAGTTTGAGTTCGAGATGTCCGTCATAAACGACGCGCTCGTCGCCTGTGGCCTCGATGACGTCGCCGAGCAGCGACACGGTCTCGCCGCCCTCGCGCAGGATGTCCATCACCTGCTGCACAGCTTCGCGCTTGACGATGGCGATCATGCCGACGCCGCAATTGAAGGTGCGCAGCAGCTCAAGTTCGGCGATATCGCCTTCCTTTGCCAGCCACTTGAACACCGGCAGGACGGTGAGGGAGGGCAGGTCGATGCGAACGCCGAGGTTATTTGGCAGCACGCGCGGGATGTTGTCGGTGAAGCCGCCGCCAGTGATATGCGCGAGGCCCTTCACGGCGCCGGTCTCGCGGATCGCGCGCAAGCAGGATTTCACATAGAGCCGGGTCGGGGTCAGCAGCGCACCGCCAAGCGTCATCACTGGCGAGAACGGCGCTTTGTCGGCGTAAGAGAGGCCCGTGCGCTCGACAATCTTGCGGACCAGCGAGAAGCCGTTGGAGTGGACGCCAGACGAGGCCATGCCAATGACGGCATCGCCCACGCCGATGTCCTTGGTCGGCAGCAGCGTGCCGCGCTCCGCAGCGCCCACCGAGAATCCGGCGAGGTCGTAGTCGCCGTCCTTGTAGAGACCGGGCATTTCGGCGGTTTCGCCGCCGATCAGCGCGCAGCCGGATTCACGACAGCCTTCTGCGATGCCAGCGACGATTGAGGCGGTGGCTTCTGGGTCGAGCTTGCCGCAGGCAAAGTAGTCGAGAAAGAACAGCGGCTCGGCACCCTGGACCACGAGGTCGTTGACTGACATGGCGACGAGATCGATGCCGATGCCGTTATGGATGCCGGCTTCGATGGCGATCTTGACCTTGGTGCCAACGCCGTCGGTGGCGGCGACGAGAACCGGATCCTTGAAGCCGGCGGCCTTGAGGTCGAACAGTCCGCCGAAGCCGCCGATCTCGGCGTCAGCGCCGGCACGGGCGGTTGCGCGAACCATCGGCTTGATGAGGTCCACCAGACGGTTGCCAGCATCGATATCGACGCCCGCGTCCGCGTAAGTGAGGCCTTTTTTCTGGTCGGTCATGCCGGGTATCCTGCCGGAGCTGCGAAACTGTGTATTTTCGGCTGGTTACGTCGGAATCCCCGCCTGCGCAATGGCTCGTAAACGCTATCCCGATTACTATGTAGGCGGTAAGCCGGTCGGAGCCCCCAAGCTCGGATTGCGAAACAGGCCGGAGCCGGGAAGCGCCGCGTGAGTATCCCCAATTTAATCACCCTCGGACGCATCCTGCTGGTGCCCGTGATCGTCTGGGCGATTGCCTCGAACCAGATGGAAATCGCCTTTGCAATCTTCGTGATTGCGGGGGTCAGCGATGCCGTGGACGGCTTTCTCGCCAAGCGTTTCAACATGGCCAGCGAACTCGGTGCGCTGCTCGACCCCTTGGCCGATAAGGCGCTGCTGGTCTCGATCTATGTCTCCCTGGGGATATGGGGGGCAGTTCCGCGCTGGATCGTGATTCTCGTGGTGTCGCGGGATATCATGATCGTGGGCGCCGTCATTGTGTCGTGGTTGTTCGGCAAACCGATCCCGATGAAGCCGCTGATGGTATCGAAGCTCAATACGGTGGCGCAGGTGGCCTTCGCAGCCTTGGTTCTTGCTGCCCTCGGATTTGGTTTCAAATCCTCGCCTTACGATTTGATTTTGATGGGCTTTGTGACCGTCTTGACGCTGCTCTCTGTGTCCTTCTATCTCGTCGAGTGGATGCGACACATGAGCACCATCGAACCCGGTCAAGAGCCCCGGTAAACCGGTATTCGTGACGTTCGCCGGCGGAGCCGGCAGGAGTATTTGCGTGGTCGCCCGCGTCCAACCCCGTCAACTGGCGTTCGCGCTGCCCCATGCGGAGAGTCTGTCCCGCGACAACTTCCTTGAGGGCCCGGCCAATGCCGAGGCGCTGGGACTGATCGACTGCTGGCCGGACTGGCCGAACCGGGTCATGCTCCTTGTCGGCCCGGAAGGGTCCGGCAAGAGCCATCTGGCGGCGATCTGGGCCGAGGAGGCCGGGGCACGCTCCACCATGGCGCACAGCCTGACGGCTGCGACGGTTCCGGCTGAGTTGGTGACCAACGCACTGGTGGTGGAGGATCTCAATGCCGGTGCCTTCGACGAGCGGGCGCTGTTCCACCTTCTTAATCTGGCACGTCAGGACAACGCCTATGTGCTGATTACGGCGCGGGTCGCCCCGGCCGCCATGGAGGTCGAGTTGCGCGATCTGCGGTCGCGGCTCCGTGCGATCCCGGTAGTCAATCTGCTGCCGCCGGATGACGGGTTGTTTCGGGCGCTGATCGTGAAGTTTTGCGCCGACCGCCAGCTCAGCATCGACGAGAGCGTGGTCAGCTATGTGGCCAGCCGCATCGAGCGGTCATTCGCCGCCGCCCGCCATACGGTGGAATTGCTGGATAGCGAGGCGCTCCGGCTTGGGCGGCCGGTGACCCGTGCATTGGCCGCGGAACTGCTGCGCGACGCCTGACTTAGCCTTGGACGTCAAGCGCGGCGCGTCAAACCGTGCCTTGACGGCGCAGCAAGCAGGTTCCTCAATGTCATCGAAGCGTCACGCAACTGACGCAATGTCCGCTGTGATTTGCCGGCACTATAGCGCTGCTTGAACTGGATGGATTGCTGCCTCATGGACTCCGCAGAAGAGATTGTTATTGAAGAGAAAAAGGGCGAAGCAAAGCCGGCAGAGGTGGTCGCGTCGGGTCCCGAGCGCTTCATCAATCGCGAGCTGTCCTGGTTGCATTTCAATCGCCGCGTCCTTGAGGAGTCCGTCAATCCGGGCCATCCGGCACTGGAGCGCGTCCGCTTCCTGTCGATTTCCGCAAACAACCTTGATGAATTCTTCATGGTCCGCGTCGCCGGCATCAAGGCGCAGGTCCGTGAGGGAATCAGCGAGCGCAGCCCGGACGGCCTGACCCCGGCTGAGCAACTGGTGCTGATCAACAGCGCGGTCTCCAAGCTCGGCAGCGACCAGCAGGCGATCTGGCGCGACCAGCGCGGCATGCTGGCCGATGTCGGAATCGTGCTGCTCGACGGCAAGGAGGTCAGCAAGGCTGACCGGTCCTGGATCGAGGACCACTTCCTCCACAACATTTTCCCGCTGCTGACGCCGCTGGCGATCGACCCGGCGCATCCGTTCCCGTTTATTCCGAGTCTGGGCTTCACCATCGCGCTGCATCTGTCGCGGGTGTCCGACGGCAAGACGATGAACGCGCTGATCCGCATGCCCGGCAAGATCGATCGCTTCATCCGCCTGCCGACCCCCGGCAAGGACGGGGCGGTACGCCTTATCACGCTGGAACAGGCCACTGGCCTGTTCATCGCGCGTCTATTCCCGGGCTACACTGTTCAGGGGCAGGGTGCCTTCCGCATCATCCGCGACAGTGAACTCGAGGTCGAAGAAGAGGCCGAGGATCTGGTCCGGCTGTTCGAGACTGCGCTGAAGCGTCGCCGCAGAGGGTCGGTGATCCGCCTCGAAATCGAAGCCGGCATGCCGGCAGAACTCCGTGCCTTCGTGCAGCGCGCGCTGGCGACCTCGGATGACGAAATCCTGCTGGTCGACGGCATTCTCGCCATGAACGAGGTCTCGCAGCTCACACGGCTCGATCGGCCCGATCTCGAATTCGTGCCCTATGTGCCGCGTCATCCGGAACGTGTCCGCGATCATGGCGGCGACATCTTTGCCGCGATCCGTCAGAAGGACCTGATTGTCCATCATCCCTATGAGTCCTTCGACGTCGTCGTGCAGTTCCTGCAGCAGGCCGCGCGCGATCCGGATGTGGTGGCGATCAAGCAGACTCTGTATCGCACCTCCAACAATTCGCCGATTGTCCGCACGCTGGTGGAGGCCGCCGAAGCCGGTAAGTCGGTAACGGCGCTCGTCGAACTGCGTGCGCGGTTTGATGAAGAGGCCAATATCCGCTGGGCTCGCGATCTCGAACGCGCCGGTGTCCAAGTGGTCTATGGCTTCCTGGAATTGAAGACCCATGCCAAGCTGTCGCTGGTGGTGCGCCGCGAGGGCGGCTCGCTCACGACCTATGTGCACACCGGCACCGGCAACTATCATCCGGTCACCGCGCGCATCTACACCGATCTGTCATATTTCACATCCGACCCGATCATCGGTCGCGATGCCGCACGCGTGTTCAACTATATCACCGGTTATGCCGAGCCGAGCGACATCGAGAAGATGGCCGTATCGCCGCTGACCTTGCGCGGGCGCATGCTCGAACACATCCGCGGCGAAGCGGCATTCGCCCGCAGCGGCAAGCCGGGTGCGATCTGGCTCAAGATGAATTCGCTGGTCGATCCGGAAATCATCGATGCGCTCTATGAGGCGTCGAATGCCGGTGTATCCGTTGAACTGATCGTGCGTGGCATCTGCTGCCTGCGGCCGGGCGTGCCCGGCCTGTCCGAAAACATTCGCGTCAAGTCGATCATCGGCCGCTTCCTTGAACATGGTCGAATCTATTGCTTCGGTATGGGCAATGGCCTGCCGAGCCCGAAGGCGGCGATATACATATCGTCGGCTGACATGATGCCGCGCAATCTGGATCGCCGCGTCGAGGTTCTGTGTCCGCTGCAGAACCCCACCGTGCATACCCAGGTGCTCGAGCAGATCATGGTGGCCAATCTCAAGGATACGGAACAGAGCTGGCAATTGTTGCCGGACGGGTCGTCAACGCGTATGAAGGCAGCCAAGGGCGAGGAACCCTTCAATGTGCACAATTACTTCATGACGAATCCGAGTCTGTCTGGCCGTGGAAAGTCGCTTGAGAAATCATCCCCGCGCCGGCTCACCCGCCGTTCTGAGCGTCACCAATCCTCGTAAGGAACCAGCAACGTGGTAGCGCGTGCCAATCAACGCGCGACCAGCGTCGCCGTCATCGATATTGGCTCCAACTCGGTGCGTCTCGTTGTCTACGAGTCGCTGACGCGAAGCCTTGTCACGCTCTTCAATGAGAAGGCGCTGTGCGGTCTCGGCCGCGAAGTGCAGAGCACCGGGTTGCTGGCCAAGGACGCTGTCGACAAGGCGCTGACGGCGCTGCGGCGCTTCCGTGCGCTGTGCAGGGTCATGAAGGTCGGTCGCGTCTACGCCATCGCGACCGCTGCGGCGCGCGATGCGAGCAATGGACCTGCCTTCATCACAGCAGCCGAGAAAATCTGCGGCTGCGAGATCCAGATCATATCGGGGCCGCGCGAAGCGAAGCTCTCCGCGCTGGGCGTGATTTCGGGCGTGCACAAGCCGGATGGCCTGGTTGGCGATCTCGGGGGCGGTTCGCTCGAACTGATCGATGTCAAAGGCAATGCGGTCCGGCAGGGCGTGACGCTGCCGCTCGGCAGTCTCGCATTGCAGGATGCCTCACAGAAATCACCGAAGAAGGCCGAGCGCATCGTCAGGCTGGCGCTGGCTGACGTCGCGCAACTCAAGGCGGGCGTAGGTCGCAATTTCTATGCGGTCGGCGGCACCTGGCGTGCATTGGCGCGGCTGCACATCATCCAGAGCGGCTATCCGCTACGTGTGATGCATGGCTATTCGATCCCGGCCACCGAAGCGCTCGATTTCGTGCGCCGCTTGCGCCGGCTCGCAACAGCCAACATTCTTGCCAACATCGAAGCCATCGCCGAACAGCGCCAGCCTCTGCTGGTCTACGCGGCGCTCGTACTTGAATATGTCATTCGCACTGCCAGGCCGAAGACTATCGTGTTCTCGACCTATGGCGTCCGTGAAGGTTTGCTGTACGAAATGCTGCCGCAAGCGCAGCGCATGCAAGATGGTCTGGTCGGCGCCGCGCAGACCATGAACGAGTTGATGTCGCGTTCGGCCCGCCACGCGCAGGAGCTGAGCGACTGGAGTGATCGGTTCGCCCGTGTCGCCAAGCTCAAAGAGACCGACGAGGATCGTCGGCTACGCCGGGTGGCGTGTCTGTTGTCCGATATCGGCTGGCGGGTCCATCCGGATCATCGCGGCGAGCAGACGCTCAGTTTGATCACGAACGGCAATTTCGGCTCGGTCGATCATCACGGTCGCGCATTCCTCGCGCTCTGTGTGTACTATCGCTACGCAGGATTCGGCGCCGAGAACGAGCCCCCGGAGCTGGTCCGCGCGCTTGTCTCGCCGGCACAGGTCGAACGCGCCCGTTTGCTCGGCGCGTTGTTCAGGGTCGCGCATCTCATTTCGGCGGCGCGGCCGGGCGTGCTGCCCGCCACGCATTTCGCCACCAAGGATCGCAAGATGATGCTCGTCTTCGAGCATCGCATGGTCGATCTCGTCGCCGACCGCGTCGGCAGCCGCTTCAAGCAGCTGGCACGATTAGTGGGGAAGTCCGGGACGATCGTCAGGCGATAGCCACCGCCGCTCATTCCGAGTGATACTACTGATTGCACCGCGGCGTGACTCTCGGTTTCCGTGCGTATACTCTTTTCCGGTGCGGCCGTTTTGGTCCACGCGGCAAGTACATACGATTTCCGGACCGGGAGAGTCGAAATGTCAGCCCTTCTGATCAACCTTATCGTTCAACTGATTGGCGGCGCGATTGGCGGAAATGTTGCCGGCGGTGCATCGAAGTCTGTCGATCTTGGTACAATCGGCAACACGATCGCAGGTGCAATAGGTGGCGGCGTTGGCGGTCAAATTCTCGGAATGCTGATTCCTATGCTTTCAAACGCATCGGCGACCACCGATATCGGTTCGCTGATCGGTCAGGTGGCGGGAGGCGGTGTCGCGGGTGCGGTGCTGACGGCAATCGTGGGAGCCATCAAGAACAGATCGGCGGCGTAAAGCGATCGTCATTGCGTCTCGCAGGGCGAGGTCTGGTACGCCCCGTCCTGCTGTTTGCGGCAGGCAATTAGAACGCTACCTTGGACGACGCAGCCTACGCGCGATCCACCCGGATCACCCGGCCTTTTTCCATCGCCAATGCAAGGCGGCCATGCTTGAGCGCCAGGGCGGCCTCGCCGAACAACTCACGCCGCCAGCCGTGCAGGGCGCCGACGTCGGCATTGTCGTCGGTGGCGATCTGCTCGAGATCGTCGACGGTGGCGATGACCTTGCTGGCGACGGCGTGACGTTCCGACGTCATGCGTAGCAGCACTTTCAGCAGTTCGACGGTGGCCGCGCCATTGGAATTGCCGCGCGGCTTCTCGATCTTCGGCAACGTGGCGGGATCGCGGGCGACGCCACGCTGGACGGCGGCAACAATGTCGCTGCCCCACTTGGAGCGATCAAAGCCCTTCGGCAGCGAACGCAGATTGGCAAGCTTCTCCAGTGACGTCGGCGCATGGGTCGCGATATCGCCGACGGCATCGTCCTTCAGCACGCGCGAGCGCGGCACATCGCGGCTCTGTGCTTCCTGTTCGCGCCAGGCCGCGACTTCCATCAGCACTGCGAGCTCTTTCGGCTTGCGGACGCGGGTCTTCAGCCGTTCCCAGGCGCGCTCGGGATGGAAATCATAGGTCTTTGGCGAGGTGAGAATTTCCATTTCCTCGCTGACCCAGTCGCTGCGGTCGCGCTTCTTCAGATCGGCATCGAGCTTGGCGAACACGTCGCGCAGATGGGTGACGTCGGAGACGGCGTAGTGCAACTGCTCTTCGGTCAGCGGACGGCGCGACCAATCGGTAAAGCGGTGGGTCTTGTCGGGGCGGTGGCCGGTGACGCGTTCGACGAGCTGGTCATAGGCAATGCTGTCGCCGTAGCCGAGCACCATGGCCGCGACCTGGGTGTCGAAGATCGGATGCGGCACCACGCCAGCGCGGTGCACGATGATTTCGATGTCCTGCCGCGCGGCATGGAAGACCTTCAGCACGGCCTCGTTGGCCATCAGGTCGAAGAACGATGTGAGGTCGATGCCTTCGGCAAGCGTGTCGATCACCACCGCGTCTTCCGCGCTGGCCATCTGGACCACGCAGAGCAGGGGGTAATAAGTGGTCTCGCGGAGGAATTCCGTATCGACCGTAATGACGGGGTGCTTGGCAAGTCGCTCGCACGCGGCGGTCAGCTGGGCAGTGGTCGTGATCAGTTCCATGGACGGTCCATAACGCTTTTGCCAAGGCGTTCGGCCGAAAAACCTGTTGAGTCAAGGTGTTTCGGGCAGATTGGAGGTCTGCTCCGATAGAATGAGGGTGTTTAGGTGCCGCAGAAGGTCTTCAGTACGCGCTGATCCGGCTCCGGCGGCTCGGCGTAATCCGCCATCTCCGGTTGATCTTCATAGGGTTTCGCCAGCACCGCCAGCAATTTCTCGAACGGCGCGTAGTCGTCGGCCAGGGCCGCCTGGATTACCGCCTCGACGCGATGATTGCGGGGGATGAAGGCTGGATTGATCGTCTGCATGGCCTGATGGCGGCTACCGGCGTCCTGCGACTCCCGGCCGAGTCGTGCGCGCCAGTTCACGGCCCAGGCGTCAAACGCCGTCGGATCGATGAACAGTCCGCGGACGGCTTCGTCGCTGTCTGCGTCAACCGCGGCGGCGGCGAGGCGGCGGAAGGTCAGGGTGAAATCGGCCTGATTGGCGGTCATGGCGGTCAGCAGATCCTGCGCCAATGCGGCATCGTCCGGCTGGCTGGTGAACAGCCCGAGCTTCTGGCGGAGACCGGCCTGATAGGCCGTGTCGAAAATATCGGAGAATTCGCCCAATGCGGCCTGCGCAATCTCGATGGCGGTCTTCTCATCGCTGTCGATCAGCGGCAGCAGCGTCTCGGCGAAGCGCGTCAGATTCCACAGCGCGATGCGCGGCTGGTTCGCATAGGCGTAGCGGCCCATCTCGTCGATCGAGCTGTACACCGTCGCGGGATCGTAGGCGTCCATGAAGGCGCAGGGGCCGTAATCGATGGTCTCGCCGGATACCGAGCAGTTGTCGGTGTTCATCACACCATGGATGAAGCCGACATGCAGCCAGCGTGCGACAAGTTCGGCCTGACGGCGGATCACTGCATCGAGCAAGGCGCGAATGGGATGTTCGGCTTCGGCTGCGTCGGGATAGTGCCTGTTGATCACATGATCGGCGAGTTGTTTGACGCCGGCGATATCCTCGCGCGCAGCGAAAAACTGAAACGTGCCGACGCGAATATGGCTTGAGGCGACGCGAGTCAGCACGGCGCCCGGCAGCATCGTCTCACGCTGAACCCGTTCGCCCGTGAGGACGGCGGCGAGGGAGCGCGTTGTGGGGATGCCCAGGGCCGCCATGGCTTCGCTGACGATATATTCCCGGATCACTGGACCAAGCGCAGCACGGCCATCGCCGCGGCGCGAGAACGGTGTCGGACCGGAACCCTTGAGCTGGATGTCGCGGCGCACGCCGTCGCGGTCAATGACCTCGCCGAGCAGGATCGCGCGCCCGTCGCCGAGCTGCGCCACGAAATGTCCGAATTGATGTCCGGCATAGGCCATCGCGAGGGGATCGGCGCCATCGGGCACGCGTTTGCCGGCGAGGACCTCGACGCCTTCGGGACTGGCCAGCCAGTCAGGATCGATGCGGAGTTGGTCGGCCAGCGCGCGGTTCAGCTTAATCAGCCTCGGCGCTGTCACCGGCGTCGGTGCAACGCGGGCGAAGAAATTCGCGGGCAGGGCGGCATAGCTGTTGTCGAACGGGAAGTGGACTGTCATGGCCCCAAGATGGGGGGCCACGACGTGTTAGGCAACCGCTGAAAGCGGTCTCAGGCGGCGCGAACCGTGTCGAGGAACCGGTCGACTTCATCCTTCAGGCGATTGCTTTCGAGCGACAGCGACTGCGCTGCGGCCAGCACCTGGGTCGATGCGGAGCCAGTCTCGCTGGCGCCGCGATTGACCTCGGTGACCTCGCTGGCGACCTGGGTGCTGAGCTGGGCCGACTGCTGGACATTGCGCGCGATTTCCTGTGTCGCTGCGCCCTGTTCCTCGACCGCCGCTGCGATAGCCGACGAGACTTCGGAAATCAGCGTGATGGTCGAGCCGATCTCCTTGATGGTCTCGATCGTCTCGGCACTGGCCGCCTGCATGCCAGCGATCTGCATGCTGATTTCGTCAGTGGCCTTGGCGGTCTGCGACGCCAGCGCCTTCACCTCGGCGGCGACAACGGCGAAACCGCGGCCGGCGTCACCGGCGCGCGCGGCCTCGATGGTGGCGTTGAGCGCCAGCAGGTTGGTCTGTTCGGCAACGGCGGTGATGAGCTTCACGACGTCATCGATGCGTGCAGTGGCCTGCGTGAGTTTGACAATGCTTTCATTGGTCTTCTCGGCCTGCAGCACGGCGGTCGAAGCGATACGGTTCGATTCATGAACCTGGCGGCCGATTTCATTCACGGACGAGGTGATTTCTTCCGTTGCCGCGGCCACCGACTGAACGTTGCTCGACACCGTATGCGATGCAGACGCTGCAGAGCCCGACAGCGTCATGGTGATATCCGACGTGCGGGTCAGCGTGGTGGCAGAGGCTTCGAGTTCGGTCGAGGCGGATGAAAGCGAACCAACCAGCTCGCTGATCATCGACTCGAAGTTGCTGGTCGCCTTCGTGATGGTTTCCGCACGGGCGGCCTTGATGGCGGCCTCGGCACCGGCAGCCTGATCCGCGACACGCTTGGCGATGAGGGCGTCCTTGAAGATCTGCAACGCGCTGGCGATACGGCCGATCTCGGTGCTTTCGCCCTGATGCGGAATGACGGCCTCCAACTGACCATCGGTCAGCTGGCCCATTGGCTTCAGGATCGAGGCGATGCCGCCGGAGATGTCGCGCACCAGATACATGGCAGCGCTGAGACCAAGCACGACCGAGGCGCCGAGAATGATAACCATCATCCAGATCGCGTTGGCATAGGTTGCGTTCGCGTTGCTGCCGGCCACTTCGGCGCCCTTGTCGTTCAGCTCGACGAGCTTGGCCAATGTGCCGTCCATGGCGCGACCGGTCGGTACGACCTTCTTGGCGTTGATCTCTTTGGCTGCCGCCACGTCACCCTTGTTGGCGAGGGCCTGGACGTCGTTGCCGGCGGCGATGAAGGCCTTCCATTCCGCGTCAAGCTTATCGGCCAGTTCGCGTTCGGCTGGCGACGATACCAGCGGGGCGTAGGCCTTCGCGGCCTTGTCGAAGTCAGACTTGCGGGCGGCGAGGTTCTTGTCGACATCCGGACGGTCGGCATCGGCCACGATCAGATGGTCGCGCAGCACTGCGCGATACCGCGCCGACTGAACGCGCATTTCGCCGATCCAGCGGACGCTGGGGAGCCACTGCGTCTGGATATCCTGGGTTGCTGCGTTGATGGCTCGCATCTGCATGAAGGCGAGGGTGCCGATGCCCGCGATCACCACGAAGAGAAAAGCGATAATGACAAACAGCTTGGTACTGATCGAATATCTGGCGAGCACGAACATATTCCTCGGCGGTTCTAAGGCTGCGACGCCGGTCAGCCGAAATGGCGGCTGCCTTGGGTTGCGGCAGGGCAAGAAGCAGCAAGTTCCAGTTGAATCACCTGCCTTCAAAACGGGCTGGGTTCACGGCAAGACAGTGAATGGTGGTCGTCAACGTTCAGTAAATTTTGACACAAATACCGCTTTAAGTAGTTGAATCTGGTGCTGAAATACCGACGTGACGTATCCGGGTGCCGATGGTGCTTGACCCGAGGTAGCTGGTTATTGCGTGTGCAATCATGTAGTTCCCGCGTTGCGGGAGGTTTTCCGATCGCTCGATTGCATTTGGAAATGGTAGTCCGAAATTCATCGGTCGGAGGCCTCCGGTGATGCAGTCGCGGCCCGCAAATTCGGGCGATCTGATCGCCGAGCTTTGGTTGCCGCGTCGGGTGCGGTCGGGTAAACCCTGCGCTTCGCGCTTGATCGCGAACCCGATTCCGCCCTCTGACGTATTTCCAGGATACCCATGCATCGCTACCGGTCTCACACCTGCGGCGCGCTCCGCGACAGCCATATCGACCAGACCGTTCGCCTGTCGGGGTGGTGCCATCGTATCCGCGACCATGGCGGCGTGCTCTTCATCGATCTGCGCGACCATTACGGCCTGACGCAATGCGTCGCCGACCCGGACTCGCCGGCATTCAAGGTCGCCGAGACGCTGCGTTCGGAATGGGTCGTGAAGATCGACGGCAAGGTGCGTCGTCGTCCCGGCGGCACCGAGAATGCCGAACTGCCCACCGGCGATGTCGAAATCTATATCGATGCCATCGAGGTGCTTGGCCCTGCGGCCGAGTTGCCGCTGCCGGTGTTCGGCGATCAGGACTATCCGGAAGACATCCGGCTGAAATATCGCTTCCTCGACCTGCGTCGCGAGAAGCTGCATCAGAACATCATGACCCGCGGCGCCATCGTCGACTCGATGCGCAAGCGGATGAAGGAGCAGGGCTTCTTCGAATTCCAGACGCCCATCCTCACCGCGTCGTCGCCGGAAGGCGCGCGCGACTTCCTGGTGCCGTCGCGCATCCATCCCGGCAAGTTCTACGCGCTGCCGCAGGCGCCGCAGCAGTACAAGCAGCTGCTGATGATGTCGGGCTTCGACCGCTACTTCCAGATCGCGCCATGTTTCCGCGACGAGGATCCGCGCGCCGATCGTCTGCCGGGCGAGTTCTACCAGCTCGATCTCGAAATGAGCTTCGTCGAACAGGAAGACGTGTTCGCGGCGGTGCAGCCCGTGATCACCGGCGTGTTCGAGGAGTTCGCCAAGGGCAAGCCGGTCAACAAGGACTGGCCGAAGATTCCTTACGCAGAGTCGCTCCGCAAATACGGCACCGACAAGCCGGACCTGCGCAACCCGATCGAGATGCAGAACACGGCGGAGCACTTCCGCGGCTCCGGCTTCAAGGTGTTCGCGCGCATGCTCGAAGACGACAAGAATCAGGTCTGGGCGATCCCCGGTCCCGGTGGCGGCAGCCGTGCATTCTGCGACCGCATGAATTCCTGGGCGCAAGGCGAAGGCCAGCCGGGCCTCGGTTACATCATGTGGCGTGAAGGCGGTGAGGGCGCTGGTCCCTTGGCCAATAACATCGGACCGGAGCGCACTGAAGCGATCCGTCAGCAGCTCGGCCTGAAGGCCGGCGATGCCGCGTTCTTCGTCGCGGGCGATCCCGAGAAATTCTACAAGTTCGCCGGTCTCGCACGCACCAAGGTCGGCGAAGAGCTCAACCTGATCGACAAGGAGCGTTTCGCGCTGGCCTGGATCGTCGATTTCCCGATGTACGAGTACAACGAGGACGACAAGAAGGTCGACTTCTCGCACAACCCGTTCTCGATGCCGCAGGGTGGCATGGATGCGTTGACCGGTCAGGATCCGCTGACCATCAAGGCGTTCCAGTATGACATCACCTGCAACGGCTACGAGATCGCGTCGGGCGGCATCCGTAATCACAAGCCGGAAGCAATGGTGAAGGCGTTCGAGATCGCCGGTTATGGCGAGGAGACGGTGGTCGAGCGCTTCGGCGGCATGTATCGCGCCTTCCAGTACGGCGCACCGCCCCATGGCGGCATGGCGGCAGGCGTCGATCGTATCGTGATGCTGCTCTGCGGTACGAACAACCTGCGCGAGATCTCGCTCTTCCCGATGAACCAGCGTGCTGAAGATTTGTTGATGGGCGCACCGTCAGAGGCTTCGCCGAAGCAGTTGCGTGAAGCGCATATCCGTCTCAATCTGCAGGACAAGTAGTCCGGCAAACCAACAAGAAGAAACGCCCTTCTACCTAACTTTTGTTTTATGACGCGCGGGAGCACGCATGTCTTCTTCATCTTCTGACGATCTCTCGCGCGCGGCGCTTGCCTATCACCGCCTTCCCAAGCCGGGTAAGCTCGAAATCCAGGCTACCAAGCCGCTTGCCAACCAGCGTGATCTGGCGCTGGCCTATTCGCCGGGCGTGGCCGCGCCGTGTCTCGCGATCGCAGCCGACCCCAATGAAGCGGCGTCGCTGACCTCGCGCGCCAATCTCGTGGCTGTCGTCTCCAACGGCACGGCCGTGCTTGGTCTCGGGAATATCGGCCCGCTGGCCTCGAAGCCGGTGATGGAAGGCAAGGCGGTCCTCTTCAAGAAATTCGCCGGCATCGACGTGTTCGACATCGAGATCGCCGCCGACACCATCGAGCGCGTGGTCGAGGTCGTCTCGGCACTGGAGCCGACCTTCGGTGGCATCAACCTTGAGGACATCAAGGGTCCGGAATGTTTCGAGATCGAGGCGCAGCTTAAAGAGCGCATGAAGATCCCGGTGTTTCACGACGATCAGCATGGCACCGCCATCATCGTCGGCGCCGCGATCAAGAATGCGCTGCTGCTCAACGGCAAGAACATCAAGAACGTCAAGATCGTCTGCTCGGGTGCTGGCGCTGCGGCGATCGCCTGTCTCAATCTTCTGGTGTCGCTGGGCGCGCAGAAGAAGAACATCTGGGTCTGCGATATCGACGGTGTCGTGCATGAGGGCCGCAACACCCTGATGGATCGCTGGAAGGCGGTCTATGCGCAGAAGACCGATGCGCGCGTGCTGGGCGATGTCATCGCCGGCGCCGATATTTTCTTGGGCGTCTCCGCTCCGGGCGTGCTGAAGCCCGAGATGGTCAAGGCGATGGCCGACAAGCCGCTGGTGATGGCGCTGGCCAATCCGACGCCGGAGATCATGCCGGACGAAGCGCGCAAGGCACGCCCGGACGCGATGATCTGCACCGGCCGGTCGGACTTTCCGAACCAGGTCAATAACGTCCTTTGTTTCCCGTTCATCTTCCGCGGTGCACTCGATTGCGGGGCGACGGCGATCAATGAGGCGATGAAGATCGCTGCCGTCGATGCCATCGCGCAGCTTGCGCAAGACCCGCCGTCGGATGCTGTGACCGCCGGCTTCGACAACGAGACCCAGGGCTTCGGTCCGGGGTCGCTGATCCCGAGCCCGTTCGATCCACGCCTGATCCTGCGCATCGCGCCGGCCGTCGCCAAGGCGGCGATGGAATCCGGCGTGGCCTCGCGCCCGATCGCCAATTTCGAGGAATACACCGCAGGTCTCGAGCGTTTCGCATTCCGCTCCGGTCTGGTGATGAAGCCGGTCTTCGCGAAGGCAAAGACCCAGCCGGTGCGCGTGATCTATGCCGAAGGCGAAGACGAGCGCGTGCTGCGCGCCGTGCAGGTGGTGCTGGAAGAGAAGCTGGCGCGTCCGATCCTCGTTGGCCGTCCGTCGGTCGTCGAAGCCCGCATCAAGCGGTTTGGTCTGGCGATCCAGGCCGGCCAGGATTTCGATCTGATCAATCCCGAGGACGATCCGCGTTATCGCTCTTACGTGCAGTCCTATATCGACGTGGCCGGCCGTCGCGGCGTGACGCCGGATGCGGCGCGCACGGTCGTCCGCACCAATGCGACGGTGATCGCCGCGCTCGCCGTGATCCGCGGCGAGGCGGATGCAATGATCTGCGGCGTCGAAGGCCGCTACATGAGCCATCTGCGCCATGTGCGCGAGATCATCGGCTTCCTGCCGGGCGTCAGCGATTTTGCAGCGCTGTCGCTGATGATCACCAGCAAGGGTGCGCACTTCATCGCTGATACGCAGGTGCGTCCGAATCCGAGCGCGGAAGAACTCGCGGAAATCGCGGCGCTCGCTGCCAACCACGTGCAGCGCTTTGCCATGAAGCCGAAGATCGCTTTCGTGTCGCATTCTGACTTTGGCAGCTACGATACGGACTCTTCGCGCAAGATGCGCCGCGCCGCAGCATTGCTGCGTGAGAAGCATCCGGAGATCGAGTCCGATGGCGAAATGCAGGGCGACACCGCGCTGTCGGAAGCAGCCCGCAAGATCGTGCTGCCGCATTCGAAACTCGAGGGCTCGGCGAATGTCCTCATCATGCCGACGCTCGATGCCGCCAATGTCGCTTATCAGATGATCAAGACGCTGGCGGATGCGCTCCCGGTCGGCCCGATCCTGATCGGCCCGGCGCGTCCGGCGCATATCCTGACGCCGGGGGTGACAGCGCGTGGTATCCTCAACATGACGGCGGTTGCGGCTGTCGAGGCGCAGGAGCGGGCTGGGCGTCCGCAGGCGAGCCTGTTCGGCTAGCGCGTTCAGTCAGCCTCGCGCTGGCTGGATGCTTCCCGGCCATTGCGCTTTTGGATAGTTAGCCAATCTGAGAAGCATCGCGACAAATGGATGACGCCAACGAGGTCATCCATTTGTTCGTTTGAAAAATGTGATGGAATGATCATACTCGTCACGTATTTCGACAAGTATTCATTGCAGTCCAGCGAGGCCGACAAATGCCAGCGTTTATTACTTTCGGGCGCATTCTCTTTGCCGTGATCTTCATTGCGTCCGGCGCATCCAAGTTTCTCGACCTCAGCGCAACTGCGGATGCAATCGCGAACAAGGTTATCCCGACGATCCCCGCAGTCGTGACGCCCTATGCGACGCAGCTCGAAGGGCTGGCGGGCATGGAATTGAAGCAGATTCTCGCAATCGCCGTTGCAACACTGGAACTGGTCGGCGGTATTCTCGTCGCGCTGAATCTGGGTGCGCGCTTTTTCGCCCTGGTGCTGGTGCTGTTCGTGATGGCCGCGACTTTCTACTTCCACGACTTCTGGAACCTGACAGGCCCTGAGGCCAAGAACCAGATGATCCACGCGCTGAAGAACCTGTCGCTGATCGGCGGCCTCTTCATGATCGCCGGTATCGGCCGCAGCGCGCGGCTGCCGGGCGGCTACAACGAAGTGTAGTTGTCGTTCAGGACACCCGCCGCCAGGCCGTTACTGTGACTTCACGCGCGGCGTCGAGGATTTGGACCTCGCTCGTTTGCAGACCGTGACTGGAGAGAATGTCCTGCGGCGATCGTTCGGGGACGCCGGGGAAGCATCCCTCGCCGCCGGGCAGGCGGACATGTGGCGCTTGCGACAGCCAAAACACGTCGATGCGATCAAAGAACATCTCGAATACGCTGGGGCCGCCGATGACGGCGACGGTGCCGGCATGAACGCCAGCATGCGCGCAAGCGTCTTCGAAAGATGCGCCGGCCGGATTCCACAGCGTGGCTTTGTTGTTTTCGGGATCGGGGCCTATGGCAGCGATGCTGCGGCTGACGATGATGCGCTTGCGCTTCGGTGAGTTCGGCTGATCCTCGAACGAATGCCTGCCGTGCACGATCAGGTCGGCACGGTCGAGACCTGCGGTGAAAAAGGCGAGGTCGCCGGGAAATTTGAGGGTATCGGGCATCACGCCACTGGCGTCGGCGAGCATGCCGTCCGCCGAGACGATGACGTAGCCGTTGAAACGAAATGCGGGCATCAGGGGCGTCGACGAGTCCTCATTATTCCGAGATCGTCTGGACGACGCTGTTCACAGGACGGCTGCTGACCGTCGGCAGCTTGGCGTCCTTGACGATCGCTTCATCATAGGACGCGATGGTCTGCACGGGTGCCTTGGCGCGCATATGCACGACCTTGTAGCCACCGGCCTTGAGCTTGCGCAGCAGGGTCGGCAGCGCTTCGGCGGTGTGCTTCTGGAAGTCGTGCATCAGGATGATACCCTTGCCGAGCTTGTCGAGCTTGGTCATCACATTGGTGATGACCTGTTCGGACTTGCGCGTCTTGAAGTCGAACGAGTCGATGTCACAGGAGAAGATCGCCATGTTGCGCGTGCCGAGATAGGTGACGATTTCCGGCGGGTGCTGCAGCGCCGGAGCGCGGAAGAACGGTGCGGGGGCTGAGCCGAGTGCCCACTTCACGGCGCTGAAGCCTTTCTCGATTTCATCGATACGCTGCTGCTGGGTCAGTTTCTTGTTGGTCAGCGCGATATGGGCCCAGGTGTGTCCGCCGATGGTATGGCCGGCCGCAGCGACCTGCTTGAGCACCTCCGGATAATAGGTCGCGTGCTTGCCGATCGGAAAGAACACTGCCTTGACGCATTCGTCGGCCAGCGTCTTCAACACGGTCGGCGTCGTAGTCTGCCACGGGCCATCGTCGAAGGTCAGCACCACTTCCTTGTCGCGCAGGAAGTCGAGCTGCTTGAAATGTTCGAAGCCGAAACCCGGACCGCCCGTCGTGTCGATCTCGACCACACGGCTGACGCCGAGCGCATCGGGATTGGCGCAGGTCGATTTGGCGGGGGCAGGTGCAGCCGCGGGCGCCGGTGGCGGCGCGGGCGTTGCCGCGGGGGCGGGCGCTGGGGCTCCGGCTTTGGGTGTCTGCGCCTGTGCGCCTGCCGCCCACAATGAAATCGCGCTCGCAAAAATCAGACCTGCCGCACTGCGCATCACGTTCCCCTTGACCTGCGACCAGCGTCGTCAGCGAGGTGGCCGGGCTGATCCAGATGGTCGTGGCCGCAATTCTAGCGCGATTTCAGGCGGTACCGCTATGGCAACGGCCCTTATCCCCAGTCAGTGGCTGGATCGATATTGAACCGCTCAAGCCGCGGTCAGAGCGCGTCCGACGGCGGTCTTGACGCGTGTGTCGGTCGGTTCGAATTCGGAGGCAAAGGAGTCGGTGAGGTAGCCATCGCGTCCGACCAGATATTTGTGAAAGTTCCACCGCGGCAGGTCGCGCGGCCGTGCCTCTGCCGCCCATTTGTAGAATGGGTGTGCGTTCGGTCCCTTCACGACGGTCTTGGCGGCCATCGGGAAACCGATGCCGAAATGTCCCTCGGTAATCTCGGCGATCTCCTTGGCGCTGCCCGGCTCCTGTCCGCCGAAGTCATTGGAGGGCACGCCGACGATCATCAAGCCGCGCTCGCGGAACTCGGTCCACAGTGTCTGAAGCCCGGCATATTGCGGGGTGAAGCCGCATTGCGAGGCGGTGTTGACCACCATGATCGGGCGGCCGGCATAGTCGGCAAGTTTGATGTCGCCACCCTTGAGGCCGGGAAACGCGAAGCCATAGGCGGTCATGCGGCTCACGGCGCCTTGCGCCGAGGCGTGACGCGCGACCGCCACGGCACTTGCCGCGCCCAATACCGTTGTCAGTATCTGCCTGCGATTGATCATCGCCATTCGTCGTAGCCCAGCCTGTTTCGCGAGCAGAGTAGCGTCATCTCCGAGATGACGCACTCAACAAGCTGTTACAAGGCCGGAGTGAACGAGGCTAGCGCAGCGGCACCACGAATTCGGTGCCCTGGCCGGTCTCGCCGCCGGCGGCAATGCCCTGATCGGACACCACGATGGAGCCGCCACTCGCGAGCGCTTCGGTAATCTGTGCCATGGCGTCCGCAGGGATCGTCAGGCGGTCGAGCGCTTCGGCGGCGCTGTTTGGCAGAGGACGGGTTTTCACTTCAACGGCGCCAGTGGATTTGCGGCGACGCGAAACATTGTCGTCCTCGTCGGCGCGACGCGGGACGGCAGGCAGCGAGACTGCAGTCCAGTGAAATGCCTTGGCATCATCCTTGTCGGTGCGGGCGGTAAAGATGTGAGTGCCGAGCGCGCGATCGCTGGGCTTGATGGCGATCGGCGTCTCGAACAGCGGCGCGAAATTCTGCCGCACATAGAGCTTGCCGTCCTTGCCGCTGACCAGCACGGCAATCTGGCCGGACCGCTTTGGCGTCGCATCGGCAGCGGGCGCCGGGGAGGCCGTAGACATTTCGGCCTTCGCTGCATCCGCAGGGCGCGTTTCGTCCTTCTTGACGTCGGGCACACTGGCGACGGCCGGTGCGACGTCAGCTTTTGCGATTTCCGCCTTCGGGGCTTCCGTCTTGGCAGGTTCCAGCTTGGCTGGCGCTTCCGCGACGGTCTCTGCCGATTTGACCTCGGGGGTCGGCAATTCGACGACTTTGGCAATGGCGGCGTCGAGATCGCGGCGCGTCATGATCTCGGGCTCGGCGGTTTTGACGGCGCTTTCGACCTTTGCAGGTGTGGCGTCCGACATCACAGTCGCGGGCGTCGGTTTTTTCATCGCATTGCTAGCATCGGCGGTCTGAGTCTTGGCGCGGTCGGCGGCGGATGGCCTCAGACCGAGGTCTTGGGGCTTCGCATCTGCCGATGCCTTATCGGCCTTTGGCGACGCCTGGACGTCTTGAGGCGCCGCTGCCGCGACCGGACCCGGCGTGGCCTTCTGAGCGGCGAGCAGCGGATGCGAGATTTCCGCCGGGGAGATTTCGCCGGGCGCGATGATCACGCGGGCACCCATGCGGGTCCAGCCCCAAATCTTGGTCGCAAACGCCATCGGCATGCGGATGCAGCCGTGGGACGCCGGATAGCCTGGCAGCGCGCCGGCATGCAGAGCAATGCCCGACCAGGTGATGCGCTGCATGTAGGGCATCGGCGCGCCGCTATAGATGTTGGAGCGGTGCCATTTGTTCTTCTGGATGATGCTGAACACGCCCATGGGCGTCGAATGACCGCGCATGCCGGTAGAGACCGGCGTTTCCGCGAACAAGCCGTTGGCGTCGAACACCCGCAGTGACTGTCGCTCGATCGAGATGGCGATCACCAGCGGGCCGACCGGCTTTGCGTGTTCCTTGACCTGTTTCTCAAGTCTGGCGCCGAGGCGCTTCAGCTTCTTCTGACGCTGCTGCGGTTGCGGCGCCGGCGGTTCGATCTCCCGCATGATCATCGGGTTTTCATCGGTCCAGAACACCGCGGCATCGGCAGGCGCCGCCACGGTCATGCCGGTCATGGCGACGAGTGCGATCCGCAGAAAGCTGCCGGAAAAGAATGTGCTGCCCAGAAAGCGGCTCTTGTCCGTTGATCCCCGCGACGATTGAAATGCACTCACGTCCAATATCCTCGAATCCATCTGAAAACATTAGTCTCGCAGGCGCGAGATGGGTTCACCAGCATGAGTGATCTGGTTACCGCTGAGTCGGGATCAGCCTAGCAAAAAAGCCTCACATTGAATTAACAGAGGGGCATCCTGGCTTCCGAATCCGGTTGGAATGCCTACATATTCTGGATCGGTCACGGAGAGTTGCATGACGTTTAATGGATCTGGCGGGCTCACCAAGATGTTGCGGCGCGGCGTCCTGGCGCTTTCGGCATTCGCGGCGTTGGCAATTGTCCCGGCACACGCTGCGGACGAGCCGGATCTGATCTTTCGGCGCTCCACCGTGTTCAAATGGCTCAGTCCGAACGACAAGCTGGCGACCTATGGCGTCGATGACCCTGAAGTCGAGGGCGTCGCCTGCCACTTCACCGTGCCGGAAAAAGGTGGCTTCAAGGGCTGGCTCGGTCTGGCCGAAGAAGTCTCGGACATCTCGCTCGCGTGCCGGCAGATCGGCCCGATCACATTCAAGGCCAAGAGCGATCAGGGTGAGGATATGTTCCGGCAGCGCCGCAGCCTTTTTTTCAAGAAGATGCAAATCGTCCGCGGCTGCGACGCCAAGCGAAACGTGCTGGTTTACATGGTCTATTCGGATCGGATTATCGAGGGTTCGCCGAAGAACTCGACGTCATCAGTTCCGATCATGCCCTGGGGGCAGTCAGACGCCGCCGTGCAGAAATGCGGCGACTTCATCAAATAAGCGAGCTATTGGCCGCTAGAACTTAGCTATGCTTCGCTATTCAGCGGAGTGGGTGACGACGCGTTTCGTGCGCAAGCGGTCCCATGACTGCTGCGGCTGCGGGTCACGATAGCCTACGAGCTGGACCAGCTGCTGCGGATAGCACTCGTTGCCGTGCGAGCCGTAGCCCTGCTGCGACATGGCGCCTTGGCATTTGGCGCGCGTTTGTACCGTGGAGACCAGTGGCCGTCCGGGGGCGCTGATCGGGGTATCCTTGCCAACGTCGTTGTTGCCGGTTCCCACGACTGCATTCCTTCTCTTCGAGGTGAACAGAAACGCGCAGTCGCCTGAAAAGGTTGCATACGCTCTCCTGAAGTCGCTTTAGCCGCGTTTCGGTTCAGTTTTGTTAAGGGCGTGCGACAGCCGGACGAACTTTCGAGACATCCTTTCCAAGGCGTTCTTTCTAAGCCGTTCGCAGATTTGCCGCCCAGATTGTGTCGTCGGCATGGGCGCCACGAAACAATTCGACGGGGGACGAAACCATTTTCCTCTTGGGCCGCAGACGTGCCGAAACCCGCATTGGCTATCCATTTGTCAACGACGCGGCGGGCAGCGCTGCCGAACTGGAGACGTCAGATGCGTACCATCAGCTTCATCCTCGCTTTCGCCTTCATCCTGGCTGGCCCGTCGATGGCCGGTTCCATTGAGGGTAACCTGCCAGGTATCGGCACTTTCGCCTTTACCGGTTCGCCCGCGATCAGTGTTACTGCGCCGATGGTTGTCGCCTACGCACGCTGATTTCGATCGCGGGCGGATAACCCGAGAAACAACAAGAAAAGTTTTGAAATGACTAGACCACGTATTCTGACTGCCATTGTTGTCGCTGCCGCCCTTGCGAGTTCCATCACGGGAAGTGTGGCGCAGGCGCAGATCTGGTCATGGCGGAAATTGCCGGACCAGCGTGGCGAGTTCGTTCGTTTGTGCTCGCCGCATATGGTCGGGCGCTGGGCGCATCCGGAAGAAGTGTGCGGCTGCCTGCATGACCATGCTGTAGCAACGGTGGAAGACACCGATCTGCGCGAGGCACTGCTGCGGGGCATCAGTGAGCGCGGCGTACCTACGATCGAGAAGGACTGGATCCCGGCATCGAAGCAGTCGATGATCAGCGCGACCTTCACGCAGATCGCGAAGCCGACCCTGCAATGCATGTATGATCCGGCGCCGCTGGATTGAACCACTCAGTTAGTTCGCGTGATCTTTTTGCGCTGCGTCGTCGCGCCAAAATGATAGCGGATTTCTGTCTTTCCCTCTCGTCATCCCGTTACTGCCGATGATAGCGTTTTGCTACACCACCGTTAGGTGGGTGGATTCGCTACTAATTGAATTGGTGGGAACCGAGGGATTTTTTATGCGATTTGTTTCGATCTGCTTGACGTGTGTCTCGATATTTCTGACCGGCGCGGCGTTAGCTGCAGATGCCAGCACCCAGGAAGCCAACAAGAAAGCCGTCGTTGAATTCTATGAGAAGGGCCTCAACCAAAAGGACTTCGAGGCGGCATCCAAATATTTCGGTCCGCGTTATGTTCAGCACAATCCCAACGCGGCTGATGGTGTCGAGGGCTTCAAAGGCTTTATCGGTTTCCTGCGGGAGAAATTCCCGGACTCGCATAGCGAGATCAAGCAGGTCTTCGCCGACGGCGACTATGTGATCCTGCATGTGCATGCCGTGCGCGAAAAGGGCACGCGCGGTAACGCGATCATCGACATCTTCAAGCTTGAGAACGGCAAGATCGTCGAACATTGGGATGCCGTTCAGCCGATCCCGGAAAAATCCGCTAACACCAACGGCATGTTCTGATGGATATGGCGCAGCCCCAGCGTGACGATCGATTGAAAGGCAAGGTCGCCATTATCACCGGTGCGGGTTCCCGCGGCGATGGCATTGGCAACGGACGTGCCGCAGCGGTGTTGTTGGCGCGGCATGGCGCGCGCGTCGCGTTGGTCGACACCGACGTAGACGCTGCCGAAGAAACAGCGCGATTGATCGCTGCGGAAGGCGGCGTCACGCAGATCTATGACGGCGATGTCAGCGATCGCGCGTCATGCGAGGCGATCGTCGAACGCACTGTCGAAGGCTTTGGCCGTCTTGATATCCTCGTCAACAATGTTGGCCTCACCGGGCCGCGCGGCGACGCCATCGAGGTCGACGACCGCGCCTGGGACGGCGCCATGCGTATCAACGTTGCCTCAATGATGCTGATGGCGAAGTATGCGATTCCGGAAATGATGAAATCCGGCGGCGGCTCGATCATCAACCTGACGTCGATCGCCGGCCTGCGTGGTGGCCACCCGAGCTTGTTGTATCCAACGTCGAAATCGGCGGTGATCGGCCTCACCAGAGCGATGGCGGCACATCACGGCCGCGACGGCATTCGCGTCAACTGCATCGCGCCCGGCACGGTCTATACGCCGATGGTAGCGTCGCGTGGCATGAGCGATGAGATGCGCAAAGCGCGCGCAGCGGGCACACTGCTGGGCACCGAAGGGACCGGCTGGGATATCGGCTATGGTGTTCTGTTTCTTGCCAGCGACGAGGCGCGCTGGATCACGGGGATTACGCTAGCTATCGATGGCGGTGCGAGTGTTGGCCAGACCGGTTCACCGGTGCCGCCAAGCGAGCCGCTGCGACATTGATGAGCATGTCTTGGACTAGCGCGTCTTGGTGCCCGCGCGGGGAACGCATTTGCGAACACGCGTCACACCGGACGTGGTCAGCGTCGTGCCGGACACTTCCTTGATCTGGCCGGTGGGGCAAGAGCCGTCATCGACCAGAATGCGCTGGCCGAGGCGGACATCAACAATGTCCTGTTCGCGGTTGACCTGATCGATCGCAAGCGCCGGCGTCGCTAACGCAAGCGAAGCCAGAATTCCTGATAGCCAAATTGCCGAGCGCATTGTGCGACCTTTATTACTTGTTCTGGATCTTGAGGCCGTCGGGGCCGACATTGATCTGCAGCCCGCTGGGTTCTTTCTTGGTCTGGTAGAGATTGTAGCCGAGCACGCCGATGCCGACGATCAGCGCGCCGATGATCAGGTAGAGCACGTTGCGATTGCCGGACATGAGGTCTCCGTTGGGGGCAGATCTGCCTGCTGGGCATTTTGTCTGCCTGGATTGTAGGGATGCGCATCCGATTCTAGAAGCGCAGCGGTTGCCGGCATTGAGTGCCAGCCAGCCTCAAGTTTTAGCCCCCCACGCGGGTTCCACGCGTCTTTGCTGCAGGCTTGCGGTGGGCGCGCAAACTCGCCGCTGAGGCTTTCGCCAGTCTTTCCGCCGATGTGACAAGCTCACGAATGGGATGGCCGGCGAAGCCGAGCACGAAGCCCGGCGCAGGGCGGGCGCGCAGATAGGTGTCAGCCAGCAACCAGCCCTCGACGCCGGCTGCAGCCTTGGCCTTTGCGGCGATCTCAAGCGACGTCGCGGGCGCGAACTTCGCCACCAGATGCAGGCCCTGTGACGGCACCGGCACGGTCAGTTGCCCGTCCGACCCATCCGTCAACGTCGTCGCCAGAGCGTCGCGCGCCTCGCGATAGATGTTCCGCATCTTGCGCAGGTTGGCCGCGAAGGCGCCGGAGTTCAACATGTCGGCGACGGCGCCTTCCATCAATGTGCCGGGAAAGCGGTCCATCGCCGCGCGCGCCGTCGTGACCGGGCCAATCAGGCGTTCGGGCAGGGCGCAGTAGCCGATGCGCAGACCGGGAAACAGAGTCTTGGCAAACGTGCCCATATAGATCACGCGTTGCAGGTGATCGATGCCGGCGAGCGACAGCAACGGCGCGCCGTCATAGCGAAACTCGCTGTCGTAATCGTCTTCGAATATCCATGCGCCGGCGTCCTTCGCCCAGTCGAGCAATTCAAGACGCCGCGGCATCGCCATTTGCACGCCGAGTGGAAATTGATGCGAGGGCGTGACATAGGCCGCGCGCGCAGATGGCGCTGTGGCACGGCCCCTGGCGACGATCAGGCCGAAGTCATCGACCGGCACCGACACCGGCCGGGCGCCGCAATGTTCGATCGATTTTCGTGCGGCGGGGTAACCGGGGTCCTCGCACCAGATCTGTTCGCCTGGCTTGAGAATGGCTGACAGCACGATGCGCAGCCCGTGCTGTGTGCCCGATGTCAGCATGATCTGATCGGGATCGCAGCGCAGCCCGCGCGCTGACAGAAGATGATTGGCGATGGCGGTGCGTAGTTCATGACTGCCGCGAGGATCGCCGTAGTGCAGATGCTCGGCGCCGAAAGCGCGCAGGCGGCGGCCGGCGAAAGCGCGAAAACGGCGCAGCGCCTGTTCGTCGATATCGGTACAGCCGAGAGCGAGCGTGCCCCTCTGCGGCGCGTCGATGGCGATGGCCTTGGCTGGCTTGCTGTTGGTCCGCGTCGGAATCCGCGCGGCGACGAAGGTGCCGGAGCCGACGCGTGCGACGGCAAAGCCATCGGCGATCAGACGCTCATAGGCATTGGTGACGGCATTGCGTTGAAAGCCGGTTTGCTTTGCAAGGATGCGCGACGGCGGCAGTGCTGCGCCGGGCTTGGCGACGCCGCCGGTGATGGCATGGCACAGCGCCTGATAGAGCCGATCCTGCGAGGACGATCCTTCGGTGATATGTGCGCCCGTGAGATCGAGCGGTAGCTCGGGTTTCGGAATTGGCTTCGCCAAATTGGTCGGAATTTTTCGCATGGAATTGGCACTATCGCAGACCAAATGCGGCGGTACAACACATTCGAACACTTCCAATTGACGGGGGATTGCCGTGACTACAGCCGAACTGAAGACCGCTGAACCGACGAATGCAGACATCGCGTCATATCCGCTCACGGCGCGCAATCGCGTGAAGCGACGCCATGACCGCGGCTTCTATGACCACGAGACCGTGCATCAAATTCTGGACGCATCGATGATGTGCCATGTGTCCTACGTGATCGACGGGCAGCCGTATTGCACGCCGACCTTCTTCTGGCGCGAAGGCACGAAACTGTACTGGCACGGCAGCAGCGCGAGCCGCATGTTGAAGAACCAGACCGCGCAGCAACGTGTCTGTCTGACGGTGGCCTTTCTCGACAGCCTCGTGCTGGCACGTTGCGGCTTCAATCATTCAGCGGACTACCGTGCGGTGATGACATTCGGAAACGCTTATCTCGTCACCGATCCCGACGAGAAGGAGCAGGCTGGCATCGCGATGGTCGACCGTTTCTTTCCGGATCGCACCGCCAGTCTGCGCGAGACCACGGCACAGGAGATGAAGGCGACGTCCTTTATCGCCATGGAGATCGAGGAGGCGTCGGCAAAAATTCGCGCCAAGGGCGTGGCTGACGATGACGAGGATTACGAACTGCCGATCTATGCCGAGCGCATTCCGGTGAGGACGGTGATCGGTGCGCCGGAGCCGTGTCCGCGGTTGTTGCCCGGCGTCGAACGGCCTGCATCCTTGCAAGCATATTCGGAAGGCCGGCTGCTCGAAGATGCGCTGACAGATGCCTATTTTCTGCAGTACCCGAAGGGGTAAGGGGCGAGCATCTCAGATGACGGCGTCGGCGCTCGTGCCGGTTACGGCCACAGCGCCGCGACGATCGCGTCGAGGCCGTCCGTCAACGCTGCTGGTCCTGGCTGCAGGATCAGCGGCGATTTGATCTCATAGATGCGATTGTCGCGCACGGCAGGAATCGTGTTCCAGCCCGGTCGCTGTCGGATTTTATCGGGCACGACTTTCTTGCCGCACCACGAGGCGAGGATCACATCGGGGGCCGCGGCAATCACGTCGGCAGGCATGACGATGCGATCCTTCGCTGCCTTCTGATGTCGAAGCTGCGGAAAAGCGTCTTCGCCGCCGGCGATCTCGATCAGCTCGGACACCCAGCCGATCCCGGTAATCAGCGGATCGTCCCACTCCTCGAAATAGACGCGTGGCTTCGTCTGCCGCAAGTCTGCCGCAGCTTTGACGCTGGAAAGTCGCAGCTCAAATTGCGTTGCGAGTTGATTTGCGCGTTCGCTCGCGTCCACCATCGCGCCGAGCGTGCGGATCATCGCCAGAATGCCGGCGATGTCGCGCTGGTTGAATACATGAACGGCGATGCCGGCGCGCGTCAGGTCTGCGGCGATTTCAGCCTGCAGATCGGAGAAGCACAGCACCAAGTCAGGATCGAGTGCGAGGATCTTCGGCAGGTCGGCCGAGATGAACGCGGACACCCGCGGCTTTTCGCGCCGGACCTGCGGAGGCCGCACCGCATAGCCGGAAACGCCGACGATGCGATCCTGCTCGCCGAGTAGATACAGCGTCTCCACGGTCTCTTCCGTAAGGCAGACGATCCGGCGTGGCGGGAAGTGGCGCATGACGTCGATATGCCTGTTAACAAAGAGCTTGTCACGGCAGGGTGTTGTGTCGTGAAATTTCATTAAGCCCGCACGACGATAGGCGAGACAGGTTGCAGGGAGACGATGCCAGTATGACGCCACTCGACAAGATTCACAGCCTCGCGATGCCGTTTTCCGTCTCGATGGGTGTGACCTTTACCGACGCCGACCTGGAACGCGTCGTTGCCACAATGCTGGTGCGCGAGGACCTGTGCACACTCGGCCATACGATCCATGGCGGCGCGGTGATGGCGCTCGCCGACGCGGTTGGTGCGGCGGCGACGGTCATCAATCTGCCGGAGGGCGCCAAGGGAACGACGACCATCGAGAGTAAGACCAATTTCACAGGCGGGGCGAAAGCAGGAAGCATCGTGCGCGCGATCGCAACGCCGGTTCACCGGGGGCGCAGAACGCAGGTATGGCAGACCCGAATCGAGACCGAAGAGGGCAAGCTGGTCGGCGTCGTGACGCAGACCCAACTGGTGCTGTAAGGCGGTGGCATGTCGCGCTTAAGGTTTTGTTAATGCTGGATAATTGCATGGCTCACCTGCAGTGGGCGCTGGCAGGTGCGGCATCTGCGCCCTTGTATTTTATGGTGCGTCGCACAATATAGGATGTCTAGGGAATCGACGCTTTCCTCGAGGGCAACTTGAGGATTTTGACCATGTTAGACGCAGCTACCACCATTGCCATTTCGACACGCGCTCCGGCCCGCGGACATGTGCGTGTCCTTGCAGCCCGCGAGCTGCCGCTGTTCCGCGATCATCTCTTGAGATTGGACCGCGAAAGCCGCCGCGATCGTTTCAACGGTTCGCTCGACGACGAATGGGTCGCACGTTACGCCGAGAAGTCCGTCAATACCGGCACCGTCATTCTCGTTTACTTCGAGGATGGCGTCGTACGCGGCGCCGCTGAATTGCATCAAGCCGACCTGTCGCCGGACTCGCTGCCCGAGATCGCCTTCAGCGTTGAATCGATCGTGCGCCGCAAGGGCGTTGGCAGCATCCTGTTCACCAAGCTGATCGCCAAGGCGCGGTCGATGGGCTACGCGAGGCTGCGCATCACCACCGGCGCGCAGAACGATGCGATGCGCGCACTGGCCAACAAGTTCGGTGCGCACCTGTCGTTCCGGCACGGCGAATCCACGGGAGTTATAGACCTGCGCGATCCCATGGGCGCTGGTGTCGCGCCGCAGCCCAAGACCTCGGCGCTCGATGTGGCGCGCGCGGTGGCCGACTATAACCGGGCCTATTGGGGTCTGTGGTTGAAGCTCGCCGGCTGGGGCAAATCGTCCTGAGCCAAGAAACTATCGCGACAAAGAAAAAGGCCTCGTGGTGAACGAGGCCTTTTTTGCGACTGCGGGGAGGGCTGTGAGCGCCCTCAAAATCAGATGCGCTTGTCGTTGCCGAATTTGCGCGTCACGCGACGTTCCACGACCACCGAACGCTGAGCGCCTTGCTCGCCCGCGATGACGCGGGTGACGCGTAGCGTGCCAGTCGAACGATTCGCCTTCTTCACTTCGGCCTGCACGGCGTCGAACGGCATGCCCATTAGCGACGCGGCGATCTCCGCCTGCTGGTCGAGATCCTCGGTGATACCCATCGCGGCGAAGATGGCTTCTTCCAGGGTCGGGGGATCGCGTCGCACACGCCGCGTTCCATATTTCGTGTTCCAGTCTTCGCTCATCGCTCGCCTCAGTGTTGATTTGCGATACCTAAGGGAGCTGTTGTTGCATTGCAATATGGAATTACCGCGACAAAGCAGCCATGCAAACTTGTTCCCGGAAAACGAGAAAGAGTTTGATCGGTAGCTTTACGACAAAGCGGATGGCGGGGCGGTATCCCGTTGGGGTTGCGGCCAACGTTTCAGCGCCGCGTAACCCGCATCGGTGAGCGCGTAGGTGCCGCGCGCCGGACTTTCGAACCAGCCATAGACGTTGCGATGCAGGATCTTCTGCGCATCCGGATAATCCGGCGTGAGCTCACGCACCTTGCGCGGACCGACGACGAGCATCGCTGCGCAAGCGAGCGCCTGCTGACGATAGGCCGTCATGATCGGCGCGCGCGTGCTGCCGCCAAGGGCAGGATCGCCTTGACGTTTCTTGTGTTCGGTAACGAGGCGTGAACGCTTCTTCGGATTGCGTCGGGGCGCGACAGTGGCAGGCGCGACGAGAACCTCGACACCGCCGGCTTCCGTAATTCCGAGCATGCCGAAACCGAGTCTGCGGCACAGGTTGCGGTAGCGCGCATCGCTTTCGCGCCCCTTGCCGCGGATGGAGAGCTTGGCGGCGACCCAGACTTCATCACAGGCGCCGGCGCGATCGACAGCCTGCAGGATCAGTTCGAGATTGAAGCTGAGCTTGAGCTCGCCGATCACGACGATTGGCGGATCATCGCCATTCAGCGCCACGAGATCGCAACCTGATATCTCGCCTTTGACGGTAAAGCCAAGGCCTTCGAGGAAGCGTTTCACCGGGAGGTAGAGCGAAGTTTCCAAATCGAACGTCCAAGTCGAAGTCCATGAGACGATGCGTCGCTGCAACCGCGACTCACCGGCGGAGTTTATCCGGGTTGGCCCGCGGCGACACCCGAGGGGCTTTATCCCTGTGCGATCGGAGACCCGGTGAAGACGCTTCTGGAAATGTCGGACAGCTTTGGTCTGTTGCCGCATCTGATCGCCATGTCGATCGCCTATGTTCTGGCGCTTCCCATCGGCTGGAATCGTGAGCGCGCCGAGCGCAGCGCCGGGCTGCGCACCTTTCCGCTGGTGGCGCTTGCCACCTGCGGCATCGTCCAGGCGACCGAGGGATTTCTGAACGGTCATCCCGAAGGCACGGCGCGCATCATCGAAGGTCTGATGACCGGCATGGGATTTATCGGCGGCGGCGCCATTTTGAAAGACAATGGCTCAGTGCGTGGTACCGCCACTGCAGCCAGTCTGTGGGCAACCGGCGCAACTGGCGCTGCCGTGGGCCTCGGCGCCTATGACGTGGCGGTCGTCATCTCGCTGTTCACCTTCCTGACTCTGTGGCTCCTGGTGCCATTCAAGCAGGAGGGGCCAAAGACGGAAGAGGACGTTACAAAGCCTCCAAGCGAAATTTGAGCGACAAAATACCGGTGCTGGCGCAATTCTGTGAGGGTTAACCTCATTTAGCCTGATTTCGCCGGCACATGGCAGCAATGATTGGCCTTTTGCTGCGAAGCAGCGTAAAGCTCCGTCGATCCCGATACGCACCGGACTCCTGGACCCGACGTGACCGCCAACTGAAGGGCGGCAGATTCGTTTCCGTTTGGTCCCAAGTATTGATCCCGTGGATCCCAATGAGTCCGACCGCGACGCGGTCCGCTGCAAGCAAGGTTTACATCTGTGTCATTTCTCTCGACTGGTCCGTCGCTCGCCCGCGCGTTGGCTGAGCGCAACTACAATGAATCCACCCCCGTCCAGGCCGCCGTCCTCGCTGACGATGCTGTCGGTCGCGATCTTCTCGTGTCTGCGCAGACCGGCTCCGGCAAGACCGTCGCTTATGGTCTGGCGATTGCCGAAAATCTGCTCGAAGGCGCGGAGAAGCTGCCGAAGGCGGGATCGCCGCTGGCGCTGATCGTCGCGCCGACGCGCGAACTCGCGCTGCAGGTGCATGGCGAACTGACCTGGCTCTATCAATATGCCGGCGCACGCGTCGTTTCCTGCGTGGGCGGTATGGATCCGCGCAAGGAGCAGCGCGAGTTGGCCGCAGGCGCGCACATCGTTGTCGGTACGCCCGGGCGTCTCTGCGACCATCTGCGTCGCAACCGCCTCGACGTCTCCGAACTGAAGGCCGTGGTGCTCGATGAAGCCGACGAAATGCTCGACATGGGCTTTCGCGAGGACATGGAGTTCATCCTCAAGACCACGCCGGCATCCCGCCGTACGCTGCTGTTCTCGGCGACGCTGCCGCGCGGCATCGCCAATCTCGCCAAGCAGTATCAGCAGCAGGCCTTCCGCGTCGAAGTCGCAGGCACCGAAGGCGGTCACTCCGACATCGAATATCGTGCGATCCGGATTTCGCCGAACGACGTCGAACACGCTGTCGTCAACGTGCTCCGCTATTTTGAATCGCCGAGCAGCATCGTGTTCTGCAACACCCGCAATGCGGTGAACCATCTGCAGACCGTTCTGCTGGAGCGCGGCTTCTCGGTCGTCGCTCTGTCGGGCGAACTGTCGCAGAACGAGCGTACTCACGCGCTGCAGGCGCTGCGCGATGGTCGCGCACGGGTTTGCGTCGCCACCGACGTGGCTGCGCGCGGTATCGATTTGCCCAATCTCGGTCTCGTCATTCACTCCGACCTACCGAACGATCCGGAAGTGATGCAGCATCGCTCGGGTCGTACTGGCCGTGCCGGCCGCAAGGGCGTCAGTGTTCTCTTGGTGCCACCATCGCGCCGTCGCCGCGCCGAGATGCTGCTCAATCTCGCTGGCACGGATGCCGTCTGGGGATCAGCGCCGACCGTCGAGGAAATCCGCGTGCTCGATCAGCAGCGCATGCTGCAGGATACGTTGTTCACTGAAGAGTCCACCGAGGACGATCTGACGCTGGCGCGCGCGATGCTCGCCGAGCGTTCGGCCGAGGAGATCGCAGCGGCGCTGGCGCGGCTGTATCGTTCGCGTCTTCCGTCGCCGGAAGATGTGCAGGATCCCGGCACGTTCCGCGGTCGCGAGGATCGCCCCGGCAGCCGTCGCCGGGACGAAGAAGGCGCTCCGGTCCGCAAGACCCCGAAGAAGAGCGAACCGATGGGCGAGGGCGCCAAGTGGTTCCGCGTCGCCATCGGCCGGCAGAAGAATGCCGAAGCGCGTTGGTTGCTGCCGATGATCTGCCGTCGCGGCGGCATCGAGAAGGCCGATATCGGCGCGATCAAGATCTATGACGGCAATTCGGAATTCGAGATTTCGGCAGCCGCGGCTGAGAAGTTCGCGACCATGATCAAGCGTCCGGACAAGGAAGACAATATCCACATCGAGCCGCTAGCTAACGGTCCGGAAGGCGCGGTCGCATCGAGCCGCACGGCGCCGGAAGATCGCGACTATTCCAACAAGCGCCCGCGCAAGCCCAGCTTCAGATCCGATGGCGACCGTCCGGACTTCAAGGACAAGGGTGCCTATAAGGAGAAGTCCTGGAAGGACAAGCCGAAGAGCGACAAGCCTTACCAGGGCGACAAGCCGCGCTACGAGGGCAAACCGCGTTTCGACGACAAGCCGAAGTATGAAGGCAAGCCCAAGTTCGACGGCAAGCCGAAATACGATCCGGTGCGCGCCGACAAGCCGGCTTATGCAAAGCCCCGCAGCGAAGACACGCGTTACGAAGGCAAGCCGAAGTTCGAAAAGAAACCACGCGCGGACAAGCCGCCCTACGTCGCCAAGGCCAAGCGCGATGGCGGTGCGCCAGCTGCCAAGCCGGCTTTCGGCAAGAAGAAAAAGATCTGGGGCAACGCCGGGTAGTCTGGGCTCCGACCTCATGGTGAGGAGCGCGCTACTTTAGCGCGCGTCTCGAACCATGAGTTGGTGATATGCAATCATCCTTCGAGACGCGGCCAAGCGGCCGCTCCTCAGGATGAGGGCGGAGCGTGGGACAAATAGTGGCTAAACCCGTCCGCTTACCGGCAGCAGCGCGCCGGTCAACGCACTCGCCGCATCGCTCGCCAGGAACAGGATCACGCTGGCGAGTTCGTCCGGCGTGACCCACTTTGAAAAATCGGCATTGGGCATATCGCGGCGGTTCGCGGCTGTGTCGATCGTCGACGGCAATACGGCATTGACCGTGACCTTGCCCTTCAGCTCGGCGGCGAGCGTTTCCGTCAGCCGATGCACGCCAGCCTTCGAGGCGGCGTAAGGCCCCATGCCGGCGCCGGCCTGTAGCGCACCCATCGCACCGATATTGATGATCCGTCCGGCCTTCGACGACGTCAGATGCGGGATTGCCGCGCGCGAGGCATTGAGAGCCGTGAGCAAGTTGAGCCGATGCATCGTCTCCCAGCTCTTGTTGTTACCGTCGGCAATATTCTCGAAGGTGAATGCGCCGGCGATATTGATCAGCACGTCGATCTTGCCGAATTGTTTGACCACTGCAGCGATGGCGGCGTCGGCTTGCGCGGCATCGGAGAGGTCGACGCCGCCGATCTGCAAGCGATCTGGCGTTGAGGCCGGCGTCTTGGCGGAATGGTCGATGGCGGCAATGGTTGCACCGCTCTTAACGGCGCGTTCGAGCACGACCTGACCCAGCGCACCGGACGCTCCGGTGATGACGACGATCTTTCCGTTCATGGGGTACTCCTGTTACGCGCGATGATCCTGCCCGGAATTGGCCTTGGGTAATAGCCACAGATAGATCGCGCCGGCGGCGAGCGCCATGCCGGCCATCAGGCCGGTCATCACCAGCGCCGGATGCCCGAACGGTTCGAACACCGCGATCATGGCGCTGGCGAAGGCGCCCATGACCATCTGCATACATCGCATCACGCCGGCTGCCGCACCTGCCACATGCGGCAGGTTCTGCAAGGCTTCGTGGTTGGTGCTCGGTGCAAGCAGGCCGAAGGAAAAGATCGTGAGCGCCATCAGCGGCATCAACGACAGCGTCGTGATGGCGCCGGCAGGCACCAAAGCGACGGCTACAACAGCGCTGGCGATCATCAGCAGCAGACCGGCCATGATGATCTTGCGTGAGGCCACATGGCGGCGGCTCAGGCTTCCGCTGATCAGCGAGGCAACCAGCACGCCGCAGGAGGTCAACCCGAACAGCAGCGCAAACATCGTGGTGGAGAGACCGAGGCTGCCGATCAACACGGATGGCGCGCCCGAGATGAAGGCGAACATGCAGGCGAAGGCGAAGGCGTAGAGCAGGGAGAAGCCGACGAAGACGCGATCGGACAGCACCATGCGATAGCTCTCGATCAATTGCTTAGGGTTGAGCGAACGGCGTTTCTCGACCGGCTGGGATTCATCGAGGCTGATGGCGCCGACGATCAGCAGGATAAGTCCGACGGCGGCCTGGGCCGCGTAGATGGTGCGCCAGTCGCTGACGGTCATCACCCAGCCGCCCAGCACGGGCGCGATCATCGGCGCGATGCCGAGGACCGCCGCGATCTGCGACAGCTTGTGGCGCGCCGTGCCGTGTTCGAACAGGTCGCGCACGATGGCGAAGGGCAGGATGGCGCAAGCGCCTGCGGCGAGGCCCTGCAGCAATCGAAACACGAGCAGCACGGTGAAGGATGGCGCGAGCGCGCAGGCGCCGGCCGCGATCGAGAACAGCAGCAGCCCATCCAACAGGGTCGCACGACGACCGAAGCGATCAGCCAAGGGACCGCAGATCAGCGGCGAGATCGCAAAGCCCGTCAGGAACAGGCTGAGCGTCAGCGGCCCGCGTCCTGCGGCGTCGGCGAAACTCGCCTCGATCGCCGGAAGACCCGGCAATCCCATGTCGATCGACAGAGGGGGTAATGCGGTCAATGTGCCCAGAAAGGCAGTGAAGGCGAAACTGTCGCGCCTGAGGGCCAAAATCGATTCCTTGAAAATGCGAAAAAGTGTTTACGCGGTCGCGGCGCTATTCTGCCGGACTGATCTGCGCCGGCAAGATCCGGCGGTCAATGAAGCTGCTCAGCGTGAGCCCGAGCCCGGCCATGGCGACGAGCGCTGCGAGCAGCGGAAGCTGCGCGTAGTGCATGCCGGCATTCAGCGCGACGCCGCCGATCCATGCGCCGGTGGCGTTGCCGAGATTGAACGCGCCCTGGTTCAGGGTCGAGGCGAGGTTCGGCGCGTCCGTGGCCGCATCGACCACCCAGATCTGCAGCGGCGAGACCAGCGCGAAGGCGATACCTCCCCACAGGATCAGCAGCGCGAGCGTCGGCAGCGCCATGTGCACCACATGCGCAAGCGCGCCGAGCACGATGACGAGACAGATGAATGCACCGATGATGGTCGAGAGCAGGTTGCGGTCGGCGAGGCGGCCGCCGATCAGATTGCCGATGGTGAGACCGACGCCGATCGCCAACAGTGCGCCAGTGACACCGTGTGGCGTCAGGCCGGTGACCTCTTCGAGCAGTGGTGTGATGTAGGTGAACAGGCTGAACATGCTGACTGAAGCCATGGTCGAGATCAGCATCGGCAGCAGCACCGGCCAGCGGCCGAGCGCGCGAAACTCTTTCGCCAGTCCGCCGCGTGTGCCCGGCATGCCCGATGGAACGAAACGCGTGATCGCGAGGAACGCAACGATACCGATCACCACGACCGCCCAGAATGCCGCACGCCATCCGGCGGCCTGTCCCAGAGCTGTGCCGAATGGCACACCGAGCACATTGGCCAGCGTAAGGCCGGCGAACATCAACGACACCGCTTGCGTGCGCTGCTCACGTGGCACCAGATTACTGGCAACGACGGCGCCAATTCCGAAGAACGCGCCATGGGCAAACGCAGTGACCACACGTGCGGTCATCAGCAACCAGTAATCCGGCGCGAGGGCGCAGCCGAGATTACCGATCGTGAACAGCGCCATCAGAGCCAGGAGAGCAGTCTTGCGCGGGATGCCTGCGGTCGCCATTGCCACGATGGGTGCGCCGATCACGACGCCCAATGCATAACCCGACACGAGATAGCCGGCTTGCGGGATGGTCACCGACAGGCTGCGCGCGACGTCGGGCAGCAGGCCCATGATGACGAACTCGGTCGTGCCGATGCCGAAGGATGCCGCAGCCAATGCGAGAATAGGAAGGGATAGTCGGATAGGTATTCTCCTAAGCGGAAATATTGCGATGCAATATCAGGAGATGTGCCACGACCTCAGCGATTTGGCGACCGCCTCGCGGGGGAGGCAGCATTGCGCACCTCGGTCATCAAACTGTCGAGAGGCGTTTCGATGGAGCGGCTGTCAGCGGACAATAGGCCGGCTGTGCGATCTCGGCATAAAATGCAGGCGGACGGCTCAGACCGGAGGCCAGCTGCGCATGGCCATGTCGGCGAGTTTTCGCAATTGCTCGCGCGGTGCGCCGCCTGCGGCTTGCACGGCCATGCCCTGCAAGATGGCAGACACGTAGCGCGCGAGATCGCCGGCATCCGCGTCGGCTGGCAGATCGCCTTCGGCGAGGGCGCGTGTGAAGCGAAGGCGCAGATCGTCCTCGCTCTTCGAGCGACGCGCCATCAGTTCCTGCTTGATCGTCTCCGCGGCATCACCGCAGCAGAGGGCGCCCTGGACCGCGAGACAACCGGGATTCCTGGGATCAGTCACCGCCTCAACGGATTCGTAGAGGATATGTTCGACCGCTTCGCGGGCCGTGGCCTTCTCCAGGCCGGTGCGGAAATAGCCGCCGGGGCCATCGACGTAGCGATCCAGCGCCTTGCGGAACAGATCTTCCTTGTTGCCAAACGCTGCATAGAGACTGGGCTTGGTGATGCCCATGGCTTCGGTGAGGTCGGCCATCGACGCGCCTTCGTAACCCTTGCGCCAGAACACATGCAGCGCGAGGTCGAGGGCCGTGTCGGTATCGAATTCACGAGGACGTCCCAGTGCCACGACGGGCCCTCCAAAGTTTTCTACCGTTCAGTAGATAAGTCTCTTGACAGTGGATGTCGATAGTCCATCTATACCGGACGTTACGAATGTGTGCGTTGCAGCGAGGTGCCCGGCGGGACCGGCCAGACGCGGAATGTACAGCTTAGCTACTGAAATGACAGGGCTTTACAAGGCCCACGCAGATTAAATGGGGTTCACAATGGCACATAATCTCCCTCGCAAGATCGCTTTTGGCGCCGGAATCGCATTGGTGGCGGTCGCCGTTGGCGGCGGCGCGGCGCTGATGAATCTGTCCAGCGTAGCGGCTCAAGCCGAGTCCGGCGCGGTTGTTCCCGCTGCTGTTCAGGCTTCGGTCGCCTTGGTGGAAGCCAAGGCTACGGCGCCTTCGGACGAGTTCTCGGGCCGCCTTGAGGCCATCGAGCGCGTCGAGATTCGCTCCCGCGTCGCAGGCGCCGTCCAGGAGATCCACTTTCGCGAAGGCGCGCTGGTCAAGAAGGACGACCTTCTGGTGCTGATCGATCCGGCGCTCTACGCCGCCGACGTCGATCGTGCCCAGGGACAGGTGTCCGCGTCGCGGGCGCGCCTGATCCTGACCAAGGCCGATTTCGACCGCGGTCAGCAACTGACCAGCTCCAGCATCACCCAGCGCGACCTCGACAATCGTATCAATGCGTATCGTGAGGCCGAAGCCAACCTCAAGGCTGCAGAAGCCGCGCTCAAGACCGCCGAGCTCAATCTCAGCTACACCGAAGTGCGCGCGCCGGTCGCGGGCCGGGTCGGCAAGGTGGAGATCACCGTCGGCAACCTGATTTCGGCCGGCCCGTCCGCGCCGCTGCTGACGACGCTGGTCTCGGTCAATCCGATCTATGCAAGCTTCAATGCCGACGAACAGGTGGTGTCGCGCGCGCTGAAGACGCTGGCAGACGAGAAGACGCCGGGCGATATCGATCGCATCCCGGTTCACATGACCACCGTCACTGATAGCGCACCGGTGAAGGGCCGCATGCAGTTCATCGATAATCAGGTCGATCCGCGCAGCGGCACGGTGCGGGTGCGTGCGATGTTCGACAATGCCGATGGCCGGTTGATGCCCGGCCAGTTCGCGCGGCTCACAATGGGCCAGCCGAAGGCAGAACAGACGCTGCTGATTAGCGAGCGGGCAGTTGGCACCGACCAGAACAAGAAGTTCGTCATGGTGGTCGATGCCAAGGACAAGGCGCAATATCGCGAAGTGATCCTGGGGCCCTCGGTTGATGGCATGCGCGTGATCCTCAACGGCCTCAAAGCCGGTGAACGGATCGTCGTCAACGGACTTCAGCGCGTGCGGCCGGGTGTGACCATCAAGCCGGAGATGGTGGCGATGAACGCCGCGTCTCTCGTCTCGATCAAGGCCGTTGCGCAGAACTGATAACGACCGCCCTGTCCGCAGGGGGGCAGGGCGCACTTCCCAATACACAGCACGTCATCGAGGTCGAGCAATCGGCCGCGCGGGGCCATTGTGCCCCGCAGGTCTGGATCATCACGGAATAGCGCCATGAACTTTTCAAAATTCTTTATTGATCGTCCGATCTTTGCCGGCGTGTTGTCGACGGTGATTTTTCTCGCCGGCCTGTTGTCGATGCCGGTGCTGCCGATCTCCGAATATCCGGAAGTCGCGCCGCCGACCGTGGTGGTGACAGCGAATTATCCCGGCGCCAATCCAAAGGTGATTGCGGAAACGGTCTCGACGCCGATCGAAGAGCAGATCAATGGCGTCGAGAACATGCTTTATATGAGCAGCCAGGCGACCACCGACGGCAGGATGACGCTCAACGTCACCTTCCGCCTTGGCACCGATCCCGACAAGGCGCAGCAACTGGTGCAGAACCGCGTCTCGCAGGCCGAGCCGCGCTTGCCGGCGGAAGTGCGCGCGCTGGGCGTGACGACGATCAAGAGCGCGCCAGACCTCACCATGGTCGTTCACTTGCTGTCGCCGAACGACCGCTATGACATGACCTATCTGCGTAACTACGCCGTGCTCAACGTCAAGGATCGCCTCGCGCGCATCGAAGGCGTCGGTCAGGTTCAGCTGTTCGGCTCGGGCGACTACTCCATGCGCGTCTGGCTCGATCCGCAGAAGGTCGCCGAGCGCGGTCTGTCGCCCGGCGACGTGGTGCGTGAGATCCGTGCGCAGAACGTGCAGGCGGCAGCGGGGCAGGTGGGCGGTTCGCCCAATGAGCCAGGCCTCGATCTACAGCTCTCCATCAATGCACAGGGACGCCTGCAGACCGAAGAAGAGTTCGGCGAGATCATCGTCAAGAACGGCGACAATGGCGAGGTGACGCGGCTGCGCGACATCGCCCGTATCGAACTCGGCGCCGCCGACTATGCACTGCGCTCGCTGCTGAACAACAAGTCCGCAGTGGCGGTTCCGATCTTCCAGTCGCCCGGCTCGAACGCGATTCAGATTTCCGACAACGTGCGCAAGACGATGAAGGAGCTGAAGGAAAACATGCCGGACGGTGTCACCTACGACATCGTCTACGACCCCACGCAATTCGTTCGCGCCTCGATCGAGGCGGTGATCCATACGCTGCTCGAGGCCATCGCACTGGTGGTGCTCGTCGTCATCCTGTTCCTGCAGACGTGGCGAGCCTCGATCATCCCGCTGATCGCCGTGCCGGTATCGGTGGTCGGCACCTTCGCCGTGATGCATGTGTTCGGCTTTTCGGTGAATGCGCTGACGCTGTTCGGCCTCGTGCTGGCCATCGGCATCGTCGTCGACGACGCCATCGTCGTGGTCGAGAATGTCGAGCGCAATATCGAGCGCGGGCTCGATCCGAAGAGCGCGGCCTATCAGGCTATGCGCGAGGTGACCGGCCCGATCATCGCGATCGCGCTGGTGCTGGTCGCGGTGTTCGTGCCGCTGGCCTTCATCACCGGCCTGACCGGGCAGTTCTACAAGCAGTTCGCGCTGACGGTGGCGATCTCGACTGTGATCTCGGCCTTCAATTCGCTGACACTGTCGCCAGCACTCGCCGCGCTGCTTCTGAAGGGCCATGACGCGCCGAAGGATGCGTTGACGCGCTTCATGGACAAGACGCTCGGCTGGTTTTTCGTCCGCTTCAACCGCTTCTTTGCCAGAAGCTCCGACGCTTATAGCGGCGGCGTGAAGCGCGTCGTCTCGCGCCGCGCGGCGGTGATGGGAATCTACGTTCTGCTGATTGGCGTCACCGGTTATCTGTTCCACGCAGTCCCGGGCGGTTTCGTGCCCGGTCAGGACAAGCAGTATCTGGTCGGGTTTGCGCAGCTCCCCGACGGCGCTACGCTGGATCGTACCGAAGAGGTGATCCGCCGCATGGGCGAGATTGCGCAGAAGGAGCCCGGCGTCGAGAATTCGATCCAGTTTCCGGGCCTGTCGATCAACGGCTTCACCAACTCGTCCAACTCCGGCATCGTCTTCATCGGTCTGGATGCGTTTGACAAACGCAAGGATCCGAGCCTGAGCGGAAATGCCATTGCGTTGTCGCTGAACAAGAAGTTTGCCGGCATTCAGGACGCCTTTATTGCCATGTTCCCGCCGCCGCCTGTGTCGGGTCTTGGCACGATCGGTGGCTTCAAGCTGCAGATCGAGGATCGCGCCGGTCTCGGCTATGAGGCGCTGAACGACGCCACCAAGGCTTTTATCGGCAAAGCAATGCAGCAGAAGGAGCTGGCCGGTCTGTTCTCAAGCTATCAGATCAATGTGCCGCAGCTCTATGCGGATGTCGATCGCACCAAAGCGCGGCAGCTCAACGTGCCGGTTACTTCGGTGTTCGACACGATGCAGATCTATCTCGGCTCGCTCTATGTGAACGACTTCAACAAATTCGGTCGCACCTATTCGGTGCGCGTCCAGGCTGACGCCAAATTCCGGGCGCGGGCCGACGATATTGGCCAGTTGAAAGTTCGCTCCGACAGCAACGAGATGATCCCGCTCTCGACGCTGCTGCGCGTTAAGGAAAGTGCAGGGCCGGAGCGCGCCATGCGCTACAACGGCTTCCTATCGGCCGACATCAATGGCGGCGCGGCGCCCGGCTATTCCACCGGCCAGGCGCAGGACGCCGTGGCGCGTGTCGCCAAGGAGACGCTGCCCAAGGGCATCGACTTCGAATGGACTGAACTGACCTATCAGGAAATCATCGCCGGCAATTCGTCGCTGATCGTGTTCCCGGTGGCGATGCTGCTGGTGTTCCTGGTGCTCGCCGCGCAATACGAAAGCCTGACACTCCCATTGTCGATCATCATGATTGTGCCGATGGGCTTGCTGGCGGCGATGTTCGGCGTCTGGTTGACCAAGGGCGACAACAACGTCTTCACCCAGATTGGTTTGATCGTGTTGGTGGGTCTGTCGGCGAAGAACGCCATCCTGATCGTGGAGTTTGCCCGCGAGCTGGAATTTGCCGGGCGGACACCGATCCAGGCCGCGATCGAGGCCAGCCGTCTGCGGTTGCGGCCGATCCTGATGACGTCGCTGGCCTTCATCATGGGCGTCGTGCCGCTGGTGACGTCCACTGGCGCAGGCTCGGAGATGCGTCATGCCATGGGTGTCGCGGTGTTCGCCGGCATGATCGGCGTCACGGCCTTCGGCATCTTCTTCACGCCGATGTTCTATGTGCTGCTGCGCGCCATGGCAGGCAACCGTCCGCTGACCCAGCATGGCGAAGCGACGGTCGATCAGGCGGCGCCGCTGGCACCGGGATCGCACGAAGCGGAATCGCGCCCGCACGCCACGTCGCATTCGTAACGCCCGGGACCGGGGAAGGAGACGCCTGATGAGGGCTGCTGGTCCACGAATGCGCCGTTTCGATCCATTCTAAGGCGAGGAATTGCGTAGCCTGCGTCCAAGGCTGTTGGAATCGCCCCCAATTGGCCGGGTGCGCTTTCCTCCACTGCACATCTTCCGCTACAATGCGAAAGGCACTGCAGGGGAATGACGGGTTGCGGACGGGCTTCTACAAATGCGAATACCGGGTTGATGAGGCGGTCGGTCGCAGTGTGATGTTTGTCGAGCATGGCAGCATGCTCGGCGGCAATTCCGCTTTTGCCCATATCGGCAGCTATGAGCTCCGGGGTGACGAGGTGGTGGCGGAGATCGAGAGCCGCCGCCACATGAACGATCCCAACTATCCCTCGCTGCTCGGCCAGGATGTGGCGACCATCAGCGTCACCGGCCGGCCCTATGGTGACACCTATCGTTTTCAGGGTTCGTCGCCGCAAATGCCGGGTGCGAAATTCGAGTCGGTCATGACGACGATCGATGACGGCGAGATGCCTCCGGCCGGACCGATCGGTGCGGGTGGCATCGCCAACGGGCTGTATTCGATCCATCTGCGCACACTCGACGGCATCGATGGCGGGCTCAACGGCGTGATGCTGCTGCATGACGGCCGCATCCTCGGCGGAGACGCGTTCTTCTATTATCTCGGCGCCTATTCCTCCGCGGACGGACGCTGGAAGGGCGAGATGCTCAATCAGGAACACACGCCGGCAAAGGGCGAGAACCCTGTCTTTGGCGGCCATGAAATCGGTATCGGCTTTTCCGGCACCTGCGACGAAACCGGTGCCGAACTGGAAGCCACGGCGCTGGCCGGCAAACGGAGCCTGCGGTTGCAGGCAGTGCTGAAGCTGATCCGCAAGGCCGTGTAAGTTCCAGGCTGGCGCACGGCTTGATGGGGTGCACGCCTGTCCGTAATGTCACCGGCGAATGACACAGGTGGCGACAAATCCATGACCCAGCGTATCGGCGCGACCGCTCTGATCTGTTTGCTCGGCGTCGCCGCCGGACTGGCTGTGCTGTCCGCGCCAACACGCGCGCAGGCCCAGTCCGCCGATCTGGTTCTGTGCGATCGCCTCGCGGCCGATCCTGCCGATCCCGACAAGCCGGCCGATGTGAAGGGCGTGGCCGATATTGCCAAAGCCGATATTGCCACCGCCATCAAATTCTGCCGGACCGCGTCCGGCGGGTCGCGCCGTGCGATGTTCCAGCTCGGGCGTGCTTACGCGGCCAATGCGCAGGCAGCTGAGGCGCTCGCGGCATGGCGCAAGGCGGCTGACAAAGGCAGTACCTCGGCCATGGTCGAACTCGGTGTCGCCTATGGCAACGGAACCGGCGTCGCGCGCGACGAGGCGCAGGCGCGCAAACTGTTCGAGCGTGCGGCTGAAGCCGGCAATCCGCGTGGCGTCAGCAATCTTGCGGCACTATCCGGAGGCGCAGGCGCGGGTTCAGACCCGGTGCGCGCACGGCAATTGCTGGCGAAATCTGCAGAGACCAATGCCGAAGCACAGTATCAGCTTGGCATGATGCTGTCGGAAGGCATCGGCGGCGCGAAAGACGATGTTGCGGCACGCGGCCTGTTCGAGAAGGCGGCAGCACAGAACCATGCGGGCGCGTTGGAGCGCATGGGCGCGTTCGCGCAAAGCGGCCGCGGTGGTGCGTCGGATAAGGATGCCGCGAAGGCCTATTATGAGAAGGCCGCAGCGCTCGGCGACGACGATGCGAAGAAGGCGCTGGAGCGCATCAAGTGCCCTTATGTGCTCAAGGACAAGCGCGGCAACGTGGTCAGCAATATGTGCTTCTGATCAGCCTAGCCTGACTGCGGTCTGTCGCAGGCGCGCGCCGGCGTACCCACGTCGAATTCGCGCCGGTCATTCACCGACGGATCAACGAAATAGGTGACGGCGTTGAACGGCACCGTGACGCGCGACTTGATCCCCTTGAACCACAGGTTGACGCTGAAGCGATCCGCGGTGACGTTCAGTCGTTCGAACTGGTGCTGCAGCACGAACGTCATCTCTTCGGGATATTTGGCGCGCTGGGCATCGGGCACGATGACGCCGTCGAACGCGGTTTTAAAAGTGATTTCGTAATAATGACGGCCGCGCAGACCGCGTCTAGCGACGTCGGCAAGCGTGGATCTCACCTCGGCATATTGGGTGAGCGGGGCGGTGGTGCAGGGCTGTTGTGCTGCCGCGTGTGATGTGAGCGCGGCCAGCATCATCATGGCAACGGCGAGGGTGCGGAGGTCGCGAGGCAAGGATGGTGTCATGATCCTTTGTCGCGGCGGCAGCGGGCGGGTTCATGGGGCTGCGACAGCGATTTGCCGCATGCGTCCGCAACCATTTGTTTGAAATTGGCCGCCTAAACTCCCGACTCTGAGTCGCCTTTTGCGTTTCCCTGGAGCCGCCTGTGAACGAGAGCCTGATCGCCATCTGCCAGTTGTTTCTGGTGCCGCTGACCATTCTGTTTGCCGCGGTGGGGGTGGCCAATGCGCGCTTCGTCAAGCTGTTGGTGTGTTTGCTAGGCGTCGGTCTCGCCGGCCTCTGGCTCTATCGCATCTATCTCTGGACCGGCCTGTCGGTGATCGATCGCCGCACGGCCTACGGGCTCGCGGGAGCCTTTGCGCTATGCTGGGTGCTGACGCTGCTGCATCAGATCAAGAGCAGCTTCGGCGGCGGATACGATCGCTAGGCTCAGGCAAATCTGAATCAGGCCAGCCCGAGCGAGAAGGCCAGCGTGCCGATCGCGGCATGCGACAGGATCACCGGCCAGATGTTGCGCATCCGCAGATAGGCGAAACCCCAGACGATGCCGACCAGGAACGTGTTGAGCAACAGGACGCTGTCGCCATAGGCGACATGGATCAGCGAGAACACTGCTGCGGAATAGATCACATAGGTCCAGGGCCTGACCTGCAGCCGATCGGTCATCAGTTTCGGTATAGACCGGCACACGACTTCCTGGCAGGGGCTCGAGACCAGGACATAGAACGGCGCGAAGCTGAGCCAGACCGGCGGTTTGTGGTCGAAGGTCAGAAAGCGGGTCTGCGCCACCATGGCTGCCGCGATGCCTGCCGTGATCGCGGCACAGAACAGCCAGTGCCTGATGTCAGAGGGACGGCTGAGGCCGAGTTCCGCGACCGAGAAGCCGGCCAGAAGGCACAGCGCGATGCACAGCACGGACACCAGCAGCAACGCGGGAATGCGATATTCGAACGGCAGAAAGCCCCAGTGAATGGCGAGACCAGGCGCCAGCAGCAGCGCGGCAAATCCCGGCAGTGGAGCGATCAATCGCCATTGGAATCGTTGCTGTCGTAAAACCGTCATGATGTTCTTTAGCGGACATCATGCGGTGTTTTAATGGCAGAGCGGTCGTGCAAGCCGCTATAGACGAAAGCGTGATCGGCAACATGGTGACACGCGTCGGCCAAAGCGGCGCGTTTTGAACGTCGGTCAACGGCAATGCCGGCGGTGGATCACCACGGCCGTCTATTCCGGTTTGATACCAGCGTCTTTCACGACCCGGGCCCATTTCTGGATCTCGGTCTTGATCTGATCGGCGAATTGCGCGGGCGTGCCGCCAACGGGTTCTACGCCCTGGTCGATGAAGCGACGCCTGACGTCGTCCTGTTTCAGGATCGCATTCATCTCGGCATTGAGCTTGCGCACGATCTCCTCGGGCATGCCCGCGGGACCGACGACGCCGAACCAGACATTGACCTCATAGCCGGCCACGCCGGCATCCGAGACGGTGGGAATGTCGGGTGCGAGTGTGGATCGCGTCTTACTGCTCACTCCAAGGGCACGAAGCTTCCCGCCGTTCACTTGCGGCAGCACGTTGGGCGTGTTGTCGAAGGCGACATCGATATGGCCGCCGAGCATGTCGTTCACCATCGGTGCGCTGCCCTTGTAGGGAACGTGCACGATGTCGATCCGCGCGAGACTCTTGAACAATTCCATCGACAGATGGTTCGACGAACCGATACCGGTCGAGCCGTAGCTGACCTTGCCGGGATTCTTGTTGGCGTAGTCGATCAGCTCCTTGACCGTATTGATCGGTAGTGACGGCTTCACCACCAGCAGGTTCGGTGTCTGCCCCGCAAAGACCAGCGGCGTGAAATCCTTCACCGTGTCATAGGGCAGGTTCTTGTAGATGCTCGGATTGGAGCCGAACGGAAAGGCGACCCCGAGCAGCGTATAACCATCGGGGGCGGACTTGGCGACGGCTTCGGTGCCGATCAGCGTGCCGCCGCCGGGCCGGTTCTCGACCACCACCGGAACGCCCCAGGCGTCCTGCAGTTTCTGCGCGAAGATCCGCCCGAGCGTGTCGTTGAAGCCGCCGGGCGGATAGGGGACGATGTATTTGATCGTCTTGCTTGGAAAGGTCTCGTTTGCGGGCGCGGTCGCCTGCGCATGAACACAGGCGGTGCCGGCCAGCAGGAGAATGAGTGTGCGGCAGGCGAAGTGAACGAGACGCGAGGCGCGCAGTACAACTTCAACCTGTCGCGAATCAGACATAGCAGGGACCCTCGATCAATGGATGAGCGTTGATGAAGGCTTCGTCGATCTCGACGCCAAGGCCTGCGATCTCCGACGGCGCAACGCAACCATTGGCGTCAAGCTTGTAGGGAATGCCGCCGACTTCATCGCGGAACGGGTTGTGCTTGGCGACGTCACCTTCGAAGTAACCGGGGTCCTCGACGGCGGCGAGCACGTTGATGGTCGCGGCCATATTGATCCCGGTCGCCGAGGTGTGCGGATTGAACGACAGCTTCCACGCCTGAGTCATGCCGGCGATGCGCATGGACTCGGTGACTCCGCCGGTCTTCGACAGATCCGGCTGCACGAAGCTCACGGCGCGATCCTCGATCAGGCGATTGAACTCATAGCGCGTGAAGTGGTTCTCGCCGGCAGCAAGCGGCGTCGACCCCATCGCGGCGGCGGCCTGATAGGAGCGATAGTCGAGCGCCGGGAACGGCTCCTCGAGCCAGCCGATCTGCAGATCGTCATAGGCCGGCATCACGCGGCGGACATCGTCGAGCGTATAGCCGGTGTTGGCATCGACCAGGATTTCGATGGCATCGCCAACGGCCTTGCGGACGGCAGTGGCGCGGGCGACGTCGTCACGCGGATTGTCGCCGACACGCAGCTTCACCGCGCGGTATCCTTTCGCGATGTAACCCTGCGCTTCCTCGGCGAGCGACTCCGGCGCCTGCCAGCCCAGCGAGATGCCGCCGGCATAGGCCTTGATCGGCTTCGACGCACCGCCGAGCAGTCTGTAGAGCGGCCAGCCGGCTGCCTTGGCGCGGATGTCCCACAGCGCCAGGTCGAGACCGCTCAGCGCCATGGCTGCAGCATAACCCATGCCATGGCTCGACAGCTGCATCTGATAGACGCGGTGCCACACGCCGACGACATTCATCGCGTCCATCCCGATGACGAGTTCAGCGATTGTTGTGTCGATAAGCTTGGCGATCGCACCCGGGCAGCGACCGTGATGCGCTTCGCCCCAGCCTGTAACGCCGTCGTCGGTCGTGACCTTGACCAGCACGGCGTCACGCTTGACGGCGCGGCCGATACCGAGGCGGACATTCTGTCCCTGCGGAACGCGATAGGAAATCGGAACGGCTTTGATTGCAGTAATCTTCATGGGAGCCTCACGCTGCCTTGTGACCGGGATTGACGAGATTGAGCGGTTGTTCGCCGCGCAGGATGCGCAGCATTTCTTCGGCAGCGCCGATGGCCATGCTGCGGCTGCTGCTGGCGGTAATCGCCGCCGAGTGCGGCGTCAGCAAAAGGTTGGGACAATCGAATAAAGCGTTATCCGCGGGCAGAGGCTGGATGTCGAACACATCGAGTGCCGCGCCACCAAGTTTGCCGGCCTTGAGCGCGGTGATTAGCGGGGCGCTCTCGACGACGGCGCCGCGCGAAACGTTGACCAGAACTGCATCGGGTTTCATCTGGTCGATGCGCGCGGCATTGACGAGGCCGCGCGTCTCGTTGGTGAGCGCGCAGCAGATCACGAGGGCATCGCTGCGAGCGAACAGCTGATCCAGCGATACTTCCTCGACATCGGCGGGCAGCGATCCCTTGCGCCGAGATGTCCCGATCACCTTCATGCCAAAGCCTTGCCTAGCGATCTGCGCGACACGGCGACCGATGGTGCCGACGCCGAGAATGCCGAGCGTCGAGCCGTTCAGCTCGATAAAGCTCTCGGCGGTCGCGCGCGATGCACCCCATCCCTTGTCGCGCATCAGCGCGTTCATGAGATGAATCGGGCGGCGCTGATGCAGCAGTGCCGACATCGCATATTCCGCGACGGCACTCGTATTGCTGCCCGGTAGATTAGCGACCGCAACGCCGCGTGCCGTAGCCGCATCGACGGGGATGAAATCGAGGCCGACGCCGTGACGGACCATGCCCTTCAGGCGCGGCGCGTGATCGACGATGTCGTCGGGCAGTTTTGCGCGTACGATGATGCCGTTGGCGTCTTTCGCCCATGCGCGCAGCGTGTCCGGCTTGGTATCGGGCGCCGTGATCAGCCGCGCATGCGGCGACAGGATCGCTTCGCCATCGGCATGCATCGGGTTAGTCAGGAGAACGGTGGGCATGTCAGGCATCGAAAGCCGGTCCTTCGGTAATGGGATTGGCGAGCTGGCCAAGTCGCTCGACACTGGCGGTCACGGTCGAGCCGGGTTTCAGCCAGGCCGGTGGCCTGTGCATGGCCGCGACACCAGCCGGTGTTCCGGTCGCAATGACGTCGCCAGGCTCAAGCGGCCCGCGATGCGACAGCCAGGACACGAGGTCGGCAACGCCGAAGATCATGTCCTTGGTCGATCCCTTCTGCAGTACCTTGCCGTCGATGGTCAGCGACACCTGCAGCGCCTGCGGATCGGCGATCTCGTCAGATGAGGCGAGGAACGGTCCGAACGGGCCGAAACTCGAAATGTTCTTGCCACGGTCGAAATGGCCGTCGGCCTTGATCATTTCGCTGGCGCTGATGTCGTTGAAGCAACCATAGGCCGCGACGCATTCGAGTGCTTGTTCCTTCGAGACATTCACGGCGCGCTTGCCGATCACGGCGGCGAGTTCGGCCTCATAGGTGACGCCGCCGATCCCTGCGGGCAGGATGATCGACCGGCCGGCGGCACTGACTGTGCGCGCAGCTTTCATGAACAGGACTGGTTCGGATGGCGGGACGATGCCACGTTCGGCAACCGCGTCGCGATAGTTATGAGCAATCCCGAAGATGCGCCGCGGCGCGGGGAGCGGCGCCAGCAACGTCACTCGGTCCGCAGTCAACCGCGCGGCATCGGCCAGCCCGTGAGCCGTGATGATACTGACGACCTTGCCAAGACCTGCGTCGAGAAACGCCTGAATTTGTGGTGCTATGCCGTTGAGGCCCACCCGCATCGCCGGGTGAGCCAGATCGATGACAATATCAGTCGGACGCGTGGCGTCGCCCACAAGGACGCCGGCGCGTGTCAGGCCGGACTCGACGAAGGTGACAAACTTCATGCGTGCGTCCTCGTCATCACGCTACGCGATACTTGTCGATCACCGCGCGGTCGACCTCGACGCCGAGGCCTGCGCCGGTCGGGACAGCGATGACGCCGTTGACCTGCTGGATCGGTGTTTTCGCGAGATGGTCGCGGAACGGGTTTTCTTCCTGTTCAAATTCGAGCATCGGCGGCATCGGGAACAAGCTGGGCGGCTGGTTCGGGATCGAGGCGAGGAAGTGGATCGTGGCGGCGAGGCCGACCACCGAGCCCCAGGCATGCGGCACGCATTCGACGCCATGGGTGCTGGCGAGCGCTGCGATCTTCTTGCATTCGGTGATGCCGCCGGCGGCGCAGACGTCCGGCTGCACGATGTCCATCGCCTTGCGCACGATGGCGTCGCGAAATCCCCAGCGGGTGAATTCGTTCTCGCCGCCGGCGACCGCCATGTCGAGTGCGCGGGTGACTTCGATATAGCCGTCGATATCCTCCGGCGAAATCGGCTCCTCGAACCATTCGATATCGAGCTCTTCGAGCTTGCGGCCGAGCTTGATCGCTGCGGGCACCGTGAGGCAGTGATTGGCGTCGACCATCAGCTTGATGTCGGAGCCGATGGCTTCGCGCACGGCCTTGACGCGCTCATAGTCGCGCTTGATGGAGCCGAGGCCGATCTTCATCTTGATCGCCTTGAAGCCGGCCTTCTTGTAACCGACGGCTTCCTCGACTGCTTCATCGACAAGACGTTCCATGTCGGTGAAGTATAGGCCCGTCGCATAGCAATCGACTTCGGTGCGGAAGGCGCCGCCGATCAGCTTGTGCACCGGCTTGTTGCAGGCCTTGCCGATGATGTCCCAGAGCGCGATGTCGATGCCGCTGATGGCGGCGATCGACATGCCCTTCGGGCCATAGTCCTTGATGCGGTTGTAGAGATCTTCCCAGATCACCTCGACATCGAAGGGATCGCGGCCGATGACGCGCGGCGCCAGCTGGGTGTCGATGAAGGCCTTGGCGACAGCGGAGGGGCCGTAGCATTCGCCCCAGCCGACGATGCCGTCGCTCGTTTCGATTTCAACGAGGCAGGTGCCACGCGTCTTGTAGAGCCAGCCGCGTGACGACGTGAACGGACGCTGCACGGGAGCGGCGACGACATGGCAGGTGATCTTCTTGATATTCAATGTGGTGTCCTCGTCGAGATCGATCAGGTGGATGCGGCCGGCGGGTGCCGGCAGCGGTTATTCTTTCGGGAAGGTCTGCGCCGCGACCTTGCCAATCGCGGCGGCAACGCTGTCGACTTCCCTGGTGAGCGCGTCGCCGGTCACGTCGTCGACCAGGAAGACGTTCTTCTTGGCGAATTCCTTGAATCGCGGATCTTGGATGGCGGTGCGGAAGGCGGTGGTCAGCTTGGTGCGGACATCGTCCGGCAGGTTCGCAGGGCCGACCACATAGGCCATCTGCACGACGGGCCCATACGGGAAGACGTCGATGCCCTTTTCCTTGAAGGTCGGGACATCTGGAAACATCTCAAGCCGCTCATTGGCGAAGATGCCAATGGGCTTAAGCAGGTTGTCCTGAATCTGGCCGAGCGTTTCGGACGGTTTGAGCACGCCGGAGTCGACATGCTGTCCGATCAGATCGGCAACGACTTTCGAGCCGCCGGTATAAGGAACATTGACATAGTCGACGCCGGCTGCGCGTGCGGTCATGGAGGCGAAGATGTGGTTGAGATTATAGTTGCCGGGCGTGCCGATAGTGACCTTGCCGGGCTTCGCCTTCATGTTGGCGATGTAGTCGGGGAGGGTCTTGATCGTGCCGGTGGAAGGCACAAGCAGCATCAGAGGATCGGTGGAGACGCGCGCGACGTGGGTGAAATTGCTGTTGGTGAGTCCGTTCGCCTTGTTCTGGGCTATCAGCGCCAGCGTCGAACTGGTCCCCATGCCGATGGTGTAGCCATCCGGCGTGGAGCTCGCGACGCGTTTCATGCCGATGACGCCGGTGGCGCCGACGACATTCTCGATCACGATCTTGATGCCATGCTCGCGCAGGATCGGGTCCAGCGCACGTGCGGCGACGTCGTTGGAGCCGCCTGCATTCCACGGCACGATGAAGGTGATGTCCTTCTGCGGAAAGTTGGATTGCGCGTGAGCAGGCAGGGACCAGCATCCCAATACCAATCCGAGCGCGGCAAAGCTGACGCGTTGAACAAACATTGTTTTCCTCCCATTTTTGGTGTTTGTTATAACAAACATCTTAATGGGTCAATGGAACATTTCACCGCGGGTTGCAGGGCACGAATTTGCGGGACTCGGCAGGGTGAGGTAGCGAGCACGGAATGACCGCACTGAAACGGATCGAACGCGAACCGCTCTGGGACTTGGCGCATGCGCAGCTCCGGGACGCGCTACTGGCTGGCCGTTTCGCGCCGGGCACGGTGCTGACCTTGCGCGCGCTCGCAGAGAGCTTCGGCACGTCGATCACGCCGGTACGTGATGCAGTCACCCGGCTCGTCGCACAGGGCGTGTTGCAGCAGGGACCGCGCAATGCGGCGATCGTCCCGCATCTGACGGCGCGCGAACTCGCGGACCTGACGGTGGTACGCTGTGCACTCGAGGGGCAGGCGGCAAGGGAAGCCGCGACCCGACGCAACACGGCGGGACTCGAACGTCTGAAGTCACTACTGGCGACGATGCAGTCGCTGATTGCGGCAAAAAATCTCGAAAGCTATCTCGATTATCATCGCGAGTTTCACTTCGAGATCTATGCGATGTCGGGCGTCCCGATCCTCGTGGAGACCATCGAGAATATGTGGCTGCGCTGCGGCCCGGTGCTGTCCTTCGTGATCCCCGAATATGTCGTGCTGCTGAAGGGCTGGGATCATCACACGGCAGCGCTCAAGGCTATCGTCGCAGGCGATGCCGATGCCGCCGAGCGCGAGATCGTCGCCGATATCACCGAGGCCGCCGACTATCTCGCAAGCCTTGCCGATGCCAACGGACAGTTGTGCCGGCCGCTGCGCGAGGCGCTGGCGACGTTGTAGCTGCTGCGCTCACACATCCGTCCATGACGTGAACAGCGCCGCCTGACCGCGTCGCTCGCCGTTCTCACTTCTCAGTTCCCAGACGATGCCACCTTCGATCCAGAAGCGGCGACCGGACTTCGCGATCCGCAACCCACGATAATTGTCGATGAAGCCGTTGCGCGCGACGGCATCCAGCAGGCGCTGGCGCTCGTCGCGGTTCGGCGCTTCCGCCGACAGCCGCGACGGGATGGTGACGAATTCGTCCCACTTATATTCGAAGCAAGATTGCGCGGTGCGATTGGCATAGGTGAACGCCGGATCGGCGTCGGTGTTATGTGCGAGCACCGCGAATGGTGCGTCGCTGTAGAGCCACGCTGCATCTTGCCCAGGCGCCAACAGGGGCTTCCCGACAGTGCGGAGATAGCTCCCGGTGAGGAGTTTGAAGAAGGGTGCATCGAGTGCGAAAGCAGGGAGCGTCGGAGCGGTCACGGGACTCTCTCGGGGATAGGCTATGAGGACATAGCCCGCATGGCTCTATACGACATCGGCAGCGAAAGCGGTGCTGACTGCCCCGGAATGCATGGAGCAGCCGCTATCGGTCGGCAGGAAGGATCAGGTCGTGATCAACCTGTTTTCGAACGCCACGGTGCATTGATTCACCGAGACGGCCGCGTCCCGTTCGTCGATTGCGCGTCCCGTGTAATCCGATAGCTGCCCGGCTTATTTAGTCGTCGCATCGGCTGGGCTCTTGTTTTAGCCTCTCCCGAAAATGTCGTTCCAGGCGAAAGCCCAATGGACCGGCGCAAAGGGAGAAAACGTGAGCAACAACAAGAAGGGGCGATGGTTTGCCATCGCCGCGGTCCTTGCCGCATCGCTGTTCGCCGTAGCGCCAGGGCAGGCGCAGCAATATCCCGAGCGCAACATCATCATGGTCGTGCCATTTCCGCCCGGCGGAACGACCGACATCGTCGCGCGCATCCTCACCGAACAGCTCAGCACCGAACTCGGCAAGCAGGTGGTGATCGAGAACCGCGGCGGCGCGAGCACATCGATCGGTGCGCAAGTCGTGGCCGGTGCCGACAAGGACGGTTACACGCTTCTATTCGCCAGCGCGACGACCTTCACGACCAACCCGCATCTGCTGGCCTCCATCAAATACAAGCTCGAGGACTTTGCGCCGGTCGCGATGGTGGTGAAGGTGCCGTTTGCCTTCGTCGTGAAGAAGGACTTTCCGGCCGCCGACGTCGCGGCGTTTCGTGCCTATGCGCTGGCCAATCCGAGCAAGGTCAACAATGCCACCAACGGACCGGGCAGCACCGTGCACCTCATGGGTGAGATCGTGGCCCGCGGACTCGGCGTGAAGCTGCAGCATGTACACTATCGCGGTGCTGCGCCGGCGATGAACGACATGCTTGCGGGCATCGTCGACAGCAATGTGGAGGCACTGACCAATACCGTGCCAAACCACAAGGCGGGCATGTACCGCGCGCTGGCGGTCTTGTCCGAGGAGCGCCTTCCGCAATTGCCTGATGTGCCGACCTTCAAGGAGCTCGGATTCCCCTCGATCGTCGGCGCGACATGGTTCGCAGTCTTCGCGCCCGCGGGTACGCCGCAGCCGGTGCTGAACAGGCTCAGCGCCGCCATCACCCGCATCGTCAAGACGCCGGAATTTGCAAAGAAGATGGAGCCGATCGGCAATCAGCCGTGGCCGATGACGCCGGCAGAACTCGAAACCCATGTGAAGAACGAGCGCGACCGCTTGGGCAAACTCATTCGCGAAGCCAACATCACGGTCGACTGACCGCATGAACAAGATCAAGGGAGAACATCAATGAATGCAGCCGTCAGCTCACCCGCCGTGAAAGTCGTCCGTTCGGTGCAGGATCAGGTCAGTCCCGAGGAGTGGCAGTCGCGCGTCAATCTCGCGGCCTGCTACCGTCTCACGGCGATGTACGGCATGACCGAGATGATCGCCAACCATATCTCCTGCCGCGTGCCGGGAACGGAAGATCAGTTCCTGATCAATCCGTATGGCATGCTCTATGAGGAGATCGATGCGTCGAGCCTCGTCAAGATCGACCTCGACGGCAACACGCTGTTCAACGCGTCCGACTACGCTGTGAATGCTGCGGGCTTTGTGATCCACAGTGCCATCCACATGGCGCGTCACGATGTCGATTGCGTCGCGCATACTCATACAGTGGCCGGCATGGCTGTATCGGCGATGGAATGCGGGTTGTTGCCGGTGGCGCAGACCTGCATGCGCTTCCTTCATGTCGCCTATCATGACTTCGAGGGCATCGCGGACAATCCAGAAGAGCGGGAACGACTGATCGCGCATCTCGGCAATCACGAGGCGATGGTGTTGCGTAATCACGGCCTGCTGGTGGTGGGCAAGACCATCGCCGCGGCTTTCAACGTGCTGTTCCGGATGGAGCGGGCCTGTCAGGTTCAGGTTGCAGCGTTGTCATGCAACACCAAGCTGATCACGCCGCCGCAGAAGGTCCTGCAGGACACTTATGACCGCATGAAGCCGCGCGACAATGTTCCGGGCCTCAGCGGCGAACTGGCCTGGCCGGCGCTGCTCCGCAAGCTCGACCGGGTCGATCCATCCTATCGCAACTGAGCTTGCGCTAGAGTCTGATCCATCTTCGATGGATCAGACTCTAGCTATTTTCTCTATGAGAGCATGATCTTGTCCGAAAACCGGTGTCCACTTTTCGGGATCATGCTCCAGCAGGCTCCGCGGCTGCCGGGCCCGCAGGCGTGGCATCCACCTGATGAACAGAAGGGATGCGCGGCATCAAGAATGCGGCGCATCATAGGTTCGGCAGTCAGATGCGCGACTGCAGGTCCGCCTACGGCTTGAAGAAGGACACTGGCGTCATCAACTGGTTTTCCTGGCTGATGAGATAGGCGGCCTCGGCGCTGATCTTCAGGTAGTCGGCCCAGGCCGGGTCCTTCTGCAGCGCCTGGCGCTTGGCCTCGCGATCGGCTGGGCTGTCATAGACCCAGATGTGCATGTAGCTGTTGACGTTGCCGGTCTCGGTTTGCATGTAGGCCAGCGGCTTGCCCAGATGGCGGCTCTGGATCTCGTAACCGTGCTCGGCATACAGCGCCAAGTGTTTCTTGATCGTGCCGGGGCGGCAGGTGTAGGTGCGAACGTCAAGCAGCATGGGGTTTCCTCGAGCGGTGGCGGATCAATAGGGTCATTCGGCGGTGGCGCCGGACTGCGCGACAAGCACGGCCCAGCGCGCCACCTCGTCGTTCACGTATTTCTGGAATGTTGCCCGATCGTCGCCGACGGGGTCGGCGCCGAGCCCTTTGAGCCGCTCCTGGACAGCGGGGTCAGCCACGCTCTGAACAATGGTCTGCGCAAGCTTCTCGACGATAGCGGGGGGCGTGCCGGCCGGTGCGAACAGGCCGAACCACGAGCGCGCGTTCATGCCGGGGAACGGCGTTTCTGAGAAAGCGGGCACGTCGGGCAAGGCGGCGTGACGCGTGCTGCCCGTCACCGCCAGCGCCTTGAGCTTGCCACTCTGCACCAGAGAGAGAACTTCGGGCAGGTTGGCGAACATGATCTGCACTTGACCGCCGATCATATCGTTGAGCGCCTGCGCGCCGCCCTTGTAAGCGACGTGCGTGATCTTCGCACCAGCCAGTGTGCTGAACTGCTCGCCGGACAGATGGGACGCGGTGCCCACGCCGCCCGATGCATAGTTGACGCTCGCGGCATTGGCCTTGGCGTAAGCGGCGAGTTCGCTCACCGAATTGACCGGTACCGACGGGTGCACCACCAGCAGCAGGGGCACCGACGCCAGGTTTGACAAGGCCGCGAAATCGCGCGTGAGGCTGTAGCTGAGCTTCTGGTAGAGCGATGCATTGATCGCGTGGCTCGATGTGGCCATCAGCAGCGTATAGCCGTCGGGCTCCGAGCGCGCCGCCGCGGCACCGCCTATATTGCCGTTGGCGCCGGCCTTGTTTTCCACCACGATCGACTGGCCGAGCCGTACCGACATGGCTTGCGCCACGGTGCGCGCAATCACGTCGGTGGCACCACCGGCGGCGAACGGCACGATCACGCGTAGGGGACGTTCTGGATAATCGGCCATCGCGCTGACTGAGGTGAGGGCCAATGCTGCGGCCACGACGAGGCTCCGCAACGGGATGATTGCTTTGTGCATTTTGTTTCCTCTGCCTCTTGTTTTTATGTCCTGCCGACGGCGCTCTCCGCAGATGCGGGGCGGTCGTGGCGGTGGGCGTCATGCCATGCCGACCTGCGCATACAAACGCGCAGGTGGCGATGGCAGCGCCCGGTCAGGCGTCCATGCGGGACACTCTATGCAGCCGCGCGGCGACGGCGCTAGGACGGATCAGACGTTGTGTTGGACTTTTTCGCGTGTCAGTCCAGTGGACGGCAATGCTTCCTCCGGAAGTCGCCCGGCGTGAGGCCGGTCTGCTTCTTGAAGAAGCGCGCGAAGTAGGCCGGATCCTCGATATTGAGGCGGAACGCGATCTCGGCGATGCCCGTTTCGGTGTTGCTGAGCCAGCGCTTGGCTTCGAGGACCACGCGCTCCTGCACCACCTGGCTGGCCGTGCGCGCCACAGTGCGCTTGACCGCATCGTTGAGCTGGCGCTCGCTCACGCCAAGCGCCTCGGCGTACTGGCCGATGGTACCGAAGCGCAGGTAGTGCGTTTCCACCAGCATCGCGAAACGGCGCGCGAGCGCCTGGTGTGGACCAACGCCACCGGCGGGCTCGTTGTCGGGGCACACACGGCGCAGGCGCGTGAGCAGGATCAGCAGGCTGGCCCGCACCACATCGGGAAATCCCGGCTGGCGATCGCGTGCCTCACGCTCCATCTCGCAGAGCAGTGGCAGCATGCCGTCATGCTGAGCCTGCGTGAGATAGAGCGCGCTGTTGCCGCGCGCAGGGTGGAAGAACGGAAGTTTCGCGACATCTTCGGCGCGCGGAAACATCCGCGCGAAGAAGTCGGTGCTGAAGTTCAGCACGTAGCCGTGAGGCTTGACCGATGACGTCCAGGCATGGACCTGGCCCGGCGAAAGAAAGAACACTGAGTGGTCGCGCACGTCGAAATGCGCGAAGTCGAGTGTGTGCGTGCCGCTCGCCCGGGTCATCCAGAGCAGATGGTAGTAGTTGTGCCGGTGCAGGAAACCGCGCGGGATGTCGTCGCGGTCCTCCAGTCGTACGAGGTCGAAGTAGAACGAGCCTTCGCCCGCGAAATCCGAGGTTTCAAAGGTCGGAAACTCGCCGGAGCGGGCGGAGAGGAGAGCTTCGGGCAAGTGAAGGTGTCCTTGCGGTTTCGGGGCACGGTTATCAGCGTCATCCTATCGCAAAAAGCCGGAGAGTACCGGGTGTTGGCGAATGCGACGCCGGACGGTCTCTCCGAGGAGTTCGGCAGCTCTATAAGAATTCTGGGTGCCGCTCCATCACACCCGGGAAGTTGCGTCGGGGGATGCTCCTGCAGGCATTTTATGGCGTTCGCTCGGAAGGGGACCTGATGGAACGGACGCAGACGGCGGGTCGTCGCAACTGAGCTTGCGCTGGATCAATTGCAAAACGGATTTCGGGCGATGGCGGTTGCCGAGCTGGCCGCCGTCGCCTACATCAGGGCGCATGACGCAGACCTCCGAAATCGGCTTCACCAGCTTCCAGCCCTCCCTGAATGAAGAAAATATCGCGCTTCTGGTGCAGACCTTTTACGGCCGTGCCCGCGAGGATGATTTGCTGGGGCCGATCTTCAACAGCGCCGTGACCGACTGGGATCATCACATCGCGCAGATCAGCGATTTCTGGTCGTCGATGATGCTGAAGACCGGCCGCTACAATGGCCGGCCAATGCGTCCACATCTCGTGCTGCCGCTGAAGGGCGAACATTTCGATCGCTGGCTTTTGCTGTTCGAACAGACCGCGCGCGAGATATTTCCGGCTGAGGTCACCGAGGCCTTCATGATCCGCGCGCGCCGTATCGCTGACAGTTTCGAGATGGGCGTTGCCTCTGTGCGCGGCGAAATCGCTGCGCCGCGACATAGCGTTTAAGCGGTAGGCACGTGATGCATAGCCGGTCTTGCGAGAGCCCGTGGTTGCGCTAGGCTGCAGCTCCAACAAACCGGGAGTCGGTCCATGAAACGTCTGTCTGTCCTCGTTCTCTTGAGCCTGTTCAGTGCTGCGCCCGCAATGGCGCAATCCTGCAACGCCGTCAGCGGCGACGGCAAGCCGCTCGCGGGCGCTGCCAAGAAGAGCTTCATGAAGAAGTGCTGCGAGGACAACGCCAAGAGCGCCGAGGGCAAGCCACTGGCCGGCGCCGCCAAGACCTCATCGGTCAACAAGTGCATGAAGGGCTGAGGCTGCTGCCTCACGCATCCAGACGTGCAAAAGCCCCGCGCGCGCGGGGCTTTTCGATTCCGGGCTGAAGCGACGTCAACTCGAAGTCTTCGTCTCAGCTCTTCGCTTCGAGCTTGTCCTGCGTCTTCGTGTCGAAGTCGCTGGCGTCATGGCGTTCGCGCAACTGGCCGGCCGGGTCGCCCGAGGTGCGATTGACCATGCGACCGCGCTTCACGGCAGGACGTGCTGCGATCGCCTTGGTCCAGCGCTGCAGGTTCTTGTAGCTCTGCACATCGAGGAACGTGCCGGCATCGCCGTAGATGGCGCTCTCCGCAAGGCCGCCATACCAGGGGAAGATCGCCATGTCGGCGATGCTGTAATCCTTGCCGGCGATGAATTCGTTGTTGGCCAATTGACGATCGAGCACGTCGAGCTGGCGCTTGGTCTCCATGGCGTAACGATCGATGGCATATTCGATCTTGCTGGGCGCATAGGCATAGAAGTGCCCGAAGCCGCCGCCGAGGAACGGCGCGCTGCCCATCTGCCAGAACAGCCAGGATAGGGTTTCGGCCCGTTCGGCTCCGTCCTTTGGAAGGAAGGCGCCGAATTTCTCGGCGAGATGCACCAGGATCGCGCCGGACTCGAAGATACGGAACGGCTTGTCGCCGCTGCGATCCATCAGCGCCGGGATCTTGGAGTTCGGATTGACATCGACGAAACCCGAACCGAACTGGTTGCCGTCGATCCGGATCAGCCATGCATCGTACTCCGCGCCTGTATGGCCGGCAGCAAGCAGTTCCTCGAACATGATCGTGACCTTCTGGCCGTTCGGCGTCGCCAGCGAATAGAGCTGGAACGGATGTTTGCCGACCGGGAGCTCCTTCTCATGGGTGGGGCCGGCGATGGGCCGGTTGGTCGAGGCAAATTTGCCGCCGTTTTCCTTGTCCCAGGTCCAGACTTTGGGAGGCGTGTAGGGGGCGTCGGTCATGTCAGGCTGGCTCCGGAAAAGGGGCAGGGTTGATGGTTGCCGGGGACAGGTAGGGATGAATGCAATTGCATGCAAGATGGCGAGGCGTCCTATGCCGGAAGCCGCCTTGTGCCGGGCGAAGACATGCGATGTAACGAGTCTGCGCCGTAATTGCCGATGGCGGCGTTTCCCTCCGTCCGAAGATTCCCCTCCCGATGAGCGACACCCCAGCGCAGACCGTCGGCGCATCGCCCACCAAACGATCCTTCGCGGCGCTCCATCACCCGGGATTCCGCGCCCAATTCATCACCTATGTGCTGGCCATGATGGCCGACAATATCGAGCATGTGATCAGCTACTGGGTGGTGTTTCAGAAATTCCAGTCGCCCGCGCTGGGTGGTTTCGCCATCGTCTCGCACTGGCTGCCGTTCCTGCTGTTCTCAGTCACGTCTGGCGCGCTGGCGGAGCGTTTCGACCCGCGGCGCGTGATCCAGTGCGGCATGGCGCTGTTCATTCTGGCATCGCTGGGCTGGGGCTATTTCTTTGTCACCGATAGCCTGCAGATGTGGCAGGCGATGGTGCTGTTGGTGATTCATGGCTGTGCTGGCGTGCTGTGGCAGACGCCGAACCAGATGCTGCTCTACGACGTCGTCGGTTCCGCCGACCTGCCGAGCGCGGTGCGTCTGAACGCCATGGCGCGCTATCTCGGCGTCATGGTCGGGCCTGCGGTCGGCGGCGTAATCTTGCTCGCGCTAGGGCCGGCCTATGGCATCATGCTCAACACCATCTTCTATCTGCCGCTGGTGCTGTGGCTGATCAAGGCGCCCTATGGTCCGCGCTTTCGCACCGGCGCGCCCGCGCCTCAGCGCGCCGTGCGGGGCTTTGCGGACATCGTCCAGACCATGCGCGACGTTCGCCACCGTCCAGTGATCGTGTCCATGATCGCGCTGGCCGGCGCGGCATCGTTCTTCGTCGGCAACGCCTATAGTTCACAGATGCCGGGCTTCGCCAGTGATCTCGGCCATGGCGATCCCGGCATGTCCTACAGCATGCTGTTGGCGGCTGACGCAGCGGGCGGATTGCTTGCCGGCCTGGCGCTGGAGGGCAGGCAATTGCTGGCGCCGAAGCCGCGCACGGCGATCTTGCTGGCGCTGCTCTGGTGCGGCGCGCTGGCGATCTTCGCGCTGACCGGTCATTACGCCATCGCGCTGGTGTTCCTGTTTGCGGCGGGTTTCCTCGAACTGTCGTTCAACGCCATGGCGCAGAGCCTCGTGCAGCTCGATGCGCCCCTGGACAAGCGCGGTCGCGTCATCGGCCTGTTCAATATGGCGAGCCTGGGGCTGCGTGCCTTCAGCGGCATCTCGGTCGGCGTCGTCGGCAGCATGATCGGGATCCACTGGTCGCTGGCGCTGTCCGCGCTGGCGACTATGGTTGTCGCGGCGGGACTGTTGGCGCTGCCCTAGCGAGGAAAACCTCGGCTGTTTACCAGTCCACCATTCGGTCGTCGCCGCCGAACGCCGCGGGCATGGCAGCGTAATGTGGCAGGCCGTCGCGGACCGGAGCAATCGCCTCGCTGCAATTGATATGCAGGCTCGGCTTGAACGCATCCCCGAGCAGATAGCCGTTGATGCTGCGCATGCCGATCCCGTCGAGTTCGATAATCAGCCGCGTGGCACATTTTGCGCAACTGAGGCGCGGGGTCGTCTTCAGCGCGAACGACGTCGTGTCGCCTTGTACGACTTCAACGCCGTCAGCCGGATAGACGGCCTCGGCCACATAAGCCGCGCCGTGAACGGTCTGGCAGTCGGCGCAGTGGCACCAGAAATGAGCGATGGGATCGGCACTGATCCGGAGTTTGACAGCGTTGCAGGGGCAGGCGAGTTCCATGGCGCACCTCATGTGACGCGCAAAACTACCAGCCGACCGCAACCGCCGACAACGGCTGCGGCTTGCGACAAATCGCTCGCCGCAGTGCCCTGTCGTTATTTACCGTTCTGCAGCGCAACCGTCTGCTTGGCGAGCTGCTTGTCGAAATCCTGTTCGAGCGTTGCAGCGTAAGTGGCAAGCTCGCCTGGTTTCACGAACGGGTTCGGTGCGCCGTCCTTCATCGCCGCGCGCTTGACCTGCATGCCATAGACTTCCGGATGCGGTCCGAGCAGCACGTCGATCTTCATCGCCCTGGCCTTCGCATAGGTCGACCGATAGTCGTCGACGATGCCGGCATGGGTCGGATTGCCGACCAGCCGGTTCAGCGCCACGGTGCCGCTGCAGAAGAACAGGACCTCACGGTTCTCGCTGCCGTCCTTTACGGTCATCTCCCAGCTCGTGCAGCCTGGCGAATGGCCGGGCGTTGCATGCGCCGTCAGCGTGGTGCCGCCGAGCGTGACCTTGTCGCCTTCCGTGACGGTGCGATCCACCTTGACCGGCGGGAAACCGATATCGGTGTTCTTTTCATCGCCGGGATAGGTGCCGCTCTCGAGCAATGGCTTGTCCCGTAAGCCTGCGATCAGTTGCGCACCGGTGTCCTTCTTGATCTCCGCAAAACCGCCGGTGTGATCGAAATGGGCGTGGCTGTTGAGGATGATCTTGATATCGGTTTCCTTGAAACCGAGCTTTGCGATGTGCTCCTTGATCATCCCGGTCGATTGCGGGACGCCGGTGTCCATCAGGATGAGGCCGTCGGAAGTCTTGATGATATAGACCGCGATGCCGTCGGTGCCGACATAATAGATGTTGTCGATGAGCTGAAAAGGCTCGAATGGCGCGGTCCATTTGGCCATGGCCTGCACGAGGAAATCCTTGACGGTCTGCGCCTGCGCGTTGCCTGCAACAAGTAGCGTCAGAGCGCAGATGGCTCCTGCGAGCGTCTTCATGATGGCCTCCCGGTCTGATTCTTATTGGTTCTTCTGAACGCCTGGATTGAAACGCGATTTGGGCAGATCCCTCAAGTGTCATTCCTGCATGCCGGCCTCGCGCATGACAGGCACGGCCGGGCGGCGAATGTTGCGAGCGTGTTGAACCATCCCGGCCGTTTCGGGTTAGACTTCACCCATGAAACAACTGATCTGCCCCAGCTGCCAGACGCGCGTGTTCTTCGAGCAGAGCGATTGCGTGCAATGCGGCGAGGCGCTGATCTTCGACACCGCGCAGTCCAATGTCGTCAGCGCCGCGTTGGCCATATCCTGTGCCAATCGCGATCTGATCGCCTGCAACTGGGCCACGGATGAGAGCGATCCGTTCTGTCCTTCCTGCCGGCTTACGCGCACGATTCCTAATCTGGTGTCCGATCGCAATGTCGCGCTCTGGAAGCGGGTGGAGCAAGCCAAGCGGCGTCTGACCTACGACCTGATGCGGCTCAGACTGCCCCTTGCTGTGTCGAGCGGCGCGCATATCGCGTTCGACATTCTCTCGGACGAGACCGCCGGACATCCGATCATGACCGGGCATTTGTCGGGGCTGATCACCATGAACCTCTCGGAAGCGGACGATGCCGAGCGCGAGGCGCGCCGCGCGGCATTTCGCGAACCGTATCGGACGCTGCTCGGGCATTTCCGCCACGAGGTCGGGCATTTTTACTGGGAAGCGCTGGTCGATCAGTCGCAGCTCATCGGTCCGTTCCGGATGATCTTCGGCGATGAAACGCGCGACTATGGCGAGGCACTCGCGGCTTATCACAATCGCGCCGATCGCTCGTGGAATAGCGGTGCCTTCATTAGCGAATATGCGACCTCGCATCCGTGGGAAGACTGGGCCGAGACCTTCGCGCATTTCCTGCACATCGTCTCGACGCTGGATACCGCATCGTCGCTGCCGCTGTCACTGGACGAACGCTCGCGCCATACGCTGGACGATCCCTATCTCGAGCGTGACTTCGAAGCGTTGCTGTCGCTGTGGGATGCTGTGTCCTACAGCATGAACGAACTCAATCGTTCGATGGGCATGAGCGACGCTTATCCGTTTCACCTGACGCAAGCGGTGAGGGGAAAGCTACATTTCGTGCATCTGGCGATTCTGAAAACGCGCAGCGAAAGCTGAAAGGCCTTACGCTGTCATTCCGGTTCGGGCCGAAACGCGAAGCGGTTCGGCCCGAACCTCGGCCACTCCAATTGGAGTGGCGGGGAATCTCCAAGTGTTCATCACTCTTCAGCGCCGCGGAAGGAGGAACTCTCGTCTTGAGATTCCGGGTCCGCGACCGCCAAGTGGCGCTCGCGTCCCGGAATGACGAGGTTGGCTCTTACTGCTCCATCTTGATCCCGGCGTCCGTGATCACCTTCTTCCAGCGCGCGATTTCGTCGGTGACGAAGGCGCGGAATTCATCCGGGGTGGTGCCCATGGGGACGATACCCTGATCGTCGAGCTTCTTCTTCAGGTCGGGATCGGTGAGCGCCTTCTTTGCCTCCGCCGCCACGCGATCCACGATCTCCTTCGGCGTGCCTGCGGGCGCGATGATGCCGGACCAGGTGCCGGAGACGAAATCCGGCACGCCGGCTTCCGCCATGGTCGGCACGTCGCCGGCCGCCGGGACGCGCTCCTTGGCGGCGACGGCGAGCGCCTTGGCATTGCCGGACTTCACCTGCGACATCAGCGGGCCGATGACGTCGAACATCACATTGATCTGGCCACCGACTGTATCCTGCAGCGCGCCGGATGTGCCCTTGTAAGGAATGTGCTGCAGGTTGATGCCTTCGCGGCTTTTCAGCATTTCCATGGTCAGATGCGCCGCCGAGCCGATGCCTGACGAGGCGAAGTTCAGCGAGCCGGGCTTCGCCTTGGCGAGCGCGATGAACTCCTTCATGTCCTTGGCCGGCAGGGACGGCGTCGCAATCAAAATCAGCGGCGCGACCGAGGTCAGCGACACGTAAGTGAAGTCCTTCATCGCATCATAGGGCAGCTTCGGATTGAGCGTCGGATTCACCGAATGCGCCGCGATCACGGTGCCGAAGGTGTAGCCGTCGGGGGCTGCCTTGGCGACGGCGTCGGTGCCGATGGCGGCATTGGCGCCCGGCTTGTTCTCGATGACGATGGGCTGGCCCAGCGCCGCCGACATCTTTTCGGAAACGAGGCGCGCCATCAGGTCGGTGTAGCCGCCTGGCGTATAGGGCACGACCATGCGGATCGGCCGGTTCGGCCAGCTCTGCGCAAAGGCAGTCTCGGCGCTGCCGGCGCAGGCGGCCATCACGGCGATCACGCTCGCGGCGCGGACGAAGCTCTTCATCATGTCATTTCCTCGACTGCCGGCGCGCTCCAAGGTGGCGGGAGCGCCAAAGCGCCTGCCTCGAATCGCAGACCGTTCTTCTTGTTGTCTGCCCGTTCTGCGCCGCGACGGATGTCGCGGAATGCAGAGTCCCGTAGGCAGGCTACCGCATCGCATGGTAACGGGGAAAGTAGACGAAAGGCCGCTAACGTCTGCTGCCGCAGCGTGGAATTTGTCGATGTGAGACGCGGATGCTTGTGACCAAGGAGCATGTGACCTCCCGTGACGACCTTGTTGATTGCTGTGATGCAGGTGAGGGGATGGGCGTACGCCATCGATGCCCGCGCCTGAGCGCGTGAGTGGCAGTCCCGGTGGTCTCCCTCAAGAATGAGGGAGATGAAGCGCCGAAAGGCGCGACTTGGGTACAGTGCCGCAGCGTGCTGTCCGGATCGCCGGACCACAGAGGCCGCGGAAACGCCTTTCGACGCTCCACCGTGGCGATTTCTGTCCCCGGGACCGTTCTTCCGGGCAAAGGCGCAGAGCTCCGCACTCCGCTGATCCCGACGGTTTCCCGCCGTTCACCAATGCCACGTCCAGCCAGCATGAGTGGCAGACCCCCGTAGTGGGGCCGGACGGTGACCCAAGGCCTCCCGAGTGCGTGAGGAAACGTCTTCCTCCCGCCCGCAGGCGCCACATCCCGCCCCGCGCCAGTCGGCGTCCCGGTAACGCTCCCTCAAGTGGAGCGGGATGGATGGGAATATATACTGGAATGGATTGGCGTCAAGGATTATGTTCAGAATTGTCGCCGCGGGGCGAGGATGCCGGCGATGAAGAGATGGCATGTCAGACTCAGGAACGCCCTGAAACACCGGCGCGCGCGGGCTGTTCGGAATATTCAGCCCAGGCCTGACGGAGTATCTGCACCGAGGAGGAGAGAAAGATGAAGGCCATCACGGCGGCCACCGCCAGATCCGGCCACGCACTCGACGAGCCCCAGACTCCCAGGGCTGCGAACATGACAATGACATTGCCAATGGCGTCGTTGCGGGAACACAGCCAGACAGAGCGCACATTGGCATCGCCGTCCTTGTAACGCATCAGCAGCAGCACCGAGGCGAGGTTGGCTGCCAGCGCCAGGAAGCCGATCGCGCCCATGACCTCGGCACTTGGAACGCCGAGGATAAGCGTGTGATAGACGGTCGAACCGAACACCCACAGAGCCATGACGCTGAGCGAAAGGCCCTTGAACAAAGCCGCCGTTGCCCGCGTCCTGATGCCGGTGCCGATGACCGCGAGGCTCAGCCCGTAAGTGACGGTATCGCCGAGGAAGTCGAGCGCATCCGCTTTCAGCGCCTGCGATCCCGCGATTTGTCCCGCGATCATCTCGACAAGAAACATGATGCCGTTGATGGCAATGACCGTCCACAGCACGCGCTTGTAGCGGGGATCGACGCCGTCGAAGACCGGAACGCCCCCGGAGCAACCGCATGCCTCGGTCTCGCAGGCCGCCGGGGAGACAGGCTTCGCGTTCGCCTTCGAAAAATCGATGGGCGGCGGCTCGCAGCAGGTGTCGGTGGTGCAACAGGTCTTGTCGGACATCGGCTTCCTCTCAATGTGAGACAAGCGTACAATCTCTAGCGACTAGAGGTTCAAGGGAAAAATGGATTACGCAATCGGAGAAGCGTCGCGTCTGACGGGCATCAAGGTGCCGACGATCCGTTACTATGAGGGCATTGGCCTTCTGGCCGCGCCCACGAGGACGGAGGGAAAGCAGCGCCGTTATCGCCCGGAGGATGTCGCCCGTTTGAATTTCATCCGGCACGCACGCGAGCTCGGCTTTGAGATCGTCGACATCGCCGAATTGCTGACCCTGAGCGAGGGACCCGATCAGTCTTGCGCAGAGGTCGATCGGATCACGCGCCGGCACCTGTCGGACGTCGAGCGCCGGATTGCGCAACTCACCGCTTTACGCGGAGAATTGAAGCGCATGGTGGAAGAGTGCAGTCATGGCAGGGTCGGTGACTGCCGGGTCATCGAGACGCTGTCCGGATGACACGAAGCACGGCGGCTGCTCGCCACGTCCGAGGTGCCCGTCCTCATGAAGATGTGATGACCGATATCGGGCGACTCGTCGCGACGTGATCGGTTGCGAGCTTTGTTGTTCGCGGCATCAGACCGGATGGTCACAGTTGATCGCTAAAATGGCGCGCGACGTCGACGCGTCGGCGCACTCCCACCTTGGTGCGTGCGCATCCTCAAGCCCATGAGCCCGCGATGCCGATCCAATTCCGCAAGACCTCAATCAGATCTCGCAAGCGAACATTGGGACTGGCCGCCTTCGGCCTGATCGTGGACGCGATCGTCAGCCATCCCCGCGTCGACGTGCCGGCGATGGTGAATGTCGCGATGATGTCGCGCTTTGCCATAGCGCCTGTCATGGCGTCGCTCGGCGGTCTCTCATGGACGACCAGCACAGGTTCGAGCGACACCGTTGCGCCGACGCCGGTGATGAGCGTGGATCATGTGACACGGATGTGCGCGCGGGCGCATGGCAGCGCAAGTTGACTGACGACCGGATCTCTTAAACAACAAAGGCCCGGATGAAGCAGGCGCTTCATCCGGGCCGTGTTGGATCAGACGGTGTGTGGACTCAGGCGACGCGCTTGATGGCGTCGCTCAGGATCGAAACGATCTCGTCGATCTGGTTCTTCTCGACGATCAAGGGCGGCGACATCGCGAAGGCGTCGCCGCTCTGGCGCAGATAGAGGCCGCGGTTGAAGCAGTCGACCATGACGTCATAGCCGCGCGCAGCCGGTGCATCCTTGCGGGGCGCAAGTTCGACGGCGCCCATAAGGCCGCAATTGCGGATGTCGATGACATTGGGCAGGTCGCGGAGCGCGTGCAGGCTATCGCGCCAGTAGTCGGACAGCGAGGCACCGCGCGTCAGCAGTCCCTCGCTCTTGTAGATGTCCAGCGTCGCGATGCCCGCGGCGCAGGCGACCGGATGCGCCGAATAGGTGTAGCCGTGGAACAGCTCGATCTGGCTTTCCGGCCCGGTCATCAGCCCGTCATAGATCTTGCGGCTAGCGAACACGGCGCCGCAGGGCACGGTGCCGTTGGTGATGCCTTTCGCGGTGGTCATCAGGTCCGGCGTCACGCCGAAATAATCTGCGGCGAAAGGCGTGCCGAGACGGCCGAAACCGGTGATGACCTCGTCGAAGATCAGCAGGATGCCGTGCTTGGTGCAGAGCTCGCGCAGGCGCTGCAGGTAGCCCTTCGGCGGCGGCAGCACGCCGGTCGAACCGGGCACCGGCTCGACGATGACGGCGGCAATGGTGTCGGCGCCATGTAACGCGACCAGCCGTTCGACGTCATCAGCCAGTTCGGCGCCGTGTTCGGGTAGATCCTTCGAGAACGCGTTGCGTGCGAGATCGTGGGTGTGGCGGATGTGGTCGGTGCCGGGTAGTTGGGCTGACGAGAAGGCGCGGCGGTTATTGACCATGCCGCCGACCGAGGTGCCGCCGAAGCCGACGCCGTGATAGCCGCGCTCCCTGCCGATCAGGCGCGTGCGCGAGGCCTGGCCGTTGGCGCGATGATAGGCCAGCGCGATCTTCAGCGCGGTATCGCCCGACTCCGAACCGGAATTGGTGAAGAAGATGCGGTCGAGGCCGGCGGGTGCGATCTCGGCCAGACGATTGGCGAATTCGAAGGCGAGCGGATGGCCCATCTGGAACGCGGGGGCGAAGTCGAGGGTGGTGAGCTGCTTCTCAACTGCACTGGCGATCTCGCGGCGGCCGTGGCCGGCATTGGTGCACCAGAGGCCAGCCGATCCGTCGATCACCTTGCGGCCGTCTTCGGTGGTGTAATACATGCCCTGCGCGGATGCGAACATGCGCGGTGCCGCCTTGAACTGGCGGTTGGCCGTGAACGGCATCCAGAACGACTCGAGTTGTAGCGTGTTCGGAATCTGATGAACGGTCACGGCGCGGCTCCCTTGGCTGATTCAGCATCTGGATCATGTTCGCCCGAATGCAACAAGTCCTTTTCTCGATCTGATTAACCTGTTGATTTTATTGAATGGGCCGGGTCATATTTGTTCGATCCGAAACACTCGCAACAGGGATTTGGCGTGACCATCGATCTAGGCGAACGGCTGCGCTTCGTGCGTGGGCGTCACAAGCTGTCGCAGCGTGAACTGGCCAAGCGCGCGGGTGTGACCAATTCGACGATCTCGCTGATCGAGTCCAACCAGATGAACCCGTCGGTTGGCGCGCTCAAGCGTATTCTCGATGGCATTCCGATGGGGCTCGCCGACTTCTTCGCCATCGAGCCGGACCGACCGCGCAAAGCATTTTACCGCTCCGACGAACTGACCGAAATCGGCAAGACGCCAATCTCCTATCGCCAGGTCGGCGATAATTTGTTTGGCCGCAGCCTGCAGATCCTGAAGGAGCGCTACGAGCCGGGCAGCGACACCGGACGGGTGCCGCTGGTGCATGATGGCGAGGAAGGTGGCATCGTGGTCTCAGGCCGGCTGGAAGTGACCGTCGACGAGGAGCGCCGCATCCTCGATCCCGGCGATGCCTATTATTTCGAAAGCCGCCGTCCGCATCGCTTTCGCTGCGTCGGCGCGAAACCCTGCGAAGTGATCAGTGCGTGCACGCCGCCGACGTTTTGAGGACCTAAGCTCACGCCCGGGCTAACGGGAAGTATCGATTCCTCGCATCAGCAGGTCGATACTGGCATCGGTGAAGACCGCGACGTCGATCTGCCTTCGCGTTCCAAATAGCAGTGACCACACGGTCAACAGCAGCGCCGGGCTCATCACGATCTCGGTGAATGTGCTGGCCTGCGACGGGCGGAATTCACCAGCCGCGACTCCCGCCTCGATCACCATCCGGAACTGGTCGATAACCGGCCGCATGAACTCGTCATAGTGCCGGTCCACGAGGTCGGGGAAGCGGGAGCCGTCGGCGATCAGGAAGCGGAGTGTTTCGCGGAAAGGTCTGTCCTCGGCAATCTTGCGATACACGAAGACCATGAGCGCACGCAGGCGTGCGTTGTATGATCCTTCCAGTGTCCCGGCATAGCTTTCCAGTTCGGGAAAGAACGCCTGGGACTTGTATCGGATCATCTCGTCGAACACGCGCTCCTTGGTTTCGAAATAGAAATAGATCGTGCCCTTGGTGACGGATGCGCGGGCGGCGACATCCTCCAGCCGGGTCGCCGCATAGCCGTTTTTGGCGAATTCCTCGAAGGCCGCGTCGAGGATCTCGATCGGTCGTTCCGCTTTTCGTCGGGCGCGCTTCTTCAGCTCAGCATTCATGGGGGCAGGATAATCGATCCCTTGCAGGGGTGCTATTGACTTTTGAGTCAGTCAATAATAGTGAGTGATTGCTCACTTAACGCGCGCGGTCAAATGCATAGTGCTTTCAAAATGATGTCTCCGTTGCCAGCCGATGTGGCCGGCACTGCAGATCGGCGACGCAAGCTGATCGAAACCGTGGCCACAGCGAAAGCGAAACTGATTGCCCATCAGGCGCCCGACCGGGCGAGGGCTGCATGATGAATGCGGATAGTGACGCATCGCCGCCGCGACTGTTCCGTGGTGCCCGTGTCCGGATGAGCGTTCTCGGTCGTGAGCGGCATCCCAAATACGGCGATCGCCAGGGAGTCATCGTGGGCCGCGGCTCGCCGAGCAGTTGGCGGGTCAAGTTCGACGAGCGCACGACCGTCCAGGCGATCCACCGGGACTACCTCGAACTCGTCGCTCAACCCGCGGCGGCATCCCTTCAGGTCGCGCAGCGACGCGGTTCTATGGACGGGGCGTCGAACCCGTGAGCGCTCTCCTGACCGAACATGTCATGCGTGGCTATCGTTGGCGGCCGTCGGTTTCGTTGCTTGTCGCTGCGGCGCTGAGCCTTCTGGTCGCCGGATGTTCGTCACTGCCACGGACGCCGCATAGCGCCGCGGATGCATCCAGTGCGCGCGTCCTCGATCTTACGGACCTGCGCCGTTATGCGGACGAACCGGCCTCGACATTCCGAAGCGGTCAGAATCAGGTCGTGTTGCGGGGGCCTCGAACCTATCTGGCGCTGTCCGGAGGCGGGGCGGACGGCGCCTATGGCGCCGGCGTGCTCAATGGCTGGACCGAGGCAGGGACGCGCCCGTCGTTCTCGATGGTATCCGGTGTGAGCACCGGCGCACTGATCGCGCCCTTCGCATTTCTCGGTCCCGACTATGACGCGACCTTGCGTGATGTCTACACCAGCGGCGTTGCCGCGAGCCTGCTCGATGCACCCAATCCGTTCAATGCGATCTTTGGTTCTGGCCTGTTCGGAAATACGCGGCTACGCGAGCTGGTGGCGAAGTATATCGACGAGACCTTTGTCGCGGCTGTCGCAGCCGAACATGCGAAGGGGCGGATGCTGTTCGTCGTCACGACCAATCTGGACTCCCAGCGGACCGCCATCTGGGACATGGGACGGATCGCTTCGCTGCGTACGCCCGAAGCACTGAACCTGTTCCGGGATGTTGTCGCGGCTTCGGCAAGCTTGCCCGTGGTGTTTCCGCCGATGCTGGTGACCGCGGAGGCGAACGGCAAGCGCTTCGAGGAGATGCATGTCGATGGCGGCGTCACCGCGCCTGTCCTGACATTGCCGGAGGCCTTCCTGCTGCGCGACGCCACATTCGCCAGGGCAGAGAAGCTGCAACTCTACGTCCTGATCAACAACAAGATCGAACGGGAATTTCAGGTCATTCCCAATTCCACCATCGAAATCGCTGCGCGGGCGTCATCGACTGTGACGAAGATTCAGACACGCTCCATCCTTTACAACACCTATGCCTTCGCTCGCCGCAACAAGTTCGGATTCAATCTGACCTATATCGAGGGCGATCGACCGCCATCGCCGATGTCCGGCTTCGACACCGCCTATATGCGCGCGCTGTTCCAGTACGGTTATGAGAGGGCGCGGGGCAACCGTCTCTGGTCGAAATCCCCGCCCTCCGACGATCAGGATTCCGTGGCGGCGTCACACACAGCAATCACGCGGCAAGTCGCAAGCGGCAACTGATGCGCGATGCGACGTTCAAACCCGGCACATGCGTGCTGAAACAGGAGTGACCTCATGAGACTTTCCATGCTTCGCAAGATCGTTTCGCCCCGCCGGCTTGCCCTGGTGTCGATCCTGCTCGTCGCCGCCTCAGGTTCGGCGGCGGCGCAGTCGTTGCCGTTCACAGGCCTTACCGGATCCTGGGCAGGCGCAGGAGCGATCTCGCTGTCCGACGGATCGAAGGAGCGGCTTCGCTGCAAGGCGACATACCAGGTCAGCAATGGCGAAAGGCGGCTTCTGCAAAGCTTGCGTTGTGCGAGCGACAGCTACCGCTTCGATCTCAACAGCGACGTGGTCAGCCAGGATGGGACCATCGCCGGCACATGGAGCGAAACCAGTCGCGGAATCAGCGGAAGCATCGCGGGCAGGGAGTCCGGCGGCCTCATCTCGGCCGTCATCGACGCGCCGGGCTTCTCGGCCAGCCTGTCGCTCTCGACGCGCGGCAACAAGCAGTCTTTCTCGATATCGTCCGAAGGCGACATCCGGAACGTCACCATCAACATGAGCCGAAACTGATCGGGGGATCGCGTCGCAGCGATCGGAGGTGTTTCACAGGGGCACGTTGCGAGGCGAGGCAGGGTGCAAGTGCCAATGACTCGCGGGAGGTGAACGTCCACGAAGAACGGCGCATCCTCACTCCCAGCGATTCCTGTTGTTTCTAGCCGACGCACGCATCGCTTTCGCTGCGTCGGCGCGAAACCCTACGAGGTGATCAGCGTCCGCACGCCGCCAACGTTTTGGATGATCTAAGCTGCGCTCTCCGAGCGATGCGTGACGTCACCACGACCGGCGATCAAGCCGGCGATTGAGATATCCTCGTCAAGGGCTTCCCAATGCAGACCATGGCGGCCGATCTCGACCTGATTGCGCTGCTCGGGCGTGGCATTCAGCAGGCGCGGATACCAGGCGAGGGGAACGCCGAGCGTTCGCCCGTCGGTCAGTTCGACCCACATGCTTGCGTCATCGAAACGGACGCTGGTTGCCGAAATGGTCATGCCATGCCTTCAGGATCAGGTCGCGATTGTTCGCAACGGTGCGCAGAATAGCCGAAAGTTCGCGCGGGTTGAAGCCGTAACTGTCGGCGATCTGGATGTCTGGCGCGATCCAGACCTTGGCGTCGCAGCCGTTGCCCCTGATGTGGATGTGCGGCGGCTCGGGCGGCCGTCCTTCGTTCGAGTAGAAATAGTAGCGCAAGCCGCCGGAGCGAAATACGACGGCAAGATAACCTCCGCATGGCTTTCGCGTGATGTTCCGTGAGTGTAGCCCGGATCACGTGAAGTGCAACCTAGGGTGGATTCCTGATGCGCGGCGAGGTCACGGACGACACAACGATTCCTCTGTGTCGACGTGAGCGCGGCGCACCTGAATTTGAATGGCCGCCCGCGCGCCAAATCTCTATGCTGCGGGCATGTCGCGATTCATGTGTCTATCGATTGCTCTCGTCCTGTCGCTCACGTCCGCCGCTGCGCTGGCGGCGCCGGTCAAGAAGAAGCCGCAGCAATGGAAGGGCTACGGTTTCCTGCCGGGCTATCACCAGCCGCTCAACAACAGCGTTCCGCTGTTCATGCAGAAGCGCGCGGACCTGCGCATGGCCAAACGCGACCGGCGCCATTGGTATATCGACCGCACTCCGGTCTATTACCGCTGGTCCGACGGCGAGAAGTATTATTTCGGCCGGCCCGGCTTCTATCGCGGCCAGTACAATGGCGGCAGCATGGGCCCATGCTGGACGCGAACCCCGATCGGACCGATCTGGAATTGCGGGTGACTTGTTGATCACTCAAGCCCATAGGCGGATGAGTGAAGTGGGCCTTATTGTGCCAATCGTGGAGGACGAAAGGCGGCAGAGTCAGCATCCCTTGCAGACGTTTCCGATCATCTGTTTTATTTTTCTCTCATTCTCTTCGTAACTCTGCGCACCTGGCCGGGTCGCGAACCGGATTGGCAAACCAATCTCTTGGGGGGCCTCTTCACCGGCCGGAATGGTGGGGAACGGCTGCAGCTTCGCCAACCATTCCAGCAAATCCTGATCGACCTTCGGAGAACCCGTTCCCTTTTCGACTCTCGGTTTCAACAGCTTGCCGTCCCGGTCGAGCGAGAACACCAGAAGCACATCGATGGGGAGACGCTCGCGCGGCAATTCTGCTGGGTAACTCATTGCGTTCGCATTTACATATGACATGAGCTGCTTCTTGAAGAGCGTTGGATCCTTGGCCCACGCATGCGTCTGGACGCAGCCAATGGCTAACAGACAACAAAACAGAAGTCGCATCACGGTCGCCTAAGCTCGCGGGGCAGGGATTCATCACGCTTCATGGTCACTTCGGCGGCGAATGCGGCTCGCTGACATTCTCCTCAGTGAGTGCAGGTAACATAGAAGCTGGGCGGCGAATCTGTAAAGCAATTAAGGCAGATAAGTGCGCGCCATCCGCTACACCAATCAATGCCGCGCGGAGGAAGTCGGCTCGCTTGCGGCAGCCGGGCTCGCGGATACCGAGCTTCTTCATGCGGGTTCTGACGGCGAGGGGTGATCGCTTCAACCGCAGCGCGATCTCATTAATGCTGCGGCCGGCCGACAGTTGCCGCCGCAACTCCTCGTCCCCTGCGACGTCCGGATTTCTTGCTCAGCTTCATGGGACAATCCTAGCCAATCTTTGGGGCCGAGCGAAGCATGTTGCGCCGTGGCGATGGCGGCGGATGACGCCAAGGCTCCATCCGGTCTAGGCTCGCACCAACCGAATCTCGAATTGGACGTGCGACATGACATTGGCGATGAGCTGGGACGAATGGGCCAAACACGACGCCGTGGCGCTGGCCGCGCGCGTGCGCAAGGGCGACCTGACGCCGGCCGATCTGGCGGCGCAGGCCGCGGCCGGCATCGCCAGCACCAATCCTGCGCTCGATGCCGTCGTCGAAGTGTTCGACGACGTGGTTGCCGATCCTGCCAAGGACGGTATGAATGTCGAGGGCGCGTTCGCTGGCGTTCCTTACCTGATGAAGGACCTCGGCCCGACCCTGAAGGGACGGCTGCAGGAATTCGGCTCCATGATCATGCAGGGGCATCGCCCGGCGCAGGACAGCTTCCTGACCGGCAAGATCCGCGGCGCCGGGCTCAACATCATTGGCCGCAGCACCACGCCGGAATTCGGCGTCTGTAGTTCGGCCGAGAACAAGCTCTATGTCACCCGCAATCCCTGGGACACCGACTACACCACCTGTGGCTCCTCCGCCGGGAGTGCGGCGATGGTGGCAGCCGGCGTGCTTCCCATTTCGCATGCCACCGATGGCGGCGGTTCGATCCGTATTCCCGCGGGCGTCAACGGGCTGATCGGCCTGAAGGTCTCGCGCGGCGTCTATTCGCTGGCGCCGGCGCTGTCGGATCTCTCCGGGTTGGTCTCGATCCAGGGCTGCGTCAGCCGCAGCGTCCGCGACACTGCGGCTTTCGTCGACAATTGCCGCGGCGGCGCGCCCGGCGAATTCATGCCGTTCTGGTCGCCATCCGAGCCTTATAGCGAGCTGATCAAGCGCGATCCCGGCAAATTGCGCATCGCGCTGTCGCATGAATGGGGCGACTACAAAGCGCCGCCGCATTTCGTTGCCGAGCTTGAACGCGTCGGCAAGATGCTCGAAGGGCTCGGACATCATGTGGAATGGGCACTGCCGGAGGTGGATTTCCGCAAGGCCTTCGCCGCGCAGACCACCTGCTATATCAGCAATTTCGCGCAGGTGATTGCCGGCCATCTGGCGCGGCTCGGTCTCGACAAGCCAACGCTCGATCTGCTCGAGCCGATCAACATCAAGATCTGGGAGAGCGGGCTGAACACGTCCTACACCGAGCGCAACGCGATGCAGGCGGTGTTCAACACGACCTCGCGCGCGTTCGGCAATTTCTTCGAGCGCTACGATATCATCCTGACGCCGATCACCGCCAAGCCGACACCGAAGGTCGGCACATCGGAATATCTCACCACCAGCACCAATCCGTCGGTCCATGACTGGTTCGCCAACCTGTGGAAGAATTTCGCCTATACGCCGCTCGCCAATCTGTGCGGCATCCCCGGCATCTCGCTGCCGCTCGCGGCGCAGGAAAACGGGCTGCCGCTCGGCATCCAGGCGCAGACGCGTCAGGCCAATGACGGGCTGCTGCTGCAACTGGCCGCGCAGATCGAGCGGGCGATCGACGGCCAGTGGAATGGCGGTAAGCTGCCGGCAAAGCATGTCAGCCCGCAATAGGCGTGTCGGCGTATCTTGTCTTCGTCGCGCTAAAGATGCGTGACACAGCGGATATCGAATGGATCGAACATGGTTTCAAGCTTACCGGCTCCCGTGTCCCAGTCGGTCGCTGCCAGGCTGACGCGGGCGGCGATATTCCTGGTCGTGACGATCAATCCCGGACCGGCCCCCGAGAAGGCGGTTCGTGGCTTGTGCGGCGACCTGTCCAGCCTGTTGCGCGGCGTGGGCTTCCGCAATCTCAACGGGCAGTTGTCCTGCATCATGGGGGTCGGCTCCGAGGCTTGGGCTCGGCTGTTCGGAGCGCCGGGTCCGAAAGACCTGCATCCGTTTCGCGAAATTCGCGGCGTGCATACCGCCGTTTCGACACCCGGCGACATCCTCTTTCACATCCGCGCGGCGAGCATGGATCTCTGTTTCGAGCTGGCGACGCACATCATGTCGCGGCTCGCCGACGCGGTTTCGGCCGTGGACGAGGTGCACGGTTTCAAATTCTTCGACGACCGCGATCTGATCGGCTTTGTTGACGGAACTGAAAACCCTGTCGGTCAGGCCGCTGACGCGGCCACCCTTGTCGGCGATGAAGACCCCGGCTTTGCCGGAGGCAGCTACGTGATCGTGCAAAAATATCTGCACGACGTCGCGCGATGGAACAAGGTGCCCGTCGAGGAACAGGAGAACATCATCGGCCGGCACAAGCTGTCCGATATCGAACAGCGCGATTCCGAGAAGAAGCCGTATGCGCACAATGTCCTGACGTCGATTGAAGAGAATGGGGAGCAGCTTCAAATTCTGCGCGACAACATGCCGTTCGGCGAGGTAGGCAAAGGTGAGTTCGGCACCTATTTCATTGGTTACGCCCGTTCCCCGCAGCGCATTGAGAAGATGCTGGAGAACATGTTCATCGGCAACCCGCCGGGCACTTACGACCATCTGCTGGATTTCAGCCGCGCGGTGACAGGGACGCTGTTCTTCGTACCCACAGCGACATTCCTGGACGATGTCGATCCCGAGGCTTAACCGGTGTTCGCTTATCTGCCCGCGGCTTGCTGAAACAGGAGATTGTGCATGGGTGTCGATCTCTTGAATATCAAGGGGCTCAAAGAGATGGAGCATCAGGGCCCGGTCGTCATGGTCAATCTGATGCGCTTCCGCGAGCGTTCGCTCGACGGTGACGGGTCGGGCTGGGATGCCTATCTGCGTTACAGCGCGCTGACCGTGCCGATGATCAAGGCCCGCGGTGGCACATTGCTGTGGACCGGTGACGCCAAGGCCGTCGCGCTCGGCGAACCGGATCACCAGCAGTGGGACTATCTGGCGCTGGTGTATTATCCCTCCGTTGCAGCCTTCATCGAGATGATGACGTCACCGGACTATGAAAATCTCTGCGACCCGCACCGGACCAACGGCTGTGCCGAGCATGTGATCATTTGCACGAGCGAGGCTTACAGCAAGTTCAAGATCGGCTGAGGGGATCGACACCGGATTCCGACTTATTCGAGCCACCAAACCTCATATGAGCCGGGTGGCGATGAGGACGGAGATCACGAGCAGAACCGCGGCGATGACCACGACGAAGGGGAACATCGCGCGATAGGCGTCCCGCTCGTGGCCGGGCGTGCCGGCGAGATTGCAGACGATCGACATTCGCACCGGCGAGACCATGTTGAGCGACAGCGCAGCGGCATGCTGAAGCGCGACGACGGCGGCGACGTCGAGGCCGGCCTCGGTGGCGAGGCTGAGCTGCGAGGGCATGAACAACCCGTTGGCCGCATTGCCGCTATTGGCCAGCGCGCCGAACACGGCGGAGATCATCGGGGTGACCGTCACCGACCAGACCCCGAACGTGTCGTACATGCCGCGGGCGAGGCCGCCGGCGATGCCAGAGCGCGACAGCAGTTCGGCCATCATCGAGAACACGATCACCGTAAGGACGGCGAGCCGGCCGGTCTTCCAGGCGGCTGCGATCTCCGCAGGGAAGGCCCGCTGATGGCCGTGCAGCAGGGCGGTCAGCACGGCGGCTGCGACCAGCCAGGTGCCGGCGTGAAACAACGGCGCCCAGATAGGCACGCCTGCGAAAGGCTGGATGCTCCAGGACGACTGCAGGAGGTGATTGAGCGGCGGCACGAGGCGCGTCAGCGCGAGCCAGCCGATCAGCAGTGTGAATGGCAGCATGCGCCGTGCCGCAGCGGCGATCGCCGCGCGGTCCGGCTTTTCGTCGATCAGATAACGCAGCACGATGGCCGGCCCGAACGCCGCCAGCATCGCCGGCTCCGGCCCGAGAAACGCCGTCGCGACGATGGCGAGGCCGAGACTGCCGAGCAGCCAGACCGCTTCGCTGGCGCGCTCGCGCCAGTCGGCATGGATGCCGGCGCGCTCCGCCATGCGCCAGTAGATCGGCAGCCACAGGATGTTGAACACGAGGTAGATGAGGCTGGTGCGTAGCGCGAGCGCCGTGGGATCGGTCCGCGCGAAGGCGGCGCCGACCACCGCGCCGCTGCCCATGGCGCCCCACACGATCATGGTCTGGCTGATCAGCGAGAAGGCGAGAAGCTCGATCGGCTTCAAGCCGAGGCGGCGGATCAGCACCATCGTCCCCATGATGCCGATGCCGAAGCCCGTCGCGGATTCCGCGAAGGGGCCGATCAGATAGCAGGCGGTGAACAGCAGGCGGCGCCGCGCTCGCGCATCCGGCAGCGACGTCTCGACCGGCATGGCCGCGTCGCCAGGGCGGATCGCCATTTGCCAGAACAGCAAGCCGCCGAGAATGTAGGGCACGACGATCCAGCCGATCCATGCGCCGCGCAGCAGCGCCGTTCCAGCGTCAGCGATCCCAAACAGTTGCGGGGCGGTGGCCAGTGCGACCGCAAGTGCCGTGGCGAGGCCGATCAGCGAGGCGGGAAGCGTGCCGGCGAGCCCGCTCGCGATGGCGCCGATCACCGCCAGCGCGGGCAGCGCCCAGATCAGGTAAAGCACGTTCCGCCCCCAGGTTTCTCGTTGGGGGCTGGATGCGCGGGAAAGGCAGGGACGTCAACCGCGCTGCGCGCATAGGGCGCGTGCAACGTCGATCCGCCCAGCGCTTGCTGAACCGCAACGCGTTTTGCCCGACCAACCCATGGTGAGCGCTATCGAGACGCGGCGTCACTCAATCAGCCCCGGGAGAATGCACGTGACGTCGAAAGCATTGGTGATCGCGCTGGCGCTCCTGGCGTCTCCGGCATTCGCCGCCTGCAACGAGCCCGGGACCGGTACCAAAGACACGCCGATCTTTTCGCCGCCGCTCGGCGCCGTCGTCACCGGTACGGGGCGCCTGCAATTCCATTCGGCGCCAAGCGCGCATTGCGCGATGGCCGGTGTGTTTGTCATCCCCAGGGATCATCTGGTCGCTTATGCTGAAACGCGCGACGGGTGGACCTCGGTGATGTATGCGCGTGCGACGGGCGGCGGCGTCACAGGCTGGGTCAGATCATCCCGCCTGAAACACACCGGCACAGTCGGACCGCAATAGGCGACACGTTAGTTGTCGAAGCCGACGAACACCGTCGCTTCCTCGACCGACTTGCGTTCGGACACCACCGCATTGGCGGGAAAGCTGTCATCGGGCCATCCGAGCGCAATGCTTTTCATGATGACCTGATCGTCCGCAATCCCGGCATGCTCGCGCACCACCGGTGACTGCATGATGCCCTGGCTGTTGATCACCGCGCCAAGGCCGCGCGACCAGGCCGCGTTGACGAGCGCGGTCGCCACGGCGCCGCAATCGAACGGCGTATCGTCGCTGCCGTCCAGCACGCGGTCATAGGTCACGATCACGCAGACCGGCGCGTCGAACTGACGGAAGCCACGCAGCACCCAGTCCTGCCGCATCTCCTTGTCGTCCCTGGCGATCCCCATGGCCGAGAACAACTGCTTGGCGACGCCGACCTGCCGGTCGCGGTGATGACCCCCGAAAGCCTGACCGGTGCGAAATTCGCGTGACTGCGGGATACCTGCGATCATCCGTTCGGTGTTGCCGGCGCGGATCCTGTCGAGCGGCTCGCCAGTGACGACATAGAAATTCCATGGCTGGGTGTTCATCGATGACGGCGCGCGCATCGCAAGGTTGATGATTTCCTCGATCAGCTTTTTGGGAACCGGATCGGGTTTGTAGCCGCGGATGCTGCGGCGGCCGAGAATGACGTCATCGAACTTCATAGGCCTGGAATCTCCCGGGGGGCGTTTCTGAATTGGGCGGGATATTCCCGGTTTCCTGGGCCGTGTGCAAGATTGACGTGAGGGGCAGGAGGGGGTCGCCGTTCAGTTGCAGGGCGGAACAGCGAAGCGTATTCCGCTGCGCAAACATCTCGATGGTGGCGGATTACGCTTCGCCAATCCGCCCTGCGATTGCTAGTGTTGTTGTTCAATCCCATCATGCCGGGCCGAGGGCGATGAACACACGCAGCGATCATCTTGAAAAGCCAATGACGTTCGATGGCGTGACGCTCACGCCGCAGAAGGAAGTGGTCCGCGCCTTCTACAAGGATATGTGGGACCATGCGGACGTGACTTTGATCCCGCAAATTTTCCATGAGGATTTCACCTTCAGGGGATCGCTCGGACCGGTGCTGGTCGGACATGCCCAGTTCGCCGACTATGTCCGCTGGGTCACCGGCGTGCTGCAGAATTATACGACGGACATTCTCCTGATGATCGAGGAGGGCAATCGCGTTTCCGGCAAGGTCTACTTCCATGGCGTTCAACGCGAAGCGATGTTCGGCAATCCGCCGACAGGAAAGCTCGTTGGTTGGCTTGGAGCGCCTATCTTTTCGTTCGACGGGCCGAAGGTGCGCGACCTCTGGGTGCTCGGTGACATCTACAGCCTGCTCGGGCAGATCAGGACAGATGGCATGCAGGGCAACGAATTTTCCACGTCTCGGTGAGACTGGCTGAAGCGAACTTAACCCATCCGATTGAGTTCCTCTCCTGCAGCCACGTCCAGCGATCATGACCATGTGGCCAGACGTCGCGCTTGCCACATTTGCGATCTGGTTACTCGTTAACGTGGTAACACGCGGGCAATGCGGTACCCTGCGCATAACCATATGTTGTTACATTGTTGCGGATCGACATGAATCGCCGATCCGTGCTACCTCGCTCGCAGAGTTTGAAAGAGACGCTCAAAGTGACGATTTTCGCCCGCATCTTCCGCCATGGCCTGCTGCGCATCTCGCGCAGGGCGTTGGTGATGGTCGTGCTGGCGACGTACATGTTCGCCGGCGCCATGCACGGTCTCTGCGAATTCGATGTGACCAATCTGTCCGGAGCGACGATCGTCTCGCTTGCGGAGAAGGCGATCGGCCATTCCGACAAGGGAGTCGTCGCGGATAATCACTGCCACGGCTGCTTCTCTGTGACGGCACAGCCGCTTGTCTTCGCGGCGATGCCCGTCTCCATCGAGACCCGCACTGCGGTTTTCCATGATGTCGAACGTGGCAGCCTGCCGCGCGGGATCGATCCTCCCCCACCCAAATTCCTGACCTGACCGTCCTCGCCGGGCGCTTGGCGCCCAGACTCCGTCATTCGTCAGGTTTCCATCATGTTCTCGAAGATCGCCACGCGTTTTGCGTGCGCGGCTGTGCTGTTCGTCAGTTCGTCGCTGACGGGGGTAGCCCATTCGCAAACCCTCACCATGGGGGCTGCGCTGCAGCGCGCGCTTGCCGCCAGTCCGCGTCTGACAGCCGCCGAGCGTGACGTCGGGATCGCGCGCGGCCAGCGCATCCAGTCAGGCGCGCTGATCAATCCGGAGATTTCTTACGAGCAGGACAATTCGTTCGGTTCGGGCGCCTACAGGGGAACCCGCTCGGCGGAGACCACGCTGCAGGTCAGCCAGATGTTCGAGCTGTGGGGCAAGCGCGATGCGCGCATCGCTTCCGGTCAGGCGGGCCTCGATGCTGCGGGCATCGGACGCCAGGCCGTCCGGCTTGAAGTGCTGTCCGAGACCGCGATCGCCTTCGTGAGCGTGCTCGGCCTGCAGCGACGGATTCAGATTCTCGACGAACAGATCGAGGCCATCGACAAGATCTCGCCGCTGTTGCAGAGGCGCGTCGAAGCTGGCGCCTCATCCATCGCAGAGACCGGACGCGCCGAGGTCGCATCGGCACTGGTCAAGGCCGACCGTGAGCGCACCAGGTCGTCGCTCGCGAGCGCGCGCCGTGAACTGGCGATCCTGATGGGCGATAGCGCGCCGAAATTCGCGGCCGTCTCCGGACGGCTGGAAGCGACCGGCAAGCCGCCGACCTTCCAGTCGGTGGTCGCGGCGATTGATGCGAATCCGCAGCTCGTCCGCTGGAAGGCGATCTACGCGCAGCGCAACGCCGAACTGCTGCTCGCCCGGCTGAAGCCCTATCCGGACGTCACGGTATCCGCCGGATGGCGCCGCTTCAGTGAGACCGGCGACAACGCCGTTCGGCTTTCGCTGTCGGTGCCGATCCCGGTGTTCGACCAGAACCAGGGCAACATCCTCTCTGCGCAGGAAAGCCTCGCCAAGACCGCCGCAGAACGCCAGGGCAACCGCAACATGCTGATCGTGGTGGCGGGCCGCGCCTACGACTCGCTGCAGGGCTCGCTGCGCGAACTCGCCATCCTGCGCGAGACCGCGATCCCCAAGTCCAGGGACGCGGCCGACGCGATTTCCGAAGGCTACGGGCAGGGACGCTATTCGCTGCTCGAAGTGCTCGACGCGCAGGCCAGCGTCGCGCAGGCGCGCCTGCGCGAGCAGGAAGCCCAGCAGAATTTCCACGTTGCCGTCGCCACCATCGAGGGGCTGGTCGGCAATCCGTTTGCACTGGCGCGGGGGAGCGCACGATGAACAAGCCAATCATGGTCCTGGTGAGCGCCGCCGCGATCTTCGCGCTCGGCGCCGGCGTCTACGCCACCGCACCGAGCAAGTCCGACACGCAGACCGCGGCCACCTCCAAGGCTGCCAGGCAGGGCGACAAGGCCAAGGGTGAAAAGGCGAAGGGTGAGAAGGGGCACGACGAGAAAGGCCACGGTGAAGAGGGCGTCGTGGAAATGAGCGACGCGCGCGTCGCCTCGTCCAACATCGAAATCCTCTCCGCCAGAAGCGAGACGCTGCACGATTCTCTGGTGCTGAACGGCATCCTGCAGCCCAATCAGGAAACGCTGGTGCAGGTGACCCCGCGCTTCCCGGGCGTCGTGCGCGAGATCAAGAAGCGCATCGGCGACACCGTCGAGAAGGGCGAACTCCTCGCGAAGATCGAGAGCAACCAGAGCCTGAGCGTCTATGAGATGCGGGCGCCGATCTCGGGGACGGTGATCGACCGCCAGATCTCGCTCGGCGAATATGCCTCCGAGCAGAAGCCGGCCTTCATCGTCGCCGACATTTCGACGGTCTGGGTCGATCTGTCCGTTTACCGCCGCAACCTGCCGCGCGTCCGGATCGGCGACAGGATCCTGATCGATGTCGGCGATGGCGGAAAGCCGATCGAGGCCAGCCTGTCCTATATCTCGCCGGTTGGCAGCAGCGATACGCAGAGCGCGCTCGCACGCGCCGTCGTGCCGAATATCGACATGCGCCTGCGCACCGGCCTGTTCGTCTCGGCACGCCTGATCCTCTCGGCCAAGCCGGTCGCGATTGCCGTTCGGGCGTCGGCGATCCAGACGGTCGAGAACCGCAGCGTCGTATTCGTCCGCAGCGGCGACAAGTTCGAGGCGCGCGACGTCGAACTCGGTGCGCGCGACTCCGACAATGTCGAGATCCTGTTTGGACTGCTCGACGGCGACAGATACGCGGCGAAGAACAGCTTCATCGTGAAAGCGGAGCTCGGAAAGGGATCGGCGTCCCATGAACACTGAGCTCGCTCCGGGAATTCAACCATGATCGACAGGCTTCTCGCATTCTCCGTGCACCAGCGCTGGCTGGTCATGATCGCCGTGTTGATGATGGGCGCCTTCGGCGTCTGGAACTTCACGCGCCTGCCGATCGACGCCGTCCCTGACATCACGAATGTCCAGGTTCAGATCAATACCAACGCGCCGGGCTTCTCGCCGCTGGAGGTCGAGCAGCGCATCACGTTCCCGATCGAGACGGGGATGGCCGGCCTGCCGAACCTCGTGAACACGCGCTCGCTGTCGCGCTACGGCCTCAGCCAGGTCACCGTCGTGTTCAAGGACGGCACGGACATCTATTTCGCGCGTCAGCTCGTCAATGAACGCGTCCAGCGGGTGAAGGACTCGCTGCCGACGGGCATCGAGACGGCGATGGGACCAGTCTCCACCGGCCTCGGCGAGATCTACATGTACACGGTGGAGGCGAAGGAGGGCGCGAAGAACGCCGAAGGCAAGCCCTACACGCCGAGCGATCTGCGGACCGTGCAGGACTGGATCATCAAGCCTCAGCTTCGCAACGTGCAGGGGGTCAACGAGGTCAACACCATCGGCGGTTTCGAGAAGCAGTTCCACGTGCTTCCGGACCCGGCCAGGCTGATGGCCTATCGCCTCAGCTTCCGCGACGTCATGACGTCACTCGCCAACAACAACGCCAATGTCGGCGCCGGCTACATCGAGAAGAACGGCGAGCAGTATCTGGTGCGCACGCCCGGACAGGTCGCTGACGTCGAGGAGATCCGGCAGATCGTCATCGGCTCCCGCAACGGCGTTCCGGTCCGCATCCTCGATATCGCGGAGGTCAAGGAAGGCACCGACCTGCGCACCGGCGCGGCGACCGTCGACGGGAAGGAAGTCGTGCTCGGTACGGCGATGCTGCTGATCGGCGAAAACGGCCGGACCGTCGCGCAGCGTGTCGGGCAGAAGCTGGAGCAGATCCAGAAGTCGCTGCCGGAGGGCATCTCTCTGCGCGCGATCTACGACCGGACCCATCTGATCGATGCGACCATTGCGACCGTCGAGAAGAACCTGGTCGAGGGCGCGCTGCTCGTCATCGCGATCCTCTTCCTCATCCTCGGGAACTTCAAGGCGGCCTTCGCCACCGCGCTCGTCATTCCGCTGTCCATGCTGTTCACCATCACGGGCATGTTCGAGAACAAGGTCAGCGCCAACCTGATGAGCCTCGGCGCCATCGATTTCGGCATCATCATCGATGGCGCCGTCATCATCGTGGAGAACTGCCTGCGTCTGCTCGCCCATGAGCAGGCGAAGCGAGGGCGCCTGTTGACCCGCGAGGAACGCTTCGAGACGATCATCGAAGCGTCGCGCGAGGTCATCAAGCCCAGCCTGTTCGGCACGCTGATCATCGCTGTGGTCTATCTGCCGGTGCTCACGCTGACCGGCGTCGAAGGCAAGATGTTCACGCCGATGGCGCTGACCGTGCTGATGGCGTTGCTGGGCGCCAGCATCCTGTCGATGACCTTCGTTCCGGCCGCTGTCGCGCTGTTCGTGACCGGCAAGGTTTCCGAGAACGAAAACCGGTTCATGCGCGCCGCGCGCCGGACCTATATGCCGTTGCTCGATCTCGCGATTCGTCTGCGTGTCGTTGTGGCGGCCGCGGCTGTGGCGCTCGTTGTCATCAGCGGATACGCCGCGACGCGGATGGGCGGCGAGTTCATCCCGAGCCTCGACGAGGGCGACGTGGCGATCCAGGCGATGCGCATCCCCGGAACGAGCCTCACGCAATCGCTCGAGATGCAGATGGCGCTCGAGCGGCGGCTGGCCAGGATTCCGGAGGTGAAGGAATCCTTCGCCCGCACCGGTACCGCGGAGGTGGCGACGGACCCGATGCCGCCGTCGATCTCGGACGGCTATGTCATGCTCAAGCCGCGCGACCAGTGGCCGGACCCGAAGAAGTCGAAGCTCGATCTGATGAAGGAGATCGAGGCCGCATCCGAAGAGGTCGCAGGCAGTCTTTATGAACTCTCGCAGCCGATCCAGCTTCGCTTCAACGAACTGATCTCGGGTGTCCGCAGCGACGTCGGCGTCAAGATCTTCGGCGACGACCTCAATGTGCTCGCAGGGATCGCGGGGCAGGTGCAGTCTGCGCTACAGAACATCCAGGGCGCCGCGGACGTGAAGACCGAGCAGGTCGCAGGGCTTCCGGTGCTGACGGTCAAGCTGGACCGCAAGGCACTGGCGCGCTTCGGCATCAGCGTCTCGGACGTGCAGAACCTGGTCGAGATTGCTGTGGGCGGCAAGACCGCCGGTCTGGTGTTCGAGGGCGACCGCCGCTTCGACCTCGTCGTGCGCCTTCCGGACGAACTGCGGACGGATATCGAGGCGATCAAGGCGCTGCCGATCCCGCTGCCGCCGCTGGAGGGCCAGCCGAGCCAGAGCAAGGCGATGCCGGCGGCGTTCGGCACCTCGCCGCTGGCCCAGATGCGCTACGCGCCGCTGTCGGAACTGGCGGAGATCTCGGTCGCGCCGGGCCCGAACCAGATCAGCCGCGAGGACGGCAAGCGCCGTATCGTCGTCTCCGCCAATGTGCGCGGACGCGATCTCGGCTCCTTCGTCGGCGAGGCGCAGCAGCAGATCGCGCAGAAGGTCAAGCTGCCCGCAGGCTACTGGATCGGCTGGGGCGGCCAGTTCGAGCAGCTCGTCTCGGCGACGCAGCGTCTGACCATCGTGGTTCCGATCGCGCTGTTGCTGATCTTCCTGCTGCTGTTCATCAGCCTAGGGTCCGTGGCAGACGCGCTGCTGGTGTTCAGCGGCGTGCCGCTGGCGCTCACGGGCGGCATCTTCGCGCTGCTGTTGCGTGACATTCCGCTGTCGATCAGCGCGGGCATCGGCTTTGTCGCGCTTTCGGGCGTGGCGGTGCTCAACGGTCTCGTCATCATCACCTTCATCGCGCGGCTCCGCCGCGACGGCAAGGAGGTGGTGGAGGCCGTGCGCGAAGGCGCGCTGACGCGCCTCCGGCCTGTGCTGATGACGGCGCTGGTGGCATCGCTCGGCTTCGTGCCGATGGCCATCGCGACGGGGGCGGGCGCCGAGGTGCAGCGCCCGCTCGCGACGGTCGTCATCGGCGGCATCGTCTCGTCGACCATCCTCACGCTGCTCGTTCTTCCCGCGCTCTACATCCTGTTCCGCCGGGAATCGTCACCTGCCCATGTGGAGGCGATGCCTGTCCACGCCACTCACGGAGACCATTGATGAAGACAATCCTGCTCGTCCTATCCGCGCTGCTGCTGGCGGCTCCGGCGATGGCGCAGCACGCTCATCAGAAGGGGCCGAATGGCGGGCCCATGGAGGATGTCGCCGGCGTGCATGTCGAGATGATCGCTGCGGGGAAGGTGCTGACCTTCAACATCCTCGACGAGGCCAACAGACCGCTCCCGGCCAGCGGCTTTTCCGGCGCGGTGTTGCTGATAGCCGGAAGCGACCGCGAGACGCTGCCGCTCGTCACCTCCGGGACTGCATTGAAGGCCGAAGCGAAAAGCGACATCGCCAAGGGCGCTTCGGTGAGCGTCACGCTGAAGACCGCCGACGGCAAGTCTGGCCAGGCCAGGTTCAAGCACTGAGGGATCAATCCCGGATGACGCAAGAGCTTCATCCCGGCGGCGCTTGCTCGACCCAAACTACGCGCTATTTGTCGCTATCGGATGCCATCAGCAGGAACTTGAGCTTCAGCGCGTTGACCCTGGAGACGTAACCCGCAACGGAATGGTCGCCGCATCGCTCATTGGCCGTCATCTGGAAGCGACGGCGCGCATAAGCGGTGGCGGGTCCTCCACCGCACAGATGGATGAAGGCGGCGAGATCCTGCACCTGTTGCGGGGTCGGCGCCACGCCGCCGGCGCGCGCGAGGACCGCGGCGACATTGCGGTCCAGATAGATCGATGCGAGCTCGGTGGCATGGCTCGGGATGGCGCGAATATAGGGGCCGAAGCCGCAGCCCGTATCCTGAACCGCGTTCGCGCGGATGCAGAAGCGCGAAACTTCGGCATAGGCCGGATCGGTCATTTGAAAGAGACCGACGGCGCTGGATGCGGGTCGATAGATCGCGAACGGATTGAAGCTGAACCGCCAGCGCCAATAGGTGCGATCCAGGGGATTGCCGGAACTCTCGACCTGCGCCAGCGCAGCGAGCAATTCGGGCGTGATCGACCGCGTCGAAAAGGCGCGAAACAGCGGCCCGTAATGCCGCCACGTCTCGGCCGGCTCCTTGTCCAGCTTGTGGCCGACAAAGAAGAACAACTCGGTCGGCTTGTGGATCACGTGATAGATGAGGTTGGACAGCACGAGGGTGACAAGCACGATTGCGACGGCGCCAATGATTTGAATGGTGCGCGGCAGTTTCGCGAGCTTCCGTTGCGCCGAGCGCAGGCTGCGCCGCCAGCGGTGACAGCGTTTGGCGCTGAAGATGAACGGGACCTTCGTCATGGCTGATGGCAGCGCGTTAATCCGCCTGCGGCTGGCTGATGCCGAGCTTCTTGACGCGGGTGCGGACTGATAGCGGTGACCGCTTCAACCGGATCGCGATCTCGTTGACGCTGCGACCGACCGACAATTGCCGCCGCAATTCTTCGTCCTGCTGCGAGGTCCAGACAGCGTCGGATTTCTGGCTTAGTTTCATGAGAACTTATAATAGTCTGTAGCCCGGATGAAGCCAACGGGTCGCGCGTCGCGCGCCCGATGATAAACTCTGCGTAATCCGGGCTACGCTTGCTTTCGCGATACGCAGTCGCCCCGCTTCACAGCGCCGGACGGCGAGCGGCCGGGTTTCGTGATGCGCGGGTCGCGATGGTTTCGCCGGCAGCAGACGTCTCGACGTTGGTGCATCCGATTACTGGTTCTGGATGGAGACGCTCATTCCGCTCAGGTCGAAATCGAACTGGAGGCCCAGTTGCTCGCCTTCCAGCGTCAGGACGACGCCCTTGGCGTTGCGCATCTGGATGGCGCGCCTGCCTGCGCCGACCGCCACACCTGCACCGAGCGCCGTATAAATGCCTTCGATGTCCGAAGCCTGATGCATATTTTGCGCCGCGCCGACCAGATCGGTCGAGGAGCCCCCAAACGTCAGGCCCGCGCTCACGCCGCCGATGCGAAACGGATACATCTCCCCACGGAAACTGAGGATTCCGCTCCCAGCCTGCGCTCCGATGAACCATCCGGCCTTGAAGAACTTGAAGCGGACTTTGCCGGTGTCCGCGTGAGCGGGCAGCGACAGTGCGGCGGACAGCAGAGTTGCGACGGTGAGACGCGTGAGGCAGCGAGCAATTTGAAAGCGCATATTGATATTCCGGTCATCGGGCTGCCGCGTGACGGCCCCGCGGCAACTAGATAGAGCATCGCAGGACTCGTCAATGACGCAGGTCGACGCGCGGTCGCCTCCCAGCGGGCGCAACGTCCGACGTCAACGCGTGGCGCGCAAGTGCGACCTGTCCGCCGTAGCTCGCAGAGCGAAGGCGGAAGCGTATTGCGCCGATATGACGATGGCGGATTACGCTGCGCTCATCCGGCCACCGCTTGCTGATGGACATGCAACCAAAATTGTCATTATATCGCCGGAATGTCATCGCCTACCTGATGACACTGACGTGATGACGATACAGACCACTCCGCCCACCCTGCGGCACTCATTCGCATTCGAAAGAACACGATGACAGGTCTCTCGCGCAGGACGACGCTGGTGAAGGCGACAAGTGCAGCCGGGGCGTCGGACATTTCAGAGCGCACCATGATCGCGCGCCGCCAACTCCTGCGTTTTTTCGCCGCCAGTCCTCTTCTCACGGCGACCTCTCTCGGTACGATCACCACCCTGTTGACGGCTAACTCGGATGCGCTCGCGCAGAGCTACGACGTGCTGCGCGGCTCGCGAAGAGCGTTCGGCCCGGACGGCATCATCACCGCTCCGGCCGATGCGCTGGATGTGTTTGAGTTCGAGCCGGCGGCGAAGAAGGCCGTGCTCAGCCAGGATGCGCCGGCCCACTGGGGCTACCTCCAGAGCGGCGTCGACGGCGACGTGACGCGCGACGCCAATCACACGGCCTTCGCGAAGTACAACATTCGCGTCCAGCGTCTCATCGATGCCCGAAAGATCGACACCAGCGTGAAGATCTTCGGCGAAACCTGGACCAGCCCCATCTTCATGTGCCCGGTCAGCAGCCTCGGCGCCTACGATCCCGAGGCGGGGGTCACCGTGGCGCGCGCCGCTGCCAAGCGCAACCATCAGATGATTCTCTCGACGGTCGATAATGCGAGCATCGTCGACGTCAACAAGGCGCACGGCCGGCCCGCCTGGTTCATGTTGTATCCGACCGATGACTGGAATGTGACGCGGGCGCTGGTGCAGCGCGCCGAGAGTGCGGGCTCTCCGGCGATCGTTCTCACGGTCGACCGCCAGGGCGGCCGCAACACCGAAACCCTGTTCCGCGAGCGGCGCCAGGACCTGCGCGAGTGCTCGGGCTGTCACACACCGGGCTTCACCAACGAGGTCAGCCGCAAGGCCAACTTCGCGGACATCGACGTTTCCAAGGTCACCAACCTCTACGGCACCGGGATGACGTGGGAATTCGTCGATCGCCTGCGCGGGATCGTCAAGGGCAAGCTCGTGCTGAAGGGCATCATGACGGGTGAGGACGCCAAGGAGGCGTTGCGCCATGGCGTGGACGGCCTGATCGTCTCCAACCACGGCGGGCGCGCGGAAGAGAGCGGGCAGTCGACGATCGGTGTGCTGGCGGAGGTCGTGGATTCGGTGGGCGGCCGCATCCCGGTGCTCATCGACGGGGGCGTACGCCGCGGCACCGATGTCCTGAAGGCGCTCGCCTTGGGCGCCACGGCCGTCGGCATTGGCCGGCCTTACGTGTGGGGCCTGGCGTCGTTCGGCGAGGCCGGCGTGGACCGGGTGCTGCAGATCCTGGACGATGAGTTCATCACGATCATGCGGCAGGTGGGTGCGCTGGACATCAACCACATCACGCGGCGCTGCGTCACCAGCGCCTAGCCGTGCCCGACCTCCGATGAATGAACAGCGCCTCATGCCTCGACAATGGCCGTCGGCGGTTTGACCGGGCACGACAAGGCTCCAAGGGACTAGGGAAAACGCAGCGAGTAGGGCGCAACAGCGAAGCGTATCGCGCCAAGAAACAGTTGCGGCGGATTACGCTGCGCTAATCCGCCCTGCGCTTGCGCAGTTCATCACGCTCAGCGCGGTGCTCGCCACGACGATGTCCGGCTATTCGAGCGTCTTCAGATACGACAGCACATCGTGAATCTGATCCAGGTCGAGTTGGAACTCCGGCATGGTCGGATGGCCCGTGGAAATGCCTTCCGCCAGGGCTTCGCCGAGGGATTCGATTGGGTAGCGTAGATGCAGCGTTCGGAAGGGCGGCGCAATTTTCAGCGGGCTTGGGGTCACCTTGTCGATGGAATGGCACTGCGCACAATTGTTCAAGACAAAGGTCTTGCCCCGCTGTTCTGCAGGCGAAGCGGCTACCGCTTGCGTCAGCATGATCAGCGTCAACGCCAGAGGCCTGAATATCTGTCCGATCATTGCAGCCTCGATTTCGGGAGAACACGGATCATAGATCAATTGCACCATGAAGCTTTGAGTCGCGATCTGGCTTGATCTGGATCAATGGACCGATCCAATAAGGTTTTTTGAGCGGCGATGAACGCTCTATTTGCCGCAGGTTAAGATCGGTCGGAGCGGGGAGGCACCATTTCTCATACCCACGACGTTGCCGGCCGTTCGGTTGTACCGGTCATTGCCGCTGCATGCGATCCGCATTACGTGCCGATACGCTCGTTTCAGCGAGTAGGACGCTGGTGCGACGCGTACTGCACCAATTGTGGAGAACGAGAGCGGCAAATGACGCTTCCGCCTTCGCTCTGCGAGCTACGGCGGACAGGTCGCCAATCCGCGCTACGCTTGCTGGTTGGATGTCGCAGTGAAGGGAAACGCATTGACGTTGGTGTATCCGATTACTGGTTCTGGATGGAGACGCTCATTCCGCTCAGGTCAAAATCGAACTGGAGGCCCAGTTGCTCGCCTTCCAGCGTCAGGACGACACCCTTGGCGTTGCGCATCTGGATGGCGCGCCTGCCTGCACCGACCGCCACACCTGCACCGAGCGCCGTATACGAATGGGGCGCAAGTGCGACCTGTCCGCCGTAGCTCGCAGAGCGAAGGCGTCGTTATCGCCATCGCGGCCGGATGCTCAGTTTTGGTCGGTGGGGGGCTTGGCTGTGTATTGGGTGCGCCGCTTCCCGTCGTTTTCATACTGAGCGCGCTTTATGTGTGCACGATCTTCAGCGATGCCGGTGCACTGACCCCGGCTGCGATCGTCTGCGTGCCACCTGACGATCGCGGAGCCGTTCTGGCGCTGCAGGCAGCGGCATCGAATGGTGCCGCCTTCGTATCGGTCATTGTCTGCGGCGTAGTGCTCCACGCTGCCGGGGGCGTCGGGTCCGAAACCGCGTGGCGATATGCCATCATCGTGCTCATTACCGGCTCGGCCATCACGACATTCGCGATGCTGGCTCTCAACCGGCGAAAGCAAGAACGTCGTCTCAGCGTCTGAGGAAGTCTTCTCGAGTCGAGGGAGGTTCACCGATCCACGCACCGGCTTCTGGCGACCGCCCACTTGCTTTCTTTAGTCTCAGGATCTCGGAACCCGTTCTTATGCGGAATCCATTTGAAGGCCACTGTCGTCAGGCCACGCCTGACGCACTCCTCGTAGCTGATGGAGTCCACGTAGATCTTCGTCTTTGCGCCGAATTCGCCCGAGAGCGGGTCGGGGATGGCGAAGACGCCGGTTCCAAGAGTCACTCCGCTCTCGAAAACAGTCTGCTCCGTCAGGTTTTGAATTCCGGCCATCTTGCAGATCCCCTTTGCCCACGTGGTACTTGCCGATACCACAATCACCGCGAGCGCATTGGAGGATTTCGCCGACGGCCGAAGACGGGTTAGGGCTCGCGCAGGCTGGGATTACGGCTGCATCGGTTTGGCGTAGGGCACGTCGAACCGCGCCATGGACTGCTCCACGTGCTCGTCGATCTTGGCGAACACGTCGTCCGGAATGAGCTCCGCTGCGGGTGAACGTTTCCATTCATCCCAAGTGCGGGTCGACGTCTCCTCGACAGCGGTCCAGACGGCTTCCGCGGGCAGCCTCGCTTTGTCTGCGAAACGCTTGGACCTTTCCCGGTCGACCGGGAAGAAGTCCTTCGAGCCGCCGAAATTCAGCGCGAGCTTGTCGCTCGGGATGTACGGGATCGTCGACAGGTAATCGTAGGCTGGCGCGAGTTTCGGGGTCTTGCCGTCGGGATAGACGAGGGACCAGTTCTTGAGGTGCATGTCGCCGTTGCCGACGATGGCGTTGAAGATCTGCCTGCGAACGAACTCCAGGCCGGCGTCGAAGCCCATCTGATCCGTGATCACGGCCGCGATGTTGGAGAAGTTGCGGTTCTTGTACTTCTGCTCCGGATACTGGTTGAATATCTGGGCGAAGTCCTCCTGATGGACGCGGGCGCCGTCGGACGGGCGGTCGTAGCGTCTCACGGCCAATGCCTTCCCCTTCAGCTGTCCGACGCCATCCGGAAGGCCCTGGATCTCCGACGGATCCAGTAGCCTGCGGTCCGGCGTCTCGATGCCCAGCGCGGCGGCGATGCCGAGCATGACGAATTCGTTTTCGGAGACGCCTTCGTGGGTCGTGGACGGCAGCTTCAGTATCCAGTCGCCGCCCAGGCCGTTCACAGGGACGGTCATGCCGCCCGTCGCCGAAGCCAAAGCCGAGAACTTCAGCTGCACGCCGGCCAAGGAGAACTTGAGCGGGGAGGTCTCGGCACGACGCACGTCCGCATCCTTGCCCTCATCCTGCTGGGACATTTCCAACGCGCGGACCTTGATAGCGCCGGGGAGGTCCTTTCCCAGGGCCCACAGGAGCAGGAATTCCCGCTGAGGATGGATGTCCGCGGCCTCGGCCACGTAGTCGCGCAGCTTGCCTTCGGGGAGCAGGTTGGAGAAGTAGGGCGGCAGCCTCGCGTTCGTCGTAGGGACGTCGTCCACAAGACCTCCCGTGTCGGCAAGGAAGCCGAGGCTGAGGGTCGGCCGTTCGTCGTTGGCGCGGTATGCCGGATCGAACGCGAAGCTGTTCTTGTCGCCGGGCACGTTCGTGATCGTGCCCACGAGGGTGTCGTTCAGCGAAATCTCGAGGGTATGAGGTCTCTCGGGCATGGACGATGTCCTCTCAGGGGCGCGGCGCGGGTTCGTCTTCTTCGTCATCGTCCATCTCGGTCGATCCGTAGAGCGGCTGCGACGGGCGTGCCGTGTTCGGCTCCGGCTTCACCATCTCCTTCTTCAGGAACTGGACCGCCGGTACGACCTCTCTGGGCAGCAGAAGAAGTTCAAGGCCCAGAGCCCTCGTCCAGGCGATGAGCGTGGAGGCGCGCACGTCGACAGTTCCCGCCTCCATCGCTGAGACGTGGGTCTGCGGGATCCTCAGGCGATTGCCTAGGGCTTCCTGGGTCAGACCTTGCTTGCGCCGGGCGTCTCGAAGCGTCTGCGCCAAGGGAAAATCGGACATTTATATGCTTCTACATATATGAGATGATGCTCTATATGCCATGGCATGTGAGGAGTGTCAAGCTGATCATATGTCAAAGCATATAAAACAAGGTATACATACGCCAAGGCATATATTCCGATGCAGATCCGAATACCGCGCAACATGCGCGCCCGCTGCGCGCATGGCGCGCACAGGTCCCTCGCGGAGCGCGATAACTTCACGGCAGCAACAACGGCGCGCGCGCAGTGCGCCGCTGCGCGTACTTAACGGTTGGTCACAAGGCTATGTGAACTTCACCAGATTGAGGACAGGCAGCGGACCGCCGGGAAACTGCGTGAGCCTTCGCCTATCCAGCATTCACCCGCTGGATCAATTCCGAGATCCAAGGCGATTGGTGGTGCTCCTGGTAGATGAGACAGAGCTCCTTCCGCGGACGCGTGACGCCCACGTAGAACGACCGATGCGCGTCTCTGAGCTTCGCGGGGCTCTCCAGGTCCCGCTTGTTGGGAAGATCGCAGGCGTTCACGCCGTACAGGATCACAGCGTCGAACTCGCGGCCTTTGGCGCTGTGCATGGTGGTGATCCAAAGGTCGACGTGCTGCAGGAGTTCGGAGCAGTCGCTGGTGTAGGCCGACGATAGGAGGTCGGTTTCTGTGCCCGCTTTCATCGCGTGGCGAACGCATCCACAATGAGTGATGACGACCCGGCGATTAACCATTTGCGCCACCAGGCTCTGAGCACGTCGATCGATCCGTTCCATGCAGCTTCTCAATCGCGAACTGATTTGGAGGTCGAGAGCCTAGATGGTTTCGGCCTCAAGTCTGTGGGTGTCGAAGGCCTTTCCGCTATAGAGCACGCTCCAGGCAATGCGGGCGAGCTTGTTGGCCAGAGCGGCGGCGAGCTTGTTGCGATGCATCCTCGGCGCGGCATTGGTCAGCCACTCTCCGAAGCTGAACTTCGCCCAGTTTTGAGGTCGCATCAAAAGGACCTTGGCAGCCTGGATGAAGAGGGTTCGCAGGTATCGGCTGCCGCGCTTGGAGATGCCGCCCAGGATCGAGCGCCCTCCGGTGCTGTACTGTCGCGGCACCAGCCCAAGCCAGGCGCCAAAATGCCGGCCTCGGTTGAAAGCCTCGCCCGTGCCGATCGCTGCGACAACGGCCGTCGAGATTAATGGCCCAACGCCAGGCACACTCATGAGGCGGGTGCAGTTCTCCTCGTGCTCGCTGATCTCTTCGATCTCGCGCGTGGTCGTCTCTATGCGCTCGTCGAGCCGGAGCCAGTCCTCATGGAGCCCGATGATCAGATCGCTCATGCGTAGCGACATCTCGTCTTTGCGGTTCTTCAGAATCTCGAATAGTGAGGCGCGCAAGGCGCGCGAGCCGGTTCGTACGGCAATGCCCTGTTCGATGAGGAAGGCTCGGATCTGGTTGATTGTCGCTGTTCGGCGGGAGACCAGCCGAGAGCGAACCCGGTGGCAGGCCTGCAGATCAAGCTGATCTTGACTTTTCTCCCGGACGGTACGCAGGTTACTTAAAGCGGCTTCGGCAATTGCCTCAGCGTCGTTGTAGTCGTTCTTCGCCCCTTCACGAATGACTTCACATAGATCGCCGGAATGATCCGTGGCTCATGGCTGAGCTGTCGCAAAGCGCGACTGACGAAGTGGGCGCTGAGGCAAGCTTCCATGCCAACGATGCATGGCGGTAGCTTCTTGAACGTTTCCACAAGGGCTAGTCGCTTGATCTCGCGACGGAACGCGATCTTGCCGTCGGTGCCGAAGCCGACGAGGTGGAAGACTTCCTTGCCAATATCGATGCCGATCGAGGCGAGTGGCGCAATGGTCGTATCCATGGGCTGCTTCTCCGGTTGAAATGCAGCAGTCTAGGCCGACTGCCGCGCGGGAGAAGCAGCCGGTCCATCCCATTAGCGGACAACATGTGTTGTCGAAGCGCCTGTGGAAAAAAGAACCCGAGTATCTATTTCGAGGGACGCTTAAGCGAATCGTCCGGCATCCTCGAAAGAAAGACGCGGATCTCGCGGATGCAACGAGGCGGGATCGCCGACGCCTATGCTGCAGATGAAGTTTGATTCGATGCGGGTGCCAGAGAAGAACGCGGCGTCGACGGCAGCATTGTCGAAGCCCGACATCGGCCCGCAATCGAATCCCAACGCGCGAGCAGCCACGATCAGATAGGCGCCCTGCAGGGAACCGTTGCGCGCCGCCGACTCCCCGGCGATCGCCGGCGACGCGAAATGCTCCTGCATCTTATCGGCTGCGTGCGGCAGCAGTTTCGGAAACCGGTCGGGGAAGTCGAGGTCGTTGCCGATGATGACCGTCAACGGCGCCACCAGAACCTTCTCCTTGTTGCCTTCCGAAACCACCTCGGCGAGCCTGCTCTTGCCCGCCGGGCTACGAACCCAGACGAACCGCGCCGGGCAGGAGTTCGCCGAGGTAGGGCCCCATTTCATGAGGTCGTATAGTTCGCGCATCTTTTTCTCGTCGACGGGCTCGTCGGTCCACCCCTTGTAGGTGCGCGCCGACCGGAAAAGCTGATCGAGCGCGTGGGATGTCAGTCTGCGTTTCATGCGTGCTCCTCCTGCGTGCGTTCGGCGCGGCACGTCTTCTCGCCTCAGTGGGTTTCCCGCAGAAAATCGACCAGCGCATTGCTCACGATCTCGGAGGCCTCGAGCTGCGGCCAATGGCCAATGCCCTCAATGGGAAGGAAGCCCGTGAGGTTGGGCGCAAGCGCGCTCACATCTTCCTTCTTCAGCGCCCGCATCTTGATCATGCCATCCGACGTGCCGAAAACGAAGAACGCCGGCTGCTCGATCTTCTTGCCCGCAAACGCCTTCGCCTGGTCGAAATAGGGCTGCATGCCGCGATAGATGTTGAGCGGACCGTGAAAGCCGTCGCGCTGGAAGTTCGCGATCATGATCTCGGCGTCGCCCCGGTCGGCAAAGGGCGGGACACCGATCGGAGACGGCCGCTGCATGGTCTTGCTCGGATCCATCGGCGTCCAGCCTTCGGATGCCTCGGGCAGGCCCGACATCCAGTAGAGCGCGCCCGGATAGGTCGTGGCGGCGTCCGCCCATTGCTTGTCGGCCTCGAGCTTGATGTGCTGGAACATGTAGAACACGTCCTCCTTGCCGGCCTTCTTCAGCGCCTCAAGGATGAAGGGCCCGTCGGTTGGCAGGGCCGGCGGCACGGCGACACCGAAGACCGCGTCGAAGAGGTCCGGCCGCATCATCGCCGCGTTCCAGGCGACGCTCGCGCCAAAATCGTGACCGACCAGCGTGGCGCGCTCGATCTTAAGGTTGCCGAGGATGCCGACCAGGTCCCCGACATGGTAGAGGATCGTGTAGAGCGCGGGATCTTCTGGCTTAGAGGTGTCGCCATAGCCGCGCGTGTCGAGCGCGATGGCGCGGTAGCCTGCGGCCGCGACCGCCGCCATCTGCCGGCGCCAATCGCGCCAGCCGCCTGGGAAACCGTGCACGAACAGCACGGCCGGACCATGTCCCTGTTCGACGACGTTGATCGTCACGCCATTGGCTTCGACAAACGTTTGCTTGATTGAACTGTCTCGATCTTTGAACGACATGAGGTTGTTCTTTTTCTAGTAGATCTGGCCCGCGCATCGGTCGGCCCGGCGCGGATGTGAGATTGGGCAGGTGGCTTCCTGGACTGGAGCCGCTGTGAGGGATCGAATACGAAGCTGCCCGACCTTGGCGGCGATGGACTGGTGATGCGCTACCGGCCGGAAAATTCGTTCTCGGAGACCGGCCGGTGCTCCCGCCCTGCAGCTACAGCGACCATTCCGCGCCGTCCTTGGTATCAAGGGTGTCCTTGACGAGTTGGGCGGTATGGCGTCCGCCGCTGGCCGGCCGCGGCGTTTACGCAGGTAGCTTGTTGAACATGTACCGCGTGATCTTCCACGCGCCATTTCCGTTCTTGAGGACAAACAACTCGCGATTCTTTTCGTTGCTGACAGCGTTCGCCTGCCTCACCGTGACCTGTACGTCGGAGTGCGTCAGAACGAACGCATACTCGCCGCTCACGGTGATTTCGTCGAAATGTATTTTCGCGTCGATTATTAGCTCTCCCAGGCCATGAACGAAGAAGGCGTTGACCTGTTCTGCGGCCTGCACCGTCGGCGCGTCCGGGGCCATCACGATCCCGTCGTCCGTGAATAGAGACGCCAACACATCGGGCTGCGAGCGACCCATCGCCTCGATGTAGTTTTCGATGACCTGCTTGATGCGGTCCTGTTCCGCCCGGTTCTGTTCGTTTTGCATTATTTTAACTCCATCATAGCCATGAGCCGTTCAATGGCTTGCTGACCACAGATGGACCGCGCCCTACTGTTTGATTAGAGCGGATATTTCGATTATACTTTTCGCACAGACGGATAATCGATGGATTTGAACAGTGCATTCGTTTTTGTTCGGGTCGCGCAGCTCGGGAGCTTCACAAAGGCAGCCCGGGCGTTACGCATGCCTAACTCGTCCATCAGCGACAGGATCTCGGATCTCGAGAAGGCTCTCGGCGTGCGTCTGCTCGTTCGCACGACCAGGAAGCTTCACCTTACTGATGCGGGCTCGAAATTTCTGCGAAAAGCCGAACTCGCCGTAACCGCCCTGATGGAGGCGGGAGAAGAAGCATCGTCATCTCAAAGCCAGCCAACCGGCCTCCTGAGAATAACAGCTCCGGTCGAATTCGATCTGTCGTCCATTTCCGCTGCCGTGGCGGAATACCTTGGAAGATTCCCGAAGGTCAAAATGCAATTTCTTCTGACCGAGATGTCGACCTGATAGGCGAAGGTTTCGATATCGCTATCCGGGTGGGACAGGCAAAGCCATCAAGCCAGTCGGTTATCGGCCTCGGGACCACCAGCTTCATATTGGTCGCAAGCCCGGACTACATAAGCAGATCGCCAAAGATCAGTCGTCCGCAGGATTTGACCGAACACGACTGCCTGTCGGTCTCGACCGAGAAGGAAGGGACCAACACTGCCATCTGGGACTTGATCTCCGCGCGCGGCCAAAAGGCCAAAATAGAGATCCAGGCGCGCATCGCCTCCAACTCTCTCAGCGCAATCAGACATCTCGCGTCGGTCGCCGAAGGCGTTGCCCTCATTCCCGCAAGCGTCGTGTGCGATGATGTTTCAGCAGGCCGATTGATCCATGTACTCCCGGAATGGTCGACGGCCACGCAACCCGTCTACCTCGCGCACGCAGATCGGAAGAATTCATCCCGCAAAGTCGAGGCGATGCTCCCGCTTCTTGAGCCCCATCTTCGGAACAGCTTTGGATCGCCTATGAAGGCCGCCAAGCCGACGCGCAAACCGCGCTGATCGGTTCGGCATATCTAAGCCGAATTCAATGATGCCTGAATGACCGCTAATGGCGCAGAGCTGACGTCGAGATGCAAATTTGACCTATTTGATCTGACCCGTACTTGACCTGGCGTCGCCATCATCGGGTCCAGCGACCTTTGTGGAAATCGCGGTTGTTATTGATCGTATTCACTTGAGGACAGCAGCGCTTCGAGAGATGTTCTCTGCCAAGGTCTTAAGGCTGGGCAGGAAGGTTTTTAGCAACTCACGTCGATCGATTGCAGACATGAAATATGTCATGCCAACGGTCGCAAGCACCTTGTCGCCACTCATGATTGGGATGGCGATCGTCCCGGATGAGCGAGGGGCGACGGCACGATCCCGCTCGGCATAGCCTTGCTTCCGGATTGATCTCAGCATCGACAATGTCTGTGCGCGATCCCCGATGAGTTGATCTTCATCATCCGTCGATCGCGAAAGGAGATCGAGCAACATCAGACGCTCCCCGATGGGGCAGAATGCCAGATAGGCGCGACCCAGTGCGCGGCGCAGCAGGCTGAGATGCATGTTGATCGTTCCGTGGAACGGCGACACTGGACTGTCCGCAATGGTGCTGAAGCGCACGACCACGGACGTGTGGTCGAGAACGCCGATCGCCAACGGCCACTGATGCTGTGACGTAAAGGACAGCGCCCAGGGTCGCGCGGCTTCGACCACCAGTGGGTCGCCGTGAAAGCCGTTGCTCAGGGATTTGACGCGCGACGCCACCGTGTAGCCGCCCTGCCTGCGGTCATTGGCGGCATAGCCCATGGCGCACAGCGATTTCATCAGCCGAACGATGGTCGACTTTGGCAGGCCCGTCGCGAGATGAAGGATCTGGATCGACGCGACGCGATGCCGGTTCAATTCCTCCAGCAGGATGAGCGTGCGGGCTGCCGCTTCGACCTTCGGTGAACAGGGGGCCATACCAAGATTCCATTCTGCGGAACGCTGGCGAATAGATATGGCAAATGGCCCGGCTGGTTGCAATATCGGCCCAACAGAATGCGCCGGTGTCCTTCAGGCCACCGAAGCGCCGCCGTGTCGTGGGAGGAAGTGCCGTGTCTTGCGGAGAGGTCAGGGCGCCAATGGCGTCGTCGCGCCGCGCCAGTATCGCGTGGCTGTCAGTTCACCTGCGATGTCCGGAAAACGTCAGGCGTTGTCGCGATCTGTCGCGCACGCGATCCGGGCGTGTCGCGCGATGAGGCGCCGGCTGCAGCCCCCGCCATTCATCGGCAGATCGTCATTTTCTCAGAACCAGCATCCACTGAAGGGCAGCCATCATGGCCGAGAATTCCATTTCATATCCTGACACTGTCGCGCTCCCGCCCCTCTCGCGTCCGAAGGAGGTCGAAGAGCTGCTGGTCGATGCGATCGATCTGCACTGTCACAGCGGGCCTGCCGCGATGCCGCGGATACTTGATCACTATGAGGAGATGCAGGACGCTGCTGCTGCGGGTTTTCGCGCGGTGCTGTACAAGGATCACTTCTATCCCGGGATGGCGCATGCCATCATTCTGGAGAAACTGTTTCCGCAGTCCGGCGTTCGCCTGTATTCGGGCGTGGCGCTGAACAATGCGTCGGGCGGCATCAACCCGCACGCGGTCGATCATGCGATCAAGCTCGGCGGCAAGATCGTCTGGATGCCGACGCTTTCGGCGGCGAACCATATCAACGTTCAGGCCAACGGTCAGGCCAAGACATTCCCGAAGACATCCCAGAAGATGCTGGATCCGATCCCGCTCACGGCGCTGGACGCCAACGGCAAGCTCACGGATGACACGAAGAGGGTCATCGATCTGATCGCGGAGGCAAACATCATCCTGGCTGGCGGTCACCTCCACGTCTCGGAACAGCACGTCCTCTTCGAGGAGGCCAAACGCCGCGGCGTCAAGAAGATGATGGTCAATCATCCGACCTACGTAGTCGGCTTTGCCGATAACGATATCCGCCAGTTGGTCGCGCTCGGCGTGACGATGGAACATTCCATCTGCATGTTCATCGAAGGCAAGTCGAAGAAGTTCAGCGGAGACGATCTGGCCCACCTCATCGAGGTCGCCGGCGTGGAGAGCACCATTCTGTCGTCCGATCTGGGCCTGCTCGGTTCGCAGCGTCCGGTGGATGGTTTCCGTAGCATCACGCAGATGCTGCTCGATCTGCAGATGCCGCGCGCCACGATCAAGAAACTGATCAGCGAGAACGCGGCGGCATTTCTCGATCTGCCGGCGAAGCGCGCCGCTCAATAGAATCCTGACCGACAAGAACGACCGGGGAAGGTCGGCCAACAAGATCGACGAGGAAACCATGAACGTGGATCGCGAAAGCGAAGAAGCCCTGATGAATCGCATCATGTGGCGGGTCATGCCGCTTGTGATGGCGATGATGATGCTGGCCGTGATCGACCGGTCGAATGTCGGCTACGCCAAACTGCAGATGGCCAGCAGCCTGGGCATGTCCGAGACCATGTACGGACTGGCGTCCTCGCTGTTCTTTATCGGCTATTCGTTCTTTGAAATCCCGAGCGCCTTGGCCGCGCATAAGTTCGGCGCGCGGCTCTGGTTTGCGCGTATCCTGCTGACATGGGGCATGCTGACGGTGCTGCTGGGTTTCAGCATGACCGGCTCGATGTTTGCGGCGGTGCGCTTTCTGGTCGGCGTGGCCGAGGCGGGGGCGTATCCGGGCATCATCTTCTACCTCACGCTCTGGTTTCCCAAGCGCTACCGCGTGCAGGCCGTGGCGCTTCTCACCATCGGCAGTCCGCTCGGCAACATGTTCGGCTCGCTGTTTGGCGGCATCCTGCTGGATTTCGATGGCATGCTTGGCCTCGCCGGCTGGCAGTGGGTCTTCATCGCCACCGGTGCGCCTGCGGCCATCCTGTTCGTTCTGGTGATGCGCTATCTCCCCGACAATCCGCAGACGGCCGGTTTCCTGTCGTCCGAGGAGAAGGAGCGGCTGGCGGCCGCGCTCGGCCGCGATGAAATCGCCACCACCATGCATACCAGTCCGCTCCGCGTCCTGATCGACGCAAGGGTGTGGTGGTTTTCGTTCGTCTACACGCTGATCACGCTGTCACTCTACGGAATCATCTATTGGTTGCCAACGGTCGTCAAAGGATTCGGCACGACCGGCACGCAGAATGGTATCTTGAATGCACTGCCATGGGCTGTGGCTGCCGCGGTCCTGGTCTGGCTCCCGCGCCATCTGCGCGAGCACCGCACAGTGCTGATCGGCATGGCGGTGATCGCTTTGTGCGGGATGGGGGCGTTCTTCACCTCGACCCTGCTGACCGAGAACTGGATGCGTTATGTGGCGCTCGCGGTTGGCACCCCATGCGTCTCGCTGATGTTTCCATGCTTCTGGTATTTGCCGTCGCAGATCTTCAAGGGGGCGCATGCGGCGGCGGCGATTGCAGCCATCAGCACGATCGGCAGTCTCGGGGGCTTTGCCGCGCAGAATCTCATGCCCTGGGTCGCGGGCTTGTCGGGCAGTGCGCTGGCTGCGATGTCGGTACCCGCCCTCAGCCTGGGTCTGCTGGCCGCCAGCGCATTCGCGATGTTGCTGACATGGCGCGTCCTGCCGAAGACGGACGGCGAGAGTGAGGTCACTGTTGCGGCTGCTGCCGCTCGCCGGCAGGTCGTGTCATGACGGCGCTTCCGTCGGACATGCGGGCGGTCAGGATCGCCCGCTTCGGCGGTCCCGAGGTGCTGGCGCTTGGCGAAGAGGCTTTGCCGACTCTGGCGCGCGGCGAAGTGCTGGTGCGTGTGGTGGCGGCCGGCGTGAACCGGCCAGACATCCAGCAGCGCCGCGGACTCTATCCGCCGCCGCCCGGTGCAACGGAGATTCCAGGCCTCGATATCGCGGGTATTGTGGTCGCGACAGCGCCAGATGTGAACTGGCCGCGGGTCGGCAGTGCGGTCTGCGCCTTGGTCACAGGCGGCGGCTATGCGGAGTATTGCAGCGTGCCTGCCGTGCAATGCATGTCGATCCCTCGGGGATACGACTTCGCACAGGCTGCGGTGCTCCCCGAGGTGCTGTTCACCTGCTGGAACAACGTCATTCTGCTCGGCAAGCTTGCGGAGGGTGAGAGCATCCTCGTACAGGGTGGCACCAGTGGTGTCGGCATGGCGACCATCCAGATCGCAAAACTGCTGCGATCCGCGCGTGTCTTCGCCACGGCCGGGTCGGAGACGAAGCGTCAGATCTGTCGCGATCTCGGCGCGGAGATTGCGCTCGACTATCGCTGCGATTGGGTCAAGCCCCTGGTGGAGGCGACCAAGGGGCAGGGCATCAATGTCATCCTCGACTCGCAGGCTGGTCCTTACACCAATCTGGAACTGGAACTGCTCGCCTTCGATGGCCGCCTTGTCCTGATCGCGAGTCATCTCGGCGAACGCGCCGATATCAATGTCCGGCAGATCGTGCGCCGCCGGCTGACGCTGACGGGGTCCACGATCCGGCCGCGTCCGCCGGAATACAAAGGCTGGATTGCCAAGGCCCTGATGCGCGAGGTCTGGCCATTGCTCGAGGATCGGCGGATGCGACTCAACATCTGCGCGGCATTTCCGCTGGAGGACATGGCCAAGGCGCATGCCCTGATGGATGCCAATGAGCAGATCGGCAAGGTCGTGCTGATCGTCGATCCGGCCCTTGCCTATGTGGTGCCGGATGGCCGGTCGAACTAGAGCACGAAAGACGACGTGATGAGTGATGTCCTGTCAATGCCGGTCGCGGCGGCCGAGGAGTTTCTCGCGGATCTGTTCGAGCGCGCCGGCCTTCCGTCGCTGGCATCCGGGCAGATGGCATGCGCGCTGGTCGACGCCGATGTCGCCGGTCTCCCGTCGCACGGCCTGTCGCAGGCCGAGATGTATATCCGCCGGCTTCGCCTTGGCAGCGTGTCCTCCGCCGTGAAGCCGATCGTGGTTGAGAGCCGCGCGGCTATGGCTGTGTTGGATGCGCAGGGCATGTTCGGCCATCTGGCGGGTGACGCGGCCATGCAGATGGCCATTGAGCGCAGCAAAGAGACGGGCGTCGGTGTCGTGGCCGTTCGCAACAGTTTTCACTTCGGCGCGGCGGCCCGGTATACACGTCAGGCAAGCGCTCGTGATTGCATCGGCATCGCCATGTGCAACACTAAGCCAATGATGCCGGCGCCCGGCGGTCTTGAGAAACTGGTCGGCAACAATCCGCTCTCGATCGCTCTTCCGGTGTCTGACGGGCCCGAATTCGTGCTGGACATGGCGCTGAGTGAAGCGGCGCTCGGCAAGATCCGCGTCTATGAGCGGGAAGGGAAACCGCTCCCGCCGACATGGGCTGTCGACCGCAACGGCCAGCCCACGACGGACGCCAAGGCCGCGATCGACGGCATGTTGTTGCCGTCGGGCGGTGCGAAGGGCTTCGGCCTGTCGCTGGCGATCAATCTCATGTCCAGCTTGTTGTCGCAGGGGCCTGGCGGTGACGAGGTTGCGCCGCTCTATGGCGACCTCTCGAAGCCGTTTCTGTGTTCGCTGCTGTTTCTGGCGATCGATATCGAACACTTCCGGCCGGCCGACGGCTTCCGCAATGAAGCATCCGCCGAACTCGCAAAAATTCGCGGGTCGCGCGCGCAGGTACCGCCACACACGCCGGGTGAACGCAGCTGGACGAAGCGCCAGAGCGACGGCGACCGGATTGATATTCCACGCGCATTGTCCGCGACGCTGAACGCGCTCGCAGAGGAAATGGGATCGCCAGAGCGTCTGCCGTCCTGACGGCACGCGCTGCCAAAATGCAGCACCGTAAAAATCGCAATGAGATCGGCCGTCATGTCGATGGCCGCAGAACGAACAGGAGTAGGGGCGATGCAGGCGCCGCGTCAAAAGGTCTTCATCACTTGCGCCGTCACCGGCAATCTGACCACGCCGGAACAGACACCGCATCTGCCGATCACTCCGGCGGAGATCGCCGAGGCCTGTCTCGGGGCGGCCGAGGCCGGCGCCGCGATCGTGCATATCCATGTGAGGGACCCATCGACCGGGAAGCCTTCAATGGAGCTCGCCTATTACCGGGACGTCGTTGAACGGATACGTGCTAAAAACACCCAGCTGATCCTCAACATCACCACGGGGCCCGGCGGCCGTTTCGTTCCATCCACGGACCAGCCGCGAGTCGCAGCGGCGGGAATGACACTGATCGCACCTGAAAAACGTGTCGACCACATCGCTGCGCTTCGCCCGGACATCTGTACCCTCGATCTCAACACCATGAATTCGGGCAGGGAAGTCGTCATCAATACACCCGGCAATGTCAGGCGGATGGCGAAGGTGATCCGCGAAGCCGGGGTCAAGCCGGAGATCGAGCTGTTCGATTCCGGCGATATCGCGCTGATGAATGATCTGCTGAGGGACAACACCCTCGACGGGCCCGTACTCTGCTCGTTCGTCATGGGTGTTCGCTACGGCTTCCAGCCAAGTCCCGAGACGGTCATCTACGCCCGCAACATGTTGCCGCCGGATGCTCAGTTCACCGCAATCGGCATCGGCAAGACGTCATTCCACAATGTCGCGCAATCGTATTTGTGTGGCGGACATGTTCGCGTCGGTCTGGAAGACGCCGTCTATCTGTCGCGTGGACAGCTCGCGCCATCGAACGCGGCCATGGTGGAGAAGGCCCGCCGCATCGTCGAGGAACTCGGTGGAGCGATCGCATCGCCACGCGAGGCGCGCGAGATCATTGGCCTTCCTACCCGCCTTGCGGAACACTGAGAGGACTGACGGGATGACGCGTCTTAACGTGGCCGTCGGTCGGACGGCTCTCAAGAATCCGCTGATAGCGGGATCAGCCGAGCACCATATCAACGCTGAAGGCGTCCGCCGCGCGCTGCGTGCCGGCGTCGGCGCGGTGGTGGTCAAATCCGTCAACGAATCCGAGCGTGGTCGTGATCAGCTGCAGCGGGCGGAGTATATGTTGCTCGACAGCGAGTGGCGCGAAATGGCGTGGACGCCGAATGCGCCTGACACGGCTTTCATCGCCTGTCGCTCCGGCCTGACGCCGCAGAGCTTCGATGCGTGGCTCGATCAGACGGCCCGGCTCGATCGCGAAGCGAGAGTGGTGGACGCTTATGCGGTCGCGAGCTTGATTGTTGCGGATGTCGCGCGGACGGTCGAGATGGCCAGGCAGGTCGAGCAGGCCGGCGTGCGCGTCCTCGAACTGAATATCGGCACGCCCTATGCCAGCCAGGCAAAAGGTGTGGTGTCCACCGAACTCGATCCCGCGCGGGTGTCCATGATCGTGTCTGCGGTACGGCAGGTGATCGGCATCCCGCTATGGGTCAAGATCACCGGACAGAGCGAGCGCGTGCCGGACCTGGCAGATGCTGCATTTCGTGCAGGCGGCGAAACGGTGGTGATGGCCGGGCGGCTGCTCGGCTTCATACCGGATGTCGAGACGATGCAGCCGTTTCTGGGAACGACGCTTGGCGTCGGTGGCTACTGGAATCTGCCGCTTACCTGTCACTGGCTGGCCGTGTCGCGGCAACAGCTTGGCGGCGACAAGCCTCTGATCGCGACCAACGGCGCACGCACGGGTCTCGATGTGGCGCGCATGATGCTCGCCGGCGCCAGCGCGGTGGAGATGGCATCGGCGGTGATGCTGCGCGGCGCAACCGTGCTGTCATCCGCGCTGGAGGAATTCGACGCTTACCTGCGCGGCAAGCGTATGACCGCTGTTGAACTGATCGGCAGGGCTGCAGACCAGCGCAAGACGTTTTCCGACATGCCGCTGCGCACCGACAACTGGAGAAAATACATTGCCGATCAGCTTTAACGCGGGCGCGCCGTCCGCGCGCTGCGCTTGACGGGTGTTGGCTGATGAGTGCCGCGTCCGTGCCCGAGCTTGTGCGAGATCTGGCGTGCCGCCTCGATGAGCTGGGCGACGTCGGACGGCCGTGTCTTCTCCGGGAGGACCTGGATCGATGCCACGATGGCGACCGAGGCGATGCAGGCATCCTGCGCGTCAAAGATCGGGGCGGCCACCGCATTCATCCCGATCAAGCTCTGCTCGGGGGCCGTGGCAAAACCAAGACGTACGATCTCAAGATATTCCTGTTCGAGCTTGCGGACGGACACGACGGTCTTGTCGGTGAAACGCTGCAAGGGCTGCGCGAGGACACGCGCCCTCATGGGGCTGGGAGCGAAAGCCAGCAGGACCTTTCCTTGCGCCGACGCATGGAAGGTCAATTCGCTGCCCGGCCGAACGCCGAGTTCAATCGCTGCCGTGCCCGACAGCTTGTGCAGGATCAATGCGCCGCGCGGCGTCATCTCGGAGAGCACGACGAAATGACCAAGGGCATCACGCAACTGCCGCATCGGGCCTTCCGCGAGCTGGGTAAGATCCGCATCCGGCGCATGCCGGGCGAGCAGCCGGCCCTTCGGACCGATGCTGTAGCGCGAGGTGCTGGAGTTCTGCGTGAGATAGCCGCGGTCGACCAGCGTCTGCAGATGTCGATGCACCGATCCCTTCGTCATGCCCAGACGGTCGGCGATCTGCGTCACGCCCAGTTCATCGTCCGAGAATGCAACGGCCTCCAGTACGTCGATAGCCAACTGCACGGAGTGGACGCCGCCGCCTGATCCTGAATCGCTCATCGTTTCTCAATTTCATGTTCCCGAGTGCTGAACAACGTAGCGGAGTGGATTGCAAGCGCAATGTGATTCATGGGTGGAGGTTCGCGATTGCAGTCCCCGAAACTATTGACACGACCGTGCGCCGACCACTATCTTTAAATGAAACGATGTTCCGCTCTCGCGAACATCAACGCAGTCCACGGTCTTCAAGGCCGTCGGGCTAAAATGCGGTGAGGGAATGACAGAGATAACAGACCCCAAGGTCGAGGCGCGCATCGACGCGTTGCTGAAAGGCGCGATCGATCCGCATGTTCATAGCGGGCCGTCCATCGCGCCGCGTGGCGTCGACCACGTCACGCTGCTTCGGCAGGCCTCGCAGGCGGGGTTTGCTGCGGTCGTTACCAAGGATCACGACTACAGCGGCGTCATGACGGCCGAGCTGATCCGGCAGCACTTTCCTGAGCTGAAAACAAAAATCTATTCCAGCATCGTGCTCAATAATGTGGTGGGCGGCCTCAACCCCTATGCAGTCGAACACACCGCTGCGCTGGGCGGCAGGATCGTCTGGCTTCCGACGCTGGCCGCCGCAAACCATCTGCGATGGCAGGCATCGGCCAATTGGGTTCATCCCGCATCCACCGATCGGATGCGACCGGTCACCGCCATTCCCGTCCTCAACGACGACAAGTCGGTGCGCGACGACATGAAGGAAATTCTCGATATCGTCGCGCGCAACGACATGGTTCTGGCCAGCGGCCATCTGCATGTCAGCGAGACCTGGGTGGTCTTCAAAGAAGCGCAGCGCAGGGGCGTCAAGCGCCTGGTGTTCACTCATCCCGAGGACATCGTCGATGCGTCGTTAAACGACGTCAAAGGCATCGCAGCGATGGGGGCCTTCGTCGAACACTCGCTCTGCATGTTCCTTGACGGCTGCAAGTTCAAGAGCCGCGAGGCCGAGGACCTGCGCGACCAGATCGAGGCCGCGGGCGTGGAGCAGACGATGCTGTGCTCGGACCTCGGCCAGACCGGGACCTTCAGCCCGCTCGATGGCTTCCGCCGCGGCATCAGGCTCTGCATGGATCTGGGCTACGACGATGATCAGATCCGCAAGATGGTCTCCGGCAACACCGCGCGCGCGCTGGGTATCGAAGCGGACGTAGCCGCGGCGCGGGCCAGTTAGCTTTCCGGACAAGGCACAATCTCAGGCCGGCGCATTGTGAAACGCCGGCTCCCCGAATTGATATCAAGGGAGATTCCATATGTACGACACCACCGATCCGAGGGCCAAGCTTGCGCCCGCAGCCGCAAACGCAACGCCTGCGGGTCCTTTCGGCCAGGCGGAGTATCTGCGCTTCTATGACGAGCCGCCGCAGGAAGATGGACCGTCAGGCAAGAGCTGGTATGGGCGCGGTCAGAACTTCTTGCTCGTGCATACGGAGGGAAAGGCGGGCGGCGTGCTCGCGCGCGAGGAGCAGCCGGACGAATACGCCGTGCTGTTGTCCGACCCCAAGGTGGTCGTGGAGATCACCACGGCGGAGGGCACGAAGCGCGTCAACGGCCGGTCGCTGGCCTTCGTGCCGCCAGGACGGTCAAGCATCAAGATCATTGAAGCCGGCAAGATCGTTCGCATCTTCACCACGCGGTCGGAGGATCTTGCGGCGAAATGCGCCAATGCGGCATCATATGCCACGGCCAAGCCTTACGTCGGACCGCTGGAGCCGTGGCCCGCGCCGAAAGATGGCTTTCGTCTGCGCGTCTACAGCCTCGACGTGCCGCCGGAGCCGGGCCGCTTCGGTCGTATCTGGCGCTGCACCACGATCATGGTGAACTATCTCGACGGCTATAAAGGCCCCCGCGATCCCAGCAAACTGTCGCCGCATCATCACGACGATTTCGAGCAGTGCTCGCTCGCGGTTGAAGGGGAGTTCATTCACCATCTGCGCTGGCCCTGGACGATCAACAAGAAGAACTGGCGCAAGGACGATCACGAACTGTGCAAGACCCCGTCCATCGCAGTCATTCCGCCCCCCTCGATCCACACAACCGAGGCCTGTGGGAGTGACTTCAACCAGCTCGTCGACATCTTCTGTCCGCCGCGGCTCGACTTCTCGCAGAAGCCCGGCTGGATTCTGAACGCCGATGAATATCCGATGCCGTAACCGGCAGTCCACCCAGCAACGGCAACAGGATTATCAAAGATGACAACTGCTTCCACATTCCGGCAGCGTATGCTTGGCGGCCAGAAACTTGTCGGAACGTTTCTGAAGACACCGACCGGTCACGGCACCGAAATCCTCGGCGATATCGGCTATGATTTCGTCGTGATCGATCAGGAGCACGGTCCATTCGATCGCACCAGCAGCGACATCGCGCTGATGGCTGCGCGGGCAACCGACACGCCGGCGCTAGTTCGGGTGCCGGGACCGGAGGCCATTCTCTCGGTGCTGGATTGCGGCGCCACCGGCGTCCTGGTGCCCCATGTGAAGAGCGCGGCCTATGCGCGCGAGGTGGCAGCAATGTTGCGCTATCGCGGTGGCAGCCGCGGCTTTGCGACCAGCACGCGTGCGGGTCGCTATTCCGGCATACCGATGTGGCGACACATTGCGGATTCGGATGCCCGGATGGTGTTCGTAGCCCAGATCGAGGATCCGGTGGCGCTGGACGAGATTGACGCCATCGCCGCCGTCGACGGCGTCGACTCGCTGTTTATTGGGCGGGGCGACCTGACCGCGGCCTTTGGCGATGAATCGAAAGATCCGCCCGATGTGTTGCGCGCAGTCGAACGCATCTCGGAGGCAGCACGCAAGGCCAACAAGCCGATCAGCGTCTATGTTGGCAATGCGAGCGAGGCCGCCTGGTTGAATTCGCTCGGCGCCAACGTCTTCGTGCTTTCGTCGGATCAGGGCTTTCTGCGCCAGGCGGCGACTGCCGCCTTGCGCGATGTCCGGGACAAGGTTGGATGAGCACGCGTTAGATCGATCAATCTGCAATCAGCGCTCAAGCTGAAAAAACAGACAGGGGGACGGAGACATGAGACCACACAAGGCGTCAATTTGCGCCACGCTGTTCGCGCTCGCGCTGGCACTGCCGGCGTCAGCGCAGCAGACGATCAAGATCGGATCGTCGCTGGGTTTGACGGGATACGGGTCGGCGACCGACGGTCACTGGCGTGACGGGATGCAGATCGCCATTGAGGCGGTCAATGCGCAAGGCGGTGTCCTGGGCAAGAAGCTCGAACTGGTGATCGAAGACAACAAGTCGACGCCGCAGCAGGCAGTGGTCGTCTATCGAAAAATGATGACAGACGACAAGGTCGCCGCCTTCGACAGCGGCTGCATCTCGGCCGGCAACTTTGCCGCCGCGAGCTTCGTCTCCAGAGCCAAGTTGCCGATGTTTCTCTGTTCCATTCTGCCGCGCCAGCCGGACGAGCAGAAGTGGGCCTTCCAGTTCCTGCCGCCACCCAAATTCGAGGTGGATGCGCGCTATCAGTATCTCAAGGACAAGACCGATATCCGTAAGGTCGGAATCCTCTCCGATCCGAGCCCGTACAGCCTGTTGATGCGCGGCCTAGCGGAAAAGGGCGCCGAGGAATTCGGACTGACCGTCGTGGCCAATGAGTCCTACCAGCAGGACGACGCCGACTTCAGCGTTCAGATCGGGCGCATCAATGCGGCTGGCGCCGGGGCGATCATCATGCTGGGGCAAGGCAATGCGGTGGTAACCGTCGTCAACAACATCCGCAGCCTCGGCCTGACCAAGATGCTGATGCTGGGCAGTATCAACGAGCTCGATATTCTGCTCTCGGCGGGCAAGGTGCTTGGCGACCAGTATCTGGTCCCGTCGCCGCTTATTCAGGTGGCAGCCGACGACATCAAGGTCATCACGGATCCCGCCGCCCGCGCGGCCGCGGAGCCGTTCGTCAATGCGATGAAGGCGAAGTTCGGCAAGTCCGACAACGCGCAGGCCTCGCGCGCCTGGGACTCGATCATGATGATGGCTGCCGCCATGAAGAAGGCGAATTCGACCGATGGGACGGCCGTACGCGATGCGTTCGAGAAACTCGGCCATTACGACGGTGCGGGCGCGTCCTACGACTTCAGCGCGGAGAACCATATCGGGATTATCAAGAATCCCTACGTGATCGCCTCCGTGAAGGACGGCGTTCTGGTTCTCAAGAAGTGACGGCGATGGCGGGCATTGTCCCCCTGATCGCTGTCCGCGATCTGACGGCCCGCTACGGTAATATCGAAGCGCTGCGGTCGACCGCGCTCCATGTGGCGCCCGGTGAGTTCGTGACCATTCTGGGACCGAACGGAGCCGGCAAGACCACCTTGCTTCGCGCCATCACGCGGCTGATCGCCAGCACCGGGCAGATCGTGTTCAACGGCCGGGATGTCACTCATCTACGCACCCATGAGCTGGCCGGGCTCGGTATCATCATGGTGCAGGAAGGGCGGGGCCTGTTCGGTGACATGAGCGTGCGGGAGAATCTGCAACTGGGCGCCTACAAACTGTCCGGACCGCAGGCCCACAGCGAGCGGCAGCTAGAGAAGGTGTTCTCCCTGTTTCCACGGCTGCGCGAGCGTATCGACCAGACCGCATCGTCTATGTCGGGCGGCGAGCAGCAGATGCTGGCTGTCGGCCGGGCACTGATGGCCGATCCAAAACTGCTCATTCTCGACGAGCCGTCGCTCGGCCTTGCGCCGCGCGTCGCTTCCGAAATCCTGTCGACGCTCGGCGCCCTCAACAAGGAGGGTCTGGGTATCTTGCTGGTCGAGCAGAAAGCGCCGCTGGCGCTCAAGCTCGCCCAGCGCGTTTACATTCTTGCCTCTGGAAGCGTTCGGGCCGAGTTGCCGACGCACGAGATTGAATCGCACCATGACCTTGCTCGCTATTACTTCACCTAAGCCGGTTGCGCGTCTCGACCGGTTCTCCATCGGCCTGCTTGGGGCGGGCGCGCTGCTGTTTGTCGCCGTGCTGATCTATGGCGGCTATCTGCTGACGGTGATGCAGCTCGCGATGATCTATGGCATCTTCTGCCTCGGATTGAATTTCTTCATGGGCTATACGGGGCAGGCGTCGTTCGGCCAGAACGCCTTCGCCTGCATCGGCGGCTATGGCAGCGCCATTCTCTGTGTGCAGTACAACTGGGAGCCTGCGCTTGCCCTGATCGCCTCGATGGGCGTGGCGGGAATAGCCGCGCTGGTGATTGGCTATCCGACGCTGCGTCTGCGCGGCCACTATCTCGCGATGGCGACCTTCGCGCTGGGCCTCATTACCTATGACATCTCGGTCCAGTGGACCAGCCTGACCCAGGGCTATATGGGCTATGCCGGCATTCCACCGCTCGGCATCGGCAGCCTGACCGTCGAGGACGAACGGCTGAAGCTGCTCTGCCTCGGAGGGCTGCTGCTGGTCGGTTTCTGGATCTCGCAGCGCCTGCGCGATTCCCGTTTTGGCCGCGGACTGCGCGCCATTTCCGGAAGCGAGAACGGCGCCGCTGCGCTCGGCATTCGGATTTCGCGCTTCAAGCTTATCGCCTTCGTCATCGCCGGATTGTATGCGTCGGCCGCCGGATCGCTGTTCGCGCATACGGTCGGCTTCATCAGTCCCGAAGTGTTCGGCCCGCAGATGGTCATCGTGACCTTCACGATGCTCTATGTCGGAGGCGTCGGTACGCTGATCGGTCCGGTGATCGGCGCAATCGTCGCATCGCTGTTGCCGGAAATCTTCCGTAGCACCGGCCGCTTCCAGGACATCGCCTATGCGCTGGTGCTGCTGCTGATGCTGATCTATGCGCCTAAGGGCCTCTCTGCACTTGGTGGACTGTTTCGGCCGCGCAAAGACAAAGGGGAGGCGTGACCATGGCGCTCCTCAAGGTCAAGGGTCTGACCAAGCGTTTCGGCGGGCTGCTCGCCAATAACGAGATCGATTTCGACGTGCCGCAAGGCAGCCTGTTCGCGGTCATCGGTCCGAATGGCGCGGGCAAGACGACATTCTTCAGCATGATCTCCGGCTTCCTCAATTCGACCTCGGGAAGCATCGCCTTTGACGGCAGCGACATCACGCGCATGCGCCAGGATCAGATCGCCCCCATGGGGCTGATCCGGACGTTTCAACTAGTGCAGCTGTTCAAGGGCATGTCCGTCGCCGAGAACGTCGAGGTCGGTTGCCACCTCGCGACCCGAGGCGGTGTCGCTGCGGCGCTGCTGCGGCCCTCCTGGTTTCGCCGGCAGGAAGCCGAGGTTCATGAACGGGCGCGCGAATTGCTTGATTTCGTCGGGCTCGGCGCGCAGGCCGATCTCGATGCCGAACTGCTGCCGTATGGTCAGCAACGGCTGCTCGAAGTCGCACGCGCACTCGCATCCAAGCCGCGGCTGCTGCTGCTCGACGAGCCCGCCGCCGGTCTCAATACGCAGGAGACCGACGCGCTCGCGCACATTATCCAGAAGATCAACCGCCAGGGCACCACGGTGCTGTTGATCGAACACGATGTCGGTCTGGTCACACGGATCGCGCACCGGATCGCGGTGCTCGATTTCGGACGAAAGATCGCCGAAGGCACTCCGGACGAAATCAAGGTTCATCCCGAAGTCATTGCCGCCTATCTCGGCATAGAGGAGGCAGCCAATGCCTAGCGCAGTCGAACTCGTTCAGAGTCTGGTCAACGGCGTCGGTATCGGACTGATCTACGGACTGGTCGCGATCGGATTTTGCGTCATCTACAATGCCAGCGGTATCGTTAATTTCGCGCAGGGCGTGTTCGTCATGCTCGGCGGCATGTTCGCGCATACGCTGCTGACCCAGTTCGGCCTGCCGATCTACGTCTCGGCAGTGCTGTCCACGATCCTGGTCGCGGGTGTCGGCGTGCTGGTCCAGATCGCCATCATCAATCCGATGTGGCGTCGCAAAGCGCCGTTGTTCGCGATCATCCTCGCGACTCTGGCGATCCAGCTTCTGATCGAACAGGTCGTCATTCTCACGCTGGGCGATCAGCCGCGGACCTACCCTGAATTCACATCCGGCGGGCCGTTGAAGATCGGGCCGATCGCGATCGGCTATCAGTTGTTCTGGGTGCTCGGATGCGGCGCCTTGATGGTGTTCGCACTGACGCAATTCTTCAACCGCACGCGGATGGGGAGGGCCTTGCGAGCCTGTTCGCAGAACCGCGAGGCCGCCGCACTGCTCGGCATTCCCGTCGAGCGCATGCTGATCGTGTCATTTGCACTCAGCGCCGCTTTGGGCGCCGCCGCCGGCATTCTCATTACGCCAACGCAATACACGGCCTACAGCGTCGGCGGTCCGTTCGGCATCAACGGTTTCATCGCGGCGATCATCGGAGGCTTCGGCAGTGCGCCGGCGGCGTTGATCGGCGGCATCTTTCTTGGCGTTATCCAGTCCGGCGCCATCGTGTTCTTCGGCGCGGGCTTCAAGAACATCGTGGCGCTGACGGTGCTGCTCATCGTCCTCCTGTTCTTCCCGAGCGGATTGTTCGCCGGCAGGGCGAAGAGCGCCTGATCCGATGACGTCGCTTGTGAGAGTATCGCGATGAATGTCTTGATGGTCTATGCACATCCCGAGCCGACGTCGTTCACTGGCGCCCTGAAGGACGCCGGTGTCGCGACGCTGCGGCAGGCCGGCCACGCGGTGGTGGTTTCCGATCTGTATGCCGAGCAATTCGATCCGGTCGCCGGGCGGCACGATTTCAGTGCGGTGGCGGACGCGGAGCGGTTTCACTATCAGACCGAACAGGCCCATGCGCATGGCACCGGCGGTTTCGCGGCCGACCTGGTGCGTGAGCAGCAGCGTTTTCGCGACGCCGATCTCGTCGTCTGGCTCTACCCGATCTGGTGGGGCGGCATGCCGGCCATTCTGAAGGGCTGGTTCGACCGCGTCCTTGCCTTTGGCTTCGCCTATGCCGATGGCCGCCGCTTCGACAGCGGTTTCTTTCCCGACAAGCGGGGTCTGTTGTGCCTCAGCACCGGCGGCACCCGGCAACGGTTCTCGGCCGCCGACGTCTATGGCGATATCCAGACTGTGCTGTGGCCGGCACAGCGCCTGATGATCGAGTATCTTGGCATGACAGCTCTTGAACCGTTCGTCGCTTACGCAGCGCCGCGTGTGGATGCCGAAGGCCGCGAAGTGTATCTGCGGCAATGGAGCCTGCGATTGCAAAAGGCAGTCGAAGACATAGCGCCGCACGCCGGCATCGCAGCAGTCACTCCCACGGAAACAGGCAGGTCATGAGCACCAGCGATCAAGGGCGGCCCGACCGGGATTCGTTGAGCAACAAGGTCGTGCTGGTCACGGGCGGGTCGCGCGGGATGGGAGCTGCGATCGCACGGCGTTTTGCCGGCGCGGGCTGTCGTGTGGCGATCGGCTACCGCAATGAGTCCGCGGCGGCGCATGCGGTACTCGGTGATATCGCCGAGTTGGGCCCGCAGGGCATCGGTGTCGCCGGTGACATTTCCAATCCGGACGACGCGCGGACGATGGTTGCGCAGGTCATTGCGCAGTTCGAGCATCTCGACATTCTGGTGAACTGCGCCGGCATTGCCGAATACCGGCCGTTCGAGGCGATCGACCTCGAGCTGTTCCGCGCCACCTTCGATACCAATGTCCTCGGCACGATCGCTGTTATTCAGGCGGCGCTCCCGCATCTGACCGCGCCGGGAGGACGGATCATCAATTTCTCCTCCGCACTCGCTACCCGGCCGATCCCGACCACCGCGATCTATGCGGCCTCCAAGGCGGCGGTTGCTGCCCTGTCGCATGCGCTCGCCAAGGAATTCGGCCCGCGCGGGATCACAGTCAACACGATCGCGCCCGGCGTGATCGAGACCGACATGACGACGCAGATCCTGGCCGAGCGCGGCGCAGGGATCGCGGCGATGACGCCGCTCGGTCGCGTCGGGCAGACCGACGACATCGCCGGTGTTGCGCTATTCCTCGCGTCGCCGGAGGCGAAATGGCTCACCGGGCGTACGATCATCGCCGATGGCGGCGTGAGCTGACGGAGCGCGCCAAACAGCAGTCCGCATCCGCTGCGGGATCGAACGACGCCGGTTCGACAATAGTTCGGCGGCATTCATACGCCGACCATGGATGCGCTGCCCTACACGCCCAATGATATCGCCGCGCGCGCGAGCCGCAGCGCGCGGCATCTTGCGGAGCGACTCACTAAATCGATAGCCGGCAGTTCCGCAGCGAGGCGATACGATACGAGCTCCATTGGCGGGCTCGCGATCATCGTTCTCGACGTGCGGCGCGCATGCGTTTTGATAGTTGTTCGCGATGACGAAACGGTACCCTTCGTTTGTGCGTCAATGCAACGCGAATGACACACTCCGTTCATCATTGGCCCGAAATTCGCCGCCATCGTTGACAGGCCGATCTCTCCATCAATATCCTATATCAAAACAGCGTTACGCCCTCGCGTACAACGAACGCGAGCCGGCGATGGGCGGCCAAGTAACATTTCACTGAGGAAACGAAGGCAATTCGGAGGGCTATAATGACGACGACTATCAAGACTCTTGTTCTCGGCTCGGCGGCAGGGATTCTCGCGATCGGCGGTGCATACGCAGCCGATCTTCCGGTGAAGGCCAAGGCGGTCGAATATGTGAAGATCTGTTCGCTTTACGGCGCGGGCTTCTATTACATCCCGGGCACCGACACCTGCATCAAGATCGGCGGTGCACTTCGCATCGATACCGCCTTCAATGCTGCGAGCAATTATGACGTGCCGTACTGGTTCGGCGGCGCCGGCGGCAACAATCTCTACACGAAGGACTATTTCAACACCAAGCCGCGCCTGACGCTGACCACCGATACGCGCACAGCGACCGAATACGGTCTGCTCCGCACATTCTCCAACATTCATTTCGATTTCGCGCAAGGACGTGAAAGCATCGCCGGTGGCTACGTCGAAGTGGATTTCGCGTTCATCCAGTTCGCAGGCTTCACCTTCGGCAAGGCCGTCTCGCAGTTCGACCCGCAATGGGCGCTCGCCAAGCCGACGATCGCCTCCGGCTTTTTCGCGGGCTCCAACAACGCGACCGGCATCCCGCAGCTGGCCTATACGGCGTCGTTCGGCAACGGCGTCTCCGGCACCATCTCGCTCGAGAATGCGTCGCCCTATCGCAATGCCGGCCTGTGGAACGTGAACACGTTCATCGTGGCGCCCGGTGCCTCGCAGTTCACCGGCGCATTCTACGGTTCGTCGTCGAACACGTTCCTCGGTAATGCCACCGGCGGCAACCATATGCCGGACGTTGTCGGCAACCTGCGCCTCGATCAGGCATGGGGCACGCTGCATCTCGCTGCAGCCCTTCATCAGGCGACGGCTCAATACTACACCAATGAACCCTCCGGCCACCCTGACGATGCCTATGGCTTCGCCGTAAGCGGCGCTGTCGAGTTCAAGAACCTGCCGACGGGCGCGGGCGACAGCCTCAAGCTGGAAGCCTCCTACGCCAAGGGCGCCGCGAAATACGTCTTCGCTGGGACGGTGGATACGCTGGGTGGCGGGCGGTTCGCCAAGTTCGATGGCAACACGGTCGGCTTCGGCTACGTTCTCGATGGTGTCTATGCGCCCGGCGGCCAGATCGTGCAGAGCTCGGCCTGGGAAGTCAGCGGCTTCTTCGAGCATTACTGGAACCCGGCGTGGCGCACCTCTCTCTTCGCCAACTACAGCCTCATCTCTTACGGCGACGCGGGCAATGCTCTGTTGGCAGGGGCATTCGCCTCGACCACGCGGGGCTTCGGCACCAGTTCGTCCTCGGCAGCGGCTTCGTCCGCCGGCGTTCTGTCCGGGACCAGCAACAACTTCGACTTTGCCACCACGCAGGTCGGCACCAGAACAGCCTGGACGCCCGTTCAAAATCTGACGCTCTCGGCGGAATTCATCTACAGCCGCATGGATCAGAGCCTGGGTGGCACCTACACCGGCAACGTCGTGGGCAAGCCAGCGGGCACATCCTACGCCGTGCGCGATCAGAACCTCTACAACGGCGCGGTTCAGATCCTGCGATCGTTCTGAGCCTGATCGACCACTGGGGCGGTGTTGAAAACAAGAGCCCCCGGCAGACGTGCCGGGGGACTGTTCACGCAAGCGCGTGAGCGAGCCATGCCGTACAGCGGAACGGCGGCACATTCCGCAACTTCGATAGCGGTTTGATTGTAGGACATCGAACAGGGAAAGCGCTGCGGAAGATGGCGCTGAACAAGTGGGCACAGCCTGCATCTTAAAAATCGGAGGAAACATGCGTGCATTGCTAGTCGGCCTGTGCGGTCTCGTGCTCGCCCTGACGCCCATTCACAACGCCGCCGCGCAAGGGTGGCCGGAACGGACCGTCACCATGATCGTGCCGTTTCCGGCAGGATCCGCCGTCGATACGCTCGCGCGCGCGGTCGGCCAGGCACTGAGCGAGGCGCTCGGCAAGCAGTTCATCGTCGACAATCGTGCGGGGGCAGGCGGTAGCATTGGCGGTGCGGCCGTGGCCAAGGCGAGCGCTGACGGCTACACGCTCCTGTTTGGCACGCCTGCGCCGATTGCGCTCAACAAGCTGATGTATAAGGGGCTGGCCTATGATTCCGAAAAGGATTTCACGCCGGTCGTTCTCGTCGCTAAGTCCCCGCTCATCGTGACCGCGCGCGCCGACTTTCCAGCGAAGACGTTCGAAGAGCTGATCGCTTATGCGAAGCAGAACCCCGACAAGGTCAATGTGGGACATCCCGGTAACGGCACGCTCGGGCACATCACGTCGGAATTGGTGCAGAGGTCCGTCGGCGTCAAGATGACCAACGTGCCGTATCGCGGCACATCACCGCTGATGACAGATTTGCTTGGCGGTCAGATCGATATCGTCATCGACTTCATGCCGACCTATGTACCGCTGGTTACCTCCGGAAAAGTTCAGGCGCTTGCCGTCACGACCAGCCAGCGGGCCGCGCAACTGCCGGCCGTGCCGACGGTGCAGGAGACGGGCTTCAAGGGCTTCGAGGCATCAGCGTGGTACGCCATGGTCGCGCCGACCGGGACGTCGCCAGAGATCGTCGCCAAGTTGAACAGCATCGTGAACGGCTTTCTTCAGAGTGAAAAGGGAAAGGCTATTCTCGGGCAGAATGCATTGCTGGGCGTCGGTGGATCGCCGGACGATCTCAAGGCATTCGTCGCGGCCGAACTCGCCAAGTGGCGGCCGGTAATCGAGGCGGCAAAAATTGCAATGTAGCAAGGGCGAGGCCGGCACCGCGCAGTGCAGCGTTATCCTGCTTGCGCTGGTCCGGGCTCGTCGTCTGACGATCGGGAGTGATTGAGTGACCGACATGATCCGCATCGATGTTCCCGCGCTATCGACTCCCACAGTGGCGCTCGTCACGGGCGGCGGCAGCGGGATTGGCAAGGCGACAGCGGCGCGGCTCGCCGCCAGCGGATCGGCTGTCGTGGTCGGCTACAACAGCCGCAAGGAGCTGGCGGAAGATGTCGTGAGCGGGCTGCAGGGTACCGGGCATCTCGCTCTGCGCATCGCGATCGACGATCCATCCTCTATCGCCGAAGCCGCGGCGCGGGTGGAGAAGGAGTACGGCCGGCTCGATGTACTGGTCAATTGTGGAGGCGCCACGACGCCAGTGCCCGCCAACGATCTTGACGCACTGACCGACGAGATCTTCGACCGGACCGTGACCGTCAACCTGCGGGGGCCTTTCGCCATGGTGCGCGCTTTCCGTCCATTGCTGGAGCGCGGCAGCGGCGCTGCCATTGTGAACATTTCGTCCATTGCCGCCCGCACGGGGCTGGGAAGCAGCCTCGCTTATCTCTCCGCCAAGGCGGGCGTCGACGCGTTGACGATCGCGCTCGCGAAAGTGCTCGCACCGAAAATCCGGGTGTTTTCCATTTCGCCGGCCGGCGTGGATACGGATTTCGTCGCCGGCCGGACGCGGGAACAGTTGCAGTGGGTCGCCGAAAAACTCCCGCTTGCCCGCATCACGACGCCCGACGATGTCGCAAGAGCGGTGATGGCCTGCATCGTCAGCCTGACGAGCTCGACGGGGATCGTCGTGCCCGTGGACGAGGGCAGGCACCTCTAAAGCACTCGGCGGCGGGAGTTGCGGCGAGATAGCGACGGCGGGGCCGCGAGCTCCAAACACAATGGCTATGTAGGCGTTACGGATGGAGAAGATGGACAAGCTGAAATTCTATATCGACGGCGCCTGGGTGGATCCCGTCACACCGTCAACTCTTGAAGTTTTCAATCCTGCGACGGAGGAGGCCTTCGCGCGGATTAGCCTGGGCTCTCGCCGGGATGTGGACCGGGCCGCGCAGGCCGCCCGCCGCGCCTTCGCGACATATTCCGAAGTGAGCGTGAAAGATCGCCTCGTCTATCTTCAGAAGATCATCGAGGGATTCAGGGCACGTCTGCCGGAACTGGCGCGGATGATGACGCTGGAAATGGGATCACCGATCACCTTTGCGACGGAGCGCCAGGCGACCGTTGCGCTGTTTCATTTCGAGGAAGCTGCGCGCGTGCTTGCGGACTACAGGTTCGAAGAACCAATGGGAGGCGGGGTCGTTCGCCGCGAGCCGATCGGTGTCTGCGGTCTGATCACGCCGTGGAACTGGCCGTTGAACCAGGTGGCTTCGAAGGTCGCGCCAGCGCTGGCCGCCGGCTGCACGGTCATTCTCAAGCCCAGTGAAATCGCTCCGCTGAGCTCCATGCTGTTCGCCGAGATCGTGCATGACGCCGGCATTCCAGCGGGTGTGTTCAATGTGGTGAACGGCGATGGTCCGACGGTGGGTGAGGCAATCGCCGGCCATCCCGAGATCGACATGGTGTCATTCACAGGATCGACGACGGCTGGTGTTCGGGTGGCGAAGCTTGCGGCGGATACGGTCAAGCGTGTCGCGCAGGAACTGGGCGGCAAGTCCGCCAATATCATCCTTCCGGATGCTGATCTGAAAGCTGCCGTGATACAGGGCGTTCACGCCTGCTACACAAATGCTGGCCAGAACTGCCAGTCGCCCACGCGCATGCTGATTCCGCGCGCACAGCGCGACGCAGCCTTCGCCGCGGCAAGTGAAGCCGTCGGCAGCATTCGTCTTGGCGATCCGCTCGATCCGGCGTCCACCATGGGACCTTTGGTGAGCCAGTCACAGTTCGAGAAAGTGCAGGACCTGATCCAGTCCGGCATCGACGAGGGCGCGACCCTAGTAACGGGCGGAACGGGCCGGCCGGCCGGGCTCAATCGCGGATACTACGTTCGCCCCACGGTGTTCGGCGACGTGACGTCGCAAATGAGAATTGCGCGCGAGGAGGTGTTCGGTCCTGTGCTGTCCATCATGAGCTATGACAGCGAGGACGAGGCCATTGAGATTGCCAATGATACGCCATTCGGACTGGCGGGCTTCGTGCAATCGCGTGACCGCATCCGTGCGCGCACCGTCGCCAATCGCATCCGCGCAGGACGTGTTTACCTCAACGGCGCTGCATTCGACCGGAGCCTGCCATTTGGAGGATACAAGCAGTCCGGCAATGGGCGCGAGTTCGGGGTTTTCGGCTTCGAAGAATATCTGGAGGTCAAAGCGATCATCGGGTAGCAAAGCCGGCTTCGCCCGCAAAACACGATAGCGGTTCGCCGCAAGTAGTCCGCCACGAGGCTGTCGTAGCTCTCGCGGTGCCGCGGTCGCGCGCTTCCTCCAAGTTGGCGCGCGGCCGCACATTTCTTCCCGCGGGGAAATTTGGGCTTCGACTTTGAGCCCGTGCCCGCAAATTGGCCGGGTCAGGTCATACGGCCTAAAGGACTAGACGTGACCTGTGGGCGGCTCTTGGCGCAAAGGAGACACTAGTAGCGCTGGTCTTCCATGGGACCGGGTCTTGGCTTCCAATTCGATGTCATTCGCACAGATGCTCAGTTCCTGAATAACATTTCCGCTCGCGGCCGGTCGAGGCTTGAAGGAGCACCTGGCGGCTGCTGGCGGTACAAATTTTCGGATGAAACCTCTTGGCTGAGAACTGGATGCCGACACCAATGGACCACTGCGAAGTCAGTATTCGACTTCAGTTAGCAGAGTGAGTGCAGAAACCCTCCCCGATGGGCGCAAATGGTGGGCCGAATGCAGACGCGGTGCCAAACGCACGATCTTGCGATGCCCGAACGCTAAATGGAAATAATTGTCGTCGGGCAGGAATTTGTTGTCCACGATTTCAACAAAACGCGTCGCCGTGACGGCTCGCAGGTCGAGAGAGAAACCGGCGTCGTCTTCACCAAGCACCGCACCAATCGTCTGGTCAACCGCCGACGTCGGGGGGCAAAGAAAATGAAAGGCCTCTCGAGGTTGATCGGAGTCCTCGGCTGCGAACGTTGCATGCACGGTGTCATGCGCCGCTGGCCCAAAGCGATAGCAGTGACCGGCGTCGAAGAACCGGTCGAACATCTCAAACGCCCCGATTGAAAGCTCGGCATGCGGTGCGATGGTCACATTGCGCACCGCTTCGATCACCGGCGTCTTGCCCTCTCTCAGGCAACGCAAGGTCAATTTGCCGGTGGCGGCCCGCGGCGTGTCGTTGACGAGATGCAGATAGAGCCCGTTGGTGCCTTCGTCAGTGATCGACAAGCGCAGCGGCTGCGAGGCGCGGCGCAGGGCGTAGAAGGCCGATTTCGGACGGCCGTCGGAATCCAGCAGGCCCCAGCCTGCGCCGGGCCGCGGGTCGCGCCACAGCCATATCAGTGCGCCAGCCGTAGTGGAGGCTGGGCGGCGCCATTCGTCGATCGTCCGTTCGATGACCTCGGCTGTGATCGCGCGCGATAGCTGGCGCCAGCGTTTGGGTTCGCTGGAGCGCAGGCTGCGGCCGTCTTCGTTCCACAGCGCCTGAAGATAATGCTCTCGCACATCGTCGAAATCCCAAGACGCGCCTCCGTCGCGCGGGACGCCGGCGAGCCAGCGTTCCGGATTGCGGACAGGATCGAGCCGATGGCTAGCGAAGTGACGATCGTCCGGCAGGTTGGCGAAAGCGAGACACTCGGAGGCAAAGCGGACATTGGCGCGGCGCGCATCGTCGAGGGGCCGCAAATAAGCGCCAACGCCGTAATAATGCGACGGGCCTGCCTCGGTCACGAAGGGCAGGGCGCCGCCCGACGGTGAACCCGGCACATAGGCGACGTCGCTGAAGCCTGCCAGAACCTCGGGAATGACGGTTTCCGCCAGCGGGACGTCGCGCATTTCGCGCGGCAGGCCCATCATCGCAGCTTGCTGACCAACCTCACTGTCAAGTACTGGAATTGTCGTGACCGAAAACAGCCAGGCCCGGCGCGGCCGGCCCGCCAACGAGGCGCTTGGCCAAACGATAGTCGACGCCGCGCGCGAACTTTTTGTGGAATTGGGTTTTCAGGCGACGACCTTGGACAAGGTCGCCCAGCGAGCGAAGATATCCAAGCTCAGCATCTATCGGCACTTCGAGAACAAGGAGGCGCTGTTCAGCGCGGCCATGGCGGCCAGCTGCCATCAGTTGTTTGCACCACAGGCCCTTCTTAAAGACGTCGACGGTTCGGTCGAAGATCAGCTCGTGGCGGTGGGATCATTACTGCTTCGCACGCTGTTGCGATCAGACGTCCGCAGTGTCGAAGCCATGGTCATGGCCGACAAGACGAGTCAAAACTCGTTAAGCAAGCTCCATTTCGAAGCCGGCCCCGCCCATGTCATCGCCCAAATCGAGGCCCTGTTGCGTGAGTTGCACGCGAAGGCGGTTCTAAACGTGCCCGATCCTCTTCGGTCCGCCCGCTTGTTTGCCGCGCTTTTCAAAGGATCCGATCTCCTGATTGTCGCACGTTTCGATGAGGCGAGAGCAGAGGACGAAATCGAATCCTATTGCCGGTCTGCCGTCGCCATGTTCATCGCCGCGCACTGTAGCAACGACCACGCGGGAGGCTCTTAAAGGCGGCTAACGATCTTCTTTACCGACGACAGAAGGCTTCGCTTCGCTGTCCGCGCGGTACAGCTGGGAGACCCCGAAATTGATTGGCCGCGGAGGGAAGCTAAATCAACTTAGCTTCCCTCCTACGACCACGAGTCCCGGGGCGCCCGTCCGCCCCTCATGGCGACGATGCGGTCGCAGCGCCGGCGGTACTGGGAGCTGCGAATGTCTAGGAACAGTCGGCGGCGCCAACCTCCACGGCATCTCTGCATCAGCTGAGAGTCCTAGCACCGCGGACGGTAGGCAGATTCGACCCGCTGCGAGAGATGCCCGCAACCGGGAACATGGCGCGGTGGTGCGCCTCAGCATGGGCATGAAGACAAGCAAGGTTTCCGGACGCAGCGACGGTTCACACAGCGTTGGCAAGGGACTCGGCGATCTGCGCCTTCAGCCAATGTACGAAGCTCCGTGCCTTCCGACTGAGCGGCCGGTGCTTTGGCCAGGCGACATAGTGGGCCATGCGGCGCTCGAACGGCGCGTTGAACAGCGGGACCAAGGTCCCGTCCTGGATCTCGTTTCGCAGCAGGAAGAGTTGACCGATCGCGACGCCGACGCCTTCGACGGCGGCCTGATAGGTGAGCACCGAACTCGGGAAGCTGATCCCGGCGTCGGTGAGCAGGTCCGGGCGCTTCACGGCCATCAACCAGTCCGGCCAGTCGGTACGGCGATATTGCGAATGCAGGAGCTGCACCTTCCGCAGATCGTCGAGCTCCGAGAGCCGCGTCTTTTTGAGGAGCTTCGGGCTGCATATCGGCTGGATCAGATCCTTGAACAGGAGTGCGGTCTCGACGCCCGGCCAGTTTCCACCGCCGAACTGGACGGCGAGGTCGACCTTGTCCTTCTCGAAATCGATCGGCGCCACCATGTTGCTGATGTTCAGCTTGATCTGCGGGTAGGCGACGTAGAACGACGGCAATCTCGGAATAAGCCACTTCGCGGCGAATGTGGTGTAGAGGCGGATTTTGAGCGGCTCGGCTTTTCCGGTTGCCGTGATGCTGGCGGTCGCGTTGGCGATGATCCGGAACGCCGGAGCGATTTGGCGCTGGAACTCCTCGCCCTCCGACGTGAGCCGCAGTCCGTGCTTATCACGCTCGAACAGCCGAACGCCGAGAAAGCTCTCGAGTGTGTTGATCTGCCGGCTGATCGCCGGCTGGGTGACGCGGAGCTCTGCCGCCGCGCTCGTGAAATTCAGATGCCGGGCGGCGACATCGAAGACGTGCAGCGGGTTCAGCGGAGGCAGCATGGGTCAGCCATTACCTTAAGTAATAGACCTATAACCGATGTTCAGTTGCAGGTCAAAGCCCGGGTTGGGAAACAGGGCGCACATTCCAGCAGGTGCGCCAGGCAGATGAATTTCGAACTGAACGAAGAGCAGCAGGCATTCGCGGACTCGGTCCGCCGTTTCGCGGAAGCCAATCTGAAGGATGGCGCTCTCGAGCGTACGCACGATCCGCAATTCCCGCGGGATGTCGCGCAGTTGCTCGCGAAGCAGGGGCTCATGGGCATCGCGTTCGATCCGGAGGACGGGGGCCAGGGCGGTACGCTGTTCGACTCGGTGATCGCCATCGAGCAGATTGCATCCGTGTGTCCTCGCAGCGCAGACGTGGTGCAGGCCGGCAACTTCGGACCGATCCGCACCTTCGTGGAATACGCGACGCCGGAACAGAAGGAGCGGTGGCTTCCCGATCTGCTCGCCGGCAACATCTGCATCAGCCTCGGCATGAGCGAGCCCGACGCGGGATCCGCCGTTACCGAACTGAAGACCTCTGCGACCCCGGACGGCGACGACTATCTCATCAACGGAAGCAAGGTGTTCGGCACCCACAGTCCGGACGCCGCGATCTATCTCGTCTACGTGCGGTTCGGGCCCGGCGTGAACGGCATCGGCTCCGTCATCATCGAACGGGATGCGCCGGGCTTCACGATCGGCAAGCCGACGCCGTTCATGAGCGGCGAGCAGTGGAGCCAGCTCTATTTCGAGAACTGCCGCATCCCGGCGAAGAACGTCCTGCTGGGTCCGGGCGGATTCAAGAAGCAGATCTCCGGTTTCAACGTGGAGCGCCTCGGCAATTCGTCCCGCGCGCTCGCCGTGGGGCGCTACGCCTTCAACCTCGCCCGCGAGCATGCGTTGATCAGGAAGCAGTTCGGCCGCCCGCTGTGCGAATTCCAGGGACTGCAATGGAAGTTCGCCGACATGGCGCTGAAGCTGGAATCCGCGCAACTGCTGCTGTACCGCGCCGCCAGCATGACCGAAGGTCTGCCGTCGCCGTACCAGACGGCATTGGCGAAGCTCGCATGCAATCAGGCGGGCTTCGATGCAGCCAACGAAGCGGTGCAGATCATGGGCGGGCTCGGCTACAGCCAGGAATCGCTCGCCGAATACTGCATGCGCCGGACACGCGGCTGGATGATCGCCGGCGGATCCACCGAAATCCTCAAGAACCGCATCGCGGAGGACGTGTTCGAACGCCGCTTCGACCAACGTGGACAGGCAGCACGTGCAAGCTGAGATGAAAAGACCGTCGCTCGGACAGGCGCTGTTCGCCCCGCGCAGCATCGCGCTCGTCGGCGCTTCCGACGACGTCTCGAAGACGTCGGCGCGTCCGCTGCAGTACCTGCGTAGCGCCGGATACGAAGGCACGATCTATCCGATCAATCCGCGCCGCGCGACTGTCCTGGGCGAACGGGCCTGGCCGTCGCTTGCCGACCTGCCGTCGGTGCCCGACCACGCATTCATCCTGACGCCCACCGAGGGAGTGATGGAGGCCGCCTCGGAGTGCGCGCGTCTGGGCGTGCCGGTGGCGACGATCCTGGCGTCCGGTTTCTCGGAAGGCGGAGATGAGGAGCTGAAGCTGGTCGCAGCACTGCAGAAACTTTGCGCGGAAACGGGCCTGCGGATTCTCGGGCCGTCCAGCCTCGGCGCCATCAATCTGCGCCACAAGACCATCATCACAGCCAACGCCGCGTTTGCAGAGCCGGACCTGCCGACCGGGGGCATCCTCGTCGCTTCCCACAGCGGAAGCCTGCTCGGAGCCCTGATCTCGCGCGGCAAGACCCGCAATGTCGGCTTCGCCGGGCTCGTCTCCGTCGGCAACGAGATCGACCTTTCTCTCGGAGAGATCTGTTCGGCGACGCTCGATGATCCCGAGATCACGGGCTACATGCTGTTCCTCGAGAGCATCCGCCATGCGCGCGATCTGCGGACCTTCGCGCTCGCCGCAGCCGAGTGGGGCAAGCCGGTGGTCGCCTACAAGCTCGGCCGTTCCGCTGCCGCCGCCGAACTCGCGCTATCGCACACCGGTGCCCTTGCCGGTGAAGACGATGTCGCCGCGGCCTTCTTGGCCGACTGCGGCATCGCGCGCGTGTTCAATTTCGAAACCCTCCTCGAATCCCTGCCGCTGCTGCATCGCATGCCTGCGCGCGCGGCGGGCGTGCAAAGCAAGCGCGTGGGCGTCGTCACCACCACCGGGGGCGGGGCGGCCATGGTCGTGGACGAGCTTTCCGTGCGCGGCATCGACGTCGTGAAGCCGAGCGACGAGACGTTCGCCCGTCTCGCCGGGGCTGGCGTCAAGGCCAACCATGAACGCATCACGGACCTCACGCTGGCTGGGACGCGCTACGACGTCATGAAGGCCGCGCTCGATACGATGCTCTCCGCGCCGGAATTCGATGTCGTGGTCGCGGTCATCGGCTCGTCGGCGAGGTTCAAGCCCGAGCTCGCCGTGAAGCCCGCTATCGACAGCGCTGCGTCCTCGAAGCCGTTGGTGACCTTTCTGGTCCCGGACGCTCCGGATGCGCTGGCTATGCTCACGGCCGCCGGCGTGCCAAACTTCCGCACCCCCGAATCCTGCGCCGACGCGGTCGCCGCGGCGCTGCTGCGGCGCCGGCCGGTGATCGCACCGACCACGCGGCACGATACGACGGTCGCGGCGACCCGACAGCTGGACGAACTCGCGGCCTACGAGCTGTTCGCGAAGGTCGGCGTACCGCACGCACCGGCCGTGGCGGTCGCGGTGGATGCAGCCTCGATCACGCTGCCTTTCGCCTATCCCGTTGCCGTCAAGCTTCTGTCCGCCGAGATCGCCCACAAGACAGAGGTCGGTGGAGTGATCCTCAACGTCCGCAGCGATGCGGAACTCAAGGTGGCGATGACGAAGATCTCGGACAACGTGACATCGCATCGCCCCGACGCGCAGGTGTCCAAGGTGCTCGTCCAGCCGATGACCTCGGGTCTCGGCGAGATGTTGCTCGGCTACCGGGTCGATCCGGAAGCCGGTCCGATGGTCCTGCTGGCGGCCGGTGGCATCTACACCGAGATATACCGGGACCGCAGCATTCGCCTCGCGCCCATCGATCTAGCCGGCGCGCGGAGCATGATCGCGGAGCTGTCGATCACGAAGGTCTTCCAGGGTTTCCGGAACAAGCCTCACGGCGACCTGGAAGCGCTCGCGCATGCCATCGTCGCGATGTCGCAGCTTGCTCATGAGAGCACGGTCGTGGTGGATGCCGAGATCAATCCACTGATCATAAATCAGGTGGGTGAGGGCGTCGTCGCGGTCGACGCGCTGATCGCGATAGCCTGAAGGGAGAAGACGCAATGATCGAAGACCTGATGAACAAGGTCAATGCCGACGAGGCGCTGGTGCAACGCGGTCGATGGCTGTCGACGACGTTTCTGCTGGAGGTCGGCACGACGCCCTGGCTGATCAACATCGTCGAAGGCAGGATCGTCTCGATCGTGAAGGGACCGTTCGTGATGCCGTCCTGGACCTTCGCGCTGCGCGCGTCGGACGAGGAATGGACGAAATTCTGGAGTCCGCCGCGGCCGGGCTCGCACGATCTCATGGCGCTGATCAAGCGTCGCGTTCTGAAGACGGAGGGCGACCTCCGGCCGTTCATGGCCAACCTCAGATACTTCAAGGAAGCGCTCGTCATGCTGCGCAAGGGAGACGCCGCATGAGCGCCCGTTTCGAACCCACCATCGGCGGCTATCTTCATCTCGAACTGTTCGGACGCGAGCACCGCATCTACGTCGAGGAGGCTGGCCAAGGCACGCCGCTGCTATGTCTGCACACTGCAGGCGCCGACGGCCGCCAGTACCGCGCGCTGATGAACGACGAGCGCGTCACGTCGAAGCACCGCGTCATCGCGTTCGACATGCCATGGCATGGGAAATCCTCGCCGCCGGTCGGATGGCACAATGAGGAGTACCAGCTCACCTCGACCCAGTTCACGACCATGATCCTCGAAGTCATGACCGCGCTCGAACTAGACAAGCCGATCGTGATGGGCTGCTCGATCGGCGGCCGCATCGTCCTGCATCTCGCGCTCGAACATCCAGAGCGCTTCCGTGCCATCATCGGCCTGCAGGCCGGCGCGCATGTCGATCCTTATTACGATCTCAACTTCCTGCATCGACCGGACGTGCATGGCGGCGAAGTCTGCGCAGCCATCGTATCGGGCCTCGTCGGCCCGGACGCGCCTGACGCCGATCGCTGGGAGACGCTGTGGCACTACATGCAGGGCGGTCCCGGCGTGTTCAAGGGCGACCTGTATTTCTACAAGCTCGACGGCGACATCCGTTCGCGTGTTGCGCAGATCGACACGTCGAAATGCCCGCTGTTCCTGCTGTCCGGCGAATACGACTATTCCTGCACGCCGGAAGAGACGATGGCCGTCGCCAACAGCGTCAAAGGCAGCCACGTCACCATCATGAAGGGCCTCGGCCACTTCCCGATGAGTGAGGATCCCGAGAAGTTCCTCGGCTATCTGCTGCCGGTGCTCGAACGGATCAAGTGAACCAAGCCTAACAACAAGCTTGAGAGGGGAAACGCGTGAAGATCAACAAGCTGCTCGTGACGGCTGCGATGCTGTCATTCGTCACATCTGCGTCTGCCGAAATCTCCAACGGCACCGTCAAGATCGGCGTGCTCACCGACATGTCCGGCCCCTATGCCGACAATGTTGGCGCCGGCTCGTTGCTTGCCGCGAAGATGGCGGTGGAGGATTTCGGCGGCAAGGTCGCCGGCATGCCGGTCGAGGTGATCTCGGCCGACCACCAGAACAAGGCCGATATCGGTCTCGCGCTGGCGCGCAAGTGGTACGACACCGAAGGCGTCGACACGATCACCGAAGTGGTGTCGTCGGGCGTGGCGCTCGCCGTGCAGCAGTTGTCGCGCGAGAAGGACAAGGTGTTCCTGGCGACTGGCCCCGGCACGCCCGATCTTACCGGCAAGGCCTGCTCGCCGAACGGCGTGCACTGGGCCTACGACAATTACGCCCTTGCGAACGTTGCCACTGCGCCGCTGGTGCAGAAGGGGCTGAAGACCTGGTACTTCCTGACCGCGGACTACAGTTTCGGTCAGGCGCTGGAGGGGGAGGCCTCCAAGGTCGTCCTCGCCAATGGTGGCAAGGTGCTGGGCTCGAGCAAGCATCCGCTGAATTCGTCGGACTTCTCTTCCTTCCTGCTGCAGGCGCAGGCCTCCAAGGCCCAGGTCGTCGGCCTCGCCAACGCGGGTTCGGACATGATGACGGCGCTGAAGCAGGCCAACGAGTTCGGGCTGACCGCGGGCGGGCAGAGCATGGCGGCGTTGCTGGTGAACCTGCCGGACATCCACGCGCTCGGCCTCGCCAGCGCTAAGGACCTGATCTTCGCCGACAGCTTCTACTGGGACGCCAACGACAAGACCCGCGAATGGAGCAAGCGTTTCATGGCCCGCTTCAACGGCAAGGCGCCCGGAAGCCTCCAGGCCGCGGTCTATGGCGCGGTCACGCACTACCTGAAGGCCGTCGAGGCCACCAATAGCGACGTCGGTTCGGTCGTCGTGCCCGAAATGAAGAAGCTGCCGATCAACGACTTCTACACGACGAACGCATCCATCCGCGAGGACGGCCGGGTGATCCGCGACATGTACCTGCTGCAGGTCAAGCAGCCCTCGGAGTCCAAGTATCCTTGGGACTACTACAAGATCCTCGACACCGTCCCCGGTGAGAAGGCGTTCCGCCCCCTCAAGGACGGCAACTGCCCGTTCATCAACGCTGCCAAGTAGGCGGCCGGCATTCCAACCAACACGCGGGCACGGTGTCGTCGTGCCCGTTTTTGCTCCCGACGGAGGACGCTCATGGTCGATTATCCCGCGCTCAAGCTTTTCATCGACAGTAAATGGCGGACCGGCGAAGGCCGAGATACGCAATCGGTGCTCAATCCGGCGACAGGTGCGGTGCTCGGCGAACTGCCGCATGCCGGCGAGGCCGATCTGGACGAGGCGCTGGCATCGTCGGCACGTGGCCACGAGCAGTGGCGCAAGATGTCGCCGGTCGACCGCGGCCGGATTCTCCTGAAGGCGGCGGCGCTGATCCGGGAACGCAGCGAGCGGATCGCCGGACTGATCGCGTTGGAGCTCGGCAAGCCGATTGCCGAATCCCGCGTCGAGGTCGAAACCGCCGCCGGAATGTTCGATTGGAACGCGGAGGAGGGCCGTCGGGCGTATGGTCGCGTAATTCCCTCGCGCAGCCGCTCCATCCAGCAGATCGCGGTACGTGAGCCGCTCGGTCCGATCGCGGCGTTCGCCCCTTGGAACGCGCCGGCTATCACTCCCGCCCGCAAGATTTCGAGTGCGTTGGCGGCGGGCTGCTCCGTGATCATCAAGCCCGCCGAAGAGACGCCGGCGACGGCTCTCGCCATCGCCGAGGCTCTCGCGGATGCCGGCTTGCCGGCCGGCGTGCTGAACGTCGTGTTCGGCGATCCCGCGCTGGTTTCGCGGAAGCTGCTGGAGTCTCCGATCACCCGCGGCCTGACCTTCACGGGCTCCACGCAGGTGGGCAAGCAACTTGGCGCGCTCGCCGTGCAGACGATGAAGAAAATGACGCTTGAGCTCGGCGGTCACGCTCCCGTGCTTGTCTTCGGCGATGTCGATCCGGAGGCGGCGGCGGTCTCGGCGGTCGCGGCCAAGTTCCGGAATTCCGGTCAGGTCTGCACCTCGCCGACGCGCTTCTTCGTGCATGAATCGATCCACGACCAGTTCGCCGCGAAGCTCTCGGAACTCGCCGACAAGATCGTCGTCGGCGGCGGCTTCGATGCGGCCACCAAGATGGGGCCGTTGGCGCATGCGCGGCGCGTGGAATCCATCGAGCGCTTCGTCGAGGATGCGCGAGCTCGCAACATCGCGGTCTCGGCTGGCGGGGAGAGGTGCGGCAACCAGGGCTTTTTCTACAGGCCGACGGTGCTGTCGAACGCTGACGACGACTGCATGGCGTCGAACGTCGAGCCTTTTGGGCCGCTTGCGACCACCGCTCCGTTCTCGGGGATGGACGATGCCATCAGGCTCGCCAACAGGCTTCCCTTCGGTCTGGCCTCCTACGTGATGACTAACGACATGCGCAACGCGTCCGCAGTCTCCGAGGCGATCCAGAGCGGCAACGTCGTCATCAACCATTGGCAGGCGTCGCTGCCGGAGACCCCGTTCGGCGGCTACAAGGATTCCGGCATCGGCTCCGAAGGCGGGATCGAGGGTCTCCAGGAATTCCAGACCGTCAAGTACATCAGCCAGTCGGCGGCCTGAGCCGTGATCAGGACCCCGCGGAAGAGGGGCGTCCATGCCCGGTGACATCATTCTGGAAGCCCGCGGACTGACAAAGCAGTTCGCTGGCTTCTTCGCCGTCGGCGGCGTCGACCTCAAGGTCAGGCGCGGGACGATCCACGCGCTGATCGGCCCCAATGGTGCCGGCAAGTCGCCGCTGAAGTCGTTCGACCTTGCGTTGCCTCCGATGGATCAGCGATTTCGCAGCTTGTGACCTATGTGCAGTGCGATGAGGCCAAATGGCTCGAACAGGAGGAGCTGGACCTAGTAATTCCGCAAGTTGGCTAGGATGGGTGGGAAAGTGACGGCACAGCTGATCGGTCATGGTGGCCATGAGCTGCGGGGGGAAGTCTTCTCGAGTCGAGGGAGGTTCAAGTTAGACCCCACGTAGTGTGCGATAGCTCTGTAGAACAGTTAGCTTCCCAACGGAGCAGTTCGGGCTCGGTGGTCTGGTCCGCGTGGCCTCCTATGTTGACGATATTCTCTGCCGATGACGGAGCGCTCACACACGCCGAACGCCCGACTACGTCGTACGTGCTTCGATTGCAGGCCGCGGGCTAAATCCCAAAAGAGAAGGCCCCGCCGATTGTGGCGGGGCCTTTGGTTTATTCTCGGTTCAGATGCTTGGGCAGGTTAGTCTGGCCAAAATGGACATCGGGACCTGCTAGATGGACAACTTCGTCCAATTTTCACACTTAATATTCGTTTTTAAGAACACCCCGTCGTGCTTCCGCACCTATGATGCGTTCTGACTTACTGTGTATGTATGTAGAAGCTATTTGTTACTCGGAACGTGCTCGCAGGATGTTCGGAGTTATCTATTCCGAACGGTCGATTCCGATAGAGGTGCTCGGGCTCACCATATATCAGACGTCTGATTTTCTGCGCTCACGGTCTTTCGGCTCATCCCTGCCACAGCCTTGCTCTCGCGCAATCGCGCGCTTAGCCCTTGCGCGATGCGCGCGCCATAGACCGCGGTCCGCCTGTGACGGCCGCTCCGGGGATCAGACTGTCATGCCGGTGGCGCGACTTGAGGAAGTCAGGACCAGCGAAGGCTTGGCCGGAGCGACCGGTGCCGGGCTCATTTGCGCCTCGTCGGCAGGTCAACGACGGTTTTACCGACCACTTCCTTGAGGAGCGCCGCATTCTGCGCCTCAAGCTCCGCGATCTTGCTGGCGGCTTTTTCCAGATCCGCCTGCGTTTCGCTCAACAAAATCTCGGCGGCGATATAATTCTGTCGGACTTGAGCGAGTTCTCCCTGAATGTGTTCGACGCGTTCGGTGATCCGGCGTCGGACGACCTTCGCGCCGGCATCCAGGGCCTTGGTCACCCGAGCTGCCCATTCGTCAACTTCGTTTCTCAGATCCACCAGCTCGGGCGGCTCGGACTTACGCAGATAGGCATCGCTCTTGCCGGCCCGCCGCAGGACCTCGGCGGCCGATACCCTGCCTTTGGCGTGCGGATAGATGCCGTCGTTCCCCTCGATTTCCGCCTCGATCTCGCGCATGCGTTTGCGGATCAGATCTCGGCTGGCCGCGAACTTCGCTTTCGCGGCCTTCGTGCCCTCAGACGCAATGCGCGCGTCGTTTTGCGCCTTGGTCAATTTCGATCGTTTCAAGATTTAGCCCCTTCCCAGATCTCGCGCGTTTCCGGGAAGGCCGCCAGTACCCGTTCCCGAACGTCGTCCCAGCGCTTCATCTCGGCCAGAATCTGGCCATCGAGATTGACCACGAGCATCTCGAGACCGTCGGCCAAGGCCGAGGCGCGCTCGGCGACCAGCGCTTCGAGAGTCTGCTCGCACTGCGTCCTGGCCATCGCGGTTTCAAGGCGTTTGTCGCACGACGTCCGGCAAGCCCCCGGGTCGGGCGCTCCGCGGCCGGCGGTGCAGGGGCCATACCCGCCGAGCCCTTTGGTGCAGATGACACCCGGCCTGACCAATGCCCAATAGCGGCCACCATGCGTCAGGATCTCGGCGGTCTCGCGTAGCGAAGCACTATCCAGCACGTCTTCGCCGCGCCGCATCGAGCGCGAAAGGCCTTCACGCAGCGCCTGCGCCGCCGCGCCCGCGGTTTCCTCGCGAATGGTCTCCGCCACGGCATTCTGCACCATCGCGTAGGTCATTTCTTGCGCCACCTTCATCGCTTCCTCGGCGATGTTCGGCGAAGACAGCATGTAGTGCAGGGTCATCTCCAAGTCACGGTGTCCGAACAGGTCGAGAAGCACCTGAGGCGCTCCGACCACCGCTAGCGCGACGAGCCGCGCGACCGTGTGGCGCCATCGATGCATGTGGGCGCTGCTGTCGTCCAGGAGATGATCGAGAGAGAACTGGGTCACCGTGCTTTGGAACGTAACGCTGGCGGACGTCAGACGGGTACCCCGGTCACCTTGGAGCGCGACCCACAGCTGCCGTTCGCCTTCTGGACGAAAGGCCTCCGCGATGCGATGCTGCAAGCGCATCGCCCGCACGGCGACGGGATGCAGCGGCCAGTCCCGTGGCTTGCCGCTAACCTCGTCCACTATCTTGAATGTAATCGAGTGATATCGACCTTCGGACTGACCGAGCGGCGTATCGTCCGCCGCGAGGATCTCGCTGCTCCGCGCGCCCGTGCAAAGATTGACAACGCCGAGATTGCAGCCTTGCAGCAGCCCGATGATGCGGCGGAAGGATTTCAAGGATTTCGGCGGCCAGGAAGCGGTTAACTCCTGTGTATCTCCATCATGTTGAAGGATCGGATATTTCAGCTCCGTGAGCGGAGCGCCGGTCGTGTCCTTCCATTCGAATTGCCGGAGGTTCTCCGCACGGGCGGCAACTACGTCGGGCCAGCGGCTATTGTGTCCCAGTTTGGCGAATTTATCCCTGATCTTCTGGTCAAGCGCCCACAGATCCATGGCCTGATCGCCGACGTTCTCCTGAAACCAGAGCGCGCGCTCGATAAAGTTTCCGACGAATTCTTCGGAAAAATGCTGATACTGGCGGGAAGGTGCCAACTGCAGCCGTTGCGGCGACGCTTCCCCTCTGCGCGATCGCTCGAGCGCATGTGCGGCCACGCCGTCCTGCCGATGCCGGAAGAAGCGTGGCCAGTCGGAGATGACCCCGCGCTACCCGGCGTCGATCAGACTGTTCAACACGACCTGACAGTCGGCCTTCATACCCGGCGTCGCTTCCATCGCTGGGTACAGGCCGGTCAGGACGTTGGCGATGGTGAAACGGGAAAAAACGGTGCCGTCGTCCAACGGGCAGTGCTTGAACTGCCAGGCCGCCATCCGGAGCAGCGTTCCGGCGCGCGCCTTCCATGTCGAATAGCCGGTTTCCCTCAGGCCGTTCCCCATGAGCCGCGGAAGAAAAAGCGCCAGGAGCGCACGCCGGATGCTCTCGTCCCGCACAGCAGCGTGAACCGGGTCGACAGGTACTCCGGCGCGCGCCGGCACTATCCGGCAAGTGCCTTGTCTGCGCAGTGTTCCGGCCGCCATCCATTCCTCGGGAATGATCAGAACCGCAGCGTCCAACCGGCAGCCCGGCAGGAACTCGATCCTGCGGATTTCGTCCCAAGGACGCGCCGCGAGCTCGTCGTAGTTGCCGAGCGATGCCATGAGGAGATCGCGCCACTCGTCGCGATCAGGCAGAGTAGCCGAAACCGCCCGCGAATTAGTAATTCGGATAGGTGGCATGTGGCTGGATCTCTCCGGATAGCAGTTTGTCCTCCCACGATGCGAGCTGGGCGAGGACCTTGATCTGATCGAACCCCAGCAGCGTCTGCTCCAAGGCTTGGTACTCGTCGTCGAACGACGAGCCCTCCCAAGCCGGCACCGGAATCGAGCGGCGGATATGGCGCAGTTCCGCCAACGCGCTCGCCAGAGCCGGCAGGCTCTCCTCGAAGACGATGCCCTTGCTGCATCCGACGCACCGTTGAACCCGGCACAGGGCTCCCTGAGGATGGTCCGGTGCGACTGATTTGTCGGGCGACCGCGGATCGAGACAGCCCGCCCCGAGACGGGTGCGCTGCCTGAGGTCGAGAAGGCGGGCTTCCTGATCGGAAGTGATCTCGCCATTTGCGACCAGCAGCCTGAGCCGTGTCGGATCGATAGGGCGGCGAGCCTCGATCTCGGAAAAGAGCGCGTGCTGGAGCTTGCGGATCTGGCCCTCGCTGTGGGCGCGGAAGCGGCGGAAACCCAGATAATGCTTCAACGTGCGGGAGCTCGCGTGCTGGCTCGCCAGGCGGGTCAGGAGCACATTGTAACCGCTCTGGACGTAAGCATAGCCGATCCAAGAGTCGCGCACGTCCGACGTCCTGAACTCGAGAAGGCGGGGGTGTGCTTCGGCCAAGCCCCGGCGTACCACGACGTCCCGCACCACCGCCCCGACATGGGTCGCCTCCATTTCTTCGTGAAAACCGGAAACCTTGCCCGTCGTGACCGAGGCGAAAAGCCACGGGCTCCGGGCAAGTCGCTCGTGGCGGTGAATCTCGCCTGCGAGGGCGATGCTCGGCGTCGCAGCATGCGCCTTGCGCATCGCCGCGAGCTCGCGCAGCACCTGCCGCCTCAACGGGGCAGTCGTCTCGATCATGAATTCGATCAGGCGATATGGATGCCATTCCGGCCGGGTCATCGAGATCGCGAACTGATGGCGCTCAGCCCGATTCTTATAGGCATGGATCACCGCGAAACGATCGACCTGCGGATGCGGCTGGAACCACTCTTCGCGAGACGACACGTCGACCGCGGTCGCCGTCGCTAAATTCCAGCCGGTCGAGAGCAGAAAAAGCGCCAAGAAGATGGCCGTGTCCGAACGGGCTGGGACGAACCATCGCAACGCGCCGGTGAGACCCCGCGAGCTCCTGTCCGACATCGTCGGTGCGATGTAGGACGGCCCTGCGCCGACCAGCAGATCGCGGGCTCCGGCGGCAATCGCAGAGGCACGGTCCGGCAATCCGTCCCGCATCAGTTCACGCGCGAGCCATGCCCGGTTCTCGATGACAGAAAACGGATCCGGCCTTTCCGAGCGACGAGGATCGCAGCCCGCGTCGGCCAGTTTCTTCCCGTCGAAAAGCATGCGCTTGACGTCGCGCGCCTCATGACGAAGGGCATGGAAGAGCGCGCGCAATGCGCGATCGTCAAGGGGGTCATTCCGCACAGATATGTCCGGGCGACGAGACGGCCAGAACAACTGCTTGCCGCCAGACAGTGCCCGCATCCCGTTCACGGCCATGCGGGCCTTCTTGTAAGCGTCATAGTTGGAACCTATCGAAACCAGCCAGTTCAGGAAGGCCGGGCCCATCGCATCCGTGACGTCACCCGACCGGGAGACGTCCGGTGCTTGGAGGTCGAGGAAACGATAGAATTGGCGCATCGAAGAGCGGATCGAGTCGCATGTTGTGCGGATCGGAGCCAACGTGTCGAAGAAATCGGCAAGCTCCAGCGCCATGTCCGGACGACCGGAATAGTCGCCTCCCCAGGTGGTGACCTTCCTCACCGTGCTTTCGTTGCCGCCCAGCGCGAATTCGCTGAGATCGAGGTCGTAGGGGCCGCCGCGGCCCGGCTCGATCTCAAGATGGTAATCAGATGTCCGCATCGGAATGCTCCCTGTTGCCCTCGAGAAACAGGTGCCAGCCCGAAGCTAGTTCGGCCAGCTTGCAGGAGCTTACCAACCAGCGGAGATACATCTCCGTCGTCGATTTGCTCATGTGACCGAACTGATCCCTCAGGATCATCAGCCAGAACTGACCGCGGGATTCGATCCAGCCGGTCTGCATCGCATCGAGCCCGCCGTGGGGACGTGCCTCCAATTCCAGCGCGTTGAGGACGAAGAAGCAGGCGAACACGTGACGCCCCTTGTGAGGAGACCAGAGCTTCGGCCTCGGTACGACCTGCTTCTGTAGATCGTTGTCACGCTGATAGGCCTGCCGTGAGCGTGCGGATGGTCGCTCAGGAACAGGCGCCGCGTGCGCTTCTTCCTGCCGCTATCGACAAAATTTCGATATTCGTAAGTGCCCCGTTTGGCGTCGATCCATTCGCGGACCTGCGCAGCGAAACGCACTGGCACATCGACCGTCCGCGGGCGGCCTCCCTTGGTGACGAAAAGATCCATCGGGACTGTGGCGCGAGAATGCATCTCGGATTCACGGATCGCTTCCAGCGACGGCCACTGCTCGACCTCAAGAGCCTCGACCTCCATGCGCCGCGGTCCAACCTCAAGGATGAACCTGGCGGCTAGATACTTGGCGTAGCCCTTCTGCAGACGGACCCGCGCAAGCCAATCACGAACCTCCGCCGGGGTCGGCAGCACGAACCGCTTCGCCGCAGACGACGTCCCGCTCTCCTTGGCACGACCCGCTCGCACCATCTTCGTTTCGCCTCCAGGGCTCCTCGCGAAGAAGCGCTTGACGTCGAACGCCGCACGGAGCCCTCTAAGAGCCGCCCAGGCGAGAAACAGCGTGACGTCGTCCGCACGTTGATTGGCGGTCGACGGCTGCAGACCCGCTCCGGTCAGGGACCAACGCCCGGCCATCTGGTCGCGCTGATACTGTAGGACCTGGTCGTAGGTCGCTCTCTCGAAGGAAATTCCGCGCTTTTCGCCCCATTCGAGAAAATTCTTCAAATCCTCCGCGATCTTCAGCAGCGTCGACGGACTCGGGAAGGGACGGCCGCCTTCGGGAAACCAGTCACCCGTAGCGCGTTCGCGTAGATATCGGTTGAGCGCCCGGCAATAACATCCGAGCGAGTCGAAGATGACCGGGACGTGAGCAACCGAAGGAAAACCGAGCATAGAGATAGCTCCGCCATCCGGAATAACGATCTTAGCCATGCAAAGAGTCCCGACCTCGGCGTCACACGAGACGCCTTGCGGAATAAGTTGAGGGGGCGTTACTTTCGATAACTGCCTCTCGGCCCTCGGCGCTGTGTCCCCATCTTCTGTCTAATGTGTAGTGGAACGGCGGCATCGACATCGGCCGCACGGACAATGGCTCCGCCGAACTTGGGGAGCTCCCGTAGTTTCGCGACTACGGGGACACGACGATCTCGAATTGCTCCAACCAAGTCATAGATCGGGATGCGCTTGCGATTGGGTGCGTCCGCGAGCAATAGGCAGTCTTCAGGGATTTCGGTATGTAGAGGTACATCACCGATCAGCTCATTGACCCATGCTTCGATGTCGCGTCGCCTGAACAGATACCTATGCTTCGGTCCGTTTTTTCCGCCAGGGATCCAGACAGGCAATAGCGCGGCGTCGCGCAGCTTCATCGCTATCTTACGGCCAACGCCTAGTATCGGCGCGATGTCAGCGAATGAAACAGAATCCGCGTAGTCCTCCGTAAGTCGGGTGATATCTTGGCGTTGCACCCTGATTGGACTGCCCTTCCGCCTTTGTTCAGGTATCTTACCGTCCGCTTCGAGCAAGGTTCGCAATGTTCCAGAGCGCACCCCAATCTGTGATGCAGCTTCCGACAATGTCGACATCGGACGTTGCCTTTGGCTTTCCGTGAGCGAGGGGAAAATCTCGGATTGCCATTTCCAATTGTCAGTTGGCAAGAAACGCTCCTCTTAGGACATTCCGTTGGAAATCGAGCTCGGCCTTCGCTTCCGTGGACTACGGTCTGAGTAGGAAAGGGCCTCACTCCATTGTTCGGGCGGCGGTGCCTGCTCGGCGTGATTCATAGTTCGTCGGACCTGGATCCAACGTGAGCTTGATGCAATAGGGACCATGCCTTCGAGCTAGAGAAGATACGTTCTCAGATGATCGTGCTGGTTAGCTGTCGGGCGACGGGGGGCTCCTTCGTGTGTCGGATCAGTCACCATCCAGTAAGCCATAGGGAGCACGATGTCGAGATTTTTAATCCTTTAAGTAATTGAAAAGGCGGAAGGATTCGTTTTTTTGTCCGATGAATTGAACCAGCGGATACGTGCTTCGCTTCGTCTTCGAAAGGATCGGAATCTTGAAGAGGCGTGGCGAAGGCGATGTAGCCGCTCCGATCCCAAGGATTCGATCTGGCCAATGTGTCAAACGACCAGCCGATCGGCCGAGAGCGGGTTTATCGCCGATACGGAAATGAAGAACCGCGGATCTCGATGGTGTCGCCGTCGATCACCGAGGCTTGGCCGACGATGGGCTACTGCGCGGCGACTGCGACGGGATACGTGGCAAGCAGCAAGAGAAGGATGGCTGAAGTCTTCACGTGTCCCCGTTGCCCAGATTTCGGGTCTTCGGCGCAAGCTGTAGCAGCGTCGCCGGTGGTCGCTTACGCCCGCCAGTCTTGACGAGCATCAGCCGCAGCGGCTTCTGACACTTTGGGCAAGCCGACGCCGATTGGGTTCCGGGCATATCAGCACACGCGCGGACAGGCGGGAGCGTTACCGAACTCAGTCACCGGTCGAAGCCATTACTCGGCGATGATGACTCACTATGCGCTTCGCCGCCAATTGCGAAGCAAATTTGTGCAGAGCAAAGGGCAGTGGCGAAGTTGGCCTCACTCTTAATTTGGAGGTGTTCTAAAGAACCAATTTCTCGTTCCCGCGTAGCGATATGAGCGGAGGACGAGATGCATACAAGGCGCACAGTCAGGGAGCTTCGTGACAAGGTCGAGAAGTATCGGGCCATGGCGCGTATGACCACTGATCCTGAAACGGCCAGACGTATTCTCGAACTTACTGACGAACTGGAACAGCAGGCTCGCGATATCGAGCGCGGAAAGTAAAGTGCCTCAGTGGGCGGCCTGTTTTTGGCACAAAGTGCACAGGACTTTCCCGGACAGGATTATAGAGCATTCCCTCATCTGACGGGGCTGGCCACTACAGGGATTGCCATCGAGCTGAACGTGATACCGCGTTTAAGCGTCCCAACGACACTGGGAATTTGACGTGAGACTATCAAGCACGCTGCCGGAAGGCTCTTGAGCTACATCGATCGGGGGTTCTTTCGTCCCTGATCGCAGAACGGCTTGGGGTAGCCCTGCCGTAAACCGAATGATTTGAGACGCCATAGCCATGAGAATGAAACGCCTCCCGAGGCTCAGGGTTAAAAGGAGGGGATCGCTGATACGCTACTGAATGAGACGGTGACGTTCTTGATGGCTCACCGTCCCGCTGATTGATGTCCCCATATTTCTGAAAGCTCCGTCAGACCGGCGGGCGCGGGTGGGCTTCGTCGCTGACAGACCTATCAAAGAAACCAGATCGGGCCAGTGACTTTGGCTCGAAGCACCGGCCCGATCTTCACGGAGGACGCGAGGTCAGGGGAGGTTCCAACCACGCCTTCTGCAGCCTCCATGGTCTGTCAGGGGTTGATACCATTGCTGCGGGCGCAATCCGCGTACACTTCAGTTCGCTGCGTCAGCACCGTGACAGTGCCCAATCCGCTATCTGGATATCGTGCTTGAGCTTGAGCGATGCAGTTCTGCCGGATGGCGTCGGACCCCGCAGAAGCTTGGCTGTTGCGAGCAGCGCCACTGAACTGACCGCCTGCCGCGGAAGCATAGGTTACCACGCCTGGATTGCCGATGCAGCTCTGACCGGTGTTCTGCGCAGTGGCCTGACACTGGCGAAATGTCAGGAAATCACATTCGACATCGTTATCGCCGGACACGCAAACGGGAAGATTGGCGCCAGCGAAAATAGGTGAGGATGCGAGACCAAAACCGGCGAAGACAGCGATTGCCACCAAGGCGATCGCTGATACGCTACTGCATGAGACGGTGACGTACTTGATGGCTCTACGCATGACATTCTCCTTATCCGTTCGGGACAAGAACAATGTCTCGGAGCAGAGCGCAGGCCAATCAGGTCATATTCTGATTTCGCCAGATAGCATCCCCGAAATGCACAGCGCAATTCCCTGAGAGAGCGGCTGGGCTCTACTTCCGCACTCGAGGCGGAGGAGAGCTTTGGGGTGGCTCCGCCGCAGGCGAGAGAGCGAAAGTTAGCCAGACATTCCAGCCCTGCGGACGGTTCTGATGCTCGAATTCATAATAGCTCTTAAGGTTGATGTAGCCTTGAGTCTCTCCCATCGGAATAATGTAACCAATTTGCGGACCGACGCCCGCGATGCGGGATTTGAAGGCTCCGAGCACCGCGCCTGAGCCAGTATCTGCCGTAATTTGCTGGTAGTAGTATCCAACGGCGCCGACCAGAAGTTGCTTGGTGAGAAACTTCGAGGCACCCCAGTCGACGTGCCAGTTGACGCCGTTTTGATAGTCACTATCGGTATTTCGGAAGTTGTAGGTGAAGCCGGTGGCCACTGAGAACTCGTAGCCTGATTTAGGATCGAAGTAAGTGTAACCGCCGCCAGCGTCGATTGCTCCGTGGCCGATGCCAATATTGGCGATACTGTTGACGTCGTAGGTCCCCACGGGAATGTCGCCGGTCACGTAGGTCATGAAGTTGTTCACCCCCTGATTCCACTTGATCTGGAACATGGGGTACAGATCGGCCACGCCGAATACCGATTCGTTACGGCTGCCAGTCACCGTGTTGCCAAGGGGGCCGGTCACGGTCCCGCTGATTGATGCCCCCATATTTCCGAAAGCTCCGGTCAGACCGATCGATGCCTGGCCGCCGAGCAGTGGTGTCGCGAAGACATAGGTCGAGTTGAGGAACAGAAGATCTGGTTTGGCATTCAAGCCCGCCTCGATGCGACCGCCCCTTGGGAAAACGGCTCCGCGCCCAGCCGATACGGAGGAATGGTAGTAGATCGCGGCGGCTTGCCACCCCGGCGTGGACGGCGTCGCAACAAGGCTGCCGAACTGGCCACTGAGCCAGAAGGGGACGCCACCTTCGTCGGCGAAGGTCGCTGCTGGAGCAAAGAATGCGAAGGCTGCTACCGTCGCGGCGATGGTTGACCTCCAGACATCCCTCGTCATTGCTACGCGCCCTCCAGCTCCCGCCGACGACGAGAGAATCGCCGCCGCATGCGTATTTCATCGGAAGCATCGGGTTTTCGACGCCCTTGGCTATAAGGGAAAACCCTGAAATTGGCTGTCTCGCTATACTTCACTCGCAGGTGTTGCTTTCGTGTGACGTCTGGCCCGAGCTCTTGCGCGCGCCTGCACGCGCAAGACCGACTAGTCAGTCCGTCCGTCCTTGAATTCGGGTTATGCGCATCCTCCTTTCAGGTGTTTGACCGATACCTTCGCCGCTCGGCGCCGCTCAGAGTGAGACGAACCGCGGGTTGCTCCATTGAGATACTGAGGCCCTTCGGGAGTGTCGTGTCACAGCCCTAAATGCCCGGTCGATTGTCCGGCGCTGTCGCGTAGAGATGGAGAGTAGGATGCAGATTTCCCACCGCACCGATGCGAGTGCAGATGGTTCGAAAGCCGCGGAAGCTCAGGTCCCGAACCGCCGCAACATTCTGCTGGGAACGTCCGCGCTGATCGCGGCGGCGACGCTCACTTCCGCTGCGCTTGCGCAATCTCAGAAGGCTGGGCCTGTAACTCCTGCACCGGTCGGGCCGGGCCCGGCGGCGGCCCCATCCGGACGGAAGCCGAATATCCTCGTCATCTGGGGGGACGATATCGGCATCGCCAACATCAGTGCCTATTCGAACGGGCTGATGGGCTACGAGACCCCAAACATCGATCGCATCGGCCGCGAAGGAATCAAGTTTCAACACTACTACGGCGAACAATCCTGCACCGCCGGTCGGGCGGCATTTCTGACCGGGCAGCACGGTATCCGCACCGGCCTCACGAAGGTCGGCTTTCCCGGCGCCCCCATGGGAATGAGCCAACTCGATCCCTCCGTTGGCGGTCTCCTGAAGAATCTCGGCTATGCCACTGGCCAGTTTGGCAAGAACCATGTCGGCGACCGTAACGAGTCGCTGCCGACCGTAAATGGTTTCGACGAATTCTTCGGCAACCTGTACCACCTGAATGCCGAAGAAGAGCCGGAGCTGCCCGATTATCCTAAAGAACCAGCTTATCTCGCTAAATTCGGTCCGCGCGGGGTTCTGAAGTGCAAAGCCACCGATCGCGACGACCCAACTATTGACCCGCGCTTCGGCAAGGTGGGCAAGCAGACGATAGAGGATACGGGGGCGCTCACCAAAAAGCGCATGGAGACGGTGGACGACGAAACGTCGGCGGCTGCAATCGATTTCATGAAGAGACAACAGAGCGCCAACAAGCCGTTCTTCGTCTGGTTCAATGCGACACGCATGCACCTGCGCACGCATGTGCGCACCGGCCATCGTGGTCGCTACACCCATGGCGACAGCGAATATATCGACGGCATGCTGGAGCATGACGATATCGTCGGAAACCTGCTCAAGGCCCTCGACGACATGGGCGTCACCAACGACACCATCGTCGTTTATTCAAGCGACAACGGACCCCACATGAACTCGTGGCCCGATGGCGCCATGACCTGGTTCCGCAGCGAGAAGAACACGAACTGGGAAGGTGCTTTTCGCGTGCCTTGCTTGGTGCGCTGGCCCGGAGTCATCAAGCCCGGCACGGTGACCAATGAGATCATGAGTCACAATGACTGGATACCGACACTGTGTGCTGCGGCCGGAGAGCCGGATATCGTCAACAAGCTGAAGGCCGGCTATACGGCCAACGGCGTGAACTATAAGGTTCACCTGGATGGCTTTGATCAGACATCGTTCCTGCGCAATGTGAGCGGCACCGCCGGAAACAACAACGGGACCAAGAGCGCTCGAGACAAGTTCTTCTACTCCGACGACGATGGCCTGTTGGTTTCGCTGCGAAAGGGCGACTACAAGTACGTGTATGCCGAGCAGCGGCTACCCGGAACATTGGGCGTATGGGCCGAGCCGTTCACAAAGCTGCGCCTGCAGAAGATCTTTAATCTGCTCCAAGATCCTTTTGAGCGTGCGGACATCACGTCCAATACGTTTTGGGATTGGCAGCTTAATCACGTCGGGCAGGTCTACGGTGCCATGGACGATGTCGGCGCGTTTGTCATGACGTTCAGGGATTTTCCGCCACGCTCGTTCCCGCCGAGCTTCGTGCCGGCAACCATCCTGGAGGAACAGCTTGATGACATCAAGGACGCCAGATCGAAGGCCGGTGAGCGGGCCAAGAGTATCGATAAAATTCGCTCCGGCGTGAATCAAATGATCGATCAGCAACTCCAGCAGCGTGGCGTGAGATAGCAAGATAGCTTGCACGCCGGTTTGTCCCGAAACCGGCATGCCGCTACTTGAGCGTCCGGACTAACTGACGGGGGGCCACCTTGCGCACGCTAGTTGAATCTCTCCGCCGCTGCCTCGCCGTTACTGCAGTGCTCGTCTCTAACATTTTCCTCTGTCAGCTTTCAGAGGCATTCGCTCAATCTGATCCACTGCCATCTTGGAACGAGAGTCCCACAAAGAAATCGATCATCGACTTCGTTACTCGCGTGACGACGGAAGGGTCTCCGGATGTTGTGCCAGTGCCCGAGCGCATTGCGGCGTTCGACAATGACGGCACCTTGTGGTGCGAAAAGCCGGTCTATTTCCAAGTGGCGTTTGCGTTCGACCGCATCAAGGCGATGGCGCCGCAGCATCCTGAATGGAAGACTACCCAGCCTTTCAAGGCCATCTTGCACAAAGACATGCAGGCGTTAGCAGCATCTGGCGAGAACGGCCTGCTGCAGATCATGGCAGTCACGCACGCTGGCATGACGACCGACGAATTCAGCGATGCCGTCCGCGACTGGATCGCAAACGCCCGCCATCCGCGCTTCAACCGGCCCTATACCGATCTGATCTATAAGCCGATGCTGGAGCTGCTGACCTATCTGCGCGCCAATGGCTTCAAGACCTTCGTCGTGTCCGGCGGTGGCGTCGAATTCATGCGGCCGTGGATGGAGCGAGTCTATGGCATCCCCCCCGAGCAGGTGGTCGGCTCGTCCGGCGTCGTGAAGTTCAACGCTGGCTTAAATGGCAAGCCAAAACTGGTCAAGCAGCCCAAGATCGAATTCGTTGACGACGGCCCCGGTAAGCCGGTGGGCATCAACCGCTTCATCGGCCGTCGCCCCATCTTCGCGTTCGGCAATTCCGATGGCGATCTCCAGATGCTGCAATGGACCGCGGGAGGCACCGGCGCGCGCTTCATGGGCATCGTCCACCACACCGACGCCGAGCGGGAATACGAGTACGACCGGCTATCGAAAATAGGAAAACTGGACAAGGCCCTCGACGCGGCTGCCGCCGCCGGATGGACGGTCGTCGATATGAAGACGGACTGGAAGACGGTGTTTTCCAGCCCATAGACGCTGAGACTTGAATTGGCGGGCAATACGGGAGCGCTCGATGAAACGTTATCTCACAATCCTATCCTTCTCTCTCGGGCTGTGCATGGTCGCGGCGCGGGCCGCACAACCCGTCTCGGACGTCGATGCGAAGCAGATTGCGAAAGAGGCCTACATCTTCGGCTTGCCAATGGTCACTGTGTATTCGACGCTTTACGAATTCTCGATCGACAACGGCAATCCACAATACAAGGGGCCGTTCAACTCAATACTGAACGTCAGTCGGGTCTTCACACCGGATGACACCGCGTTCGTTACGCCGAATTCTGACACTCCCTACACATTCATCGGACCGGATCTTCGCGCCGAACCGATGGTCCTGACGGTCCCGCCGATGGAGAAGGATCGTTATTTCGTATTCCAGATGATGGATCTCTACACCTTCAACTTCGATTACGTCGGATCGCGGACGACGGGCAACGGAGGCGGAGACTTCCTGATTGCGGGACCCGACTGGAACGGACCGGTTCCAAGCGGCATCACGAAGGTCATCCGCTCCGAAACACAGCTTGTGAACGTGGTCGGGCGGACGCAGCTCTTCAATCCCGGTGATCTCGAAAACCTGAGGAAGATCCAGTCCGGATACCAGCTTCGTCCTCTATCGCGGTATCTCGGCACAACTGCGCCCGCAGCGGTAGCTGACATCAAGTGGATCAGGCCGGTGAAGCCTGCAGAGCAGAGCAAGTCGCTTGAGTTCTTCAATCAGCTTGCGTTCCTGCTGCAACTGACATCGGTGAACCCCGCCGAGGCCGCCCTTCGCAACCGATTTGAGAGCATCGGCATTGTTTCCGGAGCGGCGTTCGATACGGCATCCATCTCGGACACGAGGAGGGCGGCCTTGTTGGCAGGGATGGCGGAAGGCCAAGCGGAAATCGATGCCTATCGCGCCACCTTGGGTGGGAAAAGCGCCGATCTGTTCGGAAGCCGAGAGTTCTTGAAAAATGACTATCTCAAACGTGCAACCGGCACCCAGGTGGGAATCGGCGCCAATTCGAAAGACGAGGCTCTTTATCCGATCTATGAAAAGGACGGCGAGGGCAGGCCGCTCGACGGGAGCAGCGGTCGATACATCCTGCGCTACGCCGCTGGAGAGTTTCCGCCCGTGAACGCGTTCTGGTCGCTGACTATGTATGCCTTTCCGAGCCAGTTGCTGGTGAAGAATCCGATCGATCGCTATCTCATCAACTCGCCGATGCTTCCGGATTTGAAACGGGACCCGGATGGCGGATTGACGATCTATATCCAGAATGAATCGCCGGGGTCTGGCAAGGAATCGAATTGGCTTCCGGCCCCGAGGGGTCCGTTCATGATGGCCGCTCGCTATTATTGGCCCAAGCCCGAGTTGCTGGATGACAAATGGAAGTCGCCCGCGGTCCAGCCGTCGAAATAAACGTGTGACGTTCCCTCTGAAAGGATATCGAATGTTCGGTCGAGCTTGGAAAAGTCTCGCAGTCGTCCTGATCATCGTCGCTGCGTCCGCAGGATCGTCAGCGCAAACGAGCGGCCCCGCCGAAACGCGTGGCATTGCGAAGGACGCCTACATCTACTCCTACGCCATGATGGAGAGCTACCAGACCTGGCGCACTCAGGCAGTGGACAAGGCCGCCAACGGCTATGTCGGTGGGTTCAACGTGTTTCGGCACTATGCGGAGCCGTTCACGCCTGACAACAGAGACATTGTCACCCCGAACAACGACACCCCGTACTCGTGGGCGTGGCTCGATCTCCGCGCCGAGCCAATGGTCGTAAGCGTACCAGCAGTCCCTAAGGACCGCTACTACGTCATGCAGTGGATCGACCTATTCACTCAAAACTTCGCCTATATTGGCGTGCGGTCGACGGGATTTGGCGCAGGCAGCTATCTGATCGCCGGGCCGAAATGGCAAGGCAAAAAACCTGCCGGGATCAAGGAGGTGTTCAGGGCCGAGACCGAGATCGTCGGGACATTGACGCGGACGGCGCTGCAGGGCCCCGAAGACGTTCCGAACGTGAAGGCGATCCAGGCACAATACAAGCTGCAGCCGCTGAGCGCCTTCCTGAAACGACCAGCTCCAGAGCCAGCAAAGGCAATCGAGTTCCCGCCCTACGACAAAGCAAAGGCGCGAACCCATGACTTCATCGGCTATTTAAATTTCCTGTTGCAATTTGCCGAGCCGCCTGTAGCCACGGAAGCCGCCATTCGGAAGCGCTTCGAAAAGATCGGCGTTGGACCCGGCACACCCTGGGATGCGTCGAAAATAGATCCTGCGATGCTCGCGGCGATTGACGAGGGTGTAAAGGAGGGGCAGGCCGAGATTGATGCTCTGGCGTCTAAGACATTCAGCACCAATGGACTATTCGGTTCCCGCGCGCAGTTGAAGACTAACTATCTGCAGCGCGATGTCGGCGCAATGAAAGGGCTCTACGGCAACTCGATAGAGGAGGCCTGGTACGGCGGCTACGTTTGCGATGGCAGCAAGCCATCGATGGTTCATTTTACCAAGGCGAACCTGCCGCCCGCGAAGTTCTTCTGGTCGATGTCCATGTACACAATTCCCGACCGCTTTCTCTATGCCAACCCAATCAATCGCTATTCGATCGGAGACCGCACCAAGGGTCTCCAATATGGCAAGGATGGTTCGCTTACGATCTACGTGAGCAACAGTTCACCGGGGAAAGACAAGGAAAGCAATTGGCTTCCCGCGCCCGCAGGGACATGCAGCCTGGTCGCTCGCGTCTATGGTCCAAGCCAAGCAGCCATGAACGGGACGTGGAAGCTGCCTCCCCTCGAGAGTTCACGATGATCGTGACGAAGAAGCTAATCGCCGCTCGCGTCTGCGTGATGACCGCAGATATTCTTACTGGCTGCTCCGCAGGATGGGGGCGCTCACGGACTACGCGCGTGACGCCAAAGGCCGTTCTTAGTTAGCCAGCTATAGGTCCCGACATCGATGGTTAAATGAAAGGTCGCGTGGCATGGGTGGTTACGACATTTTCGCCTGGGTCGTCCTCGTTATTCTGATTGCCAGCGCGGTCGGCGTCTTCTGCATTGCGGGCTGGCTACCCGGCCACATCGCCAAGACCCGTGGCCACCCCTGGCCGCAGGCTGTCACGGTCGCCGGGTGGGTGACGCTGCTCTGCGGCTTTGCGCTGTGGCCGGTCGCTCTCATCTGGGCATACGTGGACGTACCTCATCGTCAGGTGCGTGAGAGGGAGGATGTCGTCTGATGGGTGCCGCAATTTTCAATACCTATCTGGTGCTGCTGTTCCTACTGGTTCACTTCAAGATCGTTCGCTTCAACCTGTTCTGGAAGACATCGCCGTTCATTGTCATCGTGATAATCATGTTCGGTCTCCTCATCCCGATGAACTGGGGCGCACCGCAGGGGGCCGCCGTCGTCGTACGCAATTCGGTCGCGATCGTGCCGAGCGTCGCCGGAGAAGTGACAGAAGTACCCGTGATGGCCAATGCCGTGCTGAAGACCGGTGATGTGTTGTTCCGGATCGATCCGACGCCCTTTGAGGCTCAGGTCAAGGGAATCGAGGCGCAACTGAAGCTTTCGGATATGCGCCTGTCGCAGATGACACAACTATTCGAACGTGACGCGGGTCGCGGCTTCGACGTTCAACAGAGACAATCCGAAGTCGACCAGTTGAAGGCGCAACTCGAAGGCGCCCAATGGAATCTCGACAAGACTACCGTTCGCGCTCCGGCCAACGGTTATGTGACCAACGTCGCGTTGCGCAAGGGCGCGAGAGTGGCCAACCTGCCGCTGGCACCGGTGATGGCCTTCATCGACACGTCGGACACCCTGATCGGTGTCGAGATCAACCAAATCGATGCGCGCTACGTTGCGCCCGGCCAGGAGGTCGAGGTCACCTTCAAGTTCGCGCCTGGACGGGTCTTCGGTGGCAAGGTCGAGAGTGTGCTGCAAGCGGTGGCGACGGGCCAGACCCAAACATCCGGAACGGCAGTTCTGCCGAAATCGATAGAGGCGGTCCCTTTCGTCGTGCGTGTCAGGCTCGACGACGAGCAATTCGTTCGTAGCCTACCCGCAGGCAGCGTCGGCACCGCCGCCATCTACACGGAGCACCTGAAAGCAACGCACATGGTCCGCCGCGTGTTGCTGCGCCAGATCGCGATTACAAACTACATAAACCCCTATTGAAAGCCGGTCCGCTCAGACCGTAGCGGAGCATTCAGGGTTTCCTCCCCGCCGAATCCGGGCCGACCCCGATGGAAGCGGCACGCCTGATGGCTGAGATTTCATCTCGCTGGAGGGCTGTCACGGGCAAGACCTGCCGCCGGAGAGACCTGGAGATGACGATGAAACTCCGAATCCTGATCTGCGCGTTTCTCTTCATTCCGTTCGCTGTTGCGCCGTCCGCCCCCACGGCTGCGTCGATTGCGAACCCGGCTGCGCGCCATCTCGAAACGCACGGCACCGGCGGCATCGCCGAGGTCGCGGTGCGCAGGGGAGGGGCCGCATTCCACCGAGGCGGTGCCGTGGTCGGTCCACGTGGCGGGGTAGCCGTCCGACGCAGCGGCGAGGTCGTGCGGCCGGGCTGGCATGGTGGTGGTGTTCGTAAACCCCCCGTTGCCCGCCCGGGGTGGCACGGCGGCGGTGTGCGGTGGGCCCGTCCATCTGGCTATTGGTGGCGCCCGGGCACGGCTGTCGCGGCGGGAGCGGCGATCGGCTTCGTGAGTGCTGCCACCGCCGTGGCGTGGGCGGGCGCTGCGCCTGCGCCGAACATGTGCTGGTACTACACGGACCCCTCCAGGACGCAGGGCTTTTGGGACGCTTGTCCCTGATGCTGCAAGCCTATCGACCATGTCGCCAGATTAAATGCATCGAGGAAAGGCAATCAAATGATCGCGAATCCAACCAGAAAACGGGCGATCCGACGGTTCTCGACGGTCGCTCTGGCCTTGCTCGCTCGGCGCTGCCCCTGAGTAGATAGCGGCGGCATCGCCGCAGATTGGAACGGTTGCGCCGTGAACGAGGACATCGCGGAGGCCGGACGTCTAGCGGGGCCATCCATCACGATCGGCTTCCGGACGTCCATCACAACGCTGTTCGTCGCCATTTTGCTCTTGGTCGGTCTGACGCTCGTGTATCTGTCCTTCCTGCGGGTGACCTCAATCACGCAGGCCGCCGCCACTAGGTTCCTGGAAAGGGTGGCTGAGCACACCGCTGATCGGATCGATGCACAGTTCAAGGACGTGCGCGACGGCCTGGACGTTCTGAAGCAGATTCCGCCGATTGAGGTCGCGGCGATCGCAGACAATCCGGGCCTGTATGCCACGATGGCCGCCGTGCTCCGCAACAACGAGCACCTCTACAATTGCTACGCCGGGTACGACGACGGCACCTTCGTCGAACTGGACATGATCGACCGCGCTGGTCCCTCATACCGGCAGAAGCTTGCCGCGCCGGAGCATGCGAAATTTCGCTTGGTTGTGATCAGGCGTCCGGATCGCACGTCTGCAAACAGATCGGCCACGGTCACCATTTTGACCGACGACATGGCGACGATTTCGCAGTCCACCTCTGACGCCGACTACGATCCGCGAGAGCGGCCCTGGTACAGGGGAGCGTTCGAAGGCCGGGCTGGTGTCTTGACCGACCCGTATGTGTTTCACGCCACCGGGCAGCCCGGTTACACGCTGCGATCCGCCATTCCTGCGGGACGTCGCGGAGTGGTGGCCGGTGACATCATGCTCGGGGAAGCGGAGGCGTTACTCCGACGCCAGCAACCCAGCCCATCCGGAACCGTCTTCCTCTTTGACGACGACGGACGGGTCGTGGCTCATCCCTCCATGTCGGAGGTGACGGCGCGCTCCGGATCTGAGGATCGCGTGGACCTCCCCACTTTGGCGGATGTGGACAAGGTCGGCGTCGCTGGCGCGATCAAGGCATGGCGCCGCGGCGGCGGGGACGGACAGATCTTCCGCGCTTTCGACGGCAGGACCTATGCGGCGGCATTCCGCACCATCGCGACCGCAGGATCGGCCAACCTCCGCTTGGTTGTGATGGCGCCTTTGGATGAATTCTTCTCGGAGATCGAGCGGGAACGCCGAACGCTTTTCCTCGCGACGTTGGGATTTGTCGCCGCCATGGTCCCGCTAGTGCTCTGCATAGGATCGCTGATGTCGCGGCGGTTGCGCGCACTCGCAGAAGAGACGGACCGAATCCAACGATTTTTGCCGAAGGCCGGACCTCCCATTCGATCCGTGATCAGAGAAATCGACGGGCTTGGTCGATCTGTGCAGACGCTTCGGTCGGTCGTCCAGACGTTCTCCAGATTTGTACCGAAACGACTGGTGCAGCAGCTTGTGGAGTCGGGAAGTGATCTCGCCCTCGGCGGAGCCCGCCGTGAGATCACGGTGATGTTCACCGATGTCGTCGACTTCACTGCGATTACGGAGCGTGCGGAGCCGGAGCAAGTGATGTCATTCACGTCACGCTATTTCGCCGCGCTTTCCGGAGCGGTCATGGATTCGGGCGGGATGGTAGACAAGTTCATCGGCGACTCCGTCATGGCTATCTGGAATGCTCCAGCCGACGATCCCAACCACGTCGTCAACGCATGTTCGGCGGCTCTTGATTGCCTCGATGCCAACCTTGCACTGAATCGCCGCTTCGAGACGGAGGGATGGCCTGCTTACCGAACCCGGATCGGTCTGCACACCGGAGCAGCTTTGGTAGGAAATGTAGGCTCCGAGGACCGGATGAATTTCACGGCATTGGGCGCGAACGTGAATCTCGCCTCGCGCCTGGAGGGGCTGAACAAGATATACGGGACTGCCATACTCGTCAGCGAAGCCGTGAAGGAAGCCGCAGGAGACGGTTTCCTGTTTCGCTGCGTCGATAGCATACGTCCGAAGGGGTTCGACCAGACGTTCGAGATATTCGAGCTCTGCTGCCGGCGCCATGGATCGACCGAGACGGAAGCATTCTTCTGCCGTAGTTGGAACTCAATCTATGCGCGAATCATGACCGCGCCCGCCGCGGAAGCACTGTGCAGCCTGCGAGGATTCGCCGATTGCTATCCGGAAGACCAGATCGCGCGCCTTCAACTACAAAAGCTGCTTCGACAGTGCGCGCAAAAATAAATCGAGCGCGATACTCGGCCATTAGCTGCGCACTTACACGATACATCAGATAACTTTAGATAAGTTTTAGATTTTGACACGGGAAGGAGCGCTCATCAAAAACATTGAAGTTTACTTCGCGCGAACAAAAGATACTCTGCAATCGTGAGGTGCGCTATTCGAAGTGCGATATGCCTTCGCTGCAATCGATTCCATGAAACCATGATGATCACGGCCTGACGAACAAGAAAAATCCGATAAGAGGGCTTGATGAGCGAGGCTATTCAGCAGCAGTTTTTGTCTAGCAGCCTGCCGCCCGCCGAAAATGCGCCGCCCGAAACCAGACTGCGATTGATCCTTGACGCCGTAGAGGATTGCTACCTCGAGATTGATCACAGTTTCCGGATCTCCGATGCGAACTCGACAGCGGCAAGATGGATCGGGTCATCAATAGGCGATCTGCTTGGGCAGCATTTCTTCGATGTTTTCAACAAAAACGCGGACGATCGCGCCGTGATATTGGCGATCATCGCGAGCCAACGGATGCACAGGGTAGAAATGGCCAGCACCATTCATCCGGAGCGGTGGGTGGAGGCCGATTTCCATCCATCCTCTACGAAAACCATGATCCTGTTTCGCGATATCAGCGATCGCAAGGCGGCCATGGCAGCCGCGGCAGTCAGCGAGAAAGCAAAGAACCTCATGCTTTCCGCACTCGACGCCACTTCGAACGAGATTGCGATTCTTGACCAGGCGGGGCGCGTCCTCGTCGGGAACGAGGCTTGGCGCCGGTTCATGTGCGACGTCGGCGGCTATTATCCTGATGATGGCATCGGGGAGGAATACCTCGAACTCAGGTGGCTGCATCCCGTAAAATCCCAATTGCTCGGCTACCGCGCAGGCATCAAGGCGATCCTCACGGGTGAACTCCGCGAATTCAAGATGAGCTTCCGGACGAAAGTCCGGAGGGATTACCGAAATTACCGCCTCAGGGTCTCGCGCATGGTGTCCGATGGCTGGCAGAGAATTGTGGTTGCGCGAGAGGACGTGACGGAGCTTGAGACTGCCCTTCATGACGTCGACAATATGGCCGTCCGGATGGTCAATCTGCAGGAAAGCGAGCGGCAGAGGTATGCAGCCGAGCTCCACGATTCGACCGTTCAACATCTCACGGCGGCAAGCCTCAATCTAATGGTCTTGCGAGGCCGATCCGATTCAAGCGACGAGGATGGCCTTTTGGGGACGATCGAGAATTCGGTAGCCGAGGCGCAGCGCGAGATCCGGTCGGTGAGTTACCTCCTATATCCACGCGCTTTGGATGAAGACGGTTTGACATCCACGCTTTCACGCTTCTCGTCGGGCTTTGCCTCTAGAACGAAAATCGCCTCATTCGTTCGCACTTTCGGCCCATTGGACAGCTTGCCGCTCCCACTGCAACGTGCGGCTCTGCGAATTGTCCAGGAGGCGATGGCGAACGTCCACCGACATGCCGGCGCGATGGCGGTGCGCATTCGTGTCGCCGTCGGGGAAGGAAGGCTTTCGATAAGTGTCGCTGATAATGGGAAAGGCATGTCGGTGGATGCGGAAGGCAACGTGCTGCACCCAGGGATCGGTATCGCGGGAATGAAAGCTCGGGCTCATCACTTCGGAGGATCCCTCAGAATAAGGTCGTCGATCGGACGGGGCACAATCATTTTGCTCCGCATTCCCGTGCAGATCCGCCCCTCTGTCATTTCCGACAAGCAGCAAAGCCGCGACGTCAGGCGCCATCGGAGACCTAGTGTAGCAGGCTTGGCAAATCTAGGGGTGTTTCCCATCATTCTCAGGGTTTTTGCGAATTTAGCATGACGCAAAAGCTCTGATAACATCCATGTTGCAGCCGCGGCCGGGGAGATTGATTTGATGACCGGGACGCCAGCGATCCGGATTTTGATTGCCGACGATCACGACGTAGTTCGTTCAGGATTGCGCGCGGTTGTAGAAAGTCATGCTGGATGGGAAGTCGTCGGGGAAGCTGAGGACGGCAAGATAGCGATCACCAAGGCTTTGGTGACAAAGCCAGACATACTGATCACCGATTACTCGCTCCCGGTAATGAACGGAGTCGAAGTTACCAGACAGGTGCGTACCAGGCTTCCGAGGACTGAAGTACTGATGTTTACGATGCACGATACCGACGAAATAATTGCTCAAGCGCTCGCGGCCGGTGCGCGCGCGTTCCTGCTGAAAAGTGATGCGAAACAATTTCTGATCTCCGCGATCGAGGCACTTGCGAGCCACAAGCCCTTCTTTACCGGCCGACTTTCCGAAAGAATGTTGGATTCCTACCTTTCCAAGGCAGGCGACAAGGCCATCCCTCTGCTCACGCCCCGTGAGCGGATAGTCGTTCAGTTGATCGCAGAGGGAAACAGCAACCGCGACATCAGTTCTGTTCTCAATGTCAGCGTCAAAACTGTGGAGTCGCAGCGCTCAGCGGCCATGAGGAAGGTCGATGTGACTTCTACGGCCGGTCTGGTGAGATACGCGATTCGTAACAGGCTTATCGAACCTTGACGCGATTTCGAATAACTCCGCGAACGCGAGCAACGGCTAGTTCTGAATAATCAGAAATTTTATCCAGCTTTTCATCCGCTTCAAAAACCTTCGAACGAGGGCGTGGTGCGTCCAGTGTAGATCGCCAGCGTCTTAACTGGACCGTCAATGGCGAAGCATCCATGGCTGACGAGCCTATCGTAGGCCTGATACCGGCGGCTCACGGCGCGATAGACGGACGGACCGCGTCGGCTGCATTGTAGCAGCCGACGCTTTGAGGAATGGCGGCTCTGTAGAGAGCGACCCCCGCCGAGAACTCGACGAAGACAGTGAAGCCTCAAGGCCGGATGCCGTTGCTGCGGGCACAATCGGCATAGATGCCCGTTCTTTGGGTCATAACCGTCGCAGTCCCGAGACCATTATCCGGATAGGCGGCTTGGGCCTTGGCGATGCACTTCTCCCTGATGCTGTACGTGCTGTCGGCGCTGGCCGCTTTGGTTTTTTTAGCCTGAGCGTGGCTGGGAGCGACCGAAAGCCCGGCGATCGCAAATGCAAGCGCGAAGGTGCATGCTGCGCGAAGAGCGTGGCAGGATTGCCGTGGGGTGGCGGTTCGCATGATGGTCCTCCTGTTGAATGCTGTCCGTTCCGGACCCTAGGATCGTGTCTGCAACGCTCCAAATCAGTCCATCAGGGAAACCCCTAAATTCGAACGCGCGCTCCACTGAAACCGCGGTTCTCCGTCCCGCATTCAAGCGCTTCCGACTTGTCGGAGGGGAGGGATCTAGAGGCCCATCGTGTTCAGGTCGGGGGGCCACCTCGCTCAAATGGGGTTTCCCCTGATGGACCGAAGTTCAACGTCAATGCAGTGTCTGGCATCCGCTCGGCGCTATCCAGAAGATCTGGTGAATGGACACCGCAGAGAAGCGAGCGGCATCGGGTGGCTATACATGACGATGGCTGATACGAGCGACATCCTCCGGGATTCTTCCGAACGAGAAGGCATGGTCCGGATTGCGGGCGGCGTCTATCGCATGGGCTCGGACAGTCACTATCTGGAAGAAGCGCCGTCTCATCGCGTGAGCGTGGATGACTTCTGGATTGACCGTGTGCCGGTGACCAACGCGCAATTCCGCCGCTTCGTCGACGCTACCGGGCACGTCACCGTTGCTGAAATCGTACCGGAGCCACGTGACTATCCGGGAGCGTTACCGGAAATGCTTTACGCAGGCTCGCTCGTATTTCATCGACCGCCTTCGACGTTCGACATCCGGGATTGGAGCGCGTGGTGGAGCTTCCTCAAGGGAGCGGATTGGAAACATCCCTACGGGCCCTCGACCGACATAGAAGAACTTGACGATCATCCAGTGGTGCACGTCGCATTCGCGGACGCTCAGGCTTACGCTGAGTGGAGCGGCAAGGCTCTACCGACTGAAGCCGAATGGGAATTCGCCGCACGCGGCGGCCTTGCGGAAGCCGAGTTCGCTTGGGGAGACGAGTTCACTCCCGGGGGCGCCCACATGGCGAATACCTGGCAGGGCGAATTTCCGAAAACAAATCTGGCGACTGACGGATATGAGAGGACATCGCCGGTGACAGCATTTCCGCCGAACGGATACGGACTGCACGACATGATCGGCAATGTCTGGGAATGGACGTCCGACTGGTACGCACCGCGGCATCCCGCGGACGCGACGAAATCCTGCTGCATTCCTCAGAACCCTCGCGGAGCGCAGCAGATGGACAGCTTCGACCCGCGCCATCCACAGATAAGAATCCCTCGCAAAGTGCTGAAGGGAGGATCGCATCTCTGCGCTCCGAACTACTGCCGTCGGTACCGTCCCGCGGCGCGCCACGCAGAACCGATCGACACGTCCACGAACCACGTCGGCTTCCGGTGCGTCGCGAGGTCTTGAGCGAAGCACCAGACGGCATTGTAGCTGTAGATCGTTGGATGTCCGCATCTGTCGCCCACGGGGTGGATTGCGGCTTTCTGAACCGGAGGTCGGCAGTTCGATCTCTCCGGCACCATCCGACCAATTACTTCGTCCTCGCGGTCTCCGGGCGCCATCGCTGCAGCGCTGGGCTATTCGTTCCAAACCGCGTTCGCCCCGGCGTTCCGGAAGCTGACGGGCGAAACTCCGACCGATTGGCGCCGACGCGTTGTCTGACGGCAATCGCTCTGCAGGTCGAGCAATCGCTCTGGCGCAGAAGGACGCCTGCTTCACTAGAAATCATCGTGCCACGTCAACGACAGGAGACGAACGATGAACTCGAAACGCGTCGTCAGTGGGCTTGCGAATGCTTCCCGACGGAGGGTGCTTGCGACCACGCTTACGTATGCGATTTCGCTAGTCGTCAACTTCACGTCGGCCGCCGGCATCCAAACAATACCCCCCATATATCCAACGCAGAGGAACGATCCCATGACCTCCATCACCACCAAGGACGGCGTACAGATTTTCTACAAGGACTGGGGCACGAAATCGGCCCAACCGATTGTCTTCCATCATGGTTGGCCGTTGAGCTCAGATGACTGGGATAACCAGATGCTGCACTTCGTCGGCAAAGGCTTCCGCGTCATCGCCCATGATCGACGCGGTCACGGTCGATCGAGCCAGGTAAGCGACGGCCACGATATGGATCACTACGCGGCCGATGTCGCTGCGTTGGTCGAACATCTCGATCTGCGCAATGCGATTCACATCGGACATTCAACCGGCGGCGGCGAAGCGACACGGTACGTCGCTCGTCACGGTAAGGGCCGCGTAGCCAAGCTCGTGATCATCGGCGCAGTGCCGCCGTTGATGCTGAAAACCGCTGCCAATCCCGGAGGTTTGCCCATCGAGGCGTTCGATAACCTGCGCAGCCAGCTTGCAGCCAACAGGTCGCAGTTCTACCTCGATTTCTCGGGCGGTCCGTTCTACGGATACAATCGTCCTGGAGCAGAACCGTCGCAGGCGATCATTCAAAACTGGTGGCGCCAAGGCATGATGGGCAGCGCAAAAGCGCACCACGACGGCATCAAGGCCTTCTCGGAGACTGATTTCAGCGAGGACCTGAAGAGCATCGCTGTGCCAACGCTCGTCCTGCACGGCGACGATGATCAGATCGTCCCTATCGCGGATTCCGCTCTTCTGTCCGCGAAACTTCTGAAAAACAGCACACTCAAAATCTACGAGAAGCTACCTCACGGCATGTGCACGACCCACGCCGACATCATCAATGCCGAGATTTTGTCCTTCATAAAGGCGTAGATTTTTCGCTTCACGCGACCGCGTCACCGAAAGCCAAGCTCAGTCGCTCTCAAAGTGCGGCAACGGTGACGCGCGTCTGTTCCACCAAACGTTTCATTAAATGGGCCTGTTTGTCTGATACGGTACTGGGCAAATGGAGGAGCTTGACGATGAACAACGAGGACCGGGAAATGAAAGGCTCCGATCTGCTGGTGGCGGCTCTCGAAAACGAGGGCGTCTCGCCACCCTAACCCGTAGCCGCCTGCGAGGCGCTCCTGCCCAGTCACCAGATCGTTGATCGAGGATGTAGATCAGACGCTCCATCGCCGCTGCTGGATCGCGCGGCCACGGCTCAATGCTAACTTCAGAACGGCTCGCGTCGCAGATGCAAGTAGCGAGGATTGAACTCGCCGCAGTCCGCCAGATTCGCCCAATTTTTGATTGTGAGAGATCCGCTCTTGAAGTCAGCAAGGCCGCTGTCTCGAAGGTTCGCCAATGCGCGGTTCACCGTAGCTAGTGATAGCCCAAGCGCCTCTCCAAGTTGATTGAGACCTACCGGCAGAACACAGGTATCCCCGCGAGCCAGGCCGGAAGCCCGCGATCGGTAGAAAAGCTCGCAGAAGAGATGAGCCATGCGGGCAGGGGCGGATCGCGCGCTATTGTTCGTGATCGCCTCACGGAAGATGGCGGCGTCGATCAAGGTTTCACGCCAGATTGCAGCGCCAACCTTTGGTCTACTATCGAATAACTTCATCAAGTCCCGATGCGGGACCGAGGCGACGACGGCCTTGCCGATCGCGCAGACGGCATGATCCATCGCCTCGATGAAAAGACACTGTGAATCTGGCATGTCGCCAGCGAGATGAAAGGACAAATACTGGCGCGCGCCATTCGGCAGGAGATGATAGCGAGCCAGCATTCCTTCGACGACGATGGCGGATAACGTTGGACTTCTTCGGCAGGGATGGGATGCGTATGGGAGCAGTCGTCGTTGGACAGGCGGTCGGTTTCTTGTTCCGGCATGGGGTGCTTCCGAATTTCGCGTTGGGCTGGTTCGTCAGTTCCACCGGTACGAATAGAGAAAAGGGCCGCTCTAATAGAGCAGCCCTTTGAATGTTCTCTCTTAGAGTATCACGAACACCCCGTCGTGCTGCCGCACGTATCGCACTTCATACAAGTGCCATTCCGCACCAGCGTGAAGTTCGAACACTCTCCGCACATGTCGCCCTCATAGCCCTTGGCTTTGGCTTCGGCGCGGCGTTCGGCCTTGCTGGGCGCGGCGGCTGCCGCGGTGCCGGCTTTGCTCCAGGCTTGCGCCTCGAGCTTTTCGGTCGGCGAGAGCGCGTGCTCCGGCTCGGCGGTCTTGAGGGCCACCGCGGCATCTCCGCTGCCGTGACGGGCGGTCGCGCCCGACGCGTTCAGCGAGGTGACGTTGCCCGAAGCGCGGGCGTCGGTGTTCTCAGCCGGGGCCGGCGCGCGCATGACGACGAGGTTGTCGGTGCGCGAGCGGGTCAGGCCCTTGGAGACATACTTGTTCTGGTCGGCCGGCGCTTTGCCTTCATCCTCGCCCTTGCCGAGCGCATCGAAGCCCGACTCGGAGACGTCGACATGGCCGAGATCGAAGCGCGACATGTAGGAGACCGCGAGTTCGCGGAACACATAGTCGAGGATCGAGGTCGCGAACTTGATGCTGTCGTTGCCCTGCACCGGGCCCGCGGGTTCGAAGCGGGTGAAGGTGAAGGCGTCGACATATTCTTCCAGCGGCACGCCATACTGGAGACCCAGCGAGACGGCGATGGCGAAGTTGTTGATGAAGGAGCGCAGCGCCGCGCCTTCCTTGTGCATGTCGATGAAGATCTCGCCGAGGCGGCCGTCATCATATTCGCCGGTGCGCAAGTACACTTTGTGACCGCCGACGACGGCCTTCTGGGTGTAGCCCTTGCGGCGATCCGGCATCTTCTCGCGGTCGCGCATCACCACGATGCGCTCGACCAGACGCTCGACCACCTTCTCGGAGATCGCGGCGGTGCGGGCCGCCATCGGCTTCTCCATCAGGTTCTCCAGCGCATCCTCGTCCTCGTCATCATCGCTGATGAGCTGCGAGTTGAGCGGCTGCGAGAGCTTGGAGCCGTCGCGATACAGCGCGTTGGCCTTCAGCGCGAGCTTCCACGACAAGAGGTAAGCGGACTTGCAGTCCTCCACCGTGGCGTCGTTCGGCATGTTGATGGTCTTGGAGATCGCACCCGAGATGAAGGGCTGCGACGCGGCCATCATGCGGATGTGGCTTTCCACCGAGAGATAACGCTTGCCGATCTTGCCGCAGGGATTGGCGCAATCGAACACGCTGTAGTGCTCGGCCTTCAGATGCGGAGCACCTTCCACCGTCATCGCGCCGCAGATGTGCACGTTGGCGGCTTCGATCTCGCGCTTGGTGAAGCCGAGCGCGGCGAGCAGGTCAAAACCGGGGGCCGCAATGGCCTCGGCTTCGATCTTCAGGGTGTCGCGCAGGAAGTCCTCGCCAAAAGTCCACTTGTTGAAGGCGAACTTGATGTCGAAGGCGGTCGGCAGGGCAGCCTCGACCTTCTTCAGCGCTTCATCGGTGAAGCCCTTGGCCTTCAGGGTCGAGGCATTGATGCCCGGCGCGTTGGACAGCGAGCCGTGACCGACGGCATAGGCCTCGATCTCGGCGATCTCGCTTTCGCGATAGCCGAGCACGCGGAGCGCTGCGGGGACGGCGCGGTTGATGATCTTCCAGTAGCCGCCACCGGCGAGCTTCTTGAATTTCACCAGCGCGAAGTCAGGCTCGATGCCGGTGGTGTCGCAATCCATGACCAGGCCGATGGTGCCGGTCGGCGCCACGACGGTGGTCTGGGCGTTGCGATAGCCATGGAGTTCGCCGAGTTCGAGGGCGAGATCCCAGGCGATCTTGGCGCGGGTGACGATGTCGGCCTGCGGGCAGGAGGCATGGTCCAGCGCCACGGGGGCGACGGCGAGGCCTTCATAGCCGCGGGTTTCGCCATGGGCTGCACGGCGATGGTTGCGGATGACACGCAGCATATGGGCTGCGTTCTTCTTGTAGCCGGGGAACGGGCCGAGCTCCTTGGCCATCTCGGCCGAGGTCGCGTAGCTGACGCCGGTCATCACAGCGGTGAGGGCGCCGCACAGCGCGCGGCCTTCCTTGCTGTCATAGGACAGACCCATGGTCATCAGCAGGCCGCCGATGTTGGCATAGCCGAGGCCGAGGGTGCGGAACTCGTAGGAGAGTTCAGCGATCGGCTTCGACGGGAACTGCGCCATCATGACAGAGATTTCGAGCACCATGGTCCACAGATGGCAGAGATGCTCGTAAGCGTGGATGTCGAAGGTGGCCGAGGCGGTGTCGTAGAAGGTCAGCAGGTTGGCGGAGGCGAGGTTGCACGCCGTGTCGTCCAGGAACATGTATTCCGAGCACGGATTGGACGCGCGGATATCGCCCGACGACTTGCAGGTGTGCCAGTCGTTCATGGTGGTGTTGAAGTGCAGGCCGGGGTCGGCCGACGCCCAGGCGGCGTAACCAATTTTCTCCCAGAGATCGCGGGCCTTGATGGTCTTCATGACCTTGCCGTCCTTGCGGGCGATCAGGTCCCAGGTGCCATCGGTCTCGACGGCGCGCAGGAAATCGTCCTTCAGCGAGACGGAGTTGTTGGAGTTCTGGCCGGCAACGGTGAGGTAGGCTTCGCTATCCCAGTCGGTGTCGTAGATCGGGAAGTCGATGTCCTTGTAGCCCTGCTTGGCATACTGGATGACGCGCTTGATGACGTTGTCATTGACCAGCGAACGGCGCGCGAGCTTGATCTCGCGGCGCAGCGCCGGGTTCTTCTCGGGATCGAAGCAGTCGTCGCCCGAACCTTCGCAATTCACGCAGGCCTTCAGGATGGCCTTGAGGTGCTTCTGGTTCATCTTCGACCCAGTGACGAGGGCCGCGACTTTCTGCTCTTCCTTCACCTTCCAGTCGATATAGGTCTCGATATCCGGATGGTCGGCATCGACCACGACCATCTTGGCCGCGCGGCGCGTGGTGCCGCCCGACTTGATGGCGCCCGCTGCACGATCGCCTATCTTCAGGAACGACATCAGGCCCGACGAGCGACCGCCGCCCGACAGCTTCTCGCCTTCGCCGCGCAGCTTCGAGAAATTGGAGCCAGTGCCCGAGCCGTATTTGAACAGACGGGCTTCACGCACCCACAGGTCCATGATGCCGCCTTCATTGACCAGATCGTCCTCGACGCCCTGGATGAAGCAGGCATGCGGCTGCGGATGTTCGTAAGCCGACTTCGACTTGGTCAGCTTGCCGGTCTTCCAGTCGACGTAATAGTGGCCCTGGCCGGGACCGTCGACGCCGTAGGCCCAGTGCAGGCCGGTGTTGAACCACTGCGGCGAATTCGGCGCGACCATCTGCTTGGCGAGCATGAAGCGCAGCTCGTCATGGAAGGCGTGGGCGTCGGCTTCACTGGTGAAGTAGCCGCCCTTCCAGCCCCAATAGGTCCAGCAGCCGGCGAGGCGATCGAATACCTGCTTGGACGAGAGTTCGCTGACGAAGCGCTCTTTCTCGGGCAGCGCGGCGAGGGCCTCGGTGTCCGGCACCGAGCGCCACAGCCACGACGGCACGGTCTCTTCCTCGACCTTCTTCAATTTCGCGGCGACGCCCGCTTTACGGAAATACTTCTGGGCCAGCACGTCGGAGGCGACCTGCGACCACGAGTCGGGCACTTCAACGCCTTCAAGCTTGAACACCACGGAGCCATCCGGATTGCGGATCTCGGACGTGGTGTGGCGGAAGTCGATCCCGGCATAGGGCGACTGTCCTTCGGTGGTGTAGCGGCGTTGAATCTGCATCGTGGTCGTGCCCCGTCTTAAGCCCGACACCCCATCTGGCGGCATCGGCGATTTCTGTTAGCGACGTCCGGGTTGCCCCAAATTCGCCGCAGCTTGGCCGGGTGAACCGGTCCTGTTTTCTCTGTGGAGCATGTGCTGGCCGTCATCTCGGCCACCCGGGACTGCCGGGGTCATGCTTCCTTGGATCGGGCTTCCTCGCTGTTGCGGGTCGACCTGATCCTAACGCCTCACCACGCTGTTTGAGCCGGTTTCCGGCCCGTTTTTAGTGCTCCAAACGCCGACTTTCCGGCCCGGATTCCAGGACGCAAATCCCCGATCCCGTAGCCTCGACTGGAGGACGGAGCGGTCAATCTGGAACCCGTTTGGGAGCGTCCGACGGGACAAAAAACGACCCGCGCCGAACAGTTCGAAAACTAGGCCAAACCGATCTCACCCGTCAAGGAGTAGTCGGGGTTCCTGAATCAAATACTAAATATGGTGGAAAGGGTGGATAACCAAGGGGGCAGAGCGCGCCTCGATTGAGGTCAAGTATCAGTGAGTCCTCATGGATTCGGAAGTCAAAAATATTTCTAAAACTGTCCGGAATCCGAGCTGCGCCCACTGTTCACAGCCCAACTTTATTTTGTCATCCAGGGATTGCGTTTGGTGGACTCAGGCCGAGCAGATGATCGCCGGGCAGGTTCCCTCCACCGGCAGTGGTCAGACCCTTCAACTGCGCGCATGGTCCCGCCGATTCCTCAGCCGGTTCCCTCCATGACAATGCCCAGTCCCCCCGTTTCGCGCGCGCGAATCGCTCCCTTCGGTCTCGTGTTGCTCGCCATCGCGTCGATCGCCTGGGGTCTGAACTGGCCGGTGTCGAAAGCGCTGTTGTCGGAATGGCCACCGCTGTCGGCGCGCGGCAGCACCGGCATCGTCGGGGCATTGCTGCTGGCCGGGATCGCCGTCTGGCGCGGCGAGAGTCTCCGCGTACCGCATCATCAATGGTTGCATCTGGTCGTGCTAGCGGGCCTGAACGTGTTCGGCTGGATGGCTTTCGTCGGCTTGTCGCTACTGTGGCTGCCGGCCGGCGAGGCCGCGGTGATTGCGTTCACCATGCCGGTCTGGGCTGCCGGACTGGCCTGGCTGATCCTCGGCGAGCGCCTGTCGATGCAGCGGATCGTGGCCATGCTGATGGCCTTTGCCGGCATCGCCGCGTTGATGGGGGGCGGTGGTCTGGCCGCGAGCGCGGAGAAGCTCCCGGGAATCGCCCTGGCGCTGCTGGGCGGGTTCGGCTTTGCGCTCGGCACGGTGCTGGCCAAGAAGTTCGGGCTCACGCTGCCACTGGTGACGTCATCCGCCTGGCAGATCGGGATCGGTTGTGTGCCGGTGCTGTTGCTGGGTCTGATCTTCGAAAGCCCGCATTTTGCAGCACTGACGCCGCTGGGCTGGGGGCTACTCGCCTATGTCGTGCTGGTGGGGTTCTGCATCGCTTACGTCTGCTGGTTCGCGGCGCTCAAGCAGTTGCCGGCCTCGGTGGCCGCAATCGGGACCATGGCGGTGCCCGTGATCGGCGTGGTCAGCTCGGCCATCGCCCTGCAGGAACCGCTCGGCGCCATGCAGATCGCGGCCCTGGTATTTACGCTGGCGGGCGTTGCGCTGGCGACAAGGGGCTAGGCGCGGGCGCGTCGCCGCCGGGCCACATCCGCTGCAGTTCGGGATGGCCGTCCCAGAACTGATGCTTCAGCGCGGCGGCGATGTGCAGGCCGACCAGCGCATAGAGCGCATAGGACAGCCACACGTGAATGCCGCCGAAGATGTCGTGCAGGCGTTCCTTGAAGGCCGGCTCGATCGACATGATCCAGCCAATGCGTGGCCACTGGAACAGGCCGAACAGGTACATTGGAATCTCGCTGGCCGCCTTCCAAGCGGAATCGTGCATCCAGCCGGACAGCGGCAATCCGATCATCAGCACATAGAGCGCGAGATGCGCACCATGTGCGGCGGCCTTCTCGGCGGGCGGATAGGTCTCGGGCAGATCAGGCGGCTTGTTGGCCGCGCGCCACAACAGGCGCATCAGCACGAGGCCGAGCACGGTGATGCCGAATGACTTGTGCGCATCGATGACGAAGCGGATGTTGTCCTCGGGAATGAGGTTCACGCTCCAGATCAGCGCGACATTGAGTGCAATCAGAACGGCAATCAGCCAATGCAGGATCATGGCGATGCGGCTGTAACGTTGAATCGGCATTTTCTGTGCGTGCATGGAATAAGTTTAAACAGGATTTGTCTTTTGAGGCATGACGACTTTGTGTGTTCGTCGTGACCGCAATCACGCGCTATTTGATCGCGGCTCCGCAACTCGATCACGATTCACGCGTAGCTCTCGCAGGATCGGTTTGCTCGAACGCGCGATTGAATTGACGGCATGACAATACCCCTTCAGGCGGCCTTCGCCGCCGCATCGCCGCGTATTACACCGCGCCGGATGCCGTTCATCAGCCTGATGATCTATCTCGCCGTGCTAGCGCTCTGGGCGCTGCTGTTCGGCCGCGCGTTCTTTTTGAACAGCATCTGGGCGTGGTCAGCGGGCATGGTCTATATCGCCTATGACACGGTGCTGATGCTTTATGTGGTGTGGCAGACGCTGCCGCTGGCAGTGTCCGCGCGCGGTCCATCTGCGGCGGTCGCCGGGCAATCGCGTCCATCGGTGGGGATCCTGATAGCCGCGCATAACGAGGCGCTGAATCTGCCGGAGGCACTGGCGGCCATCGCGCGGCAATCCGATGCGCCGGATCTGATCCTGATCGCGGATGACGGCTCGCGCGATGCAACCGACACGCTCCTCCGTGACCGCTACGGTCTCGCCATTCCGGCCGTCGGCCAGAGCAGCATCGGCCAGTTTGGCAGATCGAGACTGCAATGGCTGCGCCTGCCGCATCAGGGCAAGGCGCGGGCGCTGAACACGGCGATCCTCAAGGCCGATACCGACATCGTCATCACGCTGGATGCCGATACGTTTCTGGCTGATGATGCCATCGCTGAAATGCGCGCGGCCTTTGCTGCAGATCCCGCGCTGGTCGCGGCCGGCGGCATTCTCGTGCCGGTCTGCGACGACAGCGCCAGCGGCCGCGTGATGCAGTGGTTCCAGACCTACGAATATATCCGCAACATCATCTCGCGCTTCGCCTGGATGCGCGGCAACAGCCTGCTGCTGATCTCCGGCGCCTTTGCTGGCTTCCGCAGGGAGGCGCTGGTGGCCGTCGGTGGCTTCGATGCGGAGTGTCTTGTCGAGGACTATGAGCTGACCCACCGCATGCATCGCTATGCCGTCGATCACGGCCTCGACTGGCAGCTTCGCATGATCGGCACGTCGCTGGCGCGCACGGAAGCGCCGTCTCACGTCATGACGTTCCTACGGCAGCGCCGGCGCTGGTTCGCGGGCTTCCTGCAGACGCAGTACTGGAATCGCGACATGACCGGCAATGCGCGTTACGGCCGGCTCGGCCTGCGCATGTTGCCGATCAAGGCGCTGGACACGCTGCAGCCGATCTACGGCCTCACGGCCTTCGCATTGCTGCTGGCTTTGCTCGTCACCGGCAAGACCGCCATCGCCGTGCCAGTGTTCGGTCTGATCACCGCGAAGATCGTCGCGGATTTCCTGGTCTATCTCTGGACCGTGCATCTTTATCAACGCCTGACAAGCGGCCGCACGCGGACGAGTTTCGCCGCAGCGGTGTTCGCGGCGATCCTCGAACCGTTCAGTTTTCAGTTGCTGCGTCACGCCGGCGCGGCCTGGGGCTGGATCGCGTTCCTGCGCGGAAATAACGAATGGGGCTTTGCGCCCGTTACATTGCCGCCGCGTCAGGCGCCCAACGCGGGCGCGTAGTCGCTAGGCCGGGTTCGCCGCCAACGGCACTTTCACGGTGAAATGCGAACCGTGGGTGAGGTCAGACTTTACCTCGATCACATGGCCGAGCGCTTCGGCCGTACGCCGAACGATCGACAGGCCGAGGCCAAGGCCCTCGCTGGCCGGATTGATCTGGTGGAAGGCATCGAAGATCGCGGTGAGCTGTTCGGCGGGAATGCCGGTGCCGGAGTCCAGCACCTCGATGGTCACCGCGTTGGCGTGCTTGCGACAGCCGACCAGCACGCGACCGCGTTCGGTGTATTTGATGGCATTGCCGACGAGATTGCCAAGGATCGCGCGCAGCATGCCGGGATCGCTGACAACCTGCGCCTTGCTCGGCACAATGACGAGGTCGAGGCCTTTGGCTTCGGCATGCAGGCGCCAGTTGGCGCTGATCGACTCGAACACGTCAGAGATCGGGAACGATCGCAGGTTCGGAATCCCAAAGCCGGCATCCAGCACAGATGTCTCGGCGAGACGGTCGAGCTCTTCCGCCATCCGCATGCCGGCATCGATGGCATAGCCGAGCCGCTCACGATCCTTCTCGTCGGTCAGCTTGTTGCGGATGCGGTCGATCGCCATGATCATGACCTGCAATGGCTGCTTCAGGTCGTGGCCTGCCACCGCCATTAGCCGACTGATATTGCGCTGAAGCCGATCCGACAGATGCAGCGCCCGGCGGAATTCCATCTGCGCCATGACCTGGCGGGCGAGGGCGGCCAGCACCTCGCGCTGTTCGACCGACAGCACGCGCGGCTTGTCATCGAGCACGCAGACGGTGCCGAGCGGCAGGCCGTCCGGTGTGCGCAGCAGTGCGCCGGCATAGAAGCGCAAATGGGGCTCGCCGGTCACCAGCGGATTGCAGTCGAATCTTGGATCCTTGGTGACGTCCTCGACTTCGAGAAAACTGTGTTCGAGGATCGCGTGCGCGCAAATCGATTGATCCATCGGCGTCTGCCGCACGCCAAGACCGATCTCCGACTTGAACCACTGCCGGCCGTCATCGACGAGGCTAATGATCGAGATCGGCGTCTGGCAGACATAGCTGGCGATCTTGGTGATGTCGTCGAAGGATGGCTCAATGGCGGTGTCGAGAATGCCGTAGGAGCGCAGCGCCTTGAGGCGTTCGGCTTCATTGGGATGGAGCCTGGCGATCTTCGGCTTGTCTGACGCGTCCACTGAACCTGCTCACACCCGACGTCGACCCATCGAACCGGTAGATAGGTCCACATGTCTACCAACACTACGCGCGAGTTCCCTGAATGTCCCCCGTACGCTGCACCCACGTTCTTAGACCTTGAGACAGCAGGCGCAAACCAGAAACGACAAAAGACGATGCCGCGAGGCACCGTCTTTTGCGTAACGCTTAGATCGTCGTGTTACGGGCAGGCGTGGCGCAGGCCGTCATAACCGAGATAGGTGCCCGTGCGGACATTGTACGACTTGTAGGTGCGGATGCAGTAGTCAACGTCGCCGCCGCCGGTGTCAGGAGCGACTTCGACCACATCCGGCGCGTCGTCATAATAGCTGCTGCCGTAATACGGGCTGCCGCCGTAATAGCCGTAGGAATTCCCGTAATAGCTGCTGGCGGCCAGTCCGCTGCCGATAATGGCGCCGGCTGCGAAGCCCGGGCCGTAACCGCCGCCACGCCAGCCACCACCGCGCCAGCCGCCGCCGTGATTCCAGCCACCCCCGCCGGGGCGCTGGCCGCCATGCCAGCCGCCACCTCCGCCACCAAAGCGCTGACCGCCGCCAGAGAACGTGCCGATCGTGCGCGCACCGCCGGGGCCGACGCCCACGACCTTGGTGTTCTGTGCGTAGCTGGGGGTCACCGCGAAGGCGGGGATGGCCACAGCGACGGCTGCTGCGACACTCAAGATTTTCAAATTCGTCATCGTTTGCTCCTGTCTGGGATGCATCTTCAACCCCCTGAAGGGACTGCCGTTCCCTGCCGCCATGCGGTTATTGCGCAACGACAGAATGATCGTCCGGAACTGTATGCGGCATGAATGGATTGCGCCGTTTCTGCGACCGTCGGTACTTTGGAGGTAGGGTTCGGGGGAGGCCGATACGAGGCATGTCACAATCAGTTGCAGGCGGCGATCGGTCGCGGCGGTAACTGGACATTTGGCGGCCCGGATGGCATCAACAGCCGGACGAAAACCTTCGAACGGTTCAAAATATGAAACAGTTTCTGCTGAAATTCTTCACGTGGTGGAGCGGGACGACCTTCGGGACGAACCTGTGGACGTCGCGATTCGGCGAACTGGTCGGCACCGACGAGCAGGGCAACACATATTACCGCACCAAGGGCGGCAAGATCGACCCGACGCTGGGCTTCGAGCGCCGCTGGGTGATTTATAACGGCTATGCCGAAGCCACCAAGATCCCGCCGGACTGGCATGGCTGGATCCACCACACGGTGGACGTGCCGCCGACCGAAGAGAATTATACGCCGCGCGAATGGCAGAAGCCGCATCAGCCGAACCTGACCGGCACGCCCGCAGCCTATCGTCCGTCTGGTTCGACTCTGGCCAGCGGCCGGCGTCCCAAGGCGACCGGCGACTACCAGGCCTGGACGCCGGGCTCGTAACAACTCACCCGTTCTGGACGACCGGTTGCGCGGGCCGCTCTGCGGCGCGCGCGGCCTCGCATTGTTTCCAGCCGCCAGCTCTTGCAGCGAGACCGGCAAGCACGTCCGGCGTGCCGCCCCGGATGAGCCCGCCTCGTAGGGCGGCGCCGGATTGTACTCGATCGACTGGGCTGGGGCGGATACGATATAGCCGTAACATGTGAGTTCGAGATGTTGGGTTTCGAAAGCTCACTGGGCATGATCGGGGACGGGGACAACTGACGAGATCAATCGTCTGCTCACAGCGACAACTCAGGAAGATCCGACATGACCAACGACACGCGCAGTGAGCACGACCTGTTGGGCAACCGCGATGTTCCGGCCGACGCCTATTACGGCGTTCATACGCTGAGGGCCGTTGAAAATTTTCCGATCACCGGGATTCCGATTTCCATCTATCCCGAACTCATCAGCGCGCTCGCCGCGATCAAGCAGGCGGCGGCACTGTCGAATATGGAGCTGGGGCTGCTCGACAAGTTACGCGGCGATGCGATCATCGCTGCCTGCGAGGACATTCGCGCCGGTCGCCTGCATGACCAGTTCGTGGTGGACGTCATCCAGGGCGGCGCCGGGACCTCCACCAACATGAACGCGAACGAGGTGATCGCCAATCGTGCGCTGGAAATTCTCGGTCACGGCAAGGGCGACTACGGGTACCTGCACCCGAACGAACAGGTCAATATGAGCCAGAGCACCAACGACGTGTATCCCACGGCGTTGAAGATCGCGACCTATCACGGCGTGTTTCACCTGATCGATGCGATGGCCGTGTTGCGCCAGGGTTTCGAACGCAAGGCCGAAGAGTTCAAGGATGTCCTGAAAATGGGCCGCACCCAGTTGCAGGATGCGGTGCCCATGACGCTCGGTCAGGAGTTCAGCACTTACGGCGTCATGATCGGCGAAGACGAGGACCGGTTGCGCGAGGCAGCACTGCTGATTTGCGAGATCAACATGGGTGCGACAGCCATCGGCACCGGGATCACGTCCCATCCGGACTACGCGCGTCTGGTCTGCCATCATCTCGTCGCCATCACGGGCATGCCGCTGGTCACCGCTGTAAACCTGATCGAAGCCACGCAGGATTGCGGTGCGTTCGTGCAGTTGTCCGGCGTGCTCAAGCGTGTGGCCGTCAAGATTTCCAAGATCTGCAATGACCTCCGGCTGCTGTCGAGCGGCCCGCGCGCCGGTTTCAACGAGATCAATCTGCCGGCGGTACAGGCGGGTTCCTCGATCATGCCGGGCAAGGTGAACCCCGTTATTCCCGAGGTCGTGAACCAGGTCGCCTTTGAAGTCATCGGTAACGATCTCACGGTGACCTTCGCGGCCGAGGCTGGCCAGCTTCAGCTCAACGCGTTCGAGCCGATCATCGCGCACAGCCTGTTCAAGAGCGTCAGCCATATGCGCGAGGCTTGCCTGACGCTCGAGAAGCGTTGTGTCGCGGGTATCACCGCGAACCGCGAACGTCTCCGTGCCTATGTCGAGAATTCGATCGGCCTCGTCACTGCGCTCAATCCCTATATCGGCTACGCCAATGCCACCGCCGTCGCGGTCGAGGCCCATGCGACCGGCCGCAGCGTCTACGATCTGGTGCTGGAAAAAGGTCTGCTACCTGCAGCGACCCTTGCCGCCATTCTCCACCCCGACGTACTCACCAAGCCCCAGAGCATGTTGATCCGCGAATGAAGGCCGCATCGGCCCGGCGCGATCAACGCATCGGCATCTGCGCGACCGCCAGCATCGCTGCGACATAGCCGTACGGTCCGAGACCGCAGATCACAGCGGTGGCGGCCTGCGAGAGCACCGAATGGCGATGATACTTGTCGCGCGCGTGGATGTTCGAAATGTGCAGCTCCACGATCGGTCCCTCGAACGCTTTCATGGCGTCGAGCATGGCGATCGATGTGAACGAATAGCCCGCGGGATTGATGATGATGGCGTCGGCATCCTGACGGGCCGACTGGATGAGGTCGACCAGAATGCCCTCGTGGTTCGACTGGTGGAACGCCAGCGTCAATTTGAGTTTGACCGCCTGTTCCTCGCAGCTGGCCTTGATCTGGTCGAGCGTGGTGGTTCCGTAGATATGCGGCTCCCGCACGCCGAGCAGGTTGAGGTTGGGACCGTTGAGGATCATCACGCGTTTCATTATCGAATTTCCTTCTAGCCGCCGAGCCACTTCGCCGGCACCATCACGAGCGACGGAAACAGCGTCAGCAGCGCCAGCACCACCAATTGTGCGATCATGAACGGCCAGACGCCGCGCATGATCTCGTCCATGCTCACCTTCGCCACGCCGCACACCACATTGAGCACCACGCCGACGGGTGGCGTGATCAGTCCGATCGCGTTGTTGATGATGAACAGCACGCCAAAATAGACCGGGTCGATGCCGGCCTCGCGGACGATGGGCATCAATACGGGCGTCAGGATCAGGATGGTCGGGGTCATGTCGAGTGCGGTACCGACGATGACGACGATGATCATCAACACAATCATGAGCAGTGTCTGGTTGCCCATGAAGGGCCGGGCCAGTTCGACGATCTGGCCGGAAATTTCGGCCACCGTGATCAGCCACGATGACACGAGCGCTGCCGCAACTAGGAACATCACCACGGCGGTGATCTGGGCTGAACTGATCAGGATGTTCATCAGCTGCGCCAGCGTCAGCTCGCGATAGACGAACGTTGCCACGATGAAGGAGTAGACCGCAACAACGACGGCAGCTTCGGTGGGTGTGAAGATGCCGAAGCGGAGGCCGACGATGATGATCATCGGCAGCATCAAGGCCCAGAAGCCGTCGATCAGCGCGCGAAAGATCTGCGCCAGGCTCTGGCGCGGCGGACTCACCGAGTTCTCGTTGCGTGCAACCCACCACCAGGCAAAGCACAGGCTGCCGCCGAGCATCAGGCCCGGCACCACGCCGGCGAGAAACAGTTTTGAGATGGAAACGCCGGCGGCAACGCCGAAGATCACGAATCCGATCGAAGGCGGGATCACCGGCGCGATGATTCCGCCGGCGGCAACGAGGCCGGCCGCGGAGGCGCGGTTATGCCCGGCCGCAACCATCATCGGGACCAGCAATGCGCCGAGTGCGGCGGCGTCGGCAACGGCAGACCCGGACAGCGATGCCAGGATGCAGGAGGTCAGGATCGCGACATAGCCGAGCCCGCCGCGCAGATGGCCGACAAGGGCGATGGCGAAGTTCAGGATGCGGCGGGCGAGGCCACCGGTGTTCATGATCTCGCCTGCCAGGATGAAAAACGGCACCGCCATCAGCGGGAAGGAATCGACGCCATTGATGACGTTCTGCGCGATGATCTGGGAGTCGAAGATATCCAGATAGGTCATCAGCGCGACGCCGCAGATGATCAGGGCGAATGCGATCGGCATGCCGATGGCCATCGCGCCGAGCAGCGAGAAGGTGAAGATGCTGATGGTCATCGGCGTTCGTTCCCGTTGGCGGGGGCGGGCGCCGCAGGGACATGCTCCTCGGATTCACTGATGGCGATCAGCTCCGACGTGGCGAGTTGGCCGGTGAGCAGGCGATAGAGGTCATGCAGCAGGATCGGGATCGAGGCGACGCCGAAGACGAGACCTGCGGCGTAGAACAGGCCGACGGAGAGACCGGAGGCGGGCGCCGTCGTGTCCCAGTTCAGCACCGTCTGTTTCCACGAGCCTTCGGTGAGCAATACAGAGGCGTAGAGCATCAGCACGTGACTGAGCGCGTAGCAGATCTTGCGGCCCATCGGCGACAGCAGCTTCACGAAACTGTCGACGCCGAGATGGGCATGTTCGCGGAGGCCGACGATGGCGCCGAGAAACACCATCCAGACGAACAGCCAGCGCGAGAGCTCCTCGGAAATGGCGATGCCCGAGTTGAAGACGTAACGTAGAACCACATTGCCGAATACCAGGACGACCATGGCGGCGAGCAACACCGCCATGACGATCTTGATCGACCGGTAATAGGCTTCGACGATCCTGCTTGTCGCAGTAGTTGATGAAGCGGGCATGGATGCTTTCGCAGTGAGCGTGGGATCGTCGCGTAGTGACGGTGGGTGATGCGCGGCTCAGTCCTTGTGAACGCGCTCAAGTTCGCTGTTGAACAGCTTGACGATCTCCTGATCGTAGTCGGCGGAGAATTTTGCCGCGATCGGCTTGGTCTTGTCGCGCATCTTCGCAAGCTCGGCCGGAGCGATCTCGTTGACCTCCATGCCCTTGGCCTTCAGCTCGCCGATGGAAGCCGCTGCGGCATCGCGGCTGACCTTGCGCTGATAGTCGCGCGCCTCGTTGGCGGCATCCTGCAGGATCTTCTGCTCGTCCTTGGAGAGCTTGTCCCAGAACACCTTGCTGACCAGGATGATGTTGGTGGAGTAGGTGTGGTTGGTGACGCTGAGATATTTCTGCACCTCATAGAACTTGTTCGACAGGATCACCGAGAACGGATTTTCCTGGCCGTCCACCGTGCGTGTTTCCAGCGCGGTGTAGAGCTCGGAGAAGCTCATCGGCACCGGATTGGCGTTGAACGCCTTGAAGGTCTCAAGATAGACCGGGTTCGGGATCACGCGGATCTTGATGCCGTCGAGGTCTTCGCCCTTGGTGATCGGGCGGCGGCTGTTGGTGACGTTCCGGAAGCCGAGATCCCAATAGCCCAGACCGATCAGACCCTTCTCCGGCAGCTTGGCGAGCAGGGCCGAGCCGAGCGGGCCGTCCAGCAGCGCGTCGGCCTGCTTCGGCGTCGAGACGATGAACGGGAAATCGATCAGCCCGTAATCCTTGACGATGCCGACCAGCGACGTCGTGGCGGGCGACTGCATCTCCTGCGTGCCGGCGCGCAGTGCGGATTGCTGCTGCATCTCCGAGCCAAGCTGGTTGGCGGGATATTCGCGCACCTTCATCTTGCCACCGCTCTTGGCCGCGACGAGTTCGGTGAACTTCTGCACGCCCTTGCTGACGGGATGATCGGTGTTGTTGAGGTGACCCCAGCGGATGGTGCGCTCCTGCACCTGGGCCGAGGCCGGGCCACCGGCGATGGCGAGGGTGGCGGCGATGGCGGCAAGCCAGACGGCGGACTTCGGGTGTACGGACATGTGGAAGCTCCCTTGGATGGTATTTTTACTTCTTGGCGCCACCGTCATCTACGATAAAACAAAAATCAACCGATATTTTACATTATCTATGATGATTTGTGTATGAGGCGCGGGGTGATGTATGGTGGCGCAGCGCGACCATTCCTCGTCACCAGGACCTTTCATGCTGGATACCCCCATTGCGGACCGCGCCGGAGAGACCGTCGGCGACAGCGCCTATCGGCGTATCCGCAACGACGTGATTTTCGGCACGCTTGAGCCCGGCCAGAAGCTGAAGCTGGAGAAGATGAGCGTCGCCTATGGCACCAGCGTCTCGACGCTGCGCGAGACACTGAACCGATTGTGCTCGGAAGGCTTCGTCGTCGCCGAAGGCCAGCGCGGCTTCGAGGTTACGTCGATCTCGGCCACCGAATTCCAGCAGATCGCCGAATTGCGCGAACTGCTCGAGGGCCATGCCATCGAGCAGTCTTTCAAATCAGGCGATCTCGATTGGGAAGCGCTGGTGGTCTCGGCTCATCACAAGCTGTCCGCCATGGAAAAGGCCATGCTGGCCGGCGACAAGTCGAAGACCGAGGCCTGGAAGCAGTGCGACTGGCAATTTCACCGCGCGCTGATCGCGGCCTGCGGCTCGCAGGTACTGCTCGATGCGTTGTCCGCGGCCTACGACAAGTATCTGCGCTACCAGATGCTGGCAGTGGTGTTTCGCGGCGAGGTGGCCGCGGTCGAGCATCGCGAGCTGATGAACGCCGCGTTGGCACGGGATTCCGCGAAGGCGCGAAAACTGCTGCACACCCACATCCATGACTGCGTGAAGCATGCGCTCGGCAATTCGGACTGGTTGAGACCGGCTCATGCTCCGTCGCGGCAGCAAGCCGTCCAGCAGCGCAGGAAACTGAAAACCTAGAACGGTTCGTCGTTTGGAGTCGGTTTCTTCTTTCTTCCCGGACGCTCCCAGACGACGCCCGGAAAGCCCTTGAGCGGAACCAGCGGCTCGCCGGTGTAGGTCCACTCCTGCAACTCCTCGATGCCGATATGATAAAGCGGCCGCCGGCCGGTGCGGCTTTCGAACAATGCGCGGGAAATGTTGACCATATGCGGCGAGCGGGCGCGCTCGTAAAATAGTGGCGTGCCGCATTGTGTGCAGAAGCTTCGCGCGCTGCCTGATGCAGTGTCTTCGAAGCGCGTAATCCCGGTCGCTCCCTTCGTGATATGAAAACGTTTGCGCCAGCTTCCGACATAGGTCGCGTAGGCCGCGCCATGGGCGCGTCGCGTTGCGCGCGAATGATCGTGCCAGGCCCAGCGCGCCGGAAAATCGATTTCGAACTGAACCGTGCCGCACAGGCAACGGCCCCTGACCGGACCGCCGGGTGCGATCTTCTCCGGTTTCTTCATCGCGATTGCTCCTCGGGCGCCGCGAGCGCTAGTCCAACCCTTTCAACCATTCGCCCATCTCATGCAGCGCCGTATTCGCCTTGGGCAGGATCTTGCCCATGGTGATGAAGCCGTGAAACTGGCCGGGATAGGTCTTGTATTCCACGGCGACGCCGGCGTCGGACAGGCGTCTGGCATATTCGTCGCCTTCGTCACGCAGCGGATCGGCGCCGGCGGTCAGCACATAGGCCGGCGGGAGGTCCTTCAGGTTCTCCACGCGGGCAGGTGACGCCCGCCAGTTGTCCACGTCGGCCTTGCTGGTGAGATAGTGATCGGCGAACCAGCGGATGACGTTGTGGGTCAGCAGGCAACTCGTCTCCGGTTCGCTGTGAGAGGGATGGCTCATGCGGAAGTCGGTGGCGGGATAGATCAGCAACTGGCCGGCGAGCTTTGGCCCACCATTGTCCCGCGCATCGATGGCCACGATGGCCGCGAGATTGCCGCCAGCGCTGTCGCCGCCGACGCTGATCTGCTTCGCATCCACATTGAGTTGCACGGCATTGTCGGAAATCCAGCGCGTCGCGGCGATGGCGTCGTCGATGGCTGCCGGAAACTTGTTCTCCGGCGCGAGGCGATAGTCGACCGAGATGACGATCATCTCGCCTTCATGGGCGAGGATGCGGCAGACCACGTCGTGGGAGTCGAGATCTCCGATCACCCAGCCGCCGCCATGGAAGAACACCAGGCAGGGCGACATGCCGTCCTTTTTGCGCAGGGTCTTCGGTGTGTAGAGGCGCACTGGAATGGCACCGGTCGGGCCGGGCACCATCATGGATGTCACCGACGCCAATTCGGGTGGTTCGGGATTGGCGACCGGGCGCGCTTTCAAATACCACTCGCGCGCTTCCTGGGGCGAGATCGTCTCATAGGGCGGACGGCCGGCATCGCGAAAGACGTTGAGAACGGCAGCGGCATCGGGATCGAGAACAACAGGCATGTGATCTGCTCTTGGTTTTCTTGATGTTTAAGCGGAGGTCCGGCCGCCATCGACCGTGTAAGCGGAGCCGGTGACGTAGCTCGCATCATCGGAGGCGAGGAAGGCGACGATCGGGGCGACTTCCCGGGCAAGACCGAGCCGGCGTTGCGGCACGCGATCGACGACCTTGTCCACAGGGGCGGGCGCGCCGCGGCCGACGCGTGCGTCCACGATGGCTGACAGCATGCGGCTGTCGATCAGGCCGGGACAGACGCAGTTCACGCGTACATTGGTGCCGGTGCATTCCTGCGCCGCGCTCTTGGTGAGGCCGATCACTGCGTGTTTGCTGGCGCTGTAGACGGCGACTTCGGCCGAGCCGATCACGCCGGCGATGGACGCGGTGTTGATGATCGAGCCCTTGTTGGCCTTCAGCATCACTGGCAGCACGTGCTTCATGCCGAGAAAGACGCCGACTACATTGACGTCGAGCACCCGCCGGAAGTCGGTGAGCGACATCTTCACGATGGGCGTGATCGTGCCTTCGATCCCGGCATTGTTGTAGAAAATGTCGATGGTGCCGAAGCGCTTCACCGTGGCGGCGACATAGCCGATGACGTCGTCCTCGCTGGTGACGTCGGCGGTGAGCGCCAATGCTTCGGCGGAAGCGGGGAGTTGTTCGACCGCGCGCTGCAATGCGCCGGCATCGCGATCCACCGCGACGATTTTGGCGCCGCGCGCCGCCAGCAGCTTGATGGTCTCGGTGCCGATCACCCCGGCCGCGCCGGTAACGACCGCGATTCTGCCGTCCAGACGGATTCCGTCAGTCATCTTCAGCGTTCTCCCCATGCTCCGGTTTGTTCCGGATTGATGGCCGGTCGCGCATCGCGCGCCTGCCTGATGTGGACTATTTCACGGGGAGAATGACCTGACCAGCCGGGCGGTATGGGGAGCAGGGTGCCCTTTCGCCGCCGCATTCGGCGTGTTAACCGGAGGCGATTACGCGGCCATTCTCCTACAATGTCGCGAGCCTGATTCTCGATTGAGCCGCGCCGCATGTTGCGAACCCTGACCATTGCCGGATTTGCGGCCCTTCTGGCCGCCACCTCACTGTCGCCTGCACCTGTGCAAGCGCAGTTTGGTCCGCTGTTCGGCGACACGCCGCCACGGCCGCCGGGGGCCGTGCCGCGTGGCCAGCAACCCCCGCCGCCCATGGACGACGAGGAAGAGGTGCCGGAACTGCCGCAGGGCCGTCTGTTGCCGACCCGTCCGGGCATGGGCGCACCGCCGCCCGGCGCCGTGCAGTCGCAGCCGCTGGCGCCGCCGCCCGGCAGCAACACCACTATCGTTCCGCAGAACCCGCCGGGGCAGGGACAGGCCCAGCAGCCGGCTGCGCCAGGGCAGCAACAGCCCGGCGTCGCCAACGCGCCGCCTGCCGCCACTCCCGGTGGCCGTCAGCCGCCGAAGGTGGCGCCGCCGGCGCCAGCCACGCTGCAACCCGGCGATGAGGTCGTTACCGAGCCGCCGGCGCAGAAGATCGTCAACAAGAAGGCGAGCTTCTCGGGCCTCGACAAGATCACCGGCCGCATCATCAATTTCGACGCTGACATTGGCGAGACTGTGCAGTTCGGCGCGCTCCGCGTGAAGACCGATGCCTGCTACACGCGTCCGGCGACCGAGGCGGCGAATACCGACGCTTTCGTCGAGGTCGACGAAATCACGCTGCAGGGCGAGGTGAAGCGGATCTTCTCCGGCTGGATGTTTGCGGCCAGTCCGGGCCTGCACGGCGTCGAACATCCGATCTACGATATCTGGCTGACCGATTGTAAGCAGCCGGAAGCGACGGTTGCGACGACACAGCCCGACGCCCCGCGTGCGCCGCCGCCGGCCCAGAAGCGTGCGCCGCCGAAGCAGCAGCCGCGCGCCCAGCAGCAGCCCCTACAGCCGCCACCGGGCTTCCCGGCGTTCCGGCAGTAAGCGTTACGGCGCGTCTTAAGAGGCGCTATTCCGTCCCGCGATGATGTCCAGCACCGTCGCGCCCTTGAGCGGGAAATCCATCGGCAGTCTGTCGAATTCCGCAATGCCGTCGAGCGACGCGTCGAGCAGCTTGCGATAGCGGGCCCGCGGCACTTCCTGTGCGCCGAAGCTCAGCAGGTGATCGGTGACATATTGGGTGTCGAGCAGCTTGAAATCGCCGGCGATCAGCCGGGCGACCAGATGCACCAGTGCCACCTTCGAGGCGTCGCGCGCATGATGAAACATGCTCTCGCCGAAGAACGCGCGGCCGAGCGAGACGCCATAGAGCCCGCCGGCCAGTGTGTCGTCCTGCCAGACTTCGACGCTGTGCGCGTGGCCCATCTCGTGGAGCTCGCCATAGAGATCGCGGATACGCGTGTTGATCCAGGTGTCCTCGCGGCCCGGCTTTGGCGCGGCACATTCGGCCATCACGCGCTTGAAGGCGGTGTTGACGGTCACTGTGAAAACGTCGGAGCGCACGGTGCGAGCGAGGCGCGAGCTGATGCGAAAACCATCCAGCGGAATGACGCCGCGCATCTCGGGCTCGACCCAGAACAGGCCGGGATCGTCGGCGCTTTCCGACATCGGGAAGATGCCGCAGGCATAGGCGCGCAACAGCAGTTCGGGCGTGACCTCGGAAGAGGCGGAGTCGCGTGAGCTCATGCGGCCAGCATAGCAGGCCGAGGCGGCGCGGGCGACGGTCTCGGTGCTCAACAGGCGCTGAGCGGATTGAAGGTGCCTCGGAGGATCGGAATCACGAACCAAGCAATGCTTATGCCCGGCATTTGGCTTACTTATTGGATCGGTGCTGGTCGCGCAGGACACACTGACGCCAACGCGGGCTGATCAATCTGGAACCGCTCAACAACCGGCCTGCCGCGCCCGATTGTTGCTTGATTGTTCGGACGACGGGCATAGCTATCTGGATGCAGGCAGGGAGCCTGTTCACCATGACGAATATCGTGACAATCGACGGCAAGGCATCGATCAAATCGACAACGCCTCATCGGGTGGTCGTTGTCGGCGCCGGCTTCGGCGGGCTGGAGACCGTATATCGGCTGACCGGTGCCGATATCAGCATCACCATTGTCGATCGCCGCAATCATCATCTGTTTCAGCCGCTGCTGTATCAGGTCGCGACCGCATCGCTGGCGACATCGGAGATCGCCTGGCCGATCCGCTATCTGCTGCGTGGACGCAAGGATGTCACGACACTGCTCGGCACCGTGACCGGCGTGGATGCGGCGGCGCGCCGGGTGCTGCTCGATGACGGGCAGACGCTGCCCTATGACACACTGGTGCTCGCCACGGGTGCCGGCCACGCCTATTTCGGCCATGATGAATGGGAGCCGTTCGCGCCGGGCCTCAAGACGCTGGAAGATGCGACCACGCTGCGCCGCTGTATTCTCACGGCCTTCGAGCGTGCCGAACGCGAGAGCGATCCCGTCAAGCGCGCGGCATTGCTGACCTTCGTGATCATCGGCGCCGGACCGACGGGTGTCGAACTCGCCGGCACCATCGCGGAGCTCGCGCGGGTGACGCTGCCGGAAGATTTTCGCAATATCGATACGCGCGAGACGCGCGTGGTGCTGATCGAGGCGGGGACACGCGTGCTCGCTGGATTTCCGGAGGACCTGTCGGCCTATGCGCAACGCTCGTTAGAGAAGCTCGGCGTTGAAGTCGCGCTCGGACATGCCGTGTCCGATTGCAACATCGATGGCGTTGTCTATGGCGACAAGGCACTCGGCGCCAGGACGATCATCTGGGCGGCAGGCGTGCGCGCGTCGCCGGCTGCCGAATGGTTGGGCGTTGCCGCTGATCGCGCCGGACGTCTGCAGGTCAACCCGGATCTTACAGTGCCGGGTCATCCCGAGATATTCGCTGTCGGTGATACCGTGACCATTGCCGCCCCTGACGGCAAGCCGGTGCCCGGCATCGCGCCGGCCGCAAAGCAGGAAGGGCGCTACGTCGCGTCAGCAATCAAGCAGCGTCTGCGCGGTGAGGCGCCCGTGCCGTTTCGCTATTCGCACGATGGCAGTCTCGCACAGATCGGCAAGAAGCTCGCCGTGATCGACTTCGGCCGCGTCAGGCTGCGCGGCGCGCTAGCGTGGTGGATCTGGGGCATCGCCCATATCTATTTTCTGATCGGGCTACGCAATCGTCTTGCCGTTGCGATCAACTGGCTCTGGATCCACACACTGGATCAGCGCGGCGCGCGGCTGATCACGCAGGGGCGTGCCGTCGTCGACGTCAAATCCGTGCCGTCGCATAGCGGCGAGGAAAAGCGCGTCAGTTCGGCGCGCTGAAATCTTGGGGCGGTTGCCAGGGCGGTTTGGCAAAAATAGACGCCATGGATGCCGCCAAGCGTGGGCGGCGGCTGATCCAGCCTGAGAGCGTTGCCTGACTGTGCGCCCACAGGCCGAGGTACGCGCACGCAATGTGCTGGTGATCGGCAGTGGCAGCTTCACTCATAATCAGTCGTCGGCTTGCTCCCCATGCGGTGAAGAAAACGATCCGATAGACGAGCATTTCCTGCCGCTCCATGTCGGGTTCGGGGCTGCCAGCGCAACGCCGCGCGTAACCGGCTGCATGACAGCGCGACCTTTGCTGCGGATGCGAAAGGAAAGAGAGGCGCGCTCTAAGATGGTGATACATGCGGCGCAGATCGCGTTGGCGGTTGCTCGCCGGGCAACAACTGGTGTTACGTTGCCGGACGTATTGTCGCAGGTACGGCGGCTCGGTTCGCCGGGGGAGAAGCTGTGTCGCTGAGCTGGAAGAAGATTGCACCTCTCGCTGTCTGGCTGGTGCTGTACGTCATCCCGATTCCGGCAGGGCTTGTCGCCAATCAGTGGCATTATTTTGCCGTTTTCGCTGCGGTGATTACCGGCCTGATCCTGGAATCCATGCCCGTAGGCGCGGTCGGTCTGATCGGTCTGACCTTTGCGGGCGTGATGGGATATGTCGAACACGATCCCAACAAGTCGCTGCGCTGGATGCTGAGCGGATTCTCCGAAAGCACGGTGTGGCTGATTGTCGGCGCCTTCGTATTCTCGATCGGCTATCGCAAGAGCGGTCTTGGCAGGCGTCTGGCCTTGCTGCTGGTTCGCAGCCTCGGGCGCAACACGGTGGGACTGGGTTACGCCGTTGCGCTGTCCGATCTCGTTCTCGCGCCAGCGACGCCATCGAACACCGCGCGCAGTGGCGGCACGGTCTATCCGATTGTCAGCAACATCCCGAAGATCTACGGATCGGAGCCGGGTCCGACAGCCGGCAGGATCGGAACCTATGTGATGTGGACCGCCTTCGCGGCGACCGCTGTAACGAGCTCGATGTTCCTCACCGCGCTTGCGCCCAATGCGGCTGCTCTGAGCATCGCCAAGAAGATCGTGAGCGTGGACGTCGGCTGGTCACAGTGGTTCATCGGCTTCGCGCCGCTCGGCGTCCCGCTGATTTTGCTTCTGCCACTGCTGAGCTACGCAATTTGCCGACCGGAGGTGAAAGAAAGCCCGGAGATCGTGGCGTGGAGCGCGAGCGAACTCGCGTCGATGGGGGCGTTGTCGCGCAGTGAATGGATCATGGCCGGACTGGTCGTGCTTGCGATGTTCCTGTGGATCACCGGATCCAATCCTGACATCTCGCTGCCGGGCGTCGGTTCGAACTTCATCAATGCGACCATGGTGGTGTTCGTTGTGATCTCGCTGATGCTCGTCACCGGCGTCATCACGTTTTCCGACATCATCGCCGAGAAAGCGGCGTGGGAGGTGTTTTTCTACTTCACATCGCTGCTGACGTTGTCATCCGGCCTCAACGACATCGGCTTCATCAAATGGGCTGCCGCCGGCCTGGCGGCTCCACTCGCCACATTCAGCCCGACCATCGCGATGATCCTGCTGGTCTCGATCTTCTTCTGGATTCACTATTTTTTCTCGAGCATCACGGCGCACGCGGCGGCGATGCTGCCTGTCGTGCTGGCGGTGGGGTCGAGCATTCCCGGAATCCCGATGTCGACTCTGACACTGCTCTGTATCTATTCGCTTGGCCTGATGGGCGTGATCTCGCCCTATGCCACCGGACCGGCGCCGATGTATTTTGGCAGCGGTTATATCGGCAAGGCCGACTTCTGGAAGTTCGGCCTGATCTTCGGGTTGATCTATTTCGCCGGCTTGCTGCTGGTCGTAATGCCCTGGCTGCTGATGATCAACTGAGCCACAGTCCAAGGAAGTGTCGCGTGGTCGGAGGCGCCCGCGTGTCGGTGCATCTCGCTACCTGGTGCCGTAAGCACGGTCACCAGCGTCACCGAGACCCGGCTCGATATAGGCGTGATCGTTCAGCCGGTCGTCGATCGCGGCTGTCCAGATCGGCACATCGGGGTGATAACCACGCAGGCGCTCAATACCTTCCGGCGCTGCCAGCAAGCAGACGAAGCGGATATCCTTGGCGCCGCGTTCCTTGATGCGATCGATGGCGGCGACGGCCGTGTTCGCCGTGGCCAGCATCGGATCGATCACGATCACCAGACGCTCGTCGAGATTGGTCGGCGCCTTGAAGAAGTATTCCACGGCCACAAAAGTTTCGGGGTCGCGGTACAGGCCGATATGCGCGATACGCGCTGACGGGACGAGGCCGATCATGCCTTCGACGAAGGAGAGGCCGGCGCGGAGGATGGGCGCAAATACCAGTTTCTTGCCGGCGATTTCCTTGCCGGTCATCTTCATGATCGGCGTTTCGATCTCGACATCGGTGAGCGGCAGGTCGCGCGTCACCTCGTAGCATAGCAGCATGCCGATTTCGTTGAGCAGTTCGCGAAAGCCCTTGGTGGAGCGGTTCTTGTCGCGGATCAGCGTCAGCTTGTGCTGCACCAGCGGGTGATTAACGATCGTGACGCCGTCCATGAACCTCATCCGTTGCGAGAGTGTAAAAATCGTCTTTGAGCTAGAACACCGTGCCGTCGCTGATGACCTTCACCGGCGGCGAATGATCCTCACGGCGCTCGCGCGCCAGGATGCGACCGGCGGCCCATGTGCCTCCTTCGAGCACCTTGGCCAGCGGCAGCGATGTCGCGTCGAGCTTCAGTCTTTGTCGCAGGCCGCCGGCGACACGGTCAAGTAGCGCCACGGTCAGCGCCCGCCATTCCACCACCAGGGGCGAGGATACGTCGTGCTCACGCGCGGCGTCAGCAGGATCGCGAAATTTCAGGACACCACCATCGACAAAAAGACCACCATTGCGATATTCGGCCAGTCCGGTGAGGCCGTCGATATCGGTCACATCGATGCCTGCGGTCTGCAGCGGTTCGATCAGCGAATAAGCCAGCCATTGCGACAGCTTGTGCAGGGGCACAAGGCCGCTCGTCGCATCCGAGGTCGTCATCGCCGGATGCTTCCAGCAATCACCGAGCGCGATGCCATCCAGCGTCAGCCGCGACGGCCAGATCGGGCCAAGTTGCAGCAGCAGTTCCGAGAGGATGGTGGGAGCGGGCAGGCGGCCATTGTCAGCCAGCGACGCCAGACGGTCGAACAATCCGCCGGGCCGCGGCCTATCCCTGGTGCCGAACACATCGGGCTTCGACGCCACGTGTTCGCCAAGCCGGCGCAGCAGATCGGCGCGGCCGTCGATGCCGACCATTGGATTGGTGTCGGAGACCTGCATGCCGCGCTTGAGATCGCTGACGTCGAGCTCTGCGAGCTTGCTGGCATCAGCGCGCAGCGGCTGCGCGGGATCGGCAGAGAACGTGCCGCCGGCAAACATCGCAAGGCTCGCGAGACCGAGACCTTCGGAGCGGCCGATGGCCGCGCCGGTTTGGGGATCGGTATAGCGCCAGGTTGGACCGGCCCCGGCATCGAGGAACACGCTGGTGATGGCGAGATCGAATTCCGCGCGTCCGCGTGCCGCGCGATCAGGCCATGAAATGCCATCCGCGACATCGGCCCAGCGATTGTCGCCGGCATTGACGAAGTGACGCCAGCGCGAATGGAACGGGACATCGAGCGACGGATAGGAGGCGCGCGTCGTGTCCAGCACCAGGTTGATCACGTCGTCCATGCGCGTGAGATCGATACGGAAGTTCGGCAGTTTGTCGTCGAGGCCGAGGGTCAGCATGCGTTGCGAACGGGTGCGCACGGCGTGAGCTGACAGCAACGAGAGGGCGGCAGAGGCTTCCGGGGTCTGGGGATTCACTGCTGATATCTCAATACTTCTCAAGCCCGCGACCGACGGAGTCGATCAGATCCTGCGGTGTCACCGGGTCCGGCGTGAAGTAGCCGGCCGCCTTCTTGGCGGCGATCTCCACATGCGCGTCGGCCGGGATCATGTCGTCGGGGATCGGCACGCGCTCGACGATCTCGACGCCCTGACTGGTCAACGCATCATGCTTCATGTCGCTCATGGAAATGAAGTGATCGATGCGCTTGAGGCCGAGCCAGTGCACGACATCCGGCATCAACTGCTGGAAGCGCGCATCCTGCACGCCGGCAACGCATTCGGTGCGTTCGAAATACTGCGCAGCGGCGTCGCCGCCCTCCTGGCGCTTACGCGCATTGTAGACCAAAAACTTGGTGACCTCGCCGAGCGCACGGCCTTCCTTGCGGTTGTAGATGATGATGCCGAGACCGCCGGACTGACCGGCGCGCGCGCATTCCTCGATACCGTGAATCAGATAGGGGCGGCAGGTGCAGATATCGGAGCCGAACACGTCGGAGCCGTTGCACTCGTCGTGAACGCGGCAGGTGATCTTGGTCGTGTGATCCGGTAGCTTGCTGACGTCGCCGAACAGATAGGCGGTAGTCCCGCCGATGGGCGGCAGGAACACCTGCAGGTCAGGCCGCGTCACGAGTTCGGGAAACATGCCCGCGGTCTGTTCGAACAGCTGGCGGCGCAGATTGTTCTCGCTGGTATCAAAGCGTTTGGCGAGACCGGGCAGATACCACACGGGATCGATGGCAATCTTAACGACGGAGACGCTGCCATTGGCATGCACGACGTCGCCGTCGTGTTTGAGGCGACCGCCAGCGATCGCGGCCTGCAGCTCGGGCAGATCGAGCCGCGCCTTGGTGATCGCAATGCTCGGGCGGATATCGATGCCTTCGGCGATCTCGGGCGCAAAGTTTTCGGCAACGAGATGACCCCAGGGATCGAGCGATACGATCTTCTCGGGATCGGTCCATTGTCCGAAAGGCCCGACGACAGCAGCGGGATGGGTGTTTGTGAGATCGGGACGCTTCAGCGGATCAAGCGCGCCCGATGAAACCGCGAGAGCGCGATAGACTGAATAGGAGCCGCCATGGGTGCCGATGACGTTGCGGTCCTGCGGGCGGGAGACGGTGCCGATGACCGGCCCGCGTTCGCGTGCGGAGGCTGCGCCCCACTGGATCGGGAAGTGATGCTTGGCGCCCGGCGCAGGATGCGACGTCAGGCGAATATGATCGATCCGGTTGGAACGGCTCATCGCAAAGGCCCCCTAAAATGGCAACGGCCCGTCTGGAAGGACGGGCCTTATTGCTAAGGAAGCAACTAACTATAACTATCTCCCGAACAAATGCAACAGGGCGAAAGACGCGGTAGCCGGCACGGGATGTCCCACAAGCTCCGCCGCACCCCATATGCGCCGGTTGCCGACAATTTCAGCGTGTTCGGGCCTTGTGTCACGCGATCGTCACGGCGAGCATACGCTTTATCAACCATGTTGGAGTGCCTGATATGCGCGCCGTTCTGGATCATTGTAGCGATGGCGTGAAGCACCGCGTTGCAGCGGGCGATACGATCATCCGGGAAGGACAGACCAGCGGGCATTTGTTCGTGCTGATCGAAGGGCAGCTCGATGTCGTCAAGGGCGACACGGTGGTTGCGAGTTTGACCGAACCCGGTGCTGTGGTCGGTGAAATGTCGGTGCTCCTCGAACAGCCGCATACCGCGACCGTGCGTGCCGCGATGGAGACGCAAGTCTATGAATTCGAGAATGCGACGGATTTCTTGCGGGATCACCCGACCGTCGCGCTGATGATCGCGCGGCTGCTGGCGCAGCGGCTCAATGTGGCGACGAGCTATCTTGCCGATATCAAGCAGCAATATGCCGGCCATGGTACGCATCTGTCGATGGTCGGCGAGCTCCTGGACAACATGGTCAACCTGTCGCCGACGAAGGTGTCACCAGGTCCGGATCGGGGCTCGGATCGACAAAACGATCCACGGATGTGAGCCATGCGGGCGCGACCTTGATCGGTAACGCCGGACGCTGCAGCGGAGCGTTCAGATCGATATGGTCAGCGCCTTCCGCCGATAGCCAGAATGCTGTGCCGTCATCGAGGTCGAGCACGATGTAAGTTGGCGGCCGTCCGAACTGTCGGCCTGCATTGAACACCCAGGTCTCACCAATCCGGTCGTACCATGAGCCGTCTTTGACAAATGGAGACTCATGCACGTGGCCGGAGATCACCATCGCGGGCCGATGCGCCTCGATCCATTGCACCAGTTCGACATCGCCGAAGTAACGCTTGCCGCCCCAGCTCGTCGGCGAGTTGGTCGGCGGTGCGTGATGGACCCAGATCCAGCGTTTTGCGCTCTGTGCGGATGCTTCGCTGAGTTGTTGCACGATACGCTGCTGCACCAGCGGACCGTCCCACCATGGGCAAACCGTGAAGAGCGTATCACCGATGGTGAGACTGTCACCGTCACAAGCAATGCCGAGTTGTCTGACATCGCCAACCCATCGCGCGATCTTCTCGCCTTCATCGTTGCGTTCGTCGAGATCGTGATTGCCAGAGCACAGGATCACCTTGGTGCGTTGGGCAAGCAGGCCGAGATACTTTTTCACCACCAGGATTTGAGCGCGGAAGTCGACGACCGAGGCGATATCAAGAGCGTCGCCAGCAAAGATCACGAGGTCGAATTGCGGCGCGACGCTCAGCAACCAGTCGAACTGGGGCAGAGAATAATGCAGGTCGGCCACGACAAGGCAGCGCATATGAAATCCGAGGTCTGGAAAATGGAGGAAATATCAGCAGACTGAAAGGCGCAGTCTAGGCACGCGGGAACACCGCGCAAGGCAGCGAGGCGCGGCATATTTGTGCAGTCGAGGTGATCGTTGTGCAGGCAGGCCTAGCCCGCAGCGCTCACGGATGGTTTTGCCGCGGGCTTGGTGACGGCGCAGAACCGCAGCACGATACGGGTGCCGGTATGGTCGGGATCGCGTTCGACGGACGCTTCGAGCTTGCTGGCCATGGCATTGACGATGCGCTGGCCCATGCCGGTGGAGCGCGGGTCGACTTTCACGTTGAGGCCGACGCCATCGTCAGTGATCGACAGTTCGAGCTGGTCGCCCTGCGCGGTGAGCACGACATGGATCGGGCCGGCGCCGTCGGGATAGGCGTATTTGACGGCGTTCATCACCAGTTCGTTGACGATGATGCCGATCGCCACGGCGCGATCCGGATCGATCTCGACAGATTCGGCCTTCAGCGTCAGGCGCGACATCCGGTTGCCTTCGGCCGAGCGGCGGAGATCTTCCAGCAGGGCTTCCAGATACTGATTGAGCAGCACGCTGTTGAGGTCGTGCGAGGTGTACAGCCGGCGATGGACCTGCGCCACGGCAGCGACACGGCCCATGGCATTGGTCAGCGCCACCTTGACGTGATCTTCGCTGGTTGAATTGGCCTGCAGATGGAGCAGCGAAGCGATGATCTGCAATGAGTTGCCAACGCGGTGATTGACCTCGCGCAGCAATACCTCGCGCTCGGCCGCGAGGGCAGCGTAACGATCACGCGATGCATGAACTTCCGCTTCGGCGTCGTCGCGGGCCTTTGATATCAGGGCCTGTTTGATGGCGGTCGTGCAGGCGACATGCAGCAGCGGCAGGAAGTCGCCCTGGGTGTCCTTCACCAGATAGTCGGCGGCACCCGCCTTAAGGGCGGTCACGGCAATCTTGCTGTCCTGCGACGCCGTGACGAACACCACCGGAGGAGGCGAGGGCAGTTTCTGGATTTGCTCAAGCGTTTCCAGCCCGTCGAGGCCCGGCATGTACTGATCGAGCGCGATGACGTCGATGCCACCCTGCTTGATCCGTTCGATCCCGGCTTCGCCATTGTCGCAATGCTCAACGCCAAAGCCCTGCCGCGTCAGGCCGCGCGACACCAGCCGCGCAAGACCTGCGTCGTCATCGATATACAGCAGCGTAGGCGTCGTGGCAGATGTCATGTGGACGCTTGTGGAACCTGAATGACGGAGAAAAACAGACCGAGTTGGCGGATCGCGTTGGCGAAGCTCTCGTAGTTCACGGGCTTGGTGATGTAGACGTTACAGCCCAATTCGTAGCAGCGTTTGATTTCCTGCGCGTCGTCGGTAGTGGTGAGGACCACGACGGGCGCGCATTTGAGAAATTCGTTCTCTTTGACACGCTTCAGGATATCGATCCCGGTCATGTCGGGCAGGTTGAGGTCGAGCAGAATCAGCAGGGCTTCGCCCTTGTGATCGAGGCCAGTGCTATCTTTGCCGAACAGATAGTTGACGGCGTCTGTACCGTTGGTGAACGGGATGATCTCATTATTGACACCCGAGCGCCTGATATTGCGTTCGATCAGACGGGCGTGACCCTCGTCGTCTTCGATCATAATGATGGTAACTGGCTTACTCATGTTTGTTTATCCCGGTTATGCCCCGTCCATCTGGCCGGCAGCGTGACGGTGAAGTTGCTGCCGTTGCCGAGTTCCGATGACACCGACATGGTGCCGCCCATTCGTCGCACCAAAGCGCGCACATGGGCCAATCCGATGCCCTGGCCGGGCTTGTCCTGTGTACCCGCACGGCGGAAAAGATCAAAGATGCGCTGATGATCCCGGGGATCGATGCCGCGGCCGTTGTCGATGATCTCGAAGATCGCAAAGCCCATCTTGGTGCGGCCCTTGACGAGAATGTCGCCAGGGACGCCGGGCTTCAGATATTTCAACGCATTGTCGATCAGGTTGCCGAAGATCTGTTCCATTGCGAGACGATCGCTCTCGATGTCAGGCAACGGCTCGATGCGGATCTGGGTTTCGGTCTCGGCTGCCTGATGCGCCACCGTGGAAGCAATGCCTTCGATGAGTTCGCGGGTGTCGATCTTCACCGGCTTGAACTCCCGCCGGCCCTCGCGGGTCAGATTGAGAATAGCGCTGATCAAGCGGTCCATCTTCCCGATCGACGATTTGATGAAGCCGAGCGCCTCGGTGAAATCGGCGGAGAGTTGCTTGTCCTGTTCGGGCAGCGCTGGCTCCGGCAATTCGCCGTTCACATCGGGCACGACGGGGTCTGCATTGGCGAGCGTTGCGATGCGCCTGAAGATATCGCCGCGCAGCTCCTCGAGCTCGCTGGTGAAGCCCATGATGTTGACCAGCGGCGAGCGCAGGTCGTGGCTGACGATATAGGAGAAGCGCTGCAGCTCGTCGTTGGCCTCGCGCAAGTCGGCGGTGCGCTCCTCAACGGCGGCTTCGAGGTCGACGTTGCTGTCGCGCAACCTGGCCTCCGCCTCATCGCGGGCGTTTGACGAGCGGCGCACGAGGAAGATCGACAGCGCCGCCAAGAGCACCACCAGGCCGGAGCCGGCCACGGTGACCCACGAGGCCCATTGCTGGCTCTGGTCGGCCGTCCGGGTGCGTTCGACGAACAGGCGGCCTTCTTCGGCGCGCATCGCGCGGGTGATATCGGCGATGTCTTGAACGGCCTGATTGGCACCGCCGCGACGAAGGATGTCGATGCTCGACTGGATGTCGTTGTTCTTGATGCGGTCGATCCCCCTGGCGAATTCCGCCAGTCGCTGCTCGACGGCTGCACGCAGTTTGACCGTGTTGGCGACCTGGGCCGGATTGTCGTTGGCGAGGGCCACCAGTCTGTCGACGGCCGGCAGGATCGCGGCCGCCGAGGTTTCGTATTCGGAAAGGAATTGTGGACCGCTGGACAGCAGATAGGCGCGGGTCGCGCTTTCGGTCCGGCGGATTTCCAGCAGCAGGTTCGATATCTGGTTCTGGACTTCGACGGTGTGGACCACCCACCTGGAATCGTCACGTGCCTGATTCACCAGGATAACGGAGGCCGCGCTGATGGCGGCAAGCACCAGCAATCCCGCCAAGAGCACCAGGATTTGCCATAGCGCTCGCCTGCGGGCGGCGTCAGCGGTCACGTAGTACTCGCTTGGATTGCAGAATGGACTTCAATATGGCCCCCGCCGCCGGACGTCTCCCGGCAGCACAAAAAACGCGGATCGAGGCGATTGGTTCCAGACTGATCCCAAATGTTTCAGGTCTTGGGAGCCTTGCCGGCCAGATACTGTTCCAGCCAGTGGATGTGGTAGTCGCCCTCGATAATGTCGCTTTCCCGGGCCAGGGCCCGGAACAGCGGCAGGGTCGTCTCGACGCCGTCCACGACGATCTCGTCCAAGGCCCGGCGCAGCCGCATCAGGCATTCCGGCCGGTTCTTGCCGTGGACGATCAGCTTGCCCACCAGCGAGTCGTAATAAGGCGGGATCTTGTAACCCTGATAGACTGCGGAATCGATGCGGACGCCGAGGCCGCCGGGGGCGTGGTACTGGGTGATCGTGCCGGGCGAGGGCCGGAAGGTTTCCGGGTTCTCGGCATTGATGCGGCACTCAATGGAATGGCCGATGATGTTGACCTCTTCCTGAGTGCAGGGCAGGTCGCCGCCGGCGGCGATGCGGATCTGCTCCAGCACAAGATCGATGTCGGTAATCATCTCGGTGACGGGATGCTCGACCTGGATGCGGGTGTTCATTTCAATGAAATAGAACTCGCCGTCCTCGTAGAGGAACTCGATGGTGCCGACACCGAGATACTGCATGTCCTGCATCGCCTTGGCGCAGATGCCGCCGATCCTGGCGCGCGCTTCCGGTGACAGGATCGGCGAAGGACCTTCTTCCCAGACTTTCTGGTGACGGCGCTGCAGCGAGCAATCGCGCTCGCCGAGATGCAGCGCGCCGCCGCGGCCATCGCCCAGCACCTGGATTTCGATGTGGCGCGGCTTGGTCAGATACTTTTCGAGATAGACCGACGCGTCGCCGAACGCAGCCTTGGCCTCGTTCGAGGCAGTGGACAGCGCCATCAGCAGATCGGCTTCGGTCTGCGCGACCTTCATGCCCCGGCCGCCGCCGCCGGCGGCTGCCTTGACGAGGACCGGGAAGCCGATCTCGCGGGCGATGGCTATGGCATCGTCTTCGGGGCCGACGCCGCCGTCGGAGCCGGGCACCACGGGAATGCCAAGCCGCTTGGCGGTCTTCTTGGCTTCGATCTTGTCGCCCATCAGGCGGATGTGTTCGGCCTTGGGGCCAATGAACTTCAGATTATGGTCGGCGAGGATCTCGGCGAAGCGCGCATTCTCGGACAGGAAGCCGTAACCGGGATGCACCGCATCTGCGCCGGTGATTTCACAGGCGGCGAGCAGCGACGGGATGTTGAGGTAGCTGTCTTTCGACGCCGGCGGGCCGATGCACACGCTCTCGTCGGCGAGGCGCACATGCATGGCGTCGGCGTCCGCTGTTGAATGCACGGCCACGGTCGCGATGCCGAGCTCCTTGCAGGCCCGCAGGATGCGCAATGCGATCTCGCCGCGGTTGGCGATCAGGATTTTCTCGAACATGGCGTTCCGAAGTCAGAGGACGTTGTGGTGTTACTCGATGATGACCAGTGCTTCGCCGTATTCGACCGGCGAGCCGTCTTCGATCAGGATCTGCGTCACGGTACCGGCCCGCGGTGCCGGGATCTGGTTCATGGTCTTCATCGCCTCGATGATGACCAGCGTCTGTCCGGCAGCAACCTTGGCGCCGACTTCGATGAAGGCCGGCTTGCCGGGCTCCGGGGCACGGTAGACGGTGCCGACCATCGGCGAGGGCACGGCGCCAGGATGCTTGGTCATGTCGGCGGCGGCCGGTGCGGCAGCAGCTGCGGCGACAGGCGCGGGTGCAGCAGCCGGTGCGGGCGCATAAGCCGGCACAGCGGCAGCAACGCTGATGTTACGCGCGACGCGCACGCGCAGACCGGCGCGCTCGACCTCGATCTCGGTGAGGTTGGTTTCATCCAGCAGCAGCGCCAGTTCGCGGATCATGCCGCTATCGTTGCTGGCTTTCGGCGTTGCGGTCTGTGTGTCGTCAGGCTTGCGGGCCATGGGCAATCCAATGTCTGAAGTGAAAGACGAATAATGAGCGGAGCGGGCGCGTCACGCGATGGCGTTGGCACCGATTTTTGCGGCGAGGCCGCTGATGGCAAGGCGATAGCCCTCGATGCCGAAGCCGCAGAGGCTGGCAAAGGCTGCCTTGGCGATGAAGGAATGGTGGCGGAAGCTTTCGCGGGTGTAGACGTTGCTGACATGCACTTCCACGGTGGGAATGCGCACACCGACAATGGCGTCGTGCAGGGCGATCGATGTGTGCGAGTAAGCGCCACCATTGATCACGATGCCGGCCACGTGTTTCTCGCGGGCCTGATGGATATAGCCGATGAGCTCGCTCTCGCTATTGGACTGCCGGCAATCTGCGGTCAGGCCATATTGCGCGGCCGTGGTCACGCACAACTTCTCAACATCGGCCAGAGTTGCATGCCCATAGGTGTCCGGCTCGCGGATTCCCAGCAGGTTGAGGTTGGGGCCGTTGAGCACGTAGATGGTGTTGGTCGTGGTATTGGCCATCGGACATCCCGGGCAATAGCAATGGGCGCGGGTGGGCGCCGTTCTGCCCGGGGTTATAGGTAACCAAACCGCAGAGGGGAAGCCTTTAGACCCCCGGTTCCCCCAGCCAAATATCTCACCCAATTCATAAAAAGCCCGATGGAACCTGCGGAAAATGCTTATTAACCAAGGTTAAAGCCACTGGCGCCATTCCGGCAATCTGCCGGCTTACGACAGGGGCGGAGCGTCCCGGATAGCAAACGGGCGGACCCTTTCGAGCCCGCCCGGGTGTCACATCAGATGCGCCGCCTTAGGCGTCGATGACTGCGACGATCTCGAGTGTTCGCGGGTTCACGACGATGATCTCGTTGCGCACCAGGAAGAACTCATAGCCGCGCCAGTCCGGATAGACGGTGATGATCTCAGCCGGAAGCGGGTGGAAGCGGACCTCGCGCGGCACACGGGTGCCGACCGAGATCGAGAAGTTCACATTGGTCACCGGCTGGATATTTTGCTGCTTGATGACCGTGGTGACCTTGGTGCGCTGCTCGGTGGTCAGCTTGGCGCCCGCGCCGGCCTGACCGGTGGTCGTGGTCGACTTGGTCTCCGTCGATGTCGACTTGGTGTCGGTACCTGACTTGGAGTCGGTCGACTTGGAATCGGCCTTCATGTCCTTGCCGGCTTTTCCGCTGTCACGGGTCGAGTCGGTCGTACGCTTGTCGTCACGCTGCATCTTGTCGTCGGACTGCGTCGACTTGACCGCCGGCTTCTGCTCGGACTTGTTGGTGGTGTCGGTCGCTTCGTCCTTGTTGACTGGTGCGTTGCGTTCGGCCGGCGCAGCACGATCAGTAGCGGCGCCGCCTGCGGGCGCGCTCGTTGCGCCGCTACGTGCAGCACCGCCCGCCGGCGCCTCACGGGTCATTCCGGCACCTCCGGCGCCACCACCCGACGTTGCAGCTCCTGCGCCGCCGGGATTTTGCGCGCTAGCCAAACCCGAACCTGCAATCAGTGCAGCGGCGGCGACGCTCATCAATAAACGGTTGTTCATCTTGGTTCTCCTCGCGATGCATTGCCCGCCGTACAACGGCATTGGCGGAGGGATGTTCCTGAGAAAGTGTAGTTCCATTTCTTTTGTTATGCTTGAGTATACGTCACGCCGCGTCAGGGCTTGATTTTCGTCTTGTAGACTTCATCGCCGTTGTCATCGATGACGACGACCTTCCGGTCACAGTCGCCTGCGATATCAACTGCGATTTGATGAGCAATATTCTTGGCGACATCCCTGGCTTGCGTGTCGTCGCTACAATCCAGACCTACGGGGTCCTCAAGCCGGAAACCATCGACAATCTCGAAATGATATTTTGGCATTGCTCTTTCTCCTCCTCCGTAAAGGGCAATCCACCACCGTTGGGGATGTTCCTACGTCGGAAATGGAATGAAGACGGTCTCAGCCGGAACCAAATGGCAGCACGTGCATTGCACCATCGAATAAGGAAAATGCGATGCCAGCCTTTGTGGAGATGATCGTTCAGAAGATTGTGGAAGCGGCGCCGATCGAGAATTCGGTGTCTGATTTTGTCGCCGGCGTCCTGGAAAATACGGCAAACAAGCTATCGCGCTTTGAGCAGCGCCCGGATGACGGCGAGACGACAATCGAGGACATCGCGTAACTATCGCTGTAATATTGATCGAGTTTCAAAGAGGCCGGCTGTTACGCAGCCGGCCTCTTTACTATGCGTTCGACATGGACAGGGCGGCCTCAACGACTAACATCAGGTCATGTCAGTCGGGATCTGCGGAGCTGTGCTTCGATGAGGAATTGGATTGGAGGAATCCTGGCGCTCGTAGTCCTGTCGGTAGCACCTGCTCTTGGATGGGAGCATTGGGGTAGCGACCGTGGTGGCTCTCGCTTTGCGCCGCTTGACCAGATCACCTCCGACAATGTCGGCCGCCTGATCGAGGCTTGGCGCTTCCAGACTGGAGATCTCCTGCGTCGCACACCTGCGCAGATGGCGCGCACCAAGTTCGAAGCGACGCCGCTCCTGGTTGAAGACAGCCTAGTCTTCTGTACGCCATTCAACGAGGTGATTGCACTCGATCCTGCCAGCGGTCGGCAGAAGTGGCGTTTTGATGCGCGGGTCGCAGCGGATGTGCGTCCGGCCAATCGATGGGTGTGCCGCGGCGTCGCCTATTGGCGTGACGATCGCGCAGCATCTGGCGCGACCTGTCGCAGCCGCATCTTCATGGGTACCAACGATGCCCGTGTCATTGCGCTGGATGCCGCGACCGGACTGCCATGTGCCGACTTCGGCGCGCAGGGTGAGGTCAAGCTCGACCCGGGAATGCCGCTTGATGGCCCCGGTGAATTTCAGATCACATCGCCGCCGGTGGTGGGGCGCGACGTCGTCGTGGTCGGTTCTGCACTCGCCGACAATCGGCGTGTGAGCGCGCCCAAGGGGACCGTCCGCGCGTTCGATGTGCGAAGCGGTGCGCCGCGATGGTCGTGGGATCCGCTAGTCCATGACGGTATCGAAGCCGGCCACGCCAATGTCTGGGCGCCGATGTCGGAGGATGACGAACGCGGATTGCTGTTCCTGCCGACGTCGTCACCCAGTCCGGATTTCTGGGGCGGCAAGCGGCCCGGCAACAATGCCCATGCCAATTCGGTGGTCGCGCTGAAGATCGATACCGGTGAGCTGGTCTGGTCGTTCCAGATCGTGCATCACGATGTATGGGATTACGATGTGCCGGCGCAGCCGACGCTGGCCCGCATCGATCTGGTAAGCGGTCCGCGCGACGTCGTGATCCAGGCGACCAAGCAGGGCCTTCTGTTTGTGCTGGATCGCACCAGCGGCGCGCCGATCTGGCCGGTGGAGGAGGGGGCCGTTCCGCAAGGCGGCGTCGAGGGCGAAGCGCTGTCGCCGACGCAGCCGTTTCCGACGCATCTTCCGACACTGGTGCCGCAGCGGGTAACGCCGGATGAGGCGTTCGGTGTGACATTCTGGGATCGCGGCAAGTGCCGGGATGAACTGGCCAGTGGACGCAACGAGGGCCTCTATACGCCACCTTCGACGGGGGCCGGCACCTTGCTGTTTCCGATGACCGGCGGCGGCGTCAACTGGGGCGGCGTTGCCTTCGATCCTGTCAGGCAGGTGCTCTATGCCAATACGAGCCGCGCCGTACACCGGGTCACCCTGATCCCGCGCGCCGAGGCGCAGAACTACAAGCCGCCGGCAGGTACGGATTTTGGCGCGCAGCGCGGTGCGCCCTTTGCCATGACGCGGGCGCTTGTAACGTCGCCGCTCGGCATGCCCTGCAACAAGCCGCCATGGGGCGCGATGGTTGCGGTGGACCTCAAGGCGGGCAAGTTGCTGTGGGAGTCGAAGGTCGGCACCAGCGAGGACACCGCGCCATTGGGGCTCGCATTGGCCACCGGCATGCCGCTGGTCAATGGTCTGCTGCCGACGCGCGGCGGCGTGATCTTCACCGGCGCGATGGATGCCTACCTGCGTGCGTATGATGCGAAGACCGGCGCCGAACTCTGGCAGGGGCGACTGCCAGTGCCGGGCGTCGCCAATCCGATGACTTACGCCGCGAATGGAGAACAGTATGTGGTCATCGCCGCCGGCGGTCATTCGGAAGTCGGCACTTCGATCGGCGACAGCGTCGTGGCGTTTCGTCTTGCGCACGACGGAGAGGCGCCATCGATGCGCTCGCTTTATATCGATCGTCCCGGCGGCCGGCTTCGCGCCGGCGCGATCGTGCTGGGCGTGGTGCTCGTGCTGTCTCTTGCCTTTGTTCTAGCCTGGCGTGTTCGGCACAAAGCGCGGGCGTGACTTAAACCCAGCGCTTGTCGGCGGTGAAATCCACCGTCAGCCAATAACCCGGGCTGAGGCCGCCCATGGCCAAAGCGATCTCGGCGCGGATGGCGTCGAGTTCGGCGAAGGTCTTGCTGATCTCGCCGGACGGTGCCACCAGCCCGATCTCGATGAATTGCTGGCGGCCGGAGCGCATCACATGCGAGCTGCAGTCGCTGAAGCCATGCTTGTGCGCGATCGATTGCGCGAGCTCGCGAACCTCCTCGTCGAGATCGCTCGGTGCGACCTGCAGGATGTCACGCCCGGCATTCCAGATCGTCGAGAGCGGAAACGGCAGCAGGCAGATCGCAACCACCAGCAGGATCAGCGGATCGACCAGCGGCGCATAGGCCGCTGCAGGAGTCTTTGCCATCACCGCTCCGAGCAGGAAGCTGATGCAGACCGCCAGACTGAGTACACCGCCCATAAGCCAGGCACGGGCATCGATGTCGAGCAGTTGTGAGCCGTGTTCGCCGGCCGAGCGGCGGATATAGATGCTCATGCCGAAGCTGATGGCACCCGCCACCGCGGCGAAGATAGCGCCGGGGCCGAATTCGATGGCGCGACCGCCGGTGATCAGTCCGTTGAGACCGTCGATGAAGGCATAGGCGCAGGCGAAGCTGAGCACCGTGCCGTTGATCAGCGCGAGGATCGGTTCAAGGTGCCAGTAGCCATACTGGAAGCGGTCGTCTTCGCCTCTGCTGATTAGTCTTGCGGTCAGCAATGCAACGCCGGTCATGGCTGCGTCGATTAACGTGTAAAAACCGTCGAAGGCGATGGCGCGCGAACTGATGGCGAGCCCGAAAGCGATGCTGGCAAATGAAATGAGAAGCGTGACGTAAATCGAAATCTTCAGGAGCCGCTGCTCCTGTTTGGTATCGGTCAACATTGGGAACTTAGGCGGGGTGCCCGCTGCATCCTTTTACCGTTGGGGATAGGTTACCCTATCACAGATGGCGTTCAGCCGCTTTGACCGCTACCGCAAGATAAATAAAAAACCGGCTGCGATGCAGCCGGTTTGTCATATTTCCGAGATGTTCGTGTCGGTGCAGGCGACGGTATGAATCACCCTGCCGGTGTCTGGGTTTACGAACAGAGCGCCTTGCCACAGCGGGCCTGATTGATCTTCTCCTTCAGCGCGTCTGCGCCGACGGCACCGATGATCACCTGCTTGCCGATGACGTAGCTCGGCGTGCCGTTCATGCCCATGGATTCCGCAAGCTTGAAGTTCTCTTCGATGGTCGCGCGCACTTCCGGGCTGGCCATGTCCTTTTCCAGTCTGGCGACGTCGAGACCTGCTTCCTTGGCCGCTGCCAAGGCGCGGGCCTTGTCGGCCTGGCCGCGGCCGCTCAACAGCTTCTGGTGGAAGTCGAGATACCTCTTGCCGGTCGGGTCCTGCATGCGCACGGCAACAGCAACCTGGGCGGCTTCAACCGAGCCGGGCCCGAGCACCGGGAATTCCTTCAGCACGACCTTGAGCTTCGGATCGTTCTTCATGATGCCGACCATGTCGTCCATGGCGCGCTTGCAGTAGCCGCAATTGTAATCGAAGAACTCGACGAAGGTGACGTCGCCATCCTTATTGCCGACCACGACGCCGCGCGGCGAGTTGAAGATGGTGTTTGCGTTCGCGGCGATCGCAGCCTGGTGCTTCTCGGCTTCAGCCTGCGCCTGACGCTTGGTCAGCTCGGCCGAGACCTCTTCGAGGATTTCCGGATGGGTGATCAGGTAGTCCTTGATGATCTTCTGGATCTCGCCGCGCTGGGCGTCATTGAACGTCTGCGCCGATGCAGGCGCGCCGCACAGGGCGAGGGCCACAGCGGCAGAGGCGAGAAGGCGGAACGAAGGCATGGGCAAATTATCCTTTGGAAAAGGCCGAGTCAGAAAGCCACGTGTCATTCGGGAAGCTGCTTAGCATTTTGAGGGCGAAATACGCGTTATTTGTGAAGGCGGTCACGCGCAATTCATCGTGGTGCCGCAGGTCTCAGAAGCCGGAATGGTGGTGATCCGGCCCGGTCATTGCAGTGAGGGCATGCGGTGCCGGCAAGGGAGCGCTTCCGATCTCGTCATCGAAGATCGGTGCCAGCGGTGGTGCGGGCTCATAGAGCACGACCCGGTTCTTGCCGCTGTGTTTGGCCTGATACAGGGCGTGATCGGCAGCCGCCATCAATCGCTCTGGGGAGGCGATGAGGTCGGGGGACCACTGCGCGACGCCGATGGAGGCGGATAGAGTCCTCACTGTGTGTCCGGCATTGCCAAATTGTCGCGGGCAGGCCGCCAGCACGCGCCGCGCGATCTCGCCTGCCTGCTGCAGGTCGGTGTCGGGCAGCACGATGCAGAACTCGTCGCCGCCGCATCGGGCCAGCGTATCGCCGGGGCGCAATTGATCTTGCGCTGCTTGGGCGAATTGCCTCAGGCAGTCGTCGCCGGCGCTGTGACCGAAGCCATCATTGACCGCCTTGAAGCCGTCGAGGTCGATCGCCAGCAGTGCGTATGGGCGTGCGGTCCGCCGCGCCATCGCACATTCCTCGTCCATCCGCTGCAACAGGCGGCGGCGATTGCCGGCGCCGGTCAGATCGTCGATCAGCGCCAGTTCGGCTGCGTCGCCGCGCAGGCGGTCGATCGCCATCATCAGCAGTCCGTAATTCCACGTCATGGCGAGGAATGCCGCCACCAGCATGAAGCCGGCCTGTACCGCATCGACCGTCACCATGGTCGTCTCGCTGCCGCCCAGATGAAGCAGCGCGGAAATCGCGCGGCAGGCAAAAGCAACAAGCAAGAGAATCGAGAGGTAGCCGGCCATCCGTGCGCCGTGATTGCTGCGCCGATGATCACGCGACAGTAGCAGCGGTAGCGTCAGCGCCACGGGAACGCCCTGGCTCAGCGAGTAGACGACAACGCGCATCGCATATTCGTCGAGGACCAGTCTGAAGAACAGGAATCCGGCCAGGCTCGCGGAAATTACCAGGGCGGTGGCGATCCAGGATGTAGGCCTGTCGTAAAAGCGACGGATACCGACCTCTGACAGACAGTAAGCGAGAACTGTCATCTGCGCGGCGAACAGCAGGCCGACGGGATTGGGAAACAGCAAGCCGAGAGCAGGGCCGGCCGACGCGCTCAGTGAAGCGGCGCTCCAGTAGCGGGCCGGGACGAAGTTCGGATAGCAGCGTGCGACATAGGCCCAGACGAGACCTGACGACAGGAAGTTGGCGAGCGTGAACCAGAAGATGGTCGTCGTGCTCATTGCCGCCGGTCCCACGTGCGTGTGACGCCGCTGTGTGCGGTTTCGTGATCCGATGGCTGCATTGGTCTCCCCGCCGGACGCGATGAGCGCATCCATTTTCACTAAATGCAGCGAGTTCCGTTAACGGAACCTGACCGCTGCCGGCGAGAAGCTTGGGGTGGTTGTAAAAGGATGAAGATCATATCGGCGTGGATGGCAGGGTTCGGTGAGGCGCCGCAGGCGGGCAACCTTTGCCATCGGCCCGTGTCAGCCCTCCCTTGGACGATTTGATATACCCTCCCGTCGGCTGTGCCGGTGGGAGGGACCATGAACGCCAGGCTTGAACGGAAACTAAGGGTCCTCACGACGATTATGGCCGCTGGCGCCGCCGCCGGCGTGGCGTTCAGTGCCACCCACGATCTGCCCATTCTGCCCGGGCTCGTGATCGGATTGGTGATCAGCACGGTTCTGGGCGGCTTCGAAATCATGGTGGCCGATGGTCCGATCCGGATCTGGCTGAGCGGTCGCTCGTTCACCGCCAACCTCCTGATCAAGAGCGCGTTCTACGCCGTCGTGATTTTGGCCGTGCAATGGTTTCGGCTTGCGGATGTGCTGATCGGGCGGACGGTCGAGATCGCGGAGGATACGTTCTGGTCGAGCCTGGTCTATTCGGTCGTCGTCTCCATCGTCGTCAATCTGGCTTTGGCAATCACCAATCTCGTCGGCGGACGCGCTTTGTTGAACTTCTTCACCGGGCGCTATCACACGCCGGTCGAGGAAGAGCGTTTCGTCTTGTTCGTGGATATTGCGGGCTCGACCAGCCTGGCCGAGCAACTTGGTGGCGTCGGTATCCACCGTTTCCTCGATCGGACCTTTCGCCTGCTATCGCTCCCGGTCGTCGATTATCGTGGCGAGGTGCTCGCCTATGTCGGCGACGAGATGATCGTGACCTGGACGAAGCGGGACGGTGCGGTCGATTGCCGTCCGTTGCGCTGCTTCATCGCCATGCGCGACGAATTGGCACGCAAAGCGGGGCAGTTTGAACGTGAGTTTGGCGCAGCGCCCCGCATTCGCGGTAGCCTGCATTTCGGGCCGGTGATCATCGGCGAAATCGGCGACGTCAAACGTGCGATTGTCTTCAATGGCGACGTCATGAACACCGCCTCGCGGCTGGAAGAGCTCAGTCGTGATGTAGAGGGCGGTTTTGTCGCATCGAAGGCGGCGATGGATTGTTTTGCCTCGGCACCGCCATTCACGGTCAGTGCACTCGGTCATCTTCCCATTCGTGGACGTGTGGATGGAATTGTCGCATTCGGATTGCAGCCGCCGCGCGACACATAATGAAATAAACGCGCAAACAAATGGCAAATCAACCGTGCAAGAGTTTCCGGACATGGAAACCCGCATGGCCCAGTATTCAAGATTCACTTTGATCGTTGCAGAGCTCGCGTGATGCCTCGCGCGACGCTTACCATTATTTGCACGGCGCTGCTGCTGTCGGCCTGTGCGTCGCTGCCGCGCGCGCCGCTGATCGCAAGCGCGCGCGCGACGATCCCGCAGATTCCGTTGGCCAGGATATCGCCCGACGAAGGCTATCGCATCTTCGCGGGATCGCGGCGCGGTGCCGCACCGCTCACCATCCTTGCCTTGTCCGGCGGCGGCGCTGACGGCTCCTATGGCGCAGGATTCCTGAAAGGCTGGTCCGACTCCGGGCTGCGCCCCGAGTTCGATATCGTCACCGGCTCCAGCGTCGGCGCCCTGATTGCGCCATTCGCGTTTCTCGGCCCGGGCTATGACGGCCGTCTCGAAGCGATCTTCACCAGCGGCGCGACTGAAAATCTGATGCGTATCGCGGGGATCAACGCCGTTGTTGGATCGGGCGTCTTCAAGGCGGGACCGATGAAAGACCTCATCTCAAAATATGCCGATGATCGGATCATCGATGCGGTCGGCGCACGGTATCGCAAGGGCAAGATGCTCATCGTGGCCACCACGAACCTCGACACCCAAGGGACGACGCTCTGGAATATGGGGGAGATCGCAAGCAGCGATAGTCCTGGCCGCTATGAGTTGTTCCGGAATGTTCTCGCTGCGTCGGCCGCTATTCCCGGGATTTTCCCGCCGGCCTTGATCGCCGTCGAGTCCGGCGGAAACATGTATTCCGAGATGCATGTCGATGGCGGCGTGACATCGAATATTCTGGCTGTGCCGGAAAGCGTGTTGACGGCCCATGCGGGATCGCTGGCTACGAAGTCTCGGGTCTTCGTGATCGTTAACGGCAAGCTGTCGCCCGACGCCTCCTATACGTCGGATCTGACGCTTCCGATCGTGGCGCGCTCGTTTCAGACCTCAGTGAAGGCCAATACGCGCAATGCGATGATCGCGACATACGATTTCTGCAAACGCAACAACTGGGATTTCAAAGCAACGGCCATCGACGCGGGCAAGCTCACCACGAGCGATCCAACCAATTTCGATACTGATTATATGAAAGAGCTCTACGCCTACGGTCGTGCCAGGGGCGGTTCGGCCAGTGGATTTCAATCGAACCTGGAAGGGTTGAGGGGGCAGGGTAGCTAGATGTGTCGCATCGCTCCAACAGCGTCCCTGGAACGCTCCCGAATACGGATATCCGTTCGGCGCCTCTGGTCTCGTACAAACGACATCGCGTTCTTGAGCGTGGAGGTTGCGTATTATCCGTTGCTCGTCTTCGGGATCGCGATGATCCTGTGGTCCGGCTGAACAGGTGTTGCTTACGAAGGATCATTCTTCAGTGATGGTCTGCAGCGGCACCATGTGGTCGCATGGCGAGCGCGTCGTTCAGGCTGCGACCGACGATACGTTCGCGATATCGATCTCAATGGAAAGCGTCTGCCTTAACCCGTGAGGTTGCCGGTTCTCGATCTCGAGCGTGCCTCCCTGTCGTTCGACAATTTCCTTGGCGATGGCCAGGCCGAGCCCGGCGCCGGGGATTGACTGGCGGCGGGCCGGATCGGCGCGAAAGAACGGTTCGAAGGCACTTGCCAGGAATTGTTCGGGAATGCCGGGACCGTTGTCATCGATCAGGACGACAGCGCGGCGATCGTGAACGCGCAGGCTTACGATGGCGCCGCCGCCATGGGTCGCAGCATTGATGATGAGATTGCGTAGGGCGCGCTTGAGTGCGAGCGGTGAGATCTTGACGCTGCTGTGATCGAGTCCGGCAATTGTCACCCGCATCTTGATCAGGGTGAGTTCGGCGCAAACGTCCCCGACGAGTTCGTCTAGTCTGACGTGCTCGGTGCCTTTTCCGACGGTCTCTTCCCGAACGAGCTGGATGGCGCTGTCGGCAATGTGATCCATTTCATCGAGGTCATGCAGCCACTCCTCACGCTCTCGTTCGTTGAGAAATTCGGCGCGCAGACGCATGCGTGTCATGGGTGTCCGCAAATCGTGCCCTGCGGCAGCCACAAGTCTGATCTTGCTGTCCATCGCTTTTTTCAGACTTGCGCCCATCATGTTCAGTGCCTGAGCGGTTGCCTTGATTTCGATAGACCCTTCTTCTTTGAGCACGGGCAGCACGCCGTTCTTGCCAACGGACATCGCCATGCTCTGCAGCAATTTAAGCTGGTTCGTCGTCTGATGGGCGACCGTAAGAGCAACCCCGATGACGCCAACCGTGATCAGTACCATCCAGCCGGCGAGGCCCCACCACACTTCAGGAGGCGGCGCGTGCTCGCGTATGGGCCAGCTCAGCCAGCCGGGGCCCATCTTGATGGACGCCCATCGTTGGCCATCCGGCGTTTGCTTGACGAAAATGTCGAAATTGGCTTGCGATTTTTGAAATGCTTCCTGCAGAAGCTTGGTCGGCGCTTCCAGAAGCTTTCCCTCGATGGGCGCCGGCTGAAGATGAAAGACTGCATCGTTTCCGCGAAAGGTGATGCTGTTGGAAAATGCAGCAACGCGAGACGTCAATCCGTCACGAAAATCCTTTTCGACCAGCCCGAGTATCATTTGCGACATCACGGCGCTGGCCAGGATCACCACACAAAGGACCGAGCCCACCAGCATCAAGGAAAATCGAATGCGTATGGAGTTCATGTGTCTGCACCGATCGTTTCAACGCGTGCCGAGAAAATGTAACCGCCGTTGCGCACGGTTTTGATCAACTGGAAATCATCATTGTCGCCAAGCTTCTTGCGCAACCGGCTCATCAACACGTCGATCGAGCGATCGAACACGTCGTCGGTGCTGCGGTTCGTCAGTTCGATCAACTGATCACGCGAGAGCAGGCGACCCGGCCGTCTGACGAGCACGAGCAACAGTTCGAATTCAGCTGTCGTGAGATCGAACGGCTGCCCGTTTTCGTCCAGCAACTGCCGCGCGCCGGGATGGAGTTTAAATCTGCCGAAGTGATGCTCGAGTACCTGGGAGAGCTGGATATCCTGCGTTACCTTGCGGCGGAGAACCGCGCGGATGCGGGCGAGCAACTCGCGCGGATTGAACGGCTTGCCGAGATAGTCGTCCGCGCCGATTTCGAGGCCGATGATCCGGTCGACATCCTCCTTCAGCGCCGTCAACAGGATGACGGGTATCTCGGAGCCCTCCCGCCGAAGATCGCGGCAGATATCGAGCCCGGACCCATCGGGGAGCAGGACATCGAGAACGATCAGGCTGACCTCGTTGGTCTGCAGCGCTTCCTTCATCGTTCGCTGGTCGGAGGCGATGGATACGCGGTAGCCTTGTTCGGTCAGATAGCGTCCCAGTAGTTTTCGTATTGCAAGATCGTCATCGACGATGAGGATGTGAGACATGGTCTGCATTGGGCGGCATCCGGCTCCAGGCGGTTGTTCGTTCAACGTGACTGCTAATGTCGTAGCATAGCTGTCTTGGGCGGAGGGACGGTAATCACTGTCATGCATGTCCGGTCATTCCGCCACCGGCATCGCGTCGTCATTCCACTCGGGAGGTGCTCCCATTTTCCCGCCGATGAAGGCGGAAACGCCGGTGCGCCCGAAAGCATCACAGGCGGCGTATTTGGGCTTCCCCCCAAAGGCCGAATTCACGCGCTGCATACTGGGCGTGGACAGCTTCTTGTCGAATGGATTTTCACCGGTAATGAGGAGCTTGCTGAAATCTGCGCCGAACTCGCCCGCCAGGTCGTAGGCATCGCCGGATGCCGCAACGCGCGGCGTGCTCGTCAACATGTCGGCATCGCGGGCCCAGACGAATGCCGCTTTCTGCTGGCCTTGTACGTCGCGGGCTTCCGCTTCGACCGACAGGCCGCCCATGCCGTATGGGATCCGGGGTACGACGATAGGAAAGCCTGCACTGATGAACATCGGTGCGGCAGAGGCAACCTTGGCGGCTCCGGCGACATTCGGATCGGTGACGGTCACACGCGTCACGGTGATATGCACCGTCAGGTCGGCGGGTTGCCCGGATGGGACCACGTTGAAGCGGTCGCTCAGTCCGATACAGAGGGAACGGTCGACAGCATTCGCGATGACGCGACGTTGCTTGTCGGTGAGGGCGGCTCGAGATGCGGCATGAGAGAATGACGTGGGTATGATGCTGACACTCCTGGCCGCCAGGACACCGGCCTTGTCGACGCGCATCTTGGACTTGGTAGTGATGCCGTCGGCCGGCGCGAGGTCGTTATACGAGGCGAGAGACCCTGATGTCTCCAGCTGCGCCGTGGCGCATCCAGCGACAGATGCTGTCAGAGCGTGCAGGCATATCAATTTCAACACGTGGTTGATGGCGTTCGCGCGCATCGAGATGTCCCCCAATAGTCAGGGACACTGCGTACGGAGACAAATTGTCAGCCACATTGCGAAAGATTACGGATCAGCCGCCATTTGTTTCAGAACATTGCAGAGGGAGGCGCGCTAGTTCTTGCCCGGCATTTTCGCGGCGATGATGTCATCGGCCTTCACCCAGCCGGGCGTGCCCACGGCAAACCGCGCCTTGGCGCGCGAGGCAAGGTCGCGGGCGGTCTTGTTGTCGCCGCGAAGGAAGGCGGCCTGGGCAGAGGCCAAGTCGGCCTCTGCGAGTTCGCCCTTGCGGCCATAGGCCATGGCGAGCTGCATGTAGCCGACGGGCGCTTCACTCTCGCGCGCCACCGCAGTGCGCAGGATGCGGATCGCCTCGTCGGTATAGGTCTTGTTGTCGGAGGCGACGAGCGCCTGGCCGAGCATCATCTCGATCAGTGGCGCGTTGTTGGAGAGCTGCACCGCACGGCGCAGCGGCGCAATCGCCTCGTTGGGCTTGCCGCCTTCGAGCAGCGCCTGGCCGCGTAACTCGTAGAAATATGGATTGTTAGGCTGCGCCTTGATCAGCGCATCGATCTGCTCGACGGCCACGCGCAGATCGCCATGGCGATAGGTGGCGATGGCACGGGCATACTGCGCGGGCAGGCTGGTGTCGGATGGCGGATAGCGCCGCAGCACCGTGTCACGCTGCTCCATGAAGCCGGCGGTCTTGGCGCGCATCAACTCGTGGCGCAGCATCAGCGCCGGATCGTCCTTCTTGTCCCAATAGGGACTCGACTTCGCAAGCTCCTCGAGGGCGGCAACGCGCTCTCGGGGCATCGGATGCGACATCATATACGGGTCGCTTCCGCGTGCTGCGAACAGGCTGTCGGTGCCGAAGCGCTGGAACGTCTCGTACATGCCCTTGGACGACTGGCCGGTCTGGTTCAGGAATTTGACGCCGGCGCGATCGGCGTTTTCTTCCTGCTGCCGCTGATAGGACAGCATCGTATTCATCATCATCGCTTGCGGCGCGGCGACCGCTGCGGCGCCGATATTGCCGGCAGCACCATTGGAGTTGCCGCCGCGCGCTCCCGCCGCCATTGCGCCGACGCCGAGCAGCATCGCCACGATCATCTGGGTCTGCGCCTGTGCCATACGCTCGCGCAGCTTCGACAGATGGCCGCCGGCGAGATGGCCGGTCTCGTGGGCGAGCACGCCGATCAGCTGGTTCGGCGTCTGTGACTGCATCAGCGCTCCGTGATTGACGAAGATGCGGCGACCGTCAGCGACAAAGGCATTGAAGCTGGCGTTGTTAATGATGACGACCTGGATGTTTTGCTTTTCGAGGCCTGCGGCGCGCAGGATCGGGCGCGTATAGTCACGCAGCAGCTGTTCGATCTCGGCGTCGCGCAGCAGGCGCGGGGCATCGCCTTGCTGCGCATGGGCGGCCATTGGCGTCAGCGTCAGCGCCGCCGCGGTCAGCAGCGTGGTCAGCTTCGAGAACAATCGAGATGCAGCCCTTTTAGGCTGCAGCTGCAGGTCTTTCATCATTGGCCGAGGTTCGGATTCGATATAAGCCCTAACAAGTCAAATATTGCGGCGGGAGCGCGGCGTTGCTCCCATGCCGTAACGTGCATAACGCCGCGCAGATAGCAGATTTCCATGCCAGATACGATCCTCAAAACCCGGGCACACAGCCTTCTTGCGGCGTCCGGACGCAGCGATGTTCCCCCGTTCATGGTGATGGATGTGATGGCCGCCGCGGCGCGGATCGAGGCCGCTGGCGGGCACGTGATTCACATGGAAGTCGGGCAACCGGCAGCGCCCGCGCCCAAGGTGGCCATCGAGGCTGCGCAGGCTGCACTGGCGCACGGGCGGATCGAATATACCGCTGCGCTCGGCACGCCATCGCTGCGTGCGCGGATCTCCAGGCATTATCGCGACGTCTATGGCTGCACGGTCGATCCGGAGCAGATCGTGGTGACCACCGGCTCTTCCGGCGCGTTCATCCTGTCGTTTCTGGCCCTGTTCGAGCCCGGCGACCGCGTCGCCGTCACCGTGCCCGGCTATCCGCCGTATCGGCATATTCTGACTGCGCTCGGCTGCGAGCCGGTACTGATCGAGACCCATGCCGACAAACGGCACGCTCTGACTGCCGAGGATTTGCTCGCCGCGCATCGCGAGAAGCCGCTGAAGGGCGTGCTGGTCGCTAGTCCGGCCAATCCCACGGGCACCATGATGTCGCGCGAAGCACTGACCAGCCTGATCCACGCGGCCGATGACGCCGGCATCCGCTTCATCTCGGATGAGATCTATCATGGGCTCGATTATGCATTTCCGGCCGTGACCGCGGCCGAGCTGTCGCCGAACGCGCTGGTGATCAATTCCTTCTCGAAGTACTTTTGCATGACTGGCTGGCGCGTCGGCTGGATGGTTGTGCCCAAGCCGCTGGTGCGGTCCATGGAACGGCTGCAGCAGAACCTGTCGATCTCGGTGCCGACGCTGTCGCAGATAGCAGCGGAAGCTGCGTTCGACGGCCATGCGCAGATGGAAGACATCAAGCATGGCTATCAGGAGAACCGCCGCGTCCTGACCGCAGGATTGCCGCAAGCCGGCCTCACGGACTTCCTGCCGGCCGATGGCGCCTTCTATCTCTATGCAGACGTGTCGAAATTCACCACTGACAGCTTCGATTTCGCCAAGCAGATGCTGGAACAGGCACATGTCGCCGCAACGCCCGGCAGCGACTTCGATCCGATCCATGGCAAGTCCTATATTCGCTTCTCCTATGCGAGCTCCACCGAGGACATGCACGAGGCTGTCGCGCGGATCAGCAAATGGCTCGGGCAGGGCGGCCCGAAGTGAGGGAGCCTGTCTTGTCGATGGATTCATCCGTCTCGAATTTGCCCCACGTCTCGATCGCCAGTGTGTGGTGGCCGGCTCGCCGCAAAGGCTTCGCCGTCGTACGGCGCGCCATAGTGCTGGCGGCGTTCGGAGTCGCGTTGTTGGCGGTTTCGGCGAAGATCAATCTGCCACTGCCATATGTGCCGATGACCCTGCAGACGCTGGTCGTTTTGATGATCGGCGCCGTCTATGGCTGGCGCCTCGGCACGTTGACGATCATCGCCTATCTCGCCGTCGGTGCATTGGGATTGCCGGTGTTCGCCGGGCCCGTTGGCGGTCTCAAACCGCTCACAGGGGCGACGGCCGGCTTCCTGTCCGGCTTCGTCGTTGCTGCATTCGTCACGGGCTGGTTCAGCGAACGCGGATGGGATCGCTCGATGGTCCGCCTGTTCGTTGTCATGGCCATCGGCCACATCGTGATCATGGCCATGGGCTTTGCCTGGCTGGCTTACGGTATGAAGCTCGGCGCCGAGAAAGCCTGGTTGGTCGGCGTGATGCCGTTCCTGGCGGGGGCATTAGTGAAGAACACATTGGGCGCGATCCTAGTGCCCGTCCTGCGCGGAATGGTTGATCGCCGGTATCGCTGAACGCTCGGCGCGATATTTGTTCATTAATCGCCCAAGTAATTCCGCGTGGCGGCTTGCAAGAGGCCGCCCATGTGACTAATGACCGCGGCAGTAAAAATGCTCAGGGAGTTGAAGCGGAATGTCTGCGGTAACGGCAACGGCGGGTCCGGGAGTGGCCGCTCCGGTCAAAAAGCCCTGGTACAAGGTTCTCTATATTCAGGTGCTGATCGCCATCGTGATCGGTGTGCTGGTCGGGTGGCTGGAGCCTCAGTTCGCCACCAATGAATGGATCAAGGCGCTCGGCGACGGCTTCATCAAGCTGATCAAGATGGTGATCGCGCCGATCATCTTCTGTACCGTGGTGTCTGGCATTGCCCATATCCAGGACGCCAAGAAGGTCGGCCGCGTCGGCATCAAGGCGCTGGTCTATTTCGAGATTGTCTCGACCTTCGCGCTGATCCTCGGCCTTGTGATGGGCAACCTGTTCCAGGTCGGCCATGGTCTGGTGACCAAGACCGAAGGTAGCGCAGGCGCAGTCGCCAATTACGTCAAGCAGGCTGAAGCAACGAAGTCGGTCGATTTCGTGCTCAACATCATTCCCGACAGTGTCGTTGGCGCCTTCGCCAAGGGCGACATCCTGCAGGTGCTGTTGTTCGCGATCCTGTTCGGTTTTGCGCTGATGGCGCTGGGCGAGCGTGGTCACAGGCTACGCGACATGATTGATGAGACGTCGCATGCCGTGTTCGGCGTGATCGCCATCGTCATGAAGGCCGCCCCCCTCGGCGCATTCGGCGCGATGGCCTACACCATTGGCAAGTTCGGCCCGGCGGCGCTCACCAACCTGTTGAGCCTGATCGTGCTGTTCTACGCGACTGCAGCACTGTTCGTGGTGGTCGTGCTCGGCATCATTGCCCGCATCGTCGGCTTCAACATCTTCAAGTTCATCGTCTACATCAAGGATGAGCTTTTGATCGTGCTCGGCACTTCTTCGTCGGAAAGCGCGTTGCCGCAGCTGATGGAGAAGCTGCAGCGTCTGGGCTGTTCGAAGTCGGTCGTCGGCCTCGTGGTGCCGACCGGCTATTCGTTCAACCTCGACGGCACCAACATCTACATGACCCTGGCGACGCTGTTCATCGCCCAGGCGCTCGGGGTGGATCTGTCGTTCGGCCAGCAGGTGACTATCCTGATCGTGGCGATGCTGACCTCCAAGGGTGCTTCGGGCGTCACCGGCGCCGGCTTCATCACGCTGGCAGCCACGCTGTCGGTGGTTGATCCGCGTCTGGTGCCCGGCATGGCGATCGTGTTCTCGATCGACAAATTCATGAGCGAGGTGCGCGCGCTTACCAACATCACGGGCAACGGCATTGCTACGGTGTTCGTGTCGTGGTGGGAAGGCGAGCTTGATCACGACACGATGCACGCCAATCTCAACAAGACCATCGATCCATCGGATGTCGAAACGGCAATCACCACGGACTGATCCGCAGTAGATCGCAGCACTAAAAAAGCCGCCCGGTTTTGCCGGGCGGCTTTTCGTTGTTGCGTTGGAAGGCGCTTAGTCGCTGCCGAGGACGCGTGACCACCAGCCGGCTTTGCGCGGCTGGGCTTCGACCGCAGGGGCCGGTGCAGCGGCTGGAGCAGGTGCCGGCTCCGGGGCTGTAGCGACAGGCGCTGCCGCGGGCTGTGGCTCCGGAGACGTCGAACCGAAGTTGACCTTCTCGCGCACCGTCGAGCGACGACGTGCTGCAGCCTTGTCATCTTCCTGCGGTGCCGCGGCTTCCTGCACGGGGGGAGGTGCTGCGACAGGAGCAGGGGCAGCCGGCGCCGGCTCAGGCGCTGCCGGAGCGAACATCGGCACGGCGTTGTGACGGCTCTGTTCGGCCTCTGGCTGTGGTGCGGCATAGGACGTCACGGTGTCCGAAGCTGCGTACTGGTGCGGCTGTGCGTCGTGGCGCGTGTCCTGACCTTCGAGATCGGCCACGGCATCGCTGGCTTCCGAGGTCTGCGTCGGTCCGAGTTCATCGGAGATCGATCCGGCGAGACCTTCGTCGTTACCGCCACGCCGGCGGCGTCCGCCGCGACGGCCACGGCGACGCGGGCGACGCTCGCCATCGGCCGGCTGATCGGCGCGGGCTTCACGGGGCTGATCGTCGGCCTCGTCGTCTTCACCTTCGCTGTCGTCGCCAACGGTTTCGACGTTACCTTCGACCGTGCCTTCAGCGGCGTTCTGGAGATCGCCGCCCTCGCGACCGGGAGCGCCGCCTTCGCGGGTTTCACCGGAGCGACCGCGACGGCGCCGACGGCGCTTGCGCTTGCGGCCATCGCCGTCTGCATCGCCGGTGGCGCTTTCACCCGAGGTCTCGTCGTCGGTGAGACCTTCGGTCTCCTCGGTTTCGATTTCGGCTTCCGTCTCGAACAGGTCTTCGTCGTCGAAGGGTTCTTCTTCCAGCGGCGGCGGGAAGGCTGCAACCTGAGCCGCGAGAAGCGCCTTGGCGGCTTCCAGCGTATGGACCTGTTCGCCGCGGTCGATCACGAAGGACTGCTGACCGCTGACATTCGGATCGGCGATGACGGCGAGCGTCACCTTGAAGCTATTTTCGAGATCGCGCAGATGGCCACGTTTGTGGTTCAGCACATAGAGCGCGACATCGGTGCGGGTGCGCACGATCAGGTTGTGCGTGGCGCCCTTCATCAGGGTCTCTTCGAGGCCGCGCAGCAACTGCAGGGCCACCGACGACACCGAACGAACGTGACCGCTGCCGCCGCAATGCGGGCAGATATCCGTGGAGCTTTCCAGCACGCTGGCGCGGATGCGCTGGCGCGACATTTCGAGCAGGCCGAAATGCGAGATGCGGCCGACCTGGATGCGCGCGCGATCCTGCCGCAGGCAGTCGCTCATCTTGCGTTCGACAGCGCGGTTATTGCGCTTCTCGTCCATGTCGATGAAGTCGATCACGATCAGACCGGCGAGATCGCGCAGGCGCAGCTGACGCGCGACTTCCTCGGCGGCTTCGAGATTGGTCTTCAGCGCGGTGTCTTCGATGTGGTGTTCGCGGGTCGAACGGCCCGAGTTCACGTCGATCGAGACCAGAGCTTCGGTCTGGTTGATGACGATGTAGCCACCGGAGCGCAGTTGCACGGTCGGCGAGAACATTGCGTCCAACTGGCTCTCGACGCCCATGCGCGAGAATAGCGGCTGGCCGTCGCGATACTGTTTCACCGCGCGCACATTGCTCGGCATCAGCATGTGCATGAAATCGCGCGCTTCCTGGTAGCCGGCTTCGCCCGCAACCTGGATTTCGTCGATTTCCTTGTTGTAGAGGTCGCGCAGCGAACGCTTGATCAGCGAGCCTTCCTCATAGACGAGGGTCGGGGCCTGCGACTTTAGCGTCATGTCGCGGACGGTTTCCCACATCCGGATCAGGTATTCGAAATCGCGCTTGATTTCCGGCTTGGTGCGCGAGGCACCGGCGGTGCGCAGGATGATCCCCATGCCTTCCGGCACGTCGAGGTCCGACACCACTTCCTTGAGACGCGAACGATCCTGTGCCGAAGTGATCTTGCGCGAGATGCCGCCGCCACGGGCAGTGTTCGGCATCAGCACGGCGTAACGGCCGGCAAGCGACAGGTAGGTGGTCAGTGCAGCGCCCTTGTTGCCGCGCTCTTCCTTGACGACCTGCACCAGCATGACCTGGCGGCGCTTGATGACTTCCTGGATCTTGTACTGGCGACGCGGACGGAAGGCGCGCTCCGGGACTTCCTCGAGAACGTCGTCACCGCCGACGGATTCGACCTGATCCTCTTCGGCTTCTTCCTCGCCGTCGTCTTCGTCTTCCTCGTCGCTGTCAGCGGCAGCGGTGTGCTCGCCCTCGGCACGCTCTTCGTGGTGAACGTCCTCGGCATGCGCCGCGTTCTCTTCGGCGTGAGCGGCCTGAATCTGTTCGTCATGCGCGTGATCATCATGCGCCTCGGCGGCGACTGGCGCCGGCGTCTCCGCAACGGCTTCGACCGGAGCAGGCGAGAAGCCTGCCGAAACAGGCTGTTCGGTCACAGGCTCGGATGCAACGACCTCTGACACGAGGACCTCGGGAGCCACAGCTTCGGCAGCGACGCTCTCGGACGCGACCGGTGCGGCGGCATGATCGTGATGATCATGGTCGTGCGCATGATCGCCTTCGGCGTGCTCATGCGCGTGGGTGTGCTCGTGACCGTCATGGTCATGATGGTCGTGATCGGCAGCGTGGTGCCCGTCATCATGGGTATGGCTGTGGACCTCGAAGGCCGGATCGCGCGGCTGTTCGGCCTGCGACGGATCGATCGCCGTCGTATCGACGACATCGCTCTGCACCCGCTCGCCACGGTCGCGGCGACGGGAGTTGCGATGACGCGAGCGCTTACGGTTGGAGCGGTTTTCGGTCTCTTCCTCAGCTTCGCGATGGGCCCGTTCATCCGCCTCGATCAGCGCCTGACGGTCGGCGACCGGGATCTGATAGTAGTCCGGATGGATTTCGCTGAAAGCGAGAAAGCCGTGGCGGTTGCCACCGTATTCGATGAAGGCGGCCTGCAGCGATGGTTCGACGCGCGTGACCTTGGCGAGGTAGATATTGCCGCGGAGCTGCTTGCGCTGCGCAGTCTCGAAATCAAACTCTTCGACGCGATTGCCGCGAACCACGACGACCCGGGTCTCTTCCGGGTGAGTCGCATCGATCAACATTTTGTTTGGCATTTGGAAGCTCATGGAGGCGGACGGCGTGCGTGGCGGCAAGCGCGTATCGCGCAGCCGGGTGACGCAACGGTCCACCTGATTCGGGGGTGAGGGGAAGGCCGAAACACAGCCCTGAACGCCGTGCCGATCGCGAGGTCAGTGCGGGGCGACGCGCGAGGCTTGGGCCTCGCATCGGCATAGTTCCCACCTGGGTCTCGGTCGGCATCACAGTCTGGCGCATCAAGCGTCGGCCCGTCTGAACATCTTGGCGGCAAAGGCGCCGCCTTTTGCTGACGTCCGGCGCGCCGCAGAACGCGGTCACCGGCTGTCGCATACTCCGCCCGTAAGGCCGGAATAATCGGTCATGAAGTGTCTAAAGCCGCCCCGGGAGCGAGAAAGGACCTGGGACCGGACACCGCCTGGGCTAAGACCGCCTCTCTGGGCAACCGCGCGCTGCGCTGGTTGTAGAGAGGAGGCCGGAAAACGCTGGATCCACCGATAGATGGTCGGGGGAGCGAGCGTTGCACCGGGAGGCTGAACGCGACACAACCGGGAGTTAAACCGTCAGCTCTTCGTACATACGAGGAATGGGGGTCGCATGCAAGGGAAGCGTCACAAGGCTGCAACACTCAGGCTTATTCGATATGGCCGACTTAAGCTCCGGTTAACCCTGCAATCCTATTGGGTTAATGAGGGGCTGCTTCGGAGGCAGTGGATTCGTTGACGAGCCGCGCAAACCACATCGTCAGGCTGGCCACGGTGCTCTTCAGTGCCGGTTTCGGGCTGTTTTGGTGTCCGAACTCCGCCCAGGCCGCCGGCGAGACGCCACGCGCGGAAGTCGAGGGCGTTTTCCCGATCGCCTCCGACGTGCGGATCGCCGGTGACGAGAAACAGACCCGTTTCATTCTCGATCTCGACCGGAAGATCCCGCTGCGTGCCTTTGCGCTGGCTGACCCATATCGGGTGGTCATCGATCTTCCCCAGGTCAATTTCCATCTCGACCCCGGCGCCGGGACGGTCTCCCGCGGCCTGATCAAGGCGTTCCGCTACGGTCTGGTGATGCCTGGCGGGTCGCGCATGGTGTTTGACCTGACCGGACCGGCCAAGATCAAGAATTCCTACGCGCTCGATCCCGCCAACGGGCAGCCGGCGCGGATGGTGATCGAACTCGAATCGGTCGATCGCACTACATTCGTACAGGCGCTGGCAGTTGAGAATCGCCCGGATCTGCGACCGGCCGTCGGAACGACTGCTGCGGCGTCTCCGGTTGCCACCAAGGTGGTCGCCAGCGCCGTGCCCGATGCCGCGCCGGACGCCCGTCCAGTCATCGTGATCGATCCCGGTCATGGCGGCATCGATAACGGCACCCAGGCCGGCGGCGAGAGCGAGAAGGGGATCGTGCTGGGTTTCGGTCTGGCCCTGCGTGATCGTCTGGAGAAGCTCGGCAAATACCGGATCGTGATGACCCGCGCCGACGATACGTTCATCCCCCTGGATGAACGGGTGAAGGTGGCGCGCAACCAGTCGGCTGCTTTGTTTGTCTCCATCCATGCCGATGCATTGCCGCGAGGCGAGGGGGATGCGCAGGGCGCCACTGTTTACACGCTGTCCGATAAGGCCTCCGATGCGGAGGCGGAGCGGCTGGCAGACTCGGAAAACAAGGCGGACGCCATCGCCGGCGTCAATCTGACGGAAGAACCAACTGACGTTGCCGACATCCTGATCGACTTGGCGCAGCGCGAAACCCGGACCTTCTCGAACCGCTTTGCCCGGCTGGTGGTGGGCGAGATGAAGACCACGGCGCGGATGCACAAGCATCCCCTGAAATCGGCAGGTTTCCGCGTGCTCAAGGCCCCGGATGTCCCCTCAGTGCTGATCGAACTGGGTTACGTGTCCAACAAGGACGATCTCCAGCAGCTGATGTCCGAGAACTGGCGCTCCAAGACTGTCGGGGCGGTCGCCAAGGCGATCGACGGGTTCTTCTCCAAGCGGATGGTCTCTGCCGGCCCGGGAAACTGACGACCGGAACTGAAAATGACAAATCTTTCAGTACGAAAGCCCTGGCCTTCAGTATGAAAGCCCTAGTTTGGCCACAGCCGGAGCTCTATAAAAATTTCCGTGTGGCTGTCAGAATCGGTCAAGACTGACGGCCATTTCGGGTTGTCTCCTTGCTGATTTTTGCCGCGGGACTTGTTGCTGACTTCGAGCCCATGGGGGCCGCCGTATGCTATATTGCGGCACAGCGATTGAAACGGATCGTCGATAATGCGTCTGCTGGTGCGGTTTCTGGGTTTCTTGTTCGCTGCAGGAACCGTGGTGTTCCTGGTGGGCGTCGCCGCCGCAGCCGGGCTGATCTGGCATTATTCCAAGGACTTACCGGACTATTCGCAGCTTCAGGATTATGAGCCGCCGGTCATGACGCGCGTCCATGCGGCGGACGGTGCACTGCTTGGCGAATACTCCAAGGAGCGCCGGCTCTATCTGCCGATTCAGGCCGTGCCGAAGCTGGTGATCAACGCGTTCCTCGCGGCCGAAGACAAGAATTTCTACGAGCATGGTGGCCTCGATTATTCGGGCATGGCGCGCGCGATGGTGCTTTACGCGCAGAACCTTGGCTCCAACCGCCGGCCGCAGGGCGCGTCGACGATCACGCAGCAGGTTGCGAAGAACTTCCTTCTGACCAACGAGGTCTCCTTCACCCGCAAGATCAAGGAAGCCTTGCTGGCGATGCGCATCGAGCGCACCTATTCGAAGGACAAGATTCTCGAATTGTATCTCAATGAAATCTATCTCGGCCTCGGTGCCTATGGCATCGCCGCCGCCTCGTTGGTCTATTTCGACAAGTCGGTGAACGAACTGACCGTGTCGGAAGCGGCGTATCTCGCAGCTTTGCCGAAGGCGCCGTCGTCGCTGCATCCGATCAAGAACCGCGACCGTGCCACCGAGCGCCGCAACTATGTGGTTGATCGTCTGCTGGAGAACGGCTGGATCAAGCAGGCTGATGCCGACAAGGCGCGCAAGGAGACGCTGAGCGTCACCGGCCGCAACAGTTCTGGTCACATCTTTGCCGGCGAGTATTTTGCGGAGGAAGTGCGCCGCGACATCCTGGAACGCTACGGCGAAAAGAAGCTCTATGAAGGCGGTCTCTCGGTCCGCACCACACTCGATCCCAAGCTGCAGGTAATGGCGCGCAAGACCATGACCAACGGCCTGATCAATTTCGACGAGGTGCGTGGCTGGCGCGGAGCGACCAACAAGATCGATATTTCCGGTGACTGGGGCGTGAAGCTCGCCGAGGTCAAAGCGCTGTCCGACATCGCGCCGTGGAAGCTCGCGGTCGTGCTGGATGTCAGCGATCAGTCGGCGCGGATCGGCTTTCAGCCGGGCCGTGAACTCGGCGGTGCTGTGCTCAAGGATCGCCAGACCGGCATCCTCACGCTGGACGGCGTGCGCTGGGCCAAACCCGCCGCCGGCCCGACAAAGGGCAAAACACCGACGGCCGTGTCGCAGGTTTTGGCCGCGGGCGACGTGATCTATGTCGATCCGCTCACAAACAAGGACGGTTCCGTCGTCGAAGGCCAGTTCCGGCTGCGGCAGTATCCGGAAGTGTCCGGTGCCATGGTTGCGATGGATCCTTTGACCGGACGTGTGCTCGCCATGGTCGGCGGCTTCTCGTTCGACCAGAGCCAGTTCAACCGCGCCACGCAGGCCTATCGTCAGCCCGGCTCATCCTTCAAGCCGCTGGTCTATTCGGCAGCGATGGACAACGGCTACACGCCGTCCACCGTCGTGGTCGACGCGCCGATCGAGATCGATCAGGGGCAGGGCGCCGGGGTGTGGCGTCCGGAGAACTATTCGACCGGTAAGTATTACGGCCCGGTGACGCTGCGCAACGCGCTCATGCGCTCGCTGAACACGGTTACGGTGCGTCTGGCGCAGGACGTCGGCATGCCGCTGATCGGCGAATATGCCAAGCGGTTCGGCGTCTATGATGAATTGCCGAATTATCTGTCCTACGCGCTCGGCGCCGGTGAAACGACCGTCATGCGGATGGTGACGGCCTATTCGATGTTCGCCAATGGCGGCCGCCGCGTGAAGTCGACGCTGATCGACCGTATTCAGGACCGCTACGGGCATACGATTTTCAAGCACGACCAGCGCGAATGCCGCGGCTGCGACGCGCCGGAGGGGTGGAAGAACCAAGCTGAGCCGCAGCTCGTCGACCGCCGCGAGCAGGTGCTCGACGCCATGACCGCCTACCAGATCACCTCGATGATGGAAGGCGTCGTGCAGGGCGGCACCGCGACCGTGCTCCGCGAAGTCGGCAAGCCAATCGCCGGCAAGACCGGCACGACCAATGACGAGAAGGATGCCTGGTTCATCGGTTTCTCGCCTGACGTCGTCGTCGGTATCTATGTCGGTTACGACAAGCCCCGGAACCTCGGCAACAAGGCCACCGGCGGTGCGCTGGCTGCGCCGATCGCGAAGGACTTCATGAAGCTTGCGCTCGCCGACAAGCCGGCCGTGCCGTTCCGCGTGCCTGCCGGCATCAAGCTGATCCGCGTCGACGCCAAGTCGGGCATGCGCGCCGGACCGGGCGATGGCGGCCGCACCATCCTCGAGGCCTTCAAGCCGGGCACCGCGCCGCCGGACAACTACTCTGTGATCGGTGTCGCCGATGCGGACGGTCGTTCGCTCTCGGTGTCGCCGGAAACCGACCGCAGTTTCATGCGACCGGGAACGGGCGGGCTGTATTGAGGCTCATCTGACCCACAGCAGATCCTTGCGGATTGCGCTTTGCCGCGCACGCCGCTACATCCCGATCACCATTCGTATTGCGGCTGATGCCGCCAGATCAGAGTTTCCATGCGCGCTGAAATCGAACGCCTCGTAGAAGAGATCAAGCAGTCAGTCGGGCTGCTGAGGAGGCATCTTTGACGTCGATGCATCCACGGCACGACTTGCAGAGCTGAACGCTCTCGCCGAAGATCCCAATCTCTGGAACGACCCGCAAAAGGCCCAACGGCTGATGCAGGAGCGCACCTCGCTAGAGGATTCGCTTCAGGGCATCGGCAAGGTCATGCGCGAACTCGACGATAATATCGAAATGATCGAGCTCGGCGAGGCCGAGGGCGATCAGGGCGTGGTGACCGAAGCCGAGAATGCGCTCAAGGCGCTGAAGAAAGAGGTCGCGCGCCGCGAGCTGGAAGCGCTGCTCTCTGGCGAGGCCGATCGCTTCGACACCTATCTCGAAGTCCATGCCGGCGCTGGCGGCACCGAGAGCCAGGACTGGGCCTCGATGCTGCTGCGCATGTATACGCGCTGGGCTGAAAAGCACGGTTTCAAGATCGAGTATCTCGAAGAGACGCAGGGTGAAGAAGCCGGCATCAAATCGGCGACCATCCAGATCTCCGGCCACAATGCCTATGGCTGGCTGAAGACCGAGGGCGGCGTGCATCGTCTAGTGCGTATCTCGCCTTACGACTCAAACGCCCGTCGTCACACCTCGTTCTCGAGTGTCGCGATCTTCCCGGTCGTGGACGACAGCATCAAGATCGACATCAACGAGTCCGATGTGCGCGTCGATACGATGCGTTCAGGCGGCGCCGGCGGTCAGCACGTCAACAAGACGGAATCCGCCGTACGTCTGACGCATATTCCGAGTGGCGTGGCCGTGGTCTGTCAGGCCGGTCGTTCGCAGCACAAGAACAAGGCCCAGGCCTGGGACATGCTGCGCGCGCGACTCTACGAAATCGAGTTGAAGAAGCGCGAAGAGAAGGCCGCTGCCGATCAGGCTGCCAAGACCGATATCGGCTGGGGGCACCAGATCCGTTCTTATGTGCTGCAGCCCTATCAGATGGTGAAGGACCTGCGCACCGGCGTGCAGACGTCGGACACCTCAGGCGTGCTCGACGGCGATCTTGATGAGTTCATGGCGGCGACGCTGGCGCAGCGCGCCTTCGGCACGTCGCCAGGTGCCATCGACGACGTGGACTGAGCCATGCCCCATGTTGCGTTCATCGGTTTGGGACGCATGGGGCACGGCATGGCCGGCTGCTATCTCGAAGCCGGCTTCAGCGTTGCCGTCTGGAATCGCAGCAGGGCGAAAGCAGAAGATCTGATCGCACGTGGTGCACGCTGGGCAGCTTCACCGGCGGATGCAGCCGAAGGCGCCGATGCCATCGTCACGATGGTCGCCGATGACGAGGCTTCACAGACTGTGTGGCTCGGCATTGATGGTGCCGGGCGAACCGCGAAGGCGGGCGCGCTGGCGATCGAATGTTCGACGGTGTCGCACCAGCACGCGCTCGATCTTGCCAGGGCGCTGCAGGATCGCGGCCTGATCTATATCGATAGTCCGGTCACCGGTCTGCCGGATGCGGCTGCGAGCGGCAAGCTCACGCTGCTGGTCGGCGCGGATACTGCGGACCTCGACAAGGCCCGGCCGTTCCTGGCGCCGATCGGATCGACGATCCGGCATTTCGGCCCCGTCGGATCGGGTACGGTTTACAAGCTGATCAACAACCTGATGGGCGCAATCCATATCGCTGGGCTCGCCGAAGGTCTGGCCATTGCAGAACATGCCGGGCTGGACATGAAGCTGGTGCTGGAGTCCATCGCGAGCGGCGTTGCGGCAAGCCCACAGGTGCTGCGACATGCGCCGCGAATGGTGGCGCGCGATTATTCAGGCGCATCCTTCACCGCTGCACTGCGCCATAAGGATGCGGCCTATGCGGTGAGATTGGCGGAGCAGCTTTTGCAGGCGAGGCCCCTGGTCGGCGCAGCGGCTGTTGAAGCCTATGAAAAGGCGAAGGCTTTCGCGCCAGACGATGACGAAGCCAAAATGATCGAGCTCATCTCGCAACCGAGAGACGGCTGAGCAAGCTAACCGCCCGCCAAAGTCTGCGGCGTCTTGAAACAGTCGCGTCGCTGCGCGGCCGCTTCCGTTCTTCTTGTCACCCGATATCATCCGCATGCCGGAACTCAACATCCGGCGCTGGCTTATCCTGACGCCGCATGTCGCGGTATCACGAATTCAACGGGGTGTGGGGCATGAACAAGATCATTCCAATTCTTGCTGTTGGCGTTGCATTGATGCTGGGCGGCTGCGGCCGCGATCCCGGACCAGCAGGTCCGAAGGGCGAAACCGGCGCGCAGGGGCCGGCCGGTCCGCAGGGGGCGCAAGGCGTTCAGGGCATTCCCGGCGCGCAGGGACAGGCGGGTGCACAGGGACCTCAAGGTCCGCAGGGCACGCCCGGCGCCAAGGGTGACAAGGGCGATGCGGCATCAGTGAGCTTCCGCGCGGTGCAGGCAGATGGCGCGATCAGCTGCGAGGCGACGGAGACGCTGGTGTCCGTTGTCTGCCCGAGTGGCGGCGCACCGGATGGCACCAAGTGCACCACGACGCCAACCGTTGGTCTCTGCCTGAAGAAGTAATTGTGTGGCAGATTCAAATCGGCTGCTAGCCAACAGGTCCCTCGCTCGCAGGTGAGCGAGGGCCTTCAAACTTGCGGACGCGTGCTAGGCCTTGCCGTCGCTGCGTCGTCCGTAACTCGGAGGCACCGAAATCACGAGGTAGTATTCACACCGGCGCGCAGTCTTGTTCTCGAACCAGTGCTCGACGTCGACTTCGAAATACAGCGAGTCACCCTCATCCAGAACCGTCTCGGTATCCTTGGTTCTCACGGTGACGCGTCCGTGGGTGGCAAGGACGTGTTTGGATGTGCCCTGCGGGTAGGCGGGCAATTTGCCGGTCGAGGTTTTCGGGGGCAGGTGATGCAGGACGACTTCCACTGCCATGCCGGCCATGACGGGCGACAGCAGGAAGCGCTCGAAGCCCGTCTTTGAATCGCGAAAGATCTGGCGTTGATCCTTGCGCACCACAGCGAAGGCGCGTCGTGGCGCGTCGTCGTCGCCCATCAGCGTCGAGAACGATGTTTCCAGAGCCAGCGCGATACGTCGCGCGACCCCGATCGTCGGGCTCTTCTCGCCGCGCTCGACTTTCGACAGCATCGCCCGACTGACACCGGACTGCTTGGAGAACTGCTCCAGGGTCAGGTTGGCCTGTTCACGCAATATGCGAACCCGATCGCCGAATGCGCGACTGACGGGGTCTTCACGAACGACCTTCCGCGTCGCCGGTTTCGCCATATCGGGTGCTGCTCCAATGTCATTCGCGGATGTAATCCGCCGGTGATTCCATCTTAGGCGCCGTTGCCCGCCATGTCACATCCTGCTGCGGCAGATGACCGCGTGCGTCTTCTAAAGAATAAATAGCCGGGATGATCAGCTTGCCAAAATCTTCTATCGAAGATAGGTGTATCTTTAGAAGATGCCGGCGATCCGTTCGCCGACAAGCAGACATATCAGGAGGAAGAATGCACCTTGTTACTTTCCTGCACGAGGGCCGGGCCACGGTCGGCATTGCAGATCAGGCGCTCACTCAGGTCTCGCCGCTGCCGCGCGACGTTGCCCCCGATATGATTGCGCTAATTGCCAATTTCGATAGCCTGAAGGGTACGCTTACCGCTTCAGCGGGCGCGCCCCTTCCTGTCGCCAGCGTTGAGCTTCTTGCGCCAATCCCGCGCCCGGCACGCAACGTGTTTTGCGTTGGCAAGAACTATCATGAGCACGCGAAGGAATTCGCGGGTAGTGGTTTCGACTCCTCGGCAAAGGAAGTCGTGCCGGAAGCGCCAGTCATCTTCACGAAGCCGTCGAGCACGGTGATCGGTTCCGGCAAGTCGATTCCGAATTATCTCGATCCGACCGACAGTACCGACTACGAAGGCGAGCTGACGGTCGTCATCGGGCGTGGCGGCCGCGGCATCAAGAAGCAGGACGCGCTGGCGCATGTGTTCGGTTACACGATCATCAATGACGTCACGGCACGCACGCTGCAGCACAAGCATCGTCAGTGGTTCATCGGCAAGGGCATCGACGGTTTCTGCCCGATGGGTCCGGCGATCCTGACCGCTGACGAGATGCCCGACCCGACGAAAATGCGACTGACGACATCCGTCAATGGCGAAAAGCGCCAGGATGCGTCGGTGACCGATCTCATCTTCGACATTCCGACGCTGATCGAGACGCTCTCGGCAGGGATCACGCTGGAGCCGGGCGATCTGATCGCGACCGGAACGCCGGCTGGCGTCGGCCTCGGCTTCACGCCGCCGCGCTTCCTGAAGAAGGGCGACGTGGTTACGATCGAGGTCAGCGGCATCGGCAAACTCGAAAACCCGGTCGGCTGATTAAGCTTACATCGGTTGCGGTTTTGATGAAGAGGCGCGGGGCATCATCTGCCCCACGCTCAATTCTGCGAACTTCAACAACTTAGAGCTTTGAGAGCGCTCCAAGGCGCGCAGGCGCTGTCTCCCGAGATGGTGCGTCGTCCCCTGGATGCGACTGAAACCAATGCGTTGCTTAAAAACAAAACGGGAGACAAGTATGAAACGTCGTGACTTCATTGCAGGCCTCGGGGGCCTGTCGACGCTCGCTTTGACCGGTCAGGGCGTACGCGCGCAGGAAGCCTGGCCAAGCCGCAACATCACCATGGTCGTGCCATTTCCGGCCGGCGGGCAGGCCGACATCGCCGCGCGTCCGGTCGCGAGCTATATGCAGAAGGTCCTCGGCAAGCCGGTCATCATCGACAACCGCAGCGGCGCCGGCGGCTCGCTCGGCAACGCGACCGTTGCCCGCGCGCAGCCTGACGGGCATACGCTGCTGATGACGCTGTCGTCGCTCGCGGTGCTGCCTGAGTCGGATCGCATCTACGATCGGCCGGTCGCCTATGAAGTCGATCAACTGCAGCCTGTTGCGCGCGTGCTCGCAGATCCGACCCTGTTCGCCGTGCCGGCTAGTGCGCCCTGGAAAACGATTCAGGAATTCGTCGCCGACGCCAAGGCGCGTCCCGGAGCGATATCGTACGGATCGTCGGGTCCGTTCGGTACGCTGCACGTTTCGATGGAGATGTTTGCGATCGCCGCCGGCATCAAGCTGCTCCACGTCCCTTATCGCGGCGCAACGCCTGCGATCAGCGATCTCCTGGGTGGCCAAATCCAGGCGCTGGCCTCGGCGCCGGGCACGCTCAAGCAACATGTGGATGCCGGGACATTGCGTGTTCTCGCAAACTTCGGCGGCGAACGCCTCGCTGCCTTCCCGAGTCTGCCGACGTTCAAGGAACTGGGCTATCCCGATGTCGAATTCTACATCTGGGCCGGCCTGTTTGCGCCGAAGGGAATGCCCGCACCGGTCGTGACCAAGTTGCGCGAGACCATGAAGCAGGCGATGAGCGATCCGGAAGTCACGAAGACGTTCGAGGCTGCCGGCAATATGCCCGCCTATCAGGACTCGGAAGAGTTCGCGGCGTTCGTGGCCAAGGACAGCGCGCGTCTGGTTGCCGTCGCAAGGAAGATCGGCAAGGTCTAACTGCGGCTGCGTGTCCACTCCGACAGCCAAGCCGTGAAGCGGCCGCTGTCGCGGGTGCCGCCATGCCAGGCGGCAGTCACCTGACCGTCGCTCGCAACCATCAGCACCACGTCGAGACCCGCCGAACGGCGCAGGGTCTCGACGGCCTGCTGCGGCGTCTGTGCAATCGGGCCGGCGACGTTGAATGAGGTATTCACCGACAGCTCGACGCCGATATGGCGACCGAGCGCCTTGAGATAGGCATGAGTGAGCGGATCATCCTCGGCGCGGACGATCTGGATACGTCCGGTGCCATCGGCATGGATAACGGCCGGAATTCTCTCCCGTGCATGAGGCTTCGATTGCGCCGTCAGCACCATGTAATTGTAGGCGTTGTAGTTCGCGTCAGACGCGCCCTCCAGCAAATCGAAATACTCGTGCGCCGCGTCAAGCGTCGCCATCGGCGCCAAGGGGCGGATCGCCTCGCGATATTTCACGCGTTCATTGAGCCGTTCGCGCGTACCGGCGTCGCAGGGATTGGCGAGGATCGAGCGATGGCCGAGCGCACGTGGGCCGGTCTCCGCCGCGCCCTGATAGAGCGCGATGATGCCGCTCTGAGCGACCATGAAGGCCATCAGGTCGGCAATTGTATCGCAGCCCTCAGGCGTTGAGATATTGCCGATTGTCTGTGTCTTGATGTCGTCAGCCTGCAGTGCCGCGGTGATGTCGCTCTGTGTCGGCGCATCGCCGCAATAGAACGCGTGCGTCATCGCGGCGCCGCGTGGCGCGCCGATGAGATGCGCGAACATCCAGGCGGCGCCGATGGTCACGCCAGGGTCGCCGGGCGTCGGCGGGATCCAGAGATGCAGCCGTTTTGCACGCCCCTGAGCCTGAGTGAACCACGCCTCGTCGAAATGCTGCAGCAGCCGCATATTGCCGAGTGCGTTCAGCGCCACGCCACCGGTGAGCACCAGCCGATGCGCGCCGGTGGTGCGCAGCAGATGATCGACGACGTGCTTCATCGCGTCCTCGAACACAAGCTGCGTCGCTGCCGCTTTATCGAGACGGTCCTGCGTATCCGGCCGGTGCTGGATATCTTCGACGCGCAGCACGGCGTCCGGATTCCAGAGCTGATCTGGTTTGAGCGGCTCGCCGAGAATCTTGATCAATGCGGACTTGTAAGGCGCCTCGAACGGGTCGCAGTACCAGTTGCCCATGGCGCGGTTGAGCTGGATCTCACCATTTGCACCGAAATGCAGCACCTCGCGCAAGCGTGCGTAATACGGATTGCTGGCGCGATCCATGTCGCCCCAGGCGGCCGCGCCCATATAGCGGCCCTCGCTGGAGAGCCAAGTCCAGCCGCCCTGTGTCGACGAGATGACGCTGTAGAACGCACCGAGGGAGTCGAACACGCTGTTATTGCAATATAGCCGCTTCATCTCGCCGTTCTCGGCCGCATAGAGCGAGATCGAGCCCTGATCACCGGTTCCGTCGAGGACGGCGATAGCGACCGGCTCAGTGCTGTCATCGAATGGCGACGCTGCAAATGAGAACCAGGCATGGTTATCGTGGTGCGGCATCATCACTAGTGGGACGCGCGCGGGCAGGCCGAATTGCTTGCGGAGCAGCTTCGGGGTCCGCGTCATCTGCTCGAGGCGTCTTGCGTCGAAGCTGACGGAGTTCTTGGTGCGCAGCAGCTTCAATCCGTCGGGCAGTTCTTCGACGATGCTTCGCACCAGGGTGCCGAGCAGATCGGGATAGTCCCAGGTCGTCAGCCATGCATCGATATCGGCGACGTCACGGCCCATCGCTTGCAGCGTGACGCGCATCGCATCGAGTGCTGCGCGCGGATATTGCGTGGTGTGCTTGTCGCCCGAGAAGCGCTCTTCTTCGTTGTTGATGATGAGGCGCGGACCGTGAGCCTGCGTGACTTCGACCAGCGCCACGCCCGAATTGTGCGTGCCGGGCAGTCCGAGGCCGGCGAGTAGAACCGTCTCACCGCGCGCAAGCTTGGCGCGGATCTCTACGATGCGACGGACCGTGAAATGGGAGTCGTTGGCGTGAAAACCTGCCAGCGTCATCGCCCAAGTCGCGACCCGTCGTGTGGCGCGGAAATAGAACCGGCCGAGACGGGGGAAACGGGGACCGATGCGTCGGGGGGATTTCAACGGGCTGCCTCGGATTTGACGGAGACCCGCTTCAATCACATCAGGGGCAGGGCAACAATGCCCCGCATGCTGCAATTAGCCTGCGTTGAGGCGCACGCCGGCACGGAGAAATTTCTGCGGGTCGACGGCCTCGCCGTCAATCCGGGTTTCATAGTGCAGATGCGGACCGGTGGAGCGGCCGGTCGAGCCCACTTGGCCGATCACCTGGCCGATCTTGATGATATCGCCGACCTTGACGTTGATCACGGACATATGGCCGTAGCGGGTCGACAATCCGTTGCCATGGTCGATCTCGACCATGCGGCCGTAACCGCCGGCATAGGCCGCGGAAACGACGCGGCCGTTGGCCGTGGCGCGGATCGGGTCGCCCGTGGCGCCGCGGAAATCGAGGCCCGTATGCATTGCGGGGCGGCCGAGGAACGGATCGCTACGGACGCCGAAGCCTGAGGTGAATTCGACCTCGCCGACGACCGGCTTGCGATAGGGCACCAGCGCCATCGTCCGGTTGAGCTTGTCCATCTGCGCGCGGGTCACGTGGATACGGTAGAGCTGGCGTTCGAACGGATCCGCGCTTGAAGATAGCTTGACCGGCACAAACGGGCCGCCCATGGGCGCGCGCGGTGTGGCGGATTCGAGTTTCGCCATATTGAGCCCGAGGTCCGAAATCGCGCCACGCATGCGGCGAACCTTGGAGTCCATGGATTCTTCAGCCGCGGCGAGTGTCGCAATCTGGCGGCTCTCGACCTGATCGAGCGAGGCCTGCAGGCGACCAATCACATTGTCGACGCCGCCGAGTTTGGCGAACTGGTTGGGTTGCTGGGCGGTGAGCGCAGGCGTGCGGGACTCAAGCCGCGCTTCGCGATCCGGCGGCGCCACGAAGGTCACCGTGTCGCTGATCGGCGACGGCTTGGGGATCGATGTCGTAGGCTCGATCGCGGCGCCACGGGCCGGCGGCTTGCCGATCGAGCCTGTAACAGACAGATCGGGCATGGTGCCGAGCGCCGTGGCGCGCGATTCCAGCGTGGTCTGCCGGCGCATGACCTGATCGAGCTTCTGGTCGAACTGCTCCTGGTCCAGCATCTGGCGGCTGGTGGTACGGTCGATCTTGGCGCGGAGTTCGGCGATGCGATCTTCGTAGGCATATTGCATGTCCGCCTGGCGCGCGATGAGCTTGGTCAGCACGTCGTCGCGAAAGGCAAAGTAAGTGGCTGTGGCCGCAGACCATGCTCCCAGCACGGTCACCGTGCCGACGACGATCCAGAACACCACAGGCCCGATGCGGACCTGCTTGCCGCCATGAGCAATCGTATAGTCGCTTTGATTGGCTTTCGGGGGCGGCGCCTTGACCGGCCCGACGCGGCGCGCCTGTGGCCGTCCATGGTCATGTGCGTGGTGCTGAGGGTACTCGGCATATTGGGTAGGGCGGTTCGACATCAGCACTCCTGATGCCAGCCGGAGACTCGTCGGCTGGCTCAACGGAGGCGATTTGAGCCCTTCATGGTTAATTTTGAGCAAATGACATTGATCAAATCCGACGTGCCTCTTCGAGCACCGCGTCTGCGTGTCCGTCCACTTTGACGCTGTGCCAGATCTTCGCAACGTTGCCTTTTGCATCGATCAAAACCGTGGTGCGAAGAACGCCTTCGAAGGTCTTGCCGTACATGGATTTCTCGCCCCAGGCGCCATAGGCTTTCAGCATCGATTGTGTCGCATCCGACAGCAGCGGAACTCCCAGCGCGAACTTGTCGCGGAACGACTCCTGAGCCTTTAGCGGGTCGGCCGAGACGCCAAGCACGGCGGCGTTGGCTGCCTGAAAGTCGGCGGACAGGCGGGTGAAGTCGATGGCTTCCTTGGTGCAGCCCGGAGTGCTGGCGCGGGGGTAGAAGAAGATCACCAGCTTCTGGCCAGCATAGTCCGACAGCGAGACCGTGGCGCCGCCGTCACGGGGCAACTGGAAGGCCGGAGCCTTGGCCCCCTCGGCTGCGATACTAGGCGCCGGTGCGATTTTCTCGCGAGTTGCTTTCGGTGCCGCCACGGAGGGCGGCGCAGGCTTCGCAACTGCTTTGGGCGACGCCTTCGCGGCGATCGTCTTAGTCGCTGGAGCCTTTTTGGCGACAGGAGCCTTCGCGACTTTGGCGGCTGGCTTGGCTAGCGCCTTGGACACGGCTTTCGCCACAGGCTTGGCTTGCTTGGCGGCAGCCTTTTTGGCTGGGGACTTTGTCGCAGCCTTGGCAGGCTTCTTCGCCTTCGAGGGAGAAGCAGTCTTGGCCGTTTTCTTGGCGGCGGCCTTGGCGGGTTTCTTGCTGGCTTTCTTGGCCATGGATGTTCCTTTCTTCGCGTTCAGCGGTTCAATTGCGCGGCGCGCCGGACGAGGCGCTTGGCCGCAGTTTCCAGCGTCAATTCGGCTTTCGCGCCCGATGCGTTTTCTGCCACTGTACAGATGGCTCGTTTCGAGGGATTCTTGCGCGATTTCTTGGACATACGCCTTCCTTTCGTCGCTTTCAGCGGCTCAGTGTGATGACATTGCAAAGCACCGGCGATCGGGTGGCGGCACGTTGCGGTGCAAATGCGCTGGCCCAAATATGCTGGTCTCGGAGTATGGTTACAAAGGATTCGACGCAACACACGTTCCGTGCGCCATAGGGGCGCCGCAACGACCGCACGACGAGTTATAATTCAAACCGAGGATTGGCAGCGATGCCGGCAGAAAAGCGCTCGTCGGTTGTCGATGCGCGAAGGGCCGGTGACGATCATTCTCATAGTCAGCGCCAGCACCGAGAGGCAATGGCCAGAAATAAGCCGCCACAAGCGTATCGATCGCGCGCCGATGACGAGTCCTTGCAATGGGATGATGCCGATTGGGATCATCAGCATGACGAGGCCGGGCATCACCGTGCACGCCGCTTGCTGTCCAAGAAAGATAGTGGCTGGCACCGTTTCGGCGATCGACTCGTTGCGGTTCGCGATTGGCTGTTCGGCGGTCGATGGGTCAAGCGGATCGCGGCTGTTCTCGGCATCCTTCTGATTATTTTTGGTGTTTGCTTTGGCGCCTTGTGGGTCCGGCTGGGCGCAGGCCCGATCAATTTCGACATGGCCACACCGTGGCTGGTCGAGGCGATCCAGGACAATATCGGGCAGGGTAATACGGTCGAAGTTGGCGGCACGCAGATCGAACGCGCCGGGCGGGTCCGGATGGCTGTGCGTATCCGCGACATCGTCGTCCGCGATCGTGATCACGCCGTCGTGGCCAGTGCTCCGAAGGCCGAAGTCCGTCTCTCTGCTGCTGCCATGATGATGGGCCGCTTGCGCGCCGAAAGCCTCAACCTGGTCGATGTCGTGCTGGCTGTGCGCATTACGCCGGATGGGCAGGTGACGGTGTCGACCGGCGAGAATGCTCGCCCGATTGCGACGGGTGTCGCATCGCCGCGTACACCAGGGTCGTGGCTCGGTCCGGGCCGACAATCGGAACTCACTTTCCCGCGGCAGCCGCAGCCGCCGGTGGTCCAGATTCCGCAGCCCCCTGCTGACAAGCGCGAGGCATCCACCGGCTTGCTTGCGGGTCTCGATTGGCTCGATAGCCTGACCCTGTCGGGCCTCGACGGACAGAACCTCAACGAGATCGGTCTGAAGAACGGCAAGCTGGTGGTTGATGACCAGCAGCGCGGCAATACGTGGGACTTCAACAATATCAGCCTGACCCTGCGCCGACCGAGCGGCGGCGGCGTCATGATGACAGTGGGCGAAGGCGGCAAGGCCCCATGGACACTCGGCGTCACGGTCGGCGCGCCAGCCAATGGCGTGCGTGCGGTCAGTCTGCGGGCCGACAAGGTCTCGACCCGGAATATCCTGCTCGCGCTGCGCATGAAGGATCTGACTTACAGCGCCGATCTGCCGCTGACCGGTGAGTTGAGGGGCGAAATCGGGCGCGACGGCCTCCCGACCTATTTCCGCGGCAAGCTCACAGCAGGCGCCGGCAACATCGTCGATAACGACACGCCGGATTATCCGATGCCGATCGATCAGGCGGAGCTGAGCGTCGAGTGGGATGCCGGCCGCCGTGTGCTGCTGGCGCCGTTCAAGTTCGTGTCCGGTGAGAACCGCGTCACTTCGCTTGCCCATGTCGAGCCCCCCAATGGCGCGACCGACTCGTGGCAGGCAGGGATCAGCGGCGGAACCATCGTATTGGGCGGAGGTCCGGGTGAAGCGCCGCTGATCTTCAACAGCATCGACATTGGCTTACGTTTCGATTCCGACAACCGCCGGGTTTTGCTGACGCGGGCGAATATCAGCAACGGCGAGATCGGCGTCGCCGGCACAGGCAGCATTGACTACGCGGGCGAGCCGCGCATGACCCTCGGCTTTGCGGGAACGCCGATGTCGGCCTCGGCGCTCAAGCGCATGTGGCCGATCCTGATCGTGCCTGAAGTACGCGAATGGGTTACCGAACGCATCGAGGGCGGGCAGCTTCAGAGCATCGAGATCGGGGTCAATTCGCCAACCAAGAACCTTACACGGCGCGGGCCGCCAATCCCCGATGAGGGGCTGTCGGTGAAAATCCTCGCCAATGGCGTGGCGCTGCATCCGGTAGATGGCATGCCGGTGATCCGCGACGGCGATTTGCGCGCGCGCGTCACGGGACGGACCGCGACCGTGACAATCGGTCAGGCAAACTCCGAGACCGCGGGCGGACGCAAGCTCAATCTCAGCGATATCGTGTTCGAAGTTCCGGATATGGCGCCGAAGCCATCGCCAGCTCGCGTGCGTTTCAAACTGGAGGGACCGGTGGCGGCGGTGGCCGATGTCCTCAACTCCAACCGTCTGAGCGAAGTCACCGGCAACATGCTCGACCCGGCGACCACCAAGGGCAATGTGACCGCTCAGGTCGCCATGGGCATGCCTATCCAGCACGAACTGACCAAGGCCGATACGACCTACAACATCACCGCGGATCTGACGGCATTTTCCGCCGACAAGCTGGTGATGAACCAGAAGCTCGAAGCCAATTCGCTGAAGGTCACAGCGAACAATCAGGGCTATCAGGTCAAGGGTGACGTCAAGATCAACGGGCAGGCGGCATCGCTCGACTATCGCAAGCCGACCGATGGCGATGCCGATGTGCGTCTCAACGCGACGCTCGACGATGCAAGCCGCGCGCGGCTCGGTGTGGACCTCGGACCGGCGGTGGTCGGCAATCTCCCGATCAAGGTTGTCGGCAAGATTGGCTCCGGGGACCGTGACAGCAAGCTCGGGGTCGACGCCGATCTGACGCCGTTGAAGCTCGACAATATCCTGCCGGGCTGGATGAAGCTGCCCGGCAAGAGCGCTCGCGCTGTCTTCAACGTCGTGAAGAAGGGCGACACAACCCGTCTGGAAGATATCGTCGTCGATGGCGGTGGGGCTTCGATCAAGGGCTCCGTCGAAGTCGATCAGAACGGTGACCTCGTCGGTGTGAACTTCCCAACCTATTCGCCGTCTGAGGGCGACAAGACGTCGTTGAAGGCAGACCGTGGTCCGGATGGCGTATTGAAAGTCACGATGCGTGGCGACGTGTTCGACGGCCGCGGCTTCCTGAAATCGGCGATTTCAGGCAAGGATGGGGATCCCAAGAGCAAAACCAAATCGGTCGACTTCGATATTGACGTGAAGCTCGGCGCTGTTGCTGGTTACTACGGCGAGGCGGTTCGTAGCGTCGATGCCAAGATTTCGCGGCGCAACGGCACGATCCAGAAATTCTCCCTGAGCGGAAAGCTCGGACGCGACACACCGCTGACGGGCGACATGCGCGGGCGCTCCCAGGGGGCCGGCCGTGACGTCATCTATATCGAGACCAACGATGCCGGCGCCTTCCTGCGCGCGACCGACACCTATTCCAAGATGTCGGGAGGCCAGCTCGCACTGGCAATGGATCCGCCGTCGTCGGATACCCGCGCCAAGGAAGGGCTGATCAATATCCGCGACTTCAACGTCAAGGGTGAGGCGCAACTGGCCAGTGTTGCCGGAGGCGGGCAGAACGCGGCGCAGAGCAGCGTCGCGTTCTCGCGGTTGCGTGCCGAGTTCACGCGGCAAAACGGCCAGCTCACCATTCGGGACGGCGTTGTCAAAGGCCCGACCGTCGGTGCGACCATCGAGGGCAGCATCGATTACCCGCTCAACCAGGTTCGGATGAGCGGCACCTTTGTGCCGATGTATGGGCTGAACAACATGTTCGGCCAGATTCCGATTGTCGGACTGTTTCTCGGCGGCGGCAGTAATGAAGGCCTGATCGGCGTCACTTACGAAGTCGTCGGTACGCCCGGTGCGCCGGTGCTGCGCGTCAATCCGATCTCGGCCATGGCACCGGGCGTGTTCCGCAAGATCTTCGAATTCGGCACCGGCAAGCAGAACAATTCGGTCGAATTCCCGAACCAGAACAACAACAGCAACTAACGACGTCTGTGGCTCAAGCGCAGCGCTCGCCGCATTGTGCGGGGCTTAACTTGACGCGAGTTCGGATGCGAATCTCTGTATCAGCTTCTGAATGATGGCTGCCGTTTCGGGACGCCGTGTCAGGCAGCGCGACGTCGGACCGGCAACCACGAGCGACAACCGGCGATGTTGCACCGGCAAGGGCACGGCGACGCCCGCGAGGTCGGCGATATATTCCGATGAACTTTGCTGATAGCCGCGCTCGGCCGCCTCTCTGAGTTCGTCCTCGATCGCCTCTGCCGTTGTCGGTGTCGTGTGGGAGAAGGCTTCGAACTTGATCTTGCGATAGATCGCCTTGCGTTCCTCGGGCGAATGCTGCTCGAGAATGGCGCGGCCCACCGAACTCGCATGGACCGGAACGCGGTCGCCTATCTGCGCGAAGTAGCGCACCGAATGCGTGGACTCGACGACATCCAGGAAGATTGCTGACGTGCCGGCGAGGGCGGCGACGCCGGTCGTTTCGCCGGTCTGGTCGGCGATTTCGGTCACCAGCGCATGGGCCGCGTCCGGGAGCGGCTCGGCATCTGCGACAGCGCGGGCAAGCATTAGCCAGCGGGGGCTGGGATAGTAGCCGTTGCGCGCACGGGGCTCATAGAGCCAGCCCTTGTCGGCGATGGTGCCGACGAGATTGAACGTGCTGGAGCGCGGCCAGCCGAGGTCGTCCGAAATTTCGGCGAGCGTTGCGGGGCGTTTGCGCCGGGCGAAATACTCCATCAATTCAAGGACGTTGGCAGCTTGTCTGACCAGCATTGGAAATCTCATTCTTCCTTGTTGGCACGTCACGCGTCGCGACACGCTTGCGATTCTGCGCGTTCTGGTTGGCCCCTGTATCGCTGAAACGTCCTTGAAGCGATCCAGATCGGCGGCGGTGGTCTTGACTTACAATTCACGTATAGGTCTTATAAATTCATAAACAAGAATTATTCACGTGATTGCCGGGCTGGCGCCTTGCCAGGGGGATCACGGAATTTGTCAGGGGAGGAATAGATGACCATTCGCAATACTGTTGCCGTGTCAGCCGTGGCGCTGTCGCTCGGATTGCTGTCCGCGCCGATGGCGTCGGCACAGACGCCGGTGAAGCTTGGCGTTCTCGCCGATATGTCCGGCATCTTCTCGGATATCGGCGGCATGGGCTCGTTCGATGCCACCAAGATGGCTGTCGAGGACTTCAACAAGCTCCCGGGCGCGGACAAGTTCAAAGTCGAAGTGATCCAGGGCGATCCGCAGAACAAGCCGGACATCGCGCGTAACATTGCTCGCAAGTGGTACGAGACCGAAGGGGTCGATGTTCTCGTGGACATTCCGACCAGCGCTACGTCGCTGGCCGTCGCGCCGCTGACGGCCGAGCTCAACAAGGTCGCACTGTTCACGGCGTCGGGTACCTCGGACCTGACCGGCAAGGCTTGCACCCCGAACTCGGTGCATTGGACCTATGACACCTGGGCACTGGCGCACGGCACGGCCGACGCCATGACCAAGGCCGGCGGCAAAAGCTGGTTCTTCCTCACCGTCGACTTCGCACTCGGCGCGTCGCTGGAGCGCGATGCCACCGCGGTGATCAATGCCAATGGCGGCAAGGTGCTCGGCAGCATCAAGCATCCGACAGACTCGAACGATTTCGCGTCCTATCTGCTGCAGGCGCAGGCATCGAAGGCCGACATCATCGCGCTCGCAAATGCCGGCGGCGACACCATCAAGGCGATCAAGCAGGCGTCTGAATTCGGCATCGTGCAGGGCGGCCAGAAGCTTGCCGGCATGCTGATGTTCATTTCGGATATCCACTCTCTCGGTCTCAACACGGCGCAGGGCCTGCAGCTCACTGAGGGTTTCTACTGGGATCTGAACGAGCAGACCCGCACCTTTGGCGAGCGGTTCGCCAAGCGCAACAACGGCCGTTATCCCAGTATGAACCAGGCCGGCGCTTATTCGGCGTCGCTCACCTATCTGAAGGCGGTCGCCAAGGTTGGCTCGCCGAAGGATGGCGCGGCGGTCGTGAAGGCGATCCGCGAGATGGGTACGTTCGACGATCCGTTGTTCGGCAAGACCACGCTGCGTGAAGACGGCCGCGTGCTGCACGACATGTATCTGCTCCAGGTCAAGAAGCCCGCTGAGTCGAAGAAGCCGTACGATTATTACAATGTTTTGGCGACGATCCCGGCCGACACGGCCTTCCGTCCGATCAAGGACGGCGGTTGCCCGCTGATCAAGTAACGGCTGCAGCAACGAACGATGAGAACGCGCAGATGTCGGTGACCCCGCGCTGCGCGTTTTTCTTTTTCTGAACCGCGATATCAAAACCATCACAAGGACAACAGAATGCGTCTCGCCAACAAACTCGCCGCCGTCACCGCTGCTGCATCGGGCATGGGACGCGCCGGCGTCGAACTGTTCCTCAAGGAAGGCGCCAAGGTCGCCGCCATTGACGTCAATGCGGACGCGCTCGCGCAGCTCAAATCCGACATGAAGAAGCTGGGTTATGAGCTCACCACCATCCAGGCCGATCTGTCGAAAACCGAACAGATGAAGAGTTCAATCAACGAGGCGGCTGCCGCACTTGGCGGTATCGATATCCTCTGGGCTCATGCCGGCACGCCGGGTCCGGCCGGCGTCGAGAATCTCGACCTCACGGCCTATGAATTTGCGATGGCGCTCAACGTCACCTCGGCGACGCTGGCGGCCGGCGAAGTGATCAAGCACATGCGCAAGCGCGGCGGCGGCTCGGTGATCTTCACCTCGTCGGTGTCGGGCATTGTCGGCTCCATGATGAGCCCGATCTATTCGGCTGCTAAGTTCGCTGTGGTCGGCCTCACCAAGTCGCTGGCACAGGCATTCGCTCCCGATCAGGTCCGCGTCAACGTGATCTGCCCGGGTCTTGCGGATACGCCGATGAAGCTCGGTTTCACCGGCCGCTCGGGCGTCGCAGCGGAAGCTGCGGCCAACGAGGCCAAGCTTTTGGCGGCGGTGCCCATGGGCCGTCTCTGCAAGGCCGAGGATGTAGCGCATGCCGCGCTGTGGCTCGGTTCGGACGATGCCTCCTTTATCACGGGCGTTGCGCTGCCGGTGGACGGCGGCTTCACCGCGCGTTGATCGGCAGTTACTCCTAAAATAGCGAAGGGCGCAGTCATTGCTGACCGCGCCCTTCGTGCTTGAGGGATATCTGCGTCAGGCGGCGCGAACGCCGGCGAGGAAGGTTTTGACTTCGCCGGACAGTTGCTCGGCCTGTTTCGACAGGCCGGTTGCCGCACTCAGCACCATGCCCGCAGCGTTGCCGGTCTCGTGCGCTGCCGAGCTGACACCGCCGATATTGGTGGTGACGTTCTGGGTCGCCTGCGCTGTCTGCGTCACGTTGCGAGCAATTTCGGCAGTCGCCGCGCCTTGCTCCTCAATGGCCGAGCCGATCGTCGTGGCGATGGCGCTGACTTCCTCGATGGTGGCCGTGATGCCCTGGATGGCATCGACGGCTTCCTTGGTCGCGCTCTGGATTTGCGCGATGCGCGTGCTGATCTCCTTGGTGGCATCGGCGGTCTGCCCGGCGAGGCTCTTCACTTCGGTGGCGACCACCGCGAAGCCGCGGCCGGCATCGCCAGCGCGCGCAGCTTCGATGGTGGCGTTCAGAGCGAGGAGGTTGGTCTGGGCAGCGATGGTTTGGATCAGCTCGACGACATGTTCGATCTGCTGTGCGCCATCCGCCAGCGCCCGCACGATGGTATCGGTGCGGCGTGCACTATCCACCGCGTGCGACGTGATCTTGGCGGACTGGGCCATCTGACGTGCGATCTCGGTGATCGACGAGGATAGCTCCTCGGCGGCAGATGCGACCGTCTGCACGCGCGTGCTGGCTTCGGTCGCAGCCGAGCTGACCATCGTGGCCTGCTGGTTGGTCCGATCGGCCGTGCCCGTCATGGATTGCGCGGTGGCTTCGAGCTCGGTCGAACCCGACGCCATCAGTCCGACCAGCTGGCCGACGGATGCGTCGAAGCGATTGGCGAGAGCGATGAGCGCATCGCGCTTTTCGGCTTCGCTGAGGCTTTTCATTTTTGTCTGCTCGGCCTCGAGGGAGCGCGCCGTCAGCGATGTCTGGCGCAGCATCTCCAGCGTTTCCGCCATGCGGCCGATTTCGTCGCCGCGATCAGTCTCCTCAACCTTGGCGTCGAGCGCGCCATTGGCGATGTCATGCATGCGTGACTGCAACCGGCGCAGTGCGCCCAGAATGTCGCTGGAAATCAGCCAGGACAGCAGCGCCATAAGTGCGAGCACGCCGGCACCAATAGAGCCGAGCCGCATCAGCAGGGCGTTCATGTCGGCATCGAGGTCGTCCACATAGACGCCAATGCTGATGACGACGTTCCACGGCGCGAATTTACGGGCGAACACGACTTTCGGTCGGGGCTCATCCTGTCCAGGACGTGGATACAGATAGGTCGCGGTCGCACCTTCAGGCTTGCTGTTGGCGGCGGCGATGACGGCGGAGGCGATCAGGACGCCATTGGAATCCTTGCCGTTGGTGATGGTGCCTTCGAGCTTCGGCAGCGTGCCGTGGACCATCACGGTGGAGTCGGCGCGATAGGCGAGCACGTAGCCCTGTCCCTTGTCGAACAACATGCGCCGGCTGCGCAGGCGAAGCTGATCTTCGGCTTCGGGCAACTTCATCTTGCCTGCTTCAACTTCGTCCTGGAGCGATTGCGCGAGGCCAGTGACAAGATCGACGGCGGTGCGGAGCTGCAAAATCCGATCCTCCATCATCCGCTTCTGACTAAGCGAAGCGGCGACCGCGATGACGGCGCAGACCGCAATGGCAGAGACCGCGACCATGCTGACGAGCTTGGTGCGGATCGTGAAGTTACTGAGCAGACTCATCTGGACCTCGGCGTGAGAGTGGCCAGACAATGATACCGTCAATCTGCTTACCAATGGTAAATCACGGGTTGCAATGCATCCCTTTCAGCATGTGCCGCTTCGTCAGGTCCTGAAATGAAAAAGGCGCAGTCATTGCTGACTGCGCCTTTCATTCAATGGGGTTTAGTTCGTCATGCTTAGGCAGCCCGCACGCCGGCGAGGAACGTCGTGACTTCGCCGGACAATTGCTCGGCTTGTTTCGATAGGCCGGAAGCGGCGTTGAGCACCATGCCTGCAGCGTCGCCGGTCTCATGCGCGGCAGCGCTGACGCCGCCAATATTGGTAGTGACGTCCTGCGTCGCCTGCGCGGTCTGGGTGACATTGCGGGCGATCTCCGCGGTCGCTGCACCTTGTTCCTCAATGGCCGAGCCGATCGTGGTGGCGATGGCGCTGACCTCTTCGATCGTCGCAGTGATGCCCTGGATCGCGTCGACCGCTTCCTTGGTCGCACTCTGAATCTGCGCGATGCGGGTGCTGATCTCCTTGGTGGCGTCGGCGGTTTGGCCGGCAAGGCTCTTTACTTCGGTCGCGACGACGGCGAAGCCGCGGCCTGCATCGCCTGCACGGGCTGCTTCGATCGTTGCGTTCAGCGCCAGCAGGTTGGTCTGGCCGGCGATGGTGGAGATCAGTTCGACGACATGCTCGATCTGCTGCGCACCGTCGGCGAGGGCACGCACGATGGTGTCGGTGCGGCGGGCGCTGTCGACGGCGTGGGTGGTGATCTTGGCCGACTGCGCCATCTGACGCGCGATCTCGGCGATTGACGATGACAGTTCCTCGGCGGCGGCGGCGACCGTCTGCACGCGGGTGCTAGCTTGCAAGGCGGCAGTGTTGACGATGCCGGCCTGGTCATTGGTGCGGGCGGCGGTGCCGCTCATCGACTGCGCGGTGGCTTCGAGTTCGGTGGAACCGGACGCCATGAGGCCGACCAACTGACCGACGGAGGAGTCGAAACGATCGGCGAGGGCAATCAGCGCGTCGCGCTTCTCGGCTTCACTCATCTGTTTCAACTTGGCCTGCTCGGCTTCGAGGGAGCGGGCGGTCAGCGAGGTCTGGCGCAGCATTTCCAGCGTTTCGGCCATGCGGCCGATTTCGTCGCCGCGATCGGTTTCGCCGACATTCTCATCGAGTGCGCCATTGGCAATGGCATGCATACGTGCCTGCAGCCGGCGGAGTGCGCTCAAGATGTCGCTGGCCATCAGAAAGGACAGCAGTGCCATTACAGCGAGGACGCCGGCGCCGAGCGAGCCGAGGCGGACGAGGAGAGCATTCACGTCGGCGTCGAGGTCATCGATATAGAGGCCGGTGCTGAAGGTGATATCCCATGGGGCATAGTAACGAGCAAAGACCATTTTGGCGGTCGGCTCGGTCTGGCCGGGACGCGGATAGAGATAGTAAGTGCTGCCGCCATTGGCGGTCTGGCGTGCGGCGTCGATGATTGCTCTGGAAATCAGGATGCCATTGGAATCCTTGGCGCCCGTGTTCTTGTCTTCCAGCTTCGGGTTGCCGGCATTCACCAGGAGAACGCCATCAGGTTTGTAGGCGACGAGATAGCCTTGCTTGTTGCCGAAGGTCATGTTGCGAGCCAGTTGGCGATAGCGCATCTGGGCGTCAGCCAAGATGATCTTTCCGGCCGCAATTTCTTCCTGCATGCTGTCGGCCATGCCGACCATCAGGTCGACCGCGGTATGGAGCTGTTCCATCCGATCCTGCTGCATGCGCTTCTGGCTGAGCGAAGCGGCCACCGCGATGATGGCGCAAATAGACGCAGCAGAAACCAGCACCATGCTGGTGAGCTTGGTGCGAATGGTGAAACGGCTAAGCAAACTCATGTCGACCTCTGATCGGAGCACTACTGGCAAAGAGATACCAGCGAGTCGCTTACCAATCGTGAAGGCTGACAAACTCAATGAGTTCGCTGTGCGAACGCATGTGTAGCGATTTAGCGGCGCAAGGCAGGGACGACGAGAAACGGGATCATGCCGATCACGACGCTGATCAAGGCAAAGGCGAGCAGCGCGTTATAGCTCTGGGTCCAGTCATGCAGCAGGCCGCCGGTCCATGAGCCAAGTGCCGCTCCGAGCCCGCTGCCGAAGGTGATCGTCCCATAAATGGTGCCCATCCGTTTGCCGCGAAAGATCTTCATGGCGGTCGCTGACAGCAGCGGGCCGCGCGATCCGATCATGCTGCCGAAGCAGACGACGAAGCCGGTGAGCAGCGCGTAGTTCGGATACCATTGCAGCAGCCACAGCATCACGATGCCGAGGATCGACATTGAATAACTGAACAGGATCGACGGCCGTCGACCGATCACGCCGTCGAGCCAGCTGACGCCGATCATGCCGAACAGCAGCGCTATGCCGCTGAAACCCCAAGCCGTCGCTGCTTGCAGAGGCGGGAAGCCGACATCGACGAGATAGGCGACCACTTGCGGCGTGATTGCAAACATGCCGATGGCAGTGAAGAAGAATGTGCCGAATAGCGCCCAGAATGCGTGATGGCGCATGGCGCCGACCAGTGTCCATCCTTCGTCGATGATGTCGTCGTGCTTCTCCGATTTATCGAGATGCGGCGACCCCGCGCTGATCTTACGCCAAGGTAGCAATATGGTGGGTACCAGCAGGGCCAGCGCGATCATGCCGAAGGTGCGGTAGGCGCCACGCCACTCGATGTGATCGATCAGAAGCTGGGCAAGCGGCAGCATCACCAGGACGCCTGCGCCGGTGGCGGAATAGAAAACCGACATTGCCAGCGGCAGTCGCTTGCCGAACCAGCGTCCCAGCAGCAGCGCATTCGGGACGTTGCCGATGCAGGCGACGGCAAAGCCGAAACAGGCACCGAGGGCGAGCTGAAACTGCCACAGGTGCTGGGCATAGGCGGCGGCCAGCAACGAAAGTCCAAGGACCGAAAGGCCGACGACGAATACCGTGCGCGGCCCCGAGCGATCGAACAGCCGGCCGATCAATGGAGATGACAGGCCGACGCACAGCGCCGTCAACGAATAGATCGAAACGACTTCGCTACGGTCCCAGCCGAATGATTGTGAAATAGGCAGCAGGAAGACCGAGAAACTCTCCTGCAGTCCCCGGCCGAACAGCGCAAAGGTGAAGCTGAGGCCGAGGACCGATAGTCCGATGCGTTGCGACGACTTCAAATCCATCTGGCTCTTCTTCACGGCGTTTGCGACAGCTGCGCCATGGAGCGCGTTTCGCAGTGCATGAACAAGTGCGCTGGATGAATGCGGCTATGCAGGCTTGAGCAGAATGTGGCGCTTCTTGCCCATCGAAAGTTTGATGACACCTTCGGTCAGCAATACCGGGGTCAGCATCATCCTCTCGTCGGTCACCGCGACATCGTTGACGCGCAGTCCGCCGCCCTTGATCTGGCGGCGCGCTTCGCCATTCGATGCGACGAAACCGGCATTGACGAAGGCCGCGAGGACACCGACGCCGGCTTCAAGTTCAGCTTGCGGAATATTGACGGTCGGCAAGCTGTCGGCGAGCGCGCCTTCCTCGAAGGTCTTGCGTGCCGTCTCCGCAGCGGCATTTGCTGCATCGCGACCGTGCACCACGGCCGTCGCTTCGGTGGCGAGAATCTTCTTCGCCTCGTTGATCTCCGAACCGCCCAAGGCCGCGAGCCTAGCGATCTCGTCGAGAGGCAGACGCGTGAAGACCTTGAGGAAACGACCGACATCAGCGTCTTCGGTGTTGCGGAAGTACTGCCAGAAATCATAGGGGCTGAAGAGATCGCCATTGAGCCAGACGGCGCCGGAGGCCGACTTGCCCATCTTCTCGCCAGACGACTTCGTCAGCAGCGGCGTGGTCAGTGCGTAGAGCTGCGGGCCGCCCATGCGGTGGCTGAGATCGACGCCGTTGATGATGTTGCCCCACTGATCGGAGCCACCCATCTGCAGCAGCGTGCCGTAGCGGCGATTGAGCTCGACGAAGTCGTAGCCCTGCATGATCATGTAGTTGAATTCAAGGAAGGACAGCGACTGGTCGCGATCAAGGCGCAGCTTCACGCTGTCGAAGGACAACATACGATTGACCGAGAAGTGGCGGCCGACGTCGCGCAGGAATTCGACATAGTTCAGCTTCAGCAGCCAGTCCGCATTGTTGACCATCAGTGCGTCGGTCGGGCCGTCGCCATAGGTCAGCATCTTGCCGAAGATCTTCTTGATGCCTTCGATGTTCTCCGCGATCTTTTCGACCGTCAGCAATTGTCGCTGGTCGTCCCGGAACGACGGGTCGCCGACCATGGAGGTGCCGCCACCCATCAGCGTGATCGGGCGATGGCCGGTCTGCTGAAACCAGTACAACATGGTCACCGAGATCAGATTGCCGATATGCAGACTGGTCGCCGTGGCGTCATAACCCACATAAGCCGTGACCGGTCCCTTGCAGCAGGCGGCGTCCAGCGCCTCGGCATCCGAGACCTGATGGATCAGGCCGCGGCTCTGCAGGACGTTGAGAAAATCGGACTTGTAGGTGGTCATCGGTTTACGGCTCGGTTGGATAATTTTACGCTGTCTCAATGGATTGGCGGCAAGGTGGGGGCGTGCTGGCTGCCCCAAAGTGCCTGTGGCATTATAAGATTGGACGCTTCGACACAAGTTTTGACCGGAAATGAGGGCTTTGCCGTGTGCCTGATATGCTGACCGCGATCGGATTAATGAGCGGAACCTCGCTGGACGGGGTCGATGTCGCCCTGATCGAGACTGATGGCGAACGGGTCGGGTCGTTTGGCCCGTCGGGGTATCGGCCATATAGCGAGGCTGAGCGTGCCGTGTTGCGCCAGGCGCTGGCTGAGGCCGTGCAACTGAGCCGACGCGATATCAGACCGGGCAGTCTGGCCGAGGCGGAGCGGGTGGTTACATCGGTCCACGCTGAGGCGATCGAGGCGTTTCTGACTGATCATGGCATCGCACGAGGCAGCATCGACATCATCGGCTTTCACGGCCAGACCGTGCTGCATCGTCCCGCCGATCGACTCACCGTGCAGATTGGCGATGGGGCGAGTCTTGCCGGGATGGTCGGCCTGCCGGTGATCCACGACCTGCGGGCGGCTGATGTGGCTGCGGGCGGGCAGGGAGCGCCGCTGGTGCCGGTCTATCACCGTGCGTTGGCGCAGGGACTGCATCGTGACGGGCCCATTGCCGTGGTCAATATCGGCGGCGTGTCCAATGTGACTTACATTGACGGCGACATCGCGTTGATTGCCTGCGACACCGGTCCGGGCAATGCGCTGCTCGATGATTTCGTGTTGCGTGCAACGGGGCAGCCGTTCGATGCGGATGGCGCACTGGCGGCGCAGGGCCGTGTCGATGATGCGTGGGTCGCAAAGGGGTTGCAGAATTCGTTCTTTGCGGCAGCGCCGCCGAAGTCGCTTGATCGCAATCACTTCGCTGCATTGCAATTGAGCGATACGACTCCGGCTGATGGTGCAGCGACGCTGACGGCGTTCACCGCTGCGACCATCGCCAGCATTGCGCCGCTGTTACCGAAGCCGCCGCGCAGCTGGATCATCACCGGCGGCGGCGCGCGCAATCCGACGATGCTGCGCATGCTGCGGGAGCGATTGCCGGCCGCTAGCGTCGAGAGTGCGAATGACCTGGGCTGGTCGGCCGATGCGATGGAAGCGCAGGCCTTCGCGTTCCTGGCGGCGCGCTCGCTTGCGGGCTTGCCGTTGAGCTATCCGGCAACGACTGGTGTGCCGGAGCCGATGACGGGCGGTGTGAGAGCGGACTACCTCGCGAGCTAGTGCGAAGTTCGCCGTGGTGAGGGCGATTCGACTCACTCAACGAATCAGGTTGATCGCGAATAACGGCGTCTATGCCTGTGGTAGTCGGCAAGCTGCCGCGGACACGAATGCGTGAGGGCATAACCAAATCTCGTGATGAATTTGGTACGGAAATGCCGCGGTTTGCCTAATATGTTGCCGAAAGCACACAGCCGGAAAATGATGCTGCGACAATCGACCGCGCGCATTGTTTCGCAACATGATCTTCCACAACTCTGCCTCATGAATGGCACGCCCGGGGCAATCGCGCGTGCCGATACGATCGGTCTGGAGGCAACATGACCACGATGAAGCAAATGATACTTGGTTCCGCTGCAGCGTTGCTGGCAGCGAGCACTGCTCAGGCGGCGGACCTTCCGGTGAAGGCCAAGGCTGTCGAATATGTGAAGATCTGCTCGATCTACGGTGCCGGCTTCTACTACATCCCGGGCACAGACACCTGCATCAAGATCGGCGGCGCGATCCGCCTCGATACGACTTTTAACGGTGGCCCGTACGACGCGCCGTTCTGGCAGGGCGGCGCCGGCGGCAACAATCTCTGGACCAAGGATAACTTCCTCACACGCGAACGTATCAACATCACGACCGATACGCGCACGGCCTCCGAATACGGCGTGGTGCGTACCTATGCGAACATGCAGCTCGACTTCACGCAGAACCGCGACAGCATCGCCGGCGGCTTCACGGAAGTGGATTTCGCATTCATCCAGTTCGCCGGATTCACCTTCGGTAAGGCTGTCTCGAACTTCGATCCGCAATGGGCGCTGACCAAGCCCTGGATCTCATCGGGCTTCCTTGCGGGTTCGAGCAATACGACCGGCATTCCCCAAATCGCTTACACCGCTGAATTCGGCAACGGCTTCTCGGGCACCATCGCGCTCGAGAATGCGTCGCCCTATCGCAATGCCGGCCTCTACAACACCGCGACCTTCATCGTCGCGCCGGGCGCGGGGTCGTTCACCGGTGCCTTCTACGGCACCAATTCGAACACGTTCTTCGGCAACGCCACGGGCGGCAACCATATTCCTGATGTCGTCGGCAACCTTCGGCTCGATCAGAAGTGGGGCTCGCTGCATTTCGCTGCGGCCATGCACACGTCGACGGCCGGCTTCTACGGGGCAAATGAATCCTTCGGGCATCCTGACGATGTCTACGGCTTTGCCGTCAGCGGCGCGGTGGAATTCAAGGTCCTGCCAACCGGTGCAAACGACAGCCTGAAGATCGAAGCGTCTTATGCCAAGGGCGCCGCGCGTTATGCCTTCACCGGCGGCTCGCTCGAAACGTCCGGCGGCGGTCGTTTTGCCAAATTCGATGGCAACACGGTTGGCTTCGGCTACGTGCTCGACGGTGTGTATTCGCCGGGAAGCTCGATCCAGCAGAGCGATGCCTGGGAAGTCAGTGCCTTCTATGAGCACTACTGGAACACGGCATGGCGCACCTCGGTGTTCGGCAACTACAGCCATATCTCCTATGGCGATGCCGGCAACGCGATGCTCGCCGCGGCATTCAGCCCGGCCGGTGGTCGCCTGGGAACGAGCAGTTCGTCCAACCCGGGCTCTACGGCTGGCAGCATTACTGGCACGACCAATAATTTTGATTTCGGAATTGCCCAGGTCGGTACACGTACTGCATGGACCCCCGTCAAGAACCTGACCCTGTCGGCTGAATTCACCTATAGCCGCCTCGATCAGAATCTCGACGGCACCTATACCGGCACGGCAACTGGCAAGCCCAATCAGGCCTACCAGATCAAGGATCAGAATCTTTACAACGGCTCGGTCCAGATCCTGCGCTCGTTCTGATCCCGATCAGGACCTAAAACTGAAACTGAAAAGCCCTCGGCCGATCCGGCCGAGGGCTTTTTGTTAGGTTGACATGAAGCGGCCGGCGTGAGGCCGATCGACGCCTCAGCGCACGTTGGCGAGGCGCATGTCGAGATAGCCGGTGACCGATTCCATCAGCGGCTCGAGCTTGTTATCGAAGAAGTGGTTGGCACCCGGAATGATGTGCTGATCGATCACGATGCCCTTTTGGGTCTTCAGCTTCTCGACCAGCGTGTTGACGTCCTTCGGCGGCACGACCGCGTCCTTCTCGCCGTGCACGATCAGACCCGAGGACGGGCAGGGTGCGAGGAACGAGAAATCATAGAGATTGGCCGGCGGTGCGATCGAGATGAAGCCTTCGACTTCGGGGCGACGCATCAGGAGTTGCATGCCGATCCAGGCGCCAAAAGAGAAGCCGGCGACCCAGCAGGCGCGTGCTTCGGGATTGATGGTCTGCGCCCAGTCGAGCGCTGCCGCTGCATCCGACAACTCGCCGGTGCCGTGGTCGAACGAGCCCTGGCTGCGGCCGACGCCGCGGAAGTTGAAGCGCAGCACCGAGAAGCCGCGATGCACGAAGGCGTAATAGCACTGGTAGACGATCTGGTGGTTCATCGTGCCCGCGAATTGCGGATGCGGATGCAGCACCATGGCGATCGGCGCGTTCTTCTGCTTGGCCGGATGATAGCGGCCTTCAATACGGCCTGCGGGACCGGTAAAAATAACTTCGGGCATAGTGATCCTTAGGTCCCGTTCTTGGCGTGATCAGCCGGTTTCGCGCAGGGCTCGGCGAGAATGGCTCGGAGGGGACCCTGCGAGGAAAGGGCGATCGGGCACCGTCAGGTTGATGGCGGGCGGCACCGGGTGAAGTTGAGGCCGCGTTCTACCATGAGCGCAGGGGCGAAAAGCAAGCATATTGAACGTGTCCGCGGCCGTGACATGCGTTGCCGCGGGCGCATTTGGTGAGCAATTGGGCTAAGAGAGACGGCGCGCGGCACCGGACGACGTCCGATGCCGCCAGCAAGGCTCCAAGTCCTTCAAGGTAAACCAGAATTGGCCAAAGACCGGGTCTATCTCGACTGGAATGCGACGACACCGCTACGCCCTGAGGCGCGGGCGGCGATGGTGGCCGCGTGGGATTTGGCTGGTAACCCGTCATCGGTTCATACCGAGGGCCGTCAGGCCCGCCGGATCGTTGAGGACGCCCGTGCGGCGGTCGCAGGTGCCTTGGGCGCAGATTCGCGAAACGTCATATTCACCTCAGGCGGAACCGAAGCCAATGTGCTGGCGCTGACGCCCGGGCTGGTGCGCAATCCAGGCGTGCCCGTGCGGCGGCTGATCGTCTCCGCGGTAGAGCACGCCTCGGTGCTGGCGGGAGGCCGCTTCGCCGCGGGAGACCTCCAGGTGCTGGGCGTGGACCGCGATGGCGTCGTGAAACCGGATGAGTTGAGGGCGCTCCTGGCGGGTGGGGAGCCGGCGCTGGTTTCCGTGATGTTGGCCAATAATGAAACCGGCGCCCTTCAACCGATTCCTGAGCTTGCAGCCATCGTGCATGACGCCGGCGGCTTGCTGCATGTCGACGCTGTGCAAGCGTTTGGAAAGATACCGATAGATATCAAATTATTGCAGGCTGACCTTCTATCAATTTCTGCGCATAAGATCGGTGGCCCAAAGGGCGTTGGCGCGCTGGTCATGGCCAATAGCGTCGCCGGGCTCAATGCGCTGCTCAGCGGCGGCGGGCAGGAACTGGGGCGTCGGGCGGGAACCGAGAATGTGCCGGGAATCGCCGGCTTCGGCGCCGCCGTGACGGCCGCCATGGCGTCGCTGGATGATATGAAGCGGGTTGACGAGCTGCGTCAGCGGCTTGAGGCGGGCTTGCGGCAATCCAGCAATGGACTTGTGTTCGCCCAAGATGTGCCGCGTCTGCCCAATACGATCCTGTTCGGCGCCCCCGGATTGCGCGCCGAGACCGCCGTAATTGGATTTGATCTCGAAGGTATCGCGGTATCGTCGGGATCGGCCTGTTCTTCTGGTAAGGTACAGCCGTCTCACGTGCTCGAAGCCATGGGTTTCGGGCCGGAGCTGACCCGGGGTGCTGTGCGTCTCAGTCTGGGCTGGTCGACCACCGAAGCGGACGTCGATCGGTGCCTGGAGGCTTGGCGAAAGCTCTCGGGTACACTACTTAAACATAGCGACGAAACACAGCTTGAACGGTTCTAAGAGGGGTGATTTCCCCGCGGGAACATCGTAAAGAACCCCGACAAGCTTTGAGTTTCACGTTTCTGGATTGATCCACCGCGGTCCTTGAAACCGCGAGCGGAGGATAAAATGGCTGCCGTACAAGAGACCGTCGATCGGGTTCGCCAGATCGACGTCGATCAATATCGTTATGGATTCGAGACCATCATCGAATCCGAGAAGGCCCCGAAGGGCCTTTCCGAAGACACCGTTCGTTACATCTCCGCCAAGAAGAACGAGCCGGCATGGATGCTGGAATGGCGTCTTGAGGCGTATCGCCGCTGGCTGACCATGGAAGAGCCGAAGTGGGCGCGGGTCGAGTATCCGAAGATCGACTTCCAGGATCTCTATTACTATTCAGCGCCGAAGCCGAAGAAGACCATTGGCTCGATCGACGAGATCGATCCTGAAATTCTCGAAACCTACAAGAAGCTCGGCATTCCCCTCCGCGAGATCGAGGCGCTGGAAGGCGTCGTGCGTCCGGAAGGTGAGCGCAGGATCGCCGTCGACGCCGTGTTCGATTCGGTGTCGGTCGCGACCACGTTCCAGAAGGAACTGAAGCAGGCCGGCGTGATCTTCATGCCGATCTCGGAAGCCATCCGCGAGCATCCCGATCTGGTGAAGCAGTATCTCGGCACGGTCGTGCCGACCTCGGATAACTTCTATGCCACGCTGAACTCCGCGGTGTTTTCCGACGGCTCGTTCGTCTATGTGCCGCCGGGTGTGCGTTGCCCGATGGAGCTGTCGACCTATTTCCGCATCAATGAGCGCAACACCGGCCAGTTCGAACGAACGCTGATCATTGCCGACAAGGGCGCCTATGTCAGCTATCTCGAAGGCTGCACGGCGCCGCAGCGCGACGAGAACCAGCTCCATGCGGCTGTCGTCGAGCTCGTCACCCATGACGATGCCGAGATCAAGTATTCGACGGTCCAGAACTGGTACCCCGGCAATTCCGAAGGCAAGGGCGGCATCTATAATTTCGTCACCAAGCGTGGTGACTGCCGCGGGGACCGCTCGAAGATTTCCTGGACCCAGGTCGAGACCGGCTCTGCCATCACCTGGAAATATCCGAGCTGCATCCTGCGCGGCGACAATTCGCGCGGCGAGTTCTATTCGATCGCGATTTCGAACGGCTATCAGCAGGTCGATAGCGGCACCAAGATGATCCATCTCGGAAAGAACACCACGAGCCGGATCATCTCGAAGGGTATCGCTGCCGGCAAGTCGCAGAACACCTATCGCGGCCTCGTCACCGCGCATCGCAAGGCGACGAATGCCCGTAACTTCACGGCCTGTGACTCGCTCCTGATCGGCGACCAGTGCGGTGCACATACCGTGCCGTATATCGAGGCGAAGAATTCCTCGACGCTGTTCGAGCACGAGGCGACCACCTCGAAGATCTCCGAAGACGTGCTGTTCTATTGCGTCCAGCGGGGCCTGTCGCAGGAAGAAGCCGTCGGCCTCGTGGTCAACGGTTTCGTGAAGGACGTGTTGCAGCAGCTGCCGATGGAATTCGCGGTGGAAGCGCAGAAGCTGATTTCGATCTCGCTTGAGGGATCGGTGGGCTAAGTCCCGCCATCGCGGATGCCCGCACAGCGGCGCTTCCAGGATGTCGGCAAGATTGAAAACCATCCTTAGAGGCTCGCCGCGAATGGCGAGCACTCCAGGCTGAACCCAAGTGCGTTCAGGCGAGGATGACGATGATGATCAAAGGATAGAGACTGATGACCCCATTGCTTGAAGTGAAGGACCTGCAGGTTCGTGTCGAGGATCGCGAGATTCTCCATGGGCTGACGATGACCGTGAATGGCGGTGAAGTGCATGCCATCATGGGACCGAACGGTTCGGGTAAATCGACGCTCAGCCACGTCATCGCCGGCAAACCCGGTTATGAGGTGACCGGCGGCGAGATCCTGTTCAAGGGCGAAGACCTGCTGGAGATGGAGCCCGACGAGCGTGCCGCCAAGGGCGTGTTCCTGGCGTTCCAGTATCCCGTGGAAATTCCCGGCGTGACGACGATGAACTTCCTGCGCACCGCGGTGAACGCGCAGCGCAAGGCGCGCGGCGAATCCGAATATCTGGTGCCGGACTTTCTCAGGAAGGTCCGCGAAGTCGCTGCTTCGCTGAACATCCCGATGGATATGCTGAAGCGCGGCGTCAATGTCGGCTTCTCCGGTGGTGAGAAGAAGCGCAACGAAGTGCTGCAGATGGCGCTGTTCCAGCCGAGCCTGTGCATCCTTGACGAAATGGACTCCGGTCTCGACATCGATGCGTTGCGCGTGGCTGCCGACGGCGTCAATGCACTGCGCAGCCCGGGTCGCGCCATGGTCGTCATCACGCATTATCAGCGCCTGCTGAACTACATCGTGCCGGATCATGTGCATGTGATGTCGAAGGGCCGCGTCGTGAAGAGCGGCGGCAAGGAACTGGCGCTGGAACTCGAAGAGTCCGGTTATGCGCAGTATGAAGACGCGGCGGCCTGAGTGAGACAATCATGAATGTAGCTCTCGCAAAGACAACAACGGGCGCGGTGCTGGACGGCACATTCGCCGCCGCGCGCGGTCGGTTGCCGGGCGTCGGCACGGTGGCGGAAACGCGCCAGCAGGCGTTCGATGATTTCGCGCGTACCGGTCTGCCGACCCGGCGCATCGAAGAATGGAAATATACCGACCTGCGCAACCTGTTGCGTGACGTGGCGCCGCTGGCGCCTGCGCCGGATCAGGCCGCGCTGGCCCAGGCCGCGAAGCTCGTCGAAACGCTCGGTACGGGTGATACGCAGAAGCTGGTCATCATCGATGGCGTCTTCGCGGCAGGTCTCTCCGATCTGACGTCGGGCGGCGGCGTGACCGTGCATGCGCTCAGCGCCATGCTCGATGACGCGACCAGTGCGACGCGCGCCGACCTGCTGCGCTCGCGTATTGTCGATCCGATGATCGCATTGAATGCCGCGTTTGCGACCGATGGCATGCTGATCGATATCGCCGACGATGCCGCTCCGGCTAGGCCGCTGCACATCGTCCATGTGGCGACGCGCCCGAGCGTGGCCGCATTCACGCGGTCGCTGGTTCGCATCGGTAATCGCGCGCGTGTGACGCTGGTGGAGAGCTTCGTGGCAACAGAGGCCGCGAAGGCGTATCAGGCCCATGATGCCGTGGTGATCTGGATCGGCGACGATTCCGATCTGCAACATGTGCGCGTGATGGAAGATGCCGGCGATGCAGCGAATATCGCAACGGCCATTGTTACGGTCGGCGCGCGGACCAAGTTCAACACGTTCAGTCTCACCACCGGCGGTGGCGTCAGCCGCTATCAGAGCTTCATCACGCTGGCTGGCGTGGATTCGGAGCTGTCGACCAACAGCGTTCATCTGCTGCGCGACAAGCAGCATGGCGACTGTACCTTCGTGATCGAGCATGCGGCGCCGAATTGCCTCAGCCGAGAGCTGTTCCGCGCCGTGCTCGACGATCGCGCGCATTCGGTGTTCCAGGGTCGCATCAACGTCCATCAGATCGCGCAGAAGACCGATGGCAAGATGATGTCGCGGGCGCTGCTGCTGTCCGACGAGGCCGAAATCGACAACAAGCCCGAGCTCGAGATCTTCGCTGACGACGTACAGTGCGGCCACGGCGCGACCATTGGCGCGCTGGATGACAGCTTGCTGTTCTATCTGCGGGCTCGCGGCCTGCCGGAGAAGGCGGCGCAGGCGCTGCTGATCCAGGCATTCGTGGGTGAAGCGCTGGAGTCGATCGTGAATGACGATCTGCGCGACGTCGCGATATCGGCCGCAGAGCGTTGGCTGGAGTCGCGCGCATGACATTGCATCCCGCGGTCTCGAACGGGTCATATGACGTCGCTCGCGTCCGCGAGGATTTTCCTGCGCTCGAGATGAAGGTCTATGGCAAGCCGCTGGTCTATCTCGACAACGCGGCATCGGCGCAGAAGCCCTATGCTGTGCTCGACCGCATGACCGAGGCCTACAAGTCCGAATATGCCAATGTGCATCGCGGACTGCATTACCTCGCTAATGCCGCGACCGAGGCCTATGAGGGCGCGCGCATCAAGGTGCAGCACTTCCTCAATGCCAAGCGCCCCGAGGAAATCATCTTCACCCGCAATGCCACCGATGCGCTCAATGCCGTCGCGGCATCGTGGGGCGGCGAGAACATCAAGCCGGGCGATGAGATCGTGCTCTCGATCATGGAGCACCATTCCAACATCGTACCGTGGCACTTCCTGCGGGAACGTCAGGGCGCCGTCATCAAATGGGCGCCGGTCGATGACGAAGGCAACTTCCTGATCGACGAGTTCGAGAAGCTGCTGACCGATCGTACCAAGATCGTCGCTATCACCCAGATGTCCAATGCGCTGGGCACGCTGGTTCCGGTCAAGGACGTGGTGAAGCTCGCGCATGCGCGCGGCATTCCCGTCGTGGTGGATGGCAGCCAGGCTGCCGTGCACATGCCGATCGATGTGCAGGACATCGACGCCGACTTTTATATCTTCACCGGCCACAAGCTGTACGGACCGACCGGCATCGGCGTGCTGTATGGCAAATATGACCGCCTGGTCGCGATGCGGCCCTATGCCGGCGGCGGCGAGATGATCCGCGAAGTGGCGAAGGAGTGGGTCACCTATGGTGATCCGCCGCACAAGTTTGAGGCTGGTACGCCCGCCATCGTCGAAGCCATCGGCCTCGGCGCTGCCATCGATTACGTCAATTCGATCGGCAAGGAGCGGATTGCCGCCCATGAGCACGACCTCCTGGCCTATGCACAGGACCGGCTGCGCGAGATCAATTCGCTGCGTATTATCGGAACTGCCAAGAACAAGGGCCCGGTGATTTCGTTCGAACTGAAGGGCGCTCACGCTCATGACGTGGCGACCGTGATCGACCGGCAGGGCGTCGCGGTCCGCGCGGGAACCCACTGCGTGATGCCGCTTCTGGAGCGATTCAATGTGACGGCCACGTGCCGTGCATCATTCGGAATGTATAATACCCGCGAGGAGGTAGACCACCTCGCACAGGCGCTGATCAAGGCACGGGAGTTGTTTGCATGAGTGACATTGCAGAAGCCAAGACGCCGGACGCCACCCCCGAGGCTGAGAAGCCCGCTCACATGCAGACCACCTCGGCGCTCGATCCCGCCGAAACCGAACGCCTGGGCACCGAGATCGTCGCTGCACTGAAGACTGTGTTCGACCCGGAAATCCCCGCGGATATCTACGAACTCGGCCTGATCTACAAGGTCGACATCAAGGACGATCGCTCTGTCCAGGTGGAGATGACGCTGACGACGCCGAATTGTCCGGCGGCCGAAGAGCTTCCGACCATGGTGGAGAACGCCGTGGCCAGCGTGCCCGGAGTCGGTCTGGTCAAGGTCGAGATCGTCTGGGAGCCGACCTGGACGCCGGACCGGATGACCGACGAGGCCCGTCTCGTTCTGAATATGTGGTGAGTTGCGTCCGGTTTGCTGAATACGCCCAAGTCGCTTGAATTCCTATGGCGGCCTTGAACCGCCGAAGGGACTGAACACATGACTGAGATGACACCGAACCCAACCATACCGGCTGCCAAGCCGAAGCCGCGACCCCGTCCGCAGGTGATGCGCCTGACGGATGCTGCCGCAACGCGGATCCGGGAGCTGACGGAGCGTGCGGATTCCGAGATCATCGGCCTGCGCGTCGGCATCAAGAACGGTGGCTGCGCCGGCCAGTCCTACACCGTCGAATATGCCCACGACATCAAGCCGACCGACGAAATCGTCGAGGACAAGGGCGTCAAGATCCTGGTCGATCCTAAGGCCGTGTTGTTCCTGCTCGGCACCGAGATGGACTACAAGACTGACCGCATGCAGGCCCAGTTTGTGTTCAACAACCCGAACCAGATCTCGGCCTGTGGCTGCGGCGAGTCCGTGCAACTGACGCCGGCGAAGATCGACGGCTGAGACTGTCATTTCATAAGTAGAACGCTGTCATGCCCGGGCAAAGCGCGAAGCGCGGCTTCGCTAGATGTCCCGGGCATCCATTTTTCTGGGCTTCGGTGAAAGCGAAGGAGGCTGGATGGCCGGGTCAAGCCCGGCCATGACGTAGGGAGACGACGCGGACGGACCGCTTCCGCAATCGCGCGTCGCATCCTACACTTCCCCAATGGACCGCGATTTCCTCAGTGAACTTTTCGCCGGCTTTGGCCCGGTAACGATCCGCCGGATGTTTTCCGGCTTTGGCATTTCCGCCGATGGCATCAACTTCGCGCTGGTGCTGCGCGGCGCGGTCTATCTGCGTGCCGATGAAATCTCGATCCCGCGTTTCGAGAGTGAGGGCTCGCAGTGTTTTCAGTATGAGATGCGCGGCAAGCTGCGGATGATCGGATCCTATTGGCAGCTGCCGGAACGGCTCTATGACGATCCCGATGAAGTCACCGAATGGGCGAGGGTCGCGCATGCCGCAGCGATCCGTGCATCGCTGGCAAAAGCAAGCAAGAAGCGGGCAACGAAGAAAGCGAAGGTCGTGAAGAAGACCGCGGCGAAAAAGAAGGCCACCAAGAAGGCTGCAGTTAAGACGGTCGCCAGCAAGAAAGCCAGTAAAGCCGCAAAGAAGCGTAAATCCTCATCCTGAGGAGCCGTGCGCTTGCGCGGCGTCTCCTTGCGAATGGTGAAGCCAAGTGTGGGGCGTCATGCCACCTGAAACTGCAGCTCCGCAGAATATTCCGGATCGACTTCGCAGATCACGCGGTTGCGGCCGCTGCGCTTCGCGGCATAGAGACAGGCGTCGGCACGGCCGATGATCGATTCCATATCGTCGCCGATCTGCAGCATCGAGACGCCGACGGAAATCGTGACGCGTCCCAGGATCTCGCCAGTCGATTTTTTCTTCAGCTCCTTTGACATCACGGCGCGGCGGATGTGATCGGCAACGGTGAGCGCCTGACGCAACGGCGTGTTCGGTAGCACCACGGCGAATTCCTCGCCGCCATAGCGCGCGGTGATATCCTGGCCCTTGATGGTCTGCTTTAATGACTGGCCGACAAGACGCAGCACCTGGTCGCCGGTGAGATGGCCATAATTGTCGTTGAAGGACTTAAAGTGATCGATGTCGAGCATCAGGAGCGACAACGGTTCGCCGCGCTTCACCGCGGTATCGATTGCCGCCATCAGCGCACGGTCGAAATATTTGCGGTTACCGAGTGCGGTGAGGGGATCGGTCAGGCTCTCGGCGCGGATCGCCTCGAGGCTCTGTTGCAGCGTGTAGACCTCGCTCTTCGAGGACAGTAGCCGCTCTTCCAGCGCCTTGTTCGTGTCGTGCACTTCACGGGTAGATTTGACGAGACTCTCGATCACGGCTTTCACCGCAGCAGAATCGTGCGCCCGCGACAAATCCTTGCTGGCACCATCCAGACTGGCATTGAAGTTCGTCGTCATGCCCAGAGCGTCGGTGATGAGCGCCATCACGTCGTCGATCTCGCCGATAACGCGGGCGCCGACCTGATCGATGCGATCGGTGGTGCGAATTTGTGAGAGATAAGTGTCGTGGATCAGGTCGAGATCGGCTTCGGTCAGCCGGCCATTGCGTGCCAGCGTCTCATTGATGACTTTGTTGAGCGCCGAATTGTAGCCAGTCGCGTAGACGTACCAGATCTCATAATTGCGCGGAATCGCCGTCTGGCGGAGCGAGCGAATTTGGCCCAGCGCGACTTCGGCAAAGGCCAAAGTCCGCTCTTGTTCGTCCAGGATGCCGGTCACGTTCTGTGCCCTCGTGGACAGCGTGTATACGCGGTCCTCTGAAATGCAAATTCGTTAAAAATATCGCATTCAGATTAGGGGACGAGAGTGAACGGCAAGTAAACGTTCCTGGCGCGATACTACCTATGCGCGTGCCCGGATCGGACGCAACAGAAAGGCCGGCAGGTGCGAATGATCCGCCGGTTCGTTGTCTTCGCGGCGCGAACGTGGCGCTTCGGCGCGGCCGATGGAGGGGGGACGCTGCGCCTGCGGGGCTGCCGCTGCCACGACCGGTGCTGCCAAAGCGGCTTCCGCGGGTTGCGCCTGCGGGCTGCGCTCGCCGCCTTCCGAACGACCACCTTCACGGCGCGGGCCACGCTCACGGCGCGGTTTGCGATCCCGTCCGCCTTCGCGGGGCTGATCGTTGCGGCCGCCGCGCGGCTGTTCGGCATTGGCTTCGCGATTGCCGGTGCGGTTGCGCGACTGGCGCGACGCCTCAGCGGTTTCGCCTTCGACAGGCTCGGAGATCGCTATGGAGGTTTCGACCTTGGGGATCGACTGGCCGATCAGTTTTTCGATCGCCAGCATGGACTTCTGGTCGGATGGGCACACCAGCGAGATCGCGGAGCCGGTGCGGCCGGCGCGGCCGGTACGGCCGATGCGGTGCACGTAGTCGTCGGAATGATGCGGGACGTCGAAATTATAGACATGGCTGACGGCGGGAATATCGAGGCCACGGGCGGCGACGTCGGAAGCCACCAGGATCGGCAGCTCGCCCTTGCGGAACTGGTCCAGCGCGGCCGTGCGGGCCGACTGCTCCATGTCGCCATGCAGGGCGCCGACACTGAAGCCGTGCTTCTGAAGCGACTTGGCGAGCAACGCGACTTCACGCTTGCGGTTGCAGAAGATGATCGCGTTCTTGAGGTCGGTGGCTTCGCGGAGAAGGGCCCGGAGCACTTCGCGCTTCTCGTGAGGCTCGCGACCGACGGCCACTTGCGACTGGGTCACGGTGACGGCGGTGGAGGCGGGCTTGGAGACTTCGATCTTCACCGGATTATGCAGGAAGGTCTCGGTGACGCGGCGGATTTCGGCGGGCATGGTCGCCGTAAAAAAGAGAGTCTGACGGGTGAACGGCACCAGCTTGCAGATGCGTTCGATGTCGGGGATGAAGCCCATGTCCAGCATGCGGTCGGCTTCGTCGATGACCAGCAATTCGACGCCGGTGAGAAGCAGTCCGCCGCGCTCGGTATGGTCGAGCAGGCGCCCCGGCGTGGCGATCAAGACGTCAACGCCGCGGGTGAGTTTGCTGTCCTGATCACCGAACGAGACTCCGCCGATCAGCAGCGCCACGTTGAGCTTCTGGCCGACGCCGTATTTGTCGAACTGCTCTTTGACCTGTGCGGCGAGTTCGCGGGTCGGTTCGAGAATGAGCGTGCGGGGCATGCGGGCGCGGGCTCGGCCCTTTTCCAGCATGGTCATCATCGGGAGAACGAAGGCAGCGGTCTTGCCGGTGCCGGTCTGGGCGATGCCGAGCACGTCTTTGCGCGCCAGCACATGAGGAATCGCTTGTTCCTGAATGGGGGTTGGGGTGGTGTAACCGGTAGCCGCAACGGCGGCGAGAACCTTGTCGGACAAGCCGAGATTGGAGAAGGACATTGAGCCTCTGTATGGGGGCATGATCTGATCCGGTATCCGGATGATCACCGTTCGGAATCACGCCTCAGGTCGAAACCGCCGCTTGGATTCTCGGGAAATACTGCAGCGCTTATCCCCGGAGCGGCACGCAAACATGCACGGAGACGCTGGGCGCTGACAGGCGGCTTACTCAAGATATCGCGTTTCGATACCGGGCCGCGTCGAGCCGGAACATAGGCTGGAATCGGCCAAAGTCAATCCGCCACACCCTGGAACATCCCAAAAAGCTTAATGTTTTAGCGGAAAAGGGCCAAAACCGGGATATTGGCGGGGGCTTGGGGCCCCGCCGGACGGCCGCTACGCGACGTCGCGTGTGACGTCGATGCAGCGCTGACCGTTAGTCGACCGGCCTGCGTTCGCGGCCGGGTGGACCGGCAATGGCGATGAGCGCGCCGCTCAGTAACAGCGCGGTCGAGATCACCATGAACATCGCGATCGGACCGTGGCTGCCGAGCAGCGGCAGCAGCGCGATCGGTACCAGCGCCGATACGACGCGGCCGAGGCCCCATGCGCCAGCGGTGGCCGAGGCGCGCAGATGCGTCGGCAGCAGCTCGACAGCGTAGAGGCTAAGCACGGCGCTGTAGACGGCACTGGCGAGGTTGAACACGATGCCGGTGACGATGAGCGGCGTTAGCACCGTGCTGACAGCGAAAGTCAGCCCAGTTGCGATCATCGCCACGGCACAGGCGACCAGAGCGAGGCGCCGCGGGATACGATCGACGAAGGCCGATGCCGCCGCGATGCCGATCGATGGACCGAACATCGTAAGTCCCGCGAACAGCAGGGACTCGCTGACATGAAATCCCTTCTGCACCATCACCGCGGCGCTGAGCAGCGGGAAGCCAATGGTGGCCCAGGGTCCGAGTACATAGAGCGCGGCAAGGAGCGCTGTGCGCCGCAGGCTGATCCGATCGCGGGCGAGCGCTCGGAAGCCGCTGGATCTGGTCGCAATAGTTTCGGGAGCGGAGATCGCCGGCGGTGATGGCTGACGCGCGGATGCCTCGAAGCGGCGGCAGGCGGCATCAGCCTCGGCGTCGCGTCCGACCGATGCGAGCCAGCGCGGCGATTCCGGCACCAGGAAGAACAGCAGGGCTGCCAGGGTCGAGCACGCGCTGCCGAAGATCAAGGCCCAGCGCCAGCCCTCGATGCCCCATGGCGCGATGGGCGTCAGCCAGCGGATCATCAGGATGATTGCCGGTGCGCCGAGAAAGGCGAGCGCGCCGCACAGCATCATCAAAAGGCCGCGGCGCCGGGGCGGCAGCAGGTCTGACAGATAGGCCGATGTCAAAGGCGGATAGCCGCCGATGGCGAGGCCGGAGATGAAGCGGAAGGCCGTCATGGTTGCCACATCGCGACTGGCGGCGACGGCGAGCGAGCTCAGCGCCAGGACGGCAAGCGCGCTCTGCAGCGCGATCTGGCGGCCATAGCGATCCGCAATCCAGCCGAACACAGGTGCACCAACGGCGCCGCCGGCAAAGACCGATGCCAACAACAGCGAGAGCTCGCCGCGCGAGATGCTGTAGGGCGGCGCGAGGAAGATGCCGGAAAAGGCATTGCTGAGCGCCACTTCGGCGATGTCTGCGAACAGGCCGAAGGCACAGAGCGCGAAGATGCCGAGGTGAAGCGGCGTGACTGGCAGCCCGTCCAGGCGTGCCGCAATAGTTGGCACGGCTGCGCCCGCTAGCGCCCCGTGCGTCCGCACCTGGTCGTTCATCTGACGCCCCGCATCTCATAGCGGCAACGCAATGCGCGTCCTCCGCTGCCCGCGCGGACCATATGTCGATGGAGCTGGATGAGTCGAGAGGAGGGTATGTGGCGGCGAACCGCAGCGTCTCAAATCTGCGTCGGCGTTGCCGCGCAGCCATACAGGATCATCTCGCAGGTCTGGCGATAGCGCGCCGAGAAGTCATTCGCTGCGATCGGAGGGAGTGCCTGATTGACAGCCCGTCCGCCGTCGGCCAGCGCCTGTGCGATCTGCGCGGCCGTAAAACGGCCGGTCAGGATCAGCAGCTTGCTGTAGTGGAAATCGATAATCAGCTTTTCCAGCTCGGCCTGGAAGGCGATTGCGGACTCGATCATGAGATCGCGGCAGCGCCGAAAGGCTTCCGCATTGAGCTCGACGGTATGCGGTGAGAACGTCAGCATCCGACGGGTTTCGCCGTATCTCAGGTCGATGATCGTCGCAAAGATGTCGAGTGCGCTGCCGCCACTTTCCCGGATCTTCTGGCCGGCCTCGAGTGCCTGCGCTATCGCGACTTCATTGCGATGGCCGATCGAGGCACGAAATGCCTCTTCCTTGTTGCTGAAATAGTAATAGAGCGCGCGCTGCGTGAAGCCGCACTCTCTCGCGAGACCGACCATCGACAGGCCGGCATAGCCGTGGTCGAGAAATGCCTTGTTGACCCGAAGCAGCAACTCGTGCCCGGGCGTAATCATCTTCTTTGCCATTGGTCGTCAGGTATCCAGTCGTAGCGGGCTTCGGGCGGGTGATTAAAACTGCCTGAAATCTTACAGTCTAAAAAATCCCATCCCCAGATCGCCAGCTACGGAGGAACGCAAAGTTCCTGAGGCGCGTTTCCTGACATTGGTTGCCTGTAGCAGGAGCCGGTTTTAGCAATTGCTCCCCGGATTGGCTCCGGACCTGATGAATTGTCACATAGCACATGTCGGGGCAATCATGTCGATGATTGGCCGCGTACCCCTTATCCACAGGACTTCGCGACCTGTGGTACCTCATCACCCCTGATCGAGAGCGCACGCCGAGCCGTCCGGAAGTCTACTTATTCCGGCGCGCGCGAGAGGGATACCGCAGGCTGACTATTTGCCGTAAGTGCCCAGCTGCATCCCGAGATTCTGCATCACGAAAGCATTCATGCGCAGATGCACCTCGCTGCCGCTCTGTAGACGGGCATCGACCTCATAGGTCGCCGGATCGACCTGACGGATCCCGATGATCTGGTTGATATCCAGCACTTCCGGGGTGGTCTGTGCAGGCTTGGCGGCCACCGGGGCGCGCTTCGGTTTGGCGGCGGCAGCCGGCGGTTTCGCCGCGGTAGCGGGGGCCGCATCCTGCGCGAGTGCCATGGTGGGAAGCAGCAGGGCGGCTGCGAGGACGAGTGATTTCACGAGGATCTCCTGACTCTGATTGGGGCTCGGGCTAGCGGAGATTAAGGCGGAAAATGTGGCAGCGGGGCTGCAATCGGCGGGCAGATGATCTGCCTGAGCAGGCAGGACAAAATGGGTGGTAACGGCTAGACCTCGGTTTGAACCGGCCGCAGTTCTGCCTCGACCAAGGCAGACAATGACGCGGTCGAGCCACCACACGGATACATGTGCTGGCGGGGCGGGGATAGAACAATGCGACGGCTTTTGATTCTGCTGGCAGCGCTGGCAGCGGCGGCACTTTCGACAGCGCCGGCTTTTGCTGCAAAACGCGTGGCGCTGGTCATCGGCAATAACGACTATCGCAATGTGCCGAAACTGCAGAAGGCCGTGAATGACGCCCGCAGCATAGGGGGCGCGCTGAAGAATCTGGGCTTCAGCGTCATGGTCGCCGAGAACCAGACCCGACAAGCCTTCAGTCAGTCGTTGCTCGCGTTCGATTCGACGATTGAAAAAGGCGACACGGCCTTTTTCTTTTTTGCAGGGCACGGCTTCGAGATCGCCGGCCAGAACTTCCTGCTGCCCACGGATGTCCCTGCCGCCACGGAAGGGCAGGAAGAGCTGGTGCGCGACTCAGCGATTCTCGCCGACCGGATTGTAACGCGGCTGCAGATGCGCGGCGCGCGGACGTCGATTCTGGTGTTCGACGCCTGTCGCAACAATCCGTTCGAGCGCGCTGGCACCCGCGCTGTGGCCGGCAGCGGTGGCCTCGCTCCGATGACGACGCTCCCGGAAGGCGTGTTTTCGATCTTCTCGGCCGGGCCGCGGCAGACCGCGCTGGATCGTTTGTCGAACAACGACACCGATCCGAATTCGGTTTTCACGCGCGCCTTCATCAAGGAGCTGCAGGAGCCATCGCTGAACCTCGTGCAGGTCGCGCAGCGCACCCGGCGGACCGTCAGCGAGATGGCAGAGACCGTGAAGCACCGTCAGGTGCCGGTGTATTTCGACCAGATGGTCGATGACGTCTTTCTCAATGGTGTGGCGCTTAAGCAGGCCGATGCGCGGCCGCCCGAACCGCTGCAGCAGGTCGCTGCGCTGCCCCCTGTCAACGTTCCGCAACTGCCGCCGGCCAACGATGCGGTGAACGCACCGATCGCCAGCTTCTCGCGCCACAATGGCGGCTGGACCGTGATGTTCTCGATCGCCGATCCGACGCTGGGTATCTCCTGGCGGATGGGCGAGGGAGGTAATTTCCGCGAGACCGGCTTCATGGACACGCTCGATCCGCGCACGCGCAAGCGAATGCCGAATCCGGCGATCCAGCTCGACGCCGATGCAGCGGCGACGACGATCTATCTGCGTTACGTCGACGCGAACGGCGAGATGCAGGGCCCGTTTCCGATCCGCTTCGATCCCGAGGCGGCGCTGGTTCGCGACCAGCGCAAGATCCTCGATATGACCGCCGGAAGCTGGCTTGCCTTCGGTGGCTACAACACGCCCCTGATGTATTATACGCATCTGATGTCGTATCGCTGTGCCATTCGCGAGGCCCGCGTCGGGATCGATAGCGCCGTGCCGGACAAGCTGCTGAAATTCCCGCCCTGCGACCTGCGCGACCCCATAGCGACGCCGTCGGATGCCGAGACCTACATCAAAATCCCGGCCTCGACGAAGTTCGTGTCGGTCGAATTGACGTTCCGGGACGGCAGCATCTCCGAAACCAAGAGCTTCCGACGTTCGGGAAATCGATGAGCATGATCGACACCGCCCCGCGAACCGCGGCATTTCAACTATCGCAAGCTCGCATTCCTTGATCAAGAAATTCGACTCGCCGGAGGAATAGCGAATGGCTGCAGGCGCGAACGAGAACTCGCTGACCGCGCGCTGCTGCATCGTTGGCGGTGGCCCTGCCGGAATGATGCTCGGCTATCTGCTCGGCCGCGCCGGCGTCGATACGATCGTTATCGAGAAACACGCCGACTTCTTCCGCGATTTCCGCGGTGACACCGTGCATCCATCGACGCTGCAGGTGATGGACGAGCTTGGCCTGATCGACGACTTCCTGAAGATCAAGCACGATCGTATCCAGAAGATGGATGGCTTCTTCGGAACGCATAAGCTGCGCATCGCGGATATCAGCCGCACCAGCGCGAAGTATCCGTTTATCGCCTTCATGCCGCAGTGGGATTTCCTCAATTTCCTGCGCGACAAAGCGCAGCGCTATCCGCATCTCAAGGTGATGATGAACACCGAGGCGACCGATCTCATCTGGTCGGGCGAGCAAGTGGTCGGCGTCAAGGCCATCACGCAGCAGGGGCCGGTCGAGATCCATGCCGATCTGACAGTGGCCTGCGATGGCCGGCATTCGATCGTGCGGCCGGCGGCGAAGCTGGAGGTCGAAGACATCGGTGCGCCCATGGACATCTTGTGGTTTCGCGTTGCCAAGGGCGCGGAGACCGAGAGCGTGTTCGCGCGGCTCGAGCCCGGCAAGATGATGGTGACCATCGATCGCGGGGACTACTGGCAATGCGCTTATGTGATCGCCAAGGGGCACTATGAGGAGATCAAGGTGCGTGGCCTTGAGGCTTTCCGTGCCGAAACGTCACGTCTGGCGCCGATCCTGAGCGCGCATATCGAAGAGCTGAAGAGCTGGGACGACGTCAAACTACTGACCGTCGCGATCAATCGGCTCAAGCGCTGGACCCGGCCGGGGCTGTTGTGCATCGGCGACGCCGCGCATGCGATGTCCCCGGTTGGCGGCGTCGGTGTGAATATCGCGGTGCAGGACGCCGTCGCGACCGCTAACCTGCTGGCGGCGAAGCTGGCGAAGGGACCGGTGACCGAGGACGACCTCGGCGCGGTGCGTCGCCGCCGCGAATTCCCGATGCGCGCGACACAGGGCATGCAGGTCGTGATGCAAAACAACATCATCAGCCGTGCACTGGCCAAGGGCGGCGAGCCGCTGACGCCGCCGCTGATCATGCGCCTCGTCAGCGCGTTTCCGCCGCTGCAGGGATTAACCGCGCGTTTCCTGGCCATTGGCGTACGACCCGAGCACGTGCAGTCGCCGGAAGCCTAAGACAGATTATCCCTGCACCGAGAAGCCGCCGTCCACGGGGATTGCCGTACCGGTGACGAAGTCCGAGGCGCGCGACGACAGGAACACGGCAATGCCCGCGAAATCTCCCGACGCGCCCCAGCGGCCGGCGGGCGTTCGTGCCAGTACCTTGTCATGCAGGCCGTCGATTTCACGGCGCGCATTCTGTGTCAGTTCGGTATCGATCCAGCCCGGCAGAACGGCGTTGCACTGAATATTGTGAGGCGCCCAAGCGACGGCGCAGGAGCGGGTGAACTGGACGATGCCGCCTTTGCTGGCGGCATAGGCTGGCGCGAAAGACGCGCCGAAGATCGACAGCATCGAGCCGATATTGATGATCTTGCCGCCGCCCGCGGCCTTCATTGCGGGATGCGCCGCCTGCGAACAGACGAAGGCGCTGGTGAGATTGGTCTTGATCACGCTGTCCCATTCGTCGAGTGCGATCTCGTGCGGCGGCTTGCGGATGTTGATGCCGGCATTGTTGATGAGGATATCGACGCGGCCCAGTTCTTTCAGCACGCGTGCGATCATTCCATCGACAGCGGTCTTGTCGGTCACATCGGCCGCAATGGCGACCGCTCGGGCGCCGCTCTCGGTCAGCTCCGCGACGGCATCCTTGGATTTCGTCTGGTTGCGTCCGACCACGGCGATGGCGGCGCCGGCCTGCGCCAGACCCCGCGCCATGCCGAGCCCGATGCCGCCATTGCCGCCGGTGACGATGGCCACTTTGCCGGAGAGATCGAACAGTCCTGCAGTCATGGTGTTGTCCTCATTGCATCAGCCTTGAATTGAAAAGCCGCCATCGACCGTGAGCGCGACACCGTTGACGAAGTCGGAAGCCCCGCTGGCCAGAAACACGGCCGCGCCCGCAAGATCATCAGGCCTGCCCCAGCGCTGCGCCGGTACACGCCCGAGAATGCGATCGTGCAGTTCGGGTCGGATGTCCTTGGCGCGCTTGGTCAGGTCGGTGTCGATCCAGCCGGGGAGAATGGCGTTGGACTGGATGTTGTCCGCAGCCCAGGCAGTCGCCAGCGCGCGGGTGAATTGCAGGATGCCACCTTTGCTTGAGGCGTAGTTCGCCGCGCCGCCGGCGCCGAGCGTGGCCAACACCGAGGCGATATTGATGATCTTGCCGCGGCCTGCGGCTTTCATCGCCGGGTAGACAGCCTGCGCGCAGATGAAAGGCGCAGTCATGTTGACGTCGATGACCTTCTGCCAGTCGGCCAGCGTCATGTCTTCGATTGGCGCTGAGATGCTGATGCCGGCATTGTTGACGAGGATGTCAATGCGGCCGAACGCGTTCAACGTTGCGGACACCATCTGCGCGATCGAGTTCGGGTCGGTAACATCGGTCGTCAATGCGAGTACCGGATGTCCGGACGTCTCCAGTTCGGCTTTTGCTGAAGCGGCATTATCGCGGTTGCGATCGGCGATCACGAGGGTCGCACCGGCATTCGCTAGCCCGCGCGCTATGCCGAGGCCAATTCCGGTGTTGCCGCCGGTGACGATGGCGACCCTGCCGGTGAGATCGAAGAGATTACTGGTCAAAAGATGTCCGCCCCCGCCATGCATTGTGTCCGACGCGTTCTATGGCGCGTCTGGGACGGATCATCGCAAGACTGGCGGGAAGATGGAAGAGGGCGTCAGCGCCGCGCGAGCGCCAATCCCATCAGGCCGACGCCCAGCGCGGCGAGGGCAGCGCCATAATAGGCCCACTGCATCTGGCTGATCATGAAGCTGGACTTTGGCCAGTTCACGAGGCCGGTGCCCTGGCCGATCCAGAGGGTGCCGATCAGAAAAGCGAGAATGCCGAGGGTAAGGAATGGTGCGCGCATGGGATAGATACGATGAACGGAGCCAAAGGTTTCAAGCTCCAGCTGTGGCGGTGACGAACCAACTGTTTGGTTCATCACCGCAGTTTCATTTCGGCAGGGCGTCAGAAGCGCTCGCCAACCATTTCCTCACTCTTGGCCCATAGCGCCTTGGCGCGTTCGGCATCGAGCGCGTAAGCGTGCACGCCTTCGCTGGCCGGATTGATCAGCCCGTCGACGATCTCCGAGACGTGGCAGTTCTCGCAATAGCGGCCGCCGATCTCGTCCGCACTGGCGACCACACCGGCCCACACCGAAGTTGCAGCGCCTTGCGGAATGGTCTTCCATTGAAACAGCGGTTTACCCTCGGCGGCGAGCTCGGCATTGATGCCGTCGAGCATGGCATCGATCGTTGCTTCGCCGATATGGCGGCCGAGTTCTGTCTTGATGCCGCCGGGATGCAGCGCGGTGGCGCGCACGCCGCGCGCCCGATGCCGCCGGTCGAACTCGACGGCGAACAGGATGTTGGCGGTCTTCGAGCGGCCATAGCCGATGACCGGCTCATAGGACCCCTTGGTGAAATTGGGATCTTCGAGATCCACGTCGGCGAAGCGATGGCCGGACGAGGCGACGTTGACCAGCCGCGCGGTAGGCGACAGCAGTGACGCGATACGGTTGACCAATACGAAGTGACCGAGATGGTTCGTGCCGAATTGGGTCTCGAAGCCGTCTACGGTGAGGCCGAACGGCGGCGCCATCACGCCGGCATTGGCGATCACCAGGTCGAATGGGCGGCCCGCCGCGACCAGCGCATCGGCGCAGGCGCGGACACTGGCCAGCGAGCCGAGATCGAGTGCGATCAGTTCGAGGCCACCGCCACCAGTGGCATCGGCGCGCACTTGCGCGGTCGCCGCTTCCGCCTTGGCGAGGTCACGGGCGGCACCGACCACCTGCGCGCCCCTGGCGGCCAGGCTGCGCGCCGTCTCGACGCCGAGCCCGGCTGAGACGCCGGTGACCAGAATGCGCTTGCCGCGGAGGTCGACGCCAGCGAGCACGTCGTCGGTGGTGGAAGTGGCACTGAAAGGTCCTGCCATGATAGCTCCTTGTGTTTGGCACGACGCGCCTCCGAGCTGATCGAGCTTTGTCGAACCGCGCTTTGAGGGTATAAATGGAGGCCGTCTCCGTTTAAATACGGAGGCACCCTCCGTTTATCAAGAGGTGACCCGTAAAATGGCACAGGAGGCCAAGCCGAAGGCCGTTCGCGGACCACGGATCGATGCGCAGCGCAATCGTCAGCGGCTGTTGGAAACGGCAAAGGCGACATTTGCCGAAAAGGGCGAGGCGGCCGGTCTCGAGGAGATCGCGCGGCTCGCGGGTGTCGGAATCGGGACGCTATATCGCCACTTCCCCACCCGCGACGCATTGGTCGAGGCGGTCTATCGCAACGAGACACAGCAGCTTGCCGAGGCCGCTGCGGAACTTGCGACCACACATGCCCCGGTGGAGGCCTTGCGCGCCTGGATGCGAATCTTCGTCGATCACATTGCGACGAAGCAACTGATGGCGGGTGTGCTGGGTTCGATTGTTGGCGACTGTTCGGACCTCTATGCCGATGCTGGCACGCAGATCAAAACTGCGATGGCAATGCTGGTCGACCGCGCCGTTGCCAATGGCGACATCCGCCTCGATCTCGATCCGCTCGACATGTTGCGCGCACTGGCCGGCGTGGCCAGTGTCAGCGCAGGTCCGAATTGGGAAGCCAGCGCCAAGCGGCTCGTCGATATCCTGATCGCCGGCGTTCGCACGCCGGGCGGCGAGGGGCAATGACTAAATAGGGAATAAAAGATTGCTCCCGGCACGCGCCCGATGATTTCTGAAGCGTGAGCGCGTCCGAGAAACGAGCTTTTAAACGTCTAGCAATTCCTCGTTGGCGAATTCCGCCTTGTCCGAGATGAACGCAAACCGCGCTTCGGCCTTGGTGCCCATCAGGCGCTCAACGGAGTCAGCAGTGCCGTCGCGGTCTTCCGGCAGCAGCTGCACGCGCAGCAAGGTGCGGCGCGCCGGGTCCATGGTGGTTTCCTTCAGCTGCGCCGGCATCATTTCGCCGAGGCCTTTGAAGCGACCGACATCGACCTTGGCATTGGCGTTGAATTCGCTCTTCAGCAACGCATCCTTATGTGCGTCGTCGCGCGCATAGACGGTCTTGCTGCCATGGGTCAGGCGATAGAGCGGCGGCACTGCGAGATAGAGATGCCCTTCATCGATCATCTTTGGCATCTGCCGGTAGAAGAAGGTGATCAGCAATGACGCGATGTGGGCGCCGTCGACATCGGCGTCGGTCATGATGATGATGCGTGAATAGCGCAGGTCTTCTTCGCGGTAATGCGCGCCGGTGCCGGCGCCGATCGCCTGCATGAGGTCCGATATCTGCGCGTTGGCCGTCAGCTTTTCCTTGGTCGCCGAGGCGACGTTGAGGATTTTGCCGCGCAGCGGCAGGATGGCCTGGGTCTTGCGGTCACGCGCCTGCTTGGCGCTGCCGCCTGCCGAATCGCCCTCGACGATGAACAGTTCGGAGCCTTCGGTCGCGGTATTGGTGCAGTCGGCGAGCTTGCCGGGCAGGCGCAGCTTCTTCACCGCGGTCTTGCGCGAAGTCTCCTTTTCGGCGCGGCGGCGCAGACGCTCGTCGGCGCGCTCGAGCACGAATTCGAGCAGCTTGTTGGCCTGGACGGGATTGCCGGACAGCCAGTGGTCGAACGGATCCTTGATGGCCTGTTCGACGATCTTTTGGGCTTCGGCGGTCGCGAGACGATCCTTGGTCTGGCCCTGGAATTCCGGCTCGCGCACGAATACCGAGAGCATCACGGCGGCGCCGACCATCACGTCTTCCGAAGTGATGGTGCCGGAGCGCTTGCCCTGGCCGACGCGTTCGGCGTGGTCCTTCAACCCGCGCAGCATGGCGCTGCGCATGCCGGCTTCATGGGTGCCGCCGTCTGGCGTCGGCACGGTGTTGGTATAGGACGACATGAAGCCGTCGGCATCCGCGGTCCAGGCCACAGCCCATTCGCAGGCGCCATGGGCGCCGTTGCGGCCGGATTTGCCGGAGAAGATCTCCGGATGCACCAGCGTATCGGCATGGATCGCCGCGGCGAGATAGTCCTTGAGGCCGCCGGGGAAGTGGAATTCGTCCTCGGCCGGAGTGTCCTCGAGGCCCTTGAGCAGTTCCGGATCGCACTTCCAGCGGATCTTCACGCCGCCAAACAGATAGGCCTTGGAGCGCGCCATCTTGAACAGGCGCTGCGGCTTGAAGGCTGCCTTGGCGCCGAAGATGTCGGTATCCGGCTTGAAGCGCACGCGGGTGCCGCGGCGGTTATGAACCTTGCCGAGATCCTCAAGCTTGCCTTGGGGAATGCCGCGGGCGAACGTCATCTTGTAGAGCTGTTGGTTACGCGCGACCTCGACCTCAAGCAGCGAGGAGAGGGCGTTGACCACGGAGACACCGACGCCATGCAAACCGCCCGAGGTCTCGTAGACCTTGGAGTCGAATTTGCCGCCGGCATGCAGCGTGCACATGATGACTTCGAGGGCGGATTTCTTCGGATGTTTCGGATGCGGATCGACCGGGATGCCGCGGCCGTTGTCCGACACCGACAGAAAGCCGTCGGCGGTGAGTTCCACCTCGATGAAGGTCGCATGGCCAGCCAGCGCCTCGTCCATCGAGTTGTCGATCACTTCGGCGAACAGGTGATGCAGCGCCTTTTCATCGGTGCCACCGATATACATGCCCGGGCGACGCCGGACCGGCTCGAGGCCTTCGAGGACCTCGATATCCGCGGCCGTATAGCCGTCTTCGGCATTGGCGGAGCGGGTGGACGCCTTCGGTGCCGCAGCCGATTTTGGCGCGTTGGCGCCACCAAAAAGATCAGCTTTTGCGTTTGATTTCTGTGCCTTGGCCATATGTCTTAAAGTTTTGTCTCGGTTGGCGCCGCGGGCGGCGCGGCGAATCGTTGCTGTGACTATGCCACGTTCAGGTTGGCAATGTGGCTGCGACCTCGGGGCTCATGCGGCCGTGCCAGAGCGCTCGGTGCGTAGCACAATCACAACGAAGAGGGCCATGGCCGCGAGCATGATCAGTGAACCGATGATCGGAATGGCCATATAGGCGTGGTTGGCGAGCAGGGTGATGCCGATGCCGACAGGGAACATGATGCCGCCGACGATGTGCAGCGTGCCCTGGACCTTGGCCAGTAGCGAGCGTCCGGCCAGGGGAATCAGGCGGTAATACAACCCGAACAGGAACAGCAGCACGCCGCCGACGAGGTTGAGATGCGCATGCGCGGGGCTCAGCAGGAAGTCCTGGCGTATGCCCATCACGATGCCGGCGACCATGCCGATCAGCAATACCAGCGCACTCACGCACATCATCAGCGATCCGATCATCTTCAGTCCTTTGCGTTCTTGATTTTTGACAGCCGGGCGGGAAGTCAGCCCAACGGGGCGGTACAGAGTTGCCATTGGGTAAGCCGGTCTCTGATCTTGGACGCAGATGCCTGGAAAAGGTTCAAATTTACCGGTGGGCACCCGCACCGCGGCTGTCGGCCCTCAGATGTTGTGACTTGATGTGATCGGCGCCGCCGGATTACCTGTCGCGGGCGTTTGAAGGTTAAAGCGGTTCGCGGCCAATCCGGCCGGGCCAGAGCCGTAAAGGGACACTCTCCATATGGAAGGCTGGATGCACGGGCTGATCGAATTCGTGCGCCAAAACCAGGTCTGGGCGGCGCCGATCGTTCTGCTGCTGGCCTTCGGGGAATCGCTCGCTTTCATCTCCCTGCTGCTGCCGGCCTGGGGCGCGCTGGTGGCCATCGGCGCACTGGTCGGCGCGAGCGGGATCAGCTTCTGGCCGGTGTTGATTGCCGGCGCTCTCGGCGCGGCGCTCGGCGACTGGCTCTCCTATTGGTTCGGCTTCAGATACAAGGACCAGGTGGCGCAGATCTGGCCGCTGTCCAAATTTCCCGACCTGCTTCCGCGCGGCGAAGCCTTCGTCAAAAAATGGGGCGTGCCCAGCATTTATATCGGCCGCTTCTTCGGCCCGTTGCGGGCCTCAGTGCCGCTGGCCGCTGGCATTTTCGAAATGCCCTATTGGCGCTTTCAGGTCGCCAACTTCACCTCGGCCTTTATCTGGGCGGGCGTCCTGCTGCTGTTCGGCGACGGCCTGTCGATGACCGTGGAATGGCTCTGGAAGCTGAAGTAGTCCGGCGGGGAATAACTGCCGTGTCCGGGTGTTGAACGGGCTGACATGTCGCGGTGTCTGAATGCCGCGATATCTCGCAGAAGTCATCGAACGCTGGTAGATAGTTCCGCCAGCCCCCGCCTGTCACTGCTTCACCCCGGAGAACATCATGGACTTGTCACGCCGCCACGCCCTTGCCGGAGCCGCCGCGCTCGCCGCATCTCCATTGCTCACCACAGGCTCTGCCAAGGCGTCTGCTCCACCTGCCGACAAGCAGGCGCCAAGCTTCTACCGCTACAAGGTCGGCGATGCGCAGGTGAATGCGATCTCCGACGGCGCAAGCACTTTTCCGCTGGCCGACACCTTCGTGCTCAACGCCAAGAAGGATGAGGTCAACGCCGCGCTCGACAAGGCCTTCCTGCCGAAGGACAAGATGACTATCCACTTTGCGCCGCTGGTCATCAACACTGGCGGCAAACTAGTGGTGATCGATACGGGCAACGGCCCCGGAGCCCTCGCGGCGACCAAGGGCAATGTCGGACAGTTCGCCAACAACATGGCCGCCGCTGGTATCGACGCCAAGAACGTCGACATGGTCGTGATCTCGCATTTCCATGGCGATCACGTGAACGGGCTTCTGGCCGCCGATGGCACGCCGGCTTTTCCGAATGCCGAAGTGCTCGTCCCGGCCGCCGAGTGGAAGTACTGGAACGACGACGGCGAGATGGCCAAGGCCGCCAATGACCGCATGAAGGGTCTGTTCGCCAGCAACCGCAAGCTCTTCAACGATGGGCTGAAGAAGAAGGTCACGCCCTATGAATGGGGCAAGGACGTCGCGCCAGGCCTGCTCGCCGTGGAGTCGGTCGGCCATACGCCTGGCCACACCTCGTTCGTGCTGTCGTCCGGCAGCGACAAGCTGTTCATTCAGTCCGACGTCACCAACCATCCGTCGCTGTTCGTCACCAATCCCGGCTGGCATCTGATGTTCGACCAGGACCCGGCGCAGGCGGAAACCACGCGCCGCAAGGTCTATGATATGCTGGTGGCCGAGAAGATGCGTGTGCAGGGCTTCCACTATCCGTTCCCGGCCAATGGCTTCGTCGAGAAGGATGGCAACGGTTATCGGCTGGTGCCGGCCCCATGGAGCCCGGTGATCTAAACGAAGCCTGGCAAATTTCCCGGCCTGCGCTGCAGTGCAGGCCGGCTGGCCTCGTAACACCCATCGCCTCCGTCGGTGCGTCGTGCCAGTCTCTGCGCCGGAGTCGCGCCAACAGCGACCTGCAAAGCAAGGGGAGAAGACTTCATGGATCTGTCACGACGACACGCGCTGGCGGGCGCCGCCGCGCTCGCAGCGACGCCACTGCTTTCATCGGCCCCGGCAAAGGCATCCGCACCGCCGGCCGATAAGCAAGCGCCGAGTTTCTATCGCTACAAGGTCGGCGATATCCAGGTGAACGCCATTTCCGATGGTGCGGCGACGTTTCCGCTGGCCGATACCTATATTTCCAACGCCAAACGCGATGATATCAATGCCGCACTCGCCAGGGCATTTCTGCCGACAAACCAGATCACCAACTTCTATGCGCCACTGGTGATCAACACCGGCGGCAAGCTGGTGGTGATCGACACCGGCAACGGGCCCGGCGCCTTTGCGGCAACCAAGGGCAATGTCGGGCAGTTCACCACCAACATGATGGCAGCGGGGATCGATCCGAAGATGATCGACATGGTCGTGATCTCGCACTTCCACGGCGATCATGTGAACGGCCTGCTGACGGCGGACGGCGTGCTGGCGTTTCCCAATGCCGAAGTGCTGGTGCCGGCAGTAGAGTGGAAGTTCTGGATGGACGACGGCGAGATGAGCCGTGCCACCGGCGATCGCATGACCGGTCTGTTCAAGAACAATCGGCGGGTGTTCGAGGCCCGGTTGAAGAAGAAGGTCACGCCCTATGAATGGGGCAAGGATGTCGCGCCCGGGCTGCTGGCTGTCGCCTCGATCGGGCACACGCCGGGCCACACGTCTTATGTGCTGTCGTCCGGATCGGACAAGGTCTTCATCCAGTCGGACGTCACCAACCTTCCGGCGCTATTCGCCGCCAATCCCGGCTGGCACGTGAATTTCGACCAGGATCCGGTGCAGGCCGAAGCCACCCGCCGCAAGGTCTATGACATGCTGGTCGCCGACAGGATGCGGGTGCAAGGCTTCCACTATCCGTTCCCGGCCAACGGTTTCGTCGAGAAGGATGGCAACGGCTACCGCGTCGTGCCGGCGCCGTGGAGCCCAGTTCTCTGAGGTCTGCGCTCTGGTGATCTTGACGGATCGCGGGCGCGGCCCTATGACCGCGCCCATGATCAACCTTGCGACCAGCATCATCGCCCGCCGCCGCCGCATTCTCGCGGCAGGTGGAGATATGCGCGCTTAAGCGTTTCGATCTCTCACTGCCGCCGGATACGGTCCGCGGCAGTCTTTCTCCCAAACAGCAGCGCGACCCATCCGGCGGCCTTCACTCAGGAAGGAGCCCGTCATGTATACGCCGCCCAAATTTCAGACCGACCGGACCGACGCACTTGCGTTTGCGGACGCGCGCGGCTTCGGCACGGTCTGCGCCTTCGATGGCAGGAAGCCGATCGCCTCCGCGGTGCCTTTCTGCCTCGACTACGGCAATGACGGCACGCCGCGTCTGGCCTTTCACCTTGCGCGACAAAATCCGCTGCTCAAGTTTGCAGACGGCGTGACGCCATGGGCCATGGCCATCCTGGGCGCTGATGCCTATGTGTCGGCCGATTGGTACGTATCGCCCGATCAGGTGCCGACCTGGCTCTATCAGGCGGTCCATCTCACCGGACCGGTGCGCATCCTGTCAGGTGGTGAACTGGGCCCGCATCTTGACGCGCTGAGCGCAAGGTTCGAAACACGGCTGGCGCCGAAGAAGCCCTGGACCTCCGATAAGATGGCGGCGGGGCGGCTTGAGGCGATGAAGAAGGCGATCGTCGGTGTGGTGATGACAGTGGACGAGGTGGAGGGTAGCTCCAAGCTCAACCAGCACAAGTCAGATGCCGATCATCTGGCTGTCATGAGCGCACTGGCGCTGCGGCCGGAGCCTGCCGCGTTCGAGATTTCAAATGCGATGCGCAAATTGCGGCCGCATTTGTTTGCGGAAGAGACGACACAATTGACTGCTATGGCTGAGGCCGAAGGATTTATGGGATGAGCACGAAGAAGAAAATCGGCATTCTCGGTGCGTCCGGTTACACCGGAGCCGAACTGGTGCGGCTGCTGCTGCGTCATCCCAAGGTCGAACTCGTGCTGCTGACAGCCGACCGGCGCGCCGGGCAGGCGATGGGCGATGTGTTCCCGCAATTCGCGCCCTATGAACTGCCGACGCTCGTAAGCATCGACTCCGTCGACTGGACGACCATTGGCCTCGATCTGGTGTTCTGCGCGCTGCCGCATGCGACCACGCAGAAGGTGCTGCAGGATTTGCTGGCCAAGGCGCCGGAGACGAAGGTGGTGGATCTGTCGGCCGACTTCCGGCTCGAGGACGCGGCAGCCTATGCGAAGTGGTATGGCCACGAACATCATGCGCTGGAGCTGCAGAAGGAAGCCGTCTACGGCCTCGTCGAGCTCTATCGGCGCGACATCAAGAAGGCGCGGCTCATCGCCAATCCCGGCTGCTACACGTCGTGTGCGATCCTGCCGCTGGTGCCGCTGTTGAAGGCGCGCGCCATCGAGACCGACGAGATCGTGATCGATGCCAAGTCCGGCATGACGGGAGCAGGGCGTTCCGCCAAGGAAGAGATGCTGTTCTCGGAAGTGTCCGAAGGCTTCAACGCCTATGGCGTCGGCCATCACCGGCACATGGCGGAGCTCGATCAGGAGTTCTCCAAAGCTGCCGGCAAGGAGGTTGTCGTCAGCTTCACGCCACATCTCTTGCCGCAGAACCGCGGCATTCTCTCGACCATCTATGTGCGGGGCCGGCGCGGCAAGACGGCGCAGGATCTCCACGAGGTGCTGGTGAAGCAGTACGAGAAGGAGCCCTTTGTGCACATCCTGCCGTTCGGCAAGACGCCGCATTCGCGGCACGTGCGCGGCTCCAATATGACCTTCATTGGCGTTGCCGCTGACCGCATCCCGGGCCGCGCCATCATCGTCTCGACGCTCGACAACCTCACTAAAGGCGCATCGGGGCAGGCGGTGCAGAACATGAATCTGGTGCTTGGCTTTGCCGAGACGCTGGGCATCGATCAGCCGGCGATGTTCCCGTAGAGCGCGCGCATACACCTTGGCCCGCATTACAGGCCGGGCGACGACAGCGAGAGACAACAGAAAAGGCCCGAATTTGCGTTCGGGCCTTTTTTCTATGCTCTTGTCACTTCGCCGCTCCTGGCTTTTGTGCGCGCTCCTTGAACAGCTCACTCAGTGTCTGCGCCGCCTCAATGGCGCGCGGGAAACCGGCATGGACCGTCGTCAGATAGACGATCTCCTTCAGCTCTTCCTCTTTCACGCCAGCGTTGAGCGCGTAGCCCGCATGGATCTTCATGAACGGCCGATGTCCCAGCGCCGCGAAAGCGGCGACGGCTGCCAACTGTCGCGTGCGCGCGTCGAGAACCGGCCGTGCCCAGACGTCGCCGAGTGCGTAACCCGTGATAGCATCGGCGAGAAAGGGAAACTCGGCGCGCAGGCCTTCGAGGGTCGGCTGGCTGCTGCCGGCATTGAGCGATCGAACAACCTCGTCGCCGCGTCGCAGGCGTTCTTCCGTCGTCTCCGCGCAAAGACTTGCTGCAGATGCCAGCATGCAGAATGCCGCAACGAAAGCGGTCGTTCGATATGACATGATCGCTTCTCCCTGTTTTTCTCGCCGCGCGAATGTTGCGACAGCGGACAAGCATTGGGGCATGTGGCGCGCTCGGCGTTAGACCGATCCTGCCGATCTCTTGTCCAATCCTCTAAGGCGGCGAAAGGACGCAGGGGCGAAACAAAACGGCCCGAACTTGCGTTCGGGCCGTTCATATTTGATCTGAAGTCAGACGCTTACGCGGCAGCCGACTTGGCGGTTGGGACTTCCGAGATGGTCTTCAGGATCTGCGAAGCGATCTGGTAGGGGTCGCCCTGGGAGTTCGGACGACGATCTTCCAGATAGCCCTTGTACTCGTTCTTGACGAAGGAGTGCGGGACGCGGATCGAGGCGCCGCGGTCCGCGATGCCATAGCTGAACTTGTTCCACGGAGCGGTCTCGTGCTTGCCGGTCAGACGCTTGTCGTTGTCCGGGCCGTAGACGTTGATGTGGTCCATCAGGTTCTTGTCGAACTGGGCCATCAAAGCTTCGAAGTAAGCCTTGCCGCCGACCGTACGCATATATTCGGTCGAGAAGTTGGCGTGCATGCCCGAGCCGTTCCAGTCGGTATCGCCGAGCGGCTTGCAGTGGAATTCGATGTCGATGCCGTACTTCTCCGTCAGACGGAGCAGCAGGTAACGGGCGATCCACATTTCGTCAGCGGCCTTCTTGGAGCCCTTGCCGAAGATCTGGAATTCCCACTGGCCCTTCGCCACTTCGGCGTTGATGCCTTCGTGGTTGATGCCGGCTTCGAGGCAGAGGTCGAGATGTTCTTCGACGATCTCGCGGGCAATTGAGCCGACGTTTTTGAAGCCGACGCCGGTGTAGTAGGGGCCCTGCGGCGCGGGATAGCCATCCTCGGGGAAACCGAGCGGACGGCCGTTCTCGTAGAAGAAGTATTCCTGTTCGAAACCGAACCAGGCGCCGGCATCGTCGAGAATGGTGGCGCGCTTGTTGGTCGAGTGCGGGGTGACGCCATCCGGCATCATGACTTCGCACATCACCAGAGCGCCGTTCTCACGGGCCGCGTCCGGATAGATCGCAACCGGCTTCAGCACGCAATCGGAGCTGTGGCCTTCGGCCTGCATGGTCGACGAACCGTCGAAGCCCCACAGCGGGAGCTGTTCGAGGGTCGGGAAATCTTCGAATTCCTTGATCTGCGTCTTGCCACGCAGGTTCGGAACCGGCGTGTAACCGTCGAGCCAAATATACTCGAGCTTATACTTTGTCATGCGGGTCTCTCATGAGTTGGCGATGCGTAGGGCGTGAGCCCTGAGCTTGCCGGCGGGCGGACGCAAAATCCGCCCCCAGCGGCGCTGCATATAAAGCACGTAGTATGCCAACTTGTCGCGGCGCAACGCTTTTGTGACGAAAACCGCGGCGCGTCCCCAACGGGCTGTCATTCGCTGTCTGGAGAGGGCATCGGAGGCCGGGAATCGGTCCGGATTCGCGAATTTTTCAGAGGAATTCGACCGCGCGCGAAAATACCGGCTGCCCAATTCCCTTGCAGGCTATTTTGGACCGGAACTTTTCTGCCTTTCAGACGCTCAAATGAGAGGTCAGGCGCTGCGTAGGCGGCTTCAAAACCTGCGCGCCCAAAGCGCATGTCCATCGAGTGCGCATATTGTAGCCATTTGGATGCTTCTTACGAGGCAGTCGGCACAAAAGAAGGGCGCCTCTGTTACAATGATGATCCGAAAGGAAAAAACAGATCAGAGGAAGGAAGAGAAGCGATGCCGACGTCTCAAACGCATCACCCCCATACCGCTAAAATCTACCAATTCCCGGTTGGTGGCCGTGGATCGGTCGGCCCGCGGGGACGGCTCAGCAAGCCGTTGGACCTGCGTGCCTCGACCGTGAAAACCGTGGCCGACTATGACAGCTGGTACCACGAGGCTGCCATCCAGGAAGCCAACCGGACCTACGAACATTGACGGTGCTTGGCCGGACGCAAGGTTCACCGCCCCGGGCGCGGTTTATCGACGACGATCAAGGGCTGAAACAGCGATGTTTCAGCCCTTTTTCATGACCGGAAACCGGGTTGGCGTCAGACGCCGAAGATCGACCAGCCGAGCCGCTTCGTGAGCGCTTCGAGCGCAATGCGGCCGAGATGCGAATTGCCGTGCTTGTCGAGACCCGGCGCCCAGACTGCGATCGAGGCCTTTCCGGGGGCGACTGCGATAATGCCCCCGCCAACGCCGCTCTTGCCTGGCAGGCCGACGCGATAGGCGAACTCACCCGAACCGTCATAATGGCCGCACATCAGCATCAACGCGTTGATACGGCGCGCGCGCTCCGACGACACCACCGAGAGTCCGGTCGACGGATTGCGGCCCGAATAAGCGAGGTAGCGCGTCGCCATGGCCAACTGCCGACACGACATCGCGATCGCGCAGTGGTGGAAATAGACGCCGAGCGTGAAGTCGACGGGGTTTTCGACCACGCCAAACGACTTCATGTAATTGGCGAGCGCGGTGTTGCGAAAGCCGGTGCGTTTCTCGGACGCGGCGACGGTTTCATCGATCACGATGGAGCTGTCGCCGGACAGAAACTGCATGAAACGCAGGATTTCGCCGATCGCCTCGCGCGGCTGATGGCCGGACAGAATGACGTCGGTGACGGCGATGGCGCCGGCATTGATGAAGGGATTGCGCGGCACGCCGCGCTCGCGTTCGAGCTGGACGATGGAGTTGAACGGATTGCCCGAGGGCTCGCGGCCGACATGTTTCCACAGCCGGTCGCCGACCATGCCGAGCGCCAGCGTCAGCGTGAAGACTTTCGAGATGCTCTGGATCGAGAACGGCACATCGGCATCGCCGCCAGCCGCAACCTGGCCATCGGCATCGATGACCACAAGGCCGAACTGGTTGGGATCGACACCAGCCAGTTCCGGAATATAGCTCGCGACGTCGCCGCGGTCCGTTCGCTGCGCCATCTCGTCGGCAATTTCCTTGACGACGAGATCGAGACTTGGGGCAGCGTGGTTCATTGCAGATCAATCTGGCGAGAAAAAGCGTTAGTATGGAATCCGCAGGATCGCGATGGCGAGCACCGCCTGGGCGATGAAGCCGACCACGAAGGCCAGCGTGCGGAAAATTGGCAGGCCGAGCGTATAGACGATCAGATGCACGACGCGCGACCAGAAATAGACCGCGCAGGCCAGAACGGTGGTCGGGGTCGAGACATCGGCGGCATTCAGGATCAGCACCAGCGGCGCGAAGATGATGAGATTCTCGACGGCGTTGTCATGGGCGAACATCATCCGGTTAGCCCATTCAGCCTGCGGCCTGTCGGTTCGCGTCGGATTGGCCATGACGCCGGTGACACCACGGACCATGATGCGGTTCAGCATATAAGGCACCCAGAGCAGGCCTGTGAGAATCACGGTCAGCGTCAGCCAGAACAATTCGCGCGTCATCCGGGTATCCTTTCAGTCGAAATTCCCGCGGAAAACGCGGAGATGGTCATGCAAAACATACGCGCCGCAAGCGGATGCGACGCGTCCCGGCTGAAATCATAGACGTTTGCTGTGACGCCGCCAAGCAAGCGCGGAGGAGGCGGGCCGTTACGCCCGCACCCGCACATAACTGCCGGGGGCGTCTTCCAGCGCTGGGAATGCGTCAGTGCCGACATGGCGGGCAGGAACTTTCTCACCATCGATGCCGGAGAGCCACTCCCGCCAGTTCGGCCACCACGAGCCAGCATGTTCCTGCGCGGTCTTCATCCAGTCGGCGAGATCGGTGGCGTGGGCGTTGTCATTGGTCCAGTACTGGTACTTGCCAGATGCCGGGGGATTGACCACGCCGGCGATATGGCCGGAGCCGGACAACACATACTTCACCGGACCGCCGAAGAATTGCGAGCCGTACAGCACCGATTGCGCCGGCGCGATGTGGTCCTCGCGGGTGGCGAGATTGTAGACGGGCACCTTGACCTTGGAGAGATCGAGCCGGGTGTTGTCGAGGATCATGTTGCCGGTCGAGAGCTTGTTCTCCAGATAGCAGTTGCGCAAATAGAACGAGTGGTTCGCCGCCGGCATCCGTGTCGCATCCGAATTCCAGTGCAGCAGATCGAAGGCCGAAGGCGGCTTGCCCTTGAGGTAGTTGTTGACCACGTAGGACCAGATCAGGTCGTTCGAGCGCAGCATGTTGAAGGCCATGGCCATCTTGCTGCCTTCCAGCACGCCTGCCGCCTGCATGTCCTTTTCCAGCGCCGAGATCTGATCCTCGTCGACGAACACCATGAGGTCGCCGGCATGGGTGAAGTCGACTTGCGCGGCCAGGAATGTTGCCGATGCCACGCGGACGCGGCGCTTCTCGGCGAGCCAAGCCAGCGTCGAGGCGAGCAGGGTGCCGCCGACGCAATAGCCGATGGTGTGGGCCGTCATCTCGCCGGTGACCTGCTCGATCACGTCCATCGCGGTCAGCGGGCCTTCCTTCATGTAGTCGTCGAAGGTCTTGGCGCCGAGGCGCTTGTCGGGGTTGACCCAGGAGATCACGAACACCGAGACGCCCTGATCGACGGCCCACTTGATGAACGATTTTTCGGGCTTGAGATCGAGGATGTAGAACTTGTTGATCCAGGGCGGCACGATCAGGAGCGGCGTGCGTAGCACGTTCTCTGTTGCCGGCTGATACTGGATCAGCTGCATCACCTCGTTCTGAAAGATCACCTTGCCGGGCGTCGTTGCCATGTTGACGCCGACTTCGAGGTTTTTCGGATCGGACTGGCGAATGCGCAGCGAGCCTTTGCCGGCCTCGATATCCTCGGCAAGCATGGTCATGCCGCGCATCAGGTTGCTGCCGTTCGACATCACGGTCTCGCGCAGCACTTCCGGATTGGTCAGCACGAAGTTCGACGGCGCCATCGCATTGGTGATCTGCTGGACATAGAACTCCGCTTTCTTGCGGGTATGCGCATCCAGACCTTCGGCATTCTTGACGAGGTCGTGGGCCCATTGCGTGGTCAGCAGATAGGCCTGCATGACGAAGTCGAAGAACTGGTTCGATTTCCACTCGGGATCGCTGAAGCGCTTGTCGCGCGGCGCTGCCTCGATGGCGGGCGAGCTGGCTTCGCCGACCATCCGGCGCATCGCCGAGCCCCAGAGGTCGAGATAGGCCTTGCCGAGCTTCATCTGCAATTCGGCGGCGCGCTTGTCGTCGGACAGCCAGTAATTGGCGACGATGCTGAAGGTCTTGATCAGCTCCGTCAGCTCGTTCGGCGGCTTGTCGACGGTCTCGCCACTTTGGCGCGGTTGCAAATAGGCGGCCAAGGCCTTGCCGCCATTCTCCATCGCCTTGGCCATGTTGAGCGCAAAAGCTTCGGGATTGAACGGTTTGGCGGACGCGTCGCCCGAGATTTTGTCGTTAGCAGCTTTGGCGTCGGCGGCAACTTCGGTCATGGCGCAACAACAGCTTCATTCCAGTCGGGCAACGGTACGTCGCCACGCAAAATCGATGATGGCACAGTTCGCGGATTGCCGCAGGATTCGATGTGCTGCACCGCGTCATGTATTCGGCTTTGGGTCTTGCTTCCGTCATATTGAAGATCCAAGCCTTTAGCGCCTTCTCCCGGCATTAATCGTTTGTGACCAGATTGGTTGGATGGTGCGCTGCGATAGGGATGAAATCGATTCTAATGCGATGTAAGGTTGTGGCGTGACGCGTAGAGGCACATTCAGGGCAATCGGTGGTCGCAGCGGACGGGCGGCGACAGCGGCCGCCTTGCTGGCGCTGGGGTTTGGCTTGCCTCTGGGCGGCTGCGCCTCGACCATCGCCGACATGCCCATGGTGGGCACGCCTGCGGGGGCTCCGGCGCGGCCGGCCGAGGTGGGGACCTATCTGCCGGTTCACGACCTGCCGACCACCCGCGAAGGCACCGCCATGGCGCCGGCGGATCAAGCCAAGATGCAGGCCGAACTGACTGCCGCCCGCGATCGCCAGGCCGTCGTGCTGCCGGCCAAACCGGCGGCCAAATAGTCAAAACTGCCCGTCGTGACTGGTGTCACCGGGCTTCCGTGATAAAAAGAAGCGATTCAACCGCATGATGAAGCGGTTCTGGAGCCCGATCCCATGGAAGAATTCTACCGCATCCGCCGATTGCCGCCCTATGTGTTCGAACAGGTCAACCGGGCCAAGGCCGCCGCGCGGAACGCTGGCGCCGATATCATCGACCTCGGCATGGGTAATCCGGATCTGGCGACCCCGCCGCATGTGATCGAGAAGCTCAAGGAGACCCTGGGCAAGCCGCGCACCGACCGCTATTCGGCTTCGAAGGGCATCACTGGTCTGCGCAAGGCCCAGGCTGGCTATTACGAGCGCCGCTTTGGCGTGAAGCTCAATCCCGACACCCAGGTGGTGGCGACGCTGGGCTCCAAGGAAGGCTTCGCCAACGTCGCCCAGGCGATCACCGCGCCCGGCGATGTCGTGCTGTGCCCGAATCCGAGCTACCCCATCCATGCCTTCGGCTTCCTGATGGCCGGCGGCGTGATCCGCTCGGTTCCGTCGGAGCCGACGCCGGACTTCTTCGCTGCTGTCGAGCGCGCCATCATCCATTCGATTCCGAAGCCGATCGCGCTGATCGTCTGCTATCCGTCGAACCCAACGGCGCAAGTGGCGAGCCTCGATTTCTACAAGGACCTCGTGGCCTTCGCGAAGAAACACGAGATCTACATCCTCTCGGATCTCGCTTACGCCGAGGTCTATTTCGACGACAAGAACCCGCCGCCCTCGGTGCTGCAGGTACCGGGCGCGATGGACGTGACCGTCGAATTCACCTCGATGTCGAAGACCTTCTCCATGGCCGGCTGGCGCATGGGCTTTGCGGTCGGCAACGAGCGCATCATCGCCGCGCTGACGCGGGTGAAATCCTATCTCGACTACGGCGCGTTCACGCCCGTGCAGGTCGCGGCCACTGCTGCGCTGAACGGCCCGGACGACTGCATCCGCGAGATGCGTGACACCTATCGCAAGCGCCGCGACGCCATGGTGGAGTCTTTCGGCCGGGCCGGCTGGGACATTCCGCCGCCATCGGCGTCGATGTTCGCCTGGGCGCCGCTGCCTGAGAAATTCCGCGAGGTCGGCAGCATGCAGTTTGCAACGCTTCTCGTCGAAAAGTCCGGCGTGGTGGTATCTCCCGGCGTCGCCTTCGGCGAGCATGGCGAAGGTTACGTCCGCATCGCGATGGTCGAGAACGAACAGCGCATTCGCCAGGCTGCCCGCGGCATTCGCCGCTTCCTTGAAAGCGGTCTCGAAACGTTGCACAACGTGGTTCCTCTCGCCAACCGGCGATAGGCGTGATCCCCGAAAACCGGCAACCGGTTTTCGGACCGGTCATCGCTCAACAAGAATTCCGACAGGTCTGAAGCTTAATGGTCGCACCCCTCAAAGTGGGTATCGCGGGACTCGGCACCGTTGGTGCCGAAGTCGTCCGTCTCATCGAACAGCAGAACTCAATTTTGGCCGCGCGCTGCGGTCGTGGCGTCAAGGTGATTGCTGTCACCGCGCGGTCCAAGACCAAGAAGCGCGGCGTCGATCTGCGCGGCATCGACTGGATGAAGGATCCGCTCGCAGTTGCGCAGCATCCGGAGGTCGAGTGCTTCGTCGAATTGATGGGCGGCGTTGGCGATCCCGCGCTGTCGGCGATCGAGGCGGCGCTGCGCGCCGGCAAGTCGGTCGTCACCGCGAACAAGGCACTGATCGCCAAGCATGGTCTGAAGCTCGCCGCATCGGCTGAGAAGCATGGCGGCGCTCTGAACTACGAGGCCGCCGTCGCTGGCGCCATTCCAATCATCAAGACCATCCGAGAAGGTCTCGTCGGCACCGATATCAATCGCGTCTACGGTATTCTCAACGGCACCTGCAACTACATCCTGTCGCGGATGGAGCTGGAGGGCCTGTCCTTCGAGGAATGCCTTAAAGACGCGCAGCGGCTTGGCTACGCCGAGGCCGAGCCGTCCTTCGACGTCGATGGTCACGATACCGCGCAGAAGCTGGCTATTCTCGCCAGCCTCGCATTCGGCACCAAGGTCGCGCAGAGCGCAGTGTCAGTCGAGGGCATTTCGTCAATCGCGGCTGAAGATCTGCGTGCTGCTGCAGAGCTTGGCTATCGTGTGAAGCTGCTGGGCGTTGCCATGCGCACCGCAACTGGCATCGAACAACGCGTGCATCCGACCATGGTGCCGCTGTCGTCCTCCATTGCGCAGGTCATGGGCGTCACCAACGCCGTCACGGTTGATGGCGCAGGCATTGCGCCGATTACGCTGGTCGGTCCCGGCGCTGGCGGCGCCGCGACGGCGTCTGCGGTTCTTGCTGATATCGCCGATGTCGCACGCAATGTGCGCGCGCTGCCGTTCGGGCGGCCGGTTGAGAAACTCAAGACCACCACCAAGGCGCCGATGGAGCGCCATGAAGGTGGTTATTACATCCGCCTGATGGCGCGCGATCTCGCCGGTACGGCGGCGCGTATCGCAACGCGTCTGGCCGAGCAGAAGATTTCGCTGGAGTCGATCGTGCAGCGCCATCCGAATGGCGGCATCGAGCCGGTCGGCAAGAGCACGAAATCGTCACCAGTGCCTGTTATCCTGATCACCTATGCGACGACTGAAGACGCGATGCGCCGCGCCCTACAGGCCGTGCAGAGCGACAAGGTGATATCGGGCAAGCCGCAGGTTATCCGGATCGAGAAGAACTAAACACCAGCGTTGAGAGTTGTACGGGGACATTCGTCCCACCGTAGAAGGAGCCCGCCAATGTCGACCCATATTACCGTCCCGCCGCAGCAACTGCTCGAGCGCATTCTGACGCTGGAGATCGTTCGCGTGACCGAGCGCGCGGCAGTGTCGGCTGCGCGGTTGCGTGGTCATGGGCAGGAGAAGGCGGCCGATCAGGCAGCGGTCGATGCGATGCGCCGCGAGCTCAACAAGATGCCGATCGACGGCACCATCGTGATCGGCGAGGGCGAGCGCGACGAAGCGCCGATGCTCTATATCGGCGAAAAGGTCGGCATCAATGCCGGCCCGAAGGTCGATATTGCCGTCGATCCGCTCGAAGGCACGACACTGTGCGCCAAGGACATGCCGGGCTCGATTGCCACCATGGCGATGGCCGACGGCGGCACGCTGCTGCACGCGCCCGACGTCTATATGGACAAGATTGCGATTGGTCCGGGCTACGCCAAGAACGTGATCGACATCGACGCATCGCCGGAAGAGAACATCAAGCGCCTCGCCAAGGCCAAGGGCGTGCCGGTGTCGGCGATCACCGCCCTCGTGCTTGAGCGGCCGCGGCACGAAGCATTGATTGCAGCGATCCGCTCGACTGGGGCGGCGTTGCGTCTCATTCCGGACGGTGACGTCGCCGGCGTCATCCACACCACCGATCCCGCCAAATCTGGCATCGACATCTATCTTGGCATTGGCGGCGCACCGGAAGGCGTGCTGGCAGCTGCAGCACTACGCTGCATCGGCGGCCAGATGCAGACCCGATTGATCCTCGATACCGACGAGAAGCGCGAGCGTGCGCTGAAGATGGGTGTCACCGATCCGAAGATGATCTATGGCATCGAGGACATGGCGAAGGGCGACTGCTTGTTTGCCGCCACCGGTGTCACCGACGGCGCATTGCTGTCGGGCGTCAAGTTCCGCGGCGACGTCATCGAGACCGAGACCATCGTGATGCGTTCAGTGACTGGCACCGTGCGCATCATCAAGGGCGAGCACCGCCAGCTCGAAAAATTCCACCTGGATTGAGTTCGGTCACATGGCGAAGGCGAATGTTGACATCCACCCGGTCGGCCCCGACGAGCGGGCTGCCTGGGAGCCGCTGTGGCAGGGCTATCTGACGTTCTACAAGGCGACGCTGCCACAGGCCGCGACCGATACCGCGTGGAAGCGTTTTCACGACGCAAACGAGCAGATGTTTCTGCTCGGCGCCTATGTGGATGGCAAGCTCACCGGTATCGTGCAGTTCCTGTATCACCGCTCATCCTGGACGCCGGGCAACTACTGTTACCTGCAGGACCTGTTCGTCGACAACAACGCGCGGGGACATGGCGTCGGTCGCGCTCTGATCGAGGCGGTCTATGCGAAGGCCAAGGCCGATGGCTGCAGCCGCGTGCATTGGCTGACACAGAACGAGAATGCGCAGGCGCGCATTCTGTATGATCAGGTCGCGGATAATTCCGGATTTATGCAGTATCGGAAGATACTCTAATTAAAGGCAATCCGAGCGCGCCAATATGCGCTCGGATTAATCGAACTAAAAACCAAGAAAACAAAATGGGGATGAGACCATGAGCGAGACCGATAACGTCAAGGCTCTGGTGTTCGACGTGTTCGGCACCGTGGTTGATTGGCGTTCCAGCCTGATTGCTGACTGTACCGCGTTCGGCAAAGCGCGCGGTATCGCGGCTGACTGGACCGCGCTCGTCGATGCCTGGCGGCAGGCCTATATGCCCTCGATGGATGTGGTGCGCCATCATCCGGAGCGGGGCTTCGTGAAACTCGACACGCTGCATCGGCAGTCGCTCGACGTGCTGGTCGCCAAGTTCGGCATCAACGGGCTCTCGGACAACGATCTGCATCACATGACACTCGGCTGGCACCGGCTGCATCCGTGGACGGATTCGGTCAGCGGTCTGACGCGCTTGAAGACCAAATACGTCATCAGCCCGTTGTCGAACGGCAATGTCGCGCTGCTGACCAACATGGCGAAATTCGCCGGCCTGCCATGGGACCTGATCATGAGCGCGGAACTGTTCGAACACTATAAGCCCGATCCGCAGGCCTATTTGGGCGCGGCCGCACTGCTCAATCTGAAGCCTGCGGAAGTCATGATGGTCGCCGCCCATAACAGCGATCTCGATGCCGCGCACAAACTCGGCCTCAAGACCGCCTTCGTGCCGCGGGTCACTGAATATGGCCCGCACCAGAACCGCGATTTCAAGGCCGAGGGCCCGTGGGACGTGGTGGCCGATGATTTCAATGATCTGGCGAAGCGGATGGGCTGCTGACGGGCTTGGGATTTGCCGAAAGCGGCTGCGCGGCCTATTGCTGATGCCATGACGCCACCGACCATCATTCCCGTCGAATCCCAGCAGGCCTTTCTCGGCGTTACCGAATCCGCCACCGGGCGGATCTGGCGCGACCGGGTGGATCAGCGTGGGGCGGCGCGGGCGCTGGCCATGGTGCAACGTTTTCAATTGCCGGAAATGCTGGCGCGGGTCATCGCCGGCCGCAATATCGAACTCGACGCGGTCGAAGACTTCCTCGATCCCACCATTCGCAAGCTGATGCCGGACCCGTTCACCATCACGCAGATGGAAGCAGCGGCGAAGCGCATCGCGGATGCCGCACAGCGCCGGGAGAAAGTGGCGATCTTCGGCGACTACGACGTCGACGGTGCGACATCATCGGCGCTGCTGGCCTGGCATCTGCGCCATTGCGGGCTCGACCCGCAGATCCACATTCCCGATCGCATCTTCGAGGGCTACGGCCCCAATGTGGATGCCATCAGGACGCTGGCGGGCAAGGGCGCCACGCTGCTCGTCACCGTGGATTGCGGCACGACCAGTTTTGAGCCGCTGGCCGAGGCCAAGAAGCTCGGCATGTCTGTGGTTGTCATCGATCACCATCAGACCGGCGAGGAATTGCCTGACGTCGATGCCGTCGTGAATCCCAATCGGCTCGACGATATTTCCGGTCTCGGTCATCTCGCTGCCGTGGGCCTCGTGCTGATCACGCTGGTCGCGGTCAATCGCGAATTGCGCAAGCGCGGCTTCTGGACCGCGGAGATGCCGGAGCCGGATCTTCTGGGCATGCTGCATCATGTGGCCTTGGGCACCGTGGCCGACGTAGCGCCGCTGATCGGCCTGAACCGCGCCTTCGTCGCCAAGGGTCTCATCGCATTGCGACGCCGCGATCACATCGGGCACACCGCACTGATGGATGTGGCGCGTTTGAACGGCCCGCCGGAAGCATGGCATCTCGGCTTCATGCTGGGGCCGCGCATCAACGCCGGCGGCCGCATCGGGCGCGCCGATTTGGGCGTGCGGCTGCTGCTCGAAGGCGATATTTCCGAGGCCGCGAAGATCGCTGCCGAACTTGATCGGCTGAACATCGAACGACGCGTGATCGAGCAGGCCGCGGAAGCGCAGGCCGAAGCGGAGGCGCTGGCGTCACTCGGGCTGGAAGACAAAGGCTCGGTGATCGTGACGGCCAGCGAAGGCTGGCATCCGGGCGTGGTCGGGCTCGTCGCATCCCGGCTCAAAGAGAAATTTGCGCGGCCTGCTTTTGCCATCGCGCTGGAGCCCGGCGGAATCGGTACGGGGTCTGGCCGCTCGATCTCCGGCGTCGATCTCGGCAAAGCCGTGCGGCAAGCTGTTGCCGATGGGCTTCTGATGAAAGGTGGCGGGCATGCCATGGCCGCCGGTGTCACGCTGCGCAAGGAACGTCTCGGCGAATTCCGGGCCTATATCGAAAGCGCGCTGGCTGCCGACGTCGGCAAGTCGCGCAACGAGAAGGAGCTGTTCATAGACGGCGCCGTCACTGCGCGCGGTGTGACGACGGATCTCGTGAATACGCTCAATCGCGCCGGGCCGTTCGGGCAGGCCAATCCCGAGCCGGTGATTGCGCTGCCGGCGCATCAGCTCGTTTATGTCGATGAAGTTGGGCAGGCGCATCTGCGGCTGCGCTTCAAGGCGTCGGACGGTGCCATGGTCAACGGTATCGCGTTTCGTTCAGTGGGGCAGAAACTTGGCAACGCGTTGCAGGAGCTGCGCGGTCAGCCGGTCCATGTGGCGGGCTCGCTGACCGTCGATCGCTGGCAGGGCGCCGAGCGCGTGCAGATGCGCGTGATCGATGTGGCGGCGCCGGATCCCGGGCCGAAGATGATCAGGTAGTCTCACCGCTCTCAACCTGTCGTCTCCAGCTTGACCGGTGCACTCATCCATTTGTGTCTTGCCGGCGGAGCAGCCTGGTCGAATACCGATAGCGGTCCGCCGGATGAATGCTGAGCGAGACCTCAGCCAGCTCGTTTGAGGCGAACAGGTACTGCCGCCGGATCGACAGCGCATGCGCGCCAGCCGTTGCCTTCAGTGGCTCCGCCATCGCGTCCGACACGCCAACCGCAGAAATGTCCTGCCGGATCTCGACGAACCGTCGTCCCGAGATTTTTTCGACCAGCGTGCCGAAGATCTCGTGATGCCCGCCCATCTTCGCGCGAACCTCGTCGGCGAAGGCGCCGTCGATATACACGTCCGTCCAGCAGATCGGCGTCTGTGTGACGTCGCCGGGAATCGTGCGCAGACTTGAGATGCACAGCCAGCGGCGACCCGGTCGGCATCCGAGCTGGCTGGCCAGCTCGCTGTCCGCGACAATGTCGGCGACATGCTGCACGTGTCGTTCGGTCTCGGTGCCGAACTGCTGTACCGCCTCGATCGTATTGAGTGCCTGCGTAAAGCCATCACGGCCCTTGGCGGGAGAGGCCGCCTCGACGCGCGTGCCCGCATTACGTTTTCGGCTGACCAAGCCGGACGCCTGAAGCTCCTGCATCGCCGCGCGCACGGTTGATCGGCTCACGGCGAACTGGTCCGCCAGCTCGAACTCTGTCGGCAGCACGGACCCGACCGGATGCCGTCCGTCTGCAATGGCCTCGGTCAGTGCTCGGGCCACGAACGCGTAACGCTTTTCCACCGTCGTCCCTCGACCCCTAAGTCCCTGATCGCAGGATGGAAGCCTGATTGGCGACCATCTCGTCAAGGAAGGAGATTGACACACGGTTTATGTTCGGACAATTTAATATGTACGAACATAATAAGAGGAAGCGTTATGGGCAGCACGGTTTTCGATTCGGTCCTGTTTCGGGACATGTTCGGCACCGCGGAAATGCGGGCGGTCTTCGCCGACGAAGCCTTGGTCGGCCGCTACATCGAGGCCGAAGTCGCGCTGGCCCGCGCCCAGGCCCGTCTCGGCGTTGTGCCGAAGGAAGCCGCGCAGGCCATCGAGGCTGCCGCCAAATCGATCCGGATCGATTTCGACAAGCTCCGTGCTGAAACCGAAATCGTCGGCTACCCGATCCTGCCGCTGGTCCATCAGCTATCCGAGGCCGCCGGAGAGGCGGGCCGCTACGTCCACTGGGGCGCGACCACCCAGGACATCATGGATACCGCCAACGTCTTGCAGATCCGCGCGGCCTTGCAGATCGTTGCGCGCGATCTGCGCGAGGTCCGCGACATCCTCGCTACCATGGCGAAAAAATATCGCGACACGCCGATGGCCGGGCGCACCCATCTGCAGCAGGCGTTGCCGGTGACCTTCGGCTACAAGGCTGCCGTCTGGCTGTCCTCCATTGATCGGCACATTGAGCGCGTCGATCAGGCATTGCCGCGCATCCTGCTCGGCGAGTTCTCCGGCGCCGCGGGGACGCTCGCATCGGTGGGCGAGGGCGGCTTGGAGATGCAAAAGCTGTTCTGCGAGGAGCTCGGCCTGCATCAGCCCTCGATCACCTGGCATGTCGCCCGCGACGGCATCGCCGAAGCGGTCACGCTGCTCGGCCTGATCACCGGTACGCTCGGCAAGATCGCCACCGACGTGATGCTGTTGTCATCGTCCGAATTCGGCGAAGTGTCTGAGCCTTTCGTGCCCGGTCGCGGCGCGTCATCGACGATGCCGCAAAAGCGTAACGCGATTTCAAGCGAACTGATGCTCGCCGCTGCCAAGGCGGTGCGCCAGCATGTCGCGACCATGCTCGACGGCATGATCCATGACCTGGAACGTGCAACGGGGCCGTGGCACCTCGAATGGGTGTCGTTGCCGGAGAGCTTCCTGCTCACCGCCTCGTCGCTGGCCAATGCCAAATTCATGCTGGCCGGACTTGTGGTTCATGAGAAGCGCATGCTGGAGAATCTGGATCTGACACGTGGTCTCATCGTCGCCGAAGCGGTGATGATGGCAGCGGCGCCGAAACTCGGCCGCCAGCATGCGCATGACGTTGTCTACGACGCCTGCCGCAAGGCGATCGAAGGCGGCGGACAGCTGGCGGATATCCTCGCCGAGGTCCCGGAAATCACCGAAGCGCTTGGTGGCAAGGAGGCCATCCGTCGTCACTGCGACCCGGCCAACTATCTCGGCCTGTGCGGTCCGATGGTGGATCGCGTGCTGAGTATGAGCGGACACTGAAACAACACACACAACAGGGGAGGAATTTCGATGACGAAGAACATTTTGACGACCGCATTCGTGCTCGCCGGTGCACTGCTGTCTGGCCCAAGTCTGGCGCAGGATTATCCGACCCGTACCATCACCATGAACATGCCGTATTCGGCAGGTGGCCCCGGCGACACCATCGCGCGGCTGCTGGCGCAGGGCATGAGCGGCCCGCTGAAGCAGCAGGTCATCGTCGAGAACACGACGGGCGCCGGCGGCTCCATCGGCAGCGCCAAGGTCGCGGCCTCGCCGCCGGACGGCTACAATCTGCTGCTGATCCATATCAGCCACGCGACCAATCCGGCGCTGTATCCCAAGCTGAAATACGATCCGATCAAAGACTACGAGCCGATCGGTCTCGCTGTCGATCTGCCGTCAGTGTTCGTGGCACGCAAGGATCTCCCGGCCGCCAATCTCGCCGAGCTCATCGCCTGGATGAAGACGAACAAGGAGAAAGTGAACTACGCGCATGCCGGCATCGGATCGGCGTCGCATCTGTGCGGTCTGCTGCTCAATGCAGCGACCGGTACGCAGCCGACCCAGATCGCCTATCGCGGCGCTGGTCCGGCGATGAACGACATGATGAGCGGGCAGGTCGATGTCATGTGCGACCAGATCGTCAACGTGGTCGGCAATGTCGATGGCGGCACGATCAAGGGCTACGCCGTCACCAGCACCGAGAAGGCGCCGGCGCTGCCAAAGCTGCCCACGACAGCCGAAGCCGGTCTGCCGGGCTTCACCTACACGGTCTGGTACGGCCTGTTCGCGCCGAAGGGCACGCCCAAGCCGATCATCGACAAACTCGTTGCCGCATTGAACGTGGCGCTGAAGGACGAGACCGTGAAGAGCCGGCTTGCCGGGCTCGGCGTGCAGCCAGTGGCGCCAGAACGGGCGACGCCCGATGCGCTGGCCGCGCATCTGAAATCCGAGATCGACAAGTGGACGCCGATCATCAAGGCGGCGGGCGTTGTCGGCGCGCAGTGAGCGAGACTCGTGAGTGACGTTCGCACGGAACATGACGCCTTCGGTGCCATCGCGGTGCCGAAGGATCGCTATTGGGGCGCGCAGACCCAACGCGCGCTTGAGGTCTTCCAGGTTAGCGATGAGCGTTTCCCGGTCGCGCTGATCCGTGCATTCGCCCTGCAGAAGATCGCGGCCGTTCGCGCCAATCTGCAACTCGGGACGATCGCGCCGGAGATCGCAGCGCCGATCGAAACAGCGGCACTCGAACTTCAGAAAGGCCGTTTCGACGATCATTTCCCGTTGCCGATCTGGCAGACGGGCTCCGGCACCCAGACCAACATGAACGCCAACGAGGTGATCGCGAACCGCGCCAATGAATTGCTGGGCCAGCCGCTTGGGACCAAATCACCCGTTCATCCCAACGATCACGTCAATTGCTCACAGTCATCGAATGACAGCTTTCCGACCGTGATGCATGTGGCAACAACGCTGGAGTTGCGCGGGCGCTTGCTCCCGGCCTTAAAGACGCTACGCGATGATCTCCGCGCCAAGGCGGACGCGTTCTCCGACGTCGTGAAGATCGGACGCACGCATCTGATGGATGCCGTACCGATGACCATGGGGCAGGCATTCGATGCCTTCGCCCGCCAGATCGGCCATGCGATTGACCGCATCGAAGCAGTGTTTCCGCGTCTGCTGATGCTGCCCCAGGGCGGCACGGCCGTCGGCTCGGGGCTCAACGCGCCAAAGGGATTCGACAGCGCCTTTTGCGAGCACCTGAACGCACTGACCGGCGTTGCATTCGTCCCGAACCCGAGCAAGTTCGAAGGCATGGGTGCACATGACGCGCTTGTCGAAGTGTCAGGCACGCTCAACGGCCTGGCTGTGACGCTGCTGAAGATCGCGAACGACGTGCGCTTCCTCGGTTCGGGTCCGCGCTGCGGACTCGGTGAGCTCGTCATCCCGCATGACGGGCTGACATCGTCGATCATGCCTGGCAAACGCAACCCGACGATCGCTGAGATGCTTGTGCAGGTCTGTTTTCAGGTGACGGGCAACAACGCCGTCGTCACCGCAGCCAGCGCATCCGGCAATTTCGAGCTCAACGTTGCCAAGCCGGTCATCATCTACAACGTCTTGCAGTCGATCCGCATCCTCGCCGATGGCGTCGATGTCTTTACGTCCCGATTGATCCGCGATCTCGACGTCGATCGGCGACAGCTCGCCGCGAATGTCGCCAACGCGCCGCTGCTCGCGACAGCCCTCAATCCGGTGATCGGCTACGACAAGGTCGCACTCATCACAGCCAGAGCTTTGGATGAAGCCATCACACCGCGCGAAGCAGCGATCGCGCTAGGACTGCTCTCGGGTGAAGACTACGATCGTTACGTCGATCCGCAGCGGATGGCGGGCATTTGACGGAACGGCTCAGCCGCCTTGCCGCAACCGCGCGAGCACCTTCAGCCCGCCATAGCCATCCGCCGGCAGCAGACCCATCTTCGTTTGATAGTCCTTCACCGCTTTCATCGTGTCGTTGCCGACGCGGCCATCGGTGCCGCCGGTGTCGAAGCCGGCGCGGGTGAGGCGAGTTTGTACTTCCTGCACTTCGGCGAGTGTGAGCGCGCGTTCCGAGCCGGGGAACGGCTGGATGAAAGGCGGCGCGCCGAGAATGCGATCGCCGAGATGGCAGATCGCCAGCGCATAATTCATCGACGGGTTATAGCTGCGCACGGCGTAGAAGCCCTGGCCGAGCAGGAAGGCCGGACCGCCCTGCACAGGCACCCAGAGCTTGGCATTTGCAGTGGCCTGCGGGAACGGCTGTCCATCGGCGCGCGTAACGCCGGCTGCGGACCATGCTGCAAAACTGCGATTGCTATCCGATGAGCCGGCGCCATTGGCGCGGACTTCATAGCCCCAGTGTTCGCCGCGCGGATATTTGCCGCGATTGACGAGGAAGCGTGCGCTTGAGCCCAGCGCATCGTCAGGCTTGCCGAACGGCGAGACGCGGCCGTCGCGGTCATAGTCGATGCCGACATTGAGCCAGACTTCCGGCATCCATTGCGTGTGGCCCATTGCACCGGCCCAGGAGCCGCGCATCTCGTCGGGCGTGCCCCATCCCTTATCGACGATCTTCAGCGCGTTGATGAGTTCGGTTTCCCAATAGGCGCGGCGGCGCGGCTCGTTCCACGCCAGTGCGGCCAGCGACGGAAACACCGGGCGCATATGGTTCTGCTGCACGATGGGATCGCCATAGGCGGACTCGACGCCCCACAGCGCCAGCAGCGTGCCGCGCTCGACGCCGAAGTCACGCTCGATGCGGTCGAACACGGCTTCGTTCTTGCGCAGCGCATCCTTGCCGGCGGCGATGCGCCAGTCGGAGGCGCGGCGGTTGATGTATTGCCAGAGCTGCTCGTGAAATTCCGGCTGCTTCTGCATCTTGGTGAACACGGACATGTCCGGCTCGATGCGGCCCATCACGCGGGTATAGGTGGCCTCGGAGACACCTTTGGCAATTGCCTTTGCACGAAAGCCGTCGCGCCACGCGTCGAAGCCCGCGGGGGCCGCAGAGGCGGTCCCGGGCATGGCCAGCAGCGCGCCGGCACCGAGGGCGGAGCGGAGCAGGCTGCGTCGGTCGATCAGGGAATCGCGCGTGGTCATGCCCCCATTGTAGCCGCATGATTTGCGCCGTGGCAGGGGCAATGCGTCGCGGCGCGGGGAGGCCGTCAACATATTGAAGTCACGCATGAAAAAGACCGCCGGGAGCCTTTTTTGGCTTCCGGCGGTCTTGCGAAAAAGGTGAGGCCGACTTGCGGCAATCTTGCGACGGCGGGAGCTGTTAGTCCTTGGCGCGCTCGATGTACGAGCCGTCCTCGATCAGCACCACGATGCGTGTGCCGGTGCCGACATGCGGCGGCACGTTGGTGCGGACGCCGTTGGACAGCATGGCAGGCTTGTAGGACGACGACGCGGTCTGGCCCTTGGTCACCGGCTCGGTATCGACGACTTCGAGGGTCGCGCGCTGCGGCATCTGGATCGCCACCGGAACCAGACCATGCAGCGACAGCTTTACGGTCATGTTCTCCTGCAGATAGGGCTCGGCATCGCCGATGACGTCCTTCTGCACCTGAACCTGGTCGTAATTGTCGTTGTTCATGAAATGGAAGCCGTCGGCATCCTTGTAGAGGTAATTGAAGTTCTGGTCTTCAATCGTCGCCTTTTCCACCTGGTCAGTGGTCTTGTAGCGCTCCGAGATCTTCACACCGTCGCTGATTCGGCGCATTTCGATCTGGCTGACCGGGGTTCCCTTGCCGGGGTGGATGTTCTCCGCGGACAGAACCACGTAGAGCTTGCCTTCCTGCTCGATGACGTTGCCCTTGCGAATAGAACTGGCGATGACTTTCACAGATATGTTTCCTAGATTTCAGGCCCGGGACCGATCCGGACGTGTGTGTCCTGTGGCCAGCGAAGCGGTTTCGGGGGGCAACATACTGATTTCACGCGGCGATGCCAGCGTTTTGCAACCCAAAAGGGCCGTTTGCCGATGACTGGAACCGACCGGCCGTCGCCCTGGTGGAGCCCGGCGCGACATCAGGACCGCCGGGGCTTCCTGCTGGCGCGGGGAGCGATCACGAAGGGTATCCGGACGTGGTTTGAGGCTCAGGGCTTCCTGGAGGTCGAGACTGGCGTCCTGCAGGTCTCACCGGGCAATGAGACCCATCTGCATGCGCCAAAGACGACATTGATCGACCGCGACGGCGAGCGGTTCTCGCGGTATCTGCGGACATCGCCGGAATTCGCCTGCAAGAAGCTGCTGGCGGCAGGGGAGACGAAAATCTTCGAATTCGCCCGGGTGTTTCGCGACCGCGAGCGCGGCGACAAGCACCTGCCTGAATTCACGATGCTCGAATGGTACCGTGCTGAGGAGAGCTATGAGGCTGTGATCGTCGATTGTGTGGCGATCATTGCATGCGCGGCGCAGGCGACAGGCATCAAGCAGTTCAGGTTTCGCGGTCAGGTTGCCGATCCGTTTGCCGAGCCGGAGATATTAACCGTGGCAGCGGCGTTCACGCGTTTTGCGGATATAGATTTGCTTGCAAGCATCGATGGCGCCGAGGGGGATCGCGCTATGCTGGCGGCTGCTGCGACCGGCAAGGTGCGGATCAGCGATGACGATACGTGGTCGGATATTTTCAGCAAGATTCTCGTCGAGTATGTCGAGCCGCATCTCGGGCTGGGACGGATGACCGTGCTGTTTGAATACCCGTCGCCGGAAGCGGCATTGGCGCGCACCAAAGAAGGCGACCGACGCGTGGCCGAACGCTTTGAGATCTATGCTTGCGGCGTCGAACTCGCCAACGGCTTCGGCGAATTGACCGACGCTGATGAGCAGCGCCGCCGCTTCACGGAAGCGATGGATGAAAAGGAGCGTCGCTATGGTGAGCGCTATCCGCTCGATGAGGAGTTTCTTGAGGCCGTCGCAACGATGCCGCCTGCGTCCGGTGTTGCACTCGGATTCGACCGGCTGGTGATGCTCGCGTCGGGCGCGACGCGGATCGATCAGGTGGTGTGGACGCCGCCGGCAGGTGTGTCATGAACCGTCACGTGAAAGTTGCGACGACCCTGCGGCAAGCCAGCGACCTCATCGAAAACGGTCTCGCGCCAGCCTCGATGCTGGCCGATCTGGAGAAGGTCGCCGCGCGTTATGCGGTCGCGGTGACGCCGGCCGTAGCCGCACTGATCGACAGCAGCGATCCCGACGATCCGATCGCGCGCCAGTACATACCGAGTGTGGATGAACTGAACGCGCAGCCCGAAGAGAACGCTGATCCGATCGGTGATCACGCCCATGCGCCAATCGACGGCATCGTGCATCGCTATCCCGACCGTGTACTGTTCAAGCTGGTACATGTCTGCGCGGTGTATTGCCGGTTCTGTTTCCGCCGCGAGATGGTGGGGCCGGGCAAGGAGACCGCGCTGTCACCCGACGCCTATTCAGCCGCGCTGGATTACATCCGCAGTCATGACGAGATCTGGGAGGTAATCCTCACCGGCGGCGATCCCCTGATGCTGTCGCCGCGGCGATTGAGCGAGATCATGGCGGATCTCGCTGATATCCCGCATGTAAAGATCATTCGATTGCATACGCGGGTCCCCGTGGCTGATCCCGGCCGCGTGAGTGCGGAAATGGTGGATGCATTGAAAGTCACGGGTGCCAGCACATGGGTGGCGCTGCATGCCAATCATCCGCGCGAGCTGACGGATGCTGCACGTGCGGCCTGCGCGCTGATGGTGGATGCCGGCATTCCCATGGTGAGCCAGTCGGTATTGCTGCGCGGCGTCAATGACGATGCGGCGACGCTGACGGCACTGATGCGCGGTTTCGTCGAGTGCCGCATCAAGCCCTATTATCTGCATCACGGCGACCTCGCGCCTGGCACCGCACATTTGCGCACCAGCATCGCGGAGGGACAGGCCTTGATGCGCGCCATTCGAGGCAATGTTTCCGGATTGTGCCAGCCGGATTATGTGCTCGATATTCCCGGCGGTTATGGCAAGGCGCCGATCGGTCCCGAATATTTGTCCGAGAATTCTTCAGTCAACCTCAAGCCTGACGGTGAAGCTTCTGCGGAATCGGTCTATCGTGTTGTGGATTACTGCGGCGACGTTCATATCTATCCACCGAAGCCGTAGTGATCGGCTTACACGCGCCACCTGGTGTCGGAGACAAAAAATGAAAACATTGTTCGTGATGACGGCAGGCCTGTTCGTTCTCGGCCATTCGCTGGCTCTGGCGCAGGATTCGTCCCGCAACCTGCCACCCAAGGGCCTGCGCTCGCAGCCGACCACACAGACCAACAGCGGCGGTGCTCTGCCAGAGGCTCCCGTCGGCCATCGCCAGCCGCGCCCAGGCGATTTGCCGCCGGAGACCGGCAAGAACGATCCATCCCGCATCGACGCGCAGGATCGCGAACTTGATCGCATGATCAAGAATATCTGCAAGGGCTGCTGAGCCCCTGCAGATCATCGGCCGGATCAGGCCTTCTTGCGCGCGGCCATCGCCAAGCCGATCAGCGAAGCGCCGCCGATCACCAGATTGATGCCGACCATCAAGCCGATGGCCCAGGCTGCCGTGCCGGGCAGGCCCGAGATGATGATGAAGGCGATCACGATATCCATCAGACCGGAGAAGGCCATCCAGCTCCAGCGCTCGGACAGCTCCTTGCGATGCTGGAGCGCTTACATGATGGTCGCTACGCCCTCGGCGAGGAAATAGACGCCAACCACGAATGTCAGTGTCAGCGTGCTTTCGGCCGGGCGCGTAAGCAGAATGATGCCGGCGCCGATGCCGAGGATTGCTGAAATCAGCGACCAGATGAAGCCCGGCGTCTGACGCGCCCAGAAGGTCATCAGCAGCGCGGCGACGCCCGAGATGAAGAACATCCAGCCCAGCATGACGGTGACGGCGATGCTGGCCACCTGCGGCACGATCATCGCGGCGAAGCCGAGGATCACCAGCACGATGCCCTCGATTAGAAATGCCTTCCAATGCGCGCGCACGGCGTCGCTCATCTTCGATTGCAGCTCGGCGAGGTTGGGCGGCATGGTCATGGCGGCAATGTCCTGATCGGGCCGGCAGCATGCTGGCCGTAGCTTGCATTTATCCGCTCACACGCGGAAGCGTGCAAGTTTGTTGATCGGGAATAGCTCGAATGTCGCGTGAGGTCTTGAACGTTACGACTGCGCGGTCATGGCTGGCGCGGCCGTGCGCATGCGGTTGCGCCCGAGAATATAGGCTGTCGTCGTCAGCACCAGCAGCACGGCGCCGATGGCGATGGATGCCAGACCGAGTGGGATCAGCACCATGGTGACGTTGCGCGCCGGGTTCGTAAACCAGTGATGAATCGAGGTCAGCAAAAAGGCTGTGCCGGCAAAGCCCGCGCCGCCGCCGGCAACCAGCAGTGCCCACATGCCGCGCAACTGGCGGAGCCGCTCGCGTGACACCTCGGTATGTGGCGCATGATGCGCGCCGATCCGCCGGACCAGCCGCGCCGCCAGCGCAATGGTGCCTAAGCCGATCACCACGCCGGCGGCCTCGAGCACGCGGCGCATCACGCCGACGATCTCCGGATGTCGCTGCAGCGTCAGCAGAGGGAGATCAAAACAGGCATGCAGCGTCACTGGCGCGAGAACAATGAGCATGGGCGTGCGAATGAAGGCCCACCCATCGCGGCGATGGGCGCCGAGCGCGCGGCCGGAGCGGGTGATGGCGATATAGGCGCCGGCGATGACGCCGAGCGCGCCGTGAAACGGCACGGTCAGTACGCTGCGCAGCACCGCGAGCGTCCGCCACATCTCGGGATATTGCAGGAGATAGACGAGATTCTCGTAGGCGGCGAAGCCGAGGCCGGCGGCGGCGCCGTAAACCACCGTGTCCATCGGATCGGCCGTCCGGGCGCGCTGGGTGGACACCGCGATGATGACGAAGATCTTCACGATCTCCTCCGGCGCGGCGACACCAAACACGGCGTGGAGCACCATGGCCAGGGTCGGGTTGTCCGTAAGACCCGGAATTGCCGCGAACAGCGCGCGGGCATAGCCGAGCAGGGAGATGCTGGCGGCCCCCAGCAGGAATGACGCCCAGACCAACCCGGGCGGTCCCGGCCGTTCATCGGCAGCAATCACCAGCCACAGCAACAGCAAAGCTGGTGCCACGGCGGCGATACCGATCACGGTGGGGAGCGATTCGAGCAGGTTCATGGAACTTAATTATAGACGGCCGGGCAGACCGGAAAGAGTGACTCTTGCGGGAGCCGCCTGCGACAAAAGAGAAGCTGGCGGGCCCGGGCCAGGGCCGGAACCAATCAGTGTTCGGTCGATTGGGCTGACACAGCTCAAACTGCACGGGAAATGACCATGGCGGACGACGCAAAGACACCCCCCTACATCTACGAAGGCGTCGAGCCCGTGCCTGAGGCCAGGTCGACAATCACAGAAACGATCACGGATGTGAAAGAGGCGGTGACCGAGACCGCGCACCGCATCGGCGGTGCCATCGAGTCCGGCAAGAAGCCAGGGATGCCGTTGAGCATCCTGGCCAATGTCGCACGCGAAGCGCCGCTGGGGTCGCTGCTGGTTGCTTTTCTGCTCGGCGTCGCCGTGGCGCGCCGGCGCTAGGCGTCAGCGAATCCGGGCCGGCACCAGATTGACCGGCTTCGAGGTCCGCAGTGATGCTGGCTGGTAGGCCGAAGCGGGTGCGAACACCGACTTGCAGCCGTCGCTAAGCTGAGACTTGTTGCGGATCATGCAAGCCGTGACGCGATCGACATCCGGGATCTCCGAACTACAGAGACGCATCGCATCGCCCGTGCAAAGCTGTTCCTGCTCGGCGCTGTAGGCGTGGCAGACGGTGGTCAGCATGCCGAATGCAAGAACAGTGGCGGCGGCGAGCTTGGCGGTGGTGAATGTCATCGTGTGTCCCTCGATCTTGTGTCCATCCGTGCGCCGATCGGCGCGTCGTTGGAGCAATGGATAGAGGGCGTTCGCTTCAGGCAGTTTGCGCGGAGGCGAGGAAACGGTTTCTTCGACCGCGGTTTTGTTTCATTGCTGGTGATGGACGAAACACAGCGCGCCGGTTCGGAAGCCCCTCCCTGATGGACATCATTCAGAAAATCTCGGCGCTGATCGCGGCGCAAGCCGATTTGGCTGGACCGCTTGGCTTCGTCATCGCCTTCTTCGGATGTCTGGTCGGCTCCAGTTTTGTCGTTCCGGCTGCGGCCATCGTGACGGCGACCGGCGTGCTGATCGGGGCCGGCGTGGTATCCTGGACTTTCGTCCTCTGGGCCATCGGCGGTGCGGTGCTCGGCATGAGCGTGTCCTATGAACTCGGCAAACGGTGCGGGCCGAGGCTGCTGGAGATGCGGATGCTCCAATCGCGTCAGCAACTGGTGGCGCGGGTGCGTGGGCTATTCGAGCGCTACGGCATCGCGGCGATCATGGTCGGTTATCATATCGGGCCGGCGCGCGCGCTGGTCACCAGCGTCGCGGGCATTACCGGCATGCCGCGTCTGAAGTTCGAAATTGCCAGTATCGTGTCAGCAATGGTCTGGATCGTCGATCACGCCTTGATCGGCGTCATCCCCGGCACACTCATCGACGCCGACAGTCCATGGTTGCTCCCGGTGACATTGGGAGCGCCGGTCGTCGTGATCGTTCTGACCGTGATGTTGCTGCGCAAGGCGTTCTAGATGGCGCTTAAGTGGCGGCGGGTGCCTGCGCCACTTCGATTACATGTCGGTCTGCGCCGACTTGAATGACAATCGAATAAGCCTTTTGATTTCCGGATGGAGGTGTGGTCGGCGGAGACAGATGAAGCTGTCCGCCATACCATTCGCCCGGCAGTAACGTGTTGTCCTTGATCACCGCCTGCTCGAGCTGTGCCATATTCTGTTGGCCGCGTTCCACAGTTGCGGCGAACATCGCTTCGTTCTGAGCGGCAGCATTGTTCTGTGCGATTGCTGCGGCCGTGGGACTATAGAATGTCCCCTGACCGCCGCGAGGGGTAGTGTAGGTACCGTAACCTGCACGAGAGGCGCTATAGGCATTTGCGGCTCCAGCGACTCCGACCAAAATTGCTGCGGCCACCTGACGGTTCTTCTCTTCTTGGGCCAGCATTTCATACGTCACGACTTGCATCGGATAATCCTGCTCGCCAACCCTCTGGCTCACATCAACTTGTCCAACGCGGAATTCGACCGGAGCTTTTCCGAAGTTATTTATGCCGACGATGAACACAGGCCTGCCGTTTGCCTGCAACTGTCGTGAGGCTGGCCGAACGAGAACAATCGAACTCTTCTGGCGCGACACGAGGGCAGGTTGGCCATCACGCATCATGGCCTGCTGATTTGGATTCGAACTGCGAAACTGAACTGTTTCGGTATTGGTGACGCAGCCACCCAGCGTGGCAGCGAGTGCCACGGCTCCCCATTTACGCATTTTACTTCTCCCCAGACCCTTGCTTATCCAAGCGCAACGAGAGGGTGAGGGCAAGAGATTTACACTCGCGTGTACGCTGGTACCGACTCCGGCATCACGCCGCCTTCGAGATCTTCTTCTTGAGATGCCCGGTGTCGTGATCGCGGCGGAGCTGACTGAGCGAGGTGTCGTTGAGCTTCGGCAGCACTTCGCTGAGCGTGAGCGTGTCGGGATGCCCGGCTGCGAAAAACTTGCCGTAGATCTTGCGGAGTGTTGCCAGTGTGGTGCTGCCGTATTTCTCGGTCATCGCGCTGTCGTGCGCGTGAAGGTGATCACCGCCGTCATGCTTCATGTCTCGCTCCCTGCCGGTATCGCATGATCTCGCACCTTGAGCAGTGCAGATTGCGTTCGGCCAGACAGACTAGGCGCGGTGCTGTGGAGAGTACAAGCAGTTCACGTGTGCTCGGGAGCAATCGCGCGGGATGGCTTAGCCGCGCGCCCCGGGGCGCTTGCGCTGCACAACGATCTTCATCTTCTGACGGCCCTTGCTTGCCGCGGCTCGGGAGCGTGAGCGGCGCGGTTGCTCTCGCGCGGCAGGCTTGTCGTCAGTTGCCGAGGTGCTGGCAAAAGACTGCCGGAGAGTGTCGAGCGTGGAGGTGAGGGCGCCGACCTGCTCGTTGAGCTTGCGCGCTTCGTTCTGCTGCGCTGTCATCAGACGCTGCATGGTCTGCAACTGATCCTGCACGACCTGAAGCTGATCGATCGACTGCTGCTGCGTGGCCTCGATGCCTTTGGTCTTTTCGATCAGCTGTTCGGACGCCTGCGCCACACGGGCCTGTTGCAGGCGCGATGCGGTGAGCCGCTCCGGCTCCGGCGTTGCGCCGCTATAGCTGCGCCACGTGAAGATGCCGCCGATGCCGATCACGACCAGAAACAGGGCCGCAGCCGCAACCATGATCGGCTGCTGGCTAATGCGCCAGGTGTGACTGGGCTCGGACGCGTAACTGTGCTGGGAAGCGCTCGGCATGATTTCGACCATGAAGCTCGAAGTCCTATGGCGTGTGATCGTTCCAATCCGCGACAAAACCATCCAGAACGCGTGAATTTCGGGAGGTTCGCGGCCAAGTTCAACGAAAATAAGGCTCGGGTGGCAATAACGTGGCCTAACCCAGGGCAGTGCGCGAATGGCGCTCCCTAGCAGTGCCAACGGGGCTGTGCATAACATCTTGAAGTAGCGAGGAAAAGTGCGAATTGTTTGACATTTTCTTGGCCTTCGCCGACAAAAACGTCCAACAAAACGTCCAACATGGGGCAGGGATGGGCGAGCATCTGACTAAGCGAAATGGAACCTGGCACTTCGTGCGTCGCGTGCCGGAAGAGTTCGCGAGTTATGACAAACGCGGCATCGTGAAGCTGTCCACCAAGGTACGCATTGCTCGTGACAGGCACGGACGGCGCGCCTCCCTGATCGCCGATCGGATGAATCTGGACCTTGAAGCCTACTGGCAGAAGTGCGCCGCCGGTGAAGCCGGCAGGGCGGCCACGGACCACGCCGAAGCGGTTCGGCGGGCGCGCATCCTCGACCTTTCATATCGCCCCGCTGCCGCCGTAGCGTTAGAAGCGCCAGCCGAGCTGAAGCGACGCATCGAAACCCTCGCCGAGGGCGACCGGTTGCATGATCCCGTGACGCGCGCGGCCGTGCTCGGTGGTGTTGCTGAGCCGCTTATCAAGCTTTCAACTCTGTTTGCCGAATTCGAGGCGGCCACGGCGACCGAGCGCATGAACTATTCACCGAAGCAGCTCAAGAAATGGAAGGCCGGCAAAGAGCGCGCTATTGAGATCCTGATCGAGGTGGTGACCGATAAGGCCCTTCAAGAGATGACCCGTGACGATGCGCTCAAGTACCGCGATCACTGGCAAGCCCGCGCCGTGAAGCGTGAAGTTGCCATCGGCACCGCAAACAAGAACATTACTCATATTCAGCGCATGGTTCGAACCGTCAGCCAGCGGCATCACCTGGACAAGGAGAGCCTGTTCGCCGGTCTGCGTCTCTCCGGCGGTGAGCGCGGGCAGCGCAAGCCTTTCGAGACCGCTTTTATCGTCGACACGATCCTGCGACCGGGAGGCTTCGACGCGCTGAACGATCAGGCGGTGGCCGCAGTGCACATCCTAATCAACACCGGCGCGCGACCCTGCGAGGTGTTGAACCTGCTGCCGGCGAATATCGTGCTCGATGCCAATATCCCCTATATCCGAGTGGTTCCCGACGGACGCGTGCTGAAGACGGAATCGTCGGAGCGCGACATTCCTCTGGTCGGCATCGCTCTCGAAGCGATGCGACGCTTTCCGAAAGGCTTTGCGCGCTACTTTGACAACGAGGACAGTTTCTCGGCAGCGGTCAATAAGCACATGAAGAAGCATGGCATGAAGCCTTCGTCGCGCCATTCGGTCTATTCGTTCCGTCATAGCTTTAAGGATCGGCTGCGCAATGCCGAATGTCCGGACGAGCTTACCGACGAACTAATGGGCCACGCCAGCGGCAAGCCGAAATACGGTGACGGCCACGGCCTCAAGCTCAAACTAAAATATCTGCAAATGATCGCATTGGCCTCTCCGGAACCGGACGTAACCTTGAAGGCAGTCGGATGACTGCTCAGGAGCCCAGTTGAGATTAGGTGGCGGAACGTCACCACCGAATTCCTAGCCTGCCGACAACTATTCACAACGCGCAATATAATTTCGCTGCAATGAAGTGAGCGCGATGACTGCAGGTCTCGGGAGCGTTTATCTCTGCGGCCCCGATAGGTTCACCTCACGCTCAGCCCGAAAAACATTGCTGTGCAGGCTGGCGATCCACTGCCGGCCGCTAGAGGTAACATTGAGATACCGGATCGCAAGCTGGATCTGCGGTGCAACGTTGGTCCAGTAGAACTGAGGAAATTTATAGACGATATCAGCTGGCGTTGCATAGCCGAGTGCCTTGTTCAGTCCGACCTCCTCGAACTCATGGAACAGAGCATTTGATTTCCTGATGTAATTAGGATCGCCGAGCTGGCCAATCAGATCCGCAGCACGCAACAGCAATCCTTCTTCCTCATCGAGGTCATCTCCTCCTCCGTTTGTTGCATCGATGTAGGGAAAGCGCGTGTATTCGATGGCCCGGGCAATCCGGGCGGCGTCGACTTCCTCCACGGCATGGAGCCGCTCAATCACAAAGAGCTTTGAGCGGTCGACATGGTAGGGTGCGAGCGCGGCATCGGAGGATCCAACCGGCAATGCAATTTTGCGCCCAGTAAGGTCCGCAACATAAGCGCCGTCTTCATCGCCTTGGATAATGCCCCGCACATATCCAATGTCATGGGTTAGGCAGGCCATAATAAAGTTCGCATAGTCGGTTGCGGTGGTGGTACGTTGCAGGGCACGCCCAGCCAGGATGTCGTTCCCGACCAGCGTAACCAGCATGGTATGTTCGATATTGTGATAGAGTGCGTCACTATTTGCGATGCACTCCAATGCCAGCCTAGCTGCAAAGGGCAGCAATTTCGTCAGATCGGAATGCGAGGAGCGGAAGCGGTCTTCGGTTTCCCGCGCGAGAAAAGAGCCAAGGGCTTGCGCCGTCAGTTGAGGAATTGTGATCATCTCGGCTCCCTATCTTGCCTCGTTGTTGTTGCACCATGATCGCCGGGTCCTCAGCGGTATCCTCCACCTTCAGCATCGTCAAAGCCTGAGTGCCTGCGGATTTCAACGGATGCTGCTAGTGAGAGTCCCCTGAGAGTTGGTTTGAATCAATGCTCTGAAAGCCAGAATCCCGAAGCGTTCGATGTCAAATAGAGCTGAGCGCTAGCGGCCCGCTGTCCCACCGAGCGCGTACTTCACCCCACCCCTTGGCCCGTCGGTGGGACTACATACAGCGTCAGTGCAAAAACTGCATAAATGAAGATGAGCAGGGCGCCGACGAACCAGGCCGAGCGGCCGCTGCTCGTAATGAAGCTCGCTGTCACGGTCGCAATCAAGACCATGGTGACGGCGCCGGGCCAGAATTGCAGGCTCATCGGCATTGGTCCGACGACATAGCTGAGTAGCACCAGGGCGGGGGCAACGAAGAGCGCAATCTGGGAGGCGCTGCCAAGCGCGATGCTAACGCTCATGTCGAGGCGGTCCTTGCGTGCCGCAGAAAAGGCTACGGCAAACTCGGCGGCGGCCCCGACCATTGAGACAATAATAAAGCCAACGAAGGCCGGACTCATTCCAAATGTTGCTGCGGCCTTCTGCACTGACTCGACGAAAATCTCACTTACAAGTGCAACCAGCACAGTGACAACAAGCAGTGTGCCCACCGCAAGGGCAATCGGCCAATGTTCCTCATCTTCGCTATGCGCGGCGCCTGCGAACAATTCCTTGTGGGTCTTCAGCGAGAACAGCAAACCTAGTGCGTAGGCAATGATGAGCAGGATGGCCAGGCCAATGCTGAGCTTCTGCATGACGGTCTCACCCTGCACAAGATCCAGGTCGGCGACCGCGGATGGGGCAAGCAGGGCGACGGTCGCCATGAGTAGGAGACCGGAGTAGAGCCGCGCGCCGGAGCGATTATATTCTTGGACATGGTAGCGCAGGCCGCCGAGGAGCAGACAGGCACCGAGCATGAAGAGGGCATTGGTGACAATCGCACCAGCAATTGACGCCTTCACCAGCATGTACTGGCCGGCACGTAGCGCGGTGATCGCAATGATCAGCTCCGTTAAGTTTCCCAGCGTAGCATTGAGCAATCCGCCGACGGCATCGCCGGTCTTGGCGGCAACCGCTTCGGTCGCGTGGCTGAGCAGGGCGGCCAGCGGCACGATGGCGAGAACCGAAAGCATGAACAGCAGCGTATGGGAATGCGGCGCTATTGCTTCCGCGACTAGTACGGCAGGCACGAAGATCAACATCCAAAGCAGCGGTGTGTGCTGAATTTGCTTGAGCAGGGGTTTCATGGCGGCGCCGTCTCCATATCGAATGCGACGGCGGAAACTCCGATCCCATCGCCGGACCGGTATTGATCTAGCTCAACAAGACCTCGAAGTTGGAAGAACGCGGACGCACTTCGACCGCTCTTCACCACATCCCCTACAAAATGCCGGCGTTGCGTCAGAAGCCGTCGGGAGGGCCAGATTTCTTCTGACGGTGCGAGGGCTATGCACATCATCAGTATCTAGATGCGTTAGGATTTGCCGACCTTGGATCTTAAGTGAGTGTGAGCATCAGGCTGACGATCTGGGGATCTTTCCGCGGGGCTGCCTTGAAGCCGAACCTGGTGAAAATCTTTCGCATCGCAGTGTTCTCGGGCAGAACTTCTGCGGTCAATTCTTTTAGCCCGGCATCGCGCCCGAGATTGATGAGGTGGCGCATGAGGATCGAACCCACTCCGCGCCCTTGCCAGCCATCGACGACCATAAACGCCATTTCGGCCCGATCTGGCTCCGAGACGATATATCGGCAACCGCCGATCAGGATATTTTGGCCGGTTTCCTCGACTCGCGCGATCAGTGCGACATGGTTCTCAAAGTCGACGTCCATGAAGAAAGCGCGCTCCTTGTCTGAGAAATGGCGCTTCATGACGAAAAAGCGCCGCTGCAGCGACTGCACGCTGGCCTGCGCCAGCGCGGCGAGCATGTCGGGCTCGTCTTCGGGGCGAAGCGCCAGGATATTCACCGGGCGGCCATCGCGTAACTGCTCTTGCGCGGCGTAGGTGGCGGCATCGGACATGGGAACTCCGCTGGCTGGTCGGGTACACTAGTTCGGACCAGTGCCAAGCAAACTGCGGTCGACGGACGGGTGCTTGATCTGGATCAAGACCGCGGGCGAGTGCAACGGCAACGCTCGCACGACCTGCACAGATCAAGGCGCGTCCGTGAGAACCGTCCGTCAATTTCTATCCGGAGACGTCATCATCCAGCTTGTAGTCCGGCTGGGACTGCTGGCTTTGCTGGTGACCTGGACATTTATCGTGATCCGTCCCTTCGTGCCAATTCTGGCCTGGAGCGGTGTCCTTGCAGTCGCCTTCTACCCCGCCTTCAACTGGCTGGCCAAATTGCTGGGCGGTCGTCCAAAGACCGCCGCAGTCATCCTCACCATCGTCAATCTTGCAGTTGTCGTCGGGCCGGCGACATGGCTAGGCTTGAGCGCAGTGGAGGGGGTGAGACAGCTCGCCGGTGAACTGACCGCCGGGAATTTAGCCATTCCGTCACCGCCCGAACAGGTCAAGGAATGGCGGATTGTCGGGCCGAAGCTCTACGAATTCTGGGGGCGGGCATCCAGTAACGTCCGGGCGGTCTTGCGTGAGGTTGCACCGTATTTGAAGCCCTTGGCGGGCACGATGCTCACACTTGCGGGCAGCGCCGGTGTCGGGACGCTCAAATTTCTCCTGTCTGTTCTTATAGCCGGCTTTCTCTTTCCCTACGGTCTTCAACTGGTCTCGGGCGGGAGGCGCCTTCTGTCACTTATCGTCCATGAGCAAAGCGAACATTTGCTGGATTTGGCAGGGGCGACAATCCGCGCCGTCTCCCAAGGCGTGATCGGCGTCGCGGTCGTACAGGCCCTGCTGGCCGGCATAGGCTTCAAGATGGCCGGCATTCCCAGCGCCGGCCTTCTGGCTTTCGCGGTCATGTTGCTGACTATTGTTCAGATTGGCGCAGCAATCGTCCTCTTTCCCGTGATCATCTGGATCTGGATGGACAAGGATTTCGCCACAGCGCTGCTGCTGACATTATTTCTCACCGTCGTCGGCATTCTCGACAACATATTGAAACCGCTCGTGATGGGGCGCGGGCTCACGACACCGACGATCGTCATCTTCATCGGAGTCATCGGCGGAACGCTCGCGCACGGAATTGTCGGCCTCTTTATCGGGCCAATTGTTCTCTCGGTTGCCTGGGAGTTGATCGCCGCATGGATGCGTGAGGATCGTTCGCAACCCGCGCCGAACTGACTTAGACCCTTGACCTAGATCAACGTTACGCGCCGGGAAGCCCCTTGAATGAGCTTACGCGACGATGAGGTCGGAACATGTCGATGGAAACGCCAAACCTGCCAGGCGGCCCCATGTCTGGGCTTGTTGCCTCGGCAGTGGAGTACATGGTCGATGCGGGGCAGCGGAGCATGTTGTTCCTGGACGTCATGCGCCAACGCGGCGATCAGTATCGTGAGCACGTCGCGCAGACAGCGCCGCATGTATTGCAATATGCAGCCGAATTGATCATCGATGGTCGCGAACTGATCGAACCCGTCAACTATGCACTGGTCCGCATCGTTCCGCCAGATGACGTCGAAATCGATATCGAGCGGCGCCCCTTCATCGTGATCGATCCTCGTGCTGGTCACGGTCCGGGAATCGGCGGATTCAAGGCTGACAGTGAGATCGGCGTAGCGATGAGAGCGGGGCACTCCTGCTATTTCATCGGCTTTCTCCCCGAACCTATGCCGGGACAGACCATCGAGCGCATTGCGCGCGCCGAGGCGCAGTTCATCGAGAGAGTCATCAACCTGCATCCCAAGGCCGACGGCAAGCCCTGCGTCATCGGCAATTGCCAGGCCGGTTGGGCCGTCATGATCCTGGCGTCACTGCGACCCGAGCTATTCGGGCCTCTGATCATCGCAGGGGCTCCGTTGGCTTATTGGGAAGGCGTGCACGGCAAATACCCGATGCGTTATTCGGGTGGCCTCATGGGCGGCAGTTGGCTCACCGCAATGACCAGTGATCTCGGTGCGGGAAAATTCGATGGCGCGTGGCTGGTGCAGAACTTCGAGAGTCAGAACCCTTCGAACACACTGTGGACCAAGCAGTATAACGTCTACTCCAATATTGATACCGAGGCGGATCGCTATCTCGAGTTCGAGCGCTGGTGGGGCGGGCACGTCAATCTGAACGCCGAAGAAATCCAGTTCATCGTCGACGAGCTTTTCATCGGCAACAATCTTGCCGTGGGCAAGGTCGAGATGTCAGACGGACAAAAGGTGGACTTGCGCAACATCAGGTCGCCGATCCTGGTGTTCTGTTCCGAGGGTGACAACGTTACGCCGCCGCAACAAGCGCTGAATTGGATACTGGATTGCTATGCTGATGTGGATGAGATCAGGGCGTATGGGCAGACGATTGTCTATACCGTTCACCAAAGCATCGGCCATCTCGGCATTTTCGTTTCCGGTGGCGTCGCCAAGAAGGAACACGCCGAATTTTCTAGCAATATCGATCTCATAGATGTGCTGCCACCTGGTCTCTACGAAGCGACCTTCGAGGCGAAGGGCGAGGAGACCACGAACTCCGACCTTGTCGTAGGCCAATGGGTGATGCGCTGCGAGGCGCGGACGCTCGATGATATCAGGGCCATGGGTGGCAATTCGCCTGAGGACGAGCGGCGTTTCGCCGCGGCCAAGCGCGTCTCTGAGATGAATCTCGCAGCCTACCAAAAATTTGTTCAACCCTGGCTTAAGAACGCAGTGACGCCGCAGATGGCGGAGATGATGCGTAATTTGCACCCGTTACGACTGCAGTATGAAGCCTTCAGCAGCAAAAATCCGTGGATGAGCGCCGTAAAGTCCGCAGCCGAAGGCATTGAGGATAACCGTAAACCGGTCTCGAAGAACAATCCCTTCCTGGCATTCCAGGAGCAGATGGGAGAGCAAATCGTTCATCTGCTGGATAGCTGGCGTGACTCTCAGGAGGCGCTGAGCGAAGCCATGTTCCTCAACATCTATGGTTCACCGGCGTTGCAGGCGGCCGTCGGCATTGATCCGAAGTCCGAGCCGTCGCGTCGTCGGGAGATGTCGGATGAACACCGCTTGATGCTCGACAAGAGGATCGCTGAGTTAAAATCGAAGATTTCCCAAGGGGGCTTACGCGAAGCGACCTTGCGCTCATTGCTCTATGTGGGTTCTGCGCGGGGAATGGTCGATGAGCGAAGTATCGAGGCACTGCGTCAGGTTCGGAGCGATCACGCTGGAGCACGACTGACGCTGCCTGAGTTCAAGATGTTGGTGCGTGAGCAGTTCTTTATGTTGTTGCTCGATTCTGAAGGGGCGCTGGCCGCTATTCCGAAGTTGTTGCCCGCGGACGGTGCTCAAAAGCGATCGGCCTTCACGGCAATGCGTGAGATTTTGTCCGCCAGCGGTGACATCGCTGGTGAACGCGCGAGCCGTTGGGCGCGGATCGCCGGATTGTTCGGCGTCGACGCCGGAGAGGCGGGGGCGTCAAACGTTGCTGCGTTCGACCCTGAGGCACGAGCGTCGTAAAGAAATTTCAAACGGGGGAGCAACATCATGTCAACCGACGCAAGCCAGGCACAATCTCCCAGTAAATATGATCGATTGATCGCGTTGGCGCAGGCCGTGCCGCCGGTTTCAACCGTCGTCGTGCATCCTTGCGACGAAACATCACTACGCGGAGCTGTCGACAGTGCGAAGGCCGGCATCATTCGGCCAATCCTGGTCGGTCCCGAGCAGAAGATCAGGGACACCGCGGACAAGGGCGGATTTGACATCACGGGCTTTGAAATCGTCGATGCCGCGCATAGTGAGGACGCTGCTGCCAAAGGCGTCGAATTGATCCACGCAGCCAAAGGCGAAATGCTGATGAAGGGCAGCCTGCACACCGACGAGCTGATGCGCGCGGTGACGGCAAAGGCGGGCGGCTTACGCACCGACCGGCGCATCAGCCATGTCTTCGTGATGGATGTGCCGGCCTATACCGAGACCATTTTCGTCACAGATGCTGCGATCAACATCTTCCCGGACCTTGGTGCCAAGCGAGACATCATCCAGAACGCCATCGATCTCTACAATCAGGCCGGGTTCGGCCAGTCTCCTCGCGTGGCGATCCTGTCTGCGGTTGAAACCGTTACCGCCACGATTCCTTCGACGATCGATGCGGCAGCGCTGTGCAAAATGGCCGACCGAGGTCAGATCACCGGGGGATTGCTCGACGGACCGCTGGCATTCGACAACGCCATCGATGTTGAGGCGGCGCGGATCAAGGGTATCAAGTCCGAGGTCGCAGGCCGCGCGCAGATACTGGTTGTTCCTAACCTTGAGGCTGGCAACATGTTGGCAAAGAACCTGGCGTATTTCGCCAAGGCCGATGGTGCGGGAATTGTGCTGGGTGCCCGAGTGCCTGTTGTGTTGACGTCACGAGCCGACACGGCACGCGCGCGGATGGCGTCCTGCGCTATCGCGTCGCTCTATGCGCATGCCAGGCGTCAACGCGCGCCAACGGTCGCTGGGTGATAGCCATGGACACAATCCTTGTCGTCAATGCTGGCTCGTCGAGCGTCAAGTTTCAGGTCTTTTCGGTCGAGGGAGAGGGGAACTTAGACAGGCGGATCAAGGGCCAGATTGATGGAATCGGCAGTCGTCCGCGGTTACGTGCGAACGGGCCTAATGCTGAGCCGATGGCCGATCGTGTCTATCCGATCGAGGCCGTGGCTGACGTGCCAGCTGCGATGTCTGTCGCCGGCGCCTGGCTCCGCGAAGAACTCAATATCAACCCCGTCGCCGTCGGCCATCGCGTCGTCCATGGCGGGCCGGATTATGCAAATCCGGTATTGATTGATCACGGCGTCGTGGGGCGCCTGGAGCGATATGTTTCGCTGGCCCCGCTACACCAGCCGCATAACCTGGCGCCGATCAAAACGATCCTGAACAACTTCCCGGCTCTGCCGCAGGTCGCCTGTTTCGACACCGCCTTTCATCGCGATCACAACGCTCTCGCGGATCACTATGCGATTCCGTACGAGCTCCATGCCGAGGGCATCAGGCGCTACGGCTTCCACGGCTTATCGTACGAATATATCGCCAAGCGCCTGCCGCAGGTTGCGCCCGACGTCGCAGGCGGACGCGTGATCGTCGCCCACCTCGGCAGTGGTGCCTCGATGGGTGCGATCAAGAATGGAAAGAGTGTCGAGAGTACAATGGGCTTTACGGCGCTCGATGGGCTCGCGATGGGAACGCGTGTCGGTCAGCTCGATCCGGGAGTCGTTCTGTATTTGATTGCAGAGAAAGGCATGTCGGTATCGAAAGTGCAGGATTTTCTCTATCGGGACTGCGGCCTGAAGGGGCTATCTGGCGTCAGCAACGACATGCGTGAACTTGAAAGCAGCGGGGATCCGCGCGCGGCGTTTGCGATCGACTACTTCGTCTATCGAGTGGGGCTGCACGCCGGCATGCTCGCTGCCGCGTTGCAGGGTCTCGACGCCTTCGTGTTCACGGCTGGGATCGGTGAGAACTCGGCATCGATCCGGGCGCGCATTGTCGAGAGGCTTGCCTGGCTCGGCGTCGTGCTTGATCCGGCAGAGAATGCTGGACACGCAAGCAGGATATCGCGATTCGATAGCCGTATTCCCGTCTATGTCATTCCTACCGACGAAGAGCTGATGATTGCGCAGCATACGCTATCGTTGTTGATGAATCCGAAAACGCACGATCAGAAACATGAGAGAGTGTCATGAAGATTCCGGTATATCCAGAGACCAGTATCGCGTTGAAAGGCAAGAAGGGGCTCATCGTCGGTATAGCCAACGACCAGTCTATAGCTTGGGGCTGCGCCAAGGCCTTTCGGGCGCTTGGCGCCGACGTTGCCGTTACATATCTGAACGAAAAGGCCAAGAAGCACGTCGAGCCGCTCGCGGAGGCGCTGGAGTCTCCAATCTTCATGCCGCTTGATGTGATGGTTGAAGGCGAAACCGAGAAGGTGTTTGAGCGGATCGGCAAGGAATGGGGGCAACTCGACTTTCTTTTGCACTCCATTGCTTTCTCGCCCAAGAATGCGTTGCATGGCCGTGTGGTTGACGTTGATCGTGAGGGCTTTCAGAAGACCATGGACGTTTCGTGCTGGTCGTTTATGCGGATGGCGCACCTGGCGGAGCCGCTCATGAAGAACGGTGGCACGCTGTTCACCATGACCTATTATGGCAGTCAGATGGTGGTGAAGAACTACAATGTCATGGGTGTCGCGAAAGCGGCTCTCGAGGCCGCAGTGCGTTATATCGCGGCCGAACTCGGTCCAAAAGGCATTCGCGTGCATGCGATTTCGCCCGGGCCTCTGGCAACGCGCGCTGCGTCCGGCATTCCGGAGTTCGACGAACTGATGGACAAGGCGCAGTCGCAAGCGCCGTCGCGCAGTCTTGTCAGCATTGACGATGTGGGGAGGGCGACTGCATTCCTCGCGCTCGACGGTGCCAAGCTGATCACTGGAAGTGTGCTCTATGTCGATGGTGGCTACCACATTATCGATTAACGTGTGGCGTTCTTGCTTCAGCTGAAGTGTAGGCCGATTACCTCAGCGACGCAGGCAGGGCGCTTGCCGCCCTCGATCTCGATTGTCACGCGATAGTGGGTGCGCAAGCCGTTGGGTGGTACTTCCTCGGCTTCCGCTATGCTGACGCGGCCGCGCAATTTTGAACCGGCCGGCACAGGCGAGAGATAGCGGACGCGGTCCGCGCCATAGTTAAGGGTATTCTTCAGCCCCTTCAGACCCATCACTGAGCGGATAAACATCGGCGTCAAGCTCAGGGACAGCAGGCCGTGAGCGATAGTCTTACCACCCGGCATCTCCGTTTCCGCGCGCTCCTGGTCGACATGAATCCATTGCTCGTCGCAGGTCGCTTCCGCGAACTTGTTGATGCGGTCCTGCGTCACCTCAATCCAGTCGCTAACGCCGACCTCTGTACCGACGGCGGCCTTGAGTTCTTCAAACCCGTTGAAAATCCGCATGAATGTGATCCGATTCCACAGGTTACAGTTTCATTTCGGGAACTTTGTCTGGAACGACGAGCTCGGCCTCCGTCACCGCCAGTACCTCGGCGATGGTGACGCCGGGCGCCGTCTCCTGCAAAGTTGCGTTGCCGCCAGGAAAGGCGATGACCGCCATATCGGTAACGACGAGATCGATTGGCCGAACCGACGTGAGTGGTAGGTTGCATTTGGCAACAATCTTAGACTTTCCCTTGGCTGCATGTTGCATGGCAACGATTACACGTTTGGCACCACTAACGAGGTCCATCGCGCCGCCCATACCTGGCACCATCTTGCCGGGAATCGTCCAGTTGGCGAGCCGCCCGCCGGCATCTACCTGCAGACCACCGAGTACGGTGATGTCGACATGGCCACCGCGGATCAAACCGAACGACATCGCACTATCGAACGTGGCGGCGCCGGGCAGCGCGCTAATCGGCTTGCCGCCGGCATCGGTCAGCAGCGGATGAGCCATGCCCTGCTCGGGGATGGGACCGGTGCCAATCAATCCGTTCTCGGACTGAAAGAAAATGTTCAACCCTGGCGGCACATAGTTAGCGACCAGAGTTGGAATGCCAATGCCTAGATTGACGAGGTTGCCCGGTCGAAGCTCTTGCGCCACGCGGCGGGCGATAGTGGTTTGTGCATCCATAGATCACCCGTTCGCGACGAGGTAATCGACCAGGGGGGCGGGGGTAATAACGTGGTCGGGCGCGATGACGCCGACCGGGACGATATGCTCCGCGGTGACGATGACGGTGTCCGCCGCCATCGCCATGACCGGATTGAAGTTGCGGGCCGTGAGGGCGTAGGACAGGTTGCCGGCGTAGTCGGCAAGAAATGCGTGCACAAGCGCAAAATCGGCGCGTAGGGCGGTCTCGAGCAGATAGCTCTTCCCGCCCACATCGATCTTTTGTTTGCCTTCCTCGACCAGCGTCCCGACGCCAGTCGGCGTCAATACGCCACCCAACCCACAGCCACCGGCGCGAATGCGCTCGACGAAAGTGCCCTGCGGGATCAGATCAACGGTGATCTGTTTGCCCAGCATTTGCTGTTGAGCCTTCGGATTGAGGCCAATGTGGGTCCCGATCATGTGGGCTACCTGTGCGCCCTCGAATAGTTTCCCGACGCCTTTACCGGGGGTGGCCGCATCATTGCTGATGAGAGAAATGTTCGACTTCTTCTGCCGCACTAGTTCGTCGAGCAGGCGCTCCGGCGTTCCCACACCCATGAATCCGCCGACCATGATGCTTGCGCCGGTCGGGATCATCGCAATGGCATCTTCCAGAGAAACAGCCTTCATAATGGAGCTCCGGTCAACAGTCGATCAGGAGAGCCGATGGTGAAGAAGTGTCGGTGTACGAAGCCGGTGCTCCTTTGATCTGCGTCAAGACTTGTCATTATTTCCTTCGCGAACAGAGACTCCCACGCCTTCGAGGGCTTCCGCCCAGAGCTTGCGGATCTCTGCGTGGCGCTCTTCGAGAGTAGCGCTCACGGCTTCACGGAAGGGCGTCAGATTCGGGCTCTTTAGAAGAAGGATCTGTGCCTGCAGCAGGCGGCCGCTTTCAAATTCAATACGGCGCAGCGCCGTGACGAATGGATCATGCGTGTCGGCTTCGACCGGCAAGAGGGCGGCGGGCCGAATTCCAGCATGTATGGCATGCGCGCGGGCAGCCAAATCACCCGCCAGTGCCAGGGGGGGATCGTCAATGCCTTCGATGGGCTTTGGGAGCCATGTCGTTTCCCAAGACGCTGCCAAATAGCTCAGTGCAAGATCGGGTATCCATGATGTTGCGCGCAGCAACAGGGAAACGATTTCCGCTTCTCGATAGAATTGCGCATTCAATTCGGTCTGCCAGGCGGATTCGAGCTTGAGTGGCATGGCGAACGCGAAGTGTCGCGCCAACGCGCCGTGGGCCGAGATCAAGAATGCTGCGACGCGTGTTTGCTGATGTAAGGGCACGCGGCCTTCGGGGTCGAGTGGTCCGAAGAACGCCCTCATCGTATCGTTTCCTGTACTGGTATCGCTCGCAGATGGTCGTAGCCGGCTGGAAATGGAACGAGCTGCCCGCCGGCTTCTTCCGGAGCAATCCAGACAGCCTTGTTGCCTTGCCAGCCCCCCGCCAGCACATCCTCTGCAAAGCGTGCGAGCAGGTCGGCGGTGAGCGCGGGTTTCTCCAGCGTAAAGGCATGGTAAGCGCGTTGAACGATGACAAGCGAGCTGTCTGGAATTTGGATACGCAGGGTCTCGTGGAGTGCACGTGGCGTCAGAAAGTCGAATTCACCGTTGAGGATCATCGTTGGTACGCCGATTAGAGGGAGTTGCGGCGTCAAAGGCTGGAAGTCGAGGAAAGACTCCATCAGATTCTGCAGGGCGTAAACGTCATTGATAAGCCAGCCTTGCCGCTTGACGTTGTCGAGCGTTTCCAAAACCGGCTTCAGCCACTGGTCGCTGACGTTCATTGGCAGCAGTAGGTCCTGAAGATAGCTGGTGCCGCCAAGGACTAACCCGGTTCGCAAAGCATTGCCGAGCAGATACAGTTGAGGCGGTAGCTCGGCAAAGCAGCTCATCGGCACCAGACCGGTCAACCGTTGGCCGTGTTCGATTGCATAGCGCAGTGCAATAAGGCCGCCGAAGCTGATGCCACTCAGAAAAATGGGACCGTCGCCGAGTTCTCCAATTAGGAGATGTAATGCGGCGACGTGGTCGTCCTGACGGATGAACAGCGCGGGCTTATCGGACGCACCTTGGCCGAGCAGATCGAACGTCGCGACGCGGAAGTGACGCGCCACCAGTGCGTCGCGATAGGCCGTCCATAATTCAGCGTATTGCGTCAGTCCGTTGACCAGAACGTAGACGGGCGCGTCCGTCGGTCCGTCGAGCTCATAACGTATCCGATATGAACCGTAGCTCAGGAAGGGCATTGCGCTGACCGGTTGGCGATTTGATCGTCGCAATGATCAGCGGACGAAGACAATTTCTATTGAGCTAGATCAAGCATTTCCTGATTGAGCCCCTCAACATATGCACAAAACATCATCGGGAGGAGACCGTCATGACCGGTAGAGCTGCCATGAAACGTTGCCTCGTCAGCCTGATCCTGTTGCTGGTTGGCACTGCAATTGCGGTTGCGCAACCCTTCACACGCCGGTCGTCGCAAGTGCAACATGATGGGCTGAAAAACTACTATGAGGTGCCAAACTTCAGGTTGGGCGGTAAGTATGATCTGAACGATCCGACCAAGTGGGAGAACGGCGGAGAGGGCGGGGTCACGCTGGAGTCGCTCGGTGGCGGACAATTGCGCACCGCGTACGTCGCGATTGGGAATGCGCGCCGCAATGCGGCCGGCGAGATCACCAACGCCGTTGTCATCAATTCCTATTATTCCGGTGACTCCACTGACATGTATGAGCAATGGGTCAAGGGGGCTGCCCTGTCGGGCGGCGTGCCGACTATTGGTCCGGGTCGACCGATCGATACCGACCGGTACTATGTTATTATGGTCGATCCGCTGGGGACCTGGGGTGCTAGTAAGCCATCAGACGGTCTAGGCATCAAATTTCCGCAATACAGCTATTTTGATATGGTGCAGGCTAACTACCGCATGTTGCGTGATCACCTGAAGGTCGCGCGCGTGGCGCTTGTTGCTGGCGTCTCGATGGGCGGCACGCAGACCTACGTTTGGGGTGTGCTGCATCCAGAGTATATCGGCGCACTTATGCCGATCGGCGGAACGACCCAGTCCGACGCCGAGGACCCCGTCGGCAATTGGACTTTTCAGTTGATGACGGCCGCGATCCAATCTGATCCGGTATGGCAATCCACCAAAGGTGATTACTACAAGCTTCCCAAGGAGAGGCACCCCTTGCCGGGCATGGCCTTCGGCTGGTCGGTGCTCGGCCTGACCGGATATGATTTCGGCTTCAGGACTACTCAGAGTTTCGCATCGGTACAGCCCGAGGTCTTCTATTGGGATCCACCGAACGAGAAGGCCGGTCTCAGTGTCAACAATCGCTCCAAGATGTATGATGCGGTCGACCTTGTCTGGCGCAATCGAGTTGGTGAAACCTACAACGTCAATCCGTACCTCGGCCGAATTCAGGCGCGCACATTGGTGATGCACATCACCAATGATCTCTGGCTGAACTTCAAGCTCGCCCAGCGCGCCGTCGATCGCGTGCCGGGCGCGGACCTCATTTCCGAGGAGAGTCCGGTCGCACACTACGGCGTGTTCCCGATTATCAACAATCGCAAGAACGATCCGAAGTTCGTGGCTTTCATGGACGACGTGGCGAGCCTTGATCGGGCGCAGAAGTTCGTCGACAAGAATTATCGTGTTCCTGGTGTTGCCGAGAATGTGGATAAGACAAAATCATTCTGGAAAGATCATGTGACCTATCCTTATCCGGTCAAATACGCGACCGCGAAGGACAAGCGTGGAACGCCCTGGCAGATCGGCTACATGGACGAATATGCTGGGACCGACAAGGAACCGAAAGTTCTTGTCGTCATTCACGGGAAGGGCGCGTTTGGCGGGCACTACGGCAATATCATGCAGTATGCGCTGCGCAGCGGACTGCGCGTGATCGTTCCGGATTTACCTCATTACGGCATGTCAGGGCCCGGCAATCTAGATAAGAGCCCGGCGCGGACCATGCAGGACATGCGCGAGGTGATTTACGATCTCGTTGTCAATCAGCTCGGCGTCAAAAAGGCGCATTACCTTGGACACTCGCTTGGTGGTCAGTTTGTGATGGGTTACGCGCTCACTTGGCCGGATGCAGTGCAGGGCCTTGCGCTTGAAGCGCCGTCTGGCCTTGAGGAGTATCCGCGCGACATCACGATCGCCAAGGACAAGAAAGCGCGCTTGTTCGATGAGGCCTTCGGCCGCGATTTCGACAAGTGGAAGCAGAGCTGGGAGCAGACCGGAATTCTCAAAGCGGAAATGGGGCGATCTGAGCCGAACATCCGCGACTTCTTTTACTTCAAGAAACGTGACCCTGAGACCGGCGTGGTGTCGGCTGCCAAGAGCGGATACTTCTTTAGCGACAGCGAATATGCCCGCTTCCATACGGAGCAGCGTGTTGCGTTAACGAAGGGAAATCCCAAGGAGCTCGAGCAGTGGTGTAACGTCTTCATCTTCGACGTCTACACGATCGGGGCGGAGTTGCAGCAGGACGATCCGAAGAACCTTTACGATCGGCTGACGGAGATCAAGGCGCCGATCTTCCTCGCGTTCGGGGACAAGGAGCCATTTATCCCGACGCCTGCTTTTAACGGGCTAACCGACCTGGGACGTGACGTCATTACGCCGTTCATGTCGCGCATGACCAATGCCGGTAACCGGCCGATGCTTAAAATCTATCCGGAGACCGGACACTTCATCCATACGGACAATCCAGTTGAATACTCCGCAGACGTGGTCGATTTTGTAACGAAGGGAACCGCCGACACCAGTTCACCACTCGGCACTGACCGTATGATCAGGGGAGCTGTCGCGTCAGCCGTCCCTTTAGCACCGACGCCGCCCGGAGCTGCGCCGACTGCCGGCCTGAACAAGTAGGGTGATACATGCCAAGAGTGCGGGCAGGTGAGGTCTCTCTGGGCTGGCGGGAGTGGGGACGAGGCGACGTTAGCGTCGTCTTCGTTCACGGCAACCTCGCCAGCAAGGATTGGATCGAAATCGCCGCACCACTGTTTCCTTCTGGACTGCGCGTGATTGGAATCGACTGGCGCGGTTGTGGCGACAGCGACCAGCCGGAACCTGCAGCCGACTATAGCAACTACTCCATGCAGCAGCACGCGGAGGATATGTTAGCCGCGATCGACGCTCTGGACGTCAAATTCTGCCATCTTGCTACGCACTCAACGGGCGGCATCATTGCCGCGCGTATGTTGTTGATGCAACCGGAGCGCTTTGGGAGCGTATTCTCCCTCGATCCAGTTTCACCGCTCGGTATGGCCTTCAACGCCGATCAGATCGGCGTTTTTCGGGCGATGATGGCAAGCAAGCAAGTCACGCGGACGGTAATGGCCAGCGCGGCGTCCTCGCTATTCTTGCCAGATAGCTTGGCGCCAAATGCGATCCCACGTTTTCGCGAAGGGCTCGGGGAAATTCAGGCCCTGTTTGAACGCATCATCGAACAGACCTTCGGCGTTTCTGAAGGGATCTGGATCGGCACGCCGCTAAATCTTACCCGCGAGCGAGAAATTGGAGAACTCAAACGCCGCATGCCGGATATCCGGCATCCCCATCTGGTGTTGTGGGGGGAACAGGATGGCTGGATTCCGCCAGCCGATCTCCGGGCGATGGCTGCGGTAATGCCAGATTGCCGGCTCGTGGTTGTGCCCGGTATCGGGCATTCGATGAATCTTGAACTACCCGCGCTCTACGCAGGCTATTTCGGCGCATGGTTCGGAGGGCGTTCGAAATAGCAGGGATCTGGGCAGGCAATGGCAATTCAGCTCCTCGTCGGCACGATCGTTACCGTGATCACCATCATGGTTCATGCGCTGGTCACCGTTGGTGCAGTGGGCATCGCCCGCTCAGCAGGGCTACGGCACACCACGCGACCGAGACTTCACCTGATGGCCGTGATGGTTGGGGTTGCTGCCGTGCTGATGATTGCACATACGCTGGAAATGCTCGCTTGGGCGCTGGCCTATGCAATAGTCGGCGCTGCCCCAGACGACAGCGACCTTCTTTATTTCGCATTCGTAAATTACACCACCCTCGGCTACGGCGATATAACGCCGGTGCAAGCGTGGCGGCTGATCGGGCCGATGACCGCCATGAATGGCATTCTGATGTTTGGTTGGTCGACTGCGGTCCTCTTCGAAGTGTTGCGTAAGACGCTGGATCATCTTGCCGCGATCGGTGCGCGCGGCTTCAGCCCTGTAGATCCAGACTAGCGAGTCTGCTTCGGTCCAAGAGTACAATCTGACGCTGAGTGTTGCCGATGAAACCGAGAGTCCTCAGTTCGTGCAATCGCGACAGTACGCGGGAAACAGTTTCCAGCGTTAGGCCCAGGTAGTCGGCGATATCGCGGCGTGACATCGGCAGGGCCATAGTGCCCGCGGCAGACAACCGCTTGTCCATCTCAAGCAGGAAGGCCGCGACCCGCTCCAGCGAGGTCTTGCGGCCAAGCAGAAGCATGTGATCCTCCGCGTGTTGCAGATTGCTTGTGGTCATACTGAGCAAGTTGCGCGCGACCATGGCGTCGCTTTCAGCCACGATCTCTAAACTTTGTCGCTTAATGAGGCGAACAGTGGTGTCTACAATCGCTTCCGCAGTGAACCGATGCTCGCCACCGTTCTCAAGGCCGAAGATGTCTCCGGCGAGGTGAAATGCGCCGATCTGACGGCGGCCGTCGGAGAGCAGTTTGTAGCTTCGCACGGCACCGGATTTCACCTGATATACGTACTCTGCAGGCTCTTTCTCCCCGTAGATCTCGGTGCTCTTTTTGTAAGTAAACTCATTCAAGCTGACGATGGGATTCGAGTCGCTGGCCATGCCGAACTCACGGAGGGAATTGGGGCGAGGCGTCGGATTCGTAGTCGTGCGAGCAAACATGGGTCAACTCCCCTCACCAAATGATCGCCAGAGCAACGTTGCATTGCAGGGAAGTGTTGAGCTTTTCGCTTCCTCTAGAGCTGATCTAAGACTAGGGTGCAACCTTAGGCTATTGGTCCAAAGGTCATTGTCCCAAAGTACAATGCGCGAGGCCTTACGTCGCCAAGGGCATTACGCTTGGAATGAATCATTTGAGCGGATGGACGGCGCACTCGCATGATCGATAGGAGAGAATGCGAAGGTCGGTCGGGCAGGAAATGTCAGAGCTGTGGTTGTCATTAGAGAAACTTGATCTCAGAGGGCAAAATGCCTGGTTTGATCCATGTAGTGGATGACGACGCGTCGTTTAGAGCTGCGATCGAACGTCGGCTCAGGGTGGCCGGGTATGAGGTTGCGGTATATGCTTCGTCACAGCAGTTTCTGGATCGATTGCCAGACGTTAATCCGCGCGCGTGTATCGTGCTGGATGTTCAGATGCCGGCACTTAACGGCCCGCAATTGCAGAGCCGCTTGATCGAGCTAGGCTCGAGTATGCCGATCATCTTCCTTACGGGACATGTCGATACCGCGGTAACGGTGCGAACGATCAAGGCCGGCGCGGAAGACTTCCTGACCAAGCCCGTGACATCACAGCAGTTGATTGATGCGATTGAGCGTGCGCTAGCGCGCCAGGAGTCTACGGGAGGTCAGCAAGAAAAAACCGCCTTATGTCGCCTGCTGGTTTCATCTCTTACGCCACGTGAGCGACAGGTGTTCGATCTAGTGGTACGTGGAAATATCAACAAGCAAATCGCCATAAGTCTGGGAACGACGGAGCGCACGATAAAAGCGCACCGCCATCAGGTAATGGAGAAAATGCGTGTCCTTTCACTCGCAGAACTCGTTTCTATCGCGGAGCGGCTGGGGATGCGCGACCGAGCTTGAATCGCAGCGGCCGCAGCTCTCACTATTCATCGATACCCTGATTAAACATCTGCGTGGGCGGGCCTTCATGAGCGGTGGCGAAGCGACCAAGGGCTAGCGAGGTCGTCAGTCGTAACAGACTGGAATCCACAAACTGCAGATGCAGAATCTGCCCCTGTGCCATACGTTTTACCAAGCTTGGTTCGGCGATAGTTCCTGCGATGCAGGCATTGGTCAGACACCAGGTGTACGGAACTCTGTAAGTCACGCCTTGATCGATCGTGAGTTCAACCGGCTTTTGCAGGTACATACCTACGGGGGAGAATATTTGTATCCGCTTGGCGGCATCGCCTTCGCGTTCGATGATGTCCAGCCGAACCGCCATTTGACCGGTCGGGAAAGTACCGGTGATCGATGTGCGACAAAGTGGTTTTGCCCCGCCAGGCTTGAAGCAGACTTTGCTCCAGTCCCCGAAGGTGATGTCCTTCACTGGGCGCTGACCGCGGGAGCGAACTTCCCCATCAGGAGCGGTGGCCGCCGGGTCTTGTTGGGATACTGCGGGTTTGTTGAACGTGAGGCTCGCCAGCGCCGCAAGTAGGAGCGCTCGGAAGGGGTTCAACGGATGCTTGCGTTGTGGTTTATTGGGATCGGAATATGTCACAGCTGACCTCCGGTCTTGGTCTCATTTCTGGTCATCCAAAAACTTCGCTACAATTGGCGACCAAATCGGGATAGCTTCCGGCGATCCGATGAGAAAGTGCCCCTCATCACCAAAAGGCGGTATCAAGCGGTACTCTGCTTTACCGCCGGCGGCCGTGAAGGCCTCGTGCATACGTTTCGACAGTGCTGGTCCGAAGAACGTATCGTTTTCGATGTAGATCCACAGCATTGGCATGCGTGATGTGCGGCCGAAATCTGCCGTCGCTTCGATGAGCCTGTCCGGCGCGCAGTTGTTGTTTGGCTTGCCGTCGACGCGGCCACCGCGGCCGGCGGCGAAAGTAATGATCGCTTTAACCTGTGGTGGATTTACGCTCGATAGCGCAATGGATGCCCAACCTCCGGCGGATTGTCCAACGACGATGACATCGTTCGGCACGATGCGGTTTTCTGCGATCAAATAGTCAATAATCCAGAGGTTAACTTTTGCGACTGCAAGCCCGGCGTCGTGGAAGTTTGGATTTTCGCATTTTCCGATCTTGGAGAAGAAAGGGCCGTAGATGGCACGCTCGGGAATGTCGATGGCGGATGCCCCATATCCGGTGCCGACCGGCGCCACCACCAGATAACCGCGCCTCGCAAACCATTTGGCCGCATCGCGGAATTCAACCAGGGGAAAGAAGCCGCGGTCAGTCGGATTGAGCGAGACGCCGTGGTTCATGATAACCAGCGGGAAGGGGCCGTTGCCTATCGGGCGCACCAGATAGGCAAACATCGGCAACGGCAGCGGCAGCACCCAGAGCTCTTCCTGGATGCGCGCAGCGTCGGGCTTGTCGGCCGCTTGCATCGGCGCGGCAGGGGCCATGGATATAAGAAGCGCCGCCGTGACGAACGCGTGAATGGCATGCATGGTGGGTGCCTTTCCGGATCGCCTCATGTCGCGATCCGACAGCCAAAATTCTGAAGGCAGTTGATTCAGATCAATCCTCATTGCCGGAGCCAGCGCCTGTTGGCCCGATGAGCTCGAATATTTCTGCGATACGTGTGGTTAATGTGCCGACGCGCCGCGAAGAAACCCTGATGGTCGCGTTGCTGCTGGGCTTCGCAGGCGGCTATCTCGATGCCTATACGTGGATTACGCATGGCGTTCTGGCGAATGCGCAGACCGCCAACTTGGTATTCTTATGGGTAAAAGCGACGGCCGGGAAGTGGACGGAGGCATTTCACTTCGTGCCATCGCTCTTCGCTTTCGTCGTCGGCGTGGTGATCGCCTCATGGCTGCGGCGTGCAGTCGGTGATCGAGTCGGCCCGATCAGCATTCTCGTAGAAGCTGGCGTTCTGATCCTTGTCGGTGTGCTGCACAATCGCGTGCCTGACGTTGCGGGCACGCTGGGCGTCTCGATGGTGGCCGCAATGCAGACTTCGATTTTCACCAAGGTTGAGGGTTCAAACTACAGCTCTGTGATGATCACAGGAAACTTTCGCCAGGCGATTGAGGGAGCGGTCGCACTGGTTGCTGGAGATATCCAGGTCGGTCTGTTGCGTAAGTCCCGTATATTCATGGGGGTTTGCGCCGCATTTGGCACAGGCGCCGCTGTCGGTGCTTTCATTACAGAGCGGGCGCCAGCACTCACTCTAACCGTTCCTGTCGGTGCGTTGCTGCTGGTTCTTCTATGCTGCGGCGGATTCCGCGGCATGATGCGGGATCGCGTTGATCGAAGGGAGCAGGCATGAGGTCGCACGGGATCTTTCCGCCGACGCGCTGGCTTGCCGAATATCGCGCTGACTGGCTTCGCTGTGACATGATCGCTGGCGTCACGCTGGCCGCCTATGCGATCCCGGTGTCGTTGGCCTATGCTGCGCTCGCCGGCATGCCGCCCCAGATCGGGATCTATGGCTACATGCTGGGCGGCATTGGCTATGCCTTGTTGGGCTCTTCGCGGCAACTTGCTGTCGGCCCGACTTCGGCGATTTCGCTGATGATCGCCGCTTCGGTCGGGGGTCTAGCGGCAGGCGATGCGCTTCGCTATGCGCAGATTGCGAGTGTAGCAGCCCTTGGCGTTGCGGCTCTCTGCCTGATTGCCTGGATCTTTCGACTAAGCATGCTGGTACGCTTGATCAGCGACACCATTCTGGTTGGCTTCAAGGCTGGCGCGGGTCTCACCATTATCATGACGCAGCTGCCGAGCCTATTTGGCGTTGCTGGTGGCGGGCGAAATTTCTTCGATCGCCTTGTCGTGCTTGTTGGGCAGCTCGGTGGTGTTCACTGGATCGTGCTTGCGATCGGACTTGTTGCGATCATGCTGCTCCAGGGCGAGCGTCTATTGCCCGGCAGACCGGTAGGACTTGCAGTCGTCATCCTATCGATCGTTGTCGCGACAGCGCTCGGCTTGCCGGCGCTTGGCATTCCCGTCACCGGCGAAATTCCGAAGGGCTTGCCGAGCATTGCCATGCCGACCTTCGGGCTTCTTGAGTTCGATGAACTATTTCCTCTCGCTGCCGGCATCATGTTGCTCGCCTATGTCGAAGGCGTCGCAGGTGCGCGAAGTTTTGCGGCGAGGCACGACTATCCCATCGACGTGCGGCAGGAGTTTCTGGGGTTGGGCGCCGCCAATCTGGCGGTAGCGCTCGGCCATGGTTACCCTGTTGCGGGAGGCTTGTCACAATCCGCCGTTAATGATCAGGCCGGCGCGAAAACGCCGCTCGCTCTGATCATTTGTTCAGCCACGTTGGGGATCTGTCTACTTTTCCTCACGGGGATATTGACCAATCTGCCTAAGGCTGTACTTGCTGCGATCGTTTGCACGGCTGTCTACAAACTAGTTGACATCGCCGCGCTAATGCGGATGTGGCGTATCAGTCGGATCGACTTCTATGCTGCGGCGATCGCCCTTGTCTCCGTGCTGATGCTGGGCATCCTTCAGGGCATCCTGCTGGCTACGCTAGCGTCCATATTTCTGTTACTGGCGCGTGCCTCGCAGCCAAACGTCGCGATTCTCGGGCGCTTAGCAGGAACAGGCCGATATGCCGATAGTGCGCGATACCCTGACGTCGAGCCCCTTGCTGGTGTTCTCGCTTTCCGCCCAGAGGCCTCGTTACTTTACATCAATGCGGAAACGGCGATGGAGAATGTGATGGCAAAGGTTCGCGCATCACCGGACACCAGGGTTGTGGTCTGCGGCCTCTCTTCCTCACCCTTTATCGATCTTGCGGGCGTGAAAATGCTTCACGACCTCCATGGCGAACTTGTCTCGCGCGGCATCGCTTTTCAGATCGTCGGCGCCCGCGGGCAAGTCCGAGATGTTTTGCAGGCTGATGGCCTCGCGGAGAAGACCGACAGCGCCAACTGGACCCGAAGGATGGATAGTGTACTCGACGATCTGAGGAAAGGTTGACCGTGTTGCCGTGCCAAGCGGAGCGTCGTTCACAACATCACGTTGCATTGACTTGGATCAACAGGCGCCACTGGGAACGGCTTTAGCATTGGCTACACGCCATCAGCATCCTGGATTTGTTACATGTCCAAGGACGGCAACGCCGCAACAACCGATCTGCTGACATTGGCCGCGGGAACGATATCGGCTTCCTCGGCACGAGATCCAGAGTTCGGTACCGAAGATGGCTTCCCGGTCGGCCATGCCATGTCCGGCCTACTTTTCACCGTGTTCGGATAGTTCGCGATGATCTTGGCCCAAGAAGTCAGTTTCACAACCAGAAGGGAATGAACCATGCGAAAATTTAGCGTCTTTGTCGTTGCAGTCGCGGTGCTTGCTGGGGTCGTCGGCTTCGCCACGCCATCAAGCGCGGATATGGGCCAGGTTGCTGTGATATTTACCAAGGGTGGCTTTATTGTCGGGGTCGGCGGCGGTGAGGGCGTGTTGAGGTACCGCGGAAAAGCCTATCCCTTTACCGTCTCGGGCATGAGCGTGGGTTTCACGATTGGTGCATCTACCACCAAGCTCATCGGTCGCGCGATCAATTTGAAGGGGCCCACATCAATTGAAGGCACCTATGGAGTGGTCGGAGCGGGTGGGGCGGTGGTGGGTGGCGCTGGAGGCGTGCAATTGCAGAATGGCAATGGCGTGATCCTGCAGCTCAGCGGCCCCAAAGTTGGCGCTGAACTATCCGCCGCTGTTGGCGGCGTGACGATACGGTTGAAGTAAGCCGGCGTCGAACGGGGCTGCGCACTGCGCGGCCTCGTTTCTTTTAGTAACGATTTTCGACGAACTTCATCCGACGGAGGCTGACCTGATCGTTGTAGCGGCCCTTGTTGGAACGCTTCGACATCCTAATCTTCTTTCGCGCAATCTTCTTGTATGGGATCGTCTTGAGGATATGCGATATAATGTTGAGCCGAGCCCGCCGCTTGTCGTCGGAGCGGACCAATCGCCATGGCGCATGCCTTGTATCGGTCGCCTTGAACATCACGTCGCGCGCTCGGGAATAGTCATACCAGCGCCCAAATGACTCGGTGTCCATCGGGCTTAACTTCCATTGACGGAGAGGATCCTCGATGCGTGCCTTGAAGCGCAGCTCCTGCTCCTTCATACCGACTTCAAGCCACAGCTTGATTAGGATGATCCCAGCATCCACAGCGAATTTCTCGACCAGCGGGCACAATTCCAAGAAGCGTTTGTGTTCAGCGGGGCTGCAGAAGCCCATCACATACTCGACGCCAGCGCGGTTGTACCAGCTTCGGTCGAAGATCACGATCTCGCCACTTGCCGGGAACTGCTCGATGTAGCGTTGAAGGAATAGCTGAGACTTTTGGCGGTCAGACGGTGCTGGCAGGGCGCAGACGCGGAAGACCCGCGGACTCACCTTTTCGGTGAGGGCTTTGATGGCGCCCCCCTTGCCAGCGGCATCGCGTCCTTCGAACAGAACGATGACTTTTAAATTATTGGCTTTAACCCAGTCCTGCAAATGGCAGAGTTCGACCTGAAGCTTTCCCAGCTCCTTCTCGTAGTCCTTGCGCTTTAATCGCTCCCTTGGCACGTCAGCTGACATCTTACAGCTCCAGCATGAATCCGATGCGAACCACGTTCAATCTCCCCAAGAAATTGTGATGGCAATGTCGCCGGGTATTCCTCCCGGATAATCGATGGTCTGGTAACCGATGCGATAGCCACGTGGCTGCAAATAGTCGCTCCAAAGCTGAAATATCTCACTTGGAATTCCCGTTAGTGTTTTCTCCCATCCCTTTTCTTGCTGATTGATCGCGCGACCCTTGTCGGTGCACAGCGAATTGGGAAAGCGATAGACCTGAACTTCCGTCAAACCGTTTCGTACCGCCCGCTGGATTATGGTCGACGCAAGCTGGACCTTTTCGGCTTCGCTCTTGCCGGACGGTTGGCTGAGCCGCTCGATCAGCGCGCGCTTCTCGGCCTCAGCCGCCGCGGCAAGACGTGCGTACTTTTCCACCGCCTCGGCCTCCTTGAGGGCGGCCTCTTTACGGATCTGCGTGGCGTTGGGAATGAGATCATCGATGCTACGAGACATGATTGATGGCTCCTGGTGATTGTCGGCTTCGGCGCTGCCACAAGGTTATGTACGGCCGATCGTGTTTTATTGATCCAAATCAAGCAAACCGCACCGTGGGGAGGCACGGTACAGCGTATGGCTGCGGAGCGCCCAGGCGTCCGGAAGGGAGAGAATACTTGAGCGAACAGTTGCACGCCGCAGCTCCTCATCATCTGCCATTCTTCGTTCCCGGTGCCGACGGAGCGGATACCCTGATGGTAGTGATGGGCGTTTTTCTCGTAGCGACGCTGCTATGGGCGGGTACGCTATACTGGAAACTGCACAGCCTGCCCGAACGCATGGCGCACAAAAGCCAGAAACTGCAGATGGAGATCGTCGCTGTCCTCGGTCTGATCTCGCTGTTCACTCACATGCATATTTTTTGGATCGCGGGCTTGTTGCTCGCCATGATCGACCTGCCGGATTTCGGTACGCCGATGCGCAGCATTGCGGATTCCGTGGAGCGAATCGCAAATGCGACGCCGGGCACGCTTTCCGCTGAAGCCAAGGTTGAGTCTGTAACTGGCCCCAAGGCCGATGTTCAGCCCTCGATAAGACAAGGGGTGCATGACCATGCTTGAACTCATGATCTGTTCGCTGGTTACCATCCTTCCCGATTATCTCTATCGCCGCTATCGGCAGGGAAAACGGTTCGGCAAAGAGATTACTTTCTTCTCTGTCTGGTATGAACTGAGATGGGGGATCACCGGCTGCCTGATGCTGACGCTCGGGCTAATCACGATGATCTTCTATTTTCATCCGTCCACAACGTCGGCGGCCATCTACTTCCGGACGGTACCAATTCTCCCTGAAGGCTCGGGCCGTGTCGCGGAGGTGAATGTCGGATTCACGGCTGATGTTAAAAAGGGCGACGTTCTTTTCCGGCTGGATAGTTCGAAGCAGGACGCAGCGCTGGAGACCGCCAAGCGAAAGATCGCCGAGGTCGAGGCATCCCTCGTCTCGGCGCGAACCGACATTGCTAAGGCGGACGCCCAGATCGGAGAAGCGAGAGCATCTCACCAGCAGGCCAAGGATGAGCTGGAGGTCAAGACCGAACTGCAACGTCGGAATCCCGGGATCGTGCCGCAGCGCGATATCGAGAAGCTGCAAGTGCTGGTCGATCAGCGGCAGTCCGGTATCGATGTGGCGACCGCCACGAGGGAATCTTCGCTACTGCGTGTTTCTACGCTCTTGCCGGCCGAGAGAGCGAGCGCCGAGGCCGCGCAGGCGCAAGCGCAGGTGGATGTCGACAAGACCTATGTGCGTGCCGGCGTCGATGGCCGTGTTGAGCAATTTCTCATTCGCACCGGCGACGTCGTCAATCAACTTATGCGGCCGGCCGGAGTGTTGATACCCGACGGAGCAGGTCGGCGTAGCTTACAGGCCGGATTTGGCCAGATCGAAGCCCAGGTCATGAAGCCGGGCATGGTCGCGGAAGCAACCTGTATCTCGAAGCCGTGGGTCATCATTCCGCTGGTCGTCACAAGCGTGCAGGATTTTATCGCCGCGGGGCAATTCCGTAGCGGCGAGCTGTTGATTGATCCGCAGAACCTGCAAAGACCCGGTTCGATTCTCGTCTTCCTGGAGCCGCTTTACAAAGGCGGCTTGGAGGGAGTCACGCCGGGCAGTGCGTGTATCGTTAATGCGTACACCAGCAACCATGACGTAATTGCCGATCCAAAAACTGGTGCGTTGAAGGGGTTTGCCCTGCATGCCGTAGATGCGACCGGACTTGTGCATGCATTGCTGTTGCGGATCCAGGCGCTGCTGTTGCCAATCAAGACACTGGTATTGAGCGGTCATTGAGAGGAAAGAATATGGCTATGCTTCAAAGATTTGTCGTTATTGCCCTGATTGCGGCTTCCTCAGCAATGTTGTCACCGCGGAGCGCAAAGGCGATCGATCTTGCTGGTGCGTGGGCGACAAGTGCGGACCAATGCAACAAAGTGTTTACCCGCAAGGGGCGTGCGAAACAGATCGCGTTTACGAATTTCTCCGGCGTATACGGCGGCGGCTTCATCGCCGAAGCAGATCGTCTGAGGGGAAAACACGAGATCTGCAAGATCAAGTCGAAGAAGGAAAGTAAGGAAACGATCAACCTGATCGCGGCCTGCGCATCGAGCATTATGCTTTCACACGTCCAGTTCATCCTTAACGTGGTTGATGAAAATACGATCTCTCGAGAGTTTCCGGGAATGGTGGATATGAAAGTGTCCTACCATCGTTGCGATATAGCGGATTAGCATCCGATGATGCGATTGACCTGGATCACAGAAAGTGTGCGCGGGGTGGCTGGATAGAGTTGACCAAGGGAGTTACGCTATGAACGAGAGAAATTCAGTTAACAGTAAGCCAAAACACCTTGTAGATGTGGCGCTGGTCGCTGCCGCCATCGCATTTTCTGCACAGCCGGCCAGTGCGGACGATCCAGCGAAATTGCTTAAGGCGATGGCTGAATACACGGCCGCGCAAAAGTCGATCTCTGCGACATTCGAAAGTGATATCGAGGTCGTGACGCCTGAGCTGGAGAAGATCCAGTTTACGAGTTCCGGAAGAATGCAGCTCTCGCGACCGGACAAGCTTCGGATTAGCCGAACGGGAGGCTATACCGACGTCGACTTTATCTACGACGGAAAGACTGCGTCGATCTATGGCAACAATGCCAAGGCCTATGTGCAGGCCGACCTTGTGGGGTCCATCGATCAGCTTGTCGATCTGATCCAAGCGAAATCGGGCGCTGCGATGCCAGGCACGGACTTGCTGCTTACAAATACCTATGACGTGTTGATGTCCAATGTCGTCCAGGCTCAACACATTGGGCAAGGTATGATCGACGGCGTCGAATGCGAACATCTGGCGTTTCGTGGCGCGGATATCGATTGGCAAATCTGGATCGAGAGTGGAGCACGGCCTGTTCCTCGGAAATATGTGATCACCAGCAAGACGGTGACCGGGGCACCGCAATACACGCTCAGGATCAGGGACTGGAAGAATGACGCCGTCGTGGAGGCCGACACATTTGTATTCAAGCCACCGGCCGGTGCGACGAAGGTCGATCTGGATTCCGGCGCAATGGCAGAGTTCGACGAAATTCCCCCCGGTACGCCATCAGGAGCAAAAAAATGAAATCAGTGCGAAAAGTGATCATGGTAGCAGTCGCGCTCATGTCCTTTGTAGCGGGATGGTGCTGGAGCGGCGGAGACGTCACAATACATGGGGTATTCTCCGTCGCTGAAGCGAGGGTTGGGCGGCCGCTGACACCGATGAGCTATGCCGGGGTAGCGCGCCGGACCACCCGCCGAGCCGTTGCAGTGGGTGCTGCGGCCGGCGCCGCGGGCGTCTATTATGGCTCATCGTGCAGGCAAGTCGTGGACGCCTATGGGCGAGTCACGACGGTCTGTTGACGTCAGCGCTGCCTGGCCCGGCTGTTGCGGAAATGCGCACACGCTGACACTGTGTCATAGCGACTGTTCGCGAGTCTCAGACGGTTGGGGAGGACGATGAATCGCTGCATCCCCGTTGCTGTCACGGATCGACTACGCCTGGTCGTACGTCTGTGTGTCTGCGCGCTGCTGTGGGCGTCCATTCCGTTCGACATTGCCGGAGCTACTGAGCGTAGTGACATTAAGCGCGTGCTGGTACTTCATTCATTCGGTCGGGAATTTCGCCCCTGGAGCGAGCATGCTAGGAGCATCAAGGCGACGCTCGAGCGGCTTTCGCCGTGGCCGCTGGACATCCAGGAACATGCGCTGCTCACGGCGAGGTTCAATAACCCGGGTCCGGAAGCACCGTTCGTTGACTATTTGAACTCGCTCTACCATGGCCGTCCACCTGATATCGTGTTGAGCATCGGAGCGCCGGCGGCAACGTTCGTTCAGAAGTATCGCGAGCAGCTTTTTCCCGGAACGCCAATGGTTCTGACGGTGGTGGAGCAGCGGCTGGTGAACCGCGTGAACCTCACGGACAACGACACCGTCATTTCGGTCCGCAATGATTTTCTGGCCGCGTTCAAGAATATTCTTCAGGTCATGCCGGAAACTCAGACGATTGCCGTTGTGATCGGTGCCTCAGCATTGGAACAATTTTGGCTTGAGGAGCTAAAAAGGGAATTGAAGCCGCTAGAGAACCGTGTCGCCTTTGTCTATTACACCGATCTTCCGTTTACGGAAATTCTCAAGAGAGCGTCTGCGCTTCCGCCGCACACCGTCCTGTTCTGGGGTTTGATGTCTATCGACGCTGCCGGTGTCAGCCATGAAGGCGACCTTGCCTTGCGTAGCCTTCATGCAGTCGCCAATGCGCCGATCTTCTCCTACCAGGAAGCCTTTTTCGATCCAGAAACCGTTGGCGGCCCGATGCATTCGATCGCCGAAACCAGCAAGCAGACTGTCAACGCAGCGGTTCGAATCCTTGGCGGCGAGAAGCCGGGGAACATCAAAGTCGAGCCAATTGAATTCGCTGCGCCGAAATTCGATTGGCGGCAAATGCAACGCTGGGGCATCAACCAGAGCAATCTGCCGCCGGGCAGCGAGATCCTGTTTCGCGAGCCCGATATTTGGGCGCAGTATCGCTGGCAGATTCAGCTGATTGCTGCCGTCATTCTGATCCAAACGGGGTTGATCAGCGGCTTATTGCACGAACGTCGCCGGCGACGCCTTGCCGAGATCGAGTCACGACAGCGGCTGGCGGAACTTGCGCACGTCAACCGCTATTCGGCCGCCGGAGAGTTGACGACCTCCATTGCGCATGAGCTGAATCAGCCGCTTGGCTCCATTCTTACGAATACAGAGACAGCGGAGCTTTTGCTGAAGGGGGCCTCTCCGGATCTCGCCGAAGTTAGGGAAATCCTTGCGGACATCAGGCGTGACGATCAACGGGCCAGCGAAGTGATCCGCCGACTTCGCAGCGTACTGAAGAAAACGCCGTTCGAGGTCCGGGACATCGATTTGAACAATACGGTGCGGGAGGCGATCGGGCTTGTAGAAGCAGTGACTGATCGACGCGGCATTGCGCTAATGTTCGCTGCCGCTTCGGGCGATTTGTACGTCAAGGGCGATCCGGTTCAGCTGCAACAGGTCATTCTCAACCTGATCATTAATGCAATGGACGCAATCTCCGATGCCGACGATAAAGAGCGCGAAGTCAACATATCGACGGCCCGGCTGAACGCGCACGCCGAAATCAAGATTAGCGACACCGGTCCAGGAATCGTGGTCGCGGATATCCGGAGCATCTTCAACCCATTCTTCACGACCAAGGCGCAAGGCTTGGGTATGGGCCTCGCCATCGCCCGTACTATCGTAGAGGCGCACCAAGGGGAGATCTCTGCTGCAAATCAAGTATCAGGCGGCGCGCTGTTTGTGATCAAAATCCCACTCGCTCTCGCGCAGTCGTCCACCGCATGAAGTCAGAGATCCTCCAACGTCGCGGTCACTGGAAATTCGGCTTTCCTTGATCTTGATCAAAGGACCTTCCTCCCTTCCGTCGATGCTTGCTGCAGGGAACCCCGAAGGAGGGTGTGATGTTCTGCTGCCGCAAGATTCTATTCGCGCTTGCACTGGTGATGGCGATCCCTGTCGCTGTCTCGGCCCAGACGGTTGATAAGGCAGCCGCTCCAGACGTTCCGGCGAGCCGACCAACGCCGAGCGTCGAGCTGCTAAAGCCAGAGCAACTTGAGGCGCTGGTCGCACCCATTGCGCTTTATCCCGACGAACTGCTCGCGAATGTCCTGGCAGCATCGACCTACCCGCTGGAGGTAGTGCAGGCGGATCGTTGGGCCAAGGAACGCAAGTCGCTCAAGGGTGACGCGCTGAAGGAAGCGGTCGACAAGCAGGCGTGGGACGACAGCGTCAAGGCTCTGGTCAGCACTCCGGACGTCCTGGCGATGATGAGCGACAAGGTCGATTGGACAAAGAGCCTCGGCGATGCGGTGCTCGCTCAACAGCCGGATGTCATGGATGCGATCCAGCGGCTGCGGGCGAAAGCCTATGACAACAAAAAGCTCGTGACCACCAAGCAGCAAAAGGTCAGCGTTAAGGCCCAGGAAAGCAAGCAGGTGGTCGTAATCGAACAGGCGGATCCTGCGGCGGTTTATGTACCGTATTACGATCCGGCAACGGTGTACGGGACCTGGCCCTATGCGGAATATCCACCGTATTACTTCGGGTACCCGTCCTATATCGGCGCGGGTGTTGTCGCGGCGGGTGTCGCCTTCGGCACCGCATGGGCAATCGGGCGTTGGGGCAACTACTGGGGCGGTGGCTTCAACTGGGGTAACCGCAACGTCTATGTCAACCATCGCACGACCAATGTTGGAAACGGTTGGCAGCACAACCCGGCGCACCGCCAGGGCGTGCGCTACAACAACGCCAACGTTCAGCAGCGCTTCAGCAACAACAATCTGAAGGCGGGCGCCTCGAACCGGATGGATTTCCGTGGTCGCGACGGGCAGCAGGTGCTGCGTCCGAACCAGGGCGCAGGCGATCGCGCGGGAGATCGAGGCGGCGTTGGCGCCGGCACACGAGATCGGCCGGGAGGTGGAGATCGCGCCGGCGTTGCGGACCGGGCCAAAGGCGGCGCCGATCGCGCGAAGGCTGGCAATCGCGCCAAAGGCGGCGGTGATCGTGTGAAGACTGCCAACCGCAGTGGGGCCGGCGCGGCCGGGCGTGGCGGTGGAAATCGTGGCGGTGCAATGAATGTGTCGTCCGGCCGCGCGGCGGCGGCGGCGTCTGCACGCGGACGGGCCAGCATGGCGAGCATGCCGCGCGGCGGCGGCGCAAGCTTCGCTGGTGCGCGCGGAGGCGGCGGCTTTCATGGCGGTGGCGGCGGTGGTTTCCGTGGTGGTGGCGGCGGTGGTTTCCGAGGTGGCGGCGGCGGTGGGCGGCGGTCTGACATCGCTCTGAAGCATGACGTTGTCCTGCTGGGCCATCTCGCCAACGGTCTCGGCTACTATCGCTTCAGCTATCTCGGCGGCCAGAAGGCCTATGTCGGCGTGATCGCGCAGGAAGTCGAAAACGTGGTGCCAGATGCCGTGAGGCGGGGCAGCGACGGCTACCTGCGGGTGAAGTATGAGGCGCTCGGTCTGACGTTCCGCACCTATCGGGATTGGCTTGCAAATGGCGCAAAAATCCCTTCGGAGGTGTCGCCATGATCGTTTGGACGTCAATCCATCGCGCTGCATCGACAACTGCGGCGGCTGTCGTAGCGCTGGCTCTCATGGGCTCGGTGTCGGAAGCGCAACAATCCTTTCCAACGCCGGAGGCTGCTGCAGCGGCGCTTGCCATCGCGGTCAAGGGTGACGCTAGCGATATTCTAAAGGTCCTCGGCAAGGCAGCCGATGACATCGTGTCGTCCGGTGACGAGGTGGCCGACGCTGACACGCGTCTGCGCTTCACGTCCATGTATGACGCCAAGCATGCGATCAAGACGGAGGGCAACAAGAGAGCTACCTTGATGCTCGGTACGGACGACTTTCCGTTCCCGATTCCACTCATCAACACCAAGACAGGTTGGGAGTTCGATACTGAAGAGGGCCGCATCGAGGTCCTGTATCGCCGGATCGGCCGTAACGAACTTGATGCGATCCAGACCAGTCTCGCCTATGTCGACGCCCAGAACGAATATGCCGAGAAGGATCGCGGCGAGGGCGCTGGCGTTTATGCACAGCGGATTGTATCGACGCCGGGCAAGAAGGACGGGCTGTTTTGGCGTGATGATGGCGATCCGAGCCCGTTGGGTGCGTTGGTCGCAGAAGCTTCAACTGAAGGCTACCAGGTCGGTGAAAAGCCGCAGCCGTATCACGGCTACTACTTTCGCATACTGAAAGGGCAGGGGGCCAATGCTCCCGGCGGCGCGCTGATCTATTTGGTGAAAGGCAAGATGATCGGCGGCTATGGACTAATCGCCTGGCCTGCCGAATACGGAAATTCCGGCGTCAAGACGTTCGTGGTCAATCATGCCGGGACGGTCTACGAAAAGGATCTCGGACCGCAGACCGACCGGATCGTGAGGCGCATGTCCTTGTTCGATCCGGACCAGACCTGGAAGAAAGTCGATGCAGAAAAGCCCTGAGCGCGGGATATCTGCTTTGCGTCTGCTCGTGATGCATCTGACGGCAGTTGTACTGCTCACATCGACTGTTCCGGTGACGCCGTCCCGGGCTCAGGCATCCGGCTATGTTCGGGTAAAGCTGTTGAAGGCGGGGCTGGTCTTGGGAGCGGGCGGCGGCAGCGGCATCGTGACATATCGCGGCCGGGACTATCCATTCAGGGTATCCGGCCTGAGTCTCGGGTTTGCAGCGGGAGTGTCCGTCATTCGACTGACAGGATGGGCCTCGGGCATAAGGCAGATCAGGGACTTTGCCGGCACCTATAGCTCTGTTGGGGGTGGAGGCGCCTTCGTTGGCGGGATGGGCGGCGTTCAACTAACGAATGGGCAGGGTGTAAGGATTGCCCTGCGCGGACCCCGCGCGGGAGTGGAGCTTGCTGGAAATATCGGCCAGATCACAATTTCCCTGAAGGAGTGACGAGCGGATAGTCACGACGTAATCGGTTTGATTTCGTAAGAGGTGCGCACTCAGCATGAATTTATCGAAAGCGCCTGAAAGGCCTTATCTATTTTTGGGGCGGTCCGCAGAAATTGGCTGGGGATTAGTGCTGTCACGTAAACTATCCACTATTCGCGGTAAGGCCTTGATCTGCCGACAGTGCCCCTGGGTGTTCGCATTTCTGCTGTTCGCGCCGTCTGCTGTCACTGCTCTCCCGCTTACTTCGTTTCGCTATGAGACGCAGGCGCGGGAGCATTGCCATGAAGATACTGTTGTTTGGCTCGATTATCGCGACGAGGTCTATTACCTCAAGCGGCAGAGAAAATACGGGCGAGGCATGACGGGAAGTTTCGGTTGCGAGAAAGAAGCTCGGGGTAGTGGTTTTCGACGATCGCTTCTTGGGAGACGGTGAACGCCGATTCGCCGGGATGACCGACTACAGCGGGACGAGGATAAAATCTATCCTACTGGCGATTCAGACGCGTACGGCGGGCGCTGACGGTTCTCGTCCAAACCTCATGAAATTTCCTGGCTGAAGTCTTGTCGATATGCGGACCGATCAAGGCCGTCATAGCGAATGTGAGATCGTCGTAGTCGATCTCGCAGGTTTCGGCTCGCTGCTTAGGCAAGATGTCGTTCGCGACGATATCGGCAAACAGCTTCTTGTCCGCGCCGTAAGCGATACACAAAACATTGAAAGCTCGCTGGGCCGGCATCGAATGCTCGTCCGAGAACTTATCGCGAGAGGACAGGGGCTCCGCTTCCGGAAGCTCCTTTGCGCGAAGATAGGCTGCGCCGAGGATCATTCTGCGGGCCTCGGCTTTGCTGAGCCGGAGCATGACGTAAGCGGAGAACTGATCGGCCGCATCCTCCTCCCGGCCGAGGACAGGGATTTGCAGCATGTCGAAAACAGCATGTCCGGTCTCGTGCAGGAAAACGTCGAGCGCTGGACCGAGAATTGTGTCGGCTTTGGAGACCCCAGCAGGGAGATCGCGCGTCGTCGCATTCTTCAGAATCTCTGCCAGCAGTTCGTAGCACAACGTGACGACCTCATCTCCGTACCAGGCATCGGGAACGCCGTCGCAACTCGCGACTTTGAGTGTGAGCGGATGGGGAAGGCGGAGAGGGCTCAGCAATTGCTGCAGGAGTTCAAGGGCTCGGCCTTGCTTGATCTGATCGTAGATCGCTTGGTGCGACGGATCTGTTGGCCGAATATACTTGTATCGGATCTGGTCAGGCTTGGCTCGCGGCGCAGCATCTACGCTGCCGATGGCGGCCATGGCGCCGAGGAGTATTGCGGTCACTGCGGCAAGCGATCGGCTCAACAAGCCGCTCCGTACTACATCCGAAACGGTCGTCCGATGGGATTGCAGATGGTCGAGCTGTGGCGACATGTTCGACCTGCTTTTAAGGGGTCTCTTCGCTCTTCGAGCAGCTCTCTCGTTCGCTTGCGGGCGGAGACGTTCGCCAGCCTTGCATCGACTTACGGCTTGCGAGTACAGGACTATCCGCAGGGTTTGGGCAACAGAGATTTGATTTTCAAGAATGGCGCGTTGAATTTGAGCTATCATCTCAGTTGTTAGAAGTGCGCCCGCGAGCAAGCGGCAGCCGCAAGCGCTTTACTTGCCGGCCCGCGCCGGGTGCCAGGGCGTGCTGGCATGCAGATCGCGGTGGCCTGGAAGCTCCGCGACCGCAATTATGAGAATGGCGACAACGAGCCGGGCAGCCGCGGCATACCGACCTCTACCGTCTCACCCCGACGCGATTGACGCCACCATTCATGTTGCCACCGGCGTTATGACGAACCGCAGCGCGCGCCACCGGACGTGCCCTAAGCGCGACGCCCGCGCGGGCAACACAACCTGAAGGATAGCTGACGTACTGGCAATAAACGACCGCGTTGGCTGGCGCCGGATTGAGAGTGAGGCCTGCAGACCCCAACAGGGCGCTCGCAATAATACCGGCAATAGTCGCCGACTTGATTGATGGACTTTTCCTCGGGTGCATGGCCGCACTCCCTCTTTCACGCTTGCGTCACCGAAGGGTGACTGGTGGAGACGCCTGTGGGGCGCGTTACTATAGCGTGAATGCTTGAAGCTCGCAGACGTTGACCTAGATCAAAGGTTTTGTCTCCGACCCGACCGGCGGCACCGTTGCCAAAGATGACGCGCTGCGGCGCTACTGCTGAGAGTAGGGAACGCGATTCATCGTCATGGGTCCGCAGGTTCTGTGGAGGGGACTGAGTTGGGACTGTGCGACCGCAACTGTTGACGATATCTGGTTTGAGAAAGGCCGTGGTTTTAATGCAAGGATAATACGCTGCCATGGCGACTGATCCAGCAGCCAAGCAAAATGACATGTACAGCAGACATGGAAAGCGATCACTGATTTTTCCATGACTTCGGTGCTTCTGCGCGAAGCGCCGGCGGCACGCTCAGACCGAGTTGCTTGGCGCTATTGACGTCGATGGATAATTCATACTTCGGTGCTAATGGGTTTGCGGATGCTGGCGTCGAGCAGTAGCTGAATCTTTCGACCGCCGTAGGGAGGACCGAGACGATGAAAATCACTTTGGCGACCATCGCACTGCTCCCGATAATCGTGACGGTGCAGATGCAGACGCTGACGGACGCAGAATCGACGTTCCTAGACCAACTTGCTACCGCAGCCGCGGTGCTCGAACAACGGTGCACCGGCTACGAGGCCAATGGCGTCGGCGGCGTCCAACAAGGGGCCAAGCTTCTCGGGAGCGCTGATGCGGCGATGGCAATGATCGAGGCTTATGACGCTGCTATAAAGGCCCACGATGCCAAGGATTACGACCGAAGTAAATTCCGTCCTGAAGTATCAGAGGCGGCTGGAAAAACGACCAATCGAGTGCTCGCGGCCTTGAGGAGAGCGCCTAAAGTGGCGTGCGCCGATTACGGCGACATAAGCGTGGAACACGGCATGCTAAGGAGGTATTGAACTGCCGCGCCGACGCCATGACAAGAATTATGTCGGCTTTGGAGACCCCAGCAGCAGAGAGATCGCGCGTCGTCGCATTCTTCAAAATCTCTGCCAGCAGTTCGTAGCATAATGTGACGACCTCATCTTCGTACCAGGCGTTGGGAACGCCGTCGCAACTCGCGACTTTGAGTGTGAGCGGGTGGGGCAGGCGGAGAGGGCTCAGCAATTGCTGCAGGAGCTCGAGGGCTCGGCCTTGCTCGATCTGATCGTAGATCGCCTGGTGCGACGGGTCCGTTGGCGCAACATACTTGTATCGGATCTGGTTGGGCTTGGCTCGCGTCGCTGCATCTACGCTGCCGACGGCGGCCAAGGCCGCGAGGAGCATTGCGGTCACAATTGCGGTCGCTGGGGCAAGCGTTCGGCTCAACAGGCCGCTCCGTATCGCGTCCGAAGCGGTCGTCCGATAGGATTGCCGATGGTTGGGCTGTGGCGACATGTTGGTAAGCCGATTCGAGCGTGGAGATTGCGCCTGTTATTTCTGATCTCGGTGCGATGCGCCGAACGCCGCACGATAGATTGCCCAGTAAGCGACACCGACAAAGCCGGCGCCGCCTATGATGTTGCCGAGCGTTACCGGCAACAGATTGTGGAATATCGCGGACATTGTGATGGATGAAGTGTCGAAATTCGCTGGCGCGTGACCGGTTTGGACTAGCAGCCACGCCAGGGGGAGGAAATACATATTGGCAACGCAGTGTTCGAACCCGGCTGCTATGAAGGCAGACACCGGCAGGATGACTGCAACGATCTTGTCGGTAACTGACCGGCCAGCATAAGCAAGCCACACCGCCGCGCAAACGAGCACGTTGCAAAGGATGCCTTTGAAGAACAGTGTCATCATATCGGGGCGAAGTTTTCCGGCGGCCGTATTCAGTATCGAAAGGCCGATGCGGCCATCATTCATGTCCGGGTGATGAGAGAGAAAGACCAGCACAACCAGTCCAAGTGATCCGAGGAAATTTCCGAGATAGACGGTGGCCCAGTTGCGGAGCATCGCCGCCGTAGATACCTTTCCGCTCGCCCACGCCATCACGATCAGGTTGTTGCCCGTGAACAACTCGGCGCCTCCAACTAGAACAAGCGCAAGTCCGAGGGAGAACACTAACCCGCCGACGACGCGCACAGTGGCGAAGCTGAGATCTGCGTCGCTGGCAATGATCGTGTAGTAAAGAGCGCCGAAGCCGACGCTACCGCCCGCGATGACCGCCAGCATGAAGGAGGCCAGGAACGGTAGCGTTGCCTTCTTTATTCCGACCTTTTCTACAGCTTCCTTGATTTCTGCCGGGCTGTAAGCCTGCAGATTGAAGATAGCCGGTTGCGGCGCGGGGATCCGATCGGGCATTCCTGCTCCTCCTCGATCGTCGTCACTGGCGCTATTGCCCGCCTGTACTGCCTATCGTCAAAAGCCCGACGATCTGCGCCGCGATCACTTTCAAAAGTGTCATCGATGGGAAGATCATGGCGTAGCCGATGTCTGGGCGTTCGGTCGGCGCCATTTTCGTTGAATAGACCAGGATGGCAGGGTTTCCAGTTGCGCCGGATGCCACGCCGACCAGGTCATCGTATGGGATCTTCAGAATGTAGTGGCCGACAACGAGGACGATGAACACTGTCGTCAGAAGTATGGAAACACCGATGAACAGCATTGTGAATCCCGATTCCGCTACGGTGCGGACGAAGGGCTGTCCGGAATTCACCCCAACAGTTGCGAGAAAAATCGCGAGACCGAAGTTCCGAAGAACGATGTTCGCTGGCAGAGGCATGGTCCAAAGCATCGGTCCGGTGCGGCGGAGCTTGCCGAGAACGAGCGCAACGATTAGCGGGCCGCCGCCGATGCCGAGCGTCACAGTACCCACGCCCGGAATCGGAATAGGGATCAGACCGAGAAGGACGCCCATCACCATGCCGAGACCGAGCGAAACATAGCTGAAGTCAGCAGTCGCCTTGATGGAGTCACCAAAATGTTTGCGGATGTCTTCTTTCTTGTCCGGCGGCGTCAGCACTCCGACGCGGTCGCCAAACTCCAGCATGAGGTCGGGAGATGGAACGAGGTCAGCATCGTAGCGCCGCACGTGCAAGATGTGCGCTGGCACGCCGGGCGGCATCGGCAGCTTCGAAAGCGGTACGCCGACCGTGCTGGCCTTGCCAACGAAGACCCGGATGTAATCGAGGTCGGCGCGGTCGCTCGCGAGCCGGCCCGGTTCGAGTCGGCCAAGACGTTCAGCCGCCAGTGCGATTTCCTCTTTGCGATCGGCGACGACGAGCAGGGCGTCTCCCGCATTCAGAATGGTGCCGTCGGTCGGAACGACGTTGCGGCCGTTCTGGCGGACCATCGTGATCTGCAGCTCGGCGAGAGAGTCAGTGGCGAGGTCTCCAAGCGTGACACCGGAAAAGTTCTCGCCGATAGTGATTTCGCCCATATGAAAATGCTGGGCCTTGGCCGGGAACTTGGGCTTAACGAGCCTGGTCATGAAATAGATGCAGAGAATTGGACCGATGACGCCAAACGGATATGCGATTGAATATCCGATCGACGGGTCCTTGTTCTTCATGACGTCGAGCGCGGCCTGTAGTGATGCCGTGCTTGTCATCGATCCCGCATAAAGCCCAAGGGTATGACCAATTTTGATGTTAAATATGTGCCCGAGCCCGAGCGCTACGGCCAAGCCGGTCAGGCACGCAACGAGGGCGAGCAGATTGTATTTCTGCCCAACTCCGCTCATGCCTTCGAAAAACTGACGGCCGTAGAGGATGCCGATCCCGTAGAGGAACATGATTAGACCGGTCAGTCCGATCGGACCAATGATCTGGGCTTTTGGCGCAAAGGCCCCGATCCCGAGGCCGACAAAAAGAACGGCTCCGACGCCCATGGAAAATCCGGCGATGCTGATCTGGCCGACGAGGTAGCCTAATCCAATCGCCAGAAAAGCCGTCAAGATTGGCTGGCTGCCGATGATGTCGCGCGCAAAATCCATCATGTGTCTTACTCCCAAATCTGCCGAACAATTGTTTGATCAGCGTGCTTGACATCCCGCAGCACGGAACTGTCCGAGCACCCGGTTCACCAGATCCGGACTGGGCGGTAGCGTGTCAGCAAGTTTGTATTCGAGACCCATCGCTTTCCACTTGAACGCGCCCATCTGGTGGAAAGGTTGCACTTCCACCCATTCGACATTCTTCATCGGCGCGACAAATCGCGCGATGCCATCGACATTCGCCGGATCGTCATTCTCGCCGGGAACGAGGGTGAAGCGGACCCAGACCGGCTTCGACATCGACGCCAAGCGCTCGGCAAAACGAAGCGTTGGCGCGATGTCGCGGCCGGTAGTTCGACGATATGTTTCGGGATCCGAACTCTTGATGTCGAGAAGAACGAGGTCGATCTCGGACAGATAGGTATCGTCCGCGTGATCGCCGAGGAAGCCGGAGGTCTGCACAGCCGTGTGCAGGCCCATCTTCTTGGCGCCGGCAAATATTTGCTGGGTAAACGCGCGCTGTACCATCGGCTCGCCACCCGAGATGGTTAGCCCGCCGCCAAGTGCCCGAAGGGAGGGCGCGAAATCGGCAAGGCGGCGGAGCACGTGGGCGGCCGAGACGTAGGTGCCGTCCTTAAGGTGCCAAGTGTCCGGATTGTGACAATAGGTGCATCGCAGAAGGCAGCCCGAGACGAACAGCACGGTGCGCAAGCCGGGCCCGTCGTAGCGAGAGGACGTCTCATAGGAATGGCAGTATCCGAACGTGCCTTCCTGGTCCTTGAATTTGTCCTCATCGGGCGCGTCGGGTGAAATCCCGACCCGAAGGTCATGACGACTTCCCGGCTCCAGGGTCTGCACCGTTGACATGGTGCACCTCGCTCAGATCTGGCCGTGGAAGGTGCGGCTGATCACGTCGCGTTGCTGCTCTGGCGTCAGTCGGACGAAATTCACGGCATAACCCGAGACCCGGATCGTAAGTTGTGGATACTTGTCGGGGTTTTTCATCGCGTCCTCGAGCGTTTCCCTGTCGATGACGTTCAGGTTCATATGGAACCCGCCTCGATCGAAGTACACGTCGAATGCCTTGACTGCTTCATCCACGAGTTGGTCTTCCGACAGATGAGCCTTCTGGGGAGCGACCGAAACTGTGTAGCTGATGCCGTCCTGCGCATCCTTGTAGGGTAGCTTTGCGACCGAGAGGCAGGACGCGAGCCAACCGTGGCTATCGCGTCCATGCATTGGGTTCGCGCCAGGTCCGAACGGCTCTCCTTTCCGCCGTCCGTCCGGGGTGTTTCCGGTGGCTTTGCCGTAGACGACGTTGGACGTAATCGTGAGCACGCTCTGGGTGTGTGTCGCGTTCCGGTAGGTCGGATGCTTACGGATTTTCTCCATGAAACGCGTGACGAGGCTAGAGGCGATCTGATCGACCCGGTCGTCGTTGTTACCGAACTGCGGCGTCGACTTGTTACCCTCGTTCTGGTAGTCAACCACAAGTCCCGTCGCGTCTCGCACGACGCGTACTTTCCCGTACTTCATAGCGCTGAGACTGTCGGCAACCACCGAGAGGCCTGCTATGCCGAACGCCATCGTCCGCAGGATGTCGCGGTCGTGAAGCGCCATCTCCAGACGCTCATAGAAGTACTTGTCGTGCATATAGTGGATGCAGTTCATGGCGTGGACGTAAATCTTGGCGAGCCACTCCATCGTCGTATCGAACTTGCCCATCACATCGTCGTAGTCGAGGAAATCACCCGCAACGGGCTGCGACTGAGGCGCGACCTGCTCGCCAGATACTTCGTCTCGGCCGCCGTTGATGGCATAGAGCAGTGCTTTCGCCAGATTGACCCGCGCTCCAAAGAACTGCATCTGCTTTCCGAGGCGCATTGCCGAAACACAGCAGGCAATGCCGTAATCGTCCCCCCAGAAAGGTCGCATCAAATCGTCATTCTCGTACTGAAGTGAAGAGGTGTCCTTGCTGACTCTCACGCAGTATCGCTTGAAGGGCGCGGGCATCTTGGTCGACCAGAGCACCGTAATATTCGGCTCGGGCGCCGGACCGAGATTGTAGAGCGTGTGCAGCATCCGGTAGCTGCTTCGGGTCACCAAAGCCCGCCCGTCCAAATCCATGCCACCAACGCATTCGGTCGCCCAGTAGGGGTCGCCGCTGAACAACGCATCATAGTCAGGGGTACGGAGGAAGCGGACGATGCGGAGCTTCTGGACAAGCTGGTCCCAGAGCTCCTGGGCCCCGGTTTCGTCCAGAATGCCGCCTTTCAGGTCGCGCTCGATGAAGATATCGAGGAAGCTCGATATACGGCCGATCGACATCGCGGCGCCGTTTGCCTCCTTGATCGCGCCAAGATAGGCGAAATACGTCCACTGGAATGCTTCATGTGCATTCGCTGCTGGCTTGGATACGTCGCTCCCGTAGAGCTTCGCCATGGCAGCCAGATCGCCGAGCGCACGCATCTGCTCCGAGAGTTCTTCGCGCATCCGAATGATTTCGTCGGTTGGCCACATGTCGTCGATCTGGGCGCGTTCTGCCTGCTTGACCTCAACGAGACGGTCGATCCCGTAAAGAGCCAAACGGCGATAATCACCAATGATGCGGCCGCGCCCGTAAGAGTCGGGCAGACCGGTAACGATCCCGGATCTCCGACAGTTCATGATCTCGGGCGTATAGGCGTCGAACACGCCATCATTGTGCGACTTACGATATTTCGTGAATGCCTCGTGCACGCGCGCGTCAGGTTCGAAGCCGGCAGCTTGCAAACCGTTCTCAACCATCCTCAGGCCGCCGAACGGGAAGATCGCTCGCTTGAAGGGCTCATCCGTCTGCAGGCCGACAATGACTTCATTGTCGCGATCGATATAGCCAGCTTTGTGTGCCAGCATAGTGGAAGGAGAGGCCGCATCTACCGCAAGCACGCCCTTCTTTCTCTCATCCGAAAAGTAAGGCTGCAGTTTCGCCCATACCGCCTTTGTGCGCTGCGATGGAGCTGCCAGGAAAGTCTCGCTACCGGTATAAGGCGTAACGTTCCGGACAATAAAATCGCGCACATTGATCGAAGTCTGCCAGTCTCCTGGCCGGAACCCCTTCCAGCAATCTTTGGTGTCAGCTTCCTTCCTGAGTGCTGCACTTGCTTTCATGGTTTCCTCCGGTGCTTCCTCGGTCGCTGTGCCGATGGGGTGATTTTGCGCGAGCAAGTGTCTCGGATGTTGGTCCAGCCGAGCTACCGATGCTTGATCTAGATCAAGCCAACGCTGAGCCAAGCGCAGTTGTATCCACAGAGTTCTTGCCTCTCCGTCGTCTTACCCGCCCGAGCGGTCACTCAGTTTAGGGGGCTGGTCTTGCAGCGATGCGGCGGGACCGCCTGATATGTGCTGCGAACTTGTAGGGGAGAAACGGCTCTTGGCGGTGTGTGAATTAAAAGAGGGTTCCGAATGGCTGAAACACCCAAACTCTCCGTAGAGAAAGCGTTGAGTAAACTGCGTGAGAACGATGCAAAATCGGATAGTGCAGTACGCGACGAAAAGAGCGATGCGCTGAATGAAGAAATAAAACGAATGAGAGCGCAGCGTCTGCGGCTAGGTCAGCAGCCGCCCAAGCGCGACTAGTGCCTGCGAGACAAAGACTTTCGATCTCTTCCTTCTCGGGAGCTTCGCTGTGATTCCGAGCGAGCCGCCTTTAACGGACGCCTATCTGAGAACGCCAAAGGCCGCGGCGTTTGCCGGGATCATATTCTCGGTCCTGTTGTTTGCAGTGTTTGGGCTCATGCGGCTCTCAGTCCCCTCCGATCCTTTCGAGCGGGGAGCTTGGCTTGCGGGAGACACCGGTTATGTCACGCTGGCCATGAACCTAGTGCCATTCGCCGGGATAGCTTTTCTATGGTTCCTGGGAGTTCTTCGCGATCGACTCGGGGCACGGGAAGATCGTTTTTTTGCTACGGTCTTCTTAGGAAGCGGATTTTTGATGTTGGCCATGCTTTTCGCCGCGGCCGCGGTTGTTGGTGCGATCATCATCGCGTTCCACGCGGCGCCCGAGTTGCTCATTCACTCTGCGACGTTTCACTTTGGGCGCGGCTTAGCCTACGGGATGGTCAACATCTATTTGGCGAAGACGGCGGCCGTCTTCATGATCACGACATCGACTATTGCTATCTATACCCGTTTGACGCCGCGTTGGCTGGCGGTCGGCGGATATGTCATCGCAGCTGTTCTTCTGCTTGGAAGCAATTGCTTCGATGGAAGCTTGCTCGTTTTCCCACTGTGGGTCTTGGTCGTCAGCGCGTCGGTCTTGTACGACAGGCGGCCCGTTCCTAGTTCGAAGGCGCTGCCGCCGCAAAATTAAGGCGTATTGGGTTTATTGATGGTAGCACAGACGCTAGGTCATCATCGCTATCACATCATATATGGAGCATGTCGATGTGGATTCTGATGTACGTCTTTTCCTACTCAGTGAGCCCTGCGGTGACAAACGACAGATCGGAATGGAGACTTCTTCCAACTGTTGTGTTTCAGGAGTTCTCCAACGAGGAACGATGCAAGAAGGCCAAGCTGATGCTTGAAGGCAGCTTAAAGGAGGCGGGAGCCAAGTTGAAAAGTGGGCTTGAAGACCTTAAGAGTGTCGGTAAGGCCGACCCTGCGCAGATCATCATTGCATTTAATGTGGAATGCCTTCCGAAATAGATTGTGCCGCTGAGATATCGCTATTGTCTTACTCCACAGCCAGCACCGGCGACGAATAGATGACAGCTCCACGAAATCCCAACGTGCCTAAAGTGGTCACTCGATGCTGACTTCTTGTCCGTGCATAGCTGTTAGCAGCGATACTCTCTACCGCGGTCGTGGCATCTTGATGCCGAGCGCCCGTTCAATGCCGGACACCACCGTTGCGCGCGGGTTTGTCGAACAATAATCTTTCACCACCTTAGCGGCCTGCGCGAATTGATAGAGGTCGATAGTGGTATTTCGAACGCTCGCATTGTAGTAGCCACTCAGCCACATGGCGATGCCGGAGAAATCCTGGAAGCCGAGCTTGGTCAATTCACTGCAGCTCATCTTGCTCATGTCGACGACCATCTTGTCTTCTGCAGCGGCTGGCGCAGCCAATGATGATATGACCGTGGTCGCAACGAGTAATTTATGCATGCCGCTCTCTGCGTTGTTTCATACGCAACCAAGCGGCTGCGCTATGCCTCGGCGGGCAGATTCCGCTGGTTGCGGCTACCCGGACTTGATCTGAATCAATGGGCGGTCTGGTCAGGAGTCCATTAGTGTCGGTCATTTCCTGGCAGCAGGCTGACACTCCTCTTTTTACGGTCACAGAGCCGCAGCGGAGGAGTTTTTGTGCGAGACACGCAGCATGGACGCGATCAAGCTACCCATCTGGCTGCGGATCACGTTGGTCGCAGGCGCCGTCGTTCTGATGACGAGCGCCGGGCTATTTGCCTGGCACTGGCATGCCCGGCCTACAACCCTCTCCATCGCGGCGGGGTCACTGGATGGCGAGGCGAGCAGGTTGGTCGCTGCATTGGCTAGCAGGCTGGCGCAGCAGAAGGCGCCGGTGCGGCTCAACATCGTTGAGGCAGCAGGCGCTGCCGAAGCGGCCGATGCATTTTCTTCCGGCACGGTGGATCTTGCCGTGGTCAGGGGTGACGTTGGCGACCTCTCGCAGGCGCAAGCGGTCGCCGTTGTGACGCATACGGTGGCTCTGCTGGTCGCTCCACCGGGCTCTCCTATTACTGATATTGCAAGCCTGAAGCGCGCCAACGTCGGCGTAGTCGGCGGCGATATCAATCAGCGGCTCGTAAAAGTCTTGATCGACGAGTATGACCTCACGCGATCTGGGGTCGTCTTCAAGAATATTGGGCTGGCTGACACGCGACGCATGATCGACTCCAAGGAAGTGCGCGCGATACTGATCGTGATGCCACTTGCGGAAAAGTATCTGTCGCTTCTGCGTAGTCTGTTCCCGCAGGCCGGGAAATCCGGCCCAACACTGATCCCGATCGAATCGGCTCCGGCTATTGCCCAGAAGGAGCGGGCGTATGAGTCCTTCGAAATTCCAAAAGGTACGTTGCGAGGCTCTCCGCCCAATCCGGCCGAGGACGTCACTACGCTGCGGACCTCATTCTATCTGGTTGCCCAAAAGACGTTGAGCAGCGATCTCGTGGCGGACCTCACGGAATCCGTGATGAAAGCGCGGCGCGACTTATTGGCCGAATTGCCGATCTTGGCTCAGGTCTCGGCGGCCGATACAGACGCGTCTGCCTATCTGCCGGCGCACCCGGGGGCGGCGGTATTCTACAACGGCACGCAGGTGAGTTTTCTGGACAAATGGGGCAACATAATCTTTTTGGTACCCATGATCGTGGGCGCGCTTGCGTCCGTGTTCGCTGCATCCTGGAAGTTCCTGTGGGCGAAGCCGCCGCTGACCCAAGAGGAGGCGCTGGATGTACTCTATGCACTCGGACGGCGTATCCGTGGCAGCAGCGATGAGGCTGAACTCGACGAAATCGAGCGCGAGATCGACGGAGTGCTTCAGACGCAACAATTAAAGCGCGCGTCGAGCGATGAGGAGGCCCGCGATGTTGTTGCGCTAAACGTGGCAGCCCATCGGCTGGAAAACCTGATCCATGATCGCAAGCTGTTGGTTGGGGCGCAGCGAACTGGCGCGTCTGGAGAACAGGCCTAATGCAATTCCTCGCGCGTTGCCCGAGCGCACGCCGCTCTCGAGGTTGCCTGCCGTGTGCGGCGTACCGCTCGTAGCTTCGGTCGACCGAACGCAATCGGGCAAAATTGCGAGTAGCGCGAAAGGTAGTCGACTTCCATCGTTTCAAGAACAGGACAATGCGGGGTGTTGCTGGCATCACCTCAGCCAGACCCCGTGGGATTTCGTGGCTCCGGTTTCAGAATTCGGGAACGTCTCGGGCAGCGCCGTAACTGCCCTCGGCCCGGTCGAGAATGATCCAGAACGAATGTCGCAACGTATTTGTAACTGCCGCTCTAGCTGGGGATTGCCTCCCATGCTTTGATGTTGGGGCAGGGATCATTCCAGGGCGGAGGCACTCTTGACTGGCAATGGCGTGGGGCGGCTAGGGGCAGTTGATCCGACCCGGCAATGGGTCACCGCGATTGGCGTGACCGTGGCGGTTGGCTTCGCGTTTTTTCTAGCGGCGCGGCTCGGTCTTACTCTGCTGACAAAGCCTGATGGCGTGGCCGTGTTCTGGCCGGCTTCCGGTGTTGCCACCGGAGCCCTGATAGCGCTTGGTCCCCGTGCCAAATTGCCAGTTGCTATCGGGACGGCCGCGGCAACGATTGCAGCCAATATGTCGGGAGACAGAACCTTGGCAGGCTCTGTCATCTTTGCTCTGTGCAATGCCGGTGAGGCATTGCTTGCCGCTGGCCTTATTGAGCACAGATTTGGTCCGGGTTTCGCTCTCGACCGGTTGCGACATGTCCTCGAATTGCTCGCGGCAGCGGTTTTCGCGAGCGCTATCTCGGGGATCGGCGGGATCTTGGGGTTCAAATTATTCCAGGGTTCGACAGCACCGATCTTGACCATTTGGGAGCACTGGTTCGCGTCAGCCGCGCTTGGCATCATAACCTTTGCGCCTTTGCTGATCGGAACTGGCGCGGCCGTGCGCAACCCGCCGTCGGCAAACGAGGCTGTGGAAGGATCATTACTGCTCTTGGCAATAACTGTGCTGGGCGCCCTTGTTGTCTTTCCGCCGCACGGATCATGGACGCATGTGGTTCCCATCGCGCTGCTGTTCCCGCTATTGCTGCTGCTGACGGCCCGTTGCCAACCGATGTTCGCCGCGGCAGCAGCATTCATCTTTGCGCTGACAATCGTGTGGACTATAGCCTTTGACATTGGGTATTTCGGCACCCCTTATCTGCCGATAGACGAACGCGTCGTGGGCGCGCAAGCCGCCATCCTGACAACGTCGCTCTGCGCGCTGGTTCTTGCCTCTCTGTTCGCAGAGCGGCGTGAGCACGAGGCTGCGGTTAGCGAGGTTGCGGCCCGGTTGGAAGAGGCGTTGGAGGCCGGTGCGGTAATGGCCTTCGAATGGGACGCTCGCACCGGCTTGTCGCGACATAGTGAAAATGCTTCGAACGTACTTGGCTGCGACACACTAGTTCCGTTAACAACAATTCGCTTTTTTGCGCTGGTTCACCCTGATGACCGCGCTAGCTTCAAGTCGCAGGTGAAAAATGTCCGGCCGGACAAACCTTCGTATGCAATCACCTTTCGAGTGATGCACCCCGACGGTCGGGAAATGTGGCTTGAAGAAACGGCAACGGCCGAGTTCGACCAAGCCGGGGAATGCATATGCATCAGGGGCCTGACCCGCGATATAACGGAACGCAAGCGAGCTGAGGAGCATCAACGGTTGCTGGTGGCAGAGCTTGATCACCGCGTCAAAAATGTGCTTGCGCGGGTCGGGGCGGTCGCCATGTGCACGAGACAGGGCAGCAGTACGATGGACGAATTTGTCCAATCCCTCGATCAGCGCATTCAAAGCATGGCAATTGCCCATGAGTTGTTAAGCCAGAATAAATGGGAGCGAGTTCGCGTCGCGGATATTGTCCGCCTCCAGTTGGCGCCCTATGCGACGAAAGCAAACACGACGACTTGCGGACCCGATATCGCGCTCAACGCCGTGGCAGTTGAGGCGCTGGGGATGGTGTTGCACGAGCTTGTGACGAATGCATCCAAATATGGCGCACTGTCGATCCCGGAAGGCAGGGTGTCCGTAAGCTGGGGCTCCCGCAGCAATGGAGGCGCCGCGAAAGTTTTGAACATCGTGTGGCGCGAGACAGGGGGTCCACCGGTAGAGGCTCCGCCTCAGGAAGGATACGGAACAAGCCTCATTTGCAGTCTCATCCCGCATGAGCTCGGTGGTACGGTCAACCTTGCATTTTCGTCTGAGGGTATATCCTGTACAATCGAGATACCACTCAAAACAGGCATAGCCGATGCCACGTGAAAGGACCTCTCATCGTTCCTTCTGTCTGTTAAGGATAGGGCGCAACATCGCGAGAAGTGTTTCCGCTCTTACGGGTTTCGTCAGAATGGCCTCGGCCTTGCCGGGAGGTAGAGAGACGGACGAGTAACCTGTGACGACGAGAACGGGAATACAACGTTCGTGCAGGCGATCAATCAAGTCGTTAGACCGCTCGCCGTCTCGGAGATTGATATCGATGATGCCTACATCGGGAGCATCTTCGGCAATCAGGCGCTCGGCGTCGGCTATGGTAGCAGCTGGACCGGATACATCCGCTCCCAATAAGCGAAGCAGTCGTTTCATAGCATTGCCGAGTTGCCAAGAGTCTTCAACCAATAGGATATGTGTGCCTTTCAGTTCCGACGGTCCGCTTGCAATGGGTTGGTGACCGATCAGCGCCATGTTGGATCCCTGCGCAATGGTATCTGTTGTGACCTGTCTTCATTGCCACGCCAGCGATTATCGGAACGCTAACGCTCAAATCCGTGCTTGTTCCGGAAGCGGGAAAGCCTATGCCGACGAATGCCCTTTCTGAGGCCCACAACCTTGTCGCTGCAATCGTAAAGTGGCAAATCCCCGCCAGTTTCAACTGTTCACCAGCAGATTTCCGAGTTCAGAGCCTCGTGGAAGGAACGCTATTCAGTGTCAAGTTCCTTACAATGTATAACGGTGTTCTGAAGGTCAATTGATAAGAAGGCTTCGGCACCCAGGAGACCAGTAACGAGGCGCCGAACAATTGGTTATCACTGTCATCTAACTGGTCTAGGTCTATACGAAGTAGTGGCTGAGTGAACGATGCAATTGGATTAAAATTGAGGAGCCGTGCGCCTCCGAAAGACTGAACCCCGACGCGACCGGTGAGCTTCCAATTGTTGTCCCACTGGTAGAAGCCGCCGACGTAGCCGATCAGATTTGCATTGACGGTGGCCAAGACAGCACCGGCTGCCACCTTTGTGTATTGAAGGGCGGCCAGCATTCCACACGATTCCACACGTCTCGTCATCGTTCAGAGCGTAATCCGCTTCGATGACGTTGTTGAAAGATGTCGTCGCCAGCGAAGCGTCGGGCACGGAGCGCGTTAAAGTCTCCTGTATCGTAATCGTCGGGATCAGGCCGCCGTTCTGGCGGTATATGTCAGCCTGGAGCCCGACGTTCCAGCTATTGTTCGTGAATGCGCTCCAGGCGTCAGCGCCTGCATGGGTGGCGGCCGCGCACCGCACCAGGCGCTTCCGAGTCACGTCACGGTCACGAACAAGAGAAGCGGGCGATCGGCCCGAGCCCGGATCACGGACCGGGGGCAGTTTATCAAGGGGCGCTGCATTTATCTGTCTCGAGCCGCCGCCAGCGCAAATCGGCTGACGGCATCGCCAAGGTGACCGTCCTACGGGAGGTCACGGGGAGGCTCAGCCAGAGTCATACGTGGAAACACACGTGTGAATGCGTGCACGCGTGTACCGCTTGCGAGGTGATCTACTGACAAAATGCTAGGGGCTGCGACCCCGTGTAACACGAAAAACAGGGCATACGGTCCCTACGCCGGGGGGGGCGCGTCTGGCAGTATACTGGCTGGTCCTGTCCCGTGGCGCGATGCGGCGTTCGACATCCGAAGGGCCGTCGAGCCGTATAATTCGCTGATGCGCTAGCGCTCATGTTCCGCCCAATTGCATACTTCGGCAGCGCACGTCGGTCACTGCGGATCAGGTGGGGCAGCACGAACCTTCACCCGCATGACGGTTGGCTTCTCTGCTTGCCACGCCTCAAGGAGCGTCAGACCGAACTGAGCATTGACGTAGTCAGCGACGAAGCTGGTCGGTGCAGCCAGCGTAACGACATCCGCCGTTTCGCCAACGAAGCTCAGCTTCGCGATCCAGGCGCCGCATTTGTCATCGCCAAGCCGCCTCCGTAGACGTCCCACAACGGCGGCCAGCAGCGGATCAGTGTCCCACCGCCCTAAAGGATCGGGGCGAGCAGCGGGCGCGGCGACGTCTGACTGCCCCGTCGTGGAAGACTGCACGGCATCGTCAATGACGTGCACAAATCCCTCGATCAACCTGGCCAACAGCCTCGCATCGGCATCATCGGTCTTGCGGAGCGTCTCTGCCAAGCGAGATAGGCGATCCATTGAAAGGCCACCTGTCACGCTGCCCTCCGGCTGATCAGCTCGAGTCGAACCTTTGCCAGGCTTTCTTCAGTCAGGGTGCCAGATCGCTGCTGGGCGGTGAGCTGGTCTAACCGGCCAGGAGCAAGTTCGCCGAGCAATTCCCAGCCAAGCGCCACGTCCCCGCGACCCAGCCGGCCAGCAATTTGGGATTGCAGCGCCTCGGATCGAACAGGTGAAGGGGTCGACGCGGGTCGCGCGCGCGCAGCAGTAGAACTCTCGGTATAAGAAAAAGGTTTAGTAAAGTCAGTATTTGGTTTCTTCATTTCTTTATATGCAGCCGCCCTAGCCGGCGCCGGGTCAGCCGGAGCCGGGTATTCAGGCTGCGGTAGAAATGCCACAGCATCTGCAACAACGCCCGCGACATCATCGACGTCCGCCACGGGGGCGGGCTCGTCACGGATCACATATTCGAGGGCGACGAACGCACCATTTTCATTGCGGATCGTTTCGCGCGTGACGTAACCGGCAGCAATCAGGGTGCGAAAGATGCGCTGCATGCGATCCTTGCCAACACCCATGACCCGCCCGACCTGCGACAGATGCACAGCCCAATTCGGGGGCCGTGACAGCAAGTATCCCAGAACGCCTTTTTCATCGACGCCGATCCGGCCGTCTTCCCAGATTGAGTTTGGAAACGATGCGTAGCGGGAGTTGTGTTTTCTTCTGATAATCGTCATCGACGCTCGTTCCGATTGAGCTTTTTTGGGGCGCTTGCGGCCGCGGTAAAGTCTTCAAACGGGATTTGTTAGATTCGTGTTATGCGGAGATTGACGAGGCGCCAAGGTCAATAATCGACGGCCTTTAGGTCCGCTCACCAATCGCTGACATTGTGCTTGGCAGTCGGCCGGTAGTCCCGCCACCGCCTCGCATCCAACGGCAGCCGCGATCGGCCCAGATAGCGGCGATCGGTGACGGCTTCGATCCTCCGCCCACTTTGCGGCGCGGGATTATTGGTCCGCCACGCTAATTTCAAGGATTTCACGCGCCATAGAGTGACGCCCAAGCTGGCGCGCCCGCTGGGAACATTCATCGAGGGTATGGAGCAACATCGCTGGAAAGTGTTCCGGCGAGGAACAGTTTATCTTCATGTGAAGCCGGACATCGCCCACATGCACTCGTTCCAACTTCGCAGCACAGCTTGTCAGCTTCCGGATCAGCGATTCGCCTTTTGGCCTGCAGATCGTCCGATTGGCGGGTAAGCATCAGCGTCACCCCCGCGCCTTTGTCAGCTCCTTATTGAGAGCCTTGCAATCGCCGCCGGGTAGTGGTGTGGGGTGATATTGCGGAGACATGAGTCACGATACGCCGTGAACAAGCCAAGAACGAACGTCTTTGCAAAACGTCCAACAAAACGTCCAACACGAATGCTGGCCTTTGCGAATGGCTTTGAATTTATTCAGGAATTTTTTGGGGAAAGCGGCTTTGGCGCTCCCTAGCGGAATCGAACCGCTCTCTCCACCGTGAAAGGGTGGCGTCCTAACCGATAGACGAAGGGAGCAAAAAACCCCGGCCGATCCAGCGGCCCGAAATCAGGCCAAGGATACCGCGGTTCTGCACGGCTATTTCTAAAATCGCCGCAACATCAAAGCTTTAGGGCTGATCTATCGCGGGCGGCACCGACCGAAAGCAAATCAGTTTGGTGCCAGCGGCCGAACGTATAGTGACGTTTGTTCGGGTCGGCAAGTGGGCGGTGAGGGATCAGGTGGATGATCCCCATGCGCGGCGCACGGACCTTGTGCACAGGACATTTCGAACTCTTCTGCACCTCTCAACGGTTCTTAAAGCATGCAGGCTTAAGGCTCTCTCCCGGGGGCGTGGAGTGATGCGATGGCAGTGACGAAAAAACGCGACACACGCCGGTCCGTACACCAGGCCGCATGGATCACGCTGGACGGTGGATTCGCGGCCCGGCAATGCAATGTGCTGGATCTCTCGGCCTCCGGCGCGAAAGTCGTCGTCGACGATCCCACGTCGGTCCCCAACAAGATGAAGCTGGCCTTCTCGCGCGACGCACGCACCGGGCGTACGTGTGAAGTGGTCTGGCGCCGCGGCAAGACGCTGGGCGTTCGCTTCATCGCGTAGGGCCCCACGATCGTGCGCCCCGATATCGTCATTCCCGTATTGATGGGCTGCGCGCTGCTGTGGTGGATCGGCCGTGGCATGAACTGGTCCACGCGCCTTATCGTGGCCGCGATCACGCTGGTGGTGATCATGGGCATCCTGCTGCTCGAACGCTCGCTGAACTAACGTTCAAGCGAACGCCTGCGCTCAGGAGAGCGGCGGCGCGACATAGGTCTGGAAGCCCGGCCGTACCGAGATCGCCTGATACCAGCGTTGCAGATGCGGAAGTGCAGGGCGGATGACGCCCTCGACGCCGAACCATCGCCGCGCATAGCAACCGATGGCGATATCGGCGAGGCTGAAATCGTCGCCTTCCATCCAGGTCTGACGGGAAAGTTGCCGGTCGACCATCTCCCACAGCGCCGCATTGGCATCCGCGGCCTTCTGCAGCGCGGCCATGTCGCGGTCGGCGACGGGCGTCCGCACCAGTCCCCAGAACAACGGGCGTTCGGCCGGCTGCAATGTCGTCAGTGTCCAGTCGAGCCAGCGCTCCATTCCGGCGCGCACCTTTGGTGTGGATGGGTAGAGGCGCGATGTAGCGCCATAGGCCAGGGCGACATAGCGCATGATGGAATTGGATTCCCACAGCACGAAATCGCCTTGCACCAAGGTGGGCACGCGGCCGTTGGGATTCATCGCCAGATAGTCGGCCTCGCTGTTGCGGCCAAATTGCATGCCGGCATCAATGCGCTCATAGGCGACGTCGAGTTCATGGCAGCACCACAGAACCTTTTGCACATTGACCGAATTGGCGCGGCCCCAGATCTGCAGGGATGGAGTGGGAGTCTGTGGCACGATGAACCTCGCTGGCGAATAAGCGCCGCAGGTTTAGCCAGCAACGCGCCGCCATCGCAAGGCCGGTCTCGTGCTGACCTCTCACAAAGGAGCGAGCCCGCAAACGAAACAGGCCCCGCGTGAGCGAGGCCTGTTGATTGGTTCAGCTTGGGAGGCGTCAGCGACCGAAGAAGAGCCACAGCAGAATGATCACCGGAATCGGTACACCCAGCAGCCAGAGCAGAATTCCACGTCCCATTGTCTCAGCCTCCATGAAATCAGTATCGCATCAACAACGCGGCACTGCTCATGGCGTTCCACCGCTGCACCTGCAGCGATGCGTTTTGTGAGTTACCAATGTCCGGTGTTGGGCATTGACGACCACGGCTCCTGCGGCGGCAGTGCGTCGCCTTTCTGCAGAAGCTCGATGGAATGCAGATCCGGCGAGCGAACGAAGGCCATCTGGCCATCGCGCGGCGGACGATTGATGGTGATGCCGAGCTTCATCAACCGGTCGCAGGTCGCATAGATGTCGTCGACCTCATAAGCGAGATGACCGAAATAGCGATCCTCGCCATATTTCTCTTCGTCCCAGTTGTAAGTGAGTTCGACCAGCGGCGCGCCTCGTCCCTTGGTCTTGGCAAGGAACGCCTCGTCTTCGGCGGCGCACAAGAACACCAGAGTGAATTTCGCCTTGTCGTTGTCGACCCGGCGAACTTCCTTGAGCCCGAGCGCATCGGCATAGAATTTCAGGGCCGCATCCAGATTGCGGACGCGCAGCATGGTGTGAAGGTAGCGCATTGGGATTGTCTCCATGGGATCGACACAAGCGTGCAACCACTAGGGCAGCGGCGCTTGCCATAGCAGCTAAACAAGACAAATGGCAGATGTCGTCTTGAGAAAGAGGGCGCACCATCTGAATTGTGAAGAGCGTTGCCCTCAGGCGCTGACATCCACGATGGCGGGCGTATCGATTTCCCGCTTGTGCCAGACGGTCAAATCCTTGCGCGGCTTCTCCCACGCATATTCGTCACCGCTTTTTTGCAAATGCTTAATGGCCGCCACATGGGCGTCATCGGCGCTCTTGGCCTCCACGACGATCTCCACGGATTCCTCGACGGAGCGAACGACGACGACGCTAAAAAATTTCCTTGCCATGCGGGCATAACCGGCAGCGCAAGGCTACGTTCCCGGCGACGACGTATTAAGCCGTGACTGCAGCATTTTATCGGGAACGCTACCGTAATGGGTAATCTCGAACCGTGCGAGATTAGGTCGGGACGATGCTGAAATGATGGTCATCGATCTTCTCCCGCGTAATGTCGACAATGGCGCCGGGAAACCGAACCGCCTTGCCCGACGAATCGAGCGTGCACTTACCGCGCGCATAAACCCAATGCGTGTCGCCGTGAGAGACGACGCGATATTCACGGGAGAACACCTGACCGGTCGTCAGTGAGCGATTGATAGCGGCGGCGACATCATCGATGTCGTCCGGATGAATGGCATCCAGCCAGTCTTGTAACGGCGTGCCCCGCGAGGCCAAATCCGCATTGACGCCGAACAGGCGGGCGAATTTGCTGTCTGCATAGACGCGGTCATTGGCGATGTCCCAGTCCCAGGTGCCGACCAATCGATCCTGGATACTGGAATCGCCTTCATGATGACGCACGCCGCTCTGGGCGGCTTCGAGCGAAGCCATCCGCAGGATCTGCGCGAGAACTGTCTGATGGCTCGCCTGCGCCGAGATGGCGAGCTCCCTGCAGATCTCCGAGATGGGCCGACCGACAATCATCACCGCTCCCGGAACTTATTGGCCAACTGATCGTAATATTGCGTATATTGATGGGCATTCAATTCAACGTACAGGGAAAAGGTTCCGAAACCTTTCTGTACAACTTGGGAGTGTTACTCGTGTGGCGGTTTGGAAGGGCTTCGGACGAGGAGGCCTTAAAAATGGTTGTGACTTACCTCACCATCAACGAGCCGGAGCGCCGTCGCGAAATATTCGAACTCGCTGAGAAGTATGCGAAGGAGACCTGCGCTCCGCCGATTTCGCAGGACAACGTCGATAAGAAGTAACAGGCCGAGGAAGTAACGAACCAGGTAGGATCGCTTCACGATGCGGTTCTGTAGTTTAGTTTGATCGCGGGAGCGCCGGAAATTAACAGTCCACAACGGCTTCGTTAAAATCCGATCGGCCAAGTAACCTTCATCGGTTAGGTTAAAACCAGAGTATGATTGCGCGGAAATAAGAGTGAGCTATTCATTTCCCATCGAGGGAGTGACCATGTCCGCTTCGTTTCACAATGCCGACAAGCCGACCCATCGACGGGTGATGCTAGTAGGTTTTCTGTTCTGCGCAGCCTTTGTTGCCGTGAGCTTCTTCGCCCGGCCGCAGCCGGCAACGGACCATGTTCTGCTGAAAGCCGACAAGCTCACTCGCACAGCCGGCCAGCCTGTGACTGCCAATTAACCAAGCAAGCGTCAACGCTGGCTCGGCGTGGTGTTCGGGCTAAAGGGCATGATCACGCGCACCGGCTCTTGCGACACAGGTCGCTCATAAGCGACACGCTGGGTGTTTTTGCTTGCAACAGCGGGGGTCGGCTCGAGGAGCCACGGTACGAAGGCGATCATTCCGCAGACAAGCGCGACCGCGCTGAGCAGCAATACGCCATTATCTTCTTCTCTCGGTCCCATGCCATGGAAACACCGCACTGCGGCATTCGTTCCAATGAGCTATACGACCGCATACAAGCGGCGAGGGAAGACCATGAGAATTATCGTTGTTGGACTGCTGATCGCTGTCATCCCGCTGCAGGCCTTCGCTGCGGCGAAGAAGCCAGTGGCAATGAAGCAGAGCATGACACCGGCACCACGAAAAGCAGATCCGTGTAAGCAATACGGCGCCGGCTTCGTCCAGGTTGAGGGGACGTCGACCTGCATCAGGGTCGGCGGGAGCGTCGGCATTGGTGGGGGCGTTTCGCAATAGAGCGTGGATCGCCGCGGACTGGTGGCTACCTCAGACCTTCTTGTCGAGCTCGACCGGCGCCTCGGGCACCTCGTGATGGTCGTCATAGGCTCGTTTCGCCTGCAACTGGTCCCATGCCCCCGTGCGCAATGACAGCCGGCCGTAAGGCGGCGGATTCGGCCTCAATTCGACGGTTTGAACGACGAGGGCTGTGGACATCATCTCCCATAATGCCGCGGGTGCGATTGGGTTCTCCGAGCTCTGGAAGTGCAGTTAAAGCCGGGTTGGCGGAATCTCCGGCATTTGAACAATTGCTTGTGTGGCAGGTGAGCGGCGCCCGGAACAAGTCACAGTCGTGCATGTTTTGCACTCACCAAACGGCATATGGGACACCTTGCGTGGACGAAGATTTCAATGACGCCGGCGAGCAGCTCGCCATGTACATCAACCAGTTAATTGAAGAGTCCGACGACGATGGACGACCGGAAGAACAAGGGTCAGCCGGATCGCAGCAAGATCAACATGCACGAGGCGCATGAGGTGAAATACTGGACCCATCAGCTCGGCGTTTCCCGCGAGCAGCTGCAGGCGGCGGTGGAGAAAGTTGGCAATGCGGCCGCGGCAGTGCGCAAGGAACTGGCGCACTAGAGCCGATGCATCGGACTGGGTGAACAAACAAGAACGGCACCCGATCGGGTGCCGTTCTGCTGTATGGTATATCCCGGCGTCAGATGCCCATGGGAACGCCGTAGTAATCGTTCACCGCGCGGGCCCGCGATGTGTCAGCCCAATTCCAACTATTGTCGTTGCCGTATTTGGGAGCGTTCTCCAGCTGCTGCTGCGTTACGCCAGTGCGATAACCGCCCAATGCGGTGTCATATTTCAGCGACTGCCAGGGCAGGGGATAGTGATCGTCGCCGATGCCGAGAAAGCCGCCAAAGCTGAGCACAGCGTAGGACACCCGGCCACTCTTCTTGTCGATCATCACGCGTTCGATCGATCCGATTTTCTGGTCGTCGGCGCCGAACACTGCGGTGCCTTCGACCTTGTCGCTGCCAATCAGGTTACCTTGTTCACTTGCTTCGATGGGCATGTAGAGCCTCCCTTTTGGTTGTGTCTGGCCAACAGGTAAAAGGGAGAAACGTTCCTACGTCGTTGCCCTGCAAATGTTTTGGGACGCCCAGCGTCGTCAGCGACTGGCCACGAGACGCAGGCGCGGCTTCAGCGTATTTTGCAAGTCGTCAGCAAGCTTGAGGACCCGCGGATCGCTGGAGCGGGCTGCGCAGGTTGAGAACTGATTGACGGAGCGGACAAGAGCCTCGCGTTCCTCGCGCGTACGCGTGACTTGCGGACTCGACAAGCGCAGCACCATCTGGCCAAGGCCGACGAGCAATTCATCGAGCGCCTTGTCGATCTTTGCGATCTGTTCAATCATCGCCATTACTCCACTGCTCGCACGCGTGTCCGTGCGACACCGCGTACATTCATGGAGAGGAAAGCGTCGGCTTTGCGAGCCGTTCCGATAACCGGCCCCTCATGGTGAATGAAACGTGAAGGCGATATGGGGCGCGTTAAGGCTTCACCCGGAGCTAATCGGCGCCTTGTCGCGGGGGAGCGCAGCCAAACGACGCGTATAGGGTGACGGTTTCATTTTGCGATGCGTCACGGGAATCATCTTGTCGCGTCCGTTGTGTTCATCGAAAGCGCGAAGCCGCTCTCTGATGAATTCGGGGTGCGCCGCGTGAAAGGCCTGAAGCTGGCGGGCGAGCTGCGCACGGCGATAGCGAATGGGCATCATGACGCACCTCCGGTCTGGAACCCGAGCGGTGAAATCTTACAGGCCCTGAAACCAACAAAAAAGCTTGGCGTTATTTGGCCGGTGGTGAACAGAAAGGGTATCACATGAAAAAAGCAGCATTGATCCTGGCCACTGTCGCAGCCATCGGCACGACCGCCATGACGGCGCCTGCCGAAGCGCGCGGATGGGGTCGAGGTTGGGGACCGGGTCCCGCAATCGGCTTTGGTATTGCCGCAGGTGCGCTGGCCGCGGGGGCTTATGGTGCGTACGGACCGTACGGATACGGATATGGCCCACGCTATTATGGCTACGGTCCCGGCTACGGCTATTACCGACCGCGCTATTACCGTCCGGCTTACTATGGCGGTTACTATGGTCCCGGCCCCTATGCCTATGGCCCGCGTTACTATCGCAGCTATGGTTATTGGTAGGGGCTGAACAATATCAAGGTCCGGAGCATTCGGGCCTTGTGCGTTGCACTCGCTGTGACTCCCGACCAATAAAAAGCCCGCCAGATAATGGCGGGCTTTTTATTGGTCGCTGCTGCGAGCAGATCGTAGCTAGTGCCGCACGCGGCGCTCCTGACGGGGCGTCACGAACTCGTTCCAGTCGGTGGCCCGTACCTTTTCGATCGTGGTCTCGTAATAGTCTTCACGTTCGCGTTGGAACTTCGCCTGTTTCTCGCGAAATTCTGCCACCCGGCGTTCCATGTCGGCGCGTGCCGCTGAAATTCTTTCTTCGTTCATTCTCTTCTCTTCGTTTCGCTCTCCAAGGAGAGCATCGATGCCGAATGCGGCATCAATCCGATCTTTGCAAGGCGACCGGTGGATAAGTCGCAGCGCGCGACGCTCACGCAAGCTGATATCTCCCGCACCGAATCGCCTGCAAACAAAACCTCGCATCACCGCTGTGAAGCGAGGTTGGATGTTCCAGCGCAGACGTAACGCCGCCGACGCCAAAGGGTTCCGTTATTCAGCACTCTCCAATGCGAGCGCCTGTTCGAAATCCCGCATCCGCGCGTTGACCCAGTCTTCGTCCTGACAACTCAACAGCAGCATTTCTCGTTCTGCCTTGCGGCAGAATTCCGGATCCGGATCGATGCTTTTCCAAAGGTCGATACGTGCCTGCAAATCCATGTCAGTCTCCCTGTTTTCCAGCCGCGTATGCCCCGCCAACCCGGCGATTCCTGTGACGTCCCGATAAAACATTGGCGAATGATGTTCTTCATTTGTTCTAGTTCAGGTCAGCCATTCTGTCCATCGGGATCTCGCTGCGGCAGATTGGAATGCACGGAAATTCTGCAGGGGAATGGTGCGATCCGGGGTCCCGATTTTGATCGCGATGGAGAGTGTCATCGTCATCGGCTATAAGGCCGCTCGCTCGGGGCCTTTTGCTTCGGCGTCTGTCAGGAGAGCTGCATGAGCAAGCAGGCAATGCGCGAAGAGGCCGAGCGTCTGATCCGCGAGACTATGGAGCGCAAGGCGCTGGTGGTGAAGCAGGGCGACACACGGATTATGACGACCTGCGGCAAGTGCGGCGCGGCCAACAAGGTCTCGGCGCCAAAGGGTGTCGCGCGGGTGTCTTTCACCTGCAAGGAGTGCGGTCACGAGCAGGTCACGCTCTGACCCTATGCTGAAACCGGAAATCGGCGCGAAAATTGCTTTGTGTTTCGCGGTGGTCCGGGGCAATAATTGCGGTAACGGCTCGGGGAGAGCTGACTGCAAAAATTGAAGGGCGTGAACGATTACCCTTGGACCGGTGCGTATTTGCTGTGTTGGGGACGACCATGCGTTTTTGGGTTTTGGGAACTTTCGGAATTTCTCTGGTGGCGTTGGCCACACCTTCCGCCGCTCAGTCCATTCGGACAGCTGAACCGCTCATCCTGGCGCCTTACGAGAGCGCGCTGGTCCAGGACGGGTCATGTGCGGCCGGCAAGATCTTGAAGGTCACCGGCGCCATTCGTGGCCTGCGCCGCAAGAAGCTGTGCATCCCGCTCAATGAGATCCAGGCCTCGCTGGGCTCGGTGGTTCAGTAGCCGCTCGCGGCAAGGCTTGCTTTGGCTGGACGACTTTCCAAGATCGCATCAATCGACTGTTAACGTTGGAGCGCGCGCTCGCTTGGGCTGTACGGGCGACGTGTTACCCTGCCGGCATGATCAGTCTCGTCCCAGTCGCCGCCGTGCTGGCGTCCGAACGCGGCGTCCGGCCGGCGCCGGTGATCGATTCCAGTGATGCTTCCCAACGCGACTATTGGGCCTATCGGCTGAGCGTCTCGCCGACCGAATTGAACGCCGCGATCGAAAAGGTCGGCTCGTCGGTTGCCGCCGTGCGGCGACACCTCGGCAAATAACCCGAACCGACAGACCGTCTCCTCACGTTGAAGCCCGCAAGGCGAAAGCCCCGCCGGGGGAGGACGGGGCTTTCTGAAAACAGAGCATCGGGGAAACTGCTCCGGCTTTACAACCGGTCGCGCCCGGAATCGTTCCGCAGCGTTGTTCGGATACGCGTCTGCATGGCTTCGTAGTAGACGTCGCGCTCATGGATCATCTGGGCCTGGCGAGCCTTGAACGAAGCAACGCGCTTGAGGATCTCGGCCCGTTCAGATGGGCCCGAATAGAGCGGATCTTTCCGGACAGGAGATGGCACGTTGATAGGAACTGCAACAGGAATGTCCTGCGAACTACGCTCTGAGGTTTCAATTGCTGCGTTCGCCGCATGTACAATCAGAGCAGGAGCCATCAAACGATCTGCGTCCACGGTGGCAGGCGAGGTGACGGTTTCCGTTGAATCGGACGCATGCGACGGCGCGTGGCTCGGCGGTTGCCAGATGTTCAGTCGCTGGGCCGCGACCGGATGCGCGGCGGCGACCTCCTGTACGAATGCGAGCGTCTGCGCGACCAGTCGGTCACGCTCTTCTTTCCAAGATGCCATGACGCGTTTCCCCAATCCCGCATCCATTCTCTGCGAAGCGTGAGCTCGACGTCAATTGAATTGCATCCATCATGATGTCTTCGGTGGATGATCGCGCTGCCGCGCTTGCGGCGCATGGATGTTACCGCTAGTTCGGAACAAACGGAGATTTCCATGGCCAAGATCGATCTGGACTCACTGAGCATCGAGGAACTTGCGGCACTGCGCGATCATGCATCCGACAAGCTGGCGGAAAAAGTTGCTGCGCGTCAGGCTGAGCTCGAAGCCGAGCTCGATAAGCTCGCGCAGTACGGCAAGTCCGTGAAAAAGTCTCAGGCAACACCAGTGGCAAAGCCGAAGAAGGACGATCCGCCGAAGAGCGAGCTCTCCGCCGATGTCTCGCGGGCTGCATAAAGATTTCGCAAATCGGTATTTAACTACTTAAGGGCGGAGCTCATTTCAGCTTCGCCCCGATATTTGATTTTGATGCGGTGTTTTGACACCGCCCACATTTTATTTAATTGACGCACGCTGGCGCATATTTGCGCGCCTTGGGGAAGGAGTGCGGACGTATTTGATCGGAGCTTATTTATGCCGACCCTTGATATCAAATCTCTTTCGGTTCCCGAACTCCTCGCATTGCGGGAGGATATCGACAAGCAACTGCAAGCGCACCGCGCCGAATTGCAGGCGCAACTCGCACAGATCAGAAGCGTCGACGGCAAAACCAGCCGCGTCAAAGGCATCAAGGTTCCGGCGAAGTATCGCCATCCCAAAACGGGAGAGACCTGGACCGGACGCGGCGGTGTTGCGGGCTGGCTAGCGAAGGAGATCGCAGCCGGCCGCAAGCGGGAAGACTTTTTGATCGACAAGCCCGCAAGGAATGGACGCGCCAAAGCGAAATAGATCCTGGAAACGTGGCGACGAAGCAAAACATGCGTTGATCCCGGCATGGCACCGGATCCCGGTCTGCGGCATTGTCGTCGGATCACTTCCTCTCGGACCTTCCAATGATTGCAACTGACCTTCGCACTGGCGTGGATCGTCTTGGCGAGATGATCGCCGAAGCCAGAACCATCGTGCCGTTCACCGGCGCGGGGATCTCGACCGAAACGGGCATTCCCGATTTCCGTTCGCCTGGTGGTTTGTGGACCCGTAACCAGCCAATTCCGTTCGACGAGTTCGTCGCCAGCCAGGACGCGCGCGATGAAGCCTGGCGCCGGCGCTTTGCGATGGAAGAGACATTCGCTGCCGCCAAGCCTGGTCGCGGGCATCGCGCGCTCGCCTCACTCTACAAGGCCGGCAAGATTCCCGCTGTGATCACCCAAAACATCGACAACCTGCATCAAGCGTCCGGCTTCAAGGCTGATGCTGTGATCGAGCTGCACGGCAATACGACCTATGCGCGCTGCATCGGTTGCGCGAGGCGCTATGAGCTCGATTGGGTGAAGAGCAGATTCGATTCCGAAAGACAGGCGCCAGACTGCACGGTATGCGGCGAGCCCGTGAAGGTTGCGACGATCTCATTCGGTCAGGCGATGCCTGAAGATGAGATGCGTCGCGCAGCTGAGCTATCGCAGCACTGCGATCTGTTCATTGCGATTGGATCGTCACTCGTCGTGTGGCCCGCAGCGGGATTCCCGATGATGGCGAAACATGCCGGTGCACGTCTTGTCATCATCAACAATGAGGCGACCGAGCAGGACGATCACGCTGACCTTGTCATTCGCCATGATATCGGCGAAACGCTCGGACCATTCGTCGGAAATTGATGCGCATCTGATTCGTTTGAGCGCAAGCTGTTCATAGCTGTCACTGTGTTCGTTTTTTGTCTTTGCTGATCAGGCGACAGTGTTATCTTCGAATCGAAAGATTCGCACCGCGCCATCGTGATTAGCTTCGATGGGGCATGTGAGATGGCGCTGACAGGGCTGACAGCGCAAATGATAGTGGGATCCGGGGCCATGGGGTCGGACGCATTTGAGTCCAAGCGGTTGGGGGGACTGATTCCCGGAGCGGGTGGTCCGCGACCAGGGAATGAGCTTTCAGGCAACGCAAGCCGCGACGCACTCGACCCCTTTGCGGGTGTCGGCGAAGGCAACGCCGTCGATCTCGTCGAGATCAGCGGTGTTATCAAGTGGTTCGATGCTTCCAAGGGTTATGGCTTCATCATTCCTGACAATGGCGCAGCCGACGTGCTCCTGCATGTGACCGTGCTTCGCCGCGACGGCTACCAGACGGCCTATGAAGGTGCCCGTGTGGTCGTTGAATGCACCCAGCGGTCCAAGGGCTATCAGGCTTTCCGCGTTGTCTCGATGGACGAGTCGACTGCCATCCATCCCGCGCAGATGTTGCCGCCGCGCACTCATGTCAGCGTGACGCCTACCAGTGGCCTCGAGCGGGCGCAGGTGAAGTGGTTCAACCGGCTGCGTGGCTTCGGCTTCCTCAGCTGCGGCGAAGGCACGCCGGATATCTTCGTCCACATGGAAACCCTGCGCCGCTTCGGCATGACCGAGCTGCGTCCCGGCCAGTATGTGCTGGTGCGCTTCGGGCCCGGCTCCAAGGGCATGATGGCTGCCGAGATCCAGCCCGAAGGCGGTACGCCGGGTCTTTCGTCGCACTAAGCCGTCCACGGTTTTCCAAGTTTCTTGCGGGTTTCCTGCCAGCCTTGCCGTCGAGGGCTATCACGCGGCTGTGCATCAGGACCGTCTGGCGCTGGCACGCGTCGTCAGGCTAGGGTCGCGCCGCCCGGCATCCTGACCGGGCTCTTTGCGTGGATTGCCCTTCATGAGTCTGTTTCGCTTCGCCGCCCGCTGCCGCCTCTCGATGCTGGCGGTGATCGCCGCTCTGGCCCTTGTCGGCCCTCACAAGCCAGCCGCAGCCGCCGAATTCCAGCCGCTCGAAATCGTCACCAAGTCCGGTGTGCGGATGTTCTCCGTCGAAATCGCCAAGACCGACGAGGAGCGGGCGACCGGTCTGATGTATCGCAAGGAGCTCGCGGACGGCCGCGGTATGCTGTTCGACTTCACCCCCGAGCAGCAGATCTCCATGTGGATGAAGAACACCTTTGTTTCACTCGACATGATCTTCATCGGCGGCGACGGTCGGGTGCTCCGGATCGCGGAAAATACCGAGCCACAATCCCTCAAGATCATTTCATCGGGAGGCCCGGCACGGGCTGTTCTCGAAGTGGTCGCCGGCACCGCCAAAAAATATGGAATCGCGCCGGGAGACCAAGTGGTCCATCCGCTGTTCAAGAAGCGCTAAGTCATTGAATATAATGGGGGGATGGTCGGGGCACTAGGATTCGAACCTAGGACCTGCGGTACCCAAAACCGCCGCGCTACCAGGCTGCGCTATACCCCGACGATGCGGTGTCGATACACGCTTAGGCCGGGGGCAGCAAGGCATCTGCCGGCGATTTCTCGCCTGTCCCGCACCATGTTCGACAACGGGTCTATTCTGCGGCTTTCGACGGCGATGCCTGCTGTTCTGACGCTGCGGGAGCAGCCGGCTTCGGCAACGGCTTGTCCTGCTTCTTCGACCACGAGATGTAATAGGCCACGAAGGTCATGATGCCGATGCCGGCGGCGCTGACGAATATTTGCGCCAGCAACGAGCCCGACGACATCATCAGCTGGAAGTGGCCGACGAAGGACAGGAACACGCCGACGCAGAATACGGCGAGCGACTGCTGGCCGCATTTGATGAGCGGCTGAAACACCGGCCACTCCAGGCCTTTCCATTCCTTCGGCACGAAGCGGGTGACGAAGAAGGCGATGATCACGAAATGCAGCACGCGATAGGGCGCGAGGTTGGTCTTGTCGTTTGGATTGAACGCGTCGAACAACCAGTCCGGCATGATCATGTGGCCGGTGTCCGGGAAGCGACCGGCCATGGTCATGACAAGCGAGAACAAGAGATAGGCGATACCGAAATACAGCAGCACCTTGGAGCGGATCACCGAGCGTGACTCGAGCGCGCCGCCGAGCGCGAACCAGGCGCCGAACACGAACAGCAATTGCCAGGTGAACGGGTTGAAGTACCAGACGCCGTAGGGATAGGCGGGCAGATTCCAGCCGAACTGGCGTGCCGCGAAATACAGCGCCAGCGACGCCAGCATCGTCAGATCCGGCTTGCGCAGCATCATCCACAGCACCGGCGGGAACAGGCCCATCAGCACAATATAGAGTGGCAGCACGTCGAGATTGAGCGGCTTGAACTTGAGCAGCAGACCTTGCGTCAGCGTCTGGATCGGATTGTCGACCAGACCGGCAACGTTGAACTCGTTGATGATGTCGGGGTCGTTATAGCGCTGCGCCACATAACCGATGGCGGCGATGTAGATCACGAACAGGATAACGTGGGCGACATAGAGCTGCCAGACCCGCTTGGTGAGGCGTGTAGCGCCGACGATGAAGCCGCGCTCCAGCATCATCTTGGCGTAGACGAAGGACGCCGTGTAGCCGGAGATGAACACGAAAAGGTCGGCCGCGTCGGAGAAGCCATAGTTCCGGGTGGTGACCCAGTTCACCACATTGTCGGGGATGTGATCGAGGTAGATCGCCCAGTTGGCGATACCGCGGAACAGGTCCAACCGCAGGTCGCGGCCTTTGGGGGGAAGGATGGCGTGAATATCCATGGGTGCCGCTTCAGGAGCCCTTCGTGATGCCGAATTGCGAGATCAGATAGACCGCTTCGTGCCCCGATTGTCACGACGCCGTGGAACGAATATACACAATAACGAAGCCGCCAAACGACGGAATCACGGATCAAATTCGTGACAATTGGATATACCAGCCCAGCCGTTTTCACCAATTTGTCGCAGTGTCGCAGCTGACCAAGGCCGATCCCGAGACGCTAATCCCGAGACGAAGGCCCATCCTTAAAAGGCTATCGCATTCCATGACCGCACGTATCTTCAAAGCCCCCAAGAATGCCATGCAGGCAGGCCTCGCCAAGACCAAGGACTGGCAGCTCGATTATGAGCCGGAGCAGGCGCGGGTGATCGAGCCCCTGATGGGCTGGACGTCGTCCGGTGACATGAAGCAGCAGCTGTCCATCCACTTCGACAGCAAGGAAGAGGCGGTCGCCTACTGCGAGCGCGAAGGTATTGCCTATCAGGTGATTGAGCCCAAGGTGCGTGCGCCCCGGACCATCGCCTATGCCGACAATTTTGCATTCCGCCGCTCGGAGCCGTGGTCGCACTGACGACCGGTTTGCGGGCAAATCAGCCCCCGTAACGCTCCAAATCTCACCCTGACCAGCACCGAAAGTTAGGGTTGCGTCCCGCCACGACGGGGTGACACCATCATGGCAGGCCCGTTGCCGGGCCGCCGTGCAAACAAGAAACAGACCCTGCAGGAAACGGAAGCCGATGTCGCTTCGCTCCACGATCGATCCCACCTCGGCCGAGTTCAAACGCAATGTCGATGTGATGAAGGCGCAGGTTGCCGAGCTCAAGGACAAGCTCGGTGCGGTCGCCGGGGGCGGCGGCAAGGCGTCCCGCGCCAAGCACACCGCGCGGGGCAAGATGCTGGCCCGCGAGCGTGTCGATCTGATGATCGATCCCGGCACGGCCTTCCTCGAACTCTCGCCATTGGCCGCCAACGGCCTCTATGGCGGCGATGTCCATTCCGCCAGCGTCATCACTGGCGTCGGCCGAGTGTCGGGCAGGGAGTGCATGATCGTCGCCAATGATGCGACCATCAAGGGCGGCACTTACTATCCGATGACGGTGAAGAAGCATCTGCGCGCGCAGGACATCGCGCGGCAGAACAATCTGCCGTGTATCTATATGGTGGACTCCGGCGGTGCGTTCCTGCCCCAGCAGGACGACATCTTTCCGGATGAGCGCCATTTCGGCCGCATCTTCTACAATCAGGCGCAGATGTCGGCGCAGGGCATTCCGCAGATTGCTGTCGTGATGGGCTCGTGCACTGCCGGCGGCGCCTATATGCCGGCGATGTCCGACGAGAGCATCATCGTGCGCAATCAGGGCACGATCTTCCTCGGCGGTCCGCCGCTGGTGAAGGCCGCAACCGGTGAGGTTGTCACCGCCGAAGAACTTGGCGGCGCGGATGTGCATTCGCGGCAGTCTGGCGTCACCGATCACTACGCACAGAACGATGGTCACGCCATCGGCATCGCGCGAAAAATCGTCGCGACGCTGAAGCCACCACAGCGGGCCACACTGAACATGCAGCCGCCGCGGGATCCCTTATACGCGGCTGAAGAACTCTACGGTGTCATTCCTGCCGACGCGCGCAAACCGTTCGACATGCACGACATCATCGCGCGCATTGTCGACGGCTCCGAATTCGACGAGTTCAAGAAGCTCTACGGCACGACACTGATCTGCGGCTTTGCGTATATCTGGGGTTTCCCGGTCGGCATCATCGCCAACAACGGAATCCTGTTCAGCGAGAGCTCGCTGAAGGGCGCGCATTTCATCGAGCTCTGCTGCCAGCGCAACATCCCGCTGGTGTTCCTGCAGAACATCACCGGCTTCATGGTCGGCAAGAAATACGAAGCCGGCGGCATTGCGCGCGATGGCGCCAAGCTGGTGACAGCCGTCGCCACGGCCAACGTCCCGAAATTCACTGTGGTGGTCGGCGGCTCTTACGGCGCCGGCAATTACGGCATGTGCGGCCGCGCCTACAGCCCGCGCTTTCTGTGGATGTGGCCCAATGCCCGTATCTCGGTGATGGGCGGCGAGCAGGCAGCGATGGTGCTGAGTCAGCTGCGCCGCGACAATATCGAAGCCAAGGGCGGCACCTGGTCGACCGAAGAGGAGGAAGCGTTTCGTAGGCCGACACGCGAACAGTTCGAGACCCAGGGCAGCCCATATTACGCAACGGCGCGCCTCTGGGATGATGGCGTGATCGATCCCGCAGATACGCGCCTGGTGCTCGGACTTGGTTTGTCAGCGTCGGCCAATGCGCCGATCGAGCCGACGCGCTTCGGCCTGTTCAGGATGTGATGATGGCCAAAGCCGAAATCTCAAAAGCTTTATATCGCCGCTTTCGCACGCTCCTGATCGCCAATCGCGGCGAGATAGCCTGCCGCGTCATCCGTACCGCGCGGGCCATGGGCTTGCGCACCGTCGCGGTCTATTCCGAGGCAGATGCCAATGCGCTGCATGTCGCGGAAGCCGACGAGGCCGTGTTGATCGGCCCGGCGCGTGCGCGCGACAGCTATCTCAATATCGAGCGCATTCTCGAAGCTGCAAAGAAGACCGGCGCCGAGGCGATCCATCCCGGCTACGGCTTTCTCTCCGAGAGCGCCGAGTTCGCGCAGGCTTGTGCCGATGCCGGCCTGATCTTCGTTGGACCTACTGCGGAGATGATCACTGCGATGGGCTCGAAGTCGGGCTCCAAGGCGCTGATGGAGAAGGCTGGCGTGCCGCTGGTGCCGGGCTTTCATGGCGAAGCGCAGGACGACGCGACATTGGCCAAGGCAGCCGACAAGATCGGCTTCCCGGTTCTGGTGAAGGCCTCAGCGGGCGGCGGCGGGCGTGGCATGCGCGTGGTGCGCTCGGCTGTTGAACTGGCTCCGGCCATCGTCAGCGCCAAACGCGAAGCCAAAGCAGCATTCGGCGACGACCGCATGCTGATCGAGAAGTATGTCGACAATCCCCGCCACATCGAGGTGCAGATCGTCGGCGACAGCCACGGCAATCTGGTCTCGCTGTTCGAGCGCGAATGTACGTTGCAGCGACGGCATCAGAAGGTGATCGAAGAGGCGCCGTCGCCGACGTTGAACGGCGCGCAGCGTGAGGCGGTTTGCGCGGCTGCACGCAAGGCCGCAGGCGCGGTGAACTATGTCGGCGCCGGCACTATCGAATTCGTCTCTGACGGTAAGGACGTGTTCTTCATTGAGATGAACACGCGCCTGCAGGTCGAGCATCCCGTCACTGAACTGATCACCGGCGTTGATCTGGTCGAATGGCAGCTCCGCGTGGCGTTCGGCGAAAAGCTGCCGCTGTCGCAGGACCAGATCAAACTCAACGGCCACGCCATCGAGGCGCGGGTGTACGCCGAGAACCCGCACAAGAATTTCATGCCGTCGGTGGGCAGGATCCGCACCTGGCGCACGCCCGCTGAGACGAACGGCTTGCGCATTGATGCTGGCTATCGCGAGGGCGATGCGGTGTCGCCGAACTACGACGCCATGCTCGCCAAGGTGATCGCCTGGGCGCCGACGCGCGATGCGGCGATCAACCGGCTCAATCGTGGGCTGGAAGAAACCGATATTCGCGGCATCGTCACCAACACGCCGTTCCTGTCGGCGCTTGTGACGCATCCGGATGTGCGCGCCAACACCATCGACACCGGCTTTATCGAGCGTGAATTGAAAGTGCTGACGCCGGACTCGGCGGCGCCTGGCGATCTCGAACTATGCGCGGCCGTCGCCGCCATCGTCTCGAACGAAGCGCAGGCAGCACGGGCTGCCGGTACCTCGCCCTGGCTGACGGCTGGCTGGATGCCGGTCGGGCGTCGCCAGCGGGTGTTCAAATTCAAGCATGGTTCGGACGAGCAGCGCGTGACGTTGAATTACGGCAGCGGTCCTGCAACGATTTCGATCGGCACTCGCGAACTGGGGTTTGAGACGGCTGCGGCCGATGATGGGCATTTCGATCTGACACTGGACGGAGCACGCTCGCACATCGTTTCGGTGATCGAGGGCCACGAACTCTACCTGCGTACGCGTCACGGCCGCTTCGACATGCATTGGGTCGATCCGTTCGGCGGCGACGATGAAGAGCAAGTCGGCGAGGACAAGATCGTTGCGCCGTTGCCCGGCACCGTGGTGGCGCTGCTGGCCGAGGAGGGCACGACCCTTGAGAAGGGCGCTGCTATCCTGACCTTGGAAGTCATGAAGATGGAGCAGACCCTGCGCGCGCCGTTCGCCGGCGTGCTCAAGCGCATCAAGTGCAAGGTTGGCGATATCGTTGGAGAAGGCGTCGAGCTTGCGGAAGTCGAGCCGAGCGCCTGATCCTCTGAAAGACACGTGAGATTGAAATTGGCATGAGTGATCTGGTTCGTATCGTCGAGGTCGGTCCGCGCGACGGTTTGCAGAATGAAAAGACGCCGGTGTCGGTCGAAGACCGCATTGCCTTCGTGAAGGCGTTGGTCGGGGCTGGCCTGCATACGGTTGAGGTCGGCTCGTTCGTGTCACCCAAGGCGATCCCCAAAATGATGGGTTCGGATCAGGTATTTCTCGGCCTGCGCGATTTGCCCGGTGAATTCCATGTGCTGGTGCCGAACGAGAAGGGCTATGAGGGCGCGAAGGCGGTCGGCGCGAAAGTCATCGCGGTGTTCGCCTCGGCCTCGGAAGGCTTTTCGCGTGCCAACATCAATTGCTCGGTCGCCGAATCCATCGAGCGCTTCAAGCCGGTGATCGAGCGCGCCAAGGCCGACGGCATCCGCGTGCGGGGTTACGTGTCCTGCGTTCTCGGTTGTCCCTATGATGGCGACGTCGCGCCGCAGGCGGTCGTCGATGTCTCGAAGACGCTGTTTGATCTCGGCTGCTACGAAGTCTCACTCGGCGACACGATCGGTGTCGGGACGCCGTCGAAGGCGCGGCAGATGCTGCGCGCCGTTGCTGGCTCGGTTCCCATGCCAAAGCTCGCTATGCACTTCCACGACACTTATGGTCAGGCGCTGGCCAATCTCTATGCCGGGATGGAAGAAGGCTGTCGCGTTGTCGACAGCGCTGCCGGCGGTCTCGGCGGCTGCCCCTATGCGCCTGGTGCGACCGGCAATGTCGGCACCGAAGATGTGGTCTACATGCTGGAAGGCATGGGGATTGCGACGGGCGTCGATATGAACAAGCTGCTCGCTGCAACCAACACCATCAGTGCTCTGATCGGCCGCCCGCCGGTCAGCCGTGTCGCTTCGGCACTCAACGCGAAGACGCGCTGAGAGCCAGCTGGCGGACGACAGAATAGGTCAGGCCGGGACATCCAGCGCGAGCTTGAGGAGGTTCGCGGTGAGCGGCGTCTTGGCGACGTAGTCCTTCCACGCCGTGTCGCGCGCGATATCGCGCCACTTGCCGACGGTCGCAGCGTCGAGCGCGCTGACCTTGGCACCGACCTTCTCATAGACCCTGGACACTTCGACATCGTCCTGCTGCGCGCCCGCCTTGCCGAAGGCTTCCATCTCGGCGCCGACCGAGACCAGAATATCCTGGTGTGCTTTCGGCAACTTGTCGAACACAGCCTTGGACATCATCAGCGGCTCAAGCATGAACCAGTAGGACGCACCCGCGCCGGAGGTCAGATGCTTGGCGACTTCGCTCAGCTTGAATGAGATGAGGCTGGTCGATGAGGTGATGCCGGCATCGCAGGCGCCGCTCTTCATTGCTGCGTAAATTTCGTTGGACGGCATTGAGAGCACGCGCGCGCCGGCAGTCTGCAGCATCATGTTCATCTCGCGCGAACCGCCGCGTACCGTGAGCCCCTTGGCGTCCTCGGGGACAATCAGCGGGCGCGAGCGGCTAGCCACGCCGCCGGCCTGCCAGACCCAGGTCAGCAGCATGATGCCCTTGTCGGCGAGAATGTCGCTCAGTGCCTTGCCGATCGGCAAGTTCTTCCAGCGCAGGCCCTGATCGTAGGTCGAGACCAGACCGGGCATCAGGCCGATATTCGCCTCCGGCAATTCATTGCCGGCATAGGGCAAGGGATAAAGGCTGAGATCGAGAGTCCCTTTGCGCATGGCGGAAAATTGCGCATCCGCCTTGATCAGCGACGAATCCGGATAAACCTCGGCAACAAGGTCGCCGCCACTCTGCTTGGCAATGGCGGCTGCGAAAGTGCGGACCAGACGGTCGCGGAAGTCGCCGTTGTCGATGCTGCCGCCGGGAAACTGGTGCGAAATCTTCAGTGTAGTCGCTGCCTGCGCCGTACCGACACCGCAACGGAGGATCGCAGGCACGGCGAGGGCCGATCCAAGGATGTGGCGGCGAGTCAGCATGCGTAACTCCTGAAAGTGTTCGTCTGGTGCCGGGCGGGACAAAATGCGCCCGCGTCCTGTTGCTCCGTCACCGCGCGTCCCTTCGTTTATACAATCCGAACCGGCGGGCAAGTGATGTTGCGTCGCACGCAATGGCTATCGGATGCATCATCAAGACTTTTTTGATGCGACGTAACAAACCGCGACCTCCGTACGTCTGGTTCATAGCGACAGACGTCGCGCTTCAGAAATGGATCCGAGGAAAAACATCATGACCATCTCCACCAGGTTTGCGCTCGGCGTGTCCGCCGCGCTCGTCTCGCTCAGCCTCGCGCTGGCACCTGCTGCGTTCGCTCAGGACAAGATGAGCAAGGATGACGGCATGAAAAAGGACACTATGTCGAAGGGCGACGGTATGAAGAAGGATGCCATGTCTCACGACGGTATGAAGAAGGACGATGGCATGAAGAAAGACGGCATGATGAAGAAGGAAGACGGAATGATGAAGAAGTAACGTCTTCACACGCATCGCTGTGACGGGCCCGTCCGCGCGACGGGCTTGTCATGTTGCGCTGCTCGTTGCTGGACCTGAAAACTCGGCATAGCCTCCGCGCACAAGAAAATGCCTGGGAGGCCATGATGAAAAAAGAACGACGCGTCGTCGTTGCGGCGACTTGTCTGATCGCAGCAACACTGTTTCCAAGCGTGACGACATGGAGCGCTACCGATGAGATGGGCTTCGTGCGCATCAATCAGGGCGAGGAAGTCTGGAAGAACCCGTTCGGTGTTGGCGTCGAAGTCGCGACACTTTACGGAGATCCCTCAAAGCAAGGCATCTATGTTCTGCGGATCAAGTGGCCGCCCGGCATCATGAGCAAGCCGCACAAGCATCCGGAAGATCGTCACGTCGTGGTGCTGTCGGGCACCTGGTACACCGGCACGGGCGAAGCCTTCGTGCCCGAGAAATCGATCCCGATGAAGACCGGCGGCTACATGGTGCATCCCGCTGGCGCGGTGCATTGGGACGGCACACGGGAAGAGGGCGCCGTGATTCAGATCACCGGCTACGGCCCGAGCGGCAACAATTTCGTCAAACCCGACGAGCCGCAATTCGGCAAAACGAACTGACCTCGGACAATCAATTCAGGCAGCGTGCCATCAGATGATGGCACGCTGATCTCGTGCTTATTTACGCTTCTTGCGGGCGGCGTAGCGGGCGTCGCGGGCAGCTTTCTGCTGGGCTTCCAGCGCGGCCTGGGCAAGCGCGGCTTCTTCCTTCTCGCGCGCAGCCTGGACTAGAGCAGCGGCGGCTTCCTCGGCTTCGCGGGCTTTCTGGACGGCCTTCTCAGCGTCGCGGATGGCCTTGGCTTCCGCGCGTGCGACGGCAGCGGCTTCGCGCTCGGCGGCGCGCGCCTTCACGGCAGGATCATCGGGCCCCGGTGCTGCCTTGAATTTGTTCAGAATGTTCTTCTTGGCTTCGATCGCAGCCTTCTGGCGATCCGCGAAGCTGGGTTCCTTAAATGACATGAACGAGGCCTTGTCGCTTTCTTTGGTTTGGGGTGGGTCATCGTCGGGTGCGGCAGCCGGGCAAACACCCAGGCAATGGCCGAAACTCCGCTGCGGTTTACAGCCGACAGCGCGGCAACGCATCAACTATCTGCGATTTACGGCAATCTTACGCATGATTTGCCGGCAAGGAGGCCTGCGCGAGGCTGGGGCGGAGCTTGCGCCGGGGTGATCCGCGTATATCCGCAAATCCCGGGAATCGGGCATGTTTTGGTCATCCGGCGATTTGGAGCGCGCGGAGCAGGCCGCCCTGCGCGGCGCGAGGACTGACATGGATGCCCAGAAGACAGCCGTCGATGCCGTGGTCATTCTGACCGGCTGTGATCGCGACATGGTGACCCACTTCATTCGCGGCCTGTATCTGGCGGGCGTTCGCGACCCCAAGCGACTGACTTTCAAAGGGCTGCAATTCGCAGCAGAAGCAGGCGCTTAGCAACATTTGTAGCCAAAATGGCCATGTTGCGGCTTTGCAGCGGCCGTGGTGCTGCCTTGAACCTGCGGTGCCCTCCGGCTGACTGATCAGGAACTTTCCGCGAAACGCGGAGTTCCTGTCGCCATCGGGAGTTATCCATGCAAGCAGCCATCGATCGCGTCATCCGCTCGTTCAGCTTCAAACATCCGCCCTCCCTCGCAGAGCCGATGTCGGACAGTCGCTCGATCCAGGCAAGCGATGAGGCGACAGAGTTGGCGACCCGGTTGCTTGAAAATTACAAGGGTCAGCTGGCCCGACGCAGCTCCAAGCCTGACTGAGGACCGATTCAAGCATCCTCATTGACCGATCTTCATGGATCGCGGCTTCGGGATTCGGCATTGCCAGGACTTGCGTTGCGGTGCGATGACGGGGCATGACTGCGCCGCTCGCAGACCCAACCATCCAGGAGACATGATGCGAAACTCCCAGCGTGCCGTTAGAGCCACGGCCGTCGCGCTCAGCGCGGCCATGATCGTGGCCGTGTCCGACGTCTCCCTTTCTTCCGCCATGGCGCAAGCGCCTCAAAAACAAGCGCCTCAGAAAATGGCGCCAGCCGCAGGAAAAACCATGACCACAGCTTCAGGCCTCCAGATCGAAGACACCACCGTTGGCACCGGCGCAACGCCGGCCAAGGGACAGACCTGCGTGATGCATTACACCGGCTGGCTCTATGAGAACGGCGTCAAGGGCAAGAAATTCGACTCGTCAGTCGATCGCAACGAGCCGTTCGAATTCCCGATCGGCATGTCGCGTGTCATCAAGGGCTGGGACGAAGGCGTCGCGACCATGAAGGTCGGCGGCAAGCGCACGCTGATCATTCCGCCGGATCTCGGCTATGGCGCGCGTGGTGCTGGCGGCGTGATCCCGCCAAATGCGACGTTGATCTTCGACGTCGAACTGCTCGGCGTCAAATAAGCCCGATTAAACGACCTATGCTTGCGCGATCCTGCGCAGCAACGTCCGTGACGCTTCCTCGCCGGCATAGATGTCGGCGAGGGGCGCTGCCTTCGCGATGAAGGGGGCCTTGTCCGGCGTGACAAATGTCACGCCCATCGCTTCGACCTGCAGGCGCGTTTGCGCCTCGAATGCGGTCCACAGCTTGTTCATGTGATGATAGGACAGGGCGGCGGCTTCGCGGATGATCTCCCGCTGCTTCGGCGTCATGCTGTTGAGCCGGCCGGCGCCTACCAGCAGTACATCCGGGATCATGGTGTGTTCGTCGAACGAGTAGTGCGACGCGACTTCGGCATGTTTGCCGACGATCAGCGCCACCACGCTGTTCTCCGCGCCATCAACGAGTCCCGACTTCAGCGCGACATAGACATTGCTCCATGACAGTTCGATGCCTTCGGCACCGAACAGCTGCATCAGCTTGACCATCGTCTCAGACGGCTGGATGCGGATCTTCATGCCCTTGAGATCGTCGGGATGCAGAATCGGTTTTCGGCCATAGAAGCTGCGCGCGCCGGCATCGTAGAAGGTCAGGCCGGTGAGACCCGCCGATGTGGTTGAGGCCAGAACGTCGCTGCCGATCTCGTTACTCGTCACTTTCAGCCAATGGGAGCGATCGCGGAACGTGAAAGGCAGGTTGAGAACCTTGTAGGCAGGATGGAAGCGCTCGAGCACGCTGGCGCTGACTTTCAGGAAATCCAGTTTGCCGGCCTGCACCTGCGACAGCAGGTCGACTTCCTGACCGAGCTGCCCGTCCGCAAACAGCGCGATGTCGAGTTCGCCCTGCGAACGCTCGCGCGCCAGGTCGGCAAAGTGCTGCATGGCCGGATGGACGGGATGGCTGGTCGGAAGACTATGGGCGAGGCGCATCTTCAGCGGTTCGGCGCGCAGGACTGCAGGGCAGGCGATCGCCATTCCCGCAGTCAGCAAAAGTCGGCGCCGAGAAAGCATTGTCTGCCCCGTGTCCTGGCTGGAATCTGATGCAAGCGTCGGCGCGTCCCCTGCGCCGGACGCCATGTTACGTCGGAACCGGAGAAGTTTAAAGTCTGCCGCCAGCTACTTTGGGGCGATTGGCCTGGAGCAGGGCGACATAGCGGTTCTTGGCATCGGGCGCGACGGCACCGCGGCTGGTGAGATGATGCACACAGTTTAGCGCCAGATCGAACGAGCCGTAGCAATGATGCGCGATCATTGCGAGGTGCTTGAGCTGCTCGCTCTCCATCGCCTCAGCCTGGATGAAATCCCGGACATAGACGACATCGGCCTCGACGAGTTGATTGATGGCAGCAGCAGGGTTGGGGCCCATCATCGGCGCGATCATCTTCTTGTTGATGGCCGCGAACATGTGCGGAATGAAGCCGAGGCTGCGCAGTTCGAGATCGATGTCGCCGAATACCGGCTGCTTCTCATAGAGCGGCACGAAGGAGACTTCGGTCTGAATGGCGACGGCCTTTGCCAGTTTGCTGCGACCGTTCCTGAACACCGACAGTTCGCCACCCTGAATGTCGATCTTCAAGAGATCGATGTGCTCGATCTCGGCGATATCGTCGAGCCGCCGTGTATCGAGCGGGAGCCTGTCGAGGATACGTCCGAGTTCGGTAAAATTCGGAAAGTGCGTGAGTGTTTTCGGCTCAGGCTGCAGCAGGCTGGCAAAGCCGATGCCGCGGCAGATGTTCAGCGTATGGCTGCCGCCATCGCCGACGGCATAAGGAAGATAGGTCTCAAACGCGCCCTTGCGCGCCTGCAGTTGCGCCAATGCCTGCGGATGCGGATCGAAACCGGTAACGCGGCAAAGTCCGCTTTGCAGCATCGGCTTATAGGGCGGATCGCCATCGATGGGATTGGCGCCAATGTCGACGACATCGGTCATCCGTGCTGGCTGGAGCAGCGCGGATAAACCATCATCGTTGCGTCGAATCGCGCCGTGCATGCGTACCTTTCCTGTGAATGGTGCGACAATGCGTGCTTCGGCGGGCGCGATCTGTGTGTCAGAACGTCGCGCGACAATTCGGACGGTCAGGGCGCTTGCGCCGAAAATGGGGGACGGAATGAAGCACGAACAGAGAGACGACGCCGCGCGCCGCCGCCCCATTCATCATTCGCCACTGTTCTGGATTGGCGTGGTTCTGTGCCTGGCTGCGATCGTCATCTACGTGATGTCCTACGACCTGTCGTGGCCGGTCGCCAGATAACGACGCTCACGCTTTCTTTGGCTTCTTCTTTGTCGAGGTGTTCAGCGCCACCGCAGCGCGAATGAGCGCCTTCAGCGCCTTTTCGTCCAGCTTATCGCCTTCGTGAATATCGATGGCGCGGCGGGTGTTGCCGTCGAGGCTGGAGTTGAACAGGCCTGACGGATCATCGAGCGATGCGCCCTTCGCGAAGGTCATCTTCACGACCGCCTTATAGGTCTCGCCGGTGCAGATGATGCCTGCGTGTTCCCAGACCGGAACGCCGCGCCACTTCCATTCCTCGACCACGTCCGGGACAGCCTGCTTGATGACCTTTCGGACGCGAGCGAGCATCTCGCCGCGCCAGTCACCGAGCTCCCCGATCTTCGCGTCGATCAGTTCGGAGGGAGAGGTTGCTTCGCTGACCTTCGTCGATTTGACAGACGTCTTTTTTGACATGCGCTCCCTCTCGGTGGCCCGGAGCTATACAGCCCTGTTGATGGTGCTTATCTACGCGTCGTGAAAATAACCCCGGCCTGTTTCCGACGTCCAGCCTTCCACCACAGGCGGACGAGAAATCGCTGCGTATTGCGTATTCCGGATCGCGAACCAATTCCGGTGTCACGAAATTGCGTATAGCCTTGAGCCACCGGCGCTTTGCGTGATTCGTAGCGTTTTCTCATCCAGTTCAGTCGCGTTCGAGAGCATTCCGCCCGTCACGGCGTGTTTGCTTTCGTCAACTATGTCGCGACCATTTCTGCTGAATGGAAAGGCAGATTTTTAAGATGTGCTGCGTTAGTCGTGACAGTAACAGTCGCCAAGATGACTCGGAGGAGTCCGGATATGACGTATCGCCACGCTGTCGCTCTTGCAGCTGTCCTGTTGGGGGGCGTCGGCGCCGCCCATGCCCAGACCCTGCCATCCTACATGGCGCCGATTTCGGGGCTGACCGCGACAACGCCTGCCGAGACCGCCACCAAGGACATGCTCGCGCTCAACACCGGCATGTTTGAGCTCTACGGCGACGCAGCCAAAGTCTTCCGCGCCAATATCCTCGCCAAACATCCCGTGATCCTCGGTCTGTTCTCCGGCGCCGGCGGCAAATTCACGCTGTACCAGCCCGGCAAACCGCCGCTCGACGCGCCCTCGGTGCCAATGGTCTATCAGCTGCTCAAGTCGGTCGGCCACAGCACCATGGCACTGGCCGAGGTGGTCGGCCCCTACGTCAACAATCCCGATAACAAATCCTGGCTCGGCTCGATGAAAGCCTATCGCAGCCGCATGCAGTCGGCGCTGGATGGCCTCGATCTCACGCTGATGCAGGCCGACTGGCGCGACAACAACCGTACCATCCTGCAGAACAACCTGGCTTTCATGGACGAGTGCATCGCCAAGGGCGTCATCCCCTTCGATGTGCTGGAGACATTTGGCAAGAAGCAGGCGCCGTTCCTTGCGAAGAACGTGACTTGGGCCGCGCAGACCCAGGTCAATCACTGGATGACCGTGCTGGGCGACTGGAAGAAGATGCTGGGTCCCGATTGGGACAAGGCCTATGCCGCGAGCAACACGATTTACGTGGCACGGCAGAACAACGTGCTGTTTAGCGTGCTGGCGCAGTTCTTCCCGCCGGAGGCCATCAACGATCGCCTGCTGCTGATCGAGACGGTGTCGTTCACCACCACGCAGGCCGATATGCTGGAGTCGCTGACGCGCATCATCGCGGATCGCTCCGTGGGGTCGCTGTTCTTCGGCAACTATCACCTGATGGATTATGAATTGATGGGGGGCGACGCCCGCGCTGCCATCATTGCCGAGAGCGCCAAGCGCGGCATGACGCCGTTCCTGCCGCCCGTGGTGCCGTTCGGCTCCAACCAGTGGCCGACGCTGATCACCACTGGACCGGGGCCAGCCACCATCGCCGATCTCAAGTAATCGGCGCAGCGGCGGACGGCTGTCGATCAGGGGTGGAAGCATGCGGACTTCGCGTCGTGAGTTCATGAAATGGGTATCGGCGGGCGGTATTTCGCTCAGCCTGTCGCATCTAGCTGCGGCGGAGCCCGTGGCGTTCCCGGCACGCGAGACACTGCCGGGGCGGGGCAAGTTGAATCCCGCTATCGGCGGTGCCGGTCGTGTCGATGGCGTCGCCAAGGTCACCGGCTCGAAACTCTATGCGTCGGATTTCCGGGCTAATGACCTGCCGGGCTGGCCCGAGAAAACCTCGCACGCCATTCTGGTGCGCGCGCCGGACGCCACGCATGTCTATCTTGGCATGGACCTCGCGCGGCTGAGCGGGGCGCTGAAGCCTACGGTGATCGTCACCGCGGCGGATCTCGCCAGGATCAACATCCGCGTTCCCGCCTACTATGAAGGCGATCTGTTCTGTCCCGTCGGCAAGACGCCGCTCTATATGGGCCAGCCTGTTGCGCTGCTGATCTTTGAGCAGTTTGACACCTATGACCGCGCGCGGATCGCCTTGCGCGATGGCACCTTCGTGCAGTTTGGCGAGGAGACCGGCCCGATCGTAATGCCGAATTATGCGGCGTATCGTTTCACCCGCGTTGCCGGCGCCACGCCCGATGCGCCCGATGTCTACTCGCCGGTCCTTGCCGGCTGGGTCACGCCCGGCCGTACCCAGGCGTCCGCGCTGCCGGTATGGTCCTCGACCGCGCACAAGAACGAGGCCGGTTACGAGAAGGCTGCGGTCTATGGCGACCAGATCCGTGCCGAGATCGCCGCCAGCGAGTCTTCGGCTCTGGTACTGGACCGCACCTTCGATACGCAGTCTGTTGATCCGATGTTTATGGAGCCGGAATGCGGGCTGGGCTGGTACAGCGCAAAAGACAAGGCGCTCGAACTGGTGCTGGGCGTGCAGTCGCCGTATGAAGCGGCGGAATCAATCGCGTTTCTGCTTGGCGAAACCAAGACGCCGTTCAAGCCGAGTGCGATCAACGCGCAATTCGCCTATGTCGGGGGCGGTTTCGGCGGCCGCGACCATACGCCATTCATTTTCTATGTGACGCTGGCGGCGATATTCTTCCCGGACCGTCCGGTGCGGCTGGCGCACGATCGGTATCAGCAATTTCAGGCTGGCATCAAACGCCACGCCATCAAGATGCGCTCGCGCATGTCGGTCGATCTTGCCTCCGGCAAGATCACGGCGTTCGCCGCCGATCACGTGCTCGATGGCGGTGGTCTCGCCAATTTCTCGGCCAATGTCGCCACCTGCGCCGCAACGGCTGCGATTGGTATCTATGACGTGCCGAAGGTCGATGTGACGACTGTGGCAGAGCATACCCGCGGCGTGACCGCGGGCTCGATGCGCGGCTACGGTTCGCTGCAGACCATGACCGCGCTGGAAGTTCTGATCGACGAGGCGGCGCTTGCGCTGAAGCTCGATCCCATCGACTTCCGGCGACGCAATGCCCTGAAGCAGGATGGCCGCACCATGACCGGCAATCCCTATATCGTCTCGGTGCGGAGCTTAGAGGTTCTCGACAAGCTCGAGCAGCACGCGATCTGGAAGCAACGAGCTGCAGAGAAGGCGCGCGCGACCAGTGGCATACTGGTCGGCACCGGCGTCGCCTGTGTGACCAAGGACTACGGCACCGGCGGCGATAGTTCTAACGGTCGCGTTGAACTCAGCCCCGACGGCAGGATCGCGATTTTCTGCGACCATGTCGAGATGGGCAACGGCATCGGCACGGCGCTGGCCAATCGCGTCGCATTGCATCTCGGCAGCATCGCTGACGAGGTGGCTGTGTCGCAGGTCGGCGTGTTCGATGCGCTGGAGCTGGTGACCTCCGGCGATTGCTACACCATGGACCAGAAGACCCAGGACAAGGCCGAGAAGGATCCGCGCTGGGTGCCGTCGATCAGTTCGGCCACGTCAGCCTCCATCGGCGCCCATGTCGGTACCCATGCCGCGGCGGAAGCTGCGCGGGTGATCTTCCGCTTCGGTCTGTGGCCGGCGGCGCTGGCGCTATGGAATATCGGCCCGCGCGATCCACGCGCCAAGGATTTCGCAAAGGCGCAGTGGAAGGACGGGCAGCTCACAATGGTGGGCTTGCCGTCGCTGCCGCTGGCGAAACTCGCCGCGACCGCCCATGCACGCAATCTGGTCACCGGCGCCGTGGCGCACGGGTTCTCGCGCTGGTCATGGGCACGCGCACGTTTCCCCATTAACGGCGAGCAGTATCGCGCCGAGATCGACGGGCTCGCGCTGCGTCGTGGCGCCGGCAAATTCACGCGCATCAACCGTGCCAGCGTGTTGTTCCCGCCAACCGATAACAACCGGATGGGCACGGCCTATACAGCGGCATGCGGTGCAACAGTCCGGGTCGAGATCGAGAAAGCGACCGGCATGCTGCGCATCGCCAAAGCCTATACCGCATTCGAATGCGGGCAGGCGCTGGTGCCGGAGGTCGTGATTGGCCAGGCACAAGGCGGCTTCGCCATGGGCGTCGGTTACGCACTTTTGGAAACGCTGCCGCCGTTTGAGGGCGGACCCGGCAACGGGCAATGGAATCTCGGTCAATATCTGGTGGCGCGGGGATCAGACCTGTCGCTGCGCGACGTCGAGATTGAGCTGATGCCGCCGCTGACACCGGACGAATTGCCGAAGGGCATGGCCGAGGTAGTGATGATCCCCATCGTGCCGGCATTGCTCAACGCCATCCATGACGCCATCGGACACCGCTTCGCGGCGCTGCCGGTGACACAGGCCATGCTCAAGGGAGCGCTCGCGTGACGACACTGGGCATCACCATCAACGGACAGGTCCATGCGCCCACCGAGGTCCGCGACGATCTCTCCATGAACGACTTCCTGCGCGAATATCTGGGCATGACCGGCACCAAGTTCGGCTGCGGTGCCGCCCAGTGCCTGAGCTGTGTCGTGATCGTCGACGAGCCCGACGGCACCTGCCACACCAATCCGACCTGCGTGACCTCGGCGGCAAGCTTCCACGGCAAGACCATCCGCACGGTCGAGGGCCACGCCAAGAACGGCGAGCTGTCGCCGTTGCAGAAGGCCTTCATCAGGCATTTCGCGTTCCAGTGCGGTTACTGTACCGCCGGTTTTCTCAATGAAGGGCAGGTGCTGCTCGAGCAACTGGCCAAGACGCCCGTGCCGCGCGCGGGCCTTGAAGAGCGGATCGCCGCGGCGCTCGACGGGCATCTGTGTCGCTGCACCGGCTACTTCAAATATCATGAGGCCGTGCTCGACGTGATCCTCAGCGACGCGAAGCGCTATCTCATTCAGGAGCCGCGCGGATGAGAGCCGAGACACGCGTCAAGACTCTGGTTGTCGTCGCGACGCTCGGGATGAGCATGCTCACGGCCTATGCGGCCGGGCAGGGCGCGTCAAAAGGGCTGGCGAGCCCGGAGAGTTTCAATGGCATCGCCGATACCAGTGCGCGCTCCGCGGCGATCTTTACCGAACTCGGCAAGGTGTTGACGCATCCGCGCTGCGTGAACTGCCATCCCGCCGGCGACGTGCCGCGGCAGGGCGACATGCAGCGCTTGCATCAGCCGCCCGTCACGCGTGGGTCCGATGGCCACGGCACCGCGGCGATGCGCTGCAACTCCTGTCACAAGGATGCCAATTTCGAACCCGGCCGCATCCCCGGTCATCACGAATGGCATCTCGCGCCGCGCGAGATGGCATGGGAAGGCAAGACTGTCGCCGAAATCTGCGCGCAGATCAAAGACCCCGCACGCAATGGCGGCCGCAAGGTCGAGGATCTGATCGATCATATCGGCAAGGACACGCTGGTCGGCTGGGCCTGGGCGCCGGGTTATGGACGTGCGCCAGCGCCGGGCACGCAGGCTGAAGCGGGCGCTCTCGTGGAAGCCTGGGCGAAGACCGGCGCGGCGTGTCCGGGCTGAGACAATCGGGAGCTGCGTGTTCGCAAATGACGTCGCAATGATGATCATGCGCACTGCCATTTTGTCGCAGGCGTAAAATAGTTTTGATAGTTAGCATTATTCCAAATCTAAGTCGGTTTGTGGAATTTCTCCAATGCGAGAGCTGAAGCGTCTCGGCGTGTAGACGCGCGTTGTTCCGTGCTGCAGAGACGACGTGATCGCGATTACGCGTCTTGGAAAGATCATGGACCAGCAAGCAGACCTTCGCCGCCAGCTCTTGGCGCCACCCCTCAACGTGTTCAGCCGCCTGCCATTGCTTGGCCGCATCATGATCGCGGTACGCGACGATGACGTGGTGCTCGAACGCATCGGTGTCGTGCAGAAACTCGAACGTGACGGCACCATGATGTTCTGCGTCGGTCCTGCACATGACAGCGAAATCAACCTGAACAACTTGTCGCAGGTCGTCGTCGACTATTCGAGCAAGATGAAGGACAAAGTCCTGCCGCGGATAGAATTTCAGGAACCGACCGGCAAGATCGTGTTCAGCGTAGTGGGCCTCGAAGGCGTCGAGCCGTTCGATACCGCACTCAAGGCTTTCGAAGGCGTTGCCATCGAACGGCTGGTGAAGCCGGCGCTGGAGTCTGCGCCTGCGACACTGGATGCGGATGATGTTGGCCTGCAACCGCTCAAGGCCGCGCGCGCGGCCGAAGCCGAGATCACGATCGAGATGCGTCGGCCGGGCGTGACGCAGCGCTGGCACGGGCTCGTTCCCGAGATCAATCCGGCCATGGGCTACGTCAACATCATCACATCGGACTTCCATCTCCATTTACGCGGCGGCGGCGTCACGGCGTGGAAGCGAAGTGATGTCGCCGCTGACGGTACTGTCGAACTCGTGGCGATCGGCCCCGGCGACAAATCGCTCGGCCTGTTCCTGCGGGGTCCCGCCACGGCATTCGGAGCTGCGTGATGCGCGATCACCCGCGCGCGACCTGGCTCGATCCGACCAGTGGCGAGCATCTCGACGAGCGCGCGCTGCTCGCCGAGATGGCAACGCGGCAGGTGGTGCTTCTCGGCGAGACTCACACGGTTGCAGAAATCCATCGCTGGCAACTGCACGTCGCCACGGTGCTGCGTTTTCTCCGCCCGAATATCGCCGTCGGCTTCGAGATGTTTCCGCGCCGCGTACAGGCCGTGCTCGACGAATGGGTCGATGGAGAGCTCGGCACGGACGCGTTTCTCGACAAGGTCGAGTGGGGCACCGTTTGGGGCTTTGACGCGCAGCTCTATCTGCCGCTGTTTCACTTCTGCCGGCAGCATCGCGTGAAGATGCTGGCGCTAAACTGTCATCGCCCGCTGGTGACGCGCGTCGGTAAGGAAGGGTGGGAAGCTATCCCCGAAAACGAGCGCGATGGCCTGACGCCATCGGCGGAAGCAACGCCTGCCTATCGGCAGTATCTCGCCAATCTCGGTCTCGGTCGTGGCCCCGTCGCCGACGGCGCTGCCGCGCCGCCATCGTCAGCAACGGATCGTTTCGTTCGCGCGCAGCAGACTTGGGACCGTGCCTTCGCCTGCAGCATTGCGCGGGCATTGCAGCAGCCGGAGCCGCCACTGGTGATCGGCATCATCGGGCGCGGCCATCTCGAATATGGCCACGGTACGCCATATCAGCTCGCTGATCTCGGTGTGACGTCGACGGGTGTGCTGTTGCCGACGACGTCCGCACAAATCGACGTCTCACATGCATCAGGAATTTCCGACGCAGTCTTCCGGCTCGATGAACCGGATCCCGAAGCGCCGATGCCGGCGAAAATGCTGAAGGCCATTGAAGAGCACAAGGCCAGAGTAGCAGCAGAGGCGAAAGTAGAATTACAATAATTAAAAGTAATATCGATGTTCTTAAATGTATTCTTTCTTCAAGGAGGCAATTTTAGGACTTTATTGAGGCGATATAATTGACTCGAATACATTAAGAAACGAAACGGTCCTCAGCGATTACATGAAAATGCTAGGGACACTATGACCGGGACTATCCGCCGAAGGGCGACCGCCGCGCGCAGCACGACCATGCTCGCACTTGCACTTCCCATCGTGCTCATGGGCGCAGCTCATGGCCAGACCGCCGACGAGAAAAAGCGTCTGGAAGCCGCGGATCGGATTGCTGCCAGCTACGGTGTGTCGCTCGATCCGATCAGCGTCTATGCCGATCGTAACGCACGGAACGTCTTGAACCTGGCTCAGAGCGTCACGGTGATCGGACGCAAGGAGCTCGACGATCGCATGGTCCGCGACGTGCAGGACCTGGTTCGTTACGAACCAGGCATTTCGGTCGCCAAAGTGACCTCATCAACCGATCCATTCGGCAATCTCGCCGGCTTCACGATACGTGGCGTCTCGAACAACCGCGTTCAAATGCTCGTTGACGGCACACGTGTCATCGAGAGCATCGTCGACGGTAACCGCGACTTCATCGATATGTCGAACTTGAAGGCCGTAGAAATCATGCGCGGTCCGGCCGGCGTGATGTGGGGCGCGGACGCGCTGGGCGGCGTGGTGGCCTTCGTCACCAAGGACCCCGAGGACTACCTGAAGGGCCGCAATTTTGGTGGTCAGCTCGATACGAATTACGATTCATACGACAAGAGCTGGGTGAAGACAGGCACGACCGCGTTTCGTTTCGGCGACTTCGCTGCCATGATCAGCGCCTCGCAGCGCAGCTATAGCGAGGGCACGCTCTCCAAGGCACGCGCCGATGGCGGCATCTATGGCTGCCCGCGTCCGGCGCAGGCTATTCGCTGTAATCAGCTGAACCCGCTGGATGGCGACGATGTGAGCGTGCTCAACAAACTGGTCTGGACACCCGACAATCAGAACGAAGTGAAGTTTACGGCAGATTTCCTCAGGAAGAGTGCCACCGTCGATCAACGGCTGGATCTCGGGCTGCAGTCGACCGGCATCACCAATCTGAGTTACATCCGAAACCAGATCCAGAGCCGCGAGCGCTATACGCTCGCGCACAAGTACACCCCGAACGCAGGTTGGATCGACCAGATTAAATGGCAGGTCTCGCATTCGGATCAGGAGCGCGACTTCACTGGCGTTCGCCGGCGCCGTCTCGCCAACGGCCAGCTAGATCGGCTGGACTTCCTGTTGGACTACAAGGAGCAGTTCACCGAGGGCGATATCCAGTTCAATTCGTCCTTCAACACGCCATGGGCGCGTCACGCTTTCACTTATGGCGTCTATGCCAGCGTTGCCGAGACCGATTACCAACGACGTGACACGACAACGAACCTGACCACCAACATAACTACCGTTGCGAACGCCGGAGGCTTCAATTTCGCCGATGCGACCACGACCCGCGTCGATGGCTTCATCCAGGACGAAATATCGCTGCTCAACAATCGCTGGATCCTGACACCCGGCGTCCGTTACGCCACTTACGAGCTCGATCCGCGGCCAAATCCGTTCTATCGCGCGGTGGCGGGTAAGGAACCACGCGACGTCCAGAGTGAAAAGCTGGTGAAGCAGTTCGGCTCGGTGTTCAAGCTGGATGAGAACTTCTCGCTGGTCGGTCGCTATGCCGAGGGTTTCAAGATGCCGACGTCGCAGCAGTTGTATACGTCGCTGCCTGGTGGTGCCGGCACCAATATGGATCTGGTTCCGAATCCCGGTTTGCGTCCCGAGGAGGTCAAGAGTTACGAAATTGGTCTGCGCGGCCAGTTCACGCAGGGCTATTTCACGGCCACGGTGTTCAAGTCAGACTACACGGATTTCATCCAGAATTTCGTCAATACGCCGAGTACTAACTTCCCCGGCCTGTTCGATCTGACCTATGCCAACCTTTCGAAGGTGAATCTGCTGGGCTTCGAATTCGCGACCGAATATCACTTCACCGACTACTGGAGTGCGAACCTCTCGGTCGCCTATACCCAAGGCACACAGAAGGCGACTGCCACCAGCGCAGAAACTGCGTTCGATGGTACCACGCCGTTCTCCGGCGTGATGGGTTTGCGCTATAATGATCGGCCGAACGGCTTCGATGCACAGCTGATCTCGACCTGGTCCGCCGGTGCGTTGTCACGCAGCGATCCGACCTACTACCGGCCCGACAGCTACATCGTGTTCGATGCGATCATTGGTTACAAGCCGCAGATCGCACCAGGCCTGACGCTGCGCGCATCGGTGCTGAATATCGGCGACGCCCGTTATTTCCCTTCGCTTGCGGGAACGACCACTTATACCAACACGGCAACCGCTGCCGTGGCGATGGCCAATCCGATCGAACTGCGGACCGCACCGGGGCGGACTTTTAAAGTCGGCGCCAGCTACGCGTTCTGATCGCGTCGGGCACATGAAATCAGCCGGAGCCCGGCGCGAGTTCGGCTCCGGCTTCTGCTGTTGAACAGAGATAACGACAGGCCATCATCATGCGCGCAATCATCCATCAGATCTGGCGGTTCGTCTGGATCGCGGCGACCGGGCCGGGGAGTGGCTTCAGCCTGATGTTGCTGGTAGTCATCGTCGCCTGCCAGCTTGCGATCATTCAAGTCACGTTGCGGCAGGTGCAGTGGAGCGCCGACTTCTTCAATGCGCTGCAGAAGATAGATGCGCAGGCTGCGATCACCCAGATCGGTGTCTTCGCCGTTCTCGTCGGAATTTCTGCCAGCCTCTATCTCATCGCCAAATACTGCAAGCGGCGGCTGCAGTTTCGCTGGCGGCAAAGGCTGTCCGACACGCTGCTGGAGCGTTGGACGACCAACAAGGCGCATTGGTTTCTGCATCCGAGCCTCGGCGGTCATGCCAAGGTCGACAATCCGGATCAGCGCATTGCCGAAGATTGCAATATGTTCGCCGAGGCGATCCTCGGCAGCAAGGACGATATCCGTGCCGGTGTCCTGGATTTCATCATGAGCCTGATCGGGCTCGTGTCCTACGTCATGCTGCTCTGGCAGTTGTCGACCTTTGCGCTGCAGTTTTCGCTATGGGGCGTCGGAATCGAAATCCCGCGCTACATGGTCTGGGCCGCGCCGATCTACGTGGCACTGGCGACCACGTTGACCCATGTTCTCGGGCGGCAACTGCCTGGTTTGCTGATGAATGAGCAGCGGCGAGAGGCCGATTTTCGTTTTGCGCTCGTCCATATGCGCGAGAACGCATCGGCCATTGCACTCTCAGACGGCGAGACGGCGGAGCGACGCATGCTCGCCGACAGGTTCAACGACGTGGTGAGTGTCTGGCATCAGGTGATCCGTCGCGAGTTCATCTACGGCCTGTTTACGCGGCCTTATTTCCAGAGTGTGCTGCGGATTCCGACGTTTCTAGCGTTGCCGGCCTTTCTGGCTGGCAAGATCACGTTGGGAGGGCTGACCCAACTCGCTGCCGCCTTCACCAACGTCGTCACGACGCTGTCCTGGTTCATCTTCAGTTATAAGTTTATCTCCGACCTGGTGGCAACGACGCGGCGTCTACAGGGCTTCATGGATGCCATGGACGGCGTAGCGCCGGAGGCCCATGCGCTGCGCCGCGAGCAACCCGGCGATAGCAACTTGCAGATCCGCGGTCTCGGTATCCGCGCCCCGGACGGCCGTATGCTGGTTGAGCTGCCGAGCCTCTCGGTCGCGCGCGGGGAGACAGTCTGGCTCAGCGGTGCCTCAGGTCTTGGCAAGAGTACGCTGATCAAGGCGCTGGCCGGGCTGTGGCCGCATGCGGAAGGACAGGTGACGTTGCCGTCGGGCCAACTCGCCTTCATGCCGCAGCAGGTCTACATGCCGCTGTGTTCCCTGATGGATGCCGCGGTCTATCCCGCCGATCCTGGCAGCGTGCCGCGTGAGACCGTGGAGCGGCTGCTGCGCGGGGTAGGCCTCGGTCCGCGTCTCGACGCCGGGGACGACAGTGCCAGCGGCCTGTCGGTCGGGGAGCAACAGCGTCTGGCGCTGGTGCGCGTGATGGTCAGCAAGCCCGACTGGATCTTTGCCGACGAGGCGACGAGTGCGCTGGATGCGGAATCCGAACGCATCGTCATGGCGCTGCTGCGCAGTGAATTGCCGGACGCCACACTCGTGGTGGTGGCCCATCGTGAGCCGCACGGCTTTGCAAGCATCCGGCGCGTCGTGCTCGACACTCGTTCTGACGAGGGCGCTATGGGGCCGAATAGCGGTGCTTTGCGACTGGCTTGACCGTCACCCAGTCCCGTTTGTCTCTGTAGACTGGTCCGGCGCCAACAGATTGTATGTTCGTTACGCGGGAACTCTCTGAACAGAAATCCATTATCCGGTCTGAAAAAACCGGAGGTGTGTCATGAAGCAAGTGCCCGACGCTGAAGAAAACCGCCGGCTGGGGAAAATCCAGTCTGACAAGGCCGGCAAGCTCCCCGAGGGCGATGCCAAGCAGGCTCACTTGAAGAAAGCTCGAGACTACGAAGCGGATGCTCGTTCGAGGGCTTGGCGGGACTCCAATCTCAAGTCTCCGAAGTAATGATCGGGAACGATTGTACGCTGATTAACTTAGGAGGAGTGCCATGTTGGCTCTCGAGGTTTCGGAATGCCGACAGTGCTGGTTGTTGAGGATGAACCCCTCATTCGGGATTTGATCAGCGAAGAATTGGTCGAATCAGGCTTCGATGTTTTGCAGGTCGGCGACGCCAATCAGGCAATTGCCGTCCTAGAGGCCCGCCAGGATATCCACCTCGTATTCACGGATATCGATATGCCCGGCTCCATGGATGGCCTCAAGCTAGCTGCTGCTGTTCGTGACAGGTGGCCACCGATCCACATCATTATCACAACCGGGAAAGCGAGGCCCATGACGATTCCGGCCAACGCGCTTTTCATTCCGAAGCCCTACCTGACCACGGCGGTGATATCTGCGATGCGGACGTTCGAGAACATGCGCTAGGTGGTTGGCCTCGGCAATTTCGATTCCGGTACCGCAGCGTCTGCTGCGCTGGTGGAAGCCTCTGCCTAGATCATACGGATAACCTTCTCGGCATCCGTATAAGCCTCTTCTTCTGATGGGAAATCCTCAGACGTGACAACGCTTTTCAATGCAACGCCATTCATGGTCAGGACGGCTCCATCTTTGCGGGAAATAGCTGCACGCCAGAATCCTGGCCGTCGCTGGTAAGCGAGAATGGAGAACTGAGCTTTATTTGCCATTGCAATGTTCGGCGCCTCAAAGGCGGCCGTGTCAAGGCCGGCAAATTTGGCGAAGTAGCGCGCGCCGCAGCTGGGCTTGATGTGAGCTAAGTGAACTCTCTTAAGGGATACGATCGTGCGGAAAAGCGACGCATCTGGCGCGTCGCCTCAGGCTCTTTATCAAGAAGGTACGCGCGGCCTCAGTTTCCGAGCGAGTTCGGAACTTGGCGTCATCGGGCCGGTTAAGGCAAAGGCCGGCATCCTCGCGAGGGCGTGGCTATGCCGGCTTACCCAAGGGAGAGGCAGATGAAAGTAACACGCCAAGTTGTACTAGTTTGTGCAGCCACGCTGGGTCTCGGTAGCGCGTCGGTCCAAGCGGGTCCATGCAACACCAGCAAAACGACTGAAATGCGCGACGCTGGTTCGGGCCCGACTCCAGGCAACACCGGCTCGACTGTCGGTGCAAATTCCAAAACTGATCAGCACCCGCCGACGAGCGCCATGAACCAGCAGTCCGGGAATATTCCTGCTTCATCTGAGGACGCCCAGAAGCAAATGCAAGGGAAGCCAACTGCGGCGCAGCAGGCCGACGGGGCGAAGGCTCAAGGTAGCGACTGCTGATGTTCATGACGAACCGGCCTTCAGCACGCGGGGCATTCATCGCTTAGGCTGTCGAGCACGTTCTACTCTTGCCTAAGAACGTGCAGTGTTCCGCGAGCGACAGAGCGTAATCTACTTGGTGCTGTGTCGCGGCCGCGTGTAACCGGCTCGTCGCATGACGCGATCGCTTGGGCTTCCATCAGTAAATCGGCGGCCGGCATTCCAGGCCATGGTCAGACCTTCTCGCCTGAAACTTATCCGCTCGAGGGCTCGTCGGGATCCCCTCCGTTCAAGTGCAGTCCAGCGCGTTCCTCAACCTGCCAAGCTTCTTCCTGGTATTTCGCCGCCAAAACATTCAGCCGATCTGATACTGACCGAAATCCGACGAATTTGGCGAACTCTTTGCACCTTCGAGACATGGCCCTCAGTTGAACTGCTGTTGCGATCGCTTTTCGTTGGAGCTTTGTGGGAGCCATCGACGTCCTAGGTTTCACCGCGCGACAAACACTCCACCATTTCGCAAAACAGCGGGCGCGTTGAACCAACGACAAGAAGATGAGTGTAGTTCCATGAGACAAAGTATCGCAAGGCCGGCGAAGAGCGGGCCTATCGATATCGGGTCATCAGCTTTCGCGTGCTAGTTCGAAAGATGCGGCGCAGCTCGCATTGATACGCGAATAAAAGTTCCAGCGTTGCCGAAATGAAAGACCTAGCGTGACGCGTGAATGTGAGAAGGTTCAGCAGCATCTGGCAGAGTTGGCTGGTTACAGTCAACGTGATGGTCGCTGATCAAATCAAGCGCCCGATGCTTCCACCTTTCGGCTTCGGCTAGAAATTTCCAACTTTCCTCGGGAAAAAACGAGGCGCGCTGTCGACACATGCTCTCCATTGCTCGTGCATGTAGAAGCTCTTTCATCGCTTCCTCCCCACTTCAGAACGGACCTCATTCTGCGCTCAACAAATCAGACGTAAAGAGGCTCGGAGAAATAAATCACCCGAAATACCGTAGGGGATCTGCATCGGGAGCGCTGCTTTCGTGCCTGTATGCGATCAATCTCAGTAATCGAATATCGTTCCGAGCCGAGTCCGGCGCCATAGGTCGCTCTGCGGCGCAACAAATTAGCGGTTGTGAAGGAGGTCACCTCCGAAACCGGTTTGGCACAGAAAGCGGTGCCAGAGCCGGCCCGACCGGCGCGCTTCACGTGGATGGTCAGAGGATGCTGTCAAGCGACATTGCTGCGAGCTGTCTCTAATGCATTGCTGAGCTCGTGAAGCTCGTAGGGTTTGCGCAATAGCAGAAACTCTGAACCTGATTTCCGGGAGGCGTCACTATAGCCCGTCGCAAGCACCACCGGCATGTGCGGGTGACTCCGTCTGAGATTGCGAGCGAGGCCGAGACCATCCAACTTTCCCGGCATCACAATATCACTAAATACAATGTCGATGCCGTCGCGCTCAATCTCGCGCATTGCGGACTCTGCGTCCGTTACCCATTTCACGCGATATCCCAGCTCTTCCAAAAGAACGGTGCTGGAGGTTGCGACATCTGGATTGTCTTCAACGAGAAGAACGGTGCCGGCACCTTCGGCCAGAACCTCTGCTTCATGCACGCCAGCATGGCCCTCTCCGCGCGGGAGCCGAATGACGATTTCCGTGCCTGCGCCGAGCTTGCTTTTGATTTCTACACTGCCGCCAGCCTGGTTGACAAAGCCATGGACTTGCGAGAGCCCCAATCCCGTTCCCTTGCCGACAGGCTTGGTCGTGAAAAAGGGATCGAACACCTTCGCAATGACATCCTCAGGAATACCTGCGCCGGTATCGATCACTTTGATATTCACATGCTCGCCTATATCTTCTCCGTCCGCGACACGATGATTTTCTGCTGTGATCGTCAACGTGCCCCCGTCGGGCATGGCATCACGAGAGTTGATGCCGAGATTGATGATTGCGGTCTCGAGTTCGGTCGGATCCGCGAAGACCGGCCAGACTCCGGCGGGCACGGAGATTTCGAGCTTTATCGCGCTGCCTAGGACTGTGGCCAAGACTTCGCGTACAGCTTGCACAGTCTCTCCAACGTCAAGCAGCACCGGGTCGACTTGTTGGCGCCGCGCAAAAGTCAGCAGTTGGCGTGTCAGTGCCGCCCCGCGGCGAACGCTTGCCTCAATCGCTTCTGCTGCCTTGACCACGCGAGGGTCAATGGCGTGGCGCTTGATAAGCCGAGCGTTACCGGTAACCGCCATAAGCAGATTATTAAAGTCATGTGCCACTCCACCGGTCAGCTGACCGAGCGCATCCATCTTCTGTGATTCAGCCAGCTGCCTTTGCATATTTTCAAGTTGCTGCGCCGCCAGGCGTCGTTCTGTGATGTCGCGCGTAATCTTGGCAAAGCCGATCAACTCGCCTGCATCATTGCGGACGGGATCGATGACCACACTCGCCCAGAAAAACGTGCCGTCTTTGCGAACGCGTAAGCCTTCCTCCTCGTAACGGCCGTTCTTACGGGCAGTCTCCAGAGCACGCGCCGGCTTTCCCGCTTCGCGATCACCAGGGGTGTAAAATCGCGAGAAGTGCTGTCCGATAATTTCTTCGGGAAGATAGCCCTTGATTCGCTGGCCGCCCAAGTTCCAGCTGGTGATCCGACCTTCCGGATCAAGCATATACAAAGCGTAGTCGGTGACATTTCCCACCAGCAGGCGAAAATGGTTCTCGCTCTCGTTTAATGCGACGCGCGCTTGCATCCGCTCGGTGATGTCCCGCGTGATTTTCGCGAAACCGACAAGCACACCGTCTTCATAAATGGCATCAATGACGACGGAAGCGAAAAATCGCGAACCGTCCTTACGCATCCGCCAGCCTTCCGCTTCGAAGCGCTTGTCCCGCCGCGCGGCCTCTAGCGCAGCAGCGGGAAGTCCGGCTTCGCGATCCTCCGGGGGGTAGAAAACCGAAAAATGCTGACCCACGATTTCATCTGCGGAATATCCTTTGATCTTCTCGGCGCCTGTATTCCAATTTGATACAATGCCGTTCAGGTCCAGCAGATAGATCGCATAATCTGTGACGCCTTGAACGAGGAGCCGAAAGGCGCGCTCGCTTTCGAAAAGACCGCGTCCAGCGTTATTTGTCTCTGCCATCGTTCACTTCCCGCGAAACTACTAACGCGTGTCCGGTTTGGCGGTGCCCACAAGGCTGCACCGCTGTCGGCACGGCGACGGAGAGATCCGCAAGGTCTTCAGCGTAAGCCGTCATGCGCGGGACACAAGAAGACAGTTTTTGGCGGAGGCGGAACTAACGAAGTGCCAGGGAGTTAAGCGCTGTTTAGGCGAAGTCGACGCGGCGCCGAAGAAGACCGCCGCAGCGTTGAAAAATTCGTCGCGATCTGTCCAATCCACGATCCGTATATGATCAGTGCGATCACAACCGCCAATCCTGCAAAGACCCACGACTGCGTCTCTGATTGGGGCGCGTTGACCGTGAAAAAAGTTACCGCGTTATAATGTACTGCAAGTCATTGAAGTATTGGAATCGGAAAATGACGTGGCGATCCCAGCAGGATTCGAACCTGCAACCCACGGAGTAGAAATCCGTTACTCTATCCAGTTGAGCTATGGGACCGGCGCGTCGTCATATCACCGTCGGTATGGCTTGGACAGACCGGGTAAATTGGCCGGATTCGGACACGGTTTTCAAGCGTTTGGGCGGTTGGTGAGCTGGCCTTTGTCTTGCTGATTGAGCGGTGAACCCGCGATTTCAGCCAGAAAGTGTGCCGACTTGATCCGCTTTTCGTTCCAAAACCGAACAGCCGTCTGTGCCTTCGACGTCGCTTCGATACCTGTCCCGTTCGGGGATGCCTTCGCAGCTTCGGGGCTGGCAGATTGGCGGGCCCTAAGACTCCGACGGCGGGGGCCGCGATGGTGGCTTGTCGTCCTTGTTATTGTCACTGGAGATGCCGCGCTGGCCGGTCTCGCCTGGCTCGCCGTCGATCTGGTCCTCAAATAGCTGCTCCGGGAAGCCGTATTGCCTGGTCACGAAACGGCCGGCCATATAGGAGATCTGGCACGCGATCAGACATCCGGTCGTGACCGCAACGCCGCCCAGCGCCGAAAATCCCTGGCCCCATGTCACGACGGCGGACAGGACAGCGACCAGCACGGTCGTCACGACAATGACCCAGACGGGGCCGACGAGTCCGACGGCGAGGCCCGCCAGTGAACTTGTCGCCAAAAGAAGTTCGATCATGATGCGATGCGCCCAGAACGACCGAGCGGGCGGGCGATCGCCGTGATCATCCGGTGCCGCAAGGCACACCCATCTGACCGCAGCTGGAAGACTTGGGTACCCGTGATCTCGGGTCGTCCCCAACAGGCTGCTTTTAGTCTTAACGTGTCGCGTTTGATTAAAACGCGTAGGGGGCGATCACGGGCCGGGCCGGCCGTTCATGCGCCTATGACCCGTTGTAAAACTGTCACCAAAATCGTCGGCGCGTGCTCGAACCGTTTCCCACACAGGGGCGACCAATCGGCGGTGACGTGGCTTTGCTTTCGGCAGGGCCCGCCGCCATGATGCCCGCGGCTTGCGCGTGGGGCTGCGATTTGAGTTACCCAGGTTCGTCACATGATGTTGCCAGCAATCGTCGTGTCTCGCGTTGCGCCGGTCGAGAGACTCGCGAACAAGCTGGCCATGAGTCCGTCGCCGTTTTTACGCACATTTGAATCCAGGCGGCATTCGTCCGTGCAGGGGAGTTGTCCATGATTGGTCTGGTTCGCGCCGTCACTGTCTGCGCCACGCTGGCGTTCGGCCTCGTCTCGGCTCACGCGGCCGACAAGGCTTTCCGACGGGATGAGCTGGCGGATTCCGCGATCAAGCTCGAGGCGCAGATCAAGAGCGAGGCGGGGCCTGTCGCCAAGAGCGCGGCAACTTTGCGCACCGACGCGGACGCCGCGTTCAAACGCTCGGATTTCCGGGCCGGTCTGCAGACGCTGGGCCAGATCGTGGCGATTGCGCCCGATGACAGCGCCAACTGGCTGCGGCTCGCCAAGACGATCTTCCAGATCCGCCCGGCAACCTCGTCCGAAACCACCTTCCTGCGCGAGCGGGCTGCGACAGCGGCCTATATCGCCTATCAGCGCGCCGGCAATGCCGGCGAGGAGGCCGAGGCGCTGGCCGTGCTCGGCCGGGCCATGGAAGAACGCAAACTGTGGCGCCCGGCACTGGACGCGCTGCGCCTGTCGCTCGAGATGCGCGAGGTCGCCGATGTCCGCGGCCAATACGAGAAGCTGCGCGACGATCACGGCTTCCGGCTGCTCGATTACACAGTGGACTCGGATTCCGCCTCGCCGCGGGCCTGTTTCCAGTTCTCGGAAGAACTCGCCAAGCGGGTCGATTTCGCGCCGTTCCTGGCGCTCGCCGGCAGCGACAAGCCGGCATTGACCTCCGAGGAGAAGCAGCTCTGCGTCGAGGGCCTCAAGCATGGCGAGCGCTACAATATCAACCTGCGCGCCGGTCTGCCGTCGACGGTGAAGGAGAGCCTGCCGAAATCGGCCGAGTTCAATATCTATGTGCGTGATCGCAAGCCGTTCGTGCGTTTCACCGGCCGCGCCTATGTGCTGCCGCGCACGGGCCAGCAGGGTATCCCCGTGGTCTCGGTCAATACCCAGGCGGTCACCGTCAATGTGTTCCGGATCGGCGACCGCAATCTGATCAACACCGTCATCGGCAGCGACTTCCAGACGGCACTGAGCAAGTACCAGCTTGAGAGCCTCGGCGACGAGCGCGGCATGAAGGTCTGGACCGGCGAGCTGGCCACGGCGTCGACGCTCAATGCCGACGTCACCACGGCATTCCCCGTCGATCAGGCCATCGGCGAGCTGCAGCCCGGCGTTTATGTCATGACCGCGGCGGCCAAGGGTCCGGGGTCTGGCAGTGGCGATGACGACGGCTCGCTGGCGACCCAGTGGTTCATCGTGTCGGATCTTGGTCTCACGGCTTTCTCGGGCAATGACGGCATCCACGTTTTCGTCAATTCGCTCGCTTCGACCGATCCGATGACCAAAGCCTACGTCCGGCTGGTCGCGCGCAACAACGAGATTCTTGCGACCAGGAAGACCGACGACTCCGGCCATGTGCTGTTCGAGGCGGGGCTCGCCAAGGGCGAGGGCGGTCTGTCGCCAGCATTGCTGACGGTGACATCAGACAAGAACGACTATGCGTTCCTGAGTCTCAAATCGAACGCCTTCGATCTCAGCGATCGTGGCGTCTCCGGCCGTGCGGTTCCTGCCGGTGCCGATGCCTTCGTCTATGCCGAGCGCGGCGTCTATCGTTCCGGCGAGACGGTCTATCTCACCGCGCTGTTACGTGACGGACAGGGCAATGCCGTCACCTCGGGCCCAATGACCCTTGTCGTCGAGCGTCCGGATGGCGTCGAGTTTCGCCGCGCTGTCCTGCAGGACCAAGGCGCAGGCGGTCGCAGCCTGACGCTGCCACTGAATTCGGCGGTTCCAACGGGCACCTGGCGCGTTCGTGCCTTCACCGATCCAAAGGCGCCGTCGGTTGGCGAGACCACTTTCATGGTCGAGGATTACGTCCCGGATCGGATTGAATTCGATATATCTTCCAAGGACAAGCTAATCAAAGCTGATGCTCCTGTAGAACTTAAAGTCGATGGTCGCTTCCTCTACGGCGCCCCCGCGTCGGGCCTGCAGCTCGAAGGCGATCTGCTTGTCAGCCCTGCCGCGAACCGCCCAGGATTCGCCGGCTACCAGTTCGGCGTTGCCGACGAGGAAAGCGCCAGCAATGAGCGGACGCCGATCGAAGGCCTGCCGGAGGCCGATGCCAATGGTGTCGCGACGTTCCCGGTTAGCCTCGCCAAGCCGCCGTCCTCGACGCGGCCGCAGGAGGCGCAGATCTTCATCCGCATGACCGAATCCGGCGGCCGCGCCGTCGAGCGCAAGTTCGTGCTGCCTGTTGCGCCGAGTGCGCCGATGATTGGCGTGAAGCCACTGTTCAAGGACAAGAATGTCGCCGAGGGGGACAACGCCGCTTTCGACGTGGTGGTCGTGTCGCCGGAGGGAACCTCGCTGGCCCGCAGCGGACTGCGCTACGAATTGCTGAAGATGGAATCCCGCTACCAGTGGTATCGGCAGAATTCGTCCTGGGATTATGAACCAGTCAAATCGACGAAGCGCGTCGCCGATGGCGATCTCACCATCGCCGCCAATGCGCCGGCCCGCATCTCGCTGCAGCCGCAGCCCGGCCGCTATCGGCTCGACGTGAAATCGAATGAAGCTGACGGTCCGATCACCTCGGTGCAGTTCGATATCGGCTGGTATTCCGACGGCAGCGCCGACACGCCGGACCTGCTGGAGACATCGATCGACAAGCCGGAATATCTGTCGGGCGACACCATGATCGTTTCGGTCAATGCCCGCACAGCCGGTCTTCTGACAATCAATGTGCTTGGCGACCGCCTGCTGACGACCCAGAGCATTCAGGTCAAGGAAGGCCAGTCGCAGATCAAGATCCCGGTCGGCAAGGACTGGGGCACGGGTGCCTATGTGGTGGCCACGCTGCGCCGACCTCTCGATGCCGCCGCCAAGCGGATGCCCGGCCGCGCCATCGGGTTGAAGTGGTTCGGTATCGACAAAAGAGCACGCACGCTCGACGTCGCACTGTCGCCGCCCGCGCTGATCCGCCCGAGCTCGACGCTGAAGCTGCCGGTGAAACTCGGCGGGCTCAATCCCGGTGAGGACGCCAAGATCGTCGTTGCCGCCGTCGATGTCGGTATTCTCAACCTGACCAATTACAAGCCGCCGGCGCCGGATGACTATTATCTCGGCCAGCGCCGCATGACGTCGGAAATTCGCGACATCTATGGGCAGTTGATCGACGGCATGCAGGGTACCCGCGGCCAGTTGCGCACTGGCGGTGATAGTGCCGGCGCGCAGATCGAGGGCTCGCCGCCGACCCAGAAGCCGATGGCGTTGTATTCCGGCATCGTCACCGTGGCCGCCGACGGCACTGCGCAGATCGAGTTCGAGATTCCGGAGTTCGCCGGCACCGCGCGCGTGATGGCCGTGGCCTGGACCGCGACCAAACTCGGCCGCGCCACCGTGGACGTCACGGTGCGCGATCCCGTAGTCCTGACGGCGACGCTGCCGCGGTTCCTGCTGTCCGGCGACAAGGGCACCATGAGCTTCGATCTCGACAATGTCGAAGGCGCACCGGGCGATTACACCATCGCTGTAAAGACCTCCGGCCCCGTCAAGGTGACCGGCAATCCGGCCACGACGATCAAGCTCGCCGCCAAGCAGCGGACCTCGATGGCGCTGGCGATCGATGCATCCGGTGCAGGCACGGCGCAGTTCGACGTCGATATCAAGGGACCGAACGGGCTGACACTGGCTCGGCACTATGTGCTCGACGTCAAGGCGGCGACGCAGGTCTTGGCGCGGCGCTCGATCCGCACGCTGGCGAAGGGCGAGAGCCTGACGCTGACATCGGACATGTTCTCCGATCTCGTATCGGGCACCGGCGGCGTCTCGCTGTCGGTCAGCCTGTCCACGGCGCTGGATGCGGCAACCATCCTGAAGGCACTGGATCGCTACCCCTATGGCTGCTCCGAACAGATCACCAGCCGTGCGATGCCGCTGCTCTATGTCAACGACCTCGCCGCCGGCGCGCATCTGGCGATGGACACCGGCGTCGACCAGCGTATCAAGGACTCGATCGACAGACTGCTGGCACGTCAGGGCTCGAACGGCTCGTTCGGCCTGTGGTCGGCGGGCGGCGACGATGCCTGGCTGGACGCTTACGTGACGGACTTCCTGACGCGCGCTCGCGAGAAGGGGTTTGTGGTGCCGGATGTGCTGTTCCGTGCCGCTTTGGACCGCGTGCGCAATTCGGTCGTCAATGCTGACGAACCGGAGAAGGACGGCGGTCGCGATCTCGCTTACGGCCTTTATGTGCTGGCCAAGAACGGTACCGCGCCGATCGGCGATTTGCGCTATCTCGCCGACACCAAGCTGAAGAACCTGGCGACGCCCATCGCCAAGTCGCAGTTGGCAGCGGCGCTGGCGCTGGTCGGTGACCGCGCCCGGGCCGAACGCGTCTATGCGGCGGCCGTCGAAAGCCTCGCACCGAAGCCGGCCATCGAATTCGGCCGCGTCGATTACGGTTCGGCGCTCCGTGATGCCGCAGCACTGGTCTCGCTGGCCAGCGAAGGCAATGCGCCGCGTGCAACGCTGACGCAGGCGGTCCAGCGTGTCGAGGCCGCGCGCGGCCTGACGCCCTTCACCTCGACGCAGGAGAATGCGTGGCTGGTGCTGGCGTCGCGTGCGCTGGCCAAGGAAGCCAACACGCTGGCGCTGGACGTCAACGGTTCGCCGGTGAAGACCGCACTCTATCGCAGTTACAAGGCCGCGGAGATGGCGGGCCAGCCGATCAAGATCACCAACACTGGCGATACGCCGGTGCAGGCCGTCGTCTCGGTGTCGGGTTCGCCGATCACGCCGGAACCGGCTGCGTCCAACGGCTTCAAGATCGAGCGCAATTATTTCACGCTCGACGGCAAGCCCGCAGATGTCACCAAGGCGAAACAGAATGATCGCTTCGCCGTGGTGCTGAAGATTACCGAAGCCAAGCCGGAGTATGGGCACATCATGGTGGCCGACTATCTGCCGGCCGGTTTCGAGATCGACAATCCGCATCTGGTGTCGTCGGGCGACAGCGGCACGCTGGACTGGATCGAGGATGGCGAAGAACCTGAGAACACCGAATTTCGCGACGACCGCTTCACAGCGGCGATCGACCGGAAGAGCGACGACAAGGCGGTGTTCACCGTCGCCTACATCGTCCGCGCGGTGTCGCCCGGGAAGTATGTCCTGCCGCAGGCCTATGTAGAGGACATGTATAATCCGTCACGCTACGGGCGGACGGGGACGGGCAGTGTCGAGGTCGCGAAGGCGAAATGAGCGAGGGCACGTCCACACCACACACTCCGTCATCCCCGGGCTTGTCCCGGGGATCCATGTATTCTTGTGTGGATCGTGGGCAAGACGTGGATGGCCGGGACAAGCCCGGCCACGACGTGAGGAGAGGCTGGTGGCTTATCCGAAAGGCTGTCGCCGCTGCCACCGTAGTTGTGGTCCTGACTGGTGCAGCGACCGCCGCGTGGGTGGCCTCCCTCGGCCCTTTGCCGCTCGACCAGGCCCGCAAAATCTCCACCACCGTTATCGATCGCAACGGCAAGCTCCTGCGCGCCTATGCCATGACCGACGGACGCTGGCGGCTGCCGGTCGACGCGAGGACGTCCGTTGACCCCGGCTATCTCAACATACTGCTCGGCTATGAGGACAAGCGCTTCTACAGCCATCATGGCGTCGATCCACTGGCGCTCGGCCGCGCCGCGCTGCAGCTCGTCACCCGCGGCGAGATCGTGTCGGGCGGTTCGACCATCACGATGCAGCTTGCGCGGCTGATCGAACCACGGCAGCAACGCTCGATATCGGCGAAGATCAGACAAGCCGTCCGTGCGCTGCAGATCGAGCGGCAGATGAGCAAGGACCAGATCCTCGATCTCTATCTGGCGCTGGCGCCGTTCGGCGGCAATCTCGAAGGTATCCGCGCTGCGTCGATTGCCTATTTTGGCAAGGAGCCGAAGCGGCTGTCGTTGGCAGAGAGCGCGCTGCTCGTAGCGTTGCCGCAATCGCCGGAACACCGCCGGCTTGATCGCCATCCCGGCAATGCCCGCGTGGCGCGCGACCGCGTGCTCGAACGTATGGTCGGCGAGGGCAGGGTGTCGGCTGCCGATGCCATGCAGGCGAAATCCGTCAGCGTGCCAAAGCTGCGCAAGCCGATGCCGATCCTGGCGCCGCATTCGGCGGATCAGGCGACATCACTGCACAAGGATCGCCCGATTATCAGGCTTGCGCTCGATGCGGGTATCCAGCGTGCGCTTGAAGGCCTCGCGCGTGATCGCGCGGCGGCACTGGGCAACAATATCTCCATCGGCCTGATCGCAGTCGACAACGAGAGCGGCGACGTGCTCGCCCATGTCGGTTCGCCCGACTATTTCGACGATCGCCGCGCCGGGCAGGTCGATATGACCCGCGCGGTGCGTTCTCCGGGCTCGACGCTGAAGCCATTCATCTATGGCCTCGCCTTTGAAGATGGCTTCGTGCATCCGGAAAGCCTGATCGAGGATCGGCCGGTGCGCTTCGGCAGTTACGCGCCCGAAAATTTCGACATGAGCTTTCAGGGCACCGTGCCGGTGCGCAAGGCGCTGCAGCTCTCACTGAATGTGCCGGCTATTGCGCTGCTGGATCGTGTTGGCGCGTCGCGGTTGTCGTCACGGCTCAAACAGGCGGGCGGCAATCTGTTGCTGCCGCCGGGTGAGGCGCCCGGTCTGGCCATGGGCCTCGGCGGCGTCGGTATTACGCTGCAAGACCTCGTCCAGCTCTATACGGGCGTGGCGCGGCTCGGCAGTTCGAAGCCGCTCCGGGAGATCATGCAGGCCAATGGCGGCGACGATCGCGAGCCCTTGCGGCTGATGGACCCGGTTGCAGCCTGGCAGGTTGGCAATGTTCTGATCGGCACACCGCCGCCGGAGAATGCCGCGCATAACCGGATCGCCTTCAAGACCGGTACCAGCTACGGCTATCGCGACGCCTGGTCGGTCGGTTTCGACGGACGCATGACTATCGGCGTCTGGGTCGGCCGGCCCGATGGCGCGCCGGTGCCCGGCCTGGTCGGTCGTACGGCGGCGGCTCCGATCCTGTTCGATGCCTTTGCCCGGACCGGCAAGCTGCCGGCTTCGTTGCCGAAGGCGCCCAAGGGCGTGCTGATGGCCAGTAATGCAAAATTGCCGCTGCCGCTGCGCCGGTTCCGCCCGGTCGGCGAGTTGATCCGTACCGGCAGCGATCAGGCCCTGCACATCCAGTTCCCGCTGAACGGTTCCCGGATCGATGCCAGTGGCGGCGAGGGGCAGCTTTCGGCCGTACCGGTCAAGGTGGCCGGCGGGGTGCTGCCCATGACCGTTCTGGTCAACGGCATGGCCGCCGGGGAACTCGACAGCCGGCGCCAGCGGCTGGTCGATCCGCCTGGTCCGGGTTTCGTCCGGCTGACGGTCATGGACGCCATGGGCACCGCAGACACAGTTGTGGTCAGAATCCAATAAGCACGGGCTAACTGGTTGTCCGGTCGGCGGTTTCAGCGTATGCGACAGGCATGGCCGAGACCTATCCAAGACCCCGATTTGGCGCCCCGCGCGAGCCGAAAACCCGTGTCGATCCAGGCAGCAGACTGGTGCGCGTGCTGGATTTCGTCAGCTCCGGCCATGCCCGCGCAGTCGCGTTCCTGACCATTTGCGGGTTCCTGTTCTTCCTGCCGGGCTTCTTCACCATCCCGCCGATTGACCGCGACGAAGCGCGTTTTGCGCAGGCGACCAAGCAGATGGTCGAGACCGGCGATTTCGTCGACATCCGGTTCCAGGACGAGGTCCGCTACAAGAAGCCGGTCGGCATCTACTGGATGCAGGCGGCCGTGGTCGAGACCGCCGAGGCGCTGGGCTTGCAGAACGCCGAAGTCCGCATCTGGCTCTATCGGGTGCCATCGCTGATCGGCGCCATTGGTGCAGTGCTGCTGACCTATTGGACCGCGCTGGCCTTCCTGGCGCGGCGCGGCGCCGTGCTGGCTGCGTTGATCATGTGCAGTTCGGTCTTGCTCAACGTCGAGGCCCGGCTCGCCAAGACCGACGCCATGCTGCTGCTGACGGTCATTGCCGTGATGGGCGCGATGGCGCGAATTTACCTGGCGTGGCAGCGTGGCGAGGAGGCCGACAAGTCGCGCTGGCAGGAGCCGGCGGTGTTCTGGACGGCCATGGCGATCAGCATTCTGGTCAAGGGCCCGCTGATCCTGATGTTCGTCGGGCTGACGATCATTGCGCTGGCGATCATGGATCGCTCGGTCGCATGGCTGTGGCGATTACGGCCGCTGGTCGGCGTCATCTGGATGCTGTTCCTGGTGCTGCCGTGGTTCGTCGCGATCTTCCTGAAGTCGGGGCAAGCGTTCTTCTCCAATTCGCTCGGTGGCGACATGCTGAGCAAACTGGCTGCACAAGAATCCCACGGCGCGCCTCCGGGCATGTATTTCCTGCTGTTCTGGATTACCTTCTGGCCCGGGGCACCGCTGGCCGGTATGGCCACGCCGGCGATCTGGCGCGCGCGCCGCGAGCCCGGCGCACAATATCTGCTGGCCTGGCTGATCCCATCCTGGATCGTGTTCGAAGTCGTGATGACCAAGCTGCCGCATTACGTGCTGCCGCTCTATCCGGCGATAGCCATCCTCGTCATCGGCGCGCTTGAACGCCAGGTGCTGGCGCGCAATTGGCTGGCGCGCGGCGCGGCTTGGTGGTTCGCGATCCCGGCGCTAACCGCTGTGGTCGCCGAGATCGGTGCCGTCGCGATCGTCCGCCACCCGGTGTTTCTGGCGTGGCCATTTGCCGCCGCAGCACTGGTGTTCGGCCTGTTTGCCTGGTGGCTGTATGATAACGCCCGCGCAGAACGCTCGTTGCTGAATGCGGTTGTGGCCTCATTGTTCATGAGCGCCGCCTTTTATGGCGTGCTGCTGCCGTCGCTCCGACCGCTGTTTCCGAGTGTGCAGATCGCACGTGCGCTGCGTAATGTGGTCTGCGTCGGTCCCAAGGCTGCAGCAGCGGGATATCACGAGCCGAGCCTGGTGTTCATGACCGGCACATCCACACAACTCACTGATGGTGCCGGCGCGGCGGATTTCCTCGGGCAGGGCAGCTGTCGCTTCGCGCTTGTCGAATTGCGTTCAGAACGCCAGTTCGCGATGCGCGCCGAGGCCATCGGCCTGCGCTACAACATGGCAACCCGCATCGACGGCTATAACTTCTCGCAGGGCAAAGCGATTTCGGTGGCGATCTATCGCTCCGAAGGGACCGAGTAATGGTAGCCCCGGACAAATCGCAGCCACAGACCTATCTGTCGCAACTCGTTGCGCTGGTCTGGCAGTCGTTCGCACAGCTCGTTCGCGCACCGTCGCATTCGCGGCGAGCCGAAGCTGCTCGTTATTGGGCGCGCCGTTCGCTGGCGCTTGGCGCCGTGACAGCCGTGATCATCATCGCACTGATGTTTATCGTCGATGCCACCGAGATCGGACTGATGCCGGCGCGGGGCACGGCTGGCCTGTGGCCGCTGCGTATCTTCACTGACTTCGGCAAGGACGAATATGTCCTGCTGGCGTTGTTCGCGTTTATGATCGTTCTGGCCCTGCTGGCGCCGCTGCGGCACGGCACGTCGCGCGCCGTACTTGTCAGCTTCGGCACGCGCATTCAGTACATCTTCCTGTCGGTCGCGCTCTCCGTCTTCGTGGCTGAAATCATCAAAGGCATGCTCGGCCGCGGCCGGCCATTCGTCAGCGGCGCCGCGGACCCGTTCCACTTTTCGCATTTTGCCTGGACGCCGGCCTATGCCAGTTTCCCGTCGGGTCATGCGACCACCAGTTTCGCATTAGCTTTCGCGGTCGCCGCGCTCTGGCCGCGGCTGCGCACAGTGATGATCGTCTATGCGGTCGCCATCTGCGCCAGCCGTCTCGTCCTGCTGGCGCATCACGCCAGTGACGTGGTCGGCGGCGGGCTGGTCGGCTGGATCGGAGCCATGACGGTGCGGTACTGGTTTGCGGCCCGGCATCTGGCTTTCACCATCCACCAGGACGGCACGATCGACCCGCTGCCAGGGCCGTCCGCAGGCCATCTCAAAAGGGTTGCCCGCGGGACCGCGGCCCCATAATAAGCGGTCTTCGCCGGGCTGGCTGCGACAAGTTCCCGCAGGACCGCCCTCCAACCATGAGCTCCGATTTGTCCGCTTCCGAAGCTGCCCCCGTCGACGTCTCCATTGTCGTGCCCGTGCGCAACGAGCAGGACAATGTCGCGCCTTTGATCGCCGAGATCACCGCCGCGCTCGACGGCCGCTGGCCCTATGAGATCATCTACGTCAATGACGGCTCCACCGACGCGACGCCAGCACGGCTCGCCGAGTTGATGCAAACGCGCGCCAACCTGCGTCGCATCGACCACGCTGCGTCATCGGGCCAGTCGGCCGCCGTGCGAACCGGCGTGCGCAACGCCCGCGGCGCCATCGTGGCCACGCTGGACGGCGATGGCCAGAACAATCCGGCATTCCTGCCCAACCTGATTTTAGCCATTCAGGACGGCGGCGGCCGTGTTGGTCTCGCCGCCGGGCAGCGCGTTGGCCGCAAGGATACCGGCTTCAAGAAAGCCCAATCGAAGATCGCCAATGCTGTACGCAATGCGATCCTCAAGGACGGTACCCGTGATACCGGCTGCGGTCTGAAGGCGTTCCGCCGTGATGTGTTCTTGTCGATGCCTTATTTCGATGGTCTGCATCGCTTCCTCCCGGCGCTGGTGCGTCGTGAGGGCTTCGACATCGCTTATGTCGATGTCACCGATCGGCCGCGCCATTCCGGTGTGTCCAATTATGGTTTTTTCGATCGGCTCTGGATCGGCATCATGGATCTCGCTGGCGTCTGGTGGCTGATCCGCCGCAAGCGTACGACGCCGGTCGCAACCGAGTTCAAATAAATGCTGATTCAATACGGTCAGGCGCTTGGCGATTATATCTACGACGTCTTCGTCGCGAAGTTCGATTTCTGGCTCGCCTTTGGCCTGATAGCGCAGCTGCTGTTTACCGCGCGTTTTCTCGTGCAATGGATTTCCAGCGAACGCGCCGGACAGAGCGTGGTGCCGATGGCCTTCTGGTTCTTCTCCATGGCCGGCGGGTTCATGACGTTGATCTACGGCATAGCCAAGCGCGAGCCGGTGATCATCCTCGGCCAGGCTTTTGCCACCGTAATCTATGTCCGCAACATCATGCTGATCATCAAGAACCGCGGCAGCGGATCGAAGACGCTCGAGAGCTGAGCGTCTTCGTCTGGCGTCCTCGCCGATCAAAGCGCCGCGTTGAACGCCGCCAAGCCGCGCTCCAGATCGGTTTTCAGATCATCCACGCTTTCCAGGCCGATATGAAACCGCAGCGCCGGACCGCCGGGCGCCCATGTCGTAGCGCTCCGATAATCCGAGCAGTCGAACGGGATGACGAGGCTCTCGAAGCCGCCCCAGGAATAGCCCATGCCGAACAGCTTGACGGTGTCGAGCAGGGCATCGACGGCCTTTTGCGGCGACGGCTTCAGGATGATGCTGAACAGGCCGGATGCGCCGGTGAAATCGCGCTTCCAGATGGCGTGGCCTGGATGGCTAGGTAAAGCGGGATGCAGCACCTTCAGCACTTCGGGGCGGGTCTCCAGCCACCGGGCCATCTCCAGCGCCGAGTGCTGATGATGAGCGAGCCGCACCGACATCGTGCGTAGTCCGCGCAGCGCGAGGAAGACGTCGTCCGGGCCGGCACATGTCCCGAGCAGCCTGATGCCTTCGCTGATCAGCGGCCACGCTGCGTCGTTGGCGGAGATGGTGCCGAACATGATGTCCGAGTGGCCGCCGATATATTTGGTCGCCGCCTGCATACTGATATCGACGCCCTGTTCGAGCGAGCGATGATAGAGCGGCGTGGCCCAGGTGTTGTCGTCGAGCACCAGCGCGCCGCGCGCATGCGCAATGCCGGCAATGAGAGGCACATCCGGCATCTCGAAGGATTGTGAGCCCGGCGCTTCGACCAGGACGGCGCGGGTATTCGATTTGAACAGCGCTTCAATGCCGGCGCCGATCAGCGGATCGAAATAGGTGGTCTCGATGCCGTAGCGTGCCAGCATGCCGTTGCAGAAATTGCGTGTCGGCCGATAGGCGCTGTCGCTGACGAGGAGATGATCGCCGGCCTTGAGCACCGAGAGCAGGGCGGTCGAGATCGCGGCGAGGCCCGATGGCACGAGCCCCACGCCGGCACATTTCGGGCCTTCCAGCGCCATCAACGCTTCCTGCAATGCCTTGGTGGTCGGCGTGCCGTGGCGGCCATACTGAAACTCGCCGCGATGCGCGTGGAGGTCGTCGGCGGTCGGATACAACACCGTAGAGCCACGCACGACCGGCGGATTGACGAAGCCCCGCTGCGATTTGGTGTCGCGGCCAGCGGTGACGATCACGGTGTCCGTGTTGAGCGAGGTGGTGCCGTGATTATCGTTCGAAGCTGTCATAATGGGGCCGCCGGTCTGCAGGTGTTGCAAGGCCATTGGCATCTGGGTTGCCGAATGGCTGGTTCCGTCACTAAGAGGACACAGCGGATGGCCGTCAACCCCTTGACCCGGCTGGCTGATCGTTCTCTGTTGCGGACCTCGCGATCCCCCGCGGCACGTTGGGGCCTGCCGCGAAATCTGCGATTTCCTGCTGATTCGTGCGGTCTTTTTAGATCGTCTCTGCTGTCGTTCGCCTTTCCGGTCGGGCCATTCACGGCTATGGAACTGATCCGTAGGCTCGTCATTCAATTCTTTGCGTCGACCGAGCGTCCTGACGTCCCCAAAGAGGCCTTACATGAAACGCGCAACCTTGATGTTCTCTCTCGCTCTTGCCGCCAGTCTGACCGCGGAAGGCGCATCTGCGCAGACGCTCAAGACCGTGAAGGACCGCGGCATGCTGTCCTGCGGCGTCACCCAGGGCTTGCCGGGTTTCTCGGCGCCGGATGACAAGGGCAACTGGGTGGGTTTCGATGTCGACCTGTGCCGCGGCATTGCGGCGGCGATCTTCAATGATGCCACCAAGGTCAAATATGTGCCGCTCTCGGCGAAGGATCGCTTTACTGCCTTGCAGTCCGGCGAGATCGACGTGCTGTCGCGCAATACGACCTGGACGCTATCGCGCGATACGTCGCTCGGCGTAAACTTCGCCGGCATCAATTACTATGATGGCCAGGGCTTTCTGGTCCGCAAGGCGCTCAAGGTGAATTCGGCGCTCGAACTCAACAGCGCTTCGATCTGCCTGCAGACCGGCACCACCAACGAGCAGAATGTTGCCGACTATTTCAAGGGCAACAACATGAAGTATGAAGTCATCGCGTTCTCGACCGCCGACGAAACCATCAAAGCCTATGAGTCGGGCCGCTGTGACGTCTTCACCGCTGATCTCTCGCAACTTTATGCGGAACGCCTGAAGCTCACCGTGCCCGCCGATCACGCGGTGTTGCCTGAAGTGATCTCCAAGGAGCCGCTCGGCCCGCTGGTACGCCATGGTGATGATCAGTGGCTGGATGTGGTGCGCTGGACGCTGTTCGCCATGATCAATGCGGAGGAGCTCGGCATCACGCAGAAGAACGTCGATGACCAGGCAAAATCCGACAAGCCGGAGCTGAAGCGTATCTTTGGCACCGACGGCAATCTCGGTGAAACGCTGGGCCTCACCAAGGACTGGTTTGCGCGCATCATCAAGGCGACCGGCAATTACGGCGAGGTGTTCGACCGCAATGTAGGCGCAGGCTCCAAGCTCGGGATCTCGCGCGGACTGAACCAGCTCTGGAACAAGGGCGGTATCCAATACGCACCGCCGATCCGCTGAGCGCATCATCGCCCGTGGCGACATCGACCGAAGCCAGAAAACCGCCGCTGCAACTCGCTGCAAAACTGCGACGTGTGCTGGGCGGGCAGGCGGGCTGGAGCGGCTTTGTGCTCCAGATCGTGTTTGTCACGGCGCTGGTCTGGATCGGCTATGAGATCGTCGAGAATGCACGCTCCAATCTGGCCGCGCAGAAGATCGCATCCGGCTTCGGATTCCTGTCAAACACCGCGGGCTTTGCGGTCAGTCAGGCGCTGATCCCGTATTCGGAATCCGACACCTATCTGCAGGTGTTCTTTGTCGGCCTCGTGAACACGCTGGTCGTGTCGCTGATCGGCGTCGTCTTTGCTACGATTATCGGCTTCATCGTCGGCCTCGGCCGGATGTCGCCGAATTGGCTGCTGGCGCGGATCGCAGGCGGTTATGTCGAACTGATCCGTAACCTGCCGCTGCTGTTCCAGATCCTCTTCTGGTATCTCGCCGTGCTCGCGACACTGCCGCAGCCGCGGCAGAGCATCTCGTTGCTGGACAGTTTCTTTCTCAGCAATCGCGGCTTTGGATTGCCAAAGCCGATCGGGACGGAGGCTTTCATGGAGTTCGCGGTCGCTGTGATCGTTGCGATCATCGCCGCGGTGGTCTTGCGCATTTATGCGCGACACCAGCTCTTCGCCAATGGGCGTGTAATAGCTGTCTGGCCGATGACCTTGGGCTTGCTGGTCGGCTTGCCATTGCTGACGGCGCTCGTGCTCGGCAAGCCCGTGACATTCGAGTATCCGGTGCTGAGAGGCTTCAATTTCTCAGGCGGCCTGCGCGTACTTCCCGAATTCGTCGCGCTGACACTGGCGCTCTCGACCTACACCGCCGCCTTCATCGCCGAGATCGTGCGCGCGGGAGTCCAGTCGGTGCATAAAGGACAGACCGAGGCGGGCGCATCGCTTGGACTTAGCCGGGGTGCAACGCTGCGGCTGATCGTGGTGCCGCAGGCGATGCGCGTGATCCTGCCGCCGCTGACCAACCAGTATCTCAACCTCACCAAGAATTCGTCGCTGGCTGTTGCCATCGGCTATCCCGATCTGGTCTCGGTCTTTGCCGGGACGACCATGAGCCAGACCGGGCAGGCCATCGAGATCATCGCCATCACAATGGCGGTCTATCTCGTGATTTCACTGGTCACTAGCGCCATCATGAGCGCCTATGGCTGGCGGATCTCGCGGAGCATGGGCGCATGAGCGACACCAGCTTCGTTGCAAAAGAACTGGTTACAGAGCGCGCCGCTCCCCTGCGCAGCACGGGTTTCGTCGGCTTCGTGCAGACACGGTTGCTGAATTCACCGACCAATATTCTGCTGACTGTCGTCAGCCTGTTGCTGCTGTGGTTCACCATTGCCCCCACGGTCAAATTCCTGCTGATCGACGCCGTCTGGCAGGGGCAAGACCGCACAGCGTGCCTACCGGAAAACGTTGGCCACGCCGTCGGCGCCTGCTGGCCGTTCGTGCAGGCCAAGTTCACGCAGTTTATCTACGGCTTTTATCCTGAGTCGGAACGCTGGCGCGTCAATCTCACTTTCCTGCTGGGCGCGCTATTGCTGTTGCCGCTGCTGATCCCGCGTCTGCCCGCGAAGAGCGTGAATGCCGGACTGTTCTTCCTTGCCTTCCCTGTCGTGACGTTCTTCCTGCTGTATGGCGGTGGCATCAATGGCTTCGGAATCAGTTGGGCCACGGATTTTCTGTCGACCGTCGCGGTCCACATCACGGTTGTCGGTCGCCGGCTCAGGGGCATCGGCCTTCTGTCCGATATTGCTGTCATCGGTTATCCGCTTACGCTGATAGGCGACGGCGTCGTAGCATTCGGCGACGGCCTGCAACTCGTCGCGCTGCCGTTTGAGTGGTTACGCAACGAAGGCGTCAATCATGGCAAACCTGTCTGGTTCGAACTGACGACAACCGCCATCATTGTCTCGCTGCTTATGTTCTTGTTGAACGGCCACTTCCGCAGCGGCTGGCGTGCGCTGGCCAACAGTATCTCCGTCTTCGCTGGCATCGCCGTCGTCATCGCCCTGCTGCGGCTTGATCGTGGCGGATTGCCGATCGTCGATACGCGGCTCTGGGGCGGATTGCTGGTGACGCTGGTGGTTTCGATCACCGGCATCGTGACGTCGATGCCCGTTGGTATCGCGCTGGCGCTCGGCCGACGCTCGACCATCCCGCTGATCCGGCTGTTCTCGATTGCCTTCATCGAATTCTGGCGCGGCGTGCCGCTGATCACCGTATTGTTCTTTGCCACTTACATGCTGCCGCTGTTCCTGCCTGGCAATTTCACTGTCGATGGCCTGGTGCGTGCGCTGATCGGCATCGCGCTGTTTGCCGGCGCCTACAATGCCGAGGTGATCCGCGGCGGGTTGCAGGCGATCCCGCGCGGTCAGGCGGAGGCGGCGAGTGCGCTCGGCCTATCTTGGTGGAAGACGACACGGCTGGTGGTGATGCCGCAGGCGCTGCGCCATGTTATTCCCGGCCTCGTCAATAGCTTCATCGCGCTTTTGAAGGATACGTCACTGGTGTCGATCGTGGCGCTGTTCGATTTGCTCGGCCAGCTCCGCGCGGCGTTCGCAGATCCGAATTGGTCGACGCCGACGACCCTGTTCACCGGTTTTGCCTTTACCGGCATCATGTATTTCGTGATGTGCTTTGGCATCTCGCGCTATTCGTTGTTCGTCGAGCGTCGGCTCAATGTGCATCGACGGAGTTGAGGTGACATGTCCGTATCCGTGAATCCCATCGTCTCGGTTGCCGGCCTCAACAAATGGTTCGGCGATTTCCACGTGCTGCGCGACATCGATCTTGCGGTCGGCCCCAGCGAGCGCATCGTGATCTGCGGGCCGTCGGGCTCGGGCAAATCGACGCTGATCCGCTGCATCAATGCGCTGGAGGAGTTTCAGGAAGGCCGGATCACGGTCGACGGCATCGAACTCGGTCCCAACCTGCGCCGCGTTGACGATATCAGGCGTGATGTCGGGATGGTGTTCCAGAGCTTCAACCTGTTTCCGCATCTGACGGTGCTTGAGAACTGCACGTTGGCGCCGATCTGGGTACGGCATATGCCGAAGAAGGACGCCGATGCTGCGGCGATGAAGTATCTGGAGCGGGTGCGCATTCCAGACAAGGCCAATGCCTATCCCGGTCAGCTCTCCGGCGGCCAGCAGCAGCGTGTGGCGATCGCCCGGGCGCTGACGATGACGCCGAAGGTGATGCTGTTCGACGAGCCGACATCGGCGCTGGACCCGGAAATGGTCAAGGAAGTGCTCGACACCATGGTCGATCTTGCCGGCGAGGGCATGACCATGCTTGTGGTCACACACGAGATGGGCTTTGCCAGGGAAGTCGCCAGCCGCGTGGTATTTATGGATGCCGGGCAGATCATCGAGGCGAATACACCGGACAAGTTTTTCGCCAATCCGCAGCATGCGCGGACGAAGCTGTTCCTGAGCCAGATTCTCCGCTGAGGCCTTGCGCCTCAGACTTTCTCGAACGGCACCGAGATATCGCTCTTCGTCTCCAGCCATGCCGGCACCGGCAGGTTCTTGCTGCGCATGAAGTCGGGATTGAACAGCTTCGACTGATAGCGGCCACCGGAGTCGCAGAGAATGGTGACGATGGTCTTGCCCGGGCCCAACTCCTTTGCGAGGCGGATCGCGCCGGCGATGTTGATGCCGGTCGAGCCGCCGAGGCAGAGGCCTTCGTGCTGGAGCAAGTCATAAATGACGGCGACGGCTTCCTCGTCAGAGATCAGGAATGCAGTATCGACCTTCGCGGTCTCGATGACCGGCGTCACGCGGCCAATCCCGATGCCTTCCGTGATGGAATCGCCGGGCGTGGACTTGGCTTCGCCATGCTTGAACCAGTTATACATCGCAAAGCCATTTGGATCGGCGCAGGCCGTAACAATGTTGTTGTTCTTTTCCTTCAGGTAGCGGGTCGTGCCGGCTAGCGTGCCGCCGGTACCGACTGCCGAAATGAAGCCGTCCACCTTGCCGCCAGTCTGCTCCCAGATCTCGGGGCCCGTCGATTCATAATGGGCTTTGGCATTGTCGAGATTGTTCCACTGGTCGGCAAACAGAACGCCGTTCGGCTCGGTCTTGCGCAGCTGATCTGCGAGCCGTCGTCCGACATGCTGATAGTTGTTCGGATTGGCGAACGGCAGTGCGGGCACTTCGATCAGCTCGGCGCCGTTGAGCCGCAGCATATCTTTCTTTTCCTGGCTCTGCGTCTCCGGGATCACGATTAGCGTGCGATAGCCGCGCGCGCTCGCCACCACGGCGAGACCGATACCGGTATTGCCCGCAGTCGACTCGACAATGAGACCGCCGGGCTTCAGATCGCCGCGCTTCTCGGCTTCAAGGATCATCCATTTGCCGGCGCGGTCCTTCACCGACTGGCCGGGATTCATGAATTCGGCCTTGCCGAGAATGGTGCAGCCGGTCAGTTCGGATGCGCGCTTCAGCTTGATCAGAGGCGTGTTGCCGATCGCCTCGACGACGTCTTTGTTGAAGGTCATGGTGCTGAAATTCTTCGCTCGGGTTGTCGATCTCGCGGCGACCCTAGTGGAGGCCGCCGGGCCAGACAAGGGAAGGGTCTGGCCTCACGATCTGGTGCCGCAGTGCGGAAAGTCCAGAGCGCGGACTATGGGGCTTTTGCGAATACGACCTGGCGAACGTCGATATTCCCCGACAGGAAACCGGCCTCGCAATAGGCCAGGTAGTATTCCCACAGCCGCCGGAACCGGTCGTCGAAACCGAGCGGCGTCAGGCTTGGCCAGGCCGCGCGGAAACTATCTCTCCAGGTCGCCAGCGTCTTGGCATAATCCAGTCCGAATATGCGTTCCTTGATGACAGGAACGCCGTATCTGGCCCCGAGGGATTTCAGGATTTCCGGCGACGGCAGCATGCCGCCGGGAAAGACGTAGCGCTGAATGAAGTCGACCTCGCGCCGATAGGTCTGGAAGAACTTGTCTTGGATCGTGATGGCCTGGATACCGATCAATCCGCCGGGTAGCAGCCGGTCGCGCAATTGTGAGAAATACTGCGGCCAGAACTGTTCGCCGACGGCCTCGATCATCTCGATCGAAGCGATGCGGTCATACTGTCCACGTTCGTCGCGATAGTCCTGAAACTTGATCTCGACCTTGTCGCCAAGGCCCGCGTCCTGCATCCGCTTACGTGCGAAATCGCGCTGCTCGGTCGAGATGGTGAGACCGGTGACATGTGCGCCGTAGTTCTTCGCGGCATATTCGGCAAAGCCACCCCAGCCGCAGCCGATCTCCAACACCTTCTGGCCGTGCTTCAGATCGATCGCTTCTGCAAGCCGGCGATATTTGTTGTTCTGCGCGGCCGTGAGATCCTGCGCGCCGTCTTCGAAAATCGCGGACGAATAGGTCATGCTCGGATCGAGCCACGCAGAATAGAACGCGTTGCCGATGTCGTAGTGCGCGTAGATGTTCTTGCGAGCTTGCCGCTTGGTGTTGCGATTGAACCAGTGACGAACGATCTGGACGAAGCGCATCAGCGGATTGTTGCCGAGCATCACCTGAATGAGATCGTGATTGACGCAGAACAGATACAGGAATTGCGTGAGATCCGGCGTGTCCCATTCGCGGTGTAGATAGGCTTCCGCGATGCCGATATCGCCGCCATTCACAAGACGCGACGCGAAAGCGTAACTGCTGATCGTCATCTCTGCGGCGGGACCGGGCTCCATGCCGCCCAGCCGGACACGCCGGCCATCGGGGAGTGTCACGTCGAGCGTACCGCGCCGCAGACGCGAGCCGAAACCAAGCGCCAGACGGACGATGCGCGGCAGATCCGGCAGCGTCTTGTCGACATTTTCCGGAGTAAGAACGATCAGGTCAGACATGCGCAGATCCAGGGGAGTTCGTGGTTCTGTGTTCGCATTCAAGTCGCATGGATGGATGTGCCTGCCGCTCTTCTGTCGGTCGGGACCGCCCTTGTGCGTTGCGAAATCCGATCAACGCGCGGACGATTTTACAGGAGTATAAGCGCGGCTTTGTTTACTCGCCAAGCCGGTATTTCTCGCATGGCTTGCTTCACGCGACACTAGGCGTATGCACCCTTGATCCAATAACCAGTCCATGCGTCGCAGAACCTGGTGCGGTGCTCGCCCTGAATCTGGTCGAGGCGCTTTCGCGCCGCGAGCGCCTTGGCGTCATCGTCGGCAATGCCTTGCAAACGGTTCATCCAGGTCACGGTTGGCATCCCCAGCGGTTTTCAAAATGGCGCCGACGGCACAGGGGAACGCAATCCGGATGTCAGCAACAAATGAACACATGAAATCTTCGTAAGCCTGACCTGCCGGCGCTTCTGTCAGGGACCAAAAAACCCCACAAAATCGGGAGAATCTGTGCAAATCCACTCATTTGCGGGCATCCAGCATTCGGGTCGCTTGCACGTTGCGACACGTAAGAACACTGTCCGCAGGATGATTGGGCCGCTAGAATGCGGGCTCGCTTCATTGACCAGCATCACCCGGTGAACGTGTCTCAGGCTGCATACTCCAACGCCCCGAATCTCGGCGCAAAGCGCGCGCGGCGGAGCCTTGTCCGGATGTTCGTGCGGTGAATCTCGTGTTCGCGAAAAAGATTGGGCGTTCGGTCGTCGCCTTTGCCGTTGTTGCCAGTTCGGCAGGCTGCATTTTGACCAAGGATCTGCCTGATCCGGCCCTCGATATTCCCGAGGGCTATAAGGCGGCACGGCTGGCCAATCCGAACGGCGCCATGCCGACACTGGACTGGTGGCGCGGCTTTCGCTCCAAGGAACTGACGCAGCTGATGGAGGAGGCCCAGACGGTCAACCTCGATATCGCTGCGGCAACATCGCGAATCATGCAGGCCGATGCGCAGGCACGAATCACCGGCGCAGCGCTGCTGCCCAGCGTGAGCGGCGGCGGGCAGGAGACCTATTCGCGGACCTCGGGCTCCAGTTCCAGCGGTCTGACCAACGGCGGCCGCGAGGTGGTGACCTATTCGGCCTCGCTCTCGGCCAGCTACGAGATCGATTTCTGGGGCAAGAACCGCGACGCGGCGCTGGCTGCGGAAGAAACCTCGACGGCCAATCGTTTCGACCGCGACGTGGTGGCGCTGACCACTATGGCGGCGGTCGCCAATGCCTATTTCCAGGTGCTGACATCGCAGGACCGCATTCGCACGGCGGAGCGCAACATCGCCAGCGCGCAGCGTATCCTTGATGCGATCAAACAGCGCTTCAGTGCCGGCACCGGCACCGATCTCGATGTCGCGCAGCAGGAAAGCGTGCTGGCCAATCAGCGCGCTGCGGTGCCGCCGCTGCGGACCACGCTGGCGCAGAACGTCAATGCGCTCGCGACGCTAGTGTCCCGCCCCCCTGAAAGCGTGCGCGTGGCCGGCGGGTCGCTGAACAATATCGCAGCCCCGCGCGTCACGCCCGGCCTGCCGTCAGAGCTGTTAACCCAGCGGCCGGATATCCGCCGGCAGGAGGCGCAATTGGCCTCGGCCACGGCCAATGTCGGCAGCGCCCGGGCGCAGTTCTTTCCGAGTATCCAGTTGACCGGCTCGGGCGGTTATCAGAGCGCAGCGCTGGCCTCGCTGTTTCAACCCAATGCCGCCTTCTTCAGCCTCGTCGGCGGCCTGACACAGCCGATCTTCGATGGCGGGCGGATCCAGGGCAATTTCGAGCTGACCCAGGCACGGCAGGACGAGCTCCTGCAGACCTATCGCAAGACGGTCGTGCAGTCCTTTGCCGACGTGGACAACGCGCTGGTCGCGATCCGCCAGACCACCGAGCGGCTGCGGCTGCAGCGCGAGGTGGTCCGGGCGTCCCGGCGGGCCTTCGAACTGTCCGAGCAGCAATTGCGGGCTGGAACCGCTGACATCGTAACTGTGCTAAACACCCAGCTGACGCTGTTCCAGGCGGAAGATGTCCTGTCGCAGGCGCAACTGGCGCGGCTGCAGGCGATCATCAGCCTCTATCAGGCGCTGGGGGGCGGCTGGGAGCCGAAAATGGAAAGACCGGTCAATGCTCTTTAAGCCGGAGTTGAAAGAGGCCGCGAAAGCGACGGGCGATGGTGTCGCCAAGGTCGCCGGCAAGGCGCGCCGCCGTACTGTGTCGATCGCCGTGACGCTGCTGATCCTCGGCGGGCTCGGCTATATCGGCTGGAACGCCTTCCAGCAGCGTCAGACCGCCAATCGCGGCGGTTTCCGGCCGGACATGATGACGGTGCCGGTGCTCGCGGCGACGCCGAAGATCCAGGACGTGCCGGTCTATCTCGATGGCGTCGGCTCGGTGAAGGCCTTGAACAACGTCACCGTGCGCGCGCAGGTCGACGGCAAACTGATCAAGGTCAATTTCAAGGAAGGCCAGGACGTCAAGGCCGGCGATGTTCTCGGTGAGATTGACCCGGTGCTCTACAAGGCGCTGTACGATCAGGCTGTCGCCAAGAAGGCGCAGGACGAGGCGACGCTGGCCAATGCGCGGCTCGACCTGATCCGCTACCAGCAGCTTGCAACGTCAAACGCCGGTTCCAAGCAGCAGGCCGACACCCAGAAGTCTCTCGTTGCCCAGCAGGAGGCGCTGGTGAATGCCGATCAGGCGGCCATCGACAATGCTGCCGCGACGCTGAGCTACACCAAGATCATCGCACCGCTCTCTGGCCGTGCCGGCCTGCGTCAGGTCGACCAGGGCAACATCATCCACGCCTCCGACACCACGGGCCTCGTGGTGATCACGCAGCTGCAGCCCATCGCTGTGCTGTTCAGCCTGCCGCAGCAGCAGATCGTCCGCGCCAATGCCGCTGCTGCCAAGGGCACGCTGATGGTCGACGTGTTCGGCAATGATGGCGTCACCGTCATCGACACCGGTACGCTCACCGGCATCGACAATCAGGTCGATACCACCACGGGCACCGTGAAGCTGAAGGCCGAATTCCCGAACCCGAATTATCAGCTCTGGCCCGGTCAGTTCGTCAATGTGCGGCTGAAAGTCGAGACCCTGAAGGATGCGATGGTGGTGCCGACCTCGGCCGTACAACGCGGTCCCGCCGGTACGTTCAGTTACGTGATCGAGGAGGGCGACATCGTCAAGGCGGTGCCGGTCACCGTGACGCAGCAGAACGAGACCACGGCCGTCATCGCCAAGGGCCTGTCGGCGACCGAGCGTGTTGTCAGCACGGGTTTTGCCAATCTCGCAGAAGGATCGAAGGTGTCTGTCGGCACCAACGATCAGGAGCCGACCGCCGACTTGGCACCCCGCAAGCGTGGCGGGGGCAAGGGCAATGATGCTGGCGAGCGTCGTGGCAAGCGCGGCCAGAATTCAGGTGGTGCGGGTGGCCAGGGCAATCCGCAGGCACCGATTGGCCAGACGCCGCCCCCAGCCAGCCCGAGCGCTGCGCCATCGGGAGCGAAGTAGCCATGATGTTCGCACGATCGATCGCTTGAGTTGATGATTTCGATACAAGAGAGCGCACAGTCATGAGCGTCTCGGAACCGTTCATCCGCCGGCCCATCGCGACGTCGCTGCTCGGCATCGCGTTGTTGATCGGTGGCGCGCTTGGCTACTTCGGGCTTCCGGTATCGGCGCTGCCGCAGGTCGATTTCCCGACCGTGCAGGTCTCGACGCAATTGCCGGGCGCGAGCCCCGAAGTGACAGCGTCGCTGATCACCGCGCCTCTGGAACGTCAGCTCGGACAGATTCCGTCACTGTCATCGATGACCTCGACGAGCTCGTTCGGCGTCAGCCAGATCTCGCTGCAATTCGATCTCAACCGCGATATCGATGGCGCGACCCAGGACGTGCAGGCGGCTATCAATGCTGCCGCCGGCGTGCTGCCGAAGAACCTGCCATACCCGCCGGTCTATGCGAAGGTCAATCCGGCCGACGCGCCGGTGATGACATTGGCGTTGACCTCGGACACCATCTCGCTGCGATCGATGAGCGACCTGTCCGACACATTGCTGGCGCAGCGGCTCAGCCAGATTTCGGGTGTCGGCAAGGTTGCCGTGCTTGGCGGCTTGAAGCCGGCGGTGCGTGTGCAGGCGGATCTGGCGCGGCTCGCTGCCTATGGCATCGCGATGGAAGACCTCCGTACGGCGATTGCCGGTGCCAATGTATCGGGGCCCAAGGGCTCGCTCGATGGCGCGCAGCAAGCTTACACCATTGCCGCGAACGACCAGATTGCGGCAGCGGATCAGTATCGGCCGATCATTATCGCTTATCGCAACGGATCCCCTGTCACCATCGGCGACATCGCCCAGATTGTCGACGGCCTGGAAAACGACCGCACGGGCGGTTGGTATCAAGGCACGCCCGCCGTCATTATCGAGATCCAGCGTCAGCCCGGTGCAAATGTCATCGAGGTCGTCCGTCAGATACGCGAGGAAATTCCGAAGGTGCAGCGCTCGATGCCGGCCGGTGTAAAGCTGACCATCGTGAGCGACCGCACCGTGACCATTCGCGCCTCGGTCCATGACGTGCAATTCACGCTGGTGCTGTCCGTCATCCTCGTGACGCTGGTGGTGCTGCTGTTCCTGCGGTCGCTGCGTGCAACGCTGATTGCCGGTGTGGCGCTGCCGCTGTCGCTGATCACGTCCTTCGGCGTGATGTATTTTGCCGGCTTCAGCCTCGACAATCTCAGCCTGATGGCGCTGACCATCGGCACCGGTTTCGTGGTCGACGACGCCATCGTGATGATCGAGAACATCGTCCGTCACATGGAAGATGGCGAGAGCCCGATGGAAGCGGCGCTGGCGGGAGCGAAGGAAATCGGCTTCACGGTGATCTCGCTGACGGTGTCACTGATCGCGGTGTTTATCCCGCTGCTATTCATGTCCGGCCTCGTAGGCCGCATGTTCCGCGAATTCGCGATGACGCTGACCATCGCCGTAGTCATGTCCGCCGTGGTCTCGCTGACGTTGACGCCGATGATGTGCTCGCGGATGCTGAAACACACCAAGGATGAATGGCAGGTGCCCGGCTTGGGCGCCGTCAGCCGCTTCATCGACCGTATGGTGGCATTCTATCACCGCACGCTGTTGTGGGTGTTGCAGCATCAGCCGGCGACGCTGGTCGTCACGTTCCTGACCATCGTTGCAACGCTGGGTCTCTATGTCATTGCCCCCAAGGGCTTCTTGCCGCTGCAAGACACCGCCTCGATCACGGCCGTGACGGAGGCTGGCGCCGATGTGTCCTTCACGGAGATGCAGAGCCGGCAGAACGCGGCGGCGGCAGCGATCCAGGCCGATCCGGATGTGACAGGAATCATCTCGGTGATCGGCGGCGGCTCGGTCAATCCAACCACCAATGTCGGCCGGCTGGTGATGACCCTGAAGCCGCGCGGCGAGCGCAAGGATGACATGAACGCCGTGATCGCGCGGCTCAAGGATCGCGTCGCGGCGATCCCGGGCATGACCGTGTATTTCCAGCCGGTGCAGGATATCCAGATCAGCACGCAGGCGAGCCGTTCGCAGTATCAATATACGCTGACCGGGACTGATGCGGCGCAGGTGACCGAGTGGTCGCAGAAACTGGTTGCTGAATTGCGCCGCGATCCGATGTTCCGGGACGTCTCCTCGGAAGCCCAGACAGGCGGATTGCGGGCCTCGCTCGATATCAACCGGCAGCGCGCCGGTCAGCTCGGCGTCAATCTGCAGGGCGTCACCGACACGCTGAATGACGCCTTCGCGCAGCGCCAGATTTCGACCATCTACGGACAGGCCAATCAGTACCGCGTTGTGCTGGAGGCATTGCCGTCACAGCAGCGCGATCCCGACGTGCTGTCGAAACTGTATCTGCCCGGTGTGGCCGGCGCGCAGGTGCCGCTGTCTGCCGTAGCCACACTGACGCGTACCACGGCGCCACTGGCGATCTCGCATCAGGCGCAATTCCCCGCGATCTCGCTCAGCTTCAACCTCGGGCCTAACGAGGCGCTCGGCGATGCGGTCGACGAAGTAAAGAAGATCGAGACCCGGATCGGCATGCCGACCAGCATTGTTGGGATGTTCTCCGGCGATGCTGCGGAATTCTCCAAGTCGCTGTCAGGGCAGCCCTGGCTGATCCTCGCGGCGCTGGTGACGATCTATATTGTGCTCGGTGTGCTCTATGAGAGCTACATTCATCCGATCACGATTCTCTCGACGCTGCCATCGGCTGGCGTCGGTGCGATCCTGGCCCTGATGCTGACCGGACAGGACCTGTCCGTCATTGGCCTGATCGGCATCATCCTCTTGATGGGCATCGTCAAGAAGAACGCGATCATGATGATCGACTTCGCGCTGGATGCGGAGCGCAATCGCGGCATGGCACCGGAAGCGGCGATCGTCGAAGCCTGTCTACTGCGGTTCCGGCCCATCATGATGACGACGCTGGCGGCGCTGTTCGGCGCATTGCCGCTGGCGATCGAAAGCGGCACCGGCGCAGAGTTGCGCTTCCCGCTCGGTGTGTCGATCATTGGCGGTCTGCTGCTCAGCCAGATCCTGACGCTCTACACCACGCCGGTGATCTATCTGGCGCTGGATCGCATCAATCGCCGGTTCGAGAAGAGTGCACCGCCCGTTGCGGGTGCAGCCGGAACGGCGGGAGCAGGGGGGCCGCCCTAGTGGCTTCCATCTCCATCTCAGCGCCATTCATCATGCGGCCGGTCGGCACCACGCTGCTGGCGATCGGACTGTTTCTTCTCGGCGTCGTCGCCTATCACTTCCTGCCGGTCGCCGCGACACCCAATGTCGACTTCCCGATGATCCGCGTACAGGCGTCGCGTCCGGGCGCCGATCCGTCGATCATGGCGGCGACCGTTGCTGCACCCCTGGAACGACGTCTGGGCATCATCGCCGGCCTCGATCAGATCACCTCGACGAGCTCGCTGGGCTCGACCAGCATCCAGCTGCAATTCGCCATCGGCCGCGATGTCGATCGCGCCGCGCGTGACGTGCAGGCCGCGATCAATGCGTCGATGGCGGATCTGCCGACCGATCTTCCGACACTGCCTACGTTCCGCAAGGCCAACCCGTCAGCCGCACCTGTCTTCATTCTCGCTTTGACGTCGCCAACCATGTCGGCCTCCGCGATCTACGACGTCGCCGACACCGTGATCGTACAGCGGCTGTCGCAGGTGCCGGGGGTCGGCGAAGTCACTGCCAGCGGCGCCGACCAGCCCGCGGTGCGCATCCAGCTCAATCCGGTCGCGCTGTCGAATGCCGGGATTGCCACCGACGACGTGCGCACCGCCATCGTCAATGCCAATCCACTTGGCCCAGTCGGCATCTTCCAGGGATCGCGGCAGAGCGAGACGATCTCGATGAATCCGCAGATGCGCACGGCGGAAGAGTTTCGCGAGATCATCGTCAAGAGTTCGAACGGCAATTATCTGCGGCTGTCTGATGTCGCCGATGTTCAGGATGCGACGCGCAACAGCCGCTCGGTTGCCTGGTTCAACAAGCAGCCGGCGGTACTGATCCAGATCACCAAACAGGGCGACGCCAACGTCATCGACACCGTCGATCGCGTAAAGGCGCTGATCCCCGATCTGAAACAATGGATTCCTGCCGGGATCGAGATTTCGGTTCTGACCGACCGCACGGGTACCATTCGCGCCTCGGTCGAGGACATGGAGTGGACGCTGTTTGCCACGGCCGTACTGGTGATGGCCGTGGTGTTCCTGTTCCTGCGTCGTGGCACCCCCACCATCGCGGCCGGCGTCTCGGTGCCGCTGGCGCTGGCGGGTACCTGCGTCGGCATGTGGCTGGCCGGCTTCTCGATCAACAACCTGTCACTAATGGCGCTGGCGATCTCTGTCGGCTTTGTGGTCGATGACGCCATCGTCATGATCGAGAACATGTACCGCAATCTCGAAGAGGGCATGGCGCCGATGCAGGCGGCGCTCGCAGGCGCCAGGCAGATCGGCTTCACGGTGCTGTCGATCAGCCTGTCGCTGATCGCCGCCTTCATCCCGCTGATCTTCATGGATGGTCTGGTCGGCCGATTGCTGCGCGAATTCTCGTTGACGCTGACATTCTCGATTGTCGTCTCGACGCTGGTTTCACTGACGGTGACACCGATGATCTGCGCGCAATATATCAAGAGCGGTCTGTCAAGCACCGAGACCCGTTTCGACCGTATCGTCGAAGGCACGCTGTCACGCGTCGTGGCGTTCTATGAACGCACGCTGCATGTGGTGCTGGGTTTTCCACTCCTGACGCTGTTGGTGTTCTTCGCCACCATCGCGCTGACGGTCACACTCTACATCAAGACGCCGAAAGGTTTTTTCCCGAACGACGACAGCGGCTTCGTGATCGGTGCAACGCGCGCATCGGCCGATGTCTCGTTTCAGGCGATGCTCGGATTGCAGCAGCATATGGCTGATCTCGTGCTGAGCGATCCCGGCGTGGCCAGTATCGGTTCGTCGCTTGGCGGCACTGGCGGCCCGGGCGGCGGCGGCGCCAACCGGGGCACCATGTTTATCGCCTTGAAACCACCAGAGGAGCGCAACGGAGCGTCGACCGAAGACGTCATCAACCGGTTGCGTCCGAAGCTCAGCGCGGTCCCGGGTATTCGTCTCTTCATGTTTGCTGCGCAGGATCTGCGTGCAGGGGGGCGCCAGAGCGACTCCAACTACCAATACACGCTGACCTCGACCAATCTCGACCTCCTGCAGAAGTGGGCGCCGCTGGTCGGCAAGCGGCTGGAGAGCGTCGAGGGCATCACCGATGTGTCGAGCGACCGCGATCCCGGCGGATTACAATTGACGCTGACCATCGACCGCAAGATGGCATCGAGCCTCGGCGTCAAAGTGCAGGATATCGACAACGCTTTGAACAACGCGTTCTCGCAGCGACAGATCTCGACGATCTACACCCAGCGCAACCAGTATAAGGTGGTGCTGGAAATCGATCCAAAATTCCAGAACGATCCGTCCGACCTCGATCGCATCTATGTCGCGGGCCTGAATGGGGCGCAGGTGCCGCTGTCGGCGGTTGTGCGCATGTCGCGCACGTTGTCCGCGCTGGCGGTGTTCCACTCGCAGGGATTCCCGTCGACGACGGTGTCGTTCAACACGCTGCCCGGCGTGCAGCTCGACGCCGTAACCGGCAACATCCAGCGCGCGGTCGACGAACTGCATATGCCCGAAGGAATCCGGGGAGGATTCGACGGCAATGCCGGTGACTTCAGCAAAACGACGGGGCGGCAGCCACTACTGATCCTGGGCGCGCTCATCGCGATGTATATCGTGCTGGGCGTGCTCTATGAGAGCCTGGTGCATCCTCTGACCATCATCTCGACGCTGCCCTCGGCAGGACTCGGCGCGTTGCTGGCGTTGCAGATCACCAACACGCCGCTGACCGTGATCGCCTTCGTCGGCATCATTCTCCTCATCGGTATCGTCAAGAAGAACGGAATCATGATGGTCGACTTCGCCATCGAGGCGGAGCGGCATCGTGGATTGTCGCCCGCCGAGGCGATCTTCGAGGCCTGCACCGTGCGCTTCCGCCCGATCCTGATGACCTCGCTGGCGGCGGTATTCGCGGCGATCCCGCTGGTCATCGCGACCGGGCCGGGCACCGAGCTGCGCCGCCCGCTGGGGATCACCATCATTGGCGGGCTATTCGTCTCGCAAGTGTTGACGCTCTACACCACGCCGGTGATCTATCTCCTGATCGACCGGCTGCGTAACCGCTTCCGCCCGGCGCCGCTGCCTGCGCCTGCCGAATAGCAAAAATCCGGGCGTCACGGCGGTTGAAGCCTCGGGCGGCGCGGCGTATAGCGGGCAATGTCCAAGAAATCAGATCTGCAAGCCGCTGAGGTCGCTGAAGCGATCCCGGAATGTCCGCATTGCCACAAGCCGATGCCGCTGTGCATCTGCGACAGCATTACGCCCATCGACAACAAGATCGAGCTCCTGATCCTGCAGCATCCGCAGGAGCAGGACAGGGCGCTGGGCACCGCTCGCGTCGCGGCGCTTCATTTCAAGAAGGCCACGGTCAAGATCGGCCTGTCCTGGCCGAGCCTCGCCAAGGCGCTGGGCAAGCCGGTCGCCGATCCCGCCCGCTGGGCGATCCTCTACCTTGGCTCCGCCAAGGTCACCGATTACGAGACCGATCGCGACATCCTGGCCATCGATCGCAAGGGTCAGGCTGAGGAAAACCAGCGCGCACTGCTCAAGGACATCCAGGGCATCGTGCTGCTCGACGGCACCTGGAGCCAGGCCAAGGCGCTGTGGTGGCGCAATGCCTGGATGCTGAAATGCCAACGCGTGATCCTCGGACCGGCCAAACCGTCGCTTTACGGCAAGCTGCGCCGCGAACCGCGCAAGGACGGCCTGTCGACCATCGAAGCCGCGGGGATGTTGCTGGCCAGCCTCGAACGGAAGCCGGAGATCGAGACCACGCTGAACGAGGCTTTCGAGCGGATGCTGGCGAAATATCGCGAAGCCCAGACCGTCATGCCGGAATTGGCGCCCAAGCCAAAACCCAAGCGCGACTGGCGGCGCAAGAAGCACGCCTGATCGCGTTCGGTTTTGATTGATTTCGGGGCCTATCGGCTGCCGGGCGGAGGACCGACCCCAGCTTCACGCTCGTCAATCGATGACGACGGCCTGACGAGCGACGGAAACGGATTGCGGAACAGTCCGCCGCGAGCTTCTTCCACGACGGGTGCGGGAGGCGGTGCCGGGGCTGCAGCCTGCGGCGGCACCACTGGAACCGGCAGCTTCTCGCACTTCAGGGAGTAGACCAACTGGCCGTCGGCGGTCCGGCCGATCGGCGCGCAGGGATCGGTGCGGGCCGGAACGGGCGGTTTGGCCTGGGCCCAGCCTGGCGAGGTCATCAGCAACGTTGTGATCAAGACCCGGATGTTCATCGTGCCCCCCTAGGGTTGGCAGGATGCTACGATCAATACTCCAATCTTGCCAAGCGAAGTGTTGCAGCGCACCACTCATAGCAGTCGCGCCCCGATCGCGGGTCCGGCAGGCTAAGTTATTGATTGGATTGATGGAGGCCACGTCGGGAATCGAACCCGAATAAACGGTTTTGCAGACCGGCGCGTAACCATTCCGCCACATGGCCCCATAGCGGGTTAGTTACAGACCGTTCGCCATTTAGGCAATGCCCGGCTGAAATCTTTCATGGGGTCCGACATACCGACAAAAGATCAGCAGGAGGCCTGCCAGCCATCCGGAAACGGAATCAGCGGCCAGGGGCCGTCATTGTCGTTCGCAGCGGTCGGAATCGGGGCGAAGAACATTTCCTGGCTGCGCAGATCGTCCCGCACATCGGCCTCGATTTCGGCCCGGACTGTCTCCAGCAGATAGTCAAATTCGGCTTCGCTCATCTTTTAGCTCCCTGTCTTGAGAGCAATCTGACGCAAAGCCTTTGTTGGGCTGTTGAATGGATCGTTCAAATTGTACCGATCCACACGTGAGGCCCATCATGGTTACCGGGACGTTTACCTCATTGAATCAGGTGCGGGGTTCCATGCACCAATCCGATGGTTCACGGTAACATCAAACTGTTTGCTCCGTGACAGGTGTGTCCGTCTCCAGCAGCGTATCAAGCATCTTGCGGCCCTTCGTGCTGGCCTGCATCAGAGGATCCGCCTTGAAGGTCGACTTCAGGAAGCTCGACACCGCGCGGATGCGCGGCACGAATTGCAGATCGTTATGGACGTTGATCCACAGCTCTCGCGTGGTGGACAGCTTGTCGTGCAGCACCGGGATCAGGTCAGGACGGCGCGCCGTCGCAAAACTCGGCAGCAGCACGAGCCCGATGCCGCCGGCCGCAGCGTTCATCTGCGCGCACATGCTGTTGGAATGGAACGAGACTGGCGGGCTCTTGATGATGTCATCGAGCCAGCGCACCGAGTCGAGCTGGATCTGGTCGTCGATATAGGTGACGAAGCAGTGCTCCGTGAGCTCGGATGCGTTCTTGGGCATGCCATGTGCGTCCAGGTAACTCTGCGACGCATAGAGCCCAAGTTGGAAGCAGCCGATACGCTCCGAGACCATGCCCTGACCGGTCGGGCGGAAGAAGCTCAGAAACAGATCGGCCTCGCGCCGGTTCACCGAGACGCTCTGCGGTGATGTCAGCAATTCGACGGTCAGGTCCGGATGCTGTTTTCGCAATTCGACGAAGCGGTAGGCGAGGTAGAGCGAGGCGATGCCTTCCATCGTGGCGAGACGGACCCGGCCGGCCATACGGCTGCCGCCGCATTGCACGTCTTCCCGCATGGCAATCACCGCGCTCTCGATGCGTTCGGCGTGGCAGAGCAGGCGGTCGCCGGTCTCGTTGACCTTCAATCCCGACGGCAGTCGCTCGAACAGCGCCACGCCCAGCGTGCTCTCCAGATGCGCGATGCGGCGGCTGATGGTGGATTGATCGACCCGGAGGCGCTTGGCCGCACTGCCAAGGCTGCCGCCGCGCGCCGCGTGAATGAAGACCTTGAGGTCATCCCAATCGAGCGATTTGAAATTGTCCATCCGAGAGTAACAGCAAGAGCTGTGCCAGTGCGCGTCGCTGGGACGCCATGTCGCGGTGGAAAAGCCAGTCTGCAAGGCCCTTTGCAGGATTGTCTATACCCCGTGCGATCCGAAGCAACCTAGCCTGACGGGAACAAAGAACGATCCGTCTCTCTCGCTTTGCGGACGCAGCGCTGCCGGTATTTCAGGTTCAGCGAGTGACCACGAATGAGGCTCCTGCGATGATCTCGCAGGCACCACGAGAGTCGCGACGGCATCCCGTTCCAGAAACTCAACTTCGCCGGGGCTAATCCCCATTGCGGCTCACCAGCCAATGGCGGCGGTGATCGAACCAAAAGGGTGTGTCATGCAGTTTGACCGTCGACAGCTTTTGCTTGGGGGAGTCGGCACTGCCGCCGGCCTCATGCTTCCAGGCAGCGCGTTCGCACAATCGCCAGCGACGATCGGCACATTCCCGGAAGGCGTCACGGCGGACTCGGTGTTCGTCGGTCTGACCATCCCGCTCACCGGCGTGTTCTCGGGTGACGGCGGCGATCTCAAGCTCGGCTATGAACTGGCCATCGCGCAGATCAATGCCGGCGGCGATATCGCGCAGAAGTGGGGCCTCAAAGGCAAGGGCGTGCTCGGGCGTCAGATCCGCTACAAGGTCTCCGACACCGAGGGGAAACCCAACCTCGACGTGCAGAGCGCCACCCAGTTCATCCAGCGCGACAAGGCGATCATGGTGTCGGGCTCGGTATCGAGCGCCAGCGCGATTGCACTCGAAGAACTCGGGTCGCGCGAGAAGGTGCTGTACATGGTCGGCATCGCCGGCTCCAACGACATCACCGGCAAGAACTGCCAGCGCTACGGTTTCCGCTCGCAGCAGAACGCCTACATGGCCGCCAAGGCGATGGCGCCGGTCGTCGCCAAGGCGCTCGGCAAGAACGTGAAGTCCGCCTTCCTCGTGCCCGACTACACCTATGGCCACACCGTCTATGACAGCTTCGCCAAATTCTCGGCCGAGCAGGGCTGGAAGCAGGTCGCCAAGGAGGTCGTGCCGCTCGGCACCACCGACTATTCGTCGGCGCTCCTGAACATCGCCAACAGCGGCGCAGATGTGTTCGTCAACATCGCCTTCGGCGGCGACGCCGTTGCGTCGACCAAGCAGGCCGAGCAGTTCGGCGTGCTGAAGCGCATGAAGCTTGTGGTGCCGAACCTGTCCTCGTTCCAGGACAAGGAGCTCGGTGCCGAGCTGATGCAGGGCGTCTATGGCAGCTGCGATTTCTGGTGGGGCCTGCAGGACACCTATCCGCTCGCCAAGACCTTCGTCGAAAGCTTCGTGGCGCAGAACAAGTACTATCCGCGCTGGGGCGCGCATATCGGCTACATGCAGACCTATCTGTGGGCGATGTCGGTGGAGCGCGCCGGCACGTTCAATCCGGTCGATGTGATCAAGGCGATGGAGAGCTCCAAGGCGCAGCCTTACGAGACGACCATCGGCAAGGTCTATTTCCGTGCCGAAGATCATCAGATGGTGCGGCCGATCCCGATCCTGCGCGGCAAGAAGCCGTCCGAGATGAAGAACAAGGAAGACTTCTACGAGATCGTCGATATTGCGGATGGCGAGAGCGTGATGAACGCGCCGGACTTCTTCGGCTGCAAGCTCGGCCCCTACACCTAAGGATCACCATGCCAAGCTGGCCCGTCCTCATCTCCCAGGCCTTCAATGGCCTGGCCCTCGGCACGCTGCTGGCGCTGGTCAGTAGTGGTTTGACGATCATCCTGGGCACGCTTGGCGTCCTCAATTTCGCTCACGGCGCGCTGTTCGCCGTGGGTGCCTATGCCGCTTTCGTCCTGCTGCAATACACCTCGTCTTTCGTGCTCGCGATCGTCGTTGGCTGCGGCTTCATGCTGGTGCTCGGCTTCTTGCTGGAACGCATCATCATCCGTTATTTCTACGACCGGCCGCATGAGGATCAGATCCTCGTCACCTACGGTGTCGGGATCGTGCTCGTCGAATGCGTGCGTGCAGCCTTCGGCGGCAATGCGCAGCGTGTGCCGGTGCCGTCCTGGGGGCAGGGCGCGACCCAGATGGGCTTCCTGATCTATCCGACTTATCGCCTGCAACTGATCGCCATCATCGCCGGGCTGCTGCTCAGTCTCTATCTCGTGCTCTATCGCACCTCGATGGGCCTTGTGGTTCGCGCCGGCATCGAAAATCCCGGCATGGTCGGCATCCTCGGCATCAATGTGCGCCGCGCCTTCCTGCTGGTCTTCGCCATCGGCGTTGTCGCCGTCGGTCTCGCCGGCATGCTCTATGCGCCGGTCGTGGCCGTGACGCCGGACATGGGCGCCAATTTCATGGCGCAGTCTTTCGTGGTCATCGTGCTCGGCGGCCTCGGCTCGTTCCCGGGCGCCGTCATCGGCGGCCTGATCGCGGGCGAGATCATCAGCCTGACCAGTGCTTTCAACTCGTCCTATTCGGAAGTGATGCTCTACGCGCTGATGGCGGTGCTGCTGATCATGCGCCCGCAAGGCCTGTTCGGTTCGGAAGACCGCGCATGATGCGTCCTCGTTCCGGCGGCTTGCGGGGCTGGCTTCCCGAACTCGCGGTGCTGTGCACGCTGATCGTGGCACCCATCGTGTTTCCGCATCTCGGTTTCTCGACCGATCTGCTGACACGTGTGTTGAACTGGGGCCTGATCGGCCTCGGCTTCGATATCCTGTTCGGCCTGACGGGCCTGCTGTCGTTCGGGCAGGCCGCGTTCTTCGGCGTCGGCGGTTTCGTCAGCGCCTATCTGCTGGTGTCCCACACCATTGATAGCGTCTGGCTGGCGCTGGCGATCGGCACCGTCGCAGCCGGCCTGTTTGGCCTCCTGGTCGGCTGGTTTGCCGTGCGCCGGGTCGGCATCTATTTCACGATGATCACGCTGGCCTTCGGCCAGATGGCCTATTTCATCGAGAACTCGCCGCTGTCGGACTACACTGGCGGTGAGAACGGTATTCCCGGCGTGCCGGTGCCCGTGCTTGGTTTCGGCGCCAATGCGATCCGCATCAGTGCGGGTATGCCGATGTATATCCTGTTCGCCGTGATCTTCTTTCTCGGTTATGTGCTGGCTCGCCGCATCGTCGGCTCGCCGGTCGGCGCGATCCTGCTGGCGATCAAGGAGAATACCGGCCGCGTCGCGATGCTTGGCCATAACGTGCCGGCCTACAAGCTGACGGCCTTCGTCATCGCCGCGCTCTATGCCGGATTGGCCGGCGGTCTGCTCGGCTCGTTCCAGAGCTATATGCCGCCGGATGCGTTCTCGCTGGAGACGTCGGGACAACTCGTAGTTCAGACCATCGTCGGCGGCGCCGGCACGCTGATCGGTCCGCTGGTCGGCGCGGCCGTCTGGCTGTGGCTGCGCGACAATCTGCAGCTCATTCCGGGCTTTGCGATCCTGTGGAAGCTGGTGCTCGGCATCGCCTTCATCATTCTGGTCATCGGGCTACGCCGTGGCATCTGCGGCGAGATCGCCCATTGGTGGCACGAACGCCGTAATCTGGCTGCCGCACGGGCGGCCGAGGCTAAAACCGAAGCCATCGAGGCGCATAATATCGACGTCGCCACCAAACCCGTCGTGCCGCTCAAGGAGGTCAGGCTGACCCTTGCCGAGCCCATGACAGGTGATAGCGACATTGCACTCGAAGCCCGATCTCTGGCGCGGCACTATGGTGGCCTCAAAGCCGTCGATGGCGTCTCCTTCAAGGTCCGCCGCGGCTCGATCCATGCGGTGATCGGCCCGAATGGAGCCGGCAAGAGCACGCTGTTCAAGATGCTGCTCGACGAAGTCAGCCCGTCCTCCGGCGAAGTCCTGCTGTTCGGCGAGAAGGTCACGGGCGTCGGCGTCAGCCGCGCGGCGCAGCTGGGCATCGCCAAGAGCAACCAGCTCAATCAGCTGTTTCCCAACCTGTCGGTGCGCAAGAATCTGCGGATCGCGGCGCTGGCACGCCGTCGCGGCCCGATGCGCTTCGATCTGTTGCGCAGCGCCGGCAGCATTCCCGACGTCGAGGAGCAGATCGCCTCGATCCTCGGCCTGCTCAATCTCGTCGAACGCGCCGACACGCCGGCGCATATTCTGGCCTACGGCGAAAAGCGCCGGCTCGAAATCGGGATGGCGCTGGCGACCAGCCCGAATGTGCTGCTGCTGGACGAGCCGCTGGCCGGCATGAGCCCGGCAGAACGCATCGCGACTTGCGCCTTCATTCGCGATATCGGGCGCTCGCGAACCGTGGTCATCGTCGAGCACGATCTCGACGCCATCTTCGAACTCGCCGAGCGCATCACCGTGCTCTATGAGGGCCGGCTGCTGGCGGATGGCACCGCCGACGAGATCCGGCGCAATCCGGCCGTGCAGGACGCCTATCTGGGAGGGCTGCACGCGCATGAGCCTGCTTGAAGTCGACAAGATCAATACGCTGTATGGCGATTCCCACGTGCTGTTCGACCTGTCGATCCGGGTCGAGCAGGGCGAGGTGGTCGCGCTGCTCGGCCGCAACGGCGCCGGCAAGACCACGACGCTGCGCTCGATCATGGGTGTGCTGTCGCCGCGCAGCGGCCATATCCGTCTCGATGGCAAATCAATCGAGGGCCTGCCGCCCTCGGCGATCGCCGGCATGGGCGTTCAACTGGTGCCGGAAGAGCGCGCCATTTTCGGCGGCCTGACGGTCGAGGAAAACCTGCGCATTGCCGCGCTGACGGCACCGAATGCGTGGTCCTACGATCGCATCTACGACGTGTTTCCGCGCCTCAAGGAGCGCCGCAAATCGGCCGGACGCACGCTGTCGGGCGGCGAGCAGCAGATGCTGGCGATTGCCCGCGCGTTGATCCGTGATGCACGCATCATCCTGCTGGACGAGCCGTTCGAGGGCCTGGCGCCGCTGATCGTGCGTGATCTCGTCGAGGTCTCACGCAATCTCGCCGCTGAGGGCCGCACCATGATTGTGGTTGAGCAGAACGTTGCGGCGGCATTGAGTTTCGCCAACCGCGTTTATGGGCTCAATAACGGCCACGTGGTGTTCGAAGGCACGCCTGCGGACCTCAACGCCAGCCCAGACCTAATGCGGGACTTCCTCGGCGTCGGAATGTGATTCCCGGGACGTAATCCCGGAGACAATGGCCCCGGGCAACGTGATTCCCTAGATTTCGATCGGCACCGCGAGGCGCCCGATCAGGAGCGCCACCTCATCGAGGTGATCACTGTCATGCGCCTCGACGGCTTCGGCGAGCCGGGTGACGCATTCGTCATCACTGATAAAGGGCAGGGAGTTGAGGTCGGTCGGAAGCGCGCGGTCGGTGTGCGTGGCTGGCATCGGTCACCTCGTTCGATTCGGAACTTGTTCAACGTCGCAACGGGCAGTCTTGCGGTGCAATAAGACTAAATAGCGACACGGTTGGAAAGATTATTCTTCGCCCGCATGCGACATGGGCCCGGCGAGAACGGGTCAAGCATCAAGAAAATCCCGTAACATGAGACTTTTTCGGAGTTTTCCCCGATTGGCGGCCTCTATGGGAAGAGGTGCATTTCCTGCTTTCCAAGCGCGGATCGCTTTGTTATACGCTGCGGCCTGCGAACAAGCTTCGCACGTTCCCTGGTAGCTCAGCGGTAGAGCATTCGACTGTTAATCGAATGGTCGCTGGTTCGAATCCAGCCCGGGGAGCCAAACATCCTTCCGCAAAAATGGCTGCCAGAAACCGCGCTCGGGACCGCCTCGATAGCGCGTTGGCTGCTGTGTTTTTACGAACCTTGCATCCCGCTGTGCGCTGCCGTAATTCCTGCAAAAGGAACTTCCAGCCGTTTGCAAGGGATTGCTCATGTCCGACTTTTCGACCGCACGCCAGAAGATGGTTGATGGTCAGGTGCGTCCCAGCGACGTCACCGATTTGCGCATCATTGATGCCATGCTCGCCGTGCCGCGCGAGGAGTTCGTTCCTGCCAGCCAGCGCGCCATGGCCTATCTGGACCTCGACCTGGAAGTCGCCCCGAATCGCTTTCTGATCAAGCCGGTGGTGCTGGCGCGGATGCTGCAGGCCTCCGACGTAAAGGCGACCGACAAGGTTCTGGTGGTTGGTTGCCCCACGGGCTATGCGGCCGCCGTGATCGCCCAATTTGCCGGGCAGGTCACCAGCGCGGCCGGCATGGCGGCTGATGGCGATGCCGCGAACGGCCCCTATGATCTGATCGTTCTGGCCGGCGCGACGGAAGTCGTCCCGACCGGGCTTTACAAGCAGCTGGCCCCCGATGGTCAGCTAGTGGGCGTATTCGCCCTGACCAAGCCCGCCCGCGCCGTGATCGTGACCCATTCCCACGAGGATTTTGGCTCCCGCCCGCTGTTCGATGCTACCGCACCGGTCCTGCCGGGCATGGAAAAGCTCCCGGCATTCGTTTTCTAGGGCTGACTGTCCGCCTTATCGGGCATCGGGGCACCGCTAATATCGCCAGCGGTAATTACAAGTGTGGCTTGGATGTCCCATTCGCCAAGTTTTCACTGTCAAGTTTCCACGAGAGGTTCCGTCTCGCCAATGCGCGGAATATGGTGAGTGGAGACTCGCTAACGGACATCATCTGTTCGGTCGCCATAAGTGTGCGCCCGAATCAGTGAACGGCATGAATGGATTACCAAGAATGGGCGGCGTAAAAGCTCTCACCGGTGCTGCAGCTGCGGCCCTTTTGCTGGCATTTGCCGGAGCGTCACCCGTTCTGGCTGACACGATCGAAGCGGCGTTGGTTCGCGCTTATCAGAACAATCCTCAATTGAATGCCCAGCGCGCTTCGGTGCGCGTCACTGACGAGAACGTGCCGCAGGCTTTGTCGGGTTATCGGCCGAGGGTCGCGATCACCGCGAGCGGCGGCTATCAGTACACGGACGCGGTCAACAGCATTGCAGGTACTGCGACCGCAATTCACGGCGTGCAGGTTCCCCGCGCCGTCGGCGCAACCATCACGCAGAATGTGTACAACGGCCAGCAGACGGCGAATCGCACACGCGCCGCCGAGGGACAGGTTTCCGCTGCGCGCGAAGGTCTGCGCGTACTCGAACAGTCAGTGATTCTCTCCGCCGCGACGATCTACATGGACTATCTGCGCGACTCGGCCGTGGTCGAGGTGCAGAAGAGCAACGTGCGCGTGCTCGAGCAGACGCTGAAGCAGACCCGCGATCGCTTCAATGTCGGCGAAGTCACCCGTACCGACGTGGCGCAGTCCGAAGCCCAGCTCGCTGCCGGCCGTACTCAGTTGCTGACCGCCGAGTCGAATCTCACCACCACGCGCTCGAACTTCCGCCGCATCATCGGCAACGAACCGAGCAACCTGCAGGCGGGTTCGCCCGTTGATCGCTTCCTTCCGAATACGCTGCCCGGCGCCGTCGATCTAGGCCTCGTCGAAAACCCCAACGTCACCGCGGCGATGTTCGGTATCGACGTCAGCTTCCTCAATGTGAAGGTCAACGAAGGCGCTCTGTTCCCGAGCGTGACTTTGCAGGCCAACATCCAGCAGGGTTGGGAACAGTCGATTTCGCAGCCGCGCGGTTTGACGGCATCAGGCATCGCGCAGGTGTCGATCCCGGTTTACCAGGGCGGCGCGGAATATTCGCTGATCCGGCAGTCCAAGGAAACGCTAGCCCAGCAGCGTCTAGCACTGGAACAGGTGCGCGATCAGACCCGCGCGAGCGTCGTGCAGGCCTGGGGGCAGTTGCTGGCGGGCAGGGCGCAGGTCTCGTCCGCACAGGCGCAGGTGCAGGCTTCGGAAATTGCACTGAACGGCGTTCGCGAAGAAGCCAAGGCCGGCCAGCGCACCACGCTCGACGTGTTGAACGCCCAGCAGGCGCTGGTGAACGCGCGCGTCGCGCTTGTCACCGCGCAGCATGACCGTGTGGTGGCATCATACTCGGTGCTTAACGCAGTCGGTCGTCTGTCACCGACGGTGATGAAGCTGAACACCAATGTGTATGACCCCAGCGTGCACTATCATCAGGTGCGCGATAGCTGGGTCGGCGTGCGTACGCCTGACGGGCGCTAACGCGCTCAGATATCACCTGATATCGTATCGAAAGGGCCGCTTGTGCGGCCCTTTGCTTGCAATCAATTTGTCCGATGACGTACCGTTTGCATTGCTGGCTTAGCGATTCGGAATGCCTTTCCTAATTCCTTGGGCATTTCCCGCGCGACAGTTGGTGGTCAGGCGTCGCTTGATCTTGGGGACAAGTCAGGCTTGCGCGCTGAATCGAACGGTCGTCAAAACGACAACCCGCAAATTCAGCCTCGTCTGGTGTAAAATATTGACGAGAGCGTTGATGATGCGGAGTCGGACATGACGCAACCTGCAAAGGTCCAGGAGCCCTCGATGGAGGAGATTCTGGCGTCGATCCGACGTATCATCGCCGACGACGAAGCGAAGCCGGCCGTCGCCGAAGTTGCTCCTCCCCCGCCGCCCAAGCCGGCTCCTGCAGCCAAGCCTGCTGCGATGACAGACATCCCGCCGTCGGCGATTCCTGCCGCGCAGGCTGCTGCCGCCAAAGCACCGCCGCCAGCCCCGAAGCCCGCGCCACCGCCGCCGGAGCCTGCTGCCTCCAACAGCCAGGACGACATCGACGCGATGTTGGCCAGTCTGGAAGCCGCGACCACCGAGGAAGAGGTGCGCCCGGCGCAGCCCGACGGTGATGTGTTCGAACTGACCGACGAGATGGTGGTCGCCGACCCCGAGCCGGAACCCGCATTCCAGCATGTCGAGCCGGATGACGACCTCGAATTCGCCGAAGCTGTCGCCGCCAGTAGCCAACGACCCGCACCGCGCTTCGACCCGCCGTCCTATGATCCGCCCCCGGTCGCACCGCAGCAGCAGATTCTGTCACACAGCACCGTGTCGTCCGTGGAGTCGGCCTTCAATGCGTTGGCAAATACGGTCCTGAGCAACAACGCGCGGACCCTTGAGGATCTCGTCAAGGAGATGCTGCGTCCGATGCTGAAGTCCTGGCTGGACGACAACCTGCCGGGCCTCGTCGAGCGCATCGTCAAGGCTGAGATCGAGCGCGTCTCACGCGGCGGCGGCCGCTAGGCCCGCGAGACAGGCAACGACGGCCTTTCGGGGCCTTCGTTTGGCCCTCCGGGATGGCTAAACAGCCCTATATGTTGACTTGAGCCGCGCTGGCGGGTTTCTAGCGCCATCGGCTTCCTGCGTTCGCCCCAGGCCTCAAAACCGTGGCCAAAAACCCCTGATTTGATTGAATTGTCATGATCGAAAAGACCTATCAGCCCGCCGATATCGAGACCCGCATCGCCGCTGCCTGGGAAGCCGAAGGCGCGTTCAAGGCGGGCCGCGCGGACCGGGTGGATGCCGAGCCCTATACGATCGTGATCCCGCCGCCGAACGTCACCGGCTCGCTGCATATGGGCCACGCCCTCAACAACACGCTGCAGGACGTGCTCTGTCGTTTCGAGCGCATGCGCGGCCGCGATGTGCTGTGGCAGCCCGGCACCGACCATGCTGGCATCGCGACCCAGATGGTGGTCGAGCGCCAGTTGATGGAGCGCCAGGAGCCCGGTCGTCGCGACATGGGCCGCGAGGCATTTCTCGAACGCGTCTGGAAGTGGAAGGCCGAGAGCGGCGGCGTCATCGTCAATCAGTTGAAGCGCCTCGGCGCCTCCTGCGACTGGTCGCGCGAGCGCTTCACCATGGACGAGGGCCTGTCCGAGGCCGTCATCAAGGTGTTCGTGCAGCTGCACCGCGAGGGCCTGATCTACAAGGACAAGCGCCTTGTGAACTGGGATCCGAAGCTGCTGACCGCGATTTCCGATCTCGAAGTCCAGCAGGTCGAGGTCAAGGGTAACCTCTGGCATCTGCGCTATCCGCTCGAAGGCAAGAGCTTCGATCCGGAAGATCCGACCTCGTTCATCACCGTTGCGACCACGCGTCCCGAGACGATGCTCGGCGACAGCGGCGTCGCCGTGAATCCGGATGACGAACGCTACACCCATCTGATCGGCAAGAACGTGGTTCTGCCGCTGGTCGGCCGTCTGATCCCGATCGTCGCCGACGAATATTCCGACCCGGAGAAGGGTTCTGGCGCGGTGAAGATCACGCCGGCGCATGACTTCAACGACTTCGAAGTCGGCAACCGCCACGGCCTTGCACGCATCAGCATCCTCGATATCGAAGGCAAGCTCGCACTCGCCGACAACGAGGACTATCTCCGCGGCCTGCCGGAAGCGGCGTCGGAGCTCGTCGAAGAACTTCACGGCATCGAGCGCTTCAAGGCGCGCAAGACCATCGTGCAGCGGCTGGAAGATTTCGGCTTCCTCGAGAAGATCGAGCCCAACACGCATATGGTGCCGCATGGTGACCGCTCCGGCGTCGTCATCGAGCCCTATCTGACCGACCAGTGGTATGTCGACGCCAAGACCATGGCGCAGCCGGCGATCGCCGCTGTGCGCACCGGCGCGACAGAGTTCGTGCCGAAGAACTGGGAAAAGACCTATTACGAATGGATGGAGAACATCCAACCATGGTGCATCTCGCGCCAGCTCTGGTGGGGTCATCAGATCCCGGCCTGGTACGGCCCGGATGGCAAGGTATTCGTCGCCGAAACCGAGGAAGAAGCGGTCGGCAACGCGCTCGGCTATTATGTCGAGCAGGAGGTGATCACGGAAGAGCAGGGCCACGATATGGCGCTCGATACGGCGAAGCGCGAGGGCTTCATCACGCGCGATGAAGACGTGCTCGACACCTGGTTCTCGTCGGCGCTGTGGCCGTTCTCGACGCTGGGCTGGCCGCAGAGCTCGGTCGATGTGGATCGCTACTATCCCACCAATGTGCTGGTCACCGGCTTCGACATCATCTTCTTCTGGGTCGCCCGGATGATGATGATGGGCATGCACTTCAAGAAGGACGTGCCGTTCCCGACCGTCTACATCCACGCCCTCGTCCGCGACGAGAAGGGCGCCAAGATGTCGAAGTCGAAGGGCAACGTCATCGATCCCCTGAACCTGATCGACCAGTACGGCGCCGACGCGCTACGGTTTACGCTGGCTGCGATGGCCGCACAGGGCCGCGACATCAAGCTCGCGACCCAGCGCGTCGAAGGCTATCGCAACTTCGCGACCAAGCTCTGGAATGCCTGCCGTTTCGCCGAGATGAACGAGTGCGTGTTGCCGGCGGGCTTCGATCCGACCAAGGCCAAGGAAGTGCTCAACCGCTGGATCGCGCATGAGACCGTAAAGGCAACGCGCGAAGTCACCGAAGCCATCGAAGCCTATCGCTTCAACGATGCGGCGGGCGCGGCCTATCGCTTCGTCTGGAACGTGTATTGCGACTGGTATCTCGAACTCGCCAAGCCATTCATGATGGGCGAGGACGGTCCGGCCAAGACCGAAACCCGCGCGATGGTCGCTTGGGCCCGCGATGAGATCCTGAAGCTGCTGCATCCGTTCATGCCGTTTATCACGGAAGAACTCTGGGCCGTGACGGCGCCGCGCGACGGTCTGCTGGCGCTGGCGCCGTGGTCGCGCAAGGCGAGCGGCCTGACGCGCGAGCAGGAAGCGCTGATCATCGCGACCGCCGCGAGCGATCCGATCGTCGCGCCGATCCTGATGGGAGATCCCGAACCGGTCGCCGATTTCAAGGATGACGCCGCCGAAGCCGAAATCGGCTGGGTCATCGACCTGGTGACGGAGGTTCGTTCGGTGCGTGCCGAGATGAACATCGTGCCGGCAACATTGACGCCACTGGTGCTGGCCGGCGCTTCTGCGGAAACTCAAGCCCGTGCCCAGCGCTGGAGCGATGTCGTCAAGCGCCTCGCTCGTCTCGGCGACATATCCTTCGCCGATGTCGCGCCGCAGGGCGCCGTGCAGCTCCTGATCCGCGGCGAGGTCGCAGCGCTACCGTTGAAGGGCGTGATCGATCTCGGCGCCGAGAAGACCCGCCTCGACAAGGAGCTCGCGAAAGCCGAGGCCGACATCAAGCGCGCCGATGCCAAACTCTCCAACGAGAAATTCGTCGCCAACGCGGCCGAAGAGATCGTCGAGGAAGAGCGCGAGAAGCGCGAGGCGGCCGAGGCCCGCAAGGCCAAGACGCTGGAAGCGCTGGAGCGGCTCAAGAACGCGGTGTGAGCGGCGCTTCTTCGAAGCGCCGCGTTATAGCTACCTCGCAAACGGCTTGCTGAGATAACGCGAGCCTCTCACCCCGTAGCGCCACGGCAATTCCACGGCCTTGGTGATGCCGATGCGGATGCCAGCGACGATGTCCGGTACTTCGGTGCGGGCATGAAGCGCGATCGGCGGCTTATCCAAAGCCAGCCCGTTATGCGCGATACTGATCCCCAGCGCCTGGCAGACCTTGCCAGGCCCGGAGCACAGCATGCGCTCATCCTGCAGCCGTCGCCGCAGCTGCATCTCGCCAATCCCGAAGGTCGGCTGCAGGGCCCGGATCAGCACCGCGCTGGCCGCCCCCTCGGCCTCGCAGACGAAATTCACGCACCAGTGGATGCCGTAGGAGCGGTAGACATAGGCAAAGCCGGGCGGCCCGAACATGATCTGGTTGCGCGGCGTCTGCCCGTTGAAGGAATGGGCCGCGGGCTCGGTGTGATGATAGGCCTCGACCTCGACGATCTCGCCACCGATGCCGTCCACCAAGAGCGTCGCACCGATCAGTTCGGGGGCCACATCGTGCACGCTCCGCGCGAAAAAGCTGCGTTTGAGTGCCTTGCCGAGCTTTTGGGGGATTTGGTGAGGTTTTGGAGCCATTCTGCCTGCTATGTTACGATGCAGGGCCTGGCAAGGCGAGGGCGGGTTGCAGGACAGGGCCCGGCGGATTACCTAAGGTTTCACTCAGAACGGACAGTTCATGGTCGTCGTCCTCGATACCGTATCCACCACGCCGCTCCGCCCACGTCACCCTGAAAAAGTGAATCGGCCGGATTCGTTCTCGCCGCCGAAGCCGGACTGGATCCGGGTCCGTGCGCCGACCAGCCGTGGCTATGGCGACACCCGCAAGATCGTCAAGGAAAACGGCCTTGTTACCGTGTGCGAGGAAGCCGGCTGCCCGAATATCGGCGAGTGCTGGCAGAAGAAGCACGCCACCTTCATGATCATGGGTGACACCTGCACCCGCGCCTGTGCGTTCTGCAACGTGAAAACGGGGATGCCCAACGCTCTCGACGGCATGGAGCCCGAGCATGTCGCCGAAGCCGTCCGCAAGCTCGGCCTGCATCACGTGGTCATCACCTCGGTGGACCGCGACGATCTCGCCGATGGCGGCGCCGAGCATTTTGCGCAAACGATTCGTGCCATTCGCGCGGCATGTCCTACGACCACGATTGAAATCCTGACGCCGGACTTCCTGCGCAAGCCCGGCGCCCTCGAAGTCGTCGTCGCGGCGAAACCGGACGTGTTCAACCACAATCTGGAAACCGTGCCGTCGCGCTATCTGACGGTGCGCCCCGGCGCGCGCTACTTCCATTCGCTGCGCCTGCTGCAGAAGGTCAAGGAACTCGACCCGACCATCTTCACCAAGTCCGGCATCATGGTCGGCCTCGGCGAGGAGCGCCACGAGGTGTTGCAGGTGATGGACGACATGCGCTCGGCCGATATCGACTTCCTGACCATCGGCCAGTATCTGCAGCCGACGCGCAAGCATCACGTGGTGTCGCGCTACGTCACGCCGGATGAATTCGCGGGCTATGAGAAAGTCGCCTACACCAAGGGCTTCCTGATGGTGTCGGCGAGCCCGCTGACGCGCTCGTCGCATCATGCCGGCGAGGATTTCGCCAAGCTGCAGGCTGCGCGCGCCGCTCTCGCGCGCTGAGAACGCGACAATGCCGAGATTTGCCAACAAGCGCCGCGTGCGCCACAGCGCCTCCCAGATGTTCGATCTGGTTGCCGATGTCGAGCGCTATCCGGAATTCGTGCCGTTGTGCAAGTCGCTGAAGATTCGCCAGCGCACGCCGCATGAGAGTGGCACCGAGGTCATCGTTGCCGACATGACCGTGTCGTTCAAGCTGGTGCAGGAATCCTTCACCAGCCGCGTGACGCTGGATCGGCCGAACCTGAAGATCATGGTCGAATATCTGCGCGGTCCGTTCAGCAATCTCGAAAACCGCTGGACCTTTGAGCCGAAGGCTGAAGGTCAGGAATGCGACGTCGGCTTCTTCATTGCCTATGAGTTCAAGAGCCGCATGCTGGCGATGCTGATGGGAACGATGTTCGACGCGGCATTCCAGCGCTTTGCCGTAGCCTTCGAGAAGCGCGCGGATGAAGTCTATCGTGTGCCGCGCGTCACGGGCGTTCCGTCTACTTCTTAGTCGTCGGCTTTTTTAGCGGCGCGGTCGGCCTGCGTCGTTTGACGGCGGTCCGTCGCGGCGACCTTGCCACCCTTGGCCGAGCGAGACTGGCGGCTTCGCGCTTCTTGGCTGGCGGCTGCGGGCCACGTGCCAATTCCATCAGCATCCGCAGAGCTTCAAGCACGGAACGCTGACGCACCGCGCCGCGGCCAATGGCGCCGAAACGGCATTCCTTGTTGACGATGCGACCGTCACGCGACGCAACGGCAAAATGCACGAGGCCGACCGGCTTGCCCGGCGTTGCGCCTCCGGGGCCAGCGATTCCCGTGATCGAGACCGCGAGATCGACATCCGCTTCTTCGAGCGCACCGACCGCCATCTGGATCGCGGTCTCCTTGCTGACCGCACCAAAGCTGTCGAGCGTCGCAGTCTTGACGCCGAGCATCGCGTGTTTGGCCGCATTGGAATAGGTGACGAAGCCGCGATCGATCACGTCGGACGAGCCGGGAATTTCGGTCAGTGCGCCAGCGACGAGGCCGCCGGTGCAGGACTCAGCGGTCGCGATCGTCAGCTTGCGGCTGCGGCAGAGATCGAGCAGCGCGCGGGAGAGGGCTCGTGCGTCGCTCGCTGCCATGTCAGTCCATCCAGGGAAGGCGAATGGTAGCAGCCGCAGTCGCGGCGATACCTTCTTCACGGCCGGTGAAGCCGAGACGTTCGCTGGTGGTCGCCTTCACCGCGACGCGTGACAATGCCACACCGGAGATCTCGCTGATCTTCGCGCGCATCGCATCGCGCAGCGGACCGATTTTGGGTCGCTCGCAGATCAACGTCACTTCAAGATTGGCTATACGGCCGCCACGTGCGGTCACGCGCCCCACGGCGTATTTCAGGAACTTGTCGGACGCCGCGCCCTTCCACTGGGGATCACTCGGCGGGAAGTGCGAACCGATATCGCCGTCAGCCAGCGCGCCCAGGATCGCATCGACCAGCGCATGCAAGCCGACGTCGCCATCTGAGTGAGCAAGGAAGCCGCGCGTATGCGGCACACGGACGCCGCAGATCATCAGGTGATCGCCGTCGCCGAAGGCGTGCACGTCATAGCCCGTGCCCATGCGGATATCACCGAGCGAGGCGGCGAGACGCGCTTCTTCGCGAATGAAATCTTCGGGAGTCGTGAGCTTCATATTTGCAAGATCGCCTTCAAAGGTTGCCACGGTCAATCCCGCCCATTCGGCGAGCGCGGCATCGTCGGTGAAATCATCGCGGCCTTCCTTTGCAGCACGACGATGCGCTTCAAGGATGACATCAAAACGAAATGCCTGTGGCGTTTGCGCGCTGCGCAAGCGTGCACGGTCCGGCGTCGCTTCCACGTGTCCGGCCTCGTTGACCTGTTTGATCGTATCGGTAACGGCGACACCGGGCACCGCAGCGCCAGTGATCTGTGCCGCGGCAATCGCGCGCTCGATCAAAGCAGGGGTTACGAACGGGCGGGCTGCATCGTGAATCAGCACGATGTCCGGCGCGTGATCTGCCAGCGCTTCGAGTCCAGCATGCACCGACGCCTGACGCGTCGCACCGCCACTGGCAGGAACATGATACCTCAAATCGATGACCGCCTCGTTGAACACAGCGATATCGTCAGGATTGGTGATCGGCTGGACCGCAAAGACCTGGGGATGGTTGCAAAACGGCTCCATAGCGCGCGAAATAACGCTGCGGCCTCCGATCATGCGATATTGCTTCGGTCCACCGGCGCCGGCACGGAGGCCGCGGCCGGCGGCAACGATAATGGCGGCTGTCTTCAAACCGGCAGGATTAGGTGATTTTGTCATCAGGGTCAGGTGATTAAGGGGTAAGCGGTGATCGCACAGCCCTTAGCACGGCCGCACGCAAAAACAGTATGATTACATTCTCGTGGCTGCATAAGAGTGCATTGCTGCACTGCACTTGCAAAATGAGCGCTTCTGTCTAATGTGTAGGCATGACGGTTGACTGCACAACAAATGTGCGCATTATGCGCCCTATGCCCGCAATGCAGCGGACGAGACAACGACGAGCACGTCTGTGACCACCCCGGACTCAGTATACAGCAAGCCGTTACAAATCGGTGGCATCGAGATCGCCAACCGGGTCGTTCTGGCGCCAATGTCGGGTATCACCGATGCGCCGTTCCGCAGGCTGACCGCCGAACTCGGGGCCGGCCTCGTCGTGTCAGAAATGACCGCCAGCAACGATCTCGTCAATGGTCGTCCCATGTCGGTATTGCGCTGCGAAGCCACCGGGATCGGCCCACACGTGGTCCAGCTGGCAGGCTGTGAGACCCACTGGATGGCCGAGGGGGCCCGTGTGGCCGAAGCGGCCGGCGCCGACATCATCGATATCAATATGGGCTGCCCGGCGCGGCATGTGACTGGTGGTCAGTCCGGCTCCGCGCTGATGCGCGACCTCGATCATGCGTTGAAGCTGATCGAGGCGACCATCGCTGCCGTGAAAGTGCCTGTGACTCTCAAGATGCGCCTGGGCTGGGACGATCGCATGCTGAACGCGCCTGAGCTTGCGCAGCGCGCAGAGCAGGCGGGTGTGCAGCTCATCACCGTGCACGGTCGCACGCGATGCCAGTTCTACAAGGGCGAGGCAGACTGGAGCGCCGTGCGCCCGGTGAAGGACGCCGTCAGCATTCCCGTCATCGTCAATGGTGACATCACCTCCTACGACAAGGCGGTGAGTGCTCTGAAGATGTCCGGCGCCGATGCCGTGATGATGGGTCGGGGCGCGCAGGGTATGCCGTGGCTGCCCGGCCAGATCGGCCGACGTCTTGAAACCGGCATCGCGGAAGCCGTGCCGTCGCTGCAGCAGCAACTCGCTTATATCTGCGCCCTATACGACGATGTGGTCCGTCACTACGGCCTGCGCATCGGCCTGCGTCACGCACGCAAGCATCTCGGCTGGGCGCTTGATGCGGCAGCGGCTACGAGCTGCGCGCCGACCGAGACCCTGAAGACCTGGCGACAGAAGATCCTTACATCCGAAGATCCCTCCGGTGTGCAGCGGTCTCTGAATGACGCTTTTGATGATTTCGCATGGAGTGCTGCCGCATGAACGCCGCAGAGCACCGTCGCCCTGTCCCGACCGACAGTGAGGCCATTCTCAACGCGCTACCTAATCCGGTGATCCTGATCGCGCCCGATGGCAAGATTGTCGACGCCAATATGGCTGCGGAATCCTTTTTCGAGATTTCTACGCAGTTCTTGCGCAGGCAGTCTCTGAAAGAACTGGTGCCATTCGGCAGTCCGCTGCTGGCGCTGATCGATCAGGTTCGCGCCGCCGGTTCGCCGGTGAACGAATACAAGGTGGATCTGGGCACACCGCGCATCGGCGGCGATCGTCAGGTCGATCTGCATGTCGCGCCGCTCACCGAGCGTCCCGGCCATATTGTGGTGATGCTGCAGGAACGCACCATTGCCGACAAGATGGACCGTCAGCTCACCCATCGCAGCGCTGCGCGTTCGGTGATCGCGCTGGCGGCCATGCTGGCGCATGAGATCAAGAATCCGCTGTCGGGCATTCGCGGAGCCGCTCAGCTACTTGAGCAGTCGGCATCGTCGGAAGACCGCATGCTGACACGCCTGATCATGGACGAAGCCGATCGCATCGTGACGCTGGTCGATCGCATGGAAGTGTTCGGCGACGACCGCCCGGTGGCGCGTGGCCCGGTCAACATTCACTCCGTCCTCGATCACGTGAAGCGCCTCGCGCAGTCCGGCTTCGCCCGCAACATCCGCTTCATCGAGGATTACGACCCGTCGCTGCCGCCGGTGCTGGCCAATCAGGACCAGCTCATTCAGGTGTTCCTGAATCTGGTGAAGAACGCCGCGGAAGCCATCGTCGATCTCGGCTCCGATGGCGAGATCCAGCTCACCACCGCGTTCCGGCCGGGCGTCCGCCTGTCTGTGCCGGGCAAGAAATCGCGCGTCTCGCTGCCGCTGGAATTCTGTGTCAAGGACAACGGCCCCGGCGTTCCCGAAGATCTGCTGCCCAACCTGTTCGATCCCTTCGTCACCACCAAACCGACCGGAAGCGGCCTGGGTCTTGCATTGGTAGCGAAGATTGTCGGCGATCACGGTGGGATCATCGAATGTGAATCTCAGCCACGAAAGACGACTTTTCGCGTGCTGCTGCCGATGTTCAACCCCGCCAAGAAATTGGACGACAAGACCCTTGATCCGAGCAGCGCCGATGCCCCCGCGGCACCGACGCACACCTCACAGACGTAAGACGAGGACTAACGATGGCTGCAGGTAGCATTCTGGTTGCGGACGATGATACGGCGATCCGCACCGTCCTCAATCAGGCGCTATCGCGCGCCGGATATGAGGTTCGCCTGACCGGGAACGCAGCCACGTTGTGGCGCTGGGTCAGCCAGGGCGAGGGCGACCTTGTGATCACCGACGTGGTGATGCCTGACGAAAACGCGTTCGATCTGCTGCCGCGTATCAAGAAGATGCGGCCCAATCTGCCGGTTATCGTGATGAGCGCGCAGAACACCTTCATGACCGCGATCCGCGCCTCCGAGCGCGGTGCCTATGAATATCTGCCGAAGCCGTTCGATCTGAAGGAATTGATCGCCATCGTCGGTCGCGCGCTGTCCGAGCCGAAGGAGCGTGTCGCAAGCCACGCCGATGACGGCGAGTTCGACTCGATCCCGCTGGTCGGCCGTTCGCCGGCGATGCAGGAAATCTACCGCGTCCTCGCCCGCCTGATGCAGACCGATCTGACGGTGATGATCTCCGGCGAGTCCGGCACCGGCAAGGAACTGGTGGCCCGCGCGCTGCACGACTACGGCAAGCGCCGCAATGGCCCGTTCGTTGCGGTCAACATGGCGGCGATCCCGCGCGACCTCATCGAGTCCGAACTGTTCGGCCACGAGCGCGGCGCCTTCACCGGCGCCAATGCCCGCGCCACCGGTCGCTTCGAGCAGGCTGAAGGCGGCACACTGTTCCTAGACGAAATCGGCGATATGCCGATGGAAGCCCAGACCCGTTTGCTGCGCGTGTTGCAGCAGGGCGAATACACGACGGTTGGCGGCCGCACGCCGATCAAGACCGACGTGCGTATCGTCGCCGCCTCCAACAAGGATCTACGCATCCTGATCCAGCAGGGCCTGTTCCGCGAGGATCTGTTTTTCCGCCTCAACGTCGTGCCATTGCGCCTGCCGCCGCTGCGCGAGCGCATCGAGGATCTGCCCGATCTGATCCGCCACTTCTTTGCACTCGCGGAGAAGGACGGCCTGCCGCCGAAGAAGCTCGACGCTTTGGCGCTCGAGCGCATGAAGCAGCATCGCTGGCCGGGCAATGTTCGCGAACTGGAAAACCTCGCGCGCCGTCTGGCAGCACTCTATCCGCAGGACGTCATTACCGGCTCGGTGATCGACGGCGAACTGGCGCCGCCCGCTGTGGCCTCGGGTGGTAGCGCGCCGACCGGCGTGGATAATCTCGGTGGTGCCGTCGAGGTCTATCTGTCCTCGCACTTCTCCGGCTTCCCGAACGGCGTGCCGCCGCCGGGCCTCTATCACCGCATTCTCCGCGAGATCGAGGTACCGCTGCTGACCGCAGCACTGGCCGCGACCCGTGGCAACCAGATTCGCGCTGCGGATCTGCTCGGCCTCAACCGCAACACGCTGCGGAAGAAGATTCGCGATCTCGATATCCAAGTCTATCGAACCGGCGGCTGATCCCGGCAGCGGGATCGAGCAATTCCAGGGTTTGAGACGCAAAAACAAACGAAAACGCAGGGTATGCGTTTTCGTTAGCTAGTCTGCGCCGTGGATTTGTCGTAATTGGGCAACATTGTTGTATGATTGCATCAGTGCGGTCCGGGCTGTCTCCGGCAGCCGCACGGCGTCCACGCTCACCACATTGTCGGAATGACCAGCGCAGACACGTCGGCTACAGCCTATGAACCGTCGATGGCGGAGCCGCGCAGGTGGACCCTGCGGCGGCTGTTCGTGCCATTGGCCGTTGGCTTGGCACTCCTGTCGTCATGCCTGACCTTCCTCGTTCTGAATGGCCTTACGCCGATCGCACCGACCCATCAGGTCGTCGTCACCTTTCTGCTGATCAATGCCGCCAGCGTCCTCCTGCTGGTCCTGATCATCGCGCGGGAGATCTGGAAGGTCGTCCAGGCGCGTCGCAGGGGCAGGGCGGCGGCCCGGCTGCATGTCCAGATCGTCAGCCTGTTCTCGGTGATCGCTGTGCTGCCGGCGGTGCTCGTCTCGATCGTCGCCAATGTGACCCTCGACCGCGGCCTCGACCGGCTGTTCTCCGGCCCGACCAAGGCGGTCATCAACAATTCGCTCGTGATTGCCAGCGCTTATCTGCACGAGCACGGCCAGTTGATTGGCGGTGATATCCTCGGTATGGCCGACGATCTCGCGCGCATCCAACCGCTTTTCTATCAGGACCGCGGTACGTTCCGTTCGTTGATGATGGCAAATGCAACCGCGCGCAATCTGCCGGGCGCCATGTTGATCGACAAGGATCGCAACGTCATCGAACCCGACCAGCCCGGCATCAAACAGGAATTCTCACCGCCGCCGGCAGACTTCCTCGTCAATGTCAGCGCGTCCGAGCCGGCCATCGCTGTGATCCCCGAGGGAAATTACGTCGCCGCCGTGATCCGATTGCGCGCGTTCGACAACATGTTCCTCTATGTCGCCCGCAAGCTCGATCCGCGCGTGGTCGCGCAGATGAACCAGAGCCAGGCCGGCGCGGCCGAATATGCCGAACTGGAATCGCGCAGGCTCGGCATTCAGGTCGCCTTCGCGCTGATGTTCACCGTGATCGCACTGACGGTGCTGATGTCCGCCGTGCTGATCGGACTGAATTTCGCCAACTGGCTGGTGGCGCCGATCCGCCGCCTGATGGGCGCTGCGAACATGGTCTCGACCGGTGATCTTCATGTCCAGGTACCGGTGATCCAGTCCGAGGGCGATCTCGCTCATCTCGGCGAGACCTTCAACAAGATGACGCAGGAGCTGCGCACCCAGCGTGACGAACTGGTCAGCGCCAGCGACGTCATCGACAGTCGCCGCCGTTTCATCGAGGCCGTGTTGTCATCGGCCAGCGCCGGCATCATCGGCGTCGATGGCTCGAACATGATCGGCATTCTCAACCGCTCGGCCGAGAAGCTGGTCGGACATTCGGAGTCCGAGACGCTGGGCCACCCGCTGCACGAGATCATTCCCGAGCTCGATGAATTGATGCAGACCGCACGCGAGGGATCGCAGCGGCTGGTGCAGGGGCAGGTGACGATCACCCGCGACGGGCAAGAGCGCAATCTGTCGGTGCGCGTCAGCGCCGAACAGACCAGCCAGTCGCGCGACAGCTACATCATCACCCTCGACGACATCACCGAACTCGTCTCTGCACAGCGCACCTCGGCCTGGGCCGACGTGGCGCGCCGCATCGCGCATGAGATCAAGAATCCTCTCACGCCGATCCAGCTCTCCGCCGAACGCATCAAGCGCAAATTCGGCAAGGTCATCGTCGATGACAAGGCGATCTTCGAACAATGCACCGACACCATCGTCCGGCAGGTCGACGATATCCGGCGCATGGTCGACGAATTTTCGCGCTTTGCGCGCATGCCCAAGCCCGTGATCGAGGGTGAGGATGTCGCCGACACTGTGCGTCAGGCCGTATTCCTGATGCGGGTCGGTCACCCCGACCTCGACATCTCCGCCGAGATCAAGGAAGAGCCGATGCGCGCGCGGTTCGACCGCCGGCTGATCTCGCAGGCGCTCACCAATATCATCAAGAATGCGACAGAGGCGATAGAGGCCGTGCCGCCAGAAGAACTCGGTAAAGGTCGTATTGATGTCACAGCGTCGCGCGAGAACGACATGATCTTGATCGACGTGATTGACAACGGCATCGGTCTGCCGACCGTCAACAGGTCGCGTTTGCTCGAACCCTATGTCACGACTCGCGAGAAGGGCACTGGCCTCGGCCTCGCGATCGTCGGCAAGGTGCTCGAGGATCATGGTGGAGGCATCGAACTTGGCGACGCATCGAGTGTTCGTCCAGGACAGCGCGGTGCCTGGATGCGACTGCGGTTTTCTATCTCCGGTCAGAAGGCTGACGCAGACAAGAGTGAACCGGAATCCCCGCCTGATGACGAACCGAAGATCAAAGCCGCTACCGGCAACTGACAAGAATAAACGTGACCAGGATATTTTGACCCATGGCAAATGACATTCTGATCGTCGACGACGAAGCCGATATTCGCGATCTTGTTGCGGGCATTCTGGACGATGAGGGCTTCACCACCCGCACCGCACGAGACAGCGATTCCGCGCTCGCGGAAATCGCCAATCGCCGCCCCAACATGGTGTTTCTCGACATCTGGCTGCAGGGCAGCAAGCTCGACGGCCTGCAACTGCTTGAGCAGGTCAAACGCGACAATCCCGAATTGCCTGTGGTGATGATCTCAGGCCACGGCAATATCGAAACCGCCGTCGCAGCGATCAAGCGCGGCGCCTACGACTTCATCGAAAAGCCGTTCAAGGCTGACCGGCTTATCCTTGTGGCGACGCGCGCGCTGGAAACCTCGCGCCTGAAACGCGAAGTCAAGGAACTGAAGCAACTCGCGCCGGTCGCCAATTCGCTGACGGGGCGCTCGGCCGCCATGAATCAGCTGCGCCAGACCATCGATCGCGCCGCCAAGGCCAATAGCCGCATTCTCATCGTCGGCCCGTCGGGCGCCGGCAAGGAGCTCGCCGCGCGCACGCTGCACACGGCCTCTGCCCGCTCCACGGGGCCGTTCGTCGTCATCAACGCAGCAGCGATTACGCCGGAGCGCATGGAAGTCGAACTGTTCGGCATCGAACAGTCCAATGGCGAACAGGCGCGCAAGGCTGGCGCTCTGGAAGAAGCCCATGGCGGCACGCTGTTCATCGACGAGATCGGCGATCTGCCGCGCGAGACCCAGAACAAGATCCTGCGCGTGCTGGTCGACCAGACCTTCATGCGGGCAGGGGGCACCACCAAGGTCAATGTCGACGTCCGCATCATCTCGTCGACCGCGCGTAATCTCGAAGAGGAAATCGCCGAAGGTCGTTTCCGTGAGGATCTTTATCATCGCCTCTCGGTGGTGCCGATCCGCGTGCCGCCGCTGTCCGAGCATCGGGAGGATATTCCGGAGCTCATCGAATATTTCATGGAGCAGATCTCCATCGCGACGGGCCTGCCGAAGCGACAGATCGGCGAGGACGCCATGGCGGTCCTGCAGTCCCATGTCTGGCCGGGTAATATCCGCCAGCTTCGCAACAACGTCGAACGCGTCATGATCCTGGCCGGCGGCGGGCCGGAAGTGATCATCACCGCCGACATGCTGCCGCAGGACGTGGGCTCGATGGTGCCGTCGATGCCGACCAGCAACAATGGCGAACACATCATGGGCCTGCCGCTGCGCGAAGCCCGCGAAGTGTTCGAACGCGATTATCTGATTGCGCAGATCAGCCGTTTTTCGGGTAATATCTCGCGCACCGCTGAATTCGTCGGCATGGAGCGCTCCGCTTTGCACCGCAAGCTCAAGGCGCTCGGCGTCGGCTAAATCACTCACCTCACCTCAAGCTTCAACTCAAGCCTCGGAACGAACATGTCGCGCATCGCCTATGTGAATGGTCAATACGTCAACCTGCGCGATGCCGCCGTGAACGTCGAGGACCGCGGCTATCAGTTCGCCGATGGCATTTACGAGGTCTGCGAGATCATCGGCGGCAAGATGGTCGACTTTCCTCGCCATATTGCGCGCATGCAGCGCTCCTTGCGGGAGCTGCGCATCGCCGAGGCAATGCCGCTGACATCGCTCAAGGTGGTGATGCAGGAAGTGATCCGCCGCAACCGCATCAATTACGGCATCGTCTATCTGCAGATCAGCCGCGGCGTCGCCCATCGCGATCACGGATTTCCGTCGCCGGACGTGAAACCCAGCGTGGTCGTGACGGCGAAATCGCTCAACTTCGCCAAGAACCAGGCGACTGCTGCCAAGGGCGTGAAGGTCATCACCACGGCGGAGAATCGCTGGCCGCGCGTCGACATCAAGACCGTTGGCCTGCTGCCCAATGTGCTGGCGCGACAGGAAGCCCGCGACAAGGGCGCCTATGAAGCCTGGTATGTCGACGCCGACGGTTTCGTCACGGAGGGCGCGTCGTGCAACGCCTGGATCGTCACCAAGGACGGCAAGGTGGTGACGCGCACGGCCGCGTCAGGCATTCTCGCAGGCATCACCCGCGCCGTGCTGATCGAGGTCCTGGCCTCGATGCAGCTCAAGCTGGAAGAGCGGAACTTCACACCGGCAGAGGCTTATGACGCCGCGGAAGCCTTCGTCTCGTCGGCGAGTCAGATCGTGATGCCGGTCATCAATATCGATGGCAAACCGATCGGCGACGGCAAGCCTGGTGGTATCGCGACGCGCCTGAGGCAGGAATTCCATAAATTCGCAGCGATTTCATAAAATTTGCCGGGCTTTTAGGCACCAATTCCGCGATCCGGCTTGCCTAAAAAGCGCGCCTGCCGTCTAATCACGTCGTCGCGCTCCCGGAGGGGGATCTCAGGGGAAAGTGCGGCAGCTTGGTAAGGCCCCGGAGAGGGCTGCGCCGGGTTCAAAAAAAGCAACAAAACAGACTGCGGGATTAAAAAAAATGGCGGCAGACCGCGCACAAAATCTACAGGACACCTTCCTCAACCACGTACGCAAGACCAAGACTCCGCTCACGATCTTTCTGGTGAACGGCGTCAAATTGCAGGGCATTGTCACCTGGTTCGATAATTTCTGTCTTCTGCTCCGGCGCGACGGACACTCGCAGCTGGTGTATAAGCATGCGATCTCGACCATCATGCCGGGCGCACCGATTCAGCTTTTTGAGGGTGGCGAGGATCCGGCTTGAGCGAACTCCTGAGAGACGCTTGATTGGAATTTCGTAGCTTCGAAGGCAATGCTGCTGACCGGCCCTCGGCCAGCAGCGAATCGACCGGCCGCGTTCTCGTGGTCGGTCCTTACCTGCGCGAACGGCGGGGCGACGCCGACGCGCAAGCCTATTCTCATGTCCGCGATACGGAAGCCCGGCTCGAAGAGGCGGTCGGTCTCGCACGCGCCATTGACCTCACCGTGGTCGAGGCCGTTGCCGCGCCGCTGAGTCAGATCCGCCCGGCCACCTATCTCGGCAAGGGCAAGGTCGAGGAGATCGCCGGCCTGATCGCGGCGAACGAGATCGGCATCGTGGTGATGGACTGCGCGCTGTCGCCGATCCAGCAGCGCAATCTCGAAAAGGAACTGAAGGCCAAGGTGCTCGACCGTACCGGTCTCATCCTTGAAATCTTCGGCCGCCGTGCCAAAACCAAGGAAGGCACGCTGCAGGTCGAGCTCGCGCATCTCAATTATCAGCGCAGCCGTCTCGTCCGCTCATGGACCCATCTGGAACGCCAGCGCGGCGGCTTCGGCTTCATGGGTGGCCCCGGCGAAACCCAGATCGAGGCGGACCGCCGCATGATCGGCGACCGCATCGCGCGGCTCGAAGCCGATCTGAAGAAGGTCCAGGCGACGCGGCGCCTGCATCGCGCCGGCCGCCAGCGCGTGCCGTATCGCGTTGTTGCACTGGTCGGTTACACCAATGCCGGCAAGTCCACGCTGTTCAACCGGCTGACGCGCGCCGACGTGCAGGCCGAGGACATGTTGTTCGCGACCCTCGATCCGACGCTGCGCGCGCTGACGCTGCCGCATGGCGGCAAGGCCATGCTGTCGGACACGGTGGGCTTCATCTCCAACCTGCCGACCCAGCTCGTAGCCGCGTTTCGCGCGACGCTGGAAGAGGTACTAGAAGCCGACATCATTCTCCATGTCCGCGACATCTCGCATGAGGATGCGGAAGCGCAGCAAAGCGACGTCGACAACGTGCTGCGCAAGCTCGGCATCGATACGGATGCAACAGCGCGCATTCTCGAAGTCTGGAACAAGATCGATCGTTTCCCTCCGGAGGAGCGCGAGAACCTCGCCAATATCGCGGCGCGGCGGCCGCTGGACAAGCCGTGCTTCATGGTCTCAGCCGAAACCGGCGAGGGCATCGACGATCTGCTCGCTGCCATCGAAACACGGCTCGCCGCCAGCCGCATCACGCTGGATCTTTCGATCGACGCTGCGGACGGCGCTGGCGTGAGCTGGCTGCATCGCAATGCGGAAGTACTGGTGAAAAAACTGCACGACGGCCATTTCGACATGGTGGTGCGTGTCGATGAGACCAAACGCGATATCGTCATGAGTCGGTTCAGTGCAGTGCTGCATCCGGTCGTGGATCTGAGTGCCTGACGAAACTCCGTTGTTGTTCAGGTGGCAGCTTTAAACGCCATGAACACTGCCATGCCGGCGATGACAGCGATGAGTGTCATCCGCAAAGCTCTCTGACTCATGCGATTCGCCAGCCGTGATCCAAGACCGGTACCGATCCACAGCCCAATGATCAGACTTGCAATCGTGAGCCACGGCAGCTCTGTGCCCTGCTGCACATAGAGCAGGGCGGCCGGTAAAGTGACGGGCAGTGCTGTGACGGCAAGGCTAAGGGCCTGGGATTGATGCTGGGACACCTTCAGCAGGCCCGCCATCAAGGCGGTGATCGCAAGCCCGCCGCCGATCCCCAGAAATCCCGACGACCAGCCCGCGACCGCGCCGATGGCAACGAGCGCTGACCCGCGTAACGGCACCTCTTTCGCTTCGTCTGCAATGCCTTCGAGCTTGGGATGTGACGGCCGACGGATGACGATCACTTCGAGAACCAGCAGATAGCCGACAAAAGTCCATTGCAGCGCGCGAGCAGAAACGGTTGTTGCGATCAAGGCGCCAACGCACCCACCCACTGCAAATCCGATGGCCAGCCAGGCAAGCCAGCGCGGCGGCACGTGATGGCCGCTGCGTTGATAGTTGCGGACGCCGGAAAGACTGGTGGGCACGACCTGCACGACGAGAGAAACGCCCTGGGCGACGTGCTGATCTTTGCCAAGCAGGAGCACCAGCAGCGGGACGAGGATTCCGCCACTGGTAATACCGAGCAAGCCGGACGCCATGCCGCCGACACCGCCCGCCAGAAGACCGCCGAGGACGTCAGTCAGTGTCATCGTCGGTTGTTCCCTAGCGGTTGCGAGTCATTCAATCCGCGATTTCGTTACCCTTCGCCTCATTCCACAGCGCATCCATCTCCTCGAGCGACGCCTCCTGCAGGGTCCGTCCCTTCGCCGCCAGCGCCTGTTCGATATAGCCAAAACGTCGCTCGAACTTCACGTTGGTGCCGCGTAATGCGAGTTCGGGATCGGCGTCCACATGGCGCGCCAGATTGACCAGCGCGAACATCAGGTCGCCGGTCTCGGCCGCCACCTCGGCGCGGTCGCCGCGATCGAGTGCCGCTTCGATCTCGTCGGCTTCCTCGCGGATTTTCGCGAGCACCGCGCGCGGATCATTCCAGTCGAAGCCGACGCTGGAGGCTTTTGTCTGCAGCTCCATGGCCTGGCTCAATGCGGGTTGCCCGGCCTTGACGCTGGCGAGGAATGAGGAGGGCGGCGTGGCCTCAACGCCGCGCCGGGCGGCGCGTTCAGCCTTTTCCTCGGCCTTGATACGCCCCCACGTCCCCTTCACGTCCGTCGGTGCGATCTTGCCGTCCTTGTCGGCGAACACATGCGGATGCCGGCGGATCATCTTGCGGGTGATCGCCTCCACGACGTCGCCGAACGCGAATGCATTCTGCTCTTCGGCCATCCGGGCGTGGAACACCACCTGCAGCAGGAGATCGCCGAGTTCGTCGCAGAGGTCGTGGAGATCGTGCCTGACGATGGCATCGGCGACCTCATAGGCTTCCTCGATCGTATAGGGCGCGATACTCGCGAAATCCTGCTCCAGATCCCATGGGCACCCCGTCACGGGCGTGCGCAACTGGGCCATGATCTCAATCAGGCCGACGATATCGCGGGAAGGGGTCATGAGGCACCACGGTTCACAGCAGGAGCCTTTGCTATGCCGCAGGACGGCGGCGTGGCCCAGCGGAAATGCCCGGTTTTGCCTGTCTTTCACACAGGGCTGCAGAGTGCTATCTGCAGCCGATGAGCGACACTTTCCCAGATCAAACCGCGCTGGTGCTGTTCTCCGGCGGCCAGGATTCCGCAACCTGTCTGGCCTGGGCGCTGGCGCGCTTCAAGCGCGTCGAGATGCTCGGCTTCGCTTACGGCCAGCGCCACGCCATCGAACTCGACAGCCGCGACAAGCTGCTGGCGGGCGTGAAGGCCTTGAATGCTGATTGGGCCACGAAACTCGGTGACAGCCACACGCTGGACATCCCGACGCTATCAGCCATCTCCGACACCGCGCTGACGCGTGACGTCGCCATCGAGATGGGGGCCGACGGCCTGCCCAATACGTTTGTGCCCGGCCGCAATCTGGTGTTCCTGACATTCGCGGCGGCGCTGGCCTATCGACGCGGCATCACCCACATCATCGGCGGCATGTGCGAGACGGATTACTCCGGCTATCCCGATTGTCGCGACGACACCATCAAGGCGCTGCAGCAGGCGCTCAATCTCGGCATGGCCAAGAATTTCACGCTGCACACGCCGCTGATGTGGCGCGACAAGGCGGCGACCTGGGCGCTGGCGCATGAGCTCGGCGGGCAGGGCCTCGTCGACCTGATCCGCGAACACTCGCACACCTGCTATCTCGGTGAGCGCGGCGCGTTACACGACTGGGGCTATGGCTGCGGTAAGTGCCCGGCCTGCGAACTACGCGCCAAAGGCTGGCGCGCATTCGCAGCAACTGCTGCCTAGACGGACAGCGACTCGCGGACCTTGGCCGCTTCGGCAGCGCTGAGGCCTGTCAGCGGCGGACGCACGCGCAGCCAGTTGTCATTATTGTCGCGCTTCGCCAGCAGCACCTTCAGCGAGGGAAGCTGCGCATAGCTGGACACCGCATTGCGCGCCGCGACGATACGCTCCTGCGCAGTCGCAACCTCGGCCGCCTTGGCCGGATCCTTGTAACCATTGAACACCGTGGCGAGCTCGCGGCTCACGAGGTTGGAGGTCGCCGTGATGCAGCCGGCGCCGCCCATCGGCAGCAGCTTCAACATCAGGGGATCGGCGCCGACCAGTACCGAGAAACCCGGGAAGCGGTCGACGATGGCGCTCATATTGGCGAACTCGCCCGCGGAATCCTTGATACCGACCACGATCTCCGGGAAGCGCTTGCGCAACCGATCGATGACGTCGAGCGAGATCGGCACCGCCGACATCTGCGGGATGTGATAGAGCACGACGCGCAGGCGCGGATCGGCGACGCGCTCGATCACAGCCGTATAGGCATCGACGATGCCATCATCGGACACACCCTTGTAGTAGAACGGCGGCAGCATCACGACGGCCCCGACACCACTGGCGACAGCGTGCTTTGTGAGTTCAACCGTTTCCATGATCGACGCAACACCGGTGCCCGGCAGCAGCTTCGACGGCGCGATCCCGGATTTCACCACGGCTTCCAGCAGTGCCATGCGCTCGCGTGATGACAGCGAATTGGCTTCGCCTGTCGTGCCGAGCATGGCGATACCGGTGCAGCCGTCATCGAGTAGACGCTGGCAGTGGGAGGTGAACAGGCCCTGATCCACCGACAGGTCGGCGTTGAAGGGGGTGGTCGCGGCGCAGTAGACGCCGGTCGGGAAGGGAGCTGTCATCGTTGTGCTCTTTCGGGTGCGTGTTGCAGGAGTTCTTCTAACGAAGCGCTTGTTTTTTTTTCCGCAAGCAGGGAGAGGTAAATACGTTACGGCATGATCTGGCCGCCATTCACCTCGATGACCTGACCGGTGATGTAGCTGCTCATGGTCTCGTCGGCGAGGAACTGATAGGCGCCGACGCAATCCTCGGGCGTGCCGATCCGGCCCAGCGGAATGCCCTGGCGGGCGCCTTCGAGCTGCTCCGCGGTCGAATAGCGCTGATGGAACGGCGTCATGATCACGCCCGGTGCCACCGCATTCGCGCGCACGTTGAACGGAGCCAGTTCCTTCGCCAGCACACGCGTGATGGTCGAGACAAAACCCTTGGCCGAACCATAGAGGCCGGCGCCGCCGCTGCCGCCATTACGGGCTGCGACCGAGGTCGTGTTGATGATCGAGCCTGAACGCTGCGCCTCCATGATCTTCGCGGCCTTGCGGCAGGCGAAGAACACCGAGCCGATGTTGAGATCGACCACGTCGTCATACTGTTCGTCGGTGGCATTGGCGATGGAGGTGCGGCCGAACATGGCGCCGGCATTGTTGATCAGCACGTCGATGCGACCGAGTTTGGCATGGGCCTCGTCGATCACGCGCGCAGCTTCAGCGCGCTCCGACACGTCGCCGCGCACGAGGTCGGCTGTGCCACCACTCGCTCGGATATTCGCGACCACTTCCTCGGCGCCTTCCGGATTGCCGTTGTAGTGCACGATCAGCCTGGCACCGAGGGCGCCGAATTTCTTCGCCACGGCAGCGCCGATGCCGGAGCTTGCGCCGATGATCACGATAGCCTTGCCGTTCAGTCCGTTGGTCACGCCTGGTCCTTTCCGATTGAGCGAGCGTTCGACCACGATTTCAGCAGCCTGACAAGTTATCAGCATTTGTGCGATGCAGCACGACATCTGATCGGATCAAGCAATTTCACTGTTATATATCAATGCTATACGACCCTGAGAGCTTATCCGCACGACATTGACATGTTGACAAGTTTGCCGTCGCCTCTCATGGTCGCCGAAATTTTTGGGCGAGGAAGTGTTTCCATGCGACGGCGCTCCCGGGCGATCGGACTGTCACACGAAACCTCCGCCGCCATCCCTGTGAGCCGCGGTTTGACCGATCATGAAGCCGATTGATCCCTCTGAATTGCCTGAAGCGCCGCGTCCGCGCGGTGGTTCGCTCGTCGACAAGGTCTATGGCGAACTCGCGCAGCGCATCACCAATGGCGACTACGCACCGGACCAGAAGCTGCCTGGCGAGCACGAACTTTCCGACATGTTCGACGTCTCCCGCCCGGTGCTGCGCGAAGCGCTCGGCCGGTTGCGCGAAGACGGACTGATCACGTCTCGACAGGGCGCGGGCAGTTTCGTCCAGATGCGTGCGCAACAACAGCCACTCGGCTTCGCGCGGGTGGAGACCATCGCGGACATCCAGCGCTGCTTCGAATTCCGCATCACCATGGAAGCCGATGCCGCGCATTTTGCAGCGCTCCGACGCAGCGACGACAATCTCGGCAAGATGGAAGCAGCGCTCGGCCTGCTGCGCGAGGCGACGAAGAAGCGCAAGCATCGCGAAGACGCCGACTACGCTTTCCATCTCGCCGTGTCCGAGGCGACCAATAATCATTATTTCGCGACCTCGCTGAACGCCCTCAAGGACCACGTCGCTGTAGGCATGAAGCTGCACGGCCTGTCGCTGATGGGGCCGCGGCCCGGCCTTGAGCAGGTGTTCGAGGAACACAGCAGTATTTTTGAAGCGATCCGTGACCGCGATGCCGAGGCAGCGCGCACGGCCATGCGTCTCCATCTCGAAACGTCGCGCGACCGCCTGTTCGAAGGCCGGTTGCTCGACCTCTCGTTCCGGTGACGGGGAGAGTGAATTGACCGACCATACCGCATTTCTCGCAACCCTCGCCGGCATTGTCGGCGACCCCCGTCACGTCATCGGCCCCGGCGGCGATTTCGAACCCTATGTAGTGGACTGGCGCGGCCGCTATCACGGCAAGGCGTTGGCCGTCGTGAAACCCGGCTCGACGCAGGAAGTCTCCTCCATCGTCAAGGCCTGCGCGGCCGCCGGCATTGCCATCGTACCCCAGGGCGGCAACACCGGCATGTGCGGCGCGGCCACGCCGCTCGCCGACCGCACCACGATCGTGTTGCGTCTTGATCGCCTCAACAAGATCCGTAGCGTCAGCCGTCTCGGTGACTCCATCACCGTCGATGCCGGCTGCATCCTTGCCGACATCCAGAAAGCGGCCGACGATATCGACCGCCTGTTTCCGCTCAGCCTGGGAGCCGAAGGCTCCTGCCAGATCGGCGGCAATCTCTCCACCAATGCCGGTGGCACCGCGGTTCTGCGCTACGGCACCACACGCGAACTCACGCTTGGCCTCGAAGTCGTGCTGCCCGATGGCGAGATCCTCGACGGGATGACGGCCCTGCGCAAGGACTCCACAGGCTTTGACACCAAGCAGCTCTTCATCGGCGCCGAAGGCACGCTCGGCATCATCACCGGCGCGGTGCTGAAGCTGTTTCCGAAGCCACGGGCGAGGGCAGTGTCCTTCGCCAAGCTGAACAGCATCGACGCGGTGCTCGACCTGCTCGCGCAGGCACGTACCGAACTCGGTGACCGCATCGGCGCCTTCGAGGTGATGTCGCGCGGCCAGATCGAGGTGATCGCCGAGAACCTGCCGCTGGTGAACATCCCGTTCGAGCTGGATACGCCCTGGTATGTGCTGATCGAGCTTGTCGACACGCTGGTGTCAGTCGATCTGAATGCAGCGCTCGAAGCGTTGCTCAGTAATGCCTATGAGCGCGAGCTGGTCACCGATGCGCTGGTGGCCTCCAGCGAGACCCAGGCTGCGGCGTTCTGGAAGATCCGACACAGCGTGTCGGAAGGCAGCAAGAACGCCGGTTACGTCATCTCGCATGACAGCGCCGTGCCCTTGTCGCAGCAGGCGACGTTCGTCACGCAGGTGGAGAAGCGCATCGCTGCCTATCGGCCCGACGCTCGCATCGTGATGCATGGCCATATCGGCGACGGCAACATCCACATCCTCGCGATCATTCCAGGCCTCGAACAGAACCAGAAGGATCAGATTCAGGACACGATCCGCGGCATCAACACCATCGTCGATGAAGAGACCGTTGCGCTCGGCGGCAGCATCAGTGCCGAACACGGCATCGGCATTGCCAATCGCGAGCGGCTTGCACGCGTTACCAAGCCGACCGAGTTGCGGCTGCTGCGTAGCGTCAAGCAGATGCTCGATCCGAACGACATCATGAATCCCGGAAAAGTGCTGCCTGCGCAATAAGCGAGGCGGCCGCAAGCATTCATCAGAACACTCATTCGAGAAGAGGAACACGCATGAAGATCAAATCCATCCTGATGGCCGCCTGCGTCGCCTTGGGCGCCGTCGGGCAGGCGAGCGCGCAAGATGCGAAATACCCCACCAAGCCGATCACCATCGTCGTGCCCTTCGCGGCCGGTGGCACCGTGGACATCATCGCGCGCATGGTCTCGGAGAATTTGCAGAAGAAACTCGGCGCTACCGTGCTGGTCGAAAATATGGGCGGCGCCGGCGGCAATATCGGCGTCAACCGTGTCGCCAAGGCGCAGCCTGATGGCTACACGATCGGCCTCGCCAGCACATCGCCGCTGGCGATCGCGCCCTCGCTCTATGGCAGCAAGCTTCAGTTCCAGCCGGAGAAGGACCTGGTGGCCTTCGCGCAAGTGAGCATCGTGCCTAACGTGCTCGTGGTGAATCCCGATCGCATCAAGGCCCGCACGGTGCCGGAGTTGATCGAATACATGAAGGCCAATCCAGACAAAGTGACATTCGGCTCGGCCGGACCTGGCACGTCGCAGCATCTTGCCGGCGAGCTGTTCCAGCAGATGACTGGCACCAAGATGGTCCATGTACCCTATAAGGGCTCAAGCCAGATGGTCACCGACCTGATATCAGGCCAGATAGACATCGCCTTCGACAATGTCCCGTTGCTGCTGCCGCATGTGGCCGGCGGTAAGCTGGCGATGCTCGCCACGGCAACGCCGAAGCGCGCCGAGTTCGATGCGAATGTCCCGGCCGTCGCCGAATTCCTACCGGGCTTCGAGGCTGTCGCATGGCACGGCTTCATCGCGCCGGCGGCAACGCCGAAGCCGATCGTCGACAAACTCTCGGCGGAAATCCGCGAATTCATGAGCCTGCCGGAAACCAAGAAGAAGATGGCCGAACTCGGCGCGGTGGCTGTCGCCATTCCGCAGGATGAGTTCACCAAATACATCGCCAGCGAGACCTTGCGCTGGAAGGGTGTGATGGAGAAGGCCAACGTCACGATGAACTAGGCGACCGCGCAGGTGGTGACGACGTCATGTTCGTCACCACCTGCGATATCGAGCGTCCACCAAAGGACGCCGACGATCAAAATAGAAAAACACATGGAGGAATGTTCAATGAGACTTCGGTCAATCCTGATGGCTGCCTGCCTGACGCTCGGCACGCTCACGCAAGCGACGGCCCAGGACGCGAATTACCCGAGCCGCCCGATCACCAGCATCGTTCCGTTTGCCGCCGGCGGTACCGCCGATATCTTTGCGCGCATGGTGTCGGAACATCTGCAAAAGAAGATGGGCGCGACGGTCATCATCGAGAATGTCGGCGGTGCCGGCAGTATCATCGGCGTCACCCGCGTCGCGCGCGCTACGCCTGATGGCTACACGATCGGCCTTGCCAGCACCTCGGCGCTGTCGATCAATCCGACGCTGTATGGCGCAAAACTGTCCTACAATCCCGAAAAAGATCTCGTGCCGATCGCGCAGATCAGCATGGTGCCGAATGTGCTGGTGGTGAACCCGGCCAGGATCGCGGCGCGCACGGTGCCTGACCTGATCGCCTATATCAAAGCCAATCCCGACAAGGTGACATTCGGCTCGGCCGGCGTCGGCACTACGCAGCATCTTGCCGGCGAACTGTTCCAGCAGATGACCGGCACCAAGATGGTGCATGTGCCTTACAAGGGCTCGAGTCAGATGGTGACCGATCTTCTCAGCGGCCAGATCGATATCGCCTTCGACAACGTGCCGCTGCTGCTGCCGCATGCGGCGGCCGGCAAGCTCGCGATGCTGGCAACGGCCTCGCCGAAACGCGCCGAGTTCGATCCGAACCTGCCGGCGGTGTCCGAATTCCTGCCGGGTTTTGAGGCCGTCGCCTGGCACGGCTTCATGGCACCGGCCGGCACGCCGAAGGCCATCACTGACAGACTGTCGGTCTCGATCCGCGAATTCATGCAGTTGCCCGAGACGAAGAAAAAGATGTCCGAACTCGGCGCCGTCGCCGTGGCGGTCCCGCCGGATGACTTCGCCAAATACATCGCCAGCGAAACGCAGCGCTGGAAGGGCGTGATCGAGAAGGCCAACATCACGATGAACTGAGCTGTGCCGTAGGGTGGGTCAGCTTCGCTCATTCACCCTACGGCTGCGTCTCCTTCACCGATGCCAGATAGCGCGACAACCGATCCGCATCGGGCGTGTGGTGGCTATGGCGGTCGCGAAGTTCGGCCGGGGCGCTCCAGCCGGGCTCGATCCCGGACATGTCAGGCAATTCATGCGCGATGCCCTTGTGGCAATCGATACAGGTGCGCTCGCCGGTGACGAGGAACTTGGCATGGATCGCCGCCGCGCGGGGCGCCTGTTTGGTGAAATCCATTGCGATCGCCGAGTGGCAGTTGCGGCACTCCAGCGAGTCATTGGCCTTCAGGCGCGCCCATTCATGTTTGGCAAGCTCCAGACGCATGTCGAGGAACTTCTCGCGCGTCGAGATCGTGCCGAAAATCTTGCCCCACACTTCCTTCGACGCCTGCATCTTGCGCGCGATCTTGTCGGTCCAGTTATGCGGCACATGGCAATCCGGACAGGTGGCACGCACGCCGGATCGATTGGCGAAATGCGGCGTTCGCTGCAGCTCCTGATACACGTTGTCACGCATCTCATGACAGCCGGTGCAGAATTTCTCGGTATTGGTGACTTCCAGCGCCGTATTGAAACCGCCCCAGAAGATCACGCCACCGAGGAAGCCGCCCAGCGCCAGCACGCCGAGACTGATATGCGTGGCCGGTCGGCTGGCGATGCGCCAGAACCACAGAAACTTGGATATCAACCACTTCATGGCGCTCACCTGCCGGATGCCTTCATGTCGGTGAAGGTGTTCGGCACCAGCGGACGCGCATCGGTTTGCGGCACGTGGCAGGCCGTGCAGAAATAGCGTCGCGGTGTCACATCGGCGAGCATCTGGCCATCGCGATCCATGAAATGCGTAATGCTGATCATCGGCGCACCGGAGCCTTCGGTATATTCGCGGCGATGGCATTCAAGACAGCGATTGGCCCGCAGCGTGAGCTGATAGTTTTCGATCGAATGCGGAATGACCGGCGGCTGCTCCGGATAGTTCCGCATCACGCGCTTGTCGTCGGTGACGGGCCGCGGGAAGGGCGGCGCAGGAACGTCGCCCATCGGCTGCGCTGCGCCGGTGACGCGCGGCACGATCCGTGGCGTTGTCTGGACAGACTGCGCATAGATCGCACCGGACACCAGCACCATGGTGCCGGCGATGATTGCCGCGACGACCGTCTTCATCGCACTTAAACGGAAACGATCTTGACCGCGCATTTCTTGAAGTCCGCCTGTTTGGAGATCGGGTCGGTTGCATCCAGCGTGACCTTGTTGATCAGCTGGCTGGCATCGAACCACGGCACGAACACCACGCCGCGGGGCATGCGGTTACGTCCGGTCGTATCGACGCGCGTGCGGATCTCACCGCGCCGCGACATCAGCCGGATTTCGGCGCCCTGGTTCAAGCCGCGTGCTCGCGCGTCTTCGGCATGCATGAAGCAGCGCGCGCCGGGAAACGCCTTGTAGAGTTCAGGGACGCGCATGGTCATCGAACCGGAGTGCCAGTGCTCCAGCACACGGCCGGTCACCAGCCAGAGATCGAACTCAGCATCGGGCGACTCGGCCGGCGGCTCATAGGGCACCGCGATGATGCGCGCGCGTCCATCCGGGTTGCCGTAGAATTCGATCTTCTTGCCCGGCTTCACGTAGGGATCGAGACCTTCGCGGTAGCGCCACTTGGTCTCCTTGCCATTGACCACCGGCCAGCGAAGGCCGCGCACCTCGTGATAGGCGTCCCAGGGCGCAAGGTCGTGGCCATGGCCGCGGCCGAACGTGGCATATTCCTCGAACAGCCCCTTCTGCACATAGAAACCGAAGTCCTTGGACTCGTGGTTTCCATAGTCAGCGGGGATTTCGCCGACGGGAAATTTGTCGACCTCGCCGTTGCGATACAGCACATCGAACAGCGTCTTGCCCTTGTAGTTCGGATTGGCGTCGAGGAGGTCGGCGGGCCACACCTCGTCCGTCGTGAACCGCTTGGAGAACTCCATCAGCTGCCAGAGATCCGAGCGCGCCTGGCCGGGCGCATCGACCAGCTGGCGCCAGACATGGGTGCGTCGTTCGGCATTGCCGTAGGCGCCTTCCTTCTCGACCCACATCGCCGCCGGCAACACGCAATCGGCGGACATCGCCGTCACCGTCGGATAGGCATCCGATACGACGATGAAGTTGGCGGGGTTGCGATAGCCCGGATATGTCTCACCCGAACTGTTGGGCGCCGCCTGCACATTGTTGTTCACCTGAACCCAGTAGAAGTTCAGCTTGCCGTCATGCAGCATGCGGTCCTGCTCGACGGCGTGATAACCGATCTTGTCGGGCAGGAGGCCATGCGGCACGCGCCAGATTTCTTCAGCGTGCTTGCGGTGCTCCGGGTTGGTTACCACCATGTCGGCGGGGAGGCGGTGCGCGAAGGTGCCGACCTCGCGCGCCGTGCCGCAGGCCGATGGCTGGCCCGTCAGCGAGAACGGCGAGTTGCCGGGCTCGGAGATTTTGCCAGTCAGCAGATGGATGTTGTAGACGAGCTGGTTGGCCCAGACGCCGCGGACGTGCTGGTTGAAACCCATGGTCCAGAGCGACATCACCTTGCGCTTCGGATCGGCATAGAGCTCGGCGAGCTCCAGCAGAAAGCCGGGCTCGACACCGGTCAGCTTCGACACCTTCTCGAGCGAATAGTCCTTCACGAATTCGGCGTAGGCCGCGAAATCGATTGGCGTCGTCGCTGCGGCCGTGGCTGCGCCCTTGGCTTTCTTCTCCAGCGGATGTTCGGGACGCAACCCGTAGCCGATGTCCGTCGTGCCCTTCACGAACGTCGTATGGTTGTTGACGAATTCGGTGTTCACGCGACCAGTCGAGATAATGTGGTTGGCGATGAAGTTGAGAATGGCCAGATCAGTGCCCGGCTTGAACACGATCGGGATGTCGGCAAGGTCAGAGCTGCGATGCGTGAAGGTCGAGAGCACCGCGACTTTCACATGCGGATGACCAAGGCGGCGATCGGTGAGGCGCGTCCACAGGATCGGATGCATCTCGGCCATGTTCGAGCCCCACAGCACGAAGGCATCGGCGGCCTCGAAGTCATCATAGCATCCCATCGGCTCGTCCATGCCGAAGGTGCGCATGAAAGCCACGGCCGCGGACGCCATGCAATGCCGTGCATTGGGATCGAGATTGTTGGAGCGGAAACCCGCGCGCATCAGCTTGGTCGCGGCATAACCTTCGAGGATCGTCCACTGACCCGATCCGAACATGCCGATTGCAGTCGGTCCTTTTTCTTTCAGCGTCGCTTTGGCGCGCTGCGCCATGGTGTCGAATGCTTCGTCCCAGCTCACCGGCGTGAGTTCGCCGTTCTTGTCGAACACGCCGTTCTTCTTGCGGAGGAGGGGCGTGGTCAGGCGGTCGGCGCCGTACATGATCTTGGAGAGGAAGTAGCCCTTGATGCAGTTCAGGCCGCGGTTTACTTCCGCCAGCGTGTCGCCATGGGTGGCGACGACCTTGTTGTCCTTGACGCCGACCATGACGCCACAACCGGTGCCGCAGAACCGGCACGGCGCCTTCGACCATTTGATGGACAGCGACCCGACGCCGCCGGCAATCGACTGAGCGGCTGTCGGAACGTTGATGCCAGCCGCCGCTGCAGCGATGGCTGCTGCCTGAGCCTTGAGTAGATCACGCCGCGAAAGGGGCATTTCGTCGTTCTCCTAGTCGAGACGCTGTTCGAAGACCATGTTGGCCGAGAGCACGCCCGGCCATGATGAGATGTCTGCGAGCATCGCACCTAGTGAGCCGCTGCCTGGCCCTTCGAGGACCGCCACGAGTTTGGAGGCCGTGCGGTGATGTATCTCGACACCGGGAAGGTTCGACAACCGCGCAGATACCGCGTCGATATGGGCCGGAAGCACCGACACGACGGCGCTGGAGATGTGCTCATTGTCGTGCGCGGACGCGCCGGCGGTCGCGCCGGTCAACAGAGCGCGTCTGGTAAGTTTGTCTGTCATGTGAAAGTCCTAGTGAAGCAGAGGCGGGCCGGGCGGGCCGAAAATCATCTGGATCATCCAGACCAGAAAGCCGTAACCGCCGACCACGCCCACCGCGACGACGGGCCAGATGAGAACGACGATCGTGAGAAAGACGAGCAACTCCGACATGCGGCTGTTGCGTCTTTGAGCCTCTGCAGGCTGAGCAATATTCTGGTCCGTCACCATACGCTCCCCCTTCGGTTTGCGGCCATATGCCTGGAGAAGAGGCGAGATTCGCCTAGAGCGAGGGCAATATGCCTGCTGCAGCGCCCACCTTCTTTGCGCTGGATCAAACAACAAACTCTGCGGAGGATTTATTTGATATCGTTGTTCTGATCGCGATGTCGTCGTGCAGAGCCGCTCGCATCAGTATCTTTGATGACAGTTTTATTTGATTGCGACAGCTGCTCGGCGAAATCGTTCGTTCCGGAAGGCGAGCAATGGATCGTGAGATGTGCAATTCGTTTGGTCAAACGCCGCTTTTTGCGGGCCTGGACGAGGGCGCACGCGGCATCGTCATCGAAGCTGGCAGAAAGCACGTTCTGGATTGCGGTTGTTCGCTCTGGCAACAGGGCGACGTACCGGCGATAATCGCTGTGGTCATCGATGGTCAGCTCAAGAAGACAATGATCGATGCGCATGGCGCGCAGAAAACGCTGCAATTCATGCGACGCGGCGATCTCGCCGGAGCCGCATCGATGTTCGGCAATTTTTCTCGCCCGACAACCCTGCGCGCCACAGTCGCGACCGAACTGCTGTGCTGGTCCGCCGATCGCTTCAGCGGACTGATGCATGTTGTCCCGCAGCTCGCGATCAATGTCCTCGGTATCGTCGGACGGCAAACCGATCATCTGCTGCGCCGTCTTCACGAGGCGACGAGTGAGAATGCCGATCGACGTATCGCACGGATCGTTCTACGCTTGGTGCGGGAAGGAGATCCGGATGGTGAGTGCGTTCCGATCGAACTGAGGATCTCGCGCCAGGAACTGGCCGAACTCAGCGACACCACGCTGTTCACGGTCAGCCGCACCGTTTCGGCCTGGAACCGGATGCTAATCCTGAAAGCCGGTCGCGGCCGCTTGACGGTCATCGATCCCGCAAGACTCGCGGGCCTGGCGGGCGACGTGCGGGCGCACTGAGGCAATTACGCCGGGTCGAGATATGGCTCGAACGCCTCGACCGACACTTTCAGGGTCGGATCGCCATCGGGTCCCCACAGTTCGGCGCCGTCGAACACGACGGTGTAAAGCCATTGCGGATTTTCGCCTTGGTCATGCGCCGCCGTGTCGGGATAGACATGCGCGCCGTGTATCCGCTCGATCACGCCGACATGACCGCGGACATAGCGCGGCAGCCGCGTATGCGTTGTCGGATGGATGTTCTTCATCCGCACGCGATCGCCGATCGCGAATGCGGCAGGCGCCGAAGCAGGGCGCGTGAATGAACCGCGGGTCAGCACGCGCTCGACACTATCAACGGTGAAGTTGCCGCGCTTCAGCGGCTTCGGCGGCACGGATGCGTGGCCGGCCTTGATCTCGTCTGCAGCGAGGAAGCCGCGTTCGACCAGCATATCCTCAAGGCCGAGAAACCATTTCTTGTAGTAGCTGCTGGAGAGATAGACCTCCGGCGGCAGCGTCTCGCGATAGAAGCGCGAGGCATCGATGTTGAAGGCGCCTGCCGCGCCCATGGCACGCACCATGGCCAGCACGCGGGATTCCCACTCGGCATGAAACATCGGCTCGTTCGGTTCCGGCTCGACCTTGCCGAAGCCGTCCATGCCGCCCATGTCGTGGACGCCGTTCACGACGGGGCTCCCGGCGTCAGGACGAGACCGGTGCCGATCATGGAGTCGCGCGTGACCAGTTCGGCCAGTTGTTCTTCGCTCCAGCCCTCGGTGCCTGCAGGACGCATCGGCAACACCAGGAAACGCGTTTCAGCCGTCGAGTCCCAGACGCGGATTTCCGTGTCATTCGGGATTGTGAAGCCGAAGTCTGCCAGCACGCCGCGCGGATCCTTGACGGCGCGGGAGCGGTAGGGCGCGGCCTTGTACCAGACCGGGGGCAAGCCGAGCATTTCCCAAGGGTAACAGGAGCACAGCGTGCACACGACCATGTTATGGCGCTCGGGCGTGTTCTCGACCACCACGAGATGATCGCCGGTGCGGCTGACATGGCCGAGGGTGCCGACCGCCGCCGAGCCATCGGCCAGCAGCGCTTCCTTGAAGGCCGGATCGGTCCAGGCTTTCGCGACCACCAGGGCGCCGTTGTGCGGCCCGATCTTGGTCTCATAGGCCTGGATCATCGCATCCAGCGCCGCCGGATCGATATAGCCTTTCTCGATCAGGATGGTCTCGAGTGCACGGACGCGCAGCTCGGTGTCCGACAATTCGGAATGATCGTGGTCGTGGTCATGATGGTGTTCGCTCATGCCAAGCAGGATAAGCGAGGCGCGATTGTTCTGTCGAGTATTTCGGGACTCAGCTAGGTCTACAGCATGGCTGCTCCTCGTTATCGCGCGCTGACGCTGTTCGGCTTCGTTCTGGTCGCGCTGCTGGTGGCTTCGGGCCATGCGGAGGCGGCCAATGGCGCCTATGCGGTCGATGCGGCGGATATCTCGGACCTCGGCTCCTGCAAGGTCGAGAGCTGGTATTCGATGGCCACCAATAGCGACTTCGCAGCGGTGGCCAATCCGTCCTGTGTCGTTGAGATTACGCGTCCGGTCGAACTCAGCGTGCTCACCAATCACAGCCGCTCCGATGGCGAGTTCAGCACCACACTGGCGCCGAAAGCGAAGATCAATCTCGAGCCGACCGGCATCGGAAAATTCGGCGTATCGGCGCTGGCCAGCGGCACATTCGACGCCGTGACCGGCCAGAACACAGCGGTGTTCGCCGAAATTCCGGCGACCTATCGTTTTTCCGAAACCACACGCATCAATCTCAATGCCGGCTGGCTGTGGGATCGCGTGCTCGATCGCCACTACTTCACCTATGGCGTCGGCTTCGACTGGAAATTCACCGACGTGCTGCAATACACAGTGGAACTGTACGGGCAGGCGGGCCGCGCCGAATTCGCCAGCGTGATCCAGCCGCGCGTCCAGACCGGCGTGCGCTATCGGCCCAACGACATTTTCTCGGTCGATGTGATCTATGGCCGCAACATCACCGGGGAGAATTCCAACTGGATCACTTTGGGCACCACGATCCGGTTTCCGCCGCCCGGAAGCGTGAGCAAACCCGACGCGCATTTGTGATTCACATGAGGCCATCGATCGCTGTAAAACCGCGATATCGGCAAATTGCGTGATTTTCCGACAAGCATCTGAAATATCTCGATGTTAACGTCCGGCCGTGTTCAAGCCGGCTTGCGGAAATCCAGTGTCAATCTTGCGACGATCTTGCGACTTCCTATCCGTCCTCACCATCGCCGCAGCGCTGGTCACGCCCGCATTGGCAGGCACCAGCCTGCTGACCGACAAGCCTGATCTCAGCAGCTTTTCCCAGGACGGCCTGAACCGCGTCTCCGACATGCTCGACCGCGAAGTCGGCCAAGGCCATCTCGCCGGCGCGATCATGTTGATCCAGCACCGCGGCAAGCCGGTCTATTATGAGGGCTTTGGCGTCCGCGATCCCGCGACCATGGCGCCGATGACGACCGATACGATCTTCCGGCTCTATTCGATGTCCAAGCCGGTGACATCGGTCGCGGCGATGATCTTGGTCGAGCAGGGCAAGCTCAGGCTCGACGATCCCATCGCCACGTTCATTCCGTCTTTCGCCCATCCGCAGGTCGCGACCGAACGCGCGGATGCCAGCGGCAAACCCTATCTGGACTTTGCGCCGGCCAAGAAACCGATCACCGTGCTCGACCTGATGCGGCAGTCGTCCGGCATCAGTTCGGCTTTCACCAATCTTGGCCTGATCACGCAGCTCTATCTCGATGCCGGCCTGTTCGACGGCGATTTCGACAATGCCGACTTTGCCGCGCGGCTTGCGAAACTGCCGCTGGCCTATCAGCCGGCCACGGTGTGGGACTACGGCCATTCGACCGATCTTCTCGGCCGCGTCATCGAGATCGCCTCGGGCCAGTCGCTGTACGATTTCCAGAAGCAGTATCTGTTCGATCCACTGGGCATGACCGACACCGGCTACTACGTGCTCGATCCCGCTAAAGCGCCGCGCATTGCGCAGCCGATGCCAACTGACCGCATCATCGGCAACGAGACCATCAGCGATCCCACGCTGAAGCGAAAATGGGAATCCGGAGGAGGCGGGCTCAACGCCACCACGGGCGATTACGCGCGCTTCCTGCAGATGCTGATCAATGGCGGCACGCTCGACGGCGTCCAAATCCTGAAGCCCGAGTCGGTTCAGCTGATGCGCCAGAACCAGGTAGCGCCGGCGAGCGATGTGAAGCCCTGGGCCTATTATTATCCCGGCGCCGGTTTCGGTTACGGCCTCGGCTTCGGTGTTCGCACCGGACCCGGCGATGACGGCGTTCCCGGTTTTGTCGGCGAGATGGCCTGGGGCGGCGCCGCCGGGACTTACTTCTGGACCTATCCGGATCAGGACATGGTGATGATCCTGATGGTGCAGACGCCGACCCAGCGCGGCCGCATCCAGCCGATCCTGAAGACGCTGGTCTACGACGCGATCAGGAAATAGCGGGAGCGTGGCCGGGGTGCGATTTAAGAGAATTGAAACTGGGACCACACGCCAATATCTCGGATTCGCATAAGGTATATTATGGAATATTTTATCTCATAGCGATCCCAGAGACTTAGCTCAAATTGTTGCGATATCCGGTTGACCGAACAGCCATCCGAACCAATTTGTGGCCCCACGGCCGATATGGCCTCAGCCGCCGAAGTATCTGACGTGATCGAGGTCCGGGATCAACCCTGACTGCGTCGGTCGCCAGCCAAGCCGCTGTTGTGTCCAGGCGCTGGACGCCGGTGCGTCCATGGCCGCGAAACCTGCGAACCAGCCGAAGTGATCGGCGGCTTCATCGCGCGACTTTGACACGACCGGCAGGTTCAGGTGCTTGCCGATGATCTCGGCGATCTCCCGGAACGTGACGCCTTGTTCGGCGCTGGCGTGATACCGAATGTCGGCGGAACCGTGCTCGAGGACGAGCCTGTAGAGCCGGGCGACGTCCAGCCGATGTGCGGCGGGCCAGCGGTTGAGACCGTCGCCGAAGTAGGCCGAGGCGCCCTTCTCCCGCGCGATATTGATCAGCATCGGCACGAAGCCATGGTCGCCATCGCCATGGACCGATGGCGGCAGCCGGACCGACGAAGTACGCACGCCGCGTGCCGACAGACGTTCGGCGACCTGCTCTGATATGCGCGGGCTTGGCGACGCGCTGGACGGGCCCATGTCTTCGGTCGCCAGACGTCCGGGCGCGATAAAGGCCATGCCGGAAGTTAAGATCAAGGGCCGCTCGGAGCCTGCCAGCACGTCGCCAAGCGTCTCGATGGCACGCGCGTCGATCGCGCAGTTTTCCTTGAATTTCGAGAAGTCGTGGATGAAGGCCGTATGGATCACGCCGTCTGAATTGGCAGCCCCGGACCGCAGGCTGTCCAGATCTTCCAGATCGCCGCGATGGATCTGGGCACCAGCGTCGGCCAGCGCCTTGGCAGATGCATCCGAGCGCGCAAGACCGAGCACCTGATGACCGGCGCCGATCAATTCCTGAACCACCGCAGATCCAACAAAGCCCGAAGCACCGGTAACGAAGACACGCATGTGATATTCCTCTCGTGAATGCGCGGATGTATCGGTCCTGCGGTACACTGCGTGAAGCCGTGACGTTATACGGGTATGGCGACTAACAGGCTGAGCATGACGGTCACCGAAACAACTTCCGGCTCTGGCTCCAATCCGCTGGGCGCTTATCTCAGGGATCGCCGCGCCAGGCTGGATCCCGTGGCATTCGGCTTCTCGTCCGAGCGCCGCCGCACGCCGGGCCTGCGGCGCGAGGAAGTCGCGCAGCGCGCCAATGTCAGCGCCACCTGGTACACATGGCTGGAACAAGGACGCGGCGGCGCGCCATCGGCCGATGTGCTCGACCGGATTTCACGCGCACTGGAATTATCGACAGTCGAGCGCGAGCATCTGTTTCTGCTGGCGCAGCACAGGCTGCCGGAAGTCCACTACGAGCCGTCCGATATCGTCACGCCGACGCTGCAGCGCGTGCTGGATTCGATGGAGTTCAGCGCCGCCGTCGTCCGCAACGCAACCTGGGACATCGTAGCCTGGAATCGTGCGGCACTGGCCGTGCTTGGCGACTATCCGAACATCGCGCCCGAGGACCGCAACGTCCTGCGCATCCTGTTCTGTCGTCCGAATGTCCGCGCCAAGATGCCGGACTGGGAGAATGATGCACGTTTCGCCGTGGCGGCATTTCGCGCCGACATCACGCGCAGCGGCGCATCAGAACGCGCCCAGACGTTGATCGCTGAACTGTGCCGGATCAGCCCCGACTTCGCAGCCATGTGGCATGACAACGACGTCAGCAGCTATGGCGAAGGCAAGAAGCATGTGAACCATCCCGAGGTCGGGCCATTCACGATGAGCTATTCGACATTTTCGGTCGATGGCCTGCCGAATTTGGGCATGGTGGTCTATACGCCGGAGACGGCTGCAGATGCCGAGCGGATGAAGGCGCTGATCGCGGCGAAGGGCTAGGTGCGTAGCGACAATCTCGTCATTCCGGGATTCGTCATGACCGGCTTGCCGGTCTAGACGAAGGCCCGGAATCTCGATGTGTTTTCACTAGGTCGGGATTCCGGGTTCGCGTGCGCGAAAGTACGCCCGCGCCCCGGAATGACGAGTTTCTTGCTACGGATATTTCGGCAGCAGTCCATGCGCAGCGAAGCCGCCATCGACATTGAGAATGTGGCCGGTGACGAAGCTCGACTTGCTGTCATCCAGCAGGAACATCGCGGCACCAGCGACCTCCTCCGGTTCGGCATAACGCCGCTGCGGCACGACCTGCATCCAGCCTTCCCGGGTTGCCACCGTGTGCATCTCCTGCACCATGGGCGTCTCGAACGGGCCCGGCGCAATGGCGTTGACGCGGATCTTCAGCGGTGCCAGTTCGCAGGCCATCACCTGGGTCAGCGTGACGACGCCGCCCTTGGATGCGCCATAGGCCGAGCGCTCGATATTGCCGCGCAGCCCCGACACCGACGCCACATTGACGATGGCGCCGCCGCCATGAGCCTTCATCAGCCGCGCAGCTTCCTTGGCAACGGCAAAGGTGCCAACCAGATTGATGTCGAGGATCTCGCGAAACAGTTTCACCGAGGTCTCAAAGAACGGCACCTGACGGCCGATACCCGCAGAATTCACCAGGCCACGCACCGGGCCGAAACCGGCTTCGCAGTCCTGCAGGCCGGCAATCACGGCGTCTTCATTGGCCACATCCATGACGACGGTTTTGGTCACACCGGCTTTGATGGCGTCGACCTGGGCCTTGGCGACATCCAGAGCAGGCTGGGTGAGGTCGGCGAGCAGCACTTTCCAGCCCTCGCCCACGGCCGCCTTGGCGATCGCCAAACCGATTCCCGATGCGCCGCCGGTGATGATCGCTACGCCGTGATCCCTATTCATATGCTGTCCTTGCGTTTCCTCCACCGGTCCTGGCTGCCGGCGGCTTCAGTCGCGCGATGCTTCCCACAAATTCGCGCGGCGCAAAAGCCGTGCGCGGGCGCCCTCTATTGGGCCTTGGCCTTTGGTCGCACGGCGAAAAGGCTTGACCGGGCAGCCCGGGCATGATGACCAGACGGCAAGGGCCCTTGGGCCTCACAAAGGCAAACAAAGAAGTGGTTGGGAGAAACAAAATGACGATTTCACGCCGGACTCTGCTGAAGGCATCGGCCGCCGCGACTGCATTTGGCGGCGTCAGCATGCCGTTCATCGCGCGCGCGCAGCAGGCCGAATACGTCTACAAATACGCGAATAACCTGCCCGATACGCATCCGATGAACATCCGCGCCCGTGAGATGTCGGCGGCGATCAAGACCGAGACCAACGGCAAGGTCGACCTGCAGGTATTCCCCAACAACCAGCTCGGCTCCGACACCGACATGTTGAGCCAGATCCGCTCCGGCGGCGTCGAGTTCTTCACGCTGTCCGGCCTGATCCTGGCCACTTTGGTGCCGGCCGCCTCGATCAACGGCATCGGCTTCGCCTTCCCGAATTACGACACGGTCTGGAAGGCCATGGACGGCGATCTCGGCGCCTATATCCGCAAGGAGATCACCAAGGCCAATCTCGTGGTCATGGACAAGATCTGGGACAACGGTTTTCGCGAAATCACCTCGTCCACGAAGCCGATCAAGAGCCCGGACGATCTGAAAGGCTTCAAGATCCGCGTGCCGGTGTCGCCGCTGTGGACCTCGATGTTCAAGGCGTTCGACAGTGCGCCCGCCTCGATCAATATCAGCGAAGTCTATTCGGCGATGCAGACCAAGGTCGTCGAAGGCCAGGAAAACCCGCTGGCGATCATCTCGACGGCGAAGTTCTACGAAGTGCAGAAGTTCTGCTCGCTGACCAACCACATGTGGGACGGCTACTGGTTCCTGGCCAACCGCCGCGCCTGGGAGAAGCTGCCGGCCGATCTGCGCGACATCGTCGCCAAGAACATCAATGCCGCCGGCATGAAGGAGCGCGAGGACGTCGCCAAACTCAACGCTAATCTGCGCGGCGAACTGGAATCAAAGGGGCTGGCTTTCAATGAGCTCGAGCCCGGCCCGTTCCGCGACAAGTTGAAGTCGGCCGGCTTCTACAAGGAATGGCAGGGCAAATATGGAGACGAAGCCTGGGCCATTCTTGAGAAGGCCGTCGGCAAGCTCGGCTGATCGGAACCAATATGGCCGTGCATGACATCTCCGCCCTCGAAAGCGGGGCGTCCAGCGTGGAGAGGGCGCCCCTCTCCCGCCGCGACGCCATCCTGACCTCCATCGACCGCGCGCTCGGCCATCTGGTCGAGATTCCCGCGGCGCTGTTGGTGGTGGCGGAGGTGATCATCCTGTTCATCGGCGTGGTCGCCCGTTACGGCTTCCACCGTCCGCTGATCTGGTCCGATGAACTGTCCTCGATCCTGTTCCTGTGGCTGGCGATGCTGGGCTCCGCCGTGGCGTTCCGGCGCGGCGAGCATATGCGGATGACCGCGCTGGTGGCGTCGGTCGGTCCCCGAATGTGGGCCTTTCTCGACGTCGTCGGGACCTGCGCCGCACTCGCCTTCCTCTTGATGATCGTCGCGCCGTCCTTCGAATACGCCTATGAGGAAAGCTACATCACCACGCCGGCACTGCAGATCGCCAACAGCTTTCGCGCGGCCGCGCTGCCGGTCGGCATCTCGCTGATGATCGTCTTCGCGCTGCTGCGGCTGGTGCGCTACGGTCAGGTGCGCACCGTGCTGACGGCGCTCGGCACCGTGGTAGCGATCATCGGCCTGTTCTGGCTTGCCGAGCCGCTGCTGCGGACCCTCGGCAATCTCAACCTGATCATCTTCTTCGTCGGCGTCGTGGCGCTGTGTGTGTTCGCCGGCGTGCCCATTGCCTTCGGTTTTGGCCTCGCGATCTTCGGCTATATGGCGCTGACCACACACACCCCGATGATGGTGCTGGTCGGCCGCATGGACGAGGGCATGAGCCATCTCATCCTGCTGTCTGTCCCGCTATTCGTGTTCCTGGGCTTGCTGATCGAGATGACCGGCATGGCCCGCGCCATGGTGGCGTTCCTTGCCAGCCTGCTCGGCCATGTCCGCGGCGGCCTGCACTATGTCCTGATCGGCGCCATGTATCTCGTCTCCGGCATTTCCGGCTCCAAGGCTGCCGACATGGCCGCCGTGGCGCCGGTGCTGTTCCCGGAAATGAAGGCGCGCGGCGCCAAGCCGGGCGATCTCGTCGCCCTGCTCTCGGCGACCGGCGCACAGACCGAAACCATTCCGCCAAGCCTCGTCCTGATCACCATCGGCTCGGTCACCGGCGTCTCGATCTCGGCGCTGTTCACCGGCGGCTTGCTGCCGGGCGTCGTGCTGGCGATCACACTCGGCGCATTGGTGTGGTGGCGCTATCGCGGCGAGGACCTCAGTCACGTCAAACGGGCTTCCGGGCGCGACATCTTCAAGGCTTTCATCATCTCGGTGCCGGCCATCGCGCTGCCCTTCGTGATCCGCGCTGCCGTGGTCGAGGGTGTGGCGACCGCCACGGAGGTCTCCACCATCGGCATCGTCTATGCCGTGCTCGCGGGCCTGTTGATCTATCGTCAGTTCGACTGGAACCGGCTGAAGCCGATGCTGGTCGATACGGCCTGCCTCTCCGGCGCAATCCTGCTGATCATCGGAACTGCGACCGGCATGGCCTGGGGCCTCACCCAGTCCGGCTTCTCGCGCTCGCTGGCCGCCGCCATGACGGGCCTGCCGGGCGGCGGCGCGACCTTCATCGCGGTCTCCATCGTCGCCTTTGTGATCCTCGGCAGCGTGCTGGAAGGCATCCCCGCCATCGTGCTGTTCGGGCCGCTGCTGTTCCCGATCGCGCGGCTGGTCGGCGTCCACGAGGTCCACTATGCGATGGTCGTCATCCTCGCCATGGGCATCGGATTGTTCGCGCCGCCCTTCGGCGTGGGCTACTATGCCGCCTGCGCCATCGGCCGTGTTGATCCCGCGGAAGGCATCCGGCCGATCCTCGGCTATCTGCTGGCGTTGCTGATCGGCCTGATCATCGTGGCGATCTTCCCATGGATATCGATCGGGTTCCTTTAAGATACAATCTTTCAGAAGGTTATGGTCATTACCTCGCGTAATTTTCGAAGATCGTTTCTGTGATAACCTGATACATGAGATATCTTACGTAAGATACTGAACTAAATATAGGAGTCTTAAAATGATCCCAGATCAGGGCGCCTATAGCGTCGGCCTCGACCAGACTCCGGCCAACTTCGTGCCACTGTCGCCGCTGAGTTTTCTCAAGCGCAGCGCGGCGGTCTATCCGGACCTCACCAGCACGGTCTATGAGGGACGTCGTTTCACCTGGGCGCAAACCTATGAACGCTGCCGGCGCTTTGCCTCGTTCCTGACCGGGCGGGGCATCGGGCGCGGCGACACCGTCGCGGCGATGCTGCCGAACCTGCCCGCGATGAACGAAGCGCACTTCGCGGTGCCGATGACCGGTGCCGTCCTCAACGCCCTGAACATCCGGCTCGACGCCGCGGCCATCGCGTTCCAGCTCGACCATGGCGGCGCCAGGCTGCTGCTGGTCGATCCGGAATTCTCCAGCGTGATCACCGAGGCCCTCGGTCTCATGACCGGACCGAAGCCGACCGTGATCGATGTCGACGACGTCTCCTTCGCCGGCGGCCAGCGGATCGGGGAACTTGAATATGAAGCCGCCCTCGCCGAAGGCAGCCCCGATTTCACCAGCGCCTTCCCGCTCGACGAATGGGACGCCATCGCGCTTGGCTACACATCGGGGACCACAGGCAATCCGAAGGGCGTCGTCACCCATCACCGCGGCGCCTACCTCAACGCGGTCTCCAACATTCTCGCAGCCGGCCTCGGCCAGCATCCGGTCTATCTCTGGACCCTGCCGATGTTCCACTGCAACGGCTGGTGCTTCCCCTGGACCGTGGCGGCGAGTGCCGGCATCAATGTCTGCCTGCGCAAGGTCGATCCGACCAAGATCTTCGCGCTGATGCGCGAGCACGGCGTCACTCATATGTCAGGCGCGCCTATCGTTTACAACACGCTGATCAATGCGCCCGATGCGCCGGTTTATTCGGGCGGGCCTCTCGTGCAGGGCTCGATCGCCGGCGCGCCGCCGCCGATGGCCGTGCTGTCGGGCGCCGAGAAAATCGGCATCAAGCTGACTCACGTTTACGGCCTGACCGAGGTCTATGGCCCCGCCTCGGTCTGCGCCGAGCAGCCCGGTTGGGATGCCCTGCCCGCGGATGAGCGCGCCAACCTGAAGCGCCGCCAGGGCGTGCCCTATCACCTGCAGGAAGCCGTGACGGTGATCGATCCCGAAACGATGCAGGAGGTGCCCCGCGACGGCGAGACCATCGGCGAGGTCATGTTCCGCGGAAATATCGTGATGAAGGGCTACCTGAAGAACGAGAAGGCCACCAAGGAGGCCTTCGAAGGCGGCTGGTTCCACACCGGCGATCTCGGCGTGCTCGATGCTGCCGGCTACGTGACCATCAAGGACCGCTCCAAGGACATCATCATCTCCGGCGGCGAGAACATCTCGTCAGTGGAAGTCGAGGACGTGCTCTACAAACACCCGGCCGTGCTGTTCGCCGCCGTGGTCGCCAAGCCCGATGCGAAATGGGGCGAAGTGCCGTGCGCTTTCGTCGAGCTGAAGACCAATGCCGAGGCGACGGAAGCCGACATCATCGCGTTCTGCCGCGCGCAGATGCCCGGCTTCAAGACGCCGAAGGCCGTGGTGTTCGGCGTGATCCCGAAGACGTCGACGGGGAAGATCCAGAAGTTCCTGCTGCGGGATCAGGTGAAGTCGACGGGGTCGTTCAGTAGCTGATTGCAGCAAACTCGTCATTCCGGGGCGGGGTCTCGGCGAAGCCGAGAGCACGAGCCCGGAATCCCGTTATGTTCAAAACACTTCTGGATTCCGGGTTCGCCCGCGCAAGATGCGCGAGCGCCCCGGAATGACGAGATTGGTGTAAGGGTCTCGTCGTCCCCTTGCCGACGCAGAGGTCCCACATATGACGCAGAACTTCGCCGCAATCATTCTCGGCGGGACCGGCCAAGTCGGTGGTGCAGCCGTCGCGGAGCTGCTGGCAATTCCCCAATGCCGGGAAGTGGTGATGATCACCAGGAAGCCCATTGCCGCGCGACCGCGGGTACGCAACGTCGTTCTCGATACCGGCGCTGCTGACTTTGCCGAACGCACTGCCGCCCTAGCCCGTGAAGTTTTAAGCCAAGGGCCCGCCAGCGCCGTGAGCTGCGTGGGTGTCGGTTCCGGATCGATGCGGTGGAGCGAAGAGGAGCTGAAGCGCCTTGAACTCGGCGTTGTCGGCGCCTTCGCGCGTGGCTGCCGTGACGCCGGCATCGCCCAGTTCTGCCTGCTGTCTGCAGTAGGAAGCACAGCCCAGAGCCGGTTTCGCTATGTCCGCGTCATGGGCATGAAGGAAGACAATTTGCGCAGCATCGGCCTCAGCCGCCTCGCGATCTTCCAGCCCGGCATTATTGTCGGCAACGCGCATACCCCGGCCTGGGTCGGTTGGCTGGGACGTCTCGTGCCTGGTCGGTTTGGCAATATTGATCAGCGAATTATCGGTCGCTCAATCGCCGCAGAGATAGCTTTGCATAGTCGAGAGGCCGGCGAAGTGACCTTTGAAAATGCAGCAATGAAAAAACTCGCTGCTCAAATTACTCCACCGTCAGCCTGATCCCGTCATAGGCGGGGATCACCCCCTCCGGCAGTATCGCTTTTACCGCCTCGTAATCCACATCCGCCGTCATATTGGTGATCACCGTCCGCTTCGGCTTGAAGCGATCGCGCCAGCGCAGCGCATCACTGATGCTGAAATGGCTGGGATGCTGCGTATAGCGCAGCCCGTCGACGATCCAGAGATCGAGACCTTCGAGCGCCGGCCAGCTCTCTTCCGGGATGTCGTTGAGATCAGGCGTATAGGCGGTATTGCCGATCCGGTAGCCCAGCGCCGGGATATTGCCATGCTGGACCAGGAACGGTGTCAGCGTCAGGTCGCCGCCCTTCCCCGTGATGGTTCGGCTCTCGCCGGCCTCGATGCTGAGGCGATCGAGGATCGGCGGATAGTCGCTGCCGGGAGGCGACTGAAAGCAGTAGCCGAAGCGCAGCATGATATCAGTCGCCGTCGAGGCATTCATATAGACCGGGATACGCTTGCGCCGCTTCAACACCACCGAGCGGAGGTCGTCCATGCCGTGGGTCTGGTCCGCATGCTCATGCGTCAGGAAGACCGCATCGATGTCATCGACATCGGCGTCGATCAATTGCTCGCGCAGGTCCGGCGAGGTGTCGATGACAACGCGCGTGACGCCCTCGGGCCCGATCCGCTCCGCCATCATCGAACACCGACGGCGACGGTTTTTTGGATTGGCGGGATCGCAGGCGCCCCAGCCCAGCGCCGGGCGCGGTACGCCCGCCGAGGATCCGCAGCCGAGAATGGTGAGGACCAGCGTCATGCAGGCACGCCAGTGCCAGACGCGTTCACGGCAGGCACCTTGCTGAACAGGCGGAAGAAGTTTTCGGTGGTCTGCCGCGACAGTTCTTCGAGCGACACGCCGCGGGTTTCCGCGAGCACCTTCGCCGTCTCGACCACATAGGATGGCTCGTTGCGCTTGCCGCGCCATTTGCCGGGCGCCAGATACGGCGCGTCGGTTTCGACCATGATGCGGTCGGCGGGAAGCTCAGCGGCGAGATCGCGCAGCTCCTGTGACTTCTTGAAGGTGATGATGCCGGTGAAGGAGATCGACAGGCCCATGTCGATGGCCTTCATCGCCAGCTCCCGTCCGCCGGTGTAGCAATGCAGCACTGCCTTGAACGCGCCCTTCGCCATCTCGTCTGCGAGAATGGTACCGCACTGCTCGTCCGCTTCGCGCGTGTGGATCACCAGAGGCAATCCGGTCGCGCGGGCTGCAGCGATATGGGCGCGAAAACCGCGCTCCTGAGCGCCGGACGATTCATGCTCGTAGAAATTATCGAGCCCGGCTTCGCCGAGCGCGATGACCTTCGGATGCTTCGTCAGTTCGATCAGTTCTTCGGCGGGAATGCCGTCTTCCTCGTCCGCATTGTGCGGATGGGTGCCGACCGAGCAATAGACATTCGGAAAGCGCTCCGCGATCGCGAGCAGCGCCGGCAGGCGGCGCACCCGCGTCGAGATGGTCACGAGCTTGCCGACGCCCGCGGCTTCGGCACGCGCGACGATGCCGTCGAGATCGTCGGCGAAGTCGGGGAAATCCAGATGGCAGTGGCTATCGACAAGCATCTCGCAAACTCAGCTCGCAGCCGGCGGCTCGACATAGCGCGGGAATACGCCGGTCGGCGTCGGCAGTTGCGTGCCAGCCTTGATGCGGGTCGCAATTGCCGTGAAGTCGCGTTCGCCATCGGGGATGCCAAGCACATCGAGTAGCTTCGCACATGACGCCGGCATTACCGGCTGCGCCAGGATCGCGACCTGCCGCACGACTTCGGCGGTGACATAGAGCACCGTGGCCTGCTTCTTCGGATCGGTCTTGGCGAGCGCCCACGGCGCCTCGCCCGCGAAATAGCGGTTGGCTTCGGCGACCACGGCCCAGACCGCATTTAGCGCCTGATGGATCTGCTGCGTCGCCATCGCGGTGCGCGCGAGCTCCAGCATGCCGTCGGCCTGCGCCAGGATGGCCTTGTCGTTGTCGCTGAAGTCGCCGGGCTCGGGCAGCACGCCGCCATACTGCTTGGCGATCATCGACAGCGAGCGCTGCGCGAGATTGCCGAGATCGTTGGCGAGGTCAGCATTGGTGCGATTGACGATGGCTTCGTGATTGTAGCTGCCGTCCTGCCCGAACGAGACTTCACGCATGAAGAAATAGCGCATCTGATCGACGCCATATTGCTGCGCCATGCCGATCGGATCGACCACGTTGCCGACCGACTTCGACATCTTCTCACCGCGGTTGAGCAGGAAGCCGTGACTGAAAACGCGATGCGGGACGTCGACGCCTGCCGCCATCAGGAATGCAGGCCAGTACACCGCGTGAAAGCGAACGATATCCTTGCCGATCACATGCAGATTCGCAGGCCAGTAGCGCTTGAAGCTTTCGCCATCGACATCCGGATAGCCGGCTGCCGTGATGTAGTTGGTCAGCGCATCGATCCAGACATACATCACATGGCCGGGCGCACCCGGCACCTTGATGCCCCAGTCGAACGTGGTCCGCGAAATCGACAGATCCTGCAGGCCGCCCTTGACGAAACTCGTCACTTCGTTGAGACGCTCGCGCGGCAACACGAAGTCCGGAACGCGCGCGTATAGATCGAGCAGCTTGTCCTGGTAGGCGGACAGACGGAAGAAATAAGTTTCCTCCTCGGTCCACTCGACCGGCGAGCCGAGCGGCTCACGCCGCACGCCATCGTCGCCGAGCGTCGTTTCCGCTTCGTCGAAATAGGCTTCCTGGCGAACCGAGTACCAGCCGGCATATTTGTCGAGATAGATGGCGCCAGCCTTCTCGAGCGCGACCCACAGCGCCTGAACGGAGCGCTCATGGCGCTTCTCGGTGGTGCGAATGTAGTCGTCATAGGAAATGTTGAGCGCGACATCCATCTCGCGAAAACGCGCCGAATTCCGGTCGGCCAGTTCGAGCGGGGTCAGGCCTTCCTTGACGGCGGTCTGCTGCATCTTCAGACCATGCTCATCCGTTCCGGTCAGGAAACGGACGTCGTAACCGTCGAGCCTCTGGAAGCGGGCAATCGTGTCGGTCGCCATGACCGTATAGGCATGACCGATATGCGGCACGCCATTGGGATAGAAGATCGGCGTTGTCAAAAAATACGCCGGTCGGGTTGCATCGGTTGCAGATGTCATGGCTGACTTTACGGACCTTGAATAAGACGATCTTGGTGAAGCGCGGATCGGCTGAAACCAGTCTCGCAGCGATCAGCGCGTTGCTTCCGCGAGCAGTCCAAACACCGAGAAAACCAGCGGTTTTCGCTCGAGATTGTAGGATTCGGTCTCGCGCGCGGCTCGGTTGATCTTTTCCCATACCTCCGCCAGCCGCGCAAGGCGGGGCAGATTGGCGTTGGCATTGGCGTCATCGGCCCGCATCCGCTCACCGATCCAGCGGTCGACACTGTCGACAAAGGCGCCGAGCGCGACACGGTCACTGGTCCCCAGCGCATCCCCCAGCGCATGCAGCTCGCGCGGATCGACATGGGGCAGCGTGTTCAGGAGCGAGGCGGTGCGCTGGTGCAGTTTCAGCGCACCGCCTCCGAGCAGATTCAGAGCGCGCGACACGCTGCCTTCGGAGGCTTCAGCAACCTCTTTGAGCAAGGGATCGCTGGTTTCGATCTCGGCGGCCTGCGACGTGGCGCGGGTCACGTCGGCAACGGAAAGCGGACGCAGCGCCAGCTTGCGACAACGCGACTGGATGGTCGGCAACACGCGAGCCTGCGCATGTGTCACCAGCAGGAACAGCGAACGCAACGGCGGCTCTTCAAGCACCTTCAGCAGCGCGTTCGCGGCATTGGCGTTCAGCTCATCGACGGTGTCGACGATGCAGACGCGCCAGCCGTCGATAGCAGCGGTCGAGCCAAAGAACGACACGGTCTGCCGGGTCTCATCGACGGTGATGACCGTGCGTATCACGCCCTTGTCGTTGAGCGAACGTTCCAGCGTCAGCAGCCCGCCATGGGATTCGGCGGCGACCTGGCGCACGACCGGATGCATCGGATCGAGACCCAGCGATGTTGCGGATTGCACTTGCGGTGATGCGGGATCGCGATGCGCCAGCACGAAACGCGCCATGCGATAGGCCAAAGTCGCCTTGCCGATGCCCTGCGGGCCGCCGATCAGCCAGGCATGCGGAATGCGGCCGCCGCGATAGGCGTTGAGCAGCGTGGCCTCGGCATCCTGATGACCGAACAGCGCGGTCGTCTCGCGCGGATGCGGAACCGAGATCGTTTGCTCGGACGACTTTGCGCTCATGCCGAAGTGACCTCGTGGTTCGACGGCGTTAGAAGGCGTCGGCGCAACACGCCCCAGATATTGTTCGATACGATCTTTGAATCTGCATTGGCGTCGATCAGTACGCAGCGTTGCGGTTCATCGGCTGCGATTTGCCGGAACGCGTCACGCAGCCCCTGATGAAAGGCGATGCCCTCGGCCTCGAACCTGTCGGGCACATCATTGCCACGCCGCGCTGCTGCGCGCCGCATGCCGATCGACACCGGGATATCGAGAATGACGGTAAGATCCGGTTTGAGCCGTCCGATGGTGACGCGCTCCATCGCATTGAGCAGTTCCGGCGAGACATGCCCGAGCCGGCCCTGATAGGCCCGCGTCGAATCCGAGAAGCGATCACACAGCACCCAGATGCCCTGCTCCAGCGCCGGCGCAATCACCGCATGAACATGGTCGTCGCGCGCCGCGGCAAACAGCAGCGTCTCGGCTTCGGGGCCGAGCAGTTTGCCCATGCCCGACAGCACCACATGACGGATGATCTCGGCGCCGGGCGAGCCGCCGGGCTCGCGGGTGACGATGACGCGCTTGCCTTCGGCCTCCAGCCGGTCAGCCAGAATCTTGATCTGGGTCGATTTGCCGGCGCCCTCGCCGCCCTCGAAACTGACGAAGCGACCGCGCGGCGGCGGTGTCGTGGGCGTGTCCGTCATGTCAGAGCTTCTCGGCGCCGGCGCGGAACAGTCCGATCACCAGCTCACCGGCGCCGTCGACGGCGCGCCGCATGGTCGATCCCGTGCCGACGGCGGCCGCCGTATAGAGCGGCGTTTCGACGGCGATATTGGCGCCGCGCCAGACCTTGATCACGCCGACCGGCTGACCGGGCTCGATGGGTGCACGCACGGGGCCCTTGTAGACGACGCGAGCGATCAGCTTGTCGGTGCCGTTCTTCTGCACCATCACCTTCACCGGCTCCTTGGCCGAGAGCGCGACCGAGCGGCTCTCGCCGCCAAACACCTTGGCGAAGCCGACAGTCTGCTCGGCTGCGAACAGCGTGCGGGCCTCGAAATTCTTGAAACCCCACTCCAGCAGCTTCTTTGCCTCGGTCGCACGATCGTCCGGATCGTCCAGACCGTTGATCACCACGATCAGCCGCATGCCGTCGCGGATGGCCGAGCCGACCATGCCGTAGCCACCATCCTTGGTGTAGCCGGTCTTGAAACCGTCAGCGCCGTCCAGCGTCGCCAGCAACGGATTGCGGTTCTGCTGACGGATTTTGTTCCAGGTGAATTCGCGCTCGCCGAACAGTTTGTAGAATTCGGGATAGGTGCGAACGATATGTCGGGCGAGCAGACCAAGCTCGCGCACCGTCATCTTGTTGCCGGGGTCCGGCAGACCGTTGGAATTGGCGAAGGTGGATTTCGGCATGCCCAGCGCACGCGCCCGTGCCGTCATCTTCTCGGCAAAGGCCGCCTCGCCGCCTGCGATGCCCTCCGCCAGGATCATGCAAGAGTCGTTGCCGCTCTGGATGATGGCCCCGCGCAAGAGATCGGCGACCGGCACGCGGCTGTTGATGGCGGCAAACATGGTCGACGCGCCGGCCGGCGCGCCGCCCTTGCGCCAGGAATTCTCGCTGACGCGATATTCATCTGTGAGCTTGATGTCGCCGCGGGTCAGCGCGTCAAACACCAGTTCGACGGTCATCAGCTTCATCATGCTGGAGGGCGCGCGGAGCTCGTCCGCATTCTTCTCGAACAGCACGCTGCCGGAGCCGGCCTCGATCAGGATCGCGGTCGGCGCATCGGTGTCGTAGCCACCGTCCTCGACGACCTTCTTGGCGCCCTGCACGCTCTGGTTCGCAGCCTGCGCTGTTGGGCCGAGGGCGACGCCAAACGTAACCAGCGCAGCCAGCAGCGTTCGCCAGCTCCGCGCGGCGAATTGCGGTCGTTTCAAGGGGATGGAGCCAGATGCCATGTGCTGTCCTGAGTGCTCAGGTCTTAACAGGATCAACGGAGGCAAACAACGCGGCAAGGCGCAACGCAGATCAGGGCGCCATGCTGCGCCCGTCTGGTGTCGGTCGTGAACGACGAACCGGCTTAGTAGAGACCGCGGCCGGACAGGATCGCCTGAGCGCCGCGCGCATCGACCGTGCCGTCATCCGGCTCGGCAGGCGCAGCATATGCGGCGTTGCTCTCATAGGACACCGCGCGGTGGTTCTCGGTCATGCGCGGCGCCGATGCCGTGCGCACGCGGCTGGACGCCGACATTTCCGACGTTGAGCGGATTGAGGCCACATCGGCCGAGGTATTGCCGAGCGAATACGGGCGGCCCTCCGGCAGAGGGACATCGCGCGAGACAACACGACCACCCTGCATGTCGGGCACGAAAGAGCGCGCCGAGGCGACACGCACCAGCGATGGCGACGGTGCCGGCTCACCGGTGCGCAGCGTGGCAACGAGCTGGCGATCGTCCGACCCTTCCAGCGGCGCGCGGCCGACATATTCGACGCGAACCTTGGCGGTGCCGTTGCCTTTGAATTCGAGCAGTTCGGCCGCCTTGTTCGAGACGTCGATCAGGCGGTTGCCGTGATACGGGCCGCGATCGTTGACGCGAACGATCAGCGACTTGCCGTTATAGACGTTGGTCACGCGGGCATAGCTCGGGATCGGCAGCGTCGGATGAGCCGCGGTGAGCGAGGCCATGTCGAACACTTCGCCATTGGCCGTCAGACGGCCATGGAACGCGTCGCCATACCAGGAGGCGATGCCTTCAGCGCGGTAATTGATGTTTTCTTCCGGCACATAGAGCTTGCCGGCGACGGTGTAGGGCTTGCCGATACGGTAGGTGCCGCCGCCCTTGGGAACCGGCTCGCCCATCCCGACGACCCGAGGACTGCTCGAGACGCCATATTTCGGATCGAGGCGGCTGAAGCTGGTGGTGGAGGAGGAACAATTGGCCAACGCCAGACAGGCGCTGATGGCCGCTGCTGTCTGAACAGCCTGGCCGAGTCGGTTTGACCCACGAATCCCCATACGCCCCAATACCATTCCAGCGGCCGCCTGCCCATCTCCGGGCATCCCCACGGCCAAAATCCCGATGCGGCCCACTTCCGCATCAAGTGGTGAATATATCGCAGCCGGATCGCGGCGGAAATGGGGAGAGCCCCCGTATGGTAAACAGAGGATGTCGTATTTTGGCCCGTACAACGGGTGATCATCTCGCGCTGCACACACCGCGCGGCGCGCGGTGTTCTCCCTCAAGTTGCGCCGTGCACGATCAATCGTACCACTCGCGGCGGATATAGGGGCCGTACAACACGTCCTGACGCCAGCGATAGACCTGCACCAGCAGGCCGCCGACACCGGCAACGACACTCAGCAACAACAAGGTCTCGATCACCACAAAGCCCCCGGCATTCTCGTTGGGCACAGCAATACATGATGATTTTTAAGATCCCCGCTGCGGTTTGTTTTGAATTTGCGGCCCGCCGCTAACGGAGATTAATTTCCGCAACTGGCTCCCCGTCCGTTTCAACTATTTGTTAGTTGAACGATCGCGCATGATTTGGATTTGATAGCGGAACGCGCTGACGCGATTCCTGGCGGGACTCTTGCGGCGGGATGTTGGGGATGGTGATGGACGTTTCAAGGACGGACTGCGGCGGGATCACCGGTGCGGGAGAGTACAGGTTTCGCGATGGCCACCTGATCGTGACGCTCTACCAGATCGCGATCTGGGCCGAACATCCCGAAGCCATCTTCACCGTCGTTACATCGCGCTTCCACAACAGCATGAAGCTCTATGTGCTCGGGTCGTGGCGCCTGCCGAATGCTGCAGCTTCGAGTGAGCAGCCACCTGTTCCCGCTAGTGCGGAAGGAATGTCGCTGCATTGATCACGGTGACGACCGCGAAAGCCATCACCCATAGCGGCCAGACGGGCGCCTGCGCCCGCGGGCGGAACTGTCGGGGAACGCCGAAATTGCGTGCCATTGCCTGCTCCATTGCATCGACCGAACGACACTGAATGTGAGCATGCATTCTGTTAAAATTGCGTCGTGGCTTCGGCTATAATTTGTGCGTCCACGGCAAGCATAGCCTCGGCGCGCGGCGCTTCGTAATGACGCGGAGTGAGCTGGCAGCAAAGCGGGGCACCATCGCATCGTGACGATGGATGCCTACCGACGATCAGACGCACATGCTGCCGGTAAGGTTGATTGGTTAGGTTAAACCGGTAATTGCATTGACCGCACCTGCAGCCTTGCTCAATTGCCGGCATGATCGACGATGACGACAGCTATGAGTTGAATGACCAGGGCATCCGGGTGCTGATCGGGCTGACCGTGGACGAGACTGCGGAATTCACCCGCCTTGACGGCACCATCGGTCACGGCCGCCCGCCTGGGATCTCGCTCGAACAATGGGCCCATGCCGAAGACCGGCGCTGGCTCGAACTCTATCAGAAGCACGAAAATGCGCGGCAGCCGTTCCTGCAGGCCGGCAAGACCAGGCACTGAGCGCACGGAAGCGCATTCTCCGACACCGCAAACTGGAAGCACTCGGCAAATTAAAAGCCGCGCCAACCCGAAGGTTGACGCGGCCATGGCCGTTCTGTTGCAAGGTGGACCTACCCCGAACGGTTACGCCGCGAGGCGCACTTCGTTCATGCGAACGTTATCGTTTGCATTTAGGTTTTGACCCGATAACGGCGGTATCATGCCGAGCACAATTCACAACTTCTTCGCGGCCATCGATCCTGTTTCGCCCCCGCCTGAGCAGCCCGTGCATTTCACCGTCCGGCGAAATCGACCTCACCTGGATGAGATCGCGAGCTGCTGAGGTGGAGGCGCCGGGTACTGCCCCCGGGTCTGCCCGCAGTCCATTGAGAGGTTCAGCGCCATCGTCTTGCGACGAACCAGATATAGGCGCGATCTCAGGCGAAATCTAGGCTCGGTCCCCCCTGCTTTCCGGGCGGAATGCCGCTGGCCGCTAGTCCTTCTTGGCGGAACTCTTTTTGGTGGCGGTCTTTTTGGCGGCGCCCTTGGCCGCCTCTGCCTTGATCGGCTTTTCTTTAGGTGCCTTGATCTTTGCAGATTTGGCTTCGGCAACCGGCGCTTCGACCGGCGGCGCTTCCACAGCCTGAGGCCCTGAACCCTGCGTCTCGACCGCCAGAACCTCGACAGCCGGCTCCCCGGCAGGCTTCGCGGCAGCCACCTTCTTCGCCGCAGGCGCAGGCTTGCTCTCCGCAGGCGCGGCGGCCTTGCCGGCCTCCTTGATCAGCCGCTGCGCTGCTTCGAATTTGGCCTCGCGCATCGCACGCAAGGCGTCGGCGCGCGGTGTCGGGTTTGCCATGATGGTCTCCGTCCTCAGAATCGTCAGGCTTTGCTTAGCACGCCCGGCGCCCGGCACCGACCGGCCCAAGGGAATCCCCGTGCCCATGATTTCAGCCCCGGACAGCCGCCCCGGCGCAATCCTCTCTTTCCCTCGGCAGGCCGCTTTGCTAAGCGCTGTCCCACGACGGAAAGGTGGCCGAGTGGTTTAAGGCAGCGGTCTTGAAAACCGCCGTGCCTGCAAGGGTACCGTGGGTTCGAATCCCACCCTTTCCGCCATTTGCCGCATCATCCTCTGTCGGACGACATGATCGATCAATCCGAGCCAACGACGCCCGCTGAAACACTCGGCGCTCTCAAGCCGCCGCGCTGCGCGATGTGCCGGGCGCGGATGGCGTTGCTGCGAAGCGAGCCGAATCCCGGCGGCGGCGACAAGTGCACCTTCACCTGCCCGAAATGCGAATTCGTGAAGACCAAGGTCATCGGCGGGCCGCCCGATCTCAGCCGCCACAGGCCGCCCAAAAAAACACGACAGCCCCAGACGCGTTAGGCCGCCTGAGGGATTACCGCGGCGGCTGTGTTGCTGCCGGGAGCGGAGCGCCGCCGACCGAGATGGCACCGGCGGGACGATCAGCGGGTCGCTTGCGCGGCGCCGTGAGTGCCGGGCGCGCGGCCACTGGCGCTGCCGGAGCTGCGGCCATGGGCGCCGGCGCCGCAGCGGCTGGAGCCGGCGGGGCGAGAACGCCCCTGCCCTGCAGCGTATCGATCTTGGCGGTTAGTCCGACGACCTGGGTCGTGAGGCCCTGGATCTGATCGGACAGGCGCTTCAACTCTGTCTGCTGCGCCGTCAGCAGTTCGGTAGCAGCCTGGATCGAGCTTCCGGTCTGCTGCTGGAACGCCGCGAAATCAGTCGCGCTGACGCTGCCCTCCGCCGCGCTCGCCAATACCGGGGCGCTATCTCTGGGACCAGTGCTTCCTGTCACTGCCTGTGCCATGTCGGTCAGTGCGTCGTGGTAGTTCAGCCAGAGATATCCACCGCCGCCAGCGAGGATCAACAGCACGACGACAACTCCGAACGGGCCGAACGACCTGCGCTTGCGCAGCGGCACAGGGGGCGGTCCGACATTGATCTCGTTATTGAACGTATCGGCCACTGGAGATCCTCACTTGCGACGTCCGATCCTGCGGCTCGGGGAGCGAGACAACCGGCGCGATTCCTTGAAGCGTATGTAAGCAAAAAATCCACTGAGGTGAACTGCTGCGACTCGGTCATCCCCCATGTCGCCTCATCATGCCCGCGCTGATACGCCTTCAGCGCCCGTTAACCCTGCGCCGGGCTGGCGTCGCCTCGCCGGCGCCGCATTGTCATCGCCGTTGCGCCGCGATCGCTCCTCGCAACCGCGTAAAATGTTGCAACGACGCATCACTACAGCTCCGAATGAAAAGCGGACAGCGAATCTCTTTGACTGTGCGGCCCCCCGTGCCGTCTGTAGTTCGCGGGGGAATAAGGACCACCACGATGATTGAGACCGTCACTGCACTCTTCGGATTTCTCAGCGCCGGCATTCTGGCTGCTCACGCCTATGACGGTTACCGCGCCCGCTTCTAAGCGCGCGACGATTTCGCGACACGGCCGCTCAGCCATCTCGCAACTCAGCTAGTCGGTGCGCCTGCAGCCACTGCGCTGCCCTGATCGAGAGACACGGCTTCGATGACAGCTGTCTCCGACGAAACAAGACTGAAACACGATTCTCCAGAACCGCTTTGAACGCGCCCGACGAGGGCAGCGACTGATGGGCAGGGACACAGCAAAGCGCTCGCGCGCCCACCCAATGGAGAAGATCTATGTTTCGCAAAGTAACCCTCGGACTGATCGCTGCAGCCTCGCTCGGTGCAGCCGCCCTCGCCCCCAGCGCTGCATCGGCCCATAGCTGGCATGTCGGTGGCTGGCACGGTGGATGGGGTGGCTACGGTCACCACGCCTTCTATGGCGGGCCCACCTTCTATGTCGGCGGCCTGACCGACGGCTGCCTGCAGCGCCGCGTGGTGGAAACCCGCCGCGGGCCGCGCGTCCGGACCGTCAACGTCTGCGCCTACTGATCGCATCACGTTACGGAAAGCCCGGCCGCCCAACGGCCGGGCTTTTTGCTGCCGTACTCAGGTATTGTTCTGCTTCTGTTGCCCCCCGGTGACAGCCAAGGTCAGCGTTTCCAGCTAAAGCTTGTGTCGAATTCGCTCAATATCTTCAGAGCGATGGAAGGTCCTGGATGCGAACCCTTTGGCTGGCCGCGATCATCGCAGCGTCGGGCGCGGTGAATGCCGCTGCTGCCGACCTGCAGCCGCGCGTCTGGACCAAGACGCCCGCGACGACCGAAGCAGGCTATAGCTGGGGCGGCTGGTATGTCGGCGGCAACGCCGGCGGTTCCTGGGGCCAGAGCAACGTCTCCAACGCGTTCGTCAATGGCACCGCGCCGATCGCAAACCAGCAGGCAATTGCGGCTGCCTCGCCGCGGCTCAATCCCGATGGCTTCACCGGTGGCGGTCAGGTCGGCTATAATCATCAGGTGGACCGCTGGTTGTTTGGCGTCGAGGCCGACGCGAACTATTTCGGCCTGAAGCAGTCGCGCGGTTTCACTGCGCCTTTCCCGGCCGGCGGTTCGTTCACCACCACAAATTCCGTAACGAGTGATTGGCTGGTCACGCTGCGCCCGCGCGTTGGTTACACGGTCGATCGTACGCTTTTCTACGCAACCGGCGGCCTCGCGCTCACCGAGTTGAATTTTGCGTCGTCGCTCACCGACACGACCGGCCAGAACGAAACCGCGTCACTGTCAAAGACCGTGGCAGGTTGGACCATCGGCGCCGGTATCGAACACGCGTTCACCAAAAACTGGTCGGCGAAGGTCGAATATCTCCATACCGATTTCGGCAAGCAATCGGTCTCGGCTCCGACCTTCACCGGACCAGGCGCTGCAACCGGTATCATTGCCCACGATATCGACCTGAAGACCAATACGGTACGCGGCGGACTGAACTATCATTTCGGCGGCCCGTCGGTCGCGCGCTACTGATCGCTGCAAAGATCTCCAAACAAAAGGCCCTCGCTAGCGAGGGCCTTTTGTTTGGAGATGCATGCACCGGTCAGCCGGTCATCGCTAAGACGCGGCTTTCGACCGGATACGGCTCCACAGTGATCGTCCAGCGCAGTGGCCAGCAGGTCAGATCCGGACGAACGGCGTGAACATAGCCGTTGACGAAAACGCTGTCGGCATCGTCGCTGAATCGCTCGTCGATCAACTCGCCATGGAGATGCGCCATCCGGCAACGGCGCATCTGCGCGTATTTCGTCGTTTCGTATTTGGCCAAATCGGGCCTCCCCAACGTCGCAATGTCCCCATCGGGAACTCTGGGCGACTCGCGGTTAACAAAGCCTCAAGCGGATCCGCGACGGTATCGGGCTGGAGTGCACGTATCAAAAATGCGCAAAGCCCCCGACTTTCGTCGATTCGATTCACGGCTGCTTCAAGAATGCAGAACAGTGTGGCGCCAATATTATTGGAGCGTCCCATGTTCATGATCGCGAGCATTCTGACGGTCGCTGCCGGTGTCTTTTACGCAGCGAGTATCAACAACAGCGGATGGGCGATGCAGGTGTGCCGCTATGGCGACATATTCTGCATGAACCCGTCATGGCTTGTCATCGCCGCCGTCCTGTCCATCATCTGGGCATTCTTTTTGCGCGTCGATCGACTGTAGTCGTTCGATCAGCAGACGACCTGGTCCGCAACGAGTTCAGCGGGCTTGAGGTGTTGCCGGCGCGGCGCCAAACGCAGCGATTTCGACGTGGCACAATGTGGACAGCCAAAGGTGCGAATTTCACCGCCCTCTTCGTCCGTCTCGATCTTGATCAGATAAACTTGGGTCCTGCAGCCCGAACATTTCAGATGTTCGGTGCGAATGTTATCGTTCAGATGAACTCTGCGGGTGCCGGACATCTGCAGTCTCCGAAAACCGATGACAGCCTGCCCAGACTATAGCGTTTTCACGCATGCCGAGCACCGAAACAGACAACCTGTAATTGCTTAAAAGAAGCTCTGCGCCCTTAAGGAATCACCGCCGTATTGAGCTACCTTGTTCCGGCAGGATTATCCAGATTGCGAGTTCCACGTGATACGTCTTTTCACGCAGTTTAGAGTATATCTAAATTCTTTGATTGCGGTTCATCATCACACAACTATAGATGTTGATGGATCGATCTGCTCGACGACCCTGGAATGTCGCAATGCACAAGCGATATCAGCCGCTCAATATCCCCATCGAGATCGTTCGCACTGTGGTGGCGATCGCGGAAACCGGAAGCCTGACCAAGGCCGCCGAACGACTGGGCCTGAGCCAGCCCGCTGTCAGTTCCCAGATCAAGCGCATTCAGACCATGGTGGGAGGCAACCTCTTCACCAAAACGGTCAACGGCACGACGGCTACCCAGCTCGGCAAGCTGGTGCTGCATCAGGCCAGACGGATTCTGGAAGCCAACGACCAGATGTTACGGATTGGCGGCGTGGCCAATCTTCCGCAGCCTATCCGGTTTGGATTGAGCACACTGTTCGTGCAGGATTTCTTCAGCCATCAGACCTCCCAAAGCCTGGCCGATCTGGTCATTCACACTGACAACTCGGTGGGCATCACCAAAGGCCTGATCGACGGCTATATCGACATTGCCTACATCCTCGAAAATCCGGAGATGAGCAGCGAAATCTCGCACCTGATCGTCAACGAGGCAGACGAGGAATTCGTCTGGGTGCGCGCGAAGGACTTCGTCCTCAGTCCGGGCGCACCGATCCCGATTCTGACCTGGCCGGGCGACGATCTGATGATCCGGACGCTGACGCGCCACGGCCTGTCCTACAAGATCGTATTCAACAGTCCCGATTATCACGCCAAGCTGGCAGCTGTTGAAAGCGGCATCGGCTTCACCGCGATTCCGAAGCGGATGATCCCGCCTGCACTTGTCTGGGCGCAGGAATATTATCTGCCACACCTGCCGCCCGTCAAAGCGTTGCTGTGCGCGCGTTCGAACCTGGAAACAATGCAGAGCACGGAATTGCTCAACGCGATCTCGTCACGCTTTTTCAAATCGCCGGCCATGTTGAACCTGTAGCTCAGCCATGATCGTGAGCCCGGCCGTAATCCCTATCGGCAGTCAGCGTGGCACGAGATAGTGTTCGTCCCATTCGCTACGCGGCACCTCGGTGCCAAGCTGATAGGCAAAGGATTTGACGTCGAGCCCGTCAGGAGTGGTCTCGCAGACGTAGGACAGCTTGTACCACTTGCCCCCGCTGCGGATGGCACCGCCCGGCGCTTTGATCTGGTTGCCTCGAATGACCGGATCGGCAAACGCGTAGGCCACGAACTCGTCCGGCTTGTATCCCTTGTGCTCGCGGCCCACGGAGCCCATCGCACGCGCATCGCAACGCTGCTCCAGACGGGTTTCCGGCGACAGTTTGAGCATCTGATCGGTCCGGGACGACGCTGCATGTAGGGGAGACTGCGCAGCGATGCAGGCAAGAGCCAAGATCGCGAATGCCATTTTTCTCATCGACTTAGGCCAATTACCTTATGTGAATTAGGAGGATTCTTCGGCGCGAACCTATCATGTTCGCACGTGCAAAAAACCCCGCTCGTGTTACCGGCGGGGTTTCAAATTCGGGATCGTCAGCCGATCCGTTTGAATGTCAGCAACTGGTGAAATTCCGAGGGCGAGAACCGGCGGCCACCGAGACCGGAGATACTGACCCGCCACCCCGCATCGTTGAGCGTCCGGGCCTGAGCGACGGCGACGTCCCGAATGATCCGGTGCGTCACCATGCTCTGATCATTGCGCGTCGCGTGGATGGTGAAGATATCGCCCCGCCGTGAAGCCGCAGGGATATCGGCTGCTTCAAGATCACTGTCAGAGAACACGGTCGCCAACGCCAGCCTCCATCATCAGTCAAAGCCCGATGTGATTGTGCAGCGCACGTGGTTAACTAATTATTACAACAGCGCACACTCCGTCAGGATTTGAAGACGCCCGTGATCTTGTTCCAGAGCGATGAGCCGTCGTCGTTATCGTGTTTCGACCGGTCAGGCTGCGTCACACTCACAGGATCCGAAGCCGGGAAACTGTCCTTCAGGCCGGTCTTGAGTTCCTCAGACGTTTTGCGATCAGCACGCGCTGCCTCCTTCACGCCAACAGCGTATTTGTCGTGGGGTGCGGGATCGAATTTCTCGGCCATGATCGTCTCCTTCATCTGAAGAAGGAAAAACGTCCCCGTGGCCAAGAGGTTCCTCTCTGCGGCGATTAGTCGAGACCGCGCTCGCGGCTGAGGCCAACCATCTCCTGAATGAACAGCGCCTTCTGCTTGTCATCCAGCGTAGCGAATAGCGGCTCCGCGGCATCGGCAACGGCGCGCTGATCGACGGCCCGGTCGTTGAGGAACTGAGCCTCGTTGCGCATCTGCTCGATGATGTCATCCGGCGGATCGCGCTTGGCGCGGGCAATACGCAGTTTCAGACGCTCCGCGCCGTTATTACCGAGCGTATGCATGGCGTTGCTAAAACCGGCCCAGTTCTTTTCCTGCTCCGGCGTCAGGTTGAGCGACATCTTGATACGGCTAGTGTTGGCGTCACTATTCGCGACGATCTGCTCGGCGGTGAGTTCCGGCTCCGCCGTGGGTTGAGCGCCCTTCTTGCCCTTCTTGGCGGCCTTGGTTTGTTTGGCGCTCGACTGCCCGCCCACGGGACCGCGAACATTGTTCGAGGGCACGCCCAGCACGCCGCCGACAACGCCCACGACGCCGCCGATCGCACCACCCAAAACACCGCCAATCGGCCCGGCCGCACGATTGCCGTCTCTTGCACCCTGCTGCACGCCCTGCACCAGCCCCTGCGCATGGACCGCTGCGGAATTTCCGAGCAGCAGAACGGCGGCGACGCACAGCACATGGCGCAGTGGTCGATGCGTGCGCTTGGGCAAATTCATTCTGGTCATCATCGTCTCCTCACCGCAATTTCGCGGCGCAGCAAATCACTTGTGATCACCAGCAACCATAGTGGCTTCAACACGGCCAAGTCCACACGCCACGTCTCCGCCAATGGTAGACCTCATCGAGCCAAGCCTGTTAGATAACGCCCGCGCGGCCATTGGCACGTGCGCAACAACGTAGAATGCTTCAAGGGGTGGAAATGGCGACCAACAAGAAGAAACTTCTGATCACCGAGTCGATGTCGACCCAGGGAATGGACCTGTTCAATGCACGCGATGACATCGAAGTGGTCAAGTTCAGCAATCTGATTTCCGCTGCCGACTACATCAAGCTGATTGAGCAACACGCACCGGTGCACGGCACCGCGCTCGGCGCCACGCGGTTCGGCGAGTCCGAACTCGAAGCCTGCAAGGACATGAAGGTGGTGGCGCGCATCGGCGTCGGCTACGACGCCGTCGATGTGCCGGCGCTGTCCAAGCGCAAGGTGCCGCTGATGATCGCTGGCACCGCCAACTCGCCCTCGGTTGCGGAACAGGCGCTGTTCATGATGCTGACGCTCGCCAAGCGCGCAGTCGAACTGCACGCCATGGTCAAGGAAGGCAAATGGGCGTCGCGTTTCGGAGCGCTGCCATTCGACCTGTTCGGCAAGACCGTGCTGGTGGTCGGCTTCGGCCGCATCGGCACCCGCACCGCCAAGCGCTGCCAGGCGATGGAAATGAACGTGCTGGTCTATGACCCCTATGTCTCGGCCGATACAATCAAGGCTGCCGGCTGCGAGCCTGTCAGCGATCTCGACGCGGCTTTGCCCCGCGCCGACTTTGTCAGCCTGCATTGCCCGAAGACTCCGGAGACGACCGGCCTGTTCAACGCTGCGCGGATCGCCCGCATGAAGCCGTCGGCCTATCTCATCAACACCGCGCGTGGCGGCATCATCGTCGAAGCCGCGCTGCATGACGCGCTGGTCTCGGGCAAGCTCGCCGGCGCTGGCCTCGACGTGTTCGAGGCGGAACCGCCGCCGCTCGGTCACGCGCTGTTCGAACTGCCGAATGTGATCATCGCGCCGCATGTCGCCGGCGTGACCCGCGAGGCACTCGACCGCATGGGCGCGCAGACCGCGCGCAACATGCTGAGCGTGCTCGACGGCGAGCCGATCAAGCAAAATGCCGTCAACGCGGACGTGTTCGGCTGAACCGGCGATAGCTAGCGCGGATGATTGATCCGCGCTAGCACTGCCGCAGTCCTCACCAGAGTACCCCGCGATGGCATTCAAGGAATATGGCGATCACGATGCGCTCGGCCTTGCCGGGCTGGTGCGCAGCAAGCAGGTCAGCCCGCGCGAACTGCTCGATGAGGCGGTGGCGCGCACCGAGCGCGTCAATCCCCGGATCAACGCTGTCGTTGTGCGCCATGAAGACTATGCACAGCGCCAGATCGACGAGGGGTTGCCCGACGGGCCGTTCATCGGCGTGCCATTCCTGCTGAAAGATCTCGAACTCCTCGACGGCACGCGCACGACCTTCGGGGCGAGTGTCTACAAGGACTTCGTCGCCGATCACACCGGCACCCTCGCCCAGCGCTTCCTCAAGGCTGGCCTGACGATATTCGGCAAGAGTGCGAGCCCCGAATTCGGGCTGATGCCGACGACGGAATGCCGGCTGCATGGACCGACGCGCAATCCCTGGAATACCAATCATGCATCGGGCGGCTCATCCGGGGGCGCAGCCGCTGCCGTGGCTGCACGGATCCTGCCGGTCGCCCATGCCAGCGATGGCGGCGGTTCGATCCGTATTCCAGCCTCGGCCTGCGGCGTGTTCGGTCTGAAGCCGACCCGCGCTCGCAATCCGACGGGTCCTGACAAGGCCGAAGGCTGGGGCGGCTTTTCCTGCGGCCACGTCGTCAGCATCAGCGTACGCGACAGCGCCGCGATGCTCGATGCTGTTCACGGGCCTGAACCGACCAGCCCCTATATGGCGCCCGCACCGGAACGTCCCTTCCTCGATGAAATCAGTCGTGGTCCCGGCAGGCTGCGCATCTTCTTCACCGACAAGTCGCCCTATGGCGATGCGATCGATCCCGAAGTCGCCGCTGCCGTCCGCGATGTCGCCAGGTTGCTCGAAGCACAGGGGCATCATGTCGAAGAACGCGCGCCGGTGTTGCCGCTGGATCCTGCGCAAGTGATTGCGGCGATCGTGTCGGCCAATACAGCGGTGACCGTGCAGTTCGCGGAGAAGAAGTTCGGCCGCCCGATGACCTCGGATGATTTCGAGAAACTCACACTCGGCAGTGCGCACAATGCCCGCAAGGCAAGCGCAGTCGATTACGTGACAGCACTGCAGAGCGCATTCCAGATCTCCCGCAGCGTCACCGAATTCTTTGTGGGCTGCGATATCTTCCTGTCCCCGACGCTGTGCACGCCGCCGATCAGGATCGGTGAGATCGATACGATGTCGGACGATCTCAGCCATGTCGCGCCTTTGCTGCGCCGCTACATGCCAGGCACCAGCATGGCCAATATGACCGGCCAGCCGTCCATGTCGGTGCCCCTGGCCTGGAGCAGCAAAGGCCTGCCGATCGGTATGATGTTCACGGCGCATTTCGGCGACGAGGCCATGTTGTTCCGTCTGGCCGGGCAACTCGAGCAGATCCGGCCCTGGAAAGACAGGCGTCCGCCGATCTCTGCCTAAAAACAGCCACAGCGATTACCAAAATGAAACCACAGCCGATTAGATTATCGGCGGTATGTGGACGTTGCGTAATTGCGGGGAGGCGCATTTCAATGACCCAGAACGATCCGACCGATCACGCCCTCGCGGCCATTGCGAGCATTCTCGACCGCAAGGAAGCGGAATCGCAGGTGGCCGAACACAGCGACACCGAGCCCGCTTCGATTACCGTCGTCACTGAAACCGTGGTCACCGAGACTGTATCCGTCATGGTCGCCGCCGAGCCCGAAGCGCCGCTCGTCGAACACGAGTCACCCTCCACGGCTCCCGAGGCCCTCGAGGTCGATGGCTACTCCCGTCTCGGTCCGGGTCCGCTCGATGCCATCCGCTTTCGCTGGACCGCACGCCGCGACGACGACGGCCAGTATTTCGTCGATGAAACTATCGGCAGTTCGCGGCCGATTTCGTCAGGCCCGATGCCGCGTGACGAAATCATCGATTTCATCGACGGGCGCGAGCGCGCCGCCCGCGATCGTTTCGAGACGCTGAAGAGCCAGATGACCGTGGGCAGCAGCGCCTCGCGTTACAGCGACTACTGACGAAAGCCAGGCTTCAAGACGCCGCCGCCGTCCAGCGGCGGCGTTTGGGCCTGTCAGGCTGCCTGAAACGGCATATATCCGGCGCATGATTGAACCACTTCTTCAGTCGGCGCCACACACCAAAGCAATTGCAATTCCCCCTGAGTGACGCGGATCACAGTGTTCCGGCGCATCCGCGGCTCGGTTCAGGGGCGGGATTTCAACCGCTTTGGAGGACACATGAAGCCGCTCTTCGCCCTCGCCGCTATCCTGCTGGCCAGCACCGCCGCTCAGGCCGGCGACAGCTACTCGTTCGACATCGGCGGTCGCACCATTACCATCGAAGCGCCAAGCGACTGCAATTCGACGGACTGCATCTCGGTTTCCATTCCCGGCGTCTACGAATATGGCACCAAGCGCAGCAAGCGCGAGCGTGACCGCGAGACGCGCGAGCAGGCCCCCAACAATCCGCGATCCGAACAGACGGCCAAGCCTGTGGAGACGCAGAAGCCCGTCGTCGCCCCAAAGGAGGCGGCAACTCCGGCGACACCTGTCACGCCATCCGTCGCGGTGGCCCCGCAGCCTGCCCCGGCTCCCGCGCCTGCCGAGAAATCTGCACCCTCTACGGTCATCGCCAACGCAACGCCCACCGATCCAGTCGACAAGCAGGGTGCGCCCGCACCGGTTACGCCTGCCGCCGCGGCAACGCCGCTCGGCATCTGGATGACCGAGAAGAAGGAGGGCAAGGTTCGCATCGAACAATGCGGCGCCAATCTGTGCGGCTATTCGATGAATGCCAAGACCGAGGCCAATGGGGAGAAGGTGCTGATCAACATGAAGCCCGGCAACAACAAATGGGCGGGAAAGATCTTCGATCCGAACAGCGGCAGCACCTACGAATCGACCATCGCTCTGAAGGGCAGTGACACGCTGCGCGTCCAGGGCTGTGCCTTCGGTGGCATGTTCTGCGGCGGCCAGACCTGGACGCGGGTGAATTGATCCCAGCAGACGCGCTCATCGATTGAAAGGTCCAACATCCCCTGTAAGCTGATCGTAACGCGGTGCGCCCCTGAACGGTGCGCTTCGCGATACAAACGGGGGAGACGTCATGATCCGGATCACCGCCGCCTGGCTTGCGGCCTGCCTGCTGCTTGCCGCGCCCTTGCATGCACAGACGCCAGTTGCTGCGCCCTCACCGTCCCGCCTCGACGATATCATCGCCCGGGGGACGCTGCGTGTTGGATTGACCGGCGATTACATGCCGTTCAGCGCGTTCGATCCTGTCACGACATCGTTCAAGGGATTCGACGTGGAGATGGCGGAGGCGCTCGGAAAGGCACTCGGCGTCAAGGTCGACTATGTGAAGACCAGCTGGCCAAAACTGTCAGCAGACTTTGCGGCAGACCAGTTCGATGTGGTGATGGGCGGCGTGTCGATCACCCTCGACCGGCAGAAGAAGGCCGTGTTCTCGATACCCATCATGCGCGAGGGCAAGACGCCGATAGCGCGCTGCGCCGATGCAGGGAAATTCGGCACGCTCGCGGAGATCGATCGGCCAGGTATCAAGGTGATCGTGAATCCGGGCGGCACCAATGAGCGCTTTGCACGGGCGCATATCAAATCGGCCGAGATCACCGTCTTCAACGACAATACCCGCATCTTCGACGAGATCGCACAGGGCCGTGCCGACCTGATGATGACCGATGCGTCAGAGACCCGCTATCAGCAGAAGCTGCATCGCGGCGTGCTCTGCGCTGTGCACCCGGACACGCCGTTCGATTTTGCCGAGAAGGCCTATTGGCTCCAGCGCGATGTGGCGTTGAAGGCCTTCGTCGATCAGTGGCTGCACATCATGCAGGAAGACGGCAGCTTCCGTGCGACCGTCAACCGCTGGTTCGAGTGACCGGTGGCAATCGGTGCGCCGGACACTAAGCCGGCGCACGCGATGTGACGGCACTATCCATTACGGAACGCGTAGCCATATCCATTCAGCGCCGGCGCGCCGCCGAGATGTGCATAGAGCACCTTGGATCCTTCAGGGAAGTAACCCTTCTGCACGAGATCGATCATCCCCTGCATCGATTTCCCTTCATAGACAGGGTCCGTGATCATGCCCTCGAGGCGCGCGCAGAGACGGATGGCGTCCTTGGTCTCTTCCGATGGCACGCCATAGACAGGATAGGCGTAGTCCTCGATCAGCACCACATCATCCGCGACGAGGTCTTTGCCTAATTTGACCAGCTTGGCGGTGTTCTGCGCGATCTCAAGTACCTGCGCCTTGGTCTGGGCCGGCGTGAAAGAGGCGTCGATGCCGATCACCCTGCGCTGGCGGTCGTCCTTCGCGAAGCCCACCAGCATGCCGGCATGGGTCGAGCCGGTCACAGTGCAGACGACAATGTAGTCGAACGCGAAGCCGAGTTCCTTCTCCTGCGCCCGGACTTCTTCGGCAAAGCCGACATAGCCGAGCCCACCGAATTTGTGCACGGAGGCACCGGCCGGAATGGCGTAGGGTTTGCCGCCCTTTGCCTTCACATCCTCGATCGCCTCTTCCCAGCTATGGCGGATGCCAATGTCAAAGCCTTCGTCGACGAGCTGCACATCCGCGCCCATGATCCGGCTGAGCATGATATTGCCGACACGGTCGTAGACGGCGTCCTCATGCGGCACCCAGCTCTCCTGCACCAGCCGGCACTTCATGCCGATCTTGGCCGCAACGGCCGCGACCATGCGTGTATGATTGGACTGTACGCCGCCGATCGATACCAGCGTATCGGCGTTCGACGCGATGGCATCGGGGATGATGTATTCGAGCTTGCGCAGCTTGTTGCCGCCATAGGCCAGCCCGGAATTGCAGTCCTCGCGCTTGGCGTAGAGTTCGACCTTACCGCCGAGATGGGCCGAGAGCTTCTCCAGCTTCTCGATATAGGTGGGTCCAAAGGTGAGCGGATAGCGTTCGAAGCCTTCGAGCATGTGACACCTGTTGTCGTGAAAACTGGCGGTACAGCTAGCATTTTCGGCGCGGAAGGTGCTTTCAAAGATATGGCTGTGCTCTGCAATATATCGTACCATATCCATCTAAACTGGAAGTAAGATGCATTAAATTCCAAAAATTCGGAAGATTCTTTCATGGCAGAAAATCTGGATAAAATCGGACTTCGCATGCTGCATTTGCTGCAGAAAGACGGGCGTTTGAGCAATGCTGATCTGGCGGCCAAGGTGAATGTCAGTCCCGCCACCTGTCATCGCCGCACGCAGCAGCTGTTTGACGAGGGCTATATCCGGAATACGCGCGCCATCATTGCGCCCGAGAAGGTCAACCGCGGCGCGCTGGTCATGGTCGGTGTCGTGCTCGATCGCTCGACGCCGGAAAGCTTTGCAGTATTTGAAAAGGCGGTGGCCAAACTGAGATTCGTTCTCGATTGCCACCTGGTCGCCGGCGACTTCGACTATTTCCTAAAAATCCGCGTCGGCGACATGGCCGATTTCAATCGTATCCACGGCACGCAGCTCATCGCGCTGCCCGGCGTCCGTCAGACCCGAACCTTTTTCGTTATGAAAGAGGTGGTGGACAATGCGCCGCTAGACTTTTGAACCCAGCGTCGTCCTCGTACCCGGCAATGCCTGGCCGTCCTAGCCGACCGGCTTCGCATATTGTTCGTCGCTGACCTTTTCCATCCAATCCGCGGTCTTGCCGTCGAGCGCTTCCTGCATGGCGATATGGGTCATGCCAGTGGTCGGCGCCGCGCCGTGCCAGTGTTTCTCGCCCGGTGGAATCCAGACGGTGTCGCCCGGCTTGATCTCGACGACTGGCTGGCCTTCGGTCTGAAAGCGCCCGACGCCGTCGATGACATAGAGCGTCTGCCCGAACGGATGCGTGTGCCAGGCGGTGCGTGCGCCGGGCTCAAAGCTGACGCGGAAGGTCACCAGCCGCGCCGGCGCTTCGGCGACAATGACCGGATCCTGCCAGACCGTGCCTGTGAAGTATTCCTCTGGCGCCCTTTTGGTCGGGCGCGAACCTGCGGGGAAAAGCTTCATGGCACGGTCTCCAATCTCTGGCCCTCATGGTGAGGAGGCGCGCGGCGCCGTCTCGAACCATGAGGGATGAACACTCCCTCGCCCTTCGAGACGCGGCCAAGCGGCCGTTCCTCAGGATGAGGGTATCGAGTTGGTTGATTACTTCTTCGACGCGGCGTAGCGCGCCTTGGTCTCGGCATTCATCGGATACAGGCCGGGTAGCGTGGCGCCGTTATTCACCTCGTTGACGATCCAGGCTTCCATGCGCTCCTGCTCGGCGCCTTCGGCGAGGATGAGATCGAGGAAGGCCTTCGGGATCACGACAGCGCCGTCCTGGTCGGCGACGATGACGTCGTCCGGGAAGATGGCAACGCCGCCGCAGCCGATCGGTTCACCCCAGCCGACAAAGGTCAGGCCGGCAACTGACGGCGGAGCGGCATAGCCGTCGCACCAGACCGGCAGATTGGTGCCGAGCACGCCTTCGATGTCACGCACCACGCCGTCGGTGATCAGCGCAGCGACGCCGCGCTTCTGCATGCGGGCGCAGAGGATGTCGCCGAAGATGCCGGCGTCGGTGATGCCCATGGCGTCGACCACGGCGATGCAGCCTTCCGGCATGGCTTCGATGGCGGTGCGGGTCGAGATCGGCGACGACCACGATTCCGGGGTCGCAAGATCCTCGCGCGCCGGCACAAAACGCAGCGTAAAGGCCGGACCGACGAGACGGGGCTGACCGGGGCGCAGCGGCTTGGCGCCGCGCAGCCAGACATTGCGCAGGCCCTTCTTCAGGAGAACGGTGGTGATGGTCGCGGTGGTGACCTTCGACAGGGTGGCAATGGCTTCGGGTGTCAGGGACATACGCAGGGCTCTTCAGGTCAGAGGGTGCAGGACGTTGGACTTACGGCGGCGCATCTTGCGGTGGAATGCCAGCGCGTCAAGGGCTGCCGTCTCAAAGCGCCATGCAATGTGATGAAACCTCTGCGATCAGTACGGCTTATCGCCAACATGCGTATTAATTTATTGAAGATACACGGCTATTTTTAGATTGCGAATTCCACTCGCTGGTAAAACGCGCTATGCATGGTCGTCCAATACTGACGTTGTGAGGCCATGGTCGCAGCTCTCTCCCCGCCCCGCATCCTCCCCAGTGGCGATGCTGCCATCACCGTCGAATTCAGCCGCACCATCGACGAGGAAGCCAACCGCCGGGTGCTGGCGCTCGACAAACTCGTCGCGTCGGCCGGCCTTGCTGCCGTCACCGAAACCGTGCCGACCTATCGCTCCCTGCTGGTGCATTACGATCCCTTGCAGATTGGCTTCGATGCGCTGGGCGAGAAACTGACCGAATTGGCGCTGCAGCCGCTGCCCGAAGCCAAGGCGGCACGACGTTGGCGCATCCCGGTCGCCTATGGCGGCGAAAACGGCATCGATCTCGAAGACGTCGCGAAGGCGCTCAACATCACGCCGGACGAGGTGGTCGCACGCCATGTGGGCGGCGACTACAAGGTGGCGATGATCGGCTTCACGCCGGGCTGGTCCTATCTCAGCGGGCTGCCGAGTTCGATGCAGATGTCGCGCCGGCAGAATCCCCGACTGCTGACGCCGCCAGGCACGATTTCCATCGGCGGCATCCAGACCGGCGTGCAATGTCTTGCCGGCCCCAGCGGCTGGCATCTGCTCGGACGGACCGCCGTGCGCACCTATCAGCTCGGCCGCGATCCCATCTTCCTGCTTGAACCCGGCGACGCCATCACCTTCGCCGCCGTCGACGAGAAGACATTTGCCGAGCAGGACCGCGCGGCCGAGGCCGGCGCATTCGTCGCGGAGCTGATCGCGTCATGAGCAAGCTCATCGTTACTTCCGTGAGCCCCGGCTCCTCAGTGCAGGATGTCGGCCGGTTCGGCGCACAGCGCTATGGCCTGGTGCCATCGGGCGCCGTCGATCGACTGGCGATGGCCGCCGCCAATGCCCTGCTCGGCAACACGCTGTTCGCCGCCACCATTGAACTCGGCCCGCTCAATTCAGTCTTCACCGCCAAAGGCGGCGCCGTGCGTGTGTCGCTGACCGGCGCGACACGGCCGGCCGATATCGCGGGCACCCCCTTCAACGTCAATGCATCCGTCACGCTGGCTGATGGCGAGAGCCTCAATCTCGGCGTCGCCCGCGCCGGCACCTTCGGCTATCTCGCCATCGAAGGCGGCGTACGCGGCGAGCCGATGTTCGGCAGTCTCGCCGTGAATGCCCGCGCCGGTCTCGGCAGTCCCTATCCGCGCCCGCTGCAAGCCGGTGACGAATTGCTGGTGGCGGCTGCGAGCAGCGCCAACGAGAAGCGCATCGATTTGCCTGCGCCGGCCGAAGGTCCGATCCGCGTGGTGCTTGGACCGCAAGATGACGAATTCGGTGACGCCAAGGACCTGTTCCTCAGCAGCGAGTGGAAGATCTCCGCGACCAGCGATCGCATGGGCTATCGCCTTGAAGGCCCCGTCATCAAACATCTGCACGGGCACAACATCGTTTCCGACGGCACAGTCAATGGCAGCATCCAGGTCCCCGGCAACGGCCAGCCCATCGTGCTGATGCCCGACCGAGGCACGTCAGGCGGCTATCCGAAAATCGCGACCGTGATCTCGACGGATCTCGGCCGGTTCGGCCAGACCCAGCCGGGCCGCGCTTTCCGCTTTAAAGCCATCACCATGGCCGAGGCGCAGGCGGAATACCGCGCCTTCGCCGAACTGCTGCAGAGCCTGCCCGGCCGTGTCCATGATTCCAACATCCTGATGTTGGACATCAAGGCGCTGCTGTCGTCCAATGTCGCTGGTGTCGCCGTCAGTGCAACCGATGACAACACGTGGCAGGCACCGCAGACGGCAGACGCGCAAGACTGATTCCGAATCCTACTCACGAAAGAGCACGACCATGGCGACCATCGATCTGAACTGCGACCTCGGCGAAAGCTTCGGCATGTGGGAGATGGGCAACGACGCCGCGATGATCGACCTCGCGTCCTCCGTGAACATCGCCTGCGGCTATCATGCCGGCGATGCCGATGTGATGCGCAAGACGGTGCAGCTCGCCAAGGCGCGCAACGTCAAGATCGGCGCGCATCCCGGCTATCGCGACCTACACGGTTTCGGCCGCCGGCCTATCGTCGGTCTCACCGCACTCGAGATCGAGAACCTGATCGCGTACCAGATTGGCGCCTTGCAGGCGATCGCCGCTATGGAAGGCTACAAGGTCACCCATGTGAAAGCTCACGGCGCGATCTCCAACGTCGCCTGCGAGGACGACATGACCGCCCGCGCCATCGCCGCCGGCATCAAGGCGGTCGACCGTAACCTGACCTTTGTGGTGCAGGCGAATTCCAAGCTCGTGACCGCGGGCGAAGCCGCCGGACTCCCTCTGGCACATGAAGTGTTCGCCGACCGCGCCTATGAGGACAACGGCAATCTCGTCTCGCGCAAGAAGCCCGGTGCGGTGCTGCATGATCCGGTGATGGTTGCTGATCGTGTGGTGAAGATGGCACAGACCGGCGAGGTCATCTCGATCACTGGCAAGGTGATCAAGATGAAGATGGACACGGTGTGCATTCACGGCGACACGCCTGGTGCGGTGGAGCTGGGACGGCACGTGCGAGATGGGCTGAAGGCGGCGGGGATCGATGTGGCGCCGTTCAAGACGGCGCTTTAGAACTCCATCGTCATTCCGGGGCGCGTGCGACTTCGCACGCGAACCCGGAATCTCGAGATGAGACCGCCTCTCGGCCGCACGCTACGTCGAGCCGATGAACATATCGGGATTCCGGGTTCGCCCGCGCAAGGTGCGCGGCCGCCCCGGAATGACGAGATTGGGGCTACCGATCGTTCAACATCCCCTCATGTGGCAGTCCCTCGATCGGGCATTCCTCGACACCGACCGTCGGCCGCGTGAAGGCCTCGACATTCTCCCGCGCCTTGTCGGGATTGTTGACCCAGTTCGCGTAGAAATCGAACGGACACGCCGCGACGCCCTTGTTGCTTTCGCCGGAATTGATCGTGCCGGTGTAGCCGCGATGCAAGAGCTTGAAGAGATGGTTCTCCGATTGCCCGGTACGGCGCGCGTCGCGGATCAGTGACTTCGACAGCGCCGCATATTGAATGCCGTAATCTTCCTCGCCGCATTCGCCGAGCGTGCGGCCATCGAAACCGATGATCGCCGAATGGCCGAAATACGAATAGACGCCGTCGAAGCCTGAGGCATTGGCAACGGCAACATAGGTATTGTTGGCCCAGGCCATCGCCTTAGCCATCAGCACCTGCTGGTCCTTGGCGGGATACATGTAGCCCTGGCAACGCACGATCAGTTCGGCGCCCTTCATGGCGCAGTCGCGCCAGATCTCGGGATAGTTGCCGTCGTCGCAGATGATCAGCGAAATCTTCAAGCCCTTCGGCCCCTCGGAGACATAAGTGCAATTGCCGGGATACCAGCCTTCGATGGGCACCCATGGCATGATCTTGCGATATTTCTGAACGATCTCGCCCTGATCGTTCATCAGGATCAGCGTGTTGTACGGCGCCTTGTGCGGATGCTGCTCATGGCGTTCGCCGGTCAGCGAGAACACGCCCCAGACCTTGGCCTTGCGGCAGGCCTCCGCGAAAATCTCGGTTTCCTCGCCGGGTACGATCGAGGCGGTCTCGTACATTTCCTTGGAGTCGTACATGATGCCCTGGGTCGAATATTCCGGGAACACCACCAGATCCATGCCGGGCAGACCGGTCTTCATGCCGACGATCATGTCGGCGATCTTCTGCGCATTGGCCAGCACCTCGGCCTTCGTGTGAAGCCGCGGCATCTTGTAATTCACGACGGCGACGCCGACCGCGTCCTTGCTGGATGAAATATCGCCGTGATGCATCTGCGCTGGTCTCCGTTGCCGGGCGATGGTGGGCCGACGGAGGGAGACCGGGAATACGTGGATTTACGGATGTGCGGGTTGTGGCTCTGGCGACAGCGAGACGTCCTCGATGCAAACACCGTCATGGCCGGGCTTGTCCCGGCCATCCACGCCTTTACTGCTTGCGGCACAGACGTGGATGCCCGGGACAAGCCCGGGCATGACAAAGTTTAAGTAGCAATTGCCGGGTCTGGAGAGTCTACAGGCCCGCACCCTTCCCGATCGCATCGTTGAACGATCGATCCACGATCGCATTGGCATCGAGCTTCTGTTTGATCAGTCCGCTGCGCAAATAGAGATCGATGGTCTTCTGCTCATCCGCGGCGACGCCATCGTCGATCGGTGCGATGCGGATTTTTGCGCGTGTCAGCCAGTTCAGCGGCACCGACGGCGCCACGTTCATCAGCTTGCCCCAGGTCTGCGCATAGGCGTCCGCGTTCTTCAGCGCCCAGGCGCGGGCCGCGGTGAGGCGGCGGAGATAGTCCTCGAGCTCGGCATGCTTGTCGCGGATAGCATTCGGCGTCGCCACGACAAAGCTCAGCCCCGATGTCAGGCCCTCGGCATTGAGCAGGACGCGCGACTGGAACAGCACCTCTTCCTGACTCACATAAGGCTCCCAGGTCGACCACGCATCGACTGAGCCTCGGGTATAAGCGACCTTGGCGTCCGATGGAGCGAGGAACACGATCTGCACATCGCTCGCCGTCCAGCCCTTTTGTTCCAGCGCGGCGAGAATGAGCTGATGCCCGATCGAGCCGCGGCCGGTGGCGATCTTCTTGCCCTTCAAATCGTCGAAGCTCTTGATCGTCGAGTCCTTCGGCACCAGCACGGCGAGGCCGTCGCCGGTCTGCCGGATCGCACCGATTGCCTTGACCGGCACATTGGCCGCTGCGCCAAAGGTGAAGGGCGCATCGCCGACCAGCCCGCTATCGAGTGCGCCGGCACCGAGCGCTTCCAGCAGCGGCGCTGCCGCGGCGAACTCCTTCCACTCGATCTTGTAAGGCACGTCCTTCAGCACGCCGGATGCTTCCATCACGGCGCGCGCATTGCCCTTCTGGTCGCCAACGATCAGCGTGGTCTCGGCGTGGGCGGAAGTGGCAAACGCCGCGAGGATCAGACCGGCGGCGAGAACAAGCCGTTTCATGCTGCGACAACTCCCTTGGCGGCGTCACGCGCCGCAATCAGCTCACGGGTGCGCGGGATCAGTTCGCGGCCGTAATCGATGGCGTCGATCAGGGGATCGAAGCCGCGGATCAGGAAATGGCTGACGCCGAGATCGTAATAGTCGGCGAACACTTCGGCGACCTGCTCGGGCGTGCCGACCAGCGCGGTGGTGTTGCTGTTGGCGCCGGTGAGCGCCGCCATCTCGGTCCACAGCCGCTTGTCAATGCGGGTGCCCTGCTCGGCCAGAGCCAGCAGGCGCTTGGCGCCGGCAGTGGCATGGCCATCGGCCGGCTTGCGATAGCCGGTCTTGTCCTGCAGCGCGGTGGCGCGGGCGAGAATGTCGTCGGCCTTGGCCCAGGCTTTCTCCTCGGTGTCGGCGATGATCGGACGCACCGACAGGCTGAAACGCGGCGCCGGACGACCATACTTGGCAGCAGCGGCCCGCACGCGGCCGGTGACGTCGCGCACCTGCGCATAGGATTCACCCCACAGCGCGAACGTATCGGCATGTTTGCCCGACACGTCGATGGCCGCATCTGACGCGCCGCCGACGAAGACATGGATCGGCACGGTCGGCTTCACCTGTGAAAAGCCGCCCTCGACCTGATAATACTTGCCGGCATAGTCGAATGGTTTCTCGCTCGTCCATTCCTGCTTGATGATGTCGAGCCACTCGCCGGTGCGTGCATAACGCTCGTCTTTGTCGTCAAGCGTATTGCCGTCCTGCCGCAGCTCCTTGGCATTGCCGCCGGTGATGACATGCAGCGAGACGCGGCCATGGTGGAAATTCTCGATGGTGGCGAGCTGGCGCGCCAGCACCGTCGGCGCGGTGAAACCCGGACGCTGCGCGATCATCATCTTCAGCTTCTCGGTGACGCCGAGCGCATGCTGGGCGACCTGCAGGCCGTCCGGCGTGGTCGAATGGAAGGCGAGTAGCGCGCGGTCGAAGCCGGCGAGCTCATGCGCCTTCGCGACGGTCTCGATATAGGCGGGATCGAGGATCGGACCGGAGCGGACGCGGGTTTCGGATGCGTCATTATTGGTGATGAAGCCGATAAATTCGACGGACATGGGTCTCTCCACTTCCTGCTGTTGTTCAGATGCCGAGCGCGATGCGTCCGGCGGAAATCTTGGTGCTGTCGTCCTGCGGCGTGTGCACGCGGCCACACAGCACGTCGCGATAATGCCGCTCCAGCGGATTGGCACGGGTCAGTCCGTGATTGCTGGTCAGCGACAGCGCGTCCTCGACGACAGCCACGGCATTATTGGTAACCGTGAGTTTGAGGATATTCGCCTCGACCGACGTCAGTGCGACACCCTCATCGATGTCGCGTGCAAACGTATCGAGCAGCCGCGCATTAACCGCGAGCTTCGCCTCGATGCCGCCCACGATCTCCTGCGCCCGCGGCAGCGTCGCGAGCGGTGCGCCGAGGCTCGACGGCGTGCGGGTCTTGAGAAAGTCGATCAGCCAGTCACGCGCCGCCCGCGCAACGCCGTCATAGACGGCCCCGACGAGCACGGCCTGGATGGTCGCCTGCGACACATCCGGCGCGCCCCACTCGCTGGGACGGCGCAGATCCACCTCGTTGTCGAGCGGAATGAGCACGTCGTCGAACACGACGTCGTGGCTGCCGCTGGCGCGCAGACCGAGATGATCCCAGGTCTCGACGATCTCGGTGCCCGGCAGACCCGCCGGCACCAGAAAGACGCCGACCCGTACGTCGGGCTCGTCCGTCTTGGCCCATACAGTGTACCATTTGAGGATCGGCGCACCGGTCGAATAGATCTTGCGGCCGGTCATGCGCCAGCCTTCGGCCGTGCGCTTCGCTGTGGTTTGAGGCAGACCGCCCCGCGATGGCGATCCCTGATCGGGCTCGACGCGCAATGCGTTGATCAGCGCCAGACCATTCACGGCGTCGCGCGACACGCGCTGCGCCAGATGCGCGGGCCAGTTGCCATTCCGCGTGATGACCAAATGGTGGATATAGTGCATCGCCAATACAAGCGCAGTCGCGGCATCGGCCTTGCCAACCGTGTTCACGACGCGCGCAGCCTCGCGCACCCCGACGCCCGCGCCGCCCAGGACCTTTGGTACCGGCAGCGCCAGAAGGGCCGCCTCGGACAGTTCCTGAAAATTCTCGAATGGAAAACTTGCCGCGCGATCATGGGATGGCGCACGTTCCGCAAAGCCCGGAACGAGCAAATTAACTCTGTCGATAATGCTGGGAACTGCGTCCATATCGTGCTGCTTTCGGCTTCTCTAACCCTAGAGAATGCCGTTCGGCAGGCGTTACAAGCGGTACCCGGAAATAACGACAGCGGGACTGATGGGCCTCAGACCCGCAGGTGAAAATTCTCCCCGATGACCGCAGCCGAGAATTTTATTCGCGCGATTTTGAAGCCCGATTCAGGAATCTGCCGCCTTGCCCCGACTGCCGGCGATATGGCTCGTGAGCTTCTGCGTCACCTCGCGCCGCAACGCGTTGAACTCCGGCGATGCGACATCGCGCGGGCGCGGCAGATCGACCTCGATTTCGCAATCGATGCGGCCAGGCCCTGCCGACATCACGATCACGCGATCTGCCAGCATCACGGCCTCCTCGACCGAATGCGTCACGAAAATCACCGTGAGGCCGGTGGAGCGCCAGATCTCGACGAGTTCCTCCTGCAGCTTGCTGCGGGTCAACGCATCGAGCGCGCCGAACGGCTCGTCCATCAGCAGCACGTCGGTGTCGTTGCTCAGCACGCGCGCGATGGCGACGCGTTGCTTCATGCCGCCGGAGAGTTGGTGCGGGTAGCGATCGGCAAAGGCCGTCAATCCCACCATGGCCATGAACTTGTCGGTGAGTTCGTCCACGACCTTGCTCGCGACACGGCGATGTTTGGGGCCGAAGCCGATATTGTCGCGCACCGTCAGCCACGGAAACAGCGCGTAGTCCTGGAACACCATGCCACGATCCGGGCCAGGCTTGTCGACCGGAAAGCCGTACATGGTCACGGAGCCCTGCGTCGCCGTCTCGAAACCGGCGACGATGCGCAGCAGCGTGGACTTGCCGCAGCCGGACGCGCCGAGCAAGCAAACGAACTCGCCCTTGCGGATGGTGAGATTGACGCCACGAAGCGCTTCGACCGGACCGTTGGAGGCCTGATAGATTTTCCTGACGTCGCTGACCTCGAGGATATCAGGCGTAATTGTGGTTGGTCGATCAAGCATGATGCTGCGGGCTCCAGCGGAGGAAGTAGTTGCTGAGCATCAGCAAGATGCGATCCGACACGAAGCCGGTGATGCCGATGATGATCATGCCGGTGATCACGAGATCGGTGCGCGACAGTGTGCGGCCATCCATGATGACAGCGCCGAGGCCTTCGGGCACGCCAGTCATCTCGCCGACCACGATCAGGATCCACGCAAAGCCCGCACCGAGACGAAGGCCGTTGAAGATGCTCGGCAACGCTGCCGGTAAGACGACGGAGCGGAACTGCTGCGCGCCGCTGCAGCCGAGCATCTCCGCCGCTTCAAACAGCCTGATATCGACGGAGCGCACGCCGAACACCGTATTGAGCAGGATCGGGAAGAATGCGCCGAGGAACACCAGGAAGATCGCAGCGCGCGGACCTAGCCCGAAGAAGATCATCGACAGCGGCAGCCATGCCGTGACCGGGATCGGCCGCAGCAGCGACAGCGTGGGATCGAGCAGCTTGCGCAGCAGCGGCATCCGCCCGATCATCAGGCCGAGCGGAATGCCCACCACCGCCGCACAGAGAAAGCCGCCATAGACCCGCTGCACGCTCTTCCAGAAATGGATCGGCAGGCTGGCGCTGTAGGCGTCGTCATAGATTCCGCCGAAAGCGAAATCCCACATCATCACGGCGACGCCATAGGGCGACGGCACCAGCCGCGTGCCGGTCCAGCGCACCATGACATCCCAGACCACCATCAGGCAGACCGGCACGATCAGCGCGAGCGCGACTGTGCGCGCACGCTGCACGCCCTGCCCGCGCTTCCCGACCGCAGCCACCGGCGGGATTTCCGCTGCCGGCACAAGCTGGACCCTGTTGGACGTATCGTCCAACATGCTTTGCAGGCTCACAACGCGCTCACGTGGCCGCCAGCGCCTTCACGAAGCTCGCATCGATGAAGGTCTTGTAGTCCGGCAACTGCCGGATCTGCTTCTTGGACAGCATCTGGCCGCCGTAATATTCCGCCTGCTTCATGAACTGGTCGTCGATATTCCAGGTCAGCTCCACATTCGGTGCGGCCTTCTCGATCGACGACTTCTGCTGGCCGAGCTTCTGCATGGCGATGGCGATAAAGGCTTCGCGGTCCTTCATGGCATATTCGCTGGCCAGGCGGTGGGTCTTGAGCAGCGCCTTGATGAGCTCGGGATCTTTCTCGATCAGTTCGCGGCGCGTGGCCAGCACCATGTTCAGCGAACCGGTCGGCGTGGTGTAGGGATATTCGACGATCTGGCCGACGCCATTGGCGAGGCTGATGCCCGGGCCGGGCTCGGCGCCCACATAGGCGTCGATGTCGCCGCGGGCTAGCGCCGGCGCCATGTCGCTGAACGACAGACGCACGGACTCGACGTCCTTCACCGTCATGCCTTCGGCGGAGAGGCGATCGAGGATCACGACTTCCTGGGTCGAGCCCGGCAGGATCGCGACCTTCTTGCCCTTCAGGTCCTTGATCGTGTTGATCCCGGAATCTTTCTTGGCGACGACCGCCATGCCCCGATTGCAGGCAGATGCGATGACGACAACCGGCTCGCCATTGGCGCCGCCGAGCGTCGCCGCGGCAAAACCGAAGATGCCGAAATCGACGGTGCCGGTCACGACGGCATTCTTGCCGTCGGTCGGGGTTTCGAACGGGATCACCTCGAACTTGACGCCATCAGGCGCGAATTTCTCGTAGAAATACGGCGTGACGCCGTGGATGAGCTTCAGCGTTCCGATCTTGACCACGCGGTCAGCGGCGAAGGCCTTGATGCTGGTCGTGGACAGCGCCGCGGCAATGGCCGTCAGGCGGATGAAATCACGTCGGTTGGTGCTGTACATGTCATTCCCTTGGGCTGAACCGTGTGTCAGCCCAAAAGGAATGCAATAACCATGCCTCGTATACAGCTATCGGTGGAGCGTGCCCTCGCCCGCAACGGACCATATTCGGGACGAGATCACCACGTCGCGTCCAGCCCGAGCAGTCCCAGGATCTGCCGTCGCAGCTCGGCCAGATGCGGATCGCCGCGATGGCGCGGATAGGGCCGGTCGACCGTGATATCCGCCGTTACCCGCGCGGGACGATCGCTGAACACGATGACGCGGTTGGCGAGAAACAGCGCCTCCTCCACGTCATGGGTTACCAGCAGTGCCGTGAAACCGTTGCGCTGCCACAGCGACACCAGTTCGGCCTGCATGGTGATGCGTGTCAGCGAGTCGAGTTTGCCGAGCGGCTCGTCCAGCACGAGGATGCGCGGATCGTTCACCAGCGCGCGCGCCAGCGCCACGCGCTGCGCCATGCCGCCCGAGAGCTGATGCGGATAGGCCTTTTTGAATGCGCCGAGGCCGACGAGGTCGATCGCGGCATCGACACGGTGGCGCTGCGTCTTCAGGACCCCCTGCGCTTCCAGTCCGAGCGCGACATTGTCCCAGACCGTTCGCCACGGAAACAACGTCGGGTCCTGGAACACGACAACGCGGGATGGATAAGGTCCGGTGATGGCGACGCCGTCTTCTTCCAGCGTGCCCGCTCGCGGCGGCTCGAGGCCCGCGACCAATCGCAGGAGGGTAGACTTGCCGCAGCCGGACGGGCCGAGCAACGCGACGAACTCACCGGGTGCGACGGATATGCTGACGTCGTCGAGCACCGGCAACACGTTGCCATCGATATCGAAGGCATGGCTGACGCCTTTGACATCCAGCGACGCGCCGGTCGCTGCGGGCCGGAACGGTTGTGCCAGCGCTACCATTTGACGACACCCTTCTGCCAGACCAGCAGGCGGTCACGCACCTTGAACAGCAGCGTGATGGCGCCCGAGCACAGCAGCGACATCACGATCAGTGCCGCATACATGTTGTTGTAGGACGCCCAGCCCTGCGCCCATTGCAGATAGAAGCCGAGGCCCGCCTTCACGCCGATCATCTCGGCAACGACGAGGACAGCAAAGGACGCACCGAGCCCCATGAACAGGCCGACGAACACATGCGGCAAGGCTGCCGGGATTGCGACCTTGGTCACCAGGAAAGACGGTCTTGCGCCGAGCGTTCGCGCGACATCGTAATAGGCGGTGCTGACGCTGGCCACGCCCGACCAGGTCAGCACTGTCACCGGAAAGCCGGTGGCCAGCGCGATCAGGAACGTGCTGGCGCTCCAGGCTGACGGGAACGTGAAGAACGCAATCGGCAACCAGGCCGTCGCCGGCAACGGTCCGATAAAGCGCAGGATCGGATGCACCCAGTAACCCGCGAGCCGCGACCAGCCGATGGAGACGCCGGTGAGGAAGCCTACGACCGCGCCGATGAAGTAGCCGCCGAGCTGCAGCTTCACCGAGGCGAAGGCGCTATCGAGCAGCTTCGGCAGGTCGTCGGTATAGACCTCGACGATCGACTGCGGCGGCGGAAAGAACGGCAGCGGCAGCCAGCCGAATTTCGCCGTCGCAAGCTCCCACAGCGTCAGGAACGCTCCCAAGGCAAACAGCCAGGGCGCGCGCCGCTGCACGCCGTCGCCGAATTTGCCGAGCGCTGCCTGCGCCGTGGTCGCAATCGCGATGCCGCCAGCAATCGCGAATGCCGTATAGGCCACTGCTCCGGTGCGTGGCCAGTCGCCGATATCCGGCCATCGCAGGCACGACAGGCCGAAAGCCAGCCAGGCGAGCCCTGCCCCGATCCCCGTGATGCTGAAACGAAGCTTGTTGACGAATTGAAGCCCACCATCGCCAGCAATAAGCGCGGTCTCGCGGTCACCGCCAAGCGATGAGATCTCAGACGCGGAATACGTCGGCATAGATGCGCTCCGCGAATTTGGTGGTGTCGGTTGACGGCTTGAACACGGAAACCGTCTTGAGATCGTCGGCGTAGGATTTCAGCTCACGCTTCAGTGCATCGCCCGCGGGGTGATGATGATGGGTGTGATACTTCACCATACCCAGCAGATCTTCGACGGTGGCATTCTTCGGCGCATAGGGCTGGAACGACTTTGCAGCTTTCTCCGGATTTTGCGATGCGAACATCGCAGCATCGAGCAGTGCCTGCGTCAGACCGCGTGCGACCAGTGGATCGTCACGCAGCAGGCTGCCGCGCACGCCGACGATGCAGCAGCTGATATCCTTGTAGGGGCCATCGAGGTTGGAGCCGACTTCCTTCAGCTCCCCATCCTTGAGCCAAAGATAGGCCAGCGGATCGGATGCCAGTCCGATCTGTGCCTCGCCCTTTTCCACGGCGAGCCGCACGAGGTTGCCGGGATATTGCCGCCACTCGACGTCCTTGTCCGGGTTGAGGCCGGCCTTGGCGAGTTGGATCGAGAAGAAGTTCTTGTCGGGGCCGGCCATATCGCCGACGGCGATGGTCTTGCCCTTGAAATCCGCGACGCTCTTCACTTCAGATTTCGCCGGCGCCAGCGCGCGCAGGCAGCCGCCATGGGTGCCGGCGACGATCTTGACGTCGAAGCCTTGCTCGAGCGGCTTCAGCCAGCGCAGCGCCATACCCAGGCCCGCATCGGATTTCCCCGTGGCGATGGCTTCGAGAAGCTGGTCCGTCGAACCGCTATAGTTCACCAGCTCGACGTCAAGGTTCTGCTTCTGGAAGAAGCCATGATCGATGGCGACCGGCAGCGGCGCAAGGCAGACCGCGCCGGCATTCCAGGAGAGCTTCAATTTACGCGGTGCACCGGTGAGCGCGGGCGCCTCCGATGCGGTCCTGCAGATCGGAAATTCGGAAAAGTCGATGGGTGACGCCTGCCGGAACGGAAACGCCTGCGCGCCCCATACGCCGAGTGGCGCCGCCAATGCGGCTGCAGCGCCGCCGCGCAACAGCGACCGGCGATCCATCAGCGGCTTGCGGTTGTGATCATCGTTCGACATCTGGTCTCCTTGCGATCGGCACAGCGCTGCCCATGGCCGCAACGCATGGTGTTGCGGCTCGCGCTGATGCGATGGTCAATGTGTTGAGTGGAAGCTCAGCCGTGAGAGTCCGACGACTCCCGCCCCTGTGATTTCAATGGTACGAGGATGCGCAGCGCGGCGGCTTCGGTCAATAAAATGGAATTTTGAATGTCGCGCAGGATGGAGAGATTATCTCCAACGAGAGCAGCGCCGGGAGAGAACGCAATTTATCGCTGAGGAAGCGTTCTACTGATGACGCAGTTGAAGCAAAACAGTTCTCTCGCAAACGCGCGCTCCCCTCATGGTGAGGAGGCGCGAAGCGCCGTCTCGAACCATGAGACGCCGGCGCTCCGAGTCTGCGGCCATCCTTCGAGACGCCCGCTAACGGCGGGCTCCTCAGGATGAGGGGTAGAGATATCAATATACGTCGAGCTGAAACCGCCCCTTCTTCTTCAGCTCACTGACGAACATCACCGCTTCATCAGTCGAGCGCGCGCCATGCTGGGCGGCGATATCGACCAGAGCCCGCTCCACATCCTTGGCCATGCGCTTGGCATCGCCGCAGACATAGACATGGGCGCCTTCGGCGAGCCAGGTCCAGACGTCGCGGCCGACCTCGCGCATGCGATCCTGCACGTAGAATTTCTCACCGGCGTCACGCGACCAGGCGAGCGACAGGCGCGTGAGAAAGCCTTCGGTCTTCATGCCGTTGAGTTCGTCGGCATAGAAGAAATCCGAGGCGCTGCGCTGATGGCCGAAAAACAGCCAGTTCTTGCCCGGCGCCTTGGTGGCCTTGCGATCGTGCAGGAACGCCCTGAACGGCGCGATGCCGGTGCCCGGCCCCACCATGATGATCGGGGTCTCCGGATTTTCCGGCAGCGCAAAGCCATGCGCCTTCTGGACATAGACCTTGAGCTCGTCGCCGGGCTGGATGCGATCGGCGAGGAAACTCGACGCAAGACCGTGGCGCTTACGCTTGCCGACCATGTAACGAACGATATCGACGGTGAGAGACAGTTTGCCCGGCGTGGCGTTGTGCGATGACGAGATCGAGTAGAGCCGCGGCTGTAGTGGCTCCAGCGCCTCGATGAAAGCTTCCGGATGCGGACGCACGCCGGAGAATTTCTGCAGCGCAGCCATCACGTCGAGCGTTGCCGCATCGCCATCGGGGTCTTCCCCCTGCGCCAATGCGCGTGCCTTGGCGCGCTGCGCCCCGCCGGTGAGATAGGACATCAGCTCGAACAGGCTGTCCGGTGCCGGGGCCAGCGAGACGTCGTATTGCAGCACCTCGCGCAGCGTCTTGCCGCGCACTTCCGTCATATGCGACGCGCCGAGCAGAGCGATGATCTGGTCGACGTGACCGAGATCGTTCGATGCAAAGATGCCGAAACTGTCGCCGACGACATAATCGAGCCCGCAGCCCGACAGATCGAAATCGATATGCCAGGTCTCCTTTTCGGAGCCTTTGCCGTTGAGCAGGCGGCGACAGAGAAACACGGCGGGTGCGGGATTGTCGCGCGAGCGGCCGAGCGTCGACGGATCCGGCGCCGCGACTTCGACCGGTTCTGCAGCAGTCGTAGCTGCTGCCGTGGGCGCAGCACCAGCCGGCACCTTGTCGAGCTCTTCATAGAGCGACTTCAGCATCCGCGCGGTCTCCTTGCCGCCGGGCACGCAGAGATTCAGCCGCGCTTCGGCCTTGGAGGCGATCGCGTCGGAATAGTCGTTGCAGTTATAGCCGCACTGGCCGCAGTCCTGCTGCGCCATCGCCGCCATCATCTTGCGACGAACCGGCTTGCCTTCGGCGAGCTTCATGCGATCGGCGATCGGCATGGTTTGGTCATGCCACGGCGCACCGTCGTCCTCTTCCATGATCGCGGCGCCCTGCTCTGCAGAGAGCGGCGTCGCCGACGCATCGGACAGCAGGCCGGCGAAGAAGCCGTTCAGCCAGGAGCGTTGCGCTTCCGAGAACGGCGCAGACGCAGGAATGATCTCGAGTTTGGGCGGCGGCGTCATCTGGTTCATGCGGACACCTGTTCATCAGCGAGCTTACGCAACGAAGCCGCGTCGTGACGGCGCGAGAATGTGAGGAAGGTCTCGTCCGGCGACGCGCGGTGGGCGAGATAGGCTTTCAGCAGCCGCTCGACGACAACAGGTGCGTCCTCGGACTTCACGTTCTGATAGACCTCCTGCCCGACATCGGCCTGCGGGCCGAAGCCGCCGCCGGTGAAGATATGGAAGCCGTCCACGGTGTCGTCGCTATCGTCCAGCGCCACGCGCGCGCCGATCATGCCGATGTCGCTGATGTAATGCTGCGCGCAGGAATGATGGCAGCCGGTGAGATGGATGTTGATCGGCGTATCGACCTCGACGCGGGTATCACACCATTCGGCGATGTTTGTTGCCGTGCGTTTGGTATCCGCATTGCCGAACTTGCAACCGGCGCGACCGGTACAGGCGATCAGGCCGGCGCGGATCTCGGTGGTCTTGATGGCAAGGCCAAGGGCTTCGATGGCCGCAGTCGCCAGCGCAACATTCGCGTCTTTCACACCGGGGATGAGCAGGTTCTGCCACACCGTGAGGCGGATATCGCCGTCGCCGAGATCGGCCGCAATCTTCGAAAGCCCCCGCATCTGATCGGTCGTCACCTTGCCCAGCGGCAACACGACGCCGATCCAGTTCAACCCGTCCTGCTTCTGTCTGTGCACTCCGATATGCGCCGTGCGGTCGAATTCCGGCCGCGGCATCAGCGCCTCTGCAGAAATGCGCGTGAATGGCTGGCCGAGCTTCTCTTCAACGAGGGTCAGGAACTTCTCCATGCCCATGCCGTCGATCACATACTTCAACCGCGCTTTAAGCCGGTTGGTGCGGTCGCCGAGATCGATGAAGACGCGCACGATGGCGTCGGAGACCTTGGTGGCGTCCTCCGGTCTCACGATGATGCCAGTATCGGTGGCGAAATCCTTGTGGCCGGTGATGCCGCCGATCCCGAGCTTGAACCAGACGCCGGGCGCGACGCCGAAGCCATCCTTCACTTCGACTGCCTGGAAGGCGATGTCGTTGGTGTCTTCCAGCACGGCGATCTTGCCGGCGCCGTCGAAGGCGACATTGAATTTGCGCGGCAAGCCATAGAGCGTGCGGTCATTGAGGATGTGATAGTGCCACTCGCGCGCATAGGGCCGCGTGTCCAGCAGTTCCTGCGGGTCGATGCCCGCGGTCGGCGTGCCCGTAACGTTGCGGATGTTGTCAGCCCCGGAGCCGCGTGAGCACAGACCGAGATCCTGGATGCCCTCGATCAGCTTCACGGCATGTTTCGGCGGAATCTCGCGCACCTGCAGATTGGCGCGCGTGGTCACATGGGAGAACGGACCGCAGAGCTCGTCACTGAGATCGGCAAGACCCGCAAGCTGCCAGTGCTTCATGATGCCGTTCGGGATCCGAAGCCGGCACATATAGGAGTCCTGCGTTGGCCCGACATAGAAGATACCGTAATAGCGCCAGCGGAAATTGTCGGCCGGCGATGGCCGTGCATCGATCGCGGCCTGATCGCGCAGCCGCGGATAGGCGTCGAACGGATGTTCCTCGCGCTTCCATTTCTCCTGCTCGACCAGCTTCTTGCCCGAGGCGATGGTGCGATCCTGCGCCTTGATATGCGGCGCATCCGGTCCGGTCGGCTCCGCATTGGCCTTGGCTGACGCGCCGCCGCCGAGACCCTTACCGACGCGGCTGATCTGCAGCCCGGTCGAAAAGCCTTCGAGATAGCGCTTCTGTTCGTCAGTAAAGTCGATGGAGAGCGTTTCAATTTTCATGCGGGACGAAGCTCCTGCGGGCCACAGCGTGGCTTCAACGGGGATAAGGATCGCGGACCGCACAGGCTCAGGTCAGCGCGTCGCGCCGGCTTGAAGTCTGGAAGCGATCCGATCAGCCTCGTTGCTGCGGAAATCCATCTGAACTGGCCGGCGGGCATCAGCGAACGCCGGTCGACTAAAGACATTCAAGTCTCGTGCCAGATCGTCATCGGAGGAAAAACGTCAAGAAATCAGGGGATTGAGGTCGAGATCGGGCCGAACCCGGCCGTTCGGTGCCAGCGTTTGTGCACCGCACGCTCAATAATTAGACGGTGGGAACGTCAATGGCAGCTATCGTTGCGAAGGCCCCGCGCGACGAAGCCATCCAGCCTGGGCTCGTGGCCATTCGGATTGCCGCCTCGGTAAGAGGAAAGCTGGCGAACCAGCTTTCCTTGACCTCATCATGAGGTGCAAAAGTGAGCGCGGGCCTAAGCCGTTAGACCACCTCGAACGCCGCCAGATCAGCGGTTCCGTCGTCCAGCACTTGCGTCTGCCGCAGCATGTCCTCGATGCCATCTATCGCGCGACCCACATCGACCGTTGACGTGTCGATCCGCAGCTCGACCGTCTCCGGCGCCTGATAGTCGTTGGCGATACCGGTGAAGCCCGGCAGGTCGCCGGCGCGGGCCTTGGCGTAATGCCCCTTGGGATCGCGCTGCTCGCAGATCTCTGCCGGAGTCGCGACATAGATCTCGCGAAATGCAGTATCGACCGCGCTGCGGGCCTCGGCGCGGTCGCCGCGCGAGGGTGAGACAGCCGCGACGATGGCGATATGACCGTTGCGGGCGAGATGGCCGGCCATCTCTGCCAGCCGCCGGACATTCTCGCTGCGATCGGCGGCGGAGAAGCCGAGGTCGCGATTGAGTCCGGCGCGCAGCGTGTCGCCGTCGAGCAGGATCGGCGAACCGCCTTTGGCGAACAGACGGTGCTCCAGCGCGCGCGCCAGCGTCGACTTGCCCGATCCCGGCAATCCCGTAAACCACACCACCGCGCCTTGATGGCGATAGCGCGCCGAACGTTCCTCAGGCTGCAGTGCCGACTGCACCGGCACGATGTCCGACGACGCCGCGCGTTGGGCAGCATCGATGGACAGGACGAGACCGCCACCGGCGATCCGGCCGCCGACCTCGATCACGAGACGTCCGGTGCGCGGATTGTCGACATAGCGATCGGCGGCGACCGGTTGCGACAGTGCGATCTCGATTTCGCCGACGTGATTGCGGGCGATCTGTTTGGTCTCGACACTGGCCAGTTCGCCGGGATCGATCGCCTTCTCGATCGCGACCACACGGCCGCGCACTTCGCGCACGCCGAGCCGCACCAGGATCGACGATCCCGCTGTCAGCGGCTGATCGTGCAGCCAGAAGATCCGCGCCCGCAGTCGTCGCGTATCCGATGGCACCGCGCCCACATGCGCGATCACGTCGCCGCGCTCGACGAACAGTTCGCGGTCGAGCGTGATACCGACGGATCGCCCTGCCCCGTGCTCGCCTTCCAGCGGGGTCGCCGACCAGCGCTCCACGCTCTTGATCTTTGCCCGCTTGCCGGCGGGCATGATCACCACGTCGTCGCCGACAGCCAGATGACCGGCCTCGATACGCCCGGCTACGATGCGCCGGTCGTCGAACTTGTAGATCGCCTGTACCGGCAGCCGCAGCGGCAACTCATCAAGCGCGAGTGCCGGCTTCAGCGCATCGAGCGCCCCCACGACGGTCGGCCCGCGATACCAGCCGATACGGTCGGTATGGGTGGCGACGCCATCGCCATCCCGCGCCGAAATCGGAATCACCGCGGCGGGCGTGACGCCGAGTTCAATGAGATGCGCCGAAATTTCGTCGCTGATCGCCTGAAAGCGCTCGGCGCTGAAATCGACGCGGTCCATCTTGTTGACGACGACAGCGACCTGCTTCACGCCCAGGAGATGCAGCAGATAGGCATGGCGCCGGGTCTGGTCGCGAACGCCTTCCAGCGCATCGACGATCAGCACGGCACCATCGGCCTGCGATGCACCGGTGATCATGTTACGCAAAAACTCGGCGTGGCCGGGCGCGTCGATCAGAATGACGTCGCGCAATTTGGTGCGGAAGCGGATCTGCGTGGTATCGATGGTGATGCCCTGGTCACGCTCGGTCTGCAGCGCATCGAGCAGGAACGACCATTCGAACGGCATGCCGCGCCGGGCGCTAACCGCTTTCAGCATCTCCAGCTTGCCATCCGGCAAGCCGCCGGTCTCGTGCAGCAGGCGACCGACCAGCGTCGACTTGCCGTGATCCACATGGCCGACGATGACAATGCGCAGTTGCGGGCGCGTGGTGCCGTTGGGCATTCCGAGCGAGGTCGGATTGACGGGTTTGGTCATGGCATCACCTCTACAGATAGCCCGCGACGCGCAGTCGCTCGAAGGCGTCTTCGGTCTCGTGATCGAGTGCGCGGCCGGCGCGCTCGGGAATCGTAGTGCCGTCGAGCTCGACTAGGATTTCGGCAATCGTGCTGGCGGTGGATGCGACGGGATTGGTGATGTCGGCATCACCCAGCGAGCGGTAGCGCTTGCCGTCTTTGGCCAGATACAACGGGATGATCGGGATGTTTTCGCGCGCCGTGTAGGCCCAGATGTCCGCTTCGGTCCAATGCAGGATCGGATGAATGCGCAGATGCGCACCGGGCGGCGGCGATGCGTTGAACTGATCCCAGAATTCCGGCGGCTGGTCGCGCACGTCCCATCCGCCCTCGACGCCGCGCGGCGAGAACACGCGCTCCTTGGCGCGAGTCGCCTCTTCGTCCCGCCGAATGCCGGCGATCAATCCGTCGAAGCCGTGCTTCGCCAACGCAAGCTTGAGACCTTCGGTCTTGCGCGCCGCCGAGCGCGCCGCCGGCGGCAGTGTCGGATCGACACTATCGATCGACGGGCAATATTCGACGGTGAGGTCGAGTCCCCACTCCTTCGAATAGTGATCGCGGAATGCGTACATCTCCGGAAACTTCTTGCCGGTATCAACATGCAGCGCGGGGAACGGTACGTGACCGAAGAACGCCTTGCGCGCCAGCCAGATCATGACATTGGAGTCCTTGCCGAGCGACCACAGCAAGGCCAGCTTCTTCAGCCGGGCGAAGCCCTCGCGCAGGATGTAGATGCTCTGCGCTTCCAGTTGATCGAGGTGGTCCATCGATACCACGTCCGATCGGACGCGTTCGAGATTGGTCGACGTCATACGCCTTCTCCAGGTCCTCAAAACCGCCGTGAGATTCGCCGTTGCTCACGAAGCGGATACGCTCGGAGAAAGTGCATCTCTGGAACTCGATTTATGGGGTCAAAAAATCTAAACTGCGCTTCTCAAATAGAAAGAATATTTTTCTATTAAGAGGCGACAAACAACTGATATATAGAATCTTATTCCAGTCAAGCTGGATATGTTGAGGAGTTCGAGATGCTGTCGCCCGGAGCCGTCGCAAGTGCTGTCCAATACGATCAAGCGCTGCAATCCGCCTCGCCCGCCGAGGTGATTGCTGCGGCACTTGATGTCGTCGGCCGCGATAGACTCGCGCTGGTATCGTCGTTTGGCACGGAGTCTGCGGCGTTGCTGAAGGTGATGGCCGATGTCGATCCCGCCATCCCCGTGCTGTTTCTCGACACCGGCTGGATGTTCGAGGAGACACTCGCCTATCGCGACCAACTGATCCTGACACTGGGCCTGCGCGACGTGCGAACGATCCGCCCCGCAGTAGATGCGCTTGCCGCTCACGACAGCGATGGGGATTTGTGGTCGTCCGATCCCGACACCTGCTGCCGGATCCGGAAGGTCGAGCCGCTGGCGCAGGCACTGACCCCGTTCAGCGCGTGGATCAACGGCCGCAAACGATTTCAGGGCGCATCGCGCGCCGTCATTCCCGTCGTCGAGGACGATGGTTCAAAATTGAAATTCAATCCATTCGCCAATGTCACGCCGGACGAGATCGGGCTGATCTATGCGTCGGCGAAGCTGCCGCCACATCCGCTCATAGCCTCAGGCTTTGCGTCGGTCGGCTGCATGCCCTGCACGTCCCGCACCGCGCCTGGCGAGGACCCCCGCGCCGGCCGCTGGCGCGGCCGCGCCAAAACGGAATGCGGTATCCACACATCGGCGAACTGACGCCGCCGCTACGACTTCATATGCGCGATCTCGAACGCAGCGAGATGGGCAGCGATGTTGCTCGGATCGAATGGCGGTCCAGCGAAGGCGCCAACCGCGTCGGGCACATCAGTCAGAGCGCTCCCGGTGATACCGAGCGCGGCATCGTAGAGGTCGGGGCGGAACACACCCTGTGCGATCTTCAGCGCCTCGGGGCTGATCGCGGCCTGTCCCCAGCGCACCATCTGGGCATAGAGCCAGGCGGCCTGAACGGGATCTGGACGCCCGGCTCCTTCGCGGCCGACCAGCAGATAGCGCCCGCTCTCGCGCATAGTACCATCCGGCGAAATCTTCAGCCGGCCATCGAGCGTCCGCAGCAGGACCTCCGGCGAGACGCCGATATATTGGGGCTTGGCGAGAATTGCCGCAGTCTCGTTGCGGTTCTCCGGCGCCTCGATGAAGGCAGCCGCGCTCACATGCGCCCGGGTGAGTGCCGCCACGGTGTCCGGGTTCTTCTCCGCCCAGTTCTGCCTCATCGCCAGCACCTTTTCGGCAGCGCGCAGCAGGATGTCGGAGACGAAATGCAGGATATGGCCGACGCCGAGATCGACCGCGACAGAATTCCAGGGCGCGCCGACACAGAACGCATCGACGTGACCGTTGGCGAGGCTGTCGACCATGTAAGGCGGCGGCAGCACCACGAGGCGGACGTCCTCATCGGGATCGACACCGCCGGCGGCCATCCAGAAACGGAGCTGGTAATTGTGCGTCGAGAACGGAAACGTCATGCCGAAGGTCAGGGGATCGGCGCCGGCACGGGCACGGGCGACGACCACGCGGCGCAGCGCCTGCGCGGTGGCCATGGGATCGGTCGGGTCACCGTCGAGTTCCGACATCAGCGCTGCATGCAGCGCCGGCGAGACGGTAATGGCATTGCCGTTGATGCCGAGATTGAACGACGCCACGATCGGCACTTTCACATGCCCGAGCCCGAGGCTGGACGCGATGGCAACGGGCGCCAGCAGATGCGCCGCTTCGAACAAGCCGATATTCAGCTTGTCGCGGACATTCGACCACGACACTTCCCGGACCAATTCGACGTTCAGCCCCTCGGCCTTCGTGAACCCCTTGTCGACCGCGACAATCAGGGCGGCAGCGTCGGCCAGCGGAATGAAACCGATGCGAAGCGGGTGGTCGATCATTTCAGCAACTCCGCTGCGGTGATGATCGACTGCGCGATCTCGCCGATTTTCTTCTTTTCACGCATCGCCGTGGATCGCAGCAATACGTAGGCCTCTTCTTCATTGAGGCCCTTGAGCTTCATCACGATGCCCTTGGCGCGGTCGATGATCTTGCGCTCCTCCAGCGCCGACTTGGTGCGCTCGAGCTCGTCTTGCAGTTTGGAGAAGGCGTTGAAACGGGAGATGCAGAGATCGAGGATCGGCTTGATCCGCTCTTTCTTCAGCCCGTCCACGATGTAAGAGGATACCCCCGCCTCGACCGACGCCCGCGCCGACTCGGCGTCGCTCTGGTCGACGAACATGGCGACTGGCCGGCGCACGGCGCGGGACACCTGGAACATTTGTTCCAGCACGTCGCGGCTGGGATTTTCGAGATCGATGACGATAACGTCCGGATCCAACGCATAAATCCGGGCCAGCAGGTTATGCATCTCCCGGATATGCTGTACGTCCACGTAGCCAGCCTCCCGCAGCCCTTCCTCAAGGATCGCGGCCCGGATCGGGCTTTCGTCGACGATAACGATTTTGGGCGACTGGTCGGCAGGCATCGGGCACTCACATGGATGCAGCATACCCATAGCACGCCCGCGCACGGCTTAAAGCCTTGTAATTATGGGCAAATGGGACTACCTGCTGCCTCTCAATCAGGCAGATCGAACATGCAACAGGCCGCCGCGCCGAAAATCTCCTTTGTGTCACTGGGATGCCCCAAGGCCCTGGTGGATTCCGAGCGCATCATCACGCGCCTGCGGGCCGAAGGTTACGAACTCGCCCGCAAGCACGACGGCGCCGACATCGTCATCGTCAATACCTGTGGTTTCCTCGACAGCGCCAAGGCGGAGTCGCTGGGCGCCATCGGCGAAGCCATGGCGCAGAACGGCAAGGTCATTGTCACCGGCTGCATGGGCGCCGAGCCCGAGCAGATCGAAGCCGCCTATCCCAACCTGCTGTCGATCACCGGGCCGCAGCAATACGAAAGCGTGCTCGACGCCGTGCATCGTGCGCTGCCGCCGGTGCACAATCCGCACATCGATCTGGTACCCCCGCAGGGCATCAAGCTGACGCCGCGGCACTACGCCTATCTGAAAATTTCCGAAGGCTGCAACAACCGCTGCACCTTCTGCATCATTCCGAAGCTGCGCGGCGATCTCGTCTCACGTCCGGTCAACGAAGTCCTGCTCGAAGCCGAGAAGCTGGTGAAGGCGGGCGTCAAGGAATTGCTGGTCGTGTCGCAGGACACCTCGGCCTACGGCGTCGATATCAAATATGCGACGAGCCCGTGGAAGGACCGTGAGGTCCGCGCCAAGTTCTATGATCTCGCCAAGGAGCTGGGCGAGCTCGGCGCCTGGGTGCGGCTGCAATACGTTTACCCGTATCCGCATGTCGACGAAGTCATCGGCTTGATGAATGCCAACAAGAATGTGCTGCCCTATCTCGACATCCCGTTCCAGCATGCCGCTCCGGACGTGCTCAAGGCGATGAAGCGCCCGGCGGCGCAGGACAAGACGCTCGCCCGCATCAAGAAGTGGCGCGAGGAATGCCCCGATCTCACACTGCGCTCGACCTTCATCGTCGGCTTCCCCGGCGAGACCGAAAGCGATTTCCAGTATCTGCTCGACTGGCTCGAGGAAGCGCAGATCGATCGCGTCGGCGCGTTCAAATACGAGTCCGTAGCGGGTGCGACCTCCAACGCCATCGCCAATGCGGTGCCGGAAGAGATCAAGCAGCAGCGCTGGAATGCGCTGATGGAGCGTCAGCAGAAGATTTCCGCGCGCCGTCTGAAGCGCAAGGTCGGAACGCGCCAGCAGATCATCATCGACGAGGTCGGCCCGACCGTGTCGAAGGGCCGCTCGAAGGCGGACGCTCCCGATATCGACGGTTCGGTCTACATCACGGCACGCCGGCCGCTGAAGGTCGGCGAGATCGTCACGGCCAAGATCGAACGCGCGGATGCGTATGATCTGCACGGGACGGTGGCAGGGTTTAGCTAGAACGTCGGCGTCTGTGGAATCCCTCCCCCTTGTGGGGTCTGGCGGACGAATTCGTCCGCCATGGGTCGGCCGATAGGCCGGGGTGGGGGTGCCCCACGTGACGTCACACTATGCGGCACCACCCCACCTGTCACGATGCTCGCTGAACGCTCGCTTCGTGCCACCCTCCCCGCTGCGCGGCTTCGCCGCTTGAGGGAGGGAGAAGAAAGCAACCTCACACCTTCAAAATCACCGCGCCTGTGGTCTTGCGTGCTTCCAGGTCCACATGCGCCTTGGCCGCATCCTTCAGCGCATAGGCGTGATTGATCGGCACATGCAGCTTGCCGTCGATCACAGCCGAGAACAGCGTGTCGGCGCCCTCCAGCAATTCAGATCGCTTGGCGACATAGTCGTTCAGCTTCGGGCGCGTCGCGAACAGCGAGCCGTGATTGTTGAGTTCGGCGATTGCGAATGGCGGCACCGGGCCTGAAGCATTGCCGAACGACACCCACATGCCACGCGGCTTCAGGCATGACAGCGACCCCGGATAGGTGGTCTTGCCAACGCCGTCATAGACGACATCGCAGAGTTCGTTACGGCTGATCTGCTTCACGCGATCGACGAAGTTCTCTTCGTTATAATAGATGACGTGATCGCAGCCATTGGCCAGCGCCAACTCGCCCTTCTCTTTCGAACCGACGGTGCCGATCACATGCGCACCCATGGCCTTGGCCCACTGGCAGGCGAGCAGACCAATGCCGCCCGCTGCGGCATGGATCAGCACGCGGTGATGCGGCTCGACCTTGAAAGTCTTGTGCAGCAGATACCAGACCGTGAGGCCCTTCAGCATCAGCACGGCGCCCTGCTCGTGGGTAATGCGATCGGGCAGCTTCACCAGCCGGTCAGCGGCAAACACGCGCTCGGTGGCATAGCTGCCGAGTGCCGAATAATAGGCGACGCGGTCGCCGGGATGAAAGCCGGTGACGCCCGGACCGACCTCGATCACTTCGCCGGAGGCTTCATTGCCGGCGATGAACGGCAGCTGCGGCGCCTTGTAGAGGCCGCTGCGGAAGTATGTATCGATAAAATTGACACCGATGGCATGCTGGCGGATGCGCACCTCGCCCGCAGCCGGTGCCGGGACCTGCACGTCTTCATAAGTGAGGACTTCGGGTCCACCGATCTCATGGACGCGGACGGCTTTGGTCATCGTTCAATCTCCCTGAGTGACTTTGGTCTCAAGCGATAACCGACAGCCGCGTGATGTCAACCTGTGCCCGGCTGGGCCCGCTTGCGGCGATTGCGCTTCGCCAGCACATTGAACAACTCGACCGCCGCCGAGAACAGGATGGCGAAATAGATGTAACCGCGGGGAATATGGAATTTGAATCCATCTGCCATCAGCGAGACGCCGATCAACACCAGGAAGGCCAGCGCCAGCATCTTGGTGGTCGGGTATTGCGCTACGAAGCGCGCCACGGGTCCGGACGATACATACATCACCGCGCAGGCAATGATGACGGCGGCCACCATGATCTCGATGTCCTGTGCCATGCCGATCGCAGTGATGATGGAGTCGAGCGAGAACACGAGATCAACGACGATAACCTGCAGGATCACCCACGCAAAGGCGTTCGGTGCCGGCTTCTCGTTGCCGGGTCCCTCGCGCGCCTCGACCTCGGCATGAATCTCGTGCGTTGCCTTGGCGATCAGGAACAGACCGCCACCGATCAGGATCAGATCGCGCCAGGAGAATGCGAGGCCTCTCACCGTGATGACGGGTTCGGTCAGGCCGATCAGCCAGACGAGGACACTCAGCAGGATGATGCGGAACACCAGCGCCAGCGCGAGACCGATCTGGCGTGCGCGGGTGGCCTGCGGCTCCGGCAGCCGCGACACCAGCACCGACAGGAAAATCACATTGTCGATACCAAGTACGATTTCAAGCGCGGTCAGCGTCAAGAGCGCGGCCCAGGCTTCGGGGCTGGAAAACAGTTCGATCATGATTTGGAGGGCCTCATGAGGCGGATGACGGCGTCACCGCAGACAATGTAAAAAGCGATCGCGCAGAGCGCGACCGTAATAGGCAAAGCAACAGCGAAGTTCTGTATCAGCGTGATGACGGCCAGCACAGCCCAGATCGCCATCAGTGACAGGTTCAACCGGCGCAGACGCGTCACGCGAACGGGATGCAGCACATGCACCGGCACAAAGGTCAGGACGATCAGCGCCAGCATCGCAAGGCTCGCCATGACGGGCGATGGTTGCAGCAGGAACAGATAGAACGCCGCCCCGTTCCACAGCGCCGGAAAACCGCGAAAGTGGTTGTCGTCGGTCTTCATGCGTTTGTCGGCAAAATATAGTGCGCTGGTGATGACGATCCCGGCACCGAGCAGCACCGCTGTCCACGGCACCAACAGACCGGAGGCAGCGATCGCATAGGCCGGCACGAACACGTAAGTGAGGAAGTCGACCACGAAATCGAGCGCATCGCCCGACCAATCCGGCAACACGCGGCCGACGTCGAAGTGTCGGGCGATCGGGCCATCGAGCCCGTCAATGATCAGCGCCAAACCGAGCCAGCCGAACATCACAGCCCATTCGCCGCGCACGGCGCTCATCATGGCAATGAGTGCCACGCCGGCACCGAGCGCAGTGAAGATGTGAACCGAGAACGCCGCCGCGCGCGCGGATCGTGACGACGACGGGAATTGGTCCGGACTCGAAGCGGTCATATGCCGGGAATTGCTAGCAGGAATCCGGCCGATTTGCACAGGCGCCGATGCGGCACTCGGCCGCCCGATCATGCGGGAACGATTCCGCGGCGCGTAACGGCTTGAAAATACCGGGCCAAAGGCCGATGGTCCGGCCATGACCGAGACCCCTGTTTCCACCTCCATCTATGATGTCGCCGTTGTCGGCGGCGGTCCTGCCGGCCTTGCTGCAGCCCTCGCGCTGGCCGAGACCGGCGCCCGTACCGCCCTCGTCGCCCGCCGCGTCCCCTATGGCGACAACCGCACCACCGCGCTGCTGGGCGGCTCCGTCGCGTTTCTGGAAAGCCTCGATGTCTGGCGCCGCTGCGCCGACAAGGCGGCTGCGCTGACGACCATGCGGCTGGTGGACGACACGAGCCGGCTGATCCGTGCGCCCGAAGTCAAATTCGTCTGCAGCGAGATCGGCCTCGAGACCTTCGGCTACAATATCGAGAACCGCGAATTGATGATCGCGCTCGAAGCGCGCGCTGCGGAATTGACCAATCTCATTCGCATCGATGATGAAGCCGATACGGTCTCGCCGGACGAGATGCAGGTTCAGGTCCGCACGCGGCAAGGCCAGGTCCTGGTGGCACGGCTGATCGTCGGCGCCGATGGCCGCCAGTCCCTGTGCCGCGAGGCAGCGGGCATTTCAGTCAAGCGACGCGCGCTTGACCAGACCGCGCTGACCTTCAACATCGCGCATAGCCGGCCGCACAAGAACATGTCGACGGAGTTTCACACCCCCGCCGGTCCCTGCGTGTTCGTGCCCCTGCCCGGCAATCGCTCCAGCGTCGTCTGGGTCAACAAGCCCCGGGATGCCGAGCGCCTGATGGCATTGAGCGACGAGGCATTGTCGGACGCCGCCGAGAAGCAATCGCATTCGATCCTCGGCCGGGTTCAGGTCGAGCCGGGTCGACACACGTTCCCGCTGGCAATCGAGCAGCCCACACAGCTGGCGAAGAACCGCATCGTGCTGGTCGGCGAAGCCGCCCATGTGGTGCCGCCGATCGGTGCGCAGGGTCTGAATCTTGGCCTGCGCGACGCCGGCGATATCGCTGACGTCGTTCGCGATGCCGGCATGAATGGCGCGGATATCGGGGCAGCGCCGGTGCTGGGGCGTTTCGAGCAGACGCGCCGCAGCGACATCTCCTCGCGCACCTTCGCCATCGACATGGCGAACCGTTCGCTGCTCAGCGATCTTCTGCCGATGCAGGTGATCCGCGCGGCCGGCATGCATGCGATGGGGTCTATAGGCCCGTTGCGCCGCCTTGCGATGCGCGAGGGCCTGTCGCCGTCGTGGCGCAAGAGTGCTTCCTAGAGATCTCGCGCGTCCTAAGGAAACGCAATCTCGCCGGTCTTCAGGAAATACATCACCGAGGTCAGTGTCAGCACGGACACGAAGGTGCCGAGCAGCACCGCGACCGAGGCTGGTTCGATCCAGCTGTCGTATTGCCGCGCGATCACGAACACGTTCAGCGCCGGCGGCAATGACGCGAGCAGCACGGCCGTCGCGGCCCATACCGGCGGAAACGGCCCGAGCAATAGCATCAGGCCGAACACGATTAGCGGATGGATGAGCAGCTTGATGAAGATCAGGCCAGGCACCTCCCACGGCACGCGCCCCAGCGGCCGCAAGGCAACCGTCACGCCGAGCGCGAACAACGCAACGGGTGCAGCAGAATTCTGCAGGAACAGCAGCATGCCGTCGACCGCGACCGGCATCTGGATGTGAAACGCCGCAACGAAGGCGCCGAGATAGGCTGCCACGATCAAGGGATGCAGCACGATATGCTTGATGACGATACCGATGGTCGGCAGCAGCGGGCGCTTGTCGCCTGAGGTCAGCGCCATCATCAGCGGCGCGATCGAGAACAGGAAGATGCTGTCGAAACAGAACACCAGTGCGGTTGGCACGGCCGCTTTCGGCCCGAGCACCGCCAGCGCGAGCCCCGGTCCCATATAGCCGATATTGCCGTAGCCGCCGGCGAGCCCCGCCATTCCGGCCTCGCGCATGGTCAGCCGGCCGAGGAATTTACCGGTGCCGACCGACAGGAAGAACGCCGTCGCGGTCGCCGACGTGGTTCCGATCACGAAGGGCAGATTGTTGAGTTCCTCGAACGGCGTCTTGGCCATGATGCGGAAGAACAATGCCGGCAGCGATACATACAGAAGGAAAAAATTCATCCAGGCGAGGCCTGTCTCGGGCAGGTTCTTCACCTTGCCGCAGGCGAAGCCGATGAAGATCAGCCCGAAATACGGCAGTGCAAGATTGAGGACGTCCATCATGTCAGGCGTGTTTTTCTTGGTTCTTGGCCCGGCGGGCGGGATAGCGGGGAGCGGCCTGCGGCTGTCTTAATTCCGTCGTTTGCCTCTAGCATCGGCCACAATCCTGGTCTATTCGACCAGAATGATTAAAGCGCGGACCGCCAAATTCCAGATTGGACAGATCGTCCGCCACCGGATCTTTTCGTTCCGGGGGGTGGTGTTCGACATCGATCCGGAATTCAACAACACCGAAGAATGGTGGCTGTCGATCCCCGAAGACGTCCGTCCGAGCAAGGACCAGCCATTTTACCATCTGCTGGCCGAGAATTCTGAGTCGGAATACGTCGCTTATGTCTCCGAGCAGAACCTGCTCCCCGATGAATCCGGCGAGCCGATCCGGCACTCCCAGGTCGCCGAGATCTTCATCAAGGACAAGTCCGGCAGCTACCGGCCACGCAATCCGTCGCTGAATTAGCCCGCTTAACGTTTCACGCCTCTCCCTCGTCCGTTATTGCGAGGAGCACTTGCGACGAAGCAATCCAGCTTTTGGCTTGCTGGATTGCTTCGCTGCGCTCGCAATGACGTGGATGGGTCAACACCTCAACCCAACAAAAAAGGCGCTCATTTCTGAGCGCCTTTTCGTTTGTCTGTTGAACCAGCTTACTTCGCGGCCGGATTGGCCGGGGCCGCCGGTGCTGCACCAGCTGCCGGCTGCTGGGCTTCGAGCTTGGCGCGGGCTTCCGCAGCGCGCTTCTGCAGCTCTTCCTGCAGCTTCTTCTGGGTTTCTTCGAACACCTTCGGATCGGTCGGCGGGCCGTCATAGGCCTTGGCGAATTCGGCCAGCGGCAGCGGCAGCGTCAGCGGTGCGCCGTTGGAGTTGATCGCCTGGACGATCAGGTTCTGGCCCTTCTTCAGATTAGCCAGCAGCTCCGGGGTGACTTCGTAATCGGACATACAGCCGTTGGCGAAGCAGATCACATAGGGGCTCTGTGCCGGGGCATTGCTGTCCACGATCACGCGGGTGCCGTGCACGAGCTGCATGCCAAGCGGCAGCGTCACGCGCAGGATCTTCTTCGGTTCGCCTTCCGGCTCGATGATGACGGCGGCGATGACGGGCTGGCCCGACTCGATGCGGCCGTCCTTGCCGGTGAAGCAGACCTGCTTGGCATTGGCGTCCTGGCCCTTGAGGCAGAACTTGGTCCAGGGCGCGTAGATCAGCTGAACCTGCTGATCCGCCGGCGGCGCGCCTGCGGCCGGCGCCTGGGCGGCGGGAGCGGCCGGGGCAGCAGCCTTCGGAGCGGCCTTCGGGGCAGCCTTGGGCGCAGCAGCCTTCGGCGCCGCGGCTGGCGGCGCAGCAGGCGCAGGAGCCTGCGCATGCGCAACCGGAGCGATCAACGTGGCGGTCAAGGCCGTCGCCGCCAGAAGCGCGAAGCCCCGCCCGCGCGGCAGAACCGACGCAGCCAAGAGACGGAAATTCATTTCGGAAAACCCTTTCTGAACGGAGGCGCTCATATCCCGGAGGCGGCGCTGACAGTCACCCGTTGGCGGGTGTCTCGGTGCCAATTAAGGCCGTTACGTGACAGGCCGCGCCGTCCTCGTCAATTGTCCGCTTTCAATACAGCGGCCGACGAAAAGATCAATGGCGCCAGCCCTGTTTGATGCATGGCACAGGTTCGGGGCGGGCAGCCATGGTAAAGTTCCTCTGTGAAATCAACCGAATCAAATCGCACACATGCACAGGGTCTCTCGACCCTGTCCAAGGTGATCGCGGCGCTGGCCTGCTGGACAGCTCTAGCCGCCCCAGTGGCCGATTCCGCACAGGCCGATCCCAGCCACGCGATCGCCATGCACGGCGCCCCGGCCCTGCCACCCGATTTCAGGCAGATGCCCTATGCCAATCCCGACGCGCCGAAAGGCGGCCGCATGGTCCAGGGCGTTCTCGGCACCTTCGACAGCCTCAATCCCTTCATCGTCCGGGGCATCGCGGTGCCGCAGATGCGCGGCTATGTCATCGAAAGCCTGATGACCCGCGGCCAGGACGAAGCCTTTACGCTCTACGGCCTGCTCGCCGAGAGCGTCGAAACCGACGATACCAGAAGCTTCGTCACCTTCCGGATCAATCCCCAGGCCCAATTCTCCGACGGCAAGCCCGTCCTCGCTGCGGATGTGCTGTTCTCCTGGCAGTTGCTGCGCGACAAGGGCCGGCCCAATCACCGGCAGTATTATTCGAAAGTGGCCAAGGCCGAGGCGCTGGATGAGCGCACGGTGCGCTTCGACTTCGGCGGCCAGGCGGATCGCGAATTGCCGCTGATCCTCGGCCTGATGCCGGTGCTGCCGAAACACGCCGTCAATCCCGACACGTTCGAGGAAACCTCGATGGCGCCGCCGCTGGGCTCCGGGCCATATACGGTGACGGCCGTGAAACCCGGCGCGGCGGTGACCCTCACCCGCAATCCCGCTTATTGGGGCCGCAATCTGCCGATCAATCGCGGGCTGTGGAATTTCGACGAGATCCGCCTCGACTACTATCGCGAGGCCAATACCCATTTCGAAGCCTTCAAGCGCGGCCTCTACGACTTCCGCGTCGAGAACGAACCGCTGCGCTGGCACGACGGCTACACATTCCCCGCCGCCACGTCCGGCGAAGTGATCCGCGACAGCATCAAGACCGGCCTGCCGAAGCCGTCGGAATTTCTGGTGTTCAACACGCGGCGACCGATGTTCGCAGATATTCGCGTACGTCAGGCGCTGACGCTGCTGTTCGATTTCGAGTGGATCAACCGCACCTACTTCTTCGGCCTCTATGCCCGTTCGGCAGGCTTCTTCGCGGGCTCTGACCTCTCGGCCTACATGCGCTCAGCGGATGATCGCGAACGAACGCTGCTGCAGCCCTATGGCGCAAGCATCGCGGCCAACATTCTGGATGGCAGCTACCGCCTGCCGGTCAGCGATGGTTCGGGCCGTGACCGTCCCGCGCTGCGAACTGCGCTGGCACTGCTGAAGGATGCCGGCTACGTGCTCGATAACAACGTGCTGCGGCGGCAGTCGGACAAAACGCCCCTCGCCTTCGAGATCCTCGTCACCACCCGCGATCAGGAACGCATCGCGCTGGCCTATGCACGCGATCTCAAGCGCGCCGGCATCATTGCCAATATCCGCTCCATCGATGCCGTGCAGTTCGACCAGCGCCGCATCAATTTCGAATTCGACATGATCCAGAATCGCTGGGACCAGTCGCTGTCGCCGGGCAACGAGCAGTCATTCTACTGGGGCTCGGAAGCCGCCGACAATCCCGGCACCCGCAACTATATGGGCGCGAAGAATCCTGCGGTCGACGCCATGATCTCCGCCATGCTGGAGGCCCGCGACCACGGTCCGTTCGTCGATGCCGTCCGCGCCATGGACCGCGCGCTGATCGCCGGTTTCTACGCTATCCCGCTCTACTATGTCGGCGAGCAATGGATTGCGCGATGGAATCGGATAGAACGACCTTCGACCATCGCTCTCTCAGGCTATTTGCCGGAGACCTGGTGGTCCAGAACACTGCCAGCTTCGCCGCCGAACCGGAAGTGACACCGTGACATCACCCACGCCGAATGCCTCGCCCACCCTCGACGGTCTGTTTCGTCGCATCCTCAGCCGGCAGCCGCAGGCGCTGGCGCTGGTCGACCCCGCCGACAAGCTCCGCGTCACCGCAACGGAACCGCAGCGGCTGACCTTTGCGGATGCCGACCGCGCGATCTCGGCGCTGACGGCGCATTTCATGGAGGCCGGCCTCCCCGCCAATTCGGTCATCGCCGTCCAATTGCCGAACACCGTCGAATTCGTGCTGACCGTGCTGGCTGCGCATCGCGCCGGCCTCGTCGTCGCGCTGCTGCCACAGCTCTGGCGCCAGGCCGACCTGACCATGGCACTGAATCGCTGCAGCGCGCGCGCCCTGGTGACGTCGAGCAAGATCGACGGCGTCAGCCATGCCGATCTGATCATGAACGCTGCGGCTGAAGCCTTCTCGATCCGCTATGTCGGCGGCTTCGGCAGCGACCTGCCGGAAGGCATGACCCCGCTCGACGCCGTATTGACCGGCGAATTCACCGAACCCACCCCGGTGGTGCAGGACGCCCGCCGCGCGGCCATCGTCTCCTTCGATGTCACCTCCGACGGCTTCCGCGCGGTACCGCGCACCCATCTCAACCTGATCTCCGGTGGCCTCGCCGTCTTCCTCGAAAGCGGGATGCCACAGGGCGCCACGATCATGTCGGCGATGGTGCCATCGTCTTTCGCCAGCATCGCCTCGTCGCTGGTGACCTGGCTGCTGTCCGGTGGCGTGCTCGCTTTGCATCATCCGTTCGACAATGCGGTGCTGGAACGTAGCATCGCTGCCAACGCCTGCGACGTGCTGGTGGCGCCTGCGCCGCTGGCGCAGCGCCTCGCCGAGGGCGGACTGCTCGATCGGTCTCCCGTGCTGCGCTACGTGCTCGGCCTCTGGCGCGCGCCTGAACAGGTCGCGGCTTCGCCGGCGTGGCCCGGCTCGCAGGCCTCGTTCACCGACGTCTATCTGTTCGGCGAAGCTGGCCTGTTCGGCGCCGTCCGCGGCGACGACGGCTTGCCCGTTGCCATCATGCCGGGCCCGCATGGCGCGCCGCGTGCCCAGCAAGGCTCCTCCATTGCCGGCGATATCATGCTGACGCCCAGGGGCACGCTGGGCCTCCGCGGCCCGATGGTGCCGGTGCTGGCCTATACGGCACAGGCCGACGCTAGCAACGCGCTGATCCCCGCCCAGCCGCTCGATTATGTCGATACAGGCTATATGGCCCGGCTCGACCGCGCGACGGGCGCGATCAATATCACCGCGCCGCCCTCGGGCATCATGGCCGTCGGCGGCTATCGCTTCCTGGCGCAGGACCTCAACGAATGGGCCAAGCGGCTCGGCGAGAACGCCATGCTGACGGCGCTCCCCGATCGGCTCAGCGGCTACCGCCTCGCCGGCCGCGCCAGCAACAACGGCCGCGCCCGCGACGCCCTGACAGAACTCGGCCTCAATCCGCTGATGGTCGAAGCCTTCCGCGACCGTGCCGCAGCCGACTGAGCGAGCAAAAGCGATCCTGAAAATGCGAGCGATCTCATTGACTCTGCATTAAGGACGTCGGGCTAGCCTGCCGCGATCAGTTTCGCGTAGAGGTTCAGCTCAAGCATGTCCGACCAGGCCACGATCGTCGCCGTCTCCAACCAGCAGCCGGCCGCGTTTGCGACAGCCCTGGCGGAGAGCAACATCTTCCCGGTGGTCGATGCAACATGGGCCGAGGCGCTGGACGCAGTGGCGCGGGTGCAGCCGGCCGCCGTGGTCGTGTCGGCTTCGGCTGACGACATGCCAACCTTCCAGGCGCTGGCCAAGCGCCTCGGCGCCAAGCAGCCTTATGTGCCGCTGATCGCGATCGATCCCGCTACAGACTTGCCGGGCCATGCGATCCCGCTCACGCAGACCGACGGCAATTTCGATCGACTCAGCGCGCGGCTGCGCAATGCGCTGCGTGTGCGCACGCTGCATGCCACCGTTATGCGACGCCTGACCGCCGAAAACCTGCATCGTATGTCCCTGCAGTCGGACCCGCTGGACGATGCGACGGTGATGCTGATCGGCCGCGGCGGTGGTTATGCCGCGCTGTCGGTTGCGCTCGGCGAACGCGTCGGCGTGGTCGGCGCGCTCAGCATCGAGGCTGCCGCCAAGCATCTCAATGCGCGCGACCTCGACGGCATCGTCATCGGCGAGGGCTTCAGCACGCGCGTCGTTGACGCGTTTCTCACTGTCCTCACCGAGGACGCACGCTTCCGCAATCTGCCCGTTGTCGTCACCGTGCCCGGCCTGACGCCGAGCTACGATCTTGCCAATCTCGAAATGGTCGTCGGAGACGCCGACACCGTCGCGGCCGCGGCGCTGCCGCTGCTGCGCCAGCACGCCTTCGAGGCACGTCTCGGCCGCACCTTGAAGTCGATCGAATCCGACGGGCTGCTCGATCCCGCCACTGGCCTGCTGACGGCTGCCGCCTTCGAACGCGACATCGCGACCGCCGTCTACCACACGCAAACCCGCGGCGGCGGATTGTCGATGGCCAGGTTCTCGTTCGACAACATCCCGCTGCGCGCACAGCGCGACGCTGCGCGGATCATCAGCCGGCTGATGCGGCGGATGGACTTCGGCACGCTGCAGAACGACGGCTCCATCGTGGTCGCTTTCGCCGAAACCGACCAACGCAACGCCCATATGATCGCCAGGCGGCTCTCCAGCGTGATGAAGCATACCATGCACGGACCCAAGCGCGATGCGCGCAACGATCCCCACGTCACGGTGATCACGATGGAGCCAACGGATACCGCGAAGTCGCTGCTGGCACGCCTGCATGGCGAGGACGCGCAACGCGCAGCGTCTTAGTTCCAGAAATAAAATCAGGAACGAAGTATCGAACATCGCATTGTAGGTGCATCTGCAATGGAGACAACGATAATGAAAAAGCTTGCACTGATCACCGCTTCCCTCGCCCTTCTCGCCACGCCGGTTCTCGCGCAGTCGACAGTCACGACGGGTGCTGCGCCCGCCGAGGCAAAGTTCTCGACCGTTTCCAAGGAGGAAATGTTCTCGTCCAAGCTCAAGGGCCTGAACATCACCAACCAGAAGGATGAAACGATCGGCGAGATCAGCGATCTCGCAATCAAGAACAATCAGGTCGACGCGCTGATCCTGTCGGTCGGCGGCTTCCTCGGCATGGGCGAGCACTATGTCGCGGTCTCGCCGGCTTCGGTGAAGGTGAGCCTGAACAAGGACAACAAGTGGGTGGCGTCGATGAACACCACCAAGGAGGCCCTGAAGGCCGCTCCGGAATTCAAGTATCCGAAGTAAGCGTCGCGTAGTTCAACGAACGGCCGTCGGCAGCTATGCCGGCGGCTGTCTTGTTTTGCGGCATGCTCTGTCCTCATCCTGAGGAGCCGCACTTTGGCGGCGTCTCGAAGGATGCGTGTTCGGCGCTGACTTCGCAGCCATCCTTCGAGACGCAGCGCCATCGGCGCTGCTCCTCAGGATGAGGACGGAGCGAAAGCGCCTAAGCCGCCTTCTTGCTCTCCGCGAGCCCCGCCAGCGCGCGCAGGATCTCCGTCGCACCTTCGAGGCGTTCTTCCGGTGTTCCCCAATCCTGCAGGAACACCACCTTCATATCCGGGCGCACCTTCGCGGCTTGGCCATACTGCTTGATGAAGAATACCAGCTTGTCCGGCTGCGCGAACGAGTTGTCGCGGAACGAGATGACAACGCCCTTCGGACCGGCATCGACCTTCTCGACATTGGCGCGGCGGCAATAGGCCTTGATGGCCGCGATCTTGAACAGATAACGGACCTCGTCGGGCAGCACACCGAAACGGTCACGCAGCTCTGCGGCGAAGGCAGCGATCTCGTCATCGGTCTCGAGATCGGCGAGTCGACGATACAGCGACAGACGGACCGCAAGATCGGCGACAAAGTCGTCGGGGATCATCACCGGCATGCCGAGCGTGATGGTCGGCGACCACCTGTCGGCGACCGGCTGGGAGATACCTGACTTAAGCGCCAGGATCGCCTCTTCCAGCATCGACTGATAGAGCTCGAAGCCGACTTCCTTGATGTGGCCGGACTGTTCCTCGCCGAGCAGATTGCCGGCACCGCGAATATCCAGATCGTGCGAGGCGAGCTGGAAGCCTGCGCCGAGGTTCTCCAGCGACTGCAGTACTTTCAGCCGGCGTTCCGCCTGCCCGGTGATCTTGTGCGTCGACGGCAGCGTGAACAAGGCATATGCGCGCAGCTTGGAGCGGCCGACACGGCCACGGAGCTGATAGAGCTGCGCGAGGCCGAACATGTCGGCGCGGTGAATGATCAGCGTGTTGGCGTTGGGAATATCGAGACCCGACTCCACGATCGTGGTCGACAGCAGGATGTCGTATTTGCCGTCATAGAACGCCGACATGATGTCTTCGATGACCGTTGGCGCCATCTGGCCATGGGCCACGGCGACCTTCATCTCCGGCACATGCTTGTCGAGGAAGTCCTTCACCTCGGCGAGATCGTCGATGCGCGGCACCACATAGAACGCCTGCCCGCCACGATAGCGCTCACGCAGCAGCGCTTCGCGGATCATCAAGGGATCATGCGGAGCCACGAAAGTGCGCACCGCCAGACGATCGACCGGCGCCGAGGCGATGATCGACAGGTCACGTACGCCGGTCAGCGCGAGCTGCAGCGTGCGCGGGATCGGCGTGGCCGACAGCGTCAGCACATGGACATTGGCGCGGAGCTGCTTCAGCCGTTCCTTATGCGTCACGCCGAAGTGCTGCTCCTCGTCAACCACGACGAGGCCGAGGTCCTTGAACTTGATCGACTTGCCGAGCAGCGCATGCGTGCCCACGACGATGTCGATGGAACCATCTGCAAGGCCCTTCTTGGTCGCCGTCAGCTCTTTCGGCGCGACCAGCCTTGAGGCCTGCGCGACATTCACCGGAAAACCCTTGAAGCGCTCGGTGAAGTTCTTCGCGTGCTGACGCGCCAGCAGCGTGGTCGGCACCACAACGGCGACCTGCTTGCCTTCCATGGCGACGGCGAAGGTGGCGCGCATGGCCACTTCCGTTTTGCCGAAGCCGACATCGCCGCAGATCAAGCGATCCATCGGCTTGCCATGTTCGAGATCGTGCAGCGCGGCGTTGATCGCGGTCTGCTGGTCCTCGGTTTCCTCATAGGGGAAGCGCGCGCAGAATTCGTCATACTGCTCGCGCGGTACGACGATCCGCTCGGTCTCGCGCAGATGCCGCTCGGCGGCGATCTTGATGAGTTCGCCGGCAATTTCCTGGATGCGGTTCTTGAGCTTGGCCTTGCGCGCCTGCCAGCCGGAGCCGCCGAGCTTGTCGAGTTCGACATTGGCCGCATCGGAGCCATAGCGCGACAGCAATTCGATATTCTCGACCGGGAGAAACAGCTTGGTCTCGTTGGCGTAGCGCAATTCGAGGCAGTCATGCGGCGCGCCGCCGACCTGCAGCGTCTGCAACCCGACGAACCGGCCGATGCCGTGCTCCACATGAACCACGATGTCGCCCGCCGCGAGACTCGTCACTTCCGAGATGAAGTTGTCGAGCTTGCGGCTCGCCTTGCGCGACCGCACCAGGCGGTCGCCGAGGATGTCCTGTTCGCTGATGACGGCGATCTGGTCGGTCTCGAAACCGCTCTCCATGCCGACCACGGCCAGCATGGTCTCGTTGCGCGGCGTTGCCTGCACCGCGCGCCATGAATTCACCATCTGCTGGTTGAGCAGTTTGTGATCCTTCAACATGCTCGCCATGCGGTCGCGCGAGCCTTCGCTCCACAGCGCGACAACGACCTTCTTGCGCTCCGCCTGCAGCGCCTGGATATGGGCGACCACACGCTCGAACACGTTCACATTGGCGTCGGCCCGCTCCGGCGCGAAATTGCGGCCTGCCCGTGCGCCCGCGTCGACCACGCCCGGCGTGCCGTCCGGCACGGCAAACGGCGACAACCGCGCCATTGCGAGATCTTCCAGCCGCTTGTGCCATTCGCTGTCGGTCAGATAGAGCCGGTCCGGCGGCAGCGGCTTGTAGATCGCGCCGCCGCCGGGGATGCCCATGGCTTCGCGGCGCGCCTCGTAATAATCGCCGATCTGCTTGAAGCGTTCGGTGGCGGCATCTTCGCCCTGCGGCTCGATGGCAACCGGCGTGCCCGGCAGATAATCGAACAGCGTCTCCATCCGGTCCTGGAACAGCGGCAGCCAGTGTTCCATGCCGGGATGACGGCGGCCTTCGCTGACCGCTTCATAAAGCTGGTCGTCGCGCTCCGGCGCGCCGAACTGCGCGACATAGCCCATGCGGAAGCGGCGGATAGTTTCGGTGATGAGCTGGAATTCAGACACCGGCACCAGATCCAGCGCGCGCATATCCATCAGCGTGCGTTGCGTCTCGGCATCGAAGGCCCGGATCGATTCCAGACTGTCGCCGAAGAAGTCGAACCGCACGGGCTGGTCGAGGCCCGCCGGAAACAGATCGAGGATGCCGCCGCGCACGGCATATTCGCCGGGCTCGCGCACGGTGCCGGAGCGGGTGTAGCCGTTGTGTTCGAGCCAGGCGACGATGGAGTCCATCGGCACCACATGGCCGGGCGCAACCGACAGCGCCTGCGCCGCGACGATCTCGCGGGCCGGCACGCGCTGCACGACGGCGTTGACCGTGGTCAGCACGATCATCGGCTTGTCGCTGCCGGTGAGGCGCGACAGCCGCGCCAGCGTGGTCATGCGATGCGCGAGAATGCCGCCATGGGGCGAGACGCGGTCGTAGGGCTGGCAGTCCCAGGCCGGGAATTGCAGCACCGGCAAATCCGGCGCGAAGAATTCCAGCGCGCGCGCGAGCTGCTGCATCCGCGGCCCGTCACGGCAGATCACGGTGAGGCTCACTGCCGGCGGCTTCGGCTTGGCCGCAACTGCGCGTGCCAGATCGGCAACGATCAGGCCTTCGGCGCCCTCGGCGACATTGGCAAAGGTCAGCGCACGGCCGGGCGCAAGCTGCGCGGCCGGCGAGGCAACGGGGGATTTCATAGAGGCTTGTCCAGATTCCGGAACAGCTTGATGCGCTCGAACAGCGGCGTGCGGTACTGCTCGTCCAGTTGGGTATCGCCGACGAAGGCCGGATAAAGCTCGGGGTCTTCGAGGCCGATCAGGTCTTCGAGCTGCTTGAGTTCGAGGTCCGCCAGAATGCCGATCTCGGCATCCGCAAAGCGGCCCAGAATGAGATCCATCTCGCGCGTGCCGCGGTGCCAGCAGCGGAACAGCAGCCGCTTGCGGCGGTCATCCAGGCCGTTGCTCGATCGTGTCGTTCCCGTCATCTGTCCATCCCGCCCAAAGCCCGCAAACGCAGAAAGCCCGGACGTGCCGGGCAGGCTCATATAGCCTCCGCTTCCGCCCCTGTCAGCACCTCATAACGCATTGCTTTCGCCTTGAAATGCATCCAAGTCTCGCAAATACCGTAGCTCTCTCGCCGTGCTGGCCACCTGAGTCGTCCTGATGCGCCCTGAAGTGCTCAATCCCCTGTTCGTCCCGGTCACCAGCATGTCGGGCATCGGGCCGAAGCAGGACAAGCTGCTGCGCTTCCTGCTGGACCGCGCCGAGACGCCGCGCATCGTCGATCTCTTGCTGCATCTGCCCGTCAGCGTGATCGACCGCCGCGACAGGCCGAAGATCAACGAGGCCGAGATCGGCGCCATGGTGACCCTCGAAGTCATTGTCGATCGCCATCGCGAACCGCCGCCCGGCCGCTCCCGCGCCCCGCATCTGGTCTATGCCCACGACGACACCGGCACGGTGATCCTGACCTATTTCCGCACCTATCCCGGGCAGATCGAAAAGCTGCTGCCGGTCGGCGAGAAGCGCTACGTCTCCGGCACAACGCAGCTGTTCGATGGCATGCTGCAAATCACCCATCCCGACCGCGTGGTCGACGAGGAAGGCTTCGCCAAGCTCACGGGCATCGACGCGGTCTATCCGCTGACGCAGGGCCTTGCGATCACCTCGCTGCGCAAGGCCATCGCGCAGGCGCTGACCAAACTGCCGGCACTGCCTGAATGGATCAGCCCCGAAGTGATCCGGCGCTGCAAGTTCCCATCGCTGGCGGAGGCGTTGCAGCGCGTCCATGTGCCGGTCGAGATCACCGACGTCCTTCCGGAAGGGCCGTTCTGGTCGCGCCTCGCTTTCGATGAACTGCTCGCCGGCCAACTGGCGCTGGCGCTGGTGCGTGCGCAACTCCGTCGTCCCGCCGGCGATCGCAATGCCGGCGATGGTCACATCCGCCGCAAGATCATCGACGCCCTGCCCTATGCGCTGACGCAATCGCAGCAGCAGGCGACCGCGGCCGTTGCCGATGATCTCACCAAGCCGCTGCGCATGCTCCGGTTGCTGCAGGGTGACGTCGGCTCGGGCAAAACCGTCGTGGCGCTGCTGGCCGCTGCGGCCGCCGCCGAGGTCGGCAAGCAGACAGCCTTGATGGCGCCGACGGAAATTCTCGCGCGCCAGCACATCAAGACCATCACGCCGCTGGCCGAGCGCGCGGGCCTGCGCGTCGCCATCCTCACCGGCCGCGAGAAAGGCCGGGAGCGCAAGGATATCCTGGCGCGGCTCGCCAGCGGCGAGATCGACTTCATCGTCGGCACCCACGCACTGATCCAGGACGACGTGGAGTTCAAGGCGCTCGCGCTGGCTGTGGTCGACGAGCAGCACCGCTTCGGCGTCCGCGAGCGTCTCACGCTGACCAACAAGGGCAACGCCGTCGATGTGCTGGTGCTGTCAGCAACGCCGATCCCGCGCACGCTGGTGCTGACTTACTTTGGCGACATGGACATTTCGGAGCTGCGCGAAAAGCCTGCCGGACGCCAGCCGATCGAGACCCGCACCATGTCGGCGAGCCGGCTGCAGGAAGTCATCGACGGCATCGGCCGCGCGGTGGACAACGGCAAGCTGATCTACTGGATCGTGCCGCTGGTGGAAGAGTCCGAAATGGACGGCCCGAAACTCACCAATGCCGAAGAGCGCTTTGAAAGCCTGAGCGAGCGCTTCGGCGACAAGGTTGGCATCGTGCATGGCCGGATGAAGGGGGCGGAGAAGGACGCGGCGATGGCGCGCTTCGCTGCCGGCGAGACGCAGATCCTTGTCGCTACGACGGTGGTTGAAGTCGGCGTCGATGTCCCCGCCGCGACCATCATGGTGATCGAAAATGCCGAGCGCTTCGGTCTCGCCCAGTTGCATCAGCTCCGCGGCCGCATCGGGCGCGGCTCGGAGGCGTCGACATGCCTCCTGCTCTATCGCGAGCCGCTCGGCGAGATCGCCACCAAGCGCCTCAAGGTCATCAAAGACTCCACTGACGGTTTTCGCATTGCCGAGGAAGACCTCAAGCTGCGCGGCGAAGGCGACGTATTGGGAACGCGTCAGAGCGGCATGCCCGGCTTCCGCATCGCGCGGTCCGAAGTCCATGCACAGCTCATCACACAGGCGCGCGACGAAGCGCTGCGGATCCTGCAGGACAATCCGAAACTGACAGGCGAGCGCGGCGAAGCGCTGCGCTGCCTGCTGTATCTCTACGAACGCGATGAGGCGATCCCGCTGATCGGTGCGGGATAGCCGCGCTTTCTTGTCATTCCGGGGTAGGACGGACCGCAAAGCGGGCCGGACTGAGCCCGGAATCTCGAAGTGTTTTGCGCTGTCGGAGACTCTCATGCTGGGATTCCGGGTTCGCGTGCGCGAAGGCGCGCCCGCGCCCCGGAATGACGAGCTTGGGGCGGCAAGCCTGCACCAAACATTTTTTCCTACTCGCCGTTGACAACATCCCTATAAGGTTTATATTCCCCTCCGTCCTGCCCCACCGAGAGGGGCGATCGCGATCGTCACGTTCGCGGGGTGGGATGCGGTGGACGCCGGAGATGCGGCGTTACGCGGTTTGGGGGTGACGTCTGTCTTCGGGCAGGACGGATCTGCGCCAGCACTGCCACTGGCAAGGAGACGGCCGACCTTGAGATGGACAGATCCCTGGACAGTGTGACGGACGACCAAATCGAAACGCGTTCGGCCAAGTGCTTTGCGGCTACCCTGTCCCTCCGCCCTGGGACATTAATTTTGGTGATGGGACCGTTCGCCATGGCAGATGTGCAGGCAACCGAAAAAACACCGTATGCGGAACGTCGGGCACTTGCTCGGCGCCTCCGAAAGTCCTGATGCACTCTAGATTGCGGAAGACCGCATCGCATCAGGCCCAAGGGTGCAACGGGCACCCGGCGTTCCGCACGCCCTCTCACAAGGGGGCGGGAATGCAAGAGACGACGGCGCCCCCGCGCCGCAAATAATGGGGGCGATGACGCATGTCTGAAGAGCCGTGGCTGTTTGACTTTCGAAGAAGCTGAGACGCGCAGGCGGTCGCGATATCCCTCCCCCAAGCAGCGAAGCTGCGCAGTGGGGAGAGTCGGCCGATAGGCCGGGGTGGGGTCTCCCCATGCGAGGACAGCGTTCGTGGCACCACCCCACCCGTCTCGACCGCTCCGCGGTCGATCCACCCTCCCCACTGCGCGGCTTCGCCGCTTGAGGGAGGGAAAGAAAGCTCTACGACCTAATCCACCTGTGCTGGCTGCTTCGCTGGCGGAGCATTCGCGATACCCGCTGCCGTTGCCATCTGCGCCAATGCTGCGATCTTCTTCTGCGAATCGGACCCCGGCTGTACGACGCCCGCTGACATGATCAGCGTCGCGGCATCCTCGGCGGACATGTCGATGTCGATGATCTTGCTCTTCGGCACATAGAAGAAGAATCCCGTCGTCGGATTCGGCGCGCACGGCAGGAACACCGAGATGTGTTCCTCCTGCCCCGGCAGGCTCTTCGCGACTTCGGTGCTTGGTGGCTGCGAGATCAGCACGATCGACCACATGCCGGGCGACGGAAACTCGACGAGGCCTACTTTACGGAAACTCGATCCTGAACCCGAGAACAATGTCTCGAACACCTGCTTCAGCCCGCGATAGATCGCGCGCACCACCGGCATGCGGCCGAGCAGGTTCTCGCCGAGATCGACCAGCGAGCGGCCGATCAGGTTGGCGGTGAGGAAACCCAGCAGGGTCAGCGCCACGAAAGCGACGATCAGGCCGGAGCCCGGAATACCGTAAGGCAGGTACTGTTCGGGCCGATAGGCCTCCGGTACCAGCGGCCGCACGATCGCATCGACCCAGGTGACGAACCACCAGGTCAGGTAAAAGGTAATCGCGACCGGACCGGCAACGATCAGACCGGTGAGGAAATAGTTGCGGATCCGGGCCATGAAGCCGCGCGGCGCCTCGGGCGGCGGGTCGCCAACGGGCGGGGTCAACGGCAAATCGGGGCGTTCCATCAGCGTTTCAAATCCATCTGGCGCGGCGCGCGAAACCGCGCCGTCAGTCCTTATGGGTATCCTAGCAGGATTTCGCCAGTGCGGGGGAAGCCACTTGGCGGCGCCAAGCGGCCAAACCGGCCGCCTGCGACAATCTTGCCGCTTCGCCGGCCTATTCCACCGTGACCGATTTGGCCAGATTGCGCGGCTGGTCGACGTCAGTGCCCATCACGACGGCTGTGTGATAAGCGAGCAACTGCACCGGCACGGCGTAAACCAGCGGCGTGAATGCTGCGTCCATGTCCGGCATCACAATGGTCACCATGGAGTCCACGGTGGCCTCCTCCGCGCCCTTGGCGTCGGTCATCAGAATGATGTTGCCACCGCGCGCCGCGACCTCCTGCATGTTCGACACGGTCTTGTCGAACACCCGGTCATAAGGCGCGATCACGACCACCGGCATGGTCTCGTCGATCAGCGCGATCGGGCCGTGTTTGAGTTCGCCGGCCGCATAGCCCTCTGCGTGGATGTAGGAGATTTCCTTTAGCTTCAGCGCGCCTTCCAGCGCCAGCGGATAGCTGGTGCCGCGGCCGAGATAGAGCACGTCCTTCGACTTGGCGATGTCGCGCGCCAGCTTCTCGATCGCAGCTTCGTGCGTCAGCGCGTCGGTCATCAGACGGGGGACCTTGACGAGACCGTGAACCAGTTTGGCTTCGTCGGCGTCGGACAGCTCGCCGCGCGCCTTGCCGGCTGCGATCGCAAGCGTCGCCAGCGCCATCAGCTGGCAGGTGAAAGCCTTGGTAGAAGCCACGCCGATTTCCGGACCAGCCAGCGTCGGCATCACGGTCTCGCTCTCGCGTGCAATGGTCGAGGTCGTGACGTTGACAACAGCGAGCGTGTGCATGCCCTGCTCTTTGGCGTAACGCAGCGCTGCCAGCGTATCGGCCGTCTCGCCGGACTGTGAGATGAAGATCGCCAGATCGCCCTTGCGCACCGGGGCTTCGCGATAGCGGAATTCGGAGGCGACGTCGACTTCGACCGGCACGCGCGCAAAACGTTCGAACCAGTATTTAGCGATAAAACCCGCGTAGCTCGCAGTGCCGCAGGCGGTGATCGAAATGCGCTGGATGTCCTTGAAGTCGAACGGCAGCGTCATCGGCAGCGCAACGCGCTCGTTCGCCAGATCGACATAACGCGCCAGCGTGTGACCGACGACTTCCGGTTGCTCGTGAATTTCCTTGGCCATGAAGTGGCGATAGTTGGCCTTGTCGACCATGAAGGCCGACGCGCCGGATTTCAGCACGTCGCGCTTCACGACCTTGCCGGCTTCATCGTGGATCTCGCAGCCCTTGCGGGTCAGCACCACCCAGTCGCCGTCTTCGAGATAGCTGATGTCGTCGGTGAACGGCGCCAGCGCAATCGCGTCGGAGCCGAGATACATCTCGCCGTCACCATAGCCGACTGCAAGCGGCGAGCCCTTGCGGGCGCCGATCATCAGGTTGTCGTGATCCTTGAACACGAAAGCCAATGCGAACGCGCCCTTGAGCCGTGGCAGCGCCTGCTTCACGGCATCGACCGGTGTTGAGCCCTTCTGAAGGTAGGAACTGACGAGGTGCGCGACGACTTCGGTGTCGGTCTCGCTGGCGAACTTGGCGCCGCTCTTTTCGAGCTCGAGACGCAATTCGCGGAAATTCTCGATGATGCCGTTGTGCACGACCGCGACGCCTTCGGCGGCGTGCGGATGCGCGTTGGCTTCGGTCGGCTTGCCATGCGTCGCCCAGCGGGTGTGACCGATGCCGATATGACCTGCCAGCGGCGACTTGCCGAGCTTGGCTTCGAGATTCTTCAGCTTGCCTTCGGCACGGCGGCGATCGATATGCGCGCCTTCCAGCGTGGCGACGCCAGCGGAATCGTAGCCGCGATATTCGAGGCGCTTCAGCGAGTCCACGATCTGGTCAGCAACCGGACCGCGTCCCAAAATTCCGACGATGCCGCACATGCGGGGTTATCTCTCCAAGTGGTATCAAATTGCCCAGAAATACTGGAACTCTCTTAGCGAGAATCGCAAATCGACTGTTACTCAATAATTATTGCCGATTGAGACAAGTTACCGCGGTTGTAGGGGCATTTTGCGCGACGCGTTTAACAAACCATCAACGTGTTTGCGGAAGCATCCACGCCTGACCGGAGTAGACGTCCATGTGGGAGGAGCGAGACCCCAGAGCCCCCCGATCGATCGCCGGATCACGGCTGCGACATGTCGAGATGTCGCAGAGCAAACTGGCGCATTGGCCGCCGCCGCAGCGTGATATTGCGGTGAAACCGCATGTCGCCGAGCCCCATACGCCGCAGGAAGAAATTGTCGCCAAGCGCCCGATCCGCCGCGGCTGGCACCTGAAGACCCCGGTGACCTGACGTCATCGCGAACACCGCGCGCTCACTTCGGCTTCTTGTTCGCCGCGTTCTTGTCGCGGAAGCGCTTGCCCCAGCCTTCCTTCATCGACACCTCGTTGCGCTCTACCGCAAGCGCATCGTCCGGCACATCGCGGGTGATCACCGAACCCGAACCGATATAAGCGCCGGCCCCGATCTTCACCGGTGCGACCAGCGACGAATTCGAACCGACAAAGGCGCCGGCACCAATGATCGTCTTGCTCTTGTTGAAGCCATCGTAATTGCAGGTGATGGTGCCCGCGCCGATATTGGCGCCGGCGCCGATATGCGTGTCGCCGACATAGGTCAGGTGGTTGACCTTCACGCCCGCTTCCAGAATGGCCGCCTTGGCTTCAACGAAGTTGCCGATCCGCGCACCCTCGCCGACCGACGTTCCCGGCCGGATGCGTGCGTAAGGACCGATCGAGGCCTTCTTGCCGATGGCCGCCTGCACGATATGCGAGAAGGCGTGAATGACAGCGCCGTCAGCGATACTGACGCCGGGCCCGATCACCACATACTGCTCGATGGTGACGTCGTTGCCGAACGTCGTATCGGCCGCGAGATGCACGGTCTCCGGTGCGACGATGGTCACACCGGCATCCAGCGCAGCCTTGCGCAACCGGGCCTGCATGATCGCTTCGGCTTCCGCGAGCTGCGCCTTGGTGTTGATGCCGCGGACTTCGTCCTCACTGGTCTCGATCACACTCGCCCGCAATCCCATGCTGCGCACGATCTCCACGGCGTCGGTGAGATAGTATTCGCCCTTGCTGTTGGACGTGCCGATCTTCTCGATGATTGTGAGCGCGGTCTTGCCGGCGAAAGCCATCACCCCGGCATTGCAGAGATCGACCGCACGCTCGGCCGCTGTAGCATCCGCATGTTCACGGATCGCAACGAGCTGATCGCCTTCGACCAGAAGTCGGCCATAACCAGTCGGGTCGGCCGCACGAAAGCCGAGTACGGTCAGCGCGGCACCTGCCTTCAAGGGCGCACGCAAACGCTCGAACGTCTCGGCCGAAATCAGCGGCGTGTCGCCGAAGGCGATCAGCAGATCGTCCGCGCCTTTTGCAATAGCGTCCTTTGCCGCCAGCACGGCATGGGCGGTGCCGAGACGCTCGCGCTGAACGAATGTTGCGGCATCGGGCCGCACTCGCCTGACTTCATCCGCCACGTCCTGACGATCGGGACCGACAACGACGGCCAGCGCAGAGCCTGCGCCATGAGGCGCTGCCGCGAGCACATGGCCCAGCAGCGACTGGCTGGCGACCTGATGCAGCACTTTCGGCGTCGAGGACCGCATCCGCGTTCCCTCGCCGGCCGCGAGCACGATGGTGAGGCTGGTTCTGCCCGTCATCCGAATCCCCGTTGTGGCGACGCTCATGCGCCGCGGCCGTCTTAAATGGTTTTGGGCCAATCTGGAAACCGGTTTGGTTCGCCGCGTGGCCCGACAACCTCAGGTTCCTGTCGGTTTCCTGATAATGTTGAACTGTGATTCGCAGGGGCGATGGGGCGACGCAGACGTCGAATGGCGGATAAGCACGACAAGTGGGCCGATACTCTCTCAGCCGAGCATAGTGGCTGGCTGACCGGATTTCTGGCTGAGGAAGACAAGGTCGACCGCCGCATGATGTGGCGGCTGGGCTCCTGGGGCGTTGCCGCCGTGGGTGCGGTGGTGGTTGCCATTCTGGCCAGCCAATCGCAGGTCCAGTTGCGCCGCGATCAGGTCGCCACATCCGATACCTTCGCGCGGCAGGCCCAGCAGATCCAGCTCGTCGCCAAAGAGACCCAGGCCGAGGCCCGGCGCCTGACGCTGGCCATCGAGACGCTGAACAGCGATCGCGACCGGCTCTATGCCCGCGTCACCTCGGTCGAACAGGGACTGGATTCAGTCACCGGTTCGATCAAGCGCCAGACCATTCCAACGCCGACAGCCGCCACAACCACGCCAGCACCGCAGCCATCTGCCACCGCATCCGTCGTTGCCCCGCCGGCAGCCGCCGAGCCAAAGCCGGTGGCAGAGCTTCCGAGCATTCCGTCGACGCCGGTCATCGGTCCCGTGGCTGCCATCGCGCCGCCTGCCGAAACGACACCCGCCAAACCGGCGCAAACAGCGGCTTCATCGATAATCAATCCACCAGCCTCTGCGCCGCTCGTTACATGGAAATCGATGACGGCACCGCCCGACGCTGCGGCCGCCAAATTGAGCGAACCGGCGCCGACCATCGAAGCTCCTCCGGCGGCTCCGGAGACAACGGCATCGGTCCAACCGGCCGCGACCGAGCCCACCCCTACAGCTATCGAGACCGTGGCGACGCCGGTCGCCCGCACGGAGTTCGGCGTCGATATCGGCGGCGCCAATTCGGTGGACGGCCTGCGCGCGATCTGGCGCGGCATGTCCAAGTCACGCGCGCTGAACGGACTGCGCCCAATCATGATGGTGAAGGAACGCCCGACCGGACTCGGAATGCAACTGCGCCTTGTCGCCGGTCCGCTCAGCGATGCTGCAGCCGCCGCGAAGATCTGCGCCGCGCTGACCGAAAGCAGCCGGCCCTGCGAGACGTCGATCTTCGATGGTCAGCGCCTTGCTATGAAGGCCGAGACGGCGCCCGCGGAAGCTGCGCCTGCACCAGCCAGACCGGCGCCACGCAGGCGCGCCGCGCCGAAGCCACAGGAGCGCACCGAACAAGCGCCGCCGCCCAAGCCCGTTGAAGAAGTTGCGCCGCCGAAGCCGCAATCGTCGCTGACCTCGTTCCTGGGTCTGCGTTAAGGACCAAAAGATCAGATTTTCAATCTCTTGGCGTGCGCGGCTAAAGTGTTATCTAGGTCCGACCTCTCACCGCGACCGCATGCCGGGTTGTTCCGCACCGCGTTTTGAACCATGGTTTCCGCATGAAAAAAGATCCGTTCAAGCTCACCGCCCGTCAGGTGCAATGGCTTCTCATCGTCGGCTTCCTGTCGGTCGGCTACGCCATCTATCTGCGTTATCTGGCCATCGAATTGTCGACGACGGCGCTCGCCTGCGACGCCGGCCTGCAGAGCACCCTGTGCAAGAGCCGGCTGGTGATGACCTATCTGTTCAAGAATTCGGTGTTCGGCATCGCCGCGGTCGTCATTGCGACGCTGAATCTGCTGCGGCCGTCGATCGTGCTGATCACCGTCGCACTGATCGCAGCCGGTTTCGGGATCGTGCTCTACAACGTTGCCCTGTCGGGCATCGCGATCGGCCTGCTTATTCTGGGCTTTGCACGGCCCGCGCCTGCCACAGCGTGATGCCGAACAGCAGATAGATCGCGCAGGTCCACAGCGACTGCCAGTTATCCGGCCCTTCGTTGAAGCCGATATACAGGGCCGACAGCACGAGCACTCCGGCAAACACCGACTCGGCGATCGGCCGCACACCTTCCTGCGGACGGTTGACAGCCATCAGTCCGGCGAACGGCACCACCGCCATGGTCAGCGCCGCGAACGGAAAGTCGCGGTAACGCGGATCAAACACGAAACCGAGCGCGGTCTCAGCGCCGATCAGCGCCGCCACAGCCAGGGTCAGCCCGAGCAGAACGGTCGACCACGAACGGGCCAGGAACCGGCTCGGTCCGACCAGTTGGAGGAAGGTCGGTAGCGAGCGGCCGGACATCGTCGCATAGGCGCACAGCAGCGGCGACGCGACACCGGCGGCCAGCAGCGCGCTCCACTGGATCCAGCGGCCGACGCCATAGCTTTCATAGATCAGCTTGTCTGCGGCAACGCCCAGCAGGACGCCGGCCACCGTGGCCGATACGGCAACGGTCAGCCAGGCCGACAGACGCGGCGACCAAGGCCGTCGACGGAGCGTCAACATGCCCGTCACGAAAACCAAGAAGCTCAGGCCCATGCCGAGCCCCATCTGCAGCTTCCACGACGGATAATTGGTAATCGGAACGCCCGGCAGATACTTCAATTCGCGCGGCTCATCGTAAATCAGGCCCCAATAGCCGCCGACTGTACCTTCAAGGTCGCGCTTCCACGGCTGGTCATAGGCTTCGATCAGATTGACACGGAATCCCTCGCGCTTGGCCAGATCGAGGATTTCGGACACGACCCGTGCCTGGTTGGTGCGCGACGGCAACGCGCCATCGCGCATCCGCCCGGCGCTCGGCCAACCTGTTTCGCCGATCAGGATTTCCTTGGATGGAAACGCCACGGCGAGACGCTTGCGGATCGAGTCCACATGGGCGGCGGCGCTCTTCGCGCGGATTGGGAAGTCCTCCCAATAGGGCAGGATGTGGATCGTGACGAAATCCACCGCGTCATAGATCTCGCGATTCTTCAGCCAGAACTCCCAGACATCGGCATAGGTCACGGGGATCTTGCCGACCTGCGCCTTCACCGAGCGGATATTGCCGACGAGATCGGCCGCCGTCATCTCGCCGCGCAACAGCACCTCGTTGCCGACGACCACGCTGCTGATCACATTCGGAAAGCGCTTGGTGAGGTCCACGACGCCGGCGATCTGCGCCAGGTTCTTGAGCCGGTTGCTCCCGAGCCATACGCCCTGAATGACCTTCAGTCCGACCTTGCCGGCCAGTTCCGGCACCTGATCAAGGCCGTTATCGATCGAATAGGTCCGCACGCATTTGGTGATCTGCGCCAGCTGCGCCATGTCGGCGGCAATCTGGCTCGCCGGAATGATGGCGGTCGAGTTCAGCGGCGTTTGCTCGCCGCGGAACGGCGCATAGGAGACGCATTCCAATTTGGCGGCGGGATCGATCGGCGCGCGCACCAGCGTGACCGGCGTGGCGAGCCACCACCAAACCGCTGCGATCGTACCAAGGGAAAGGATGAGAAGCGCCAGCGGCGTGCGGGTGGAAATTGGTTCCGTCCTCCAAAGTCGTCCGTCGATTAGCCGGTCATCGCCAATCTGCCAAGTGCGTCATGCCGGCAATCACGGACTTGTCGGCCCGACACGCCACGAAAATCAGACAAACTTCCGGCGTTGCTGGACAAAATCAAAAATGTCCGTCATGGGATTCAGCCGTGGTCGCCGCCGTATTGGGGGCCCATTTGAACGGCATCTGGCGAGGGCGTCAGAACTGCCTGGCAGCCAACTTATCGGGGACTTTATGCGTCGACTGGTGTTCGGGTTCCAATCTGCGGTTCTGCGTTGTCTCGCCGTTCCAGGCCTTGCTCTGCTGCTGGGTGTTGGCTGCGCGTTGGCCCAGAGCGGCCCAGTTCGCGCACAGGATCAGAAGCCTGCGGCAAATGCGCCCGTGACGCCTGCCGACGTTGCCCGCGAAAGCCAGAAGAAGTCCGACGAATTTGTCGAGGCGACCCAGGCGATCAATGGTCCTGCCGGCAATCCCGAATGCGTCTGGCTTGGCCGCCGCGTCGTGGTGCTGATGTGGCGCGACGATCTCGACACCGCGTTCCGTCACCTCGATCTCTACGACCGATTCGGCTGCCCCGGCGGTCATGTGCAGGCGACATTCCGCTGTCTGGTCAAATTCGGACCGCTGATCGATCCGAAAATTGCTGACAGTCTCAACAGCCGCGTCCATGGCTGCTGGATCAATCCGAATGCGCAGCCGCAGCCTGCCGCGCTGAGCCAGCCCGCAGCGCCTGCGCCTGCCGGTGGCGGCGCAGCAGCGCCGGCGGCCACTCCGCAGCCGGACGCCAAACCGCCTGCTGAAGCGCCGAAGTAATGTGGCGCGCCCTGTTCAGGCGGCATTCAGCTGGCGGCGCCTAATCGCATTTGAATAATGGTGCCGCCCTCAAAAGGCCACGGCAGCGTATGAGTTGTTAATTCGTGTGGCGGATATAGTCTCCGTTACCGTTGTACTGGTCGGACCTCGGGGACGGGTCCGCTTCCCGGCCACGCTCGCCCCGTTATGGTTCAGTTGCGATGCGCGCTGTCGTCGCCGTTTTATTGTTCGTGACCGCCGTTCATGCCGCCCTATGGGGCGTATTGCGCGAGAAGCAGGAAGCTCCCGATTTCAAGGGCATGATTCCGAGCCTCTCCTATGCGCCGTTCGAGGGCACGGCGCATCCCGACGTCGACAACATTCCGACCGTCGAGAAGATTCGCGCCGACCTCAAGAAGCTGTCGACCATCACCCGTGCCATCCGTCTGTATTCGTCGACCGGCGGTGTGGAAATGGTGCCCGCCATCGCCAACGAGTTCGGCCTCAAGGTCACCGTCGGCGCCTGGATCGACAAGAACGCGGATCGCAACGAGCGCGAAATTGCCTCCGCCGTTGAGCTGGCGAAGAAGAACCCGAACGTCATCGGCATCGTGGTCGGCAACGAAACGCTGTATCGCGATGAACTCAAGCTCGAGGACCTCGTCGAATATATCCGCCGGGTAAAGCGCCAGGTCACGGTTCCCGTCACGACCGGTGAAATCTGGAACATCTGGCGCGACAATCCGCAGCTCGCCTCGTCGGTGGACTTCATCGCGGCGCACATCCTGCCCTATTGGGAAAACTTCACCGACACCCAGGCCGTCGACCAGGCTGTCCATCTCTACGGCGTGCTGCGCGAGACCTTTCCCGGCAAACGCATCGTGATCGCCGAATTCGGCTGGCCGAGCGAGGGCTATAATCTGCGCAGGGCCGTGCCCGGCCCGTTCAAGCAGGCCGTCGTGCTGCGCAACTTCGTGACCCGCGCCGAAGCGATCGGCATGGACTACAACATCGTCGAAGCCATCGATCAGCCCTGGAAATTCTTCGAAGGCGGCGTCGGCCCCTATTGGGGCGTTCTCAACGCCTCGCGTGAGCCGAAATTCCCATGGACCGGTCCGGTCGTGGATCCGGACCACTGGAAGAACGCCAGTATTGCGCTTCTGGTTGGCATCCTGCTGTCGCTGCCGATCCTGCAGATCGTTGGCGCGACAGCGATGCAGGCTCTCGTGCTCTCGGCCGCAGCCAATGCCGTTGGCGCCTGGGCCGCAACCATCTTCGCCTATCAGCAGACCCACTATTTCGTCTGGGGATCGGCCTTTGCCCTCACACTCGGCTGCATCCTGCTGATCCCGCTGCTCCTGATCGCTTTGGCGCGCATCGAGGAGATTGCGGCCATCGCCTTCGGCCGGAAGCCATTGCGGCTGCTGACAGCCGAACGCAGCGAAAAGCTGCGTGCCGCTGCAGACGCCGAGCAGAAATACCCGAAGGTCTCGATCCACATTCCGGCCTATCGCGAACAGCCCGACATGCTGAAGCTGACGTTGGATGCGGTTGCCCGGCTCGACTATCCGAATTTCGAATGCGTGGTGATCATCAACAACACGCCGGATCCGGCCTATTGGCAGCCGATCCAGGATCATTGCCGCATGCTCGGCGAGCGGTTCATCTTCATCAATGCGGAGAAGGTCGAGGGCTTCAAGGCCGGCGCCCTGCGCATCGCCATGGACCGCACCGCGGCGGATGCCGAGGTGATCGGCATCATCGACGCCGACTATGTGGTGGAGCCGAACTGGCTGAAGGATCTCGTCCCAGCCTTCAACGATCCGCGTGTCGGCCTCGTGCAGGCGCCGCAGGACCACCGCGACGGCGACCGTTCACTGATGCACTACATCATGAACGGCGAATATGCCGGGTTCTTCGACATCGGCATGGTCCAGCGCAACGAGGCCAATGCGATCATCGTCCATGGCACTATGTGCCTCATTCGTCGCTCCGCGATGGACATGGCGGGCGGCTGGGCCGGCGACACCATCTGTGAGGACTCGGATCTCGGCCTCGCCATCATGCAGCATGGCTGGCTGACGCATTACACGAAGGAACGTTACGGCTACGGCGTGCTGCCGGACACCTATGAGGCGTTCAAGAAACAGCGTCATCGCTGGGCCTATGGCGGCTTCCAGATCATCAAGAAGCACTGGCGCCGTTTCATGCCGGGCGCGAGCCGCATGACCCAGGACCAGAAGCGCGAATTCGGCATGGGCTGGCTGAACTGGCTCGGCGCCGAAAGCCTCGGCGTCGTGGTGGCAATCCTCAACATCATCTGGGTGCCGATCATCGCCTTCGCCGATATCGCCATCCCCGACAAGATCCTGACGCTGCCGATCATCGCGTCATTCGTGGTGTCGCTGGCGCACTTCATCGTCTTGTATCGGCTGCGCGTGAAGATCGGCCTGTGGCAGATGCTGGGCGCGATGATCGCCGCCATGTCGGTGCAGTGGACCGTGTCGCGCGCCGTCGCCGATGGCCTGATCAAGGATCACCTGCCCTTCACCGTGACGTCCAAGGGCGGCAAGTCGACCATGTCGATCGAATTCCAGGCCTTCTGGGAAGCCGTGATCGGAGTGCTTCTGCTGATCAGCTGCGGCGTGCTGGTGTTCTCCAACAACTCCAAGCAGGTCACCGAGATCTACATCTTCGCCGGCGTGCTGGTGCTGCAGAGCCTGCCGTTCCTGTCGGCGGTGATGATTGCCATCCTGGAGAATTCACGCGCCAACGACTTCCAGTGGTGGCGCAACACGACGGTCCGCACGGCCGAGCTGATCGGCCTTCGCCCGGTGGCGATGCCGCCGATCGATGTGTCCCGTCCCGAGGCCCAGCGCGAAGCAAGCTGAACCGCGCCAATAGGGCGCGGTTCATGTCCATAACATCAAGCCCTGCCCTTGACCCCGGCGGACCCGCCTTTTACACAGCCGGTCACGCGATACGCTGCATTGCGGGCGCCATCGCGGCCGTGGCTGACCGGCCTCACCGCGCCCCGCAAGGGTCGGTTTCCTCCGTTTAGCTTCGTCAATACGGCACTTTAGGGCGGGTAGCTCAGTGGTAGAGCATTCGACTTTTAATCGACTGGTCGAGGGTTCGATCCCCTCCCCGCCCACCATCACCGCGATGAGCCACGCCGGAACTTCCGGTTTTCACACCATCCTCAGCCTCTGAACACCGGACAATCGAACATGCGGATTACCCTCGTCGGCTCCAAACACTTCGGCGTCACGACCCTCGATATGCTGAAGACCCACAACGTCGAGATCGCGTCCGTGGTGGTTGCAGATGCCGAGGACCGTCTCGCCGCAGCCGCCAAGGCTGTCGGCATCCCGGTAACAGTCCAGGCCAATCCGAAGCTCGTCGTGGCCTCCGAGATCGCCGAGGGCACCGAGCTGATTATCACGGCGCACAGCCACGCCCGCATCGGCAAGGATGCGCTCGCCGCAGCCAGCCTTGGCGGCATTGGCTACCATCCGTCACTGTTGCCCCGTCACCGTGGCATCGCTGCCGTGGAATGGACCATCAAGGAAGGCGATCCGATCGCCGGCGGCACCATCTATCACCTTGCCGATGTCATGGACGGTGGCGCCATCGCCGCGCAGGAATGGTGCTTCGTGAAAAAAGGCGAAACTGCTCGCGAACTTTGGGAGCGCGCGTTGGCGCCGCTGGGCCTCAAGCTGCTCGGCGAGGTCGTGGACTTCGCGACTGTCCACAAGCGTTTGCCCGCAACCTACCAGGACGAGCAATTCGCGACCAATGCGCCAAAACTGGCCTAGAAGCCTCCAAACTGGTTAAAAAGGCGCCGGAACCCGCCCGAATCAACCAAATCTGTCACCTAAAGGGAACCAATTTGCCCGTCGCGACTTGCATCCCGTGAGTTGTTTTGGGTCTATGCGGCAACGCAGCAAATTTTGGACACATTACCCCCCAATAAGGTGGCCATCACAACATCGAGGATTTGATTCAATGCGTTTTGACCGCATCCGTTCCGCCTTGTCCGTTTCGCTGATTGCCAGCGCAGCGTTGATTTCGGCTCCTTCGTTCGCAGCCGACAATGCCTATGACGGGCTCTGGAATGTGACCATCGTTACCAAGACCGGCAGCTGCGAGCCGACGGCTCGCTATCCGTTGACCGTCACCGAAGGCCGCATCACTGCGCCCGGCGCCGACGTCAACGGCAAGGTTGGCCGCGAAGGCACCGTACGCGTATCGATCGGACCTGCTTTCGCCAACGGCCAGTTGTCCGGAAACACCGGATCGGGCAAGTGGAACGGCGCCTCGGGCGGCGTCCCCTGCAGCGGCCGGTGGGAAGCTTCGCGTCAGTAATCCCCAACCAGGAATGCTCCCCATGATGCCTACCTCGACCTCTCCGCGTTCGCTCGTTCGGACCGCGGTGCTCTGCGCGGCGCTCGGTCTGACGTCCGCGTCGGCATATGCCCAGTCAGCGCCGTTCGCCGGTATGGCCGGGGTGTGGTCGGGTAACGGGACGATCTCGCTCGAGGACGGCTCCAAGGAGCGCATTCGCTGCAAGGCGACCTATGCCGTGAGCGGCGACGGCGCGGGACTGAACCAGTCCCTGCTCTGCGCCAGCGACAGCTACAAGTTCGAGCTGAAGAGCGACGTGAAGGCCAGAGGCGGCGAGCTGTCTGGCAGCTGGGCTGAGACGACCCGCGGCGTGACAGGGTCGCTTGAGGGCCGGGCAACCGCCGGCAAGTTCAATGTTGACGTTTCATCGCCAGCCTTCAGCGCGAAGCTGATCCTGACGACGACCGGCAACAAGCAGCAGGTCTCGATCACCTCCGAAGGCCAGTTCAGGGGCGCCAGCATTTCGCTCAGCCGCAGCTGATCGTTCCGCATGTTTGGAATTCGAACCCCGGTTGTTTCAAACAACCGGGGTTTTGTTTTGCTTCCATGCCTCTGCCGAAGAGCGTCCGGGACCACCCGCCCGCAACGCAGCCCCACCGGATTCGTCCGTTGCAAAGCCCGGCGATGTCGCCGATAGAGCCAGTTCTAAGGCTGAAACCGCTGCGTGAATCATTGCAGCGCAAGAAACTGGTTCTCAGGGATTATGGATCGCCCCCCGTCGAAGGCCCGCGCCGCGCTGTGGATGTCCGGCTGGCTGCTTCTGATGCTGTTCGTCGCCATCGGCGGTCGCGAGACGCTGCGCGAACTCAATGTCTTCCAGGTGATGGAGATCCGATCCGTCTTCGGCTTCGTCATGCTGTTGCCGATCCTGTATTTCAACGGCGGCTTTCGCGCCATGAAGACCACGCGGCCGCTGGCGCATGTGTCGCGCAACCTCGTGCATTACGGCGCGCAGCTCGGCTGGTTCTACGCACTCACGCTCATTCCGCTGAGCCAGCTGGTCTCGATCGAGTTCACCATGCCGATCTGGATTGCCATCATGGCGGCGTTCTTTCTCGGCGAACGCATGACGCTCTGGAAGATCGTCGCCATCGTGCTCGGCCTGATCGGCGTGATCGTCATCGTTCGCCCGACCACGGGCGTCGTCAATCCCGGTCAGCTGATTGCGCTAGCCGCCGCGTTTGGCTTCGGCATCTCGATCACATTGATCAAGTCACTGACGCGCACGGACAGCGCGCTGAAGATCATCTTCTGGATGATCGTGGTGCAGTCGGTGGCCGGCGTTTTCCCCGCGCTATACTCCTGGCAGTGGCCATCGGCCTATGTCTGGGGCTGGCTTGTCGTGGTCGCCTTCTGCGGGACGTTTTCTCACTTCTGCATGGCGCGCGCGATGCTCTATGCCGATGCGACGGTGGTCGTGCCGATGGACTTTCTGCGCGTACCACTCAGTGCCACCATCGGATGGTTACTATACTCTGAACGGCTCGACATGTTCACACTGCTCGGCGCAGCTCTCATTCTCGCCGGCAACACGCTGAACCTGCTCAGTACCGATCGACCGCCGGTGCGTGCGGCGGCCTGACGCATCGGGTTCCCCTTTTTCGATTTTATTCTCCGAGTGCGTGTCTCGACATTTTGGCGCACGCCCGCAATTGGTACTTTTCCCAATGTGTCTAGGGTCGAATGACCGGATTCGTGGGGGAGATCGTATCGTGCGCCATTTCGCTTTTGCCCTGTCTGCGCTGTCCATGTCCATCCTGTTCAGCGCGGATGCAGCGCTTGCCGACAAGCGCGTCGCTTTCGTCGTTGGCAATGGCAGCTACAAGAATGTCGATCCGTTGCCGAACCCGCCGATCGACGCGAAGGCCATGGCCAGCGCGCTACGCAATGTCGGCTTCGACGTCATCGAAGGATCGAACCTGACGCGCGACGGCATGACCGAAAAGCTGCTCGACTTCGGCCGCAAGGCGCAGGGCGCCGATGTCGCGGTGTTCTTCTATGCCGGCCACGGTATCTCGGTGAACAACATCAACTACCTTTTGCCGATCGATGCCAATCTGAAGTCGGAGATGGACGTCAAGCTCGGCGCAGCGATCAATGTCGAGACCACCCTCGACCAGACCATGGGCGATGCCAAGGTGAAGCTGGTATTCCTCGATGCCTGCCGCGACAATCCGTTTGCTGCCAAGATCCGCTCCAGCGGATCTGCCACGCGCAGCGTCGCGGTGTCGTCCGGTCTTGCGGAGATGAAATCCGGCGAAGGCACGCTGATCGCATTCGCCACCAGCCCCGGCCAGACCGCCCTCGACGGCAAGAGCGGAAGCAACAGCCCGTTCACCCGCGCACTGCTCAACAACATCACCACGCCCGGCGCCGAGATCCAGCAGGCGATGACGAAAGTGCGCGCACAGGTGCAGGACGAAACCAACAAAGGCCAGCTGCCTTGGGGCCACACCAATCTGATCGGCGCAGTCTATCTCAATCCAGACGTTCAGGCGCAGGTCGCCGTTGCCGCGGCCAGCCCCACCGCCACCATGCCCGCGGCTGCCACCGCCGGCTCCGATGTCGAGCTCGAGTTCTGGCGCTCGATCAAGGACTCGAACCGGCCGGAGGAACTGAACGCCTACATCTCGATGTACCCGAACGGCCAGTTCAAGCCGCTCGCCCTCGCCCGTATCGCCGCGCTACAGGAAGCCGCCACCGCGCCGCGTACCGCTGCGCCGGGCGTCGACAAGGCCGTGTTTACCGAGGAAGCCAACCAGCTCACCGAGGACAAGATCGGTCTCGACAAGATGAAGCGGCGCGACGTGCAACGCCGCCTCAATGGCCTTGGCTTCGACACCCAGACGACCGGCAGCTTCGATGCCGGGACCCGTGGCGTGATCACGCGGTGGCAGGCGGCACGCGGTTACCCGACGTCGGGCTATCTCAACAAGGTCCAGCATGCCGCACTGCTCACCGAGGTCGTTGCGCTAAAGGAAGAACCGGCACCCGCACCGAAGCCGGTGCGCCGCCAGGTGCAACAACAGACCTATGAGGAAGCGCCCGTGGTCCGGCGCCAGGCCGCGCCGGCGCCCGCCCCGGCCATCGACCCCGCAGGTCCCGGCCGGTTCATCGGCGGCGTGGTTGGCGGCTTCCTGAACCGCTAAGCCCGCTACCTGGAGCGGCAGCCTACTTGCCTGCCGCCTTGCGCAGCGCGTCGTTCATGCGGTCCTGCCAGCCCGGGCCGTCCTGCTGAAAATATTCCAGCACATCCTGATCGATCCGCAGCGACACCAGTTCGCGCACACCGGGAACGGCTGCCTTGGCGACCGGTGCCTCGACCGGCTTCGTGGTGGTCTTCTTGAACGCCGCCTCCGCCTCGGTGCGGGCATCCTGGAGCGTGCGCGGGCGTCGCGGGGGCTGTGCCATCTCGGTCAGATTCCTTCCAACATTGCCGTCGAGAGATAGCGCCCGCTGAGCGCCTGCACAATCGCTTCCACGGTGTTGCCGAAGATGCGTCCGCACAAGGGCGCGACGTGGCGGCTACTCGCCTCTGCTGCAGGACCGGCAATGTCAGCAAATTTTACAAATGTCATTCATCGTAACAGGCGCATTCTTCGTGACGCACGTGGCATCGCACAAAGGTGACCGCGCTGCGGCACAAACATGCGCTGACTTAAAAAACTTCAAAGCAACGCATTTGTGTTGCGACACGGTCAAACAAATCGGATTAGGATCGCATCATGTCCGATGAGACGACGAAGGAGGTCACGATGTCAGCATCAGCTGAAGTCCGTACGACCAAAACGTCCCATCCCGCGCCGCGTGGCAGCGATCTTCCGACCTGCCCCGTTTGTGCCGACTCGATGATTGCTGCCGAGGCGTCGGCCTTTCTCACCGATGACGTCGTCAGCTATCTCTGGACCTGCGATACATGCGGCTATGGTTTTGTGACCAAGCACGCCTTTCGCCGGACGGTCTGCAACTAGCGCTGTTCGCGCGGACCAGCGTGAACCGATCTTGGATTGCTCCGCGATCCGAGGAAGCCACCGATTGTGACTATCGCATTCACCGTGCCTCTGCTTGCCCGTCGAGGGCTGCCTTCCACGCAAATGGCACAATCAAAACGCCCAGTAAGGCGAACGCTGCCAGTATCGCCCATGCGTCATTGACGCTCCAAACAAAAGCAGCCGCTCGCGCCGAGGCTCAGCATATCGTCTCGACCGGCGTCCGCGTCGGCGCAGCATCGGCACGCGTCAAGGTCAGCAATCTGCGCAAACGATTTGCACCGTCACGCGTGCACTAGGTAATGACCACGCCGCAGTCACACCTTCGCCATTTCTGATGTTCCCAAGCCGTGCTAACCAGCTGTCGGGTCTACAGCGGAGAAGCCGTCTCTCAGGTCGAGGGGATACCCGCACTGGAGTCGGTCATGACCGGTCAAATTCCCTTCTTCGTGCCTAAGCGCACGATCACTGCAAGTGAGGTCGCGGGCATCGCGGGCTTACTTTTTGTTACAAAAGATTTCCTCATTTCGGCTGGAGCAGCGCTAGAGACAGCGCGCCGCGGCGAGCTGAGCTATATGGACAATCACAAGTATCTTGAGGCCTTGAGGCAGACGAATGCAGGCGCTTGTCTCGTCTCCCCGCGCTTCAGCGCATCCGTTCCAAAGGAGACTTACTCTTTTGTGACACCTCAGCCGTACTTGATTTACTCAAGGATCCTCGCGTTGCTCTATCCAGGAGCGGCTATCCCGGGGTCACTTTTCGAGACCGACGGCATTTCTCCAAACGCCACGATTCATGCTTCGGCCATTATCGATTGCGGGGTTACCATCGATCCCGGCGCAGTGATCGGTCCCCGGGCCAAGATCGGTGAACGCACTTATATCGGGTCAAACGTCGTGATCGGTCCAGACGTAACCATCGGGAGCCATAGCTCAGTCGGCGCCAGCGCTATCATTGCGCACGCAACTGTCGGCAATCACGTCATTGTCCATCCAGGCGTATCGATCGGGCAGGACGGCTTCGGATTCGTGCCTGACAAAGGCGGACATATAAAAATTCTCCAGGTCGGAGGCGTCATTATTGAGGACTGCGTCGAAATAGGCGCAAACACGACCATCGATCGCGGGTCGACCCGCAACACGTCTATCGGCGAAGGTACGAAGCTCGATAACCTCGTACAAGTCGCCCACAACGTGACGATTGGCAGACACTGCCTCATCGCCGCGCAAGTCGGAATTGCCGGATCCGCAACTCTCGGGAGCTTTGTTGCAATAGGCGGCCAGACTGGAATTGCTCCTCATCTGACGATCGGCGACGGCGCACAGATAGCCGGTGCAAGCGGCGTCACGCGCGACGTGCCCGCAGGAGAGCGATGGGCAGGATTCCCAGCTCGCCCGAGCCGCAGGTTTTTCCGGCAATACAAGGCCATGGAAATGCTTGCGGCCGGTGACCGCGAGACAAACGATTGATGAACCTGCAAACCGGACCTGGCTGCCGGCCGAGGCACGGATGATCGACTGGCCGGTGAAGTCGGAACCGGTGAAGGCGACCTAGTTGACCTCCGGTTACCGCGGCGGAATGTCGCCGCGTGCCCAGCCCTCGCGCGTATGCGCCCGAAACTCTTCGAACGTTCCGGCCTCGATGGCTGCGCGGATGCCCTGCATCAGGCTCTGGTAATAGGCGATGTTGATTTCCGACAGCAGCATCGCGCCGAGGGTCTCACCTGATCGCACCAGATGATGCAGATAGGCGCGCGAGTAATCGCGTGCCGCCGGCCAAGTGCTCTCTTCGTCCAGCGGCCGCGGATCATCCTGATGCCGCGCATTGCGCATGTTGATCTGGCCGTGGCGCGTGAAGGCCATGCCGTGGCGACCGTTGCGCGTCGGCATCACGCAGTCGAACATGTCGACGCCGCGCGCCACCGCTTCCAGCATATCATCCGGCGTGCCGACACCCATCAGATAACGCGGCCGGTCCGAGGGGAGGATCGGAACCACCTCCTCGATCATCGCCAGCATCACGGCCTGCGGCTCGCCGACGGCGAGCCCACCGATCGCATAGCCATGAAAGCCGATATCGATCAGCCCCTGTGCGCTGGCGCGGCGCAGTTCCGGCACATCGCCCCCCTGCGCGATGCCGAACAGCATGTAGCCGTCCGGCGCCGTCTCGAAGGCGCGCTTGCAGCGCTCGGCCCAGCGCAGCGACAGCTGCATCGCACGATCGATGTCGGCGTGCTCCGCCGGCAGCCGCACGCATTCGTCGAGCTGCATGGCGATGTCGGAATTCAGCAGCCGCTGGATCTCGATGGCGCGCTCCGGCGTCAATTCGAACTTCGCGCCATCGATATGCGAACGGAACGTGACGCCCTGCTCGGTCACCTTGCGGAGCTGCGCCAGCGACATCACCTGGAAGCCGCCGGAATCGGTCAGCATCGGTCCGTTCCAGGTCGTGAATTTTTGCAGACCGCCGAACGACGCGACGCGTTCGGCGCCGGGACGCAGCATCAGGTGGTAGGTATTGCCGAGCACGATATCGGCACCGGCATCGCGCACGTCGCGCCAGTGCAGGCTCTTCATCGCACCGAGGGTGCCGACCGGCATGAAGGCAGGTGTGCGCACCACGCCATGCGGCGTCGTCAGCTGGCCCCTGCGTGCCGTGCCGTCAGTGCGCAGCAGTTCGAAATGATTGGCGACGGTCATTGATTGCGTGTGTCCCGAAACAGCAGACTGGCGTCGCCGTATGAATAGAAACGATAGCCGGTCGCGATGGCATGGGCATAGGCCTGCTTCATCGTATCCATGCCGGCAAAGGCAGAGACCAGCATGAACAGCGTCGAACGCGGCAGATGGAAATTCGTGAGCATGATATCGACGGCGCGGAAACGATAGCCGGGCGTGATGAAGATCGCAGTCTCGTCGGCGAATGGATCAATAACGCCGTCCTCGGACGTCGCGCTTTCCAGCAGACGCATTGAGGTCGTGCCAACGGCAACCACGCGTCCGCCGGCCGCATGCGCTGCGTTCAACGCATCCGCCGTTGCGCGCGAGATCGTACCCCACTCGGAATGCATCTTGTGCTCGGCGGTGTCGTCGACCTTCACCGGCAGGAACGTCCCTGCTCCGACATGCAGCGTGATGCGATGCAGGCCGACGCCGCGCGCTTTCAGAGCGGCTTCCAGTGCCGGCGTGAAATGCAGTCCCGCCGTCGGTGCGGCGACGGCGCCGTCATTGGCGGCGAACATGGTTTGATAATCGGCCGTGTCACGCTCGTCCGGAGCGCGTTTTCCGGCGATGTAAGGCGGCAGCGGCGGCGCGCCGAGTTCAGCGATCGCCTGATCCAGCGCCGGGCCGTGAAACGAGAAAGAGAAGATGATTTCGCCGGCATCACCCTTGTGCTCGACTTGAGCGTCGAGATGTCCGAGCAGGCAGACGCGGCCTTCATTGCCGAAGCGCACCGTATCGCCTTCGACGAGCTTCTTTGCAGGCCGTACCAGCGCCTGCCAGCGCGAATTGTCGAGGCGCTTGATCAGCGTCGCATCGATCTTCGGTTCGGTCTCGCGGCCAATACGACGGCCGGTGAGTTGCGCCGAGATCACCCTGGTGTCGTTGACGACCAGCTGATCGCCGGGCTTCAGCCAGGTCGGCAGATCCGATACGACATGATCCTGCACGCCGATACCCGGCTGAACGACAAGTAGCCGCGCGGCGTCGCGCGGGCTGGCAGGCCGCAGCGCGATGTTCTCGGCGGGAAGTTCGAAATCGAAGATATCGGTACGCATGGGTTTGTAGTTATTCCCACTCCGTCATGGCCGGGCTCGTCCCGTCCATCCACGTCTTGGTGTTGATGCCTATAAAACGTCGATGCCCGGGACAACTAGCGAAGTTCGCTTCGCGCTGCCCGGGCATGACGAACGTGAGGGAGGAGCTTAACTTAGGCAGCCGCGTCAGCAGCCATGGTGGCCTTGACGATCTTGTCCGGGTTCTGCACCGGCTCGCCGCGCTTGATCTTGTCGACGTTCTCCATGCCTTCGGTGACCTTGCCCCAGACAGTGTACTGCTTGTTGAGGAACGACGCGTCGTCGAAGCAGATGAAGAACTGGCTGTCGCCGGAATCCGGGCTGGCCGCGCGGGCCATCGACAGCGTGCCGCGCACATGCGGCTCGTTATTGAATTCGGCCTTCAGCTTCTTGCCCGAACCGCCGGTGCCGGTGCCCTGCGGACAGCCGGTCTGCGCCATGAAGCCGTCGATGACACGGTGGAAGACGATACCGTCGTAGAAGCCTTCGCGCACGAGCTCCTTGATACGGGCGACATGGCCCGGGGCCAGATCCGGGCGCATCTCGATGGTGACGGGACCCTGGGTGGTTTCAAGGATCAAAGTATTCTCGGTAACAGCCATGCTCGTCTCTCTACTGGTTTGGGTTGGTTTCGGCGGTCGTCAAACCGCACTCGGAAGGGGCGTCCAGCGACCGCGTCGCCCAGGCCCCCGGTAAATGGCATCGGCGTGCAATGTTGCAATGTCTCCATCACAGCCGTTCGGTAAGCAACGCTGTCGGCCTCGGAGGCATCCGGCGTCTCGAAGGTAATTCGCGGCCTTCCGAGAAGTTCACCGGATCGCTTGAAGCTGAACAGCACCGTGATCTCCATGCCCGGATTGCCGCGCGGCAAGGCGGGCGGATGCCAGCACGCTTTCAGCCTTCCGAACATGCCCTCCAACGTGCTCACGGCTTCAGACTGAGCCGATGCCGGATGCGCCTGAAGGACGCCAGACAGCAATAATGCCGCGAGCAGAGCAATCACCCTGCATCGCGGCATCATGATGCTCACTTGATGTCAGAAGCGACCTGAACCTTGACCATCTTGTCAGGGTCGGTCACGGCACCACTGGCCGAGCCGGGAGGCGCCTTCTTGAGCTTGTCCACCACATCCATGCCGGCAACGACATCACCAACCACGGTGTACTTGCCGTTCAGCGACGAGCCGTCCGCGAACATGATGAAGAACTGCGAATTGGCCGAATCCGGATCGCCGGCTCGCGCCATGCCGACGACGCCGCGCTTGTACGGTACCTGCGAGAATTCGGCCTTCAGGTTCGGATACTTCGATCCGCCGGTGCCGTTGAAGTTCTTGCCGTCACCGGTCTGCGCCATGAAGCCGTCCATCACGCGGTGGAACGGTACGTTGTTGTAGTAGCCTTCGCGGGCGAGCAGCTTGATGCGCTCGGCGTGCTGCGGGGCGATATCGGTGCGCAGCTTGATGATGATCCGGCCCTTGGTCGTGTCGATCACGACCGAATTGGCCTTGTCGAGGCCAGCCGGAAGGGCTGCCGGAGCCTGCGCGAAAGCGGGAGCCGCGAACATCAGCGCGGCAGCAAGTGCGACTATACGGATCATGGAAACTCCGGATCAGAGAAAGCCGGTCAGCCGGCCAGGATATTTATTTGAGTTATGCGGCGAATTTGGACTTGAGGCTCTTGGCAACCGCGTCCGGGACGAAAGCCGAAACGTCGCCGCCCATGGCGGCGATTTGCCGGACCAGTGTGGCGGTGATCGGGCGGACGCTCACCGAGGCCGGAAGAAATACCGTCTGCACATCCGGCGCCATGGTCTCGTTCATGCCGACGATCTGCATCTCGTAATCCAGATCGGTGCCGTCGCGCAGCCCGCGGATCATGATGGTCGCACCGATCTGCTGCGCCAGTGTGGTGGTGAGATTGTCATAGGTCGTGCAGTCGAATTCGCAGCCGGCGGCCGAGGCCAGCGGTCCGAACACCTGCTTCACCATCTCCAGCCGCTCGTCCGTCGAGAACAGCGGCTTCTTGCCAGGGTGGACGCCGATCGCGACCACGAGCTTGTCGCACAGGCCAACGGCATGGCGGACCACATCGAGATGGCCATTGGTGACGGGATCGAATGAACCGGGATAAAGCGCGATACGGGGCATTCCCCCTCCTACCCCGCCCCCGTTCGAGCCGCAAGCCGACTTGGTTCCGCCCGCTGGGGCCGAATGGCCGATGTTTATTTTCGGACAGGGCTCGAACCGGATGCCGAGTCAGCGCGTCTACTGGGTACGCAGCAACGATATTGAAAACATTGGGCTTTCGAGCCTCATGTGTCGTCATGCGCGTACGGACGAAACACAAACCGGGCCGGATGAAACCACTTTGCCCGGACACGACAACTTCCTGAAACCGGGCCTGATTAATCAGGCAAGCACAGGAAGCGACAAACAAACCGGGCCAAAACGGCCCGAATGACAGGGGACCGTCATGATCAAGACTCTCTCAGCAGTTGCCGTCGCAGCTTTCATTGCAGCCGCCCTCACCGTTCTGCCGGGCTTTGCCCCGAAGGTCGAGGCGTCGGTGCCGGTGGCCCTCGCCAAGGCCGACCGCCTGGACATCCACACCGTAGGTCGCAACTGCTCCGAGCAGGCCTGGCCGAACTTCGAGGCCTCCTGCCTGCGTAACGCAGCCAGCAAGACGATCACTGTCCGCGAAGTCCGCCTCGTGACCACCGAGCGTCGCTAAGCGGCAAAAGATACCGCATCCCGGTCAGAGCCGGGGTGTACTGATATTCAATCTGGACAATCACGATCCACTCACCGAACCCGCACGACGCATAGTTCAGTGAAACTCTCGCGACAGCTACTTCAACTAATTTCATAGCAATTCGCGACGCAACGTCGCAGACTGCCGGTCAAGCGCAATTGTCAAGCGCGAGTCCCGTGAGGGCTGCCAGTGACCGCCATCCCAGCTGCATCGCCAGGGCACACTGGCGGACTTCCTCTCACGGCAACGATCGGCGCGCTCGGCGTCGTCTATGGCGATATCGGCACCAGCCCCCTTTACGCATTGAAGGAAGCCGTGAAGGCAGCCGCCCATGGCGGGCCTCTCACGTCCGAAGCAACGCTCGGTGTGGTGTCGCTGATCCTCTGGGCGTTGATCCTGATTATCTCCCTGAAATACGCGCTTCTAATTCTGCGCGCCGACAATCGCGGCGAAGGCGGTATCGTCGCGCTGTTGGCACTGCTCCACGCGCGTAACGCAGAGCCGGGCACTTGGCGCATACATCTGCTGGTCGTCGGCCTCGTTGGTGCCGCCCTGCTCTATGGCGATGGCGCCATCACGCCGGCGATCTCGGTGCTATCAGCCATTGAAGGCCTCAAGGTCGATGCACCGTCGCTGGCGCCAGCCGTGGTGCCGCTCACCGTCATCATTCTGATCGGGCTGTTTCTAATGCAGAGCAAGGGCACCGGTTTCATCGGCGGCATCTTCGGGCCAGTGATGCTGGGCTGGTTTGCCGTGCTCGCGCTGCTCGGCATCCATGGCATCGTGCAATCGCCCGGCGTGCTCGCTGCCGTCAGTCCGCTCTATGCCTTCGAATTCCTGATCCACCAGGACTTCCACATCAGCTTTGCCATTCTCGGTGCAGCCTTCCTTGCCGTGACCGGCGGCGAAGCGATGTATGCCGATATGGGCCATTTCGGCCGGATGCCGATCCGGCTCGCCTGGTTTGCCATCGCCCTGCCGGCGCTGGTGCTGAACTATTTCGGCCAGGCGGGACTGCTGATCGCAGACCCTACCGCCATCAACAACCCGTTCTATCAACTGGCGCCTGACTGGCTGCACTACCCGCTGGTGGCCTTTGCCACTGTCGCGACGGTGATCGCCTCGCAGGCTATCATTTCCGGTGTGTTCTCGCTGACGCAGCAATCGATCCAGCTCGGCTTCCTGCCGCGAATGCAGATCCGGCACACCACCAGCCACGCCATGGGCCAGATCTATGTGCCGCTGGTGAACTGGCTGCTGGCGGCGGCGACGCTTGCCGCCGTGCTCAGCTTCGGCACGTCGGACGCGCTGGCAGGCGCCTATGGCATCGCCGTATCGCTGCTGATGGCGATCACCACGCTGCTCGCGGCATTGGTCGCGCTGCAATGGGGCTATCCGCCGCTTCTCGTCGTGTCGGTGAATGGCTTCTTCTTCATCATCGATTGCATCTTCTTCGCCGCCAATTCCACGAAGCTGTTCGAAGGCGGCTGGTTTCCGCTGTTCTTGGCGGCTGCTGTGGCGTTCCTGATGCTGACATGGCGCAGCGGCGTCAAACTCGTCGAAAGCGCCCGCGCCAAACTGCGTCAACCCGAAGAGGACCTGATCGAGACGGCCGTCAGTCGCTGCCATGCGCGCCTCAATGGCACCGCGGTGTTCCTGGCATCCATGCCGAATGGCGTGCCGCTGGCACTGACGCAATTCGTCAAGCACAACCACGTCCTACATGAGCGCGTCATTCTGGTGACTGTGCTGATCTCCGAAGTGCCGCGCGTCCCGGATGCCGATCGCGCCGAGATTATCGAAGTCATTGAAGGGATCACGCGCGTCATCCTGCATTACGGCTTTATGCAGTATCCAACGATTTCGGACGGGCTCGGCCTGGCTTCCGAACAGGGCAAGCTGCCCGGCATCGACCTCGCCGAGATCACCTATTACATCGGCCGGGAGACCATCATTCCCAGCGACAAGGTCGCGGGCATGGCGGTGTGGCGCGAAACCGTATTCGCGTTCCTGCAACGTAACGCCGAACGCTCCGCAGCGTTCTTCGGCGTGCCGACCAAGCAGGTCGTCGAGTTCGGCACCGAAATCGAGATTTAAGCCTCGCGCGACTTAAGCCTCGCCCGGTCCCTGCGCACCATCCGTTTGGTTCCTGCGTTAGTGACCGACACCCGCAGGGCGCGGGGCCTTTTCAAAACACGCGATCAGCATTTCGGTAAGAACCCGCACTTTCCGTGCGGGATGCTGACTTGGCGGGCGGACCACATAAACGCCTGCCTGTGGCGGCGGATAACGTGTCATGACCGGAACTAGCGCGCCAGAGGCGACATCGTCATGGGTGATGCCATCGGGGAGCCAGGCGATGCCGAGTCCTGCCAATGCGGCGGCGCGGAGCGCCGTGCCGTTGTCAGCTTTAAAGCGCCCTTGCGGATGCACCCTGATTGTCTTGTCGCCATCCATGAATTGCCAGGCTTCGGTGCCCTGCATGAGAGCCTGATGCGCAACGAGTTCGTCCGGCGTCTCGGGGGAACCATGCACTTCGATGTAGTCCGGGCTCGCGACCAATTTTGCATAAATAGGCCCGACGTGTCGCGCGATCAGGTTGGAGTCCGGAAGATAGCCAACCCGGATCGCGCAATCGAAACCTTCGGCGATGAGATCGACGAAGCGATCACTGTAGACGGTATGGATGTGGAGCTGCGGGTGCCGTCGCGCCATGTCCGCAAGCACGGGAGCTAGGTGCGTTGGACCGAAAGTAAGCGGCACGGCAATGCGCAGTCGCCCGCAAAGCTCACCGTCAGGCTGGATCAATTCCCGGGCTGCGTCGATCTCGCCGCAGGCGCGCGCCGCATGATCGCGAAACGTGATGCCGGCTTCCGTGAGCGCGGCGCCGCGCGTGGTGCGCGCCAGAAGCTGAACGCCGAGTTCCGCTTCGAGGCGGGCGAGCTGCCGACTGACAATGGACTTGGAGACGCCGAGCCGGCGCGCGGCGGATGACACGCCCCCGGCGTCGGCCACTTCCACGAACGTCCTGAGATCTTCGATATCCAATTCGGCGTTCCCCGTTCTGCGACACAGCTTGGCACGAGCGGTCACTATCGCATTACCGACAAGAACGGCAATACGCCCTCAGACAACGTCGCCGTTGGCGCATGTCTCCCGATCCGTCTCACTTAACAACGGCAGCAGAGGATATATTCATGACCTTTCGTAATGGCCTTGCGTCGCTTCTTCGCCCCGAAGATTCGGTTCTCGTTCTGATCGACCACCAGCCGTTCCAGATGGCCGCCCTGAACAGCCACGACCAGCAGATGGTGATCAACAACACGGTGGGCCTGGCCAAGGCCGCCAAGGTTTTCGGCGTCCCCACGATCCTGACGAGCGTGCTCATTGAACGTGGCGGTGTCCTGTTTCCACAGATCACCGATGTCTTCCCCGGACAGGAGGTGATCGACCGGACCTGGGTCAACACCTGGCAAGATCCGAAGGTGGTGAACGCGGTGAAGGCGACGGGTCGCAAGCAACTCATCATCGCTGGCCTGTGGACCGAAGTCTGCGTGGCAATGCCCACGATCCAGGCGCTCGGCGAGGGCTGGGACGTTACTGTCGTCACCGACGCGTCCGGCGGCATGTCGCTGGAAGCCCATGAGGTCGCGATCCAGCGCATGATCCGAGCTGGCGCCAACATGATGACCTGGTTCGCAGTGATCGGCGAATGGCAGCGCGACTGGGCCCGGCTGGAGACGGTGCCCGGAGTGACGGACATCATGATACGGCACGGCGGCGGCACCGGTATCGCCTATGTGTGGGAGCAGCAACTGCTCAACACGCCGGTGCCGAAAAGCTAACTGAGACAAGGGACGGCGCGACTGTACGAGCATCGACCGCTCATCGCGGTTTCGCCGCCCACCCTCAGCGCAAAACAACGGCCAAGCGCAGCGGGAACGAGCTGTCCCGCCCAAGATCTGACTGCCCTCGTCGATGAAAACGCCTGATGATCAAGTTGAGCTTCGTTCTTGCGGCGACGATCGCCGCGACGACTACATTCGTACAGGCACAGGTCGGCACTGACGTCGAGCGCGCGCCAACGCTGACGAACGAACGATATCGTGAGGATTGGTCCTATCTCGCGGATCCATCTAAGCGAACCGGCCATTGGACGGAGCCCTTCAAATACATCCCGTTGCAGGAGCAAGCATTGATTTATCTCGCGACCGGCATGGAAGTCCGGTCGCGCTACGAAGGCTATACCAACGTCAATTGGGGATCCGCGCCGAATGACAGTTATATCTGGCACCGTTTCATGCCCTATGCCGACCTTCACGCAGGCAAGGTGCGGTTTTTCACCCAACCCATCTTTTCGGCGATCACCGGCACCAGCCGTCCCGAGCGTCCGGTCGATACGACCGGCGCCGATATGCTTCAGGCATTCGGCGAGATCGAAATGGATGTCGGAGACCGCAGCACACTGCGCATGTCGGCGGGGCGCAAGCTGATGTCGCTGGGCGCTGGCCGCTTCATCGACACCCGCTACGGTCCCAATGTTCCGCAGGCCTTTGACGGTCTCGACGCGATCGTCACCGGACCTGATCGCCAGATGACGCTGTTTTACGCCCGTCCCGTTGACAATTTTCCGGGCGATTTTGATGATCGCATGTCGCGCCAAAAAACCGTCTGGGGCGCCTATGCAACCCAATGGCTGCGGGAGAACAAGTCGGTCGGTGTCGATATCTACTATCTCGGTTTGCTGGATCGCGATGCGGTTTTCGATCAAGGCCGCGGCAGGGAACTCGCGCATACATTCGGAACGCGAATCTTCGGCGACACGGGCGCCTGGTTCTGGAACGTCGAAGGCGCCCTACAGCGTGGGACTTTCGGAACGCGACGCGTGGAAGCATGGGGTATTGGTGGTGAATTCGGCTATCGCTTCCTTCAGACGCCTTTTCAACCCGAACTCCGGTTCATGTCCGATGTTATTTCGGGAGACGGCAACCCGGACGATGCAAAGCTCGGGACGTTCAATCCTCTATTTCCGAGGGGCAAATATTTCGGTGCTCTGTCTCCGGTCGGCCCGCGCAACCTCATTCAGGTCCGGCCGTCGATCACCGTCTATCCGCGCAAAGATGTCGCAGTCTCGCTCACCGGAGCGGCCTATTGGCGACAGAGCACGGTCGATGGGATCTACGGGGTCCCCGGAAATCTCGTGAGAAGCGGCAAAGGCAGCGATGCGCGCTACATCGGACATCAGATCGAGCTGTCCGTAGCATGGCAGGCTACGGCCGAGCTCAATCTGTCTGCATCGTTGAGTGCCTTCGAAGCCGGGCGTTTCCTATCGGACACCGGACCCGCACAGACCATAACCCTGATCAGCGTGATGGCGAACTTCCGGTTCTAGCTGTGACACGACCTGATCGACGAGTTGAACAAGGAGTTCTCATGGAAATCGGCATCGACAGTTTTGCAGCCATCCTTCCCGATCCAGCGACGGGCAAGCTGCCTTCAGCGACCGATCGCATGGCGGACCTCCTTGATGAGGTCGAGGTCGCCGACCGGGTTGGGCTCGATGTCTTCGGCATCGGTGAGCATCACCGCGCCGAATTCCTCGATTCCGCGCCCGCGATCATCCTGGCCGCGGCAGCAGCGCGCACCAGCCAGATTCGTTTGACCAGCGCCGTAACAGTGCTGAGCGCCGCTGATCCCGTGCGCGTGTTTCAGGAATTCGCGACTCTCGATCTCATCTCGAAAGGCCGTGCGGAACTCGTCGTTGGTCGAGGCTCGTTTGGCGAAGCCTATCCGCTGTTTGGCATGGACCCGCAGGACTATGACGAACTCTTTGCCGAGAAGCTCGCGCTGTTCTTGAAGCTTGGCGAGACCAAACATCCGATCTGGAAAGGTCGCTTTCGTTCGGCGCTCGAGGGCCAGGGTGTCTATCCGCGTCCGCATCAAGCCCGGCTGCCGATCTGGATCGGCGTCGGCGGCACGCCGGAATCCTTCGCGCGCGCCGGCACGCTGGGCCTGCCCCTGATGGTCGCGATCATCGGCGGCACATTCGAACGTTTTCGTCCGCTCGTCGATCTCTATCGCGACGCCGGCAGCCGCGCCGGGCACAGTCCCGACAAACTCAAAGTGGGTGTGCACGCGATGGGTTTTGTCGGCGAGACCACCGCAGCCGCCAAAGACGCCTTCTTCCCCGGCTGGGCGCATCTGACGGCGAGAATCGGCCGCGAACGTGGCTGGTCACCACCGTCGCGCCAGCAATTTGACGCCATGGCCGGCCCGGAAGGCGCGTTCCTCGTCGGCGATCCCGCAACGGTCGCAGCGAAGATGCGCCATGCCGATGAGGCTCTCGGCGGCGTCTCGCGCATCACCTTCCAGATGAGCACGGCTTCCCTCGAAACCGCCGCGATGAAGCGTTCGATCGAGCTTCTCGGCACTGACGTCGCGCCGATCATCCGGGCGGCGCACGCACGGACATGAGAAGCACTGCATGTCTCTCATGCAGCGTATGACGGTTCTCTTCACGACGTGAACCTGACGCGCTGAATTGCCGCACGCGTGGCGGCATCGGACAAAGCCGCCAAAGTCATCTACTCTGCTCGCGACGCACTGTGCGAAAATATAAGGCACGCCGGATTGGAGACATCCGGCAGATCAACGAAAGAGGTGAAATGGCGGACGCTTCCGGTTTTAGTTTGGGACACGCAATTGTCCTGCTGGGTGCGGCCACCGTTGCAGTGCCACTGTTCAAGCGATTGGGCCTCGGCTCCGTCCTCGGTTATCTCATCGCCGGCTTGGCCGTCGGGCCGTTCGGCCTTGGCCTGTTCAATGATCCCGAGACGCTGCTGCATACGGCCGAGCTCGGCGTCGTCATGTTTCTGTTCATCATCGGGCTGGAAATGCGCCCGTCAAAGCTGTGGAAGCTGCGCCGGCAGATCTTTGGCCTTGGCGCAGCGCAGGTCATCACCTGCGGCTTCCTGCTCACGCTGGTCGGGATGGCCGCGGGCCTCAGCTTTCCCGTCGCCATGATCGGTGCCATGGGCTTTGTGCTGTCCTCCACCGCCGTCATCATGCAGCTGCTGGAGGAACAAGACGAGACCACATCGCCAGAAGGCCAGCGCGCCATCGCGATCCTGTTGCTGGAGGATCTTGCCATCGTTCCGCTGCTGGCGCTGGTCGCTATCTGGGGCGCCGCCGATGCGCCGGCCGCCGCGAACGCAAAACCGATGTGGCAGAGCGCCGCCATCGCCCTCGCCGGCCTCGCCGCGCTGCTGGCGGCGGGCCGCTGGCTGCTCGACCCGTTCTTCCGCATCATTGCTCGGGCCGGCGCGCGCGAAGTGTTGACCGCCGCAGCGCTGCTCGTCGTGCTCGGCTCCGCCGTGTTCATGCAGAGCGTCGGCCTGTCGATGGCGATGGGCGCCTTCCTCGCCGGCGTGCTGCTCTCGGAATCGAACTTCCGGCATCAGCTCGAGGCCGACATCGAACCGTTCCGCGGCATCCTGCTCGGCCTGTTCTTCCTCAGCGTCGGCATGTCGCTGAATCTGCGCATCGTCGCCAGTGAATGGATCATGGTGCTGGGCGGCGTCGTGGCCTTCATGATCGTCAAGGCGATCGGCATCTATGTGATCGCGCGCCTCGCAAAGTCTGATCACGCCGCCGCCACCCACCGCGCCGCGCTGTTCGCGCAAGGCGGCGAATTCGCCTTCGTCCTCTATGCGGCTGCCGGCACCGCTGGCATCTTCGACACCCGCGTCTCCGCGGTCATGAGCGCGATCGTCATCCTGTCGATGGCACTGACGCCCATCGTGTTGCTGATCCACGCGCAGATGCGGCAGAGCACGCCGGTCTCCATGGACGGCATCGACAAAGCCGACGGCCTGCGCGGGAAAGTGCTGTTCATCGGCTTCCGCCGCTTCGCGCAGGTGGCGAGCCAGGCCCTGCTGGCGCGCAACATCGAACTTTCGCTGATCGAAACCGATGTGGACATGATCCGCGCCGCCGGCAATTTCGGCTTCAAGATCCACTATGGCGACGGCACCCGCCTCGACGTGCTGCACGCTTCCGGCGCTGGCACCGCTGAAGCGATCCTGATCTGTGTCGACAAACCGGAGGCAGCAGATCACATCGTCGAACTGTGCCGCTCGGAATTCCCGCTGGCCAAACTCTATGTCCGCTCCTACGACCGCGGCCATTCGCTGCGCCTCATTCATGCCGGCGTCGATTTCCAGATCCGCGAAACCTTCGAATCCGCACTGCTGTTCAGCGAAGCCGTCCTGACCGGCCTCGGCCTCGACGAAGACGAGGCCCGCGAAGCCATCGCCGATGTCCGCGACCGCGACGCGCAACGCGTCGAGCTGGAAGTCATCGGCGGCCTGGAAGCCGGCCGCAAGCTGCTCCGCGGCAATGCCGAAACGCCGGAGCCGAGCCCGTTCTTCAAGACACGGCCGGCGAGTGCGGAGTAGCGGTTCCACGAACGATGTCGAAAATTGGGATGTGAGGTCCGAGACCGGCCGACGACGCCGACGATTGTCTCTGCAAGCAAAAAGCCCGCGGCATAACCGCGGGCTTTTTTGATCGACTTGTCGAAGGCGGATGCGGAGAGCCTCAGCCCTCCGCCACCGGCGCACCGTTGCCATTCTCGCCCTCTTCGCCCTCGCCCGCCTCGCCGATATGCTCGACCGACACGACGTGTTCGTCGTCAGCCGTGTTGAACACGATGACGCCCTGGGTCGAACGGCCGGCAATGCGGATACCTTCCACCGGGCAGCGGATGAGCTGGCCCTTGTCGGTGACAAGCATGATCTGGTCGCTGTCCTCGACCGGGAACGAAGCGATCAGCTTGCCATTACGGTTGTTGACCGACATCGCGACGATGCCCTTACCGCCGCGGCCGGTGGTGCGGTACTCGAACGACGAGGTCCGCTTACCGTAGCCGTTCTCGCTGATGGTCAGTACGAACTGCTCACTGGCCGACATCTCGACATAGCGCTGCTCGCCGAGTTCGATGGCTCCCGTCGCCTCTTCGGTCTCCACGGCAGCCGCCGCTTCGTCCGCAACATCGGCACGCTCCTCGGCGCCGCCGCGACGTACCGCATTGGCACGGCGCAGATAGGCCGCGCGTTCGTCGGAATTGGCCTCGAGGTGGCGCAGGATGGTGAGCGAGATCAGCTTGTCGCCGTCCGCCAGCGAGATGCCGCGCACGCCCATGGAGCTGCGGCCCTGGAATACGCGGACGTCAGTCACCGGGAAACGGATGCACTGGCCGCCGGCAGCGGTCAGCAGCACGTCATCATGTTCGGTGGCGATCTGCACATCGACGATCGCTTCGCCCTCATCGAGCTTCATCGCGATGATGCCGGAGCGCCTGACATCGACGAAGTCAGAGAGCTTGTTGCGGCGGACGTTGCCGCCTGTCGTCGCGAACATCACGTCGAGATCGTTCCACGTCGCCTCGTCCTCAGGCAGCGGCATGATCGTGGTGATGCGTTCGCCCTGCTCCAGCGGCAGGATGTTGATCATCGCCTTGCCGCGGCCGTTTGGCGGCGCGATCGGCAGACGCCAGACCTTTTCCTTGTAGACCTGGCCACGCGACGAGAAGAACAGCACCGGCGTATGGGTCGAGGCCACGAACAGACGCGAGACGAAATCCTCGTCGCGCGTCGCCATGCCGGAGCGGCCCTTGCCGCCGCGGCGCTGCGCCCGATAGGTCGAAAGCGGCACGCGCTTGACGTAGCCATGATGCGACACCGTCACCACCATGTCTTCGCGCTGGATCAGGTCCTCGTCTTCGACCTCGCCTTCCTGTTCCATGATGACGGTCTTGCGCGGCGTCGCGAATTCCGCCTTCACCGCGCCGAGCTCGTCCTTGATGATGCCCTGAACGCGCGCGCGCGAACGCAGGATCTCCAGATAGTCCGCAATCTCGACGGCGAGCTTGTCCAGTTCGTCGGAAATTTCCTCGCGGCCCAGAGCTGTTAAACGTGCGAGGCGCAAGTCGAGAATGGCCTTGGCCTGTTCGAAGGACAGCCGCGCGGTGCCGTCTTCCTCGAGGCGATGACGCGGATCGTCGATCAGCATCATCATCGTCGCCACATCCTGCGCCGGCCAGCGGCGCTCCATCAGGATATCGCGCGCAGTGGTCGGATCCGGCGAGGTCCGGATCACACGAATGACCTCGTCGATATTCGCCACCGCAATGGCCAGGCCGACGAGGATATGCGCGCGATCGCGCGCCTTGTTGAGCAGGAACTTGGTACGGCGCGTGACGACCTGTTCGCGGAACGCGACGAAGATCGTCAGTAGGTCCTTCAGGTTCATCAGCAACGGCCGGCCGGTGTCGAGCGCCACCATGTTGGCGCCGAAATTGGTCTGCAGCGGCGTGAACTTGTAAAGCTGGTTGAGCACCACCTCCGGCACCGCGTCCCGCTTCAGTTCGACGACGACGCGAAAACCGTCGCGGTCAGATTCGTCTCTGAGATCGGAGATGCCTTCGATCTTCTTATCGCGCACCAGTTCGGCGATGCGCTCCACCATGGTGGCCTTGTTCACCTGGTAGGGAATTTCAGAGACGATGATCGCTTCGCGGTCCTTGCGCGTCGGCTCGATAGAGACCTTGCCGCGCATCACGATGGAGCCGCGGCCGGTGTGATAGGCCGTACGAATCCCGGCGCGGCCGAGGATGATGCCGCCGGTCGGGAAATCCGGACCCGGAATGATCTTGTTCAGATCGTCAATGGTGAGCGACGGATCATCGATCAGCGCGACGCAGGCGTCGATGACTTCGCCGAGATTGTGCGGCGGGATGTTGGTGGCCATGCCCACGGCGATACCGCCGCCGCCATTGACCAGCAGATTGGGAAACTTGGCGGGCAACACGCGTGGCTCGCGGAACGAGCCGTCGTAGTTGTCCTGATAGTCGACCGTGTCCTTGTCGAGATCGTCGAGCAGCGACTGCGCGATCTTGGTCAGGCGCGATTCCGTGTATCGCATCGCGGCGGCCTGATCGCCATCCACCGAACCGAAATTGCCCTGACCGTCGATCAGCGGCACGCGCATCGAGAAGTCCTGCGCCATGCGGACCATGGCGTCATAGACCGACTGGTCGCCATGCGGATGATATTTACCGATCACGTCGCCGACGGTTCGCGCCGACTTGCGATACGGCTTGTTCCACTCGAAGCCGTTCTCGTACATCGCGTAGAGAATGCGGCGATGCACCGGCTTCAAGCCGTCGCGCGCATCCGGCAGCGCACGCGCCACGATCACGCTCATGGCGTAATCGAGATACGAACGCTTCATCTCATCGAGGATGGATACGGGACGAATATCCGAGGGGGCCGGTGGCTCCCCAGGCTTCTGGTCTTCAGTGTCGGACAAGGATGATTTCCGGTCAGGTTTTGCTGGGAATCATATAGCGCATCGCGCGGCTTCAAGCCACCCCGCAGACAACGCCCGCGGCTCTATTTTCCTGCTGATTTTTCAAATGCTTACGGGAGCTGTACAGGGCTTGTGAAGTGCCCCCGAATAAGCCAGCCCAAAGCAGCCGAATCTTGCGAAAATCATGCGCCCGTCTTGCGGCAATCTAGCGACCGAACACCACGGTGTGCATGACCCGGCCGGGCACAAGGGTGAACACGCCGGCGATCACCAGGGCGCCGGCGAAGATCGAAATCATGGTGATGGCATGCGCCCTGACGCGGTGCCGGCGTGCGGCGACCACTCCGACCACCAGCATCACCGGCGCGATGATCGACAGCAGGTGGATCGGGCTCCAGTCTCGCCAGAGCCGGTAGCTATGGCCATGGATCCCAAACGAGCTGATCGCAACGGTGGCGAGCAACGCCACCCAGATCCAGCCGAGCGTTCTGTGTGGCAGCGTGCCCTTGGGCGCGATCAATTGAACGACACCGAGCACAAATGCGGCCATGGCCGCAAAAGCATGCAGCGGGATCGGGGCAACGGCATCAAGCAACGGCTGCAGCGACATGGTGGCCCTCGCATTCAGCAGGCAGTGTCAGCTCACTGTCGCAGAAATCTTTCCATTGTAAAGATAATGTGGTCCACCACGTTGCCGCAGCTAAGCGCCCTCCCCGAAAAGCAAAACGCGCTGCAAGCAATCAGCTCACAGCGCGCGATGCAGAGGTTCAGGACGTCCTGACAGCAGATCAGAAGGGTTATATGTGGTTATGGACGTGATGCGTGAGGCGGTCGAGGAGCGCTCCGGTGACCGAGGCTGGATTCCGGGATATCTCCAGGTCGCGCCTGGCGGACGGCTGCACTTTGTTTCGTGCGCGCCTCACGGGCTGATCGTGGCTGAATGGTTGGTTTCGGACGCAAGGCTCTCCGAGACAGGGGACCGCGCTAGTCGAGGCGACCCAAAGTATCCATGCCTCGCTCCGGGCGGACCGGGGCTCGACCACGCAATGATTCAAATCGTGAGCGAGCGTCAGATGCTGCCACCAGGCCCCCGTGCGAAATGTTGAGATCCATCAAGTTCATAGTTGCCAGCTAATCCAGTGGTTTGGCTTTTATCGCCTTGGTCACCCAGGGCGGTCTCATTGATATGCTCTCCCAGGACTCGCGTGATGACCTTATCGAAATTGAGGGGGTCGGCACCGTTGACTTGTATCAAGGACCATCCGTCCCGGCGCAAGCACTCGCCGATCTCCCTTGAGATATTGGCCTGCTTCAAGCCCCTGTCCACGCCGAGTTCGAACAGGAGGACTTCGATGAGCGGCTGGCGCGCATGCCGATCCGTAAGACGGCGGCGCAACGTTTCCTGCGGCGCATCGAGCTGGACAAGCAGGTCCGGTCGCGGCAGGAACGCTAGGCAGTCACGAACCACGTCAATGCTTGGAGTTCGCGCCAGCAAAACCAGCGCACACAATGCCTGGATCAGGCCTTCTTCAAAAATGAAGTAACCTTCCGATTCCTGCGCTTTACGCCAAGATTCGCACAGTAGAGCGATGTCGACCTTCATGCGCCATGACCATGTGCGGCTTCGTAGCGGGATTGATGCTAGAAGCCGCGCCGCGACACCGTCCTTCGGCAGGGTCGATAGCAAGACAGGACCGGAGGTGGCAATCTTTCTGCCAATACGCCCAATGCCATGGCGCGTCTCCGGGCCGTCATCCTGGGCCGACGCATATTCAATCAGGCGATAACCGTTCACTGTCTTCAGGTTGATGCCTTCTTGCGCCAGCCCCCGGCAGAGGCCGCGAAGAAGTGTGGTCTTGCCTGCACCAGGCGGCCCAAATAACTCGATGATCATGGTGGAATGCCCAGCGCCTCGGAACAAGCTGTCATTTACCTGCAGGTCAGAGCTTAGCCGGATTACAAACCACACCAACGTTCATTTGAATGACTGTTCGGATCCGCGGACTGCCGCCCGTCGACTAGTCGGATCACGCCTGCCGCTCCGTTCCGGCATCGTGCGAATGCATGAAGACGTCGTCCCGACATCGAGGTTAGCGTCGGCGGACTCGAGGGACATATCCTTATGCTCAACGGAGACACGTTCAGCTATCGCGCGAGCCACCAGTCGGTTGATGTCGTTGCCGACTACGTCAGCACCTTCGAGGTGGGCCATTGCGCGGCATTGTGGCGGGACGTCGAACAGCCCTTGCTCGAAAGCATTCTGCGCCGGCTCGGAGGGCCACAGCGAACAAGCCTCGACTTCGCCTGCGGAACCGGACGCATTGCGAAGGTCGCCGCTCGGTTGTTCGGCTCGGTTGTCGGGGTCGATGTGTCAGAAGCGATGCTTTCGGCAGCTTCGGTGCCAGACAACGTGACGCTGCTATGCGTCGACGTCACCAAGGTTCCTCTCGAACAGACATTTGACGTTGCCACCGCATTTCGGTTCTTCTTGAATGCAGAAGACACGCTTAGGCGCGACGCATTGCGGGCGATCTATCGGCATCTTCGCAACGACGGCGTATTGGTATGCAATATCCAGCTCAATGCAACGTCACCCATCGGGTCGTTCAGTCGTGTCCTGAACTGGGCATATCCGAGCAGACCTCGACACACCCTGACTTTGTATCAATTTTCAAGCCTGCTGTCGGATGAGGGATTTGAGGTCGTGGAGAGCACGTATTACGGCTATCTCCCGCGACCGGGCCGGTTGTTTCCACATCTCTGCGAGGCGCTGATCGAGCCATTCGAAAAGGCGTGCCGGAGGCTCAAGGTGCCGGGATTGTTGGCGGAGAGTTTTATTGTCGCGGCGCGAAAGCGGGAACGCCTGTTTCCTCAGGTGCAGGACCCTCGGCGAATCGTGCAGGCACCAACAACCTCTTGAGGTTCGGGAGCATGATCATCGAGTTCTTTGGCCCGGCAGCCGCAGGAAAGACCACCTTCGCCCACGCGCTGTGCAAGCGGCTCAACGAGCGCGGCCATCATGCGAATGTTGTGCTCAGCTAGCCCAAGGGTCCGGCAGCCCGCTCTCCCTATCCAAGAGAAGCCCAAACCTCTCGCTGCCCTCCATTACAACGGGCTTTACGCGAAATCGGCTGGCAATGCGTTGATTTATCAAACGAAAGCCCCCCTTGTTTACACAAGCGGGCCCCACAGAATCTGATTCGAGTCTCGTCGGCAATCCGGAAGCTGAAAAACGCTAAGTCATTGAAGAAGCGACGAAAGCGTTTTTTAGTTTACACACAGCTCCAACCAACAGTCAGAACGGGATGTCGTCATCCATGTCGTTGCCGCGGCCACCACCGCCGGCCGGTGCGGCCACGCGGCGCTGCGGCGGAGCGCTCGACTGGCCGCCGCCGAAGCTGTCGCCCATGTCATCGCCGCCGTAACCGCCGCCACCACCCGCGCCGCCGCCCTTGCCGTCGAGCATGGTCAGTGTCGAATTGAAGCCCTGCAGCACGATCTCGGTGGAGTATTTCTCGACACCCTGCGGATCGGTCCATTTGCGGGTCTGCAGCGCGCCTTCGATGTAAACCTTGGCGCCCTTCTTCAGATACTGCTCGGCGACCTTGGCGAGACCTTCGCTGAAGATCACGACGCGGTGCCACTCGGTCTTTTCCTTGCGCTCGCCGGTGCCCTTGTCGCGCCAGGTATCCGAAGTCGCGACGGTCAGGTTGACGACCGGATTGCCGTTCTGCATCCGGCGGACTTCTGGATCCTTGCCGAGATTGCCGACCAAAATCACCTTGTTGACGCTACCCGCCATGCCACTCTCCTACGCTCGAATCTGAATTGCTGATTGGGCGCCGGCGCAGGCCCTGGCCCGCGCGCAAACGCCGCTGATGATAGGACCCTATACGGTCCGCGCTCCCGCGCAGGCCCCCGCGACCGGGTTATCCACGATCTCTTATATGATCGTCCTCGCATATAGCATGTTCCATTTTTGTTCTCAAGGACACCCCTTGGCGAATTGTTGGGCGACGACGAAGTGCCGAGTCGTCGCTGTCGCGTCCGGGTCGAGCAATAGTGGAACCCGAAGGGAACCGCGCCCGGCCAAAATTCATATACCTTTCATTAACTTAGAAACGGCCAAACATCGAAGACGAGTGTGCTATTTGGGTGACGGACTTTTTGGCAGACTTGCGTATATTTCGATCACTGAATTGCATTTGGCGCTTGCGCCGGGACACGAGGCTTCGCCGACGCGAAGCAATTTTGGGGAGAATTCACATGAAGAAGTTTCTGTTGGGCACCGTTGCCCTGATCGCTCTGGGCGCTTCGGTTCCGGCAATGGCCGCTGACCTCGCCGCTCGTCCCTACACCAAGGCTCCGGCTTACGTTCCCGCCCCGATCTACAACTGGACCGGTTTCTATATCGGCGGTCACGTCGGCGGCGCGTTCAATGGTTCGAACGGCTTCGGCGGCACTTCCGACAATTCGGACGGCCGTTTCCTCGGCGGCGTGCAGATCGGTTACGACTACCAGTTCGCTCCGAACTGGGTGTTCGGCATCGAAGGTCAGTACAGCTGGGTTGGTTCGAACAACACCAACGTCGCTTTCGTTCCGGCTGGCGTCACCTACAACCTGAACCAGAAGGGCCTCGCCTCGGTCACCGGTCGCATCGGTTACACCTGGGGTCCGGCACTGCTCTACGTGAAGGGCGGCTACGCCTACTCCGACTACAGCGAATCGCTGGTCACGACCGTTGGCGCCGTTCCGGTGGCTTTCGCAGCTGGCACCAAGCATGACGGTTACACCGTCGGCGCCGGCCTCGAATACCTGTTCACCCAGAACTGGTCGGGCAAGGTTGAGTACCAGTACTACGACTTCGGCAAGACCACCTTCGCTGCTCCGTCGCCGGTTGGCATCGTCGGCCTGTCGTCCCGCAACGACGAGCACACCGTCAAGGCCGGCCTGAACTACCGCTTCAACTGGGGTGGCCCGGTTGTCGCCAAGTACTGAGCTTCGCGCCTGATTTCAGGCTCGTGACTACGGAAAGGCCGGCGGAAACGCCGGCCTTTTTGTTTGGCTGGAAGCCCGGATTCCGGAGAGATTAAGAGCTAACCCATCGCCTGCGGTCGAATACTACCCACGACTGTAGCGCAAGAATTTTCACGCAACTATTGCGTTTGTTTTCCTCCGTTGCAAGGAAGGCACAGCCCGATCGCCTGAATCGCGCTAGAGTTGAAACACTCACAAGGGGAGCATGCCATGAAGAAAATTCTGCTCGCATCCGCCGCCCTCGCTGTTCTCGGCTCGGCAACGTCCGCTTCTGCGGCCGATCTCGCAGCACGGCCCTACACCAAGGCGCCTCCGATGATCGCCGTCGTCTATGACTGGACCGGTTTCTATATCGGCGGCAACGGCGGTTGGGGAACGAGCCGCAAATGCTGGGACACGACCCAGGTTCTCGGTGCCGCACTGGCCTTCAGCGAGGGATGCCATGACGCAAGCGGCGGCACGGCTGGCGGTCAGATCGGCTATCGCTGGCAGAGCACTGCTTGGGTGTTCGGTCTGGAAGCACAGGGCAACTGGGCAGACTTCAAGGGCTCGAATGTCAGCCAGCTCGTACTCGGTACGACCGGTAACCGGTCCAAGATCGAAGCCTTCGGCCTGTTCACCGGCCAGATCGGTTACGCCTGGAACAACACCCTTCTTTACGTGAAGGGCGGCGCTGCCGTGACGAGCGACAAGTATCAGGGCTACACCGTGGGAACCAATGTCGTATTCGATAACGCCAAGGAAACCCGCTGGGGCGGTACGGTTGGCGTTGGCCTGGAATATGGCTTCACGCCAAACTGGTCCTTCGCGGTCGAATACGACCATCTGTTCATGGAGACCAGCAGCAACAGCTTCACCGCTGTGACACTTCCTGTGACCTCGCGTATCGATCGCATCAGCCAGGACGTCGACGTCGTCACCGCCCGCATCAACTACAAGTGGGGCGGCCCTGTCATCGCCAAGTATTGAGAACTGCGACCGCCTTCCCTCATTCCGACAAACTTGGCCCGGCCTCGCGCCGGGCTTTTTGCTGGCAGCTCGCTCAGCCCTGACGCGCTCCCGATTGGCCGTTCACTGGCATGAGCCCGATACCGGAAGACCTGTCCTGCGCAGGCCGTTCGATTTGCAGCCTTGCCTCGCAACCCCTCCGCCAACAAACCGTTGATCGTTGCTGCGGAGCACTGGAAATCCGTCCTCGTTCTTCCTATGTTCCGATGACAATCAATCGGCGTTGATCCCGGCCCGGCCGGCGGTGCGCGCCCGGATGAGCGCGCCTCGCGCGCTGGGGAATTGCCTGTTATGGACGAGATCATCAAGGCGAAGCGGCAGCAGGCCGCCACGAACATGCGCAGCATCACCATCCGCGGCGCCCGCGAGCACAATCTCAAGAATGTCGACCTGACGATCCCGCGCGACAAGCTGGTGGTGTTCACAGGCCTGTCCGGCTCCGGCAAATCGTCCCTCGCCTTCGACACGATCTATGCCGAAGGCCAGCGCCGCTACGTGGAGTCGCTGTCGGCTTACGCCCGGCAATTCCTCGAGATGATGCAGAAGCCGGATGTCGACCAGATCGACGGCCTGTCGCCGGCCATCTCCATCGAGCAGAAGACCACCTCGAAGAATCCGCGCTCGACCGTCGGCACCGTCACCGAGATCTACGATTATATGCGCCTGCTGTGGGCACGCGTCGGCATTCCCTATTCGCCGGCGACGGGTCTTCCGATCGAAAGCCAGACGGTGTCGATGATGGTCGACCGCGTGCTGGCGCTGCCGGAAGGCACGCGGCTGTATCTGCTGGCGCCGGTGGTGCGCGGTCGCAAGGGCGAGTATCGCAAGGAGCTGGCCGAATATCTCAAAAAGGGTTTTCAGCGCGTCAAGATCGACGGTACCTTCCATGAACTCGCTGAAGCGCCCGTACTCGACAAGAAGTTTCCGCATGACATCGACGTCGTCGTCGATCGCATCGTGGTGCGTCCTGATATCGGCCAGCGCCTCGCGGAAAGTTTCGAGACGGCACTGAAGCTCGCCGAAGGTCTTGCGGTCATTGAATATGCCGATGCGCCTGCCGCGCCCACGGACGACAAGAAGTCCGACAAGAAGGTCGCGAAGATTCACGACAAGACCGGCGCCGAACGCATCCTGTTTTCGGAGAAGTTTGCCTGTCCGGTGTCGGGCTTCACGATTCCGGAGATCGAGCCGCGCCTGTTCTCTTTCAACAATCCCTATGGCGCCTGTCCGAAATGCGGCGGCCTCGGCGTCGAGCAGACCATCGATGCCGACCTCGTCATTCCCGACAAGGAGCTGACACTGCGCAAGGGCGCCATCGCGCCCTGGGCGAAGTCGTCGTCGCCCTATTACGTGCAGACGCTGACCGCGCTGGGCAAGTTCTACAAGTTCACGCTCGACACCAAGTGGAAGGACCTGCCGAAAAAGACGCAGAACGCCATCCTGCACGGCTCCGGCGATGACGAGATCAAGTTCTCCTATGAGGACGGCGTCCGCTCCTATGACACCAAGAAGCCGTTCGAGGGCGTGGTCACCAATATCGACCGGCGCTTCCGCGAGACCGAAAGCGAATGGGCGCGCGAGGAACTCGGCAAGTACTTCTCCGACGTGCCATGCGATGCCTGCGAGGGTTATCGGCTGAAGCCCGAAGCGCTCAGCGTGAAGATCGGCGGCAAGCATATCGGCAACATCTCGGAAATGTCGGTGCGCAAGGCCGGCGACTGGTTCGAGACCGTGCCGGACCTGCTCAACAAGCAGCAGAACGAAATCGCCGTCCGCATTCTCAAGGAGATCCGCGAGCGGCTGTCGTTCCTGCTCGATGTCGGCCTCAACTATCTCACCCTCGCACGCTCTTCCGGCACGTTGTCCGGCGGCGAGAGCCAGCGTATTCGCCTGGCGTCTCAGATCGGCTCGGGCCTCACCGGCGTGCTCTATGTGCTCGACGAGCCATCCATCGGCCTGCATCAGCGCGACAACGCACGCCTGCTGGATACGCTGCGGCGGCTGCGCGATCTCGGCAATACCGTGATCGTGGTCGAGCATGACGAGGACGCGGTGATCGCGGCCGACTACGTGGTGGATGTCGGCCCCGGCGCCGGCACCCATGGCGGCAATATCGTCGCCCAGGGTACGCCCCAGGAGGTGATGAAGAATCCGAAGTCGCTGACCGGCAAATATCTCACCGGCGAAATGTCGGTGCCGGTGCCGGAGCGCCGGCCGCCGAACCATCGCCGGACCATCAAGGTCATCAATGCGCGTGGCAACAATCTCAAGAACGTCTCGGCGGAAGTGCCGCTCGGCCTGTTCACCGCGGTCACCGGTGTCTCCGGCGGCGGCAAGTCGACGCTGCTGATCGACACGCTCTATAAGGCGATCGCGCGCAAGCTCAACGGCGCCAGCGAAGGCGCCGCGCCGCATGACCGCATCGAGGGCCTGGAACATATCGACAAGATCATCGAGATCGACCAGTCGCCGATCGGCCGCACGCCGCGTTCCAATCCCGCGACCTATACTGGCGCCTTCACGCCGATCCGCGAATGGTTTGCCGGCCTGCCGGAATCCAAGGCGCGCGGCTATGAGGCCGGCCGGTTCTCGTTCAACGTCAAGGGCGGCCGCTGCGAGGCCTGCCAGGGCGACGGCGTCATCAAGATCGAGATGCACTTCCTGCCCGACGTCTATGTCACCTGCGACACCTGCAAGGGCAAACGCTACAACCGCGAGACGCTGGAAGTGCTGTTCAAGGGCAAGTCGATCGCCGACGTGCTCGACATGACCGTGGAAGAAGCCGCGGACTTCTTCAAGGCAGTGCCGCGCGTGCGTGAGACTTTTAAAACCTTGCATCGCGTTGGACTGGATTACATCCATGTCGGCCAGCAGGCGACGACGCTATCCGGCGGCGAAGCGCAGCGCGTGAAGCTCGCCAAGGAGCTGAGCAAGCGCGCGACCGGTCGCACACTTTACATTCTCGACGAGCCGACCACGGGACTCCACTTCCACGACGTCGCCAAGCTGCTCGAAGTGCTGCACGAGCTGGTGGCGCAGGGCAACACGGTGGTGGTGATCGAGCACAATCTCGAAGTCATCAAGACCGCCGACTGGGTCATCGACCTCGGCCCCGAAGGCGGCGACGGCGGCGGTGAAATCGTCGCCTGGGGTCCGCCGGAAGATATTGTCAAAGCACCGCGCAGCTATACGGGCAAGTTTTTGAAGCCGGTGCTGGAAAAGGCGGGGAAGCCCAAGAAGCGGAAGGCGACGAGCGAAGCGGCGGAGTGACGAGCCATGCCAGAAGTGCCGGAGTTACCGGATCTTGATCGGTTAGCCAGTCTGGTTGATCATCGGAACGAAGAGCCGGACATCGAATACAAAACTTGGATGGATTTATCGTCGCCCGAGTGCAAATCAAAAATTGCAAAGCATCTATGTGCTCTAACAAACTTCGGAGGCGGATGGATAATATTCGGCGTCTCCGATGACGGCGATCACGCAGAACCCCATCCCGGTGAGCTGACCGGTTACAGCCAAGACATCATCAATGGCATTGTTTCTCGGTACCTTCATCCCGCATTTCATTGCAATGTGTATTTCGTTAGTTCAGGTATCACCGAAAAGAAATACCCGGTTGTTAAGGTGCCGCCACATGGGGCGCAACCTGTATGTGCAAAAACTGATGGCCCGTTAGTCAACAAAACCAGAGTCGGAGTAACCCAAGGCACTCACTACATCCGAGTGTCGGGCCCTCGGTCTGTCCCTATTGATCGACCGGAACTTTGGAAAGACATATTACACCGATGTGTTCTTGCTGAACGCAATCAGCTGCTCTCTTCCATCGGAAGACTGTTCGATACGCCAACAACTATAATCAACGCACCACTTCTAGAGGACTTTCTAGATAGCGGCGTTTTGCGCTGGAACGAGCTCCAGAAAGACGGATGGCCCGTTGACCCAATCGAGAATAAGAGCGCGGTATCGTTTCAGTTAACGCAGGACGACGGAGCGCCGGTTGCGCCCATCACTCTGCCAAAGCTCTTAAGCGGTTTACGGGAGGCTTCAAATTGGGCCGACGCTGAATGCGAATTTGCCGTCGCCCCGTTCGATATGACATACGCGGGTATGAGCCCACCATCTGTGTTTCTTTTTAAGGACATCGAAGGTTATGAAAGTGATGCCATCCTGAAAGATGGCGAATATCTCTTCGCGCCTTCGCTTTCGCGAGTGCTCGTGAACGGTATAGGCACGGAGGTTAGGCCGTATCACGAGGATACTGATTGGGTGAAAAGCGCAGTCGAACAAAGAAGCTCACGCAAGTGGAATCAAGGGGACAACATATCGCCTCGCTTCCAAGCTGCTCGAATGTATGCCTTCATTCTGTTCGTCAGGCATTTTTCTCAATCTTACGTAGACGCGAGGAAATGCGCATTCGTTGTCGACTTTCAGGGGCTGAACAATCGCGTCCTTTCTGATACCAAAGGTTTCGATTTTAGAGGCAGGAAACAGTCCACGACTGCGAAGCGCCGTTTCCGACTGGAGACCAGTCTTGAAAAACTCTTGGGAGATGGAGCCTTAGAAACTACTGTCTCGTTGCTGAATCCTATGTTTCGTCTTTTTCACGGCACTGAAATTGATGCTGCATTCGTGCGAAATCAGACTCGAGATATCTAGCAGGCCGTACAACTTGGATGGAAGAAGCGACAGCCGGGGCCAGTCGCAGTAGCCATTTCCGCATCTCGCTTCTTTCATGAAGGCTACGGCTCCCCTCACCTCAGCCCCGTCCCGTGGCACCGCTGGCACTTCACCACTTTCTCGCCCTTCTTCAGCAGGCCCTTGCCTTCGCAATTCTTGCACTTCTGCTTCTTCTTGGTGTTAGGGCCTTTCTGGTTCGGTCTATCGTCTGCCATGAGGGCCTCCTGCGCGTGATATGAAACGGTAATGACGGGCTTAGCACGCTTGCGTGCGGCTCGTGCATCGTTTCGCCGCGCGGATGCGGGTTGAAAACCGGGTCTGATGGGATCATCCTTGCGACGGGTCGCATATCGGCCACGACTCAGACGAGAACCAGCCCGTGACCGCCACTGCCAAACATCCAGCCGAGACCGAGACCCCGGCCACCTCCCCGCCCGCCAGCCATGCCCTATAAGCTCGCCATCTTCGATTTCGACGGCACGCTGTCCGACAGCTTCTCGTGGTTCCTCAGCGTCATCAATTCCGTCGCCGACAAGCACAAGTTTCAGCGCGTCGAACGCGACCGCATCGACGAGTTGCGGAGCGTCGGCGCCGGTGAGCTGATCCGGCTGCTCGGTGTCGCCAAATGGCGGATCCCGTTGATTGCGCGCGACATGCGCAAGCGCAAGGCGCAGCAGATCGACCGCATTTCGCTGTTCCCGGGCGTCGACCGCATGTTCTGTGAATTGAAGGCGCGTGGCATGACGATTGCGATCGTCAGCTCCGATAGCGAGGACAATGTCCGACACGTGCTCGGCGATCTCGATCAGCACGTCGCCTATTTCGCCTGCGGCGCCGGCCTGTTCGGCAAGACGGCGAAATTCCAGCGCATCCTTGAACTCACCGGCATCTCTGTCGATGACACGATCAGCATCGGCGACGAGATCCGCGATATCGACGCTGCACGCGAGGCCGGAATCGATTTCGGCGCGGTGACGTGGGGCTATACCAGCGGAGCGGCCCTGAAAGCGCGCACGCCGAATTATGTGTTTTCCCGGATCGACGAAGTCATCGCGACGCTGGCTGTGCCAGGACGCTAACGGCCGGCCAAAGACAGACGAAACCCGCCGGCCTCACGACAAGACCGGCGGGCCTGATCGCTTGTTGTCACTGCCCGTGCTGGGCCATTTCCCCATCACTCAGATCCCAGTCCTGCCACAACTGCAGTGCTGCCAGCAGCACCACGAGACCGCCGAGGCAGGTATGGATGAATCTGAGCATGCCGTCGCCGGAATAACCAAAGAAAAGTGGCGAGGCGATCAGCCACAGACCGAGAATGATCGCGGCCACCTCCTCCCAGCGTTGCAGCGCGACATACTCAAGCTGCGCAAGGCCAAATACCAGGACGCCAACCGCCACCGTGTTAATGATTATGGCGCTGGGGGTCCCCCCGGTATATTGATGACCGTTCTGCGTAGGAAACCAGGGCGAGAGCGCAATCAGAACGCCAAGCGCCATGCCAAACCAGTCTTCCCACGTGCGATGCGTACCGAGAAACCGAGAGTCTGACATCGTGACCTCCTCCAAAAGAGGCATACGTCAGCGGCCGTTGGCATGACACTCCAACTGTCAAACGACCGATCCGGCCGCTTCGGGGCGTATGTCTACAATTGACGTAGGAACCTGCTTTGCCTTTGCAAGGCCACGCCAAAGCCATTTTTCACAGCGCGCAGAACGGCAAAGAGCCCCGCGCGACGACACGGATTTCCCCTGTCAGAGAAGCATGCGGTGGCTGCATTGCACCCGTTTAGAAATGACTGCTACCTTCTCCAGGATACCTGTGAATGGAATGAGAATGAGCACGGTTTATAACAATACTTCGCTTCACCGTTTCGAACTTGCCGTCGACGGCCATATCGCTTTTTCCGAATATACCCGGACGTCCGATACCATCACCTTCGTCCACACCGTCGTGCCAGAGGAATTGGGCGGCAGGGGTATCGGCTCACAGCTTGCCCGCGGCGCGCTCGATGCCGTGCGTGCACAGGGATTGAAGGTCGTGGCGCAGTGCCCCTTCATCGCGGCATATATCGCGAAACATGCGGACTATCAGGATTTGCTGAAAGACGCGGCATGACCGGCGTTCGCGACAACAAGGCGCTCAATCGCTTCGAGCTGGATGTCGGCGACTCCGTCGCCTTTGCGAATTATCGCCGTGCCGGCGATCGCGTCATCATCACGCATACCGAGACGCCGCCTGCCCTGCGCGGCCGCGGCATCGCGTCAGAACTGGTCAAGGGCGCGCTCGGATTGATCCGTGCGAATGGGCTGAAGGTCGTGGCGGGTTGTTCGTTTGTGGTGGATTATCTGCGCCAGCATGCGGACTATGCGGACCTGGTCGGCTAGCCACACACACGTCTTTCCGGGGCGCGCCACTTGGCGCGCTCCCGGAATCTCGAAGTGTTTTGAGTCTTCCTTACATCGGGATTCCGGGTCTGTGCTTAGTCGGCGTCGCCGACTTGCGCACATCCCGGAATGACGAATGGATTGCGAACTCAAACGACCTTGATCGACATGTCCGGCAAGCCCTGGATCTTGCAAAGCAGCACGTCGCCTTTCACGACCGGGCCGACATTCTCCGGTGTGCCGGAATAGATGATGTCGCCAGCCTTCAGCTCGAAGGCGTCCGAGAGTTTCGATATCTGCTCGGCGACGCTCCAGATCATCTTGTCGAGGTCGGAGGTCTGCTTCACGGTGCCATTCACGGCGAGCGAGATCGGACCCTTGGTCATGTGCCCGGTCTTGCTGACCGGATGGATCGGGCCGATGACTGCGGCGTGGTCAAAACTCTTGCCGATCTCCCATGGCTTCTTCTCGTCGCCCATGGCGCGTTGCAGATCGCGGCGCGTCATGTCGAGTCCGACAGCATAGCCATAGACATGGTCGAGCGCCTTATCCACGGGGATATTGGTGCCGCCGGATTTCAGCGCGGCGACGAGTTCGACCTCGTAATGATAGTTCTTGGTGAGCGACGGATACGGGTGATCGGCGACCTCGCCGATCTTGACGTTCTGGATCGCGTCGGTCGGCTTCTGGAAGAAGAACGGCGGCTCGCGCGTCGGGTCCGATCCCATCTCGCGGGAATGCGCTGCGTAGTTGCGGCCGATGCAATAGATGCGGCGCACCGGAAACACGTCGGTCTCGCCGACGATGGGAATCGTTACCGTCGCGACCGAGAATATGCCCTTGGGACCGGCCTGCGCCTGAGCGGCCTCGCCCGCCAATGCGGTGCCAGCCAGGGCAACGGCACCGGTGGTCAGAATCGTTCTGCGGTTGATGGGGTCCATGGCGTTTCTCCTCGTATGTTTTGTCTTGTTTTCTGGTCTTGTATTTATGCGTGCTGGTATACCACAGCAAAAAGGCCCGCGCGAGCGCGGGCCTTCCACTCCGTCCCAAACGGAAAGTTTAGTGCTTGATGTCGGCCGGCAGCTTGCCACCATTGGCGGCGAGCTTGGTCATCATCTGCTTGTGCAGCCAGATGTTCATGCTGGCGGAATCGCTGGTGTCGCCGGTGTAACCGAGCTCCTTGGCGAGATCCTTGCGAGCCGACAGGCTGGAGTCGATGTCGAGCGCCTTCATCAGGTCGACGATCGAGGTCTTCCATTCCAGCTTTTCGCCCTTGGCCGCCACGGCCTTGTCGAGGATCGCAGCAACGTCAACACTGTCCATCGGCGCGGCGCCGGCGGGAGCCGAACCGCCGGCGGCCGGCGCGGCATCAGGGGATGCTGCACTGGCGCTGGTGCCGAAAATCGCGCCCATGATCTTTCCGAAAATGCTCATATGTCGCTCCCAATAGCTTTCGTGACAGATTGAAGAATTCGTGCCGTGTTTGGTTCCGGCAGCACCAGCCGGTTCATACTTGTATCCGCCCACCGCTCGCTTGCCAATGCGACGCGATAGACTGCCGGGGAAGAGTCGTTCCAAGCCAACCTTCCAAACCAACCGTCCAAGCCAGTTGGCAAAGTCATCGACAGACCGTTTGACATCGGTAGCAAGGTCCGACTGAATTGAGGCGAAAGCCCGGCCGCTGCATTGCAGCGCTGTGAATGTCGGACGACATTTTCACCGAAGCGTGAGCCACGGCGCTAGGTGCTGTGCACGCCGCAAGGCTGGCAGTTCATCGTCTTCAATGGCGCAGCGACGAGTAACGTGGACCGCTGATCTCGCCCAATGACGGCCTCTCGCAGAATTGCGTGAGAGGCCGTCATGCTGTTCTGATATCACTGCGCAAGCCTTGTTTTGGCCGTGGTTCACCGGAAGGCTTATCGCGCACTATCGTTCGCGACACACGATTTCATCATCGAATGAGAGCCTTGAGACCATGCGCGCCCTGCTTTGTACGTTTCTGCTTGGTACAGTCCTGATCTCGCCGCTAGCGCCAGCCCTTGCTGCGCCTTCCTGCGGCACTGGCAGTTTCGATGGTTGGCTCGCCGCCTTCAAGACGGAAGCCGTCGGTAAGGGCATTTCTCAGAAGACCGTCGATGCAGCACTGACCGGCGTCACCCTCGACAACAGCGTATTATCGCGCGATCGCGGCCAGCAGGTCTTCAAACAAAGCTTCGAGGAATTCTCCGGACGCATGGTGCCGCCAAGGCTGCGTCGCGGCAGCGACATGCTGAAGCGTTACGGCTCGGTGCTCGGACGCATCGAACAGCAATATGGCGTGCCCGGTCCGGTGCTGGTGGCGATCTGGGGATTGGAGACCGACTATGGCGTGAACGTCGGCAAATTCCCTACCATCCGCGCCATCGCGTCGCTCGCATATGATTGTCGACGCGCCGAGATGTTTCGCGGTGAATTGCTCGATGCCCTGCGCATCGTCGACCGCGGCGACCTCGCGCCTGCCGAGATGCATGGCGCCTGGGCCGGCGAAATCGGCCAGACGCAATTCATGCCATCGTCCTACCTGAAATTCGCTGTCGACTTCGACGGCAATGGCCATCGCGACCTGCTGCGCAGCGCGCCCGACGTACTGGCCTCAACGGCAAACTACCTCGCCAGTTATGGCTGGAAGCGCGATCAGGATTTTGCGCCGGGGACTGCGAATTTCGCGGTCATTCAGCAGTGGAACAAGAGCGAGGTCTATTCGAAGACCATCGCCACTTTCGCCAGTCAGCTCGCCAAAGAACCATAGGCTCGCATGGGATGATGGAAGGGCCGTCCGCTCCTCAGCAAGCGGCCCCTCCCGTGATGTCCTACTTCGTCATGCCGACATGCATGGCCCTGGTCAGATGGACCGCACACGCGCGCATCTTGTTGTCGAGCAACGCGGTCTGCGCATCCGTCATTTCCTTGAACGCAACCCACTTCGCATCGCCGTCCGGCATCGCTTCGACGGCGGTTTCGGTTTTCAGCAGGTTGCTGCCGCTGCAGCCTTCCATACGCGCAGCCGAAGCCGGCACCGTAGCGAACACAACAGCAGCCATGGCGGCCGCTCCCAGTAATCTTGTGATCATCTTGTTTGTCCTTCGCAACAGAACCGACGCCATTGCCGGATTCTGTAGAAGGAATTGATACGTCCCGCTGCGATCCAGGAAATAACAGCCGCAGTGAATTGAATGTGAGCCGGTTGTGATCGCCACCAAGAACACTCAACTTTTTGGCGCTTCAGACATCACGAGCAACAAACTTACACAAATGTAATTCGCGCGATTTCACTGACGTCGCGGCATCGGCCTTTTGATGTGCTTCCGGAGGCCAGCAGCAACCGCGTTTCGCGCAGGACCTCGAGTTGCATATGTATTTGCCTTCACGCATGCAGTTTAGAGAAAAGTTGCCCCGCAAGCCTCACGTAAGGATGATTTATTGTTCACTCCTAATACTCGTATGCGAATCACGCATAGCGACGCCAGAGAGGAACTTACGAGGAACCGCCGAGTGCGCTGGCTGATTGAGGTCAGAAAGGCTTCATCGCGCCGGTTCAGCCGGCGGCATCCGGCTGAGCTTTGGAACACCTCCAAATGCATGATTTAACTGACTAATTAACAGCTAGAATCATCGCTAAAGGTGCCTCAATACGCACTGTGCCCGCAAAATCACCTCCCAGCGCCAAGAGGTTAATCATTCCTTGCGCGAGCTATGCAGTTCTTGATTAGCTGCATCGCAACATCTCGACTGCTGCACTGCGATATTGTCACCTATATTCACTTCAACAGCGAAGCACCTCGCAAGAGATGAATCGCTTAACGAAGGAGAACTCAAATGCTGCTTTCATTCATCCGCATGATCCAGGCGTTCCGCGACTATCAGCGCAACGTTGCCGAACTCTCCCAGCTCAGCGATCGCGAGCTTTCCGACATCGGTCTCGACCGTTCGGACATTCCGCGTGTTGCTTCTGGCGCCTATAACGGCTGATCCGTCAGGACGTTCTATCTGTCCTGCCTGACGTTTCACGGATTGCGCCCGCCTCGCGCGGGCGCAATCGTGGTTCCCTGAAGACACCGTCTTCGGAGCCAGACGCGTTCGAACCAAAGCGTCTTCAAAGCTTTGGCTAACCGGCCGAATTTCCGCGAAGCGAATTCCACTTCGCGCCGAAACGCGCTACATGCGGGGCCATGACAACAGCCCCAAACCCAGACGACTGCGTCCATGTGATCGGCGCGGGCCTCGCCGGCTCGGAAGCCGCCTGGCAAGTCGCCAATGCCGGCATTCCCGTAATCTTGCACGAGATGCGGCCGCACCAGATGACCGACGCCCATCGCACCGATGGCCTCGCCGAACTGGTCTGCTCCAATTCCTTCCGTTCTGACGACGCGCTCAACAACGCTGTCGGCCTGCTGCACGCCGAGATGCGCAAGCTGGGCTCGCTGATCATGCGCTGCGCCGATGCCAACCAGGTGCCCGCCGGCGGCGCACTGGCAGTGGATCGCGACGGCTTCTCCGATGCCGTGACCAAGGCGCTGAACGACCACCCGCTCATCACCATCGACCGCGCCGAAGTCGCCGGCCTGCCGCCAGCCGACTGGCGCAACGTCATTGTTGCGACAGGGCCATTGACCTCCGCAGCGCTCGCGGACGGCATCCGTGGACTGACCGACGAGAACGCGCTGGCCTTCTTCGATGCCATCGCACCGATTGTGCACAAAGACTCGATCGACATGGAGATCGCCTGGTTCCAGTCGCGCTACGACAAGGTCGGGCCCGGCGGCACCGGCGCCGACTACATCAACTGCCCGATGACCCATGAGCAATATGATGCCTTCATCGATGCGCTGCTGGCGGGCGAAAAGACCGACTTCAAGGAATGGGAAACCAACACGCCCTATTTCGACGGCTGCCTGCCCATCGAAGTGATGGCCGAGCGCGGCCGCGAAACGCTGCGTCACGGCCCGATGAAGCCGGTGGGCCTTACCAACCCCAGGGATCCCCTGGTGAAGCCCTACGCCATCGTGCAGCTGCGCCAGGACAACAAGCTCGGCACGCTCTACAACATCGTCGGTTTCCAGACGAAGCTGAAATACGGCCCGCAGCAGCAAGCATTGCGGATGATCCCCGGCCTGCAGAATGCCGAATTCGCACGGCTTGGCGGCCTGCATCGCAACACCTTCCTGAACTCGCCGAAGTTGCTCGACGACCAACTCCGCCTGAAGGCGCAGCCGCGGCTGCGTTTCGCCGGCCAGATGACCGGCTGCGAAGGTTATGTGGAGTCCGCCAGCGTCGGCTTGATCGTCGGTCTCTATGCAGCGGCCGATGCCAAGCACCAGTCGCTGGCTCCGCCACCCGTGACGACGGCGCTGGGTTCGTTGCTCGGCCATATCACCGGCGGCCACATCGAAACTGTTGATGCAGGCCCGCGCTCGTTCCAGCCGATGAACATCAATTTCGGCCTGTTCCCGCCGCTGGCCCAAGCGCCGACCAAAAGGCCCGACGGCTCGCGGCTGCGCGGCAACGAGAAGACCGTTGCCAAGAAGCAGGCGATGAGCGTGCGGGCGCTGGCTGACATGGATGACTGGATTGCCGCCAGCCTGCCCGTTGCAGCCGCGGCATGACGCCGGCGATTTGAATTTCAGGATTGTTCGATGAGTTTGCCGCCACAGGACGCCGCTGCGCTGTCCAAGACCTGGACCGAAGGCGTGTTGCTGAAACGCGACGTGTTCTCGACCGTCGAGCGCGGCCGCTATCGCACGTCATCGGGCGAAGTCGATGCGGTGCTGCGCCGGCTCGACCAGGTGCCGTGGTGGTCATATCTGCTGGCGCTGCATCTGTTCACGCGGGAACGCCGCGCACTGACGCTGGCGCGCGATCTGCGCGTCGGGCCTGAATTGCTCTGGGCCGGCGACCGCGCGCTGGTGCGCGGCTTCATCGACGGCGTCGCACTGCATCTCGCCAAGCCGCATCACGATGCGCGCTATTTCAAATCCGCGAAGCTGGCGCTGCGCAAGCTGCATCGCATGGGCGTGTGCCATAACGATCTCGCCAAGGAACAGAACTGGCTGCGCGGCAGCGACGGCCTCGCCTACGTCACCGACTTCCAGCTCGCGGTCTGTTTCAAGTCTCGCAGCCAGTTGTTTCGCATCGCCGCCTATGAAGATCTGCGTCACCTCCTGAAGCACAAGCGCACTTACGCGCCAGAACTGCTGACGCCGAAGGAAAAGGCGATCCTGTCGAAGAAGTCGCTGCCGGCGCGGATCTGGCTGATGACCGGCAAGAAGGTCTATCGCGCCATCACACGCGGCATCTTCAACTTCACCGACCGCGAGGGCGGCGGCAAGCGTCTGGTCAACGACGCCCCCCCTCTGCTCGAGATCATCAAACAGAACCCGGCGGTGCGCGACGCGTCGATCGTCGCCTTTGCCGACCGGCGCACCGGCGTCGGGCTCTATGCATTCGTGGAAGCCGATGACGTCGCGCTGGAAACGAAGCTGCAGGGTGAGTTAGCCGCCGCCAAGGGCGCAAAGCCGCCTGAGCATCTGCAGGTCGTCGCATCCCTGCCCCGCGACGCCTCCGGCCGCATTCGCACCGAAGTGCTGCAGCTCGTCGCCATGAACCAGGTCGATCTGCTGGAGCCGCTGATGACCAGCGACGCCGATCGCGCGTTCCTGAAGGGCATTCTGGAGTCGCGGAAGAACCTGCGCGACCGTTTCAATTTCGAGACGACAGACCAGAAGCTGACGTCACACTGAGCGCGAGGCGCGCCACAGCGTCCAGAGGGTCCGCAAGCGCGATCTGAGGTGGAGTTCGAACGGATCGTGATCTGCTCGGGCCATTTGCGCCAGATCGTGCATCACCAGCGCCATGGGCAGGAACGCTGTACGCGCAGCCGGCGACACATCGGCGAGCATTCCCTGCGCTGTCGCGAGTTGCTCCTGCGCGCCTGATATCAGCCGATCCAGCGTTGCACGGATGCCTGGCGTCATCTTGCCGGCAAACATCTGATCGGCGCTGCTGCCGTTCTGCAGCAGCATGTCCTGGGGAACGAACAATTGCCGCCGCATAGTGTCGTAGGGCAAACGCGCGATGATCCGCGCGACGCCTTGGGCCAGCCCGGCATGCTCGGCGACATGAGCGCTGGCCTCGGACCCGTCGCCGAGGATCTTTGCCGATGAGAACAGCAAAGTCCCGAGCGTATCGCGAAAGTGGCTCTCGAGCAGCGCGAGATCCGGCATCGGGTCGTTGTAGAGATCGAAGATGTGCACATCGATCAGCTTGGACAGCATGTCGATGGAAAGATCATGCGCGCGGATCGCTAGCAGTAATTCGGCAGCAACGGGGTTCTGTTCGACATCGCCATGACCTGCGCCGGCCAGCATATCGGTCCACCATTGCAACCGGATCTCGCCAGGCAATGGCTGTTTCACGAGCTCGCGGACGCGGGTAATTTCCGTATTGAACGCATAGAGCGCCAGCAGCGAACGGCGCTTGTCGGCAGGCACGAACAAGGTCGCCGCGTAGCGGTCAAAGTCATGGCTGCGCACCAACTCCGCGCAGAAAGCCGCGGAGCTCTGATCAGCACCACTCATGGCACCGCGATCAGCGCAGCGGCAACGCGGCGGCGCTCGCCCAACATGACATTATAGGTGCGGATCGCCGGGCCGGTTTGCATCGCGTCGATCACCACGTGAAGATTGCGCAAGGCGTTGCGAAGATCGTTCGGGACGATCCAGACCTCGTTGCCAGTGCCGATGATCAGCGTGTCGATGCCCGCTGCGCCTTCGAACACACGCCGCAGCGAATGGCGGTCGATGTCACTGGCCTTGGTCACCGACCACGCCCACACCGCATCGGGCAGGCAGAGCAGCGAGCCCTGATGCGACATGGTGTCGAAGTGGAAGCCGCCCTTGCCGTAGGCTTCGATGGCGGCCGAGCGCGGAAGGTGCGGCGCTTCGGGATCGACCGGCATCTCAGGGCTTCGGCTTCGCGGCCGGCTTGTCGGCGTCTTCGCGGTGTTCGCCGACGCCGAGATAGATCAGCAGCGGCGCAGCGATGAAGATCGAGGTGTAGGTGCCGACCAGCACGACGCCGAAGATCATGACGGCGGTGAAGGAGTGGATCGCCTGGCCGCCAAACGCGTAGAGCGCCAGCAGCGCCAGCGTCACGGTGACGTGGGTGATAATCGAACGCGACAGCGTCGAATTGATCGACTCGTTCAGCAGCTCCGGCATCGGCATCTTCTTGTAGCGACGCAGAATCTCGCGAATACGATCGTAGATGACCACGGTGTCATTCAGCGAATAACCGAGAATGGTCAGCAGCGCCGCAATACTGGTGAGATCGAAGTCGACCTGCGTGATCGACATGAAGCCGATCGTCAGCACGATATCGTGGACGTTGGCGATCATGGCGCCCAAGGCGAACTGCCATTCGAAGCGGAACCAGAGATAGATCAGGATGCCCATGATCGCGACGATCAGGCCGAGCATGCCGTAAGCCAGCAATTCGCCGGAGACGCGCGGACCCACCACTTCGACGCGGCGATATTCGACGCTGTCACCGAGGGCTGCACGAACCTTCTGAACGGCGGCCTGCTGCGCGGCATCGCCACCCGGCTGTTCGGCCAGACGGATCAGCACGTCGGCCGCGCCGCCGAACTGCTGCAGCTGCACGTCGCCGAGTTGCAGGGCGGCGAGCGTCGAGCGCATCGCGCTGATATCGGCCGTACCGGATTTGGCCTGGACTTCGAGCAGCGTGCCACCCTTGAAGTCGATGCCGAAATTCAGCCCGTGCGTGAAGAACAGCACGATGGCGAGGATCGACAGCAGCGCCGAAATCGGGAACGAGATGCGGCGGAAGCGCGTGAAATCGAACTTCGTATCGTCGGGCACGATGCGGAGCGACGGCAACAGATCGAAGATTGCCACGATCGACAGAATGACGATCAGCGCGCCCAGGCCTGCCAGAACCATTTGTGTCGTTGTCAAAGTCTGCTCCGTAAACTCAAATCGGCACGCTGGTCGGCCGCTTCCACCTGACCCAGCCGGCGACGATCAGACGGGTCACGGTGAAGGCCGTGAAAACCGTTGTGATGATGCCAATGCCAAAGGTCACGGCGAAGCCGCGGACCGGTCCGGTGCCGATGTAAAACAGCACCGCAGCGGCGATGAAGGTCGTGATGTTGGAATCCAGAATGGTCGCCAGCGCGCGCTTGAAGCCGGCATCGATCGCCGAAATGGCGGTGCGGCCGGCGCGCAATTCCTCGCGGATGCGCTCATAAATCAGCACGTTGGAGTCCACGGCGATGCCGACTGTCAGCACGATGCCGGCGATACCGGGCAGCGTCAGCGTGGCGTTGAGCAGCGACAGGATGCCGAAGATCATCAGCACGTTGATGGTCACCGCGATGTTGGCGAACAGGCCGAACAGGCGGTAGGTCAGCAGCATGAAGACGATGACGAGGATCGAGCCGACATAGGCCGCAAGCTCGCCCTTGGCGATCGAGTCGGCGCCGAGGCCGGGGCCAACGGTACGCTCCTCGATGATGCTGAGCGGCGCAGGCAGCGCGCCGGCACGCAGCAGGATCGCGAGATCATTGGCGCCCTGCACCGTGAAGCTACCGGAGATCTGGCCAGAGCCGCCGGTGATCGGCTCGCGAATGACCGGGGCGGAGACCACTTCGTTATCGAGCACAATGGCGAAGGGCAGATTGACGTTCTTCACCGTGGCATCGGCGAACTTGCGGGCGCCGGACGTGTTGAAGCGGAAGGAGACGATCGGCTCGTTGGTGCGCTGATCGAAGCCCGGCTGCGCATCGGTCAGGTCAGCGCCCGAGACCAGCACTTCCTTCTTCACGAGATACGGCGTCTTCGGAGACTGCGAGCTCATCAGGAGTTCGGAATCCGGCGGCACCCTGCCTTGCGCCTGCTCGGCCGGGAGCGAGGTGTCGACCATGCGGAAGTCGAGCTTCGCCGTCTTGCCCAGCAATTCCTTGAGGCGGGTCGGGTCCTGCAGGCCGGGCACCTGCACCAGGATGCGATCGAGGCCCTGACGCTGGATCAACGGCTCGACGGTGCCGAGTTCGTTGACGCGGCGCTCGACGATCTGGATCGACTGTTCGACCGACTGGCGAATGCGGTCATTGATCGCTGCCGGCGGCACCGAAAGACGGATCAGGCCGTTGCCTGCGTCCGAGACTTCCAGGCTGCGCTGGCCGCTCTGCCCCATCAAGCCGCCGAGCGGCTGTGACAGTTCACGCAGCTTGGTGAGCGCGGTCTGATACTCGGTGTCCTTGGTGATACGGACTTCGACATTGTCGCCGCGAACGCCAAGGCCGGTATAGACGATCTTGGCATCACGCAGTGTGCGGCGGACGTCGTCGCGCACCTGATCGAGCTTGTCCTTCTTGACCGAATTGGCATCGACCTCGAGCAGGATGTGCGAGCCACCCTGCAAGTCGAGGCCGAGCACCAGATGGCGCTGCGCCCATTTCGGCCAGGTTTTCACGGTGGCTTCGGGGAAGAAATTCGGAACCGCGCACAGGCAGACCACGAGCGCCGTCAGAATGACCGCCAGCGCCTTCCACCGCGTGAAATACAACATCGAGATGATCCGTCAGATTCTTGAAATGGCGACGCGCAAACGCATCAGCTCGCGGCCGCGTCGTCCTTGGCATCAGCCTTGTCCGCCTTCTCCTTGGCGGGCTCACCCTTGGTGCGCACGCCCGAGATCATCGTGCGGAGCTGACGTACGCGAACGCCTTCGGCGAGTTCGAACTCAACCTGCTCGTCATCGACCACCTTGGTGACCTTGCCGACCAAACCGCCCGAGGTGACGATGGTGTCGCCGCGGCGGATGTTCTTCACCATCTCGGCGTGGTCCTTCACCTTCTTCTGCTGCGGACGCAGGATCAGGAAATACATGATCACGAAGATCAGCGCGAAAGGCAGCAGCGACATCAGCATGCTGTTGGTGTCGCCGCCGGCTGCAGCCTGGGCAAACGCAGGGGTAATGAACATCGGGAAGTCCTCGTAAACGCTGGGGAATAAACCGGCGACGCGTCGGCGTTCGGCCGGTTTGGGTAAATTCGCGCGGACTATAGCGGCCGGCGTCCCAATTGCAACGCCGGTAAACCCTCTGATTTGTCTGCGATTTGTACCGCTTGCGGATGTGTTCCGGGCTCGATATGGGTGCGCGCCGAGGAAAGTCAAAAATGTCAAAAAAGCCCAATAAAACAAGCAGCCGCCCTGCTAAAAAGGCTCCCGCGACCCGCACGTCAAAGACCGTCCGCACGACCGCGGCAAAACGTCCGCGACCAGCCGCCGCCCCCCTGATCGACGAACGGATCGCACTCGCCCTTGAGGCCATTGCCGCCGGCATGGCCGCCGCAGCGCCGAAGCGCTCCAATGCCGATTCTCTGGCCCAGGCCGACGCCTTCATCTGGCATCCCGACGGCCGTCTGGCCCCAGTCCCCAAAGTCAGCCGGGTCGATATTGGCTTGCTGCAGGGCATCAATCAGCAGGTCGACACCCTGATCGAGAACACCCGGCGCTTCGCCAACGGCCTGCCGGCCAACAACGCGCTGCTCTGGGGGGCGCGCGGCATGGGCAAGTCGTCGCTGGTCAAGGCGGCGCATGCCTCGGTCAATGCCAGCAAGTCCGTCGCCGGCCGCCTCAAGCTGGTCGAGATCCATCGCGAGGATATTGAAAGTCTGCCCGCCCTGATGGAACAGATCCGCGCTTCGGATTTCTATTTCATCGTGTTCTGCGATGATCTTTCTTTCGACGGCAACGATGCGTCCTACAAATCGCTGAAAGCCGTATTGGAAGGCGGCATCGAAGGCCGGCCGGACAACGTGATCCTCTATGCGACCTCGAACCGCCGCCATCTTCTGGCGCGCGAGATGATCGAGAACGAACGCTCGACCGCGATCAATCCCGGCGAAGCCGTCGAAGAGAAGGTGTCGCTGTCGGATCGTTTCGGCCTCTGGCTCGGCTTCCACAAATGCAGCCAGGACGAATATCTCGACATGGTGCGCGGCTATTGCAGCCACTATGGCCTCAAGACCGACGCCGCCGAGCTGGAGCGAGACGCATTGGAATGGTCGACCACCCGTGGCTCGCGCTCAGGTCGCGTGGCCTGGCAGTTCGTGCAGGAGCTCGCTGGCCGTCTCGGCGTGAAGCTGGCCACAAAGTAAAGGCAAATGCCGCCCCGTCATGACAACGGAGCGGCAGTCGATTTGTCCTAGACGAGGCTTCGCAACTCGCGTGCTGCCGCGACCATGTTGACGAGCGCAGGCCGCACCTCATCCCATTTGCGGGTCTTCAGCCCGCAATCGGGATTGATCCAGAGCTGGGAGTCCGCCAGCCGCTGCCGTGCAAGCTTGAGCAGATCGACCATATCGCGCGTTTCAGGCACCCGCGGCGAGTGGATGTCATAGACCCCGGGACCTATCTCGTTCGGGTACTTGTAGGTCCTGAACGCATCGAGCAGTTCCATCTTCGAACGTGACGTTTCGATGGAGATCACATCGGCATCCATGGCACCGATCGCATCGATGATGTCGTTGAACTCCGAGTAGCACATATGCGTATGGATCTGCGTGTCATCCCGCACGCCTGACGAACAGATGCGGAAGCTCTCCACGGCCCAATCGAGATAGGACTTCCATTCCGATTTGCGCAGCGGAAGCCCTTCGCGGAGTGCCGCTTCGTCGATCTGGATCATACCGGCGCCAGCCTTTTCCAGATCGAGCACCTCATCGCTTATCGCGAGCGCGATCTGGCGACAGGCGACTTCGCGGGGAATGTCGTCACGCACGAATGACCAGTTCAGAATCGTGACGGGCCCTGTCAGCATCGCCTTCATCGGCCGCTCGGTGAGCGACTGCGAGTACTGCCACCATTCGACGGTCATGGGATGCGGCCGGGACACGTCGCCGAACAGCACAGGTGGCCGCACGCAGCGGGAACCGTAGGACTGCACCCAGCCATATTTGGTGAAGGCGAAGCCGGCGAGCTGTTCGCCAAAATACTGTACCATGTCGTTGCGCTCGAACTCGCCATGCACCAACACATCGAGACCGATGTTCTCCTGCCAGCGCACTGCCCTCGCCGTTTGGTTCTGCAGGAACGTCTTGTAGGCGGCATCGCTGAGCGTGCCCCTGACATGGGCCCCGCGAGCGTTTCTCACTTCCGCGGTCTGCGGAAACGAGCCGATGGTCGTGGTCGGAAATGCCGGCAGCTTGAAGCGCCGATGCTGCTCGCTCGCGCGCGTGGCAAAATCGCTGCTGCGACGACGCATAGTCGCATCAACAGAAGCGACGCGTTTGGTGACAGCAAGATCGTGGATCTTCGACGATGCGACCCGCGCGGCTGCCGCCGCATCCGACGCAGCGAGCTTTGCGGCGACATCCGCGCGACTACCAGCCAAGGCGGATCCGAGCGCCGCCAGTTCCTCCATTTTCTGGACTGAAAAGGCCAGCCAGCTTCTGACGTCCGGATCGAGCTCGGTCTCAAGGCCGAGATCAATCGGCACATGTAGCAGCGAACAGGACGGCGCCAGCTCGACGCGATCCCGCCCCAGCAGATCGACCATGGGTTCCAACCCATCGAGCAGACTGGACAGATCGGACCGCCATATATTACGTCCATCGATCACGCCGAGCGAGAGGACCATGTCTTTGGGCGCCTTCGCAGCGACTTCATCGAACTGATCCTGCGCGCGGACCAGATCGAGATGAAGCCCGGCGACAGGGAGCGACAGGGCCAGATCGAGGTTGTCGCCAAGTTCGCCAAAGTACGTGTTCAGCATGATCCTGAGCTGCGGGACCGCTTCCGCAAAAGCAGCGTAAGTCCGCTGCAGCGCCTGCCTTGCGGGCGCGTCGAGATCGAGCACCAGACACGGCTCATCCAGTTGCACCCACTCAGCGCCGCTGTCGGCTAATTCCCCGAGCACCTCGACATAGACGGGCAGCAATCGATCGAGCAGCGTCACCGGGTCGAATGACGCATCCATACTCTTGGCCAGTTTGAGATAGGTCACAGGCCCGACTAGCACAGGTCGTGTCTGATAACCCAGCGATCTCGCCTCCTCGTACTCCTTGATCGGCTTGCGCGATGCGAGACTGAAGGTCTGATCCTGCGCCAGTTCAGGCACCATGAAGTGGTAGTTGGTATCAAACCACTTGGTCATCTCCTGTGCTGGTACGCCTTGCGACGAGTCATGCGCATGAGGGCCGTGCGTACAGGCCTCGTCATGCGCGGCGCCTTGTGATCCACGTGCCATGGCAAAATAGGTCGCGAAGGAAACGTCTCCGCCCTTCCAGCCATAGACTTTGGGAATGGCGCCGACCATGACGCTGGTATCGAGCACCTGATCGTAGAATGAGAAGTCGTTCGACGGCATGACCGTGATCCCGAGCGACTTCTGACGTGCCCAGTTTGCGGCACGCAGCCCGACGCCGACGTCGATCAGCGCATTCTCGTCGATTGCACCGGACCAATAGCTTTCCAGCGCCATCTTGAGCTCACGCCGCGGACCGATCCGTGGCGTGCCCAATGTAGCAACAGGAAGTGAAGTAGCTGATTTTGAAGAAGTAGACTTTGACACAGTAGACATGGCTTAACCCCAATGATTGGGGGCAAAAGGCCAAAGTGACACGTCTGGATTCCACGACGGCAGTCGCGGAATCGCAACCGCACCACCGGGACACCCCGCCCGAGGACGTTTATGTTGTCGAGGCAGGTCTCCTGGCTCGCGGGTCAATGCTGCTGTCCGGCCTTCCCAAAACCTTTGCGGGTCTCAGTGACTTTAATGGACAGCGGCTCACCGCTTACAGTTGCGGGGGCAGCTCCGGCCTTGGCTTAACGCCTCACCGGCTTCCCTCTTAGCTTCGGGCAAACCTTCCCGAAGAACCACGACATGTCCACATATGGGCAACATCGCGCGGCAGTCAACCGAGCTTGCGTGCGCAAGCTGCCCACTCGCAGCAGCGCGTTGAAGATTCCGGAGCTGGAGTGGGCCGCAGCCCCGAGATCAAACGCATCAAGCCCAGCACGAGGCCGGGCTTGCTTAAATGCGAACTACACTTCGTGGATTGCGCTTACGCCCCGTTGAGGAACTGCAGCGGATCGACCGGTGACGAGCCCTTGCGGATCTCGAAGTGAAGCTGCGGCGAAGTAACCTCACCGGACTGGCCGGACTTGCCGATCACCTGACCGCGCTTGATGGTCTCGCCACGCTTCACCATCAGCTCACTCGCATGGGCATATGCGGTGACGTAGCCGTTGGAGTGACGAACGAGGACCAGATTGCCGTAACCCTTCAGCTCGTTGCCGGAATAGGCAACGACGCCATCTTCGGCAGCCTTGATCGGCGTGCCTTCCGGCACGGCGACGTTGATGCCGTCGTTGGACTTGCCATTGGTCTTGGCGCCGTAGCCTGTGACCACGCGGCCGCGCACCGGCCAACGGAACGTCGGCAAAGCGCCGGTTGCGTCAGCGGCTTTAGTCGGCGATTCCGGCGCGATTTCTTCAGGCGTCGTCGTGGCACTTGCCAGACGGGCCTTCTGTGCGGGCTCGGCAGAAGCAACACGGGCCACGGCAGCGGACGTGACCGCGCCAGCCGGAGCAGCCGTCACGGCTGCGACGGGCGCAGCGAGCGGCGCTGCTGCAGGAGCTGCATTGGCCGTACGCGCGCCGGGTACCGTGATCTTGGAGCCAAGCTTCAATTGGGCAGTCGGCGCCAGACCATTGGCGCGCGCGAGTTCGGCGACCGGCACGTTGTTCCGGCGCGAGATGCTCATCAGCGTATCGCCGCGATTGACGAAATGCGTGGTGGACGCGCCGACGGCAGGTTTGCTCGGAGCAGCAGCAACGGCCGGAGTTGCCGCGGCGCCCTGACGCGGAATGATCAGCGACTGACCGGGCGACAGCGCGCGCGGCCCCTTGTAGCCATTGGCCTGCAGGATCGCGGCCGACGAGACGTTGTAGCGCTTCGCCAGACCATCGAGCGTATCGCTGGTGCCGACGATGATCGAGGTGCCGCCATCACGGGCAAGGCCGTTGGTCGCTGCAACCGAGCGCGGCGCCGTGGAGCCGGTGGTTTCGATCGGCGTACGTGCGGGCGGCGGCGTATACATACCGTTGCCGCCCCCGCTGACGGGAGCAGCTGATGCAACCGGACGGGCTGTCGGATAGGACTGCGGCGCCGAGATCGGCGGCGGCAAAGGCTGGGATTGATACTGCGGCTGCGGATTATAGGCCGGACGCTGATATTGTGGCAGTTCCTGGCGCTCGACCGGCGCGCGCGGTGCGCGCTGCGGTACCGAGCCGGTGGTTTCACCTTGCCAGCCAAAGCCACGGGACTGACCTGAGTCAAAATTTGGATTCTGAGATAGCCGTGTCTGCATGTCGGCGCTGCAGCCGGCAAAACCGATAGACATCAGCGCCAGCACCGCGACCTGCGGAGCGCGGCGCGAGTAAAGCAACTCGACAACGCTGGACATTGGTTACTCACTCATACGCAACAAACAACTGAATTGAGTAAACACCGTCTCCGTTACCAAGCCTTTAACCTTGCGACCAACACGTGACAGCCGTTCACGAACTTTTTTCAGAGTTCGCGCGCGATGCCCGGAAGTGCTGGCACAAAACGCACGTCCACGAGGTCCTTTCGCTCCAATCCATCCCCGGTTTTGCGGATCCGGACCAGGGTCTGGACGCCATTGTGAGGACCAACCGGCGCAAGCAGAATACCCCCCTCCTCAAGCCGATCGGTCAGCGCCACTGGCACCTCCTCCACGGCGGCGGTCACGACGATCCGGTCAAACGATCCCAAATTGGCAGCCGGATTGAGGCCATCGCCGAGCATGACCTCGATATTGTGGAGGCCGAGTGCCTCCAACCGGGTCCGGGCGGCATCGGCCAGCGTGCGATAACGCTCAATGCTGAGCACGTCCCGGACGAGCTTCGACAGGATCGCGGCCTGGTAGCCCGATCCCGTGCCGACCTCGAGCACACGGTGACCAGCATTCAATTGCAGCTGTTCGGTCATATAGGCCACCACGAAGGGCTGGCTGATGGTCTGACCGCAGGCAATGGCCAAGGCCGTATCCCGCCAGGCGTGGGCGCGATCGTTCGGCTCGACGAAGCGATCACGCGGAATATCCTCCATTGCGCGCAGCACCAGCCGATCGCTGATCCCACGGCGCCGCAGACCAAGCTGAAACGTCATCTGTTCGGGCGGCTGTCCGACGGTAATCATGGAAATGCCTCACGCAGCACAGGTTAGAAACACTCTCGATCTAGCAAAGATAGATTGATGTATTTCTGCGATCGGAACCGAGATAGCCTAACGACAACTTTTATTGTTCCGCACGCGGAACCAGCAACATACCAGCCTGTTATGGGCGGGGCGCTGAAATCCTGATCTTGCTCTATCTGGTACCGAACACGCGACTGCGTCTTTGGGTCACGAAAATGGCAATGCGTCGAGATTGCGTTCAACCCGGGAATTTGCGATTTTGTTCAGAGGATTGGGGCAAGGAAACCGGCCATGACTGCAACGAACCCGCCGGGCGGCTCCGTCTTCCTGGTCGAAGACGAGGTCATGATCCGCATGATGGTCGCCGATATGCTCGAGGAACTCGGCTACAGCGTGGCCGCCGAAGCCGGTGACATCAACGAAGCGATCAAACTGGCTGGGTCTGCCAAGTTCGACATTGCGATCCTCGACGTCAACGTCAACGGCAAGGTGATTTCGCCGGTCGCGGAAGTGATCGCATCGCGCAACCGCCCGTTCATCTTCGCGACTGGCTACGGCGCGCAAGGCCTGCCGGAAGAATTTCGTGACCGCCCGACGCTGCAGAAGCCGTTCCAGATGGAAACGCTGGCGCAGGTGCTGTCAACGACGCTCAAGGGCGTCGCGGTCTAGGCGAGCCCACTCGCCTATTTCGAACTCTCAGCCAAGCGCCTTGGTCAGCGCTTCGGAGAATACATCATCCGTGCGATCGAGACGCAGCGGCGTGACCGAGACATAGCGCGCAGCAAGGGCTGCGAGATCGGTGCCCTCCAGCGGGGCTTCCGCGGCGACGATGCGCTCGAAACCGATCCAGAAATACGGATTGTTGCGGCCATCGCGCCGCTCATCGACGCGCAGAAAGCCCTGATTGCGCTTGCCCTGCCGGGTGACGACGACACCTTTCACCTCGTCGGCCGCGCAGGCCGGGAAGTTGACGTTGATGACGGTGTTCTTCGGCACGCTCGCTTTGATGACCTTGCGCAGCACGTCAGGTCCGAATTTCAGCGCGGTCTCCCATTGCGGATTGTGACGCGTTTCCATCGAGAATTCCTGGCTTAACGCCACCGACGGAATGCCGAGAATGGTGCCCTCGAGCGCGCCGGCGATAGTACCGGAATAGACCACGTCCTCGGCGACGTTGCGGCCCTTGTTGACGCCGGACAATACGAGATCCGGCTGCTTGTCCTTCAGGATATGACGCGCGCCCATGATGACACAGTCGGTCGGCGTGCCACGCACGGCATAGTGCCGGGGGCCGACTTCGCGCAGCCGCAACGGATCGTTCAGCGACAATGAATGCGACACACCGGACTGATCGAGTTCGGGCGCCACCACCCAGACGTCATCCGACAATTCCTTGGCGATCTGCTCGATGATCTTCAGGCCAGGGGCGTGAATGCCGTCGTCATTGGTGCAGAGAATGCGCATTCGTGAGGTGCCTTTTCGATCGGGAGGGCCGCTGGCCGGCATCGATTCTTGCCAGCATGTGCCCGCTTTTGCCACCCCCATTTTGGGCGCCGCTTGTGCGCTGCCGAGGCTGTCTCGAAGGCGATTTTTCCCGTGAGCCGGAACATTTCGGCGTCGTCGGGATTTTTAACTTAGGTAGGTGAGTGCCAGTTGCGTCTGAAGCATGCGCGCTCGACCCGGATGGCCTTGGTCGCAGCGCCCCACAGGGCGACGGAGATGGCGAAACAGCTCGAACGGGTGTTGATCATCGGATTGGTGGCGATCGTGGTTGTCGCCCTGACGGGGTGGCTGCTGCTTCCCAGATTGGCCGAGACCAAGCCCGATCTCACCCTCAATACGGCGGTGATGGCTACAATACCTGACGAGCTGAGTGAGGAGGACTTTGCCAAACCCACGTCTTCACAACTCGTCAGCGTCCCCGACGCCGCGGAGCTCAACCGTCTCAGCCTTTCCCGCCAATCGTTTCGCCGCGGCGGCCTCGGTTCCAGGGCGCTGATGACGTTTACCGTGCGCAACGCCAACGACTATCCGGTCAAGGACCTCGAAATCGCCTGTGCCTTCCGCAGCCGGGATGGACGCTATGTGACGGAGCGTCGCCGCGTCATCGCGGAGACCGTCAGCACGAAAAGCCGCAAGGCGTTTCCGATGACGCATATGGGCTTTGTCAACATAAAAGCCGAAAAAGCCAAATGCGCGCTGGTCACAGCCAGCCGCGCGTGAGCGGCTGGCGCGCGACGACGCCTAGCCGGCCTGGACGACTTTAAGCCCGCCCATATAAGGCTGCAGCACATCCGGCACGGCAATCGAGCCATCTTCCTGCTGATAGTTTTCCATCACGGCGATCAGCGCGCGACCGACGGCGGTGCCCGAACCATTCAGAGTGTGCACGAAGCGCGGTTTGCCATCCGGCCCGCGCGAGCGCGCATCCATGCGACGCGCCTGGAAATCGCCGCAGACCGAACAGGACGAAATCTCGCGGTAAGCACCGCCGTCGCCCTGGCCCGGCATCCAGACCTCGATGTCGTAGGTCTTCTGCGCAGCAAAACCCATGTCGCCAGTACACAGCGTCATCACGCGGTAATGCAGGCCAAGCCGGCGCAGCACTTCCTCGGCGCAGGACAGCATGCGCTCATGCTCGTTCTTGCTTTCCTCAGGCGTGGTGATCGAAACCAATTCGACCTTGGTGAACTGGTGCTGGCGGATCATGCCACGCGTATCGCGGCCGGCAGCACCAGCCTCGGCGCGGAAGCACGGCGTCAGCGCCGTCATACGCAGCGGCAGCTCTTTTTCTTCAAGGATGGATTCACGAACGAGATTCGTCAGCGGGACTTCGGCGGTCGGGATCAGCCAGTAACCCTGCCCTTCACTACCGATCGCACCGGCGGCGAATTGATCATCGCGAAACTTCGGAAGCTGCGCAGTGCCAAACATCGCATCGTCGCGAACCAAGAGCGGTGGGTTCACTTCCGTGTAGCCATGCTCATTCGTATGCAGATCGAGCATGAACTGCCCGATGGCACGCTCCAGCCGTGCAAGCCCTTTCTTAAGCACGACGAAGCGTGCGCCCGAGAGTTTGGCCGCGGCCTCGAAATCCATGAAGCCCAAGGCTTCGCCGATATCGTAATGAGCTTTCGGCGTGAACGCGTAGTTGCGCCTGGCGCCGAAGTGATGACGCTCGACATTGCCGTGTTCGTCGACACCCTCAGGCACGTCGTCGAGCGGCAGGTTCGGGATTTCGGCAAGCGCGACCTTGAGCTTATCCTCGGCGTTCTTCACCGCGGCTTCCATCGCCGGCATCGTTGTCTTGAGTTCGGTGACCTCGGCCATTAGCGCATTGGCGCGCACCTCGTCCTTGGTCTTCTTGGCTTCACCGATTTCCTTCGAGGCCGCATTGCGCCGGGCTTGCGCCTGCTCGGACGCAAGGATCGCGGTCCGGCGCGCTTCATCGATCGCCAGCAGCGATACCGACAGCGGCGCCAGTCCCCGCCGCTTCAGCGCAGCGTCGAAAGCTTCGGGATTGTCGCGGATCAATTTAATGTCGTGCATGACGGGATTCCTGAGCGAAAGCGGCTCTGAGTACCCCGAATAGCTGGCATTTGGAACATGAAATGGGCCAGCGGCCCGTTAATGCATGCGCTGGAGAGCCGCTAATATACCGATGCCAACCGCGACGATGCCGCCAAGACGTAACGTCATCTGCAGTGAAGATTTCTCGATAGCGGCCTGCAAATCATTCCGTGTGGCAAGCAATCTAGACTCCAGATCCAACTTCACTCCAAGCAAGTCAGATTTCGTCACTAGCTCGGTCATGATGAAATCCCGTGCCGCTTCAGCGTGTGCCTCGGCCTGCTTATCCGCGATCCCCGCTTCGCGGAGACGCTTCGAATAGCCGAGTGTATCAAATGCAAAGGCCACAATCACCTCCACAGCATAAGACCAAACACAACCAAAAGTAGATTGCCGAGGTTGTGATTGCAAGGAGGCGACGCCCCTACTCCGCCGGCGTCACGTCCGTACCAGTCTCCGCAGCCTTGGCCGCAGCCGCCTTTGCCGCATTCTTCTCGACCATGCTGACGGCGATGATCGAGCCTTCGTAGAGGATCAGCAGCGGGATCGCGAGGGAGGCCTGGCTGATGACGTCAGGCGGCGTCAACACGGCCGCGATGACGAAAGCGATGACGATGAAGTAACGACGCTTTTCGCGCAGCTGCTTGGAGGTGAGGATGCCGATGCGGCCGAGCAGCGTCAGGATGACGGGGAGCTGGAAGGCGATTCCGAAGGCGAAAATCAGCGACATCATCAGCGAGAGATATTCGCCGACCTTGGGCAGCAATGCGATCTGCGCGGTCTCGGCGCCGCCGGCCTGCTGCATGCCCAGCGAGAACCGGATCAGCATCGGCAGCACGAGGAAATAGACCAGCAGCGAGCCCAGCGCGAAAAAGATCGGCGTCGCGATCAGATACGGCAGGAATGCGCCCTTCTCGTGCTTGTAGAGGCCGGGCGCCACGAACATGTAGATTTGCGCGGCGATCACGGGGAACGAGATGAAGCCGGCGCCGAACATCGCGAGCTTCAACTGGGTCAGGAAGTATTCCAGCAGCGCGGTGTAGATAAACTTCGAGTTCTCCGGGCCGGCGACCCAGACGAACGGCCAGACCAGCACGTTATAGATCTGCTTGGCGAAGAAGAAGCAGAAGATGAAGGCCACGGCAAATGCGAGCAGCGCCTTGATCAGCCGCGACCGCAGCTCGATCAGGTGATCCATCAAGGGAGCCTTGGAGGCTTCGATATCTTCGGCACTCATGACGCTTTGGCGTCCTTCAGAACGTCGGGACTGGCCGCGTCGGGGGCTGTTGCGCCATCATTGTCGGCAGCGTGGGTTTCGACTGGCGACGGCTGAACTTCCCGGGTAATGGCCAGCGGCTCGTTTACCGCGGCAGTTTCCTGCGCATGCGTTTCGGCCTCAACGAAGGTCTCCGGTGTCGGCAACTCAGGCGTGGTGGGCACGGCCGGAGGCGTATCGAGATTGTCGGCCTTGTCGATGGCCATAGCGTCACTGACGTCCTTGGTCAGCGAGGTCATGATATTATTGGTGGTGAAGCCGGAGGCGGCGTCCTTCACGTCGTCGAAGGCCTTCTTGACGTCGGCCATTTCGGCTTCGCGCATCGCCTCGTTGAACTGGCCCTGGAATTCCGAGGCCATCTTGCGGGCCTTGCCCATCCACTGCCCGACCATGCGCAGCACGCCGGGTAGTTCTTTCGGGCCGATGGCGATCAGCGCGACGACGGCGATGACGACCAGTTCACTCCACCCGATGTCGAACATGTAAAAATCCGCTCACGCGAGGCTGGACAAGCCCGCGTCTCCTTCAATGGCCGCCGCGATCCCTCAGGACAATCCCTTCGGAACCTCAGACAACCTTGCTGCCGACGTCCGTACGGTTGGCGGTCGGCGCCGGCGGGGTCTGGTCGATAGTGCGGACCGGCTCGGTCGGCTTGTCTGCCGGCTTGTCGTCGTCCGCCATGCCCTTCTTGAAGGCCTTGATGCCCTGCGCAACGTCGCCCATCAGGTCGGAAATCTTGCCGCGCCCGAACAACAGCAGGACCACTCCGATCACGACGATCCAGTGCCAAATGCTGAGTGAACCCATCCTGCTAACCCTCCAAACACGCGGCCAGTCGCCCGGCCTGATCTGACCGGAACGTAGGCTGCGGGGGTGTCAAAAACAAGGACTTAACCCTCGTGGAATCGCGGATGTCGCGGCGCAATGCCGCGAGCGTTAATGCCGCGATCAGTGCTTGCGGTCGTCGTCCCGGTCGGTTGCGTCCGGCTCAGCGTCATCCGGCTCATCTTCGTCCTGATCGTCCTCGTCGAGCTCGTCGTCTTCCGCGTCGTCGGAATCGTCTTCATCGTCGTCGAGTTCGGCCGTTTCGGGCTCAGCGGTCTCGTCTTCATCCGACTCGGACTCTGCGACTTCAGCCGCTTCGGCCTCGCCTTGCTCGGGCTCGATCACGTCGAGATCACGCGCTTCAAGTTCCGCGACCTCGGCCGCTTCGCTCTCTGGCTCCACAACATCTGCCGTTTCAGTGAATTCGGCCTTGGCCTCGGCAAATGCCTGGGCCTCACCAGCGTATCCGACAGTCCCGGCTTCGGGCTCCTTGAGCTGCAGTTCGGGGAATTCCGGATCGGGTGCCGACAGCGCCAGTTCCAGTTCGCCGCCCTCCAGCGGATCCTCGTCCTCGCGGAGCGTCGGATCGTCGGACGGATTGGGCACGCTGAAGCCGGACGGCAGCCGCGAATCCAGCAGACCCGTGCCCTTTAGTTCCTCAAGACCCGGCAGATCGCCGAGTGCCTCAAGACTGAACTGCGACAGGAAGCTCTCGGTGGTACCGAAGGTCAGCGGACGGCCCGGCGTCTTGCGACGGCCGCGCGGCTTGATCCAGCCGGTTTCCAACAGCACGTCGAGCGTGCCCTTGGAGGTGATGACGCCGCGAATATCTTCGATTTCGGCGCGGGTCACCGGCTGGTGATAGGCAACGATGGCGAGCACTTCGATCGCCGCACGCGACAGCTTGCGGGTTTCGGTGGTCTCGCGGGTCATCAGCCAGGACAGGTCACCGGCGGTGCGGAACGTCCATTTGTTGGCGACACGGACCAGATTGACGCCGCGCATGGCGTAATCGGCCTGCAACTGCGCCAGTGCCGCCTTGATATCGACGCCATCCGGCATGCGCTTGGCCAGCGCGGATTGGTCGAGCGGCTCGGTGGATGCGAACAACAGCGCTTCGAGCAGGCGCAATTCTTCTGGGCGCGCCTCCGACTGGACCTCGGATTGTCCCTCGGACTGCACGATCTGATCCTCGACATCGTCGATGCGTTTCTCGGCGAGGCTTGCCATGTCTGGATCTCCTTCTTCCACTTACTCGGCCGGAACTTCCGGCTCCACCTGCACAGGCTGGGCGATGTGCTTGCGGAAATACAAAGGCGCGAATGCTTCTTTCTGGCTGAGGTCGAGCGTGCCCTCACGGACCAGTTCAAGCGCAGCTGCAAAACTCGAGGCCATCACCGTCGCGCGCTGCGCGGGGTCGGCGACATAGGCCAGCAGATATTCATCGAGACGGCTCCAGTCCTCTGCCATGCCGACCAACCGTTCCAGCGAGGCGCGCGCTTCGCTCAGCGACCAAACGGTGCGCTTGGCGAGATGGACGCGCGTCAGCACGCGAGCCTGGCGCTGGGTCGCATAAGCTGACAGCAGATCGTAAAGCGTCGCCGTGAAGCGCGGATGCTTCACTTCGGCGATCGACTCGGGAACGCCACGCGGGAAGATGTCGCGGTTGAGCTGCGGCCGGGTCATCAGCCTGTTCGAGGCTTCGCGGATGGCTTCGAGGCGGCGCAGCCGGTTGGCCAGCGCGGTCGCCATATCCTCGGCGCTCGGGCCTTCGCCCGGCACCGTCGTATCCGGCAGCAGCAGGCGCGACTTCAGGAATGCCAGCCACGCCGCCATCACCAGATAGTCGGCAGCCAGTTCCAGACGGATCTTCCGCGCGGCTTCGATGAACAGCAGATACTGGTCGGCCAGCGCGAGGATCGAAATCTTGTGCAGGTCGACCTTCTGTTGCCGCGCAAGCGCGAGCAATAGGTCGAGCGGGCCTTCGTAACCTTCGACGTCGACGACCAGCGACGGCTCGTCATCGGGAACGACCTCTGCCGGCAGGCCGGTTTCAAACGACAAAATCTCAGCGCTCATGCACTAGCTCCTGCTCGAGCGATCAAGGCGTCCAGTTCGGCGCGGCCGGCGGTACGGTCGAACGGCTGCGGCTGACGGCGAGCAGCAAGAGCCGCCTTGGCTCGCTCAAGCGCCTTCCCGGCCAGAACCGGGGTCTCGCTGACGACGTCACGCATCTCGTCCAGCTTGCCGTTGCAATGCAGGACCATGTCGCACCCGGCGCTGACGATCGCCCGCGTGCGTTCCGCGATCGATCCCGCCAGAGCATTCATGGACACGTCATCACTCATCAACAAACCTTGGAACCCGATACTGCCGCGAATCACCTGCTCGATAATTGTCGCAGAAGTCGTGGCCGGTTGGGTGGCGTCCAGAGCGCTAAACACAACATGTGCAGTCATCGCCATCGGCAGGTCGGCTAGCGGACGAAACGCTTCGAAATCAGAGGCTTCGAGCTCACTCTTCGCGTTATCTACGATCGGCAACTTGAAATGGGTGTCGGCCGTGGCCCGACCATGGCCGGGAATGTGTTTGAGCACTGGTAGAATGCCACCCTGCGACAGCCCTTCGGTCACCGCGCGGGCGATGGTCGCGACCTTGCCTGGCGTGGTGCCGTAGGCGCGATTGCCGATCACGGCATCAGCGCCCTCCACTGGGACGTCCGCCAACGGCAGGCAGTCCACGGTGATGCCGAGGTCCACAAGGTCACTCGCAATGAGCCGTGAACTGAGCCAGGCAGCCCTGAGGCCTGCTTCCGGGTCCGCGTCATAGAGCGTGCCGAACACAGCACCGGGCGGATAGACCGGCCAGTGCGGCGGTCCCAGACGCTGCACACGCCCGCCTTCTTGGTCGATCAGGACCGGCGCATCGAGATCACCGGTCGTGCCGCGTAAATCTTCTACAAGTCGAGCGACTTGGGCGGGATTATCAATATTACGCTTGAAGAGAATGAAGCCCCACGGCCGTTCTGCGCGCAAAAATGCGCGCTCTTCAGCGGTCAGCTCCAGCCCAGATACACCGGTGATGAATGCGCGTGTGCTCATGGGGCCGATTAGCCCCCATCAACGCCCAGGGTCAAGGAAACGGCCGTTAATTCCTTTGGACGACGCACTGTCCGCCGGCAGATTTCAGGTTCCCGCAGACCTGCGAGGCTTCTTCCTGCGAGCCGAACGGTCCGACCATGGCCCGATAATAGGTCCCCTTGTCGCCAAGGTCGGCCTTCTTGATCAACGGCGCACGCGATCCCAGCACCGAGGGGAACTTGGTCTGCAGGGCGCGGAACGACGCCTGCGCATCACCCTCCGACCGCTGGGACGATACCTGGACCACATAGCTGCCGCCGGAGGCGACCGGGGCCGCCTGCTGGGTCGGGTTGGTCGAGGCCATACGTGAGGGCGCCGGTGGAGCGGCTGCAGCCGGAGGCGCAGCCTGCGGCGACAGTGACATCGGGGCATTGGCTGATGCGTTGGCATTGGTCGCGCGCGGTGCCGCAGCGGGCGCGGCTGCAGGAACCGCTGCCGGAGCGGCGATGCGGGCCGGCGCCTGACGCGCGGCCGGTGTGGCTCCGGCGTCGGACTGGTCACCCTTGACGGCGAAAGTACGGATCTTGCGGGGCTCATCGCCCTGCATCGCGCCATTGCCGACCATCGGCTTGTTGGATGGCGACACGCTGGCGGTGGATGGCGGGTTGGCGTTCTGGTTCAGCGGCGGGAACACCACACGCGGACCAGCCTTGGTGGCATCCTGCACGTTGACGGGCTGCTCTTCGCGCGACACCAACCGCTCGGGGGCTGCGCCGCCGAGACGATCTTGAATCGGCTTGCCGTCGGCCGCGGCTGTCGCCGACGGCGGGACGATCTTGTTTGGACCGGGCTCGGCCTTGATCACCGGCGGTTCGCCAGTGCGCGCCGACCCCATAAATGTACGATAGGCGAAGGCAGCACCGGTACCGACTACGGCCAGCGCCAGCACGACGGCGACGGTCGCCATGCCACCGCGACGCTTCGGCGCCTCTTCCTGCTCGGCATAGCCGTCCTGATAGGCGTAAGGATCGTCCTGGTATTGATCGTCGTGCGGATGCTGGGCCTGTGCGCCATCGGCGTGGCCATACAGCGCATCGTCATAACGATTGGGATCATGCGGCGCGTGAGCCTGGTCGTACTGGCCCTGATAGTCCTGCGCCTGATGATCCGTATGCGCGGCAAATGCCGGCGCCTGATGATAATCGGCCTCCGGCTGCAGATGCTGCGGCTCCTGATGCTGAGCGCCGTAACGCTGCACTGGATGAAGATTTTCGAATTCCTGCTGCTGCGGCTCGTGGGCTGCTGCACGCTGCATCCATGGCGGCGGGCCGGGCTGCGCGGGTTCTTCCTCATATTCCGGCTCGTCCTGATAGGCCGGTTCAGCCTGGCGCGGCGCAGGCGCAGGGCGGCTGTTGCTCGCGAACGGGTCGGTTTGCCCGATCAGCCGCGCGAGTTCGGCGAGCGGATCGCCCTCGCCCTTCGTCCGCGATTGAGCGTCGCGGCCGTAATCGTCATCCGCTGGGAAAGGTCGGTTCTGGTATCGATTAGCCATTGTGATGTCGCATCCCCTTCGGGAAAGCCGCCAACCCGCTTTTCAAACGAAACAGCTGCTATCAAGAACCACCCACAGATCCCCATGTGAGCGGCCGTCCCCCTGTCTACCGCATCTCGTCCGGTGCGGTGACGCCGAGAACGGCGAGGCCCGAAGCCAAGACTGAGACGACGCTCTGGACGAGTGCCAATCGCGCTTTGGTAAGTTCTGCATCATTAGTGATAATGAAGCGTAAATGAGGCATATCCCGTCCGCGCGTCCAGAGCGCATGAAATTCGCTGGCGAGATCATACAGATAGAAAGCGATGCGGTGCGGCTCATGCGCCGTAGCCGCCGATTCTATCATCCGTGGGTACAATGCTAACTGCCGCATCAGGCCCAGCTCGGCGATATCGTCGAGCCGCTCCATCACCGCGTCTTTCAGATAGGCAATGCGCGCCTCGGTTTCCAGAGGCAGGTCGGCCAGCATCTCCCGCGCATTGCGGAAGATCGAATGGCCGCGGGCATGCCCGTACTGGACGTAGAAAACCGGATTGTCCTTGGACTGCTCGATCACCTTGGCGAGGTCGAAATCCAGCACCGCGTCGTTCTTGCGGAAGAGCATCATGAAGCGCACTGCGTCGGAGCCGACCTCGTCGACCACTTCGCGCAGGGTGACAAAATCGCCGGAGCGCTTCGACATCTTCACCGGCTCGCCGTTACGCAGCAGCTTCACAAGCTGCACGATCTTGACGTCGAGCTCGGCCTTCCCTGCCGTTACCGCCTTGATCGCCGCCTGCACACGCTTGATGTAGCCGCCGTGATCGGCGCCCCAGACGTCGACCATGTTGAGGAAGCCGCGGTCGAACTTGGTCTTGTGATAGGCGATATCGGACGCAAAATACGTGTAGCCGCCGTCCGACTTCAGAAGCGGGCGATCGACGTCGTCACCATAGGCGGTGGCGCGGAACAGGGTCTGCTCGCGGTCTTCGTAGTCGTCGATCGGCTTGCCCTTCGGCGGCGGCAAACGGCCCTCATAGACGTCGCCCTTGGCGCGCAGGAAATCGATGGTCGCGCCGACCATATCGGTACTACCTGCGATCAGCGAACGCTCGGAGAAGAACACTTCGTGGGAGATGTTCAGTGCGGCGAGATCGCCCTTGATCATCTCCATCATCATGGAAATGGCCTTGGCGCGCGTGATCGGCAGCCACTTGTCCTCGGGCATCTGGTTCAGCGCAGCGCCGTACTCAGCCACGAGCGCCTGCCCCACCGGCACCAGATAGTCGCCGGGATACAAGCCTTCCGGAATATCGCCGATGGCTTCGCCGAGCGCCTCGCGGTAACGCAAATGCGCGGAGCGCGCGAGTACGTCGACCTGCGCACCGGCGTCGTTGATGTAGTATTCGCGGGTAACGTCATAACCGGCGCAATCGAGCAGACTCGCCAGCGCATCGCCGAATACGGCGCCGCGGCAATGGCCAACATGCATCGGTCCCGTCGGATTGGCCGAGACGTATTCGACATTGACCTTCTCACCGGCTCCGACCGCGCTCCGGCCATACGAGGCACCGTCGCGCAACACCGCGCGCAGCGCATCGGCCCAGGCCGACGACTTCAGCGTGAGATTGATGAAGCCGGGTCCGGCGACATCCACCGACGTCACCAGATCGTCTTCGCGCAGCTTCGCAGCGATAGCGTCAGCCAGATCGCGCGGCTTGGCTTTCGCCTCTTTCGCCAGCACCATCGCGGCATTGCTCGCCATGTCGCCATGCGACACATCCTTGGTCGGCTCGACGACGACGCGCGACAGATCGATGCCGGCGGGCAACACGCCTTCACTGACGAGGGCGTTGCAGATCGCGTGAACGCGCGCGAGCACGTTGGCGAACAGATGCGGGGTCGGAACAGTCGAGGCCATGGCGATACGGGAACCAGCTTGCGCCGGAGGATTCCGGCAGGATTGCATCAGGATGGAATAGCGGTTTCGGGGGCGCTCCGCCAATTCTTTGACGGCCGATCCGCCAAGTGGGCAAGGACCGAAATCTGTAGCCCCGAAAGGCACTTAGAAGCCTTCGCCTAACGCAATTCGGGGGTCGAGTCAAAGAGCCGGATATGTTCGGTGATGGCAAAACGGTCGGTCATCCCGGCAATGAAATTGCCGATCCGGCGCGCCTGTTCGCCCTCCGATTCTGGCTCGGCGCCTTGAGGGGGCAGCCATTCAGGCGGCAGATCCTCGGGCGCGCGCTGATAGCGTGCGAACAGGTCGGTAACCAGACATTCGGCCTCGACCATCACCCGCATGACACGCTCATGGCGATACATGTGCTGCCAGAGGAAGGCCTTGATCCCAGCTTCGGCTTCTGCCGCGTCGGCACGAAACGCGACGAGCTTGCGCCCGCCGCGGCGAATGTCCTCCGCGGATTGCGGCAACAACGCGGCTAGTCGTTGTTCCGTCTCGCCGACGACCGCACCGATCAGATAGGAAATCAGCTCGCGCACCAGTTCGGCGCCGCGGCGGCTCTCATCGAGACCGGGATAGCGCGTGTCGATCTTGGCGATCATGTCTTGCGTGAGCGACATCGCCTTGAGGTCATCGACGGTGAACAGCCCGGCGCGCAATCCGTCATCGATGTCATGAGCGTTGTAAGCGATATCATCGGCAATCGCCGCAACCTGAGCTTCCAGCGAAGCGAAGCTCGACAGCTCCAGATCAAAGGTGCGGTCATATTCGGTGATCCCGAAGGGCACGCCATGGGTGGCATAACGTCCCACGGGAGCGCCTGACGCGTCCGTCAGCGGCCCGTTGTGCTTGACGATGCCTTCGAGGGTTTCCCAGGTCAGGTTGAGGCCATCGAATTCCGGATAGCGATGCTCAAGCGACGTGACGAGGCGCAGGGTCTGGGCGTTGTGATCGAAGCCGCCATGGGCCTCAAGACAGGCGTCCAGCGCCCGCTCGCCGGCATGGCCGAACGGCGGATGGCCGATATCATGGGCCAGTGCCAGGGTCTCGGTCAGATCCTCGTCGAGCCCCAGTTGCCGGGCCACGGCGCGGGCGATCTGCGCCACTTCCAACGTGTGGGTGAGACGGGTGCGGTAATGATCGCCCTCATGGAACACGAAGACCTGGGTCTTGTGCTTCAGCCGGCGAAACGCAGTCGAGTGGATGACCCGGTCGCAATCCCGGCGAAACGCGCTGCGGGTCCGGCTCGGAGCCTCGGAAAACAGCCGTCCGCGGCTGCGATCGGGGTCGCAGGCATAGGGTGCGCGGGAAGCAGCCATTCCGACCGACACGGCGTGTTTATCCTTGATCCAATTGATTCCTGAGCCTGCCGCACTTAACTATGGGGAGCGGCAGATTCAAATGGTTCGAATCCTGCCCGGAGAGCCAGATATGACCGACACTGCAGTCACCGAGGCCCCCCTCACCGTCAGCGCGCGTGCTGCGCGCCGGATCGGCGAGATCCTCAAGACCGAAGGCAACGGCGCCATGCTCCGCGTGTCGGTCGAAGGCGGCGGCTGCTCCGGCTTCCAGTACAAGTTCGATGTCGAGCGCGCCAAGGCGGACGACGACATCCTGATCGAACGTGACAGCGCCGTGGTGCTGGTCGACCCCTCCTCAGCACCGTTCCTGGCCGGCTCCGAACTCGACTTCGTCGATGACCTGATCGGCGCCTCGTTCCGCGTCGTCAATCCGAACGCGACGGCGTCCTGCGGTTGCGGGACCAGCTTCTCGATCTGACCTCTATTCGGCTCTTTTAGATCGGTCTATTTCTCGGCGAACAGCGCCCGCGCATTGCCGTGCGCGATCTGTTTAGCGACCGCCGGCGGCAGTTGCGCCAGCCATGCGCGATAGCCATCCATGATATCGCCATAGCTCGCCCAGCGTTCCGGCACCCAGGTGTCGGAGCCCAGCAGGAAGCGATCGGGGTAGCGCTCGAACAGCACGCGCCATTGCGGCGTCAGTTTGCCTGATCCGTCCACGATGCCGCTGCGGTAAGACAATTCACCCCACAGTTTCGGGTATTTTATCAGCATAGCTGCGACACGGTCCGGCGCGAGGCTGAAGCCGGTATGCGCCCAGATAATCTGCGCACGCGGATTGTGCCGCATCAGAATCTCAACCGCTTCGTCGTCGGCATGGGCGTGCAAATAGAGATTGTTGGCGACGGCAAAGTCGACGGTCTTCTTGACCATCTCGGTATCGGCCGCCTTGCCGGTCAGATGGAATTCGCCGACACCGCGATAGTAGCCGCGCTTGAACTCCTCCTGCACGAGATCGAAGATTACGGGATCGTTGAACCAGCTGCCGATATCGGCGCGCACGCGATACGGCCGGATGAACGGCACGACCTGCAGATCGCCTGCCTTGCCACTGGCCTTGCCGTCCATCAGCACATGGGTGCCGGTGTTCGGGCGGCTAGTGGCGAGAATGCCGGTGACGCGATTCTTCCTGAAAACCTCTAGCACTTCGTCGGGCTGATAATACGGCTTCGGCTCCCAGTTGTAATGCATATGGGCGTCGAAGATTTCGATCCGATCGTCGGCACGGACCGGCGCGACAACGAAAGCGGCCAGCAAAGCGGCCGCAGTGAGTGTTCTAACCGGCATCGAAGACACCCTATTCCGCAGCCACGACGCGCGGACGATCGTCGTGGTCTTCTTCCTCGAGCTGCGGCTGCAGCTTGCGCTTCAGCTTGCGGTCGATGCGGTCGAGATAGATGTAGATGACCGGCGTGATGAACAGCGTCAGCAATTGCGAGACACACAGACCGCCGACCACCGCTACGCCAAGTGGCTGACGCAATTCGGCGCCGGCACCGGCACCGAGCGCGATCGGCAGCGTGCCGAAGATGGCCGCGAAAGTGGTCATCATGATCGGGCGGAAACGCAGCAGCGCGGCTTCGCGGATCGCATGTTCGGCCGAGAGGCCGACGCGACGACGCTCGAGTGCGAAGTCGACCATCATGATGGCGTTCTTCTTGACGATGCCGACCAGCATGACGATGCCGATCATGGCGATGACCGACATCTCCATCTTGAACAGCATCAAGGTCAGGATCGCGCCGATGCCCGCCGACGGGAGGCCGGAGATGATCGTGATCGGATGGATGAAGCTCTCATAGAGGATGCCGAGGATCACGAAGGCCGCGAACACGGCGGCGAGGATCAGTACGCCCTGCCCGCGCAACGAATCCTGGAACACCTGCGCCGTGCCAGAGAAGCCCGTGGCGATGGTCACCGGCAGTTTGGAATCCGCCTCGATTTGCGTGATCTGGTCGACCGCATAACCCAGCGAATAGCCGGGCACCAGATTGAACGAGATCGTCACAGCCGGCTGCTGACCCTGATGGTTGATCTGCAGCGGCCCAACCGTCGGTACCAGACGCGCGACCGCACTCAGCGGAATGGTCTGGTTGTTCGATGTCTTCATATAGAGCTTGGAGAGATCGCTCGGATCGATCCGGAACTGCGGCTGTGCTTCCAGAATGATCTGATAGTCGTTGGTCGGCATATAGATGGTGCCGACCTGACGCGAGCCGAACGCATTATAGAGCTGGTTACGAACCTGATCGACGGTGACGCCGTAGACCGCCGCCTTTTCGCGGTCGATATCGACCGTCATTTGCGGGTTCTTGATGTATAGGTCGGTGGTCACGTCGAGCAGGCCCGGCACCTTGGCGATGCGGTCGCGCATCTCCGGCGATACGCGATACAGCGTGTCGGTGTCGCTGCCCTGAAGCACGTATTGATACTGGCTCTTCGACGGTCGGCCGCCGATGTTCAGATTCTGGATGCTCTGGAAGAAGGCCTGCAAGCCAGGAACGGCCAACGACTTCTGGCGCAGCCGCGTCATCACCACCTGCGCGGGATCACGATCCTGGCGCGGTTTCAGCGCAACGAACAGACGACCGTAATTCGCCGTCGCATTCGGACCGCCGGAGCCCACGGTGCTGTTGATGTATTCGACGGCAGGATCGGATTTCAGCAGATCAGCAAGCGCCTGCTGCCGCGCACTCATCGCTTCGAAGGACGTATCGGTTGCGGCTTCGGTCGTACCGGTCAGGAACCCGGTATCCTCCTGCGGGAAGAAGCCCTTTGGTACGATGTTGTAGAGATAGACGGTGCCGCCGAGGGTCGCGAGTGTCACCACCAGCATGATGCCCTTGTGTGCCAGTACGCGATCGAGCGCCCATTCGTAACCGCGCAGCCAGGCCGCAAATATGCGCTCGAAACCGCGCAGGATGAAATTTTCCTTGTGCTCGGGATTGTGCGCCTTGAGCACTCGCGCGCAGAGCATAGGCGTCAGCGTCAGCGACACGAAACCGGAGACGATGATCGCCACCGCGATCGTCACCGCGAATTCACGGAACACGCGGCCGACAATGCCGCCCATCAGCAGCACGGGAATGAACACCGCGATCAGCGAGAAGGTGATCGAGACGATGGTGAAACCGATTTCGCGCGCGCCCTTCAGGGCCGCATCGAACGGCTTCATGCCGAGTTCGATGTGCCGGACGATATTCTCCAGCATGACGATGGCGTCGTCGACAACGAAGCCGACGGACAGTGTCAACGCCAGCAGCGTCATGTTGTTGATGGAGTAGTCCAGCATGTACATCGCGGCGCATGTGCCGAAGATCGAGATCGGCACCGCCAGTGCGGGGATCAAGGTCGCGGAGGCTGAGCGCAGGAACAGGAAGATCACGAAGATCACCAGCACAACGGCGATCAGCAATGTCTCCTCGACGTCGGCGACGGCTTCGCGGACCGAGATCGAGCGGTCCATCATCATATTGACTTCGACCGATGGCGGCAATTGCGCGCGCAGCGACGGCAACTTGGCGCGGACGCCGTCGACCACAGCGACCGTGTTGGCGTCGGGTTGCTTCTGGATCGCCAGCACGATGGCGCGCTCACCATTCAACCATGTCGCGACCTTGTCGTTTTCGACGGCGTCATAGATCTTGGCGACTTCGTTCAGCTTGACCGGCGAGCCATTGCGCCAGGCGACAACGACCTGGCCATAGTCGGCGGCCTTGGACATCTGTCCGGATGCCTGCAACGAGATGTCCTGCTTCGGTCCGTTCAGAGTTCCGACCGGCGTCGAAGAGTTCGCGCGTGACACCGCCGTGCGGATATCTTCAAGCGACAATCCACGAGCCGCCGCAGCTTCGGGATCGGCCTGGACGCGAATGGCGAATTTCTGCGTACCATAGATCAGCACCTGCGCCACGCCGGGGATCTGCGACAGCGCCTGTCCGATGGTGATATCGCCGAATTCATTGACGGCCGAGAGCGGCAGCGTCGATGAACTCAGCGCAATGAACAGCACCGGAAAGTCGCCGGGATTCACCTTGCGGAAGCTCGGCGGGATCGTCATTTCGATCGGCAACCGGCGCTGTGCGATCGTCAGCGCGGTCTGCACGTCCAGCGCCGCCGCATCGATATTGCGGTTAAGATCGAACTGAATGATGATCTGGGTCGTTCCCTGCGACGAGCTCGACGACATCGAAGAGATACCAGCGATGGTCGAGAGCTGACGCTCAATGATGCCGGCGACCGAGGCCGCCATCGTGTCGGCGCTGGCGCCTGGCAGGGTCGCCGTCACCGCGATGGTCGGAAAGTCCACTTTCGGAAGCGCCGACACCGGCAGCAGCCGGAAACCGAAAATGCCAAACGCGATAATCGTCGCCGTGATGAGCGTGGTCATCACAGGGCGACGGATGCAGAGCTCCGAGAGGGTCATGTTTTATGCCCCGGCCTTGCGAGCCCGGGCTTCGACCCGTGTGCCTTGTGTCAGCAAGAGCTGGCCGTCGACGACGACGTCCTCATCCCCTTTTAAACCCGACGAGATCACCGAAATCCCCTGGAAGGTCCGATCGACTTCGACAGGCTGAACACGGGCGACGCCGTCCTTCACCATGAAGACGAAGTTCCCGGTCTGGCTGCGCTGCACGGCCACGGTGGGTACAACAACGCCGTCCTCGGTGCGCACGATCAATTTGGTCTGTACCAGAATGCCCGGCCACAGGGTTTCGTTCGGATTGCTCATGATGCCGCGCACAGTGACCATGCCGGTGGTGGAATCCACAGTGTTTTCCACCATCGCCACCTTGCCGGTTTCAGAACGGCCGCTGTTCGGGATGGTCGCAATGACCGAGGTCGATCCCGCCGCCATCGCTTCGCGCAGATCGCCAAGCACACGTTGCGGAATGGCGAAGGAGACATAGACCGGAGCCATCTGATTGATGGTGGCGAGCGGCGCCGTATCAGCCGGGCGCACGAAATTGCCGACCTTCACATTGGCTGCACTGATCCGGCCGGAGAACGGCGCGCGAATGATGGTGTAGCTCTTCTGGACCTTGAGATTATCGAGCGCCGACTGATCGGCCCGGATGGTTCCGGCCAGGATGTCGGATTGGGTCTTGGCATTATCGACGCTCACCTGGGTGGTCGCGCCCTTCCCGATCAGATCGGTAAAGCGCCGCACGTCGCGTTCCGCACCGGCCAGTTGGGCCTGATCGCGGGCCAGCGTGCCTTCGGCCTGCTCGATCTGGGCATCAATCTGCCGCGAATCGAGGGTGAACAGCAGATCGCCTTCCTTGACCTTGGCGCCGTCTTCAAAATGCACCGAGGTGATGGTGGTTTCCACCCGCGACTTGAGCGCGACACTCGAAATCGGCGTTACTGTACCGATCGAATCGACATCGACCGGAACCGGTTTGCGTTCCGCCTTGGCAATCTCGACCGCAACGATCCGCGCGCGCTGCGGGGCCTGTGTATTGGTGTTGCCACCGGTCCACGAGGAGCGCGTCGTGTAGGCCGCAACCGCGGCAGCGCCGACGAGAACGAGTAGAGCGATCGATGTGCGTTTCTTCATATGGTCCATGTCACCTGGTACAGAAGATCGGGTCGCCCCCGTTTCCCGCCCATGGCAGCTTTAAAGACAGCGTCTGTGCGCTTTAGGCTTAAAGCTTATCATGTTGGCAGGGATGATGGTATGCCACGTTGACGTATTTTTGCCATTGTTGTTACCGGAATCCCATCAGATGAGAATTGCCACCTGGAATGTGAATTCTGTCCGCCAGCGGCTGGACCATCTGGTGACATGGCTGCGTGACTGTTCCCCGGACATCGTCTGCCTGCAGGAGATCAAATGCCTCGATGAGGCGTTTCCGCGCGAGCCCATCGAGGCACTCGGTTACAATGTCGTCACCCACGGCCAGAAGACCTTCAACGGCGTCGCCCTGCTCTCGAAATATCCGCTGGAGGAAGCCACGCCTCGGCTGGCGGGCGATGACGAGGATCTTCATGCCCGCTTCATCGAAGGCGTAGTGTCGCTGAAATCCGGGGTGGTCAGAGTTGCCTGCCTGTATCTGCCGAACGGCAATCCGGTCGACACCGAGAAGTATCCCTACAAGCTGAAATGGATGTCCCGGCTACAGGAGTTCACCCGACTACGGCTGAAGACCGAGGAGCCGTTGATTCTCGCCGGCGACTTCAACGTCATCCCGGCGGCGGCCGACGCCTATAATCCGGCGGCCTGGATCAACGACGCGCTGTTCAAGCCGGAAACCCGTGCCAGCTTCCAGACCCTGCTCGGCTTGGGCATGACCGACGCCCTGCGCGCCGTCACCGATGAGCCCGGCCAGTACACATTCTGGGACTATCAGGCTGGCGCCTGGCAAAAGAACTGGGGCATCCGCATCGACCACCTGCTGTTGTCACCGCAGGCCAGCGACAAACTCATCGACGTCGGCATCGACAAGTATGTGCGCGCCTGGGAGAAGCCGAGCGATCACGTGCCGGTGTGGGTCGACCTGGATCTGGAGGCGGCGTAAAGGCGGTCGCCAAGCGCTCCCCAAACACAAATTGTCATCGCCCGGCTTGACCGGGCGATCCAGCAAACGCCCGGGGCAACGTTCCGAGACGGCGCCTGACGCGAGCACTCGTTGATAATAATGAAGGCTGGCGATTACTGGGTCACCCGGTCAAGCCGGGTGACGACAGTCGAGTGTGAGGTAATCGCGCTCGGAAACGGTCGCTTAGTCCGGGACAACCCTCAGTCCCGTTTGCCGGACACCCAGTGCTCAAGCATCTGCAGCGCCATGGCGCGGTCGTCTTCGGAGGCCTTGGCGATCGCCTTGTTGTAGCTATCGCGGATCCAGGTGTCGTCCGGGCCGGCATTGTCGCGGGCCAGCGTCAGCCACATCAGGCCGCGCGCCATCTGCCGTGGCAGCGATTCACCGTTGAACAGCATCTGGCCAAGCAACGCCTGCGCCTGGTGCTGGCCCTTCTGCGCAGCAAGGCCAAGCCAGCGGGCACCATATTTGGTGTCGCGCGGGGTACCGATGCCCTTCAGATACAGCCGGGCCAGATCGTATTGTGCGTCGGCATTGCCGAAATAGGACGCAGCGTAGGAGAACATCTCGCGCGCGCGTTCGGTGTCGGCCTTGATCTTCGAATTCGGAATGCCGTCGAGGTAATAGCGACCGAGCGCCACGAAGGCGTTGGCGACGATGGTGGCCTGCGGCGCGGACGGCGAGTCCTCGGCGTGGGCATTGGCGATACGGCTGAAATATTCGAAGGCGCGCAGGTCGTCCTGTGCCACACCGTTACCGTCGGCATACATCCGGCCGAGCTTCCACTGGGCGATCGGATGACCGCCTTCGGCGGCATATTGGAGCGCAGTCAGCGAGGTGTCAGGCTTGGCGGACTTCTTCAAGACCGGAGCAGCACCGGGGATGGTCGTTACAACTGGCAGGGCCGCGTCGCTGCTGCCAACGGGCGCACCGTCAAAGGCAAAGGCCGGCGCGGCCACTGACGCGGCACCCAAAGCAAACGCTACAAAAATGGTACGCTCAACTATCCGCATAACAGTATTTCTCGTGGGCCCGGCCGGTTTGGGTCACGGCGCAACCAATGGCCGATCCAACCTGCTGGGCATATGTCCACAGCGTCCCTGACATATGGTTAGTCGCGCGACGCTTCCGTTTGGTCGGGTGCGCGGCCAATTCTTTGTCGGTCAATTTTACGTTAAGGCAGCCCTCACCGGTTTCGCGCCCGATGGTGCTACCGCCCATCGATTCGAAGGTGTCAGGAGCCAGAGTCCCCTTCGATCCAACAAGGTCACCGATAACGGCGATCAGCTTGTCGGCAGAACGAATGACGTCCTGATGGGAATTCCGCGTCACGGGCTTCATTTTCTCCGCGATCATCTGCCCCGTCGCAGTAAGGCACGCTCCCTGCGACCGGCTGTGATCGAGCAATGTCGTCTTCAGCAACAGTATGTCGGCAACTTCCAATATGTCTTTGGCGACATAACGGCTCACCCGCTTCAAATCGGTGCCATATGGTGTCTTTTTGAAGATTTCGACGGTGCGAGATTCTTGCGCGCGCAGCACGGGGCCGGCGATGAACCGTTCGCGCCGGAGCGTCGCCCAGGGGAGCGCGCCACGCGACGCCTGCTCCCGGCCCTCCGTCATAAGACGGCTAGGCAAACGCGACTTGATGTTCGTCTTGGCGTCCATCGCGAACCTGGTTTCTCAGGCCGCTTCGGCGATCCGGGACAATCCCACTGACATCCCGCCGATCAACAAAGCGCTCCAGCCTTCTGGCTGGTGAGAAATGATTTCACGAAGGCGTGTGGCCAAATAGCGGCGGTTACAATACCCACAGCACGACAGGGTTAAATCTTGGGGGACTGTGGCAACCAAGCAACATTTGTGGCGCACCGGCAACCCTTTTGAGCGAGGCTAAAATCGCTGCCGCGTTACCGGAAAGTCGGCGCAAGGCCGACCTTTCCATTCGTTGCCGATCTCAACGTCCGGCGGGCGCGGAGGTGGCACCACCGTAGACCAGCCCGGGATAAACACCGCGGACGAGCACGGGATCACGGCCCCAGCCCGGGTAATAGGCGAAGGCATCGCGTGAGTCGCCATGGGTTGTGACGGCCTGCGGTTGAGCATGCCGGTGTGCAGAGCGCTGCTCTGACGCAGTGGCGACACCGGACATTATCAGAGCAATGAGGGCCGAAGCCGCGGCAGTGGTGATCGTTGTTTTCATGAAAAGCTCCCTGAATTTAGCGTTACTCGGAAATGACAGCACTTTGCGCCTTGGACGCATTCGCGTCTGACCTTGACGGCAGATAACGTCGGGAGACCGGAACGTAAGCCCGCCGCAACTTCACGATGCGGCGATCAAAATTATCGATCGGAAATGCTTCCGACTACGTATTCAGCACGCGCCCATAGGCGTCGAGCACGGCTTCCTTCATCGTCTCCGAGATGGTCGGATGCGGGAAGATGGTGTGGAAGAGTTCCTCTTCCGTGGTCTCCAGATTCATAGCGACCACAAAGCCCTGGATCATCTCGACGACCTCAGCGCCGACCATATGGGCGCCGAGCAGCTGGCCAGTCTTCTTGTCGAAGATCACCTTCACCATGCCCTGGTCCTCGCCCTGGGCGATCGCCTTGCCATTGGCGACGAAGGGGAAGCGGCCGACGCGGATGTCCTTGCCGGCTTCCTTGGCCTTGGCTTCGGTGAGACCGACCGAGGCCACCTGCGGGTGACAATAGGTACAGCCCGGGATCAGCGACTTGTCCATTGCATGCGGGTTCATCCCCTTGATCGCCTCGACGCAGATCACGCCCTCATGCTCGGCCTTGTGGGCCAGCATCGGCGGACCGGCGACGTCGCCGATGGCATAGATGCCGGGCACGTTGGTCTTGCCGTATTTGTCGATCACAATACAGCCGCGCTCGGTCTTCACGCCGAGCTTCTCAAGGCCAAAGCCTTCGATATTGCCAACCACACCGACCGCCGAGATGACGCGATCGACGGTGAGTTGCTGGGTAGCCCCCTTGCCATCTTCGATGGTCACGGTGACCGAATCCGACTTCTTGTCGAGCTTGGTCACCTTCGCGCCGGACATGATCTTGATGCCCTGCTTCTCGAACTGTTTGCGGGCGAAACCGGCGATCTCGGCGTCTTCGACTGGCAGGATCTGCGGCAGCACCTCGACTACGGTCACGTCGGCGCCCATGGTCTTGTAGAACGATGCGAATTCGATGCCGATGGCGCCGGAGCCGACCACCAGCAGCGACTTCGGCATCTTGTCGGGGTTCATGGCCTCGAAATAGGTCCAGACAAGCTTCTTGTCGGGCTCGAGACCCGGCAGCACGCGCGGCCGGGCGCCGGTGGCGACGATGATATGCTTGGCAGTATAGCTGCCTGCCCCGAGCGCGCCCTTGGGTGCTGCGGCTTCCGTCTTCTTGACAGTGAATTTGCCCGGCGCATCCAGGGTCGCGTCGCCCCAGATGATCGAGATCTTGTTCTTGTTCATCAGATATTCGACGCCGCCGCTGAGGCGCTTCACGACGCCGCGCGAGCGCGCGATCACGGCCTTGATGTCGAACGTCACGTTGTCCGCCGACAGGCCATAATCCTTGGCATGCTGCATGTAGTGATAGATTTCCGCCGAGCGCAGCAGCGCCTTGGTCGGGATACAGCCCCAGTTATTGCAGATGCCGCCGAGATAGGCCTTCTCGACGATCGCTGTCTTGAAGCCGAGCTGCGCGGCCCGAATGGCCGTCACATAGCCGCCGGGACCGGAGCCGATGACGACGACGTCGAAGGAATTATCAGCCATGAGTTACTCGCTCTTTCTTCCCTCTCCCCTTGTGGGAGAGGGTGGATGCGCGCCGTCAGGCGCGCAGACGGGTGAGGGGTAATGCTGGGCAGCGTCGAGAATGGCTTCAAGCACCATTTCCGAGCGCTGCAGAATGTCGTTGTTCCAGAAGCGCAGGGTGCGAAATCCGCGCTCCTTCAGATCTCGGTCTCGTTGTTGGTCTCTCGTACTCTCCGCATGCTGGCTGCCATCGGCTTCCACGATCAAACGACGTTCGAACGACACGAAATCCGCGATCCAAGGACCAATCGGCACCTGCCGGCGAAATTTTAGATTTGTCAGACGACGGGATCGCAGCAGGCGCCACAGCGTCTTTTCAGTCTCGGTCGCATTCGCTCGCAGCGATTTGGCGAACGCGCGCTTCTGATAGGACACCGGCTGGTGCATACCCCTCACCCGTCTCGACCGCTGCGCGGTCGATCCACCCTCTCCCACAAGGGGAGAGGGAAGAAAGAACTGCGTTACTACACCACCATCATCACCGGATTTTCGATCAACTTCTTGAATGCCGTGATCAGTTCGGCGCCGAGCGCGCCATCGATGGCGCGATGATCGCAGGAAAGTGTCACGCTCATGATGGTTGCAGCGACGATCTGGCCATTGCGCACCACGGCCCGTTCCTCGCCCGTGCCAACCGCAAGGATCGAGGACTGCGGCGGATTGATCACCGCCGTGAAGTCCTTGATGCCGAACATGCCGAGGTTGGACACGGATGACGCGCCGCCCTGGTATTCGTTGGGCTTGAGCTTCTTGGCCTTGGCGCGCGCGGCAAGTTCCTTCATCTCGTTGGAGATTGCCGAAATGGACTTGATCTCGGCCTGGCGGATGATCGGCGTGATCAGGCCGAACGGCAGCGCCACCGCTACCCCGATGTCGGAATGCTTATGACGGAGCATCGCTGCTTCCGTCCACGACACGTTCGCTTCCGGAATCTTCTGCAGCGCGATGGCCATCGCCTTGATGACGAAATCGTTGACCGAGAGCTTGTAGAGCGGCTTGCCGTCCTTGTCCTTGCCGGCCGCAGCGTTGATCTCCTCGCGCGCGGAGGAGAGCTTGCCGAGATCGCAATCGACCGTGAGATAGAAGGTCGGCATCGAGTTGGTCGCGGCGGTGAGACGCTGCGCAATCGTGCGGCGCATCGAGTCGTGCGGCACGCTCTCGTAAGCGCCCTGCTCGTACAGCCCGAGAATCTGCTGATCGGACATTGCAGGCGCACCGATCGCTCCAGTTGCACCTGCGGGAGCGCCAGCCGCCGCGGCAGGTGCCTTCAGGCCACCACCGGACTTCGCCTTCTCGACATCCGCAGCGACCACACGACCATGCGGACCCGAGCCGTTGATACGACCGAGTTCGATGCCGGCATCCTTGGCGAGACGACGCGCCAGCGGTGACGAAAATACGCGCGCGCCATTGCTCTGTGCGGCGGCCGGCTGCGGAGCTGGCGCAGCGGCCGGTGCCGGTGCTTTCGCTGCGGAAGCAGCAGCCGGCGCAGGTGCACCAGTTGCAGGCTTCGGCGCGGGAGCTTCGGCAGCAGGCGCGGGCTTCGGCTTATCAGCCCCTGCCCCCGAACTCGCAGCCTTCACGTCCTCACCGTCGGCGGCGAGCACCGCGATGACGGCGTTCACAGCAACATCCTGCGTACCTTCCGCCACCAGGATCTTGGCGATGGTGCCTTCGTCGACAGCTTCGACTTCCATCGTCGCCTTGTCGGTCTCGATCTCCGCGATCACGTCGCCAGACTTGACCTTGTCGCCCTCCTTCTTGAGCCACTTGGCAAGGTTGCCCTTTTCCATGGTGGGCGACAGCGCAGGCATCAGAATGTTGATTGGCATTGTCAGTGACCTTGTTGCGACCGCGGCGTGGTGTTGCCCATGTCAGTCGGACGCGCGATTTCAGCTTCGAACATTTCGACGATGCGGTTCAGCGCCTCGTCCTCGGAATAGTTGGCCTCACGCGCATAGGCGCGTGCGGCATGGCGCGCGATATCGACCAGCAGGAGCCCCCACATGTCGGGCTCCTCGAAGGCACGCATGAAGGCGATGGACAGCCCGCCATCCAGCACGAACGCGCGCAACACCTCGGTGGCGTCCTCGCGATCCATGACATCCGGCGGCAGTGGCTGTTCCTTCGGACCTGCCATGGTTCACCGATAGCAAACGGCTTTGGCCGCAGCCACGACGTCGGCCACCGACGGCAGCGCCAGCTTTTCAAGATTGGCGGCGTAAGGCATCGGCACGTCCTTGCCCGACACGCGCGCGACCGGCGCATCGAGATAGTCGAACGCGTGCTCCATGATGCGTGCGGCGATTTCGGCGCCCACACCCGACTGTTGCCAGCCTTCTTCCACCGTCACGGCGCGCGAGGTCTTCTTCACGGACTCGATGATGGTGTCGGTATCGAGCGGACGCAGCGTGCGCAGGTCGATAACCTCCGCCTCGATACCTTCCTTGGCGAGTTCTTCGGCAGCCTTCAGAGCATAGGTCATGCCGTTCGACCACGAGATCAGCGTCACATCCTTGCCGACACGTGCGACCTTGGCCTTGCCGATCGGCACGATGTAGTCGTCGAGCTTGGGCACCTCGCCGGAATGCCCGTAGAGCATTTCGTTTTCGAGGAAGATCACCGGGTTCGGATCGCGGATCGCGGATTTGAGCAGGCCCTTGTAGTCGGCGGCGCTATAGGGCGCGACAACCTTGAGGCCCGGGATCTGCGAGTACCAGGCCGAGTAGTCCTGGCTGTGCTGGGCGCCGACGCGCGCCGCGGCGCCGTTCGGGCCACGGAACACGATCTGACAGGTCATCTGGCCGCCGGACATGTACAGCGTCTTGGCTGCGGAGTTGATGATCTGGTCGATCGCCTGCATGGCGAAGTTGAAGGTCATGAATTCGACGATCGGCTTCAGGCCGGACATCGCCGCGCCGACGCCGACACCGGCGAAGCCGTGCTCGGTGATCGGCGTATCGATGACACGGCGTGCGCCGAATTCCTGCAGCAGGTTCTGGGTCACCTTGTAGGCGCCCTGATATTCGGCGACTTCCTCGCCCATGATGAAGACGTCTTCATCCCTGCGCATTTCCTCTGCCATCGCGTCGCGCAGCGCTTCGCGGATGGTCATGGTCACCATCTCGGTGCCTTCAGGAATTTCAGGATCGGGCTGGATCGAAGCCGTCGGAGCTGCTGGCGCTGTAGCCTCTTCCTTCGGAGCCGGAGCAGATTTCGCTTCCGCAGCAGGCGGCGCGGATTCTGCGGCCTTCTCCTGCTTCGCGGGGGCCGGTGAGCCCGCCGCGGCAGATGCGTCTTCGCCATCGGCGAGGATGGTCGCGATCGGCGTGTTGACCGCGACGTCGTTGGTCCCTTCCGGGATCAGGATCTTGCCGAGCGTCCCTTCATCGGTCGCTTCGACTTCCATCGTCGCCTTATCTGTCTCGATTTCGGCAATAACATCGCCGGACTTGATCGTGTCGCCTTCCTTCTTGAGCCATTTGGAGAGGTTGCCTTTCTCCATGGTCGGGGACAGCGCGGGCATCAGAACTTGAATGGCCATTATAACTCCAGATCGGTCTTTAAGCCGCGCGCTTAGCGGTACACATCGGTGTAAAGTTCGGATGCATCGGGCTCAGGGTCCTGCTGCGCGAAATCCGCCGATGCGTTGACGATGTCACGCACCTCGGCGTCGATCGCCTTGAGGTCCTGCTCGGTCACGTCAGCGGCCAGCAGACGGTTGCGCACCTGCTCGATCGGGTCTTGATCGTGGCGAACTTTGTCTACTTCCTCGCGGGTCCGGTACTTGGCCGGATCGGACATCGAGTGGCCGCGATAGCGATAGGTCTGCATTTCCAGAATGAACGGACCCTTGCCGGCGCGGCACCAGGCGACCGCACGGTCACCGGCGGCCTTCACGGCGCGGACGTCCATGCCGTCGACCTGCTCGCCCGGAATGTTGAAGGAGATGCCGCGCTTGGAGAAGTCGGTCTGAGCCGAGGAGCGCGTCACCGAGGTACCCATGGCGTAGCGGTTGTTCTCGATGATGTAGATCACCGGGAGCTTCCACAGCTCCGCCATGTTAAAGCTCTCATAGACTTGGCCCTGGTTCGACGCGCCGTCGCCGAAGTAAGCGAGGCTGACGAGATCATTGCCGCGATAACGGTTGGCAAAAGCGAGACCCGTTCCGAGCGACACCTGCGCACCGACGATGCCATGGCCGCCATAGAAATTCTTCTCGCGGCTGAACATGTGCATGGAGCCACCCTTGCCCTTGGAGTAGCCGCCCTTGCGCCCCGTGAGCTCGGCCATGACGCCCTTGGCGTCCATGCCACAGGCCAGCATGTGACCGTGGTCGCGATAGCCCGTGATGACCTGATCGCCATCCTTCAATGCCATCTGCATGCCGACGACGATGGCTTCCTGACCGATATAGAGATGGCAGAAACCGCCGATCGCGCCCATGCCATAGAGCTGGCCGGCCTTCTCCTCGAAACGCCGGATCAGCAGCATGTCGCGAAGCGCGTGCATCTCCTGATCGCGGGTGAAATCTGGCGGCGATGACGGGGTTGCGCCATTGCTCGTTGCCTGCCCTGCGGGAGCGACGCTTTTCTTCGGTGCGGCCATGAAAATTCCGGATGCGAGAGTGAATGGCCCTTCCTACTCCAAGTGCTTGCGGCTTGAAAGGGATTGCGTCGCGCGGAATGCCACACGGTTGTTTCGCACTGCAGCGAAGGCGTGAAACTTTCGAAATCGAATTGGATCGGTTTTGTAATTTGAGGAATGAAAGCGCGTGTCGTGGTCACGTTGCCGTCACGATGAGCAGGCGCGAGCGATCCATAGCTTTGATGCAAAGCTGTGTTGCTTCATGCGAGGACGACTCGCCGCCGAAGAGAGAATCTTAGTTTGGCTTGATGACCTTCACGAGGTCGCGCGGATGCGCGTAGTCGAGCTGGTAGCGCGCGCGCTCGTCGAGCATGTCGGGATCGAGTCCACCAGATCGCAGGAGCGCCACGCGCTGCTCGGCCTTGGTGCGTTCCTTCTTCAATTGCACCAGTTCGGAGGTCAGCGCGACGATCTCCTGGTCGAGCTCCTGACGTGCGTTGAGGCCGTATTTACCGGTATATGCATTGACCCCGAAATAGCTGATCATCATCGCCGCCAGTGCATAGAGCACGAGCCCGGTGAGGATCGATTTGAGGCGGGTATGCTTGACCATTCCCGAAAATGCGACGGCCCGGTTAAGGCGAACCTAACAACCGGGCCGCAACCTGAATTTGCGCCGGTTATTTCTTCAGCTTGTCGACCCAGACGGCGAAAGCGTCGATATAGGCCTGCAGCACCGGCCGGATGGATTCCTTGACGATCTCGCCCTGTTCACTGAACGCGTCACCGACGGCATTCAGATAGATTTCAGGCTGTTGCATGATGGGACCGACAATCCCCGGCAGGGTCTGGCGCAAGCTGAGGGCTGCACCCAGGCCACCGATCGGACCGGGCGAGCTAACCACGATGCCGGTGGGCTTGCCGAGGAACGAGCTCTTGCCATAGGGCCGCGAACCGACGTCGATGGCGTTTTTCAGGACACCCGAAACTGAGCGGTTATATTCCGGAGAGACAAACAGTACCGCATCCGAGGCCTGGATCGCTTCGCGGAACTTGACCCAGTCGGCCGGCGGCGCGGCTTCCAGGTCTTGATTGAAGAATGACAGCTCGTTCAGCGTGATGACGTTCAGCTTCAGCGACGGCGGCGCCAGCTGGGCGAGTGCATTCGCAACCTTGAGCGAGAATGACTGTTTGCGGAGGCTGCCGACAATGACGGCAACGCTGTAGGTGGCCATGAGATATCCCCTGAATAACTGCTTCCAAAAAGCGCGGAGCGCATCTGGAACCTGTCACCTATCCCGGCAAAAGATGCAAGTGCATGGATTGTATTTGACGGCCGTAATCGTACCGAACCGGCACGTCCGCCTCGCCCGCCCAAACACATCTTCGTTATGCTGATATCGCTCAAATGGATGACGCCCGGAGCGCCGCTGTGATCGAACCTTCGGAGAGTGCTGCGCGACAAACCACGTAAGACAAACCACGCACGCCAGTCCCGACTGATCTGCGACGTCTGGCCAGGCTGCTCGAATTCGACCGTCGCAATTGCGGGGCTTCCGATGCGCAACCTTGGTCTTGTGGCTTCCGTAGTCTTCGCCTTGAGCTTGCTCAGTCAGTCGGCCTTCGCCGACAAACGCGTCGCGCTGGTGATCGGCAACTCGGCCTACCAGAACGTCATTAAGCTCGCCAACCCGGCCAACGACGCCGCGGCGATGACCGAGACCTTGAAGACCGCGAATTTCGACATTGTCGAAGCCCGACGGGATCTGAAGGCGACTGAGATGCGCCGGGCCCTGCGCGATTTCGCGGACAAGGCGCGCGATGCGGACGTTGCTCTGGTCTATTTCGCCGGCCACGGCATCGAGGTCGATGGCACCAATTACCTGATTCCGGTCGACGCACTGCTGGAACGCGACACCGACGTCTATGACGAGGCGTTCTCGCTGGAGCGCATCCTCGTGACCATCGAGCCGGCCAGGAAGCTGCGGCTGGTGATCCTCGATGCCTGCCGCGACAACCCCTTCATCAAGAACATGAAGCGCACCACGGCATCCCGGGCGATCACCCGCGGCCTCGCCAAGGTGGAGCCGGCCAGCCCCAACACGCTGATCGCCTATTCGGCCAAGGCCGGCTCGACGGCGCTGGACGGCGACAGCAAGAACAGCCCCTTCACGGCCGCGCTGGTCCGCCACATCGCGACGCCTGGCCTCGACCTCCGCAAGGCCTTCGGCTTCATCCGCGACGACGTCATGAAGAACACCAGCAACCGCCAGGAACCGTATGTCTACGGTTCGCTCGGCGGCGACGACGTGCCGCTGGTCCCGGTGGCTGCCGTCGCCACGTCGCCCGCCGTCAGTGTCCAGGCCGAAACCCGCCGTGACTACGAGCTGGCTTTGCAGCTTGCGACCAGAGACGGCTGGAACGCGTTCCTGACCCAGCACCCCGACGGCTTCTATGCGTCGCTGGCCAAATCCCAACTAGCGAAGCTCGCAGCCGAGGACGCCCATACCGCTGCTGCGGAGAAAGCCCGCCTCGCCGTTGAAGAGAAAGCCCGTCTGGCTGCCGAAGGCGCCAGGAAGGCCGAACAGACCAAGGCAGCGGCCGATGCCAAGACCGCCGAGGATGCCCGGATCGCTGCCGAGAAACTCAAGACCGCCGAGCAGGAACGCGCCGCCGCCGGCGAGCGCGCCCGCGCGGCAGCGGAAGCCAGGGTCGATGCCGGCAAGCTGGACACGCCTGCCGCCGGACCGCAGTTGGCGACACTCCCTTCCCCCACAGCCGATGTGTCACGAACACCCGCACCGACCGATCTACCCCGTCAGATCCAGGTCGAGCTTCAGCGGGTGGGCTGCCTGCAGGGCTCAGTCGACAACACATGGACTGCGGCTTCCCGCAAGTCGCTCGAACGCTTCAATCGCTACGCGTCGACCAAATTCGATGCCAAGGCAGCCAGCACCGATGCGCTCGACGCGATCAAGACCAGGTCGTCCCGCGTCTGCCCGCTGGTCTGTGCACATGGTTCAGAGGCGGACGGCGACCGCTGCGTGAAGATCGTGTGCCGCGCCGGCACGTTCCTGAACGATGATAACGAATGCGAGAAGAAGCGCAGCCGCACCGAGGCCAAGCGCAACGTGCCGCGCCGGGAGCGCGATGAGCTTGATCGCCCGCAGATTCAGGCCCGCACGCCGCGCGCGCAGCCGTCCGGCCAGATCGTCTGCGACAATGCCGGCTGCCGTCCAGTGCGTCCCGGCTGCCGCTTGGTGTCGCGCGACATGCGCATCGGCCTCACCAATGTCGAGGTGTGCAACTGACGACGTGCTTGCCTGACAGGATCGCAAGCGACATTCTGACGATCCAAGTTTGCGAGCCGGAGCCATCATCGTGACCATCGAATTTCTCATCACCTCGCTGATCGTGGTGGCGTCGCCGGGCACTGGCGCCCTTTACACACTAGCAACCGGATTTTCGCGCGGAGGCCGCAGCAGCGTCGTCGCCGCGTTCGGTTGCACGCTCGGCATCGTTCCGCATATGGCCGCCGCGATCCTTGGTCTCGCAGCACTGCTGCACACCAGCGCCGTGGCGTTTCAGGTGTTCAAATATGTCGGCGTCGCCTACCTGCTCTATACGGCCTGGAAGACGCTGCAGGAGCATGGCGCGCTGAAGGTGGAAGCCGACAACAGCGCGCAGTCCACACTGCAGGTGATAACCACAGCGATCCTGATCAACATCCTCAATCCGAAACTGTCGATCTTCTTCCTCGCCTTCCTGCCCCAGTTCATCAGTGCTGACGAGGCGCATCCGCTGTCGCAGATGCTGCTGCTGAGCGCGGTATTCATGCTGATGACCTTCGTGGTATTCGCGCTCTACGGCCTGTTCGCCGCGTCGATCCGCAACCACGTCATCACACGGCCACGGGTGCTGACCTGGATGCGACGCACTTTTGCCGGCGCGTTTGCCGCGCTCGGTGCCAAGCTAGCCTTCGCCGAGCGCTGACGCGCCTATTCCAGCCGCTCCACATTGCGCAGCGTCGGAAACAGCCGCATCCACAGCAACGCGATGGCAACGGTCCCGAGGCCGCCGATCAGTGCGGCCGGGACGGTGCCGAACAATGCGGCGGTGACGCCGCTCTCGAACTGGCCGAGCTGGTTTGAGGTATTAATGAACAGGTAGTTCACCGCGCCGACCCGGCCACGCATGTCGTCTGGGGTTGCGAGCTGCACCAGCGAGAAACGGATCACCACGCTGACCGTATCGGCCGCGCCGAGTACCGCGAGCGCGGCGACCGACAACCACAGCCATTGCGACACCGCGAACACCGCTGTCGCGAGGCCGAAGATGATGACGGCCTGGAACATCCGCATGCCGACCCGGCGATTGATCGACCAGCGCGTCAGCACGATGGTGGTCAGCAACGCGCCGACCGCCGGCGCCGCGCGCATGAGGCCGAGGCCCCATGGACCGGTCTGCAGAATGTCGCGCGCATAGATCGGCAGCAGCGCGGTGGCACCGCCGAGCAGCACCGCGAACAAATCGAGCGAGATGGTGCCGAGGATCGCCGGATTGCTACGCACGAAGCCCACGCCGGCAAACAAAGTCCGCAGCGACGGCGGATCCTTCAACGCCACCTCGCGCGCCAGTTTGATGGCGCTGTTGAGCAGACCGCCGATCAGCCAGAATGCCGCCATCAGCACATAGGGCGTCGACGGCGATAGCGCATAGGCAAAGCCGCCAAGCGCGGGGCCGCAGATCATCGCCACCTGAAACACGCCGGTCGAGAGCGCGGTCGCCTTCTGCAAATGCCCTTCGGGTACGACGCCGGGCAGCAGCGCCGAGCCGGCCGGCGCCTCGAAGGCCGTCGCCGCGCCGATCACCACCAGCGCCACGAAAATCTGCGGCACCGTAATCCAGCCGGCATAAGTACCCCAGGCGAGCAGGATCGCCGTCAACCCCTGCAGCATCTGGCAGATCTGCACCACGCGGCGGCGATCATAGCGGTCGGCGATATGGCCGGCGACGAAGACCAGCGCCAGCATCGGCACGAATTGCGCGAGGCCGACCATGCCGAGCTGGAACGCGCTGCCGGTCAGATCATAGATCTGCCAGCCGACCGCAACCGCGGCGATCTGCGAGGCGAAGCGCGAGAAACTGCGCGATACCATGTAGTACAGATACGGCGGATGGCGCAGCAAAAGCCGCGCGCCATCCGTGACCACGCCGGCAGACTGATCGGCGAGTGTCATCCCGGCATGTTCGGATTGATCAGATACTTCTCGCCGGTGGCGCGCTTCGCATAGGCCCGGAGATTGTCGAGCTGCAAGACGCCTTCGAGCGAAATCACCTTGGTGTAGTGACTGGCGAAGGTGGTCTTGAGTTCGGCGACCACGCGGGCACGGAGCTTCGCGGCATCAGCCGCGCCGATCTTCTGCAGGAACGGAAACAGCAGCCAGCCACCCATGCCCCAGGCCATGCCGGCAGGGACGAATTCGATCGGGCGCAGATCCAACCGACCATAGACGTAGACCTGCTTGTGAGTCGTCGAACCATAGCGGCTGTAGACCTTCATCGCCTTGACGGCGGCAACTTCCATCGCCTGCAGGATCTGGCCCTGCAGCTTGCCGCCACCGGTAGCATCGAAGGCTAGCGTGGCATTGGTGGCAATCAACGCGGCTGTCAGATCTTCCATGAAACTCGGCGACGTCGAGTTGCAGACATATTTCGCGCCGATGCCGCGCAGAAGTTTCTCCTGCTCCTCGCTGCGGACGATGTTGACGAGATCGATGCCGTCCTTCTGGCAGATCTTGTTGAGCATCTGGCCGAGATTGGACGCGGCGGCCGTATGCACCAGCGCCGTGTGCCCTTCCCGCTTCATGGTCTCGACCATGCCGAGCGAGGTCAGCGGATTGACGAAGCAGGATGCGCCCTCGGTGGCCGTCGTGCCCTCGGGCAGCGGCAGGCATTCCTTGGCCTTGATGACGCGATACTGCGCATACATCGCGCCGCCGATCAGCGCGACGGTCTTGCCGAGCAGCGCCTGCGCGGCCTCGGACGATCCGGCCTTCACCACCGTGCCGGCGCCTTCATTGCCGACCGCCATCGACTCGTCGAGACGGCCGCCCATCGCTTTCATATTGGCCTGCGGGACGGTCGCGGTAACCACCGAGGACGCGCCAGAGCCTGAAATTTTCGCACTCGCCGGATCGGCCGCGCCGAGCAGGAGACCGAGATCCGACGGGTTGATCGGCGCAGCCTCGATGCGCACGACGACCTCGTCGGGACCCGGCGCCGGGATCGCCACCTGCTGCAGCGATATTTCCAGTTCTCCGCTGCTTTTGATGAGCGAGCGCAGTTCAAGTCCGGATGTGATGTCAGTCATGGTCGTTTCCCCTCAATCTGTCCGGCGTTCTTGCCGCGTCAGTAGATGCCCGGAATGATGCGCTTGGTTTCACGTATATAGGCCCGGTAGTCGTCGCCGAATGCCTCGATCAGCATCCGCTCTTCATAGTCGATGCGGGTGAAGAACAGGATCGCGATCGCGACCAGCCCGCCCAGCGCGGCCATGGCATTCGGCAGCAGGAATGCCTGCGCCAGTGCCCACAACCAGAACGAGGCATACATCGGATGGCGGATGCTGCGATAGACGCCGGCACGCACGATCTGGTGAGCCTCGCGGATTTCCAGACTGGCCGACCACTGCCGGCCGAGATCCTTGTGTGAGCGGCGAAACAGCCAGAGCGACAGCACATAGAGCGCGCCGCCAACCACGACCGCCACATAATTCAGCTGATAGTTCAGCGCGGCCGGCCAGCCGGTCACCAGCCAGATCAGCGGTACCACGAATAGGCCGATGGTGGCGATCGCCAGCAGGATGCGTTCACGGCTCCAGCCGACCGCACGCAGCGTCGCCGTGCGGCGGGCTTTGCGCGCATAGGGGTAGCGAATGATGAACCAGGCGATCAGACCGATCGCCCAGACATATGTTCCAAGAAGTGACGCGGTCATTGTCGTCCGATCAGGCCATCATGCGGCATTCACGGATGCCCCGGCTTGCGATTGAGAGGATGTGATCTTGGACAGTGGCATGTCTAGCAGCGCGCCATCCGCACCGAAGCGTTTGAGGCCGCCTTCGCCCGCGGTGATCTCGTCAAACGGCAGAGGACCGCAGATCACCATGCAATAGTCGTAGGGCGCGCGGCACTGGTTGCCCATCACCATCTGATAGTGAATGCGCATGAAGTTGAAGCGATAGCGCTTGAACTGTTCCATGCCCATCATGGCATGCATCTGGACGCGCCGGATGTTCGGCCTGCCCTCGTCGTGATCGCGACTGCGGCGTTTCAAGGTCACCGGATCGAAGCGGTAGAAACTGATGACGTCGTCGCGGGCGTGATATTCGGTCCAGCGGATCGCCGGCGTGTCGGCGACGAGACGCGTTGCTGCGCGTACGCTCTTGCCGGCGGGATGCAGCGAGAATTTCGGGATGGTCGCGCTCACCGTCATCACGCAGATGGTCGGGCCATGTTTTGTCAGATCCGGGTCGAGCGCGAGTGCGCGGGCCACCACCTCCATCACCAATGCCGCACCAAGGCAATGCCCGACGATGACGATCTCGTCGACATCGGCCTTCTGCGCGCGCGCCGCGATTACCCTGGCGAATTCATCGACGCGCGCCGTCATCTTCGGGCGCTGGCCATGGACATATTGCCGCGAGAAGATCCAGTCGTCGAACACATGATTGATCGGCTTGCGCCAGCCGTAATGGTGCAACAGCGCCGTGAAGACGGCAGCAGCGACAATTGCGCCAGCGATCCATGCGGCGGCACCATTCATGCCAAGCAGCCAGGTCAGCCCATAGCCCACCGCTGCGCCAGATGCAGCAAAGCCCGCGATCCACAGATAGGAGAACAGGAAGAAGCCGGCATATTTCCAGCTCGCATAGAAGAAGCGGAACAGGGTTCCCGTCACCAGCCAGTCGCCCAGCGTAACAAAGGCGGCGCCCAATCGCGACAGCATGCTTCGGGTGTGATCCTGCAGGATCAGGTCATCCCAGCGCAGCATTTCGTAGGTGGTTTCTGTCTTCCAGTTCGGCCCGGAGGTCTCGGCCCGCCAGGAAGCGCTCACATCCGTAGCGTCAAGCACGCCAGACGCCTTCGCGGACACGCTCCACGTCTTCTCGAAACTCGACAGCGAACGGCGGAACCGCTCGAGCTGCGTGTCCGGCAGAATCGGGTCGTAGCCGCCAATGTGAAAGACATGTCGCCGCGCGATCATCGTCCGTTCGCTCCCGAGTGCATCACGCACCGTTCTGATCCGGTGCATAGCAAATTCGCCTGCGCCGACAAACCTGCCCATGCCCAAAACGGAAGCGTCCGGCAGGATTTTGTCGCCCTCAGGTCACACAGCCGCTCTTTCGCAACCCCCTTCATCACAATTCCGGGAATCGAGGCAGGACTGTGATTGACGGCAGGGTCTTATGTCTGAACATGTCGCGGGTTTTTTCGAAGAAAGAAAGCACTATGTCGATTGCTCTCAAGGGCTTCAAACGGCCGTCGTGGACCTCTCCAGCGGCCGTTTTGCTGATTCTGTCGTCGCTCTTTGTGGCCTCACTCGCGAGTTCCGGGGATGCCGATGCGGCGCCCGGCCGTCGCCCCGGCCATGTCTATCTCTATCGTGGCCTCATGAACGTGTTCTCGCTCGGCATGGATCAGATCGCCTACAAGCTCGAAGCCGCCGGCGTCGCCTCCTCGGTCAGCAATCACACGCTGTGGAGCGGCCAGGCAGACGACATGATCGCCCGGTACAAGGCCGGTAACCGCGAACCGATCATCCTGATGGGCCACTCGGCCGGTGCCGACGTGACCATCTCGATTGCCCGCAAGCTCGCGCAGTACAACATCCCGGTGGCGCTGATCGTGAACTTCGATCCGGTGGCGCCCGATGCCGTCCCCAACAATGTGAAGCAGATCGTGAACTATTACGTACCTGCCGGCTGGGGGCGCGCGGTGTCTGCGGATCCCCGCTTCAAGGGCAAGCTTGCCAACGTCAACGAGAACGCCACCACCAACCACTTCTCGATCGACAAGGACGACAGCCTGCAGCGTCAGGCCATTGCCCGTGTCATGGCCGTGACCGGCGGCGGTATTCGCCGCAAGCCGGCGGCGCCGAAGCCTGCGCAGGTCTCGGCTGCTCCCCAATAATAAGCAGCAATATCGGAACGCATTCAGCCGAGGTGATCGTCACCTCGGCTGAATTGTTTTAGCCATCCGGAATCCTCAGACGATCAGTACGTCATGATGTGACGGAGGCGTCACCGGCGCGAGCGCGGCGTCATGAGTGCCAAGCGCGTCGTCCGGCGCGGGCGTGACGGGATGGCTGGACGCCGTCTGGACCTGAGCAAGAGCGACTTCCGCAGCGTCCTCCCCCTGCGCAGTATTCTGCACCTCCGTGTGCGCGGACGTCGTGTGGCCGGACATCGGACTGAAAGCAAAGTTCTCACTGGCAGTGCTGGTCGCGAGTGTTTGTCCAAGCGTATCAACGGCAATACTGGCATTCGCGAATTTCAGAAATTCCGTATTGGTCAGATAGTCGGTGCCGTCGCGGCCGGCGACGCTGTCAGTGACGATCGTCTGAACGCCACTGCGGCTGATGCTGTAGTCGGCCACATCGCCGGAGAATACCGCGGTGTCGGTGCCGTTGCCGCCATTGATGATGTCATTGCCGATCCCGCCAGCAATGTAGTCATCGCCATCTCCGCCACGGACGACATCGTTGTCGCTCGATGCGCCGAAGAACCAGTCCTGATGCTTGGCCGTGTCGAACTGGATGCTGCGGACATAGAGATCGAACGAGCCGGGTGAACTGGCATTGGTGCCGTCGGCCGGCACCAGATCGACGCCATTGATGGCAATGTCCTTGAAATGCAGCGCGCGCCCGGGCTCGGAATTTGCGAGATTGATCGCGACACTGGAGATGCTGGCGGGATTGTCGAAAGTGATCGTGTAGGTCTGGTAGCCCGACGGATCGCTCGCGGGCGTGAATTCAAGCACGCCCGAAACCGGCTGGCCATTGACCAGAACCTGCGCCTGCGCGCCGATGCCGTTCACCACCGAACCATAGCCCGTCAGGCTGATGGCGGTTGTTGCGAGCTTTCCCGCAGTATCGGGCCCGGCGACAATCGTGTCATTCCCGGCGCCGCCATAGATCTCGTCGTGTCCGAGCCCACCGAAGATGACGTCGTTGCCGCCTCCGAGATCAATCGTATCGCCGATCGACGAGCCCGTGACGGTGATGCCCGGCGTTGCTCCTGTCCCATGGAAATATTGCGCCACCACATCCTGCGCCGGCTTGTCCATGACCGAATAGCCGGTCTCCGAATAGAAGTTGTTGAGGTCCCACTGCCAGAACTCTACGCCTTTCAGCCAGCTGCCGCCATGCGCGCCCCAGACCTGGAAGAAAGCGTTATAGGCGTCTGCCTGCTCGGCGAGATCCGCGGGTGCCTTCGATGATCCGCCGCCCGGATTGATCGCGGTGCCGTCGATGCTGCGATAGCCGACCTCGGTCATCAGTACCGGCTTGCCGTAATCCATCGACAGCGAATGAAAGAAATCGACGGGCGATTGATAGCCGAACGCTTTCGCGTAATACGGATTATACGGCACCTCATTCCAAGCGTGCACGAGATCGTCCACCGTCGGCGTCGTGCTGGCCGTCAAGGGTGGATAGGCGTTGATCCCGATCGTATCGACCTGGTCCCAGAAGCTGACCTTGGATGCCTCGTCGGTCGCCGCCGCGTAGGTGACTTCGCCATGATAGACACCGCGCACCGCTCCGATGATATCGGTCCAATAGCTGCGATAGGCGTCGCCTGAGAGGCTGCTCATCTCGTTGCCGATGGCGAAACTGGCGACATTGCCCTGCTCTGCAATTTCGGCCAGGTGCACGATCTCGGCCTTGTACGACGCAAAGAACGCATCGACATCCGACGGCGCCAGACTGTGCGAGATCGTGCCATCGAGACCCGTGATGCCGGGCTTGAAGACAACATCCAGCCCCGCAGCATGGGCCTTCTGAAAGCCAGCCAGCAGGCTTGCGTCGCTTTCGGTCTTGGCCGGCACGGCGAGCACGTCATTGCCCGTACGGCTGTCGGTCCATATCCGCGTCGTCAGCGCGATCGAATTCGATCCGAGGGACGCCATGGCCTGAAACGCCTGATCGGCCGACGCACTGGAGAACTGTCCATTCCACTCCGACAGTGCACCGAAACCTTGGACCTTAAAGATGTTGGGCATTCGCGCTCTCCATCGGCATTGTCTGGAGAAGGCTGAACCCGCAACGTGATACCTTCGCGACCGCAATGGGGTATCATGGTGACGTCTACAAATTGAACCTCGTTGTCACCTTGCGCGGTCAGGGTCATTCAATGAAAAACGCCGCCCGCTATTTCAGCGAACGGCGTTCATCACGTAGTTTCTTGCTCGGCCCGGAAGGCCTCGCCTGCGCTTTACGCGAGTGCCTTCAGTGCAGCCTTGCCGGCATATTTCGCCTGGGTGCCGAGCTGCTGCTCGATGCGCAGCAACTGGTTGTACTTGGCGGTGCGATCGGCGCGTGCCAACGAACCGGTCTTGATCTGTCCGCAATTGGTAGCGACGGCGAGATCGGCGATCGTGGAATCTTCAGTCTCACCCGAACGGTGCGACATCACCGCGGTATAGCCCGCCTTGTAGGCCATCTCGACAGCGCTCAGCGTTTCCGTCAGCGAGCCGATCTGGTTGACCTTGATCAGGATCGAATTGGCGCGGCCGTTCTTGATGCCATCGGCAAGACGCGTGACGTTAGTAACGAACAGATCGTCGCCGACCAGCTGGCACTTCGAACCGATCAGGTCGGTGAGCTGCTTCCAGCCATCCATATCGTCTTCCGACATGCCGTCCTCGATGGAGACGATCGGATAGTTGGCGACGAGCTGGGCGAGATACTTGGCCTGCTCGGAGATGTTGCGGGTCTTGTTCTCGCCGCCATAGACGTAAGCGCCGTCCTTGAAGAATTCGGTGGCGGCGCAATCCATCGCCAGCATCACGTCCTTGCCGGCGGAGTAGCCGGCCTTGCCGATGGCGGCCATAACGAAATCGAGTGCTGCTTCGGCCGAGCCGATATTGGGCGCGAAACCGCCTTCGTCGCCGACATTGGTGTTGTGGCCGGCCTTCTTCAGCTCGCCCTTCAGCGTATGGAAGATCTCGGCGCCGCAGCGCAGGCCTTCGGCGAAGGAGGATGCGCCCACCGGCATGATCATGAATTCCTGGAAGTCGATCGGATTGTCGGCATGCATGCCGCCATTGATGATGTTCATCATCGGCACCGGCAGCGTGCGGGCCGACGTCCCGCCGACATAGCGATACAGCGGCATATCGAAGGATTCAGCAGCCGCCTTGGCGGCGGCCAGCGAAACGCCGAGGATCGCATTGGCGCCGAGGCGCGACTTGTTCGGGGTGCCGTCGAGCTCGATCATGATCTCGTCGAGCTGGACCTGGTTCTCCACGTCCATGCCGCCGATGGCGTCGAAGATCTCGCCATTGATGGCATCGACCGCCTTCTGCACGCCCTTGCCGAGATAGCGGGACTTGTCGCCGTCGCGCAGCTCGACCGCCTCATGGGCGCCAGTGGAGGCACCCGACGGAACCGCGGCGCGGCCCATCGACCCGTCTTCGAGGACGACGTCGACTTCAACCGTGGGATTGCCGCGGCTATCGAGAATTTCGCGGCCGATGATGTCGACGATGGCGGTCATGAATGCCCTCTTTGTGCTTGGGGGTGGGTCGTTGGCGCCGCTTCTACAGCAAGCCTCCCGGCGGGAAAACCCCGCCTGACGTGACGACTGGCCCGGGATTGGCTATGAACCGCCATAACGGAGATATTTATGTCAAAAACACCCCGCAAATCCCCGAAATTGCCAGATGACCTGCAGCTCGGCCGCGCTGTGGAATGGCCGACCTCCCCCGAACAGGCCAAGCTCGACCGTGTACCCAACCCGCAGAAGGACACCAATTACGTGGTGCGCTTCACGGCTCCGGAATTTACCTCGCTGTGCCCGATCACCGGCCAGCCGGATTTCGCCCATCTGATGATCGACTATGTGCCCGGCCAATGGCTGGTCGAGTCGAAGTCGCTCAAGTTGTACCTGGCCTCGTTCCGCAATCACGGCGCCTTCCATGAGGATTGCACCGTGGAGATCGGCAAGCGCGTCGCCTCCGCCATCAAGCCGAAATGGCTGCGTATCGGCGGCTACTGGTATCCGCGCGGCGGCATCCCCATCGACGTGTTCTGGCAGACCGGAACGCTGCCCAAGGGCGTCTGGGTCCCCGAGCAAGGCGTCGCTCCGTATCGCGGGCGGGGATGAAACCTCAGCCCGAAAGGGAAACAACGGAAGATCCAAGCATGCGCCAGCGCAAATCCGCGCGTCTGCTCGTCATCGACAACGACAGGCGCGTTTTGCTCTTCCGTTTTATTCACAAATCAGGTGCCCTCGCCGGCCAGGATTATTGGGCAACACCGGGCGGAGGTTTAGAGGAAGGTGAGACCTTCCATGACGCTGCCATTCGCGAACTCCGGGAAGAAACGGGCTTGATCCGCGATACAGTCGGTGAGCCTGTGGCGGACCGAGAGTTCAGTCTACAAATGCCCGATGGCGAATATGTTAGTTCGTTCGAGAAATATTATCTCGTGACATCGGACGGAGCCACTCCGTCCCGTCTTGAATGGACCCCGCAGGAAGCCGAAGTGATTGCCGATCACCGGTGGTGGTCGAGGGACGAACTCAGGCAGACAACGGATATCGTTTGGCCGGAAAACTTGCTGAACATGCTCGCAACCCCAACCAACTAGGCCGTAGAATGGGTTCAGCGTCTGCGCTCTATCGCACTACCGTCGCATCCGCAGGCTTGGTCGATTTCAGCAGCTTTGCCGCTGCAAATCCGAGCGCAAAGACAATCGCGGCGCTGATCAGCAGCGTCGGCATCTTGCCGGCGTGCGCCAGACCGAAACCATAGGCGATCGGGCCGACCGACTGGCCCATGAAGAAGCAGAAGGCGTGCAGCGACATGGCGCTGGCGCGGGCTTCCTGTGACAGCTCGGTGGAGAATATCTGCAGCGAGCCGTGCAGCATGTAGAAGCCCCAGCCCATCAGCAGCAGGCTCAGTGCCTGGATCTGCCAGTTCGGGCTGAAGGCGGTGGCGGCAAGCTGGATCGCGATCACGATGCCGCCATAGATCATCATGCCGTTGATGCCGAGCCGCGCCAGCATGCGCGACACGGTCGCCGTATAGAACAGGCCGCCGACGGCAAAGCAGGCGATCACGAGGCCGGCGATCGAGAGGCTTGTGACGCCGCGGTCGAACAGGAATGACGAGATATAGGGAAACAGGCCGAGGATACAGCAGCCCTCGACGAACACGGCACTGTAGACGATCAGCGTGTTCGGGTTGCGGAAGATCACCTTGTAGCCCTGGGCAAGCTTGCCGAAGTCGGCCTTCACGGTCGGCTTGATGATCGCGGCGCCCTTGAAGCCATATGCCACCGCGACCGATGCGACGATCGCGAGGCCGCCGAGGATGACCAGCACACCGCGCCAGCCGAAGAAATCGCCGATTACGCCGGATGCAGTCGAACCCAGCAGATTGCCGGTCATGGCGCCGGCCATCACGCGGCTCAGCGCCACCTGACGCAGCTTCGGCCCGACCAGATCGCTGGTCAGGCTGAGGGTCACCGGAAACACCCCGCCTGCCCCGATGCCAGCCAGAACGCGTGTCGCCAGCAGTAGCGGATAGTCGGTGGTGATCGCGCCGAGAATATTGGCGATGCCGAGCAGCACCAGACAGACGATCATCAAACGCGGCTTGCCAAACAGGTCGGCGGCGGCGCCGAGCGCCGGCTGCACGATGGCGAAGGTAAAGGCCAGTGCCGATGCCAGGCCGGCGGCAATTGCCACCGTGATGGACAGATCGTCCGCGACATGCGGCAGCACCGGGTCCAGCGCGCGCATCGATAGCGCGGCGGCGAAGGACGCCAGTGCGATGATATTGAGGACCGGAGGCATCAGCGCGCCACCAGCGCCGCGGCAGAGGGCTGCATGATCAGGCCTTGGCCGCCGTCGCTTTGGCCAGCGCGTCGAACGCCATCAGGTTCTTCACCAGCGCCTCGAAATCGCGGAGCGGCACCATGTTCGGCCCATCGGACGGCGCATTATCCGGATCGGGATGGGTCTCGATGAACACTCCGGCGACACCGACGGCCACGGCCGCACGCGCCAGCACCGGCACGAATTCGCGTTCGCCACCCGATGATGTCCCTTTGCCGCCCGGCTGCTGCACCGAATGGGTCGCGTCGAAGATCACAGGCGCGCCGGTGGTACGCGCGAGGATCGGCAGCGCCCGCATGTCCGAGACCAGCGTGTTGTAGCCGAAGGACGCACCGCGTTCGGTGACCAGCACCTTGTCATTGCCTGACGATGTCAGCTTGCTGACGACATTGGCCATGTCCCAGGGCGCCAGGAACTGGCCCTTCTTCACATTGACGACCTTGCCGGTCGCGGCCGCGGCCAGCAGCAAATCGGTCTGACGGCACAGGAAGGCCGGGATCTGCAGCACGTCCACCGCCTCGGCAGCGCGAGCACATTGATCGTTCTCGTGCACGTCTGTCAGTACCGGCAGGCCGAGCGTCTCGCGGATCTCGGCAAATATGGGCAGAGCATCGTCGAGGCCGATGCCGCGCGCCGCGGAGGCGCTGGTGCGGTTGGCCTTGTCGAACGAGGTCTTGAAGACGAGGCCGATCTTGAGCCGGGTCGCGATCTCCTTCAGTGCCTGCGCCACTTCGAGCGCATGGGCGCGGCTTTCCAGCTGGCACGGCCCGGCGATCACCGAGATCGGCAGAGCATTGCCGAAGCGGACGGTGCCGAGGGCGACGACGGGCGCGGCTATGGAGGATGCGGTCAAAATGGTCTCCTTATTCCGGCGACCATGACCGCAGTACCGGGCGGGATGCAAGCCGGATCAGGCCCGTCCCGCCACTCGGAATATCAGGGTTGCGGCGGGCGACACCTCCAATCTGACCGGGGCGGCTGTGCCGCGCCGGACCGATGGAGCCGTGCCCGGTTGGGCTTACTTGAGCACCGAGAACGCTGTCGGCGTCAGCAGCTGGCTGACGATATTGCCGACGATCTGGCCGTCCTCTTCGGACTTGGCGCGCGCCGACATCCATTCCGGGTCGGACATGAAGGCGGTCCACACCTTCTCGCGCTCGGCGAGCGATTCCCATTTGAGGATGTAGGTCAGTTCCTGATTGGATTCGCCGATCAGCGTGGTGAAGAAACCGGACTGCCGGATGCCGTGCTTCTCCCAGAGCTTCAATGTGACAGATTCAAATCGCTTGATCAGCGCCGGCAAACGTCCCGGCAAACAGCGATAGACGCGTAATTCATAGATCATCGGCTTTGGTTCCTTCCCTTTTTGTCAGCCTTGAAAGACTCTAACGCATGGCTTGTTGCGGCATCGTCCCTTGCCTGCGCAACGTCAGGCTTACATCATGCCGCCTGTGACGCAACCGACTTGGATCCACGATGCAAAAGCCCCTTTTGTCGCTAGTCGCCCTGATGACACTGACCGTGTCTGCCGCCGCTCAACAGCCCGGCAAGATCACGTCGGGCGCCACCGGCGTGATGGTCGATGGCAAGCCGGCGGCGCGCGTCGGTGACACCACCACCGATGGCAAGATCATCGAAGGCGCGAAAGGCGTCTACATTAACGGCAAGCCTGCAGCCGTCGTCGGCGGCAGCACCGAATGTGGCGGCAAGACAATCTCCGGCAGCACTGGCGTGTTCATCAACGGCAAGCCGATGGCCCGAGCCGGCGACAGCACGTCAGGCTGCAAGTAAGATCTGCCGGACATGTCTTTGTCATCCCGGGCGCAATGGGCCGCCGGCGTTGCCGCTCGGCTTGCTATCGCCATCGCCAGTGGCCTCATCCTATTGCCGGCTTTCACCCCCGTCGCCCAAGCGCAGAGCAGCCGCGCACCCAGCGAGCGTGAACTCACGGCAAAGATCCAGGATGCGTTCAACGCGCTGCGCACAGGCAACGACGGCAGCGGCCGCGACCGGCTGAAAAATGCGCTCCGCGAGGTCACGCAGAGCAACTATCACAGCCTCACAATCACGGCCTATCTCAATGCCGCTAGTTCGTTCGAGCGGCGGCGCGACAACGCGACCGCGTCGGATCTTTTTGCCGAAGCGGCCAAGACCCGTGCCGCGCGCGACGGCGGCCGCGATGCGGTTACATTCTGGTTCGAATATGCGCGCTTCCTCGAACGCAGCAATCAATACGATCTCGGCATCCCCGTGGCGACCGAAGCTCGCAAGCGTATGCGCGCGGAATACGGCCCGAACTCAGCGCAGGACATTGCCGGCAGCGACATCCTCGCGACGCTACTGACCAATAACGGCGCGGTCGCATCCGGCCTCAACCTGTCCGAAGAGACTTACCTCAATGCGCGAAAGGCACTCGGCGACCGCGAGCCGCTGACCTGGCGCACCGAGAATAATTATGCCGAAGCGCTGCGCATGGTCGGACATCCCGACGTCGCCGCGGGGATCGACGAACCACTGCTGCGCAAGCGCATCGCGCATTACGGCTATGGCAGCATTCAGGCGCTGGTGAGCGCCAGCAATCTCGCGCTCAACCATCTGGCCATGGGCAACGAAGCCGAAACACTACGCACGCTCGACTTGCAAAAGCGCTGCGCGACCGAACTCGCCGATCCCCGCTCTGAACATGTCCAGCAGGCCAATGTCTGGATCGCCTATACCAAAGCCTATTTCCATCCCGACCAGGAGATGAGCCGCCCTGATCTGGAAGCCATGGCCAAGGTCAAGGACTGGAACGGCGCACCGGATCTCCTGCGCATCAAGGCGGCACAACTCGCTGCCGATCAGTATGAGACACGTGGCGAGACCGACCGCGCGCTGGCGCTGCGGATCGACGCCTATCACCGTTCGCAGACGACCATTGCGCGTCAGCATCCGATCACGTTCGATGCCTTGCTCGGTGTCGCGATGACTCGAATGAAGCGCGGCGACAGGGACACGCTGGCGACCTTCAAGGATGTCGAGCAGCAGGCGTTCCGCTGGATGCTGCGTGAGGTCGGCACCGCCGGTAACCGCTACGTCGCCGAGACCATGCGCAAGCTGGCCGATGATATCCTGTATGAGTTCGGTCGCTACGCGCTGGTCGAACCAGCCGCGGCCATCGCCTATGCCGACGCAGTGTCGCGCTGGAAGACAATGGAAGATGGCGAACGCACATTGCTGCGCCTGACGGCCGACCGGCTGCCTGACGACGCCACCAAGGCACTGGCACAGACTGTACTGCGACTGTCCGGCCAGCAGCAGGAATTGCTGTCGTCAGGCAAGATCGATGACGACGCACGCGACGTGCTCAGGCAACTGCAGGACGCGCGGCAGGCACTTGCGGCGAAGATGGGTGACAAGGCACCAACCGATCTCAAGCTCCCATCCATAGAGGAAAGGCTCGAACGATCAGACGCGCTGGTCGACTTCTTCGTCAGCGGCCGCCGCAACCGCGTTAATCCGATCGCGCCAAAGCCGGAGATGCGGCTGCAGGCCGTGATCCGCCGCCACGACACCGCGCCAGCACTGGTCGATCTCGGCCCGCTCGACAGCTTCCTCGCAGTCGATGCCACGGCGCCAGATCACGCAAAGCTCTTCCGCCGCCTCCATGACACGCTGCTCGGACCGCTGAAGCCGCAGCTCACCGACGTAAAACGACTGTTTCTTGTCCCCGATGCCGAACTCTACAGCCTGCCCTTCGCGATGCTGCAGGATGCGGGCGGCCGCTATCTCGACGAGATTTACAACACCCGGATCATGACGCGCGCCGACGCGCTGTTCTTTGCGAACAACGACAACAGGCTTGCATCGGGCGACAAGGCGCTGTTGGTCGGCGGGCTCGACTATGCCGGCGCCGCCAATGAGCTACCCTCGACGAAGACCGAAGTCGATACGGTCAGCGCCGATCTGAAGAAGCGCAACCTTGTCGTTACCATCCTCTCGGGCAGCGACAGCGGCGAAGCGACGATCCGCGCCGACGCCAAAGGCGCGTCCCTGATCCATCTCGCCACCCACGGCTTCTACAAGACCGCCTCCAACCGCACCGACGCGCTCTGGCGCAGCGGCCTCGTTGCCTCGCGCCCCAATCTCAGCCGCCCGCCGCAGCGCGACGACAATGACGGCGTACTTTATGCGCACGAGCTGATGAACTGGGATTTGTCGTCGGCCAACCTTGTCGTGCTGTCCGCCTGCCAAACCGCGCTCGGCGATCCCAGCCGGATTGGCAGCGTGCGCGGCTTGCCCACCGCCCTTGCCATCGCCGGCGCCCGGCGTTCGCTGCTGACATTGTGGGAGGTCGCCGACGAAGGCACCGCCAACTTCATGGCGCGGTTCTATCAGGTGCTGGCCGACGAGAAACTCGATTACGCCAGCGCGCTCCGGAAGGTCCGCATCGAAGCGATCCAGGGCAAGATCACGGGCGCCAAAGACCCGTCGGTCTGGGCGGCGTTTGTATTCTTCGAGAGCTGAACCTGTGGCTGAGCCGTAGGGTGAAGCGTAATTCGCCCTACGCGATCCCATCCGAACTACGCTTGCCTGAAGCCAGTCAGGAAGGAATCGAGGCAGTCCTGGATTGCATCGATGCCGTATCCGCCCTCCTGAACGATGAGCGTCGGCAGACCCAGCGATTGCATCTTGGTGCCGACGCTCCCGAAGTCCTTTGCGTCAAGCTTCAGGATGCCGATCGGATCATCGCGATGGGCATCAAAGCCGAGCGCCACGACAAGGGCATCGGCGCCAAATGCGCGAACGCGTTCGATCGCCGTGTCGAGCGCTGCATTCATCTCAGCACCACCGGCACCGGGCGGTAAGGGTAGATTGAGATCGAAGCCCTCGCCGGCACCATGGCCGGTCTCGCTTGCATAGCCCGTATAGAACGGCACGAAATTCGTGGGGTCGCCGTGGATCGAGATCGTCAGCACATCTGGACGATTATAGAAAATCTGCTGCGTGCCATCGCCGTGATGAACATCGACATCGATGATCGCCACCTTTCCAAAGCGACTGCGCAATCGCTGCGCGGCAATCGCGCTGTTATTCAGGTAGCAGAATCCTGTGCCGCGATCGGCGCGCGCGTGATGGCCCGACGGCCGGCACAGCGCATAGGCAGCGCGGTCCCCGCCGACGATAGCGTCTGCGCCAGTGACCGCTGTTTCCGACGAGCGCAGGATGGAACGCCAGCTATCGGGGCCCATCGGCACCGACAGATCGCCGAGATACCAGCCCACCTGAGCGATAAATCCGGTTGCCGGGCAATCCCGCCGTGCAGCCTCTTCCGGGCGTCCGCTCCAATACGGGAAATATTGCGGCCACACTTCCGGTCCGTGGTCAGGCAGTTGCGCCCAATTATCCCACGCGGTTTCCAAGAAGCGTACGTAAGCCGGCGTATGCACCGTCAGCGCGGGCGCAGTGCCGTACTCCGCCGGCTTTTCAGGCGTGATCTCGTGCCGCGCCAAAGCGCCGATCAGTCGTTCGGTGCGAACCGGCGAATCCTTGATGGGCACGAAGCGGCCGTAACGCATGAATTGCTGCGGCGAATGAATTGCCTGATCCGGGTGATAGAAAGCGCGCATGGATCATCCCTCTGTCCGTTCGGCCGGTCAGAAGACCGACGCCTCAGGGATCATTCGCATGATTGGTTTCTGCCGATCAATCGGCAGTCTGCGCAGCCCTTATGAGCGCAGCGACATGGGCAACTCGGTCGTAGAGCGGATTGATGAAGCGTGATCCGCCATCCTTCCGTCCCACACACGCCGACGGCGGATTACAGCTTCGCCAAATCCGCCCCTCCGGTCTCACACCAGCCGGCTCTGCGCCGCCGCAGCCTTGATAAACGACGCAAACAGCGGATGCGGCTCGAACGGGCGCGATTTCAGCTCGGGATGATACTGCACACCGATGAACCACGGATGGTTCTCGTATTCGACGATTTCGGGCAGCACGCCATCCGGCGACAGGCCGGAGAACTTCAACCCATGCTTTTCAAGACGGTCTTTATAGGCCGTGTTGACCTCGTAGCGATGGCGATGGCGCTCGGAGATTTCGGTGGCGCCGCCATAGACGTCCGAGACCTTGCTGCCCTTGGTCAGCGTCGCCGGATAGGCGCCGAGTCGCATGGTGCCACCGAGATCGCCGGCATTGTGGCGCTTCTCGAGTTCGTTGCCGCGCAGCCATTCGGTCATCAGGCCGACGACCGGCTCCTTGGTCTCGCCGAACTCCGTGGAGTTGGCGTCCTTGATGCCGCCGAGGTTTCGCGCGGCTTCGATGACCGCCATTTGCATGCCGAAGCAAATTCCGAAGTAAGGCACGTTACGCTCGCGCGCGAACTGCGCCGCGCGGATCTTGCCTTCGGCGCCGCGCTGGCCGAAGCCGCCCGGGACGAGGATGCCGTTGACGTGTTCGAGGAACGGCGCCGGATCCTCGTTTTCGAACACCTCGCTCTCGATCCAGTCGAGATTGACCTTCACCTTGTTGGCAATGCCGCCATGGGACAGCGCTTCGGTCAGCGACTTATAGGCGTCCTTCATGCCGGTATATTTGCCGACAATCGCGATGGTCACCGCGCCTTCCGGATGGCGGATACGCTCGTTGATGGTGTTCCAGGTCTTCAGCTCGGGCAGCGCCTTCGGCGTCATGCCGAATGCGGCCAGCACTTCGTCGTCGAGCCCGGCGACGTGATAGGCCTCGGGCACCGCATAGATGTTGTCGACGTCGCGGGCCTCGATCACGGCGCTTTCGCGGACGTTACAGAACAGCCCCAATTTACGGCGCTCTTCCTTGGGAATATCTCGATCGCAGCGGCACAGCAGGATGTCGGGCTGGATACCGATCGAGCGCAGTTCCTTGACGGAGTGCTGGGTCGGCTTGGTCTTCAACTCGCCGGCGCTCGGAATGTAAGGCAGCAGCGTCAGGTGCACGAACACGGTGTCGCCGCGCGGCAGGTCATTGCGCAACTGGCGGATAGCTTCGAAGAACGGCAGGCCTTCGATGTCGCCGACGGTGCCGCCGATCTCGACCAGCACGAAGTCGTAGCCGTCATTGTCCGACAGAACGAAGTCCTTGATGGCGTTGGTGACGTGCGGGATCACCTGGATGGTGGCGCCGAGATAATCGCCGCGACGTTCCTTGGTGAGGATGTCCTGATAGATTCGTCCGGTGGTGATGTTGTCCTGCTTGGTGGCAGGCCGTCCGGTGAAACGCTCATAATGGCCGAGATCGAGATCGGTCTCGGCACCGTCATCGGTCACGAACACTTCGCCGTGCTGATACGGCGACATCGTTCCGGGATCGAGATTGAGATAGGGGTCAAGCTTGCGAAGCCGGACCTTGTAGCCACGCGCCTGCAACAGCGCGCCTAACGCCGCTGAAGCCAGACCTTTACCGAGCGAGGAAACCACGCCGCCGGTGATGAAAATGTACCGCGCCATGGGACTTAACCTTTAAGGCTCCGAAACCGATTCGCCAAAACGAATCGCAGCCGTCAGCCGAGAATCGGTGAGGCTGTGGGTGACTTGAAAAACGAAATGATTGCAGCCCCTTGATGGGATCTGCTGATGCAGGACGGTAGTCCCCGTCCTGCATGGCGCCTCTGCTTTATTGCGAGCGTGGCGGTGCCGGGGCTGCAGGAGCCTGCTGTTCGTCGGATTTCTTCAGCGTATCCAGCAGGCCGCCCGAGGTTGGCGGAGCCAGCGGCGAGCCCGGCTGCGAGACCGGCGCAGTGTTGCCCGGCAGGATCGAAGTCGGCTTGCGCTCATAGGTCGCGAGCCACGACAGGAACAGGCTGGTCAGGAAGAAGCCCACCGCAAGAACGCCGGTGGTGCGGGTCAGCAGGTTCGCCGTGCCGCGGCTCGACATGAAGCCGCCGCCGCCACCGCCGCCAACGCCTAGGCCGCCGCCTTCGGACTTCTGCAGCAGCACCGTCCCGATCAGGGCCGCGACGATCATGAGGTGGATAACGATAATGACGCTTTGCATCGTGTCCTTCCATCGCAAGCACGCAGCGCCGATCGCCGGCTGCAGTCATGGCTTGCGGGGTTTGAATCCAGCGGTGTCTACACGATCGACCGGGGGATTGTCACCCCCGTGCCGACCGGTCTGGACCGCAAATTCCAGCATTCCGTGGGAGTTAGGGACAGCCCGCCGCGATCGCAAGGAAATCGGCCGCCTTCAGGCTGGCGCCGCCCACCAGTGCACCGTTCACGTGAGGAACCGCCATCAACTCCTTGGCGTTCGATGGCTTGACCGAACCGCCATAGAGGATGCGGATCGAGGCACCCTCGTTCTTAAAGCGTTCAGTCAAACGATCCCGGATAAACTTATGAACTTGCTCGACATCTTGAGCTGTCGGCGTCAGTCCGGTGCCGATCGCCCAGACCGGTTCATAGGCCACGATCAGGTTGCCCGAGGTGGCATCATCCGGCAGCGAGCCTTTCAGCTGGGTGCCGCAGACGTCGAGGGTCTTGCCGGCATCACGTTCGGCCTGGGTCTCGCCGATACAGACGATCGCCGCGAGCCCGGCGCGCCAGACGGCCAGCGCCTTTTCGCGAACCACGGCATCGGTCTCGCCGTGATCGGCGCGGCGTTCGGAATGTCCAACGATAACAGCGGTCGCGCCGGCATCGGCCAACATTTCGGGCGCAATATCGCCGGTATGCGCGCCTGAGACGTTCTTGTGACAATCCTGCGCCCCGACAGAGACGACGTGGCGGCCCTCCTGCCCGAAGCTCGATGCCTTCGATGCGAAACTCGCCAACAGCGTGACCGGGGGACAGACCAGCAGATCGGCCTTGTCCAGCACATCCGGCGCGCCGCGCAGCATCGCTTCGAACTCGGTCATCGACGCCTTGAGGCCGTTCATTTTCCAGTTGCCGGCGATCAGCGGCCGAACGGCATCAGTCATGAGGATATCCTGTCATTTGAAAGAGGTTATCTGAGCTAACAGAGGCGATCCGCCAGCTCAAGCCGACCTGGAGTTCAGGCAGGTTTGGAGTTCAGGCCGGTTTGGTGACCCGCAACCCGCGCTCTTGCTTGATCTGGTCAGCCGTGAGGTCCGGGGCCGAGGGATCGAACTTGCTCCAGCCCGTTGCGGCCAGATCGGTGCGGCGCTGGGCGATATCGACCGATGATGGGTGCAGCAACGCCTCGAGGCGGTCCTTGTCGGCCACCTCGACCTTGGCGCTGACGAGGCTGCCGCCGCGGCGGATGCTCTCGGCATAGACCTCAGCATCGTTCACGGCGACGCCGGCTTCGGCCAGCATCCCGATCACGCCACCAGCTGCGCCCGCGGCTACGGCGCCGGCTGCGGCCGCTGCCAGCCATCCGGCAGCCACGACCGGTCCGAGCCCGGGAATCGCCAGCAGTCCGAGGCCAGCCAATAGTCCGCCGACCCCGCCAAAACCGGCGCCGATCGCGGCGCCCTTGCCGGCGCCCGCGGCATAATCGGGCGCGTACCATTTGTCGGCATTGTTGGCGATGATGCTGATGTCGTCTTCGGCCACGCCGGCTTCACGAAGGTTGATAACGGCCTTCTGCGCGTCGGCGTAGTCGTCGAACAGCCGGGAGATCGTCACCTTGCTCATCGCGCTATCCCCACGGTCATTCCGGCTTCGCCGAGACGTTACCCTTGTAGTCGACGCTGACATGGACCTTCTTGGATCCGCTCATCGCAGTGCCGCGCCAGATCCCCTGGCTGTCGTTCACCAGCGGCGACACGTCGACATAGCCTTGTGACTCCAACGACTTGCGAGCCTGACCTTCAGTAAAACTATTGGCGCCGGGAAGTGGCGGCGTTTCTGTTTTCGGCTGCGAATTCGTCGACTTCGTCACCGTGGGATTCTGCATCGCCGGATTTGGCTGCGCGCCTGCCGGCGCGAGCGCCATCCAGATGCCGCAGGCGGCAACTCCCGATCGCCAACCGATCCGCATGATGTCTCCCGGCAGGCCTGAACGCCCGCTCAACAAAGCGGCAGCGGGCCGGAAAGTTCCATGTGCCGCTAATGCCTCGCGGTAGCGCCGGAAACCGCTTCAATCCGCCCCGCCCCAGCCGGTTGCGACCCGGCTTTTGCCACTTTATGATGCGCCTCCTATTTGGCGACGCCCTCCGGCCCCATGGGCTGCTGGTGCGAGCCGATTCCCCTCCTGACAGATAAGAAGACCCTATGCTTCGAGGAATGCGCAAAGCCTCATCCAACTGGATTGGCAAGACGATTATGGCCGTCGTGATGGGCGTGCTGATTGTCAGCTTCGGCATCTGGGGCATCGCCGACGCGTTCAAGGGCTATGGACAGTCCAAGCTCGCCACCATCGGCTCGACCGAGATCACGACCGAGCAGTTCCGCCAGCTCTATAACGACAAGCTGCAGCAGATCGGCCGCCAGTTCGGCCGCCCGCTGACCTCGGATCAGGCCCGTGCTTTCGGCCTCGACCGCCAGGTCCTGCAGCAGGTCGTCGCCGAAGCGGCCCTGGATGAAGACGCGCGTCGCAAGGGTCTCGGTGTCGGCGACGCCGAGGTGATGCGGCAGATCATTGCGGACCCGAACTTCCAGAGCCCGACCGGCGGCTTCGATGCGCCGCGCTTCCAGCAGCTGATCCGCTCGCTTGGCTTCACCGAGCAGCGCTACATCGCCGAACAGCGCAAGGTCTCTCTGCGCCGCCAGATCGCCGGCACCGTCACGTCAGGCGTCGAACCGCCGAAGACGATGATCGAGGCGCTGAGCCGCTACCAGAACGAGACCCGCACCGTCGATTACGTGAAGCTCGATGCTGCGCAGGCCGGGACCATTGAGGCGCCCTCGCCCGAAGCCCTCGCCGCCTATTTCGACGAGCGCAAGACCCAGTTCCGCGCCCCCGAATATCGCAAGATCGCCTTCCTCGCCTTGACGCCTGATGAGATGGCGAAGTGGTCGACGGTGTCGGACGACGACGCCAGGAAAGTGTTCGAAGAGCGCAAGGACAAACTCTCCACGCCGGAACAGCGCCAGATCTCGCAGATCGTCTTCCCGAACGTGGCGGACGCTGAAGCCGGCCGCGCCAAGTTGAACGATACGTTCAAGTTCGAGGACCTCGCCAAGGAACGCGGCCTGTCCGCCTCCGACATCGATCTCGGCATGGTTGCCAAAGCGGGCATTATCGATCCCTCCGTCGCCAATGCTGCCTTCTCGCTGGCACCGGATGGCATCAGCCAGCCGATCACCGGACGGTTCGGCGTAACGCTGGTCAAGGTCGGCAAGGTTCAGGCCGGCACGACGCCGAGCTATGACAGTGTTGCCGCCAACCTGAAGCGCGATATCGCCATCGAGCGCGCCCGCGCCATCGTGTCCGACATGCACAACAAGATCGAGGACGAACGCGGTGGCGGCGCCAATGTCGTCGATACCGCCAAGAAGCTCGGCCTCACCGCCGTCACCATCGAGGCCGTCGATCGCTCCGGCCGTACGCCGGACGGCCAGCCCGTTGCCGGCCTGCCCACGGGTGTGGACGTCGTGACCCAGGCCTTCAACAGCGATGTCGGCGTCGACAACGACGCATTGCAGGCCGGCGGCGGTTACATCTGGTACGACGTGCTCGGCGTCACGCCGGCGCGCGACCGTACGCTCGACGAAGTGAAGCCGCAGGTCGAGGCACGCTGGCGCGAAGAGCAGATCACCACCCGCCTGCGCGACAAGGCTGTCGACATGGCGAAGAAGCTCGAAAGCGGCGCCAAGCTCGCCGACGAAGCCGCAACAGCCGGACTCAAGGTCGTGACCTCCGCGCCATTCAAGCGCGACGCGAGCGACCCTACCCTGTCGGCCGGCGTGATCCAGTCCGTATTCCGCGGCGTCAAGGATTCGGCCGGACAGGCCCAGGGTGCCACGCCGTCGGAATGGATCGTCTACCGGATCACCGATGTCACCGCGCCTGCGGTTGATATGGCCTCCGAAGACGCCAAGAAGCTCAAGGAGACGCTGCAGCGCGGGCTGACCGACGAACAGGTCGCGCAGTATGTCACCAGGCTCGAGACGCAGATCGGCACCAAGATCAACGCGGAAGCCGTTGCGATCGCCACTGGTGCCGCGAACAGCAACACCAATTAGGAAACCCACGTCGTCATTGCGGGCGCAGCGAAGCCATCCAGAAGCAACAAGCAAAGGCTGGATGGCTTCGTCGCAGATGTCGCCTGCAATGAGATGTGCATCACTCTGAAAGCATCCGATGGACAATCTCAGGGCAATCATTGCCAAGGTCGCGACCGGCGCCTCCCTCTCGCGTGAGGAAGCCTCGGCGGCCTTCGACAGCATGATGTCGGGCGAAGCCACGCCTTCGCAGATGGGCGGCCTGCTGATGGCGCTGCGCGTGCGCGGCGAGACCGTGGACGAGATCACCGGCGCGGTTGAGGTGATGCGCGCCAAGATGCTGCGGGTCGACGCACCGGCCGGCGCTGTCGACGTGGTCGGTACCGGCGGCGACGGCTCCGGCTCCGTGAATGTCTCGACCTGCGCCTCCTTCATCGTCGCCGGCTGCGGCGTACCGGTTGCCAAGCACGGCAATCGTGCGCTGTCGTCGCGCTCCGGCGCGGCGGACGTGCTGGCCGCCCTTGGCGTCAAGATCGACCTCACGCCCGACGACGTCAGCCGCTGCCTCAAGGAAACCGGCATCGGCTTCATGTTTGCGCCGGCGCATCATCCGGCGATGAAGAATGTCGGCCCGACCCGTGTCGAGCTCGCCACCCGCACGATTTTCAATCTGCTGGGACCGCTTTCCAATCCGGCGGGAGTCACCCGGCAGATGGTCGGCGTGTTCTCGCGGCAGTGGGTGCTGCCGCTGGCACAGGTGCTGAAGAATCTCGGCTCCGAATCCGCCTGGGTGGTGCACGGCTCCGACGGCCTCGATGAGATCACCCTCACCGGCCCGACCTTTGTGGCAGCACTGGAGAACGGCAATATCCGCAGCTTCGAGATTTCGCCCGAGGACGCGGGCCTGCCGCGCACCGGTCCGGATTCCCTGAAGGGCGGCGACGCCCAGGAGAACGCCGCCTCACTGCAGGCCGTGCTCGATGGCAAGCCGAGCGCCTTCCGTGACGTCGCGCTGCTCAATGCAGCCGCGGCCCTGATCGTGGCCGGCAAGGTCAAGGACGTGAAGGAAGGCGTGGCACTCGGTCAGAAGTCGCTCGACAGCGGCGCGGCGCTGGAGAAGCTGAAGCGACTGGTCGCCGTCTCCAACGCCAACCTGTGAGACGACGATGTCCGACATCCTGACCAAGATCGAAGCCTATAAGCGCGAGGAAATCGCGGCGGCGAAACGCGCCCATCCCATCGCTTCCATCGAAGCGCTGGCCAAGACTGCGCCGACGCCACGCGGCTTCATGACCGCGATCCACAAGAAGCTCGACAAGAACGAGTTTGCGCTGATTGCCGAAATCAAGAAGGCGTCGCCGTCCAAGGGGCTCATTCGCGAGGACTTCGACCCGCCGACGCTGGCCAAAGCCTATGAGGCCGGCGGCGCTGCGTGCCTCTCGGTCCTGACCGATACGCCGTCATTCCAGGGCCATCTCGACTTCATGGTCGCGGCGCGCGCCGCGACCAAACTGCCGGTGCTGCGCAAGGACTTCATGTTCGACACCTATCAGGTGGTCGAGGCCCGTGCCCATGGCGCCGATTGCATCCTGATCATCATGGCCGCACTCGACGATGCGCAGGCGCGTGACATCGAAGACGCCGCCATCGACCACGGCATGGACGTGCTGATCGAAATCCACGACCAGCCGGAGCTGGAACGCGCGCTGAACCTGCGCTCGCCGATGATCGGCATCAACAACCGCAATCTGCGCACCTTCGAGACCACGCTGACCGCCAGCGAAACGCTGGCGCCGATGATCCCCCGGGATCGTCTCAAGGTCGGCGAAAGCGGCATCTTCACGCCAGACGACCTCGCACGCCTCGAGCGCGTCGGCATCTCCACCTTCCTGGTCGGGGAAAGCCTGATGCGGCAGGCGGACGTAACTGCGGCAACGCAAACGCTGCTCAAGCGCGCGAACGGAACGCATTGATCATGGCCGGCAAGACGAAAAAATCGAAGCAGGCCCCTGCCCTCACCCACATCGATTCCTCGGGCGAAGCCCGCATGGTCGATGTGTCGGAGAAACCGGCGACCGAACGCATCGCGGTGGCCGAAGGTCTGGTGATCATGAGCAAGGCGACGCTCGACATGATCGTCTCCGGCAATGCCAAGAAGGGCGATGTGCTCGGCACGGCGCGTATCGCCGGCATCATGGCGGCAAAGCGCACATCGGATCTGATCCCGCTGTGCCATCCGCTGGCGCTATCCAAAGTCACGCTGGACATCTCGCCCGACAAGAAACTGCCAGGCTGCCGCGTACATGCGTCGGTTAAGGTCACGGGCCCCACTGGCGTCGAGATGGAAGCGCTGACGGCCGTCTCCGTCGCATGCCTGACGATCTACGACATGATCAAGGCCGTCGAGCGCGGTGTCCGCATCGAGGGCATCCACCTCGTCGAGAAAAAGGGCGGCAAGTCCGGGCACTATCTGGTGACGGACAACGCCGCGAATTGAATACTCCGCGGTCGCCTGGCGTCAGCCGCAGACATACACGCGCCGCCATCGCCAACCGTGATAAGTCCGCACCCGTATAACGTCATAGCAGTTGTCGTAATAGGGATAGCCCGCATAGGCGTAGGACGAACCGAATCCGATCACAAATGGGGCGAAATTCCGGAAGTGGCGATTGTGGTGACCAAAGTGATGGAAGCCTCGATTGGACATGCCGGCGAAGCGTGCTCCGCCGGGCATAGCGACGAAACGAGTTGCACCGAGCCCGCCGCCGCGCAGGCCGCCCATGGCCATACCGCCGCCGCGGAAGCCACCTCCGTGGAAGGCACCTCCGTGAAAACCGCCACCACCGTGGAAACCGCCCCCGTGCCCGCCACCACCGCAGTGGCCGCCCCCGCCGCCGCGGGCGGAAGCATCTATCGGCACGGACGTCATGCCGATGGCCGCAATTGTGGCAAGTCCGATCAACATTTTCCTGAGCATGGCACACTCCTGTCGCAGGTGTGGGCCCCCATCCTCAGAACACCGGTTGCCGCAAATTATTCCCGATGATCGCCAGCGACATCGAACAAGTGGCCGTCACTTGATCATCGGACAACCACCCTCGGCCATCGACCGCAATGCTGCGACAGCACGCTTCGACAAAATCGCGAACTGTTCGAGATCGCGCAGGCGCTTATCGAACTGCTGTCGCCGCGCAACCATCTTTGCGACCAGCACGACGCGCAATTTCTCATGAAGGTCCCAGAGCGCGTCATCACTGCGAAATCGCGATCCTGCGCCGTCATCGATCTTGTTTACGAACAATAACCGGGACCGCGCGCGACATGGGGGGTGTTTGGCGGCGGTCCCGGGCCAGATCAAGCGACCAACCGGACGGATGAGACATCCGGGCTGGTGCTCGTGGCGGGATCAGCACTACCAAGCAGGACGAGGCCAAGTGTGAATGCGCACTACTTAGTTACGCGCGCGTTGTAAGTTTTGCGGTAACCTGAATAGGGGCGGATTTCAGCGATCGCTGTCATCACGGTGCTCGCGCAGGAGACGCTGCCGGCTGCGCTGCGGCTTCATCTCGCTGACGATCCACGGCCCGATCTGCGCATCGAGATGACGCTCATATCGTTTGACCAGCAACCACGCTGCAGGCGGCAGCAGCAAGACCATCAATCCAACAACAATCGACATTCCAAATCCTTTAAATCAAAGGGTTTCGATGTCATTAGGTACGTGGAATAGCCTTTTAGGTTTGAAATAGCCCGCATGTATTTTCTGCGGAGCAGCAAGTTACCTACCGGTCCGCCAATTCCCGCAACTGGCCCCACATCGATACCGGGAACGACTGATGTTGCCGGTATCGATGCGCGACAGGCTACTTGATCATCGGACAACCACCCTCGGCCATCGGCCGGAACGCCTTTTCGGCAGGGATGGTCGAGAGCAGCTTGTAATAGTCATACGGCCCCTTCGACTCTGCCGGCTTCTTGATCTCGAACAGGTAGATCGGGTGGATGACGCGGCCATCGGCACGGATCGTGACCTCACCGAACAGCTTGTCCTTGCCCTTGAAGGTCTTCATCTGCGGTACGACGACACTGGCATCGTCGCTGCCCTTGGCGGCTACGGCATTGAGATAGGCCAGCGTGGAGGCATAGACGCCCGCCTGATTGGCGCTCGGCATCTTGCCGTTCATGCCCGGCCGCGCCGCAAAGCGTTTGCCAAAGGCGCGGGTGTCATCATCCATGTCCCAGTAGAAGGATTCCGTCAGCAACAGGCCCTGCGCGGTCTTCAGGCCCATGCCGTGAACGTCATTGATGAAGATCAGGAACGCGACCAGCTTCTGCGGGCCATCCTGCATGCCAAACTCACCAGCTTGCTTGACCGCATTGATGGCATCCGCGCCGGCATTAGCCAGACCGATCACCTTGGCCTTGGAGCTCTGCGCCTGCAGCAAGAGCGAGGCGAAATCGGAGGTGCCGAGCGGGTGCTTCGATGACCCCAGCACCTTGCCGCCGTTCTTCGTGATGTAATTGGTGGCTTCGGCCTCGATGCCCTGCCCCAGCGCGTAATTCACCGTGAGAAAGTACCAGTCGTCACCGCCCCGCTGCATCATCGCCGCTGCGGTGGTGTTGCCGGTGGCCCATGCGTCATTGACCCACTGGATGGTGTTCGGCGAACAGTCCTTGCCGGTCAGGTCCGAGGTCGCTGTCGACGAGGCCAGGAACGTCATCTTGGTGTTGCGGGCGATATTGTTGATGGCGAGACCCACCGATGAATTCGGCACGTCGACGATGGCATCGACCTTTTCGACATCGAGCCATTTGCGCGCGATGGCGGAGCCGACATCCGCCTTGTTCTGATGGTCGGCATAGACGATCTCGACCTTGATATTCTTGCCGCCGCCATTGAAATCCTCGGCGGCCATCCGCGCGGCTTCCACCGAGCCCATGCCGTTGGTGTCCTGGAACACGCCGGAAATATCGTTGAGCACACCGACCCGCACCACATCGTCGGACACCTGCGCCTGGACTGCCGTCGCCATCACGCAGGATGCCGCAGCAGCCAAAACTGTCTTCAAGCCCTTCATTGTCGTCTCTCCCCTCTACCTTGATTGCGCGGGTCCGGACGTTGCCGGTCGCGGTCTTGCTTGCGAGTTATACCTGTCGCTCCGGCAGCCGGAGCACGAGGCCATCGAGCGCCTCGGTGATCTTGATCTGGCACGACAGCCGGCTGTTCGGCAGCCGCTCGCTGGCGACACCTTCCAGCAACTCATCCTCGTCGGCACCGACTGCGCCAACTTTGCCCAGCCAGCTGTCGTCGACATAGACGTGGCAGGTGGCGCAGACCGCGCCGCCACCGCATTCGCCCGTGATGCCGTCGATGCCATGCAGCAGCGCCGTATACATGGCGCTATCGCCGTCATTGGCGCTGACTGTCTCGGCACGGTCGTCGTGATGAATGAACGTAATGCTCGGCATGGAATCCTCAGGCAGGCGTGAAGGTGACCGGCAGGCTTTCGAGCCCGCGCAGCGTGTTGTTGTAACGGCGCTTGACCTCGCCGGTGATCTCGATTGACGCGACCTTGCGCGCCAGTGCGGAGAGCATCACCTCACCCTCCAGACGCGCCACGAGCTGGCCGACGCACATATGGATGCCGGAGCCGAATCCGACATGGCCGGACGTCTTGCGGGTGATGTCGTAGCGTTCGGGATCGGCCCAGCGGCGCGGATCGCGGTTGGCGGCGGCCAGGAACATCAGCACCTTCTCGCCCTCACCGACATGGCAACCGCTGATCTCGACATCGCGGGTCGTGGTGCGGAAGAAGGTCTGCACCGGGCTTTCGTAACGCACGGCCTCCTCGAAAGCATTGCGCGCCAGCGACAGGTCGCTGCGCAGCCGCGCGAATTCTTGCGGGTAGCGCGCCAGGCAATAAACGGCAGCGCCGATACCGTTCACCGTCGTGTCCAGCCCTGCCGACAGCAATGAGCGCACCAGCAGCGGCGCCTCGTCGGCGGTGATGTCGCCGGTGTCGACCCGCGCATGGATGCAGGCGCCGAAACCGCCGGGCGCGAGATTGTCGCGCTGGCATTGCGCGGCGACATAGGCCTGATGCGGCGCCGAGCGTTCGATCGCGTCCTGGCGCAGCTGGTTCGGCGGACCGAAGGCATTGAAGACAAGACCGGCATAAGGCAGCAGGTTTTCGCGGCCCTCCTTCTGCAGTCCCATCGCATCGGGGAACACCGAGAGTGGGTAGGCTTCGGCAAGATCCGCGACCGCGTCGAAACTACGCCGCTCCAGCAGTTCGTCGACCTTGGCATCGGCCGCCGCAGCGAAGCCATCGCGCAGTTGCTTCATCACCGCGGGTGACAGGACCTTGTTGAGCACCGCGCGCGTGCGCGTATGCGCCGGCGGGTCGGCTTCGAGGATGAGGCTCTGCGGGCGCCACGGCTTCTCCCTGGCAAAGTCGCTGAGGCCCACGCCGCGGCTCGAGCAGAACGTCGCGGGATCGTTCAGGACTGCATGAACTTCGGCATAGCGCGCGACCGCGTAGACGTTCCATTTGTCGAGATACACCACGGGCCCGGCTTCACGCAGCACCTCGTGGGTGGGGTGAGGATCGGCAAAGAAGTCCATAGCGAAGGGATCGACGTCGAGGTGGACGACGGGCTGAGACGATAAGTCGTTCGGCAGGGCTCCGCCGAAGGACAGCACCGGCGGGGTGTGGGGCGATGCCGTCGTGACCGTGGCAACCATGTGAATCTCCCATATTTTCTTGTTGGCAATTGCGGCTGCGTGTCTCTATTCCTCAGGACCACGTGATCTCGCCGATTTCGACGACGTCACGCTGGCAGGCAGGATCGTGGTGCATGAGCAAGAATGGATCGGGAAAAACGGTTCGAAAGCCCGCCAAGGCGAAAGCGACAAAGGTCAATGTCAGGACTGTCGCCGCGAGAGCGCCAGCTTCCAAAGGCGGGCAGTTGCTCGATCTCGAGCGCTATGTGCCGGCCTTCATCACCTTCATTGCGAACAAGCTGTCGCGCAACGCGACCGCGCTCTATCAGAAGCGCTTTGGCGTGAATGTCACCGAGTGGCGCATCATGTCGCTGCTGGCCATCGAGCCCGGCATTCCCGCCTCGCGCATCTGCCACGTCATCGGCTTCGACAAGGGACCGGTCAGCCGCACGCTTGCCATGCTGGAAGAGCGCGGCCTGGTCGCCATCAACGCCGACCCGGACGACGCACGCACCCATTCGATTACGCTGACCACGAAGGGTCGCACGACCCATGACGCCGTCATCGTGACCGCGCTGGAACGCGAGCGAAAGCTGCTGTCCTGTCTGGATGAAAGCGAACGCGAAGTGCTGATCGACTTGCTGCGACGCATTCACGGCAATCTCGGCGCGGTAACCGGCTAGACCACCACGCGTTACTCGCGCGTCATCAATCGCCGTCCCGCACAAGCGGTCCACCATCGTTTCTCTCCCTGCAGGGCCCGGCAGTTGACTGCTCTAAGTAGCGCCCTCTTTGGAAAGGCTCTCACGAATTAGTTGCCTAGGCAACAGAAATATCGGGGCGGTTTGTCACGCGGAGGCAAGGATTTTCTGCCACCATCCGCTAACCTGCGCCGCACATGTTCAATCGTTGAGCCAAAAGATACAGATGACGATGTCGCTTACGCCAAATTCCGCAGACGCCCTGCTGTTTGATCTCGGCCGCGTCGTGCTGGATATCGATTTCACGCGCGTGCTGAAGGTCTGGTCGGACTACGCGCAGTGTACACCGGACGACATCGTGAGCCGGTTTGCGCGCGGCGACGTCTATATGCGACACGAGCGCGGCGAGATTTCCGACGACGCATTCTTTGCGCATCTGCACGACACGCTCGGTATCGATCTGACGCCGGCACAATTTCTCGAAGGCTGGAATGCGATCTTCGTCGGGGAGATGCCGGGCATCGCCGAACTCCTCGCGCATGCCTCGAAGCGCTGGCCGCTCTACGCGTTCTCAAACACCAATGTCGCGCATGTCACGCATTTCTCGGAACACCATGCCGATCTGCTCAGTCACTTCCGCACGGTGTTTCTGTCGTCCTCGATCGGGCTTCGCAAGCCCGATGCAAAATCCTATGAGCACGTCATCGCGGAAATCGGCATCCCCGCCGACCGCATCGTGTTCTTCGACGATCTTGCCGACAATATCGAGGCCGCCCGTGCTTGCGGATTGCAGGCCGTTCACGTCACCTCGCCGACATCGGTCGCCGAGGCGCTCAAGGCACTCGGGCTTTAGGTCCGCGAGATGCGCTGGAAGGCGATGCTGGTGAGGACGCCGAGCAGTGCCCAGAACAGCAGGCTGGTCAGGACCGCTGCAACGACGAAACTGTGCGACAGGGCTTCCGGGACATCCGTATGGCCAGCGGGCGCCAGCGGGGCTCCGATCAGATGCGGCAGGATGATCAGGCCAAGGCCGAGAATGGCGGCCCATGACGCCTTGCGGAACACCAGCAGGCCGAGCCCCGCCGCAGTGGCGCAGGCAGTGCCGATCCACCAGGTCTGGCGCAGGGTGAGGTCGGCGACAGGCATTCCCGGTAATTCCGGCGGCAGGCCGAGGCCGGGCGCCGCCGTAAAGACAACGAAACCGCCAAGGCCCCAGAACAGCCCTTCCCGCCAACCCACGGCCCGGCCGCGCAGCGCGAAGATGCCGGCCAGCAGCAACGCGAAGCCGATAGCCGTCAGGATATTGGCGCCGGTGGTGAAGGCATTGCGCTGCAAGCCCTCGGCGGGCTCCCATTCGGCCTCATGACTATGGGCGGCGGCGCCATGGTCGTGCGTATGGGCGGGCTGCGCGGCAGCCGTCGGCGCAACAGCAGCCGGCGCTTCCGCCTTGCGCTCATAAACTTCGCTTTTCTGGATCAGGGGAATGGTCCCGACCATCTGGGCGCCGGTGATGGCAGCGCCAGTGATCACGCCAGCCAGCGCTGCCGAGAAAACGATCGACCTGAAGATGGACATGTCTCAGTGGCAGGGGAATGCGTTGGCGTGGCGCGTGTCATGGGCCGCATTGTGGACGGCGCTGATATGCGAGAAGCCGACCACGCCGACGATGAACAGACCGAGCGCCATGGCCAGAACGGCCTGCACGACGACGTTGACGTCAGTGGTGACGGCGGAGATCTGGGCGGTCTGGGTCTGTTGCATCGGAATCCTCGCAAAATAGACGGTCAATTTAGCCGAGTTGCACCGGTGGCGCGACCGTTAATTTTGCATCGCGCGGGCGAGATCCCGGCTGGTCAGATGAAAGTTCGCATCTGCCGCCACCGGCGCACGCACCAGCTTGGCGCCGGCCGCCGCCTGGAACACTTCTCTGTGGTCGCGGAAATAGGCCGCGCAGTCCTCCGGCGACGGGTAACGCCGGAGCAGCGTCCGGAACGCATGACGGTGCACCATGCACAGCCCGCGATGGCCGGACGGCCGGAATGCCAGCGCATCGACATCCGCCCGCCAGACAGGCGCTTCATCGTCGGTTGCGGCGTGGTTGTCGGTCATGATCGCCAATGACTATCGTGTTTCCCTGCCCTGCCAAAGCGGCTGTGGTTTTGCGTCCGCTCCCGCTCTCCGCTATGACGGGCGCCCACACTGCCGGAGATCCCCGCGATGGCCCTGATGCCGGTTACCGATGCCATGGCCGCGATTCTCGCGGGCGCCGATGCGCTGCCTGAGGAGATGGTGCCGCTGGAAGACGCGTTCCACCGCGTGCTCGCCCGCGACATCGCTTCGCGGCGAACGCAACCACCGGAGCCCATGTCAGCGATGGACGGCTATGCCGTGCGCGCCGCCGATGCGACACTGGGCGCCAAGCTCCGCGTCATCGGCGAGATCGCCGCAGGCAAGCCGTTCGACCGCCCGCTGCAGACCGGCGAAGCCCTGCGAATCTTCACCGGCGGCGTGCTGCCCGCTGGCGCCGATGCCGTGGTGATCCAGGAAGACACAACGCGCGAAGGTGACGTCGTCGGGATCAACGAAGCTGCAATTTCCGGCAAACATATCCGCCCGGCTGGCGTCGATTTCAACGAAGGCGATGTGCTGCTGCGCGCCGGCACCCGCCTTACCGATCGCGACCTGGCGCTTGCTGCCGGGATGAACCATCCGTCACTGCCCGTGCGGCGACGGCCGGTCGTTGCGGTGCTCGCCACCGGCGACGAACTGGTCATGCCCGGCGCGGTCCCCGGCCCCGGCCAGATCGTGCTCTCCAATGGCTTCGCGCTGCGTGCACTGGCCCGTGCCGAAGGCGCCGAGGTGATCGATCTCGGCATCGCCGTCGACACGCTGGAGGCGACCACATCGGCCATTCAGCGCGCGATCGATCTGAAGGCGGACGTGCTGATCACCACCGGCGGCGCGTCGGTCGGCGACCACGACCTCGTGCAGCAATCCCTGATCAATGCCGGCGTCGAGATGGCGTTCTGGCGCATCGCCATGCGGCCGGGCAAGCCGATGATGCACGGACGCCGGCAGAGCATGCGGGTCATCGGCCTGCCCGGCAATCCCGTCTCGTCCTATGTCTGCGGCTTCCTGTTCATGGTGCCACTGCTGCGCGCGCTGTCCGGCCGAAACGAGGTCGCTCACACGCTCGAACCCGCGGTGCTCGGCCGCGACCTCGCCGCCAACGACCAGCGCGAGGACTATCTGCGCACGCGCCTCGAGACCCGGGCCGACGGCACCGTCGTGGCGACGCCGGTCATCAAGCAGGACTCGTCGCTACTGGGAAATCTGGCTGTCGCCGAAGGACTTCTGATCCGCAAGCCATTCGCTCCCGCCGCCGCCGCTGGTGATTCCTGCGCGATCATGCGACTGCCTGTTTAAAGGCCGAGATGCGCGATGGGATGCCGGGCCACCGGAACTTCCGCCGCGCGGCATGTTCTCTGAGCTTTTTTCTGGCTGAGATACCTTAACGCGGCTTCAGTCACTGAATTGTCACGTAACGCAGCGAGACATCGCTGCGAAACAAGATCGGTGCACAAATGGACTATTTCAAACGCTTCAATTTCCTGTTTGCGATGCCAACATTCGACGCCGACGATCTCGAGGGCATTCGCCTCAATCAGATCGTCGATGAGATCGAGCGTTCCGGCTTCGAGGTCGTCAAGGCGCGCAAGCTCGAAGACGCCACGATCGCGGTCCAGACCGACGCGGCGATCGGCTGCATGGTGGTCGACTGGGGCAAGAAGGGCCTCGAAGGCAAGACCGCGGCGCTGATCAACCTGATGCGCAAACGGGGCCTCGACTTCCCCATCATCCTACTGATCCGTCGCAAGCGGTTTGAAGACGTCCCGGTCGAGGTGCTCGATTTCATCGACGGCTATGTGTTCCTGTCCGAGGAAACCCCACCCTTCATCGCCAAGAACCTCATCAGCCGCCTCAAGCAATATGCGGAGACGCTGAAGACGCCGTTCTTCGGCGCTTTGGTCGACTATGCCGAGGAAGGCAACCAGCTCTGGACCTGCCCGGGCCACAATGGCGGCGTGTTCTACAGCCGCAGCCCGATCGGCCGCGTGTTCATGGAACATCTCGGCGAAGCCGTGTTTCGCGACGACCTCGACAATTCGGTGCTCGATCTCGGCGATCTGCTGACTCATGAGGGCCCTGCTTTGCAGGCGCAGAAGGAAGCCGCGCAGATTTTTGGCGCGGAGAAGACCTACTTCGTGCTCAACGGCACCTCGACCTCCAACAAGGTCGCGCTATCGGCTCTGGTCACCGATGGCGACCTGGTGCTGTTCGATCGCAACAACCACAAGGCGGCTTTGCACGGCGCATTGATGATTTCAGGCGGTGTGCCGATCTATGTGCCGACGACGCGCAATCCCTGGGGCCTGATCGGCCCGATGAACTGGGATGCGCTCGACGAGGACGCGCTGCGCGAGCGCATCCGTATCAATCCGCTGGTCACGGATCCCGAGGCCTGGAAGCGTCCACGCCCGTTCCGCGTCGCCGTGGTCGAACAGTGCACCTATGACGGCACCATCTACAGCGCCGAGATGATCATCGCGCGCATCGGCCATCTCTGCGATTATATCCTGTTCGACGAGGCCTGGGCGGGCTTCATGAAATTCCACCCGCTCTATGCCGGCCGCTTCGCCATGGGGCTCAAGGACCTCGGCCCGGATTCGCCGGGTATCATCGCGACGCAGTCGACCCACAAGCAGCTCGCGAGCTTCTCGCAGGCGTCGCAGATCCACATGAAGGATCGCCACATCCGCGGCCAGAAGCGCCGCGTCGAGCACCGGCGCTTCAACGAAAGCTTTATGCAGCACGCCTCGACCTCGCCGTTCTACCCGCTGTTCGCATCATTGGATGTCGGCGCGCAGATGATGAAAGGCCGCTCTGGCGAAGTGTTGTGGGACGACACGATCCGGCTGGGCATCGAACTGCGCAAGAAGATGCGCGCCGTCCGCCGCGAATTCGAGGAGAAGGAAACCCGCGCCGAGCGTCGCTGGTTCTTCGAACCCTTCGTGCCCGAGCGCGTCGCGATTCCCGACGCAGCCAGCGAAGGTGCTGTTCACAATGTGCCCTGGGAAAGCATCGGCACTGACCAGCTCGCCACCAATCCGGCTTATTGGCAGCTCGCGCCTGACGCCGCTTGGCATGGCTTCCCCGGCATGGAAGCCGGTTTCACCATGACCGATCCCAACAAGCTGACGGTGCTGACACCCGGCTTCGACCGCACCACCGGCGGCTATGCGGAACACGGCATCCCCGCGCCCGTGGTCGCGCAGTTCCTGCGCGAAAATCGCATCGTGCCGGAGAAGAACGATCTCAACTCGCTGCTCTTCCTGCTGACGCCCGGCGTGGAAGCCAGCAAGGCCGGCACGCTGATATCGGGCCTCGTCGCCTTCAAGAAGCTTCATGACGACAACGCCCTGCTCGAAGACGTCATCCCGGAATTCGCACGGCGCAGGCCCGCGCGTTACGCGGGCATACGCCTGAGGGATCTATGCGGCGACATGCACCGGTTCTTCCGCGAGGCCAATGTGAGCGAACTTCAGACCAGGCAATTCTCCGCTGACCATCTGCCGGAGATTGCCATGTCACCCCATGATGCCGCGCGCTGTCTGGTGCGCAACGACGTCGATTACCTCCCGATCGATGAGATCTTCGGGCGCGTCGCGACGACGCCGTTCGTGGTCTACCCGCCCGGCATCGCCACGATCGTCCCCGGAGAACGGCTCACCGAACGGTCAAAGCCGATGATCGATTATCTCAGGATGTTCGAGACCTGCTTCAACACCTTCCCGGGCTTCGACGTCGAAATCCAGGGCATCTACCGCAAGGTCGACGCCAATGGCCGGATCCGACTTTACACTTACGTGGTCTCCGAATAGGGAGCACGTAAGGAGCCTGATTTGCCAACGGAACTCGAACAGCCGGTCGTCATCCGACCATCACGCGACACCGACGTCGATGCCATGCTGGCGATCTATCGCCGGCACATCCGGCAAGGCGTCGAGGAAGGCGTCAGCGACGCCGACACGCCGCAGCCCGACGATCTCAGAGACCGGCGCAAGAACCTGCGCAGCAAACGGTTCCCGCATCTCGTCGCCACGCAAGGCGGCGAGGTCGTCGGCTACGCCTATGTGGTGCTGTTTCGGAAGCGACCGGCCTATCGCTACACGGTCAAGCATTCGATCTATATCCACCACGGACATGTCGGCCGGGGCATCGGCCGGCTGTTGATGCGCGAGTTGATCGATGTCTGCGCGGCGGCCGGCTTCCGGCAGATCATCGGCTATATCGATGCCGACAACACGGCCTCGCTCGGCTTACATGAGAGCTTCGGCTTTGCCCGCGTCGGCTTGCTGCCCGGCGTCGCCTATCGCTCCGGCCGCTGGGCCGACACGATCATGGTTCAGCGCTCGCTGGCGACCGGCTCCACGACTCCGCCGCCGCCCATTGGGCGCGTGACGTCCGCGTAGCCCAAGCGACCGCGGAAGCATTTTCCATGTCCGTCGAGGATCGACGACTGGTGAGGAACAGCCTCCTCAAACCTCACTCAACGTGCGTTCTGTTGACGGCAAATTAAGCATTGCAGAACACATATGGAACATATAGTGTTCGTTCATGATTTGTTTCGAGATTCTGTGGCTTTGAGTAGTTTGAGAGTGCCCGAACTCGCGCAACCGATCTTCGAACGATCGTCTCTGGATTGAGGCTCACCGTTCGAAGGCCCTTTTAAACGCACGCGGCGGCCGACACCGTCAACTGAGGATGGCTTCAGATGCTCACGCGCAAACAATACGAACTCCTGCGATTCATCGATCAACGGCTGAAGGAAGCCGGCGTCCCGCCCTCCTTCGACGAGATGAAGGATGCGCTCGACCTGCGCTCGAAGTCCGGCATCCATCGTCTGATCACGGCGCTGGAAGAACGCGGCTTCATACGCCGTCTGCCCAACCGCGCCCGTGCCATCGAAGTCATCAAGCTGCCAGAGCTCGGCGCGCCGGTCACCGGCGGCACCGGGCGCCGCGGCTTCACGCCCAGCGTCATCGAAGGCACGCTTGGCAAGGTGCGTTCGGCCGCCAGCATCGCCAGCAACAGCGGTGATGATGACAATGGCCGCACGGTTGCTATCCCGGTCATGGGCCGAATCGCGGCCGGTACGCCGATCGAGGCGCTGCAGACCCGCAGCCACACCATCAGCATGCCCGCGGACATGCTCGGCTCCGGCGAACATTACGCGCTCGAAGTGCGCGGCGATTCCATGCAGGACGCCGGCATTCTCGATGGCGATACCGTGCTGATCCAGCGCAACGAGAGCGCCGACACCGGCGACATCGTGGTGGCCCTGATCGACGACGAGGAAGCCACGTTGAAGCGCTTCCGCCGCCGCGGCGCGTCGATCGCGCTGGAGCCCGCCAACGACGCCTACGAGGTCCGCATCCTGCCGCCCAACCGGGTGCGCATTCAGGGCAAGCTGATCGGCCTGTATCGCCGCTACTGAGATTGCGCCTCGGCGGATTACTGATCTTCGGGTTGAAGATCGGTTTCCGCTGGCGTCGCATCCACCGGCCGGTTTTGTGGCGTGCGACTGTTCTGGATCAGATCGTGCTGGGGCTCATCGGGGATGGCGCGCGACCACGGGCGGTCCAGGCCACGCGGGCGCACGGCATCGATGGTAAAGCCGTTCGCGGTTCGCTGCAGGCTCACCGCACCATTTCGTTGCAAGCGATCCTGATCGATCACCAGCGCCCTGCAATCCCTCGGCGATTGTCTCGTTGTGATGATGAGTGCCGCTTTCTCGCAATCATCTGTGAATGCATCCGGCTGTAAAACCAGCGCCACCAAAGCGCCATCGGCCAGCGCCGCGATGCACCCGTCGCGGTCGCAGGACACACCGTGGCTGAGGGAGGCATCCGTTGGCAGCCGGGCGTCGGCATCACCGGCAAGCCACTCCTTCGCGAGAAACGCATCCTTGGCGCTGCGCATCATATGCAGGCGCCCCTCCCTGCCCCGTACCGCAACGCTGTGACCGTCACCCGAAATCAGGACATCCGGCTGCTTGACCAGCAACGCCCAGACAATCGAGAGCGCAAGCACACCAAGCCCTGCGAGGCGCAACGGCGTGCGCAGCAATCCCAGCACGATGATGCCGATACTGGCTGATATCAGCGGTCCCGTCCCGAAGGCCGGCATCCGGCCGATGGCGCCGGGCAAGGCTGCCACCCATTGCGTGACGACAATCATCCACTGGATGCCGACATCCATCAGCCGCCAGAACACACCGTCAAAGCCAAACGGCATGGCCACCAAACCGAGAATACCCGTCGGCATAACCAGTGCCGAGACCACCGGCATCGCCAGGAGATTGGCGACGACGCCATAAGGCGTGACGCGATGGAAATGAAATGCGGCATAGGGCGTGGTGGCAAGGCCCGCGACCAGCGAAGCCAGTACGAGCATCGCGATCTCGCGTCCGCCCCATAGCGCCACGCGCGCGGTCGCGGAATGATCGGGCGAGGCAAACAGCGCGGGCATGCCTATCTGCACCAATGCGACCAGCCCCAGCGTCGCCGCGAATGACATCTGAAAACTCGGATGCACCAGTGCTTCCGGCGCCACGATCAGCACAACCATTGCTGCCACCGCCAGCGTACGGAACGTCACCGCCCGGCGATCGACCATGACTGCCATCAACACAACGGCCGTCATGAAAAAGGATCTCTGTGTCGCGACTTCGGCACCTGACAGCAGCAAATAGAACAGTGCTGCGAATAACGCCGCAGCCGCTGCGACTTTCTTGATCGGGAATGTCACCGTCAGGACAGGGATCAGTGCCAGCAGTGCGCGTATCGCAAAGAACACCACGCCGGCGACAACGGCCATGTGATAGCCAGAGATCGACAACACATGACCGAGGCCGGAGATGAACATCGCATCATTGACGTCAGCCGAAATCGCATCGCGGCGGCCCGTGAGCAGCGCCGTGGCAATGGCGCGGCTATCGCCCGAGAGCACGGTGCGGATCCGCGCGTCGATGGCGTCGCGCAGACCCTGCATGGTCGCTGAATAGCGTAGCGCCACACCCGGCTGTATCGGCGGATCGACCGCCTTAATGCCGCCCATCACGAAGCCTGATGCGCCGATCCCCTGGAAATACAGATCGCGGCCAAAGTCGTAACTCCCTGGCCGGAGCGGCGACAGCGGCGGCTGCAGCCTTGCCTTCAATTCGACGAAGCTGCCGACGACAGGCGCCGTGCCCTTCTTCACCGACAGCCGCACACGGGCGAGCTTCGGTGCGGCGCGCGGGCTGTCCATCGTGGCAACGCGCAGCACGAAGCGATCCGTGCGCTCCCGTTCCTCGTGCGTTTCGACGAAGCCGGTAAGCGCGACGGAATAGAGCGGCTTCGCCAGAACCTCATGAGCCACGCGCGCGGTTTTCATGGCCCCCATCGCAAAGCCGGCCGCGATGGCCGCAATGAGCAAGATCAAGGGAAACCATCGTTGTCGCCGCAGCAAAAACGCAGCCACGCAAAGAAGGCCAGCCGTCGCAGCGGCAACCCAGGCCACCGGCTCATGCTCAGCGGCAAAATACAGCGCGATGCCGGTGCCGAAAGCGATCGGCACCCAGGGCAGCAAGCGACCGGGACCCGCTTCGGCCCGCACCCACGTCCAGAGCGTCTCGAAGCCCGACGTTGATGACGTCGGTGACGGGACAGCGACGCCTGCCGTGGCCGGCGGCGGCCATGTGGTCGCCGTGCCGGATCTGCCCCGCCGCTGTTGCTGATCCCCGCCCCGCGCCATCGAACGCCCGCACGCCAAGCTTGTCCTTCCGAATGCTATCGGAAGGGCAAGCGGCGACTAGCGGAACGGATGCAGAATACGAAAACTAATCTCTAGGGTTGCTCAAGCGAGCTTGGCGTAGCTGTCGCGCAGACCGACGGTGCGGTTGAAGATCAGCTTGCCCGGCGCTGAATCCTTGTCGCGACAGAAGTAACCCTGGCGCTCGAACTGCACGACATCGCTTGTGTTGTCGCTCGCCAGCGCCGGCTCCAGCATGGCGCCGGTCAGCGTCTCCAGCGAGTCCGGATTGAGCTGTGATGCGAACTCGGTCGCATTGGGCTGCGGATCGGCAAACAGCTGATTGTAGACGCGTACTTCCGCCTGCACGGCATCTGCGGCGCTCACCCAATGGATCGTCGCCTTGACCTTGCGGCCGTCCGGCGCATTGCCGCCCCGGGTTTCCGGATCATAGGTGCAGCGCAATTCGACCACTTCGCCGGCGGCATTCTTCACCACGTCCTTGCAGGTAATGAAATAGCCGTACCGCAAGCGCACCTCGCGGCCCGGCGCCATGCGGAAGAATTTCTTCGGCGGCTCTTCCATGAAGTCGTCATGCTCGATGTAGAGCTCGCGGCCGAATGAAATCTGCCGGTTGCCAAGCGACGCATCATCGGGATGGTTGATGGCTTCGAGCTGCTCGGTCTGTCCTTCCGGGTAGTTCTCGATCACCACCTTCAGCGGCTTCAGCACCGCCATGCGGCGCTGCGCCGTGCGATTCAGTGTCTCGCGCACGGCGAAATCGAACATCGATATATCGACGGTCGAGTTGGCCTTGGCGACGCCGATGCGCTTGACGAATTCGCGCAGTGCTTCGGCAGGAATGCCGCGGCGCTGCAGGCCGGCCAGCGTTGGCATCCGTGGATCGTCCCAGCCCGTGACATGGCCACCGCGGACAAGTTCGGTCAGCACGCGCTTCGACAGCAGCGTGTAGGTCATGTTGAGGCGCGCGAATTCATACTGATGCGGCCGCGATGGCACCGGCAGGTTTTCCAGGCACCAGTCGTAAAGCGGCCGGTGATCCTCGAATTCGAGCGTGCAGATCGAATGCGTCACGTGTTCGATCGCGTCCGACTGACCGTGCGCGAAGTCGTAGCTCGGATAAATGCTCCAGGCGGTGCCCGTGCGCGGATGATGCGCATGCAGGATGCGATAGATCACGGGATCGCGCAGGTTGATGTTGCCCGACGACATGTCGATCTTGGCGCGCAGCACGCGGGCGCCGTTCGGGAATTCGCCGGCGCGCATCCGCGCGAACAGATCCAGATTCTCATCAACCGAACGGTCGCGGAACGGGCTGTTCTGGCCGGGCTCCGTCAGGGTGCCACGCTTAAAGCGGATTTCTTCCTGCGACTGGTCATCGACATAGGCCTTGCCGGCGCGGATCAGGTGTACCGCCCAGTCATAGAGCTGCTCGAAATAGTCCGAGGCGTAGTGCAGATTGCCCTCGCCCCAGTCGAAGCCGAGCCAGCGGACGTCGCGCTGGATGGCGTCGATATATTCCTGCTCTTCCTTGGTCGGATTGGTGTCGTCGAAACGCAGGTTGCAGTGGCCGCCGAATTCCTCGGCAACGCCGAAATTCAGGCAGATCGACTTGGCATGGCCGAGATGCAGGTAGCCGTTGGGCTCCGGCGGAAAGCGCGTCACCACGCTCTTGTGCTTGCCGGATTGCAGGTCCGCCGCAACGATGTCGCGGATGAAGTCACGGCCTGCGTCGGATACCGATTCGTCTGTCATTTTCTGCCTTTCAAGCTGCGCCCTATGTGCCAAATCCGGAAGGCCGCGCCAAGGCCGGATCAGGGGCCGGGTCCCGCGAAAGGGCCTTTTCCGATGCGGTTCCGACCCCAAATCCGCATTTATTCGCCGTGAGACAGCGCCCTGTCGTTGTGATAAACGCCCGCCAACACTCACACCGAAATCGATCGAACCCGCTGATATGACCGCTCCCGTCGTTACCCGTTTCGCCCCCTCGCCGACCGGCTTCCTCCACATCGGCGGTGGACGCACCGCGCTGTTTAACTGGCTGTATGCCAAGAAGACCGGCGGCAAGATGCTGCTGCGGATCGAGGATACGGACCGCGAGCGTTCCACCGATGCTGCGATCGACGCCATTATCGACGGGTTGAAGTGGCTGGGCATCGAATGGGATGGCGACACCGTCTTCCAGTTCGCCCGTGCCGGCCGTCACCGCGAAGTCGCCGAACAGCTGCTCGCCGAGGGCAAGGCCTATTACTGCTACGCCTCGGCCGAGGAGCTGCAGCAGATGCGCGAGATCGCCCGCGCCGAGGGCAAGTCCAAGCTCTATAACGGGCTGTGGCGCGACCGTGATCCGTCGGATCCGCGCCCCGACGTCAAACCGACGATCCGCCTGAAGGCCCCGCTCACCGGCGAGACCGTGATCGAGGATCAGGTGCAGGGCCGTGTGGTCTGGCAGAACGAGAACCTCGACGACCTCGTGCTGCTGCGCGGCGACGGCAATCCGACCTATATGCTGGCGGTGGTCGTCGACGACCATGACATGGGCGTGACGCACGTGATCCGCGGCGACGACCACCTGATCAACGCCGCGCGCCAGAAGCAGATCTACGACGCGCTCGGCTGGACCGTACCGAGCATGTCGCATATTCCGCTGATCCACGGACCCGATGGCTCGAAACTCTCAAAGCGCCACGGCGCGCTCGGCGTCGAGGCCTATCGCGCGCTGGGCTATGTGCCGGCCGCTCTACGGAATTACTTGGTGCGGCTTGGCTGGAGCCATGGCGATCAGGAAATCTTCTCGACCCAGGAGATGATCGACGCCTTCGACCTGTCGGGGATCGGCCGTTCCGCCGCGCGCTTCGATTTCGCCAAGCTCGAAAATCTCAACGGTCACTACATCCGTCACACCGACGATCAATCCCTCGTGACCATGTTCGAGGACGTGCTGAATTACGTGCCCGGCGGCCCCGAACTGAAGGCGAAGCTCAACGACACCACGCGCGCCCAGCTGTTGCGCGCCATGCCCGGCCTGAAGGAACGTGCCAAGACGCTGATCGAACTGATCGACGGCGCCAATTTCATCTTTGCCGATCGCCCACTGGCGATGGAGCCCAAGGCGCAGGCCGCGCTGACGCCGGAAACCCGTGTGTTGATCGGCAAGTTGCGCACGGCACTGGAAGCCGTCACCGACTGGACCGCAGCAAATGCCGAAGCCGCTACCCGCGCCTTTGCCGAGGAAGCCGGCATCAAGCTTGGCGGAGTCGCGCAACCGCTTCGCGTGGCGTTGACCGGCAAGACCACATCGCCCGGCATTTTCGATGTTCTGGCGGTATTGGGACGGCAGGAATGCCTGGACCGGCTCGCCGATCAGGCATCTATTTAGCATAGCTGTAGGCTGCTTTTGCCCGCCTTGCAGCGCACACAGCAATACGCTACGCATTCTGGCGAATGCTCTGGAATTCCCGGCTAGCCTCCCCATTTCTCCTGAAATGTCGGTGGCTTGCCGGCCCCTCAACGATCTCATCGGGGACCACGCGATGGACGCAAAAACCAATACCAAATCCGCAACGCTGACAGTCGACGGCAAGAGCTTCGAACTGCCGATCCACAGCGGGACCGTCGGCCCTGATGTCATCGACATCGGCAAGCTCTACGCCCAGTCCGGGATGTTCACCTACGATCCCGGCTTCACGTCGACGGGCAGCTGCCAGTCCAAGATCACCTATATTGATGGCGATGCCGGTATCCTCGAATACCGCGGCTACCCCATCGAGCAGCTCGCCGAGAAGGGGGACTTCCTCGAGACCTGCTATCTGCTGCTGTACGGGGAACTCCCGACCAAGGCGCAGAAGGCAAAGTTCGACGCATTGGTCACGAACCACACCATGGTTCACGACCAGATGAGCCGCTTTTTCCAGGGCTTCCGCCGCGACGCGCATCCGATGGCCGTGATGGTCGCGTCGGTTGGCGCCCTCGCCGCGTTCTACCACGACTCAACTGATATCAACGATCCGAAGCAGCGCGACATCGCGTCGATCCGCATGATCGCCAAGATCCCGACGCTCGCGGCGATGGCCTACAAGTACACGATTGGTCAGCCCTTCGTGTATCCGACCAACTCGCTCGACTTCGCAGCGAACTTCATGAAGATGTGCTTCGCCGTGCCGTGCGAGGAATACAAGGTCAATCCGGTGCTCGCCAAGGCGCTGGACAAGATCTTCACGCTGCACGCTGACCACGAGCAGAACGCATCGACCTCAACGGTCCGCATCGCCGGCTCGTCGGGCGCCAATCCGTTCGCCTGCATCGCCGCCGGCATCGCCTGCCTGTGGGGTCCGGCGCATGGCGGCGCCAACGAAGCCGCATTGCAGATGCTCGCCGAGATCGGCACCGTCGACAAGATTCCGGAATTCATCGCCAAGGTGAAGGACAAGAATTCGAGCGTCCGCCTGATGGGCTTCGGTCATCGCGTCTACAAGAACTACGATCCGCGTGCCAAGCTGATGCAGCAGGCCTGCCACGAAGTTCTCAAGGAAACCGGTCACGGTGGCGACGAGATGCTCGCCGTTGCCATGGAGCTCGAGAAGATCGCGCTGTCGGATCAGTACTTCATCGACCGCAAGCTGTACCCGAACGTCGATTTCTATTCGGGCATCACGCTGAAGGCGATGGGCTTCCCGACCTCGATGTTCACCGTGCTGTTCGCGGTCGCCCGCACCGTCGGCTGGATCAGCCAGTGGAGCGAGATGATCGGCGATCCGCAGCAGAAGATCGGCCGTCCGCGCCAGCTCTATACGGGTGCTGCCCGCCGCGACTACGTGGATATCGCCAAGCGCGCCTAAGACATCGTTTCGCAGAGTGCGGAAATCAAAACGGCGGATCGCGAGATCCGCCGTTCTTGTTACGCTGCAATCTCTTGAACTGAGGTCTTCAACCCTTCCGCATGGTGGCCAGCACGACATTGGCCGCACCGACGCTCGGCGACGCCTCACCCGTCGCCATGATCCCGTCGAGCCGCGCCAGCGCTTCGACCTGACGCCGCCGCATGGGTGTGTCTGCCAGCACCTCTTGCAACGACGCCGCGAGCTTCTCCGGCGTGCAGTCTTCCTGGATGAATTCAGGGATCACGTTCTCGCCGATCACCAGATTGGCCAGGATGACCGACGATGAGGTGATGCGGCGGCGGATGATCCAGGCCTCGACGCTGCCGGCCTTGTAGGCTGTAACCATCGGCACGCCCGACAATGCAAGCTCCAGTGTCACCGTCCCCGATTTGGCGAAGGCCGCATGCGCGATGCGGAACGCCGCGCGCTTTTCTGTTTCACCCACAACGATCCGCGGCTGCACCGGCCACGCCTTGAGCGCTTCGGCGATGACCTCAACGAGATGTGGCATGGTTGGCAGGATCAGTTCGAATTGCGTGCCCTGCTTTTGCAGCAGATCGAGCGTCGCGCCGAACGTTGCCATGTGATGACGGATCTCGCTGCGACGGCTACCCGGCAACACCAGCAATACCGGCGGCTTCGTTTCGCGACGCGCCTGCTCGTCCGCATTGGGACGCAGCGCATCGATCTGCTCGATCAGGGGATGACCGACATAGGTACATGGCGGTCCGCCGAGCCGCTGATGGGCCTCCGGCTCGAACGGCAGCAGCGCCAGCACATGGTCGACATAAGCGCGCATCGCCTTCGCGCGCCCCGGCCGCCACGCCCACACCGTTGGCGACACATAGTTGACGACGGGAATGGAGGGATCGCGCTGGCGCACACGCTTGGCGACGCGATGGGTGAAGTCCGGGCTGTCGATGATGACCAGCACGTCGGGTCTGGCCCGCAAGACGTCCTCGGTCGCGCGCGTGATGAGCTTCAGGATCGACGGCAATTTCCGGACGACCGCGGCAAGGCCGATGATGGAAAGCTCTTCGATAGGAAACAGTGACTGCAGACCTTCTCGTGCCATCGACGAACCACCGACGCCTTCGAAGCGCACATCGTCGCCGAGCCGCTGGCGCAGTACCTTCATCAGCGCGGAACCGAGACGGTCGCCGGATTCTTCGGTGGCGATGAGATAGATCGTCTTCGTCACGTCGGCAGTCCCGTCACGAAAAGACCTGCGGCATCAGCGGCGACAATCATCTGCTGCGGTTCGGCGACGATCGTATTGCCTGCAACGATGGCGACGCCGGCGAGCTTCGCGGCTGCAGCCCGCTCGATGGTCCGCGGCCCCAATGTCGGCAGATCGAAACGCAGATCCTGACCGCTCTTCGGCGCCTTCACCAGCACACCTCGTCCTGCCTTGGCGCGAATACGTCCCTGTTCACGCAAGAGCGCCACGCGTGCCAGCAATCCATCGGTGCCTTCGATATCTTCGATTCCCACCACATGGCCGTCGATCACCACGGTCGCCTGGCCGATATCGAACGGGCTCAAGGCGCGCAGGACGTCGCGCCCACGCGCGATATCGGCTTCAGCATCTTGATCCGGTACGGCACGCGTCACGCTGCCTTCCGGCATCAGCACATCGGACGCGACGTCCTTGATCCCCAGCAGACGAAAACCTTCATGCTCGAACAGGCGGCTGATACTCGTCAGCAAGTGATCGTCACCACCGCGAAACGCGCGAAACACTTTCGGCATTACGCGAAGCGTTGCCCAGTCCAGCCTGATCTCGGAGATTGCCGGCCGCACAAGCGTGCCGATGAACGTGAGATCCCGGCAATTTTCGCTGCGCATCAGCTTCAGCAAACGGCCGAACTGACCGATGGGAATCCAGTAGTGCTGAAATCGCGCCACCAGCGCCGGATCGCAGAACCCCTTCAGCGCGAACACGACAGGCTTGATGCCACGCGCCTGCAGCGAGTCCGCGACGGCGAAGGGCAGTGAGCCGCCGCCGGCGATGATGCCGAACGGCGAGCCTATCGGCGGATGTGATTGCGGGTGCTGTATTTGAGCCTGGTCAGTCATGCTTCGCCCCGCGATACCCGAACTCAAGAGTTGTTCTTGCTATCCTCGGGCAGACACAGTGCGCGGTGCTTGGCGCCCGCGATGAATGTCAGGATTTCTGCAATCGCCGGATCGTCATTCGCCAAGGGCTGCACGCGCTCGAGCCGCTCGGCGAAGACGCCCGCGCCATGGAACAGCTTTTGATAGAACGAGCGCACGGCGGCAACGCGCTCCTTCGTGAATTTGCGGCGCTTCATGCCGATGATGTTGAGGCCTTCCAGCGCCGCATACTGGCCATTCACGAGCCCGAACGGGATGATGTCGCCCCGCACGCCGCAGATGCCGCCAACCATAACCTGCGAGCCGATGCGGGTGAACTGGTGTACGGCCGACAGCCCGCCCATGAAAACGAAATCGCCGATCTCGCAATGACCGCCCAACGTTGCCGAGGTTGCGAAGATCACGTCATTGCCGACGTGGCAATCATGGCCGACATGGGCGCAGTTCATGAAGTAACCGCGATCGCCCACCGACGTGATGCCACCGCCGGCGACAGTACCGGCATTCATGGTCACGGACTCGCGGATGGTACAGCCATTGCCGATGGTCAGTCTGGTCAGTTCGCCTTTGTAGCTGAGCGACTGCGGAGGCGTGCCTAACGAGGCGAACGGATAGATCGTGCAATTCTCGCCGATGGTCGTCTGCGCCGTCACGTTGATATGCGACAGCAGCTTCGTGCCTGCACCGATCGTGACATGCGGTCCGATGATGCAGAAGGGTCCGATTTCGGCGCCCTCGCCAATGACAGCACCATCCTCGATCCGCGCCGTCGGGTCGATCTTGCTCATCGAAACAGTCCAATCCCAGCCATCAAGTAGGTTTTTCCGTTGGTTAACGCGGGTTCCCGAGCCTGTCCAGTGACGTCTGATTGCGATCTGTTACGACACGTCTCGTACCATGACTTACAAACGCATGATGCCACCGAGGTCTTCGATGGCATCATCGCATACAGGTAGGTGCCAATCAGTCTGTCAGCATCGCGCCGACATCGGCCTCGGCAACGGTGACGCCATTTACCTTGGCGTCGCCGTGGAACCACCACATGGCTTTCTTCTTGCCGATCAGATGCAGATGATACTCGATGGTATCGCCTGGCATCACCGGCTTGCGGAATTTGCACTTGTCGATGGTCAGGAAATACACGGCGCGCGGCTTTTCCGTGCCTTCGACCGACGCAATGCCGATCACGCCGGCGGTCTGCGCCATGCCTTCGATCATCAGCACGCCAGGATAGACCGGGCGATCCGGGAAATGTCCCAGGAAAGCCGGCTCGTTGATCGTGACGTTCTTGATACCAATGCCGCTGAAGTCCTTGCGGATGTTGACAACACGATCGATCAGAAGAAACGGATAGCGATGCGGAAGGGTCTTGAGGATGGTGTTGATGTCGACCGTCTCGATGATGATCGGCGATGCGCCATCGCTTGGTAAATCCTGGCTCATTCCCGCCCCTCGTCTTTCGTATCCTGCGTCGTCGCATCCGTTCCCGGCATGCTCTCGCGGGCGAGTTTCTCAACCGCGAGGATCTCGCGGAACCATTGCTTGGTCGGCCGGGCAAAGATGCCACCCCACCGCGCGCGCGGCGGAATGCTGTCTTTCACTCCGGCCATTGCCGCGACCTGCGCGCCATCGCCAATCGTAATGTGATTGTTGAGGCCCACCATGGCGCCCAGCGCGACGTTGTCGCCGATGGTCAGGCTGCCCGCAAGGCCACATTTCGCAGCGATCACACAGTGCCGTCCAATTGTCACATTGTGGCCGATCTGGACCTGATTGTCGATTTTGGTTCCCTCGCCAATCACGGTATCGCGCAGGCTGCCGCGGTCGATGGTGGTGCCGGCGCCGATCTCGACGTCGTTCTGGATCAGGACACGGCCGGTCTGCGGCACCTTGATGTGCTTGTCCCGGCCGAACACGAAGCCGAAGCCGTCCTGGCCGAACTTGCAGCCGGGATGAACGAGTACGTTGTTGCCGATCAGTGTGAACTGTAGCGTGCTGCCAGCGCCGATATTGCAGTCGCGGCCAATCTTGACCCCGGCGGCGATCACCGCGCCAGAGCCGATGATGGTGCCGGAACCGATCTCCACATCCGGGCCGATCACGGCCAGCGGATCCACCGTAACATCATCCTCGAGCTGAGCAGAGGGATGGATGACGGCGGATGCGGCGATGCCAGTAATGTCAAAGCCGGAGACCGGACGCAGCGTGTCCGCGTGCAGTTCGCGCGCCAATTCCACGAAGGCCGCAAATGGCCGCTTGGCGCGCAGCACCGTTACGTGAGCCGGAATATCGCCCTTGAAGCTCTCGCTCACCAGGCAGGCACCGGCCTTGGTGTGGGTGAGCTGGTCGATGTAGCGAAGATTTTCGAAGAAGGTCAGGTGATGGGGGCCCGCCTCGTCGAGCGAGGATACGCCAGTCACGACCTGGTCGGCCCGCGTCGGATCGACCAGTCGTGCCTTCGTTGACGCGGCTATTTCAGCCAGCGTCAACGACGGCGATTGCTTGAAGAACGTCGGCAGAACCATTCCACCCGTCGCGGTCCGGCCGGAGATCAAACTCAGAACGAAGTTCCGCCGCCGAACTTGAACTGCTGCACGCGATCATAGGCGCCCTTGGTGATCGGCACTGCGTAATCGAAGCGCAGCGGACCAAACGGCGACTGCCAGATCAGGCCAACACCGACCGACGACCGGACAACATTGCCATCGTCATAGGTCATGCCGGCGCAGTTACCGACCGAAGTCCGGCTCGCAGGCACACAGCCGGCGGCATTGATTTCGCCAGTCTGAGCCCAACTGGTCGGTCCCTTATAATCCCAGAGACCGCCGGCATCGGCATAAACCGCGCCCTTGATGCCAACTTCCTTCGGCAGGAACCAGAATGGCATCTGCAATTCGGCCGAAGCGCCCCAATACTTGGTGCCGCCGAGCGCGTCACCGTAGGATCCCAGCGCAACGTAGCTGATGTCACGCGGACCGATACCGTTCTGCGCGAAACCACGCACCAGGTTCGGACCCATCTGGAAGTGATCCAGCATGCGGATGTCTTCGCCGACCTTGTTCAGCATACCACCCTGGACACGCAGCAAACCAACGATGTCGGCCACCAGCGGGGTGTAGTACTTCGCATCGATCGTGGTCTTGAGGTAGGTCACGTCGCCGCCGACGCCGGCGTAGTCCTGCTTGAACTCCAGGAACAGACCGTCGGTCGGGTTCTTGTTGTTGTCGAGGGTGTTGTAGTTCAGCGTGTAGCCGAGCGCCGAGGTCAGCGTCTTGCCGCTGGCCAGTTCGCGGCGAACTGGCAGAGACGACTCACCATCGGCGTAACAACCCCAAGTGTTGGCATTGGCTGGATCAACAGAACCCGGGAACAGTGAATTCAAATAACCGGGAGTGTTGGTCGCAGTTGGGCTGCCTGGCAGGTTGTTACAGTTGCTCAACGTCGCCGGGAGCGAAATCTGCTGCTGATAGACAGAGTAGCGCAGCTGCAGCGCGAGATCTTCACGCAGCTGGAAACCGAGACGCGGGCTGAAGCCGAGCGTCTTGGTGTTGTACGAGATGTAGCTGTTGGACAGCTGCTCGCGCTGATAAAAATCGAGGCCGAGCGCAACGCGGTAGTCGAGCAGGTAAGGCTCAACGAAGGACAGCGAGTAGCCACGCGCATACTGGCCGTACTGGACCGATGCCTTCGCAAACAGACCGCGACCGAGGAAGTTACGTTCCGAGACGCTGACTTCGCCGAGCGCACCGTCGGTGGTCGAGTAGCCGCCCGAGACAGAGAAGTCGCCGGTGGATTTTTCTTCCAGATCGACCACCAGGATCACGCGATCGCTGGACGAGCCGGGCTCAGTCGTCACCTTCACGCTCTTGAAGAAATCGAGGTTCTTCAGGCGGCGTTCGGCACGATCAACCAGCGCGCGGTTATAGGCGTCGCCTTCGGCGAGATCGAATTCGCGGCGGATGACATAGTCACGGGTACGCGTGTTGCCGCGCACATTGATGCGCTCGATATAGACGCGCGGGCCCTCTTCCACCGTGAAACCGATGGTGACGGTGTGAGACTCGAAATTGCGATCGCCACGCGGACGCACGACGGCAAAGGCGTAGCCGCGGCGGGACATTTCGATCTGCATTTCCTCGACCGACTTCTCCAGCGCTTCCGCGTTGTAGAGCGAGCCGACGCCAACGCGCGAGAAGCTGCGCAGCGAGTTCGGATCGAACTGCGGAATGGTGGACGAGAAGTCGACCGACGACACGCGGTACTGCTGACCTTCTTCGATCTTGAAGGTGACCAGGAAGCCCTTCTGGTTCGGGTCGTATTCGGTGAGCGCGGCGACGACCTGAACGTCGGCAAAGCCGTTCTTCAGGTAATAGCGGCGGATCAGGTCGCGATCGGCTTCGATGCGGTCCGGATCATAGATATCGCCCGAAGCCAGGAAGCTCAGGAGGTTCGATTCACGGGTCTTGATGACGTCCTTGAGGCGGTAGGACGAGTAATAGTTGTTGCCGATGAACTGGATCGACTTCACGCCGGTCTTCGCACCTTCGTTGATCGTGAAGATCAGGTCGACGCGGTTGTTCGGCTGCTCGATGAATTCCGGAACGACGCTGACGTCATAACGGCCAGAGCGACGATAGATTTCGGAGATGCGCTGCGCGTCTGCCTGCACCATCGGGCGCGACAGCGTCCCGCGCGGCTTCGACTGCACTTCGGCGTTCAGCTGGTCGTCCTTGACCTTCTTGTTACCTTCGAAGGCGACACGGCCAATGACCGGGTTTTCGACGACGCTGACGACCAGACGGCCACCGGCCTGATTGATCTTCACGTCCTGGAACAGGCCGGTCTCGATGAGCGACTTGAGGCCGTCATCGATGGTGCCCTGATCCAGCCGGCCACTCGGGCCGGGACGGAAATAGGAGCGGATGGTCTCCACATCCACGCGACGATTGCCTTCAACAACAATCGAAGCGGCGGTCTGAGCCACGGCAGTCGAAGAAACGAGCGTAGCAGTCGCTGTAACGGCGACCGGCATGGCGACCAAGATCGAAGCAGCAAGAAGGCCGCCCCGGAAACCCCGCAAACCAAAAATCATGCGCAAAGCGCCCTTATCATTCCATCGCCAGCCCGCACCCCTACGGTCTGACAGAATCCCTTTAGTGGCCCAGCTTGTAGCCAATTTTACCTGACTGGCAAACGACCTTTCGCGCTGCAATTCTAATTTCATTCCAAGACGTTGCCCATCGGCCACGTTACCCCCAGCCTCGATCATGACGAAGCCAGGTGAAGAATGTCGTTATAGGTCGCAAATACCATCAACATCAGCACTAAACCGAGGCCAATGCGGAAGCCCATCTCCTGCGCGCGCTCCGACAGCGGACGCCCACGAACGGCTTCGACGGCATAGAACAAAAGATGACCACCATCGAGAAGTGGCACCGGAAACAGGTTGAGAAGGCCGATCGAGATCGACAGAACCGCCGCCAGGTGAATCAGGGCGGTCAGGCCGATTGTCGCCACCTGCCCCGAGATCTGGGCGATTCGCATCGGACCGCCGATCTGGTCGGCCGCCTCGCGTCCGGTGAATACACCGCCGATATAGGCGATGGTGCGGTCCACGACGAACCAGGTTTCCTTGACGCCCAGCACGAAAGCGGTCGCCGGATTGACCCGCTCGGTGGTCGCTTCGCCAACCGCTGTCGCGCGGGTAATGCCGAGGACGCCGAGACGATGGACGTTACCGAAGCTGTCTTTGACTTCGCGAAGTTCTGGCGTGCCCTTCAGCTCAACCGTGGCTTCGCCGCGCTTGACGCTGAAGGCCAGCTGCTCGCCAGCCTTGGTGCCGACGATGCGCTGCATGTCGGAGAAGCTGCCAATGACCTTGCCATCGATGGCCTTGATGATGTCGCCCGACTGGAACCCGGCCTTCTCGGCCGCGCTGCCCGCCTGAATGCTGTCGACCTTGGCGGTCGTGCTCGGCTTGCCAAAGAACGTGAACAGGCAGGTGAAAATGACGATCGCGAGGATGAAGTTGGCGATCGGACCCGCAGCCACGATGGCGGCACGCTGGCCAACCCGCTTGTGATGGAAGCTGCCCTTGCGCTCATCCGCGGTCATGCCTTCCAGCGCGGCGCTTGAGGGGGTCGAGGCTTCGCTCTCGTCGCCGAAGAACTTCACGTAGCCGCCAAGCGGAATCGCGGAAATCTTCCAGCGCGTGCCATGGCGATCGTTGAAGCCGGCGAGTTCAGGACCGAAGCCGAGCGAGAACGTCAGGACCTTAACGCCGTTCCAGCGGGCGACCAGGAAGTGGCCGAGTTCGTGGAAGAACACCACGATCGTCAGGACAAACAGAAAGGGGATGATATAGCCGATAAAGCCGTGGCTTAACGTATTGAAACTATGTTGGAAAAACTCAAGCATCCCGATCCCCTAACGCGAGGCCAAAGGCCTCGTCCCCAATGCTCTAGGATGCCTTTGCGGCAATTTGAGGCAAGAGGGTGGCAGCCATTTTTCTCGCTTTATGGTCAACAGCGATGGCGTCATCCGCCGACGACAACGGCGCCAAATTCCCTGCCCGCACCCATTCATTCATGGTGGCTTCGACCAGCCGTGCAATGGCGCCAAAGCGGATCTTCTGGGCGGTGAAGGCAGCCACGGCGATCTCGTTGGCCGCGTTGTAGACGGTGGTCGCACCGCTGCCGGTGCGCAGCGCGTCATAGGCCAGCTTCAGGCCAGGGAAGCGCGCGTAATCCGGTGCCTCGAAGGTCAGCGAGCCGATCTTGGCAAGGTCGAGCGGCGCCGCCCGGCCCGGGATGCGGTCCGGCCAACCCAGGCAATGCGCGATCGGCGTGCGCATGTCGGGCGAACCGAGCTGCGCCATGACAGAATAATCGCGGAACTCGACCATGCCGTGGATGATCGACTGCGGGTGCACCAGCACGTCGATTTCGTCCGGCGCCAGCGCGAACAGATAGGACGCCTCGATCACTTCGAGACCCTTGTTCATCATCGATGCGGAGTCGATGGTAATCTTCTGCCCCATCGACCAGTTCGGATGTTTCAGCGCCTGCGCCAGCGTTGCCTGCTCGATATCGGCGGCAGCCCAGGTACGGAACGGTCCGCCCGAGGCGGTGATGATCACGCGGGTCAGTTCCTCGCGGCTGCCGGAGGCCAGCGCCTGGAACAGCGCATTGTGCTCGCTGTCCGCCGGCAGGATGCAGGCGCCAGCTTTGGCGGCGCGATCCATGAAGAAATCGCCGGCGCAAACGAGGCATTCCTTGTTGGCCAGTGCAACGGTGGCGCCGCGGTCGACGGCGGCGAGTGCAGGCTTCAAGCCGGCGGCGCCTGATACGGCGGCCATCAGCCAGTCGGCCGGACGCTCTGCAGCCTCGACGATGGCGCTATCCCCTGCCCCGCTGGCGATGCCGGTGCCGGCGAGTGCCGCGCGGAGTTCGTCCAGCTTGGATTCATCAGCGACGGCCACAAAGCGCGCGTTGAATTCCTTGGCCAGCTTGACTACGCCCTCAACGTTCCCGTTGGCCGTGAGTGCCTCCACCTGGTACCGCTCGGGCGAGGCTCGCAGCAGATCCATGGTGCTGTCGCCGATCGAACCGGTCGCACCGAGGACAGTGATGCTGCGCAGACTAGACGCGGCGGGCTTGTTATTTCGCAGGGGAACAGCGCTCATCAAATCACCAAACCATAAGACCGCGGCCGACGCCATCTGCACCGCCGCGTAAAAGACCGATCACCGCGGCAGCAACCACCGCGAATACATAGCCGTCGAGGCGATCCAGCAGACCGCCATGGCCAGGAATGATCTGGCCAGAATCCTTGACGCCGAATTTGCGCTTCACTGCGGACTCGAAGAGATCACCAAGTTGCGACAGCACCGTCAGCACGGTTGCGATCATGAGCAGCGGCAGCAGGCTGCCCAAACCATTCATGGCAAAACCGGCAGCCACAGCAAGGCTGAGAACAAAACCGCCGATAGCGCCGGCCCATGTCTTCTTCGGACTGACGCGTGGCCACAGTTTCGGGCCGCCGATGCCGCGCCCGGCGAAATAGCCGCCGATATCGGTCATCCAGACCACCAACAGAATGAACATCAGGGCCGAGAAGCCCCAGACGGGATCGAGGCGCACGACAATGGACGCCGCAAACGCAGCCAAGGCGTAGACGAAGCCAAGCCCGATCCAGCCGACATGATTGCCGACAATGGCCCGCCATTCCAGGAAGAGACCCACCGACACCAGCGTCACGAGGCCGAACCACAGCCAGCCACCGGCATAGGCGGCGAAAATCGCAACGGGGATCAGCACCAGCGCGGCCAGGATGCGCATCAAGAGATTGCGCAGCCCCCGGTCATCCGCCTGCTTCGGCGTACTGTCGTCCTGGGTCACGCCGCTCACGAACCGGTTTTCGCGGCGAGACCGCCGAAACGCCGCTCGCGGCGGGCATATTCGGCAATGGCGCTTTCCAGCGCGGCCTTGTCGAAATCCGGCCAGTGGATCGGCACGAATACGAACTCGCTATAGGCAGCCTGCCACATCAGGAAGTTCGAAAGCCGCTGTTCACCCGACGTGCGGATGATCAGGTCCGGGTCCGGAATATCAGGCGCGTCGAGATACTGGCCGAGCGTATCGACATTGATGCTTTCGGGCGTCCGCTTGCCCTCGGCAACCTCGCGCGCAAGGCGCTGCGCTGCCGTGGCGATCTCGTGCCGCGAGCCGTAGTTGAAGGCGACCACGAGATTGAGCTGGGTGTTGCCCCGCGTCAGGTCCTCGGCCTCTTTCAGCAATGACGCGATATCGGAATCGAGGCCCTGGCGCTCTCCAATCACACGGACCCGCACGCCGTCGCGATGCAGGGTGGCAAGGTCGTTGCGGATGAAGCGACGCAGCAGGCCGAACAGATCGCTGATCTCGGATGCCGGCCGCGACCAGTTCTCGGAGCTGAACGAGAAGATCGTCAGATACTGGATGCCGAGTTCGTTGGATGCCCGCACCACACGGCGAAGTGCCTCGACGCCGCGGCGATGGCCCTCGGCGCGCGGAAGCCCCCGCGCTGCAGCCCAGCGCCCATTGCCGTCCATGATGATCGCGACATGCAAAGGCGTGGATCGGTCCGATCCATCATTTGCGGGCGCGGCGGCATTCGACATCGATTAAAATCCCCAGCCTATGGTCCGGCACATATGTGACCAATTTGCGGACCATACGCTTTTCAACAGCTTAAAAGCGGCTTCTAACGCTTAAACCGTCATGATTTCCTTTTCCTTAGCCGCCAGCAACTGATCGATTTCAGCGATTATGCTGTCCGTGACCTTCTGCACTTCGGTATCGTGGCGCTTCTGGTCGTCCTCGGAAATCTCGTGAGCCTTCTCGAGCTTCTTGATGATGTCGAGACCGTCGCGGCGGACGTGGCGCACGGCGACCTTGGCTGCCTCGGCATATTTATGCGCGACCTTCACGAGTTCCTTGCGGCGCTCGGTGTTCAATTCGGGAATGCGTAGCCGCAGAATCTGGCCTTCGGTTGCCGGGCTAAGGCCGAGATTGGAATCGACGATCGCCTTTTCCACCGCCTTGACCATCGACTTGTCCCAAACCTGCACCGACAGCAGGCGCGGCTCGGGAACGCTGACGGTCGCAACCTGGTTCAGCGGCATGTGGCTGCCATAGGCTTCCACCTGGACCGGCTCCAGCATCGAGGCTGCCGCACGTCCGGTGCGCAAGCCGCCAAGCTCATGCTTCAGCGACTGGGTCGAGCCCTGCATACGGCGCTTGAGGTCGTTGATGTCGAATGGGGCCATGGTGGCCATGCAGCTCTCCCTTGTATCCTGCTGGTGCGAAGCGGGTATGGCGCTCCGAACCCGTCTAAAATCAGCCCGCGACGATGGTGCCGCGGCCAGTACCAGTCAAAATGGCGCCGATCGAACCCGGTTCGGCGATCGAGAACACGATGATAGGCAGCGAGGTCTCGCGGGCAAGCGCGAAAGCCGTCGCATCCATGACTTTGTAGTTCCCCTCCACGGCCTGCGAATGGCTGAGACGCTCGAAGCGCGTCGCGTTCGGATCCTTCTTTGGATCGGCGCTGTAGACGCCGTCCACATTGGTCGCCTTCAGCACGGCCGATGCGCCGATCTCGGCAGCGCGCAACACTGCGGTCGTGTCGGTGGTGAAGAACGGATTGCCGGTACCGCCGGCCAGCAGCACGATGCGGCCCTCGGACAGGTATTTGTGTGCGGCAGCACGTGTGAAGAGTTCGCAGACCTGCGGCATCACCATCGCCGACAGCGTGCGGGCCGGCACGGCGTGGCGCTCGATCGCAGCTTCCAGTGCCAGGCAGTTCATAACGGTAGCGAGCATGCCCATGCTATCGCCGGTCGGGCGCGACACACCACGCGAGGAGACTTCGACGCCGCGAAAGATATTGCCGCCGCCGACGACGACCGCGACTTCGACACCAAGTTTCTGGGCTGCAATGAGATCGACGGCAATGCGGTCGATGGTCGGCTGATCGATACCGAATGACTGGCCTCCGGCGAAAGACTCACCCGAGACCTTGATCACGACGCGACGATAGAGCGGCTCACCCATGATGCGATCGCTTCCTTTCGAGGCGGCAGCTCCCGGCGTAGATCGCCGGGAGGTCTTCCAATTCGTCTTACTTCTGGCCGCTGGCGGCGGCAACTTCGGCAGCGAAGTCCGAAGTCTGCTTCTCGATGCCTTCGCCGAGCGCGTAGCGCACGAAGCCAGCGAGCTTGATCGGCGCGCCAACCTTGCCTTCGGCTTCCTTGACGGCCTGCGCCACCGACTTACCGGTGTCGTGGATGAAGGCCTGATCCAGCAGGCAGACTTCCTTGTAATAGGTCTTCAGGCCGTTCTCGACGATCTTCTCGATCATCGCATCCGGCTTGCCCTGCTGGCGATACTTATCCGCCATCACTTCCTTCTCGCGAGCAACGACGGCCGGATCGAGGCCGGCCGAGTCCAGCGCCTGCGGGTTGGCAGCAGCGACATGCATCGCGATCTGTTTCCCAAGGGTCGCGAGCTCGTCAGCCTTGCCGGTGGATTCCAGCGCGACGATGATGCCCATCTTGCCGAGACCTTCGATCACGGCGTTATGCACGTAGCTCGACACGACGCCGGCCGAGACTTCCAGCGTCGCGGCGCGGCGCAGGGTCATGTTTTCGCCGATGGTGGCGATGGCTTCGGTGATCGCGGTCTCGACGGTAGCTTCGCCAATCTTGTGAGCCTTGATGGCTTCGACGTCGGAGCCGACCTTGAGCGCCACCTGGGCGATCATCTTGACCAGACCCTGGAACTGATCGTTGCGCGCGACAAAGTCGGTCTCGGAATTGACTTCGACCACGACGCCCTTGTTGCCGGCGGTGAGAACGCCGATCAGGCCTTCGGCCGCAACGCGGTCAGCCTTCTTGGCGGCCTTGGACAGGCCCTTCGCGCGCAGCCAGTCGATTGACGCCTGCATGTCGCCGTCATTGGCAGCCAGTGCGTTCTTGCAATCCATCATGCCGACGCCGGTGGTTTCGCGGAGGTCCTTGACCATCGCTGCAGTAATCGTTGCCATCGTTGAACCCTTTGCCTGTCAGGGCGCCTGCGAGCCAGCCGGTGCTGGTCAATCGCGTTACGCCGCAGGAACTATCATCGAGAGAAGTGTAGAGATGGAAAGTGCGGCCGGGATGACGGCCGCACAATAGTTTCTTGGCTGTCGCTCGGCATGATTTTGTCCGGAACCGGGACACCGGTTCCGGGATCACGCCTGCGCGTTACTCGGCTTCCGCCGTCAGACCCTTGGCCTGGGCGACCCAGCCGTCGGCACGGGCCGGAAGACCAACTTCTTCGCCAATCTTGTGTGCGGTGTCGTGATCGAGTTCGGCCAACTGCCAGTAGTGGAAGATGCCGAGGTCGTTGAACTTCTTCTCGATCGCACCGGACACGCCGGTGAGCTTCTTGAGATCGTCGGCGGTGCCGCGCGGACCGGCCAGCCCCTGGAAGCCTGCTTCCGGAGCCGGGATGGCCTCAGCCACCGGGGCAGCCGATGCACCGATATCGAAGCCCGAGTCGCCCTGGGCGCGCGAGATGCCGTCGATGACAGCGCGTGCGATCAGGTCGCAATACAGCGACAGCGCACGACCGGCGTCGTCGTTGCCCGGGACCACATAGGTGATGCCCTTCGGATCCGAGTTGGTGTCGACGATCGCCGCGACAGGGATACCCAGACGCTGAGCTTCCTGGATCGCGATGTCTTCCTTGTTGGTGTCGATCACAAAGATCAGGTCGGGCAGACCGCCCATGTCCTTGATGCCGCCCAGCGAGCGATCGAGCTTGTCGCGCTCGCGCTGCAGCGTCAGACGCTCCTTCTTGGTGTAGGCCGACGCGTCGCCAGAGTTCAGCACTTCGTCGAGGTGGCGCAGACGCTTGATCGAACCGGAGATGGTCTTCCAGTTGGTCAGCGTGCCGCCGAGCCAGCGCGAATTGACGAAGTACATCGCCGAACGCTTCGCAGCTTCGGCAACGACGTCCTGCGCCTGGCGCTTGGTGCCGACGAACAGGATGCGGCCGCCCTTGGCGACGGTGTCGCTCACAGCCTTCAGCGCGGTGTGCAGCAACGGCACGGTCTGCGCGAGATCGATGATGTGGATGTTGTTGCGTGCGCCGAAGATGTAATTCGCCATCTTCGGATTCCAGCGGTGCGACTGGTGGCCAAAGTGGACGCCAGCTTCGAGCAGTTGACGCATAGAAAATTCGGGTAGTGCCATAGTATCAATTCTCCGGTTGTTTCCTCCGGAAGCGTGTGAGCAAACGAGCGTTCGGGCAGAGGATTCTGCCGTGCAGCCCGGATGCCACCGGACGGCGATTAAGCCATGCTTCCGTGTGAGATGCGCCGGCTTATAGCCGGATTCCCGGGATAAGCAAGGAAATCCGGCGGCTTCGGCCGGTTTACCGCGCGGGTTGCCAGCTCAAAGCGTTTCGACCATTTCCACCCCGGAAACCGCCTTGATGGCGCCGGCGATCTGCGGGGACACCTGGAACCGGCCTTCGAGCTTGAATTCGACCTCAGTTTGCAGGTCGAGGCGCAGGATCAGCGAGACGTCGCCTCCGCCGGCGGCATTGCTCGGCTGCGGTTGGAGGCGTTTTACCAGCGAATCCAGTGCCTTGGTGTCCTTCATGGTCACCCTGAGCCCCTTCTGGGTCTTGGCAGCGGCGGCATCCAGAGGTTCCGCGTGGAGAACCCGGGCCCGAACGTCCTCGCCCTGGAGTTCGGCACCGAGTTGCAGCAGCACCGCGGTACCGGGTTCCAGCACGTCGCGGTATTGGGCAAGCCCTTCGGAGAACAGCACCGCCTCGAAATGCCCGGTCGGATCCGACAGGCCCATGATGCCCATCTTGTTGCCGGTCTTGGTCCGCCGCTCCATGCGGGATACGACGGTAGCCGCCACCCTGCCCGCCGTAGCACCGGTTTTGACCGCGCGGCAGAACTCGGCCCAACTCTGCACCCGCAGTCGCTTCAGGGCGGTCGCATAGTCATCGAGCGGATGGCCGGACAGGAAGAAGCCAATAGCGTCGTATTCCTTGCGCAGCTTCTCCGCCGCCAGCCAGTTGTCGATCTGCGGCAGCATGATGGTCGGCGCATCGGCCGCGCCGCCAAACATGTTTCCCTGACCGATTGTCGTATCCACGTGGGCGCTCTGGCAGGCGGCCAAAATAGCATCCGCGCCGCCATGCACGCGGGCACGATGTGGATCGAGCGTATCGAAGGCGCCGGCCGCAGCGAGTGTTTCGATGATGCGCTTGTTGACGGCGCGTGGGCTCACGCGCGACGCAAAGTCGGCAAGCGACGTGAACAAACCATTCTTGTTGCGCTCGGCGACGATCAGCTCGACGGCGCCAGCGCCGACGCCTTTCAACGCGGCCAGCGCATAATAGATCGTGTTGTCGCTGACCTCGAAGGTTACGCCCGAACGATTGATGTTCGGCGCCTCGACCTTGATACCGAGCCGCTGCGCCTCGGCGCGAAATTCCGACAGCTTGTCGGTATTGCCCATGTCGAGCGTCATCGACGCCGCAATGAACTCCACCGGATAATGCGCCTTCATATAAGCGGTGTGATACGACACGAGCGCATAGGCCGCCGCGTGGCTCTTGTTGAAGCCATAGTCGGCGAATTTTGCCAGCAGATCGAAGATCGTATCGGCCTGCCCCTTCGGCACGCCGTTCTTGACAGAGCCTGCAACGAAGATCTCGCGCTGCTTTTCCATTTCGGCGCGGATCTTCTTGCCCATCGCGCGGCGCAGCAGGTCGGCGTCGCCGAGCGAATAGCCGGCCATGACCTGTGCGATCTGCATCACCTGTTCCTGATAGATGATGACGCCGAAAGTTTCCTTCAGGATCGGCTCGATGATCGGATGCAGATATTCCGGCTCTTCATCGCCATGCTTGCGCGCGCAATAGGTCGGGATGTTCGCCATCGGGCCCGGACGATACAACGCGACCAGCGCGATGATGTCCTCGAAACGGTCGGGCCGCATGTCCACAAGCGCGCGCCGCATACCCTGGCTTTCCACCTGGAATACGCCGACCACTTCACCGCGCGCCAGCATTTCGTAGCTCTTGGCGTCGGTAATCGGCGTGGTCGCAAGATTGACGTCAATATTGCGCTGCTTGAGTAGCTTCACGGCGACATCGAGCACCGTCAGCGTCTTCAGGCCGAGGAAGTCGAACTTCACGAGACCTGCTGGCTCAACCCATTTCATGTTGAACTGGGTGACCGGCATGTCCGATTTCGGATCGCGATACATCGGCACGAGCTGCGACAGCGGCCGGTCGCCAATCACGATGCCTGCGGCGTGGGTCGAAGCGTGGCGCGTCAGGCCCTCGAGACGCTGCGCGATATCGAAGGCTTTGGCGACGATTGGATCCTCGTCGCGGAGCGCCTGCAGCTTCGGCTCGCCTTCGATCGCCGCAGCCAAGGTCACAGGGGCCGCAGGATTTTGCGGCACCAGCTTGGTCAGCTTGTCGACCTGGCCATAGGGCATCTGCAGCACACGGCCGACGTCGCGCAACACGCCGCGCGCCTGCAGCGTACCGAAGGTGATGATCTGCGCGACCTGATCGCGGCCGTAGCGCTGCTGCACATAGGAGATCACCTCGCCGCGACGATCCTGGCAGAAGTCGATGTCGAAGTCCGGCATCGAGACGCGTTCCGGATTGAGGAAGCGTTCGAACAGAAGATTGAACTGCAAGGGATCGAGATCGGTGATGGTCAACACCCAGGCGACCAGCGAGCCCGCGCCCGAACCGCGGCCCGGTCCCACCGGAATGCCCTGTGCCTTCGCCCATTTGATGAAGTCGGACACGATCAGGAAGTAACCCGCATAGTTCATGCGGGAGATCACGTTGAGTTCGAAGTCGAGCCGCGCGTGGTATTCCTCCTCGCTCTTGCCCTGCGACACGCCGTGGATCTCGAGACGTTTGCGCAGGCCTTCCTCGGCCTGACGACGCAACTCGTCGGATTCCTCCTGGGCCGCACCTTCAGCGTTACTGCCGGCGCCCACCGTGAAGCGCGGCAGGATCGGCTTGCGCGTCTTTGGCCGGAACGAGCAGCGCTCGGCGATTTCGACGGTTGACGCCAATGCCTCGGGAATATCGGCAAACAGAACCGCCATTTCGGCGCGAGTCTTGAAGCGATGATCGGTAGTGAGCTGCTCGCGGTCCGTTTCGGCAATGATCCTGCCACCGGCGATACATAGCAGCGCATCATGGGCCTCATAGTCATCCGCGGCGGCAAAATACGGCTCGTTCGTTGCCACCAGCGGCAGGCCCTTGGCGTAAGCCAGGTCTATCAAACCCGCTTCGGCGCGGCGCTCCTTCTCTGCGCCATGACGCTGCAGTTCGATGTAGAGCCGATCGCCGAATAGCGATGCGAGTCGGTCGCAACGCGCAGCGGCAAGCGCGGATTGATCGGCGAGCAGCGCCTGATTGATCGGACCGTCAGGACCGCCGCTCAACGCGATCAGGTCTTCTGTTTCCTCCAGCAGCCATTCCAGCTTGATGTGGGGCGCATGATTGACCGGGGTTTCCAGAAACGCGCGCGAGTTGAGTTTCATCAGGCTCTGATAGCCACGCTCCTTGGCAGCCAGCAGCACGATGCGCGGCATCACGGCGTTCAGCGCATTACGGGCGTTGGGATCCTGGTCGCCGAAATCGATCGCGACCTCGCAGCCGGTGATCGGCTGGATGCCGTAGCCCACCAGCTTCTCGGAGAATTCCAGCGCGCCAAACATGTTGTCGCTATCGGTCAGCGCCAGCGCCGGCTGATGGTCGGCCTTCGCCAGTTCCGCCAGTTTTTGGATCTTGATCGAGCCCTTCAGCAGCGAATAGGCCGAATGCACGTGCAGATGGACAAATCCGGCATTCGACGCGGCGGCGGGCTTCTGACTCATGGCGTGGGGCGTTCCGGACTTTGCAGCGCCCGATCTGGGCAGTCATCGACACTGGGGATCGCGGCAGCCTGTTCAGACCGACTCGCTGCCCCATGGTGATGCCTGCCCCCGGCCAAGTCCATGTGAAACCCGCTCGGGCCCGGAAGCGTCCCCGCATTCCCTAGGGAATGCTTGTCATTCCCCGGGAGCGTTCCCGTATCCACCGGAGAGTGCTTCCCCGGTGTTCCGGCGCCAGCTTCGCAGCCAGCGTCCGGGAGCAGGATCACAGCTGGGGGATCAGTTGCGCCCAAACCGCAATCATGCCGACGAACAGAACGATCGATGCCAGCGCAGCGGCTTCTTCAACAAAGGTCTTCAACATGGTGGCCTCCGTGATCTCTGGAACATATGAAGAACATTGTTCTCATTCTGTTCCTGAGTCAAGCAGCCGATCCGGCTCGTCGCGCCTCATATTCGGGATGGTTAAAATGGCAGGCCGGCACGCTTTACGCCCAGCCAGCCAAGGCCATCCCTCGCCGGCGATCACCTACGCCGTATTGCGTCGCCTGTGCCGAACAAGCCCTGTTACGGCATGTTTCCGGCGCCAGATGCGGAGCGGAATCCGGCTTTGTGAGTTGACGAATACCTCTCGGACCGGCTTTGTGCCGGTCAGAGATCACATGCAGCCGGCCATCTGAGTCGGCAGGAGAATTCGATGCGCGCAGCCCTGCTTGCTCTGGTCGCCCTCGGCGCCCTCTCGGCCCTCACCATCACGCCCGCCGCAGCACAGCGCACCGATCCCGGCCCGTTCTCGTTCAACACGCCGAGCGGTTATCCGTTCTGCATGCGCTCGCTCTATGACGACGACGACTGCAGCTACCGCACATACGCGCAGTGCGCCGCGACGGCATCGGGCATCGGCCTGACCTGCTTTGCCAATCCGGCGCTGGCCTATGCGCAGACCTACGCGCCGCAGCAGCCGCGCGTGAAGCGCAAGCGTAAGAGCAGCTACTGAGCGACGGCGCCGTCCGCGGCGCGCCTCGCTTTTTCTCTCTCAACTGAAACGAGTGGCGGGGTCAGTCGAGTTCGACGACCTTGCCGTTTTCCAGCGACACTCGCCGATCCATACGGCCAGCCAGTTCCATGTTGTGGGTCGCGATCAACATCGCCACCTTGGTCGCCTTCACCAGCTGCATCAGCGCCTTGAAGACATGATCCGCGGTGTGCGGATCGAGATTACCCGTCGGCTCATCCGCAAATAGCACGCGCGGCGCATTGGCTACCGCGCGGGCAATAGCAACGCGCTGCTGCTCGCCGCCCGACAACTCCGCCGGGCGATGGGTGATGCGTTCGGCCAGACCCAGATAGGCCAAGATTTCCTTGGCGCGGGCAACCGTCTCGGAGCGCTTCAGGCCGCGGATCATCTGCGGCAGCATGACGTTCTCCAGCGCGGTGAATTCCGGCAGCAGCCGATGTGACTGGTAGACAAAGCCGATATCGGTGCGGCGGATCTGGGTGCGCTCGGTGTCCGACAGGCCCGAGGTCGCGGTGCCGCCGACATAGACCTCGCCGTCATCCGGGCTCTCGAGCAGGCCGGCAATATGCAGCAGCGTCGACTTGCCCGAGCCGGACGGCGCCACCAGCGCGACAGACTGCCCCGCCCACAATGCCAGCTTGGCATTGTCGAGAATGGTCAGAACGCTTTCGCCCTGGGTGTATTGCCGCTTGATGTCGTGGAGATAGACCACCGGTACATCATCTGCCCCTTGCGCCATATCAGTCACTCACTCGTATCTTAGCGCATCGACGGGATCGAGGCGCGCGGCGCGCCACGACGGGTAGAGGGTCGCCAGGAACGACAGCGTCAGCGCCATGATCACGACCGCGCTGGTCTCGCCGACGTCGACCTCGGCCGGCAGCTTGGACAGGAAATACAGTTCCGGCGAGAACAGCTCCGTGGATGTCATCCACGAGATGAATTGCCGGATCGTCTCGATGTTGAAGCAGACCAGTAGTCCAACAAAGAAGCCGACCAGCGTGCCGACCACGCCGATCGCAGCACCCGTGATCAGGAACACTCGCATGATCGAGCCTTGAGAGGCGCCCATGGTGCGCAGGATCGCGATATCGCTGCCCTTGTCCTTCACCAGCATGATCAGGCCGGAGACGATGTTCAGCGCCGCCACCAGCACGATCAGCGTCAGGATCAGGAACATGACGTTGCGCTCGACCTGCAGCGCATTGAAGAAGGTCGAGTTGCGCTGCCGCCAATCGACGATGAAGATCGGTCGCCCGGCCGCCTCGGTCACGAGCTTGCGATACTCGTCGATCCTGTCGGGATTGTTGGTGTAGACCTCGATCGAGGTCACGTCAGAGGGGCGATTGAAGTAAGTCTGCGCCTCGGCCAGCGGCATGAACACGAAGGTCGAGTCATATTCCGACATGCCGATCTCGAAGACGGCAACAACCTTGTAGGGCTTGATCCGCGGCGTCGTGCCCATCGGGGTCACCGCCCCCTTCGGCGAGATCAACGTGATCATGTCGCCGGCATGGATCGAGAGCTGATCTGCCAGCCGCCGACCGATCGCCACACCCTGCCCGTCATCGAAGCCTTCGAGCGTGCCCTGCTTGATGTTCTTGGCGATCGACGTGAGGTTATTGAGATCGCCAGAGCGAATACCGCGGATAAAGATGCCGGCAGCACCGAACGCGGATGATCCCAATCCCTGGCCATCCACGACCGGCGCCGCGAGACGAATGCCATTCACGCCGCTGATGCGGTCGGCGACATCCTTCCAGTCGGTCAGAGGACTTTCCAGCGGCTGCACCAGCAGATGCCCGTTGAGACCCAGGATCTTGTCGAGCAGCTCCTTGCGGAAGCCGTTCATCACGGCCATCACGATGATCAGCGTGGCAACGCCGAGCATGATGCCGAGGAACGAGAAGCCGGCAATGACGGAGATGAATCCCTCTTTACGGCGCGCGCGGAGATAGCGTCCGGACAGCAGCCATTCGAAGGCGGCGAAGGGTGGGGTTCGAACTGGCTCGCTCATGGCATCATCCATCGCCCGACTCCCATACGAATCGGGCTTATTCTAGCCGCATCGTGAGTGATGCGGCGACCACACAGTGGATAAGTCGTCAGGACGTCAGCTTTGCGACGACCTCAGCGGCACTGATATTCTCACGCGAACCGTCATCGCGCCGCTTCAGCTCGACCTTGCCTTCGGCCAGCCCCTTCGGGCCAACGAGGATCTGCCAAGGCACACCGATCAGGTCAGCGGTGGCAAACTTGCCGCCGGCGCGCTGGTCGGTGTCGTCATAGAGCACATCGACGCCCTTGGCCGAGAGCTCCTTGTAGAGCGCCTCGCAGGCCGCATCCGTATCGGGCGCGCCCTGCTTCAGGTTGAGGATCGCAGCACGGAACGGCGCCACTTCCTCGGGCCACTTGATGCCGTTCTCGTCGTGGCAGGCCTCGATGATCGCGCCCAGCAGCCGCGACACGCCGACGCCATAGGAGCCGCCATGGATCGGCGTCTCCGCGCCATCGGCGCCCGCAACGGTTGCCTTCATCGCGTCGGAATATTTGGTGCCGAAATAGAAGATCTGGCCGACTTCGATACCGCGGGTGTTGAGCCGCCGCTCGGCCGGCACTTCGCTCTCGAACCGCGCGGCGTCGTGGACGTCTTCGGTTGCCGCATAGATCGAGGTCCACTGATTGATGATGCCCGTGAGATCACCGCTATAGTCGACATCGGCCGGCGGGATCGGCAGATCGAGCACGTTCTTGTCGCAGAATACGCCGGACTCGCCGGTTTCGGCGAGCACGATGAATTCGTGGGAGTGATCGCCGCCGATCGGTCCGGTCTCGGCGCGCATCGGGATCGCTTTGAGGCCCATGCGCGCGAAGGTGCGCAGATAGGCGACGAACATCTGATTGTAGGAATGTTTCGCCGCGGCTTCGTCGATGTCGAACGAATAGCCATCCTTCATCAAGAATTCGCGGCCGCGCATCACGCCGAAACGCGGACGCTGCTCGTCGCGGAATTTCCACTGGATGTGGTACAGGTTCAGCGGCAGGCTCTTGTAGGACTTCACATAGCTGCGGAAGATCTCGGTGATCATTTCCTCGTTGGTCGGCCCGTAGAGAAGCTCCCGCTTGTGGCGGTCCACGATGCGCAGCATCTCCGGCCCATAGGCGTCGTAGCGCCCACTTTCGCGCCAGAGATCGGCGAGCTGCAATGTCGGCATCAGGAGCTCGATGGCACCCGCCCGGTTCTGCTCCTCGCGGACGATCGCCTCGATCTTCTTCAGCACCCGCAGGCCCAGCGGCAACCAGGCATAGATGCCGGCGGCCTCCTGACGGATCATGCCCGCGCGCAGCATCAGCCGGTGCGAGACGATCTCGGCTTCCTTCGGCGTTTCCTTGAGAATGGGCAGAAAATAGCGCGACAATCGCATGGTTAGGCCTGGGAATCGGAGGGACACGGGAGAACGCGAGTGAAACCGGATCGGCCGCCAAAATACAAGGGCGACGGGTCGGACGCCGGGCAGTCTAGGACATGGAGCCGGCAATCGGGGCTTAATTCCGTTCGCCTGGCGAATTGCTCCCCAGGCTGTCAAATATCTCCATTTCCGATGCCGGCCAGACGACCCCAGCGTGACCGGAAATCGCGTAAAAGGTCGCGATTCTATCCTTGGCCTAAATTTTGAACACACATTGCCGAAATTGGTGACAAACAAAAAAAGTTAAGCTACGACTCACAGCTCAGGCGGTTCGTAAGGACAGAGTCTGGTGGTCCAAGTCTCGGGAGGAGCCCTGACGCGCTCAAGCAGCGTCAACCCGCTAAGCAAGGATAAAATCCAAAGTTTGGGGTAATAGGGTCGACACAATTTTCCGAGCAGGGCTGCGGCCCTGCTCTTTTTTTTTCGGCAGATTCCCGACAACGACAGTGACGCTTCACATGGTCCGAGACGAAAAAAGGCCGGCATCCATGCCGGCCTTTTTTCGGAGATGCAAAGCGCCGCGTACTACAGCGCACCACCCTTCGGCTTGATGCCCGACAGCCACGAACAGACCAGGCCCTGTACCGCGCCGACGATCCCGAATGTAAGAATCTGACGCAGCGGGATCGACACCGACGTCCAGATCAACATCATCCCGATACTCACGACATAGCCAGTAAGCGCCGAGGTCAGCACCTTCGGCCACAGTTGCATCTTGTCTTCCAGGAACCAGTCCTCGAGCCACATCACCAGCGACGGGATCAGCCCGAACCAGTAGGCAAAGGGCAATCCCATGATGAAGCCGGGAAAGCCGCCGATGATCCTGCCGCTGGCAATTTCGCGCAGTTCAAAGACCGCGAAGCCGACGGCCGGCCCAAGCAACAGAAAAAGCAGAAAGCGCTTCATGCGTCAGCTCCGTATCGACACCTGAAAGGACAGACTCCGCAGGTTAAAGATCGCTCTCAGATCGGCACGCCCATCAGCTTCGAGAGCCGCTCGATGTTGAAGTAGTCCATGCGATACGCATACATGCCGCCCGCGAACAGCACCGCGGAAATCAGTGTGGTCCAGATCAGCTTGCGCCCCATCCGCGCCAGCACAGGCGCACCGGGATCGGTGCCGTCGGTGCCCTCGCCATCCTCATGCTGGCTGCGCACGCCGAATGGCAGCGTCAGGAACAGCGTGATCCACCAGATGACGAAATAGACCGCGAGCGACGTCGAGATCGTATAGGCCATCGCGTCCTCAGGACTGTTCGATTTCGGAAGCTTGTTCGATCTCTACCAGCGCGCCCGAGAAATCCTTGGGATGCAGGAACAGCACAGGCTTGCCGTGGGCGCCGATCTTCGGCTGGCCGTCGCCAAGCACGCGCGCGCCTTCCTTGATCAGGTTGTCGCGTGCCGCGATGATATCCGGCACTTCGTAACAGATGTGATGAATGCCGCCGTCAGGATTGCGCTCGACGAATTTGGCGATCGGCGAGTCCGCGCCGAGCGGCTGGATGAATTCGATCTTGGTATTCGGCAGCGTCGCGAACACCGTGATTACGCCATGCTCCGGCAGCGGCACGGTCGCGGAAATCTCGGCACCGAAGGCGGTGCCGTAGATCTTCGCAGCTTTCTCCGCATCGGCGACGGCAATCGCCACATGATTGAGCCGGCCCAGCATGGTGTCCTCCGTAGTCTTTGTTTCTTTGCTTTTAGTCTTCGACCTGCAGGATGTGAACGTAACACATCGTCTTCTTGCCCCATTGATCGGCGAGTGACGAGCGGACGGCGCGTCGCACCGACTCCGCCATCGCATCGGAATCGCGCTTGCGCGCCTTGGGCAGGTTCTCGACGATGTTGACGACGATATCGAACACGACATCCTCCATCACCTCGCCCTTGAGGTTCTTTTCGGGAATGCCGATCAGGTCGACCGCAGGGTCATCGACCAGTTCGCCCTTCATGGTCACGGCCAGTGCCACGAAAGCACAGCCGGCAAAGGACAGCCGGCGCCGCTCGCTTACGGCACGAGACTTGGAATCCTCGAGAATGAGGCCGTCCTTGAACATGCGGCCCGACGGCAGTTCGTCGATGACGGCAGCATCGCCCGGCGCCAGGCGCACGAGGTCGCCGTTCTTGACGATCATGGTGCGCGGCACGCCGCAGGCGCGCGCGAGCTTGGCATGCTCGTGCAGATGCAGCGCCTCGCCATGGACGGGGATAAGCAGCTGCGGCCGCACCCAGGAGATCATGTCGCGCAATTCGTCGCGGCGCGGATGGCCGGACACATGCACCAGCGCATCGCGATCGGTGATCACCTCGATGCCCTGCGTGACAAGACCGTTGATGATGGTGCCGACCGCCTTCTCGTTGCCCGGAATGGTCCGCGACGAGAAGATCACCGTGTCGCCCTTGTTGAGTGTGACCATCGGATGATCGTCGCTGGCGATACGCGCCAGCGCCGCGCGCGCTTCACCCTGGCTGCCCGTGCACAGCGCCACCACCTTGTCCGGCGGGAAATGGCCGTAATAGTCGGCGTTGCGGAACGCCGGCAGTCCATCGAGATAGCCGCATTCGCGGGCCACCTGCACGACGCGCTCCATGGCGCGGCCGACCAGCACCACTTCGCGGCCCGCGGCCTGCGCCGCTTCGGCAACGGCCCGCAACCGCGCCACGTTCGATGCAAAAGTCGTGACCGCGACGCGGCCCTTGGCAGCCTTCACCAGTTTGGTGAGCGTGGCGGCAACCTCCGTTTCGGACGGTGAGCGGCCATCGCGCACCGCATTCGTGGAGTCGCCGATGATGGCCAGTACGCCGGCATCACCGAGTTCGCGCAGCCGCTTTTCGTCGGTTGGCAGGCCGATGATCGGCGTCGGATCGATCTTCCAGTCACCGGTATGCAGCACGGTGCCGAGCGGCGTGTGCAGCGCGATCGCATGGGATTCCGGAATCGAATGCGCAACCGGAATGAACTCGATATCGAACGGGCCGAGATTGATGCGGCCGCCCGATGGCACCACGGTGACGGGGATCTTCGGCGGATTGCGCTCGCTGGCGCATTTGGCTTCAAACAATGCGGCGCTGAACTGCGTCGCATAGATCGGGCATTTCAGCTTGGGCCACAGGTCGATGATGGCGCCGAAATGGTCCTCATGGGCATGGGTGAGCACGAGACCGACGAGATTCTTCTTTTCCTTTTCCAGGAAGCGCACGTCGGGCATCACCAGATCGATGCCGGGCAGATGTTCCTCGTCGCCGAAATAGACGCCGAGGTCGATCGCCAGCCACTTCCCGGCCAGGCCATAGATCGACAGGTTCATGCCAATCTGGCCGACGCCTCCCAGCGGTGCGAAGGTCAATTCGTTGGGTCGCGTCATTTGCGTGCTGTCCTTGTCGACGCGGCCGATCCGAAATGAACGTCGCCGGCGGTAATAGGGATTCGCCGGCGATCCGCTGTCGCGACAATCATACAACCGGCCTCATCAATGGTGTCGAAAATTCCCGAAATCGTCTGTACCCCGTTGTCCACGGACACCGGCTGACCGATCCCTGCTGCGCGTTCCAGCCACTGTCGCCGGATCTCGGCAAACCCGCGGCCGGAATCCCAGATGCCGCGCATCTCCTGCCAAGTGTCCGAAAGCGCCGCAAACAGGTCTTCGGCGCTGGCGCTGACGCCCATCGCATGCAGGCAAGCAACCGGATAAGGCATATTGTCGGGGGCCGCCACCACATTGGTGCCGATGCCGACGACAACAGCAAGCTGGCCGTTCGGCGCTGCCTCCGCCTCCAGATTCATTCCGACCAGCTTGTGCCCGCCTGCCAGAACGTCGTTCGGCCATTTCAGCCGATAATCATTCGCGGCCGACTGCGGCGCCCGCATCGCGGCTTCGACGCTGATCTGTCGGAGCGCCTTCTCAACGGCAACGCCGGCCGCAAAGCCCAGCGTCGCCGCAACTGAGGGCGTCACATCAAGAACTTCCAGCACCGAACTGGCGAGGTTCCCGCGGGGAGCGACCCACGGCCGATGCCGCCGCCCACGTCCCGCAGTCTGTTCCGTTGTGACAAACCACATCGGACCGCGCTCGCCTGCGCGCGCGCGGTCCATGGCTTCCGTATTGGTCGAACCGGTTGTGTCGAATGCGGCGAGCTTCGTGCCCGCCGCGAGGGCTCGGGGACCGAGCGAAAATACCATCTAGAACAGCGACTTCGCTGCGAATGCCGCCGCGCTGACCAGAGGCGCCGGATAGACGAAGAACAACACGTTGAAGAGACCCGCCACTGCCAGCACCGTGCGCAGTTCAACGCGCATCGGATCGAGCTTCCCGACCGGCTCGTCGAAATACATCAGCTTCACGATGGACAGGTAGTAGAACGCACCCACCACGCTGGCCAACACACCGACCACGGCCAGTACGAACAGGCCCGACTTGATGGCCGCCATGAAGACGTAGAACTTGCCGAAGAAGCCGGCCAGCGGCGGCACGCCTGCCAGCGAGAACAGGAACATCGCGAAGAAGAAGGCGATGATCGGATTGGTGCGCGACAGGCCGGCGAAATCCTTGATCGTCTCAACGGGCTGGCCATTGCGCTTCATGGTCAGGATGATGGCGAAGGTGCCGAGGGTCATCGCGACATAGATCGCGATATAGACCAGCACACCCTGCGCACCCTCCTGCGTGCCGGCGGCAAGGCCGACCAGCGCGAAGCCCATATGGCCGATCGACGAATAGGCCATCAGGCGCTTGATGTTGGTCTGGCCGATGGCGGCGAACGAGCCCAGCACCATCGAGGCCAGCGACACGAACACCACGACCTGCTGCCATTGCACCACGATGCCCGGGAACGCCGTCAGCGTGACGCGGGTGAACACAGCGAGTGCTGCAACCTTCGGGGCCGAGGCGAAGAAGGCGGTGACGGGCGTCGGTGCGCCTTCGTAGACATCGGGCGTCCACATGTGGAACGGCACGGCCGAAACCTTGAAGCAGAGGCCGGCAAGCAGAAACACTAGGCCGAACACCAGGCCGATATTGCCGGTCTTGGCTTCGGCGGCGATGCCGGCGAAGGACACCGTGCCGGTAAAGCCGTAGATCATAGAAGCGCCGTAGAGCAGCATGCCGGACGACAGCGCGCCCAGCACGAAATACTTCAGGCCGGCTTCGGTCGACTTCGCATTGTCGCGGTTGGACGCTGCGACGACATAGAGCGCAAGGCTCATCAGTTCGAGGCCGAGATACAGCATAATCAGGTCGCCAGCCGAGATCAGCACCATCATGCCGAGCGTCGAGAGCAGCACCAGAATGGCGTATTCGAAAATACGACGGGACTGGTCCGCGAGGAATTCACGCGACAGGATCAGCGTCACGGCCGACGCGATAATCGCCAGCACCTTCAGGAAGCGCGCATAATCGTCGACGATGAAGCTGTCGCCGAAGGTGACATGCTTGCCCGCAGGCAGCATGATTTCAGCCGCGCCGACCACCACCAGCAGACAGACGGCGAGCGTGGTGACCAAGCCCGTGACCTTCGGTCCGTTGAAGGCACCGATCATCAGCAGCACCATGGCGCCAACCGCGAGCATCAGCTCCGGCAGTACGGGCAGCAGGGAATATCCGGCGGTCGTAATCGTCATTGCGCGTTATCCTGATCTGCTGCGGTCATTGCAGCAGCGCGGCTGCCTTCACGGCAGACGTTGCAGCAGCGTAATTGTTAACGAGGAGCTGGATCGAAGCCGCCGACATGTCGAGCACCGGCTTCGGATAGACTCCGAACAGAATGGTGAGAATGACCAGCGGCACCAGCACCAGGCCTTCCCGGAACGTGATGTCCTTGATGCCCTGCAGCGCAGGCTTGGTCAGTTCACCGAACACGACCTTGCGGTACAGCCACAGTGCATAGGCCGCCGACAGGATCACGCCGATGCTGGCGAATGTCGCCGTCGGGATCGAGACCTTGAAGGTGCCGATCAGCGTCAGGAATTCACCGACGAAGCCGGAGGTGCCGGGCAGACCGACATTGGCCATCGTGAAGACCATGAACAGCGCCGCATAGATCGGCATCCGATTGACGAGGCCGCCATAGGCCGCGATCTCACGGGTATGCAGGCGGTCGTAGACGACGCCGACGCAGAGGAAAAGCGCGCCCGACACGATGCCGTGCGACACCATCTGGAACACCGCGCCGGAGACGCCCTGTGTCGTGCCGGCGAAGATGCCCATGGTCACATAGCCCATATGCGCGACCGACGAGTAAGCGATCAGCTTCTTGATGTCTTCCTGCATCAGCGCGACCAGCGACGTGTAGACGATCGCAATCACGGAGAGCGTCCAGACCATCGGCGCGAAATAGAGAGAGGCATCCGGGAACATCGGCAGCGAGAAGCGCAGGAAGCCGTAACCGCCCATCTTCAGCATGATCGCGGCCAGCACGACTGAACCTGCCGTCGGCGCTTCCACGTGTGCGTCAGGCAGCCAGGTGTGCACCGGCCACATCGGCATCTTGACCGCGAAGGACGCGAAGAATGCCAACCACGCCCATGTCTGCAGGTTGCGCGGCACGGCGGTGTGCATCAGCGTCGGGATATCGGTCGTCCCGGCGTTCCAGTACAGCGCCATGATGGCCAGCAGCATCAGCACCGAGCCGAGGAACGTGTAGAGGAAGAACTTGAACGAGGCGTAGACGCGGCGCGGGCCGCCCCAGATGCCGATGATCAGGAACATCGGGATCAGGCCGCCTTCGAAGAACAGATAGAACAGCACCAGATCCAGCGCCGAGAAGGTGCCGATCATCAGCGTTTCCAGGAACAGGAAGGCGATCATGTATTCGCGAACGCGCTTGGTGACCGACTTCCAGCTGCACAGGATGCAAAACGGCATCAGCGCCGTGGTCAGGATCACGAAGGGCAGCGAAATGCCGTCCACGCCCATATGGTAGTTGATGGTCGCGGCCAGCCACGGCGCCTTTTCGACGAACTGGAAGTCGCCGTTCGACGGATCGAAGCGCATCACCAGGATCAGCGAGACCGCAAAGGTGATCAGCGTGGTCCAGAGTGCGATCCAGCGGGCATTGCCCTGCGCAGCCTCATCGTCGCCGCGGCTGAGATAAATCAGGATCGCGCCGACGATCGGCAGGAAGGTGACGACCGAAAGAACCGGCCATGTCATGACGGACGCCATTGTTACTGGCCCCCCAGGCCGAAGATAAACCAGGTGATCAACCCGGCGACGCCGATCAGCATCGCGAAGGCATAGTGATAGAGGTAGCCGGTCTGCAGCTTGACCACGCCGCGCGTGATATTGAGCACGCGGGCCGAAACACCATCAGGCCCGAGGCCGTCGATGATCATGCCGTCGCCCTTCTTCCACAGGAAGTGGCCGATCCACTTGGCCGGACGAACGAAGATAATCTCGTAGAGCTCGTCGAAGTACCACTTGTTGAGCAGGAACTTGTAGAGCAGCGGATGCTGGTTCGCGAGTTCGACAGGCAAATACGGCTTGCGAACATAGAACAGATACGAAATCAGGAAACCGAGCACCATCATCACGGTCGGCACATAGGGCACCCAGCCCGGGATGTGATGCATCTCTTCGATGATGTGCGGGTTCATCTTCAGCGATTCCCGGAAGAACTCGCCGACGTGATGACCAGCAAAGAGCTCCTTGAACGGGAAGCCTGCGGCGAACGATCCGATGCCCAGCACGGCCAGCGGGACCAGCATCCACAGCGGCGCTTCATGTGCTGCATCGTAATGCTTCTTGTCGTGCGGCTCGCCATGGAACGTCTTGAACACCAGACGCCATGAATAGAACGAGGTCAGCAGCGCCGCGACCACGGTCATCAGGAAGCCGTAGAAGGCGAACTGGGTGTGCGAGGCGTAAGCCGCTTCGATGATCGCGTCCTTCGAGAAGTAGCCGGCCGTGAACGGAAATCCGGTCAGCGCCAGCGTACCGATGGTCATCATCGCATAGGTGAACGGGATCTTGTTCCACAGGCCACCCATCTTGCGGATGTCCTGCTCGTGATGCATCGCGTAGATCACCGAGCCCGAGCCCAGGAACAGCAGCGCCTTGAAGAAGGCGTGCGTGAACAGGTGGAACATGGCGACCGAGTAAGCCCCCGTCCCCAGCGCCACGAACATGTAACCGAGCTGCGAACAGGTCGAGTAAGCGACGATGCGCTTGATGTCGTTCTGCACCAGACCGATGGTCGCGGCGAAGAATGCAGTGGTCGCGCCAACCAGCATCACGACGGCCTGTGCATTCGGTGCGAGTTCGAACAGCGGCGACATGCGCGCCACCATGAACACACCCGCGGTGACCATGGTCGCCGCATGGATCAGCGCCGACACAGGCGTCGGGCCTTCCATCGCGTCCGGCAACCAGGTGTGCAGCAGAAACTGGGCTGACTTGCCCATCGCGCCGACGAACAGCAGCAGACAGGTCAGTGTCAGCGCATCGGCGTGCCAGCCGAAGAAGTTGATCGTCTTGCCGGTCAGTCCGGGCGCGCTGGCGAAGATGGTGTCGAGATCGGTCGAGCCGACCAGCATGAACAGCGCGAAGATGCCGAGCAGGAAGCCGAAGTCGCCGACGCGGTTGACCACGAAGGCCTTGATCGCCGCCGCATTGGCCGAGGGCTTCTTGAACCAGAAACCGATCAGCAGGTAGCTGGCCAGACCCACGCCTTCCCAGCCGAAGAACAGCTGCAGCAGGTTATCCGCGGTCACCAGCATCAGCATCATGAAAGTGAACAGCGACAGATACGCCATGAAGCGTGGCCGGTTCGGATCGTCTTCCATATAGCCGAGCGAATAGATGTGCACGAGCGACGACACCGTGGTGACGACGACGAGCATCACGGCGGTCAGCGTGTCGACGCGCAGCGTCCAGGACAGCTGCAGATCGCCTGAATTGATCCAGTTCAGCAGCACGACGCGGGCATCGTGATGCATGAAGGCGACGTCCACGAAGGTCATCCAGGACAGCACCGCCGACACCACCAGAAGACCGGCGGTGATCAGCTCGGCCGCACGCGAGCCGAGTGCGGCCGGCTCGGCAACGTGGTGATGGTCGTCGTGATCATCGTGACCATGATCGTCATGCCCATGCGCAGCATGTGCATGCGCGCTGGCATCGCCGTGACCGTGGTCGTCATGCGCATGGTCCATCTCGTCGCCGCTCGGGTTACGCCCATGCGCACCCAGAATGGCGATGAAGCCTGCGATCAGCGCGCCGATCAGCGGCAGGAATACAAGAGCCTGGATCATAACTGGCTCAGCCCTTCATCAGATTGACGTCTTCAACCGCGATCGAGCCGCGGTTGCGGAAATAGACCACCAGCACGGCGAGACCGATCGCTGCTTCCGCAGCGGCCACGGTCAGCACAAGCAGCGCGAACACCTGCCCGACGATGTCGCCGAGGAAGGTCGAGAACGCCACCATGTTGATGTTGACGGCGAGCAGGATCAGCTCGATCGACATCAGGATGACGATGATGTTCTTGCGGTTCAGGAAGATGCCGAGAATGCCCAGCGTGAACAGGATCGCTGCGACCGCCAGATAGTGTCCGAGACCGATCGTCATTTGACCCAGCTCCCCGCGTCGGCGTCCTGCAGGCCCTGCCCGGTCGCGACCTTGCGCACTTCCATCGCCAGTTCCGGATTGCGCGCGTTCTGAACATTGATGTCCTGGCGCCGGACTTTGACCTTGTGACGCAGCGTCAGCACGATCGCGCCGATCATCGCCACCAGCAGCACCATGCCGGCCAGCTGGAAGTAATGGATGTACTTCGTATAGAGCACGAGGCCGAGCGCCTCGGTATTGCTCACATTCGTCGGGATGGCCGCCGTGATCGACTTGGTGACGTTCGGGTTCATCACCCAGCCACCTGCGACCAGCAGCAATTCGGCGAGGAAGATCGCGCCGATCACGAGACCAAACGGCAGATACTGAATGAAGCCTTCGCGCAGCTGCGTGAAGTCCACGTCGAGCATCATGATGACGAACAGGAACAGCACCGCGACGGCGCCGACATAGACGACGATCAGCAGCATCGCCAGGAATTCGGCGCCCATCAGCACGAACAGGCCCGAGGCGTTGACGAAGGCCAGGATCAGGAACAGCACGGAATGCACAGGATTGCGCGAGGCAATCACCATGACCGCGGAAGCCACGCAGATGCTGGCGAACAGATAGAAGAACAGTGCGGGAAGGATCATCTGGTCACCTTACCGGTACGGCGCGTCGAGTTCGATTGACTTCGCAATCTCGCGCTCCCAGCGGTCGCCGTTGGCGAGCAATTTCGCCTTGTCATAATAGAGTTCCTCACGCGTCTCGGTGGCGAACTCGAAGTTCGGTCCCTCGACGATCGCATCCACCGGACAGGCCTCCTGGCACAGTCCGCAATAGATGCATTTCACCATGTCGATGTCGTAGCGCACGGTACGGCGCGTCCCATCGTTGCGGCGCGGGCCGGCTTCGATGGTGATGGCCTGTGCCGGACACACCGCTTCGCAGAGCTTGCAGGCGATGCAGCGTTCTTCACCGTTCGGATAGCGGCGCAGCGCATGCTCTCCGCGGAAACGCGGCGAGATCGGCCCCTTCTCGAACGGATAATTCAGCGTCGGCTTCGGCTTGAAGAAATACCGCATGGCGAGGACGAACGCCGAAACGAACTCCGCCAGCAGAAGCGAATGAGCTGTTGCCCTGATATTCATAGTGACCTCATTTCGGAGCAAGGCCCCCGAATTGCAGCACGGCAGCGACGATGATGACGTACGCCAACGACAGCGGCAGAAACACCTTCCAGCCCAGACGCATCAGCTGGTCGTAGCGGTAGCGCGGCACGATCGCCTTCGCCATCGCAATCAGGAAGAACATGAACATCACCTTGATGGCGAACCAGATGATGCCTGGCACCCAGGTGAATGGCGCGAACGGGATCGGCGACAGCCAGCCACCCAAAAAGAGGATCGTGGCCAGCGCGCACATGGTAACGATGGCAACGTATTCGCCAAGCATGAACAGCAGATACGGGGTCGAGCCGTATTCGGTCATGAAGCCCGCGACCAGTTCCGATTCCGCTTCGACGAGGTCGAAGGGCGGACGGTTGGTTTCAGCCAGCGCCGAGACGTAGAAGATCACGAACATCGGGAACAGCGGTATCCAGTACCAGCCGAGGATGCCCCACTTCGAGTCCTGCGCGGCGACGATGGCCGTCAGGTTCAGCGAACCAACGCAGAGCAGGACCGTGATGATGACAAAGCCGATCGAGACTTCGTAGGACACCATCTGCGCAGCCGCGCGCAGCGCCGACAGGAACGGATACTTCGAGTTCGACGACCAGCCGGCCATGATGATGCCGTAGACCGACAGCGACGAGATCGCGAAGATATAGAGAACGCCGACATTGATGTCGGAGATCACCCAGCCGAGATCCATCGGGATCACCGCCCAGGCCGCCAGCGCCAGCACGCAGGACACCAGCGGCGCCAGCAGGAACACGCCCTTGTTGGAGCTGGAAGGAACCACCGGCTCCTTCAGCACGAATTTCAACAAGTCCGCGAAGGATTGCAGCAGGCCGAATGGCCCAACCACGTTGGGGCCACGGCGGATCTGTACCGCCGCCCAGATCTTGCGATCAGCCAGCAGGATGTAGGCAATCGCAATCAAGAGCACCACGAGCACAAGGAGGCTCTGCGCGACCATGATGATCAGCGGCCACAGGGTGCTTGTCCAGAATTCAGCCATCGGTTTACTCCGCCGCCGTCAGCATCTGGCCGGAGGCCAGGCGGGAGCATTCCGCCATGATGGCTGACGCACGCGCGATCGGGTTGGTCAGGTAGAAGTCCTCAACGGAGGCCTTGAACGGTGTCTTGTCGACGGTGCCGCCCTTGCCCGCAAGGGTCTTGATCGCACCGGCATCGCCAGCCTCGATCTGATCGATGCGCATCAGGTGCGGGGCAGCCTTGAAGATCGCTTGCCGCAAGGCAGCCAGCGAGTCGTAAGGCAGCTTGTGGCCGAGCACGTCGGACAATGCGCGGATCACCGCCCAGTCCTCGCGGGCATCGCCCGGCGGGAAACCGGCGCGTTCCGCCATCTGCACGCGGCCTTCGGTGTTGACGAAGATGCCGGACTTTTCGGTATAGGCCGCACCCGGCAGGATCACGTCGGCGCGATGCGCACCGCGGTCACCATGGGTGCCGATATAGACGACGAAGGTACCGTCAGCGACTTTCACGTCGTCAGCGCCGAGCGAGAACAGCACGTCGAGCGAACCGGCCGACGTCATCTGCGCGAGGCTCAGGCTGCCCGAGGTCGGCGCGAAGCCGATATCGAGCGCGCCGACCGTCGAGGCTGCCGTCTGCAGCACCGCAAAACCGTTCCAGCCGTCCTTGATCACGCCGAAGTCCGAAGCGAGCTTGGCAGCCGCCGCGAGCACCGCAGCGCCATCGGCACGTGCGGCCACGCCGGCGCCAACCAGCACGATCGGGTGCTTGGCGTTCTTCAGCACATCGGCGAAGGCGTTCTTGCCGGCGGCGAGTTCGGCCAGCGAGTCCGTGCCAGCGCCAAGATAGTCGTAGCGATAGGTCAGATCGGCCTTCTCGCCGATCACGCCGACCTTCAATGCACCGGTGCGCCATGCCTTGCGGATGCGCGCGTTGAGAACGGCGGCTTCCTTGCGCGGATTGGCGCCCACGATCAGCAGCGCGTCGGCCTGCTCGATGCCGGCGATGGTCGGGTTGAAAATGTAGGACGCGCGGCCAGTGGCCGTATCGAAAGCGCCCGCGCTCTGGGTCGCCAGATTGGCCGAACCCATGCTCGCGAGCAGTTGCTTCAGCGCGAACATTTCCTCGACGGCGGCGAGATCGCCAGCGATGGCGCCGATCTTCTTGCTGCCGGCAACCTTCGCAGCGATGGCACTGAACGCTTCAGCCCAGGTCGCAGCGCGCAGCTTGCCGTTGTCGCGGATATAGGGACGATCCAGGCGCTGCGTGCGCAGACCATCGACGATGTGGCGGGTCTTGTCGGAGATCCATTCCTCGTTCACCGCCTCGTTGACGCGCGGCAGGATGCGCATCACTTCGCGGCCACGGGTATCGACGCGGATCGCCGAGCCGACGGCGTCCATGACATCGATGGACTGGGTCTTGCCGAGCTCCCACGGACGCGCGGCGAAAGCGTAAGGCTTCGAGGTCAGCGCACCGACCGGGCAGATATCGACCAGGTTGCCCTGCAGCTCCGAGGTCAGCGCCGTTTCCAGGAACGAGGTGATTTCCATGTCCTCGCCGCGACCGGTCGCGCCCATTTCCGGCACGCCGCAGATTTCGGCGGCGAAGCGGACGCAGCGCGTGCACTGGATGCAGCGATTCATCGAGGTCTTCACCAGCGCACCGAGATACTTGTCCTCGACGGCGCGCTTGTTTTCGGCAAAGCGCGACGTGTCGACGCCATAGCCCATTGCCTGGTCCTGCAGATCGCACTCGCCGCCCTGATCGCAGATCGGGCAATCCAGCGGGTGGTTGATCAGCAGGAATTCCATCACGCCTTCGCGTGCCTTCTTGACCATCGGCGAACGGGTCGAGATTTCCGGCGGTTCTCCCTTGGGACCAGGCCGGCAATCACGCACGCCCCAGGCGCAGCTCGCAACCGGCTTCGGTCCGCCCTTCACTTCGACCAAACACATGCGGCAGTTGCCGGCGATCGAAAGGCGCTCGTGGTAGCAGAAGCGCGGGATTTCGGCGCCGGCGGCTTCACACGCCTGCAGCAGCGTGTATTCCGCGGGGACCTCGATCTCTTTGCCGTCGATGATCAGTTTCGTCATAGCCATGCGCCCTACTCCGCCGCGACCAGATGCGCGGGATCGAGGATGCCCTGATCGTCGAGCGTGGCCTTGCGGCTGAACTCTTCGATGCGGCGTTCGATCTCCGGGCGGAAGGCGCGGATCAGGCCCTGCACCGGCCACGCGGCGGCATCGCCGAGTGCGCAGATGGTGTGGCCTTCAACCTGCTTGGTGACTTCGAGCAGCATGTCGATCTCGCGCTTGTGAGCGCGGCCTTCGACCATGCGGCTCAGCACGCGCCACATCCAGCCGGTGCCTTCACGGCACGGCGTGCACTGGCCGCAACTCTCATGCTTGAAGAAGTAGCTGATGCGGGCAATCGCTGCGACGACATCGGTGGACTTGTCCATGACGATGACGCCGGCGGTGCCGAATGACGACTTCACCGCGCGTGTGCCGTCGAAATCCATGATGAGTTCTTCGCAATCCGCAGCCGGGATCAACGGGCACGATGCGCCGCCCGGGATGATCGCGAGCAGATTGTCCCAACCGCCGCGAATGCCACCGCCGTGTTTCTCGATCAGTTCACGGAACGGAATGCTCATGGCGTCTTCAACGACGCAGGGCGTGTTGACGTGGCCGGAGATGCCGTAAAGCTTGGTGCCGACATTGTTCGGACGGCCGATCGAGGCGAACCATGCCGCGCCGCGGCGCAGGATGTCCGGCGCAACAGCGATCGACTCCACATTGTTCACCGTGGTCGGACAGCCGTAGAGACCGACATTGGCCGGGAATGGCGGCTTCAGGCGCGGCTGGCCCTTCTTGCCTTCAAGGCTTTCGAGCAGTGCAGTCTCTTCGCCGCAGATATAGGCGCCGGCGCCGTGCGCGACATAGAGGTCGAACGGGAAGCCGTGAATGTTGTTCTTGCCGATCAGATTGGCCTCATAGGCCTGATCGATCGCCGCCTGCAGATGCTCGCGCTCCCGAATGAATTCGCCGCGGACATAGATGTAACCGACATGGGCGCCCATGGCGCAGCCGGCGATCAGGCAGCCTTCGACCAGCGTATGCGGATCGTGCCGCATGATCTCGCGGTCCTTGCAGGTGCCGGGCTCGGACTCGTCAGCATTGACGACGAGATAGCTCGGGCGGCCGTCGGCATTGTCCTTGGGCATGAAGGACCACTTCATGCCGGTCGGGAAACCTGCACCGCCGCGGCCACGCAGGCCCGACGCCTTCATCTCGTTGACGATCCAGTCGCGGCCCTTGTCGATGATGGCCTTGGTGCCATCCCAGCCGCCGCGACGGCGTGCGCCTGCGAGGCCCCAGTCGTCGAGGCCGTAGAGATTGCGGAAGATGCGGTCGTTGTCGTCGAGCATGGCTTCCTCGATCAGCGATTGGATTGCTTGTAGGCGAGCATCGCGGCGCAACCGCCGAACACAACGGCCCACAACAGACTGGATTCAAGCGTGGCGTTCAAAAAGAAACGCTGCAGCGAGAAAATGAACGCAGCTGCGACCATCGTATGCAGTGCGATGTAGAGCCACTTGTTCATTGCCGCGTCCCCCGACTGCGTTGCAAATTTCATCGACAGCACGCGCGTCATTTCTTTGGCTCCTTGGGAGTCTTCGGCTCCTTGGGAGCACCACCCTTCGGCGGATTAGCCTTGGTCGCGTCGGCCGCCGGCGGCTTCGGCGCCGGGCGCTCCTGCACATTGGCCGACTCGGTCTGCTTCTTCGGCTCGGCATCGGCGAGCGCGGGTTCCTTCGGCATATCCAGAACCTTTGTGTATGTGGCGGCGCCACCGCTCGTCATCACGCGCGCGCCGCCTTCGGGCGCTGCGAACTGACGGCCGATCTGCGAACCCGGCTTCGGCGGCGTGCCGGCGGCGAAACCGTCGATCAGCTTGTTCATGCTCTCTTTGGTGAGATCTTCGTAGGTGTCGCTCCAGATCATCGCCATCGGGGCGTTGACGCAGGCGCCAAGGCACTCGACCTCTTCCCAGCTGAAGTCGCCATCTGCAGACAGATGGAAAGGGTCGTGATGGATGCGATGCTGACAGACGTCGATCAGATCGCCGGCGCCGCGCAGCATGCAAGGCGTGGTACCGCAGACCTGAATATGCGCCTTCTTGCCGACCGGCTGCAGCTGGAACTGAGTGTAGAAGGTCGCGACTTCGAGCACGCGGATATAGGGCATTTCCAGCATGTCGGCGACGACGCGGATCGCGGCTTCCGACACCCAGCCAGCCTGTTGTTCCTGCGCACGCCACAGGATCGCGATCACGGCCGATGCCTGACGGCCAGGCGGATAATGCGTGATCTGCTCTTTCGCCCACGCCAGATTCTCGGGCGTGAATTCAAACGAAGCGGGCTGAACTTCTTTCGGAGCCAAACGGCGGACGGACATGTCTAGTCTCTCAATGAGTGCGGCGCGCCGCGCTCGCATTCAGGCTGTTGATGCGGTCGAGCCAGAACGCACTCGATGTCCCAAACACGTTGTAGCCAACATGTGTGGACACCTTGATGCGATCGAGGATCGACAACTCGGTCACGGTTTCGAAACGGTTGGTGGCGGGATCATGCACGATCAGCTTGAGCGGCGTTTGATCCAGGATAAAGCGTGAGACGGTGTGATGCGGATCATTGCCGTGCTCTTCGCACATGATGACCGAGTCGCCCTGCAGCAATCGTGCGCCGCCCTTGATGGCCTCGATCTCGACGCCTTCGACGTCGAGCTTGATCAGATATTTGCCCGACATCGACACCTTGCCGTCGTCGAGCAGATTGTCGAGCGCGATCACCGGCACTTCCTCGCCGCCGGCATTGGGATCGCCGGCGATGCTGAAAGCTTCGTGCTTGGTGCCCGACAGATGTGCCGTGCCACGCTGCGAGCCGATCGCGCATTTGATGACGTCGAACCGGTCGCCATTGATCCTGGCGTTAGTGGCGAGCTTGGCGAAATTGTCGAACGACGGCTCGATGGCGATCGCCTTGTGTGAGCCGAACGGTCCGCTCGACACCAGCACCGACCAGTATCCGTAATTCGCGCCGCAATCGAGCAGCGTGTAATCGACATCGATCGAGTTCCGGAACAACACCTCAAGCTCGTCTTCATAGGAGAAGGTGCGGTTGAGCAACTTGCTCCAGTAGCCATCGCCGAACGGGAACGCGAACAGCGCATCCGCATTCAGCTTCACCACGAGATCGCGCGCCGGCAGCACCGTCCTGCGCATCAGATTGGCGCACATGTTGTAGCCGCGATGCGAGAACGACGACGAGATCTTCGAGCCAACCACCAGCGCACAGGCCATCGCACGTTCCCAGAGATTCACGCTCTGGAGAACGCCGGACGCCCGGTCAAACTGTATGGGAGGCGTCAGCGTCACCGATCGACCTCTCCGAACACGATGTCGAGCGAACCGAGGATGGCCGAGACGTCGGCGAGCAGATGGCCGCGGCACATGAAGTCCATGGCCTGCAGATGCGCAAAGCCCGGCGCGCGGATCTTGCACTTGTAGGGCTTGTTGCTGCCGTCGGAGACGAGATAGACGCCGAATTCGCCCTTCGGCGCTTCGACGGCGGCGTAGACTTCGCCTTCCGGAACGCGAAAACCTTCGGTGTAGAGCTTGAAGTGATGGATCAGCGATTCCATCGAACGCTTCATCTCGCCGCGACGCGGCGGGAAAATCTTGTTGTCTTCGACCGCAACGGCGCCCTGCCCGTCCGGCGCGCGCATCTTGGCGATGCACTGCTTCATGATCTTGGTCGACTGTCGCATCTCTTCGACACGAATACAGTAACGATCGTAGCAGTCGCCGTTCTTGCCGATCGGAACGTCGAAATCCATTTCGGCGTAGCATTCATAAGGCTGCGACTTGCGCAGATCCCATGCAGCGCCCGAGCCGCGCACCATCACGCCGGAGAAGCCCCACTTCCAGGCGTCTTCCAGCGAGACCACGCCGATATCGACGTTACGTTGTTTGAAAATACGATTGCCGGTGAGCAGCGTTTCGAGATCGTCGAGCACCTGCGGGAAGGCATCGCACCAGGCATCGATATCGTTGATCAGCTTGGGCGGCAGGTCCTGATGCACGCCGCCGATACGGAAGAACGCGGCATGCATGCGCGAGCCCGAGGCACGCTCATAGAACACCATCAGTTTTTCGCGCTCTTCGAAGCCCCACAGCGGCGGGGTGAGCGCGCCGACGTCCATCGCCTGCGTGGTGATGTTGAGAAGATGCGACAGGATGCGGCCGATTTCGGAATACAGCACGCGGATCAACTGGCCGCGGCGCGGCACGGTGACGCCGAGCAGCTTTTCGGCGGCCAGACAGAATGCGTGTTCCTGGTTCATCGGCGCGACGTAATCGAGCCGGTCGAAATACGGGATCGCCTGCAGATAGGTCTTCTGCTCGATCAGCTTCTCGGTGCCGCGGTGAAGCAGGCCGATATGCGGATCGACGCGCTCGACGACTTCACCGTCGAGTTCCAGCACAAGGCGGAGCACGCCGTGCGCGGCCGGATGCTGCGGTCCGAAATTGATCGTGAAATTGCGAACGTTGGGTTGTTCGGTCATGGCTTGACCTCTGCCTTCTCGTCACCAGGCAGCACGGGATAATCCGCGCCTTCCCAGGGCGAGAGGAAATCGAACTTACGGAATTCCTGATTGAGCCGGACCGGCTCATACACCACCCGCTTCTCCTGGTCGTCGTAGCGAACCTCGACGAAACCGGTGAGCGGGAAGTCCTTGCGCAGCGGATGGCCGTCGAAACCATAATCGGTCAGCAGACGGCGCATGTCGGGATGGCCGACAAAGATCACGCCATAGAGGTCATAGGCTTCGCGCTCGAACCAGTCAGCGCCGGGAAACACCGAAATGATCGACGGCACCTGAGTTGTTTCGGATGCCAGACCTTTCAGACGGATGCGGGTGTTCAGCGTCGGCGACATCAAGTGATAGACGACGTCGAAGCGCTTTTCGCGGCCGGGGTAATCGACCGCCGTCGCATCGGTGAAATTGACGAAGCGGCAGCGCGGATCGTCACGCAGGAACTGCGCGACCTCGACGATCTTCGATGTTTCCACCGCAATCGTCAGCTGGCCGAACGCCACCTCATGCGCGAGTGCGGCACCCGGCAGGGCGCCGACAATCGTCTGACCCAGTGTGTCGAGCCTCACATCGTCCATGACAAAGCCTTAAGCGTTCGCGAGTCTTAGCGTTCAATCGTGCCGGTGCGGCGGATCTTCTTCTGCAGCAGCAGCACGCCGTAGAGAAGCGCTTCTGCGGTGGGCGGGCAGCCCGGGACATAAATGTCGATCGGCACGATACGGTCGCAGCCCCGAACCACCGAATACGAGTAGTGATAGTAGCCGCCGCCATTGGCGCAGGAGCCCATCGAGATGACGTAACGCGGCTCCGGCATCTGGTCATAGACCTTGCGCAGTGCCGGGGCCATCTTGTTGGTCAGCGTGCCGGCGACGATCATCACGTCGGACTGACGCGGCGACGCGCGCGGCGCGAAGCCGAAGCGCTCGACGTCGTAACGCGGCATCGACACCTGCATCATCTCGACCGCGCAGCAGGCGAGACCGAAGGTCATCCACATCAGCGAGCCGGTGCGCGCCCAGGTGATCAGGTCGTCGGTCGCGGCGACGAAGAAGCCCTTGTCGGACAGCTCGGCATTGACCTCGAGAAAATACGGATCGTTCGCGCCGACCGGCTTGCCGGTGGACGGATCGATGATGCCTTTCGGCGCCTGCGCGATCGCGGGAGCCGAGGCTATGACTGGGCTCAATCCCATTCGAGCGCGCCTTTCTTCCATTCGTAGGCGAAACCGATGGTGAGCACGCCGAGAAACACGATCATCGACCAGAAGCCGGTTGCGCCAAGCTTGCCGAAAGCCACTGCCCACGGAAACAGAAAGGCGACTTCCAGATCGAAGATGATGAAGAGAATCGCCACCAGATAGAACCGCACATCGAACTTCATGCGCGCATCGTCAAAAGCGTTGAATCCGCATTCATAGGCGGACAGCTTTTCCGGATCTGGCTGCTGGTAGGCGACGAGAAATGGCGCGATCAGCAAGGCCAGACCGATGACGGATGCGATGCCGATAAAGACCACAAGTGGGAGATAATTATGCAAGATGCCGTTCATCGGCGAGCCTTACTCCTGCGGCCCTGACTTTGCCACAGATTCGAACATTGGAATGGTTCTGAGGCTTAGCGCAGCGCAACAAGCCATGCAAGACAAGGGATGTTGACAGTTTCATGCTCTGCCATGCGCGGCGCGACGATTGAAACGCAACCTTGCCGATGCATCGCCGGCTGCGACAAACCTTCCGCAGATTCTCAAAAATCCGGCATGACTTCTCAACCGCCGGGACCGTCAAACCTCGCCCGTCGGCGGGTCGGACCTGACGTTCCTTCCCTGCCACAACATGCCATCCAGTTCGGCGCGTTTCCGTACCAACAGCAACTCCGCGGCGGCGTTGTCCATGCCCGCCTGTCGCAACAGGCGGATCGCCGCGCCGAGCTCGGCGATCTGCGCCCGCAATGTGATGATCCTGAGTTGCGGCGGTTCGCTCACGCCAGACATGCCAGCGCCTCACGCTCCGCAATGAGCGCCAGCAGGTCGGCCTGCATCCGCCGCAGGCGCATGGAGGCATTGGCACAGTCCAGCCCGGCATTGGTCAGCAGCCGGATATCCGACTGCACCCCTTTCATCTGGTAGCGCAGCCGGGCGATTCTGAAATTCAGGTTGGCGAGCTTGGTCATTTGCGATATAGAACAAAAAGAGAACAAATTGACAAGCCATTGTTTCGACCCAGATCGGATTTTTGGAGGTTCCCATGACCCTTGCTTTGAAGGCCCTGGCTTTGAAGACCCCGGCTTTGAACACCCGCGGTGAGATCGTCGTCCCCGCGATTGCCGCATCGGTATCGTCGTATGAGAGCCTGCCGGATCGCCTCTCCGGGCCGATGACCCGCGGGCAGGCGCTGACGCTGAAATCGCTGGCGATCGAGGCCTATCAGCCCAAACAATTCGAAAAGGACCTGACGCGCGCTGAAGCCGCGCGGCGAATCGAGGCGCTGAAGCAGGAAATTGCGCTCGCAGATTCGTTCTGAGCGCTGGCACGTCAAATGCCGCGCGTGACGTCTGCAACTCTATAGTTCTCTTGAGGAAACTTGTGGGGACGACCGCGGATGGACCTGAATCCCGCCATTCCCGATGGAATGGCGCGAGAGACGGGACTCGAACCCGCGACCTCTGCCGTGACAGGGCAGCGCTCTAACCAACTGAGCTACTCCCGCGTGGATCGTCTGCAATCCCGCAGTGGGGCTGGACATAAAGGGACGTCCTTTTGAAGTCAAGGACGTTGCAGAACCATTCCGGGGGACATCACAAGAAGGCGTCGTTGCAGGCTTTGCGAGAAGGCCATTTTAAGGCCGGAAATGCAAATAAGCCCCTGTTTGCAGGCAAAACAGCGGGGCGGCATCGCTCCGAATCGTTTAAGCCCTGCTGCGTCACAGGTTTAAGACAGACCACCAACGAGAAGGGCCAGATTCATGGCAAAAGCTGCAACCACCACCGCCGCGAAAGCGGCCACTCCTCCCACCATCACGCTGAAGCATCTCGCCGCGGCCCTGGCTGAAGATCACGAGCTGTCGAAGAAGAAGGCCGAAGAAATCCTCGGTGACATGGTGGAGCGCATCACCAACCACCTCAAGAATGGCGAGCGTATCCGTATCGTCGGCCTTGGCATCCTTCAGGTCCGCAAGCGCGCCGCCCGCATGGGTCGCAACCCGGCGACCGGCGAGCAGATCGAGATCGCGGCCAGCAAGAAGGTCGCGTTCCGGCCGGCCAAGGAACTCAAGGAAGCCGTCTGATCGACCGCTTGAACTTCTCATTCCGGGCCGCGTCCTCGTGACGGCCCGGAATGAAACTTCTAAGCTGTGAGGACTTCTGCAATCAGATGGTGCCCTTTGACAGCAACTCCCCCCTTCGATTTCGCCCATGATGTGACTGCGTGCTTCCTGCGCTATGTGGTGATCGACACCCAGTCCGACCCCGCCTCCCCCACCTGCCCATCGACCGAAAAGCAGAAGGATCTCGGCCGCGTACTCGCGCAGGAGCTGCGGGACCTGGGGCTCAGGGACGCGCATCTCGACGAGCATGGCTATGTCTATGCGACGATCCCCGCGACATCGGACAAGAAAGTGCCGGTGATATGCTTCTGCTCGCATATGGACACTTCGCCCGACTGCAGTGGCAAGGACGTCAAACCGCAGATCGTCAAGAACTATCGGGGCGGCGATATCGTGCTGCCGGTCGACACAACGCAGGTCATCCGCGTCGCCGACAATCCGGCGCTGAAGGACCAGATCGGCCATGACATCATCACCACCGACGGCACCACTTTGCTGGGCGCCGACAACAAGGCCGGCCTTGCCGAGATCATGGACGCGGCACGTTTCCTGGTTGCCAATCCACAGATCAGGCACGGCACCATCAAGATCCTCTTCACACCCGATGAAGAGATCGGCCGCGGCGTCGACAAGGTCGACCTGACAAAGCTGGGCGCCGACTTCGCCTACACCATGGATGGCGAGACCGCCGGCTATGTCGAAGACGAGACTTTCTCGGCCGACGGTGCCGTCATCACCATCGAAGGCGTCAGCGCGCATCCCGGCTTTGCCAAGGGCAAGATGGAGCACGCCATCAAGATCGCCGCCGCAATCGTCGAGCGACTGCCGAAAGACACCTGTTCGCCTGAGACCACCGACGGCAAGCAAGGCTTCCTGCATCCGATCGGCATTTCTGGCGCGCTTGAAAAAGCGACGCTCAGTCTGATCGTGCGCGACTTCACAGATGACGGCCTTGCCGAGAAGGAAGCGCTGCTGCAATCCATCGTCGACGACGTGATGACGGCCTATCCGCATTCGACGGCGACACTCGAGATCAAGCAGCAATACCGCAACATGAAGCAGGTGATCGACCGCTATCCGCAGATGGTCGAATACGCCGTGGAAGCGATCCAGCGCGCCGGGCTCAAACCCGTCCGCAGCAGCATCCGCGGCGGCACCGACGGATCGCGGTTGTCCTTCATGGGCCTGCCCTGCCCCAACATCTTCGCCGGCGAACACGCCTTCCATGGCCGTACCGAATGGGTCAGCGTTCAGGACATGGAAAAAGCCGTGCAGACCATCGTGCATCTCGCGATGATCTGGGAAGAAAGGGCGTAGTGGTAACAAAGAACCATTCGCGGCACAAAGCAGCGAGGGACGGGCGTTCCGGCAGTGACGGAACGGTGTATAGTTGTAGTGTCAATCGAATGGCGAATTGCGCGCCGTGACGGCGACGATATCCTCCCCAGTACATATTATAAATTATAACAAGAATAATTTCCCAAAAACATAGCTCCATTTCAGCTGATATGCAGGCGCGCCATGGGGTCATTCAAAGGCAAGCATTTTCAGACCGCGTTGTCGGCCATCGAAAGCATTGCCAATGCCGCCTCCATGTCTGCGGTTGGCGATGTCGTGGCCGCTACGGCCAAATCGTTCGGCTACAACCACATCTGCTTTCTGGCCTCGACCGGCGTCAACCAACCGTTCGAAGATCGCGTGCTGCTGAAAGTATGGCCCAAGCCATGGGCCGAACAATATAGCGCGTCCAATTTCTATGCCTCGGATCCCGTTGCGCCGCGGATCCGCCGGCAACCCGAGCTGTTCACCTGGTCCGACATCCGGCTCGATGAGGTCAGCCCGATATCACGGACCATCATGGAAATCGCGTCTGTCGATTACGGATTGAAGTTCGGCCTCTGCGCACCGGTGCACGGCATGAACGGCTATCAGGCCGGCCTCTCGCTGGCAGGCTACGAAGTCGAAAATACCGAGGACGCGCACGGCGCCATCGAGCTCGTCACGATGTATGCGTTCAACCGCTTTGCAACGCTTCGCTCTCATCAGCGTGCGAAGTTGATCGCCCTCACCTTGCGGGAGCGCGAGGTCGTCAGCTGGGTCGCTGCCGGAAAGACCGCCTGGGATACGAGCGTCATTCTCGGTATCTCCGAGGATACGGTGAACAAGACTGTCACCGCTGCCATGCACAAGTTGAATGCGCATACGCGCGCGCAGGCGGTGGCCGAAGCGATCACACAAGGACTGATCGCTTTCTGAATTGTCAATCCCCTGCCCACGGAATATCGCGACCAAACTCATCATGAGAACCCTCCACGCAGACGAGCGTGGAGAGCTTTTTATGATCGAGGTCATTCACAGCGGTAATGCTGGGCAGTTCGGCGATCTCCTGGACAAGCAATTTCGGTTACGGCACGAGGTCTTTGTCGGAGAGCGCGGCTGGACCGCCTTCGATGTCGATGGCGAGCACGAGAAAGACCAGTATGACGATGATGCCGCCGTCTATCTGGTCGCGGCCGACGACGCAGGCACTGTCGCAGGCGGCTTCCGGCTCTATCCAACCGTCTTGCCTCACATGCTCAGCGAGAATTTTGCGCAGCTTGTCGATGGCGCGCTGATCCAGCGCCGCGATGTGTTCGAGCTGACACGCTTTGCCATGCGCAAATCCGAACGCCGCAGCCATCACTATTTCGAACTGCTGCTCGCGATTCAGGAATATGGCCTGACGGAAGGCCTGTCCGGTTTCACCTCGGTCATCAATCCCTTGCGCATCCCGATTCTTCAGGGCTTCGGACTGGAGATCGAGCCGCTGGGATTGCCAGCCATGATCGATGGCGAGGCCACCATCGCCGTGCTGTTTCATGTCAGCGAAAAGTGTCTCGCCCGCGTCAGCAAGAGTGTCGCCATCAAAGACAGCGTCTTTGCACTGCCTCAGACATCCCGGCGGATCGCCTGATGCCGATGTCCCCCAATCAGTTCCAGGTCATTCAGGGCGGCAAGGACAGCGACGAGCTGATCGTCACAATGCTGCAAGCTTTGCGGCTGGCGAACGCATGCGGGTCCGAGACGACCTATGATCTGCTGCGCATGGCGCTGTTGAACGAAGGCGTTCAACTCGCCAAGGTGCTGGCGGCGCGCTAGGCGAAACACCTGAGGGCGAGATCGGAATATCCGCGCGGGAACGCCTTGCCGCGACGGAGTGCTGGCGTTAAAGAGAGGCCGTGAGGGTGATTGCCCGAGGGCGGCTAGCTCAGCTGGTTAGAGCATCTCGTTTACACCGAGAGGGTCGGGAGTTCGAATCTCTCGCCGCCTACCACACCTCCCTGGGCCGCTATGGATCGTTCGATCCCTTCGGCCGCGCTGGTAGTTCCGCAAGATCATGAATCCAGGACGCGGCTGACCACCGTGACGCGATAGGCCGAGCCGGTCATGGTCTGGCAATCCGTGCAATGGCAGATCGACACCCGCTGCGGATCGATTGTCGCGCGATAGCTGACGAAGCCGCAGTGGCATTGGCCGTCGATCTGCATCGTCCCGTCTCCCGAACATCTCAAGCAACTGCGATCGTGCCATAAAAAAACGGCGCCCCGAAGGGCGCCGCTGATTGCTATCGAGGATGTCGGCCTTAGTGGGCCGTCAGGCCGCTGCCGGCCTCTTCCGCGCCGTCGGCCTTCACCGGCAGCTTGGTGTCCTCTTCCCAGACGATCGCCTTCGGTGCCCGCACCAGGGCGTTGGCGATCACCTCGTCCATCCGGGCGACCGGGATGATATTCAGCCCGCCCTTGATGGCGTCGGAGATCTCGGTGAGGTCCTTGGCATTGTCCTCGGGGATCAGCACCGTCTTGATGCCGCCGCGGGCCGCTGCCAACAACTTCTCCTTCAGACCGCCGATCGGCAGGATCCTGCCGCGCAACGTGATCTCGCCGGTCATGGCGACATCGTGCCGGATCGGAATGCCCGTGAGCACGGACACGATCGTCGTCGCCATCGCCACGCCTGCGGACGGACCGTCCTTCGGCGTTGCACCCTCGGGCACGTGGACGTGGATGTCGCGCCGCTCGAACAGCGGCGGCTCGATCCCGAAGTTGATCGCGCGCGAGCGGACGTAAGATGCCGCCGCCGAGATCGATTCCTTCATCACGTCACGCAGGTTGCCGGTGACGGTCATGCGGCCCTTGCCGGGCATCATGACGCCTTCAATGGTAAGCAATTCACCACCGACATCCGTCCATGCCAGACCGGTGACGACACCGACCTGATCGTCGCTCTCGATCTCGCCGTAGCGATACTTGGGCACACCCAGGAACTCTTCGAGATTCTTCTCGGTGACCTTCACCACCTTCTTCTTCGAGAGCATCAGCTCCTTCACGGCCTTGCGGGCCAGTGTGGAAAGCTCGCGCTCCAGATTACGCACGCCCGCTTCGCGGGTGTAGCGGCGGATCATCAAGAGCAAGGCGTCGTCGTCGATCGACCATTCCTTGGCATCCAGACCGTGCTTGGAGAGCGCGATCGGAATGAGATGCTTGCGAGCGATCTCGACCTTCTCGTTCTCCGTGTAGCCGGCGATCCGGATGATCTCCATGCGATCCATCAGCGGGCCCGGAATATTCAGGGTGTTCGCCGTGGTGATGAACATCACGTTCGACAGATCGTAGTCGACCTCCAGATAGTGATCGGCAAAGGTGCCGTTCTGCTCGGGGTCGAGGACCTCAAGCAGAGCCGACGACGGATCGCCGCGGAAATCGGCGCCCATCTTGTCGATCTCGTCCAGCAGGAAGAGCGGATTCGTCGTCTTGGCCTTGCGCATCGACTGGATGATCTTGCCGGGCATCGAACCGATATAGGTCCGGCGATGTCCGCGGATCTCCGCCTCGTCACGCACGCCGCCGAGCGACACGCGCACGAACTCACGTCCGGTCGCCTTGGCGATCGACTTGCCGAGCGAGGTCTTGCCGACGCCGGGAGGTCCGACGAGGCACAGGATCGGCCCGCTCAGCTTGTTGGCGCGCGTCTGCACCGCGAGATACTCGACGATGCGGTCCTTGACCTTCTCAAGCCCGTAGTGATCGTCGTCCAGCACGGCCTGCGCCGCGGCGAGGTCCTTCTTGACCTTGGACTTCTTGCCCCACGGAATCGACAGCAGCCAGTCGAGATAGTTGCGCACGACGGTCGCTTCCGCGGACATCGGCGACATCTGGCGCAGCTTCTTCAGCTCATGCTGCGCCTTCTCGCGGGCTTCCTTCGACAGCTTGGTCTTGGCGATTTTCTCTTCGATGTCGGCCAGCTCGTCACGACCTTCGTCGTCGCCGAGCTCCTTCTGGATCGCCTTCATCTGCTCGTTGAGATAGTACTCGCGCTGGGTCTTCTCCATCTGGCGCTTGACGCGCGAGCGGATGCGCTTCTCGACCTGCAACACCGAGATCTCGCTCTCCATCAGGCCGAGCACCTTCTCCAGGCGCGCGGTGACGGACAGCGTTTCCAGGATGCCCTGGCGATCCGCGATCTTGACGGCGAGATGCGACGCGACAGTATCGCCGAGCTTGGCGAAGTCGGTGATCGCCTGCACGACGCCGACGACTTCGGCGGAGATCTTCTTGTTGAGCTTTACATAGCTCTCGAAGTCCGAGACCACCGAACGCGACAGAGCTTCCGCCTCGACGCTCTTCGCATCGGTATCGGCCAGCGCGACTGCCGTCGCTTCGTAATATTCAGTGCGATCGGAATACTTCTCGACCTTGGCGCGCTCGAGCCCTTCCACCAGCACCTTCACGGTGCCGTCGGGAAGCTTCAAAAGCTGCAGCACGCTGGCGAGCGTACCGATCTCGTAAATCGAATCCGGCGATGGATCATCGTCCGACGCATTCTTCTGCGTGGCGAGCATGATGAGCGCATCATTCTTCATCACCTCTTCGAGCGCGCGGATCGATTTCTCGCGGCCAACGAAGAGAGGCACGATCATGTGCGGGAAGACGACAATGTCGCGCAGCGGCAACACCGGATAGGAGTGGCTTTCGCCGTGAACAATGGTTGGCCGGGGTTTGGAGGCAGTCATGGCCCATTCCTTTTGCTGTGCCCCCTTGCAAGCAGTCCGCCCGATGGCGCAACCGCACAAGGTGCCGATTTTCCGTCTTTGCTCGGCCGTCTCAGGCTCTACGTGTCCGGATCGTTATGGCGAATCTTGAGGGAGATTTTGTGTTCGCCGAGAGCATTAGGTGGCTATGGGCCGGGGGGGTGTCAAGTCGCGGAAATACCCATGAACAAGGGCGGTTTACAGAGCGTAGCAGCAATAAAACAGGCGGCTGCCGATCACCGGCAGCCGCCTATTGAACTTAAGTCGATGGGCCCGAAAGCCGCGTGGATCAGGCGCTTGCGCTGCTCTCCGCGGTCCGGTCCGAACGGTCGGCGTAGATGTAGAGCGGGCGAGCCGTCCCATCCACAACCTCCTTGGAGATGACGACTTCCTCGACACCTTCCAGACCGGGCAGATCGAACATGGTTTCGAGCAGAATGCTCTCCAGGATCGACCGCAGACCACGTGCACCGGTCTTGCGTTCGATAGCCCGGCGGGCCACCGCACCCAGCGCCTCGTCGGCGAAGGTCAGCTCGATGTTCTCCATCTCGAACAGGCGCTGGTACTGCTTGACCAGCGCGTTCTTCGGCTCGATCAGAATCTTCTTCAGCGAGGTCTCGTCGAGATCCTCGAGCGTCGCGACCACAGGCAGACGGCCGACGAATTCGGGGATCAGGCCGTACTTCAGCAGATCTTCCGGCTCGACGTGGCGGAAGATTTCACCGGTGCGGCGATCTTCGGGTGCCAGAACCTGCGCTGCGAAGCCGATCGAGGTGGTCCGTCCACGCGACGAGATGATCTTCTCGAGGCCCGAGAACGCACCGCCGCAAATGAACAGGATGTTCGTCGTATCCACCTGCAGGAATTCCTGCTGCGGATGCTTGCGGCCGCCCTGCGGAGGCACGGAGGCAACGGTGCCTTCCATGATCTTCAGCAGAGCCTGCTGCACGCCCTCACCCGACACGTCACGGGTGATCGACGGATTGTCCGACTTGCGCGAGATCTTGTCGATTTCGTCGATATAGACGATGCCGCGCTGCGCACGCTCGACATTGTAGTCGGCAGCCTGCAGCAGCTTGAGGATGATGTTCTCAACGTCCTCACCCACATAACCGGCTTCGGTCAGCGTCGTCGCATCGGCCATCGTGAACGGCACATCCAGAATGCGGGCGAGCGTCTGCGCAAGCAGCGTCTTGCCCGAACCGGTCGGACCGATCAGCAGGATGTTCGACTTCGCGAGTTCGACGTCGTTGTGCTTGGTCTGGTGGTTGAGGCGCTTGTAGTGGTTATGCACCGCGACCGAGAGAACCTTCTTCGCATGGAACTGACCGATGACGTAATCATCGAGCACCTTGCAGATTTCCTTCGGCGTCGGTATGCCGTCGCGCGACTTGACCAGCGAAGACTTGTTCTCCTCGCGGATGATGTCCATGCAGAGTTCAACGCATTCGTCGCAGATGAAGACGGTAGGACCCGCGATCAGTTTGCGAACTTCGTGCTGGCTCTTGCCGCAGAACGAACAATACAGCGTGTTCTTGGAGTCGCTGGTACCGACCTTACTCATTCCTATCTCCGTCCGCCGTTCGATCTTTGTCTGCCGGTCGCCCAGTTACGGGACATATCCCGTAGATAGAGCAAAATCCGTACCAAAAAAGACCTCGTTCCAGAATGCCGCTCGAATCACGGCTCACTCGAATCCCCGCGATACTAACCGATCCGCATCAGCGAACCATGCTGACAGCCGATGATCAAGAATTCGCTAATCGGCTCCACCGCCTGGAGCGTGACAATAGCGTGATTTGCGGCATTTGCGCGGGAGAACCCCGAAAATTGGGGAACGTTGCGTGAATGACACCACCCGACCAGCACGAAAGCGGAACTCTCGCGTCTGCTGGCGTCGGCACATAGTACCAATTCGGGAATAACTTGATCGATATGGCTGGCTTGGGACAGGCGGCGCGCGGGCGCCGTCTGTCTCGGTCTCGATATGTTCGCCGAAACGGCGTCGTTACGCCGGCTTCGCCGGGGTCGATTCTTCAGCGCGCTTGTCGATGACCTTGTCGATCAGCCCGAAATCCTTCGCCTGATCCGCCGTCATGAAGTTATCGCGCTCGAGTGCGTTGTGAATGTCCTCGTAAGCACGTCCCGTGTGCTTCACATAGATCTCGTTGAGCCGGCGCTTCAGGCTCTCGACTTCCTTGGCATGAATCAGGATGTCGGTGGCCTGGCCCTGGAAGCCGCCTGACGGCTGATGAACCATGATGCGGGCGTTCGGCAGCGCAAAGCGCATGTCCTTTGCGCCAGCCGTCAGCAACAGCGAACCCATCGACGCAGCCTGACCGACGCACAGCGTCGACACCGGCGGACGGATGAACTGCATCGTGTCGTAGATCGCCAGACCCGACGTCACCACGCCACCGGGCGAGTTGATGTACATCGAGATTTCCTTCTTCGGATTCTCGGCTTCGAGAAACAGAAGCTGGGCAACGGTCAGCGTCGACATGCCATCCTCGACCGGACCGGTCACGAAGATGATGCGCTCCTTCAGAAGGCGCGAAAAGATATCGTAAGCCCGTTCGCCGCGGTTGGTCTGTTCGACCACCATCGGGACGAGGTTCATGTAGGTTTCTACCGGATCGCGCATTGATCACCCGAAAGGTTGGAGGAGACACACGTCCATCGGCAAGACTGGAACCGGTTACGGTTTGCCGGAAGAGGACGAACGTCCCGTGATGCAGGAACAACAAACAGAGCCCACAGATATGGACCAATCGAGCGGCAACAAGACCACCGGTCCACATGCCGCCCTGAACCTCAGTTCAAGCCGATTCGGACGGCCACCGCAAAGCACTGGAGCCCTTTTGGAACCTGTTTCGAGCGGTATCCTTAACGTCAAAACGCCGGCTGGAGGACCCGGCCGGCGCTTCTTTTAACGTCTTCTAAGAAGAAGCGGCTCAGGCCGCGGTCTTCTCGTCTTCGTCCTTGTAAAGGTCGTCCTTGGACACCTTCTTCTCGGTCACATTGGCCAGTTCGAGGATGAAGTCGACGACCTTGTCCTCGTAGATCGGTGCACGAAGCTGGGCCAGCGCGTTGGGATTGCTGCGGTAAAAGTCCCACACTTCCTTCTCGCGGCCCGGCATCGAACGGGCCCGCTCGATCACGGCGCGGCTGACCTCGTCATCGCTGACGGTGATCTTGTTCTTCTCGCCGATCTCCGAGAGTACGAGACCGAGGCGCACGCGGCGATCGGCGATCTTGCGGTACTCTTCCTGAGCGGCTTCTTCGGTGGTGTCCTCGTCGGCGAAGGTCTTGCCCGACGATGCCATCTCCTGCTGGATCGAATTCCACATCAGCTTGAACTCTTCGTCGACCAGCGACGGAGGCGCATCGAACTTGTGGGTCTCGTCGAGACGGTCGAGCAGCAGGCGCTTGACGCGCTGGCGGGTCGCACCGGCGAATTCGGCAACCAGACGCTCGCGTGCAGCTTCCTTCAGCTTGTCGAGGGACTCGAGGCCGAGGGTCTTGGCGAACTCGTCGTCGATCACGGTGTCGACCGGCGATTCCACCTTGGCCGCGGTGGTCTCGAACTCAGCGGCCTTACCGGCCAGCGTCTCGCTCGCATAGTTGACCGGGAACGACACCTTGAGGGTGCGGGTCTCGCCGGCGGCGATGCCGATCAGCTGGTCCTCGAAGCCCGGGATGAAGGTGTTGGAGCCGATCGCAACCGGGATCTCCTCGCCGGTACCGCCCTCGAAGGCGACGCCGTCGATGGTGCCCTTGAAGTTGACCGTAACGCGGTCGCCTGACTCGGCCTTGCCAGTCTTCTCGGTGAACGAACGGTTCTGATCGGCGACGCGCTTGATGGCTTCATCGACGTCCGCATCGGTCACTTCGGCCACCGGCTTCTCGACGGTGAAGCTCTTGAAATCGGCGAGCGCGATCGGCGGCACGACTTCGATAGCGACGGTGTAATTGAGGTCCGACTTGCCCGACAGGATGTCTTCGACTTCCTTCTGCTCGGTCGGCATGGTGATCTTCGGCTCGGAAGCGAGCTTGAAGCCACGCTCGGTGAAGATCTGCGTGTTGGTGTCGCGGATCAATTCATCGACGGTCTCGGCGGCAACCGAGCGACCATAGAGACGCTTCAGGTGACCGACGGGAACCTTGCCCGGGCGGAAGCCGTTGAGCTTGACCTTGCCCTTCATGTCATCGAGGCGCGCATCGACCTTGGCTTCGATGTCGGCAGCCGGCACGTTGACCGAGAACTCGCGCTTCAATCCCTCGGAGAGGGTTTCATTCACCTGCATGGCGTCAATCTTCTTCCCGCTTGGTCCGGCCCAATGGCCCGGACATTGTAAATCTGTGCGGCATCAGGCCAGAGCCTGCGCCGGTGGTGCGAACTGTCTCTGCAAGGCCAACCTTGCGGAAACACGTCCGAAAATCGTCATGGTCAAACGCTATGTGCGCTTGGTGCGGGCGGAGGGACTCGAACCCCCACAACTTTCGTCACTGGAACCTAAATCCAGCGCGTCTACCAATTCCGCCACGCCCGCGAAAAACATCATGTCCGGCCGCGATGTCGCGAGCGGCGGGCTTATAACATGGGGACCGTGGTTCGCAGCAAAAAAATGGTCACATAGCGGCTTACTTGCCGCAGCCCCGGCAACTGGACTTTGGCGCGGCAAAATGGTCGGGATTTGGGCATGACGAACCGCTTTCTCCCCCTTACGCGCCGGACCCTGCTTGCAGGCGCCGGGAGCGCGTTGATCGCCCCGATTCTGTCCCGGGTCAGCCTCGCGCAAGCCGTCGCCGCGCTGGAGCTACAGGCCAAGGCTGATCCCTTCCCGGTGAAGCCCGGCGCCTCCGCTGAGGCCTGGACCCTCCATTCGCCCCAGAAGGGTCCGCTGCGCTTCAACCGCGGCGACGAGATTACAGTTCAACTCGCCAATCAGCTGCCGATCCCTATCGCCTTGAACTGCCGAGGCATTAACGGCTCGTCCGGGATCGGGCCGCTGCTCGACCGCAAGCCGGTCGCGGCCGGGGCCAAGGACGCGTTCAAGCTGCAGATGCGCAGCGCCGGAACGTCGTATCTGGACATGCGCCTGCTCGGCGACGGTCAGGCGCTGCCGTCCCAGGTTCGCAGCCTGGTCGTCCAGGAGAGCGATCCGGTCGAGGTGGACCGCGACGAGGTGCTGCTGATCGAGGACTTCCGCCTCAGGCCGGACGGCAGTCTGCTCGCCCCCGCCAGTGATCCGAAAGACGCCGCCGCGCTGTTCCTGATCAACCGGAAATCCACGCTGGAGCTGTCGGCCCGGGTCAACGAACGGCTCAGACTCCGCCTTATTAATGGCTGCCAACGCAATGTGGTTGCTCTGAAATTTGACGATGACGAGGTCCGCGTGATGGCTATCGACGGTCAGCCCTCGGAGCCATTCCCTGCCCGTAACAATCAGGTGGTGCTGGCGCCCGGAACCCGGGTCGACGTCTTCCTCGACGCCGTCAGGCCGGCGGGATCGACCTCGGCGATCCTGCTCCATGACGGCAAGACAGCCCGGCCGATTGGCCAGATCCAAATGTCCAACGATCCGCCGCTACGGGCCACGCCCCTGCCGGCCGCCGCGCCGCTGCCCCCCAACGGTTTGCCGGCTCAGCTCGATCTCAAGGGCGCGCTGCGCGTCGATATGGCCCTGAGCGCCGTCAGTCCCGAATGGGTGAAGCCGGTCGATCTGTCCGCCAGCACGCCGCCGGCATTCCGCACCAAGCCCGGCCGCACCATAGTGCTTGCGCTGACCAACCGGGCCACCAGCCCGATGGTGTTCCAGATCCACGGCCATCACGTCCGCCTGCTCGACAGGCTCGATGATGGCTGGAAGCCGTTCTGGCTCGACACCCTGGCGCTGGACGCCGGTCAGACCCAGCGCATCGCCTTTGCCGCCAACAATGTCGGGCGCTGGTTGATGGAGGCCTTCGTCGCCGACTGGGTCGCCCCGCGGCAGGTCCGCTGGTACAGCGTCGACTGAGAGGTAGTCAGTACTGGATACCGAGCTGGTCGTAGAGCCGACGGAACACCGCCGGCAGCACCTCCGTCAGATCCTCGGCGATCAGCCCCGGCCCAGCCTCGCTGCCCGCCTCGCCATGCATCCAGACGCCGATACAGGCGGCCTCATAGGCCGGAACGCCTTGCGCCAGCAGCGCGCCGATGATGCCGGCCAGCACATCGCCGGAACCGGCAGTCGCCAGCCATGGCGGCGCGTTGGCAGCGATGGCGGCTCGGCCATCCGGCGATGCCACGACCGTATCTGGCCCCTTCAACAGCACGATAGCGCCCGACTCTTGCGCCGCCAGACGAACGCGCTCCAGTTTAGATACTGCTGGATGTTCCACATCCACCTGGCTGAAGATACGTGAAAATTCACCTTCGTGAGGCGTCAACACGACACCGGACTCCGGGCTGGTCTTGATCAGACCGAACAGCTGTTCGGGCGCCCCCGCGAAGCTGGTCAGCGCATCGGCGTCGAGCACCGCATGTCGCTTCGTGGCCAGGATGGCCTCCACGAACATGCGCGTCCGTTCGCCAACACCGGCCCCCGGCCCGATCACGCAGGCTGACACCTTGCCGCCGATCAGCACGGCGAACTCTGCCGACGTATCCACCGGCCGCACCATCACCGCCGTCAGCGCGGCGGCATTGACCGCCAGCGCATCGCGCGGCGACGCCACAGTCACCAGCCCCGCCCCGCCGCGCAGCGCTGCGCGGGCGGACAGCCGGGCAGCGCCCGTGGCGGCGATGTCGCCGGAGACCACCACGGCATGGCCGCGCGAGAATTTGTGGCTGTTGATCTTCGGCACCGGCAACGCGTCGGCCCACAGGTCCGGATTGTTCTCGAAGGTCTGCGGGCGGATTTCCGCCAGCACATCCTCGTCGATGCCGATGTCGATCACCCGCAGCCGGCCACAATGCACCCGGCCCGGCACCAGCAGATGGCCCGACTTGGGCCTGAAGAACGTCACTGTCTCGGTCGCCCTGATAGCGCCGCCCATCACGGCCCCTGAATCGCCGTTGATACCGCTCGGCAGGTCAACAGCCAGTACGGGCACGCCGGCCGCATTGATGGCGTCGATCATGATCAGCGGATCGCCCTTGACCGGACGATTGAGCCCGGCGCCGAATAGCGCATCGATGATCAAAGCCGGCTGCCCGATCAGCGAGGGATCGCAAGGCAACACTTCGCCCTTCCATCCCTTGGCAGCCAGCGCCGCATCGCCCTTCAGCGTTGCCCGGTCGCAGAGCAGGATCACCGAAACGTCACGCCCCTGCGCCGCGAGCTCGGCCGCCGCGACGAAGCCATCGCCGCCATTGTTGCCACGACCGGCAACGACCAGGATCGCCCCCTCCTCGGCCAGCTCGCCCGCCACATCCGCCACCGCCCGTCCAGCGGCGCGCATGAGTTTGAAGCCTGGCGTACCCGCCGCAATCGTGAGTTGATCTGCGCGCGCCATCTCGTCGGTCGTTAGAATATCCATCTCGCTTCTCACTACGCCTTTTTGGAAGGCACTCGCGTCACACGCGAACGCAGCAGAGTAAAACTGCACACCACACGATCACTTTGATCACTATGTAGGCAAAAGTAATCGAATACTCTTGATGCGAACCTCGTCAGGTGCGATGTAATAACCTGATAATGCTTCAAAAATAGCCGAGGAGCGAACTTGGCACGGACCCTGCTTTTAGGGAAGCCAGCTTCGGGTCCGTCGCGCTCACCGGCAAATGTTGAAAGACACCTGTTTAAGAGACAGGGGTGGCCGACCGTCTACCGCATCGGGCGAGATTTCGTCTGTGCGGCGTGGCGGCAGCGTAATAACGCCCGAAATTGGGTATCGAACAGTGTGCGCACAACGCGCAATGGTCAAAGCTACTTGAGGCAAATAACTTGCGGCCTGATTGGAAGTGCCGGGGAGACGTTCAGTGAAAAAGATCGAAGCCATCATCAAGCCCTTCAAGCTGGACGAGGTGAAAGAGGCTCTTCAGGAAGTCGGGTTGCAAGGCATTACCGTCACGGAAGCCAAGGGCTTCGGCCGTCAGAAGGGCCACGCCGAACTTTATCGCGGCGCTGAATACATCGTCGACTTTCTACCCAAGGTGAAGATCGAGATCGTGATTGGCGACGACCTTGTCGAAAAGGCGATCGATGCCATCCGTCGCGCCGCACAAACCGGCCGCATTGGTGACGGCAAGATCTTTGTGTCGAACATCGAGGAAGCCGTGCGCATCCGTACCGGCGAGTCCGGACTCGACGCGATCTGACGGCAAGGATCTGCGACGCAGGACCTGCAATGCAGGACCTGACGGACTGGACGCTCTCCAAGCCGGGTGCTATCCGACATTCAACGCTTCAAGGCGTCACCAAAAAGGCTGCTTCGGCAGCCTTCTGTTGTTGACGGTTTGTCTTGTTGAAAACATGCCGTTGTGACCTGATCGTCACGACAGATTGTTACGTCCCGGAAATCGGCCCGCAAATAAAGGTAGGGAGCCCCATGACGACCGCCAAAGAAGTCCTGCAGTCCATCAAGGACAATGACGTCAAATACGTCGACCTGCGTTTCACCGATCCCCGCGGCAAGTGGCAGCACGTGACCTTCGACGTCTCGATGGTCGATGAAGAAATGTTTGCCGAAGGCACCATGTTCGACGGCTCCTCGATCGCCGGCTGGAAGGCGATCAACGAGTCCGACATGATGCTGATGCTGGATCCGGCAACGGCGACGATCGATCCGTTCTTCGCAGAGACCACCATGGTCATCACCTGCGACATTCTCGAGCCCTCCACCGGCGAGCCCTATAACCGCGACCCGCGCGGCATCGCCAAGAAGGCCGAAGCCATGGTCAAGTCCATGGGCATCGGCGACACCGTGTTCGTCGGTCCGGAAGCTGAATTCTTCGTGTTCGACGACGTCCGCTTTTCGAGCGACCCCTACAACACCGGCTTCAAGCTCGACTCGTCCGAATTGCCGACCAACTCCGGCACCGAATATGAAGGCGGCAATCTCGGCCACCGCATCCGCACCAAGGGCGGTTACTTCCCCGTCCCGCCGCAGGACTCGGTGCAGGACATGCGCTCGGAAATGCTCGGCGCCATGGCGCGCATGGGCGTCAAGGTCGAGAAGCATCACCACGAAGTGGCGTCCGCCCAGCACGAACTCGGTATGAAGTTCGACACGCTGACCTACATGGCCGACCAGATGCAGATCTATAAGTATTGCATCCATCAGGTCGCGCACATCTACGGCAAGACCGCCACCTTCATGCCGAAGCCCGTCTTCGGCGACAACGGCTCGGGCATGCATGTGCACCAGTCGATCTGGAAGGACGGCAAGCCGACCTTCGCCGGCAACAAATATGCCGACCTCTCCGAGACCTGCCTCCACTACATCGGCGGCATCATCAAGCACGCCAAGGCGATCAACGCCTTCACCAATCCGTCGACCAACTCCTACAAGCGTCTGGTCCCCGGCTACGAAGCCCCGGTGCTACTCGCCTACTCCGCGCGCAACCGCTCGGCCTCCTGCCGCATCCCCTACACCACCAACCCGAAGGCCAAGCGCGTCGAAGTCCGCTTCCCGGATCCGATGGCCAATCCGTATCTCGCTTTCGCCGCGATGCTGATGGCCGGTCTCGACGGCATCAAGAACAAGATCGATCCGGGTCCGGCCATGGACAAGGACCTCTACGATCTGCCCAAGGAAGAGCTGAAGTCGATCCCGACGGTGTGCGGTTCGCTCCGCGAAGCCCTCGAGAACCTCGACAAGGATCGCGGCTTCCTCAAGAACGGCGGCGTATTCGATGACGACTTCATCGACAGCTATATCGAACTGAAGATGACCGAAGTGATGCGTTACGAAATGACGCCGCACCCGGTCGAATTCGACATGTACTACTCGCTGTAATTCCCTTTCGGGATTACATCGAAACGATCGAGGCGCTCCGGCAACGGGGCGCCTTTTTCGTTGCGCTTCTCCTGGCGGCTATTTGCGGGCCAGCGCCATAGCCGGTTCAGGCGCGTTCGGGAAGCCTATCGCCGCAAGCGCCCTGGCTGCTTCGCCTTCGCTGGCGGCCCACGGCAGCATCGTGGTGACACCGCGCGTGACGGGTTCGCCGAGACTCCCGCCGAAATCGATCGGCCACAGACCATTCGGCACCGCCTCGACCGTGATGCCGCGCAGCCGCGTGCCAGCGCCGAGAGGCGACAGATCATCCGGCTGCAGCCGCCGCGCCGTCGATGCATCCCGGGGGTCTGTGAAACTAGCCAGCACCGGCATCAATTCGCCGGTCACCGGAACGGCGCCGGTCTGGCTGCTGACATCGCGAAAGGCGATCTTGCGCCCCGCCGCCTGATAGGCGCGCATCGCCACGAAATTGGCGCCGTCGAAATCCGCGCTGCCCTTGTCGTCGTGCAGCATCAGCGCGGCGAGATTCCTGCCGCCGCCGAGATCGACGACCACGGCATCGCCCCGTGACGTCACCTTGCCGGCAGGTTGGTAGCCCCGATAGGGATGCACGGAGACGACATTCGAGGCCGACTTCACGCCGTCCGGCGTCTCGACCTCCATGGTCAGCCGATATTTGTGCGCGGGCCGGTTGATCCTGATCTGATCGCCGATCACCAGGGCAGCGAGCAGTCCGAGCGGACCGACCCATTTCAGCATGTTCATTATTATTGGCCTCCCCCATCGGCCATGCACGATCGCGACGGAGACGTCAAAGCGGCGATATGTCTTGATCCCCGATGCAATTGACGGAACAGTGAAAGTCCAATCAATGCGAAGGATCCACCGTGCCCGCAGAAGCCAATGTCCAGACGCGTAGTGACCTTGCCTGGGCAATCACGGCGGGCGGCATCGCCACGGTGTCCTTTGCGATCCTCATAGGCTTCGCCTGGTACTTCTCGGGAACGCTATTCCTGATCTTCGCAGGCATCCTGCTCGGCGTAGCACTCAATGCGCTGACTGAATTATTCGGGCGCTTCATGGGCGGCCCGCATCCCATGCGGCTCGTCATGATCTGCATCGTGCTCGCCGCGATGCTGGTGGGCGTGATGTATCTCGGCGGATCAACCATCGCCAATCAGGCCAAGACGCTGTCCGGCACCCTCAAGTCACAGGTCGTCAACGTAAAGACCTATCTCGAGCAGCACGGCGTCGACACCAGCTATTTCGATTTCAACAGCATCACGTCGGATCCGCCAGCCGAGCCCGGCACATCGCCCGCCACCTCAACGCCGAAGTCGAGCAGCGGCCTGCCGAGCGCCGGCACCATCGCATCATCAGGTGGCGCCATTGTCAGCCAGACACTGAAAATCCTGCTCGGTACCGTCGGCGCGGTCGGCAACTTCTTCATCGTGCTGTTCTTGGGATTGTCGTTTGCCGCACAGCCCAGCGTCTACCGCAAAGGGCTCTTGCACCTGACGCCGCGAAAACATCGCGGGCCGATGACGGTCATCGTCGATCGCATCAGCGACACGCTGCAGCGCTGGCTGATCGCGCAGATGCTCACCATGGTGGTGGTCGGCGCCATTACCTGGATCGGGCTGAAGCTGATCGGGATTCCCAGCGCCTTCATTCTCGGCGTTCAGGCCGGCCTGCTCGCCTTCATTCCCACCGTCGGCGCCCTGCTCGGCGGGTTGATCGTCGTGCTCGCCAGCCTCGCCTCGGGCTGGGTCGCCGCCGCGTCAGCCTTTGCGCTGTTCATGGGCGTGCATGCGCTGGAGAGCTACATCCTGACGCCGATCCTGCAGCGGCAGGCACTGGACATTCCGCCTGCCACGCTGTTCGCGTTCCAGATCCTGCTCGGCGTGGTGTTCGGCGTCTGGGGCCTCGCACTGGCGCTGCCGGTGCTGGCGATCGTGAAAGTCGTCATCGACTTCATGCGCGAAGAGGACGAAGCCTCCGCGCAGGATAAGGCGATGGCGGCTTAACCTGATCCCTCATCCTGAGGAGCGCGCCGAAGGCGCGCGTCTCGAAGGATGGCCACAGGCTTCGAGCCAAGTCAGCTCATGGTTCGAGACGGCGCTGAAGAAGCGCCTCCTCACCATGAGGGACTGAGTTTGGGTTATCCCTACGTCGTCAGCACAGTCTCGGTGTGCTCGACATAAGGCGGCGTTTCGAAATACGGGCCCACCAGCGCGCGCCATTCGGCGAAATCGGGCGAGCCGCGGAAATCGACGGTGTGGTTTTCGAGGGTTTCCCACTTGGCGACGAGACGGTAGCGCGACGGCATTTCCACCGACTTATGCAGCTCGAAGCCCTTGCCGCCCTTGGCGCGGAGGAACAGCGGCTTCGCCTTGGCGACGGCCGCCTCGAAATCCTTCTCGGTGCCCGGCTTGACGTCGATCTGTGCGATTTCAGTGATCATGGTTTCCCGACCCTTTGTTTTACGGTCGGTGTCTTTACCGCAAAGTCGGGGTTCGGTGAAGGAGCCGCCGAAAAGTGATCAGACGAACAGCAGAACCGTGCCGACGACCATGACGCAGCAGCCGATGAAAAGCGATGACCGGCAGCTTGCTGTGCTGCGCGCCGTAGCGCCCCTGCGCACGACGTTCGGTGATCAGCGCGGTCTCGTATTCGTCGGAGCTCGAAAACATGCAGGCAAAGCCCGCACGGGCCGAAGCGGCAGCCGCTTCGAGCGACATCAAAGCAGTATTGGAAGTCGAGTCAGGCGAGGTCATCATGCGATGACCATAGGGATCGAATGGTAAACGGATCCTTTATCGCGCGCCGCTTGCCGTCATCGTGACCGCAGCCCGCACGACGCTTGGCTTTGCCGCTTGCCCGATTGCCGCAGCGCGGCGCCCGTGCTCCAGCGACAGCGGTTCTTCTTCCGCGGCCTGCACGCGGTTACGTCCGCTGCGCTTGGCCTGGTAGAGCGCGGTGTCCGCGGCAGCCAGCAGGACGTCGAGTTCAGTGCCGGCCGGTCCGCCGGCCACGCCGATACTCACGGTGGTCGCGACCGGTGCCTCGTCGACCTGGATGCCGCAGGTCGCAAACGCCTCGCGCACGCGCTCGGCCGCCTGCATCGCCTCGTCCAGGCTGCAGGGCAACATCGCCGCAAACTCCTCGCCGCCGATGCGGCCCGAAAGGTCGGTGATCCGCAGCGTATGCGTGATGACCGTGGCGAACAGTTTCAGCACCTCGTCGCCTGCGGGATGCCCGAAGCGATCGTTGATCGACTTGAAGTGATCGATGTCGAAGATCATGACTGTGACCGGGCGCCCGGCCTTCGCCTCGCGCTCGATCATCCGCGCCGTAGCCTCGGAGAAGCCGCGGCGGTTGAACAGGCCGGTGAGCGGATCGCAGGATGCCGCGACCTTGTGCGCCGTGACCGCGCGCTCGGACACCAGCATGAAGATGAGGAACACCGTGCCGACCGCATAGAGCACGAGCTCGATGGCAAAGGCCGTGACCCAGATGCTGTTGCCGAAATTGCTGTGATCGCCATGTAGCAGATCGCCGAGCAGGATCGGCAGCATCAGGACGAAACCATGCAGCATCGGCACCAGGATGGTCGGCCAGCGCCGCTGCACCGCCTTGCGACGCTCGTTCCACAATTCATGCGCCGTCAACATCGCATAAAGCGCGACGATGCCGGCGCCGATGGTCATGCGCAGCGACGCGGCCTCAGCCGGCAGGGTGAAGATGACCGCGATCCAGGCGATGGCGCCGAGAAACAGACCGGCCCAGCTCGGGCTGCGGCCATGGAACACGCGCGCAGCGTTCCACACCATGCCGCAGGCCACGAAGCCCACGGCATTGAATGCCAAAAACAGCACGTCACCCAGGAGCGACGCGGCAAGTGTCCACAATGCGACCGATACGGCGCCGAGCAGGTAAGCCAGCCCCCACCAGTTGAGGGCCGCGATCTTTTCCTGTCGTCCGAAGAACAGCAGCATCCCGCCCAACATCGCCGCAACCAGGGTTGCCACCAAATAGAGCGTGGAAGAATCGAGCGACATATTCGAGCACCGGCAATTGTTGCGAGATTTCCGGACCATCATGATTCGGACTGGCCTCTTCGCCATCATCGAACATACGAGTGTACCGATTGGAAATCCGTTTGCGCGCCTGCACAAGTTTTCACGAAAAACTGCATCAATCTGTCGATATCCGGAATGTCCCGGAACGCAAAAAGGGCGCCCGAAGGCGCCCTTTTCAAAATTGTATTCACCGCATTTGCAGCAAATTTTATCGAAGCAGAAATTAGCGCTTCGAGAACTGGAAGGACTTGCGGGCCTTCGCCTTGCCGTACTTCTTGCGCTCGACGACACGCGAGTCGCGGGTCAGGAAGCCGCCCTTCTTGAGGACACCGCGCAGATCCGGCTCGAAGCAGGTGAGAGCCTTGGAGATACCGTGGCGCACGGCACCGGCCTGGCCCGACAGACCGCCACCGGCAACGGTGCAGATCACGTCGTACTGGCCAGCGCGGGCTGCAGCGACCAGCGGCTGCTGGATGAGCATGCGCAGCACCGGACGAGCGAAGTACACTTCGACTTCACGGGTGTTGACGACAACCTTGCCGGCGCCCGGCTTGATCCAGACACGAGCGACAGCGTCCTTACGCTTGCCGGTCGCATAGGCGCGGCCCTGCTTGTCGACCTTCTTGACGTACTTCGGGGCATCCGGAGCGGACACCTTCAGCGACGCCAGCTGATCGAGAGACTGCATGGTATCCGACATTATGCGGCCCTCTTGTTCTTGCGGTTCAAAGCGCCGACATCGAATGCTTCCGGCTGCTGGGCCTCGTGCGGGTGCTCTGCACCGGCATAAACACGCAGATTGCCGAACTGAACGCGACCGAGCGGACCGCGCGGGATCATGCGCTCAACAGCCTTCTCGACAACGCGCTCCGGGAAACGACCTTCGAGGATCGACTTCGCAGTACGTTCCTTGATGCCGCCGATGAAGCCGGTGTGGTGATAGTAGACCTTGTCGTCACGCTTGCGGCCGGTGAAAACCACCTTGTCCGCGTTGACGATGATGACATGGTCGCCGCAATCAACATGCGGGGTGTAGGTCGGGAGGTGCTTGCCGCGCAGCCGCATTGCGACCAGCGTGGCCAGCCGGCCCACCACGAGACCAGTGGCGTCGATGACGATCCACTTCTTCGTGATCTCGGCGGGCTTTGCCGAAAACGTCTTCATTGTGAATATCCATGAAAAGGGGATATCGGCGGTAATCCGCCGAACTGAGGCGTTTCTAGATAGACAACCGGATTCCGTCAATGCCAAATATGGCAGAATTCGCCTATTAAATCATGGCGTTATAATTATGGTTCTATAATACCCTTCAAATTACCCAACGTTCGGAATGGAATAGGTCGACGTCACATGGGCGATCGGATCGGCGGAAGTGCCTGATAACAGGGTCACTTCCCCCACCGCGAGGCGTTTTCCGAGCTTCAGCAGCTTGGCGGCTGCCAGCACATCCTGCCCCGGCAGGCCCTTGCGCAGGAAATTGATGTTCAGGCTGGTGGTCACTGCGAGGCCCACAGGGCCGATCGCCGACAACAGCACGACGTACATGGCAAAATCGGCCAGGGCCATCAGTGTCGGACCCGATACCGTGCCGCCCGGCCGCAGCATGCGTTCGCCATAGGTCTGGCGCAGCAGGCAAGTGGTACCATCAGCGCTTTCAATCGCGATATCGCCGGCGCCAAAGGCCTGCGGGAACTCGCGCTTCAGAAACGCCTCGAGTTCAGCCACGCTCATTTTCGCAGTCGTCATGTCTCCACCCTGCTCTCGCTTGTGCCGTCCTGTTACAATATGGTGACGGTCCTGCCCAGCGATGGAATCTCAAGTCATGGTTCAACCAGCACGCGCGGAAACAGCGCGGCCATCCATTCTTCTGCGTGAAACGGTCGGCAGCATCGGCGTGTTGACGCTGAATCGTCCGGCCGCCCGCAACAGCCTCTCCGAAGGACTGATCGGCGAGCTGCACGCCGCCCTCGATGACATGGCCGGCGACAAGACTGTGCGCGCCGTGGTGATCGCCGCCAGCGGCTCGGTCTTCTCCGCCGGACACGACCTGAAAGAACTCACCGCGCGCCGCACTGATGCCGATCGCGGCCGCGCCTATTTCGCGCATATGATGACGATCTGCAGCGCCATGATGCAGGCCATCGTGCGGCTGCCGAAGCCGGTGATCGCCGCCGTGCAAGGCGTTGCTACTGCTGCAGGCTGCCAACTCGTGGCGAGCTGCGATCTTGCTTTCGCCTCCGAACACGCAAAATTCGCGACGCCCGGCGTCGATATCGGCCTGTTCTGTTCGACGCCCATGGTGGCGCTGTCGCGCAACGTACCGCGCAAGCAGGCGATGGAAATGCTGCTCACCGGCGAGCTGATCTCCGCCGAACGTGCCCGCGAGATCGGGCTGATCAACCGCGTAGTGCCCGCCGACACCGAACGCGATGCAGCGATCGCGCTGGCAGAACAAGTTGCGCGTAGGTCGGCGCATACGGTGAAGCTCGGCAAGGAAGCCTTCTACCGCCAAGCCGAGATGAGCCTCGCGGATGCCTATCGCTTCGCCGCCGAAGTGATGACCGAGAACATGATGGCCCGCGATGCCGAGGAAGGCATCGGCGCGTTCATCGCAAAGCGCGAGCCGAAGTGGGAAGACCGGTAATTGAAATGAACCACGACAGCTATAACGACGCCTATATCCGCGAGATCCTCAACACCGTCAAAACCGTCGCGATGGTCGGCGCTTCCCCGCAAAACGTGCGGCCGAGCTATTTCGTGTTCAAGTATCTCGCCGAACGCGGCTACGACATGATCCCGATCAATCCCGGCCAGGTCGGCAAGAGCCTGCTGGGCAAGCCGTTCGTCGCCTCGCTGCAGGAGATCGGTCGCCCCATCGACATGATCGACATCTTCCGGAGCGCCGAGCATGTCATGCCGATCGTCGACATCATACTAACGCTCAATCCGCTGCCCAAGGTGGTCTGGATGCAGCTCGGCGTGCGCCACGATGAGGCCGCCGCCAAGCTTGAAGCGGCGAGCATCAAGGTGGTGATGAACCGCTGCCCGAAGATCGAATATGGCCGGCTGTCGTCGGAGATCCAGTGGATGGGTGTCAATTCGCGCACGCTCAGCTCCAAGCGCGCACCGATCCCGACCCAGGGCATGCGGCTATCGCTGAATCGCAGCAGCGTCGGCGGCGGCAGCACCGCTGCGGCCGATCGCGTCGCGCAACTCAATAACAAGGACAAGAACGACACCGCCTGACCGCACGTTTCGCGATTTTATTTCCTTTGAATTGACACAGCGCAGCACGACTGTTGCGAAGTCACGGCAAAATGTCGCCTCGCCTTGACGGCAGCGCCGCGCCCGATCAGGTTGGCGCCAACAAACCGACTATTCCAAAGGGAGTGATGATGAACGATCGTATTCCAGGCTTCGGCACCCTCGCCGTCCATGCCGGCGCGCAGCCCGACCCGACCACCGGTGCCCGCGCGACGCCGATCTATCAGACCACCTCGTTCGTCTTCAACGACGCGGATCACGCCGCCTCACTGTTCGGCCTGCAATCCTTCGGCAATATCTATACGCGCATCACCAACCCGACCACGGCCGTCCTCGAGGAGCGCGTCGCAGCGCTGGAAGGCGGCACGGCCGCCCTCGCCGTCGCGTCCGGCCATGCCGCGCAGCTCGTGGTGTTTCAGCAGCTGCTGCAGCCCGGTGACGAATTCATCGCCTCGCGCAAACTCTATGGCGGTTCGATCAACCAGTTCAGCCACGCCTTCAAGAGCTTCGGCTGGAACGTGGTGTGGGCCGATCCCGATGACATCCCGTCGTTCGAGCGCGCGGTGACGGCCAAGACCAAGGCAATCTTCATCGAGTCCATCGCCAATCCTGCGGGCTCGATCACCGACATCGAGGCAGTCGCGGCCGTGGCCCGCAAGGCCGGCGTGCCGTTGATCGTCGACAACACGCTGGCGACGCCCTACCTGATCAAGCCGATCGACCACGGCGCCGACATCGTGGTGCATTCGCTGACCAAGTTTCTCGGCGGCCACGGCAATTCGCTCGGCGGCATCATCGTGGACGCGGGCACCTTCGACTGGTCGAAGGATAACAAGTATCCGGTGCTGTCGGAGCCGCGCCCGGAATATCACGGCATCAAGCTGCAGGAGACGTTCGGCAACTTCGCTTTCGCCATCGCCTGCCGCGTGCTCGGCCTGCGCGATCTCGGCCCCGCGTTGTCGCCGTTCAACGCCTTCCTGATCCAGACTGGCATCGAGACGCTGCCGCTGCGCATGCAGAAGCACAGCGACAATGCCAAGGCGATCGCCGAATGGCTGTCGGCCCATCCGAAAGTCGCCGCGGTGAATTATTCCGGCTTGTCGGATAATCGCTATCACACCCTCGCCCGCAAATATGCGCCGAAGGGCGCCGGCGCCGTGTTCACCTTCAGCCTGAAGGGCGGCTACGACGCCGGCGTCAGCCTGGTGTCGAACCTGAAACTGTTCTCGCACCTCGCCAATGTCGGCGACACCCGCTCGCTGGTGATCCACCCGGCCTCGACCACCCACAGCCAGCTCGACGACGACGCCAAGACGCGCTCCGGCGCCGGGCCCGACGTTGTCAGGCTGTCTGTCGGCATCGAGGACAAGGAAGACCTGATTGCGGATCTCGAACAGGCGCTGAACGCGTAAGCCGTACTGCGATGCGCGCTCACGCTTTGGCGCGCATCGCTTTCGCTTCGCGGATCAAGCGCGCATTACGCTGGAACACCGAATAGGTCGCCAGCGCGAACAGCACCACCAGCAACTGGATCGACAGCGCCTCCAGCGTCGGATTGAATCCGATTGCCGTGAGCAATGCGCTGCCCGGCGCGTCGGTGACCGGGATGATCGTCTGTTCCTGTAATTCCTGAATCGCCTCGCCGATGAACTTGATGCCCATCACGAACAGGAAGGCCGAGGTGATGATGAACAGCGGCCGCAGCGGGATGCGCTGGGCAATCATGTTGATGAAGTAGAACAGCACGACCAGACCGGCGGTCGCCGCCGCCAGACCACCGAACAGTCCGACGCTCCAGCCGCCTTCGGTGGTCGCGAGCGTGTTGATGAACAGCACCGTCTCGGCGCCCTCACGAAACACCGCGATAAATGCCAGCATCGCGACGGCGAGACCCGTATCCTGCGCGAGCGCCTGATCCGCCTTCGCCGCCAGATAATCCTGCCAGCCGCGCGGATCCTGCTTCACCATCAGCCAGCCGCTGACATAGAGCATCAGGCCTGCCGCAAACAGGATGACGATGGCCTCGAAGACATCGCTGTGATCGCCGGAATTGAACACCGCAAAAGCCCAGGCCGCGATCAGGCTGGCGAGGATCGCCGCCAGCGCGCCCAGATAGAGCGCGGTCACGCGATCGCCGCCGCCGGATTTCCTGAGATAGCCCGCCAGCGCCGCGATCACGAGCATGGCCTCGAGACCCTCGCGCAGTAGAATGACGGCAGCCTGAATGAATGCGGAGGACATGACCCGATCCCGTGTGGTGGTGCGTCGTATCTATTGCGCACTGCGCATGAGCGAAAGCCGCACAGCCACACGACTGCGTCAACTCCGTTACAATTGTTCTAGTCGGTAACGCGCAACAGCTAGGCGGCCTTGCCGACCACAAGGTCGAGCTGACGGTCCGTCAACGCCGCCCCGCGCGGCTTCATCCGCTCCACCTGCAGGATCGCCAGCGAGAAAACCACGATCGCGACCGCCTGATGGGTCAGCGCCAGATCGATCGGCACCTGATGCAGCAGCGTGAGAATGCCAAGCGCAGCCTGCACCGCGATCGATGCCGCCAGCCACAGCGCGCCATTGACAACCGGTGCCCCTGCCCGCGCGCGGATCGCATCGATCACATGCCAGATCGCGAGTGCGAACAACACATAGGCGGTCATGCGATGCTGGAACTGAACTGTCAGCGTGTTGTCGAACATGTTGCGCCACCACGGGTCCTCGAAGAACAGCCGCGACGCAGACGGGATCAGCGCGCCGTCGATCTCCGGCCAGGTGTTGAAGACGCGACCGGCGCGCAGACCCGCGACCAGCGCACCGAAATAGATCTGCAGGAAGGTCAGCCCCAACAACACCCAGCTCGTCACGCGCAAGCGACTTGCCGCCAGCACCGGCGCACGGTCGCTCAGGCGACGCAGCGTCCAGACGATGGCGGCGAAGATGATCAGTGCCAGCATCAGATGCGCCGCGAGACGATATTGCGAGACTTCCACGCGCTTGGTCAGGCCCGAGGCCACCATCCACCAGCCCACCGCGCCCTGCAGGCCGCCGAGGCCGAAGATCACCCACAGCCGCTTCTTCAGTTCCGAGGTCAGGATACCGCGCCACAGGAACCAGAGGAACGGCAACAGGAACACCATGCCGATGACGCGGCCGAGCAGACGATGGCTCCACTCCCACCAGAAGATGGTCTTGAACTCATGGAGCGTCATGCCGGCATTGAGTTCGCGATATTGCGGGATCTGTTTGTAGGCCTCGAAGGCCGCGATCCAGTGCGATTCATCGAGCGGCGGAATGGCGCCGGTCACCGGCTTCCATTCGACAATCGACAGGCCGGACTCGGTGAGCCGCGTCGCGCCGCCGACCAGCACCATCGCCACGATCATCGCGGCCACGGCAATCAGCCACCAGCGCACCGGGCGTAATTCCTTGTGGCGGGTTTGGGACGAAGCGGTCATCGCAGGGGTCTCGGGAACAGCGCAAAATCAGCGACAAAATCAGCGCCAAACCCAGCGCCTTGAATGAAATTTCGAGCCCCTTATAGTCCGCCCGCGAAGGCCTGCAAAGTTGGGCACTTTGCCTACCCCGATCTCAGGCCGACTTTGGACCGCGCACATTTCCGTCATGACCATCCGCACCCGCAAATTCTTCGGAACCATCTTTCTGCTAATCCTCGTGGTGGTGTGGTCGCTGCTCGGCATGACCATCGCGCAGACCCCCTGGCTGGCCAATAACGGCTGGCTGCAGGCAGCCTTCTATGTCATCGCCGGCCTCGGCTGGGTGCTGCCGGCGATGCCGATCATCAGCTGGATGGGCAAAGCCGATCCCGTGGATCCCGAGGCCGGCTAGCGCTGCGCGCCCGCACCAAGCATCACGCCGGATACCATCACCCGCAAGGCACGCAACGATTGTCGGCGGCCGTCCCAGGCCAGCCGCGGCAGCGCATGTAGATCCGATCCACCATTGGCCTCGATGACACCGGGCAGCGAGGTCACGGCGCTGGCAAACCCTGCCTGCGCCACCATCGCGACGTGCCGCTTGTCGAACGAGGCTTTATCGCCGAATGGATAGGCGAAATATCGTGGCTCATAGGGCAGCGCAGCCTGCGCCACGGCCCGTCCCATGGCGATCTCGCGCGACGCCGCGCTATCGCCGAGATTGGCGAGCGCCGGATAGTTGACCGTGCTGCTGCCGATGGTCGCCCGCGGATTGCCCGCAAACGTGGCCACATCGTCCCAATGCATCGCAGCATGATGTGACAAGGTCGCACTATCAACGGAATAACGTTTGCAGAGATCGTCCGTCGCAATGGCCAGTTCGTGCGGCGGCAGCGTCCGCATCCAGCTATCGAGATAATAGTAGGCGCGATATTTGTCGGCGGTCGTGGCGGTTTCGAAATGCCGCTGCCGGTGATCGATGATCAGGCTGATGCGGTCATGCGTTGCAATCGCCTGCTCCAGCGCCAGCCACCACATGGCACCGAGCCCGTCGGCAAAGGCGCTCGGCAGATAGAGCGTGAACGACACCTCATGCGCCTGAAGCAGCGGATAGGCGAAATCGACGAAGTCGCGGGTGCCGCCATCGAAGGTCAACGCCACGAAGCGCCGTCCCGCACGCGGCGCGCTGGCGCGGCGACACGCCTCATCCATGCCGACGATATCGACGGGCCAGCGCTTCAGCGCGCGGATCGCGCGATCGAGAAACCACGGTGTGATCTCGTGGGCTTTCAGCGGCTGGAATGCATCCTGCCGGGGCGGTCGCACGCGTTCGAATTTGAGGATGATACCGGCACCGCCCCGGCTGCGTTCCAGCAGACGGTGCATGCCGCTGAGATAAGTCAGCTCGAAGCCCAGCGCCGACAGCCAACCGGTCTTGTATGACACCGCAGATTCCCCCAAGCGGCGTCATGCCTCTCGCCAGTCGGCTATTGTCATTACTGTTTGTTGACATTTCTTTGCAAAGGTCGCCCCAAACCTGAAAATCTAAACAAAATCTGAAACAGGCTCGCGATGACCATGGCTGCTGTGATGGAAACACCTGTGGCGATGGCAACTGCGAGCCGCATGGCGCGCGTCGATGTGATCAGCGATTTCAGCACCGCCGAAGCCGTCTGGCGCAGTCTTGAGACGTCCGAACAGCTTTCCACGCCCTATCAGCGCTTCGACTTCCAGTCGGCCTGGCAGACCCATATCGGCATCCAGGAAGGCTTGAAGCCCTTCATCATCATCGCCTATGACGCCGCGCATCAGCCGCTGATGCTGTTGCCGCTCGCCGTCAGCCGCGAAAACGGCATGCGCGTCGCCGGCTATCTCGGCGGCAAGCACGTCACCTTCAACATGCCGCTGTTCCGGCGCGACTTCGCGGCGCAAGCGACAAAGGCAGATATCGACGCGCTGCTGCGGGGGATTCAAAAGCACACCGAGACGGTCGACGTCCTCGCGCTGGTCCGTCAGCCCAAAAGCTGGATCGGCATTGACAATCCGCTCGCGCTTTTGCCAAGCCAGGCCTCGACCAATGATTGCCCGGTGCTGAAGATGGTGCCCGGCGAAGCCGCGACAGATCGCATCAGCAATTCATTCCGCAAGCGTCTCAAGACCAAGGAAGGCAAGTACCGAAATCTTGCCGGCTATCGCTACATGCACGCGAAGACGGAGGCCGAGGTGAAGCGTGTGCTCGACGCCTTCTTCGCCATCAAGCCGCTGCGCATGGCCGAACAGAACCTCCCCAACGTCTTCGCCGAGCCCGGTGTCGAGGCCTTCATCCGCCAGGCCTGCACGACGCCGCGAGCGAACGGCTACACCATCGATATCCACGCGCTCGCATGCGACGAGGAAGTGATCGCGATGTTCGCCGGTGTCGCCGACGACAGCCGCTTCTCGATGATGTTCAACACCTACACCATGTCGGAGAATGCCAAATACAGCCCCGGCCTGATCCTGATGCGCACCATCATCGATGCCTATGCCGAGCGCGGCGTGACCTCGCTGGATCTCGGCATCGGCGGCGACGACTACAAGCGGATGTTCTGCAAGGATGACGAGCCAATCTTCGACAGTTTCGTGCCGCTCACCACGCGCGGCAGGCTCGGCGCCATGGGCCTGTCATCCTTCGCCCATGCCAAGCGGATCGTGAAGCAGACACCTGCCCTGCTGCAGATGGCACAGATGCTGCGCCACGCGTTTCAGCGCTGACCTTCAAGAACGCAGTTCGCAATGAAAACTCCGTCATGCCCGGGCTTGACCCGGGCATCCACGTCTTAGTCGTTGCGTTGAGGCGAAGGCGTGGATGGCCGGGTCAAGCCCGGCCATGACGAGGGTTCGTCGACTACGCCGCAAACACGCGGCCGCCCGGTCCGACCGGGTCGTTGGCCGGCGGCGCTGAGCGCAACATTTTCACATCGGCGAAGCCCACGGCCTTGAGCTGTTCGGCCATCAGCTGGCGCGCATCCATGCTCATGGTCACTTCCGGCACCACCACGGCGCGGGCCTGATCGGTCAGAAGTCCCGCCGGCAGATCGGCGGCGGTGCCGGCGTCCAGCAGCACGTGGTCGTAGACGCGCAGCAGCGCATCGAGCGCCATGGTCAGGCGCGGCGACTGCAACAGCGAGCGATCGGCACCGGCGCGGCCGGCCGCCACCATATGCAGGCCCGACATCCGGTCCTTGGTGATGACCTGGCCGAACGACGCCTCGCCCAGCATCAGCTCCGCCAGTCCGGGCGCGCGCGGATCGTTCGATACGGCTTCCAGCGTCGGCGACGACGAGGCCAGATCCACCAGTACCACCTTCGCGTCACGCGACAGGATGCGCGACAGCGTCAGCGCGGTGAGCGCGATGTTGTCGTTGTGGCCGGTGCCGAGGATCGTGATCTTGCGCGCCGATTTGCCAGCCGCGCGAAACTCCTGCGCAAGCTGTTCGATTTCGCTGACGCCAGCGGCCAGTTCGGGATGGGTATCGCGCACCACCGGCTGCGGCGCGGCAACGGGAGCCGGCTCGGGCACGATGCCCGGCGCAACGACAGTTTCCGGCTCACGCACGGCAACAGGCACCTGATCCACGAACGGCTTGAACGCCGGCTCGGTGACGCGGGCCTGCGCGACCGGCACCATCGGCGGAGCGCCGCGCGGCGCGGTCATGCGCAGCAGCTCGCTGGTCACGATGCCACCGGCGGTCAGCATCAGCGTCGCCAGTGTCGCGATCAGCACGATCGGGAGTTTCTTCGGATAGGCCGGCGTGTTGGAGACGATGGCGCGGGAGATGATGCGACCATCGGTCGGTGCCGCCTCGATATTCTCACGCGTGGACGCCTCGCGGTATTTCGCCAGATAGGATTCGAGCAGATCGCGCTGCGCCCGCGCCTCGCGCTCCAGCGCCCGCAACTGCACGTCCTGGCCGTTGCTGGATGTCGCCTGACGCTTCAGCTGTTCGAGATTGTTGGTGAGGCCGTCGACGCGGCCGCTGGCGATGCGCGCATCGTTTTCGAAGATGCGCGACAGTTTGGCGGCTTCGTCGCGCAATTGCTTGTCGAGATCGCCGAGCTGGGCCCGCAGCTCCTTGATGCGCGGATGGGCGTCGAGCAGCGTCGAAGACTGTTCGGCGAGCTGCGCACGCAGCGTCACGCGCTGCTCGGACAGCCGGCGGATCAGGTCGGAATTCAGCACTTCCGAGAATTCGATCGGCTTGCCGGTCTGCAGCATGTCCTTGATGAGCCGCGCCTTCGATTCGGCGTCGGACTTCAGCGAGCGCGCATTGTTGAGCTGGCTGTTGATCTCGCCGAGCTGCTGGTTCGAGAGCGACGTATTGTTGGTGCCGATGAACAGGCTGGACTTGGAGCGGAATTCCTCCGCGCGCGCTTCCGCCTCGACGACCTTCTTGCGCAGGTCATCGATCTCGCCGGACAGCCATTGCCCGGCCGATCGTGCCTGGTTCTGCCGCGCGTTCTGCTGCATCACCAGATAACCGTCGGCGATGGAATTGGCGACGCGCGCGGCGAGTTCGGGATCGCGCGACTGGAATTCGACAACCATGACGCGCGACTTGTCGACCGCATAAGCCGTCAACCGCTCGTAATAGGCATCGAGCACGCGCTCTTCGGGCGTCATCGAGAACGGATCGCGGCCAATGCCCATCAGGCCGAGCAGCGACCGCCATGGCTGCGCACCCTGCAACACCGGATCGAATTCCGGACGCTCCGCAAGCTTGTTTTTCTTGATGATCTCCCGGGCGAGATCGCGCGACAGCAACAGCTGCACCTGGCTGGTCACGGCTTCCGCATCGAGAGAAGTACGCTCTTCGTTGCGCTCGCCGCTTGGCCGCAGGAAAACGTTTTCACGCCCGTCGATCAGAATGCGCGCTTCCGACTTGAAGCGCGGCGTGATCATGTTGACGATGACGAGCGAGCCGACAAGTGCCAGCAGCGTCGGAACGAGGATCCACATCTTGCGGCGGACGAGCGCCTGCCACAGCGCGCGCAGATCGAGGTCGCCGAGGTCAGGCGTCGGCGCAGCGTTCACGCGCTCTGCTTTCTTCTCCGGATTTTTGCGAGAAACCGGGTTTGGCATGGTTGGCGCCTTGATGGTCCGTTCGACCGACGCATCGCCCTTGCCTGCACGCCAGAATGCCAAACGCATCGCCTACCCCACCCAAACGCCACTGCGTCTACTCAACGGAATCGATTAAAGACGATTAAGGTTGCCGCGCGGTTAATTGGCAGGCTGATACCGGGACGTTGCAGCGGAAGCCTGAATCCACACGGTTTTTTAACGACGAAGGCTCTTATTGGATTCAATTGCTTCAGGGATTTTCCGATGTGCGTTCCAGCTCCCGGCGACGCCCTCCTCGTCAGCGAATGCCGATTCTGATCATGAGCGCACCTTCGGACACGCCGCTTCGCATCCTGCACGCTGTCCGCGCGCCGGTCGGCGGCATCTTTCGCCACATCATCGATGTCGCCAACGGCCAGGCCGATCGCGGCCATGAAGTCGGCATCGTCGCCGACAGTCTGACCGGCGCCGACCGCGCCCGCGATGCACTGGCCGAGATCGCCCCGCGCCTGAAACTGGGCACCTATCGCCTGCCGATCCACCGCGAGCCACATCCGGGCGACGTGCTGGTCTGGATGCAGTTCATGCGCCTCGTCAGCCGGCTGAAGCCAGACGTGCTGCATGGCCACGGCGCCAAGGCCGGCGCCTTCGTGCGCCTGAAGGCAAAGTCGAACAGCGTCATCCGCATCTACACGCCGCATGGCGGTTCGCTGCATTATCCGCAAAATACGGCGAAAGGCGCCTTCTACAGCCGCCTTGAACGCGCCCTGATGAACCGCACCGAACTGTTCCTGTTCGAGAGCGCTTTCGCCCGCGACACCTATCAGCGCATGATCGGCACGCCGTCAGGCCTCGTGAAATGCGTGTTCAACGGCGTGACATCGGGCGAATTCGATCCCATCGAGCCCGCCGATGACGCCACCGATATCTGCTATGTCGGCGAGTTCCGCCGTATCAAGGGCGCGGATCTGTTGGTCGATGCCGTCGCGCGCCTGCGTGCCGACGGCCAGCCCGTCACCCTGACGCTGGGCGGCGACGGCGAAGAGACCAACGCATTGAAGGCTCAGATAACGCGCCTCGGTCTCACCGACGCCGTACGCTTCATCGGCCATGTCAAACCGCGTTACGGGTTTTCGAAAGGACGCCTGCTGGTGGTTCCATCGCGCGGCGACTCGATGCCCTATGTCGTGATCGAGGCCGCCGCCGCGGGCATTCCGATGATCGCCGCCAATGTGGGCGGCATTCCGGAAATCTTCGGATCGCACACCTCCGCCTTGTTCCAGTCGAACAATGTCGACGCCATGGCCGCGGCGATCAAAACTGCTCTCGATGACATCGCCGCTGCGCGCGCCCGTGCACAATTGCTCCGTGAGCGCATCGCGGAACATTTCTCGCAGGATGCGATGGTCGAGGGCGTCATCGAAGGCTATCGCAGCGCATTTGCGCAACGTTAACTCTCCTTAACCTGTAACCAAATCTTCCGATTTGTCCGGTAATTCTCACGAAAAGCGGTAGGCTTGACGTGCGACATCGCATGCCAGCGCAACAACGGACATTTCACCTTGGACCCGATCAACGCACGCTCAATGATCGACGCGGCCGCGACGGACGCGCCCGGCGAACGCCGGTTCGAACGTCGTCGCAGACTGACGCCCGCGGCCCTCGCCGTCGCCGATCAGAAGGTGCGCGCCGCCTACTCGCCCGTCGTAATCACCGGCGTCGTCCGCGTGGTCGATTTCCTGATGCTCAGCATCATCGGCATTGCGCTCAACCTGCTCTATGTCGCGCCAGAAGCTGGCTTCAGATGGGAATACTTCGCTGCGATCGTCGCGATGGCGGCGGCTGCCGTGGTGTGTTTCCAATCTGCCGATATCTATCAGGTGCAGGTCTTCCGCGGCCACATCAAGCAGCTCACGCGCATGATGTCGGCATGGGCCTTCGTGTTCCTGCTGTTCATCGGCGTCTCGTTCTTCGCCAAGGTCGGCGGCGCGGTGTCGCGTGTCTGGCTGTCCTCGTTCTTCTTCGTCGGTCTCGTCGCCCTGATCGCCGAACGCGCGGTTGTGCGTGCGCTGATCAAACGCTGGGCGCATCAGGGGCGGCTCGACCGCCGCACCATCATTGTCGGCGCCGATTCCAATGGCGAGGCGCTGATCAGGGATCTCAATGCCCAGGAAGATTCCGACATCCAGATCCTCGGCGTGTTCGACGACCGTAACGACAAGCGCTCGATGGACACGATCTCCGGCGCGCCGAAGCTCGGCAAGGTCGATGACATCATCGAATTCGCGCGGCGCACCCGCGTCGATCTCGTGCTGTTCGCGCTGCCGATTTCGGCCGAGACGCGCATTCTGGAAATGCTGAAGAAGCTGTGGGTCCTGCCGGTGGATATCCGCCTCTCGGCGCATACCAACAAGCTGCGCTTCCGCCCGCGCTCCTACTCCTATCTCGGCAAGGTGCCGACCCTCGACGTGTTCGAGGCGCCGATCACCGACTGGGATCTGGTGATGAAGTGGCTGTTCGACCATATCGTCGGCGGCCTGATCCTGATCGCCGCACTGCCCTTCATGGCGCTGGTGGCCATCGCCATCAAGCTCGACAGCCCCGGCCCGGTGCTGTTCCGGCAGAAGCGCTTCGGCTTCAACAACGAGCGCATCGACGTGTTCAAGTTCCGCTCGCTGTATCACGACCAGGCTGACCCGCTGGCCAAGACCGTCGTGACCAAGGGCGACAAGCGCGTCACCCGCGTTGGCCGGTTCATTCGCAAATCCTCGATCGACGAATTGCCGCAGCTCTTCAACGTGGTGTTCAAGAACAACCTGTCGCTGGTCGGCCCCCGCCCCCACGCCGTTCAGCAGAGGGTGCAGAGCCAGCTGCTGGACGAGGCCGTCGACGGCTATTTCGCTCGCCACCGCGTCAAGCCCGGAATCACCGGCTGGGCGCAGGTCAATGGCTGGCGCGGCGAAGTCGACAGCGAGGAGAAACTGCAGAAGCGCGTCGAGTTCGATCTCTACTACATCGAGAACTGGTCAGTGCTGTTCGACGTCTACATCATGCTGAAAACGCCGGTTTCAATGCTGACGAAGAACGAGAACGCGTATTGAGGCAGGCCTCAGCCTCTGCCCTACACCTCTCGTCAACCCTGCCTGCGTAGAGTGATGTCGCCATGAGCACTCACGCGACTGCCGATGACTACATCGCCTCGCCCGCGGCACCTCCCGCCGTGGTGACGCTGCAGCGCGCGCTGCTGTGGGCGATGGGTTTTGGCGGCGCCATCGTGTTCATTGAGCCCAGCCCCTTCGAGATCGCCACCCTCACGGCGATGGTGGTGTTCTTCGCGTCGGGCCTGCGCATGCGGCTGGTGTTCATGCCCCTGCTGCTCATGCTGTTCCTGGTCAATCTCGGCTACACGATCTGCGCCGCCTATCTGCTCGACAAGGCGCCGATCGTGAACTGGATCCTGACCTCCTGGTACATGGCCATCATGGCGATCTTCGTCGCACTGGTGATGTCCGAGGACACGCTGGCGCGCATCGACCTCTTGCGCCGTGGCCTGATCGTCGGCGCACTGGTGGCGTCGCTGGCCGGCATCCTGGGCTATCTGCACCTGATCCCCGGCGCGGAGATGTTCACGCTCTACGGCCGCGCCGCCGGCACCTTCAAGGATCCCAACGTGCTGGGCGCGTTTCTGGTCCTGCCGGCGCTGTTCTGTCTGCAGAGCGTCGTCAGCGACGGTTTCGGTCGCTCGCTCCGCAGTGCCATTGCGCTCGGCATCATTGCGCTCGCCGTCCTGCTCGCCTTCTCCCGCGCCGCCTGGGGCCTGTTGGCGATCACCTCGGCCTTCATGCTGATGCTGATGGTGCTGACCAGCCAGTCCAACAAACAGCGCTCGCGCATCATCATCATGGCGCTGGCGGCCGTCGCCGTCGTGGCGCTGGTGATCGTGATCCTGCTGCAGTTCGACTTCATCGCCGACATGTTCAAGCAGCGCGCCTCGTTCGATCAGAAATATGACGAAGGCCGTTTCGGCCGTTTCGGCCGTCATGTGCTCGGCGCGCAGATGGCGCTCGATCTGCCCTTCGGAATCGGCCCGCTGCAATTCACGCGCTTCTTTCCGGAAGACACCCACAACTCCTATCTCAACGCCTTCATGTCCGGCGGCTGGATCTCCGGCGTGTGCTATCCCGCGCTGGTGTTCATCACCGCCTTGCTCGGCTTCCGCTACATCTTCGTGCGCGTGCCATGGCAGCGCGCTTATCTCGCGGTGTTCGCAGCCTATCTCGGCACGGTCGGCGAGGCCTTCATCATCGACACCGACCACTGGCGCCACTTCTGGATGATGCTCGGCATCATGTGGGGCATGTTCGTCGCCACGCAGCAATATATGGCCACGGCGCAATTGCGTGCGGCGTCCGGACAGCCAGGCAGCGTCTGACAAGGTCACAAACGAAAACAGCCCCGCTTGCGCGAGGCTGCTTTGTCAAACCATAGACGTCCGTTAGCGAACGATCACAGTCTTGGTGCGCGAACCGCGGCGATCCCAGCCATGATGGCGGTGACCGTAGTCGCGGCGCACATAGGCGCGGCTCTGGCGATAGCCATGGCCGCGATGATAGCCACGATCCTGATGGTGATAACCACCGCCGCCGATCTGCACATTGATGCCCTGCGCAGACGCGGGGCCCGCAGGTGCTGCGACATAGAGAACGGCCGCAGCCGCCAGCAAAGCCAGTTTCTTGATCATGACAATTTATTCCTTCCTTTAAAAGTATCGCGGGACAAGCCATTACCGCCCGGAAGGTTCCGCACGAAATGAAGCACATCGACAAAGAACCCGCGCATGTTCGAGCCGTGCCCGATTCTCTTGTGATTTGCGATGATCATCAAAGGGAACACGCGAGGAACTGAGCCGTTCTCTTCGCATGACACAGCAAGCAAAGAACCGCGCCTTCGACAAACAGCCGAAGCCCGATCAGAAAATTCCGCCGGCCGGCCCGCACGACAAGCCGGAACTGACCGACGAGACCAAGACGCCCGGCAGCGGCGTCTTGCCTGACAAGGATCACAAGGAAGTCGAAGGCCCGACGGGATGAGCGCGATCGGTCATCATGTCGTCACGCATCACCGTTAGACATTTATTAACCTTCTCGACTCACTGTGGAGTCAAGGAAGCGCAGACCGGATGTACGTCTGCGTTTGATGGCTCGGAGTTCGCTCCGGGCCATTATCTTTTCTGGACCGTGATCTTTTCTGGATCATGAGCTGCGAGATGATCGACGCTGCACGCGCATCTCGCTTTCGGTTGCGCCGCGTAAAGCGGAACGCCGCTCGCTGATCACGCGATATTATTCGTTCCCCCATCGCGGCAAAATTTGTGGCCGATATGCCATGAATTGGAACTGAACCTTCAAAACACCGACACGTTGACTTCTCGATACGAAGGAGAAGCAGCATGAAGAAGACAGCACTTATTCTTGCCACCGTCGCTGCCGTCGGCGCGGCGTCGATCGCATCGAAACCCGCAGAGGCCCGTGGCGGCCGCGGCGCGGTGATCGGACTCGGCATTGCAGCAGGCGCATTGGCGGCAGGTGCCTATGGCGCTTACGGTCCCGGTTACGGATATGGTTATGGCCCGCGCCATTACGGCCCGCGTTATGCCTATGGTCCGCGCTACGGTTACGGCAACGGCTACTATGGCGGTCCCCGCTATTATCGCAGCTACGGCTACTACTAAACGCGGCTGATTGAATTGACGAAGGCCCGGAGCATATGCTCCGGGCCTTTTTCGTCACCATCATCCAGCATTCGCGCGCATCGCTGCTGCGTTGCCGCAAGGACTTCAGTTACCAAGGACTTCAGTTACGCAGTGGGCTAGATACCAAACAGCCAAACAGCCGTGATGGTCGCAACCACCGCTAACCCGCTGATGGTCCAGCCACCGTAGTAGCCGATATCATCGTCATGCCGGACCTCCGACGGACCATCTGCGGTATGCCAATGACTTGCCATGCGAGCCTCCTGTTTTCAGGATAATCGGTTCGATGGCGAAGGGTTCCATTGGCGCAAAAACGACACATCCGGCGCCGCTCCCTGCCGCTATTCCAAACGCGACACCGGCATCTGTGGCCAAAGGGTCACGACGGCAAGGATTCATTAAGGAGTGCGGCCGGGGCAATTGACGGAACCCGGAGCCGGGAGAAGTCTAATGTTTTCAGCGTAGAGTAGATATTATGTTAGAGATTATTGTCCTCGGCTTCCTTGTCTGTGCAGCGGCTTATGTCGGGCTTCTCTGGTTCGCCGGACGGAAAGACGATGTGATTCACGGTGATTTCGTCGAACCGAAATCGTAAGGCCGGCGTCGCGCGCGCTTGATCGAGGCCACCCTATCCAGGCGGCACCGCTCGGGTGCGAGACTACTAATATCTTGAAATGATTTGTAAAAATGGTCGGAGCGAGAGGATTCGAACCTCCGACCCCTAGTCTCCCAGACTGTATCAATACCGTAACGAAACCTAACAACACTATACATCCAAATCGATATTAACCATTGGCGTTGTTGCTTTTATTGCAATTCTGATGTATCGTTAGTAACTCCGGGTAACAGACCCTAACGGTGACTAATCGTTACCCCGTTCCATATCGGGGTAAACATGCCAGGATTGACCGGTAAGGCGATCGAACAAGCGAAACCAAAGGCGACTCGGTACGAAAAGCCCGACTCGGTCGCTGGGCTCTATCTGGTCGTGCAGCCTAGTGGCGCCAAATCATGGGCACTCCGATTCCGGTCACCGGTCGAGCGTGGCAAGGACGGTCAGCGCAAGGCAAAGAAATTGACGCTCGGTACCCTGGCGATCGGATCGTCGAACGGCGAGCCGTTGATCGGTCAGCCGCTCACGCTTACCCAAGCGCGCATGCTAGCGACCAGCGCCTTGGAATCGATCCGCCGAGGCATCGACCCGACCGTTGCCCGCCGCATTGAGGTGGCAAAGACCAAGGAGACTTCCCTTCCCGACAGCACAGTCGATACTGCGATGGTCGAGTTCTTGAAGCGATATCGGGGGAAGAAGAAACAGGGTCTTCGCAATTCAACGCGCAAGCTGACGGCCACATACTTCGGTCTGAAACCCGATCCCGAGAATGAGGGCGCATGGATCAAGAACGGTGGCGGCGTGCTCAAAGGCTGGTCCGGCAGGCCTCTCTCGGCGATCACCAAACGGGATGCCGTTCTACTCTTGGACGAATTGGTTGATGCGGGTCACGGCGTCACAGCGAACCGTACACTGACCAACCTCAAGACCTTCTTCGGGTGGTGTGTCAGTGATCGGGACATCCTCGCGACGTCTCCTGTTGCCACGCTCAGCAGCGTCGCAAGCGAAGCGAGCAAAGAGCGAATTCTTTCCGATCTGGAAATTATTGCGTTTTGGCGCGCCGCCGATGTCGAAGCATATCCGTTCGGTAAGCTTATGCAGCTCCTGCTACTCACCGGTGGACGCCGCAACGAGTGCAGAGAGGCACCATGGTCCGAGTTCGAAACTCAGTCTGCTTCGGTCACTCTACCAAATGGCCAGAAGTGGCAAGGACCGCTTTGGACGCTTCCGCCGGAGCGCACTAAGAACAACTCTGAGCATCTTGTACCACTTAGCTCTTTGGCAGTGGCTTTGCTCAAGGACTTACCGTCGATTGGACCCAATCGGTTTCCTGCGTCGGCTGGCGCGGTGAGACTGGTGTTTACGCTCACAGGCGATACGCCTGTCAGTGGTCTGTCCAAAGCGAAGAAACGCCTTGATGCGACAATGAAAGAAGAGCTTCAAAAACTGGATCCTGATTTCGTTTTCCAAGCGTGGACGTCCCACGATCTACGCCGCACGTTCTACAGCGGTCTCCAGGGTCTCGGCTTTTCGATCGAAGTGGCGGAAGCCTGCGTCAATCACAAATCAGGCACTCTGCGCGGGGTCGCTAAAGTCTATGCGCGCTATAGATACCTTTCCGAGAAAACCGAGGCGTTCGAAGCGTGGTCACGGCATATCGATAGTTTGGTGAATGGGACGCTTGCTGCGGGAGTAGCTTCTCTGCAAGGAGTCGAGGCATGAGCATAGATATCTCCGATAACCCCATCCTCCTTTTGCTTTTCGTGATCGCTGCTCCACCGCTCCTTATGCTTGGTCTTGGCTTCCTTAAAGCCGCCAGAGCGCTTTACCGAAAACGACCGAGTCAGTGAGAACAGAATGCAGGGACGAGTGCGCTCCTGGAATAGGATGGAAAACAATGCGCACATCGGCGGTCATCGCTGCTATCTCCGGGCTCGCGACGCTATGGTCTGGCTATTGCTTCTTCGTCACTTCGACCGGCCTCGACAAGGCTGCTCGCATACGTGCAAATCCTAACGGAGATGTGGTTTGGCTCGAACGTTGGGAGGCTAACCGCGAAGCGAGCCTCATCTGCGGAATTGTCTTCTTCCTGATCTTCGTTTGGGCCTTTGCCGTGCTTTACAAGGCGCAGCGCGACGAGATCCACCCCTCCCGCACTCCCGAATAACGATCAGTTAGGAGCGCGCTCGACAACTTCGACAATCGCGTGAGGAAGGACCTGAGGCGTGGCCTTTGTCCAACGGATGGCCTCTGCGGGGTTTGCTGTCATCAGATCGAAGTGCCAAACCAGTGGCTCCTTGCCCGATGGCATTGGTGTGGTGACGCGAACCGTGGTCGTCTGCATTCCAGTCTCCGAATCTGTTGATACGCAGACTTTAGCGTTGCATTTGCGAATCAGGAATACGTGCAGGGCCCATGACGCCACGTTGACCAATCCCCGTGACGCCCTCCCCGCCATCGGGTAAAAAATGGCGGAATACCGGAACGTTACGATCTGCAAGCCGTTCGTCCACCCATGGCGGCAAGGTGCGGCCACAAGGATGTGTCCGATGCCAGCCGATCAAGAAACAGCCGTCGCCCCTCACGAAACTCCACAGACCGATCACACGCCTGTCCCAGCCAAAATACTGACCATCGGGCTGGTCGTTTGGCTGCTTGTGGGCGGGTTAGCCGTGCTCGGCGCATATGCCTTTCTCCTTCGCGGTTGACCCCTGGTCTCGTGACGCCATTACCAAGGCTGAAGCGTACATCACTAGCCACCTGATGCTCGGGGAGCGCCGGATACCTTTCAGGTATTCTTTTCTCGCAACCGCCGCTTAAGTTTTACGCGGCATTGTTCACTACGGTGATCGCTCGTGCCCGATAAAGGCAGACTCTGCTAGGGAGGCGAACTTGACGTCAGCCCAAATCATTGTTGCCGCACCTGAAGGCTGGCCGTCTTTCGACTTGGCGTCGCTAGGCGCGAGCGTGCTAACGTTCGGAATTGCGGTGGGGCTTGTGATCTGGTTGCTTGAAATCCGATCGCATGAGCGCACGGAAAAACCCGCCGAGGACGAATTCGGCGGGTCTTAGTCGCGGTGCGAATACGAAGGCCGCTTGGAGCTAGCCTCTACGTCAAAGCTTAATGAACTGATCTCCTTGCCGCTGATTAGACGCATCACCCGCTTGGGTTACACGCCGCTAGGCACGACAATACTCCCGCAGCTTTCGCCCCCTCGCTAAAACCAACGCGGCGACCTGCTCTGAGGCTCACAGGGATTCGAGTAGTAACCGTAGGCTCACCGTAGCGACCGCTGCGAGCTGGACGGCCAGCGCGGCGGCGAGTTCCGCCTCTTGCCTCTGATCGTGTGTGTCTGTCCACCATTGACCGATTCTGCTCTGCATACCTGATCCTGACATACGCTCTTGATGACCGGGTGCGTATCCGCTTCGTTACGGCATGCGCGGGCTCTCAATGACGATGGCGGCGATGACAGCTGTGGCGCTTATTGCGACCGCATTTTTGCTATCAGTGGCCTGGCTCTAAGCATCACAAGAGCAATAAGGGCAAGCCCAACACCAGCAGGAAAATGACGAGGACGCCAAGTCCTAGATTATCGTCGCCATTTACTTCTCTTGAGGCCGTCGGTTCGAGCGTCGACATTTTTCGGCCTGACAGTAAGCCAGCCACTTTGCGACGAGCCATCCAATGCCCGTCTGCTGGCGCCTGAGATACTTTTGATTTCCGCCCATCACCGTGGTCATCGCCCCTCTACGAGGCCGCTTGAAGTGTGCGCGCTTCGAGAGCTTCCATGTATTGAGCAATGGCTCTGTTCGAGAGCAGCAGGCGGCTCCTTACTCCCTGCCGAATCATGGTTTCAACCGAGTGGAGTAGAGTGTGCGAACAAAACTCTGCGTCCTCGATCTCGCCTGCCCGTTCCAGATAATCCCATGCAATTTGGATCGCCTCTTCCATGAGGACAGCGAGGTGAACCAGTTGGCCAGGATTGTTTCTCATGCCTATTCAAACGGCACGATCTGGATTCGTTCCGCGCCAACGGGGAACACACGATTAAACCCGAGGTTTACGAACATATAAATGAAAGGACAGACTATGAGCGTCGAGAAAACAAACCCGCCAAGCGATGACGACCGCGATAAGCAGGACTGGGGTAAGCAATCACAGAGCAACGAGCCCTGGAAGCAGAATGCTCAGAACACCACCGACCCGAGCCTGCCGGATACGCCAAAGCCGGACTTGGAGAAGTGGAAAGACACCAACACCCACTGACCAACAAAAAGCCAGCCGCACCGGAGGACTCCAATGCGGCGGGCCTTTTCGAAGCCGCGTTGGGGCACAGCCTCACTGATTGCTACGCGGGGCCTCGGGTAAAGTTTCAAAAAGATAAGTCCCCGGCTGTCGGAACGTAGCGTGCATCAGCTCATTACTGCAGTACGAAAACAACCACGAGGATACTCAAATGAAGAAATTTGTCATCGCTGCCGCGATTGTTGGACTCTCTGCCACTGCGTCCTTCGCTCAATCCGGCGCTAACCCGAGTGCTCCGCAGCCCGGCTCAACCGGCGCAGGCGTCAATCAACCCGGTACTACTTCAACCGGGACGGCTGTTGATCGTGCTGACACTATGAAGAAGGATGGGATGTCAGGTACGAGCGGTATGACTAGCACTGGCACGAACAACAATATGCAGCAGGGCGGCGCGACCAAGGATGGTATGGGCCAGCAGAACAAGGGCGGCATGTCCAAGTAAGGGCAGAGCCGTCCGGACATGGTACCGGGCGGCCCTTCCATGCTGCTGGCCGCCATCGCCGGTGCCGCCGAACCCGCCTTGCCAAGCAGCGGCAAACGCGGAAAAGAAGACCGATGACGACGTTAAGCGGTGACGCCAGCGATGCGCCCGGTCTAGGGAAAATTCAACTTAAGCGAACTGGTATCAAGCGGTCTGCTGGCAATATTGGCACGCGCCAGCCGAACTATCTCTGACGAATTGTCTCGGAAAATTATCTCGGCTTGATCTCGAGTGGGAGATGCGACCGTTACCGCACAAGATAAGCGGCCTCTTCCGTCTGACATTTGAAAATAGAACGTGTAACCGGCTTTCGGCTCATGTTCTTGCATGGCGCTTCCCCAACCTGTGACGCCCCCACGCCACGCCGCGAAGGTGTTCGCGCTTTACGGCCAGACTATGGCCCAAGGTCCCGCGACGTCGCTCACTCATAGCGGAACCTCGCAGCAGTTGATCGAACCAGCAACGAAGCTGTAAGCTGCCCTTCATGACCAAAGAACATCTCACTGCCGACGAGCTCGTCTGGATGTTTCACGAGAAGCTCGCAGGGTCGAACCTCCGCAACGCTCGCATAGCAATCATCCCGAACGGCCGCAGCGATTGGAACGCGCTGACAGATGCCAGTCAGCGTCGGCAATTTCCGAAGCTTGCTAGTATGGTGACGGGGATAGAAAAGCAGCTGCGGCATCGCTACAGCCTGAAATAACACTGAGTTCACTTCGGGCACCGCTAATACCGCCGGCTGCGGTCGTTTGCTGCTAGGGTTACTGCCAGAAGGCAGGGACCGATGGCAAAGAAGCCGATTTCCAAAGCCGACCTGGCGCAGCTTTTTCGCGAGCGCATGAACGAGCACCCGGAATGTCCGCCGGCAGTATCCGTCGAGGTTCGAGAGGTGAAGACCTCCGAAGGTCCTGGATGGAGCGCTGTGACGAGCACAGCCGATAGCTTGGCCCACTTTAAGTGCGCTCGTATCGTTGGAGCTCTCACCCTTGAGCTTCGGCAGAAGTACAAGCTCTCCGACGACTGACACGGGGTAATGAATGGCTTCATTTGAATGAACGACCGCGAGAGCCTGATAAAGGCCCATTACTGCAAATCGATTCTGAACGTCGCCTGGATCAGCACCAATCAGGAAGCGCGAGGACTGATGGAAGGTGTGACGAACGAGCAATCCACTCTGAACACGTCTGGTCCCATGGCCGAAGCCGAACGAGCCGCTTTGACCGCAATCCGGGGCCTTGCCGGACATCAGCATGATCGAGCCCTGCCCCAGAGCTCCAACGAGTGGATGCGGGCCATGCAAGCCGTAGAACTTTGGCTGAACGTTCATCATAGATAGATTGCCCGTCGCGGGTCGTGCGCGCGTCATGCGGGGAAATGCGGGCTGGCTCACGCAATCCACTGATCGCCGTCCTTGTCTGTGATGCCGTCCCAATGCTTGTGGAGCATGAAACTGCGCCAAGGTCCGTCCTCCTTGTTTGCGACCAGCTCGACGACCTCTTTCATCTGGGCGATTGTCCTGCTGTTGGCGAGGATCTTCCCAATGTTGCGAAGTCCGGCGCGCAGCGATTGTCCGATTGGATCGCGTACCCAATCGTCCCCTCGTTCGATGCCGTCGATGAGGTCGTCCAATTTCATAGGCGTTGACTTGTCTACGATTGCCGACAGAGGGTCTTCTGCCCGGAGCCTTTCGTTCTCCATGATGGCGTCCAGGATTCGACCAAGTGCTTCGCCTAGCTCCTTCGTGTGCTCGTCCATCGTCCGCTCCACTTTAATTGGTGTTGGCCCGATCCTGATCTCACCCGTCGGAACTGAATATGCTGCAGGCGGTCAATCACGTCCTGCAGGTGCGATCCGGAAATGCAGATCCGGTTCGCTATCGGGTGTTCTACGACATGTATCGCGCGATCGCGGATGCTGCAGGCGTGCCCAAAGAGGCCTGGAACGCCCGGGCCCGTCACGGCGGCGGTACCGAAGCGCGCGCGTCAGGCGCCTCGATCGAGGATACCACCGACCACATGCAGAAGTCTGACATGGAAGGCACCAGGCGCGACTACATAGCCGGGAATGTCGAGACTACGCGGCGCGTGGCAAGGAGTCGGATGGCGGTGAGGAAGAAGACGGAAGGCTATCGCCGGGCGGCCTGTCGCCTGGTTCGCTCGATCCCGTCGTTGATCTCGCCATGGCAGGCTTCAACGGCCAATTCGCGCGAGCGAAACTTGACCGGCCCCTGTACTGCGCGATTGCCCAGATAGATGGTCCAGCACCAAAGCCCCGGCTGGATCTCCTGAACGTCGTACTGAACTGTTCGATGTAGCACTCGGCACACCCCATTCCCCGGCGGAAGCATATCACAATTGGAATGGCCTAAATTGAAATTGCGAGGGGCCCTATTTCGGCCAGCACCAACTGAGGCGGGCCGCTTAAATACTACCTACTGCCCAATAAAACAGTAGGAGGACCAAAACCACGAATGTTGTAATCAGCCCGGCTATGCCGAACGAGAAAAGGACTCGGTAGAGCCTGTCTTCCATTTTGCTGCAACGCCAATTCTCGCCTGTTGTTCCGCCTGCCCATCCCGACGCTCATCGAAATCGTCGCCGCGCATCTTATTCGCCTGCCAGTGTGCAGTAAATCGCGCGCTTGCGATATGGTGGTGAATGCAGATGTCGGCGCGACGCAGGCGGGCGAAAATTTCTTCCGATGGGTTCTTGCTAGATCCGTAGAGGCTCTACATTCCTACTGGATCAGCGTTGCCATCGTGTCGGACAGGGCCGCGAGCTGGACTGCAATACCGGAGCGAGATATCGGGTGATGAGTCCAGATCTCGAGAGGCGTTTCGCGCAAGTGCAGGAACGGCTTTGCGCGATCTACCAACTAGAAAGCGATTAGGTCGCAGCTATCGCATATCAGCTTTGACGACATCCTGGATGCCTCGAGCGCGAATCTGAATTACTCGATCTTTAAATCCACGTTGCTAAGCTGGGCGGTTCCCACGCTGGAGCCTTCCATGTCTGGCGTCTCGCGCCGCGCGCAACTGATTCTGCTAAAAAACGATTTGCACGTTTTGCGCGGTCGAGCCGAACGGCTGGACTTGCCCGAACTGGTCTCGCTCTTATCGGAAGCGGTAGCGCTTCTTTCCAGTCAACCAGAATTAGAGAAGTCTGAGCGACCGCCCGCTTGACCTTCTCGCCATGGCTCGGCACCTGACCCTAGCGGCCACCAACCTAAGGCGCCGCAGCCGTCGTGCTCCCATGATGAAGCGAGGTCTTGTCTTTCGTCATTTGCTCGATCAGCCCGGTGATTGCGTCTCTTGCAAGCCGGTCAGTGACGACCACTGACATCCGCCGATAGTTTGCAATCTTAAAATCAAGCTCGGTACATTTTTCGCACATGGCTCACCGCGAGATCAGGCGGGAGCGTAGAGTACTCTCAGTCACCGATGATTGCCGAGGAACGGGCGATGATGGGAGACTTTACACCTGTCGCCCGGTTCCAGATATAGGAACGCATGGACGACTCTTATTTCCGCACAGACACTATTTGGGTGGCTGCAATTCGCCCTTTAACCAGCCTACCGCTTGATCTGTTTTAAGCGGATCGGGTCGATCGCAGTCGAAACACTGGAACGTGCGCGGCCCTTTGCCGCCCGGCGGCAATGCCAAGATCAGATGAGCCCCACAGTGGGGACAGGATGGTCTTTCGGCTTGACCCATAGCGGCTAAATTCTGCCGCTGGTCGCGGATTTCGTCAATTTCAAACTAAGGCCAATTGTCTGGTGCATCGCCGTGTCGAAGACGGCGGGGATCCGAAACGACATCGCCCGGCTCCGATCATCCTGAAAAGTAATTGGGGCAACTATCAAGAACGCACGCCCTCCTCGGGGCGGGCTTTTCGCTGCCTATCCGCATTGGCGTCAGTTGCCGATCGGTACTTCGCAATAAAGTGCTCTAGGACGAAAAGACGAATAGTCGATGTAAGATTGCCTCGAACCCGGTCCCGATCAATTCGTCTGGTGAGGTCTGTCGGCGAGATACGTTTTTCGCTCGCGATCTCTTTCAACGCCTCCCAAAAGGCTTCCTCAAGGCTGATACTCGTCGACGTCCCGTCGGGTCTGGTAAAGGACTGCTTTCGTGGTTTTGTGGGCCTATTCAGCTCGGGCATGTTGAAGTTCCTTCGCGCAAGCAGCAAAAAGCCGCCCGGGCATGACACCAAGCGGCTCTTGCGCCTGCCGGTCCCCATAGTCGTCCGGTGCCACCGCACTCTTATAGGCTGATCCAGCATGGTTAACGAAAGGTTTACGATGCCGATCTGGGCCTATTGTAACCAACTTGGAACTAGCTGAAAGCATGCGCATTTCCCGCATTTCCTCTGCCGGAGGACGCGTATGCCCAAATATTACTTCCCCATTGTCGACGGTACGAAGCTTGTAGATCCGGTGGGACTGGAGCTCCAAAATGAAGAGCAGGCAAAGCGGCAGGCCGAGCTAATAGCCAAGTACGTGGCGCTGACCGGCGCTAAGCCCCGCCACATCGTGGTGGAAGACGACGAAGGGACAGAAATTCACAAAGAGCCGGTGAAGCCGGAAAGCCCCATTCGATGACCCCCGTTGCATCTCCAAATCCCTTCGCTGTGGTCTATGTTAAAAACAGCGTCTGTGGTCACGGCAAGGTGCTGAGAGTGGTGGTAGGCTCCCTAAAAGGCCTCCCGCGCAAACGGACCCGCTTTCTATGAGCTCCGCCCATGCAGAATTCTAATTCCCGCTCAAGGATCCCGCCAATCGCTGTGCTGGCCGCTTGGATCGTCGCCGTCGCGGCTGCTGGTATTTTTCTGGTGCGCTTATAGCCTCGCGCTTCTCGGCTACCCCGAACCGACCATCGGCGCCGCCGCTCCATCCGAGATTCAACCTCCGCGGACTCGACTTTTGTTCTTCTTATGTTCTAATTGAGGGCATGAACGATAGACCCGCAAGCTGGCGCATGCCGACGCCAAAACAGATGGAAAAGCTGGCTTCCAAGCCGAGCCGCCCGGCTGAGCCGCCTATTCCGACGCCCGGCCCTGCAGACGATCTGCCGGAGGCGTATTGGGATTCCATCGTTCGGGATCCTCGCGGCCAGATCCGCACCGGCGTGCCCATCCAGCAGCGCCGCCTCTCGGAAATTCCCCGGAACGTCTTGCGAGTGTCCTGCCGTCGCTGTGATCGGATCGTTGAGATTCAGACCGTGGATGCGCTGCGCATCTACGGGGCCCATGCGGTCTGGAAAGATGTCGGGATGAAGTTGCTCGACGACGGCTGCCGGGAACGCACGGGACGCCTCGAGGAGGACGGCTGCTGGCCGTCATTCGAGACGACGTAGCATTTTTGCTTTTGTATTTTGACCGCCACGCTTGGACGCCCATATGGCTCCGAAATATCACCCCACGCCCCTATCAGGCGGCGACCGCAAGGCTCTGAACAAAGAGCTGGCGAAGGCGCGCGGCGTTACGCTGATGCTTGCCCGCCAGTCGGACGAGTTGCGTGCGAAGGGTGAAGCGCTAATCCGGGAAGCCGACAAGCTGTCCTGCGAAAGCTGGAACGAACGCATGTGGGCGGATGGTGAGCCGATCGACCCGTCACCGACAGTCGACCAAGCGTTGAACGGCGGCTTTCCGCGGCTCGAGATTGAATGTTCAAGATGCCGGGCCAAGCGCGACGTCAATCTGGCGGAGCTGCCGCATGTCGACACTACATGCATCCACGACCTCGCGACCCGGTTGCGCTGCCAGCGATGCGCGAAAGGCGGCAAGCGGCCCCTCGCGACGTTGCTGCAGTTGGCGCCCAGCCCACGGCATGGTGTGGAGACGCCATGATGCAGGAACTGACACGGCGGCGCACCGATGATCATTTTGAGACATGGGAAATCTGGTACGGCGACGTGCAGGTCGGTACCATCGCTCAGCAAGATTGCGATCCAAATCCGGAGAGGTCGGGTATCTGGCAATGGTCTTGCGGCTTTTACCCGCTCCATCGAGATCAATGTTTCAGAGGCGTCGCATGGGACTTCGAAACGGCGCGAGCCGCCTTCGATGCCGCTTGGAACGTGTTCCTGCCGAAGCGCACCGAAGCCGAGTTCGAGGCCTCGCGCCGCGAGAAACAGTGGCCTGCCAATAAATACGCGCTATGGGATGCCGGCTATACTCAGCAAATCCGGCGCGGCGAGATCCACTGCCCGTGCGGCGAGACATTCAACCCACGATCCCACGAACAGACCATGGCGCATATAACGCACATCGCGGGGCGGAAGCCGGGGACGTAATCCACAGGACGCTGCATGTGCAACCTCTATTCGATGACGAAGAACCAGGCCGCGATCCGCAACCTGTTCAAGTTCGATCGCGACGTCACCGGCAACCTGCCGTCGATGCCCGGCATCTTCCCCGATTACCCGGCGCCCATCGTTCGTAACAAGGATGGCGCCACAGAACTGATGTTGGCGCGATGGGGAATGCCTTCGTCGCAATTCGCTCAGATGCAGGCAGCGAAGAAGCGGGCCGCGAAGCTCGAGGAGAAAGGCAAGCCGGTCGACTTTAAGGACCTGCTGCGGATGGAACCGGACAGCGGCACGACGAATATCCGTAATCTCGACAGCCAGCACTGGAAACGATGGCTAGGCGCTGAGGCACGCTGCCTGGTGCCGTTCACATCCTTCAGCGAGTTCAATAAAGCTGAGGGCGGCGACATCTGGTTCGCCTTTGATGAGACCCGACCTCTGGCATTCTTCGCGGGAATCTGGACGAACTGGACGTCCGTCCGAAAGGTCAGAGAAGGTGAAACCACCAACGACATCTTCGCCTTCCTAACCACTGAACCAAACGCCGAAGTCGGCGCAATCCACCCGAAAGCAATGCCTGTTATCCTGACGACACCTGAAGAACTGCAAGCCTGGATGACGGCCCCCGCCGACGAGGCGATGAAGCTTCAGCGCCCCCTACCGGATGGCGCGCTGAAAATCGTCGGTCGCGGCAAGAAGAGAGACGAAGCGCCTACCCTATGAGCCAGCCGTTTGAGAAGCACGTCAAAGACCGCCCCTACGCCAAGCCTGAAGCTGCCGCTGCAAGACTGCTCGAGATCGCCAAAACGCTCCGGATCGATGACGGCCTTATGCCGATCGGGGAATGGAACTCGACCTTCATATGGAAGGACAAGGCGAGCGTCGCGGAATACACGCTTGGCCGCGACAAGCTCATTGCCGACGGCATTATCCAGATTCATGAGTGCGGCGGGTTCATTATGTGGAAGGCGGAAACCTCTTGCGTGGAAAGCCCACCGGAAATGGCCCAGCTTGCCGAGTAAGAGCTACCCTTGGATAGGGCGTCGCCCAGTTTCTCTCTACCCCGTCCGGATCTAAGCGCCTCAGAGATAAGTGCATCTCGTGCGCCCTTATCATGACCGCTGCCCGCGTCCGCCCGATCGCTTTAGCGATGTCTTCGGGCGGCAGCGTCCCGGCTAACGCACGGAGCGAGGCTTTTTCGTCGTCAGTCCAGCGGCGGTGGATCATCGCCATCTTTACCTCTTTGTGTTGGCCCCACCCGCTCTAGTCATGCAAGTGCCAGACCAATGACACGCCGTCGGATGTACAGACGCGCAATGGCACTCGCTTCCTTGTAGCGGTCGATGTCATCCCCGCCTCTGGAACTAACAGTGTTTGCCGAAATTGAGTCGCCGTTCGATTGCGTCAGTCGAGTTTGCGGAGTTGCGTTGTGTCCTGGTCAACTCGATTTCCAGATCCAATCATCCTGCCTGCTGGCGGTAAGCTCGCCACCCTGCAGGATGCCGGCGAATATATCACCCGCCTACCAAAGCAGACGCACGATGCTCCACCGTGGCAGAACGCGATGCACGTCTTGATCCAAGCTGCCGAGTATGACGGCCCTATAGAGTTCGCCCGCCTCGGCATGCTGCAGGCGCTCTTCCCGAAGGGAACGCCGGTCTACCACTCGGTCGACAAAGATCCGAAGTGGCGTAATCGGTACAAGCATGTGAGGGATCGGTGAGAGATGAAATCGGCCCGTTTCAAGCTTGGAGATTTTTGCTCGCTTTTGCAGTGACGGCCGCTGTCATTGGCGCAGCCTATATCACCATCGCTTTCATGATCGGATTCATGAAATGAGGTACCGCGCACCCGCTCGATTGAATTACTCTCACTGTGTGAGAAAGCATTGTGTTCCGTGCGTTGGAACACAAACGGCCCTTATTAGGTCGAGATAGATGTGTTTTTCTCGTGCACCGGAGGAGGGACGATTTTTTGGTATCAGTCAATTTTGAGTAGTTCCGGTAGCCGCCGCGCGAGAATGCCGCGATTTTTTCTTGGCAGATAATGCTTGCGTTCACCGAACTAAACTACGCAAACTCAAATTTTCGCTTACCCAATAGTCTTTTATGAAGATCATCATTGTTAGCGTACTCACTCTTGTAATTATTTCGGCCTCGACCTCGGCAGCAACGCTGGAAGAGCGTATCGCACCGCGCAAATAACCACGAGATGGTAGATCGGTTAGTCGCGCTGTGCCGAGGACGTCGATGGCGGTGACGAAGAGCCAACGAGAAGCGATCGTAGCGGCTGCGCGACTGAGAGCGATATCTCGAAGGTGCCAAGAGTTTGCGAGATTCGTCGGGTATCGGTCAGTGTCTGATCGGCTAAATGCATTGGCGATGAAATACCAAGAACGAGCTCGGCGGGGCGAGGAACGCGCCGGAGTGCAATTAAATGGAGGCGCTCCTGACGAACGGCCTTCGTTCAGTTCGCGGAGAGGGCGCCGCCCTCGTCCTGAAAAATGAAGAAAACCGACCACCATGGCCGGCGCCGGGCCAGTTTACGTGGGGCTACTCGACGGTGACGCGCGAGATACCGCCCATGCCGATTTGGCTGCCGCGCTGGCCTAGGTGCCCACGGCATGAGCCTTGGTTTCAAAGCTTCAGCTTTAATACCAAGGCTGCTGCATCCAGCCTTCCCCGCGAGTTTCCGAGCTCGCGGATAAGTTGGCTCGCCTGTTCTAGCGGGAGACCATGTTTGAAGGTCAGTTAGTCGACGGAGTATCCGGAGTCAGAGACCGTCTCCGCAATCTCGGCGCGGGCAACGGCTGCGGGTTTGGAGCGCAACCGACTGACAAACTGGGGTGCGGCCGTCTGCCGCTCAAAAGATCCCGCCAGTAATTTAGCCTTACCTGTCGGCCCACGGGCTTCGATGGCAAACAGATCATCAGCCAGTCGGCGAATTGAGTATTCAGGATGCTCAACGCCCCCTCCCCAGTTCACCGTAGAGAACTATGCACTTTTAGTGCCACGTCGTCCGACCGGGAGCCTACTTGCAGATAGCTAATTTCGGCTCGAATACCGCAAAGGAAAACCTGCTACCGGTTCTGTGACACACGTCACAACAGGACGTTGGGCCGCGCTCGGAACCGTCTTCCAGCCGCCATTGGCATGTTACGGGCCGTAGCCCGAATTACTTTACGTGCTGGCGATCGGCCCATTTGATCATCGCCCAGACTGAGGCACCGGCCGCAGCCGCGCACAGCGGGGTGTCATTGGATCGTGACGCGTGCCGTGGGCGCCCATGCCGATCGCGTTGACGGCTGCTCGAGACAGGTCGATGCAGCGCCCCCCTTGATGAACGATCCGTTATGCGGACCCTCACCGATCTGCCGTTTCTCTTGTTCGTGACCGTGACGTGGCTGCCGAAGCGCCGGGTCTTGTGCGCGGCCGTCAGGGCACGCGCAAATGCGTCCTTGTTCACGTTATCATGCAGCCTGACCCGCTCATCAGCGAGACCCGATCCTAACGGACTGCAGACAGCCGCCATCAAAGCTTGCAAAAGGAAGCTGCGCTCAACAATCTGTTGATGTTTTCCTGCGCCTTGATAACCTCAGGTTTTATGCAGGAGATTTACATGCGATCGATCGTCCACGTAGCCATTTTCCTTGCCCTGTCCACGGTGAGTTCTCGCGCTGACGATGGGGATTTCAACAAGTACGTACTACAGAGCGCTAAATTTCTCGCTGAGAATTACTCCAACGGCGGATACTCGCTCAATAACGCTTTGACGCACGACTTAGAATACAATGGCAGTACTATACCAAGTACACAAAGAACCACCGCGGTTCCGCGGGAATCAATGTGCGTTGCGGGTATGCTCGAAGTCATGGTCCACGCTTTGGACTTTTGGAGCAAAGAAAACGGGAACAACAAAAAGCCATTCTCGGATATTCCGGTCGAGAGCTGGCGAAGATTAAGGCCAACGGACCTCAGAGCGCATTTGTGGGTGGATTCCAGACTGGGAAGCTATGGCACCGGTGACGCGATGCGGAATTTTGGGATTGGCGAGAACGTTTCCTTTGCGCAGCTTCGACCTGGGGACTTTGCAAATATCAATCGACCTAAACTTGCCGGTAGGCGATCTTCACCCTCCGGTCATGCGGTCGTGTTTCTCGACTATATCGATGAGCAGGGAACGCCAACCGCCGCGTTGAAGGCAAAGGGCATCAAATATTTTTCTCACCAATCATCGACAAACGGATTCGGAGAGAAGTATGGATTTTTTCTAAAGTCTGGGGAGTGGTTTTGCCCATCACTACCAGGAAAGTCAGTTGATTGTGGCATCATGTTTAGCAACGACCAACGTTTTTTGACTCTTGGTAGAATGTGGTCGCCGACGCGCTGGGACAGCGTCAAGAGAGAGAGTTATCTGACTCAGCTCATGGAGAGATTGAGACAACAAACGAATGTCAGGGGCGAGGGCTTTCTCAATATCACCCCAAATCTAACGCAAGATCAGTTCAACATCGAGATTGAGCGCGGTCCGGACGTGATGACGTTGAACCCCTTGTTCGCAAACGGAGCGAACGAATGATGCTGTGCCGGTTGGCCATTGCGGCGTTACTCGCCTTCGCCGCGGTCAATCAGGCCGCTGCTGCTGACCCAATTCCGAAGGTTGTCAAAGAGTATGCATCAACTGCACCACTCGCCCTTATGGCAAACAACCCACTGACCAAGCTTGAACAGGAATTGTATAGCAAGAGTTTCGCCATTCTTATTGGCGAAAGCGCATATCAACCACCATTTGAACCGCTACTCAACTCCCCGAAGGAATTGGCTAGCTTGGCCCAAGCTCTCAAAGATCACAATTTCAATGTGAAGGTATATCAAGATTTGAGTGCCTCTCAAATACGGCTGGCGATGGACCAGTTTGTTGCAGATGTTGGCCTAGAGGCAGACGCAAGAATTGTCATTTACTTTGCCGGACATGGAAAGACACGGGACGATCACGTAAACACAGATCCAATGGCTGCAGATAGGGAGACACGAAAAGTCGGGTACTTCATTCCATTCGATACACCGACTGTCGCAAGTGAAGATAGTAAGTTTGTTGCTTCGGTCGTAAGATTCTCTGAAATCGAGGAATGGGCTGAAGCGTTGGCGGCTAAGCATGTGCTGACTATTTTAGATAGCTGCTTCTCCGGCGCTCTTTTAGAGGGACAACGCTCTGCGCCAGAGACTAAGATCGTCTACCCAAAGCATGCAGTCTTTCAAAAGCCGGTGCAATCGCGAGTACGTCATTACGTTACCTCGGGGACTGCAGGCGAAACCGTCCCGGCCGTGAGTTCGCTCAACGCCACATTTGTGAAAGCGTTGCGGGGAGAGCTTGGCAGTGAACAAGCAGATTTCAACAACGACGGCTTTGTCACTGGTCGTGAACTTTTTAACGTGATTCAGATAAGGGCTTTAGCTGAAGCTAACACTACGCCGAGACAAGGTTGGTCAAGAACCCAGGGTATGCGAGACGGTGACATCATATTCAAAATTGCTAGTGAAGTAAGTGAGCCAACTCAAACGCCGAACCAAGATGTAGGCCAGTCTACGACGAAATTTACGGCTGAATGCCCGCCAAGCTGTTCTGAGCTAGACGTGCCCGAGACAAAGATATCTTTGGAGATCCCGAAAAATCGTTATCCCTCGGAAGCTCGTCTTGAATGCATGGGGGCAGACGGGTTGACACTGCTTATAAGAGCGCAACCAAAAGTTACGGTGGATGGAAAAGCAGTCTCTGCCGCCTTTAAGGCATGGAAAGGATCCGGAACCTGCAATTTGCGAACGGCATGGGTATTATCGCCAAATGCTGATAAGAGCATTGCGGGTGGTCCGAATGGCGAAGTAGCAAAACCGCCTGTGATAGCAGGCTCGCCCCGACTGAACGTCGGCACGTTCCAGATTGAAGGGCTCGGACTTCGCGGGGATCAAGTATTTGACATTAGAAGTAGGCTCGAAACGTCGGTAACCGCGCAGCGTCGCTCAGCGAGGGACGAACTGGCGCTGATTCTTGCCCAGCTCAAACCTTCCGACATCACCAGTCTCGTTGTCGCCCTGCCCAACAGCAGCTATCGCGTTGCGCTTGGCGTGATGACTGCACTATCGAAGCAGAAAAGTTGGACGACTTCTGATAATAATCGCGCACTCCAATCGCTCAAGGTAGTTCGTATAATCATGAACAATGATGCGAGCATAAATAATACGGCGGACGCAGCACTTGCAAAGCTAATTTGACTAGTCTCCCTTTCGCGACCGCTGCAAACGTTCAAGATAGACATAAGTTGTTCCCTGGACGTCCAGTATCCGCGAAGTTATGAGCTGCACGTCGCTCGGATAAACAGAGATGAATTCGAAAGTGAACTCTGCGTGCTGGTCAGCTTGTGCTTCAACTGCGATGAAATCCAGACGAACGGCCAATTCAGCTAGTCTACCATGATAATCGGCGAAGCTTTCCCGATTGCCAACGATGTGCACCGTAAAAGACGGAGCCCCTGGCGCGCCGAAATTATACCTCTCAAGCGTCAACAAGATAAATAGCACGACGACGACCAAGATGATTGTCGCGGCAAGGAGCCCGCTACCAATCCCTACACCTGCTGAGATCGACACCAAAACAAACGTGAACTCTCTCGTGTCTCGCAAAACTGTGCGAAAGCGAATTAAGCTGAGAACTCCAACAAGAGCGAATGCGACGGCTTGGCCGCTTTGCGCCGAATCATTCATCGACAGCACTCGAACGGCGCCTACGCAACATGCGACAAGTGGGACTAGCGCGACAAGGCTGTGGACGAATGAAGTCGTTAGCAAAAGGCCGCGATAGCCCTTTGAATACGTCAGACCTATCAAAAGCCCCATCGAGATCGATGATGACGCCATGATTGCGAAATCGAGATAATTCTGATGCACGTCATCCCTTCCGATCGCGAGTTTGCTTCATTGAGCGATAAGCGATAATTGACGAGACGCCTCTTTCCGAGCGTAACACCTCGACGACCGACAGTCGATTTTTCTTCTCTAGCGTCATGCAAGCGCTTGTCGCTCGTTTTCGCGATCATCTTGCCCGACAGCCCCTCCCCCCCCGCGTGCGTCATGGGGGACCGACATCGGATCGCGGATTCTGACAATTGAGCCATAGGGTCAACCATGGCTCCCGCAGTTCACCTGCACATATCGGCGGATCAAAATCGATCGAATGCCCGTCCAATGGATGCGAATATCCTGTACAACAATCGTAGGCCAAGCCGGCGATCATGCCCGGCGCAGCCGGATCGACGATCCGCATAAGGATGCCTTCAATCCGCCGCCCCGCGCTCCGCGGCAACTGCCGCCGCATCACGTCAATCTGCGACCGCCACCTGCTACCAGCCATCTGATCTGTCCAGGATGATGCGCCGGCTTCGGCCCGTGGCCATCATCTCGGCGTAAGCGGCAGAAACCAAAGCCTCTCGGGCTTCTGTGCGAGGCTCCATGATTGGCGGCAAGCCGTCCGATCGGGGATAGACAATCGTGCGCACAATCAAGACGAGAAGCCGCTTCGCTGGAAGGCGATTACGCAAGACCTCCAGGTCCGCCCGGCTAACGCTTCGACGCACCAGCTTCTTCCAATCTACGCTTGATCTCGGCGACCTCCGCGGCTGTATCGATGATGTCTACGGCCGTCACGTACGCTGTGAGAAGCCCGCTGATGGGCGCCGCCTCGTCCGCGCTTAGCAGACCGGCTGCGACCGCGGCGACCAAAGCCGCATGAGCCTTGGGAACATCAGCCACTGTCTCCAGCTTCGGAAACTCGGGGATCTCGACTGCGGACCCGCGACGAACCGGAGCGATACGATCTAGACACAGCCGAAGTGCTGCCGCGTCCCCGCGCAGAGCTTGCGCGATTGCGGTCTTGGTTAGCGCGTCCCATTGGCCTTCCATCAAAGCTTCAATCGCGATGGTCGTACGATGGCGTGTACCCGGCTGTTTCCCGGGATTGCCGGGAGCAAAGCGGCCGCGTTTGTCCCTGCCGTCCGCGGGCAGCGGCTGCTCCGCTGGCAACGGTTTCTGAAACAACAGCGGCGGTTCTAGCGGCGGTGGAATTGGTCCGCCCGGAGGAGGAGGAACGATCATTAGTCAGGCAGCTTCCGGTAGGCAGCGAGGCCGTGCTTATCGACCCACGCCGAACGGTCCTTCTCTGAGCCAAAATCAGACTTGCGCTCAATCGCCGATTTGTGGGCGGCCGTTGGGAGCGCGTTATATGCTGCCAACCCATGTCTTGAGACGTACGCAGCTCGCTCCTTCTCCGATTTGAAGTCCGATTTCGCGGCAGGCTTGCTCCCCTCGACATTGGGCGCAGGCGTCTCGCCTTTTGCAAACATCGAGGGGAATTTAGCGGTGAGTTCAGAAATGAGGTCATCGAGGGTGGCCACCCCGCCCGGCCCCGTTCCAGCCATTGGCGTCACGCCATCGGCCGACAGTATACGAACAATCCTCGCACCATCTTTGCTGTCCAATACGATGCGTTTCTCAATGCGAGACGTAAGAAGATCGTCACCTTCTGCAATAACGCCGGCCCGACGAAGCGCTTCGCCAATCCGAACGTTCCTTTCGTTCACATGCGCAATGTCCAAATCCGTTTTCAACTGTGCATCAACGTGCTTCTCAAGGTCCGATACATCCAACATAAACGTTCCATCGGGATTCTTCGCGTACAACGAGCGATACTCAACTGCGACATGGTTCAACGTGGTTTCAACGAGTTTTAAAGACATGATCTGTTTCCTTGTTGCTGGTCATCCAACGCGACGCCCGATCGCCTTCCGATTGGCGGCGCCGACGTTGTTGACGAAATCTTTGCTGCCGACATATCCGGTAATGCCCGCCGCAGTTGCCTGCTGCGCGACCTTTTCGACGAACGCCTGCAAATTCCCGTTCTCGTCGATCCGAACCACGACGTTGACGTCTCGAACTCCGCTCGCCTGGTCGACCGGCGCCAACTGGCCCATCTGACCAGGGGTCAGCACTGACTCGTCATTGCGGATGATGGCCGCGCGCTCGCCAGAGCCGATACCGGTGTGGAAGCGAGGTGCCCGGTCGAACATAATCGACGGCACTATCCGCGTTGGACCAGGGCTGTCGCCGGGGCCGTAGCCGGTGTGGTTGAGCGTGGGACCAATGAACGATGATGTCCCGAAATTGGGTAATTCGCTGGTCGATCCGCCGCCGCCGAATAGGCTACCGAGGCTGAATGACGAGCCACCAAACGCCGACTGCCACAGCTTTTGCGAAGCCATGTCCATCAGCCTGGAAGACACCGCGTCGAGAGCGCTGACACCGGCCTTCTTGAGCGCGTCGAAACCAGATGCGCCATCCATAATAGATGACCGAAACGTCTGGAGCGGACCGCGAACGAGCCCTTCATAGCCGAAGCGCAGTGTCTCCGTTCTCTCAGCCGCCTGCCCTAGCGCCGACGCCTCGGACTTCAATGCCGCAATCTGCAGCGGGGACAGTTCGTTGCCTTTGCGGCGTTCGTCGTTGATCCGCGTCTGCAGCGCGTAGTATTCCGTTGCCGCGCCGACGCTCATGCCGATCGTGGACGCTTCCACACGATATGCATCGGCTTGCGAGCGTATTGCCAAGGTGCCCAACGTGCTCGCTTCGGCATACTTGCGGATGCGCGCAACGTCGGCGTCGGTGATCTTGTTGCCGGGCTGCATGCGAGCAGCGGCAATCTGCAGCTCCGTCGCGCGCACCTGTTCGTTGACGGTCGCAACCTGTCCCAGAAGTCCGAGACGCTGCTGCTGTAAAGCTATATCCCGAGCGAGCGCGTTCGGGTCAACGGTCGTCTTGTTGTTGATCCGGTCGGCGGCACCACGCAGACCGTCCGCCAGTGCCGAACTACCCGCTGCCGGGTTCTTGCTGTCACCGGCGAACCGCTGCTGAAACGGCGACAACGTTTCAATGCCCATACCTTTAGCGACATCGGCATGATTGGACGGCAGGAAGCGGTCCCAAATTGAGGAGTTGCCGGCCTGCTGCGCCAACCGCTCCATGCGGTCGAGGAAGCCGCCACCGGTCTCCATCGCCTTCTGAAAAGCGGAACGGGCATTCAGACCGAAATTTGTCCAGCCCCGGTTCCACGCTTCGTCAAAGCGGCGCGCGCTGGCGACCAGGTTGTCGTTCGCGGCGAACTCCGCCGCTGCGTCCTGCGCCTTCTTGAGACCATCCGCACCGCCGGACAGCAGGCGCACCCACTGCATCGTTGCGGGCAGACCCATCTGCTGCAACAGAACGAGACGCTGTTGATCGTTGCGCGCGTTCTTGATCAGATCCGCAGCGCGTCCGAGTGAGGTGGTGAAGTCACCAGCGCGGACGTTGTTCGCCTGGAACACCTCCGCCAGCCCGCCCATGTTGTTCTTGGCGTCATAAACGCTTTGCGCGAAGCTGGTAATGCCCTTGGTAAAATCGTCGGCGGAGATGCCCTTGAACGAACTCGCAGCCTGCAGCTTGGAAAGCTGACCGGTGGTCACGCCGATCGATCGGGCCGTGTCGTCCAATTGCAGCGTGGCGGTGTGCCAGCTCGAATAGAATGCGTAGCCGGCGGCACCTGCGGCCGCAACGCCGAGAGATAGCGCACGAACGGGTGTCAAGAAATTGGCGATACCGGAGCCGACCTGCTTCAGTGCACCGCCCACCGTTCCCGTCTTTGACGATCCGAAGATGTCGGCGACTTGCGCGCCTTGCTGTGCCAGCACCATGAACGGTGACTGTCCGCTGACCAGTGACACGCCGACGTCCTGAATCTGACGTGACAGGTTGATCAGTTCGTGGCGGGCGAGAGCGCCGGACTTGGCGACATTGGTGAGTGCGTCGTTCGCCGGCTTTAACTTCGTGCCAAGCGTTCCGCTGGCTTTGCCGGCGTCGCTCACTGCCTTTTCCAACGCCGCTGCACCCGCTGCTGCCGGCTTCGACGATCGCGCAAAGTCGTCAAGTGCCTTCGTGCCCTGGACGACGGGTCGAGAATCTAACGCTAAACCCAGAACAGCGATGTCACCCAATGCGATGCTTCCTTATGCGTACCCTGCGGCACTGCGTTTTTCGGCGCCGCCGAACAGTAACTCCAGGTATTCGACGACGCGCGGTCGCAAGGCTAGAAGGTCAGTTCCGAAGACCGTGCTTTCAGAAATGCCCTGCCCCGACGCGACGCAGATCAGCCGGCTATAGACAGCGATGTCGCACGCGTTGACCCGCTCGAATATCCCAACAACGCCGCCAAACTCACTCGGGAGCGTCTTGAAGGCGTCCAGCGTGAAGCGAAGCGGTAGGTCGCCGACGTTACTCAGTGAGATAGTAAAATCGGTCATCGGTGCGCTACTTATGCTGCGGCAGCTGCTAGCTCTGGATCCTTGCCGCCTGACACGAGGCGATTCAGAAAGCGGAGAAGATCGGGCTGAAGCGTTTCCATGCCAGTGGCGAACACGTCCGCCTCGATCTCTTCCGCTGCGTCGGGCATGACGCGCTCAGTGCCGATCGCCACGACCTTTACGAAAGCGTCGAGGTCGAATTCCGTGATCGCTCGATGCGCCGGGAGAAATCCACCGAATTCCTTCGCAATGTTCTTGCTCACTGGGAGCTTCCACTTCAACGTGGCCGGCTTGCCGTTCAATGTGATGTCGAGGTCTGCCATTTGATGATCCTTCATTGGTGAAAGTGGAGCGAGCGAATTGTAGTTGGGACTATACAAATCGCTCGCTTATCTGCCGCGCCCGTACATCCGGGGCGACTGAATTGGTTAGCTGTCGCAGGGGCGTGATGTGCCGCTAGGGTCGTCACCGATGGCACTAAGCGTCTAGGACCCTTCCTGACATGCACCAGCCGTATATCCAGCTGTCATCGGGGCCAGGATTTGGCCCCGTCGAAAGCCGCAAGCCGAGCATCTTTCCCGCTGGAATATAGTAGTCGCACTCCCAGTTATGGGATGCGATGAGATGTTCGATTGTTGTCGAAGTGGCCTTCGTGCCGCCCGCGGAATACGTCTTCAGGCATAGGTCCGATGGCGTCACTTCATGCTGGCTTGCGCTTTCTCCGATGAAGGGGATCATCGCAGCGCCCCAGAGAGGTTCAATGCCGAGACGCTGCAGATGCAGAACTTTCCCCGCGGGCACCACATATGGAAGAGTTACCTCGCCCAGGAGGTCGTTGCTGTGAGTGATCGGATTTAATTTGACCGAGTTCGCAGCCATCTTCGTTTGTGCATAGGCGATCCATGGAGCGGACATTCATTGATCCTCCGAAATAGAACTGGAACTCATGCGCGGCAATATTCAATGATCAGCACGTAACCATTGGCGCCCGCGCCACCGGATCGGCTATTGCTCGTCACAACCGACGCGCCAGCGGAGCCGCCACCACCGTAGCCCGCGGCTGCTTCGCCGTTGCTGTCGGACGTCTTCGCAGCACCGCCCCCTGTTCCGCCGCCGGCGCCGCCGACAAGAGACACAGATGTAATCGAGGCAATGCCGCCCGGCTGACCGGGTGAGCCGGCTTGGGTCAAATCGCCGGTGCCCGACACCCCACCTGCGCCGGCAGCACCGGCTGTCACACCTACCTGCGAATACGTGCCGCCATGTCCGCCCTTCGCGATGCACAGCGACCCCACAGACACGTCACCGCCATCGGTGCCGTTGTTGGCACCCGCGGCGCCGCCGTTCCCCGGCGCGGCAATGGAAACGGATTTGCTGGCACCGATGTCAGCAGCGGTCGCGATCTTGATTGACTTGCCGCCGCTTCCGCCGCCCCCTCCGACAGCAATGCCTGTGGCCGAGGTGTGAACAGCGCCCGCGCCGCCACCGCCGGGCGCTTGGCACTCGATGCTTGCGTACAACAGGTTGGGATCCGGCGTATAAGTTAGAGATCCTCCGGTGTACGAAAAGAGCGTGCGGCGGATCGCTTTCACGCTATCGCTTAACACCGCAGACTGGACGTAGATGCGCCAGATTTTGTCGCGCTCGTGCCGAGCAATGATCCTGTCGCCCGCAGTGGCGACATAGTTTACGGCACCCGGACAGATTAGCTTCTTGGAGTGAATAAAGGTGGGTGTGCCTTTGATCAAAAAGCTGACCGTGCTTCCCGCATCCATCATGGGGAGTTCGCGAACCAACGCGTTCCCTACAAGTTCGTAGTCGTCGGCGGCAAAGCTGACTGGCAGTTCCGCCCCTGCATCGATGATGCCTCCGTACCGATGCAGCGGGCCGCTGTCGCTACGGGGTGGAATTGAAGACACTTTATTGGTCATGACTTCTCCTGTGCAGGCGAGCGTCTCCGCTGTGCCGCTGCGATCCTCGCCGGGTTGTGGAATAGTTTGTGTCGGGTGCCGCCGATTACGCGGCCTCCTCCTCAGCAAATCGCAGCGCCGCACCAACGCGCGCATGCTCCCAGACGACCAGATCGGCAACTCGCCAGAAACGCCTATTCGTGATATAAACCGGCTTCGGGAAAGTTGGGTCGTCCTTAAGGCGACGCTCAATCCACATGTGGCTGACGCCGCCGAAACGCGTGCGGAGTCGTGCTGTCGGAATCAGGGTAACGTCGTCAGTTGCCGACATGTGTAACTCCTGCGTTTAGTATGTTCGCAGTAAATCACACAAGGTGCCGTTCGCTGAGGAATAGCGGACAACTACAATTAAGTGTTTACCGGATTTGTCCGCAAAGGATTGACGACCGATTTGCGCCGATAGTGCTTTCGACCGCGGTCGGCAAGCTATTCGTCTGATTGTGTCTCAACGCACATAGGCTTCCGATCAGGGAACGACCCTGAACATTAACGGCTGGATCGGAGTACCCGGCAGGCGAACATGGCCGCAGCGAGTACGGCCCTACTTAGCCTTGTCCAAATCCTCGATGACGAAATTGAGCTGAGCCAGCAGGTCAGGCTCAGAAGAACCCGGTAATTTTGCGTTCGTTGCTACCATTGTAACCTTGAAACTACGAGCCGTCGATCCACTCGGGATATTCCATGTGACTGTAACGTCAAAACTAAATGGTGACGTCGACGCGCCGTAATCTTCGGGTAGTGTAGCGAGAATAAAAATCGAGGCGTAATCCCAAACAGGTTGAGGGATGAAAGCGTCCGCTTGTTTTGTAATATAGTTGACCGGAACCGTGAAAGTAGTTGTGCCGTAGCCGATATGAATCGGAATTAGCCCAGCACCGTGGAAGAATGCTTTATTGTCCTTGAACTGCATATTTATTGCAGCGAAGCGCGGAGATTTTTGGAGGAGATCTTCTACGTTGAATGGAGCTATCTGCCAACGGACGGACGCATCGAGAGCATTCGTTTGACTGGTATTAGATATCTTTAACGTAGGAAAGAGACCCAATCCGAAGTCCGGCGGTCTGTCCTCGAGGCGGGTATACGGGGCGTATTTCAGCTTCTCCCATTTTAGCACAAACCTCTCAGGCGGTGGCTGCAGATTCACTTTTGGCTGAGCGGCATCTTTGTTGATGTCGTTTTGTAAGTAGAGCGCAATCGCGACAAGTACAACAATGCAGCCCGCAAAACCGACCCAAAGCCCGGTCGTCCTGTTCCACGTCGCGAATACGCCACCGACCCCGAGTAAGACGGGACCAAGCAGGGCGGCCGTCCAAATTACGAACTCCATCGACCGCCTCGCGCCACCCATAGCCGCTCCTCATTGCGGTTATGGAACCGCAAGTGAAAGAGCAGTTCAACCCAGGACTTCACGCTATACACGCTTATCGTTTTAGCGCTCCGATGAGACTACGACGCTGAATTGTATGTGCGGCTTTACGAGTGACTTCGACCGCAACCGTGCCGGCTATTCGCCGGATCGAGTGGACGCAATTGTGTGGGCATTGACCGAGTTAAGCGAGCCGATCCACACGACGTGGATTCAGGAGTTGCGAATCTAAGCTGCTCACGGGCGCGTTTCGAGTTTCGAAAGATTTGCCAAAGCCGAGATGTCCAACGTCTCGAAATCCCAGCGAGGCAAGTATCGACCGCCGAGCCCATTGGTCGAGTAAGTACTAACAAGCTCTTCCAGCCCCGCTTTACTCGACCAACCAAGAGCGCGCGAGAATTTTGCAAAGTACGCTTTGGATTCACTGCGGGCAAAGACTTCGAACGGCCCTCGGAAGCGAAACGTTGCGTAGAGAAGGCTCTCTGGATACCAACCTCTTTCCGATGTGAAGGATGCAGAGCGCAGGAAGAGCATAAAATCGGCCTGCATCACCTGAGCAAATTTTATCCCACTTGAATGACTGCGTTGCTCGAGCAAGTCGGCTCGCAGCGAAATGCGCCTTTGTTCTTGGCCCTTCTGGTGCAACGACGAAGTGTGTCGATGGAGAACCGTAAAAGGCTTCATGACCTCCGTTCGATTTTCGTCCGGAATATAGAAGTGCAGTGACAAAAATTCTTGCAAAAGCGAAAATCGCTCATATCGCAAAAGGATCGCTACAGAATACAGAAAAAGCTCGTGAACGATGAAAACAAAATTGTCCCAGTCCCATTGTCGGTATACGGACAACGACTCGGGTCGATCCATGAACGGGATAGCACGCTCAAAGAACCTCTGCAGAATCATCGGCAATTCTGCATTTGGCGTAGCCGCTGATGCGGTCATGAACTCAATGAATTCATTTCTGAGCGGGAGGAAGGCTTCAATATTGTCTACAACAGCCTGCGGAAAGTTTGGTGTTTCGTGAGGGATCCTGAATTCTTCCAGAGCATCAATTAATGAGCCAAGATAGTTTTCGACAACTGCTGTAGCAGTCGCCGGGGACGTCTCAATGGCGTCTATTGCTCGACGAGCTTTCGAACGGGTTTTGGTCGTTGATGGGGCGCGGCTGTCGCTCAGAAATTCGGGAATTTTTCCGAGCGGTGGCTTCACATAGGCAGGCTTACCGTGCAGCCACCGCAGTAGCTGATCAAAATTGGTCGCATACCGAGATTCCGTCATATCGATGTAAATTCGAGACACGAGAAACTTCGGTAAGTACGGCTCACCCTCATCATCAAGCTCTGAGACAATCGCGACGAATTTTGTCTGGTCGGCCTTCCTATAGATTTCAGGAGACATGATCTGGGACTCTGTGCCCACGCCTCCTTTACGATTGTCGGCTTTTTCAGCGTAATTCTTGTCGGAAACAATGATGACCTTGGTCACGCTAGTATCAGTTACCATCGACTCCATGAACTGGATCGCGTCGTGACCTTCCCGAAGATTCCACTTATCTAGGATTACATCTACGCCATTTTCGACTAGCTCATTAGCGAGTTCAATTACCCATTGCTCATGCTTGGGACTGGTCCAACTGTAGGAAATGAAGGCTTTTGGCGCGGCCTTCGAAAGCGGTTCTGTAGCCATAAGGCAGCCCTCTGCGAATCTTCTCCGTCAGAGTACACCTCGTGGTGGCACCCAACTCAACTAGTCTAATTGAGATTGATTTAAGCGTTGCGGTTGTGCTCTGTTCAACGGGCTTGCACGTCAGACGGTGAAGGAGACGAGGACCTGCGCGGCGGCGCGCATATAATCGGCCGTACGACGGGATCGGCTAGGGCGGCAACCCGAATCGAAATCTCATCCCGGCAGGCAGAAAGGAGGGTCTATGACTCTCGCTGAAACAGTTATTATCTGTCTGATGCTCGTTCAGATCTGTATCGATCTAAACTTGAAGAAGGCTAAATAATAGCGGGGCGACCAGCACCTGCCGTCCGGGTGGCTGCGCCTTTAAAAATGGAAAAAGCCCCAAGGGCGGCAACCCTTGAAGCTTTTAAATCCCAGATCGAAGGATCTTCGACCCGCTGAAACAGGAGTTTTATAACGCAGCGTTGTTCGTTTGTCACTAACTTATAGCTGCGGGCAACGTTCCAGTTTACCCGATCCGTTACCCTGAGAATTTTTGAGATCGTCGACTTCCGGCTAAGTCGTTGAATATATTGGTCGGAGCGAGAGGATTCGAACCTCCGACCCCTAGTCTCCCAGACTAGTGCGCTAACCGGGCTGCGCTACGCTCCGATGGGGCATCGTGTAGCTTCGATCCGTCCGAGGCGCAAGAAGGCTGAGCGGATTGAAACGGATTGGTTGTGGGGCGGTGGCTAGCCGTCCTTCATCGCCGTATCGAGCGCCCGGCGCGCCGCCAGCAGCTCCTCAAGCACGGCTTCGAGCCGTTCGCGCTCCAGCCGGCGCTGCGGGTTTGGCCTCGGGCTCGGGACCGCAGCCGGTCTTGCGCTCTGCGTCGGAGCCGACATTGCCGGTTCGGGCCGCGCCGCAACAGGATTTGCCAATACGGGGTTTGCCCGCGACGGCGGCCGCTGCAGCTGTGGATCCACGCGCGGCGACGTCGATGTCATCGGAGGTTCGCGGCGGGCGGCGACGGGAGCGGCAGCAGCTTCCTCCTCGTCTTCTTCCTCAGCCTCGTCGTCCTCGCCATCTTCGCCGTCGTCTTCGTCGCCCTCTTCTTCTTCCTCGTCCTCGGCGCCTTCGGCGTCAGCTTCGTCTTCGGCTTCTTCCTCGATCTCCTCGTCGCGTTCAGCCTCGTCCTCGGCCTCTTCTTCCTCGTGATCTTCTTCGATCACGGGACGCTTCGCCTGGACGCGCGGCGCAATGGCGGCAGAGGTCGGCGCGAAGCTCGGCGCCGCGTGGCCGTCGACCAGCCCCTGCACCGACTTGATGCCGTTCTCTTTCAGGATTCGTTGCACGCCGCGGATGGTATAACCTTCGCCGTAGAGCAACCGGCGGATGCCGCGCAGCAGATCGACATCGTCCGGACGATAGTATCGCCGGCCGCCCGATCGCTTCATCGGTTTGATTTGAGTGAACCGCGTTTCCCAGAACCGCAGAACATGCTGCGGTATATCGAGATCGTCAGCGACCTCGCTTATGGTTCGAAACGCATCCGGCGCTTTGTCCAAGTGCAGGATCCCTGTGGTTCGCCAAGTCTTTATTTAAGCGTGGTTCTCTAGCTACTCGTCGTGATCTTTACCGTTACCAACTGCGGTACTGTCGCCATTGATCCGCTGTTTCAGGATCGCCGACGGCTTGAATACCATCACTCGCCGCGGCGAGATCGGTACTTCTGTGCCCGTCTTCGGATTGCGGCCGATGCGCTCGCCTTTTTTGCGCACCATGAAGGAGCCGAACGACGACAGCTTCACTGTCTCGCCCTTCTCCAGACAATCCGTAATTTCTTTCAAAACCAGTTCAACAAACGCGGACGACTCCGTGCGCGAGAGACCTACCTTTTGGTAGACCGCTTCGCACAGATCAACGCGTGTGACTGTTTTTCCCGTGCCCGTCATCGCCTGCCCCAACTACTCTCGGCGAACCAAATTCGCGTCAGAAATTAGGAGGTTAACGCGCTCCGGTCAACAGTCACCATCGATGCAAAGGCATGGAAAATCATGACAATTTGAGATGTTGTCGATCTGCATCATCACCAGCGAATGAGTGCAGAGCCCCAGGTGAAGCCGCCGCCCATCGCTTCGAGCAGCACAAGGTCGCCCTTCTTGATGCGGCCGTCATTGACCGCCACCGACAATGCGAGCGGAATCGACGCCGCCGATGTGTTGCCGTGAAGGTCCACGGTCAGCACCACCTTTTGCGGTGCAATATGCAGTTTATGCGCCGACGCATCGATAATGCGCTTGTTGGCCTGATGCGGCACGAACCAGTCGATGGTCTCGGCGCTGGCGCCGGTGGCTTTGAACGCGTCGACGATCACGTCGGTGATCATGCCCACCGCATGTTTGAAGACCTCGCGGCCTTCCATGCGCAGGTAACCTACCGTCTGCGTCGAGGACGGACCGCCATCGACGAACAGCTTTTCCTTGTGCCGGCCGTCCGAGCGCAGATGCGTTGTCAGCACGCCGCGATCGCTGGCTTCGCCGGGCTGGGTCTGTGCTTCCAGCACCACCGCACCGGCGCCATCGCCGAACAGCACGCAGGTTCCGCGATCGGTCCAGTCGAGAATCCGCGAGAAGGTTTCCGCGCCGATCACCAGCGCGCGCTTGCCGGCGCCGGTGCGCAGCAGGCTGTCGGCAGTGGTCAGCCCAAAGATGAAGCCGGAACACACCGCCTGCAGATCGAACGCTGCGCCATGGGTGATGCCCAGCGCGTTCTGCACCGCAACGGCCGTCGCCGGGAACGTATTGTCCGGGGTCGAGGTCGCCAGCACGATCAGGTCGATCGACTGCGCGTCGACGCCGGCATTGGCCAGCGCCGCCTGCGCGGCCTTGATCGCCAGATGCGAGGTGAACTCGCCGTCGGCAGCGATGTGGCGCTGCTTGATACCGGTGCGCTGGACGATCCACTCGTCCGACGTGTCGACCTTGGATGCCAGTTCGGCATTGGTCAGGATCCGCTCCGGCAGGTAAGAGCCGCAGCCGAGCACGACCGAACGTATCGCAGTCACGAGACAGCCTCCTGCGCAGCCGGGCTCGCAGGGAGCGCTTGGCCGTCGCGGTTGAGCATTTGATTGATCTTGGTGAGAAGGTCGTAGCGGACCATGTCGTAACCGACATCCACCGCATAGGCGAAACCGTCGGCATTGGTGCCACCGTGGCTCTTCACCACGATGCCGCGCAGGCCGAGAAACACCGCGCCGTTGGACTTGTTGGGATCGACCTTGTCGCGCACCGCCTTGAAGGCGTTCTTGGCGAACAGGTAGCCGATGCGCGAGCGCCAGGTGCGGGCCATGGCATTGCGCAGATATTCGGCGAACTGGCGCGCCGTGCCTTCGGCCGCCTTGAGCGCAATATTGCCGCTGAATCCTTCGGTGACGATCACATCGGCATCACCTCGGCCGATGCCGTCGCCCTCGACGAAACCGATGAATTCGAGCTGCGGCAGATTGGCGGTGCGCAGCAATTCGGCGGCATCGCGGATTTCGTCGCCGCCCTTGATTTCCTCGACGCCGATATTGAGCAGACCGACCGTCGGCCGGGCCAGATCGAACAGCGCACTGGCCATGGCGCTGCCCATGACAGCGAGAGTCTTCAGGTGGTTGGCGTCGCCGCCGATGGTGGCGCCGAGATCGAGCACGACGGAATCGCCGCGCGTGGTCGGCCAGATCGCGGCCAAGCCGGGACGCTCGATACCGTCGAGCATGCGCAGGCAAAAGCGCGCCATCGCCATCAGCGCGCCGGTATTGCCGGCGGAGATCGCGACATCGGCCTCGCCCTTCTTCACCGCCTCGATCGCCAGCCACATCGACGAGACCTTGCGGCCACGGCGCAGCGCCTGGCTTGGCTTGTCATGCATGCTGACGGCAACGTCGGTATGGATCACCTTCGATACGGCCTTCAGTGCCGGATGATTGGCGAGTTCTTTCTCGATCAGCGCGCTGTCACCGAACAGCAGGAACTCGCTGTCGGGATGCCGGGTCAACGAAATCGCGGCGCCGGGAATGACCACCGATGCGCCGATGTCGCCACCCATGGCGTCTAGCGCGATGCGAACCTTTTTCGGCATGGACGTTCCGGAAACCTGTCTCTTGCGGCCTGTGACGCTCGTGGCCGCGGACGAAGTCTGCCGCATTTGGCAGCAGACGGCGAAGTTATGGCATTAACCCGATTTCGGCCGGGGACAATAGCGTTTCCGTGACCCGATACAACATCTTGACCGGGCGCTTTTGTCCCGCCAGCCGCACCGGGCGTGGAATCGGACCCCGGTCTCAGCCCTTCCCGGGCTTTTTGGATTTGGGCGTCTCAGGGGCGGTTTTCAGCGCTTTCAGGGCCGCAAACGGGTGCTCTTCCGGGTCCGGAACCTCGACCACCGGCTCGAACACGGCATCCGGCTTACGGGGGTACGGGTCCAGCCCCAGAAACAGCGCGTCGGTCGCCAATTTGCCGAGGTCGATGAAGCCGTTTTCGATCGGCTCCGGCGGATCCGGGGTCTCCTCGTCACTCTCGACGTCCTCGTCCACCGATTCGGCGAGTTCGCGAATCTGCGATGGCGGCGCGAAAATCACGTCGATCTCTTCCTCGAAATCGGCAGCCAACGGGTCCAGCGTCACCACGCAGGTCTGCTCGACCTTGCCCCAGATGCGACCTGTCACATGCACCGTACCGCCCTTCACGGGGCTCAGCAGGAGTTCGCCTTTCACGGCGCCCACGCTGACGAGGCCGCCGAGTTCGGCGATCCGCTTGCGCTCCTCGGGCGTGGCCTCGATGTCGCGCGCCAGCCCCGTTTCCGGGATCTGGATCACGGCGATGGGCACGCTCCAGGGCGGCGTGAGATCCACGGTGCGGTCGGGTTTGTTCATGTCGTTACCAAGGTCTCCGCAGGCGACGGGAAATGCCACGCGCCTGATATCAGTGTCGTTGTATCCAGCGTGCCCAGATGAGCATTCGCCGCTTCGACATAAACAGCGAGACGCCGGGCGTTCTCGATGTCCATGCCATAATAGATATTCTTCGACAGCGCCGCCGCCAGAGGCTCCCTGCCTGCGCCAAGCGCTGCGTCATAGGCGCCTGTCCGGCCGTAAAACGCGTCGCCGAATTCCCGCATTTTCTTCGGCACCTTCATGTCGCTGGTGCCGAGTTCGCGCAGGTTATCGTCCATATCACCGCAGAACCTGTCGAAAAGTCCCTGCGACAACTCATCCTTCGGACTCATCCGGCGCAGCACCAGCCACAGGTGCAGCAGCAACATATCGAAACGCCCGTTTACCGTATCCGGGGCTCCCAAGTCCCGATAAAACAAGGGTTCTCGCGCCTGCGCCACGATCATGCCATAGATGGCTTCAATGGTGCCGCGCAACGGCGCCGGGGGCTTTCTGAAGTGACTGAACGGCCAGACCATCTTGGGTTCCTCAGGCGGGCCCCTCGGGCACGCGCATGTTGCATTCAGAGGTTCTGCCCGGTACGTCAACGCCTTCCGGGATGCAAGTCTTTCGGAAGCAAGGCCTTCCCGAGAATCAAGAGGATGGGACCCCCTCCGCTATGACAATTTCGACCTCCATCAGCGCGAAGGCGCGGCTGACACGTGGCTGGCGCGGCATGCGCGCCGTACTCGCGGTCGCGGCCCTCTGCGTCACGCTGGGCGCCTGCGCCGAGCAATTCCAGAAGGGCTACATCCTGCCCCCCGGCGCGCTGGAGCAAATCCCGATCGGCGCCAGCCAGGATCAGGTCTTGATCGTGATGGGCACGCCCTCCACCGTCGCCACGCTATCGGGCGAAGTGTTCTATTACATCTCGCAGCGCGCCGAACGCGCCGTCGCGTTCATGCCGCAGAAGGTCACCGACCAGCGCGTCATCGCGATCTATTTCGACAAGAACCGCAAGGTAATCCGGCTCGCCAATTACGGCCTGCAGGACGGCAAGATCTTCGACTTCATCAGCCGCACCACGCCGACCTCCGGTCAGGAAATGAGCTACCTCACGCCGCTGTTCAAGCTGATCAGCTTCCGCTAGGCGGAACTATCAAATCGCTGAATTGCAAAAGCCCCGCAGCACACGCTGCGGGGCTTTTCTTTACGCTGTGGCCAAGGTCGGCTTGCCCGCCACCATCTGCCTCACTACGATTTCAGCAAGATCAAAAACCAAAACGACACCATCGAGGGAAGAAGCTATGACCAATCTGGTTACCCGTCGCCATGTACTCGCCGGCGCCGCCGCGATCACCAGCGCCGCGATCCTGCCGCGCGCGAGTCTCGGCGCCGGCGAATGGAAGCCCACCGAAACCGTCCGCGTCATCGTGCCCGCCGCAGCCGGCGGCTCGACCGACGTGATGGGCCGCATGCTGGCCGCGCATCTGCAGCCGGTCTGGGGCCAGTCGGTTGTGGTGGAGAATCGCTCGGGCGGCGGCGGCACCATCGGCACCGCCGAAGTCGCGCGTCTCAAGGGCGATGGCCACACCATCCTGGTCGGCAATCCCGGCCCCAACGCCATCGCCTACAGCATCTTCAAGAACCTGACCTACAAGAGCGATCAGTTGCAGGCGGTCTCCAACATGATCAAGATTCCGAACATCGTCTGCGCGCATCCGAGCGTGCCGATCAAGACGATCCCGGAGCTGATCGCCTATATCAAGGCCAATCCGGACAAGCTGAACTATGGTTCGTCGGGCGTCGGCCAGAGCCCGCATCTCACCGGCGCGTGGTGGCTGCAGCTCACCGGCTTGAAGATGCAGCACGTGCCGTTCCGCGGTGCAGGTCCCGCGCTGCAGGCGGCCCTCGCCGGCGACATCCAGATCCTGTTCGACAATCTCTATCCGTCGCTGCCGCAGGTGCTCGACGGCAAGCTCACCGGCCTTGCCGTCACCACGCAGCAGCGCAATGCGCAGGCGCCGAACGTGCCGGCGATGCGCGAGACCGCGCCCGAGCTGGAGAAGTTCGACGTCGCGTCCTGGTTCGGCGTGTTCTATCCGAAGAGCACACCGACCGAAGCCGTGACCTCGCTCAATGAGCAGATCAAGGTTCTGCTCGGCACCGACGCGACCAAGAAGACCATCGCTGCCATGGGCGCCGTGTCGGACTACGGCACACCTCAGCAATTCCAGACCTTCGTCGAGGCCGAGACGGCCAAGTTCAAGACCATCATCGACAAGGAAGGCCTGCAGATGGAGGTGAAGTGAGGCGCGCCTCACCTCGCTCCATCTGAGTGATCTGAACGAAAACCCCGCGGTTCATACCGCGGGGTTTTTCCGTCTTAATTCTCTTCTTCCATGGCAAAGGCGACGTCGCCATTGGCCGAGAGCCGCACCTTGTCGCCCTCAACCTCGGCGACCAGACCGCCATCAATAAAGTGATGATGACCCTTGTGGCTGCCCTCGCCGCTGTCCTTCTTGGTCAGCTTGATGCGGTTGCCCTCGACCTTGTCGACCGTGCCGACATGAACGCCGTCGGCGCCGATGACTTCCATATGTTCCTTGATCTTGCTGAGCGCGCTCATGTCGTATCCTCTTATGTGGGGAATACTGAACGTGCGGCTGGGCAATAGGTTCAATCGCGATCCGGTGAGATCGGCGATCATGCGCCCTTGTTCATCTTCTTGATCTTGGCGTCCTGCGCCTCGATCGCCAGTGTCAATTCCATGATCGCCTTGGACAAAAGCTCGGTGGCCTCCTTCTGGTCCTGCGACTTGGCGGCACGCAGCGCGTAGTTCTTGGCGGATGACAGCGACATTTGACGGTCCTCGTGATGATCCCGGGGGCGAATTAGCCGAAGGCGTCATTCGCTGCAATCGGGTCGAAATGGAGAGATTACGCAGCAGTCAACGGCGCTCCGCGTTTGCGCTGATGACCGCGAAAATCTCGTCGGCGGATGCCGGCGGCGTGACGCCGAAGGTCTCGTCGAGAACCTGCTGCAACTCCGCAGCGCTGCCGAGCACGCGTTCAGACACCGGTTCGCCGTCACGTCGCTCCGTGATCAGGTGGCGATTGACCAGTTTATAACGCCGGCCGTTGCTGACGCGCTCCATCACCAGCGTCGAGGTGAAGGGCACGAAGGGACTGGTCGATGTGTACCAGTTGCCGAGCTCGTAATCCGACGGCAGTTGCGGCGCGAGGTCAAACACATACATCGTCCGCCAGCCGTCCGCCCGCTTCGCGCTCAGCGACAGCAGGCCATCTGCTTCGATCAGCCGATAGGTCCCCATCGCCGTTTGCTGCTCGGTCCCCGCGAGGAGCCGTAGAGGTGCATCGAGGACGCAGGCACCAAAGCCGGTATCGGCGAGATAGGGTCCGTCCGGAAGATCGACCTTCAGGAGCATATGCGTTCTGGGGCCAAGTGGACTGTCCGGCGGCGCATTCCAGCGAACCCGGGCGCCGAGGCCAGTGACCTTGAAGCCGATCGTCTCGAGCGCGGCCCGCAGCATCGCGTTCAGCTCATAGCAATAGCCACCACGTCGGCCATCAATGAGTTTCTGCTGCAATGACGCCATGTCCAGCTTGACCGGCAGATGAAGAAACGGATTGAGACCCTCGAAAGGCAGCGCATTGATGTGAGCGACATGAATAGCCGTCAGTGTCGCCAGATCCGGCGCAACCGATCCGTCAAAGCCGATCCGCGCGAGATAGCGATCCAGCCGAAAAACATCCGTCATCATTTCTGCCTCTTCATCATCTCACCCCTGACATAGCCCATCCGCCGGTAGCGGGCGACAACGTACCGCCTAAGCTCGTCATTCCCCGGCAAACTAATTGGTTTGCCTGAGGGCGCACGAAAGCGGCGAAGCCGCTGAAGTGCGAACCCGGAATCTCGATGTGTTTGGCACGATCGAAGACTCCCATGTCGGGATTCCGGGTTCGGTCCCGTCGCCTGCGGCGCCGGTCCCGCCCCGGAATGACAGTGTGAGGCGGCAAGACAGCGCCTAAACATTTTTTCCTACCTCCCGTTGACAGCATCCCTAGCTTGATTATATTCCCCTCCGTCCTGCCCCACCGAGAGGGGCGATCGCGATCGTCACGTTCGCGGGGTGGGATGCGGTGGACGCCGGAGATGCGGCGTCACGCGGTTCATGGGGGACGTCTGTCTTCGGGCAGGACGGATCTGCGCCAGCACTGCCACTGGCAAGGAGACGTTTGGCCTTCGGATGGAAAGACCCCTGGACAGTGTGACGGACGACCAAGTCAAAACGCGTTCGGCCAAGTGCTTTGCGGCTACCCTGTCCCTCCGCCCTGGGACACTAATTTTGGTGATGGGACCGTTCGCCATGGCAGATGTGCAAGCAACCGAAAAAACACCGCAGGCGGAACGCCGGGCACTTGCTCCGCGCCTCCGAAAGTCCTGATGCACTCACAATTGCGGAAGACCGCATCGCATCAGGCCCAAGGGTGCAACGGGCACCCGGCGTTCCGCACGCCCTCTCACAAGGGGGCGGGAATGCAGCAGACGACGGCGCCCCCGCGCCGCAAACAATGGGGGTGATGACGCATGTCTGAAGAGCCGTGGCTGTTTGACAGTTGAATCTGCGATGGCGCTCTGGCCGCCAAAGAATCCCTCCCCCTTGCGGGGGAGGGTCGGCCGATAGGCCGGGGTGGGGTCTCTCCCCACGTGAGAGCGGCGCCTGTTGCGCGACCCCACCCGTCACGTTTGTTCGCTCCGCTCTCAAACGCGCCACCCTCCCCGCTCGCTACGCTCGGGGGAGGGAAAAGGAAGAGCGCCGCTGTTCTACAACATCAAGCCGCCACGACCTCGCGCGGCTGAGTGATCGCAATATGCTGGCAATGCGCTACGGGTGTCGTGCCGTTGGCCACGATGATCGCATCGAGCTCGACGAACCGATGCCCCTTCTTCTCGTAATTGGCGGTCACCTTCGCCCGCGCGATCAACTCGTCATCGGTATTCGCGGTCGCCAACAATTGCATCCTGCTGCCGACGTGAATCCACGGCCCGAGCAGCGCATTGTCCACCAGCACCTTGTTCATGATCCGCTGCAGCACGCCGGGATGCACGATGCCCTCGCGCAGATACATTGCATCGGTCTCGCGCACCTCACCCAGGTATTCGGCAAGTCCATCCTCCGGCCAGACCCGCGGCGCGGTCCCGAGCCACTTGTCCAGCGCATAGGATTCAGAATCGACCGGGAGCCGCCTGGCGACAGCCGCCGTGTCCGGAAAATTCTGGAGCGACGGCACCACCGGGAAGGCCGTCAGCGACGCCGTGCCCGCTGCACGAATCTCGCCGCCGCCCTTAACGCTCAGCGCGAGCCCCTCGCCGGCTTCCTCGGCGATCACCTCGACGGTCTCGCCGTCATAGACCGGCTTGGTGAAACGGGCCTCGATCAGGCCACGCTCCAAAAAGTCCCGTCCCCAGTGCTGCACCGGCGGATGGATCATATAGGCCAGCACGTCGACGCCAGGCACCAATCCTCCGCTGAAACCGAATTTCCGGGCGACAGAATCGTCATGCATCTTGTTTTCGGACTGTTTGGCGGTGTTAAACGCCTCAACACGGTACGGTTCGAGCCGTTTGGTCATGATTCCTCCCGAAAACTGCGCGAAATTGAGTGTTCGCCTTGGCAGGAGATGATACCCGTCACCATGTTCGAGGCAAGGCGACGGGCGGGGAACTGTCCCGCGTCAGCGCCACATCGCCCACCCGCAAATGACTGCCTTTTCGTGGAACTTGTGCTCCCTTGACCACACGCATCTATATCGACGCCGACGCCTGCCCGGTCAAAGACGAGATTTACCGCGTCGCCGCCCGCTTCAGCCTGCCCGTCAGCGTGGTCGCCGGAAACTTCATCCGGGTGCCTGACGATCCCCTGATCGAGCGGATTGCCGCAGGTTCGGGCATGGATGCGGCCGATGACTGGATTGCGGAACGCGCCCAGAAGGGCGATATCGTGATCACGGCAGACGTTCCGCTGGCCAGCCGCTGCGTCAAGGCGGGCGCCGCGGTAATTGCCCCCAACGGCAAGCCGTTCACAGAACAATCCATCGGGATGACGCTCGCGGTACGCAACCTGATGACCGATTTGCGGTCGTCAGGCGAAATCACCGGTGGTCCCAAATCATTCGCGCCGCGCGATCGCTCGGCGTTCCTGTCGGCCTTGGATCAAACCATCCGCCGCATCCAGCGCGACCCGGCCTTTGCGCCCGCGCCGAAACAAAGTTGAACTGACCTTATGGCTCCTCCGCTTATCCAGCTGAAAGACATCTTCCTGACCTTCGGCGGCACGCCGCTGCTCAACGGCGTCGAACTCTCGGTGTCGCAAGGCGAGCGCGTCTGTCTGATCGGCCGCAACGGCTCCGGCAAGTCGACGCTCCTCAAAATCGTGGCCGGGATCGTCGAGAACGATAAAGGCAGCCGCTTCGTGCAGCCCGGTGCCACCGTCCAGTATCTGCCGCAGGAGCCGGACTTCTCCGGCTATGCGACGACGCTCGCTTATGTCGAGGCCGGCATGGGCGACGGCCACAACATCTATCAGGCGCAGTATCTGCTCGAACAGCTCGGCCTCACCGGCCACGAAGATCCGAACAACCTCTCCGGCGGCGAAGCGCGCCGCACGGCGCTCGCCCGCGTGCTGGCGCCCGAGCCTGACATCCTGTTGCTCGACGAGCCGACCAACCATCTCGATCTCACCACGATCGAATGGCTGGAAGGCGAATTGGCCAGCCGGCGCTGCGCGCTGGTGCTGATCAGCCATGACCGCCGCTTCCTGACCAATCTCTCGCGTGCCACCGCCTGGCTCGATCGCGGCCAGATCCGCCAGATCGATCGCGGCTTCTCGGCCTTCGAACAATGGCGCGATGACGTGCTCGCCGAAGAAGAGCGCGACCAGCACAAGCTCGACCGCAAGATCGTCAATGAAGAACACTGGCTGCGCCACGGCGTCTCCGGCCGCCGCAAGCGCAACGTCAAGCGCCTCGCCGGCCTGCATGAACTGCGCGCACAGCGCCAGGACTATCGCGGCGCCGCGGGCAACGCGACACTCGCCGCTGCCGAGGCGGAAAAGTCCGGCAAGCTGATCTTCGAAGCGAAGAACATCTGCCGCACTTATGGTGACCGCAAGATCGTCGACGACTTCTCGATCCGCGTGCAGCGTGGCGATCGCATTGGTGTGGTCGGTCCGAACGGTGCGGGCAAGACCACGATGATCAACATGCTCACCGGCACCGAGCCGCCGGATTCGGGCACCATCCGCTTCGGCGCCAATATCGAGATGGCGACGCTGGACCAGCACCGCGAAAGCCTCAACCCGAAGACCACGCTGGCGGAGGCCCTCACCGGCGGACGCGGTGATCACGTGATGGTCAACGGCCAGCCCAAGCATGTGGTCAGCTACATGAAGGACTTCCTGTTCTCGCAGGAGCAGATGCGCACCCCGCTCGAAGTGCTGTCCGGCGGTGAACGCGGCCGCTTGATGCTGGCCCGCGCATTGGCCAAACCATCCAACGTGCTGGTGCTGGACGAACCGACCAACGACCTCGATCTCGAAACCCTCGACGTGCTTGAGGAAATGCTCGGTGATTACGAAGGCACCGTGATCCTGATCAGCCATGACCGCGACTTCCTCGATCGCGTCGTCACCTCGGTGATCGTGCCGGAAGGCAACGGCAAGTGGATGGAATATGCCGGCGGCTATACCGACATGCTGGCGCAGCGCGGCGCCGACCTGAAGCGCGAGGCCAAGACCGAAGCCGTGGCGGCCAAGAGCAACGGCAGCAAGTCGGACTCGTCCAAGCCTGCTGCGAAGCGCAAGCTGAACTTCAAGGACAAGCACGCGCTGGAAACCCTGCCGAAGACGATGGACAACCTGCGCTCCGAAATCGCCAAGCAGCAGCGCCATCTCGACGATCCCAACCTCTACAAGAAGGATCGCAAGAAGTTCGACACTGCGACTGCCGCGCTCTCAAAGGCGCAGAAGGAATTGCAGGACTCGGAAGAGCAATGGCTGGAGCTGGAAATGCTCCGCGAAGAAATCGAGAACGCGTAACTGTCAGTCGTCATTGCGAGCGAAGCGAAGCAATCCAAAGGCAACAAGCGAAGACTGGATTGCTTCGTCGCTTCGCTCCTCGCAATGACGGTGGAAATGCCGGAGACGACACAATGACCACCACACTCGCCGCCAAGATCTCCAACGACTACGGCACGCCTGCCCTCGTCATCGACATGGATCGCGTCGAGCGCAACATCGCTCGCATCCAGAAGGTCTGCGATGATGCCGGCATTGCCAACCGGCCGCATATCAAGACCCACAAGAGCCCGGTGATCGCGAAGATGCAGATCGAGGCTGGCGCCAAAGGCATCACCTGCCAGAAGCTTGGGGAGGCCGAGATCATGGCCGATGCCGGGATCGACGACATCCTGATCAGCTACAACCTGCTCGGCGACGAGAAGATGGCGCGGCTCGGCGCGCTGCAGGCCAAGGCGAACGTCACCGTGGCCGCTGACAATTCGGTAGTCATCGGCAACCTGCCGAAAGCCGCTGCGCTCTCCGGCCGCAACCTCAACGTCGTGGTCGAATGCGATACCGGCCGCAAGCGCGCCGGCGTCGAGACGCCCGCGGAAGCCATCGCTCTCGCCAAGGAGATCGCAGCCTCGAAGGGCCTGACCTTCGCGGGCTTCATGCTGTACCCGACCGAAACCGGCTGGCCCGACGCACAGAAGTTCTACGATGAAGCGCTGGCAGGCGTCCGCGCGCTTGGCCTGGAGCCGACCATCGTCTCCACCGGCGGCACGCCGAACCTGAAGAATGTCGGCAAGCTCAAGGGCGCCACCGAACATCGCTTCGGCACCTATATCTATAACGACCGCATGCAGGTCGCGGCCGGCTCTGCCACCTGGGACGATTGCGCACTGAATGTCTATTCGACCGTGGTCAGCCGCGCCGGCCCGGAACGCGGCATCCTCGATGCGGGTTCGAAGACGCTGACGCCCGACACCGGCGGCCTGGACGGCTACGGCCTGATCCTCGAACATCCCGAAGCCAAGATCGCGCGCTTCGCCGAGGAACACGGCTTCCTCGATCTCGGCCGCAGTAACACCCGTCCCAATGTCGGCGATGTCGTCCGCATCGTGCCGAACCACGTCTGCGTTGTCGTCAACATGTTCGACGAAGTGGTGATGGTGCGCGGTGACGAGATTATCGGCACGCTGCCGGTGGCCGCGCGTGGGAGGCTGCGGTAACGCAACAGCGCTTACACTCGGGACCTCATCCTGAGGAGGCGCCGCTTGGCGCCGTCTCGAAGGATGGACACACATTCATGGTTCGAGACGCGCGCAAGAGCGCGCTCCTCACCATGAGGTCGGCGTTCTATCGGGGCGAAAAAGCCAGCCACCTCAAAACGCCCTCGCCCGCTGCAGCTCCTGTCGCAAAGGACGCCTGCAGTAGGTAACCGCCGGTCGGCGCTTCCCAATCGAGCATCTCGCCGGCGACGAATGTGCCCGGCATACGCTTCAGCATGAAGGCGTCATCGATCTCATCGAACGAGACGCCACCCGCCGTCGAAATAGCACGCGCGATCGGCGCGACGCCATTGAGCGTCACCGGCACGGCGTTGATCAAGGCAGCCAACTTCTCCGGCGGCAATGACGCCAGTTGAATGCCCTCTGGGACAGCGACTTCCTGCAGCAGCCCAATGGCCACCGGCGACAGATGGATCGCCTTGCGCAGGAAATTGGAGAAAGACTGCTTGCCACGCGATGCTGCCAGCTTCGTGGTCAGCTCCTTCGCATCGAGGTCCGGTCTAAGAGCAACGCGCAGCGTCGCCTTGCCATCCGCGATGACCGCTTCGCGCAACAGAGACGACAGCGCATAGATGCCACCGCCTTCGATACCGCCACGCGTGACCATCGCCTCGCCGCGCACGCTGTGTGCACCGAACGATAGCGCAACACCCTTCAGCGGCTGACCTTCGAAACGGTCCTTGAATATCTCCGACCACGCGACCGTAAAGCCGGAATTCGCCGGACGCAGCGGCGCGATGCTCAAGCCCTTCGCAGCCAACACATCGATCCAGGCACCGTCGGAGCCGAGCCGCGGCCAGCTTGCACCGCCGAGTGCAAGAACCGCGCTCTTGCAGGCGATCGCCCGCGAGCCGTCCGGCGTTTGGAATGTCAAACGCCCATCGCCGTCCCATCCTGTCCAGCGGTGACGAAAGGCAAACCGCACGCCACTCTCATCCAGCCGCCGCAGCCACGCGCGCAGCAATGGCGATGCCTTGAAGGCCTGCGGAAACACCCGGCCGCTGGACCCAACAAAAGTCGGCTGCCCAAGCGCCTCGCCCCAGTCGCGTAGCGCGGTCGGCGTGAAAGCCGAGATCGACGGCGCAAGCTGCGCCTCCGCCGCGCCATAGCGCTTGAGGAATTCCGGCAGCGGCTCACTATGAGTGAGATTGAGTCCGCCGCGTCCGGCCATCAGAAACTTGCGACCAGCCGATGGCATCGCGTCATAGACCGTGACGGCAGCACCGCCACGGCTCAGCACTTCGGCCGCCATCAGCCCCGCAGGACCCGCGCCGATCACCGCAACTTGGTTCTTCACAGGCTCAGTCACGGTCTCACGCAGTGGCGAAGCCGCCGATCAGGCCTTCACGCCCAAGCGAATGGCGGCCTGCTCGACATACTTCTGGGTCTGATGGAAAGCGCCTTCCAGCGCCTTGGCCTTGGACATATCACTAATGTCCGCGAAATGCGCGGCAATCGTATCCGGGCTCCAGTCAGCTTCGGCGAAATTGACACCTTCGCTTTCGAGAATCTTGATGACCGCGAAGGAGCCTGCGCCGGCGCCCATGATGGTCTTGGTCGGTGCATTCTCGCTCAGGAGATATTCGACCGCCGGCGTGATCGCTTCCGGCTTCATCAACTGCAGCGCCTGCGCTGGCAACAGTTCCTCGGTCATGCGCGTGGCTGCCGTGGGTGACACGATGTTGACGCGGATGTCAGTCTTGCGACCTTCCTCGGCGAGCACATTCATCAGGCCGACCATGCCGGTTTTGGCCGCGCCGTAATTGGCCTGACCGAAATTGCCATAGAGGCCGGACGACGAGGTGGTGAGCACGATACGCCCATAGTTGCGCGCGCGCATACCTTCCCACACGGCCTTGCAGCAATAGAAAGTACCGGTGAGATGCACGTCCAGCACCTTGGCGAAGTCGGCGAGCTCCATCTTGGCGAACGACTTGTCGCGGAGAATGCCGGCATTGGCGCACATCAGGTCGACGCTGCCCCACTCCTTGGTCGCCTTGTCGACCATCGCTTTGACCTGTTCGAAGTTCGAGACATCCGCGCCATCGGGCATCGCCGTGCCGCCGGCTGCGCGGATTTCCTCGACCACGGATTCCGCTGCCGTCAGCGAACCGCCGGTGCCATCGCGCGCGCCGCCGAAGTCGTTGACCACGACCTTGGCGCCGAGCTTCGCGAGGCCGAGCGCATGGGCGCGGCCCAGTCCATTGCCGGCGCCGGTAACGACGGCGACGCGGCCGTCAAATCGAATGGTCATGTAGCTTGCTCCTTAATTGAAATAGACAAGGCCGAGCCAGTCGGCGACCAGCGCCGGCTTGTCCTCGCCTTCGATCTCGACGGTCACATGGGTGCGTGTGAACAATTCTTTCGGCTTGCGCAACGTCGCCTCGGTGAGCGTGAAGCGACCGCGGATGCGCGCGCCGGCTTTCACCGGCGACACGAAACGTATTTTATCGGTGCCGTAATTGACGCCCATGGCGACATCGGCGAGTTGCGGCAGAGCCTCATAGGAAAAGACCGAGAGCATCGACATGGTCAGGAAGCCATGCGCAATTGTCGAGCCGAACGGCGTCGCCGCTGCGCGCGCTGGATCGACATGGATGAACTGAAAATCCTCCGTCGCCGCAGCGAACGCATCGATACGCTTCTGGTCCATGACATGCCAGGGCGACACGCCGACTTCCTTGCCTACCATGGCGATATAGGCATCACGTTCGATCATCGCGCTCATTCAGTCTCAGTCCTCAAAATCCAGTTGCGTTGCGGGGCGCAGATTCCACAGCGCACACCCTGACGCCAAGCGAAATTGTGCGCTGCAGCCATGCAAAGCGCGCCAAATTACCGCTCGCCCTCTTGCGATCCTGCCGCGCGGAGTGCCTGCAATTCGGGGAAATCCTCTTCGCGAAATTCGACGCCGCGCAAGGGATCGCTGCGATCGTCGGCGTGTTCGAGCCGACGCAGATGGACCCTGCGAATCTTGCCCGAAATCGTCTTCGGCAGCTCGGTCACGAACTCGATCCGACGTATACGTTTGAACGGTGCCAGACGCACATGCAGATGCTGATAGATCGACAGCGCAGTTGCCTTGGACGGCGCGGTATCGCCGATCAGCAACACATAGGCCTTGGGGATGGCGAGCCGGATCGGATCGGGGCTCGGCACAATGGCGGCCTCAGCCACGGCATCGTGTTCGAGCAGGATACTCTCCAGCTCGAACGGGCTGATGCGATAGTCCGATGATTTGAACACATCGTCGGAGCGACCGACGAAAGTGAGATAGCCATCGTCATCGGCAAATACGACGTCGCCGCTGCGATAGATCTCACCGCTTGCACCGCTGACGCTACCGTCTTCGGCCTGATAACCCTGCATCAGTCCTGCCGGGCGATCGGCGCCGAGCACGAGACTGACCTCGCCCTCCTTCGCCGGATTGCCATCGGCATCGACAACGCGAACCTTCCAGCCCGGCAGCGGACGGCCCATCGAGCCGACCTTGACGGTCTGGCCCGGCGAATTGCCGGCCAGCGCGGTGGTCTCGGTCTGGCCGTAGCCGTCGCGAATGGTGAGGCCCCAGGCCGCCTTGACCTGATCGATCACTTCCGGATTGAGCGGCTCACCGGCGCCACAGACTTCGCGCAGCGCGACCTTGAAGGTGGCAAGCTTCTCCTGAATGAAGAGCCGCCACACTGTCGGCGGTGCGCACAGTGTCGTCACGCCGCAACGGCCGATGGTGGCAAGCAGGCCCTTGGCGTCGAAACGCGGCTGATTGACCACGAACACCGTTGCGCCGGCATTCCATGGCGCAAAGAAGCAGCTCCAGGCATGCTTGGCCCAGCCCGGTGAAGAGATATTGAGATGGACGTCGCCCGGCTGCAGTCCGATCCAAAACATCGTCGAGAGTCCGCCGACGGGATAGCTGCGCTGGCTGTGCCGCACGAGCTTCGGCTTCGCCGTGGTGCCCGAGGTGAAATAGAGCAGCATCGGATCGTCGGCTTTGGTCGAACCATCCGGCGTGAATGTACCGGGGAAATCCGCGGAGCTTTCGAAGGCGAGCCAGCCGTCATGTGGCGACGTGGCGTTGACGACGATCTGACCAATGCCCGCGGTCTTCAGGCTGCCGAACTTGGCGACCTGGTCCTCTGCCGCCACCACAAGCTTGGCGCGCCCACGGTCGAGCCGGTCCTGCAATTCATCGGAGGTCAGCAGCGTGGTGGCAGGAATGATGACGACGCCGAGCTTGATCGCCGCCAGCATGGTCTCCCACAGCGGCACCACATTGCCGAGCAGCAACAACAGATGATCGCCGCGCTTCAGCCCCTGCGCGCGCAGGAAATTGGCAACCTGATTGGAGCGGCGTGACAGCACCTCGAATGACAGCTTCGTCTCGCGGCTGGCGGCCGCATCGACGATCCAGAGCGCGGTCCGGTCCTTGCTGACGGGATCATGGGCGAGTTCGGCATCGAACCAGTCGAGCGCCCAGTTGAAGTCGACCGGATCGGGCCAGCGAAAGCCGGCAACGGCGGTGGCGTAGTCGGTGCGGTGTTCGAGGAGGAAGGCGCGGGCCTGCTTGAACGTGGTCATGCCGACGCGCTCCGCTATTTCGGCATCAAATGCCTAAGGTGATGAATGATCCCCGAGAAGTCATCACCGCCGTGACCTTCCTTCTCATAGGTCTCATAGATGCTCTCGGCATGAGCGCCGAGCGGCGTCCTGGCGCCGGCGGCCTTGGCGGCTTCCTGCGACAGCCTGAGATCCTTGAGCATCAGCGCCGCGGCAAAGCCGGGCTTGTATTCGTTATTGGCCGGCGATGTCGGCACCGGTCCCGGCACCGGGCAATAGGTGGTCAGCGACCAGCACTGGCCTGACGAGGTCGACGCCACATCGAACAGCGCCTGATGCGACAGACCTAGCTTCTCGGCGAGCACAAAGGCCTCGCTGACGCCGATCATCGAAATGCCGAGGATCATGTTGTTGCAGATCTTGGCCGCCTGCCCCGCGCCGGCATCCCCGCAATGGACGATCTTCTTGCCCATGGCTTCGAGGACCGGCTTGGCTGACGCGAACGCCTTGGCATCGCCGCCGGCCATGAAGGTCAGCGTCGCGCCCTTGGCGCCGCCAGTGCCACCGGAGACCGGCGCATCGACCGACGGCAGCTTCTGCGCAGCCGCCAGTTCATGCGCCTTGCGTGCGCTTTCCACGTCGATGGTCGAGCAATCGATCATCAGCGCCCCCTTGGCGGCCACGGGAATGACCTCGCTCCACACCGACACCACATGTTTGCCGGCCGGCAGCATGGTGATGATGACCTCGGCGCCCTTCACGGCATCGACCGCCTTGTCAGCAATGGTCACGCCATCCGCCCTCGCCTGCGCGCGGGACGCCTCGACGAGATCGAAGCCCGTCACCTTGTGGCCCGCCTTGACCAGGTTGGCGGCCATCGGGCCACCCATATTGCCGAGACCGATGAATGCAATGCTGGTCATGTCCTGCCCTCGTGATCGTTTGTTTGTTTTTAAAGCCTGATGAAAACGGCGAAATCCAACTTTCGTTCAGAACGCTCGACCTTCAGAAGGTCAGCTCAACATCCCGTTTGGCCAGATAGTGCGCGACAATCTCCGGTGTCACGCCCTCGAGATCCGGTGGCTGCCATTTCGGATTGCGATCCTTGTCGATGATGGCCGCACGCACGCCCTCGACGAAATCGGCGCTATCAAACACCTCCAGCGCCGCGAGATATTCGCGCGACAGACATTCCTCGAGCGACTTCGACGCGCGCGCTAGCCGCAACAGCTTCAGGGTAACCTTGAGCCCCCGCGGTGATTTGTCGGACATGGCCTTGAGCGTCGCCAGCGCGAAATCTGAACCGTCCTGCTCAAGCGCAGCCACGATCTCCTCGACGCTGTCATGGGCGAAAGCGCGATCGATCAGCGCACGCTGCGCCGTGACTGGACCGGTTTGTTCCGGAGCTCCGAACTTCTTGAGTGTCGTCATCACCGACGCGGCATCGGCACCTGCCGACAGCTGTGTCAGCGCCTCGCGCAATGCCGGCCATTTGACGGTGTCGATCAGGACGTCCGCCATATGTGCAGCAAGCGCATCGGCACCATTTGCCGTCAGCCCGGTCAGACCGAAATACGTCCCAAGTTCGCCCGGCGCGCGCGACAACAGCCATGTACCACCGACGTCCGGGAAGAAGCCGAGGCCCACTTCCGGCATCGCCATCCTGGTCTTCTCGGTGACGATGCGGTGGCTGGCATGGCCGGCCAGACCGACGCCGCCGCCCATCACAAAGCCGTCCATATAGGCCACATAGGGCTTTGGAAACTTCGCGATACGCGCGTTGACGATATATTCCTCGCGCCAGAAGATCTTGCCGAGATCGCCTTTGACCTTGGCACTCTCATAAAGACCGCGGATATCGCCGCCGGCGCACAATCCGCGTTCACCCGCACCTTCGAGGATAATCAGCGCGACTTGCGGATCTTTCTCGAACACGTCGAGCGCCGTGGCGATCTCGCGGGTCATCTCCAACGTCAGGGCATTCAGCGCCTTCGGCCGGTTCAGCCGGATCACACCGGCCGCACCTTCCCGCGCGACGATGAGGTCGCCCGTCCCCGTTGCCACGTCCGAACTCATCGCGCGCCCTCGATCAGTTTGCGCGACACGATCAGCCGCATGATTTCATTGGTGCCTTCGAGGATCTGGTGCACCCGCAAATCGCGCACGATCTTCTCGATGCCGTATTCGGCGAGATAGCCGTAGCCGCCATGCAGCTGCAGCGCGTCGTTGGCGACCTCGAAACCGATATCGGTGCCGAAGCGCTTGGCCATCGCGCAGAGCATGCCGGCATCGGCATCCTTGCGGTCGAGTGCCGCCGCCGCCCGCCACAGGAAGGTGCGTGCGGCTTCCAGTTCGGTCGCCATATCGGCGACACGAAATTGCAGCGCCTGGAATTCGTCGAGCCGCTTGCCGAACGCCTTGCGCTCTTTCATGTAGCTCAGCGACTTGTCGAGCGCCGACTGCGCACCACCGAGCGAACATGCTGCGATGTTGAGACGGCCACCATCAAGACCGGACATGGCGATCTTGAAGCCGATGCCTTCGTCACCGAGCCGGTTGGCGATCGGCACGCGGCAATTTTCGAAGATCACGGCGCGTGTCGATTGCGCGTTCCAGCCCATCTTGCGTTCGTTGTTGCCGAACGACAGACCGGGCGTACCGGCCTCCACCACGATGGTCGAGACGCCGCTGGCGCCCTCGCCGCCCGTACGGACCATCACGACATAGACGTCGGTATCGCCGGCCCCGGAGATGAATTGCTTCTGGCCGTTGAGCACATAGTGGTCGCCGTCGATGACAGCGCGGGTACGCAGCGCCGCTGCATCCGATCCCGAGCCGGGCTCAGTCAGGCAATAGCTCGCCAGCAGCTCCATGGTGCAGAGACGCGGCAGCCACTTCCGGCGCTGCGCTTCGCTGCCATATGAATCAATCATCCACGACGCCATATTGTGGATCGAAATGAAGGCCGAGGTGGTCGGGCAGCCGGTCGCCAGCGCTTCAAAGATCAGCGCGGCATCGAAACGCGTCAGTGCGGAGCCACCGACATCGTCACGGATATAGATGCCGCCCATGCCGAGCAGCGCCGCCTCGCGCATCACCTCTTTCGGAAAATGCTTGTCCTCGTCCCATTTGAGCGCAAAGGGAGCGATCTTTTCCGCAGCGAATTCGCGCGCCATGTCGCGAATAGCGGTCTGTTCCTCATCGAGAGCGAATTGCATCACGCCCTTCTTGTTGATTGTTGATCAGCCGGGAAAATGAAACGGCCCGGTGCACCACCTTTGGGAGCGCCGGGCCGCTTGCGTGTTCTTACTTCATCAACGGGATCGAGAACTCGGCGCCTTCCTTGACACCCGATGGCCAGCGCGCGGTGACCGTCTTGGTCTTGGTGTAGAAGCGGATCGAATCCGGACCATGCTGGTTGAGATCGCCGAAGCCGGACTTCTTCCAGCCACCGAAGGTGTAATAGGCGATCGGCACCGGGATCGGCACGTTGATGCCAACCATGCCGACATTGACCTTGGCCGCGAAGTCGCGGGCTGCATCTCCATCGCGGGTGAAGATCGCAACGCCGTTGCCGTAGTCATGATCCGACGGCAGCGCGAGAGCTTCTTCGTAATCGTGGGCACGCACTACCGACAGCACGGGCCCGAAGATCTCTTCCTTGTAGATGCGCATGTCCTTGGTGACGTTGTCGAATAGACAGCCACCCATATAGAAGCCGTTCTCGTAGCCCTGCATCTTGAAGCCGCGGCCATCGACGGCCAGCGTGGCGCCTTCCTTGATGCCGATATCGACATAGTTCTTGATGCGGTCGACGGCTTCCTTGGTCACCAGCGGACCGAAGTCAGCCGACGGATCCACGGAGGTGCCGATCTTCAGGCTCTCGACGCGCGGGATGAGTTTTTCCATCAGGCGGTCGGCGGTGGTCTTGCCAACAGGTACCGCCACCGAGATCGCCATGCAGCGCTCGCCAGCCGAGCCGTAGCCGGCACCGATCAGCGCATCGACGGTCTGGTCCATATCCGCATCAGGCATGATGATGGCGTGGTTCTTCGCTCCACCGAAGCACTGGGCGCGCTTGCCGGTCGCCGCAGCGCGCTCGTAGATGTACTGGGCAATCGGCGACGAGCCGACAAAGCCAACGGCCTTGATGTCTTCGTCGTCGAGGATTGCGTCGACGGCTTCCTTGTCGCCGTTGACGACATTGAGGATGCCCGGCGGCAGACCGGCTTCGATCATCAGCGCAGCGAGCATCATCGGCACGCCGGGATCGCGCTCCGAGGGCTTCAGGATAAACGCATTGCCGCAGGCGATGGCCGGACCGAATTTCCACATCGGGATCATCGCCGGGAAGTTGAACGGCGTGATGCCGGCGACGACGCCGAGCGCCTGGCGCATCGAATAGATGTCGATGCCGGGACCAGCGCCTTCGGTATATTCGCCCTTCATCAGATGCGGAATGCCGCAGGCGAATTCGATCACTTCCAGGCCGCGCTGGATATCGCCCTTGGCGTCCGGCACGGTCTTGCCATGCTCACGCGCCAGGCAATCGGCCAGCTTGTCGTAATCGCGGTTGGCGAGTTCGAGGAACTTCATCAGCACGCGGGCGCGGCGCTGCGGATTGGTGTTGCCCCAGGCAACCTGCGCCTCGGCAGCATTGAGAACCGCGGCGCGCATTTCGGCCTTGGAGGCCAGCGCAACCTTGGCCTGAACTTCGCCAGTCATCGGCTCGAAAACGTCGGCGAAACGCCCCGACTTGCCCTCGACCTCACGGCCGCCGATGAAATGTCCAATCGTGCGCATGCGTTTCCTCCTGGGAGCCAAATTTGGCCCGATGTTGATCAGGCTTTATGGCGTTTGGAAAGGCCCTGCACGCGCGGCGGATTTGCGAAATTGCAGGCTCGCTGCAGTTTAGCCCTGTCAGAATGTCACCGCCGCGACAATGTCGCAGGCAGTGCGCCGATTATCAATTCTTGGCGGCAGATACGGCCTTGGTTGCCGCCTTCTTTGCAGTCGGCTTTCTAGCCCCGCTCTTGGGAGCCTCAACCTTGGACGCTGTCGGCTTCGGCGCTGCAGCACGGCCCAGCACGGCCTCGCGGCCAGCGCTCAAAAGCTCCTCGGACAACTCGCCATTGCCGGCGGCGCGGGCGAGCACGATGGTGCCCATCATGGTGGCAAGCGCCGCCATCGCCTGTCTGCGCGCCGATTTGCTCGGTCCGCCATGAAACTGCTCGGACATCATCTCGATCATCTGATCGAGCTTGGCGGCAAACACCTTGCGCGTTTTGGGGCTCTCGCGCGCGATCTCAGCGCCCAGCGCCGGGACGGCGCAGCCATGACCTGGGTTGTCGCGGTGCTGCGGCGACAGGTAGGAATCCACGATCGTCGCCAGACGCTGATCCGGCGCCGCCTGTCCGGCCAGCTGACGCCAGCGATCGGTCGATCGGTCCATCGCATAGGCGAAGGCTTCAATCACCAGCGCCTCACGCGAATCGAAATGCGCGTAGAAGCCGCCATGGGTCAGACCCGCGTCCTTCATGAGGTCAGCCACGCCGATGCCATGCGCGCCTTTTTCGCGCAGACGCACGGAAGCCTTCTTCACGATCCGCGCATGCGTCTCGAGCTTGTGTTCCTTCGAATAGCGCATCGGCGGTCCATTCAAAACAAATAGATGATGTCGATCATATTACTCACGCTGCTCCGCATGCGCAACGCACTCCTGGCCGCAGGCCTTGACAACACCGCAGTTTGACGCGGAATTGATAGGAGCAAGACCGGCGATCCGCGCCGGCCCAAGGAAATGCCAAGGGACGAGACGATTTCATGCATATGCTCAATCCCCATTGCGGTGTCGAACGTGACCCGCGAGGTATAGTTCGGCTGACGATCTGCAACGCCGGCTCACTCAATATTCTCAATTCAGCCGCAATCAAGGGCGTTCGCGAAGGCATCGAGGTATTGGCCACAGAACGCGCCATTCGCGCGCTTGTCATCGCCGGCCAGAGCGAAAAGAGCATGATTGGCGGCGCCGACATCAAGGAAATGGCGACGCTGGATCAGGCCTCCGCCGAGAAGTTCATTTCCGGCTTGCGCGATCTCTGCGAAGCCGCCCGCGCTTTTCCCGCGCCTGTGATCGCCCGCATCCCCGGCTGGTGCCTTGGCGGCGGCCTCGAATTTGCTGCCGCCTGCGATTTCCGGATCGCGTCGCATGATTCCAAATACGCCATGCCCGAGGTCAGAGTCGGTATCCCCTCGGTGATTCACGCTGCCCTCTTGCCGCGCCTGATCGGTTGGGGCCGTGCCCGCTGGCTGATCATGACCGCCGCCACCATCGATGCACCGACCGCGCTCAATTGGGGTCTGGTCGATGTGGTTGCGGCCGAAGGTGCGCTTGATGCCGAAGTTGAAAAGACGATCGAAGCCATACTCGAGTGTGGACCCGAGGCTATGCGGTCGCAAAAAGCCCTGCTGAAACAGTGGGAAGAGCTGCCGCTGAAGGAATCCGTCAATCTCAGCGTCGGCGTGTTCGGCGAGGCCTATCTGACCGGCGAGCCGCAGCGACTGATGCAGGGTTTCATCGACCGCAAACGCTAGCAGCTCGACCTCACGAGAATTTTGCACAGGCCGGCATTGCGTATCTTGCAGCGCATCATATGATGAGTGTCATCCAAATGACCCGCGCTTGCGCGAAGGAGCCTCCATCATGTCCGCAGCTTCAGATCCGGTCGTCATCGTCTCGGCCACCCGCACTCCGCTCGGCCGCTTCCAGGGCGAACTATCGCCCTTCTCCGGCCACAAGCTCGGCAGCCACGTGATCGGTGCCGCCGTGGCACGCGCGAAACTGACACCCGAGCGCATCGATGAAGTCTTCATGGGCTGCGTGCTTCCCGCCGGCCAGGGTCAGGCGCCCGCCCGCCAGGCCGCCCGAGGTGCCAAGCTGCCGGATGCCACCGGGGCCACGACGATCAACAAGGTCTGCGGCTCCGGCATGAAGGCGACCATGCTTGCCCACGACATCATCCATGCCGGTTCGGCCGAGATCGTCGTCTCCGGCGGCATGGAGAGCATGACCAATGCGCCCTATTTACTGCAGAAGGCGCGTGGCGGTTATCGCGTCGGCCATGATCGCATCATCGATCACATGCTGATGGACGGGCTTGAGGATGCCTATGAGGTCGGTCGCTCGATGGGTGACTTCGGCGAAGCCACCGCTGAGGCCTATCAGTTCACGCGCGGAGATCAGGACGCCTATGCGATCGAAACGCTGACCCGCGCGCGCAAGGCGGTGGAGAGCGGCGCCTTCAAGGCAGAGATCACGCCACTGACCATCGTCGAGAAGTCCGGACCACGCGAGATCGGCAATGACGAACATCCGCTGAAGGTCGATCCCGCCAAGATCCCGAACCTCAAACCAGCCTTCCGCAGTAACGGCACCATCACGCCCGCTGCTTCGTCCGCCAATGCCGACGGCGCTGCCGCCCTGGTGCTGGCCAAGCGTTCCCTCGTGGATCGTGAGGGCCTGCCCGCGCTGGCCGTGATCCATGGCCACGCCACGCACAGCCAGGAACCGCAATGGTTCACGACCGCGCCCATTCCGGCAATCCGCAAATTGCTCGACAAGGTCGGCTGGAGCGTCGCCGATGTCGATCTGTTCGAAATCAACGAGGCCTTTGCCGTGGTGCCGATGGCCGCGCAACGCGACCTTGGTATCCCTCGTGAGAAGCTCAACGTCAATGGCGGCGCTTGCGCACTGGGCCATCCGATCGGCGCGACCGGTGCGCGGCTGATCGTGACGCTGCTGCATGCGTTGGAAGCCAGAGGGCTGAAACGCGGCGTCGCGGCGCTGTGCATCGGCGGCGGTGAAGCGACCGCGATCGCCATCGAACGCATCGTTCACTGAACCGCCTTTCCCAGATATGATCGTCGCGGCGGTGGTCGCCGCGACGCCTATTCTCATTGATTGCAGGAAACCAGATGATTTCCGGATGGCTCTCCACTGCCCTCGCCCGCCGCAACATTCACTATGGATGGGCGATGATCGCCGTGACCTTCGTGACGGCGCTGGTCAGCGCTGCAGCGGTTGGCGCGCCCGGCGTCTTCATCGTGCCGCTGCAGAAGGAGTTCGGCTGGAGCACCGCAGAGATTTCCTCCGCCATGTCGATCCGCTTCGTGCTGTTCGGCCTGATGGCACCGTTCGCCGCGGCGCTGATGAACCGTTATGGCTTGCGCAACGTCACGCTGATCGCCCTGCTCGTCGTTGCTGCAAGCCTCATCTTGTCGCTCGGAATGACGCAGGTCTGGCAGCTCATGGCGCTCTGGGGCGTCGCCGTTGGTATTGGCACTGGGATGACGGCGCTGGTGCTCGGCGCCACCGTCGCAGCGCGCTGGTTCAGCGCACGCCGTGGTCTCGTCGTGGGTATCCTCACCGCGAGCGCGGCCACCGGCCAGTTGATCTTCCTGCCGATCCTCGCCAGCATCACCGAGCACAGCAACTGGCGCTGGGCACTGGCGCTGATGTGCGTGATGCTGGCCATAGCCGCGCTCGGGGTGCTGCTGGTGATGCGGGACCGTCCCAGCGACATCGGCATTCGCCCCTATGGCGACACCAGCACCGAACCGCTGGCCGCGCCGCCACCGAACACCTCGCCGATCATGGCGGCAGCGCTCGGTGCCCTGCGTGATGCTGCCCAGACCAAGGTGTTCTGGATCCTGTTCGCCACGTTCTTCATCTGCGGCGCCAGCACCAACGGGCTCGTGCAGGTGCACCTGATCCCGATGTGCCTCGACTTCGGCATCCCGCAGATTCAGGCGGCCGGACTGCTTGCGGCGATGGGCGTGTTCGATTTCGTCGGTACCATCGCGTCAGGCTGGCTGTCCGATCGCTACGACAACCGCTACCTGCTGTTCTGGTATTACGGCCTGCGTGGCCTCTCGCTGCTGGCGTTGCCGTTCACCGACTTCTCGTTCTACGGTCTGTCGCTGTTCGCGCTGTTCTATGGCCTAGACTGGATCGCCACCGTGCCGCCCACCGTGCGGCTTACAGCGTCGAAGTTTGGACCTGAACGCGCGGGTCTGGTATTCGGCTGGATCTTCGCCGGTCATCAACTGGGCGCAGCAACGGCGGCATTCGGCGCCGGCCTGTCGCGCACGGTCCTGCTCAGCTATCTGCCTGCCTTTTTCGCGGCAGGTGCGCTATGTATTATTGCAGCGCTGATCGTGCTGGCGATTTCAAAGGACAAGAAGGTCGCGACCGCCTGATCCCCACGGGATTCAGGCCGCTCGCCACTCATATCAGAACGGGAATACATCATGCGCCGCGTTGTAATTACGGGGATGGGAGCGGTGTCGCCGCTCGGTTGCGGCGTCGAGATCAACTGGTCTCGGCTGCTCGCAGGTCAATCCGGTCTCCGCCTGTTGCCGGAGGCCATGACAGCTGATCTCGCCGCCAAGGTCGGTGGCCAGGTACCTGACATCGCCAACGATCCGGAAGGCGGTTTCGATCCCGACAAGGCGGCGCCGCGCAAGGATCAGAAGAAGATGGATCGCTTCATCCTGTTTGCGCTGATGGCTGCCGATGAAGCCATTGCGCAGGCGGGCTGGCAGCCCAAGAATGCGCGAGAACGCCAGCGCACGGCCACGATCGTCGCCTCGGGCATCGGCGGCTTTCCGGCGATTGCCGACGCCGTCCGCACCACCGACACCAAGGGTATCCGCCGGCTGTCGCCGTTCACCGTGCCCTCGTTCCTGGTCAATCTGGCCGCCGGTCACATCTCGATCCGCTACGGCTTCGAAGGCGCGCTCGGCGCACCCGTGACAGCCTGCGCCGCGGGTGTGCAGGCGATCGGCGATGCAGTGCGTCTCATTCGCTCCGGCGAAGCGGATGTCGCCATCGCCGGGGGTGCCGAAGCCTGTATCGACCGTGTCAGCCTCGGCGGCTTCGCCGCCGCTCGCGCGCTCTCCACCGACTTCGTCGCCAATCCGGAGCGCGCCTCGCGCCCGTTCGATCGCGACCGCGACGGCTTTGTCATGGGCGAAGGTGCCGGCATCGTGGTGCTCGAGGAACGCGACCATGCCCTGGCACGCGGCGCGAAACCGATTGCCGAACTGATCGGCTACGGTACGACCTCCGATGCGTTCCATATGACAGCCGGCCGCGAGGACGGCGATGGCGCCAGGCGCGCGATGGATATCGCTCTGGCACAGGCCAGTATCACGCCTGCCGATGTCCAGCATCTGAACGCCCACGCGACATCGACGCCGGTCGGCGATCACGGCGAGCTCGAAGCGATCAAGTCGATCTTCGGAACGAACGGCGGAGTCGCTGTAAGCTCGACCAAATCCGCCACGGGCCACCTGCTCGGTGCAGCCGGAGGGCTTGAGGCGGTCTACGCAATCCTCGCGCTGCGTGACCAGATCGCTCCGGCCACGCTCAATCTCGAAAATCCCGATCCGTCTGCCGATGGCATCGATCTGATCCGCGGCAAGGCGCGGCCGATGGCCATGGAGCACGTGCTCTCGAATGGCTTCGGCTTCGGCGGCGTCAACGCCAGCGTGCTACTGCGGCGAATATAGCTTACGGCCGCATCGCGAGCCGTGACGGACCTGCCGTGCGGAGCGGTTCGGCAAGACGTGCAAACTCACACAGCAGCGAGCGCGTCTTCGTGGGGTTGATGACTTCCTCGACCCAGAACTTCTCGGCCGAACGGAATGGCGAGCGCAGCTTGTTGAGGCGCTCCTCGATTTCCTGCTGCTTGAGCTTTGGATCGTCCGCCGCGTCGATCTCGGCGCGATAGGCCGCCTCGATGCCACCTTCCAGCGGCAGCGAGCCCCAATAGGCCGAAGGCCATGCGTAACGCATCGAGAACCGGTTGGCCGGCTGATGCACCACGCCAGCGACGCCGAACGCATTGCGGATGATGATCGTGCACCACGGCACCGTGGTCTGATTGACCGCGGCCATGGCGCGCACGCCGTGACGGATGGTCGCTGCCTTCTCCGCATCGAGCCCGATCATGAAACCCGGGCAATCCATGAGATAGACGACAGGCAGATGGAACGTCTCAGCGAGGTCGACGAAGCGCACGACCTTCTGGCAGGCTTCCGCGGTCCACGAGCCGCCATAGTGGAACGGATCGCTGGCAAGCAGCAGTACCGCACGGCCTTCGAGACGCGCAAAACCGGTGATGATCGGCCGGCCGAAATTCGCCGCCATCTCGAAAAACGAGCCTTTGTCGACGACGGCGTCGATGATCGGGCGCATCTTGTAGACCTGCCGGCGGTTGCGCGGCACGGCCTTCAGCAGAGATTCTTCCGCACGTTCGGGATCATCATTGCAGGCGATCGTGGGCGGCAAGTCATAGACAGACGATGGCAGATAGGACAGGAAGCGCCGCGCGCAGGCGAATGCCTCCTCTTCGGTCTCCACGGCATGATCGACGCCGCCAGCGCGCGTCTGGATATCGGCGCCGCCGAGCTCCTTCTTCTCAAGCGACTGGCCGAGGCGCGCGACCACGGGAGGCCCTGCAACGAACATCGCGGAATTCTTCGTCATCACCGAATAATGGCTGGCTGCGAGCCGCGCAGCGCCGAGGCCGGCGACTGAACCAAGGCCAAGGCCAACGACCGGCACCTGCGCCAGATTGGACGTCGTGTACCAGTACCAGCGCGTGCCCCCGACGCCGCCCGGCAGATTGGCTGCGCCCCTGGTCTCGATGGTCTTGACCGAGCCGCCGCCGCCGGAGCCTTCGATCACGCGAATGATCGGCAGCCGGAAGTCATGCGCCATTTCCTCTGCCATCAGCGGTTTGGCCGAGATCGACGCATCAGCCGAACCGCCGCGCACGGTGAAGTCATCGCCAACAACGACGACAGGCCGGCCGTCGATCTTGCCACGACCGAACACGCAATTCGCCGGCGTCAGATGCTTCAGCTCGCCAGACGCATCGTATTCACCGATGCCGGAGACTGCCCCGACTTCGTGAAAGCTTTTTGCATCTATCAGTCTGTCGATACGTTCACGAACTGTGAGCCGGCCTTGGTCATGCTGCCGCTTGACCTTGTCAGCGCCCCCCATCTCCCGCGCGAAGGCTTCGCGCCGGGCGAGGTCGTCGAGTTCCGGCTTCCAGTTCATTCATTCCCTCCGGGAGCATTTTTTTCTGAGCTGTTGGCGCGGGAGGCGCATCTGGAACGGGCGCACTGGTCAGGCCGCTATCTGCGTTCTGAACCATCATGCTGATCGTGCCGCTGAGCTGACGCAGGATCGGAGCGATCTCGTCCTGCAGGCGCTGCTCGTCATACATGGCGGCAAGCAGACCGATGGTGACGACCACATAGGTCTGATACTGCGGCGACCAGATCGGCGTCGCAATGCCGGTGATATGCGGCGACCAAAGGCCACCTGCGAGGACGTAGCCGTTGTCACGCAGACATTCACGGTTCCCAACGATCTTGCCGCGCAGGATCTTGGCGTCCTCGGGCATTTCGCGCGCAATATCGTTGATCAGAGCATTGCCGACGTCTTCGTCGAGCGCTGCGGTGTAGGCATGACCGGCTGCGGTCCGGCCCATGGCAATGCGGCTGCCGGTGGTCGAATGCAATCCGAGCGCGTGATCGGCGCGGGCATATTCGAGATAGACCATGTGGAAACGATCGGGAATCGTGAAGCCGATCGTGCCAGGTACCTGCTCCGCCACTTCCTGCAAACGCAGGCGGATCAGGTTGCGCACCTGAAGTCCCCGCATCATCGAAGCACTCATCGCGACCGCACTCGATCCGATGCGGTACTTCTGATCTGCAGGCAGATAGGCGAGCTGGCCCATGCGCGTCAGCGTATGCGTCAGGCGCGATACGGTGGAGCGTGGCAGGCCGCAGCGATTGGAGATTTCGAGATTACCAAGCCGGGCATCATGGCCCTCGAAGCAGCGAAGAATATCAAAGGCGCGCGAGACCACCTGGATCACATCGCCGTCGCCTGCCAGATCGCTGGCGAGCATGCCTTGTTTGCTGAGCCGTTCCGAACGTCGTCCCATGATGCGTTTTCCTTAAAACGACGCATCTCGCGGGGAGCCAATCCGTTGGATTGCCCCGATGTGCGCCGCCGTCCCGTTCCACTGTGCGGAATTATATTCCACTTGCGGGCTACGCTACCTCAGGCAATCTGCGGCGACAACACCAAGCTGCTCGTTTCTTCTCATTCTTAGGAATTGTCCGGTCGCGTCGGCGCTACACCTATAGCGAGCAGCCGCCCGCGTGATCGCGGAGAACACCATGCCAGAGATCAAGATCCTCAGCGAAGTCGCCGGCCGCATCTGCTCACTGCCGCTCGCAACCGGCGATTCCGTGAATGAAGGAGACGAGGTGGCTTTTGTCGAAGCCATGAAGATGGAAATTCCGGTCGCCTCTCCTGCCGCAGGTAAAATCAAATCGATGATCGTTGCGGTCGACGACGTGGTCACGGAAGGACAGTTGCTCGGCACAGTCGAGACGTGAGCAGACATGCAGTGACGGTCTCGACTACCTTACCAATGTGCTGCGGCATTCTGTCTGAGATGGTGACCGCTCCCATCATCCAGCAAACTGCCTCAGGACATTGCCAGCGCCTGACGGCGATGACATGATCGCCGAACAATAAAAAGCAATTCGCAAAGCGAATGCATCTGGAGGGGAAAATGCTTCACCGGCTCATCGCGCTGGCGTCCGTTGCCGTGCTCAGTACGACCGGCGCTGTATGCGCACAGGATATCAAGCTTCCACCGACCATGGCGGTCACCGCCTATGACACCGGCACTGCCGGCTTCAACATCGCCGTCGCCGTCGGCAAGATGATGAAGGACAAATATTCCACCGATGTGCGTGTGCTGCCTGCCGGCAATGATGTCGCGCGGCTGGCGCCATTGCGCGCCGGTCGCGCCACGATTGCCTGGATGGGCTCGGGCATCTACTTCGCGCAGGAAGGCGTGTTCGAATTCGGCGTCAAGGAATGGGGCCCTCAGCCAGCGCAGGTCACGCTGTCGACCATCGACTGTAATGGCGCCTCGCTCGGCGTCGCTCGCGATATCGGTGTGAAAGAGATCAAGGATCTACGCGGCAAACGCGTCGGCTTCGTCGTCGGCTCACCTGCCCTGAACCAGAACTCGCTTGCGATCATGGCGTTTGGCGGTCTCACCAAGGCAGACATCAAGCCGATCGAGTTCGCAAGCTACGGTGCAATGTGGAAAGGCATGGTGAACAACGACGTCGATGCAGCCTTTGCTACCACCATCACTGGCCCGGCCAAGGAAGTCGAAACATCGCCGCGCGGCATCATCTGGCCGCCCCTCCCCGCGGAAGACAAGGCCGGCTGGGAGCGCGTCAAGCGTGTGGCACCGTTCTTCAATCCGCATGTCGCGACCTGCGGCGCGGGCATCACGGCATCAGCGCCCGTCAACATAAGCACCTACCCCTACCCCGTCGCGACCGTCTACGGCTTGCAGGCGGAAGATCAGATCTACGCGATCACCAAGGCGATGATCGTCAACTTTGACGCCTACAAGGACAACGCACCAGGCGCGTTAGGCCTCGCCGTAAAGGCGCAGTCCATGAAATGGGTCGTTCCGTTTCATCCCGGCGCCGTGAAAGCGCTCAAGGAAGCCGGCAACTGGACGCCAGAAGACCAGACACACAATGACGGACTGCTGAAGCGGCAGGACGTCTTGAAGGCGGCATGGAGCGAATACGCCAAGGCCAGTGCATCAGCCGGTGAAAAGGAGTTTCTCGACGGCTGGATGACGGCCCGCGCGGCTGCGCTCAAGAAGGTCGGCATGGCGAACGGCTTCGAATAACGTCGTTATTTTTAGCTGTAACCGCGAACAATAATCGGGGCCATTATGTCAATTTCGTCACCCGATCATGCGCGGCCCGCATCCGACATCCCCGTAAAAATGGAACTTGACGATCCCCATGGGGTCGCCGACCTCCAGGAATCCGAGGTCTCGCGCGTTCGCGCCTTGCACGGCGTGTGGCGCTGGGCACTGATACTAGCCACCCTCGCGACCATCCTGCTCTGCATCAACCAGCAATTTTCGCTGCGTTTCTTCGTCGATGTCACGCAACTCAACACCGAATATTTCTATCTGCTAATCGCGCTGATGCTGCCGTTCACGTTCCTGATCTTTCCGGGAACGTCGAAGGCCGATCTCGACCGTGTGCCATGGTACGACGTCGTATTGTTCGTCGCCACTTTCGCGGCCGCGATCTTCCTGATGATGAACATCCGCAAGGCCGCGCAATTTGGCTGGGAATTCGACGGCGCACCTAAACCCGTGATCGCCGCAGGCCTCGTGATGTGGTTCGTGCTGATGGAGGCGCTGCGCCGCACCGGCGGCTGGAGCCTGTTGCTCAGCGTCTTCCCCTTCACGCTGTATCCACTGTTTGCCGACGCCAAATGGCTCGGACCGTTCCGCGGCACCCAGTCGACGCTGGAGCAGACCACGGCCTATCACGTGCTGTCGGGCGAAAGCCTGCTCGGCATTCCGATCCAGGCATTTGCCGACACCGTGATCGGCTTCCTGGTGTTCGGCACGGCGCTGATGATGACAGGTGCCGGCAAGTTCTTCATCAACATCGCCTTCGCGATGTGCGGTACCTTCCGTGGTGGCGCGGCAAAGGTGTGCATCTTTGCATCTGGCCTGCTCGGCACCGTAGGCGGCAGCATCGTGTCCAATGTGCTCACCGCTGGAACGATGACGATCCCCGCGATGAAGAAAACCGGCTTCACGCCGTCCTATTCAGGAGCGATCGAAGCCTGCGCGTCCACCGGCGCCGTGCTGGCGCCACCGGTGCTGGGCGCGACGGCCTTCGTCATGGCACAGTTCATGAACACGAGTTACGCCGACGTCGCCCTCGCCGCCACCATTCCGTCGATCTTGTATTACTTCGGTCTGTTCGCGCAGGTCGACAGCTACGCCGCGCGTCACAAGCTTGAAGGCATCCCGCGCGAGGAACTGCCCCGCTTCATGGACGCGCTCAAGGAGGGCTGGTACTATCTCTTTGTCATCGCGATCCTTGTCGTGATGCTGCTGTACTTCAAACGCGAGAGCCACGCGCCGTTCTACGCCACCGCTTTGCTGGTCATCCTGCATCAATGGTCAGGCCCGGCACCGTGGAAGAAGGGCAACACCGCCGTCCTGGCGCTCTCGATTGCGCTGACCGGGCTGATGATCTGGCTCGATCTGCAGAACGCCTATCTATGGGGAATGTGCATCCTCGCTGCGCTCAATGAATTCTTCCCTGGCAAGAATTGGGGCGGCGCGCGCTGGATCCACTTCCTCGAACTCAACGGCAAGACCTTCGTCGAACTGATCGCCATTCTCGCCGGCTGTGGCCTGCTGATCGGTGCGTTCTCACTCACCGGTGTAATCTCGAGCCTGGCCAACGACCTTCTGGCGATCGCCGGCGGCAACGTCTTCCTGCTGCTGATCATGTGCGCCTTCACCAGCCTGATCCTCGGCCTCGGCCTGACGACGACGTCCTGCTACATCTTCCTCGCTATCCTTGTTGCACCGGCGCTGGAGAAGCTCGGCCTCAACAAGATGGCCGTGCACATGTTCATCTTCTATTGGGGCATGCTGTCCTCGATCACGCCACCGGTCGCCATCGCCTCCTTTGCCGCCGCCGGCATTGCCGGCGCGCCGGCGATGAAGACCGGCTGGGAGTCGATGTGGGTCGGCAGCATCATCTATTTCATCCCGTTCTTCTTCGTGCTGAATCCGGCGCTGCTATTGCAGGGCGACAGCCCCTACCTCGAAGCGTTCGGCCTCACCGGCCTTGCCTGTCTCGGCATTGTCTTCATCTGCGGCGGCATTCAGGGCTATCAAGCCTATGTCGGCGATCTCCGCCGTGCGGGCGCGATGGAATGGCCACTACGTGTGCTGCTGGTGATCGGTGGCTTCGTGATGGCGACACCCGGCGGCGGCATCAATCCGCTGTCGCAGTGGCAGATCGTCGCCCTCGCCGCCTGCATTCTCGCGCCGACGGTGCTGATCGCGCTGGCGCTGATCAGGCGCGGCGATGCGCGGCTCGCGGTGTCATGACCGCGAAGGCATTCAGGTCGATTGAAGATTGAAAGCTAGAAAAACTCTTCCGGGCAGGGATCGACGATCTTCCAGAGATCCATGCCGTTCTTGATCTTTTTCATTTCCGGCGTGAGACCGCCGTTGCGTGCCAGCCAGTCTTTCACCGGCGGCGGATAATAGGCCATCAGGTCTGAGGTGCCCTCGTAGCTGATCACCTTCATGCCGAAGGTGAAGGCCTTGTCGTAATAGGCCTGATGGAAGCCCAAGCTGGCGCGCGGAGTCACGCAGACCTTGTTCATCGGCACGATGCCGAACACCAGGGTGCAGGCCGAATTGCAGATGCCGTCGATGATCACCCGCTCCTTGCGGTCGCGGATGCGCTCATACTTGGCCTTGTATTCCTCGACATAGCCGCCGTGGTCGCGGGTGATGCGCAAATCTGCCTTGGCCGGAGCCACGGACAGCACCAGCAGGGACATCAGGACAGGCAGCAGCGAAAGACGCATCGCGTGATGAAACCGGTAAGGGACCCCAAGCCAACGCCCTTTTCCGGCATCAGCACACCGCCCGACTCTGGCCGGACAGTGCTAGTATTCCGTTAAGCATCGCCTTTGAGCGAAAAAAAGGCAGAAACCGGCCCTGCCTCACTCTCTGCCCCACCCGGCCTAGCCGTTCAGGAACATCCGGTAGACCGGATTTTGTGTTTCGTCCTCATAGGGATAGCCGAGGGAGGTCAGCCGCTGCGTCAGGGTCGGCCGGTCGGCCTGCGGGACTTCAATCCCAACGAGCACCCGGCCGTAATCCGCACCGTGGTTACGGTAGTGGAACAGCGTGATGTTCCAGTCCGCGCCCATCTGGTCGAGGAATTTCAGCAAGGCGCCCGGACGCTCCGGGAACTCGAAGCGCAGGATAACCTCGTCCCGCAAAGCCGGCGGTGCTCGCCCGCCAACCATATAGCGGATGTGCAGCTTGGCCGTTTCGTCCGCGCTGATGTCCAGCACCTTGTAGCCGAGCGCCTGCAACTGCCCGATCAGCTCGCCCTTGTCGTTCTTCGCGCCGCTCAGCTTCAGGCCGACAAAGACATTGGCTTCCTTGGCATCGGCATAGCGATAGTTGAACTCGGTAATGTTGTGATTGCCAATGGTCTGGATGAAGCGGCGATAACTGCCGGGCTGCTCCGGAATGGTCACGCCCAGCAGGATCTCGCGGGCCTCACCGACCTCGGCACGCTCTGCGACGTGCCGCAAGCGATCGAAATTCATGTTGGCGCCGCTGTTGATGGCAATTAGCGCGCCGGTGCGCGTGGGATTGTTCGCGGCATAGCTCTTCAGTCCTGCCAGCGCCAAGGCGCCGGCCGGCTCCGCAATCACGCGCATATCCTCGAAAATATCCTTGATGGCAGCGCACATCTCGTCGGTGTCCGCCGTGATCACATCATCGAGCAATTCGCGGCAGAGACGGAATGTTTCGACGCCGGCCTGGCGCACGGCCACGCCGTCGGCAAACAGACCGACGCGATTGAGAACGACGCGCTCGCCAGCATCTATCGCGGCTTTCATCGATGCGGCATCGACTGGCTCGACACCGATGACCTTGGTCTCCGGGCGCAGAAATTTGATGAAGGAGGCAACGCCGGCCGCAAGCCCGCCGCCGCCGATCGGCACGAACACCGCCTCGATGGGATCGGGATGCTGCTGCAGGATTTCCATGCCGATAGTGCCCTGCCCCGCGATCACGTCGGGATCGTCATAGGGATGCACGAAGGTCAGCTTCTGCTCGGCCTCGAGCTTGCGCGCATGCGCCGCTGCTTCGTCGAACGTGTCGCCGAACAGCACGGCATTGCCGCCCCAATATCTGACAGCATCGATCTTGATCGGCGGCGTGGTCACCGGCATCACGATGGTTGCCTTGATCCCGAGCCGCTGCGCCGACAGCGCCACGCCTTGCGCATGATTGCCAGCCGACGCGCAAATCACGCCGGCCGCGCGCTGCTCCGCGGACAGCCCTGCAATGCGGTTGTACGCGCCACGAATCTTGAACGAGAACACCGGCTGCAAATCCTCGCGCTTGAGCAGCACGGGGCTCCCCATGCGCGCGGTCAGCCGAACCATCGGGTCCAGCGGCGTCTGGATCGCGACGTCATAGACGCGGCTGTCCAGGATTTTGCGAACGTAGTCAGTCACGAGAGGTCCTTGAACGTGTCGGCGTACCAATGGAGCACAGAACTGCTTGCCGGCAGCTTGTCGGGCAGATGGGCACCGAAATGACCGAGAAATCAAGCCCCGTTTGCGCCTAAACACCTGTGCGATTGGGCACGATTTCCCATATCGACGTTAACGATGGCGTACGGCTCCCAGCGTATATTGGCTTGCTGATCCAGATCATCAGAACCAGCGGCGCCCACGATGCAACTATCACCAATCGAACAGGCAGCAATATCAGGCCCCCGAGGCGATCACGCGCGTCAGGTCTGGATTGATTTTGCACGCGGTATAGGCGTCATTCTCGTGGTCTATGGCCACGTACTCGGCGGCCTGATACCGCCGCATCTGTTTCCTGACGGACCGCTCGCGCAGTGGATGAGCTATACGCTCTATACGTTCCACATGCCGCTGTTCTTCTTTCTCGCAGGCCTGAACGTGCAGCACAGCCTCGCACGCGGCGCTCGGCCGTTCCTCGCCGGCAAGGCATGGACGATCGCCTACCCTTATGTGCTGTGGTCGCTGATCCAGGGCGGCGTGATCATGCTGATATCGCGCAATGCCAATATTCCCATCACCGCCAGCGACCTCATGGCGATCTGGTATCGGCCGATGGCGCAATTCTGGTTTCTGTATGCCCTGATGATCTGCCACGTACTGGCCGTGCTCATTCCCAATCGCACCATCATGATTGTCGTCGCGCTCGCCGGTCTGATCGTGTTCATGCTGTTGCCGATCCGGCCCGATCTTGCGCTCACCATGCATCACCTGCCGTTTTATGTCGCAGGTCTCTATGCAACCCGCATCGTGATGGCGTGGCAGCCTCATGGGCGAACGGGCTGGATCATGTTGACCGTGATCGCCACCGCTTTCGCTGCGGCGGTTGCGATTGGAGGACCGCTCTCCGGCTTCGATGCAAATGGCGCGACTTCGCTTCCGGCATGTATTCTCGGCATCACCGGCGTGGTGCTGCTTTGCAAATTGCTGAACGAGACGCGGCATCGCTGGCTTGCACTCGTCGGCGTCATGTCCATGACGATCTATGTGCTGCACATCATGGCTGGGTCGGGAACGCGGATCATCATGCAGATGCTGCACGTGCCGCCAATGCCGTGGGCCTATCTCCTCGCAGGCACCGCGGCCGGCGTGATCTTGCCCATGGTAGCCCATGTCGTGTTACAGCGGCTGAACCTGCTGGCACCACTCGGCCTTGCGCCACTGCCGAGGCGCAAACCTGCACCCGCTCCGTTTGTCAGCCAGGCAGCCCGATCGGACTAAACTCTGCCGGTTCGCGCCTGCTCCAGGGGCATCGCGGCATCCTCGGCAGGTCTGACAGTCTGGTCGTGCGGACAGGCCATCGCGAAGATCATCCAGAACAGAGCAGATATCTCACCTGACGAGATACTGGTCAGAGGCAAGTGAATCAGGATACCGCCAAGCGACAGAGCGCCGAGCACCACGCCTTCTTTGGTCGGCATCCGCCATGCCGCAGACGTGCTCCAGACCCCGACCCAGATATAGGCTGCCAAACAAAGCAGCCCGACGGGAATGCCGAGCGTGAGCCAGCTCGCAATGATCTGGCCATCGACCGGCATGGTGCCCGCGACACCGATATCGGTGAAGCTGAAGCCAGATCCCACCACCATGCTGTCAGGCGTATTCCACAGCGTCACGAATTCTTCGAGACGCTCGTTGCCGCTGCCATCCTCGGAACCGCTGCCGAGCGACTGCAGCCGCTCGGTGATCACATCGCCGAAGGGCGTGAACAGGACCGCCGCCATGGCTGCGCCGACGATGCCAAGTCCGGTCGCAAGCGCCCGCCGCCGTGTGGATTGAAACACCATGCAGAACACCACGGCCAGCGCGAGCGCGATCCAGCCGGTCCGATACAGCGACAGCAACAGACCCAGTGCCGCGGGCGCCAGGGCAATCAGCGACTGCCATCCCGGTCTCAGGAAGCCCAGCAACAGCAGTCCCGTCGCGGTGAAGGTCGCGTAAGTGGCGGGCCCGTTCATCGTGCTGAAGACGCGCACCATATAGGGCAGCGGATATCCTGCCGACAGGATCGAGGCATAGTTCATCCAGAACCGATCCCAACTCGGCGGATCGACATATTGCCATATGCCGTAGAGACCCGTCAGCGGCAGCACCACCAGAAAGATGCGCGCCATGGCATTGACGAGTTCGCCATCAGACTTTGCGCGCTGCTGCAAAGCGATGCCGTAAAGCACGGGCGCCGCCCACTTCAACGCACCTGTCGCCGCGCTCATCCAGTCATTCTGAAAAACCGACAGCATGGCACCGTAAGCGATGCAGGCCAGCACGATAGCCGGCGCGATCAGCCAGGGATCGCGCAACTGCTCGCGGGACGACAGCAACGTCCACAGGCTCGGTAACGGCGTCAGGATGAACAACAGCGGCCCGATCAGCATGATGCTGGCCGCGTCGTAGCCGACCGACACATCGACCACGCGCCGCACGAATGGTGCGAAGGCAAACAGCAGGATGGCCGACTGGATATGGGCCGCGGTGCTGCGTTGCCAGGCCAGCCAGCCAGCAGCGGCGCAGCCGACCACGAAGAGCGGACGCGACAATCCGCCCAGCGCGGGACCGACCACTAAGGTCACGATCAGAAGCAGCGCAGTCGGTAGCCACCCGGACAGGACGAAATCCACCGGACCGGATTTGAGTCGGCCTTGATTCATAAAGGCAGACTATAGCGAGCAGCCTCCCCGACGTTAGGCAAAACCGCTGCGCTCCCCCATCGCGGGGCTAGCTTTTGCGACTTTCGCCGCTATGGTGCCGCCGTCGCACTCGTAGCTCAGCTGGATAGAGCATCGGATTTCGATTCCGAGGGTCGGGCGTTCGAATCGCTCCGAGTGCACCATCACAGGTGCCCTTAAACGCCTGTGTCCATTCGGCTTTTCCAGAGACTAGGCGCTCGCTTCGCGCTTAACGCGCACCTCCACAACCGCCGCGTCTGAAACCCGTCGTTGCGGTTGCACCATTCAACCGAATAAGGCTGTGCGCCGCGGCGCTCTTTGAAAACAACATCTCGATGGCGTGCTGAACCGCGAAGTCTGCCGTCAACGGCATTTACCAGCCGTTACCACCATCCAATTTAAAATCCCCGGCGCCAAGGAAGCGTCGATGACCCCTGAAAAACCAAATGCTGGCCGCGTCGCGTTCGAGCGCGGTTTCCCTGTCTGGCTCATGGCCATTGACGGCACATGGCGCCGCAGTTGCCGCATCATGGACGTGTCCGAGACGGGCGCACGCCTTATCGTCGAGAGTTCGATCGAGGGCATTAATCTCAAGGAATTCTTCCTGCTGCTGTCGTCCACAGGACTGGCGTTCCGTCGCTGCGAGCTGGCCTGGGTCAATGGCGAGGAAATCGGCGCGACATTTCTGCGACAGGGCGCCAAGAAGAAAGCCGCTCGGCCGGCTGACACCGAATCCTGACATCCCTGCGACCGTTTCCGGAACCTGGCACCGACACGCAGCAGCTGACGCCCTCCACGGATCTGCACAACTTTGCGGCAGGAACATTCGCGCGCCCGAACTCTTGTTGTCCCGTGAACAGTTGGGTGCGTTTATCCGTTTGAACCCGGGAGCCACCGTGAAGAATTTTTCCCATGCCGCGTTTCCGCCAGACACAATCTCAGTGATGAAACAAGCGCTGGACGGGGCTGTTTCAACGCTGCCGCATCCCGTCAACTCCGCTCACGTGCAATCCATCGCCGAAAGCATCCTGCGCACCACAAGCGAGGGTGAACGCGATCCCACGATGCTCCAGACCATGGCGCTGCTGGAATTGCGGATTACCCAGCGGGACTGACGGCCGACCGATCATCACGACCTCGTGGATAACGAAAGTGGGGCTTGCTGCAGCGCAACCAGATGCCATATTCCGCGTTATCGCCTCATCACGGAGGTTGCCGCATGCCCTACGCGCTGTTTTCAAATTCGGTCAAAGTCAGCAAGGCCTTCCCCAGTAAATCAGATGTCTGGCGGCATGCCGTCGAGAGTGGTTTGGTGACGGAGGTCGGCCTGGGCGAGGAAGATCCGCCGCGCCGTCTTCTCGATATCGGCTATGCGATCCACGCATGTGCCGCCGATCCAGTCGAAAAATCGGACGCTACAGGCATGAGCGAGCACGACATCAGCCAGATGATTGCCGCGTGTCAGCTCAATCAGCGGTCCGCAGCCGCCGCATCGTAAATTCAATGTCGCCGTCTGGCAGCTCGCGCCAGCGCTCAACTTCGCTCATGTAAGCCTGCTTCGGAAACCGGTCCAGAAACGCCCGCGCCGTCTTGCGGGCGTTTTCGCGTGGCTGTGTGAAGCTCTCGCGCACATAGCCGTCATCGATGGCACGCCGCTGCTGGCGCGCGGCCATTCTCTCCGCCAGATCGCGCGGTGTTCCCGGCATTGCTGCTACTCCGGACACAAGCAACGTCTGATAGATTGTCACGGATGACCGGCAGATCAAGCGTCATGTTTCACGGCGCGACAGGTTTGCGCTCAGAAGAAGGGGCGCACCGATTACTCGGCGCGCCCCTTCCCTGTTCTCGCTGAACCAGGCGCCGAGACGCCCTTCCGAAGCTCAAAGAGTGAGCCTAGCGGGCGGCCTCAGCGAGGTGACAGCGCTTGGAATTAGACACTGGACCACCTCCTTTCATTGTTCGTGACAGCCTGAGTATAGGAAAGATTCGCGCCGTGTTAAGGGGCGCGATCCAGACGAGCCATGCAATCTCGCACAGGGCGCGCGAGCCAGCCGCCGTTGTGAAGGCTTGGCCATGCATGCATCATCTTTCTCTGCTGTTGCTCCGCGCATCACCTGAGCAAGCATTGGACAGCGGTAAAATCAATCAAGGACGGAAGCGACCATTGGGCTTGCCCCACCTTGTCCATTAGGTCTCTTCCCCGATGTCCAGCAATCTCGACGCCCGGCCGAAAGGCGTGATGACGCGTCGCGCTGCCATTATTTTTCAGATCGCAACGCTCGGCACTGTCGCCATGTTCGCCAGCGCACCGACACCACTCTACCGGATCTATCAGGACCACTGGCACCTCTCGCCGGTCATGGTCACGACGGTGTTCTCCGCCTATGCGCTCAGTCTGCTGGTTGCGCTGCTGACGGTCGGGGGATTGTCGGATTATATCGGTCGCCGGCCCGTGATGTTCTCGGCGCTGATCCTGAATGTCCTGGCGCTGCTGGTTTTCATTACGGCAGATTCCGTCGTGGCACTGATCACCGCCCGCACCATTCAGGGATTTGCAACCGGCATTGCCTTCGGCACCATCGGTGCTGCCATGCTCGATCTGAACCGCGCGCACGGATCGCTGATGAACAGCCTGACGCCCGTAACGGGCACAGGGATCGGCGCGTTGCTATCAGGCGTGCTCGTCAGCTACGCGCCAATGCCGACCCAACTGGTCTATCTGCTGCTCCTCGCAGTAACGCTCATACAAGCCATTCTGCTGTGGTGGATGCCGGAAACGGTTGCGCGTCGTCCCGGCGCATGGGCGTCGCTCCGACCGATCGTGACCGTACCGCCTCACGTGCGACAACCCTTGACCCTGGTCTCGCCGGGCAACGTTGCCGTCTGGGCGTTGGGCGGATTCTACTTGTCGCTGATGCCCTCGCTGCTCCGGCTCATCACCGGATCGAATTCGCCTCTCCTTGGTGGAATCGCCGTGACGGCGCTGACCTTGAGCGGTGCCGCCTCGATGCTGGTGGCGCGCAAATGGCCTGGCACCACCATTCTGATCCGCAGCATGGTGTGTCTTATTCTCGGCGTGGTGATCACGCTGGGCGGGGTCTACACACAAAGCGTCCCGCAACTATTGGTCGGCACCGTCATTGCCGGTTTCGGCTTCGGCGCCGGATTCTTCGGTAGCATCCGGACCGTTGTGCCGCTGGTCCCCGCGCATGAACGCGCTGGATTGCTCTCCGTAATTTTCATCATCTGCTATCTCGCCTTCAGCCTGCCGACTATCGTCGCAGGCTTGGCGATCCCGACGCTCGGCCTGCCGCTCACGCTCGATATCTATGGCGCCGCGGTCATTGTCCTCGCGGCGATCTCGCTGATCGCCGCGCTCGCATCGGTCCGCCGGGCGTTGTGACCAGCTACGTCATGCTACCTGGCATGAAACAACGGATCACTGTGCCGGACGAACCCTGTATCGGCCACACCATGGTGCGACCGACGCGGTTCGGCACCGTGATGACAGCTTCGTCAGGTACGTCGAGCCACATCCCGTCGATCCGCACCTTGTAGTGCCCGCTGTTGGATTCCCAATCCACATCGCTGACGGCGCTGCCGTCTGCATCGGAACAACACGGACCCTTACCGCTGCGCAGACTATCGAACCAGGCTTTCAGATCGGGGCTGGTATTGGCGAATTGTCCGCGATCGCGCGCAGCGACCGATTGCATCAGCGGCACTGATAACAGAACCGCAATACACAAGGTCGGCGCTCCCAGCTTCAGCCAGCCTGCACGACGCCGGACGCGTCGATCGTGAGAGATAGTAGTTGGCGAACACGGCGCGTCGGCGCCGGAAGTCATCCAGTCGCTCATTTGCTTGCTCCAGCCCCCGGCCGGCACAATGATGTTCAGGTTTGTCGCGGGCAAAGTACCCGCCTCTTCCGTAGTCACTCACGCAAAGCGCATCATACGACTATCGAAGAACGGCTGCGCTTCAACTTCGCGACAGACGCCCAATCAAACGATAGGCGATTCTCCATTAGCACCGGCAGGCTCTCTTCGCACTGCAGCGAATTTGTGGTGATAACTTCAATGGCAGAGGTATTTAAGAACGCCCTCGTCGCGAAGTGCCAAGGCGGCAAGCGAGCGCACCTGCGTCACTCGGTCTTTCGCTCGTGCACCAACAGCGCCCGCGAATGCGTTGACGTTGGTATACGGTCTTTGCAATACTTCTGATTGCGCAACCAAGGGACGGGTTCGCGCCATCGGGCTATTATGAAGAATGGACTCTACTCGATCCATGTCGAGCTTCTCGACGGGCGTTCAGGCAAGGGCAGCGGTGTTGTAACCTTTCGCGAAGGCGAACTGCTCGGCGGCGACGCGTACCTGTTCTACGTCGGTACCTATGTTCTCAACAAGGAAGCCGGCACCTTCAAGGGCGAGGTTTCCGTCATGCAGCACACGCCCAGCCCTGACATGAGTCCACTGTTCGGCGGCCAGAGCCAACCGGTCGGTATCGGTCTGTCGGGTACTTTCACGGATACGTCGGCGACGATGAACGGCACAGCGCTCGTCGGCAAGCACAGCCAGATATTCCGCGCGACACTGCGCAAGCTTGCGGAATTTCAGCAGTAGCAGCGTCCGCTATTCCGCAGCCATCTCCAGCGGCGCGACGCGCGGCAGGATGATCTGGATGCGCGTTCCCTGCCCCGGGTCGGACTGCAGATGCAGACGACCACCGAGGCGGCTGGTGACGATGCTGTAGACGATGTGCAGACCCAGGCCTGTGCCACCCTGATCCCGGCGCGTCGTGAAGAACGGGTCGAAAGCACGCCGCCGGACCTCCGGGCTCATGCCGACGCCGTTATCCGCGAAAAGAATTTCCACATGATCGTTGCCGGCTTCCTGCACCTTGATCTCGACCGAGCCACCATTGCCATCGGGAAATGCATGAGCGACGGAATTGAGGAACAGATTGGTCAGCACCTGACCATACGGACCCGGATAGCTGTTCATCGTCAGTCCTGGCTTGCAGTCGACCGAAAGCGCCAGCTTCTGTTTTCGTAATCCCGGTTTCAAACTCATCACCACCTGCTCGGTGAGATCGGCGAGATCAAAGACGCGCTGGTCGGAATAATTGCGGTCAGCGGAAACCTGCTTGAACGACTGGATCAACTCAGCCGCGCGATTGAGATTAGCAACCAATTGTGCCGCCGCGTCGCGGTTGGACTCGATGAACTCAGTCAGGGTCGAGCGGCGCAGCTCGCCACGCGCAACCTCCTCGCCGAACAGCGCGATCTTGCGTTCCAGCGATGACGCCACGGTCAGGCTGATGCCCACGGGATTGTTGACCTCATGGGCCACGCCGGCAACAAGCCGCCCAAGCGCCGCGAGCTTCTCCGCCTCGATCAGCGAATTCTGCGTCTCACGCAGATTGCGTAGCGCTGTCTCAGCGGCGTCCTTGGCCTTGAGCATCTCCTGCTCGCTGCGCTTGCGCTGGCCGATATCGAGCGCCACGGTCACGATGTTCTGGATATCACCATCGGTCGTCAGCAAAGGCAGCTTGTTGACCAGCCACTGCCGCATCACACCGGCAGCGTCCTTGTACTCTTCCTCGTAGAAACCGAGGCCCTTCCTGGTCGCCAGCACCATCTTGTCAGGCGAGTCGGTCTTCGACGCGCCAAAGCGCATCATCAACTCGCCAGTGGTTTTCCCGATCGCCTCACCGGGCTCGATGCCGAAAATCCCCGCCATATACCGGTTCATCAAGACGTATCGCAGATCGGTGTCTTTTACGTTGATGACGGCAGGAACGGTATCGATGACCTGCTGCAGCAACCTGCGACCTTCCCTGATCGCGGCTTCGGCATGTTTCTGGTTGGTGATGTCGCGGACTGTTCCCTCATAACGCACAACCTCGCCATTCTCGTCGCGGACCGCCGTGGCGCTGTCGGACAGCCAGAGGACCGTGCCGTGCCGTTGACGGACCTGATACTCGAATTCGCGCACCATTCCGTCGCTTGCCATGCGCTGCTGATACTCGGCGCGCGCCGCGGGATCGACATAGATGTTGCGCGAGATATCCAGCGTGGCGCGGATCAGGTCTTCCGGTGAATCATACCCCATCATCCGCGCCAGTGCCGGATTGGCATTGAGCAGCGCACCTGCCGGCGTCGTCACATAGATGCCGTCGACGGATCCTTCAAACAGCTTGCGATAACTCTCTTCCGCCAGCCTCTGCTCGGCCAACGCATGCAAGGCCGCCTCGCGCGCGGCATCGGCATCGACCAGCGTCTTGCGGAACACCTCCGCGGCGCGCGCGATGTCACCGATTTCATTCTCCAGATCCATCGCCGGGATCGGCGTGTGCTTGGCGCCGCCAGCTAGCGCACGGATCGACTTGGCAATCGCCTTCAGCGGCTTCACGATCCGCCGCACCACGAATAGTGCCGCCAACAGCCCGACCAGAACGCCCGCCGTGCCAAGGATGATGCTTTGCCATCTTGCCTCGGTCAGCGTGCGCGCGAACTCACGCGACAGGACGCGGCCGCGACGGGCGCTAAGCTCGCGCAACAATTCGGTCACCCGCCCGATTAATCGGCCTTCAGCGCCAAGCACATCCCTGTCGAGATCGGCGATCTCGCTCTCGGTTTCCGAGATCGAGATGATTGCATCGGTGTAGGCATCGGCGGCCGCACGAAGCGCGGGCGTGCTGATCGGCAGCGCACGCATGCGCTGGGCGGCCTGCTCGGCTCCGATCGGATCGCGCGCCAGCAAAGCCGCCGCGATCTCGTTCTGCGCCCGGAACATGGCTTTGGCGGCATTTGAATTCGTCACATCCGGAACGGCGTTCTCGAATTGCTCGCGGAGCGGCGGGAGCGTCGCCAGCATAGCGGAGCGACGTGCGATCAGCGATGAGACGCGCTCAATCCCTTCGCGGTACTTGGTCAACCGCGCGTCGACACCGTCAATCATGTCGCGCTGCTCGGGCGCAAGCTCGATCCGGGTCTTCTTCAGGAGATCGCCGAGCGCCGTGGCAGCCTGCGAGACCTTTTCCGGCTGTGCGTCGGGATCGGTGACGAAATCGCGTGCTGCCAGCCGCAGGCTGATCAGGCGGCGGTCGATGTTTTCGGCCAGATCGCCGACGCTCTGCAGCCGCTCAAGCTCGGCGAAGGTATTGTCAATATGACGGATCGCAACCACGCTGGCGATGCTGGTGATGAGGATCACCGTCAACACCAGCAGGAACCCGCTGAAAGTCAGCTGGCCGATCGAGAGCGAGGACGATCGGACCCGCTGAAAGAATGCCGTAATGGCAGAGGACATGGTTGTGGGACCGGACTTCAGAGCGTCCCAATATATCCCGACTTCAGCCGCCGGGGGAACATGCTGGACGGCCCGATCGGGCCGAACCGTCCAGCATGGTGTTTATTTCGGCCGTATCGCGTCGGCTGTACCCTGGATGAAGGCCTGGATCTTGACCACATCCGCTTCCGTGAGCTTGCCGGTAAAATCAGGCATGCCCTTGTCCTTGAATGGCCCGTTGAAGACGATGTCCTTCAGGTTGGTGATGGTCTCGGTGGGGACATAGCCCAGGTTGGGCACATTGCCGCCCTTATCCACGCCGGGCACGCCGTGGCAGGTCGCACAGGCATTAACGTAGATCGAAGTCCCCTCCGGCACGTGAGCGGGATCGTATTTGACCCCGGTCAGCAGATTACCGATCTGGTACTTGGTAAAGGCTGGCAACGGCGCCTTGCCGCCAATGGCAAAGGTGTAGACCGTGCCGGGCGCCTCACGATCCGTCGCGCGCTGGGTGATCCCGAATACGCCGCCCCACCCAACCGCCACCGACACGTATTGCACGCCATCGACCACATAGGTCGCAGGCGCCGCCACGACGCCGGTGCCGACCGGCGTCTCCCAGAGTTTCTCGCCTGTCTTGGCGTTGTAGGCGATGAACCGGCCGTCCGCGGTCCCTTGGAACACGAGATTGCCGGCCGTCGTGAGCGTGCCGCCATTCCAGGGTGCGATATACTCAGCGCGCCAGGCTTCCTTCTGCTTGACCGGATCCCAAGCGATGAGACGCCCGAACGGCGGGTTCTTCGGCGGCTCGGCATTGAGCGAGAAACCGACATTCCAGCCCGTGGTGCCGCCGAACTTGTTCGAGCCCTGCGCATTCTGCACCAGCGCCTTCTCGCCCGTGAGGTTCAAAGGCACACCCTGCGCCGGCAGATAGACCAGCCCGGTTTGCGGATTGAACGACATCGGATGCCAGTTATGGGCACCGAACGGTCCGGGAATGCTGTCGAAGGATTTGTCCGGCGAGCGGGCTTCCGGTACCTCGATCGGTCTTCCGCTGGCGTCGTAGCCGGTAGCCCAGTTCACATCGACGAAGTTCTTCGCCGAGATGAACTTGCCGTTGGTGCGATCGATGACGAAGAAGAAGCCATTCTTCGGCGCGTGCAGCACCACCTTGCGCGGTGCGCCGTCGATGGTGAGATCGGCCAGGATCATCGGCTGCGTCGACGTATAGTCCCAGTTGTCGCCGGGCGTTTCCTGATAGTGCCAGAGATATTTCCCGGTATCGGCATTCAGCGCGACGATCGAGCCGAGATAGAGATTATCGCCGCCTCCCGGACTGCGCAGATTGCGATTCCACGGCGAGCCGTTGCCGGTGCCGATATAGACCATGTTCAGGTCGGGATCGAAAGTGATCGTATCCCAGGCCGAGCCGCCGCCGCCATTGACCCAGTATTTGCCGGCCGGATCCCAGGTCTTCGCCGCGGCAGCCATCGAGTCGTCCTCGAACGGCTTGGCCGGATCTCCGGGCACCGTGAACCAGCGCCATGCCTGATTGCCGGTCTCAGCGTCATAGGCCGTAACGTAACCGCGCACGCCATATTCGGCGCCACCATTGCCGATCACCACCTTGCCGTTGAACACGCGCGGCGCGCCGGTGATCGTATAGGACATCTTGCGGTCGATGACCGTGTCCTTCTCCCAGACCTTCGTGCCGGTCGCGGCATCCAGTGCGACCAGCCGGCCGTCATAAGCCCCCACGAACACCTTGCCCTTGTAGAGCGCGACGCCGCGATTCACGACATCGCAGCAGCCACGATAGCCCTTCTCGCGATCTACGCCGGGATCGAAGGTCCATAGCCGCTTGCCGGTCCGGGTATCGACGGCATGCACCACGCTCCATGGCGCCGACACATACATGATGCCGTCCACCACAAGCGGCGTCGCTTCGACGCCGCGGATGGATTCCAGATTGTAGGTCCACATCAGGCCGATATCTTTGACGTTCTCGGCCGTGATCTGATTGAGCTTGCTGAAGCGCGTCTCGGCATAGTCGAGGCCGTAAGTCGGCCAGTCCTTGGACGTCGCCGTGTTGGCTGTAATTGCGGCGCTGTCGATCGCCGACGTGACGGCCTTGATATGATCCGGTGTGCCCTTCGTCTGTGCGTTGGCGGCACCGCCTAACAACGTCGCGCCAAGCGCTGCTGCGATGGATGTTCGGAGCCAACGGTGCAGTATTGTATGTGAGTTAAGTGTCCCGTTGAAAAATGGACGCGAAGACGCGCCCCGACGAGCAAGCTGTCTCATGCATTTCACTCCCAATGGCCTCTGGCGGGCCTGTCACGATGTTACGCGCAGGAGTTGAATCGTCAACAGATGAGAACAGTTCCAGATTTTTCTCTGACGCGTTTTGCATCGCAAAGCTCGCGCAAATCCTTTGAACCATCTGGTGAGATATAAGCGATCGGCTACGCTTGCCCGCCCCTCACCTATGGTTATGATCGCGCGACAGAGATGCGCACAGCATCCGCAGTATCGAGGGGAAACGCCATGAATATCACGCAAGGCCTGCGCCGTGCGCTGCAAACCAGCCCGCAGACAATAGCCACCATCGATGGCGATCGCCGCCGGACATGGCGCGAGGTTGGCGACCGCGTCGCGCGGCTCGCTGGTGCGCTGCAAAAGCTTGGCGTCAAGCATGGCGACCGCGTGGCGGTGCTGATGCTGAACTCCGACCGCTATCTCGAACTCTATCTGGGTATCGCCTGGGTCGGCGCTGTGATCGTGCCTACCAATGTGCGCTGGAGCCAGGCCGAAATTCTCGACTCCCTGCTCGACTGCCGTGCCACGGCGCTTGTCGTCGACAGCGTCTTCGCCACCATGGGCGTCGAACTCGCCAAAGCGATGCCACTCACGCTGGTCTATGCGGACGACGAAAAAGGTCCCGCGGAAGCGCACAACTACGATGAGCTGGTCCAATCGACAGAGCCGGTGCTGGATGCGATGCGGACACGCGAGGATCTCGCGGGCATCTTTTACACTGGCGGAACGACAGGCCGCTCCAAGGGCGTGATGCTGAGCCACGGCAATATCATGAGTAACTCGCTGCACATGATGAGCGAAGGACTGCTGCCCTATGGCTCAGTCTATCTCAACGCCGCACCGATGTTTCACGTCGCCAATGGCGGCGTGATGTTCACCTCATTGGCATCCGGCGGCACCAATGTCATTGTCCGGATGTTCAGTCCGGAGCCCGTGATGCAGACCATCGCCCGCGAAAAAGTATCGGCGACGTTGATCGTCCCGACCATGATCCAGATGCTGGTCGATCACCCCGCTTTCGCGACCGCCGATCTGTCATCGCTGAAAATCATGATGTATGGCGCCTCGCCGATCAACGACGCGCTCCTGAAGCGCGCGATGGCCGGAATGCCCGGGACCGAATTCCATCAGCTCTACGGCATGACCGAACTGTCACCGCTGGCGACGCACCTGCCGTGGGATCAACATTTCGGCGAGCAAGCTGCGGCGAAGAACCGTCAACGCGCCTGCGGCCGCGCTGCCATCGGCTGCGAGGCCCGCATCGTCGACGCTAATCGCAATCCTGTGCCGAATGGCGAGGTCGGCGAAGTTGCCGTGCGCGGCCAGAACGTGATGATGGGCTATTGGGAGCGACCGGAAGAGACCGCGAAAGCCGTGATCGACGGCTGGATGCACACAGGCGACGGCGGCTACATGGACGACGAAGGCTATATCTATCTCGTCGACCGGATGAAGGACATGATCATCTCGGGCGGTGAGAACGTCTATTCTACCGAGGTCGAGAACGTCGTCGCGCAGCATCTTGCCGTGGCACAATGCGCCGTGATCGGCATTCCCGACCCGCAATGGGGCGAGACCGTCCATGCCTTCGTCATTCCGAAGCCCGGTGCGAGTGTCAATGCCGCCGAGATCATCGCCTTCTGCAAGGAGAAGATCGCCGGCTACAAGTGCCCGCGCAGTGTCGATGTCCGTAGCGAACCCTTCCCGCTGTCGGGTGCCGGCAAGGTGCTGAAGCGCGAGTTGCGGCGGCCATTCTGGGAGAACGCCGCAGCGGCGCCGCAAGCCAAGGTGGGATAGACCTGAGCGCTACGGCGCTCCGGTGAGTTCGAACACCTCGCCGTCATAGCCAGCCTCGATCGGAATCCGCAGCTGGCGCTTGTCGCCATCGCGCGTGACGATGGGCGTGACGCTGACGATCGTACTGCGGCTCGCGTCGTCGAGTGCCCCCGCGACGCTGGGTTGCTTGCCGAGCTTGATCAGATTGCGCGTGGTCGGGAACGGCAGCGTGAAACGGCCCGATGCGCCGCCTTCCAGCGCTTCACGCGGCGACAGCCAGATCGAGTCCGTGGACTCCTTGCCGTCATGCATGCCGACCTGCTCGGGCGGCGCCTCGGCGAGGAAGAACCATGTGTCGAACCGCTTCTTCATGCCCTCCGGCGTGATCCAGTGCGCATATGGCACGAGCAGATCGAGCGCGAGTTCGAGATCGTTCTCGGCGATGATATCGGCGAATTTAACCTTGCCCTCGTTCAGCGCGTCGCGATGCTGATCGGCGATGGCGCTCGCCTTCGTCGCGGCGATCAGGTCGTTAGAGCCGCGCGGTCGCGCCAGCAGGATGCGGCTTTCCTCGAAAGTCTCGCGGATCGCGGCGATCTTGAAAGCCAGCGCATCGGGATCGAGGCCGTCACCGCCGCTATATAGGTTCGGCTGCGTACCGATCTCGCGATCTCCGGCATCGACGCTGCCGCCGGGAAACACCAGTGCGCCCGATGCGAATTCGATCTGATAGTGCCGCACCATCATGAAGACGTCGATGGCGTCGGTTGCACCCTTGCGCAGCAGCAGGATGGTGGAAGCAGGACGCACAACGCCGGGCTCGCTTGGCATTCAGTTTCTCCCTGATCGGCATTCTTTGATGCCTGTTGTGCCGGCGATCGCCGACCTCTCGTTTGTCATGCCCGGACTTGATCCGGGCATCCATCTTCTACTTGGCACCCCTGAAGATGGACGGCCGGGTCAAGCCCGGCCATGACACTTCTGGGGAGTTATTAACCCGCAGCGCTCGACTGCGGTGCGATGTTCGCGCGCTTATCATAGCGAGCCACGCGAGACAGGAGATAATCGACCTCCGCCTTCGCCTGCGCCGTGATCGCGACACCCGGCTTGCGCTGCGCGCTTGATGCAATAACGCCGCGCTTGTGCAGTACATATTTGCGGACCGCGAGGCCGATGCCGAGCTGCTGCTCGTAGCGGATCAGCGGCAGATGAGCATCGAACAGATCGTGCGCCTTGTCGCGCTCGCCCTTCTTCTGAAGATTGACGACGTCGATCAGCAGCTCAGGGAAGGCATAACCCGTCATCGCGCCATCGGCGCCGCGCTCCATTTCGAAATCCAGGAACACGCCGCCATTGCCGGTGAGGATCGAGGTTTCGCGCAAGCTGCCGTCCTTCTGGAAGTTGCGCAGCGCGGTGATCTTCTCCAGGCCCGGCCAGTCCTCGTGCTTCAGCATCACGCAGGACTTGGAGTCCATGATGATCTTGCGGATCACGGCGGGGGTCATCACCACGGTCAATGTCAGCGGATAATCCTGCAGCACCCACGGAACGTCGTCGCCGATGGCCTCGACAGCGCCCTTGAAATAGTTGGTGATCTGATCGTCGGTGCGCAGATGCGGCGGCGGGGCGATCATGACGCCGGCAGCGCCGGCATCCATCGACTTCAGCGCCAGCGAGCGCATGGCCGCAAAACCCGGCGCGGAAACGCCGACGATGATCTGCATCTTGTCGCCGGCACGCTTGATGAAGCGGGTTGCCACGGCCTCGGACTCGGCCCCCTCCAGCTTCGGCGCCTCGCCCATGATACCGAGCACGGTGACGCCATCACAGCCGACCTGGGCATAGAAATCCGTCAGGCCGTCGATCGATTTGTCGTCGATGCGGCCGTCGTCGAGGAACGGGGTCGGTGCGATGGCGAAGGTGCCTGTGGCTTTGGCGGTCAGTTTCATCATGGGCCTCTGTGAATGGATGCCGGCATTCTACCGGGAAATATCCGGTCTGTCCGCCCGAACCGGGCCCAACTGCCCCTCAAAAACGCCGTGCCCCGTGCTGGCTCGCCTCCTCCGAGAAGAAGATCTCGCCGGCATGGGTCACCACGTCCTGTGCACTCCAGCCGTCATGGGGCGGTTTCCAGCCTTCCATTTCCATCATCTTCATCTCGCGAACGCCGCGCGGGCCGGACACGCCGAGAACCTTGCCGGTCTGGCTGCCGGAGAGATCGCTGACCATGTAGAGCACCGCCGGCGCGATACCGTCCGGTCCCAGGGCCGCGCCGGGATTTTCGATATAGCGCGGCAGGTCCGCGGTCATCCGCGTCAGCGCGCCCGGCGCCAGCGTCCACACGCGGATATTGTATTTGCGACCCTCGATGGCCAGCACATTGGACAGGCCCCAGATGCCGCCTTTGGCTGCGCCATAATTGCTTTGGCCGAAATTGCCGATCAGGCCGGAAGTCGAGGACGTGTTGACGATGACGCCGCCGCGATTTTCCTTCATCCACTTGAAGACTGGCTGGGTGACGCAGAATGTGCCTTTGAGATGCACCTTCATCACCTTGTCCCATGCCGCTTCGGACGCCTTGGCGAAGGTCTGATCCAGAAGAATGCCCGCATTGTTGACGAGGATGTCGACCCTGCCGAAGGCCTTGATGGCATCGTCGAACACCGATTGGCCGCCTGATATGGTCGAGATATCGGAACCGTTGGCGACGGCCTTGCCGCCTTCCTTCTTGATGGCGTCGACCACCTGCTGCGCCATCGAGAGGTCGGAGCCTGAGCCGTCACGCGGGCCGCCGAGATCGTTGACCACCACGAAGGCGCCCTCGCGCGCGAACAGTTTCGCGTAGGCTTCACCGAGGCCGCCGCCGGCGCCTGTGATGATGGCAACCTTGCCGTCGAGAAGACCCATGACGTTCTCCTTGTGTGGTTTTTTAGTTCTCCGTCATTCCGGGGCGGTATCGACGCCGCAGGCGGCGAGACCGAACCCGGAATCTCATGATGAGAGTCTCCGGTGTGCCAAACACTCTGGGATTCCGGGTTCGCGCGCGAAGATGCGCGCGCCCCGGAATGACCACTTGTGGCTACGCCAGCACGGTCTTGCCGCTCTTGATCACGGTGACGCCGCGTTCCTTCACCTTGGCCTCAAAACTCACCACGTTGCCGTCCTTCCACAAATCCATGCTGACGGTTTCGCCGGGAAACACCGGCGACGAGAACCGCACCGCATGCTGCTTGAAGGCGGAGGGATCGTAATCGGCATAGGTCTGCAGCACGCCGCGGCAGGTGATGCCATAGGTGCACATGCCGTGCAGGATCGGCCGCGGGAAGCCGGCGCGCTTGGCGAATTCCGGATCGGAATGCAGCGGGTTGCGGTCGCCGCACAGGCGATAGATCAACGCCTGATCGGGCCGCGTGGTGATATCGACCGTCTTGTCCGGTGCGCGCTTCGGCATCGCATGCGGCTCGGGCTGGCCTTCCGACTTGCCGCCGAAGCCGCCATCGCCGCGCGCAAAACGCGACGCCACCAAAGTCGCCAGCGCCTCCCCGGCTTCATCGCGCAGAATGGTCTGGTGCAGGATCACCGCCCCCTTGTCCGCGCCCTTGTCGAACACGCCGAGCACGCTGCTATCGGCGGTGATCTTCGCAGCCACCGGCAGCGGCTTGTGGAAAGTGATGTCGCGCTCGCCATCGACAACGAGCAGCTTGTTGAGGCCCATCTCGCCCGGACCCGAACCCCATGCGGCGACCGAGGCGTAAGTCGGCACGACTTTCAGCGGACGCGGCGTGTAGGTGCCTTCATTGACGAAGGCCAATTCCTTCTCGTCCATCGGATCGGCGCCCATGCCGATACCGTAGGCGTAGAGCATGACTTCGCGATCGGTCCAGGCATACTTTTGGCCAATGTTCTTCATCGCCATCAAGGCTTCGTAGTTGATGGGCATTTGAGCTCGCTCCCGATTTTCTTGCTTGTTGGGTTTGTCCCGAACTGTCATCGCCCGGCAGCGCGAAGCGAGCTTCGCTAGATGACCGGGCGATCCAGTACAACAGGCCTTTCGGCGTTTACTGGATCACCCGCTTTCGCGGGTGATGACAGTTTGAGTGTGTCGCTACGCCGGCGTGAAGAACGGCAGCGGCGCGCCGTCGGTGGGCTTCCACACCAGTTTCACCTTCTGGCCGATCTTCAGCTTGTCCGGCTCACAGTCGACGATGTTGGTCTGCACCGAGGGGCCTTCCTTCAACGTCACATAGGCGATGACGTAGGGACCGGTCGCCGATTTGCGCATGTGGCTGTAGGTGTAGATCTCGCCCTCGCCCGAGCTCTGTTCCCACTCGGTCTTGTCGGAGAAGCAGAACGGGCAGATCGCACGCGGGAAGAAATGCGCTTCGCCGCAGGTCGTACAGCGCTTGATCATGAACTTGCCATCCTTGGCCGCATCCCAGAACGGCTGCGATTCAGGATTGCCGGCGGGCGTCGGATACTTCTTGGCTTCAGTCATTACACGCGCTCCAGAATAGCGGTCGATGCGGCGTGACGTACGCCGAGCAGGCCTCCGGTGCCGTGGGCGATCGCGAGATCGCAATTCGGCACCTGCACCTTGGGATGGGCTTCGCCGCGCAGCTGGCGCACGGCCTCGAGGATCTTGGTCATGCCGCCGCGATTGACGGGATGATTGCTGCAGAGGCCGCCGCCATCGGTATTGAACGGCAGCTTGCCGACGCCCGAGATCAGGTTGCCGTCGGAGACGAACTTGCCGCCGTCGCCCTTCTTGCAGAAGCCCAAGTCTTCAAGCTGCATCAGCACGGTGATGGTGAAGCTGTCATAGATCGACGCATATTTCATGTCCTGCGGCGTCACGCCCGCTTCCTCGAAAGCACGCGGACCGGACCACACACCGGCAGAGTAAGTGAGGTCGAGATCCTTGCCGCCGCGCGGACCCTTCATGGCCTCGCCGTGACCGATCAGGCGGACCAGCGGCTTCTTCAGGCTCTTGGCGATTTCGGGCGTGGTCACGATCATCGCACCGCCGCCGTCACTGACGACGCAGCAATCCATGCGGTGCAGCGGATCGGAGATCATCGGCGAGTTCAGCACGTCCTCGACGGTGACGACGTCCTTGAGCATCGCGTGCGGGTTGTACTGCGCGTGATGCGAGGCTGCGACCTTGATCCAGGCGAGTTGTTCGCTGGTCGTCCCGTAGTCGTGCATGTGACGCATGGCACACATGCCATAGGCATTGTGCGTGGTCGCACCGTAAGCGGTCTCGAAATCGGCTTCGGCGCCCTGCAGACGCGGCGGCATCGCGCCGGTGCGTGGCTTGCCGGCCAGTGTGACGAGTGCGATCGAGCACTTGCCCGCAGCGATCGCCTGCGCGGCATGGCCGAGATGGATGATGTAGGAGCAGCCGCCGGTCTCGGTGGAGTCGACGTGACGCGGCTTGAGGCCGAGATAGTCGACCATCGGCCACAGGCCCCCTTGCGCATCGCCTGCGCAGAAATAGCCGTCGACATCCTTATGCGTGAGGCCTGCATCCTCGAGCGCACCCTTGGCGACTTCGGCATGCAACTGCGCAATGGATTTATCCGGCGCGTGCCGGGTCGGGTGTTCGTAGATGCCGGCGATATATGCCTTGCCCTTGATGCTCAAACGTCTCTCCGATTGGTGTTTCGTCCCAGTTCAGTTTTTTGTGACCTTTCACGGCAGCCTTGGCAAGCGACAACATTTCACGCTGCGGACGTGAATTTCACAGAGCGGAATGGATGCAACACAGCCGGGAGCTTTTTCGCCAGTGATTAAGCTGTTTACTAATCTGGTCAGCGAGCTCTCACAAAAGCGGAGGTCAGGATTTCCGGAAGTGGTGGGCTGGACGGTGCCGACGACAGCGCGCGTTACGCGCAGGCCGCGACGTTCGATGCGGATTCAACTGTCAAACAGCCACTGCGCTTCAGACATGCGTCATCGCCCCCATTGTTTGCGGCGCGGGGGCGCCGTCGTCTTTTGCATTCCCGCCCCCTTGTGAGAGGGCGTGCGGAACGCCGGGTGCCCGTTGCACCCTTGGGCCTGATGCGAATGCGGTCTTCCGCAGGTTAGCGTGCATCAGGACTTTCGGAGGCGCCGAGCAAGTGCCCGACGTTCCGCATACGGTGTTTTTTCGGTTGCCTGCACATCTGCCATGGCGAACGGTCCCATCACCAAAATTAATGTCCCAGGGCGGAGGGACAGGGTAGCCGCAAAGCACTTGGCCGAACGCGTTTTGACTTGGTCGTCCGTCACACTGTCCAGGATTCTTTCCATCCGAAGGTCGGCCGTGTCCTTGCCAGTGGCAGTGCTGGCGCAGATCCGTCCTGCCCGAAGACAGACGTCACCCATGAACCGCGTGACGCCGCATCTCCGGCGTCCACCGCATCCTGCCCCGCGAACGTGACGATCGCGCTCGCCCCTCTCATCGGGGCAGGACGTAGGGGAATATAAACCTGATCAGGACGTTGTCAACGGCGAATAGGAAAAAATGTTTAGCGCTGAATTGTGCTCCACACTGTCATTCCGGGGCGCGGCCGGCTCTTGCCGGACGCGAACCCGGAATCTCGACATGGGAGTCTCCGATCGCGCCAAACACTCCGGGATTCCGGGTTCGCCCTTCAGCGGCTGCGCCGCTTTCGTGCGCCCCGGAATGACGAGTGTGGGGTGGAATGACGAGGCTGGAGCAACGATGACGAGCGAGCCCTGCCCTACAGCAGCCCCAGTTCCCGCAGTTCGCGCCGCATCGGCTCCGGCATTGCCTCGATACTCGCGGCAGCCTTGCCGAGATCCGGCGGGGCGTCCTTGTCGGTGAGGTAGCGCCAGCCCTGGAATGGGCGCAGCGGGCGCGGCGCGACCGTGACCGGTTTCGGCTGCATCACCAGGCGACAGCGATTGATACCGTCGCTGTCGCGGAACGGTTCGATCGCAAGAATCTTTTCGCGCAAGGCGATCTCGCCCTTGATCACCCAGTAGAGCGAACCGCCGTCGAGCAGTTCGGCATCGCGTTTCGGCACCATGCGGGTGATGTGGATGTGATGCTGAGGTGCGCCGCGCGCTTTTGCTGCGCGCATCCGTTCAGAGAGATAGCTCTTGAAATCCGCGATGGATTCGCAGCCGACGGCGAGCTTGATGAGATGCAGGGGCATGGGTCAGAAATCGGCAGTGCGACGCGGTTTTACAAGGCGTTATCCACCGCTCAGTTATCGGCCGGCGGAGCTTCCGGCGCAAGCTGCACGGGCGCTGGGGCGGCAGGCGCCTGTGGACGAGCGGCGGTCTTCGGTGCGGGTTGCTTCTTCGCAGCAGCAGGTGGCGGCGTTGTCGACGCGGCGCGCGGCGCAGGCGCCTGCGCATTGGCGGCGGCCGGTGGCTTCACGGGCGTTTCCGTCATGATCGAGATCGGCGGAATCGAGGACGAGGACGGGAAATCGGCCGTGGTCGGCTTGCCGGTCGGAACCGACGCCGGCAATCCGGCCAGCGCGCCCGTCGCAGCGGCTGCAGCCGCAGGCGGTGCGTTCCAGCCGGGCGCATAGCGCGTCACGAGACCCTCATAGGTCCGCTCTTCCATATTCGCGGCAATCCGCTTGTGATCGGTCAGCGCGGCATAGGCCGCGCAGCTCTCCGGCATGCAGCGATCGCGCGACTGCAACACATAGGCAATCAGACCGTAGCGATCGCGCTCGATCGCGCGGCGCAGCCCCGCCAGTTCAGGCGTCATGGATTTATTCGCTGCCGCGACATCGCCATACGACGTCAAACGATTGATCTGCGCAGCCGAGGCCGATACGGCAGCCGCCACCGAATCCGCGGAGCCAAACAGCACCTTCTCGCAGCCCGCGAGCACCATGTCGCCGGCGAGATCGTCGAGGCAGGACAGCGCAGGCAGCGAGGCATTCACCTGAGACATTGCAACGACGGCGTGCGAGGCGTCCTGCCCCGCGGTTTCGGATTTACGCAGTGTCGCAGCAGCGGCAACGCCGATCGCCAGCAGCGTGATCACAGTCAGCGCGCCATTGGCGACGGACTTCTCGGCGCGCAGCAGCGTGGCCAGCACGATCAGGGCGAAGAAGATGGAGGCAGCCAGCGCGAGCCACATCGGAAGCGTCGGCGCGCGCCAGATTTGATCGAGCGAATTCGCCCATACCCCGTTCATCGAGTCGTCCCCGCATGTGTGGAAGCCAATTTTCCAAAGAAAGCCCTGCTTCCGAAGAAAATGCTTCCAAAGAAAGTCCGGCTGCCATGAACCCGCAATATGCGGTTGTTATGGCACGGCCCCGGTCATGACGAAATCGTGGCGGCTTTCAGTCATCCTCGAAGCGCGGAATGACGATGGTCTCGGCGAGGCCCTCGTCGGTCCATTGCCGAAACGCCGGCAGCGCCTGCATCGTATCCATATACGCACGGGCTTCCGGCGTGACATCGATGTCGTAGGTCAGGAACCGGTGCACCACCGGCGCATACATGGCATCCGCGCCGCTGAAGGCGCCGAACAGATACGGTCCATACTTGCCGTAACGCGCGCGGCAATCGGCCCAGATCTGCTGGATGCGCCGGATATTGGCCTTGGCATCGTCGGACAGCGCCTTCGCCCGGACCGGCCGGTGCAGATTCATGCCGCATTCGTTGCGCAGCGGCATGAAGCCGGAATGCATCTCGGCGGACACCGAACGCGCATGGGCGCGCGCCGCCCGGCCTTCCGGCCAGAGCTTTGCATCCGGAAAACGCTCGGCGGCATATTCGATGATCGCCAGCGAATCCCACACCGTGATCTCGCCATCGACGAGCGCCGGCACCTTACCTGACGGGGTCACATCGAGAATAAGCTGCTTGTCGGCGGCATCCGTGTAGAGCGGGACAAAAACCTCCGCGAAGGGGATGCCGCAGGCCTTCAGCGCAACCCATGGCCGCATCGACCACGACGAATAATTCTTGTTACCGATCACCAGCGACAGCGACATCAACCACTCCTTGCGAGACCGGTAAATTGCCACGCATGCGCCTCTGCAAGCAAGCCGCGTACACAGGCTTGTTGCTGCATCACGGCATGCGTGGCAAAAGTGCCAACTGATACAATAGGTGCTTCATGATCAACTATTCCTGGGTCGACGTCTTCGCGCTGGGCTTCTTCATCCTGGAGTGGACGACCTATGCGATCACGCTGGAGCACACCAAATACGGCCGCGACAGCCTGTCGGCACGCATGCACGCCTATCGTGAGGTCTGGATGCGCCGCCTGCTGGAGCGCGAGGCGCGCATCGTCGATACCCACATCATGACCTCGCTGCAGAACGGTACCGCGTGGTTTGCATCGACCACGCTGATCGCCATCGGCGGCTCGCTGGCGCTGCTGCGCGCCACCAATGAAGTGATGCCGATGATGCAGAACCTGCCGCTCGGCTTCAACACCACGCCCGGCATGTGGGAGATCAAGTGCTTCGGGCTGATTCTGATTTTCGTCTATGCGTTCTTCAAATTCGCCTGGTCGTACCGGCTGTTCAACTATGTCGCGATCCTGATCGGCGCGATGCCGCTGGCCTCGAAGCGCGACACGCCGGAGGCCGAAGCGCATGTGGTGCGCACAACCAGGATGTTTGGCGCAGCGGCCCGGCACTTCAACCGTGGGCAGCGCGCCTTCTTCTTCGCGCTCGGCTATCTCGGCTGGTTCGTCAGCCCCTGGGTGTTTCTGGTCTCGACGGCTGCCGTGGTGATCGTGACCTGGCGCCGGCAGTTCGCCTCCAATGCCTGGCAGGCCATGGCGCCCGATGCCGAAATAAGGGTTACCCCGCGAAATCCTGCGGCGTAAAATCGAGATCGAGCACTTTCCACTCGTCGTATTTGTCGGCTGGCAGCATCGCATAAGGCTGGCAGGCTTCCAGCGCCTGTTTGGCCGCTTGCATCAGCAGCGCGGCCTTGGCCGGCCGCCGCACCTCGATCACCGTCGGCTCCGCGACCAGCCGGCCATCCGGCGAGAACACGGCGCGCAGCTTGACCTTGGCGTCATCGCCGCGCGCGACGGTGGTGGGCAATTTCGAACAGGTTTTGAGATGTCGCCGAAAAGCGGCGATATCGAGCTTGGACAGGTCCGCCTGCTCCGATGCGCCGCCGCCGAAGCCTTCAGGCAAGCCTAGCATGACGCCGTATTTCACGGTGATATCGGCCTCGGGCTGCGGCGGCACCTGCTGTGGGCCCGGTTGCGGCGCCGGCGGCTGAGCCTGCAGCGCAGCCTGCTGCTGCAACGGCGGCTGCGTAGCGGGAGGCGCTGACGGAGGCGGCGTTGCGGGAGTGGCCTGCGGCTGTTGCTGGGCTTGCTGCTGAGGCGACGGCGGTTGCTGGGCGGCCTGTTGCTGCGGTGACGGTGCGGGTTGCTGCGGCGACGTCTTCTGCGGCTGCGGCGGGGTGTTCTGCGCCGATGACTGCGGTTTGGCGGCGATGGCCTGGGTCTTCTGCTCTTCCAGGGTGGGCTTGTTGGTCAAATCAGGCAGCCGAAATTCCGGCTCCGGCTTCTTCTCTGGCTTTTTCTCGGGCTCCGGCGGCGTCTCCTCGGCCTTCTTCTCCGCCTCTGCGAGCTGCTGCGGCGTTACCAGATCGACGGCAACGCTCTCCTCGTGCTGCTCCATCGGACGCGCATCAGCGAAATAGACCCCCGCCGCCAAAGCGAGATGGCCGACCACCGAGACGGCAATCGCTGCGCGGATGAGGTGCCTTGGTTCCATGGGGCTAATGAGACTTCTATACGCCGACTGGCCCGATCATAGCGTCGTGCCCTGCCCCGCGCCATGTCCGTCAAGCCACAGCTTGCGTCGTGCGGTACGATGGGTCATGGCAGAGCATGTCCAAACCCAGTTCGAAGACTCCGAAGCCGTCAGCCGCCAAGCTGGCCCCGAAACCGAAGCCCTTGCCGCTCGACGAGGCCATCCTCGACGCGCTCATCCGCAACGGCGCGGGCACGCTGAGCCCGCCGGAGATCGCGCATGTGATCGAACCCGAGGGCGACTGGCATGCGCTCTTGATGCCGATCCGCCGCGCCGCCGTGGCGCTCGCTTTGGACGGCCGGCTGGTGATCTATCGCAAGGGCAAGCCGGTCGAAGATCCCAACGACTTCCGCGGCGTATATCGGCTGGGGCTGCCGAAGGGGGAGTGACGCATCACCGCTTCTTTGGCCCCGGCAGCAACTCGCTGCTGCGGCCGGCGAGCCAATAGGTGATCAGCCCCACCCATTCGTGAACCGCGATGTCGCTCCGGCCAAGGCCGGCGCTGGCGGAATCGAAGGTCTCGGTGGCATCGATCCAGCCGCGCGTGCGCCAGTCCACCGGATAGGCTTCGACATCGAAGCCGCCCCTGCGGAACGCGCCGATCGCGCGCGGCATATGCCAGGCGGACGTCACCAGCAGCCAGCGCTCGCCGGGCTTCGGCGACACCAGACCTGCGGTGAAGGCGGCATTTTCGTCGGTGGTGCGGGAAGCGGTTTCGAGCGTGACGCGTTCCGGGGCCACGCCGAAACGCTGCAGCAGCTCGCCAGCAACGGGCGCTTCGGACAGCGACTTTTCAATCAGGCTGCCGGCGCCGCCCGTGAAGACGATACGCGCCTGCGGATAGCGGCGCGCCAGCTCCAGCATCGCCGTTATCCGCTCGCCGGCCGAATTGATCTCCAGCGAGCCGCGGGCCGCGGACGAGTCCGAATCGATAGCGCCACCGAGCACGATAATGCCGTCGGGTGCACGGCCATCGTCCTGCCATTTCGGAAAACGCTCGGTCAGCGACAGCATCAGCACATTGCCAACAGGCGAATAGCCGAACAGCAGCAGCAACAGGATGCCAAAGGTCACCAGCAATGTTCCGACACGCTGGCGCTGCAGCAGCACCAGCACAATGCCGATCACGCAGATGATGGCGATCGCATTAGACGGCTCCGTGAAGAAGCCGAGCATCTTGGAGAACGTGAAAAACATGAGGCCCTTGGCTTGCCGGACGGTGTCACTGCATGAGCCATCCCGTCCACAAGATCAATGCGGCAAATGCCGGCTAGCTTGATGGATCAATCCCATTTCGGCGCGAAGCCGTAGTCAGTCAGCCGCCCCTTCGGATGCGCCAGATGCGAAATCCGCGTCATCTCAGTTTCGGACAGCATGAAATCGAACACATCGATATTCTCCGACAGACGCTCGACCTTGGAGGTGCGCGGGATCGCCACCGCGCCCTGCTGGACCAGCCAGCGCAGGCACACCTGCGCTGCGCTCTTTCCATGCGCCTTGCCGATGTCGGAAAGCGTTTCATCGCCGCGGACATTGCCCTGGGCGATGGGGCTGTAGGCGACCATGGCCAGACCATTCTGCCGGCAGGCGCCCTGCACCTTCGCCTGGTCGAGATAGGGATGATACTCGACCTGATCGCAGACCAGCGGTTCGGGACATGCGGCCACCGCCTGTTCGATCAGCGCCACGGTGAAATTCGACAGGCCGATATGTCTGGTCAGGCCCATCTGCCTGGCATGCGCCAGTGCGCCGAGCGTTTCCTCCAGCGGCACCTGCGGGTTCGGCCAGTGCAGCAAGAGCAGATCGACCTCGGTCATGCGCAGCCGCGTCAGGCTTTCCTTCACGGAGCGTTCGAGATTGTGAGGCGCGAAATGCGTAGTCCAGACCTTGGTCGTCACGAACATCTCGTCACGGCGAATGTGCGCGGCATGAATGCCCTCGCCGACATCGCGCTCGTTCTCATAGACCTGTGCGGTGTCGATGTGGCGATAGCCGAGCCGGATCGCCTGTTCGACGACACGCGCACAAATGCGGCCGCGCAGTTCCCATGTCCCGAGGCCAATGGCCGGGATGCGGGCGCCGTTTGCTTCCACGAACTGCATCATCTTCTCCTCGGACGGAGCAACGATACGAACGCCGACAGGCTTTTCCAGGACATGGCCGGCGCGTCAGCGCAGGCGATGATCCACAGTGATCGTTCAGGCGTCCGCGGCAACCGGCGCGAGCGCCGCGAACACCGTGTCCGGTGCATGTGCGATCACCGCCAGCAAGGCACGGGCTGGGCCGCGCGGCATGCGCTTGCCCTGCTCCCAATTGCGGATCGTCTCGACGGGAACGCCAAGCCGCGCGGCAAATTCCATCTGGGTCAGCTGCGCACGGCGGCGCAGATCGCGCACTTCGGCTTCGCCGGGTCGCACCGCGACCGGCTCCGGCACGACAGGCATATCGGGAACCAGCGGCACCTCGTGCCCGTCCCGCAATTCGACGATCCGTCCGTCAGCCTTCAACCGCAAGCGCATGTTCGACCTCATTGCGCGTGATGGTCGTCGATTGCAGTTAAGGAGCCGTGAAGACAAGTGAGCCGGCGATCCCGGTGTTGGCGATCGTCGGCCCCAAGAGATGCGGGATGGCCGGGCACCCTTGTTGCTGAGACCGCGTGAGACATGCTTCGGCGAGCGAGGCCGCTTTGAACCATGAGCCGCCATCCGGGCATCGATAGGCATTCGGCTCGGATATGTGATGCAGGTCGTGCGGGAGCGGGCATGGCTCGCTCCCATCCGTCGCAAAGCGCGAACGCTGCTCGCAGCCACTTCAATTCGTTGTGGTCTTGCCGCCGCGCATGGACACAAGCTTGTTTTCACGAAATCGGAGAATGAGCCAAGCGGTCTCATCGAAACCGTCTGCGAGCTTTCCCTCGTGCGAATACACGATCTGAGCAGCTTCCGACTTCGACGGCGGTCCCAACGCCGTGATTACCTCCTGACGCGACATACCTAAATGCAGCTTGCCGTCGAAGATGACGGGCGAGAATTTTTCCGGGATAATGCCGCAATCGGTCGAAGCCCCGGCGTCTTTCTCGGTGAGCTCTTCAACGATTTCCGTGACGAGATGATCCGGGCCGCCTATCTCCCCGCCGGACACGACCCACAATCGATGCTGCGCGCGCCGATAACACAGCCAATAGATACTATCTCCAGCGTCGCCTCGGTGTTGGATGGTCCCTTCGCCCAGGGCTTCGCGAACCGCGTCGAGCCGCGTCTCCTCGAAGCGGCCCGCAAATGAGCCTAGCGAAAAGCGGGTCGCCAACCTCGTTACGACTGTCGGCGGCACGCGCTCGAACGCACGTTCGTTGATTGGGGGCGGCGGTGTCTGCGCGGAGCAGTCATCCGAGGGGATCGCAAATAAAAGCAGGAGCAAGAAGAGCGACTTTCGACCATCAACTCTGTATTGGCTTACATTAGAAATTGAGCGCATCTGCAATAGCTTCTCTCGTTTAACAACGATGGTCGAACCAAATAAAATCGTGACGAAAGAGGAATACTTCAGGTTTTGTTCGAAGGGCTGTCACGTCGCTTGCAAAAACAGCGAAAGCTCTCGCGCTCTGCCCCCACATCGACGATACGCCTATGCGAGAGACAATTGAGAGTGGGACTAAGAGGTCTCAGTGCTCGTTGACCGCAGCGCCGAGCTTGATCAAGCTCAGCGCGCGGTTCGCGGTCTCGCGCAGGCGGCAGTAGTTCGCGTCGCCCCGGTACATGCCGGGCTCGACTTTGTCGAAGACCGCGCAGAAGCGATCACGCGACGCGGCGAAGGTTTTTTGCGAGTCCTTGACCGCCTTGATCTTGTCGGCGAACCCGCCGGCCTCAACCTTCTTTAGCGCCTCATTGGTTTTCTGCGTCCAAATGGCGAGTTCGCGCGCCGCGCAGGCTTTCCATTTGGCGACATCGTCATTCACGCCTTCCGCCTTTTTAATGCAGGGGTCGGCGACGAGCCCGACACACGCGCCACCGAAACCGCCGGTTTCCTCCGCGGTCTTCAGGCAAGCATTGATCACTGTAACGTCGGCGGGCGCGGTGCCCTGGGCGAAAGCTATCGATGAGAGCGGGAGGCTTGCGGCGAGCAGCGCGGCGGAAAGTTTGAGCTTCATTTGAGATCTCCGTTCGGCGCATCGAAAATATGGAACGCAATGCCACTGTAAGCAAATGAAGCCCCGCGAGCCGGTACACCGGCGGGTGGGGCGGAAGGGCCGGACGTCGAGTGGGAAAGCGAAACGAGCGGGTACGCGGCTTTCGCTACGCTCTCTTCAATCGATGCCTTTGAATATGCCTTGACCTGGCTCACGAGATTTTCAGACAATAAGTGACGCATGCAACTTTGGTCATCGAAGGCCCAGCATTGGTTCATCTGAATGTGGAATAGGAGCGCCGACATGGCGACTCTGAAGATCGCAATTCAAGTTGTACGGACGATATCTGTAGTTGGAGCGGCCACATTTTCAGTGCTCCTTATGGCTGGCAGCAGCACGGATTTGTTGGCGCTCTCGCCCTAGGCTCTGTCTGCTTCGCTTTGAGTGCCGTTGTCGCCGCAAGCCCGACCTTAGTGCTGCAATTGTTGCGTTGAGTACGCTGCTACGTTGACGGATAACGACGGCAGGACCGGTTTGGGGCACCCACCGGCTACGCCGCTGGCAACACTATGAGACTTCAAAATTGAACAAGATCGCCACGAAGACTGACGAAGGTGGCATGAAACGCTTTCTGATTTTCCCGGCTCTCTTTCCGCCTCTTGCGTTGGTCGTATTCACGGCGCCTGATGGGTTTAAGAATCTTCTCGATTGGATGGTTGAGTCCTACGCAATCGCAGTTATCCCGGCCTTGCTGCTGGCTTGGGTCGATTGGATGCTTTCTGCAAAGCCACTCCGAGTTATGGGAACGGCGGTGACGGCAGCCCTCCCTGCAGTCTTGATCATGCTTTTCATGTGGGGAGGATCAAGCGACTTATGGCCAATCTTGATGGTTGGGCTCGTCAGAGGACTACCAGCCGCGGTGTGTTCGTGGCTATCCGATGGCCGAACGTTAAGCATGAATGCGCGAGCGAACAGCTAAAGTTTAATTGGCTCTCCGACCGACTTGCGGTCGGTCGGAGATGAGAGCGAATACAGGTGTGACGCCATCGATCGCCTGCCCCGACCGGCCTAGACGATGCCCTTCGTCCTCAGCGCGGCGATCCGTTCGCCGTCGTAGCCGATGGTGGACAGGATTTCGTCCGTGTTGGAGCCGAGAAGTGGCGGCGCGTGATATTCGGTGATCGGCGTGCCCGAAAACATCAGCGGATTTCGTACGAGCGAAAGCGCCGGCTCGAAGGGATGGTTCGAGCTCACGCGCATACCGCGGGACTTCACATGAGGGTCCGCGAAAACCTGATCGAAGTCGTTGATCGGGCCGGACGGTACGCCGACCGCCTCCAGACGCTCCAGCCAGTAGGCGACGGGCTGCTTCAGGAAAAGACCGGCGAAGATGGCCATGATCTCCTTCCCATGAACGACACGGTCGTTGTTCTTCAGGAAGCGCGGATCCTTGGCCAGGTCCGGCTCTCCGAGCACTTCGCAGGTCCGCTGGAACTGGCCGTCATTGCCATTCACGAGCATCAACTCGCCATCGGTGCAACGGAAGACACCGGCAGGCATGCCGCCATTGCCCCAGGTTCCGCGCCGCGGCGGGACTTTTCCGCTGATGAGATAGGGTTGGAGCCAATGTGAAAGGGAGGCGATCACCGTATCGAACAGACACGCATCGATTTGCTGTCCCTCGCCGCCGCCGGCATCGCGATGATAGAGCGCCGACATCACGCCGATGGTGGCATTCAAGCCGGTCATATAGTCCACGATCGAGGGACCGACCTTCATGGGGCCCTCGCCCGGCTCGCCATCGAGATGGCCCGTCACGCTCATGAGACCACCCATCGCCTGCAGGATCGCATCATAGCCGGCGCGTGTGGCGTAGGGACCGGTTTGTCCGAAGCCCGTCACCGAGCAGTAGACGATGCGCGGGTTGATGGCTTTGATCGCGTCGTAGTCGAGGCCATAACGCTTGAGGTCGCCGACCTTGTAGTTTTCCAACAACACGTCGGCGGTCTTGACGAGTTCGCGAATGATCTCCTGGCCTTCAGGCTTGGCCACATTGACGGTGACCGATTTCTTGTTGCGATTGGCGCAAAGATAGAAGGAGTTGTCTCGCCTGCTACCGTCCGGATCGTTCAGATAAGGAGGGCCGAACGCGCGGGAATCGTCGCCAGTTCCAGGGCGTTCGATCTTGATGACTTCGGCGCCGAAATCGCCAAGCATCTGACCCGCGATCGGGCCGGCAAGCACCCGCGTCATATCGATAACCTTGATGCCCGAGAGCGGCAGAGCCGGCATGTATTCCTCCTGTATGTTGGTTCGTCACGTCGGCAACGGAGAACGTGTGAAGCGAGCGCTTACAGGAAAATCACCCCGAGTGCACCGCTTTGTGAGCATGAGGGCTATCCCATTCAAGAGGGCACAGCTCGTGAAGCAGATAGAGGCTTATTTGGACATCGGGCTTGCGCAGCCCGATGTCACGGCAAAGGGCAATTGAGCATAAGATGGATCAAGACGGCTGAAACGTCGCGAATGATCCCTACTTCAGCCCGAACCACAGCGTCGCGATCCCCAAGAAAGCGAAGAAGCCGACTACGTCGGTCACCGTGGTCACGAAGGTACCGGAGGCGACGGCCGGGTCGGCCTTGACGCGTTCGAGCACCATCGGGATCAGGATGCCACCGAGTGCGCCGGCGATCAGATTGCAGATCATTGCAAGGCCGATGACGATGCCGAGGCCGGGCGTCCTGAACCAGGCATAGGCGGCGATGCCGGTGATCACGGCAAAGGCCAGTCCGTTGATCAGGCCGACAAGGCCTTCGCGGATCACGATACGCATGGCGTTGTTGGGGTTGAGCTGCCGCGTCGCCAATGCGCGCACCGCGACGGTCATGGTCTGGGTTGCGGCATTGCCGCCCTGGCTGGCGACGATGGGCGCCAGCACCGCCAGCGCCACCATCTGCTGCAGCTGGTCCTCGAACAGGCCCAGCACCGACGACGCAATGAAGGCGGTGGCGAGATTGATCAACAGCCAAGTAAAGCGGCCCTTGGCGATGGTCCAGAAATTGTCCGACAGTTCTTCGTCCGACGTGACGCCGCCGAGCGCCTTGAGGTCCTCGTCGGCCTCCTCCTCGATGACGTCGACGACGTCGTCGATGGTGATGACGCCGACCAGCCGGTCATCGGTATCGACCACAGGCGCCGCGACAAGATTGTACTTGCCGAACATCCGCGCCACTTCCTCCTGATCGTCCAACACCGAGACGCGGCGGCGGTCCTCATCGATCAGATCAGCCAGCAGCACCGGACGGCGCGCGCGCAGCAGTGCGTCCAGCGACACTGCGCCCTGCCAGCGCTGATCGGCGCCGACGGAATAGATCTCGTAGAACCGATCCGGCAGGTCCGGCGTTTCGCGCATATAGTCGATGACCTGACCGACATTCCAGTCCGGCGGGACCGCAATGAATTCGGTCTGCATCCGCCGGCCGGCGGAGTTTTCCGGGTAAGTGAGGCTCCGCTCCAGCGCCACGCGCTCGGACAGCGGCAGCTTCTCGAGAATCTCGTCCTGGACCTCCTCGTCGACGCCTTCGAGCAGTTCGACGGCATCGTCGGAATCGAGTTCGCGTACACCCTCGGCGACAGTTTCCGGCTCCAGTTCCTCGAGCAGTTCCTCGCGGACGGTGTCGTCGACCTCGTTGAGCGCCGAGAAGTCGAAATCGGCGCCGGTCAGCTCGATCAGTGGCGCGCGCTCGTCGGCATCGAGGGCTTCGATCAGGTCGCCAAGATCGGCCTCATGGAGCTCGCCGACGATCTCCTTGAGGAATGCGGTATCGGCTACCTGAACCGCGTGCGAGATCGCCTCGACAAATTCGGGGCGAATGTCGCCGTCATCGTCGCGCATCGGCATCTTGTCGAGCGCCGACAATTCCTCGGGAGCGACCGATTGGGCGAGATCGACGTCATCGGCCATGCCGCACCTCGCCTGCTTGTTTGGGGGGTGACGGAGCTAGCGCTATCCTGTCGGAAATGCGCTAATCCATCTGTGAACGGAAGCTCGCATCAGGCATTACCCAATGCGCAATGCCTGATGCAATCGGAAAAATGCGGTGCGCGAAATCAGCGGCCGGGAAAGTGTCGTGATCGTGTTGAAGGCCGCCATCTTTGCCTTGATTGCATCGACCGTCGTCGCACATGCCGAAGACTGCCCGCGCAAGGATACACTCGGCACCGCGCGCGTTCTCACGGTGGATCCGAAGACCACTCCGCGGGTCGGAACGCAGAGCTTTCCGGATACGCTGCCGCTGGAAGACCGCGAGGTCGTGCTGACCTTCGACGATGGCCCGAATGCGCCGACCACGACGAAAATTCTCACGGCGCTGTCGCGCGAATGTGTTCGCGCGACCTTCTTCCTGATCGGCAACAGCGCGATGGCCAATGCGGCGCTGGTGAAGCGCATGGCAGCCGAGGGCCATACCATCGGCCATCACACCCTCGCCCATGCCGACCTCAAGAAGATCAGCAATGCGGCTGCCGTCGAACAGATCGACCGGGGCATCAGCGCCGACGAAATGGCGCTGAATGGCAAGGCCACCACCGTGCCGACCACGCCGTTCTTTCGCTTCCCCTATTTCGAATCGACACCGGCCCTGCTGGACATGCTGCAATCCCGCCGGATCGCGGTGTTCGGCGCGGATTTCTGGGCCAGCGACTGGAATCCCATGACCCCGCAGCAGCAACTGGAGCTGATTACCGGCCGGCTCAAGGCCGCCGGGCGGGGAATCATCCTGTTTCACGACACCAAGGCGCAGACTGCCGCGATGCTGCCCGATTTCCTGCGCTATCTCCGGGAGAACCGCTACCGGGTCGTGCATATCGTGCCGCCGGCCGCAGGGTCCGCCCGCTCCAGTTCCCAGTAGAACGCGCGATCATCAGGATGCGGAAAATACCGTCGGCGGGCCGACATGATTAACATTGCGTTCACAGCCGCCCCGGTAACTTCACAGCCGACATCAAAGCGAGTGACGGATCGACCAATGAACAAGGTGACGACTGACCGGGCACGACGCCTTCTGTGCCTGAGCCTGCTCACCGGCTTGACCCTGTTCACCGCCGCCGCAGCCTCCACCACCAGCGCTCTGTCGGCCGAGGCGTGCCCGGGCAATCCCGGCGCGCTCGGCACCTCGCGCACCATCGTGGTCGATCCCCGCGAACACCCCAAGATCGGCACCATGCAATATGCCGAGACGCTGCCGCTCCAGGACAAGGAGGTCGTGCTGACCTTCGACGACGGTCCGATCCCGAAACACTCGAACGCGATCCTCGATATCCTGGCTTCCGAATGCGTGAAGGCGACGTTCTTCATTATCGGCCGGATGGCGAAGGAGCATCCCGAAGGCGTGCGCAAGCTGATCGCGCTCGGCCACACCGTCGGCACCCACAGCCAGAACCATCCGCTCAGCATGAACCGCATGCCGATCGAGAAGGCGCAGCAGGAAATCGAGGACGGCATCGCCAACACCACCGCGGCGCTCGGCGATCCCGCGCTGCTGTCGCCATTCTTCCGGATTCCCGGCCTGCTGCGCGCCAGCGTCGTCGAGGACTATCTCGCCTCGCGCGGCATCCAGACCTGGAGCGCCGATTTCCCCGCCGACGACTGGCGCCATGTGTCGTCGCAGAAGGTCCATGACCTCGCGATCTCGCGCATCGCCGCCAAGGGCAAGGGCATCCTGTTGCTGCACGATATCCAGCCGCGCACCGTCGCCGCCCTGCCTGGCATCCTGCGCGACCTCAAGGCCGGCGGCTATCGCATCGTCCATGTCGAGGCGGCAACGCCCGACAAGCCGAAGACGCCCACGGAGCCGCAGCAGTGGCAGTTGCATCCGGTGTCGGAGACCGTGGCTGTCACGCGCTGGCACAAGGTGCCGACATTCGCCTTCGCCCATGATGACATGCTGCCCGCGCCGGCGATCTCGGCCTCCGACCAGATGCTGTCGCTGACCGAGAATTTCGATCGCATGCGCCGGCCGCGCAATGCCGTGCCATTGCCCGAACAGGCGCCATGGCCGCGCGCCGCGACGCCGCATGCGATGACCAGCAGTGCCGCGCTGCCGGTGCCGGCACAGGACCTGTTCGAGCTCGCGGAACGTCACGGCAAGCCGATCAAGGCACTCGTACAGCTACCACATCATGCACAACAGACGGCGCCTGCCCGCGGCAGCGATTCAGATGCGATTGCGAAACTGATCTCGATCGACGCCAGCGCCGCCAGACGCACCATCCCCGGCGCCATTCCGCCGGGACTGCATCCGACGGCAGTTGCCGCCCCGCACTGAGCGCGACGATATGGTTTCACGTTCCGATTACGATGCGCTGATCGGCCAATCGATATATCCCTTCGCACCGCCACCATAATATGCGTCTCGCGGCGCTTGAGCGAGCGCCACATCATATTGCAGCCGCGCAACCAGATCGGGATTGGCGATGAAGGGACGGCCGAAGGCGACTGCGTCGACCTTGCCCGCCCTGCGGCGATCGATCGCGAGATCGAGATCGTAGCCGTTGTTACCGATATACGGCCCTTCGAACTGAGCCCGCAACGCATCGAGATCGATGCCCGCCGGAATTTCGCGCGTACCGCCGGTCGCGCCTTCGACGAAGTGAAGATAAGCGAGATTGAAGCGATTGAGCGAGCGGATCAAATGGCCGTAGGTCGCCATCACGTCGCTATCCATCGGCGTGTTGCCGGCGTCTGGTGTGGTCGGTGACAGGCGTATCCCGACGCGGCCCGCGCCCCATGCGGGCAGCACGGCCTCCACCACCTCCTGGGTCAGGCGTGTCCGGTTCTCGATCGAGCCGCCATAGCGATCGGTCCGCTTGTTGGTGCTGTCGCGGATAAACTGATCCAGTAGATAACTGTTGGCCGAATGGACTTCGATCCCGTCGAATCCGGCGCGCTTGGCGTTATCTGCAGCACGAACATAGTCGGCGATCAGGCCGGGGATTTCGTCAGTCTCCAGCGCGCGCGGCATCGACACATCGACCATGCCGTCATTCGTGTAGGTCTGCCCCTCCGCCTTCACCGCGGAAGGCGCGACAGGCGCCTGCCCGTCCGGCTGGAGATCGACATGGCTGAAGCGGCCGACATGCCAGAGCTGCGAGACGATCTTGCCGCCGGCAGCATGGACGGCATCGGTCGCCTTCTTCCAGCCCGCGACCTGTTCGTCGCTCCAGATGCCGGGCGTCAGTGCATAGCCGCGCCCCTGCGGCGAGATGTTCGTCGCCTCGGCGATGATGAGGCCGGCGGTGGCGCGTTGCGCATAATAGGTGGCGTGCAGTTCGGTCGGTACGCCATCGTCACCCGCGCGGCTGCGGGTCAGCGGCGCCATGACGATGCGATTGGCAAGGTTGATGTCGCCCAGACTGACGGGCGAAAAAAGGTCGGTGCAGATCGAATTGTCGGTCATCGGTTTCATTTTCAAAATCTGGTTCAAGGCGGGTCAGGACATCAGTCAGCGTATGCGGCCACCGGCCGCGAATGATCTCAAGCTGTTCAGATCAATCGTGGCCGAGCCGGACGTCGAACGTGCAGTTCAGCGCATCAAGCTTCGCGGCGTGCCGGTGATCGGCACGAGGCTCACGGTGGGGTGACAATCGTCAATCGGCAGCGACGCCGCATCGATGATCAGCCCTCGTACTGGTGATAGACCTTCGCGACGATCTTCCAGCCGCCTGCATCCTTCAGCAGTGTATGGAAGTCGGTATAGTCGGCGCCGATCGCGTCCTTCTCCATGTCGACCCGGACGACCGCCGTAGTGGGCGTGATCGCCAGCACGTCGATCCGCGTCTTGATGTCTGGTGCTTTGCCGCTCTTGTCCACGAACTCGTAGAGATTGCGGATCGTGCCGGCCATCGGCGAACCATTGGTGAAGCCGTACATCACGGCATCTTCGTGAAACGCGCCACCGACATCCTTGGCGCTGCCGACGCGAAGACCGTCCACATAACTTTGCGCGACCGCAACAACGGCGTCGAAGTCGGCGGTTGGGACGGTCTTGATATTCCTGGTCATGACTGATCTCCTTTGAAAGCATTGATCTGCCGCGTAAAAATCACGTGACACTTACGGCAGACATATTGTAGTGATCGATACAAAACATATATGTAGCGATCGCTACGGAAAGTCAACCCGGATTCCGAAAAGATGCCTGCTTCCGATCCAGCTCCGAAAATCTCGCCGCACCGTACCAAGGGACGGCCGCGCAGCTTCGATCGCGAAGCCGCGCTGGAACAAGCGTTGAAAGTGTTCTGGGAAAAGGGTTTCGCACCAGCGTCGATCGCTGAGCTTTGTACGGCAATGGGGATCAACCCTCCCAGTCTGTACGCCGCTTTCGGTAACAAGGCCCAGCTCTTCCTGGAAGCTGTCGGCCATTACGAGCGGGTGTTCTGGGACGAGACGTGGGACGCGATGGACGGCGAACCCGACGTACGCCGGGCGATTACCACCTTCTTCGCAGAGGCCACCGCCATTCTAACCAAACCCGAGGCGCCGTGTGGCTGTATCGTGGTGCTGGGTGCAATCAACGTGCCGGCCGAGGCGCGTGACGTAGCCGACGCACTTAAGGCATTGCGGGATGAAGGGCGCCGGCTGTTCCTCGAGCGCCTGCGCCGCGGCGTCGTTGATGGTCAGTTGCCGGCAGACACCAACGTCGAAGCGGTTGCCAACACGCTCAACACGCTGTTGCAGGGCATGTCGATCGAGGCCAGCGACGGTGCTTCACGCGCGCAGCTCGATCAGGTAGCGGACTGCGCTACGGCCCTGCTGGCGAAGCGTTAGGTCGCCGTCACGGAAAAAGATCGCGTTAGTTCGCCACGATCTTGGCGATGCACAGCACCACGATGATGCCGAGGAACAGCAGGTCGATATAGGACTTCATCTCGCCGGCCTGGCGCTGCTCGACCACGTCCTTCACGACAGCCTTGCGCGACGACACGGCAGAAGGGCCTTCACCGGCCAATCCACCAAGCCGGCGTGCTTCGAGTTCGAGCTTCTCGATCGCCTTGAAGAAGACGAAGGAGCGCAGCGCCGAGATCGCCCGCATGCCGGCATAGGCCAGCACCAGCGCCGCCACGATGGCGCGCTGCTGATAGGCGCCGACGAAGTTCAGGCTGAAATAGACCAGCGCCAGAAAGGCAAAGTTGGAGATGAAACGGTAGGCATAGCTCAGATATTTCATGTCCGCTCCGGAAGATCGACGCTACCGGCCATGTCTAGCTGCCGGACGGCGGCGTTGCTACTGGCAAGTCGTTACCCGAGCGCTAAAGGATGATGACAACTGCAATGCATCTGGAGATTTATCCGCAACGCGCCAACGGACTTTTGTCAACGACGGCGCGTGACAGTCAGCGCGCTGCGGCCGGCCGAGGAGCGGCTGGCATGCTCGGCCCGGCGCGATGATGTCTACGGCGGCTCCGGTAGCAAGATCACGACGTCATGTTCGGGCACCGTGCCATAAGCGCGACCGTGCGGCAGCGCTTCCCGCCCTATACAACCTTGACAGAGGAACCTGCTTCGCCGTAACCAGCCGTCATTGCAGGGTGCCTCCCCGCCGTAAGCGTTAACGTCACTCAACGTGCTCAGCTCCGGACAGCCCCAATGTGGCTGGCCGCCTCGAAAGCACGTCGACATGAATCAGAACGCTCCTCCAAAATTCAAAGCTGCGTCCAAGCCTGCACCGCTCAGCCGTGACGACCGCAAGAGCCTGATCAAGCAGGTGCTGATCGTCTTTTTCGGCTTCCTCTCGGTCGGCCTGCCGCTGCCGCCGATCTCGCTCTACATACACGACCAGCTCGGCTTCTCGGCCGGCGTGATCGGCTTCGCCATCGGCATCCAATCGGTGGTGACCGTGCTCACCCGCCACCGCGCCGGCACGCTGAGCGACCATCACGGCGCGCGCTACGCGATCCGGCTCGGCCTGCCGCTCTCGGCGCTGGCCGGCCTGTTCTATCTGCTGGCTGCCACCCTGCCGCTGCCGGCCGAAGGCAAGCTCACGCTGCTGCTGATCGGCCGCGTCGCGCTCGGCTTCGGCGAAAGCCTGTTCATCACCGGCGCCATGAGCTGGTGCATCGGACGGCTCGGCCCACACCGCACCGGTCTCGTGATGTCGTGGCAGGGCATCGCCATGTATTCGGCGATTGGATTGGGCGCACCGATCGGGCTCGCGGTCTACGCTTCGATCGGCTTTGCCGGCGTCGGCGTGCTTGCGGCCATCTCGCCGCTGATCGCGCTGGGGATCGCCTACGCCATCCCTGATGTGCCTGTGTCGGGCAGCACCGAACGCACGCCGTTCTACAAGGTGATCGGACTGATCTGGCGTTCCGGCACGGTGCTGTTCCTCGCCACCATTCCCTTCGCGGGGATCACCGGCTTTCTGGCGCTGACCTATGTCGAACGCGGCTGGTCCGGCGCAGGCATCGCGCTCGCCGCCTTCTCGACCGGATTCATCTTCGTGCGCCTGGTCGGCAGCCACCTGCCCGACCAGTTCGGCGGCGCGCGCGTCGCGATGACATCGCTGGCCATCGAGGCGCTGGGCCAGGCGCTGATCTGGCTATCCACGAGTCCGATGCTCGCACTGCTCGGCGCGCTGGTCACCGGCATCGGATTCTCGCTGATCTTTCCCTCGATGGGTGTCGAAGCCACGCGCCGCGTGCCCATCGAACAGCGCGGCCGCGCGGTGGCGAATTTCATCGCCTTCTTCGACCTGGCGATCGGGCTGACTGCGCCGGTAGTTGGATATGCGGCGGGCGTTTTCGGCTATGGCGCGACATTCGTGATCGGGGCTGTCGCAGCGATCTGCGCGCTGGTGCTGGCGATGTCAGGCTGAGAGCTCGCGACGGCATTTGCGCATCACCCCTCCCTCAAGATCGACAGCCGCACTTGCCCTCTCCTTCTGGTTGATATTGGATGGAGAGGTACACTTTTAAGCGACAATCTTTTGGAGGACGGAAATGCTGGAATTGCCCATTGCAGCTTCGGGACTTTCAATACTTGCATCGCTGCTCAGCATCGGGCGTTCAGTGAAAGACCTGATGGCCACCCAGAACCTCAGCACAGATCAGGCACTGGACAAATTTAAGGGAAACGCATCCGGGACCAACGCAGAGGTGCTGGCGATGAAGGGAAGCGACAGCGCAATCAAATCGATTGTCATCATCCCAGGCCAACTCCTTGATCAACTCGTGTCCGAGATCAATGGCTGCGTGGACCGACAGGTCGAAGCACGCAAGAAAGCCAAGAATCAGGCTGGCAAGGACAAGGCCGACCGTGCCGCGGCAGTATGTGTGTGTAGCGGCTTGGGCAGCATCAAGCTGCACAATAGCGGGAAGCTACCAGAGGGCACGCTTCGCGACTTGTGGAAGGCCTATGGCTGCAACTAGCCTTTGGCGACTAGCTCAAGCAGACCTTCATTGCACAAGCCATTCATCCGGATCACGAGCAGTACGATACTGACTGACCATTTCTTCAAGATGCAAGGAAAGCAGGTCTTTCACCGATAGCCGTTCAACCTCTCGGGTCAATGAGGCGCTCGGCCACATCACGCGGCACATGCCATTTCCCAAAAAAGCCACTTCGACCGCTTTCATCTCATCATGCATTTGGACGAGCCACGTCAGAACCAATATTTGTTCTTGTGACGCTGCCGTCGCCCCTGAAATCAACGGGCGATAGAAATTGTCGGGAAGGCTATCGAGATAGTACTCGGCGTCCCTGATCGCGCTTTCGATATTCGGATCATGAGATTTGCGACTGGCGGCCGGGCGACCAGCGATGAAATAGGCTCGGTCTCGAATCATTTTGTGCGGAAGTTGCATTCGACCTGCCTCAGAGCCACAACCCTAGATTAAAGCAAGAATCCGTCCAGTCTTGTCACTTTCTTGCAACAGCACACGTTCAAAGTGTTTGCAGAACAAATCACCACAACGGCGATTTTAAGGATTTCCGATTACGAAACTCCCAATCGTCAACCTATACGATTCCGTCCGAAAAAACTATCGCTAGTAGTTACAGCGACGTCACACCACCACCGAATGTTGGCTCCTGCTCCGACGGCGCGAGGTTCTGGCCGTCGCCCGGACGGAGCTGTCAGGGGCGCAATACAAATCTCAGCCTATCATCCTACGATGAGAAAAGCCGGCTCGTTTACCCGATATGGCAGCAGTCTTTTGATGTGTGTGAGGTGTGGTGCGCTCGGAGGGTGTGGGATAAAGGTTTGAAATCAACTAGTTGCGGCAATAGTGAGGGGATTAGAGCCCTTTGAGCCACAAAGGTTATTTTGAACACACCCCTCACCTTTGGGCCGCCGTCTCCCTAACCGGGAGAAGCAAATGACCGAAGCTACCGCCACCCGCTCCGAACTGCTCAAGATCCGCCGCCGGCAGGACAAGTCGCTCGTCCAGGTGCGCCGCGACCTTCATCACTTCCGCACCAAGATTGGCGCCCGAACCCCGTTCGGTATGCGGATCAGCCACGCCATCGAGACCTCCGGCAATTGCCTGAAGGCGTCGGAGGATTACCGACCGATCCTGCTGCAGTCGCTCGCCGCCCAGCTCAGCGGCATTGAGCAGCACCGGGCCGGCGTGCCCCTGCTCAACACCCGCGCGCGGATTCCGCATCCCGGCCGCCAGGTCAATTTTGACCTACCCGCACATCAGTAAGGCAGGAAACAGCCATGCGCCCGGAGTATTGCCCTGACCTCGATGCCGACGATCTGGTCTTCCCCGTGGGCCCGCACCGACCGTGCCCGGCCTGTGACGCGACCGTCGAAGGCAAGGATCCTGTGCGCGGCGTCTGTCAGGCGCGCCACAACGGACCAAAGCCGCGACCGCTTATCCGCCTTGTCCTAGTCGACAAACAAACTGGCGAAATCATCTAGTCACCCACCAACACGGAAGAAGCCCCATGACCTATCAGGCCGAAGTCGCGAAAGAATACCTGCGCAACGCGTTCCAAAGCGGAGCCCTCGACGTTACCGGCAGCTTCGAGGCGGTCAAGGGCTTCGTCCAGATATTTGCCGGCGAGATGGATGCGCTGATCGCAATCAGCCATTGCCTGTATCTGGAGGATGACGAGCGGAAGGCCTTGCTTGTCATCGCCAAGCCGACCGACGAATCCGTGCGCCACTACAAGGCCTGGCTTGAACGAGCGACCGCCTAGCACTGCCCCCAGAGCCGCCACACCCACTACCGCACTCACGGAGATTCCAGATGCCGACCGGATACACCCACCAAGTTTGCGACGGAAAGATTACCGAGTTCCCGGACTTCGCTATGACATGCGCCCGTGCTTTCGGCGCACTGATCATGATGCGCGATGATCCGGCGGACAAACCAATTCCCGACGAGATCGCGCCAGAGACGGCCTACTATGACATGCGGATCGCCGAGAACATGGCCCGAATGGGCGACGTGCAGGCGATGACAAATTCAGAGGCCGATGCGGCTGCGGCGGCAGAACATGCCAAAGCCATGGAAAGCCGAGCCAAGTATCTGCTCGAAAAGGACGCTGAAGCTGCGCGCCTCAATGCCATGCTCCTGAAGGTCCATCAGTGGCAGCCGCCCACACCCGACCACGTTGAGATGAAGAAATTCATGATAGACCAGCTCACGATCTCAATGCCTGGCAACTACACGCCATCCATTCCAGTTGCTATGGGCGGTGTCTCTTGGCGTAAGAAAACGATCGACGATCTGTCCGCCGAAATCGTTCGCAACCAAAAGGAGCGGGAAAAGGAGATCGAGCGCGCAGCCGGGCGGACAAAGTGGGTTCAGGACCTCCGGTCGTCCCTCGCCGCTTGACGGCCCTTTTGTTCATGGCAGTGAGAGCAGCACACCGATGTCCCACAAGACGTTCAATGATCCGCATGGTACGAGCGACGAAGCCCGACAGGGGTTGCTCGATAACCACTGCGAGCATCGGCCCAAACGGCACCGCACAAAAGGCCGCCGCGTGCGCCTATCAATCGCAAAACGGCAGCGCATAAAGCACCATCTGGCGATGCAGAAGGCCGCGCGCGCAAAACACTTTGCTGCCGTTCGAGCTTATTGGTCTGGCGCCGGAGACCATCCATAACACTTGCTACCAAAGGAGATCGAGATGAAGAAGCGCGTGCGCATGTTCCCAGACGAACCGCTAGGCAAGCCTGTTAAGCGATTTGAGGATACTTTCAGCGCCGAGACGGTGATGATGGAAACGTTTTTCCCAGAGGCGAAAGCCGAGCAAATTCAGGCCATCGACGATGTGGTTGCGCCCGAATTTGCATCTGGAGGTTGGGTAACTGTCGAAGACGAAAACACCGCGGCACCCGCTGTGCCCATCATGGAGTGACAATGGAGATGCCAATGGAAGTCACCCCAAAGCGCGGAGATCCTGGTTGGGAGCAATATCGCGCGTGCACAAGAAAGGCCCGGTATGCCGAAGCCCCGACAGGTCACGCGGGATGGTTTCGCTCGTATCGGTGCAAGTTTTGCGATGGTTGGCATCTGACGAGCAAGCCTAGGACGGGCAGCCTGAAGCATGAACTGACCGCTCGCGATACGCTACGCCGCACTACCCCAACGGTCATGGAATAGGAGGGCTGGGCTGATGTTTGGGATACCGCCGGAATCCGACTTGACCGTGAGACGAGCGGCGCCCTCGGAGGCCGCCTACAAAGCCGTGTCTGCATGGTTCGAGGACGATATAACAACCGAACTATTCCTGCGAGAACTGGCTGAAGCTGGGTTCAAGGTCATGCCTTTGTCGCAGCCCCGCACTCCCGAATAAGGAACACGACCATGGATGAGATTTTATCGTCAGAGGTCCGCGACGGATGCGTTTATGTCACCACGAAGCTCTGGATCTACCAGATTTCGATCGATCACAAAGGATACCCGATCACGATCAGGGTCGGCCCGGTACCGCACACATGACCAATCTCCGTGACGCCCTCCCCGCCATCGGGTAAAATGACAGAAAGAACACAATGCAGAAGCTTACAATCGATGACCAATGGAACTTAGTTTTCTTGTTAGATAGTCTGCTCCAGCACGATCTTGGCGACCTCCCTGAGCTAAACCAAGGGAACTGGTCAAGGCGGAATATAGAAGCCCTGTGGCGCGACCTTAAGAAAGGCCCATTACCTGATTTGCGCTCGTCCTAACCGCCCTTCCTCCACTCCCACCATTCCTGAATAGCGGCGCCTACCATCAGGAGGGCTATCACGATCAGGTAGGCGAGAATAAACTTGAGATGTGGTGTCACCGCATTTTCGTCGGGAAAGGCTCTTTACGGAGGATGGATTTGATCTCGCTTATCCCATCCTGAACAGCCTCCAAGCGCGTCTCCACCTTGGTTAGCCGGTCTCCCTGTGGAGCCGTTGCTGTGGTCTGCTGCTCTAGGCGCTCGATCCGGGAATCGGCCTTGGATGCCCACCAGATCGCGATGGATGTCTGGCTTCCGATTGTCAGGAAGAATCCGACCAGGAGCGCGACAGGAATTTTGCGGTCAACGTGCCACCGCTCGTCACTCTTATCGATCACTGCGGCTGGTACTTTCTTCGTCATTTCTTGATAATCCGGGCCACGTTTTCAAAGGTACGCTTACCGAAATAGAAACTGACAACAGCCGTCGCGACGGTGCCAGACCAACCAATCAAAGGGTCCGTCGTTCCCCAACCAAGGCACTTGTCGTAGATCAAGAGCTTGGCGAAGTAGAAGGCCACGGTATAGCCCATGATCTTCTCAGGCTCCCACCAGTACCCGAGCGAAGCTATCCGATACTGAGTGATTGCCTGTGTCTCGGCAGTCTGCGCCGCTATCTCACCGGCAGCCAAATCGGCGGCAATCCGGCTTTCGACGTTGCCGGCTTTCAGCTTGGCGTTATAGGCGTCGATCAGGCCCTTGATTACCGGGCCGCCAAGGAAGCTAATTATGGCCATCCACACGTTAGGCCGCCTTCGCGTCGTTCACCGCGGCAACCGCCACATCCTTCGACACCTCGGCATTGACCAGCGCCTGAGCGACGGCCGGCGTAACATCCTTGGACGACACCGCCACGACCTCCAGCGGCTTCGTGGTGCGCCTGCGAAGGAAGCCCATGACGCGGGCCAGACCGAAGACAAAGCCAGCCATAGCGACCCCCCTAAGGTCCGGAGCTACATGAAGGAAGTCGAACAGTCGGGTCGTAATCGGTGTCATGTCGTAGCTGGTGGCAAAGATCGCAATAGAATCGTAGGAGCCGACAATCAGGCTGCCGAGTTCGAGCAGCCGGGACACCAGCATCGTTTCAGACTTCTTGAAAACCTTCACTTCGAACGGCTCAATCCAGGTAAAGAAGCCCTGGGCCCAACCCTTGGTTTTGAGCCACGCCCGCAGCCACATTGCATAGACGAGCAACAACGCGCCGATCAGGGCCAGCGCCAGAAGAAAATAAGTCACGGTTAGGCCTTTCCGAAGATGGATGTGAAGCGAGCCCAGAAACTGGGCGGCTCGGGAGGTGGCGGGGCGACAATCAGTGGCGCCGGCTGCTTGGTCGGGATGGAATTGATCACCGGCACGATGTCAGCCACGATCGATAGCTTCTTAATGATGGGATCGTTGCCGGCCATCATGGCGCGTCGATCCGCCATGCCGTTCGTGCCGCCGTTCCAGAGCTTCACGCAGCCCTCGAAATCGCCCGCGTCGGCCTTGATGTTGAGGTTCTTCCAATCCCAGAACGCGGCGCAAATCTCGGGCTGATACTGCGCCTCGCAGGCCAGTTCAGGATTGCCGACCAGATCCAGCCCGGCGCGCTTGCCGACCTGTGTATAACCGTCCCTTCCCGTCACCTGGGGACCGCCGCGGCCGATAAATAGCGAGCCGTCCGAGGTGTTGGGCCGATTGCCCATGCGGCTGCCATAAATGTCGTCGAAGGCCTTCTTCTGCCAGCCTGGCGCAGTGCCATAGGCATAGCGCACGTCTGAGGCTGACTTGAACCGATTGGGCCACACCGCAGCCATCCGTTCAGCGGTGTAATTGATGTTTTCGGTGAGGTTGCGGATCGTGAACCCGCCGCACTCGTGCTCGATATTCGCGAAGAAATAGGCCAGCCGATTGCGGGTCTTGTTGATCCCTGCCCTGGTCAGCACGTCCTGTTTCGAGACAAAAGCATCCAGCACCGCCTGAGGCGCGTTCGGAAACATCTGCCGCATTGCTGCGCCAGTCAGTTCGATCATGGGATCGCTCCGATGTTATGGAATCAAAAAGCCGCCTCTGAGGGCGGCAGAAGCGGCGGGATGTGAAGGAGGATCAGGCGTCGAGCAGTTCGCCAGACATGGCCCAGCCATAAATCCATGCGTCGCCCGGCCCCGGATTGGCTCCAGCAGCAAGGCGAAGGTTCAGCTTCTTGCCGGCCGGGATGAAGTAGTCGCAATCCCAATTAATCGACGGCAGCAAATTCTCGACGCTCAAAGTGGTTGAGCGAGTGCCGCCTGACGAATAGGTCTTGAGGCAGATCGTGGTCGGAACCGCTTCTGTCGTTGATGTGCTGTCACCGATGTATGGGATCATTGCGGCGCCCCACAGAGGCTCGATGCCCAGCCTTTTCAGGCGCAGCACTTTCCCGGCTGGCACGGTATAGGGCAGCGTTACCTCACCCACGAGCCCGGTCGAATGTGTGTCCGGGTTGAGTTTTACGCTGTTTGCGGCCAGTTTCGTCTGCGCATAGGCAATCCATGGGTCGCTCATTTGATCTCCTCGTTCCGTGGTTGTAGGCTCCCGGCCCTTCAGGGAGACAAAAATGCAGCGCGTAAGCCGCGATAACGACGTTTCGTTCGATGACCTCAGGCAAAAGTGGCAGGAAGTCCCAATTGGCAACGACCGCGGCCGAACGAATGAAATCTCCCAAACCAGCGGCGCCGATCTGCTCGCGCTCCTGGAGAAGCACCGTTCTATCCGTGGCGAAGGCTCTGACTTCGGCTGGTACTTTCCGCTTTACAAAGATGCCTTTCGAGGAAAGCGCATTCTTGATGTAGGCTCTGGCCTTGGCATCGACGGGATGACGTTTCTAAAGTACGGCGCACATTGGACGTTCTCAGATATCGTCCGATCGAATCTCGATCTCGTGAAGCGCGCTATCAAACTGATTGGCCTCCCCGAAGACCATGCCGAATTTTTCTATATCGACACGCCAACATCGTTTCTAAATCTGGCCGCCGACTTCGATTTCATCTGGGCAGATGGCTCGCTTCTGCACATTCCGTTCGATGCCGCCCGCGACGAGTGCCACGCGATCATCTCTCGCCTAAAGGCTGGTGGCCGCTGGATCGAATTGACCTACCCAAAGAAACGCTGGCTTCGTGAAGGAAGCCCGCATTTCTCGAAGTGGGGTGAGGTCACTGACGGCGCGGGCACACAATGGGCCGAATGGTACGATATTGAGAAGATAAAGCGCCGCCTTTCACCAGCGAAGCTGCAAACGATCTTCTCTCACGATTTCTACAATGACTCCTGCAACTGGCACGATCTCCAGCTTTTGGAGAAGTTCGAATACGCCGGCCGCATTCCATTGCTGGAGCCAACCAACCTTTCGCTCAGCGCACTGTCGTCGTGCAACGGCTGCAAGATATCGGTTTCTCCTACGGGCGTGGAGATCACCACTGGATCTAGCAACTGGTCCTATGCTGCGATGCTGCCATTGAGAACACCAGTTGAAAAGATCGAGGTTGATTGCACTGTGACATCTGGCTCCATCGGCATCTCTTTCACCGACAAGGACAATCAACTCGTGAGCGTTGAGAAGATCGTTGACGCTGGCGACGTGTTGCCCGCGATTGTCGAATGCCGAACGCCGGAACTTGCCCGCAATATCCTGTTTCGGAATACATACGGCGCCGGGCCATCAAGAGCTACCATCAAGAAAATCATCACTGAATTCTAAACGCAGAAACGGTGCCGTCCTTTGAATTGCCGGTTCCGTTAAACAGCATTATACCGCCTGTCGTGGAAACGTCGCGGCAAGACATTCTAATGTTGCCAGCAGGCGAAGTGATAACGCCAGACAACGAGACTGAACCAACGACTGAGGTGGCGAGACCATAACCGCCGCTTGCGATAACAGTGGTTCCGTCCCAAAGCTTACAGTAGATGGCAGCAGGCCCAGTAGTATCTTGCACAAGCACACTCCCGCTTGCTACCCATGTTCCTGACGTGCCCTGCGCGACCGATGGTCCATCAAAGTAATTTGCCGTGTTATTCAAAGGAACATTAGCACCGATCGAGTTTGTCAAAGACGAAATTGACACCCGAATATCGTTGACGCTGTTCGTCAGACCCGTGCCGAGCGTGAACGCGCCAGTGTTGCCTGCGATGGATGAAACCGATCCGGCGGATGCGATTGACCCAACCGTAGCTTTCTTAAGCTGGCCGGCAGCGGCCGAATCTTCGATTACCACTAGATCCCCGGTGACGGGAGACGCCTTGCTAGTCAAGCTGGTGATGGTGAAAGCGGATTCATTTGCCAGCGACGTTGTCGCATTGCCGCTAAAGCTATTCGCCGCCACCTGAGCGAGATTGGCTCGCGTAATGCCATTGGTGGTCGACTGAAACGCGTATGTGCCTGCGCCGGTACGCGTCAGGAATCCCGTACTCGCAAATCCCGAGATGTTGTCGACGCAGGTGCCCGATGCGACAGCACAATTCGTGCCGCCGTTTGCTACAGGAAGTGTGCCGCTGACATGCGTCGTCAGACCGACCTTGCCCCAGCTTGAGACGACGCCGACGCCACCAGAGATCAGGACATTGCCCGTGGCCACAGCAGCGAGGCGAGCGAGCGTGCTGGTCGCATTGGCCTGCAGTAGATCACCGATGACAAATACGGACTGTCCAGTTCCGCCCTGCGCTGCCGTCGCCGTGCCGGAAATATCCGTGAACGCAGGTTGGGTGCTTGTCGGGACGCCCGATGTCGAGATCGAGTTGAGCCACTGGCTCGCAACTGAAGTCTTCGACTGAACCCCGCCAAGCGTCGACGCGGATGGATTTGGGAGATCTGCACCCACAAGTGCCCTGAATGTGGGGTTAGCTGCGCCGCCCGACGTGGGGCCGGAAAAGACCGTGTTCGCAGTCTGCGTACCGAAAGCAGGCCCCGCGATTGTCTGGAAGGTAGGATCAGACGAGGCGCCATTGCTGACCAGCGACTGACCAGCCACACCAGGCGCAGCGAATTTGAACCCCGTGCCGGACCCGCGACCGATCGGGACGGAGTGATCAGGCGTCTGCCACTGCGCAGAGACAGGATTGCAGGCAATAAAAAAGGCCGCCGAAGCGACCGCAAAAGACCGAAGGATTTTCATTTTAGACATACCACCCGTTCAGTGTCGTGGAGGGATAGAGCGTGACCGAACCGAGCTGAGCTGAGTTCGAGTAAACCGTGAATGTCGCTGCCTGCATGATTGTCTCGGCACCGGCAGGTGTGAGCGTGATCGTGTGAGCCGTGACGCCTGTTGACCAATCGACTATTGTCAGCGGAATTCCGTTCTGCAGCGTCACAGAGGGGAGTGTGAACGCAGACGCGCTTGGCGCTGCTTTCTGAATTACTGCCGCCGGGGTGCCTGCCGAGATTGCACCGTCCACCGTCAAAACTGTCGGCTCTTTCGGCATCGCATTGGTCAGCCCGTTATCGATGTCAGCGTAATATGCTGCTGCATCGTTGGGATCGATGACCGTCCCTGAAATAGGATCAGAGAACGAATTCGAGACGCGCGTGAAAACGCCCGTTGTCGGGTTACGTGGCATCTATCGATCCTAGAATTTGATGATGGGGGTCATCGCCATTGTGGCTTGGGCGATGGCGAATGCCGCACTATTTCCGCCCGTAGGAGTACCGGTGAAGCCTGCACTGATTCCGGTTCCGCTTACGCCAGTTTGGAATAGGCCAGGTCCCTGCATCAAAACGCCGCCGCCACCGGGACCTGCCGTAGTGCTAGTATTTGTTGAATATTGATGAGAATGCCCAGGGTCGCTGATGGATACCGAACCCGCTGGCGTAATCGGCGGCAGGTTAGACATCGTGAGGTTTTGCGTCGGGCCACCGACCGCTTGAGCCAAAACCGCCCCATACAGCCTGCCCGAACCGCCATCGAGACCAGCGTCTACGCGCCCAAGCGTATTGGGAACGTTGAATGTGGTCGCCCCGTCTCCAGACCCGAACGCCGTTCCGATAGCAGTGAAAAGATCAGCGTATGTGGTTCGAGATACCGCCTGTCCATTACGAAGCAGCCAACCCGCAGGAGCAGTTGCACCTGCAGTAAAACCAACAAAGCCAGGAGGAAGGGGGACGATTCCGTTCTGAGTAACGGCGCCCGTAAAATCCACGCCGGTCGTGGAGAACCGCGCGATCACAGTCCCACCACACGTAATAACCTGCTCATCGGAAGCTGACCGGCTCATACCCGTGTTCGGGTCGGCAGCGTAGGTGAAGCCCGTCGAAGCAAGCGGCAGAACCGCCGTCATTGCGCCTTGGCCGTCCCTCGGCAGCGAGTTCGTCAAGCCGTCCGCGATGTCCGAGAGATCGGAATTGACCGCAGATGACGAAATCGGCGTCTGAGACTGGAAAGCAGGTTGCGCAAGGTTGAATACCCCTGCTCCGTTTCGCGGCATGCGGTCTCTCCAAACAGAAAAAGGCCCGCGTGAAGCGAGCCTTGGAAGGTCAGTGATGTTGGTGGTGTTACTGGTTGTTAAGATCGCCCATCATGGCGCGAGCAATGGCAGCTCGTTTAAGTTCTTCAGCAGATGACACAGACGGTCCCGGCCTCGATTTTGCCAATGGCGAACGAGCGCGCGTCATCTCTTCCAGAATTCTGATTTGTCGATCGGTAGACATGTTGCTGATCTTTTTCAGACCGGCGCCGACGACAGGAATTGCCAGTCCAAGAGGGTTCCCTGTGGCAGCATAGCCTCCTGCACCAGCGACATAGGCACCAAGGCCGCCTCCGCCGCCCATCAGATTGCCAGCGATCCGCGATAGGTTGCCCGTCTTCGTGCCGCGGACGACACGCTCCATCTGCGCTAATTCTTCGGGAGAATAACCGGCTGACTTCTTGTCACTCGCGAGGATGGATTTAACTCTCTGACGGGTGGCATTACCGATGTTCTGTCCAGAATTTGCGGCTGCGGCGTTGAGGTCTGCAGCTTCGGCGGCTTCTGTGATCTGCTCAGATCGCTTGGCGGCTGCATAGTTTCCGCGGGCTTCGCTGAGTATTTTGGAGGCTTCGGGGGCAGATCCGCGAATAACATCCTCAGCAGGGAGGGCAGCCAGATAATCGTCAAGATGCTCCATAGCCCGTCGAGCAGCCAACTGCTCAGTTGGGTTAGCAAAGTCCTTGGCCGCGTGACCGAGAGACCGTCGAAGCGTTTCGAGGTTGGAAACGGTCGCGACGGATTCTGTGGGCGGGTTCGCAAGTTTACCAAGGATCGAGAAGGTTTTCGGGGCGAGAGTGGCATCGACGCCTTTTTCATTCAGGACTGCCCCGATTTTCTCACCGAGGACAGACACGGATTCCGGCTTGATCTCTACCCCAAGATCGCGAGCCGCATTATAGCCGCCCTTTGACGCTTCTTTCAATTCCTGAGTGGTTGGGACTACAGCTTTCCCCGCCATTGTGGGTGAAGCTTTCGGCGCCATTGGGCTGCCCAAGGTGGCCATATCGACCACGCGGCCAATATCTTTGGTGCTTTCCCCGCCCGGCATATTCTCCGATTGAGGAACCTGGGCCTTCCCCGTCATCACGTCGCCGGGCAGCGTCACGGCAGACTTAGCGGCGTCGTAAAGTCCGGTAGCTAGCTTCGCCGGCCATGTATCTGCCAGCCCAAATTTCTTCTTTTCAGTCTGCGCTCCGTCAATCACGAAGCCGGCCGGAAGATCGGTCGGTTTTGCATCAATGACGAAACCAGACGGGAGTTCGCTCATGCGAGTGGCTTCCATTGTCCGCCTTCGAAAATCATGCGTTCGCCGGTCTTCGGATTGGTGGCTGTTGCGCCTTCGGTCACGCTGCCTGCTTTGGGCGCCTCAGACGGTTTTGCTGAGGCAGGCTTTGACTTCGTATAGGCCCGATAACCTTCCATCGGATCGGGCAGCTCACGCAACATCTTCTCAGCTTGCGGGCGCGTAATCTCGCCATTGAGTGCCTTAGACCCGATCTCGGATGCTCTGATTTTGTTTTCCTGCAGCCCCTTCATAGTGGCCGCAGCAATGGCGTTGCCTTCTGGAGTGTTTCCGAGCGTCGGAAGTGACTTCAGGAAGTTCTTCAATTCGAAGTCGGACTGAGCGCCCGAGCCTGGGACGCGCATACTGGGCGCAACTCGATTTACGATGGCTTCAAAAGCCTGAATATCGCTGAGGCCCTTGATTGGGACGCCAATCGACTCTGCCCATGGGCCGAGGCGAGCCGTAAGCTCCGCGCCCTTGCCGGTGCCGATATTCTTGCCAAGTTCGGTCAGCGTATCGATGTCGGACACCATCTGCCGGGCCTTCTGGCCCTCTCCGGCTAGTTCATCGAACCGCTTGGCCTGAACCTTTCCGGCTTCGGTAGCGAAGCTGTTTTCGCCCTTGTCTACGTTGGTTGTGACGTTCGTTGCACCGGCCTTCTTCAACTCGGTCTTGAAATCCATGAACGAGCCTTTGTAGCCCTGAGACTGAGCAAGCTTGTATTCCTTCGTCTCGTCAGTCGGGGCGTCAGACTTTGTGTAATTCCCAAGCTGCTGAACCGCGAGCGCCTTCATGGTCGGGTTCTTGCTCGTCAGACCCTGAAGAATGCCGGGGATTTTGTCTTGGGGGACGCCCGCAAAGATGCCGCTAGGCTGAGTAGGCTGCACAGGAGGTGCACCCATGGCCTGAGCGACGGCAGGAGGACCGCTCGGAGCCGCAGTCGGAGGACCAGCCACTTGATACGGAGCCTGTGGGTCCTGAGGCTTGCCGCCGAAGAAACGATGATCGCCGATATCCTGACCGGGTCCCTGCGCCCATTTCGGCATGTCGCGACCGAGCGCAACCTGCGCCTTGGGAGCGATGAAGTTCATAGCGCCATTGGTCGGATCGGCTGGAGCCTGCCCGCCTTCGCCGTAAGCCATGGCAATAGCCTGCTCGGCCGCGGCGGCCTGTTTCGGATCGGCAGCAGCGGCTGACATCTTCGACCGGCCGGCTTCCGTATTCCATGGCTCGAACTGGTTCTTAGCAGTGACCACACCGGTTGGTGTATCGCCACCAAACCCGCCATTGACGGCGCGATTGCGGATCACACTTCCGACCGCATTCATGCCTTGCGGACCCTGATTGCCGGCCTCGCCAAGAATGGTCGCGATCATGGCCTTACGATCGATGCCGGACGGCGGATCGAGCGGTGACGGTTCGTCGTTCGTGTAGACCTTGCCGGGCGCAGATGGAGCGACTGGAGGCTGGGACGCTACCTGCGGGATTGGAGCGCCCATCGGGGGGGCGGATGCCGGGGCTGCGGGAGCCACTGGAGCGGGTTCGCCGCCACTGCCCATCGCTGAGGCCATCCGAGAAAAGATTGATGGTGCGGCTTCTGGGGCCGTAGGAGCGGGCAGGCCAGCGGCCTTGTACAGTTCAGCCGTTTGCTTGAATTGCTCGGCCTTCTGATCTTCATCGGCCTGATTGGTAAGATATCCACCGATGCCAGCGCGTGCGAGCTGGGCAAGACCCTGCGTCCAATGCTCGATCTTCTGAGGCTTTACGCCATCGTTAAGCATCGCCTCAGCAACCTTGCGGCGCCGAAGGATCGTGGATTCGTCATAGGTCCCACTGTCGGCCACCATTATGCAGCCTCCGTCACGCGGCCATAGTCCACGGCCATCAGACCATCGTCTCGAACAGCCACAGCATCAGGAATTCGTTCTGCAACCTCCTGCGCCATGACGCCCATCTCCATCAAGCCACGATTGCCCTTGTAGGAATAGGTATAGATCGGGAGGCCCTTGTCGGTATGACCAACGCGCGTGATATTCTCTTTCGCGCGGGCGTCCGAAGTTTTAAAGCCGCCCTGCGCCCATCCGCCCAGACCGGCACCGCCAAGGCCGAACAAGCCGCTCATCATCGCATTGTTCTGCGATAGAGCGCCCTGATACCCGACGTTCTGCTGGTTCAAGGACTGCTGGTTCGCACCGATGACATCGGTAGGCGCGACGCCGGGAGACGGCGTGCTGGTGAAATTCGGCTGGCTGACCTGGGAATTACCCATCAGTGCCGTGATTTCGTTGATCGGCTGATTACGCTCGGTCAGCGCTTCCTGAACAGCCTGCCCGCGTCCTGTCAGCAGAAGCTGGTTGTAAGCATCGTTCTTGCCCTGATCGAACTGTGTTCGCATCGTATCGTAAGCTTTGGAGCCCGGCCGAATGCCTCGATTAATCAGGTTGGTTTCGAGTGCATCGCTTTCACGCGCAAATCGCGGATCAAGCCGCTTCGAACCAAGCTCCATGAGCCTGGATTCCGTCGCTTCATTGCTGAGATCAACCGGGCTGCCGAGCAGCGACGCAATGCGGGCGCTCTGGTCCTTCCCGATTCCGGCGACATTCTGGCGCGTCTGCAAACCAGTATCGTAAATCGACTGCTCGCCAGCGTTAAGCGCCGTCGTCGCCTCGTACCGAGGCGTTCCATCAGACCACGTTCCGATCTGCTTGTAGCTGAGCGACCCTGTCGGAGTGTTCTGATTGGTCGCATTAAGGCCGTACTGCGTAATCGCAGTGTCTTTGTTCGCGGCAGACTGAGCAGCGGCCGTTGCAGCCGGATCGGGAGCAGCCGGGGCCTGTGGGCTATCCATCTAGAGTCTCCACCGAGCGCGGAAGTCGCTCAAATCATCGACAGTCAGGGCGAAACACACGGCGTCATGCTTCCCGTAGAAGCGCTTGGCGATACCTTCAAATCCATTCGGGAAAAGCTTGCTGAGGTTCCGTTTCACCGTCTTGTTCGTCATGCTCGTGTGCATCTGGAGCCTTGAGCACTTCAATTGCTCAAACACATAGCTAAGGACGGCCCTCCAACCATCCCGATGCACAACGCCCTTCCCCGCTAAAGACAACTCGATCCCGTCGCCATTGTAACCGGTGAAAACGTACCCGCCCGTAATCACACCGTCCTCATCGACAATGCCGATTGCCGTGTAAGGCGGATGAAATGGCTTGCCGGTGATCCTCGATACAAATTCAGCGACGAACTGGTCATGCCCGATGAGGATCATACGATTGAACCGTCTTCCATGCTGAGATCAAAGCCGTTCACGCGGAGGACGACTTCTGCGCCGTCCGAATACGTCCACTTGTTGACGCCCCAAAGACCGACGCCCCACACGGCACCGCCGGCAGTAACAGGACTATCAATGTCGATCGCCATGCGGATTGAAGCGCAGTAACCAAGTCCAGTTACCGAGGTCCAGTTTGACTGCGTGACGACCTGTCCGGCCCATAGTCCGACATCCCATAGCGCAATATCCCACAGCGCAGTCTGGGACGAAGGTGTGCTTGCAACCGAGATCGGTGCGAAGTCTTGGAAATCCACATTGAACGCAAGACCTGGATTAACCTGGTTGTCGGTCGTCAATTGCGGCCGGCACATCGTCCATCGCTTCTGGTTGCCGCGCTTCCCGTAGTAATTGAACGCGGTCATCATGTTGGCGCTCAGCCGGCGACCGTAATCTGTTCCGGATCGGTCGGCTTCGTACACAACGCCGTCATTACCGCCGAAATACAGGTTGTCCTGATAGACCTCCCAGCACGAGCCGTTCATGCCCGTGAACCGGCACCACGCACCGGACAGGGTATTCATGACGTATTGCTGTTGTTCACCGTTCTCAGACACCGGGACATTAAGGATTGCCCTCGTCCCTCGTGGATAGCCGATGATCTGCCAGCCAAAATTGTTCTTATAGTCCCGTGCCGACTGGTTCATCACGCGCTGGATATTCTTTGTCAGCGTAACTTGAGATACAGCCGCGCGATCGAAGATCAGCGCTTTCGACAAGGGAACCAGCCCATCGATGCAGATGATGGCAATGTCGGCGCTTACCTTCGTGATGCACCTGCGACCGATAGGAGAACCCATCGAATAGGTGCCAACGAGCGTAAAATCCGTGTTCGGATCGGTCCCGCTATAAACGGACACCTGACCGCGAGAGGAAATGAAAGCGATATAGTCGTCTGGACCATTGCCGCCGTCGAGTGACCACGATGCGATCTGCATCAGGTATCCGCCCATCGACCAATTGCCGCCGATAGGAAACACCGTAGCCGCCCCTTGGATGCTGTCTACACCAAGATATGCCGCGTCGCTGGTGCCGTTGATGGAGAACCACAGCCGCGCCTTATGAGGCGTGACGGTGATCAGATCGCTCCCGCTGACACCCGTAATCGCTGCAACCGCCCAGGTGGTACCGTCGAAATACTGGGGATCATCCGCACCGTTGACCATGTAGAGGAAGTTGCCGCCGGTCGTGGCGAAATTCGTGAATTGAAACCTGCTGTTGGCAAGCCCGCTTACCGCGGTAGAAGCTGGCGTTGCAGTGGCGAGATATATCTTGCCGCCAGACACCGCGAAGAGATCGTCAGTAGACGCACCCTCATAGGCCGCAACAGTCTCAACCGGTGCGCCTGACATCAGGTCGACGTGACGGACAAAACCCTTGCGAAGTTCGACCCAGTCAGGCTGGGGAAACCAGTTGTCGAGCGTGACAGCCCGATCCGGAGGCATATTCGCAATTGGGGAGATTGCGTCCCAGCCGCCTACAGGCGCAGGAATGGACGCACCGCGCGCTACCTTCGGCCTTGGTACCTTACCAGCTCGAGCAGCAGCGTAACTAGCCCTCATGTCGGGCCTGGGAAGTTGCCGTCACGGACGTTCCCGTTGGAGATCAGGAACGGCCCGGAGCGCCGATTGAGATAGAGATCAGGAATACCGCCGTCAGATGCAAATTTCGCGTTCACAGCATCAAGGTATTCCTGCTGCATAGCCGCATATTCGAATCCCTTAATCTGCCACATGCGCCATTTCACACCCATGATGACGAGTTGGTCGTCAAGCAACGGCGTGTCGGTGTCGGTCGTCATCCGGTCGGATGTCGTGCCATCGACCTTCAAAACCCAGTTTTTGGAGATGTATTCCCAAACTAGGGCACCGGGCGCAGGTGCACCGCCAGCGAACGGAGGCGGCCAGATACGCCATGCGTTCGGCTTCCTGCCGACCTGCCTGAAGCGGCGCCGCGGTCCAGTCGCAAAGATCCCGGAACGGATATACTGATCCATCTGCGGGCTATCAGGCCCGATCAGGCGCCAATGGTTCGTCCGATCCCACCACGTCTGACCGATATAGCGGTCAAAATCAGTTGGGAGATCGTAGGTGTCCTTGGCGAACAGGATTTCCGTGCCGATAGCCGTAGCCGTCGAGAGCATTTCACAGCGAACCGTGGTCGCATCGACAACTTCCGCAATCCGCTGCGCCTGTGGCATACCCTCGCCTGACACCGCCCACGATGTATCGAGGCCGGCGGTTGATGGGATGTTCAGGATTAGAGCGGAGTTCAGTGCCACATCGCCCGTCGTAGCGGCCTGAGCCTCCACGTTGACGATGTGCTCTTCCTGGAGATCGGTCCAATCGTAGTCCCGGTAAAGAGACGTACAGTCGCGATTGGCCAAAGCAAGAAGCTGAATAACCTGCAAATCCGTCGAGTTCACAAGAGTCGTGGGCGATACCAGCCCAAGCTCATTCGCTGCTGTCTGGACGATCTGCAGGATATTCATTAGCCAGCAGCCCCACAAATGGCCGCCCAGGTATTCACACCGGTACGGATGCAGCGCGTGGTGCCGCGAGCCGCGAGCGGAACTGTACCAGTGGTTGCAGTGTCACCGTTGATCTGGCCACCAGTCGGCGGATAGATCAGGATCGCGTTGGCGCTGGTGTTGGCATAGACAAAGTCCATACCGACTTCAGAGTCCGCTGACAGCTTGATGCCCGACGAAGCGGCGCCGGTAACTTCAACCAGCGTTGCCGTTGCCGAACACGCTGCAGCGTCCGCGCTGGTCGTTCCGGCGCTGGTCAGCGTGCCGTACTGGTAACCAAGCCGCTTCGCAGCCTGGTCGGGAATTCCAACCTGAATAAGGTCTTTGGCAAGAGCCATCGTTATTCTCCTTGTGCTTTAGGTGGACGGCCGGGGCCGCGCTTTTCGGGTGGGGCTTCGGCCTGATTGGCCACTTTCGCTTCCAGTTCAGCAATGCGGCGCTGCATCGCGTGGAATTCGCTGCCGCCATCGGCAGAGCCGAGATATGCCTTGGCCTTATCGACAAGCTGACGGCCCATCGGGAGATTTCCGATCGCGCTGTCAGTCAGCCCGGCGAGCTGCTGGACGGTGTGAATGTTGAACGACTTGAGCGTCAGGATCGTGCCGGGCTCTGACGGGAACAGATGATCGAGCGGGGTGCCAACCGCGGTCTGCTCGATGCCGTCCTGGAATGCCTGCCACTGCTTCTGGAAGCGGCGCTTGTGCCATTCCGTAGCCAGAACCTGCACGGACTCCTTCTCGCCGGGCTGAATGACCTCGATCATGTCCACATCGACATAAACCGGCAGGCCTTTTTCCTCCGACTGAATCTTGCTGAGCATCGGATGGCGGAAAAAACGGACCATCGACTGCTCGTCCTTGCCGAACATGGCGATGCCATCCGGCGTGTATCCCTGTGGTGAGAATTCCAAATCAACCTCCATAGAAAAAGCCCGCCAGCGGGATGCTGACGGGCCGTAGTGTTTCGAACGTCTTAGTTCGTGGTGCCGATAACCGGCCAGTTCAGTTCGCCCGGTGCGTTGCCGGCCGAAGCAGCACGGGCGGTCGTAAGCACGATGCCAGTGATGTTCTTGGTCGGGGTAGCAACCGCGTCATCGATTTCGCCGGCCGTAACCGTCGAAGCCAGAACCACGTTGGCCGCGCACGAAGCGGACACGCGGATATCGTCGCAAGTACCGTAGACCTGCAGCCAACCGTACTGGTTGATGAGGGCCGCGGCGGGAGCCACGCCGAGTTTGTCGCCCAGGCCGCCGACCGAGTTGGACATCATGACCGCAAGAAAGTCCTCGTCATAAGTGCAGACATAGCCGAGCCCAGTGACCCCGCCTGTGCCGAACTTGACGAAGATCCACTTGGAGCCGTCAGTGCCCTCGGAAAGCTGGCCTACCTGGAATGGGATGTCTCCCACGTAAGGATAGAGCGAGCTGGAGGTCGAATAGACCTGAGCGTAGTTAGCGCCGAGGCCGCCGCCGTTTGCATAGGGAATCGTCATGGTTCATTTCTCCTTATGCGCCCAGCACGCCCTGAAGGCGCCGGTTCGAGATGGTCATGTTGCCGGCCCAACCCATCAGCTTCACGCTGGCGTCCTGATTGACGCTCATGCGCTTCGGCCCGATGGCGTTGAAGTTCCGATCACGATGGGGGCGATACTTCAGGTAACGCGAGTTGATGAAGTACATGGTGTTCACAGGCACGCCACCAACCGGGATCGGGTCAGTGCTGTAGCCCTGGAAACCACCATCCAGGATCACGTCGGCCGAGCGATACTTCAGATATTCGAAGCCGCTTTCGCCCGTCTTGACCTGCTCGGTGCGCTGAATGGCCTGCAACGACTGGTTATAGAGTTCCCAGTAGTTGTTATCGGCCGTGATGATGTCCGCCTTGTCGGTGCCGCGAACGAGCTGGTTCGCAACGGCGTCCATGTAGCCCTTGATGTTCGCAGCCGTAGCGGGAGCACCGCCGTCGGTCGCGGACGAGAAGGCGATGTTACGCCAGAACACCCAGGTCGCAGGGTCGATGCCGCCGACAGAGCCCGTCGCCGGGGTCTTGGAGATCAACTGCTGCAGACCGCCGATTGATTTCGGCGTGGTGCCGTCCGAGTAAATACCCGTTGCGATGAGCGATTCAAGCGAACGCTCAGCATTCGAGACACGACCGCCGATAAGGTCGATCATGCGCTCTTCACCGGAGTTCTGCAGTTCTTCCAGGCCCGAGATCGAAACGGCAACAGCCGCCTGACGGATCTGGTAGATTGCAGAGGTGAAAATCTGCTGAGGCGCGATATTCAGAGTTTCATAACCCGAATACCACATCGTGGTGCCGTTCAGCGCGTATTCGATTTCCTCCCAGATGGTGGTTCCACCATCGATCGGGGAATAGGCGCGGGTGTTGCCCTGCTTGGCCAGACGGTTCAGCAGCGCGTTGTTGCGAGTGACGTTGTCGGCGGCCTTCTTGGACCGGTTTTCAATCGTCGTTGCTACGATATCGTCGACTGATGGATTCGGAGATGCCATGTTTGGCTCCTATGTGACTCAGCCGGCCTTGAGCTGCTGGATGGCAGCACGCACGTCGTCAAACGCGGATCCATTGCTTTCAGCGCGCCGCGGAGCCGGAGCCCCTGCAGACGAGCCCTTGACGCTGACAGCCGCGCGGGTGGCCTGCGAGGATTTCTCCTGCACCTTGGCAACCTGTGTCTGTGCGGCTTTGGCGTTTTCGGCAGCCGTCACCTGCGAGCGGATATCCGGGTTGAGCCAGATAGCGCGTTCATAGGCTTTTTCGAGCAAATCAAATCCATCAAGCGTCGGGTCAAGAGTTCTGACTTCGACAATTGCCGCCGGCAGATGTTCTTCAACCATAGCGTAGTGCGGTTTTGATGCCGCGAACTGTTGCGCGATTGAATAGTTCTGTCGGAATTCGACCTGCTGTAGACGCTGGACAAGAACTGGGTCGGTCTGAGCGACCTGCGGACCACGCTCCTCAGCCCGGACCTGTTGAGGCGGGTTTGATGCGAGTTCTGCGAGATCGATACCGTTCTTCTGAGCGAGCCACAGAATTGCTTGTGCCGGCTGAGTTTCGAGGAATGTATTTCCGTCGATCAGGCGTTTGATACCGTCATCGACAGACATTCCCCGCGCCTGAGCCGCTTGGGCAACCGGTGCAAGTGCTTGCTCATAACGAGCGGTCTTCTCGGAATACTGGCGAATGCCGTTGGATGCTTCCTGTTCCCTCTTGAGGACCGCCTGTTGAACAGCGGGAGGGATGGAAGCCCAAGCCTGCTTCGCATCAGCCGCCCAACTGACCGGAGGGACTGCAGCAACCGTTGATGGCTGCTCGTTTACCTTGGCCACATCTTCCGCGGGCGGTAATTTCGGGTCAGCGGCGGCTACTGCCGGCGTCGCTTCTTTGGGTGCGAATTTGCCATCAGGACCACGAGCAAGGTCCTTCGCCTCTGGCTCTTTCGCTTCCGGGACTTCGGGCTCTCCCTTGAGGGAGGCAATTGCGTTTACAACGTCGTTGTTGATCTCATCCCGCGCCGATACCGGCTCAACAACTTCCTGTTCAATGATCTTGTCGTCTTCGATCTCGTCAGCCATTACCACTCCCTGCCGATTGTCGGGCGATAGCCCTGGTTCACCATCTGAATTGCTTGCTGGACGTCACGGCGAAGATCGGAGGGGCTTTCCGCACGTTGCGGCGCCTCACGGTCGTTGCCCTTTTCGATAAGTCCTGCTTCCTTGGTCCACCTGCGGAAGACTGACTTGCTCGCCGTCGAGCGGCCGTCCGCATATCCGTGATGTTCAAGGTCTGAACCCAGATCATCAGAGATAACGTGCACGCCGCGATGCTTCGGTGCAGCCTTGTGCTTCGGGACGATCTTGCCGTTGCGATAAACGAAGGTGCCGCGGGTCACGTCATGTCCTCGATTGCGGCCTCACGCTTGGCGCCCTCGTATTGGACCTGACGAACCTGATCCTGGTACTCAGCCCAACGCTGCATCAGTTCGATCTGCTGCGGTGAACGGTCAGCTTCGGGCACAACCATTGCCGCATTCACATCCATCTGAAACAGACGCAGCTTGCCGGCCGGCATGATAGCGGCGATATCCGCCTGCTCTTGCTGGCGCGACTTCATAATTTCGGCAGCCCTGCGTTCTTCCAATGTTGGCTCTGGCGGCGGGGGCGGCGTGTCGTCGATGATTTCGAAATCAGATACGAAGTCGTCAGCTTCCCCTTCGACCGGAACACGCTTGACGCACGCTTCTACAAGCGGGTGCGCAGTCGGGGCCGGCTCGCCTTGGGTAAAGCGATGATCCAGCATCGCCTGCCGGTACTGTTCGACGGCAGCAGCAAAGTCACTGTCACCGATCTGGGATTTGAGGATCTGCATTACTTCCCACCTCTGGGCTTGGGTTTAGGCTTCATGGCCTCTTTGGCCTTGAACTGAGCGGTCTTCTTGTTCAGTTCGAACTGCTGTTCACCGCTCTCGGCATCACGTTCCGCCGCGCGGGTGGCCAATTCATCGTCACGAAGAGCAGTGCGCTCATCGATCTCAGCGTCACGAACGGCTGCTTCGGAATCGATGGCCATGCGCTGTTGGTCGATCTGCATCTGCATCCCGGCTTTGGCGCGCTCCATCTCCATCTTTTCGCGCTCAAGTGCGAGCTTCTGCTGGTCGATCTGGAGTTGAGCTTGGGCCTTCTGTAGTTCGATCTGCGCCTTCTGCTGGGCTAGCTCCAAATCCTGCTGGCCCTTTTGCTGATCGAGTGCTGCCTTCTGCTGCATGGTCTGCGCGGTGAGTTCGGCCTTTTGCTTCTCAGCCTGAGCCTTGATCTCTTCCGGCGAAGGAGGCTTCGGCGGCGGGTTCTTCGACATCTGCGTCAGCTTGTCGATTGCCTGCTCCCAGACGCCCTCAACATCACGCCCTGCCCCGAACCTGCGAAATGCGAACAGGATGGACTGGCCAAGTGCCGGCGTAAGCTGCGGCATAACCTGACCGATCGGCAGCGCCTTCTCCAAAAATCCGCCAACTGCAGTAAACAACTCAACGACCGAATCCTTGGCGGCCTGCTTGTCCACCTCTATCGTGCTGTCCGTCTCGATATCGATCCGGAACGTGCGCATCTTGTCGTCACGCAGGAGCGAACAGATCTCCATGAACTTCTGCTGCGCCATTTCCGGTATCGGATCTGGCGGCGGAGCAGTTGGCTGCATCCCGGCGCCAGCGGGAGGGATGACGCCGGGAGCGCCAACGCCAGGCGGAGGTGAAACACCTGGGTCGACTGGCGGGCCTTGGCCCATCATGGGAGGCTGAGGCGGTTGCTCAGACCTGATATCGTCCTCAATAAACGGCAACATCCCAGTCATTTCTGACAGGATTTCCGGAGAGAATTGCTCGGATACGATCTCAGCAACAATCCGGATCGCGTCGCAGGCAAAGCGCGCCACTTCCTTCTTGCGGTCCTCCAGCCGAAGCGATGCAAACTGGCCTTTGATCTTCTGCTCGGTTGCGGTCTTCGTTCCGCCCTGTGCCTGACCGCGGACGATATCGGACAGCCCCGTAATCTCGGCCATGTCGGCTTTGGTGCGATCCCTGGCTTCGTAAAGCTTGACCAGCGCCTCAACCACGTCCTTGATCGGAACAAAGGACATTGCGGCTTCAATGCCGCCCTTGGCTGCGAATTCCGAGTAGTTCTTGACGCCGATCATCCGGTTATCGACACCCTCGGACAGGATGCGCTTCAGTTCCGGATAGGACGCGTCATATACACCATTGACCCGAATGGCATCGGTCAGCGCCTTGATACGCGCTGTCAGATTGTCCAATTCGTCGGCCTGGTCCTGATACTCGACATAATCAGGCACCGGAACGAGCGTGTCATTCGTCGTAGTCGCGTACAGCGGCTCAGGGCACGGCCAGAAACCATCAAGGCTCAATGGGTCATCTGTCCGTTCAAGCGGAGCGTTGGGATAATCCGGGGCGATGAAGATCACTTCCCGGTCGGTCTTGTTCCAGATTTCCCAGACACAGGCCCGCGGCTGCTTGCGCTTCTTCTCCTTGTCGTTCTCGCTGTCCTTGTCCCCGGTTCGAAGCGGCACGAGATCAGCGATAAGCTTGCCGGTCTCCTTGTCCTTCGCCTTGAACCGCGCCCGCAGTTCCTTGCGGGTCAACATTTCCTCTTTGGCGACCCACCACACTTCCTCCCAGATCGGAGCTGGTGAGTGCCGGAAGCGATTCCACGCTACATAGTCCGTGCAGACCTTCTCATAGGTCACAGGACGCGGCGCTTCTGCTCCTTGCTCATCGTCGCCAAGGTCAACCGGATCGCCATAGGTCGGCTCGTAGCGCTCCCAGAGCGTGCCACGACCGCACAGCAGGTAATCCAGCATGGCCTTCTTCATGGCCATGTGCATCTTGCCGACTTCGATCTGCACCTCGATCGACCGCTCCAAGGTCATCGAGGCCAGACGAGCCAGCGGGTCTTTATCGAGAAACCGTCGCTCGGCTACCGGCTTCGGCGGCTTGATGTAGATTGCCGGCTGCAGCGTCTGGATATTCGACCACAGCGCATTGAAGCGCGAGCCGCCTACCGAGCCGTCCGATTTCTCCGTTCGCTCATCACGGTAGCGCCGCACGATCTTCTTGCATCGCGATTCCCAGTCCTTGAAATCATCCCGGTAGGCGTTAAGCTCGCCCATCCAGAACGTGACAAAGGCTGCGTCGTTCTTCTGCTCCGGATTGGCGTCTGGTCCGGTCTGGGCTTCGTCTGCCACGCTTAGCAGCCGTTACCCGACGTAAACATGACGATGGGCGTGCCGGCCGAGCAGATGGCGGCAGCATGCGTCACAACAGGGCTGATCGAGACGATGATGGATTCATTCGGGCCGACCGGGAAGCCGCCCGGCGTCGCGCCTGCTGGCAACGTGGACACAACCGTTGAATCCCCGAACGCCACATATGCAATGTTCGTCGCATCCAGGTTCTTGATACGGCACTGATTGGCGCCGAGCGGCACTAATGCCACACGCGCAGTCGTCACAGCCGAAGTAATGCTGACCGTCCCAACCGTTTTGGGAGTGAAGGGATTGAGCATTTGAAATCCTCAAAGAAAAACCCGCCACAAGGGGCGGGTCAGTTAGGCCAAGATGTCGTCAGTTCAGACGGCAACCGCCGTGTTGTCATATGCGTGGGCCAGTGCCTCGTCAGCCTCGGCCTTGTTCATGCCTTCAGCCAGTTCGAAGTAACCAACCTTCGATGTCGCCATGGACGCGTCATGCACGACATAGCCGCGCTTGGCACCGTCCGCCCATACCTGGTAGACCTTCGTGCGCTCGGTGTCCTTGTGAGCGTCCTTCAGAAACACGTCAGGCGAACCGATGGCAGTCTCGTCAGCCTTTGGCACCTTGTTGGCATCAGCAGTACCGGGAGACTTCCAGTCCTGCTCCTTACGCTCGACCGTAGGCTTGATATCCTTCGGCTCGTTCTTCGCGCTAGATACCGTCATGACCATTCTCCTGTGAGGGTAGATGCCTCACAACGCGGTCACGAATCGAAAGTTCAAATTCTCTGCCGGCGCGGTTCACGTTCGGCCAAATCAGCTAGATCCGCATACGTCGGCAACTGCATGCCCGGTACAGGAACGCTGCCAACCACCAGAGCCCGATCAGGCTGACGAGGATATTCAATATCAACGCTCTTGACCGCCATGGCCAACGTCCTGAAGCCGTCCGCATAGTGGCTGGCCCAATTGTGTAGCGGCTTGTCCGAGAAGATCTTCTTCTCGTCGTCCCACTCGGTCTGATACTGCCTTAGACCCTCAACTGCGTTGTCATTGCACCGGCTTTCGTCGATGTAGCATCGCGGGAGAATCTGGCGAACGGCTGATATGCCGTCCATCAGCGCATGATCCATGATCTTCTTGGGGTTTAACCCGCATTCGATCATGACCTCGATGCGCTGCTTGGCCTCGCCATACTTCGGATCGAGCGGGTTATTGTTCCAGACTCCCATTTCACGTTGCCGGCCGTCATGGGGGACATAGTCGTCGCCCCGCTGCAGACCTAGACGGCCCGCGTATTCCTTGATGACCTCAGCATGATGCCCAATGCCATAATTAGAAGCGGCGTAGCATCCCAGAACCAGGACATGCGAATATCCCTTCGTGCCCGGCACCACCTGGAAGAACCAAATGACGTTGGAATCCCTGATACCCAGATCCCACGCCGTGTGAAGCGGATAGCCCTTAATCGGCTCAAGCGGCCTGATCCGCCCTTCCCGTGTCGCCTGTGCAAGCTCCTTGCCCCAGTAAGCGCCAAGAATGGCAGCATCGGCTGAGCAATAGTATTCCTGCTGGATCAGAGCTTCCGCAGCATCGGCACCGTACAAGGCCGTGTAGTCCACCCTCACTTCCGCGAGCTGCTCCGGGGATATCATCCCGGTATCATCGATCGTCAGTGTTTCGCAGAACCAGTTCTTGTTGATCTTGGCTGCGGTGTGCATGTCGTGGGCGTGGTTCTTGCCCCGAGGCGTGGTGATGAAATCGGCCCACCCTCCATTTTCTAGGAGCATGGGCTGGAGGTAGCCCCACGAGGAGGGATTCGAAAGCGCCCATTCAGAGAAGACGATGCCAAAAGGTGTCGCGCCCACAAGGCTATTGGGGTTGTCCGATCCAACGACACGCCAAGATGCTCCCGACTTGAACGTGATCGACATATCGTCGTTACGGGTGTTTTCCCTCAGTTCATGAGGAAACGCCTCATCAATTCTCAGCTTACCGCTATGCGGGTTGATTGCTGTCCAGATTGCCTTACGGGCCTGGGTATATTCTGGGAGCATGTGCCATACGTTGGCAATGCGGGCGTTTGGCATCGGATTGGACGGGTCGGGATGAGCCGAAACACAAGCCTTATGCAGACTCAGTTCGTCTTTGCCGGCACGCCTATGCCACCATAACGATGACCGCTTTACGCCCTTCTCCCAAGCCTTCCATGCTGGCAACTGGTAGTCACGAGGCTCCCAGCCGTTTGCTGGTATTCTTATTCGGCCCACGTTGTCGCCTGTTGCCGGCCTGTTCTTTCAGGGTAGCCCATCGACAGTTGCCCGGTGTGTAATCGCCATCATTGTCGATGCGATCCAACGTTGTTCCCGCTGGACGCTCGCCCATGTCAGCTAAGAAATTCTCGAATATGAACCATTGGTCGCAGACCTTGATTCCGCGCCCGCCATAGAACGAATAATTGTCACGCTTTTCGTTTGTGCATCGTTGCAGCATCGAATTCCACGAACTGTGCGTGGGGTTCGATGTCATGCCGTGTCGATAGCGCGAACCCGTGAATGCTTCACGGTTAGCATTCATAATTTGCCGGCTCACCTCAGCCCGGTAACAACCGCATGAGGCTGACTTGCCGAGCTTAAGGTTGCCGCTATGGACCGACTTCTCGGTGCCGCACTCACAACGGCATATCCATTTTACTGGGCGCCTGTTGATCGGGTCACGCCCTACAACAGTAAACCGTCCGAATTTCTGGCCAGTGATATCATTGATCATACTTCCTAAAGTACAATCAACTAACCGACTTTCAAGAGTCGGAGTATCTAACCACCTCAACAATTAATGAGTCGCCGTCAGCGCCCGTCAATTGCATTGGTAGCACTTTGCCCAGCAGCGCCATAAACGGACCCGGATTAGCGCTGGCCTGCTTCTCAAGATAGGCCACCAACCCATTCTTGCCGCCGCCTGCGTTCTCCGCAGCCTGGAGGATAGCATCCTTCAACAAAGCTGTGGTCTTATTCGGCGTCCCCTTCTGCCTGCCGCCAGTCTTTTGTCTATTTCCTTCTACTTTGGACATTCGGTTCAGGGCTTCTGATCGCCCTTCCCTGGTTATCGATGGAAGTACCGGGCGCCCCGCTTATGCAATTGGGCTTATGGGGGCTAAGGAAATCGCGAAAGCGGAGCGGCCCGATTGGTAGAATGCAAAAACCCGCGACTGTTTCCAGCGCGGGCGTGCAAGGTCATCTTCTATTTCGGACGGTCAGTGATTTGCATGCTCTTGTCAATGCCGAAATGCGAGACAAGCTTATCGAGTCCACATGTCAACAGATCGAGCGACAGGGCATTCGAAACAGGGTTGTCCATGATGACGAACTCCCTGAGCGCGACCTGTAGCCGCTGAGGCCCACAGGACTCGTAGGCACGATCGTAGCGCGTCTGGAGGACAAGTGCCGTCTCATCCGCCATACCGGCTCCCTTGCCCTTCCCTACGCGTCCTAGGTCCATCGCGGCAGGGTTCGGGGATGGGCAAAGTAGAGCGGAGCGATATTGGGCTGCCAACTCGGCATATCGAATACCAGCCTCGTGCTGTGCCGGCGTCACCCCGCCGCTAAGCATCAGCCGGCCAAACTCGGTACCAGCCTCCTGCGTCTCGCGATACTTCGCCAAGGCTACCACCCGATGAGGCTGATCCATTACCTGCTGCTTCGGATTGACGTAGACCCGCGCCACCTTGCCGCTTGCCTCCCGAGCCACACCGATCTTTCGCTTCCGTCCTGCCCGCGCCATGTCTGTCTTGCCCCTTGTGCTGTTGTCTGACGCTGAACGCTACTGAACTAAGCTCGGTCGGAAAACGCGCAACAATAATCGGTCTCATCGGGTGGCGCCGGGTACCCACAATTCCGGCAATAGCAGCCGTGGAGCATCTTCACCACTTCAACCCGCTGTGGTGGAGATAGCATCGCGAACTGCCTGAACACTTCCACGAATGCCTTTTCCACCACCCTCTCCTCCGCCCTTGCGTCGCCCGTGCTGGGGGTGGTCATGACCCAAAGACCTTATGCAGGTTCCACCCGAGCATTACGCCGATGCTCGCCACGGTCCATGTGTAGACATGCAGCACTAGCCATTCTCGCCTGTTCTTCGTCATTCCCATTCTCCCGGTTTGATTTGGATCTACTGCATCGAGCGGAGGGCTAGTGCTGCAGCGGCGTTCGATCCGCAATTTGTTTAGCAATGCGGCGCTCCCTAGCTTCGGCTTCTCGCCGCGGCTGCACCATCGCCTCACAAGCGCGGTACACCTCGGCAACAGTCGGCAACCAATCAGATTGCGTCGGCAAGCCAGTGGCGGGATGCGTCACGGACTTGATCACATCCTCAGGATATCTGGCCAGGGTTGCCGTGATGGCGGCCACATATGTTTCCGGATCGTTGGCATCACCCTTACGAAAGCAACCGAACAGGAGGCGCGCCCTCTCCGCTGCGTATTTGGTCAACGTCGCTGCTGCCGCGCTCGAAGCGGTCAATGACGTCGAGGAGGCTGTCACTTGCCGCAATGATGTTCCCAGTTTTTCCATTGTTGGCGCTCACATTTGCAGGCTGGTCAGTCCAGCGCTCTTGGTTGAGGAAGGTCTCGGGATTGAGCCATGCCCTGTCGGGTGGCTTCGTTTGGATGTAGCGCCGCAATCCATCCATCAGGTCTAGCCAACGAACGCCGCGCGTCATCGCGCCTTCGAGCTTCGAAAGGGCTTTCGGCTTGCCTACCTTGTTCGGGTACAAGGCCCAGAATTGCTCACGGAAGTCTTCAGGCCAATCAAGCGCGCGAGCGCGCGGTTCTTTCTTACTTTCTGCTTCTGTATTCTGTATCTGTATCTGGGGGCGTTTCTCTTCCGTTTCAGAAACGTTTCGCTTACCGTTTCTGAAACGTTTCACTCTATCGGTTGAAACGTCCGATTTATACTGGCGGCCGTTCCAGTTATGAGGCGCAAAACCCGTTTCGAGCTTGTCGATCAGCCCTGCTTTTACGAGTGCCGACAGAATCTCTGTGGCTTTGGCCGGCGTCACGCGAAGCTGGATAGCGATATCGTCGAGTGCTGGCAAAGCGCCATCATTCTTTGATGCGATGCATAGGAGAGCTACCCAGTGCCAGCGCGTGGCTTCTGGGAGCTTCAGGATCTTCGGATCATTGATTGTGTCGTCGTAGAGACGAAGCCACCTGGTCATAGCGTGCTATACCGTTCAGTGATGCGGCTTAGTATCAACCCTCGCATTCCAAATTCATCGGCATCAACCCATTCGCCCGTCATACGGTATGGCGCCATTTCGTCGAGGATAAGCCGCTCGATTACGAAGGCTTCATCGCGTGTGCCAAAGCGCCACCAATCCGCCAGCTTGAGCTTATTAGGGTTCCCGCACTGCAACTCACGGATGCGCGTAGCCGGGTTGTTCGCTACGCCCACCTTGACCGGGCCCTGTGGGGACTCTGAGATGAGATACACGCACGCCATTAGACCATCCCCAATGCGTGCATATATGTTTCAAGGATAGTCTCTTGCTCAGCGCGGTCATTAGGGTCCTGCTTGCGCAGCCGCACGATGGTACGGAGCGCCTTCACGTCGTAGCCGTTGCCTTTGGCCTCGCCATAGACGTCCTTGATGTCGTCGGAGATCGTCTTCTTCTCTGATTCCAGGTTCTCTATCCGCTCAACAATTGACTTCAGTTGATCCTTAGAGAACTGCGCTACCGGCTCGCTGTTGTGTCCAATCGCTGCTTCCATTTTCGTACCCCTGTCGTTATGCTTGTTGCTGTTCGGTGCGATATGGGCGCCGCTTGTCGTTTAGGATCATCGAAACGCTCGATTGAGAGCACCCGTAGATCTCTGCGATTTTCGACTGGCTCATGCCGGCGGCGGCCAAGCATTTCGCATCTAGGATGTCAGAATCGGTCATCTTCGCGTGATGGTGCGCTTCCCCACGATGAGCGCCGTTCGACGTGCCATGGCGCCGCCGGTCCATCTGATTAACGGACGGGGTATTCCATTCGAGGTTATCGAGCCGATTGTTCGTGCGCGTGCCGTCAAGATGACGCGCAATCTGCCCATACGGGCATGGCCCTACATGCGCCAACAGGACAAGCCGATGTGCCCTCAGCGTCTTCCAGCACATACCCTCGCCTAAACGGACATGAAGATATCCATTCCGATTATTCAGGCTCGGCTCGATAGGGTTCTTTGTGTCGCTCCTGCGGAAGTTTCCGAAGGTCGAGACCTCGTAATTTTCAAAACCCGGAACTATACGCCAGACCTCTTCGACTGTGCTCATCCTGCGCTCTTTCCAAAATCGTGATGGCCATTTCGTAGTCGCCAGAACGCAGGTACAAAGACATGGCGAGGACATATGGATTGATGTTGTGCTTGGCCCAGAAAGCTTCCTCTGAGCCTTCGTGTTGTTCTCTGTGCTCGGTGCTGCAGAGAGGGAGTGCCCAGCAGTCAGAGGGCTTCTCTGCCCCGCCAGTGGGTCGCTTGCCGTAAGCCAAGTTGCCCGATCGGATATGGGCGGCCTCAGTGCTGGTATTGTCGCCACAGCAGCAACACGGCAGCGCCCGGATGAAATCCAGGTGGGCGCTGTTCTTGATGCGTGGGCGCTTCATCAGGTTCACAGGCGCATCTCCGCACGCTTCGTCGCGTTCTCGGACTGCCATTCGCTGAACTTCATGCGAAGGTATTCAAGCTGAACCTTCAATAGGTTTGCCTGCTTCCGAGCCGCCACCATCTTCTCAACAAAGTCCGCCCATTCCGGCGATCCCTTGATCAGCATCTCTGCTTTGTTGACAGCCAGATCGGCATGCTGCTGCATCTTCTGCGACAGGAATGCTGACTTGGTGTCTTCAAGCAAAGAAGCGGCAGCATCCGCATCCACCCACTTACGGGCAACGATGCGGTACTGCTCAGACCAAGGAAGGTTCGGAATGGCGTTCATTGATCACCTAAAACGGAATTGAATCGTCCATCTCTGAGGCAGGCGCCTGTGCAGCGCCCTGCTCATCGCGCGGCTTCGGGACGAATAGCGAGATCCACGCCTGCCCTTCCGCGTTCGGCATCGGGAGCGCGTCCAGGACGATGTTGAAGCCGCCGTTATCGCCCTTGGCGGGGAAGGCAGCGCCGATCTTGGTGTAGCGGGTCTTGCCGTTCTTATCTTTGCGGGAGATAACGGCGTCGTAGCGGTCGGTCATGCTGCTGCTTTCTGTGTGAGTGCGTCACGACGATTCATGACGGCTTGCTTCAGTGCTTCAACCTGATCAGGTTCAAGCTGATGATTGCGACGTGCGCGCTTCTGATCCTCAGACGACCACCACGCCAGCAACGCTGCTGCGTCGTCGTATTCCTTGATGACAGTCCGGCATTCGATGACGTAATCCATGCGGGCGGCTAAGGCATCGGAGACGGCCTTGTCATCGCCGCCGCTGAACTCTTGCGTCATTGAGTTGACATACTTGGCGTCATCAAAGAGGCCCATGTGCACGTCGGCACCGACGCCAATCATTTTGAGCGCGTTGGTGATAGCGTCTGTGAAAGCCTTCTTGAATGCCTCGTCATCGGACCTAAGGCCGCTGCTGTTCTTGATGACGGCCTTGTCCCCGCCGACACCGAACACGACATTCTCGCGGTTGCCATGCCAGATTGATGCCGTGCAATAAACCAACATCTCTCCCTCAGGACCGGCGACAACTTGGAACGTTGGGGCGCCCGTGCCCCATCCTTCACCACAGGGCCCGAACTCTTCGGTCATACGGCGATAGGCCCACGTCGGCTTGATGGCGGTCCCCGAGAAACCGCCGGCACGTTTAAAGGGCTTCGTGTGCTTGGGGTCGGTCTTTCCAAGCTTGTCCCACAGGTCTGCTTTACTCATACTCCCATCTCCTTTTGTCCTTCGCGCCGCCGGACAAACATTGGGCAAAAGCCCCCGTTGATCCCGACGCAGCGCATGTACGGTTCAGCATCTACCCACTTGGTCGGAGCTATCGGTGACAGCCCCTCCAAACGTGGAAACTTCACGCACACCCAGCGAGAAGGACTTTGCTTGCGCGTTTCCGCGTGCACGTTGTCGCATTCCTCGCAGGGGGTGCGGCTCATCGCTTACCCTCGGCCCGATCGATGACCGCAGAGAGATGATCGCGGACCTCTTCGAGGATGCCGACATATTCCTTCACGGTCTTACGATCGGCTTCCTGAAAGGCCTTGGTGGCGGACAGGAGCCCTATGACGCGCTGGTCCAGGTTTGGGGTATTAGCCAGCATTGGATCGCTCCATGGGCTTCTGCTCGAAAGCAACCTTCGCCGCGCGGATCTTCGCCAGCGACTGCTCAAGCACCAACTCGGCCTGATCCAGATCATCCTGGGCCATGGTCCGAAAGCCAGGCCGGCGATCGAGCATGGCGACCCGACGACAGATCATGCTGGCGCCATGCTCAACGAACTGCAGGTTCTCACTTACTTCTGTGCGATACTCATCCAGAGGAAGCGGTTGAACGAACCGCTCCATGTCGGCATGTACTTGAGACATTTTCATGCTGCTTCCCTTTCATACGATTTGACGATGACCCTGCATCCGAACTCACATGCGCCCCAGGACCATGAGCCGCCATGCGCCAGCTTGTCGTTTTCAATCAGTCCGACCCGCTGGAGAAAATCGAGGACGTACTTGCCGCGGTTGTCGCCATCCATCGTCGGGCCTCGCATCTTCTCGTTCAGCGTCAGGTGATACGTGAACTCACCCGGTACAAACTTGAGCAGCTTGGCCTGCGACAGATAGAGAATGTCCGCGTCCTTCAAAAACTTGACCATGCTCTGGTTGCCGTACACGACGGGCTTGCCAGTCTTCCGGTTCTTGCCGATCTTGTTGGCGTCGTTAACCGAGGGCGGCCACGGCAGTTCAATCACGAACGTCATCCACGCCCTCCCCGGCTTCGTAGAACACTTCAATGCAAGCGATGCGCGAACGGCCAGCCCACTGCTCCGCAAGCTCACGGGTCTTATATGCAGACCCGCAAGCGCCATTGAGCGGCGGATAGATGTTGACGAACACGCGCAGCAAACCTGTGCCGATCAGTGTCTCGTCAGTCGTGGTCGTGTGGACACTCATGCTGGTTTCTTAGCCTTGCGCTCTTTGCGCTCGCCCTTCTGCAGAATGGTCGCCAGAAGCTTCGTTGCGCGCTCTTGCAAAACGATTGCTCGTGACGAGCGTGGGCTTCGCTTCATTAATTTCTGAAGCTCGTTCACAGTGTCGCTGTACTGCGATGAAAGATTCATGCCCGCCGCTCCAATGCACTGAATCCGGGCTTCGGATCTCCGAACATTGAGGCAGTAAGATCACGAGGGGCGCAATTGATGCGCCTGTCCCGATCGATGAACCTTTCCGCCGGCACGATAGTGCGATCTGCTACTAGGTTTGTGCAGACTGGCGGATCAGTGAGATCAGCATATCGACCGGCGCAGGACGAACGGGGCCTATCAAACTCGTGGGCAATGTCACCCCATCGCATCTTCTGCTCACGAAGAAGCAGGAGCTTGGCATCTTCCTCTGCGGTCCATGAACTGCAGCGGAACACCTTGACCTTGAAGCCGAGCCGCTTGGCAGCCGTGCGGACATATTCGCGGCGGCACTTGAAGTGCTCAGCCAGCTTCCCGGCATCCCACTCTGGATTGTCGGCACTCATCTGCTTGATTTCATCTGCCAGTGACATGACGCACGACTCCCTTGATCCATTCCCACGCGATCAGAATTTTAAGAACCAATTTTCTCAGTAGTAATTTCAGTGCGCGCATTCGGTCCCCTCCTTAGGGCTTGCAATCGCAGCTCGTCTTTTTCGTTCTCTTGTTCAACGCGATTACAAAATGCTTCGTAATTTGCCCTGATATTCTCGTAGACCGTTGCTTTCGGTTCTTTGGCCGCTTCGTAGTTCTTGATAAATCGTCGGAGCCAGCCAGGAGAAACCCCTACCGATCGCGCGACGACCTCATACCCTCTCATGAGAGAACCATTCTTCCGTGCAGCGTGACTGACCAACTCAGTTGCGCGCAGTCGGGTGATGTCTGTTACTTGTGCGGAGGTAATCATTGGCGATTTTCCGGCATTCTCTGTACTCACTCTGACAATCCTTTCGTCCATGTTGGGAGCATGACGAAAGTAGCTAACGATAACGACGAACTACCATTCCTGACGCTTGCGGCGGCAACCGCGAACGCTCTGAGATTTCTAAAGCTCGACGAAAAACAAGATGAAGAGCGCCGCGGTAACGGCGATCGATCCACTGACGGCAAAGACAGCAAGAGTGCCGACGAAGATTACGTCGGACAGCGAATAAAGGATCTGGCGCGCTTTGAGCGCAAAGCCAGCGGCAAATGAAGCACGGTCTAGCTTGCCCCGCGTACCGTGCGAGCGGGAGTCGGCCTTCGCCCCTTGGGGGTAAAGCGAAGGTGCAAGATCGTCATACGCTGCTGATGCGTATGTAACGGGATAGTAATCGGCCTGCGTACCGGCCGTGTGTGAGACGCTCATGACTTGGCTGTGCCCCCGGCGATTCATGAGCGTGCTTTCACTGGTGTGAGAACAGCAATCAACGTCATCACCGCAGCGGCGAACGCGCAGGCGTATCCGAGATGAAGGAGGATTTCGGGAGTGATCACGCTGCAACTCCCGGCTGACCACATGTCGAGAAAGTTGAGTGTGCCGCGCTGACACATGGCGCGTCGCGGAATCGAATCTTTTGGAATCGCTCAAAAAAGTTTCCGCAGTTCCTCCGCGCTGTGATCAGATGATGACGATCACACGACAGGGGTTGGGAATGGGAAACGAGCGCTTCGAGAGCTTTGGCGTGCCGATTTTCTTCGTAGACACTGCGATCACTGAAGATGCCGGAGATGGGATGACGCGTGTTTGGAATTGCGCCACACGAAACGGCGTCATCACTCCGCAGTGTGAAATTATCATGCGTGCGTCGCGCCTGCTGGTCGTCGCGCGGAACGTGCACGAGGCCGCTCAAGGCATGCTCACCAGGGAGATGCGGCGTGAGGGTGTTCATTGAGCAGCCGCCTCTTTCAAGAAGAGTTTCGCAAGATCAGGTCGCAGCGCACTGGCTGGCAGGCCGGTGATGCTTTCCAACGCCGGAAGCATTTCCGGCGGGATGTCCTGATCGCGCTCAATACGAGAGAGTTTGGCTTCCGAAGGCCGTGGGAGGCCGTGGTCTTTAATCAGATCGCAGACGTGCTCTAGGCTGTAACCTAGTCCGGTCCGCCAATTACGGAGTGTGGTTGTTTCTTCGCTCATGCCCGAAAGACTTACACTAGATGCAAGGCGCATACAAGCGTGATTTGCATCTAGTGAATGGAAAAGTCTTGCATGTAGTGTAAGATATTGAAATGCCTAAGCGAATTAATCTTCCGAAGAAACGCCCCCGCCGTCCGACATTCATTAAGCAATGGCGGGAGTACCGCGGCTACAGCCAAGAAAAGCTTGGCGGGATGCTCGAAACCTCCGGGAGTATGATTTCCAGGATCGAGAGTGGCGAGACGCCCTACACGCAGGATGTGCTAGAGGGGCTGGCCGACGCCCTGATGACAGACATCCCTTCATTGTTGATGCGTGACCCCACAGACCCGGAGGCGATTTGGTCGATATGGGATCAGGCCAAAGAAGGTCAGCGGGTAATGATTGAGGAAGTCGCTCGAACAATCTTAAAAACAGGTACAAGATAGGGTTTTCATGCGCGGTCTATCGCTAGCGGCCGGCATTCTACTATGGGCGTCGCCCTGTTCAGCCCAAACATCCCCTCTTCGTGAGGCGTATGACAATTGTGTTTATCGCTCGGCCGCAGCACAGTTGCGCCAGATCCCGCCCAATCAACGGAACGGCGCCGACATAAGCATGATCTCTGAACTCGCGTTTCAGGCATGCACCACAGAAGAACGGGCTCTGGGCGCCATACTCGCGTCGATCGATCCCCGCAAAGCACCGACCATGATCCTAGCGGTAAAGCTCCAGGTTAAGCGTGAGCTGCAGGCAATCATCGCGAATCCCTCCGCCTATCTCCCGAAGGTAAAATAGCCCGGCTTGTATTTTTCTTGCATCTAGTGAAAGATTTCACTTGCGGCCGATCTTGCATCTAGTGTAAGTTCTGATCACCGAACGACGGCAGCGACCGTCAGATCAGAGGGCTTTCAGATCATGGCGAACGACAAGTTCATCGCAAAGTACGAAGTCGCTGACGGCTATGTCGGCAAATCCCGCCCGCAGAGTTTGGTCATCCGGCCGGAAGATATCGACGTCTCCCCCAACATGACGGACGAGCAGCTTGAAGAAGCTCTCTACGAGATGGTTGAGGAAGACATGCAGCAGAAGATTTCGGCTGATGTCGATAATGCCGCTGAATTCGTGGCTTGGGCGCGCTCCCTCGTGGAGGAAGCATAATGCCCCGCACCATCAGCCATTCCTATTACGTCGTGATGCGAGACTTTGGCGGGCGCATTGGCTTCGGCGCCGATGTCACGCCGGAGCTGACGCGCAACAACATCATCGATCGCATCAAGTCGAAGGAACTCGACCGGATCGTCTTCATCCATCACATCGCTGACGGCTTGATGGAAGATGTCACTGCCGAGCTTATCGACGCGGCAGAAGATGAGTTGAAGGTCGAAGCTGCTCACCCCCAGTTCGCCGCATGGGATCATGCACGCGATCTGCGCAAGCACGAGGTGGCGTGATGCGCTGGCAAGCAACCATTCATTATCGCACTGATGCCGGCATCGTCGATGTTGAGCATCGCGTGTCAGAGCTTCATGAGATCCACGATCTGGTTGAACGCGGTCCCCACTGGGACACGGTTGAGAAGATCGAGGTCATCCGCATCAATCATATTGATAGCGCTGCGCTAACCGTCGAACAAGCGGAGCGCATGTGATGAGCTTGGATCGCGCAATCAAAGAAGCCGATATCGACGTTCTGTGCGCCGCGCTGCGACTGGCTCGCCACGTTCTTGAAGACGCCAGGCGCGGCGGCGACGTTTGGGAGCAAAAAGCTTCGATTGCCCTTGCAGCTATCAAACAATCAATCCTGAGCGTCGGGAGGCCTGAATGACCGCGCAAGATATCGCCAACGAACTTCTCCGTGAGTGGTGGCAGTGCGATGCGCCAGTTGCCGAACGGTTGGCTGAGATCGATTTTCAGAGGGGAATGGTGTGCGTCCTTCTGTCCTTTCAGTGCCCGTCCGAAGCCGCGACCGGGACTTATGACGACGCGCAAGGAGAGCCGCGATGAACGTGGTCCTTGGATTGGTCACAGTTATTCTTGGCGGACTGAACATTATTGGCGCCGTTGTTCGCGAGCGTAAGGGCGAACACTCACGCAGTGACCACTACGAAACGAACGCAATCTGCTGGTTCATCCTGTCAGTTTTGCTCTTTCGCTGACGCAGCAGAAACGCTGAACCCCTTATTTTACAGGAGATTTTCGATGCTCGCACAGTCTTTCATTTCCGCCGCCGAACTTGGCATTACCGAACCTCAGCGCGACGCATTGCAGAAAACGCTTGTATTGTTAGAGACTGGACACCTCCGTCATGTGGCAATCGACGCCCTTACCGAAGGCGACGAATATCGCTTCAGCGGTGAATTTAATATGGCGTCGTTCGCGTTTAGGCACACTTGCGGAACGGCATGTTGCATCGGCGGCACAGCCCAAATGGTGAGTGGAGTCAGATTCTCCGGGTGCAGTCGCCCAGATGCGCTGGAAACTCTGTTTTACCCTGATCAACACACCATTCCGATGAGTGAAATCACGGTACCTCAAGCCGCTCGCGCACTCCGCAGCTATCTCACGACCGGCGATGCGAAGTGGGCTGAAGCCGTCGCCTGACGCATCCGAGTTCTACCGTCAACACGACACCACCAGGGGCTTTTCAAATGGCAGAGCAGAAATTTGACGACGGCGGACCCGCATTCCCGCGCGCCAATGATGACTATGCGTATGGCGAAAAGGGTATGTCGATGCGCGACTGGTTCGCGGGGCAGTCGATGCCTGCCATATTGGCCGTTGATACCAAGATAATCATCGCTGCTACAGATCGCCTGAAGACTGCCGGCGCTGCCGCAACAATGGCTATGATGGCCTACGAAATGGCTGACGCCATGATCGTCGAACGCGCCAAGGCATACGCCGCGACCGCGGAGCCCACTGGCGTAGGTGCTTCCCATGACTCAAACCGTGGGGATGCGCAGTCATGACGCCGCTTCATTGGCAGATGCTGCTCCACTATTACGCGATTGCCGAGCCATACGCTGCGGACAACCCGGGCCATGCCAACTCGCTGGCTGTCAGGGCATATACACAAGAATTGCTGGACGAGGACCTGATCCGGCGCGACCAGAAAAGTGGCAGCGGATACCGAGCGACAGACCGCGGCGAAGCACTAGTTAACCACATCGTGAACCTGCCGCTTCCAGAAAAGGTCTGGAGGATGCCCGCGCTCCGCTCCCATGAGGAGAAATCCCATGGTTAAGCTCACGCCGGCTCAGATGGATTTACTTTCGAGGTCGAGCCACGAGATCGGAGCTTCCTGCACTGACCAATACGGGCCAATGCAAGCATTGCGTCAGCGCGGGCTGGTTTCAGTCGTAGTCAGCAAATATGGCCGTTGCACCGTCAAAGCAACCGACGCCGGCCGCGCCGCCCTGGCTGAGGGAGGCGCAAAGTGAGCGGGAAATGGACGCCTGAGCAATTCTGGGAGTTTATGAAGGGCTACACCGGCGAGTTTGAAGCGGGCCAGATCCGCGACATGCTGGATGATAGCGGACTCATACTCGCAGTTGCCCCATCTGCACAAGAGCCCGGCGCGGCGGTGCTACTGGCGGCCTTGCGCGATTGCACCTGTCCGCGGCCGATGAACAGCGAACCTGACGATCTAACTATCGGTCAGTGCTTCGATAAAAAACAGTGCGGTTGCCAGAATGGGCTAGCTCTAACTGTTTCCGCGATGGCGCAATCAACTGCCAGAACCGTTGATCTCCGGAGCACCAGCGTCCTTTTGGACTCGCTTGATCGGATTGCCGAGAGCTTCAAGGACGTTGAGCCCTGCAGGCACAACAACGACAATCTCATCAGCGATTTGAAGATTGAGCTTGCTGGACTTCGCGGCGCCCTTTCGCCCGCAATGATGGAATCCGGGTGGCAGGATGCTAGGGCGCATATCAATGCGCGCCTTGAAGATCTGGCGACCGCGAATGCGCTGTACGGCAAGGATAATCGCCTCAGCGCGCCAGAGAAGATCGAGCGTAACAACCGCGAAATTTCGTGGCTGAAAGACTTGAGATCGATCCTCGGACTTTCTGTAGCCCCCGTTTCGGCGCCGAACTTGGCAGAGATACAGCACGAGGCCCGGTTTCTTCTCGACCGCCTGGAAGAATTGGACGACGCGAACGATGACGAATACGTCCGGGAATTTGAGGGTCATGTGCGGCCTTCAATGAGCCGGCTGGGTCGTCTCGTGCCTCGCAATGAACACGCACCTCCCCCGCCGGACACCGACCCTCACGGTGACGGACACTGCGGTTGCACTGAGCGGTGCAAGGATCGTGATAACTGCGAATATGACGGACCTCGCCATGACCGTGGGAGGAAGAAGTCATGAAGCAGTTCGATAGCTACGCTGACCTCCCGAAAGATATCGCAGCCGCCCTCGGCACGATTGAAGGGTTCATCACGAATGCGGAAGAAGAAGGCGATCCAGACATCCAAGCGGAAATCGGTGGGTTTAACCTGATTGTTGAGATTTTACGCAAGGGCGTTGGCGCAGCGCAATCACTGACGAACCCCGATGATTGGCAAGATGCGCTTGATGCGTGGGCGCTCAAAAGTCTGCCATCGGAAAGCTCTGCATGCTTACAGAGTTGGTCTGATTATATTGGCGCGTTCATTGTGTCGCGGATCACCGAGTCCACCGCGCCCTCAGATCAGGACATTCAATCTCGTCTGACGCACCACGCGCTTGTCCGCCTTTTCAAGGCCTGCAAGACGCAAACCGATCTGCAGGCAAGCCTAGATCACGCCGAGTCGGTGTTGCGAGGCGATTGGAAAAACACCGCGCAACCCAGCCCGTCAGTGGCGGTCAATGATCGGGGCGCCTCATGACGATCCGCAAAGGATACTGTGACGGCTGCCCGTTCAACTATGGCCACCCGGCAACTGAAACGGCTTACAATCTCGGATGCCTTCCCGGCACCGGAGAAGTCAACTCAATCTGCGACGATGCTGGCACTGCATGGGCCTGCCATTCCGAGCCGAACAAGGTTTGCTGCGGTCACGCCGCTCGCCACGGAATGCCCTTACAACACGTCGAAGGCGTTCATGCGGGTGTTTTCGTCCCGGCCATGATCGGGGCGTCTCATGACTGACGCCATCATTTTCATGTGTGACGTCAGCGGCCACGCTGCCGAGCCGTGGGCTGAAGCTGGCTGGGATTGCTACTGCATCGACATCCAGCACAGCATCCGCCGCGATCGGGTAGTCCAGCACGGCGCCGGCCGCATCACCTTCGCATGGGGTGACGTGCGCTCTTGGAGCCCGCCGGCTGGTGTTCGCCCTGTCTTTGGCGTCGCCATGACGCCCTGCACCCACGTTGCCGGCAGCGGCGCGCGGGATTTTCGGAAGAAGGCTGGATATTTCCTGCGGGACTCGCTCGAATATTACGAGAGCGCCCGCCACGGCTTCGAGTGGGCTGGCATTCCATACATGATGGAGAACTCGGTCGGCGTGCTGTCGTCGATCCCGCACATCGGGAAGCCGGATCATTACTTTGATCCCAGCGATTACACGCGCTGGTGTGCTGAAGACAATTACACCAAGAAGACCTGCATTTGGGCCGGCAACGGTTTCGTCATGCCTTCAGAGGCAAAGGACGAGACGCTCGGGCCGCCAGACAACCGTATCCACTTCGCATCGCCTGGCGACGATCGGGCGGACTTCCGAAGCGCATCTCCGCGGGGCTTCTTCCGGGCAATGCATGCCGTGAACGATCCGCGTCTGGCTCAGCGGGTGGCAGCATGAGATTTCACATTCAGCGGACCAATATGGGTTGGTTTGTCCTGCGACCGCGTGTGCGCATCTATCGGCGCCCGCTGCTGATCTGGGTTCGATGGTTCGACAGGTCGTTCTTCTTCGACTGGGGTCCAACGGTGTTTGGGGACGAAGACGACTCCATCCAGGCCGCTATCGACGCTGACAATGGAGGCAAGCCATGAGCGACATCATCCTTGGATTGTTGAAGTATTATGCCAAACAGCCATGGGCAGATCAGTCGAACGAAACCATTCGCGTGAAAGCGGAGCTATTGCGCCAATCCGCTGAACTGATCGAATGCCTTATCGCCGAACGCGACGCCGCGCTTCTCGCATTGAAGCCATTCGCCGAGGTGGCTGCCGATGTTCACGAGAATGCCTTCGACGCCGACAATCTCTGGGAATCGCCCGCTGCAATGAGCCTCACTGCTGGCCACATTCGCGCGGCATCCGCGGTGTTTGCGACGGAGCGCCAGGCATGAGCAGTCTATATAAGCGCGCAAATCCATCGCAGAAACGCATCCTCCGTGTCGTTGAAGGTGCAGTCAGAAATGCAGCCCACGCGCATTCGGATATTATCGTCCCAAACAGTTTTGCCCGCTCGGTAGCGAAGCGGGCAGCAGGAACACTGACGGCTCAATGGCCTGATGTGTTGGCGGCTGGCTTTGACGAGCCGTCAGATCGTGTTGGTGCAGATATTTTCTGGACTGCCCAACCACAGGGCGCTCAACGTCTCAAGCGCGCTGGAAGGGGATCGCCTCACCCGCTAAGGCGATCCCCGCTTCCAGTTTTATGGAAGACGCTATCGGCGCAGATCCGGCCGATGCGCGAAGCCGGTCAGTCGGAACGAGCCGCGGCCTTCATCGACGTTCTCAAATTGATTGCGTCCATGCAGCGCGATGGTGTTTCCGTCCCCTCTCAGGAACACGGGGGCAGCGATAAGTGACTGTAACCATTCGACATGGCGACTGCCGCGAAGTGCTGCGCACGCTGCCGGATGAATCCGTGCATTGCTGTGTAACGTCGCCGCCCTACTTCGGACTGCGTGACTACGGCGTCGATGGACAGATTGGTCTCGAGGCTACGCCCGAAGATTTCGTTGCCGAGATGGTCGATGTGTTTCGGGAGGTTAAGCGCGTGCTGCGCGACGACGGCACGCTCTGGCTCAACCTCGGAGACAGTTATGCCGGCAGCGGTCGCGGCGGCTATGCCGGCGGCAAGGGCACGCTAGACGGATCGACTACCGGCCAGGACAATTCGCGCGTAGCTCGAGGATCGCAACTTGCCGCTGGATTGCATTCGCGCCAGGTCGCCGAAGGCGCTTTGGGCCGCGCCTGGGTGCCCCCGCCCGCTGGGCTGAAGCAGAAAGACCTGATCGGCATTCCGTGGATGGTCGCTTTTGCCCTACGCGCGGATGGTTGGTGGCTGCGCCAGTGGCATCCGTGGGTGAAGCGAAACCCCATGCCGGAGAGCACCCAGGACAGGCCGACCAGCGCCTGCGAAACCATCTTCCTGCTTTCGAAGGCCCCGACCTATTTCTACGATTACGAGGCCGTGAAGCGGACAATGGCAGAGAGCAGCGTCAAGCGCCTGGCGCAAGACGTGGAGAGCCAGGACGGCTCAACTCGAGGTAACGGGGGCGCCAAGACCAACGGCACCATGAAAGCCGTGGGCGGCGATAAGCAGCGCGGTCACTCGCGCCGGCACGCAGGGTTCAATGACCGTTGGGACGCGATGGAGAAAGACGAGCAGCGCCAGGCTCGAGCTTTCCGCAACTCAGACTTCTTCGTCCAGAGCATTGATGGCCCGGCAGGCGCAGTCGGAAATGACCGCGAGATCACTGCTTTCGACGTGGCAACGCAGCCGTTCCGGGACGCACATTTCGCGACCTTCCCGCCTTCTCTGATCGAACCAATGGTGTTGGCCGGCTGCCCTATCGGCGGGACCGTTATCGATCCATTCGGCGGCGCCGGCACAACCGGCTTGGTAGCCGATCGATTGCAGCGCGACGCCATCCTGATCGAACTTAACCCCGAATACGCAGCCATTGCCGATCGACGCATTCGCGGCGACGCCGGCATGTTTGCCCAGCTTGAGGCTACCGCGATCGTTCCGCACGACAAGGTGGCCCCATGAGCCGGACGGCTGCCCGATTCAACCAGGCTGACATCGCCCGTGCGACCCGCGCGGCGCTTCAGGCTGGCGCCAAGGCAGTCGAGTTGCGGCAGGACGGGTCCATTTTCGTGCATTTGGAGGTGCCGCGGGGTGGAAAACTCGTCCCGGCGCCCGATCCGCAGCTTGAAGATGATGAGATCGTGGTTCTGTAATGCACACCATGCCCAGACCAAGACCCCAATATCTGCATCACCAGGTCAGCCGCCATGGCAAAACGGTCTGGTATGTCCGCATGGGCAAAGGCCCGCGGATCAGGATCAACGCTACCTATGGCACGCCTGAGTTCGAGGAAGCCTATCAGGCCGCCCTCCAAGGCGAGCGTGCCCCGGCGCCCGGTAAAGCCGCCAAGGGCACGCTGGAATGGCTGTGGATGCTCTATCGCCAGTCCGACGCATGGCGCGACCTATCGCTTGCCACCCGCAAGCAGCGCGAGAACATCATGCGCCCGGTCCTGAAGGCCGCCGGAAGCCACGCACTTTCGAAGATCAACGCCGCCTCCATTCAGGCCGGCAAGGATCGGCGCGCGGGCACGCCTTCGCAGGCCAAGCACTTCGTCACCACCATGCGCAATATGTTCGCCTGGGCGATCGACACGAAGCTTGCCCGAACCGACCCGACCCAGGGCATCAAGTTCAAACGGTCGAAAAAGGAAAAGAAGGGCGGCTTCCCGGTCTGGACCGACGACGACATCGAGGCGTTCGAGCGCCGCTGGCCCCGCGGCACCCGTCAGAGGGTCATGTTCGACATCTTCCTCTACACCGGTCTGCGCCGCGGCGACGCCGCCAAGGTCGGCAAGCAGCACGTCAAGAACGGCATGATCAGCCTTGAGACCGAGAAGACCGGGACATGGGTTTACATCCCCGTGTTGCCCGAGCTTCAGGCCACCCTGGACGCCGGCCCGACCGGGGACATGGCATTCATCGGGAATGCCCTCACCGGCGGGTCGCTCAAGAAGGAAGTCTTGGGGAATTTGTTCGCTGAAGCCTGCCGAGCGGCGGGGATCAAAAAGTCAGCCCATGGCCTGCGTAAGGCTGCAGCCACCAACGTCGCGGACCGCGGCGGGACCGATTCGGAACTGGACGCGCTGTTCGGTTGGGAAGACGGGCAGACGTCGAAGATCTACACTAAGGCGTCGAACCGAAAGCGGCTGGCCACGCGTGCCGGCGCCAAGCTTTCCAGGACCGAAACAGAAACTTCTATTCCCTCACCCGACCATAAGGTGAGGGGTGAAGCGTAAATAGTACAACGATTTCAATGTGATATTTTGGAGGTGGTGCGCTCGGAGGGACTCGAACCCCCACCCTGTTACGGACTGCCACCTCAAGGCAGCGCGTCTACCAATTCCGCCACGAGCGCTAAAGAAATCCGGCGAGGGCAAATCGCCCGGCCGGATCAACCGGCGCCGATGTAACAAACCAATGATGGGGAGACAAGGCCTCTTGGCCTCTCCGGGCTACCTATCTGTGGTCAGGCGACCGGGGCAGCATCTGCTTGACCTCAACCGCAATCCGGTTGCGATCGACCATCACCACGCCTGATGCGACAGGCAGGTTGTTGGCGAGGATTTTGACCTCGTCCTGCTCTGTGGCATCCAGTTCGATGATGGCGCCGCGGCTCAGCCGCATCACCTGATGGACGGGCATAGACGTGGTGCCGAGAACCACCATGATATCGACGGTAATTTTATCGAGGGTTGGCACGTCGGCCTCAAATTCCCAGATGCAGGATCGCACAGATGCAAGATTGCGGTGCCTGCGAGATCAACATGTTATGGTTAGCCAATGGTTAATGACCGCCAAACCCTCGATTTAACGGTGTTTTCTCGCGGCCTCCCCGGCCGGCCGGTGGAATGGCGGGTATCCGATGCCCCGATTCCCTATCCGGACGCCGTCGCCGAGATGGAAGCCCGGGCGGCGGCCATTGCCGACGGCACCGCGCCGGAACTGGTCTGGCTGCTGGAACACCCCCCGCTCTACACTTCCGGCACATCAGGCAAGTCTGACGACCTGCTGGATGCCCGATATCCGGTGTTCGAGACCGGCCGCGGCGGCCAGGTGACCTATCACGGCCCCGGCCAGCGGGTGGCCTACGTGATGCTCGACCTCAAGGCGCGCCGGCCCGACGTTCGGGCCTATGTGGCGGCACTGGAAGACCTGATCATCCGGACGCTGGACGCCTTCAACGTGAAGGGCGAACGGCGCGAGGACCGCGTCGGGGTCTGGGTCGCGCGCCCCGACAAGGGCGCGGGATATGAAGACAAGATCGCCGCCATCGGCGTGCGGCTGCGGCGCTGGGTCTCGTTCCATGGCATCGCCATCAATGTCGAACCGGACCTCGCGCATTTCGACGCCATCGTGCCCTGCGGCGTGGTCGATCCGCGCTACGGCGTCACCAGCCTGGTCGATCTTGGCCTGCCCGTTAGCATGACCGATGTGGACGTGGCGCTGCGGCAGGCGTTCGGGGAAGTATTCGGCGAGAGCGAGCAGCTCGCAGCGGAAACGGCGGTCTGAGCGACCCAATCCGAATTACAGCGTCGGCAGTTGCGAGAAAACCTCGCCGTTGACGCGTAGGGCAAGCATGTCGGACGTGGCATCGCTTGTCACGACGCTATCGACGCGCGCGGCCGTTGGACCACGGTGACACGCCTCGATCATGTCAGTGACAGTATCGGCCGGCCCCGCAAACACCGCTTCCACACTGCCATCGCGGCGGTTGCGCACCCAGCCTTCGAGGCCGAGCAACGAGGCTTGTTGGCCGGCCCAGTAGCGATAGCCAACGCCCTGCACGCGGCCGAGGATCATCACGTGACGGATCACGCCACTCATCTATTTCTTGAGTCCCAGGAAATCGATGCCGCGCTGTTTCACGACGGCACCACGGGTGACGCTGTCCATCAACTCGCTTGAGGCAAGATTCTTCAGATCCTTCGGCCCCGCACCTTCGCGTACCGCTTTAAGAGTCGCATGGACGGCGGCCGTCGCCGCCGAGATCGGCGCGTGCCCTTGAATGGCGATGCGGACGCGCTGGGCGCTGAGGAAATCCCAATCCATGTCATCGGTGGGACTGCCCAGCACGATGGGCAGCGTGGTCGCGGCTGACGCCGCCTGCAGCTCGGCGCGGCTCTTGAGGCCGGTGAACATCACTGCATCGACGCCGGCGGCCTCATAGGATTTGGCTCGCGCAATCGCGTCATCCACGGAGGTGATCGATGCAGCACCAGTACGCCCCACAATCACCAGCGCCGGATCCTGTCGCGCATTCAGTGCAGCCTTGACCTTGCCGAGCCCCTCTTCGGGAGAGATCAGCTGCGCCTTCGCTTCGCCAAAGGCGGCGGGCAGCAGCGTGTCCTCGATGGTCAGGCCGGCGGCGCCGGCGGCTTCCAGCTCTTCCACCGTACGGCGGACATTGAGCGCATTGCCATAGCCGTGATCGGCATCGACCAGCACCGGCAGCGAGCCGGCGCGCGACATCCGCCGCATCTGCTCGGTGAGTTCGGACAGCGTGATCAGCGCGATGTCGGGATCGCCGAGAATGGCGAGCGACGCCGCCGAGCCGCCGAACATGCCGACCTCGAAGCCGAGGTCTTCGGCGATACGCACCGAGATCGCGTCATAGACCGATCCCGGACGCATGCAGCGATCGCCGGACAGAAGCGCCCGGAGGCCGTAACGGCGTTGCCGGAACGTCGTCACGCGAATTCAAGAATGAGCGCATCCACCGCCAGCGTTGCGCCAGCAGCGGCATGGATTTTCTTGACGGTGCCGTCGCGTTCGGCGCGGAGCACGTTCTGCATCTTCATCGCCTCCACAACGGCGAGGGTCTCGCCGGCCTTGACGTCCTGACCTTCGGTCACGGCAATCGAGACCACGAGGCCCGGCATCGGGCACAGCAGCTTCTTGCCGGTGTCGGCCTTGACGCCCACCGGCATCAGGCGCGCAGCGGTAGCCTCCGCCTCGGTGAAGACATTGACCGCGACTTCATAACCCTGATGCGCGATGCGGATGCCCGACGTCTGAGGGCGCACCTGCATGGCCACGTTGTGTCCGTCGATGGTGCCTTCCCAGACCGGCACGCCCGGCTTCCAGGACGACGAGAGCTTATGCGGCACACCCGTCTTGCCGTCAGCACCGACGAAGGCCACCGTCACGACATCGCCGTCACGGGCCACGTCGAGCGCGATCTCCTCGCGCTCCAGCCACACGGCGCGGCGACCCGCACGGGTCACCGGACGGCCGATCAACTGGCCGGAAATCTGCCGCTTGCGTTCGCCGTAGATGGAGTCGACGGCCGCGGCCACCGCGGCGATACGGCGGGCGACTTCGCCCTCCGGCGCCCTGGCGGCGAAGCCCTTTGGGAATTCCTCGGCGATGAAGCCGGTGGAGAGATTGCCCTCGCGCCAGCGCGGATGGCTCATCAGCGCCGACAGGAACGGAATGTTGTGGCGGATACCGTCGATATAGAAGGCGTCGAGCGCATGAGACTGCGCCTCGATGGCGGCGGCGCGCGACGGGGCGTGGGTGACAAGCTTGGCGATCATCGGATCGTAATAGATCGAGATCTCGCCGCCCTCCTGCACGCCGGTGTCGTTGCGCACGGTGATGTTGTCGGACTTGCTCTCGGCCGGCGGACGATACTTCACAAGGCGGCCGATGGACGGCAGAAAGTTGCGGAACGGGTCTTCCGCATAGACGCGGGACTCCACAGCCCAGCCGGTCAGGGTGACGTCCTTCTGCGCAAGCTGCAGCTTCTCGCCGGCAGCGACACGGATCATCTGCTCGACGAGATCGACGCCGGTGACGAGCTCAGTCACTGGATGTTCGACCTGCAGACGGGTATTCATTTCGAGGAAGTAGAAGCTCTTGTCCTGACCGGCGACGAATTCCACGGTGCCGGCAGAGTCGTAATTCACGGCCTTGGCCAGCGCGACGGCCTGCTCGCCCATCTTGCGGCGGGTGGTCTCGTCGAGTAGCGGCGACGGGGCCTCCTCGATGACCTTCTGATTGCGGCGCTGGATCGAGCATTCGCGCTCGCCGAGATAGATCACGTTGCCGTGCTTGTCGCCGAGCACCTGGATTTCAATGTGGCGGGGATCGACGATGAACTTCTCGATGAAGACACGGTCGTCGCCGAACGACGACTTCGCCTCGGCCTTGGCGAGGTTGAAACCCTCGACCACTTCCGAAGTCGAATGCGCGATGCGCATGCCCTTGCCGCCGCCGCCAGCGGACGCCTTGATCATCACGGGATAGCCGATCTCGTCGGCGATCTTCACGGCGTGCTTGTCGTCCTCGATGACGCCGAGATAGCCCGGCACTGTGGAGACGTTGGCCTTGGCTGCCGCCTTCTTGGATTCGATCTTGTCGCCCATGGCGGCGATGGCGCCGGGATTGGGGCCGATGAACACGATACCGGCGGCCTCCAGCGCGCGCGGGAAGGCCTCGCGCTCGGACAGGAAGCCGTAGCCGGGATGCACCGCTTCGGCGCCGGTCTTCTTGCAGGCCTCGACGATTTTCTCGATCAGGAGATAGCTCTCGGCCGCGGCCGGAGGTCCGATGAACACGGCCTCGTCGGCCATCTCGACATGCAGCGCATCGCGATCGGCTTCGGAATAGACGGCGACGGTCTTGATACCCATCTTGCGGGCGGACTTGATGACCCGGCAGGCAATCTCGCCGCGATTGGCGATCAGAATTTTTTTGAACATGAGCTGTCTTACTTGCAACCTTGAGGCGGGATCGGAAAGATGGGGTCGACGGTACAATGTGGCATGGCGCCGCAGTCGTAACAATTCTGTCGCGGACAAAAACTAGAGAAGACGTCTGGACCGGATCGGCCGAGTTCTTTCGAAGCGAGGTTTTTCATGCGCTGCGCCACCATCCTCTCCCTCAGTCTTACTTTTGTATCCGCAACAACGGCTTTCGCCCAAAACAGCCCTCCCCGCAACCTCATTTTGTTCGTACCTGATGGGCTCCGGGCGCTGAAAGTGACGCCGGAAACGGCGCCCGCGATGTCCGCAGTGCGGGATAAAGGCGTCAATTTCCGGAACTCTCATTCGCTGTTTCCGACCTTCACCATGGCCAATGCGTCGGGCATGGCGTCCGGCCATTATCTCGGCGATACTGGCGTGTTCTCGAACTCAATCTATACCGGCCATCCGACCCCGGTGCAGAACAACAGCCCGATCCCCTTCATCGAACACGACCAGGTGCTGGGCGACCTCGACGAGCAATTCAACGGCGACTACCTCAATGAGGAAACGCTGCTGAAGGCCGCGCGCAAGGCCGGCTATTCCACGGCCGCGATCGGCAAGGTCGGCCCGACGCTGATGTTCGATCACACCGAACGCACCGGCAAGGAGACGATCACCATCGACGACCAGACCGGCAGCATCGACAAAGCAGGCAAGCTGCTCGGCATTCCCCTGTCTGACGAGATGAAGGACGCCTTGGCCAAGGCAGGCCTGGCGGTGGAAACACCCGGCCGCGGCGACAATGGCAAGGCGGGCGACGCCAAGACGCCCGGCACCACGGAAGCCAATATCAAGCAGCAGGCCTATATGGCCGATGTCGCGAGCAAAGTGGTGCTGCCGATGTTCAAGGCACGCAACAAGCCGTTCGTGCTCATCTTCTGGTCGCGCGATCCCGACGGCACCCAGCACAACCAGGGCGACAGCCTCAACAAGGTGACGCCCGGCATCAACGGCCCCTCCTCGCTGGCCTCGATCAAGAATGCCGACGACAATCTCGCGCAACTGCGCAAGACGCTCGACGATCTCGGGCTCAGTGCCAATACCAACATCATGATCTCGGCGGATCACGGCTTCTCGACGATCTCCAAGGAGAGCAAGACCTCGGCGACCATCAAGGGCACCTATGCGGATACGCCGGAAGGCTTCCTGCCGCTGGGCTTCCTGGCCATCGATCTCGCCAAGTCGCTCGACCTGCCGCTGTTCGACCCCAACGACAAATTCGCCGCCGTTGCCGACAATGCGTATCCGAAGGCCGGCAACGCCTATATCGGCAAGGACAAGGATAAGCCCGAGCTGATCATCGCCACCAATGGCGGCTCTGACCTGATCTATCTGCCGACCGGCGACAAGGACCTCGCCGGCCGCACCGTAAAGGCGCTGCTGAAACAGGATTACATCAGCGGCATCTTCGTGGAGGACTCGCTGGGCTCCTTCCCCGGCGCGCTGCCACTGTCGTCGATCAACCTGTCCGGCAAGGCTGTCACGCCGCATCCCGCGATCGTCGTCTCATTCCGCTCCTATTCGGAGGGCTGCGAAGAGCCGGCGGCGTGCCAGGTCGAGGTCGCCGACACCGTGCTGCGTCAGGGCCAGGGCATGCATGGTTCGTTCGGGCGCGGCGATACCCACAACTTCATGGCGGCGATCGGTCCGGACTTCAAAGCCGGCTTCGTCGATCCCCTGCCGGTCAGCAATGCCGATACCGGCATGACCGCCGCGCATCTGCTCGGTCTCAAGCGCGATGCCAAAGGCAGCCTGATCGGCCGTGTGATGAGCGAAGCGACGGTGACGGGCGAGACGCCAACGGCAACGACCGACGTGATGCGTTCGGCGCCCGACGATCAGGGTCTGGTCACGGTGCTGCAATTGCAGAAGGTCGGCGAGCACAAGTATTTCGATGTCGCCGGCTTCCCGGGCCGGACTGTCGGACTCGACGCGAAGTAAGCGACAGCCCGAACAAAAAACGGCGGAGTCACGCTCCGCCGTTTTCGTATTCTGATGGTCTGCGACCGGCTTACATGCCGATGTCGAACACGTTCGGCAGTTGCAGCGTCGCGGCGCCGACCACGGTCGTGACCAGCGTCATGATGGCGGCATTGCTGACGCGCTTGGCGCGCATCTGCGAAGCGATCCATTCGAGCACTTCGATATTCACGCCAACGGCCTTGGTCGGCGCCCAGGTCTCGATGGCAACATCGGGCGACAGCGCTACTGCGCGCGGCGGCACCGGCAGGCCCGACGCGGACGCCGCGTGATGCACGACCGCCTTGGCGAACAGGTCGTCGAAACGTCCGTCATCGCTGCGCTCGGCCGCAGCTTCGTTGATCGCAAACAGTGCCTCGGCCTCATCGCGGCTGACCGGCTGGCTGGCCAGTGCAGACGCACCCAGGATGCGCTCGCACCAGGCGGCGTCATCGGCATCGAGTGCACGGGAGAAATGGATACGGCCACGGGTGGTCGGGCCTTCGCCGGTGATGACGCCGTCGCGCACGATGGCGAGGGCGTGCGCCGCAGCGCGATGATCGTTGATGGAGGACGTTTCGATGGCGCCGAATACGTCGGCAGCGGCAGCGGATGACATTTCAAGCTCTTCTGTTTGCAGCATATTTCTCAACATAGCCCAGCAATTCCATGGGCGACTTAACGCTCGGTTAAGAGATCGACAGGAGTTCTTCTTATCCCTAACCGTTGCAGTTCAGTCGCGCCGAGACGCTGCTGGGTTCGATCAGGTGTGGCGATGCGGTCAGGCGGGATTGCGCCGCGCGGGAGGCAACATCACGGCATCCGATAACATCATGTTGCGTGGGTATTTTGCCGCAGCCGCCTTGCGTGAAACTGAATGCCAGTGCGCGCTGAATTTGAAGAAAGTTCTTGTCCTTTTTGCCGGACAGTTCCATTTACCAACGTGCGCCTTTATAATGGCCCACGAAATTCATCTGTAATCAGAATGACATGAGGTCCATCATGACGCTCCAGATCAACGCCGTCGCCCCCGATTTCGAGGCCGAAACCACGGCTGGCCGCATCAAGTTCCACGACTGGATCGGCGATAGCTGGGCTCTTTTGTTCTCGCATCCGAAGGACTTCACCCCGGTCTGCACCACCGAGCTCGGCGCGCTTGCCAAGCTGCAGCCGGAGTTCGACAAGCGCGGCGTCAAGCTGATCGGCCTCAGCGTCGACCCCGTGCACAAGCACGCGCTGTGGGTCGACGATATTAACGAAACCCAGGGCGCCCGCCCGACCTTCCCGATGATCGGCGACACCGACCTCAAGGTCTCGAAGCTCTACAACATGCTTCCCGCCGACGTGGCGGGCGATGCCGACAGCCGCACCGCCGCGGACAACGCCACCGTGCGCAACGTCTTCATCATCGGGCCGGACAAGAAGATCAAACTGGTGCTGGTCTATCCGATGACCACCGGCCGCAACTTCCAGGAAATCCTGCGCGTGATCGATTCACTGCAGATGACCGCCAAGCATCGCGTCGCCACGCCGGCAGACTGGAAGCATGGCGAGGACGTCATCATCGCCGGCTCCGTCACCAACGACGAAGCCAAGACGATCTATCCGAATGGCTGGAAAGAACCGAAGCCCTATATCCGCATCGTGCCGCAGCCGAAGTAACGCTGCGACTGATTTGCAAGAACGAAAGAGGCGCCGCGAGAGATCGCGGCGCCTCTTTTCTTTGACTCGTCCAATCGATGCTGCAGGCACTCTCCGTCGTCATGGGTCCCTTCTCCACGTCCTTGCGAGGAGTTCTCGCAACGATGCCGAGGAAGAGCAGATCCAGCGGCAGCATGGCGGCGAACGTCGTCGCGTAGCGAATCGCGTACCGTTTCAAAACCGCTTCCAGTACCAATTCGGTAATAAATATCCTGATACTAGGCGCTCATGAGCGCAGGGTTGCAAAGCCTCTCGCGGTATTCGCGGCCGGATCAATCACCCGACATCCGCGTTGGATGAGTGATGACCGATCAATCTTCGACCTCAACACCGACGCAGGCACCTATCGTCGTCTGGTTTCGCGACGACCTTCGTCTGTCCGATCACCCTGCCCTTCATGCCGCAGCCAGGCGCAATGCGCCGGTGATCTGTCTCTACATCCTCGATGAACAGAGCAAGGCATTGAAGCCACCGCAAGCGCGGCCGATGGGCGGCGCGACGAGGTGGTGGTTGGCGCAGTCGCTGCGCGCACTCAGCACAAGCCTCGACGCCATCGGCGGCACGCTGGTGCTGCGCAAGGGCGCTGCCGCCGACGTCATTGTCGATGTGGCGCGCGCAGTCGACGCCAGCCACGTCTTCTGGAACGAGATCGCGCAGGCGCCGCATCTCGCGGTCGCCGATGGCGTCACCGAAGCGCTCGCCGATCTCGATGTCGGTACGCAGAGCTTTCCGGGCGACCTGCTGGCGCATCCTGCGACAATCCGCGCCAAGGAGACCGGCACGAAGGAGAGCCGCGGCCTGCGCGTGTTCACACCGTTCTGGCGGCGCGTTCAGACGATGGGCGAACCGGCGAAGCCGCTTCCGGCGCCGAAGAAACTAATGCCCGCGCCGAAGGTGAAGAGCGACAGGCTTGCCGACTGGGCGCTAGAGCCATCGAAGCCCGACTGGGCCGGCGGTCTGCGCGAGACGTGGAGGCCCGGCGAAGCTGCGGCGCAGAAACATCTCAAGCGTTTCCTCAAGGAGATCGCGGGCTATAGCAGCGATCGCGATCGGCCTGACCGCGAGATCACATCGCACCTCTCGCCGCATCTACGCTTTGGCGAGATCAGTCCGCGGCAGATCTGGACTGCCGCGCATTTCGCAGCTGCAGAACATCCGAAGCACAGCAGCGACATCGCAAAGTTCATGAGCGAAGTCGGCTGGCGCGAGTTCTGCCGCCATCTGCTATTCGATGTTCCCGATTTGGCCACGCGCAATCTGCAATCGTCCTTCGATGAGTTCCCATGGAAGACCAATCGGACGGCGTTGCGCGCGTGGCAACGCGGTCTGACCGGCTATCCGATCGTCGATGCGGGCATGCGCGAGCTCTGGCACACCGGTGTGATGCACAATCGCGTACGCATGGTGGTCGCATCTTTCCTCGTCAAACATCTGCTCATCGACTGGCGCGAGGGCGAGAAGTGGTTCTGGGATACGCTTGTCGACGCGGATGCGGGCAACAATCCCGCCAACTGGCAGTGGGTCGCAGGCTCCGGCGCGGATGCAGCACCCTACTTCCGCGTCTTCAATCCGATCCTGCAGGGTGAGAAGTTCGATCCCGGTGGTGTCTATGTCAGGCGCTGGATACCCGAACTGACAGAACTATCCACAAAACATATTCATCAGCCTTGGACAGCTTCACCGCTCGAACTCAAAAACGCGGGAATCACTTTAGGCAAAGACTATCCGTCGCCGATCGTCGATCACAAAGTCGGTCGCGAGCGCGCATTGAAGGCGTACACAACGATACGAAATAGTTGACTGTCGATAACACACTCTTCAACACGCGCCCGAATCGGACTAACGTGAAAAAGTCGACAATGTTGGGGGATGCTATGAACGACGACACTCCAGTCCTGGAGCAAGTGACGGACGCGCTTAGCAGCGCAGCCGACGCGACTAAGGAAGTCGCCACCTCGGTGGCGAAGAAGGTCAAGAAGGCCGCAAAGAAAGTCGCAAAGAAAGTGACCCCGGCTAAGAAGACGAAGAAGTCCACCAAGAAAACTTCTGCGAAGAAATCTTCAAAGAAGAAAACCCAGAAAGCGAGACCAATGGCTAAGAAAGCAGTGAAGAAGACCGTCAAGAAGGCCGCCAAGAAGACCGTGAAGAAGGCTGCCAAGAAGACCGTGAAGAAGGCCGCCAAGAAGGCCGCTCCGAAGAAGGCCAAGAAGGCCAAGAAGGCTGCCAAGAAGAAGTAAGCTTCTTCGCAGATGTGAAAGCCTCCGGGTCCAAGCCCGGAGGCTTTTTCATGTCCGGGGTCTGGATTGACGCAGGATGGCGTCAGGCCCTGGCGCGGTTGACCAGCAATACCGCAGCGCCGCAGGCAATCATGCCGATGATGGCAACGACATCGAGCTTTTCACCAAACAGAACGAACGCCATCAGCGCCGTCACGGCCGGCACCAGATAGAACAGACTCGCCACCTGGCTCGAGGCCTGACGCCGCAGCAGCCAGTAGAGCAGCCCGACGGTGCCGATCGACAGCACCACCGCGAGCCACACCACCGACAGCACGAACTCCGCCGACCAGTGGATCACATTGGTCTCAAGGGCCCACGCGCCGATGCCGAGCATGACCATTGCTGCGAGTTGCTGAATGAAGCTGCCCGTGCGCCAGTCGATGCCGCCGCAATAGCGCTTCTGATAGAGCGTGCCGACGGTGATCGTGATCAGCGAAATGGCGGACGCGAACCAGCCCCAGCCCGCCTCGCCCGTCATCGGCCGACCGTGCAGGATCAGCAACACGCCGGCGAGACCGAGCGCCACCCCGCCCCATTGCAGCGGCGTGACGCGCTCACCGAGAAACCGACTGGCGAGGATCGAGGTGAGGATCGGCTGCAGACCCGGGATCAGTGCCGACAGACCGACCGGGACCTCATGCGCGACCGCAAACACGGTACCGGCGAGATAAAGCCCCTGCACCAGCAGCCCGGCGACGATGCTGTGGCCGATGCCCGCGCGATCCGGCCACGCCGGTCGCACCCATGCGACGATCACCGCCATGATCGCGATCACCAGCATCATGCGCACGGTCAGATAGGTCAGAGGTTCAGCGCCGTTCAGCACATATTTGGTGCCGATGAAACCGGTGCTCCACAGCAGCACGAAGACGATGGGTGCGGCGCGTCCGATCAGGATTTCAAGATCGCTTTTCTGAACCTGTTTCATGGGCTGCTCACTGCCCCATCATGTGCTAAGCGGCAATGGCTGTTTGCGCGGACCTGCCGCCTGACATCACGACACCAAGACCATTATCGAAGGAATTTGCCATGGACGTTCGCGCCGCCGTTGCCATCAGTGCCGGAAAGCCGCTGGAGATCACCACCGTTCAGCTCGAAGGTCCGCGCGACGGCGAAGTGCTGATCGAGATCAAGGCCACCGGCATCTGCCACACCGACGAGTTCACTTTGTCGGGCGCCGATCCCGAAGGTCTGTTTCCGGCGATCCTCGGCCATGAAGGCGCCGGCGTCGTCGTCGATGTCGGCCGCGGCGTCACCTCGGTGAAGAAGGGCGACCATGTCATCCCGCTCTACACGCCAGAATGTCGCCAGTGCCCGTCATGTCTGTCGCGCAAGACCAATCTCTGCACCTCGATCCGCGCGACGCAGGGTCAGGGCCTGATGCCCGATGGCACCTCGCGCTTCTCGCTCGAGGGCAAGCCTGTTCACCACTATATGGGGACCTCGACCTTCGCCAATTACACCGTGCTGCCTGAGATCGCGGTGGCGAAGATCCGCGAGGACGCGCCGTTCGACAAAGTCTGCTATATCGGCTGCGGCGTCACCACCGGCATCGGCGCGGTGTTCAACACCGCCAAGGTGGAGCAAGGCGCCAAGGCCATCGTGTTCGGTCTCGGCGGCATCGGCCTCAACGTGCTGCAGGGTCTTCGTCTCGCCGGCGCCGACATGATCATCGGCGTCGACATCAATAATGACCGCAAGGCCTGGGGCGAGCGCTTCGGCATGACCCACTTCGTCAATCCGAAGGAGCTAGGCAAGGATCTGGTCCCGCATCTCATCGACATGACCAAACGCGGTGCAGACCAGATCGGCGGCGCCGATTACACCTTCGACTGCACCGGCAATGTCACGGTCATGCGTCAGGCGCTGGAAGCCTGCCACCGCGGCTGGGGCGAATCCATCGTCATCGGCGTGGCGCCTGCCGGCGCGGAGATTTCGACGCGTCCGTTCCAGCTGGTGACCGGCCGCGTCTGGCGCGGCTCGGCCTTCGGCGGCGCCCGCGGCCGTACCGATGTGCCGAAGATCGTCGACTGGTACATGCAGGGCAAGATCCAGATCGACCCGATGATCACCCACGTGATGCCGCTGGCGGATATCAACAAGGGCTTCGATCTGATGAAGCGCGGGGAGAGTATCCGCGGTGTGGTGACGTTTTAGACGCATCCGCGGTCTGAAGAAGGATGGCACGCGAAGCCAACGAGCTTCGCGCGCCATCATCAACCCAACGAGCGATGCCTCACGTCGGCAGCATCGCGGCCTCGCCTTCGATATCCTGCTCAGCCCGGCACCTCGCATAGCGCCGCGCAAGGATCGCGCAGACGAACAATTGAGCCTGGTGAAACAACATGATCGGCAGCACGATCAGGCCGAGGGCATGACCCGGAAACAGGATCGCAGCCATCGGAATGCCACTGGCCATGCTCTTCTTTGATCCGCAGAAGACAATGGCGATCTCGTCCTCGGTCGAGAAACCCATCCAGCGGCTAGCCAGCATGGTCGAGACGATCACAACTGCGAGCACCGCCAGATCGGTGGCGAGAACCGCTGCGAGAGTGCCGACCGAGAGCTGGCCCCAGATTCCCTCGACCATGCCGGCGCTGAAGGCAGCGTAGACGATGAGCAGCACGGAGCCGCGATCGACCGCCGAGGTGAGACGCGAATGGGAGAGCAACCACGCACCGACCCAAGGGCGGATCAACTGCCCGATCACGAAGGGCGCGACGATCTGCGCGGCAATCTCCTCAAACGCCACGATGGAGAATCCGCTGCCTGCCGAAGACAGCAACAGCGCAACCAGGATCGGCGTGAGCACGACGCCGAGAAGATTGGAGACCGATGCGCTGCACAGCGCCGCCGGGACATTCCCGCGCGCGATCGCGGTGAAGGCGATAGATGATTGTACGGTGGACGGCAGCAGACACATGAAGAGAAGACCGGTGGCGAGGTCGGCCGGCAAATACGGACGCAGCGCGAGACTCGCCGCGACGCCGACGAGTGGAAACAGAAGATAGGTGCTGGAGAACACCATCGACTGCAGCCGCCAATGCAGCAGGCCCTCCTTCACGGCTGTCGGCGACAGGCGCGCGCCATAGAGCAGGAAGAGGAGCGCCACAGCAGCGGTGACGGTGTGATCGACATAGACAGCGGCATCGCCGCGCGCGGGCAGGACGGCAGCCAGCGCGACTGTTGCTGTCAGCCACAACAGGAATTGATCGATCGGCAATTTGATATGGCGGCGTGCTGGAGTGATCATAGCGATGAGCCTCTGTTTGATGGCCCAGATCTAATTTCTTCCGCCTTGATGCAAAATCCCCATAACAACGATATCAATCATCATGTATCGTGATGACTATGGATTACGTGCCAGTCGACCTGTTGCAAAGCTTCGTCGCGGTTACCGATGCCGGAAGCTTCACCGGTGCGGCCCGTTTGCTGGGCCTGCAACAATCGACCGTCAGCCAGCACATCCGGCGCCTGGAAGAGCAGACCGGCCGTCGGTTGTTCGACCGCAGCACCCACCGGGTGGGCCTCACTCCGGATGGCGATGTTCTGCTCGATTATGCGCGCTCGATCCTGGAACGCTATGCCCATCTGCAGCAGTATCTGTCGGCTGCGCCGCTGCGCGGCCGGTTGCGGTTCGGCGCATCGGAAGATTTCGTGTTGTCGGCGTTGCCGAACGTGCTAGCCGCTTTCGCGCGCCGGCATCCGGAGCTTGATATCGAACTGCATTCGGGACTGAGCGAGGATCTGCGCACGTCATTCGATGCGGGTCGACTGGATCTCGCACTGGTGAAGCGGCGAGACGGCGACAGCCGGGGCAGGATTGCCTGGAAAGAGCCGATCGAATGGATGGCGCATCCCGAATTCCGGCTCGATCCCGACAGTCCCTTGCCGCTCATCCTCTACCCGCCGCCCAGCATCACGCGCGTCGGCGTGCTGGAAACTCTCGAAGCGGCGGGGCGACGATGGCGCATCGCATTCACGAGCGCCAACGTCTCCGGCCTGAGCGCTGCGGCGCGTGCCGGCATCGGCCTGTTGCCGCATTCAGTCCGTTTAATGCCGCCCGGTTTGACGATCCTGCCGTCTCGCGAAGGCCTTCCGAAACTGCCCGACATTCAGTTCGCGGTGATCTTACCGGACCACCCGCCACCTGCCGTCGAAGCGCTCGCTGCGACCATCATGAACTGGGCCGGTCCGCACGATCGGCAGAGCTAACGGGACGGCCAAGACGTGGATGGCCGCGACAAGCCCGGCCATGACGGCGCTCTTGTTACTCCCCCTTGAACACCACGGCGTCCACCACGACGCAGCCGTCCGAGTTCAGCATCACCGGATTGAGGTCGATGCTCATCACCCTGGCGGTCGTATCTGCCATCAGCTCGCCGATCCGAATCATCGCATCGACCAGCGCATCGACATCCATCGGCGGCTCACCGCGCACGCCTTCGAACAGCGGCGCGATGCGCAGCTTCGCCAGCGCACGCTTGGCATCGTCCCTGGTGAATGGCGGCAGCAACAGTGTGGTGTCCTTGAACACTTCGACATATTTGCCGCCGTCGCCCACCATCACCACCGGGCCAAAGACGGGATCGCGATGCGCGCCGATCACGATCTCGCGGCGACCGCCGGTCATGGCGGCGACGATGACGCCGTCGAAGCGCGAGCCGTGCTTGCGGATGATCTCTTCCATCTCGGCATAGACCTCACCAACCGCCTCGCGCGAGGCGACGCCGAGCTTGACCAGTCCAAGTTCCGACTTGTGGGCGATGTCGGCCGAGCAGCCCTTCACCACCACTTTGCCGCCTATGGCATCGAATGCCGCCTCGGCTTCGGCGCGGGAATGCACGAGCCGATATGGCACCACCGGGATGCCGCGCGATGCCAGCAGAGCGAGGCTGTCGGCTTCATTCAGCATCACGGTCTTGTCGGCCGAGATCAATGCGGACGACGGACCACGCTTGCGCGCCTTCACGCGCGCCATCAGCTCATGATGCGACACATATTGATTCAGCGCGGTGACCGCCTCGACCTCGGTCGGGAATACCGAGACGCCCTGCGCCTGGAACTCCTTGGCGACGCTGGGCTGCGTCGCGGCGACCACCAGCGGCTTGCCGGTCTGCTCAGCGAAAGCGGCGCTGTCGCGCGCGAAGGCCGGGACGTCGTAGCCCGGGCCCGCCACGGGCACGCCAATGACAAAAGCATCGGCCGCAGGATCTTCGGCGATCACCGGCAGGATGTCGCCGAACAGCCGGCTGTTCGACAGCAGCGCCGCGGTGAGATCGATCGGGTTGGTCGTGGTCGCGAAGCTCGGCAGCATGCCCTTCAGCTTCGTGTCGGTCTCGGGTGCCAGCTTCGCCATCGGCATGCCGACGGTCGAAGCAGCATCCGCGGTCATGACGCAGACCGCGCCGGAATTGCTGATCGCAACGAGCCGGCGGCCCTGCGGCTTCCAGCCTTTTAGGTAGAGCTCAGTGGCCTCGACGAGACCGCGCATATCCGGCGCACGCCAGATGCCGTGATGTTCGAGGAAGGCGTCGACGACGCGGTCTTCATTGGCGAGCGCGCCGGTATGCGACTGCGCCGCCGCCTTGCCGGCATCGGTGCGACCGGATTTCAGCGCGATAATCGGCAGGTTGCGATGGAGCGCGACTTCGGAGAGTTCCTCCAGATACTTCTTCTCCGGAATGCCCTCGAGATAGAGCAGCATCAGCTTCACTTCCGGATCCTCGGCCACCGCGATGGCGAGTTCGCCGACGGTGATGTCCGAGTCATTGCCGGTGGCGTGGCTGTGGCGGACGCCGATGCCGCGCGGATTGAGGAAGCCGACCGGCACCGTGGACAGCGCGCCGCTCTGGCTGAGCATGGCGACATGGCCTTCAACGCGCTCGAATTCCATGAACATGGTGGAGAAGGACGCGATGGCGCCGGTGCCGAAATTGGCGAGGCCCTGTGTATTCGGGCCAACGATACGCATGCCGTGCTTATGCGCGATCTCGACCATGCGGCGCTCACTCGCCTTGCCGGCGATCGCATCGACCTCGCCGAAGCCCGAGGCCATCACCAGTGCGATCTTGACGCCGGCCTTGGCGCAATCCTCGACGGCACCGATGGCATTGTCGCCGGCGACGGCGACAATCACCATCTCCGGCGCTTCCGGCAGATCGGCGAGGCTCTTGTAGCACTTCTCGCCCTGGATCTCGGTGCGCGACGGATTGATCGGGTAGATCTTGCCCTTGAAGCCGAACTTCTGGAGATAGTGGACCGGACGGCCGCCGACTTTGTTGGGATTTTCCGAGGCGCCGATGATGGCCACGGATTTCGGATCGAGGGCGAAGCGCAGACGGCTCATTGAGGAGTCTTTTCGAAGAACGGTACGAGGCGGCCGGTGAACCGCCGATAGCCGGCTTTTACCTTGTCGCCGATCACGAGATCGTTGGCGCCGTGGGCCATCATGCGAAAGCCTTCGGCGGTGTCGATGAGCAGGATATTATAGGGCACATGCTCGCGCGCTTCCGGCGTCCCGGCGCGCAGTACGAGCGATGTCGCATAGACGGTGCCCTCGCCGCTCGCTTGCTTGTCGTCGAGATCGGGCGACCCGCAGGCGGCGCAAAAACTGCGACGGAAATACTGGATCGACTGGCAGGCGCGGCAGGACTGATAGCCGATAGCTTCAGTCCCGGTGGTCCAGTCGGCGGCAGGCTTGAGCTCGCTCATGATACGCGCTCCAAGAACATGCTGACGTGAGAAGAGAGCACGCCGCCGTCGCCATGCAGCAGCGCGACGGAGGCATCCTTGACCTGGCGTTTCTCGGCCCTGCCCGTCATCTGCAGATGTGTTTCGACGAGATGCGCCATGGCGCCACCGACGCCGCAATGACCGTAGCTCAGAAGACCGCCATGGGTGTTGAGTGGCATCGCGCCGTGCTGGCTGAAATGGCCAGCACGCACTTGCGCCGCGGCCTCGCCGCGGCCGGCGAGACCGAGATCTTCCAGCAGCATCGCCAGTGTGATGGTGAAGCTGTCATAGACCGCGGCATAGCGGACGTCAGAGATTTCGATGCCCGTCGCCTTCTTCGCGCGCGCGATGGCGATCTCGGCGCCGAGTTCGGACAGCGCCGGCGCGGCGGTGATGTGCTGGTGGGTATGCGCCTGCGCAGCGCCGCGCACGCGGATTTTCGTTGGGCTGGTCGGCTCATAGCTGACAACGAAGGCCGCGCCGCCATCGGACACCGGGCAGCAGTCGAGCAGCTTCAGCGGTGTCGCGATGGTCTTCGAGGCCATCACGTCGGCAACGTTGATCGGGTCGTGAAACTGCGCGCCGGGATGGGTCATCGCGTGCTGGCGCATCAGCACGGCGAATTCGGCAAGGTCTTCCTGCGTCACGCCGTATTCATGCATGTAGCGGTTGGCGACGAGGCCGTAATAGGCCGGGATGGTCGGGCCGAGCGGCACTTCATAGGTGGGATGACCGACCTGCGCCAGCGCCTGGATCGAGGCGTCGCGGCTCTGGCCGGTGAGCCGGTTCTCGCCGCCGACCACGAGCACATGTCTGGCGACGCCGCCCTCGACGAGCTGATGCGCCAGCATGGCCATCGCCATGCCGGTGGCGCCGCCGACCTGGATCGCATGGGCATAGGACGGCGTGATGCCGAAATGCTCGGCAAACACGGTGGCGAGCATGATATGCGGCATGGTGGTGGAATAGCCGCACAGGAAGCCGTCGATGTCGGCACGCTTGAGGCCGGCATCGGCGAGCGCGAGCTCGGCAGCGCGGCTCATCAGGTCAATGGTCGATGAGCCCTCGTGCTTGCCGTAGGGAAGCAGACCGACGCCGGTGATGTAGCTCATGACAAACACTCCGGCAGCAGTGCGCCCCTCCCCCCAAGCGAAGCGAAGCTTCGCAAGGCGGCGACGGGTCGGGGGCGGGGGTAGCCGCGGATGACGTCGCCTGTGGTTACCCCCCTGCCTGACCCTCCCCCGCAAGGGGGGAGGGAATCGAGAGGCCGGTATTGCGACGCGACCACTATCGTCATCATCAATACGACTTCGGCAAACCGAGCGCCTTTTCGGCGATGAAGCTCAGGATCAGTTCGCGGCTGATCGGGGCGATGCGTGGGATCAGCGACTCCCTGAGATAACGCTCGACATGATATTCCTTGGCGTAGCCAAAGCCGCCATGGGTCATGACCGCCTGTTCGCAGGCGTGATAGCCAGCCTCGCCCGCGAGATACTTCGCCGAATTCGCGGCGGGGCCACAGGGCAGTCCCTGGTCATATTGCCAGCCGGCCGACAGCACCATCAGCCAGGCGGCTTCAAGCTCCATCCAGTTCTTGGCGAGGGGATGCTGGATCGCCTGGTTCTGGCCGATCGGGCGGTTGAACACGTTGCGCACCTTGGCGTAGTCGGCCGCCTTCCTCAGTGCAGCCTTGCCGAGCCCGACGGCTTCCGCCGCGATCAGGATGCGCTCGGGGTTCATGCCGTGCAGGATATACTCGAAACCGTGGCCCTCCTCGCCGATGCGATCCTCCAGCGGAATCTCGAAATCGGCAATGAACAGCTCGTTGGAGTCGACGGCCTTGCGGCCGAGCTTTTCGATCTCGTGCACGGCGATCTTGGAGCGGTCGAGATCCGTATAGAACAGGCTGAGCCCATGCGTGGGACTCTTCACGTCTTCCAGCGGCGTGGTGCGCGCCAGCAGCAGGATCTTCTCGGCGACCTGCGCGGTGGAGATCCAGACCTTCTGACCATTGACGATGTAGCGATCGCCCTTGCGCACGGCGCGGGTCTTGAGCTGCGTGGTGTTGAGGCCGGTATTGGGCTCGGTCACCGCGAAGCAGGATTTCTCGGTGCCGTCCACGATGGGCGGGAGCATGCGCGCGCACTGTTCGGGCGTGCCAAACACCACCACCGGATTGAGGCCGAACACATTCATATGCACGGCTGACGCACCCGACATGCCGGCGCCGGATTCCGAAATCGCCCGCATCATGATCGCAGCCTCGGTGATCCCCAAGCCCGAGCCGCCATATTCCTCGGGAATACAGATGCCGAGCCAGCCGGCATCTGCCATCGCCTTGTGGAAGTCGATGGGGAAACCGCCCTCCTTGTCCTTCTTCAGCCAGTAGGCATCGTCGAAACGCGCACAGATCTTCTCGATGGCGTCGCGGATGGATTCCTGGTTGGCGTCGAGGGCGAAATCCATGCGTTACAGCTCCGACGTATCTGGGATAGCGGCCTGTCGGAGCACGCCATCCTTGTGCATTTTCTCGATCTGCTCGGCCGTATAGCCGACCTCGGCCAGCACCTCGGCATTCTGCTCGCCCAGATGCGAGGCAAGGCGCGTCGGATTGACCGGAGTCTTCGACCAGGTCGCCGACACCTTCATGCTGCGGATCGCGCCTTCGGTCGGATGCTCGACCTGCTGGAAGAAGTCGGTCGCCAGCATATGCGGATCCTGCATCATGCTTTCGAGCGTGTGCATCGGGGTCGACGGCACGTCGGCGTCATCGAGCAGCTTCGCCCATTCCGCCGTCGTCCTGGTCTTGAAGATGCGCGACAGTTCGGCATTCACCGTATCGATATGCTGGATGCGCTGCGGGAAGGTCGCGAAGCGCGGATCGTCGAACAGTTCCTCGCGGCCGACATGCTTGAGAAAGCTCTTCCACTGCTTGTCGTTATAGACCATCGCACAGATATAGCCGTCCGACGTCTGATACGGCCGGCGATCCGGCGACAGGTGACGGCCGTAGCCGCCCTTGTCGAGCGGCGGATCGTAAGTGAGGCCGCCCATGTGGTCGCCCATCATGAAGCTCGCCATGGTCTCGAACATCGGGATGTCGACGCGCTGGCCCTCGCCGGTCTTGTCGCGATGCACGACGCTGGCGAGAATGGCGCCAAGCGCCGTGAGCCCGACGATACGGTCGACCAGCGCATTGGGCACATAGCGCGGCACGCCGTCGCTGCTGATGCGCGCATTCAATGCGGGTAGCGCGGTGGCGCCCTGGATCAGGTCGTCATAAGCGGGTTTCGCAGCATAGGGCCCGGCCTGACTGAAGCCGAACACACCGGCATAGATCAGGCGCGGATTGATCTTGGCCATGACGTCATAGCCGAGATTGAGCCGCGCCATCGCCGCTGGGCGGACATTGTAGACCAGCACGTCGGCGGTCTCGACCAGCTTGAGCAGCGCCGCGCGGCCCTCTTCCTTCTTGAGGTCGATGCAGACGCAGCGCTTGCTGCGATTGGTATTCAGGAAAATCGGGCCCATGCCGGGATTGCGCATCGGTCCGATTGACCGAACCACGTCGCCATCGGGCGACTCCACCTTGATCACATCGGCGCCGTAGTCACCCAGCGTCTGGGTGCAATAAGGCCCCATCATCACCGAAGTCATATCGATGATCCTGATCCCGTGAAGTGGTCCCGTCAAAGCCGTTTGCTCCCGAAAAGCGTGTGGTCAGGCGCTGATCCGCGCCGCTATTGCCTTCGTCTTAGCGGGAGGCGTTCGGCGGGCGCAAGGGCGCCAGACGCGGGGCCGTATGCGTGGGATGCCGGTACGCGTCAAAGTGGTAACGACTAGCCGGCCCCCGCCGGTGCCGAAGCGCGCATCATCTCCCGCAGCTCGGTCTTGAGCACCTTGCCGTAATTGTTCTTCGGCAGCGCATCCAGATAGACGTAGCGCTTGGGGCGCTTGAAACGGGCGATATTGGCGAGGCAATGCGCGTCGAGTGCCGCATCGTCGGCCGACACGCCGGGCTCCAGCACCACACAGGCGACGACAACCTCGCCCCAGTCCGGCTCGGGCACGCCGATCGCCGACACTTCCCGCACGGCGGGATGCGTCAGCAGCGCCTCCTCGACCTCGCGCGGATAGATATTGGTACCGCCGGAAATGATGACGTCCTTGGAGCGGTCGGACAGCGTGAGAAAACCGTCGTCGTCGAGTCGGCCGACATCGCCTGTGCGCAGCCATCCGTCCTTCAATGTCTCGGCATTGGCCTTGTCGTTGTTCCAGTAGCCGAGCATCACAGCCGGCCCCTTGGCCTCGACCTCGCCGGTCTCGCCTGTAGGCAAAGGCTTGCCATCGGCATCGGTGATCCGCACCGACATTACGCTCTGCGCCGGGCCGACAGAAGCGAGGCGTTCGAGATAGCGCGGGTGGTCGGTATCGGCGTGGAAGGCGCGCGGCAGCGAAGTGATCGTCATCGGCGATTCACCCTGGCCGTAGATCTGCACGAAGCGCTGCCCCATGGTCGCGATGGCGTCGCGAATGTCGGCCAGATACATCGGCCCTCCGCCATAGACGATGGTGCGGATGCCCTCGCCGCTCTCGCCACGCTTCTTCGCCGCATCGACCAGACGGCGCACCATGGTGGGCGCCGTGAACATCGCGACATCGCCGAGTTGCTTGCCGAGATCGAGCACTTCGTCGGGCTCGAAGCCCTGGCTCTCCGGCACGACGTGGCGCGCGGCCATGCGGACATGGATAAAATTATAGAGCCCAGCGCCATGCGAGATCGGCGCGGCATAGAGGATCGCGTCTTCCTGATGGACCTGATCCACATCGGCGAGATAGCACATGGACATGGCCACCAGATTGCCGTGACTGAGCATCACACCTTTGGGCCGGCCGGTGGTGCCGGAGGTGTAGAACAGCCAGGCGAGATCGTTGTCTTCACGGGACAGCGGTACCATCCGGGCCGGCTCGCCATGCTGCAATTCGCGATAGGTCTCGCTGTCGATGGACAGCATCTGCATCGAGGTCGGCAGGTCTTCCTCGACCTGAACAAGCACGCCACGGCTGTCGTCGTCGACGAAGGCCAGCCTCGCGCCAGCATTGTCGCAGATCCATGCCGCCTCGCGGCCATGCAGCTTGGCATTGATGGGGATCACGACAGCGCCGATCCACCACACCGCATACATGCATTCGAGATATTGCGTGGCATTCGACATGAACAGCGCGACGCGGTCGCCGGGCTGAATGCCGTAATCGCGTACGAGGCCAGCACCGATGGCCGCGGCGCGGCGCGCAAAGGTTTTGTAGTCAGCCTGGACCGTGGTGCCGGTCAGCAGCGCCGGCGCCTGCGGATGCAGACGCGCCGACGACGCCAGCCATTGTGCGACATTCATTGTACGTTTTTCTCGGCGTCGCCCGCGCGTTACTTTGCGGGCTCGAGGATCGAGACATAGTTCGCCACTGCGGCGCCGCCCATATTGAAGATGCCGGCCAGCTTGGCATTCTTGATCTGCATGCCCTCGGGTGCCTGACCCAGCAATTGCATCGCGCTCAGCACATGCATCGACACGCCGGTGGCGCCGATGGGGTGACCCTTGGCCTTGAGACCACCGGACGGATTGATCGGCAGCTTGCCGTCCTTCTGGGTCCAGCCTTCCTTGATGGCGCGCGCACCCTGCCCGCGCGGCGTCAGGCCCATGGCTTCGTATTCGATCAGCTCGGCGACGGTGAAGCAGTCATGGGTTTCGACGAAAGAGAGATCGCCGATCTCGACGCCGGCGGTCTTCAGCGCCTGCTGCCAGGCCACGGTGCAGCCCTCGAATTGAAGGATGTCGCGCTTCGACATCGGCAGGAAATCCTGCGCATGGCCGGTGGCCTTGATGTTGACCGCCTTGCCCATGGCCTTGGCGGTCTCGGAATCCGTCAGCACCAAGGCCGCGGCGCCGTCAGACACCAGCGAGCAGTCTGTGCGCTTCAAGGGGCCGGCGACGAACGGGTTCTTGTCGCTTTCGGAGCGACAAAATTCGAAGCCGACATCCTTGCGCATCTGCGCATAGGGATTGTGGACGCCATTGGCGTGGTTCTTGGCGGCGATCATCGCCAGCGCATCGGACTGGTCGCCGTATTTCTGGAAGTATTTTTGCGCGATCCCGCCGAACACGCCGGCGAAGCCTGCGGGCGTCTCGCCGTCTTCCGGCAAGTAAGAAGCACGCAGCAGGTTCTTGCCGATTTCAGGTCCGGGCGTGCGGGTCATCTGTTCGACACCGACCACGAGAACAATTTTAGCAGCGCCGGCGGCGATCGACTTGATGCCCTGATGCACGGCGGCCGAACCAGTGGCGCAAGCATTCTCGACGCGCGTGGCGGGCTTGAAGCGCAGTGCCGGATCGGCCTGCAGCACCAGCGACGCGGTAAAGTCCTGCGGCGAGAAGCCGGCGTTGAAATGACCGAGCACGATTTCATCGACGTCAGATGCGGAGATGCCCGCATCGGCCATGGCTTCGGTCGCGACGCGGACCACCATGCTCTCGACAGTCTCGGCGTCGAATTTTCCGAACGGCATATGCGCCCAACCAACAATGCTGGCAGTCATGGTCGTCTCCCTGATCGATTTCAAATATTGAGCTCGTTATAGCCCGGCTTCATGGCGCTTGCAGGGATTTCATGGTCCGCGCGCACATGGCCGTTATGCCTGCCCAATCGCCGGAACGTACCATTGACGACGGACAGATCCAGGACCCGCCCACCGCCAGAACCATCGGCTCGCTGAGCCAGCTCGCCGCATTGGCCTCGCCGATCCCGCCCGTCGGACAAAATCTGACATCCGGAAACGGTCCCGCCCAGGCGCGCAGCATCGCGATGCCACCGGCTTGTTCCGCGGGGAAGAACTTGAGCACATCAAAACCGCGTTCTCGCGCCTGCATCAGTTCCGAGGCCGAGGCGACGCCCGGCAGAAATTGCAGATCGCTGGACGCTGCGATGTCCAGCAATTCGCGCGTCGCGCCGGGACTGACCGTGAAGCGCGCTCCGATGGCATATGCCTTCTGGAAATCCGCCGGCGTGAGCACCGTGCCGATGCCGACAATGGCCTCCGGCACTTCGGCGATCACGGCCTTCGCCGCCTCCACCGCGGCATCGGTGCGCAAGGTGATCTCCAGCGTGCGGATACCGCCGGCAACCAGCGCCCGCGCAAGCGGTACGGCGTCGGCAACACGTTCGATCGTGAGCACAGGAACAACGAATGCTGCCTTCAGCAGCTTTCGCAGATGATCCTGACGCTGACCGATATCGAGAGGCTTGTTCATGCGGATGGTCCTCTCATGAGGGGGTGTCGAACACGATCATATCGGGCATCGCCGCGCGCGGGATGATCGCACCGGGATGGCAGACGACAGTGCCGGCGAGATAGTGACCTGCCTGTGCCGCGGCGACGGGCTGAGCGCCGCTCAGACGTGCATGCAGATAGGCAGCGGCAAAACTGTCGCCGGCGGCGGTGGTATCGATCACCGCACCACTGACAGGGCTGGCCTCGACACGCCGCGACTGGCCGTGATGCCGTATGATGCTCGCGGGGCTATCGAGCTTGAGCACCACTTCATCGGCTTCAATGCGCGACAGCAGCTTGTCCTCGGCCTCGCCGGGATAGAGCGGCAACAAGTCCTCGACCGAGGCCAGCACGATATCGGAGACCGCAAAAGAATCCTGAAACGCGGCGCGCGCCAGATCGAGATCGGGCCAGCCGCGGGCGCGGAAATTTGTATCAAAGGCGACGCGGACGCCTGCGCCGCGCGCTTGTTGAAGCGCCGCAATCAGGCGGCCGCGGCCGGCGATGTCGAACAGCGACAGCGTGATGGCCGAGAGATAGATCAGATCATAGTCCGCGAGTGCTGCCAGCAGCGCATCGGTTTCCGGCAGGCTCATCAAGCCTCGCACCGCCGAGGCATCGCGCCAGTGATAGAAGCGGCGCTCGCCCGCCTCATTGGTCTCGATCATATAGAGGCCGGGTAGCTTGCCCTTAAGGCGCATCACACGCTCGGTGCCAACGCCCTCGGCCTGCCAGCCGGCAATCATCTCGTCGCTGAGCGGATCGTCACCGAGCGCTGTGACGTAATCGACCTCCGCGCCAAGCCGGGCGAAGTAGACCGCAGTGTTCAGCGTGTCGCCGCCAAAGGACCGCGTCAGGTGCCCACCCGGCATCTGACGCAGCTCGATCATGCATTCGCCGATGCTGGCGATCCGCATGGTGGCCTCAATCGACGAACTTGCCGCCGAGTTCATCCTCGATATGGATGCGGATGATGTCGTCGAAGGTTTTCTCGGCCGTGGTGAAGCCGAGCTTCAGCGCGCGCGCGGTGTCAAAATCGCGCGGCCAGCCCGACACGATGCCAGTGATGACCGGATCGGTCTCGCGCTTAATGCGCCCGACGACGTTCTTGCCGGCGACGCGCTCCAGCGCGGCGATCTGCTCGCCGACCGTCACCGACATGCCGGGCATGCTGAGATTACGCCGCGGGCCCATGGCCTGAAGATCCATGGTGCCGGCGTGGACGAGGAAGCCCACGGCAGAGCGCGGCGACGCGTGCCAGTGGCGGACATCCTCGGACACCGGCAGGACGGCGTCCTTGCCGGCCAGCGGTTCGCGGATGATGTTAGAGAAGAAACCGGAGGCGGCCTTGTTCGGTGCGCCCGGACGGACGCAGATCGTCGGCAGGCGGATGCCGATGCCGTCCAGGAAACCCTTGCGGGTGTAGTCGGCGATCAGCATTTCGCAGATCGACTTCTGGGTGCCATAGGAGGTCAGCGGCGTGTGAATGAATTCGTCACCGATCTTGTCGGGGAACGGCGCGCCGAACACCGCGATGGACGAGGTGAAGACCAGCCGCGGCTTGTAACCACCGCCGATGGCGCGGATAGCATCAATCAGGTAGCGGGTGCCGTCGAGATTGATGCGATACCCCTTGTCGAAATCGGCCTCCGCCTCCCCCGACACGATGGCGGCGAGATGGAAGATCACCTCCGGCTTGTGGGCGACCAGCGGCGCAGCCGTCTTGGGGTCGGCGAAGTCCGACGTCACCAGTTCGATCGGGATCGATGCGCCTGCAGGCTTTGCCGGCGCGACTACGTCCTGCAGCGTCATGCGGGTGATGTCGCGATTGCCGAGACGGCCGTCGCGAACCAGTTTCTCTGTGAGCTTGCGGCCAACCATGCCGGCGGCGCCGAGGATGAGGATGTGCAAGGGAAAACTCCTTCTTGTTGTTCTTGGGTTCAACTCTGGCCCTCATGGTGAGGAGGCGCCTCTTTGGCGCCGTCTCGAACCATGAATGAGACTACACGACCATGCTTCGAGACGCGGTCGAAGACGACCGCCCCTCAGGATGAGGGCGGTACATTGGGTAAGCCGCCTACTCCTTCACCGCGCCTGTCATCGCCGATACGTAGTGCTCGACGAAGAACGCATACAGGATCACCAGTGGCAACGAGCCAACCAGCGCGCCGGCCATCAGCGAGCCCCATTTGTAGATGTCGCCATCGACGAATTCATTGACGATGGCCACCGGCACAGTCTTGTTCTGGGTCGATTGCAGGAAGGTCAGCGCATAGATGAACTCGTTCCAGCACAGCGTGAACGAGAAGATGAAGGCCGAGATCAGGCCGGGCACCGCCAGCGGAATGATGATCTTCACCAGGATCTGCCAGCGCGAGGCGCCGTCGATGAGGGCGCATTCCTCGAGCTCGAACGGGATGGTCTTGAAATAGCCCATCAGCAGCCAGGTCGAGAACGGGATCAGCAGCGTCGGATAGACCAGGATCAGCGACAGCGGCGAGTCGAACAGGCCATAGGCCTGGATGACCGAGGCCAGCGGGATGAACAGGATCGACGGCGGCACCAGATAGGCCATGAAGATCAGCGCCCCGACCGTCTCGGCACCACGGAAGCGCAGCCGCACGATGGCATAGGCGGCGAGCACACTGGCAACGATCGACAAAAATGTCGAAGCCGCTGCCACATACATCGTATTCCACAGCCACTGCGGATAGTTGGTTTCGAACAGCAGCTTTTGAATGTGCTTGAAGGTCGGCTTGATCACCCAGAACGGATTGAACCGCTCCATGTCGATCAGTTGCTCGTCGGGTTTGATCGAGGTCAGCGCCATCCAGTAGAACGGGAACAGCAGGATCACCACGATGATGAACAACGGAATGTAGAGCGTGACGATGCGCCTCGGCAGCGACTCCAGATAGGCCATGCCCTCACTGTGATCGTCTTTCTCGACGGTCGGCGCGACGGCAGTACGGTGATCGACGGCGTGATCAGTCATTGTCAGTGCCTTGCTGCCACTTGCGGCGTTGCATGCCGAACCAGGAAATGGCGATGGCTGCCAGGAGGAACGGGATCATGGCGGTGGCGATGGCTGCGCCCTCGCCGAGCCGACCCGAAAGAATGCCGCGCTGATAGCTCAGCGTCGCCATCAGATGCGTTGCATTCACCGGACCGCCGCGAGTCAGCGCCCAGATCAGCTGGAAGTCGGTAAACGTAAACAGCACCGAGAAGGTCATGACCACGGCGATGATCGGCGTCAGCAGCGGATAGGTGATGAAGCGGAAGCGCTGCCACGACGTGGCGCCATCCAGCGTCGCCGCTTCATAGAGCGACGGCGACACGGTCTGCAGACCAGCCAGTAGCGTGATCGCCACGAACGGCACGCCGCGCCAGATATTGGCGAAGATCACGCTGGCGCGGGCCCAGGAGCTGTCACCCAGGAAATTGATGTTGTGGTCGATCAGGCCCATTTTGATCAGCGACCACGAGATGATCGAAAACTGCGAGTCGTAGATCCACCAGAAAGCGATGGCCGAGAGCACCGTTGGCACGATGAACGGGATCAGCACCGCCGCGCGGATCAGCGCCTTGAACGGCATGTGGCGGTTGAGCAGCAGCGCCAGATAGAGGCCGACGGCGAATTTGATGGCGCTGGCGACGATCGTATAGAGCAGCGTATTAAACACCGAGAGCCAGAAGATGCTGTCGTCCTTCAGCCACTCGTAGTTCTCTAGTCCGACAAACACGCCGCCGCGGCCGATGCGATCATCGGTGAAGCTCATCCAGACGCCGAGGAACAGCGGATAAGCGAGAAACAGCAGCAGGAATGCCGCGGCCGGCAACATGAACCACAGTGCGAGCCAGTTGCGGTTGATCCGCAGCCGGTCCCAGGCCGAGGATCTGGGGATCACTTTCCCTGCCCCCGGCATCGATGTCTGGATCGTGGTCATTGCAAGATAGCTCCAGTCGGATGTCGGCTTCGGTCTGATGTCGTGCAGTCAGTCATGCGTCATGATCCGGTTACGGCAGGATCGCTTCGCCCTCGATCTCGACACGTGCGTGCGGATCGATCAGGGCGGAAACCTGAACCAGTGTCATTGCTGGAAAATGCTTGCCGAGCGTCGCGCCCCAGGCTTCGCCAATGGCGGCGCCGGACGTCTTGAATGCGTTGATGTCGGTGACATAGGCGCGCAGCATCACGAGTTGCTTGGGTTCGCCGCCCGCCGCCTTCAGCACGGTGACGAGATTCTCCATTGCGTAGCGCCACTGCGTCCCGAAGTCGGATCCCTCGGCGACCTCGCCCTGCCCGTTCTGCTTGCCGAGCTGTCCGGAGATGCGGACGCTCCGCGTACCGCCGGCCACCACTGCATGCGCGAAACCGCGCGGCCGCGCCCAGCCTTCCGGGAGAACTGTCTTGTAGTCGGTCTCTGGCATTCCCATTCCCATCGTTCAGGCAGCCTTTTGTGAAACGAGATTCACGGCTGTTCCGGAGAGTTGCCGGCGCGGGTCGCTCCGCGCCGGCAAGGTCGTCCTTAGGCGCGGAAGATGCGCTTCGCCGCGCGCTCGGCAGACGACATCGCGGTCTTCACGTCCTCACGGCCCGTGCAGTAATTGGCGTACATGTCGACGACCACGAAGTCGGCGATCGCCGCCGCCGCATTCTCGCTCATCTGCGCTTCGCCCGCCGGGGTCGTTGCCGTCGAAGCCACGTCGCGATATGGCGTGTTCTTCGGATCGGCGGTCCAGATCGGATTCTTCTCGAAAGCAAGCTGGAACGGCGACAGATAGCCCTGGGCTGACTCGACCCACGGATTGAACTGCTCGGGCTCCATCATGAAGGCGGTGAACGCCTTGCAAGCCTGCGGGAACTTGGTGAAGGAGAAGATCAGGATCGGGAAACCGAGATGGAGCTCACGCCGCTTGCCGTCCAGACCGACGGGCAAATGCGCGTGGTTCATGTCTTCGGCAATCGCCGGGGCTTCCTTCTTCGCGGTCACATAGACCGAGATGCCATTGGTGGTCAGATGCAGCTGGCCGGCCAGGAATGCCTTGTTGTTCGACGAGTCGTTCCAGGATGCGGTGCCGGGAATGAAGTTATCGTAGAGCGACTTGACGTATTCCAGTGACTTCGCGGTCTCCGGAGAATTGATCGTGACCTTGTTGTCCTTGTCGATCAGCTTGCCGCCATGGGCCCACAGCGCCCAGTGCACCCAGCCATTGGCATCGCCCGAAGCGTGGCCCAGCGCCATGCCGCCTGGGGTGCCGTTCTTGTTCATGCCCTTGAACAGATCCTGGAAGCCGCCGAGATCATTCGGGAACGTCTTGTGCCCGGCCTTTTCCGCAGCAGCGACGCGGTAGTTCACCAGACCGCCGGTCGCAGCGACCGGAACGCCGATCCACTTGCCGTTATGCATGCCGTACTGCTTGCCGGACTCGGCCCAGCCGCCGTTCTTCTTGCCGAGATAGTCGGCGACGTCGGAGACGTCCATGCACTTGGTCGGGAACAGGAACGGCAGGGAGTACAGGCCCCAGACCATGTCGAGGCCCTGCCCGGTATTCGCCGCGACCGAAGCCTTTGGCTGAATGTCGTCATAGGATTCGTTGGAGACGGTGATGGTGACGCCGGTCGCCTTCTGGAAGGCGTCGACGATCTTCATGAAGGCCACGTCTTCGGCTTCGACGAAGCGCTTCCAGCGCAGCAGGTTGATCTTGGCGCCGGCTTCCGGCTTCCACTGCGAGGCCTGCGCCCAGGCTTTTGCGTAGCCCAGCAATTGATCCGCGGACATGGTCGCCGCAGCAGCAAGCGTGATCGCGCCGCCCTTGAGCAGAGATCGGCGATCCGGTGTAAATCCAGTCATCTTTCGTCTTCTCCCTGTAATATTGGTTCGTTGATCGACCAATGTTTTAAAGTTGATGTTGTGCAAAAGCGCGTCAGTTCACGCGCTTGCCAGTCTCCTTGTCGAACAGATGCGCCGAATTCGCGCGCGGCCTGAGATGGATCTTGTCGCCCGGCGCGACCGGACGGCGATCACGGAAGATCGCGATAATGTCCTGGGTGCCGATGCGTGCGACCACTTGGGTCTCCGACCCCATCGGCTCGACCACCACAACCTCGGCCTCGATACCGTCATCGGCGAATTCGAGATGCTCGGGACGAATGCCGTAAGTCACCGACTTGTCGTTGGCTGCAGCCGGCGCCGCCGTGATCGGCAGCTTCGCGCCATTGGCGGTCTCGACCCAGGGCTGGCCACCGTTCACCTTCAGCGTGCCTTCGAGAAAATTCATCGCAGGCGAACCGATGAAGCCGGCAACGAACTTGTTCTCGGGATGATCGTAGAGTTCCAACGGTGCGCCCATCTGCTCGACGATACCGTCCTGCATCACCACGATCTTGTCCGCCATGGTCATGGCTTCGATCTGGTCATGGGTCACATAGACCGTCGTCGTCTTCAGGCGCTGATGCAGCTCCTTGATCTCGGCACGCATGGCGACACGCAGCTTGGCATCGAGATTCGACAGCGGCTCATCGAACAGGAAGACCTGCGGATCGCGCACGATGGCGCGGCCCATGGCAACGCGCTGGCGCTGACCGCCCGACAACTGTCGGGGAAAGCGATCGAGCAAGCGCCTCAAATCGAGAATATCGGCGGCGCGATTGACCTTCTGATCAATCTCGCTCTTGTCGGCACCGCGCAGCTTGAGCGAAAAGCCCATATTCTGGGCAACCGTCATATGCGGATAAAGCGCATAGTTCTGGAACACCATGGCGATGTCGCGCTCTTTCGGCTGGACATCATTGACCACGCGGTCGCCGATCGAAATCGTGCCGGACGTGATCTTCTCCAAGCCTGCCAACATGCGCAGCAATGTGGATTTTCCGCAGCCGGATGGCCCAACCAGAACCACGAATTGGCCATCCTCGATGGGGACCGATACGCCGTGGAGAACCTCAAAACCACCAAAAGACTTACGCACGTCGTGAATCTGCACGGACGCCATACATTTCCCTCCCAAATGTCCCATTTCCGAGACAGCGCCCTCCGATTGCCGGGGCCGCCTGTTCTTACTTGTCTGACATCCTACCAGCTTTTTCGGCGGTGTGTCGTTGGATCATAGTCGTAGAAAAACTTCGCAGATGCAAACGTTGCGAAGCGGCCCAAATATTGCGAAGCAGGCTTGGGCATGCAAACATTCGCGACCAATCAAAAGAGACGACGCACCAGGATATAAAGTGTGCGCTGCGGGAGAAATGATGACCAAGCCGACTTCGTCCACGCCAAACGCGGGGACCTCGCCTGCAAAGGCAGCCAAGCGCAAACTTCGTTCGAGCGAATGGTTCAACGATCCCCACAATCCCGGAATGACTGCACTCTATCTTGAGCGCTATCTGAACTACGGCCTGACACGTCACGAATTGCAGTCCGGCAAGCCGATCATCGGCATTGCGCAGACCGGCAACGACCTGTCGCCCTGCAATCGCCATCATCTCGAACTTGCCAAGCGCGTGCGCGAAGGCATTACCGCCGCCGGTGGGCTGGTGATGGAATTCCCGGTACATCCGATTCAGGAGACCGGGAAGCGGCCGACTGCGGCGCTTGATCGCAACCTGGCTTATCTCGGCCTTGTGGAAATCCTGTTCGGTTATCCGCTCGATGGCGTCGTCCTGACCACCGGTTGCGACAAGACAACGCCGGCCTGCCTGATGGCAGCGGCTACCGTGAATTTGCCCGCCATTGTCCTGTCGGGCGGACCGATGCTGAATGGCTGGCACGAAGGCCAGCGCACCGGCTCCGGCACCGTGGTGTGGAAATCGCGTGAGCGGCTGGCAGCAGGCGAGATCGACTACGAAGAATTCATGACGCTGGTGGCGTCCTCCGCGCCATCGGTCGGCCATTGCAACACGATGGGTACGGCCTCGACGATGAATTCGTTGGCTGAGGCATTGGGCATGTCACTGCCCGGCTGCGCTGCCATCCCTGCTCCCTATCGCGAGCGCGGCCAGATTGCCTATGAAACAGGCCAGCGCATCGTCGACATGGTGTGGGAAGACCTCAAGCCGTCGGACATCCTGACTCGCAAGGCATTCGAGAACTGCATCGTGGTCAATTCGGCCATCGGCGGCTCGACCAATGCGCCGATCCATATCAACGCACTCGCACGCCATATCGGCGTCGAACTCGATATCGACGACTGGCAGAAGTTCGGCCACGACGTACCGCTGCTGGTCAATATGCAGCCGGCCGGCTTCTATCTCGGCGAGGAATATCACCGCGCCGGTGGTGTGCCCTCGGTGGTGCGCGAGCTGATAAAGCACAAGCGCATCCACGAGGACGTCATCACCGTGAACGGCAAGACTATGGGCGAGAACTGCGCCGCCTCGCCCAAGCCGGACAACGACGTCATCTGGTCCTATGACAAGCCGCTGGTCGCCGATGCCGGCTTCCTTGTGCTGCGCGGCAATCTGTTCGATTCCGCGATCATGAAGACCTCGGTGATCTCCAAGGAATTCCGTGATCGCTATCTGATCAATCCGAAGGATCCCAACGCGTTCGAAGGCCGCGCCATCGTGTTCGAGGGGCCGGAGGACTATCACGACCGCATCGACGATGCCTCGCTCGATATCGATGAGCACTGCATCCTGTTCGTGCGCGGCACCGGGCCGATCGGCTATCCCGGCGGCGCGGAAGTCGTGAACATGCAGCCGCCGGCGGCGCTGATCAAACGCGGCATTCTATCGCTACCCTGCATCGGCGATGGCCGGCAGTCGGGCACATCCGGCTCGCCCTCGATCCTCAATGCTACGCCTGAAGCGGCAGCCAATGGCGGGCTTGCGATCCTCCGGACCGGCGACAAGGTGCGCATCGATCTCAACAAGGGCAGCGCGAATATCCTGATCTCCGACGAGGAGTTCAGCAAGCGACGCACTGAACTGATGGCCAGTGGCGGCTTCAAATATCCGGCCAACCAGACACCATGGCAGGAGCTCTATCGCAACACCGTCGGCCAGCAGGCCACCGGCGCATGCCTCGAACTGGCAACGCGCTATCGCGATATCGCGGGCACGGTCGGGACGGCACGGCATAATCACTGACGTTTCGACGGCAACGAAGCTCGCATGAAATGTCCCCTCTCCCGCTTGCGGGAGAGGGTCAGGGAGAGGGACTTTCTTGGGCTCCGAGCCTGCGGATGCCCCCCTCTCCCCAACCCTCTCCCCGCACGTGCGGGGCGAGGGGGCGGACCATTCGCGCTTAAACGAACAAGCAAGAACATAACGACCTCAGGGAGAATTCACATGTCTGACCGCCTGAAAGGCAAGCGCGCCTTCGTCACCGCCGGTGCCGTCGGCATCGGCCGGGCCTGCGCACTGGCCTTCGCCCGCGAAGGCGCCACCGTCATCGCCACCGATATCGACGACAAGGGCGTCGCGCTGCTGACCAAGGACGGCGTGGCGGAGACCGCGCGGCTCGACGTGCGCGACACCGCTGCGGTCGAAGCGATGGCCAAGAAAGTCGGCGATGTCGATATCCTGCTCAATGCCGCCGGCTTCGTGCATCACGGCGCAGCACTGGAATGCTCCGATTCCGACTGGGATTTCTCGTTCGACCTCAACGTCAAATCGATGCACCGGACCATCCGCGCGTTCCTGCCCGGCATGCTCGCGCGCGGCAGCGGGTCGATCGTCAACATTTCCTCCGCCGCCGGCGTCTTCAAGGCAGCGCCGAACCGCTACGTCTATGGCGCAACCAAAGCCGCCGTCGCCGCCCTCACCCGTGCCGTGGCCGTCGACTACATCACCAAAGGCATTCGCTGCAACGCGATCTGCCCTGGCACGATCGAAACGCCATCGATGCTCGACCGCGCAGCAGCCGCAGGCCCGAATGGCCGCGAGCTGTTCGTGAGCCGGCAGCCGATGGGCCGCCTCGGGACCGCCGAGGAAATCGCATCCCTCGCTGTCTATCTCGCCAGCGACGAGAGCGCCTTCACCACGGGCGTCGCACACATCATCGACGGCGGCTGGACGCTGTAACCGAGGACATTGCATCATGAACAAGATCGATCTGAACGGCCGCTGCGCCGTGGTCACGGGCGGCGCCCAGGGCTTTGGCCGCGCGATTACTGAACGCTTCGTGGCGTCAGGCGCCAAGGTGGCGATCTGGGATCAGGATATTGACCTGGGTGTAAAAACGGCGAGCGAAATCGGCGACGAAGTGATTGCCCTCAAAGTCGACGTCACTGACATGGCTTCAATTGACGAAGCGCGCGATGCAACGCTTCAAGAATTCGGCAAGATCGATATCCTGGTCAACAATGCGGGCATCACCGGATTCAACAAGCCGGTGTGGGAGATCGATTACGACGACTGGCGCAAGGTGATGCGCATCAATCTCGACGGCCCGTTCCTGTGCTGCAAGGCTGTCGTGCCGGTGATGCTGAAGCAGAACTACGGCCGCATCGTCAACATCGCGTCGATCGCCGGCAAGGAAGGCAATCCGAACGCCTCGCACTATTCGGCATCGAAGGCCGGCCTGATCGCGCTGACCAAGTCGCTCGGCAAGGAACTCGCCGGCCACGAGATCAACGTCAACGCCATCACGCCTGCTGCCGCAAAGACGGCGATCTTCGACCAGATGACGGAACAGCACATCAACTTCATGCTGTCGAAGATTCCGAAAGGACGTTTCGTGCTGGTGCAGGAGCTGGCCGCGATGGCTGCCTGGTTGGCCTCGGAAGACTGCGCCTTCTCGACCGGCGCGGTGTTCGATATTTCGGGCGGGCGGGCGACTTACTAGTCGCCCTTCCCGTCAGCCCTTGCCCTTGACGCGGAAGATCACGGGCACGGTGAAACTGAGGCCGTCATCGGCAATCAATGGCGGCGGCGCCGGCAGCGGGTCTGAGCGGCGGACCATGGCAACCGCAGCTTCGTCAAACGCGGCGTCGCCAGAGCCCTTCACGACGCGCACAGCAAGGACCTTGCCGACGCGGTCGATCTCGAAATTCACCGTCACTTCCGCCGTCTTCTGCTGGCGCTCCTGCGGATAACGCTTGTTCTTCTCGAGATAGGCGCTGAGCTGCTTGGACCAAATGGTCGACAGGCGCTTCTTGTCGGTGCCGATGCCGCCCTGCTGCGCCTGCGCTTTCTCGCCCGTCTTGGAATCATCAAGCTTCTGCTGGGCGGCGGCTTCCGACGCGACGGATTCCTGGGACGCCTGCTGCTGCTTCTGTGCTTTTTCGGGTGTCTCTTCTTCCGGCTTGGTCGCCTTGCTCTCGGTCACGACCTGATCGGGTTCTTCGCTCTCGTGCGGCGTCTCCTTGGGGAGATCACTCTGCTTCTCGACAGCTTTCTGCTCCTGAACGGCCGGAGATGCAGTCGAGGCCTCCGAATCCGGCCCCTGCGGAAGATCGGTGGGCTCGACATCGGGCGACACCATTTCCATCCCAACTTCGATGGCATTGGCGCCGAGGCCGTCGTCGTCCTCTTCCTGCTGCATCTCGAACACAGCCGCAGCAATGCCGCCGACATGCAGCAGCACCGCGACAAGCGCCGCGATCAGCCACAATCGCCAGGACGACTTTCCATCAAGCTCGGACATAGCGTTTCCGTAACGTCAGGGCTTCGGTGCGTCAGGTGCAGCGGTCGGCGTCGGCGATACCGCGGCGGCATCCGGAACACCTTCCAGTGCAACAAGCTTGGTCTTTTGATAGCCACCGGCGCGCAGCCGTTCCATCACATCGAAAAATTCGCCGTAGGGCACGCCGCGATCGACGCGCAGGAAAATCGGACGATCCTTGTTGCCGTCGCCCATCGCATCGAGCTGACGCACCAGATCGACGCGCTTGACCATGTTCTCGCCGATCGCGACCGCGAGATCCGGCTTGATGCTCACATAAGTCGGCTTGTCCGGCTTCTTCTGCGGCGTCACCGTGGAGGATGGCAGATTGATCGGCAGATCCACCGTCGATAGCGGCGCAGCCACCATGAAGATGATCAGCAGAACCAGAATGACGTCGATGAAGGGCGTGACGTTGATTTCGTGATTTTCACCGAAATCATCATCGTCATCGGAGCCTTCGGAAAGCGACATGCCCATGGTTATTCGGCCGCTGCGCGTGCGTGAGAACTCGAATGCGTGCGATCGAGATCGCGTGACAGCAGACGACCGGCGGCGCCCTGCGCACGGCCGACGATTTCCATGTAGGCCTTCGTCACACGTGAGAAGTGATTGTAGATGATGACCGCCGGGATCGCCGCGACAAGGCCGATGGCGGTCGCGAGCAATGCCTCGGCGATACCGGGCGCGACAACGGCGAGATTCGTGGTCTGCGATTTCGAGATGCCGATGAAGCTGTTCATGATGCCCCACACGGTGCCGAACAGTCCGACGAACGGCGACGTTGCGCCGATGGTCGCGAGGATGCCCATGCCGGTGCGCACCTTGCGGCCCTCAGCGCGCACGATTTCGCCGAAGCTCGACGCGGCGCGCTCCTTGATGCCTTCATCGCTGGAAATGCCCGCAGACATCCGCCCTTCCCGCATGGCCGCCGCCAATAGGCGCGACAGGATCGTCCCACGCTCGCCGAGCGCCATCTGCGCTTCGGACAGCGAACGCGCTTCACCGATCTTGCGGAGCGCGCCCTTCAGGCGACGCATGGCCCAGCTCAGCTCCATCATCTTGAAGATGCCGACTGTCCAGGTGACGAGCGATGCGAAAGCCAGACCCACCATCACCGCCTTGACGATGATGTCGGCACCCATGAACATTTTCCAGGGCGACAGATCGTGCTCACCGGTCGCGACCATCGGCCGGGGCGCGGCCTCTGCCACCGGGCTGGCAAGAGCTGTCGAAGCGGCCGGGCTCGCCGCTGGGCTGCTCGGCTGAGCAGTGACCGGGGCCGGCGTCGCAACGGGAGCAGCCTGAGTAACCACTGGGGCCGCGGGCTTTGCAGCCTGCTGCGCAATGATGGGCGAAGCAAACGCGACCACTGCCAGCACAGCCAGCGACTTAAGAACAGTTCTAAACAAGCTTATACCTCGGCCCAATAGCGGATGAGATTATGATAGATGCCCGTCAATTTGACCGTTTCTGGGTCGTCTCTTCCGAGACGTTCAACTAGGCTCTGAATCGCGCTGTCGAGATCGAAGATCATGCTGCGCGCATGAGCATCACGTATCATGCTCTGTAGCCAGAAAAAAGACGCTACGCGCATACCTGCCCTTAGAGGCGTTACAAGGTGCAAACTGGAAGCAGGATAAAGTACGAGGTGGCCGGCCGGCAGCTTCACCTCGTGTGAGCCGTAATTGTCTTCAATGACAAGCTCACCGCCCTCATATTCCTCGGGCTCGGAGAGGAACAATGTCACTGACAGATCAGTGCGGATACGCATGCCGGTGAGATGATCACCGCGCACCGCATTGTCGACGTGCACGCCGAAGTGATGTCCATCCGACGAGACGTAACGATTGAACAGCGGCGGGAAGATATGCAGCGGAATTGCTGCGGATAAGAACCGCGGATTCGACGTCAGTGCCGAGATAATGCGATTGCCGAGCGCGCGGGCCACATCGCTGTCCGGCGGCAGTTGCTCGTTCCTCTTGACCAGAGCCGATTGCGCACCGGCCGTCGAGCGACCGTCCTCCCAACCGGCCGCATCCATGATGCGGCGGAACTCCGCCACATCACTTTTGCTCAAGACATCAGGGATGCAGATCAGCATCCCCTAGAACTTCCCACTGAGAACAAGTGTTCCCGACCGCCCTGGCGCCACGAGCACGAACGGTGCCGCGCTGTTGTAGAAGCCGTCATAGTAGAGCTTGTTGGTCAGGTTGTTGACGAACAGCTTGAGCGTGATGTTCTGATCGATCTTCTTCTCGACGAACATGTCGAAGCGCCAGAATTCCGGCAGGACCGTCGTGGTCGTCGTGTACAGGATGCCACCGGTACGCTGCGACTGATAGGTCGCCTGCCCGCCCAGCTCCCAACCATAGTCGAACTTGTACTTGGTCATCAGGTTGAACGACTGATGCGCGATATTGGCGAGATCGCGCCCGATGAAAGCAGGCGTTGCCGAATTCAACACCTTGGATTCCATCAGAACCAGACCACCGAATACGCTCCAGCGATCGGTGATCTTGCCGGCGACACCGAGATCGATGCCGCGGATTCGGTATGACGCGCCAGCCACGACCTGCGTGGTACCGGCAACGGTCAACTGCTCACGCGCGTTGCTCTTGGTGGTCTCGAACAGGGCACCGGTTAGCAACAGATGGCGATCGAACAGTTCCCACTTGGTACCGACTTCCGCCGACTTGTTCTTTTCCGGCGCGAACACCTGATTATAGGCGCCCGTGAGGTTGAAGCCGCCGTAGCGTGCGTCGGTGCCGTCCAGTTCCGCACCGACCGGGTTGGTCGACGTCGCATAGGCTGCATAGACGCTGCCATAGGGTAGCGGCTTCAACGTCAGGCCGACATTCCAGTTTACATTTCCGCTATCTGCCTTTTGCGGGAACGTCGTGGTCGTCGCGAACGGCTTGCCTGCGCTGACGCTGTAGTCGTCATAGCGGATGCCGGTGTTCAGATAGACGATGTCGTTGTAGTTCGCCGTGTTGATGGCGTAGCCCGCATTGGTGTCGACCTTGATCACCGTTGGGTTGTTGGCACGTGTGGGCTGCGCAAAAGCCGAATAGGTCAGATACGGATTGTTGATCGGAACGATCACCGAACCGATGCTCGTGCTTCCACCTGGCAGCGACTCCGTCGTCAGACCCGTAAAGGTGTCGATATCGACCTTTTCGCGCGAGATTTCGGCGCCGACGATGGTCGTGTGCCTGATCGGACCGGTGTCGAACTTGAACTTGAAGTCCGACTGGTTGGCGATCGTGTCCGTGGTCTGATAGCGGCTGACGGCGTTGAGCTGCACCAGGCCGAAGCCGCCGGCAGCGTCGGAGACGTAGCCGGGAATGCCGACGCGGGGCGCTTCCGGCAAGGTGCCGACATAGGCCAGAGTCGAGCGTTCCAGCCGCATCTTGTTCGAGAAAGTGACGTCGGGCGTCAGTGCGACTTCGGTGTTCAGCGAGCCGATATCCTGACGGGCATGCTGGAAGTCGCGATTGGCGAAACCATAGTAGTTGTTGCGGTTGGCGATGCCGGTTTCCGTTGATGGCTTGTTGGCCGCGCGGTCCCATGGAATACCGAAATCCGGGATCGAATTGAGGTCGGTGTGAATGTAGTTCGCCGTCACCTTCACGGCATCGACCGGCGTCCACTTGATGGCCGCGAAGCCTCCCCAGCGATCGTCAGTCGTGGTGTTGCGGCCAGCAACATTGGCGTCCTGGAACAGGCCGCCGGCGCGCACCGACACCGTCGGGCTCAGCACCTGATTGGCGTCGATGGTTACGCGCTTGGTGGCATCGGTGCCGAAGATGGTGTCGACATTGGTGAAGTTCTTGTCGCCGGCCTGTTTGGTGACAATGTTGATCGCACCGCCCGCGGTGCCGCGTCCGGCGAATGACGATGCCGGACCGCGCAGGATCTCGACCTGTTCGGTGAAGAAGTTTTCACGAATGCTGACGGCCGGATCGCGGATACCGTCGACGAACACGTCATTGCGGGCATCGAAGCCGCGGATGAAGAAGCGATCGCCGAAAGCGTTGCCGCCCTCACCGGTTCCAAGCGTCACGCCGGCTGTCGAACGGACAGCATCGCGCAGCGACGTCGCGTTCTTGTCCTCGAGAACTTCCCTGGTGAGCACCGTGACGGTGCGCGGCGTATCCAGCAGCTTCTCGGTGAATTTTCCGCCCGCAAGCCGATCACCTTTATAGGGCGCGGCGGGATCAGCAAAAGGATCAGCGGCTAGTCCGCCGGCATTCGGAAACGGCACCGGCGCGACCGGCACCGGTTGAGCCCGGCGGGCGGCGCGGCGGAGCGCGGTGCGCGCGCGAATCTGGTCCGGAGTTGGCTTCGACGCCGCCGGCCGGGGCCGGGCAACCGGGGCATCCACTGTGACCGGCGGAAGGGTGGATTGCTGCGCTTCGGCACCGCTGAACGACGCAACCGCGATAAGACCCGCAACCGCCGTTACTTTTCGGCCAGAATGGGGATCGGCGCCCTCGCCGACACGAACCTCAGAAACAGCACGCAAAGATCGCGGCATTTTCGCCGTACCCATCGAATCCCCCCAAAACTGCGACGCTAGGACGCATCAAGTGCGATAATTTGTCCCATGGACGTAGTCGGCAGGAGAACGGGTGGTCAACGCAATTGGGCGAGAATGCAGGGTTCTTATGTTTGAATATGTCTAGATTGGTCGCGGCAGCTACCTAGAGGTAATATGAAACGGTCACCCTATTCACTGCTGGGCGGCTTCATCAGCGAGAACATCTCGTCGACGGTCTGAAGCGCCGACTGCCTCACCCGATCCGTATTCTCCATGCCGGCGATGTTGATGCCACGCACGACGGCTTTGATCTCGTCCCGATAGTCGGTCAGGAAGCGCAGCGGATCCGGCGAGTCATTGGCGACCCGCGCGATCAATCCGGTAATCAAAATCTGACAGGCGATCATCCGCCCATTCAACTCGTCCATGTCCCGCTCCGGATCGATTACATTTACAAGCCGCAATGTCGGCTTCGACGAGGCTATGGCGGATACGACGCGCAGTTACAACACTAGGCGCTTCTCACTGCGCCGATGGATTGTCCAAGACGCCGCATAAAACGAGGCGCAGTGTCCTGTTGGAACGATGCGAGAAATCACGCGTAAATCATAGTGAACATGAAGATTTGGCAATGAAGCACGCGTTCAAGCGGTCGTGTGTTTACAGCATTTGAGTCGCCACCTAGCTGATCAGGAGCCGCCCAAGCGGGCGCGCATTGGACGCGCATGTCTGCGTCAGTGGCTGCCAAGAGATTGATGAGATCACCATGACAACGCTTACCCGTTTTCGATGGACTGGGCTGATTGTTCTGGCGCTGCTTGCGGCCGGCGGAACTATCGCATGGCAGCATTACGGAGCTACCGGAGCACAGCAGGCGAATGCCGACAAACCGCGCGGCCCTGCCCCCGTCCCGGTGAAAATTGCATCTGTCGAAAAAGCTGATTTCCCCGTTTATCTCGGCGGTCTGGGCACCGTGCAGGGTTTTAATACCGTGGTCGTGCGGACCCGTGTCGATGGTCAGATCGACACGATCGCTTTCACCGAAGGACAGATCGTCAAGGAGGGTGACCTGCTCGCACAGATCGATCCGCGCCCGTTCCAGGCAGCGCTCGATCAGGCCAAGGCCAAGAAAGCGCAGGACGAAGCCAATCTCGCCAATGCCAATCTGGATTTGCAGCGCTTCACCAAACTTGGCGAATTCGCGACACGGCAACAGACAGACACACAACGCTCGACCGTGCAGCAGCTGAGCGCGCAGATCGCTGCCGACGATGCCGCGATCTCGAATGCACAGACCCAACTCGCTTACACCACGATCAAGGCGCCGATCTCCGGCCGCGTCGGCTTTCGTCAGGTCGACCAAGGCAACATTGTCAATGCTGCGACCCAGACCGGCATCGTCACCATTGCGCAGATCGAGCCGATCGCCGTAATCTTCACCGCGCCTGAACAGAACCTCATCGACATCAGCCAGTCGCTCGCGGAACATCCGCTCAAGGTGATCGCGCTGACCACCGACGGAAAGCGGACGCTCTCGGAAGGCACGCTCGCGGTCATCAACAATCAGGTGGATACGACCAGTGGCACGATCCGGCTCAAGGCGGTGTTCGATAACAAGGACCACGTGCTGTGGCCCGGCCTTTCCGTCTCGACACGGTTGCTGGTAACCACCCTGAAGGATGCGACTGTCATTCCCGACGATGCCGTTCAGCATGGGGCCGACGGGCTCTATGCCTTTGCGGTCGGGGCCGACAACAAAGCCGAGCTGAAGAAAATCAAGGTCGGCCGTTCCATCGATGGCCGCACGGTGGTCGAGGACGGGTTGAGCGCCGGCGAGCGCGTTATCGTCGCCGGGCAATATAAAGTGCAGCCGGGCGCGCTGGTGGCGACGTCAGTCGCAACATCCGCAGCAACTCCGGCGAAAGGCGAATAGCCATGAACGGAGGAATTTCCGCACCGTTCATTCGCTATCCGATCGCAACATCATTGCTGATGGCCGGCATCCTGTTCGTCGGCCTGGTCTCCTATCCCCAGCTTCCCGTCGCGCCTTTGCCGCAGGTCGACTTCCCGACCATCCAGGTCGCCGCCACCCTGCCCGGCGCCAGCCCCGAGACCATGGCGTCCTCGGTGGCGCAGCCGCTGGAGCGACAGCTCGCGCAGATCCCCGGCGTGGCGCAGATGACCTCGACGAGTTCGCTCGGCACATCTGCAGTCACGATCCAGTTCGATCTCAACCGCTCGATCGACGGCGCCGCCAATGACGTGCAAGCCGCGATCAATGCCGCCGGCGGACAATTGCCGAAGACGCTTCCGAGCCCGCCCACCTATCGCAAGGTCAACCCGGCGGACTCGCCGATCATGCTGCTGTCGGCGACATCGGACACGCTGCCCATTACAACGGTCAGCGACAGTGTCGATGCGCAACTGGCGCAGCAGATCAGCCAGATCTCCGGTGTCGCCCAGGTTACGATCGGCGGCCAGCAAAAGCCGGCGATCCGCATCCAGATTGATCCTGCCAAGCTGGTGGCCAAGGGGCTGCAGCTCGAAGACATCCGCAGCCAGATCGCGATCACCACTGTCGACAGCCCGAAAGGCAATATCGACGGCGCGACCCGCAGTTACACGATCTACGCCAACGACCAGTTGCCGGAGTCGAAAGACTGGAACGACGTCATCATCGCCTATCGCAATGGTGGTCCGCTGCGAGTCAGGGATATCGGCACGGCGGTGACAGGCCCGGAAGACGCCAAGCAGGCGGCTTGGGCTAATGGCAAGCGCGGCGTGTTTCTGGTGATCTTCAAGCAGCCCGGCGCCAACGTCATCGACACCGTCGACAAGATCAAGGCCGAGCTGCCGCGTCTGGTGGCCGCGATCCCGCCGACCGTGAAGATCGAGGTCCTCAGCGATCGCACGCAGACCATCCGCGCCGCCGTGCAGGATGTCCAGTTCACCCTGCTGCTGACCATCGCCCTCGTCGTAATGGTGATCTTCGTCTTCCTGCGCAGCGTCTGGGCCACCGTCATTCCCAGCGTGACCGTACCGCTCGCATTGCTCGGCGCCTGCGCGCTGATGTGGGTGTTCGGCTATACGCTCGACAACCTGTCGCTGATGGCGCTGACCATCTCGGTCGGCTTCGTGGTCGACGACGCCATCGTGATGCTGGAAAACATCACTAGGTATATCGAGGAAGGCGAAACACCGATGGCTGCCGCGCTGAAAGGCGCCGGTGAAATCGGCTTCACCATCGTCTCGATATCAGTCTCGCTGGTCGCGGTGCTGATCCCGCTGCTGCTGATGGGCGGCATTATCGGCCGCCTGTTCCGCGAATTCGCCGTGACACTGACCATGACGATTTTCGTCTCGCTGGTGGTGTCGCTAACGCTCACCCCGATGATGGCCTCGCGCTTCCTGCGTGAGGAGAAACACGCCAAGCATGGCCGGCTCTATCAGCTCAGCGAGAACGCCTTCGACGCTCTGCTGCGCGCCTATGAGCGCGGCCTCGACCTCGTGCTGCGCTGGCGCCTGACGACGCTGATGGTGTTCTTCGCCACGCTCGTCCTGTCGGTCTATCTATTCATGATTATCCCGAAGGGCTTCTTCCCGCAGCAGGACACCGGCCTGATCACCGCTTCCTCCGAAGCGTCGCAGGATATTTCCTTCGCCGACATGAAGATCCACCAGGAAGAACTCGGCAAGATCGTGCAGGCCGATCCCGACGTCGCCAGCGTCGCCATGTCGATCGGCGGCAGCGGCGGCGCGCTCAATACCGGGCGCATGTTCATTACCTTGAAACCGCGGGACGAACGTTCCGCCAATGCGCAACAGATCATCACACGGCTGCGACCGAAGCTGGAGAAGGTTCAGGGCGCACGCCTGTTCATGCAGGCGGCACAGGATATCCGGCTCGGTGGCCGGGCTACCCGCACCCAGTTTGAATACACGCTGCAGGACGCGAACCTGTCCGAACTGAACGAATGGGCCCCGAAGATTCTGGCCAAGATGCAGACGCTGCCGGGTCTACGCGACGTCGCCACCGACCAGCAGACCAAGGGCACGACGCTGACGCTGACCATCGATCGCGACAACGCTTCGCGCTACGGCATCCAGCCGCAACTGATCGACGATACGCTGTATGACGCGTTCGGCCAGCGTCAGGTCGCGCAGTATTTCACGCAGTTGAACAGCTATCACGTCATTCTCGAGATATTGCCGGAGATGCAGGGCAAGCTGGATTCACTCGACAAGATCTACATCAAGTCGCCGACGACAAGCGACATGGTGCCACTGTCGGCCTTTGCCAAATGGACGACGGTGCCCGTGCGGCCGCTGTCGATCAGCCATCAGGGCCAATTCCCGGCAATCACCATCAGCTTCAATCTGGCGCAGGGCGTTGCGCTTGGACAGGCGACCGATGCCGTACAGGCTGCCATGCAGGATATCGGCGCGCCTTCGACACTGCGCGGCACCTTCCAGGGCACGGCGCAAGCGTTCCAGCAATCGCTCTCGACGGTGCCGCTCCTGATCCTCGCCGCACTGGTGGTGGTCTATCTGATCCTCGGCATTCTCTATGAGAGCTACATCCACCCGCTGACGATCCTGTCCACCCTGCCCTCTGCCGGCGTCGGTGCGCTCGCGATCCTGATGGCGTTCGGTTTCGATTTCAGTCTGATCGCACTGATCGGCATCGTGCTGCTGATTGGCATCGTCAAGAAGAACGGCATCATGCTGGTGGACTTTGCGATTGCTGCTGAGCGCGACGAACATCTCGAGCCGGAGGAAGCCATCCGCAAGGCCGCTCTCCTGCGTTTCCGCCCGATCATGATGACAACCATGGCGGCGCTGCTCGGCGGCGTGCCGTTGATGCTCGGCACTGGCACCGGTTCGGAAATCCGCCAGCCGCTCGGCTATGCGATGGTCGGCGGCCTGATCGTCAGCCAGGCACTGACGCTGTTCACCACGCCAGTGGTCTATGTCTATCTCGACAAGCTTTCCAATATCATGTCGGGCTGGGGACTATCGAAGCGCGACGACGATAACCGGTCGGACGAGCAGATGCTGGCGAAACAGGCCGCCGAATAGCGCAACGGCGCGCTATGCGGCCTCCTCGATCCTGGTGCCGACATAGACGGTATTTGACACTTCCTCGTCAGCATTCAGATTGTCGAAGGCCACGACATGCGCGGTGACGGCGCCAAAGACACTCTCCATCACGGCCGTGAATGAAGCTTCTGGTGGATCGTTCGACCACAGCGCAAACACGCCGCCGGGCTTGAGATGCTCGGATAGACGCTGCAGCCCTGCCGCCGTATAGAGCACGGCATGGCTCGGATGCAGCAGGTTGTCCGGCGCATGGTCGATATCGACCAGTATCGCATCGAAGCGACGACCGGGTTCGTCGGGATCGAGATGACCACCCGTCGAGGTCGCCATCTTGAAGAAATCGCCATGAACGAGACGGCAGCGCCCGTCCGCCGACAATTCGCGGCCGATCGGGATCAGGCCGGCCTGATGCCATTCGATCACTTCGGGCAGTGCATCAATGACGACCAGCGAACCGACCTTCTCATGCGCGAGAACTGCCTGCGCAGTGTAGCCCAGACCGAGACCGCCAACGACGACATCCAGCCCGCTGCCGGTTAGTGACGCCAGACCGATATCCGCCAGCGCGATCTCGGCAGCCGTGAATGCGCTCGACATCAGAAATTCGTCGCCGAGCTTGATCTCAAAGATATCGATGTCCGTGCCCGGCTTCCGCCGACGTCGCAGGGTCAGGACACCCATCGGCGTCGGGCGATAATCCAGTTCTTCGAACATCATGCTCATATCCAACCATGTACATGGCGCGTGCAACCCGGCAACAACGAAATGCCCCAAGTGTGCAAATCTGGACAGACACCTCCGGCGAAATGACTAAACACTTGGCGTCGTCGGCGATTCGTCGCGTCATGGTTGCGTGTTGCGTGGAGAGTGACTGCAGGCTCACTCCAGCGCGCGGGGGCGCCGCCATGAAACGCATTCTGGTCGTCGACGACGACCCACTCGTGTCCGTGTCCATTAGGCTGACGCTGGAACGCGAGGGCTTCGAAACCGTCTCGGCCGATGGTGGCGAGATCGGTCTATTCGTGTTGGAAGATACAAGCTTCGATGTGATGATCATCGATATCTTGATGCCGCATGATCAGGCGTCAGCCATATCGCCGTGATCGCTCTTCGCCGGCGATTTCTTCTTGCTACCTTTGGTGTTCAGGAAGCGAATATCGATCTGCGCACCGTTCACCTTGACCAGCTCGCAGCGGCGATAGGCAAGTCCGGTCGATGACAGCAGCAGGAAGAACTCTTTCAGATTGAGGCCCTCGATGGAGGTCTCGAGTATCAACTCGGCGTCGTGACTCGACACAGCCTTCAACACACAACTGCGCCGCCATGTGCCGTCGATGGCCATGATCCAGACATTGTAGCCACGCCCGAAAATGACGCGCCCGTTGGTTGCAACTTCTTCTGCCATGACCGCTCCTACGCCCGCATACTGGCGGGAGACGTCTTCAGTCCGGCACCCATGTCGGGCATGATCGATGGCGACGCCTGCGCGCTCACCGGCAGATACACACCGCGACGATTGGGGCAAACCCGATAGCGGTCGGTGAGACCGACCACGGTCTCGGCTGCGCCCAGAAACAGATAGCCGTCAGCCTCGCTGGCTTTTGCAAGCCTGCCGAAGATGTCGGTCTTGGCGGCCTGATCGAAATAGATCAGCACGTTGCGGCAGAAGATGACGTCGAACTTGCCAAGATGCGCGTAGTCCTGCAGCAGGTTGAACTGCTTGAACTGAACCATCGCGCGGATGTCGGCATTGAGCTGCCACGTCGTGCCGGTCTGCTTGAAGTGTTTCACCAGCAACTGGATCGGCAGGCCGCGCTGCACCTCGAACTGGGTGTAGACGCCAGTGCGTGATTTTTCGAGCACTTCGGGCGAGAGATCCGTGGCCACGATCTCGACGCGCCACCCCGTCAGCGCGGCGCCGAGTTCCTTCATGATCATGGCGAGCGAATATGGTTCCTGCCCGGTCGAGCCAGCCGCGCACCAGATCCGCAGACAGCGCTTGCCAGCGCGCGCCTTGATCAGGTCGGGAATGACCGTGTTCTGAAAATGTTCGAACGGTGTCTTGTCGCGAAAGAAGAAGGTCTCGTTGGTGGTCATGGCTTCGACCACATCCGAGATCATCGGCTCGGAACCGGCTTTCATCTTCTGAACGAGTTCGCTGATCCCGGCGACACCGGCCTTGCGCGCCAGCGGCATCAATCTGCTTTCGAGCAGGTACTTCTTGTCGGCCGATAGCACCAATCCGGAACGATCTTTCAGAATCTTCTGCAAATACTCATAATCGATAGGGGTCATGGTCTCTTTCTAAGACGCAACGCCGGTCCAAATAACTTGCAGCGACGACGGTATGCCGCTGCGTGCAAAAAGCGCGTAGCACACGATTGCAGCAAATGACTAAGAGATCGCCAAGACGCCGCAGGACGTTGCGCAGCGCCGGGCACAAAGTTGAGAAGCGCGACCACATAACCGTTGCACGCGGTAGCCCATAACCTGCGCAAACAGAACAGCGCACCAAGCGAATGGGTGGAAGCGGCGTCAATTGACAATGAAAAAAGCCGGCGCTTTCGCGCCGGCTTCGAAGACTTGATATTTGTAAGCGTCAGGCTGCGCGTACGGCGTTCAGGAACTTGCTGACCTCGACCTTCAGACGCGTGCTGTCCGAGGACAGCGACTGCGCTGCGGAGAGCACCTGCGAGGATGCCGAGCCGGTCTCGCTGGCGCCACGCTGCACGTCGGTGATGTTCGACGAGACTTGCATCGTGCCCTGCGCTGCCTGCTGGACGTTGCGGGAGATTTCCTGGGTCGCAGCGCCCTGCTCTTCCACCGCCGATGCGATCGTCGAAGCGATCTCGGACATCCGGCCGATGGTGTCCCCGATCTCCTTGATCGCACCAACCGATTCCTGCGTCGCCGCCTGGATGCCGGAGATCTGCGTCGAAATCTCGCCGGTGGCTTTCGCCGTCTGCTCGGCCAGCGCCTTCACTTCCGATGCCACCACCGCGAAGCCACGACCGGCCTCGCCGGCACGCGCTGCTTCGATAGTTGCGTTGAGCGCCAGAAGATTGGTCTGGCCGGCGATGTTGTTGATCAGCTCGACGACGTCACCGATGCGAGCTGCCGCACTGGCAAGTGCGCTGACGCGATCGTTGGTCAGGCGTGCCTGATCGACGGCCTGATTGGCGATGCTGGCCGATTCCTGCACCTGACGGCTGATTTCGTTCACCGACGAGGCCATCTCCTCGGTCGCCGAAGCAACCGACTGCACATTGGTTGAGGCTTCCTCCGAAGCGGCTGCCACGGTCGTTGTCAGCTCCTGCGAACGTTCGGCGGTCGCAGTCAGCGTGCTGGCAGAGGCTTCCAGTTCGGTCGAAGCCGACGACACCGTCTCGACGATCTCGCCGATCATCGTTTCGAATTCGCGGGTGATGCTATCGACGCGGCGACCGCGCTCGATCTTGGCTTCTGCATCAGTTGCTGCTGCTTCGTCCGCGGCACGCTTGTCGATCAGCGCCTGCTTGAAGATCTGCAGCGCGTCTCCCATCGTGCCGATCTCGGTCTTCATGCCCTGATGCGGCACGACGGCGGTCAGATCGCCCTGGCCCAACGCCTGCATCGGCTTGACGATCGATGCGATGCCGCTGGAGACGTCCCGCACGAGATAAATGCCAATACCGATGCCGAGCAACGCCGAGACGACGAGGATTGCGACAACCATCATGAAGGCAGCATCGTAATTGGCCAGGGCGTCTGCACCGGCAGTGTCGGAGCCCCTGAGATTGAGCTCGATGTCCTTGTTCAGGACTTCGTCAGCTTTCAGGCCGATCGGATTCACAGTTTTCGTGTTCAGCGCATTGGCTTCCTGCGGCATCTTGCCGGCGCTCTTGCGCGACAGATCCATCACATCGAGCGTGCCCTTCTTGTAGCTGTCCCAGAGCTTGCTCCATTCCTCGTAGAGCGCGCGCTCTTCCGGCGAGGTGATCAGCTTCTCATACTTCGCGCGGATAGCGGTGTTGCTCGCTACCACCGTCTCGAGCGTTTTCTCATTGGCCAGCTTCTCCTCCAACGTCTCGGACAGCATGTGCTGACGGATCACGTTGCGATAGGTGATGACGCCGGAGCGCAGATCGCCGAGGAAACGCACGCTTGGCAGCCAGCTGGTCTGGATATCCACCGCATTGGCGTTGATCGCCTGCATCTTGCGAACCGCGACCAGGCCCAGACCCGTCATCGCAAGCAGCAAAAATGAAAGAACAATGGTGATCTTGGCGCGAATAGACAGGCTGGCGAGCATGACGAAGGGTCCCTCGGTTTTCGACCGTTGGTCCGCAATGTGCGGGGTGTCGTGGAAATGAAGCAGTCAGCAGAGGTGCAATTGGCAGAGCGACGAACACGGGGTTTGATGACTTTCTTGTTATCAAGTCCCGTTCCTGCAATTTGTAGGTATTATGTAAACTGTTGGTAAAGGTGCGACATTCTGACTGAACAAAAGTGAACTGAAGCTCTCTTTTTCGATGGCCTGCAATATCAGCCAGTTAGCAACGAGTATCTGAGGTTGACAGCCACAACTCCACTACTTGTGGAGGCGTGCCGGCGTAAGCTAGCGACGACGTAGTGCCGTTGGGTAAAGTAGCGAATCAAAATCGCAACTTTTGGTTCCAGCCGCCGACATACCGACCTGAAGTTTATCCGTCGCTCGACGTGGGGACGACGCGGCGTGCGAACACGACTGAGCGTGCCGGCTGGAGAATCAGGAGCAATCTGGTCCGGATATTTTCCAGTCAGATTATAGCCGCCCAATTGCATCTCAATCCGAAGATAGTAGCTGCGCCCCGTGCCGGTTGATTTGGTAGGTCTGGGACGACATGCAGCTGGGACACCGGAACGTCCTCCGATCGCCGGGCAGACTGGCTCTGGGCTGTGCCACAATCTTGATAAGAGTGCGTGCCCCCCCGCAACGGCGGCACAGCAACAGATCGACTGCTGGTAGTTTCGTTGCTCTCACATCGATACCTCCGCGGAGTGAAGTCATCGACTCAAGTCCGGTTGTCTTACTCCGTTCCACAACTTTTACTATGCGGTACTCCGTTGCAGCGCTCCTGATGATCGCCCGGCAGCTTTCAAAGAGTTCCTTCGCCTCAGCTTGGAGCGGGCCCGGTCATTGGTGAAGGTGCGGCCCTCAAGCACCTTTCTGAACATGTTCCGGACGACATACTGCACCAGTCGTCATTACAGCGCTGGGCATTCATATCGAGCTGGTGTTCACAGCGCCTGGCTTGCTACTTTCCAGCAACACGGAACCAAGCGCCTCGATCATCGCGTGCTCGTGAGAATGAGCAGCAATCCCGCCGTGCCAACCCGGGATGATCGCGGAAATCAATGAAGCTCAGCGGCAGCGCCACCGCGACATAATGGCACACCGTTGTCCCATCTGTCGGCGACGTCCTTCAAACGCAGGATGTCGAAATTTCCATGCCCGGCGATAACAAGCTTTAGGCTCGGCAGGTGACCTATGGCTCGGACTTATCTCCAACCAGAAGTGGTGGAACGACCGGCCGACCCGTTCGTCAACCAGAGGCTGCGGCCCTCATGGGCGCAGGGACGCGAGCCGACGATCTATCAAATCGTGCGGGATGCCCAGTCCACGAGTTTCAACACCCCCAAGATGCCTGGAACCTCGGAGGAAGCCGACGATTTATCAAGGCTGCAGCGGTGCATTCAGGAAATAGAGAGCGCCACCGGGCTGGAGCTCTCGGTCGCACACTTCGCGCTCGATATGACAGCCGCGGAGATGGTCAAGGCGATTGTGTCCGGGAAGGCAACCGCCAAAGCCGTGGGCGTGCAAGCCGATCTGCGTCCCATCCTGTTCCTGTTGCCAGGGTCCCTCGGTTACGGTCCGAGCATGGCCGCTTTTGCAGCGGGGCTCGGCAAGATCGCCCGGATCGTCCCGATCAAATACCCCGACCTGGGGAGCATCCTCGCCGGAAACAACACGGTCGCCTCTATGGCAGATGCCGCGGTGGAGCAAATCCGCCGGAGCCAACCTGTCGGACATGTTCGCCTTCTCGGCCATTCCCTTGGTGGTGTGGTGGCATTCGAAGTTGCGGCGCGGCTGCTGGAAGCACGGCGGTCCATCAAGTTCCTGGGGATTCTCGATACAGCGATTATCAACGAGGGCCGCGATTACCGGGAGACGCTCGCCCGAACGTTGCGGCGGCTCCGCGCCAATCGTGTGAACATTTCGCGGATAGCCTGCCGAGCACTCGCAAAGGTTACGGCAGCAATCGGTGGCGAGGCCCCCCTTACCTGGATGCTTCATCGCTATGCTCGAGGGAAGTTCAACGCCACCTGCTTCCGAATTAGGCTTGAGCTGCAAGAGGTGTTGCGGTCGCGAGCTTTCTACCAATGGCTGGCGTCGCCCAGGCCGTCTTTGCCGATCGGAGCTACACTGTTTCGCTGCAACCGAGATGGAGCGCCGCAATCGCTCGGCTGGGATTGCTCACTCGCAAGCCTGGACGTGATCCCCGTCGCAGGCACGCATATCGAGCTCGTCGTCGAGCCCTACCTCGCCACCAACCTCCCCTTGGTCGAGAGTGCGGTCGTGCAAACCTACACGCCGGCCGAATTTTGCAAGCGGAAAGCGCTGTCATGACCCTTGCTGCGCACATTCCGACTGCGCGGGAGTTTGGCAACAACGTATTGGCGCTCGATCCCGCTGCCGAAGTCGAGAGGATTGTCCAGACGCTACGCCAACAGGTCTTGGGCGTGTTAGGGCGCCGCGGCGCCGTCGTTGGTCTTTCCGGCGGCATCGACAGCTCCGTCGTCGCGGCGTTGTGCGTGCGTGCATTCGGCAACGACAAGGTCTTGGGCATCTTCATGCCCGAGCACCATTCTTCGGACGACTCGCTGAGGCTCGGCCGCAGCTGGGCGGCACAGCTTGGCATCGATACTGTGTTGGAAGACATATCGGCCGCCCTCGAGGGGCTCGGCGCCTATCGCCGGCAGATCGAGGCAATCCGGACCGTCGTTCCCGAATATGACGACGGCTGGAAATGCAAGCTGGTGCTACCGTCGGTTTTCGCGAGCAACGGATTGAATATCACCCGTCTCACGGTTCAGAGCCGCGACGGCAGCACCCGCACCGTTCGTCTTTCGTCAAACGCCTATCTCCAGATCGTCGCCGCGACCAATTTCAAGCAGCGCGTCCGCAAGATGACGGAGTACTACCACGCCGACCGCCTCCGATACGCGGTCGCCGGCACACCGAACCGTCTCGAGCACGACCTGGGCTTTTTCGTCAAGCAGGGCGACGGAATTGCGGACGTGATGCCGATCGCCCATCTCTACAAGACACAGGTCTATCAGCTCGCGGAATATCTCGAGGTCGAGGAGGAGATCCAGCGCAGGCCACCGACCACGGATACGTTCTCGATGCCGCAGAGCCAGGAGGAGTTCTATTTTGCGCTGCCTTATCACCAGATGGATCTGTGCCTTTACGCGGTGAATCACGGGATTCAGTCAGACGAAGTCGCAGAGGCTATCGGACTGACAGCAGCCCAGGTCGATTTAGTATTCAGGGATATTGACGCCAAGCGTCGTGTCACGCGCTACCTCCACGCACGACCCCTGCTCGTCACTCAAGTGTTCGAGGACTAACCTGCATGTGCGGTGTCGCGGGCATAGTGTCAGTAACCGCCGCCGCAGGGGCCCCCTCCCGCGAAGCCTTGATGCGCATGCTCGGCGCGCTGGCCCATCGCGGCCCGGACGAGCGCGGCCTATACCGGGACGAACGCGCGGGATTGGCACATGCCCGCCTGTCCATCATCGACATTTCGAGCGGTCAGCAGCCTCTCGCGGACGCGAGCGGCACGACGTGGATCGTCTTCAACGGCGAAATCTTCAACTACGTTGAGTTGCGTGAGAAGCTGATCAGGCTTGGCTACAGGTTCCGAACCCGCAGCGACACGGAGGTCATCGTCAACGCCTATCGGGCCTGGGGCGAGGACGCCTTCGAGCGGATGACCGGTCAGTGGGCGCTCGCGATCTGGGACTCGGTAGCCCGTCGTCTGGTGCTGGCGCGCGATCGCACCGGCATTTGCCCTTTGCATTTCTGCGAGCGCGAAGGTCGACTGTATTTCGCCAGCGAAGTGAAGGCCATCTTCGCGGCGGATGCAGCGATTCCCCGCACCTTCGATCCAGTCGGCATCGATCAGACATTCACTCTCTGGACCGTTGTGCCGCCGCAGAGCGTGTTTCAAGGGATCAAGGAGCTCGTCCCGGGACATTTCCGCATTTATGAAAACGGAAACATTCGCGAGAAAGCGTTCTGGAAGCCGCGATATCCCCAATTGTCCAGCTCGCGCGACGGCCAGTTTGCCGGTTCACTCGACGATGCCGTGAAGCAGGTGCGCAGCGCTTTGGAATCCGCGACGTCGCTTCGAATGGTACGCTCCGACGTAAGCGTCGGCAGCTATTTGTCCGGCGGGCTCGACAGTTCACTTATTGCGGCAATGGGATGCCACTTTGCCGGCGAACGCTTCCAAACTTTCTCACTGCGTTTCGCTGACGCCGAATATGATGAGACCGACTTCCAGCGACTGGTCGCCCGTGTCACCGGGAGTGAGCACCATGAAGTGGTGGTCTCGCGCAGCGACATCGCCGAGATTTTTCCGCAGGTCATCTATCACACCGAGCGTCCGATCTTGAGAACGGCGCCGGCGCCGTTGTTCCTGCTGTCGCGCCTGGTGCGCGCCTGCGGCGTCAAGGTTGTGCTGTCCGGCGAAGGCGCCGACGAAATGTTTGCCGGCTACGATCTCTTTCGCGAAGGCAAGGTCCGCCGGTTCTGGGGTCGGCAACCCACGTCGACACGCCGCGCGCGGCTGCTTGAGCGTCTCTACCCTTATCTCACACGCTCGCCGGTACGGCAGCAAGCAATGGCCCGGCAGTTTTTTGGGCGCAATCTGTCGGAGCACGCCGCGCCGGGCTTCGCGCATGACACCCGCTGGCGAACGACCAGCGGCATCAAACGACTGTTCTCCAGCGACATGTGCGCGGAGTCGGCAAAGCACGATGCGGTCTCCAATTTGATCGCCAGTCTACCTCCGGAATTCACGCAATGGAGCTCCCTTGCGCAGGATGAATATCTTGAAATCCAGACACTGCTGTCGGGATACCTCCTGTCTTCTCAGGGCGACCGAATGCTCATGGCGCATTCAGTTGAAGGACGCTTTCCTTTCCTTGACGAGGATGTGGTCGCGCTGGCGAATTCGCTGCCGCCCGCCTACAAGCTCCGCGTCCTTGACGAGAAGCACGTTCTGAAGCGCGTTGCAGAGCCGATCGTGCCGTCGGAGATCATCGCCCGCAAGAAGCAGCCATTCCGCGCGCCCGACGCTCTCTGTTTCGTTGGCCGCGATACGCCCGCCTATATCGACGACGCGCTTTCGGAAACGGCTATTCGCGAAGCAAACGTCTTCGATCCTGACGCGGTCGCGCGCCTGCGGAGCAAGTGCCGGACACAGGCCGCAACCGGCAACGGCGATCTCTCCAACTCCGACAACATGGCGATGGTCGGCGTGCTATCGACCCAGCTCCTGCACCAACAATTCATCGCAAGCCGTCCTGGTGGGCGCCACGCTCTGGAGCTGACCGTCGATATCGATCGCGAGCACCGGGTTGAGGGAGCCCTTTCCTGATGCATGGTCCTGTACCGCTCCTGCACGATTACCTCATCCACTCCGCCCGTCATCTCGGTGGAAAGGTGGCGCTGGTGTGCGGCAAGCATCGCGTCAGCTATGGTGAGATCGAGGCACGCTCCAACGCAATCGCGAATTATCTGGTCGCGAGCGGAGTCGAACGTGGCGATCGGGTGATTATCTTCGCCGACAACACTGTCGAGACCGTCGTCAGTTTCTGGGCCGTGCTGAAAGCGAATGCCGTGGTGTGCATCGTCAATCCGCTCACCAAGCGCGACAAGCTTGGCTACCTGCTCAATGATTGCCAGCCGACGGCGCTTATCACCGACAAACATCTCTTGCCGATATTCAAGGAGCCCGCGCAGGCATGCCCGTCATTGCGCCGAGTGATCGTTTCCGGGCCCGTCGACGATGTCGAACTGACGGGGCTGCCCCATGCGGTACGCTGGAGCGAGGCAGGCGCCGCCAGCCACGACGTAGCTCCCGCGCGCCACTGCATCGATATCGATCTCGCAGCCATCGTGTACACCTCCGGATCGACGGGCGATCCCAAGGGCGTGATGCTGACGCACCGGAACATGTTGACCGCGTGCACGTCGATCGCATCATATCTCGCGCTATGCGAAGACGAGGTCATTTTGAACGTCCTGCCGCTCGCCTTCGATTACGGCCTGTATCAGATGATCATGGCGTTTCGCACGGGCGCGCGGCTGGTCCTCGAACGGTCGTTCGCTTTTCCGGCACAGATTCTCGGGCTTATCGCCGAGGAGCGAGTGACCGGCCTGCCCGGCGTGCCGACGATCTTCTCGACGCTGTCGGGGCTCAAGTCGATCAAGGAGCACGATCTCTCGAGTATCCGCTATGTCACGAATACCGGAGCTGCACTGCCGATGAAGCATATTCGTCTGCTGCAGGATCTATTCCCGGATGCCCGCATTTATTCCATGTACGGCCTCACCGAATGCAAGCGCTGCACCTTTCTGCCCCCGGAGGATATCGATCGAAAGCCGCTGAGCGTAGGGATCGCCATCCCGAATACCGAGATGTGGATTGTCGACGAGCGCGACAGACGCGTGGGGCCCGACGTGGTCGGCCAGCTTGTCATTCGCGGCGCGACGGTGATGCGAGGCTATTGGGGCAAGCCAGAGGCCACGGCCAGAAAACTCAAGGCTGGTCCGCTGCCAGGCGAGCAGGTTCTGTACACCGGCGACTACTGCCGGATGGACGCGGAAGGCTACCTCTACTTCGTTGGCCGCAGCGACGAGATCATAAAGTCCCGAGGCGAGAAGATCGCTCCCAAGGAAGTAGAGAACGTGCTGATGGATATTCCGGGCGTGAGGGAAGCCGCGGTCATTGGCGTTCCCGACGAGCTCCTTGGGCAGGCGGTTAAGGCGTTTGTCGTTATCGAACAGGGAACAACACTGAGCGAGAAGCAGATTCAGAAAGAGTGCCAGCGACGCCTCGAAAGCTTCATGGTGCCGAAGTGTATTGTGATCGTGCCTAGCCTGCCGCGAACGAATACAGCGAAACTCAACAAGAGAGCACTGCAGGAGTCGATTTCCGAATGATCCGATCGTGACTTTTCTTTACGCATTGGAGTTGAAACATGTTGCTAGTCAGGGAACCACTCGAGACCTATCGAAGGCAAGTTCGCGATTTCTTGCTGTCGAACTTCTACATTGCTGAAGCCAACTCGCTCGAGGTCGACACATCGCTGCTCGATCAAGGCATCATCGACTCGACCGGAGTGCTCGAGGTCATCGGGTTCATCGAGGAGACCTTCGGCATCACGGTCGAAGATAGCGAGCTCTTGCCTGAGAACCTGGATTCCATCGAGGGAATTTCACGCTTCGTCATGAGCAAGAAGAGCTGATGTTTGTCTGCAGCGTCCAGACCGCGTCGCGAACGCCACCGTAGCGGTTCAGGTTGTTGCGCCTTTGCGGTATCCCATAACGACGCGGCCTTCGCCCGTTTCGTTCGTCACCACCCTGATGCTCTCGTAGCTCTTGTTGCGCTCAAGAAGGGTTGTCACCTGCCGCTCCTGACCGGAGCCGACCTCGAACAAGAGGATGCCGCCCGGCCGCAGATATCGGACTGCGTCCTTCGTAACCCTCATATGGATGCTCAGCCCGTAAGGACCGGCTGCGAATGCCTCACGTGGTTCGAGTTCGAGCAAGGGGGCCCGGTCGCCTCTGAGCCGCGTTTCCGAAATATAGGGTGGGTTGCAGACGATCAGGTCGATGGTCCCATCCAGCGACAGACCTGAAAAAGCGTCGAACAGATCGCCCTGAAGCACCGACATGCGTTGCGTGAGTCCGTGATAGGCGACATTGCGACGCGCGACAGTGACACATCCATCGGTTAGGTCGCTCGCCCAGACGCGTGCGTCGGGGATCTTGAGAGCGATGGCGCATGCCAGATTGCCTGCACCGCAGCACATGTCGATCACCCGCGGCTCCGCCACGTTTAACTGACGCAGAGCATCGACAGCGCTCGCGCAAAGCAATTCGGTTTCCGGCCGGGGGACGAGCGCACCGGGCGCGACCAGCAGCTCTATTCCCATAAACAGAGTGCGTCCCTCATCGTAAGCTTTGGCGACGTTGATCACTTCGCTCATTGCGGTCACCCTGCCTGGACGTTGCGCGACAACTGTTGCATGCGGCGTGATCATGCACCGGACAGAACCATGCCCTGTCCATGTGGCAATGGCGGTAGTCACAATGAGGTAGATGGGCCGATAGCGGCAATGCAGTTGTTTTCGGCAGCGCTCCTTACGCATTTTGGCGATGCGGCAACCCACCGGCTGCATGGTCATCCGACGACGCAGACCTCGCTCTGACTTCGGCCAGTTCGAGGCTGAGTGGTATTTGTCTGTTCTGCTTTCGAGTTCTTATGAACGGGGCCGCGGCGATCCGGCACCCTGTCCGGCGAGCTAACGATTCGTGACGATGGCTTCGTTGGCCGTTTGCTGCTATGGCGTTCTTGGTATCAACGAGGCTGAGGCCTTACGTTGTTTTTTATATTGTCCAAGACTCTTGGCAACGCACTTGCGCCGGTCAATTTCCTGGTCGGCCTCGGTGTGCTCGGCGCGGTTCTTTCGGCAACACGGCTTTCTTCGCTTGGCCGCGGGCTTATGATCGCAGCCGCCGTGCTGCTTGCGGTCGCCGCGTTTTCACCGGCTGGAAGATTGCTGCTCTATCCGCTTGAATCGCGCTTCCCGCCCTGGGATCCGGGACAGCGTGCGCCTGACGGCATCATCGTGCTCGGCGGCTCGATCGACGCCGATGTTTCGCTTGCGCGTGACACGCCGGTCGTCCGTCGCTCGCCCGACCGCATCATCGCAGCCGCAGCGCTGGCGCGACAGTATCCGAATGCACGCGTGGTGTTCACCGGCGGCAGTCCGAGGCTGGTGTCGGATGCCAGGGAGGCCGATTACGCCGCCGCGCTCTTCGAAAGCCTTGGAGTCGACAGGTCGCGATTGATCATGGAGCGGCAATCGCGCAACACGCATGAGAACGCCGAGTTCACCAAGGCGCTCGTGGCGCCGAATCCGGGCGAGCGCTGGGTTCTGGTGACATCAGCGTTCCATATGCCGCGATCGATTGGCCTGTTTCGCAAAGCCGGATTTCCGGTCGAGGCTTATCCAGTCGACTGGTGGGTCGGCGGTCGGCGCGCCGCACTTTCCTTCACCACCCTCGCCCTTGACGGGCTGTCGCGGACCGACATTGCGGTGCGCGAATGGTTCGGGCTCATTGCCTATCGAGTCACGGGGCGGATCGATGACTTGCTGCCGAGGCCGATGCACATTGATTCTCCGGGCCCGAGATAAGGCAAGCGCCGCAGGCCGTGGGAAGCCAAAAGCCATCTATGGCCACGCCGTCGCAGGTAATGCCCGGACGCCATTCGAGCCCGGTGTGGACCATTGTTGTGGACCACCGGATTTTCTCGAAAAGGCTGCGGGTTAGAAGTCTTTGATCTACGAAGGGAAATTCGAGTGTGGCTGGGGAACTAGGATTCGAACCTAGACAAACAGAGTCAGAGTCTGTTGTGCTACCGTTACACCATTCCCCAAACGATTCAGAGACTTACAGAAAAATCCAGTCTGGAATCGGTCGGAACAGAGATGCGCATCTCGTTCGGGCGCGTTCTAGCCCGTCCGCCGGACAAAGCGCAAGGCCTCTGGACGGAAATGACGGCTCATTGACACCACTGGCAATGGACAGGCCACGCCGAGCGCGGCCTGCCCGGTCGCCTCGCCCTATTCGCCCGGCCCACCGACCGGGATGGCCATCGGCTCCGGCGCCAGGCGCCTGTTGAGCGCCAGATAGACACCGCCGCCCACGACGATGCCCGCCAGCCAGCTCAGATCCGCGCCGCCGAGAAGGTTGATCGAGATCGGCCCCTGCAACGCGGGCACCAGGCCATCCTGGAACAGCCAGGTGGCGATCAGGCCGGCGAAGAACGCGATCATGCCGCTCCAGTTGATATCGCCATAGATGCTGGTCTCCGGCGACTTGTAGAGTTCGGCGATGTCGATCTGGCTCTTCCGCCTGACGAAGAAGTCGGCCAACACCACGCCGGCATAGGGGCTCATCCACATCAGCAGGCTGATCAGCCAGTTGTCGAAGGCCTTGGCAAAAGACGGCGCGAAGATGAAATACACCGTCACCGCATAGCCCGCGATGCCAACGATCAGCGCCAGCGCCGTGCGCGAGAAGCGGACACCCATGCTGAGCGCCGCCAGCGCCGACGAATAGACGTTGAGGATGTTGGTGGCGATCGGCCCGTGCAGCACCAGCAGCAGCACGAGAATACTGGCGATGCCACCGAACACGGCCGAGACCATCTTGGCCGGATCGGTATCGAGCGTCACCGACGCAATGGTGGCGCCGAGAATGGCCAGCCACACCGACGGCACGAACATGCCGACATAGCTGTACCAGAACACGGCTTTCGACGAGGTCGAGCGCGGCACGAAGCGCGAATAGTCCGACGCCCAGGTCACCCAGGAAATGCCCCAGCCAACGCCGACGGCAGTCATCAGCAGTGACAGCATCGCCAGATGCGGCCCCGGCGGCAGCGACGTCGTGTGATTCCAGTTGACGACGCCGGGCTGGCTCCAGGCCAGCACGCTCATCAGCACCATGATCACCACCGTGACTGGCACGGTGTATTTCTCGAAGGTGCGGATCGCATAGAAACCGTAAGTGCCGATCACTACCTGCGTCACCATCACGATGGTGATGACCACGAGATTGGCAAACCAGCTATCGGCGATGCCGAACTGGCCGAGGATGGCCATGGAGATCTTGACCGGGAAATAGGTGTTCACGCCGATCCAGCCGAGCGTCATCAGGAACATCAACAGGCTCGGCAGATAGGCGCCGCGGCGTCCGAAGGCCGAGCGCGCGAGGACCATCTGGTTGACGCCGGTCTTGTGGCCCATGACCGTGAAAGCCGCGAAGATCGCCGAGCCTGCGGCATTGCCGATGACGATGACCGCGATGGTTTCCCACAGACCGAGCTTGAGAATGATACCAAGGGCGCCGAGCGCCCAGTTCACCGGCGCGATATTGGCGCCGGCCCAGATCCACATCTGCTGCGGCCCGGTGGAATCCCGGTCGGCATCGGGGATCGGTTCGATACTGTGGATGTCTGCCCGCAACTCAGAGTTAGTCATGCTCGCCCCCACGTCAGAAACAACCTGAGGTCAACAAAGCAAGACGCGTACCAATCCCGGCAGAGCGGCTTGCTACTTGTGGGGCACCGGCGGCGTGCCGTGGGTGTGGAATGACTCGATGGTCTTGAGGCCCCAGGCCTGCCCCTTCTTGCGCTCCTCCTCGGTCCAGACGATAGGCTTCCAGTCCGGCGCCAGGATCAGCCGCGCGCCGGCATTCGCGACTTCGACGCGGTTGCCGCCGGGCTCATAGACATAGAGGAAGAAGGTCTGCTGGATCGCATGTTTGTGCGGGCCGGTCTCGATGAACACGCCGTTTTCCAGAAAGATATCAGCCGCGCGCAGAATGTCTTCGCGGCTGTCCAGCGCGTAGGTGACATGGTGGAAGCGTCCCTTGGTGCCGGAGTGATCGCGCGAATAGGCGAAGTCGTAGCTCTTGTTCGACATGGTCATCCACATCGCGGCTTCCGTGCCGTCATTGAGCACGATCTGCTCGGTCAGGCGAAGCCCCATATAGTGCTCGAAAAACTCGCGGTTGGCCTTGATGTCCACCGCGAGGCAATTGAGGTGATCGAGCCGCCGCACATTGATGCCCCGCCCCGGATAGCGCTGCGCCTGATTTTTAAGCGCCGGCTTGAGTTCCGGCGGCGCCTCGTACCATTCGGTCTCGTAATAGAGTTCGACGATGTGCCCGTCGGGATCGCGGCAGCGAAATGCCGGCCCATGCCCGAGATCGCCGTCGGTCCACCCGATATCGTAGCCGGAGCCTTTCAGCGCCGCCACGCGGCGCTCCAGCGCCTGCGGGCTGCGTGCGCGCAGCGCCATATGCTCCATGCCCGACGTGTTCGACGCCGTCAGCTTCAGCGAATAGCGCTCATAGTCATCCCAGCCGCGCAGATAGACCGACTCGCCCTGCCGGCCGGACACGGTCATGCCCATCACGTCGACGAAGAATTTGAGACTCTCGTCCGGCTTCGGCGTCAGCAATTCGAGATGGCCGAGATGCGCGAGATCGAAAATGGGTTCGGGAGTCATTGGTCGTTTCCTCCAGTATTCTAGTCGAGCTTACTCGATCCCCTCATGGTGAAGAGCGCGTCTTCGCGCGTCTCGAACCATGAGGAATTGGGCGCTCATCCTCGAGACGCGGTCGAAGACGACCGCTCCTCAGGATGAGGGCGACGGCGCGCTATCGCAACGCGCGCGTCACGTCGTCGAACAGCTCATCAACGCTGAACCTGCGCGGGATCAGCCCCTGCTGCGCAGAATAGTCTGTAATGAGAGCCAGCGAACGATTCATGGCATCCGCATCGAAAGACAGGCTCTTGCCGACTGCCGCCGCCCTGCTCGCCTCCAGCATACGGTGGACTTCGCGCACCACATCGGGGCGCGTATCGGACAATTGCTTGCTGACCACCACCATGTGGTTGATCGGCACCACGCCATGCCTGGCAAGCCAGGCTTTCTCTGCAGCGGCCACGTCTGGGAACAACTGCGCCACCCGTGGATCGTCGCTCTTCTCGCCGAGCACGGCGTCCAGTTCGCCGTCGAACAACATCTGCATGATCGCCTTGCCGGCAGGCGCCTTGGTGGTGCTGTCGACATATTCGGCGACATGCGGATCCTCGAAGGTGATCCATTCAATCGCGTCGAGATTGACGCCGTAGTCATTGGCGAGCATACCGCGCAGCCACACGCCCGTCGTCGTCGTAAACGATCGAATGCCGACGCGCTTGCCTTCCAGATCCCGCGGCTTGGCAATGCCGGCCGCCGGGCTCGTGACCGCAAAACCAAATTGATGCCGCGCCATCATCACATCAGGCAGCAGCACCATCGGCTTGTCGTAACTCCTAGCCATCAGATAGGTGACGATGGCCATTTCGGCGATGTCGAAAGCCCCGTCGCGCACCATAGGCTTGAAGCCCTTATTTGTGGGCTTGTAGTCCGCGAAGTCCAGTTCGACGAGATCAGACGTGATCGCGCCGGATTTCAGCGCTGCCGTATGCGGATGATCGCCGAGCAGAATACGAAGCCGCATGCCAGCCTCCTCCCCGCTCAGGCCTGATCGGGATCGTCGACGTAAACCAGGCCCGCTTTGGCGAGCGGCTCCCGCATATTGTACATGTCGAGGCCGAGAATGCCGGAAGCCAGCTTCTGGCGCTTGGCGTCTTCTTCCGCGAAACGCTTCTCGCCTTTCACCGCAACCTCAGCAGCATCTTTGCGCGGGATCACCACAACGCCGTCTTCGTCGGCGACGATGACGTCACCCGGCACCACCTGCGCGCCGGCGCAGACCACCGGCACGTTCACCGCACCGAGCGTCGCCTTGACCGTCCCCTTCGCCGAGATCGCGCGTGACCAGACCGGAAAGCCCATCTCGCGCAGGGTTTTGATGTCGCGGCAGCCGGCATCGATGACAAGACCGACGCCGCCGCGCGCTTTCAGCGAGGTCGCGAGCAGATCACCGAACATGCCGTCGGTATTGTCCGTCGTGCAGGCCACCACCAGCATGTCGCCGGGTTTGCACTGCTCGATGGCCACATGCAGCATCCAGTTGTCGCCGGGCTGCGCCAGCACCGTCACGGCGGTGCCTGCAGCCTCCGCGCCGGACCACACCGGCCGCATATAGGTCTTCATCAGACCGAAGCGGCCATAGGCCTCGTGCACCGTGGAGACACCGAGCGCGCCGAGCCGCTGTACGACGTCGGCATCCGCGCGTTGAATATTCCTGACGACGACGGGTTTCATGCCAGCGTCTCCACGGTCATCGGGAACAGGCGCTGATAGGCCTCGCCATAGGTCATGGCCGCGCCGGTGTTGCGGCCGCCCTGCATGCCGCGCTGCAAAGCCACCCGCTCGTAATAGGCCCAGAGATGCTTCTGAGCGGCCAGGATCTCGAACGTCTTGCGCTTGATGTCCCAGACCTCATCGATGTTGAGGATCACCTGCGGCTTGAAATTGCACATCTCCGGCTGATGCGGCTCGAACAGGAACACCGGCGGCGCGGAGTAACTGTATTCCGCTTCAGGCTTGTGCCCCATCGCCTGCGCGATGATGCGGGCTTCCTGTGCGGCGGCGGTCGCCGCGGGATGATCGACATTGTAGGGATCTTCGAGCGAATGCGTCAGTACGAAGCTTGGATTGAGCTCCCGATAGATATCGATCAGCCGCTCCTTGTGTGCTTCGGTCAGATGCAACGGATAGTCGCCGGCATCGAAGAATTCGATCTCGGCGCCGAGCGACGCCGCCGCACGCTCGGCTTCGTCTTTCCGGCCAGCCTTGACCTTGTCGAGCGTCATGCCAGCCTGCTTCCAGGCAAATTGCGACTCGCCGCGTTCGCCATATGCAAGACAGACGATCTTCACGCGATAGCCCTTCTTGGCATGCAGCGCGATCGCGCCGCCGGCGCGCCAGACGAAATCGCCGGGATGGGCGGAGACCACGAGGCCGGTCTTGGCTTTGGACATCGGATGTTTCCTATCGCTTAGGTATCGAATTCGAAGAGACGCGCGGGATTGTCGACGAGGATCTTCTGCTGGATCACCGGATCCGGCGCGAAGAGCGGGATCAGATCGACCAGATCGCCGTCGTTCGGCATCGCCTTGACGTTGGGATGCGGCCAGTCGGTGCCCCAGATCACGCGATCGGGCGCAGTCTCGCAGATTGTCTTCGCGAACGGCACCGCATCGGTGAAAGGCGGCCCCAGCGAGGTGACGCGCTCGCAGCCGGAGACCTTTACCCAGCATTTCTCGTCGCGCTTCATCAGGTCGATCAGGGTGCGGAGCGGCGGCTGCTCCAGGCCATCGGCGGCCTTGACGCGCCCCATATGATCGATGGTGTAACGCACCGGCAGCTTTGCCAGCAGGTCGGCATAGTCAGGCAGATCGACCGCATCGAAATGCAGATCGACATGCCAGTTCATCGGCGCGATCATGTCGATGATGCGGTGAAACACTTTCATGTCCGGCGTGCCGCCAAGATGCCGCACGAAGTTGAAGCGGCAACCACGGAAGCCACCTTCATGCAGTTCGCGCAGCCCCTTCTCCGTGATCGTGCCATCGATATTGGCCACCGCGCGGTAACGCCCGCCGCTCACCGCAATGGCATCGAGCGCCACGCGGTTGTCCGTGCCATGCACGCTGGCATTGACGATGACGGCGCGGCCGATGCCGAGCTTCTTGTGCAGCGCCTGGAAGTCCTCCAGCGGCGCGTCCGGCGGAATGTAGGAGCCGACATATGGGTACTTAGCGCCGGGGCCGAAGATATGCGTATGCGCGTCGCAGGCCAGCGGCGGCAGCTTGAACTTCGGCGTTTTAGTATGCGGATCGGGACCGGGAACGGTTGGCTTCGTCATTGTTTCGGAATTCCTGCCTTATCGATGACGGCGGTCCATTTCGCGATGTCGTCGACCAGCCGAGCCTTCAATTCCTCCGGCGAGCTGGCTTTCGCCTCGATGCCGAGATCGAGCAACTTTTGCTTCACATCGGGCATCGCCAATACTTCGCGCAGGCCCGCATTCAACCGCGCAATCGCTTCGGGCGGCGTACCTGACGGTGCGAACAGCGCATTCCATGACACGACGTCATAACCCTTCACGCCGCCCTCGATCATCGTCGGCACGTCCTTCAGGATCACCGAACGGGATTCGCCCGTGGTCCCGACGGGACGCATCTTGCCATCCTGCAGCGCGGATTTCATCCCGACATAATTGTCGATCATCACATCGATGTCTTCGCGCAGCAGCCCGACAATGACTTCCGGCGTTCCGCGATAGGGCACGATCTGGAAGTTGATCCCGGCGGTGGATTTGAGCAATTCGGCCGACAGGTTCTGGGTGCTGCCCACGCTGATGGTGCCGACATTCAATTTGCCGGGATTGTCGCGCGCGAACTTGATGACGTCGGCCAGCGTCTTGTGTTGCGAATTCGTATTGGTGCCGACAATGAAATCGAAGAAGCCGATGCTGGAGATCGGCGCAAAGTTCTTTACGGGATCGAATGGCAGGTTCTTGAACAGCGGTACGCTGACGGCGGTGCCGTTGCTGAGCAGCGCCAGCGTATAGCCATCCGGCTGCGACGACAGTACTGCGCGCGCCGCAACGACTCCGCCAGCGCCCGGCATGTTCTCGATCACGAGACGCTGGCCGAGATTGTCGCCGAGTTTTTCGGCCACGATCCGGATGGTGATGTCAGCGACACCGCCGGCCGCAAACGGCACGATCACGCGAATGGGCTTGGTCGGATAGCCGGACTGGGCCTGCGCCACAGGTACCGCGTTGGTGAGGAATATCGCACCGAGCGCCAAATGCGCGGCGCTCAGCAGATGCTTGAGCCTGGTCGGGAAGCGGAGCGTCATGATGGATTGAAGACGCCTGATGCGTCCACCCTTGCCGTTTTTATGTCGGTACCCGTGGCCGTCACGTCATCGCGACAGGGCTATGGACCGTTCTGCTCCCGCAGTAGCCAATTCCGATATATGAAACAAATGAGAAATCTGGGATAATCGTGCAGTCTCCTGCATATATCCTGCCGGGCGGACTATCCCGCAGCCTGGAAGTATTTCCGGGTCAGGTCGATCAGCGCCTGCGCCGGCTTGCTCACGGGCTGTCCGCGCTTGACGATGATGCCCACCGTGCGGCTGACGCTGGGATTACGCAGTGGCACAGCGACCAGTCCGGCAGTTCCCTGCGTCGCCACCGCGATGCTAGGCACCACGGCGATGCCGAGCTTCTCGAACACCATGCCCACCGCCGTCTGCAGATGCTGCACCTCGTAGCGCCAGTTCAGCTTATCGCGGCGATGGCCGAGCGCGTCGTCGATCAGGGCCCTATTGCCGGCCTGCGGACTGATGCGGATCAGCGGCATATCCTCGAGATGCGACCAGGCTACGAACTTGCGCTGCGCAAAGGCATGGTCCTTGGTGCACAACAGGACGAAGCGCTCCTTGATCAGCGGGGTCACAGCCAGATCCCATATATTGGTCGCCGTGATCGTGATGCCGAACTCCGCCTGGCCGGACTGCACCAAAGTGGCGATCTCGCTAGCTGAGTTATCGTGGATCTTGATCGAAATCCCCGGGTGCACCGCATTGAACTGCTTCAGCACCCGCGGCAGATGATAGGCGGCGATGGTCGGCAGGCAGCCGAGCGCGATGTGCTCCTGCCGCTTGCGGCCCCGCGCCCGCAGCAGATCGATGGAATCGGACAACTCCCCGATCATCCGCCGCGCAGTCGGCAGCAGTTCCAGCCCGGCGGGGGTCAGTGCCACCTGCCGCGTGGTCCGGGCCAGCAGCTGAAAGCCGAGATCCTCTTCCAGTTTCTTGATCCGGTGGCTTAGCGCCGTCTGCGACAGATTGAGGTGTGCGGCCGCGCGCGAAAAGCTGCCCCGCTCCGCGATGCTCAGAAACGCCTGCAGGCCGGGAAAATCGATGCGCATGAGAGGTCCGTGCACGGCCGAAGACGACCGCGCTGAGATAACGCGGCGACGACGACCCATGCAAGGTCAGGACACCAGCCTATGCCGACCTCGCGGGCTGGTTAAAACCGCGTAAAGCCAGATCGCCAGCCACGAGCGACAAGGTATCCAGTGCCGGAGTTTCCGCGTTCCAGTGCGGAGCTAATTCCGCAATGCAAGTTTGACGAGCAGAGCCCACCGATAGCCCGCGGACGCGCCTTAACAATTTGTCCAGTCCCTGACCTGCATAGTCGGTCCAACCGGGGCGTGAGACGCGAATTCATCAATGACCAGTTTAAACGCAGCGGCGTCGTTCGGGCGCATTATCTCAGTCCGCGGCTCGCTGGCCCGGGTCGGCTTGCTCGCCGTGAACCCGATGACACCCTCGGAGATGCGCGGCACCGTCGGCCGCTTCGTCAGCATCCGTTGCGCCTCCTCGACCATCATTGCCATGATCACGGAAGTGTCCGCTGAGAACATGCATGCATCGGACATGTATATCGCGAGTGCCTCGGTCGATCTGCTCGGCGAAATCATGGGGCACGGAGACAAGGCCAAATTCCAGCGCGGCGTCACCAACTATCCCACCATCGACGACATCGTCGATCTGATCAGCAATCACGATCTGCGCACGGTCTATGCGCCGTCCGGCTCCGAGCAGATCAACGTGGGCACGCTGCAGCAGGACAAGTCGGTCGCCGCTTATGTCGACGTCGAGGAAATGCTGAGCAAGCACTTCGCGGTGCTCGGCTCCACCGGTGTCGGTAAATCCACCGGCGTGTCGCTGCTGCTCAATGAAATCCTGAAGTCGCGCCCGCATCTGCGCATTTTCCTGCTCGACGTGCATAACGAATATGGCCGCTGCTTCGGCGATAAGTCGCTGGTGCTGAACCCGCGCAATCTGAAACTGCCGTTCTGGCTGTTCAATTTCGAGGAAATCGTCGACGTGCTGTTCGCCGGCCGCCCCGGCGTGCCCGAAGAGCTCGAAATCCTCTCGGAAGTCATCCCGATCGCCAAGGGCGTCTACACGCAATACCAGAACGCCGACCGCATTGGCCTCAAGCGCATCGATCCCAAGACCATCGGCTACACCGTCGATACGCCGGTGCCTTATCGCCTGGTCGATTTGATCTCGCTGATCGACGAGCGCATGGGCAAGCTCGAGAACCGCTCGTCGCGCATCCAGTATCACAAGCTGATCTCGCGCATCGAAGCGGTGAAGAACGATCCGCGCTACGCCTTCATGTTCGACAACGCCAATGTCGGCGGCGACACCATGGCGGAAGTGATCAGCCATCTGTTCCGCCTGCCCGCCAATGGCAAGCCGATGACCATCATGCAGCTCGCCGGCTTCCCCGCGGAAGTCGTCGATAGCGTGGTGTCGGTGCTTTGCCGGATGGCATTCGATTTCGGCCTGTGGAGCGACGGCGCCTCGCCGCTGCTGTTCGTCTGCGAGGAAGCGCATCGCTACGCCTCCGCCGACCGCAATATCGGCTTTGGCCCGACCCGCAAGGCAGTGTCGCGCATCGCCAAGGAAGGCCGCAAGTACGGCGTCTATCTCGGCCTCGTGACGCAGCGTCCGGCAGAACTCGACGCCACGATCATTTCCCAGTGCAACACACTGTTCGCCATGCGTCTCGCCAATGAGCGCGACCAGGCGCTGCTGCGCTCCGCGGTGTCGGATGCCGCTGCCAACCTGCTGTCCTTTGTGCCGTCACTCGGCACGCGCGAAGTGCTCGCCTTCGGTGAAGGCGTCGCATTGCCGACCCGGCTTCGTTTCAAGGAAGTGCCGCCGCATCAGCTACCGCGCTCCGAAGCCACCATCGCGACGGTGCCGTCGGTGGCTGCCGGTCACGACATGCAGTTCGTCAGCGCGGTGCTGGAACGCTGGCGCGGCGCCACCTCGCATCGCGAGGTACCGAACGATCCCGGCTTCATCGAACGCCCGCTGGCGACGCCGAGCCGCAGCGTCGAAGCCCCAATGCTGCAACCCTCGCTCGGCCTCGATCCGGATCGCTTCTCGCTGCTCAAGAAGCCGCTGCGCTAATCGCATCGGCATGCATTGCCGCAAGCGCTTTGCGGTGACGGTGTGATCGCCTATGGTCTCGTGAAACAGAAACGTTCACGGGAATGCCAGATGACCCAGCCGATTGCGCAACGCTTTCCGACACCCGCCCTCGACAAGCTGCCCGAGGACATCCGCACGCGCATTATGGGCGTGCAAGAAAAGTCCGGCTTCGTGCCGAACGTGTTCCTGTCGCTGGCCTATCGCCCCGACGAATTCCGCGCGTTCTTCGCCTATCACGACGCGCTGATGGACAAGGACAGCGGGTTGACCAAGGCCGAGCGTGAGATGATCGTGGTCGCGACATCAGCTGCCAACCAGTGCCATTATTGCGTCATCGCGCATGGTGCGATCCTGCGCATTCGCGCCAAGAACCCGACCATCGCCGACCAGATCGCCGTCAACTACCGCAAGGCCGACATCACGCCGAAGCAGCGTGCGATGCTGGATTTCGCCATGAAAGTGAGCCGGTCCGCCGAGACCATCGGCGAGCAGGATTTCGCCGAGGTCTCCGGCCACGGCTTCAGCGACGACGATATCTGGGACATCACCGCGATCTCGGCCTTCTTCGCGCTGTCGAACCGGATGGCCAATGTCACCAACATGAAGCCGAATGACGAATTCTATATGATGGGCCGGCTGCCAAAGTAACGGCACGGGGTTTAGAAGGATCTCGCATTGCTCGACTGGTCGGACATCATCCTACGTCTCGGCATCGCCGCCCTGGTTGGCGGAGCCATCGGCCTCAACCGCGATCTGCACGGCAAGCCCGTCGGCGTACGCACGCTGGGGCTCGTCAGCCTGGCCACCGCGATGATCGTGGTGCTGGCCGATCCGCTCGGCAAAGGCGGCTTCACGGATGCCGGGAGCCGGGTCATTCAGGGCATACTCACCGGCGTCGGCTTTCTCGGTGCCGGCGTGATCTTTCATGCCGAGCGGCATTTCCGTGTCCGCGGCCTGACCAGCGCCGCCTGCGTCTGGCTGACCGCCTGTGTCGGCATCATGTGCGGCGCCGGTCACTGGCGCATCGTCACCGTCTCGGTGGTGATCGCCTTCCTCGTGCTGCTGCTCGGCGGAAGGATCGAACGCGCCCTGCATCGCGTGCTCGGCGGCAAAGGCGACCCCGCTGCGATCCCGATGGATGCGCCTCAGTCGTCGGACGCCGGTCCGCACCAGCCGGGCAAATAGATCGCATCCTTGCTTTTGGCGATCGCCAGCGCTTTCTCCAATGCCTTGGCGAAATCTGCATCGATCTCCTTGGTGGAGAGCCGGCTGCGAAACAGGTCCGCCCACAGGAATTCGCTGAACGGCGTGGTGTCCTTGGCATAGCCGCCGGCGCGGCGAATTTCGCCGGCCAGACTGCGGAACGGATCGTCCTTCAGGCCCGTCACCGATTTCGGAATATCCTTGAACTGTCGGCGCTCGCCCTTGGCGTCATAGGGATAGGCCCAGCGGCGGTGATCGAGCACGCCCCAGAAGGCTTTCATATCGACCATCGTAAGATCCGCGATCACGGTGACGAGCACATCCTTCACGCCTTCGTCATGCAACGCACGTGCGAGATGATGGTGATCGACCACGTAGTGACGCTGATCCGGCCCCAGCACCACGGGGATCATGTGCTGGCCGAGCAGTTCGGCCTGTTTGCGCTTGGACTTATGGGCGCGCCAGCGTTTGCGCTTCTCCTTCACCTCGCGCATGCCCACCGTCATCTGCGTTGGCCGCAGCGACAGGATCGGGACCGGATGCAGCAACGGTTCGCGTGTGTTCGGCATGTGGCCTCCCATCTATCCGACGTTTCATCGGAGCGAAGTATGGCATGGCCGCCGCGCCGAGGCGGATCAGTTCCACGTCATTTCTGACGATTGCCGCATCCGTGCCATGCGGACTTTATCTGCGCGAAGCAGCCGCCTCGTGGTACACTGCGACATTGCATGCGCAGACCCACGACCATGAAGACCCAGCAGCCGATTATCAGAGAAGATGACGAGCACCGCGTGCTTCGCTTCGTGCCCCGCACCTCGGCTACGCTGCCACACCATCCCACCGCTCCTGCCGACCAACCGCGCCGCCGCCAAACCACCGGCGCCAGCGACCTGTCCCGCTATCAACAGGCACAGGACGACCCCGACGACTTCCGCCACCGGATGCTGGCCAATAGCGCAGCCTTCGGCTTTACGGTGATCCTGGTGGGTGTCGGGATCTGGCTCGCGGTTAGCATCGCGGATCTCCGCAAAACCCAGGATTGCGTGTTGATGGGCCGCCGCGACTGCGCCCATATTGTTGCGCCGCACGGCTGAGGCGCGCCAGCCCCTCTTTCCACAGCCCACAGGGGCTGGTGAGCGGGCGCTCAACTGCATTGAACTGCCGCCCCCGCTCCGATATACGGGCAATCGACTCTATACGGCGGACCGGGACTGCCCCGGGGCGAAGCCCTGTCTTTGCGCGCGCCGATCGAACATTATCTTCAATATATCAAAGGCTTAGTAATGTCCTCCACATTCGATCAGGTCGCCACAATCATCGCCGAGACTTGCGACATTCCCCGCGACACGATCACACCGGAAAGCCACGCCATCGACGATCTGGGGATCGACAGCCTCGACTTCCTGGATATCGCTTTCGCGATCGACAAGGCGTTCGGGATCAAGCTGCCGCTCGAAAAATGGACCCAGGAGGTCAATGACGGCAAGGCGACCACCGAGCAGTATTTCGTCCTGAAGAACCTCAGCGCGCGCATCGACGAATTGGTCGCGGCCAAGGGCGCGTAACGCCCCGCCATGAACCTCGAATATTTTCACCTGATCGACCGCATCACCGACCTCAATGTCGGCGAACGGACGATCACGGTCGAAGCCAACGTCCCCGAGACCAGTACCATCTTCGAGGGCCACTTCCCGGGCTACCCGCTGATGCCCGGCGTGCTGCTGATCGAGTCGATGGCGCAGACTTCGGGCTGGCTGCTGATCGCGCTGATGAAGTTCGAGCGTATGCCCTTCCTCGCCGCAGTGAAGGAAGCCAAGATGCGTACCTTCATCACGCCCGGCACGAAGCTGGACATCACCGCCAGCGTGCTGCACGAGGGCGACGGCTTCTACATGACCACTGTCAAGATCAAGGTCGACGGCAAGCTGACCTGCAACGCGCAGCTCACCTTCAAGACCGTCCCGTTCCCCCATCCGGATCTGCGCGGGCACATGGACATCGTGGCCGAGCGCATCGGATTTCCCCTACAGGCAATCACCAATGGCTGAAACCCGACCGATGACATCCGAGCCGGTGGAAGCGTGGATCACCGGCATTGGCCTCGCAACGTCATTGGGCGAAGGCCCTGACGCGCATTGGGATGCGTTGAACAACAAGCGCATCAATGTCGATGAAACCGGCTTCGCTCCGAACATCGTCCACCCCCTCGCGCCGGTCTCATACGACGCGCAGATCCCCAAGAAGGGCGATCAGCGTCAGATGGAAGCCTGGCAGCGGATCGGCACCTATGCCGCCGGCCTCGCGCTGGATTCAGCTGGCGTCAAAGGCAACAAGGACATCCTGTCGAGGATGGACATGATCGTTGCCGCCGGTGGCGGTGAGCGCGACCTGGCCGTCGATTCCGGCATCCTGAATTCGGACGGCTATGGCGCTGCGACACCGGGCCTGCTCAACGAAAAACTGCTCAACGACCTCAGGCCGACTCTGTTTCTGGCGCAGCTCTCCAACCTGCTCGCCGGCAATATCGCCATCGTGCACGGCGTCACCGGTTCGTCCCGCACCTTCATGGGCGAGGAAGCGGCTGGCGTGGACGCCGCGCGCATCGCACTGGCCCGCATCGCTGACGGCCAGAGCGACATCGCGCTGATCGGCGCCGCACATAATGGTGAGCGCAAGGACCTGCTGCTGCTGTACGAATTCGACGACTTCAACCTGAAGAACAAGTTCGAAACCGTCTGGGCGCGCGAGAAGAATTCCGGCTTTGCGCTCGGCTCTGCCGGCGCATTCCTCGTCATTGAATCCAGGGCGCATGCAGAAGCGCGCGGTGCCAAGCCTCTCGCACGTCTCAAGAGCGTGGTCGCCGATCATGCCCGTCGCAAGACTCCCGGCGAAGTCACCGCTTCGCTGCAGGGGTTGTGGTCGAAGCTCGGCGCGAGGAGCGACGCTGCGATCATCACCGGCGCGACCGGTGCGGAACCCGTGACAGCGGAAGAGCGCGCCTTCCTGAAGGATCATGCGGATGTCGCCATCCGCGGCACCGGCACTCTCTTCGGTCATACGCTCGAAACCCAATTCCCGCTTGGCCTCGGCCTTGCGGCGTTGGCGATCTCGCGCGGCGCAATGTTTCCGCCGAACGATTCAACCGGCCTCGAGATTGAAAAGTCCGGCAAGCCCACCCAGATTGTGGTGATCGGCGCCGGCCACTGGCGCGGCGAAGGCATGGCGCTGGTTGAAGCCATCTAGAACCCATCTGGGCTCTAGATTTTTCTTATGTTTGAGCAAGATCTTATCCGAAAACCGGCATCCACTTTTCGGGATCATGCTCAAGTTAAGCGGTCGACGCGGCCGACGGAGAGAGCATGACTGCAACGCGCGATAAATTCGGCCGACCGATCGTTGTCGTCACGGGCATGGGTGTTGCGACATCGCTCGGCGCCGGCAAAGAGGACAACTGGGCCAAGCTCACCGCTGGCGAGTCCGGCATTCGCACCATCACGCGTTTTCCCACCGACGGCATGAAGACGACGATGGCAGGAACGATCGATTTCGTGCCGGTCGAGCCGTTTTCCTCCACCGACCTCTCCGAGAAGCTCGGCGAGCTCGTCACCGAGGAAGCCATCGCGCAGGCCAATATCGGCAGCAAGGGCGACTTCCCGGGCCCGCTGTTCCTCGCGGTTGCGCCTGTCGAAGTCGAGTGGCCGCAGCGCCAGGTGTTGGCCAAGGCCGCCGGCGCCAATAGCGATATCAATTACGACACACTGCTGCGCGTCGCCGGCGGCGGCAAGTTCGTCCAGTATCACCGCCGCTTCCTGTTCGGCTCGGTTGCCGACCATCTCGCGGACACGTTCGGCACCAAGGGCTCGCCGATCTCGCTGTCCACCGCGTGTGCCTCCGGCGCGACTGCGATCCAGCTCGGCGTCGAAGCGATCCGCCGCGGCGAAGCCGATGCGGCGCTGTGCGTGGCCACCGACGGCTCGGTGAACCCGGAAGCGCTGATCCGTTTCTCGCTGCTATCGGCACTCTCGACCCACAACGACCCGCCACAGAAAGCTGTCCGTCCCTTCGCCAAGAACCGCGATGGTTTCGTGATGGCCGAAGGCGCCGGTGCGCTGGTCCTGGAAAGCCTGGAAGCCGCCACCGCGCGCGGCGCCAAGATCCTCGGCATTGTCGCCGGTTGCGGCGAACTCGCGGACTCGTTCCACCGCACCCGTTCCAGCCCGGACGGCAAGCCGATCATCGGCTGCGTGAACAACGCACTGGTGGATGCCGGTCTGACGTCGGACCAGATCGACTACATCAACGCCCACGGCACCGGCACGCCGGAAAACGACAAGATGGAGTATCTCGGCATTTCCAGCGTATTCGGTGAGCGCGCCAAGGAAATTCCGGTCTCGTCGAACAAGTCCATGGTCGGCCACACGCTCTCCGCCGCCGGCGCTGTTGAGGCGGTGTTCTCGCTGCTCACCCTGGAACACCAGCGGATCCCGCCGACGATCAATTACGATGTTCCCGATCCGGCCATTCCGTTCGACGTGGTTCCCAATACCGCCCGCGATGCACGCGTGACGGCCGTGATGTCGAATTCCTTCGGCTTTGGTGGCCAGAATGCCTCGCTGATCCTCACCGGCGAGCCCGTTTAAGGCTCCCCGGCCCCGTTGGCCGCCCCTCGCCGGTTGACGTCATGACGTGAACCGGCGATACGCAGGCCATCCGAAATCAACCTTTCTTGCCGGAGACGCGGTTCATGCGTGCGCTCAATCTTGTTGCCGATCGTGAGCTCGTCGTCGTCGACGTGCCACCGCCCCCGCCGCCTGGTGCCGGCGAAGTGCAGATCCGCGTCAAGGCTGTCGGCCTGAACCATATCGACGTCTGGGGCTTCCGCGGCATGGCCTTCGCCAAGCGCAAGCTGCCGCTGTCGATCGGCGCCGAAGCCTCGGGCGAAGTCGCTGCGGTCGGTGAAGGCGTCACCCATGTGAAGCCCGGCCAGAAGGTCGTGATGTATGGTGCGCTGACCTGCGGGCACTGCAAGGCCTGTCAGGAAGGCCGCGACAATTTCTGCGAAAATGTCGGCGGTCTCTATGGCTTCCACATCGACGGCTTCTCGCGCGAACTGATGAACATGCCGGCGCGTCTGGTGATCCCTGTCCCTGACGGCATCAGCTTCCGCGACGCCGCCTGCGCCCCGATCGCCTTCTCTACCGTGCAGCACATGCTGTTCGACAATGCCAAGCTGCAGCCCGGCGAAACCATTCTGGTCCATGCCGGCGGTTCCGGCATCGGCACCGTGGCCATCATGATGGCCAAGAAGATCGGCTGCACCGTCATCACCACCGTGGGCGACGATTCCAAGATCGAGGGTGTGAAGGCCCTCGGCGCCGACCACGTCATCAACTATCGCAAGGATCGCTTCGAGGGCGAGACCCGCAAGATCACCAAGAAGAAGGGCGTCGATGTCGTGTTCGAACACGTCGGCGCTGACACCTTCAATGGTTCGCTGCTGGTGATGAAGCGCGGCGGACGTCTGGTCACCTGCGGTTCGACCTCGGGCCCGACCACGACGATCAACCTGATGCAGCTGTTCCAACAGCAATACCGCATCTTCGGATCGTTCGGCGCCACCATGAAGAACATTGCCGAGAGCCTCGACAAGATGGCTGACGGCATGCTGCCGGTGATCGATACCGAAGTGCCGATCAGCGATGTCGAGACCGCGCTGAAGCGGATGGAAACCCGCCAGGTGTTCGGCAAGATCATCGTTCACTTCTGATGCTTCGCCTGCTGCTTCGCACCAAGGCGCGCATTCGCGATGCCCTGAAGCCTGCAGGCGACGCTGCTGTCGGCGCACTGACGATCGGCATCCTGCGGACCACGCGCTATTTCGATCCGGTCAAAACCGCCAACCGGTTCGGCAAGATCACTCAGCGCATCGGCCCGCTGTTTCGCGAAGACAAGATCGGCCGCGCCAATCTCACCGCCGCCTTCCCCGAGAAATCACCGGAAGAAATCGAGAAGATCCTCGCGGGTGTCTGGGACAATATGGGGCGCATCGGTGCGGAATTCGCCCATCTCGACAAGATCTGGGACTATGACCCGGCCAATCCGACCAAGCCGAGCAATGTCGAATTCTCCGCGCGCACCGGCGAGATTTTCGATCAACTGCGCGACGACGGCAAACCGGCACTGATTTTCGCCAGCCATCTCGGCAATTGGGAAATTCCTGCGCTCGCCGCCGTGGCCCACGGCCTCGACGCCGCCGTGCTCTATCGCCGGCCGAACAGCGCCGCCGCAGACCGCGCCATTCATCAGACGCGCGCGATCAACATGGGCAATCTCATCCCGGCCAGCCATGACGCACCGCTCAAGCTCGCGCACGCGCTGAACGAGGGCAAGCACGTCGCCATGCTGGTGGATCAATGGTTCACCAATGGCGTCCCGGTGGATTTCTTCGGCCGCAAGACCAATGCCAATCCGATGCTGGCGCGGCTGTTGCGTCAGGTCGATTGCCCGATCCACGGTGTTCGTATCATCCGCCTGCCCGATCATCGCTTCCGCATCGAAGTCTCCGAAGAGGTGAAACCGGTGCGCGATGCCAATGGCAAGGTCGACGTTCAGGGCACCATGCAGGCGGTGACGTCCGTGCTGGAAGGCTGGATCCGGGAATATCCCGAGCAGTGGCTGTGGCTGCACCGGCGCTGGCGATAGCGCTCAGCGCCCCGTCTTTACCTTCGTCCACAGCCGGTTGATCACGCGTTGCGTCGCCGGATCGCGTGCGGTGATGACGAACAGCTTCTGAAGCATCGCCTCATCCGGATAGATCGTTTTGTCGTTCAGGATCTTCGGATCGATCAGCTTCTGGCTGGCGAGATTGCCGTTGGCATAGCCGAGGAAGTCCGAATTCTTCGCCGCGACATCCGGCCGGTAGAGGTAGTTGATCAGCTCATAGGCTTCATTGACGTTCTTGGCATCGGCCGGGATTGCCAGATTATCGAAGAACATCTGCGCGCCCTCCTTCGGCACGGCATAACCGATCTCGACGCCGTTCTTCGCTTCATCCGCCCGCGCACGCGCCTGGATGATGTCGCCGGACCAGCCGACCACCAGACAGATCTCGCCGGTCGCTAGCGCGCTCAGATATTCCGAGGAGTGAAACTTGCGAACATTGCCTCTGATCTTGCCGACGAGATCGGCGGCCTTTTCGAGATCCGGCTGCTTGGTGGAATTGGGATCGAGACCCAACGCATTCAACGCCGCCGGCAGAATGTCATCGGCGGAGTCCAGCATATGGACGCCGCAATCCTTGAACTTCGCAAGGTTCTCCGGCTTGAAGACGATATCCCAGCTATCGATCTTCGCGTCGGGCCCGAGGATTTTCGCGACCTGCTTGACGTTGTAGCCGATGCCGGTGGTGCCCCACATGTAGTTCGCGGCAAACTGATTGCCGGGATCGTAGATCGCGAGGCGCTTTGTCACCTCTGGCCAGGCATTGGCGAGGTTCGGCAGCTTCGCCCTGTCGAGCTTCTGGAACACCTTTGCGGTGATCTGCCGCTGCAGGAAATAAGCTGTCGGCACCACGACATCGTAGCCGGATTTGCCAGCCAGGAGACGCGTCTCCAGCGTCTCATTGGCATCGAAGGTGTCGTAGACGACCTTGATGCCGGTTTCCTTTGTGAACGCCTCCAGCACGCCGGGCGCCATGTAGTTCGACCAGTTGTAGAAGTTGACGACGCGCTCTTGCTTCTGGTCTTGCGCCTGCACGGGCAAGGACCACAGCAGCGCCGCTCCGACGACCCACGCGATCCCCTGCTTGCCCATGCGCATCAATTTCCCCTAGCGGCGATGAACGGCGTTGTGCAGACGCTCCAGCGCCGTATCGAGCGTTGCGTCGTTCTTGGCGAAACAGAAACGCACCACCGAGGTCACCTTGTCCTGCTCATAAAAGGCCGACACCGGAATGGCCGCGACCTTGTAGTCGTAGACGAGACGCAGGCAGAATTCCTCGTCGGTCTCGTTCAGTCCCAGCGGCGACAGATCGACGGTGAGGAAGTACGTGCCCTGCGACTTGATGACGGGAAAGCCGATACTTTCCAGACCTGCGGCCAGACGATCGCGGCTACGCGCGAGATCGGCGCGCATCGTCTTGAAGTAATCGTCGGACTTGCCGAGACCATAGGCCACCGCAACCTGCAGATTTGGCGCCGTCGTGAAGGTGAGAAATTGATGCACCTTGGCGCAGACGCGCAGGAGATGCGGCGCGGCGCAGACGAAGCCGATCTTCCAGCCGGTGAGCGAGAAGATCTTGCCGGCGGAGCCAACCTTGATGGTGCGATCGCGCATGCCGGGAATGGTGATCAGCGGGATATGGTCGTGGCCGTCGAAGGTCACATGTTCCCAGACTTCGTCGCAGATCGCGATCGTATCGAATTCCTGACAGAACTTCGCCAGCAGTTCGAGATCCTCGCGCGGCGACACCACCGCAGCCGGGTTGAGCGGGCTGTTGAACAGCACGGCCTTGGTCTTGTGATTGAAGACCGCGCGGAGATCTTCTTCCGTGAGACGCCAATGCGGCGGCTTGAGGCTGACCAGACGCGGAATGCCGCCGGCCTGCCGGATGATCGGCAAATAAGAATCGTAGACCGGCTGGAAGCACACGACTTCGTCGCCGGGCTCGACCACCGCGAGGATCGACGAGGTCAATGCCTCGGTACCGCCGGAGGTCACCATGACCTCCGTCATCGGATCAAGCGAGAGCTTGTGCCAGTGCTGGTAATGCGTGGCGATCGCCTGACGCAGCTCCGGGATGCCCATCATCGACGGATACTGGTTATAGCCGTTCAGCACCGCATCGGCGGCCGCCTGACGGATATCGTCGGGACCGGGATGATCGGGAAAGCCCTGCCCGAGATTGATGGCGTTGTGATCGCGCGCAAGCTGCGACATCGCCTCGAACACCGTGACGGGCAGCTCAGAGAAGATCTTGTTCATCGAGCGATCAGCCAACCTTTGTCGGCAGGCCTGCGGCCTTCCATCCAAGGATTCCACCGGCGAGGTGCTTGTCATAGGCAAGGCCATCGGCCTGGGCGGCCAGCGAGGCCGTCACCGAGCGCTTGCCGGAGCGACATGCGAAGACGATCTGCTTGCCCGCAGGATCGGGCAGATCGGCGCTATCGAAGCCCGACAGCGGCACCACGACGGCATCCGGATAGGCCTCAACCGCGACCTCGTTGGGTTCGCGCACGTCAACCAGCAAATACTTGCCTTCAGTGATCCCCTTGGACACTTCCTCGGGCGTCAAATCGTGAACGGTATGAGCTTCGCCTGCCACCACAACCTCCTGCCGCCCCGGTGTCCGGAGCGAATGCGAAGGGGCGGAAACGCCCCTGTTTTCGGGCGCCAACGTCGCCTCTCGCGCGGCGAAAATCAAGCGTTGGAAGAGCTTATTGTCGGGCCTGATCTTGCCCGAAAACCGCAAGCCCACTTTTCGGGATCAGGCCTAGATAGTCACCTGCGTACCCACCTCGACCACCCTCCCCGTGGGGATCTGGAAATAGTCGGTCGCGTCATTGGCAGTGCGGCTGAGCGCGATGAACAGATGATCCTGCCAGCGCGGCATGCCGGAATGCACCGCAGGCTTCAGCGCCCTGCGCGACAGGAAGAACGAGGTCGACATGATGTCGAACTGCCAGCCGGTCTTGCGCGCAATCGCCAGGGATTTCGGCACATTCGGCGATTCCATGAAGCCGAAGCGCAGCGTCACTTTCGAGAAGGTCGCGCTGATCTCTTCCATGCGCACCCGCTCACTGGGGTCGATGCGCGGCGTCGGTGCGGTTTCGATGGTGAGAATAACGTTCTTCTCGTGAAGCACTTTGTAGTGTTTCAGACTATGCATGAGCGCCGTCGGCGCACTCTGCGGATCGCTGGTGAGAAATACCGCCGTGCCGGCCACGCGCTGCGGCGGACGTTTCTCCAGCATGGCCACAAGATCGGCCAGCGGAAACTCCAGCTTGCGCGACTTCTCGAACAGCAGGCGGCTGCCGCGCCGCCACGTATACATCATGAGAATGATCACGCCGCCCATCACCAGCGGCACCCAGCCGCCGTCGAACACCTTCAAGAGGTTCGCGGTGAGGAACGTGACGTCGATCACCAGAAACGGCACGATCAGTGCCGCAGCCGCGATCGGCGACCACTTCCAGCCGCGCCAGATCACCACAAAGCCCATCATCGCAGTGACGACCATGGTGCCGGTGACCGAGATGCCATAGGCCGAGGCCAGCGAGCTCGATGACTTGAACAGCACGACAAGCACGATCACTGCGATGAACAGCAGCATATTGACGCGCGGAATGTAGATCTGGCCGGAATGCGACTCCGATGTGTGCCGGATTTCGAAGCGCGGCAGCAGGCCAAGCTGGATCGCCTGCTGCGTCAGCGAATAGGCGCCGGTGATCACGGCCTGACTGGCAATCACGGTGGCAGTCGCCGCGAGGATCACCATGGGGATCAGCGCCCAGTCGGGAAACATCAGATAGAACGGATTTTCCAGCGCAGTGGGATCATGCATCACCAGCGCAGCCTGGCCGAAATAGTTGATGGCCAGCGACGGCAGCACGAGAAACAGCCAGGCCAGCTGGATCGGCTTTTTGCCGAAATGGCCGAGATCGGCATAGAGCGCTTCGGCGCCGGTCACGGCGAGAAACACTGCGCCCAACGTCACGAAGGCGATGATGCCGTGATGGAACATGAAGTAGATCGCATGCACGGGATTGAGTGCCGCGAGCACTTCAGGATGCTTCACGATCTGCGGAATGGCCGCTACCGCGATCACGATGAACCATAGGCACATGATCGGTCCGAAGAACGTCGCGACCTTCGCAGTGCCACGCGATTGCACGGCGAAAAGCGCCACAAGGATCACGATGGTGAGCGGTACAACATAGGGATCGAAGGCGGTGGTGACGAGCTTGACGCCCTCGATGGCCGAGAGCACGGACAGCGCCGGCGTGATCACCGCGTCGCCATAGAACAACGCCGCGGCGATGATGCCGAGCATCACCACCACCGGCCCGCTCGATCCGATCGCGCGCTGGGCCAGCGCCATCAGGGCCAGCGGGCCACCCTCGCCGTTATTGTCGGCGCGCAGCAGCAGCACGACATATTTGAGCGTCACGACGATGATCAGGGCCCACAGGATCAGCGAGAGGACGCCCAGGATTGCTTCATTGTCGATGCCGGGCGCCTTGTGGCCCCCGGCCGCGACCAGCGCCTCACGGAGCGCGTAAAGCGGGCTGGTGCCGATGTCGCCATAGACGACACCGATACTGCCCATGACGAGCGAGCCGAAGCTGGCCGTCGAGTGCCCATGGGTAGGGTCCGCCGGGGATGCCGCGGCGGGAGATGCGCTATCGATGGTCATGGAAACGGCCTCGAAGACTTCTGAATCGCAGGTCTCTGAACAGCGGGGCAGCGAGGCCGTTCCCGGCCCCAATGATCACACTCGTTATAGCGTAAATCGGGGAACCGGACATGACAAAAGATGCTTAGATCGTCACCTGAGTACCGACCTCCACCACGCGTCCGGTGGGGATCTGGAAATAGTCGGTGGCGTCGTTCGCCGAACGGCTGAGCGCGATGAACAGATGGTCCTGCCACAACGGCATGCCGGATTGCGCCGACGGCTTCAGCGAGCGCCGCGACACGAAGAACGACGTCGCCATGATGTCGAACTGCCAGCCGAGTTTACGCGCGACGACGAGCGCCTTGGGGACGTTCGGCGATTCCATGAAGCCGAAACGCAGCTTCACCATCGAGAACTTATCACTGATATTCTCCATGCGGACGCGTTCTGCCAGATCGACCTTCGGCGTCTGCGCGGTCTCGATGGTCAGGATCACATTGTGTTCGTGCAGAACCTTGTTGTGCTTCAGATTATGCAGCAGCGCCGTCGGCACGAATTCGGGATCGCTGGTGAGAAACACCGCGGTGCCCTTTACGATATGAGGTGGGCGCTTTTCCAGGCTCTTGATGAGATCGCGCAGCGGCACTTCGATACGGCGCGTCTTGGTGATCAGGATCGCCGCGCCGCGGCGCCAGGTCCAGATCATGCCGGCCATCAGCACGCCGAACAGTAACGGCACCCAGGCGCCTTCCAGCAGTTTCAGGAGATTGGCACTGAGGAAGGCCAGATCGACGAACACCAGCGGCGCGATGATCGCAGCGGCAGTCGCGGCTTTCCAGTTCCACAGCTTCCAGATCACCACAAAGCCCATGATGCCATCGGCGACCATGGTGGTGGAGACTGCGATGCCATAGGCCGACGCAAGACCGCTCGACGATTTGAACAGCAGCACCAGCAGCAGTACGCCGATCAGCAGCAGACGATTGACCCGAGGCAAATAGATCTGGCCGGCATGGGTCTCGGAGGTGAAGCGCACTTCGAAGCGCGGCAGCAGCCCAAGCTGCACCGCCTGGCGCACCAATGAATAGGCGCCGGTAATCACTGCCTGGCTCGCGATCACGGTGGCGGCCGTCGCCAGCGCGATCAACGGCAACAGCATCGATTCTGGTGCCATCCGATAGAACGGATTTTCGATCGCGGCCGGGTTCGACAGCACGAGCGCGCCCTGCCCGAAATAATTGATCATCAACGCCGGCAGCACGAAGAAGAACCAGCCGTATTGAATTGGTCTGCGACCGAAATGGCCAAGATCGGCATAGAGCGCCTCGCCGCCGGTCACGGCGAGGAAGACTGCGCCCAGGGTCACCAGACCGATGGTCCCGTGGGTCAGCATGAACTGCACGGCATAGTACGGATTGATCGCCTTCAGCACCGTCGGATCATCGAAGATATGCGAGGCGCCCATTAGCGCGAGCGCCGTGAACCAGATGATCATCACCGGACCGAAGGCGGAGGCCACCTTGGCGGTGCCAATCCGCTGCACCGAGAACAGCACGACGAGAATCGCGACCGTGACCGGCACGACATAAGGTTCGAGCGCAGGTGCCTTGAGCTTGAGGCCTTCCACTGCCGAGAGCACCGAGATCGCCGGGGTGATCATGGAATCGCCGATGAACATCGAGGCGCCGATCACGCCCAGTACCATCAGCGGCAAACTCCGCCGACCCAAGGCACGCTGGCCGAGCGCCATCAGCGACAGCGTTCCACCCTCGCCATTGTTGTCGGCGCGCAGTAGGAACAGCACGTATTTGGCTGTCACGACGATGAACAGCGCCCACAGGATCAGCGAGAGCACGCCGAGCACGATGACGGGCGTGACCGGGGCGCCATGAGATGCGCCGTGTACCGCCTCACGGAATGCGTAAAGCGGCGACGTTCCGATGTCGCCGAACACGACGCCGATACTGCCGACCGTGAGCGACCAGAAGCCGGTATGAACCGGAACTTCGATCGGTCCCTCGCCTGTTGTTTCCGTAACGGCCATTCTGCTCGTAACGCCTCTGGACAATCCGGACCCGGCTATGGCGCGCCGGGCAATGCCAGTCAACCGGGACACTAGCCTATCCTGCCGCAGATCGCTTATCGGGAGCGCAGCAAAAATCGGCATTGCCCAGCAAAAAAAGAGGCTGGAGCAGTAAAAAAGGAATTGACTGTTTTACGGCTTGAGGTTTGGCGGCAGCGGCGGGTCTTCCCGCATCAGCGTAATGGTCACCCGCCGGTTGGCAGCCATGGTCGGATCATCGGGGAATAGCGGCTGGCTGTCTGCCTTGCCCGACACCGAGAAGATATGGGACGACGGCAAGCCTTCCCGTTCGAGAATCTGCCGAACGACATTGGCGCGATCGGCCGACAGATCGAATGCATCATATTCGCTGCGCGCCGGCACGAAGCCCGCGGCGGTGTGACCGACGATAGCCACGCGCAGCGGCGTTGCCTTCAGCGGTCCGGCGAGTTTCTGCAGCAACAGGCGGGTGCGCTCATAGGGAACCTTGGATCCGTCAGCAAACATCGAGCGGCCGTTCTGGTCGATAATTTCCAGATTGAGGCCCTGCTTGGTTTCCTCGAACATGATGTTCTTGGAGATCTCGTTGATCTCCGGCATGTCCTGCAGCGCCTGCCGCAGTGATGCCGAGGCGAGCGCGAATTCGCGGTCCATCTTCAGCTTGGCGCCCGCGGGACGGCCGCCCTTCTCGCTCGGACTGGTGATGTTCGACGCATCGTCCGGCGACACATGGTCCTTGTTCTTCGTCTGACCGCGCGTCGGCAGACCATCGGATTCGATCACACCTGAGTAACGCGCATCGGATTGCACGCCGAATGCTTCGCGAACCGAGCCGGCAACGATCTTGAGTTTGGCGCCATCAGGGCTGGAGAATGCCACCAGCATGACGAAGTAGCTGAGCAGCAGCGCCATCAGGTCGGCGAAGGTCACGAACCAGCCATGGCCGCCGTGTGCTTCTCCGCGTTTTTTCTTCGCCATCGGACGTGCTCCGAGCCTGCCTCCAGTGTGTTACGCTGGGACCGGCTCACTTTCGTCATGGCGGTGCTTCTCGGGCAGATAGGCCAGCAGCATTTCGCGGACCAGCGCCGGGCTCTTCGAGTCGCGGATCATCAGGATGCCGTCGATGATGAGTGTGCGGTTGGTTTCCTCATCGAGCACCTTGACGTGCAGCTTGTCGGCAATGGGCAGACAGATCAGGTTGCCGACGATCGCACCGTACAATGTGGCGAGTAGCGCGACAGCCATGAAGGGGCCGAGCTTGGACGGATCGGACATGTTCGAGAACATCTGCACCATGCCGAGCAGCGTGCCGATCATGCCGAAGGCCGGCGCGCAATCGCCGATGGCGCGGTAGATCTTCGAGCCTTCGTCGAGATGCATGAGGAAATTGTCGCGGTCGCGCTCGAGATTGTCGCGGATGAATTCGAGATCGTAGCCGTCGGCAACGAAGCGGATTCCCTTGGCAAGGAATGCGTCATCAGTTTCGACTTTTTCGAGTCCGACCGGTCCCTGCTTCCTCGCGATTTCCGCGATGCGGGCGAGTTCGTCAACGAGGTCACGCGCGTTCAGGCGGCTCAGCGTGAATGCAAATTTGGCGCCGAGCGGAATGCCATGAAGGATGGACGAGAGCGGAAAGCGGATCAGAGTCGCAGCAAACGAACCGCCGAAAATGATGATGACGGCGTGGATGTCGTAGAACATCCCGAAGCTGCCGCCCATGAGGACCAGGGTACACAGCACAATGATGCCAGCGACAAAACCGACGAGTGTTGTGATATCCATGTCAACTCCGACGCTATACACGTATCGAACGACGCCCGTCCTGGACGGCGGCACGCCTCGAGATCAGGCCGCGCGAAGGTACCTTAGCGATACTGCGATTAAGGACGCGTTACCGCTTCACGGTTCATTAACGACAGATTAATGACGTGCGAGCACGCGTGGAACGATACGGAAAGTTCGTTCAGCAGACCGATTGAGGATGATTGTGCGGCGTCAAACAGCGCGCTGGACGACCACGAAGGTACGTGACCCCGGCGCGTGGGTCGGGTCATCGAGAAACTCGATCGGCTTGAGGCCGGCGGCCACGCAGAAGTCGGCGATCGTATTCTTCGGCAACGGCTTTGCACCCCGCCACGACGTATCCGCCGTCAGCGGATCCTTGCCGAGCAGCGCCTTGATCCTCTGGATGACAGGTGTCGGGACGAACTTGGCGATATGCCAGAGGATCGTCGGATATTCGTGCGCAGTTCGGAAGTGAATGAGTCCAAGCGCGGATGGACGCAGGATGCGGGCAACCTCGACCAGATTGGCCTTCACGACGTCATGCGACGGCATGTGCTGAAAGACCTCATATGACCACACGAAGTCCGCGGTCTCGGACGCACACGGAAACACGACGCCATTGCCGGCGAGGAAGTCGAGATTGCTGAACGCCGCTGCCGCCGCCTTGGCCTTTTCCACCATGACGTCGGACACATCGATGCCAACAGCCCTGGTGAAACGCCGGCCAAGCGCCTGCGTGAAACGTCCGACACCGCAGCCGATATCGACCGCCGTCTTGCCGACGGGATCAACTGCATATTTTGCGAGAACAGGATCGATCAGCAGCGTCGCGCGTTCACGACCGAGTGCGAAGAATTTTTCGGGATCGTGATCCCACAGCTCGGTCTCGACGTAAAAGAACGGGTCACGATTTGCACGCTCATTCCAGGCTTTCTTCATATCCTTGGTCTGAGGCAATACCGTCTCCAATGTCCGTTTTAACGGCGGAACCGGCAGTTAGCCCGAAGCCCTCCGGCCGCGCAAGCAACCGGAGCTGGTTCGGGTTGATCGGCATCTAACCTTTATCGTTAGTCTTAATAGCCCCGGATTTCAGTGTATTTCCGACGAGCGCGCCATCGCCTCTTTCAGCTTCTCGAGCGTGAATGACGGGCTGCGCGCGATATCGAGAATGGGTGTCTCGCGCCGCCCGCATAGCTCTGCCGCTTCCGGCAGTTTCGCGGCGACATCGAGCGGGATCACAACCGCGCCGTGTTGATCGACATGGATCAGATCGTCCGAACGGACACTCATGCCAGCCACGCGGACCTCATGACCGAACTCGCTCACATGCACATGCGCGTGCGACGGGCCGATCGTGCCGGCGAGCGCCTGGAAGTCCGGCGCCCATTGGGGGATATCGCGGATCGAGCCATCGGTGACCACACCGAGGCAACCGAGCGCCCTGTGGACGGCGCTGTTCACCTCGCCCCAGAACGCGCCATAGCCCGCGTCGGGCCCGTCGATATCCTGGATCACGCTGATGCGCGGACCGATGCCCGTGCCGACATAGTCGTAGTAAGCGAGCCGCCGCGCCTTCTGCTCCGCGGCAGGCAGGCCGGAGGCTATGGTCGCGCGAATGGTCGCGGTGCGCGCATAGCCGACGATGGGCGGCAGATTGGGAAACGGACAAACCAGCGGACGCGTGGTGTAACCGATCAACCGGCGCTCGGGGGCGACGATCTCCATCGCATTGCAGATGGTCGGCGTGTCGTAGCGGCCCAGTGCTTCCAGAACGGATGCGGGCAGCGGACCGGTCGCGGAATTCGTCACGGCGTTTCTCCTGTGGGTGATTATCGCATCCCGTCTTCGCGGGACGTCGTCGTCGCTGAGTGACTCCGGATATAGCCGACTTCACTGCATGCCCAAAACGAAATGCAGCCGCTTTCGTCGGGGCTGCTATCGCAGGGGAAAGCGGCTGCATGAATTGTTCGCGAGATGGACAATCAGTTCAGGCGTGCGGGCCGATCATCCGGTGCGATCTCGGGTGCACCCGGCGTATAGGGCGGCGATGCATGGGGCGCCGCCGGATCGACAGGGACCACCGACTGCGCGGTCAGCGCACGTTCCTGATCGCGATACGATTTCCAGCCCAGCGGAAGGCTCAGTAGATACATGATGGAGAGCGCCGACAGGATGTGCCAGGGGTAACCGATCAGCAGCGCGATGAAGAGCACGACGCCGACGAACACTGGCAGCACCAGCTCGCGGGGCACCCGCATGTTCACGGCTTTGCCGGAGAACACCGGCAGCCGCGACACCATCAGGAAGCCAACCAGCAGCGTGTAGAGGGTCGTCAGGATGGCCGGCGGCATCGGCATGCCCAGGAAGCCCAGATAGATCGGCAGCATCACGGTGAGTGCGCCCAGCGGCGCCGGCATGCCCGTGAAAAAGTTCGCGGCAAAGGCCGGCTTGTCCGGATCGTCCATGGTGGCGTTGAAACGCGCCAGCCGCAGACTGCCGGCGATGGCGAACACCATCGCGGCGATCCAGCCGGCATTGCTGAGATCGTGGAGCTGCCAGAAATACAGGATCAGGCCGGGTGCCACGCCGAAATTGACGAAGTCAGCCAGGCTGTCGAGTTCGGCGCCGAATTTGGACTGGCCCTTGATCATGCGGGCGACACGGCCGTCGACACCATCGAGCACGGCGGCGAACACGATGGCCGCCACGGCCAGTTCCATCCGCCCCTCGGTGGACAGGCGGATCGCCGTCAGGCCGGCGCAGATCGCCAGCAGCGTGATCATGTTCGGCACCAGCATCCGGATCGGAATGGTCCGGAACCGGCGGCGGCGCGTCTCGGGAGACTGGTCAGGAGGCATTTGCATGGCGTGATCCTAGCAAATCCCACCCTGCTCCGCCATTGTGGCGTCCTGCCGCCCAAACCGGCAGGAAATCGGGGTTAATCGACGCGGTAGGTGCGGCCGCCGTCACCGATCCTGAAATCGGCCAGCACGGTCTCGCCGGCAATCGCGGTCTGCCCCACGGCCACCAGCGCCTTGCTGCCTTCCGGCAGGTAGATATCCAGCCGGGAGCCGAAACGGATCAGGCCAAAGCGCTCGCCGGCGCTCAGGGTCTGGCCCTCGCGCACGAAGGACACGATCCGGCGCGCCACAAGCCCGGCGATCTGCACCACGCCGATCCGGCCGCCGGGGGTCGAAATAACCAGCGAATTGCGCTCGTTGTCCTCGCTGGCCTTATCCAGCTCGGCATTGATGAACTTGCCCGGCCGATAGGCAATGCGCTCGATCCGGCCAGCCACCGGGCTGCGGTTCACGTGGACGTTGAAGACGCTCATGAACACCGAAATGCGCAGCAGCGGCTGATCGCCGAGGCCGAGTTCAGCCGGTGGCAGCACCGGCTGCACCATCGACACTTTCCCGTCGGCGGGCGACACCACGACACCCTCGCGGGTCGGGGTCACGCGGACCGGATCGCGGAAGAACAACGCGCACCAGACCGTCAGCACCGTGCCGATCCAGCCCAGCGGCGTCCAGATCCAGAACAGCACCAGGCTCGCCAGCGCAAAGGCGCCAATGAACGGATAGCCTTCCTTGTGGATCGGCGGGATCTGGCCACGGATAGAATTTGCGATGGACATTTAAGCTCTATCTTTCTTCCCCTCTCCCCCAAGCAGCGAAGCTGCGCAGGCGGGAGAGGGTGGCGCGACGCGCAGCGGCGTGCCGGGAGAGGGGGCTGGCGCGGAATGGCCAAGATGTTCAACGATCACCTCAAGCACTCCATCCGTGTTGTTGAACACCTCATTATTCCAGAACCGCAGAACGCGAAACCCTTGTTGTTGAAGCCATTGGTCTCGGGTTTGATCCGGTTTGCTGTCAGCATGCTGCCCGCCATCGACCTCAATGACGAGGCGCCGTTCAAGGCAGACGAAATCAACGATGTATCGCCCAATCGGCACCTGACGCTTGAATTTGAAGCTCTGAAATCGGTGGGCGCGCAGCCGATACCAGAGCTGCCGCTCGGCATCCGTCATATTGGCGCGCAAAGCTTTGGCCTGATCCCTCGCCATGCCCCCTCTCCCGTCTCGCCCGCTAACGCGGGCGATCCACCCTCTCCCGCCAAGCGCAGCTTCGCCGCGCTCGGGGGCGAGGGAAAGAGAAAGAATCACTCCGCCGCGTCAGGCGTCATCAGGCGATCGTCGTCGACCGGCGGCGGGGTGCGATTGGGGGCGATGGCATCGTCGCCGATCTGGGCCAGCCGCTCACGGGCCTCCTGGGCCTCGCGCTGCCGGTTCCACATGCTGGCATAGAGACCGCCCGCGGCCAGCAACTGGCCATGGGTACCGCGCTCGGCGATCCGGCCCTGATCGAGCACGATGATCTCGTCGGCGCCGACGATGGTGGACAGCCGATGCGCAATCACCAGCGAGGTGCGGCCCTGCGAAACCTTCTCCAGCGCGTCCTGGATCTCCTGCTCGGTATGGCTATCGAGCGCCGACGTCGCTTCATCGAGCAGCAGGATCGGTGGCGCCTTGAGCACGGTCCGCGCAATGGCCACGCGCTGCTTCTCGCCGCCGGAGAGTTTCAGGCCGCGCTCACCTACTTCGGTCTCATAGCCCTTTGGCGACATCCGGATGAACGGGTCGATCTGCGCCATCCGGGCGGCTTCCTCGACCTCCGCGTCGGTTGCGTCCCAGCGGCCATAGCGGATGTTGTAGCGGATGGTGTCGTTGAACAGCACGGTGTCCTGCGGGACCATACCGATTGACTGGCGCAGCGAGGCCTGCGTGACATTGCGAATGTTCTGGCCATCGATGGAGATCGTGCCACCGGACACGTCATAGAGCCGGAACAGCAGCCGCGAGATCGTCGACTTGCCGGCGCCCGACGGGCCGACGATGGCGACGGTCTTGCCGGCCGGCACCTCGAAGGAGAGCCCCTTCAGGATCGGCCGCTCCGGGTCATAGGCGAAACGCACGTCGTCGAAGCGCACAGCGCCTGATGTCACCAGCAGCGGCTTGGCGCCGGAGATATCCTTCACCTCCGGATTGCGGTTCAGGACACCGAACATCTTCTCGATGTCGATGATCGCCTGCTTGATCTCGCGATACACCATGCCCATGAAATTCAGCGGCTGGTAAAGCTGGATCATCATGGCGTTGATCATGACGAAATCGCCCACCGTGTGGGTGCCGTTGCGCACGCCGACCGCGCACATCAGCATCGTTGATGTCAGACCGAGCGTGAAAATGATCGCCTGCCCGGTATTGAGCACGGCCAGCGACGTATAGGTCTTGACGCTGGCGCGCTCGAAGCGTTCAACCGTCTTGTCGTAGCGTTCGGCCTCACGCGTTTCGGCGCTGAAATATTTGACCGTCTCGTAGTTCAGCAGCGAGTCGATCGCCTTGGTATTCGCCTCGGTATCGGACTCGTTCATGTTGCGGCGGATCGCGATGCGCCACTCGGTCGCGAGATAGGTGTAGTACATGTAGACGACCACGGTGATCGCCACGACCAGCACATAGCGCCAGTCGAACTGCCACAGCAGCACGCCCATCACCAGCAACAGCTCGACGATGGTCGGCACCAGTTGCAGGATCACCATGCGCACGATGACTTCGATGCCTGCGCGGCCGCGTTCGAGCACACGCGTTAGGCCACCGGTCTTGCGCTCCAGATGGAAGCGCAGCGACAGTTCGTGCATATGGACGAAGGTGAGATAGGCCAGCTTGCGCACCGCATGCATCGCCACCTTGGCGAAGATGCCGTCGCGCCATTGCGTGAAGATCGCCATCAGCACGCGGATCGCGCCGTAGCTGACGGTCATGGCGACCGGCGATGCGATCAGCCACAGCGTCCAGTTCGAGGACTGGACCGGAGCCGTATCGGCACCGGTCAGCGCATCGATCGCCCATTTGAAGGTGAACGGCACTGTCAGTGTGGCCGCCTTGGCGACCAGTAGCAGCAGCATCGACCAGACGACGCGCATCTTCAGGTCGTCGCGGTCGCCCGGCCAGATATAGGGCCACAAATGGGCGAGCGTTCCGAACAGCGTGCCGCGTTCGATATGGGCCGGGTTAGGAACTGTCTCGTCGTTCAGCGCGGGATCGGAATCAGACATGCACGGCGCCTGGAACGAACGGAGCTGCGGCCCGGGGCCGGCTCAAAATGGAGGTCGATTTCATTAGAATGCATATAGGCGCTTTGCCGGAACGTCGCACCCTCGCAGAGCATTCTTTTCCCTGCGGAGAGGTGTCCCGGGCAGGAATTTCCCGTATCACGTTCATTCCGTGTCTTGACGCTGTTATCCCGCAGTGCCACATGGAATCTATGAGCACAATTAAAACGATCTGCGTCTATTGCGGCTCCGGCCCCGGTACCAATCCCAGTTTCGTCGAATCAGCGGTCGCGCTCGGCAAGATCATGGCCGAGCAAGGCATCGGCTTGGTCTATGGCGGCGGCTCCATCGGCCTGATGGGCGCGGTCGCCAAGTCCGTGCTGGACAATGGCGGCCGGGTCACCGGCATCATCCCGGAATTCCTGACCAAGCGCGAAAACGCGCTGACCGCCGCCCAGGAACTGATCGTTACCCACGACATGCATGAGCGCAAACGGCTGATGTTCGAGCGATCGGACGCCTTCGTCGCTCTGCCCGGCGGCATCGGCACGTTGGAAGAGCTGGTCGAACAGCTCACCTGGCAGCAGCTCGGCCGCCACAGCAAGCCGATCCTGATGGCCAATATCGATAACTTCTGGGAGCCGCTGCTCGAGCTGCTCAAACACATGCGCTCGACCGCCTTCATCCGGCCGACACTGCCGCTGGACGTGCTGACGGCCGACCGTGCCGAAGACATCCTGCCCCGGCTCCGCACCGCTGCGGCGCTGGCTTCCGACGAAGCCAAGAAGCTGGCTCCGGACGTCGCGACGCGGCTCTGAGACCTGCTACGACGTGGTGGCGTCGTCCTTCGGGAACGTCACCACCTCGATGCGATTACCATCGGCATCGGCGATGAAAGTCGCATAGTAGCGCACGCGATCATGCGGCCGCAGCGAGGGCGCGCTTTCCGAGACGCCGCCAGCGGCCACGGCTGCCGCATAAAACGCATCCACTTCATCCGTCGTCCTCGCGCGCAGGCAAAGATGCACGCCGCTATCAAGCGGCAGCGGCACCATGCCTGCACGCAGATTGAGCCAGACTTCCGGATAGGTCTTGCCGAACCCGACCATTGCCGGACGTGTTACCAGTCGGGTCATGCCAAGCGGCGCGAAGCTGCGCTCGTAGAATGGCACGGCCCGTTCGAGATTGCTGACCGCGATGGAGATGTGATCGATCACCGGTCTTCCTCCCCTGCCTTCTTCGATTTAGGACGCCCCGGATTCACCCAGCGTCTTCTGCATCGTGGTGTTGGCAAGCCACTCGTCATTAACAGGCACGCTGTTGCGCTGTGTCGGGATATACCCCCGCTTCTTGAAGAAGGGCTCGGCGGTGTCGCTGGCATCGACGGTCAGCAGCTTTGCGCCGCGCGCACCGGCCAGCCTCTCGATCGCATCGATCAGCAGTGATGCCACACCCCGAAGGGCGGCATTGGGATGCACGTAAAGCAGGTCGATGTGATTGGCGCCCTTCAGCGATGCAAAGCCGACCGGCACGCCGTCCAGCGTCGCAATCAGCGTGAGTTGCGACGCCAGCCGCTTGCCGAAGGCCACTTCGTCATCGACCGTAGCGGCCCAGGCTTCCTGCTGCGCTTCGCTGTAGTCCTCGCCCGTCAATTCCTCGATGCTGGCCACGTAGATCGCAGCCGCAATCGCGGTGTCATCCGGCAGGAACGGCCGCAATGCCGGTTTCGCCTCGCCCATCGCGCTCACCAGAAATCCACCAGCTTCAGCGCCAGCGCGATGGCGCCGATGATCAATGCCCACTTGAGGGCGATGTAATATTTCCAGTGCTTTGGAAACGGTGTGTCGGGTCGGCTCATCGCGCGATCTCCCAGGTGGTGCCTTCCTTCGAGTCTTTGATGACGACGCCCATGGCGGCAAGTTCGTCGCGAATACGATCCGACTCCTTGAAGTCCTTGCGGGCCCGTGCGGCTGTACGATCCGCAATCAAACCATCGACCTTTGCTGCATCGATCCCGCTGGCCTGTTGTTTGCGTCCATTCCACTCTGCTGCCGTTTCCGACAGGAAACCGAGCGCACGCAACGACGCTGCAAACTGGCTGCGATCGCCGTCATTGCCTGCGGCCGCACTGTTGCGAAGACCGTGCAGCGCTGCAACAGCCAGCGACGTATTCAGATCGTCGAACATCGGCTCCATCACCTTGTCGGAGACGTCGCCACCTGTTGCATCCGCTGCGACCCAATACCAATCATCGAGCGTCTTGGCGCTTTCTTCCAAACCTTTCACGGTCCAGTCGATCGGCGAACGATAGTGTGTCTTCAGCATGTTCAGGCGCAGCACTTCGCCCGGCCAATCTTGCAGCAGTTCACGGATCGTGAAGAAGTTGCCGAGGCTCTTCGACATCTTCTCGCCTTCGACCTGCAGGAAGCCGTTATGCATCCAGTAATTCGCCATCGCATGCGTACCGTGCGCGCAGCGCGACTGGGCGATTTCGTTTTCATGATGCGGGAAGATCAGGTCGAGGCCGCCGCCATGAATGTCGAAGATCGTGCCGAGATAGGCCTCCGCCATCGCCGAGCACTCGATGTGCCAGCCCGGACGGCCCCTGCCCCACGGACTGTCCCAGCCGGGCTCTTCCGCGGATGACTGCTTCCACAGCACGAAGTCGGTCGGATGCTTCTTGTGCGCATCGACGGCGACGCGCGCACCGGCCTGCTGGTCTTCAAGTTTGCGGCCGGAGAGTGCGCCATAGTCGGCCATAGACTGGGTGTCGAACAACACTTCGCCCGCAGCCTCATAGGCGTGGCCGCGCGCGATCAATTCCCTGATCAGCGTCACCATATCGGTCTTGCCGTCGGGTCGCGGCAGCACGAAGTCCGTGGCCCGCGGCTGCACCGTCGGCGACAGGCAGCCTAGCGCTTCGACGTCGGCCTGAAACTGATTGGCCGTGGTCTCCGTGACCCGGCGGATCGCCTCGTTCAGGGGCAGGCCCGGAAAGTCGCGCAACGCGCGATCGTTGATCTTGTCATCGACGTCGGTGATGTTGCGGACATAGGTGACTTTGTCGACTCCGTAGACGTGTCGCAGCAGCCGGTACAGCACGTCGAACACGATGACCGGGCGCGCATTGCCGATATGGGCGAAGTCGTAGACCGTCGGCCCGCAGACATACATCCGGACATTGTCGGCATCGATCGGCGTGAAGACGCGCTTCTCGCGGGTCAGAGTGTCGTAAAGGCGCAGTTCCATGGATGTCCGTCCCTAGCGGCCGGGCGTCCTCTCATCCCTCTTGAGATTGATCTCGTGTGAGAAAAGACGGCCTCAGCCAGCGAATCGCTAGCTCTTAATCTCGCGGCAAATGCCACAAATGGCGAGAGAACCGTTCATCGGGGCACCATGGGGCAACCCCAGGTGGCCCGTCAAGGGTGTGGAACTATGCCGCAAAGGGCTGATTTCGGCCTCAATCCATCGCTACGCCGCCCATGGTTAATGATTATTAATCTTTGGGGCGTATCGAATGAGGGCGAATTTCCTCATTCATTCGGTGAGTTATGAAATCCATTTCAGTCGTTCTGACGGCGGCATTTGTTCTGGCCGCTTCCTCGGCCTTTGCCGATTCCCGCGTCTTCATCATCGCCAACCAGTCTGACGGTTACGGTATCGACCAGTGCCTCGCCCGCGGCGAGAAGTGCGGCGCGCATGCCGCCCTGTCCTATTGCAAATCGCGCGCCTTCGACCAGGCGGTGGCCTATCGCCGCGTCGATCCCGATGAAGTGACCGGCTCGGTCCCGACGTCAGGCAGCGCCTGCCATCACGGCAAATGCGACGAATTCGTTGCGATTACCTGCCAGCGCTGACATCCCCCTGCCTGCGACTTTCTCGCGTCACGCTTGCGGCCACAGTGAGGCCCCGGAAACGACGTGACCCTGCCGCGAGAAGCAGCTATGGAAAGCCGCGTTCGCCGCCGCATTTTCATCGCGCGCGTCTGGCAACGTCAGCGAGAGGTTGGCGGCGGTATCGACGCGCGATGCCGCACCCACCCCGCTTGTTTCTGTCTCGCTCGCTTCTGACTCGCGCATTGGCCGGATATGTCTGACACTGTGACTGCTTCCCTTTCTCGCTGGGCTTTCGTTGGTGCCGCACTGGTTGGTGCGCTGTCGCTGGGCACTCCTGCATCGGCGCAGAACGGACCGCCCCCGGGCTATCCCGCGCAGCAGGTCTATCCACCAAGCCAGGCGCAGCAACAGGGCTCTGCCAATCCGATGTGCGGGCGCCTCGAGGCGCAGCTGGCGACCATCGATCGCGGCAACGGCCTCGATCCCGCGCGCGCCGAACAGCTTCGCCGCTATGAGGACGCCGCGTCCAAGCAGCAGAGCGAGCTCGACCGCGTCTCGGCGCAGGCCAAGCGGATGGGCTGCGACAGTTCCGGCTTCTTCTCGCTGTTCAACGGCCAGTCGCAGCAGTGCGGCCCGGTCAATAACCAGATCCAGCAGATGCGCGGCAATCTGGATCAGATCACCAGCAATCTCGAACGCCTGCGCGTCGGCACGCCCGGCAGTTCGGACCGTGATACCCAGCGCCGCTCGGTGCTGCTGGCCCTCGCGCAGAACAATTGCGGCCCGCAATACTCCGCCGCTGCGCAGCGCGCCGCGCCGCAGAACTCAGGCCCCGGCGGCTTCCTGAGCAATCTGTTCGGCAACAACGAGCCAAGCCCCGGCGCACCGCCGCTGGACGGCAATATGTCGCCTGTTCCGTCCGGCACCTATCGCACCGTCTGCGTGCGCACCTGCGATGGCTTCTATTTCCCGATCTCGTTCGCGACAATCCCGGCGCGTTTCGGCGATGACGAGCGGACCTGCAAGAATCTCTGCCCGGCCTCCGACGCCAACCTGTTCACCTATCGCAATCCCGGCGAGGATATGAACTCGGCCGTCTCTGTTTCGGGACAGCCCTATTCGTCGTCGCCGAACGCTTTCAAGTATCGCACTGAATTCAATCCGTCGTGCTCCTGCAAGGCGCAAGGCCAGACCTGGTCCGAAGCGTTGAAGAATGTCGACGACAAATCGGCAGCGGAGAATGGCGACATCATCGTCACCGAGGAACGTGCCAAGCGGATGTCGCAGCCGCAGGCCAAGGGCACACCCGCCGCATTGAAGAAGGGTGCGGCGACCGATGCGCCTGCAGCAGCTACGCCCGCGCAACCGGCGGCGCCGTCCACTCCTGGCCAGATCCGGACCGTCGGCCCGCAATTCCTGCCAAATAACGCGCCGCGGTAGGCCCCATGACGTCGCCCAGCCAGACAGGGCGACGAGCGCACGGCCCCTGCGTCCAGCTTCGGACAACCTACGAACGGTAGGCTCACGCCAAACCGCGAGGGTGTTCGGATGGTCTCGACTTATCTCAATTATAATATCGTCTCCCGCAATCTCACCCAATCGCTGACGCGGGTCTCGCAACAGGCCACCGTCTCGCGGGATACGGCCTATTACAAAGAGAACATCGGCAAGGTGAAAACCGTCGATGATCTCCTGAACGACTATCGGCTCTATACCTATGCGACCACGGCCTATGGTCTGGAGGACATGGCCTATGCCAAGGCCTTCCTGCGCAAGGTGCTGGAAAGCGATCTCTCCGACGCCAACAGCTTCGCCAACAAGCTGAGCGACAAACGCTACCGGGATTTCGCGGCGGCCTTCCCCTTCGGGACCACTAGCAGCGGCACCAACGCTGCCCAGTCCGAGAACCAGACCGACGACATGATCGGTCTGTACACGGCCGTAGCGAAGCGCGGGGTCGATGCTATCGACGCGAACAAGAACTACTACAATCTCGCGATCGGAAAAATCACCAACGTCAATGACCTGCTCGCCGACGACAAGCTGCGCGATTATGTTTTCTCGGCCTTCGGCATCGACAAGAATCGCTGGTCCCACGACACGATCAGCAAGGTGCTGAGCAGCGATCCGTCCGATCCGAACAGCTATGTCAATTCCGTTTGGGTGTCGCAGAAGGACGACATCAATGCGAATATCACCAAGGCCCAGGCAGCGATGCTCGATGCCGCCGGCAAGATCGACACATACATGGCGGCATTGAAACAGCCGGGCGCCGATATGGCCGATCTGCGCCGGAAGATCGATCTGGAGCGCACGCGCGGATCGATGAATGAGGTCAGTATCCTCAGCTATAAGGATGCACTCAAGACGATCGACAGCTATGTGGCGCTTGCCGGCGCTTTCGAGTTCTCGCCCGACGGCACATTGCCCACCGGAACGTCTGCCCAGACAGCCGCGCAGCTGAGCGACACCCATACCAAATATGTCAACAGCCAGGGCGCGGCCTATCTCGCAGCGGATGAAAATTACGCGGCATCGCTGATCAAGCAGTATCGCGCGGGCATCGCCAATGTGACTACGGTCGATGCCTTTCTCAAGACGCCAAACGTCTATAATTTTGCTCTGAAAGCATTTGGCCTTGATCCCGAAGAGGTGTCGCCGACAATCATCAAGAACGTGCTCAAAAGCGATCCGGACGATCCGACGAGCTACGTAAACAAGCTGCACGACGACCGATACGTTCAGCTCGCTCGGGCATTCAATTTCGACAGCAGCGGACATATCACGACGCCTGTGGTGGCGCAGGACGCGGCGGAAGTCACCCTGGTGATGAAGGACTACATCATCGCCAAGACCCGTTTCACGAGTGGCAAGGAACAGACCGAGCTGCGCAAGGCGGCCGACAAGGACGCTGTCTATTATCAGAACAACATCGCCAATATCGAGAGCGTGAAGGATCTGCTTGCCGACAGGAAGCTCATCGACATCGCGCTCGTCGCCAAGGACCTCGACCCCGCCAAGGTGACCACCGCCGATCTGCGCAAGATGTTCGATTCCGACCTGAACGATCCCAAGAGCTTCGTCAACACGCAGAAGGATCCGCGTTTCGCGGAGCTGGTGGCCTCGTTCAATTTCGACGACGACGGCGAGATCGCGCGGCTACCGAAATTCGGGCCGCAGACCCGCGACCAGTTCATGGAAACCGAGCACAAATATCTGCAGCAGACGCTGGAGACGCAGCAGGGCGAAAGCAATCCCGGCGTGCGGCTCGCGCTCTACTTCGAGCGCAAGGCGCCGAGCATCACGTCGGCCTACGACCTGCTTGCAGACAAGGCGCTGGCGGAAGTGTTCCGCACCATCTTCAGCCTGCCGGATGAGGTCGGCGCCATGGATATCGATCAGCAGGCCAAGGTGGTGGAGAAACACCTCAATCTGAAGGACCTCGCCGATCCCACCAAGCTGGCCAAACTGCTGAACCGTTTCTCCGCGCTGTATGACATCAAGAACGACACCAGCACCGCATCCTCATCCGTCGTTACCCTGTTTCAGCGCGGTGGCCTTTGAGCCAATTGACCTTTTGCGGCGGTGGCCAAAACGGCGCGTTGACATGATCACGCGCTAATACGCGACGAGTTTGTAAGGCGTCATTCGCCCTACAGTTTCACTCAAACGCTTCGCTAGTACCCTTGCCGGGCCGAGTCACCAAGTCCTCATCGGGCTTCGGCAATGGATTGGCCAGATCGCGAAACTTGTTGGTGATCGGATAGCGGCGATCCCTGCCAAAGTTCTTCCGCGTCACTTTCACGCCCGGTGCCGCCTGCCGGCGCTTGTATTCGGCGATGTTGAGCAGCCGATCGATGCGCGTCACGACGTCTTTCTCGTAACCGGCCGCGACGATCTCCGACAGCGGCTCTTCGCGTTCGACGAGGCGTTCGAGAATGCCATCGAGAATATCGTAGGGGGGTAGCGAGTCTTGGTCGGTCTGGTTTTCGCGCAGTTCGGCCGTGGGCGGACGGATAATGATGTTGTTGGGGATCACTTCGCCATCAGGACCGAGCGCGCCTTCGGGCTTCCATGAATTGCGCAAGGTCGAGATACGGAACACCTGGGTCTTGTAGAGATCCTTGATCGGATTGAATCCGCCATTCATGTCGCCATAGAGCGTGGCATAGCCGACCGACATTTCCGACTTGTTACCTGTCGTGACGACCATCGCGCCGGTCTTGTTGGAGACGGCCATCAACAGCGTACCGCGGGTGCGCGCCTGCAGGTTCTCTTCGGTGATGTCGCGCGCGAGACCCTTGAAGGTATCGGCAAGGATCTTCTCGAAGCCGTTGACCGCATCGGCGATGGGCAGGATCTCGTAACGGAAACCCAGCGCCTTCGCGAGCTTGTCGGCATCGTCGAGCGACACCTGCGCGGTGTAGCGGAATGGCAGCATGATGCCGCGCACGCGGTCGGCGCCGAGCGCATCCACGGCGATCGCGGCGCAAAGCGCAGAGTCGATACCGCCGGAGATGCCCATCAGCACGCCGGGGAAGCCGTTCTTGTTGACGTAATCGCGCAAGCCAAGCACACAGGCGGCGTAGTCGCCCTCGTCGCCTTCCGGTACCGGTGCGATCGGTCCGTCGCAGCGCCAGTGGCCGTCGATCTTCTCGAATGTCAGCGTCGTGATGCTCTCGGTGAAGGACGGCAATTGTGCCCCCAGCGAGCGGTCGGCATTGAGCACAAAGCTCGCGCCGTCGAACACTAGTTCGTCCTGACCGCCGACCTGATTAAGGTAGATCATCGGCAGATGGCTCTCGGTAACGCGGGCGACCTGCACCGACAAGCGCAGATCCGTCTTGCCGCGGGCATATGGCGAACCGTTCGGCACGATCAGGATTTCGGCGCCGGTCTCGGTCAGCGTCTCGACCACGTCTTCGTAGTCGGCGGACTCTTCCATCCAGGTATCTTCGCAGATCGGCACGCCGACGCGCAGGCCGCGGATGGTGACGGGTCCCGAGACCGAGCCGCGCGCGAAGACGCGCTTCTCGTCGAACACGCCGTAATTCGGCAGATTGACCTTGAAACGGATCGCGCTGATGCGGCCGTCGTCGAGCAGCGCGCAGGCATTGTAGAGCTTGCCGCCATCGACCCAGGGCGAGCCGATCAACACAGCCGGACCCCCGTCCGCGGTCTCGCGCGCCAGCTCCTCGATGGCCGCACGGCAGGCCGCCTGAAAGGCCGGTTTCAGCACCAGATCTTCCGGTGGGTAGCCGGCGATGAACAATTCAGGAAACACGATCAGCGTCGCGCCGTCGGCTTTGGCCTGCGCCCGCGCAGCGCGCGCCTTGGCGGCATTGCCGGTGATGTCACCGACGATGGGATTGAGCTGGGCGAGTGTGACCGTGAAGCGCGTCAATTCTGTCATGGAAACATCCAAGCCTACCGGCTCATCCTTCGCAACTGCAGGATTAGAAGATGCCTATGCGCTCACCGAGCGCATACAGCCAGGTCATGCCGGCGATCACCAGCGCGACGCCGACGGCCGCCGATCCCATGTCCTTCACACGCCCGATCTGCGGATCGTGTTCGGTGGTGAGCCGGTCGGCCAGTTTCTCGATGGCAGTGTTGAGCAGTTCGACGGTGAGCAGCAGCAAAACCACCGCCACCAACTCGAGCCGACGCGCTGCGGTGGTGCCGATGAGAAACGACAAAGGCACCGCGAGGAGCAGTGCAAACAGCTCCTCGCGAATGGCCTGCTCCGATCGCGTCGCGAAGGTCAGGCCATTCCAGGTGTTGATGCAGGCCCGCCAGAGGCGCGACAAGTTTAGAGACCCGATGCCACCGGCAGCGGCTCCGCCCTGTCGACGCGGGACGTCTTCAGCAATTCGGCGATCAGGAACGCCATGTCGATGGACTGCTCGGCATTCAGACGGGGATCGCAGACCGTGTGGTAGCGGTCGTTGAGGTCCTCGTCCGAAATGGCGCGCGCGCCACCGGTGCATTCCGTCACGTTCTGGCCGGTCATCTCCAGATGCACGCCGCCCGGATGGGTGCCTTCGGCGGCATGGATCTGGAAGAACGACTTCACCTCGGACAGGATGCGGTCGAACGGTCGGGTCTTGTAGCCCGAATTCGACGTGATGGTGTTGCCGTGCATCGGATCGCACGACCATACCACCGAGCGCCCTTCCTTCTGCACCGCGCGGATGAAGCCCGGCAGATGCTCCCCAACCTTCTCGTGGCCGAAGCGGTTGATCAGCGTCAGGCGTCCGGGCTCATTGTCCGGATTGAGGACGTCGATCAGCTTCAGCAGTTCATCCGGCTTCAGCGACGGGCCGCACTTCAGGCCGATCGGATTCTTGATGCCGCGGAAATATTCCACATGGGCATGATCGAGCTGCCGCGTACGGTCGCCGATCCAGATCATGTGGCCCGAGGTCGCGTACCAGTCGCCCGTCGTGGAATCGACGCGCGTGAAGGCCTGCTCATAGCCGAGCAACAGCGCTTCGTGGCTGGTATAGAAATCCGTCGACCGCAGTTCCGGGTGGCTTTCCAGATTGAGGCCGCAGGCGCGCATGAAGTTCAGCGCGTCCGAGATGCGGTCAGCCAGTTCCTTGTAACGGCGCGACTGCTGCGAATCCTTCAGGAAGCCGAGCATCCACTGGTGCACGCTGCCGAGATTGGCGAAGCCGCCGGTCGCGAAAGCGCGCAGCAGATTCAGCGTCGCCGCCGACTGGCGATAGGCCATCAGCTGGCGCTGCGGATCGGGCACGCGGGATTCTGGCGTGAAGGCGATGTCATTGATGATGTCGCCGCGATAGCTCGGCAGTTCGACGCCGTTGAGCTTCTCCATCGGCGACGACCGCGGCTTGGCGAACTGACCGGCGATACGGCCGATCTTCACCACGGGCAGCGCGCCGGCATAGGTCAGCACCACCGACATCTGCAGGAAGGCGCGGAAGAAATCGCGGATATTGTTGGCGCCGTGTTCGGCAAAGCTCTCGGCGCAATCGCCGCCCTGCAGCAGGAAGGCTTCGCCGGCGGCCACGCGGGCGAGCGACTTCTTCAGATTGCGGGCTTCGCCTGCAAAAACCAGCGGCGGAAACGTGGCAAGCTGCGCCTCGACATCGCCAAGGGCCTTGAGATCCGGGTATTCCGGCATTTGCAGCACGGGCTTGCCGCGCCAGCTATCGGGCGTCCACCGCTCGGACATCACTTCTCTCCTGAAAACCGCGCTTTATGGCTGCGGAGGCCGCGTTATACACAGCACAGATGGGGATCGCCAGTTCGAAATCCACATTGCGCCCCAAGCCCTTGCAGCCAAAGCCGAATTCGCATTTGCTAGGCCCGGGTAAGGAACATATGGGACACCATGGGAGAAACTGCGGTGTCGGAGGCTGCACTGGACGACGCTTTTGCCGATGACATCACCTTCCAGGCGACCGACGGCTATTCGTTGGGCGCGACGCTATACCTGCCCCGCGGCGCCCGTACCCACGCGGTTCTGATCAATTCCGCAACCGCCGTTCCCCGCAAAATCTACAGAGGCTTCGCCAGCTACCTCGCCAGCCGCGGCTGCGCCGTGCTGACCTATGACTACCGCGGCACCGGGGATTCGCGGCCCAAGGCCGATCCCCTGTCCGGCCGGTCGAACGCGCTGGTGGGCTTCAAGGCGTCCATGACCGACTGGGCTGCGCTCGATGTTACCGCCGCGGTGACTTGGATGCGCGAGCGCTACAAGACGATGCCGCTCGCCTTTGTCGGGCATTCCTTCGGCGGTCAGGCGCTCGGCCTGATCCCCAACAATTCCGAAGTATCGCGCGCCCTGCTCATCGCGGCACAGGCCGGCACCTGGCGACTGATGACGCCGCCTGAGGGCTACCGCATCTATGCGCTCATGAAATTCGTCGGCGCGCCGCTGGCGCGCGTCATCGGCTATGCGCCCGGCAGGATCGGCCTCGGCTACGATCTGCCACGCGACGTGTTTCTGGAATGGGCGGGCTGGGTCACCAGCGATCGCTACTTCTTCGACGACAGCAAACTGCGGGCACTCGTGAATTTTCCACGTTACCGCGGCGAGATGCGGGCGCTGAGCTTCTCGGACGATCCATGGGCGACACGCGCCGCCGTCGAAATGCTCTGCGCCGGCTTCACGTCGATCAAGCCGGAGATCGACAGTATCCGCCCCATCGAGGCCGGCTCGAAAAAGGTCGGCCATTTCGGCTTCTTCCGGCCGGAGCACCGCGACACACTGTGGCGCGGCGCCGCCGAATGGATCCAGATGGAAGATTAGGGGCACATCATTGAAGCCGCAGATCATCGATCCGCCCTCATCCTGAGGAGCGGTCGTCTTCGACCGCGTCTCGAAGGATGGCCACAAACACCGATACGTTGCATCTCATGGTTCGAGACGCGCGCAAGGGCGCGCTCCTCACCATGAGGGCTGGTGTTACTCCGCGGCTTCGCGCACGTAGCGTGCGGTGGGCGTGCGCATCGTCACCAGCTCCTCGGCCGCACTCGGATGCACAGCCACGGTGGCGTCGAAGTCAGCCTTGGTGGCCTTCAGCTTCACGCAGATGCCCAGCACCTGGATGAGTTCGGCCGCTTCCGGTCCGACTATATGGGCGCCGACCACGATATCCGTCGCACCGTCGACCACCAGCTTCATCAGCACGCGGCTTTCGCTGCCTGAAATCGTCGATTTGATCGACCGGAAATTGGTCTTGTAGATATCGACGTGGCTGAAGATGGCGCGCGCCTCTTCTTCGCTCATGCCGACAGTGCCGACTTCCGGCTGGGTGAACACCGCGGTCGGGATATTGCTGTGATCGACCTTCACGGTCTTCTTGCCGAACACCGTATCGGCAAAGGCATGGCCTTCGCGGATCGCCACCGGCGTGAGGTTGACGCGATTGGTGACGTCACCGACCGCGTAGATATGCGGCACATTGGTTTGCGAGAACTCGTTGACGATGATGCCGCCATGGGCGGGCTTGAGCGCAACGCCAGCCTTCTCGAGGCCGAGATTGGCGGTGTTCGGATTGCGCCCGATCGCGAACAACACCTGATCGGACGCGATGCTTGCGCCGCTGGACAGATGCGTCGTGAATTCGTGCCGGTGTTTCTCGACCTTGGTCACCGTGCAGCCGGTCAGGATGGTGATGCCATCCTTTTCCATCTCGCTGCGGACATGGGCGCGCACGTCTTCATCGAAGCCGCGCAGGATGTTGTCGCCGCGATAGATCACCGTCACGTCGGAGCCCAATCCTGCAAAGATGCAGGCAAATTCCAGCGCGATATAGCCGCCGCCCTGGATCACGATGCGCCTCGGCAGTTCAGGCAGATGAAACACCTCGTTGGAGGAGATCACATGCTCGATGCCGGGAATCGCCGGCCCATGATTGGGCGCGCCGCCGGTCGCAATCAGGATATGCTTGGCGTTCACCGTCTCGCCGGTGCCGAGGCGCAGCGTGTGCGGATCCTCGAACACTGCGCGGGTCTTGACGGTCGTCGCGCCGGTCTTCTCCACATTGGACTGATAGATGCCCTCAAGCCGGGCGATCTCCTTGTCCTTGTTGGCGATGAAGGTCGACCAGTCGAATGTTGCCGTCGGAATGGTCCATCCGAAACCGGCGGCATCGTCGATCTCGCGCTGGACATGCGAGGCATAAACCATCAGCTTCTTCGGCACGCAGCCGCGGATCACACAGGTGCCGCCGAAGCGATATTCCTCGGCCACCATGACCTTTGCGCCGTAGCCGGCCGCGATACGGGCGGCGCGCACGCCGCCCGAACCACCACCAATGACAAACAGATCGACGTCGACGTCAGCCATGATCGCTCCGAACTGCGGACTGAGGCCCGGGATAGCGGGCCTCAGCTTACGCCCTTAGATTTCCTTGCCGCGCTTGCGCATTTCAGCGCGGAACAGGCCGTTGACCTGCTCCGAAAACTGCTGCGCCCACTGCTGCATATAGGTCATGCTGGCGGAAATCGACTGGGGCTCCTGCACCAGAAGTTTCTGGCCGAGCGGCGACTTGTAGAAGGTCGCAAGATCCTTCAACTCCGCCTCGGTGAAGTCGCTGGCATAGATCTTCGCCATCTGCTCGGTGATCTCCTTGTCGCGCCCGGCCATCGTCTGCGCGATGGTGATGGCGACCTCATTGAGATCTTTCTGATAGTTCAGATTGCTCTGCAGCAGCGAATCCTTGACGCGCTGAACCATGTTCGGCACGGCATTGGCATACATCGCGCTGGCGTTCTTCATCGCCAGAATTTCCTTGGCGTAAGCGATCGCAGCTGGCGACGCCGGCTTGATCGGCCGCGCCTGTCCTTCCGGAGACGCCTGCTGCGCGGAGACCGGCAGCGCGATCACTGCAACGCTGAGCGCTAGACCAGCGGACAGCAGCATGTGCGAGAGCTTCTTCATTCCAATTCTCCTTGATTGCGCCGTTACGGACGCTCGAAAACGCGAATTCCCTGCGATCCTGCCAGCATGGCGGTGCTTGCCAGGCCGATAAACAAACCGTGCTCGACCACGCCCGGAATGGCGCCGAGCAGCCCGGCCAGTCGGGGCGCATCGGTGATGGTCCCGAGCCGGGCGTCGATGATCCAGTGGCCGCCATCGGTGACGAAAGCATGACCGTCCTTGCCGCTGCGAATGGCCATTTCGCCGGATAGGCCGCACTTGGCGAACACATCGGCAATCGCGCGGCGCGTGGCCGACAGGCCGAACGGGATCACTTCCACAGGCAGCGGGAAGCGGCCGAGGGTCGGCACCCATTTGGAATCGTCGGCGATGACAATCATGCGGTCGGACGCCGCCGCCACGATCTTCTCGCGCAGCAATGCGCCGCCGCCGCCCTTGATGAGATTCAGCGCCGGATCGACTTCGTCGGCACCGTCGACCGTGAGATCGAGCCGATCGACCTCGTCGAGTGTGGTCAACGGTACGCCGCAACGCTGCGCATCGGCCCGCGTGGCCTCAGACGTCGGAACGCCAATAACCTTGAGACCGCCCGCCACGCGTTCACCGAGCAGTTCGACGAAGTGCTTCGCTGTCGATCCCGTGCCGAGTCCGAGCTTCATGCCATCACGCACATGTTCGAGCGCCTTGGCGGCAGCCTGTCGTTTCAGCTCGTCCATATTCATCGGCGCGGCGGTCCTTGCAGTTCAAAAACGGTCCCGCGGACGGGATGAGCCGCATATCTAGCGACGTTTGGGGGCAAGGAACAGGGCGAAGGACGTGCTTTCCCTGGGAATGCAGGCCTGCATTCCCAGGGGGATGCTGGGCTACGTCCGCCCCCCTTGCGGGATCGGCCGCGGACCGGTAGCGATCCCTGCATGACAGATGCTTCCCCTGCTCCCCTCGTCGTTTTCGACCTCGACGGCACCCTCGTCGATACCGCCCCTGATCTCATCAGCGCGCTGAATCATGTGCTTCATCAGGAGGGGTTGGCCCCCGTCCCGCTGGAATCCGCAAGGAAAATGATCGGCCAGGGCGCCCGGCGCCTGATCGAACGCGGGCTCGAGCTCGAAGGGCGCGAAATGAGCCCGGATGAGGTCACACGCCTGACCGAGGATTTCATCGCTTATTACGCGGAGCATATCGCCGACGAGTCGCGCCCCTTCGAGGGCCTGATTGCGGCGCTCGACGAAATGGCGGGGCGTGGCTACCGCTTCGCGGTTTGCACCAACAAGCTGGAATGGCTGTCGAAGCTGCTGCTCGAAAAGCTGGAGCTGACCAACCGATTTGCGGCGATCTGCGGCGCCGACACGTTCGGCGTCGCGAAGCCCGATCCTGTCATCCTGCAGCAGACGGTAGCGCGTGCCGGTGGCGTGATGTCGTCCGTTGTCATGGTCGGCGATGCCGGCCCCGATGTCGGTGTGGCGCGGCGGGCCAATGTCCCGGTGATCGGCGTTACATTCGGCTATACCGATGTCCCGATTATCGAGCTCAAGCCCGACATCGTGATCGACCATTTCCGCGATCTACCGGCGACTGTCGACCGCCTGTTGCCCCGCCGCCTCGCCTAGCCTGTTCAGATAATTGAGTTTCTCAGGTTGTCTGGCGACTTCATTAACCATCAATTAACTATAAGCGGCCTGCGTGTTGCGTCATATGTGCGACGCTCCTATGGTTGCCCGGGGATGGCGGCTAGCCGCAAAACGTGACGGATATACCCATGCGTAGAGTAATAGTTTTGGCAGCGGCAGGCCTGAGCCTGGCCGGTTGCACGTCGTTCTCCATGGACGCATTCAAGTCGGCACCGGAACCGGTTACCGTGCAATTCGACTCGGTTCCGCCCGGCGCAGAGGTGGTCACGTCCATTGGCCCGAGCTGCAAAACCCCCTGCTCGCTGCCTCTGGCAACGGAAACCGGGTTCAGCGCGACCTTTACCCTCGCAAAATTCCAGCCGATGACGGTTCCAGTGACCGTTACCCGCGTTCCCGGGGATTTCACCTCGCCGGCACGGACAACGGTCGATCCGAGCCCGGTCGTTGCCGAGCTTCAACCCGCAACGCCGCCGCGCCGCGCCCGCAAGGCCGCCAAGCGCGCAGCAGCGCCTGCCGCGGCCCCGGCCACCGCAGCTGCGGCGGGCTCGCCGTTCCCGGCACCTCGCTGATCCACCAAACATATACGTTGGCGTGATTGTGCCAGCTGCAACCCGTGACTAGATTGAACGTGCGGCGTTTTTCGCCGCGCGAGCAATTCATGTTTTGCAGTCAGGCATCTGAATGACCGTCTCCGAGCTGAGCCCTGCCCTGGCCTCCTCTGCCATGACCGACCCGTTCGGCCGGCGGATCAACTATTTGCGTGTCTCGGTGACGGACCGCTGCGATCTGCGCTGCTTCTACTGCATGTCGGAAGACATGACCTTCCTGCCCAAGGCCGACCTGCTGACGCTGGAAGAGCTCGACCGGCTCTGTTCCGCATTCATCGCCAAGGGCGTTACCAAGCTGCGGCTGACCGGCGGCGAGCCACTGGTCCGGCGCAATGTGATGGGCCTCGTGCGTTCACTGTCGCGCCACCTCAAGACCGGCGCGCTGAAAGAGCTGACGCTGACCACCAACGGCTCGTTGCTCGCCAAGTATGCCGATGAACTGGCCGATTGCGGCGTGAAGCGCATCAACGTCTCCCTGGACACGCTCGACCCCGCGAAATTCCGCGCCATTACGCGCTGGGGCGACCTCAACAAGGTGCTGGCCGGTATCGACGCGGCGCAGGCTGCGGGCCTGGCCGTGAAGATCAATGCCGTCGCCTTGAAGAACATGAATGAGGACGAGATCCCCTCATTGATCGAATGGGCGCACGGCCGCGATATGGCGCTGACGCTGATCGAAGTGATGCCGATGGGCGATATCGGCGAAGGCCGCATCGACCAGTATGTGCCGCTGTCTATGCTGCGCGCACGCCTGGCCAGTCAGTTCACGATGACCGATCTGCCCGACGATACCGGCGGTCCTGCCCGCTATGTCCGCGTCGCCGAGACCGGCGGCAAGATCGGCTTCATCACGCCGATGACCCACAATTTCTGCGAATCCTGCAACCGCGTCCGCATTACCTGCACCGGCACGATCCATACCTGTCTCGGACACGAGGATGCATCCGACCTGCGCAAGCCGCTGCGGGCTTCCGCCGACAACGACCTCCTGAACGCCACGATCGACCGCGCCATCGGCCTGAAGCCGAAGGGGCACGATTTCATCATCGATCGCCGCCACAACCGGCCGAGCGTCAGCCGGCATATGAGCGTGACCGGGGGGTAACCCACCGGCGGTGCTCCGTCCTTTCCCTCGACCAATGGCCTGCGACAAACCGTCAATTTCCGATTGACGATTGCATGACGCGCTGAAATGGTGCCGCCGAATTCTTTCGCCCAGCGGAAAAAGCTGCGCTTTCTCAGTGAGAAAGACGTGATGAGCGGACAGCGGGGCGACTTTCGGGGGGAACTGTGGACGTACTCAAATTCACACGTGCGATCGATGCACTGAGCGATGTGTTCGGCTTCATCGCCAAGTGGCTCGTGCTGCTCGCCTGCCTCGTCAGCGCCGGCAACGCCACGATCCGTTATCTCTTCAACTATTCGTCGAACGGCTGGCTCGAAATCCAGTGGTACATGTTCGCGGGCATCGTGTTCTTCGGCGCGGCGCAGACACTGCGCCTCAATGAGCATGTGCGCGTCGATCTGCTCTATTCGGCGGTCTCCGATCGCGCGCGGCTGTGGATCGATATCATCGGCCTCTGCATCTTCCTGCTGCCGGCGATGACATACCTCACTTACATGACGTTCCCGTTTTTCCTGAATTCATGGAATTCGCAGGAGGTCTCCAGCAATGCGGGCGGCCTGATCCTGTGGCCGGTGAAACTGGTGCTGCCGCTCGGCTTTGGTCTGCTGCTACTGCAGGGTGTGGCCGAACTCGCCAAGCGCATCGCCGCGCTCGCCGGCGTCGTCAAGATCGACACCCATTACGAAGCGCCGCTGCAATAGCGGCGTTCGCTTTTTCAGCCTCTCGCATTTCGACCAATCCGTTCGATAGAACCAGTTCGATAGTCAGGACCACCGATGTTTTCCTACGGCGTGTTCCCCCCGCTGATGTTCGGCACCATGATCTGCTTCATGGTGTTCGGCTTCCCGGTCGCCTTTTCGCTGGCCGCGGTCGGCCTGTTCTTCGGCATTCTCGGCATCTTCACCGGTCACTTCGATCCGTCCTTCCTGCAGGCGCTGCCGTTCCGCTTCTACGGCACGATCTCGAACGACCTGCTGCTGTCGATCCCGTTCTTCACCTTCATGGGCGCGATCCTCGAGCGCTGCGGCCTTGCTGAAGATCTGCTCGAAGGCACCGGCCAGTTGTTCGGCAAGATCCCAGGCGGTCTCGCTTATGCGGTAATCCTCGTCGGCGCCGTGCTCGGCGCCATCACCGGCACCGTTGCTGCTTCGGTCATCGCCATGGGCGTGATCTCGCTGCCGATCATGATGCGCTACGGCTACGACATGAAGCTCGCCACCGGCGTCATCGCCGCATCGGGCACCATCACGCAGCTCATCCCCCCGTCGCTGGTGCTGATCGTCCTCGCCGACCAGCTCGGCCGTTCGGTCGGCGACATGTATCTCGGCGCCATCGGCCCCTCGATCATCCAGGTCGTGATCTTCATTCTCTACATCGTCGTGTTGTCGATCCTGAAGCCGAGCGCGATGCCGCCGATCCCGGAACATGCGCGCGAGCCCATGAACTGGAAGCTCATCAGCCGCGTGCTGTGGGGCATGATCCCTTCGATCGTCCTGATCTTCCTGGTGCTCGGCACCATCGGCCTCGGCCTCGCGACGCCCACCGAAGCCGGCGCCATGGGCGCGGTCGGCGCAATGGTGCTCGCCGCACTGCATCGCCGCCTGACCTGGCCGCTGATCGACCAGGCGATGACATCGACCATGCGCCTGACCTCGATGGTGGTGTTCATCCTGATCGGCTCGACCTGCTTCAGCCTCGTCTTCCAGGGCATGGATGGTGCGCGCTGGATCGAGCATCTGCTCACCGGCCTGCCCGGCGGCGCGATCGGCTTCCTGATCTTCGTGAACATCTTCGTGTTCTTCCTGGCGTTCTTTCTCGACTTCTTCGAGATCGCCTTCATCATCATCCCGTTGCTGGCTCCGGTCGCGGCCAAGCTCGGCATCGATCTCGTCTGGTTCGGCGTGCTGCTCTGCGTGAACATGCAGACGTCATTCATGCATCCGCCGTTCGGCTTCGCACTGTTCTATCTGCGCGGCATTGCACCGCCCGAAGTGAAGAGCCGCGATATCTATCTTGGCGCCCTGCCATGGGTCGGGATGCAGATCATCCTGGTGATCATCGTGATCTACTGGCCCGGTCTCGTGACTTACTGGATCGACAACACGGCTGTGGATACGTCCAACGTGAAGATCGAGATCCCGCAGATCGAAATGCCGGCGATGCCGGACTTCGGGCCCCCGAAGTAACGGGAAAGTCGGGCTCAGCCGTCGAACACCACTTCGGCTTCGCCCAGCCCCTCGAACCGGACGGTGCACCGATCGCCCGGTTTGAAGAACGGCAGTCCGGTCCAGCTGCCTGTGGTCACGACCTGGCCGGCCTTCACGCCGTCGCGCATCATGTTCACCAGCGCGACAGCGCCTGCGATGGGATCGTCGGTGGGGTGGCCACCCTTGCGCGCAATCTGCGTCTCGCCATTCACGATAAAGGTCATCTGCAGGTTCGGCAGATCGAGATGCGACCAGTCGGTGCGTTCGGGACCGGTGACCAGCCCGGCATTGATGCCGCAATCGGCAAGCTGCTCCATCTTCGGTCGACTGAGCGGATCGCGGAAGCGGCTTGAAACCACTTCGATCACCGGAAGCACCGCGACGGCCTTCACGACCTCGTCGCGCGTGTAGGGCACACTGCGCGCCGGCAGATCGCGGGTAAAGCGGAAGGCGACCTCGCCCTCGACGCCGAGATGCGGGACTTCAGCCACAGACATATGTGCCGGGCTCGAACGGATCATCCGGGCTTCGATCAGACCGCGTGTCGGTTCGCCCTCGGGCGGCGCACCGGCTTTGAAGGCACCGATGGACTCCCCGACCAGCGCAGCAACCCGATCCTGAATCTCGTGCGCCTCCGCAACCGAAGATGGCGTGACCGGAAGTCCCTCAATCTGCATGCCGCTGCGGCGCGCTTGGGCGAGAATTTCGGCAGCTACGGCGATCTCGGGTTCGGTCATGACGGCATCTCTCAAGGACAAAAGCTCTGCGGCGTCCATGAGACTTAGCGGATTTCCGTGCCCGGCAATACCGCGCGGCATGCGTGCGTGCCCCAACAAAAAGCCCGACCTTCTCGCGAAGGCCGGGCTTTATGTTTGATCGAGGCTTAAGATCAGCCGCGGGTACGCGAGCGGATCATGAAGCTGTCGAAGGTGTATTCGGCGACCTGCCACCACAGATATTCGTCCGAACGATAGGCCTGCATCGCGTCGATCGACTTCTTGAAGTCGGCGTTCTTCGCGGAGATTTCAGCCCAGAGTTCGTTGGTGGCCTTGAGGCAGGCGTCCAGAACTTCATTGGTGAACGGACGCAACTGCGTGCCACCCGCGACGAGCTGCTTCAACGCCGCCGGGTTCTGCATGTCGTAACGAGCGGCCATCCAGCTGTTGGCATTGGCGCAGGCATTGGTGAGGATCGCCTGATAGCTCTTCGGCAGCGCGTTGTACTTCTCGAGGTTGGTGAAGGCGTGGACCGTCGGGCCACCTTCCCAGAAACCTGGATAGTAGTAGTACTTCGCGACCTTCTGGAAGCCGAGCTTCTGATCGTCATAGGGGCCGACCCACTCGGCAGCGTCGATGGTGCCTTTTTCCAGCGACGGATAGATGTCGCCACCGGCAAGCTGCTGCGGCACGACGCCGACCTTCTGCAGCACCTGACCGGCGATGCCGCCGATGCGCATCTTGAGGCCGGAGAGATCGGCAACGGTCTTGATCTCCTTGCGGAACCAACCGCCCATCTGCGTGCCCGTATTGCCGCAAGGGTGACCGATGACGCCAAATTTCTTGAAGAACTCGTTGCCGAGCTGCTCGCCGCCGCCCTGGTACCACCAGGAATTCTGCTGACGTGCGTTCAGGCCAAACGGCACCGACGCATAGATCGCGAAGGTCGGATCCTTGCCGACATAGTAGTAGGACACAGTGTGGCACATTTCGACGGTGCCGTTCGAGGTCGCATCGAGCGCCTGCAGACCGGGGACCAGTTCTCCGGCCGCGAAGACCTGGATCTGGAATTTGTTGTCAGTCATTTCGGCGACCTGCTTCGCCATCATCTCGGCGCCGCCATAGATGGTGTCGAGCGACTTCGGGAAGCTCGATGCGAGGCGCCATTTGACCTCGGGCGCGGACTGCGCGATCGCCGGCGAGGCAACGGCGGCCACCGCGGCGCCGGCCGTCGAAACCTTCAAAAACTCACGACGCTTCATTCAAGCTCTCCTTTTGCGGGCGTTTTCCCTAGAATTCCTTTGAGCATATTCAGCGGCAAATCGTTGCGCGATTCAACCGAAGACGCTCTGGTGCAGAGGCTGTCTAACACGGTTATTCGACCGCGGAAAACACGACGAACGTCGTTGCCAGCCCAATTGAACGAAAGTTCTATGCGACATCTCGGCCCCGGCCACCGGCCGGGTTACGCTGCCGCAATAACGCCCTGCAACCGGTCGCGGATCTGCGTGCCGATGGCCCGATAGATCGCGGCGTGCGGGCCGTCGGGCTCGCTCACGACCACCGGCGTGCCGGCATCCGACATGGCGCGGATGGACATATGCAGCGGCACTTCGCCGAGGAACGGCACCTTGAGCCGCTCGGCCTCATGACGGGCGCCGCCATGGCCGAAAATGTCGGAGCGCGTGCCGCATTCCGGGCACTGGAAATAACTCATATTCTCGATGATGCCGAGCACGGGCACATTGACCTTGGTAAACATCGCAAGGCCGCGCCTCGCATCGATCAGCGCCAGATCCTGCGGCGTCGAGACAATCACAGCGCCCTTCAGGGGCACGTTCTGCGCCAGCGTGAGCTGTGCATCTCCGGTGCCGGGGGGCATGTCGACGATAAGGACGTCGAGCGTACCCCAGGCGACATCGCGCAACATCTGGGTGATCGCCGACATCACCATCGGCCCGCGCCAGATCATCGCGGTCTCTTCCTCGACCAGGAAGCCGATCGACATGATCGACAGGCCAAAGCGCTCGATCGGGATCATCTTCCTGTTGTCGTCGAGAACAGGCTTTTCATTGATGCCGGTCAGCCGCGGCACCGAAGGACCATAGATATCTGCGTCGAGCAGACCGACCTTCAGGCCGAGATCGCGCAGGCCCAGCGCCAGATTGAGCGCCGTCGTGGACTTGCCGACACCGCCCTTCCCCGAGGCCACCGCGATGATCGCGGCAACGCCAGGAATTTCAGCCTGTTTTGACATTGGCGAGTTGGCCGGGTTCGCATGCGGGCGATGCGCCGAGACCGGCTGTACGCCGCCGGACTGCGGACCATGCGAATGCCCACCGGGACCATGGGAATGTCCTGCGTGGTCGTGGCGCTGCGGCGCAGGCGGTGCGCTGCCCGGCTTTCGCTCGGCGGTCAGCGCGACCATTGCACCGGTGACACCAGGGATCGCCCGCACCGCGGCTTCCGCCTGCGCGCGCACGCTTTCCCAGGCCCGCGCTTCAGCGGCGTCCACATTGATCGAAAACAGCACCTTGCCGTCGGTTACGACGATCTCGGACAAAACATCCGCATGGATCAGCGGCACGCCGCGCGGCGATGTCACCTTGGCCAGACCATCCAGAACCTGCTGCTGCGAAACGCTCAATGCGTGTCTCCCGATCGACGGACAAACTAGACCGCACAGATAGAGAACTTCCGCCCTAAGTCCATGCCGTTTCTAGGCTATGTTGAGAATTCCGAGATTGCTCTGGCACAAGACCGGCACCAGATTTTCTTTTGCAGCGCACCATAAGCGGCTGCAGCCATGAGCGGTAACGGGGGCTTTGCCGCGTCCTGTGCAGCGACTATGCTGGCGCTCCTCATCACCAGCGATCTCGCCGCCACCAACCAGGGCGGCGCCTCACTTCCCAACAGTCGACGTTCGGCAGCAAAGCCGACAGCATCCAAAGGGTACGGACATGGCCAAAGTTGCATTTATCGGTCTCGGCGTCATGGGTTTCCCCATGGCCGGTCACCTTGCCACCAAGGGCGGCCACGAGGTCACCGTCTACAACCGCAACGCAGCCAAGGCCAAAGCATGGGTGGAGAAGTTCGGCGGCAAGTCCGCAGCAACCCCGAAAGCGGCTGCCGAAGGCCAGGACTTCGTGATGTGCTGCGTCGGCAATGACGACGACCTGCGCTCGGTCACCATCGGCGCTGACGGCGCATTCAGCGGCATGACCAAGGGCGCGATCTTCGTCGATCACACCACCGCCTCCGCCGAAGTGGCCCGCGAGCTCGATGCGGCTGCGACCAAGGCCGGCTTCCAGTTCATCGACGCGCCAGTGTCGGGCGGCCAAGCTGGCGCAGAGAACGGCGCCCTGACCGTAATGTGCGGCGGCACCCAAGCTGCCTATGCCAAGGTCGAACCGGTGATCACCGCCTACGCCAAGATGCAGAAGCTGCTCGGTCCCGCAGGCTCCGGCCAGCTCACCAAGATGGTCAACCAGATCTGCATCGCCGGCCTCGTCGAGGCACTGTCCGAAGGCATTCACTTCGCCAAGAAGGCCGGTCTCGACGTCAATGCGGTGGTCGAGGTGATCTCCAAGGGCGCCGCGCAGTCGTGGCAGATGGAGAACCGCCACAAGACCATGAATGACGGAAAATTCGACTTCGGCTTCGCCGTCGAATGGATGCGCAAGGACCTCTCGATCTGTCTCGCCGAGGCCCGCCGCAACGGCGCCAGCCTGCCGGTCACGGCCACTGTCGATCAGTTCTACGGCGAGGTCGAAGCACTCGGTGGCAAGCGGTGGGACACTTCAAGCCTCTTGGCAAGATTGCCCCGGTAACCATCTAGGTTTACTGAACAAATCACGGCGGAGCGGCGCCCGACAGGCGCCCTCCGTCGATACCATTTTTATTGAATATTAACCGGATTACTTCGTTCTTTAAGGCACCTCTTAATGATTGTGCGGCACAGATAGGGTCTGTGAAAAACCGCGCGCGTTTGCGTGCAGGATTTGTGTACGAGTGATGAGTGAGCCCGCCGCCAGGCCCGAGGTCGTCCAGCTTCCGGCTGAAACGCCCGTCGCTGTTCCGCCGCGCAATCGCCGGGCGGCACAACAGCGGGTGCGCGAAGCGCGCGACCGGCTGACCTCGACTTCAGGAACACGCCCCGCATTCGATCGCGAACTGCTCCGCCAATACGCCCAGACCCGCCTCTCCGCCTCGCTCGTCATCACGCTGCTGGTGGTCGGCACAGGCATCCTGTTCGGGTTCTGGATGCAGCCGCTGCCGGCCGCCGCATGGTCATGCGGAATGCTGTGCATTCACGCGGTGATCCTGCGCGCCTGCAATCGCTATCTGGCGGAAACACCGACACCCAACAGCACGCATAAATGGCGGCTGCGCTTTATCTTTTTGGACCTGCTCTACGGCCTGTCGTGGACGGTGATCCTGGTGCATCCGACCGGCGTCGACGTCGTCTCCAATTCGCTGATGATGTTCCTGATGCTGCTGGTGGTCGCGGTCTCCAGCATGCTCGCCGCGAGCCTGCCGATTGCCGCCTTTGCCGCCACGGCGCCAGTGACCCTCGGCGTCGCGCTGAGCTTCATCCTGCGCGGCACCTTCGACAACTACGTGCTGGCCGTTCTGGCTGTCGCAGCCGAAGGCTATTTCGCGCTTCTGGCGCAGCGCCTGCACTCGACAACGCTCGCGACACTGGAAGCCCGTGCCGAGAAAGATGCCCTGATCGGCGAGCTCGAACAGGCCAAGGCCATCTCCGACGAAGCGCGCCACCGCGCCGAAGCCGCCAATGTCGCCAAGTCGCGCTTCCTCGCGCAGATGAGCCATGAATTGCGCACGCCGCTGAACGCCATTCTCGGCTTCTCCGAAGTGATGAAGAGCGAGATCTTCGGTGGCCATGCCGTGCCGGTCTACAAGGACTACTCGGCCGACATCCATAATTCCGGCGTGCACCTTCTGAATCTCATCAACGAGATCCTCGACCTGTCGCGCATCGAAGCCGGCCGCTACGAACTCAACGAAGAAGCCGTCTCGCTCGTGCATGTCGTCGCGGACTGCCATCACCTGTTGAAGCTGCGCGCATCGAGCCGCGGCATCACCATCCACGAAGTGTTCGAACACGGCATGCCGCGGGTCTGGGGCGACGAGCGCGCTTGTCGGCAGATCGTGCTGAACCTGCTGTCGAATTCGATCAAGTTCACGCCGCAGGGCGGGGAGATCTGGCTCAAGGTCGGCTGGACCGCCTCCGGCGGTCAGTATCTAAGCTGCAGGGACACCGGTTCGGGCATCGCCGAAGACGAGATCCCGATCGTGCTGGCCTCCTTCGGCCAGGGATCGAACTCGATCAAATCGGCTGAACAGGGTGCCGGTCTCGGTCTCCCGATCGCCAAGAGCCTGATCGACATGCATGGCGGCACCTTCACACTGAAATCGAAACTGCGGATCGGCACCGAGGTGATCATCACTTTCCCGCCGGAGCGTGTGATGTCCGCGCTTGCGCCGATGGCGCCCGATGGGCCACCGCTGCAGCCCGATTACGAGATGAACGTCGCCGACGAAAAACGCCGAGCCCGTAACAAACCCATCATGAATGCAGGAACCGGGCTGTGATTTCGACGCTTGCGCAAGCGAGCGGATCCGCTTCAATATTACTGGATGAGCAAAGAAACGCCGTGCATCGCAGTCTGCTTCATCGACCCCAAGACCAAGCTCTGCCTCGGCTGCGGACGCACGCTGCCGGAGATCGCGCGCTGGGGAAAAATGGACAGCGCGGAGCGTCTGGACACGATGGCGCTGCTGCCGGCCCGCATGGCCGAGGCGGGGCTGGAGCCTTCGTCGACATACGCAGCGAAGAGGACATCCGCGGCCACCTGAGAGGCTCGCCATGAGCCGGGTTTTTCTTCTCGTCATCGTCATTGTCGCGACGGCAGGCGCCGCCCTCGCCTATGGCGATCCCAAGCAGATCTCCAAGGCCGGCAATCTCGTCACAGAAATTTTGCGCAAGCAGAGCCCGCCGCCACTGCGGCTGGTCGACGTCCCGCGCGGCAACACTGGCGAGTTCGGGCTTCAGGCCAAGATCAACGGCGTCCAGACGGCGATGGTGATCGATACCGGCGCAACCTCGGTGGTGCTGACTTATGAAACCGCAAAGGCCGCGGGCCTGCCGCTCGAATTGCTCGACTACAATGTCGACGTCGAGACTGCGGGCGGCCGCACCAAGGCGGCGCGATTGACGCTGGATCGCCTCGCTGTTGGCAAGCTGGTCGAGCGATCCGTCCCGGCACTGGTGGTGCCGCGCGGACAGATGAAGACCAATCTGCTTGGCATGAGCTTTCTCGATCGCCTGGAAAGCTGGGAAGTCCGCGCCGACAGACTGATGCTGCGCGGCTATCCGTAACTAAGCCGCGACCGACTCCGCAGGCTCGTCCTCGACCTGCGCAATGGCTTCTCGGAGCACATTGATGCTCGCACCATGCTTGACGCCATTCTCCGCCAGATAACGCCGGAAGGCGCGTGCGCCGCGCACGCCGTGGAATGCGCCGACAAAATGCCGGGTGATCGAATGCAGCCGCGTGCCCTGCGCGAGTTGATCCTCTATATAGGGCATCATCGCCGCGAAGGCGTCTTTCATCGTCGCATGCGGCGCGGGCTCGCCGAACAATTCGGGATCCACCGACAGCAGCCGCCACGGCTCCTGATAGGCCGCGCGGCCGAGCATCGCGCCATCCACATGCGCGAGATGAGCAGCGGCTTCAGTGATGCCGATGATGCCGCCATTGATGACGATCGGCACGTCGGGCATCGCCGCCTTGAGCCGATAGACGCGGTCGTAGTTCAGCGGCGGAATGTTGCGGTTCTCTTTCGGCGACAGGCCGTTGAGCCACGCCTTGCGCGCATGCACGATCAGGCCGTCGGCGCCGGCGGCGACCACCGCGCGTGCCAGCGTATCGAGTGCGACTTCGGGATCCTGATCATCAATGCCGATGCGGCACTTGACGGTGACCGGCACATCGACAGCCTGCTTCATCGCGGCCACACCGCGCGCTACCAGATCCGGCTCGGCCATCAGGCAAGCACCGAAGCGGCCGTCCTTCACTCGATCCGAGGGGCAGCCGACATTGATGTTGATTTCGTCATAGCCGAAATCCGCGCCGATCTTCGCAGCCTCTGCGAGGTGCGCCGGCTCCGAACCACCAAGCTGCAGCGCCACCGGATGTTCGCTGACGTCAAAGCCAAGCAACCGCGCGCGGTCGCCATGGATCACGGCGCCCGTCGTCAGCATCTCCGTATAGAGCCGCGCCCGTCGCGACAGCAGACGATGGAAGACGCGGCAATGCCGGTCGGTCCAGTCCATCATCGGGGCAATGGAGAAACGGATGTCCTCGTGCTTCAAGCGTCTATTCCATGTCGTTCGTTGAGCAGAACCAGGGCTCAGTCCTTGTATTCATACAACAAGCGGGCGCGGATCGTACCTTCCAGCGCCCGAATATCCGCCAGCACCCGCTCGCTATCCGCCGCCGATGCATCGGCATCGAGAACGACATAGCCGATGTCGTTGTTGGTCTCGTAATATTGCGCGGCAATGTTGACCGCATGGCGCGCCAGCACCTCGTTCAGCCGTCCCAGCATGCCCGGAACGTTGCGCTGGACCTGGATGAACCGGGTACCTGACGGGCGTGCCGGCAGTTGTACCTGCGGGAAGTTCACCGTGCCCATAGTCGACCCGCTGTCGCTGTAGTCGATCAGTTTGCGTGCGACTTCCGCGCCGATGCGCTCCTGAGCCTCCTCGGTGGAGCCGCCGACATGCGGCGTCAGGATGACGTTCTCCAGACCCTGCAGCGGGGTAACGAAACGCTCCTGATTGGAGCTGGGCTCGACGGGGAATACGTCGACGGCCGCACCGCGCAGTTTGCCCTGGCGCAGTGCATCGGCGAGCGCATCGAGATCAACCACCGTGCCGCGGCTGTTGTTGATGAAATAGGCGCCGTCCTTCATGGCGGTGAACTCGTCGCGACCGATCATCCCCTGCGTGGCCGGGGTTTCCGGCACATGCATGCTGACCACATCGCTCTGCGCCAGCAGTTCCTGCAGGCTTCCGACAGGTTCGGTGTTGCCGTGACGCAGTCGATCGGTGTGATCGTAGAAGATCACGCGCATGCCCAGCGCTTCCGCCAGGTTCGAGAGCTGCGAGCCGATGCTGCCGTAGCCGACGATGCCCAGCGTCTTGCCGCGTACCTCATAGCTGTTATTGGCCGATTTCTCCCAACCGCCTTCATGCGCCAGATTGGAGCGCGAGATGATCCGGCGGAACAGCATGACGATCTCGCCGATCACCAGTTCGGCAACCGAGCGCGTATTCGAGAACGGCGCGTTGAACACCGGAATGCCACTACGGCGCGCCGCGTCGATATCCACCTGATTGGTGCCGACGCTGAAGCAACCGATCGCGATCAGCCGGTCCGCGGCATCGAGCACGTCCTGGGTGATCTGCGTGCGCGACCGGATACCGAGAATGTGTACGCCCTTGAGCGCTTCCTTCAGCTCATTGCCACCGAGCGCCTTGGAGAGCCGCGTCACGCTCGAATAGCCCGCCGCCTCGATCAGCTCGACCGCGCTGTCGTTCACGCCTTCGAGCAGAAGGATTTTGATCTTGTCTTTCGGGAGGGAAAGCTGCGGCAAAGGCAGGCTGTTCATGGTCACGGTCGCGGCGTCCTTTGAGCAATGAATGAGATAGAAACCACGCTGGAGCGGTAAAGCCCCGGTTGGTCCGGCTCACATCGTCTGGTTTGGTTTGGCGCCTGTTTAACGTCACCGCGCCGATCTTGCTACGGGTATCTAACCCATTGAAATCACTTATCTCTGATCCAGGGTCATAGAGAAGCCGGCTCGGGACCGCGCTGTGGCCTGCGAGAATCTGGAGCAGCCTGCGCGCCCGCGCGCTCCCCCAGGGAACGGAACAGGACCCGGGAAATTGTCACGTGACTTCGATACGAGGCGCGGACAGCGCCTTGCTTCCCCAGCCTCATGGTGCCCCATTTCCGATCTCGATCCCGATACCACCGAGCATGCTGATTTGCGCGGCGGACATTCGCCGTGGTTTGCCGGCCTGCAGCATGCGCCCCGTCAGCCCCTCACCGAAGACATCACGTGCGATGCCCTGATCGTCGGCGGCGGCATCACCGGCGCCTTGATGGCCGAGCAACTGACGCGGCAGGGACTGGATGTGGTCATCGTCGATCGCGAATTGCCTGGGCGCGGCAGTACAGTAGCGAGCACGTCGATGCTGCTGTGGGAGATCGATCGTTCGCTGCAGGAGCTGACACATCTCTATGGCTATGAGCGCGCCGCGCGTGCCTATCGCGCCAGCTATGACGCCGTCCATGGATTGAAGGCGCTGGTCCGGACGCTCAACCTGCGATGTGACATGCGCGCGAAGAACTCGCTCTATCTTGCCGCAGGCGAGAGTGCTAAAGGGCTGATCGAGGAACACGCGCTTCGCGCGCGCGCCGGCCTGCCCGGCACACTCCTCGATCACAAGACCCTCCTGTCCGAATACGACATTGCCCGGGCGGGTGCCATCATCTCGCCGGACTCGGCAGATTCCGATCCGTTGCAACTGGCACTGGGGCTGATGAATGTCGCCACGGCGCGCGGCGCGCGATTATTCGAGGCGGAGACGACCGCGTTCGACTCCGCAGGCCACGCCGTCGGCGTTCAATTGACTGACGGCCACACCATCGAGGCCCGCCACGTCGTGCTGGCCACCGGCTATGTTATGCCCGATATCGTGCACACAACGGTACAGAAACCCTCTTCAAGCTGGGCGATCGCGACCAAGCCGCAGCCGGACAGACTCTGGCGCGACGGCGTACTGATCTGGGAAGACAGCAAGGATTATCTCTACGCCCGAACCACCGCATCCGGCCGCATCATCATCGGCGGCGAAGACAGCGATGAGATCATCGATCCCGATGCACGCGATGCCCTGATCCCTGCCAAGGCACGTTCGCTGAAGGAGAAGCTCGCAGCGCTCTGGCCACGTGCCGAACTTGCCATCGACTATCGCTGGGCCGGCACTTTCGACACCACGCGCGATGGCCTGCCCCTGATCGGCCCTGTCCCCGGCCATCCGCATCTCTATGCCGCCTATGGTTATGGCGGGAACGGCATCACCTTCAGTTATCTCGCAGCGCAACTGATCGGCGGGATGATCGCGGGCAAACGCTCGCCATTGCTGGATGACTTCGCGCTGCAGCGCGATATCGCCTGAAACTTAGCGCGCTCGACTCGGCGAATTCAGCTATCCCCGTGTGATCAAAACGCAGGCGGCGAACGCCCCGTTTTGCGTCAGCGACACTGATTGACTTCCAAAAGACGATTGTTAGCATACAAGTGAATTTTGGCCCTCCTGCCCGGGGTTTTTCCATATGAAGCCGGCGCCGTTCACGCGACACGTCCCACGCACCGTGGATGAAGTTGTGAGTGCATTGGCCGAGTTTGCGCCGCTCGATGGCCGCATTCTGGCGGGCGGCCAGAGCCTGGTGCCGATCATGGCGTTCCGCATGGCGCGGCCAGCACACTTGATCGATATCAATGAGGTCGAAGGGCTCGACCGCCTCGCTGTCGACGGCGACTATCTCTCGATTGGCGCGCGGGTGCGCCACGGCGCATTCCACAAGCCTGTCATCGACGGTCCGCTTGGTAAGCTCCTCGCTTTCGTGGTCAGCCACATCGCGCATTATCCGATCCGGATGCGCGGCACGTTTTGCGGCAGCCTCGCCCATGCCGACCCTGCATCGGAATGGTGCCTCGTCGCGGCGACGCTGGACGCTAAGCTGGTCGTGAAGAGTGTGCGCGGCGAACGCATCGTGCCGGTCACCGATTTCCTCGAAGGCATCATGTCGACATCGCTGGCCGAGGATGAGTTCCTCGCCGAAGCGCGCTTGCCGCTGCTGCCCGACGATACCAAGTTCGGCTTCTATGAATTCAGCCGCCGTGCGGGCGATTTTGCGATGTCTGCCGCACTCGTTACCTATCGTCTCGTCGATGGCCTGATCGCCGATGCACATGTCGGCATTGGCGGTGCCGAGGATCGTGCGCGACGGATCACTGAGGCCGAAGACGTGTTGAACGGTCAGGTTCCCTCGCCGGACCTGTTCGTCGCCGCCGGTGAAGCCGCAGCGAATGCAATCGAGCCGCTGGAGGATATCCAGACCACTGCGGAATATCGCTGCGATCTGGTCCGCGCCGTGACGCGGCGCGCACTGGAGCGGTCGGCACAATGACGGTCCACACCAAGGGCACCGGCACGACCTGGGTCGGGCGTTCGATCCGCAGGCTCGAGGACCCCGCCCTCGTCACCGGCCGCGGCCGTTTCACGGCGGATATGCCGGCCACACACTGGGTGCGCTTCGTCCGCAGCAGCGTGGCTGCCGGAACGATCGAGAATATTACTGCACCAGAGGGCACAGGCATCGTCACGGCCAAGGACCTCGCAAAGCTGAAGCCGATCCGGCCGATGCTGAGCAAGTTCAACTATGTCGCGGTCGGTCAGCCGATCCTTGCCGATGGAGTCGTGCGGTTCACAGGTGAGTCCATCGCGGCCGTCTACGCGCCAAGCAAGGATCAGGCGGAGGACATCGCCGATCAAGTCGAGGTCGAGATATCCGAAGGCGCACCGCTGATCGATGCGATGGATGCGCTTGCCGAAGATGCTCCGCTGGTTCACGCCGACACCAAGCACAACGTCATCGTCGAAGGTCGCATCGCGACACCCGGCTTCGAGGATATCTGGAAGACCGCACACAAGGTGCTGCACGTTGAAGCGCGCTCGCACCGTCAGAATGCGACGCCTATGGAGGCCCGCGCAGGTCATGCCTCCTATGACGGATCGACCGGTCGCGTGACACTGACCTGCACCACGCAGATGCCGCATCTAACGCGCACGGCGGTGTGCGACATCCTCGGCATTCCGGAATCGGATCTGCGTGTCATCGCGCCTGACGTCGGCGGCGGCTTCGGCCAAAAGATGTCGCTGGCGCCGGAATATGTGCTGCTGGTCTGGCTGGCGCGCAAATTGCGCAGCTCCGTGGCCTGGACCGAGGATCGCCGCGAAAACCTGATTGCGAGCTTTCACAGCCGCGATCAACACGTCCAGCTCGAAGGCGCATTCGACAAGAGCGGAAAGCTGCTCGCTTTGCGCGGCGATATCGTCGCCAATATCGGCGCCTATTCCTGTTTCCCGACGACCTGCGGCGTCGAGCCCTTGATGGCACTGGCCGAACTCCCCGGCCCCTATGACGTCCGCGCCTATGATTGTCGCTCGCGCGGCGTGATGACCAATACCTGTCCGATGGCGCCCTATCGCGGCGTCTCGCGGCCGGTCATCACCTTCGTGCTCGAACGTCTCATGGACAAGGCTGCCGCCGCCTTCGGCATAGAGCCGACCGAACTGCGGCGTCGAAATCTCATCGACAAGTTTCCCTATACGTCGGCGACCGGGCTCGTCTTCGATGACGGTAGCTATAAGGAAACCATGGAGATGGCCATCAAGGCCATCGACCTCGACGCATTCCGCAAGCGCCAGAAAATCGCGCGCGATGCCGGCCGCTATCTCGGGATCGGCTTTGCCACCTTCTCCGAGCGCACCGGCTATGGCAGTCCCGCTTTTGCGGCGCGCGGCATGGAGATCACGCCGGGCTTCGAGACCGTGTATCTCACCATCGATCCCTCGGGCTTCGTCGAAGCACGGATCGGCTCGTCGCCGCATGGCCAGGGACTGCGCACATCACTGGCGCAGATCATCGCCGACGAGATCGGCATCGATCCGGAATTCATCAAGGTGGTTCACGGCGACACAGACCGCTCGCCCTATGGTTGGGGCACATTTGCCAGCCGTTCGTTGGTGCTGTCGGGCGGCGCCAGCCTGCTGGCCGCGCAAAAGATCCGCGCCAAACTGCTGAAGATGGCGAGCCATTTCCTTGAAGCAGCGCCCGAAGACATCGCGCTGCAGTCCGGCTCGGCGCATGTCATCGGCACCGATCGCTCCGTCACCATCGCATCGATGGCGCGTGCGGCCTATCACCAGACCCACATCTTCAAGGGCGAGATCGAACCGGGCCTCACCGAGACCGGCACCTACGATCCGTCGGGCACCTTCTCCAACGCCTGCCATGTCGCGATCGTCGAGGTCGATATCGAGACCGGCCGCGTCGAGATGGAGAAATTTCTGGTCGCGGAGGATGCCGGGCTGATCATCAATCCGATGATCGCCGACGGCCAAGTCCATGGCGGCGTCGCGCAGGGCATCGGCAACGCGCTGCTGGAAGAGATCATCTATGACGAGACCGGAAACATCCTGACCAGCACGCTGGCGGATTTCCTGCCGCCGACGACACACGAAATTCCCGAGATCGAGCTGCATCACGTCGAGACCCTGACCGGCAATTCGATCACCAAAGCCAAGGGCCTCGGCGAAGGCGGCGCCATCGGCGCGCCGGCAGCGGTGATCTCCGCAATCAACGATGCGCTGTCGCCATTCGGAATCTCCATCGACGAAATGCCGGCAACGCCGCAGCGCATTCGTGCGGCCCTGCGCAGCAGCGGAAAATTGCCAAGCAACGGAAAACTTGCATGAGCGACAAGACCGATATCACCCTCATCATCAACGGTCAGTCCCACGCCATTCGCGTGGAGTCGCGCCGGACCCTCGCCGACGCGATCCGCGAGGACTGTGGCCAGACCGGCACGCATATCGGCTGCGAGCACGGCGTGTGCGGCGCCTGCACCGTGCTGGTCAATGGCGAACCAGTGCGCTCATGTCTGATGTTCGCACAGCAGGCGGACGGCAAGCAGATCCGCACCGTCGAAGGCCTCGCCGATGGCGACGAGATGCACCCGATGCAGCGCGCCTTCATGGAGAACCATGGTCTGCAATGCGGCTTCTGCACACCCGGCTTCCTGATGCTCGCCGTCGGCGTGCTGGAGCGTGAACCAGATATTTCCGATCACGATCTGATCGACGTGCTGTCGTCGAACCTGTGTCGCTGCACCGGGTATCAGAACATCATCAAGGCGGTCCGCGCCGCCGCGGTGGAGATGCGCCAGTCGTGACTGCTGCCGCCAAACCGGGACTGGTTGGCCAATCCGTCACTCGCAAGGAAGACGGCCCGCTGCTGCGCGGCCAGGGCAAGTTTGCCGCCGATATCAACTTCCCGAACCAACTCTATATGCGTGTGGTGCGTTCGAACTACGCGCACGGCAATATCGTCTCGGTCGATCTCGCGCCGGCTCTGGCGATTCCGGGCGTGGTCGCCGCCTGGAGCTTTGCCGATGTCTCCGAGATTCCGCCGATTGATTTCCGTCTGACGCGGCTGGAGCAACTCGCCGCCTATCGCCAGACCATTCTGGCCAAGGACAAGGTGCGCTATGTCGGCGATCCCGTCGCCGTCGTGTTCGCCGAAGACCCCTATCTTGCCGAAGACGCCGCCGAGCGTGTCGAGGTCGAGATAGAAGAACTGCCGGTGATCCTGCAGGCCGATGGCGAGATCGGCGAGTTCCGCGACGGACTACCGACCGAGACCGCGCTGATCGAGAAAGGTTATGGCGACGTCGATGGAGCGTTCGCCAAAGCGCATGCCGTAGTCAGCCTTTCGCTCTCCATCGGCCGTCATTCCGGCGTTCCCCTGGAGACGCGCGGGGCCATTGGCCGTTACATCGCCGAGACCGACATGCTGGAAATGTACGGCGCTGCGAAAGTGCCGCACTGGAATCGCGACCAGCTTGCGAAAATGTTTGGCCGCACCGCTGCCAACACCAATCTGTTCGAAGGCCATGTAGGCGGCGGCTTCGGCATTCGCGGCGAGATGTATCCCGAGGACGTACTGGTGTGTCTGGCCGCGCTGCGCCTCGGCCGCCCGGTAAAATGGATCGAGGATCGCCGCGAGCATCTGATCGCGGCCAATCACTCGCGGCAGCAGACCCATCACATCCGCGCGGCGATCGATCGCGACGGCAATATTCTGGCCATCGACAACGAGTTCTTCCACGATCAGGGCGGCTACATGCGCACGCATGCCGCCACCGTGCCCGACCTCGCCGCTGCGATGCTGCCCGGCCCCTATCGCATTCCCGCCTATCGCGTGCTCGGCCATATCCGCCTGACCAACAAGACGCCTGGCGGCACCTATCGCGCGCCCGGCCGCTATGAGAGCACCTTCGTGCGCGAACGCTTGCTGGATGCGGTCGCGGCCAAAGTGGGGATCAGCGGCGTCGAGGTCCGCCGCCGTAACCTCATCGCGACCAGCGAGATGCCGGTCACGCGTGCATTGGAAACGCTCGGCACCGACATCGTGCTGGATTCAGGCGACTATCCGAAGTTGCTGGACAAGGCGCTGAATGGCATCGGCTGGGACCACCTGCAGACGCAGATTACATCGCGTCGCAAGGCGGGCGAACTGGTCGGCTCCGGTGTCGCCATGTTCGTCGAGAAAAGCGGTCTTGGCCCATTCGACGATGTGCGGATCAATGTCGGGACCGACGGGCTCGTGGAAGTCGTCACCGGCGCCGCTTCGGTCGGCCAGGGCGTCGAAACTGTCATCGCTCAGATTTGCGCAGAGAAACTCGGCGCCAGCTATGACAATGTCAGCGTGATCCACGGCCAGACCAACCGTATTGCCAGGGGCCTCGGCGCCTTCGCCTCGCGCGTCTCCGTGATGACAGGCGAAGCGACGCGGCAAGCCGCACTGAAGCTGCGCGACAAGGCTCTCGCGGCCGCAGCTGAATTGATGCAGTTGACGGCCGATCAACTCGATATCGTCGATGGCGAGATTGTCCGCCTTGATGGCAGTACCGGCCCATCGATGACGCTCGGCGAGATCGCAAAGGCGCTCGAACCGGGAGGCAATCTGGTCGGTGATAGCGAACCTGGCCTGTTCGCCGAAGCGTCGTTCGAATCCAAGCATATGACCTACCCATACGGCGTCCATGTCGCCGTGGTCTCGCTGGCGCGCGATACAGGCGGCATCAGCGTCGAGCGGTATCTTGTCGCCTATGACATCGGCAAAGCGATCAACCCGATGCTGGTCGATGGCCAAATCGTTGGCGGCGTGGCCCAAGGCATCGGTGGTGCGCTTTATGAAGAGTTCACCTATGACGACCGCGGCGAACCGCTGGCGGTAACCTTCGCGGACTATTTGATGCCGACGGCCCGCGAAGTACCTGATGTCGAAGTGATCATTTCCGAGGATGCGCCGAGCCCGCTGAACCCGATGGGGCTCAAGGGCGCCGGCGAAGGCGGCACCAATGCCGTCGGCGCGGCGATTGCAGCGGCCATCGACGACGCGCTCGGCCTGCCCGGGGCCATCACGCAGCTGCCGGTCTCGCCGCAGCGCGTGAAGGCGCTGCTCAACGCCAAAGTCTGATCAGGTAATCTTCTTCAGCAACCGCGTCAGCGTGCGCTGCTCTTCGGCCGTCAACGGTCGCAGCGTCTTGGCGCTGACCTCCGCTGCAACGCGGATTGCCGCATCGACCACACGGGCGCCCTTCTCGGTCAGCGACACCGCACGGCGACGGCGATCCGTAGGGTCACTACCGGTGGTGATGAAGCCGCGCAGACCCAGCCGATCCACAACCCCCTTGATGGTCGCGGCATCGAGATAGACCAGCCGCCCCAGATGGTTCTGTGAACTCGGGCCGACCTCATGCAGCTTCGCCAGCACGGCGAATTGCGTCTGGGTCAGATCCTCGATCATGTTGGACATGAAGATGGAGGTGTGGCGCTGCATCGCCACGCGCATCAGGAAGCCGACCTGGGAGTCGAGGACATAGTCCGGCGATGGCTCCGCGGTCGGAAGGGCCTTCAGCTTGGTCGGTTTCTGCGCCATGTCGTCCCCGATGATCTCTTGCTAGTTATGAACGATCTTCGGTTGCCGCGACAGTTGAAGTTTTGGTCGTTACACCGTCAAATAAGCGCGTTGAATGTCAATATTCTCCGCCAGCTCGGTCATGGTGCCGTTCCATTGGATCTGGCCCTTTTCGAGGACGTAGGCCCTGTCCGAGACCAGTTCGGCGAAATGCACGTTCTGCTCCGAGAGCAGAATCGACACCCCGGCCTTTTTCAATTCGAGAATGGTATTGGCCATCAACTCGACGATCAGGGGCGCAACGCCCTCGGACGGCTCGTCCAGCAAGATCAGCAGCGGGTTGCCCATCAGCGTCCGCGCCACGGTGAGCATCTGCTGCTCGCCACCGCTCATTCGCCCTCCCGGACGGTTCGGCATTTCGCCCAAGTTCGGGAAGAGCGCCAGCAGCTTCTCCTCGGTCCAGACCGGCGCCGGCACGCCGTCGCCGAACTTGCGCGGCGGCTGACGGCCGATATCTAGGTTTTCCAGCACCGTGAGGTCCGAGAAGATGCGGCGGTCCTCCGGCGTGAAACCGAGGCCGAGCCGCGCAATCTCGTAAGGCTGCCGGCCGGAGATATCGTGGCCATCGAACCGGATCTTGCCGGTAGACTGCGCCATCAGGCCCATGATGGCTTTCATGGTCGTGGTCTTGCCGGCACCGTTGCGGCCCATCAGTGCGACGACTTCGCCGCGCCCGACATTCAGGCTGAGGTCATAGAGGATCTGCGCGGCTCCGTAAGACGCACCGAGATTTTCGACCGAGAGCATCGGGGCGCTCATCAATGTGCCTCCGATTTCTGGAATGTCTTGCCGGTGCCGAAATACACTTCCCTCACCTGCGGATTGTCGCGGATCGACTTCGCATCGCCGTCGGCGATCAGCCGGCCCCGCGCCAACACGATGATGCGATCAGCGAAGGCAAAAACCACATCCATCGAATGTTCGGTGAACAGCACGGAGATGCCCTTCTCGATCACCAGACGTTTCACCAGCGCGATCAGATCGTTGCGCTCCTTGGGCGCCATGCCGGCCGTCGGCTCGTCCATCAGCAGCAGCCGTGGATCGTTGGCGAGCGCAATCGCCAGCTCGACACGCTTGACGTCGCCATAAGCCAGTTCACGGCTCGGCCGATCAGCGGCGTCCTGCATGCCGACCTGGGCCAGCAACTCCAGCGCGCGCTCGCGATGCAGCGAGGATGCCGGCTTCCACAGCCGGTAGACCTGATTGGCGTGGGAGATCAGCGCCATCTGCACATTCTCGACGACCGTCATCGAGTTGAAGGTGGCGGCGACCTGAAAGGTACGACCAATACCAAGGCGCCAGATATCGCGCGGTTTCCTGCCGTTGAGCTTGGCGCCCTCGAACCAGATCTCGCCGGAATCCGGCGGCAACTGGCCGTTGATCATGTTGAAACAGGTCGACTTTCCGGCGCCATTCGGGCCGATCAGCGCGAGGAATTCACCACGCTTGATGTCGAACGACACTTCGTTGACGGCACGCACGCCGCCGAAGGATTTCGAGAGGGAACGAATGGCGAGGTCGCTCATGATGCGGCCTTCGATGTTGTCTTTCGTCGTGAGATCAGCTTGACGAAGCCGCCGACGATGCCACTCGGGAAGGCCAGCACCAGCAGCAGGATGATGCCGCCAAGCAATGCACGCCAGTATTCCGTCGAACGCATCATGAAATCCTGCAGCACCGCATAGACCGACGCACCGACGATCGGGCCGGTCAGCGTCTGGATGCCGCCGAGAAGAACCATGACGAGACCATCAATGGAGCGGCTAACGCCGATGGTCTCCGGCGAAATCGAGCCCTTGGCGAAGGCGAACAATCCACCGGCAATGCCGCAGACTGCACCGGCAATGGCGAAAGCGAGCCAGTGCACGCGCTTGACGTCGAGACCGATCGCTTCGGCGCGCAAGGGAGAGTCACGCCCTGCCCGCATCGCGTAACCGAATGGCGCGAACAGGAATTTGCGGAGCAGCAACACCCCGAGCGCAGCGAGTGCGAGTGTCAGGAAATAGAATGCCCCACGGCTGTCGAATGGCGCCGACGGCCACACCCCAAGCACGCCGTTGGAGCCGCCTGTGAGTGTTTCCCATTGGAACACGGCCGCCCATACGATCTGGGCGAAAGCCAGCGTGAGCATCGCCAAATAGACACCGGACAGCCGCACCGCGAACCAGCCGAACAGCAATGCGCCGAACAGCGCCAACACCGGCGCCGCGGCGAGTGCGAGCCCCATCGGCGCAGCAAACCATTTCACCAGCAGCGCTGCGCCGTAAGCACCGAGGCCGAAATAGGCCGCGTGGCCGAACGAATGCATACCGCCCGGCCCCATGATGAAATGAAGGCTGGTCGCGAACAGCACGGCGATCAACACGTCGATGCCGAGCACCAACGTATAGGGCGAGCTCTTGGCGATCAGCGGCAGGCACACGAGGACAACGAGAAGAATGAGGCCGGCAATCTTCGTGGCCGTTGTCGCCGGACGTAGCGGCTCTTCGGGCTCCGCGACACCGCGCACAGCCACCTGCTCCCGACCGAGCAAGCCGTAGGGCCGTGCGATCAGCACCGCGGCCATCACGAGAAATTCGGCAACCAGCGTCATCTTGGAGAAATTGACCGTGAAGCCGCCAAAATTCACAACGCCAAGGCCGATACACAACGCCTTCACCTCGGCGATGATGACCGCCGCAAGATAGGCGCCGGAGATCGAGCCCATGCCGCCGACCACAACGACGACGAAGGCGTCGCCGATCACGATCAGGTCGGTCGCCAATGTTGCGGGCTCACGCGCGATCTGCAGCGCGCCGCCAAGGCCTGCGAGCAAAGCGCCGAGCGCGAACACGCCCGTGAACAGCATGGCCTGGTTGACGCCGAGCGCGCCCACCATCTCACGGTCCTGCGTGGCCGCGCGCATCAAGCGACCGAAGCGGGTCTTGGCCAGCGCCAGATGCAGCATCCACAGCACGAAGGGGCCGACGAAAATCAGGAAGATATCGTAAGTGGGCAGCCGGCGGCCGAGCACCTCGATGGAGCCGGTCAGGCCTGGCGCGCGCGGGCCAAGCAAATCCTCAGGACCCCAGATCCACAGCGTCGCGTCGTTGATAACGAGCACCAACGCGAAAGTGGCGAGCAATTGAAACAACTCAGGTGCGCGATAGATCCGCCGCAGCAGAAGGATCTCGATGGCAGCGCCGATCAAGGCCACCAGCAATGCGGTCAGAACAATGCCGCCCCAGAAGCCGACGGCACCGCCGACCTTGGTGGCGATGCTGTAGGCGATATAGGTCCCGATCATATAGAGGGACCCGTGAGCGATATTGACGATCCGGGTGACGCCGAAGATCAGCGACAGCCCGGCGGCCACGAAGAACAGGCCGGAGGCGGCCGACAGGCCGTTCAGTGCCTGAAACAGAAACGCGTTGAAACTCATCGGAGGAATCCCCCTCCCCGCGTTGAACATGCGGGGAGAGTATCAACGGCGATCATCGTCGTACTTCCTGTTACTCGGTCGCGGGACGGAGCTTCTTCACTTCGGCGTCGCTGGGCAGCACCGATGCACCATCGACATATTTGAAGTCGGCCATGGTGCCCTTGCCGCCCTCAAGCGCGATCTTGCCGACATAGGCCCCCATGGTCGCCTGGTGATCGCTGGCGCGATACATGAACGGACCGAACGGGCTGTCGAGCTTCAGACCTTCGAAGGCCGTAATCAGCTTGTCGGTGTCCGTCGAACCTGCCTTGGCGATACCGGCAGCCAGAGAAGTCATCGTGACATAGCCGACGATCGAACCAAGACGCGGATAGTCGTTGTACTTCTTCTGATAGGCCGTCAGGAACGCCAGGTATTCCGGGGTCTTGATCTTGTCCCAGGGATAGCCGGTGACGATCCAGCCGACCGGCGCTTCTTCCTTCACCGGATCGAGATATTCCGGTTCGCCCGACAGCAGGCTCACGACGGTGCGATCCTTGAACACGCCACGTGTGGTGCCTTCACGCACCAGCTTGGAGAAGTCCGCGCCGAACAGCACGTTGAAGATCGCATCCGGCTTGGCATCGTCGATGGCCTGCACCACGGCGCCGGCATCAACCTTGCCGAGCGGCGGTGCCTGCTCGGTGACGAATTCGATGTCAGGCTGCTTCGCCTTCATCATTTCCTTGAAGGTCGCGACCGCCGCCTGACCGTATTCGAAGTTCGGATAGACCAGCGCCCAGCGCTTCTTCTTGGCAGCCAGCGCATCCGGCAGCAGCATTGCGACCTGCATATAGGTCGTGGCACGCAGGCGGAACGTATACTTGTTGCCGTTCTGCCAGGTGATCTTGTCGGTCAGCGGTTCTGCAGCGAGGAAGAACACTTTCTTCTTGCCGGCGAATTCGGTCACCGCGAGACCGATATGCGAAAGGAACGTGCCGGCGATAATGTTGACGCCTTCGCGCGTCACCAGCTCATCGGCCACGCGCACGGCATCGCCCGGCGTCGAGCCATCATCGCGCGAGATCACTTCAAGCTTCTTGCCAAGCACGCCGCCCTTGGCATTGATCTGTTCGATCGCCAGCTCCCAGCCCTTCTTGTAGGGATCAAGGAATGCGGTCTGTGTCTTGTAGCTGTTGAGCTCACCGATCTTGATCGTGTCCTGCGCGAGAACCGCGTGGCCGAACGACAATGTCAGTGCGCCGGCCATTGTGCCGGCAATCGCGAGTGAGTGAAGGGAACGAGCCGTCATCATGATCGAACTCCGTTGTGATCGACGTTTGCGATAGAAGTGATTCTCGCCGAAGCCTTCGCAAGAAACGGATCAACCGTTCGCCCTTGCGTCGCTTACAGCCCCATGTTTGCAACGCGAATTAGTTTGTACGCAAATAGTCCGGCGCACCCTCTTCGTTGTCAAGACCGGTCTTGGTGCAACATGCCTAGCACATCGCCGAAGTTTTGATCATCTGATGTCGGTCGATGCGCGCGCATCTGCGACCGAATTTCGCAGAGCTGCGCGGCAGCGATATTCCGCCGCCGCGCGTCCTGTTTTGACGACTACCGGTCGCGGAAGCGATCCATCAGCGCCTTGTCCTGACCGCCATCGATTTCGATCATCGTGCCGTTGGCCATCTGCACGAGTGGTGACGCGAGCATGACGACGAGATTTGCAACTTCCTCGACTTCCGCGATGCGGCCGAGCGGGATCGAGGCCGGCGCAAGCTTGTCGGCTTCCTCGTAGGAGATCTTCATGTCGCGCGACATGGCGTTGACGAGGCCAGCCCAGCGCTCGGTGCGAACCGGGCCTGGATTGACGGCGCAGAACGAGATGTTGTGACGGCCGTACTGACCGGCGAGCGACAGGGTCATGTTCTGACCAGCAGCGTTCGCAGCACCCGGTGCGATTTCCCAATACGATGGCTTGACGCCGTCATTGCCGATCAGATTGACCACGCGGCCACCACCCTGCTTGACCATGATGGGCAGCGCGTAGCGCAGGCAGCGCACATAGCCCATGAATTTGAGCTGCAGCGCCTGTTCCCAGTCGGCTTCGGTGAGCGTCTCGATCACGCCGCCCGGCGCCGAACCGGCATTGTTGATCATCAGATCGATGCTGCCGAGTTCCTTGGCGGCCTTCTCGACGAAAGCCTTGGCATCCGCATCCTTGGTGAGGTCGGCGGTAATCGCGACCACCGTCACCCCGTAGGCGTTGCGGATTTCTTCAGCCGTTTTCTCCAGCGGCTCCATGCGGCGGGCGCAGATGGCGACATTGACGCCCTCCTTTGCCAGCGTCATGGCAATCGCCTTGCCGATACCTTCGCTGCCGCCGGTGACGAGAGCGCATTTGCCTTTGAGTTGGAGATCCATGTGCGTGTCCTTCTGAGGTTGGCGGAAATGAAAACGAAAATTCTTAGGTCAATCAGCTTCCTGTAAAGCGCGGGGGTCGTTTCTCGGCAAAGGCCTTGCGGCCTTCGGCGTAGTCGGCGCTGGCGTCCGCTGCGGCATAGAACTGCTCGGCTTCAGCCAGGAGTTCGGCGTTGTTGGTGCTCAGTGCACGGATGGCAGCCTTGGCCGCCTTGATGGTCAGCGGCGCATTGCCGGCGATCTTCCTTGCAAGCTCCCCAGCCAGCGATTCAATGTCAGCCTTCGGTGCGATGACATGTACCGCGCCCAGCTTATGAGCGCGCATGGCGGGCAGACGATCGGCCGTAAACAAGACTTGTCGCGTCGCGCCGGCGCCGAACACGCGGATGAAGCGCGCAATGCCGCGCGGATCGTAGCCCAGACCGAGCTTGGCGGCGGGTACTGCGAAGAAGGCATCATCCGCAGCAACGCGCATGTCGCAACTCGCAGCAACGGATGACCCGGCGCCCATGCAGCCGCCATAGATCAGGCCGATGGTCGGCTGCGGGATCGCCTCGATCGCCAGGCAGGTATTCTCGACCAGATCGTCATAGGCCCGGGCATTGCCCTCGCCTGATCGAGCCGTGGCAAAGTCGGAAATGTCTGCGCCCGCGGAAAACATTAGCTCGCCCTCGCCGCGGATGACCACGACACGGATATCCTTGCGGGTGGCGACGTCGCCGGCAAAGGCGGCGATCTTGTTCCACATCGCCGTGGAGATCGCGTTACGTCGTGCCGGATTGGCCAGACGCAACGTTGCGATGCCGTCCGCAATATCAATGACGATATCGCCAGGCGTGCTCATCGCTCAGGCCGCCGGCTTGTGCGACATCCAGCGACCGGACTCGGCCGCCGGAAAAAGCTCCGCCAGCGCTGCATTGAATGCCGCCGGCTCTTCGCTGGTGATGGTATGGCCGGCACGCGGCAATACCAGAAGACCTGCCGTCGGCACCGTGCGCTTGAGAAAGATGCTGGGATCGAGGCACCAATCGTCCTCGTCGCCAACGATGATCAGCAGTGGCGGCGTGAATGTCTCGAGTTGCGGCTTCATCTCCCACAGCATCGGCCGCTTGGCCTGCAGCTCGCGCATGGTCAGCGCGTGCCCGACCGGCGAATGATCCGCCAGCATCCGCGCGAACTCGGCGAAACCACGCGGGTCCTTGTTCTTGTGCGTCTGACGCGTTGCACCATCGGCATAGCGCGCCGCAGCTGTCGGGAAATCGACCGTCTCGAACATTTTTGCGGTTTCGCGTGAGGCTGCACGGCCCTGCTCCACAAAGGCAGGATCGGGACTGGAGCCGTAACCGCAGCTTGCAGCGGTTACCGACAAACAGCGATCCGGATAGTGAATGCCGACATGCAGCGCCGTCGATGCGCCCATGGAATGACCGACGATATGCGCCTTGTTGATCTTCAGTGCATCCATCAATGCGATGACGTCATCGCGTGCAATATCCTGGCCGTAACGCGCGGGATCGGTCGGTACATCCGACGGCGGATAACCGCGCTGGCTGTAGGTGACGCAACGATAGGAGCGCGAGAAGTAACGAAGCTGGGGCTCCCAGGTGCGGTAATCTCCCGCATACTCATGAACGAAAACCACAGGACTCCCGGTGCCGACTTCCTCATAATAGAGCTGCGTCCCGTCGGGCGTCGTCACGTGCGGCATCGTCGCCTCCTGCAGTCAGAGCAGATTTCATTTGCACACAAACGAAATGCTAGTAGCGTTATTTCACGACTGCAAGAGGATTTAGTGGATTCAATTTTGGCATATCATTTGCTTACAAACAAATATCGCAACGCCGCATAAACCGATCGAAAAGCCACGCGCCACAACGTTTCTTGAGGAGATGTCATGACCGGTCTTTCGCGACGCGCCTTCACAATGGGCACGGCTGCTACGCTGATGAGCAGCGCGCTCGCAACAAATTCGCAGGCGCAGGCGCCGACAAAAATCCGCGTGGGTAGCCTGACACTTCCCGTCTTCGCGCCGATCATCATCAACATCATGAAGGCGCAGAAGTTCGACACCAAGAACGGTTTCGAGGCCGAAGTTCAGGTCTATCCTTCTTTCTCCTCTTATTATGCGGGCCTCGCCACCGGCGAAATCGACACGCTGATCGGCGGGCCCACCTACTTCCAGAAGCTGCGCCTCGAAGGCGTGCCGCTGCAAATCGTCGCAACAGGTGCCACGCTCGCCGATCTCGTCATCATCACCAAGGACCCGGCCATCAAGTCGCTGGCCGACCTGAAAGGCAAGCAACTCGCCGCCGACATGGGCAGCGGGCAATTCCAGATCCTGTCGATCTACGCGAAATCCAAAAAGATGGACCTCGCCAAGGACATGACATTGGTCAACGCGAACTTCGCTGTAGCGCGTGCGCAACTTGCCGCCGGCCGCGTCGATGCCGCGATGATCATCGAGCCGATCGCCACCATGATGATGAAGGACGATCCGTCGCTGAAGATCATCTTCAACGCCAATGACGGATGGAAGGAGATTGCGGGCACCACCGGCTGGGAGCTGGTCTATGCCATGCGCGAGGATACCATCAAAAAGTCGCCGGACGCGCCCAAGAAATTCGTCGCTGCGCTGGCGGACGTCACCAAATATCTGCGCAGCGATCCGGATGGTGCCGACAAGATCGCGGTCGAGACCGTGAAGCTGCCGCCCGGCATCTTGAAGGAAGCCGTGCTCGCCAAGCGCTGGGACTTCGACGCCAAGCCAGCCTGGGACGCCACCGAACGCAAGAGCATCTGGGATACGTTCGAGCGCGCCGTCGCCGCCGGCTTCCATCCAAAGCTGCCTGACGAAGCGATCATCTATGCCCCCTGACGAGCCGAGACCTGCCACGCCATTCGAGGAGCCGATCTTCGAAAGGTCACCGCGAAGCCTGATGATCTCCAGCCTGCCGCGCGAGACGATCATATCGATCGTGCTCTTCGCCGCGGTCTGGCAGGTCATGTCCTATCTGGCACCGTCGCTGGGTATCCCTGCTTTCGCAATCCCGGGCCTCGGCCGTATTGCCGAAAGCCTGACCAAGATCACCCCGCTCGACGTCGCGGTGACGCTCGGCCGCGTGCTGCTGTCGCTGGTCGTGTCTTTCGTCATCGGACTACTGGTGGCAGTGCTGATGTATCTGTCCGAGAGCGTCGAGAAATATCTGCGCCCGATGGTGCGGATCCTGATGGCCGTGCCGGTTGTCTCCTGGATCCTGTTCGCGGTGCTGTGGTTCAAGGGCGTCGAGTTTCGCATCGTCTTCGTGCTGGTTGTGGTCTGCGCTCCGGTCTTCACCGTCGATTCCCTCGACAACATGCGCGAGGTGTCGCGCGATCTGAAGCAGATGATCCGCTCCTTCCGGCCGACGCCATTGCAGTTCTTTCACAAGCTGATGCTGCCTGCGATCACGCCGGGGATCATCACGAGCTGGAAGATCACGCTCAGCCTCGCCATTCGCGTTGTCACCATCGCTGAACTCGTCGGCGCAGTGACCGGCATCGGGCATCAGCTCTCGGTCGCACAGGAATTGTTCTCGGTGGCCGACGTATTCGCCTGGACGCTGGTGCTGGTCATATTGCTGTTCTTCCTCGAAGCGCTGCTCGTCAGACTCGAAACACACGTATTGCGGTGGCGGGCATGACGGCAGCTTCAGCGCCCATCGAGATCGCCGGCCTGCGCAAGGTATTTCGCCAGACCACCTCCGGCCAGTCGATCACAGCCATCGACCAGTTGTCGCTGCGGATCGAGCCCGGCGAACTCATCGCCATCGTGGGCAAGACCGGCTGCGGAAAATCAACGCTGTTCGATCTGTTGATCGGCCTCGAACATCCCACCGCCGGCAGCATCAGCATCGGCGGCAAGACACCCTATGATGACTTCAACGCCTTCCGCGGCAAGATCGCGACGATCTTCCAGCAGGACCGGCTGTTTCCGTGGCGCTCCGCACTCGACAACGTCAAGCTTCCGCTCGAACTGATCGGCATCGCCGAAGATGTTCAGCAGGAGCGCGCGCTGACGTGGCTGAAACGGCTGGGATTGGAAAAATTCGCTAACGCCTATCCGCGCGAACTTTCCGGCGGCATGCGCCAGCGCGTGGCGATTGCGCGCGCCTTTGCGGTGCAACCGGAAATCCTGCTGGCGGATGAATCCTTCAGCGCGCTCGATGAAGTTACGGCCAATGAGCTGCGAAAGACCTTCGTCGATCTGGCTCGCGAGTTTAAATCGACCGCGATCCTGATCACGCATCAACTCGAAGAAGCCATGGCCGTGGGTGACCGCATTGTTGTGTTCGGCAAGTCGGCGACGCTGCTCGCCGATATCAGGATGGCGGACTGGAATCGCGCCAACTATCCCCTGCTCCGCGAAGCGATCCAGAATACGCTGCAGGCGAACGCACCTGATGCGAGACTAAGGCGCTAGAAAACGATCAACCGACCTCTCCACGTCTTGCCCGGGCTTGTCCCGGGCATCCACGACTTGGCCGCTATCCAGACAGACGTGGATGGCCGGGACAAGCCCGGCCATGACGGCGTGGGCCTAAACTACATCACCCCATGATCGCCTTCGCCGCGTTCCCCATGGCTTCCACCGAGGCATCGCCCGTATCTGTGAAGCACAGGATACGACACGGGCATGACTCAAGCCCATCATAGCGCCACGGGAAGGCGCCGATCAGGCAACGCTGGTTGAGCATGAGCTCGATGTCGCCGCCGATATTCTCGGCATGCAACAAGCCTTCCTGGAACGCGTAATTGTGGAACGGGAACATGTCGGCAGTCACGTGGCGGCCCGAGAGCTTGTGATTATACTCAAACGTGCCGAAGAATTCCGCTGGCGTCTTGCCGTGCTTCTTGGTGAACTGCGCAGCGATGTCCGGCCGCATGTTGCGGATCGAGGTGTTCATCGAGTGATCGCAGGAACCCGTGTCCATGCCGAACCATTTGATCTTCTTCTCCAGCATCCAGTGCAGCGTGTCGAGATTCGGACCGGGGTGATAGCAGAAGTATTTCACCAGATCCTGCTGCGCCTGGCCTTCGTAATATTTGTGCCAGCCGGTGTGCAGGATCAGAATGTCACCTTCGCGAATATCTGCCCCTGACTTTTCGAGCATCTCAGGCGTGATCACCGCCCAGTCGTGCATCTGGCTGGAGATATCGACGACAACGCCGCGATTGAACAGGTAGTCCAGCGGCAGCGAGGCCATGTCGCCCTTGCGCCCGTCGGTGGCGTGCATCGCGCCGTCGAAATGGGTGCCGGCATGCAGCGCCGTCTCGATCCGCTGCGCCACGATCATCTGCGTCTGCAGGTTCTGCGCATAATACATCTTGTTGCCGGCATAGCCGACCCAGCCGGGCGTGTGGATGTTCATGACGTGGGAGAGATCGACGACTTTCATGGTGCTGTCCTTCATCGTTTCGGGGCGCCCACCGGCAGGTGGAAATCGTAAGCATGCAAACAATTCTGCGCAATGCCCGCAGATGCAGGATCAAGGCCAAAAACAGATGGACAAACGCTGGGCTGCCACGACAATCCTCGATTGTGAAAGCGCGGTTCAGCGCTTGCGTTGACATCGATAAACCCGGCGGATACGCCAATTTAATGAACTGCTGCAAAGACAGCGTCAGCGATGCGGCCACTGCCGTTTCGGTGCAGGTGCCACGATCAGGCACGTTACCAGGAGTGGCGTTGCCATGATGGATTTCGCCACCCGGGTCCACAATCACAACTACCGGCTTGATCCGATCATCCGGTCGCTGCTGGACACCGACTTCTACAAATTCCTGATGCATCAGTTCATCTGGATGCTTTATCCGAAGGTGCCCCTGACCTTCGGCCTGATCAACCGCACCAAGACCGTCCGCCTTGCCGAGATCATTCCGGAAGCGGTGCTGCGCGCGCAGCTCGATCATGCCCGCACGCTCTCATTCCGCGAGAACGAACTGATCTGGCTGGCCGGCAACCGCTTCTATGGCCGCCGCGACATTTTCCGTCCTGAATATATCGAATATCTGCGCAGCTTCAGGTTGCCTGACTACAAGCTTGAGACCATCGATGGTCAATATGTCCTCACCTTCGAAGGTGACTGGGCTGAAGTCACGATGTGGGAGATCTACGCCCTCGCCATCGTCAGCGAATTGCGATCGCGGATCGCCATGGCCACGCTGGACAAGTTCGAGCTGGATATTCTCTACGCCCAGACCAAGACCAAGATCTGGAACAAGATCAAGAAGCTGAAATCCTATCCGGACATGCGGCTCGCCGAATTCGGCACCCGTCGCCGCCACGGCTTCCTGTGGCAGGAATGGGTGACGGACGCGATGGCCAACGAGCTTGGCCGCAGCTTCGTCGGAACGTCAAACGCCCTGCTCGCCTTCAAGCATTCATTCGAAGCCATCGGCACCAATTCGCACGAACTGCCGATGGTGTTCGCCTGCCTCGCTGAAAACGACGACCAGCTGAAGACCGCGCAATATGACGTGCTGGCGAAATGGCAGGAGGTCTATGACGGCGAATTGCTGATCATTCTGCCCGATACGTTCGGCATGACGCAGTTCCTGCGCGACGCACCGCCCTGGGCCTCACAATGGACCGGCATGCGCATGGACAGCAAGGAGCCGGTTGCGGCGGGCGAAGAGATGATCGCCTGGTACGCCATGCGTGGCGAGGATCCGCGCAAGAAGCGCGCGATGTTCAGCGACGGTCTCGAAGTCGATCTGATGATCGATCTGCATCAGCGTTTCCGTGGGCGCATCCGCGAGAGCTTCGGCTGGGGCACCATGGCCACCAACGACTTCCGCGGCGCGCATCCGCGCGGGCTCGATTCACTCGACCCGATCAGCCTGGTCTGCAAGGTCACCTATGCCAACGGCCGCTCGGCCGTGAAGCTGTCGGACAATCCCGCCAAGACCACCGGCAGCAGCCCTGCAGAGATCGAACGCTATCTGCGCATCTTCGGCCGCGAGGGCGTCGCCGAACAGCCGGTGATCGTCTAGCCAGAACCGCAAACGCAAAAAAGCGCCGCCCGGTTTCCCGGACGGCGCTTTGTTTTTGTGTATAGATCGAAGCTGCTTACAGCAGGCCCGCTCCGCGTGCCCACTTGTACTTGGCACCAAGCACCTCGACCGGGAGTTCGGTCGAATAAGCGTAAGCCGGAATGCCGTTCTGGTAGAGATATTCGGCGGCTTCCTCGACTTCCACGTCGCCCGCGAGCGAAGCCACCATCGGCTTCTCGATGCCCTTGGCCTTCATCTCGTTCTTGATCTCGACCATGTTGCGCGCGAACACCATCGGCGGCGTCACGATCGTGTGCCAGTAGCCGAGGATCAGCGAGTGGATGCGATCATCGGTGAGGCCCAGCTTCACGGTGTTGACGTAAGTGATCGGCGGTTCGCCACCGGTGATGTCGACCGGGTTGCCGGCAGCGCCGAACGGCGGGATGAACTTGCGGAACGCCGCATCCAGATCCGGCGGCATCGCCATCAGCGACATGCCGTTATCGACGACCGCATCCGACAGCAGCACGCCCGACCCACCGGCACCGGTGATGATCAGCACGTTCTCGCCCTTCGGCGTCGGCAGCACGGGAATGCCACGCGCGAATTCGAGCAGCTGGCGCAGCGAGCGGGCGCGAATGACGCCCGACTGCTTCAGCACGTCCTCATAGATCTTGTCGTTGCCGGCAAGTGCGCCGGTATGCGACGAGGCCGCCTTGGCGCCGGCCGAGGTGCGGCCGGCCTTCAGTACGACAACCGGCTTGATCTTGGAGACGCGCTTGGCGGCTTCGGCGAAGGCACGACCATCCTTCAGATCCTCGCAGTGCTGCGCGATGATCGTGGTGTTCGGATCCTGCTCGAAGAACGCCAGCAGATCGTCCTCGTCGATATCCGACTTGTTGCCGAGGCCAACGATCGCCGACACGCCCATCTTGGCAGAGCGCGAGAAGCCGATGATCGCCATGCCGATGCCGCCGGACTGCGACGACAATGCCGCCGAGCCCTTCACGTCGTAGGCTGTACAGAAAGTCGCGCAGAGATTGGCCGGCGTATAATAGAAGCCATAGATATTCGGCCCCATCAGACGGACGTCGTATTTCTTGCCGATTTCGACAATCTCTTCCTGCAATGCAGGCTCGTTGGCTTCGGCAAAGCCCGACGGGATCAGCACCGCGCCCGGAATTTTCTTCTCGCCGCATTCGATCAGCGCACCTGCAACGAACTTGGCGGGAATCGCGAATACCGCCGTGTCGATCACGCCCGGAACATCCTTGACGCTCTTATAGGCCTTGCGGCCCATGATCTCTTCGGCCTTCGGATGGATCGGGTAGATGTCGCCCTTGTAGCCGCCGTTGATGAGGTTCTTCATCACCGAATTGCCGATCTTGCCATCTTCGGCGGAAGCGCCGATCACAGCGACGGCCTTCGGCATCATGATGCGGTTCATCGCCGTGACGATTTCGGCGTTGGAGCGCGGCGCAGGGCGCGGTTTGTAGTCGAAGTCGACGACGATGCGCACGTCGGCGGCAATCGCGTCTTTCTTGGTGGCGAAGACCGGGTTGAGATCGAGTTCGACCATTTCCGGGAAATCGCTGACGAGCTGCGATACCTTGACGATGATGTCGGCCAGCGCTTCGCGGTTGGCGGGATCGCCGCCGCGCACGCCATGCAGCATCTCGGCGGCCTGAATGCCATCGAGCATCGACAGCGCGTCATCATTGGTGGCGGGCGCGAGGCGGAAAGTGACGTCCTTCAGCACTTCGACGAGCACACCGCCGAGGCCGAAGGCCACCAGCTTGCCGAACGAACCATCGGTGATCGAACCGATGATCACTTCGGTACCGCCCATCAGCATCTGCTGAACCTGGATACCTTCTATCTTGGCATCGGCCTTGTACTTCTTGGCATTGGCCAGAATGGTGTCGTAAGCTTTCTGCGCGTCTTCGGCGGTCTTGACGCCGACAATGACGCCGCCCGCTTCGGTCTTGTGGAGAATGTCCGGCGAGACGATCTTCATTACGACCGGGAAGCCCATGCCGCTTGCCATCTTGGCAGCGTCAGCGGCTGAGGTGGCCACGCCTTCTTTCGGCACGGGAATGCCGTATGCGTCACACACAAGCTTGCCCTCGGGGGCGGTCAGGCTGGTGCGCTTGTCGGCTTTGACCGCATCGAGAACTTTGCGGACGGCCTGTTTCGCCGATGGTGTTGCTTCTTTGACGGCAAGATTCGATTGGGACATGGCTTCCTCCTTCACGTCTTTTCCAATAGACGGATTGATGGCATTTGGTATGCCAGAAACTTGATTGTCAAGGCGCGTTGCAGCGCAAAATTGCTGAAATAGCTGTCATCTTGACATGCTGGCATCTGGTATGCCAAAAATTCTTGACGTTATTTCTGTGGTAGGACATCTCGACTGGAGATGATTCATGCCCACGCGAAAACAAACCAAGGCGCCGCCCGTCATGTCTGAAGCCGATATCGCGATCGTTCGGATTGCACCGGAGACCAGCTTCAAGACCAAGGCCTATGAAGCCTTGAAAGAAGCCATTCTTAAGATGGACATCTACACCTCGCCCGATCCGGTGATGCTCGATGAGCGCGCCCTGTCGGAACGGCTCGGTGTCAGCCGCACACCTATCCGCGAAGCCATTGCGATGCTGGAGCAGGATGGCTTCGTAAAGACTGTGCCACGCCGCGGCATCGTCGTTGTCAGAAAGACGAAGGTCGAGATCGTCGACATGATCCGCGCCTGGGCGGCGCTGGAAAGCATGGCCGCGCGTCTGATCACGACCACCGCGCGCAAGAAAGATATCTCGGCGCTGCGCGACTTCTTCAAGGACTTCAACAAGGACCGTCTGCCACAGGACCACGTTGAGGAATATTCGAAAGCGAATATCGCTTTCCACCAGGCACTGATCTCGCTCAGCGAGTCGCCAGTGCTGGTCGATATGACCAACGATATTCTGCTGCATGTGCGTGGCTATCGTCAGCTGACGATCGGACGCACGGACCGTACCGCGACGTCCCTGCCCGAACATCTGGCCATCATCGAAGCGCTTGAGGAGCGCAACACCGAGCTCGCGGAAAAGCGCGCGCGCGATCACACGCTCGGTCTGGCTTCTTATGTCGAAGCCCACGGCCAGGAATTGTTTACGTAAGCGCCGTCTCGCGACGGTTCACCACTCCGCACCACGTCCAATTGAGCAACGACCAACAGTCACAAGAAAAGTCAGGGAGAGCGGGATGTCCGCAGTAGTCCAGAGCATCGATACCAACGCAGCCGCCGAGCAGGAATTGACCGATGGCTTCCATCTGATCATCGATGCACTCAAGCTCAATGGCCTCAACACGATCTATGGCGTGCCGGGCATTCCGATTACCGACTTCGGCCGCATGGCGCAGGCCGAGGGGATCCGGGTGCTGTCGTTCCGTCACGAACAGGCCGCCGGCTATGCCGCATCGATCGCCGGCTATCTCACCAAGAAGCCTGGCGTCTGTTTGACCGTGTCGGCACCCGGCTTCCTCAACGGCCTTACGGCGCTGGCCCATGCTACCACCAACTGCTTCCCGATGATCCTGATCTCCGGCTCGTCCGAGCGCGAGATCGTCGACCTGCAGCAGGGCGACTATGAAGAAATGGATCAGCTCGCGATCGCCAAGCCGCTCTGCAAGGCCGCGTTCCGCGTGCTGCATGCGGCCGACATCGGTATCGGCCTCGCCCGCGCGATCCGCGCCGCGGTGTCCGGTCGTCCCGGCGGTGTCTATCTCGATCTGCCGGCCAAGCTGTTCGGTCAGGTGATGAATGCCGATGCAGGCAAGAAGTCGCTCGTGAAGGTGATCGACGCCGCGCCGGCGCAGATCCCTGCCCCGGATTCGATCAAGCGCGCGCTCGACGTGCTAAAATCGGCCAAGAAGCCACTGATCATTCTTGGCAAAGGTGCAGCCTATGCGCAGGCCGACGATGCCGTGAAGGCACTCGTCGAGACATCCGGCATTCCGTTCCTGCCGATGAGCATGGCCAAGGGCCTCCTCCCGGACACGCATCCGCAGTGCGCGGGCGCTGCGCGCTCCACCGTGCTGAAGGATTCGGACGTCGTCATGCTGATCGGCGCACGCCTGAACTGGCTGCTGTCGCACGGCAAGGGCAAGAGCTGGGGTGATGCACCGAAGAAGTTCATCCAGATCGACATCGAGCCGAAGGAAATGGACTCCAACGTCGAGATCGTCGCACCTGTTGTCGGCGATATCGGCTCCTGTGTCGCCGCTCTGCTCGATGGCATGGGCAAGGGCTGGCAGAAGGCGCCGGTAGACTGGGCCAATGCCGTCACCAAGAAGCGTGAAGAGAACGTTGCCAAGATGGCGCCGCGCCTGATGAACAACAACTCGCCGATGGATTATCACGGCGCGCTCGGCGTTCTCCGGACCATCATCGCCGAGCGTCCCGACGCGATGCTCGTCAATGAAGGTGCCAATACGCTCGATCTCGCCCGCGGCATCGTCGACATGTATCAGCCGCGCAAGCGCATCGATGTCGGCACCTGGGGCATCATGGGCATCGGCATGGGCTATTGCATCGCCGCTGCGGTCGAGACCGGCAAGCCCGTGCTCGCGATCGAAGGCGACAGCGCCTTCGGTTTCTCCGGCATGGAGGTCGAGACGATCTGCCGTTACAATCTGCCGGTCTGCATCGTCGTCTTCAACAATGACGGCATCTATCGCGGCACCGATGTCAATCCGACCGGCGGCTCCGACGTGGCGCCCACGGTCTTCGTCAAGGGCTCACGCTACGACAAGATGATGGAAGCCTTCGGCGGCGTCGGCATCAACGCGACCTCGCCCGACGAACTCAAGCGCGCCGTCAATGCGGCGATGGATTCCGGCAAGCCGACGCTCATTAACGCGGTGATCGATCCGGCGGCCGGCAGCGAGAGCGGCCGCATCGGCAACCTCAATCCGCAGAGCGTGCTCAGCAAGAAGAAATAACACCGCATCAGGCGGGGTCGCGAGACCCCGTCTCCTTTTCTCATATGCCGAGGCGGCAAAACTAGTTTACGGGAGCAAAACAATGACACAGGCGCTCAAAGGCGTTCGCATTCTGGACTTCACCCACGTTCAATCCGGCCCAACCTGCACGCAGTTGCTGGCATGGTTTGGCGCTGATGTGATCAAGGTCGAACGGCCCGGCGTTGGCGACATCACCCGCGGCCAATTGCAGGACGTGCCGAATGTGGACAGCCTGTATTTTACCATGCTGAACCACAACAAGCGCTCGATCACCCTCGACACCAAGAACCCGAAGGGCAAGGAAGTGCTCACCGCGCTGATGAAAGAGTGCGATGTTCTCGTCGAGAACTTCGGACCGGGCGTACTCGACCGCATGGGCTTCCCGTTCGAAAAGATTCAGCAGATCAACCCGAAGATGATCGTCGCCTCGATCAAGGGGTTTGGTCCTGGTCCCTATGAGGACTGCAAGGTCTATGAGAACGTCGCGCAGTGCACCGGCGGCGCAGCTTCCACCACCGGCTTCCGCGATGGTCTGCCGCTCGTCACCGGCGCGCAGATCGGCGATAGCGGCACTGGCCTGCATCTCGCACTCGGCATCGTCACCGCGCTGTATCAGCGCACGCAAACCGGCAAGGGCCAGAAGGTCACCGCCGCGATGCAGGACGGCGTGCTCAACCTGTCGCGCGTCAAGCTGCGCGACCAGCAGCGCCTCGCTCACGGTCCGCTCAAGGAATACAGCCAGTTCGGCGAAGGCATTCCGTTCGGCGATGCCGTGCCCCGCGCCGGCAACGACTCCGGCGGTGGTCAGCCCGGCCGCATCCTGAAGTGCAAGGGCTGGGAAACCGACCCGAACGCCTACATCTACTTCATCACTCAGGCGCCTGTGTGGGAGAAGATCTGCGACGTGATCGGCGAACCGACCTGGAAGACCGACCCGGCCTATGCCAAGCCGGCGGTGCGCCTGCCCAAGCTCAACGCGATCTTCGCGCGCATCGAACAGTGGACGATGACCAAGACCAAGTTCGAGGCGATGGAAATCCTCAACAAGGATGACATCCCCTGCGGCCCGATCCTGTCCATGAAGGAATTGGCCGAAGACCAGTCGCTCCGCGCCACCGGCACCGTGGTCGAGGTCGATCACCCCGAGCGCGGCAAGTATCTGTCGGTTGGTAATCCGATTAAGCTATCGGCCAGCCCCACTGAAGTGACTCGCTCGCCGCTGCTCGGTGAACATACCGACGAAATCCTCAAGCAGGTGCTGGGCTTCAGCGATCATCAAGTGGCCGAAATCCACGACTCCGGCGCACTCGATCCGCCGCGGAAGGTCGCAGCTGAGTAATTTCGGCAGCGATTTCATATAATTAGATGCGAAAGGCCGCCGATTGGCGGCCTTTTTCATTTACGGTGGCCGATGCGGAACTTTAATAAGAAAATCAAATCGACCCATACCGCGCTGCAAAATCCTCATGCTGCTATGCAAACAAGACAATTGTCCTTGGCATCTGGTATACGTAAATTGATCCCAGATGATGAGGCGCCAAGACGCGGCGGCCTCCAGCAAAGGATCAGATCAATGTCGAAGACTGCTTCTCTCGACCTCACCACATCCACCAGCTTCTTCGCTCGTTTCATGGCCTCGCTCGATCGCGCGCTGATGGCCAGCGCACGCATCTCGGCCCGCAACGGCGACCTGCCCCGCTTCGGCCTGTAAGGCTGCGACGTCACTACGTTTGCGCGGCTAGCCCGCGCAAAATTCTCTGCGTTCCTCCCGACGACTGGCCCCGGATTTCCGGGGCCTTCTTTTTTGTTTGTGTAGTTGCATCGCAGCGACGTCTCGCGTTCCCTGCGACATTTCAGCCTCCCCGGCTTTTAACGGCTCTAATCGCTTGCCGCTTGGCATATCGCATACCAAAATGCGCGAACGGTAATGCTTCACGTCTGAATAGAAAGCATACCTGGGGAGGACAAAGGCTGCGCTGCCTTCGCGGGCACGCAATCCCGTATGCGCAATGACAGAGCGATCCAGACCCACTCATCCTTTTTGCAGGCGAGCCGCTTCGATGCTCGACAGTCTGACGTGCGCATATGGCGCATGCAAGGGCGCGTTTGAACACCTGCAGTCAGGACATTCGAAGGAAGACCCGACCACGCACTGACGATTTCAAAGTCGACGAACGATCGACGCTATCAAAACGAATGGGAGAGAAACAATGAAACGCCTTGGTTCATGTCTCACGCTGGCCGCCGCTGCATCCATTCTCTGCCTGGGAGCGTCTCTCCCGGCATCTGCTGCATGGGAGCCGACGCGCCCCGTCGAATTGATCGTTCCCGCAGGCACCGGCGGCGGCGCCGATCAGATGGCGCGCACCATTCAGGGCATCATCACAAAGCACAGTCTGATGAAGCAGCCGCTTGTCGTCATCAACAAGTCGGGTGGTGCCGGCGGTGAAGGTTTCCTCGACGTGAAGTCGGCGAACAACAATCCGCACAAGATCATCATCACGTTGTCGAACCTGTTCACGACACCACTCGCCACCGGCATTCCCTTCAACTGGAAGGATCTCACGCCGGTCGCAATGCTGGCGCTCGACGAGTTCGTATTATGGGTAAATGCCGACAAGCCCTACAAGACGGTGAAGGACTATATCGACGCCGTGAAGGCCGCACCGGCCGGCACGATCAAGATGGGCGGTACGGGCTCGAAGCAGGAAGACCAGATCATCACGGTCGCGGTCGAGAAGGCGATCGGCAGCAAGTTCACTTACATCCCTTACAAGGGCGGCGGTGAAGTCGCAGTACAGCTCGTTGGCCAGCATGTCGATTCAACCGTGAACAATCCGATCGAGGCAGTCGCGCAGTGGCGCGGCGGCAAGGTGCGTCCGCTCTGCGTCTTCGACAGCAAGCCGATGGCCTATGACGAACAGGTTGCCGACGGCAAGGGCTGGAAGGACATTCCGACCTGCAAGTCGCAGGGACTCGACATCGAATATGTGATGCTGCGCGGCATCTTCATGGGGCCGAAAGCGACGAAGGATCAGATCGATTATTATGTCGAACTGTTCAAGAAGGTCCGCGCGACGCCCGAGTGGCAGGACCTGATGAAGAGCGGCGCCTTCAACACGACCTTCATGACCGGTGGTGAATATGCCAGCTGGGTTGGCACCGAAGAGAAGCGCCACGAGACGCTGATGAAGGAAGCCGGCTTCCTCGCGCAAGGCAATTGACGCGGCACCATGACGCCGGACCTGATCGCACATCAGGTCCGGCGCATGCAACACGCTGATCGACGCTGATCTCTCACACAGAGTTGTCCATGACCACGCAGCAATCTCACAACGCAGGCCCGTCCCACAAATCCGTCGAAGCCGGCGTCACCACCGTCATCGGCCTGTTCGGCGCCATCGTCGTCTATGGCAGCGTCAAGGCCGGCATCAACTGGGGCGCAGAGGGACCGAAAGCCGGATTCTTTCCGTTCTATATCGGGCTGTTCATCATCATCTCCAGCCTCGTCAATATCTGGAACACGCTGCGCGAGGACGACGGCAGCCTTTTCGCCGAATGGGGCCAGTTGCGCCAGGTTTTCAGCGTCGTCATTCCCACCGGCATCTATGTCGGCGTCCTGCCGTTCATCGGACTCTACGTGTCGTCGATGATCTTCATCGCATGGTTCATGCGCTGGCTCGGCAAATATGAGTGGCCGATCATCGCCGCTATCTCTCTTGGCATGCCTGTCGTTACCTACCTGATCTTCGAACGCTGGTTTCTCGTGCCGCTCCCCAAGGGGCCCCTCGAGGATCTGCTCGGTCTCTGATTTCCGCGATCTTTAATTCCGTTGCGTCTGCCGGTCTCTTTCTGAGGACTACTCGAAATGGAAGAAATTGCTAATCTGTTCCAGGGCTTTGCGGTCGCGCTGCAGCCATTCAACATCGCGGTGATGGTGCTCGGCATCGTGCTTGGTGTCATCATCGGCGTGCTGCCCGGCCTTGGCGGCGCCAATGGCGTTGCGATCCTGCTGCCCCTCACCTTCAGCATGCCGCCGACATCGGCCATCATCATGCTGTCCTGCATCTATTGGGGCGCATTGTTCGGAGGTGCGATCACCTCGATCCTGTTCAACATCCCCGGAGAGCCATGGTCGGTGGCCACGACATTCGACGGCTATCCGATGGCCCAGCAGGGCAAGGCTGCCGAAGCACTGACCGCCGCCTTCACGTCCTCTTTCGTTGGTGCGCTGTTCGCCGTCGTCATGATCACCCTGGTCGCGCCGCTGGTCGCAGGCTTCGCCTTACGATTCGGACCCGCGGAGAAATTTGCGGTCTATTTCCTGGCGTTCTGTAGTTTCGTCGGGCTGAGTAAGGAGCCCCCTTTCAAGACCATTGCGGCGATGATGATCGGTTTTGCCCTCGCCGCGGTCGGCCTCGATTCCATTACCGGACAACTGCGACTCACGTTTGGCTCGACCGAACTTCTCAATGGCTTCGACTTCCTGATCGCAGTCATCGGCCTGTTCGGCCTCGGCGAAATCTTCCTCACCATGGAGGAAGGACTGCGCTTCCAGGGCGGCAAGGCGAAGATCGATCTTCGCGTCGTGCTCCGTACCTGGATGAGCTTGCCGCAATACTGGATGACCTCGCTGCGCTCCTGCGTCATCGGCTGCTGGATGGGTGTTACGCCCGCAGGCGCGACACCCGCGTCGTTCATGAGTTACGGGATCGCCAAGCGCGTCTCCAAGAACGGCAATAACTTCGGCAAGGGCGAGATCGAAGGCGTCATCGCTCCGGAAACGGCCGCGCATGCCGCCGGTACCGCAGCCCTGCTTCCGATGCTCTCACTCGGCGTCCCCGGTTCGCCAACTGCCGCTGTGCTTCTTGGTGGTCTGCTGATCTGGGGCCTGCAGCCCGGCCCGATGCTATTCGTCGAGCAGAAAGAGTTCGTCTGGGGCCTGATCGCCTCGATGTATCTCGGCAACCTCGTCGGCCTGATCATCGTGCTGACCTGCGTACCGATCTTCGCAGCGATCCTGCGGGTTCCATTCAGCATCATTGCACCGCTCATCCTGGTGCTCTGTGCGATCGGAGCCTATTCCGTCCACAACTCGACCTTCGACGTGGTGATGATGCTGGTATTCGGAATCATCGGTTACGCACTGAAGAAGTGTAACTATCCCCTCGCCCCGCTGGTGCTCGCCATCGTACTTGGCGACAAGGCCGAGGAAGCCTTCCGGCAGTCGTTGCTGGGCTCACAGGGATCGCTTGGGATCTTCTTCTCGAACACACTGGTCAGCAGCATCATGATCCTCGGCCTGATCGCGCTGTTCTGGTCGGTGATCCAGAACGGCTTTACCCGGCTGCGTACTCGCACTGCAGCAGCGTAAGTAACGATACAAATAACTGTTCAAACCCAAAAGCCGGCGGTCTGGACCGCCGGCTTTGTGCTGTCTTGTAGTATCGCAGTACAGCATTCAGTCATGCGAAACTTGCAGCGGCAAAATGGCAAGATTTCGCTTGTTAGTTGGCATATCATATACCAAACTATCCTTCGCAGCTGTCGAGCTCTCAATAGAACAGCGCTTTAGGAGGAACTATGACTGATGCAGTTCACGGGGTGGCGCCAGCTGCCGCACGTGTCAGCGATGCCTACCGCTGGACACAACTCGCCATCGGCGTTGGCGCGATGGTGATGATCGCCAACTATCAATACGGCTGGACCTTCTTCGTCCCCGACATCCAGAAGAAGTTCGGCTGGGATCGTGCGTCGATCCAGTGGGCCTTCACCCTCTTCGTTCTGTTCGAGACCTGGCTGGTGCCGGTCGAAGGATGGTTCGTCGATAAATACGGCCCGAAGCTCGTCGTCCTTATCGGCGGCATCCTCTGCGGCATCGGCTGGGCGATCAATGCACAGGCGGAAACGCTCAACGGCTTCTATCTCGGCATGATCGTTGCGGGCATCGGCGCTGGCGGCGTCTACGGCACCTGCGTCGGCAATGCGCTGAAGTGGTTTCCTGACAAGCGCGGCCTCGCGGCTGGCATCACCGCCGCAGGCTTTGGTGCCGGCTCCGCCCTCACGGTCGCGCCGATCCAGGCCATGATCCAGGATTCCGGCTTCCAGACCGCATTTCTGTATTTCGGTCTCGGACAAGGCATCATCATCGTGATCCTCTCCTTCTTCCTGTTCGCGCCAAAGGCTGGACAGGTACCGGCGGTCACACAGAACGCCAACGTGATCCAGACCCGCCGCAACTACGCGCCGACAGAAGTCATCCGCCATCCGATCTTCTGGCTGATGTACTTCATGTTCGTGATCGTCGGTGCCGGCGGCCTGATGGTGACGGCCAACCTGAAGCCCATTGCGGCCGACTGGAAGATCGACAACGTACCCGTCACGCTGATGGCCATGACGATGACGGCGGTCACCTTCGCCGCCACCATCGACCGCGTACTCAACGGCCTGACACGCCCGTTCTTCGGCTGGATCTCCGACATGATCGGCCGCGAGAACACGATGTTCATCGCCTTCGGCATGGAAGGCGTCGGCATCTGGGCGCTGTATATGTGGGGTCACGATCCGCTGTGGTTCGTGCTGTTGTCGGGCTTCGTGTTCTTCGCCTGGGGTGAGATCTATTCGCTCTTCCCATCGACCTGCACCGACACCTTCGGCTCCAAGTTCGCAACGACCAATGCCGGCCTGCTCTATACGGCAAAGGGGACGGCAGCACTTCTGGTGCCGGTCGCGAACTATATGCAGCAGTCGTCGGGCACGTGGGACAGCGTGTTCCTGATCGCCGCCGGTGCCAATATCCTGGCATCACTGCTCGCGATCGCGGTGCTGAAGCCTTGGCGTAAGGTCGTCGTCAGCAAGGCGCTGGCGACCTAAAAAACGCAAAAAGCCTCAAGAAAACAACGCGCTCAGCCCTGGCTGGGCGCGTTTTGCGTGGGCGATGCGCTGCTCGCCAAGGCGTGATCGCCTTCACGCAACAATCGGCCAAGACCACCTTGCATCGTGGAATATAATATACCAGTCTCCGACCAAGCGACGCCTGCGGCAATACGCCACAACCTTAGCGACACCACGCCGCAAGGGAAAAAGCGCGCATCGGAGGAAACACGATGGCTCAGCCAGACTTCACCACCGCGTCCAACCCACCCGGCAGCTTCCGCTGGATCCAACTCGTGATGGGCATCGTCTGCATGGCGATGATCGCCAACCTGCAATACGGATGGACGCTGTTCGTCGATCCCATCGACGCCAAGTATCACTGGGGTCGCGCCGCGATCCAGCTTGCCTTCACGCTGTTCGTCGTCGTCGAAACCTGGCTGGTGCCGGTCGAAGCGTGGTTCGTCGACAAATACGGTCCCCGCGTCGTCATCATGTTCGGCGGAACCATGATCAGCCTCGCCTGGGTGCTGAACTCCTATGCGGACTCGCTGGTGATGCTTTACGCCGGCGCCGTCGTCGGCGGCATCGGCGCCGGTTCGGTCTACGGCACCTGCGTCGGCAATGCGCTGAAGTGGTTTCCCGATCGCCGCGGCCTTGCCGCGGGCGCCACGGCGGCAGGCTTCGGCGCAGGCGCTGCGATCACCGTCGTGCCGATCGCGCATATGATTGCCGAGAGCGGCTATCAGCACGCATTCTTCACCTTCGGCATCGGCCAGGGCCTGATCGTGTTCATGCTTGCCTTCTTCATGCGCCCGCCTCTGCAGGCCATGCCGGTGACGAGGAAACAACTCAATCTGCCGCAGACAAAGACGGACTTCACGCCGCCGCAAGTGCTGCGCAGCCCGATCTTCTGGGTCATGTATCTCGTCTTCGTGATGGTCGCCGCCGGTGGCTTGATGACCGCAGCGCAGATCGCGCCCATCGCCCACGACTACAACATTGCGAATTCTCCGGTGACATTGGCCGGCTTCCAGATGGCAGCACTGACCTTCGCCATCTCGCTCGATCGCATCTTCGACGGCTTCGGACGCCCGCTCTTCGGTTGGTTGTCCGATCAGATCGGTCGTGAACACACCATGTTCATCGCCTTCGGCACGGCCGCGCTGATGCTGCTGACGCTGTCGGCCTATGGCCACAACCCACTCGTCTTCGTGCTAGCGACGGCGGTCTATTTCGGCGTCTTCGGTGAGATCTACAGTCTGTTTCCGGCGACGTCAGGCGATACGTTCGGCGCCAAATACGCCGCGACGAATAACGGCATGCTCTACACCGCAAAGGGCACGGCGGCATTGTTGGTACCGCTCGCGAGCCTGATTGCAGCGAGCTATGGATGGCAGGCCGTGTTTGTGATCGCCGTTGCACTCAATGCCACGGCTGCATTGCTCGCTTTGTTCGTCATCAAGCCGATGCGGCGCGCATTCATTCTGGGAAGCGAACCTGTGGTGACGGAAGCGGCACCGCAGAGCGCCAAAACCGCCTGATCGATCGGGCTATGCCGAGAAGGGTCGCACGCGAGTGCGCCCCTTCTTTCATGCCCAACTGGCATGCCAGACCTCCAACTGGATTCGCGGGTGCGACAGAAGCACGTCGAAAAACACGCGCCACGCAGCAATAAACGTCAGAAATACTGACTTTCTTTCTTGACCACCGGGCTTCGATATCCTCGTTTCCGCGTTGACAACTGGCATACCGTATACCAATCTTGCGCCTACAAGATCGATCCTCAGCCGATCAGCCAAGGGAGGTTATTGCCATGCAAGTCGGAGATATCCTGCGTAGGAAGAGCACCCGTATCGCCACTGTCCGCATGAACGAGACCGTCGCCATCGCGGCGCAGTTGCTCCGGACGGGCAATATCAGCGCACTGGTCGTGAAGGACGTGTGCCGCACCGAGGGCAACACCGCGGTCGGCATGTTCTCGGAACGCGACGTGGTGCGCGCGATCGCCGAACACGGCGCCGCCGGCGTCAATCGCAAGGTCTCGGATATGATCTCGGTCCAGGAATTGATTTCCTGCCACTCGACCGACACGCTCGAACATGTGCGACACCTGATGAACAAGCATCACATTCGGCACGTCCCGGTCATCGACGATCACACGCTGATCGGCGTGATCAGCATCCGCGACATCAGCAGGGCGCTCGATCATGAGGATGCACCGCAAGCGCATGCAGCGGTCGCCTGAGGCCTAGCCTCAAGCTCACTTCAGCTCACTTCGCGTTTCATACCGGCATCGACACGGACCGCCAGCGGTCCGTGATGCCAGTTCTTTTGCCTTGTCCGCGCTGCGCGCGATCGAGATCCTTCAATCGCCGAGCAGCTTGTCCGGCGTCAGCGGCAGATCGCGGACGCGTTTTCCGGTCGCGTTGAACACCGCATTGGCGATGGCGGCGGCAACACCGGCGATGCCGATCTCGCCGATCCCGCGCGCGCCCATCGGCGTGCGAGGGTCCGGAATGTCGGTCCACAACACATCGATCTCCGGCACGTCGAGATGCACGGGCACGTGATAGTCCGTCATCGACGCACTCATGATCCGCCCGTTACGTTTGTCGAGTAGCGTCTCTTCGGTGAGCGCCATACCAAGCCCCATGATCATGCCGCCGCGAAACTGGCTGGTCGCCGTCTTGGGATTGAGGATGCGGCCGCAATCGAACGCTCCAACAAGACGGGTGATCCGGACCTCGCCGGTCACCTCGCTAACGCGGAGTTCACAAAAGATGGCCGATCGGCTGTGCATGGAGAATTTCAGGATTTCGAGCGGTGCCCCGCTCTCTCCCATCGCGCTGATCTCGCTGCGCGACGCGCGCTCAAGGATCGACGCGAAGCTCTCGTAGCGCGATGGCTCGCCGATCTTGCGGAGGCCGTGATTGGCGAATTCGATCTCGTTCGCCCGCAATCCCGCCAGCGGCGTGTCGTTACCAGCCAGCCGCAGCAGATCTCCGGCCAGTTTCACGCTGGCCGCGTTGATCGCAGCGCCGAGCGAAGCTGTCTGCGATGAGCCACCCGCAAAGCTGCCGAAAGGCAGATCGGTGTCGCCGATCCGCACGGTGACGTGATCGAGCGGCAAACCGAGACGATCCGCAGCATGCTGTCGCTGCACCGTCGCAGTGCCCATGCCCATCTCATGCGCGGCACTCGACACCGTGGCGTGGCCATTGCTGTCGATCGTGATTCGCGCCGACATGCCGGGCATGCGCACATAGGGGAAAGAGCCGGTGGCACAGCCCATGCCGATCAGCCATTCGCCGTCCTGACGCGACTTTGGTGTCGCCGCGCGGCGATCCCAACCGAACTTTTTCGCGCCGAGCTCATAGGCCAGCGTCAGGTCACTTTGGGAATGCGGCGCACCGCTGACCGGATCGGTATCGCCGATATTGCGCAGCCTCAATGCGATCGGATCGATGCCGAGATCATGCGCGAGCTCGTCCATCGCGCTCTCGATGGCAAAGGTGCCGACCGCCTCGCCGGGCGCGCGCATGAATGTGTTGGCCAGCAGATCGAGATCGAGCGTGTGCTGCACGATATCGTAGCTCTCCGATTCATAAAGCGAGCGGCCTGACAGGGTGAAGGCCTCGTCGCAGACGCTATGCGGGGGTTTGACGGAGAAACCTTGATGCAACAGTGCCTTCAGCTTTCCGGTCGCATCGGCGGCCAGCGCCACGCGCTGCTCGGTCTGGCTCCGGCCGCCGATCAATCGATGCATGCTGGCACGCGACAATGCGATCCGCACCGGTCGGCCGGCGAGTTTCGATGCTGCAGCGCCCAGTATCTGGTGATCCCACAGCGCCTTGCCACCGAAAGCGCCGCCGACGAAGGGGGAGCTGACAAAGACTTGCGTATCCTTGATGCCGAACACTTTGGCGAGCGAACCCGCGGTGCCATTGAGCATCTGCGTCGCGTCATGCACGATCAGGCGGTCGCCTTGCCAGGTAGTCGTCGCGGCATTGGGCTCGATCGGATTGTGATTATGCCAGGGCGTCCGATAGACCGCATCGACACTGCCCACGGTATTTCGAAATGCCGCGTCCGTATCGCCGCGCTTCAGCCGGTTGCGTTCGATCATCAGCGAGTCCGGCGTCGTCGCGTCAGCCTTGGCATCCTCGAACCGGGTGCGTGCGGCAGCTTGCTCGTAACGAACCACAATAAGCGACGCCGCATGGTTCGCCTGCTCCTGGGTCTCGGCCAGCACCAGAGCGACCGTCTGCCCGTTCCAGCGGATGTCTGCATCCTGCATGATCGGGAGAATGTTATTTCCTGCGGCCTTGAGATTGGTCATGCCGATCGGCGGCGGCAGCGCCAGTTTCGGCGCATTGCGATGGGTCATCACCAACACCACGCCCGGTGCGGCTTCCGCGGCAGCAAGATCGAGTTCGGTGATCTTGCCGCGCGCGATGGTCGAATGCACGCAGGCTGCATAGACCAGCCCGTCCATTCGCACTTCCGCAGCAAAGCGTGCAACGCCCTGCACTTTGTCGGGACCATCGACCCGCGACTGCTGCGTGCCGAGGGTGACGCGCTTATCGATCAGCGGATCGCGCGTGCCGCCCGGCAGCCAGCTCGATGGCACATACCCCATCGCCGTGCGAACACCACCGACGATCGCATTTTGCAGCTTGCTCATGCGCCTGCTCCTGTCAGATCGCCGAGAACGGCGGCCATGGTTCGCTTTGCGAGTTCGATCTTGAAAGCGTTGGCTTCGGTGGGTTTAGCCGCAGCGAGTTCGACATCAGCGGCGCGCAGAAAGTTCTCCCGGGTCGGCGCCTCGCCGCGCAGGACGTCTTCGGCCTGCAAAGCGCGCCATGGCTTTGCGGCGATACCGCCCAGAGCAATCCGTACGTCCCTGATCCGGCCGTCGGCGACATCCAGCCCCGCGGCGACGGACACCAGCGCGAAAGCGTAGCTCGAACGATCGCGGACCTTGCGATAGCGCGAATTGGCTGCGGCAGCGCTGGGAGATATCGCAATTGCGGTGACGAGCTCGCCGGGCCGCAAAACGGTCTCGATGTGCGGCGTCGTCCCCGGCAGTTGATGGAAATCCAGCAGCGGCACGCTGCGTGGGCCCATTGGGCCATCAAGATGCACAGTGGCATCCAGCGCCGCAAAGGCCACACTCATGTCCGACGGAAGCGTCGCGATACAATGCTCGGAAGTGCCGAGGATCGCATGATTGCGGCTGAGGCCGTCGATGGCATCGCAGCCGGCTCCGGGATCACGTTTATTGCATCGTGATCCCGCAGCGTCATAGAAATAGCTGCAGCGCGTTCGCTGTAGCAAATTGCCGCCGACGGTGGCCATGTTGCGAATCTGTGCCGACGCGCCGGCCAGCAGCGCGCGGGACAGCATCGGATAATGCGCACGCACGACGGGATGCGCGGCCACCGCGCTGTTGCGAACGGCGGCGCCGATGATCAGGCCGCCTTCGGATGTCACATCGATAGTAGCAGGCAATCGGCTGACATCGACGAGCGCCGCGGGCGCTTCGATATTCTGCCGCATCAGATCGACGAGATTGGTACCGCCGCCGAGAAAGCGGCAGCGTCCGCCCTCAGCGAGCGACAGGGCTTCAGTCTGGTCGGCGGCGCGCCTATAATCGAACGGCGTCATGCGGCGTCTCCAACCAGCTGTTCTTCGATCGCTTCGACAATGCCGTGATGGGCGCCACAGCGGCACAGATTGCCGCTCATGCGCTCGCGGATTTCCTCGCGGGTGGTGCTGCCCTGCCCCGCAACGAGATCGGCGGTGACATAACTGGGATCGCCGCGGCGCATCTCGCCGAGCATCGCGACCGCTGAGCAGATCTGCCCGGGCGTGCAATAGCCGCACTGCAAGCCATCGTGCTCGATGAATGCGCGCTGCAGGGGATGAAGGTCACCCTGCTTGCTCAGGCCTTCGATGGTGGTTACCGCGCTCCCGTCCGCCTGCACCGCAAGTGTCAGACAGGACAGCACTCGCTCGCCATCGAGAATGACGGTGCAGGCGCCGCAGGCGCCCTGATTGCAGCCCAGCTTGGTGCCGGTCAGGCCGATCCGTTCACGCAGAAGGTCGAGCAGCGAAACCCGGGGATCGTCGGGCAATGAGTAGTCCGTACCATTGATGGCGATGGCCATGAGCGCCTCCGTCAGGAACCGGCTTACGGCCGGCGGCACGCCCAAGATAGTACGAATTTCGTAATGTTCAAGTTTCGTTGTCGGCGATTTTTTCCGTCAACCGGATCAATTCGTTACGCTCGATCGGGTCGAGTGACCGCAGCATCATCTGACAGGCCGCGCGATAGCCGGCGACCTGTTCTTCCACCACCTGCTTGCCCTTCTCGGTCGCGGTCAACGCCACGGACCGGCGATTGTCTTCGGGCCGGCGACGCTCGACCAGGGCCTTTTTGACGAGCCGGTCGATGGCAGAGGACATGGTGGTCATAGCGACATTGAGATAGCGGGCGACATCGCCTATCAGGCAGCCGGGATTGTCACCGACAAACACCAGCGTCTGCGCGTCGAGCGCATTGAGCGCGTTGTCGGCGGCAGCGGCTGCCTCCGCGACTTTGAATTTGCGCGTAAAACGTTCGAAGGCGCGCGTGAGTTGTTCGATCTGTTGCGGGGTCGGCTCGGTCATGCGCGGGAGAAAAGCATGTTCGCGCCGCGAGTTCCAGCGATCACGACGGCGCGCCCCACGCGTCAGACCTGCATCGGCGGCGCATGGGGCCGTGTCCCGTGGCGGTAGACATTGCTGCGCCCCACCGGCATCCTTCGGCCCGAACAAGCAAGAACCATTCGGCGCCAAGCGCGTCTCCGGGGAAACAAGAGGACCAATCATGATCAAGACGCGCTTCACCGAGCTCGTGGGTGTCGAACACCCGATCGTCCAGGGCGGCATGCAGTGGGTCGGCCGCGCCGAGCTCGTCGCCGCAGTGGCCAATGCCGGCGCGCTCGGCCTGATCACCGCACTGACCCAGCCGACGCCGGAAGACCTCACCAAGGAAATCGCGCGCTGCCGTGACATGACCGACAAGCCGTTCGGCGTAAATCTCACGATCCTGCCGACCATTAAGCCACCGCCTTATGCGGAATATCGCCTGGCCATCATCGAGGCCGGGATCAAGGTGGTCGAGACTGCCGGCAACAAGCCGCAGGAACACGTCACCGAATTTAAGAAGCACGGCATCAAGGTCATTCATAAATGCACCAGCGTGCGCCACGGCCTCTCCGCCGAGCGGATGGGCGTCGATGCGATCTCCATCGACGGCTTCGAATGCGCCGGCCATCCCGGTGAGGACGACACCCCCGGCCTGATCCTGATCCCGGCCGCGGCCGACAAGATCAAGATCCCGATGATCGCCTCGGGCGGCTTCGGCGACGGCCGCGGCCTTGTCGCCGCGCTGGCGCTTGGTGCCGAGGGCATCAATATGGGCACCCGCTTCATGTGCACCAAGGAAAGCCCGATCCATCAGCTGGTGAAGGAACGCATCGTTGCCAATGACGAACGCGAGACCGACCTGATCTTCCGCACCATGCGCAACACCTCGCGCGTCGCCAGGAACGCGGTGAGCAAACAGGTCGTCGCCATGGAGAAGGAAGGCGCCACTTTCGAACAGATCAAGGAACTCGTCGCCGGTGCCCGCGGCAAGCTGGTCTATTCGCACGGCGACGCCGAAGATGGCATCTGGTCGGCCGGCCAGGTCCAGGGCCTGATCCACGACATCCCGAGCTGCCAGGAACTTGTGTCGCGCATCATGCATGATGCCGAGACGATTATCCGCGCACGCTTCGAAGCCATGCTTGATGGCAGCCAGCGCCAGGCCGCTGAATAGACGGAACGGAAAGCAGAGCCATGAAAGCTTATGTCTACGGCGCCAATGGCGCTGCGATCGGTGATGCCCCGAAGCCCTTGCCCACCGGCACGCAGGTGCTGGTCAAGGTGAAAGCCTGCGGCCTCAACCGCGCCGACCTCGGCATGACCAAAGGCCATGTCCACGGCGCTGCCGGCGGCGTCGGTACGGTGCTGGGAATGGAATGGGCGGGCGAGATTGCCGAACTCGGCCCGGAGGCCAAGGGCGTCAAGGTCGGGGATCGCGTGATGGGTTCCGGCGGTGCGGCCTTTGCCGAATTCGCCGTCACCGATCACGGCCGGCTATTCCACATGCCAGCCAGCATGAGCTTCGAGGATGCCTGCACCCTGCCCGTCGCCATCACCACGATGCACAATGCTCTGGTGACCAATGGCGGACTGCAGCCCGGCCAATCCGTCCTGATCCAGGGCGCCAGCTCCGGCGTCGGCCTGATGGCGCTGCAGATCGCCGGGCTCAAGGGCGCAAAGACGGTGATCGGCTCATCCACCGACCCCGCACGTCGCGCCCGGCTGAAGGACTTCGGCGCCGACCTCGCCATCGATTCGAAGGATGCCGGCTGGGTCGATCAGGTGCTCAAGGCCACGGACGGCGACGGCGTCGATCTGATCGTCGACCAGATCTCGGGCCCCGTCGCCAACCAGAACCTGAAAGCCACGAAGGTGATGGGACGCATCGTCAATGTCGGCCGGCTCGGCGGCACGCATGGCGATTTCAATTTCGATCTCCATGCCGCCCGCCGCATCACCTATATCGGCGTGACCTTCCGCACGAGGTCACTGCAGGAGGTTCGTGACATCTTCAGTGCGGTGCGTGCGGACATCTGGCCCGCCGTCGAAGCGGGCCAACTAAAACTGCCGATCGACAAGGTCTACGCATTCGACGACATCGGAACGGCGTTCGACCACATGGAAGCAAACAAGCATCTCGGCAAGATCGTGGTCACGTTGTAACGCGCGTTCTGCGAGTCATTGATTTCAACGCCGCGCGATTCTCATGCGCGGCGTTCCTGTTTCGGACTCATGCAAGTACCGAACAGTGATGAAATTCTCCGGTGGATACGATTTATTTCACGTTAACGTTTCGTTGACTCTCGACAGCCCTGGCAAAGTGGATTCTTATTGGTCTTGCGATTCGAAGTGGCGGGGCAGTTGTTTCGAGCGACGCGGGCGAGATTCTTCGAGGGGGCTTAGGTATGGCGCGTGCGCATGCGGACAACGCATGCGTCCAATCCGATTCGATCAAAGGATTGGCGCAGTCTATCGCGAAGCCGGCCTATCACAGGCTGCTGATCGCAGAGCCGGCACTTCGCCGGGCCGTCCCTACACTCATCATCGCTTTTCTTATCACGATCTTCTTCGGCGCCTTCGTGCAGGTGGTCGATCAGAGCCGGCAGAAGCAGGCATCGATGAAGCGCGATCTCGCAGCGCTCGCCGATCTGCTCGCCGAGCGTCTCGAACGCAACGGCACCATCCGTCAGGATCGTTCTGCCGCCGTCGAGCGCCTGCAGAGCCTGCTGCCCAGTCTGATTCCATCCTGGGGGATCGCGGGGGGACGCCACGTCATCGTGCTGGGTGCCGATCAAAGCATTCTCGCGCGCGTGCCGATCGACCTGCCACCGGGCAACGCCAATCGCATCCTCGACGTCCTCAGCGCGACGCAGGCCATGGCTGCGCAGGGTCCACGCACCGACGTTGTCGATGTGAAGCTGCCCGACAACAGCCATGCATTGGCCACCCGTCGCATCGTCAAGGCCCTGCCGGGTCAGGTAGTTGTCATTCAGGAGAACAACGAGCCGATCTGGCGCTCGGACTCCGCGCTGTCGATCACGCTCTCGGCCACCACCGGCTTCGTGGTGCTGATCCTCGGCTTCGCCTTCCACTGGCAATCGACCCGTGCCCGCGAAGGCGACGCGATCAACGACGCCGTGCGTGGCCGCATCGACACCGCCCTCAACCGCGGCCGCTGCGGATTGTGGGACTGGGATCTGTCGCGCGGCCGCATCTTCTGGTCGCAGTCGATGTTCACCATGCTGGGCCTCGACAGCCGCAGCGACCTGCTGACCTTCGGCGAAGTCAACGCGCTGGTACAATCCGACGACATCAACCTGTTCGAGATCGCCGATCAATTGATTTCGTTCAAGATCGATCACATCGACCAGACCTTCCGCATGCAGCACAGCAACGGCCACTGGATCTGGCTGCAATTGCGCTGCGAACTCGCGCAGGGCCAGAACGATGGCAGCCAGCATCTGATCGGCATCGCCATCGACGTCACCGAACAGAAGAGCCTCGCCGAGAAGACCGTCGAGGCCGACGTCCGGCTGCGCGACGCGATCGAGACCATTCCCGAAGCCTTCGTGCTGTGGGACGCGGAAGATCGCCTGGTGCTCTGCAACTCGCATTTCCAGCGCCTGCACAAGCTGCCGGACTCGGCGGTGTCGCCCGGGACGTCCTACGAGACCGTGCTCGAAGTCGGCAGCATGCCCGAGGTCCGCTCGCGTCTCGCGGAATCCGGCGCTGCGGCGCCTGGCGCGCGTACCTTCGAAGCGCAGATCGAGGACGGCAGCTGGCTGCATATCAGCGAGCGCCGCACCAAGGACGGCGGCTACGTCTCCGTCGGCACCGACATTACCCGTATCAAGGAGCACGAGCACAAGCTGGTCGACAACGATCTGCGCCTTCGCGCCAGCGTTATCGATCTCAAGCACTCCCAGGCTGCGCTGGAGAAACAGGCGCTCGAACTCGCCGACCTCGCCCAAAAATATTCAGACGAGAAGAACCGCGCCGAAGAAGCCAACCAGACCAAGTCGAAATTCCTGGCCAATATGAGCCACGAACTGCGCACGCCGCTGAACGCCATTATCGGCTTTTCGGAAATCATGGGCAGCGGCATGTTCGGCAATCTCGGCTCCGACAAATATGCCGAATACTGCCACGACATTCTGACCAGCGGTCACTACCTGCTCGAAGTCATCAATGACATTCTCGATATGTCGAAGATCGAGGCGGGTCGTATGCAGCTGGACCTTGAGCCGCTCGATCTCGGACAGACACTGTCCGAAGCGCTGCGTGTCGTCTCCGGCCGCGCCGACGACAAGAATCTGACACTCAGTGCCGATATCGCGGCTGATGCACCGGTGGTGGCGGACCGCCGCGCCATCAAGCAGATCCTGGTCAATCTGCTTTCGAATGCAGTGAAGTTCACACCCGATGGCGGCCGTGTCACCGTGCGCAGCCGCGTGCTGCGCGACTCCGTCGCCCTGATGATCGCCGATAGTGGCATCGGCATCGCCCCGCAGTCGCTGAAGCGTCTGGGACGTCCGTTCGAGCAGGTCGAGAGCCAGCTCGCCAAGACCTATCACGGCTCGGGCCTCGGCCTCGCTATCGCCAAATCGCTCACCAACCTGCATGGCGGATCGATGAAGCTGCGCTCCAAGCTTGGCACCGGCACCGTGGTCTGCGTCACCATCCCGCTCCGCGGCAGACACAGGCCAGCGGAAATCTCCGAGGCCGCCTAGGCGTCGATTGCTTCCCACCTGACCGGACCGAGCCAACGCCCGTGGCATGACACTCAAGCGTCAAATGGCCGCTTGGGAGGCCCCCGCTCGCACCTATACTAAAGGTTGTAGGTCGCTATATTGGCGCGTCGATACGGGCGGTCTGGACTGGGACCGCGATTCTTTCTCGTGTGACCTATCAATTTTCAAAGCCACCATCTGCGAAGTATTTGCCAACAAGACTGCAGCGGTTGCCGATTGAAGGGAGTTCCTGAACTCACGAACCACACTGCTCTTCAGCACATGGAGGAGCAGTCCAGACAAGAGCGACACGAAGATTGTCGCCTGTTCAATAAACAAAAGCATTCCATGGAGGAAACGACGATGAAACTGAGCCATCTCGCCGCGGCGGCATTCTGTCTGACAGTGCCGGGCATGGCAGTCGCGCAAGACTATCCCTCGAAATCCGTCACGGTGATCGTGCCTTTCACGGCCGGCGGAGCAAGCGATACGACAGCGCGCATGACCACGCAGAAGATGCAGGAAAGCTTCGGGCAGTCCTTCATCATCGAGAACAAGCCCGGCGCCAACGGCTCCATCGGCGCAACGCAACTCGCTCGCTCAAAGCCGGATGGCTACACACTGATGGTGGGCTCGATCGGGGTCATCGCGATCAATCCGGTGCTTTACAAGGACCCGGGCTATCACCCGCTCCAGAATTTCGATCTGCTCAGTGTCGCTGTGCGCAATCCCAACGTGCTGATCACGCGCCCCGATTTCCCGGCCAATACCGTCCAGGAACTCATCGACTATCTCAAGAAGAATCCCGACAAGGTCACCTTCGCCTCATCGGGCGTGGGCTCGTCCGACCATCTGACGGCGGTGTTGTTTTGGCAGAAGACGGGGACCTCCGGCATCCACACGCCCTACAAGGGCGGCTCGCAGGCCCATACGGACCTGATGGGCGGACATGTCGACGTCTCCTTCCAGAATCTCGGCGCAGTCGCCAACTACATCCGAGGCGGCAAGATGAAAATTCTGGCCGTTACCAGCGACACGCGCTCCGATTCATTCCCGCAGACCCCAACGATGAAGGAAGTCGGCGTCGACGATCTCAATATCTATTCGTGGCAGGCCTTCGTCGCGCCCAAGGGCCTTCCGGCCGATGTGAAGACCAAGCTCGAGACATCGATCACCACCGCCCTCACCTCGCCCGATCTCAAGAAGCGGCTGACCGATAGCGGCTTCGAGGTGGTCGCCAATACGAGCGCGGAATTTCAGAGCTTCCTGGAAAAAGAACTCACCCGCTGGAAGACGGTTGTCGAGATCGGCAAGGTCAAGCCGGAGCAGTAGGAACTGCGATACACGTCTCTCAAGCAGCGCAGAGTCTGGTTCAAGCGGATCAGTGTTCGAAGACAGTCCCGGGCGCGGCGCGTATCATCACGATACACCGCGTCCGGGACGCACTTCGCCAAGCCTAGAAGTTGAAGGTCGTCGAGACGAGATAGGTGCGCGGCGCGCCAAGGATTACGTATCCATCATTGGTCGCTGCCTGCCAGTAGTTGCTGTCGAGCAGATTCTCGACCGAGAATCTGATCACCACAGGCTTGCTGTTCCAGGGTGAGGCAAACGTATAGCGAGACCCCGCATCATAACGTGTCCAGCTCGCGCCGGAGACCTTGTTCGCCTGATCCGTAAAATATCCGCCCGTATGGATCGCGCGGCCGGTCACCGTCAGCCCGCGCAGGAATGGTACGTCCCATTCGCCACCAAGATTAAATTGCGTGTCAGGAACGTTGAAGGTACGCAAACCATCATATGTCCCTCTCTCCGTCTTCTCCTGTCGTGCATCGAGGAACATCACACCGCCGAGCAGGCGCAGTCCCTCGGTCACCTCGCCAAACGCATTGATTTCAACGCCGCGGTTACGGCTTTCGCCTCCCTGCGACACGGTATTGGTCGGACGATCAACAATCTGGAACGGGCGCATGATATCGAAGGCGCTCACCGTGGTCGTGATCCTTCCCCAGTCGATCTTGACGCCCATCTCATGCTGCGTCGACCGGTATGGCGGCAGCACCTGTCCGGCATTGGCAAAACTCTCGCCGACAATCGAGCCTGTTTCCAGCGCCTCGATATAGTTGGCATAAACCGAGACGTTCTCCAGCGGCTTGATGACGAGCGCATAGGCTGGTGTCGTCGCCGATGCATCGTAACCGCCGGTCCTCGTTCCCGTGCCCATGGCGAACGATTCCGAATCCACATATTGGTGCCTGACACCGACGGTGAGCTGGATCCGGTTGTTCCAGATCGACATGGTATCGGCAACACCGAAACTGGACTGGTCCGTGCCGGAAGTTTTGCGAGGCGCGCCGACGTCCACGTTCGGGAAGGGACTTTGACGCGGATTGTACAGGTTCGACCTGAACAGCGCTCCCGAGACGTTGAGAATACCCGTCTCGGCTTCCGCTGTCGCTACGTTGAAATTGATGGAGTGGTTGATCGGCCCGGTGTCGACATTCGCGCGGAAGCCCGCCTGGGCCGCCGTCCGCTCGTGCTTCTGGTTGTTACGCCTCGGCGTCCCGTTGAAGTTGCCGTTCAGACTGTCCATCCGGATATCGGAATAAAGATATCGCGTGTTGCTGGTGCCGATACCTGCCTGGGCATAGGCCGTGAGATTCTCGGTGATATCCACTTCACCCTGGACGAGCGCGTAACGCGATTCCGAATTCCAGAAGCCCCAGTTCGGCATGTAGTTCGCGCGAGCGTCCGGCGCTGCTGGTAGTGCCGTGAGATTGCCGAGATCGACGAAGCGCGTCATCGCGGTGGCATTGTTGTTCTCGTAGCCGATATCGGCTGAGAGGCGCACCCGCTCGCCGCGATAGTCTAGCCCGACAAACGCATTGCCGACTTCCTGGTTCTGATTGGCAAGTTCCGTGGCACCGTCCTTGTAGCTGCCATTGAAGCGAACGCCGAATTCCTTGAACTCGCCGAATCTCTGGCCGACATCCAGTTGCGTGCCAAATTGCGACCGCGACGAATAGGTGTTCGTGATCTGCGCAAGCGGCACGTCGCCCGCCCGCTTGGTCACCAGATTGACGCTGCCGCCGACGCCGCCACCGCCGGGCGGCATGCCATTGAGCAGGGCTGACGGCCCCTTCAGAACTTCCACGCGTTCGATGGCTGACAGCGACGAGAGCGAGAACGCCGACGCGATACCGTAAAGTCCGTTCAGCCCGTAAGCCGTGCTGGACACGCTGAAGCCGCGAATATTCAATTGATCAAAACCGCTGAGACGCGGCACGGTGACACGCACCGACGGATCGTTCGCGAACACGTCGTCGAGCTTACGCGCCTGCTGATCCTGAATCGTCTGCGCCGTGTAGCTCGTCTGGTTGAACGGCGTATCCATTACGCCGCGATTACCGAGCAAACCAACCTGGCTGCCGGATGCGACCTGCCCGCCGGCATAAGCCGCCGGCAGCGAGCCGATCATGCCAGTCGGGGGCGTCGTCGGTGTGCGACGCTCCACCGGCCGCGGCGTCGCACGCGGCGTGACTGCGGCATTTCGGCGCGGCGCGACACGACGGACCGCACGCGGCGTCGGCGCATGCACTTCAACGGCGGGCAGCGCTTGCGAGGTCTGCGCAACAACCGTTGCGTCGGCATCAAGCAATAACGCGAATGCGCTCACGGCAGCCAAAAGGGTTTTCTTGTGAAGTGTAGTTCTGCGCGTCATTGAATCAGTCGCCCCAAAAAACTTCGTCGACTTCTGTCGACTAACTCAATGGGGCCTACAGGATGACATGGTGCGGTCACAATGCGGCGCATCTAGATTCTATCTAATGCTTCACGCCGCTTCATACGCGGAATGCCGCATGCAACCGCGCGCATGCGATTTGACACAGACGATGAATTCTGCAGGACTTCATTTTACTCTGGAACCCTGCAGACTGTCAGCTTGGATAGCAGCGCGCTCGCGCGCCCTTGCGGCGCGCTATCACGATCATCACTGACGCTTCGCCGTGATGTCAACGTGTCCGACCTGATTGGCCTGAGACGTGAACCAGACCACGCCGTTCGGCCCTTTCGTCATGCCGAAGGGCTGTGCGTTCTCCGTCTTGAGATCGAAGAACGAAACTTCACCTGTCGGCGTGATGCGGCCGATCTTGTGAGATTTGAAAGCGCTGAACCAGACATTGCCATCGGCTCCCGCGGCTATACCAATGGGGCGCGTCTCTGCCGGCAATGGAAATTCCTTGATCTCCCCAGCCATAGAAATTCTGCCGATGTGATCGGAGCCATTCATGGAAAACCAGAGATGACCATCGGGCCCGACCGTAATGTCGCGCGGGCGTGACTTCGGATTGCCGAGCGGAAATTCCGTGATCTTTCCTGTCTTGACGTCGAGTCGTCCTATCTTTCCGGCACCGCTTTCCGTGAACCACAAATTCTGATCGGGGCCTGTCACCACACCATAGGCTTCGGCATTTTCCGTCGGGATTGCGAACTCTGAAAACTCACCGGTCAGCGTCACGCGGCCGATCTTGTTCGCCGCCATTTCCGCGAACCAGATCTGGCCGTCCGGACCGACCGTAATGCCGCGCGGCCATGATCCCGTGTTGAATTTCGTGGGTGTCGTGGCCTGTGAGGGAATCGCAAATGTCCCGTTGAATTCCCCTTTGGTCGAGATCCGGCGAATGGCGTTCTCTTCGCGTGACGTGAACCAAAGATTGCCGTCAGGGCCAGAGGTGATCCCCTGAATAACTCCGACCTGATCGCCCGGAACGCGAAAGGAACTCATCTCACCGTTTGGCGTGACCCGAAAAATCTGGTGCTTGATGACTTCCGTTACCCACAAATTCCCATCAGGGCCGACAACGATCGCTTGCGGGCGCTGCCCCTCTCCGGGAAGTGACTTTTCGATCAGAGAGATTTCATCCGCCTTGGTCCCGTTCGGAGCAAATGCAGCGACCAAGGCAAAAGCAACGATAGCAGCGCGGAAGCCTAGAACCTGCATGCGGACTCCATATCGGCGGTTTCATTTCAGTGCTGATGCATGACGACATCGCCGACGCTGCGACATTCGGGCGCAGGCAGCTGCAACATCTCAAGCCGCATGTCATCGGCAAACGAGATGCGGACCTACAGGAGGTCAGGGTGCGGTCACAATGCGGCGCGTTTAGAATCTATCCAGCCGTTCACGCGAGATCATGCGCAGCCGGTCACACACAACTCGCATGCCCGCCACACAGCGCGGCAGATACGTCTATGTCCGACCTTCGACAACAGCGCGGAATACCTGCCGCACGTCGGCCTGCATATCGCGCACCCGCGCTTGCAGCGAGGAGAAGTCGGGCTCGTTGCTCACGCGTGCGAGTATGCGCAACAGATCGGTGCCTGCGGTCTCCGGCTTGAACTTGTCGCTCACGCATAGCCGCAGCACCTGCGTGAGGTCGTGATAGAGCCGCACCGCCGGCCGCAGCACATCGGCGGCGGCTGGCGGCAGAACGCCCAGCCGCGCCGCGTTCTCCAGCACCTGTTGCGTGCTGATGCTGAGGATCTCGGGCTTCTCTGCGGCATGTACCAGCTGCAGATACTGCGCGATGAATTCGATATCGACCATGCCGCCCGCGGCATGTTTCAGGTCCCAGATATCGTCTTCGCCCTTTTCCTCGGCGATGGCTTGACGCATCTCGGCAACATCATTGGCGATGATCGTGATTTCACGCGGACGCGTCAGCACGTCGCGGATGACCCGTTCGATCTTCTCGCGGAACGCGGGCGTCGCCGAAATCACCCGCGCGCGCGTCAGTGCCATGTGCTCCCAGGTCCAGGCCTCGGTCTCTTGATATTCAGCGAAGGAGTCGATGCGCGACGCCAGCGGTCCTGCGCGGCCCGACGGGCGAAGCCGCATATCGACCTCGTAGAGCACGCCATAATTGGTGCGCGTGGTGAAGGCGCTGATCAGGCGCTGCGTCAGCCGCGCGAAATATTGCGCACCGTGCAGCGGACGCGGTCCATCGGAGTCCGGCGCGTCGTGATCGAAGTCGTAAATCAGAATCAGATCGAGATCGGACGCCGCCGTCATCTCGCGGCTGCCGAGCTTGCCCATAGCCACGATCGCGGTCTGCTGATCCTTGATGCGGCCGTGCTGGGCGACGAACTGATCGAGCACGAGCCCATGCAGCGTATGTGCGATGCCTTCGGCGACGTCGGCGAATGCAATCCCGGCCTGCTGCGCCGACACGGTCCCCGACAGAATGCGCGTGCCGATCAGGAACAGGCTTTCCTGCCCGAACAGCCGGAGACGATCGAGAAACTCTTCATAGGAATTGGCATCTTCGAGGGTCGCCGCAAGGCGCGTCGACAGCTCACGCTGGTCCGGCATGGCGCCGAAGAAGCGCGGATCGATGAGGCCGTCCATGATCTGCGGCTGCCGCGCCAGCATGTCACCCAGACGCGGCGCCGCGCCAAGTACAAGCGCCACCAGCGCGACGAGATCGCGGTTCTGGCTGAGCAGCGAGATCAGCCGGCCGCCGCGCTGTAACGCCTGCAGAAAGCGATCGAACGCGACGACCGCAAGATCTGGCTCCTCGGCATCAGCCAGCCCGACGATCAGCGAAGGCACGAATTCCATGAATGCCTGCCGCGTGCCCTCATATTTGAGCGCGCGATAATCATCCGTCATCCAGTGCTGCACCGTCTCCGCCACCATGGCCGGCTTGCGGAAACCGAGCTTGGTGAAATGTTCGAGCAACCGCTGATCCGTTGCACCCGCCTTGTAATCGACAGCCGGAAGATGGACGTTATCGGTCGGATCGCCCTCGAACAGGCGGCCATAATGCCCCTGCACGCAATTGAGATGCCCGAGCAAATCACTGGCAAAGGCTTCACGACTGTCATAGCCGAAGAAGCGCGCAAAGCGTTCCATGGCGCCGACGTCATCGGGCAGCGAGTGAGTCTGTTCGTCGGCCACCATCTGCAGCCGATGCTCGACACGGCGCAGGAATTCATAGGCGAGCGTCAGTTCATCGCGCGCCTCGAAGGTGATCCAGTTGCTGGCAGCGAGAATATTCAGCGCCTCCAGCGTCGGCCGCACGCGCAATTCCGGGTGGCGCCCGCCAGCGATTAGCTGCTGGGTCTGTGCGAAGAACTCGATCTCACGGATGCCGCCGCGCCCGACCTTGACATTGTGGCCTTCGACGGAGATTTCATTCTGCCCGCGAAACGTCTGCATCTGCCGTTTCATGTCATGGACATCGGCCAGTGCGGCGAAATCCAGATGCTTGCGCCAGACGAAAGGCGCGATCTCGGCCAGCAGTGCTTCACCGGCCTTGAAGTCACCGGCGCAAGGCGACGCCTTGATCATCGCCGCGCGCTCCCACGTGCGGCCCTCGCGCTCATAATAATGCAGCGCCGACGCCGTCGAGACGGCTACCGGCGTCGAGGCGGGATCGGGTCGCAACCGCAGATCAACGCGGAACACATACCCGTCGCCGGTGCGCTGCTGCAGCAGCCGCGACACGCCCTGCGCAATACGCACGAAGAATGAATTCGGCTCGATATCCTCGGCCAGCGTATGCGCCTCAAGATCGAAGAAAACGATTAGGTCGATGTCGCTGGAATAGTTCAGCTCGCCGGCGCCCATCTTGCCCATCGCCAGCACAATCAGGCCGCTGCCCTGCTCCGGATTCTCGGGATCCGGCGGCAGGATACGCTTGCGTGCCATGTCCTGGCGCAGGAGATAGCGCACCGTCGTCTGGACGGAGGATACAGCGAGATCGGTCAGCGCCCGCGTGACGCGCATCACCGGCCAGACGCCGCCGATGTCGCACAGCGCAATCAACAAGGCCGCTTCGGATTTCATGCGTCGCAGCAGATGCATGACATCGGGGTCGCCGCCGGCGGCAGCGACATTCGCCGAGGTCTCAGCGATCAGAGTGGTAAGATGGCGATCGGGATCGCAATGCAGCAGCCGCAATGCACGTGCGGAATCGGCACGAATCAGATCGAACAGATAGGGCGACGCCTCGGCAATGCCGAGCAGGATCGCCCTGGCATGCGGAAATTGCTCGGTGACGGCGCGAAATGCGGCGGCATCGTCCGGCGCGATATCGGCGAGCCATTCGCCGAAGCGCTGCTCGGCATCGGCGGGGGCGAACAGCTGCGGTCCGCTGACGAATTGCGCGGCCAGCGGGAGCTGGCCCTCGCCTGTTGCGGCTGAGGTCATGCCGACTTCTGTGGCACATTCCCCGTTTGACCCGCAAGGCCTTCGGCTGCCACTGCGGGCAGCGCCAGCGTGACCCGCAACCCTGGATGATTGTCGCCCAGCTGCAATTCACCGCCGTGCAGCGTGGCCACGGCAGATGCAAGACTGAGACCGAGGCCGGAACCGGGCAATGTGCGGCTCGCTTCCAGCCGCACGAAGCGCTCCACTGCATGTTTCCGATCGGCTTCGGGAATGCCTGGACCATGATCGGACACGCTGAGCAGCACCTGATCGCCCTCGCGCCGCGCCTCGATCACGATGTCCTTGGCAGCCGCAGCGCCCGCGCTATCGGCATTCTCGTCCGTGATCGCAGGTTTGCCATATTTGATGGCGTTTTCGACGAGATTGGCGAGCGCCTGGCTGATCAGTTCGCGATTGCCGCGCAGCGGCGCAGCCGCGGTCTTGACGGTCAGCGTAAGATCGCTGTCTTCAGCAAGCGGTTCATAGAGCTCGTGGATGCCCTCGGCCACTTCAGCAGCGTCGAAATTGTCCATATTGCCGCGCGCCTGCCCTGATTCCGCACGTGCGATCATCAGCAGCGCATTGAAGGTCCGGATCAGGCCATCGGATTCCTCGATGGTGCGTTCCAGCGCCGCACGATATTCGGCCTCGTTGCTGGATCGCGCCAGCGCCTCCTCCGCCCGATTGCGCAGCCGCGTGAGCGGCGTCTTGAGGTCATGGGCGATATTGTCCGAGACTTCTTTCAGTCCTGTCATCAGCGCTTCGATGCGCTCCAGCATGGCATTGAGATTTTCCGCGAGACGGTCGAGTTCGTCGCCGCTGCGTCCGACTGGCAGACGACCAGAGAGATCGCCCGCCATGATACGCTGGGTGGTGCCGGTCATGGCGTCGATCCGCCGCAGCACGCGGCTGGCGACGAAGATGCCGCCGCCGAGTCCAAGGACAACGACGATCAACACCGACCACTTCGCGGCATCGCCGACGATGTCGAACAGGCGCCGGCGTTCCTCGAGATCATGGCCGATCAGCAGCCGGAAGCCGCTGCTCAATTGCGTCACCTTCACCAGTGCGCGATGGTTGGACGAGTCGGGATCGTCGAGCCGGCGATAGGCGGTCTCGGACCAGCCCGTGGTCGCCATCACGCCGGGCGCCAGTGAGGACACGTTGCCGGCGATGGATTGACCCGCCGGTGTCGTGATCAGATAGAGGTTGGCGCCAGGACGCAGCGCCCGGTTCTCGATGGCGCCAACGATTCCCCGCAAGCCGCGCCGCCCGAACAGATCGCTCAGCTCGGTCATTTCGTCATCGACCGTGGTCGTGATCTGATCGTTGATCAGCCGGTGTGTATTCCAGGCGAAATAGCCGAGGAGCGATGCTGCAAACAGCGCGAACAGCAGCAGATAGGCCAGCGTCAGCCGGAAGGCCGTCGTGCGAAACAGTTTACCGATAGCCGTCACGGGTCACGCTCGGGACGTGCGGAAATGGAAGGTTCTGGAAGTCATCCCCTGTTCTAGCAGGCGCAAGCTGTAACAAACAGGGCGTGAATATGAGATGTTGGTAATGTCGCCGTGCGGTGGGAATTTTATCTTTCAGCCAGGTTCATTCCGGAAGACCGGCTTTTCGCAGGCCTTCCGATGCAAGTGCGAAGTCCTGCGGTCGCCGCACCAGCAGCCAGTCGTCAATATTGCTGAGCCGCAATGTGGGATCGAGCCGGCGCACATGGCCCATCGCCTCGCGCGCCTCTTCCATTCGCCCACCCAGAGCATGCGCGGCCGCCTGAAATGCAGCAACACGGAGAATGTTCGGCACCTCGCGCGACGCCTCCCGCAAGCAATCGAGCGCGGTATCAAAGCGTCGCGAATAGAGATGCGACATCGCGATTCCCGTATGCATCTGGAATGTCTCGGGATCGAGCGGACTGAGCCGCATGGCGCGTGAAAAATAGGCGATGGCCTCGTCGTGCTCGCCGAGCGAAACGCGTTGGTAGCCCCCGAGATACCAGATCGTCGAGAGATTGGGATTGAGCACCAGCGCACGATCGACATAGGCGACGCAGGCATGCAGGTCGACGCCGAAATGCGGCCAGGCATGGCCGCCGCGTGTCAGCGCTACCGCGTCGTTCTTCCCGAGGGTGACGGCGCGCTCGGCAAGCCGCGCCGCTTCATGCCCGTCAGCCACACGATCGGAAAGCCAGCGGTTCATCTTGCGCCAGTAGAAGCATCCCGCGGCCATCCCATAGGCCGCAGCGAAGTCTGGATCGAGCTCGATGGCTTTGTAGAAATTCGCCAATGCCGCATCGATCCCATCGCGCGTCGACAAATGAAAATTCGCCAGTCCGCGCAGGTAGTAGTCATAGGCGTCGAGGCTTTCAGTCGGCTTCCGTTTGGCGCGTTCGATCTCCGCAAATTCAAGCTGCGGCGCGATGGCGCCCACGACGCTTTCCGTGACCTGGTCCTGCAGATCGAAGATGTCATCAACAACACTCTCGAAGCGCTCGCCCCACAGATGCATGCCCGTGGTGGTATCCACGAGCTGTCCGGTGATGCGCACGCGGTTCGCCACACGGCGCACGCTGCCTTCCAGTACATAGCGCACGCCAAGTTCGCGCCCGACCTCGCGGACGTCCACGGCACGGCCTTTAAACGTGAAACTGGAATTGCGGGCAATGACGAACAGCCAGCGAAGCCGCGACAGTGCGAGGATGATGTCCTCGACCATGCCATCGACGAAATAGTCCTGCTGCGGATCGCCGCTCAGATTGAGAAACGGCAATACTGCGATCGACGGCCGATCGGGCAACGTCAGCGCGGCGTTCGGATTCGCCGTCGACGTGGCGTGATCGGCAACCGCCGCGTCAGACTGCGCCGGCATTGCCGTCTCGGTCACATCGCCGACGAAACGAAAGCCCTTGCGCGCCACCGTCTTCAGCAGCCGCTGTTCGTCGCCGCTATCGCCCAGCGCCCTGCGTACCGCATTGATGTGACTGGCCAGCGTCGATTCGGACACGATCCGTCCCACCCATACGGCATCGAGAAGGGCATCCTTGCTGACGACGTGGTCGCGGTTCTTCACCAGATGCAGCAGCAGGTCGAAAGCCTGCGGCGTGATCGCCACCTTGTCGCTGCCATGCGACAGCTCTCTGCGGTCGGGATCGAGGACATAGCCTGCGAACAGATACGGCACTCGGCGCTCCATGACTGCCTGCGTTTTCGGCCGGCGGCAATGAACCGTCAAGACCTTCCGGAGGCAACAGAACCGACCCCACAAGCTGGCCGGTCGCGCGCCATCGGCGGTGACGTGTCAGCCGGCCCTTTCTGAACGAACATCCAAGCGAAACTCAAGAGAAAACGAAGGTTGCGGCAAAGTCTTCCAGTGCGCCGCGGCGCATGGTCCGCCCACACGATCGTCACCGTGTGAAAGGGAGAAAATATCATGAAAATCGTCGTCATTGGAGGTAGCGGCCTCATCGGTACGCAGATCGTGAGCGGCTTGAACAAACTGGGCCATAAGGTCTTCGCCGCCTCGCCGTCGACGGGCGTCAACACGCTGACGCGGGAAGGACTGGCCGAGGCCATGTCCGGGACAAACGTCGTCATCGACGTGGCGAATTCGCCATCATTCGAGGACGGGCCGGTGATGGACTTCTTTCAGACATCCAGTCGCAACCTGCTCGCGGCGGAAAAGGCCGCAGACGTCCAGCATCATCTGGCCCTGTCTGTGGTCGGGACCGAGCGCCTTCAGGCCAGCGGCTATTTCCGCGCCAAGCTGGCCCAGGAGGATCTCATCAAGGCGTCTGGAATGCCCTACACGATCCTGCGGGCGACGCAGTTCTTCGAATTCATCCCCGCCATCGTGCAAGGCGGCGTGGACGGCGACGTGATTCGCCTGGCGCCGGCCCTGATCCAGCCCATCGCATCTGCGGACGTGGCAGCCGCCCTGGTGGACCTGGCCCTGGGCACCCCGGTGAACGGCGTCGTCGAGGTGGCCGGACCCGAACCGCTCCCGCTCGACGCACTCGGGCGCAAATATCTGACGGCAAAGCAGGACCCACGCCAGGTCATCGCCGACATCCACGTGGGTTATTTCGGCACGCCTATCAATGATCGCTCCCTGACGCCCGATGCCGGCGCGCGCATCGGAGCGATCCATCTCGACGACTGGCTCAAGGGCTGATCGACGCAAGCTGCCTCTCCGCCAACCAAGGACCGACCATGACCGACGACGTTCCGCGCTCGACACCCTCCCGCCGCGATCTGCTCGCAGCTGCCGCCATCACCGCGATCACTGCCGGCTTGCCCTCGATCGCCGAGGGCAAGGCCGACGACAAGCCAACCAAACCTCACGCTCACAAAGGACATCGCGCCATGAGCACTATCACCACAAAGGACGGCACCGAAATCTATTACAAGGACTGGGGCAAGGGCCCGGTCGTTACCTTCTCCCATGGCTGGCCGCTCAACGCGGACGCGTGGGACGGCCAGATGCTGTTTCTCGCCCAGCATGGCTACCGTGTCATCGCCCATGACCGCCGCGGTCATGGCCGCTCCAGCCAGGCCTCAAACAACAATGACATGAACGGTTATGCCGACGATCTCGCCGCAGTCATCGAGACGCTCGATCTGAAGGACGCGACGCTGGTCGGCCATTCCACGGGTGGCGGCGAAGTCGCACGCTACATCGGCCGCCACGGCACCAAGCGTGTGAAGAAGGCAGTGCTGATCGCGGCGGTGCCACCGATCATGCTGAAGACACCAGCCAATCCCGAAGGATTGCCGATCGAGGTGTTCGACGGCATCCGAGCCGGTGTGGCCGGAGATCGGTCGCAATACTACAAGGATCTGGCGATCGCCTTCTACGGCGCCAACCGGCCCGGCGCGAAAGTCTCCCAGGGCACGCTGGATCAGTTCTGGCTGTGGAGCATGCAGGCTGGCGCGAAGAACGCCTATGAGAGCGTGAAGGCGTTCTCAGAAACGGACTTCACGGAAGACCTGAAGAAGTTCGACATCCCTACCCTCGTCCTGCATGGCGAGGACGATCAGATCGTGCCCGTGAAGGACTCCGCGGTGAAATCAGCCAAGCTGATCAAGGGTGCCAAGGATGTCTATTATCCCGGCGCACCGCACGGCATCACGGCGACCCATGCGGATCAGGTCAATGCCGAGCTGCTGAAATTCCTGAAGAGCTAGCACAAGCAACCTTCACGGTCCGACAGAGCGAGGCGACGAACATGCAACAGATCAATGACAGGCAACTGGCGGGAGTAACCGTCCCCGATACGGCCATCATCGCCAGCGCGATCGACCACGCCCGGAACAGTTGCGAACCGTACCTGTTCAACCATGTCGTCAGGTCATGGTTGTTTGCGGTGCGGCTCGCTCAACTGCAGAACATCGAGCACGACGGCGAGGTTCTCGCCGTCGCAGCACTGCTGCATGACATCACGCTCAATGAACGCTTCGCCGGACCGCGTCGTTTCGAAGTCGAAGGCGCCGACCTCGCGCGTCTCTTTGCACGGGAGCATGGCTTCAACCGCAGCCGCGCACAGTTGATCTGGGATAGCGTTGCGCTCAATTCCACGCCGTCGATTGGGCTGTTCAAGGAAGCCGAAGTCGCGCTCTGCACCGCCGGCATCTGCTTCGATGTCGTCGGCTTGCAGTATGAGCTTATTCCACCGAGCGACGTTGCGGCAATTGTCGCGGAATTTCCACGTTTGGGAATGAAGCAGAAAATGACTCGCTGCTTCTGCCATATCGCCCGGACCCAACCCGGCACCACTTACGACAACTTCATTCGCGATTTCGGCAAACGTTTCGTGGCGGGCTACAAGGCAAGCTCCGTCGTCGAACTGGTGATCAACGCGCCGTTCGACGAAGAACAGCCATAGATGCGCGAAGGGGCCGCCGCTTACTTCATGCCGTCGCGGATCATATAGCCGGCGCCGCGAATCGTGTGCAGCAGCGGACGCTCGAAGCCCTTGTCGATCTTCGAGCGCAGGCGCGAGATATGGACGTCGATCACGTTGGTCTGCGGATCGAAATGATAATCCCAGACGTTTTCCAGCAGCATGGTGCGGGTGACCACCTGCCCGGCATGTTTCATGAGATATTCGAGCAGCCGGAATTCGCGGGGCTGCAGGATCAGTTCCTGGCCACCGCGCGTCACGCCATGGGACAGCCGGTCGAGTTCGAGATCACCGACGCGATAGGTCGTCTCTTCGGCGGGACCGCCCTGGCGGCGCGACAGCACTTCGACGCGCGCGAGCAGCTCAGCAAACGAATAAGGCTTCGGCAGATAGTCGTCACCGCCGGCGCGCAGGCCCTTGATGCGGTCGTCGACCTGGCCCAGCGCCGAGAGGATCAGCGCCGGCGTCCGGTTACCCTTGTCGCGCAGGCCGCCGATAACGGAGAGCCCATCACGCTTCGGCAACATGCGATCGACCACCAGCACGTCGTAATCGCCGGAATCGGCGAGCGCGAAACCTTCCTCGCCATCGCTGGCGTGATCGGCGACATGGCCGACCTCACGGAAAGCCTTGACCAGATAGTCGGCGGATTCGCGGTCGTCTTCGATGATGAGCAGACGCATCTGGGGATCGGATTCGCTGTGGATCTTGTGAGTCTCGGTCACCATGGCGCGCACCGGGCTTTCATGCAAGGCGGCGGAATGCCCGCCGGTTATCCTTCGGGGCAGAAAGAAGAATAGGCGGTGAAGCTGGGGGAAACTTCACCGCCCATTGGCCTTTCAACGGAGGGGGGCGTTTTCCATCGAAAGGAAGCAGCGGGAGCGAGTTTGTGGCTCGCCCCCTGGAAAGAGCCGTCAGCGGGGGCGACTATGCCGGCGACACTCTCCGTTCATGTGCGGTGATCAGCTCTTCGCGAGGGGAACGGCGACGAACTTCGATGAGCCGTTCGAGCGAACCCTGATCAGCACGCTGTTCTTGTTGTCGTTCTGCGCGGCGACAATCGCCTCGCGCACATCGCCGGGATTGGTCACGCTCTTGCCGGCGACTTCGAGAATGACGTCGCCTTCCTTGAAGCCACGCTCAGCAGCGGCGCTCTTCGGATCGACGCCGGTCACGACCACGCCGTCCTTGCCGGCACCGGCGACACTGCTCGCGGGCGAGACCGTGAGGCCGAGCCGCGGCACGTCGCTGCCGCGCGATGACGATCCCTTGTCACCGCTATCGACATCGGCCTTCGCCTCTATCGTGTTCGGCAACTGGCCGAGGGTCATGGACAGAACCTTGTCCTCCCCCTTGTGCAGCACGTTGATCTTCACCGTGTTGCCCGGCGCGAAGCCGCCAATGGTGCGGGCGAGTTCGCGTGCATCCTTGACCGGCGTGCCATTCACCGCGGTGATGACGTCACCCGATTTGATGCCGGCCTTGGCTGCGGGACCATCGGCCTGCGGCTCGGCGACCAGCGCACCTTCCGCCTTCTTCAGGCCGAGACTGTCGGCGATATCCTGGGTCACCGGCTGAATCTGCACGCCGATCCAACCACGCGAGACCGAACCCTTGTCCTTGAGCTGCGCCACCACCGTCTTCACGGTCGAGGCCGGGATCGAGAACGCGATGCCGACGCTGCCGCCCGAGGGCGAATAGATCGCGGTGTTGACGCCCATCACTTCGCCCGACGTATCGAAAGCCGGACCACCCGAATTGCCCTTGTTCACGGGCGCATCGATCTGGATGAAATCGTCATACGGACCGCTGCCGATGTCGCGACCCGAGGCCGAGACGATGCCTGCGGTCACGGTGCCGCCGAGTCCAAACGGGTTGCCGACTGCCAGCACCCAGTCGCCGATCCGCGGCTTGCCGTCAGCAAGCTTGGCGAACGGGAAATCGGTGCGGCCCTCGACCTTGATCAGCGCCAGATCGGTACGTGGATCGGTGCCGATCACCTTGGCCGAATAGGTCTTGCCGTCGTCAGTCGAGACCTCGACCTTGTCGGCGCCATCGACCACGTGATTGTTGGTTACGGCGAAACCGTCAGCCGAGATGAAGAAGCCCGAGCCCTGACCGCTCACGACACCACGGCCGCCGCCGCGCGGACCACCGCGCATGCCTGGAGGCACGCCGTCCTGGCCGAAGCGCTTGAAGAAGCGCTCCATCGGGGAGCCCGGCTGGAACGGCGAGTCGCCGTTGTTGTCGTCATCCTTCGATGCGACCTTCTCCTTCATGTTGACCTTGACCGAGATCACCGACGGCTTCACGCGCTCAACGATATCGGCGAAGCCGACCGGCTGCGCGGCCTGCGACTTGACCTGCTTGTCAACCTGCGCATGCGCAGTGGTGGTGAAGATGTCGACCGGACCGTTGGAGGGCGACAGGCCATAAGCGGCAACACCAAGGCCCGCAACAACCGACGCCATCAGCGCGAATTTACGCGCAGAGAACAGCGAACGGCGGGACGCCTTGTAGGACGGCAATTCGGAAAAATCGTTGGGGCGGTCGGACATCGAGAAAATCTCCAGAGCAACGGCGCGGGGGCAAGGCGCCTTGTGTGATCTGAAGATGGAGGTTTCCACCTTACCGCGGGCTGGCAGGGGAATTAAGGTTTGGTAATCTGGCGGATACAGGTGTGGCGGGGTGACGCAGGGAAAACCGCGCCTGAATCACCCCGATATCGGCAGATGCAGCGGCGGTATCAACAGCCGGTCTTTTGACCCGTCTCCGGGAACAGACCGGCCAGGATTTCGCCGGCCATGTTGAAGGCTGCAACGCCGCGGAACAGCGCCGCGATTCCTGCACTTGCGTGCAGTTCCTCAAGCGTGGCGCCGGCCTTGATCGCAGCCTTTGCGTGATTGGCAGCAGCTTCGGACGTCTGGACCAGCAGGATCGCGAACGACATCAATTGCACGGTCTTCTGGTCCAGTGCCGTCGGCGTCAGCGCCGCAATCCGCCAGTCCTCCAGCGCCGTGACCAGAGCGGGATCGACGCGCATGCCGAGTTCGAGCCGCTTCGCGATCTTCGGCGGCGTAAAGCCAATCATGGTCTCGTAGCGGGACTTCAGCTCGTCGAGCTCAGCAATTTTCTTCGTCATATGATTCCCGTTTTCAAATCGATTACCGCCGAGGTCCTACTCGACCTTGGCACCCGCTGTCTTGACCACTTGGCCCCATTTTTCCGACTCGGCGCGCAGAAACGCAGCGAATGCGTCGCCGGATAACGTGCCGGGCTCGGCGCCGACATCGGCGAGACGCTTCACCATGTCGGGGTCCTTCAGCACCTTGGCCACGCCGTCGATCAGCACCTTCGCCACGTCCGGCGGCATCTTGGCCGGCGCGACGAGGCCAAACCATGACGACGCCTCGAAATTGGCGACACCCGCCTCCGCCATGGTCGGCAGCTCCGGGAACAGAGGCGAGCGCGCTGCGCCGGCCACGGCAATCGCGCGGATCGTGCCGCCCTGAACCTGCGGACGAATGGCCGGCATGTTGTCGAACATCATCGGGATCTGACCGGCGATCAGGTCATTCATCGCCGGCGCCGCGCCGCGATACGGCACATGGACGATATCGATGCCGGCGCGCGCCTTCAGCAGCTCGCCGGCCAGATGATTGGTTGATCCCAGGCCGGACGAGCCGAAATTGAGTTTGCCCGGCGATGCCTTGGCGAGCGCGATCAGCTCCGCCACCGTCGTCGCCTTCACGCCCGGATTGACCGCCAGCACGATCGGAACCGACGCGATCAACGCCACCGGCGTGAAATCCTGCGCGGGATTGAAGGGGAGTTGCGCGTAGAGCGACTGATTGACCGCGAGCGGTCCGGGCGCCGTCAGCAGCAACGTATAGCCATCGGCGGGCGAGCGCACGACGGCATCCGCGCCAATGTTGCCGCCGCCGCCGGCACGATTGTCGATCACCACCGGCTGTCCCCAGAGCTCCTGCAGCTTGGTGCCAAGCAAGCGGGCAACGACGTCGTTCGATCCGCCGGCGGGAAACGGCACCACGATCTTGATGCCGCGTTCGGGAAACCCTGCATGGGCAACCTGGCCGACCAGCGAAACCATGACCAGAGCCACCAGTGCAGAAACCACGTGCCGCATGCGAACCTCCAAATAATCGATTTTTCTTGCTTCGTCGATTTTATGTTGGCACTACTTAAGGCTGTCGTCAAATCGGCTGATTGCCACCGTTTATTTTCAGCGAACAAAGATCGCTTATTTGAAGGGAGTTGCCACGATGAGTGCGCATACGCCTGGCGCCCCACCGAAGCCCTGCCCCGGCCCCGATCGCCATCCGAAGCGTCCGGCATTCGTGATGCCGCGTGGTGCCTGCGATACCCATGTCCACGTCTTCGGCCCTCAGGCCGAATTTCCGTTCAGCGAACAGCGCAGCTACACGCCGGAAGACTGCACCTATGACGACCTGATGCAGCTCCACGAAACGCTCGGGATCGACCGCGCCGTGATCGTGCATGGCGGTGCTCATGGCACAGACAATAGCGCGACCCTCGCAGCCCTCGACCTCAATCCGCGACGGTTGCGCGGGGTGGCGGTGATCCCGTCGGGCCTGCCGCAGCAGGAGCTCGAAGACATGCACCTCCGCGGCATGCGGGGCTGCCGCATGTCCACCGTCGTCAGCGGCGGCGCATCCTTTGCGCATCTAGCGGGTCTCGCGAACGAGACCTTCGATTTCGGCTGGCATCTCGTGCTGCATTTCAACAAAGCGAGCGAACTGGTCGATGTCGCGCCTCAACTGATGCAGGTCCGCAGTCCGTTCGTGCTGGATCACCTCGCCCGGATCAGCGCCGCGGAAGGCGTCGACTCCGAACCGTTCCGAACCTTGCTGCGATTGCTCGACACCGGCCGCTGCTGGATCAAGCTCGCCAGCCTGTACCGTCTCTCTGCAGAGCCCTATCCGCATCGCGACATGCTGCCAATGATCGCGCGCGTGGTCGAAGCGCGTCCCGACCGCATCCTCTGGGGCAGCAACTGGCCGCATCCGATCTGCCCGGTCGCGATGCCGAACGATGGCGACCTCGTCGATCTCATCCCGCTCTGGCTGCCGGATCCCAAAGCGCAGCAATTGGCACTGGTGGATAATCCGGCTTCGCTTTACGGTTTCGAGAGCATCGGACAGGCATCATGAGCACCGCACGCACCACTACGGCCGGCGCGATCCCGACCACATTGTCTACCACGCTCGTCGCCCGCTTGCGGGACTCCATCATGCGCGGCGACCTACTGCCGGGCAGCAAACTCAATCTTGATCGCCTGCGCACCGCCTTCGGCGTCAGCCTCAGCCCGCTGCGCGAAGCGCTGTGTCGTCTGGAGAACGACGGACTCGTCGCGCTGATCGACCAGCGCGGCTATCGCGTCACGCCAGTCTCGGCGAGCAATCTCGCCGAGATCATCCGGCTGCGCGTCGAACTCGAAGGCCTCGCCGTCAAGGAAGCCATCGAACACGGCGATGTCGCCTGGGAAGGACGCGTGCTCGGCTCGCTGCATCAGCTCAGCCGCTGCAAGCGCGGCTCACGCTCGGCCGCTGAACAGGAAGCCTGGGAGATTGCGCATCGCGCCTTCCATGCCGAACTGATCTCGGCGTGCCAGATGCCGTTGCTGCGGCAGTTCTGTGCGACGCTGCACGACCAGAGCGATCGCTATCGCCGCATTTTTCTGAAGAAGCATCAGCCCGATCGCGATGTGCCTGCAGAACACACGGCCATGGCCCATGCGATGATCGAGCGGCGCACGCGCGATGCAACGCGGATCCTGCGGGAGCATATTGAACGGACCGGCCGGAATATCCAGGCGGTGTTGCCCGCCGAATAGACGCCGGCCGCGGCAACAGCTGCACTAGTGGATTGACGCTTCCCCCGTGTGATAGCGACGAGGACGAGTTCGGGATTGGCCGTCCAGACAAAGGGCTTTGGATCGGCGTTGGTTTCGGTAACGAAGCGATCGATGACGGCTTTGAGATCATCCACGGATCGGAACACGCCGCGTTTGAGGCGACGTCTCGCAAGCTTTGCGAAGAAGCCTTCGACAGCGTTGAGCCATGATGCCGAGGTTGGTGTGAAGTGGAACGTCCAGCGGGATGCCGGGCCAACCATTCTTGCACCTTGGGATGTTTGTGGTTGGCGTAGTTGTCGATGATGGCGTGGATCGCCTTCGTGCCGGCACCTGGCCCTCGATGGTGTTGAGGAAGCGGATGAACTTCTGGTGACGCTGGGGCTGCATAATGCGGCCGATAACGGTGCCGTCGAGGATATTCAGGGCCGCAAACAGAGTGGTCGTGCCGTTCGTAGTCGTGGGTCATCGTCCCGACGCGGCCCTTCTTCGTCGGCAAGCCGGGTTGAGTGCGGTCGAGCGCCTGGATTCAATGAGTCCTGAGCCTCAGCGGCCATATGTAAAAATACGGCAACTCGCGTATTTTGTATTAAGATCATCAGGCAAATGAATGCATGGATTCCAATCTTTGATTGGATCTGACTTATATCCTAGCGCCGTTGTAGCGGGGCGATGCATGAGCGGACTGCTGAGGACGATCATTGCCGACGATCATGCCTTCATTCGGCAAGGTCTGAAACAGCTTCTGTCGACCGTGGACAGCCTTACGGTCAGTGGAGAAGCGGCGGACGGTGAAGCCGTTCACCGGCTGCTGAACGAAAGCTCCGCCGATCTTCTCATACTCGATCTTGGCATGCCGGGTGTGAACGGGTTTCAGTTCATAGCTAACCTGAGAACCGAATGGCCGGAGCTGCGAGTTCTTGTCGTGACCGCCAATGTTGAGCCACGTTCCGTTCGGGCAGCGTTTTCTGCAGGCGCGAATGGCTATTTGACCAAGAGCGGCGATCCATCCGAACTCATCGCTGCAGTCGATGCCATCAGAAAAGGCAACGCCTATGTGGCGGAGGAGGTTCGTTTTGCGGTGGACCAGCATGACGGCCCGAACGACTCCCCGGAGCCCACGGCTGCGATCATATCTCCGGTCACGCTTACACGGCGCGAGCGGCAAATCCTGGGGATGATCCCTCACGGTGCCACCAGCCGCGACATCGCCAATCGGCTCGGCATTAGCCCGCTGACCGCCCGGAAACATCGCGAGAATCTGATGCGGAAGCTTGATCTGCACAGCGGTGCTGAATTGACAGCCTACGCAATTCGTCTCGGGCTTCCAGCGGGCTAGCGCAACGGCAACTCGCGAACGAAGCCGCCGCACCTACCGGCGCGCGAAGAGGTTTCCATGCAAGAAGACAAGATACGCGAGGCGCTCGTCGAGCTTTTGTATCGCAATTCCTACGGAGTGGTGGTCGCCAACATCCTCATCTCCCTGGCGGCAGCGTACGTACTGAGGAGCGTTGTATCGGCGAGCTGGTTGATCGGATGGCTCGGCGCGTTATATCTGCTCACTGCCATACGCGTTCTGGCGGCGCGCCGGTTCTTCAGCCGAGATAGAGAGCCGACGTCCGCGTTGCGATGGGCCTGGCTTGCGGCTGCGTTTTCCTGCGTGTCAGGCCTGCTGTGGGGAATGCTCGGCTGGGTTGGGTTCCTTCCTGAGGCGCCCATTCCTTTTTCATTCACGGTCATCGTTTTGACCGGTCTGATCTGCGGCACCGTTCCGTCGCTCTCGGCCTTTCCGCCTGCTCTCGTCGGCTCGATCGTCGCAACGGTGCTTCCGATCACGGTACGCTCGATTACCAATGGAGGTGATATCTCCGGCGCATATCTCTCCCTGCTTGCGGGGCTTGTGGCCATCAATCTCTATTACTGCCGCACAACGTACCACATGCTGCGTGAGACCATCAGGTTGCGCCTGGAAAATGTCGAACTGGTGAGCCACCTGCAGGAAGAACGCGACCGCGCGCAAGCGGCCGATCGTGCGAAAACGCGTTTCCTTGCGGCCGCCAGTCATGACCTGCGCCAGCCGATCCATGCCTTGAGTCTACTGATCGCCACGCTCGCAGCGCTGGGTCACCGCGGCGCTGTCGCATCGGGCGATGCTCGCGATCTGGCCGGCAAGGCAAAATCCATTGTCGGCAATCTCAGCGCCCTCCTGAATGGACTGCTCGACATCTCCCGGCTCGATGCCGGCGTCGTCACTGTTGCGAAGGAGACGGTGAATTTGTCGCAACTTTTCAATCAACTCGGCAGCGAATTCGCGCCCGTGGCGAAGGATCGCCGCCTTGATTGGCGTGTTGTTGAAAGCCGTCTGCTGGTGGACAGCGATCCCATGATGCTGAAACGGGTTTTGGACAATTTGCTGTCGAACGCTTTTCGATACACGAGATCCGGCGGCGTTCTGCTCGGCTGCCGTAGGCGCGACGCTTCGGTGGAAATCCAGATATGGGATACCGGCCCCGGCATCCCCGCAGATCAGCAAGCAATGGTCTTCGAGGAATTCGTGCAATTGCAGAACCCGGCGAGGGATCGCGCGCTCGGCCTCGGCCTTGGCCTCGCCATCGTTCGCCGCACCGCCGTACTGCTGCAACATCCGCTAAAGCTGGTCTCCGTCACCGGACGCGGCTCGATGTTTTCCGTTACGGTTCCGATAGCCAGTGCGGTGGAAACTCCCTTGCCCGACAATAAGGCATCACCCGGCATCGCCGTCGGCATCATGGTCGTGGAAGACGAGAGGGATGTTCTCGACATCATGGTCCAGTTGCTCACCCTGCAGGGGCATCGCGTCTATGCCGGCCGATCTGCCGCCGAGGTGCAACAGATTCATGCAGAGGCGATCGAGGCCGGCAAGGCACCGGTCGATCTGATCATTGCCGACTACCGCCTCGGAGATGGGGCTACGGGCCTGGACGTAATCGAGGCTCTTTGCGCCCATATCGGCCGCTCGGTCCCTGCCGTTATCGTGACCGGCGATACCTCGCCGTCGCGGATCAAGGAAGCCATCGCCAGCGGTCATCGTATTCTGCACAAGCCGATCACCGGCGAGGAATTGCACGAAGCGATCGTTACAGCCTGTGTTGACGGCAAGGAATCAATCGATAGCGGTCGCTAAAGGCATATGTAGCTGCCCCGGATTGGCGATCACCCGGCCACGGTTGAGATCGCGTCTCCGCGCTGATCTCCCACGGCGCCACCGTCTGCAGCGGCGCAAAGCTTTTCGACACCAGAGCGTTTTCCAGCGAAGTGGACCCGGTTCGCGTCAAGAAAACGTGTCAGAATAACGAATCTAGAGCCCCGTTTCGATTCTATCGAAACGGAAAAGGCTCTGGCCTCCTTACCGACGACGAAATACGGCATCTGCCGTATCGCTTGCGACCGAACCCAACGATATCTTTCGTGCCGACTGGGCACGCTAGAACAGCGGCAGATTCTGAATTCGGCAGTTGAGAGCAGAAGTGTGCCATCAACGGAGCTATCAAGACGAGCAGCTTCGCTTCGGGAAGTCTCGCACGACGACGGCGATCTTCGAGGATGAGTTCTCCAACGTGACGCGCAGCTACGCAGGCGAAAGTCTCGCGCGGTACCAGTGGTGAGCAGGGAATGTCGAGTGAATGTCACACAGGAGATATCTGACATGTTCATGAAACAAATTGCCGTAGTTGGTGCCGTCTTGGTGTTGGGCGGCTACTTGGCGGCCTCAGATGGCGCGCTGGCCGAAGGTCAAGGCGGGCTTGGCCAGCGCCCCTCGCAGACGGTCAAAAACGGCACGCCAAATCTCGCCGGTCCGCAGACCAAATCGCCCTCAAACTCCTTGTCCGGTTCGACGATCCGCAACGGTAACAGCGCTTCTGGCCCCTATAAACCTGTCTTGGGATACAAGTGGTGAGCGGCATGCAGGCGAGCGCGTTCCTCTAGCTATTATGAGGCAACGACGACGTTTTGATTCCAAAGTCGGTCGCATGAGTGGCGAAGTGCACGTCAATCGATTGACCGCGAGGATGAGTGGATGTCACACAGGAGATATCTAACATGTTCATGAAACAAATTGCCGTAGTTGGCTCTGTCTTGGCGTCGGGTGGCTACTTGGCCGCCTCAGACGACGCGCTCGCCCAAAGTCAGGGCGGGCTTGGCCAGCGACCGTCATACACGATGAAAAACGGCGCGCTAAATCTCTCGCAGGCCAAACCGCCCTCAAACTACTTTTCCGGTTCGCCTTCCTCCGGCTCGACGATCCGCAACGGTAACAACACCAACTTCGGCCTCAACGGCCCCTATGTCGGTCTGAAGTTTATCGGAAAACAATAACCGACCCGCGGCTACGACCTGGTCGTTTCGGGGGCGCCTCCAGGCGGCCTTTTCTATACTAGCAAACAAAATACGGGCCGCCCTCGCCGCGGCTACTCCGTAACCGGTGCATCATTCCTCCACAGACCAGCCCTGTTTGGGGGAACATTACTGACTTTGAAATTTGTCCGTAATGCTGTGAAATGCGTTCTGGAATTTTGGGCGGCGGGGGTATTTTATGCGACTATTAATTCCCGGTGCGGTCGTGGTTGCGTGCGGAGGTGCTCCAGGTCAGGCGCTTGCAGCCGATATGCCGATAAAGGCCGTTGTGCAGTCGATCGATCAGTTGTGGAACATCAGCTACAACAGCGAAGTCCGCTATTTCAGTTGGCGGAATACCCGAGGCTTTCCGACCAATGCTGCCCCCCTGAACGGCGTCGGTCAGGGAACGCAACTTTACGCGCCGATGTCACTGTCGTTGACAGGCAATCCCAACCCCAATTGGAAACTCGAATTCGTCCTGCGGGGGGGCTTTGTCTCTTCGTCGCAATCAACATCCGGCGAACGCGGCTCGGTCGATACGCCGGTCGATACGCAGCTCTCGGGCACCGCCACTTACAATGGCTTCACCGGCTTCCAGCCCTTCGTCGCAATGCTGATCAACGCCCCGACCGGAACGTCCGCACTTTACGGTAACTCGCGCTTCGCGCGCATGGACGGCGATCTCGTCGACCAGGGCACCTATGGCGAAGGCTGGAATTTCGGACCGACTGCGGGCGTCAACATTCCGCTGTCGCAGGCGCTGATTTTGACCCTGTCGAGTGGCTATACCCAGCGCAACCCCTTCAACAAGGAAGCCCTCAACCCGATTACGGGCCTGACCACCGATACCATCAGTATCAAGAACGGCGACGAGGCAACCGTGACAGCCGCGCTTGGATATTCCAATGGGCCGCTCTCGCTGCAGGGCTCCGGGTCCTATTCCTGGGACGGCATCTCGCAATCCGGCCAGTTCGGCATGCTAGGCTACGACAAGTACAGGGTCGGGCCGCGCACGACGATTTCCGGCAGTGCATCTTATGCCTTTGATCAAAGGTGGTCGATCTACAGCGATGGTTTCTGGACCCATACCAACAAGAATGAGATTCTTGATCCTGGCGGGTTGGCCTTAATTCCGGAAGGGTTCAATTCCAACAGCAACCTGTATAGGGTCAATGCCGGATTGAACTACAGATTTGCCAATGGCTTCACCGTCGGCCCCACCGCGGGCTATCTCTATCGCGACCACGATGGTTATGATGCTGCGACGTTCAGCTTCGTGCCGGCCAAGACCCGCTGGGCGGTGGGCGGAGTCGCCAACTACAATGTCACCAACAAGATCAACATCAATGGCAGGGTCGAGCGGGTCTGGATTCGGGAGAATGAAACTCCGGGACCGCCGGCCTTCGCGCCGTTAGTGCCATTCATGTCCGGCGACGCCTGGGTCGTCGCCGGCGGCGCAACCGTGAATTTTTGAGAGAGGCCGACATGTCAAAACGTTTCAACACCGGCCTTCTCGTCACGCTCGCTTTTGGAGCCAGCGTCCTTACCAGTTCGATTGCCGCGGCCCGATTCACATGCGCCCCCGGACTCGAGAATGTGGCAGGCACCTGCGTGACTGCCGGCCTTGCCGGATCGATGCGATTACGCAGTGTCCTGATGAACCAATTGAAGATCGGCTATAACCTGCCGATACCGCCACAATTGGAAAACACCTATCCGAAGAATTTTGACGTCAACCGATTTGAATTTAGCCAGCGCGGCAACTTCAGAACCCGCGCGTCTCCCCTTTCGCCCTAGGTGTTCAGTCCCGAGGTGAAGTGGAACGGATTGAGCCGAAAGCGGTATGGCTCATTTGCCCAGGCCGTACAGATGGCTTCATGGGCAGTGAGGCCGCGTCTTCAGCCGCCTGGCGAAGTTGTAGCTGTTCAGGAAAGCCGCGAGCCGATGCTCGATGCCATGACCTCGACAGGTCCGGTCGAAGCGATGGCCGCGCCAACTGGCAGTTGGCCGCCCCTCACCAACGACATCCGGCAGGCGGCTGATCCCGTGGCGCTAAGAAATAAACCAATGACGGTTGCTAAAAGGATGTGTAGCTGCCCACGGATTGGCGATCACCCGGCCACGATTGAGATTGTGTCTCGGCACTGATCTTCCACGGCGGCGCCACCTGCAGCGGCGCAAAGCCTTTCGACACTAGCCTCCTTGCCGACGACGAAATACGACATCTGCCGTATCGCTCGCGTATGAACTCAGCGATATCGTTCACCCCAACTGGACGCGCACAGCAGCCGATCTTGAATTCGGCAGTTGGAAGCAGGAGCGCGCTTTCAAAGTGACAGTCGAATTTTCCGAACGCGTGCAAGAAGGAAATTTGGATATGGCAGTTACCAAGAGCTCCCACATCCGTCGACCAACGCCTCCTCCGTCTCCTCTCAAAGCGTGGGCAATCGCTGTCCTGGCTGGCTTCGGCATTTTGCACGTTGTCGGAGGATACATGCTGAACCACGTGTCGAGTATCCAACCTATCGAAACGGCAACAACGGCGATCCACGGCGACTAGATGGATTTGTTGTTATCGCTTGAGTGAGTTCGGACGCCCCACGCTGTCCCGCTGTTGAAGACGATCACCGTTCCAAAGGAAGCGATGCCATGTCAGACATAGCGGCTTATTTGACGCTAAGCGGGGCGGTTTTTGCGGGCGCGTTCGTTTCCGGCCTTTCCGGGTTTGCGTTCTCGGCGGTCGCCGGTGCTGTCCTGCTACACGTTTTTCCGCCTATGGAAGCCGTGCCATTGATGATGGCTTGCAGCATCACTGTACAAGCGGCCACTCTGTTTGCGCTACGCAAGAACATGCAATGGAAAACCAGCCTCGTTTTCATCGCGGGTGGACTGCTAGGCATTCCGATCGCGATCTATCTCCTGCAGAATGTGGGTACTGGAACCTTCAGACTGGGTTTTGGAGCTCTCGTATCCCTTTACGCGACATATGCCTTGTTCCGGCCAACGCCTGCCTGCTCGCGTCAGATGGAGAGCCAGAGCAGAAACGCGCTGGTAGGGTTTGGTGGGGGATTGGTCGGCGGATTGACTGCGATGCCCGGCGCACTTCCTGCGATCTGGTGCGACATCCATGGTCTCCCGAAAAATCAGCAGCGCGGTCTGGTTCAACCCTACATCGGGGTCATGCAGCTTTTCGCCCTTGCTCTCATGCTTTCGCACCACAGCCTTTCGTTAAAGGTCTTGATCAACTTTGGCATGTCTCTACCCGCCTTGGCTGCTGGAACGGCTTTAGGCATCGTCCTGTTCGGACGGGTCAACGAAGCAGCCTTCAAACGAATTATCCTGGGCTTGTTGCTGTTTTCGGGACTTTGCCTTGTGATCTAGATGCGAGCTCTCAATAGTCGGCTGCTGGCCGGGGTCGGCGAACTAAACCGGCTTGTCCTGCACCGTTTCCTTGGCAATCAGCCGCTCGATCCGCGCTTCTTCCTCGGCGGTGAGCGTCATCACGGCATCATCATCGCCTGCAGCCCTGCCCCGCCGCCGGTTGTGCCACCATAGCGCAACGCCACCACCGATCAGCACCAGTGGCGTCAGCAGCCACAGCAGCAGCGTGTGCAGGTTGAGCCGCGGCTTCAGCAGCACGAATTCGCCATAGCGCGCCACCAGGAAATCCAGCACCTGCTTGTCGCTTTCGCCAGTGGCGATACGCTCGCGCACCAAGAGGCGCAGGTCGCGCGCCAGCGGTGCATCGGAATCGTCGATGGACTGATTCTGACAGACCATGCAGCGCAGCTCCTTCGACAGGTTGCGCGCGCGGCCTTCCTGCGCCGGGTCCTTCATGATCTCGTCGGGCTGCACCGCATGCGCGAGCGGCGCAGCGAGCAGGAACATAACGGCGATGAGGCTTGCGACAATGCGTGTCACGCCATCACTCCGCCGGCTGTAGTGCGCGCGCCGCCTTGGCCGGCTTCGGCGCGCCGACGCGTAGCCGTCGGTCGGACAGTGACAGCAGCCCGCCGAAAGCCATCAGCACCGGTCCCCACCAGATCATCAGCACCAGCGGCTTGTGATACATCCGCACGGCAACCGCGCCGCCGGCGGCCTCCTCACCGAGCGAGATATAAAGCTGGCTGGCGCCGCGCGAGAGCAGCGCGGCTTCCGTGGTGGAGGACTGCCGCGCGGTGAAGTTGCGCTTCGATGGCGTCATCTCGCCGATCTCGTCGCCGCCGCGCGTCACCCTGAAACGCGCGAGGCTCTCGCGGAAATTCGGCCCCTGCCGCTGCGTCACATCCTTGAGCGTGAGCTCATAGCCGGCAAGCTTCGCCACATCATTCGGCTGCATGGTGCCGATATATTCGGTATTCCAGGTGCTCTCGCAGACGATACCGATCAGCGCGACGCCGATGCCGGCATGAGCAAAGGCCGTGCCCCAGGCCGCGCGCGGCAATCCGCGCGCACGGCGGAACGCCGCACCGAACGGTAAACGAAACAGCATGGTGCGTTCGGCGATATCGACGATCGATCCGGCAATGACGAACACGCCGAGCCCGATCGCGAGCGGTGCCAGCGCCGCACCGCCCGTCGTCCATGCCCAGACGAGTGCCACCGCCAGAAGCGCGGCGATTCCGGCAGCCATCAGCCGTTGCGTCACGCCTCTGAGATCGCCGCGCTTCCACGCCAGCAACGGCCCGAACGGCATCGCCAGCAGCAACGGCACGAACAGCGGCCCGAAAGTGAGATTGAAGAACGGCGCGCCGACAGAGATTTTCTCACCGGTCAGCATTTCCAGCGCCAGTGGATACAGCGTGCCGATGAACACCGTCGCGCAGGCCGTGGTGAGGAACAGGTTGTTCAGCACAAGCGCGCCCTCGCGCGAGATCGGCGCGAACAGTCCGCCCTGCTTCAGCGACGATGCACGCCACATATACAGCGTCAGGCTGCCGCCGATGAACACGCACAGGATCAGCAGGATGAACACGCCGCGCGTCGGGTCGGTCGCAAAGGCATGAACCGAGGTGAGGACGCCGGAGCGCACCAGGAATGTGCCGAGCAGCGACAGCGAGAAGGTCAGGATCGCGAGAAGGATGGTCCAGACCTTCAGCGCGTTGCGTTTCTCCATCACCACTGCGGAGTGCAGCAACGCGGTGCCGGACAGCCATGGCATCAGCGAGGCGTTCTCGACGGGATCCCAGAACCACCAACCACCCCAGCCGAGTTCGTAATAGGCCCAGTAGGAGCCCATCGCGATTCCGAGCGTCAGGAAGATCCATGCCACCAGCGTCCATGGCCGCACCCAGCGCGCCCAAGCGGCATCGATGCGGCCTTCGATCAGCGCGGCGACGGCGAAGGAGAATGCGATGGAGAAGCCTACATAGCCGAGATAGAGCATCGGCGGATGCACGGCGAGGCCGATATCCTGCAGCACCGGATTGAGATCGCGCCCCTCGAGCGGCGGCTGTGCTAGGCGCAGGAACGGATTCGAGGTCATCAGGATGAACAGATAGAACGCCGCAGCGATCCAGCCCTGCACTGCCAGCACATGCGCGCGCAGCGACAGCGGCAGATTATTGCCGAAGGCGGCGACGAGCCCGCCGAACAGTGCGAGGATCGACACCCACAGCAGCATCGAGCCTTCATGGTTTCCCCACACGCCGGTGATCTTGTAGAGCAGCGGTTTTGCGGAATGCGAATTCTCGAACACGTTGGCGACCGAGAAATCCGACGTGACATAGAGCGTCGTCAGCGCGAGAAACGACAGCCCCGCAAACAGCAACTGCGCCAGTGCCGTGGAGCGCGCGACATTCATCAATGCCGGATCGCGCAGGCGCGCACCGATGATCGGCACCGTCGACTGGATCAACGCCAGCGCCAGCGCCAGCACCAATGCATAGTGTCCCGCTTCGGCAATCACTGCAAAACACTCTGTTTTGCAGGCGTCACCACAGGCTTGGCGGCGCCCTGCGACATCACCGGCTTGCCACCCTCGCCTTCCTGCCAGCGCCCCTGTTTCTTGAGTGCGTCAGCGACTTCCTTCGGCATGTAGTTCTCGTCATGCTTCGCCAGGACCGTATCGGCCTTGAACACGCCCGACGCATCCATCGCGCCTTCGGCGACAACGCCCTGCCCCTCGCGAAACAGATCCGGCAGGATGCCCTTGTAGTTCACCGGCAAGGTTGCGCCGCCATCGGAGACCTTGAAGCTCACGGCGAGATTATCCCCGCGCACCAGCGAGCCCTGCTCGACCATGCCGCCGAGGCGAAAGCGCTTGCCGACCGGGATCTGCTTTTCGGCAACCATCTGCGGCGTCGAGAAGAACACGATGGAATCGCGCAGCGCGTTCAGCACCAGCCCGGCCGCGATGGCGAGCACCACCAGCGCTCCACCTATCATCGTCAATCGTCGCTGCTTGCGCGTCATTGGAAGTCACCCATCCAGCCCGGAGTCTTTCAGGCCATCGTTCAGCTTGCGCAGCCGCTCGGCATCCGTGCCGACCGCCTCCCGTGCATCTGCCAGCGCGCTCTTTGCCTTGTCGCGCTCACCGAGCACCATATAGGCACGCACCAGCCGCAACCATCCCTCGACGTCGCTGCCATCCTGCTTGAGCCGCGTGGCGAGCCGGTCGACCATGCCATGGATCATCGCATTGCGGTCGCCTGCATTCATGCCCTGTACCGACGCGATCGTGTCTTCCGACAGTGCCGGCAGGTTCGGGCCTGACTTCGGAGCGCTGCCGCCGACACGCGCCAGGGCCGCCGTGACCACCGGACGCCACGGCGCATCCGCAGGTCCCTTTGCCACCATGTCGCGCCAGATCGCCGCCGCGTCGCTGCCACGCCCGTCCTGCTCAGCCGCGAGGCCCAGGAAGTAGCGTGCCTTCACCTCGCCGGCATCGAGCGCGACAGCGCGTTCGAATTCGGTCTTGGCATCCGCGGTGATGACACCATTGGCGGCCATCGCCATGGCCTCGCCGAGATCGGCGCGCCGCGCGGCCGTATCGCCGGCATAGGTGATCGCATTGCGGAACGCGCGCACCGCATCGTCGGTACGGCCGATCTTCGCCAGCACAGGCGCCAGCACGGTCCAGCCGCGGCCGTCGGTCGGGTTTTTCTCGAGATGCTGCTCGACCTGTGCGACGAGATTGTCCAGTGGCTGGGTGGGACTGGGCGACTGGTTGCGCGCGGCGAGCGGAAAGTCCGGCATGGCAGGCGAACCGAGCGGCAGATAGAAGCCGACGGCCAGCAGCGGCAGGCCGATCAGCGCCACCAGCGCCACCGCGCGGCGAAAGCCGGGACTGCTGCCCACGGACGCCGCGCCCTCGGCATCGACGGCCGCCAGCAGACGACGGCTGATCTCGACACGCGCCGCCTCCGCCTCCGTCGGCCCGATCAGGCCGGCGGCGGTATCGCGGGAGATTTCAGCGAGCTGATCGCGGTAGACAGTGGCCTCGGTGCCCCCGGCATCGGAGCGGGTCCGGCCAAGCGGCCACAACACGGCGAAAGTCGCTGCGGCGGTCATCAAGGCGAACACAAACCATAAGGCCATCAATGGGTTCCGGCGTAGTCTTGAGTCGATCTAAACGACGTCTTTGCCGGGTTACACCATGGCCGCCGACGCCGCGCAATTGACTTTTATGCCATCGCGACGTCAGGACGCTTGTTCTGGATCAAGGATTGCGGCGGCTGCGAGCCCGCTTTCCGAGTAATGCCCCCTCCGCGACGTGGATGCCCTCCGGTAAGACCCATCGACGCGATTGATGAAACCGCTATCGGGCCTGTCGCGCGCCGACAAAGGCCGCGGTTATTTCATCCGGCGCAATGATGAAGTGCGCAGAGCGTGCATTCCCGCGCGCCGGATCATGAAGCAACTTGCATTCGCTGAACGGGAATGGACCCGACCACGAATTCAGGATCACAATCATGAAGCTCTATCACCATCCACTGTCCGGCCACTCTCATCGCGCGCATCTGTTCGCTTCGCTCCTTGGCCTGCCCCACGAACTCATCGAGGTTGACCTGAAGTCGGGCGCGCACAAGACGCCGGATTTCCTTGCGCTCAATCCGTTCGGTCAGGTGCCGGTCCTCGATGACAGTGGCACCATTGTCTCCGACTCGAACGCGATACTCGTTTATCTCGCCAAGACATCCGGCCGAACCGAGTGGCTGCCCGATGACGCGAAGGGAAGCGCGGCGATCCAGCGCTGGCTGTCTGTCGCTGCCGGCCAACTGGCCTATGGTCCTGCCGCTGCACGGCTGATCACCGTTTTCGGCAGGAACTTCAATCCAGAGGAAGTCATCGAGCGCGCGCACGCCTTGTTGGCACTGGTCGAAGCGCATCTCGCCGATCGCGACTGGCTTGTCGGCAATGGTCCGACCATCGCGGATGTGGCGCTCTACAGCTACATCGCAAGCGCGCCGGAAGGAAATGTCGATCTGTCCGGCTATCCCAAGGTGACCGCCTTCTTGCGCCGCATCGAAGCGCTGCCCGGCTTCGTGCCTTTCGCCAAGACACCCGTCGGCCTTGCCGCTGCGGCTTAACTGCGTGTGTCGGGCGTATCCAGCCATACGCCCGACACCGCCAACGAGAGCGGACCGATGACCGATACTATGTCGCTATCAAAACTGGACATCTGGCACGCCGGCGAGAAGGCGATTCAGGAAAAGGTCGGCGTTTCGACTCACATGGATGAGCTCGGCAGGCGTATCGTGCGCGACTACATGCCGACGCAACACCGGGATTTCTACGCCCAGATTCCCTTCATAGCGCTCGGCAGCGTCGACGGCGCAGGTGACGCATGGGCCACATTTGTCACCGGCAAGCCCGGCTTCATCTCATCGCCAACAGCGCAATCGCTCGATATCGATGTCGTCAGGGAGCCAAGCGATCCCGCCAGCGAAGGGATGTACGAGGGCGATGCAATCGGCCTGCTCGGCATCGAACTTCACACGCGCCGCCGGAATCGCGTCAACGGCATCATCGGGCCGTCGGACAATTACGCCATTCATTTTGATGTCGACCAAAGTTTCGGCAATTGCCCGCGCTACATCCAGCTCCGCGATTACGAGTTCGTCCGCGATCCACGCGAACTGTTTACGGGAAATATCGAAGAGAAAGCCGAAATCGACGCAACGGCACGCGGCATGATCGAAGCCGCCGACATGTTCTTTGTCGCGTCCTATGTCGAGCGAGAATCCCGTCGACAGATCGACGTCTCGAGCCGCGGCGGCAATCCCGGTTTCGTTCGCGTTGCCGACGACGGCACGCTCACAATCCCGGATTTCGCAGGCAATCTCTTTTTCGCCACGCTGGGCAACATCCTCATCAACGGCAAAGCCGGACTCTTGTTCGTCGATTTCGAGACCGGCGACGTCTTGCAGATGACCGGTGACGCCCGGGTCATACTGGACTCCCCGGAGATCGCCGCCTTCCAGGGCGCCGAGCGCCTTTGGCAATTCAAGGCGCGGCGCGTCGTTCTTCGGCGCGGTGCCCTGCCCCTGCGCTGGTCGTCCCGGCCCGACGGATGGGCGCCGAGCACACTCATGACAGGCAGTTGGGAGCAGGCAGCCGGTCGTCTGCGGGCTGCAGAACTTGCGATCAAATGGCGGCCATTCAAGGTCATCAACATCGTCGATGAGAGCGCAACGGTCAGGTCGTTCCATCTGGAGCCGACTGACGGCGCCGGTCTCCTGCCTCATCGCGCCGGACAGTATCTTCCGATCAGACTGCCCATTGACGGAGCGGAGAAGACCACCATCCGAACCTATACGCTGTCGGTCGCGCCTTCGGATCACGTCTACCGCATCAGCGTCAAACGCGACGGACTGGTGTCGCAGCAGCTACACGACGGCATCAATATTGGCGACGTGATCGAAGCAAGGGCGCCCGCCGGTGAATTCACGATCGACGCCACTCAGGCGCGACCAGCGGTGCTGCTGGCGGGCGGCATCGGCATCACGCCTATGCTCGCGATGCTGCGGCATGTGATTTACGAAGGGCTGCGGACGCTCAAGATTCGACCGACCGTGCTTTTTCAGGCAGCCCGTTCGAAGAACGAGCGCCCCTTCGGCAACGAATTGGATGAACTTGCGACCTCCGCTGGAGACGCAGTCCGGGTCATCCGAGTTCTCGGCGACATCACGGATGCCGAAGAAGGCCCCGACTACGACGCTGCGGGGCGTATCGACATGGCCCTGCTGTCACGGTTCATGCCGGTCGGCGACTACGATTACTATCTCTGCGGACCTTCCGGGTTCATGCAGTCGCTCTATGACGGTCTTCGTGCACTGAATATCGCTGACAACCGTATCCACGCCGAAGCATTCGGTCCCGCGTCACTGGTACGAACCGTCGACAGCCCGGCGACAGCGCCGGCGCGCCAGCCATCGTCGTCGACATCGGTGCATGTGGTGTTCGCAGAGTCATTGAAGGAAGCGCGCTGGACGCCTGAATCCGGCACGCTGCTCGACCTCGCCGAATCCCGAGGCCTGAGCCCCGATTTCAGTTGTCGGGAAGGACATTGCGGCACCTGCCGAACGAAGCTTCTGGCGGGAGCGGTGACCTACGTCAAAGATGCAGCCGCTGCGGCGGCCGACGATGAAGTCCTGATCTGCTGTGCCGTTCCGGCCGCACAGAACGGCAACGAAGCCAATCGCATTCAATTGGCGCTCTGATCTCGGGATGAGGCGATGCGGATGTCACATCGCCGACGAGCCATTTCGCATCGCCTGGCCTAGCCGGCCCGCTTCGGCTTGCGCTCGACCACGACCATGGCCTGCTCGGCGGCGCGGCTCATCAGCGAGGCATATTCCTGGCCGAACAACACCTGGCAGAAGCGGATCGCAGCCTTGGCCTGCATCTGCCGGTAGCTACGGACGCGGGCATCGCCTGCGCGCAGCGACTGCACCAGCGACTCCGTGGACTTCTCGACATATTGCTGCAGGTCGGAATAGGTCCGCAGCGTCACCTCGTTGATGGCGAGTTCGCTGGCATAGGTCCGGCACACCGCGACGAAATTGATCAGCGCCACGGTCTCCTCGACCTCGGCGAAATCGATCGTCGCCGTGGCAGCAATATCCTTGTCAGGGCGCTGGCGCAGCAGACGCCGCACCCTGCCCGGCACGCTCTCGATCTCCGACTGCAGCGTCGAGGAAATCTCCACCCGGATCGCCGCCATCTGGCGTCCCCAGGTGGAATCGTTGCGCATGTCGAGTTCGGTGCGCAGGCCGCGCACGCCGTCATGGGCGACCTTGAGATGTTCGGGGGCGCTGTCGAACTTGCCGCGCCTGATATCGGAGCGCAGTTCGGCCGCGACGCGATTGAGATCGGACAGCGCCATGGTCACGGCGACGCCATAGGGCGTGGCGGCCACGCGGATTTCATCGTCCGAGGCCGCGATCTTCACCGCCAGACGAATGATCTGCCATGGCGCCGCCAGCCGCTGCATCACCAGCGAGAGTGCGAAAGGCAGCACCTGCGGCGTGGTCAGCGTCGGCACGTTCAGCGCGCTGTTCACCGAGGCGATCTGGCTATCGCCAAAGCTGCGCAGCACGCTCGGCAGCTTGCCGGCAAAACCGTCGAGTTGCTCGCGCGCCTTTAGCACCGCTCCGATGGACGGCAGGTCCTCGACGGCATGGGTCGGCCCGATGCGGGCCGCGCCGCGATTGCCCGACGTGGCAGCGGTAATGGCGGCTACTGCCGCCTGCTGGAATTTCTTGACCGCGCGCTCAATGTCAGAAGCGCCCGGCTCGGGCGATACGGTGACGGCCGCCTCGAACTCGCGCACGGCGTCTGCGGCGTCGCGCTCCAGCCACTGCCAGATCGGCAGCAGCGAGGCGCGCCGGATCTGTCCGGGCCGGACATTGCCCACACCTTCGACAAGGAACGGCTCGAGCGATTTGAAAACCAGCCGGGTCGGATCCTCGACGCGCGGGCGCACTGCATTCTCGTGGCCGCGAACCACGCCGCGCAGCAGGTCGAGCACGAAATTGGCGACCACGACGTCTTCGCCGCGCTCGATCGCGCGCTCATATTCGCGCATCAGCAGCATCTGCGACTGCTCGGGCAGTTGCGCCAAATACTCCCGCAAGCGATCGATCGAGGTTTTGTTCATGCAGCCTAGGAATCCGTGCTTTCCGGTCGATCTACAACCGAAAATCGCCACCGATTTTTGTAGCAGGCGCCCCGTTAAGAAGGCGTTGAGGAACCGGGATCAGGCCGCCGCCCAGGTGCCTTCAGGGCTGCGACAGGCGGTGCCACGGGCGGTCTTCAGGTCACCATTGACGGTGACCGTGTGGGAAAAGCCGCGGCATTCCCGGCCCTTCTGGTTATAGGCCGGTCCGGCGACGATGTTGCCATAGCGTCCCGACGTGGCGTTGCGCCAGGGCACCGGCGCGCCGGGTGCACCGCGGTCGAGGGCGGCGATCTGGGCCTCGTAGGCCAGCCGGCGGTCCTCGTCGTTGAGCTGGGCGCCGAGTTTGGCGCCGATCAGCCCGCCAAAGGCGGCATTGGTCACAGCCGCCGCTGCGTTTTCCTCGGACAGGCCAACGGCCGACTTGGTGCTGCTGTAGGCCCGGGCGATCGTATCGGTGCCGAGGCCCAACCCGCCGTCCGACGTCGTCACGTCGCAACCACCCAGCGTCAGCGCGACGGCGGCAACACAGAAGGCGTTGAACTTGACCATGGACCGCAGACCCCGAACGCAAACCGGAACACAGGAAACGTCAAAGACGTTACGAACGGGATAATTCGGGCGACAACGGGGCGCAACAAGGCCGGAACTCAGACACCCGGCAACACCAGTTCGGCCCGCAGCCCGCCGATCGGCGCCTTGCCGAGCGTCAGGCTACCGCCATAGAGCGCGGCCAGATCGACCACGATGGACAGACCCAGACCTGACCCCGGCTTGGTCTCGTCGAGCCGCTGGCCGCGGCGCGCGACCTGGGCGCGCTCGGTGTCCGACAGCCCGCGTCCGTCGTCATCGACGATGATCCGCAGCTTCGACGCCGGATCGGCACCGCCGGTGCGCTCGACCTGCACGCCGATGGTGACGTGGGAGTCCGCCCATTTGCAGGCGTTGTCGACGAGATTGCCGACCATCTCCTCGATGTCCTGTTTTTCGCCACGGAATTTCGCCGCGGCATCGGCCTCAAGGTCGATGGTGATGCCGCGATCCCGGTGAATCTTCTGCATCGTCCGGCACAGCGCCTCCAGCGCCGGCGCGACATCGGTGACGGTGCCGACGATGGTGACGCGCGCCGCGATCCGCGCACGCTCCAGATGATGCGTCACCTGATCGCGCATCACATCGGCCTGCTCCAGCACCTTGCTCGCAAAGGGGTCGATGCCACGGCTGTTCGCCTCGTTGACGATCACCGACAGCGGCGTCTTGATGGCATGGGCGAGATTGCCGACGTGGGTGCGCGCGCGCTCGACGATGGCGCGGTTGGCATCGAGCAGCGCGTTCATCTCGCCTGCCAGAGGTGAGATCTCGACAGGGAATGTGCCCTCCAGCCGCTCGGCACGGCCGGACCGGATATCGGCAATGGCGTCCGACATGCGCTTCAGCGGCGCAAGGCCGAAGCGGACCTGGAAGATCGTGGTAAGCACGAGCACGATCGAGAGTGCAGCGAAAGTGCCGCCAAGATAATAGTCGAAGGTGCGGGTTTCCTCGAAAATCTCGGTGGCGTCGCCGGCAACGCTGATGCGGAATTTGCCGTCGGCGCCGAGATCGACGGGACGCTCCACCATGCGCAGGCGCTGGTCTTCCGGCCCATCCACATAGCCCTGGCGGATCCCCGACGCCGTGAGCTCGATGCCCTGGTCTTCGAGCTTGGGCAGCTTCTTGTCCCACAGCGAGCGCGAGGCCCGCATCTCGGTCTTCGCGCCTTCGGTAGGTGCGATTTCCCAGTACCAGCCCGACAGCGGCAGTTCGAACAACGGCTCGCCAAGCGATGGCGTATCGTGATCGGGCGCGTCCGGCGGATTGGCGACTTCGGCCACCAGGGTACGGAGATAGAGATTGAGGCGGCGATCGAAGGCGCGCTCGGTGGCGCTGCGATAGACCGAGGACAGGACGATGCCGGTGATCAGAAGGATCACCACCACCCAGGCCGTCGCCGACAGGAACAGCCGCGTTGCGAGCGAGCTGTTGCGCATCAGCGCATGATCCCGGGGACGATCACGGCTGCGGCGGCGTGAGCAGATAACCGAGGCCGCGCACGGTCTGGATGATATCGACGTCGAGCTTCTTGCGGATACGGCCGACGAACACCTCGATGGTGTTGCTGTCGCGATCGAAATCCTGATCGTAGAGATGCTCGACCAGTTCGGTACGCGAGATCACGCGGCCGGTATGATGCATCAGATAGGACAGCAGCCGGTATTCGTGTGATGTCATCTTGATCGGATTGCCGGAAACGCTGACGCGGCCGGTGCGGGTATCCAGCGACACAGGTCCGCAAGTCAGCTCCGACTGGGCGTGGCCGGTGGAGCGGCGCAGCAGCGCGCGAATGCGGGCCAGCACCTCTTCGAGGTGGAAAGGTTTGGCGACGTAATCGTCGGCGCCGGCATCGAAGCCTTGGACCTTATCGCTCCAGCGATCGCGCGCCGTCAGGATCAGCACCGGCATGATGCGGTTGTTGCGGCGCCAGGCTTCCAGCACCGAAATGCCGTCCATCTTCGGCAGGCCGATATCGAGCACCACGGCGTCATAAGGCTCGCTGTCGCCGAGGAAGTGCCCCTCCTCGCCATCGAAGGCGCGATCGACGACATAGCCGGCATCGGTCAGCGCCGTGGTGAGCTGACGGTTCAGATCGGGATCATCTTCGACAACAAGCAGGCGCAAATGACTTCTCCGCGTTCACAATCCGAATTGATGCCCGGACGCGTGAACACTCCATGAATGGCGACGGCCGCCAACCTTACTTTTTCTTCACACCGTCTTTGACCAGAACCGCCTTGACCAGCTTCTCGACCATGCCAGGCGAATCCTGCCCGGTGAGTGCACTGACCTTTTCGCGGGTGCGGCCGCTGATATAGACGCCTAGCACGCCGAACCGGAACCCCCAATAGGTCACCAGGAGCGCTGTGGCGTTGACCAGCGCGTTGATGGTCTGGATGTCCCCGGTCCAGAATTCGTGCATCAGAACACACCACAGCGCGGCGCATTCTACCGTCAATTCCAGCGCATAGGCCGGCCGCCACCAGCGCTGCAGCGGATCGTCGCTGGCGATCTCGGCGCGGATCGTCGCCTGGGTCTCTGATATCGCCGCGCGCTGGGTCTCCGCCTCGGCGCGGATCATGTCAGCCCAATGCGCCTCGGCCTCGGCCAGCCTGGTCGGATCGGCCGCGGGGAGCGCCGCCTGCACCGCCGCCGGCGTCAGTGTCACCGAGCCCACCGCCTTGGCGAGGATCTCGCCGGCCACACCGCCGAGCGGACCGCCCAATGCCGTCCCCAGCATCGGCGCGCCCAACGCAATCACCTGTTTGGCAAGGTCACCCCAGTCCATGGTCATGTCCTCCGGAAGGCCGCGACAAGCGCGGCGATGAAAGCGAAAAGATTGGTGGGCTTGTGGGTGGGCCTGGCTGTCGGCAGTTCGGGCGCCAGCGGCGGCGATGCGATCACGGGGGGTAGCCCCACGGATGGCGCGATCACCAGCGGCACATCGCGTAGCCCAGCCTTCCATTTCGCCAACCAGGCCTTGCGCTCGGCGAGACCCACGGCGCCGCCATTGAGCCGCCTTGTGACGCCGACGACGTCATCCGCTTTCGCAAACGGCAGGCAGCCGCAATTGATGAAATCTGACACGGCGCAAGTGAGGAAGTACCGCGGATCGATCAGGTATTCGGGATGGCTGACCACATCGATCCCCGTGGCCTTCTTCACCCGCTCATAGCCTTCGCGGCCCGTCGTCTGCGATCCGCCGCGCCCACGGAAATTCCAGCCGTCGTCGGAGCCGACGGCATTGCCCATGCGGCCGTTATAGACCTTGTTGGCCAGCGCCCGCGGATTGCCGGCATAAGGCTGCGCACTCGCCATGGTGGGAAAGCGCGACGGCCAGACCTGCATCATCCGCCCGGCGGTGTAGTTCATGTTCTCGACGACGTCGCGCCCTGCTCCGCATTCGTGTGATATCTGCGCCATCACATGCGCGGCAAGCAAAGGCGTGGTGATGCCGTAGCGCGCAAACACAGCCTCGGACGATTGCACCATACCCGACAGCAATCCGGGCACGCGGCTATCGCCCTGCGGCCAGAGACGCCGCAAGGTTGTTTCATCGAGCTTCATGATGATGATCCTGTAAGAGAGCGAGATCCTCGCCTTCGCGCAATCAGGCGATGCGGTGGCCGTAGAAGCCGTTCTGCGCGGCGGCGATATAGCCGTCATTGGTCTCCATCGCCGCCCAGACCGAAATGGCATCGCCGGCGGCGAGCTTGAGAAGCGCATGGCCGCTCAGCATCGTCCTGTTGCTGACGAGCGCCGACGATGTCTGCACCCGCGTGTCGTCGAGCAGCTCAACGCCGTTCTTGTACATGGCCGCCGTCAGCATGGTCGGCACCGCCGCATTGGCCTTGAACATCACGCGGAAGCCGAGCGCATAAATGCCGGCGACCGGTGCGACGAACTGGTTGGTCGCGGGATCGAAAACGCTCTGGTCGTTATGCCCCGTATTGTTGAACTGCACCTTGGTGAAGGTGTTCGCCGCGCAATATTTGTCGAAGTTCAAATAAGCGAGAAATTTCGGGGACTGCTCGAAACTGACCTGCCCGCTCGTCTTGTCGACTACAAGCGCGGTCCGATAGGTCACGCCATCGGCGGAGACCTTGATCGAGAGGTCATCATTGCCGAGCAAGCCGATCAGCGCACGCGGCGAATAGTTCGACTGCAATATGAAGCCGACATCCTTTGTCGCATTCAGCTTGTTGAACGTCACCCGCAGATCACCGCTGCCGGGCGTTACGTCGTCATGCGACAGCAGCATGGCATCGGACTTAACGCTGAAGCGGTTGCTGCTGTCGGCCGCTGTGTTGACGCCGAGATGGTCGATATTGTCGAGTGCAAGGTTGCGCAGATCGCGCCACAGCGCGCCGTCGAACACCATCATCACGTCATCGGCAATGGACCAGACGCACCAGCCGGCTTTCGGCACGAGGAAAGCCCAGGTACCGTCCTGCCATGTGGCGATGGCCAGCGCATGGCCGCTCCAGGCCCCTGACGCCCCGGCCGCCACGATATGCCGTGCGCCCTCGGCCGGCGACGCCGGCGGAGCTGTCCGCGTCACATCGAGTACCGAGATCTGGATCGCCGCGTCGAGAATGCGCAGCGCCTCGTTATGGGTGACGTGTTTCTGCGCCTGCCCGCCATCGATGAAGGGCAGCTTGAGATTCGGCGTGTCGGTCATGTCTACTGTCTCGCGCTCTCAGCCGTCATTGCGAGCGCAGCGAAGCAATCCAGAAAACCAAGAGCTGGATTGCTTCGTCGCTATGCTCCTCGCAATGACGATCACAATGAAATTATACCCTCGGTCGCATGCCCCGCTCCGACGGTGCCGGAGAGCTGTGCGACGCGCAGATGCGAGCCGCACGCGGCATGTGCTGGCATTGTCCCATCGTGCGGTCGGCCCGGCCAGCAGCGCATCCAGTGTCTCGCCGATCACAGCAGGCGTCGCCGCGACCGCAGCGACCTGGAAACTCGCGCCGTCCTTCGATTGCCAGACCACCACCGAGCCCGGCCATGGATTGGCGAAGACAGCGAGCCGCGTCAGCACATCGGCATTGGCGCCGTCGATCACCGGCAGGTTCAGCGCGATCGCCTGCACCGGCCCGAGCGCCGCCGGCACCGGCGGCAGCTTGATCTCAGGCGCCAGCAGCGGCACGGCAAACACGTCGGGGTCGATACTGCGCGCCGTCACCTGCCGCGCTTGCGTATCGACGAGCCCGCTGATCTCGAACAGCCGCCGCCGGTCATTCAGCGTCAGCGCAATCACGTCGCCGGGCGCGAGCGCCAACGCCGTCATGCCGATGGCGAACTCCGCGCGCTCCCGTCCGGCCCACAGGTCCTGCAGCCAGACCTCGGCGCGCTGTGTCGCTGCCGTATCGCTGGTGATGACGGCAAGGTCCGCATGCAGCATCCGGCTGGCGCCGCCGGTGAGTTTGCGCGATGTGACTGCCGAGCGGCGATAATCGGTCAGCGCATCGCTGAAGCCGATGCTGACCTGACGGGGCAATTCGGTCTCCTGCGCGCGCACCAGCCGCGCCAGCGCGCCGTCATCCGGCGCCACCAGATCGTCTTCAGTGAATTTCGCCATGGGCAGCCCGCCGCGCGGGATGAAGCGTAACGTGCCATCAGCCGCCGTCGCATCGAAGGCATAGGCCACCGACAGCGGCTCGATCATCGCCCGCGGCGCCATTGGCCGGTCCACGACATAACCATCACAGCCGCCCAATACTGCCGAGGCATCAGTCCCCGTCACGCCTGCATCCGTCGCAAGCCTGTCGACCAATGCATCCAGCGGCGCACCGCCGGGCCGGCCGGTCAGCCAGTGGCCGGTATGCCAGTTGGCGCCGTCGCCCCAGATGTCATCGGCTGCGGGAAAGATCGGATAAGGCCGCGAGTCCCAGGTCCAGACGTGAATAGCCGATACATCGATCATCCGCCCGCCATAGACAGGCGATACCGGATTGTCGGTATCGCTGGCGCCGAAGACCGGATCGAAGGCGGAGATCAATGCTTCCAGATGGCGCCGCTGCATCAGGTCGTCGCGCGCGCCGCTGGAGAAATACGGCGCAAAGTTCTCCGACGATTTCGGATCGGGAAACACGCTCGGCTGGTTGGCGCCCTTGTCGACTGCGGGACAGCCGACCTCGGTCAGCCAGATCGGCTTGCTGCGCGCGACCCATGCCGTCGGACTGCCCAATTCCGCATGGCCGACGCGCTCGTGATGCGCATTGCCCCACCAATTCCAGAGATCCTTGACGCGATGGATCCACGGCTTGCCAAGCCCATCTGATATCGCGACGCGCGCCTGCGCATCGCGCGCGTTATCATGCGGATAGTACCAGTCATAGGCCTCGCCGCCCGCCACATTGCTGCGCAGATAGGCGCGATCATAGATCGTGTCGGAGAGATCACGATCGAGATGATCGGCTTCATCGCGCCAGTCGGATAGCGGCGCATAGTAATCGATTCCGACCGCATCGATGGCGGCCGATGCCCAGAGCGGGTCGAGCGGAAAACGGATCTCCGACGCGTCGGCGGTTGCGACATGCGCGCCGTATTCCGTCCAGTCCGCCCCATAGGTCACGATCGTGCCGCCCCCGACGATCGCCTTCACGTCAGTTGCGAGCGCGATCAGTTGAGCGACAGCGGGATAGTTGCCCGACGCCGAGCGCACGCGCGTCAGCCCGGGCAATTCCGAGCCGATCAGGAAGCCATCGACGCCGCCGGCAAGCGATACGAGTTGCGCATAATGCAGCACCATATGGCGATAGTTCCAGACACCTCCGGCAAAGAAATGATCGAATGTGATCTTCAGCCCGCGCGCCTTCAGCTCGCCGATCAGATGCACGACGCTCTCATCGGACGGCGTACCGCCGAATGCCGCGCGTCCATCGATTTGCGACACCACATAGGCGGAGGGTCGTGTGACGCCAGCCACCGACCACGACAGCGGGCTGGTTTCCTTGGCGGGATTGTCGATGCCCGGCCGTACCAGGCAGTAATCGGCGCGCAGATCCGAACCGAACCACGCCACGACAATGGCGACGCGCTGCAGGTTGGGACACAGACCCTGCAGATCGTCCAGCGCCGCCACTACATCGGACCGCGCGGAGCCGTGATGGCGGTTCTCCGGCGCGGATTGTCCGGGGCCGAGCAGCTGCACCACCGTGGACGGTTCATAGCCAAACTCGGTGGTGCCGGGGATCAGCGTGACCGCGCGCACCATCGCTTCGAGCAGGCCGATCGGCCGAATGATCTCGAAGGACAGTTGCGGAATCCGGTTGCCGAAATTCGCCAGCGACAGCCGCTCGAACACGACATAAGCCAACCCGCGATAGGCCGGCGCGTTGCCCGCGCCTTCCTTAGCGACGATCAGCCCGTCGGGCATCTGGTCTTCGGTGCCGCGATAGACGCGAAAATTGATCCCCTCGAGATCGAGCGGCTTGCCGTCGGCCCAGATCCGCCCGACGCGGCCGATCACGCCGTCGCACAGGCCCACCGCGAAATTCGCGAAGTAACTATAGGTCGTCGTCGTCGTGGTCGGACCGCCGCCGAGGCCCTTGCCGCCATCGGTCGTCACCGTATCCGATGTTGCGACTTCCTCCAGCGGTGTCGCCCAGATCACCTGACCGCTCAGCCGCGCACGGCCATAGACGCGCGGGATCGGCGCGCCCTCGGTCGACGCCATCACATCGAGATCCGCGAGTTGCGGACCGCTTGTGGCCTGATCGTTTGAGCCGAACAGCGCGCTATCGATCGCACCGCCGAGCGCCGCGCCGGCGAGCTGGCCCGCGATTGCACCGATGGGCCCGAACATCCCGCCTATGGCGCCGCCGGCCGTCGAGAGGACGAGTTGCGACATCAGCTCACTCCGGGAAAGCGAAACGCATAGGCCAGACGACGACGCCACCAGGGTGTCAGGGCGACCTCGCAGACGGCCGCGCCGTCATGGGCGTGGATCATCGTGCCCTCGCCGCTGGCAATCGCCGCATGCTTGGCCACATAACCGTCGCGCCAGCGAAACAGCAACACGTCGCCGGCGCCGATCTCATCCACCGCGATAGGCACGAGATGACGCAGCGCCGCCTGCGCCAGCGCTTCCTCGCCCCGCGCCTCCGCCCAGTCCGGCGCGTAAGGTGGCGGCGTTTCCGGCTCGTTGCCGATGCAGTTGCGCCAGACGCCGCGCAAGAGGCCGAGGCAGTCGCATCCGACATGCTTCACCGAAGCCTGATGCTGATAGCGCGTACCAATCCAGTCGCGCGCCTCGCTGACAATCGCGGCGCGCGTGAGCGTTTCGATCATGTTGTCTGTCCCGCAATCCATGACTGCACTGCGCGCCACGTCACTGTCTGACCGCATTTTCCGACGACACATCTTGTGATCGGCTCTCATTCGATCGAATGACGCTTCGCCTCGCGCGCCGCTGCTAGCAGCATGCCCGGCGCGCCCGCTTCGCGGCGAGGCACGATGCACAAGCAAGAGGAAACGAGAACAATGACACATGTTGGAAAGTGCTTCTGCGGCGCAGTCGAACTGGAAGTGGATGGTGCCCCGGAAGCGATGGGCTATTGCCACTGCAGTTCATGCCGTTCGTGGTCCGGCGGGCCGGTCAATGCCTTCAGCCTGTGGAAGCCGAGTGCCGTGCGGATCACTGCAGGCGCCAAGCATATTGCAAGCTTCCAGAAGACACCGCTCAGCCAGCGCCAGTATTGCAGCAAATGTGGTGGGCACCTGCTGACCAATCATCCGACGTTCAGCCTGGTCGATGTCTTTGCGGCGACCATCCCGACACTTCGTTTCGAACCCGGTGTCCACGTCAATTATGCCGAGACCGTGCTGCCGATAAAGGACGGCCTGCCGAAGTTGAAGGACTTTCCGGCGGAGCTCGGCGGCTCCGGCGAGGCCGTCGCTGAATAGACATCACGCGCGAGGTCCCATGAACGATCACATGAATTGCAAAGTGAAGTGCAGACTGTTCGGGGCGGTGCTCATCGCCGCCCTCGCCGCGCTGACGCATGCGGTCGCGGCTCAGGTGCCGTCCGAGATTGCCGAGCCGGATGCCACCATCGTCGCGATCTATCACGCGGAGGGCGCGCAGGTGTATGAGTGCATGGCCGCCTCCGACGGCAAGCTCTCCTGGACTTTCCGCGAGCCGATCGGCACACTGCTGTCCAATGGACTGACCGTCGGCCGCCACTATGCGGGCCCGCATTGGCAACTCACCGATGGCAGCACGCTGGGCGGCAAAGCGATTGGTCGCGCACCAGGTAAAACCGCGAGCGATATCCCGTGGCTCAAATTGACGGTGACTAACCGGCATGGCGACGGCAAGCTCGCAATGGTCGACGTGATCCAGCGCATCAACACCAAAGGCGGCGTTGCCGCCGGCCCCTGCGATGATGCCGGCCAGTTTCTCAGCGTGCCCTATTCGGCAGACTACGCATTCCTGCACAAGGATTGAGTGTTCCGCATCAGTTGAATTTGGTTCAAATGACGGCGCCGCAAGCGCCGTCATTTTGCTATCAAAGACCGATCGACGCACGTCCGCGATTTTCGATTTATTCCGCGTATCATCCGGAAAATATTTCGCATGCTGAAACACAGCTTCTGCGCGTTCGGCAACGACATCGCCGCCGGAACCACATAGCTTTCCAATCACGCATCGTCGGCGTGCCGGCATAGGCACGCATGCAAAGGTGCATGCTCACCTTCCCGAGAGATAGTTGCAAATGACGTCAGTGACTCCGCTCTGGCCGATGGCCGCCCGGCTCGCATCGCCTGATCTCGCAGAAGGCGCAGAACAGCTCAGCGACCTGATCGGCTGCATCTACGACACCGTCCTCGACTCGTCGTCCTGGACGAATGCGATCGAGCGCGCGATGCAATTCGTCGGCGGCGTCGGCGCCAGCCTCTATACCAAGAATGCAGCCATGCCGTCGGGGCATATTCTCCACGTGGTCGGCATTTCCGCGGACTATCAAAGCTCCTATTTCGACAAATATGTTGCGCTCGATCCCACCACGACCGTGCAGTTCTTCGCGGAGATCGATGAACCGATCGGGATCGAGGACATCCTGCCTTACGCGGAGTTCAGGGAAACCCGCTTCTACAAGGAATGGGTGCAGCCGCAGGGACTGGCGGATTGCATCAATTCGGTGCTCGACAAGTCCATCACCAATGTCGCCATGTTCGGCGTGTTCCGGCATGAGCGTGACGGCGTCGCGGATGAGCGCGCACGTCACCGGATGCGACTGATCGCGCCGCATATCCGCCGCGCCGTGATGATCGGACGCATGTTCGATCTGAAAGCCGCCGAGGCCGCGACGCTGGCGGATACGCTGGACGGGCTGAGCGTCGGCCTGTTCCTCGTCGATTCGGCTGCGCGCATCGTCCATGCCAACTTTGCCGGCCATGCCATGCTCGATACAGCGGACGTCCTGCGCGCCTCCTCCGGCCGCCTCAGTGCTCGCGACAGCCAGGCCGATCGCGCCTTGCGGGAGGCCCTCGCCGTCGCCGGTGAAGGCGACAGCGCGCTCGGCACGCGCGGAATCGCCATGCCGCTCGTCGGCAGCACTGGCGAACGATACGTCGCACATCTCCTGCCGCTGACATCGGGAGCACGGCGACAGGCCGGACTGGTCTATTCGGCCACCGCGGCTTTGTTCGTGCGCAAGGCGGATATCGACGCCACCTCGCCGCCCGAACTCATCGGCAGGACATTCCAGCTCACACCGTCAGAGCTTCGCGTCCTGCTGGCGATCGTCCAGGTCGGCGGCGTGCCGGAGGTCGCTGCAGCGCTCGGCGTCGCCGAAACGACGATCAAGACGCATCTCAGCCGCCTGTTCTACAAAACCGGAACCCGGCGGCAGGCGGATCTGGTCAAGCTGTTCGCCGGCTATGCGACGCGCGTGATCGGGTAGACGCCAGATAATTTGCCGCGAGTATGTCGTATCTCGTCGCTCACCAGACGATGCGGAAGCCGCCAGTGCCCTTGTAGCTGCGGTTCGCCGCCGCGTCTTCAAGGCTCGCGCTATAGGAGACCTCGCCGAACACAGCGTAGCGACCGTTGGCCCAGCTATAGGTGCCGCCGCCGCCGATGCTGCCCCACAGCCGGTCTTGCGCGCTGGCGAAGCCGGTGCCGGCGACATCGACACGGGTGCCGTCGAGGAACTCGTAGCGCAGGTTGCCGATGCCGTAGATATCCGAGCGCACGATGCCTGCGCCGTCGTTCCAGGTTTTCTGGTGGTTGAGCGCAAGGCCGGCGCGGCCGAGCAGGCTGTCGCCGTCGCGCAGCGACACCGGGGCGCCGAACCGATCGGTGAAGCGATCGAACTCGGCCTTCGAATAGGACAGCTGCGCCTGCGGCGTCAGCGACCAGCCGTTGCCGACAAAGAACCGCTTGCCGGTTTCAGCGCTGAAAGCATAGCCCACCCCTTCGTTGCCGTGGGTCATGCTGCCGGCCAGCACCGAGGAGAGATCGCTGCGGTAGAACATCGATTGCGCCTGGCCGTCGACATAGAAGCCGTTGTCGCCGAACCATGTCAGCGTGCCGCCGACACCCGAACCTTCGACGCGGATCCGACCATTGCCGAAGGCCGATGCGATAGTGGCGGTTGTCAGGCCATATTGCCCGGTGAGACCGACGATCAGCCTTCCGCGCTCGTTCTCCATCAGCAGACCGTCGAGGCCCGCCTGCACTTTCAACTGGTCGGTCTTATAGGTCGAGCCTGTGGTGGTGGAGGGCTGCAAATCGGATTGGCCGCCTTCGATGCGGCCCCAGAACGCCGTCGGCGTCGGTGACGCCTCGCCTGGCGCCAGTGCGACACCGGCGCGTGCCATGGCATCGCTGCCGCCCCAATAGCGATTGCCGACGCGCTGCTGCATGGTCGGCAGTTCGTTCATGCCGAGCAGCACCTGCGCATAGTTTTCGTACAGCGGAACGCCGGGCTGATAGAGGGGACCGGCCGGAGCAGCCGGCGGAGGATTGATCAGACTGGAGCGCAGATACCAGTCGCCGTCGGTCGGCGTGCTGACGCCGTTCTTCTGCAGCGTATAGGCATAGGCGCCGCCGACCACCGCCTGCTGACCCTGGATCACATAATTGCCGAGCAGCGAGAACGCGCCGTTCGACGCGCCGCCGACATCGATGATCTTGATGCCTTCGACGGTTTGCGCGCCGCTGCCGCCGAGATTGATCACCCGCACATTGGTACTGCCCGCGGTGTTGCCGGTGACGACAAGCCGATCGGTCGGCGAGGCGTCGCCACCGAGTACGGATTCGATCTGCAGCGTTCCGCCGTTGCCGGTGTAGTTGCCGGCGACAGTGAGCGTTCCGATGGAATTGCCGGGCGCGACGATGCCCGCGTTCGACGTGTCGCAAACCGTGCCGGTGCCTTGCAGCGTGCCGCCGGCGAGCACAGTCATGGCGCCGCAGACGCTGCCGTTGACGCTGAGCGTGCCGCCGCTCACCGTGGTGCCGCCGGTATAGGTGTTGACACCGAAAAGGGTCTGCATGCCGCCGCTGAGCGTCAGCCCGCCGGTGCCGGAGATGATGCCGGAGAACAGATCGTTGGCATTGGTGATGATCAGGTTCTTTGCGCCGATATTGACACTGCCAGTTCCTGCGAGACTCTGAATATGCGAGCCGGCGCCGCTGATCGCTGAAACGTCGAACGTTCCGTTCGCGACCACCCGGCTCGAATTGGCGAGGGCATCATCAGCAGAGGTTGCCGGGCCCGACAGCGCGAGCGTGCCCTGCTGGATCACCGTTTCGCCGGTATACGTACTGCCGGCGCCCAGCGTGAAGGTCCCGGCGCCGATCTTGGTCAACCCACCGACGCCGCTGAATCCAAGCGTTTTGACGTTGAACCCATTGGTATCGAACGTCAGTCCGCCGGCGGCAATATTGGCTTGGTTGATCGCTCCACCAAAAAAAACGGCGTTATTGGCCAATGCCCGGACAGTGCCGTTATCAAAGTTCATCTGCCGCGTTCCAGGGCCCACGGTTATGCCTGTCGTCTCCAGGATGCCGCCGCTGCTGACGTTGAGCGTGCCGGAACTCCCGGCGCTATTCCCGAATCTCAGTCCGTTTTGCGCGATGACGGTGCCGCTGTTCTCGATGTTGAGCGTGCCGTTGCCGGCGAAACCGACGACGAGCTGGGCGCCGCCGGACAGAATCCACTGCGATCCGGCTCCGGTTACTGTGACGATCCCGGTGCCTCCCTGGGCAACTCGAAGGAACACGCCGTTGCTGCTTGTGAGCGTGCTCCCGCCCTGAATTGTCAGATTGCCGAATGATCCAACACCGGAGCCAACAGCAATGCCGCCGGTCGCGGCCGTCGCCCCACCGCTAAGGACGGTCGGGTTGGGGGATGTGACATTGATGGTGACCGAACTGCCCGCGCCAGGCAGCGTTCCGGTTGACCAGTTGGTGGCAGTCATCCAGTCGGAGCTTGTGGCCCCGGTCCACGCTTGTTGCGCCGCCGCTGATCGCGGCAACAATGCCGACAACGCGGCCACCGACGCGCTCGCCAGCAGCAGGCGAAGCAATCGCGTTCGGGCGCTGCTGGATCGAGATCGCCGGGTGCGATCTGGACTCTCGTGGCGCATGTCATCCGACTGTCGTCCGATCGTCGCAAGTCCGATGCATTCGCGCATGCGTTATTCCACTTCGATCGAATCCACACCGTTCGAGGATGCGGATGTTTGTTGTCGTGCAGTCCGCGAAGGACACTTGCGAAGCTAGATGAGCCGCAACAATCGAACAATAATCGAAGCGTGTTCACGCTGGACAAACACGCGGCCTGTGCCGTTTGCGCAACGAAAGACGCTTAACAAAGTCTTTCGAGATCGAATCCGGTTGGCACATCGCAAGCTCGATCTATCAGTGCGTGCGCTGGTTCGATGTCTCTCGCGTCGGAACGTGGCAACGCACGCAACAGACGAATGTGAACGCGTATCGGTCGTTCGTAGGACGCTTGATATCACTGCTCCATCGATGATGAGCCACGACAAGCGCGTCTCTCATTCGGATGGACCATCGATGGCATTACTCGAACGTCTGCTCTACGCCGCCGCGATCGCGTGCTTCGTGATCGTTCACTACGTCGCCCTGCAACGAATTGATGCCGCCGCGTCACATGCGACCCACCCGCCATCCGTCACCCTGCAGGGGACGGATTGATCGCGCTCATCCGCGGGATCCTGACGTCGGATAACTCATGACGAAATCGTTGCCGGGAATATCGGCGAAGCCGCGGACATTATCGACATTGCCGATACACCAGGAAACTGTTCGGGGCCGGAGAGCGACCGACGAGTACCCTGATCGGCGTCGCCGCTCGCGCCTTGCCCCAGCGGTTCATGGAAGCGACGGTGTTATCGACGCTAGCTCCGGACGAGATCGCGGCCTTGTTGCTCGAGCCAGTCGCAGAACACGGCGATATGTGGATCGGTCCGTCGCGCTTCCGGCAGATAGGCGAAGTAGCTTCGCGCCGAAAGACTGATGTCCGGAAACGGCGTCATCAATCGCCCGGCCGCGAGATCATCGGCGACCAATGCGGTCGGACCCATCGCCACGCCGAGTCCGTCGATCGCTGCCTGTATGGTCAGATAGAAGTGATCGAAAGTCAGGGATGCCTCGGGGCGAAGGGCGGGCTCTCCGGCCTCAGCCAGCCAGTCGCGCCATAGCCGCGCCATCGAGGAGACGTGAAGCAGCGTATGGTGCGACAGATCGCGGATATCGGTCAGCGGCGCCCGATCCAGGATGGTCGGACTACACACCGGCAGCCGCCGCTCCCCGAACAGGAAACGCGACGTGTAACCGGGGAAAGTGTCCGGGCCACCTCTGATCACGACATCGAACGGCTCTGCCAGGGCGTCGATCGTCTCATTCGACGTGCTCAAGCGTACCTCGATGTCGGGATGCTCCGCACGAAAAGCGCCCATGCGTCGCAACAGCCATCGCAGACTGAAAGTTGCGAGAGCGTTCACATGCAGCACGATGGATGGCGCGTCATGCCGTCTGGTTCGATGCTGCTGCACGGCAGCCGAAATACGATCGAGCGCCGGTCCGAATTCGGTGAGCAGCGCTGCGCCGGCAGGCGTCAGCACGACCCGTCGGACCGAACGCCGAAACAGCGCCGGAGCACCCAGCCAGTCTTCCAGTAGCCGGATCTGCTGACTGACGGCGCCGTGGGTCACGCTGAGTTCAACGGCCGCCTCCTTCAGACTGCCGAGGCGGGCGGCGACTTCGAAGGCGCGGACCGCATTCAGCGGCGGCAGACTACGGCGCGGGACAAAGGTGGACATGCTTGAGAATTTCTAACCCATGACCTGAGTATTACTGATTTGTGACAGCCTGAAGTCTAGTTCAGAGTGACTTTAGCAGCGCTTTGCACGCCAGACACCAGCTCTGGCGCATCAATCTTCAGATTTTCTGCGACTGCAGCGCGTGCGCCGGAAGACCCAAGAAACAGCACATGACCCACCACGAGACCACGACCACTAAGGCTCCTGCGAACCGGACACGCGCCGCACGAACGCTTGCGCTGACCGGGCTCAACCACGCTTTGCACGACGGCTTCACGGACGCGATCTATGTATTGCTGCCGATCTGGCAGACCGAGTTTGCGCTGAGCTATAGCGTCCTTGCGATCTTTCGCGGTCTTTATTCCGGCACCATGGCATGTCTGCAGATTCCGGCAGGGCATCTGGCGGAGCGGATCGATGCCAAACTCATTCTCTGCTGCGGCACGGCGCTGTCGGCGTTGGGCTACGCTCTCGCGGGCATCTCCGGTGGCATCGTCGGACTGAGCTTTGCGCTCGCATTGGCAGGCGCAGGCTCGAGCACCCAACACCCTTTGGCGTCCGCCGCCGTTTCACGGGCTTATGGGCGTGCTGCGCGCAGGCCGCTCGGCATCTACAATTTCACAGGCGATCTCGGAAAGGCGGCCATCCCGGCGCTCATGTCTCTGCTGCTTGTCACCATCGCCTGGCGCCATGCCGTATTTACGCTCGCTATCGCCGGCATCGCCGTGTCTGTCGCCATGGCGGTGTGGATGCCGGCCGTGGGCATCGGGCATGCAGCAGATGCGAAGGAACGATCCAGCAAGAGCGGTCGAAGTCGGGGCGGATTCTATTGGCTCCTGGCGATCGGAATGCTCGATAGCGCCGTCAGAATGGGCTTTCTCACCTTTCTGCCATTTCTCCTGATTGAAAAAGGAGCCTCGCTTCCCATCAGCGGTTTTGCTCTGGCACTTCTCTTCATCGGCGGAGCCGCCGGCAAGTTCGCTTGCGGCTGGCTTGGCGACAGGATCGGCACCCGGCGCACCGTTCTCTTCACCGAAGTTGCCACCGCGCTTCTGATCCTCGGCGTTCTGGTCCTGCCGCTCATCCCGGTTATCGTCGTTCTGCCGGCGCTGGGGGTGATGCTCAACGGCACGTCATCGGTGCTGTATGGAACGGTCCCCGAACTAACCCCGCCCCATCGCACTGCGCGTGCCTTCGCTTTGTTTTATACCGGCACTATCGGCGCGGGCGCCGGTGCCCCGGTTCTCTATGGTTTTCTGGGCGACGCGTTCGGACCTGCAATGGCAACAGCCGCGACCGCAATGACGGCGCTGGCGATCTGCCCGTTCATGATCCCACTCTCAAGGCATCTGAGTGATGAGGTCGAAATCGGTCTGGCATCGCACTCACCCGGACAGCCCTAGATTATTATTTCACCATCACATGAAGGTTCGTTAGATGGATACAGTCTCGCAGACGCCGCTCATTCTGATAACGGGTGGAAGTCGTGGCGTAGGCGCCGCGACTGCGCGGCTTGCTGCCGCGCAAGGTTACGATGTGGCGATCAGCTTCGTCTCCAACGAGTCTGCCGCCCTTGCGGTGGCGGCTGATGTCGAAGCTGCAGGGCGCCGGGCTTTGACGGTCCGCGCGGATAGTGCGGAGCCTGAACAGGTCGCTCAATTATTCGCCGCGATCGACCGACAGTTCGGCCGGATCGACGTGCTGGTGAACAACGCCGCGATGCTTGCGCGACAGTCCCGGCTGGAGGATCTTGGATTCGAGCGGATGCAGCGCATCTTCGCGGTCAACGCAATCGGCCCTATCCTTTGTGCACAGCAAGCCGCAAAGCGGATGTCGTATCGCCACAACGGGCGGGGCGGTTCCGTGATCAACATCTCGTCGGCTTCGGCCCGGCTAGGCAGCCCCGGCGAATATGTCGACTACGCTGCGTCGAAGGGTGCCGTCGAGACATTCACGACCGGCTTCGCCAAGGAAGTCGCGCGGGACGGGATACGCGTCAACTGCATTCGCCCGGGGCACATCTACACTGACATGCATGCCAGCGGCGGAGAGCCGGGACGAGTGGACCGCGTCAAGGACTCGATCCCGATGGGTAGAGGCGGTCAGCCTGAAGAGGTTGCGCGGGCGATCCTGTGGCTGGCAAGCGCCGAAGCGTCCTTCGTCACCGGCACGTTCCTCGATGTCACTGGCGGGAAGTGAGCAACAATGTATGGCGCCGGGCCTTGCCCGAAACGCCCTCCTAATCGAAACCGAAACTTTCTCCAGAATAATTGCAGGCGACATGTGCGGTGAGCTCTCGCATATCGGCCACTCGCTCACCCACTCATCCCCCACCCGTCCCCGGCGTCGGATAGCTCATGACGAAATCGTTGCCGGGGATATCGGGAAAGCCGCGGAAATTATCGACATTGCCGAAACGATCGCTGCAGGTCGCCAGCGTCTTGTCGCAGCCGGCCGTGACGGTGAATGCGTCGCCGGTTGCGATCGGCTCTGGCATGGCCTGCCACAGCGACAGTCGCACATGGCCCGGCGTGACGCGGTGCTGCTTTACTTCCATGGCGAGCCCGGCATTGCCGCCGCTCGTCCATGTCAGACGCCCCGCGGTGAACAGATCATCTGCGAAGGCACCGAGGCCGCTCGCGGAAAACATCGACACGCCCTCTAGCGCCTCGACCGCACCAGTGCCTTGCCAGCCTGCGAGATTGATGCGGCATTTTCCGTCGCCGAGATCGGCGCTGCACCGCGCCGTATAAAGCCGCCCGCTCTCCTGCGACAGCAGCGCCGCAAGCCCGCGCAATTCGGCGATGAATGCAGAGCCTTCGCGCTTCACTTCGCCTAGCGTGCCGCGTGCCGTGAGCACGCGAAGTGATGTGTCGCTCCAGTCCACCAGCCAGGTCTCCACCTGCGCGGCATCGTAACGCCCCGCCGCGAGATCCGCGTCGGTGAGGATGTCGTCGTCCAGTGCACCGGCGATATCGCCGCCGTCCACCGACAGGTCAAAACGGCTCGTGGCTTCCGACGCGGCGAGCCCGGTGCCGGCGCGATAGGTGATCCCATCGATGACGAGATCGCAGTCATGATCGGTGAAGCCCGCGACGACGCCATCGCGCCGCGTCAGCTTCCAGACCTGCGCCAGTGTGGTGACGCCGGAATCGAGTTTGGTCTGCAGGGCTGCGGGGATGCTGCGCATGGTTGAATCCTGAAACGTCGTCGTTGCGCGCGACCATCCTTCGCGCTCTAATTGTTCTCACAGTACCGGCATGCAACAAGCCGGGCACAGGGAGCGGACGGATGCTGCGACAACGCCTTGCCGGGATCGCCGTGCTCGCGGCAATCGTCACACTGATCGTTACTCCCGCGACCGTCATTCGCGCAGCAGGTGCGCCGGATGAAACGCCGGCGACGCCGCCGCCATGGCCGACCAAGGGCTGGCAGGTCGCAACGCCGGAATCGCAAGGGATGGCTTCCGGCAGGCTCGCCCAATTGATCGATACCGTCGGCGCACGCCAGCAGGACAGCCTGTTGATCGTGCGCCATGGCAAGCTGGTCGCCGATGCCTATTACGCGCCGTATGTCGCCGGCCTGCGCCACGATCTGCGCTCGGTGACCAAGAGCGTCACCGGGACGCTGATCGCCATCGCATTGAAAAACGGGATACTCGACAGTGTCGATCACCCGGTCGTCGATCTGTTCGCCGACAACCAGATCGACAAACTGGATTATCGCAAGAAGGCCATTACGATCCAGCATCTGCTCGACATGACTTCCGGCATCGCCTGGAAGGAGGAAGCCTATACATCCGACGAAACGCTTGACCGGATGTATCGCAGCAAAAATCCGACCGAATTCGTGCTCGGCCAGGAGATGAGCCGGGCGCCGGGCGAGCGGTTCTATTACAACAGCGGCAATCCCTATCTGCTCTCCGCGATGATCAACAAGAAGACGGGACAGAACGCACTCGAATTCGCCAAGCGCGAATTGTTCGGACCACTGGGCATTACCGACATCGACTGGGGCCGCCCCGACGCACAGGGCGTGACCGATGGCGAAGCCGGGCTCTATATCCCGCCGCATGACATGGCAAAGATCGGCTATCTCTATCTGCAAAACGGTGTCTGGGAAGGCCGCGAGATCATTCCGCCGTCATGGGTCGATCGCGCGGCCGAGGGCAAGATCGTCGCAACTGCCGACAATCATTACGCCAATCTGTGGTGGTCGATCCCTGAGAAAGGCGCCTATATGGCGCGTGGTCTGCACTCGCAGCTGATCATGGTTTTGCCGAAACTCGATATTGTCGCCGTGTTGACCGGCAGCATGCGCAAGGATGAATTCTATCCGACCCGCCGTCTGATCGACGACATCGCCGGCGCGGTGAAATCCGAGAGCGCCCTGCCCGACGATCCCGTCGCGCAGGCCCTGCTGGCCGCATCGATCCGCAACGCGGCAACGCCGCGGCCGTCGCCGCTCGGCCTGACGCCGGATCTGGCCAAAGACGTCTCCGGCAAGACCTACCGCTTCACCCAAAATGCAATCCGGGTCGGGACGTTCCGCCTAACCCTGGTCGGCGACAGCCCGTCATGGGAGATCACCACCGTCACCGGCAAGCCCGAGCAGACCCGCCGCTTCACCGGTCCACTTGGACTTGACGGCAACTTCCGGACCGGTTCTCCCGTCAGCTACGGTGTCGATGCGGTCCGCGGACGATGGACGAACGCCAATACTTTTGTCGTCGAGCGCCGTATTCTCGGCCACAGCGAAATGCAGTCCTGGACGCTGGCTTTCGAGGGCAAGAAGGTCACGGTCAATTTCGAGAACACCGACAGCTACAAGCTCGAATTGCACGGCGAGACTACCGACTGATAGTCCGCCCCCTCACGACCGATGCGCCTGCTAAATCCTGATCTCCACCAACGGAATTTTCGGGATCGCACCGGCGGCGAAGGCCGACAGATCGACTTCGAGATAGTCCGTGTCAAAGCGCACGGGCACGTCGAACTGGAAGCCCGCGGTGACTGCAGCACCCGCCCCAGGAATGTGCCCGCTGGCGAATGTCACGAGCCCCGTCGTCACATCGCAGCTGAAAGCACTGCTCGCGATCTCGTCGCCGGCAACGGCAATCCGCACGCTGCCATCGACGGGCTTGGTGATCGGCCGCTGATAGGGCGCAAAGGCGCTGCCATAGGTCTTCATCAATTGAAACGAGGCGGTCGCACCGTCGCCGATCCCGATGCCTTGATCCAACGGCGAAATCGCTTCGCCTGATATGTTCGAGGTCTGATCGAGCCGGTCGCGCCAGCGAAAGCCGTGCAGTCGTCCTCGCCGCTCCTCGAAGAACGCCACAACGCTCTGCAGTGCCGCCAGCGTCCTGATGCCATAACCTGCATCGTAGCGGCGGCGTGAATGCGCCCAGCGTGCGTTACGCTCTTCACGCCCGGAGCCGAACGACACGATCTCGGTGCGTCGCTCCGGCCCGCCTGCACTCTTCAGCGCGATATCGAGCGGAAACAGAATGTCGTGAAAGACTGTCATGAGACTCTTCCTTCACCCTCCCCTGGAGGGGGGTCGACGATCAGCGCGCGAAGCGCGATGAGAGACGGGGTGGGGTAAAGCCACAAGTACCGTCGATGAACAGTCACCCCACCCCGTCACGCGCTGCGCACGTGACGACCCTCCCCCTCCAGGGGAGGGTAAGCAGATCGCAAGCTATCCATCACAGACTGCGCTGGCCGCGCGCAACGGCACGGGCAATCTGGCCGGTGACGTAGCTCTCCGAACGACGGAAGCCGTCGAGATCCGGCGTCGCGATCTGCACATGGATCGTGTTGCCACCGCCCTGCGCGGCGACACCGAGGCTGCCATCCGCGGTGCGTTGCAATGGCATGATCGCTTCCGGCCCGGACTCGCCGGCGAGGCCCGTGCCGCCGCCGGGCATCGGGAAATAGCTGGGCGTGCCGATCACGCCGCCCGACGCGAACGCCTTCACCGTATCGCTCACACCAGCCTTGCCCGCGCCGCCGAACAGGCTCGAGACCAGCGAGGAAATACTCGATGACATCGCGCCCGCGCCGGCCTGCAGAGCCGATTTCGCCGCCAGGTCCGACATTTTCAGCGCCAGCGATTTCAGCACGTCGTCGAACTTCTGGCCCGATGCGACCGAACTCGAAAATGCCTGGGTCATCACTTTCGAGAACGTCGTCGCGGCTGATGTCAGGCCGGCGGTCTTCGTGGTCATGCTGTCGAGCGTGCTCGACGCCGCGGAGAGGTCACTGGTGTCACTCATGGAGAAGCTCCCCGGAATCCGGAAACTGTTTCATCAATGCGTCGAGCGCCCCGCGATCCATCGGCGTGGATACAGAGCCACGCACGGCCGCGATGGCATAAGCGAGCTCACGCGGCGTCATGCGCCAGAACGCATCGGGCGACAGCCGCAGCACGCCGAAACCGAATTGCATCGCCTCGGCCCATGGAAACGGCGGGGGCTGTGTCATCGCGCGGCCTGCGGCGTATCGGTGAAGGTCGCGGCAATCAGTTCGGCGGCGATGCCGACAAAGCCTGCGGCCCCGCCCGGCACGGTCATGGCCGCGACCTCGTCGTCACTGATCGCCTCGCCTGCCCCGCGCAATCCGGCGCCGATGATGCGGATGAGATCACGCGCCGACATCCGCCCGGAGCCGAAACGCTCGGCGAGTGCCGCAAGGTCATCGGCGCCGAATGCGCTTTCGAGCTCCGCCAGCGCACCGAGCGTCAGCACCAGCGTATGGCTGCGGCCACCGAGTTCGGCGGCGATCTCGCCGCGCAATCTGTTGGGCATGGTGATCTCCGTTCTTACCCTCCCCTGAAGGGGGAGGGTCGGTGAGCAGCGCGCGAAGCGCAATGCGAGACGGGGTGGAGTGAAGCCACAAGCACCGTCGATAAACATTCACCCCACCCCGCCACGTGCTACGCACGTGACGACCCTCCCCCCCTCCAGAGGAGGGTAAGGGTCACACCGCGGCAAAGGTCAGCGCGCCCGCCGATTCCAGCGCGAGATCGAAGCTCACTTCGCCATTGTGCTCGCCGGCGAATTCGAGACTGGCGATCTGGAACAGGCCGGTGATGGTGCCGAAATCCGGCACCAGCACCTGGCAGTTATTGATGGTGCCGTCGAAGAACGCCTGCCGCACCAGCGCATCGGAGGCGCCGTCCTTGAACAATCCGCGGCCGGAAATCGACGCGCGCCGCACGCCGGCGCCGGCCAGCAGCTCGCGCCAGCGATCGACGGATTCCGCATGGGTGATGTCGACGATCTCCGCATTGAAGGCGATGCGCCGGCTGCGCAGTCCCGCCACCGTGACGAAGGCCGTGCCGTTATGGATCTTGATCAGCAGATCCTTGCCCTTCTGTGCGCCCATCGCGTGCTCCCTTTAATCCTCTGGTTCGGTGACGGCGCGAAACCGCACCACGGCGTGATAGGTGCGGCCATCGGCCTCGCGCCGGATATCGGCGATGGCAAAGCGCAGATTGACCAGCCGATGGCCATCAGGCGTCAGCGGCGCATCATCCAGCGCCTGTAAGAGCGCGCCGGTGATGACATGCGCCTCCTTGTGGCCGCCCTGCCGCGACCAGGCATGCAGCGTGAGCTGATGCTCCTGCACCGCGCCGTCATCGGCGGAGACATCGACGATGCGCGCATCGCCGAGGGTCACATAGGGAAACGCGGCATTGGCAGGCGGCTCGTCATAGACGCGGTGACCGCCGAGCGCGAAACCCAGCGCGGTGTCGACCTTGAGCGCATCAAAGATCGCCGCGCGCAAGGCGACTTGAGCTGCGGGCATGGCATGATCCCTCTTTCTGACCCTCCCCTGAAGGGGGAGGGTCGATGCGAAGCGTCAGCGAGCATCGGGGTGGGGTGAAGCCACAACCACCGTCGATGAACATTCACCCCACCCCGCCACGCGCTACGCACGTGACGACCCTCCCCCTCCAGGGGAGGGTAAGATTCAGTTCAGTCGATGCGCCATTCGGCATCGATCTCGACGAACCGGCGCTCATCGATCTCGCGCAGCGCGGTGATGCGATAGATCTTCGCGCCGTCGATGAAGCGATGCCGCAGGGTCAGCGCAAAACCGCCGCGCAGGATGATGCGCAGATGCACCAGCGCGCCGTCGGCATCGGCCTCGACTTCGTGCGTCATGCGCGCCGGCAGCACGGCGGCCCAGACGGTCGCGACGGCGCTGTAGCTGCGCGCGACGCCGCCCTGCCCGTCATCGGCCTCATCGGGCGCCTCGATCACCAGGCGTGTTTTCAACCGTCCGGGATCGATCATAGCGACAGCCCCCGATACGGCGCGGTCAGCGCGTGCAAACCTGCGGGCTGCATCACCGCGCTGCCGCCGCTCGTCGCCAGACCGCGATTGTCGTACCAATGCGCCAGCAGCATCTTCAGCGCATGAATGAGATCCGCCGGCACCTCGCTCGCAAGCGCGCCGAAGCCGCAGATCACATCGAGCTCGATGCCGGCGACACTGCGCCCCGGTGCGGGCAGTGCCCAGCACGGCGCCGCGATGACATGCGCAGCGCGATCGACGACAAAACTCTCGACCTCCAGCGCATGCGCGACACCACTCGCATCGAACACCCGCGCGGCGAGCAGCGTCTGCAGCGGGCCAATGCGCGGGCTGATGCGCCCATTCGCCGGCCATGCATCCAGCACGACGCGCCAGGTCTGGTTCAGCAGCGCCCGGCGTGTCAGCGCTTCCACATGCGCGCGGGCGGCGGCGATCAGCGCGGTGATGACCGCGTCATCGTCGGCGTGCTCGACACGCAGAAATTGTCTGGCCTCGGCAAGCGACAGCGGTTCGCTGGCCGGCGGCACCAGCAGAATGGCGGACATGGGGATCTCCGGGAGGCTCGTGTGACCATTCAAGGAATTGACATCGCGGGTCCGCGGGGCTGACATCCCCGCCATGATTCAGACAGGTTCCCGCATGCCGCCGCGCCCACGCGTGACGCGGCGCTTTCTCGCCATTGCCAGCATTGCGCTTGCATCGCTCATCTCAATTCCCGCTTCCGCGCTCGTCGGCGGCGCCAGCGCGCGCGATGACGAGATCGGCCGCGCGGTGATCACCATTGTCGGCTCGCGCGGCAATTTTTGTTCCGGCGCACTGATCGCGCCGACGCTGGTGCTGTCGGCGGCGCATTGCGTGACGCCCGGCGCCAGTTACAAGATCGTGCTCTATGACGCCCAGCGGCAGCCGCAATTGCTGGCGGTGAAGCGCGTCGCCGATCATCCCCAGTTCAATGCGGAAGGCATCAAGGCGCATCGCGCCAGCGCCGATGTGGCGCTGCTGCAGCTCGCAGATCCCCTGCCCGGCAAGACCGCGCTGCCGCTCGGTGTGCCCACCGAGCCCTTCGCCGCCGGGCAGAATTATCTCGTGGCCGGCATCGGCGTCGCCGCGCGCGGCGACGGCAAGAGCGGCGGCACCGTGCGCGCGGCGCAGCTCACCTCCACCAGCCATCCCGGCAAATTGCAGATAAGACTGGTCGATCCCGCGACCGACAACACACGCGACGGCCTCGGCGCCTGCACCGGCGATTCAGGCGGGCCCGTGCTGCAACAGCAAAATGGCCGCAACATCGTGATCGGCGTGGTGTCGTGGTCCACCGGCGCGAAGAACGCCGCCGGCTGCGGCGGCCTCACCGGCGTGACGCCGCTGACACTGTATCGCGACTGGATCCTGCAGACGGCACGCGCCTGGGGCACGCCGCTCTGATCGCAGGCGCCACTCAGGCAACGCTGCGCAGGCCAGCGCCGCGCAAGGCAGGTGTCGTTAAGATCCGTGAAAGGTTCTCCGCTATGATCCGCGAATCATGGGAGTCTCCGACATGCTGCGCCTGCTCATCCCCGCCGTTTCCGTGGCCATTTCAACCGCTGCCCTGATCGCGGGCGCGCAGGCCGCTGACATGGCCGGCCAGGGCCGCATCGGCCGCCTGTTCGACGAGCCGGTGGTGAAGAGCCGCCGCGTGGTGGTGGTCAAGGACGAAAAGCCGATGGAAGAGCCGATCATGCAATATGCGCCGGAGGTGGATATCTCCTCCATCGTGCACGGCTATTACGGCAAGCCGAATTCCTATTATTACCGCAACTATTACGGCACTCCGTCCGAGACGATCTTCAGCCGCGCGCCCTATGGCTGCGGCTATTACGGCTATTGCTGAGCGCCGCGCGGAACAGGCGGCGCCGGCCGCGGAGGTTTCAGACTGCGACAGCGTTTTCCTGCGACAGCATTGTCTTGCGACAACATTGCCTGCGACATTGTGATAGTGGCGTCTCTCATTCTTGTGAACTGCATTTCCGAAACGCCTCCCTAGCTAGAGGGGTGCTTCAGAGCATCACGGGAAGCCGGTTATGGGAAAAGAAGAAAAGACCGAAGCCGAACTTGAGGAAATGATCGCCCAGCGCATTGTTGTCGGCGGCGTCTATGTATCGGTCCGCAGGGATGCCCTGCTCGGCTGGCGGCCGATGGTGATCACCGCGCCGAAACACGCCACCTATGCCCAGCAGCTCGCCGACGAAGTGGCCGTGGAACTGCGCAAGAAGTTCGTGCTGAAGGATTGAACCTGTCCACACCAGGAATTCCGGGCGCATGGTCCCATGCAGCAGTATCGCCTGCGGCATCACATGCGCCCGTATCGCCTAGTCTTTCTTCTCGGTCACATTGCTGATCGTCTTGACGCCATTGCTCTCGGTATAGGTCACCGTGACGCGCTCGCCGGCATGCAGCGACTCCGGAACCGTGCGCAGCCTGAATTTCTCCACCGCGCCCGGCGTATTCGCGCCGACGGTCTCGCCAGCCGGCGCCTGCTTGATCACCACTTCGCTGGTGGTGCGATCGAGGATCGTGACAACCCCTGTGAAGGTCTGGTCAGCAGCGTGAACCGCCGATCCCGCAAAAGATCCCATCACGGCAATCACGGCCGCACACGCGACGCGTTCGGTCAGTCTCATTGTCGTTCTCCCAAAGCTTGCGTGAACGGAGGTAACGACGGCAGCGGGGGAATGGTTCCAGATGCGGAGCTTCATCGCAGTGAGGAACTGCACGCATGCGAACGACGGCGCTCACAAAAAAAGCCCCGGCGATGCCGGGGCTTTCGAGTTGGTGCTCGGGAGATCGATAATCAGTACTTCGCGATCACCGGGCCACCCCACTTGTAGTTCAGGCGGCCGAGGATGAGGTCGGTGTCGCCGCCAACGGAGAAGCCGGTTGCGCTGACGCCGCCGGGTGTCGTGAAGGTCGCGCCGTGGCGGTTCTCGAAGATGTGGTTGTATTCCACACCGATGGTCCAGTTCGGCGTGAAGCCATATTCGAGGCCGACGCCGACAGTGCCGCCGAGACGGGTGTTGTAGCCGGTGTCTGCCGTCAGCGCGCCGGCTGCCGTCACGAATTCATAATTGCGATTGGTGATCGACGCACCGCCCTTCACATAGAGCAGCACATTGTTCCAGGCATAGCCGACCTGACCGGTGAACAGCCCGAAGGCATCCAGCTTGGAGCGGATGGAGGCACCCGGCACAAAGAGATTTGCGCTGCTGCCGTGGAAATCGGCCCAGTTGCCCTGCGCTTCCAGACCGAACACCCAGCCTGCGCTTTGCCAGCGATAACCGACCTGGCCGCCAAACGTCCCGCCATTGGCTTTATAGTCGCCGAAGAAGGTCGGCACTGTATCGAACGTGCGGTGATCGCCGCTCTCGCCCCAGCCGCCATTGATACCGATGTAGAACCCGCTCCAGTCATAGACGGTGGCGATCACCGCCGGCGCCTTGGTATAGGGACGCGCAGCCAAATCTGCGGCGGATGCCGAACAGGCCGAACCCAGGATCGCGACGCAGCTGGTCGCCAGCAACAGTCTTTTCATGTCCAGTTCTCCCCGATGGTGTGTCTTGACCTCCGTGAGTAGAGGACGATCCCGGCCCGCGCGCTGTAGCCGACTCGCCACACACGCGCATTTTCGAAGCGCCACAACTCACCGAGATACCGGCCTGGTTGTTATTCCCCACCGACTGCGTGATTGGTCACAATACCCTGATACGCGGTCCGCCGCTCGTGAAGCTGCTCATGAGGGAGGTGATCCCCCACACCATGGCGTCGAGTCTGTCAGGCGAACGCCCGCTCGACAGTCCCTCGACTCCGAAGTCGCACATCTCGTCTTCGAGGTCGGGGAAGCAGCCGACGTGTTTCACCTTGCCCTGCTCATAGAGCGCCGCCACCGGCTCGGCGCGCAGATACTTGCCGCGCGTCGCGTGCACTTCCTTCAGCGGCACCGTGTGATCGACCTCGCGCAGCACCGCGCGCACCATCTCGCCGCCCATATTCACTTCGGCGACGATGTTGTTGGCATTGAGCCGGCGATACAGCGCCACCGCCTTGCTGGCCCAGGCTGATGGCGAAAGCCCCGCTGCCGAGGCATCTTCCAGCACATAGAACCAGCCGCTCTCGGCACGCCCCACTGCGACGATGCCGCAAGCATCCGCGCCCTTGCGCGACGTGCCCGGTGGATCGATCGCCACCACGATTTTCGACAGCGCCGGCGGCTCGACCACGCGGCACGCCTCGATCAGCGCGCGCGACCACAATGCGTCCGGCCGATCCTCGATCAGTTCTCCATCCAGCTCCTGCCGCCCCATGCGCGTGCCGGCATAGCGGCCGACCACGGCGTCGAGAAAAGTTGGAGACAGATAATCCTTGTTGGCTATTGTTGGCGCCCGCGTCACTCGCGTGCGCGGATCGACGAGCAGCCGCTTGATCAGCGGCAAAGGGCGCGGCGTGGTGGTGATCAACTGGCGTGGGCGCGCGCCGAGCCGCAATCCGAATTGCAGCGTATCGAATGCGGCTTCCGCGTAGCGCCACTTCGCCAGCTCGTCGCACCACGCAGCCTCGAATTGCGGGCCACGCAGGCTCTCGGGATCATCAGCAGAAAACACCTGTCCGACAGCACCGTTCGGCCATTCCAGCCGCTTGCGCGTTGCGGTCCATGTCGGCCGCTCGGCGCGCGGGCCAACCCGCAGCAGGCCGGACTCGCCCTCCACCATCACCTCGCGGGCATCGTGCTCGGACTCGCCGATCAGCGCCACACGGCCATGTGCATGATCGGCATAAGGCGGCGTGCCGCGCACCAGCGCCCGCACCCATTCGGCGCCGGTGCGCGTCTTGCCCGCACCGCGCCCGCCCAGCATCAGCCAGGTCGTCCACGGTCCACCATTATTGCCTATCTCGCTGTGTTCCTGGTGTGCGTGAGCGAAGCAGGCAAAATCATGATGCAGCCGCAGGCCCGTGTTGAGGCCCTGCGTCTGCACAAAGGTCTCCGTCAGTCCTGCTCTGGACAAACGCGTCCATGCGTTGCGCAAGCGCGTGACGGAATCCAGCGATGTCGGCGGGCAGATCGTCATCGGCGTTCACACCTATCGCATTTGGCTCGCGCAGACGGCGCACTTTAAACAGTGTCTCCGTCAATGTCGCCAATGTCCGTGCTGTACGTTCGGCCTCAAGGGTACGAAGCGACACCGGGCCAAATTGGCTGCGCTGCGCTTCAACCTTGCGCAATTCTTTCTCGACCGCCTGCTCCAGACGGGCCGCAATGTTTGGCGAAAGAGCGGTTTCGCTCGATGCTTCAGATCCGCTCTGTTCAATCGGCAGTTCGCCTGCCGCAGCAGCACCGATGGCCTGCACGGCCACAAGGTTCAGGCGCAACGATTCAGGCAAATCGCGCATCATGCGATCCTTCCGCAGCGTCCAGCCTTGCTTGCGAGCAAGCTTCTCAAGACCGCTACGGCTCATTCCGAGGTCGAGTGCTATGGATTTCTGAGTCTCGTCCGTTTGCTCATAGCGCTGGCGTGCATGCTCAAGCAATTCGGGCGTGCAGCCGCGAGCGGGGCGACGGGCAAAGGGAGGCGACATGACAAGCCAACCGATTCGGCGCCGCATGGGGCGGCGTTCCATCTCGAGTAGATCTATTGCTCGATATCCATCAGGGCAACTTCGTAAGTATCACAGAAGTAATATTATCGCCTTCACCAATAACAAAGGGGAAGTTTGATCTTGGAAAAAGAGGTGAAGAAATCGCCACCTGAATGAGCTTTTTTGTAGTATCGTTTTCGTCTCGCACTGATTTGTTTGAGAACGAAAATGCCGGCTTGTCACTGATAAAATTAGCGACCGCTCGACTATTCAACTCTTCATCTGTCATCGAGACGGTAACCAACTGAAACGCAGCACCAAGCAGAGACCCCAGTTGCTCTCGTAGCAACTCGTTTTCATTTATCCGACGGATGGGTGCTGAAAGCTCGATTGCTTTGACGATTTCGCTGTAGCGAACACGTAGTTGCGTCGCGGATACACCATCAAATCCTTCAACCTCGTTTGCAGCCGCATCCGGTTTCCGGGTCTGTTGTGGCGATGCGTCTTGATAGTAATCTTCAATCGTCCCGTTACGCAGGACGACACAGCCGGCATCAGCCAACACCTCAAGCAATGCATCGAAGCGATGACGCAGACCATGAAGCATCTCGCCATTTGGCAATTGCATCATATTGTGAACGTTGGCGGCGAGCAAAAATGCGACGGTCGCCCGCCGCTTAGCTTTCGCATCATTGAGATCTTCCGACTCGCGAGAGGTCCAATATCGATGACTCATCGCGGCAGTTGCTACAGAATCCCAATGCTTATCGACAAACTCGTAGAGCGAATTTCGAATCGGCCTATCCAAAGCAGGCAAGTTTTCGGCACCAAGCTTGTGCACAAGCGGGCCCGCCTCCACCATAAACGTTGCCATAATTTGGCTGTCATCAACCAAAAGATCTAAGTCTCCAAGGACAAAAACCTTTTTACTCATCAAGCGAAACAGCTTCGCCGTTTCCGGAAATTGCCCTTTGCCAGTAACAGGCACGATTTGTGTATTTGCCCCAAGTATCGGATGTTCTAACGAGCGAGCCACGCCAGACACGACGATCTCGTCACTCGGCCCCTCTACGAGAAGTATGTTCCGCGCGAATAGCGCCAACTTGTGATTTTCGCTTAGCCGAGCGATTAGCGCCGACAGTTTCTTGTTCTTTAGCTCTCCGGCCTCCATGTCGATCTGAGATGGAGATGTCTCTCGATCGGCAAAGAAAACGAGACTCCTTAAATCGGAAATCCTACGCAAGGGAACCATGCTCGGCGAATGCGTAGCCATCACGATCAGTTTCTGATTACCGACCTCTGTGGGATATCCAGAGACATTCACTATCTCTTGCAAAAGAAAGGCTTGAAGCTGCGGATGCAGGGAAATCTCTGGCTCGTCAATGATCAGGGCTGATATATCGTAATCATATAAAGCAGCAAGTAACGGTACCAGTTGTAGTAGACCGCTAGCCTCAACGTTGGCAAAGTAGACCTCACCTCCGGTCGTAGGCGCAAATCCAATCGTTAGACCAGCCTGCGTCCATTCCAGCCGAAGGCGACGTTGGTGGAGTGTTTGCAGTCGAGCTTCAACTTTCAAAAGTAAATCTGGGCGCGCTTTAAGGCGCATAAACATGCCTGGCGCGCCTTCGTATTCAGCCCAAGAATCGGACCAACCACGATTTCCAAGCGCCGCAGGTTGCGTGTCTAAATGTGGTGTCAAAGAGGTAGATCGAAACCCCTCAAATGCGCTGGCACGGCCAGCCGCGAGATAGACTACCTTCTTTGGCCGAAATATCTCGCGGAAACGCTCGCGAACTCCTTTGAGGATGGTCGTCTTTCCAGCAGCATTTGGGCCAACGAAGATGGTAAGCCCCCCTCTGATTTGGAGGTCTACTTTTTGGCCGCGAAACAGTCCGGGAGAAGGTGGGAGCGTAACGTCGAACGGGAAGGATAAAGGCGGAGATGTCGGCGGCACGGACACAAACATTCTCCTAATCGACTGACTTTTCGGTTGCTCTTATATTCCAGTTGTATCCTAGCGGCTAACGAACAGCAAAGCGGATATCTCGGTTGCCCGATCTCCCTCTACCCGAACTCAACCCTTTTCTCCGAGACTAAGCCACGGGCACATGAGGTTCAGCAACAATTTTACAGACGTCCGATTTTGCCGCCGCATTCTCGGGCTTTACTCGAGTCACACCTAACTCACCGCAAACTTCAGCACCTTGATCGCGTCAAAGTCCTGCACCCTGCCCCGACCCGCTTTGTCGTGTAAAACAGCACATAGGGCTTGGCGTTATAGAGAGCGCGCAGCACCCGCACACCCTGGCGGTCCACGATCAGATAGCCCCTGCGGAAGTCGCCGAAGGCGATGGAGAGCGAACCTGCGGCGACATCCGGCCTATCTGCGATACACGCCGCGTGGGTCAAATCAGCCTCACACAAGCTCCTTCTGGCAATCATGCATCGCACAACCGTCGCCATCGCTCTCGCGCAGTGACGCGCTGATCAGAAGGAATGCCCGTCGTGCTGCGCCCCCTCGCCTTCGCCTGCATCGTGGCTGCCGTGACGCTGCCGGCGGCGGCCGCCGATCTCTCGGGCACTCCGCGCTATGGCCATGGTCAGGTGGCGGAGCCGGCACCGCTTGTCGGCGGCGGGCGTTTCCTTGCCGTCGAATCCCCGCCATTCGACAAGGTCACCACTTATTCGTCCCCGGGCGGAGCTCCAATTCAGGTTCACCGTTATTTCGGTCCGCCGCAGGTTTCCTATTACTACAGCCATTATGGTGTGCCGCCGGAGCTGCTTGTTGGCCGCCAGCAATTTGGCTGCAACTACCGCTACTGCTGAACCAGGCAATGGCGGGCGACGGCACATCGCCCGCACCGATCGCCCGCCCTCAGCTCACTGCAAACTTCAGCAGTTTGATCGCATCGAAGTCCTGCACGCCGCCGCCCACCCGCTTGGTGGTGTAGAACAGCACATAGGGCTTGGCGCTATAGGGATCGCGCAGCACGCGTACACCCTGGCGGTCCACGATCAGATAGCCCCGGCGGAAATCGCCGAAGGCGATGGAGAGCGAACCTGCGGCGACATCCGGCATGTCCTCGGTATCGGCCAGCGGAAAGCCGATCAGGCTGGCGCGGCCCGAGGCGGTGGCCGGTGGCTGCCAGAGATAGACGCCGGTGGAGTCCTTGAACTTGCGGATGGCCGCCTGCGTCCGGCGGTTCATCACGAAGGTGGCGTTCTGCCGGTAGCCGGGCTTCAGCGCATAGATCAGATCGACCAGGCTGTCGGAGGGGTTCGACGCCGCGAAGGCGCCGGCCGCGCCGGTGGCGATGGTGCCGATATTGCCCCGGCTCCATGAGGCGTTGGCCACTGTGGTGTAGCTGAGAAATCCCTTCGGCTTGTTGACGCCGTCGCCCGAGACGAAGGCCATGCCCTCCTGCTCGGCGAAGACCTGATCGATCTCCCCGGCGATCCAGTCGTCGAGATCGACGGCCGCATCGTCCAGCAGTGTCGCTGTCGCAGCCGGCATGGCGTAAAGCTCCATCGCCGGAAACGACAGCACATCGAATGTCGGCGAATTGGTCTGCGGGCGCGCCGCCGTTTCGCCGATCCAGCCGGTGCTTGGCCCCGCCGTCATGAACGGCTTCTTGTAGAGCCCGCTGGAGATCCGGCGCACACCTGCAATGCCGCGGATCGGCGAGATCATCGCGAGCCGTTCCGCGATCACCGTGTCCAGCTCGACCGGCACCAGATAGCCGCCATCGGTATTGGAGCCGACCGACATCGCCTTGGTCTCGATCTGCCGCAGCCCCTCGCTCTCTCCGGATCGCACATAGGCATCGAAAGCCGACTTGTGTTCGGAAGGTTGGGGGCGCACGGCGCTGTCCGCAGCAAGTGCGGGCCGCGCGCCCTTCAGGGACAACTGATCGAGGCGCCGATGCTGCGCATCGAGCGCCTGGTTGATGCGATCGACCTTCTCCTCGAGCAGCACATCGCTGCGCTTGTGCTCGATATCAGCCAGCCGTTCGTCATTGGCGGCCTTGAATTCCTCGAAGGTATGTCGCAACTCGTCATAGTCGTCGCGCGCGCCATTCGAGAAGCCGGCTTTGTGTTCGGGGGCAGCATCGGTGATGTCGAAATTCATGGTGTTCTCCGGGGTTGAAGACGTCGGTCGTCTGGGTAGAGACATGGCGAAGCTGCACGCGCAACGACGTCGCGGACGTTCACAGGTCCTGAACGATCGGCTCAGGGCCGATGGAACGGCCTAGCAGCGACATGAAATTTGATCTGGAACAGGGAACCCGCTAGCCTGAACGGCGTTTAGGCTTGTCCGGTAGAGTGACACACACGGAGTTGGCGATGACGAAGCATGCGCAACCACCGATGACGAAATACGACCAGTTCCTGCAACAGGCGCAGCAGGAAATGATCGCCTTCGAACAGCGCGAGAGCGCGTTCCGCAGGCAGGACCGCGAAGAACGCGCCGAGCGCCTGCACCTGCCGATCGATCGCGCTGAACTGCATTAGAGCCGACTTGCGCTAGAGCGGTCCGCGCGTGGCCCGCGCTCCGCGGAGCGCAGCGTCGTAGCCGATTTTTCCCAGCGCCATTTTCCTTCCGGCGCGAGAGCGTAGCGAACAGGCCTGTGCAGGCCCGCGCGCTGCGCTCCCGCGCCGTGTCACGGGCGCCGGTGCATCCGCGGCGCCGGCAAGACCTGTCCGATGTGAGCTTGCGAGGTTTGTCCATTCGCGCGCGGCAGCGCAAAGGCCGCCTTATGCTCGGGCGCAGCGTCGGTGATGTCGTAGGTCATGGTGTGGTCTCCGTGGGGGTTCGTGAACGTTAAAGGAAATCGGGCACGCGAACGCGCCGCGCGCGGCGTTGATTGGCGATGATCGAGGTCACTTGTCTCGGACGCGGCGGAACTGTGCGGAATGGCACAGACCCGCCTCCCCCGCTCTGCCTAGGCTGCTGCAAGCGGGGATCCGCCCCGCCGGGGGAACGACATGCGCAACATCACCATGACTGGAATGCTCGCCGGCCTGGTCGCGGCCGGAGCCGCGCAAGCGGCCGATGTGACCGTCAAGGCGCCGCGGCTGCCGCCGGCCGAGACCTCGTGGGTGCCGCACTCCGGCTTCTTCGTCGGCATCGGCGGCAGCGCCAATACGCTCGATTTCGGCACCCAGAATGTCTATGCGGTGGGGACGTCGAACGTCTTCACCAACGGCGTGCTGACCTCCTCGGGATCGGCCGCCGGCCCGGCGACGCTGTATCCGGACGACCGTGCGCAGATCGCCTTCTCGGCGCAGGGCGGCTACTTCTCCCGTTTCTCCGGCAGCGACTGGCTGTGGGGCGCCAAGTTCGGCTACAGCTATCTCGGCGCCAGTTCCAACATCCGCGCGGCGCTGCTGCCGCAGGTGGGATCGTTCACGCCGACCGGCACGAGCACGGTGGTGCCGTTCACCGGCAACGCGCTGGTGCAGTCCTACCAGATTCATATCGATCACCAGATGACGTTCGTGCCCTTCATCGGCCATGCGTTCGACCGCGGCTTCGTCTATCTCGGCGCCGGCCCGACGCTGACCCGGGTCCGCACCGACCTCAACGGCCTGATCGGCTTCGCCGACCTCAACGGCAACCGCACCGACGTCTCCGGCGCGCCGATCAACCTGACCAGCAAGAGCTGGGTGCTCGGCGGCGCCGCCATGGTCGGCGCCACCTACTTCCTCGATCCGACCTGGTTCGTGGATGTGAACTACATGTTCGCCATGACCGAAAACAACACCGCGAACTATGCGAGCCCGTTCACCAATCCGAACGGCACCGGCGGCACCACCAACCAGGGCACCATGGTCGGCACCGCCGCCGCGCGGACCCAGACCCAGGCGATCACGGCGACGATCAACAAACTGTTCTGAGCGCGCATCGCGGCGCGGCGCGTTGTCCTCAGCGCCCGGCGAACCGGGCGTGGGCGGCGACGCCGTGCAGCGCGCGTTTGCGATCGGCGCGGGCGCGCAGCGAACAGGCCTGGACAGGTCCGCCCGCTTTGCGCCCACGCCGGATGACCAGCGCCGGTGCATCCGCGGCGCCGCTCAAATCGGTGCGATATGAGTCGATGACGTGTTGGCCGGTGAGCTGGGTCCAGTCGCGCTCGGCCTGATCGCGCAGGCGCGAGCACGGCGCGTCCTTCACGGCGCTCACCCGCGCGCCGTTCAGCAGCGGGAACGTGACGATGGAGACTTCCCAGAGATCGACCTGATAGAGTTTGCGCACCCGCGTCTTCGGCTCGATCTGGCCGCGCTGGGTGCGATAACCGATCGACAATCCGTCCACCGCGCCGGCCTGCAGCAGCGCCAGCAATTCGCGGGCGCGTGTCACATCCGGGATCAATCGGCCCCGCGCCCATAATCCGCGCAGGTCTTCCTTCATCTCGAGCCAGACGCCGACGGGCTCCGAGGGATCGTGCTGGAACAGCATCGGGATCTTGCGGAGACCGCGCTGCTTCAGCGTCTGCGTGAAGGCGCCGGGCATCACCATGTCGCGCGCCTGATCGATCTCGCCGAACAGCGAGGCATAGCCCTCGATCACGCCGTCCGGCGTGAGTGCGAGGCGCGCGGGGGATGGCTGGGGGGATGGCAACGGAGATGGCAACGGAGCATGCATCGGCGGCCTCGCGAGATGCGGGGGAAGAAGAGCGACAATCGATGTCAGGAGTGTCCCCTCTCCCCCGGGCGCAGCGCAGCTGCGTCTGGCGGGAGAGGGTCAGGGAGAGGGGGCGCTACAAGCACCGGAGCCTGCGGCTCCCTCTCCCGTCTCGAATGCACGATGTGCATTCGATCCACCCTCTCCCGCGGCGCACGGCTGCACCGTGCTGGGGGAGAGGGGAAAAAAGCGAACTACACTTTCGTGCGCCGCATCGGCTTTCGTCGCGCCGCCGGCTTCAGCCGCGGCCTCGAAGCGATGGCCTTGCGCTGCAACTGATCGAGATGGGCGAGAAATTCTCTGAAGACGCTGAGATGATCCTTGCCCGCTTTCGTCTCCGGGCGGATCGAACGCATCACGTCGTGCAGACTGTCCATGGAAGATCCCTTTCAGATGTCGTCGGTATCGTCGCGCATGCGGTGGCGGCGATGCGCACGGCGGTTGAAGCGCGCGAGCTGGCGCACGAATTCGTCGAAGCGGCGCGAGGCGCCGGCGAGTTCGCGCAGCGCGAACAGAGCCGCGGCGCTGGCCACGCTCGCCCACAGAAACAAAGCGAGATGCGCGAGGTCGCCGCGCTCGGTGAAAATGCGGATCAGGTCATCCATGGCGATTGTCACTTCCATCTTGCGCGCGCACCCGCTGCCGCGTTCGCGCCCCGTCGAACCTTTCGGCTGATGCCGCCGACCAAGCAGCAACGCCGTCCCGGCTCCCTCGCCATCCGAGCACGACACATGCACCCGAACGCACGATCTGGCCTGTCCTTGCGCCTGTCCTTGCGCCTGCCGCTCTGCAGCACGCTGATGGCACTGGCGCTGGCCGCCAGTGCCGCCGCAACGCCGACTTATGCCACTGCTGCCACACTGGCCGGCCCGGGCGGCGATTACGCCATGTGCCTGAAAGGCCGCAGCGTGAAGGCGATGGCCGCCTGCGACCGCGCCATCGGGCTCGACTATTACCGCGGCGGCGATCTGGCGGCGCTGCATCGCAGCCGCTCGCTCTTGCATGAGACCTATAGCGAAACGGATGCAGCCATCGCCGACGCCGACGCCGCCATCCGGCTCGAGCCGGACGACGCATCGGGCTACGCCATGCGCGGCCACCTCTGGCAGGTCATGAAAGTGTATGACCGGGCCATCGCCGATTTCAGCGCAGCCATTCGGCTGCGGCCCGACGATGCAGACTTCTACAAGGACCGCGGCAGCATCTGGTTCGACACCGCCAAACCGGACCAGGCCATTGCCGATTTCGATGCCGCGATCCGCCTCGCGCCGGACGACGCCTCCGCCCATGAAAGCCGCGCCCGGGCCTGGAAAGACAAGCACGATCTCGACCGGGCCATCGCCGATTACAGCGAAGCGATCCGTCTCGATCCCACCAATGCCGTGACAGTCTATTGGCGCGGCCGCACCTTTGACGACAAGGGCGACAGGGACCGCGCCATCGCCGATTTCGAGACAGCGATACGGATCAGCCCGGACTATCCCAGCGCCTATAACAGCCGCGGCGTCATCCACTACATGCGGAACGATCTCGACCGCGCCGTCGCCGATTTCAGCATGGCCATCAAGCTCAACCCCGAGTCCGAGCTCTATCTGTTCAACCGCGGCGCGGCCCTGATCGACAAGCACGAGCCGCTACGCGCCATCGCCGATTTCGATGCCGTGCTGACGCACACGCCCGACAATGGCAAGGCGCTGTATTACCGCGGCGTGCAGAAACGCGTCACCGGCGATGCCGAAGGCGCACTCAACGATATCGCCGAGGCGACCCGCATCGATCCCGACTGGGTCGCGGCGCAAACCACGCACTAGACGGCTTTGAAGGGGGCCGTTGCACGCAGCGCCGCGCATCGGCATCCCTAGCGATCGCGGTGGACGTCCCAGTAATTGGTCACGCCTTCGTCGTGGTTCCTGCCGCTGGGCGGCGCCCGCGGCGTGTGCAGGAAGGCGCGGTACAGAACGGCGAGGATTCCGATCAGCAGCAGCAGCGGCAAGATCCAATCCGGCATCGGTGCATCTCCTCAGTCTGTCGTGGCGCCAAGCATCGCCGGTGTCACAGTCATGGCGATCACTCCGTCCGCGTCGCCGCCGCGCGGCGCAGGCGCCAGAACCACACCAGCAGCAACCCACCAGCACCGATGCCGACAAGACCACCGATCACCAGTGCCTGCACGCGCTCAGTGCCGGATGACGACAGTGCCACGACCGCGCCGGCCACGAGGCAGGTCGCTCCTACGGCGTCCCCGACCCATGGCCATCGCGCTGTCACCCAGCCCCAGACGAGCTCGGCAAAAAATTCGACGACGGTTTCGATGATCGAGGACATGCCAGCGTGCCGCTTCAGTTGCGTTGCCGGTTAGGCGTCGCGGCGCGGTCTTTGGTTCAAGAGGTCATATCCGCCTCAAGGCGCCGGCGGCGGGGTGATCTCGATCAGCTCCACCGGCCCGCCCGGCAGCGCGTCATCGAACACGCCGATTACCAGACGGCCTGTCTTCCAGGCATAGGTGTCGAGATTGCTGCGGCCCTGTTTCAGCAGCGGCCCATCGGCATGGCGGTCATGGCCATGCACCACATGGCGCGCGCCCTCGCCGGCATCATGGCCGGACGCATCGTCATCCGCATAGCGCTTGGTCATCAGCAATACCGGATCCTGCTGCGTCAGCGGCAGCGCGGGATCGACGCCGGCATGGACATAGACGCGATGCGCATCCATGTGCCACAGCGGCCGGCCGTCGAGCCAGTCGATGTCATGCACCGGCACATCGGCGATGTCGCCGCCATAGGAGGCCAGCGCGGTATCGCCGCCTTTCGTCATCCAGTTTGCCATCGCCACATCGCCGCGCAGCGCGGCGACCATCAGCGCATCGTGATTGCCCTTGAGCATCGCCAGCCGCAGGCCCGGCGCCACCCCTGCCCGCAGCCGCGCAATGACGCGGCGCGAGTCTGGGCCCTTGTCGACATAGTCGCCGAGCACAATGAGCGTGGCGTTTTCACCGGTCCGATGCGTCTCGATCTCAGCCAGCGCCCGATCCAGCAGATCGCGCCGGCCGTGCAGATCGGGGATGACGTAAGTGAGTGGCATCGCAATGATCCATCGTGTTGATTCGATTTTTCCACAGCGGCGTGCCGCGCATCATACACGCGCTCATGCGTGCAAAACATGGAGGCGATACCGAGACTACACCCTCACGATTGATCCAGCACAACTTGCAATCTTTATCATGTGTCAATCCGCCACGACACGTCCTATCAGGGCGTGCATCACAGGAGACCACCATGACTCGCCACGACACGCCCAAGCAGGACTTCAAGCGGATCGTCGCGCGCGAACTGGCTGCCTTCGAACAGAAGGAAAACGAAATGAATGCCAGCGAACGCCGCGACCGTGCCAGGGCGCTCGGCCTGCCGCTGGCGCTTGCACAGGCTTCGGCCAGCGACGCGTCCGCGCCGCAATAATCAACCCAGCCTGTCCCCACCCTCCACCGGTGCATAACCCACCGCTTCGCGTTTCTCGTTCAGCGTCAGGAAGTCCGCGCTGCTGACGCGCTCCCATAGCGCGGTGCGATCGGCGGCGAGCGCATCCACGCGGTCGGTGTCGATGTCGATGCGGATGCCGTCGCCGAACGCAGGCGCCAGCCATTGCGCCAGCGCGTTGCCGGTGCGCGCCGCCAGCGGCAGCACGGTCTGGCGAAAGAACACGCGGTTGGCTTCCTGGAAATTCGCGAATGTATTGTCGCCGGGAATCCCCAGCAGCATCGGCGGCACGCCGAAGGCGAGCGCGATTTCGCGCGCGGCATTGTGCTTGGCGTCGAGGAAATCCATGTCCTTCGGCGTCAGCGACATCGCCTTCCAGTCGAGCCCGCCTTCCAGCAGCAGCGGCCGCCCGGCATTGGCGGCGCCCTGATAATTGCCCTCGAGTTCGCGCTTGAGGCGATCGAATTGCGGCTCGGACAGCACCGATCCCTCCGGTCCCGCATAGACCAGCGCCCCCGACGGCCGCGCCGCATTGTCGAGCAGCGCCTTGTTCCATTTCGACGAGGCGTTGTGGGTGTCGAGCGCGGTCGCGGCCGCGTCGATCGGCGCCAGACCATAGTAATCGTCGAGCGGATGAAAGAAGGTCAGATGCAGGATCGGCGGCACGCCGGACGCCTGCTGATCGAAGCGCACGCTGCGGCCGCCGACGCTGTAGTCATAGGCCTCGGCCCAGCCGTCGCTGCCGGGCACGACTTTCATGCGATCCGGCCGCAGCGCGTAGAGTTCACGGACCTCGTGCTGCCGCACCTGCGTGTCGAGCATGACGGCTTCGACATAGGCGTTGCCGGCGAGCAGCAGATGCGCATAGAGCGTTTCGAAGAACACCCCGCCATCCTGCCGCGGATTCGGCCGCGTCAGCAGCTGCGCCAGCGGATGCGCCTCGCGTTCCTGCGCGCTGTCGAAGACGAGAAAGCTGCACGCCGCGGCATTCTCCGCGATCAGCCGCACGGCGCGGTGCACGATGGCATCGGAGAGATAGCCTTCGCGCGCCAGCGCTGCAAAATCCTTCGGCGTCCATCGCGCACGCCCGCCCGATTCAAATGCGAGCACGCGCGCGGTGCGCGACGCCTTTGCTTCGGGCGCCGCCAGATAGGCTTTCAAGCGATCGAACATGATATGATCCAATTCAACTGTGCACGGGACACGAAGTCACAACACCCTGATCCTTGGCCCATCCCCGCGCGGCACCAGCGCCAGCGAGGCGACCGCCCAGACCATGGCGTCGAGACGATCCGGCGAATGGCCAGACGACAGACCCGAACTTGCGAAGTCGCACATCTCGTCTTCCAGCGCGGCAAAACTGCCGGCGTGCTTCACGCGGCCCTGCTCGTATAAGGTCGCCACCGGCTCGGCGCGTAGCCACTTGCCGCGCAAGGCACGCACAGGCGTCACCGGCACGGTGTGATCGACTTCGTTGATCACGCTGCGCACCATCTCACCGCCCTGGTTGACTTCCACCACCAGCGCATCGGCCTCCAGCCGGCGCCACAGTGCGATCGCCTTGTTGGCCCAGGCCGTCGGCGTCACCGACGAGACGGTGTCGTCGGCCAGCACATAGACGATGCCGCCCTCGGCGATCCCCGCGGCAACGATGCCGCAGCAGTCTGCGCGCTTGCCGGACGACACCGGCGGATCGACCGCCACGACGATGCGTCGTAGCGGCGGTGCCTCGCGCACGCGGCACTGTTCGAGCAGCCCCCGCGACCACAATGCATCGGGCCGATCCTCGATGATTTCGCCGTCGAGCTCCTGTCGGCCGAGCCGTGTGCCAGCATAGCGATCCATCACGCTCTGCAGAAACGTCGGCGCGAGGTTGAACGCATTCACTACGGTTGCGGCGCGCGTCGTCACCGTCGTCGGATCGCCCATCAGGCGTTTCAGCAGCGCCGTCGGCCGCGGCGTCGTGGTGATCATCTGCCGCGGCCGGTGGCCCAGCCGCAGCCCGAATTGCAGCATGTCGAACGTGGCTTCGGCATAGCGCCACTTCGCCATCTCGTCCGACCATGCGCAGGAGAATTGCGGGCCGCGCAGGCTCTCGGGATCTTCCGCGGAGAATACCTGTGCGACGGCGCCGTTGCTCCATTCCAGCCGCTTGCGTGACGGCATCCAGACCGGGCGCTCGTGATCCGGATGCACACTGAGCAGCCCGGACACTCCCTCGATCATCACTTCACGCACGTCGTGTTCGGTTTCGCCAACAAGCGCAATACGACGGGCTTTTTCGTGCGCTAGTGGCGCCTGACCGAGCGCCTGCGCACGCACCCATTCGGCACCGGCGCGTGTCTTGCCTGCGCCTCGTCCGCCAATCATGAGCCATGTCAGCCACGGCGCACCATTCGGCGCGATGTCAGGCGGCACCTGATGCGCATGCGCGAAGACATTCCAGCACTCACTCAGGAAGCCTCTCTCGCCCCGCGTCATTCCCGTCGACAGGAATTGGCGGTCGCCCGCCAGGCCGTCTTGCAAGACGTTCAGCAATGCGTCGACGGAGTTCGTCGAGGTCTCGGGGGCGGTCGTCATCTTCGGCGGGCCTCTGTTCGTTGCCGCCCTGCACTTTCTTCAGTTCGGTCAATGTGCGCGCCAGGGAAGCCAGCGTGCGGGCGCGGCGCTCGGCCTCTGTGCGCAACGCTTCATTCAAGCGCCGGCGGCCAACGATCTTCTGGATCGAATCGAGTTCGCGTTCGATGGCTTGGGTAACGCGATCGGTCAGCGGCGCGTCAGGCGGCAAATCATTGAACCGATCGACGGCCGTTCGCCGTCTTGCACGCGGAGCGCTGGACCGCTTCTTGGTAACAGCTTTCATTGCGGCCGGTCGCTTCTTGATTTGAGTTGGAGGTATATCAACTTCAGCAGCGGATGCTGGTTTCGGCCTCCCCGGTCCGGCGAAGATGGTCGTTGCCGCAATCGTCCTCTTCCGGGCCGCCACGCTGGCCCGGATTTTTTCAGCGGCTGCTGCCATGGTGGCCGGGTCAACGGCGCTCCATGTTTTCTGTGAATTCTTTACTTTCGAGTTCTTGGAGCTCTTCTTCGCCGCCCTTGGTTTCCGCGCGGCCTTCACAACGACAGCAGCCCGCGCCGGCTTTCTCGCCGGGCGGGCTATTGGCTTTCTGACCATGTTGGGAACTCGTTGCTGCTGTCAGTCGATCATGCCGGACTGACTGAAATTGATCGGCCGATCGCCGAAACCGATCACGTCCTGAAGAACACAAACCAGACCACGCCGAGGATCAACACAGCGAGGCCGAGGCTGATCGCCAAAAGCGCGAGGATCGACGGGCCCGGTTCGGCCTGGCGTGCCTCCGTCGCGGATTCGACGATCTGCTCTTTTTGCTTGGTTGCCGAATTCCTGATTATCATGGCACCCTCGTTTGGCTTGCTGTTGGATGCCGATGAGATTCCTTGCGGCACCGTATGGAAAGCAACGCAGGATTTGGATCGATGTTCCGGGTATTCACCGCACACCGGGCTAAACAGCGCGGCGCAGATTCGCCGCCAATCAGCAGCGGCGTTTCCTGCGAACCCAATTGTGGAGCATGCCGCAAACCTACTTCGACAGCGCAACGCTGTCAAGGCTAAAAATCCTAGAATTTGAATTTAGTCCTGAAATCGGAATTTTGTCCGCGCGATCAACGCGCTGGCTATCGCGGCGGCTGCGACCACGCCGCTCCCGGAGCACCGGTGATCTTGCCGGGATAGTCGATATTGACCACGCAATTGCCGCGCAACGCAGTCGCGGCCTGCAGGCACTGCTGATAGTCGAAGAACCGGCAGATCTGCGGCACACTCCCCGGCCCGCGGGGGCCGCCGGTCAACACGCAGAACGGCGGAATACCGGAGCTGGCCGCGACCGATGGCCGCGCCTGCGCAGAATCCACAGCCGGCAACGACGCCGACGCGATTGCAATCGCGGCCACAGCCCATAGGAGCCTGCGAATCCTTGTTGTCATCGATGCGTCCTTCACGAGCGGACGATCACTCACCGCGCGCGCCGGCGACGTTGTGGCGCCGGTTCCGCAGCAGCGCCGGCGCGATACTCGACGTTGCCCACGCAGTTGCCTCGCGTACCGACGGCAGCATTGATGCATTGCTGGTAGTCAGAAAAGATGCAGTTGCTGACATAGGAGGATTCGCCGTTGGCGCCACTCTGGGCGATGCAGAATTGCGCACCAGCCGCCGAGGCCGGCGTCGCTCCCGCGAGGATGAATGCCGCAAATCCCAAACCGGCCAATGCCGAAAGCTTCAAACGCGAATTCAATGTCATGATGGTCATCCATATGAAAATGCGCAGGCTCGAGGCCCGCGCACGATCATATAGGGTGCAGCACCCCAATCGATAGGACATTCACGACATTGCGTTTCGACAAGACAGCCATGTCTTTTGTCGATTGCAATGGCGGCGCCCGGCACCGGCCGGTCTTCGCGGCCCTATTTCAGCGAGGTATTCACGGCGGCGTAGCGCCCGTTCAGCGTGGTACCAAGGCCCTGCACAGCCACGATGATCGCGAGGCTGATGCCGGCAGCGATCAGCGCATATTCGATGGCCGTCGCACCAGACTCATCGTCGATAAATTTCGAAATCAAACGCAACACGAAAATCTCCTCATACGGCTGCGGATTTCTTCCACGCCGTCCCCTGAAAACTGAACTCAACCTAAGCGGCAGAGGTTGCAGGAAGGTTCACCAACAGGCTCAATTATGAATTAATCGTGCGGTAACTATGTGTGCGCTCGCCCGGAGCAACGGGACTTGGGAGTATCGTGGGGCCGGGTATCGTCTGCATTTCAGCTTGCACTTAACCAGAAGTGTCGAGGCTTGTCCCAATGGCATCTGAACCTGTCGCATGCTGCCAATCCGTCGCGGCGTTCATTCCCGAATTCGAGCATCTTGTCGTAGAGGTCATGAAGGAGTGGAAGGTCCCGGGCCTCGCCGTCGCTATCGTGCAAGACCTGGAGGTTGCGTTCGTTGGGACCTATGGCCTTCGCGATATCGCAGCCGGCCTGAACGTCACGACGGATACGCAGTTTCAAATCATGTCGGTCTCGAAGTCGTTCGCCGCTACGGGCCTGGCCCTCTTGGTTGACGAGCGGCGCATGGATTGGAAGAAGCCGGTGCGGGAATACATCCCGGAATTCCGGCTCTATGACGCCGTTGCGAGCGACCGCGTCACGGTGCGCGACCTGCTATGCCACCATTCCGGATTGCCACGTCACGATTGGATCTGGTTGCCCGGCGATCTGTCACCCGCCCAAATGCTGGCAGCGCTGCGCTATCTCGAACCGAGCGCCGACATTCGCAGCGCCTTTCAGTACTCGAACCTCGACTACCTCATTGCGAGCATGGTGGCCGAGCGCGTCAGCGGCCAGAGCTGGGCCGAATTCACCCGCTCGCTGACCGACAAGCTGGACATGAAGGTGACGTTCACTGTGGAGGAGCTTGCCGCAGCTACCGACGCGGCCGTGCCCTACGGGATGATGGGAGACACTTGTCAGCGCACGAAACTCTGGCCCATCAGCGTGCCGGCTGCGGGCGGCATGAGCACGTCGATTGCAAGCTTCGCGAACTGGCTTCGTTTTCATCTCGGCCAGGGCGCGTTTGAAGGACAACGTCTTCTGTCATCCAGCCTGATACAGGAGCTCCAGAAGCCGCGGGTGCATGTCGGGGCAACCGGATTCGCCGACTACAGCGATGTGCATTACGGTTTCGGCTTCCGCTCGCACTGGTATCGCGGAGAACGCGTGGTGTGGCACGGAGGCGGCTTCACCGGCACGAATGCGCTGATGATGATGTTGCCCGATCGCGGCGTCGGTGTCGCGGTGCTCGCCAATAATGGCATGACTCCGATACTCGCTCCGCACATCCTCGCGAATTATGTCTTCGACCGAGTCTGCGGCAAGGAACCGGTACCCTGCTTCGATCGCTTCCGCGAGCAACGCCGCAACTTCGTGACGCAATACGAGGCTTGGCTGCAGACCGGGAAAGCCGCGCCGACGCCGGCCACCGAGCCGCACCGTGACCTCGCGGATTACGCCGGTGACTACGCGCATCCCGGCTACGGCCGGATGACGATCACGCATGCCCAAGGCAAATTGCATTGGGCGTTTCGCGGCATGTCGGAGCCGCTCACGCATCGAAACTCGGACACGTTCGAGCTGCCAGAGACACCTGCGTCGCCCGGCGGCCTGATGCCGAGCCGGCTTTCCCCCTCATTTTCCACCGGCGAAGACGGGAATATTGCGAGCGTGGCAGTCCCGCTCGAGCCGCTGGTCAAGGACATCGCCTTCACACGCGTGGCAGCGGAACATTTCTGAAGTCGGATGACGGCTTCGCCTACTCCGAAACCAGCGACGGCTTCGCCTTTGCCGGCCCTGCCAGCGGGCGTTCTTCCATCAGCAGCAGGAACAGTGTCGACAGCGCCAGCAGGGCTGCCGCAGCTTCGAACACATAGCGGAAGGCGCTGACCATATCGCTGGCCGCGATCGGATGCGTGCTGGCGGCATGCTCGCCTGAGATCGAGATGTCCGTGCCGAGCGCCATCAGGAGAATGGTGGTGAAGGCGGCGACGGTGAACGACGCCATCAGCGCGCGGAAGAAGTTCATGGCGCCGGTCGCGGTCCCGATCTGCGGGCGTGGCACGGCGTTCTGGATCGACACCAGGCTGACCGGAAATGCCGTGCCGAGCCCGATGGAGAACAGGCCGAGCATCGTGAGCAGCGCCCAGAGTGGCAGCGGCGTCGCGAGCGCCAGCAGCAGACCCATCAGCGCCGACATGGCGGTGCCGGCGATCGCCACGCGCTTGTAGTGTTTCGCCTTGGTCATCATGTGGCCGGCAAAGGCAGCGCCGCCGACTGACACCGCCGCGATCGGGATCAGCGCAACGCCGGCTTGACCTGCAGTCAGGCCGTAGACCACTTCGTAATAGAGCGGCATGTGTACGGTCAGCCCGAGCATCGCACCCATCGCGCAGCCGCCGGCGGCCATCGCGAAAGGCACCACCGAGCCCGACATCAGCGGTAACGGCAGGAACGGCTCATCGTGATGGATCGCATGCCAGATGAAGGCGAAACCCATCACCGCTGCTGCGCCGATCATCGCGACGATGGTCGGCGACGCCCAGGAGAATTTGGTGCCGCCCCATGTCAGCACCAGCATGAAGACGACGGCTGAAGCCATCAGCAGCATGCCGCCGAGCCAGTCGACCTTGCGGCGGCGATGAAACACAGGAAGCTTCTTCATCTTCGGCAACAGCAGCGCCAGCGATCCCACACCGAGCGGAATGTTGATCCAGAAGATCATGGACCAGTGCAGATGTTCGGCGAACAGCCCGCCGATGATCGGGCCGCCGATGCCGGCCGCCACCCACACGCCGCTGAAATAAGCCTGATACTGGCCGCGCTCACGCGGCGACACCACGTCGGAAATCACCACCTGCACGATGGGCAGGATGCCGCCGCCGCCGAGGCCCTGCAGGGCACGTGCGATGATCAGCACGATCATGTTCGGCGCCAATGCGCACATGATCGAGCCAACCATGAACAGCGACATCGCGGTGATGATCATCGCGCGGCGACCATAGATATCGCTGAGCGTGCCGAACACCGGCGCCACCGCGGTCGATGCGAGCAGATAGGCGGTGATGACCCAGGACAGGTTGTTCACATCGGCGAATTGCCGGCCGATGGTCGGCAGCGCGGTGGCGACGATGGTCTGGTCGAGCGCTGCCAGGAACATGGTCAGCAGCAGGCTCATCAGGATGGTGCGGACTTCGGCGGGGGTCAGCGGCGCCTTCACGACAGCAGGCGCGTCGCCGGGTTCGATCACTTCCGTGGGGATCCGCGACAGTTCCTGCGCGAGCTCATCCGACAGGCCCGCATCAGACGGGATTTCCCCGGACAATACCTGATCATCGGCCGCTGACCGGCTCTGTCGTTCGAACTTGTTCATGAAACTTCGGATTCAAAGGGCTTGGGAGGTAACGGGAGAGCCAGATCGGCGCAAACTCCCGCGCACAGACTCTCTTTGGAAGAAATCTATTCCCCCGCCCCGTGCAGCAACAGTTGTTTCCTTGCATGGGAGCGTCCCGCGGCGATCATCTGAGCGTCATATGCGCGTGATCGAACACCGCGCGCCGCGGATTCTACGCCGGCCGCTTCTTCAGCTTCGCCTTGCGCGGCAGCAGCGCGGGCCAGGTCACGATGTGATCCTGCAGCTCGTCGTCGGAGATCGTGTCCTCGCTGCCCTCGACCCGCCCGCGGACCGATACGCCGGCTTCATGGACGGTGTCAACGCTGCCCGAGATCAGCGGGTGCCACCAGTAGAGATCGCGGCCCTCGGCCGCGAGCTTGTAGCCGCAGCTCGGCGGCAGCCAGCTCAGGGTGCGGACATTGTCGGGGGTCAGCCGCACGCAATCGGGAACATGGTCGGAGCGGTTCGGATAATCCTTGCAGGCGCAAAGACCCGCATCGAGCAATCGGCAGGATACATGTGTGTAATAGATCTTGCCGGTATCCTCGTCTTCCAGCTTTTCCAGGCAGCAGCGTCCGCAGCCGTCGCACAGGCTTTCCCACTCGGCGCCGGACATCTCTTCCAACGTCTTGGTTTTCCAGAACATTCCCTCCTGTGCGGAAGGACGCGGGGGACGCGCGGTCATGCGATTTGAATCAATCCAGGTTGCGGCGAAACGCCCTTCTAGGAGTTGCGGTGCAGGCTCTGCAAGCAACATCGTGTCGGCCGGCTCGCAAACAAGGGCAAAACCGGCAAGCTGTTAGCCCTGTCGTGCAAATGATAAGCAATGCCATTGGTTTATCTGCCCTGCTCGGCTAGAACTTGAACGACTCTCCGGCGGCCGCAAACCTGCCGCCGGGTTGCCGCATTATTTCAGCATGACGTCCGCGCGGTGCCGGTGGGTGCACGCGAGCGCTGCAACAAACCAAGGGCCCCTGTGCCTCAGATCGTGCCATCCCGTTGGAAGACCAAGTTCCGGCATTTCCTGCTGGATCTGGATGCGCGCATCGATTCCGGCCTGTTCTCGTCTGGCCGCGGCACCCGCGAACTCTGGGAGCGCTACTCCACGTTCATGGACCGCTTCTATGTCGGTCGCTGGAAGCGCTGGGTGGTCATCGAGCCGCTGTCGGAAATGGCCACCATCGGCCTCGGCGGTCTGATCCTCATGCTCGCTTTGGCGCAGCCGGCGTTTCGCGAAACCGCCGATGAAGACTGGCTGAAGAAATCCGACCTCGCGGTGACGTTTCTCGATCGTTACGGCAATCCGATCGGCAGCCGCGGCATCAAGCACAACGACTCCATTCCGCTGGAAGACTTCCCGGATAACCTGATCAAGGCCACCCTCGCCACCGAGGACCGCCGCTTCTACGATCACTTCGGCATCGACATCGCCGGCACCGCGCGCGCTCTGGTCACCAATGCGCAGGCCGGCGGCGTGCGCCAGGGTGGTTCGTCGCTGACGCAGCAGCTCGCGAAAAATCTGTTCCTGTCGAACGAGCGCACCATCGAGCGCAAAGTCAACGAAGCGTTCCTGGCCATCTGGCTGGAAACCCGCCTGACCAAGAACGAAATTCTGAAGCTCTATCTCGACCGCGCTTATATGGGCGGCGGCACGTTCGGCGTCGACGGCGCAGCGCATTTCTATTTCAACAAATCCGCGCGCGACGTGAACCTCGCGGAAGCCGCGATGCTCGCCGGCCTGTTCAAGGCCCCAACCAAATACGCGCCGCATATCAACCTGCCCGCCGCCCGCGCCCGCGCCAACGTGGTGCTCGACAACCTCGTCGATGCCGGCTTCATGACCGAAGGTCAGGTGTTCGGTGCGCGGCGCAATCCCGCCGTCGCCGTCGATCGCCGCCAGGAAATCTCGCCGAACTACTATCTCGACTGGGCCTTCGACGAGATGCGCAAGCTCGTCGATACATTCCCGAAATCCTATGTCGAGCGCGTTTTCGTGGTCCGCACTGCCATCGATATGAATGTGCAGCGCGCCGCCGAAGCCGCCGTCGAAAACCAGCTCCGCCAGTTCGGCCGCGACTATCATGCGACGCAGGCCGCCACGGTGGTGTCGGACCTCGAAGGCGGCGTCCGCGCCATGGTGGGTGGCCGCGACTACGGCGCAAGCCAGTTCAACCGCGCGGTGGACGCGATGCGCCAGCCCGGTTCGTCGTTCAAGCCCTATGTCTACACGACGGCGCTGCTCAACGGTTACAAGCCGACCTCGATCATCCTCGACGGCCCGGTCTGTATCGGCAACTGGTGCCCGCAGAACTACGGCCACTCCTATTCCGGCAACGTGACGCTGACGCAGGCCATCACCCGTTCGATCAACGTCGTGCCGGTGAAGATTTCGATTGCGCTCGGCAAGGGCGCGCAGAATCCGGCCAAGGCCGGCCGCGTCAAGATCGTCGAGACCGCGCGCCGCTTCGGCATCACGGCACCGTTGCTCGATACGCCGTCGCTGCCGATTGGCTCCACCGAAGTCACCGTGCTCGAACACGCCGTCGCCTATGCGACCTTCCCGAACAAAGGCCGATCGTCGAAGCCACATGCCGTGCTGGAAGTCCGTACCGGCGCTGGCGATCTGGTCTGGCGGTTCGACCGCGACGGCCCGAAGCAGTTGCAGGCGATCCCCGCCTCCGTCGCCTCCGATATGGCCGGCATGATGAGCCACGTGGTCAGCGAAGGCACCGCGCGCCGCGCGGCACTGGACGGCATTCCGACAGCAGGCAAGACCGGCACCACGAATGCGTATCGCGACGCCTGGTTCGTCGGCTACACCGGCAACTTCAGCTGTGCAGTCTGGTACGGCAATGACGACTACTCGCCGACCAACCGCATGACCGGCGGCTCGCTGCCCGCGCAGACATGGCACGACATCATGGTCGCGGCCCATCAGGGCATCGAGATCAAGGAAATCCCGGGTGTCGGCGCGGGTACCAAGAATCCTGCCGCAGCCGCCTCATCCGTGATGGCCGCCAACGCGCAGGACGCCAAGCCCGGCCCGCCACCGGTGCTGACGCGCCGCGGCGCCGACGTCCTGCTGCGTGTCGAGAAGCTGCTCGACGACGCCGGCAAGACCGCCGGCCGCACATCATCCAACGAACCGTTGAAGCCCCGCGCTTCCTCCGCGTTGGCCTTCCCCGAGAGCTACGCGTCGGCGAATGATGCACCGGATGCCAAAACGACCACATCCGCAACCGCCCCCGCGTCGCGCAAGAACTGAAGCTGCTATCATGACGGTGCGCACGTGCGGCTGATCTTCCTCACGCTTCTGGCGCTCGCGATCGCCACTGCCGTCGGTCTCGGCCTGACCTGGACCACCGCGACCCGCGGCACAGACCTTGGTACACTCACGATCGGTGCATGGACGGCGCGCCCGCGCACCGGCACCAGCGAGATCGATCCCTACGCGCGTGCGTCCATTGCACGGTCGGGCGAATTGCCGATCGGCACGGGCGACGGCGTCACCTTCACTGCCACCACCGACGACAGGAAAAAGCCGCTGGACGGTCGCTGCGATATCGTCGTGTCAGGCGTGACACCGGCTGCGCGTTTCTGGACGCTCTCGCTCTATGACACCAAGGGCCGCCTGGTGCCCAATACATTGCAGCGCTACGGCTTCACCAGCCAGGAAGTGGTGCGCAATGCCGACGGCGCGTTCGAGATCCGCATCGCTGCACGCTCGCGCGCGGGCAACTGGCTGCCGACATCAGCGCTGGAACGCTATGTGTTGATGCTGCGGCTGTACGATACGCCGGTTGGCGTTGCCACCCGGACGCAGAAAGACGCACCGATGCCCGCCATCGCCACGGTGAGCTGCCCATGATCCGGCTGATGTTCGCGCTCATCGGGGGGGTCGTGCTTGGCGGCATCGTGCATCTTGTCAGCGTGCTGGCGCTGCCGCGTATCGCGACGCAGGACGCCTATTCGCGCCTCGCTTCGGTGACGAAAGAAAATGCGGTGACAGCATTGCCGCAGACCGAGCCGGCCAATGCGCTGCTGCCATTCATGGACCCGGCCTTCGCCATGGCGGTCTGCCGCTACGACCTAGCCAAAGGACCGATCAAGCTCACCGTGCCGGTCAGCCAGTCCTACACGTCGGTGTCGTTCTATACCCGCAGCGACGTCGCTTACTACGCGATCAACGACCGCTCCGCCGGCCGCCGCGTCATCGAGCTCGATCTGATGACCGAGGCGCAGCACGAAGCGCTGCCCGAGGAAGAGGACGTCACGTCCGCCGACCGCCTCATCATCGACTCGCCGACCGCGACCGGCCTGATCGTGCTGAAGGCGCTCGCCGCCGAACCCGGCCTGATGATCCAGGCACAGGCATCCCTCGCCGCATCTAATTGTCGGGTGCAGACCGATCCGCCGGCTGCGCCGGTGAAGGGCAAGCGCTGATAAGCGATCGTCATCGTAGGATGGGTAGAGCGTCTTCGCGAAACCCATCATGTCGTCGTGTGTATTTGATGGGTTTCGCTGCGCTCTACCCATCCTACGTGCGCTATCCCGTAGCCAGCGGCGTGCCGATATCCGCCACGAGCTTCACGAGATCAGCCTGCCGTGACCTGCCGGTCTTGGCGTAGATCCGGTTGAGATGTGTCTTCAGCGTATTCTCCGAGATCCCGAGCGAAGTGGCCGTCTGGGACGGGTTGAGCCCCTTTCCGGCGCTCACGAGCACGCGCGCTTCGGCGGGCGTGAGCTCGAACAGCGTTGTCAACACGGCCTCCGGCATTGGAGAGGCCGAGGTCGTTGTCGAGACGAAGACGGCCGCACATGCGGGGCGAAAAGCGGCGCGCGCCGTACCAGCGGTCAAAGGCAGGACATAGGCGACCGCGGGCGGTTGTCCTGCCGCCGACACCGGCAAGCCAATGCCTTTGGCGCCGAGCGAGAGGTCCGAGGCAGCGCTTGCGATCGCCTGCAGCAAGGCGTCGCCCATCAATGCGTTCTGTGCCTGAATGGTTCGCCCCTGACGCAGGATCGGACCATCAGTTGCGAACATGCGTTCGGCACTTGCATTGGCATGGAGCACCGATCCGGCCGCGTCGGTCAACACGACGGGCACCGCGAGGTTCTCAAGCGATTCACGAAACAGCTGCGCGGTCACGCGCACGTCATCGAGCAGGTCGCTGATCATCGCGGCCCTGCGCAAATGCGGAGACAGCAAGGTCAGAAACCGTTGATCCTCGGCAGATACGGCAGCCTTGTCCGCCCAAGTGGTGCAGCCGAGCAGACCGATGCGGTCCGGCGTGTGGACGAATTTGACAATGCACCCTTCCCGCAATCCCTGCGGTCCGGCCCAATTACGAAAGAAAGCGGTCTGCTGCAATTCACTTTCGGGCATCAGCGAGAGCGTGGATACGGGCGTATCGATATCGCCGACCACTGCAGCCTTCAGGCCCGGAATATCATCGAAACTGTAGTCCTGCAGCGCGCGCATGCGCTCGGCATCCCAGGGCGATTGGGCAGCAAACCGGCCGTGATTGTCCGACGTGCCAGCGAGCGCAATCGTGGTGTAGGCCGCATCCATCGTCTGTGTGATGCGGGTGATAACACGCGACCATCCCTCACGGTTCAGAACGCAGTCGTAGATATCTCCGATGATTGAAGAGAGTACGTCATTGTCGACAACGTCCATGAACATTCCAAATCCGTGATTGCGCGCGCTCTGGTGTGGCAGGGCGAGATCGAAGTCAATTTCCGGACGCGCACACGCAGCATATTTTACCACATCATACTTCGGGGTGACGACACGGAATTCCGCCACGCGTAGCAGTGGCGATGGCGACCCTCGACTTTTCGGGGGCGCGAATGAGCGGCCTGCTTGTCCGGCGGGCCCGCACGTCTGGAAGTCACGTCTCGAAGTACTGGAGAGCTCGATGTCGAAATCCGCTAAGTTGGCCTGCGTAATCGGCTGCGTTCTGCTTGCGTCAACGCCCGTGCTGGCCGCGGACAATCTCGCTCAACCGCACTACAAGGCGGCAGTGTCCCCACAAATCGTGACATGGACAGGCGCCTATATCGGCGCCACCTTGGGCTATGGCTGGACCGAAAGTGCGTCCACCATTACGGCCATCGACACGATCATCACGCCATTTTTCCTGTCGCAGGGCACGATGCCCCGGTCGCTCAATTCCCGCTTTGATGGATTCATCGGTGGCGCTGAAATCGGCTACAACTGGCAGATCGACCGTTGGGTAACAGGTCTGGAAACAGACTTGTCCTATTCGAAAATGGGCGCGGGCGTCACTTATTACGCCCCGGAGATTGGTGCCAATCCGGAAACCCTGACCAGCCATAACACCGAGCTGAGCTGGTTTGGTACCGCGCGTGCACGATTGGGCTATCTGGTGACACCGGAGACATTATTCTTCGCTACCGGCGGTCTGGCCTACGGCCACGTGAAAGTCTCGTCCACTCTTGTGCCGGAGCCGACATTTCCATGTGCCCGGAACGCTCTCTGCTCCGCAGGGTCTGCATCGGAGACACGGATCGGCTGGGCGATCGGCGGCGGCGTGGAATCGAAGATCGTATCGAACTGGACAGCGAAGGTCGAATATCTGCATTTCGATCTCGGAACGATCAGCGATACGACGTTAAGCAAGGCCACCTTCGCGGCCTGGCCAGGAAAGCCGATCATGGGCGTTAATTCGGACATCACAGGCAATATCGTCCGCATCGGCGTGAATTATCAGCTGTAAGACGACCTCGGCGTGACGTTTTTCCGCATAGAAAACGTCCAGGAGCCCTCTGGCGTAATCTGCCTGCAATCTCCCGCAGCGAAGCTCCGCATCCATCGCCGACCCACGAATCGGCGCGAATGCGGGGCCTCCATGCAACACGACCAAGAGCCGTCCGATACGGCCGTCAGCTATTTCCTGTCCCTAATCTGGTGGCCGCTGCTGTATTTCGGGGCGCTGCTCGGTGCCGGCATGGCCTTCGCCAGCAATGCGCCGCTGTTCTGGTTCAATATCGTCTATGCCGCGCTGTTTCTCGCCATCATCGCCCTCGAACGGCTGATGCCGCATCGCGCCGAATGGCTGCGGCATGATGGCGAAACACTGAACGACATCGGGCATACGCTGCTGACCAAGGGCACGGCGCAACTGGCTGTCGCTGCCACCGCGATCGCTCCGATGGCGATGGCGATGGCGACCCTGACGCGCGCGAACGATCATGCCTCGCATCTGTGGCCGACACAGTGGCCGCTGATCGCGCAGGTCGTGCTCGCGCTGGTGATTGCCGAATTCGGCCTCTACTGGTCACACCGGGTCGCGCATGAAAACCTGTTCTTCTGGCGCTTTCACGCGCTTCATCACAGCGTGGTCCGGCTCTGGGTGGTGAATACCGGACGCTTCCATGTGATCGACTCGCTGATCAAGATGGTGCTCAGCCAGGCGCCGCTCTACCTGCTCGATGCGCCGCTGCCAGTTTTCCTGTGGGTCGGCGCGGTGACGGCGATCACCGGCCTGCTCACCCATTGCAATGTGGAGACGCGCACGGCGCTGTTCGATCCGATCTTTGCGACGCCAAAACTGCATCGCTGGCATCATTCGAAGACGCTGACGGAAGGCAACAGCAACTATTGCGAGAACATCATGGTGTGGGACCATGTGTTCGGCACCTATCTCAATCCCGCCAAGGCGTCACCGGACCGGCTCGGCATCAGCGGCAAGGTTGCATCGGATTTTCTGGGACAGATCGTGCAGCCGTTTTCGCGCAAGGGCGCGCGGCAGATTCTTGGCCGTCAGACCGTGCCGGACGATCAGGTGAAGCCAGTGGAAAAGTCCGACGCCGTAGCGCGGATCAGCGAAGCGTAATCCGCCCTACACTTCCAGCCCTACACGTCCAGCTATCCGCCGACCTGGAGCACCTTGCCGGGGCGCACCGGCGTGAGGCTGCCGGCCATGGCCGTGGTCTGCGCCGCCAATTCGCCGATCAGCATATCGGCGCTGGACGCCATCCCATCGGGGGCGTGGATCACCATGCGTTCCAGCGCCCACTTATAGGACGACACCCGGCGCTGCAGGCATTGCTCGACCCACTGCACGATCAGCGCGTTCTCATCCATGCGTGCGATGGCGTCGGCGCGCTCCTTCGGCTCCAGTGCCGACACCAGCTTCAGGCTGGCATTACGTTTGCGATCGAGTTCGACGACCTTTGCAGCCGTCGCATAAAATCCCTCGAAACGCAGGATGTCGTCGCGCGCGTCGTCCATCAGCACGCTGTAGCGCGACGTATGCGAGCGATGCGGCTCGTCGATCAGCAGCCGACCATAGGCCGTGCGATCGTAGGTGACGTTCTGCCGCCATGGGGATGCGATCGGCTTGTAGTCGCCGAACACACTCTTCCAGAGAGGGCGCGAATGCGGCGGCTCGATCAGCGGATAAGCGAGATCGCGCATCTGGCGTTCGAGATCGGTGAGCTGGAATTCCGACGACTTCAGGCCGACGCTGCCGGTTGCCTCGACGCCGATCCAGCGATGCATGTCGTCGGTCACTGCATTGTTGCGGGTACGGCCGAAATCGCCGCCGGCGCAGCCACCGAGCGTGCTGCCGATCAACGTCGCAACTATGAAACACGGCGCAAGAAATGACGTCTTGCGCCGAAGCCGTATCCGGTTCGGATGGGATATAGCCGACATCAGGATCGATCCGGGGTCAGGAACGGGCGCGGCGCTTGCGGCGGCGTCCCGGCGCAGTGCCCTCTTCCGGGCCGCTGCCACCATTGCTGTCGTCGATCTGACGCTCGATTCGGATCACCGGCAGGATCAGGATTTCTGCGGAAGTTTCGCGGGGAGATGGCGCCACATTCACGCCCAGCCGTCGCGCTGCCGCATCCGCCGGGAACTTGATGATGGTGCTCATTATCCAGTCTCTCCGCGCCGCTTCGCCCGTTTTGCCGACGCACGGTCATTAAGGACATTCATGGTTAACAGCATGTTAACGCCGCCATGCCGCCATATGCTGGCCGCCTTGAGGAACATGATTGGGCGTCGCAGCATTGACCAAAAGTGGAATGACATAGGGGCGCATTTTTTCATGAGCGACATTGTTGGAACCCTGATGGAATGCTCCCATTCTACGGACTGGAAATTCCGCATGCGCTGCCCGCGCTGCGGCTCATCGATCTCCGATATTCAAACCAAGCCGTCTTGCGTGAACTATAACTGCGACTACAGCGACGCCGGATTCCCGGTTGTCGATGGGCAGCCGGTACTCATTGACTTCGAGTCCAGTGTGTTCGACCGCCGCCTGTATCATCGCGACAATGGCTCGGTGATGCCGCGGGATGTCGCCGGCCAATCGATCGGTACGCGCCTGCATCGCTTCACGTTTGGTGAAAATCCTGTCGCGGCCAAGAACTGCGAGAAATTCCTCGACCTTCTCAAGCAGGAGACTGCGAGACCCGTCGTGCTCGTTGTCGGCGGCGGCACCGTCGGCTCCGGTGCGGACTGCCTCTATGATGATCCGGATGTCGAAGTTGTCGGAACCGACGTGTTCTCCACCGACAACACCGCGCTGGTCGCCGATGCGCACAGACTGCCATTCGAGGACGCGACCTTTGACGGCGTCTGGATTCAGGCTGTGCTCGAACACGTTCTGGAGCCGGCCACCGTCGCGGCCGAAATCCATCGGGTGCTGCGCCAGAACGGCATTGTCTATGCCGAGACACCCTTCATGCAGCAGGTGCACGAACGCGCCTATGACTTCTCGCGCTTCACCCAGAGCGGACACCGCTGGCTGTTCAAGAAATTTACCGAGATCGATGCCGGAGCCGTCAGCGGCGCCGGTATCGGCCTGCTCTGGTCGATCCGGTATTTTTCACGCACGCTGGGCGCCGGCGACAAATTCTCGCGCCTCTTCACCCTGCCATTCTTCTGGCTGCGCTACTTCGATCGCCTCGGCCGCTCGCGTGCCCGCGCCGATGCGGCGTCAGGCGTGTATTTCATGGGCCGCCGGGCCGAACGGGCCATCAAGCCGCGCGAGATGCCGCGCTACTACAACGCTCAGGCTTGAACCGACTCGTCGGAATCAGATCTGCCTCGGCCAACGGCCCATGGTTAAACACATATTAATGCGTCCGCGATAATTTGAGGCAAGGTTCCCTTAGTAAGCGTATGCCATGCCTGCCTCACCTCCGATGTTTCCGGGCTTTGACGGATTGCTGACGCTCTCGCGTCGCGAAGGTGTGGACGTGCGACCGACCTTGCTGCGTGTGCTGACGGATCTTTATGTCCAGGCGCCGAACCATACGATCGACGAAGAGAAGCAGTTCGTCGAACTCACCGCGCGCCTGATCGATCAGGTCGACGACGCCACCCGCGCCGCGGTGCGTGCGCGGCTGTCGATCTATCCGAACACCCCGCGCGCGATCCTCAACCGGCTCAATCTGCGCCCGACCGAACCCGGCCAATCGGTGCCGCTCGCGCAGCCCATTTCCGCCGCAGAATCTCCCGCGCCGACCGTGAAGCAGCCGAGCGAAGTACAGATGCGTGTCGCCGCCAATATGGCCATGGCACCCAGGGACGCGTCCGAGATCAGTACGCTGTTCTTTGCCGCATCGAGCAGCGAGCGTGCGCAGATCCTGCATAACCTCGCCGAAACGCCGCTGCGATCCTCCGCCCGAATTCCGCAAGCGCGCGCCGCACGCGCCATGCACATTCTTGAAATGGCCGCCTTCGCCGAAGACCGCGATAACTTTGCGCGCGAGCTGAGCGAAGCCCTGATGCTGCCCGCCAGCATTGCCGAGCAGGTCGTGAGCGATCCCGGAGGCGAGCCGCTTGCCTGCTGCGCCAAGGCGCTCGGCATGCGGAGCGACATCTTCCAGCGCGTGTTGCTGTTCCTCAATCCGGAATTCGGCACGTCGGTAACCAATGTCTACCGGATCGCGCGCATGTATGACGTGCTGAGCGAGCGCTCAGCACTGATCATGGTGGCCGCCTGGCGCGGCGCGCATATGGCCGCGACGCGCGCCAAGTTCCGGCCCGCGCTCTATGACGACGAACGCCATCGCGCACGGCCGAGCGCGCCGCAGGCACGGCCGGGCGTTCAGCCAAGCGAGGATATCACGCGCATCAGAAATTCGTCGGGGCGCTAGAGCATGATCCCGAAAAGTGGATGCCGGTTTTCGGACCGGATCATGCTCCGATAGAGAAAGACTCTACGCCTTCGCCAATTCGAGAAAATGCCGCCCGGCCTTGTCCTCGGTCTCGACGATCCACACGTCGGGATCGAACGAGATCTCCTTCTGCAAGCGCTCTTCGATCTTGCGTTCTTCGACGGGCTGCGGCGGTGACGGCGCGAAGACGCGATCCACAGGGCGGCTCTCGTCATAGGCGCTTTGCGGCGCCGGCGTGTAAAGCATCGCGGTGCCATCCAGCAGCGCGACCTTCACGAACACGGCGCCTGCTTCCTCTGCACCACGACGGCGCACGGCGCCGAACACTCCCTCGGTCTGGCAGCGGCGCAGATAGGCTGCGACCCAAATGGCTGACTTCAATCGTGACATCTGAGCCCTTGATTACTCCGGAGAACGAGATTGCGAGGTGACTTCGAGACCGAGGACCAAGCCCGAAATGCGCAATTGACGCGACGCCCATTTATAGTATTATGACTATAACGCGCAACGTCGCCCGGCATCAATATCAGAATGTCACCCACCGACACACCCTTGGAATTCGTGGGGTCGTCGAAAGACGATCTTTCTGAGTTTCCGGTGCCCGTGAAGGTATGCATTGGTTTTGCTCTGCGTGCGGCCCAGAAAGGCAAGAAGCACCCGGATGCGAAGCCTTTGAAGGGCTTCCACGGCGCAGGCGTTGTGGAGATCGTCTCTGATTTTGATGGCGATACGTTTCGCGCGGTCTACACCATCAAACTGAAGGGCATGGTCTACGTTCTCCACGCGTTTCAGAAGAAGTCGAAATCCGGGATCCAGACCCCTAAGACCGAGATTGACCTGATCAAATCCCGTCTAAAAGACGCAATGGCGCTTTACGAAGAAGCCATGGAGAGCAGCAATGAAAAAGCCAGCAAGCACAAAGAGCAGCGGCAACGTATTCGCCGACCTCGGCCTGCCAAACGCTGATGAGCATCTCATCAAGGCAGAGATCGTTCTCGGCATTGCCGCACGCATCAAAAGCAAGGGACTGACCCAGGCACAGGCATCCAAGCTGATTGGCCTTGCCCAGCCCGACGTCTCCAAGCTGCTGCGCGGACAGTTCAGCGGCTACTCTTATGAGCGCCTGTTTGGATTTCTCGTTGCCCTCGGCGAGCGCGTCAAAATCGAGGTGTCGGACGCGAAGACGAAGAAGCAGGCACGCGTCGAACTCGAAATGTCGTGAACCGCATCGCCGGGCCAGCAGCCCGGCAGCGCTAGTCGATCGCGCGCCCGGTGACGGTGGCGAGTTCGCGCACCATGCGATCGGACACCTGCCCGGTGACCGGCAGCTTGCGCTCACGCTCGAAGCGCTGGATCGCAGCCGCTGTGTCCGAGCCGACATTGCCGGTCGGCTTCAGCTGGCCGTAACCGTATTCGGTGAGCGCACGCTGCACGGCAGCGACGCGGCGCGTATTGGTGATGAGATCGCCGAGCGGATCGGTGCGGGTTGCATTCGGGATCGCCGCCGGCGGGCGTGCCACGGCGCCCGTGGTCGCCGGTGAGGCTGGTGGTGCCGGCGCCTTCAGGAGATTGCCGACCGGATCAGCCGCGCGCTGCTCGACGGGCTTGGCGGCGAGCGACGGCTTCGGCTCGTTGGCGCTGTTGACCGGCTTGGAATCCAGCATGCGGGAATCGAGCTTGGTGTCCGGCGACGCAGCATCCAGCGGGCGCGGCTTGGGCAGCGGATTGGCGACCTGCGCCGGTGCTGGAAACGCAACGACGGTGCTCGAACCGAACATCGGCGACGGATGATGGCCCTTCTGCAGGAAAATGGCATTGGCGATGATGGCGCTGACCGCGGCGAATGCGATCAACCCGGCGACCATGTCCTTCGGGCTGTGCAGCAGCACGCGCAGGACGATGCCGCGCTCCGCGGGCTCATCGACGATGGCGACGGCGCGGCCGCGTTTGGACTTGGTCGCTTTGGAACTGGCTTTAGGCACTCTTCTTCACCTGATGGGCTTGGTCGGACGGCGCGGTGCGCACCGCGGGATTCAAGATCGCGATATTACTGACGTGTTCAGCCTGCGGCGTAAACTCCAGCGGCAGCGCGATGGTGATGGTGGTGCCTTCGTCGATCCGGCTCTGCACCTGCATCTCGCCACCATGCATGCCAACGAGGCTCTTCACAATGGACAGGCCGAGCCCGGTGCCCTCATGGCGCCGCTGATAGGTCTTGCCGGCCTGGAAGAACGGATCGCCGATGCGGGCGAGATCGTCCGATGCAATGCCGACGCCGGTATCACTGACGCGCAGCATCAAGCGTGATCCTTCGACGCCCGCTGCCACGGTAACGCTGCCGCCGCGCTCGGTGAACTTGATGGCATTGGATACGAGATTGAGCAGGATTTGCCGGAATGCACGAGGATCGCCGTTGACCTCAGACAGATCCTTCGGCGCATCGGTGATAAGATCGATGCCGTTCTCGCGCGCCTTCAGCGCCAGCAGATTGCAGCAATTGATCAGCGCGGGACGCGGGGCGAACGGCTCCGGCGAAATCTCGAAGTTGCCGGATTCCAGCTTCGACATGTCAAGGATACCGTTGACGACCGACAGCAGGTGCTGGCCGGAATCGTTGATGAGCTGGGCATATTCCTTGCGCTTGGCCGCATCGAGCATCATCAGCTCTTCCTGCACGAGCATATCCGAGAAGCCGATAATGGCATTCAGCGGCGTGCGCAGCTCGTGGCTCATGGTGGCCAAGAATCTTGTCTTCGACGCATCGGCGCGCTCGGCTTCAATGCGGGCCTGCGCCAATGCCTCTTCCTGCAACTTGCGGTCGGTAACATCGCGCAGCACGGCCACAACTTCTGCATCGGCATTGACCGGCATCGACGTGTCGACGTCCTGCTCCATCGGCCGGCAGCGCATTTCAACCCAGATGAATTCGGCGCCAGACGGACGCATGCGATCATTGCCGCGCACGACATCGCGGCGCAGGCGGAATTCGACGCTGCGGGCTTCGCCGCCGCGTGCGGCGTCGGACAGAGCCGTGAGATAGGCCGGGCGATCCGCAACATGGACGCGATCGAACAGGCCATGGCCGAGCAATCGCTGCACGGGCGCGCCGATCAGTGCTTCAGCCGCCGGCGAAATGAACTGCACGGCGCCATTGTGACGATGACGCGAGATCACGTCGCTCATATTGCGCGCCAGCAGGCGATAGCGGTCTTCCTCAACATAGAGCAGCGAGACGCTGGTCCGCGCCAGCGACTCCGCGCCGAAGGCGAGACCGGCAGCGTAGATGGTGGCAGACGCGATGCCGAAAGCCATGAACACGCCATGGCCGGCGACCCCGGCTTCAGATACAGGCAACCAATCGAGGCTGGTCAGCACGATGAGAATGCTGACGCAGGACAGCGCCAGCGCCGATGCAAAGGCAACGATACGGCGCGAAGCCGAGAGCGCCGCCTCGATCGGCACCACGACAAGCCAGATCGCCGCGAACGAATTGATGCCACCGGTGGAGATCGCCATCATCATCACGAGGCCGGCGAGTGCGACGGACGACAGCACCTGTGCGCTTTCATAGCGACCGGTGCGCGACAGAAAATATGAGCAGAGGATCGGCGCCATCAGCCAGGCGAAAGCCGCGACCTCGATCGCGTTCGGCGCGCCGCGCAGCGCGAGATAGACAGGAAAAGCCGCAAAGGCCGCAAGGCTGCCGAGCAGGCGCGGCGCCATGAATGCGCGATGACGCGCACTCGTCAGCGCATCGTAGCGCACTGAAGGGTGCAGCATGGCATCAAGGCAGTCGCGGATGATGGTCGATACTGTCACTGGTCTCGCTTCGGCTTGATCGTCAATTCAGACGCGCCGAAACGCCTCCTTTTATCGTTGTGCCAACGTGTCAGAGCGACATTAAGCGAACACTAAAGTGACCGCCGCGTTCGCCATGCCTAACGTGCAAGTGCTGATTTAAGAGGAGTTTTCGCATTTCCATTCGGCAACGATGGTGAACGAGTAGTTTCCATCGCCGCGTCCATATGGTTTCGAAAGTGTGCATCCCCAACATCGTGTCGGAAAACGCACGAACAGCTCATCAATGGAAAATTTACGCCAAACCGAATGAAGCGAATTTTCGTCGATTTAACCGCATCGCAAATACTTGCAATTTATCGACTGCTGCTAACTTCGATCCCAATTGCGACAAATCGCAACGGTTCGAAGAGACTAACGGGGTTCGCGATGTTCTTCCTGCTTCGCATGGCATTCTGGCTCGGGCTCGTGCTCGTGCTGCTGCCGAGGGACAAGACGCCGGAATCGGACAAGCTGCCGCAGATCGGCGCGTCCGATGCGGTATCGGCTGCGAGTGCGGCGATGTCCGACATGGCTCAATTCTGCAAGCGCCAGCCGGCCACCTGCGAAGTCGGCGGCCATGCGGCCACCGTGATCGGCGAACGTGCCAAGGACGGCGCGAAGAAAATCTACCAGATCATCACCGAGAAGAAGCCGGATACTACCGGCTCGATCGGTGGCGAAGGTGAAAACCAGAGGACGATCGCCATGGTCAAACCCGACACGCTCACCCAGGACGACCTCGCCGCCGAATGGCAGCCACCCACCGCTGCTCCCTAAACGGCTGATTGCGGCGGATAATTACCGCAAACGGCGGTCGCTTTCGGCGCTGTTCGTCCCTATATAGGGCCTGACATTGCTTGCAGGCCCCGATGACCACGATTGACGATATCCGCGATAATTTCGAGCTCCTCGAGGACTGGGACGACCGCTACCGGTACGTCATCGAACTCGGGCGCAGCCTCACGCCGATGCCGGATGAGGAACATTCCTCCGCCAACAAGGTCAACGGCTGCGCGAGCCAGGTCTGGCTGTCGCGCCAGGTCGCCCGCGACCACGGCACGCCGGTGCTCAGCTATCTCGGCGACAGCGACGCACATATCGTTCGCGGGCTGATCGCGATCCTGCTGACGCTGTATTCGGGCCGGAAGGCCGAGGACATTCTGGCCACCGACGCCATCAAGGTGTTCGACGAACTCGGCTTCAAGGAACACCTCACGCCGCAGCGCTCCAATGGCCTGCGCGCCATGGTCGAGCGCATCCGCCGGGACGCCACCGAGACGCTGGCAGACGCGAACCAGGGCGTGACCCCATAGGCTCGAGCGGCTGCGGGTGCTGCACCAGCGCTCCGCCAGGGATCCACTGATCGGAGGCAGCTGAGGCCCGTTTACCGGGCTTCAGCCCCAAGCGCGCCCGACCGCGCCCTCGCCTGCAGCCGGGATACCGCCTCGGCCAAAGGAACGTCGGCCTGTGAGCCGTCGCGCTCGCGTAGGCTCACCCGACCGTCCCTCATCTCGCGCCCGCCGACGATCGCCATCACCGGCACCGCCATGTCATGCGCCGCCACGATGCGCCGTGAAAGCGTATCGGCGCCGTCATAGGCAACGGCCCTAATCCCCGCATCCTCGAACGCCGCCACGACGTCAGCGCCGTAGCCGGCCTGGTCTTTCGAAATCGGCGCAACGGCGACCTGATCCGGCGACAACCAGAAAGGAAGCACGCCGCCGTGGTGCTCGAGCAGGATCGCGATCATGCGGCCAAGCGATCCGAAGATGGCATGGTGGATCATCAGGGGCCTTGCGCGGCTGCCGTCGGCGGCGATGTAGGACGCGTCGAGCCGCTGCGGGAGAACGCTGTCGAGCTGCACCGTGCCGCACTGCCAGGATCGTCCCAGCCGGTCGCGCAACGCGAATTCCAGCTTCGGTCCGTAGAACGCGCCTTCGCCAGGATTGATTTGAGGCGCGAGGCCGCAGCGCCGCGCGGCATCGCCGAGCTTCGCCTCCGACCAGTCCCACGTCGCGTCGTCGCCGGCGCGCACCGCCGGACGCGTCGACAGCGCCACTTCGTAGTCGGCAAAACCAAGATCGCGATACACCTCGCCCAGCAAAGCGATGAAGCGCGCGACTTCGTCCTCCACGTCCTGCTCGCGGCAGAACACATGCGCATCGTCCTGCTCGAAGCCGCGCGTCCGCATGATGCCGTGGAGCGAACCAGACGGCTCGTTGCGGTGGCAAGCGCCAAACTCGGCATAGCGGATTGGAAGCTCTCGCCACGAGCGCAGACCCTTGTTGAAGATCTGCACGTGGCACGGGCATGACATCGGCTTCAGCGCCATCGTCAATTCGCCGTCGTCGATCCGGAACATGTGCTCGCGGAATTTGTCCCAGTGGCCGCTGCGGCCCCAGAACTCCTTTGGTAGCAGCTGTGGCGTTTGTACCTCGACATAGCCGGCTCTGCGCATCTTGCGCCGAAGATAGTCCTCCAGCACCCGGTAGATCGCGTAGCCACGCGGATGCCAGAACACCATGCCCGGCGCATCGTCCTGCAGGTGCCAGAGTTTGAGTTGTACGCCGAGATTTCTGTGGTCGAGATCGTCCATGGCTGTGTTCCTTACGAGGGGAAAAAGCGCGGACGGGGATCGTCAAAAACAGAAAAGGCCCCGTCCGTCGCCGGCGGGGCCTTTTCTGGGTGAAGTACGCTTGTCTCTAGCGCGCGCGACCAGAAGGCGATCCGCCGTGAGCGGTCGCCGTGGTGGTCAATGCAGCTGATCGAAGCATGTTCATGCGCCGTATATGGCGGCAAAACGCGCAGGCGTCAACGCAAGCCGGTTGGCGTCGCGGACTAGATGATGCGCGGGCCTATGAGCGCCGCCACCACCAAGGCCGTCGTCAAGCTCGCATCCATCCGCATCTCGCTGCGCGCGGTCGACGCCGCGTCCTAGCTCTCGAACGCCGCATCGTCTGCGAGCCAGGTTCGCACTTTCGATGGCTGCCCCCTGACCTCACTGGCGAAGCCGTAGTGCCGCGCGAGGCGATCCAGCGCGAGTTGCAACACGACCTTGGCGGAACGCGCCGGCCAGTTGCGTTCGCGCTCGATGTCTTCGAGGCCACGCAGAAAACAGCACACATCCATCAGAACCCCTGAAAACTCGGGCCCGCAAGCCTCCAGCGCCTGACTGACGTGCTGGCGCGCTGTCATCATAATATCCGTCATCTCGCCGGGACTGCTGCCGGCCCCGCGTGGTCGGCCGCCGGTCGGCGCGGCCCAGTTCGCCGTCATGCGCGGCGCCATGTTGCCGCGCGTGAAATCGGCGCGCAGCTTTTCGCCGGCGATGAACTGATGCGGGCTGATCATGCAGCGACCATCGCGGCCCTTGCGCCGGGCCAGCCAGCCGAGCGGGCTTTCACTGTCATTGACGAGGACGCTGGCGACGCCGTCCTCGGTGAGGATCTGCCGCGTTTCCAGCGACAGATGCTGCGCGCGGTGGTGATCGACGCGGTCGGGATGCCTGGTGGTGGTGCTGCGGGATGTCTTCATCGGAACGACTCCATTTAGGATAATAAGCTCACATCCCGAATGGCCTCGCAAGCAGAATCTTAGACTTTATTCCTTTCTGGGCTTTTATTCAAAAGAACCAGTGCCTTCGCATGATCGCTCAAAGCCGCGGCATTAAGAAAGCGGGTTTCCGGCGGCGACTGCGACTGATCCGCGGCCGGCGCGCGCGAAGAGTTCATCGCAGTCCTCGGCCACGACCTGCGAGCAAAGCCCACCCCCGTCGTCCGACAGATCACGTCCAAGATTTCGCGGTCGGGCATCGATGCGCGGGATGGCCTCAACGTCCGCTTGAAAGTCTCCCGTCATACCCGCCAAGTTCACGTATCGCCTGGCTGTGTTGTCACACACCAATTGCGCGTGGCCGGAGATGTATCCCGCATCCAGACGTAGAACTTTCTTCGTCTCCGATTTGTTCTATATTGGTTCCTGCGGATGGAACCTGACTTTATTGCTTAGCTTTACTTGTGCGGATTACTTACGGGATCACTCGCCCAGATCGCTTGCCCAAGTCACCTGTTCAGGTCACTTGCGCCGGCGGCGCTGCTGACCCAGCCCCATTTTCTTGGCGAGCTGCGAACGCGCCACCGCATAGTTCGGCGCGACCATCGGATAGTCGGCCGGCAGGCCCCATTTCTCGCGATACTGTTCCGGCGTCATCGCGTACTGCGTGCGCAGATGGCGCTTCAACGATTTGAAACGCTTGCCGTCCTCGAGACAAACCAGATATTCGGCGGTCATCGATTTCTTGACGGACACCGCCGGTTTGGCCGGCTCCGCTGCGACCTCCGGCCGGCCGTTCGACACCCGCACCAGGGCGGCGTGAACCTGACCGATCAGCGCCGGCAGTTCGGACGCCGGTGTCGGATTGTGACCGACATAGGCCGACACGATCGTCGCCGTGAGATCGATGAAGCTCTTGCCGGCGATGTCGTTCATGGTCCGTCGTCTTTCAAGGATTCGAGCCGCACTTTACTTGACAATCATGCGGGCATTACAGCCACGAGGGCAATAACAACGTATAGCGCGCCGGTTTCATTCTGCGTGCAAGATTAGTCGAGATCAGCTGAAAGTGACCGCCAACGGAAAATGGCTGAGCGGATGTCAGCCCCTGTTGTCGAGATGCTCACGCAACTCGTCGATCGAGGCGAAGCGCATCATGCCTTCGGGCATCTGCGCCTCGATGGAGCCGTCGGAATACAGCGAATAGGCCATGCCATCGACGACCCCCGATTTCAGCACGGTGACGTCCGGTGCTTGCGACGGCTCTTCAGCCGGCGTCGGCGGAACGTAGCGATCCGGGATCAGCGCGGCATCCGGCAGTTTGTCGCTTGGCGAGGACGAGGTACGGGCGGCGCGGCGGATCGCGTCGGAGCGCGACCGATCCGGCTGCGGCCAGGCATCCTCGAAACTCTTCGGCTGCTCGGCGGGCGCCTCCGGCGTTGGCATGGCCGCCTCGAATGCGGCAGCTGCCTCGGCTCTCTCCCGCTCCCGGCGCGATGATTGGAACAGCAGATTGCGACGCTTCGGCTCCTCAGGCACCGGTGCCTCGGCAGCAGCGGACGCGAGCCGCTCACGGTCGCGCAGCACTTCGTCCTGCCACGGAGGAACACCTGGCTCCGGAACGGCAGGCCGCGCGGCCGGCTGGTCACGGCTGAACAGCGGGGCCGGCGCGGGCGCGTCATCCGCCTCCTCTGCGTCCTCCCCCGGAACCGGCGGCAGTTTCAGTTCCCGGCGCGGCAGCCGGGGCGACGGAACCGGTTCATCGATCTCGCCCTGCGGCCCAAACTTCTTCAGTTCGCCGACGGCGAGCGCCATGCTCACCATGATCAGGCCGGTGCAGGCGCCGACCGTTCCAGTCAGGATCAGGGTATTGCCGAAGCCGAATTCCTTGACCGGAATGCCGAAGCCGATCGCGGCAAGGCCCGCCAGAATGACCCCGATCCCGGCAATCAGCAGCAATTTCATAGTCTTCGAACTCCTCGACGGACCACTCGCGAGTCTCGTCATGGGTGCCACGATAGCGTCATATTGCGTGCACCGCCAAACGGCATTTTGCGTTCATCCCTTGTACATCGGCCTGGTGGTAAGTTTTGGGAGAGTTTTCTTCCACCGGAGACAACAGGTTTGGGACAGCCGACGCCGATCTATCCCTAAACGGTAAAGCTTTTACCTTGTCCTGTTTGTTGCAACGCATTAAGAAACTTCAGCCACAATTCTCAATTACTTCAAAAGAGAAGTGCGCTATATCGATGCCGGGGAAACGAGGCTCAAAGAGCGCTAAAGCCGAGCCATTGGGGACACCGGGTTATCCATCGCCATGTCATCGATTACGACTGCGGCCATCGACACGCCAGTAAGGCGCTCGGTGGAACGGACGTGTGACGACCTCGCCATCCTGGCGCTTGTCGTTGTCAGTATCGTCGCAAGCTTCACGTTCCGGGACTATGGTCTCGGATGGGACGACTATACCCACGCTGAATATGCAGATCTTCTATTGAAGATGTACGGGTCGGGCTTCACCGACACCGGCGCTTTGTCGTTTGCAAACCTCTACATGTATGGCGGCGGCTTCGATATGGCGGCCGCGCTGCTGCACAAGATCATCCCGCTGGAGCTGTTCGAGACGCGACGCCTGCTCGGCGCGATCGTCGGCGTCATCGGCCTCGGCGTCACCTGGCGTCTCGGGCGCCGCGTCGCCGGCCCCGTGGGCGGCCTCGCCACGCTGTTGCTGCTGGCGCTGTGTCCGACCTTCTACGGCCATATGTTCATGAACCCGAAGGATGCGCCTTTCGCTGTGGCGATGGTCATCCTGATGCTCGGGCTGGTGCGCCTTGCGCAGGAATATCCGAACCCGTCGCCGCGCACGGTCCTGATCCTCGGCCTCGGCGCCGGCTGCGCGATCGGCTGCCGCATTCTCGCCGGCCTCACGCTGATCTACGCAGTGATCGGTTTCATGCCTCTGTGGATCGAGGATGTCCGCACCAATGGCGTGCGCGAAAGCGTGCACCGCTTGCTGCATGTGCTCTACGTGCTGCTGCCGGGCCTCGCTTTCGGCTATCTGATCATGGGCCTGATCTGGCCGTGGTCGATTCTCGAGCCCGCCAATCCGCTGCGCGCACTGGGCTACTTCTCTCACTTCTTCGAGAAACCGTGGAAAGAGATGTTCGACGGCGCGATGATCTCGGTGCCGGACATGCCGTGGTCCTATCTGCCGACGCTGTTCGCGCTGCAGCTTCCGGAAGTGCTGCTCAGCCTCACCTTCGGCGGCATCGCGTTGACCATCATGTCGCTGTCGCGCGACACCGTGCCGGCGCGTCGCAAGACCATCCTGTTGATGCTGACCTTTGCCGCCACATTGCCGCTGGTGATCGCCATGGTGAAGCGCCCAGCGCTGTATAACGGCATCCGGCATTTTATCTTCGTGCTCCCGCCGATGGCTGTGCTCGGCGGCGCGGCTTTCGCGGCGCTGATGGACTGGCTGCGCGTCAATCATCGCGGCGCGCAAGCGGCTGCCGTCGCCGTGTTCTCCTTCGGCCTGATGCTGCCGACGGCCGAGATGATCCGGCTGCATCCGTATCAGTACACCCACTTCAACTACATCGCCGGCACCGTTCGCCAGGCAGATGCGCTGTACATGCTGGACTATTGGGGCCTTGCGCTGAAGCAGGCTTCCGATGCGCTGCGCGAGCAGATCGTCGAGCGCCAGGAAAGCCCGCCGGTCGGCCGCAAGTGGAAGGTCGCCGTGTGCGGCCCGCAGCGTCCGGCACAGGTCGCGCTCGGTCCCGACTTCACCATCGGCTGGGACAGCCAGTCCGCCGACTTTGCGATGACGCTTGGTGAGTTCTACTGCAAGGGCCTCACCGCCCCCGTGATTGCCGAGATCAAGCGCGACGACGTCGTCTTCGCCAAAGTCTACGACATCCGCGGCAGCAGCATTTCGAGCCTGCTCGCGATCCCCGCGCCGTAAAATTCTGCGTTAGTGCTAAGTTCCAAGTTTTCGTCATGCCCGGCCTTGTGCCGGGCATCCACGTCTTGGCGACCATGAAAGGCGTGGATGGCCGGGACAAGCCCGGCCATGACGACTCTTGTTGTTCATGGCCTGTGTCGGCCCGCGTCGTTGACTAACGCGCCGCCTGAAATCTGATGTCGCCGTTGTTCAAAAAACACGTCTTGCTGAACAGGCCGAGATCGACAGGATTCGGCAACCGCACATCCTCCAGATCGGGATACGGCTTCACGGCGGGGTCGTAGGACCGGTGGATCTGCGAAATGAAGACGAAGATCAGCCCGCGTTCCCTGGCGAATGACTGCAGCGCGCGCACCTGCACCATCAAGGCCGGGTTCTCGCGTTTCTGATCGAGCAGTTGCAGATAGTCGATCACCACAAGCGTGCCGCGCGGCGCGTCCGCCAGTTTCCGGGCGACGTAGTCGGCGCAGATCTCATCGGAATTGTCGAATTCGAACAGAGTATCGAAACGCGCCCGGTCCACGCCGATCGCACTGAAACGGTCCAGCACGTCCTTTTCAGCGTATTCCAGCGAGAAGAACACGCTGCGATGGCCGGATCGCATTGCCTCCACGGCGAGCTTCAGGCTCATCAGCGTCTTGCCTTGGCCCGGGCGCGCGCCGACCAGCACGAGATCGCCCGGAGACAGTTGCTCGAACAGTTTAGCGGCGGGTGTTACCGAAGACATCCGCGCCACCAGCAGCTCCAGGCAGCAAAGCCTTCTCGCACGGCGATCCGGTCGAGTGCCTCGTGCAGCGGAATGTTATCGGCGCGGGAGAGAAGCCTGGCCTTGCGCTTCAATTGATAAACAGGCGCAGAAAGACGCATTGTGAGAACCTCCTGGTGCGAGCGTTGTCACAACCCCTCCTTATGCTTGATGCTCGAACAGTTGGTTCGGTGATCAGAGAGCCCGGTATGATCGATACTTTCCCGCTGGAGGGGGGTGGCGCGGGCCGCGCCAGAATCAGAGTGTAGCGCAATCCCCTTCCCCGCGAAATTGCCGATACTCAATCGCCCGCCATCAATTCTCCCTCTTCGCCCGCGAATGACACGCCATGATGATCAACCGACGAACATTGCTGGCGGCTGCGCCGGCGCTCATGGCTTGGCCGGCCTTTGCCAAGGAAGCGGCAAAGGACGCACCGGCGGCGTTGCAAGCTTATGAACGCGACACCGGCGGCCGGATCGGCGTCTATGCCGAGAACCTGAAGACGGGCGCAAAGATCACGTGGCGCGCCCATGAGCGCTTCGTGATGTGCAGTACGTTCAAGGCCTCGCTCGCCGCCTGCTTGCTCGCCCGCATCGACCGCGGCGAGGACAAACCCGATCAGATGATTTCCTACGCCGCGGCGGACCTGCTCGACTACGCGCCGGTCGCGCGCGACAATCTCGCCAAGGGCGCGCTGTCGGTGGCCGACATGTGCAAGGCCATCGTCGAACTCAGCGACAACACCTGCGCCAACATGCTGCTGGCGCGTGTCGGCGGTCCGGCCGCCCTCACCGCTTTCTGGAATAGGACTGGCGATAGCGTCTCGCGCCTCGATCACAACGAGCCGTTATTGAACCGCTCGCGACCCGGCAATCCGCAGGACACAACCACGCCTGCCGCAATGGCCGGCAACGTCAAACGCTTCGTGACCGGCAATGTGCTGACGCCCACGTCGCGAGATCAGCTCACCGACTGGATGGTGAACTGCAAGACCGGCGACAAGCGCCTGCGCGCCGGACTGCCGAAGACATGGAAGATCGGCGACAAGACCGGCAATAACGGCAAGGACGCCGCCGGCGACATCGCCGTGACCTGGCCGAAGCCAGACCAGCCCGTCGTCATCGCCGCCTATACGCAGGGCGGCACACCGACGGCTCCACAATTGGAGACGGTGTTCACGGCGATTGGCGAGATGGTCGGGCAGAGGCTGGGATAGGCTGCACGGCCATTGCAGTATCCGGCTTTGAACGCGACATCGTTCCGATGACAATCCCGCCAAGGATCATGGCCATCGCTGCGATCAGCGACAGCTCGATCGCCTCGCCCAGCACCAGCGCGGAAATCGCAACGCCCATTACCGGCGTTGCCAGCAGGCCGAGCGACGTGATGGTCGCCGGCAGGCTGCGGTTGATGATCACCATCGCCCAATGCGCCAGCGCCGTGCCGAAGATCCCGCCGAACAGCAATGCGCCGACGAGTTCGCGCGTCCAGGCGATATCGGGAACGCCTTCGCGCATCAGCGCCAGCACGGTCAGCAGCACGCTCGCGAGCAGCGCCTGCCAGAACACCAGTTGAAACGGCTCGGAGATCCAGCGGTGGCCACGGACATAGACGATGTTCGCCGCCCAGCACAGCGCCGCGAGCAACAGCAGCCCGCTGCCGATCAGCGCATTGCCGTTGCTCCAGTCGAATGCCGACGGGTTGAACATGACGGCGATGCCGGCAAGCCCGAGCGCGATGCCCGCGAGACGTTCTCGCGGAACGGGTTCGCGCAGCAGCAACCACGCAGCAGGCGCAACCCAGAGCGGCGTGGTGTAGCCGAGCACGATGGAGCGCCCGACCGGCACGAATTGCAGACCGAAGGCAACGAGCACCGAGAATAGGCCCATATGCAGCACCGCGACACTGACGATCACCGGCATGTCGCCGCGCCGCGGCACGATGAATTGCCGGCGCGCCAGCGTAATCGCCGCAAGAGCGAGCGTTGCAATCACGGCGCGGATGGCCACCGACCACAGCGGCGAAATATGCTGCACCAGAAATTTCGTCAGCGTCCAGTTCAGCCCCCACATGGTCACGACGACAGCAAACAACAGCAGCGCCGTGCGGCGCGACAGGGGATGTTCGGACATGGCTTCATCTCACGGCTTCGGTGCATGGCGCACTCGACAGACCGAGGACACTAGGTTTTACTGGCCCCAATCAAAGATCCATTCCAGTAAAAATAACTGAGCCAGTTTGATGGGCGACATTCTCGCAGGGTTGATCGATATCGCGCGCGGATCCGCGAGCGGCGAGACGTTGACGCGGCAGCTCTATGATCAGCTCCGCGCGGCGATCTTGAGCGGCGCGCTGCCGCCGGGCCATCGCCTGCCGTCGAGCCGCGACTGCGCGCTGCAGCTCGGCCTCGCGCGCAACACCGTCTCCGTGGTCATCGATCAGCTGGCCATGGAAGGCTATCTCGACGTCGCGCAGGGACGACGCCCGACGGTGGCTGCCGCCGAGCGCAAGGCGTTGCTGACCGGGCGCAACATTGCAGCCAAGAAAGCGAAGCCGCTCGGCCTGTCGCGCTGGGCCGAGCGCGTGCAGAAGTCGGATTGGCCGTTCATCAACAAAGGGCGGCCACTGCTGTTGGCCCCGGCGCTGGCAGATGCGCGGCTATTTCCCCACGACATCTGGGCGCGCTGCCTGCGCCGCGCGGCGCGACGCGGATCGACCGGCGATCCCGCCATCAATCGCGCCTCGTTGCGCAACGCCCTGCTCCGCCATCTCATCGCCTATCGCGGCGTGCGGGCCGAGGCACGACAGATCATCCTGATGCCATCGGCGCAGTCTGCGCTTGAACTCATCGCGCGCGTGTTACTCGATGCCGGCGATCTCGCTTGGGTCGAAAGCCCCGGCTATGGCGGCGCATATGCGGCGCTCAATGCGGCCGGCGCGACCATGCGCGGCATTTCGCTGGATGGCAGCGGCCTCTCCATCAAAGGCCGGCGCGATCGCCCGCGGCTGATCTTCGTGACCCCGTCGCATCAGCATCCCACCGGACGGCTGATGCCTGTGAGCCGGCGGCAGCAATTGCTTGCATTTGCCAATGACATCGGGGCTGCCATCGTCGAGGACGACTATGACAGCGAATTCCACTATGACGGCCGCCCCGTCGCCGCCCTGCAGGGCCTCGATGACAGCGGCCGCGTGTTCTATGTGGGCACGTTCTCGAAACCGATGTTCGCGGATGTGCGCAGCGGCTACGCCATCGTGCCGCCGGATCTTGCCGACCTGTTCGAAAAGGCGCAGCGCCACGGCAGCCATATCGTGCCGGCGCCGGTGCAGGATGCGCTGGCCGAATTCATCGACGACGGTCACTTCGCAGCGCACATCCGCAAGATGACGCGTGTCTATCGCAGCAGGCGCGATCACCTGCTGCAGGCACTGCAAATTCATGCCGGCGATCACCTGACGATCGAGCCACCTGCCGGAGGCATGCAGCTTCTGGCCTATCTCGATCCCCGGCGCGACGACCGCGCCATTTCGGCCCGCCTTGCCGAGCTCGGCGTGACGGCCCGCCCGCTCTCCATGTATTTTGCCGGTCCCGTCACAGGCCAGGGATTGTTCATGGGCTTTTCCGCCTGGAACGAACAGGAGATCGACAAGGCCGCGGCCATCGTCGGACAGGTGCTGCGCGAGACCGCCACGCCGCGCGGCCGCTCTGGCAAAGCACCGAAACGGCCGCAGGGCTGACGCTGTCCTACGCGGCTGCAGCCAGCTTCTTTTCCACGGCAAGCGCAGCCGGAAGCGGTCGCCACAGTACCGTCATTTCCTGGATCAGACCGGCGTCGTTCAGACGCCAGTAGTCGACACCGTCGAGCTGTTCCGTGCCGACGGTGATGCCGAAGAACGCCGACACATGTTCCGGGCCCTGCAGCACTTCGCGGAACTCAAATGCATCGACGACACCCAGCAGCGCCGTGACCACCGGCCGGATCGCTGCCTTGCCCTTGAACGGCTCGGCGGCAAGCGGCGTCTTCAGCACGATGTCGTCGGCCATATGCGAGAGCATGGCATCGAGGTCTTTGCGCTGCATCGCTTGGGTAAATGCATGGATGTGCGTGAGGTTCATGATCATGATCCTTTCGATCATATTAGAAGCGGCTTGCGCAACTCACTCCGCCGCTGTCGGCACGATGATGCCAAGCTTCGTCGCGATGCGTTGTGCGGTGACCTCGCGTTGCGCGGTGATCTTCGCCACCGACTGACGGGTCTGCGCCAGCACCGTCGCCGGTGCGGTTTCGGGCGTGCCGCTGTTGAACGGCGGCTGTGGCGCATATTCCATGAACAGCTGAATTCCCTGCGCCACCTCGTCGCCGCGCAATTCCGCAGCCAGACGCAGCGCGCCATCGATGCCCGACGTCACGCCGGCGGCGAAGATCCAGTCGCCGTCGATCACCACGCGCTCGTTGACCGGCGTTGCGCCGAAATAGCGCAAGAGATGAAACGATGCCCAATGCGTGGTCGCGCGGCGCCCCATCAGCAGGCCCGCAGCGCCGCAGATCAGCGCGCCGGTGCAGACCGAAAAGATTCGAGCATGTCCGGCCTGCTGACGGAGCCAATCGAGCACAACCGTATCGTCCATCAGCGCTTCCTGGCCGAAGCCGCCGGGCACATGCAGCACGTCGAGCTGGGGCGCGTCGCCAATGGCGGCATCCGGCGTAATACGGAGCCCCCTGTAGTCGCGCACGGGATCGGTGGTCTTGCCATAGATTCGATAGGTCGAATTCGGGATCCGCGACAGCACTTCGAACGGGCCGGTGAGATCGATCTGGTCAAGCCCCTCAAACAACAGCGAGCCGATCTGGAGATGTTGGTCTGGCGGGATCATGGAATGCTCCAAGCATTTGTGAATGGACAAGCCGAACCTAGCCCGGCACAGTCTGGCGAATATGCCAAAGACCCCTCGTTCTCCGCCAAACTCTGTTGCGGCGGTTCCGCGCGTTATCGACGTGCTGGCCTTCCCGTCGGTGCAACTGCTCGACGTGTCCGGCCCGCTGCAGGTCTTCGCCACGGTCAATGAGATCATGCAGCGCAAGGGACAACCCACGCCCTATAGGCTGCGCGTGATCGCGCGCGGCGGCCATAGTGTGACCGCCTCTGCCGGACTTGGCCTCGCCGTGAGCGATCTGCCGCGCCAGGCCGAACCGATCGACACGCTGTTGATTGCCGGCGGTCCCGGCGTCCATGCCGCCGCTTCCGATCCCGCTATGGTCGCCTGGGTGCGCAAGCGCGCGGCCAAGGCGCGGCGCACCGCCTCGGTCTGCACCGGCGCCTTCCTGCTCGCCTCAACCGGCCTACTGGACGGCCGCCGTGCCGCGACCCACTGGTCCTGGTGTTCCGAGCTGGCGCAGCGCTTCCCCGACGTGCATGTGGAGTCCGATCCGATCTTCGTGCGCGACGGCGCGTTCTGGACGTCAGCTGGCGTGACCGCTGGGATCGATCTCGCGCTGGCATTGGTGGAGGAAGACCTCGGGCGCAGCGTCGCGCTGATGGTGGCGCGTCACCTCGTGGTGTTTCTCAAGCGCCCCGGCGGCCAGTCACAATTCAGCGCGGCATTGTCGCTGCAGACCGCGGACGACAAGTTCGGCGCGCTGCATGAGTGGATCGGCAAGCATCTCGCCGACGACATTTCGCTACCCATGCTGGCCGAACAGGCCGGCATGAGCGAGCGCAGCTTCAGCCGGCACTATGCGGACGCCACCGGCATCACGCCCGCCCGCGCCGTCGAGCAGTTGCGCGTCGAAGCCGCACGGCGGCTGCTCTCGGAAACGAAACTGCCGGTGAAACGCATTTCGCAACGCTGCGGCTTCGGTTCCGAAGAAACGATGCGACGCAGCTTCCTGCGATTGCTTTCTGCTACGCCACAGGATTATCGCGCGCGTTTCAGTTCCTGAATGTCGCGATCGGGCCTTCTGCCACCCTGGTAAGCATGTCTGCCGCGCAAACCGTCCGGCTTGCTGCCGCAACAGGGCGGGATTAGGCTGGCATCAGCCAAACGCCAAAACACTGCCAGTCAATCCGGGAGCACTCACCATGTCACCAGCCGAAGCCCGCCTCAAGGAAGTGCCGTCGCATATGAGCGAGGGCGAATGGGCCCAGCGCGTCAATCTCGCCGCTGCCTATCGCCTCGTTGCGCTCTACGGCTGGGACGATCTCATCGACACCCACATCTCCGCCCGCGTGCCCGGCCCCGACCATCACTTCCTGATCAATCCCTATGGCCTGATCTTCGAAGAGATCACGGCATCGTCGCTGGTCAAGGTCGATCTCGACGGCAACCAGCTCTCCGAAAGCGAATACAGCATCAACCCGGCCGGCTTCACCATCCATTCGGCAATCCACGAAGTCCGCGAAGACGCCGGCTGCGTGATGCATCTGCACACGCCGGACGGCACAGCCGTGGCCTCCTGCATGGAAGGCCTGCAGCCACTGAACCAGACCGCCCAGCTCGTGATTCCGGAACTCGCCTATCACGACTATGAAGGCGTCGCGCTCGATCACGACGAACGCCCCCGCCTGCAGAAGGATCTCGGCACCAAGAACGCCATGCTGCTGCGCAATCACGGCACGCTGACCGTTGGCCGCTCGGTCGCCTCGGCCTTCGAGCGCATGTATTACCTGGAACGCGCCTGCACCATGCAGGTCCGCACCCGGATGCTCGGCCCGACCGCCTATCCGGTCGACCAGATCGTCATCGACAAGAACGCCGCGCTGGTGGGCAACCCCGACAAGGCCGAATTGCGCTCGACCAAGCTGGTCTGGCCGCCGATGCTGCGCAAGCTCGACCGCCGCGATCCGTCTTACAAGACCTGAGATTTGGTGCTATAGAGAGGTTACATACCTCTACACAGTGATTCAAAACGCCGTCCAATTCCGGACGGCGTTTTTCTTTGTTTTGGTTTTCTCGTCATTCCGGGGCGCTCGCACTTGCGAGCGAACCCGAAATCCCAGCGTGTTCATCACCACGAGATTCCGGGCTCAGCCCCATCGCCTTCGGCGTTGGTTCTGCCCCGGAATGACAGGATGGATCACGGCCGCATGAACGCAAAGTCGGTGTCGGGATCGCAATTATCGGCAACGAAATGCAGCTCCGACTGCACGTCTGTCGCGCTCCTGGTTTCGAGATATTTCGAGACCACGAGATTCACCAGGGAGCGACAGACGCTGTCCTGATCGACGCCGGCGGTCTGTGCTGCCGCCATCGCGGCAGAGAAATGAGTATTGGCGATTTCGGCTGCGGACATTGCATCCTCCCTTTTTTGTCTTTCGATCAGGAAAGCCTGACGCAAGCCTTGATGTGGGTCAACGCGCAGCCATACTCGTCATTCCGGGGCGGAACGGGCGCCGAAGGCGACAGGACCGAACCCGGAATCCCGCAGTGATGAACACGTCGAGATTCCGGGTTCGCGATCGCCAAGTGGCGCTCGCGCCCTGGAATGACGAATGTGTAGCTTACTTCTTCACATCCGCCAGCGCCGCAATGATCCGCGCCCACGACCGGATGCCCTTGTGGAAGCTCTTGAGGTCGTACTTCTCGTTCGGCGAATGGATATTGTCGTCATCGAGGCCGAAGCCGATCAGGAGCGAGTCCAGTCCGAGCGTGCGCTTGAAATCCGCGACGATGGGAATCGACGCACCTGAGCCGATCAGCAGCGCCTGCTTGCCCCATTCGTCGGTCAGCGCATCGCGCGCCGCCGCCAGCGGCTTCATATTCCAGTCGAGCGCGATCGCCGGCGCATTGGAATGATCAAGAAACTCCGCGGTGCAATCGCCGGGCAATTGCGACGTGACGAAAGCGCGGAACGCATCGCGGATCTTGCCGGGGTCCTGGCCCTCGACGATGCGGAACGAAACCTTGGCGGAGGCATGCGAGGCGATCACCGTCTTGGAGCCCTCGCCCGTGTACCCACCGACGATGCCGTTGATATCGCAGGTCGGACGCGACGTGATCTGTTCGATCAGTTCGCGGCCCTTCTCGCCGGCCGGAATAGAGAGACCGATCGGCTTCAAGAATGACTCCGCGGTGAGACCGAGGCCCTTCCACTGCGCCAGAATATCGGCAGGCAGATCCTTCACGCCATCATAGAAGCCGGGAATGGTGATGCGGCCATTGTCGTCATGCAGCTTGCCGAGAATATTGGTCAGCACGCGGATCGGATTGCGCGCACCGCCGCCATAGATCCCGGAATGCAGATCGCGGTTGGCCGCGGTGATCTTCACCTCTTCATAGACGAGCCCGCGCAGCGACGTGGTGATCGCCGGGGTCGACGGGTCCCACATGCCGGTGTCGCAGACCACCGCGAAATCGGCGGCGAGATCCTTCTTGTTGGCTTCGAGGAACGGCACGAAATTCTTCGAGCCGACCTCCTCCTCGCCTTCGATGCAGATGGTGAGATCGATGGGCAGCGAGCCCGTGACATTCACCCAGGCCCGGCAGGCTTCCACGAAGGTCGAAAGCTGGCCCTTGTCGTCCTGCGCACCGCGCGCAACGATGATGTCGCGGCCATCGGCATGTTTGGTGACGACCGGTTCAAACGGCGGACGATGCCACAGGTTCAGCGGATCGACCGGCTGAACGTCGTAATGACCATAGAACAGAACATGCGGCCGCTTGCCGGTGTTGCCCTTGGCGGTGGCGACGATAGCGGGATGGCCCGCCGTCGGCCGTACCTCGGCGTTGAAGCCCAGGCCCTCGATCTCGCCGGCCAGATGCTTTGCCGCCGCCTTGCAGTCCTCGGCGTAAGCCGGATCGGCGGAAATCGACTGGATCCGCAACAGCGCGAACAACCGCTCCAGGGCCTTGTCGAAATCGGCATCGACGCGATCGAGAACGGATGCAAGCTGCGTATTGGACATGAGCGAATTTCCTTAAGCGTGATGGTCCGGAATTTCGGTGGAATCTAGCAGCACCGGCGGGTGGTGCATATGCCAGATCAAGCCGCCTGCCAGCAGCGCGGTCGCCAGCAGATTATTGCCCCAGGCCTGCAGCATGGCCGGGAATACCGGGATCGACAGCGCCATCAGCACGCCGACGACGCCGAGCAGCCACCATGTCCCAGTTCGCACATTCGGGCGGGGATCATCGGCGGCGCGATGCATCAGCACCGTGAGCGGCAGGAACAGCCACATGAAGTAATATTGCCGCGCCAGCGGCGATGCCACCGTCATCAGGCAGAACAGGACGCCGAGTTCTTCGGCACGTGAACGCGGCGTGAGTTTCGATCGCGGCAAAAGCGACCAGATGAAGCCGAGACCAATCAGACCGGAGACCGCGAGCACGATCAGGTTCGCGGTTTTATAGCTGACATCGATCACGTTCATCGTGGCCGATCCACGCTTGCGATCGTCCTGGAAATAATCGATCGGCCGCACCAGACGATGCGTCATCGCGATGATCGACTGATTGACCCAGGACCAGTTCTGTTCGTCGCGCTGGCCGAAGCCTTTCTCGGAGCTGGAGCCGACCATTTCGGTGTACCAGGTCTTCACCTCGGCCGCATTGCGTTCGAAGCCGCGAAACGGCGCCGGCACGACATAGAGCAACAGCAGCGTGCAGATGATCATGCTGGCCGAGGCCGCCCAGTGCCGCCGCCAGATCAGATAGGGTAGCACCGCCACCGGAAACACCTTGATAGCGGTTGCCAGCGCGAACATGCTGCCGCCGAGCCACGGCCGATCCTTCTGCATCCACCAGAAGCCGAGCAGCATCATCGCCAGCAGCACGAGATTGGGCTGGCCGAGATCGTACATGTCGAACACGAAGGTGATGGTCGCAAAGCCCGGCAGCGCCGCAAGCCACGCCGCCGGAATCTTCTTCGAGCCGGTCATGGCATTGGACAGCTGGCTGGTGATCGCCCAGGCCGCCGAATTCAGGATCGAGAGCAAGAGATAAAGCGGGACCTTGCCGAACCAGCTCGGGAGCGCCAGCAAGACCGCGGACAGCGGTGGATAGATGAAGTCCAGCGCCCCATTGGTCTTCGCCTCATAGAGCGGCGCACCATGCAGCACCTGCCGCCCAGCCCAGAACCACAGCGCGTAGTCCTTGGTCTTGCCGTTGCCGAAGATTTCCGGAACGAGCACATCCGCCGTCAGCAGGACGCAGGTGATCAGGAACAGCACGTCGAGCGGCTGCCGCAAGGACGGCCACCGCAAAACCGGCATTTCGCCGTCACTTTTCGTCACTTCGCAGTCCCGCTTCAAAGACGCGCCAAGGCAGCGCGTTCAGACCGCGGTGGGTAGCAGATGGCGCCGGACCTGCAAAGGCGCAGGCCGGCGTATACCGACGTGGTGAATGGCACTTACCGCTTCAAAATCCCGCCCAGCGTCCCGCGTACGATCTCGCGGCCGATCGAACTGCCCAGCGAGCCGCCCACCTGCTTGCCGATATTGGCGACGATGCCGCCGACCACCTTGTTGGTCACGCTGCGGGTGACGCTGCGCGCAATCACCTGGCCGGTGGAGAGCCTGTTGCGGCCGGTATTGGTGCCGAAGATGGTGCCGACGATGGCACCGAGCTGGCCCAAAAATCCACCACCACCGCCACCACCGCCCGCCGCGTCGCCAGCCTCGGCGGGCGTCGCCGCCGTCCCGGCGATGCGCTTCTGCAGCGTCTCGTAGGCGGATTCGGAATCGATCGCGGTGTCGTATTTGCCTTTCACCGGGCTCGCCGCGAGGATTGCCTTGCGCTCCTCAGGCGTGATCGGCCCGATCCGTGCGGTCGGCGGACGCACCATGATGCGTTCGACCATTGCAGGCGTGCCGTTGCCTTCGAGGAATGAGACCAGTGCCTCGCCCTTGCCGAGTTCGGTGATGACCGTGGCCGTATCGAGTTTCGGATTGGCACGGAAGGTCTGTGCTGCCGCCTGCACAGCCTTCTGATCGCGTGGCGTGAAGGCGCGCAAGGCGTGCTGAACGCGGTTGCCGAGCTGGGCGAGTACGCGATCGGGCACATCGATCGGGTTCTGGGTGACGAAATAGACGCCGACACCCTTGGAGCGGATCAGGCGCACCACCTGTTCGATCTTGTCGAGCAGCGCCTTCGGCGCATCGTTGAACAAGAGATGCGCTTCGTCGAAGAAGAACACCAGTTTGGGCTTCGGCAGATCGCCGACTTCAGGCAATTCCTCGAACAGTTCCGAAAGCAGCCACAGCAGGAAGGTTGCGTAGAGCCGCGGGCTCGACATCAGCTTGTCGGCGACGAGGATATTGACCATGCCGCGGCCGTCGCGGTCGGTTTTCAGAAAATCTTTCAGCTCCAGCGCCGGCTCCCCGAAGAATTTATCGGCGCCCTGGTTCTCCAGCACGAGCAATTGGCGCTGGATGGTGCCGATCGTCGCCTTGGTGACGTTTCCAAAGCTCAAGGCCGACTTGCGGACATCGGCGAGTGGATCGACCTCGTCTTTCTTGGCGGTCATCGGCACGATAGCATCCAGCAGTGCGCGCAGATCCTTCATGTCGAGCAGCGTCAGGCCGTTCTCGTCGGCGACGCGGAAGGCGACGTTGAGCACGCCTTCCTGCACATCGTTGAGATCGAGCAGCCGCGCCAGCAATAGTGGCCCCATCTCCGAAATGGTCGCGCGCACGGGATGACCTTGCTCGCCGAACACGTCCCAGAACACGGTCGAGAACTGATCGGGCTGAAACGTCAGCGCCATCTCCTTGGCGCGCTGCAAAATGAAGTCCTTGCCCTCGCCGACTTCGGCGATACCCGAGAGGTCGCCCTTGATGTCCGCAGCGAAGACCGGCACACCGGCACGTGCAAAGCCCTCCGCCATCACCTGCAGCGATACGGTTTTACCTGTTCCCGTCGCGCCCGTGACGAGACCGTGGCGATTGCCGAGGGCCAGCGTCAGCCATGCCGGTTGGTCGCCCTTGCCGATGAAGATCTTGCCGTCGGTATCGCCTGACTTCAGTTCGGTGGTCGCCATCGGATCGCCTCTGTCGCGCGCATCAAGAAAAAGATTTCAAAAAAATTTGCGGCTCACCATGATCTTACCGCATCTTGGCGAGCGATTGAAACGCAAAGCATTCCCGACACACCTGAAACCCGTCCGTCGTTCCCAGGACGAAACACAAGCCGTATCTTTTTGCTCTTTCCAAAGTACGGCGCTGTCGCATCTGCGAACAATTGACCAAAATTTCACGTTTGCTCTTGCATTGGTGCAACACTCGATACGCGATCACACTGAATCGCACGTCGGGCGAGTTGGCGCGCTTGTAATTCGAATCACAGCGGCTCAAGATCACTTTTCAACATAAGGGCATCGGCACTCAACCGATGTGAGGCGGGGCATCATGGACGAATTGATCAAAGCGCTGACCGCAAAGGTCGGCATCGACGAAGCTGTGGCTGAAAAGGCTGTCGGCATTATCTTGGGGTTCCTGCGCAAGGAAGCACCGGCCGCGCCGGTCAATGCGCTCATCGAAAAAATTCCGGGTGCGGATGCAGCCATCGCATCGTCAGAGGGCGGTGGTGGATTGAGCAGCCTGATGGGCGGCGGCATCATGGCCCTGGGCAGCAAGCTGATGGGTCTTGGCCTCGGCATGGGCGAGATCCAGAGCGTCGCGCGCGAACTGTTCAAGTTCGGCCGCGAGAAGATCGGCGCGGATGCCATGGACGAGATCGTTGCCGGCACACCTGGCCTGAGCCAGTTCTCCTGACCGTCTGTTACGTCAGCAGCCGCGCGTAAGCGTCCAGCATCTTCATACGTCCGATCTTCATACGTCTGAGTACCATGACATATCCCATCTCCAAGATTGACGGTTTGACGGCCTTCGCCGCGACCAAACTGAAAAAGGCAGGCATCCGCACCATGGAGGGGCTGCTGGACGCCGCTCACTCCGCGAAGTGCCGCAAGGAACTCGCTGCCAAGACCGGGTTCAGCGAACAGCAACTGCTCGAATGGGCGAACCTCGCCGACTACCTGCGCATCCCCGGTATGGGCAAGGCCAAGGCCGAACTGCTCCGCGCCTCCGGCGTCAACACGGTACGCGAATTGACCCACCGCAATCCCGCCCGCCTGGCTCAGGCGATGCGCGACGCCAACGACAAGCGCAAGCTGGTCCGGGTGATGCCCTCGGAGAAGTCGGTCGGCGACCTGATCGAAAAGGCCCGCCAGCTGCCGCTGAAGATTTCGTATTAAGCCTCTCGTCATTCCCCGGCACACCAATTGGTGTGCCTGAGGGCACGCGCAGCGCTAGCGGAGCGTGAACCTCAGCCACTCCGATTGGAGTGACGGGGAATCCCGAGATGGCTGAAACACCGGATCGCTTCACACTGCAAGATTCCGGGTTCGCCTGCGGCTCACGCCGCATGCGCCCCGGAATGACGTTTTGATCCATCTTGACTCCCCCCCCCTGACCGCGCAAAGCGACCTCATGATCGCGCGTCCGACCACCTCTGTTCCGACCGCCCACCCGGTGCTGGCCGCGCTGCTGGCATCGCCGGTGCCTGCCGTGATGGGCATCCTGAACGTCACCCCGGATTCCTTCTCCGATGGCGGCCAGTTCGATGCCCCCGAGCGTGCGCTGGCGCAGGCCAGGCGAATGATCGCCGAGGGCGCGGGGATCATCGACATCGGCGCCGAGTCCACGCGCCCCTATGGGTCCCGGCCTGTCACCGCCGATGAAGAATGGGCGCGGCTCGTGCCGGTGCTGGCCGACGTGGTCGCGCTCGGCACGCCGGTGTCGATCGACAGCATGAAGGCGTCCGTCGTCGCGAAAGCGCTCGCCGCCGGCGTCGCCATCGCCAATGACATCTGGGGACTGCAGCGCGATCCCGACATGGCGCGCGTCATCGCCGAGCACAGCGCGCCTGTGGTCGTCATGCATAACCGCGACGACGTCGATGGCAGCATCGATATCGTCGCCGACATGGAAGACTTTTTCGCGCGCTCGCTGGAGATCGCCGCCAGGGCCGGCATCCCCGCGGGCCACATCGTACTCGACCCCGGCATCGGCTTCGGCAAGACGCCTGAGCAGAGCATGATTGCGCTGGCGCGATTCGACGCGCTGACCAGCTTCGGCCTGCCGGTGCTGATCGCCGCCTCGCGCAAGAAATTCATATCGACCGTCGTGCCGTCGGAGCCACAGCAGCGCATTGGCGGATCGCTCGCCGCGCATCTGCTGGCGGTGCGGCACGGCGCCAAGATCGTCCGCGCCCATGACGTCGCGGAAACCGTTCAGGCCCTGCGCGTCACCGCAGCCATCGAGGACTTAAGATGACCGACATGATCTTCATCAAGGGCGTATCCGTGCATGCCCATCACGGCGTGCTCGATTACGAAGGCGTTGTCGGGCAGCGCTTCGTCATCGATCTCGAACTTGACGCCGATATCGACCTTGCCTCGCGCACCGACCGCCTTGCCGATACCGTGTCCTATGCCAATGTCGTCGCCACCGCGATCGCTGCTTTCAAGGACACCAATTACAAGCTGCTGGAACGCGCCGCCGGTGCGGTAGCCGATGCGGTGCTCGCGGATTTTCCGCGTATCAGCTCCGTCAAGGTCACCGTGCACAAGCCGCACGCGCCGATCGCCGCGATCTTCGACGATGTCGGCGTGGTGCTGCGCAGATCGCGGGCGTAACCGATGGCCAGCGTCCTCATCGCGCTCGGCGGCAATGTCGGCGATGTCCGCACGACGTTCCGCAAGGCGATCGGCAATATCTGCGGCATGACGCAGGCCGCGTTGATCGAACGCTCGGCAGACTACAGCACGCCGCCGGTGGGCGATGTGCCGCAGGACCACTTCGTCAATGCGGCAATAGAGATCGAGACCGAACTCGATCCGCACGCGCTGTTGTTCACGCTGCACAGGATTGAACACAAGTTCGGCCGCAACCGCGTTGCCGAGGGGCACTGGGGTCCGCGTCCGCTCGATCTCGACATGATCGCCTATGACGACGTGGTCATCGCCAAGCCGGAACTGCACCTGCCGCATCCCCGCGCCACCACCCGCGCCTTCGTCCTGGTGCCGCTGGCCGAGATCGCCCCGGACCGGGTCATCGCCGGCAAGACCGTTGCCGAGCATCTGAAGGCCCTCTCAACCGACGGCATCGAGAAGCTGCCGGATCTGGATTGAGCGCCAACACGCCGGAACTATCCTCACAAGATCACTCGCAGATCCCACGGCGCGACCAGCTCGGACCAGATTGGTTTAGCTCTGTGCCCCGCCCCTCACCCGTCGCGGACTTCGTCCGCGCCACCCTCTCCCCGCGCATTGCGGGGAGAGGGAAACGGCCGCGCTTCCCGGCTCCACGCGCCAATTCCGCGCATCCCCATGCTCGAACAGCCATTGGCAACCCCTTCTCGGCATGGCATTTTCCGGCTCAACCACGAAGCAATACCGGGAGTGAAGTTCCTCAATGTCGACTGCGACTGACGACCTGCGGCTGGCCGCCGATTTTGCGCCTGCGAGTTACGATGACTGGCGCAAGCTCGTCGATGGCGTGCTGAAAGGCGCGCCGTTCGAGAAGCTGATCAGCAAGACCTATGACGGCGTCAAGATCCAGCCGATCTATCCGCGCGCCCAGGATGCGGCGCCGATTGCCGGCCGGCCGGCCGCGGCGCCATGGCAGATCATGCAGCGGATCGACCACCCCGATGCCGCGAAGTCGAACAAGCAGGCCCTGCACGATCTCGAAAACGGCGCCACTGGTCTCACGCTGGTGTTCGAAGGCGCCAATGGCGCGCGTGGCTTCGGCCTCGTCGCGTCGCCCGACACCATCGAGACGCTGTTCGACGGCATTTACCTCGACGCCGGCATCGGCATCGAACTCCATGCCGGCCCGCAGTCGCGCATGGCCGTGACGCATCTGGCCGATTACATCAAGACGAAGGGCATCGATCCCGCCACATGCGACATCCGCTTTGGTCTCGATCCCATCGGCGCCACCGCAGTATGGGGCACCAGCGCCTATAACTGGTGGGAGATGGCGCCCGCCGTCACCGACACCATCAAGAAGCTCGCCGCGCAAGGCTTCAAGGGCCCGTTCGCCGTCGCCGACGGCCGCATCATTCACGATGCCGGCGGCTCCGAAGTGCAGGAGCTGTCCTACGTCCTCGCAGTGATGGTGTCCTATCTGCGCGCGATGGAAGACCATAACATTCCGCTCGAGACGGCCCGCGGCATGGTCTATGCGCGTCTCGCGGCTGATGCCGATCAATTTCTCACCATGGCGAAATTCCGCGCGCTGCGCCTGCTCTGGGCGCGCATCGAGGAAAGCTGTGGCCTCGCGCCGAAGCCGCTGTTCATCGCTGCCGATACCGCATGGCGCATGCTCACGCAGCGCGATCCCTATGTGAATATGTTGCGTGCGACCATGGCGACCTTCGCCGCCGGTCTCGGCGGTGCCAACTCCATCTGCGTGCTGCCGCACACGCTGGCCCTCGGCCTGCCCGACGGTTTCGCACGCCGTGCTGCGCGCAACACCCAACTGGTGCTGCTGGAAGAGTCCAATCTCGCCAAGGTCACCGATCCCGCCGCCGGTGCCGGCGGCATCGAGGCGCTGACGCGCGAACTGTGCGACGCCGCATGGGCGCAGTTCCAGGACATCGAGAAAGCCGGCGGCGCTTTCCCGGCGCTTGGCAACAATGTGATCCAGCCGAAGGTCGCCGCCACCCGCGCTGCACGTCAGGCCAGCGTCGCCAAGCGCCGCGAAGTGCTCACCGGCGCCAGCGAATTCCCGAACCTGCATGAGGCCCGCGCCACCGTGCTGAAGGTGAAGCCGATCCCCGGCAAGCCCTATGGCAAGGACAAGATCAAGTTCAACCCGCTGGAACCGATCCGGCTGGCCTCGCCCTTCGAGGCGCTGCGCGACAAGTCGGATCATCTGCTGGCGCGCAAGGGTGCCCGTCCGAAAGTGTTTCTGGCCAATCTCGGCACGCCGGCCGATTTCACGGCCCGCGCGACCTTCGCCAAGAGCTTCTTCGAGACCGGCGGCATCGAAGCCCTCGACAGCGACGGGTTCGCCGATCCCGCCGTACTCGCCAAGGCCTGGAAGGCCTCCGGCGCCGCGCTGGTATGTATCTGCTCGTCCGACAAGCTCTATGCCGGCCAGGCCGCGCCCGCAGCAAAAGCGCTTCAGGCCGCCGGCGCAAAGCATATCTATCTGGCAGGCCGCCCCGGCGACCTCGAGGCGCCCTTGCGCGACGCAGGCGTTAGGGATTTTATCATTGCCGGCGGCGATGCGCTGGCGATGCTGGTGCAGGCCCACGATCTACTAAATTCGGCCTGATGGAGTAAGCCATGACGGCAACGGCGAGCAAACCCGCGCTGACCGGCGGCTGCCAATGCGGCGCGATCCGCTTTGCGCTGTCGGCTGCGCCGACCCGGGTCAGCATCTGCCATTGCCGCATGTGCCAGAAGGCCACCGGCGCGCCATTCGCCTCGTTGGCCGATATCCCGAACGAGAACTTTGCATGGACCCGCGGCAAGCCGGCGGCGTTCAAGTCATCGTCGATTGCGGAGCGCGACTTCTGCGCCAAATGCGGCACGCCGCTGAGCTATCGCGCCATCGGCGGCCCCAAAATCGAGATCATGACCGGCGCCTTCGACAGGCCGGACCGCGTGGTGCCGACGCAGCAATTCGGCACGGAGTCACGCCTGGGCTGGGTCGGCAACGTGTCGAACCTGCCGAGCAAGACGACGATGCAGAATTTCGGACCGGAGAAATGCGCGGAAGTGTTCAGCTATCAGCACCCGGATCATGATTGAGATGATGGGAACTGACTCATGTCTCACCAACACGAGCTGGATAAACTCGAAGCGGAGCGAGCCCGCTTGCAGTCGATGATCGACTATCACAATCCGACACTCGATTATCGCAATCCGTCGACTTCCACGACGATCCCGCCGTTGGCCGTCGGGTTGTGTGCCGGAATGCTCTTGCTCCTCGGGTGGATTTTCGTGTCCGGAGTGATAGCAGGTGAATATAGTCTGTTGAACGTTGTCGCGCTGACCATCGTCCTGGCGCTCATGGCGTTGATCGGAATGCGCAAGATAACCGTCTTCGGCATTCCGATTACAGTATTCGAACTCATCTTTCTCGTCCCCGGCGGACAAACGGCCGGTGAACCCCAAATACGTCAACGCCTCGCTGACTGCGAAACAAGAATCAAGAAATTGAAGGAACGCCGCTCGTGAGCAAGATTCCGAACTTCGCCGAGATCGATTTCGCCGCCCGTGCCGCCGGCGCGCCGTCGCAGGGCGAACCATGGTTGACGCCCGAAGGCATCCTGGTGAAGCCGGGTTACGGCGAGGATGACGTCAATGGCATCGATTTCCTCGATACCTATCCCGGCATCGCGCCATTCCTGCGCGGCCCCTACCCGACCATGTATGTCAACCAGCCCTGGACGATCCGGCAATATGCCGGCTTCTCCACCGCGGAAGATTCCAACGCCTTCTATCGCCGTAATCTCGCCGCCGGCCAGAAGGGCCTCTCGGTCGCGTTCGATCTGGCCACCCATCGCGGCTATGACAGCGATCATCCGCGCGTCTCGGGCGATGTCGGCATGGCCGGCGTGGCGATCGACTCGATCTATGACATGCGCACGTTGTTCGCCGGTATTCCGCTCGACCAGATGAGCGTGTCGATGACCATGAACGGCGCGGTGCTGCCGATCCTCGCGCTCTATGTCGCCGCCGCCGAAGAACAGGGCGTGCCGCCGGAGAAGCTGACCGGAACGATTCAGAATGACATTCTGAAAGAGTTCATGGTGCGCAACACCTATATCTACCCGCCGACGCCCTCGATGCGGATCATCTCGGACATCTTCGCCTACACCTCGCAAAAGATGCCCAAGTACAATTCGATTTCGATCTCCGGCTATCACATGCAGGAGGCCGGCGCGACGCAGGATCTCGAACTCGCTTATACGCTGGCCGACGGCGTCGAATATCTGCGCGCGGGTCTCGCCGCGGGCATCGACGTCGACCGCTTTGCGCCGCGGCTGTCGTTCTTCTGGGCGATCGGCATGAACTTCTTCATGGAAGTCGCCAAGATGCGCGCCGCGCGGCTGCTCTGGGCCAAGCTGCTGACGCAGTTCAATCCGAAGGATCCGAAGTCGCTGTCGCTGCGCACCCATTGCCAGACCTCGGGCTGGTCGCTGACCGCGCAGGACGTCTACAACAACGTGATGCGCACCACCATCGAGGCGATGGCGGCGACGCAGGGCCACACCCAGTCACTGCACACCAATGCGCTCGATGAGGCGCTGGCGCTGCCGACCGATTTCTCGGCACGCATCGCCCGCAACACGCAGCTATTTTTGCAGCAGGAAACCGGCACCAACCGCATCATCGATCCGTGGGGCGGCTCCTATTACGTCGAGCGTCTGACACATGATCTCGCCACCAAGGCCTGGGCGCACATCCAGGAAGTGGAAGAACTCGGCGGCATGGCCAAGGCCATCGAGGCCGGCGTGCCCAAATTGCGCATCGAGGAAGCCTCGGCGAAGACCCAGGCACGCATCGATGCCGGCCGCCAGGCGGTAATCGGCGTCAACAAGTACAAGCCGGAGAATGAAGAAGCGCTCGACGTGCTCAAGGTGGAAAACTCCACCGTGCGCCGGCTGCAGATCGACAAGCTGAAGCGCCTGCGTGGCGAGCGTAGCCAGGCCGACGTCGATGCCGCTCTGGCCGCACTGACGCGCTCGGCCAAGGACGGCAACGGCAACCTGCTGGCGCTGGCCATCGATGCCGCACGCGCCAAGGCCACCGTCGGCGAAATTTCCGATGCGATGGAGAAAGTGTTCGGCCGTCACCGCGCCGAGATCAAATCCATCACCGGTGTCTACAAGCGCGAGGCGTCCACCATGAACGACAAGGTCCAGAAGGTTCAGGCGCTGATCGACGCCTTCGAGGACGCCGAGGGCCGCCGCCCGCGTATTCTCGTCGCCAAGATCGGCCAGGACGGCCACGACCGCGGCCAGAAGGTGATCGCCTCGGCCTTTGCCGATGTCGGCTTCGACGTCGATATCGGGCCGCTCTTCGCCACCGCCGACGAAGCCGCGCGGCAGGCCGTCGAAAACGACGTGCACATCCTCGGCCTCTCCTCGCTGGCCGCCGCCCATCTCACCGCGGTGCCGGAGCTGAAGGCCGCGCTCAAGAAGCAGGGCCGCGAGGACATCATGATCATCATCGGCGGCGTCGTCCCGCCGCAGGACTACGACGAACTCTACAAGGCCGGCGCGGAGGCGATCTTCCCGCCCGGCACGGTGATCTCGGAGGCGGCCGAAGAGCTGATCCACAAGCTGAATGCGCGGCTGGGCCACAGCGAGGCGGCGGAGTAAGGGTGTTGAAGACGTTTGCGCTGGTCGCCCTCACCTGTCTCCTGTTCGGTGAGGCGGCCCTCGCCGCCGAGCCAAAGCCCGACATCCAGCTCAAGGCCAAATACACCGAGGTCGCCGTGTTCTTCGATGCCGCGATCAAGTCCGATGCGCCGCTGCTGAAATATCTCACATCCGCCAGCAATGGCTGGGCTACGAAGACGCTCAAGGAGCTTGCCGCGCAGCGCAAGGAGATGAACGATCTCCCTGCCGACATGCGCAACCGGCCATGGGAATCCGAGCGGACCTATGCGCAAAGCTCGTTGGTCGCGGGTCGCTATGTCAGCATCATTCGCGCGGACTACAACTACACCGGCGGCGCGCATCCCAATCGTGCCAACGACACGCTGCTGTGGGACAGGCAGGCCGGCAAGATGATCAGCATCCGCCCTTTCTTCACCGAGCTCGCCGATAGTGGCCCGGCGATGACGGCGATCCGCGATGCAGTCGTCGCCGATCTCAAAGTCGAGAAGAAAAAACGCGACAACGACAATCCCGACATGAGCCTCGTCGATGCGCTGGAGCCAAAGCTGCTCAAGATCGGGCCGGTATCGCTGGCGCCATCGACATCGGCCGGCAAGAGCTCCGGCCTCAGCTTCCATTACGGCCCCTATGCGGTCGGCTCCTATGCCGAGGGCGATTACGACGCCTTCGTGCCGTGGGAGAAACTCAAGCCCTATCTGTCCGCCGAGGGCAGCGCGATCTTCGCCGGCGAGCGGCCGAAGGACGACGACAAGGGGCCGCAGTGACGACAGCGCCCATCGACATCGACGCCCTCGCGCGTGACCTCCGCGCCGGCAGCCGCGCCGCGCTGGCGCGCGCGATCACGCTGGTGGAAAGCCGCCGCGCCGATCATCAGGCCGCCGCGCGCGAACTCGTGCAGGCACTCCTGCCCGCCACAGGCAAAGCGTTTCGCGTTGGGATCACCGGCTCGCCCGGCGTCGGCAAATCGACCACCATCGACGTGCTCGGCATGTATCTGATCGACAGGGGCCACAAGGTCGCGGTGCTGGCGGTGGATCCATCGTCGGCGCGCACCGGCGGCTCGATCCTCGGCGACAAGACGCGGATGAACGATCTGTCGGCTCATCCGAACGCCTTCATTCGTCCCTCGCCGTCCTCCGGCACGCTCGGCGGCGTCGCGGCGAAGACGCGCGAGGCCATGTTGCTGTGTGAAGCGGCCGGCTTCGATGTGGTGCTGGTGGAGACCGTCGGCATCGGCCAGTCGGAAACCGCGGTCTGCGACATGACCGACTTCTTTCTGGCGCTGATGCTGCCCGGTGGCGGCGACGAGTTGCAGGGAATCAAGAAAGGCCTGATCGAACTGGCCGACATGATCGCCATCAACAAGGCTGACGGCGACAACCTCAAGCGCGCCAATATCACCGCGGCGGATTATCGCGGCGCGCTGCATATCCTGGCGCCGCGCTCGGAGCACTGGCATCCGCCAGTCGTGACCTATTCGGCGCTGACCAAAACGGGTATCGCCGAACTCTGGGACAAGGTCGTCGCGCATCGCACCGCCATGAATGCCTCCGGCGATTTCGCCGCCCGCCGCCGCGAGCAGCAGGTGAAGTGGATGTGGACCATGCTGGAGGATCGGTTGAAGGCGCGGCTGCGCAGCGATCCCGGCATTCGCAGCAAGGTCAAACAGGTCGAACGCGACGTCGCCGACGGCACGATGACGCCTGCCGTCGCGGCGGAAGCGATCGTGGAGTTGTTGAGGTAGCGCGCCCTAACCTCTCCCCGCAAGCGGGGAGAGGTTAGCGCGCCGTCGCGATCATGGAGGCGAATGTTGAACCGTCCCGGTACATCCCCCCGCATCCTCATCACCGGCTTCGGCCCCTTCCCCGGCGCGCCGGTGAACCCGACGCAGGCGCTGGTGCGAAAACTCGCAACGCTGCGCCGCCCCGCTTTCGCTGACGTCACCCGCATCGCGCATATTTTCGACGTCACCTATGCCACCGTCGATCGCGAACTGCCCGAGCTGATCGCACGCCATCGTCCGGATGCGCTGCTGATGTTCGGCCTCGCCGCGCGCACGCGCTATATCCGGATCGAGACGCGCGCCCGCAACGCGGTGTCGATGCTGTGGCCCGATGCCGGCCACACAACGGTGCGCCGCGCCAGCATCGTACTTGGCGCCGACGCGCAGATGTTCGGCCCGCACACCGCGCGTCTGCTCCGGGTCGCCCTCGCCAGCGGCGCCGATGTGCGCTCCTCACGCGATGCCGGCCGCTATCTCTGCAATTATCTGTCCTGGCGCGGCATCGAGGCCTCCCGCGCCCCCGGCGGCCCTCGCCTCGCGGCCTTCGTCCATGTGCCGCTGCTGGCGCAAGACACCACCTCGCACCGCATGACCTCCAACCAACTCACCGATACCGGTGAAGCGATCCTGCTGGAAATGATCCGCATGACCCGGGTCAAGCTGCGTGACACGGCCCGGAATTCCGGGGTTTAAGACCGTCGAAACGACGCTCCCGGCCATTCTCTGAACATTAATTCATACAATTGGGAAATTCCGCCGGTTTCCGCGACGCAGCCATGCCGAAAGTCAACTTGTGCATCGCAGCATGAACACCCTAATGGCGGGAATGCTTTCAGGAATAGCTTTGTGACCGACATCAACGCCGACGCCGCCCTGGTGGTGTCATCGACCCATAGCCCCATGAAATTTCCGGAATTCGTCGTCGTGATCGCCTCGATCATGGCGCTGAATCCGATGGCTATGGACATCATGCTGCCGGCGCTGCCCCATCTCGGCGCAGCTTTCAAAATCGCCGATGCGAACCGGCTGCAAACGGTGCTGTCGGTGTTCCTGCTCGGCTTCGGCGTCGCGCAATTCGCCATCGGTCCGCTGTCGGACCGGTTCGGCCGCCGCCCCGTCCTGCTCGGTGGCATGGCTGTCTATTGTGTCGCCAGCCTGCTGGCGGTGATCGCGCCCAGTTTCGAACTCCTGCTGCTGGCGCGCCTGCTGCAGGGCCTCGGCACCGCCGCAACGCGCGTGATCGCCGTGTCGATCGTGCGCGACTGCTATGCCGGCCGTCGCATGGCCGGTGTCGTATCGCTCGCGATGATGGTGTTCATCGCCGTGCCGGTGATTGCACCGTCTTTCGGTCAGGCCGTGATGCTGCTCACCGAATGGCGCGGCATCTTCGTGGTGCTAACGCTCTATGGCGTATTGGCGCTGATCTGGAGCGCCGTGCGCATGCCGGAAACGCTCGCCGTCGCCGATCGCAGGTCGATCGCGCTGCGCGACGTCCTCCTGGCCTATCGGCAGACCGTGACCAACCGGCAGACGCTGGGCTATGCGCTCGCCGCCGGTGGCCTGCAGGGCTCGCTGTTCGCCTTCGTCTTCATCTCGCAGCAGGTGTTCACCGAAATCTATCATCTCGGCCATTACTTCCCGCTGGCCTTCGCAGCGATTGCGCTTGGCGTCGCCATTGCCGGTTTTACGAATGCACGTTTCGTCAATCGCCTTGGCATGCGCGTGATCTCGCATGGCGCGCTGCTTGGCTATGTCGCGGTGGGTAGCACGATGCTGCTGGCGGCCAGCAACGGCATGCTGCCACTGCCGCTGTTCATGGCGCTATCGGCGCTGATGATGTTTTCCTTTGGCTTGATGTTCGCCAATTTCACAGCGCTGGCAATGGAGCCGCAAGGCCACATCGCCGGCACTGCATCGTCGCTCTATGGCACGCTGACCACGCTGCTCGGCATCGGGATCGGCTATGTTATCGGGCAGCACTATGACGGCACGCTGCTGCCGTTTGCGACCGGCCTCTTTCTCTGCACGCTCGCCGCGCTGGCGGTGATCCTCGTGGTGGAAAAGGGCCGCCTGTTCAAGTCTCACAAGATGGTGAGCTGAATGCTCTCGCGGCGTAGCCGAATGGCCGTCGCGCAATTTTGAAATGTCTGGGAATACGTCGGGGCGAACCCGGCGCCGCCATGAACGTTATCAATTTTTACCGGAGCAATCCGATGCCCTACGCACTGTTCTGTGACGACGCTAAACTGAGTAAATCCTATCCGACCGAAGCCGACGTGTGGAAACTTGCCGCCGAGAGCGGCCTTGTCACCGATGTCGAAGCCAAGAATTCGAAGCCGACGCCGCGCCGCGTGCTCGACAATGATTACGAGATCCGTCCCTGCCAGGCGGAGCCCGGCGAATGCCCGGAAAAGAACGAACGCGACGCCCAGGCCGAGAAGGATTTCCAGCTCGCGCTGAAGGGACGATAGCGCGGGGCGCCCTTGGGGCGCCCAGCGAAGCGACGTCCGAAATTATGCGCCTGCACGCTCCCCCGTTGGCCCAAACTCCGGGGGCGCGATCTTAGCAAAGCCGACAGAACGCAAACCTCAGCCACTCCAATTGTGCCGGGGAATCCCGATCCACACTTGTCATTCCGGGGCGCACGCAAGCGGCGAAGCCGCTGAAGTGCGAACCCGGAATCTCGATGTGTTTGGCACGATCGGAGACTCCCATGTCGAGATTCCGGGTTCGCGTGCGCGAAGGTGCGCCCGCGCCCTCAGGCAAACCAATCGGTTTGCCGGGGAATGACAGTGTGGGGCGGCAAGCCCGCGCCTAAACATTTTTTCCTATCTCCCGTTGACACCATCCCTATCAGGTTTATATTCCCCGTTGTCCTGCCCCACTGAGAGGGGCGATCGCGATCGTCACGTTCGCGGGGTGGGATGCGGTGGACGCCGGAGATGCGGCGTCACGCGGTTCATGGGGAACGTCTGTCTTCGGGCAGGACGGATCTGCGCCAGCACTGCCACTGGCAAGGACACGGCCGACCTTCGGATGGAAGACCCCCTGGACAGTGTGACGGACGACCAAGTCAAAACGCGTTCGGCCTAGTCGCTTGAGGCTCTCTTCCCATCGCCTTGGGACTTTAATTCGCGATCGGAGCGTTCGTCGAGGCAAAGTGCAAGCAACCGAAAAAACACCGCATGCGGAACGCCCGGCAATCGCTCGGCGCCTCCGAAAGTCCTGATGCACACTAACCTGCGGAAGACCGCATTCGCATCAGGCCCAAGGGTGCAACGGGCACCCGGCGTTCCGCACGCCCTCTCACAGGGGGCAGGGAATGCAAGAGACGACGGCGCCCCCGCGCCGCAAACAATGGGGGTGATGACGCATGTCTGAAGAGCAGTGGCTGTTTGACAGTTGAATCTGAACTAGCGTGACGCGCGCACGCTCAAACCAAACGCCGTCATGCCCGGCGCATGCCGGGTATCCACGCCTTGGCGACATCCACAGCAAGGCGTGGATGGCCGGAACAAGTCCGGCCATGACGTGGGAGAGGCCTGGGTCATTGCGAAGCTGGCTTCGCGCTGTCCGCGCATGACGACCGAGAGTGTTACGCGAGATCGCAGGATCGGTAGAGCACGGGCGCATCGCTCCGGAGCGAGCCCATGCTGCGTTCCAGCGCGCAGGTGAGCGCATCATTAACCCTACCCTGCACATTCATCGCGGCCACTCTCGCCTGGCAACGTCACACGCATCATCTTGCGTTACCTCATCAGCGGACATCCACCGGGACCTCGAACCATGGACCTGCATCGCCGCCATCTGCTGACTGCGTCCGGCGCGGGTCTCGCCGCCGGCGCATTCGCCGCATCGAGCGATGCGGCACGCGCCGCCCCGCTCACCTCGACGCTCGGACGCGACGCCGCGCAATATGGCGTGCGCGCCAATAGCCAGGACGACCAAACGCGCGCATTGCAACGCGCCATCGACGAGGCGGCACGTGCGCAGGCACCGCTCGCATTGCCGCCCGGCAACTATCGCACCGGCATGCTCAGGCTCGCGCGCGGCTCGCAGATCATCGGCATGCGCGGTGCAACGACCCTCACCTTCAGCGGCGGCGCGTCACTGCTGTCAGGCGAAGGCGCGGACTATGTCAGCCTCAGCGGCCTCACGCTGGACGGCAATTTTGCCAACCTGCCGCCGCGGCGCGGGCTGCTGCACATGGTGCAGGCGCGCGAACTCCGCATCAGCGATTGCACCGTGACCAATAGCGGCGGCGCGGGCATCTGGCTGGACAACACGGCGGGCGCGATCACCGGCAATACACTCACCAACATCGCCACCACGGCCATCGTCTCGTTCGATGCGCAGGGATTGATCGTCGCGCAAAACACCATTTCCGGCACCAGCAGCAACGGCATCGAGATCCTGCGCACCGCCATCGGCGATGACGGCACGCAAGTGATCGACAATCGTATCGAGGATATCAAGGCCGGCCCTGGCGGCTCCGGTCAATATGGCAACGCCATCAACGCCTATCGTGCGGGCAATGTCATCGTCTCCGGCAATCGCATCCGCAACTGCGATTACTCGGCGGTGCGCGGCAACTCAGCATCGAACATCCACATCACGGGCAACAGCGTGTCGAGCGTGCGCGAAGTCGCGCTCTATTCGGAATTTGCCTTCGAGGCTGCGGTGATCGCCAACAATACCGTCGATGGTGCGGCGCTCGGTGTCTCCGTCTGCAACTTCAACGAGGGCGGCCGCATCGCAGTGGTACAAGGCAACATCATCCGCAACCTGCTCCCGAAGCGGCCGATCGGTACGGCGCCCGACGACGATGCCGGCATCGGCATCTATATCGAGGCGGACGCCAGCGTCAGCGGCAATGTCGTCGAGAACGCGCCGTCCTTTGGCATGATCGCGGGCTGGGGCAAGTATCTGCGCGATGTCGCCATCACCGGCAACGTCGTGCGCAACAGCTTCATCGGCATTGGTGTATCGGTCGCACCGGGCGCCGGCACCGCGCTTGTCAGCAACAACATGATTTCAGGCGCGCCACGCGGCGCTGTCGTCGGCCTCGATCATGCAAAGCCGGTGACACCTGACCTCACCGCCGATGGCGCACAGCGCTATCAGCAGGTTGCGCTGTCCGGGAACACGGTGCGCTAAAGCGCTGTCCGCAGCATCGGATAGCGCGCGCTCATGACCAGAGGATCAAGCGCCTTCTGCCAATCCAGATCTGCCGGCGTCACCGCCGCTTGGCGTGGCGGTGCCTGCCGCAACAAGGTTTCGATCGGAATCAGGACGGGCGAAGCCGCTTCAGCCACCGGCTCGATGTCGGGCTGCAAGGGCGCAACCGATGCAATGGCAGGAGCCGCGACGGCAGCAGGCCGTGGTTCAGGGGCGCGCGGCGCCCGGTAAATCACGCCTTCCGGAGACAGCACGCGCCTCACGGCGGCAGTCTCGCCCTCGACCGTCAGCCGCCAGCGCTCAACCGCTTCCTTGGCTTCCTGAATGTTGTCGAGGAATTCAGCTTCACTGTGAAAACGGCGCCACCGCCCGCTCTCGAACAGTTCTGTCAGGTAATCCAGTCGGCTCTCGGCAAGAGCGCACCAGCGCTGGGCCAGTGGCCGACCGATGCCGGCATGCGGGTAAGGAAAATTCAGGTGAGATGACATGGAAATGTCCGCAAGAGAAAAAACGGACGCAAAGCAACAAACGAATCACTCACCAATACTTGGAGAGTTTCTGTGGAAAAGTTTTCGGGGTCCAGCGCAATGTGGTCAAACTTGGACAATTGCGTTGGAAACACGTGAGAAAGCCCCGTCAAACCTGAGGTATTGCAGTCAAGCCTTGCTTGAGCCTTGCTCGATGCCGGGCCATGCACGGCAATCTATGACCTGAAGGTTAAAATTTTTGGTTAACAAAAACGAAAGACCCGTCCGGGGGGACAACCGGACGGGTCAAGCTATACCGGCGCGAATGTTTGGGCGCATGCGCCGGATATGGCCTCGTTGGGGAGGGAATGCCGCTCCCACATCCATATGTCCGGTCCACCCGGCCAAACGTTCAACGATCAGGAGATTATTTTTGGACGTCTGACGCCATCGACGGCGACGATGCCTCGACCGCACGCGTCGTCGGCGCCGGCGCGGTGACGACAACAGGCGTGACAGGCGCAGGCGCTGTCGCCACGGGTTGCTGAGCGCCCTGCACTGCCGATACCGCACTATAGGCATCCGCCGCTCCGGCACCGAACAGGTCGTCACGGCCGGGCGCACCAAGATCACGCGCGGTTGTCATCAGGATGCTGCGGATTTCGTTCGGCCGCAGTTGCGGATTGCGCTCGATCATCAATGCGGCGAGCCCGCTGATATAGGCGGCCGAGAACGAGGTGCCGGACGTCATCTGATATTTGTTGTCCGGCGCGGGCAGGAAAATATCGACGCCAGGTGCAGCCACGGCGATATGGCTGCCACGGTTCGACGCAGTGAACAGCCTGTCATAGGCATCTGTGGCGCTGACTGCGATCACGCTGGGGCTTGCGGCGGGATAAAGCGGCGGCGATTTCGGGCCGGCATTGCCTGATGCCGCGACCATCACGATGCCCTTGCTGGCTGACGCCGCAATACCGCGCTCGATCAGTGGATCCTGCGGGCCGGCAAAGCTCATATTGATGACCTGGGCGCCATTCATGGCCGCGTGGTTGATACCCTTGAGGATCACGAAAGACGAACTCTCGGCACCGCCCTGCGACACACCAAAAGCGCGAATGGCCAAGATGCGCGCGCGCGGCGCGCTGCCCATCAGCCGCGCATGCGATACGATCGCACCCGCAATGCCAGTGCCGTGGACATGCGCACCTTCCTTGCTGCCAAGCGCATCGAACGAACCCACGACGGCATCGGCGAGTTCGGGATGCGCGACGTCGATGCCAGAGTCGATCACAGCAACTGTGACATTGGCACCGGCGGACAGCTTGTGCGCCTCGGGCAGACGCAGCTTCGCCAGCGCATATTGCGCGGGATCGCCCTCGCCCAGTGCCGGCGTTGTCACCTGATCCTGCAGCACATAGCGGAAGTTGGGTTGCACAGCGCGCACGTCAGCCTCGGCGCGCATCTGGGACTCGACAGTTTCGACCGAACGATTGTCGGTGATCCGGAACAGGTTGATCGTCGCGCCGATCAGCGGAAAATCCTGCGACGACAGACGCTCCAGGCGCAGACGGCGCGCCAGCGCATCCGTCTGGTCGGGCGTCAGCGCGCTGTCGAGTTCGGCGACAATCTGCCGGGGGACATAGCGCGTATTGAGGCCCGCCTGCGGGCCATTGCTGCGCGGTCCACCACCCGCATTCTGACTGCGCGGCGTCGGGCCACCGCCGCCCAGATCAGCAACGAATGGCTTCTCGTTGCATTCGCCGGATGCTGCGCGATTGGCATAGGCGCAGCTCGGATAGGTGTTGGGGGAATAGCGCACATAAGGAATGGTTGGCAGCACGCCCACGATCTTCGGCGGCGGCGTACGCCCTGGCCGCGAGGATATCGGCGGTGTCCGGCTGGCTGTCGTCCCGATCGCCGCACCGCGCGGACCGACGCTGGTAATACCGACGCGACCAGCAATGGGTCCGCGGCTCGCGATACTCGGACCGCGGCCGGCGATGCGACCTGCCCCGGCAGCGATGTTCGGATTGATGCGCGGCGTTGTGCTGGGTGCGATCGTGGGAACGCGCGATCCGATATTGAGGCTCGGCGAGCGCATCATGCTCTGCGCGCCAGCGACCGAAAGGCTGAACGGCCATGCGACGGCGAGCGAAAGCACAGCGGCCGTGCATTTCATTATCGGTCCGGAGGCACCACGATCATGTCTCATGGAACAGGCCTCGCACGCACAATGCGGATCGGATCAACCGACGGCGCCTATTGCGCCTGAACCGCCATGCTGACGATCTTCTCGTTCTCCAGCCGGCGGATCAGCCCGGCGATCTGGTCCTTGGTCATCACCCGATTGCCGAACTGCAGCCGGAACAGCCCGTCCTTGCCACTGTCAACAATCGTGCTCTGATAGCCGTCGAGCAACGCTGTGATGTCCGACACCCGCGCAGTCGGCGCAAAACGGACGAACAGGCGCGTCGGAGCTTCTACCGAGGCCGGTGCCGGCGCGAGCGACCGGGTGACAGTGGTCGGTGCACTCGCTGGCGACGGCGCGGCTTCATAGGATGCGGTCTGGAATGAGTGTGTATCGCGCTGCATCAGCACGGTGCCAATCACACCTGCCTGCAGCATGATCGCAAGCGCGCCAACAGCGGCCGAAGCCGCCAGCGTCCGCGGCGAAAGCGATGCGAAAAATCCGGAAATCCGCGCCGACAGACCGACCGATGTCGATCCGCTGCGCACCGGCTCGGCGTCAATCGCAGCAAACAGCTTCTGCATTGCCCGTGAGGACGGCGCACCGAGGCTCTCATTGAGGCCAATGGTCTCCGCATATTCTTCCTGGATCACGGCATATTGCTTCGCCAGCTCCGGATCCTTGGCCAGTGCATCATCGACGCGGCGCGCATCACGCGCGTTGAGCGTGCCCGCGGCGTGCCAAGGCAGCAATGCCTCGATCTCGCCTGGCTCCTGGGTCGGCACTTTGTTGCTCATCGCCATCATGGCCAGCCTCGTTCAATGCCGGCTGCCTTGAGCAGATCGGCTAATTTCTTGCGCGCATAAAACAGGCGCGTCTTGACGGTGTTCTCGGGAATTCCGACGATCTCGGCCACCTCTTCCACGGACTTCTCGTGGTAGTAGACGAGATCGACGATTTCCCGATGCTCGGGCGAAAGGGATGTCAGGCACTTCCGCAACGCGTCACTGGTATCCTTTTTCTGAACCGACACTTCGGGGTTATCGGACGTATCCTCGATCGCGTTGGCCGTCTCGTCGTCCAGTTCGGCGTCCTTGCGCTTGCGCAGCGCGGACAGCGCCTTGAACCTCGTAATCGCCAGGAGCCAGGTCGAGACCGCGGAACGACCTTCGAATTTGCCTGCCTGCCGCCACACATCCAGGAACACTTCGCTGATAAGATCCTCAGCAATCTGTTCGTTCCGCACCAGCCGAAGGCCGAAGCGAAACACCCGGACGTGGTGCCTGCCATAAAGCACCTGCATGGCAAGACGGTCGCCTTGCGCAATCCGGGCGATCAGAATCTCATCCGATGCCGCCTGTGTTGCACTCACTGCCCGTCTCGCAAGGTTGGTCTGAATGAGGATGTAAGAGGTTCGATTGACAAGATAAAATCTTCTCGAATGGGCAGGAATATACCGGTCGCGGCTGCTTTAGCCGCGCCGAACGGGCTTTTACCGCCCTATTCTTGGGCGGAACGGGTAACAGGTAGCATAATGCTGGGGCATTTCCGACCCGAACGCCAGCGATTCACGCGGCAACCTTACCAAGTCGTGGCTTCCGGAACAGCCTTGAGACGGCGGAACCTGCATTTTGCAGCCATATCCCGAAACCCTCGTCAATGAATACCGTAACTTGTCCTGGCGGCTTGTCCGCCACATCAAGGCAACTCGCCCGGGCCCGTCATCGGTCCGGGCATTTTTACTTAAACAACAAAGCTATTCTTGAAACCTTCTGGCAGTCCCGCTGCACGCGATCTGTCGACAGATGTCGCCGGGAGCAGCAAATGAGTAGCCGGTTACCAGATTTGACTTGCGGCAATAGATACCAAACCTAAAGGCTTTGAGCACTAGAGTTTCGTCAGCGAAACCCATCGATGGGCTCAATGACCGCAGCCGCTTCATCAGTCTTGAATCCAGTCAACGGCGACTTCGAAGCCGTCGATGGAGAGTTGCGGTCTGATATGCTGGCACGTCGCCTGAAGCGGCGACGGCAAATGCTCGCACTCGCGGCTGCCAGTCATGCCGTCAATGTCGTGCTGCTTTTCGTCTTCCTTGCAGCAGGCACTATCGATGGCACCACCGTCGCGGCCTATGCCGGCTGCGCTTTTGCCTCTGTCCTGATCTTCCTCGCGATCTCCGAGAGCGGCTTGACGGATGACTGGCGCGATCATTTCTTCGCAGCGCCCTACACGGCTGTCACTTACGCACTTCTGCTCGCCTTCGTTTACACAGCGCCCAATGTCGCCGTCGTGTTTCTCTGCGCATTGTTTCTTGTGGCCAATGTCATCGCCTTGCGTACCTCGCCCCGTGAAGGTGTCGGCGCCTGGACCGTCATGACCGGCGGCCTCGCGCTGCTGTATTTCTTCGTCGATCTGCCCTTGACGCTCCCCTCCAGCAACTCGATCGAACGCTTCGGCACATTGCTGACATTCTCGATGACCATCGCCCGCAGCATGTTCATTGGCATTTTCTCCAGCTCGCTACGCGACGCGCTGTTTCGGCGGCGCGTCGAGCTCGAAGCCGCTTACAAGCGCATCGAAGAGCTCGCAGAACTCGATGAACTGACGGGGTCGTTCAATCGCCGCTGCATCATGCGGCTGCTTGACGATGAAATCATCCGCGCACAGCGCAGCAACACACCCTGCACCGCCGCGCTGATCGATCTCGACTGGTTCAAGCGGATTAACGACAATTTCGGACACCCAACCGGCGACGAAGTGCTGCGGACCTTCGCCATCACCATTTTCGCCAATATCCGCAGCATCGACAAATTCGGCCGCTATGGCGGCGAGGAATTCCTGCTGGTGCTGCCGGACACGCCGCATGACAAGGCCGTGCAAATGCTCGACCGTTTGCGAGGGATTGTCGAAGCCCTGGATTGGAGCGCATTTTCCGACGGCTTGACCGTGACGATTTCGGGCGGCGTTGCGACATTGGGTCCGAACGACACGCCAGACACCTTACTCGCACGCGCCGACAGCGCACTCTATGCCGCCAAGGAGCGCGGACGAAATCGAATTGCAAGCGCCTGAACGAATTTCACGACCCCCTGGCCGCAACATATTAGCGGCAGGACACGATTAGAATTACGGGATTTGATTTATGTCTTCGAAGTCACCGTTATCGGCAAATTTACTCGACGAACTTGACGCCGCACTGGCCCACGGAACGGTCGCACGGCGCGTGGAAACGCTGCGCCGTGTCACGGATCTGTTCGTCAACAATGCCGTGGATTACTCCGACGCGCAGATCGCAGTATTCGACGACATCTTCGATTGCCTGCTGACACATATGGAAGCGTCTGCAAGGGCCCTTCTGGCCGAGCGATTGGCACCCGTCTCTGTCGCACCGCCCCGGGTCGTTCGGACTCTCGCATTCGATGATTTGATCGAGGTCGCCGCCCCGGTGCTCTCCCAATCGGAGCAGCTCGACGACCATGCGCTGATCGAAAATGCACGCACCAAGAGTCAGGACCATCTGCTCGCGATTTCGACACGCAAGGTCTTGAGCGGCGCCCTGACGGATGTTCTCGTCGAACGCGGCAACGACGCCGTCGTCACCAACACCGTCAACAACCACGGCGCCGACATTTCAGAGCGCGGTTACAATACCCTGCTCTCCCGCGCTGACGGCAACGATACGATTGCGACGTGTGTTGGCCTGCGTCCCTCCATTCCACGCCACCACTATCTGAAGCTCGTCGCCAAGGCGTCGGCCTCGGTCCGGGCGAAGCTGGAAGCCGCCCACGTCCACCACGCCGCTGACATATCGCTGGTGGTTCAGCAGGTCGCGCGGCGGGCACGCTCCGCACCAGGCAGCATCAGTCAGCAGACCGTCATAGCCCATGGTCTCGTACGCTCGCTGTTTGAAGACGGTCGGCTGGATGAAAACGAAGTGGCGAAATTCGCCGAAGCCGGCAAGTTCGACGAGGCTAACGCCGCGCTCGCGTGCCTGGCCAACGTGCCAATCTCCGTCGCGGAAACCATGATGGTCGAATCCCGCAGCGAGGGCATTTTCATTCTGTGCAAGGTCGCGAATTTTTCATGGAAGACCGTCAAGACCATCATCAACATGCGCGAGCAACTCGCTGGAGCGCAAATGTCTGACAGCGCGACCGACCGCGAGACCTATGAGCGCCTCCGCATCTCCGCGGCGCAACAAGTCCTGCGTTTCCACCGTATGCAGCAGGCAACGTCCGACCTACCTGCCGCCTGACGTTTGTCAGTCAACATGTTTCCACGCGAATGGCCACAGTCTGGCCATTGCAACCGAGCGCGGCAACGCCAATTGCGCTGAGCAGCCATTCCGTCAGCAGGCATCGACTTGCCGGTGAAGGCGCTGATAGTGATGCCTCGATCACGGCGAGCAACGCCGGAACGGGTTGGCATCAAGCAGGGCGGGATTCATGCGCGTCTTGATTACAGGCGCCGGTGGCTTCATCGGCAGAACGCTCACTTCTGCGCTGCTTCAAGCAAGCGCGCTCACCAATGCTGTGGGCGCAAGCGAAACAATCGAGGAGCTCCTCCTTCTCGACATACATTTGCCGCCAGCATCGGACCTGCGTGTGAGGCACTTGCAAGCCGGCATCGACGCCCCCGATACGCTGAAGCAGATCGCTGCATGGAAGCCCCATAGCGTGTTTCATCTCGCCGCTGTGCTAACCAGCGCCGCAGAACAGGACCCGGCACGCGCGCTGGCGGTGAATGTCTCGGCGCTGGCCGAATTGATCGACGCCATCGGCGCGAAGGATGCTCCGCCCCGCCTGATCTTTCCAAGCTCGATCGCGGTCTTCGGCGGGCTATTGCCTGATCATGTCGATGACGACCACTTGCAGCGGCCGCAGACCTCCTATGGCACGCACAAGGCCATCGCCGAATTGATGCTGGCGGACGCCACACGTCACGGAATGGTCGATGCACGCGCCCTGCGCCTGCCGATCGTGCTGGTGCACCCCGGCCCGCCAACACAGTCGGTATCTGACCGTATCGCAGGCATCGTTCGTGATGGCGTCGCCGGAAAGCCGTCGATTTGCCCATTGCGCGCGGACACGAAAGTGCCGATCGTTTCGGTGGAGACCGTTGCGCAGAATTTGATCACGCTTCACAATGCCGATCCAGCCAAAATGCGCGGCAAACGCGCGCTCAATCAGCCTGCTTTGACGATCAGCATGGACGACATTATTGAATCGATTGCACGTGTCACCAACACCACGCCGAACGTGACCTATGCCCCCGATCCCGATCTCAAGAAGATCGTCGATAGCTGGCCGAAAGGTTTCATCTCCACCCGCGCGCCATCCCTCGGCGTCGTCGCTGACAAGAGTTTCGAGGACATCGTGAGCCAGTATCGCCAGCGTCTTGCCGAAAAATCTGCTGCATGATCGAGCCCGCGGCCGACATCTGCATCATTGGCGCCGGCTCATCCGGTATTGCCGTTGCCAAGGCCCTGCACGACAAGGGGCTCAGTTTCGACATCTACGAGAAGGGCTCAAATATCGGCGGGATGTGGCGCTACGGCAATGACAATGGCCTGTCCTGCGCCTATCGCAGTCTGCATATCGACACCAGCCGCAACAATCTCGGCTATTCCGATTTTCCGATTCCAGCCGACAAGCCCGACTTCCTGTCTCATCAGCAGTTGCTGGACTATCTGGAAGCCTATGCCGACCGATTTGGCGCACGATCTCGCATCCGCTTCAACTGCGAAGTGACCTCGGTCGAAAAGAGCGACGACGGCTGGCACGTGACGACGACGGAAGGCACCCGCGAATACAAGACGGTGATCGTGGCCAATGGTCATCTCTGGGATCCGCGTTGGCCGACCTTCTCGGGCACATTCAACGGCACGGCGATTCATTCCAGCCAGTATCGCACCGCGCAACCATTCGAAGACAAGAAGGTGCTGGTCGTCGGCATCGGAAATTCGGCCGTCGATATCGCCGTCGATCTCTGCAAACGTGCCAGCAGCGTCGTGCTGTCCACGCGAACCGGCGCCTATATCATGCCGAAATACATGATGGGCATCCCGATCGATCGCTGGCCGGCCTTCTTCGCGCGCAAACTGAAATTCCCAACACTGCTGACGCGCATGATCATGGCACGGCTGATCTATCTCGCCGTCGGCGATCAGACCCGCTTCGGCGTGCCAAAGCCGAAACATCCCATGTGGCGCGAACATGCGACGTTGAGCCAGGAGTTGCTGCCTTATATCGGCCATGGCTGGATCAGCATCAAGCCAAACGTCACCGCGCTGGAGGGGGACGCCATCGCCTTCGCCGATGGCACCCAGGAGAGCTTCGACGCGGTGATCTACGCGACCGGTTACAAGACCAGCTTCCCGTTCCTCGCGCCCGAGATCTTCTCGGTGCCGGAAGACGGTGGCATGGTTGATCTCTATCGGCGCATCACGCCGCCGAACCGGCCCGGCCTGTTCTTTGCCGGATTGGTCCAGCCCATCGGGCCGACCATACCGCTGGTCGAAATCCAGGCCCGATGGATCGCATCCGTGCTGACCGGAAAGGTCGCCCTGCCCAGCCCTGGCGACATGGCGCTGGAGGTCCGCGACTTCCACCAGAGGAAGATCAGCACCTGGCTCAATTCAGCGCGCTACACGCTGGAAGTCGATTTCAACGATTATGCCGGCGAGCTCAACGGCGACATCGCGAAGGCAGCGAGCGGCCGTCATGCGGCCGTGGCATCGGCCTGACCGGATTCATTTTTCTCGGAACGCGTGGCTCACGCGCTGCTCAATAGCGCAGTACTTTCGAACCGATGGCTGCCCCCAGCGCCGCCACGACGAGGGCTGCGAGCGTGTACCAGGTCGCGACAAACAGCGGCGAGTCGTCCGCGCAATGCGCGGCGTAAAACGTCGCCCCTAGCCCGGCTGACATCAATCCCGCGAGCGCACCGGCAATGGCGGGGCGTGACGGCGCACCGTGGCGCAGCGCAATCATCGCGCCGCCAAGGATCGGCAGCGACAGCAACGTGATCGCCGCCGAACACAGCGACGAGTTTCTGCCGATAATGCGCACCATCATCGGCGCGCGCTGCGGCATCGTCATTTCGACGATCAACGCAACGATGAGAATGAACGGCGACAACAATAACAGCCAGATCCAGCGCCCCAACGACGCCTCGGGCCGGGACAGATGGACACTGATCACGATGGCTGGAATGGCGAGCGCCAAGGTCACCAGAAACTTCGTATCGAAGAACGGATTCCGCATCGCCGACATGAAGTCCGGGCGAATGCCAAGCGTCACCAGCAACATCGCCGCCACCACCGGCAGCGTGACCAACAAGGCCATCGCGAGCTGCGTGCTCACGGGACGCGGCCTCTGATCATTGTCGGCGGCGAGCGTTTGAATCAGGCGATCGGTATCCATGGTCAATCCTTTCGCAGCTTGGCTGCGAGGCTCGCGAGCCCACGATGCAACGCCACGCGCACGGCGCCTTCGGTCATCGACAATTTCGACGCCGTGGTCTTGATGGATGCGCTTTCCACCGCGATCGATCGCAACACGTCGCGCTGCCGCGGCGGAAGATCGGCGAGATGATTGGATATCTCGACGGTGGGCAATGTTTCGGCGGGCGCTTCGCTCGGAATCGTCTCGGCAAAATCGTCGATATTGACGAAGGTCCGACGTCCGCGCCGGCGCAGCGCATCGATCAGTTTGTTGCGGGCGATCGCAAACAGCCACGGCGCGAATGGCGCGTTCGCGTCCCAGGTCTGCCGCTTCAAATGCACCGCCAGCAAAATGTCCTGCACAATATCCTCGGCCTGATCGGGCGGCTGGCCAGCCCGTGACAGGCCCTGCCGCGCTCCGGCACGCAGCACGGGCGTAACCGACTTCAGCAGGCGATGATAAGCAACGCTATCCCCTGCATTGGCCGACCGCATCAGATCGGTCCATTCGTCGTCACGTCCGCGCACGCGCGCTCCTAAAGCCAATTCGGCGGATAGTTCAATTTGTTACGTCAGCCGAGAGAAAAATCACGGAACCGTGAAACCCTCACCTGCGCCCCAACCCTGAGCCGAAGATTTCAAGGACATCCGGCTCATAACATCGAACCGTCAGAGTGACATCCGTCGCCTTGATTTCAAAGGCAGATTTTTGCCGACGCCTGTGGAGACGATGGCTGCGGCGGTGTTCATGCCCCGTTTTTGCCGGACTCGTCCGAAGATTCCCTTTTTTTGCCCCGGTGTGAACACCTGCGCAGTTTCCCTTGCGGCCATTGGGGGCCGGTATTTTGGGGAGATTTCCATGAACATCAGAGCCAGCGGGCGTGCGGCATTGGTCATCGCAGCCGGATTGTGGATCTGCACATCGGCACCGCTTCACGCGACCGAAAACGACGCCCCGGCATCCGAGCCGGCCGCAGCGGTCGGCAGCGCCGCAGACACGTCCGCCGAACCAGCCGCAAAGGCCACCAAACACCGCAGTGCCAGGAAGAGCGAAACGAAATCGCGCAAGTCCGACCGGCAGGCAACCAAGGCGTCGAAAAAGCCCGCTGAGGAGGACACCGCCAAGACGGAAGACGCGAAGCCGGGAAGCAGTGATACCGCCATCCCATCATTGGTTGCTAATGCCAATGCGCAATGGCCCTCCGAGACCGCAGCGACCAACACCTACAACATGTCATCGCAAGCCGGCGGCGCGCTTGGCCAAATCGGCGGCCAGCAGGAACAGCCCGCAACAATGTCACCGGATTCCGGCGCCAGCAACGCGCAGCTCGTTGCCGCTGACCAGCTCAACGACCTCGATCGTGCCATCAGCAACGACAAGCCGCCGCTGACGCTCGCAAAGGCCACCATCGATACGCCGGCACCGGAAGTCGCCACCGAGAGCAGCACGACCTGGGACAAGACCTCCCTTGTTGGCAAGATCTTCATCGCATTTGGCGGTTTGCTGACCATGGCCTCTGCGGCCCGTATGTTTATGGCTTGAACCCCATCCCCCGAGCGGGCAAATTGCGCGGGGCTGCCGATCCTGGCAGCTTCGGCAAAAATCCGCGGGATGGAACATGAGCAGCTACGAACACCTCATCGTTGAGCGCAAAGGCGCGGTCGGCATCATCACGCTGAATCGCCCGAAGATGCTCAATGCGCTTTCTTTCGGTGTGTTCAGCGAAATCAAGATCGCCATCGACGAGCTGGAAGCCGACACCGACGTGGGCTGCATCATCGTGACCGGCAGCGAGAAAGCATTTGCCGCCGGAGCAGATATCAAGGAGATGCAGCCAAAGAGCTTCATCGACATGTTCTCCAGCGACTTCACCGCGATCGGCGGCGACCGTGTCGCCACCTGTACCAAACCGACCATTGCTGCCGTCTCAGGCTATGCGCTCGGCGGCGGCTGCGAACTCGCCATGATGTGCGACATCATGATCGCCGCAGACACCGCGAAGTTCGGCCAGCCGGAAATCACTCTTGGCACCATTCCCGGCATCGGTGGCACCCAACGCCTCACCCGCGCCATCGGCAAATCAAAGGCGATGGACCTCTGCCTGACGGGCCGCATGATGGATGCGGCGGAAGCCGAGCGCTCTGGCCTCGTCAGCCGCATTGTCCCAGCCGACAAGCTGATGGAAGAAGCCATCGCTATGGCGGAAAAGATCGCCGCCATGTCGCGCCCGGTGGCAACGATGGCAAAGAACGCCGTCAATCGCGCCTTCGAGACGCCGCTCACCGAAGGCCTCAAGGTTGAACGCGATCTGTTTCACGCGACATTCGCGCTGGAAGACCGTTCAGAAGGCATGGCCGCCTTCATCGAGAAGCGGAAGCCGGTCAACAAGAATCGCTAGGCTGAGCCGCTGCGCGCGAGCGCGGCGGAAACCAGCAGACGATAGGCGCGTTCGGCCCATGTGGCCGGACGATCGAGCCCGAGCCGCGCCAGCGCCGCCTCATCAGATGCGCTGGCTGTATGCGTCATGCCCTCCCAGAACAATCCAGCGAGCTTCTGCGGCGACGCCGATGCAGCGCTGAGGATCTGTAGTGCGGGGATCAGGCGCTGTTCTACTTCGGTGAAGTCGCTACCAAACGGGAACATGGGCAGCAGACCGGCGTCCCGCGCCGGCCTGAGGACAGCGGAGATTCGCTGGGGCACGTTGTCGCGATACGCAGCAGGAATGTCATAGCTCTTGGGAAGCTTTCCAGCCTCCTTGGCCTGCTTCATCAGCTCCGGCTGAAAGCGCGAGTCGGACACCTGAAGCATGGCCGCGATCACGTCGGCGTCCGATTTCCCGCGCAAATCGGCGACACCATACTCCGTCACGATGATATCGCGCAGGTGTCGCGGGATCGTGGTGTGACCGTAGCTCCAGCGAATATTGGAGGCTGGCTTCTTGCCGGCGCGCGTCGCTTCGAGAGTCAGGATCGAGCGTGCCCCCTCCAGAGCAAAAGCCTGTGAGACGAAATTGTACTGTCCGCCGACGCCGCTCACGACCTGACCGTTCTCGAGACCGTCGGAGATCGCGGCGCCCATCAGCGTCGCCATCATCGTATTGTTGACGAAGCGCGCATCGACGCGCGCACGGCGTTTGGCATCTTCGTCACCATAGAGCTCATTGGTGAACGACACCGGCATCATCTGGATTTTCGCCAGACGCTCCGGCACCATGTCGCGCAACGCCTGATAGAATGCCTTCGGCCCGAGAAAGAACGCGCCATGCACGATGGTGCCATCCACCTCACGCTTCAGAATGCCGGCGTCGATCAAGCCGAGAAAGGCTTCGAACAGCATTTCGCTCACGCCATAGAGGCCACGTTCGAACGTCGCGACTTCCTTCGGAGGCGCATCGGGGGCAAGACGCTGCATCAGATGGCGAAACGCCGCATTGTCGCGGTGGCGAACGATCAAGCCCTGCGCTAGTGCATCGCCCACTTGCCCAATGCCGATCTGCAACGTGCCACCGTCGCGCACCAGGCCCGCAGCGTGTAATCCAATCGCATATTTGGTGTCGTTGACCGGTTCGGACGGGGGCGCAAACAGCGGAAATTCAGTCTCCGGGCTTTCGAGCACCGCGTGAAACTCATCGCCGGTGAGATCACCCTGCCCCGGCATGAAGGGCAATTCCGAATTGACCTGACCGATTAGCCTGAACGAGACGCGACCTTCATTGCGCGCCCGCATCAGATCAAGCGTGGTGTCGGTATTGCAGCTCAGACTATAGCGCGCGGCGCCATCGACCACACGCTTCGACACCAATTGCGTGATGACGTTGAGCCCGCGCGTCAGAAGATAGGACGACGCATGGGTGTAGTTCGCCGAAATATAGTGCTGCTGCGCGTCGGCAACCCGCAGCCATTTTCCCGCAAGGAAGAAGAATTCGTTGACCTGAATATTTGGCGGGAGCTCGCCTTTATGCAACGCGTTTGCATAAGCGAGATCAGGATAGCCCCCGAACAGCCGCTGGATCACCGGATTGATGAAGCGCTTCTCCAGCTCGCTGGATGGTTTTGGCTTCTCCAGTGTCAGGGCAGAGAAGAACGTCAGCCTGATGCTGCGATCGGCCAGCGCGCGCTGATAGAGCGCATTGATGATATGATTGGCCTTGCCAAGCCCGAGCGGCAGCCCGACCACGAGCGTCGTCCCAACGTCGCGAATGATGTCTTCGGCCATGGCGTCGGGATCAGTGAAGATCTTGGGCATAGGCATTCCGGCTGGGCAGGATCGGCAGCTCCTCAGCGCAATCGCGCAGCAAAGCCGGACAGAGTTACCACTGCGTGCGGTTATTCAGAAATGTGCCCGACATGCAACACACGCGGCCATGTGAAGCGGGTTTATTCGTCGCATTCACGGAGCGCCCCATCCTCCCTAGAGTCCTGATCAATCAAGCAAATCGGGGCAGCCAAATGCCCTGTGGGGAAAGCGCAAAAGCCCGGAGGTTCTTCGCCGGATGGTTTGCCTGCAAAGGCAACGCCCTCTAAACATACCTAGACGTCGGCGGGGGCGGACGTCCGAAGATTGCTTTGGGATAATATGGTTCGTCACGGCATATTTGGCCTCGCCGCAAGGCGCGCGCTTCGGAGAGGCATGGCCCTGAGCCTGATTGGCTATGGCATTTTTGCTGCCGTCGATGCCCGTGCCGAAACGGTGTCGGAAGCCCTTGCCAAAGCCTATCAGTCCAATCCGCAGCTGAACGGCGAACGGGCCCGCCAGCGTGCCACCGATGAGAACGTTCCGCAGGCGATGGCCGGCTACCGGCCTCAGGTGGCAGCCACACTGAGCTATGGCCTTCAGGCCGTACGCAACCTGCTCGTAGACAACACCATCCAGGGCGCAACGCTGAAGCCATGGACCATCGGCGTCACGGTCACCCAGACGCTTTATAACGGAAACAAGACAGCCAACAGTGTCCGCGTCGCGGAATTGCAGGTCCAGTCCGGCCGGGAAGCGCTGCGCAATGTCGGCCAGGGCGTGCTGCTCGATGCTGTCGTTGCCTATACCAATGTTCTCGCCAACCAATCGCTGGTCGAAGCCCAGCGCACCAACGTCACCTCCCTGCGCGAAACCCTCGGCATCGCCCAGAAGCGGCTCAACGCCGGGGACGTCACGCCCACCGACACGTCACAGGCCGAAGCGCGACTGGCGCGTGGCCAGGCCGATCTCAATGCCGCGGAAGTCAATCTCGCCATCAGCCAGGCAACTTATACGCAGGTGATCGGTGCTGCACCCTCGCGGCTCAGTCCGGCGGAACCGATGGATCGGCTGCTGCCGCGCAACCGCGACGATGCCGTCAATCAGGCTTTTAAGGCACACCCCGCCGTGCTGGCAGCCGGCTACGATGTCGATGTGGCGACCACGACGATCAAGGTGGCCGAGAGCAGCCTGTTGCCTACTCTGACGCTGCAGGGCAGCGCCAGCAAATCCAGCCAATCGGATCCGACGCTTGGCACTTTTGGCACCGACCAGGCTTCGATCGTCGGCCAATTGACGGCGCCGATCTATGACGGCGGCCTCGGTGCTGCGCAGACGCGCCAGGCCAAGGAACTGTCGTCGGTCAGCCGCTTGGTGCTCGAACAGGTCCGCAATCAGGCCCGCACCGCAGTCGTCGGTGCATGGGTGTCAAATGAAGGCGCCAAGACCGCTGTCAGCGCTGCGGAAGCCGAAGTACGCGCCGCTGGCGTTGCACTACAGGGCGTACAGCGCGAGGCCCAGGGCGGTCAGCGCACCACCGTCGACGTCCTGAACTCACAGCAGGATCTCGTACAGGCAAAGGCACGCCTGATTGGCGCGCAGCGTGACCGGGTCATCGCATCCTATTCGCTGCTCAGCGCAATTGGCAGGCTGGATGTGAAGACGCTTGGGCTAAACACGCCAGACTATCTGCCGGAAGTTCACTATCATCAGGTGCGCGACGCTTGGCACGGGCTGCGCACGCCCTCGGGACAATAAACTATCCGGCTGAGCTCTTCTTCGCCATCGCCGTGGTCATCGCGGCGACCAGCGATGCGAGGTCGTAGGGTTTGCGTACGATCGGCACGTCATCCATCGACGCCGGGATCAGGTTGGTTTCGCCATAGCCTGTGGCGAAGACGAAGGGGATGCCCCGCTCGCGCAATGCTTGGGCCACCGGCACCGAACTGCCATTGCCGAGATTGACGTCGAGGATGGCCACATCAGGCCTCATGATCGCCAGCGCGATCAATGCCTCCTTGACCGAAGATGCCGTCTCGACCGATGCCGCGCCCTCGTGGGTCAGCATGGTCTCGACGTCCATGGCAATCAGAAGCTGGTCCTCGACCATCAACACCTTCAAGCCGCGCATCGACGCCATCGGCCTGTCATCCTCGCGTCGGGCGCGCACGTTGCGCGCCGCCACCGGCGCGGGCCAGACAACGAAGCGCGCCGGGATGAGCAACCGCACGCGCGCGCCGGCCGGCTCGTAATCGACATCACTTTCACCCCCGAGATCATAGGGAATGCTGCGACTGATCAGCATCGATCCAAAGCCCGGCCGCAATGGCGGTGTGACAAGGGGGCCGTCGCGCTCAAGCCAGTGGATTTCGCAATCGCCGATATCGGTGCGTTTCCACTGGAGTGACAAGCGCCCCGTGCTTACGGAAAGCGCACCATATTTGGCGGCATTGGTGGCCAGTTCGTGCAGCACGAGGGCGAGTACCGAATAGGCTCGGGCGTCGAGCGAAACATCGGGCCCGGTCACCTCGATCACTTTTACCGACTCGCGATACGGCGAAAACTCCGCATCGAGCAATCCCTCTAACGCACCGCCACCGGCGCCGCGGATGACCTGATCATGCGCAAGCGACAAGGCCTGAATACGTCCCTTCAGGGAGGCGACATAATCCTCGATGCTGCGGCCATCCTCGACCGGGTGGGAGACCAGCGATTTGATCAGTGCCAGGATATTCTTGACGCGATGATTGAGCTCTTCATTCAACATTTTCTGGCGCAGGTCAGCCTTGTGCCGCTCATCCGCCAGTAATTCGTTGTGGCGAAGCACCACTTCCACCAAAGCCGAGCGCACGGCTTCGGCGGTGTCGCGCTCGTTTTGCAACCATGGCTGGGACTGGCGCTGTACGGTCTCCTTCCAGATCGCGAAGCTCTTGCGCGGTGTCAGCCGATCGCCCAATGGACCGATTTCGTACGTCTTGTTGGGATCACCCGCCCAGTTCAGGGTTTGCGCAACTTCGCTACGAAAGAACAGAAGATAATCGCGCGGCAGTTGCGACAAGGGCACGGCCAGCACGCCGGAAACGGCAACGGCATAGTCTTCAGCTGCCGGTAATCGATCTGACAATGCGCTCGTCGCCCACACCCTGCCTTCGGCCACTGAATTGATGAAGCCCATCAGCGCCGGCGCTGCGGCAGCCGGTGGCGCGCTGCCATAAGACGTCCAGGTCTTGTTGAGATATAGGCCAATACCGTCACACGGCATCAGTACGCTAAAATCGCGAATGCTTTCCTTGAGCAGGTCTTCGACATCGCCGTGATGCGAAACATTGTGCAACAGCTGGTCGAGATAGCGCCGCGCGCTTTCGCTAGCAGCCAGTTTGCGTTTTTGAAGAAGCCCGGCCAGTTGCATGGAAAAGAACTCGCCAAACATCTCTGCAGCAACGCGTTTCTCCATGGAAAGCGCGCGCGGTGCATAGTGATGGCAGGCGATCAGCCCCCAGAGCACGCCGTCGTGGATGATGGAAATCGACATCGATGCACCGACGCCCATATTGCGCAGATACTCGCAGTGGATCGGCGAAACGCTGCGCAGATGTGCAAAGGACAGGTCGAGCGGTTCACCAGATGTGTCGAACTCCGGCTCGATGGCCACGCGCTCACCGCTTGCATCCGAGACGATACGCACGGTGTTCTGGACGTAGAGCACCCTCGCCTGCTGCGGGATGTCGCCGGCCGGGAAGTGCTGCCCCAGAAAGCTCTCGAGATCGCCGCGGCGCGCCTCGCTGATCACCCGGCCGGAACCATCATGAGCGAATTGATAGACCATCACCCGGTCGTAGCCGAGTCCGCCACGCAGCAGCCGCGCCGCATTGTCAAACAGCACGTCGAGATCGTTGCATTGACCGATGCGGCCGATCAGCAAGCGCGACAACTCCAGAGGCGGTGTCGCCTCGCTGGCGTCCACAGGCTCGAATTCGATGATGTTGACGCCCTTGTGCCGATGCACAGCGACGTTGAACGCGGTCTGCGAATGCGCGACCTTGAAATCAATCAGCAGTCCCGGGCGCTGCTGGTTGCCCCATTTGGCGATGGCATTGCGAATGTCGTGCGCCGGCCCCTCGCCGATCAGATCGTCCAGCCTGCGGCCATTGATGTCGCCTGATCCCACACCAAGCATCGCGCCGGCATTGACCGAATGGCGCCGGACCATCCCGACAGAGCCATCGCAGGCGAGCAGACAACCATAGGGCTGGATGCTGCCGGGGATGTGGATTGGCTCGCGGTCGCAATTGGTCAGGTCGACAGAGGCGGTCTTGGTGAGCATCAAAAAGTCTCTGAAAAGATGCGGCGCTCGAAACGACGGCCGCCAGCATGGCACGGCTGCATCTTTGAAAAAAGATCTGTAAATACAGCGTTCAAGAGCACCTACCGAAACGCCACGGGGGCTGGAATAGCCCGATGGGAAACCGGTCAACGGGCAAGCGCCGGTTTCGATCCATGCCGAGGCCGGTTTTTTGGATATGGGCCATCGGGCTGCCTCAGGGACAGCCCGAGCCGCTCCCGTCGCAGGCTGGTTTAACGCGCCCGGCTTGAGAAGAACGAGATCAGCACCGGCAGGGTGATCAGGATCACCAGCGGCGCCAGCATCATGCCAGTGACGACGACAACCGCGAGCGGCTTCTGGACCTGAGACCCGATTCCCTCCGACAGCGCCGCCGGCAGCAGGCCGACGCCCGCAACGATGCAGGTCATGAGCACCGGCCGCAGTTGCAACTCGCCGGTCCGGATCACAGCCTTGATGCGCTCATAGCCCTCGTCGATCAGCTGATTGTATTGTGACAGGATCAGGATGCCGTCCATGACAGCAATGCCGAACAGCGCGATGAAGCCGATCGCCGCCGATACGCTGAACGGAATACCCGTGATCAGTAGACCGAGCACGCCGCCAAAGATCGCCATTGGGATCACACTCATGGCCAGCAGTGTGTCGGCCATCGAGCCAAAGTTGAACCAGAGCAGCACGCCGATCAGAGCGAGGCTGATCGGCACCACGATGGAAAGCCGTGCGATAGCGTCCTGAAGATTGCCGAACTCGCCGACCCATTCGGTCCGCGAGCCCGGCGGCAGTTGAACGAGCGCGGCGACCTTGTCCTGCGCTTCCTGAATGGCGCTGCCGAGATCGCGTTCGCGTACCGAGAACTTGATCGGCAGATAACGCTCCTGGTTCTCGCGATAGATATAGGCCGCACCGGAGACGAGATTGATCGACGCCACTTCACTTAGCGGGATCTGCGCGATCGTGCCGTTCGGACCGGGCGCGCCGATGCGCAAATTCTGAATCGCCTCAGCGCTACGGCGATATTCCGGCGCTAACCGCACCATGATCGGGAAATGCCGATCGCTGCCGGGCTCATAGAGATCGCCAGCGGAGTCGCCGCCGATCGCCACCTTGATGGTGGCGTTGATATCGCCGGGCGACAATCCGTAGCGCGCAGCCTTGGCGCGGTCGACGTCGATCTGGATGGTTGGCTGCCCCAGTGATGTGAACACGGCGAGATCCGTCACGCCCTGCACCGTCGACAGTACGGCCTTGATCTCGTTAGCGGTCTTGGTAAGTGCATCCAGATCGTTGCCGTAGAGCTTGATCGAGTTCTCGCCCTTCACGCCAGAGACGGCTTCAGAGACGTTGTCCTGCAGATATTGCGAGAAGTTGAACTCGACGCCGGGAAATTTCGTCTGCAGTTCCTTGAGCAGGCGCGCCGTCAGCGCATCCTTGTCCTGCGGCGCCGGCCATTCGGAGGCAGGCTTCAGCGGGGCGAAGAATTCCGCGTTAAACAAGCCAGCCGCGTCGGTGCCGTCATCGGGACGGCCATGCTGCGAGACGACGGATTCCACTTCGGGCTGCTGGCGGATCAGCCGGCGCATCTCGTTGACGTAAGTGTTGCCTTCCTGCAGCGAGATCGTCGGCGGCAGCGTGGCGCGGATCCAGAGATTGCCCTCTTCCAGCTTCGGCAGAAATTCCAGGCCGAGGAAACGCGCCATGAAGAAAGTCACCACGACGAGACCGATCGCAATGCCCAGTACGATCTTTCGGCTGGCGACCGCCCAGTGCAGTACCGGCATATAGAGGCGGTGCAGCTGGCGCATGATCCAGGTTTCGGTCTCATGGACATGCGCCGGCAGAATGATCGCGCTCAGCGCAGGCGTGATGGTGAATGTCGCGATCAGGCCACCGGCGAGCGCATAAGCGTAGGTCCGCGCCATCGGTCCAAAGATATTGCCTTCAACACCGGACAGCGTGAACAGCGGCAGGAACGCGGCGATGATGATCGCGGCGGCAAAGAAGATCGAGCGCGACACGTCAGCGGATGCGCTGAGGATGCCATGCTTCTTCATGCCCATGATGGTCTCGGGCGAGATGTGGCTGCGCTCCGCTTCGGAAAGCTCTGTGGTCTGGGTCAACCGTCTGAAGATGGCCTCCACCATAATGACCGTACCATCGACGATCAGGCCGAAATCGATGGCGCCCACCGATAGCAGGTTGGCGGATTCGCCGCGTAGCACCAGAATGATGACAGCGAAAAACAGGGCGAATGGAATAGTGGCGCCGACGATCAGCGCGCTGCGCAGGTTGCCGAGGAACATCCACTGCAGCAGCACGATCAGCAGGATGCCGACGACCATGTTGTGCAGCACCGTATGCGTGGTGGTGTCGATCAGGTCCTTGCGGTCATAGATGCGTTCGATCCGCACGCCGGGAGGCAGGATGCCTCCGCGATTGATCTGCTGCACCAGCTGTTCGACACGCGCGATGGTCGGTGAACTCTTCTCGCCGCGGCGCATCAGCACGATGCCCTGGACGATATCGTCCTCCTGATTGAGACCGGCAATGCCGAGGCGCGGCTTCTCGCCGACCGACACCGTGGCGACATCCTTGACCAGAACCGGATTGCCGTTGGTCTGGGAGATCATCGTATTGGAAAGGTCGTCGATCGAGCGAATGAGGCCGACGCCGCGCACCACGGCCGATTGCGCGCCGATATTCACGGTGTTGCCGCCGACATTGATATTGGCGTTGCCGACGGCGGTCAGCAGTTGCGGCAGCGTCAAGCCATAGGCAACGAGCTTGCTGAAGTCGACCTGGATCTCATAGGTTTTGGTCTTGCCACCCCAACCAATGACGTCGATGACCCCTGGTACCGCACGGAAGCGGCGCTGCATGATCCAATCTTGCAGGGTCTTGAGATCGAGTACGCTGTAGTTCGGCGGCCCCACCAGACGGTAACGGAAGATTTCACCCACCGCAGAGATGGGCGAGATCGTCGGCTGCGCATTGCCCGGCAAGGTCCCGAGCTGCGACAACCGGTTCAGGACTTGCTGCAATGCTTCGTCATAGGTGTAGTCGAACGAAAACTGCAATTTGACGTCGGAGAGACCGTAGAGCGAGATAGTGCGGATCGTTTTGAGGTTCTTGATGCCCGCGACCTGCGCTTCGATCGGAATCGTGATGTAGCGTTCGATTTCCTCGGCAGAGAGACCGTTGCTCTGGGTCACAATATCGACCATCGGCGGGGTCGGATCGGGATAGGCCTCGATATTCAGCTGATTGAAAGCAAACAGACCACCGATGAAAACGACGGCGAACATCGCCACCATCAGGAAGCGACGGTCGACGGCCAGAGCAACAAGACGATCCATCCAGATCGGACCTTTCAGAAGAGCCGAAGCTGGGGGTTAGCTGGCGGAGGCCGCGCGATCGATAAACAAGCTGCCTTTGGTGACGATGCGTTCGCCGGCTTTCAGGTTGCCATGGACCTCGACGAGATTGCCATTGGTCATACCGGTCTTGATCGTGCGCAGCTCGATGGTCTTGTCGTCATGCGCCACCCAAACGCGGACCTGATCGCCTTCATAGATCAGCGCCGTTTTCGGCACGCCTATCGTCGGCTGGTCGCCGGGCGCGTAGATCGTCACGGTGGTGAACATTTCGGGCTTCAGCAGACCGTTGCTGTTGTCCAGCGTGGCACGTACCAGCAGACGACGCGTCGCGGGATCGAGCGCAGTCGCGACATAGCTGATGCGGCCAGTGAGCACACGGCCCGGCAGCGCGAGTGCGGTGAAACTCATTTCCTGACCGATCTGTACGGCAGCAGCTTCGGTCTCGCGCACAAAGGCCGTGAGCCACACCGATGAGAGATCGCCGATCACGAAGACCGGATCGGCAGCGCCGGCGCTGATGTACTGGCCGGGACCGATCTTGCGCTGAACAACCGTGCCGGCAAGCGGCGCGTAGATCGTCGTTTCCGGATTGATGCGGCCCTTCTCCTGAAACGCCGTGATGGCATCTTCCGAGAGGCCAAGAATGCGCAGGCGATTGCGTGCGGCTTCGAGTGCCGTGTCGGCGGTGCGCAGATCGTTCTGTGCCTGCAGCAGCGTGGCCTGGCTCTGCTGATAGTCTTTCAGCGGCACAGCCTTGCCTTCGAACAGGTCGCGGGCACGCTTGTCCTGAATCTGTGCGAGATCGACTTGCGACTTCGCCTTGTTGAGAGCCGTGGTCGCGGCAACGAAATCATTCTGCGCACCGACAGTGTCGGCCGCTTCGATGACGAAGAGCGGCTGGCCCTTTTCGACGTGGTCGCCTGGTTTGGCGAGCAGCTTGGTGACGCGGCCGGCATAAGGTGAGAAGATCGGGGTCGAGCGGTCCTCATCGACGGCAATCTTGCCCTCGGTGACGTGTTCGGCGCGGAAGGCACGCACGGTGACCGGCTCGATGGTCAGGCTCGCCCATTCCGATGGGGAGGTCGTGTAGCGCTGCGGATTCTTCCGCGACTGGCTCGAAACGTCGGAATGCCCCTTCGACGGGGTGGACAGCCGCACGTAGCCGATGCCTGCGGCGACCAGCATGGCAGCAATGCAACCGCCCGCGATCAGGCGCTTTCCGCTAAACAGCTGAGATCGTTGATCTAAATTCGTCACTGTCCAGTCCTTGGTAGGAAACGCACTTATTCCGCGGCGATTTGTCCCATTCACGCGCTAATAGTGCGCATCTGGGCGTTCAGACAATCTAAAAACGCGTGTGCACTTACGAATCTTCGTTAAAATTTTGAAATCCTGCAAATGGGTTTCAATTACCGGACGGCCATACCGCCGGATGGCTGCCGAGGGGCATGGCCGGACGCGTCCACGATGCCGGGGTTCGCGATAACACGGCTGCATGACGGACCGCCGACAACTGGCCGAAGCCGGACGGCATATCCTCGGTAAAGGCTTTGACCATCTCACCCTTGAGGTCGTCGACCGCGAGACCTTCCGCGATTCTTCCCATATCCCACAGCCATTGACCGGTGCGGGCAAGAGAGACCTGCACGTGCCAGCTGCCGCCTTCACGCGCCTGACGTGCGCGGGCGATCATGGCGCCGAATGCCATTAAGTAGCCTGTGGCGTGATCGAGCATCTGGGCCGGCAATTCCTTCGGCCCGTCGACGCCGGCCGCCTGCCCTTCGGCATGGTTGAAGCCGGTCGCGCATTGGACAAGGGAGTCGAAGCCGCGGCGCCCGGCCCACGGCCCGGAACGGCCATAGGCGGAGAGCGAGACATAGACGATACCGGGACTGACACGGGCCGCCTCCTCCGGCGAGAAGCCGAGCGCCGCGAGCGATTGCGGGCGGTAGCCCTGCGAGAAGATATCCGCCTGCGCGAGCAATCCTCGCAAGGTGTCGCGCCCCTGCCCGCTCTGGAGATCCACGAAGCTCGAGAGCTTGCCGCGGCCGGTATCGATAGTGAGCCACGGGATCGCCGGCAGATCGGGGCTGGAGACCAGCATGACATCCGCGCCATGGGCCGCAAGCGTACGACCAGCGACGGGACCGGCGATAACGCGTGAGAGATCGAGTACGCGCAAACCGGCAAGCGGCCGGGCGCCGATCGGCCACAGCTTCGGTTCGGCGTCGCCAATCCGGGTGATCTCGACGAGCGGCAGTTCAGCAACGGCTTTGGCCTGCGGCAACGCCATCCATTCGTCATGGGATCGCATCAGCGCCACGACACCGCCGGCTGCATAGGCCGCAGTCTCGAAGGCTTCGCCGTTCCAGTGCATCAATGCCGCCTGCACCGCTTCACGCTCCGGCGCGCATGACAGCACTTGGCAGACAGCGTCGCGATGATGCGGGAAATTGGTATGCAGCCGGACGAACTTGCCGTCACCGGTCTTGTAGACACCGGCGATCGCATCCCAGGCGGGCGGCGGCGGATTACCGTCGCAGCGCAGATAGCGCTCGCTGCGGCATTCGACGATGGCGTGGCGCATATCGACAGAGACGGTCTGCGTCTGCCCGCTGCGTAGCCGCCAGATTTCGGCAGCCGCCATTCCGGCCGCAGCGATACTGACCTGAGCGGCTGCACCGACATGGAATGATGACGGCAATTGCGGCTCATTGCCGGTCAGCGCGACACGCTGGAGCGCCGCAATATCACTGCCAGCCTGCCTCCAGAGGTCGCCGAGCAGTTCACGAATGCCGTACATCAACGTCCTCCCCCTTTCCCACGCCACCGATTCAGCTCACGCTTCCAGGTGACCACATCCGTCATCGCATCATCTTGTACAAGCATGGAGGAGAGAGCATGGCCACCATCGATCCATTGACAGCCGGCGCCGTGGTGCTGGCCACGGCTGCCACCGACGCGGTCTATGTGATGTTCACCTCTGCGGTGGTGGCCCGTCGGCGCATCCCTGCGGCCACCTGGAGCAGCGTCTGGTATGTACTCTCGTCCTATGCCGTCATCAGCTATACCGAAAACTGGATGTATGTGGGTTTCGCCGCCGTCGGTTCATGGATCGGCGCCTATGCCACTATTACTTTCCTGCACCGGCCGCCCGGCGGACCGCCAGTCGGTGCATCACCTGAATAGGTAAGAACGGCTGAATGGTTTCTGAACGGCGCTTAATGGAAATCCCGCGAGCGCGGCAGGATCCGGACATTGCGCGGATGGCGAATGCGCTGGGCGGGATTGCCGGGATGCTCGCGGCGATCGTCATTGATCGGTTCCGGACCTGACAGCGCCTGCTGCGGTGTGCCGAGTGCATCATTGCCAAGGTGCTTCAGATCGTCCGAGCGATCGATCAGCCGTTCGGCGACGAGATGCACGACCTTTTCTGGACTACTCTGGATGCGCCCCTCGACCAGGATGAGTCTGGAACCCATGACCTCCCTGCGAAACTGCTCCATCACTTTCGGCCAGACCACGATATTGGCGATGCCGGTCTCGTCCTCCAGTGTCATGAAGACAACGCCATTGGCGCTGCCCGGCCGCTGCCGCACCAGCACGACGCCGGCACAACGCACGCGCCGTCTGTCATTGGCATCCACAATGCTCGCGCAGGTCACCACTTTTTCCCGCGTGAAATTCGCGCGCAAGAACTCCATCGGATGTCCCTTCAGTGACAGCCGGATAGTCTGATAATCGGCGACCACCTGTTCGGGCAAAGGCATCTCAGGCAGAGGCTTCGCATTCTCGTCCGGCTGCTCGCGCGCGGTCGCAACTTCGAACAACGGCAACGGCACATCATCGGGTAATCGCCTTACCGCCCATAGTGCGGCACGGCGATCGAGCCCGATCGAGCGAAATGCATCGGCATCGGCGAGCATGATCAGCGCGCGTTTTGGCAAAGCGGTATCGCGGGCGAAATCTTCCAGCGAGGTGAAAAGCTGTCGCTCTCGCGCGGCAACGATGCGCTTGCCCCAATCTTCTCCCGGCGGCTTGCCAGCTTTTTCACGTTCGCGCTCCTCATCCGGATCCGCCCATTTGAATCCATCGATCTGGCGAAAGCCGAGGCGAACAGCGCAATGCCTTCTGCTCCGTTCTTCCAGAGTATTCTGCGAATGGCTGAAGGACACGTCGATCTCGCGCACATCGACGCCGTTGTCGCGCGCATCACGCACGATCTGCGAAGGTGCATAAAACCCCATCGGCTGTGAGTTCAACAGCCCGCAGCAGAATGCATCCGGATGATAATGTTTCAGCCATGACGAGACATAGACAAGTTGCGCGAAGCTCGCCGCATGGCTCTCCGGAAAACCGTAGCTGCCAAAACCTTTGATTTGATCGAAGCAGCTCTGGGAAAATACCGGATCGTAGCCGCGGTCGACCATCTTGCCGACCATCTTCGCCTCGAACGTATGCATGGTGCCGACATTGCGGAACGTCGCCATGGCGCGGCGCAGACCATTGGCCTCTTCTGAAGTAAAATGTGCCGCTTGGATGGCAATGCGCATCGCCTGTTCCTGAAACAGTGGCACGCCAAGGGTCTTGTGCAGGACATTCTTCAGTTCGTCCTTGTTGCCCCCCTTCGGAAATGGATATTCGATATCATCAGGGTTCATCGCCCGCCGCTTGAGATAGGGATGCACCATGTTGCCCTGGATCGGGCCCGGGCGAACAATCGCGACTTCGATGACGAGATCGTAGAAGGTGCGCGGTTTCAGGCGCGGCAACATGTTCATCTGGGCACGACTCTCGACCTGGAATACGCCGAGGGATTCTCCCCGCTGAAGCATCTGGTAGACCGGATCATCATCCTTGGATTTGATGTCCTTGAGTTCGTAACGCTGTCCTTTGTGATAAGCGACCAGATCCAAACACTTCCGGATGCAAGTCAGCATGCCCAGCGCGAGCACGTCGACCTTCATCATCTTCATCGTGTCGACATCGTCCTTGTCCCATTCGATGAAGGTACGGTCATCCATCGCCGCATTGCCGATCGGCACATAGGTATCGAGCCGGTCCTGCGTCAGCACATAGCCGCCGACATGCTGCGACAGATGGCGCGGAAATTCGATCAGCTCGGTGGCAAGCTCGACTGCGCGCACGATCATCGGATTGGATGGATCGAGACCGGCCTGCTTGACCTGCATCTCGTTGAGACCCTTGCCCCAACTGCCCCAGACGGTGTCGGCCAGCGCCGAGGTGACGTCCTCGGTCAGCCCCAGCGCCTTGCCGACATCGCGGATTGCCGAGCGCGGCCGGTAGTGGATGACGGTGGCGATGATTGCCGCGCGATGACGGCCGTATCTTTTGTAGACATACTGCATCACCTCTTCGCGCCGGACGTGCTCGAAATCGACGTCGATGTCCGGCGGCTCAAGCCGTTCCTTGGAGATGAAGCGCTCGAACAGGAGATCAACCTCGGCGGGATTCACCGAGGTGATGTCGAGCATATAGCAAACCGCTGAATTGGCCGCCGAGCCCCGCCCCTGACACAGGATCTTCTGGCTGCGCGCATAGCGAACGATGTCATGCACGGTCAGGAAGTAATGCGCGTAACCGAGCTCGGCGATGAGCGCGAGCTCCTTGCGCAATGTGGCTTCGAGTGTCTCATCGACACTGTTCGGGAAATGCCGGGCATATCCTTCCCAGGTCAGATCCGCGAGATGCTGCTGCGCGGTCTTTCCCGGCGGGACCGGTTCGTCGGGATATTGGTATTGGAGTTGGTTCAATGAAAACGTGATGCGATCGGCAAAACGGATGGTTTCACGGATCGCATCGGGATAATCACGAAACAGTCTGACCATCTCGGCCGCTGACTTGAGATGCCGTTCGGCATTCATTTCCAGCACCCGGCCAGCCTGCTCGATGGTGGTCTTCTCGCGAATACAACTGACCACGTCCTGCAGGATGCGGCGATTTGGCGTGTGATAGAGCACATCATTGGTAGCAATCAGGGGCACGCGCGCAGTGGCTGCGATGCGCTGCAACTTGGCTAGACGGCGTTTGTCATCACCCCGATGAAACGGACTGGCGCCGAGCCATACACCGCCTGTCGAAAATTGAGACAGTGCATCGAACGTGCGAAGGACAAGGTTGCTGTCAATACGATAGGCCGGCATCAAAACAAGCAGCAGCCCTTCGCTAAAGTCAGCGAGATCGCCGAGCTGCAACAGGCATTCACCCTTGTTGCCGCGCAGCTTGCCCATGCTCAGTAGCCGGCACAGTCGACCATAGGCAGCGCGGTCGCACGGATAGGCAAGGATGTCAGGCGTGCCGTCATTGAAGACCAGCCGTGTGCCGATCAGAAGCTTCGGTTTGTAGACAAGATCCTTGTGGTCCAGCTCGGCAAAGGCACGCACCACACCGGCCATGGTGTTGTGATCGGCAATGCCGATGGCATAAAGCCGCTCGGCACTGGCCAGATGCACATAGTTCTGCGGATGCGACGCGCCGCGCAGGAACGAAAAATTGCTGGTAACACCAATCTCGGCATAATCAGGCGCGCCGACGCCGCCCGTGCTCATGCGAACAGTCCATGCACGAACCATTGCGGCGAAACGGCTTGATCGTCCGCGTCTCTGATCTCACCATAAAGCCCGTCGCGGAAGAGCCAGAAACGTTGACCTGCCTCATCCTCGACGCGAAAGTAATCGCGCGTGGGCTTCGCTTCCTGCGAACGCCACCACTCCATCGACACACGCTCCGGACCTTCCACATGAACGACATTGTGAGAGACGCGTCGCCAGGTGAACTTCTTCGGTGGCTTGTCTGGAAACTCCGCAAGCGGGACGTCGATCAGTTCGGGCTGCTCGAACAACCGTAACGGCCGCAAAGGCGGTTCGTCTTCACGCGCCTGCCATGCTGCCTGCATGGCGGCAGCCAGATGATGCTGTGCCGGTACCCCCAGCATCGCGCGTTCGGGAATGTGGCTCTCGACAGGCAGATAAACCAGCACACGGCGAGGACCAATCCGCGCGGCGATACGGTCGATCAGGTCGGCCAGTTCGTCATTGGCGTGAACATTGGCATCGAGGTCGCGCTGCTGCTGTACGACAATCTCGGTGCGGCTGGCCGACAGGCGGATCATATCGAAACCGAAACCGGGATCGAGCGGATCGGCAATCGCGTCCAGTCGCTCGCGGAACAACCGGTCGATCACCTCGCCTTTGGTCACCGGCAGGCCGGTTTCCGCGGTGATCACGCGCACCGCGCCGTCGGTGCGAAAGAACGCCGCTTCCAGCCGCCGCGCGCCCTTGCCCTGCCTGTCCATCGCATCGATCAGCGTGCGTGCCAGCTTGGCCAGTGTCAGCGTAATCACGCCATCGGTGGCAATCGGTTCGGCGAAGCGTTGCTCGACGATATAATCCGGCAGCGGCTTGCGCGGCGAGATCGGTGCATCGCTTTGCCCCAGCGCCTGTTCTAGCAGCGTCGTGAATTCCGCGCCGAAACGTGCGGTGATTTCGGGGCGCGAGCGCGAGGCGACATCGCCGATGGTCTTCAAGCCGGCGCGGCGCAATCCGCGGGTGATCGCCTCATCGGCGCCGAGCGTGAACAGCGGCAGCGGCGTCACTGCCTTGGCCTCCTCGCCCGCGGCGATGATCCGGCCATGTGCATATCGACTGAGCGTGCGCGCGCATGTCGATGTCCCCGCAATCGCTGCACTGACAATAAAACCCTGCCGCGACAGCGCCGCGCAGAGCTGCTCCATCAGTGCGGCCTCGCCACCGAACAGATGGGCACAGCCGGTGATGTCGAGAAACAGGCCATGCGGCAGATCCAGCGCTACCAGTGGCGTGAAGCGGTCGCACCAATCGGCGATGTCGGTCAGTACCTGCATATCGGCGACAGGATCAGCATCGAACACATGAATGTCCGGACAGACCGCACGGGCATTGGCGAGCGGCAGACCTGGTTCAAGGCCGAGCTTCGCCGCGGCATCGTCCAGCGCGGAAATCTGCAGCGCATTGCTTTGCTTGGCGACGACGATACTTGCTTGCAGATTAGCTGGCGCGCCGTTGCGCGCGAGCTGACGTTTGATGCGATCGGTTGGCAGGCGCGGCAGCCACAGGCTGAGGATGCGCCGATGTGTCACGGAAAACGCACTCATCACACTTCCATTCCATGATCCATTGCCCGTTCGGGCCGTGGCGATTTCGAACCAGTTGCACGTCGAGCATGGGCACGCCCCATGATTGCCAGGGCCTGAATGGCGGCGAATGCGCGGAGCGGATGATCCAGCGCGTCTCTGCCGTACTCGAGACCGGAACGCCTGCAGTCCGCAGCAACAGGCACGTGACGCCCGAGCCGCGCGCCGCCAGCGTGAGCTTGCGGCTGGCGACGAGGTCGAACTGCTTGCTGTCGCCCCAGGTTTCCAGCACGACGCTGCCCAGCGCATCGCAGGCCAGCGCATCAGCCGTGGTCCGCAATGCCGTCTCGACATCGGGCGCGCGCACGGTGACCAGCAGGCGCGGATCGAGGCCGAGCTCACGCCAGCCGCTCATGGCCAGCGCGCCGCATTCGCGTTCGGAGAAATCCTGCCGGATCCACAGCAGCGGCCGCTTTGCCGAGACACGGTGCGCGAGGCCGGCGACAAAGCCCGTGGCCGCCGCGCTGTGACGACCTTCGGCGAATACCTCATGCATGGTGCCACGCGCGAGGCCGCCTTGCAGCGCCGCGTCCGCCTCGGCATGGCCGAGCGACACGCGATCCGGCGCATAGGTATCGCTGTGGGTCTCGATGCGTTCGATGCTGCCGCGCAATTGCGCGAGCGTGGTCATGCGTGCGCCGGTCATGCGCCGCTCCTCGAAATTGTTTCGCCGTGGCGGGTTTTTAGTGAACCCATTGCCGGCCCATTTGTTCATGATATGTTCTAATATAAAGCTAAGATGGCAAGCCGAGTCAATCGGGATCATCAGCCACTTTTTTAGCGTTTGGAATCAAAGGGATTTTTGAACATGGACGTGAAGCGCAAGCTGGAGATCCTGGCGGATGCCGCGAAATACGACGCGTCCTGTGCGTCCAGCGGTACCGAGAAACGGGACTCCCGCGACGGCAAAGGCATCGGCTCGACCGACGCAGGCATGGGGATCTGTCATTCCTATGCGCCGGACGGCCGCTGCATCTCGCTGCTGAAGATCCTGCTCACCAATGCCTGCAATTACGATTGCCTTTATTGCGTCAACCGGGCCTCCAGCAATGTGACGCGCGCCCGCTTCACCGTGGACGAAGTGGTGCAACTGACACTGGATTTCTACCGGCGCAATTACATCGAGGGACTGTTTCTCTCATCGGGCATCATCCGCAGCGCCGATTACACGATGGAACAGGTTGTCGCCGTCGCGCGGAAACTGCGCGAGGAGCATCACTTCCGCGGCTATATCCATCTCAAGACCATTCCGGAAGCTGACGACGCGCTGATCACCGAGGCCGGCACATATGCCGACCGCCTCTCCATCAATATCGAGGTGCCCGAGGAAGACAGCCTCGCAAAGCTGGCGCCGGAGAAAGACGTCCGTGCCATTCGTCGCACCATGGGGCGATTGCGGTTGAAACTCGATGAGGCCCGCGAAGGACGCAAGCCGACGCCGCGCGGCAAAGTCGGGCCGCGTTTTGCGCCGGCCGGCCAGAGCACGCAGATGATCGTCGGCGCCGACAGCGCCAATGATTCAACCATCATCCGCACCTCGGCCAATCTGTACGGGTCCTACAATCTGAAGCGCGTCTATTACTCCGCCTTCAGCCCGATCCCCGATGCCAGCCGCGCACTGCCGCTGCGCGCCCCGCCGCTGATCCGCGAGCATCGGCTGTATCAGGCCGACTGGCTGATGCGCTTCTATGGCTTCGAGGCCGACGAGATCGTCGATGACAATGACGGCATGCTGTCGCTGGACATGGACCCGAAACTCGCCTGGGCGCTGCGACACCGCGACCGCTTCCCGCTCGATGTCAACCGCGCCAGCCGCGAAGACCTTTTGCGCGTGCCCGGTTTCGGCGCCAAGGCCGTGCAGCGGATCATCGAAACGCGCCGCATCTCGTCGATCCGCGTCGGCGACCTCGCCCGGCTGCATATTCCGCGGAACAAGGCACTGCCTTTCATCGTTCTTCCGGATCATCGCCCGGCCGTGAATTTGCTGGACGGCGCGAAGCTGGCGCAGCGTTTCAAGCCGAAGGCGACGCAATTGGGATTTGGGTTCTAGAATTTCATTTCAGGAGACCCGATGCACACCATAGTGCTGGAGAGCGACACCGACTTTAAAGGCTGGCGCAAGGCGGCACGCAAACTGGCGCTCAACGACATTGCTCCCACTGACGTGACATGGACGGTTGCAGGCGCCGAGCCTGAATTGTTCTCCGCCTCGCCGGCAACGTCGCTATCCGACGCTGCAAAAGGCACGTTCAACGTTCCGGCCAAATTCGTCGAACTCGCCGAAACTGCGATCCTGCATCGCGATCCCGAACGCTTCGCCCTGCTCTATCGCCTCCTGTGGCGGCTGCGCGACAATCCCGATCTGATCCACGTCGCGATCGATTCCGACATCGCTAAATTGCAGGCGATGGCCAAGGCTGTCCGGCGCGACGAACACAAGATGCATGCTTTCGTGCGGTTTCGCGAAATCGGCCGTGAGCCGAAGTCGCATTTCGTCGCCTGGTTCGAGCCCGAACATCACATCGTCGAACTCGCCGCGCCGTTCTTCGCGCGGCGCTTCGCCGACATGGCATGGTCGATCCTGACGCCGGATCTCTGCGCACATTGGGACGGCCACGCGATTTCCATCACGCCCGGCGTCAGCAAAGCCGATGCGCCGACCAAGGATCGGCTCGAAGAGGTATGGCTGACCTATTACGCCAACATCTTCAATCCGGCGCGGTTGAAGACCAAGGCGATGCAGAACGAGATGCCGAAGAAATACTGGCGCAACCTGCCCGAAGCCGCGCTGATCAAGCCCCTGATCGCGCAAGCTGAACGCATCACAGGTGACATGATCGCGGCTGAAGCCAGCGCGCCCAAGAAACCACAACGTCGGGAGGAAACCATGGTCAAGTCGCATGCGACCAAAACGGCCGAACATAGCGGGAAGGAAAGTCTTGCCGCATTGCGCGACGAAGCCGCCGATTGCCGTGCCTGCCATTTGTGGAAAGACGCGACGCAGACTGTATTTGGCGAGGGACCACAACATGCGTCGGTGATGATGGTCGGCGAACAGCCCGGCGACAAGGAAGACCTTGCCGGCAAGCCATTCGTCGGACCAGCCGGACAGATGCTCGACAAGGCGCTGAAGGAATCCGGCATTGTCAGAGACAAAGTCTATGTCACCAATGCCGTAAAGCATTTCAAATTCGTGCCGCGCGGAAAATTCCGTCTGCACCAGAAGCCGGCAACGCCGGAAATCAAGGCGTGCCGTCCCTGGTATGAGCGCGAAAAAGCGTCCGTGAAACCCGAGCTCGTCGTCGCGATGGGCGCGACAGCCGCGCAAAGCGTGCTCGGCAAGATCACGCCGATCGGCAAGACGCGTGGCCAGATCATCGAGGCTGATGATGGCACACAGGTTCTCGTGACCGTGCATCCATCCTATCTGCTACGACTGCCCGACGAGGATGCCAAGGCGCGCGAATATGCGCACTTCGTCGACGATCTGCGGATCGTCGCCGCGCATCTCGGTAAATCAGCGCGCGCAGCCTGACGGTCAAATCACAAATTCACGCATTACACGCCGCGTGTCCATCTCGAATTCGAGATCGACCACCGGCGGCCGCGCAAAATGCCAGGTCATGCCCTGCCGTGACGCACCGCGCTTAACCAATTCATTGGCCACCACGGGATGGAAATCCTGTACCGTGTAGATCTGCGTCGCAGTCGTGTCCTTCCACGAGAAGCCGAATTCGCCCAGACGCTCCTCCATATTGCTCATGGTCATCCTCGTTTTCTCCCGGAATGCGTCCAGCGAGGTCTCGCGATAGCGCGTGATGCGCTCGGGATATGTTCCGGGACCACCGCGCGCATCAGCACCACCCGCAATCACGAAAGTCGGCTTGGCACCGAGCGACGGCCGCGTGAACGAGAACGCGTAAAACGACGGTTCACTCGGCGGATCGATCTCGAGGCACACATTGCTGCGCGCGACGGGATTGTTCGTGCCGTCGAAGATGCCCCATTCAGCAAGCGTCTTGACATAGTGCTCGTTGAATGTCCGGAAGCCAGCTTCGTCGACCACTGCAGGCGAGCGCAGTTCGCAGGCGCAGAACGATGTCAGCGGGCGATCCGCCGCGAGAATGTAATCGGCAATACGCGCAAACCCATCGGCCAATGGCAGCCACGTGTCGAAACGAACGCGCTCGATCTCGAAATCCGCATTGGCGGCAACGCCGCTGGAATACTGAAAAACTGCGGGAATATAGCGATAATTGCCGGCCGGAAAATCGCGCGTCATGGGATGGGTCCTGTGGAGGCCATGCGGGCCGCCAAAAGATAATGGCGGATCGCATGAAGCGATCCGCCATCCAACCTCAAACCATGTGGCGCCGCAAGCTCAGCTTCGCAAGGCCGCGTCCGTGCGATCAGGCCGTCCGCGTATGCTCCAGATCGAATTCCTCGATCTGCTTGGCGCGCTCCGTCTCTTTGCCGGCGCGGTGATCGGTGGCGATGGCCACGTAAACCGCGGGCAGCACGAACAACGTGAACAGCGTGCCGATCATCATGCCGGAGACGACGACGAGGCCGATCGAGAAGCGGCTGGCTGCACCAGCACCCGCCGCGGTGAGCAACGGCAACAGGCCGGTGACCATCGCGGCCGTGGTCATCAGGATCGGACGCAGACGCACGCGGGCAGCCATCTCGATGGCCGAACGACGATCGAGACCTTCCTTGAGCTGCAGTTCGTTGGCGAACTCCACCATCAGGATGCCGTGCTTCGAGATCAGACCGACCAGCGTCAGCAAGCCGACCTGGGTGTAGATGTTGATCGTCGCCATGCCGAAGAACAGCGGGATCAACGCGCCCAGGATCGCCATCGGCACCGTAATCATGATCACGAGCGGATCGCGCAGACTTTCGAACTGCGCTGCCAGCACCAGGAAGATGATGATCAGCGCGAAGCCGAACGCCACCGCGAGCTGGTTGCCTTCCTGCACATATTGTCGGCTGTCGGCGAGGTAGTCATGATTGAAGCCCGACGGCAGTTGCTTGGCGGCCCCCTCAAGGAAGTCGACCGCCTGCCCCACTGTCACGCCGGGCATCGGCACCGCCTGGAAGGTCGCCGAATTCAGCTGGTTGTAGTGCGACAGCGCGTTCGGATTGGTGCCCGTTTCGACCTTCACCAGCGTCGATAACGGCACCTGCTGACCCGTGATCGTCGGCACATAGTAGTTCGCCAGCGAATCCTGCGAGAGCCGCATGCCGCGCGGCACCTGCGGGATCACCTGATAGGAGCGCCCCTCGAGGTTGAAGCGGTTGGTGTAGTTGCCGCCGAGCAGCGTCGCCAGCGTATTGCCGATGCTCGACATCGTAATGCCGAGGTCGTTGGCCTTGGAGCGATCGATGGAGACGCGCACCACCGGCTGATTGAAATCGAGATCGCTGTCGCTGACGATGAACAGGCCGCTCTTGCGCGCGGTCTCCTTCAACTTGACCATCTCTTCATAGACCGACTGGAAACCGTTGGTCGAGCTGATCACCATCTGGATCGGCAGACCGCCGGGACCGCCCGGCAGCGCCGGAAGGTTGAATGCGAAGGCGTTGACCCCCTCGATCTTGCTGAGTTCGGCCTGCACCAGCGGCTTCAGCTGCGTGGACGAACGCTTGCGCTCGTCCCACGGCTTCAGCAGCATGCCGGCGATACCGTTGCTCGGACCGTTGGTGCCGTTGATGATGAAGCGCAGATCGGTTTCCGGGAACTTCTTGAACGCCTCGTCCATGCGGTCGCCATAGAAATCCGCGTAGTCGATGTTGGCGTATTTCGGTGCCTTGGTCACCGCAAACAGAATGCCCTGATCTTCCTCGGGCGCCAGCTCCTTCGACGTATTCATGTACATGAAGCCGACGAGACCGAGGATCACAACGGCGAACATGGCCGTGATGGGGCGATAGTCCAGCGAACGATCGAGCTGCCGGCCATACCAGCGCGTGGTTGCGCCGAACACCTTGTCCACCTTCTTGGCGAACCAGCCCGGCTCTTCCTGCTTCAACAGCACCGAGCACATCATCGGTGACAGCGTCAGCGCGATAACGCCGGATACGATCACCGAGCCCGCCAGCGTGAAGGCGAATTCGCGGAACAGCGCACCGGTCAAACCGCCGATGAAGCCGATCGGCGCATACACCGCCGCCAGCGTGATGGTCATGGAGATGACCGGACCAACGATCTCGCGCGCGCCTTCCAGCGACGCCTGCACCGGCGATTTGCCCTCCTCGAGATGGCGGTGGATGTTCTCCACCACCACGATGGCGTCGTCGACCACGAGGCCGATGGCGAGCACCATCGCCAGCAAGGTCAGCAGATTGATGCTGAAGCCCATGACGAGCATGAGGCTGCAGACGCCGACCAGCGACAGCGGAATCGTCACCACCGGAATGATGACCGAGCGGAACGAAGCCAGGAACAGGAAGATCACCACGATCACGATGCCGACGGCTTCGATCAGCGTGTTCTGAACTTCCTCGATCGACGACGTGATGAACTTGGTGGAGTCGTAGGCGACCTTCATCTTCAGCGATGGCGGCAGGTTACGCTCGAGTTCGGGAAACAGCGCGCGCACGCCCTTGACGATGTTGAGCGGATTGCCGAGCGGCGTCGCCTGCACGCCGATAAAGATCGCGCGCTCGCCACTAAACGCCACGCTCGCGTCCGTACTCTGCGCGGCAAGCTCGATGGTGGCGATATCCTCCATACGGACAAAGCCGCCGTCCTTGGCTTTCACCGTCATGCGCTTGAATTGCTCGACGTTCTGCAGGTCGGTATTCGCCGTCACATTGGAGACGATGTAATAGCCCTTGGTCTGACCGGCTGCCGCCTGGAAGTTATTGGCGCGGATCGCCGCAGCGACATCGTCCGGAGATACCCCGCGGCCCTGCATGCGTAGCGGATCGAGCCACAGGCGCATGGCGAAGGTCTGACCGCCGAGGATTTCGGCCGATGCCACGCCGTCCACAGTCGACAGGATCGGCTGCACCGCGCGCGTCAGGTAGTCGGAGATCGCCGAGCCGGACAGTTCCTCACTGGAGAAGCCGAGATACATCACCGCCGTCGTCGACCCCGTGGACTTCAGAATGACGGGGTCATTCGCTTCGCGCGGGATCAGATATTTGACCGAATTGACCTTCGACAGCACTTCGGTGAGAGCGGCATTGGGATCGACGTTGAGCTTGATATAGACCGAGATCAGGCTCTGGCCCTGCGTCGATGCTGACGTCATGTAGTCGATGCCTTCAGCAGCCGCGACGGCCTGCTCGATCGGCGTGGTGATAAAGCCCTGCATCAGGTCCGGCGACGCGCCGGGATATACCGTGGTGACGGTGATCACGGTATTCGACAGTTTCGGATACTGACGGATCGGCAGGCTGGTTGCAGCCTTGAAACCGATCAGCAGGATCAGCAGGCTGACGACCAGCGCCAGCACCGGGCGCTTGATGAAGATATCCGTGAAGACCATTGCGGTCGCTCCGTCATCGGCACCGTCTGCCAGCCATCACAGGCCGCGCGACGATGCGAGAAAATTCATTCAGATGAACCGGGACGGACCGCATGTCGCGGCCCGTCCATCGGGTTTCAGTTCAGCGGCGGCTTCGCCGGAATCTGCGGCAATGGATCGGTCGAGATCGACACCAGCGCGCCGGACTGCAACTTGAGCTGTCCGACCGCCACGACGCGATCGCCGGCTTTCAGGCCCTGCGTGATCACCGCACGGCCATCGATGCGATCGCCAGTGCGCACGAAGGTACGCACCGCCGAGAGCTCGGTCTTGCCATCGTCGGTCTTCTTTTCGGTGATCAGGTAAACCGAGTCACCATAGAGCGTGTAGTCGACTGCGGTTTCCGGCACGGTGATCACAGCCGGTTTGTCCGGCAGCACGACGGTCGTGGTCGCGAACATGCCCGGCTTCAGAATGCCTTCCGGATTCTGCAGCGTCGCCTGAACACGAATGTTGCGCGTATCCGCGCTGATCTGCGGCTCGATCGTGGTGATCTTGCCCTCGAACTTGCGGCCCGGATAAGCGTCCACCGAAATGCGCACAGCCTGACCGACCTGCAGCTTGCCGGAGTCTTTTTCCGTGACCGTGAAGTTGTTGTAGACGGCGGACAGATCAGTGAGCGACACGATCTGCGTGCCGGCCGTCAGGTACTGGCCGACCTCGACCCGACGCGTGCCGAGCACGCCGTCGAACGGCGCGCGCACCTGCTTCTGCGAAATCACCGCTTCGGTCTTGGCGATATTGGCCTGCGCCTGATCATACGCCGCCTGCGTGGTGTCGACGGTGGCCTGCGGACCAACCTGACGCTCGGCGAGCTGTTTGGCGCGGTCGAGATTGATGCGCGCCACGGTGGCAGCCGCCTTGAAGTTGGCGAGGTCGCCCTGGTCCGGTCCATCGAACAGTTGCACCAGCGGCTGGCCGGCCTTGACGGTCGCGCCCGCGGTGAACTGGATGTCGGTAATGCGGCCGTTGACGTCGGAGGTGACGTTGACCTGATGCACAGCGGCGAGATCGCCGACGGCGCTGATCAGGTTGGGCACCACTTCGGACTTGGCATCCGCAACACTCACCACAGTCGGCGGCGGCTTCATGGTGGCGAAGAACTGCTTGATCATGTGGGCGCGGAACGCGTTGAAGCCCACCAGGCCGCCCACCAGGATCGCCAGCAGGATGCCGACGATGATGAACCAACGCACCATCCGCGGACGCGGACGGGGCTTCTCGACAGTCGCACGCGGCGCCGTAGTGCTGTTGGGTTCGGTCGTGAGTGTCATGTCATGCGCTTTCTGTCGTAGTCGCTGGCACCAGGTACGCCGGAAGCTCGCGATCGATATACGTCGCGATCGCCGTGTCTTTCAGTCCGATACCGCGGAGAATAAACTCACAAAGTTGCCGCTCGTTGTCGGCGGTGCTGGCATAAGGCAAACAGGGAACCGAGGGAAGGCGCGATAATGCCGCCATCATCGCGGTGTTGTGCGCAAACCAGAAAAGCCCCATCGGCTCTTTTCCGATCCGAACCGCGTCGTTTGTCCGGACAGCGTGTTCAAGTGACGCTGTAAAGGTCGGGCCAATCAGTTCGCCGATCTTGTCAAACAGCAGCCGGGCGAATTCGCCGTCCTGCAACTGGCTGATGACCATTAGCCGCAGGCGCTGCGCCTCTTCATGATCGGGATCGGGATCGCGCGGAATGTCGAGGAAATGTCTGACCATGCCGCGAATCAGAATCACCAGCGTCTCGGTCGACGGCGGCAGACCGAGAAGCTTGTTCAGTCCGGGGTCGGCTTCGCATTCCTCCGCCAGGATCTCGGCATAGAGCGCCGACTTGGTCGGGAAGTGCTTGAACAGCAAGCCTTCCGAAATCGACGCTGCAGCCGCCACGCTCTTGGTCGTGGTGCCGGCAAATCCATTGCGCGCAAAGCATCGCTTCGCCGCGCTGAGGATCAGCTCGCGCCTGAGGTCATGGGTCATTCGAAGTGTGCTCATAGCGTCGTGAGTAAGCACTCACCCAGGTTTCTGTCAACAAAATGGTGCGCCGCGTCAGGAGAATGACTGCAGGTGGTATCTGGCCGCCACAGTGTTGCATTCTCGCGACGCCAATGCGCCCGAGCTATGCGGTCCCCTCAAGATGAGGGGTGGCAGCGCGCCGTGAGGCGCAAAGGGTGATTTTTATCGCGATCCGCTCCACCGGAACGCCGGTAAGCTGCAACCGCGCACGCCTCACGGCGCGCCACACCGCAGACAAGTTTACGCAGTCTGCGACTGCTAGGGGCGATTTCTGTCCACGGGCCGTGCTTCCTGGGACGTGGCGCCGGCAGGTTTCCCCGCTTTTGCCTGTCCCAGTCCAGCCGTTTCCGGCAGAGCCCCGTAATGGGCCCGGACGGCTACCCAAGGCCTCCCGAGTGCGCGAGGTACGTCCCCTCGCCGCCCGCGGGCGCCGCAATCCCAGCTCCACCTCGCGAACCGGATGAGCGGAGGACAATCCTTCTAGGTATATTATCAATATATATAGGAAAAAATGTTTAAGCTCTACCCTCTCAATTGTCATTCCGGCCCGCGCAAGAGCGCGTCCCGGAATGACAATTGAGAGCTTCGTGCGTTTCGGCACCACACCGTGCTCTACACCACCGTTTTATGCCGCTCGATGCAGGTCGTCATCACCTCATCCATCGACTTGCTCCACCAGTTCTCCGAGAAGATCTCGATCTCGGAGTAACCGGCGAAGCCCTGCGCCTCGACAGCCGCGCGGGCGGATTTGATATCGATGACACCGTCGCCCATCATGCCGCGGTCGTTGAGGATGTCCTTGGTCGGGACCAGCCAGTCGCAGACGTGAAATGCGAGCAGACGATCCTGCCCTGCCCGCGCGATCTGGGCATGCAGTTCGGGGTCCCACCAGATGTGATAGACGTCGAGGGCGACGCCGAGCATGCCGGTACGGTTGGGATCGAGACGGTCGCAGATGTCGAGCGCCTGTTCGGTGGTGTTCACGCAGGCTCGGTCGGCCGCATAAGCCGGATGCAGCGGCTCGATGGCCAGCGGCATCTTCGCCTGCCGGGCGTATTCCATCATCTCGGCGATGCCATCATCGACCTGCGCGCGCGCATTGATGATGTTCTTCGAGGGCGCACTGCCTGGCCGCGAATATTGCGGCAACCCACCGACCACGAGCACGATGCACGGCGAACCAAGTGCCACGGCCTCGTCGACACAGCGGCGGTTATCGTCGCGCTGCTGCTGGCGATGGGCTTCGTCCGAGACGAACATGCCGCCGCGGCAATAGCCGGACAGTTCGAGGTCGTGATCCCGCACGGCCTTCACGGCCTTGTCCAGACCGACGGTGGCCACCTGATCGCGCCACGGCGAGACGCCGCGGATCTTGTGACGTGCACAGGCCTCGGCGATGGCGACGAAGTCGCCCTGCTTGCGGACTGTCGCCGTGTTCAGCGACAGCCAGCGATGGTCGTTGGAAAAGTCACGCATCTCAGGCTTCGATCCCACGGGTGGCCATGATCGCCTTCATGCGCTGCGTCGCCAGTTCGGGATTGGCCAAAAGACCGGCCTTGTCGGCGAGACGGAACAGTTCGGCGAGATGCTGGGTCGAGCGCGTGCTCTCCTGACCGCCGATCATGGTGAAGTGATCCTGATGGCCGTTGAGATAGGCCATGAACACGATGCCCGTCTTGTAGAACCGGGTCGGCGCCTTGAAGATGTGACGCGACAGCGGCACCGTGGGACCAAGTACGTCGTGGAAGCCGGCCTCGTCACCGGCCGCGAGACGCGACAGCGCATAGGATGCCGCCGGCGCGATGGCGTCGAAGATGCCGAGCAGCGCATGGGAGAAGCCCTTGTCGTCGCCGGCGATCAATTCGGCATAGTTGAAGTCGTCGCCGGTATACATCTTGACCTTGGGGTCAAGGCGACGACGCATGTCGATCTCGCGCTGTGCATCGAGCAGCGAGACCTTGACGCCATCGACCTTGGCGGCGTTGCGGTTGATGACGTCCACCGCGATATCCATCGCTGTGTCGAGGCTGGACGTGCCCCAGTAATTCGCCAGTGCCGGATCGAACATGTCGCCGAGCCAGTGGATGATGACGGGCTGCGCCGACTGCGACAGGATGCGGTCATAGACGCGGCCGTAATCCTCGGCGCTCTTGCCGAGCTTGGCCAGCGCACGCGACGCCATCAGGATGATGCGGCCGCCGACCTTCTCGATCGCTTCGAACTGCTGTTCATAGGCCTTGATCACGTCGTCGATCGACTTGGCATCTTCCACCGCGAGGTGATCGGTGCCGGCGCCGGAGAACACCAGCGCGCCGCGCGGCTTGGCCGCCGCGACAGAGCGCGTGATGAGTTCGAGCGAGGTCGGCCAGTCCATACCCATGCCGCGCTGAGCGGTGTCCATCGCTTCTGCGACGCCGAGACCGAGATCCCAGACGTGTTCACGAAATGCGATGGTGCGGTCCCAATCGATGGTCTGATTGAGCCACGGATCGCACTCCGCCAGCGGGTCGGCGACGATATGCGCCGCAGAGAAGGCGATGCGGTTCAGCGTGCCTTCCAGCTTGGCCGGAAACGTGCGCGACGCTGCGAGACGATAGGTCTCGATCGAACGATCGGCCTTCGGCAGCTTCAGCGACAGCGACGACGCAGTCGACGTGGGCATGACTGGCTTGTTCATGGCGGACCTCAGACCTTGAGTGTGGGAACGTCGATCCAGCGGCGCTCCTTCCAGCTTTCCAGCGCGCATTCGACGAGTTGCACGCCCTTGGCACCTTCGAGCAGCGTGTACTTGTAGGGCGCATCCTCACAGACGTGACGGATGAACATTTCCCACTGCTCCTTGAAGCCGTTGTCGTAGACGGCGTTGTCCGGAACCTTCTGCCAGTCGGCATAGAAATCGTGGGTCCGCTTCTCGTCGGGATTCCAGATCGGGCGCGGCGTCGCCTGACGGGCCTGGATCATGCACTCGGTGAGACCGGCCACGGCCGAACCGTGGGTGCCGTCGACCTGGAAGGTCACGAGATCATCGCGATAGACGCGCGTCGCCCAGGACATGTTCATATGGGCGATGACGCCGCCCTTCAGCTTGAAGGTCGCATAGGCCGAGTCGTCGGCAGTTGCCGTGTACTTCTTGCCTTGCTCGTCCCAGCGCGCCGGAATGTCGGTGGTGCCGAGGCAGGTCAGGCTCTCGACTTCGCCGAACAGGTTGTCGAGCACGTAACGCCAGTGGCAGACCATATCAAGGATCATGCCGCCGCCGTCTTCAGCGCGGTAGTTCCAGGACGGGCGCTGGGCTTCTTGCCAATCGCCTTCGAACACCCAGTAGCCGAACTCGCCGCGTACCGAGAGCATCTTGCCGAAGAAGCCAGAGTCACGGAGCATCGCAAGCTTCTTCAGACCGGGCAGGAACAATTTGTCCTGCACGGTGCCGTGCTTGAGACCCTTGGCGTTGGCCTTCTTGATGACGTCGAGCGCGGCTTCGAGATTGGTCGCGATGGGCTTCTCGCAATAGATATGCTTGCCGGCCTCGATGGCGCGGTTGAGCAGACCCGGGCGTGCCTGGGTGGTCGCTGCGTCGAAGAAGATGCTGTCGTTCTTGTCGGCGAAAGCCTTGTCGAGATCAGTGGTCCAGCGCTCGATGCCGTACTTCTTGGCGAGGCCTTCGATCTTCTCGGCATTGCGACCGACCAGGATCGGATCCGGCATCATGCGGTCGCCGTTCTTCAGGGTCACGCCGCCCTGCGCACGGATCGCGACGATCGAGCGCACGAGATGCTGGTTGAGACCCATACGGCCGGTGATGCCGTTCATGATGATGCCGAGGCGGTGGACAGCCATAGTCAGGACTCCTGGAGAACTTTAGTTTGAGAATGATCGGATGAAGCGAGCTGGAGCGGCGACAGCACCGACCAGTCCGGATGTGCGCCGGATGCAAATCCGGCAGAGGTCAGCGATCCCGTAAGAAGATCGCCGTCGTGAATCGACAGACGGACGATATCGCCATCGCGGCGGTAGAGATCGGGATGCGCCGTCAGGAAGGCCTCGGCCTCCTCCGCTGGTGCAGTGCCGAAACCATCGACGTAGTGATGGCCGTTGCGTTCGGCATGGGTGACGCCAATCAGCGCACCAAGCGCCAGATCCTGCTGCACGCCGAGCCCGGCCTGACAGGTAAGATCCTCGCCGGTGATAAAATGCTCGACGCCCTGCGCGCTCCACGCCGCAGCGCGAGTCGCATTCGCAATCGACTTGTAGAAGCCCTTGCAGGATTTCGAGGAAATGCCGCGATAGCCCAGCGCCTTGGCGGCGGGGAATGCATCCCAATTGTCGTCAGCTTCATCAATGATGAAATTGCGCGACGACAAATTGCCGAGCGGCGACTCGCGCGTGATGTCGCGCGGCATCGGCTGTTCGATGTAAAGTAGCCTGGATGCAATCGGCGCCAATGCGCGGTCATTGTCGAGACGATCGACCAGCGCGCCGAGCGCGTTGAGATCGGCATATTGCTCGTTGGCGTCGAGCGTCACCTGATAATCGTAAGGCAGCTTCGTCAGCGCGTTGCCGATCCGGGTCAAACGTGCGGCGTCCGCCGCGGGATCGCCGTTCATCTTCAGCTTAAAGTAACGCGCGCCGCTATTCTCACGGGGGTCGGCGACACCGCCCTCGCCTTCGATCACATCATCGAGGCCGACAGTGTGGCGCAGCGCGACGCGCTCAAGCCGGTGACGGCTGGCGAGGAACGTCGCGATGTCGTCGGCGCCGAGATCGGGCGCCAGACGCGCGGTAAGACCGGCGACGTTGGCCTTCATGCCCGTGAAGAAATCCGTGCCCAAGCCACGCAGCAGTGCGTCGAGCACACCCTTGTCGATTTCCGCCGGTCCGAACGCGGCGGCAAGCGGTGGAATGTCCAGTTCGGCGCAAGCCGTCATCTGGTCGCCGATGCAGGCCGCATGCAGACCGAAGGCAGAGATGAAGCCCGATTGCGCGCGATAGAGCTCTTTCGCGATTGCCAGCGACTGCCGCAGTTCGTTCACGGTGTCATCGATGGCGAGATGCGGCCGCTTGTCGAACCACTTCGGCACCATCAGCTCGGCTGAGGCACCGACGAACACGCCTTTGCCTTCGACCTCCAGCTCGACCCGCACGAAAGCCTGCGGCGCGGCATTGACCGTCACGGCGCCAAAGCGAAACGGCCGCACGAATGCCACGTGGCGCTCGAACAGCGTAATGTCTCGCAAGGCGATCCGTGTCGACATGGACATGGGCCTTAGTCCAGCGTGCTGTTGGTCATGAAGTGCTTGCGGATGCGCGCGACCAGGTCGGTGAAGATCGGGTTCGACATCGCATCGAGCGTGCGCTCGCGGCTGAGCGGCACGTCATAGATTGCGGAGATACCGCCGGGGCGCTCGGTCATGACCAGCACCTTGTCGGCAAGGAACACCGCTTCCGGGATCGAATGGGTGATGAGGAGAATCGTCTTGCCGGTGGTGCGCTGGATGCGCGACAGCTCGACATTCATCTTCTCGCGCGTCATGGCGTCGAGCGCGCCGAACGGCTCGTCCATCATCATGATTTTGGGATCGTGCACCAGCGCACGGCAGATCGAGGCGCGCTGTTGCATGCCGCCGGACAGCTGCCACGGCAGCTTCTTCTCGAAGCCTTCGAGGCCAACCATCTTCAAAAGCTCTTTCGCGCGCGGGATATATTTCTCGCGCGACAGGTTCTTCATGTCGATGGGCATCAACACGTTGTTGATGATGTTCCGCCACGGCAGCAGCAGCGCATTCTGGAACACGATACCGACATCGCCATGGGGTTCGGTGACCTTGTTGCCGTCAACGTGGATTTCGCCAGATGTCGGCGCAAGAAGGCCCGAGATCAGTTTGAGCAGTGTGGACTTGCCGCAGCCGGATGGACCGACCACGACGAAGAACTCGCCGTCGTTGATGTGGAAGTCCAGGGGACGCAGCGACTGCACCTGGCCGTCGCCGGTCCCGTAGGTTTTGGAGACGCCGGAGAGATTGATCCCCGACGCCTTCGATGGTGCGGACTGCTCGGATACGACGCGAAGATGCGCACTCGGTTGATCGACGCTCATGGTCCTCATCGCTGCAGTCATTACGGCTAGTCCTGTTCGTTTCGTCGGTTCGGTCGAGATAACCGGGTCGGTTACTTCGGCAGATATTCGTTGGTGTAGAAGGCCTTCGGATTGTCCTTGGCCTTGGCTTCCAGACCGCCGTATTCGACCATCAGCTCCACCGATTCCTTCATGTTCTGATCGGTGACCTGGAACGGGCGCTTACCCTTGGTTTCCGGCGTGGTGTAGAGCGGGATGGTGAGCTCGAAGCCCTGGGTCAGGGTCTCGATCTTGCCGCCCTTCGGGTTGGCATCGAGGATCGACTGCGCGGCAGCCTTCGGCTCCTTCGACGCAGCTTCGACCGCCTTGGTGGTGGCCGACATGAAGCGCTTCACGAGATCCGGATTGGCCTTGGCATAGTCGGTATTGGTGATGATGCCCGACGACACCAGATGAATGCCGTAATCGGCGAACTTGATCGGATACACATCCTTGCCGGTGGCATCCTTGATCTTCATGGACTGGTCCATGACGTAGCCGAGCAGCAGATCAGCCTGGCCGTTGATGACGGCGTTGAGCTTGGTCTGTCCGTCGCCGGCGACGGTCTTGAAATCGGATTCCTTGAGGCCCGCCTTCTTGAGGAACAGCGGCCAGATCTGGGTCATGGAATCCGCCGGCGTGATCGCCACGGTCTTGCCCTTGATGTCGTCCGGCTTCCTGATGTTCTTGTCGACGAAGCCCATCACCGACATGGCCGAGGTCTGCAGCAGCACGCCGGTGGCGATCACCGGGGCGCCCTTCACGGCCGCGCGCATCATGGTGGGAACGTCGACATAGCCGAAGTTCACGCTCTTCGCGGCGACGGCCTGCACGGTGGCAGCCGAACCGCGGCCTTCCTGAATGTCGAGATCGATGCCTTCGGCTTCATAGATGCCCTTGGCCTTGCCGTAATAGAACGGCGAATGCTCACCATAGACATACCAGTTGAGCATCAACGTCACCTTGTCGGCGGCAGCCGCCGGCGTGGCGAGTGCGAGCGTGACAGTGATCGCGGCAGTCGAAACAGCAGTAACCCATTTCAGCATTTTTAGCCTCCCATTGAAGCAGGTGATCGCGGCCCGTTTCGCCGGACCGCTTGTTTGGAATTGCAGGTCCCTATCAGGACCCGATGAAGACATCCGCGCGCTGGCTGACGTGCCAGGGAATCGCAAAACGTTCGATACGATCGACCAGCCAGAACAGAATGACGCCGAGCAGCGCGAGGATCACGAGAGCCGCAAACATCGTCGGCAGATCAAAGGTGCCGATCGAGCGCTGCAGCACATAGCCGATGCCGGAATTGGAGCCGACGAATTCGCCAACCACCGCGCCGACGACGGCGAGCGTGACGGACACCTTGAGACCGGAGAAGATCGCCGGCAGTGCGTGCGGCAGGTTCACCGCGCAAAATACACGCAAGCGGCTGCCCTTCATGGCGCGGGCAAGATCGACCATGTCGGGATCGACCGACTTGAAGCCCTGCACCGCCGACACGACGACCGGAAAGAAGCCAAGCAGGAAGGCTGCAATGATCTTCGGCACGATGCCGAAGCCGAACCACACCACGAACAAGGGCGCGATGGCGACTTTCGGAATCGACTGCGAGAACACCAGCAGCGGATAGACATAGCTCTCGACGGTCCGCGAACCGGCGATCAGCATGGCAATCGGGATGCCGAACACGGCCGAAGCGAGAAAGCCGAGCAGCGTGGCGTAAGTCGTGGGCCCTGACTGCGCGAGCAGCTCGGGCCAATCGGTGTAGAGCACCTTCACGACGTCGCCGGGCGCAGGGATCTGATAGGCAGGAATGTTGAAGATGCGGATCGCGAGATCCCAGCCGACAACGATCATCACCAGCAACAGGAATGGGCGCAGCCATGAGGCGTTCAGCAGCTTCGATACACTGCCGGGTGCTTTCTTCTCACTCACGCGTCTCGTCTCCCAGATGCCGGCTTCGCGGTCGCATTTAACTCGTTGGATAAATACAGCGCATGGCTTCGCCGTTGTCAATTGGGCGCTTAACTAGCGAGAATTACACAATGATTTCAGGCGCTTTGGCGCGTCGGGGTGTGGACAACCGATGCCGGGGGCAACTGGAATTCGGCGACCGAACGCCCGGTGAGCGCCGCCAGGACGAGTGCCACCATATGGGCCAGCCGCTCGTCCCTCGCCTCCTTCGCCAGGAGATCCCGGCCGAAAATCACGCTGAGCGTGGCGTTGTTGCCGATATAGAAAAAGCTCAGCGCGGCGATGGAAATGTAGAGCTGCACCGGATCCATCGCGACCTTGAAATCGCCTGACGCGACGCCGCGCAACACCACTGTGCGGATCATCTCCACGAAGGGCGAATGCATCGACTTCACCTTCGTGGAACGCTTGATGTGCTTCGCGCGCTCCAGATTCTCGGTGTTGAGCAGCGCGAGGAATTCCGGGTTGCGGATAAAGTAGTTCCAGGTGAAGGCGATCAGGCTCTCGATGGCCTCAGGCGGATCGAGATGTTCGAGATCGAGCGTGCGTTCTTCGGCGCGGATCTGCTCATAGGCACCTTCGAGTACCGCAAGATAGAGCGCATCCTTGTTGCCGACGTGATAGTAGAGCATGCGTTTGTTGGCGCCGGCCTGCGCAGCGATGCGATCGACGCGCGCACCGGCGAGGCCCTTGCTCGCGAATTCCTTCTTGGCAGCCTCGAGAATGCGCAGACGCATCCCTTCCGGGTCACGCTGCCACTTCAATGCTTTCTTCGGCGCTTTTTTAGTTGTTTTTGCCAAACCCGGATCCCGTCGCTCAGCGGAATGACCCAACAGCCGCACGTCTATCGCGTGTAGCATGCGTTTGCCCGCTTGAGAACAAAGCATGTTCCGGGCCATATGCGCAAACGGGCATCGCCTTTTGCAGGTGCCGTCGCTATCACTGCCCTGCCCCAACCGGACCTGCTTGTGCCTGCCATCATCACAGACCCGTTCTTCTACGCCGTCGCCATTCCGGCGGTGATTTTTCTTGGCCTCTCCAAAGGCGGCTTCTCCGGCGTCGGCATTGCCGCCACGCCGCTACTGGCGCTGTATCTGCCACCGCTGGAAGCGGCCGCCTTGCTGCTGCCGGTGCTGATCACGCAGGACCTGATCTCGATCTATGTCTATCGCCGCGAATGGGACGCCTCGAATCTGAAGATCATGTTGCCGGGCGCGGTCGCCGGCATGACGCTGGCGTGGCTGCTCGCCTCCTATATTTCCGACAATGCCGTTCGCATCACCGTCGGTTTGATCGGCCTCATCTTCGTGATCGACGTCTGGCGGAAGCGCGCCAGGATCGAACCGACCCGCATGGGCCCGGCCGGCGGCGTATTCTGGGGCGCGGTATCGGGCTTCACATCCTTCATGACTCAAGCCGGCGGCCCACCATTTCAGGTCTATGTGCTGCCGCAGCGGCTGCCGAAGCTGGTGCTGGTCGGGACCACGACGATCTTCTTCGCCGTGGTCAATGCGCTAAAGATCGTGCCCTATTTCGCACTCGGCCAATTCCACGCCGGCAATTTCGCGACATCGCTGGCACTGCTGCCGATGGCCATCATCGCGAACTTCATGGGCATCTGGCTGGTGAAACATACGCCCACCGCATTGTTCTACAACATCGCCTATGCGCTGCTGTTTGTGATCTCGCTGGTGCTGCTGTGGCAGGGCTGTTCAGTGTTGTGGCGGTAGTTCGCCCGGCCTGCGGAAAAACCACTTGACGGATTGTAAGCTAATAGCTTACATATCAGGCAGTCGATCCGTAGCCGTCGAGGCGCCTGTGATCAGATCCTTCATACATCCCGGTCTGAACGAGCTCTGGAGCAGGAAGACGTCAGCCAAGATTGACAAAAAAATGCATGGCCGCATTCTCCGCCGGCTCGACATGCTGGACGTCGCAACCTTGCCGGCCGAGATGGACCTGCCCGGCTTCAACTTCCATCCACTGCGCGGCAAACCACAGCGTTATTCCGTTCACGTCAACGGACCATGGTGCATCACATTCGAATTCGAGGCCGGCGATGCGCTTCGTGTCGACTTCGAGCAGTATCACTAAGGGCGCTTCGCGCCGGGGATCAAGGAGAGCCACGATGGTTGAGCAAAATGCCAAGCGCAGCGCGTCCCGCTGCCCGACCCATCCAGGCGCCGTGCTGCGCGAAGACGTGATCCCCGCCGTCAAGCGATCCAAGACCGAGATCGCCCGCCTGCTCGGCATTTCCCGCCAGCATCTGCACGACATCCTCGAAGAGAAGAAGCCGATCTCGCCCGAGGTCGCGGTCCGGATCGGCAAATTGTTTGGCAACGGTGCCGGCATCTGGGTGCGGATGCAGGCAGCCTATGACACATGGCACGCCGAACAGACTGTCGACGTCAGCGGGATCGAGACGCTGAAGGTCGCTTGACGGCGCTCACACATCCTTCCCCGTCCGCTCGATCAGCAGCGTCGGAATTCCGCAGGTGCCGTCGCGCAGGCTGACGACACGGGTGCCCGGCTTGCGGCCACTACGCACCTCCGACACGTTGACATGCGCGGCGAGCAAGCGCTCGCGGACGGCATCCGCGTCAGCGACGCGCCAGGTCATGCCCCAGAGCTTGTCGCGATTCTTGTCGGCCTTGTCGTCGGGGCGATGCACGACCTCGACGATCAGATCGCCGCAGCGGAAGAACATCAGATGGCCCCACTCTGGATTGGAGCGATCCAGTGCCATGTCGAGGCCCAGTCGCGCGCCATAGAGCGCAGCGGCGCGCTCCGGATCCTGCGTAGCGACAACGATATGGTCGAGGCCAAGGAACGGCGCATCGCCCACCGGGGGCGACACCGGACGCTCGTCGGACAGTTCGAGAAAGAATTGCCGGACACCGCGCGTCGCGTCCGTCGCCGCACGGGTACGCTTCCAGGAGAGTGTGGCGCCGGTCTCGGTATCCCTGCTCTCGACCTCGGCGATGGGATCAGGCTTCAGCGCCAGGCGATCGAGCCGGCGATGCATCCCAGCGATATCGCCAGTCCGGAAACAGATGCTGGCCAGCGTCGCGCCCTGCTCCGGCAGCACGGCCCTGATGCGATCGGCGGCCGGGCCGTGACCGACAGGCGCCATCAGCTCGACCGACATATTGGCCACCGTGAAGATCGCCATGGCCGCACCGTCGCTGGTGCTGCGCCAGGCGGGCGCGCGGGCGAACAGGGTCTGATAGGTGGCGATCCCCACCTCCAGGTCCTCCAGCAAAATGACGACGTGATCCAGCCCGGTGATCATCGCATCCCTCCCGTCTTCGTGGCGTTGTTGTGATCGAACTATGCCAGTTTTCGAGCCGCAATGCTGAAAACCGACTCCGCCCGGCTGCGGCATCCTGCGGCATCGCACAATTTCGGTGGTGACCTCGTCGCAACCGCTGTTAAGCTGACTGATGCGCCGTCTCCGGACGGGTGCAGCCATCCCTCAGGCGAGACGGACGGATTCATGAAGGCACTCTTTATCGGACAGACCTATATCGACGTCACGTTCATCACCGACCATATGCCGACCGGCGACGAGAAACACGTCGCCTCCGACTATGCCGTGTCGTTCGGCGGCAATGCGGTCACCGCCGCCTTCTGCTGTGCCAAGCTGGGCATCGTGCCCGATCTGATCGCCACCGTCGCCAATGACTGGCTCGGCCGCATGTTCATGGACATGTCGGCGAAATACGCCATCGAGGTCCATCCGCGCAAAGTGGCGAGTTCATCGCTGTCCTTCATCATGCCGAAAGACGGCAAGCGTGCTATCGTCCGCTGCCGTGACGACGAACACATCCATCCCTTCCCGCTGCTCAATCTCGGCGCCTGTCGCGCGCTGCATATCGACGGCCATCAGCCCGATGCCGCGATCCACTACGCGAAGCTCTGCCGCGAGGCCGGCATCCTCACCTCACTCGACGGCGGCGGATTGCGCACCAACACCCATGAGTTGCTTGAGTTCATCGACGTCGCCATCGTCGCCGAACGTCTGTGCGAGCAGATGGATCTGACGCCGGAGAAGATGCTCGACTATCTCAAGAGCCGCGGCTGCCGCGTCGGCGGCGTCACGCTCGGCGAGAAGGGCCTGCTCTGGTATGACGAGGCCAGCACCGTACACACACTGCCCGCGCTGCCGATCCCGCGCGAAAAGGTGATCGATACCAATGGCGCCGGCGATGTTTTCCACGGCGCTTACGTCTATTCGTACCTCGCCAATCCCGGCCATAGCTGGGCCGAGCATTTCAAATTCGCGCGGGCCGCATCGACCTTCAAGATCCAGCGGCTTGGCAATGAAGCGGGACTGCCGACATTGTCGGATATCGCGGCGGTGCGTGAGGAATATCGGGCGCAGGTGTGACAACCATGGGCCAGGTTGTCGTCGCCGGCAGCATCAATATGGACGTGGTCGCGACAGCCGACCGCCATCCGGCAATCGGTGAGACTGTAGCAGGCCGCGAAGTGTTGTATTTTCCCGGTGGCAAGGGCGCCAATCAGGCCGTTGCTGCGGCGAAACTTGGTGCAGCGACCATACTGATCGGCTGTACCGGCGCGGATGCCTTTGGCCGCGACACCAGGGCATTTCTGGCCATGCAGGGCGTCGGTCTCGCTTACGTGCGTGAGGTCGCTGGCGCCGGCACGGGAACAGCGATCATCACCGTTGCGAAAGCTGAGAACACCATCATCGTCATTCCCGGCGCCAATGCGTTGGTCAATGCGGCCGATGTCGCCGCGCCCGCATTTCGAAAAGGCGATGTCGCCGTCAGCCAGTTTGAAATTCCGCTGCCGGCCATCACGGCTTTCTTCACGCGGGCGCGCGCATCCGGTGCAATAACGATTCTCAATCCGGCACCGGCGATGCAGATCGACCATGAGCTCATGGCTCTGGTCGATGTCTTGATCCTCAATGAAAGTGAGCTCGGCCTGCTTGCAGGTGACGAGCTGCATGAAACAGATCCCGATGCGCGATTTGTCGATGCAGCATCGACATTGCAAATCGATCACCGGCCAAACATCTGCGTCACGCTGGGCAAGCGCGGCACGATCGCACTGATCGACGGAGATGTACATTTTGAGGCTGGCCGCCCCGTGAAGGCCATTGACACCACCGGTGCCGGCGACTGTTTCGTGGGGGCTGTTGCCGCAAAGCTTGCGGATGGACATTCACTGCAGAGCGCCATTGGCTATGCTAATGGCGCCGCAGCGCTTTGCGTACAGCGGATGGGCGCCGGGCCGTCGATGCCAACCGCGGAAGAAGTGTCAGCGGCCGCCGGCTAGCGTCAGCCCTTCCCCTTCGCCGTCATGAAGTCGAAATCGCAGCCGTCATCGGCCTGCAGGATCGTGGTGTGAAACAGATGCGCATAGCCGCGCTTCGCCCAGTCCGGCGTCTGCGCTGGCGGGAGCGCAGCCTGGCGCTTCGCAAGCTCGGCATCGTCGACCAACAGATCGATCGACCGTTTCGCCACATCCAGACGGATCATGTCGCCGTTCTTCACAAGCGCCAGCGGGCCACCCACGGCGCTCTCCGGCGTGATGTGCAGCACAATGGTGCCGAAGGCTGTACCGCTCATGCGCGCGTCTGAAATACGCACCATGTCCTTCACGCCGGCACGCGCCAGCTTCATGGGGATTGGCAGATAGCCGGCCTCCGGCATGCCCGGTGCGCCCTTGGGACCGGCATTGCGCAGCACCAGCACGTCATCGGCATTGACGTCGAGATCGGGATCGTCGACGCGGTTCGTCATGTCCTCGACGGATTCGAACACCACGGCACGGCCGGTGTGCTGCATCAGCTTGGGCGACGCGGCGGAATGCTTGATGACGGCGCTGCGCGGCGCCAGATTACCGTGTAGGATCGCCAGTCCGCCTTCGCGCTTGATCGGATTGTCCTTCGAGCGGATCACGTCCTGGCCCGGCACTTCTTCGGCATTCGCCACGATCTCGCGCAATGTCTCGCCGGTGACGGATTTCGCATCGAGATCGATGAGATCGCCGAGCTGCGCCATCAGTTTCGGCACGCCGCCCGCGTGATGGAAGTGCTCCATATAGTGATCGCCGGACGGCTTCAGATCGACCAGCACCGGCACGTCGCGGCCGAGCTCGTCGAAAGCAGCGAGATCGATCCGGTTCGGCGTACGGTTGGCCATCGCCGTGAGATGGATCAGTCCGTTGGTCGAGCCGCCGATCGCCTGCAGTACGACCTGCGCATTGCGGAACGAGCCCGGCGTCAGGAATTCGCTCGGCTTCGGTCCCTTGTTCTTGGCGAGCGTCGCGGCAACCTTGCCGCTGGCTTCGGCGGAGCGAAAGCGCTCGGCATGCGGTGCCGGGATCGTCGCGCTCATCGGCAGCGACAGGCCCGTGGCTTCGGTGATGCAGGCCATGGTCGACGCCGTGCCCATCACCATGCATGTGCCAACCGACGGCGCGAGGCGCGCATTGACGTCGTCGATTTCCTGCTGGTCGATCTCGCCGGCGCGGAACTTGCCCCACATGCGCCGGCAGTCGGTACAGGCGCCGAGCACTTCTCCCTTGTGATGGCCGACCACCATTGGGCCGACCGGGATCACCACCGTCGGCAGATCGACCGACAGCGCCGCCATGATCTGCGCCGGCAGCGTCTTGTCGCAGCCGCCGATCACCACCACTGCATCCATCGGCTGCGCCTTGATCATCTCCTCGGTATCCATCGCCATCAGATTGCGCAGATACATCGAGGTCGGATGGGCGAAGCTTTCGCCGATCGAGATGGTCGGAAACACCATCGGCAGCGCGCCAGCCAGCATCACGCCGCGCTTCACCGCCTCGATGATCTGGGGCGAATTGCCGTGGCAGGGATTGTAATCGCTATGGGTGTTGGTGATACCGACGATGGGCCGGTCCAGCGCATCGTCGGAATAACCCATGGCCTTGATGAAGGCCTTGCGCAGGAACAGCGAGAACCCGGCATCGCCGTAACTGGTCAGCCCCTTGCGCAATCCGTCGGCCATGTCGCGTTCCCATTCCAAGCTTGTTTTGAATGCTTCTTATGAAGCCGCCAAAATTCTTGTCAATGCGCGGGACGGACTGGCTGGGCCCCTATTTCGGCTCCCACACCTTGCTGAAATCGCCGGCGAATTCGGCGCTGCAAAATGCGCCGCCCTGATAGAAATCACCGACCGGATCGGGTTTCATCTTCGCCTGTTCCGCCATCGCGTGTTCGCGGTGATCCTCGGCTTTGCCGACCGGGCGATAGCCGAGTTCATAGGCGCGGGAGTTATCCCACCAGGCACGCTCGTTATAGGAGGCGCCATACAGCACCTCGAAATGGATGGCGGGATGTTCGAGCCCGATCTGGCAGAGCTGCACCAGATCCTCGGGCTTGAGCCAAATCGACAGCCGACGTTGATCAAGCGGCCTGTCGCCGAAATTGCCGATCCGCAGGCATGTCACCGACAGCCCGTATTTGTCGGCATAGAGCGAGCCCACCGCCTCGCCGAACACCTTGCTGACGCCGTAGCGGCTGTCCGGCCGTGCCGTAACGTCCGGCGGGATTTTGCTGTGGCGTGGATAGAAGCCGACCGCGTGATTGGACGACGCGAAGATAATGCGCTTGACGCCCTTCTTGCGCGCTGCCTCGAACAGATTGTAACCGCCGATGATATTGGCCTGCAGAATGGTGTCCCATGGCCCCTCCACCGAGAAACCGCCGAAATGCAGGATGCCATCGACGCCTTCGCAGATCGCCTCGACGGCGGCGAGATCGGCCAGATCAGCCTGCTTGAAGTTTTCATTTGGCTTGAGATTCGGTGGCGTGGTGAGATCGCTCAGCACGAGGTCCGGATAGATCGGCGGCAGCAATTCGCGCAAGCGCGTGCCAATTCCGCCAGATGCGCCCGTCATCAAGATCTTCATTCCGTCCCTCGTAATGTTGTCAGTTGTCAGACAAGTATGGCGCGGCGCGGGCGCGACGGCAAGGCAGTGGAACCGGCATTGCTTGCCGCCTACCCTCGCCAATGTTAGCAAACGCATCCGAGGAAACGACAGAGAACGAGACGCCAATGTCCGACACATCATCGCGCGGCTGGCAGCCGGCGACCTATTATCCCGACCCCGCCATTCACGCCCTCGATCCCCGCTTCGAAAAATACTGGATCAAGCTCGGCGCCATTGAACGCATCGCGACCGGCATGCGCTGGGCCGAAGGTCCGATATGGTTCGGTGACGGCCGCTATCTATTGTGTTCAGATATTCCCAACAACCGCATTATCAAATGGGAAGAGGAAACCGGCGCGGTCAGCGATTTCCGCAAGCCGTCGAATTACGGCAATGGCAACACGCGGGATCGCCAGGGACGCCTGATCACCTGCGAACACGGCCGCCGCATCACCCGCACCGAATATGACGGCTCCATCACGGTGCTGATGGACAATTTCGAAGGCAAGAAGCTGAACTCGCCGAATGACGTCGTAGTGAAGTCCGACGGCTCGATCTGGTTCACGGATCCCCCCTTCGGATTGATGAGTGACTATGAGGGCAACAAAGCGCCATCCGAGATCGGACAGAATATCTATCGCATCGACGGCGATACGTTGACGTCCACCATCGTCGCCGATGATGTGCTCGGCCCGAACGGACTGTGTTTTTCGCCCGACGAGAAGCTGCTCTATGTCGTGGAATCCCGCGGCGTGCCGAACCGCAAGATTCTCGCTTACGACGTTGCCGCGGACGGCAAGACGCTGAAGAACAAGCGCGTACTGATCGATGCGGGCCCAGGCACGCCCGACGGCATGCGCTGCGATATCGATGGCAATCTGTGGTGCGGCTGGGGCATGGGCAAGCCGGAGCTGGACGGTGTCTTCATCTTCGCGCCCGATGGCGAACAGATCGGCCGCATCGCGCTGCCCGAGCGCTGCGCCAATGTCTGTTTCGGCGGCGTGAAACGTAACCGACTGTTCATGGCATCGAGCCAGTCGATCTATGCCGTGTATGTGAACACGCAGGGAGCGCTGGGGGGCTGACGGGTACACCGCCCTCTCAACGTCATTGCGAGCGTAGCGAAGCAATCCAGTCTTTCCACGCTTGTGGCCTTCTGGATTGCCGCGTCGCTTCGCTCCTCGCAATGACGGCGGAGAGACCGTCGTAGAAACAAAAACGCCGGCATGGATGGCTCCATGCCGGCGTTTTCAGTCACGAAGCTCGCGCTTCTGTTACGCGGTCTTACGCCGCGGTGTAGCCGGCGATTGCCTTGACCTCGAGGAAGTCCTCAAGACCGTGCTTACCCCATTCGCGGCCGTTGCCCGACTGCTTGTAGCCGCCGAACGGCGCGGTGCGGTCGTTCGGAGCACCCTGCAGGTTGACGTTGCCGGCGCGGATGCGGCGGCCGAACTTGCGGGCGTTCTCGACCGTGTCAGCTGAGACGTAGCCAGCGAGGCCGTACGGGGTGTCATTTGCGATGCGGAGCGCATCGGCTTCGTCCTTGGACCCCATGATCACGAGCACCGGCCCGAAGATTTCCTCGCGCGCGATGGTCATGTTCTCGGTGACGTCGGCGAAGATCGTCGGACGCACATAGAAGCCCTTGTTGACGCCTTCCGGCAGACCGGGGCCACCGGCGACCAGCGTGGCGCCTTCCTCGATGCCCTTCTGGATCAGGCCCTGGATCTTGTCCCACTGGCCGCGATTGACCACCGGACCGATGACGGTGCCATCAGCGCGCGGATCGCCGGCCTTAGTCTTGTCCGCCTGGGCCTTCGCGATGGCGGCGATTTCCTTCATCTTCGCCTGCGGCACGATCATGCGGCTCGGCGCGTTGCACGACTGTCCGGAATTGTTGAACATGTGCGCGACGCCGCCGGTGACGGCCTTCACGAAGTCGGCGCCGTCAAGGATCACATTCGGCGACTTGCCACCGAGCTCCTGGCTGACGCGCTTCACGGTATTCGCGGCGCGCTTGGCAACGTCGATGCCGGCGCGGGTCGAACCGGTGAAGGAGATCATGTCGATATCGGGATGTTCGCTCATGGCGACGCCGACATCCGGGCCGAGACCGTTGACGAGGTTGAACACGCCCTTCGGCACGCCGGCTTCATGGAGGATTTCCGCGAAGATCAGCGCTGAGGTCGGGGTGTATTCCGACGGCTTCAAGAGCATGGTGCAGCCGGCGGCGAGCGCAGGCGCGACCTTGCAGGCAATCTGGTTCAGCGGCCAATTCCACGGGGTGATCATGCCAACGACGCCAATCGGCTCCTTCGTGATCATGGCGGCGTTGTGCGCCTCGTCGAACTTGTAGGTCTTCAGCACGTCGAGCGTGGCGACGAGGTGACCGAGGCCGGCACCGGCCTGCAGCTTCTCGGCCATCGGCAGCGGAGCGCCCATCTCGTCGGAGACCGACGCACCGATATCCGACATGCGGGTCTTGTAGACCGCGATGATCTTTTCGAGCAGTGCGATGCGCTCTTCACGGGTGGTCTGGGAGAACGTCTCGAAAGCGCGCTTGGCAGCGGCGACAGCCTTGTCGACGTCGGCCTTGGAGCCCAGCGCAATGTCGTACATCGCATCTTCAGTCGCCGGATTCACGACAGGGGTAGTCTTCTTGACGACGGGATCGACCCAGGCGCCATCGATGTAGAATTGCAGGCGGTTGACCATTGGTAACCTCTTTGATTTCGGGAACGTCTGTCGTCAGAAAATTCTGTGCAGCCGGGTCTATCTGGGAAGGAACGACACATCCGGCAAGCACCCTTGCGCGGTCATTTCGCCTCATGAGCCCGTCATGCACGGGATGCCGCGTGAAAGCAGCAAATGCATATAAATCCAGCCGCGTGGCAGGAGCAAGGCCCCGTGATTTGCGCGCGTTCTAAAATCGAAACGTCGCAACTTGCCAGCAAAACGCAGTGTGCGTTGCAACAAAATTGACCGAAAAATCAGCGCGACTTTGCGCGGACGGCAATAGGCGCATCCGGATCGGCTTCATCATCGGCCATGGTGGAAATCGGCGACATCGGTGTGTCACGCAGCCGCTTCAGGCCGAGATGGCGCTCACGCAGAATGACGAAGATGCCTGCGCCCGCGACGATTACCGCGCCGCCGACCACGTAAGGCGTCGGCACCTCGCCGAACATCCAGAAGCCGAACAAGAAGGCCCACAGCATCGCCGTGTAGTCGAACGGCGCCAGGAAGGACGCCGGCGCATAGCGATAGCTCTCGGTGAACAGCATCTGCCCGAGGCCGCCGGAAATGCCGATACCGACCAGCAGTGCCAGTTCGAAATTCGTCGGCCAGCGCCAGCCAAATGGCGCCGTGAGCAGCGATGCCGCCATCACGATCAGCGTCATGAAGATGACGATCGCGGATGAGGACTCCGTTGCGGTCAGCCGGCGGATCTGGATGGTCGCACCGCCCGACGAGAAGGCATTGAGCAGCGCCAGCGACAGACCGATGATCATCGACGTGGTCAGCGCCGCGTGGTCGTGGAAATACGGCGACAGCATCAGGATCACGCCGGAAAAGCCAATCGCCACCGCCGACCAGCGATAGGCATGGACCTGCTCTTTCAGGAAGATCGCGGCGAACACCACGGTGATCAGCGGCGCGATGAAGGCAATGGCGGTCACATCCGCGATCGGCAGCCGCGCCAGCGCGCCAAAGGTGCAGAAGGTGCCGATCACGCTGAACGAGCCGCGCACCAGATGCGCGGAGACACGGTTGGTACGCAGCGCCCCGCGCAACTGACCGCGCCAACCGAAGAACAGCACGATCGGGATCAGCGCAAACAACCCGCGGGCGAACACGATCTCGCCGAGCGGCACGTCGCTGCCGAGATAGCGACCCTGCGCGCCCATGATGGCAAACGCCATGGTGCTCGCAATCTTCAGCGACACGGCTTTGAAGATGTTCATGAGTTCGGGGAAATGGAGATCAGGGGAATCGCGGGGGCGTTCATGTTGCAGCACACAATCACGTGAGCCTCCTCACGAAAACCGCCGATGTGACATGGCTTGGCGGGTTTCCATGCAGGGCTGCACCTCGCCACAACCCAACCTTGCGCGGGCGGTTTTAGCCCTTTTTGGCGGGTCTGATGGGCCCCTCCACCGCAGGGAGCGACTTCAGATAGAGCGCCATCGCCGAGCGGTCGTCTGCGCTCAACTGGGAGGTATTGCGGATCACGCGGGCCATTGAGCCACCGGCGGTGTCGCCGTCCGGCGTCTGCCCGGTTTCGAGAAAATACGCGATGTCCTTTTCGCTCCAGTCACCGAGACGCTTTTGGGTGATGTTAGGTACCCAACCCTCTCCATCAGGATTCGGACCTCCGGCAAAGCGCTGTGCCGTCACGATGCCGCCCAGCGCGTTGCGCGGGCTGTGGCACTCGGCACAGTGGCCCAGCGCATTCACCAGATAGCTGCCGCGATTCCACTGCGGCGACTTCGATGCATCCGCCTCGAACGGCTTGCCATCGAGGAACAGCAGCTTCCAGACGCCGAGATTGCGCCGGATGTTGAACGGGAATGGCACCGCATGATCCGGCGCCTTGCTGGCGACCTGTGGCAGCGTCTTTAGATAGCCGAACAGATCGCGCGCGTCCTCCATCTTCATCTGCTGATAGGACGTGTAGGGAAAGGCCGGAAAGTAATGCGAACCGTTCGGCGACGTCCCCTTCAACAGCGCCGTGACGAAATCAGCCTCGCTCCAGCGGCCTATCCCGGCGACCGGATCCGGCGAGATGTTTGGCACATAGAACGTACCGAACGGCGACGTGAGCGGCAGCCCGCCGCCAAGCTTGAGCCGATCCTGCTGCGCCGGCGTCGCATGGCATGACGAGCAGCCACCGGCATTGAAGACCACTGCGCCATTGCCGGGATTGGGCGTGTGCGGCGGGAGCGTGCTCGCAGCCACCGTTACTGGAATCGTCAGCCACCAGAACACGCCGAGGCCGATGACAGCCGCGACAAATGCGAGAATGAAAAGCCGTTTCAGCACGTGCATGTCCAATCGGTATCCGGGTCAAACATCAACGGGCGCATCGCCTTGAACAGTCGCTGCCGGAACGAAACCGTGATCCATCCCTTAGGCTCCCGGGGGAATGAATTGGCGTCTCGGATGTTTCCAGCCATGACGACCTCACCATCATCAGGGAGAAAACCATGTCACCTCGTTCGATCATGCTCGCGTCCCTCGCGCTCGGCACCAGCATCGCCCTCGCCGGCCCCGCTTGCGCCGACAAGATGAAGGCGACCCTCAACAGCGCTTCCGAAGTGCCCGCCAATACCAGCGTCGGCAAGGGCACCGCCGATATCGACTTCGATCCCGCTACCAAGAAGCTGACCTGGAAGCTGACCTATTCCGGCCTCACGGGTCCTGCGACCATGGCGCATTTCCACGGCCCCGCCGAAGCCGGCAAGAATGCCGGAGTGGCCGTACCGATCACACCAGCCACATCCGGCTCCGAAGGCAGCGCCACGCTGACCGACGCACAGGCCGCCGACCTGTTGGCCGGCAAGTACTATGTCAACATCCACACTGAGGCCAACAAAGGCGGCGAGATCCGCGGACAGGTCACGAAGTAACATTCGAATCGACGATGGTTGAACAAAAGGGCGAGCGCTGCGGCGTTCGCCCTTTCATTCAGAGTTCACAATCGAGCTCAGATCTTCAGTCTGAACGTCTCGTGGCAGCCGCCGCATGCCTTGCCGATGCCGCCGACATTCGCCTTGAGGCTGTCGAGATCCTTGATCTTGGCCTTGGCGTCGGTGACGGCCTTGGCGAAGGTGACGATGTGGGCATCGAAACCGGCCTTGTCTTCCCAGACCTTCGGCGACGTCGAATAGTCACCCTCGGCCTTCAGACCCTTGGTGCTGTCCGGAAACAGTGTCGGCAGCTTCTTGGCGGTTTCGTCCAGCACGGTCAGCGCGGCCTCGACCGCGGCCTGATCATAGGGCTTGTCGCCCTTGGCCATCGCGCTGAGTGTGCCGCCAAGAGCGCGACCATTGGATTTCATCAGCGTCTGGCGTTCCTTGACGATCTCTTGCTGGGCCGAGACCGCCCCCACACTCAACAGCAAAGCTCCGACAACGAGAAGCGCACGTTTCATCAACCAATACCCCTGTTTGGAATTCAATTAGGACTAGTTCGCAACATGTAGATGAACCCCGCCGCCATCCGGCTATTCCCGGCGGCGGCGCCCTACAGCGTGTGGAGCCGTTCGTGCTCGCGGATCGCCATCCAGACCCGCTCCGGGGTTGCAGGCATGTCGATGTGCTCGATTTTGTATTCGCGATAGAGGCCATCTATGATGGCGTTCATCACGGCCGGACAAGAGCCGATGGCGCCGGCTTCGCCCGCCCCCTTCACCCCCAGCGGATTGGTCACGCAGGGGATGTTGTGGGTCTCGAACGAAATCGGCGCGCCGTCGGCCGCGCGCGGCAGCGCATAGTCCATGAAAGTGCCAGTGACGAGCTGGCCGTCCTCGGGATCATAGACCGCCTGCTCCATCAGCGCCTGGCCGATGCCCTGCATGGTGCCGCCATGCACCTGGCCGGCCAGCAGCAACGGATTCAGCGTGACGCCGAAATCGTCGACGATGACGTAATTGACAATGGCGATCTTGCCGGTCGCAGGATCAATCTCGACTTCGACCAGATGGGTACCGTTGGGGAAGGTGCCGTCGGCGCTGCTGAAGGTTTCCGACGCATTGAGCTTCGACGGATCAGCCTTCTTCGCGAGGTCGGCGAATGATACCGAGCGATCGGTGCCGGCGATCTTCACCACGCCGCCATCGATCTCGAGATCGGCGACGCTGGTTTCCAGCACATTTGCCGCGAGCTCCTTCAAATTGATACCGAGCTGCCTGGTGGCGCGCTGCACGCTGACGCCACCGGTCGGGATCGAAGCGGAGCCGCCGGTGCCGAGGCCCGTCGCGACCTTCGCCGTGTCGCCCTGGACGATGTGGACGCGGTCCGGTGTCACCCCGAACTGTTCGGCGACGATCTGGGCATAGGCTGTGTGGTGGCCCTGCCCGGTCGACTGCGTACCGATCAAAATGGTGATGTCGCCATCAGCGCCCACAGCAACATTGGCGGTCTCGTCGCCCATGGTGCCGCAGACCTCCACATAGGTGGCCATACCGATGCCGCGAACCAGGCCCTCTTTCTTCGCGGCCTTGGCCCGCTTTGGAAATTCCTTCCAGCCCGCAACATCCATCGCGCGTTTCATATGCGCCGTGAAATCGCCGGAGTCGTACACCTTGCCGGTCGCGGTCCTGTACGGCATCGCCTTCGGCGGGATGAAGTTCTTGCGGCGGATCGCATCCGGCGACATGCCGAGCTTGCGCGCGCATTGATCGACGAGACGTTCGACGACGTAAGCCGCCTCCGGACGGCCGGCGCCGCGATAGGCGTCCACCGGCACGGAGTTGGTGAACACCGTGCGCACGCGGCAATGGAATGTCTGGATGTCGTAGAGACCCGGCAACATGCCGGCGCCGCCATGCGGGATGTAAGGTCCAAAGGTCGACAGATACGCGCCCATGTCAGCCATCAGGTCGACATCCATGGCGAGAAACTTGCCGTCCTCGCTCAGCGCCATGCGTGCATGGGTGACATTGTCGCGGCCCTGCGCGTCGCCGAGGAAGTGATCGGTGCGATCCGCCGCCCATTTCACATTCTTGCCGAGCTTCTTGGCGGCAAAGGCCACCAGCGCATATTCACGGTAGGGAAACAGCCGCGTGCCGAAACCACCGCCGACATCGGGGCAGATCACGCGCATCTTGTCCTTCGGCATTTTCAGCACGTTGTCGCAGAGGATGTCGCGCAGACGATGGCTGCCCTGGCTGCCGATGGTCAGCGTCATGTAATCGCGCTTGGCGTCGTATTCACAGATCGCCGCCCGCGTCTCCATATAATTGATGATGACGCGTGGATTGACGATCTTCACGTCGGCGATCACGGGTGCCTTGGCGAACACCGCATCAACTGCCTTCTTGTCGCCGATCGGCACATCGAACAGCACATTGCCGGCATGCTTGGCCCATACCTGCGGCGCGCCCTTGGCGACGGCATTGACCAGACCGTTCACGGACGGCAGCGGCTTCCAGTCGACTTCGATCGCCTCAATCGCATCACGCGCCTGCGCTACAGTCTCCGCAACGACGAAGGCCACGGCGTCGCCGACATGGCGGACTTCCCCGGCGGCGAGGATCGGATAATCCGGCCCGGTGAAAGGATGATCTTCGAGATTGAACAGGCAGGGCAGACCGCCGAGGTCCTTGGTGTCTTCCGCCGTCAGAATCGCAGCGACACCCGGAAGTGTGCGCGCCTTGCTGACATCGATAGTGAAATTGGCATGGGCATGCGGCGAGCGCAGCACGAGGGCATGCAGCGTGACGGGCGCATGATCGTCGGTATAGCGGCCACGGCCACGAATGAGGGCGTCGTCTTCTTTGCGCAGGACACTCTGTCCAACGCCGAATTTGATGGGGGCCATCGTTCCTCCGCATGCAGTTTAGACTCAATCTACACTGCGGGAGAACGGCGGCAAGTGGCACGGGGCGTCGCCCTGCCCGACTTTGGGACACGATGAAGCGAGCTATCTGGCGCGGACCAGGCTGCGCAACCAGCTTTTGCCGAAAAGCGTCAGGACCAATGCCGAATAGACCAGGACGGTCACGATGATGAGAACTCCCAGCGTCGCTTCGTCGCGGAGGCTGGTGAGGCCCGCGAACTGCTCCGCCGCAAGACGCGCGGTCCCCCATAGCACCGCAGCGAGGACCACGCCGGTCAGCGCGAATTTGCCGAGTGCCAGCAGGAATGCGCGGTCGAATTCGAGATAGCCGGCCCGCATGGCGAAGAAGATCACGAGCAACAGATTGATCCAGGCTCCCGCCGCGGTGCCAAGCGCGAGGCCAATCTGCGCCAGAGGCCCCATCAGCAGAATCTTCAGCGCGACGTTGACTGCGATGCCGGTGAGCGCGGCAATCATCGGCGTCGTGGTGTCCTTGCGGGCGTTGAAAGTTGCAACCGCGCTGCGGATCATCACGAAGGGGATGAGCGCAATGGCATAGGCGGCGAGCGTCGCCGCAGCGACAGCAGCATCTGCCTTGGTGAAGGCCCCGCGGGCAAACATCGCGCGCATGATGACATCGGGCACCACGAGGAATGCGGCGACGAAGGGCAGCGAGAACAACAGCGAGAACAGGAAGGCACGGCGCTGCGCGCCCATGGCGCCAACGTGATCGTCTGCCGCCATCCGCCGCGACATTTCAGGCAGAAGCACCGTGCCGATGGCGATGCCGATCACCCCGATCGGCAACTGGTTGAGACGGTCGGCATAGTACAGCGCCGACAGCGCACCGACCGGCAGGAAGGTCGCGATGATGGTATCGGCAAACAATGCGACTTGCGTGCCCATGGAGCCCAGCGTCGCCGGGCCGAGCGCGCGGAAGAAGCCGCGCACGTCCTCGTCGAGGCGCAGCGGCGCAAAACGCGGTAGCCCGCCATGGCGCTGCAAGTCGCCGGCGAGCAGGAAATATTGCAGAAAGCCCGAAATCAGCACACCCCAGGCGGCGGCGTGACCTGCACTCGGAAAGAACGCAGCCAGCGCCAGTGTCGCCATCATTGAGATATTGAGGAAGATCGAGGCCGCAGCAGCACTGGCGAAACGCTGCATCACGTTGAGCATGCCGCCATAGAGCGTCACCAGCGTGATCAGCAGCAGATAGGGAAAGGTGATGCGTGTCAGCTCGATGGCGAGATGACGCTGCGCGGGATCATCGGTGAAGCCCGGCGCCAGGACGCTCATGGCCTGCGGCATGAACAGAATGGCCAAAATGAGCAGGACGACCTGTGATGCGAACAGCAGCGTGAAGATGCGATCGGCAAACAAATGCGCCGATGCCGGGCCGCCCTTTCCCGTCACATGGGCATAGGCCGGGACGAAAGCGGCATTGAACGCGCCTTCGGCGAAAATGGCGCGGAAATGATTGGGCAGTCGCAGCGCTACGAAGAAGGCGTCAGCCACCGGCCCGGCGCCAAGGATCGCCGCGAGCATGATGTCGCGCGCGAAACCGGTGATCCGCGAGAGCAGCGTATATCCGCCGACGGTGAAAATGCGTCCCAGCATCAGCCGCTTCTATAGCATGAAGCGGCGGTGCAAAACGGCCAAATCAGGCCGCCAGCGCGTCGCGCACAGCCTGGATGACACGATCTTGGGTGGCCTCGTCGAGATAGGCATGAACCGGCAAGCTGATGACATCGGCCGACAGCGCCTCGCAGACCGGCAGGCCGCCATCAACGACAGGATAATCCCTGTAGGCGGTCTGCATATGCATCGACTTCGCATAATAGATCGCGGTCGGCACGCCCTGCGCCTTCAGCGCATTGGCAAAGGCGTCGCGGTCGGTGCCCTTGGGCAGGCGGATCACGTAGCAGGCCCAGATCGACGTATTGCCCTCGGCGACCCGCGGCACGGTGACGAGATTGCCGAGGCTGCGGGCGTAGCGGTCGGCTACTTTGTTGCGGGCGGCGATTTCGTCGTCGAAGATCTTCAGCTTTTCCAGCAGCACCGCGGCCTGGATGGTGTCGAGCCGGCCGGTGATGCCCAGACGGACATTGTCGTATTTGTCGGAGCCCTGGCCATGGATACGGATGCTGCGCAGGTCCTCGGCGAGCTGGTCGTCATCGGTGAAGATCGCGCCGCCGTCGCCGAAACAGCCGAGCGGCTTGGCCGGAAAGAAGCTGGTGGTGGTGGCGAGCGCCGAGGTGCCGATACGCTTGCCCTTATAGGTGGCACCGAAGGCCTGCGCAGCATCTTCCAGCACGAACAGGCCCTCGGCCTCGGCGATGGCGTTGACCGCATCGAGATCGGCGGGCTGGCCGAACAGATCGACCGGGATGATCGCCCGGGGCTTCAGACCGGCCTTCCTGGCGGTGGCAATGCCACGCTTCACGGATTCAGGGCTGATGTTGAAAGTGACTTCATCGACTTCGACAAATACGGGCGACGCGCCGACCAGCGCCACGGCCTCGCCGGTGGCGCAGAAGGTGAAGGACGGGCACAGCACGGCATCGCCCGGGCCGATCTTCTTGGCCATCAGCACCATCATCAGCGCGTCGGTACCGCTGGCACAGCTGATCACGTGCTTGGCGCCGCAATATTTGGCGAGTTCTGCTTCGAGCCTGGCGACTTCCGGACCATTGATGAACTGGCAGTGATTGAGCACACGGGTGACCGCCTCGTCGATCGACGCACCCAGCCGCTGACGCTGCGCACTGAGGTCGATGAAGGGAACGGGGTCGATGCGGGTGTGCTGGTTCATGATGCCTGGCCTGCAGAGTCGTGTTGAAGTCTGGATATTGGACGCCGGCGTATGCATGCGCCGGGCCGCGCTTGCGTCAGCCAACCACCTTGCGGGGCGCCGGACGTGATGCTGTGGCCGCGCGCTTCTTCGGCGCTTCAAGGCACTGGATCGCGATTTCGAGGGAAGCAACGCCCTCCTCGCCGGTCACCGCCGGCACGCCGCCGGTCCGCACCGCATCGAGAAACGCCATCAATTCGGCGCGCAGCGGCTCGTCCTGCCCGACCGGCAGATGCCGCATCGAATAACTGCCATCGGTCTTAAAGCCGAAACATTCGGTGACCTGACGGGTCAGCAGATCGCCCATCACATATTTTCCGCGCGTCGCGACCGTGACGGTGCGCGCCTTGAACGGCGTCAGCCAGTTGGTGTTGATATGAGCGAGTACGCCGGATGCCGTGCGGAACTGCAGCAGCGCGATGTCTTCGCGCTCGGCGACGGCGGAAGCGAGCTGCGGCTGCACCTCGACGATGTCGCTCTCGGTGAACCAGCGGATCAGGTCGATGTCATGCACGGCGAGATCGATGACGACGCCGACATTGGACATGCGCGGCGGGAACGGGCCGACGCGCGTGATGCCGATCGACAGAATGTCCTCGCCCTCGATCGCCCTCTTGATGGTGGCGACGGCGGGGTTGAAACGCTCGACATGGCCGATCATCAGAGTCACGCCAGCCTTTTGCGCGGCATCGACGATCTCGCGTCCCTCTTCCACGGTCGATGCTATCGGCTTCTCGACCAGGACATGGATGCCCTTGGCGATGCAGGCGAGCGCGACTTCGTGATGCAAGTGAGTGGGCGCTGCGATGGTCACGGCATCGACGCCGGCAGCCAGCAGTGCGTCCAGATCGGCAAAGGTCTTGCAGCCGATCAGTTTTTCGGCGCGGGTGCGATGTTCGAGCATGGGATCGACGATGCCGACCATTTCGATGCCCGGCAGCCCGGCCAGCACGCGGCCATGATTGGTGCCCATGACACCTGCGCCCACGACGCCGACCCGCAGCGTGCGCACCGCATCCTTCGCTGCGGAAGTTTCTTTCGACACCATTCAACAAACCTCAGAATTCTTAAAAGCCGGCGCGGCGATTCACCATACTGGCGCCGTGGGTTCTCCTAGCATGCCCGCCACAGATGTGGCGATTGCCCCGCGGAGCTACCCAAACACGTTTTGATTCAAAGAATTACACCAAATCGTGAGACCGGCCAAACGCCCCTCACCGACACGGCCGACGGGCCTGCGATCCATTGATATGACAGCACTTTTGCTGCATCCTTGGGATGTCGCGACGCGCGGTTATCACCTGCCAATCCAGAGAAATTCCATGTTTCGCAAGCCGGTCGTCGCGCTGAGTCTCGTCATAAGCGCTCTGGCGGGAACCGGTGCCGGAACCGCCGTTTGGGCACAGACGCCCTCGCCAGCGCCGCCTGCCACGACACCGACTGTCGTCGAGCGGACCGCCAAGGGCCCGACCGCGCGCAACTTCCAGGTCGGCGTTTATCTCAACGTCCAGCCCGACTGCACCTCGGGCACCCTCCCCGCCTTGCGCATGGTGACCCCACCCGCGAACGGTACCGTCAGTATCAAGCGCGGCAAGGTCAGCGCCACCAACTACAAGCAGTGCCTCGCTTTGGAAGTGCCAGGGTTCATCGCCTTCTATCAATCGAAGGCGGATTTCGTCGGCAGCGATGAGGTGACCATCGAGGTGAAGTATCCGGCCGGGCGCACCGAGGTGCAGCGGATCAGGATCGATGTGGGCGGGAGCGGCGGAGGCGCGCCCGCGGGGCCGAAGGCTCCAGCGGGGCAGAAGATTTAGCAGACCCGACAAGCTGAGCCACGATCCGAAAAAGAAAAAGCCCCCGATTGTCGGGGGCTTTTGCATTCCTTGGACCTGCGGCCTGCATAGCTGGCCGCAGTTAGAGCTAAGCCGACATCTGATGATCGATGCCCTGGAAGGCAATCTTGACGATGTCGGCATTGCTGGTGCCATAGCCGTGCAGTGTCGCAACGTCCGCCCACTGGGCACCGCCCGTCGTACCGTTGGTGTCAACCTGGATCAGGATGTCTGAACCGGTCTGAGTCAGCTTGACGTAGTCATTGATATTGGAGCCGTTGGCTGTTGCTCCGCTCGACGGCCCGAGAAGCGCAGACAGGTCGATCTTGTCGCCTTCGCTGTTGCTGAAGTCGAGGATGGTGTCGACATTCGACGCACCCGCTTCGGCGAACTTGAAGATATCGGCGCCCGTCCCACCAGATAGCGTGTCGTTGCCAATGCCGCCAATGATGGTGTCATTGCCACCACCGCCATAGATCGTGTCGTTACCGGCACCGCCATCGAGATAGTCGCCCGCATCGCCGGTGATCGTCACGGTTGCAATCGATCCACCGCTTCCGTCGGAAACGAACGTCGCTGTACCGCTCCGGCCATCCTCCATACCAACAGTAAACGTCGCGCCCACGGTTGCCAGGAGGTAGGCGTCACCTTCCGCAGCCGACCCCGCCCCGAGCTGGTCGATGTCGACATTCATGCTGATCCCTGCCCCAACCGGGAACTGCTGGCCGTAGGGAGTCAGCGTGGTCGATGCCGTATTGTCTGCATCGTCCTTGGAGAAGTTGAAGACATTCGCTCCGCCCGTATCGTTGGACAGGTCGGGTCCCCATTCGCCGTCAAGGTTGCGCGGATTGCCGGCAATGCCATCAAAGATGGCATTGTTATCTGTGCCGGCCTGGAGATTGACCGTCATGGTGTGAACGAAGTCGCCGGCTCCCCCCTTGAGGAACTCGAAACGGAAGTAGTTCGAGTTGCTGCTCAGGTCCTGCCCCGTTGCATGGAGCTGAACCACCACATCGTCCTTGCCGCCGATGAGGATATCATTGCCATCGCCGCCGATTAGCGTATTCGCGCCGGAGTTACCGGTCAGCGTATCGCTGCCGTCACCGCCGGTGACGTTGTCGACATTGGCAATGCTAGTGAAGCCAGTCGCTGCGCCGGTAGCAAGGTTGACTGCAACATTCTCGCTCCAGGCCGATCCGGCATAGCTCAGCGTATCGCCGGCGCTGCCATGTGCTCCAAGATCAAGCGTGACGTTCTCAACATCCTGGACCGTACCACCGGCGAACTGCACGATCTTGCCGTTGGAGACGACCACGTTCAGCGTGTCGCTGTTCGAAGTGCCGGTGATCGCCAGCGTATCGGTACCAGTACCGCCATATACGCGATCGACACCATCACCGATCGTATAGTTGAATGTGTCGTCGCCGACGCCGCCGATCAGCGTGTCATTTCCGGCACCACCGATCAGGATGTCGTTGCCATCCTCACCAACGAGCCAGTCATCCCCGGCATCTCCAGACAGCGTATCATTGCCCAGACCACCGTTGATGTAGTCGTTGTGGTTGCCACCGTAGATCGTGTCGCCTCCGGAAACGCCGTAGAGCACGTCATTGCCGTCCTCGCCATAGATCGTATCGTTGCCCGAACCGGCATCGATGAAGTCATGGCCGCCATTGCCGTGATAGGTCGAGCCAGAGTTTCCGCCGATCAACGTATTGTTGTTGCCGTCGCCGTCAGCGTTGGCAGCGCTCACCGTCGATCCCGCGACCCAGACCTTGACGATCTGGGACGAGCTGGATGTCCCATCACTTGCATTGATCGTAATGTCGTAGATTCCCGCCGCGACCGAGTTGGTGAACGACAGAACGTGGCTCGAATTATTGAACGAGAAGCCAGACGGGAGACTGCTCGCCGACCAGGTAAGCGCAGAGCCTTCCGGATCCGTGAACAAAGTCGAAGGCAGCGTCGTACTCTGACTGTTGTGCAGGCTGCCGCTGGTTCCGTTTGGCGCCGTCACGATGTAACCGATGCCAACCGCATAGGGTTCGCTAACAGCTGGAGCCTCATTGACGTTCGTCACCGTGATCTGGACAGCCTTCGTCGTATCGACGATGCCGTCCGTCGCATGGACGACGATGTCGTACTTGTTGTCGCCGCCACTGTCCGTTGGGCTCTCGAAGTTCGGCCCATTCTTGAACGTCACGGCGCCGGTCGACGACACATTGAACAGCGCGGCGTCGGTGCCGGTCAGCGAATATGTCAGTACGGTTCCGGCATCAGCGTCCGTCGCAACGATCTGATAGGCAGCGGCCGTATTCTCCGGAATGCTAACGGCTGAGGCAGACGAGATAACCGGCGCGTCGTTGACCGCAGTCACGCTCACCGGAATCGTCAGCACAGACGTGGCTGTGTCGAAGGTCGCTCCCGTCGACAGAGTCGCATCGTCATGCACGGTTACCGTAGCGGTCATCGTGAAGGTGCCGTTGTAATCTGCCGCAGGCGTCATCGTCAGCGCCGCAAGCTGTGCCGCTGTGGGATTATCGATGACCCACTTGGTCGCATCCTGGGCATCGACGTGACCAATGTTGAACGTCGTCCCGACTTTCAGCCCACTCAGCACCACCTGGCTGACATGCTCCGAGCCATCCGTATCGGTAAAGGTGATGTTGAGCGGCACCGCCGCAGCAACATCTTCACTGGTTTGGATGCCGGCAGGTAAAGTGATCACGCGGGCATGAACCTCACCGTCGGTATTGGCCGATGGGCTCTGGGTCCATACCGTGACGAGTTCACCCGAACTCAACTGTGTGATCAGATTGCCGGAATGTCCGACGTCATAGTCGCTGGTCGTCTGATCGATGAGGAACTCGGTGCCAGCCTTCGCGCCGGACGCGGTATAGCGCTGGCCGAGAATAGTCGACAGCCCACCGCCCACGGAAGACCATGTAACGACGAATCCACCATCGGCCAGGGCAATGACATCTGGCAACAACTGGCTGCCCGCAGTCGTCGTACTGACCGTGAACTTGCCACCAACCGCAGCACCATTGGCGTCATAGAGCTGCCCCTTGATGTCGCCGTCGAAGTTCGTATTCGCCGTCCAGACGACAACAAAACCACCGCCCTTAAGGCCAATAACAGACGGAGAGTCCTGGCTATCGCCATTTGCCGCAGTCTGTGCAGCAACTTGGAATTCCGATCCGACCTTGGCTCCGCCCGCATCATAGCGCTGCGCCTGAACGGTAAAGTCACCAGAGCCCGAATTCCAGGCGATGACGAAACCGCCATCACTCAGCGCGCCGACGGATGTCGAGAACTGATAGCTCGACGTGTTCGTATTGGCCCGGAATTCACCTCCAACCTTGGTACCGTTAGAAGTATAGACTTGGCCGAACACATCGCTCGTTCCATCGATCTGGTACGTATAGTTGTCCCAGGTCACGACGAAACCGCCACCGGACAGCGCCGTAATGGAGCCATTTGCTGGAATATTCAGATTGCTGGTGTTGACCTTGATCTCCGAACCGCCAGCGCCGGCGTTATCATAGATGCGAACATATTCACCGACATAGGGCTTGTCGTACATCACGACGTAGCCACCATTTGCGAGCCCAACAACTTCGGGTGCCGTATACGGGGCGTTCCCACCCGTAACTGTTTGAACGATGACTTCGCCACCGGCCGGATTCTTATCGGCGCCGTAGCGCTGCTGAACGATATTGTAGCTCGTGCTTGACGTCTCGGACCGCCACGTAACGACGAAGCCGCCATTCGACAGTGCGGCAACCGACGGCTCGGACTGATCGTTCGCCGTTGTCGTGTTGACGCGGAACTCATTTCCGCTCGACGCCGGGGTAGTCGAGCTGACCGTGGTCAGGTTGTAGCTGTCGAGGACCGGAGACACGTTGACCGTCGCCGTAGCCGGCGTTGCATCCTCAAGACCTGTCGTATCTCGCGCCGTGTAGTCAAAGTTTGCCGCGCCGCTCCAATTCGCGTTCGGCTTGAAATAGACGGTCAGCGGACTCGTCCCCGAGAGGAATTGCTCATCGGCAATCGCGCCTGTGCCGTTCGAGTTGAGGAACAGCGTGCCGTTCGAGGGCAGGCTCTTGATACGGAAGCCCGCCAACGTGCCGTCGTCTGTACCCTTGAGCTGAACCGCGATTAGCGCCGTATCCTCGGTACCTGTTACCACGACGTCCTGTGTGGTCGGCGCCGCGTTCTCGACGACGTCGGTAATGTTCAGCGTGAACGTTTGGGACGCATCGGGATTTCCACCAACCGTTGCGTCGTTAACATTGATCGTAACGGCATAGGACGACTTCGTTTCGAAGTCGGGCGACGACCCTGTGTAGTAAAGCTCATTGCCATTCTTGATGGTGAATGAGCCCGCATCGGCACCCGACAGCGACAGTTGGTTGGTCCCCAGCGCATCGTCGGTGATCCCGATGGTCGCCACCTTGATGCCGGCACCGATGACGCTGTTTTCGGCAATCGCCGTAGTCGTATTCGTGAACGTCACCGCCGTCGGAGCTTCATTGACGTCAGTTACGCTCAGGGTGACCGCCTTGCTGCTAGCCATACCGGACGGATCGCTAGCATTGACGGAGAAATTATACGTATTCTTCGTCTCGAAGTCAGGGGTCGCCTTGAACGTGACCACGCCTGTCGTCGTATTGATGTTGAAGGCCGCCGCATCAGTGCCGCTCAGTGCGTAAGTGACTGCACCACCGGCGGGATCCGCTGCCACTGCCGTGTACACGGCGGTTGATGTGGATACGCCCTCGGCAACCGAAGCCGTTGCCACCGATGAGATCACCGGTGCCAGATCCGTCACACCGACGGTAACAGCCTTGGTGTCGAACAGGCCGGACGCGTCGCTCGCCTTGATGGAGAAGTTGTATGAGCTCTTGGTTTCGAAGTCCGGCGTCGCCTTGAAGGTGACCGCGCCGGTCGTCGAGTCGATGTTGAAAGCGCCCGCATCGGTACCGGTCAGCGCGTAGGTGACCGCCCCCCCGGCGGGGTCCGCTGCCACCGCTGTGTACACGACGGTTGATGTGGACACGCCCTCGGCAACCGAAGTCGTTGCCGCCGATGAGATCACCGGCGCCAGATTTGTCACATTCAATGTGAAACTCTGCGACGCATCGGGATTTCCGCCGATCGCCGGATCATTGACATTAACGGTGACGGCGTAGGAGTTCTTCGCTTCGAAGTCAGGCGTGGAACCTGTGTAATAGAGCTCGTTGCTGTTCTTGATGGTGAACGAGCCTGCGTCCGCCCCAGACAGCGACAGCTGGTTGGTGCCTAGCGCATCGTCAGTGATGCCGATGGTCGCCACCTTGATGCCGGCACCAACGACGCTGTTTTCGGCAATCGACGTGGTCGTATTGGTAAGTGTCACTGCCGTCGGAGCTTCGTTGACGTCACTCAGATTGATCGTGACGACCGCCGTATCCGACGAGTCATGGCTGTCCGTCAGTTGCACGGTTTCGGTGAACGACGGCGTAGCCTCATAATTGAGGACAGCGCCAGCATTGACGCTGATCTGACCATTCGATGCGTCGATGACGAACTTGCCGTCAGCCGAAACGGTGTGGCCGATGCCCGTGCCATTGACGAAAGAATAGACGATCGGATCGATCGAACCGTTCGCATCGGTACCGGACGCGGTTCCGACGACGGTTCCGCCGAGGGCATTCTCCGCCACCGTCAAGGTGACGTCGTTGATGACCGGCGCGGCTTCGATCAATTGTGCGGCCGTGACGGTTCCATCGGTGAACTTGAAGTTCTCCACCGTGCTGGCAGCAATGGTGTGACCGCCGGCCGTGATGATGAAGCCACCATTGCCGTCCGACGTAACGACAACGTCCTTCCAGTTGATCGTACCGAAGTCAATCTTGTCGGTGCCGCCGCCACCGGAAAACACGATGCTGGTGTTGCCAGCGAAGTTCGCCAGGTTGAGCGTATCCGCGCCCGCACCGCCGATGATCACGATGGTGCTCGGCGCAATCGCCGTACCTGAAATGTCACCGACATTTACAGTATCGCCACCGGAACCGAGGGTTGCCGTAACGCGCTCGATCTCGTCAGCGCGAATGTTCGCAGCGTTCGGGCCGGTATAGCTGACCTCGATGTCCGTCGCGTTCGTCCCCGTCGAGGGTACGATGTCTGTACCGCCTGTCGCCTTCGCGATGTTGAAGGTGCGCGCGGTCGCATCGCCGATCACGTTCAGGACATCGTAATCGGGATTGGTGCTTCCGGTTTCTGAACCGCCGTCCACAATGTCGGAGCCTGATCCCACCGCATGCACGAATAGATCGTTACCGGCGCCGCCCTGGAAAAGATCGGTGCCGGGCGTCATGACAACGATTTCGTTGGCGGTGCCGCCATGGAACACGTTACCGGAATAGGTTCCGGGAACGCCCTGGTTGTTGACGAAGATGCCAGCGCTGTTGCCGCCCGCGGTATCGTCGAGCGTGTTGTCAATGACACTCGTTCCGGCGCCGCGGACGCGGATGCCGTAGCCGCCATAGGTGGTGTAGCCGGTGATATTGTTGTTTTGGATCAGAGAGTTCAGTGTATCGATCGTGATCAGGCTGTTGCCCTGAGCCGTCGGCGCAATGGGATTCCCGTTATTGTCGGTGGTGCTCATGCCGCCAGCCGTGCCGGTGACATCGTTGTCCGTGAAGTTGACATTCGAGCCGGTCTGGATCGTCACCAGCTGACGCGGCACATTCAGCAGCGTGAACTGCGAGGCAGATCCAACGCCCGCAGGCCCTGAGCCCGTGAAGGTCTGGCCCGAAAACTCGTTGTGGTCGATCACGGCATTCGCGATCGCCTGACCGAACTCGGAAAGCAGACCCGCATCGCCCTTCGCCACAATGTCGTTGCCTGAAATATTCAGGCCGTCATGCGTGCCCTGGAGATAGACCGCAGCGGTTTCGATCGCTGGCGCTCCATCGAAGCCCACGATCGTAAAGCCGTGGCCAGTGCCGCCGATAGTCACGTTGTCAGCGCCCGGCGCGAGCTGAATCGTCCCGAGCTGCCCGGCACCAGCAATGCCTTCGATCGTGGTGACGCCACTGCCGCCGACGGACATAAGGGTGACGTTGTCACGATCGATGATGACGTTCTCATGATAGGTGCCGGATCCGACGAGGACCGTGACCGCACCCGCAATCGAGCCGGCTGCGTTCACAGCAGCCTGAATCGTGCTGAATGACCCAATGAGATGGTTGCCGGCGTCCAGCAGTTGGATCGGCAGCGTCAGCGCGAAGCTTTCGGTGTAGCTGAGACCTCCGGAATCCGTAGCGGTGATCGCCACCGTGGGCGGCAGCGGGCCCGAACTGGTCGGATTGACGATCGCAAGTTGATAGTGTCCCGGCGTACCGATGACCGCGAAGTCGGTGTTCACCGAATTGTCGGGATTGCGAATCACGAAGGTGAAGGATGTATCGTCGACATCCGTCGCGCTGACATTCGCAATCACCGTTCCGGAGCTGGTTGGCGTCGCAGGCAGAATGCTGAGCGCGATATCGGTCGGCGCGTCGTTTACAGCAGCGACAGTCACGGCGATCAAGCCGCTCGAGGTTGCAGTATCCGTATAAACGCCGTCGCTCAGTGTGGCGTGATCAACAACGGTGACGCTAACACCGAGATTGAACGTACCGTTGTAATTGCTGGGTGTGGTGGCCGTGAGGTGCGCAAGATCGATGCCGGCCGGGTTGTCGATGACCCAGACTCCGCCCTGCAGCGAGCCCTGATTGAAGGTTGTTCCGGCGGGATAGCCGCTGAGTTCGATATGGGTGGCTTTCTCCGAACCGTCGGTATCGCCCAAGGCGATATGGACAGCGAACGAGGTGTCTTCGTTGCCGCCCGACGCCGACAGCACCGCCGCATCGGCGATGGGACGAACATTGATCGTCACGGTGGCCGGCGCCGTCCTGGACCCGTCGGAGACCTGATAGGTCAGGACTGAGTAGCCGCTCTCGTTCGCGACGGGGGTGTATGTCAGGTCGCCAGCGGGCGTGACCGACGTGGAACCGGCGGGGCCCCACGGATTACCGGTCACGAGGCCGACGCGCGTCAGGGCGTCGCCATCCGGATCGCTGTCGTTGGCCAGCAGATGGGCGTTCGTCAGGACCTGGTCTTCGTCGATGAAGTAGACCTCGTTCTGCGTCACCGGTGCGTCGTTGCCACCATGGATGGTGATCGTCACCGTCTGGCTGGCGCTGCCGCCGTGAGCATCGGCCACGGTCGCGACGAAGTTCAACGTCACGACTTCGCCAACATGCAGCGCCTTCGTTGCAGCGAGGCCGTTGTCGAGATCGTAGCTCCACACACCGGTCGCCGGGTCGATCGACATCGTGCCGTATGGCGACGCTGTCGTGTTCAACGACCAAGTCAGATGACCCGCGTCATTGGTGTCGACATCCGTGGCCGTGAGCTGGCCACTGATGATCTGGTGCGTACCGCCCGGCAGCAGGCCATGCGCCGCGTCCCATTGCTGCGACGGAGATGCAAATGAATCCTCGTATCCGGCATAGTACGGCCGACCACTTAGACCCGCCGCCGCGATCTCCGCGATCAGCTGATCATGCAGCGCCACATCGGCAACACCGTTCGGCGGTCCGTTCGAGCCGCCGGCGCCGCCGGGTAGGAACTTGTCGTCGATCGAGGCCTTATCGAGATTACCGAGCAGATTGTCGTGCATCGACTGCGCACGGTCCGGCAGGTTTCCATAGTCCGGGCCATCAGCTTCGTATTTCACGACCACGCCACTCAGCGGTGCGCCACCGTCCTGGACGTATTTGGCATATTCGATCGCAAGGCGAACACCGGCCGCATTGATGGCCGTATCGTAATAGCTGTAGTGATCGTCGACATAGTCCCACACCGCAGCGATCGCATCGGCGAAGCCGGCGGCATGGCCAAGCGCAGCCTGCACGCCCACCAGAACCGCATGCATGTCGGCCGGCGTTGCCGCCAGCAGCGCACCGATCTGCGTGTCGATATTCTGATCAATCTCGAACTTGTGGTCCGCGGCGGTGGTCGCCGTCACCGCGTGGTCGAGGAAACCAGCGGCATAGATGTCGGCATGCGTCTGCAGCGGTGCCGAAGTGATGACCGGCGCGTCGTTCACGCCCTCCACCGTGAAGGTGAAGGTGCCCGGGACCGGCGTCGAGCCATCCTGGTTGCCATCCTCAACAGTGACCTGGAAGGTCGTCGTCGAATCTTCCGAGCCGTCATGGGTGAACTTGATCAGGCCGGCGGCAAGCTCGGCGGCCGTGAATGACGTCGCCGGAGCGCCGCCATTCGTGATGGTGCCGTGCTGGACGTTCGATACGTGGAAGACGACCTCGGAGGCGGTGTTGTCCGGATCGGTGTAGCCGAGCTCGGCGGCCGTGAGGGTATGGATGCCGCCTTCGGTGACGGTTGCCGCAAGCGGACCCGCCAGCGACGGCGCGTCGTTCATGGGCAGCACATGCACCGTTGCCGTGTGCGTGATGCTGTTATCCAGACCGTCATTGACGACCACGGTCACAGTGCGGTCGCCCGTGCTCGGGGCATCGCCGGTGTACTGATAGACAACACCGCGCATGATGGTCTGGTAGACGGCGTTGGACGCATCGCCGGTCACTGTGAGAACGCCGGTGGTCGCGTCATAGCCATAGGTAAGACCGGCCGCCGTCAGAGCGTTCGTCGCACTCGTATTGAACGAAAGGCCCTCGACACCGAGCCCATCCGGCTGCGTTGTCAACGTGACCTTCATCGAATGCATCGTCGTGGAATCGGCGTCGGTAATAGTTGCGCTGCTCAAGATCCACTGCGGCAACTGCTCGACGGCGGTGACAGCGATGTCATTGCCTGCCGACGCAGCACCGTTCAGATCGACGACCGGCGCGTCATTGGTGCCATGGATCTTGATCTCGACCACATGGGTGTCCATGCCGCCGTGACCGTCCGAGACCTGGATCGTATAGCTGAGGACGGATTCCCAGCCATTGGGCAGGAAATCGAAGGCCTGGCCCTGCGAATTGAAGGTCCATGCAAGATCGCCGGCGGCGCTGCCAGCCGGGGTCACGTCACCGGTTGCAACCGTCATGAAGGCCAGCAATTGCGCATTGGTGAAGTGCGATTCAATTCCAGAGCCCGATGCTGTCACCGACAACACGTTCGCGGTGACCGTGTCGGAGAGATCGACGTCCGTCACGCTCAGTGTGCCGTTGGCAGTCAGCCCGGCATTGGTTTCGGTCAGGAACACATGGTCGCTGTCGCCGCCATCAATCGAGATCACCGGCTTGTCGTTGCTGCCGACCAACGTGACCGTGATGTCGCGATAGGCCGACGAACCGTGCCCGTCGCTGACGAGGATGCGGAAGACCTCTTGCTTGGTCTCTCCAGCGCCAAGGAAATTCAGCTGTGCATCGGTGACGTGATACTGCCAATCGACGAAGCCATTGCCGTCATTCAACGTCTCTTCCGCGACCACTGCAGTCACGTATCCGATATAGCCCGCACCCTGAGGCGTCACGGTCAGCGTATGGGTGTCGCCCTGATCGTCATAGATCCAGAAGCCGCCGCCGTTGTAGCCGCCGCCCGAGGAGCTGTCGTTAAAGCGCGTGCGATCTGCCGTCGATCCTGCTTGCGGATCGGTTTCCGCATATTCGGTCATCGTTCCGGTGTCGGGAAAACCTATCGAGGTCCCAACAGCGTCATTGGTGCCGTGAATCGTGAACTGATAGACCCCGGACTTGCTGTCGCCATCCGCGTCCGTGACGGTGAATGGCACCGACAGGGTTGCGATCTCACCTTCGCTCAGGCCGTTGAAGCCCCAGCCCGGATTGACCGTCACCTTGCCCGTGACCGGATCGTAGGAGATCGACGGCACGCCGAGCGTGGTACCGGCCGGGGTGGAAATGGTGGCGTGTGCAGTGTCGAATGCCACAGAGCCCGGGCCATCGGCACCGAAGCGGTAGTTAGTCCCGCTGACCAGCGACACGACGGACGAGCCATCCTCGCCGATATCCGCGTGGAAGAGCGGCAGCGACGTCGACGACGCCTGAACCAGGCTGACATTCGCCAGATAGGTGCCGGTGTTGTCGCCCGCGTAACCAACCTCCTTGAAGGTGACGGTGTTCGCACCACCGGCCGCAATGAGGTCGAGCGTCTGGATGGCCATGGTCGAGCCCGGCGCATAGGTGCCAAAGAGCTGCCCGTTCCAATAGACCTGGAGTCCCGAGGACGACGGATCGTACGTGCCGATCTCGAAGCTCAGCGTATAGTGCTGGCCGGCCGTCAGACCGTTGAGGGTCTGGGAGACTGCGATGTTGCCCGGCGATGCACCGAGGTCAACCATCGGTTCGCCATTCGACGTCACAACCCCGAAATAGTCGCTTGGGACGCGCTCGAGCTGAACACCGGTCTGGCCGGCTTCCGTACCGGTGATCTTCCAACCGGTAGCGCCCGTCGCCCAATCACCGTACGAGGCGTCATGCCAGGAGCTGCCGCCCGAGAAATCGCCGTTGGTGAGCAGGTTGGCCTGCGTCGCGTTGCCGATGATCACCGGCACGTCATCGCCGACAACGACGCGCAGATAGCTCTCCACATAGTCGCCGTCACCATCGGTGACGCGATAGCTAAGATTGAATCCTTCACCGAGTTCGCCGGCGCCATTCGGATGATGGATAGCCGCGAACTGCTCCACCTGATATTCGCCGGTGGTCGGATTGAGAGTGACCGTGAAGACCTTCACGTTCACGTTGTTCTGCAGTTGATAGACCTCAAAAACGTTGCCGTTGATAACGCTGGTATATCCACCGGTCGGCAGCGTCGCGCTGACCCACGACAGATGACCGTTGCTGTCCGCACCGAAGTTGTGACTCAACGTACCCGACGCCGTTGCCGTATCGCCGGGCTCAGGATTGCCGTTGATCAGCGCATCGTCCTGTACGCCTGCGCGCTGAACTGTCGTCGCCGGAATGGTCGGGACCGAATCCGTCACGTTGATGTGGATCGCCTGATCCACATAGTCGCCGTCCCCGTCGGTCGCGCGCACCGTGAAGCCGAGATCGAGCGTGTTCGAATTCGCCGCGTGATCGAGGTTCTGGAACAACGTGAAGATATAGGTCGGATTCGAGGGCGAGCTGAGCGCCACGATGAAGACCGGATTGTCGACCGTGTCGCCATGCTTGAAGGCGACGAGCTGCTTCTCGCCATACTGGGTGGTCCGCAGCACGTAGTCGAGCGCCACGCCGTCCGATGTCAGACCGGCCGGATGCACAGGCTGGCCATTGCTGTCGGTCGCAAAGTCGAGATGCGCGCCGACCTTGTCACCGCCGATCGTGATCTTCAGGCTGCCATAGGCCACCTGCGCCAGGGGCGTGCTGGTCTCGTCGACTGCCACAGTCGCCGCAGCACCAGCCAGGACGGGAGCATCGTCGGTCACGGTCACGATGAGCTGATCGTGCAATGCAACGATATCGCCGTCGCCATCGCGAACGGTAACCGCCGAAGAAAGATCGAGCGCAAGCGTATCTGTTCCGCCGGTAACGGCGATATCCTGATGACCCGAATTTACCGTCGTCTGCCCGTTCGGGGCACCCGGTCCGGTCAACTCGAAGTGCACGTTGGGCGGCGTCGAGATTTGTCCAACGTTGATAAAGATCGTCGTGTTCGCAGCGATCGACAGCGGATAATCGGTGCCGCCGGACGTGTTATCCAGGACCCAGTTAACCGCCGTGTTTCCGCTGTTCGTGATGCTGATGATGACATCGCCGTCTGGCAGGCGGCCTTCAAAAGCACGAGGATTGCCGTTGATCGCCGCAACCGCATAGATTTCGCCCGGCTGGTCGATCGCTGCGACCGGAATCGAGGCATTGTCGATCACGTAATTCGCAACGTGATCAATTTGCCCCTTGAGCGTGAACGTATAAGCGCCGGTCGAGGCATTGACCGCGAAGGTGAATATCTGGTTCGAACCAGCCCAAGCGATGAGCGTGTTTCCGACGACCGTATAGGTCAGCGCAACACCGCCCGAAGTCAGTGAAGTCAGTGACGCCGACAGGCCCGTGGTCTCCACCACAAAGGTACCGGGCGAATCCGCTCCCATTGAAACCAGTGACGACAGATTCCCGACGAGGATCGAATCGTCGGTACCTGCATCACCATTCTTGTTATCGGCGTTTCCGGCCTGCGTGCCGGTCGACAGATCGCCGGTAGCGGTGCTCAGTTCGCTTTCATAGACCGCTCCCGTAAGCACGGCAGCAGTCGCGGTCGGAGCGTCGTCATCGACGGTGACCGTGAAGTGTCCGTTCGCCTTGTCACCGTCGCCGTCCTTGGCAGTGAAGTTAAAGGTAAAGGTGAGATCGTCCTCCTGGCCCGCGATCGGATGATCGAGGTTTGCGTTCTGCGTGAAGGTGTAGGCACCGTTCGCCGAGGCGCTCGACAGAACGGCCGAGAACACCACACGGGCATCGCTGAGCGACGTCGGCGCGGTGGCGCCGGTGTAACCGATCAACGTCACGGCATCGATCATCGCATAGTGAACAGCCGCGCCATTCGACGTCAGCGAAGCGGTAACGTCGTTGCCATTGGCATCCTTGACAACGAGGTTGGCGAGTCCGTTCGAATGGTCGGTGAAGGTGACGGCGGCATCGACCACGATCGGGCCGCTGCTCGTATTCTGCGTGACGACCAAGTTGTCGGCCATCACGTAACCGTTGAAGCCATTACCAGTATAGATCTCGAGCCTGTCGATCAGAACATTCGCGAATGGTGTACCCGCGGCATTGAAATGCGTGGGCGTGCCCGACACAAGCGATGCGACATTGGCCACGCTCAGCGTATAGGTCGCGACGAGATTGTTGTTGGAATCGTAGCCCTTCAGAATGACGGTCGGTGTCGTTTGAGCACCCGACAGTCCCAGGTCGATCCCGTCCAGCTTGAACGGCAAGCTGTCATTGGCATTGATGATAATCGGATTGTTGATGCCGCCGAACACGATCCCCGAGGCAGATGGATGATTGACCGTGCCCTGGGTGACGATCAGATCGGCAGTCAGGTTGCTGTTGCCGCTGAACGTAAATGTCTGCGTCGACGTACCGCCCGTAACGGTCGCCGCCTTGCCGTCGGCGCCGAACGCAATCGCTAGGGAGCCGGACGTGGTGCGCGTGCCATTGTCGCCCTGGGCAATCGTCAGATCGCCCGGATAACCGTCGTCCTTGTTGCCGCCGGCCAGATTGCCTTCGTCGACGAAGCCCGCCACGGCGGTCCCGAGGACGACGGTGTCATCGTTGACATTGACGGTCAGCGAGCCGGTCGCCGTATCACCATCGCCGTCGGTGACAGTGATGTTGAAGGTCAGCGCCTTGTTCTCTTCCGTCGTGCTGCTGACTGCGTGGACGATCGGTGCGTTGACGGTGAAGCTATAGGATCCGTCGGCATTGATCACCAGAACGGCTGCGGAGCCGTAATGCGCGCTGGTTGCTGTCCAGGTCGTGGCGCCATTGGGGCCCACCACCGGCGAGCCCCAGGTCGCAGTCTCGGTCTGCGCGAAGCCATTGGCGTCCTTGTAGATGACGCCGAAGGTTGCCGACGTCATCGCAACGGATTTCACGCCGTCTGCACCGGCAGTGAACAGGCTGCCGGCAGCGCCGGAGACCGTCTTGACGTCGGGGCTCACATCGCCCGACACATTTGCGGTGTTGGCCGGGAACAGCGACTGCGCTTCGTCGTCAAGCGTCGTCGCGGCCGTCACGATGCCCTTCGACACCGGTGTGTCGTCATTGACGTTGACCGTCAGCGAGCCGGTGGCGGTGTCGCCATCGCCGTCGGTGACCGTGAAGTTGAAGGTCAGCGCCTTGTTGTCTTCCGCAGTTCCGGGCGTTGCATGTGCGATCGGCGCGTTCACGGTCAGCGTGTACGAACCGTTCGCACCAATGACCAGAACAGCGGCAGAGCCGTAGTGGGTGCTGGTCGCCGTCCAGGTGGTGGCGCCATTGGCGCCCACCACGGGCGAGCCCCAGGTCGCGGTCTCGGTCAGAGCGAAGCCGTTGGCATCCTTGTAGACGACGCTGAAGGTCGCGGATGTCATTGCAACCGATTTGAAGCCATCAGCACCGGCGGTGAACAGGCTGCCGGCGGCTCCCGACGTGGTGTTGGTGTCCGGGCCCACATCGCCAGACCCACCTCCGGCATTGGTCGGCGTGAAGACGGTCTGCGCTTCGTCATCAAGCGTCGTCGCGGCCGTCACGGTGCCCTGGGATACCGGGGTATCGTCATTGACGTTAACCGTCAGCGATCCGGTGGCTGGATCGTTATCGCCGTCGGTCACGGTGTAGTTGAAGGTCAGCGACAGGTTTTCTTCATTAGCTCCGGCCGTTGGATGCACCAATGGCTTGGAGGTTGTGAAGGTGTAAGAGCCGTTTGCACCGATCGCCAATGTTGCCACGGTGGCGCCACTGACGGCACCGATCGCGGTCGAGGTGGTCACGCCACCCGATACACTTCCCGATCCCCACGTGACGGATTCCTGGTGAGCAACGCCGTTGGCATCCTTGTAAATCGCACTGAATGCCGTCGTCGTCCCAAGCGTCACGCTCTTGAACCCGTCCGCGCCGGCCGAGAACAGCGCACCGGCTGCGCCCGTTGCCGAGGTGGCATTGGTGACATCGCCGGCGCCGCCCGCGTTGCCGCCAGCAAACGCATCGTCGTCCAGCACCGTCGCCGCGGTGACCGCTCCCGTCGCAACTGGCGAATCGTCATTGACCGTGACGGTGAATGTCGATGCCGCTGTGACATCGCCATCGGCGTCCGTGGCCTGATAGCCGAAGCTGAGGGTGATATCGTTCTCGTTGTTACCTGCCGGGTGATCGAGATGCTTCAGCAGGTTGAAGGTATAGTTGCCCGAGGATAGATCGCTGAGCGAGACCGTGAACACCTGGCTGCCGGCCGATGGCGGCGTCGAGCCATTCACCGGGTTGCTGCCGGTGTAGCCATAAACCGTATTACCGACGACCCACAGTTTGACCTGCGCCCCATCGACGGTCAGAGGGCCGACATTGGACATCGCATTCTGGCCATCGCTGATGCCAGAGAACGCAACCGAGCGATCGGCCGCCCCGGAATTGTTGTTGTCAGCTCCCCAGGAGATAGCAAGCGATCCCATCGCTGACGTTGCGGCACCGGCGAGATCTCCGGTGGCAGGCTGCGTGTTGCCGCCCGTCAGACCGTCCTCATCGACCGAAACCGCCTGCGCCGTTCCGATAGACGGCCGGCCGTTATCATCGCTGATCGTAACCGTGAAGCTGCTGCTGTCGGTGTCACCGTCCGCATCCGTGGCGACGAAGCCAAGCTGCAGCGACAGTGCACTGCCCTGGCCAGATCCGACGTGATCCAGATTATCCAGCAGCTCGAAGGTGTAGGTGCCGTTGCCCGTATCGGACAGCGTGATGTGGAACACCTTGCGATCGTTGATCGTCAGCGAGCCGCCGTTGTCGTTGGCCATGCCCCAGATCTCCGTATCGGAGATCCGCAGGAACTGCACGGTCACACCGTCTGACTTGAGCACGGGACTTCCGGAGCCCGTGGTGTGCACGCTGTCGCCGGAGTCGATGGATGACGAGAACGCGACCGAACGGTTTGCAGTGCCGCTGTTGTTGTCGTCCGCGCCCCAATTGATGTTCAGCGACTTGTTCAACGCAGTCTGGGGCACGAATTCCTCGCCCCCGCCCACAATGGTCGTATCTTCGGTCAACGTCGAAGCAACCGGTGCGCCGATTTCCGGCACGTCGTCGCGGATCGTCACGGTAAAGTTGCTGCTGCTGGTATCGCCGTCACCGTCAGTCGCGGTGTAGCTGAAGGTCAGGTTAACCAGATTGGTGCCGCTGCCGGTAGGATGATCGAGGTTACCGAGCAGCTTGAAGGTGTAGGAGCCATCATTGGCATCGCTGAGCGTCACTTCGAAAATGCGCGTGCCGCTTGCCAGGTTGGCGCCGATATAGCCGACCAGCTTCTGACCGTCGAATGCGTATTGAACCGTCTGGCCATCCGAGCGGAGCGTCAGGTTCTGGCCATTGCTGTTCTCTGCATCGACGTTGTCCGCCGCCGAGTTGAAGCGGAAGCCCACAGTGCGATCGCCGAGCCCGCCTCCGGCGGACGGATTCGCGTCATCCGCGCCCCAGGAGATGTTGAGATCACCGGTAGTGGTCAGACCGGGCGCATTCGGCGATGTGCCATTCGAGAGATCATTTTCATTGATGGTCCGGCCATCGCCGGTATGTGCCTCAGGCGCGTCATCCACGACGGAGACCACGAAATCGGCCGTCGCGGAGTCGCCGTCGGAATCGGTGGCCTTGATGCCAAAAGATAGAGTCCGGCTGTCATCATTCTGCCCCGACGCAGCGTGATCGATATTGTCAAACAGCGTGAATTTGTAGCTGCCATCACCACTATCGGACAGTTCGACGGTGAACACTGTGCGGACGCCAGCCTTCGCAGTCAGCACAGTTCCGTCCGCCGAGATCGAATAGACGATCGCGGTACCGTCGGACGTCAGACCCGTGGCGCCCGCTGCGGTCGTGAAAACGACCGAACGGTTGTTTGTTGCGCCCGAATTATTGTTATCTGCACCCCAGTTGATGTTGAGATCACCGAGCTGAACGGTCGAGTTCGGCGCGTCCGGGAATGTCGTGTCATAGAACGTGGTCGGCAGACTGTCCTCACGAACGGATTCGGACTCCGCGTTACCGATGGTCGGCACATCATCCTTGACCGTAACGCTGAATACGCTGCTGCTCTTGTCGCCGTCCGAGTCGGTGGCCGTATAGTCGAACGTAAAGGTCAGTGTGTTCTGACCATCGGCGGTCGGATGATCGACATGTCCGAGCAGCGTGAACGTGTACGAGCCGGTGTTGTCATCGTCGAGAGAGACGACGAACACACGGTTGAACAACGGGTTGTTGCCGGTATAGGCGACGAGATCCCCGCCAATAATAGCATAGTGGACGGTGGCTCCGTCGGATGTCAGGCTCACCGGATTATTATTGGCATCGCGCACCACGACATTGTCCGCAGCCGTCGTGTGCTCGAACGACACCGAACGGTTGGCAGTATTCCCACCATCGTGATCGTCAGAGTTCCAGTCGATGTTCAGCCGGCCGCCGACCTGCAGGTCGAAGATGTTCGGCGATGTCCCACTCAAGAGATCGTCCTCGTCCACGCCGCGCGTGTCTCCCACGCCTGCCACCGGCACGTCGTCGGTCACATGGACGGTGAAGCTGGCTGGCGCCGTCGTGTCGCCGTCACTGTCGGTCGCCGTGAAGCCGAAGGTGAGCGCCAGGTCGTTCTTGGCGTTGCCTGAGGCATGATCGAGATTGTCGAGAAGCTTGAACGCATAGGTGCCGTTGGCCGTATCGGATAGCTGAACGGTGAAGACCGTCGTTCCACCTGCCTTGGCCGTCAGCAACTGCCCATTGTCCGAGAAGCTGTAGGTCAGCGCCGTCCCGTTCGATGTCAGATGCAGCGCGTTCAGGCTCGTCAGCGTCGCGGCGGTGAAGACCACCGAACGATCGCTCGTCCCTGGTCCTGACACCTGGTTGTTGTCATCCGAATTCCAATCCACCGCGAGTGAGCCGGTTGCGGTCGCGGAAATGAATGCGTTCGACGACGACGGACTGGTGCTCTCGACGAGAGTCAGGGCATCCGGGGTACCGATGCTCGGCGAGTCGTCGGTGACATTGACCGTAAAGGATGCAGGCGGCGTGGTATCGCCGTCACTATCAGTCGCCGTGAACGAGAATGTCAGCGGCAGGCTGGCGCCATTCGCGCCGGCGTGGTCCAGGTTGTCGAGCAGATTGAACGTGTAGGCACCGTTGCCGGTATCCGAGAGCTGCACAGTGAACACCGTGCGTGCGCCCGCTGTCGCTGTCAGCAACATGCCGTTGTCGGACAGCGTGTAGATGATCGTCTGGCCGTTGGAGGTCAGACCCGACGGCGCCGCGCTGGTGGTGAAGGCGACGCTGCGATCATTCGTGCCGCCGGCGTTGGCATCATCGGAATTCCAGTCAACATTCAGCGAGATGCCGTTCAAGGCCTTCGCGATAAATGCGTTGGAGCTCTCGGCTGATGTACTCTCGACCAGGGTTTCGCCAGCAATGGCGCCGGTCGTCGGCACGTCGTCGTTGATGTTGACACTAAATGACGAACCAACCGGGTCGCCATCGGCATCCGTCGCCGTGAAGTTGAAGCCGAGCGCGATCGACGCACCGTTGGCTCCGACGTGGTCCAGGTTATCCAGCAGGGTGAAGGTGTACGTGCCGCTATCGACGTCAGACAGCTTCACGGTGAAAACGACGCGTTCACCCGCCGAGGCAGTCAACAGCGTTCCGTTTTCCGACAGCACATAGGTGATGGCCTCACCATTCGAGGTGAGCCCGGAAGGCGCTGCGGCGGTCGTGAAAGCGACCTTGCGGTCGATCGACGCGCCGTTGTTGTTCACGTCGTCGGCGCCCCAATTGATATTGAGCGAAACATTATCGAGCGAAGTCGACACAAAGCCGTTCGTCGCACCGCTCTGCGTCTGCTCGGACAGCGTCTGGCTCTCGATTCCACCTGCCGTCGGCACATCGTCAGTAATGTTGACCGTGAAACTCGCTGGAACCGTCGAGTCGCCATCGCTGTCGGTCGCAATGAAGCCAAATGTCAGCGCCTGGCTGCCTTCGGAGCTGCCCCGATGGTCCAGATTGTCCAGCAAGGTGAAGTCGTAGCTGCCATTTCCGCTGTCGGACAACTGCACGGTGAAGATCGTGCGCGCGCTATGGCCTTCACTGGCCGCAGTCGTCGCCGTCAACAACGTGCCACCCGCGGAGATCGTGTAGATGATCGTCGCACCGTCGGAGGTCAGGCCGAGGTTCTCGAGAGCGGTTTGCGTCGCAGCGGTGAATGTGACCGAGCGATCATGCGCGCCGCCCACGGCCGTCGGATTCTGATTGTCCGAACGCCAATCGATGTGCAGCGATACGGCGCCCGTGTCCTTCGGCGCAAATGAACCGCCGACAACCAGCAAGGAGGGCATGTCCCCGCCGCCTTCGCTCGGCAGCGTTTTGCCTTCGCTCAGGGTGCTTGCGTCGGCCGGACCGGTCACAACCGGCACCGTATCCGCAATCACCGCATGCAGCGTGCCGTTGACCGTATCGCCATCGCTGTCCGTCGCAGTGAAGTTGAAGGCCAGATCGATGTTCTGGAACGTGGCTGAACCATTATCGTGATCCAGCGAACGATACTGGGTGACGACATAGCTGCCGCTATTGCTGGCGTCGGACAGGGTCACGACGAAGACGACGTTGTTGGCAATTCCACCTTCGCCACCCTCGCCTTCACCGCTCGGCGTGCCGCTCCGCTGCAGGTCGGCGAGGCTGGTCGGCGCGGTCGCGCCTGTATAGGCAACCAGCACAGTGCCGTTTTCGAGCAGCACGTAGTGGACGGTCTCGCCATGCGACGTCAGCGTACCGATGGCCGTTGCGCCGTCGCCAGTGGCCGTCACCTGCGTGTTGGCAAACACGGCCGAGCGGTCGCCCGTTGCGCCGGTGGTCGCGGATACGCCGCCATCGACATGATCGTTGTAGCGATCGGCACCCCAGGAGATTCCCAGCGAGCCCGTCTGCGTCGCCGGATTGCCGGACAGCGGATCCGTCAGCGCGGCATCGGCAGGCGTGCCGATCACTGGCGTATCGTCGTTGATGCCGATCGGAATCGTGACGGCCACAGTGTCGCCACTACCATCCGTCGCGATCACGTTGATCGAGAGATTGATCGTGTCTTCGGTACCGCCGATCGGATGATCGAGCGGACGCAACAGCGTGAAGGTATAGTTGCCCTGCAGCGATGAAGCATCCAGGGACACCGTGAAGACCTGATTGGCGGCGACATTGAAATCGCCACCGACATAGCCGATCAGCACGGGCTGGCCGTTCACGGTGGTGAAAGCGAGCTGAACGGTCTGACCATCCGAGGTCAGGCCGGCGAGCGTCGGCTGATTCAGCGAGAACGCGAAGCTGCGATTCGAACCATCGGTACCGAAATCGACATTGAGCGAACCGGTCACGGACGTCGCGGTGCCGCCCGTGTCACCGGTGCCGCCGAGATTACCTTCCGCAAAACCGTCTTCGTTCAGCGTCACCGCCGTCACGCCGCCGGGAATCGGCGACGGGTTAGGCGTTCCATCGTCGAGATTGTCGAAGCCGCCGCCAGTGTCTTCGCCCGTCAGCAGCGCGAGACGCGCGCCCGAAGCACCGAGCGCGCCAACGGTCGCATCACCGAAATTCGCGCCGCCCGTCGGGCCCGTTGCACCGCCGGCTGCGGGCAGAACGGACTGATCGGTGGTGATCGGAAATGTTTGCGCGAACTGCTCGCCTGTCAGCGTGCGATCGGAGCCCATGTCGAATGCGAGATCGGTGAGCGGCTTGCCCATCGAGTCGAACACCGGATCGACAGTCACCGTCGACTGATTGTCGAACAGGATGATCAGCTTTTCACCAACCTTGACGAAGGTCAGCTTCTCGCTCGCGATATCAGCAAAATCGAGCTTGGTATTCCCGTCGAGATGGACCGAAATCGCCTGCCCATTTTGCGGCTTCTCGAGCTTCAGGTTCTTCGGAGACGGCGGGGTCTGCGTGGTGGAACCGGCGAGCTGCGCGAGCAATACGGGAGCGTTCATGACTACAACCTCAAGCTGATCGGACCGAAAATGTCCAAGTCCTGCGAGGGTTAAAATATTCTTAAGAACGCAGAGACGTCAATGAATACCTGTAAAATTTGAAGCGTTTTCGTTGCATTGGTTAAGTTCAAAAATGAAACAGCGTATTAATAAAGATGAACCATTCGACAGTAATACTTCGTCTAGACAGTCTATTTTTGGGAATGCCCGGAAAAATCCACAAATCGCGGCGTATCTATTGTAAAAATAAGAAAGTATTCGAAAAAACGACTTATTTTATACTTTGTAAGATGACTTCTCATATCGCACTGAACAACGAAATCAGCTCACAACCACAGGCACGTCCGCCAATATTGGACGGGCGCCTGAATTTGCTTTCGCGAGCCGATATCGACAGCGGCGCGAACCGCCGCGTGGTGATCGCCCTTCGCGAGTAAATTTCGAAATGGGACAGTTGCTTAAAGCGCACTCGTGTCACGGCCAGATGGCAGGGTCGCCATTTGCAGCGCGCATTCCGCGAATCTCTGGGATCGCGGACTTGTTCTCCAGACACAGACGTGAGTCAGCAAGCTGCGCAGATGCGCAACTCGCTATCGCAGGACTGCTATCGCAGGAGATAATTGATAGGATAAAAGTCTAGATACGGGTAACGACGCACGCGACCGGGCTATACTTGGCCCGATACAACAGCGCGTGCTCGCGAATGCCATCCAGCCATACGCCACGGCCTGCATAGCGATATCCCTCACCCATCGGGATCAGGCGAACAGGCATTGCACGGCGCGGGGTCAGGTACAGATGGCCGGTGACGATATCACCCGGAAAGGTCACACGGCCGGAGGTCAGCTTGTAGACCGCCCCATTCTGACAATCGACGGAGAAGGCAGCGCCCGGAAGCAGGCCTTCGGCATGCGAGACAGTTGCACCGGAAGCCATTCCGGCCACCACCAACAAACCCAACAGCGTGTGCTTGAAGCGCATCTCAATCCCCTCGTCGACCTCACCCTGGCGCATTAAGAGCCCAAGATGCACGGAAGTACAAGATCGCGAAGCGCATAAAACGTCGATATCAGGCCGATTATCGACGTTGTGTTGTCGAACTATCTCAGAGCGCCAGCGGCAAGGAAGAGCCCCCGCCGAAGCCGTCCACCTCGGCCGCGGGCAACATGTCGGTCTCGCTCTCATGATGCGGACGCGCGGCATAGGGCGCGGCGAACAGGCTGACGCCTTTGTGGTCGATAGCGAAAAGCGGCATGAAATGCGGCAGATCACGTGTTTCCGACAGTCGGGAGTAGCGATTGTCGAGAACCAGCCAGCGGCCATCGACACGGACGGTCAGCACCGCATGGTCCTGGCGCACCGCCATGTCGCGCACCAGCATCATCTTGATATCGGCCTCCGGCACGCCCGTTGCGACGAGCATGGCGAATTTGGCGATCGCATAATCTTCGCAATCGCCGATGCCCGCAGATAGCGTTTCAAGCGGCGAACTCCACAGATCGGCGACGCCGTGTTGCTGATAGTCTCCGACATAGCGGATCGCATAGTTGACGTCGCGATTGATCGCCTCGACGCGTGTGCGCAGACCCAACTCGGCGGCGGAACGCGTGACGGCGACAAACTTGCGCGCACCGGCGGCGCAGTTCTCGCTATCTGCCTTGCAGTCCTCGATCGATTTCAAGTCGGCGCGCATACGCGCTTCCACACCGCGCCATTTCGTCCATAGCAGCCCTTCAGGCGCGCGGAACGTGAACAGGCCGAACGGCTCCTCGCTGGTGGCAGGCAGGATCGCGGCCGGAGACGGCGCATCGCTGATCACCTTGGCATCTGATCCCTGCGACGCGTCCAAGGATGCGAGTTCGATATTGCCGGGCTTTGCACGGTTCTCGCTGTCACGCTTGGCCAGCACCTGGTTGATCGTGAAGAACCGAACCGGCGGCGCGGTCATGCCCGCGATCACCGATTCCATCACGGGGCGCTCAAGCACCGTCTTCTTCGCGCGTGACTTTGCAAATGCTCCATCGCAAGCGCTGACGCTTACAACACCGGCGAGCACGAACCCCAGCGCACGCGGGAATGCCCGCGTCTGATCGATACGCAACATGACTGACGCCCCGTTGTCCGGAGCATCGGCCGACGTCATTGCGTCGATCCCCGTCCGGATCTTGTGGCATCAGGGATAAATCGAGGGCTGCTTCAGGCCGGTTAAAACATGTCAACCTGGGCTTGTATGTCGTTGAACGCGCTCAATCGCCTACCAACGCATTCGCTCGAATTTTAGCGAAGCCTGCGTTTTAAGAGTTCGTTGACTCTGATGGACTGGGAGCAAGGTAACATACGGAGCAGCGGAGATGCTCCGTAGCGCTCTCAGCGTTCGCGAAACGCCTCTTCGCGTAGCATGCGCGCAGGCTTCACGAGATAATCCAGCACCGACTTCTTGCCGGTCAGGACTTCGACTGTCGCTACCATGCCGGGAATGATCGGCAGCGGCTGCTCGGCAGTGCCGAGGTGGTTCTTTTCGGTGCGCACCATGACACGGTAGAACGTCTCGCCGCGCTCATTCTTGTCACCCTTCTCGTCGGTGATGGTATCGGCGCTGATACGTTCGACCCGGCCGTGAAGCGATCCATAGACCGAAGAGTCGTAGGCGCTGAGCTTCACCACCGCTTCATGGTCCGGACGGATGAAGGCGATGTCCTGGGGACGAATGCGCCCCTCGACCAGCAGCGTATCCTCAAGCGGCACGATCTCCATCACGCTGGCGCCTGGTGCGACGACCGCACCGATGGTGGTGACGTTGAGTCTGTTAACGATGCCGTAGACCGGCGACCGCAATTCGGTGCGCCGAACGCGATCCTGCGCGGACTTGATGTTTTCGTCGAGCACCGCGAGATCGCCGCGCGATTTCGCGAGATCATCTTCCGCCGTGGAACGAAATGCCGTGGTGATATTGAGAAGTCGCGACTGCGCTTCCTTCACGGCGGCCTCGGTCTTGACCATGGTTGCCTGCACCACCGCGAGCTGGCCGCGCATGTCCGTGGCCTGCCGGTCGGACCGCAGCATCTCGATCTCGGGAACGACCTTCTGCTCATAGAGCCGGCGCGTCAGCAACGTTTCGCGGGTCAGCAGCGTCAGCGTCTCGGAGAAGCGGGTTTCCGACGCACGGAGCTCGTCGATTTCCTTTTTCTTCTGCCATTCCTGCTGGGCAATCACGTCGATGTCCTGCGCAAGCTTGCGCATATGGGCGTCGAACACGCTGCGTTCGGTCTGAACCGCACGCGGTGCAAGCTTCGTGAGATCTTCCGGAAACTCGACGCTGGTCTTGCCGAAGGTCTCTGCTTCCAGTCGGATCACGCGGGCAGCCATGGCACCGCGCCGCTCGCGGATTTCGCCAAACTGCGCCGCGAAGTTGGTATCTTCGATGCGCGCCAGCGGCTGATCCTTTCTGACGATGGCGCCTTCCTGAATCAGCAATTCGCTGATGATGCCGCCTTCAAGCGATTGCACCACCTGGGTCTGGCGCGACGGCACCACCTTGCCATTGCCGCGCTTCACTTCATCCAGCACGGCGAAGTGCGCCCACAGCAGAAACACGACGAGCAGACCGGTGACGGTCATCAACAACATTCGCGCCGTGCGCGGCGTGCGCATTTCCATGGCCGCACGAACGTCGTTCGAAAATGCGAAATCAGACTGCGACATTGACCGGCCTCCCCGCGGCTTGAGGAGCTTGCGGCTGCGGACGCAAACGCGTCAGGATCTGATCGGCGGGACCGTCGGCGACGATCTTGCCGTTGTCGAACACGAGAATGCGGTCGACCAGCGACAGTAGCGACGGACGATGCGTCGAGACGATAATGGACATCTCACCCTTGGCGAGTGTCTTGAGGCGATCGAGGAATTCACCTTCACTGCGCACATCGAAATGCGCTGTGGGTTCGTCGAGAAACAACACGCGCGGCTTGCGGATCAGCACACGGGCGAGGCCAATCGCCTGTTTCTGGCCGCCCGACAGGCTACGGCCGCCTTCGGCAACCATCATATCGTAGCCCTGCGGATGACCGGCGATGAAGGTCTCGACGCCGGACAGCCGTGCAGCCGCGAGCACTTCCTCATCGGTCGCATCGGGACGGCCAAGCGTGATGTTGTCGCGCAGCTTGCCATAGAACAGATCGGTGTCCTGCAGCACGAAACCGATGCCGGCGCGCAGGTCCGCCGGGTCGTATTGCCGGATATCGATGCCGTCGATCAGGATGCTGCCTTCGCTCGGCGGATAGAACGCCGTCGCCAGACGGCCGACTGTGGTCTTGCCTGAGCCGACCCGGCCGATGATGCCGATCTTCTCGCCAGGCTTCACGTGGAAAGAGATGCCGTCGAGGGCTTTGGCCGGGCTGTTCGGATAGGAAAAGCTGACATTGCGGAATTCGATGCTGCCCTTGGTGATCTCGCGGGCCACGAAGATCTTTTCCGGCGGCCGCTCGCGCTCCGTCGCCATCAGGCGATCGATCGACCGCAGGGCCGACATGGTCTGTGTCGCGCGCGTCATCACGGCCGCGATGCCCGCGATGGGGCCGAGAATGCGGCCCGACAACATATTGGCCGCAACCAGCGCACCGACCGACAGTTTGCCGTCAAGAATGAGGAACACGCCGACCACGACCAGCAACAGGCTGCACAGCTGCGTCGCCACGCTCGCACTGGTCATCGCCAGCGACGACCAGAACTGCACGCCTTCGCTTGAACGCGCAGTCGCGGCGACGGAACGTTCCCACACTGTCTGCACCCGGCTCTCGCCAGCAACTGCGCGAACGGTCTCGATACCGTTCAGCGATTCGATGAGGATGCCGTGGCGCGCGGCCGATTCCGCCTGCAGGCGCTTCATCGCACGATCGAGCGGCCGCTGGATCAAGAGACCGACGAGGATCATCACAGGCAGCATCGCCAGCGGGATCCAGGCCAGCGGGCCGGCAATCACGAACAGCACTGCGATGAAGATGATCGCGAATATCATATCGGTCGCCGACACGACCGTGCCCGATGTGAAGAATTCGCGCACCGAGTCGAAGTCGCGCATCTGATTGGCGAGAATGCCGACCGAGGGCGGACGCTTGTCCATCTTCAGCGCCATCACATGTTCGAAGATGTTCGACGCCAGCACCACGTCGATCTTCTTGCCGGTCATGTCGATGATGCGGCTGCGGACCACCTTGAGCAGGAAGTCGAATGCGATCGCCAGCGACAGGCCGATACCAAGTGCCACCAGCGACGGGATCGCGCCATTCGGAATGACGCGGTCATACACGCTCATGGTGAACAGCGGCGCGGCGAGCGCCAGCATGTTGACGATGAAAGCTGCAATGGCGACATGGCTGTAGTTGGAGCCGAACCGGCTGACGACGGACCAGAACCAGTGAGCCTTCGGCAGATCGCCGGTGGCGATCGCGCGCGGATCGCTGACGGACGCCGGACGGACGAAATAGACGAAGCCGGCATATTTCTCTTCGACGGCTTCGATCCGCTCCATGGCGATCGCACCGTCACCGACGGGGGTTGCCAGTGTCAGACGGCCACTCGCCAGATCGATGCCGCGCAGAATCCGCGTCGAACCATCGTGAAACAGAAGCACAGCAGGCAGGACCAGCGCAGGGATATCCTTGAGCGGTCGCTCGTTCAGTTCGGCCTCGAGGCCCGCCCGCTGCGCCGCGCGCTCATACAGAGCCGTTGTCAGCACGCCGCGCTCGACCGGGAGACCGGCAAGCAGCGCACTGCGGCTGACAGCTCTGCCGTGGTGAGCGGCGAGATAAAGCAGGCTGTCCGCTAACGGATCGGCATGCTGATGCTCGACCCCCGCTACGGGCGCAGCCGGCAGGTCCATTGCAATATCGAACTGGGGTGAGCGAATGTTCAATGCAGCCTCGGAAATTCCAGGCGCCTTGTATGACCCGTGCGCGGATCTACTGGCCTTACAAAATATGACTTGCCAGCTTTACAGGCGATCCTTGCGGAGCGCCTGTACTATTTCGCGGTTCAGACGAATTGCTGAACTTACGGTAAACCCGACCGCGGATTATGAATCTGCGTACTTAACTGGTTAACGGCGCCCCGCAGAAGCATCGGCCGACACGCTGCCCTGCCCGACCTGGCCCGATGTCACGAACAATGCGTTGGCGTTCGACAGATCTTGCGAGGCCCAGCGATCACCGAACAGCACGGCTTTCGGTTCCAGCGCCGGTGCGAAAGGCGAATTCCAGGTCTGGAAGGGCAGAACCGTATTAAGCGGTTCGGATCCCGGCTCCGGCGCCGTCAGCAGGATCGGCGGCAGGCGATACGGGATAAGACCGGATGCACGGCTCTCGATCGGCTCAGACTCCGGCGGCTTGCCGGTCTTCAGATAGGACAGCAGCTGTCCCATGGCCGCCAGCAACTGATAGTCGGCGAACACGGTGACGCCGCGTGCAGACACCAGTGAGACGTTGGCGTTGAAGTACTGGTTCTGCGAGTTGAGCAGATCGATCAGCGTGCGCTGGCCGAGCTCATATTCCTTGTTGTAGGCCACGAAAGTACGGCGAGCGGCTTCAACTTCACGCACCAGCGCTGCAGCACGCTCCGTCGTGATCGTGCGCGCAGCCCATGCCTTGTCGAGCGACTCCAGCGCATCGCGCTGCAGGCGTGCATGACGCTGCTGCTGCTCAATCATGCGTTCGCCAGCTTCGGCGCGCTTCCACGCATCCTGACCGCCGCGGAAGATATCCCAGCTGACGACAACCTTGCCGCTGACTTCGTCGCGGTTGCCCGGATAGGTGATCGAATCCTTGCCGCGCAGCGCGCGGCCTTCCAGGGCGACGTTCGGAACGAATGCGCCGGCGGTCGAGTCGAAAGCACGCTTGGCCGCATCTACATCTGCACCAGCGGCGCGGATCGTCGGATTGTACTTGAAGGCGACGTCGAGCGACTCGTTCTTGGTTGCCGGCATATCCGGCAAGCGACCGGGGAAGCGCACATTGAACGGCTCAAGACCGACGGTCTTGCGATACTTGGCGCGCGCGAAATCGAGGCTGAGGCGGAAATCCGACAACACGGCTTCTGCTGCGGCTACACGCTCTTCCGCCTGCTGGGTATCGCCCTCACCGGCACGACCGCCAGCGAAACGCGCACGGACATTGGCGCGCAATTCGAGATGCACCTTGAGATTCTGTTCGGCAAGCGCGACCAGACGCAAATAGCGCGTCACATCGACATAGGCTTCAGCAGCATCGAGCGCGATCAGTTCGGTCCGTTCAAGCACCCGGAACGCCGCAGCATCGACGCGCGCAGCCTGACGCCAGATGTCGTTGATGGACGCAAAGCCGTCGAACACCAGCTGGCGCACCGTTACCGACGCCTCGCTGCCGTTGACATAAGAGCCATTGCCGGCCGGCGCAGGAACGATCGCCCGGTTCAACATCTCGGGGCCGGTATTCGCCTGCAGCCTGATCTGAGGCAGCAAAGTACCTTGGCTCTGGCGAAGCTCGGCTTCGGTGGCGCGGCGATTGGCAGACGCCTCGCCGACACCTGGGTTCGTCCTTACCGCCTGATTGATGGCGTCAAGAATGAAAAATGGTTCGGCTGCATGAGCGAACTTGCCGCTCGATCCCAGCAATACAACTACAAGGAAAATCTTTGCGATCTGCTTCATGGATTGAGCGCTAACAAGAAACGGAACTTGCCGCAATCCGAAAGCCACATTTTGGATCGAAAACTGACTCATTGTTGCAAGAATGCATTACCTCGTCCGGAGGCGGCACGGTCCGTTTATATGTCACGGCACTGTCATTTTCGGCCCTGATTTCAGGTATTTATCAATACCTAACAACAGGTTAACACGATTTCGTGAGCGGCAGAACCGCCCCCAGGACGATCAATGCGCGCTGGGCGGGCCAGAGCGCGCCCAATTGTGGCAACCATCGCTATTTCGTAAAATGGAAAAAGATACGACATGAAGGGATCGTGGTAGTCCCTCACCGACACCAATTCAGGCGAATGCACGCTGTGGGTGCATCGATTCGGGTGAGCTACGCCCGGCGGGGCTAGTTCCGCTTGTAGTCATCCTCGATGCGAACGATGTCGTCCTCGCCAAGATAGCTGCCTGTCTGCACTTCGATCAGCTCGAGCGGAATCTTGCCGGGGTTTTCCAGACGATGCGTGGCACCGAGCGGAATGTAGATCGACTCGTTCTCGTGGACGGTCTTGATCAGATCGTTGATCGTCACCTTCGCGCTGCCACGCACAACGATCCAGTGCTCGGAGCGATGGTGGTGCATCTGGAGTGACAGCCGCTCGCCGGCTTTCACCACGAGACGTTTCACCTGATAGCGCTCGCCATCCTCAAGAGCCTGCACAGATCCCCATGGGCGATGCACCTTGAGATGATCCTCGGTGACCTGCGGCGCCGTGACCTTCAGCTTCGCCACAAGCCGTTTCAAGCCGTTGGCATCCTTCTGACGGGAGACCAGCACGGCGTCGTGCGTCGCCACCACCACGAGATCGTCGACGCCCTCCAGCGCCACCACCGGACCATCGCTGGCCACGTTGCAGTTGCGCGAGTCCTCGAACACAGCCACGCCCTGCGCGGCATTGCCTTGCGCATCCTTGTCGGACAGCTCCCACACTGCGAGCCACGAGCCGACATCCGACCAGCCGCAGGACACCGGCACCACGGCCGCCTTCCTCGTCTTCTCCATCACGGCATAGTCGACAGAGATCGATTTTGCCTTCCCGAAAGCGTCCGCATCGAGCGTAAAGAAGCCGAGATCGCGGCCGGCTTTCGCCACAGCGCTGGTGATGGTCTCGACACTATCGGCGTCGACACCACGATATTCATCGAGCAGCATCCCCGCCCGAAACATGAAGTTGCCGCTGTTCCAGAGATAGCCGGCCTCAATATAACCGGTTGCCGTCTGCAGGTCCGGCTTCTCGACGAATTTGGCGACGCTCTTCACCTTGTCAGAAAGCACCTGGCCTGGTGAAATATAGCCGTATTCGGTGGCCGGACGCTCCGGTTGCACGCCGAACGTCACGATGTGCCCGGCATCGGCAACCACCAGACCAGCCCGGCACGCCGCCACGAAAGCCGGGACGTCGCGCACCACGTGATCAGCCGCAAGTGCAAGCACGACCGCGTCCTCATCGCGGGTTTGGGCGAACGCGGCACCGGCGGCAATGGCCGGGCCTGAATCGCGCCGCGCCGGCTCGAGCAGAATGTCTGCATCGAGCCCGATCTCGGCGAGTTGTTCGCGCACCATGAACCGATAGGCGGCACTGGTTATGACAATGGGACGATCGAACAGGCCAGCATCGGATACGCGAATCACGGTGTCCTGAAAGGTCGAGCGCGGCCCGAATAATGGCAGAAATTGCTTCGGTCGCCCCTCACGCGACGACGGCCACAGGCGCGTCCCGGCACCGCCACACATGATCAGGGGAATAATGCGCTTGCTCATCAGTCGCTCTCAACCCTTCGCGTTCAGATTACCGTAGTGGCTGCGATACCACGTCACGAATTGCCGAATCCCCTCCTCGATCGAGGTATCCGGCTTGAAGCCGACGTCACGCATCAGATCGTCCACATCGGCAAAAGTCTCAGGCACATCGCCCGGCTGCATCGGCAGCATCGTCTTGATTGCCTCAAGCCCCAGTTCCTTCTCAAGAACGGAGACCACATGCAAAAGGTCCTCTGGCTTGTGGTTACCGACGTTATAGATTCGCGCTGGCGCCTCGTCCTCGCTACCCGTCGGCACGTGATCAATCAGCCGCCCGATAGCACCGACAACATCATCGACATAGGTAAAGTCGCGCCGCATGTTACCGTGGTTAAACAGCTTGATCGGCTGCTTGTCGAGGATCGCCTTGGTAAATAGGAAGATCGCCATATCCGGCCGGCCCCATGGACCGTAGACGGTGAAGAAGCGCAGCCCGGTGGTCGGCAGTCGATAGAGATGGCTGTAGGAATGCGCCATCAACTCGTTGGCCTTCTTCGTCGCAGCATAGAGACTGACCGGATTGTCGACTCTGTCGCTGACGGAGAACGGTTTCTTCTTGTTGGCGCCATAGACCGAGGATGACGACGCATAGAGCAGATGCGCGCAGCCATTGTGCCGGCATCCTTCGAGGATATTGAGAAAGCCCTCGAGGTTGGCATCGGCATAGGCGTGCGGCTGCTCGATGGAATAGCGCACACCCGCCTGCGCAGCGAGATGAATGACAACAGGGAATTTGTATTCGCCAAACAGCGCCGAGATCGCGGGACGATCTGCCAGATTCGCTCTCACAAAGGTAAAGCGAGGCTGGCCCTCCAGCAGCTTCAGCCGCGCCTCCTTCAGCGCCGGATCGTAATAGCTGTTGACGCTATCGAGACCAACGACCGTTCGGCCTTCGGCCAGCAGCTGCCGCGTCACGTGGAAACCGATGAAGCCGGCAGCACCGGTGACAAGGATGGGTTGTTCAGACATCGTGTCCCCAGACATTCGCCAGAAATCGCCATGTTGCATGACGATCCGTGTCGCATTCCATTAGCCATCCAGGCGATGATGTTGCAACACTTCGGCATCGCAGCATCCGATTGCGTCAGAAGCGCGGCCTTCGCCGCTAGCTATGCCATGAAAACAAGATAAGAAGAGCCGCCGTGCATAACTCCGAACTATTTGTCTCATTGCGACCCAAATCTTCCCCACAACGCATGTCTTTCCTGCGATCAATGTCATCCCGATGTCGTCATTCGAATTGATTACAACCTTCATCGCTCTGGTTGTAGCCGCCGTTCTGTCCGCGGTTTGCATCAACGCTATTCATCCGCTGCTCATCCGCTATGCAATGGCGCGACCGAACGCCCGATCGTCCCACAAGGTGCCTACACCGCAAGGCGCCGGCATCGCGGTGATATCAGTCACGCTGCTGGTTGCCGGGTGCTCGATTGCAAGTCTTTCCGTTTCAGCGACACCGGCGCTGTGGGTGCTGTTCGGGGCAACGATCCTGATCGCGACCATCGGCGCGATTGATGATCTGCGTCCGATTTCCGTGGCGCCGCGACTGCTGCTGCAAGCCGTCAGTATTGCCGCGATCCTGTTTGCTCTGCCCCCGACACTGCAGATTACACCGGACCTGCCTCTCTGGATCGAACGCGGCTTGCTGCTGCTGGCTGCACTCTGGTTCGTCAATCTCGTGAATTTCATGGATGGGCTCGACTGGATCACAGTGGCCGAAGTGATTCCGATCACCGCGGCGCTGGTGCTGATCGGCTTCTCCGGGCAACTGCCGTTATCAACGGCGCTCATTGCCGCTGCGCTCTGCGGCGCCACACTCGGCTTCGCGCCGTTCAATCGGCCCGTTGCGAAGATGTTTCTGGGCGACGTCGGCAGCCTCCCCATCGGGCTGTTGCTGGCTTGGTGCTTCCTGCAACTGGCCTATGCGCACCATCTGGCTGCCGCCATCCTGCTGCCGCTGTATTACCTTGCCGATGCGACCATCACCCTGCTGCGGCGGTTGGCAAAACGCGAACCGGTATGGCTGGCGCATCGCTCGCACTTCTATCAGCGCGCGACGGACAATGGCTTCACCGTGATCAAGGTGGTGCGAACGGTGTTCGTACTCAATATCGGCCTGGCGGCCCTGGCCGGGCTGTCTATTTATCTTCGCTCAGCTATTACCGACACGACTATACTTGTACTTGGCGGCATCGCCGTCGCGCTGGTGTTGCGCTCCTTCTCGATGCCGCGCCGCTGACGCAGACTCACTGTGCCGCCGCCCGATATTCCGGCACCGCATCCTTCAGCGTCGCCACAGCGACCTCGTGTTGATCCGCCTCAATGGCTTTCCGCAAGATCGCGAGCCAGCTGTTCAGCGTCTCCAGCGGCAGTTCATTCGGGCGGGCAGCGACGATGCCGGCGATACCGATCTCGCTGGTTGGCTCCTGATCGGCGAACAATATCTCGTTGAGCCGCTCGCCCGGTCGAACACCCGTGAACACGATATCGATATCGTAGCCGGGCTGAAGACCGGACAGCCGGATCATGCGGTCGGCGAGATCGACGATCTTCACCGGCTGCCCCATGCTGAGCACATAGACCGATGCATCCGCATGCTGCGCATTCATCGCATGGGTTGCAGCGGTGACGACCAGATCGCAGGCCTCGCGGATGGTCATGAAGTAGCGCACCATATCGGGATGCGTCACCGTCACCGGCCCACCGGCTTCGATCTGCGCCTTGAACTTCGGCACGACGGACCCATTCGACGCCAGAACATTACCGAACCGCACCGAGATTAGCCGCATGGGTGATTTGGCGTCACTGCCGCTGATGGCGTCGCCATCGAGCGCCTGGCAATACATCTCGGCAAAACGCTTGGTGAGGCCGAGCATCGACACCGGCTCGATTGCCTTGTCGGTCGAGATCATCACCATCGCATCAGCGCCCGATGCGAGCGCCGCATCGGCGACATTCACAGAACCGAAGATGTTGGTTTTGACACCCTCGCCCCAGTCACGCTCCAGGATCGGCACATGTTTCAGCGCGGCTGCGTGAAACACCGCATCCGGCTTGAAGGCGATCATCAGTTGATGAATGCGCTCGCGGTCCCTGACATCGGCGATGCGGCCCTCGATCGCTGCGCTGGTGACCTTGGCCGCCAGCTTTTCCATAGCCGCATGAAGCGCCGGTTCTGAATTCTCGATGATGAGCAGCCGTGCCGCGCCGAACGTGATGACGCGGTCGCAGATCTCGTAGCCGATCGAGCCGCCACCGCCGGTCACGACGATCGCCTTGCCGCGCACGAAATTCTCCAGTCGGGCATAGTCGATCTTGACGCTCGGCCGCAGCAACAGATCCTCGACTGCCACCGGCGCCAATTGCGGCGTATCGCGGCTTTCCTCGAGCGACGGAATCCGGCTAACCGTCAGCCCAAGCTTGCGCGCACGCATCAATACCGACTCAGGTAACGCCTCTGCTTCAAACGCCGACGGCGTCATCACGATCCGTTCGATCGGGCGTTGCCGCGTGCTGAAGTCATCAACGACATTACCGAGATCATCGATGCCGCCCAGGACCGGCACACCTCGGATCGCCTGTCCGCGGTCTGACATCGCCGGCGACAAGATACCAACCGGCCACATGCGCTTGACGGCACCACTCTCAATACCGCGCAAGAACACCTCGGCATCGGCCGCACGACCAATCAGCAGTGCCGGCGACGCATCCATCGCGCGCGCCTGATTGCGCGTGCGCGTATAACGGAAATAGCGATAGGCCAGTCGCGATCCGCTCAGAAAGAATATCTGGATGAACCAGTAGATGATGATCGTTGTCTTGCCGAGGAAGAACGTGCCGTACACGTTCGGCGCCAGGAAGATATAGTCAAGCACCAGAAGTGCGCCCGTCAACACCGTGGATGCCTTGATGATATTCAGCAAATCGGGCAGCGAGATGAAGCGCCACTTCGTCGTCGTCAGATTGAACAGGTAACAGACGAAAAAGCTGAAGACGACGAAGTACGGCAGGATCTTCAGGAGCAGCGGCAGCCGATCCCACAGATTTTCGCCATCGAAACGCAGCACGAAGCTGAGAACGACCGCGGCCGCCGTGACGATGGCGTCATGCGTCGCAATCAGCCAGTTGCGAGCAGAAAACTGTGTGATGCGTGTCATGACTGTCCGCTGCGGGCGCGCTCGACCAGCGACGTCGTGCTGTGGCCTTGCAGGATATCGATCAGGATCACCTCTCCGCCGTTGGCGGCGACAACCTCATGGCCGACCACCTGCTCTCGCGTGTAATCGCCGCCTTTGACCAGCGTCGCCGGCGCGATCTGCGTAATCAGGTTCAGTGGGGTATCCTCTTCGAAAATCACAACCAGATCGACCGCTTCCAGCGCCGCAAGCACTTCTGCGCGAGCGCGTTCGTCCTGCACCGGGCGCCCCTCGCCCTTCAGACGCTTCACCGACGCGTCGCTGTTGAGGCCGACGATCAGGCGATCGCAAGTCGCGCGCGCCGCCGTCAGAACCTTTACATGACCGGGATGCAGGATATCGAAACAGCCATTGGTGAAACCGATCCGCAACTGCTGCCTGCGCCAGTCGGCCAGTTGCGCATTGAGCTCAGTCGATGCCACGATTTTTTCTTCGGCGGCCAGAAATGCATGCGGCAAGATCCTGCGGCGCAGTTCGGACGGTGTGACCACCGCCGTCCCCTTCTTGCTGACGGCGACCGCTGCCGCGGCAGTTGCCGCGCGCAACGCCGCTTCCCAGTCAGCCCCGGCCGCCAGAGCTACAGCCAGCATCGCCGCCACCGTGTCGCCGGCACCCGAGACGTCGCGCACCTTGACCGGCAGCGCCGGCACATGGATGGACTCCCCATCACGCGGCACCAACGTCATGCCATGCTCGCTCTGGGTCACCAGCATCGCGGCACAGTCCGCTAGAATCATCGCTTCCTGCGCGGCAGTCGCGATGTTGATGTCGCTATCCGCACGGCTGCGCGTTGCCTCGGCGAATTCCTTGCGGTTCGGCGTCAGCAAGGTCGCGCCGCGATAGATCGCAAAATTTGCGCTCTTGGGATCGACGATGACGCGCTTGCCGAGCTTCTTTGCCGCGTCGATGACGTTGCGGATCACCCGCGCGGTCAGCACGCCCTTGGCGTAGTCGGACAGCAGTACGATGTCGACACGCGCGAGCTGCGGCAGAATCGTATCGATCAATTGCTTCTCGATGACCGCAGACGCCGGTGTAGCCAGTTCCCAGTCGGCGCGCAGCATATGCGTCGCGAAATGCTCGGACACGAAGCGCACCTTGCGTGTCGTCGGGCGCGATGAATCCGCGACCAGCAATGCTTCGATCAGAGGCTCCTGCGCGAGCGCATTCTCGAGCGTTGCACCGGCATCGTCCTCACCGACCAGACCGACAAAGATGCATTTCGCGCCGAGGGCCGCAATATTGCGTGCGACATTGCCGGCGCCCCCGATATTGATCTCGCTGCGCTGGACCGCGATGACCGGCGCAGGCGCTTCCGGCGAAATCCGCGACACCTCGCCATAGACGAATTCGTCGAGCATCAGATCGCCGACGCAGAGCACTGTCTGGTCGGCAATCGCGTGCGACAGGGCGTCGAAATCAAACATCACACCGGTACCTGTTGTGCCGTCAACGGAAGCGATCGGGCTGGTCGAGGAAGCCCTTCACATAATGCGAGACCGCATCTTCCAATGTTGTAAAACCGCCGTTGTAGCCGGCGCCGCGCAACCGATCGACTTCACTCTGCGTGAAATACTGATAGCTGCCGCGAATCTGCTCGGGCATATCGATATAGTCGATGTTCGGCCTGGTGCCGAGTGCAGCATAGGCAGCCAGCATCAGATCCTTGAAGCTGCGTGCGGTTCCGGTGCCGACATTGAAGATGCCGCTGACATTGGGTGATGCCAGCAGCCACATCATTACGCGGACGACGTCCTCGACATAGATGAAGTCGCGGCGCTGATCGCCATCGGCAATACCTTCGCGATGCGACTTGAACAGCTGGATGCCGCGGCCGGCCTTGATGTCGTCGAAGCGCCGCGCCAGCACGCTCATCATCGAGCCCTTGTGGTACTCGTTCGGCCCGAACACGTTGAAGAACTTCAGGCCGGCCCATTGCGGCGGCATCTTTTCGCCCTTGGCGACGCGCTCGGCCACCGCGAGGTCGAACAGGTGCTTGCTCCAGCCGTAGAGATTCATCGGCCGCAGTTTCTTGAGTTCGGGAACGCTCTGCTCGTCGCGAAAGCCCTGCGCGCCGTCGCCATAGGTCGAAGCGGACGATGCATAAATCAGCGGCGTCGCATTGGCCGTGCACCAGTCCAGCAGGCGCATCGAGAGGCGGAAATTCGTCTCGATCACAAGATCACCGTCGGTCGCGGTGGTTTCCGAAATCGCGCCGAGATGAATGACCGCATCGAGCTTGCGGCCCTTCAGCCAGTCCATCAGCTCGGCTGGCGGCACCACATCCGCAAGTTGCCGCTTAGCAAGATTACGCCATTTTCCATCATGACCGAGCACATCGCAGACGGTCACGTCCGCGCGGCCGGCGTCATTCAACGCGGCCACGACATTCGATCCGATAAAACCGGCTCCCCCGGTCACAAGCAGCATGAAGTCCCCGATCTCATGATTGACCCACCTTTGCCTCAACCCTGCCCCACAGGCAACTTGGGCAACGGGATGTTCGTCGCCGCCATGGGGACATGGTTGGAAACATCCCAAATGGCTTTACCTGTCCGAATGGAGCGGGTACCGACGTGAGCCGGATATAGCCCGCGGCAGAACAGCGAAGTCCTTGAAAGAATGAACGTAAATTCCCCATACCAGGGCGTGATGGTCGATCCGGACGATACCCGGCCGATCCTGATCGTGCCCTATATGTGGATCGGTGATTTCGTCCGGGGTCATACGGTCGTCCGGGTCCTGAAAGAGCGCTGGCCGAACCGGCCGGTCGATTTGCTGGTGACCAGACTGGTCGCCCCGCTGGTCGACTACATGCCGGGCGTGCGCGCTGGCATCGTCTGGGACCTGCCGCGCAGCCAGCTCGCGCTCGCCAAGCAATGGGAACTGGCGGACACCCTCCGCGCACGGAACTATGGCACCGCGCTGGTGATGCCGCGGACCTGGAAATCGGCTCTGGCACCCGCTCTGGCGGGCATCCCGGAGCGCATCGGCTTTGTCGGCGAGGCGCGCTTCGGCCTGATCAATCAGTGGCGCTGGGGCGAAAAGAGGCTGCCGCGCATGATCGACAAGAAATGCGCACTGGCGCTGCCGGACGGCACGCCACTGCCGCCGGAATGGCCGGTACCCCAGTTCCGCGTGCCCGCCGACGAGATCGCGCGCTGGCGGCAGGCCAATGGGCTGGGAACCGGTCCGGCCGTCGCGCTCGGTCCCGGCTCGGTCGGTTCCTCCAAGCGCTGGACCTATTATGCCGAGGCGGCAAAACTGCTGGTCGAGCGCGGGCTGGACGTCTGGGTCATCGGCGGCCCTGGCGAGAAGGACCTCGCCAATGAGATCATTGCCGCCGCCGGTCCCCGCGCCCGCGACCTTACCACCAACGATCTGCGCAATGGCGTGATCGGCATGGCCGCCGCCAATGTCGCCGTGGCCAATGATTCCGGCCTGATGCATATTGCGGCCGCCGTGGGCACGCCGACCGTCGGCATTTTCGGACCGACCAGCCCGCAGCTATGGGGTCCCCTCAATCCGCTGGCGGCGACCGTGCAGACCAAGACCATTGTCCCGTGCCAACCCTGCCACAGGCCGGTCTGCACCATGAACAACCATGCCTGCATGCGGGACATCCCGGCCGACGATGTCGCCGGGATTGTTCAGAGCGTGATGGCCGAGGCATCCAACAGAAGCGCGCAGATATGACGACCACGCAAACAAAGCCCGCAGCGTTTCTCGATCGCGACGGCGTCATCAATTACGACGACGGCTATATGGGCACGGCCGATCGCATCCGCTGGATGCCGAATGCGGCCAAGGCCATTCGCCGGCTCAATGATGCCGGCTATTTCGTCTTCCTGTTTTCGAACCAGTCCGGCGTCGCACGCGGTTATTTCACCGAAGACGAACTCAATACGCTGTTTAAGTGGATGCGCTCCGAACTCGCCGCACAAGGCGCCCGCATCGATGACGTCCGCTATTGCCCGCACCATCCGGCCGGATCAGTTGCTGGCTACCTGGAAGATCATCACTGGCGCAAGCCGAGCCCGGGCATGATCCTCGACCTGATGCAGCACTGGCCTGTGCAACGCAAAGGCAGTTTTGCCATCGGCGACCGCGATTCGGATATCGAAGCGGCCAAGGCCGCGCATCTACCCGGCTTCCTGTTTGCCGGCGGTGACTTGGACGCGTTCGTTGCGGATATCCTGCAGGGTCAGAGCAGCCTGCGATAAACTTCCGCGATTCCGCGCGCTTCTGCATCGAGGCTGAATTTGTCGAGCACACGCTGGCGCGCACGTTCACCCATGGCTGCAGCGGCATCGGGATCGCGCATCAGCGGCTCCAATGCCAGCGTGAGTGCCACTGCATCGCCGGTTGGCACGAGCTTGCCGGTCACGCCTTCCTCGACCACGATCTCCGCGGCGCCCGCACGCGTTGCGACCAGCGCGGCCCCCGCCGACATCGCCTCGATCAGCGTCAGACCGAAGCCTTCATTGCGCGAAGTGAAAGCGTAGATCGTCAGGCGTCGATACCATCGCTCGACCTCCTCGATCGGCAACTCGCCGGTGATGACGATGCGCGACTGCAGACCGGCTTCGGCGATCTTCTTCTTGAGCTCATTGGCAAAGCCGATCTGGTCCGGCGTGATTGCCCCGACAATGACGGCGGTGAAATCCGGATAGCGCGGCAACAACTCGCACATCGCGTCGACAAACAGATCGGTGCCCTTCTGTGCACGCACGCGGCCGAAGCAGCCGATCGCATAACGCCCCGGTAAGTTCGCTTCCGCAAACGCCGCCGCACGATCGACGGGCGGCGCGTAGCGACCGGTATCGACGCCATGCGTCACCACGGTCGCCGATCGCTTCAGATACGACGCGGAAATGTCGCTGGTCGCGATGATGGCGTCCATCCGATTGATCAGCCAGCGCGTAATCCACGTATGATGGCGTTGTGCAGCCGACGTGAAGAGCAGTTTCAGCGGCCATCCGAGGGCCTTCAGCACAACACCTGCAATCATCTCGTTGTTACGCCGCGCGTGCCAAATCACAGGCTTGCGGCGCAGCCACAATTTCACGAGATCGCCGATATCCATGCGCGCAATGCCGGCGGGCGCGTCGGATCCAAGCCAAGCCGCGTCGAACATGTCTGCGAGTTTCGGCGCCACCATGCGATTAGTCGCCGTCACACCGGAGTAGCGCCAGTGCAGATTCGTGACGATCAGCTGCAGTTTATCGGCCGTTTTGCCCGCAATCGGCACAGGTGACTCCATTTCGCCCGATTTCCTATACGCAACATTAAGCATAGTGGCCAGTTGCCGGCCGTCGAAACCCACTCTTCATCCCGGGCGCGATAGCGTTCCCAAAACGGGAGAGTGAGTAAATCCAATGACCGTCCTTGTCACCGGCGGCGCCGGTTATATCGGAAGTCACATGGTCCATGCGCTGGTGGAAGCCGGCGAGAGCGTGGTCGTGATCGACAATTTGTCGACGGGCTTCTCAACATATCTCCCCGAGGGCGTTCCGCTGTTTATCGGCGATGTCGCTGATGAGAACCTCGTCGAGGGCGTCATTGCTGCCCATGGCATCGACGCCATCATCCATTTTGCGGGCTCTGTCGTCGTGCCGGAATCGATGCGCGACCCGCTTGCCTACTATCGCAACAATACAATGACGACACGCAACCTGCTCAGCGCGGCAGTGAAGTGCGGCGTCAAAAAATTTATCTTCTCATCTACCGCTGCCGTCTACGGCAATCCCGATTTCACGCCCGTGGCAGAAGATGCCCCCACACGACCGCTGTCGCCTTACGGATCATCGAAGCTGATGACCGAGATCATGCTGCACGACATCGCACCGGCCTATGGCATGGAGTTTGTCGCGCTGCGTTACTTCAACGTCGCCGGCGCTGATCCGCAGGGCCGCACCGGTCTGGCCACCATGGGCGCGACGCATCTGCTCAAGATCGCCGTCGAGGCCGCCACCGGCCAGCGCAGCAAGATCGACGTGTTCGGAACCGATTACCCGACGCCCGACGGAAGCTGCATCCGCGACTTCATCCATGTAAGCGACCTCGTTCAGGCCCACCGCGCCGCATTGAGCTACCTGCGCGAAGGCGGCGCATCCACGACCCTGAATTGCGGCTATGGCCGCGGCTATTCGGTGCTGGAAACCATCGAAGCCGTGCGCCGTGCATCGGGCCGAAATTTCGCGGTTCAATACGCCCCGCGCCGCGACGGCGACATCATGACCATGATCGCCGATACCACCCGAATCCGCGCGACGCTCGACTGGACGCCCCAATACGACGATCTCGAAACCATCGCCCGCCACGCGCTGGCCTGGGAAGAGAAGCTCGCCCGCGAGCGCCATGGCATTGAATTAATGGCGAAATCGGCCTGAACGATTAGACCAGCACCCACTCAGATCAACGCCGGCATTGCGTCGGCGTCTCGCCGAAACGCCGTCGAAACCGCTGATTGAAGTATGAGATCTCGTTGAAGCCACTGGCCAGCGCGATTTCACTGATCTTCAGCCGATCACCCTGTTCACTCGTCAGCAGACGCATCGCATGTTGCAGACGGCGTTCCAGAAGGCGCTCGGTGAAACTCGATCCGGTATCTTGCAGAAGATCCTGGAGATAGCGCGGCGACACATCCAGCCGGCGCGCGACCTGCCCCACCGAAAAATCCGGATCCGCGAAATGGCGATCGATCTCAGCGATGATTTCCTGCGTTCGCGACGCGCGCAGACCGCGCATCGACGCAAGTTGTGCAGCGTCGCCGCGGGCACCTAGCGCGAGTGCCGTCAGATCCAGCAATGCCGTGCTGATATGGCTGTCGAGCTCCGCATCATGCGGATCGCGCAGCAGATCGACCGAGATGTCGATGTAGCGTCGCAGATGAGCCACGGCTGCGCGCCGTTCGTCGAGCGGCTGGATCAGGAGATCGTCGACATTTCCAATGAGAGGCAAAAGGCGCTCCCTACTGACGGTCAGCGTCGTCGACGAGAAATCCGCATCCGATCGCAAATCTGCCGGACGTCCGTTCGTGCCGAGAAAAGCGCAGTCTGACGACAAGGCCGTTTCGCGCCCCACCTGATCGACGACCAGCGTCCCCTCGCCTCGATGAAACATCAAACAGAAATCATCGTCCGGCCCGCGCGAGATTGCCGTTCTGGATCGTCGGATTCGACTGAACGTGCCGCCGAACCGGGTGACCCGCACATTCGAATAATCTGCCCAGTGCACGAAAGCCGAGAATGGCTGATCTTCAGCACGTGTGATGTCCACGCAGCAGGTGAGCGCTTCCATATTTTCGCACCACAGTGCGAATTTCTGGTGATCCAGCAATTCCGGATCAAATCCATCTGAGACGAAACTGGCCTGATGCATACGTCCAACTCATTTCCGACGAATAGTGTAGCAACACAGAACAAACTCATCACGAAAAATCTCGGCAGTGCGACGTTCTGTAACCGTGGTTGTATAGTGCGCATATGTGCTGTTGCGACAACGCCACATCGACGCGAAGTTTAGTGGCAGTGCGCGAAAACTAAAATCTGCTACGCGTGTGAACAAGACCTCTCCGCCAGCCCTGTCATTGTGTACGTGGAAGCCGCGAGTCCCGGCATCATTCGCAGATGCCTTGGCCCGACGACACTTCACATGCGATCGCTGATGACAGCGATGCATCGGAAATCACTTGCCGAGAGCAAGAAACTGAGGGGCCTGATCATGAAGAGAGTATTCGCTGGCGCAGCACTGCTTATCGGTGCAGCCGTTCCTGCCATTGCGGCCGACATGCCCTATCCGATGAAGGCGCCAGTCGCGCCCGTCCAGGTGTTCTCCTGGACCGGCTTCTATGTCGGGGCCAATGCCGGTTTCGGCGGCGACAAGTTCGACTATCCATTTCAGGCTACACAGCGGCAGTTGCAGGCCGAAACTGATCCTCTGGTTGCCAGCACCGCGGGTAAATTCAGCCTAACCTCAAGCGGTTTCTTCGGCGGCGGACAGGCTGGTTACAACTATCAATACAACGGCGGCTTCGTCGTCGGCATCGAGACCGACTTCCAGTGGTCCGGTATCAAGGGCCGCTTCGAGGGTAATCAGACGCTGAACAATAACGGCGTGACCACGTCCGCGGCATTCGGCACCGGCTCCGAAGTCGAATGGTTCGGCACGATTCGCGGACGGCTCGGCTATGCATGGGACCGCGTGTTCCTGTACGGCACCGGCGGCGGCGCCTATGGCCGGGTCAACACCAACGGGAACTTTACTCTGACCGGCCCGAATGGTGTGCTCGGCCAGGTTGCGGCGGTGTCAGCCGGCCAGACACAGTGGGGCTGGACCGCCGGCGCGGGCCTCGAATACGCATTCGCCCCGCAGTGGTCGTTCAAGACCGAATATCTCTATGTGGATCTCGGCCGGAGCACGCTGTTCTCCACCGCCGTCAACGACGTCGCCAATGGTTTCTCCTCCAACTCCAGCATCGCGGTCGATACCAGGTTCCACACCATGAAAGCGGGTGTGAATTACCGGTTCTGATCGGGTTACACCCCGCCAACCGGAAGCACGGCGCGTACCCGTCGCGTGCCGTGCTTCCGAGAGATTCTGGGACCAAATCGGCCCGAATCCGGCGGCGGACGCCACCGGGCCAACGGGTTAACAAAGTCTTGGCAAGCCCGATTTTGGCTTGAAAAACCGCGATTTAACGGGCAATCAGGCGGCTGTTTCGCAAGCTGACCCTGACGCCTCGGCAAATCCCTGCCCGGCGCCGTCGCTGGACCGCGGATGGCCAAGATTACTCGCAAAGTCACTGACGATCCCTACGGCGCCTGGGCGCTGATCCGCCGTCTGGTCGCCGAACAGGCGGTCACCTATTGGCGGCGCTACCTCTTAGCCTTCCTGCTGATGGCCGTCTCCGCCGCCACCACCGCGGGCGCCGCCTACATGCTCGGCGAGGTCATCAACCAGGCCTATGTGGACAAGAGCATCGAGCGGATCGCGCTGTTCTCGGGTTTCGTGGTGGTGATCTTTCTGATCAAGGGCGCCTCGACCTACGGCCATACCGTCATTCTCTCGAAGATCTCCAACGCCATCGTCGCGAACAATCAGCGCCGGCTGTTCGCCAAGCTGATGAACGAGAGCATCGGCTTCTTCTCGGAGCGGCATTCGTCGGAATTCCTGCAGCGGCTCACCGCCGGCGCCAATTCGGTGACGCAGGTGCTCAGCCTGCTGATCAACGCCGTCGGCCGCGACCTGCTCTCGCTGATTGCGCTGGTCGGCGTGATGGTGATGCAGGATCCTTATATGGCGTTGTTCGGCTTCCTGGTGGCGCCGCCTGCGATGCTGGTGCTGCGCAAGCTGGTCCGGCGCATCAAGGGGCTCGCCCGCAACCAGTTCACCGGCACCACCGAGATTCTGGAAGTGATGCAGGAATCGCTGCAGGGCATCCGCACCGTGAAGGCGTTTACGCTCGAACAGACCATGCAGCAGCGCATGGAAGCGAGCATCACAGCCGTCGAGCAGAACGCCAACAAGATGGCGCGCGTCTCCAGCCGCTCCAGCCCGCTGATGGAAACCCTCGGCGGTTTCGCCATCGCGGCGTCGCTGATGTATGGCGGCTATCGCGTGGTGGCGATGGGCGCGACACCCGGCCAGTTCTTCTCATTTGTCACCGCGTTCCTGCTGGCCTATGAGCCTGCAAAGCGCTTGGCGCGGCTGAATATCGATCTCAACAGTCAGATCATCGGCGCGCATACGCTCTTGGAGATCGTCGACAGCCCGGCTTCCGAACCCAACGACGATCACAAACCGGCGCTGAAGCTGACCGATGCGCGCGTCGAATTGCATGACGTGACGTTCCGCTATCGCCCCACCGAGGTCGTCCTGAATCGCATGAGCTTCATCGCCGAGCCCGGCAAGGTGACCGCACTGGTCGGCCCGTCAGGGGGCGGTAAGTCCACCGTGCTCGCGCTGCTGCTGCGACTCTACGAAGTCAGCGAAGGCGATATCACCATCGACGGCCAGTCGATCGGCCAGGTGTCACGGCGCTCGCTGCGCGGCCAGACCGCCTATGTCGGCCAGGATGTCTATCTGTTCCGCGGCACGATCCGCGAAAACATTGCCTTCGGCAAACCGGGCGCGACGGAAGACGAGATCGTGGCGGCAGCCAAGGCCGCCTGCGCCCATGATTTCATCATGGGCTTCCCGCTCGGATACGAGACGCCGGTCGGCGAGCATGGCGCACAACTCTCCGGCGGCCAGCGCCAACGCATCGCCATTGCGCGCGCGCTGGTGAAGAACGCACCGGTCATCCTGCTGGACGAAGCTACCGCAGCGCTGGATTCCGAATCCGAAAAATCGGTGCAGGAAGCCATCGAGCATCTCTGCCAGAATCGCACCACGATCGTCATTGCGCACCGCCTGCACACCATCATGCACGCCGACGCCATTCTTGTGGTCGAGGGCGGCGAGATCGTCGAGCGCGGCCGCCACGACGACCTGCTGCGCCGTGGCGGACGCTACGCGTCGTTCTTCCGCTTGCAACATCGTGATGCTTCGCCGCTGGCACCGCTTCATGCGTCGGCGTAAGACTTGCCTCTGTTTTCTGCCGCGCAAGCGCGGCATCCGTTTTGATCCCAGCCTTCACAACCAGCCCGAGAGCCGTCCATGACCGCATCGTTCGTTATCGCTCCTCCACCGCAGGCCGCCATCGCCGTTCAGGGCGAGACTTCGAAATTCCCGGTGCGCCGTGTCTGGTGCGTGGGCCGCAACTATCTCGAGCACATCCGCGAACTCGGCAATGACGAGCGCAACCCTCCCTTCTTCTTCGCCAAGCACGCCGACATGATCGTGCCGGATGGCAGCGAGATCCCCTACCCGACCCTGACCAAGGACATGCAGCACGAGGTCGAACTCGTTGTCGCGCTGAAGAGCAGCGGCCTCAACATCTCGCCGGAAAAGGCACTCGATCACGTCTGGGGCTATGGCGTCAGCGTCGATCTCACCCGCCGCGACCTCCAGACCATCTCGCGCAAGAAAGAGCAGCCCTGGGAAATCGGAAAGTCGTTCGACATGTCGGCGCCCACCGGCGCGCTGGTGCCCGCTTCGAAGGTCGGCCATCCCTCCAAGGGTAAGATCTGGCTCTCGGTGAACGGTACCGAACGCCAGAAGGGCGACCTATCCGAGATGATCTGGAACATCGCCGAGATCATTTCCAAGCTCTCGCTGCAGGTCGAACTCGGCGCCGGCGACGTCATCCTGACCGGCACCCCTGCCGGCGTGGCGGCGCTTCAGCCGGGCGACAAGGTCGAATGCGGCGTCGACGGCATCGGCACCTTGAAGTTCGAAATCACCAAACCCAAGTAAGTCACGCACGCCTTTACTGCGAAAGGCCGCGCGTCACGCGCGGCCTTTTTCGTTTCAGCGCTCGTCAGGGAAACGGCTCATGCCTCTCGAACTCGGTCTCGATACATTTGGCGATGTCACACGCGGTGCGGACGGCGAGATGCTGTCGCACGCACAGGTGATCCGTAACGTCATCGATGAAGCGGCGCTGGCCGACCAGCTTGGTGTCGATTTCTTCGGTGTCGGCGAGCATCACCGCGCCGACTTCGCGGTGTCGGCACCGGAAGTCGTGCTGGCGGCGATCGCCACGCGCACGAAACGCATCCGCCTCGGATCCGCCGTAACCGTGTTGAGCTCTGACGATCCGATCCGCGTCTTCCAGCGCTTCGCCACGGTGGATGCCGCATCGAACGGACGCGCCGAGGTCATTCTCGGCCGCGGATCGTTCACCGAATCTTTTCCGCTGTTCGGCTTCAAGCTCGATCAGTACGAAACGCTGTTCGAAGACAAACTCGACCTGTTCGCTTTGCTGGCATCGGAGCCGGAAGTGACATGGAGCGGCGCCACGCGCCCTCCTCTGACCAACCAGCGGGTCTATCCGCCCGTCGAGACCGGCAATCTGACAACATGGATCGGCGTCGGCGGCAGCCCTGAGTCGGTCGTCCGCGCCGTGCGCTACGACCTGCCCTTGTTGCTGGCGATCATCGGCGGTGAGCCCGAGCGGTTCAAACCCTATGTCGATCTCTATCACCGCGCCTATGGCGAGATTCAGCGACCGGTGAAGCCGATCGGCGTGCATTCGCCGGGCTATGTCGCCGCCAGCGACGAGCAGGCGCGTGAGGAACTGTGGCCCGACTACAAGCAGATGCGCGACCGCATCGGCAAGGAACGTGGCTGGCCACCGATGCAGCGCCGCGAATTCGATCAGGAAGCCGAACACGGCTCGCTCTATGTGGGATCGCCAGAGACCGTGGCGAAGAAGATCGCGAAAACCGCGAAGGCGCTCGGCATTTCGCGCTTCGATCTGAAATACAGCGCGGGGCCATTGCCGCATGAGAAGCTGATGACGAGTATCGAGCTATACGGAACAAAGGTCATTCCGATGGTGCGGGAGATGTTGGGCTGAGGTAAAACGGCGTCTTCTCAGCCGTCTTTGCGAGGAGCCCTTGCGACGATGCAATCCAGTCTTCTTTCGTTTGTGGAAAGGAAGAACCGGAATGCCGCGGCGCAATGACGGTTGATGGGTCTGCGCTAATAGCGAGCTTGTAGTTGGATCAGCGAAGCGACATCCGGGGGTCGGCGTTTCGGCGATCTCGACAACCCCGCATATCGTTTGACTCATGCTGGTTACAACTCAGGCGGGCTACGGCTGTCGTGTTGCCAAAACGAATAACGTGTATTACAATTATATTCAACCTTAGGTTTTTAGGCATTGTGTGGTCAAGGAGGCGCCCGATGGGCTCCAAGTTGAAATGTGCCTTGTGCTGTGCAGTACTGATGGTGATCGGCGGCAATGCTTCCGCCGCCGATATACTGGTCAAGACCCCTCTGTATGCCAGCGCGTGGATCAATCCGATCCTGATCGCCAATACACAGGTCGGCTTGGGAATCGTGGGACATCGCGTTGACTACTACGAGACCACGCCGACAATTCCGCGATTTAGCAGTGAACGTGGCTGGCTACCCGGTCTTCAACTTGGGCTATCTGCCATGGGGCCAATGGGCGATGTGACAAACATCTACGTCATGGGCGCGTTTACATGGATCCAAGGACGGACCGAGTACGGGGCATCGGGCGGCCCCGTGACTGCGGATCGCAGCGGCGCCGATATCAGGACTTTGGATATTCGGCTCGGAAAGGGATTCGACGTCGCAGCCAATTGGATGATCACCCCCTATCTCGGAGTAGGCTATCGCAGCTGGAACCGCGACCTTAGCAACAGATCTGGACCATTCGGATATAGCGAACTTTACGAGCACGGCTATGTCGGCGGAGGCTTGCTGGTTCAGTGGGCTGCGACCGATCGGATAGTTCTGTCTGCCTCCGGTTTGGTCGGGACGACACTCGCCCCAAAAATGGCGACGTCGTTCAACGGTGGCGCGCCGATCGATCCGTTGACCTATGACCTCGGCAGTTCGGCCGTCTACATGGCTGGACTCTCGGCGGACTACGCAATCACGCGAGAATGGCATGCCAACGCCGGCGTTGACTTTCTGAGCTTTCGATATGGCGCGTCGGCCGTGGCACTCGACGGCTCGCTGGAACCAGATAGCCGGACGTCCAACTGGACCCTGAAGGCCGGCTTTGGCTACAGCTTCTATAAATCACCAGCGATCGCAGCGAACAACTGACTGTCGGAACCTCAAACGAAAGAAGTGCGTAGCCGGATGAGCGCAGCGACATCCGGTGCAAGATAACTCCGTCCTCATTGTGAGGAGCGCGCTCTTAGCGCGCGTCTGTAATGCGTTTGTCTCCATCCTTCGAGACGCGGTCCAAGACGACCGCTCCTCAGGATGAGAGCCCAAGCTTGTACCGAACATCAACAAAAAGCCCCGGATCGCTCCGGGGCTTTTCTTATTCAGTTCGTCACGCCGAACTCAGTAGCGGTAGTGATCCGATTTGAACGGGCCTTCCTGCTTCACGCCGATATAGTCGGCCTGATCCTTGCGCAGCTTGGTCAGGTTCACGCCGATCTTGGCGAGATGCAGCATCGCCACCTTCTCGTCGAGCGACTTCGGCAGCACATAGACTTCCTTCTTGTACTTGCCATCCTTGTTATTGGCGTAGAGTTCGATCTGCGCCAGCGTCTGGTTGGTGAAGGATGCCGACATGACGAAGGACGGGTGACCCATGGCATTGCCGAGGTTCACGAGGCGGCCTTCCGACAGCATGATGATGCGGTGACCGTCAGGGAACGTGATCTCGTCGACCTGCGGCTTGATGTTGTCCCACTTCAGGTTCTTCAACGACGCGATCTGGATCTCGTTGTCGAAGTGACCAATGTTACAAACAATCGCACGATCCTTCATCGCGCGCATGTGCTCGATGGTGATGATGTCCTTGTTGCCGGTGGCAGTGACGAAGATGTCGGCGCGCGGTGCCGCGTCTTCCATGGTGACGACTTCATAGCCTTCCATCGCCGCCTGCAGCGCGCAGATCGGATCAATTTCGGACACCAGCACGCGGCAGCCAGCCTGGCGCAGCGAAGCCGCCGAGCCCTTGCCGACATCGCCGAAGCCGGCGACCATGGCAACCTTGCCCGACATCATCACGTCGGTGCCGCGGCGGATGCCGTCGACCAGCGATTCACGGCAGCCATAGAGGTTGTCGAACTTCGACTTGGTGACCGAGTCATTGACGTTGATCGCGGGCCACAACAGCGTGCCGGCCTTCTGCATGTCGTACAGGCGATGCACGCCCGTGGTGGTTTCTTCCGACACGCCCTTGATGCTCTCGGCGATCGCCTTGAAGTAGCCCTTCGGCTTTTCCTTGAGCTGCTTCTTGAGCAGCGCGAAGAAAACTTCCTCTTCTTCCGAAGCGGGCTTGTCCAGGAACGCCGTGTCGCCGTTCTCTGCCTTGAGGCCGAGATGGACATACATGGTGGCGTCGCCGCCGTCATCGAGGATCATGTTGGGGTGACCACCGCCGTGCCAGTCGAACAGTTTTGCGGTGTAGTCCCAGTATTCGGTCAGAGTTTCACCCTTGATGGCGAACACCGGAATGCCGGCAGCGGCGATCGCGGCCGCGGCGTGATCCTGGGTCGAATAGATGTTGCACGAGACCCAGCGGATGTCGGCGCCGAGTGCCTTCAGCGTCTCGATCAGTACGCCGGTCTGAATGGTCATGTGCAGCGAGCCGGCGATGCGGGCGCCCTTCAGCACCTGCTTCGGGCCATATTCCTCGCGGGTCGCCATCAGGCCTGGCATCTCGGTCTCGGCGATCGAGAGCTCCTTGCGGCCGAAGGCGGCGAGGTTGATGTCTTTGACGATGTAGTCGGTGAAACCGTTGGGGGCGGTCATATTTGAATCCTTGTTCCTATAGTGCGAGAGGTTCTCGCGGACGCTCATAATTGCGCCCTCTCCCCTCGCGGGAGAGGGCTGCACAGACGGTCACGACATTCGGTTCGGAGAGGGGGCTGGTCGTAGTCCCTCTCCCGCTTTCGCTTCGCGAAGGCACTCTCTCCCGCTGCGCAAAGCTTCGCCGGGGGAGAGGGAAAGTAAGATCAGACGTTGCGCTTCAGCGCATCGACGAGATCGGTCTTCTCCCAGGAGAAGCCGCCGTCGGCATCCGGCGTGCGACCGAAATGACCGTAGGCCGACGTACGGGCGTAGATCGGCTTGTTGAGGTCGAGATGCTTGCGGATGCCGCGCGGCGTCAGGTCCATCGCGGCAGCAACGGCCTTCTCGATGGCATCGTCAGCGACCTTGCCGGTACCGTGGGTGTCGACATAGATCGACAGCGGGCGCGCCACGCCGATGGCGTAAGCGAGCTGCAACGTCGCCTTGTCGGCGAGGCCTGCGGCAACGATGTTCTTGGCGACGTAACGCGCAGCGTAAGCGGCCGAACGGTCCACCTTGGTGGAGTCCTTGCCCGAGAATGCACCGCCACCATGCGGAGCTGCGCCGCCGTAGGTGTCGACGATGATCTTGCGGCCGGTCAGGCCTGCGTCGCCATCGGGACCGCCGATGAAGAACTTGCCGGTCGGATTGATGTGCCAGATCGTCTTGTCGCTGATCCAGCCATCCGGCAGCGCCTTGCGGACGTAGGGCTCGACGCGTTCGCGCACCTGGTTCGAGGTCATGTCCTCAACGAGATGCTGGTGCGAGACGACGATTTCGCGCACCCCAACGGGCTTGCCGTTTTCGTACTGCACGGTGACCTGGCTCTTGGAGTCCGGACCGAGCACCTTTTCGGTACCGGCATGACGGGCTTCCGAGATCAGGCGCAGAATCTTGTGCGCGTAGAAGATCGGTGCCGGCATCAGCTCAGGCGTTTCGTTGGTAGCGTAACCGAACATGATGCCTTGGTCGCCAGCGCCTTCTTCGGCATTGGTCGGCTGCTTGGCATCGACGCCCTGTGCGATATCGGCCGACTGCGGATGCAGCAGAATCTCGACGTCGGCGGTCTTCCAGTGGAAACCGTCCTGCTCGTAGCCGATGTCCTTGATGGCGGCGCGAACGACGGCTTCGATGTGGTCGTTGGTGACGGTGGATGGACCGCGGGTCTCGCCGGCGATCACAACCTTGTTGGTGGTGGCGAGGGTTTCGCAGGCAGCGCGAATATCCCAAGGATCAATGCCCGCCTTCGGGCCTTCGCGGAAGAACAGATCGACGATCTCGTCGGAGATACGGTCGCAGACCTTGTCGGGATGGCCTTCGGAAACCGATTCACTGGTGAAGAGATAAGACGCGCGCATCAACTGGTCCTCTAGGTTGCGCCGGAGCCCGGCAGCCTTTGTCACATTGTTCCAGAAATGTCAGTCGCGACGCCGCGAGATGACGTAGGATTCGTCGTAGAACCAGAGACCGTTGTGCTTGCGCAAAACTTCTCGGGTGGCATCCAGGTAACGGCCGCTCTCCGTCACTTCCGTCAAACGGTCATCCTCGATTTGAGCCACGTAAACCGCCGCGTTCCACGCTGCAAAAGCCGTCGAAGTTCCGATCGATCCGGTCACCTCGTTCGGCAGCGCCTCCATGGCGTAGCGAAAGATCGACCGCTGGTCGGAATAGGCATTGAAGTTCAGATCGCGGCCGGCTGAGCCCAGCTCGTATTTCACTGCGCGCAATAGCTCATGACGGCTCACGGCGAAAGGGTTTTCTTTGGGCCAGACGGCTTGGACGATCTCCATACCGGGGTCCTGCCCATGCGAGTGGATACCGATCAGTCGCCCACCTGCCCGCAGAGCCCGGGCCAGCGGCGCCATGATCCGTTTGGCCCGAAATTGTACCGAAGACTTCGCCCGATAGGGCTGGGAGGCGATAATCAGGTCAAAATTGGCCTCCGTGCGCCCTGCGCGGGGGATAATAGAATCCAGCAGGAACCGGTGATCCTCGCGATAAACCACCAGCGCCACGGGCCGTTCATAGGTCGGCATGCCTGATCGGGGGTTGATGCTGGCCCGCCAGTTGTCCTCAAGAAAAGCTCCAAGTCCGGCGATCTGGTCGGCGAATTCGCCGGACGAAGCCCCCCGCAGCGGAACTTCGTGCCAGATCATGGCGGCCGCGGCGGCCGGCGATGCCGGGGTCAGTGTGGGCGCCTCGGCATAATGCATGTTGGTCAGCACGAAGACCGTGGCCGGATGTTCGAACAACCGATCCGGCACCTTGTCCAGCGTCAGCCGGACGTCCTCGAGGCTGAGCTCCTTGCCGGCGATATAGAACGGCATATGCGGAAAACGGCCGTGCATCGAGCGCATCACCCGCGCCAGCACCGTGCCGTCACCGACGCCCGCATCGAACACCCGCAGCGCCGGCGGGCGCGGATGGATGCTTGCCAATTCGAGGCCGACGCGATCGGCAATGACCCGCTTTTCCGAGCAGGTATGGACAAACAGCAGGTATTTCTGCCGGTTCTCGAAGAAGCGGAAATTGCTGCGCGGATCGCGACGTTCGATTGGCGGCTCCAGCCCGCGTGGCGGCGGCACGCCCTCCGGCATCGACTGGGCGATGAAGGCCTGAATCCGCTCCAGCGTGTCGATGGTGATGCGTTTTCCCTCACGCAGGCGATTCACCAGCTTGCCGTCGTTGACGGCCCGGCGACCGAAGGTCGATTCCGCCATCTCCGCCTGTCGGCAGAAATCCGAGATGATTCCGAGGATCTGATCGTTCTTCATGTGCGGGGATGTGACCGGAAGTGGGCAGAATTATGCTTGGCCCACTCTTTATCACAGTCTGCCCACAGATGAAATGCCCCCTTCGATCGGCCTGCCGTCGTGTGAAAGTCGCGCGCTTCTGCTAGGATGTGCCAAGTTCAAATTCTCGCCTCTCGATCACTCAAAACGGGCTTTCTCCATGCGCATTGCGATGATCGGCACCGGTTACGTCGGCCTTGTGTCCGGCGCCTGCTTCGCCGATTTCGGCCATAACGTGATCTGCGTGGACAAGGACAGCAGCAAGATCGACGCCCTGCTCCGTGGCGAGATCCCGATCTTCGAGCCCGGCCTGGACGCGCTGGTGGCCAGCAATGTGAAAAGCGGCCGGCTCGGCTTCAGTCTCGACCTCAGTGAAGCCGTGAAGACGGCGGATGCCGTGTTCATCGCGGTCGGAACCCCGTCCCGCCGCGGCGATGGCCACGCCGATCTCAGCTACGTCCACGCTGCCGCACGCGAGATCGCCGCCAACCTGCGCGATTTTACCGTGGTGATCACCAAGTCGACCGTGCCGGTCGGCACCGGCGACGATGTGGAACGTATTATCAGGGAAACCAATCCCGACGCCGACGTCGCCGTGGCGTCAAACCCGGAATTCCTGCGCGAGGGCGCCGCGATCCGCGACTTCAAGCATCCCGACCGCATCGTTGTCGGGACCGACGACGAGCGCGCGCGCACGGTGATCTCGGAGATCTATCGCCCGCTTTATCTCAATCAGGCGCCCATCATGTATACGGGTCGGCGCACGGCCGAGCTGATCAAATACGCCGCCAACGCGTTCCTCGCGACCAAGATCACCTTCATCAATGAAATCGCTGATCTGGCGGAGCGGACCGGCGCGGATGTCCAGGACGTCGCGCGTGGCATCGGTCTCGATAACCGCATTGGCGCGAAGTTCCTGCATGCAGGTCCCGGCTTCGGTGGCTCGTGTTTTCCGAAGGATACCCGCGCACTGGTGAAGACCGGTCAGGACTACGACGCGCCGTTGCGGATCGTCGAGGCCGTCCTCACCGTCAACGATAACCGCAAGCGCGCCATGGCCCGGAAGGTGTCTGCCGCGCTTGGCGGCAATCTGCGCGGCAAGACCGTCGGCGTGCTCGGACTGACATTCAAGCCCAATACCGACGACATGCGCGAGGCGCCGTCGATCCCCTTGATCACCGCGCTTCAGGATCTCGGCGCGACCGTGCAGGCCTACGATCCCGTCGGCATGGAACAGGCCAGGCACGAACTGCCGGATATCACCTATTGCGACGATGCCTATGCATGCGCGACTGGCGCCGACGCGCTGGTGATTGTGACCGAATGGGAACAGTTCCGCGCACTCGACCTCGCGCAAGTGAAGCAGAAGATGAAGCAGCCGGTCATCGTGGATCTGCGCAACATCTACCGTCCCGAGGAGATGGAGAAGGCCGGGTTCACCTATGAAAGCGTGGGCCGCGGCAAGTCCTGAGAGCTCATCGTCAGGAGACTAAATGCAAATGCCCGGCAAAAGCCGGGCATTTTTGTTGGCGAGCTGCCGGTCAGGCGACAACGGGCTTACTTGCCCCAAAGCTCGTTCGCGACATCGACCGCGAGCTTGAGCTTGGCCCACTGCTCTTCTTCGCTGAGGATGTTGCCTTCCTCGGTGGAGGCGAAGCCACATTGCGGCGACACGGCCAACTGCTCGAGCGGCGCGAACTTCGAAGCCTCTTGCAAGCGCGCCTTGATGTCTTCCTTCTTCTCGAGCTCACCGAACTTCGAGGTGATGACACCGACCACGACAACCTTGTTGCCCTTCGGCAGGAAGCGCAGCGGTTCGAAGCCACCAGCACGATCCGAATCGTATTCGAGGAAGTAGCCGTCGTAATTGGTACCAGCGAGCAGCGTTTCAGCCACTGGCTCGTAGCCGCCCGACGAAATCCAGGTGGAGCGGAAGTTGCCGCGGCAGACATGCGTTGTGATCACCATATCGGCAGGACGCTCGGCGATCGCGTAATTGATGATGCGCGAATAGATCTGCTGCAGGTTGTCGGCATCCTCGCCGCGCGCACGGACCTTGTTCAGCTCATCTTCCGAGCAGAGATAGGCCCAGACCGTATCGTCGAACTGCAGATAGCGGCAACCGGCGTCGTAGAACGCCTTCACGGCCTTGCGATAGGTCTTGGCGAGATCCTCGAAGAACACTTCGATATCCGGATAGACGTCCTTCGAGATCGCCTTGCGACCGCCGCGGAAATGCAGAACAGCCGGCGACGGAATGGTCATTTTCGCGGTGACGCCCGCCGTGTCGCAATGCTTCTTCAGGAACTTGAAGTGCGCCAGCATCGGATGATCGTCGGGGAAATCCACCTTGCCGATCACGCGCACCGAGTCATGACGGGTCTCGACGCCGGTGAACTGGATGCCGGTGTCGGGATGATAGAGTTCGCAGCCGGTCAGCTTGGCGAGGAAGTCGAAGTGCCACCACGACCGACGGAACTCGCCGTCGGTGGCGAGCTTGAGGCCGGTCGAGGCCTGACGATGCACGACCTTCTCGATTTCGATGTCTTCGACCTTGCGCAGGTCGTCGGCCGAAATTTCGCCCTTCTCCAGCCTGGCGCGCGCTTCCTTGATCGATGCGGGCCGCAACAGGCTGCCGACTTCGTCGGCACGGAACGGGGCTTTGGTTCTCTGCATAGTCGTTACTCCAGAATGCTCGGTTTGCAGATCAGCCGGGTGTGCCGGCCGTGTGTTTATTCTTGCTGCCGGCCGCGCCGGCGACGCCGAGGAAATGCTCCAGCACGGCAGGATCGGATTTCAACGCTGCACTCGTTGCATCATGCACGATGGTGCCGCGTTCCAATATCACGACACGATCGGCAAGCCCGAGTATTTTTTGGGCATTCTGTTCCACGATGATGGAACAGGTGCCGCCGGCGCGTGTGATCTTGCCCAGCGCTGCCAGCAACTCATCAACGATGATCGGTGCAAGGCCTTCGGTCGGTTCGTCCAGCAGCAGCACCTGCGGATTGAGCGTCAGCGCACGGCCAATCGCCAGCATCTGCTGTTCGCCGCCGGAGAGCTGATTGCCGAAATTGTTCTTGCGCTCTTCGAGCCGCGGAAACATCTCGTAGATCTTCTTGACGTCCCATGGTCCGGGCTGCGCCACGGCGGTCATGTTTTCTTCCACGGTGAGCGAGCGGAAGATGTTGCGCTCCTGCGGCACCCAGCCGATGCCGGCGCGGGCGCGCTGGTCCGGCCGCAGCGATGTGATGTCTTTTCCGCCAAGCTTCAGCGTGCCGCTGAAGCGGCGGGTAACGCCGACAATGGAATTGATCAGCGTGGTCTTGCCGGTGCCGTTGCGCCCGAGCAGTGCCAGTACCTGGCTTTCGCCGAGTTGCAGCGTCATCTTCGGAATGACCACGGCTTCGCCATAGCCCGCGCGCAGGTCATTGATGTCGAGGAGATCAGACATCGGCGCCCTCGCCCAGATACACGGCCTTCACGCGCGGATCGCGCGCGACTTCGTCCGGTGGGCCTTCCACCAGCATGGCGCCCGCGACCAGCACAGAGATGCGATCGGCAAAGGAAAAAACCAGATCCATGTCGTGCTCGATCAGCAGCACTGTGACATCGCGCGGCAGGCTGGCGACGGCAGAGAGAATATCGTGGCGCTCGCTTTCCGGCACGCCTGCAGCCGGCTCGTCGAGCAGCAGCACGCGCGGCTTGGTGGCAATGGCGACAGCGATCTCGAGCAGGCGCTGCTTGCCATAGGGCAATGTCGCCGTCGGTTCATTCATGACGTCGAGCAGGTGAAAGCGCGCGAGGTTTTCCGCGATCGCGTCATTGACGTCACTGCGGGTGCCCATGCGACGCCACCAGTCGCTGCCATGGCCGAGATGTTCGGACGCAGCGAGACCGACCGTCTCCAGCGGCGTCATGTCGGGATAGAGCTGATTGATCTGGAAGGTCCGCGACAGCCCGCGCAAGACACGTTTGTGCACCGGCAGACCGGTGATGTCGTTGCCCTCCAGTAGGATGCGGCCAGAATTGGGCTTGAGCACGCCGGTCAGAAGATTGATCACGGTTGTCTTGCCGGCACCGTTCGGGCCGATCAGCGCGTGACGCGCGCCGGCCTCGATCTTCAGCGACAGATCGCGCGTGACGCGGAGGCCACCGAAAGATTTTTCGAGATTGACGGTTTCTAGCGCGATGGTCATGGCGCCTCACCTTCCGGCGCAACGACCGGCGTCTTGGCGCGGCTGAACTTGCTTGCGATCAGGCGCGGCAGGAACATCGCCCAGCGATGCATGCGGTCGCGGCCGATCAGCACGATGACCACCAGCACGGCGCCGATCCAGAACTGCCAGTATTGCGGCGTCAACGTCGAGAACAGCTCCTGCAGCAGTTTGAAGATCACCGCACCGATCAAGCCGCCATAGAGATAGCCGGTGCCGCCGATGATCAGCACCAGCATCAGGTCGGCGGAGCGATCGAAGGCGAAACCATCGAGCGAGGCCAGCGCCGTCGTCTGCGTCGAGAGTGCGCCGGCAACGCCCGCATAGAAGGCGGCGATGGTGTAGATCGCGATCAGCCGACGATTGACGGGAATGCCGATCGCCGAGGCGCGCAGCGGATTGTTGCGGATCGCTCGCAGCGACAGGCCGAACGGCGAATGCACGATGCGTCGTGCAAGCAGGAACAAGACGAACAGCACGCAGAGACAATAGATGAAGCCGACCTTGCCGAAGATATCGAACGAGAACTGGCCGAGGATCGGCGCCATCTCGATGCCTTGAAGGCCATCGGAGCCACCGGTGATATTTGAAAAGCGGTTGGCGAGTTCGCGCAGCAAAAGCGCAATACCGAGCGTCACCATCAGCCGCGTCAGATCTGACCCGCGCATGACGAGAAAGCTCGTCACGAAGCCGAGTACCATTGCGGCGAGACCAGCAACGACCAATGCGATCACAGGCTCCGTGACAATGCCGTGCAATGCCAGCAGCCCCGCCGCGTAGCCACCGAAGCCGAAGAATGCGGCGTGGCCGAGCGAGACGATGCCCGCATAGCCGAGGATGAGGTCGAGCGAGAGCGCGAACAGCGCGAGCCACGCGATCTCGGTCAGGATCAGGTAGCGGTTCGGAAACAGCAGGATGCAGCCTGCGGCGGCGAGCCAGAACACGACTTCGGGCCAGCGCCATTGCGCGCGCGCCATGGCAAAGGTGCCGACTTCCGGATGGGTGGTGCTGTTCGCTGTCATGATCCCCTCACCGCGCCGCGGTGCGGCCGAACAGGCCGTTCGGGCGCCAGATCAGGATCACGATCATCATGGTGTAGATCACGAAGGCGCCGAGCTTCGGCACGTAATATTTGCCGGCGACGTCGCCGATGCCGAGCAGCAGCGAGGCCAGGAACGGCCCGGTGATGCTGGACGAACCGCCGACCGTCACCACGATCAGGAAGTAGATCATGAACTTCAGCGGGAAATACGGATCGAGGCCGAGGATTTCCGCGCCAAGTGCACCGCCCATGCCAGCCAATCCGCAGCCGAACGCGAAGGTCAGCGCGAAGACCTGCGGAACGTTGATGCCCAAACCCGACGCGGCGCGCGGATCGTCCACCGCGGCGCGCAGCCGGCTGCCGAAGCGCGTCTTCGACAGGATCATCTGCAATGCGATGGTGAGCAATCCGCAGATCACGATGATCATCAGGCGATAGCGACCGACGCCAAGGCCGAACAGATTGATCTGGCCCTGCAGATAATCCGGGAGATGGATAAAGGTCTGCGCCGAGCCCATGAAGTAGTCCATCGCCGTCACGGACATGAAGACGAGGCCGATGGTGAACAGCACTTGGTCGAGATGGCTGCGCGTATAGAGATGGCGATATAGCGATCGCTCCAGCACGGCGCCGATCGCAGCGCTCACCACGAAAGCAATCGGCAAAGCCGCAAAGAATGGCAGGCCGGCGCGATTGACCAGGATCGCGCAGGCATAACCGCCCGCCATGGCGAAGGCGCCGTGCGCGAGGTTGACGAAGTTCATCAGGCCCAGCGTCACCGCCAGCCCGCACGCCAGCACGAACAGCAACATGCCGTAGGCGACGCCGTCGAACAGAATGGTGAGAAGGGTCATGGGATGGTGAGCACTTTCTTTCTTATCCCTCCCCCGCACTTGCGTGGGGAGGGTGGCCGGCCGTCAGGCCGGTCGGGTGGGGGTGCCCCACAATAGGACGGAGCGTGGGGCACCCCCACCCCGGCCTATCGGCCGACCCTCCCCGCAAGGGGGAGGGATGCGACTGGCGGCAGTGCGCTACTGCGAAAGTTACTTCTTCGTCTTGCCGGGATCCTTCACCGCCTCGAAGGTCGCGAATTCGATGTTGTAGAGTTCGCCGTCCACCTTCTCGACCTTGCGGATATAGATGTTCTGCACGATGTCGCGGGTCTCCGGATCGATCGAGATCGGGCCGCGCGGGCTCTCCCACTTCATGCCCTTCATCGCCGCGATCAGGCTGTCACCGTCGGCCTTGCCGCCGGTCTTCTTCAGCGCTTCATAGACGAGATGGATGCCGTCCCAGCCGCCGACCGCCATGAAGCCCGGACGGGTGTTGTAGGCCTTCTTGTAGGCCGCAACGAACTCCTTGTTCATCGCGGACGGATGCGCGGCAGAATAGAGATGCGCGGTCACGGCGCCCAAGGCTGCATCGCCCATGTTGTTGAGCAGGTCGTCGTCCATCACGTCGCCGGGTCCGATCACCTTGATGCCGGACTTGTCGAGGCCACGCTCGGCATACTGCTTCATGAAGTTGCCGCCCTGCCCGGCGGGCACGAACACGAACACCGCGTCGGGCTTGCTGTCCTTCATGCGCTGCAGGAACGGCGCGAAGTCCGGATTGGCGAGTGGCACCTTGACCTCTTCGACGATCTCGCCGCCACCGGCGGTGAAGTGCTCCTTGAAGAACTGCAGTGCGTCGTTGCCCGGTGCGTAGTCGGAGGTCAGCGTCGCGACCTTCTTGATGCCGTTCTTGGCAGCCCAGTCACCGATGATGGTGGAGGACTGTGCCAGCGTGAACGAGGTGCGCACGATATAGGGCGAACGCTCGGTGATGATCGAGGTGCCGGCAGCCATCACGATTTCCGGCACCTTGGCCTGGGTCGCGAGCGGCGCAGCGGCGAGCGCAGCCGGCGTGACGCCGAAGCCGGCGATGATGTTGACCTTCTCGTTGACGATCAGTTCCTGCGCGAGACGCTTGGTATTGTCGGGCAGCGCCGCGTCATCCTTGAGGATGATTTCGACTTTCTTGCCGGCAACGGTGTCGCCGTTCTTCTGCTGATAGAGCTTGATCGCGTTGTTGATCTGCTGGCCGGTCGAAGCCTGACCACCGGTCATCGGCACGATCAGGCCGATCTTGACGGTCTCCTGCGCCTGCGCGAGCCCGCCGATGGACAGCACGCTGACAGCGGTCACGGTCGCGGAAATGAAATTCCTCAGCATTAATTCCTCCTCTGTAGGTGATGCCGGCTCTTCAAGGCCGTGAAGTCATAGTCCCCATACGCCGTCGCCCGCGATGATGATCGCCCGCGATAACGGAGCCATGTTGACCTGTCAACGGCTGGGTTGACAACACAACGCGGTCTGTTGAACTGCGTAATTCCGACGCATCGTGGCATGCTGCTAAAGTCTAGCCAAGCATTCACGGGCCGCTCGATTTCCGTTCATTTCAGATTGCAGATCGTATCCAGATGACAAAGCCGGTGATCAACCACGGACGATATGTACCGGCGCTCATCAATTTCCTGGGCAACAAGCTCGCTGCGGGTGCCTCAAGTGCCTATCGGCGCGAATTCGGCGTCGGCGTCACCGAATGGCGGATTCTCTCGAAACTCGCCAGCGAAGACGCGTGCACCGCACAACAGATTTGCCAGTATTTCGATCTCGACAAGGGGCTGGTCAGCCGCACCCTTAAATCACTGGTGGACAACGGCAGCGTAACGGTCAGTGACCTGGCCGGCGACAACAGGCGCGTCGTCATCCTGACCAAATCCGGCCGCGCGTTGCATGACCGGATCATCGAGCTGGCGCTGGATCGCGAACGGGTCCTGCTGGATTGCCTCGATGAGAAGGAAGTCGAAAAGCTGATCGACATGCTGGGCCGCCTGCTGGCACAGGCACCGGCGGTCAACGCGGTACAGGTTCGCAAACCCGCTGGATCGAAGCGCAAGACCACGGCGTGAGACGACATGGCTGAGTGCGGCCACGCGCCGTCCTTGCCCGCGCCTGCGCGCGTGCGTGGCAGTCCCGGGGGGCTCCCTCAAGAATGAGGGAGATGAAGCGCCGAAAGGCGCGACTTCAGTTAGTGCCGCAGCGTAATGTCCGGATCGCCGGACAGCAGAGGCCGCGGAAACGCCTTTCGACGCTCCATCGTGGCGATTTCTGTCCCCGGGACCGTTCTTCCGGGCAAAGGCGCAGACCTCCGCAGTCCGCTTATCCCGACGGTTTCCCGCCGTTCACCAATGCCACGTCCAGCCAGCATGAGTGGCAGACCCCCGTAGTGGGGCCGGACGGTGACCCAAGGCCTCCCGAGTGCGTGAGGGAACGTCTCCCTCCCGCCCGCAAGCGCCACATCCCGCCCCGCGCTAACAAGCGTCCCTGGCAACGCCCCTCAAAGTGGGACGGGATGCAACGGAATATAATCTCTCCGAAAACAACGTCAAGGATTATTTTCAGATTTGTGCCGAACGAATGCGCGCAGCGCACCGCGCCCTCGGCACCTGCTACCACGTATAACGCGCAACGCCCTTGCCGGCATAGCTGCGCGTCACATCCGAGAACTCGCCCTCGAATGTGGCAGCGACGGAAAGGCCGTTACTCCATGCCATCTCGGCCGAGGCGGTGGTCAGCGCCGCATCGCGTGCCGGCGCTGCGCCGGACACCGTGAACGATGCGCCTGGCAGCGACTGGAACGTAGCGGCCACGCTGCGATCGCTGTTGAAGTCATGCGCCCACGCCGCGCGGCCACGCAGCGTCAGGATCGCATCGTTGACGGCGAAGGACTTGTCGGTGCGCAGGCCGAGTTCGCTGCGGGTCGATGTCACTGTCTTGCCCGCGTAGTTCAGCGCAAAGGTGCTGGCGCCGCCATTGACGGTTTCCGCATAGGACGGCAGGTCGAATGCGATCACCTGCGCGGCGACATAGGGCGTCACGCCGACGCCGCCGAGCCATGAACTCACAGTGCGGTTGCCGCCTTCGACCCGCGCCGAATAGGAATTCGCAGTGAATTGCGCATGCAGGCGATCGAGACCTGCGACGGTCACGATGCGATCGGTGGTGATGTCCTGCCAGCCATAGGCGGCCGCGGCGGTGATATAGGCAGACGACACGCTGTGGCGCACGAAGGCGCCCATCTGGAACATGTCCGAATGACCGCTGCCGCCATTGGCCACGGAGAAATTCGTGCCGGCGCCCGCGAGCGAGAATCCGGCCACCGTGTTCGGCGACAACAGCACGTCGGCGCCGACGGCGGTGCCGCCGATGCTGCTGCGCGCGGTGTTCGATCCCATCGCCGCATTGCCGTCGGTGGTCTGCGAGCCGCCGAAGCCCGAGGCCCAGACGCTCCAGCGCGTCTCAAAGGACGGCGCGCGCGGAGGCGCCTTGGTGAACATCGCGAAGGCATCACGCGGCTTGCGCGCATCCGCATATCCCATCGCGCCCGGCGCATCGAATCCCCTGCCCGCGCTGAACGGATCGGTCATCATGCCCATGAACTGCGTCATGGCGTTGAAGGTCGTCTGCTGCGATCCCGTCGCGGTTTCGCCCGAGGTCTGCGTCAGCGCGTTGCGCAGTGCATCGCCGGTGAGCGCAAACAGCGCGTTGAACTGGCTCGGCATCGTGCCGCCGCTCACCAGCGCATTGTCGATGGCAGTTGCGACGGCCTTCTGATTGCGGCTGGCACTGTCCGGCAGGTTCGGGCTGAGCAGGCCGGGATCGACGGTCAGCAACACGTCGTTGCCCACATAGCTCAGCCGCGCATTGCGCGCGAAGTTGTTGAGCAGGGTTGTCGTGTCGAAGCTGCCGCTGATCGTGCCGGCAGTCAGGATCGTATAGGTCGTCGTCGCGGCGATGCGCGCCAGCGGATCGACTGCGACCCTGCCGACCAGCGTCGCCGTACCGGTGACGATGGTCTTGTCGGATGATGCTCCGGAGATCTGCACCAGATAGGTCGATGCCGCCGTCATCGTCAGGCTGCCAGTGACATTGAGCGTGCCGATCGAGTTGCCGGGCGCCAGCGTGCCGCCATTGATCAGCGTGTCGCCGACAAAACCGTTGCCGCCGAGCGTGCCGCCTGGATTCACCGTAGTCAGCGACGACGATGCGATCGAACCGTTGACGCTGAGCGTGCCGACGTCGACCGTCGTCGTGCCGGTATAGGTGTTGATCCCGCTCAGCACGGTGTTGCCCGCACCGGTCTTCACCAGTTTGCCCTGGTCGGCGCCGCTGTCGGAAATGACTCCGTCGAAGCTGTAGAAGTTCGAGCGATTGAAGATCAGCGTGCCGCCGTTGGTGACATCTCCGACAATCGAACCGGTGGTGCCGCCATTGCCGATCTGCAGCGTCGAGCAGAAGCAGATCGCGGTGCCGCCGGTATAGGTGTTGGCGCCGGTCAGTGTCGTGACGCCGGTGCCGTCGATCCACAGCGACATCTTCGCCGCCGCGCCATCTCTGATCACGCCGGCAAAGGTCGTGCTGCTGTTGTTGAGGCCGACGACCAGAACCGCATCGGCGGCGTTGGCATTGGTCACGCTGCCGGCGCCGGCCAGCGAGCCGATGAACTGGAACGGGCTGTCGAGGGCCAGCGTGGCGCCGGCCGCGATCGTATAGGCGCTGTCCGGGCTGAGCGAGCCGCTCGCGAGCAGCGTGCCGGCAAGAATATTGGTGGCGCCCGTATAAATGCTGTTGCCGGTGAGCGACAGTGTACCGGCGCCGGTCTTGGTCAATGCGCCAGGCGTCCCGCCGCTGTCCGCGATATTGCCGGACAGTTCGAGAGTGCCGGTATCGACCTGCAGGGTGCCGCCGCCAGTGCCCAAAGCAATGCTGCGCGCCGATGAAAAGCCGGCAGTCGTCTGCAGCGTGCCGCCGGTGAAGGTCAGCGCCCCCGCTGCGCCGCCGAGATTGGCATCCTGCGCGACGCTAATCGTGCCGCCGGCAAAGGTCGTGCCGCCGGTGTAGGTGTTGATCCCGGACAGGATCATCGTGCCGGCGCCGGTCTTCACCAGCGAGCCGCCGGTGCCGCCGTCGGCGATGACGCCGGTGACATTGGTGGAGAAGTTGTTGCCACCGACCGTCAACTCGTTTTGGCCCAGTCTGAAAGTGCCGCCGCCGTTGATCGAGCCGGCGCTGAGCTTGTTGTCGCCAAGGGGGCCGGTCGATCCGCCGAAATCCGTGGTGCCCGCCGCGCCATTGGTGATGGCCGCGTTGCCGGCCGTGCTGGTGTTGATGAATTGCAGTTGGAAGTTGTTGGCGATGGTGGCACTGCCGGCCGTGCTGGAGTTGGCGAAAGCCATGACGCTGTTGTTGGTGATGTCGACTGAGCCGCCGTTGACGACGATGCCGGCGCCGACGAAAAAGAGACTGCTTCCGACGGTGAAGCTGTAAGCCGAAGCACCGGCATTGAAGGTCCAGCCGCCGAGGGTCGTAGAGGCCGAAAATGACAGCGCGGCGACGCCGGACGTGCCGAAGAACGCGGTGCCGGTCGGCACCGCGGCCGGACCCCAGTTCGCTGCCGTGTTGAAGTCGCCCGAGCCAGGCGCGCTCAGCCAGGTTGCGTCCTGCGCCGCCGCAGGCAGCGCCGCCAAAAAGGGCACCAGGCATAGCGCCGACGACGCCAGCAAAATGGCCCGCAACCGGCGCGCCGCGCCGAATCGATCGTTGAGAACCCGTATCGCCACCCGCTCACCCCGTTGCATTTCGACGCTCAAGGGCGCGGCGAAGCCGTGTATCGGAGCGGACCCTGCCACAATGGAACCGCGCCGTCGTCGCATTTTGCGCAAAGCGACGCGCGGCCCCCAAAAATGGGCGGTCCGGCGGATGATTCCCCGGCAATGTCGCCGGAAAGTCACAACCCGTTGGGCGCATCCTGGCACGACGATCAAGCCGACGTCACCCATCAGACAGGCGCGATCACCACGTATAGCGCACCACGCCCTTGCCGGCATAAGAGCGCGTGACATCCGAGAACTCACCTTCGAATGTCGCAGCGAGCGAGATGCCGCTGATGAAGGACATCTCGGCCGAGGCCGTGGTCAGCGCGGCGTCATGCGCCGCCGCTGCGCCGTTGACGACGAAGCTCGCGCCGGGCAGCGACATGAACGTCGCCGATACGGCGCGGTCGGTGTTGAAATCATGCGCCCAAGCCGCGCGGCCGCGCAGCGTCAGGATCGCATCGTTGACAGCGAAGGACTTGTCGGTGCGCAGGCCAAGTTCGCTGCGGGTGTCGTTCACGGTCTTGGATGTGTAGCTGAGCGCGAAGGCGTTGCTGCCGGCGACAGCGGTTTCCGCATAGGCCGGCAACATGACGGCGGTGAACTGGACGGCGGCGTAAGGCGTGAGACCGAGGCCGCCCTGCCATGACGTGACGGTGCGATTGCCGACTTCAAAACGTCCCGAAAACGTATCGGGGCTGAAACGCGCCTGCAACTGATCCGTCATCACAGCGCGGTTGGTGGTGACGTCCTGCCAGCCATAGGCCAGTGCGCCGGACAGATAGGTCGAGCCGATCGCGTGGCGCACGAAGCCGCCGATCTGGAACAGGTCGGAGCGACCGGAGCCGCCGCCTGTCACGCTGAAGCTGGTGCCGCCGCCGGCCATCGCAAAACCGGCGACGGTGTTGGGCGAGATCAGATAGTCGGCGCCGACGGCGACGCCGCCGATGCGGCTGCTCGATGTATTCGAACCGGCGGCCGCATTGCCATCGGTGGTCTGCGTACCGCCGAAGCCCGACGCCCACACGCTCCAGCGCGGATCATAGGCTTGCGCCAGTGGTGCTTTCGTGAACATCGCATAGGCATCGCGCGCCGCACGGCTCTTCGCTGTCGATGTGTCAGCGTTGGTGTCGGCGAATCCCATCGCGCCCGGCGCCGTGCCGCCGCGACCTGCTGCAAAGATGTCGGTCATCGATCCCATGAACTGCGTCGTCGCCCCCATGGCGATCTGCTGCGATCCCGTTGCAGTCTCGCCGGAGGCCTGCGTCAGCCCGGTGGCGGTCAGTCCGCCATAGACCAGCGGAATGCCGCCATTGCGGTTGAAGTAATTGACCAGCGCGCTACCGACGCCGGACTGATTGCCGCTGAGGCCGGTGTTCGGCGGCGCGATGAAGGCAAGCGCCAGATCCAGATAGGCATTGTTGGCGTCGTAGCTCAGGCTGGTCCTGAAGCCTGACGGCAGATTGCTGTTAACGAGCGCGTTGAAGGTGGTGCCACCAAGACCGCCGGTAGCGTTGAGGATGGTGTATTGCCTGACAACGTAAGAGCCCGCCGCGAAGCTGGCATTGACAGTGCCGCCGTTCAGCGTAGCGCTGCCGGTGACATTGGTGCGGTCGGATGAATACGGCGAGACCTCGACATTGTAGTTCGACCCGGCGCCGAAGGTCAGGTTGCCATTGACGGTGATGGTGCCGATCGAGTTGCCCGGCGCCAGTGTGCCGCCCGATGCAATCGTCGTGTTGCCGAGCGTGCCGGTGCCACCGAGCATGGCGCCATTGTTGACGGTGAGCATCAATGACGAGGCAATCGAGCCATTGACGATCAGCGCGCCGCCATTGACCGTGGTCGCACCGGTATAGGTGTTGGCGCCGGACAATGTCAGCGTGCCGGTGCCGGCTTTGACAAGCGACCCGCCGATGCCGCCGGCGCCATGGCCACCATCAGCAATGATTCCGGTGACATTGGTCGACAGATCATTGCCGCCGACGGTCAGTTGGTTGGCGCCGAGGGTGAACGAGCCGCCGCCGGCAATCGAACCGACGCCAAGCGCGCCGACATGAGCGCTGAAATCCGTGACGCCTGCCGCGCCATTGGTAATCGCAGCGGTGCCACCCGTACTCGTACTTATAAAGTTTAGCAAACCGCCGTTGGTTATCGCCGCACTGCCGGCCGTGGAGGCGTTGTAGAAATACATCAAGTTGACATTGAGAATGGACGCGTTTCCGGCGCTGCTTGTGTCAAGAAAACGCAGCAAGTTTGAATTGGTGATCGTGGCGCCGCCAGCCGTCGCACTATTACTGAAAAACAGGTCATTGGTACTGGTAATGGTCGCGCTGCCGGCTGTGCTGCTCGCGTTGAAAGCGAGATTGCCGGTATTCGTGATCCTCGCATTGCCCGCTGTCGTCGTTCCGTTGAACGACATCGAATTGCTGCTGTTGATGGTAGCGTTTGCGGCCGTGCTGTTATTATAAAACCCCAAAACGTAGGTGTTGACGATATTGGCGCTGCCGGCCGTGCTGGTTTGATTAAAAGACAAAATACCCGGGTTCGTCAGCGTGGCGCTGCCAGCGGTGCTGGCATTGTTGAAATTCAGCAGTCCGCCATTGATAAAATTGACGCTGCCGCCAAGGACGGAAATGCCGCCGCCGCTGAACTCAAGCGTTCTGAGATTGTCGCTTGAGAACGTGTAGGCCGGCGCCCCGGCGGAAAAAATCCAGCTGTCGAACACAATATCGGCAGTGATAACCACAGAGGCGGCGTTCGTGACTCCGAATGTCGCGGTGCCGGTCGGCACCCCCGCGCTCCAGTTACCAGCCAGGTTGTAGTTGTTAGAGCCGGGATTGAGCAGCCAGGTCGAATCCTGCGCCGCCGCCGGCAGCGCCGCCAAAACGGGCGCCAGGCCCAGTGCCGACGACGCCAGCAAAATGGCCCGCAGCCGGCGCGCCGGCCCAAGTCTCTGGTTGGCGAGTCTCTGGTTGAAAAGCCCTAGCGCCACCCGCCACCCCATTCCAGTTCGCCGTCGCTCGGGCATTTCGGCAACCGAAGGCCCGAGACGGCAGAATCAACGTCGCACGGGTGGCGCGCGGGCGTCCTGAAGCAGCGCGCGTATTTTCTGAAGTTTTTCTGATATCTTGCGATCAGACGCCCGCACGGCGCGTTTTCTGGTAATTGCTGGCCCCGGACGGTTTCGGGAAACCGCGGAGGCACGGTGTACCGTTTTGCTGGCTTTGAATTTGATCGGCTGCGCGCCGAGCTGCGCGGGCCAGACGGCAAAGCCATCAAGCTTCGGCCGAAAACCTTCGATATGCTGGCGCTGTTCGCAGCCAACGCCGGCCGCATCATCAGCAAACAGGAGCTGATGGAGGCGGTCTGGCCGAACGTCCATGTCGGCGAAGACAGCCTGTTTCAGTGCATCCGGGAGCTTCGTACCGCGCTGGGCGACGATCAGCGGCAGATGATCAAGCTCGTGTCCGGCCGCGGCTATATGTTCGATGTCGAGATGTTGGCCGAACCGGCCGCCGTGGAGACGCCAGCCGCGTTGCCGCTGGCCGCCTTGAGCGGGGAGCCTGCCCGCGCCGTGGCCGCCGCTGAACCCGTCGAACGGCGGCGGTTGTTCGGCTTGCACGGACCCGCGGCGCTCGCCGCAATGGCGGGGCTCGGCGCGATCGTTGGACTGGCCGTTGCCGCCCCGATCTTCGGTCCGGATGTCATCTTCGGGCGAGCGCCGCCGACCATCGCCGTGATGCCGATCGCCGGTGTGGGCAGCGACAGTCAGGTCGCCGAGACGGCAGCGAACGTGACCACGCGTCTCGTCGATGGCCTGGCGAAGATCTACAATATTCGCGTGATGACGCAAACCGCGCCGCAGCCGGCATCGCCACTTGCGACACAACCGGACTTCGTCGTGAATGGCGAACTGGCGAAAGGCGAGCGGTCGTGGGAGCTGCGTGCGCGCATGACTAGGACGGCGACCGGCGAAGTGGTGTGGACTGTGCCGGTGGCCGTCAGCTTCAAGGATTCAGACCTGGAAGAGCCAGACCTCGGGATGCAACGGTCCCGGCTGGCGGCGGGACTTGGACATCCGCTCGCGCTTCGCATCAACGCGCTTCTTGAGCCGGGTGCACGAAGCGCTGCAACCGTCGGCCGTTCGCCCGGCAATGCCAGGGTTGCGATCGAGCAGGCCATCGCCTCAATCAACCAGACCACACGCGAGCGTTTCGCCACGGCGCAGGCGATGCTGGAAAAAGCGCTCGCCGAAGAGCCCAACAATGCCGACCTGCAAGTCGCGCTCGCGGCGCTGCAAATGCGCGGCATCCAGATGGTCTGGTACGGCCCGGACGACGCCGCCGCAGCGGAGAAAAATGCCAAGGCCATGCTGGAGCGCGCGGTGCGGACCAGACCCAGTTCTATTCCGGTGCTCGAAGCCTATTGCCGCTTTCTCAACGCGACCAATGAATTTGTCGAAAGCCTGGTGGTTTGCGCCAGAACATTGGCGTTCGATCCCTGGAACGGAATGGCGTTGTACCACATAGGCCTCGGGCAACTTCCGCTTGGCCGGTTCGAGGACGCGCTGGCAACGTTCAAGCAAGCCAACCGGTTTGATACGCCGCCGGTGTCGCGCTGGACCTGGCTGCTTGGCGCGGGAGTGAGCTACCTGATGATGGGCCGCGACGAAGAAGCATTGCCCTGGCTGCAACGGTCCATCGCCATCACACCGGCCTCCGGGCGTCCGCTTGTGCTGCTGGCCGCGGCCTACCAGCGGTTGGGCCGCACGGACGAAGCACAGGCGGCTTTGACGCAAGGCTTGAAGCTGCGGCCCGGTTCGACAGTGAGCAACATCGGGATCCCGACCAAGAATGTCAGCGCCGCATATATGGAAGCGCGCGGCCGGATCGAACAGGCGCTGATCGCGGCCGGATTGCCGGCGCACTGAGATCGCCCAGCCACGCTCGGTAATATTTGACCATTGATTTGCCTTCAATTGTCGGCAAAACCCGTCGCAGATCTGCTATATTCCGCAGACCGCCTCAAACAACGTTGCCACAATGCCAGTATCCCGCCGCGTCCCCGCTTTTGTTTGTCTTGTGCTGTTGTCCTGCAGCCTTGGCGGTTGTGGCTCGATCAGTTCATTCATGGCCGGCGGCATGGCCGACCTGATCCCGGCATGGGCTGGCGGCCTGCCAGCAGACGCGCCTCCGCGTCCTGGCTCTCCCGAATACGAGGCCTATGCGAAGCGGCACGAGCAGCAGCAATCCGGCGCCATGACGGGGCCTGACCCCGCCACATCGCCCTCTGCAGAGGCCGTTCGCTGATCGCGCTATCGTCCGACGCCGCGACGGCGTCGCTCAGTTCATGAAAACAACGGTCTTCATGCCGTTGAGGATCACGCGATCCTCGAGGTGATAGCGCATGGCGCGCGCCAGCACGCGGCGCTCGATGTCGCGGCCCTTGGCCACGAGTTCTTCCGGCGTGTCGCGATGGCTGATGCGCTCGACGTCCTGATCGATGATCGGACCTTCGTCGAGATCGCTGGTCACGTAATGCGCGGTAGCGCCGATCAGCTTGACGCCGCGCGCGTGCGCCTGGTGATAGGGCCGTGCGCCCTTGAAGCCCGGCAGGAACGAGTGGTGGATGTTGATGCACTTGCCGGACAGTTTCGCCGACATCTCGTCGGACAGGATCTGCATGTAACGCGCCAGCACCACGAGCTCGGTCTCGGTCGTGCCGACCAGATCCCAGATCGCCTGCTCCTGCTCGCGCTTGGTCTCCTTGGTGATCGGCATGTGGTGGAACGGGATGTCGCCGAAATCGAGATCCTTGAAGGCTTCGCGCGGATGGTTCGAGACGATCGCGGTCGGGATCATGTCGAGATCGCCGGTGCGCCAGCGATACAGGATATCGACGAGGCAGTGATCGGACTTCGACACCAGCAGCATGACGCGGCGACGCGTCGCCCGGTCCCGCATCTGCCAGTCCATCTTGAAGCGCTCTGCAATGGCCCCGAAGCCGGTCTGCAGCGCCGCCAGACCGACATTCACGTCGGCGGCGTTGAACACCACGCGCATGAAGAAGTGCCCGGTTTCGACATCGTTGAACTGCTGGGCATCGAGAATATTCTGGCCATTATGGGCCAGGAAGGTCGATACAGCGGACACGATGCCGGGGCGATCTGGACAGGACAGGGTCAGGACGAATTGATGGGACATGGGACGGGCTGATCTGCTTCAAGTGAACCGGAAATCGAGGCCCTGCTCTATCATCCGCGGCGGCCTTGCGCCAATCCAATTGCGCGCTGCAATATGGACGTCATTGCCAGCGAATTAACGTGCGAAAACAGGCAGAAAATAGAGATGGCTGACAAGCTCAACGGTTATCGCATCCTGATCCTGGAGACCCGCGAGGAAGCGCAATTCTCCCGGCTGCTGACCGAACAGGGCGCCAATGTGCTGCAATGTCCGATGTTCACCATCGAGGACGCGCCGGATTCCGCCCCGGTCGAGGCCTGGATCGGCCGATTCATTGCTAACCCGTTCGACGACCTCGTTTTAATGACCGGCGAAGGGCTTCGCCGGATGATGAAAATCGTGCGTCAACGCGGCATCGAAAAAGAGTTCGTCGCCGCAGTCGGCAAATCCCGCAAATTCGCCCGCGGACCGAAGCCCGGGCGCGCCTTGCGCGAGATCGGCCTCGAGGCTGACATCACCACCGAGAAGCCGACCTCCGAAGGCGTCGCCGAAATGCTGTCGCGGCTCGATCTCAAAGGCCATCGCCTCGGCCTGCAGCTCTATCCCGAGAAGGACCACAGCGTTCTGATATCAGCGATCACCGCCTGCGGCGTCGAGGTCGATACGGTGCTGCCTTACGTCTACGACTCCAAGGCTGCTGAAACGAACATCCTCTCGGCCATCGACGAAATGGAAGCCGGCCGCGTCGATGCCATCGCGCTGACGAGTTCAGGTCAGGTGCGTCGCCTCGTCGATGCTGCAAAGGCGCATGACCGCGAGGATCAATTGCGCAGTGCACTTGCAAAGACACCGATCGCGTCGGTCGGCCCTGTCGTGTCAGACGAATTGAAATCATACGGCCTCGAAGCCGACATCACTCCGGCCAATGATGCGTTCTTCATGAAGCCGCTGATCTCGGCGATGTCGATCGCGCTCGACAAGGCTGCAGCGCGCGCCGAATGACTTGACGCCCGCATACATCTCGACATGATGCCCCGACACATAAAAAAAATGATCGGGCGGAAATGCCAAACTTGCCACTATCGGATTTGCGTGTCGCGGAAATTGGATCCGGCGACACGCTGGATTACTGCGGCAAACTGTTTTCGGATTTCGGCGCCGAGGTCATCAAGATCGAACCGCCGGGCGGCGATCCTGCGCGGCACTATCCGCCGCTCGTCGATGCCGGCGATGGCCGCCGCGAGAGCGGATATTTCGCCTGGCTGAATACCAACAAGCGCAGCGTCATCGCCGATCTCGACAAGTCCGACGATGTCGCGCGTGTCCGCGCGTTGCTTGCGACATGCGATCTGCTGATCGATGCACGCGCGCCTTCGGAGATTCCCAACTCACTCCTGACGCATGATGATCTGCGCAAGGAGCAACCCGGCCTCGCGATCACCGCGATCTCGTGGTTCGGCGAACACGGCCTCTACAGCAATTATCAGACGACGGACTCCGTCTGTCGCAGTCTCGCGGGCAGCGTGAAGCTGGTCGGTGCGCAGGAAGGCCCGCCGGTGCTGCCCCGCGACGGCCAGATCGCCGTCATGGCCGGCCTCACCGCGTTCATTCCGACACTGGCCGGCATGTATGGTCGCAACACCGGCGCGCGGCGCTTTGCCGTCAGCGCGCATGAGGCGATGCTGCAGATCAGCGAATTCGACACAGGACTCGCACTGGAAGTCGGCTTCACGCGGCCACGCATGGCCATCAACCGGTTCGGCCGCGGCTATCCCGTCGGCAATTTCCCAACCAAGGACGGCTGGCTCGGCATCACCGTCGTGACGCCGGCGCAATGGGCTGCGTTCTGCGTGATGCTCGGCCTTCCCGAACTGGAGACGGAGCCGCAGTTCAACGACGGTCTCGCGCGCACCAATAATTCGAAGGCGCTGTTTGATATCTTCCAGCCCATCCTGATGCACAAGAGCGCCAACGAATGGTTCGAGATGGGCATCGAGCTGCGTCTTCCGCTCGCTGTCGTGCCGGACATGGAGACGCTGCTGAAGCAGCAATACTACCGCGATCGCGGCGCCTTCGCGAAAGTCGAGATCGGCAGCGCATCATTCGATGCGCCGGTGCTGCCGCAAACACTTACGGGCTCGCGCCCCAAACCGAATGGCCGCGCGCCATTTGCCGGCGATGACACAATCGACGCCCTGCTTGCGCATCGGCGCGTGGCCACGCGGCAGGCAACACCTGACGATCCGCAGCCGCTGAAAGGGCTGCGCATTATCGATCTCACCATGGGCTGGGCTGGTCCATCGGCCACGCGGCAGATGGGAGATCTCGGCGCCGACGTCATCAAGGTCGAGTCCTGCCAGTATCCCGACTGGTTTCGTGGCACCGATCCACGCGGCCCGTATTTTCCCGAACGCACCTACGAGAAAATCTACTGGTTTCAGCAGATGAACCGCAACAAGCGCGGCATCACACTGGATCTCACCAATCCCCGCGGCAAGGAGCTGCTGAAGCAATTGCTCGCCGGCGCCGATGCGGTGATCGACAACTATGCCGCCGACGTGCTGCCACGCATGGGCCTCGATGCCGCAGCCATGCACAAGATCAATCCGCGTCTCGTGGTGGTGACGATGCCCGCCTTCGGCATGACCGGTCCATGGAGCGGCGTGCGCGCCTATGGCTCGACGCTGGAGCAAGCTTCCGGCCTGCCGTCAGTGACCGGGCGTGAGGGCGATCCGCCGACCATGCTGCATGCCGCGCTTGGTGATCCCTTCGGCGGCGTCAGTGCTGCGGCGGCATTGATGCTCGGCTTCATGCATCAGAAGAATACCGGCCTCGGCCAACACATCGATCTCAGTGCCACGGAAGCCCTGCTGCCTCTTGTCGCACCCTCGGTCATCGAGCAATCAGCCACCGGCAAATCCGGCCCGCGCATCGGCAACCGGCATCCGCGCTTCGTGCCGAACGGTTGCTTTCCCTGTCTCGGCGAAGATCAGTGGATCACCATTGCCGTGCGCAGTGACGACGAATGGCGAGCTCTGTGCAAGGTCATGCATCGCAACGACCTGGCTGAAGATGCTGCACTTGCCACCACCGAGGGCCGCCGCGCCGAGGAGGACCGTATCGAGGTCGCGGTCCGGCATTGGACGACGACGGTGCGACCGGATCTGGCCATGGTGACGCTGCAGGACGCCGGCGTGCCCGCGGGTACCGCGCGACTGCCGCTGGATCTGGCTGGCGATCCGCACCTGCTCGCAGTCGGACATTGGCAGCCCGTGACCAAGGTATTTATGGGCCCGCATCTACTGCCCTCCGTTGCCTATCGCGAAGGCAGTGCAAAACTGCCCTACCCGATCACCCGGCTGGCGCCGACGCTCGGCCAGCACAATGAGGAAGTCCTGCGCGATATCCTGGGCCTCAGCGCAGCGGACATCGACGAATTGCGCGCCGCGGAAATCATTGGCGACGCTGCGATATCCAAGAAAGCGAAGGCCGCGCCTACGACCAAGTGAGGCAGCAAGTGAGGCTTGCAGCTTCTGCGGCCATGGCTCACACTCCCGGCATAAGGCCAGCGACGGATGGATCAAAAGATTCGGCGCCGCGACAACGGCCAGCACAAATGCTTCCAGGGAGAAACACCATGCGCAAACTAGCCCTCATTGCGTCCATTGCGCTGCCGATGCTCGGCGGCACGGCGATGGCGCAGGAGACCGTGAAGATCGGTTATATCGATCCACTGTCCGGCGGCGGCGCCAGCGTCGGCGAAGTCGGCCTCAAGACCTTCCAGTTTCTCGCCGATGAGTTGAACGCCAAGGGCGGCATTCTCGGCAAGAAGGTCGAGATCGTCCCACTCGACAACAAGACCAATCCGCAAGAGAGCCTGATCCAGGCGCAGAAGGCGATCGATGGCGGCATTCGCTACATCACCCAGGGCAACGGCTCGTCGGTCGCCGGTGCGCTGTCGGATTTCGTCACCAAGTTCAACGACCGCAATCCTGGCAAGGAAGTCCTGTACTTCAACTATGCGGCGGTCGATCCGGTTCTGACCAACGAGAAATGCAGCTTCTGGCATTTCCGCTGGGATGCCAATTCAGACATCAAGATGGAAGCGCTCACCAACTACATCAAGACCGTGCCTGCGGTGAAGAACGTCTACCTGATCAATCAGGACTACTCGTTCGGTCAGTCGGTGCGCAGCCAGGCGCGCGCCATGCTCGGCGCCAAGCGGCCCGACGTGAAGATCGTCGGCGACGAACTGCATCCGCTGCTGAAGATCACCGACTTCGCGCCCTACATTGCGAAGATCAAGGCCTCCGGCGCCGATAGCGTCATCACCGGCAACTGGGGTCAGGATTTTGCCCTCTTGCTGAAGGCTGCGGCTGACGCAGGCCTGAAGGTGAGCTGGTTCACTTATTACGCCGGCGGCACCGGTGGCCCGACCGCCATCAAGCAGGCCGGCCTGAACCATCAGGTGTTCCAGATCGCCGAAGGCATCCCGAATCTCGGCCACGCCTCGGCCGACGTGTTCGAAAAGGCACTGCGCGCCAAGTATGACTTCAGCCTGTTCTATCCGCGCGCCGTGAACGAGATGCGCATGTTCGCCGCAGCCGCCGAGAAAGCGAAGTCGCTCGATCCGGTGAAGGTGGCCGCAGCCCTCGAAGGCATGGAGTTCGAGGTGTTCGACGGTGGCAAGGGCAATATGCGCAAGGACGACCATCAGTTCTTCCAGCCAATGTACATCGCCTCGTTCGGCGAGCGCACCGACAAGGAGCCGTTCGACGAGGAAAAGACCGGCTGGGGCTGGAAGCTGGCCGCCAAGATCGACACGCCGCAGACGGTGCTGCCCACCACGTGCAAGATGGAACGGCCGTAAGCCCTGCCTTCTCCCCGCCTGCGGGGAGAAGGTGGACCGAACTTGTAGAGCAAGTTCGGGACGGATGAGGGGGACTCTCAGTTTCACTCACTGCCTCCCCCTCACCCGGATTGCTGCGCAATCCGACCTCTCCCCGCAAGCGGGGAGAGGTTAAGACGCCGCCGCACTCCGGCACACTCCTCACCCGAGAGGCAGATACTTCGTGCTTGAACTGATCGTCATTTCCACGCTCAACGGCGTCCTCTACGGCATGCTGCTGTTCCTGATGGCCTCGGGCCTGACGGTGATCTTCAGCATGCTTGGCGTGCTGAACTTCGCCCATGCCAGTTTCTATATGCTCGGCGCATTCTTCGGCTTCCAGATCAGCCGCTGGTTCGGCTTCTGGCCGGCGCTGATCCTTGCGCCACTGCTGGCCGGCGCGCTCGGCGCCGCCGTCGAACGCTACGGCCTGCGTCACGTTCACAAGAACGGCCACGTCGCCGAGCTGCTGTTCACCTTCGGGCTTGCTTTCGCCATCGAGGAGATCGTGCAGATCATCTGGGGCAAGAGCCCGGTCGATTTCCGCGTACCGCCGCTGCTCGACTTCCCGGCTTTCACGCTGTTCTCCACCAACTACCCGGCCTTCAAGATCTTCATGCTGGTCGTCTCCATCGTGATCTTCGTCGGATTGCTGGTGGTGCTGAAGCGCACGCGCATCGGCCTGATCGTGCAGGCTGCGCTGACCCATCCGCATATGGTCGGCCATCTCGGACACAATGTCGGACGCATCTTCATGCTGGTGTTCGGCGTCGGCACCGCGCTCGCCGCCGTCGCCGGCGTGATCGCAGGCCCGGCGCTGGTGACGCAATCCAACATGGCCGGTTTGCTGGGCCCGATCCTGTTCGTCGTCGTGGTCGTTGGTGGCCTCGGCTCGCTGCCTGGTGCCTTCATCGCATCATTGCTGATCGGCCTCGTGCAGACTTTTGCTGTGTCGATGAACGGCTCGCTGGCCGGCGCCTTCGGCCCGCTCAGCCCCGACTATGCCGCCACCTGGCTGTCCGATATCTGGAACGTCACCGTCGCCCAGATCGCACCGATCATGCCCTATCTGCTGCTGGTGCTGATCCTGATCTTCCGCCCGATGGGCCTGCTGGGAACACGCGACACATGAGCGACGCCACCGCCAAAATTCCGGCAACCATCGCGCCGCCCCGTCCCGCCGCCTCCGACCGGCTGAAATTCTACGGCATCTGGATCGCCGCCGCGTTGGCGCTGCTGGTGCTGCCGAAACTGTTTTCATCGGGCGGATCGCTGACCACCTTCAGCCTGATCGGCATCTCGATCATCTTCTCGCTGTCCTACAACATCCTGCTCGGCCAGACCGGCATGCTGTCGTTCGGCCATGCGGTCTATTATGGCCTCGGCGGCTTTTTGGCGATCCACGCCATCAACATCATCGCCAGGAACAAGTTCGCGATCCCGCTGCCGCTGGTGCCGCTGGTCGGCGGCGCAGCTGGCCTCGTCTTCGCCATGCTGCTCGGCTGGGTGTCGACGCGGCGCTCCGGTACGGCCTTTGCGATGATCTCGCTCGGTGTCGCAGAACTGGTCGCATCCTCGGCACTGATCCTGCGCACCTTCTTCGGCGGCGAAGCCGGCGTCTCCGCCAATCGCACCAAGGTGCTGCGCCTGTTCGACTGGAGCTTCGGCCCACAGATCCAGATCTATTATCTGGTCGCGGCCTGGACGTTGATCGCCGTCATCGCGATGTATGCCCTCACCCGCACGCCGCTGGGCCGCATGTGCAACGCCGTGCGCGACAATCCCGAGCGTGTGCAGTTCGTCGGCTACGATCCGCACATCATCCGCTATATCGCCTTCTGCTTCTCCGGTCTGTTCGCCGGCATAGCGGGCGCGCTAGCCGCGATCAATTTCGAGATCGCCAATTCGGCCTATCTCGGCGCCGTACAATCCGGTACCGTGTTGTTCGCCACCTATATCGGCGGCGTCGGCTTCTTCATCGGTCCAATCGTCGGCGCGATCTTCGTCACGCTGCTGTCGCTCGGCCTCTCCGATCTCACGCAGGTCTGGCAGCTCTATTTCGGCCTGATCTTCATCGCCGTGGTGATGTTCGCGCCCGGCGGCATCACCGGCCTTCTGATGATGCACCGACCGCTGCTGAAAGGCGGCACGCTCAGCCGTGTGCTACCGAGCTATCTCGTCGCCTTCATACCGACGCTGGCGATGATCACCGGCCTGATGCTGGCGATCGAGACCACTGTCCACTTCACCGTCAATCCCGGCGAGGATTCACACATCAAAGCCTTCGGGATTCCATTCGATGCAGCGAACCCTGCGATCTGGGCCGTTGCCGCCGTGCTGCTGATCGGCGGCTTCGTGATTGCGCGCAAGACATGGGCGCGCGTCGCCAGCAGTTGGGACGACGCCCTGACCGCCGCGCGCGAGAAGGGAGTGGCCGCATGAGCACCGCCATTGAATTACGCGGCGTCGAGAAGACCTTCGGCATCACCTCCGTGATCCGCAACGTCAACCTCACGGTGGCCCAAGGCGAACGTCACGCGCTGATCGGCCCCAACGGCGCCGGCAAGTCGACGCTGTTCAATCTGATATCAGGCTATATGAAGCCATCAGTCGGCAGCATCCTGCTGCGCGATCAGGTGATCTCCGGCCTGCCGCCGTTCCAGATCAACCGCCGCGGGCTATCGCGCAGCTTTCAGGTCACCAACGTCTTTGCCAAGATGAGCGTGTGGGAGAACCTGCGCTGCGCCGTACTCTGGGCCACCGGCCATCGTTATGCGTTCTGGAAGAATGTCGACAACCTGCCCGAGGTGCGCGACCGCACCGCGCAGATCCTGCAGGATATCAACCTCGTATCGCGCCGCGACGTGCCCGCGGGTCTTTTGACCTATGCCGAACAGCGCGCGCTCGAAATCGGCATCACCATTGCCGGCGGCGCCGATGTCATCCTGCTGGACGAGCCCACGGCCGGCATGAGTCACGCCGAGACCGAGCGTGCCGTGGCGCTGATCCGGCGGCTGACCGAGGGCCGCACGCTGCTGATCGTCGAGCACGACATGAGCGTGGTGTTTGGCCTCGCCGACCGCATCTCGGTTCTGGTCTACGGCCAGATCATAGCCTCGGGCACGCCGGAGGAAATCCGCGGCAATCCGAAGGTCAAGGAAGCCTATCTCGGCGAGGAAGTGGCGTGATGCTCCAAGTTCAGGACCTGCACGCCTATTATGGCAAGAGCCACATTCTGCAGGGCGTCGATCTACATATCGATGCCGGCGAAGTGGTCTCGCTGCTCGGCCGCAACGGCGTCGGGCGCTCCACCACCGTGAAGGCCATCATGGGCGAAGTGCCACCGCACGGCACGATCACCTTCAAGGGCGCCAATATCGCCGGCCTGCCGAGCTTCAGGATCGCGCATCTCGGCCTCGGTTATGTGCCGGAACATCGCGATATCTTTCCGGGTCTCACGGTGCGGCAGAACCTGATGCTGGGCATCAAGGATCCGCGTCATCCCGGCAAGTGGAAGCTCGATGACATGCTGGGCATGTTTCCGAACCTCGCCGCGCGCGCCGATACCGCAGCCGGCGTGCTGTCCGGCGGCGAGAAGCAGATGCTGACGATCTGCCGGACGCTGATGGGCGATCCTGAACTGGTGATGATCGACGAGCCCACCGAGGGCCTCGCGCCGATCATCGTCCAGCAGGTCGGCGATCTCATCGCCGAGATCGCACGGCGCGGCGTCGCGATCCTGCTGGTCGAGCAGAAGCTGTCGATCGCGCTCCGCATCTCGCACCGGGTCTATGTGATGGGCCACGGCAAGATCGTGTTCGAAGGCACACCGGCTGAGCTCAAGGCCAATGACGCCGTGCGCAGGGAATGGCTGGAAGTGTAAGCGCCGACTTCCTTACCTCGCCCCGCTTGCGGGGAGAGGTCGGAGCCGAGCGTCAGCGAGGCTTCGGGTGAGGGGGAGCCAGTGTTTCACTCGCTGGCTCCCCCTCACCCGTCGCGGACTTCGTCCACGCCACCCTCTCCCCGCAAGCGGGGCGAGGGAAGCCCTAATCGCCGTAACTACCTAGCTTCTCCAGATCGACCACTGTCACGCCGCCATATTCGAGCCGCAGCAGACCCTCCTTCTCCAGGGTCTGCAGGCATTGGTTGGCCTTTTGGCGCGAAATGCCGGTGATCGCGCCGAGCTCTTCCTGGGTGATATCCAGATGCCTGGCCGCGTCGCGATAGAGGATCGGGTTGAACAGCGAGGCAATGCAGCGCGCGAGCCGCCCGGTAGAATCGAGCCTGCGGCCATATTCAGTCAGTGCGATGAACTGACCGAGCCGTTCGTTCAACAGCGAAACCAGGAAGCGGTTAAAGCCGACACTGTTCTCGAACAGCCACATAAATGCCGGGCGCTCCATGAATGCGAGCTTGGAGTCGCGTAGCGGGACAATGTCATAACGTCGCGGCTCATTCTTCAGCACGCTGCCCTCGCCAAACCATGCGCCCGCCGTGAGGCCGGTGATGCTGACTTCCTTGCCGCTGCGCGAGATGGTGCCGATCTTCGCCAGACCACTCACCACGCCGGTCCAGTATTCGAACTGGTCGCCGCGCATGCAGACGAATTCATTCGCCTTGAACGACTTCTCGACGATGCCCGCGCGCGCGACCTCGATCTCCTTCTCGTTCAGGTCCCGCGCCCAGGCCGCGATGCGCTTGAGATGATCTGCAGCAATCATAGGGTCCGCTTCACTTCGAATGTTGCAGCGCAAAAGAACACTCGCGCGACAAATTGGCAGGCAGATTGTCCGCCGCGAGACATTTCAGGATACCGATTTGACGTAGGGAAGACCACCGCGAAAGGTCATTAGTAGAATGGCTTAGCGTAACCGGGCGATATAGGCTCGGGACCATCCGAGGAACGTGGATAAAGAGCGCGACAAGCGCCGTATCTGGGAGGATTTGAGTGGCGGTTGCTCTGGACGTGCGCGGGGTGTCACTGCGCTTTGGTGGCGTTCGCGCGCTCACCGATGTGAGCTTCGCTGTCAATGACGGCGAGCTGTTCTCGATCATCGGGCCAAACGGCGCCGGCAAGACCTCCATCGTCAACTGCATCTCCGGTCGCTATCGCCCAACCGAAGGCCAGCTGTTCTATCACGGCAAGGATATCACCGGGCTCAATCCCAACGCCCGTCCCGGCCTCGGCATCGGCCGCACCTTTCAGAACCTCGCGCTGTTTCATCATATGAGCGTGCTCGACAACATCATGGTCGGGCGCCATCACCTCCTGAAGAACAACTTCCTCACCGGCTCGCTATACTGGCTGACCGGCGCGCGCAAGGAAGAGCTCGAGCATCGCCGCAAGGTCGAGGAGATCATCGACTTCCTCGATCTGCAGAGCGTGCGCAAGGCGACCGCCGGCACCCTTCCCTATGGTCTCCGCAAACGCGTCGAACTCGCCCGCGCGATGGCGCTGGAGCCCAACCTCATCCTCCTCGACGAGCCGATGGCCGGCATGAACTTCGAGGAGAAGGAGGACATGGCGCGTTATATCGTCGATCTCAACGAAGAATACGGGATGACGGTGATGATGATCGAACACGACATGGGCGTCGTGATGGATATTTCCCATCGCGTGATGGTGCTGGATTTCGGCCGCAAGATCGCCGAGGGCGATCCGGCTGCCGTGCTCGCCGATCCGCATGTCAAGCGCGCCTATCTCGGTGAAGAAGACGAAGCCCTCGTCGATCCCGACCACGCGCCTATCGCTGCGGAGAGTGCCGCATGATGGACTATGCCGGACGCGTCAAACAGGCAGATACCTATCCGAAGCTGCTGCGCCTCAACGCCAAAGAACATGGCCAAGAGATTGCGCTGCGCGAGAAGGATTTCGGCCTGTGGCGTGAATTCACCTGGAACGATTACCATGCCCGGGTGAAGGATTTCACGCTCGGTATGGTCGAGCTTGGCATAGCCCGCGGCGATGTCATCGGCATTATTGGCGATAACCGGCCGGACTGGGTCGCTGCCGAGATCGCCGCGCATGCCATCGGCGGGATGAGCCTCGGTCTCTATCGCGACGTGCTCGACGAGGAAGCCGCCTATCTCCTGAACTATGGCGAGGCGAAGATCGTATTCGCCGAAGACGAAGAGCAGGTCGACAAGCTGCTGACCCTCTCTGACCGTGTGCCCGCGCTGAAGCACATCGTCTATAGCGACCCGCGCGGCATGCGGAAATACGACGACCCGCGCCTGCTAGAGGCCGACAGGCTCGCCCAGATGGGCCGCGACCGTGCGGCGCGCGAGCCGGGCCTCTACGATCAACTGGTCGATGCGACGCAGGGCGAGGATGTCGCGATCCTCTGCACCACGTCAGGCACGACATCGAACCCGAAGCTCGCGATGCTCGCCGCAGGCCGCGTGCTCGGCCACTGCGCGGTGTATCTGTCGTTCGATCCGAAGGGACCGGACGACGAATATGTTTCGGTACTGCCGCTGCCCTGGATCATGGAGCAGGTCTACGCACTCGGCAAAGGTCTCCTGAGCCGGATGAAGGTCAACTTCGTCGAGCAGGCCGACACCATGATGAACGATTTTCGCGAGATCGCGCCGACCTTCGTGCTGTTCGCGCCGCGGGTCTGGGAAGGCATCGCAGCGGACGTGCGCGCACGGGTGATGGATTCATCGCCGCTGAAGCAGAGCCTGTATGAACTCGGCATGAAATCCGGGCTATCCGCACTCGCGCAAGGAAAGCGCTCGGCCGTCGCCGATACGCTGCTGTTCCGTGCCCTGCGTGATCGTCTCGGCTTCACACGGCTGCGCTCGGCCGCCACCGGCGGCGCCGCGCTGGGCCCGGACACATTCAAATTCTTCCGCGCTATGGGCGTGCCGCTGCGCACGCTCTATGGCCAGACCGAGACGCTCGGCGCCTTCACACTGCATCCGCCGGATGCCGTCGATCCCGACACCACCGGCATCGCGATGGGCAGCGGCATCGAGATCGAAGTCCGCGATCCCGATGTGCAGGGCGTCGGCGAGATCGTGGTCAGGCACCCCAACATGTTCCTCGGCTATTACAAATCGCCCGAGGCCTCCGCTGCCGACCTGCGCGATGGCTGGATGCATTCCGGCGATGCCGGCTACTTCAACGGCAACAAGCAACTCGTCGTCATCGACCGCATCAAGGATCTGGCGCAGACCGCGCGCGGTGAACGCTTCTCCCCGCAATATATCGAGAACAAGCTGAAATTCTCCCCCTACATCGCCGAGACCGTGGTGCTGGGCGATAACCGCGACGCGCTTGCGGCGATGATCTGCATCCGCTTCTCGATCATCTCGAAATGGGCCGAGAAGAACCGCATCTCGTTCACGACCTATACGGACCTGTCGTCGCGCCCGGAGGTCTATGAGATGATCCGCAAGGAAGTCGAGACGGTCAATGCCACGCTGCCGCCCGCGCAGCGGATCGCCAAGTTCCTGCTGCTGTACAAGGAGCTCGACGCCGACGACGGCGAGCTGACCCGCACCCGAAAAGTCCGCCGCAGCGTCATCAACGAGAAATACGCCGATATCATCGACGGCATCTATGGCGGCGCGCGGGATATCCCCGTCGACACCACCATCCGCTTCCAGGACGGCACGTCGCAGCGCATCCGCACGCGATTGGTTGTGGTGGACATGGCGCGGGATAGCGCGCGCATGGAGGCGGCGGAATGAAGAACCTGAGCTTTACCGATAGCCCCCCTCACTCGGCACGCGCGCTAACGCGCGCCTGCCGACCTCTCCCCGCAAGCGGGGGGAGGTTAAGAAACTGCGGCGTCTCGGTTCTAGCTAACCTCTCCCCGCTTGCGGGGAGAGGTCGGATCGCTCTTGCGATCCGGGTGAGGGGGAGCTTCCGCAAGCGCCGTCGCAATGACTTCGAGAACACCCTCGATACTGTCCAAGACATCATGGTTCCAGAATCTGAGCACCCGGTAATGATGCTCGACCAGCCACTGGTCACGGGCAACATCGCGCACATTGTCAGCGTGTTGCCCACCATCCACCTCCACGATCAGGCACCGCTCCCGGCAGATCAGATCGACGATGTAGTTGCCGATCGGCTCTTGTCGCACAAACTTGTGCCCGTCCAAGGAACGTGCGCGAAGGCGATACCAAAGCGCATTCTCGGCATCGGTCGAACCTCGCCGCAGCCTTCTGGCACGTGTGGTTCTGACCGCATTGGCCTTGCGCATGTGGAAGCTCCCCTCACCCGGCGCTGCGCGCCGACCTCTCCCCGCAAGCGGGGAGAGGTTAGCACTCCGGCCATCGCATGAACACGCAGTTCCTCCTCCAGCTTCTCGTCAATGGCCTCGTGGTCGGCACGCTCTATGGCGTGGTCGCGATGTCGTTCGTGCTGATCTACAAAGCCACCCAGGTCGTAAACTTCGCGCAGGGCGAATTGCTGCTGATCGGGGCTTGGGTGTGCTGGACGTTGCTGACCAAATACCAGGTGCCGTTCTGGCTGGGCATGCCGATGACGCTGGTGTTCATGTTCGCCTTCGGCATCCTGATCCAGGTCGTGATCCTGCGGCCGCTGGTCGGCGAGCCGGTCATCTCGGTGATCATGGTGACCATCGCGCTGTCCGCCGTATTCCAGGCGGCACTGAAATGGATCTATGGCGTCAACCCGCAGCCATTCCCGCGTGTCTTCACCAGCCAGTCGGTGACGATCGGTAGCCTACAGATCCAGACCGTCTATGTGATGAGCCTGGTAGTATCGGTCGCGATGATGATCGGCATGGCTTGGTTCTTCAAGGTGTCGAAATGGGGTCTGGCGATGCGCGCCACCGCGTTCAACCAGCAGGTGGCGCAATCGCTGGGCATTTCCGTCAAAACCGTATTCGCGATGGCCTGGGCGATCTCGGCCATGGTCTCCGCGGTCGCCGGCGTCGTCGTAGCCGTCGTCAACGGCGTGTCATCCGGCTTGTCGATCTACGGCATCAAGGTGTTTCCGGCGGTCATCCTCGGCGGTCTCGACAGTATCGGCGGCGCGGTGGTCGGCGGCATCATCATCGGGCTGCTGGAGAACTTCGCGCAATTCATCGACAGCGAATATCTGCACTGGGGCAATCTCTATGAGGTCGCGCCGTTCTACGTGCTCATCATCATCCTGATGATCAAGCCTTACGGCCTGTTCGGCACCAAAGACATCGAGCGGGTGTAAGCATCATGGCCAGTCCCTCCCTCATCCCGGCCGGCGACTTCCGCACCAGCTATGCGGTCGACACCACCATCTTTCCGACCACCACCAGCCGCAACGCGGCGATCCTCGGCGTGGTGCTGATCTGCTTCGCGCCGCAACTGCTCAGCGAATACTGGCTCAGCCAGCTGATCATGATCGGCATCTACGGCATCGCGGCGCTCGGGCTCAATATCCTGGTCGGCTTTACCGGCCAGATCTCCATCGGCCACGCCGCGTTCTTCCTGTTCGGCGCTTTCACCTCGGCCTATATCTCCAACAACTATCCGATCCCGGTGTTTTTCTCGATTCCCATCGCCGGCGTGGTAACGGCCATCGTGGGACTCATTTTCGGCCTGCCGGCGGCGCGGTTGAAGGGGCTGTACCTCGTTATCGCCACGCTGGCAGCGCAATACATTCTGCTCGACTTCTTCTCCCGCGCCGACTGGTTCAGCGGCGGCTCGGTGCCGGCGACGGCCAAAGCGTTCTCGATCTTCGACCATACGCTGCGCGGCGACCGGCAGTATTTCTATGTGGTGCTGGCCTATGTGGTAGCGAGCTATCTGCTGGTTACCAACCTGATGCGCTCGCGCGACGGCCGCGCGCTGGTGGCTGTGCGTGATCACTATCTTTCGGCCGAGATCATGGGCATCAATCTCACCAAATATCGCACGTTGTCCTTCGGCCTCGCGGCGTTCTTCGCCGGCATCGCCGGCGCGCTGTACGCGCATAACCAGCTCGTGGTCTCCAACGAGGGTTTCGGCATCGAGCGCTCGATCCTGTTCCTGGCAATGGTCATCATCGGCGGTACCGGCTCGATCATGGGCACGCTGATGGGCACGGCCTTCGTGGTGCTGGTGCCGGAAGCGATGGAATGGATCAGCATGGAGCTGAAGGGCGGCGTCATCGACAAGGCGCTGGCGCTCAACAACAACCTGACCTTTCTGCGCGAGATCGCCATCGGCCTCATCATCATCGCCTTCCTGGTGTTCGAACCCGACGGGCTCGCGCATCGCTGGCGGCAGATCAAGACCTACTGGAAACTCTACCCGTTCTCGCATTGAGAACGGGACGGACTGGACGAAACGACAAAATATAAAATCCAACGGGAGAATGCTCATGACGATGAAAACATTTCTAACGTCCGCATCCATTGCCCTTCTCATCGCGGGCGCATCCGCAAGTGCGCAGGCGCAGATCGCCGTCGGCCATCTTGCCGATTATTCCGGCGGCACGTCTGACGTCGGCACGCCCTATGGCCAGGGCGTGGTCGACACGTATGCGTGGATCAACAAGAACGGCGGCATCGGCGGCAAGCAGGTCAATCTCGATAGCAACGACTATGGCTATCAGGTGCCGCGCGCCATAGCGCTGTACAAGAAGTGGTCGGGCGCCGACAAGGTCGCGGCGATCATGGGCTGGGGCACGGCAGATACCGAAGCGCTCACCGGCTTCCTGGCGCAGGACAAGATCCCGGATATCTCGGGCTCCTATTCGGCCGCGCTGACCGACCCGACCGGCGCCGGCGGCAAGGCGAAGCCTGCGCCGTATAACTTCTTCTACGGCCCGTCCTATTCGGACGCGCTGCGCGCCGAACTGACCTGGGCAGCGGAGGACTGGAAGTCCAAGGGCAAGTCGGGCAAGCCGAAATATGTCCATATGGGCGCCAATCATCCCTACCCCAACGCGCCGAAGGCCGCGGGTGAAGCGCTTGCTGCCGAACTCGGCTTTGACGTCCTGCCGCCATTGGTCTTCGCACTCGCGCCCGGTGACTACAGCGCACAGTGCCTCAGCCTGAAGAGCGCCGGCGCGAACTATGCTTATCTCGGCAACACCGCAGCTTCGAATATCTCCGTGATGAAGGCCTGCAAGGCAGCCGGCGTCGACGTACAGTTCATGAGCAATGTGTGGGGCATGGACGAGAACGCGGCAAAGGCCGCAGGCGATGCTGCCGATGGCGTGATCTTCCCGCTGCGCACGGCGGTGAGCTGGGGCGGCAACGCGCCGGGCATGAAGACGGTGCAGGAGATTTCCAAGATCTCCGATCCTTCGGGCAAGATCTATCGCCCGGTGCACTACATCGCGGCGGTCTGCACTTCGCTCTACATGAAGGAAGCGCTGGACTGGGCCGCGAAGAACGGCGGCGCCACCGGCGAGAACGTCGCCAAGGGCTTCTATCAGAAGAAGGATTGGGTGCCGGCCGGCATGGAAGGCGTCTGCAATCCCTCGACCTGGACCGACAAGGATCACCGCCCGACCACCAAGGTCGATCTGTATCGCTCGAAGGTGTCCGGCGCGACCGATGGCGATCTCAACGACCTGATGGCCAAGGGCACGATCAAGCTCGAGAAGGTGAAGACCGTGGAACTGCCGCGCAAGCCGGAATGGCACGGGTGGTAGTTTGAACTAAGACGCCGATGTTCCCCTCCCCCTTGCGGGGAGGGGTCAGGGGTGGGGGGTGCCACGAGCGACGGCGCTTGTGGCACCCCCACCCGACCGGCCCAAGTAGGCCGGCCACCCTCCCCGCAAGGGGGAGGGAAAAGAACAGCGACCGGAGTGACAACTGTGCAAACTACACTTCAACCCGAGACGAAGATTGCAGTGGCCCCCGCCGCCACCGCCCCCCTGCTCGACATCCGCAATATCGAGGTCGTCTATGACGACGTCATCCTCGTGCTGCGCGGGTTGAGCATGGAGGTGCCGAAGGGCGCGATCGTTGCGCTGCTCGGCGCCAATGGTGCCGGCAAGTCGACCACATTGAAGGCGATCTCCGGCCTTCTGAAAACCGAAGACGGCGAAGTCACGCGCGGCGAAATCCTGTTCGATGGCACGCGCATCCACGGCATCGATCCCGACAAGATCGTCCGCCGCGGCATCTTCCAGGTGATGGAGGGCCGCCGCATCGTCTCCGACATGACGTCACTGGAAAACCTGCGGCTCGGCGCCTTCACGCGCAGGGACAACGAGGTCTCCACCGATATCGACATGGTCTACGATTACTTCCCGCGCCTGAAGGAAAGAACAGGCTTGGCCGGCTATCTCTCCGGCGGCGAGCAGCAGATGCTGGCGATCGGGCGTGCGCTGATGGCGCGGCCGAAGATGATCCTGATGGACGAGCCGTCGATGGGCCTATCGCCGCTGCTGGTGAAAGAGGTGTTCGCGATCATCAAGAAGATCAACCGCGATCTCGGCGTCACCATTCTGCTGGTCGAGCAGAACGCGCGCGCCGCGCTGTCGGTGGCAAGCCACGGCTACATCATGGAACAGGGCAAGGTGGTTCTCGATGGCATCGCTGACGAACTCCGCGACAACGAGGACGTGAAGGAGTTTTATCTCGGCGGCGCCGGCGACCAGCGCAAGAGCTTCAAGAATCTGAAGAGCTTCAAGCGACGCAAGCGATGGCTTTAGCTGCTGGCAGCCTCTGCCGTCATGACGCCGGTCTTGCACGCAAGGATCGCGCGAATGCGGCGCGACACCAGCAACAGGATGACAAGCACAATGACCAGGGCCATGGCAATCAGCACACGGTTGAGCGGCATTGGTCCATCATCGAGCAACAACGCCCGTCCGGACGCACCGAGATACACGTAAAGCACGATCTGCGGCAGCGTGAACACGAAAGTGACCAGGGCGAACGGGAGCAGTCCGATATTTGTCAAACCGAACAGATAATTTTGCACCGAATTGGGCAATGGTCCGCCGAACCGCATCAGTGCGACGATGCGCCAGCCCTCGTCATCGACGGCCTGGGCAATGAGGCGCCAGGCCGCGCGTTTCTCGGTCTGCCGTTCCACCCAACCGCGCAGGATGGAGCGCGCCAGCATGAAGGCCAGAGCGGATGCAGCCGCGGCGACTGGAACAATGACGACGAGAGAGCGCAAGCCGAACGCAGCACCGGCCCCGAACACGATGAATGTTCGCGGGACCGGCAAAAACGAAGAGGCAACCACCAATGCGGCCAGCACGACGGCAGCAGGAAAATCAAGCTGGCCGAAGCTGTCGAGCCATTGGACGATACGTTCTGACAACATGATTTCCCACTAGCACGGCGCCACAGGCTACCGGAATAACCGCGACGACGCCAAACCACCAGGACACACCCAGATGCGCCACTTCGACACACTCGAAAATTGCGATCCGTCGCAGCGCCAGGCCAATCTGTTTTCGCGCCTGCCGGATGTGCTGCGCCACGCGATGCAGGCGCCCGCTTATGCGGAGCATCTCAAGGGCATCGATCCCGCTGCGATCGTCAGCCGCGCCGCGCTGGCGCACCTGCCGGTGCTGCGCAAATCCGACCTGCCGGCCCTGCACAAGGCCAGCCCACCGTTCGGAGGTTTCGTGTCAGGCGCGACCGGTTCGTTCGGCCGGTTGTTCACCTCGCCGGGGCCCATTTTCGAGCCGGAGTCGAAACAGGCCGATCCCTGGCGCGGCGCGCGGGCGCTCTATGCCGCGGGTTTCCGCGCGGGCGACGTGGTGCTGAATACTTTCAGCTATCACCTGACCCCCGGCGGCTTCATCTTCGACGGCGCCGCGCGGGCGCTGGGCTGCGCCGTTATCCCCGCCGGTCCCGGCAATGTCGAGCAGCAGCTGGAATTGATCGAGGCCTATCGTCCATCAGCCTATAGCGGCACGCCGGATTTCCTGAAGATCCTGCTCGATGCCGGGAAAGCCGCCCAGCGCGACATGTCATCCATCAAGCGCGCCATGGTGTCCGGCGCGGCCTTCCCGCCCTCGCTGCAGGCCGAGATCGCATCGCGCGGTGTCGAGGCCTATCAGGCCTTCGCCACAGCTGATCTTGGTTTCATCGCCTATGAGAGCACCGCCCGCGATGGCCTGATCGTCAACGAGGACCTGATCCTGGAAATCGTGACCCCCGGGACCAGCGAGCCCGTGGCCGAGGGCGATGTCGGCGAAATCGTGGTGACATCGCTGGATCCGCACCACCCGTGGATCCGACTGGCTCTGGGCGACCTCACTGCCGCCCTGCCCGGCCCCAGCGCCTGCGGCCGGAGCAATATGCGCATCCGGGGCTGGATGGGCCGCGCCGACCAGGCCACCAAGGTCAAGGGCATGTTCGTGCGCCCCGAACAGGTCGCCGAAATCGGCAAGCGGCACCCGGAACTCGGCCGGCTACGGCTGGTGGTGTCCCGAGACGGCGAGAATGACGCCATGGTGCTGAAAGCCGAAGTGGCGGCCAAGGACAAGCCCGGCCTGCAGGAAGCCGTTACAGCCACGCTCAGGGCCGTCAGCAAGCTCGGTGGGGCCGTGGAGCTGGTGGCGCCGGCCTCGCTGCCTAATGACGGCAAGATCATTGCGGACGAGCGCGGGAACTGACCGGGCGGGACTGCCGCGGCGCATCATAAAAAGCCGGACTTCCCCGGGCGATCCTGCTATGCAGCCGCCCAGATCGAGGATGCCTGCTGCCGTGAGACTGATTTTACCACAAATTGTCGAGACCTGGCTGTCGCGCCCCACGGTGTCGAAGATCATCAGCTTCGGCGTGATCGGCCTCGGCAACACCCTCATCGATCTGGCCATCTTCACACTCGCCTATCAGGTGCTGAAGCTGCCGCTGGTGCCCGCCAATGTCATAGCCTGGCTGGTGGCCGTATCGTGTTCCTACGTGATGAACACCATGATCACGTTCCGCGCCGAATCCGGCCGTGTGTTGCGACGGAAGGATTATCTCAGCTTCGTCGCCTCGGGCGTGCTCGGCGTGATCGCGACCACCACCACGCTGGTGGTGCTGTCGCACTTCATGCCGGTCTATGCCGCCAAGCTTCTGGCCATTTTGGTCAGCTTCATCGTGAATTTCACGATGTCGCATTTCGTGGTGTTTCGGACCAAGCCGACAGATCCGAACGAAGCCATCCGCTAGATCGCACAGGCGGTCAGGCGCCGAGCACCCGGTCGGCTTCGGCGACCGCGCATAGAATATGATAGAAGGATGATGCCGGGATCGTATCGACCAGCGAGCGTCCCTCACCGTCGAACTGATCGTACCAGCCGCCTTTGACGGGATGCTGCAGATAATATTTGTCCAGCCGCACCAGCGCCGCGCGTGCCTCGTCGGCCGCGCCCTCGACACCTGACTCCGCCTGCGCGACGAAGGCCTTGATGATCTCGGTCTGCGGCCAGCAGCGCCGTGTTGCCTTGACGATATTGCCCTGGGCGTCGCCTTCGTCCACCAGACAGCCGGTGGCGTCGCGATAGCGCAGCGCGGATTCGAGCAACGCGGCACGCTGCTTGCCGGTCGGGCAGCCGGTGATGCGTTCGAAGCCCTTGAGCAGCCAGACCCATTCGGCCTGATGGCCGGGCTCGACGCTGACCGGCTCGATCCGCGACCAGTCCTGTTCGAAATATTCGCCGAGCACGCCCTTCTTCGCATCGAACAGGCTCGACGTGAACAGACCGAACAGATCGCCGGCGCGTGCCTGGAACGCCTGATCATGGGTCGCGTCAAAAGCCGCGATGAAGGCCTCCAGCAGATGCATCTGCGGATTCTGCCGACGCGGCATCGAAGCCGGCACGCCTTCGAGGTAACCGCCGTCTGGCGAGCGCAACTGCGTATCGATGAAGTGCATCAATTCGTCGATCTCGGCGCGCACCTTTGCATCGCGATCCAACTGATAGACCGTCGCCAGTGCCAGCAGGACGAAAGCGTGGTCATAGGTATCACGCAGCGGGTTCAGCACCGAACCATCGGGCGCGAGAATATGCACGAAGCCCGGCTTGCCATCCGGCGACTTCGCTTTCGCGAGCATGTAATCGAGACCTTTGCGCGCGATCTCGGCGCCGTCAGGATACCAGCCGAGCTGCGCAGCCTTGGCGAAACAATAGATCTGGCGGGCCTGAACGCGAACGCGACGGGGGGCGTCCGCGTCAGCCTTACCAGCAGCATCGAGCTTTTCGATAAAGCCGCCGGCCTGGGAATCCCACCCTTCCGACGACCAGAGCGGCAGTGCATCAGCGACCATCCGGGATTTGAGTACGCCGACAATATTGCCAGTGTTGGCGTTCGGATCCGTCATGCCTGCATGCTCGTTCATTTCAACCCTTGCGATTGTAGACTGCCACCGAAGGTACTCCTATCACCTTCATGAGGCTTTTGCTTGGCGGATGTTCCCATACTTGCCCGAACGAACCAAACCGTTGTAGCTGTCCAAGGCGGGGCGCACGGCATTTGCGTCCATCGGCAACCACCCGAATCCCGTTCTCTCTCTTCATGAGCTTGCGCGCTCAAAGGACATCTAACCAACGTGGTATTGGAGCGGACGATCAAGGTCGGAATTGAAATGAGGGTCATGGCCGGTCCGATGACCGGGATCGGCAATTATTCGTTTCATTTGATTCAAGCGTTGTTGAAAGATGAGCCACGCCTGCACTTTTCGGGATTCGGCCTCACGTCATGGCTCTCGCTCGACGCCGGTGAACTGGACCGCCTCAGCGCTTCGAAAGAAGCCGCGCGCGCAAGCAAGCCTACCGCCAAAGGCATCGGCCGGTTGCGAAATCTTGCCGTCGAGAAACTTCGTCAATCGAAGCTGGCGCCGGCAATCTATCGCGCGCAATTCGTGCGAACCGTGAAGCGACAGTCATTCGATCTCTTCCACGCCTTCAATTTTCTTCCATTCGCAGATCCCGGCGTCGTCACGCTTCCCGTCATCTACGATCTCTCCTTCGTTCGGTATCCGCATACGCATCCACAGGAGCGCTTGCGGCGTCTGGACCGGCTGCCTCGGTTTCTCGAGCATGCGCCACTCGTGCAGACGATCTCGGAATTCAGCCGGGACGAAATCACCAGCGTCTTCGGCTATCCGAAGGACAAGATCATCGTCGCTCCCCCCGCCGCAAGCGATATCTTTCGACCGCTCGGTCCTGAGATCGTGCAGTCGGAGCTGGCGCAAATGGGAATCGCCGGGGATTATTTCCTCGCCGTCGGCACACTTGAGCCGCGCAAGAATTTGCGCACTCTGATCCAGGCTTTCGGCCGCGTTTCAAAGACGGAGCGCGCCGCAGCGCCCCTGCTGATCGTCGGTGGCGGTGGATGGGGGGCGCTGGAGCTTCCTCCGGAAACCGAGGCACTTCGATCAGAGGGAAGTCTCCGATTTCTGGGAGCGGTGTCCAACGCCGAGCTCAGGACCCTGTACGAAGGCGCACTCGCACTGATGTTCCCATCGATCTACGAGGGCTTCGGCATGCCGGTGGTGGAAGCCATGGCCTGCGGAACCAGAGTTGTTCACAGCTCGGGAACGTCCATGGACGAAATTTCCGATGGACTGGCCATCAAGGTGGAAGCGCTCGACATCGACGCCTGGACTGCCGCATTCCGCGCCCTGGCCGGGTCGCCCGAAGCAACTTTGGATGGTTCCACGGCGTTGCGCGCGCGCGCAGCTCACTTTGACTGGCATCGCAGTGCCGCCCGGATCAAAGACGCCTATACGACGCTCGTGAACACCTAGCGTATCGCCACGATCCGCAATTCACCGCCCCAACGATCCATACACAGGGCGAAACCATATGGACTTGGTAACAGAGATCATTATAACGGCCCGCGTGCGGGGCACCGCTTTGCCTTGATCTGAAAGCAGATTTCGCCGCAGCTCGATTATGTTTCATCTATCGGTCACAAGCCCGATGCGGATGTTTTTCCCATCAACGTCAACCCAATCGCCTCGCTCAACCGTTCCCTGCCTGCGAGGTGAGTTTTCATGAGATCAAAATGAACTCCGTGAACCAGTCTCCGCGCATTTCGATTATCGGTCTCGGCAAGCTCGGGTCGCCGATGGCAGCCGTGATGGCAGCCAAGGGCTTCGACGTCATCGGGCTCGATCTGAACGACAAGCTGGTTAACGCGGTCAATCAGGGCCACGCAGCGGTCGATGAGCCGCAGCTTCAGGAGTACATAGACAAGGCACGTTCACGGCTTCGGGCAACCCATTCGTGGGACGAAGTCGTCCAGGGCTCCGACGTCACATTCATCATCGTTCCGACCCCCAGCGGCAACGACAAGCTGTTCTCGAACAAGTTTGTGCTGTCGGCTGTGCGCTCGATCGGTGAAGCGCTTCGCAGCAAGAAAGAGCGCCACGTCGTGGTCGTGACGTCCACCGTGATGCCTGGCTCGACCGGCGGCGAAATCCAGAAGGAACTAGAAGACGCGTCCGGTCGTGTCGTCGGTCCGCAGCTCGGTCTTGCTTACAATCCCGAATTCATCGCCCTCGGCACCGTGGTGCGCGACATGCTGCGCCCGGACTTCATCCTGATCGGTGAATCCGACACCACCACCGGTGAAATGCTCGAACGCATCTACAAGCAGTCCTGCGACAACGACCCGATCATCCGCCGCATGAGCTTTGTGAATGCCGAATTGACGAAGATTTCGGTCAACACCTATGTGACGACCAAGATCTCCTACGCCAACATGCTCGCAGAGATGTGCGACAAGCTTCCGGGCGCCGACGTCGATGTCGTCTCCACGGCCGTCGGCTCCGACACCCGCGTCGGATCGAAGTATATCAAGGGCGCCATCGGTTACGGCGGCCCCTGCTTCCCCCGCGACAACAAGGCGTTTGCGGCGCTCGGCCGTATGATCGGCGCCCGCTGCGATCTCGCCGAAGCAACCGACAAGATCAACGATCACCAGATCGAGCGTCTGATCGGTGCCGTTCAGGCCCACGCCGAACCGCCGAGCCGCGTCGCCGTGCTTGGTCTGTCGTACAAGCCCGATACGCCCGTGGTCGAAGAAAGCCAGGGTGTCGCGCTCGCAGCCCAGTTGAGCGCAGCCGGTTATATGGTGACGGTCTACGATCCGCTGGCCATGCAGGCCGCCGAAGTCGTTCTTGTCGACCAGGTCCTGTTCGCGAATGATCTGGCCGACGCCGTCGCCGCCGACGTCATCGTGATCACGACCCCATGGCCACAGTTCAAGGGCCGCAACCTGTTCGATCTGGGCGCCAAGCCAAAGGTGATCATCGATCCATGGCGCGTGGTGAGTGCCGAGGACGTGCCGGCTGGCACGACGCTAGCCCGCATGGGCTACGGCAGCCGCTAACAAAAAGGGCCGGCCCGGACATTGTCCCGGCCGGCCCTTTCATTTGATGAGCGAACGCTTCGTCGCGAGGTACCGCCTAACAGCTTATCGCCTCGCTCGGCACATCGATCTACGAACTTTTCGGGCTCGCATCGCCTATACGGGAAACCTTGATCGATTGAACGACGCCGCCGGCGCCGCCAAGTGCCTGCAGGCGGATCTCGACCGGCACGCTGGAGTCTGTCTCGTTCGGATGAAGTTCAAACGCCACGCGGCTGCTGCCCTGCGCTCCATTGCCACCGATCTCGCCGGTGGCACGCACTGCGTCGTCGGAGACCACCTCGGCGCGCAGGAACGGCCGGTCGCCCTTGCCCTTGAACTGGATCACTGCCTCATAGCGCCCTGGCTTCAGGGCACGCGATCCACTGTTGGCGATCGGCCCGCTCTCGCCTGTACCGACAGACAGCGCTCCGCTCGCAGTCCAACGACCGAAGAGACGGCGCATCTTAGTGCTCCCCTGCGGCGAAACACTGACAACCGAAGCGCCCAATAGCCAGTCGACATCTGCGGCAGGATAATCCATCCAGGGTGAATCCTGTACGGAATCGCCCAGCCGCCGAATTCGCAGATACTTGATCCGGCCACGATGCCCCAACGCATGGATGAAGAATTCGACGGGGATCTCGCCATCGGGCGACTCGTCGACATGCACCTCGAATTCACGCCGGATTTCGCCGGTACGCGCGTCTTGCCCGGTGATGAAATCGGCGCACCGGACGCGCCCCTTCGAATGCACGCCGAAAAACAGCCAAGGCTGATTGGCCGGCGCTGCCGTCTCGAGACCAATCAACATCTCATAGCGTCCCGCCATGAGCAACGCGTGGGGACCGGTGGCAACCGACGACCGAGGGCCGGCAAGCAGCATGCGTGCCGTGCTGAGCAGGTTACGCGCGGCGTAAGCGACGTCCCGCTTGTCGGATTTGCGCGCACCAGCCGCGGCGATCAGGAAGCGGGCAGCGTCGGGTAGCAGATCCTTCGCTCCGCCGGCAACGGTAACGCTCAGATCCTTTCGCCAGCGGCCCACCGGACCGAGGCGGAAGGCGGACAGCCAGTCCGAACCGCCACCCAACGACCGAACATCCGAAAACGAGAAACTCTCGACGCGCTCGCAAGTCAAAGACAAGACGGTCAATCCAATGGCCCGCGACGCGACGACCCTGGTCTGCAGCAGGCTTGCCGACTGGCCAAGGAGCATCTTGTCGGCTTCCAGCTCGAAGGTGACCTTGCCTGCGGCAACATCCGCGAACCGAATGGGCACATAACCGAAGTTGTATTCGCTGCCGATGAGCTCGATCACACCTGCCGGCGCATGCGACAGCGCATAGGCAGGCAACTGCCCCGACAGCTTGAATTCAATCCGGTACCCCCCCTTGGAGAGATGCTGGTATGGGCCAAAGCAGATCATGCCGGTTGCGTCTGGCCGCGCACGAATGACTGTTCCTTCCCGCTCCGCAGCGTCCGTCGGGCGAAGCAGCGCGGTCCAGTCCTGCGGTCCCACGATCGGAGGCAGCACGAAGCCGTGACGCATTCTGGTCGCGAATGGCGTCAGGCCGGCGGCCACGTTCGCCGCGACCAGGGATTCATAGGGCGTATGAATGGCGTTTAGCGACACCACGCGCCGGGGGGCTTTCCCGCTCGCCATGCTGGCGCGCTCTGCTTCCACCGTCTCAAGGAACAGATAGGTCAGCATGTTCTTTTGCGTCGACGTGAGCTGTGCGCCGATCTTCGGCGCACCGAAATCGATCACGAACGCACCGGCGCGCGCGAACAGATCCACCTGACTCACCGCAATAACGTTGGGAATGTCGTTCAGATTGCTGCCGCGGGCCAATGTTTCATCGACCAGGATCGGCTGGACGAAGCCCTGCTTCGCCCAGACTTGGGCGAACATCTCGAGCGTCTCGCGCCGGATTCCCATCCATCCGATCACCATCGTCTGCACATTGGCGGTAATGAAGATATCTAGCAGGAATGAGAGGATATGCTTCGGATCGTAGTCGACGAAGCCATAGGACTCCGATGAGTACTTGACGATCGGCGGCTTCTCCAACGGCGCTCCGATGGCGGAGCGCAGCGCTGCGACGTAACCGGACGAGAAACCGCCGGACAGCCTGACCTCTTCGATATCCTCACCATTGCAGCCCCAGATGTCGGACTGCTCGGGAACGCCCGGCTCCTCAACATTGTCGATGAAGCGCCGCCAGTCATTTTGCGTGCGCGAATGGCTGTGCATTGGCGTGATCTGCCGGGTGTGGTCGCAGTGATAACCGTAGACAAGTTCCCCGAGATCGCCCACCGTGCCGTGCACGAGATAGAGACGCTTGGCGATGTTGGAGTCGACATGCCAGCCGAGGAGCATCTCCTCATGGAAGCCGTCGTAGCGGAACAGATCGGAGCGCTCCATCAACTGGAAGTCGCCGGGACCATCGTAAAGGATCGTCTTTGCACCGAGGACGATTTCGTTGAGGTGCAGCGTCGTGCCCCAGTCCTTGATCATCTCGATCGCGCCATGAGAGTTCTGGCGGTCGAGCCCCTCCCACAGCGTCTCGGGAATCTCCAGGCGTGGCGCGTGATAGAAGCCATAGGGTAGATCGCGCGACATGTCGGATAGCGACCATTGTCCGGTCTGCGGCACGAAAATCATGTCGGTATTGGTCGACAGGATCCAGCGGTTCGCCGGGTTTGAACGGCGGACGGCGACATTGCGTGAGATCGGCTCCAGCGCGACGAGACGCGTCTTGTTGCGAAACCGTTCATGGATACCCGGTCGGACACGCAGGATGCGCAGCCGCTTGCGCGCCAATGGCGTTAGCGTGTCCTGAATGGCTTCGGGAAAAGTCGGGAAGTCGTCGGGCGTATTGTAGTCGACGAACAGAATCTCATCGTCCTCATCCGTCAACAACTCGGCCATGCAATTGAAACTAAGCGCCGCGCGCTTGTGCAGGTTGTATCCGTAGCTGTCATTGCGGCCGTAAAGAACGATGGAAATCATGAAAGCACAACTTTCCTGAGACAGGTACGGCGCCGCCGAACTGGCGGCGAAAATATGTTGCTGTCGAATAATCCAGTTGTACTTCAGGAAGCAAGTCGTCTGACCGGTAATCCAAGGAACATCGTCTTATTCTGTCGATGACCACCGCATTTCCAGTGACCCTCAGGACAGTCCGGCGTACAAAATCTTGCACCTCGGTAACGTGGACTATAATCTTCGCGAAATACACATGGAAATGCCGGTTTCCGCTGAAACCGGGAACTCAGGACGGTGCCAAATAAACAGGCCGTTCAATGAGATAGCTTTGCAGCTCAACCTCCGCCGCGCACCGCGAACGGCAGTGAACTGAGGCGCTTTTGTGGTTGGCAATCCAGCGCTGATCGACTAGCTTCCGCCGAAATTTCGTCCCTGACAGCCCCCCCAATTCATAGGTTCCCATGAGCAACTACAAGCTGGAAAAGAATGATCCCGTGCTGATCACGGGAGCCGGTGGTTTCATTGGTGGCCATCTCGTGTCGGACCTGCTTGGCCGTGGCTTCACGCGCGTTCGCGCTGTGGATCGCAAGCCGCTGAAGGACTGGTACCAGCATTTCCCGGAGGTCGAGAGCCTCGTCCTCGACGTAAGCCTGCTCGACGATTGCCGGAAGGCGACCAAGGATATGGTCAACGTCTTCAATCTCGCTGCCGACATGGGCGGCATGGGCTTCATCGAGAACAACAAAGCGCTCTGCATGCTTTCGGTGCTGACGTCGACGCACATGCTGATGGCGGCACGCGATGCCGATGTGAAGCGCTTGTTCTATTCATCATCCGCTTGCGTCTACGCCGCCGGCAAGCAAACCGATGCAAACGTCACCGCGCTCAAGGAAGCTGATGCCTATCCGGCCATGCCGGAAGACGGCTACGGCTGGGAGAAACTGTTCTCCGAGCGCATGGCGCACCATTTCATGGAAGACTTCGGCATCCAGAGCCGTGTCGCGCGCTACCACAACGTCTACGGCCCCTGGGGCACCTATGATGGCGGCCGCGAAAAGGCCCCGGCAGCGATCTGCCGTAAGGTCATTCAGGCCCAGTTGTCTGGCTCCAACGAAATCGAGATCTGGGGCGACGGCGAGCAGACCCGCAGCTTCATGTATATTGATGATTGCGTTCAGGGCACCAAAGCGATCCTGGAAAGCGAAATCCTGTATCCGATCAACCTCGGTTCCAGCGAGCTCGTCTCGATCAACCAGCTGGTCTCGACGGTCGAGACCATTTCCGGCGTCAAGCTGAAGCGGAAGTACAAGCTCGACGCGCCGAAGGGTGTCCGCGGTCGCAATAGCGACAACACGCTTATCGTGTCCGAGCTCAACTGGGAGCCATCGGTCAAGCTGATCGACGGCATGGCGAAGACCTATGCCTGGATTTACGACCAGATGGCGGGCAGCGCCAACTCCAAGCAGCGCAATCTGACCTTCGTCAGCTAAATCGCATCGGGCGAACGATCTTCTCGTCCTGCTTTGGCACCAACATGAGCGTCGACCGTGACATTCGGCCGGCGCTTTGTTTTGAAAATGTATTTGCACCGCCGCGCCGTCGAACTTTGCTGCGCGACGCACGGGATGGGCAATAGCGCCACCTGAATATCGCTTATCAATAATAAGAGGCCGTGGTAGGGGTCGATCATGGAAATGCTTGGTCACCGCGGCGCGTTCGCTGCATTCATCGCAAAGTCTCTCAAGGACGAAGATTTCGTACTGGTCGACGTCGGATGCGGCGGCGGCATCGACGGAACATGGCGCGTGTTTGGTGACCACCTCGCTGCCGTCGGCTTCGATCCGAACATCGACGAGGTTGAGCGCCTTCAGCGCGCCGAGACCTCGAAGAAGATCAACTACAAAGCCGCATTTGTGGGCGTGCCGGCAGAAAATCCGATCAGCATTCGCCGTGGCGGCCGGCTGCCCAATTCGCGCAATCCATGGAACCGGTTTGCGGTGAACCGGACCATGAGCATCATGGCCGAGCAGATCAAGAACTTCTCCCCGACCGAAAAGGTCGAGATCAATGCCTGGCCACAGGCAAAACTGACGGACCCGGACAGGCTATTCCTGCCAGACTATCTCGATCAGATCGGCTTCGGTTCAGTTGACTTCATCAAGATTGATATCGATAGCGACGACTACGACGTTCTGCAGTCGCTCGAGGAAAGCTTGAGCAACCGGCGTATTCTGGGACTTTGCGCAGAAGTGAATTTCTACGGATCGGATGATCCGACCGAGCACACATTCCACAATACCGATCGCTTCATGCGCAAGAACGGCTTCGATCTGTTCGGTCTCACGACGCGATCCTATTCGGCTGCTGCGCTTCCGCACCGCTATGAGCTCCGCATTCCCGCACAGAGCATCGCCGGCCGGCCCTATCAGGGCGACGCGCTCTATCTTCGCGACGTCGGCAGTGAGGAGTGGAGCAAGTCCGCGCCGTCTTTCGGACCGGAAAAACTGTTGAAGCTCGCAGCCCTGTTTTCACTGTTCGGCTTGCCCGATTGTGCGGCGCAGGTTCTGGTCACCTATCGCATCCGGCTACAGCCCCTGATCAATGTCGATGCCGGCCTCGATCTTCTTGTAGCAGAAACCGATCTCGGCGCGTCCACCGGCATGAGTTACAAGGAGCTCATGGCGGCCTTCGAAGCCAATCGTGATATTTTCTACCTTGGGAACTCGTCGAACGCGCCTGCAGCCGGCGTGGTGCAAGGCGCAACGGCGCCTGCACACCCCCCTGCTCCCGCCATGACAAGGCTGCATCCGCGCCGCATTGCACGCGCGCTGTTGTCGCGTATCACGCCCCGTAACTGACAGAGGCCGCGGGCCATCGGGTCGGGCACGGACGACAGAACCGGCTTCCGCGCCTCAGGCCCGCGCCCGCTTCAACCGACCGGCTCTGTGGCCGATCTGCGCTAACGTCCCAGGTTCTGCAAAAGGGTCGGCGACAAATAGAGTCGACCAAGGCTACAAATCGGCTCCAGCGAGTTTAAAGAGGCGTATTGATCATGGACAAAGCAATTACACACGTGCCTGGCCATGAGCCGATCGAAATGGTGGCCTATTACGAGAGCTTCACCGATTACTATCCGTACTGCGAATTGCAGACCAAGCGCTGGTTCGTCGAAACGGCACAGCCGGATTGGACGATTTTCGATATCGGCGCCAATGTCGGGTACTATTCGATCCTGATGTCACGGCTCTGCCCGCAGGGACAGATCCACTCCTTTGAGCCGACCTCCACCATTGAGCTTCTGAAGAAGAACGTTGCCCATCACGGCCGCACCAATATCACGCCGCATCAGATTGCCCTCGGAGCACGCTCGGGACGACACGAAGACGGCATCTTCCGCATCTGGGGCAAGGATGCGGAGAAGCAGGAATACGACTTCCTGACCCTCGACGATGCCGTCAAGCGGCTGAACGTCAAGCGCCTCGACTGCATCAAGATCGACGTCGACAGCTTCGACTTCGAAGTGTTGCGCGGCGCCGAGAACACGCTACGCAAATTCAATCCGTGGGTCGTTGTCGAGCTCAACCATGCGCTCGACAAGCGCGGCCAGAGTGCGAATGAGGCCCTGGAATGGCTGGTCTCGCAGGGCTTCCGCAATGCGCTCGTGCTCGATCACGAAAACTTCGTACTGCGCCGCCTTGATGCGCCCGCGCCTGCCACCGACGGCCTGTCGCTCAGCTTCGAACAGCGACCGATTTTCATTGAGAGCCAGTTCAAGAAGGATCGGCCCCTTCCCGAATTCTTCAAGCCCGCGCCCCAGTCGCACAACGACGGTAAGGTCAGTGGCAAGCTCGGCACGGCCGAAAGCGTGACGCTCGACCTGATTGCGCCGCGCTGGTCGTATGGGCTGTCATTCGTCCGCAGCACCGGCTATGCCGACGTGAAAGAGCCGATTGTCGTCGAAGTCGAACTGGAGGTGAAGACCGGTTCGCTCGGCATCGGCTGCGTCGGCGAGGACTACTCGACCTATGCCGGCGCTGAAGTAGCGGTCAAGGCCTCTGGCGGCACGCAGAAGATCTCGCTTGCTGTGCCCAAGCCTGAGCTCCTTCATGCCATAGTCTTCCGCAATGTCGATGAATTCGAGACGTCCGCAACGGCCCGCATCATTGATATGCGCGCTTTTACAGGAAACACCGTCGTGACGAGCTCGACGGCTTTCGCGCTGCGCAACGATATCAGCACGCTCAGCCAGGGCGATCTCAAGCGCATGGTTTCGATACCGGCCGAACCTGCGGCCGCCGACGTAACGATCGATATCGTACCCTCGGAGACACTCGGCTCCTATCTGGGCTATGCAGAGAACTTCATCACACCCTTCAAGACCTATTACCGTTCGCTGTCGTCGTTCAAGATGGAAATCGACGACGCGCCGATCCTGAAATATCTGTACAGAAACGCCCAGCCCAAGCGTCATCTCGAATTCGGAACGTGGCAGGGCTTCGGTGCTACGCTCTGCGCCGATGCCTGCGACGCCGAGATCTGGACCCTCAATCTTCCGGAAGGCGAGCGCAGCCAGAGCGGAGAGATGGTCTATTCGTCCGGCCAGGATGCATCCGATTCCGGCGACATGATCGGCTGGATGTACCGCGCCGCCGGACATGGCGCGCGGGTGCATCAGATCCTTGCAGACAGTCAGCAGTGGGATACGTCAGGTTTCGCAGCCAGTTTCTTCGACAGCGTGCTGGTCGACGGCGGTCACACGCCCGACGTGGTCAAGAACGATACGGAGAAATCGCTCCCACTGCTTCGGTCCGGTGGCATGATGCTGTGGCACGATTTCTGTCCAGATCACGACACCGTGGAGGCACTTTCCGCCAGCCGCGGGGTTGTGACGGGCGTCGCCGAAAATCTGGCCGCCTGGGCACCTCATTTCAGCAAACTTTTCTGGATTCGCCCGAGCTTCCTGCTCATCGGCATCAAGGCTTGATGTGAGCCCCTCGTGCACGGCACGAGGGGTGATTGGTTGCACTAATTTAAATTCGTTGGGCCGGGGGGCTTGAATGTCTTTTTCGATTGCGATGCGGCCGCCGAACCGCGCTGAACTGATCGAGCATCTGCTCCCGCTCGTAATCTGCTTTGGCTTCGCCCTTCTGATCGTGTCGACAGCGTCGACACTGATTCTGCAAGCCGGATTCCTCGATCCCTATGTCTATGCCGGTTACGTCAACGATTACTTCGGCACCTACCACCGATACGGTCACACCTACTATTCGTCGCGTATCGCCTATATTCTTCTCGATCGTGCATTTCTGCTTGTGTTTGGCCAGACCAATGGGCTGTTTTTGTGCCGTCTGCTGGTGCTCACCTCGGCAGCCTATGCCGCCTTTCGGATAGCACAGCGCTATTTCGGCTTCGCCACGGCGGTCCTCACAATATCCTGGCTCTGCTTCATTCCATGGCTGCTTCGCTCGATTTCGTGGACGCACTATGATGGATTCGCGACGGTCTACTTTCTGGTGGCACTCGCATTCATTCTCGTTCCTCAACGCCATCGCGTTCCGGCCTATGTCATAGCGGGCTTTTCGCTCGCTCTCGCCGTCAACTGCAACCTGCATCTCCTGATGGTCGCTGGTCTCTTCGCCCCCAGTTGGTTCTGGATGAATCGAAAGATCGGCGTTCTTCCGGCAATCCGCCTGACGCTTGCGATCATCTTCGGCTTCATCGCCGGCTATGCCATGCTCCAGGTGCTGTTTTCGCTTGCGACCGGCACTTCGCGCATCTTTATTGAAGCCGCCGCATTCAATTCTGCACGCACCCTTCTCGGCGGGCAGATGTCGAACTGGTTCCATTCGCTGAGCAACATCATTGCGATCGGCAACTTGATCTTCCTGCTGCCGATTTTCTTCTGCGTCGCCGTCATCCTTGCCACGGCGCTGAACAGGTCCGCGCTCCAGCAGGAGCAGCGTGACTTCTGCATCGGCGCGGCGCTGTACATTACGCTTCTCACCACCGGCGTGTTCGGCCTACATTTCATGGGCCATGGCTGGCTGTCGTTGTTCTATTACGTGGTCTACCTGCTTCCCGGCTGTCTCCTGGCTCTGATTGCCATCGCCGGAATAGCCTCAACCCGCACGCCGACCATTTTCCGGGTCATCTGCATCGGCACCGCCGTCGGGCTCGCGGGACTCTGGTTTGCACGGCAGGCCATGCCCCCCACGATCCCCAACGATATACGGATCTGGATTGCCCTGGCTGCCATCACAGTGGTGCTCGCCCTGCTCCGTCCACGGATCAACTCGGCGCCAGCTCTGCTTGCAGGCCTGATCGTGTCCACCACCCTCATGTTCTATTGGCAGCCGCGGGTCATAATCCAGTACGCGTCCTGGCCCGGCCTCAAAGAGAAGGCAGAGCTTGAAAAGGACGTCTATGCGGGCGCGGTATTCCTGCAGAAATTCGTGCGTAAGCACGTGCCGACGCCTACGGCAATCGGATTCTGGTACAGCAACGCGCCAGAGAACGTCAATCTGAACTCGATGCAGTCGATGTTTCTCTGGGGTTACAGCCGCGTTCAGGACTTTACCGGTCCGGGCATGCCGCTGATTGACGATGCCGTCCGTCAATCCGTGCATCAGAAGCCGTTCATCGGCGTTATCGCGCGTAGCGACAAGGAGCTCGACGAGGCCTTCGCAGCACTGAAAAGCATACCCGCGAACTTCACCGAGATCGCGCGCGGGAATTACGCGGCGCCCGTCGAGTCCTACGTGATCGCCATCGTCGAGCTTGCTCCCGTCGCGTCGCCCATAGGCGCCCGGATCGGAGAACTCGCCCTCTATCCCATCATGCCTCAGAATGGCGGCGCGATCGGAATCGCTTCCAACGGCATCGCCTTGACAATGCCTGCATGCCAGTGGTGCTACGGGGCAACCGCTCTGTTGTCCCCGGCGCACATCGAAGGGCTGCAGCACATCATCGTGCGGGTGACCCTGACGGTCAGCGAAGGCCAGATCGGAATGGCAACCGCAACCTCCGACAACATCAGCGCGCTGCAAAATCCCGTATCGGTCGGCATCCGCGCGATCGATCAGACCGTCGATATAAGGCTTCCGCTTCCGGCCAAAAACCCGATCCTTGTTTTCAGAAACGAGTCACCCAACGGCATCAGCCGGGCGACAGTTCGGTCGATCGAATACTACAAGGAAAACTAGGCCCAGAGCACTGGATCAAGGCCCGACCGCACCCTGTTCCTTGGATGGAAAGACAAAATACTTCAGCAGAAAGAAGATCGGGATCGCAATTACCACTCCAAGAACGGCCTGAACCAGGAAGTGGCTGAATCCTAAAGAGGTCGTCGCCCACTCCAACAGAACCAGATTCAACGCCAACGCGAATATGTAGACGCCCATATAGCGCACGAACTGCCAGTTCAGATGATCGCGATCCCGGAAGACAAATGCCTTGTTGAACCAGAACGCATAGACCATTCCGAAAACAAAGACGATCACCACGGCGGTCTTGGACCCTACCCCAGCCAGCGCGAGCAAGACATAGAGCATATAGTAAACTGCGTTGCTCTTCAGCCCGATGATCACGAACCGGACGGCTTGCAGGCGCGCTCTGTCGTCAGCGACAAGCGCCTTGAAGGCGCGGGAGAGCGCGCTCGCGCCGGGACCAAGGTCGCTCATTTGCTCTGCGGCTTGCGCGCGATTGCAATCAGGCTGGTGCCGGCCGGAAGCGAATATCCGTTGGAGATCGCGCCGATCTCGAAACCGGACAGCGAGCCGATCAGACGGGAGACGAGCCCCTCCTTGTGATGGGTGACCGCCTGATCTACAGACGTCACTTTCCTCTGACCGAACTTGCTGGGCAGGGTGCGCAGCAAGAACAGCGGCGGAACCAGCAGCAAGAAGAAACCGCTCACCTGTTTGGTGTCAAAGCCGGTTGTTTCAAGCAGTTGGCTTAGACTCTTCCGGCTGTAGCGCCGATAATGTCCGGCATACTCATCATCGGTGGACCAAAGACCCTGACTGGCCGGCACGGTGACGTAGATAAACCCGCCCGGCTCAAGAGCATCCCAGCATTCCCTGAGAAATTTCTTGTCGTCGTCAATATGCTCGATGACGTCGAAGAGGCCGATCGCCGGCAGGCTGCCTGCAACAAAGAGGTCCGCGGACAAGGCCGCATTGATCACCGTAAGGCCACGCCGAGACGCGACATTGGCACCCTCGCTACCAGGCTCGACGACAACCGCGTCGCAACCAGCCTGTTTCAGGCCAAGCGACACATATCCGTTTCCGCCGCCAATCTCGAAGAAAGCCTTACCATTCGAAAAGCGATTGACTGCGCTGGTAACTATCTTGTTGCGATGCCTGAACCAGAACGATGTCTCTTCAACCTTTGCGAGAGCAAGGTGAGCTTCCTGGGGATAGGAGACGGCTGCAACATCCGTCACGCACCAGAAATCGGGACGCACCTCTGAAACACCCGCCGAATGTCTATTTAGGAAGGACGCAACATCGGTCTTAACGACGGCTGAAGCCATAACGCACAATACCCGTTCAAATGAGGTCTCTACCAGCATAGTAGCAACTCATCCTGCCAGTAAAAACTCAATTCGCACGACAATCCTGTCATACGCACGCGACACGTTGGAAACGAGATAACTTTGAAGTTTTGCCTATCGCGTAGTCACAGGACGCGCCGGAACGCCCACAACGAGCGTATGGGCTGCGACATCGCTGACCACTACGGCGCCTGCCCCCGTCCTGGCTCCCTGTGACAGAGTGATATTGTCCTTGATGACGGTACCTGTACCGATGAAGCAGTTGGATCCGGTCGTTACAAAACCGGCAATCGTCACGCCGGGGCCCAGAAAACATCCGTCCCCGACGGATGTATCATGCGCGATGATGCAACCCGTATTCAACAAGCTGTTGCTTCCAACCGATGATTTAGCATCGACGATGCATCGCGGAAACAATACCGCCCCCGAACCAATTGACGCGGTCGCGTGCACATAGGCCGAGGGATGGATCAATGTCGCGAAAGGTACGCTGGCTTCGCCAAGGCTTGCAAAGAGCGACGCACGAAACTGCAGATGATTGTAGCCGATGCCCATGACCACCGCATCAAAATCACCCGCTGCATAGCGGCTCGAAATCGCGTCTAGACGACCGAGCGTCGGCAGGCCATCGACGTTAGATGTGATGGAGTCATCAAAAAAACCGATGGCCCGCAGATCGGAAAAATCCGCGATGTGAGCCAGCAGGGTTCGCCCAAGAACACCAGCGCCAATGATCGCAATTCGTCTGCTCATTGCACGTTCAGCTTTCGCAGGACCACATATAGCGGGCGCGCCTTCACCTCCGTGTAAATCCGTCCGACATAAAGGCCGACAATGCCCAGGATTATCGTCTGGATTCCACCAAAGAAAACGATCGCCACGATCATCGAGGTCCATCCGGACAAGCCGATATCAAAGACCAGCTTCTGGATCGCGGCGTGAAAGGCATATCCGCCGGACAGCACACACATCGCTAGACCGAGAACGACGGTCATTTTCAGAGGTCGATCGCTGAAAGCCAGAATGGCATTAAAAGCCAGTCTCATCTTGCGGGTCATATTGAATTTGGAATGCCCGGCGAAACGCGGACGGTGCGGGATTGTAATAACCGCGCGGCGCATCCCGATATGCATGAACACGCCCTCGATGAAGCGTATCCGCTCCGGATAACGGAGAAATGATTCGGAGAACTTCCGGTTGAACACCCGCATCACCGCAAGATTCTTCGGGATGTCGAGGCCGGTGAGATTGTTCAGCACTAGCCAGAACAATTTCGAGAATAGTGCGTTGAGGAACGTATCTGCCCGTTGCTCGCGAACGCCGAAGACAAGATCGTAGCCTTCGTCCAGCTTCCGGACGAACGTTCCCATCGCTTCCGGAGGGTCCTGAAGATCGGGATCCATGAACATGATGCAATCGCCGCGCGCATGTTCGATGCCCGCGGTGAGAGCGACTTCCTTGCCCTTGTTGCGGGACAGCTGCACCAGCTTGATGCGGGAGTCGATCGATGCATGTTGTTCGATGACGTCAGCCGTTCGGTCGCGACTTCCATCGTCAACGAAGACAATCTCATAGCTCAAGCCCTCCTTTTCCAGGTTCTGGCGAACCTGGCTGATGAACTCGGGAATACACTCTTCCTCGAAATAAACCGCCGTAACAATTGACAGTTTGGGAGGCGATAATTCGCTGACGGACGTCATGACTACTCTCATTTACATCAGGCAGAGTTACCCAAGCCCCGATGTGTTTTCATGTTTCTGTGCGACGTTCAGCGCAAACGGCTCAACATCAGCCGCGGCCCCTCGCCCCAGCCAAGCTGTTTCAACCTGCGTTGGTAGGCATCCACGTCGTATCGTACCCTGCGGTGCACGATGCACCTTGCTTGTGCGTCAAGGATAGCAAAAGACGCATCAGGGTTGTAGTCTCGCGGCTGGCCAACCGATCCCGGATTGATGAGCAACCCCTCACCTGCCTGCACCACCATGGGCCGATGCGTATGCCCGACCACGAGGAACTCATCACGGTCTAACTTGACGTCACCCGTCGCCTTTGCGTCGGGATAGAGATAGGTTTCTTCGTCCCAAGGGCTGGCATGCCGCGTTCTGATCGTGAGCCCATCCACGGACAGGCAGAGCTCTGTGGGAAGCGCCTCAAGCCAACGAAAATTGGCCTCTGACAGGGTCTCCCGCGTCCAGTCCGTCCGATAGTCCTCGCGTCGATCGGTATTTGGCACCAACGCCCCCGTCACATAGGCATCGTGGTTGCCCCGGATGCAGACTGCGCCGATGTCGCGGATCAGCGAGCAAACCTCGTTCGGCTCGGCATAGTAACCAACCAGATCTCCCACGCAGACGATCTGATCGACGTTGCCCATGACAGCAAGCACAGCCTGCAATGCCGGCAGGTTCGCGTGGAGGTCGCCAATCAACCCGATCCGCATCAATGCCACCATCGCATCGGCTCACGCCGATCCTGGATTGCACGGATGTAGTCTTTTAGACCATCCCCAAGGGCAACCTGTGGCGAGAAGCCAATCCTCCGCGCCGCGGAAATATCGATCTCCCAACGTCGCGTCTCCTGGGGGTCCAGATCGCCAATCTGACTAGCCCTCGCGCCCGGGACCATGGATGCAATGCTCTCCGCAAGACTCCGCATCGAGATCGGCCGGCCGGAAGCAACATTGAAAACCCCGCGAATGTCGGTCCTCAATGCAAGCATGGACGCGGAAACGACGTCATCGACATGCACGAAGTCCTGCGACCGCATACCGGGGCCATACCATCCCGGACTGGACAATGTGAGCGCCTTCTCGACCAAACGAGGCAGTACGGTGTGCCCTCGCATGCCCGGCCCGTAGGGCGACGTTACCCTGAAAGACGCGACCGACATCGGACCATTCTGGTAGATGCCGCAGGCAAGCTCTCCTGCCAGCTTGCTCAAGGAATAGGGATCCGTCGGGATCGTCGGATGGCTCTCGCCGATCGGCAAAAACCGAGGCTCCCCAATGACCGATATGCTCGAAAAATAAACGAACCGATTGACCCCCGCTCGCTGGCTACGATCCAGCAGGCGCAAGGTCGCCGTCCCATTGGCTTCTAGGAAAAGACCGGGATCACTTGTTTCCACAAACGGGAGTATGCCACCCGCGTGGAAAACAGCATCGATCTGGCCTGGCTGGCGTATCAGCGTGTCCGCCAGATGAGGATCGAGCAGATCTCCGACAACTACGTCGATCGATTCATGCTTGGGGCGAACTGGCTTTCGGGTGAGGCACAAGACATCGTGCCCTGACTGCACGAGTTTACAGACCAGCTGGCGTCCAATGAATCCGGTTGCTCCTGTAACCAGGCAGCGCATCGATCAGGCCTTTTGACGATCGACTGTTGGAACGTTCGCTAGATCCTGCATGGGCACGAGAATTGTATGAAGTGCACGGATCGCTGCAACATTCGTCTGGTACGGTTGGCGACCGAAATGCTCACCAAACACCTGATTGCGGATGATGATATCCGGCTCGTTCAGACCTGCTTCGGCCCTCACTGCTGCCGTCCCTGAAAAACGGGGATGCACCTCAAATATTTTTATCGTGCCCTTATGGCGCCGCAGCTGAAAGTTTGCTGGCCCCACGATTTCCATTCGACGGGACAACGCCTCGCAGAACTCCTGGATTTCCTTGTCCTCGACGATAAATCCCTGCGAATAGCCCGTCGACAGAGCGTAGTTCTTGCCGCCGATAGAGCGGCTGACGCCGAGGGTCAGGCCGATCAGATTCCGTCGCATGACGATCGAATCGATGATGCTGCCCTCAGAAGCGATGATCACTCCGACCGTATACTCACTCTCGGCGTCGCCGACATATTCCTGAACGATGATCGTGTCCCGATCACCAGGAAAATTCGCGATGTAGTCCTCGACCTCTGCCACATCGGCGAGAATGGCAACATTTCGCGAGCCGCCGGAATTCCCCGACGGCTTGGCGACAACCGGAAAACCAACCTCTTCGACCAGAGCTCTCCAGTTGCCGACCGTACCCGAGCGCGGAACGCCGATCCCCTGCTCATCGAGCCATCGGTAGAGCTTGGCCTTGTCGAAGGCCAGATCGATCACGCTGCGGGAACCAATGATCGGGCGGCAACCCGTCTTCTCGATCTCGTCTCGCGCACCGGAGATCTTGATCAATTCAGCCTCGGTACCGGGCAACAGAACGTCGATCGACTCGCGCTTAATGATGTCGATCAGCGTCGGGATATAGTCAGGCGACGATGCAAGCGGGACGATGTATCGGCTGTCGACGAGATACAGGCCGTAAGAAAACGACACGGCATCCACGCAGACGATGCGATATCTGCCCTGTGTCAGGCTCATTGCGTGCAGCAGTTGATAGCCGACACCCCGGCCGCCCACACCCGTGATCAAGACATTGAGCCTGTGTGTCATTGCTTCGGAATCTCGTAAGGCGACTAGGGCGCTGCAAACTTGCCTGATACGTCAGGATGACGACGGACGACGTCCGTCATCCCGGTTAATGCATCATGATCTCGCCGGAGGACGTCTTGATAGGGATCTCCCGCATCCACTTCTGCTTTTCCCACCAGGACACGTTGTTCCGAAACCAGTCGATCGTCCGCTCAAGTCCGGCGTCCCAATCAACCGACGGCTTCCAGCCGAACATCTTGGCGATCTTGCTGCCATCGCCAGTGTGCCTGGACACCTGGCCAGGACGATCGCCGATATTCACGATCAACCCGGGATCTCCGCCCATCTTGCGAACAATCTGGGCCGCGATATCACCCATTCCGCGATCGACACCGCTCGCGACGTTGAAGACCTCGCCGGCCACCTGCGACACCGGGGCATGCATCAGCACATCGATCGCACTGGCCGTGTCATCCATGTAAACGAAGTCGCGCGCGGCGGAACCGTCGCCATGGACGGTAAGCGGCGACTTGGTCAGCGTGTTGGTGATGAAGCGCGGGATCGCCTTTTCGAGATGCTGCCGCGGGCCGTAATTGTTGAACGGGCGCACGATGACGGCGGGCAATTTGTATGTCGCCCAATATGAGTAGACCAGACGATCGGCACCGCATTTGGCGCTCGCATAGGGGCTCATCGGATTCAACGGATGGTTCTCGTCGATCGACGGGAGTTCAGCCGTGCCATAGACCTCCGAGGTGGAAATATGAATGACGCGCTCGATCCGCTTCGAGTGCTTCAGCACCGCATTCATGATCGTCTGCGTGCCGATCACGTCGGTCTGGAAAAACAGCAGATTGTCGTAGATCGATCGCGTGACGTGTGTTTCCGCCGCGAAATGGACGATGATATCGGATTGTCCAACCAGCGTGTCCATCAGTTCTGCGTTGCAGACATTGCCGTACCAAAAGGCAAAGCGGTCATTGTCGGCCACATTGACGTCAGCCGGCAGGTTCTCGATCGAACCGGCATAGGTCAGTGCATCGACCACGATGATCCGATACTCCGGATAGCGATCATACAGGTATCGGACGAATGCGGACCCAATGAATCCTGCACCACCCGTCACCAGCACGGTCTTGCGCGACTTCTGCAACTCAATACCCCCAGCCATTTTACTCTCCAAAAATCTCAGCGAACGTCAGCCAGCCGCCGCCTGAATACAGCGTTGACGATCAGCGCGAGGCAGCCGACTGCTCTCGCTCGATCATCGGCACGATCTGATTGAGCACGGTCTCAACGACGTGCGTCTGCTCATCCTTCGTCAGGGACGGAAACAGTGGCAGGCTGATCGCGCCAGCGCCCCATGTCTCACTGACAGGATAGGCGTTCGGCGCAAAGCCGTATTTTTCGCGATAATAGGTCACTGTGGGAACCGCGCGATAGTTCACCGTCACGCCGATGCCGTGCTCGCCCAGAACCTGGATGGCGTCGTCCCTGATGGATGGCGGCACGTGGATGACGAACAGATGGCGGGCATGCCGCGAATTACCGATGGTCGACGGCAGCCGGATCGGCGCATCCGCGAAAGCGCGCTCGTAAACGGCAAACAGGTCGTCACGCCGCGGCAGTCGCTGATCGATCGTATCGATCTGCGCCGGGAGCAGGCAGGCGAGCAAATCCGGAAGATTGGCCTTCATTCCCATCTGCTTCATGTCCCAGTGCCGGTAGCCACCGAGCTTGAAGCGGTCGATCGCGCCCGCCGACATGCCGTGCATCCGGGTCTGCAGCAGCCGCTCGTACAGCGCCGTATCATTGGTCACCAGCGCACCGCCCTCGCCGCAGGTGACATTCTTGGTGGCATAGAACGAGAAGATCGCGCAGCTCGAGCGCTTGCCAGGCTTCTCACCATTCAATTCGCCCTCGAAGCAGTGCGCGGCATCTTCGATAATGGTGATATCGGGTCGGTCTTCCAGCGCGTCCTGCAGCGCGGCTATATCGACCATCTGTCCATACAGGTGCACCGGGATGATCGCGCGGGTACGCGGCGTGATCGCTGCGCGAACGCTGTCTGGATTCATCAGCAGGGTCGCGGCGTCGACATCGACGAACACGGCCTTCGCGCCGATCAGCTCGGCCACATTGGCGGTCGCAATGAACGTCTGGGCAGGCACGATGACTTCGTCGCCGGGACCGATATCGAGTGCCAGCAGGGTGGCAACGGCACCATTCGTCCAGCTATTGACGAGCAAGGCATGCTTGGTGCCGAAATACCCGCAAAGCTGATCCTCGACGGCACGACCGACATTTCCCGAGGTCAGAAAAGGGGTTTGCAGAACGCTCGCGACGGCGCCGGCGTCGGCGGCCGCCAGGTCATGCCGATAGAAAGGTACGTTCATCCAGAAGGGTCTCCCCGCCACCATGTTTTCTGCCGCTCTCATACAGCAATTCCCGCGGGAGTCGAAGGCCGAGGCCACCAAAATCCGTGCCATTAACTGGAAATCCCTAGATTCATCATCCGCTTGTGGCCCCCAAGCTCATAAGCCGGTTTGATTGTCGGGCTGAACCGGATATGACATCCCCGGTCTCACAAATGCGTCCTAGCAGGACCGCTCGGGCCCGCTCCTTCGGGAACTCAGATTATGAAAGGGTTAGCTTTGCCGAACGATCACGCGACCTCCAAGCCGCGAACCGTGGAGCGCAGCAGGACCCCGATTTCGCCCTGGGTCAATCTCGAGTCGGTTTCGGCCATCATGCCCGGCGGCACCGAACCCGTGACCTATCACGCGATCGGTCAGGCCGATTACGTCCAGGTGCTGTGCCTGCATGAAAACGGCTCGGTTGTACTGGTCCGGCAATATCGCCCGATCGTCGATTGCTGGACCCTCGAATTCCCCGGCGGGCTGCGGGACGGCGACGAGCCGGCCTGCGAGACCGCCCGCCGCGAGGTTGAGGAAGAGACCGGTCTCACCGTTCTGCACACGGTGAGCCTGCTCGACTGCTTTGCCGACGTCGGCCGGATGACCAACCGCGTCTACGGCTTTGCGGCACTGGTCCGCGGCGACTTTCACCAGACCGAGCCCGGCGTCGAGGCGATGTTCGTGGCCGGCCCCGAATTGCGTCGGCTGGCGAACGAGGGACAGCTCGCAATTCCGGGCAATCTGGGCCTGCTCTATCTGGCCGCGGGCAATCCCGAGCTACCCGCCATATGCGAGCAGCATGGAATTAGCGAACCGCCCTGGATGATGATTTAGATACAAGCTGCGATGCCCCCGTGGCACGACGCCTGCCCAGCATAAGGCCCACCGATGTTCGATAATATCTACAATCATGGCTTCGCACGCGTCGCGGTCTGCATTCCGCAGGTCAAGGTTGCCGAGCCTGCCGCCAATGCGGCCGAGACGATGCGGCTGGCCCGCGAAGCCCATACCATGTCATGCGCCCTCGCCCTGTTCCCGGAACTTGGCATCTCCGCCTACACGAACGAGGATCTGTTTCATCAGGATGCCCTGCTTGAAGCGTCCGCGCGCGAGATCAACGGCATCATCGAGCAGAGCCGCGATCTGATGCCTGTGCTGATCGTCGGAGCGCCCTTTCCTGTTCAGGGTCGCCTGTTCAACTGCGCTTACATCATTCATCGCGGCAAGCTGCTGGGCATCGTCCCAAAATCCTATCTGCCGAACTATCGCGAATTTTACGAAAAACGTCACTTTGCCGCGGGATGGCTGCAAGGGTCGCGCGTCGTACAATTCGCGGGGCAGGATACGCCGTTCGGCACTGACCTGATCTTCTCCGCGAAGGACATGCCCGACTTCGCTATCCATGTGGAAATCTGCGAGGATGTCTGGACCGCTGTCCCGCCGTCGACTTTCGGCGCGCTCGCCGGGGCGACCGTTCTAGCCAATCTCTCGGCGTCCAACATCACCGTCGGCAAAGCCGACAACCGCCGGATGCTGTGCCGTTCACAGTCCGCGCGGTGCATTGCCGCCTATCTGTACTCCGCATCAGGCCCCGGCGAATCCACCACCGATCTGGCGTGGGATGGACAGGCAGCCGTGTTCGAGCTTGGCGAGCAGCTCGCGGAAGCCGAGCGCTTCCCGCAGGAGTCCCAACTCATCACCGCGGATATCGATCTTGAGCGGCTGCGTCAGGAACGCATGCGTGTCGGATCGTGGGGCGATTGTGCGGACTCACAGTCCGACAAGGTGACAGCCTTCCGGAAAATCGAATTCGCACTTGCGCCTCCCGTGGAGGACCGCGTCTGCCTGAACCGAGCCATCAACCGGTTTCCGTTCGTGCCGGACGACGCCAAGCTGCTGGATGAAAGCTGCTACGAGGCTTTCAACATCCAGGTCCACGGTCTGGTCACGCGCCTGCGCGCGACCGGAATGACCAAGGTCGTCCTCGGAATTTCCGGCGGACTGGACTCGACCCACGCTCTCATTGTCGCCGCCAGGGCGTTCGATCGTCTGAACCTGCCACGTCAGAATATCCTCTGCTACACATTACCGGGCTTCGCGACGTCCAAGCACACCAAGACCAACGCGCATGCCCTAATGAGCGCCATGGGTGTGAGCGCCGAGGAAATCGATATCACGCCGGCGTCACGACAGATGCTGAGTGACATCGCACATCCAAATTCCAAGGGATTGCCTGACTATGACGTGACGTTCGAGAACGTTCAGGCCGGCGCCCGCACCTCCTTACTGTTCCGCCTCGCCAACTTTCACAATGGCATCGTCGTCGGCACCGGCGACTTGTCCGAACTGGCGCTCGGCTGGTGCACCTATGGCGTCGGCGATCACATGTCGCACTACAACGTCAATGCGTCAGTCCCAAAAACACTGATCCAGCATCTGATCCGTTGGGTCGGCGACCGCCGGGAATTCGGCGACAGCGCATCGACCATCCTGCGGTCGATCCTTGCCACCGAGATTTCGCCCGAGCTGGTTCCCGGTGACGGTGACCGTCCTGCGCAAAGCACCGAACAGATTGTGGGCCCGTATGCCCTGCAGGACTTCAACCTCTACTACATCACACGATTTGGCTTCCGGCCGAGCAAGGTCGCCTTCCTGTCCTGGAACGCATGGCGCGATGCGAAGGCGGGCGAGTGGCCGCCCGGCATGCTGGAGCAGGACAAGCACTCATTCGAATTGACGGTCGTCAAGAAGTGGCTGCGGACGTTTCTGTATCGATTCTTTCAGATCAGCCAGTTCAAACGCTCGGCCATTCCGAACGGCCCCAAGGTCGCATCAGGCGGCTCACTATCGCCGCGCGGCGACTGGCGCGCACCCAGCGATTCCTCGGCCAGGATCTGGACTGCGGAACTCGACGCAAATGTTCCGGATGAGGCCTGACGACGTCTAGTCAGGCCTGCTTGCATTGGCTTCGTCATTGCGGCAGTGGTATCAAATGGCTACCAAAACGGTGTCCGGCTGGCCGCTTCAAAAGACATTTTGACAAGGCTCTTTGAGAGATCTGCAGTTGTTCGGACGCGTCCCACCCATCTTTCAGAATCTTGCCCGGCGACGCTACGGCGCTGCGCTGATCAGCGCCGGCATTCCGCTCGGCCTTGTCCAGCGACTTAACAAGGCATCAGGGCGCGGCACTACAGCAGAGCGCGGCGCGCGCCTTGCACGTTTCCTGACAGTCAAGTCGCTGGTTCGCGCCGGGCTGATGAAGCAGCCGGTGCCGATCAATCCGCGGGTCAAATCCGCGGGCGCATTGCAGGCAGCCGTCCCGTATGTCGGCGGCCGCACGCAGATCCGCGCGGTGCATCAGTTTCATTCCGGATCCGCCGTCGGCGACGCGGTGACGAACTCGCTCTTTCTGGTTCAGCGCCTTCTGCGTGGTCTCGGCTATGAGAGCGAAATCTTCGTCGAGCACCGCGACCCGAGATTGTCCGACGTGCTTTTTCTGGCGGACGACCTGCCCAATCACGACGACTACGTTCTGATTGTCCATCACTCGATGGGTCATGGCATTCTCGACTTCATCCTGTCGCTCGATGCCCGCAAGATCCTGATGTATCACAACGTGACGCCGCCAGAGTTTCTCGGCGATGCGCCATGGATGATCCCCTATTCCGAACTAGGCCGACGGCAACTGGTCGAGATGCGTCCACATATGCTGGCTGCGCTTGCGGACAGCGAGTTCAACATGCTGGAGCTGCAGCGCTGCGGTTACGAGAGCCCCGCGGTCAGTTCGCTTCTGTTCAATCTCGACACGTTGCGGCCGCGTGACGCCGGGCAGCCTCCTGCCAAACCGGACGTGACGGAAGCCGATCCGTTTACGGTGCTGTTCGTCGGGCGGGTGACGAAGTCAAAGGGACAGGCCGATCTCGTCGACGCCTTCGCCGAATTCGCACGACGATATGCTCGGCCATCGCGCCTTGTCATCGTCGGACGCTTCGACTCGATAGAGGACGCCTACCCCGCCGAAATTCGCCGCCGCGCCGCGCATCATCATCTGGATGAGCGCGTCATCCTGACAGGCGGCGTCTCCGATGAGGAACTGCATCGCTGGTTCAATACGGCCCATGCCTATGTATCCCTGAGCTACCACGAGGGCTTCGGGGTTCCGCTGATCGAGGCCATGGCGCACAGCCTGCCGGTCATTGCATGGCCCTGTTCCGCGATCGCCTATACGATCGCGGATGCAGCCATCTCTTTGACCAAACGTTCTGCCAATGCGGTGGCGGACGCTTTGATGCAACTCGCAACAGATCAGGACTTTCGGGACCGGGTCGTCGCACGCCAGCTCGCCTTCATTAGTCGATATGAGCTTGACCGTCATGTCCCGGCGCTGCTGCGCGCACTGGCAGCAGCCGGCGCGAGACTACCGCTCGACCCCGATACGAGGCGTGGGATATTCCGCAATCTGCACACAACATTCGTCGGCCATGTACAAGGCGCCTACAGCCTCGCCGCCGTGAATCGGTCCATGGCGACGACGATGGAAGCTGAACGTCCGGGCCACCAGCGCGTCATCCCCTGGGAGAACGGCCCCGTCGCCGACTTCGGCGGGGGATCGGCGGCGCAGGCCAACATCATCGCATCGCTGGCGTCACGCGACGAGCCGCCAACAGAACCGCAGATCGTCATCAGCCAGCATTACCCCATTCACGTGCCGGACGTGCCCGGGCACAAGTTTGCGATGCTGTTCTGGGAAGAGTCCCTGCTGCCGCCAGCCATCGTGCAGGCGCTCAATGAGGACTTCGAGGCCATCCTGGCTCCAACCACATTCGTCACGAAGTCGCTGATCGACTCCGGCGTCTGGCGTCCGATCCTCGATGTGGGCTATTCGCCCGACCTGAGCGGCTATCGCAAGATCGGCCTTGAGCGATCCGCAACGCCTGCCGAACGGCCGTTCACCTTCTTGCACGTGTCGTCCTGCTTTCCCCGAAAGGGCGCAGATGTCCTCATCGCCGCCTATGCGAAAGCTTTTCGCCGGGAAGACACGGTGCGGCTGGTCATCAAGACCTTCTCCAATCCTCATAACGACATCGCCGAACAGGTCGCCAAACTGAGACGGGAAGATCCGGAGATCGCGGATATCACCGTGATCGAACAGGACTTCGACGACGATCAGATGCTCGCGCTGTTTCGCGAAGCCGACGCCATGGTGCTGCCGACCCGCGGCGAAGGCTTCAACCTTCCGGCCGCGGAAGCCATGGCGGCAGGCATGCCGTTGATTGTCACCGGCTATGGCGGCCACGCGGACTTCACGTCATCGGACAATTGCCGCTTCGTGGCATTCCATTTCGCGCGCTCGGCAAGCCACGTCGCCGACAATTCATCCTTGTGGGTCGAGCCGAACCTCGACGACCTCACAGCCGCCTTCCGTGAAATCCACCAGGAGCGTCTCGACAGCAACAGTGCATCGAGGCTGAAGGCTCGGCGCGCGGCTAGCGATATCGAACGCTCATTGGCGCGGGCGCCGTGGGTCGAACGTCTGGTGGACGGCGCCATTGACGTCATCTCCACATCCGCCAAAGCACTGCGCGTCGGCTGGATATCGACCTGGGACGTGAAATGCGGCGTGGCCGAGTATTCGCGCTTCCTGCTCGACAGAATGATTGAGAAGACCGCTCCGGACGCGATCAGGCTCACGATCCTGAGCGACGACCGGACACCAGCCAAAGACGGTGCCACCAGACCGCAGATCGTTCCCGCATGGACCATGCTCGAAGAGAGCGGCGTCATGGATCGTCTGGCGCGCAGCGTGTCAGTCAGCGATCCTGAGGTTCTTGTCATTCAGCACCAGCCCGGCCTGATATCCTGGCAGGACCTCGCAAAGCTGCTCCGGGACACACGCCTTGCCACGCGGGTCACGGTCGTCGTGCTGCACTCTGTCCCGACCCTCGCAAAGCTCCCTGAAGACGAACGAAACTCGATCATCGCGGCGCTTCGCCGCTCGACGCGCGTTCTCGTTCACCAAATCGCAGACCTCAATCGCCTCAAGGATTGGGGCCTGATCGGCAACGTCACATACTTCCCGCATGGCGCACCGGAGCGTTTCAATGCTTCCGAAGCTCGCCAACTGACTGGAAGCAGCGCACCGGTCATCGGCTCTTATGGCTTCTTCCTGCCCGGCAAGGGGCTATCGAAACTCATCCACGCTTTGGTCAACCTCAGGCAGAAATGGCCGAACATTCGGCTGCGGCTCGTCAACGCCGAGTATGAATCGGCGACATCCACAGACGAAATCGCGCGCTGCAAGGCGCTGGCAAAAACACTTGGCGTGTTTGAACTGATCGAGTGGAAGACTGATTTCCAGACCGACAACAGCAGCCTTGCCCAGCTCACAGAGTGCGACCTGTTGATCCTCCCCTATGATGAGAGCCCGGAATCCGCCAGCGGCGCCGTGCGCATTGCGCTGGCCAGCGGCACTCCCGTTGCTGTCACGCCCGCGGCCATCTTCGACGAGCTGGGGACCGCAGTCGTCAGGTTCGATGGATTTGAGCAGCACGCCGTCGACCGCGGCATCGCGCAATTGCTGGGCGATCACGATGCGAGGAAAGAGATGCAAACCAATGCGGCCACATGGCTAGCGCAGCGCAACTGGCAGGTTCTGGCGAGCCGCTTGAACGGCATGCTGCGCGGGCTCCATGCGAGCCGCGCCAAAGACCGGTCCTAGCCGCTCCGCAGGATACGGATCCGCTCATTCACCATCATGTCGACCAGCGCGTCGAAACTGACTTTCGGTTTCCATCCAAGCCGCGCAGTCAGCTTTGACGCGTCGGCCTGGGTAAAGGGTGTGTCGACGTTGCGCTCCAGCGCCTGATCGACGACCACGTGGTCCTCCCAGTTGAGGCCGACATGACAAAACGCCTGCTCGCAGAATTGCGCGATCGAGCGACTCTCGCCCGTGCCGATGATGTAGTCGTCGGGCTGGCTGCTGGTAACGATCAGATGCATCGCCACCACGACATCGCCAGCGAAACCGAAATCCCTGCGAACATGGATATTGCCGAGATGCAGCTTGCCTTCGGCAACGATCGGCCGCTCGCGTTCATCCAGCTCACGAGTCTCCCGCATTCCCAACGAGATAGCCGCCACCGCATGGGCAATTTTCTGCGACACAAAACTGAGCCCGCGACGCGGGCTTTCGTGATTAAACAGAATGCCGCATGACGCGTGCAAACCTCGCTGTTTACGAAATGCACCGACGGTCCGATGCGCGAACGCCTTCGATATTCCATAGGGCGACTGCGGATTGAACGGCGTGGCTTCGCTCTGGGCTTGCCCATGTTCGCCATCGAACATTTCAGACGTCGAGGCTTGAAATAGCCGGCATGACGAACCTGCCTGAGCCAGCAGGTCGCAAATGCGCTGCGGCACCAGAGCGTTCAGAACTGCCGTCTGCTCCGGGTACTGCCACGACAATCCCGGGCGCGTGATCGCTGCAAGATTGTAGATCTCATCGGGCGAGGTCTCGCCGATCAATCGCTTCAGAAATTCGCCGTCAGCGATGTCGCCGGAGTGCCAGGTGATCGCCGGTCCGGTTTCGACAGCTGCGGCCGGATCGCGTGACTGTGCGTGCACGTGATAGCCACGCTCAAGCAACAGCTCGATCAAATAGCTGCCGTCCTGTCCGGACGCACCGGTCACCAAAGCTGTCTTGCTCAACGGTCGTTCCGATCGAAATCCGGGTTCAACATTTTCAGCGTTTCATAGTTGTTCGCCGCAGGACCTGGAGGACCTGCGTTGTCTCGTCAGTCTAGCGGAATGATGCCGATGGCGGAAACGCCCAGCGTACCGTTACCCGCAAAGTGCGTCCGGGTCTCGAGATTGATCACGTCACTGGGAAGATCGATGTCGACCGTCACCTCCTGCCCGACCTTGTCGGTTGGGGCAAACGTGCCTTTCGCCAATGTACGCATGCCCTTGCCGGCATCCAGCACCACCACGTCCCATTCCTGCTGACCGGAGCTCGGACCGTATTTGAAGACAAACCTGTATTTTCCGCGCGACAGTGATGCATAGGGCCCGAAGGTGAGATAGCCCGCCTTCGACTTGCCGTCCGCCAGGCGGCCTTCACCGCGGATCGAATCTCCCTCGATCGTCGAAGGAAGCGCCGTTGCAGGGATCGCGGAACTATGTCCCTGAAACTTTGCGAAAGCGGCGGGAAAGCCGATCCGGTTCGTTATCTCGAACTGCGACACATAAAATGTACTACTCGATGCGCCCAGACGGAACGACGCGATAGGCTCGATCTTGTCCACATTCGGCCCAAGCAATCGCGCGGCCTCATTGGGATCCTTGATGGTCGAGCTAAGCAGAAACACCTTGCTCTTGTTCCACATCGCCTGCGGCGGAAGCTCCGGAAAATTCTGTCCGTGCATCCACCATGCCCGCTCGGTGAAGGTGCTGATCACACAGGCAAGAATAGACCCATAGAGCGGATCCTTGTCCGACGTAATGAACCGCGGAAGGTCATCTCCGGCCAGCGACTGAATGAGCGCATGGGCCTGATAGATCGTCTCGTTCTGTGCGAACGGCCACACAACGAAGAAACGCGCGACAATGACGACAACTAGCGCGGCAGCCATGATCGCTGCCCGCCGCACATAGAAACCCAGACTGAGGGCCAGCGCGATCACCGCCGCCAAAATGCGTCCATCGACGAGATGCTCATCGAGATGCAGGCGCAGATTGGCTGCTAGCGCAAGGACGCAGATCGCAACCACGGAACTGGTAGCCCACCGCGGTAGCGTCGCCCCGATGAGAAACGGCAGACAGAAATATGACGTTGTGAGGAAGAAGGTCATGCGCAAACCTTCACGCATGGTGAAGTTCGAAAAGCCTGCCGCATCGACCGCAAACAGCGCCGCATAGAGGACGACAACAGACGACAGCCAGACGATGGCCGGACGTTCGAAGCGCACCCGGCCGAGCAGGCTGAGGATCAGCGCCGCTACGGATGCGAGCCAGATGCCAAAGTGGACGGTGACCCAGGGACCGTTCCGCAGCAGCGCAAACGGGGATTCCCAGCTCGGATTCGTCTTCAACTCGATCTTGCCGACCGCCAGTTGCTCAACGAGGAAGAAGAAGCGGCTGCCCCAGATGGCCTTGTTCAGAATGCCGAACAGCAACTGCGCAATGACGGCGCCGACCACGATCCCGGCAATGGTCCAGTTCATGCCCCGGCGTGTGCGTGCCTCCGGTATGCGATACCAGACATAGGCCAATGCAGGCGCAGCGAGGATGGTCGAGCCCAAGTGAATGAACAACATGCAGGCAAAGGCAAATCCCGCCAGCGCCAGTTTGACGAAACGCCCCGCCTGTTCCTTGCCCGCCCATGTCAGCGCGGCCATACCGATGGTGAAATAAGCGAGAACGCCGATATCGACATAGTTCCAGCCATAGCCGCGAACGAAGAAAACATCCGTCGCGAACAGCGCAGTGACCAGCATCGCCTTCTGGCGATCGAAATTCGCAGCGACGAGATAATAGAAACTGGCGGTCGTCACCGCATAGCTCAGGTAGGCCAGAATGAACTTGGCCCATGTCTCGGAGAACAGCGAGAAGATGACGTAGCCGGGAATGAGGTATGGCAGCCGGGTCTGGTAGTAGTTGTTGCCGATGAAGGCATCGACATTGCGGTACTGCCCCAGCGACGTGAAGTGGCCGTAATAGAACCAGGTGTCGATATCCGCGACGCGATTGCCCAGCACCTCATAGTTCGTGAGAACCACTACAATCGGAAGAATGGCGAACAGAGCAAGGATGACGCGAGACCCGCCGGAGGGCGGAAGCAAGGATGGCAAGAAGGAGGTCCGCGTCATAGTTACCTTGTCGTCTTCAGGTCCTGTTTCGGCGGTCGTTCAGCGCGAGAATGTCGATCGAAAAGAACGCCGACACCACGCCACTGGCGTCGCCGAACTCAACTCGTTCCGTGTTTAGTCGCAACGATACTCAGAAACGTGTAGCTGATCCGCGACAGGTCTTCATCGACATACGCTGATAGTGACACGGCGGCGCCCGGGAAGAGCGCCTTGTAGCGCTCAGCAGTGCGGACATACTGGCCGCGATCCCAGTCTAGCAGCGTCTTCCGGAACAGCGTCTGTCCGGGAATATAGCATCCGTCCAGCGTGAAAATTCGGCCGCCCGGGCTCAGCGCGGAGACGGACGCCGCCAGAAGATTGCGTGCTTCGTCGTCGGTCAGGTGGTGCAACAACCCGTTCATCATGATGATATCGACAGGAGTAACTTCGGCCGCTGCAGCCTCGTCGAAGATCTGGCAACGATAGCGATCCTGCGGCTGCTGCGTTTTTCGCGCGCGCGCGATGTAGCGCTCGTCGGTGTCGAAGCCGAAATACTGAGAGGATCTCGGCAGAAAATCCCGCAAGTAGCCGGGACCGCAACCCACGTCGACGATCCGAGTATCCTCCGCGATGGGCAGATACCTCTGCATCGCGGTCAGGCGCGCGCCAAAGAAGCCACCGGCCCTCTGAAAGCCTTGATAGATTTGAGGAATCGCCAGAACGTCACGCAGATCAGCCACTTCATCGTCCTTAGAAAGCCGCGTCGGTTCTAGGTGGAAAGACCCAGTAATTCAACAGCGTGAACGTCAGGACCGGCGCCACGACGATCCCCGAGGCGATGACCGCATAGGTCGGCCATTGCAGGACATTGGCGGCAATGTAGGAGACCCCGGATACAACCGACATCACCCCGGCCTGGGCGACGCCGTATTTGACCATCTGGCGCTTCCAGGAACCGCCAATCAGAAACGTGAAATTCCTGTGCATTAGAAAGCCCGCCGCAAGGCCCGCGAGGTAGCCGACGCACGACGCAGCAGAACTCGGCAAATTCAGAAACCGTAGTGCTGCGAGAAATCCGGCAGCATAGACCATGCCGTTGAACAGACCGGAAACCGAAAACCGCACAAGCAACAGGCCAAGACGGCGACGATCAGCCGCACTCGGCTTTAGCATCAGACGTGGCCCATCGAGAAATATTGAGCACCCAGCGGGAGCCTTCCGAACGACTGATCCAGCATACGCGTCACCTTGTTGAATGACGGGATGGTCAGAATGAAGCGCGACTGGACATCCTTGAAGCCGCCATTCGCGAGCAACCCTTCGGCTTCGGCGCTTTTCAGAAGAATGGCGTCCTTGTCGAACACGCAACGATTGACCACGCGCATCGTCAGCGGGTTAATGGGATTGTGCTCGAAGATGACGAAGATGCCGCCATCGCGCAGCACGCGCCTGGCGTCTTCGATCAGCGCCGCCCGCGCCGCGACGGGAATATGATGAAACACGCAGACGGCGAACACGACGTCGAACGAGTTCTCCGCGAACGGAATATCCGAGCCATCGAACGCCTTGTAGTTTACATCGGCATTTCTGGTCGTGGCGATCTTGATGCTTTCGCTCGAGACGTCGATGCCCGCAAGCGACCGGAGCGAAGGCCGGAGCAGTGCGTGATAATTTCCGATCCCACAGCCGAGGTCTAGCACGTCGACCTCTGTCTTGCCGAAGGTCTTGAGCAGAATGTCCTTCAGATACTCTGCCTTAACCCGCGTAAAGTAATCGACGTCCAGCCCCGAAAACGCCAGCGAGTCGTTGACGAGGGACTTGTAGTCGTTGCTATAGGGATCAAATTCTGGGGCGCTCATGGCGTTATCCTACGACCACTTCTTCCATGGAGGATTTTCGGACCAAAGCTGCTCGAGTTCCCGCTTGTCGCGCAGTGTATCCATGGGTTTCCAGAACCCGGAATGTCGGTACGCGACCAGTTGTCCGTCCTTGGCCAGCTTCTCGAGCGGCTTGCGCTCCCAGATCGTGGTCTCATCCTCGATATAATTGAGCGCTTCCGGCTGCAGAACGAAGAAGCCTCCGTTGATCCAGCCCATCTCCGCATGCGGCTTCTCCAGAAATTCATCAACGCCGCCACCTGCATTGATGTCCAGAATGCCGAAGCGACCCGGGCTCGGTACGGCAGTGATGGTAGCCAGCTTGCCGTGCTTCTTGTGCGCGTCGATCAGCGCAGCGATATCGATGTCCGAAACGCCATCGCCATAGGTTACGCAGAACGGGCCGCCCTGCACCAGATGGCAGACCTTCTGCAGCCGCCCGCCTGTCATGGTCTCGATACCCGTATCGATCACTGTCACCTTCCAGTGCTCCTGCACCGTAGTCGATAGATAGCGAATACTGCCGGTCAGCGTATCGACTTCGATGTCGTTTTCTTCAAGACGATAATTCGCGAAGTAGCGCTTAATCATCGAGGCCTTATATCCACCGCAGATGATGAAATCCCTGATGCCGGCTGCATCATACATTTTCATGATGTGCCAGAGAATGGGGCGGCCGCCGATCTCGACCAACGGCTTTGGCCGGAGATCGGTCTCCTCCGAGAGTCTGGTGCCCAATCCGCCGGCGAGAATAATGGCCTTCATTTGGATCGAATCTCCATGTTCTCTTCATGCTCGATAGCAAAGGAATCGATGCGGTCGGAGACAATTGCAACGGGACCGCCGCGTACGGTGCTGAATATTCGGCCGATATATTCACCGAGCAACCCGACGAAGGCTGCGTTCAGCCCGATGGAAGCCAAGGTCAGGAGAACTAGCGTCGTAAAGCCGCGCGGATCGGTTCCGCTGGTGAAGATATAGTCAATCAGATACGCGACCATCAGCAGGATTGAAATGCCGCAGACCGCGAAGCCGAACATCGTGATGTATTGCAGCGGCTTCGTCGACTGGCTGCACACGCCGTCGATCGATAGCGTCAGCAGCTTGAAGAAATTGAACTTGCTCTTGCCGACGGTTCGCTCTGCACGGTCATAGACGATGCCGGCCTGCGCATAGCCGATCGACGCGATGATTCCGCGAAGATATGGCGACCGATCCTCGAAGCTGCGTAGGTGCTCGATGACCGAACGATCGATCAGGCGGAAATCGCCCGCATCGACAGGGACTTCGACTTCGCTCAGCATTCGCAGCAGCCGGTAGTGTATCTTACGCGCCCACAGCAACGCGAGATTTTCCTTGCGCTTGCGGCGGATGCCATAAACGACCTTGAAACCGCGCTCCCACTTCTCGAGAAACTGCGTGATCAGTTCGGGCGGATCCTGCAGGTCGGCATCGACCTGAACGGCGGCATCGCCTCGGGTATTCAGCAAATTGAACAGGATCGAGCGCTGGAAGCCGAAATTACGCGAGAACTTGAACACGCGAAGCCGAGGTTCCGCTACCGCATGTTCGGCGAGCTTCGCAAATGTTTCATCGGTACTGGCATTGTCGGTGACGACGAACTCGAAATCATATGCGGGATTATCGCGGGCAACGCCCTGCAGACGCAGGATCAACTGGTCGATATTTCCCTCTTCGTTGAGAACGGGTACCGAGATAGAAATCAGCCGCCGTTTTATTTGCTCAGCAGTACCGTTCATGTTCTCGCTCGAATTGTCATACCGTCGATTGCCGCACGTATCCCACTCGCCAATGTGTGAGCGGGCTTCCAGCCCGTAAGCTCAAAAAGGCGCTGCGGGTCACCTGCAAAACAGGCAACGTCGTCCGGCCTGGTGTCGATATCGCCGAAACCAAGCAGGGTTCGCGGCGCCTGCAATGTGTCCGCAACCATTTCGGCAAACGCGCGCACCGTCTGCGCATCCCCCGAGCTGATATTGACGACGACCTGCGGCTCTCGTTTGACGCACAGCGCCAGTTCGATCAGGGCCGCAACTGCATCGTCGACATATAGCGCATCCCGGCGCTGCAGGCCCGCCGACAGCCGCACGCGCTCATTGTTCTGTAGACTATTCACCAGACTAGGCAGCAGCCGGTGCGGCGCTTCTCCGGGGCCAAATACGCCAAACAGCCGCCCCACGACAAGGGGCAAACCGAGATCTCGCGCCATGGCCAGCGCGCAGAGGCTCGCGGCGGCCTTGGAAGCCCCGTACAGCTTGAACGTTTCGAGAGGCTGCTGCTCCGTCACCGGACTGGTGACGCCCGCGAGGTCGTATTCGCCCCCGCTGCCGCTGATGACCGCAGCCTTCGCCCCGCAGAGTTTGGCCTGCTGCACCACACTCCGCGTCACATCGACATTGACCCGAAACATGGCCTCTGCATCGCGCTCGGTAGGGTTAACGCCATAGCTAGCCAGATGGAACACGAGATCGAAGGTCCGGCCGGACAAGGCATGCGCAATGGCCGACGGCTGGAATTCCGGCACTACGATGGTCGCGCTCACACCATCGACGGGAGTATCGGAGCGCTGCAGCGAGCTGACGGCATAGCCCAGCCCCGCAAGATGCCGGGCCAAGTGGCGACCGATGAAGCCGGTCGCTCCGGTTATCAGAACTGCGCCGGAATGGGTCAACGGTTCGGCGCCATCATGTTCTGGAACGACTTGATTTGCGCGAATGTCATATCGCGTGCACGTGCAGGAGCTTCGTAGTAATCTCTGTACCAGTCCACGGTCCAGGTCAGCGTCTTGTTGACCGAGAGGCGCGGTCGCCAGTCCAGGCGCTGGAGCGATTTCTCGATATTCAGGCGCAGCAATTGCGCCTCGTGCAGCGCCGCGCGCTCCACTTCCACCGGATGCTCGGGCAGCTTCCACAACGTCAAGGCCAGCTTGACGAGTTCGCTGACGGTCAGTGTGCTTTCAGCCATCGGGCCGATATTCCAGGCGTCGGCGATATCGCGCTCATCGGCAAACAGTCGCGCGCCCAGCTCCAAATAGCCTTCGCACAGCTCGAGAACATGCTGCCAGGGCCTCACGGCGGCGGGATTGCGCAGCTTCAGCGGTTGCCGCGCGGCCAACGCACGCACGATATCCGGAATGATCCGGTCCGAGCACCAGTCCCCGCCCCCGACAACATTGCCGCCACGGGCTGTCGCGATCAGAGGCACGCCACCAGCGCGATGAAAATTGCGCTGGTACACATAAGCGACCAGCTCCGCGCAGGCCTTGCTGGCGCTGTAGGGGTCGAGCCCGCCCAGCCTGTCACCCTCGACATAAGGATGACTTTCTTCCTTATTCAGATAGACCTTATCGGTTGTCACGCAGACAACCGCTTTCACTGAGCTGCATTGTCGGCAGGCATCGAGCACAGCCGCAGTGCCAACGACATTCGTCGCAAATGTTTCAATTGGGTCGCTGTAGGACTTGCGGACCAGCGGCTGCGCGGCGAGGTGAAAAACAATTTCCGGTGCACAGGCCTCGACAGCCTGCCTGACATCGGGGGCATTGCGGATATCGATGATCTCTGAACGCATCAGATCGCCAAGGCCTATCGCGTTGAACAGACTGGGCGTCGTGTCCGGTTCGAGGCTCATGCCGTAGACATCGGCACCGAGCAGATGCAGCCAGCTGGACAGCCAGGATCCCTTGAATCCGGTATGGCCGGTGACCAATACCTTGCGGTTCCTGTACACAGTTTCAAATTGGGACGACATCGTCTCTCTCGGTATTCCGGATCGCGGACAGGCTCCGGCCCAACCGCCCTCAAATTCGCACAATCTACCGCGAAGGCTTACCTGCTTATGGGCTCCGCGGATATGCTCACAGGTAAAAAATCAGCGGGATTGCATGGGATTTGATCGCCATGCTAAGGCGTGCCGGTCCGATCAAAATAGTTGATTTGACTGGCAAATTGACTATTCACTGGGGTTGCAGTCGACAGCTCCCATCGCAACAATCTGAGACCCAATCTCCCTTAGCAGAGCGGCTTGCACCATGTCTTCTAAAACCGCATTGATTACCGGTATCACCGGCCAGGATGGCGCCTATCTGGCGGAACTCCTGCTGGCCAAGGGCTATGCGGTGCACGGCATCAAGCGGCGAGCTTCGCTCTTCAATACTGATCGGATCGACCATCTCTATCTCGACCCGCACGAGCAGAATTTCGACCTCACGTTGCATTATGGCGATCTGACGGATTCCTCTGCATTGGTCCGGATTGTTGCCGAGGTGCAGCCTGACGAGATTTACAATCTCGCGGCCCAGAGCCACGTGGCCGTGTCGTTCGAGGAGCCGGAATACACCGCCAATTCGGATGCGCTCGGCGCGCTCCGCATGCTCGAAGCTATCAGGATCGTGAAGCGTGAGAAGACCACCCGCTTCTACCAAGCATCGACATCGGAACTCTATGGCCTAGTACAGGAAATTCCTCAAAAGGAGACCACCCCCTTCTATCCGCGATCGCCCTATGCAATCGCAAAACTGTATGCCTACTGGACCACGGTCAATTACCGCGAGGCCTACGGGATCTATGCCTGCAACGGCATCCTGTTCAATCACGAGTCCCCTCTGCGCGGCGAAACGTTCGTCACGCGCAAGATTACGCGTGCACTCGCGCGCATCCACCTCGGTCACCAGGAGCGGCTGTATCTCGGCAATCTCGACGCCAAGCGCGACTGGGGACACGCCCGCGACTACGTCGAAATGCAGTGGCTGATGCTACAGCAGGAGACCGCGGAAGATTTCGTGATCGCGACCGGTGTCCAGCATTCGGTGCGTGATTTCGTCGACCTCGCGGCCGCCGCGATCGATCTCAAGATCCGGTGGGAAGGCACCGGCGTTGATGAAAAGGGCTACGATGCCGCATCCGGCAAATGCATCGTTGCCGTCGATCCCCGGTACTTCCGCCCGACCGAAGTTGCGACCCTGCTAGGTGACGCCTCGAAGGCCAAGCAGAAGCTCGGTTGGCATCCGAAGACCACCTTCGAAGAACTGGTGACCGAGATGATGACGGAAGATCTCAAGCTCGCAAAGCGTGATGAGCTGATCAAGACCCACGGCTTCCGCTACTTCACGCGCCGGGAATGACGGCTGATCGCTTCGGTACATGGCTCGAAGCACTCTCGATCGTCATAGAGGCTCTAGACCCCGCGCGGTCCCTGCAACAGACGTCTCCCTTTTCGCTCCGCTCTGTCTGAAGCCATTCGTGGCGGACGTCCCTCGGATAGGATAGTCCGTCTCCGACTGAAACATCGCATCATGAAAGTCCTTCACAGCTACAAGATCTATCGACCCGACGTGGATGGCGGCATCCCATTCGTGATCGCCGAGCTGTGCAAGTTTCCGCATGATAAGATTGACAACGCTATCCTCGTCGCTCGTCGCAAGGGCTTGTCACGCGAATACGAGAATGATGGCGTGCCAGTGGAAGCCGTGACGTCTCTCGGAACGTTTTTTTCGACGCCATTGGCTCCAACATTTCCACTTCGGCTGCTGCAGCGCGGGAAGTCCTGCGACGTTGTCGTCCATCATGCTCCCTTCCCGCTCTCGGACCTGGCAGTTGCCCATCTGCCCGCAAGCACGGCGCTGATCGTCTACTGGCACGCCGACATCATCGGCTTTTCGCTGCTCAGCAAGCTGGTTACGCCGGCGATCATGGCGACGCTGCGCCGGGCCGATAAAATCGTCGTCAGCCATGAATCGACGGCGCAGAGCTCACCGATCTTGGCAAGCTTCCGCGAGAAATGGGTCGTCGTTCCCTACGGCGCCGACGTTGACGCCTGGAGCAGTTGCACGGCTGAAGAGCAGGCCCGCGCGCAGGAGCTGAGGAAACGGTATCCTCGGATGATCCTCGGAATCGGCCGCCTTGTCCCCTATAAGGGATTTAAGCATCTGATTGCAGCGCTGAGCGACCTTGATGCGCAGCTTGTACTCATCGGCGAAGGCGAACTGCGCAGCGAACTCGAACAGATGGCACTGAGACTGGGAGTTGCGGATCGTGTGACATTCGCCGGCCGGATACCAACCAGCGAGGTTAAGGCCCATCTGTATGCCGCACGCGTCTTCGCGTTCCCCTCGGTGACACCCGCTGAAGCGTTTGGTATTGTCCAACTTGAAGCGATGGCCGCCGGATTGCCCATCGTGAATACTGCACTCCCCACCGCCGTTCCACACGTCGCCCGGGATGGTCAGGAAGCCATCACCGTGCCGGTCGATGACGTTGCAGACCTGAAATCGGCGCTTGAACGCATCCTTGACGATCCCTCGCTGGCCAAGCGTCTTGGCGATGCCGGTCGCAAGCGGGCACACGAAGAATATGGCCGGGAGCGGTTTCTCTCCCGCATGAAAAACGTCTACGAAGATGCAGTTCGCCAGCGTCGCTCGGGGCGATGACGAAGGATCGGGTATCTCTACGCATGTCACAAACGCTGCACGCACATAGCAGTTCAAACGCCCCCATTGTTAGCCACAGCGGCGGCGACAACGCACTGTCGACCGCGACCGAAGACATCGTGTCGGGACTCGGGATGTGGCGGCTTTGGGTGCGGCTCGGCTGGAACGATATCCTCCAGCGCTATCGCCGATCCCTGTTGGGACCGTTCTGGCTGACGGCCAGTATGGCCATCATGGTGGTCGCGCTCGGCGTCGTCTATGCCGAGCTCTTCAAATCGCCGATCGACGAATTTCTTCCGTTCCTCTGCGTGGGACTTTTGGTCTGGACGTTCCTGTCCAGCTTTCTGACCGAGGGCGGCACCCTGTTCACGGGCGCCGAGTCCTACATCAAGCAGATCCGGCTGCCCTACACGGTCTATGTCTATCGATCGACCTGGAGCAAGCTAGTCATCTTCGCGCACAACTTCGTCATCTACTTCGGCGTACTACTGTACTTTCAGATCTGGCCCGGGCCCGTGATGTTGCTGGCGATCCCGGGACTGTTCTTCATCGTGCTCAACGGCGCGCTCGCCACCATGTTTATCGGAATGCTGTCGGCGCGCTTCCGCGACATTCCGCAGCTCATCAATTCGATGGTTCAGATTGTCTTTTTCATCACCCCGATTTTCTGGAAGCCGGAGCTGCTGAAGAACAAGGCCTTCGTTGCCGACCTGAATCCGTTCTTCCATCTCATCGAGATCGTTCGCGCTCCGCTGCTTGGCACCGCACCATCCATGAAAAACTACGTCGCCGTCCTACTGATCACGGCGATCAATCTGACTGTTGCGGGTGCGTTCTTCACGCGCTTCCGTTCACGTATTTCCTACTGGGTCTGACTGTCATGCGTATCGCCGGAAGCACATCCGCCAATGAGACGTTGCTCGCGCTCGACAACGTCAGTGTTTCATTTCCGATCTATCACGGCGGTTCTCGCTCATTGAAAAAAAGCCTACTGTTTCGCGGCTCTGGCGGACAGCTCGCCAGCGACGCCAATCAACGGATCTCGGTCGAAGCGCTGCGGAATGTGACGCTCAACATCGAGGCCGGTGACCGCGTGGCACTAATTGGTTCCAACGGCGCAGGAAAGACAACTCTGCTGCGTGTGATGGCCGGCATCTATGAGCCTGTTGCAGGCGTCATACGGACCCAGGGACGCATCTCTCCGATGTTTGATATCAGCCTCGGAATCGACGGTGAGGTCAGCGGCTATGATAATATCAGGTTACGAGGCCTCATCCTCGGCCTGACGGCTCAGCAGGTTGAAGAGCGGATCGCCGACATCGTGGAATTTACGGAACTCGGCGACTATCTGGATATTCCGGTCAGGACCTACTCATCGGGCATGATGACGCGCCTGACATTCGCCGTTGCCACCTGCTTCGCGCCCGAAATCCTGCTAATGGACGAATGGATCGTCGCCGGCGATGCGGGATTTCTCGCAAAGGCTCAACACCGTATCGAATCCTTTGTCGAGAGCGCCAACGTGCTCGTGCTGGCGTCCCACAGCCCGGAGATTTGCAAACGCTGGTGCAACAAGGCGATCTGGATGGACAAAGGACAAGTTAGAGCGATCGGGCCGGTCGACGATATGATCGAGGCCTATACGTTCGACAAGGAAATTGTCTGAGCGCCTAGGCGCGCAAACATGACTTCGCTCACCCTCGCATGTTGTATCCCTACAGGTGATCGAAGCGCGGACGAAAACCGCGTGGATTCCAACCGAAATCCTCACGCGCAAGCCTAGCGTCAAAAGTCATGTCTTTCGACATCCGGGTTCCCATGGAGGCATTCGCATTCGGGAGCCACCGTTGCAGCAAGAAGAAAGCCACCCGCCAAAGCGCCACCGGCACCGGAACGATCCGTCGCGGCTTCCCAAGTCCGTCAAAGATCCGGCCCACCATTTCGCGGTAGCTGATCGTATCCCCCCCCGGCAGCGCATAGGTCTTGTTCCAAGCCGCCCGACTGGCTGCAGCTTGGAGCGCACCAACGGCCAGGTCCTGCGCGTGCACCGGTTGCCGTAGTCCTGCTCCCCACCCCGCCAAGGGCAGTACACCGAACTTCGCTATCAACCGGGCAAGCCGCGAAATATTCGCATCGCGTCCTTCATCGTAGATGATGGTCGGACGTAAAACCGTCCATGCGATGCCTCGCTCTTCGCAAAACGCGATCGTCGCCGCCTCTCCTGCAGCCAGCCGTTGAAGTCCCTCACGCTCGTATGCCACATCGGAATTGAGCTTGGTAACGACGCTGGAGGATGTGAAAAGCACGAGGCGCTGAACGCCCGGACCTACCAGATGAGGGAGCCCGGCGGCGAGCGAGCCCGCATGGGCGGTACAGTATATTGTGGAAAAATCAGGGAGAGTCAGTGCCGAAAGGTCGGTTAGATCGCCGCGAAACCAGCACACGTTGCGAGCGTCTTGCGCCGGCGGGGAACGCGACAATGCAAACGGCATTTCCCCCGTCTGCAGCAGCAGTTGTTCGATAATGTGTCCCCCGACAACGCCGGTGGCGCCTAGCACAATGCTTCGCATAAGTGTCTAATACCTCGTTTGGGCCATCCTATTTGACACTATGGCCCCGGAATAAAAGTCTGATCACGCCCTCCGCACCCAGTACATCGGATCGAGTACTTTATAAATGCAATCGAATGCGCCTGCAGCTCCATTGAACACCAACCGGAACAACCAGTTGGACGGCCTTAGAGGATACGCAGCTCTCGTCGTCGTGGTGTTTCATACCATTCTGGGCATCGACCCGACCCAGATTTCCCGCATTCTCTATGAGAGCATTCTAAAGATCGATGACACCTACGGGCGTGCGACAAAGATCGTACTCAAGCTATTCAACGGCGAGACCGCAGTTGTCATTTTCTTTGTTCTCAGCGGAGCCGTTCTCTTCAACAGCTTGCGGCACAATACTGAACGCTTCGCACCGATGTCGCTTAAATTTTTGGTGCGCCGTTTCCTGCGTATTTATCCCGCGCTGTTCGTCTGCCTTGTCGCTTGTGCAGTCGTGTTCCCCCCCGTAGGCATTCCTGTCTCATTCGACAGGTTTCTCCTGAATGCTACGCTCTACGAAATAACGATCAACGGTGCGACCTGGACGTTGAACGTCGAGTTCATTGCAGCGATCTTTCTTCTGCTCGCTTATGCCGGATTCCGGCTGGGCGGCGAATGGGGCCTGTTTGCCATATCGCTCACCCTTGTTGTGATCTTCAAGGCCGCCTGGCTGAAACCCTACATGATGTACTTCAAGCAATTCTGGGTCTGCTTCGCACTCGGCGCGCTGATCCCAACACGAGCTGGCGCCTGGATCGCGCGTTGCCTGCCGTCGTGGGGCTGGCTCGTGGCTCTTCTGATTGTGATCATCTTCAGATCGACCCTTCAGCACGTCGCTGCGGCAGCGCTGGTGACCGCACTTTATTACGGCAAGGGCGGCTCATTCGGCGTTTTCCTTGAAAGACCCGTATCCATCTTTCTCGGACGAATCAGCTACAGTTTCTATCTCTTCAACGTCGTCTTTCTCGAAGTCATCTGCCACTATCTGCGCAGCCAGCCATGGGCAGTAGCTCGCCCGATTGAGGTCGGACTAGCGACTTCTCTTATTATCATCCTGCTGACGATCCCGGTCGCCTGGCTGTCGGTCAAGCTGATTGAGGAACCCTCGATCCGCCTTGGCCGCCGCCTGACGTCTACCCGGCCGGATCGCCACGCTCCCCCTGCATTGACCCAGCCGATAGAGTCACCGGAGAGACTGGTAACGCCGCTGCACTCAGTCCCCGATCGCTCGCCGCAGGCTTCCTGAGCGGGATTCCGTTCCATTGACGAGGGCATGGCCGGTCGTTGATATGCGGCGACTTTGCCGGATGAAGGTTTCCGACGACGGCATGGCGATAAAGGTCCGGTAACTGATGAGCAAGCGCATTATTCCCCTGATCATGTGTGGCGGAGCCGGAACCCGGTTGTGGCCGTCATCGCGCGAAGGACGTCCAAAGCAGTTTTTGCCTCTGTTCGGAGCCCGCTCGACCTTTCAGGATACGATACTGCGTGTCTCGGACTCCATTTTATTCGAGCGTCCCATCGTAATCACCAGCGCCTCCTATCGCTTCATGGTGCGTGAGCAGCTCGATGAGATCGGGCTCGACGCCGATGTGCTGCTCGAGCCCACGCGCCGCGATTCCGGACCGGCGATCGCTGCTGGCGCTGCCTTCGCGCAGACACGCGACGAAGATGCTGTTGTACTGGCGCTTGCCGCCGACCATGTCGTTACGGACACGCCCGCCTTCGTGGCTGCCTGCCGTCAGGGACTGGTCGCCGCCGACAGCGGTCATATTGTAACGTTCGGCATCAAGCCGGAACAGCCGGCCACGGAATACGGCTACATCTCGCCGGGACGGCCGATCGCTGGCGATGTGAAGAGTGTATTCAAATTCGTCGAGAAGCCCGACCTCGCAACAGCGACCGGCTATATCGAGGCCGGCTATCTCTGGAACAGCGGCAACTTCATGTTCCGCGCGGCGATGCTGCTGGACGAATATCGCAACTTTGATGCGGATAGCGTTGAAACCATCGCTGAGGCTATCACGAAGGCCGGGCGTGACCTCGGCTTCTTCACCCTCGATGCCCACGCCTTCGGCAAGGCGAAGTCGATCTCAATCGACTATGCGGTGATGGAAAAGACCATACGAGCCTCCGTCGTGCCGGTGTCCTGCGGCTGGTCGGATGTTGGCTCGTGGCTTGCGGTCTGGGAGCTCTCTGCAAAAGACGCGCAGGGCAATGCCGCACAGGGCATCGCAGTGTTCGAGGACTCGCGCAACTGTCACGTCGCGAGCGATGGCCCGGTGGTCGCGCTGGAAGGCGTCGACGATCTTGTGGTGGTGGCGACGCAGGACGCGGTCCTGGTATCGCGCCAGAAGGATGCCAATGGCCTGAAGCGCCTCGTTACGAAGCTGAGGGTGGCCGCACCACAGGTCACTGAAGACCATCTCAAGGTACATCGCCCGTGGGGGTCGTATCAATCACTCGTGGATGGCGCGCGCTATCAGGTCAAACGTATCGTGGTGAAAGCGGGCGAGAGACTGTCGTTGCAGATGCATCACCATCGCGCCGAACACTGGATTGTGGTGCGCGGTACAGCCAGAGTGGTTGTCAGCGAACTCGTCAAGATCGTTCACGAGAACGAGTCGATCTACATTCCGCTCGGTGCCATCCACCGGCTGGAAAATCCCGGCAAGATTCCGCTGGAGCTGATCGAAGTACAAACCGGCAGCTATCTCGGCGAGGACGACGTCGTCCGGATCGAGGATGACTACAAGCGCGTATAGCTACAGCTTGCTGATGCGCTGGTCCGCTTGAATGAACGGGCCATGCAGAACGTCCGCCCTCCGGGCCATCAGCCGCATTGCCAGCGTATAGCCGACCACAAAAAGGATAAGCCCAAGCAGAATACCTTCAACATACGCAAAACTCCAAATACTGCCCGAGTATTCAGCCAGTTATGCGAACGCTCAAATGATCACGCGAGCTCATCCCAAATTGCAACCATTTGTAGCGTTCCATCTCATGGATTTTCACTCAGCTTATCGGGAATGCAGGCCACCCCATGCCGCTCCAGGGCATGACAAGCCCGCCGGTTTGCGCGAAAGGTAAGGCACCTTCCGATCTCCCGCCTCCACCGGAGCCCTCTGAATGCCCTTCCCGCGCGCCTCGCAGGCCCTCTCCCGCTTTACCGTGCTCGACCTCACCCGGATCCGCTCCGGCCCGACGGCGGTCCGGCAATTCGCGGATTGGGGCGCCAATGTCATCAAGATCGATGCGTTGAGCGACGACGCCGGTTCCGAGCAGCCCGGGGGCCCCCGGCAGGGCTCGGACTTCCAGAATTTGCACCGCAACAAGCGGGCCATGACCCTGAACCTGAAGGACCCCCGCGGCCTTGCCGTGTTCAAGCGGCTGGTCGAGAAAGCCGATGTGGTGGTCGAGAATTTTCGCCCGGATGTAAAAGCCCGGCTCGGCATCGATTACGAGAGCCTGAAGACGATTAATCCCGGCATCGTCTATGGCAGCATTTCCGGCTTCGGGCAGGACGGTCCCTATCACAAGCGGCCGGGCTTCGATCAGATCGCCCAGGGCATGGGCGGCCTGATGTCGATCACCGGGGCTCCCGGCGAAGGCCCGATGCGGGTCGGCATTCCCGTGGCCGATCTCACCGCCGGGCTGTTCTGCGCGCTAGGCGTCCTTACAGCGCTGTTGGAGCGCGATGTCTCCGGTCAGGGCCAGTGGGTGCAGACTTCGCTGCTGCAAGCCCAGATCTTCATGCTGGATTTCCAGGCCGCCCGCTGGCTGATGGAACAGGACGTGCCCAAGCAGGCCGGCAACAACCACCCGACCAGCATTCCCACCGGCGTGTTCAGGACCTCCGACGGTTACATCAACATCGCCACCACCGGCGGCAAGATCTGGGAGCGCTGTGCCCAGGCCATCGGCGCCCCCGAACTGATCACCCATCCCGATTACGCCACCGGCCCTGCCCGCTCGAAGAACCGCGACGCGCTCAACGCCGCGATCAGCGCCTGCACCGAAAAGCGCACCACCGAAAAATGGGTCAACGACCTCAATGCCGCCGGCGTGCCCTGCGGTCCGATCTACTCCGTCGACCAGATGTTCGCCGATGCGCAGGTCAAGCATCTGGGCCTCGCCCAAGACGTTCCCAACGACCAGAACCGCAAGATCACGCTGGTCGCTCAGCCCTTCACGCTGTCACGCACGCCGAGCCACATGGCCGCCCGGCCGCCGGAAGTCGGCGAACAGACCGAGGAGCTACTCGCCGAGTTCGGCTTTGGCGCCGACGAGATCGCCGAATTGCGACGTGGCAAGGTGGTCTGAGGCGGCGAACCATCAAGTACTATGAAAATTAACGCCAGAGGCTGCATTAATCGGGAGCACATCTTCGTCCAGGCGCAGTCGATCGGAGATCGTGCTGCCCCTCGAACCCGCAGGAAGGCTCCATGACCGCACCGCCCCGCGTGGCTATCCTGATCCCCTGCTTCAATGAAGAGGTCGCAGTCGCAACAGTCGTGAACGACTTCCGCAGAGCGCTGCCGGCCGCCACGATTTATGTCTACGACAACAACTCGACAGATCGCACGCGCGAAGTAGCCTCGCAGGCGGGTGCGATTGTTCGCAGCGAGCCGCGTCAAGGCAAGGGTCATGTCGTCCGCCGCATGTTCGGTGACGTCGATGCCGATATCTATGTTCTCGTCGATGGCGATGCGACCTACGACGCGACATCCGCACCAACCATGATCGAAGCGCTGTTAAACGATCGCCTCGACATGGTCGTCGGCCGCCGCATTGAGCAGCAGGTTGCCGCCTATCGCCTTGGCCACCGTACCGGTAACTCACTGCTCACCGGCTTTCTGTCAATGACGTTCGGTCAGAACTTCAAGGATGTGCTGTCAGGCTATCGCGTATTCTCGAGACGCTTCGTCAAATCCTTTCCGGTGCTGTCCGATGGTTTCGAGATCGAGACCGAACTGAGCGTTCATGCGCTGCAGCTCGCACTGCCGGTCGCTGAAATCGAGACGCCCTATTTCGCGCGACCGCAGGGCTCCATCAGCAAGCTCAACACGTGGAAGGATGGCTTCCGGATCCTCGGCACCATCATGAAGCTCTATCGTTCGGAAAAGCCGCTACGCTTCTTCGGCACAATTGGCCTGTTTTTCGGCATTGTCTCCATCGGCCTCGCGATTCCCCTCACCGTCACCTATCTGGAAACAGGTTTGGTGCCTCGGCTGCCAACCGCCGTACTCTCGACCGGCCTGATGATCGTCGGCGTGCTCTCATTTTCGTCGGGCCTCGTGCTCGACACCGTCACCCGCGGACGCCGCGAGATAAAGCTGCTGGCATATCTGGCGCAGCCGTCACTGCCGGATTAGGCCTCCATCCAGCCAGGCGCGAGCACCACTTACGTCGTCACCGGCGTCGGCCGCCAGATGCGTGCAACGGTCGTAAAGGCGCGATCGATCAGTGGCCAGAACAGTAGCGTAATCGCCAGCGTGGTGATGGTCCCGACGAGGCCATTGGACCAGAACACGCCAACACTGCCGCCGGAGCCGATCATGGCGAGGCGGAACGCATCCTCGGCGCGGCTGCCGAGCACCAGCGCCAGCGTGAATGGCGCGAGCGGAATGCCGATCTTCTTGAAGACATAGCCGACGACGCCGAAGCCCAGCATCAGCCAGATGTCGAACATCGCATTCTGGATCGCATAGGCGCCGATGGCGCAGGATACCACGATCATCGGGGCCACTGCCGCAAAGGGCACGCGCAGGATCGAGGCAAAGACCGGAACGGTCGTCAGCACGATGACGAGACCGACCACATTGCCGAGATACATCGAGGCAATCAGGCCCCAGACGAAATCCTTGTGCTCGACGAACAGCAGCGGCCCGGGATTGAGGCCCCACACCATCAGGCCGCCGAGCAGGATCGCCGCGGTGCCGGAACCTGGAATGCCGAGCGCCAGCATCGGCAGCAGCGCCGCGGTTCCGGACGCGTGCGCCGCGGTCTCCGGCGCGAACACGCCTTCGATGCGCCCCTTGCCGAAGCTCTCGGGATCCTTGGAGAAGCGCTTGGCGAGGTTGTAGCCCATGAAGGAGGCCGCAATGGCGCCGCCCGGCGTGATGCCGAGCCAGCAGCCGATCACCGACGAGCGCAGCAGCGTCACCCAGTATTTCGGCAAATCCATCCAGACCTTGAGCACCGTGCGCAGGCTGATCTTGGCGGCGTGGCCGCGCAGCGCGAGGCGTTCTTCCATGGTCAGCAGGATTTCGCTGATGCCGAACAGGCCGATCACCGCGACGAGGAAGTTGATGCCGCGCAGGAGATTGTCCGAGCCGAAGGTCATGCGCAGATTGCCCGACACCGTGTCCATGCCGATGCCGGCGATCAGCAGCCCCAACGCCATCGAGATGACGGTCTTGTGCTTGGCCTCGCGGCCGAGACCGACGAAGGAGCAGAAGGTCAGTAGATAGACCGCAAAGAATTCCGGCGGGCCGAATTTCAGCGCGAAGGATGAAATCATCGGCGCCAGAAACGTGATCAGCATCACGGCCACCAGCGAGCCGATAAAGGACGACGTGAACGCCGCTGTCAGTGCTTCCGCGGCCTTGCCCTGCTGGGCCATAGGATAGCCGTCGAAGGTGGTGGCCACCGACCACGCCTCGCCGGGGATGTTGAACAGGATCGAGGTGATGGCGCCGCCGAACAGCGCGCCCCAATAGATACAGGACAGCATCACGATGGCCGAGGTCGGATCCATGGTGAAGGTCAGCGGCAACAGAATGGCGACGCCGTTGGGGCCGCCGAGGCCCGGCAGCACGCCGACAAAGATGCCGAGCACGAGACCCACAACCATCAGCGAGATGATCTTCCAGGTCATCAGCACGGCAAAGCCGTGCATCAACAATCCAAAGGCTTCCATAGCTTAAGTCCTAGCGACCGAGAGCCGATTCGATCGGCCCCTTCGGCATGATGACGTCGAAGGCGACATCGAAGGTGACGAACATGATCGCGGTGAAGACGAAGGCGGTGAGCAGCGACTTCCACAGCGCGATCTTGCCGACCATGCGCATGAAGCCGGCGATCAGCACGAAACTCGCGACATAGATGCCGAGGAATTGCGTTGCGAGACAAAACAGTGCGGTGGGAATGAACACCAGCGCCACGCGCCGCAATTGTGCGCGGGTGACGAAAGTGTCGGAACCGCCACTACGGGCGAAGAACGTCGTGATCAGCCCGTAAAGGCTGGCGCCGCCGAGAATGACCGAGAGATAGAATGGGAAATAGCCCGGCTGAGGCCCGGTGGAATCCCAGGCGATGCCGGTGCGCCAGTTGTCAAAGCCAAGCACGATGGCCAGTGCCAGCAGAACCAGCGAGACGATGATCTCGATGGTGCGCGTGCTGACGACGGAGGGCGAGTCGTCCTCTGGTGCGGTGGGATCTTCGACGATGATTTCGAGGTCGGTGTTGGACATGGGCAAGGTTTCTGAGGATGGAGAAAGGATGCACACTCGTACATCAAAGAAACTTGTCATCACCCGCGAAAGCGAGTGATGACAGTATGCGAGCCGTCAAGTGGTTTTCTCGCTGTCGGTGTTTTGCTAGATGCCCTGCTTTCGCGGGGCATGCCAGTCATTGGCTTTACTTCGCCACGAATCCCGCTTCGGTCATCAGCGACTTGTTGAGCGCATCGTCCTCTTCGAGGAACTTGAGCATCTCCGGCCCCTTCAGGAAGATCGGCTTCAGCGCCTGCTTCTCCATGTAGTCCTTGTATTCGGCCGTCTTGGTCACCTTCTCGAACAGGTCGACATAGAAAGCCTGCTGCTCGGGCGTCACCTTGCCGGGCAGGAACATGGCGCGCAGCATCAGATACTGCACGTCGAGGCCCTCTTCCTTGCAGGTCGGGATGTCGTTCCACGACTGCGTCTCGGTGACCTTGGTCTTGTAGGAGATGCGTTCCTTGTCGAACACGCAGAGCGCGCGCACCTGACCGGCGCGCCAGACTTCAAGGTTCTCTGAAGGGTTGTTGACGTTGGCTTCGGTGTGATTGCCGACCAGCTGCGTCGCCGCCTCGCCGCCCGACTTGTAGGGCAGATAGGAAAACTTGGCGCCGGTCTGCTTCTCCATGAACACCGTCAGCACATGGTCTTCACGCTTGGATCCGGTGCCGCCCATCTTGAACGGCGACGCTGCAGCCTTGGCCGCCGCGATGAATTCCTTCACCGTCTTGGCGCCACCCGCATTGTCCCACAGCACGAACTGGTCCATCGCGACGACGGACACCGGTGTGAGGTCGCGCCAGTTGAACGGAATCTTGGCGGACAGCGGCAGCATGTAGATCAGCGAATAGGCGATCAGCACCTTGTTGGCGTCGCCGTCGCTGGATTTCATGTAGATCAGCGCTTCTGCACCGGATGCGCCACCCTTGAGCGACACCACCACCGGCGCCTTCATCAGATTGTTCTTCTGGATCGCGGCCTGCATCATGCGCGCCATCTGGTCAGAGGCGCCGCCGGCGCCCGCTGCAACCACGATCTCGACGGGTTTGGTGGGTTCCCAGGCTTTCGCAGACGAGAGGATGGGCGCGCTGGCGAGCACGGCCGCGAGCGCAGCTGTAGCCTGAATCGACTTGGACATTGGTTTCTTCCCTGTAGACGCGGACGTTGGCTGCCCGCCACTTTTTGGCTGGTTCTATTGTGTGGGGATTTTCGTGAGACTTCAAGCGTGCCGGGAGCGGGCCTGGGCTGACTTTGGTCAGGGGCGGTGCGTGCCGGCCTCTAACGGCTATTTACAGACCTCTCCGACGTTGCTCCAAGGCTCTCAAAGTGTCATCACCGTGACGCTGCACAACCTCGTCCGTCCAGCGAAACCGTAGAACAGCAGGTTTGGAGCGAAATCGCAGCATATGCTTGCCCAATCAACACAAATTGGAAGCGGCTGCTTTCCTTCCAAGACCAGCGCGGTAAAGTCGGTTGCACAACCATCTGCCGTATCTTTGATTGGAGCTTGAATGAGTATTTCGCTGCGTGACGGGCTCGAACGCAGGCGCTGGAATAATTTCACATGGTCGAGAAATTTGTCTCACCCTAAGGTGATATTTGATGTCGCGCTGATCTGTTCCATTCCACTTTTCCAAGCGCTGATAAACAGCAGTTGGATGTTTAATTCTTATGATTGGCTCGATCCGTGGTATTATCACGGGTATGGCCTCAGCTATCTGTGGCCGGATTTCCATAACGACTATTATAAGGCCGCACGCCTTCCCTGGATCTGGCTCGAGTTTCTCGTAAGGAACTTCTTCTCCCCAACGGCGGCGAGTTGGCTTCTTCAAATAAGTCTGCTCGCTGCCGGCTCGTCATTTCTTTACGCAGCTTTTTCAAGGCTGGTCGGGCGCTCATCTGCTTTCATTGCAGCAGCATTCTTTGCTTCAAACTATTTCGCCCATGCCAGTGGCGGCGCTGACTATCAGAACACCCTGGCAGGTCCGCTATTCGCCATGAGCTGGTGGATGACGATCAGGTCTGCACAGGATGGTTACAGACCCCTTGGGCTATTCCTCACTGGCGCAGCCTTCGCCGCGACCGTTCATACCAATATCGTTTTCGTCAATCTCGCGCCCATCCTGATTGCTCAGTACGTTTTTTGTTATCGCGAGCGGTTCGGCCGAATTCCGTCAATATTGCCAACCGCGATGCTCGCATTATTTGGAGCCATTGCGCTCACCGCATTTATGGGACTTGTGAACTGGCTTGTCGGCCGCGATTTCTTTTTCTTCATGAAGATATTCAACCTGGCATCTTCCTTCGTGAAAGACAGCTCACAGCAAAAGGCCTGGTGGAATCCTTGGACCACGGGTTGGTACTGGACGGCGGTGCATTTAGGGCAATTCACCGGGGGCATGATTTTGGCCGTTGCAGTTTATGCCTGTGTCGCTCTTCGAAAGTCCGAAGCGACGACGAAAGAACGGAACGCTGTCGTTCTGGCAATTGGATTTTTGTACGCTTGGATACTTTGGCTGTGCTGGCAAACCGCTGGCCAGACCGCGCTGGACTGGGGCTATTTCGCCTACCCGATCGTCTTGCCTTTGAATGGAGCAATCGCCGCTTCGGCGGCAATATGGCTCAGGCTTCCAGAAGTGGGAACGAAGGCAGTTCTATGGAAACTCGCCACGCTCGCTCTGTTCATCGCGCCGATCCTCATCCCGCAGCCACTATTGGCGCTGTGGAAACACAACACCACGTTCCTGTTTTCGGCGGCGTTCTTTGCTCTGGCTTTGGGCGCGGCCATCTTGGCCGGCCGACGGATACTGGGAGGTCTGGTCTTCGTAGCCGCCCTATCCTACGGGCTCGCCTTATCGTATCCGTGGATCAATATCTTCATGCCGAGTTCCTGTCAGATCGGTCACCATATCACGACCATCGTCGACAACTCGCATCGTTATCTAAGACAGCGTGGCTACACTTTCAGTAGCGTCTTTCTCTGGGGGGACATGAATGAGGATATACCGGCCGGCGCTGGATGTGTTGGAACGCAGAGCGTCGTAAAGCTGAAATATATGGCAAGCGCTATCAGAGCGACAGGGTTCTCATTCCTCGCGGACGGCGTCATGGATCAGGTCGACATCCCGGCTGAGCGTATTGCTGCTGTCGCAGAGGGGAAGCATCTTATCGGGTATGTCACCAATGATAGATCGCGCGTCGAGAAACTAGCAGCGGCATTTCAGGCATTGGGTCGGCGAACCAGTATTATCGATCCAAAAGACTTCGAATCCGGACCGATCCGGGTCCAGATTTATCTCTTGCAGATTTCGACTTAACGGATCCGGCCGGTCATGAATATCAGGAACAACGATACCGTGCAGACCTTGTTGCGGTTCGTGGTAATCGGCGGTCTTTCTACACTGACGTACCTGCTGATCTCGATCGGGCTCGTCAAAGCTCTGGGCGTTCGGCCCTCGATTGCATCAATTCTGGCAATCCTTTGCGGGTTCGTTGTTTCATACGTTGGACACCATCAGTTCACATTCCGTATGACCGGCCGCCATGCAGTTCACTTGCCGCGCTTTGGCGCCATGCAGGCGACAATTTTCATCGTGTTGGGCTCTCTCAGCACATTCATATTAGAGCATCATCTGGCGGACCCGACGATGACATCCCTCGGAATCGCAGCAGCCTGGCCGCCTATCAGCTTTTTGATCAGCCGACTTTGGGTTTTCAAGCATGCGGCTTCAAAGTGAGAACCGGAAGTTCGATCTTGAATAGACGAGAGCTCCGCTTTGCCGAGGCGTTTTTCTCGACACTGCAGACCTATTTGCTTTGCGGCAATCGGTCCTCGTTGGCATCCTATCAAGCGTTGCAAGTTACCAAGTGGCTGAGGAGTCGCAGGCTGATTTGAAGCACTCAGTTCAAGTGATCGAACGTTCGGAAACGGTCATCGGCAATTAGTGGGATGCCCTTGATGCTGAGCAAGTCGAAAAGCTGGCAAAGCGACCGTGCAAGCCCATTTAAGGAGAAAGTCCAGGTTGTGAACTTGAATTCACTAGGAAATTCATTTGCATCGAGCATCGCCACGGCCTTAGAACAGCTAAATGGAAGGCAAGTATAGCATCAGCGACGGCTTTAAGTTGCCGTCGAATATCGTCGTGGAAATTCTCGTCCATGATCGACCCTGTTGGTGGGTAGAAGCACGGAAGAGTCGACCGAGAATTTTTAATTTGTAGGCATTTGACCTTAGCTGCCTAAAAGATAGCCGCTTGGTCGACCCAGATCGTGACGTACTCCCCACCATCGCCTAAACGGACCGTACGCCACAGGGGCAGCGACGGTCATGGTGAATTCTCAGATCTTGGGAGTTTACGCGCTGAGATTGCGAATATAATTTGCCTACAAACTAGGGGTAACATGTTCCGAATAGCCTTACGCTTATTGCCTCCTGCGTTGCGAAGAAGGATTAGCCGCGTTCGCCAAATCCACCGACTGAAAGACAGCCATTTTGATCTTTCGAAGTATCGGACATGCCGATCGTTCGAGGGGATACATGTTGCTGTAGCAGGCGTGTTCAGCGCGGGCAGCGGACTAGCGCGGGCCGCCGAACTGGTAGCAAGAACACTTGAAGACCGAGGATCGATCGTAAGCCGCATAGACTTAACCTCGTGTTTGGGTCTTACACCCAGCCCCAATGCCACCTCATACCTTTCCCCTGCAGACTGTTATAATCTGAATATCTCGGATGTAGTTTTCGTCGCCAACCCAGATCAAGCAGCAATTGCTACATTTGATAGGTCGTGGTTGGTCGAACGCACTATCATCGGTCACTGGATATGGGAGATCGAAACGCTACCCAAGTTTTGGATCAAGGCCACACGCACTTACGACGAGATTTGGGCGCCTACCGATATTCTGCAGAAGTGCTTCGCGAAAAATCTTCGTAAATTCTCCGGGCCGATCAAAGTTGTCCCATACTCGATCGCATCAGAACCTTTCCCGCTCGTCGATAAGCAACACCGGGCGGCAATCCGTGCCGACCACGGCATTTCAATTAGCTCGTTTGTTGCCGGTTATTCATTCTCGGTAGATTCCAACTACTATAGGAAAAATCCAGAGGACGCGGTGAGGGCTTTTTTCGCCGCATTTCCCGTGCGAGGCACCGAGCAGCTGCTTCTGCGTTGCAATGATCTTAACCACCGACCATTCGAAAGAAAGATGCTCGAATCAGTGATTGGCGGAGATCCACGAGTCCGGATATTCGATTCATCAAACCGAATGAGCATAGCTGATTTCTATTCGCTCATTGATGTATACGTCTCACCGTCCCGCTCGGAGGGTTATGGCCTTAATCTCGTAGAGGCATCTCAATGTGGCTTGCCAGTCATCACCAGCGGCTGGAACCTTGCAGCAGAAGTTCGCCATCTGCCGGGCCTCGTCGAGGTGCCGTTTACACTCATCCCCTTGAAGGACCCCCAAGGCCACTACGCGGACCTTGCGGGGGCAGTTTGGTCCGCCCCCGACGTTTCAGCTCTCGCTCAAGCCATCTGTCGTTCCAAAGAGCTGCGATTTTCCGCTTAGTTAAGGGAGCACGACGACCACACACGGCGACCGACGTCGGCAGGACGTTCGGGTGCGCCTAACCACCAATAGTCATCGGCGTTCGCCGCGGATCGTGCGCGCGTGGCGCACCCGCTATACGCCAGCGAAAGGCCGATGATGGCCGGTGGGAAGGTGAAGGCATCAAGAACGGCAAGAAAATAGACTTTCACGCAGACCCAAAGACTGGCGTAATCATTGCCAAAAGCCCGCCCACTAGACCGCTTAACCGCGATATCGTTCGGAACTACTGGACGGTCACTTTCGCGGTACCCCCAATGCCGATTGAGCTGGCTGCTGCGCGAGACAAAACAGCGCCCCTCAACGAATGGCCCCTCGATCGGAAATCCGCACCCGCACCGACCGCCCGTTGCCCTTGTTCGTCACCGTGACGTGGCCGCCGAAGCGCCTGGTGCGGCGCGGCTGTCAGGGCGTAGGTGTCGAACCGTTCACCGGAGGCCGTAGGCCGTCCTGCGGCAAGGGTACCCATGACCGACGCCATACTGACTGGCGATGCAGGTTTCTTCCTTCGTTATGGTGACGTTGTAAACAATTGTTAGGGGTCGCACTGCAAGCTACGGTCGCGTGCCTGGAGGGGCGAATCATGTGGGACATCGAAAATCTGGATTGGAAGATCTGGCCCCACGATAAGGCGTGGCGCTATGCCGACATCGCGGACTTCGTAAGGATCAGCGCGACCGGCTCTGATTTCTCGACGCGCACCTTCCAACCCGGCGATGAATCCGACCGACCAACTGGAGCGCGCTTCATCGGAGTTAGCCGAGATCAGCTAAATGGAGTGCTCGACCTCCTCGCACTGGACAAGGGTCTTGATCCAACCCAGCTTCGGAAAAGCGTGTCTATGAAAAACTTCAGCGCTGAGGATTTACCCCAGGTCGCCCAGGCAGGCCTGGCGCTTATGGATTCGGTTAGCCGCGGGCATCCTCATTACCGACCTTGGCTGGCAGCGGCGTTTTGGGGTGTGGTTTAACTGTCACGCGATCTTATTCTGCTTGCGCTGGCTTTACTACCTTCGACCTGATCGCTAGCGTCTCCGCCTTGTCGGAGGGGCGCGCGTGTCAGAAATATTGACAGACCAAGTTCGTATTATGGGATCGACACCCAAACTCATTTTCGATGTCGGATCACACACGGGCGCGACGACGATCGAATATCTGAACGCATTTCCTCTAGCCCATGTCGTCGCATTTGAGCCAGAGCCGGATAATCTAATCACCGTTCGCGAGGCGCTGTCCCGATACTCAGATCGATGCACCGTTCTAACTTCTGCTCTAGCTGCCGAAGACGGAACCGCTACCTTCCATGTGAACTCTCACAACGGCACGCACTCGTTACTCCCGATCGGAGATACCAAGTTCTGGGCTGCACCAGAGAAGGAAGTTCGTAGGATCAGCGTTCAGACGAGATCGCTAGATAGCATCGCACGCGAACGCGGGATCGACGCAATTGATATCGTAAAGATGGACATTCAAGGCGGTGAACTTGAAGCTCTAAAAGGTGCGTCTGGACTACTATCCCGCGAGGCAATTTCGCTGCTGGCTCTAGAGGTCGAGTTTCAAGAGCTTTACGCCAACCAGCCCCTGTTTTGGGATATCGCGAGTTACCTTCGTGGTTTTGGCTATTCCTTCTTTAAGCTCTATGAGCCCTATTTCAATCAGCAGAACCCGAACATCCTGTGCTGGGGTGACGCCATCTTCCTATCTCCCCAGATGCTGCGCTGATTGGTCTGATCATGCATCCTGTAGCTCTCGGTGACAGGCGCCAATCACATATCGACGCGTCGCCGGTCCCAGATTGGGCACGCAGCCAAGTGAGCGTCAGCCTTCCCCGACGGGAGTGATATAGTCTCCCAGACTTATGGCATACCGCACGATGGCGCGACCGAAAGTTTGCCTACGCTTGGTCTAGGCAAGAGATCGCGCCCACCCTACTAGAGGCCAAGGTGGTAGAGAGAACCGTCGGCGTCGGAAATTGCCGTTGAACGCGAGCCTAAATGAACCTATCAAACTTGGATCATGGTTGCATTAGCTTCGAGATGACAATGACAAACGAAAAATTTTGGAAGATCCCGCTTTGGCTCGGCGTGCATCAGCATATAAACCGAATAGTTCGCGAGCCCGACAAGAACATTTGCACATCAAGCAAAGTCCAAGGCTCATATAGTCTAGTTTATAAAATTCCGGGGCCGATCAAAGCTTGCCGCTCCGACCTCACGGTGACCTTTGATGCCGACGTACTCTCGGGGGTTATTGGGTTCGGCGCCATCCAAAGTGACGGCTCGTCATTCCTGGCTGAGACAGCCTGCGAAGCCGGCGCGCAACCGGCTGCGTTTACTATTCAGGCGGACGATATCGCAAAGCTCGCTAACTTGGTTATTCGTAATCTCGCATCGGGCGACTCACCGTCTGAATTTGTGGTCAGATCGATCTCGGCCGAGGCGGCTTAGCTGACTCGTACTTCTGGCAAGGATGACGCCCTCCCCGCCATCAGCTAAAATAGCGGGATGGCATACGCAAAGTCATGGCATTCCAAGCTGCTCGATAAACCGAGGATGGGCTTTGTTGAAGAGGATGACTTACAAAGCCAGACGTTGAAGCGCAGCGTATCATTCTTTAAGTCTGGACGCGCAAAATGCAGCTATCGCGGAGACCGCGAAACGCACCTATTTGATGTGATCACGGCACTGTTAGCGTCGCAACTGATCGAAACCGTCGTGCCGCGCCGACATTTCGCGGCTCATTTCCCCTGCCAGTTCGGCTTGCGCTTGTTCAGGAAGGCATCCATGCCCTCGCGGAAATCCTCGCTCATATAGGCCTTGAGCACGAGATCCTTGCCCTCCTCGCGAGTCAGGGTCGGGCGCAGCCGGCGCACGGCTTCCTTGGTCACTTCGAGGGTGATCGGCGCATGGCTGGCCACCAGTTGCGCGAGTTCCAGCGCGCGGCGCTGCAGCGTCTCGACATCGGGCACGATCTCGTTGATCAGACCCAGCGCCAGCGCCTCATCAGCCTCGATGAGGCGGGCGGTGAAGATCATGTCCTTGGTGCGAGCCGGTCCTACCAGCGCCATCACGCGGCTGATATTGGACATCGACAGGCAGTTGCCGAGGGTGCGGGCAATCGGGAAGCCCATGCGCGTGGCAGCCGTACCGATGCGCAGGTCGCAGCAGGCGGCAATGCCGGCGCCGCCGCCGGTGCAGGCGCCGGCGATCGCGGCGATGGTCGGCACCCGGCAGGTCTCCAGCGCGGTGAGCACACGGTCGATCCGCGCCTCGTAATCGAGCGCGTCCTGCGCCGTCTTGAATTCGCGGAACTGCGAGATATCGGTGCCCGAGGCGAAGGCCTTGTCGCCGGCGCCGGTCAGGATGATCGCCTTGATCGAGCGGTCCTCATTGGCCGCCTGGCAAATTTCTGCCATCCGCTCATACATCGAGAACAGCATGGCATTGCGCGCCTGCGGACGGTTGAAAGTGATCTTCGCGATCCCGTTCTCGACGGAATACAGCAGGTCTTCAGTGGCGGGCGTTGGCGCGTTCATGTGATTCGTCCTCTGGTGCAGCATTCCGCCGCAACATGTTGAAAAGGCTGGAGCGATTATGCTCCAGCCTCCAGTAGATTGTTAGGCCTCAAAGACGGGAATTCGTGCGCTTTAAGCCACCGCCGCCTTGGTCATCGGCACTACGCTTTTGCCGGTCAGCACATCCATCGCTGCCATCACGCCGCCGGCGCGATGGGGGACCTTGGCGAGTTCGAGACCCATCTCGACGCCGGCGAGCGTACCCATCAGCATCAGGTCATTGAAGTGACCGATATGACCGATGCGGAAGATCTTGCCCTTCCACTTGTTCAGACCAGTCCCGAGCGACATGTCGAAGTTTTCGAGGACCACCTTGCGGAACACGTCGGCGTCATGCCCTTCCGGCATCAGCACCGCGGTCAGTGCCGGCGAGTGATCATGTGACTCGATCGAGACCGTCTCGAGACCCCACGCCTTGACGGCGGCGCGGGCGGCGGCGCCATGGCGCTTGTGGCGCGCGAACACGTTGTCGAGCCCCTCCTCCTCCAGCATCGCCACGCCTTCCTTCAGTGCGTAAAGTAGATTGGTGGCGGGCGTGTAGGGCCAGGAGCCAAGCTTGTTGGCGTTGATGATCTCTTCCCAGTCCCAATAGGACCGGAACGAACTGTTGGCCTTGGAGGCGGCCAGCGCCTTGTCGGACACGGCATTGAAGCCGAGGCCCGGTGGCAGCATCAGGCCCTTCTGTGAACCGGCGACGGAGACGTCGATGCCCCAGGCGTCATGTTCGTATTCGAGCGAGCCGAGTCCGGAGACCGTGTCGACCATCAGCAGCGCCGGGTGCTTCACGCGGTCCATGAGCTTGCGGACATCCTGCGGATGGGTGACGCAACCGGTCGAAGTCTCGTTATGGACGATCATCACGGCCTTGATGGCATGCGACTTGTCGGCGGCAAGACGCTTCTCGATCTCGGCGAGATCGGCGCCGTGGCGCCAGTCGCCCGGCACGAAATCGATATCGAGCTTGAACTTCTCGGCAAGACCCCGCCATAGCGTGGCAAACTGGCCGGTCTCGGCCATCAGCACCTTGTCGCCCGGCGACAGTGTATTGACGATGGCGGCTTCCCAAGCGCCGGTGCCCGAGGACGGATAGATCATGACCGGCTGCTTGGTCCGGAATACACGCTGCATTGCAGCAATGACATGGAGACCGAGTTCGGCGAATTCGGGACCGCGATGGTCCAGCGTGGGCATATCCATCGCCCGCAGCACCCGGTCGGGTACGTTGGTCGGGCCAGGAATCTGCAGGAAATGCCTTCCGGTGTGCACGGTCATGTCTCGTCCTTCCCAGGGAGTCCATTTTTATTGAAACGCCCGGATAGCACCTTTCAAACGGCTTGTCCCGCGTCTGGTATACCAGAGCGCCGAAGAAAAACGTGGGGCAGCCATGAGGATTTCTTATCCCTCCCGTATCTCCTTGTTGCCACTGCCGGAGCGCGGCACCGCCGGGTTGCCAACCCGGAATCCGGATGCAAGACAGGACGATAGAGGGACAAGGCGGGAATCCATGGCGAAGGCGGCAATCATTCGAAGCACGGCTGCAGACAGCGCGCTAGCGGCAAAGCTCGCGCGTGAAGTCTCCGGCGACGTGTTCTTCGACCCGTTCAATCGCGGCCGTTATGCCACCGATGCCTCGTTCTACCAGATCGTACCGTTCGGTGTGGTCGTTCCGCGCACCATCGACGAGGCGCTGCGCGCGCTGGCGATCTGCCGCGACGATGGCCGCATCGTTACGCCGCGCGGCGGCGGCACCTCGCAATGCGGACAGACCGTCAATGACGGCATCGTCATCGACCTCTCCAAACATCTCAACAAGCTCCTCTCGCTCGACGTCGAGAACCGCACCTGCATCGTCGAGCCCGGGATCGTGCTGGACGATCTCAACCGGCAGCTGAAGAAACACGGGCTGTGGTTTCCGGTCGATGTATCCACCGCATCGCGCGCCACCATCGGCGGCATGGCCGGCAACAATTCATGCGGCGGTCGCTCGCTGCGCTACGGCACCATGCGCGACAACACTATCGCGATGGATGCTGCACTGGCCGATGGCAATCTGCTGCATTTCGGCGAAGTAAATTCCGGGGACGATGCGCCTGCTTTGTTTCGCGACATGCTGGCGCTCGGTGAGCGCGAAGCGACCGAAATCGCGGAGCGTTTCCCGCAGGTGCAGCGCCGTGTCGGCGGCTACAATCTCGATGCGCTGACGCCGCGCAACACCGCCAACAATATGGCGCACCTCCTCGTGGGCTCCGAAGGCACCCTCGCCTTCACCACACAGGTCGAACTCAAGCTGTGGCCGCTCATCGGCAGCAAGGCGCTCGGCGTCTGTCACTTCGGCAGCTTCTATGAAGCGATGGATGCGACCCAGCATCTGGTCAAGCTCAAGCCCATCGCCGTCGAACTGGTCGACCGCACCATGATCGCACTCGGCCGCGACATCGCGATGTTCCAGCCGATCATCAAGAGCGCGGTGCGCGGAGATCCGGATGCACTCCTGATCGTCGAATTCGCAGAAGAGGATCAGGCCGCCAATGCCGCCAAGCTGAAAGAGCTGGGCGCATTGATGGGCGATCTCGGCTTTGGCTGGAACAACCCGCCGCGCAAATGGGGCGGTGTCGTCGACGTCACCGAGCCAGCGCTTCAGGCTGGCATCGCCGAGTTTCGCGCGGCCGGCCTCAATGTCATGATGTCGATGAAGCAGGACGGCAAGCCGGTCTCCTTCATCGAGGACTGCGCGGTGCCGCTGCCGCATCTCGCTGATTACACCGACCGCCTGTCCGCGATCTTCAGGAAGCATGACACCACCGGCACCATGTATGCCCACGCCTCGGAAGGCTGCCTGCATGTCCGCCCGGTGCTGAACCTGAAGCTCGACAAGGACGTCAAGGCAATGCGCACCATCGCTGAAGAAGCCTTCGCGATGGTCAGGGAATACAAGGGCTCGCATTCCGGCGAGCACGGCGACGGACTCGTGCGTTCGGAATTCCACGCCGAAATGTTCGGCGATCGGATCATCAGCGACTTTGCCGAAGTGAAGCATCGCTTCGATCCGCAGAATGTTCTCAATCCCGGCAAGATCGTCGATCCGCCAAAGATGGATGATCGCTCCCTCTTTCGTTATCCACCTGACTATCGCGTCGGCGAATTGAAAACCGTGCTCGACTGGTCCGCATGGCCCGGCGCCGGCGGCGGTTTTCAGGGCGCCATCGAGATGTGCAACAACAATGGCACATGCCGGAAGTTAGAGGGCGGCGTGATGTGCCCGTCCTATCGCGCGACGCGCAACGAGAAAGACGTCACCCGCGGCCGCGCCAACACGCTGCGGCTGGCAATCTCCGGCCAGCTTGGCCCGGATGCGCTGACGTCGGATGCCATGGCCGACACGATGAAGCTTTGCGTATCGTGCAAGGCCTGCCGCCACGAATGCCCGACCGGCGTCGATATGGCCAAGATGAAGATCGAGGTGCAGGCCGCACGCGTCGCGAAACATGGTCTCACGTTGCGCGATCGCCTCGTCGGCTATCTGCCGCGCTATGCGGCATTGGCCGCGCGTGCCGCGCCGCTGGCGAATTTGCGCAACAAGAGCCCGCTGCTGCGCAACCTGCTGGAACGCTATGCGGGCATCAGCGCCAAGCGCAGCCTGCCGGAATGGCGCAGCGACGTGTTTCACAGGGACGCAGAAGCCGTCGGCCCCGCCGATGGCCGTGAGGTCGTGCTGTTCGCCGACACTTTCAACCGCGCCTATGAGCGCGAGAATCTCGACGACGCACTCCGCGTACTCACCGCCGGTGGCTACCGCGTGCATCTGCCGAAGCCGGCGGATCGCAGCAGCCGTGCACTCTGCTGCGGCCGTACGTTTCTCTCGGCCGGCCTGGTCGATCAGGCGCGCGCTGAGCTGGATCGCCTCGTCGCCACCTATGCACCCTTCGCGGCACGCGGCGTGCCGATTGTCGGCCTTGAGCCGAGCTGCCTGCTGACGCTACGCGATGAATTGCTGTCGCTACGTTCCGACGATACGGCCAGGAGCGTCAGCGCGCACGCCATGCTGTTTGAAGAACTCCTGGTGCGCGAGGCCGAGGCCGGCCGGCTGCAATTGCCGCTGAAGCCGATCGCGCCGAAGGCCATGGTGCATGGCCACTGCCATCAAAAGTCATTCGGTGCGTTCAAGCCGGTCGAACAGGCCTTGCGCCTGATCCCGGATCTCAAGGTCGAGACCATCGAATCCAGTTGCTGCGGCATGGCGGGCGCGTTTGGCTATGGCGCCGACACCTATGACGTCTCGATCCAGATGGCGGAAGCGTCCTTGCTACCCGCCGTGCGCAAGGCCGACGCCGATACGCTGATCGTCGCCGACGGCACATCCTGCCGGCACCAGATCGCCGACGGCGCCTCGCGCCATGCGCTGCATGTCGCGCGCGTGCTGACCATGAGCCTCGACGGCGCGACAACAAACGTCCATTCTTCCACGCTCAACTAGGAAACAACCGATATGGCCGACCTCACCCTCGATACAGCCCGCAAGATCATCGATGGCGCTCTCGCCAAGGTGATCGAGATGAAGCTCAAGCCCATGGTCATTACGGTGCTCGACGCTCGCGGCTGCGTGAAGGCCACCATCGCGCAGGATGGCACCAGCCTGATGCGCGGCGAAGTCGCTCACGGCAAAGCCTATGGCGCGCTGGCGATGGGTCTGGGTTCACGCGCGCTGTTCAAGCGTGCGGAAGAGCAGCCGTTCTTCATCGATGCCGTGAATACCATGGCACGCGGCGCGCTGATCCCGGTGCCGGGCGGCGTTCTCATTCATGACGCATCGGGCAGCCTGCTCGGAGCGATCGGCATCTCCGGCGATACATCGGACAATGACGAGATCGCAGCCGTCGCGGGCATCGAGGCAGCCGGCCTCAAGGCCTCGACCGGCTAGATCGACGTTGACTCAGCCACCGCATCCCCCGATCGACGACAGCGCGCTACGCCCGCTGATCGACCGCATCGGCGATGCGCATGTCAAGGCCCGGCTGGAGATCGAGACCCATCGCGATCACCAGCTGTTCGGCCAGGGCCGCCTGTTCTTCAATCTGGAGAACTGGCTTACCGCGCCGCCGATCGTCCGCACCGCGCTGCAACTCACCGGCCTCTATGGCCGCGCCCGCCGCGAGGCCAACCGCGTGTTGGTCCGCGAGAATGTCGTCGCCTCACCGCGCCTGCCCGCCGCGTTCGACGGCTTCACGATCCTGCATATCAGCGATCTCCACGTCGATCTCAGCGAGGATGCGCTGCACCACCTGATCTCCTTCGTCGGCGATCTCGATTACGACATCTGTGTGCTGACCGGCGACTATCGCGGCAAGACCTATGGGCCGTATCAGCGCGCCACCGAAGGTGTCGGCGAACTGCGCGCGAGGCTGCGCGATTCTGTCTATGGCGTTCTCGGCAATCACGACAGTATCCGCATGACGCCGGCTTTGGAATCAATGGGCATCCGCATGATGTTCAACGAATGCGACGTAATTACCCGCGGCAATGACAGCATCTATCTCGCCGGCGTCGACGATCCGCATTTCTATCTCGCCGACGACATCCCGAAGGTTGCATCGCAAATTCCGATGGACGCCTTCTCGATCCTGCTGTCGCACACGCCGGAGACCTATGCCGAGGCGGCCGAGCACAATTTCGACCTCATGCTGAGCGGCCACACCCATGGCGGCCAGCTCTGCCTGCCCGGCGGCTACGCCATCAAGCTGGAGGCCGTGTTGCCGCGCCATATGGGGAACGGCGCGTGGCGCCATGAAGGCATGGCCGGCTATACATCCGTGGGCGTCGGCACCAGCCTGCTCCCGGTGCGACTGAATTGCCCTCCGGAAGTGACGCTGCACCGGCTAAAACGCACGGCGTGAAGCCCCCTATTTGCCCGGCCATACCGGCTTGCGCTTCTCGCCAAACGCCTTGAGGCCTTCCTTCGCATCCTCGGTCATCGACAGGATCGCGATCTGGCTTTCGGTATACGCAATACTCTCGTCGAACGACATCGCGGCGATGGCGCGCATCGCATATTTGCCGCGACGGATCGCGGTCGGCGACTTGTCGGTGATGCGCGAGATCAGCCAGTCGACCTTGCTGTCGAGCTCGGCCGCCGGCACCACGTGATTCAACAGGCCAGCGCCAAGCGCGGTCTGCGCGTCGAACGGCTCGCCCGTGATGCACCATTCGTTGACCAGGCGACGCGGCGCAATGGACTGCAGCAGCGCCAGCACCTGCATCGGAAATACGCCGACCTTCACTTCGGGCAAACCGAAGATCACGTTGTCCGCGGCCACCGCCATGTCGGTCATGCACAGCAGCCCCATGCCACCGGCCATGCAGACGCCATTAACGCGCGCAATGGCGGGCTTGGTGGCGTTTTGCGACAGCCGCATGAGATCGGCGAGATCGCCATTGGGCTTGGAGAAATCCATCGAGAAGGCCGCGCCGGCATTGGCGAGATCGGCGCCGGCGCAGAACGCCTTCTCGCCCGCGCCGGTCAGAACGATCACCCGTACGCCCGCATCCTCGTGGGCGGTGCGATAGCCATCGGCGATGCCGGCGATGACATCGCCATTCATGGCATTGCGCTTCTCCGGCCGGTTGATGGTAATCCAGAGTGCGGCGCCCTTCTTCTCCAGGATTACGCTATCATCGGCCATCGGTCTGCTCGCTTGGTTGAACTTGATGCGGCTGGTATAACCGCTCAGAAGCGGCGCGCCAAACCCAGCGCATCGCCGGCGCGGTTCTCGGACTCAACCGCACGCAGGTAGCCCTCGCGCTGCTGCAATCGCGCCCAATAGGCTGTGACGCTCGGCCCGAATTGCGATGCAAGCCCGAGACGATTGGCCAGCAGCAGTGCATAGCCGACGGAAATGTCCGCGGCGGTGAAACGGCCGGCGCAGACATAGTCGTTGCCGGCGGTGATGGTCTCGATCATACGCAACCGTCCAAGAAAGAACTTCGAATAATCCTCGACCACCTGCGGATGACGGCGCTCCTCCGGCTCGAGCTTCGAATAACGCAGCACCAGCGCCTGCGGGAAGGTCAGCGTGGCCTCGCCGAAATGCAGCCAGTTCAGGAACGCGCCGTAGTCCGGCTCGTCGATGCCGACGGCCAGCGGCGTCGGACCGTATTTGGTCACCAGATATTGCGCGATCGCCGCCGATTCCGTCATCCGGATCTCGCCATCGAGCATCAGCGGGATGGTGCCGAGCGGATTGATGCCGAGATATTCCTTGGCAAAGACACGCGGCGGGAACGGCAGCATCTTCAGCTCATAGGGCAGCCCGAGCTCTTCAAGCGTCCATAGCGGGCGGAACGAGCGCGCGCGGGCGCAGTGATAGAGCGTGATCATCGGGCGAGACCTCCAAGCAGGCACGGACTATCGCTGTGCTGCCAGCCAATGAGAAGCAGCCGCGACGCTTCGTCAAGTCTTGCCCTTCTTCGTCAAGACTTGCCCTTCGCTACATGGTCCCGGCAAACCGGCTTCGCCCTTCCCGATCCGACGACACCCATCACCACGCGCACGTCACCGAGGCCGATCACGACGGCTTCGCGCCTCGGTTGCAACTGATGCGGCCAGCGGAAAAGCTCCTCCACCGACAATGACCAGGTGTGTTCCAGCGGGTTCGGCACCGCATGCAGTGGATGATAGAAATTGAACGTGTAGGTCAGAAGGCTCAGCGTATGCGCCGGACCCAATCTGAAGATGAAGTAGCAGACGAGCACCTTGAGGTAATAGACCGGGAAGATGCGCAGCGCCCGGCGCATATAGAAGTCCTTGATGCGGCCGGTCTTGGCCCGTTCGCGTAGCAGCAAACGCGTGATTGGGTAAACACCACCACGCCAATCCCCCGGAAGCCGTCGAACGCCGGAAATTTCTCCAGCCGCTTGGCGACGCCTGCATTCTAACGAGGGTGAAGGCGATTTACATGTCTACCACCTCAGGCGAAATGTTCGGCCTTAACCTGAATGCCCGTTTGCACGGGCGCGTTAGGGTTGACGCCGCCGCGTTTACCACAACCTGGACAAACTTCACTGCGACTCCAACACCGCTTACGATCCGTTAAGAATCTGGGAACAGGCTGGGAACGATCGAAATTGACTCAACTTGTATCGACAAGTGTGAGGGCACTAGATGACCAGGGTTCAGTATCTCAGGGAACAAGCGACCCGCGCCGAACGGTTGGCAAAGACCATTCTGGATGCCGTCACCGTCACGCGACTTGTCGAAGCATCGCACGCATACCGCCAGGAAGCCGATCGCCTTGAGCAACACGAGACGAGCGATCAGGCGACAACGATGTGGATGCCTCACTAGGGCGTGAACACATAAACTTGGAGCGGACGGCGGACGTCCGCTTAGGTGCCGATAACGGACTCAGGTCGGACATCGCCTCAGATCCGAAAGTGCCACAAGCGGAAGTCAACTCATCGAGATGTGCTCGGAAAGGTATCGATGCCGGCCGGCTCTCTCCGGTCGTTCTAGTCGGGCAACCCGAGCTTTCGGAGGTTTTCTGCCATACGGTTCAGAACAGCAGGCGAAAACACCATTGCCTGTTTGAATTTTGAAATCGTCAGATCGGGGTAAGTAAGCATCAACTCCTCGAATGCTTGTCTAGCTTCGCCGACCCGGCCGGCTCCCGACAGGACCGACGCCAAATTGCGATAAATCCAACTAGCGTTTGGCCGTTCTTCGAGGGCGCGCCGATAGAACGCGGCAGCCTTGTCGTATTCTTGCGCTACTTCATGTGCAGAGGCTATTCCCACATAGTTGTTGAAATTCATTGGATCAATCGGGCTCAGGCGCAGAGCGCGCTCGAAATTGTCAATTGCCTTCTGAGGCTGATCGGCATAGTTCTCCAGCCATCCGAGCCTACTCCAGGCCCATGCAGCGTTGGGGTCGAGGCTGACGGCTCGCTCAAGCAGTATACGCGCGGTTCCATGGTTGCGTACAAATGTGTGCACTGCGCCGAGTACCGCCAGAATGATAGGGTCATCGCCACTCATCTCTGCTGCCCGCTCGGCGAGCGATCGCGCCATTGCCTGGCTTCCAACGATGTCGTCCGCCCAGTTATAGACCGAGCGCTGGGCGTGGCACCAACCAGCAAGCGACAAAGCTAGGGGATATTCGGGATCAATCGCGAGCGCCTTTTCGAGGAGTTCAATCGCTTTAGCGCTTTCTTCCTTCTCCAACGCCCAGACATGAGGCATCGCTCTCATAGTATAGTCATAGCTGCTCAGGTCTTGCGGCCGTTTGCGTCGCGACCGCTCAATCTCGGCTATGCGGATGGAAGGCTGTAGAGCGCCTGCCACCTGCTCCGTTATTCGGTCTTCGAGGTCAAAGAACTCGTCGACTGCGCCGTCAAAGCGTGAGCTCCAAACGTGTGCCCCTCCCTCGGTTTCGATTAGCTGAACGATAATGCGGAGGCGATTGCCGACTTTCTGCACGCTACCCTCAAGCAAATAAGCAACGCCCAACTCCTTACCAACGTTGCGCGCATTTATCGCGCGGCCCTTATAGGTGAACGCTGAGCTACGGGCGATGACGAAAAAAGAGCGAATGCACGAAAGAGCTGCGGTAATTGCCTCGACGATACCATCAGCAAGGTAATCCTGCCCCGCCTCAGCGGACATGTTGTCGAACGGCAGGACGACGATGGACGGTTTGTCAGGTAGCGCTAGATCTCGAACTTGTTTCGCAGACGAATTTGACGGGATCGTTGGAGCGCTCTCGCGGGCAAGCCGTATGAGCCATACGCGCATTGGCTCGGCAATATTCTTTAAAGTCTGCTCGCCGATGTCGTCGAAGGCGACGTCGAGCTTGCCGCGAATTTGCCTGTGTGCATCATCGGAGATGCAGATGCCGCCTGGCTCGGCAATTCCCTCAAGACGGGCTGCGATGTTGACACCATCGCCGAAAATATCGTTGTCGTCGATGATGATGTCCCCAACATGTATGCCGATGCGAAATTCAATCCTGAGTTCCGGCGGAACGGCGGCGTTTTGTTGAGCCATCTCTCGCTGGATTTCCACCGAACAGCGCGCTGCATCGACAGCACTGGCGAATTCGACCAGCATGCCATCGCCAGTGGTCTTGACGATGCGACCGCAGTGCGTGGCGATCCTGGGATCGACAAGCGTCTTTCGAAACGTCTTTAGCTCCGCAAGCGTGCGCTCCTCGGCATGACCCATCAACCGGCTATAGCCGGCGACATCCGCCGCCAGCACAGCCGCCAGTCGCCGTTCCACGCGCTCGCCGGGCAAAAAATGCTCCCTGGCTCGGTGAAAAACTATCTGCCTCTACCAAAGCATAGGCGGTGGCTGTTCCGCTAGGTACAATGTCCAAAACAGGTCCATTTGCCGCGCTACGATCAATCAGGACGGGCGGTGAAGTCGGGTACGCCCTGAAAGCTAACTCTTGCGCGCCCAATGATTGTCCCCAATAACCGAGGGCAGCTTCGACGCAATGCATGGCAATTGGAGCCGCGATATTACTCGTCGCAAACAACGCAATGTCGGGAAATGCATCATGGGACGGAAATATCAAAGTATCGTCGAAACGATCGGTAATACGCCGGTAGTGCGGATCAATCGTCTGGCGCCGGAAGGCGTGAATCTCTTCGTAAAAATTGAAGCCTTCAACCCGCTTGGTTCAGTGAAGGACCGATTGGCTCTCGGAGTAATCGAGGCGGCCGAAAAATCCGGAGAGCTCAAGCCTGGTCAGACGGTCATAGAGGCGACAAGTGGAAATACGGGCATTGGTCTTGCCATGGTCTGCGCCGCCAAGGGATACCCGCTTGTGATCACCATGGCAGAACCATTTAGCGTCGAGCGGCGTAAGCTCATGCGGTTCCTTGGAGCGAAGGTCATCGTAACTCCCGCGGCTGAGCGCGCCGTAGGCATGATCAACAAGACCATCGAGCTCGCCAGGGCGCATGGCTGGTACATGACTAGGCAGTTTGAGAATGAAGCCAATCCCGATATTCATTCGCGTACGACAGCGCGTGAGATACTCGACGATTTCTCCGGAGAACGGTTGGATTATTGGGTCACGGGCTATGGAACGGGCGGAACGTTAAAGGGCGTCGCGCGAGTGCTTGCAGAGGAGCGTCCCGAGACGAAGATAGTGGTTTGCGAGCCAGAGGATGCGCAGTTGTTGGCGAGTGGCACCCCGCAGTCGCGAAACTCAGATGGAACTCCGGCCGCCCCGCATCCGACATTCAAGCCCCATCCGATGCAAGGCTGGACGCCGGATTTCATCCCCAAACTCACCGACGATGCCGTCGCAATGAAGGTCATCGATCGCATCTTAGCCATCTCCGGTCCGGATGCCATTCGCTGCAGCAAGGATCTTGCTACCAAAGAGGGCATCTTTGTGGGTATTACCTCAGGCGCAACCTTTGCGGGCGCACTCAAGGTTGCAGCCGAGGCAGAGAAAGGGGCAAATATTCTCTGCATGCTTCCCGATACCGGCGAGCGCTATTTGAGCACACCCCTTTTCGCTGATGTGTCGGCAGACATGAACGAGGAAGAGCTTAATATCTCACGCTCTACGCCGAACGGACAGCTCAAGCCTGGCTCTTGATTTGCAAAGATCGAATAAAAGAACATCCGACGTTATGAGGCCCGGACCGGAACGCGATGCTCTACGCGCCATCAGTTCGCCCGACAGACGTCTCGTTGCGCTTTGAAAGCAGTAATGAATAACTCGAGGCCGGCCGAGGTTAATCCGCTTTCGGTGATCAGATCGAGCCGCATGAGGTTGACTGTTTCTATCGGACCATCACCATAGGCTGATCCGCCGCCGAACAGCTTGTTCATAATTCGCTGTTCGCGGCGCGTTAGCTCGTTCCAGAGGATCAAATCATTTATCGCAAATGCCTCGCGAGAATCATTGCGTGACGTTGCGAGATTAGCCGATCGAGCATCCAACGATGGCGCAAGCGCAGGCGGCGATACTTTCCCGCCATTCGCCATGCAGCACTGACGAATAACCTTGTGCCCGTGCCGCATGGATGTCTTCGCGCAACTCGACATCGCAGCGCAGGAGAGCACGCTGCTGGAGACTGTCACGGATGTGAAGAAGCTCGGCGGCAAGTGCATTCCTGTGTTGGCGGATGTCAGCAAGCTCGAGGATTGCCAGCGCTCGGTTGCGGAAGCGGTCGCGGGTCTCGGCCATGTCGATGTTCTCGTCAACAATGCCGGCATCCTGCGTCTCGCGACCATCGAGGAGACCACGCCCGAACACTGGGACCAGAATCGGACATCGAAGCGATCCTGGACGCGCCCATCTGGACGTTAGGCTTGGGATTTTGGCGCGGTCAGAATGCGGTGACGCCTGGGCCGGCAGCTTTTTTTGCCCCGCGCTGCAACCAACGGGGTTCACGGATGTTGCAGCATTTGCTGGGTGGCCGTCCATAGGAGCGCATCCATGTGTGATTACAGCCTGCACGCGGTCGCCAACCGTCCCGCAGAGGTGGCGGATAGGTTGGTATCGGCAAGATTTCCTTCGACGACGACCAAAGGGTTCGCAAGCTTCGACGATCCAAACGTTGCGGTATGCCTTCGCCCTGGCACCGAGATCGCTTTTGAAGAAAACGTCCGAGTCGATGGATGGGTGTTTCGCCGCAACGTCAACGATCGACTAGCCCGGTTTCGTCAAATTGACATGGGCCAGTATCACAATCACCACGACGCGCTGGAATTCTCAAATGGCAGGATTGTTCTCGTCACCGACCTGAGGCCCGGGCAGAAGGCAATCGTGCTGCAATTACCGGTCAGCCAGGCAATCCAGAAAACCAGGACCGCTGCGCCTGCAGCGACGCCGCGGGCCGCTCGGACCACTCCCTGACGAGCCGTATCGCCAGTAGGCAGAAGAAACCCGCCGGCGCAGCTCGGCGGGTTTTCATTGCATTGGCAGGGTCTTGGCTATGCTCGACGTCTCACGGCATATCGCCGAACCGCAGACCGCCATAACCCGCTCGATACCCGCGGGCGTTTTTTTCTTTGGCTCCCTTGAACCTTTCAGCCACGTCCATCGTACCAATTTGTGCTGGGGATTTCAGGGCCCAGTGTTTAGCCAACGTCGCCGGGGCGATCATACTCCGCTCGGGGCGGCGTTGCGCGTGCGGTCTCCACCCGCCCTCGCCCGCGGGCTTTTGCGGACGCACGCCATCGGCTAGAATGCCAGAATGACGAACACAAAAGCATGGCAGTCCAAGCTGCTCGACGAACCCAGGATCGGCTTTGTTGAAGAGCACGGTTCGCGCGCGGCCAATGCCGAGCGCGCCATGGTCGCCGAGCGCCGGCACAAACCGACGGCATCCCCTCGGACGCCTCCGAAACACGATCCTCTGGCGAAGATCCTAAACGAACCGCGCGTGGGCTTCGAGACTATCCATCGATCCGCCTCTAGGTCGCCAAAATGAATGAGCCGCCCACTGAGGCGGCCTTACGGAGGAGTAAGTTATGCCGAACTGGTTAGGGCCGCTTCTCGCGCTGGTCCTCCTGGTTGGGTTTCTCGGCTTTGCGTTTCGTCAGGGTACGAAGACAAAACCAAATGATGACGACTCCGAGCCGTGGACAAGCGGAGACGGAACTCATCACGGCTCCGACGGCCATTCCTAGGCAGTCACCAGATCAGACCGCTGCCATTTCAAACCAGGCCACTGAGGTCGCAAACCGGCCAGGACGAATAGTCTAGAGCTTCGCCTGGACCGTCCAGAATGATGCATCTTTATCGGACAGGTCATTGTGGATGGTGCTGTCGCTCGGGGCGTGTGGACGCAGTCGCCAGGCCTCCGAATTGATCTCCAATTCGAGCTCGCTGTGCGAAGCTGAGATCACCTTACCTGACACCCGACTTTTGTTTGGGTATTCGAGCGCAAGCGTTTCTCCCGGCGCCACCGATTTGGCGACGACAGAAATCACGGTACCAGTTTTGATATCTTTTCCGTTGATGAAGGCGCTGAGCATCGACGAACTCCCATTTGCTGCTTGCTGATTGGACTTGAATGCAAAGCGCGCCGCACGACGGCACCAGAATGCTGTTTCTCCAGATGTAGGAACGTGCACGCATCCCGGCGGTTCCACCTGGCCACCTCCCACAGAGGGCTCGGGACCAATAGAAAAATTCGGTCCGCGTTTTCGCTCGGGTTCGCAAAGACCTCCGGAAAGGTCGCTACAGCGCGCGGAGGAGGTTCAACGGGTTTTCGACGTTTTGGGCCTTCGTGGCTTGGCCGTCTGGCTGATGGATGGCTCAGCGAAAGACCAAAAGCAGGTGCCACGTCAGAATGACGGATGACGTCCGGTCGGAACGACTGACCACCGAAATTCTAACAATCTGATTTGTTGAGATTTTTTGGTGGGCGCACTAGGGCTCGAACCTAGGACCCGGTGATTAAGAGTCACCTGCTCTACCAACTGAGCTATGCGCCCGGATCCAGATCCGGATATCCCCGTGGGGACGGCGTCGTTTAGCAAAGCGATCCGGGGATGTCCAGCGACGCTGTCACAAAAATTGCACCGTTTTTCGCAATCGCAAAAATGCGAAAAAGCCGCTGGATTTCAGCGGCTTCTTCGTCATTGCGACCGTGGAAAACTGCTCCGGATCAGAGCCGTTCGGCGCCCGGTGCGGGGTTGCGCTCGAATCTGTCGCCGGGGCCACCGGGACCGCGATCGTCGTCATCGCCGAAACGCGGGCGATCGAAGCCGGGAGGGCCGAATCCCTCGCCTTCGAAGCTGCCGCGCTCGAAGCCGGGTCGCGGGCCACGGTGACGCCAGCCGCCCTCCCCGCCGCCGAGGCCGCGGTCCATATGGGTCAGCACTGCCAGTCGCCGCTTCTGCCCGTCATCGAGGGTCTTGTAGAGCGGGTCGGCGGCGTCGGCGATCTTCTTCAGCGCGGCGGCCGTGGTGGCCATGTCGCCGGCGCGCTGCTGCAGGCGTGCGACCGGATTGTCCGGCGTGTCGGTCCGCTTCGCGTCGTCGTCGCGATTCTTGCGCTCGTCCATGCGCGCATTGGCGCGGTCGATGCGCAGCTTAGCGAAATCGCGTACCGCGCTCTCCACCGCCGGCCACATCTTCTCCTGGTCCGGCGTCAGCTTGAGCCCGGCCTTGACCGCGGCGATGCGCGCATCGGCGAAGGCAGCGCGGTCTTCCGGATTTATCCGGACGTGATGATGCATCCATGGACGGTGCTGGGCATAGACCGCGGTAGAACCGGCGATCACGGCAACAGCGGCACCGGCGAGCAAGATCTTCTTCATGGCAACCTCCTTTGGAAAGTTACCTGAAGATGATCCTGCGCCGCCGGACCTTCAACTTACGCTTTGGCCATGTGTTTTCTGGATGTGTTCGTTTTCTGAATATGCATTCACGATGGAACACACTTCAGAATCTTTCGTCACAGCATCCCGAGAACGCGCGGCAGCCACAGCGAGATCTCCGGGATGAAGGTCACCGCAACGAGGAACATCAGCATGGTCAGCAGCCACGGCCACACCGCGATGGTGAGTTCCGTGATGCCCATCTTGGCGATGCCCGACGCCACATAGAGATTGAGGCCCACTGGAGGATGGCACATGCCGACCTCCATATTGACCACCATCAGGATGCCGAGATGCACCGGATGCACGCCGAGCTTGACCGCGATCGGAAACAGGATCGGCGCGGTGATCAGTACGATCGACGACGCCTCCATCACATTGCCGGCGACCAGCAGCAGGATGTTGACGAAAATCAGGAACGTCCACCAGTTGACGCCCATGTCGACGATCCAGGCGGTGAGCTGCTGTGGAATCTGCTCCGAGGTCATCAGGAACGAGAACAGCACCGCATTGGTGATGATGTAGAGGATCATCGCGCTCATGCTGGCTGAGCCGAGCAGCACCCGCGGCACGTCCTTCAGGCCCATGTCCTTGTAGACGAACACCGCGATGATGAAGGCATAGACGGCGCTGACCGCCGCGGCTTCCGTCGGCGTGAACCAGCCGCGATAGATGCCGCCGAGCACGAGGAAGATCAGCAGCAGGCCCCAGATGCACTCGCGGAACGCCTTGAAGCGCTCGCCCCATGACGCCCGCGGCAGCCGCGGATAATCGAACTTCCAGGCGCGATACACCGTGGTGGCGCCGAGCAGCGTCGCCAGCATCAGGCCGGGAATGACGCCGGCGATGAACAACTGGCCGACGGAGGCCGAGGTGACGCGCGCGCCGTCTGGCCCGAGCGCGACGCTGCCACCGGTCGCCACCGCATAGATCACCATCACGATCGATGGCGGGATCAGGATGCCGAGTGCGCCCGACGTCGTGATGACGCCGGCGCCGAACCGCTTCGGAAAGCCCTGCGCGACCATGGCGGGCAGCAGGATCGAGCCGATCGCAATCACGGTCGCCGGTGACGAGCCGGAGATCGCCGCGAACAGCGCGCAGGCCATCACGCCGGCGAGGCCGAGACCGCCATACCAGTGCCCGACCATCGAGGTCGCGAAATTGATCATGCGTCGGGCGACGCCGCCATGGGTCAGGAAATTGCCCGCAAGGATGAAGAACGGGATCGCCATGATCTCGAAATTCTCGATGCCGGTGAACAGTTTCAGCGCCACCGCCTCGATCGGCACCTGGGTCAGGAAGAACAGGAAGGTGAGCACCGTCAGGCCGAGCGCGATCGAGATCGGCATGCCGGTGAGCATCAGCGCAATGAGCAGCGCGAAAATGATGAGCGTGGTCATCGGGCGCCCTCCGGCGTCGGACCAACCGCCGTGTCGACGTCGATACCCTCCACATGGCTGTGATCATGATGCGGCAGATCGTCGAAACGGAAATAGCTGTAGGCGACCTGCAGGAAGCGGAAGCACATCAGATAGGAACCGAGCGGAATGCAGAGATAGACGATCCAGCTCGGCAGCTCGAGATCGGGCGATGTCTGGTCGGTCTGCGACAGACCCATCACGAAGCTCGCGCCCATGGTGCCGATGATGCCGGTGAACAGCGCGCCGCACAGAAGCCCGAACAGGATGGTGCCCTTGCGCCATTTCGGCGGCAGTTGCAGCACCAGCACATCGACGCCGACATGGATGCCGGTGCGCACGCCGTAGGCCGCGCCGAACTTCGCCATCCACACGAACATGTAGATGCAAAGTTCTTGCGCCCAGGACAGATGGATGCCGGCGAGAAACTTATAGGCCGCCATCGCGCCGGGCAGATTGCGATACGACACCACGAAATCGGTGGTGTAGCGATGCGCCACGGCGACAAAGATCACCACCGTCGCGGCGCCGATCAGCGTCGCGATCAGGGTTTCCTCGAGACGATCGAGGATGCGTAATAGAAATTTCAAGATCGTCCCCCACCCGCGGCGAGTATCGGCCTGGACCGTAATCGCGCTGCTCCGTGCTTTTCACTCCGTCATTGCGAGGAGCATTTGCGACGAAGCAATCCAGACTTCGCTTGTGGCTTCTGGATTGCTTCGCTGCGCTCGCAATGACGAACCGTTAGTTCCTTACGACAAGCCTCAATTGGTCTTGGCGTTGGCTTCTTTCTGGAACGCCGCAATCAGATCCTTGCCGACGCGCGACGCCATGTCAGCGGTCACCGGCTCCAGCGCCTTCATCCATTCGGCGCGCTCTTCTGGCTTCAGCTCGTAGAAGGTGGTGGTACCGGCCTTCTTCATCGCGACGATGGCGTCGTCGTTTTCCGTCTGCGACAGGCCGTTGGCATAGGCTGTGGCATCATCCATCGCCTTCTCGACCTGCGGCTTCACGTCGGCCGGCAGACCGTCCCAGAACTTCTTGTTCACGATCACGGCGTAGCCGATATAGCCGTGGTTCGAGAGTGTTATGTGCTTCTGCACTTCATGCATCTTCTGCGTATAGACGTTGGACGGTGTGTTCTCGTTGCCGTCGACGACGCCGGTCTGCATCGCCTGATACACTTCCGAGAAGGCCAGCACCTGCGGGATGGCGCCGAGCGCGCGCATCTGGGCTTCCAGCACCTTCGACGACTGGATGCGCAGCTTCATGCCCTGGAAGTCGGCGACCTTATGCATCGGCTTGTTCGAGGTCATGATCTTGAAGCCGTTGTCCCAGTAAGCGAGACCCTTGATGCCCTTGGGCTCGAGCTTCGCCAGCAGGCCCTTGCCGATCGGCCCGGTGGTGATGCGGGTCAGCGCCGCCTTGTCCGGCAGGATGTAAGGCAGGTCGAACACCTCGAATTCCTTGACGCCGAGCGGGCCGAACTTGGCGAGCGACGGCGCCAGCATCTGTACGGCGCCGAGCTGCAGCGCCTCGACCTCTTCCTTGTCCTTGTAGAGCTGCGAGTTCGGATAGACCTCAACCTTCACCTTGCCATTGGTGTATTTCTCGGCGAGTTCCTTGAACTTCTCCGCGCCCTGGCCCTTCGGCGTGTTCGGCGCGACGACGTGGCTGAATTTGATGACGATGGGCGATTGAGCGGAGGCCGGCCCGGCCAGCGCGAGCGCTGCGATCGACGCTGCGGCTAAAATAAACTTGCGCATGATGTTCTCCCTGTTGGCCATGCGGAGCTGTTTTAAGAAGTCGCTGCGCTTGGATGCCACAGGGAGCTTTATCGTCATCGGCGATCAAACGCCATCGCTCCCTTCGCAGGGGTTGCTGCAAAAGCTTTACTGCAATGCAAAAACGCGGCGTCTTGCGACGCCGCGTTTCGTTGCGCGTATAGGTTTTGGGAAGCGATCAGCTCGCGGCAGCAACCGGCGCCGGCATGTCGCGCGCGCGCTTCATGACGATCTTGTTCAACCCGCCGAGATAGGCCTTGGCCGAAGCGACCAGCGTGTCCGGATCGGCCGCACGCGAGGTCATGGAGCGGCCTTCATGGGCCAGACGCACCGACACTTCCGCCTGCGCGTCGGTGCCTTCGGTGACGGCGTGAACCTGATACAGCTCCAGCTTGGCTTCATGCGGCACCAGCGCCTTGATGCAGTTGAACACCGCATCGACCGGACCGTTGCCCTCGGCCTCCTCGATCTTCACCACGCCGTCGATGTTCAGCTTCATGGTGGCACGCTGCGGACCATGGGTGCCGGCGATCACCGTCAGCGACACCAGCTTGATACGATCATGGGCGGCGGTCATTTCCTGATCGACCAGCGCTTCCAGATCCTCGTCGTAGATGTCCTTCTTGCGATCGGCCAGGGCCTTGAAGCGCACGAAGGCGTCTTCCAGCTGGTTCTGGCCCAGCTTGTAGCCCATCTCCTCCAGCTTGTGGATGAAGGCATGACGGCCGGAATGCTTGCCCATCACCAGCGAGGTCTGCTTCACGCCCACCGTCTCCGGCAGCATGATCTCGTAGGTCTGCGCGTTCTTCAGCATGCCGTCCTGATGGATGCCGCTCTCATGGGCGAAGGCATTACGGCCGACGATCGCCTTGTTGTACTGCACCGGGAACGAGGTTGCGGCGGAGACTTCCTTCGACGCGCGCATCAGCATTGTGGTGTCGATGTTGTTCCAGTACGGCAATTTGTCATTGCGCACCTTCATCGCCATCACAATTTCTTCCAGCGCAGCATTGCCGGCACGCTCGCCGATGCCATTGATGGTGCATTCGATCTGCCGCGCACCGCCGCGGATGCCGGCCATCGAATTGGCGACGGCCATGCCGAGGTCGTTGTGGCAGTGAACCGAGAAGATCGCCTTGTCGGAATTCGGCACGTTCTCGCGCACGCGCTTGAACAGGTCGTAATATTCCTCGGGCACCGAATAGCCGACGGTGTCGGGGATATTGATCGTGGTCGCACCGGCCTTGATCGCCGACTCGACGCAGCGGCACAGGAAGTCGAATTCGGTGCGGGTGCCGTCTTCCGACGACCACTCGACGTCATCGGTGTGGTTGCGTGCGCGCGTCACCGACGAGATCACCAGATCGTGGACGGCATCCGGCTCCATCTGCAGCTTGTACTTCATGTGCACCGGCGAGGTGGACAAGAAGGAATGGATGCGGCCGCGCTTGGCCGGGCGGATCGCCTCGGCGCAGCGGTCGATATCCTTCTGGCCGGCGCGGGACAGGCCGCAGACCACGGCATTCTTGGTGCGCTTGGCGATCTCGTTGACGGCTTCGAAGTCGCCGTCGGAAGCGATCGGGAAGCCGGCCTCGATGACGTCGACACCCATGGTGTCGAGCATCGCGGCGATCTCCAGCTTTTCCTCGAAGGTCATGGTGGCGCCGGGGCACTGCTCGCCGTCGCGCAAGGTGGTGTCGAAAATGATGACGCGGTCCTTGTCGGACTTGTCCTGAACGGACGGGGTGGTCGAAGTCATGAGATATTCCTTAAGTCGGGGCGCATCTGTCTGGGCGCCAGAGGGAGCTGATGGTTCTGAATGTCATGATCCCCTGAGTACCCAGGCCAAACGGCCCAGACGGCGCTCAGGGGCAGATAAGCAGAAGCAGCCCGCCAAGAAGGAGGTTGGAGCGCAGCGCAGCCGGAATCGCGTCGGGACCAGCGGCAACAGCCACTCCCCCGGAAACTCCAACCATGTCGCTGCGAATCAGCATTGCCACACCTTCAGGACCACATCCTCGGCCAAAACCAGTCTCAAGGAAAACCCTTGATGGTTCGTTGCCGACGAGGGCCTGCGGTCGTTCTAGACGACAAATGCGGGGCCCTGCAACGGCTAAGAAGGTCAGGAAGACTGACCTAAATCCTCCTGGGAAGTGCTCGGGCGCGCGGCCGACTGGCCTAGCCAGAACATCCCCAACTGGACGTTTTCGCAGCCACCCTTTTGCCCTAAGACCGAACGGCAATTGCGAGGACAGGACGATGACTTTCGCCAGGGGATTATCCGCTTTCCCGATCACGCCGATGAATACAAATGGCAGGGTCGATACGCCCGCGCTGCGGCGGCTGGTGGCGCCGCAGGCGACGGCCAAGGTCGATTCCATCGGGCTCCTGGGCAGCACCGGTTCTTACCCGTTCCTCAGCCGTGACGAGCGCCGGCGCGCCACTGAAGCCGCCATTGCGGAGGTCAACGGCCGCGTCCCCGTGCTGGTCGGCATCGGCGCGCTGCGCACCGACGAGACGATCGAACTCGCCCGCGATGCCAAGGCGGCCGGCGCCGCCGCAGGCCTGCTGGCGCCGGTGTCCTACACACCGCTGACCGAGGATGAAGTGTTCGAGCACTTCAAGGTGGTTGCCGGCGAGAGCAAACTGTCGATCGTCATCTACGACAATTTTGCCACCACGCATTTCAAGTTCACGCCCGACCTCGTCGGCCGCATCGCACGTATTCCCGGCGTCGTCGCCGTCAAGGGCACCTCGCCCGAAGCCAGCCTCGCCGCAGATCACCTGAAGCAGATGCGTGCCGCCGTGCCATCAGGCTTTTCAGTCGGCTATGCCGGTGACTGGAATTCGATGGAGACACTGCTGGCCGGCGGCGATGCCTGGTATTGCGTGGCGGCGGGCCTGTTTCCAAAGAGTTGTCTGGCCATCACCCGCGCAGCGCAGGCCGGCAATGCCGACGAAGCGCGCCGCCTCAACGGCGCGATGCAGCCGCTGTGGGATCTGTTCAAGCAGTTTTCCAGCCTGCGCGTGATGTATGCGGCTGCGGAGCAGATGGGGATCACCGATGCGAAACCACCGCGCCCGGTGCTGCCGCTGACGGATGCGGCGCAAGAGAAGGTGGCAAAGGTGCTGAAGGAATTGAAGCTGAGTTAAACTAGCCCGCCGTAGCTGTCGTCCCCGCGAAGGCGGGGACCCATAGCCACGGTCGAACTAATCAAAACGGCAAAGTCGCGACGACAACGTACGAACGGCCTCTTCGGCGTGTATGGATCCCTGCCTTCGCGGGGATGACAGCCAGAAAATATCACGTTTTCTTCGCCGCTTTCTTCTTGGCCACCTTCTTCTTCGCGACCTTCTTCACCACAGGCTTGCCTTCCCGCGGCGGCCCTTCCTTCTCCAGCGCCTCGCGGATCAGCGTAAAGTCCTTCTTCGCCTCGCCGTCCACGGTCGGGAAGTGCAGGTCCAGCTTCTCCAGCGCGTTGACGATGGCCGAGCCGATCACCACGCGCGAGAACCATTTGCGATCCGCCGGCACCACATGCCATGGCGCTTCCTCGCAGGAGGTATGCTTGATCAGGTCCTCATAGGCCTCCTGATACTTGTCCCACAGCGCGCGCTCGGCGATATCGGCCGATGAGAACTTCCAGTTCTTCGCCGGTTGCTCGAGACGATCGAGAAAGCGCTCGCGCTGCTCTTCCTTGGAGACGTTGAGAAAGAACTTCAGCACCACGGTGCCGTTGCGCGCGAGATATTTCTCGAAGGCGGTGATATCCTCGAAGCGCTCGCGCCAGATATCTTTTGTCACCAGCTCCGCCGGAATTTTCTGCTTGGCGAGAATCTCCGGATGCACACGGACGACAAGACATTCCTCGTAATAAGAGCGATTGAAGATGCCGATACGTCCGCGCTGCGGCAGCGCTATGGTATGGCGCCACATGAAATCGTGATCGAGTTCGTTCGACGACGGCGTCTTGAACGAATGCACCTCGCAGCCCTGCGGATTGATGCCGTCGAACACGCTCTCGATGGCGCTGTCCTTGCCGGCGGCATCCATACCCTGGAAGATCAGCAGCAGCGACCAGCGGTCCTGCGCATAGAGCTTTTCCTGCAGTTCCTGCAGCCGACGCCGGTTGGCCTCGATGATCTTCTTGCCGGTTTCCTTGTGCAGCCCGCCGCTGCCATTGGTGTCATGCGCCTTGAGGTGGAAAGCTTTCGAACCGTCGACCCGATACGGCTCGATATAGGACTTCAACGCGGACACAACTGGCTTGGCAGACATGAGATCGGCAACTCCGGGACACGGGGATTGCGAGCGTAGCGTGCCGATCCCCGCAATACCAGCAGATCACGCCGCTGGCGTCAGCTGCGCTGTCATAAACGCTGTCACAAACAGCGGCATCGTCGGGGTGAAGTCAGCTTCGCTGCGCACCAGATGAATTCCGCTCAGCTCAGGCGACGCCTGACCGGCAAGATTGGCTTCGATGGTGCTGCGCAGCGTCTCACCCGGCTGATCCGCATCCAGAAGACGCATCATCGCCACCGAGAAATCCGTCACGACGCAGGACCAGCCAGCGTCAGCGCGGTAATCGGCTTCCGTCAGACCGAGCTCTTCCTCGACTTCACGCGTCACACTGCCCGCGATATCGACCACATCGCCGCGCAGGTCGTCCAGATCGGGCGTGCCCGCCGCAAAATAGATGCGTCCGGCATTAGATGTATGTTGCCCCATCTCGCCGAGCACGAAGGCGCCGTCGCTGGCACGCAGCGCGCCCATGCCAAATCCGTTGAACACATCCGGATCGGGACAGCGCCAATCCCGCCACGCCAGAAAGCTCGCAAAATCGGTCTCGAAATATTCCGCGCTAAACTGGTTGCCAGTGAACTGCGCATTGCGCGCCAGCAACACGCGCCCATTGAACAGTTGCGGCTTCTCGGCGCGCTTCAGGGCAAAGTGAGCGTCGATCTCCTCCCGCCGCTCACGCGCGAATGGCCACTGCCAATCGCTGCGTGTGAGGTCGAGTTGCGTGACGCGGTGAATGACCGGCGTCATCATGCGCAGAACCTACTTCGCATTCGTCCCCATCGTCTTGGCGAACTGCTCGACATATTTATTGGTGTAGGTCTTGCTGACATCGATATTGGCCTTGGCCACCTCAGGCGAGCCCTCGCTGAACACGGCGAGCACGGCAGCCGCGCCCTTCGGATCCATCAGCCCCGTCTCCGAATACATCGGGAGCGTGTTCTTGAGCGCTGCGAGATAGAGCTCCTTGTCCTTGCCGACGATGCCTTCGGGCATCTTCGCCATGATCTCTTCCGGCGTATGGCTGTGAATCCATTTCAGCGTATTCATGATCGCGTTGGTCAGCCCCTGCACTTCTTTCTCATGAGCCTTGACCCAGGCCGTCGTCGAATAGAGCGCGCCGCCGGGATATTCGCCGGAGAACACCGCAAGCGTGTCCTTCTGCGTGCGGGTATCGCTGAGAATCGTGAGGTCTTTGTGGCTGCCCTGCAGCACGGTGACGGCAGGATCGAGCATCACCGCGGCTTCGATCTGCCCCTGCTCCATCGCCGCCACTGCCGTCGCGCCGAGGCCAACGCCGATCACAGCAGTACCGGCCGGATCGAGACCGTTTTTCTTGAGCTGATACTTCAGGAAGAAGTCTGTCGACGAGCCCGGCGCGCTGACGCCGACTTTCTTGCCGGCGAGATCCTTGATCGACGTAATCTTGCCGGTGTGCTTCGGCGACACCACCAGCACCAGACCGGGATAGCGGTCATAGACCACGAAGCTCTGCAGCTCCTGCTTCTTGGCGGCGAGATTGACGCAATGATCGAAATAGCCGGAGACCACATCGGCGCTGCCGCCGAGCACCGCTTTCAACGCATCGGAGCCGCCCTTGAGATCGACCAGCTCGACGGCGAGACCCGCTTTCTCATATTCGCCAAGCTGCTTGGCCAGCACGGTCGGCAGATAGCACAGGCACGCCCCGCCGCCGATGGCGATGGTCACCTTGGTTTGCGCTGCAGCGGGATGAACGAGAAACAGCGACAAAAGGCTCGCAAGGAAAAGACGTGCAAGGAATAAACGGCTCAAGCCGGTTTTTATGTTTGTTGTCATTGTTTCCTCCGCTGCTATCAGGCGCGGAGGATAGAGGAGCCTCCGCCGGTTGGAAAGCCGGCACTGGTCAACCCACGTCCCGCGACATAGCATCCGCGCGGCAAATCATTGTCATCCAGGGGGAACGTTCATGAAGCGCATCACCGCAACACTCTCGATCACTGCCGCCTTCGCCGCCGGCTGCCTGATCACGCATCTTGTGCCCGAGGGCATCACGCCGGCGCAGGCTGCGGAAAACATCACCGCGCAGGTCATCCACGTCCCCGAACTCGTCGGCGATGCACTCGGACCCGCCTCGCCCACCGGCTTCCGCTCCAAGATGTTCATGCAAGCCGACGGCGCGACGATCTCGGTGCAGGACGGCAATGTGGTGAAGCACATGCATCCCAACACCAATGAGATCCAGTACATCCTGGAAGGCACCGGCACCGTGTGGCTGGGCGACAAGGAAGTTCAGGTCAAGGCCGGCGACCTCATCATCATCCCGAAGGGTACGCCCCATGGCGGCACCAAGCCGGACGGCAAGCCGTTCCGCGCCATCGCCATCAAGACCCCACCGCAGGCGCCGGACGACACCAAGCCGCTGCCGTAAGCCACGGGCTCTGCTTAACCTCGCCCCGCTTGCGGGGCGAGGTCGGATCACAAGCGACAGCGCGTGATCCGGGTGAGGGGGAGCCAGTGTTTCACTCGCTAGCTCCCCCTCACCCGTCTCGAATGACCTTCGGTCATTCGATCCACCCTCTCCCCGCAAGCGGGGCGAGGGAATCGTCTCAGCTCCGCCCGTCGCTCACCACAGGCTTCCACACCAGCAAGCGCTTCTCGACCATCGTCACGAGAATATCGATGGCGATCACAAACGCCGACAGCACGAACATGCCCGCGAACACGCCGGCCACATCGAATGTGCCCTCCGCCTGCTGGATGACATAGCCAAGCCCCGCCGCGGAGCCGAGATATTCGCCGACCACGGCGCCGACGACGGCAAAGCCCACTGCGGTATGCAGCGACGAGAACATCCACGACAGTGCCGACGGCCAGAACACATGGCGCATCAACTGCCGCTCGCTCATGCCCAGCATGCGGCCATTGGCGAGCACCGTCGGCGAGACTTCCTTGACGCCCTGATAGACGTTGAAGAACACGATGAAGAACACCAGCGTGACGCCGAGCGCGACTTTCGACCAGATGCCGAGCCCGAGCCACAGCGCGAAGATCGGCGCCAGTACCACGCGCGGCAGCGCATTGGCCATCTTCACATAGGGATCAAAGATCGCGGCGAGCCGCGGCTGGCGCGCGAACCAGAAGCCGATCAGCACGCCCAGCGTCGAGCCAATGACGAAGGCCAGCACGGATTCCAGCAGTGTGATGCCGAGATGCTTCCAGATGATCCCGCTAGCGAACCAACTAACAATCTGGCTGCCGACATCCCAGGGGTTGGAGAAGAAGAACGGCGGCAGCAGGATGCGGCCGAACACCGGCACGGTGGTGAGCAGGTGCCACAGCCCGATGACGACCACGGCGACGAGTACCTGACACAGCAGCAATACAGGACGCGTCATGACGCGGCTCCCATACCAGCGGACTGCGCATAGCCCTTCATCACTTCGCCCTTCAGCACGCTCCAGATCTCGCGGTGAAGCGCGTGAAATTCCTTGTCGAGCCGCACTTCGAAAATATCGCGCGGCCGCGGCAACGGCACTTTCCAGTCGCCGATGATGCGCGAGCCCGGCCCTGCCGACATGATGACGACGCGGTCGGCCAGCGCGATCGCCTCTTCGAGATCGTGGGTGACGAACAGCACTGCCTTGCGATCCCTGCTCCACAGATCCAGCAGCAGGTTGCCCATCACCTGCCGGGTCTGTGCGTCAAGCGGCCCGAACGGCTCATCCATCAGCAGGATTTTCGGATTGCGGATCAGCACCTGCGCAAGACCGACGCGCTTGCGCTGGCCGCCCGACAGCATATGCGGATAGCGCCCGGCGAAGGCGCCGAGACCCACCGAGGTCAACCACTCCTGTGCCCGCGCCAGCGCCTCGTCGCGCGCTATGCCCGCGATCTCCAGCCCAATGGCAACATTGTCGAGCGCGGTCTTCCAGGGAAACAGCGCGTCGGCCTGAAACAGGTAGCCCGCCTGCGCGTTCAGTCCGCCCAGCGGCTGACCGAAGATCCGGACAGCACCGGAGGCTGGCGCCAGCAGACCGGCTGCGACATTGAGCAGTGTAGATTTGCCGCAGCCGGTCGGCCCGACAATGGCGACGAACTCGCCATCCGCGACCCGGAGTGTCGCCTTCTCCACCGCCGTATAGATGCGATTGTCGGCAATACCGAACGCCACTGTCGCGTCATCAAGCGCCACCGCCATCGATGCCGCGGCCTCACCTGCCTGCACGCGCGTCCCCCAAAGTGTTTTTGTTCCGGGACTGGCTTAGCGCTGCAGGGTTGATAATTCAACGGTGGGGCCGGGTTGGTGGGCCAGATGCTGCATGGTAGCTTTGCAGCGATGATTTCAGAACTCGGTACATCGATGGCGCCCCATCTTCACCCTCCCCTGGAGGGGGAGGGTCGGGCGGCGCGAACGATGCGCAGCAGCGGTCGCGTTGTCCGGGGTGGGGTGACATGTTCATCCATGGAGCTTCCCATTCACCCCACCCCGCCACGTGCTTCGCACGTGGCGACCCTCCCCCTCCAGGGGAGGGTAAGCGACGACGCACCGCGTAAGATATCCGGCGCATGAGTCCCCTCATCCGCTTCTCCCATATCAGCAAGAGCTTCGACGGCGGCCGCATTCACGCCGTCGACGGTGTCTCGCTCGATGTTGCCGAGGGAGAGTTCCTCGCGGTGGTCGGCGGCTCCGGCTCAGGCAAGACCACGCTGATGCGGCTGGCCAACCGGCTGATCGCGCCGGACGCGGGACACATCACCATCGCCGGCGAGGACGTCGCGCAGGTCGATCCCATCGAACTGCGCCGGCGCATCGGCTATGTGTTCCAAAGCGGCGGGTTGTTTCCGCATATGAGCATCGCCGACAATATCGGCATCACGCCCAGACTGCTCGGCACCCCTGCTAAGGAGATCACCGCGCGTGTCGATGAATTGCTCGATCTGGTACGCCTTGACCGCAAGCAGCATCGCGACCGCTTCCCGCATGAACTCTCCGGCGGCCAGCGCCAGCGCGTCGGCGTCGCGCGAGCATTGGCTGCGAAGCCGCGCATCGTACTGATGGATGAACCGTTCGGCGCGCTCGATCCGCTGACCCGCGATGCGCTTGGCGACGACTACCGCGCGCTGCATCGCAGCCTGGGCCTCACCACCATCATGATCACCCATGACATGACGGAGGCGATCCTGCTCGCGGACCGGATCGCGGTGATGCACTCCGGCAAACTGCTCGCGGAGGGCACGCCCACTCAGTTATCCGAAAGCACCGATCCCTATGTCGGCGAGTTGCTGGGCACACCGCGCCGGCAAGCAGAACGACTTCAGATACTGCTGCCGAAGGATAGTGCGGCGCCCCAAGGCGGCGCGACATGAGCCTGTTCACCGATCCGCGCTGGAGCGACGCGCTCGGGCATCTGCCGGACTATCTTGGTAGCCACGTGCGCGTCAGTCTCGCCGCGCTGGCGCTTGGCCTCGTCATCAGCCTGCCGCTGGCCATCATGGCACGGCACCGGCCGGTGCTGCGCAGCGCGCTGCTCGGTGTGGCCAGCATCGTGCAGACAGTCCCCGGATTGGCGCTGCTGGCACTATTTTATCCGCTGCTGCTGGCGCTCGCAGCGCTGTCGCTGCAATATCTCGGCGCCAGCTTCTCGGCCTTCGGCTTTCTGCCCGCGGTGCTGGCGCTGGCGCTGTATTCGATGCTGCCGGTGCTGCGCAACACCATCACCGGATTGAACGGCGTCGACCCCGCATTGACCGAGGCCGCGCAAGGCGTCGGCATGACACCGCGGCAATCGCTGACCATGGTGGAACTGCCACTGGCATTGCCCGTGATGATGGCCGGCATCCGCACCTCGGCGGTGTGGGTCATCGGCACCGCGACACTGTCGACGCCGATCGGCCAGACCTCGCTCGGCAACTACATCTTTGCGGGCTTGCAGACGCAGAACTGGGTGCTGGTGATCTTCGGCTGCGTCGCCGCGGCAATTCTTGCACTGGCCGTCGATCAATTGCTGGCGCTGATCGAAACCGGCATCCGCCTGCGGAGCCGTATCCGCACCGCCATCGGCGTGTTCGGTATCGCGGCGCTGGTGATCGTCACACTCGCGCCGTCATTCGCCCGCTCCGGCACACGCATCGTGGTCGGTGCCAAGACCTTCACCGAGCAATATGTGCTGGCCGCGCTGATGTCGCAGCGCCTGCAGGCCGCCGGCCTGCCCGCCACGACGCGGCAGGGTCTCGGCTCCAGCGTGATCTATGATGCGTTGGCCTCCGGCGATATCGATGTCTATATCGATTACTCCGGCACGCTGTGGGCCAACCAGTTTCACCGCACCGAGATCCTGCCGCGCGAGAAGTTGCTGACCGAGCTGAAGACGACGTTGGCGAAACAAGGCATCACGCTGTTCGGCGAACTCGGTTTCGCCAATGCCTATGCGCTGGTGATGCCGCGGCAAAAGGCCGAGGCGCTGGGGGTCAGGACCGCTGCCGACCTCGCGGCGCGGAGCGGCAACATGACCATTGCCGGCGATTACGAGTTCTTTTCGCGGCCGGAATGGGCGGGACTGAAAACGGCCTATGGCCTGTCGTTCAAGACCCAGCGCACGATGCAGCCGGATTTCATGTATGCCGCTGTTGCCTCCGGCGAGGTCGATGTCATCGCCGGCTATACCAGCGACGGACTGATCGCGAAATACGATCTCGTGGTGCTGGACGATCCCAAACATGCGATCCCGCCCTATGACGCGATCATGCTGCTGGCGCCGAAACGCGCGGACGATGAGAAGCTGCGCAGCGCGTTGCAGCCGCTGCTCGGCAAGATCGATCTGCCGCTGATGCGCGAGGCGAACCTGCGCGCCGCAGGGAATGATGCGACGAGCTCGCCGGAGAGTGTGGCCCGGTGGATGTGGGACAGGATAAAAAAGTAGGATGGGTAGAGCGTCTTCGCGAAACCCATCAATGGCGAGCCACAAAAGCGATGGGTTTCGCTGCGCTCTACCCATCCTACGAACTCCGGCGTTACAAATTCTTGATCATCCCCGCATCGATCAGCAGGCGATTGAATCGTCGCGCTTCCGCGCCGTCCTTGCAGGCGTAAAACAGTCCCTTGCAGCGAAGCATGATCTTCTTTTGCTCCTCGAAGGACGGGTCCAGCGGAATGCCCGCGGCCTCCTGAATGACCAGCGGCAGATACGGCCCGTCGATCGTGTCCATCACCGTCGCGCTCTTCACCGGTTCGAAATTGATCGCGTCGATGGCGTAGTAGGTCGCGTAGTAGCGCGGGTCGTAACTCTGCAACTTCTTGCCGAGCCCCGCTTCATCCATGTTGGGATCGAGAATGCCCGGCGCGAATTCCGGCTGATGATCGCCATAGCGTACGATCAGGAACGGCTGCGCTGGAAACTGCTTCTTCAGCTTCGCGACGAACGCGCTATAGTGATCGACGCTCATCGCTTGCCGGCGCAGATATTCATCAACCACCGGCACATTGCCGGGCGCACGCCAGCCGGGCGTCATGTCGGGGCGAAACTTAGTTTCCCACGGAAAGTGATTGGCGGCGAGATAGACGAACATGAACAGCGGATTGGCCGGCGGCTGCTCGGCCATCAGGCGCGCTGCTGAATCGTAGAAGAAGCTGTCGGGCTCGACGCCCTTGGCACCAAGATCCTTGGCGTCATAGAAGCGCTCGACGCCAGTGGTGGTCTGGAAGCTGCGCGCGCTCATGAAGGCGCCGAAGGCCGGATAGAGCGAGATGGTGCTATAGCCGCAGCGGCGTAGCGCCAGTGGCAATCCGCGCTCGACGCGGCCCGAAGCAATACGCGTGACGAAATAGGAGAACGGCCCGAACGAGCGCGACGAGAGTCCGGCCAGTACGTTGTATTCGGTGAACCAGCTCGGCCCGCCATTGCTCTCGGCGAGAAATTTGCGCGCCTTGCCATCCCATGAATTGAAGTGGCTGCCATAGCCTTTCGGCGTCTTCACGCCGGCGGCCTGACGGATGTCGAAGGACGACTCGTCATGCACCATGATGATGTGCGGACGACGCCCTGCCGGATGGCAGGAATCCTCCAGCGGCAACTTCAGTCGCTCGGTGATGACCGCGTCGGACTCCATGAAACCGTAGCTGCTGAAGTCCGACACAGCGGTGACGCCGGAGCGGGCGAATTTTGACAGATAGCCGTCATCGTAATAGCCGCGCCAGGCTTCATCGGGCCAGGCCAACGCATATCCCGTCAATGCGGCGAGGCAAGCCGTCAGCGCGGCCAGCGCCGGCAGCCGTCGGATGCGGAACGGATCGAGCCACCACAGCGCATACATCAGTGGCACCACCACGACGGCGGCGCCGATGGCGGACCAGCGCAGGTTCGGAAAGATCGTGAACAGGAAAGCCGCGGTGTCGCGATCGATCACCATCAGGTCGACGAAGTTCGCGGTCATCTGCACCACGTCGTGCTTCAGCCGCGACAGCAGCACGAGGATGACGACTAGGGTCAGCGACAGCGCCCCCGACAGCGCGGGGCGGCGCAAGAGCGCAATCCAGAAGAAGTTGAGAATGGCCCAGGCCAGCACGAAGCCCACTCGCCCCACCAGATCGGTCTCGGTCTGGAACATCACCAGCAACGCGCCGAAATGCGGCGCGGCCACGGCCAACAGCCGCCACACGCTGGTCGGCGCGGCGACAGCAGTTGACGAGACGCTGGGTACTGGATTGAGCGGAGGCGCCATGGCGGCACGCAACACCACCGGCGAGGCCTCGGGCCTGGGCTGGCGACGGCCAGAGGGCGCATGTCGCAGCCGGAAACTGCGATATGTCATTAATTTGTAATGTAATCGTCATGAACGGGCAATGACCTTGGCCCGAACGGGATCGACGGAACCAGCAGACACCCTGCCCTCACTGCTGCAGCCCGCCGGGTCAGAGATCTTTGATCAGCCCCGCATCAATCAGCCACCGATTGAATCGGCTGGCTTCATCGCCGCCCTTGCAGCCATAGAACACGCCCTTGCAGCGAAGCATGATCTTCTTCTGCTCGACAAAGGACGGATCGAGCGGCACGCGCGCGGCCTCCTGCACCATGAGCGGCAGGTAGGCAGCGTCCAGCACCGGCAGCGCCGATGCCAGGTCGGGCCGGTAGTTCAGCGCGTCGATGGCGTAATAGGTCGTGTAGTAGCGGATATCATGCGTCATGATCCGGTCGGCACGCTTCGGCTGCGGCAGATCGGGTTCGAGCAGTTTCTGCGCGATCGCTGGCTGATGATCGCCGAACCGCACCAGCAGGAACGGCTCGGTCGGATGATCCTTCTGGAGCTGCGCGACGAAGGCCTTGTAGTCCGCAGCCGTCATCGCCTGGCGGCGGATATATTCATCCACCTCCGCCGTATTGCCCGGCGCCTGCCAGCCGGCCGGCGTGAGGTCGTCGCGATAGGTGGTGGTCCACGGGAAGTGATTGGCGGTGAGATAGACCAACACGAAGACCGGCTGGTCGGTCTTGCTCTCGCGCGCGACGAGATCCCTGGCCTGGTCGAAATAGAACCTGTCGGGCTGCATGTCCTCGCTGACGCCCATCGCCGCCATGTCGATGAAGCCATCGATGCCAGCGCCCTCCTGGAAGCTGCGCGCGCTGAGGAAATTGCCGTAGGTCGGATACAGCGAGAAGGTCTTGTAGCCGCAGCGCTGCAGCGCCTGCAGCAGGCCGCGCGAGATCTTTCCGGCGGCGATGCGGGTGACATAGAACTTCAATGCGCCGAAGGAGCGTGCAGACAGGCCGGTGAAGATGTTGAACTCGGTGTACCAGGTCGGCCCGCCGCTGGACTCGGTGATCAGCGCGCGCTGCTGGCCATCGGCAGACTTGAAATAATCGTGATAACCCGCCGGCACCTTGATGCCGGGGGCCGCGGACAAGTCGAAGGACGACTCGTCGAGCACCATCACGATATTCGGCCGCTTCACGCCGGGCTCGCAGGTGGTCATCGGCGATGCCTGCGCCGAACTCACGAGGCTCTTGGAGTCAGCCTCGATCCAGCCGGTCGCCGTCAGATGCGACACCGAGACCACACCCGAACGGGCCAGATTGGAAATGTGATTGACGCCCTGGAACGGCTCCCATGGCTTTTCAGGATTGGCTGCCGACAGGCCGACGATCCCCGCCAGGCAGACGCCTGCACAGGCCAGCGCACTGCGGCGGCGCAGTCGGAACGGATCGGCGCGCCAGATCAGCCAAAGGATCGGCAGCGCGACGGCGGCGGCGATCAGGAGCCAGGTCCGCAATTGCGGGAAGATCGAATGCAGGAACGAGATCGTGTCGCGATCGATGATCAGGAAATCCAGGAAGGTCAGCGTGAGCTGCGTGATGCCGAACTTGAACTGCGACAGCACGATCAGCGCCGTGACCAGCAGCAGCGACAGCACCGCGCTGACCCCCGGCCGCTTGAACAGCGCGAGGAACAGGAAATTCAGCAGACCCCAGGTGAACAGCGCCAGCGTGTTGGCGAACGGGCCATATTCGACCGAGGCGAGAACATAGATCGCGAGAGTATGGATCGCAGCGATCAGCGCCGTGCGCAGCGGCCACTGCCGAACATATTGCCAGACGGCCGCCAATCGCTCCTTGAAGCGGCGGCCGGCTTGCGCCGGGGAGACTGAGATCGGCAACGGCAGCATGACTTGCCTGCGAACACCCGGCAAGACAACTGCCCTGTCTGGCAACGGCCAGCCGGCTCACGCCGCGCCCGGACCCTGCGGAATGTCACAAAATCGTAATACAGGCGTCATGAACGGACAATGAACCTTTCGACGCAGGCGGTGCCGGTCCGGGGCGGACGTGCTCCGGAAAGATGAACGATAAACGCGTCATGGCCGGGCTTGTCCCGGCCATCCACGTCTTCTTTCTTGGCCAAGACGTAGATGCCCGGCACAAGGCCGGGCATGACGGAGTCTTGGATGTCAGCGCTCAGTTGTCGCGGCAACCTCGCCTTGATGACCTCGCCTACCGCACTGCGGTTGGCGTCTCGCCCTTGATGATCTCGCCGAAGCGCTGCCAGCGCTCGCCCTTGAAGCTCATCATCTGAAACTGGTCGATGGGCGAGAAGTCGGTCGGGCTGGTGTTGACCGTTACGCCCGGCAGCAGTCCGTCGAGCTGCACATTCTTGAGGTTGGCGGCCTGTTTCATCAGGTTCTCATGGGTGAGATCGTCGCCGCACTGCTTCAGCGCCTCGACCATGGTCTGGGCGATGCTGTAGCCGGACAGCACGGTGCTCTCCATCGCCTTCCCTTCCGGAATGTATTTCTCGACATAGGCGTAGAACTTCTGCATGCCCGGATCGTCCTTCCACTGCGGATCGGTCGGATCCTTGGCGAAGGTCGCGGAGACGACGTCCTGCGCGTTTTCGAGACCGGCCGGGCGCAGCACGCTGCCGAGCGACGAACTCGCATTCGGCACGATGTGAAGCGGCTTCCAGCCGAGCTCGGCAACCTTCTTGATCGACTGCGCGGCGAACTTGCCGGTGGCGAAAGAGAAGATCGTGTCGACGCCGGCAGCCTTCAGCTTGACGATGTGCGAGTCGACGGTGGGCTCGGAGACCTCGTAGCTCGTCTCCATCACGATCATCGTTGAGGCCTTGTCGCCAAGACCTTCCTTCAGTCCCTTGACATAGTCCTTGCCGAAATCGTCGTTCTGATAGAACACGCCGATCTTGGCATCCGGCTTCTCCTTCAGGAGATACTTCGCATAGGCCGCAGCCTCGGCGTGGTAGCTCGGCAGCCAGCCCATGGTCCATGGAAACTGCTTCGGATCGTTCCAGCGGGTGGCGCCGGTCGCGAGGAAGAGTTGCGGCGTCTTCTTGGCATTGACGTATTTCTGGATCGCGGCATTCGCGGCGGTGCCGACATTGCCGACGATCGCCATCACCTCGTCGCTCTCCACCAGCTTGCGGGTCTGCTCCACGGTCTTCGGCGGCGAATAGGCGTCGTCATAGCTGATGAAGACGATCTTGCGGCCGTTGATCCCGCCCTCATCATTGATCTTCTTGAAATAGGCGCCGTAGGCCTTGCCGAGAATGCCGTAGGCCGAGGCCGGGCCACTATAGGGCACCGTGTTGCCGATCTTGATTTCGGTGTCAGAGGCGCCGGGGCCATATGTCTTCTGCGCCAGTGCTGGGCTCGCTGCCAGTGCAATCGCAGCTGCGAGCGCAGCCATGATGCTGGCGGCCGCTGGCGCGGCCCTGGAAGTCGTCGTGATACGCATTTTCTGTCCTTCTTTTTGCGTTTCCATAAGTGACGGCCGTTGCCGTATGCGATCCGAGCCTTCCCGTTTGTCGGGATTGTTGAACGGCTCGTCAGATGCGTGTGTTCGTCGTGATCAGTCCTTGCTGCCAGTGTCCGTGGCGCCCTGCTCGGCCAATGCCCGAACGTCTTCGGCGGCGGTCTGCACGTGGCGATGCACCAGCATCGTGGCTGTCGCTTCGTCGCGGGCTGCGATGGCGGCGACAAAAGCGCGGTGATCGTCGAGCGAGCGCTGGCGGATCTCCGCGGAGGCGAAATAGCGGCGACGCCAGCCCGTGCTCATCAGCATCAGCGGTGTCAGCGTGCGCACCAGCACGCGGTTCTGGCTCGCCGCAACGACGGCGAGATGGAATGCCACGTCCTCATCGGCGAGGTTGCTGCCACTGGCGACGAGGCCAGCATAGGTGTCGAGCAGCTGATGCAGCTTCGCGAGATCGGCGTCGGTGCGGCGCTGACAGGCCAGCCGGAACGCCTGTTCCTCGCACAGAATTCTGGCCTCGGTGACATCGCGCGTCACCTGCGCATCGAAGGGCAGGCCAAGGTCGGCCTGCAGCACCAGCGCATCGAGCCCGCTGTCTTCCAGCGCGTTGCGCAGATAGATGCCTGATTTGGGCTTCCGCTCGGTGATGCGCATGGCATCGAGCACCGCCAGCGCCTCGCGGACCGATCCGCGCGTCACCCCGAACCGCTCCGACAGATCCCGCTCCGACGGCAGCCGGTCGCCTTTCGCAAGCCGGTGGTGCCGGACGAATTCAAGCATTTTCCGAACAGCGTCGGAGGTGTCGGTACTGACCGCAGTGAGCATGGATTGACCCTACCAATCTGGTAGGACCAATTAGGCCATTTTTGCCCCCCTGTCGAGGCGACAAATGGCCCCGCTATTTGGGCCGTAATCCCAACTGCTTCGCCATAATGCGATCCAGCCAGCGCCGCGGCAGCCAGCCGGCGATCCACGTCTGCACCGGCTCCGGTGACGCCACCACACGCAGCTTCGGCCGTGCATCCGTCAGCGCCCGATACACCAGCTCGCCGATCCGCTCCGGTGGCAGCCCGTTCTTCGCCAGCTTCATCAGCATCTCGCGCAGCTTCGTTAACGCCGGCAAAAACGCCGACGCATCGAAGCGCGCCATATCGATGGCGTCGGCCTTGTCCCAGATCGGCGTGCGCACGGCACCCGGCGCGATCACCAGCACGTCGATGCCGAACAGCATGAATTCGCGCCGCAGGCTCTCGGCCAACCCTTCCAGTGCGAATTTCGACGCGCTATAGGGCGACAGCAGTGGATTGCCGAACTGTCCGGACACCGAGCTCATCATCACGATGCGCCCAGGCGCGCCCGTCATCGCCGGATCGGCGCCGAGCAGCGGCGCGAAGGCCTTGGTGACGATCACCGGCCCCATCACATTGATCTCGATCTGCTGGCGAAACTCGTCCACCGCCAGATCGAGCAGTGCGCCCGGCACGGCCACGCCGGCATTGTTGACGAGGCCTGCAAGCGTCTCGCCGTTCAGCGCGGCGCGAACCTGCGCAGCGGCGGCCAACACAGCGGCCTCATCCGAGACGTCAAACAGGAGCGGGATGAAATTCGCGCCGAACTCGGCTTGCAACCGCTCGGCATCGGCCTGCCTGCGCACGCTACCGAACACGCGAAAGCCGCGCGCGAGCAGAAGCTTCACCGTGGCGTGGCCGATGCCCGTGGAGACGCCGGTGATGACGATGGATCGCATGAAAAGCACCTGAGATGTGATGGCACGTGAATTTGGCCGAGAACGAGACCGCATCACCGCGGTCGCAGCGAGAATTGCGGATCGTGGCCTCATTGGTTTTTGACGATCGGCCCGCTCTTGTCTATCTGCGACAGCAAGCCGCCAGGTTTGATAAGTATCCGAACGGATTTCGCCGCTCAGACAGGCCTTGCGATCCCATCGACGAACAGCGTGATGATCGCTTCTGCCATCTGATCCGCCTCGGCATTCGCGACACCCCAGCGCGGAAAATGCCCGTCGATATTCATGCGGGCAAAGCCATAGACCAAGGCACGGCCGGCAATCTTTATCACGCGCAGATCGGAGGAGCGCAGTTGTCCCTGCGCCAGGGCGTCCATTAGCAATTGCTCGGTCATGGCGATCAGCTCATCATTGTCCTCGCGTAACGCTTCCGACTGGTCGTGGGAAAAATACTTGCCGCTCGAGATCACTTCGAAATGCGCCGGGTTTGTCATCGCCCAGCGCATATAGGCCATGCCAAAGGCGCGAAACCGCGCCAGCGGATCGTCGGCGGACGTGCCGGCGATGGCCGCGGCGATCGAGACTCGGAAGCGGCGCTGTGCCTCTTCCGCCACCGCGCTCATCAGGTCATTGCGGCTGGGGAAGTGCCGGAACGGCGCTCCCGGCGACACGCCGGCGCGGCGCGCGGCCTCGCGCACGCTGACGGCATCCGCGCCACCCTCCTCGGCCAGTTCAAGCGCCGCCGCAATCAGCACACGGCGCAGATCGCCGTGATGATAGGTCTTCGGCGATGTTGCCGTTCGCCCCTTCGCGGCACGTGGCACGACCGATGGCCGGGCGGCTCGTTTTCGCGCAGGCAGCTTCGATGCCGATCTGGACGGCGGCGGCTTTGCGGACTTGGACATGCGCCAGCATAGCATCACCGTATCGTGAATGTAATCACCGATTACACAATTGACTGGATCGCCTGCCCCGAATGTAACTGGTGATTACATATGGCAATACAGGGGAACGTCATGACACGGGATCGTCGCAACTGGTTCGAAGGCTGGCGGCTGCTCGCCGTACTGACCCTGGTCCTAACCGCGCTCAGCATCTGGATCGCCGGCATGCGCGGCTTCGAGGTCGATGGCGTCAGGATGGTGATCCGCTTCACCGCGCGCAGTTCGCTGCTGTTCTTTGCCCTTGCCTTCGCGGCATCCGCGCTGGCCCTGCTGTGGCCGGCATCCGGCACCCGCTGGTTGCGGCGCAACCGCCGCTATCTCGGGCTGACTTTCGCAGTGTCTCACGCCATTCACGCCGTCGCCATCGGCTGCTTCGCCGTGATGGCGCCAGTGGACTATGCGGCAGCGACCACACCCGCCTCCTACATCTTCGGCGGCATCGGCTACGCCTTCATCATCGCGATGACGGCAACGTCATTCGACCGCTCGGCGGCCGCCATCGGCCCACGCGCATGGCGCATCCTGCACACGGCCGGCATCTATTATCTCTGGTTCCAGTTCATGGTGAGCTTCGGCATGCGCGTTCCGCAAATGCCGAACTATGTCTGGTTCCTGATGCCGTTGCTGGCGGTGATGGCACTGCGGATCGCAGCGGCGGTGCTGAAACGTCGCCGGGCGCGCGTGGCAGTGCCTGCAAACTAAAAACGGGACCGCGTCACCGCGGTCCCGTTGGTAGCTGCGATGTGAAAAGCGCTTAGTTCTTGGTCTTGTCGACCAGCGCCTTTTCCTTGATCCACGGCATCATGTCGCGGAGCTTGGCGCCCACTTCCTCGATCGGATGCGCGTTGTTGCGCTGACGGGTCGCCTTGAACGAGGCCTGGTTGACCTTGTTTTCCAGCATCCAGTCGCGAGCGAACTTGCCGGACTGAATGTCGGTGAGCACGCGCTTCATCTCGGCCTTGGTTTCCGAGGTGACGATGCGCGGGCCGGTGACGTATTCGCCGTATTCGGCGGTGTTGGAGATCGAGTAGTTCATGTTGGCGATGCCGCCTTCATAGATCAGGTCGACGATCAGCTTCAGCTCGTGCAGGCACTCGAAGTAAGCCATTTCCGGTGCGTAACCGGCTTCCACCAGCGTCTCGAAGCCCGCGCGGATCAGCTCGACGGTGCCGCCGCAGAGCACGGCCTGCTCGCCGAACAGATCGGTTTCGCACTCTTCCTTGAACGAGGTCTCGATGATGCCGGCGCGGCCGCCGCCCACTGCCGAAGCGTAGCTGAGGCCGAGGTCATGGGCGTTGCCCGAGACGTCCTTGTGAACCGCGATCAGGCAGGGCACGCCGCCGCCGCGCTGATATTCCGAACGCACGGTGTGGCCCGGGCCCTTCGGCGCGATCATCAGCACGTCGAGATCTTCGCGCGGATCGAGCAGGTTGAAGTGCACGTTGAGGCCATGTGCGAAGACGAGCGCTGCGCCCTTCTTCATGTTGTCGTGCATGTGGTCGCGATAGATGTCGCCCTGCAATTCGTCGGGGGTGAGCATCATCATCAGATCGGCCCACTTGGCGGCCTCGGCGACTTCCATCACCTTGAAGCCGGCGGCTTCCGCCTTCTTCGCGGTGGCCGAGCCCTTGCGCAGCGCAATGACCACGTCCTTGACGCCGGAGTCCTTGAGGTTCAGCGCATGGGCATGGCCCTGGCTGCCATAGCCGACGATGCAGACCTTCTTGCCCTTGATCAGGTTCAGGTCGGCGTCGCGATCGTAATAAACTCGCATGGGTATTTCCTCTCTTCAGCAACTATATTTCAAAGCTGCCCGTTCGAACCGGTCTCAGGCCGAATGGCCGAAGACCATGAATTGCCGCCGGTTTCTAGGGCGACGGGTGCCGCGAGACAAGCCCGCGACGGTGATTTTACGCTGCGCGTCGGGCTCATAGCTCGACCAGCACCGGATACAGGGAGGCCAGCAGCAGCAGCCCCATGACAACATTGAACGCCCGGACCGCGCCAGGCGATTTTACCAGCGATTGCAGCGAGGTGCCGCACAGCACCCAGGTGACGCAGGACACGAACCCGAGCAGCAGCGACAGGGCGACCTGCAGCAGGATGTTCCAGGGATAGTTCGCAATCGCCGCATAGGCGGTGATGGTGCCGATCACCATCACCCAGCCCTTGACGTTGACCCATTGAAACAGCGCTGCGCCGAAAAACGTCATCGGCCGGCGCCGTTCAGCATCACCGGGGTTGGGTGGACCCGACATCCCGATCGCAAAAGCGAGATAGACGAGATACGCGGCGCCGGCATATTTCAGGATGGTGTGCAGCACCGGATAGGAGGTGAAGACCGCCCCCAATCCGAGGCCCGTGACGGCGACCATGAAAGCAAAGCCGACGGTGACGCCGAAGACATGCGGCAGCGTGCGACGAAAGCCGAAATTGAGCCCCGACGCGAGCAGCATGATGTTGTTCGGGCCGGGCGTGAAGAACATCACGATGGCGAATACGATAAAGGCGAACAAGAGTTGTTGCGACATGACCTCAAACCACCTCGACAAGCGTGGGTGGGCGCTTCGACAGCAACATCACGGCAATGCCGCAGACGACGACGATCATACCGGCGAGCCGCAGCGTGCCGAACTGTTCACCGAACGTGACGCTCGACGCCGCCGCGCCAATGAACGGCACCAGCAGCGCGAACGGCACAACCTGCGCCGCGGAATAGTCGCGCAGCAGCCGGCCCCAGATCCAGTAACCCAGCGTGGTGCCAACCACCGCGAGGAACAGCACACAGGCGAAGGCCTTCAGCGAGGCATGCGTGAGCGATTGCCAGGTCGTGCTTGCGCCATCGACACTGAACAGCACCACCAGCAACGGCAGCAGGGCAACGAGGCTGATCCAGGCGAACAGGTCGAGCATCGGCACGCCCTGCGCGCGGCGCAGCAGCAGATTGGAGAACGCAAAGCTCACCGGCGCGGTCATCAGCACCATGAACGGAAACACGCTGAAGTCATAGCCGACCGTGAAGCAGATCATCAGCAGCCCGCCCATCGCAATGACAATACCGATCACCTGCTGCCGCGTCGGCAATTCCCGCAGGAACAGCGCTGCAGCCCCCACCGTGAACAGCGCCTGGCTCTGCACAATCACCGAGGTCAGCCCCGCCGGCACGCCATGCGCCATGCCATAGGTCTGCGCCAGGAATTGCGCCACCAGCAGCCAGCTTGTCGCGACGATCAGCAGCCATGACAGTTTCGGCTTCGGCAGGAACAGGCACGGCAGCGCCGTGATGCCGAAGCGCAGCGTGGTGAGCAGCGTCGACGACATCTCGTCGACCGCCATCCGGGTCAGCACGAAGCCGACACCCCAGATCACGGCCACTGCGACGGCCAACGCGATGTCGAGAGGTTTCATGACTGCGATGCGCGGAGGCTACATCCCCTCCGGTCCGCGGCTGATGGCGGCAACGCCGGTGCGCGAGATCTCGACAAGGCCAAGCGGCCGCATCAGATCGATGAACTGGTTGATCTTGCCGGTATTGCCGGTGATCTCGAACACGAAGCTCTCGATGGTCGCATCGATCACACGGGCGCGGAACGCTTCGGCGAGGCGCAGCGCCTCGACGCGATGCTCGCCGGTGCCGCGCAGCTTGACCATGGCAAGCTCACGCTCGATGGAGCGGCCGGTCAGCGTCATGTCGACGACGCGATGCACCGGAATCATGCGATCGAGCTGATGCTTGATCTGCGTGATCACCATCGGCGTGCCCGTGGTAACGATGGTGATGCGCGAGACGTGTTTGTGGCTCTCGGTCTCCGACACCGTGAGACTTTCGATGTTGTAACCGCGGCCCGAAAAAAGCCCGATGACGCGCGCGAGCACGCCCGGCTCATTGGCAACGAGCACCGTCAGCGTATGCGTCTCGTTGGGATCGTGACGCTCTTCCATGAAATAGGCGGAGGCAGGCTGTTCCATTGTCGTTTCTCTTTTCAACCGTCTCGGTCAGAATTCGATTTAGCCGCGGGTGACGTAAGCTCCTTCTCCCCGCGTGCGGGGAGAAGGTCGGGATGAGGGGGAGCCTCAGCAAACTCGGAGCAGGTGGAGAGTCCCCCTCACCCGCCCGTCTTCGCTGCGCTCCGCCGGGCGACCTCTCCCCGCAGGCGGGGAGAGGTTAGAAGCATCACACCAGCGCCTTGCCGCCGGCGAAGGCCGCGGCGGTGGCTTCATCATTCGCTTCCAGCGGCAGCAGCATTTCGTTATGCGCCTTGCCGGACGGGATCATCGGGAAGCAGTTCTCCAGCGCCGCAACGCGGCAGTCGAACAGCACCGGCTTCTTCACCTTGATCATTTCCTGCAGTGCGCCGTCGAGATCGCCGGGCTTGCTGCACTGGAAGCCGACGCCGCCATAGGCCTCAGCAAGCTTGACGAAATCGGGCAGCGCTTCCGAATAGGAATGGGACAGCCGATTGCCATGCAGCAGCTGCTGCCACTGGCGCACCATGCCCATATACTGGTTGTTGAGGATGAAGATCTTGATCGGCAGCTCGTGCTGAACCGCTGCCGACATTTCCTGCATCGTCATCTGCACCGAGGCGTCGCCGCCGATATCGATGACCAGCGAATCCGGATGCGCGACCTGCACACCCAGCGCCGCCGGCAGGCCATAGCCCATGGTGCCCAGACCACCCGACGTCATCCAGCGATGCGGCTCTTCGAAGCCGAAGAACTGCGCCGCCCACATCTGATGCTGGCCGACTTCGGTGGTGATGTAGGTGTCGTGGCCACGCGTCGCCTCGAACAACCGCTGGATCGCGAATTGCGGCAGGATCACATCATCGTTCTTCTTGTAGGCCAGCGAATTGCGCGCGCGCCAGGTGGCGATGGTCTTCCACCAGTCCTTGGTGTCGGGCTTTTTCGCCTCGGATTTGAACACCTGCAGGATATCGCCGAGCACATTGCCGCAATCGCCGATGATCGGCACGTCGACGCGGATGTTCTTGTTGATCGACGACGGATCGATGTCGATGTGGATCTTCTTCGAGTTCGGCGAGAACGCATCGGTGCGGCCGGTGATGCGGTCGTCGAAGCGCGCGCCGACGCACAGCATGACGTCGCAGTCATGCATTGCCATGTTGGCTTCGTAAGTGCCGTGCATGCCCAGCATGCCCAGCCAGTTCGGGCCGGATGCCGGATAGGCGCCGAGGCCCATCAGCGTCGAGGTGATCGGGAAACCGGTGACCTCGACCAGCTCGCGCAGCAGCTTCGAGGCCGCGAGACCCGAATTGATGACGCCGCCGCCGGAATAGATGATCGGCTTCTTGGCACCCGCCAGCATCGACACCGCCTTGCGGATCGCATTGGCATCACCCTTCACACGCGGCGAATAGGAGATATGGACGTCCGACTTGCGCGGCGGATGATAGGTGCCGGTGGCGAACTGCACATCCTTCGGCACGTCGACGACGACCGGACCCGGTCGGCCGGTGGTCGCAACGTAAAACGCTTCATGCAGCACCTTGGCGAGATCGTTGACGTCGCGGACCAGCCAGTTGTGCTTGGTGCAGGGCCGCGTGATGCCGACGGTGTCGCATTCCTGGAACGCGTCGTTACCAATGAGATGCGTCGGGACCTGTCCGGTGATGCAGACCAGCGGGATCGAATCCATCAGCGCGTCGGCCAGCGGCGTCACCATGTTGGTGGCGCCCGGACCCGAGGTCACCAGCACGACGCCCGGCAGGCCGGTGGAGCGCGCATAGCCTTCCGCGGCATGGCCGGCGCCCTGCTCGTGGCGGACCAGAATGTGCTCGACCTCGGACTGCTGGTAGATCTCGTCATAGATCGGCAGCACCGCACCGCCGGGATAGCCGAAGATGTGCTTGACGCCATGATCAGCAAGCGCGCGCACGATCATCGCTGCGCCGGTCATCTGATTGGGATCGTGAGGCTTGCTGTCGCTCATGGTTCGCTCCGGATGCGCTCTGCGGCGCGGCTTGGTCTGGATGGTCGCTAGGTTCGGAAAGCTTGAAGTTCAGACAATAAAAAAGGGCCCGTTCAGGACCCTGTGCACACCGCTCGGTTCGTGGGTAGCCGTCAGCTACCCCCGGCGGTGCGCCAGGGTACCACGATAATAAGGAGATTTGTAACTTTGTTGCGCACAGGATCGGTCCGACTTTTCATAACTTGCGCGGAACATAGCCAGCAAACGGGGGATGTCAAGGGAAGTTGCTGTGATCGCGCTGATTTTGGAGCCTAGTCGGGTCTTTGGCGTTCGGCGAGCGGAAAAAACGGGCGGGCAGATATGCGGAGGGGACTGCTGGCAATGGGCCGTGACACCACCGGCCTCTCCACGTCACGCCCGGGCCTGACCCGGGCATCCACCTTCCGGCCAAACTGAAAAAAGATGGATGGCCGGGTCAAGCCCGGCCATGACGGAGTGTTAGTTTGCGAGATTGGCTTCCAGCCTCGTCCCCGCCTCCTCCACCGTCATCCACGCGAACTCCGGCAGTTGATGCCGAAACCACGTGAACTGCCGCTTGGCGTAGTGGCGCGTATCCGCCTGCCCGATCTCCGCGGCCTCCTCGCGCGAGATCTCGCCGCGGATATGCCGGATCAGCGCCGGCACGCCATGAGCCTTCATCGCCGGCAGCAGCGGATCGAGACCGCGCACAGCCAGTGCCGCGACTTCGTCCAGCGCGCCCTCATCCAGCATCTTCCCGAACCGCGCATCGATCCGCGCATAGAGTTCGTCGCGCTCCGGCGTGAGAAAAATCGCGGTGAATGTGCCCGGCGGCAGAAGCGGCGGCAGGCCGTCACTATGCCAGTCGGAGAGCGAACGTCCGGTCGCTTCCATCACTTCCAGCGCACGGGCGATGCGCGTGCGATCGCGCAGGTTGAGCCGCTCGGCAGAGACCGGATCAACCAAAGCGAGCTGCGCATGCAGCGCCTCCGGCCCATCCCTTTCCAGACGCGCGCGGACATCCTCGCGCACCTCGGCGGCGACGGGCGGTACGGCCGAGAGCCCGCGCGTCAGCGCCTTGAAGTATAGTCCGGAGCCGCCGATGAAGATCGGCAGCTTGCCCTGCGCCCGCACCTCCGCGAGCACGCGTGCCGCCTCCTCCACCCAGGCGCCGGCGGAGAAATTCACCGCGGCATCGACCGTGCCATAGAGCCGGTGCGGCGCCTGCGCTTCTTCCTCGACCGTCGGCCGCGCCGTCAGCACGCGCAGGTCGCGATAGACCTGCATGCTGTCGGTATTGATGACCACGCCGTTCTGCGCGCGCGCCACGGCCAGCGCCAGCGCCGACTTGCCGCTGGCGGTTGGCCCTGCGATAAGCAGCGCTCTGTTGTCCGGACTGGAACTCACGTCATGTCTCTCGTTGCGACCCTGATCTGCAACCCCGCCAATCCTGCTCTCGATAGCACGGTGGTCGACGGTCTGCGCGCACTTCTGCCGGGTGACACCGAGGCGCACTGGCTGAGCGACGGCGTAGCCGCCGATATCCTGTTCGCCAGCGACCACAACATGCTCGCACTCGGCGACCGCCTCCGTGCTGCCCGCGGCGACATGCCGATCGACGTTGTCGTGCAGCCTGTCGGCGACCGCCGCAAGAAGCTTTTTCTCGCCGACATGGATTCCACCATGATCGGCCAGGAATGTATCGACGAGCTCGCTGATTTCGCCGGTCTCAAGGCCCATGTGGCTGCGATTACCGAACGCGCCATGCGCGGCGAGATCGAGTTCGAGCCGGCGCTGCGCGAACGCGTGGCGCTGCTGAAAAATCTGAAGGTCGGCGTTGTCGACGAGGTGCTGGCCTCGCGCATCACGCTGACGCCAGGCGGCCGCGAGCTGGTGCAGACCATGCGCGCCAATGGCGCCTATACCTGCCTCGTCTCCGGCGGCTTCACGCTCTTCACAGCCAAGGTCGCCGAACTCGTCGGCTTTCAGGAAAACCGCGCCAACGTGTTGCATGTCGCGGATGGCAAGCTGACCGGCACGGTGGCCGAGCCGATCCTCGGCAAGGCCGCGAAACTCGCCACACTCGTGGAGCTGCGCGAGTCATTCGATCTCGACAATCTTGACACCATGGCCGTCGGCGACGGCGCCAACGATCTCGCGATGATCCAGGATGCCGGTCTCGGCGTTGCCTATCACGCCAAGCCGGCAGTGGCAGCTGCCGCAGCAGCCCGGATCGATCACGGCGATCTCACGGCGTTGTTGTATGCGCAGGGGTACAAGCGCAGCGAGTTTGTGAGCTAGGCAAAGTCCTAGTTTGGTAACACCGTCTCTTCCTCGTCATTCCGGGGCGCAGAGGACCGCGAAGCGGGCCGGCGCGAACCCGGAATCTCGGTGTGTTTTGCGCTGAACATGTCGGGATTCCGGGCTCGGTCCCGTCGCCTGCGGCGCCGGTCCCGCCCCGGAATGACAGTTTGGGGCGCTCCGAACATATTTTCCTATCTCCCGTTGACAATATCCCCACCAGGTTTATATTCCCTCCGTCCTGCCCCACCGAGAGGGGCGATCGCGATCGTCACGTTCGCGGGGTGGGATGCGGTGGACGCCGGAGATGCGGCGTCACGCGGTTCACGGGTGACGTCTGTCTTCGGGCAGGACGGATCTGCGCCAGCACTGCCACTGGCAAGGAGACGGCCGACCTTGAGATGGAAAGATCCCTGGACAGTGTGACGGACGACCAAATCGAAACGCGTTCGGCCAAGTGCTTTGCGGCTACCCTGTCCCTCCGCCCTGGGACATTAATTTTGGTGATGGGACCGTTCGCCATGGCAGATGTGCAGGCAACCGAAAAAACACCGCAGGCGGAACGCTGGGCACTCGCTCGGCGCCTCCGAAAGTCCTGATGCACTCTAGATTGCGGAAGACCGCATTCGCATCAGGCCCAAGGGTGCAACGGGCACCCGGCGTTCCGCACGCCCTCTCACAAGGGGGCGGGAATGCAACAGACGACGGCGCCCCCGCGCCGCAAACAATGGGGGTGATGACGCATGTCTGAAGAGCAGTGGCTGTTTGACAGTTGAATCTGAACTAGCGTGACGCGCGAACGCCCAAACCAAACGCCGTCATGCCCGGCGCATGCCGGGTATCCACGCCTTGGCCACAAGGAAGACGTGGATGGCCGGAACAAGTTCGGCCATGACATTGTGAGAGAACGGAGGGCCACCCTCCCCGCTCGCTACGGTCGGAGGAGGGAGAAGAAAGAGCCACCATTACTCTTCAGCGTGCAACCTTATTGCACGCTCAGCGCCACAAAGCGCAGCTCGCCTTCGGCATTCGACACCAGCAGCAGCACCGACTTCTTGCCGTCCTTCTTCAAGGCATCGACGCGCTTCTTGACGTCGGCGGCGTTGGTGACCGCTTCCTGCGCGACCTCGACGATGACGTCGCCGGCGGCCAGACGCTTCTCGGCGGCGTCAGAGCCGGCATCGACGCCGGTCACGATGACGCCCTTCACGCTGTCCTTGATCTTGTACTTGGTGCGCAGATCCTTGCTGAGACCGGTGAGGTCGAGGCCCAGCGCCTTCTGCGTCGCCGGCTTCTCGACTTCCGGTGTGGCCTTGATCGAGGCCTGCACCGGCTTGTCATCCTCGAGACGTCCGAGGGTGACCTGCTTGGTCTCTTCCTTGCCCTTGCGAATGATCAGCACATTGACCGCCTTGCCGACGGCGGTGCCGGCGACGATGCGCGACAGGTCCTTCGGCTCCTTGACGTCACGGCCGTCGAACTTGATCACCACGTCGCCGGGCTCGAGGCCGGCCGGCTTGGCCGGGCCCTTGTCGTCGACGCCGGCGATCAGTGCGCCGCGCGCCGGCTTGATGTTCAGGCTCTCGGCAATCTCGTCCGTCACCGGCTGGATGCGCACGCCGAGCCAGCCGCGGCGGACTTCCTTGTATTCGCGCAGCTGTTCGATGACGCCGACCACGGTCTTCGACGGCACGGCGAAGCCGAGGCCGATGGAGCCGCCGGTAGGCGAGATGATCAGCGTGTTCACGCCGACCACTTCGCCCTCGAGGTTGAACAGCGGGCCGCCCGAATTACCGCGATTGATCGAGGCGTCGGTCTGGATGTAGCTGTCATAGGGGCTGTTATTGCTGATCTCGCGGTTACGCGCGGAGACGATGCCGGCGGTGACACTGCCGCCGAGCGAGAATGGATTGCCGATGGCGATCACCCATTCGCCAAGCCGCAGCTTTTCACTGTCGCCGAACTTGACGGCGACCACAGGCTTCACCGGGGTAAACTTCAGCACTGCCAGATCGGTCTTCTTGTCGACGCCGACCAGCTCCGCCTTGATCTTGGTGCCGTCATTCATGATGACGGTGATCTCGTCGGCACCATCGATGACATGGTTGTTCGTGACCACGACACCCGAGGTATCGATGATGAAACCGGAGCCCAGCGAATTGGTCTTGCGCGGCTGAAGGCCGCCATTCTTGTCGCCGCCGGGGCGGCCGCCGCGGTTCTTGAAGAAGTCGTCGAAGAACTCCTCGAACGGCGAGCCTGGCGGCAGTTGCGGCATCGCCCCGCGGCCACCGCCCTCCCCCTTGTCGCTGTTCTTCGCCTCGACGGTCGAGGTGGTCGAGATATTGACCACGGAATCGATCACCTTCTCGGCAACGTCGGCGATGCCATCCGGTCCGCGGGCCGAGGCCGGCGCGGAAAATGTGGCGACCGCGGCGCCAAAACAAAGCGCCGTCAGCAGCGGACGCAGGCCGCTATACGGTGCACGGCGCGAAACGGAGCTCAGAGAGGGATGAGCGATGGACATGTCGGAAACGTCTCCAAAAGAGAGTCGGCAAATTTGGCTGAGAGTGCGCCCGAACGGCGACATCGCGCAAGCCTTCGCGCGGGCCATCCGGCTGGCCCATCTGGGACGTGGATTGCGGCGGAATGCGGACGTAAACGTGCACGATCGCGTTGATCGGGAAGAGCTTTTTCGGACGCCCGGAGAGATTATGAGCCGCCGCTAGCGCCGGATCGCCCAGATCAGGATCAGGCCGCCGACGGCCGAGACCAGACCGGCAATGCGCAGGATATTGTCAGGGCTTTGCAGCGCGCTCTTCATCGCGCGGCGCATCCATCCGGGAAATGCCAGGAACAGGATGCCTTCGAATACGAACAGGATTCCGATGCCGATGAGGAAGTCGGCAAACGCTATGGACCTCATCCGACTTCAACTCCCGAACGTTCGCACCCTGGCCGCAGTTTCTTGGCAGTTTTCTTGGCGCTTTTCTGAAAACAAATGAGGCGCGCCACGATGGCGCGCCTCATCCTTTAGATCAGAGTGGCAGCGAACGCAAAACAGGTATCCGCGTAAGCTTAACCAGTGACGCCGTTACTGCGGCTTTGCCGCGGGGGGCTTGCCCGACGGATTGGCGAAGAAGCGGAAGAACTCCGAATCCGGCCGCAGCAGGAAGCGGGTGTCGTTGCTCTTCAATCCGTTCTCGTAAGCCGTCATAGAGCGGTAGAACGCGAAGAACTCCGGATCCTGGCCGTAGGATTCGGCGAACAGACGGTTGCGCTCGCCGTCGCCGGCACCACGCGTCTGTTCAGCCGTCGAGTTCGCATCGGCGATGATGACCGTTGCTTCACGATCGGCCTTGGAGCGAATCTCCTGCGCCTTCTGGCCACCGCCGGCGCGGAATTCGGCAGCTTCCCGCTGACGCTCGGTCTGCATCCGCTGATACACCGCCTGGCTGTTCGCCTCCGGCAGATCGGCGCGGCGGATACGAACGTCCACGACGGAGATGCCGTAACCGTCGGCTTCCTTGTCGAGCTGCTCGCGGATCTTGTTCATCAGGTTCTCACGCTCGTCGCGCACGATCTGGATGAAGGTGACCTCGCCGAGCACACGGCGCATGGCCGCGTTGAGCAGCGTGGTGAGCTGGATGTTCGCCGCCTGGATCGACCCGATGCTCTGGTAGAAGCGCAACGCGTTCTTGATCTTGTAGCGAGCGAAGGCATCGACCACCAGACGACGCTGGTCGTTGGCAATGATTTCCTGAGCCGGGTTTTCCAGATCGAGGATACGCTTGTCGATCGAGATCACGCTGTCGATGAACGGGATCTTGAAGTTCAGACCGGGCTCGGTGACCACGCGGACGGGCTCGCCGAGTCGGACCACGAGGGCCTGTTCAGTCTGGCGTACCGTATAGATCGAGCCGAAGCCCACGATGACCAGCACCAGCACTACAATCAGTGCAACGATACCTGAGATGCCGGTTTTCATCGGGTGCTCCCGCTCTGCTGAGGCTGACCAGATGGCGCCGGAGGCTGACGCCGCGGCGTCAGTTCATTCAAGGGAAGGTAAGGCACGACGCCTTGCGAAGCACCGGCGCCCTGGCCGCCGTCATAGACCAGCTTCTCGGCACCGCCGAAGATCCGCTCCATGGTTTCGAGATAGATACGCTGACGGGTTACGTCCGGCGCCTTCTTGTACTCGTCATACACTTTGAGGAAGCGCGCGCTCTGGCCCTTGGCTTCGGCGATCGCCTGTTCGCGATAGCCTTCGGCGACCTGCAGGATCTGCGCAGCGCGACCGCGCGCATCGGGAACGACGCGGTTGGTATAGGTCTGGGCTTCGTTCTGCAGACGCTGGGCGTCGGCCTGCGCCGCCTGCACGTCACGGAACGCATCGATCACCTGTGCCGGCGGATCGACCTTCTGCAGCTGGACCTGCTGGATCAGGACGCCGGCGCTATAGCCGTCGAGCGTCTTCTGCATCAGTTCCTGCACCTGGGTTTCGGTGGTGGTGCGTGCGCCGGTGAGGATCGGCTGAATGTTGGCGCGGCCAACCACTTCACGCATCACGCTTTCGGCGACCGCTTTCACGGTGCCTTCGGGGTTCTGGATGTTGAACAGGAAGTTGCCGACACCGTCGGGCTTGATACGCCACAACACGGTGAAGTCGACATCGACGATGTTCTCGTCGCCGGTCAGCATCAGGCTCTCTTCCGGCACATCGCGGATGGTGCGGCCGCGGCGACCGGTGTCTTCCAGGATCGACATGCCGACCGACAGCGTCGATACGCGCAGCGCCTTCGGCAACAGCACGGTCTCGATCGGATAAGGCAGATGATAGTTCAGGCCGGGCTGCACGGTGCGGACATGCTTGCCGAAGCGCAGCACGACACCGAGCTCTTCGGACTGCACGCGGAAGAAACCGGACAGACCCCAGATCACGAGCGCCACGGCGAGCACGAGCGCGATGCCCATGCCGCTGACGAAGCCGCCGGGCAGCATCGACTGCAGACGGTCCTGCCCCTTGCGCAGCAGATCCTCAAGATCAGGCGGCCTCGGTCCGGACGATTGCGGACCAGAACCCCAAGGTCCCTTCGGACCAGAGCCCCATGGGCCTCCGCCTTGATTCTTCCACGGCATTCAACACTCTCCTCTGCGCGGCCGGACATACCGGTCTCGCCACGTCTGCATGGCTTTATAGGGGACGACCCCAGCTCTTACAACGCGGGGTTCTTGATCGTTGGAGCTATGCCCGAGGCCGGAAAAGTCAATGTTAACGGGCGGAAAACGCGGTTAACGAGCCGCTCTCCGGCAATATGTCACATAGGAGAAATCGACGCTGTCCTCGCCCGCCGCGGCATTTCTGACACGCGCCACTTCTTCCCACACAGTGAGATCGACCGGCGGCATAAAGGTATCGCCGGTCGGCTGCGCGTGAACTTCGGTCACTTCGAGACGGTCGGCGATCCCCATCCATTGGGCATAGATCTCGGCGCCGCCGATCACGGCAATCTCAGTGACCAAACGCCGCAGCGCATCGCCAGTCGCCACCGCGCGCGCATCGGCAAGCGACGTAGTGACTACAGCCCCCGCGGCCTGATAGTCGGCATTGCGCGTGATGACGATATTGGTGCGGCCCGGCAGCGGTCGCTTCGGAAACGACTCGAAGGTCTTGCGCCCCATCACGATCGGCTTGCCGATGGTCAGCGCCTTGAGCCGCTGCATGTCCGACTTCAGCCGCCATGGCATGGCGTTGCCCTGCCCGATCACGCCGTTCTCGGCTACGGCGTAGATGAGGACGATCTGAGGAACGGGCGTCGTTGTGGTCAAACCGCAACCTCGGCCTTGATGTGCGGATGCGGATCGTAGCCTTCGAGGGTGAAGTCCTCATAGCGGAACGCGAAGATGTCCTTCACATCCGGATTGATCTTCATGACCGGCAGCGTACGTGTCGGCCGCGTCAGTTGCAGTCGCGCCTGATCCAGATGGTTCGAATAGAGATGCGCATCGCCCAGCGTATGGATGAAGTCACCAGCCTTGAGACCCGTGACCTGCGCGATCATCATCGTCAGCAGCGCATAGGACGCGATGTTGAAGGGCACACCGAGAAACACATCCGCCGAGCGTTGATAGAGCTGGCAGGAGAGCTTGCCGTTGGCGACGTAAAACTGAAACAGGCAGTGACACGGCGGCAGCGCCATCTTGTCGATCTCGGCGGGATTCCAGGCCGTCACGATCAGCCGGCGCGAGTCCGGATTGCGCTTGATCATATCGACCACATTGGCGATCTGGTCGATGCTCCGTCCGTCGGGCGCCGGCCATGAGCGCCACTGCGATCCATAGACCGGGCCGAGATCACCATTGGCGTCCGCCCATTCATCCCAGATCGAGACGCCGTGGTCCTTGAGATATTTGATATTGGTATCGCCTGCCAAAAACCACAGCAGCTCGTGGATGATCGCCTTCAGCGAAAGCTTCTTGGTGGTCAGCACGGGGAAACCATCACTGAGCTTGAAGCGCATCTGATGGCCGAACACCGACAGCGTGCCTGTGCCGGTGCGGTCGTGCTTCTCGGCACCGTCGCTCAGGATTCGCTCTAGCAGGTCGTGATACTGGTTCATGGTCGATCTTGCGGGCTTGTGAGCGGGCGAACTTATCGCCTCGTCCGGTGGTCGGACACGCCGATTCCCGGATTATACCCGAAAAAGTGTGTCCCTGCCCCGCAAACGGCAAGGGCTGGATCCGTGAGGACCCAGCCCTTGAAATCAATTGGTTAGCCGGTTCCCGATCACATTGCGGGCTTGAGCACCGCCGACCACTTCTCGACTTCGCTCTTCACCAGCGAACCGAGCGCAGCCTGGGTGCGGGCTTCCGGCTTCGGAATGTCCGAACCGAGATCGAGCAGACGCTTCTTGACGTTTTCGTCGTCGAGCGCCTTGGCGGCCGCGGCGTTCAGCTTGGCAGTGATCGCGGCAGGCGTGCCCTTGGGCGCGAAGATCGCGTTCCAGGCCGAGGCCTGATACTTCGGCAGCCCGGCTTCGGTGGTGGTCGGGACGTCCGGCAGCGACGGGTTACGATCGGGCGTCGCGATGGCATAGGCCTTGATGGTGCCGCCCTTGATCTGCGGAACCGCGTTGACGATCTGGTCGCACATATAGTCGACCTGACCACCGACCAGCGCGTTCATCGCCGGACCGGTGCCATTGAACGGCACGCCGGTCGGCTTGATATCCAGAACCGAGCTCAGCAATTCGCAGGACGAGTACGACACAGAACCGACGCCGGCATGGGCCATGTTCAACTTGTCGCTGTTGGCCTTCACATAGGTGACGAATTCCTTGAGATCCTTTGGCGCAAAATCCTTCTTCGCCAGGATCAGAATCGGCGTGCCGGCGAGCAGCGCGACGGGTTCGAAATCCTTCTCGGGGTGATAAGCGAGCTTCGGATACAGCGGCACCGCCGCAGCATGGGTGCCCATGTGGCCGGTGATGATCGTGTAGCCGTCATTGGCCGCGCGCGCTGCACGCGTCGCGCCAGTCGTGCCGCCAGCGCCGACGACGTTCTCGATGATGATCTGCTGGCCGAGCGTCTTCGACATGTCCGCGGCGACGATGCGCGCGATCACGTCGGTGGGGCCACCGGCCGCGAACGGCACGATCATGGTGATGTTGCGCGTCGGGTATTCCTGCGCCTGAACAGTGGTTGCCAGTGCGCCGAAGCCGGCGACGGCCGCCAGGCCACTGATCGCAACTCTGCGATTGAACAGCTTCATTTGGTTTCCTCCGAAAATGTTTTTGCCGCGAAAATAACGACAGTCGCGGGACTGAATACAAGCAAAGGCCCGAAGTCTATTCGACTTCGGGCCGTGGCGTAACGACGCAGATGCGTGGAGAGATTCGTCAGCTCTCGGATTCGACGAAGACTTCGTCGCGCTTCTTTCGCAGTGCGGGAAGCACAGCGAGGATCAGCAGGAACGCCGAGATTGCCATCAGGGTGGCCGACAACGGACGGGTGAAAAACACCGTCGCATCGCCGCGCGAGATCAGCAGTGCACGACGCAGGTTCTCTTCCATCAGCGGACCAAGCACCATGCCGAGCAGCAGCGGCGCCGGTTCGAAGTCATGCTTGATTAGCCAGTAGCCGAGCAAACCGAACACGCCTGCGAGCACCACATCCATCGGTGCGTTGTTCACCGAATAGATGCCGATGCTGCAGAACACCACGATTGACGGGAACATCAGGCGATACGGCACACGAAGCAGCCGAACCCAGATGCCGACCATCGGCAGGTTGATGACGAGCAGCATCAGGTTGCCGATCCACATCGAGGCGATCATGCCCCAGACGAGTTCCGGCTGCTTCTGCATCACCTGCGGACCCGGCACGATGCCGTGGATGGTCATCGCGCCGACCATCAGCGCCATCACCGCGTTCGGCGGAATGCCGAGGGTGAGCAGCGGGATGAACGAGGTTTGCGCTGCAGCGTTGTTGGCGCTTTCCGGCGCTGCAACGCCTTCGATCGCTCCACGACCGAAACGCTTTGGATCCTTCGACAGCTTCTTCTCAAGCGTATAGGCCGCGAAGGATGCGATGACCGCGCCGCCGCCCGGAAGAATGCCGAGAATGGAGCCGAGCACCGTGCCGCGCAGAATTGCCGGCGCAGAGTCCTTCAAATCCTTCTTGGTCGGCATCAGGCCCGTGACCTTCTGCTGCACGAGCTGGCGATCTTCCTCGCCGCCCGCATCCAGGTTGCGGATGATTTCCGCAAAGCCGAACAGGCCCATGGCGACCGTGGCAAAGCCCAGGCCATCAGCGAGTTCAGGGATGTTGAACGACATGCGCGACGCGCCGGTTTCGATGTCGGAACCAACCATGGACAGCAGCAGACCGAATACGATCATCGCGATCGCCTTCAGCACCGAGCCCTTGGCAAGCACCACGGCGAAGATCAGGCCGAGCACCATCAGCGAGAAGTATTCTGCCGGACCGAACGCAAGCGCGAGCTTGGTCAGCGGCGCGCCGAGCACAGCGATAAGGACCGTCGCAACGCAACCCGCAAAGAACGAGCCGATTGCTGCAATCGCGAGCGCCGGACCGGCACGGCCCTGCTTCGCCATCTGGAAGCCGTCGAGCGCAGTTACGACCGAACCTGCTTCACCCGGAATATTGACCAGGATCGACGTGGTCGAACCGCCATATTGCGCACCGTAATAGATGCCGGCGAGCATGATCAGCGCGCCGACCGGCGGCAGACCGAACGTGATCGGCAGCAACATCGCCACGGTGGCAATGGTACCGATGCCCGGCAGAACGCCGACCAGCGTACCGACCAGCGCGCCGATCAGACAGAGCAGAATATTGATCGGAAGCGGGATCGACATTCCGCCGAGGAACGCCGGCGTCCACTGCACGAACTGGAAGACGGTGCTGAAGCCAAGACCGAGATTCGAAAAAAGATCACCCATGACGCCCTCGTTCTTAGCGGATCAGAAATGTCGGCCACATCTGCAACGGCAGACCAAGCGCATACGGGAACAGCAAGGCGCAGAAGCCCGTGAGGCAGGCGCCAACGATGATCGTTTCTTTCCAGCGCGTCTCGGGCGTGCCGAGCGCAGCAATCAGAAAACTCGACATCGCCGCGAAGATCATGCCCATCGGACGAATGCCGACCGCGAAAACCAGAATGGCCAGCGCCACAAAAAACGGACCGCGCCAGTGGAACTTGGAGAGCCCGGGGCCCTCTGTGAAAATGCCGACAACGGTTACGGCTGCACCAAGACCCAGCAGCAGAATGCCGAACATCCGCGGCGCGGTACCTGCTCCGAACGAAAAGCCATGCATGCCCTGCAGATCGCTGGATGCCCACAGAGCAAATGCAGCAATCGCCACCAAAGCAAGGCCGCCGATAAAGTCTTGAGGGCCTTTGACCCAGCTCGGTAAGATGGATTTCTCCGGCGCATGGCTCGGCGCATCACTCATTGGTACGTTCCCCTGTCACGAGCATTTAGCCCAAACAACATCGTTCGGAGACCGCCCAACGGCTCCGTGGTCAAGCTTGCTAGCGATTTTCGTCAGAGAACGCCAGCGAAACCAAGAAGGCCCCCAGCAACTAACAACCATAGCGGGTTAAGCCGCGTGGCAAACGCCAAAACGGCGGCGCTCCCCGTTACCAGAAACGCCGTCCAGGTGGTGTCAGAAGCGAACAGCAGAACCAACCCGCTCGCGCTCATGAGACCTATCGATAAGGGGACCAGCGCGGCCTGTACGATTCCCGGCCATTGCGCGTGGCCCGACCGCGCCAGCAATTGGCTGACAAAATAAGCAAACACGGCCGTCGGCCCGCACATGGCCAGTGTTGCAACCATCGCGCCCATGATGCCAGCGACCTGATAACCGATCAGCGTCACAATGAGAACATTCGGCCCCGGCGATAGCTGCGAGATCGCAAACACATCCGCGAACTGCTTGTCGGACATCCAGTGGTTGACATCGACCGCGAGCCGATGAATTTCGGGAATGGCCGAATTGGCGCCGCCCACGGCAAAAAGCGACATCAGCCCGAACGACCAGGCCAGCGTGACAAGCGATCCGGGGCTCGCGTCGTTCATACTGCCGCCCGCCGTCGCATCAACATGGTCAGGCCGATACTGACGGGAATCGACACCAGAAGAACGGTCGGCAATGGCCATCGCATCACGCCAACGGCGACGAAAACGGCGATCAGGAGCGTCAGGCTGACCGGCTCACGCTTCTTCAGAAGAGGCAGCATCATTCGGAAAATCACCGCGAACAGCAGTCCAACGGCAGCGCATGAGACGCCGGCCAGCGTGCGCCGCAGCGCTTCGATATCCCCAAAGCGTGCATACAGGATCGCCAGAATGGTCACGATGACCACGGGCGGCCCCAGCAATCCCGCAAAGGCTGCAATGGCGCCAGGCACACCGCGAAACCGCGCCCCGAACACCACCGACAGATTGACGATATTCGGCCCCGGCAAGAAATGGCAAAGTGCGAAAGTCTCATTGAATTCCTCGGGCGTCATCCAGCCGTGCTGCTCGACGATCGCCCGGCGCGCCCAAACCAGAACGCCACCGAAACCGGCCAAGGACATCTTTGCAAAGGCAAGGAATAGCGTCAGCAGTCCCGGCGGCGATGCCGACGCGAGTTCCGCAATGGGGGCATCAGCCTGTGGTGAACTTGGACGCATGGTCCAGAACTAGGGCCATCCGCCCATCGGGCCAATCGATTTTTGCCTGTTTCCACGCCAATCGGCGGTTGAAATGACCGCCCGGCTGTATCGCGTCCAATTTGCGTCATATATAGAGGGCGCCAGCTTTTCCGGCTGCTGACCTCGGGTCAAGACCGGGATAGAATAGATAGAACAGTATGTGACGCGAGTCGGCCTCCGGCCTCGCCCTCACTCCATATATGGCCATGACCAAGACAAGCGACGGGACCGACCGATGGCAACCGATCATATTCGATACGATGTGCTGGCGCGCGACGCCCTTCGTGGCGTTCTGCGGCGCGTGCTGATCGACGCTGCCGAGCATGGCCTGCCGGGCGAGCACCACTTCTTTATCACCTTCGTTTCAACGGCCGACGGCGTCAAACTGTCGCCGCGCCTGCTGGCCCAGTATCCAGAGGAAATGACGGTGATCCTGCAGCATCAGTTCTGGGATCTCGTGGTCACCGAAGATCGCTTCGAGGTCGGCCTGTCCTTTAACGGCATCCCCGAGCGCCTAGTCGTGCCGTTCAACGCCATCAAGAGTTTCTACGATCCCTCGGTACAGTTCGGCCTGCAGTTCGAAACCGAAACCGCTGTAGAGACCCCGGCTGCCGGCGCGTCGTCCGCAGCCACTGCGGCATCTGCTCTCGCCGCCCCTCCGGCTCCGCCCGCGCCTGCTTCAGAGGAAGAACCGCCAAAATCGGGCGAAGGTGCAGAAGTCGTCCGTTTAGACCGCTTCCGGAAAAAATAATCGCAAGACGTTGTAAGGTGCCGGGGCCGCGTTCGCGCGGCCCCATTCTTATGCGCCGCACCCGCCAGAAGTCTCTGCAGGGAGCGCGGCATCGCAAGGACCGTACCCATGGCCAAATCCTCGAAGACCTCCGCCACCACCCGCACCGAAACCGACAGCTTCGGTCCGATCGAGGTCGCAGCGGATCGCTATTGGGGAGCGCAAACGGAACGGTCGCGACAGAATTTCAAGATCGGTCACGATCGCATGCCGATGCCGATCATTCGCGCGCTCGGCATCGTCAAGCTGGCAGCGGCCGAAACCAATCGCGAACTCAAACTTCTCGAGCCCAAGCTTGCAAAAGCCATTGTGAGCGCAGCGCGCGAAGTCATCGATGGGAAGCTGGATGATCACTTCCCGCTGGTCGTCTGGCAAACCGGCTCCGGCACGCAGACCAACATGAATCTCAACGAGGTCATTGCCAATCGTGCGAACGAGCTTCTTGGCGGTGAACGCGGCGCGAAGAAGCCAGTGCATCCCAATGACCATGTCAACATGAGTCAATCGTCCAACGATTCGTTTCCGACTGCGATGCACATTGCGGCAACGCAGGGTATTGTTGAGTACCTCATCCCCGCACTAAGCGAACTACATGCTGCGTTGCGCAAGAAGGAAAAAGCCTTCGCAAAGATCGTGAAGATCGGACGTACACATACACAAGACGCGACGCCGCTCACGCTCGGGCAGGAGTTTTCAGGCTATGCCGCACAGATCGAAAGCGGCATCAAACGCCTACGAAGCGTCGTGAAGGATCTCTACCCGCTCGCCCAAGGTGGAACTGCAGTCGGGACCGGCCTCAACTCCAAGCCTCGTTTTGCGAAGTTATTCGCGAAGCACGCAGCAACAATTACCAAGCTGCCTTTCATCACTGCACCGAACAAATTCGAAGCACTCGCATCAAACGACGCCTATGTGTTTGCACACGGTGCGATCAACTCGGTTGCAACTAGTCTATTTAAGATTGCAAACGACATCCGGCTGCTCGGATCCGGGCCACGTTCCGGACTCGGCGAATTGATACTTCCGGAGAACGAGCCTGGCTCATCGATCATGCCTGGAAAGGTAAATCCGACACAATGTGAAGCAATGACAATGGTATGCTGTCAGGTATTCGGTAACCACACGGCAATTACGGTGGCCGGCAGTCAGGGGCACTTCGAGCTCAATGTCTACAAGCCGGTGATGGCCCATTGCATGATGCAGTCCATCCAATTGATGGCGGATGTTGCGCGATCCTTCACAGAGCACTGCATCGACGGCATTCGCGCCGATGAAAAACGAATTCATGAGCTGATGGAACGATCACTGATGCTCGTGACTGCACTCGCACCGAAAATCGGTTACGATAACGCGGCGAAAGTAGCTAAGGTTGCTCATGCAAACGGAACGACATTGAAGGAGGAAGCGCTGCGGCTCGGTTTTGTTAGTGCAGCAGAGTTCGATCTTCTTGTTCAGCCGGCCAAAATGATACATCCTGGGTAAGCAAGAATATTTGCTCACAGCTTGTTGAGAATAACTCCAGAAGGAAATAGTTATAATTCATATCTGCTAAATGGTTAGAATGGTCGCATATCAGACGCGTTTTTCCTTGTGATACAGCAGAAGGTGATCTGGTTACGCTTCGTAGATGACTTCATTTTTCTGCGGAGCTTGTTTGGAACTACGGAGAATATTTTAGGATGGATACCGAAACCGAATTCACCCTCGTCTCGTACAACTACTGGATGGTGAAGACGACGTTTCCCACCCCATCATTTTTTAAAGACAGGAGCGATCATGGGTGACCTGATCAATCTCAATCGCTTCAAGAAGCGCACTGCACGAGAGGAATCGGCAAAACAAGCCGATATAAACCGTGCGCGCTTCGGACGAACTAAGTCAGAACGAACATTGCAGGAGCAGCGCACAGTCCGTGCGAACAACGTGCTGGATCAGCATCACATCGATGGCGAGGACGCATCATGAAATCGCCCGTAGTTAAGAGATCGATCGTTGTTGCGGGTCACAAGACCAGCGTGAGTCTCGAAGAGGCGTTCTGGAACGGCATGAAGGAGATTTCGAATCTTCGCGACATGACGCTTTCCGAGCTGGTTGGTGAGATCGACACAAACCGTCAGCAGGGCAATTTGTCGTCCGCGATTCGGCTGTTCGTGCTCGATTACTTCCGTACACGTGCCGTTCCGCAACAGCGGATGCCGGAGCACAATCTCTCGGCGTAAACACAGCCGACCAAAGCGAATCGCTTCGCCGTCGGTCGTGTTTGCTGAGTCATCGTCAGAACGTCGGCCGCGCTGAACTCGCGGTCGGCGGTGTCAGTACTAGCGGAGGCGCAGGCCTCGGCCTTGGTGTGCGCGCAGCACCAGGTGCCGGACGAACTTCAATGGGTGCTGGCAGCGGCGCAACCTGCTGACTTGCAACAGGCGGTGTCGCAGGACGAGGCGTAGCGGCCTTCGGTGCAAGACGGCGCGGATCGCGACCGGGAAGAAGCACATCGGAGGGCGCAGAGGCTGTCGGTGGATCGCTCGCAGGCGTCTGCGTGTCGACGGGCAGCGAGGCGGACGGCGGAGGAACGGCAACGGGCACAGCCGCCGGTGGTAACTCACCGCGTTCAAGCGAATCAAGCCGGCGCGTCTCGCGATCGATTGCGCGCACTGCGAGCCAGGATGATAACGCCGCCACATCTAGCGTGCGATCAAGCTTGTCTGGCGTTCCCACCGCGAAGATCTGAACTTCCGGTCGAACGCTCGACGTCCCCGCGCTCGTGCCGGTCAATGTCGCGCGCATATCCAGCTGGTCGGCAACGATATCGTAACCTCCTGACACGATGGCACGCCCTCCTTCGCCATCGAGCGTCGTCGCACCAACGCGCAGGCGGCTATCCTTGATACTGAACGGGACCTGCACCGAAGTTACGGACAATGCACCGCCGGTGATCGCGGTATCGACGATCTGACGCAACTTGACGTCATTCGTGGCCTGCCCAGAATCGCTGGCGCGAATGGCAATGTCGAACGCACGTGGATCGAGGCCATTGATGCGCGCCCCGTCGATCGTCAGCAATCCACTGCCGGACAATGCGCCTTCCAGAGCCGAGGCACTGCGCCCCTGACTGGCCAGCGTCATCCGCAGCGATGTTTTGCCCGTGGGCATTGCCAGGGAACGATAGCGCAAATCAGCGCCATCGATTCCGGCGAATTGCACGCGGGCGCCGAGCGCATATCCGCTGATCGATGGCTTGAGATCGACATCGGCCGTGATCTCGCCGCCACCGACAGACCCTTTGATCGTATCGATCGTCAGGGCCTGGCCATCACTCTTCACAGTGCCACTGATGGGACGCAATTCAACACCGCCAGGCAATGTCCCGCGCAGCGCCTGAAAGGCCAACTGCCCGCGCCATCCCTGCAGCACACCATGCCCGAGCGGATCCGTGGCGTCGCGACCTCTCGTGCCCACAGCGAGACCAAAGGCCGGTCCAAGTTCGATCGCATCCATGCCGATCTGACCATCGATGGCTTTCTCGGCAGCGAGCGTCAGCGTAATACGGCCGCGCACGCGTGAGCCAGCCAGTGTGCTGTCGATATCCTCCAACGTAACTTTGTCGCCGTTCAATGTGAGCCGCGATGACAGGCTGACATTCTGCGCGGCCGCATCCGACGGCTTGAGAGCGACCAGCGGCGCCAGATTGGCGCGACGTATCGCAACCGCGAGCGATGCTTTCGGTGATCCCGCCCAAGGTTCTGCACTACCCTGAACATCGGCATCGACATCCGCGCCGGACAGTTTTGCCGTGACGCGCAGCGGCGCGCGCCATTGTCCTTTTGCCGATCCTTCGAAATTCACAACGGCGTCGCTTGCGGCGATCACGTTACTCAGGCCCAACAATGCGAGAAGTTGCCCGCCCTGCCCGACCAATTTAGACTCGAGTGTCACATCGCTGCGCGACAGCTCATTGAGGTCGACGCCACGCATCGCCGCTAGGGGAGCAGATGCGGTCAACGTCGTCGTCCCCTTCACCTGCGCCGCATCGATATCGAATACGGCGCGCGCATTTGTGCGATCGGCGCGTTGTTGATCCTTTGCCAGATCGAGCGACAGTTTGACTCGAACCGCGCCGGGCGTCGCGGTCATGGCGCTGAGCCTCGCCGCAACAGACGGCGCCAGCGGCGTGAGCAAGTTGCTGATCTGACTCATCGATGCGGACGTGGCGTTGAGTGTCAGTCCGCCCGTGGCTTCCATGCGATCGAACGACGCGCGGCCGTCGAGCATCAGGCCGGTGGCTTCACCGACTTTGAAGCGATCGACCGAGATCGTCTTTGGGCTGTAGGCCAGTTGCGCCACGAACGGGCGCATCTCCTGCCCGGCTGACACAGCACGGCCGATATCGAGTGACACCTGCCCTGCATCTGGCCACTCGGCCTGCGGCTCGCCAAGCGACCGGATCAAAACCACCGCTGCGTCGAGATCGAGCCGGTCGGCCTTCAGGTCGGCATCGAAGCGGGAGCCGCCAGCGGCAGACGGATACGAATATGCAGCACGACCTTCGACCGTACCGCCGTCGATCTCCGCCTTGAGTGCCTCGATGGCCAAGCGATTGGACGCCGAAGTGATATTGCCGCGAATGCGTAGCGGCTTCTGATTGCGCAAGCCGATGTCTGTTCGGCCCTTGAGCCACGCAGCAAGCGTATCCGGATCGGACGACTCGACCGCGATCGCCCCCTTGAAGCCGCTCGATGCACCTGGCTGTGCTGCGCCGCCGCTCAACGTGACGCGGGTCGCGCCTGGCGCACGAAACTCGAGACGATCGACTGTCCAGGTAGCTGCATCACTGCGCAGGTCAGCGCCGATATTCTGCACAGGCTTTCCGCCGAGCATGATCTGCTCCACGCCAATCTCGATCTGTGTCGCGAAGGGCGCCATCGGCATGCTCGACAACAGTCTGCGCAACACCGGCAACGGCGTCACCGCATCGTGGGTCGCTTGATCCCTGGAGAGCAGCCGATCGGCATCGAGCTGCTTGGCCGACAGCACCGCATGCAGCAGTGGCGATGTGCCAAAGCGCATGTCAGCAAGACCAGCGAACCTGAAAGCGGTCTCTTCCGCGCCATAGCTGGCTTCGAGCGCTTCCATATGCGCAGCGGCCGGATCGGCCTTGACCTTGGCGAAGACGCGCCACGGCGTTGGCAGTTGATCGCTCGCGCCATTCGCCTTCAGACCGGCCGGGCTTGCGAGAGTCAGTGCGCCATCGAAGCGTGGCGTGCGATTGTCGAAGTTAAGCACGCCATCGAGATCGACGGACAAGGGCTTCTCGCCGGAGTCCACAGTAAAACGAACGCGCGTGCCGTTGCCGTCGCCGGTCGGCCCGGAGGACAAACGGAACGGATAGCGCGCGCCCGACAACAGGAAATTGCCATCACCGCGCATGGCGCCGGCCGCCAATGAACGAACATCGCCGCTGAAGGCGATGTCGTAGAGTTCGAGCGTGCTCTTGCTCGCAGCGTCATGGAGTGCAGCACGACCGGTGAAGTTCAACCGGTCTATCGCCAGCGCGCCAAGATTGAATGGCCCTGTGGAAGCCGGAAGTTCGATACGCCCCTGCGCATTGAGGCCGAGATCGATCGCAGCGCCGCCGATGGTGAGTTCTGTCGCGCGCCATTCGCCGCGCATCAACGAACTGAGGCTGAATTCCACATCGAGATTGTCTGCACGGATCCTGCCGAGATCGTTGGGACTTCCCACCGTGATCGACTGTAGCCGTAGCGACGGCGCCGGCAGCAGCCGCGCCTCCAGCCCGCCGCTGACGCGAACGGGCGCACCGACCACGCGCGTGGCTTCAGCCTCGAATTGCGGGCGGAACTGATTCCAGTCGACGAAATAGGGCCCGACCAGAGCAGCAACCAGCGCCAGGATAAATGCAATTGCCAGGCCGAGCAGTGTCGTCTGCACCGAATCTCCCCTCAAGCGCTCCGGCAGAATGTCCGCCTGCCTGCCAGGCAAAGTGCATTGCAGCACGTCACTGGGCAATACGCCTTACAGACGTTGCAGGGCCACGCAAAAATACGCGGGAACGCATCTATTTATAGAACCAACTGTGGCGAAGTCACAGCACGCAATACATGGCCAGATCAGCCATCCCTCGCCATCCGCTTGCGGCAAATCGCCCGGCTTCGATCAAGTCGAAGCACCCTGCTCCAGCGGTTTTGCGGCGCCATGGGCGCGGTGCAAACGTCCGGCCACCGCCCTTACCTTGCCCGGCGACGCCATCCAGACCGCGAAGGTCGCGAGGATGCTGACTGCGATTCCAAGGGCAAATGCGGGCGTATAGGTGCCAAAGTGGTCGTGCAGGACACCCGTCACCAAGGGACCCGCGGCGCCGCCGGCCAACGCGGCCAGCATGAGCGTGCCGAAAATGCTGCCGAAATGCTCGCCCTGGAAAATCTCGGAAACCACTGCGCCCATGATGGACGTCACGCCATAGCCCAGCAGGCCCTGCGAGATCACCATGACATAGACGAGCGCCAGACTCGGCACGGACTCCAGCGCAATCAGGGACGCAAAGCAGATTGCGAAACCAACACCGCTGACGGTCCAGATCCATTCGCGGCCGATGCGATCGGACAAATGGCCCAGAAATATCTGGCCGGGCACACCGAACAGACTGACCATACCGAGCGCCCAGGCGGCGACACCCGGCGTGAAGCCGATGTCGAGCAGATACTTGGTTTGATGGACCTGAACCGCGTACCAGGCATACAGCCCGCCGAACAGGCCGAGTGCGAGCCACCAGAACCGCGTCGTGCGCACGGCGCGCGCCAGCGTCCAGTCGATACTGGCCCAGACCGGGTCGACCACATTGGATATATGCTTCGTCGACGACGTCGGTGCCGGATCGCCATCCGGCAAGAGCCCCATGTCCTGCGGGCGTTTGCGCAGCAACAAATTGATCGGCACGAGCACGACCAGCACCAGGAGCCCCACGGCGGTGCAGGCGGTGCGCCAGCCGGTCTGCTCGATCATCACCTGCACCCAGGGCAGCACCGTTACGGAACCGATGCCGACGCCGGCGAATGCGAGGCCGACCGCGAGGCCGCGCTTGCGGCTGAACCAGTTCGGCAGAAACAGCGATTGTCCGGAATAGCCGAGGCAGACGCTGCCTGCGCCGACCAGAACGCCGATGGTCAGGTAGAGATGCCACGGCTGCGTCGTCAGCGGTGCCAGCAACAGGCCAGCAGCCATCAGTACGGTGCCAAGTTCCATGACGGCTCGCGGGCCGCCGCGGTCCATCAGTCTGCCCATCAGCGGGCTCATGATCGCGGAAATCAGGAAGCCGAATGAAAAGGCACCGGCGGTGACGCCACGGTCCCAGCCGAACTCCTGGAGAATTGGCGGGAAGAACAGCGAGAACGATGTCCGCGCATTGACCCCGATGGCCATGGAAACGAACGTGACGGCGACGATGACCCAACCATAGAAAAACGGTAGCCGCATCGGATGATGCCTTTTTTATTGGACGCATTCTGCGTCAAAGCTTTTTGATCGCACCCTCCGTAACCGAAAAGCGCAATCCATGCTGGTATATAATTATATCTACAACTTTAAACTTTTTAAGAATAGTTAAGCATTATCGCTGCTGCCGAATTTTCCTGCCCGCATTCGGCCTGACCGGATGCGGCAATCTGGCGTCACGCCTGCGGCAGGATTTTCCCGGGATTGAAGATATTGTCGGGATCAAGCGCCTTCTTGAGCGCCCGCATGGCGTCGAGCGCCTCACTGCCCAGTTCGGCCTGCATATACTTTTGCTTGCCTTGCCCGATGCCATGTTCACCTGTGCAGGTGCCCCCCATCGCCTGCGCTCGTTGAGCGAGGCGGTGCATGAAGTCCTCCGCGCGGGCGACCTCGTTGGCATCGTTGCGATCGCAGACCATCGAGCAATGAAAGTTGCCATCGCCGACGTGGCCGACGATGGGCGCCAACAGGCCGAGGCGTGCGAGATCCTCTTCGGTCGCAGCGACACATTCCGCGAGTTTGGAAATCGGCACGCAGACGTCGGTGGCCGCGACATCGGAGCCCGGCCGCATGCTCTTCACCGACCAGTAGGCATCGTGACGGGCCTGCCAGAGCTTGGTGCGATCCTCCGGCTTCGTCGTCCAGGAAAAATCGCCACCGCCACATTCCAGTGCGATCTCGTGAAAATTTCGCGACTGCTCGGCCACTTCGGCCTCGCTGCCATGAAATTCCAGCAGCAGCAGCGGCGTTTCCGGAAGCGTCAGCTTGGAATAGGAATTACAGGCACGCACCTGCGCCTCGTTCAGCAGCTCGATCCGAGCAACGGGAATGCCAGTCTGAATCGCAAGAATCGTCGCCTGACAAGCGCCTGCCACCGTGGCGAACGAACATGATGCGGCAGCCATGGTTTCAGGAATGCCACGCAGCTTGATGGTCAGCTCGCTGATGATACCCAGCGTGCCCTCGGCACCGACAAACAGATGCGTCAGGTCGTAGCCCGCCGAGGATTTCTTCGCGCGGGTGCCGGTCTTGATGATCTCACCATCGGCGCGCACGACCTTGAGCGCGAGCACGTTGTCGCGCATCGTCCCGTAACGCACTGCGTTGGTGCCGGAGGCACGGGTCGAGGCCATGCCGCCAAGCGACGCATCGGCACCGGGATCGATCGGGAAGAACAGGCCTTGATCGCGCAGATTTTCGTTGAGCGCCTTGCGCGTGACGCCGGGCTGAATCACGCAGTCGAGGTCTTCGCTGTGCACTTCGAGGATATTGTTCATATCGCGCATGTCGATGCAGATGCCACCTGCCGGCGCATTGACCTGACCTTCCAGCGACGTGCCGGTGCCGAATGCGATCACCGGAACTTTGTTCGCTGCACAAATCCGGACCACGTCCTGGATATCCGCGGTTTCCTGCGCGAACACGACGCCATCCGGCGGCTGGTTGGCAAGCCATGTCGTGGTATGGCCATGCTGCTCGCGAACCGCCTGCGACGTCACCAGTCGATTGCCAAAACGCGCCGTCAGCGCTTCAAGCGTCGTGGCCAAGGCCTTCGGCTCCGGTCGTTTCAAATTGTTCGCAATGCTAGCCACAGTAGTCCCTCCGACGCGGCGGGACCGTGGCAAAGGTTGTATAACGGGTCAAGAGACGTGAGAGCGGGACAGGAATTACCGATGACTGAGCCAACCGACGATCTGCTGCAACCCGTCCCTTTCCGGGCGCATGTCATGCAGATCGAACCGCAATGGATCGACTATAATGGCCATCTCAACATGGCCTATTACAACGTGCTGTTCGACCGAGCGATCGACGACCTTTGGCTCAAGATCGGGATCGGTCCCGAATATATGAGGGCGCGCCACAACTCGACCTTCACGGCCGAATGCCATGTTCGCTATGTCAGGGAAATCCATCTCGGTGATCCCGCGCAGGTGTCGATCCTGGTTGTCGCTGCGGACGACAAGCGCATTCACACCTTCAAGGAGTTGCGCCACGCCACCGATGGATGGCTGTCGGCGACGTCGGAAAACATGACGCTCCACATGGACATGGCCGCCCGGAAGGTTGCGCCGTTTCCGCCTGATATCAGCGCCCGCGTGCAGGCGCTGGCCAATGCGCACCGATCCGTAGATCGCCCCGAGGGCATCGGCCGATCGATCGGGATGCCCTCGAAGAAATAACCGTCAGACGCGCGTGCGGCCGCGGACGAGGCCCACAACGGCCGAAATCAGGAACAGGACGAGGGCGATGAAGAAGATCGCCTTGGCGATTTCGATGGAGGCGCCGGCGATACCGCCGAAGCCGAGAACGCCGGCAATAAGAGCGATAACGAGGAAGGTAACAACCCAGCTGAACATGGCACAACCTCAGTTTTTGGCTTTTGACGCGGCATTCGCCGTCGCGCTTGATGCTGAAACAAGCCGGAGCGAAAACGAAAGTTCCCGACCCACGTACCAGCCAACATCACTGAAACGAGAGCGCTCCTGCGTGCCAACGGGCGTCAGATGAGCCGCATGCGGGGATAAGTCTGTCGCCAGAAGCCTCTCGCTCCTATATGCCCTCCTATCCTGCTAAGAAGGCTCCCCTTTAAGGCCCCACGGTGCCAACGTGGGCGGAATACGATTCGCATGAATGACGCACGCAAAATGCCCACCAACGATCTCCCTGCCTACCAACCGGCGGCGGGCGGCATTGGTGCGCGTGCGCGCGCTGCTGCGGCGCCAGCGGCACAGTATCTGAGCGGGCTCAATCCGGAGCAGCGCGACGCCGTCGAGACGCTCGACGGCCCTGTCCTCGTGCTCGCGGGTGCCGGCACCGGCAAGACCAAGGTTCTGACCTCGCGGATCGCCCACATCCTCAGCATGGGCCGTGCGCGGCCCGCCGAAATCCTGTCGGTGACCTTCACCAACAAGGCCGCGCGCGAGATGAAGCACCGGCTCGGCATCATGCTCGGCCAAGCGGTTGAAGGCATGCCGTGGCTCGGCACCTTCCACTCGATCGGTGGCCGCATCCTGCGCACCCATGCCGAACTGGTGCAGCTGAAATCCAACTTCACGGTGCTCGACACCGATGACCAGATCAGACTGCTGAAGCAGCTCCTGCAGGCTGACAATATCGACGACAAGCGCTGGCCGGCGCGGATGCTGGCCAACCTGATCGACGGCTGGAAGAACCGCGGACTGACGCCATCGCAGGTGCCGTCAGGCGAAGCCGCCGTGTTCGGCAATGGCAAGGGCGGCAAGCTCTACGCCGCCTATCAGGATCGGTTGAAGACACTCAACGCCGCGGATTTCGGCGATCTCCTGCTGGAATGTATCAGGCTGTTCCGCGAACATCCGGACGTGCTGAAGCAGTATCAGCAGCGCTTCAAATATATTCTCGTCGACGAATATCAGGACACCAACGTCGCGCAGTATCTGTGGCTGCGGCTGCTGTCGCAGGCGCCCGGTCAGCGCTTGCTGCCGGAAGCGGACGCGCCATCGGCAGACAGCAAACCGGCCGTGCCGCTCAAAAACATCTGTTGCGTCGGCGACGACGACCAGTCGATCTATGGCTGGCGCGGCGCCGAGGTCGACAACATCCTGCGCTTCGAACATGATTTTCCCGGCGCCAAGGTCGTGCGGCTGGAGCGCAACTACCGCTCGACCGGCCATATCCTTGCCGCGGCCTCGCATCTGATCGCGCACAACGAGGGACGTCTCGGCAAGACGCTGCGTACCGAAGATGTCGATGGCGAGAAGGTCACCGTCACCGGCTCGTGGGATTCCGAGGAAGAAGCCCGCGCCATCGGCGAAGAAATCGAGCAGTTGCAGCGCGAGGGTAACAAGCTCAACGACATCGCCATCCTCGTCCGCGCCTCGTTCCAGATGCGCGAGTTTGAAGACCGCTTCGTCACGCTCGGCCTGCCCTATCGCGTGATTGGCGGTCCACGCTTCTATGAGCGTGCCGAAATCCGCGACGCACTGGCCTATCTGCGCGTGATCAATTCGCCGGCCGACGATCTCGCCTTCGAGCGCATCGTCAATGTGCCCAAGCGCGGCCTCGGCGATGCCACGGTGCAGATGCTGCACGATCATGCCCGCCGGCGTCGCATTCCGCTGTCGGAGGCTGCACGTCAGGTTGTCGAGACTGACGAGATGAAGCCGAAGGCGCGCGGCAGCCTGCGCGACCTGATGATGAGCTTCGAACGCTGGCGCAAGCAAAGCGAAGTGATGCCGCATACCGAACTCGCCGAAGTCGTGCTCGACGAGAGTGGCTACACCGATATGTGGCAGAAGGATCGCTCCGCCGACGCCGCTGGCCGCCTTGAAAACCTCAAGGAACTCGTGCGCTCGATGGAGGAGTTCGAGAACCTGCAGGGTTTCCTCGAACACATCTCGCTGGTGATGGACCGCGAGGGCGGTGCAGACGAGGATGCCGTGTCGGTGATGACGCTGCATTCGGCCAAGGGGCTTGAATTCGACAACGTCTTTCTACCGGGCTGGGAAGAAGGCCTGTTCCCGCATCAGCGGGCACTCGACGATCAGGGCCGCGCCGGGCTCGAGGAAGAGCGTCGCCTCGCCCATGTCGGCATCACCCGCGCACGCCGACGCGCCAAACTCTATTTCGCCACCAACCGGCGCATTCACGGCACCTGGAACACGACGATGCCGTCGCGTTTCCTCGATGAATTGCCGGCGGCCAATGTCGAGATCACGGAATCAAAGGGCGGTTCGGGCTGGGGCGGCGCAGGCGGCTACGGCGCATCACGCTTCGACAACGTGGAATCGTTCGGATCGAGCTATTCGACACCGGGCTGGCAGCGCGCGCAGGCCAACCGCTCGCGCGGCGGTGGACAGGGCGGCAGCGGCTTCAGCGAAGGCCAGTCGCCTTTCGGCGGCTCTTCTTCATCGCGAAACAAGCGGCCGATGACTATCGAGGGCGAGTTGATCGCGAAGTCCACCGGCACGGAGTCCGACTTCACGCTGCAGGATCGCGTCTTCCACCAGAAGTTCGGCTACGGCAATGTGACCAAGATCGACGGCAACAAGCTCACCATCGTCTTCGAGAAGGCGGGGGAGAAGAAGGTTGTCGACAGTTTCGTGGAACGTGTCTGACAATGCCGGTCTATATTGCGCTCATTCAGAAGGACGCCAGCGGCACCTTCAACGTTTCCTTTCCCGACCTGCCCGGCATCGTGACCGCCGGTGACACCCTCGATGAAGCCATCGAGGAAGCCGAGGAAACGCTCGAATACGCGGCCGGAGACTGGCGCAATCCGGACGGCTCGAGCGGCCTTCCGACGCCGCGCACCATCGAGCAATTAACCAGCGACCCTGCATTTGCCGATGCGGCCGACGGTGGCACGATTGTCGAGATCGACTACGAAGCCGCAGAATAGCCCTAAAATCGCCTGTTCCGCGATTGCGCCGGCGCATCTTCATTCCTATGTACGCACCCCGCGCCCGACAAAGCCGTTTCGGCTGTGCCGTTCGTGCGTCCCGGTATGACCGCCCGGTCCTCTGCCTTCCCCTTTTCGAACGATCATATCGCCGATGTCTCCCATCATTTCCGTTTCCAATCTGACCAAGAGCTATGCCTCGGGCTTTACGGCCCTGAAGGGTATCGACCTCGACATCAACCGCGGCGAGATCTTCGCGCTGCTGGGGCCGAACGGCGCTGGCAAGACGACGATGATCAGCATCATCTGTGGCATCGCCAATGCCACCTCCGGCAAGGTCATGGTCGATGGTCACGACATCGCCCGGGACTATCGCGCCGCGCGGTCGCTGATCGGGCTGGTGCCGCAGGAACTGCACACCGACGCCTTCGAATCGGTTTGGGCCACGGTCAGTTTCAGCCGCGGCCTGTTCGGCAAACCGAAGAACCCGGCGCTGATCGAAAAAATCCTGAAAGACCTCTCGCTGTGGGACAAGAAGGACAACAAGATCATCACGCTGTCCGGCGGCATGAAGCGCCGCGTGATGATCGCCAAGGCGCTGTCGCACGAGCCGCAAATCCTGTTCCTCGACGAGCCCACCGCCGGCGTCGACGTCGAATTGCGCAAGGGCATGTGGGAAGTCGTGCGCACGCTGCGCGCTGCCGGCGTCACGGTCATCCTCACCACGCATTACATTGAAGAAGCCGAGGAGATGGCCGACCGCATCGGCGTCATCAACAAAGGCGAGATCATCCTGATCGAGGAAAAGACCAAGCTGATGGAGCAGCTCGGCAAGAAGCAGCTCAAGCTGTATCTGCAAGGCAAGGTTACGGAGATTCCAGCCAGCCTGACTCACTACAACCTCGAACTGGCAGCGGACGGCCATCAGTTGATCTACAGCTACGACACCAAGAGCGAGCGCACCGGGATCACCAGCCTGCTCGGCGATCTCCGCGAATCCGGCATCCGCTTCTCCGATCTCGACACCACACAGAGCTCGCTCGAAGACATCTTCGTCAGCCTGGTGAGGAAGTAACATGAACTTCAGAGCTGTCCGCGCCATCTATCTGTTCGAAATGGCGCGCACCTGGCGCACCGTGCTGCAGAGCATCGTTTCGCCGGTGATTTCCACCTCGCTGTATTTCGTGGTGTTTGGCGCCGCGATCGGCTCGCGCATCACCTCCATCGAGGGCGTCAGCTACGGCACCTTCATCGTGCCTGGTCTCGTGATGCTGTCGGTACTCACGCAGAGCATTTCCAACGCCTCGTTCGGCATCTACTTCCCCAAATTCACCGGTACGATCTATGAATTGCTGTCGGCGCCGGTGTCTTACGTCGAAGTCGTGCTCGGCTATGTCGGTGCTGCTGCGACCAAGTCGATCCTGCTGGGCCTGATCATTCTGGCCACCGCCGGACTGTTCGTGCCGCTGCACATCCTGCATCCGTGGTGGATGCTGACCTTCCTGGTGCTGACGGCAGTGACGTTCAGCCTGTTCGGCTTCATCATCGGCATCTGGGCTGACGGTTTCGAGAAACTGCAGGCGATCCCGCTGCTGGTGGTGACGCCACTGACCTTCCTGGGCGGTAGCTTCTACTCCGTCAGCATGCTGCCGTCGGGTTGGCGGACCGTCACGCTGCTCAATCCGGTCGTGTATCTGATCAGCGGCTTCCGCTGGAGCTTCTACGAGATCTCCGACGTCAGCGTCGGCTGGAGCATCGGCGTCACCTGCATGTTCCTGGTGATTTGCATGTTCGTCGTCTGGTGGATTTTCAAGACCGGCTACAAACTGAAAAACTGAAATCGCTGATAACAAAAATGGCCCGGTTTGAACCGGGCCATTTTCATTTCAAATCAATATCCGCTTAGCGATAGCAGCGGAATTTGCCATGGCGGTTGTAATAGCCGCGGCACTGTGTCCGTCGACCCTCGGGAATACCGAGCACGCCCTTGACGCCGCCCACGGCCGCGCCGACGCCAAGGCCAACTGCGCCGCCGACCACACCGCCGACCGGTCCCGCGGCGCGATTGCCGTCACGGTAACCTTGGTTGGCCCCCTGCTCACCACCCCGGAATACGCCCTGCGCCTGCGCAAAATGCGGCATGGCGACCAGAGCCAGCACGCCCGCGGCGAACGCCAGGCGGGTCTTCATCGATGAACTGATCGGCAACACAGCGGTCTTAACGGTCATCTGGAGCTTCCCTCTGAGCGGCGAGAATTCGCCGCTTGCGATTGTGGGAGGGCAACGCACGACCTAGGAACCGGTTCCATCTGCCTTCCTGAGAAGCTTCCTATCGCGCATCCTCGGGTCGGGCCGAGCCCTCTTTCGGCCCGGTCGCCGCCTTGGTGCCGCCTAGCCCAACATTAAGGATGCACGAAACTGTCACTGGCACCCGGGCCGCCCCATATGCATATTGGAGGCGGGACGGTAGGCGGTACAACAGGTTACGGCCCGGAGGCCAAGGTAAGATGCGTTCGTTTTATATGACCCTTGCGGGTCTCGCTGTTTTCGCCGCCACCAGCACTGCGCAGGCCAAGATTGCCATTACCGTCGACAAGGACGCCCAGCAGCTGACCGTCGTTCAGGACGGCGTCGAGAAATATCGCTGGCCGGTCTCGTCAGGCATTCCGTCCTACGAGACCCCGAATGGCAGCTTTCAGACATTCCGCATGGAGGAGGATCACTTCTCCAAGGAATTCGACGACGCGCCAATGCCCCATGCCATCTTCTTCACCAAGAAGGGCCACGCCATCCACGGCACCGATTCCGTGAACCGCCTCGGCTCGCCAGCCTCCCATGGCTGCGTGCGGCTGTCGCGCGAGAACGCCGCGACCTTGTTCGCCATGGTCAAGGCTGACGGAGTGCTCAACACCACCGTCACGCTGACCGGCTCCTCGCAGGTCGCCCTCGCCCGCAATCCGCGCCCGGCGAAGCCGTCTGCCATAGCCCGCCGCGATATCGCACCCGCCTCACCGTCCTATGACGCCGCCGGCAATCCGGTGGATCTCACTCCGCAGGCCGTGGCACCGAACCGCCGCGTCGCGCGTCAGGTGCAGCCGGCGGATGACGATCGTTATATCTATCCGGCCGATGGCAATGACGGTCAGCGTTATCCGGCCCCTCCCGGCTATCGCCGCATGACGGAAGCCGAGACCCAGCAGTATTACGCCAACCGCGGCTATTATAGCCGGCAGTCTCCACCGCAGGCCTATGCGCCGCGGCCGTATCAGCCACGCGGCTTCTTCGGCGACTACTGAGCGAACACGTGTGACGCGTTTTCCTGACGCGAACCGGCGTCCGCCTCGCTTGAAAACGCTTTAGTTGTCCCCGTCCCGCAGCCGGCGCCACACGGCGCCGAGCACGTTGGAATAGTCGTCGGTCCAGACTCGCTGATCGTCGTTCGCCTCGGTCAGGGCCCATTGCGATGACGTCGCGATGGAGCCGACATCGGCGGCGTCATGGGCCGAGATGACCACGTTGGTCGAGAAGATATATTCGTTGTCGCGGCCGGAATCCTCCGAATACACCCAGCTCTTCATGTCATTGGCATCGGCGATGCCGACCACGACGCTGGCGAGTTCGAGATGCCGGTTCGACACATGCATGACGACGGCGCCCTGCGGGGCGAGCTTTTCCTTGTAAATCTCCATCGCTTCCTCGGTCGCCAGATGGATCGGGATCGCGTCCGACGAATAGGCATCGACGATGATGAGATCGTAGACGCCGTCAGGCTCTTTCGCGAAAGTGAGCCGCGCATCGCCGATCACCGGCTTGACGTCGGGTTCGCACTTCTGGATGTAGCTGAAATATTTCGGATCCCTGGCTGTATCGACCATCGACTGGTCGATCTCGAAGAATTTCCAGTCCTCGCCCGGCGCTGATGCACAGGTCAGTGACCCCGAACCAAGTCCGATCACCGCCACGCGCAGTGGCGCACCCTTGCGCGCACGCACCGCAGTGATCGCCTGCCCGATGCCGCCGTCCTTGTAATAATAGGAGATCGGCTCCGGCCGGCCGGTCACCGGCGTGCCATCGTCATTGAGATATTTCTCGGCGCCATGGATCGTCGTGCCATGCATCAGCACGTGATACTGGTTGTTCGGCGTCACCACGATCTTGTGCACGCCGAAGAAACTACGCACGGTTTCGACCCGGCCATCGTCGGCCGGGTAGAAACGGAACAGCGCCAGAGCGAGGACAGTGATCGCCAGGAGCTTGAGCCGGTCAGCCCGCAGGATCGCCGCGATTATGCCGACAACGGCAACGGTGCTGACGACATAGACACGTTGGGTATCGATCCACGTGAACAGCTTGCCGGTTGTGTAGCTCGGCACGATCAATGCGATTGCGGCAACCACGAGCGCGATCCAGTACCAGCGCGCCCAGCCGGAATACCGCTCCGGCAAAGACGGCCTGCACAGCACGGCAAATGCGATCAGGATCGGGTATTCCGCGATCCATGAAAATGTGAATGGCGCGATCAGGCCAGCAAACAGACCACCCACCATGCCGCCGAATGAGAGTGCGACGTAGTAGCCCGTGAGATAGCGGGCTGCCGGACGCTGCCGGGCCAATTCACCATGGCACGCCATGGCAATAATGAAGAAGCACAACAGATGACCACCGAGGGTCAGCAGCAGATTCTGTTCGCCGCCAACTGCGAGCAGGACAACCACGCCGGCAATCGCGAGAGGCTGCAACATCAGGACCCATGAGTGCGGCAGCAGCGGACGCGACTGGAACACCAGCACCCAGGTCAGCAGATAAAGCGACAGCGGCAGCACCCAGAGCAGCGGCGCCGCAGCGACGTCCGTCGAGATATGCGCGGTGACCGCGATCAGCAGGCCGGATGGGACAGCCGCGAGGAAGATCCAGCGTGCACGCAGCGCCCAGCTCGGCGCCGGCGCGTCGATGGCATCAGCCCCCGGTGCAGCGACGGCAACCGGCGGCGACTTCAGCAGCAACACGCCGCAGCCGGCGATCAGCAGGATCAGTAGGCCATAGCCGGACGTCCAGATCAGGTTCTGCGTGCGCAGCGAAAACATCGGCTCCAGCAGCACCGGATAGGTCAGCAGAGCGAGAAAGCTCCCGATATTCGACGACGCATAGAGAAAATACGGATCGTGGCCATTGGGATGGCCCGTGCGCACGAACCAGGCCTGCAGCAGCGGATTGTTCGCAGCGAGCGCGAAGAACGGCAGACCGATCGACACCGCGAACAGGCCGAGCAGCCAGAACGCATAGCCACTTTCCGGCGGCGTGCCCCAGCCCGACGCGATGGACAGCGGCAGCGTCAGCAGCGCAACAACCAGCAACAGAAGATGAATGACGATCGGGACCAGCCGGCTTCGCAATTGCATCAGGTAATGGGCATAGGCGTAGCCGCCGAGCAGCAGCGACTGGAAGAACACCATCGCCACCGACCACACCGCCGGCGAACCGCCAAGCCGCGGCAGCACCATCTTGGTGAACAGGGGCTGCACCGAGAACAACAACAGCGCGCTGGTGAAGATCGCCGCGGTGTAAACCACCAGAAGGAGCCGATTGCGGGAGGCCGAGTTTGGGGCGGCGACGGGCTGCGACGAACTCATGAAGGCTCCAGCATATTGCGCGGCAGAAAAGCGAGAATCCGGCCGGTGACCGGCGGGCGGGAATGGAGCATATGGCACCGTTTCGGGCAATGCGCGCTAACTATGGAACCACAATCGTGACGGGCGGCCTTGTGCCGCGCGCGCGCCTCTTCGATAAAGAGGGCCCCTAGCAGGCTTTGTTGAAGCGGACATGTCAGACACCGACGTTTTGATCATCGGCGCCGGCCATAACGGCCTCACTTGCGCGGCCTATCTCGCCATGAGCGGGTTGCGCGTGAAGGTGGTCGAACGACGTTCGGTGGTTGGCGGCGCCGCGGTGACGCAGGAGTTTCACCCCGGCTTCCGCAATTCGGTCGCGGCCTACACTGTCAGCCTGCTCAACCCGCAGATCGCCTCTGATCTGAAGCTCGCCGAATACGGCCTGCGGATCGTCGAACGCAAGGCGCAGAATTTCATTCCCGCGCCGGACGGCAGCTATCTCCTCACAGGCGAAGGCCGCACGCAACAGTCGGTTGCCAAGCTCAACGCGCGCGATGCCGAGCGGATTGGCGCGTTCTCGCATGAGCTCGAAGTCATCGCCGATGTGCTCAGGGATTTCGTGCTGCGTTCACCGCCGAACGTCGTGCAAGGTTTCGGTCTCGGCGCGATCAGCGAAGCCATCAATGCGCTCGGCACCGCGAAGATTCTCAACGCACTGACCATCGAACAGCAGCGCGTATTGCTCGATCTGTTCACCTGCTCCGCCGGCGAGATGCTCGACGATGTGTTCGAACACGATCTGGTCAAGGCATTGTTCGGCTTCGATGCCGTGGTCGGCAATTATGCGAGCCCCTATGCCGCCGGTTCGGCCTATGTGATGCTGCATCACGCCTTCGGCGAAGTGAACGGCAAGAAGGGCGTCTGGGGTCACGCCATCGGCGGCATGGGCGCGATCACGCAGGCCATGGCCGCCGCGGCACGCTCGCACGGCGTGCAGATCGAACTCGACAACGGCGTGCGCGAAGTGCTCGTGGAGAACGACAAGGTCGTCGGCGTCATCCTCGACAATGGCGAGAGTATCCGCGCGAAATATGTCGCCTCCAACGTCAATCCGAAGCTGCTCTATACACGGCTGATGCCGGCGGATGCGCTGCCTAAGCCGTTCCTCGATCGCATCCGCAACTGGCGCAACGGCTCCGGCACGTTCCGCATGAATGTTGCGCTGAGCACGCTGCCCTCATTCACCGCACTGCCTGGCAACGGCGACCATCTCTCGGCCGGCATTATCATCGCGCCAAGTCTCGCCTACATGGATCGCGCCTGGCTCGATGCGAAGCAGCACGGCTGGAGCCGCCAGCCGATTGTCGAAGTACTGATCCCCTCCACTCTTGATGACAGCCTCAGCCCACCGGGCCAGCACGTCGCCAGTCTCTTTTGCCAGCATGTTGCACCGACACTCCCCAACGGCGCATCATGGGATGACCATCGTAACGAGGTCGCGGACCTGATGATCAAGACGGTGGACGACTACGCACCCGGCTTTGCCTCCAGCGTGATCGGCCGGCAGGTACTCTCGCCGCTCGATCTGGAGCGCGACTTCGGCCTGCTCGGCGGCGACATCTTTCACGGCGCGCTCAGCCTGAACCAGCTGTTCTCGGCGCGGCCGATGCTCGGCCATGCGGATTATCGCGGGCCGCTGAAGGGGCTCTATCACTGCGGCTCCGGTGCACATCCCGGCGGCGGCGTGACGGGCGCGCCTGGCCACAATGCGGCCAAGGCGATCCTCAGGGACCACCGGGCGCTGTTCGGCTGAGGAGATCCTGTGGATAAGCCTGTGCATAGACAGTGGATGGGTCCTGAACAAGCCTGTGCGGAAGCTCGGGAGTACAGCGGTATAATCAGCTTATAACCCTGTGCATCGCCACTGTATCGCCCCTGTATCCCCGCCGGTATAAACCCTGTACCAAGCGCGCCTAAGCTGTGCAGACCCTGTTCACGACGCCACCCGGACCCGCGATGACCACGCCCCAAGGAACCAGCCGCGCCACCTTCGCCGTCGGCGACGAATTCAGCGCCAAGCGCATCGTCGATCTCCTCACCGAGAGTTTTGAGGAAGGCCAGGCCGCGATTGCTGCATTCGAGAGCCCCGAGGGCCGCTGGGACGTCACCGTGCATTTCGCCGACCCGCCGGACGAGGCGTCGATCCGCGACCTCGTCAGCCTTGCCTCGGATGACACCGTGGCGGCGAGCATCGTGTTCGACAGCATCGAGGCCAAGGACTGGGTCAAGGAGAGCCTCAAGGGTCTGGTGCCAGTGCGCGCCGGCCGCTTCATCGTCCATGGCCAGCATGACCGGGACCAAGTACGGCCCAATCAACTCGGGATCGAGATCGAAGCCGCACTCGCTTTCGGCACCGGCCATCACGGCACCACGCGCGGCTGCCTTATCTATCTCGATTATGTGCTGCGCGCGAAGGCGCCGAAACGGATGCTCGATCTGGGGACCGGCACGGGCGTGCTGGCCATCGCTGCTGCGAAGGCCACGAAACGCCGCGTGCTCGCGACCGATATCGACCCGATGTCTGTGAAGGTGGCGCGCGAGAATATGCGGCTCAACGGCGTCGGTAATCTCGTCGATACCGTCTGCGCAACGGGCTTCTCGTCGCCGGCTTTCGGCGATCGCGCGCCGTTCGACCTGATCCTCGCGAACATCCTCGCCAATCCTCTGCGGGCGATGTCGACCGATATGAGCCGGCACCTCACGCGCAATGGAATGGTGATCCTGTCCGGCCTGTTGCCGCATCAGGCGATGAGCGTGATCGCCGCGTATCGCGCCCGCGGGCTTGTGCTCCGCAAGCATCAGATCATTGAGGGCTGGAGCAGCCTGTTGATGCAACGCGCAGGCTGACACGCCTTTCGCCATTTTCCGAACTCCGGAATAATGACGGGCGATCTGGCCAAAGCTGACGGTTGGGTTTGCTACTTCGGTGGCGGCACGTCACGGCGACGAAGCACTGCATTTTCCAGCCGCTCGACGCGCGTCACGCGGGCTTCGACGAAACGGCCCAGAATCTGGATGATACCGCTACGTTGATTTGGCTGACTGGGCGGAGTTTGGGTGGACTGCACCTGGGTAGGCTGGGAATGGCCAAGCGTGGGGGGTGGCGAAATTTTCTCGAACGTAAAAGCAGGCATTGTGTATCCCCTCTTCGTTGAGTTGAGACACTCTGAATGGCCAAGCATCGCACCGACAACACAAGCCGGGGGACGTTGTTCCATCCGGTTGAACACAACCATCAGATTTCAAGCATAACTTGTGCCAAATCTGCGCAACCCTGCCCCTCGATTGCAGGCCTGACAGCGCACCCATAGGATGATCCCGCGATGTTCGAAGCTCATTTCCAGACGTTCGAAGAGCCCGAAAGCGGCGTGGCACTGACTGCGCGGCTGGCCGCATTTCGCGAGGAATTGCTGCGCCGGAAACTAACAGGCTTCGTGATTCCCCGCGCCGATCAGCAGCAGAATGAATATGTGCCGCCCTCCGACGAGCGGCTCGCCTGGCTCACCGGCTTCACCGGATCGGCCGGCATGGCCGTGGTGCTGCTGCAGGAAGCCGCCGTGTTCGTAGATGGCCGGTATACGCTGCAGGCCGCCAAACAAGTCGATGTGAATGCGTGGAGCATCCAGTCGCTGGTCGAGCCGCCGCCGGAGACCTGGCTCGCCGATCACCTGAAGCCCGAAGATCGCCTCGGATTTGATCCATGGCTGCACACTTCTGCGGCAGCCGAGAGGCTGGCAGCGGCCTGCGCCAAAGCCGGCGCCGAACTCGTCCCGGTCGACAGCAATCCGCTCGATTCGGTGTGGGCCGAGCGCCCGGCGCCGCCGCTCGGCGCGGTATCGATTCACCCGCTCAACTATGCCGGCGTTTCCGAAGCCGACAAGCTTGCCCAGATCCGCGGTGAGATGGAGCGCCTGCGCGTCGATGCGCTGGTGCTGTCGGATTCCCACGCGGTGGCCTGGACCTTCAACGTCCGCGGCGCCGATGTCTCGCATACACCGCTGCCGCTGTCCTATGCGCTGGTTCCGAAGACCGGCCGGCCGCAGGTGTTCATCGACCGCCGCAAGCTCTCCAACAGCACGCGCAACCATCTGGAAGTCTCGGCCGATGTGCAGGAGCCGGATGCGCTGACATCGGCGCTCGCAGAGCTCGCTGCCTCCGGCGCGTCCATTGCGCTCGACAATGCGACGGCGGCCGATGCACTGAGCCGGTTGATCACAGGCGCGGGCGGCAAGCCCGTGCGCGGTGCCGATCCCGTTGCGCTGCTCAAGGCGGTGAAGAATCCCGTCGAGATCAAGGGCACGCAGACCGCGCATCGCCACGATGCTGTGGCACTGGCGCGCTTTCTCGCCTGGATCGACCGCGAGGCGCCGAAGGGCAAGCTCACTGAAATCGATACCGTCGAGGCGCTGGAGACCTTCCGCCGCCAGACCGGCGCGCTGAAGGACGTGTCGTTTCCCACCATCGCCGGCACCGGCCCGAACGGCGCCATCGTGCATTACCGCGTCACCCGCAAGACCAATCGCCGTATCGCGCTCGGCGATCTGCTGCTGATCGATTCCGGCGCGCAATATGAAGACGGCACCACCGACGTCACCCGCACCATCGCCATCGGCGAACCCACCGACGAAATGCGCGACCGCTTCACCCGCGTGTTGCGCGGTCATATCGCCATTGCACGCGCCGCGTTTCCCGACGGCACCACCGGCGCGCAGCTCGATACGCTGGCGCGGCAGTTCCTCTGGCATGCCGGCCTCGATTTCGCCCACGGCACCGGCCACGGTGTCGGCAGCTATCTCTCGGTGCATGAAGGTCCGGCACGGATCTCCAAGCTCGGCACCACGCCGCTCAAGCGCGGCATGATCCTCTCCAACGAGCCCGGCTACTACAAGACCGACGCCTTCGGCATTCGCATCGAGAATCTCGAACTGGTTGTCGAAGCCCATATCGAGGGCGCCGAACAGCCGATGAATGAATTCGAGACGCTGACACTTGCGCCGATCGACCGCCGGCTGATCAATACGCATCGCATCAGCAAGCGCGAGCTGAAATGGATCAACGACTATCACGCCCGCGTTCGCCGCGAGGTGATGCCGCTGCTCGACGATGAAGCGACGCGCGTCTGGCTCGAAGCGGCGACCGAACCGCTGACGCAGCCGCAATAGCGAGAGAACAGCCACCACGTGAATTACAACCCGCCTTTTCCAAAAGTCGACGCCGTCGACCTCTCCAAATCGCGGGTGATGCTGCTGTTGCTCGTGGTGATGACCGGCATCGCGCCGATCTCGCTCTATATGCTGGTGCCGGCGCTGCCCGAACTCGCGCGCACCTTCGAAGCCGATATCTCCATCGCGCAGATGACCGTGTCGCTCTACATGGTCGGCCTCGCCTTCTCGCAGCTGATCATGGGACCGCTGTCCGACAAGTTCGGCCGAAGGCCTGTGCTGCTTGCCGGTCTCGGCCTGATGGTGATCGCCGGCATCGGCTCAAGCTTCGCCATCTCGCTGCCGCAACTGATCGCCGCACGGTTCTTTCAGGCGCTCGGCGGCGCAACAGGCATGGTGATGAGCCGCGCCATCATCAGGGATCTCTATCCGCGCGAACGCGTCGGCGCGATGATCAGTCTCGTCATCGCCGTGATGATGATCGCGCAGATGCTGAGCCCGCTGGCCGGCGGTCTGTTGGAAACCGGCTTCGGCTGGCGCGCGATCTTCTATGTGGTCACCGCCTCCTCGCTGGTCGTCACACTGGCCATCGCATTTTTTCTGCCGGAGACAAGACGGCGCGCTACCAGCGACGCGGCCGGTGGCGGCTTCATCGCCGACTCCCGCGTCCTGCTGCGCAGCCGCACGTTTATCGGCTATCTCCTCTGTTACGTCGTGGCATCCTGGATCATCTTCACCTTCGCCGGCGGCGGCCCTTATGTCGTTGTCACGCAGATGGGCCGTACCTCGGCCGAATATGGCGCATGGTTCGCGACGTCCGGCCTCGCTTACCTCGTCGGCAATCTGTGTTGCGTGCGCTTCGCGCCGCGCCGGACCATCGAACAACTGATCTGGTTCGGCCTCGCGCTGCAATTCGGCGGCGCCATGCTCAACGTGGTCTGGGGTCTCACCGGCCTGAACCAGAATCCGGCCTGGCTGTTCCTCACCCATATGATCGTGATGTTCGGCAATGCCTTCGTGATGTCGAACGGCGCCGCGGGTGCGCTCAGCATTCGTCCGCAGGCCGCGGGCACGGCATCCGGCATGATGGGCTTCCTGCAGATGGGCCTGGGCTCGCTGTGCTCGCAATTCGGCGCCTGGCTCGGCGGCCATTTCGCAACGCCGGTGCCGCTCAACATCGCGCTCGTCGTACTGTCCTGCGGCTGCGCCGCCGCGATGATCTTTCTGGTCCCCCGCCGCAAGGTGGTGGTGACGGAAGAGATGATCGAGAAGGCCGAAGGCGAAGAGACGGGATTGTTGTAGGAGCGCTTTTCTCTCGACGTCATGGCCGGACTTGTTCCGGCCATCTACGCCTTGCTGTGGATGTCGCCAAGGCGTGGATAGGCGGGACAAGCCCGCGCATGACGACTGAGTATGTCGTGGCCACGGAGCGCCACGTCTCTCCTGATTCAACTGTCAAACAGCCACTACCCTTCAGACATGCGTCATCACCCCCATTGTTTGCGGCGCGGGGGCGCCGTCGTCCTTTGCATTCCCACCCTCTTGTGAGAGGGCGTGCGGAACGCCGGGTGCCCGTTGCACCCTTGGGCCTGATGCGAATGCGGTCTTCCGCAATTTAGAGTGCATCAGGACTTTCGGAGGCGCCGAGCAAGTGCCCGGCGTTCCGCATGCGGTGTTTTTTCGGTTGCCTGCACATCTGCCATGGCGAACGGTCCCATCACCAAAATTAATGTCCCAGGGCGGAGGGACAGGGTAGCCGCAAAGCACTTGGCCGAACGCGTTTCGATTTGGTCGTCCGTCACACTGTCCAGGGAGTCTTTCCATCCGAAGGTCGGCCGTCTCCTTGCCAGTGGCAGTGCTGGCGCAGATCCGTCCTGCCCGAAGACAGACGTTCCCCCATGAACCGCGTGACGCCGCATCTCCGGCGTCCACCGCATCCCACCCCGCGAACGTGACGATCGCGATCGCCCCTCTCGGTGGGGCAGGACGGGGGAGGGGATAATAATCCTTATAAGGATATTGTCAACGCCGGATAGGAAAAAATGTTTGGGTGCTGTCTTGCCGCCCCTCGCTCGTCATTCCGGGGCGCGGGCGGCTCTTGCCGGACGCGAACCCGGAATCTCAGCATGGGAATCCCCAGACAGCGCAAAACACTCGGGGATTCCGGGTTCGCGCTCTGCCGGCTTCGCCCGCGACGCGCGCCCCGGAATGACAGTGGAGAGATGAGCGCCCCGCAATAGCGGCCAACCGCCGTCACCCCCCGATCAGCGCCAGCCACTGGTCTTCCGTGAGCACCGTGACGCCGAGATCGCGCGCCTTGGTAATCTTGGAGGTCGTGAGGGCGTCCTCACCGGCGATCACGTAGTGAGTATTTTTCGACACAGATCCCGTAACCTTCGCACCAAGGCGCTCCGCCGAATCTTTTGCTTCATCGCGCGTCATTTTCTCAAGCGAGCCCGTGAACACCACCGTCTTGCCGGCCACCGGCGTATCGGTCTTGGCCTGTGCGACATCGAGCACCTCTATCTCGCTCAGCAGCTCGTCGAGCGCTTTCACATTACGTTTCTCGGCGAAGAACTCGACGACCGCGTCCGCGACGATTTCACCGACGCCGTCGATGGCGTTGAGATCGGCATAGGCTTCAGACGTGTTCTCCTCGCTGCCCTGCCCCGCAGCCGCCGCCAGCATCGCTTCGCGGAACGCTACGAATGATCCATAGTGTCGCGCCAGCAGCTTGGCGTTGCCTTCGCCGATGTGGCGGATGCCGAGGGCGAAGATCAGGCGATTGAGCTCGATCTTGCGGCGATCGTCGATCGCCGCAAACAGGTTGCGCACCGAGGTCTCGCCGTAACCTTCACGGTCTCGCAGCTTCTTGGTGTTGCGCTCGTCGCGTTTGGCCAGCGTGAAAATATCGACGGGATGCAGGATGATGCCCTCGTCGTAGAATTCCTGGATCTGCTTGTCGCCGAGCCCGTCGATGTCGAAGGCGAGGCGCGAGACGAAATGCTTGAGCTTCTCGACCGCCTGCGCCGGACATACCAGCGCGCCGGTGCAACGCGTGACGACTTCGTCATTCTCGCGGATGGCATGGCTGCCGCAGACCAGACACTTGGTGGGAAATTCATATGGCTTTGCGCTCTTCGGGCGCTTGTCGAGGACGACATTGACGACCTGCGGGATGACGTCGCCGGCGCGTTGCACGATGACAGTGTCGCCTTCGCGGATATCGACGCCGTCGCGCAGCGGCTGGCCGTCATTGCCGATGCCCGCGATATAGTCGGCATTATGCAGCGTCGCATTCGACACCACGACGCCGCCGACCGTAATCGGCGTCAGCCGCGCCACCGGCGTCAGCGCGCCGGTGCGGCCGACCTGGATGTCGATCTTCTCCAGCACCGTGGTCGCCTGCTCGGCCGCGAATTTATGCGCGATCGCCCAGCGCGGCGCGCGGCCGGCAAAACCCAATCGCGCCTGCCAGTCGATGCGGTCGACCTTGTAGACGACGCCGTCGATGTCATAACCGAGCTTGGCCCTGATCTCGCCGATACGGCGATAGAAGGCCAGCGCGTCATCAACGCTCTTGCACGAGGTGATCTCGGGATTGACGGTGAAACCGACCTTGCCCAGCCACGCGATCATGGCGTGCTGGGTGGGCTCCGCCATCGGATAGTCCGACATCTCGCCCCAGGCATAGGCGAAGAATTTCAATGGACGTGACGCAGTGATCGCCACGTCCTTCTGGCGCAATGAGCCCGCTGCCGAGTTGCGCGGATTTGCGAACACAGTGTCGCCGGCCTCTTCCTGCTTCTTGTTGAGCGCGAGGAAGTCGCTCTTGAGCATGTAGACCTCGCCGCGCAGCTCGCAGGCGGCAGGGATGTGCTTGCCTTTCAGCGTCGTTGGAATGTCCTTGATGGTGCGAACATTGGCGGTGACGTCCTCGCCCGTAAAACCGTCGCCCCGCGTGGCGGCGCGGATCAACTCACCGTTCTCGTAGCGCAGCGACAGCGACAGACCGTCGATCTTCGGCTCGGCGACGATGGCCGGGATTTCATCGAGCTTGAGGAAGCGCTGGATGCGCTCCACGAATTCGGTCACTTCCTCATCGCTGAACGCATTGCCCAGCGACAGCATCGGCACCACATGCTGCACCTTGGTGAAGCCGCGCGCGGGCGCTGCGCCGACCGTCTGTGTCGGCGACGCCCCGGTGACGAGATCGGGAAACTTCGCCTCGATCGCCTCGACCCGGCGACGCAGCGCGTCGTAGTCCGCATCCGACACCGTCGGTGCGTCGTCCTGATAGTAGCGCTTGTTGTGCGCTTCCATCTCCAGCGACAGCCGCATCAGCTCGATCTTCGCTTTGGGCTTCGTGAGCGTGGAGATGTCGGGGGGAGTTTTTGCGGGTTTTGCCATACGCGGTCACCGATGTTCGTCATGGCCGGGCTTGTCCCGGCCATCCACGCCTTGAAGCGCTGTTGTAAAGACGTGGATGCCCGGCACAAGGCCGGGCATGACGGAGTACAATGGTGAAACAAGGTGCACGTCGCGGTTCCGGGTTCGCTCGCCAAGAGGCGAGCGCCCCGGAATGACAGTGTGAGGCCCAACTTCGCGCGTTTTTACGCCGCGCCCTTGAGCAGCCGCTCCGCTGCGGCCCGCGCTTCGGCGGTGATCTCCGCACCCGCGAGCATCCGCGCGATTTCCTCGCGGCGGTGATCCTCCGCCAGCGTGTTGACGCGCGTCGCCACGCGCTTGCCCTTGTCGAGGGCGTCCTTGGAGATCAGCAGATGCTGGTCGGCCCTCGCCGCCACCTGCGGGGCGTGGGTGACGGCCATCACCTGGACCTTGCCGGCGAGCCGCGCCAGGCGCGCGCCGATGGCGTCGGCCACCGCGCCGCCGACACCGGTGTCGATTTCGTCGAACACCAAAGTCGGTGCGGAACCCTTGTCGGAGAGCACCACCTTCAGCGCCAGCAGGAAGCGCGAGAGTTCGCCGCCGGAGGCGACCTTCATCATCGGGCCGGGGCGGGTGCCGGGATTGGTCTGAACCCAGAATTCGACGCGGTCGATGCCGTGCGGACCCGGCGTCGCCGCATCGCTGTCGACTTGGGTGATGAACTTGGCACGTTCGAGCTTGAGCGGACCGAGTTCGGCGATGACGGCCTTGTTGAGCTTCTCGGCGGACTTGATGCGCGCCGCGGAAAGTTTTGCCGCTGCGGCGGCGTATTTCTTGTCGGCGTCAGAGGCCGCGGTCTCCAGCCCCTTGAGCTGGCCGGCGCCAGCATCGATGGTGGCGACATCGGCAAAATATTTTGCGGCCAGCGCGGCGAGCCCGTCGACCGGTGTCGAATATTTCCGCGCGGCGCCGCGCAGCGCGAACAGCCGTTCCTCGATACGCTCGAGTTCCGCAGGATCGAAATCGGCGGCGATGAGCGCGGCGGCAAGATGCTGGTCGGCTTCTTCCAGCGCGTTGATGGCGACGTCGATCGCCTTCACCGCGGGCTCGACCAGCGACGGCGATGAACCGGCGCGGCGCTCCAGCCGGCGCACGGCGGCGGCCAGCGACGAGATCGGCGAATGATGGCCGGACACGGCCTCCTGCGCCTCGCGCAGGTCGGCCGCGATCTTCTCGCCCTGCATCATGCCGGTGCGGCGCTCCGCAAGCTTGCTCTCCTCGCCGTCCTTCGGGTTGAGCTTCTTCAGCTCATCGGCGGCGTGGCGCAGATAATCGGCATCGCGCGCGGCACGCTCCATATTGGCGCGATGGCTTTCAAGGGCCGCATAAGCGGACTTGCGGGCCTCCCAGAGCGTCTCCAGCGCGGTGACGTCCTTCTCCAGCCCGGCGAAAGCATCAAGCAGCCGGCGATGCGTGGCGGCATCTACCAGGGCGCGCTCGTCGTGCTGGCCGTGGATCTCGACCAAAGCGGCGCCGACCGCCTTCATGGTCTGCACGGAGATCGCCTGATCGTTGATGAAGGCACGGGTGCGGCCGTCGGCGAGCTGCACGCGGCGCAGAATCATCTCGCCGGAATCGTCGTCGAAGCCGTTGTCCTTGAGAATCGCCAGCGCCGGATGGCCCTTGGCGAGATCGAACACGGCCGTGACCTGGCCCTGCTCGACGCCGTGGCGCACGAGCCCGGCATCGCCGCGGCCGCCGAGCGCCAGCGCAAACGCATCGAGAAGAATGGATTTGCCGGCGCCGGTTTCACCGGTCAGCACTGCAAGACCGCGGGAAAACTCGATATCGAGCCGTTCGATCAGGACGATGTCACGGATCGACAGACGGGCCAGCATGGGAGGTCAGTTCCTAACCGAGGCCAAATCTCTTGAAGGCCTTGCTCAGGTAAGACCCCTTGTTCTCGCTCGGCTCGAGACCGCCGGACTTTACAAGATTGTAGGCGTCTTTGTACCACTTGCTGTCAGGAAAGTTGTGGCCAAGCACGGCGGCAGCGGTCTGCGCCTCGTTGACCACGCCGATCGCCATATAGGCCTCGGTCAGGCGCATCAGCGCCTCCTCGACGTGACGCGTGGTCTGGTACTGTGTCACGACGGTCTTGAAGCGGTTGATGGCGCCGGTGTAGTTGCGCTTGTCGAGATTGTAGCGGCCGATTTCCATTTCCTTGCCGGCAATCTGGTCGCGTGCGCCTTCCAGCTTCTTCTTGGCCGAGGTCGCATATTCCGAGGTCGGATATTTGCGGACCACTTCCTCGAGCGCAGCCATTGCCTTTTCGGTGCGGCCTTGGTCGCGCGAGATGTCCGGGATCTGGTCGTAATGCGAGGCGGCGATCAGATACTGCGCATAGGCCGCATCCGGGCTACCGGGATGCAGCGTCACATAGCGCGTGGCCGAGCCGATGCAGGTGTCGTAGTCGGCGGATTCGTAGGCCGCATAGGCCGACATCAGCAGCGACTTGCGCGCCCATTCCGAATACGGATGCTGACGATCGACTTCCTCGAATTTCTTCGCGGCGGCCTTGGGATCCTTGTTGTTGTTCATGAGGTACAAGCCCTCATTGTAGAGCTTGTCGGCGGGCTCCTCGACGAAAGTGTCGTCCTTGGTGCCGAACTTGTCCCAGATCGCGCCGGTGCCGCAGCCGCTCAGCGGCACGGCCAGCACGATGAGACCCGCGGCGAACCGCGCCTGGCGGCCGAAACGGGTGAGCAGTGAATCGCTGGATTCGAGCGTAATGCGCTGTGCCGACATATATCTGAGACCTGACGCCTTCATGCGGTGTCTGCGCGGTACGCGCACAATCACGGACCAACCGGATACGCGCCCGCAGCTTCGCTTGACCGCGTGCTCTATCTACCCGAATGACATCCGTTAACCAACCGGATACGGAGCCATTTCGCCCGGATTAAGGCGAAGGATGTGGAGATACAGGCGGTTATGGTTACCGGGCATGTCCCGGCAACAAATGACATTCGCTCCAGCAATAACGGCAAACACCTGAACTCTCGCCAAACGGGTAGTTCATGATCTATTTTACCTCTGGGAGAACACCCACAGGCACCTGTTCCCATGAGTGGTCAAAAACGAAACCATCAAGCTGATCGCGAATTGGTGCAATGCCGCATCGGTAACGCTGGGCGGCACGGGTGTCGTGGTTCCTATCCTGTCGCGATATTTTCACTTCGGACCCCAGGTGCAAAACGCTGATGGATTGTGGGGCCTCATTCTCCTTTGCGGAGCGCTTTGCGTCGGCTTACATTTGCTCGGACAGCTAGTCTTGGGAGGGCTTGATGAACAGCCTTGAAATTCTACCCTACGCGGCTCCCGTGTTATTCGCGGCCGCCGTTTCTGTAACGGCTTGGCTGAGCTATCGACGGATCACCCACAAATATCCGACCATCACGGCAGAACAGCCGCGCAACTATAAACCACCGAAGCTCAACGATTCGAAGCGACCGGCTTAAGACGACGGATACTCAGAATATCGGGATGAGGTACGCTCCAACGCACGACGTCAGGAGCTGACAATCTTCAGCAGTCGATCTCAGGAAACGTCCGGGCCGAAAGCCGGGGCGATCATGCCACCAAGCATGCCCGAGGTGACATCGGCGCTGGCGCGGCCGCGGCGGACGGGGACGGCATCGGCTTCGACGATCTTCCAGGCCGAACGATCGGCCATCAGGGCGCAGAGCACGGCATTGTTGAGCTTGTGGCCGCCGCGCACCGAGCGGTAGGCGCCGAGGATCGGCAGACCGGCCAGCGCGAGGTCGCCGACGGCGTCCAGCACCTTGTGGCGGGCGCATTCATCGCTGTAGCGCAGGCCTTCGGTGTTGAGCAGCTTGTCATCGTCGAACACGACGGAATTCTCGAAGGACGCGCCGAGCGCGAAACCGGCGCTCCAGAGGCGGGCCACGTCGTTCATGCAACCGAAGGTGCGTGCACGGGCGATATCGCGGCGGAAGGATTCGGGATTGAGATCGAGCACGTAGCTCTGGCGGCCAATCACCGGATTGGCGAAGCTGATTTCGACTTCGGCGCGGAAGCCCGCAGCGTGAGGGCGGATTTCGCCGAACGAGTCACCGATGGCAACCTGCACCGGTTTGAGAACCTGAATGAAGCGGCGACGGGCGCCCTGCTCCACAACGCCGGCCTGATCGATGGCGGCGACGAAGGCGGCTGCGGAGCCGTCCATGATCGGCACTTCCGGTCCATCGACTTCGATGGTGGCGTTGTCGATGCCCATGCCGCGAAGCGCAGCAAGAACATGTTCGGCGGTGGAAACGATTGGGCCTTCACGATCGCCGAGCACGGTGGCAAACTCGGTGGCGATAACGGATTTGGCGTCGGCCTGGATTTCGCGATCGGCACCTTCAAGACCGGTGCGCACAAAAATATAACCTGCATCGACGGGCGCAGGTCCAAGCGTGAGACTGACAGGCTTTCCGGAATGGACGCCGACACCGGTAACGGTGGCTTGCGATCCAAGCGTTGTCTGTCGGCTGAAAGTCATAAGGTACCCACCCAAGTAGCCTCTCGTCATGAGAGGGACTCTCTCAGTCGAACCTTGCGGCCTCCTGAGTCCCCGAGTCGCAGTCACATTAACCCCTGCCACAAAGTGCGCCAACTCACGCTTTTTTACCGATTGTTACCCCACCTTTGCCGCAATCAGGCCAGGGGTTAACCAATATTTCTGCCGGTTCCACGGCTCCTTCAAGCCTTGGCCGAGCGCGTCGGTAAAGATTAATGACTTACTATCAATAGGTTAAGAAATCCTACTGCCTTTGGGCGGCTGTCACAAACGAAAGCCCCGGCTGATCCAGCCGGGGCTTCTGTCGTCGACACGATTGTAACAAATGTCAGCTTGTCTGGCGGCGCAGGAAGGCCGGGATATCCAGATGATCGTCGCCCTGTGGCGCCGGCGCAACAGGTGCCGGGCGGCCATGAGAATCAAGACCCTGCGGTGCCGGACGGCGGGCGTATTCAGACACCGGCGGCTCGTTGCCCATCTGCTGGGCGACGCTGCGCTGTGGCTTACGCTCGGGCAGCGGCGGCATCGGAGCCATCGGCGGGGCCGACGGACGACCGGAGACCGGCGCTTCCGTTTCCTCGTCGCGGCGGCCGAGACCGACATTGGCCAGACGCTGCAGCAGCGACAGGCGAGCCTTCTGCGGTTCCTCTTCCGATTCGCCACGTGCCTGACGGATCTCATTCTGGGCCGGCATCGGCAGTTCTTCGAATTTCGGCATCCGCGGAGCGCGCAGCGGAGCACGTTCGGCCGATGGCGGAATGAACTGTTCGGGGATCGGCGCTTCGACAGGAGCTTCCTGGCGCGGCGCTTCCGGGAACAGCGAGGGCTTCTGCGCAATCGGACGTACCATCACGTCGCCATACTGCTGCGGCGCAGCGGCTTCCGGAGCCACGGCAGCGGCGATGGCGGCGAGCGCGGCACGCTCATGGCTGGTCGCCGGGGCGCGGGGCGCGGCAGCGGGCGCCGGAGCGCCAGCAGACTTGGCAGCCGCTGCGGCAGCGAGACGCTGGTTGTCAGCGCGGAGACGCGCGGTCAGATCGGCCAGGCGGGCATCCGGAGCGCCGTTGCCGGCAGGAGCCGCAACGGCCGAGGTCACGGTGGTGACCGGGGCCGAGGAATTGCGGGCCAGCATGGCCTGCTCGATGCCGGTGGCGACGACCGACACGCGGATCACGCCGTCGAGGCTCTCGTCGAAGGTGGCGCCGACAATGATGTTGGCGTCGGCATCGACTTCTTCGCGAATACGGGTCGCGGCTTCGTCGACTTCGAACAGGGTCAGGTCCTTGCCGCCGGTGATCGAGATCAGCAGGCCGCGGGCACCCTTCATCGAACTATCATCGATCAGCGGGTTGGCGATCGCAGCTTCCGCTGCGGTCAGCGCGCGCTTCTCACCGGTGGCTTCGCCGGTGCCCATCATCGCCTTGCCCATCTCCTTCATGACTGCGCGCACGTCGGCGAAGTCGAGGTTGATGAGGCCTTCCTTGACCATCAGGTCGGTGATGCAGGCAACGCCCGAGTAGAGAACCTGGTCGGCCATCGCGAAAGCGTCGGCGAAAGTTGTCTTCTCGTTGGCAACCCGGAACAGGTTCTGGTTCGGGATGATCAGCAGCGTGTCGACCACCTTGTGCAGCTCGGCAATGCCGGCTTCGGCCGTGCGCATGCGGCGCTGGCCTTCGAAGTGGAACGGCTTGGTGATCACGCCGACGGTGAGAATGCCCATGTCGCGCGCGGTCTTGGCGATAACGGGCGCTGCACCGGTGCCGGTGCCGCCGCCCATGCCGGCGGTGACGAACACCATGTTGGCGCCGGTCAGGTGATCACGGATTTCGTCGATGACTTCCTGCGCGGCGGCAGCGCCAACGTCGGGCTGCGAACCAGCGCCGAGACCCTGGGTGACCTGCGTGCCCATCTGCACGATGCGCTGGGCCTTCGACATGGTCAGCGCCTGCGCATCGGTGTTGGCGACGACGAAATCGACGCCCTGCAGACCGGCGGTGATCATGTTGTTGACGGCGTTGCCGCCAGCGCCACCGACACCGAACACGGTAATGCGGGGCTTCAGCTCGCTGATATCAGGAACGTTGAGATTGATGGTCATGAGGTTGCCTCTCGATTACGCGCGCGTTGTGTGGTCATGCCATTGGCCGGTGGCCGATGGCGTCGGAGATGGAAAAAACACTGGCCGGAAAAATTTCATCAGAAGCCCTCTCGAAGCCATCGTCCGACCTTTCCGAAATAACCGTCACTGGTCCCTGTCTTGAGCTGCCGCGTATGCCGCGGTTCGACATGTTCAAGATGAGCGAATTGCGGATAGACCAAGAGGCCCGACGGCACCGCGAACGAAGCGCTCTTGGCTTCATTGGGCAGCCGGCCGAAGCCGAGTGGTCGTGCAATGCGCACGGACCGTCCGAGAATCTGGCTGCCGAGTTCGGCAAGGCCGGTGAGCTGCGACGCGCCGCCTGACAGCACCACGCGTGCGCGCGGTTCTGCAGCGAAGGGCGAATCCGCCAGCCGGTCCCTGACCATTTCAAAAATCTCCTCGGCACGCTGACGCACGATGTTCGCGATCGTGGCGCGGGATACGACCTGCGGAAAATCGCGATCGTTATCACCAGCCGTCGGCACGTTCATGAGTTCGCGCGCATCGGAGCCACCCGTCAGCACCGTGCCATATAACGTCTTGATTCGCTCGGCATCCGCGATGCAAGCACCGAGTCCGCGCGCGAGATCCATGGTGATGTGTTGCCCGCCGACCGCAAATCCGGAGGCGTGCACGAAGCGTCCGCCGGAATAGGTCGCGATCGTTGTCGTACCTGCGCCCATCTCGACCACCGCAGCGCCGAGATCGGTCTCGTCATCGGTGAGAACAGAGAGACCTGCGACATAGGGCGCCGCAGCCATGGCTTCGACGTTGAGATGGCAGCGCTCGACGACCAGCATCAGGTTACGTGCGACCGTCGCGTCCGCAGTGACGACGTTCATATCGACGCCGAACTGCGAGGCGACCATGCCCTTGGGATCGCGAATGCCCTTCACGCCATCGAGTGAATAGCCGACGGGCAATGCATGGAGCACCGTGCGGCCCGGCGGCGTCGCGTGGCGCATGCCGGTCGAGGTGACACGTGCGATATCGGAGGCCGTGACGGCGCCGCCCTTGATATCGGCTGACGCTTCAATCAGTTGGCCCTGCAGGCGACCGGCCGAGACCGACAGCAAAACGGATTCGACGCGAACCTTGGCCATACGTTCGGCCAGCGCCACCGCCTGACGGACGGCCTGCTCGGCCTCGCCCATATCGACGATCGCGCCGGACTTGACGCCGCGCGACTGGATCTGGCTGTAGCCGATCAGCTCAACCGCATGGCTGCGGCCACGCAGAGCTTCGTTCGGCGCGGATGGCCGCAGACGCGCAATCATGCACGCGATCTTGCTGGTGCCGACGTCCAGCGACGCCACCAGCGCGGTGCGGTTGGCCGCCATCTGACGCGTTTTCGGCGCCTGGTTGCGATCGAGACCGGTCATGCCGCGCCAGCCTTCTTCTTGGACTTGTCTTGTGCCTTGAACAGATCTTCGCGCGCCTTCGCTGCGTCTTCCGACAGCCGCACGGTCAGCCGATCCGACAGCCGCATGTCGATGGCGACGATGTCGCGCGAGAACAGGCGATCTTCCTTGTCGAGCTTGCTGAGCATGGCCAGCGCGTTGCCGACGTCGATTTCCGGGAGGCGAATGTCGAGGCCATCCTTCAGGCGGAGATTCCAGCGGCGCTCGCCGACGAAGATCGCGGCCTTGGTGACCGAGCGCACTTGCGGATAGCGATCGAGCAGCGCGAGGAAATCCCTGGCGTTGCTGTCGGCGCCCTTGCCCACCACCAGCGGCAGCGACATGAAGCGGCGCGACACGTAGTTTTCGAGAACGGCACCGTCATCGGCGATCACCGAGAGACGACCGTCCTCCTGCCACAGCGCAAAGGCCGTGCGCTCGGTGACGTCGATCTGCAGACGGTTCGGATATAGCTTCAGCACATTGGCGTCAGCGATCCACGGATTGGCCTTGAGCTTGTCGCGGACAGCCGCTGCATCGAGGAAGAACAGCGAGGAGCGACCATTGACGCCGCCGATGGCCAGGATCTCGTCCTGGGTCAGCTGCTTGCGGCCGTTGAGAATGACGGAGGCAATGCGGAAGCCGGCGGCATTGGCCGCAGCGTTGCGCGCATCGCTAAAAGCTTCGACCATTTCGTCGACGTGATTGCCCTTGACCACGCCAAGCGCGAGGCTGCCCGTCAGCATCAACACGGTGGCCGCAATTCCGACGCGGCGCGGCGCGTAACGCTCAAGCGTCGCGATGAAGCGATTGGAACTCTGCTCGCGGACGGCAGGCTTGGCGGCACGAAAGCGGGCCCAGAAGCGGGCGAGCGGGTTCAGCTGCTCGCGCAGCAGAATGCCTGCCCCAAGGGCAGCCATTTTAAGATCAGCTTGGGGCCTCAAGGGTCGCACCGACCGAGAGAGGCGTCCTCCACCATCCATACCACGAGCTCGTCACAGGTTACGTCCGCATTGGCGCGGGACTTGAGGCGCGAGTGACGTCTCGGTCCTGCCGGGATGGATTCAAGCCTTTGAAAAAGGCCGGTTTTCCATCGATACGCGTCGTCACGGAATCCCCGCAAAGCTCACGCCTCGGCAGCCAAGCGCACACGCGCCGCCAGCGTTAACCTTCGGCCTTCCTGGTAAACAAAGTGTAAAGGGGATGGGCGCAGAGCGCGATTTGATGCGGCTGTGGAAGACTTTAGCCGAGGTGTGGCCGACGCGCCCGAGGGAACTGCGGCGGCTTCGTGGCCGGCATCACCGGGTTGCCGGAATTAACGCGGGGGATCGGGTGGCGCGGCGGTGAAGCGCTGGTGCGCTCCCTCGCCCCGCTCTTGCGAGGAGAGGGCTGGGGTGAGGGGCGCTTCGATCTGCAAACGCCAGCGATGAGGAGAGCACGGTGCGCTGCCCCTCACCCGCCGCGAAGACGCGGCGACCTCTCCCCGCACAGAGCGGGGAGAGGTTAAAAGCCGCCTGCCCGCTTCACGGCCAGATCGATCTGGCCGTTCAGGAAATCCACGAAACTGATCCCCTGGGCGTTCAGCGCCTTGGGATAGAGCGAAGCTTTGGTCAGACCCGGGAGCGTGTTGGTCTCCAGATAGACTGGGCCTTTGGCCGACACGATGAAGTCCGACCGCGAATAGCCGCGGCACGACATTGCGCGGTGCGCCTTGACCGCGAAATCCATGATCGCCGCTGAAACCTCCGGCGTGAAACGCCCCGGACAGATCTCTTGCGTCGACTTCGCAAGATACTTCGCCTCGTAATCGAAGCCGCCATCAGCCGGGATGATCTCGATCGGCGGCAATGCGATCAGCGAGCCATCGGCCTGCTCGAGGACGGCGCAGGTCGCTTCTACACCAGCGACGAACGGCTCGATGACATAGTCCTCGGTCCTGGCCGCATTGCGCACGGCGAGGAGATCCTGCTTCGCATTGACGAACATCAGGCCGTAGCTCGATCCGTCACGTGCGGGCTTGGCGATCAGCTTGCCGTATTCGGCAAGCGCCGCTTCCATGTCGTTCAATGCGACACCCGCCGCGATGGGCACGCCTGCGATGGCTGCGAAGCGCTTGGCGCCGACCTTGTCGAAAGACAGATTGGATGACGCTGAACCGGAACCCGTGAACGGGATGCCGCGCATTTCGCACATCACCTGCAGCTCGCCATTCTCCGCAGCGCCGCCATGCATGCCGAGCACCAGCACGCGGTTCTCGGCTTGGGCCTTGTCGAGCGCCTGCGTCAGCACGCCGATGCTGCTGCCACCGGGCTTGAACGGATCCTCGAACGGACGATCATGGGAGAGCAGCGCCGTGCCCGACGTCTCGTAGACGCGGTCATCGGCATCCCAGAACCAGAGATCCGCATCGGGCAACGCGCTGTGCAGAGCCTGTGCGGAGGCCACCGACACCAGACGCTCCTTGTTCAGGCCACCAAACATGATGGTGATCCGCTGAGGTCTCGCCTGCTCCGTCATTGTGTCGTCTCCGAACCCATCCGCGAATCGCGCCTTTGCCGACAAGGCAATAGCATCACGCTAGCCGAGTCATATAATGCCTTGTCGGAGGCGGTTTTGCGAGCCCGCCCCGCGGTGACATGGAAGCGACCTGATGATCAGAGCCTGGCTCGAACTCTCTACCTTCGGCATCTTCGCGACGCTGGGCACCATCTATTACGGAGTCGCGCTGATCCTCGTGGGGCTGACATCCAGCCGGCTGCTGTCGATGCGGCTGAAGTCCCTCCACGGCATCGTCGCGCCCTTCTTTTCCTCGGTGGCCATCCTGTTCGGCCTGCTCACGGGCTTCCTTGCCAGCGACGTCGGCGATCGCAACCGCCAGGCCGTCCGCGCCGTTCAGATCGAGGCCGGCGAGTTGCGAAACATCCATACGCTGAGCGTGGCATCGGTCACCGACATGTCCAACATACGCGCTGCGCTGAACGCCTATGTGACATCGGAAGTGACGGAGGAATGGCCGGCAATGCTTCTCGGCCTGAAGTCGCCGCGCACCGATGTGGCCTATGACAGCCTGCTGCGCGAAATCAGCGATCCCGCCATCACGCGCGATGCCAGCAACACGGTGCATGGGGCGCTGATGGGCGCCTCGATCCGCGCGGGGACCGCGCGCAATGACCGGCTCAGCCTGTCGACCGACCACACCAACGATCTGAAATGGACATCGGTCCTGCTGCTCGGGCTGATCACACAACTGGCGCTGGCGCTGGTTCATCTGGAACGTCCGCGGGCCATGCTCGCGGCGCTCACGGTGTTCGCCAGCGGTGCCATCGTCGCTCTCGGCATTATCGCGCTTCAGGAGCATCCGTTCGACGGCGCCTTCCGCGTCGCCCCTGCGCCACTGGAAAATCTGCTGAGCATCAGCGAGGCCGGACCGGCGTCGGCACTACCGCCACCGCCGAAATAGCAGCCCAAGCGTTTCCGAGCGAAGTGGTGCCGGTTCGCGTTAAGGAAACGCGTCAGACATATCGTGTTACGGCGCGACGCCGATCCGCTTGATTTCCCAGTGCAGGTCGATGCCCGACTGCGCCAGCACGCGCGCACGCACGGTCTCGCCGAGCGTTTCGATATCGCTCGCTGTCGCATCGCCTGTGTTGATCAGGAAATTACAGTGCATCTCCGACACCTGCGCGCCGCCGACGCGCAGTCCGCGACATCCCGCGGCATCGACCAGCTTCCAGGCCGAATGACCGGGCGGGTTCTTGAACGTGGAGCCACCGGTCTTCTCACGGATCGGCTGCGCGGTCTCGCGATGCGCCTGCACCTCGTCCATCCGCGCGCGAATGGCGGCGGGCTCCGTCACAGCTCCGCGGAATTTCGCTGACGTGAAAATGATCGACGGATCGACGCCGGAATTGCGATAGACGAACGCCATGCCGGCATTGTCGAAGACGTGTTTCGTGCCGTCGCCGCCGATGCCGGTGGCCTCGATCAGTACATCCTTGGTCTCGTCGCCATTGGCGCCGGCATTCATCCGCAGCGCGCCGCCGATGGAGCCGGGAATGCCGAAGTAGAATTCCAGCCCGCCGATATTGGCCGCTGCCGCCGTCTCCGCCACGCGCTTGTCGAGTGCAGCCGTGCCGGCGCTGACAATGTCGCCATCGGCTGACGTTGCGCCGAAGCCGCGCGGGCTCAGGCGAATGACAACGCCTTCGATGCCGCCATCGCGCACGATGAGATTGGAGCCGACGCCGACGACGGTGACCGGAATGTCGCTCGGCAGCTTCGACAGGAAGTAAGCGAGGTCGTCTTCATCGGCTGGCGTGAACAACACCTGCGCGGGGCCGCCGACGCGAAACCATGTCAGCGGCGCGAGGGATTCGTTGGCGAGCAGACGCCCGCGCAGATCGGGCATCGCAGATGTGAGATCGGGGGTGATGTCGGGGAAGGTCATAGCGTGTTTTGCACGGTGCGAAGTGTGCACCCTCCCCCCTTGCGGGGGAGGGTGGCGCGTAGCGCCGGGAGGGGGGTAAGCCGCAGGCGCCGTCGCTCGGGGGGGGGGGGGGGGCCCCCCCCCCCCCCCCCCCCCCCCCGCCCCCCCCCCGCCCCCCCCCGCCCCCCCCCCCCCCCCCCCCCCCCCCCCCCCACGCCGCAGGCGCCGTCGCTCGGGGTTACCCCCCTCCCCGACCCTCCCCCGCAAGGGGGGAGGGAGCGCAGCGGCCTGTGTTGCGATGCCGATATCAAACATCAACAATCCCTACCCCAGCGCCTTCAATTCGCCGGGCAATGCATAAGCCCACTGCGTGATGTTGCCTGCACCCAAGCACACCACCGTATCGCCGCTCTTCGCAACACCCGCGACAAGACCCGCAAGCGCCGCGGACTCCTGCAGCGGGATCACCTCGCGATGGCCGTGGGCGCGCAGGCCGAGCACGAAATTATCGCGGTCGATGCCCTCGATCGGCGCTTCGCCGGCGGGATAGACGTCGGCGACGATCACGGTGTCGGCGTCGTTAAAGCAGGTGCAGAATTCCTCAAACAGCGACTGCAGGCGCGTGTAGCGATGCGGCTGCACCACGGCGATCACCTTGCCCGCAGTGCTTTCACGCGCGGCGCGCAGCACGGCGGAAATCTCCACGGGATGATGGCCGTAGTCGTCGATGATGGTGACGCCGTTCCACTCGCCGGTCTTGGTGAAGCGGCGCTTGACACCGCCGAAGCCGGCGATGGCCTTGCGGATCGCCTCATCGGACATGCCGAGTTCATGCGCGACGGCAATCGCCGCCGTGGCATTGAGGGCGTTGTGACGACCGGGCATCGGCAGCAGAAGATTATCGATCTCATGCGCGGTGCCGGCCTTGCGATCGCGGAACGCGACCTTGAAGCTTGAGCCGCCATTGGCGGGCTTCAGATCGACCAGCCGCGCATCGGCCTGCGGATTCTGTCCGTAAGTGATGATGCGGCGATCCTCGATCTTGCCGACGATGCTCTGCACCACGGGGTGATCGATGCACATCACGGCGAAACCGTAGAACGGCACGTTCTCGACAAAGTGGCGGAACGCATCCTGCACGGCATCGAAGGTCTTGAAGTGATCGAGATGTTCGGGATCGACATTGGTGACGATGGCGACATCGGCCGGGAGCTTCAGGAAGGTGCCGTCGCTCTCGTCGGCTTCGACGACCATCCACTCGCCCGCGCCGAGCCGCGCATTGGTGCCATAGGCATTGATGATGCCACCATTGATGACGGTGGGATCGAGTTCGCCGGCATCGAGCAATGCGGCGACCATCGACGTCGTTGTGGTCTTGCCATGGGTGCCGGCGATGGCCACGCAGCTCTTCAAGCGCATCAGCTCGGCGAGCATCTCGGCGCGGCGCACCACGGGAATGCGCTGGGCGCGCGCGGCCATCAGTTCCGGATTGTCGCGCTTGATCGCGGTGGAGACGACGAGCACGTCGGCGCCGGACACGTTATCGGCCTTGTGACCGACATGAATGGTGATGCCTTTTTCGCGCAGACGATTGACATTGGCGCTTTCGGAAGCGTCCGAGCCCTGCACGGTGTAGCCGAGATTGCACAGCACCTCGGCGATGCCGCTCATGCCGATGCCGCCGATACCGACAAAGTGAATAGGTCCGATTTCGCGCGGCAGTCTCATGGGGCGTCTCTATGTTCCATCATGTCCGGGCAGCGCGAAGCGAGCTTCGCTGGACGTCCGGGCATCCAAGGCTTGTCTAACAGATGACTCCTTCAAACAGACGTGGATGGCCGGGACAAGCCCGGCCATGACGAAAAAGACGGAAATTTGGCTTGCGGATCAGACGAATCCGCCACCTTCGCTGCTGCTGTGCCCTACTCTGCCGCCGCGGGAACCGCAGCCCGCCCCCGGTCGAAGCGGATTGCGCAAAGTGCCACAGCGAGCGCTGCCAGCGGCGCCAATGCAGCGACCCACGGCACCGAAGCGAGACCCCCGTGATCGATCACCGCACCGCCGAGCCAGGCCCCGATGGCGTTGCCGAGATTGAACGCCGCGATGTTGAAGCTCGAGGCCAGGCTCTGGCCGGCGCCATGGGCCTTCTCCAGCACCCACATCTGCAACGGCGGCACGGTGGCGAAGCCCACGGCGCCGAGCAGCGCCACGAATGCCACCACGGCGATCTGGCTGTGAACAGCGAAGGTCATCAGGAACAGCACCACCGCCAGTGCAGCGAGGCTGCCCAGCACCGTCGGCAGCAGCCAGCGGTCGGCGAGCCGTCCGCCGACCAGATTGCCGACCACCAGCCCGCCGCCGAACACCAGCAGGATCGGCGACACCGCGGTCTCCGAAAAGCCGGCCAGCCGGGTCAGGATCGGCGCGATGTAGGTGAACAGCGCGAATACACCAATCCAGCTCAGCACCGTCGTGAGCAGGCCAAGCAGCACCTGCGGACGCGCGAGCACCGCGAGATCCTGTTTCAGATTCGACGGCGCGGGCTTTTCCTTATCTTGCGGCACGAACAGTGCGATGATTGCGAAGGCGGCGACGCCAACGGCGGTCACGGAGAAGAAGGTCGCGCGCCAGCCAAACCCCTGCCCCAGCCAGGTACCGAATGGCACGCCGAGAATATTCGCCACGGTCAGACCGGTGAACATGATGGCGATGGCCGAGGCCTTTTTGTCCGGCGCCACCAGCGTGGTCGCCACCACCGAGCCGACGCCGAAGAAGGTGCCATGCGCGAAAGCCGTGAGCACGCGTGCCGCCATCAGGCTCCAGTAATCCGGCGCCAGGGCGCAAGCGAGATTGCCGATGGTGAAGATTGCCATCAGCACCAGCAGCACGGTCTTGCGCGGCCAGCGGGCGGTCGCGACGGTCATGATCGGGGCGCCGAGCACGACACCCAACGCATAGCCCGAGATCAGCAGACCCGCTGCCGGGATCGACACGCCGAGGTCGCCGCCGACCTCGATCAGGAGACCCATGATGACGAATTCGGTGACACCAATTCCGAAGGCGCCGGCGGTAAGCGCGTAGAGTGCGAGAGGCATGATCCTATCCCGTGCGTGAAACGGGCCAGATGCCCGACAGCGGGAGATGTGGACCTCCGGACATTGATGAGATAGACGTGGCATAGGCACAATATTTGTGAATTGAATTCACTCAATAGATTGAAGTCAGATGTCACGACTGGACGTCAACCGCTCCGGCGAGATGGAAGTGTTCACCCGCGTGGTCGAGCTCGGCGGTTTTTCGACCGCGGCGCGGGCCTTCCGGATGACCCCCTCTGCCGTCAGCAAACTGGTGGCGCGGCTGGAAGGGCGGCTCGGCGTGCGGCTCATCAATCGCTCGACGCGCAAGCTTCAGCTCACGCCGGAAGGCAGCGCTTTCTATGAGCGCGCACTACGCATTCTCGACGAGATCAGCGCGGCCGAACGCGAAGCTGCCATCGGCGCAACACCGAGCGGCCTGCTGCGCGTCAATACCAGCGTGCCCTTCGGCCTGCGTCTCCTGCTGCCGCTGCTGCCGGATTTCGCGAAGCGCTATCCCGACATCAAGGTCGAGGTCGTGCTGACCGATCTCGTCGTGGATCTCCTGGAAGAGCGCGCCGATGTCGCCATTCGCGTTGGCTTGATGCGCGAGTCACGACTGCTGGCGCGCAAACTCGGCGAGAGCCGGATGGTGGTGGTTGCCGCGCCGGACTATCTCAAAGAGCGCGGCACACCCAAGACGCCGGACGATCTCGCTGACCATAATCTGCTGCGCTTCGGCTTTGCCAAGTGGGAGAACGGCTGGCCGTTCAAGATCAGCGGCGAAACAATCGCCGTGATGCCGTCAGGGAATGCCCTCGTCAGCGACGGCGAAGCGATGCAGCACCTCGCCGTGGCCGGCATGGGCCTCGCGCGACTGGCGCGCTTTCACGTCGAGGCCGATATCAAAGCCGGCCGGCTGGTGCCGGTGCTCGAAGCTTTCAATCCAGGCGACATCGAACCGATCCACGCGGTGTTCGTCGGCCACGGCGGACAATTGCCCGCAAGGGTGCGGGCGTTTCTGGATTATCTGGTGGAGACCGTGAGGCTGTAGCGTCCAGCATCTCGTCGTCATGCCTCCGCTGTGCCCATCACTTGAAAGGCACTGATCGGCGGAGGCAGCCCCGGCGGTTTCTCGCCCGTGAAAAATGCAGCGAGATACATCTTTCCAAGCAGATGCCTGGTCTCCAACGCGTCGGGCGCCAGCCGCCCATCGCGCAAGGCCTGCTGGAATTCCGCAAGTGTAGGAGCCGAGAGATCCGTGTCCGGCACCGAGCGCGACGCGGTCGCGACCGCGCTGAACTGGACGCCCGCATAAAACAGACGGGTGAGCGCGCGCATCAGTTCGAGTCGATCGCGCAGGCTGCGATCAGGCGGGTAACCGAGCCATGCCTGCAAAAGCACCTCTTCGAGTTCAGGTGACGGCGCAAAGTTATCGAGCATGGTCGCCATATCGACGACGGGATCGTTGCAATAGGCCGACTCCCAATCGACCAGCCACAGACGCTCGCCATCGAACAGAAGGTTGCGCGGCAGGATATCGTTGTGGCTGGAAACCGCCTCGTCGCTATTCCACGTATAGGCGCTACGGAGGTCTGCCAGACGCTGCGTGTGGGCATCGAGCACACCGGGCGCAAACAGATTTGTGCGGCAGACATGGGCCCACAGCCGAGCTGTGATATCCGGATAGTCGACGAAGCGCCCGAACCTTGGCGTGCCCTGCAGGCGCCGCAGCATGTCTCCCAGCGCCTGTGCCAAAGCGTGAGGGCCGCCGGGATAGGACTGCAGAGGCTGTTCGACGATGAAATCCATCACCGCGACACGTGCGGTCTCATCCACATAGTGCAGCCGCGGCGCGATCCCTGCCTGTGCGGCGATGCGCATCGACGTATATTGGTGCGGATTACGCAGCGGACTTGCGGCCCCCTCCATGCGCAATACGTAGCGGCGATCGCCGGCGGCTACTCGATAGACAAAAGCACCCGAGACGCCACCTGGAATCGGCCGGATGGAATCGATGGTTGCAGAACCGACGGTCGCCCTGAGCGCGACCCTCGCCGTCTCGCGGTGCGTCATCGGAATATTGGAAAGATGCTCTCCGCTCATTGTCCCCCCGGGGCGAACCGCGTGGGAACGACGTGTAGCAGAACCGATGACCTAAATCTTCGCGACCTTGGCGACCAGATCCGCCAAACGCTCCGCGGCATCGAGCTTGCCGACCTTGCGGGCGCCTGAGGCCATCGCGGTCAACCGCGACGGCTCGCCGGCCAGCGCCGAGATTTCAGCCGCCAGACGATCCGGCGTAAAGTCGCTCTGCGCGATGCGGAGTGCGCCGCCGGCATCGGCAAGCACACCGGCATTGGCGAACTGATCCTGATCGAGCGCACCGGGCAGCGGCACCAGAATGGACGGCCGCCCGATGGCCCCGAGTTCGGCGACGGTGCCCGCACCGGAACGCGAGATGACGAGTTGGGCTGACGCGAGACGCGCGGGGAGATCGCTGAAGAACGGTGCGAGTTCGGCCCTGATCTTGAGCTTGTCATAGACCGCACGCACACGGCTCATGTCTTCGTCGCGCACCTGTTGTGTGAGCACAAGGCGATTCCACAGCGCCGGTTCGAGACGCTCGATCGCCGGCGGGACGATATCAGCCATGATGCGCGCGCCCTGGCTGCCGCCGACGACGAGCAAGCGGAATGGCCCGGTGAGATCCGGCGCGGCATAGGGGACGGCGGCGGCCGCGAGGATCGCCGGGCGCATCGGCGTGCCTGTCGTGGTGGTCTTCTTCGACAATTCGGGATCGCGGTCGAGCACGCCGGGCAACGACGTCGCGATGGCGCTGACCTTGCCGGACAGCATGCGATTGGCGCGGCCCATCACGGCGTTGGAATCGTGAATGAGGGTGGGAATGCCGAACAGACGCGCGGCAAACAGCGGCGGCACAGTCGGATAGCCACCGAAGCCGATCACCGCCGCGGGCTTCAGGCTGCGCATCAGATTCAGCGCCATCGCGGTGCCGGCAGCGAGCATGATCGCGGTGCGGGCCAGCGAGATGGGATTGCGGGAGCGCACCGTCTCGCTCGGCACCACGTCGATCATCTCGCGCGAAAACAGACCGCTATATTTCAGCGCACGCGCATCTGTCACGAGCCGGACGCGCAGCCCGCGCTTCATCAGCGCAACGCCGAGCGCTTCCGCCGGAAACAGATGTCCGCCGGTGCCGCCCGCCGCCAGCAATATGAGGGGCGCGGTACTCATCACGCGTAAGTGCGCGCGACGTGGGCGTCGATCGCCTCGACTTCGGTGCGCGGGCGCATCCGCGTCAAAGCGAGCAGCATGCCGACGCTGTAAGCCAGCGAGATCATCGACGAGCCGCCATAGGAGATGAAGGGCAGCGTCATGCCCTTGGCGGGGATCAGATGCAGATTGACCGCCATGTTGATCGCCGCCTGCACGCCGAACAGGATCGCGAGGCCCGAGGCAGCGAAGCGCGAGAACAGATCTTCGGTGGCGTAAGCGCGCGACATCGCGCGGATCACGATGAAGGCAAACAGGCTGAGCACGGCGAGGCACAGCAGGATGCCGAACTCTTCGGCGCCGACGGCGAAGACGAAGTCGGTGTGGCTGTCCGGCAGGCTGCGCTTGGCGATGCCCTCGCCGGGCCCAAGGCCGAACCAGCCGCCATTCGAAAATGCTTCCATTGCCGTATCGACCTGGAACGTGTCGCCCGAGGCGGGATCCATGAAGCGTTTGATACGGCCGGCAACGTGCGGCACCAGGAAGTAAGCCATCAATAGCCCGCCTGCCGCGGTGGCGCCGAGGCCGAACACCCAGACCATGCGCATGCCGGCGATGAAGAACAGCGAGCCCCAGGCCATCAGGATCAGCATGGTTTGGCCGAAGTCAGGCTGCATCACCAGCAGCGACACCAGCATCATCAGCAGCACGATCGCCATGGAGGTCGCCGGCATTTCCGGTTTGCGCGCGGATTCCGAGAACAGCCACGCGGCGATGACGACGAAAGCCGGCTTGGCGGATTCCGACGCCTGAATGTTGATGCCGAGAATGGTGATCCAGCGCTTGGCGCCCTTCACTTCCGGCCCGATCAGCAAGGTCGCCAGGATCAGCACGATGGAGATCGCGAACACGACCAGCGCCGAGCGGCGGATCTGCCGCGGCGTCATGAAGGACACGCCGATCAGTACGATAATCGACGGCACCAGGAACAGGATGTGGCGGTTGAAGAAGTGGAACGGATCAAGCCCGATGCGGGTCGCCACCGGCGGCGACGCCGCGAGCGAGAGGATCACCCCCGCCAGCATCAGCGCGATGATCGCCGCCAGCAGCAGGCGGTCCACGGTCCACCACCATTCGCTGAGCGGGGTGCGTTGTTCGCGAGAGATCATAAGCGCGTCCTGCGGGTCGATGAACTCCTATCGATGGGCCATCGTGGTTGCCAGACGGTTAATGGATTGTGAAAATTTGGCCCCATTCAGGGCGGCCAGCGGCGGACTGTGACTGCAGGGTGCGTGAAATCGGAATAGTCGATGACGAGATTCGCGCGGTTTTGCGGGTCGTTCTCTTGCAGATACAGGCGCTGGCCTTCGATATAGCGCCGGTTGGACGCGGCATCCACATCAGCCGATCCGTATCCGGGGCCGCGACCGGCGCCGCGCGGGATGGTGATGGTGAATGGCGCATCCAGAAAAATCGACAGATCCCAGACGTCCCTGAGTTCCGGGCGGTGCAGAAAAATGCCATCGAAGACGAGGACAGCATCGAGATCGGCGATCGACCAGCAAGCGGCGACCGGGGCGTTCACGGTGTGATCGAAGATGGCAGGGCAATAGACGCGCGAGCCGCCGGGTCCGAGTGGATCGAGCAATACTTTCCGCAACTCAACATAATTGTAGGAGTCCGCGTAAAAGCCATGTGGAGAGGTTTTCCCCTGCCGGTATCGGATCTCGCGCCTGTTGTGAAAGCTGTCCACGGAGGCGCGGATAACGGGCCGTCCGAGCGTGCCGATTACACGCGCGAGCGTGTCCGCGAACACCGTCTTTCCTACACCGTCCACGCCATCGATGCCGACGCGGAGGATCGAGCCCGTCGCATGATGCCGAATAAATTCAGCGATCTCTGCGATCAGTGGCGACGTGTCCTTGCGATCATCCGACGGCTCAATCATCAACGCCCCCTGTACGGTGCGATCAAATGACCTCGACTGTTGGCTCCCAACAGCCGCGTGATATTCCCTCGACTGAGCCAGAACACGTCGGCTGATACTGGATCGTGAAGATCGCGCCTTAAACCGCCCTCACCCCATCCAGCGCCAGCACCAGCTCCCTGAACCGGTCGCCGCGGATCTCGAAATTGCGGAACTGGTCGAACGAGGCGCAGGCGGGCGACAGCAGCACGACCGGCTCTGTCAGCCCGGCTTCCGCGGCATCGCGCGCGGCATTGGCGACCGCGACGTCGAGACTGACGCTGATCTCATACGGCACCTTGCCGTCCAGCGTCTGCGCGAAATCGTTGGCGGCTTCGCCGATCAGATAGGCGCCGCGGATACGCGGGAAGAATTCGGCCAGCGAGGTGATGCCGCCCTCCTTCTGCTTGCCGCCGGCGATCCAGAAGATGTCGTTGAAGGACGACAGCGCTTTCGCCGCGGCGTCGGCATTGGTGCCCTTGGAGTCGTTGACGAACAACGTCGCGCCCTGGCGCCCGACCTGCTCCATGCGATGGGCGAGACCGGGGAACGAGCGCAGGCCCTTCTGCAATACGGCCGAGCTGACGCCCAGCGCCAATGCGGCAGCAGAGGCACAGGCGGCGTTCTGCGCATTGTGCAGGCCGCGCAACGAGCCGATGCCGGCGATATCGACCACATCGCTTTGCGCGCCGCCGGCATTGCGCACAATGGTGCTGCCACGAATGGTGAGGCCATCGGCGAGCGGATGTTCGACGGAGACGCGCACCACGCGCTTGCCGGATTGCTCGATGCGATCAGCCGCCTTGCTGCACCAGTCGTCGTCGACACCGATGATGGCGGTGCCGCCAGCCTGCACACCGGCAACGAGACGCTCCTTCACCGCAGCGTAATGCGCCAGCGTGCCGTGACGATCGATATGATCGGGCGTGACATTGAGCAGGATGCCGACGGACGGATCGAGCGAGGGCGTGAGATCGATCTGATAGGACGACATCTCGATCACATGGACGCGGCCGGCCGTGGGCGGCTCCAGCGACAGGATCGCGGTGCCGATATTGCCGCCCATCTGCGTATCGAAACCCGCCTCGCGCATCAGATGCGCGACGAGCGCCGTCGTCGTCGATTTGCCATTGGTGCCGGTGATGGCAACGAAGGGCGCATCGGGCACATGCAACTTGCGCTCGCGGCAGAATAATTCGATGTCGCCGATAACCTCGACGCCGGCTGCCTTCGCAGCGACGACTGTCCAATGCGGCGCCGGATGCGTCAACGGCACGCCGGGCGTCAGGATCAGTGCGGCAAAGGCACCCCACGCCACCGTGCGCAAATCGGCGGTAATGAAACCGGCCTGCGTGGCCTGGACCATTCTGTCGATGCTGTCGTCACAGGCGATGACTTCGGCGCCGCCCGCCTGCAGCGCGTGGCAAGACGCAAGGCCGGAGCCGCCGAGGCCGAAGACGGCGACGGTCTTGCCGGCGAAGGATGTGACGGGGATCACGAGATCACCGCAGCTTCAGCGTGGAGAGGCCGACCAGCGCCAGCATCACCGAGATGATCCAGAAGCGGATGACGATCTGCGGCTCGGTCCAGCCCTTCTGCTCGAAGTGGTGATGGATCGGCGCCATGCGAAATACGCGCTTGCCGGTGAGCTTGAAGGAGGTGACCTGCACAATCACCGACACGGCCTCCAGCACGAACAGGCCGCCGATCACCGCGAGCACGATCTCGTGCTTCACGGCCACCGCGATGGAGCCGAGCATGCCGCCCAGCGCCAGCGAACCGGTGTCACCCATGAAGATCGAGGCCGGCGGCGCGTTGAACCAGAGGAAGCCAAGCCCTGCGCCGAGCACCGCGCCGCAGAGTACAGCGAGTTCGCCGGTGCCCGCGACGTAGTTGATCTGCAGATAGTCGGAGAACACCGCGTTGCCGGCGAGATAGGCAATCATGCCGAACGAGGCAGACGCGATCATGACAGGTACGATGGCGAGACCGTCGAGACCATCGGTGAGGTTCACGGCATTGCCGGCGCCCACGACGATGAAGGCGCCGAACAGCACGAAGAACCAGCCGAAATTCACGATCACGTCCTTGAGGAACGGGATCACCAGCGAGGAGGACAGCGGATCGCGGCCGAGCTTGACGAAGGCGAAACAGGCGGCACCCGCGATGATGAATTCGATCAGCAACCGCGTGCGACCGGCAAAGCCCTTGTGGCTCTGCTTGGTCACTTTGAGATAGTCGTCGTAGAAACCGACGAAGCCGAAGCCGAGGGTAACCGCCAGCACGATCCAAACATAGGGATTGCGCGGATTGGCCCAGAGCAGCGTGGAGACCACGAGGCCGGACAGGATCATCAGCCCGCCCATGGTCGGCGTGCCCACCTTGACCAGATGCGACTGCGGGCCGTCGGTGCGGATCGGCTGACCTTTGCCCTGGCGCAGGCGCAGATTGTCGATGATCCAGGGTCCGAACAGGAACACGAACAGTGCGCCGGTGACCACTGCGCCGCCGGTGCGGAAGGTGATGTAGCGGAACACGTTGAACACCGGCACGGTGCCCGCGAAGTCGATCAGCCAGTAGAACATTCAGTCCGCCCTATACCGCGGCGTCGTCGAGCGCGGCGTTGCCGGGAAAGCGCTTTTCGAGCGCGGAGACAATCGGTTTCATCTTCGAGCCGAGCGAGCCCTTGACCATGATGGCGTCACCGGCGCGGATCGCGGCCAGCACCTGCGATTCGAGCGCCGCCGCATCCCCGGCATAGCCGCCCCGCTTGCCCGTGGAAAGAGCATCCCAAAGGTTGCGCATCAGGGGACCACAGCAAAATACCAGATCGATGCCATTGGACTGCACCGCATCCAGCAACCCGGCATGAAGTTTCGCGCCATCGGCGCCGAGTTCGAGCATGTCGCCCAGCACCACGATGCGGCGACCCTTCGGCCCGACAGCCGCAGCGCCCAGCACGTTGATGGCGGCCGCCATCGAAGCCGGATTGGCATTGTAGCTCTCATCAATCAGCGTCGCCTCGCCGCCTGGCACTTCGAGCACATGGCGAGCGCCGCGGCCCACAGCGGGCACGACCTGCGACAGCGTCAGCGCGGCATGAACGAGATCGGCGCCCATCAATTCGGCTGCCGCCAGCACCGCCAGCGAATTCATTGCCATGTGGCGGCCGGGCATACCGAGCTTGTAGGTGACGTCATGGCCGAGGATATTGGCGTGCACCGCCGAGCAGGTTGGGTGCAATGAGACGTCGAGCAACCGCGCCTCAGCCTTCTGGTCGGCGCCGAACGAGACAATGCGCGAGACGCCGGCCTTCTTGGCGCTCTTCTGCAACCGCGCGAATTGCGCATTGTCGCGGTTGAGAATCGCGACGCCATCGGGCTCAAGCCCGGAAAAGATTTCGGCCTTGGCGTCGGCAATAGCTTCGACGCCAGCGAAGAATTCCAGATGCACCGGCTCGACGGTGGTGATGACGGCGTAATGCGGCCGGACCATCTTCACCAGCGTCTCGATTTCGCCGGCGTGATTCATACCGATCTCGAAGATCGCGAAACGTACATCGGCCGGACAGCGCGCCAGCGTCAGCGGCACGCCCCAGTGATTGTTGAACGACGCGACCGAGGCATGTGTCTTGCCCTGCGCTTCCAGCACACGGCGTAGCGCTTCCTTGGTCGAGGTCTTGCCGACCGAACCGGTGATTGCGACGATCGGCGCTTTCAGACGTGCACGCGAGGCGATGCCGAGTTCGACGAGCGCTGCGAGCACGTCGTCGACCACCAGCAGGCGCGCATCCGCGGGAAACTTATCGCGCTGCGCGGTTTCGACGACGGCCAATCCTGCGCCAGCTTTCAGCGCAGCCTCGACGAAGGCGTGGCCGTCATGCACGTCACCCTTGATCGCGAAATACGCCTCGCCGGATTTGATGGTGCGGGTATCGATGGAGATGCCGGTGATGCCTTCCGGCAGCGCGCCTTGCACCGTGGCGTGCATCGCGTCGGCCATCGCGGATGATGTCCAAAGAAACTCGCTCATGCAGTCCTCTTGGCAAGCGCCGCTGCGGCGGCCTCGTGATCGCTGAAAGGCAGCGTGCGGGTACCAACGATCTGTCCGGTCTCATGGCCCTTGCCGGCGATCAGGAGGGCATCGCCGGGCTGCAGGCCTTCGACGGCCACGCGAATGGCTTCGGCGCGGTCACCGATTTCGGTGGCGCCCTTCGCAGCCGCCATGATTGCCGCGCGGATAGTCGCTGGATTCTCGCTGCGCGGATTGTCGTCGGTAACGATCACACTATCGGCATTCTCGGCGGCAATCTTGCCCATCAGCGGCCGCTTGCCGGCATCGCGATCACCGCCGGCGCCGAACACCACGACGAGCTTGCGCTTGGCATAAGGGCGCAGGGCCTGCAGTGCCTTCGCCAGTGCATCCGGCTTATGTGCGTAATCGACGAACACCGGCGCGCCATTATGAGTGCCAACCTGCTCGAGCCGCCCCTTGGCGCCTTGGAGATGTTCGAGCGCGGCGAAGGTCGCATCGACATCACCGCCGGTGCCAATCACCAGACCTGCCGCGACCAGCGCGTTCTCGATCTGGAATTCGCCAACCAGTGGCAGCCTGATCGCGTAGGTCTTGCCGCGATGCTCAAGCGTGAGTTTCTGCGCGAAGCCTTCGACCGTGGCATCGACAAGGCGAATACCCTCGCCCACGCCGTCGCCCTTGCGACCGACCTTCATCAGGCGCAAATGGCGCGACTGCGCGGCATGGATGACTTGCGGCGAATGCTCGTGATCGGCGGCGATCACGGCGACGCCGCCATCAATGACGAGATTCAAAAACAACCGCAGCTTGGCACTGAGATAATGCGCGACGTCCGGATGGTAGTCCATGTGATCGCGCGACAGATTGGTAAAGCCGGCGGCGCTGACGCGCACGCCATCAAGCCTGAATTGATCGAGGCCATGGGACGACGCTTCGAGCGCGAGACGAGTGACGCCCTCGCCGGTGATCTCGTCGATCTGCTGGTGCAGCGAGATCGGATCCGGCGTGGTCAGCGAGCCATAGACGGTGCGCTTCGGCGAGACGAGACCGATGGTGCCGATGCTGGCAGAGGCATATCCGAGACGGCCCCAGATCTCGCGCGCAAAGGATGCGACCGAGGTCTTGCCCGATGTCCCCGTGACGGCGGCAATGACCGCAGGTTGGCGCGGATAGAATTTCGACGCCGCGAGAGCCAGCGCAAGGCGCGGATTGGGCGTGCGCACAAAAGGCACGGACAGATCGTCGGGCTTGTGGTCACCGGCGACAGCGACGGCACCTGACGCCAGTGCCTGCGCGATGAAACGCGAACCGTCGGTCTTCGCACCGGCGAGTGCGAAGAACAGATCGCCCGGCTTCACTGCGCGGCTGTCCACAGCCAGTCCGGTGACGGTGACGTCCCTTGCGGACTGCTCCATCACGGCATCAGGGTTGAACAAATCGCGTAGTTTCATGCTGCTCCGGGCAGGCCAGATCGAGGGACACATCGGGTTCCGCAACGCCACGCAAACCGCATTTTGCACCGGCTGTAAAGCGCAGATGCGGCGTTACTGAGTCACCTTGGATGTCGCAAGAATAAGGCGGTCGGACGGCGCCAGATCGAAGCGCGGCTCAAGCCCCAAAAGCGGCGCGATACGGGCGATCACATTGCCCCCCGTCGGCACCGCATTCCAGCCCGAGGTGATGAAACCATGGGTTTCCGGCAGCGCCTTCGGCTCGTCCAGCATCACCAGAACCTGGAATTGCGGATTGTCCATCGGCAGCACAGCGGTAAAGGAATTCAGCACCTGCTTCTTGGAATAGCGGCCGTTGACGACCTTCTCGGCCGTACCGGTCTTGCCACCGAGATAGTAACCCTTGGCCCTGGCTTCGGCCTGCCGCGCCGAACCGGTCTCGGCATTCAGGCGCATCATGTAGCGCACCTTGTCGCTGGTCTCTTTCTTAATGACGCGCTTGCCGATCTCCCGCGCTTCCTCTTCGGTGCGCTTCAGGAAGGTCGGCGGGATCAGCAGCCCGCCATTGATCATCGCATTGACGCCCATCACCGCCTGCAGCGGCGCCACGGCCATGCCGTGACCGAATGCGATGGTGATGGTGTTCAGTTCACCCCAGCGTTTCGGCACGATCGGCATCGCGCTCTCAGGCAATTCCGTCCGCAAGCGATCGAGCTGGCCGACTTTCTTCAGGAAGGCCTTGTGCGCTTCGACGCCCTGCCCGAGCGCGATCTTCGCAGCACCGACGTTTGACGAAAAAGTGAAGACTTCGGTGAGCGAGATCGGACGCGGCACCGGATGGGTGTCGTGGATCTTGAACTTGCCATAGCTCAGCGGGTAGCGCGCGTCATACATCGTATTGAGATTGGCCTTGCCGCTGTCGAGCGCCATCGCCAGCGTCAGCGTCTTGAAGGTCGAGCCCATTTCATAGACGCCGGTGGTCAGGCGGTTGATGCGGTCCGGATCGTGCGCTTCCTTCGGATTGTTCGGATCGAAGTCAGGCAGCGAGACCATGGCGACGATCTCGCCGGTCTTCACGTTCGAGACGAGCCCCGACGCCGCCTTGGCGCTGTACTTCGCCTTGGCCTTGAGCAGTTCGTCGCGCAGCGCATGTTCAACGCGCAGGTCGACGGCGAGCTCGACCGGCTTCTGCAGACGGTCGGACGCAAAGCCCGCGCGATGCAGATCTGCGAGGCCATTGCTGTCGAGCCATTTCTCGATGCCGGCAATGCCCTGATTGTCGATATTGGTCAGGCCGATCAGATGCGAGACCGCCGCACCGCTCGGATAGACGCGCTTGTTCTCGCGCAGGAAGCCGATGCCGGGAATGCCGAGGCGATGAATGTCGCGCTGCTGCTGCGGCGTGATCTCGCGCTTCAGCCAGGCAAAGCCCTTCTTGCTCATGATCCGCTCGCGCACTTCGGCGCCGTCGAGATCGGGCAATGCGCCAGTGAGCAATTCGACCGCTTCGTCCTTGTCGATGATGCGGCGCGGCTCCGAGAACAGCGACGGTGACTTCACGTCGGTCGCCAGGATCGCGCCGTTGCGGTCGACGATATCGGGACGTGCGGTCGCGATGGCGTCACGCGTGGAGCGGCGCTCGGCATGGGTGTCGCCGTTGACGGCAAACATGATCAGGCGCACGGCAATGATGCCGTACACACCGCCGAACGCGATCATCGCAAGACCGACGCGCGCACGTGCCTTCGCCGCACGATCGACGTTGCGCCCGTAGAGCAGGCTGCGGATCAGACGCTGGCGCCAGGGCTCCGGCGGCCGGGTGATCGGTTTGTTCGGGTCGAGTTGCGGACCTGTCACTGCGGATCCTCCGGCGCCGGCAGCGAACCGGTCACGATAGCCGGATCGATGGTATGGATCATCGCGCCGATCGGATCGGGCTCACCGGGCTTGGCAAAGTTCGGCGGCCGATCCGGCAGGTTCTTCATCGTGTCGAATTGCTGCGCCGTCACCGGCTGCAGCTTGAGATGACGTTCGGCCAGCCCCTGCAGCCGCATCGGCGCATCCAGCTTGGCCCATTCGGCACGCAACGACGCGATCGCATCGCGCTGTTCGCGAATATCGGCATGCAGGCGCAGCACCTTCTCGGTGCGCACCGTGGATTCCATCTTGATACGATAGACATAGGCGGCGGCGAAGACGAGAACGGCGATCACGAGAAGGTGGATGATCCGCATGGTCAGCCTCCCCTCAACACGGAGGCGAGCGTCGGCCAGCCCGGCAACGGGCCGGCATCCTGCGCCGGCGCATCGGTGCGCTCGGCGCCGCGCAGCTTCGCAGAGCGCGCGCGCGGATTGGCCTTGAGTTCTTCGTCGCCAGCAGTGATCGGGCGCTTGTTGACGAGCGAGAAGCGCGGACGGGATTGCGCGACCTCCGGCAGATGCCGCGATCCGCCGCCGGTCTTGCTGCGTTCGGTCATGAAATTCTTGACGATGCGGTCTTCCAGCGAATGGAACGAGACCACCGACAGCCGGCCACCCGGCTTCAGCACGCGCTCGGCGGCGGCGAGCGCGGTATGCAATTCATCGAGCTCTGCATTGACGAAGATGCGCAGCGCCTGGAATGTCCGCGTCGCCGGATGGATTTCGCCGGGCTTGGCCCACACGACCTTCTGCACGACATCGACGAGCTGTTTCGTCGTTTCGATCGGCGCTTCCTTGCGCGCCGCGACGATCGCGCGCGCAACAGAGCGGGAATGCCGTTCCTCGCCGAAGATATAGATGATATTGGCGAGATCGGCCTCGGAGGCCTTCGCCACCACATCGGCCGCGGTCGGCCCGTGCTGGCTCATGCGCATGTCGAGCGGGCCGTCGAAACGAAACGAGAAGCCGCGTTCGGCCTGATCGATCTGCATCGACGACACGCCGACATCCATCACGACGCCATCGACGAGCGGCTCGCCCTGCGCGGTGCACACATCGGCGAGATTGGAGAAGCGATCCTCGACCAGCGTGAGACGGCCGTCAGATGCGTCGACCAGATCGAAACCACCCGCGATGGCGGTCCGGTCGCGATCGATGGCGATGACGCGGGTTCCCTCGGTCGCGAGAATGGCGCGGGAATAGCCGCCTGCGCCGAATGTGGCATCGACATAGATGCCACCGGCGCGCGGGCTCAGCATGTCGACGGCTTCGACGCCGAGAACGGAGATATGTCTTGTATCGGGCGTGCTCATGCGCGCGCCGGCCGGAGGCGTGCAGACAGCGCGTTCCGTTCCTTCGCATCGAGGCGCAAAATCAAACTGGACACGAACAGGCCCATGTCGCCTCAACTGTCGGCGCGCCGCCTGGCTTTTCCTCCTGAAAAGCCCGGTCGCCGCGCGATTGCGGGTTCCATTCGACGCGCCACCCGCGTTTGGCGCGGGAAAGGCCGGACGTCCGCATGGATTTGTCGGGATTGCCATGGGATTTGAACGTCAAAACGGAACTTTGGCCGCCCTTTTCAGGTTGGCTCTTCACCACTCAGTAACGGCACTTAGCGTTAAGAAAGCGTTGATGGGTTGGAGAGCAATCAATCAATTGCAAGTGCCGGTTTCATCGTAGTGCTGATGCTTTAAGCCCACAGTGGATAAAAATGGGGCAAAACTGTATGCAGTCGTTGCATAGCGAGGTGCCAGTCGGGGATAGTACGCGCCTGCGGCACAACCGATATGTGCCGCTGTTCTCGTGACCGATTTGAGTTTTCTGATGGCTTCACCTTCGTCCGCACCCGCTGGATCCGACTCCAAGCGTCAACGCGCCCTCCCGATTCCCAAGGGCGCTGCGGACATGCCGACCTTTACCCCGGATTCTTCCGTCGTTTCCGACGTGATCCCGTCGCCGAATTTCGGTGAGCGTAACAAGGGCCTCGTGCCCGATATGATCGTGCTGCACTATACCGGCATGCCCGATCCGGAAGGCGCGATCGCGCGCCTGTGCAGCGCGGGCACCGATGTCTCTGCCCATTACATCGTGCTCGAGGATGGCCGCATCGTGCAGACGGTGCCGGAAGCCAAGCGGGCCTGGCACGCCGGCGTCGGTTTCTGGGCCGGCGAAGAGGACATCAATTCCTGCTCGATCGGCATCGAGATCATCAATCGCGGCCATGACTGGGGCTATCCGGATTTTCCGAGCCGGCAGATCGCCGCCGTCACCGCGCTGTGCCGCGGCATCATGCTGCGTCATGACCTGCAGCCGCATCGCGTGCTCGGCCATTCCGACGTCTCGCCCTCGCGCAAGAAGGATCCCGGCGAAAAATTCCCGTGGCACTCGCTGGCCAATTCGGGCGTCGGACACTGGGTGATGCCGGCGCCGATCGTGCGCGGCGAAACTATGAAACTCGGCACTGCAGGCGACGACGTACTGGCGCTGCAGCATGCATTGGCGCGCTATGGCTACGGCATCGAGACCGATGGCCAGTACAATGCTCCGACCATGGAAGTGGTCACCGCCTTCCAGCGCCATTTCCGTCCCGAGCGCGTCGATGGTCTCGTCGATCACTCGACGCTGACCACGCTGCAGGCCCTGCTCGCCAGCCTGCCCAGCGAAGCGTCAGCCTAGATCTCCGGATCGGTCATCTCGTCCAGCTCAGCCAATCGCCGCGCGTAAAGCCGGCGCAATGGCTCAAGTTGTGTGGCCGCACTGGCCCGATGATACGCATCGCGGGCGGCATCGCGCCGGCCAAGACGGCGCAACAGGTCGGCGCGCACGGCCGGCAGCAGATCGTAGCCGTCGAGTCCGCCCCTCGCCTGCAATGCGTCGACCAGATTCAAGGCACGCAGCGGACCATCGACCATCGCCACCGCGGCGGCATGGTTGAGCTCGATTACCGGCGATGGCCTGATCCGCAGCAGAACTTCGTAGAGCCCGGCGATCTGCGGCCAGTCGGTGGCTTGATAGCTTGGCGCCTGCGCATGCAGCGCCGCGATCGCGGCCTGCACCACATAGTCATCGGGTCGGCCCGGAGCGTGCAACGCGTCCTCGACCAGCCGCAATCCCTCGGCAATCTGTTGGTGATCCCACAGCGACCGATCCTGCGCTTCCAGCAGCACGATATCGCCATCCGCCGTAGCACGACCGGAGCGGCGCGCGTCGTGCAGCAGCATCAGCGCCAGCAGGCCTTTGATCTCGCGTCGCTGCGGCATTAGCGCATCAAGCAAACGAGCCAGCCGGATTGCTTCCCGCGCCAGGTCCGGCCGCATCAGATCGTCACCTGACGTGGCAACGTAGCCTTCGGTGAAAACCAGATAGATCACGGCCAACACGCCGCGCAGGCGCTGTTCGAGCGCATCCAGCACAGGCACTTCATAGGGAATTCCGGCGATGCGGATCTTCTGTTTGGCACGCACCAAACGCTGCGCCATGGCGTCTTCGCCGATCAGAAACGCCCGTGCCACCTGAGCGGTGCTCAATCCACAGACGGTCCGCAGCGTCAGCATCACCTGCACCTCCACGGCGAAAGCCGGATGGCAGCAGATGAAAATCAGCCGCAACATGTCGTCGTCGAGAACGGCGTCATCACAGCGATCGTCATTTGCGCACGCATTCAGCAACAGCTCGTGCGTCACCTGTTCCTGCTTGCCGCGAAACGAGACCTGACGCCTGACACGGTCGATCGCCTTGTTGCGGCCGACATTAACAAGCCACGCACGCGGGTTTGCCGGCGGCTCAGCGGTTGGCCATCTTTCAAGCGCAACTGCAAAGGCATCCTGCAACGCATCTTCAGCCAAATCGAAATCGCCGACGAGGCGGATCAGCGTCGCCAGCGCGCGACCCGCCTCGTTGCGAAAGATCTTGTCGATTTCGGCCAGCGTCATGGTGTCAGTTATAGACCCAGATCGGCCGCACCTCGATCGAACCGACCCGCGCACTGGGAATCCGCGCCGCAATCGCCAGTGCGGCATCGAGATCCTTGGCGTCGACCAGATAGTAACCAGCGAGCTGTTCGCGCGTCTCGGCGAACGGACCATCGGTGGTGAGCATCTTGCCTTCGCGCACCTGCACCGTCGTCGCTGTGGTCGTCGGTTGCAGCCGGTCACCGGCCTTGAAATTGCCGCTCTGGACGATGGACTGGGTGAACGCGCCATATTCCTCAAGCATCTTCTTGCCTGTGGCGGCGTCCATTTTCGCGTATTCGGCTTCGTTCTGGTAGATCATCAGCAGATACTGCATTGCGTTCTCTCCTCTTGAGCGGCGCATTCGCCGTGACATGGGCATGATCGGGTCCGAAAACTGGTTGCCACTTTCCGGGATCATGCGGTCAGTCGAACGAACCGGCAGCAGAACGACATCTTCAGGATAATTTATTTTGGCAAAGACTGCGCGCGTTCCTGGCTTGACGCCACGGCCCTGAGCCTCCATGCCTGTGCCGTCAGTCGGCTGGACGGCCGCTCCCGCTACGGTCGAAAGGCTGCGGGAGAGGAAAGTCCGGGCTCCATCGACATACGGTGCCGGATAACGTCCGGCGGGGGTGACCCCAGGGAAAGTGCCACAGAGAACGAACCGCCTCGCCTCCCTCCGCAAGGAGTTGGTGCGGTAAGGGTGAAAAGGTGCGGTAAGAGCGCACCGCGTATCCGGCAACGGAAACGGCATGGCAAACCACACCGGGAGCAAAACCGAATAGGGACGGCAAAGCAGTCAGTTCGCTCACCTTGAGCGATAACACTGCGGGGCAATGTCTTGCTCGCTGTCCGGGTAGGTTGCTTGAGGCCATAGGCAACTATGGTCCCAGAGGAATGGCCGTCACGTATCGCCGGTGCAAATCGGCGATGCCCTACAGAACCCGGCTTACAGGCCGGCTGATAACTTTCTGAACAACGAAGGGCCCGGCGCAAAACGCCGGGCCCTTCGCCAGTTCTGGCGCCGGTGACCGCACATAAATCTGCTTCAGTCCCGTCCTGCCTGAATGATCGCCTCTGCGAGGCGTGCAGGATTGCTGAAGAACATTTCATGGCTGCCCGGACATTCGACCAGTCGAAACAGACCAAGACGTTCGGATAGTCGCGGATGCCATGGCAGGCTGTGTGGCAGCGCAATGTCCTGCTGACAATTCACGTAGGATTTCCCGACCGCAAGTTCGGCGAGAGGCTTGCTCAGCGAAATCTTGTCGGTGAATGTCTTGTAGGGATGCGGATTGAGTTGCTCATAGGCCGACTTCGCCAGTCCGAAATCGGCATCGTTGATAAAAGCGTCACGCCAGATTTCGAACGGCAGCATCACCGCGTTGTTGTTGGCGGCAGCGATGGAATCGAACAGACCAAGGTAATGCGGGGGCACCATGTCGTTGAGCGACTGTCCGTCCAGCGGAACGAAGGCGTTGACATAGACCAGCCGCTTGATGCGTTCTGCCATACGGTCCGCGACGCCTGAAATCACCATGCCGCCATAGCTGTGTCCGACAAGGCGTATGTTCCGCAGATCTTCCTTCTCGATGTAATCCGCGATCGAAGCGATGGCTTGCGTCAGTCCAACACTGCTGCGGTCGTCATTTGCGTTGTTGCCAGCGACCGTCGGGCAATGAACCACATGCCCGCTCGCACGCAGATGACCGGCGACCGCGTCCATCTCCTTCCCCGTGTGCCAGGCGCCGTGAACCAGGACGTATAGATCTGCCATGCAATCCTCCCGATGTTTCCCGGACATTCATAAACACCGACATGCCGGGCAGATGGCCGGATTGTGCCAGCCCAATCGACGATTTGCGTCACAGGCTATCGTCGGCGCCTGAACTCGCCAGGTGTCACACCCAGATATTTGCGGCACTGCCGGATAAAATGTGATGGATCCGTCAGGCCGACCTTCTGGCCGATGCCACCGATACTCACGCGGTCGAAGCGCGGCTCGGCCAGCATCTTGCGGGCCATTGACATACGGCAGTCGGCAAGCAGCCCGCTAAAGGTCACGGACGCGCTGGCGAGACCGCGATGCAGCGTGCGCTCCGAGATTTGCAGTTGCGCGGCAATCGACGCTGCAGTGAGGCCGGGCTCGGCATAGCGTTCGCGCAGAGCGCGACGAATCCGATCAATCAGCGCGGCCGTGCCGGACGTCTCCGCCGGCGACTGCGTCACATCGCCTTCCAGTGTCAGAGCCAGCAGGGCTCCCAATTGATCGACGAGGAGAGGCGCCGGCAGCGGACTGCGAACGGCCAGCTCCGGTGACCATTGCCAGACGAAGCCGCTCAGTGCCAGTCCCCAGCCAGACTGTCCATCAATCACCCGGCCAAGATGCTGCTCGGGCGCGGTAAGCCAGCGCTCGACCCATCCCATCGGCAGCTCCAGCGAAATCGTGTCCGACGTCACCGGAAAATGAAATTCATAGGGGCGCCGCGAATCCACCAGGAGAAGATCATGGGGGCGCAACATCGCCGTTCTCTCGCATTGCATGGCCGACCAGTTCCGGTCGGTCTTGCAAAGCAGATAGTAAAAATTGGACTGGCCGCGCGCGATGGCGCGTCTGGTGCGATAGACATGCTGGGGATCGCCTCGAACTTGATTGACCCCAATCACATCGAGCTGCCCGCGTTGTAGTTCGGACGCAAAGCTCGCGGGCGCGAGGCTGGCGATATCCATCTCCAGAAAGCCTTCGCAGACCGCGGAAATCCAGTAATCCAGCCGTCGTTCCGGCTCGACGAGAGCAGTCGACCATGTCTGAATGTCCGGCGAGCAATCCATCGTCGACCCCCAATACGGTCTATACTGGTCGCAGGATCGACAGAGTGTTGCGCAAAGCAGGAACTGTCAACGACATCCGATTTTGCGACGACGGGCGTCACCGTGCGGGTGTCGCCACGATCGGCTCGCCCACGGGGGACGAACGCATTCACGACATGCGCCAAAATGCGAACGAGGGCCAACGGCGGCCCCCGTTCCTTCCTGATATCATTCCGCGGCGGCGGTGCGATCGAGATCCAGCACCTGACGCTCGAACAGACCGCGATAGATGCCACCCGGTCGCGCTGTGAGCGTGGCATGCGTGCCCTCTTCCGCGATGTGCCCGTGATCGAACACCAGAATGCGATCGAGGCTGCGCACGGTCGACAGGCGATGCGCGATCACGATCGAGGTGCGGCCTTTCATCAACCGCTCCATCGCCTCCTGGATCAACGCCTCCGACTCTGAATCAAGGCTCGATGTCGCCTCGTCCAGAATCAGCACCGGTGCGTCCGCCAGGAATGCACGCGCCAGCGCGACACGCTGCCGCTCGCCGCCCGACAGTTTCACACCACGCTCACCGACCAGCGTGCCGTAGCCTTTCGGCAGCCGGGTGATGAAGTCATGCGCATTCGCCAGCCGCGCCGCCTGTTCAATCGCCGCCATGCTGGCGCCGGGCCGGCCATAGGCGATGTTGTCGGCCAGCGAACGGTGAAACAGGATCGGATCCTGCTGCACAATCGCAATCCGGCTGCGCAGTGACTCCTGCGTGACCTCTGCAATGTTCTGACCGTCGATCATGATGCGCCCGCTCGAGACATCGTAGAGCCGCTGGATCAGCTTGACGAAGGTCGTCTTGCCGGAGCCCGAACGCCCGACCAGACCGACGCGTTCGCCCGCGCGGATGTCGACCGACAGCCCGTCATAGAGCGGCGTGGCATGACCGCCATAGTGGAACGTCACGTCATCGAACAAGATGCGCCCGCCCATGATGGCAATCGGCTTGGCATCGGGTGCATCGGCGATGCCGAGTGCGACATCATGGATGGCGACAAGCTCCTCCATGTCGTTCACCGAGCGCTGCAGGTTGTTGATGTGCATACCGACATCGCGCAGATAGCCGTGGATGACGACATAGCTCGTCAGTACATAGGTGACATCGCCCGCCGTCGCCTGACCTTGCAGCCACAGCCACAAGGCGCCGCCGATCACCGCTGTGCGCACGCAGAGCAGCACTGCGAGCTGCACCGTGCTCGTGGTGTTGTAGCGATACCATGTGCGCGCCACGCGCACACGCCAGCGGCCGACGACCTGCCCCAGCCGCTCGTCTTCGCGGCTTTCCGCGCCGAAGGATTTCACCACGGCGTTACAGGTCAGGGCATCCGCCAGCGTACCGCCAACCTTGGTGTCCCATGCATTCGACACGCGCGCGGCCGGCGCGATGTAACGCGTGGAGAACCACACGGTCATGGCGATATAGGCGACCGTGCCGACGGCGATCACACCGCCCAGCGCCGGCCAGTGCCAGCCGAGCAGCAGCATCGAGCCAAGCAACACCACCAGCGACGGCAGCAGCGCCATCAACAGCGTGTCGTTGAGCAGATCGACCGCCCACATTCCGCGCGTGACCTTGCGCACCGTGGAGCCCGCAAAGCTGTTGGCGTGCCAGTCGGTCGAGAAACGCTGCACGCGCGCGAAAGCCTCGCGCGACAGATCCGACATGATGCGCAGCGTGAACGGAACGATGGCGTGGATGCCGAGTAGCCGCAGCAGCATCGACGTCGCGCCAAGCGCCACAATGGCGCCAAAGGCTGTGAATGCCGCCTGCCGGGCCGCCGGATCGGCGCCGCCTTTGGTGACGGCATCGACCAGTTGCCCGGAGAACAGCGGCATGAACAGATCGGCCACCGTTGCGCCCAGCAGACCGACAGCAACTGTCGCCGCGCGCCCGGGCTGCCGTAACCAATGCCGGATCACGAAAGGGATCACCACGCGGATGGCGGCGGCGCGGTCCTTCGATTTCAGAGTCATGACTTCATCCGGCAGCGCCCCTGCGCAGACCGGCTCCATGGTTTGACACGCAACGGCGGGGCCGAGCGCGAGCGTCCTAAAAGTACAGAAACGGGAAAGATCAGGATGATCGGGACATCAGGCCCGACCGGCAGAGGCGGAACCGGGGCTCAACGAGCCCGCATAAACCCGCATGCGTGCACCGAACCGAGAATTCCGGAGAGCAGATCAATCGACTTCATGCAGACTCTCCCTCGGGTTCGAGCAATGTAAGGTAGTTTTATAGATGTGCCGCCGACTTTTGGCAACATGATGGCCGGCTTCAATCGCTGATTGGCGATAGAACCGCTCCAGCCGCTCTAGCTTTTTGTTTTGACGCGTTTTCTTGACGCGAACCGGCATCCACTTCGCTCGAAAACGCTCTAGTGCCCGCCGCCGGCATTGGCGGGATTGCTGGGCTTGTTCAGCAGCATCACCATGAGGCTGAGGCCGACATAGAACACCGACAGCGCGAAGAACGCATCGCCAAAGCTCATCACGACGGCCTGACGATGCACGATCTGCGACAGCTGCTTCATCGCCATGCGCGAGGCGTCGCCCATGCCCTGGAACTTCTGGGTGAACATGTTGAGCATCTCGACCGCCTGCGCATTACCCCAGGTGACCTTGTCGTGCAGCCGCGTGATGTGGAAGTCGGTGCGGTGATCAAGCACGGTGTTGATCAGCGCGAGGCCGAGTGCGCCGCCAAGATTGCGCGTCAGATTGAATAGGCCGGAAGCGTTCTTCAGCATCTGCGGCGCCAGCGTGCCGAGCGCAATGTTGTTGATCGGCACCATGGCCATCATCATGCCGATGCCGCGCAGGATTTGCGGCAGCAGCAATTCGTAGAAATCGAAATCGCGCGTCACCCAGGTCATCTGCCAGGTGCCGGCAGCGAACAGCACCAATCCCGTCATGATGAGATAGCGCATGTCGATTTTCTGCATCAGACGCGCCACCAGCGGCGCCGTCAGGAACATCGCAACGCCCGAGACGAACATGGTCTCGCCGATCATCAGCGCGCTGTAGCCACGAATTTCGGCGAGATAGCGCGGATAGAGATAGGTCAGGCCGTAGAGGCCGATGCCGACGCAGAACGAGAACAGACAGCCCAGCGCGAAATTACGATCGGTGAAGGCACGGATGTCAACGATGGGCTCCCGCGCCGTCAGCACGCGCCAGAAAAATGCGATGGCCGACAGCAGGCAGATGACCGCGAAGATCGCAATCGACGTGTCCTGGAACCAGTCGTTACGCGGCCCCTCTTCCAGCACATATTCCAGCGAACCGAGGAAACCCGCCATGAAGCCGAGGCCCCACCAGTCGAAATGATCGAGCAGTTCGAAATGCGGCTCGTCGAAATCCACCAGCGCGAGCACGCCGATGGTGATGCCGATGCCCGGCACCACATTGATGAAGAACAGCCAGTGCCAGGACAGCGCATCGGTGATGTAGCCGCCCACCGTCGGGCCGATGGTCGGCGCCAGCGTCGCGACGAGGCCGATGATCGGGCCGACGATGTGGAATTTGGAGCGCGGAAACACCGTATAGGCCGAGGCGAACACCGTCGGGATCATGCCGGCGCCAAGGAAGCCCTGGATCGCGCGCCACAGGATCATCTGCTCGATCGACGAGGTGAAGCCGCACATCAGGCTGGCGAAGGTGAATCCGGCGGCCGAGATCGCAAACAGCAGCCGCGTGCCGAGGGCGCGCGACAAAAAGCCGGACAGCGGGATCGCGATCACTTCCGCGATCAGATAGGCCGTCTGCACCCAGGAGACTTCGCTGGACGACGCGGACAATCCGGCCTGGATTTCAGACAGCGAGGCCGAGACGATCTGAATGTCCAGGATCGACATGAACATGCCGAACACCATGATCAGAAACGCGATCAGGCGTTTCGGCGCGACATAGTCCGCAGCCGGAGCGGCCGGCGGTGCGCTTGACACGGTGGTTGTCGTGGACATCTGCTTGTCCTGACTTAGCGCGCGGGTTCTGCACCCGGCTTGGTGTTGACGCGGACATAGACCGACATGCCGGCGCGCAGCAGGTTTTCCTTGGCGACGTCAGCCGGCACCCTGAGACGCACAGGCACACGCTGCACGATCTTGGTGAAGTTGCCCGTGGCGTTATCCGGCGGCAGCAGCGTGAATACCGAGCCGGCGGCCGGCGCGAGGCTTTCCACCGTGCCTTCGATGGCGCGGCTGCTATCGGCATCGAGCTCGATCGAGACCGGCTGGCCCGGCTTCAGGCGGCGCAGCTGCGTCTCCTTGAAGTTGGCATCGATATAGACGTCGTTGAGCGGCACGACATTGCCAAGACGCTGACCCATCGAAACGAAATCACCGGTCGAGATGAGGCGGTTCGAAAAGATGCCATCCACCGGCGACTTCACGGTGGTGAAATCGAGATCACGCACGGCCTTGTCCAGCGCGCTCTGCAATTCGGCGAGCTGCGCACGCGCTTCGTTCTGCTGCGCCTTCGTCACTTCGACGCTGCTTTTGGCTGCATCGACGGAGGCCTTCGCGGCCTTAACGGCAGCCGAGGTCTGATCACGGTTCGACTGCGAGGTCTCGTAGACCGAGCGCGAGGCAAAACCCTGCTTGCTCAGCGTTTCCTGACGGTCGAATTCAAGCGAGGCGCGATTGGCAGCCGCATCGGCTGACGCAAGCTGGGCCTGCGCCTGCTCGACAGCGCTTTCCTGCGCGCCGACCTGACGGCCGATGCGCTCAATGGTGGCCTTCTGGGTGTCGATCTTGCGCTTCGCGGCATCGACGGCGATGCGATAGTCGCCGTCATCGATCCTGAAGATCACCTCGCCGGCCTTCACCGCGACGTTGTCGCCCGGCAGGATCTGCGCGATGTGGCCCGATACGCGCGCACCCAGCGTGGTGTTGCTGGCGCGGACATAGGCGTCGTCGGTCGAGACGATGAAGCGGCCGACCAGATAATAGTTCACGCCATAATAGACGCCTGCGACGGCGAGCAGCGCGCCGACACCGAGCAGCACTTTTTTCTTCTTGCCGGATTTTGGAGCAGCGGCCTGCGCGGTCGCGGCCGGTGCTGCTGTGGCGGGCTGTTCAGGTGCGGGCGCATCCGCAGGACCGCGGGCTGCGGGTTCATCCGCTGCGGGCGACACGACGCGCACCGGCGCGCTGTCAGTCTCGCCTTCGGGGCGAATGATACGGGCAGCCTGGTCGCGTGGTCCGGCCATTCCGGCCTCCTCAAACGTGAGAATGCGGACACCATCGGACATGCCGGGTCCCCGCTTGCTGCGGCAATATGTAAATTGACCGAACGGTTCGGTCAAGATAGAGTTTGGTCAGTTCATCACGATTTCGCGTTATTCCGGTTTCATCGCGGGCGATATCCCGCTGATTCATCGAACAGGCTGAACGAATGGTTGCCTCCCACCCTGCCCCCCTCTCGCCTGTCGGCGAGGAAGACAGCGCCAAGCGCCGCCAAATTCTCGACGGTGCGCGAAAAGTCTTCCTGGATCTGGGCTTCGATGGCGCCAGCATGGGCGAGATCGCGCGTGCCGCCGGCGTCTCCAAGGGCACGCTCTACGTCTATTTCACCGACAAGAGCGCTCTGTTCGAGTCGATCGTCGAGCAGGAGAAGCTCGAGCAGGGCAAGGCTGTCTTCAATCTCGATCCGGAACGCGATGCAGTGACCACGCTCGGCGAGTTCGGCCGCGCCTATATCCAGTTGCTGTGCCGGCCCGGCGGCGGCTCGGCGATCCGTACCGTGATGGCGATCGCGGAGCGCATGCCCGATGTCGGCAAACGCTTTTATGAAGCGGTGCTGGCGCACGCGATCCGGCAGGTCGCGACCTATCTCGATGCCCGCGTCGCTGCGAAGGAACTGGAAATCAAGGATACCGAACTGGCCGCCGCGCAATTCATGATGTCCTGCCAGGCGACGCTGTTTCAGCCCTTCATCTTCCAGGCCAAGCCGACACCGACGCGCGCGGAGATCGACAAGGTCGTCGACAGTGCCGTGCGGATGTTCCTCGCGGCCTACCGCATCTGACGAGCCGGCCTATTCGTTCTCGTAGAAGTCCTCGTCGTCAGGCGATTTGCGCGTCGACTTCTTGGCCGTTCGCCCGATCGAGCCGGTCACGCCGCCGTAGTCATTGCTGTTGCGCCCGGCATAGGGATTGCGACTTTGCGCGCGAGCGGCAATCTCCTCGCCCGACACGGCCGCCGGCTGGCAGATCACCGGGCGCTTGGGCCGGCGCATCAGATCCACGTGAATGTGATCGTAGTGATAGACGTTGGAGCCCGGCGCTAGCACGGTGTTGAAGACCTGGCACGCGCCGCCCTGGATGTCGCGCAGGAAGCCCTGCTCTTCCGGCATCCCCTTCCAGCCTGCCTTCACCGAGACACTGCGACCATCGGCGAGGACGAAGGCGGAGATATCGAGCGCGTTGCCGAATGCATGTTCGGAGATGTGCGCGCGCGAGTTGCCGTTCATGCCGCGGCACGAATAAGCGGAGATCTGCTTGATCTCGGCGACGCGGACGCCGAACCAGCGCATCGCTGCCGGCTGCACGGACTCCGCGAGCCACTTGTCGAGTGCCGAGACGATCGGACAGGCCAGCGTCGCCGTCGGTTTCACGACGACGGGGCCGACCGAGCCCGTGACATTGCCCTGTCCCGGTCCAAGACGCTGTGGGGCATAGTCCTGCGGCGGCTGGCTCTGCTGCACACCTGAACTATAGCGGCCGTAAGGCGCGCGCGGCTGCTCTTGCTGCGGCGCGCGCATCGTCTGCGGCGAACCTTCCGGCGGCAATTCGATTTCGTCTTCATTGTCCGGCGGCACGCCCGGCGCGTTCAGCGAGATCGGGCCGCTGTTGCTGGCAGCGCCGCCATAGGACGGCTGCTGCGGTGCGGCTTGCGGATAGGAATTCGGATAGCTGCTGGCGGGACGCGCCATGGTCTGTGGCTGCTGCTGCACCGGCCAACGTGGCTGGCTTGCACCGCTGATGCCGCCAGGCGGCCGCAAGGTTTCATCGGCAAAACCGTAGCTGCTGCTGGCCTCGCCAAGAGCTGCGACCTTCAAGGGAAATTCTGCGCCGCAGACGCCGGGCCCGGAAATCGGGTTGATCCGAACGAGATCAGCCCCCTCTTTCACCGTGCCGGATTTGAGACATGCGACTTCTGCCTCGGCACGCCATGGTTCACGTTCCTGGGTCTGAAACAGACCGCGTCCGCAACCCGCAAGCGAAACAAGGACGACGGAGCCGACGAGATACAAACGAACTCTGCGCGTCATTCGCGCAAGGTGGTCGAAATGTTTTAAAGACTCTTCAACGCATTGAATTCACGTTTGATTTACCATGTTGCCGACGCTCGTACCGCTACGGCCGCAGTTGGTCGGCTTCCTTCTCTTTTCTGCGGGAACGGACCGCCAGCTTTCGCGTTACTCCGCGCGACAACGTCAAAGGGAGGGTTCCCATGACTATGTTCGGCCAACTGAGCGTTGTGGCCGCCTATGCGGCAATCGCCTTCGTCGGCGCTATCGTATTTGGCGTGCTGTAGAGCCCTAATCCCATAAAGCTTTCTCACCTATGGCGTCCGCTCTCCCGAGCGGGCGCTTTTTGCTGTTGTGACCTGCCAGTAACCGATTGACAGTTTGACGCAGGCCGGGGCCTGATGCCCCGTTACGAGCGCTTGCGCATGGACCGGGACAACCGCCCGCGCAGTAGACCAGCGCCGAATTCAGAAGTCAGGAAACGCCTATGCGCAAATTCTTTGCCGCAGCCATTGCGGCTGTATCACTCGCCGCTGCACTTGCAGCCCCTGCTGCGGCGCAAACCCCGATCAAGATCATGGTTGGCGGTATCGACAAGCAGATCTATTTGCCGGCGAAACTCGCGGCGCAGCTCGGATTCTTCAAGGAACAGGGGCTCGACGTCGAACTGTTCAACTCCACCTCCGGCTCACAGGCGGCGACCGCCCTGCTCGCGCGCGAAGTGCAAGGCGTGGTCGGTTTCTACGATCACACCATCGACCTGCAGTCCAAGGGCAAGTTCATCACCTCGGTGGTGCAATTCGCCGTCGCGCCGGGCGAAGTCGTGCTGGTGAAAGCCGCCGACGCCGACAAGCTGAAGGATCCCGCCAACTGGAAGGGCCAGGCGCTTGGCGTCACCGGTCTCGGCTCTGCCACCGACTTCCTGACCCGCGCGCTCGCCGCCAAAGCAGGGCTGAAGATGCAGGACTACACGCTGGTGCCGGTCGGCGCAGGCGATACGTTCCTGGCTTCCATGCAGCAGGGCAAGATCGTCTCCGGCATGACGACGGAGCCGACGGTGGCGCGCGCTGTGAAGAACGGCACGGCCAAAGTCGGCATCGATCTGCGGACGCCGGAAAGCACCCGCGCTGCGCTCGGCGGCGATTATCCGGCCGCGTGTCTCTATATGGACCGCGCCTGGATGGAGGCGAACAAGGAGACCGCGCAGAAGGTCGTCAATGCCTTCGTGAAGACGTTGAAGTGGATGAACAGCCACTCGCCCGAGGAAATCGCCGCGCAGATGCCGAAGGACTACTATGCCGGCGAGCTCGACCTCTATGTGCAGGGCCTCAAGGAAGGCAAGCCGCAATACTCCGTGGACGGCATGATGCCGGCGGGTGCGCCGGAATCGGTGCTGAGCGTGCTGAACAGCTTCTCGCCCAACCTCAAGGGCAAGACCATCGACCTGGCCAAGACCTACACCACGGATTTCGTGGTCAAAGCCAACGCGACGAACTGAGCATGTCAGCAATTGCATCGCCCTCCGCCGTCGCGCTGAAGAACGTCGCGCGCCGCTTCGTCACGCCTTCGGGCGACGTTCTCTCCGCGCTGGAGGATTTCGACCTCACCATCGCGCCCGGTGAATTCATGGCCGTGGTGGGCCCGACCGGCTGCGGCAAGTCGACGACCCTGGGGCTGATCGCCGGGCTCGCTCGCCCGCAAGGCGGCGAGGTCACATTATTCGATGCGCCGGTGACCGGTGTAGATCGCCGCGTTGGTTTCGTGTTCCAGCAGGATGCCGTGTTTCCATGGCGCGACGTGCTCGGCAATGTCATGGCCGGGCCGCTGTTTCACGGTGTCCCGAAAGACAAGGCGGAGGCTACCGCGCGTGACTGGATCATTCGTGTCGGCCTGAAAGGCTTCGAACATCACCATCCGCATCAGCTCTCCGGCGGCATGCGCAAGCGCGTGGCGCTGGCGCAGACCTTCATCAACAATCCGCAGGTGCTGCTGATGGACGAGCCATTCTCCGCGCTCGACGTGCAGACCCGCGAACTGATGCAGGAGGAATTGCTGCAGCTGTGGGCGCAGGCGAAATCCGCGGTACTGTTCGTGACGCATGATCTCGACGAGGCGATCCTGCTCGCCGATCGCGTCGCCGTGCTGACCACACGACCGGCGCGGGTAAAGTCCGTCCACACCATCGATCTGCCGCGTCCACGCGATGTCGCGACGCTGCGCTATGACGAACGTTTCATCGCCATTGCCCGCAAGATCTCTGACGACCTGCGCGAGGAAGTATTGCGCGCACGGGCAGGACACTGACATGACCGAGACAACAGTGACCGCCCCCCTCGCCGCCGACGGCCGTATCGAGACCGCCGTCCAGCGCCTGCGCCGCCATCAGCGCCTGGTGCTGGCGCTGCGGCTTGCCGTTCTCGTATTCCTGATCGGCGGCTGGGAATTCGGCGTCCGCCTCGGCGTGATCGATCCGTTCTTCTTCGGCCAGCCATCCGGCATCGTCACCAAGCTGATCGACTGGACCGAAAACGGCACCTCCATCGGGCCACTGTGGAAGCAGATCTGGGTGACGATCTACGAGGCCGGCGCCGGCTTCCTGATCGGCTCCGCCATGGGCATCCTGTGCGGCATCGCACTCGGGCGTAACCAACTCCTGTCAGACGTGTTCTCGATCTACATCAAGGTCGCGAATTCGATCCCGCGCGTCGTGCTCGGCTCGATCTTCATCGTGGCCCTCGGCCTTGGTGCGGCATCGAAGATCGCACTCGCCGTCGTGATGGTGTTCTTCGTGGTGTTCGCCAACGCCTTCCAGGGCGTGCGCGAGGCCGACAAGAACCTGATCGCGAATGCGCGCATCCTCGGCGCCAGCAACTGGCAGATGACCCGTGCGGTGGTGCTGCCTTCGGCGCTGTCCTGGATTCTCGCCAGCCTGCATGTCTCGTTCGGCTTCGCGCTGGTCGGTGCCATCGTCGGAGAGTTTTTGGGCGCCCGCGAAGGCATGGGACTGCTGATCGCGACCGCACAGGGCTCGTTCGATTCCAACGGCGTGTTCGCCGCGATGATCGTTATCGCGATCGTGGCGCTGCTGGCCGAATGGATCCTGACCATGATCGAGAACCGGCTGCTGACATGGCGCCCGGATACCACCGTTAACGAGTGACCACTGAAGCCCGGCGCGCTTGATTCAAATCAGCGCGCCGGCGGTCATTCCCGGTGCAACAATGTTGTCCGCCTCCCCCCGCGACGACACATTTCCCCGCCGCGACGAAACCGTTTTGCAGAATTGACGCAAATCTCCTGAAACGGCCGCTGGGTACATCTCCTGCCAACGAGGCGCCGAACGGGCGCTCATTCACAGGCGCTCAAACGGAGATTCCCATGATCACCCTCGCTTCTTTCGAACGAAAAATTCGCCGTGCTGCCGTCGCAATCGGCGCGCTCCTTGCCGGCGCATTCTCCTTTGCCCATCCGGCAGCCGCAACGCCGCTGCCGCTGTTTCCGTTCTTCATGGCGCCGCCGGTCCAGAGCGAGCCTGCGCCCTATATGCAGTCGCCGCAGATGGATGACGAGCGCTCTGCCATCGAACAGCCGGCGCGCTTCAGGCGGCAGATCGTCAACTATCCGACCCGCGAGGCCGCCGGCACGATCATCGTCGATACGCCGAACACCTATCTGTATTACGTGCTCGGCAACGGTCAGGCGCTCCGCTACGGCATCGGCGTCGGCCGCGATGGCTTCACCTGGTCCGGCGTGCAGACGGTGACCCGCAAGGCCGAATGGCCGGCATGGACCCCGCCCGCTGAAATGATCGCACGCCAGCCCTATCTCCCGCGCCACATGGCCGGCGGCCCCGGTAACCCGCTTGGTGCCCGCGCCATGTATCTCGGCGGCACCATCTATCGTATTCACGGCACCAATATGCCCGAGACCATCGGCACGCAGGTCTCGTCGGGCTGCATCCGCCTCACCAATCAGGACGTGTCGGATCTGTATTCCCGCGTCACCGTCGGCACCAAGGTCATCGTGCTGCCGATGGATCGCCGTGCAGACAGCGCAAGCGGCAAGCGTGGCTAAAGTCGGGCACGGTTCATAACTGGCGCACGTCACCACAGCATTGTAATGTCCCCGCGTTTTCGAGCGGGGACATCATGCGTCTGAAACCAATTCTCATCGGCGCGGTGCTGGTCGCCGTCTTTTTCGTGGTCGCACTCAAGGTGATGGACTATGTGGCTCCGCGCGGCATCGGATCGACGCCGGTGCTGGTCGCATTGCCGCCACTGCCACCCTCACCCGCACGCAGTTCAAGCATCATCGCGCCGGTCGCCATTGCACTCACCGCGATCCGCGATGCCGCCGACCGCGGCGCACCGCGCAGCTTCAACGGCACCGCTGACAATCCTGTGCAGCAATTGCTACAGGATGCCGATATCAAGTGGACGGCCGCACGCGGTCCGATCGCGGCGACCGGCGCGCAGGACACGCTGACCATGTCCGCGCCCCTGACCGGCACGCTCAATGTCACAGGCGCGATCTCGACGAATGTGCGCGATGCGCTGGGCGGCGCGCTCGGCAACCTGCTCGGCGGCAATGTTGCCAAGCAGCTTGGCAACATCAACATCAAGAACGTCAATGCCAATGCGGAAATCCGCGGCAATGTGGTGGTCTCGGCGCAGCCCCGGCTGACCCCGAACTGGCGGATCGACCCGAACCTGACCGCTCAGGTGACACTCGGCGACACCAATGTCGCGGTTGCCGGCGCCCGCATCAATGTGCCCGCGCAGGTCAAGCCGATGATCGACAATGCGGTCAACGAGCAGATCATCGCCCTGCAGCAGCGCCTGCGCAACGATCCCGCTTTCGAACAGAATGCCCGGCGTGAATGGGCCAAACTCTGCCGGTCGATCCCGCTGCAAGGTGCGAGCGCATTGCAGAACCTGTTCATCGAACTGAAGCCGACGCGTGCCGTCGCCGCCCAGCCGCGCATCGATGCCAGCAATTTAACGCTGACACTCGGCGTCGAGGCGGAAACACGCGTGACCTCAACACAGACGCAGCCGAATTGTCCGTTCCCTGCCACACTCGCCATCGTGCCGCCCGGCCCCGGCAAACTCAGCATCGGTGTGCCCGTGGACATGCCTTTCACTGAACTGAACAAGATCATCGAGGCGCAGCTCGTCGGCAAGACATTCCCGGAAGACAATTCCGGCGCGGTCGCAGTGACGGTGAAGAAGGCAACTGTCTCGGCATCCGGCGACCGCCTGCTCATCTCGTTGCTGGTGAATGCCAAGGAGAAGCAAAGCTGGTTCGGTCTTGGCGGCGAAGCAACCGTCCATGTCTGGGGCAAGCCTGCGCTCGATCAAGCGGCACAGACGCTGCGCTTTACCGATCTGGAACTTGCCGTTGAATCAGAAGCGGCCTTTGGCCTGCTCGGCGCGGCAGCACGTGCAGCTATGCCATTGCTACAGAAGACGCTGGCCGAACGAGCGACCATCGATCTGAAGCCCTTTGCCTCGAACGCGCAAAAGAAGATCGCCGCCGTCATCGCAGATTTCCAGAAGAACGAAAACGGCATCCGCGTCGGCGCCGAGATCAGCAGCCTCCGCCTGGGTGGCATCGCTTTCGATTCCAAGACACTCCGGGTGATCGCGGAGGCCGATGGCGCCATCAATGTAAATGTGACGGCGTTGCCGGGGCTGTAGATTTAGCGCGATGACGCGGTGAAGAGCGCACCCGCAAAACGGGCACGCTCTTATCGTCAGCCTACTGGTTCTTGGCTCGCGTTGTCACAACGTGACGCAAAAAGGCCTTACATCGCATACTTGAACTCAGGCATCGCCTTCAATTGATCCTTGCTCGCACCGCTTAGCACGGCATGATCGGGATACCAGGGATTCGCCTTGGCCGGCGCGACGGCTGCGGGAGCTGCACCCGTGGTGGCTGCACCCGTGGTGGCTGCACCCGTGGTCATGCCGCTAGGGGGCGAGGTCGACTTCATGCCCGACGAACCGCCAGTTGAAGACGCCATTGTTGCGACCGGCTCGTTCACGAATTTGATCTTGTCATAAGGCACGGCGATCAGGCGTTCGCCGACACCGAGGAAACCACCGACGCCGATCACCACCGCCTTGATGTTCCCCTGCTTGTCGGTCAGGAGATCGTTGATCGAGCCGAGGCTCTCATTGGCTTCGTTATATACGCTCAGACCAACCACCTTCGATGTACGCCAGTTGCCATTGAACGTCGTATCAGATGCGGTGACCGGCGCAGCTGCCGGGGCTGTGGTTGTCGTAGTTGCGCTCGGGCTCTGCGCAAAAGCTGCGGTTGCCAGCAACGCCGAACCAACGATACCAGCCGTCATGTATTTCTTGAACATATGTTCCTCCTGTCGTTGTGGGTCGTCCAAAACCAACGCGGAGGTACAATGACTGTTCCGGTTCCACCGAAATTGGTCGTTAGAATTCGCCCCAATAGGGTGCGACGCCGTAGTGGCGATGCAGCGCTTCTTCCTGCGACCTGTCGCCCCAGTCGAACTCGCGTTTCTCGGTGAATGACGGCGCGCTGCGCAATTCCTCTTCGCTGATATCAAGTTGATACGCGTCGAGCGTGCGATTGAAGGTCAGCCGCGCCCAAGGCAGCGGCAGCAGATTCGAGCCGAGACCGAGAAAGCCGCCGAAGCTCAGGATCGCGTAGGACACTTTGCCGCTGATCTTGTCGATCATCAGACGTTCGATATGACCGATGCGTTCGCCATTCGGACGTCGTACCGCCGTTCCCTCGATCCGGTCGCTCGCAATCAGGCTATGCGGCTTCGTCATGACGTCGGGAGTCATTGTCGCCTCCATAAATCAATTGAAGGGGTAACAATGCCCGGACGTGTTCCTTGTTCCGGCAATAGCGCGAAAGTGACCTGCACAAAAGAAACCACCACCTTATCCCTTGCGGGAAAGATGGTGGCGTCAGCCTGGTCGTAAGCGTCGCGGTCTTCGTATCAGGTCTGGTAGTCGATCAGCAGGGCCGTGAATGACGCCTTGCTGCTGGATGCTGTAGCGCTGGTGCCGCTCGCGCTGTAGGAGCTTGAAGACGAGGCCTCCAGCGATTGCTTCAGCGAGTCCAGGAACTGCTTCATGATATCGGAGATACTGGTCGCACTGTCCGTATCATCGGTACTGTCGGTACTATCGGCGCTATCCGACGGCGGTGGGCCGCCGGGTCCACCGCCAGGAGGTGGACCACCGGCACCGCGAGCGCCGCCTGCTCCACCCGGACCACCATCGGCGAAGGCCGACTGGAACACGCCCTGCAATTCGGTGGCCTGGTCCGAGGTCAGCTTGCCGCTGGACACCTGGGCACTGATGAGATCGTCGATCTTCGATTTCATCTCGTCCGGCGACGGCCGGCTGCCGCTGCTCTGGCTCGAACGGTCGGCCTGCAGCGACGAGTCGATATCGGTTAAAGCAGAAGACAGCGCATCCTGATCGCCGCTGCTGATCTTTCCGGAGGAAAGCTCGGCCTGCAGCTCCTGCTGCAGTTTCTGAAGGGGGGATTGGTAGGAACTGCTGGACGCAGCCGAGATAGAGGTCATGATCTGCTCCAAGGTGCTTGCTTAGTGCTCGCAACTTGCGGTTAACCTTCTTAACGAGGTCTTGTTATTGCCTTGCTGACATGTTGCGGTTTGTTGCGCCTCAGCCACCAGCAACAGTCCGAAACAAAAAACTTCTGCAGCCCGCGCCGATCCCGGCCAAAAGAGTTCGCATGGCAAACGTACCGAACATCCTGGTCGTAGAAGACGACCGCGAAACCCGTACGCTGATCGCGAAGTATCTGCGTACCAATTCCTGCAACGTCACCACCGCTGCCGACGGGCGCGAGATGGAAAAGGTGATGGCCGACACCCGTGTCGACCTGCTGATCCTCGACGTGATGCTACCCGGCGAAGACGGCCTCAGCCTGTGCCGCAAGGTCCGTGCCGAGTCGCAACTGCCGATCATCATGCTGACGGCGCGTGGCGAAGACGTGGACCGCATCCTCGGCCTCGAAATGGGCGCCGACGACTACCTGCCAAAGCCCTTCAATCCGCGCGAACTGCTCGCACGCATCAATGCGGTGCTGCGCCGACAGGCCACGGCGCTCAATGCCAGCGCCACGCCGAACGCCGCGGCGCTGTCATTCGCAGGCTGGCAGATCGACCTGCGCCTGCGCGAATTGCGTAATCCCGAAGGCGCGCGCGTCGCCATGACCTCGGCCGAATTCGATCTGCTGCGCGCCTTTGTCGAGCGCTCGGGCCGCGTGCTGTCGCGCGACAGCCTGCTCGATCTCACGCAAGGCCGCAGCGCCGGCTCGTTCGAACGCAGCATCGACGTGCTGGTCAGCCGTATCCGCCGCAAGATCGAGATCGACCCGCAGGACGCGCAAATGATCAAGACGGTGCGTTCCGGCGGCTACATGTTTACGCCGACGGTGGAAGCGGTCGCGACGGCGACGACCAACTAGTTTCAGCGAGATGTTCAGCGTCCTCAATCTGCGTCGGATCAGCGGCCAGATCACCGCCCTGGTGGTGATGTCGATCGTGGCTATCCACATCGTTCTCTCGCTGCTGTTCACGCTGATGAGACCGGACCCGAATGATCAGGAGCGGGATCGTGGCCACGGCGAGTTGATCGCGATCGTTCGCTTGCTGAAGACGACACCGATTGCCGATCGCCCGGAACTTCTGGTCAATCTGAAAAACGCCTTTCCCAAATTCGACATCCGGCCAGTCCCTCGGGATGCAACGATCACAACCGACAACGGCCCCGACTATCCGCGTCACAGCTTACGCCGGCTGCTTGGTTCCGACGCGCGACTGCTGACGATCGGTGGCGCGCCGGACCGGATCGGGATCACCCTCCCGGACGGCGACATGTTCTCCTTCAGTAGTCTGCCAGAGCGGCGACCAGGCTTCTTTCTGGGCGGTCCCTGGGTTCTCACGTTTCTGTTCGTCGTGATCAGCCTGACGCTGCTGGGCCTGTGGGCGGCCCGCATGCTGTCCGCGCCGCTTTCGGCCTTTGCCAAGGCAGCAGAAGAGTTCAGCCTGAACGGCTCGGCTGAGCCTCTTCCGGAACGCGGTCCCGAAGAAATTCGCTCGGTGGCACGCGCGCTGAACCGGATGCGCGAGCGCATCGGCACGTTGATCGACGACCGCACCAAGATGCTGGCCGCGATCAGCCACGACCTGCGCACGCCGATTACGCGACTGCGTCTACGTTCGGAATTCATCGAGGATGACGGCCATCGCCGTCACATGCTGCGCGACCTCGACCAGATGCGATCGATGCTCGAAGCCGTGCTGTCATTCTTGCGCAACGACCGTCGGCTGGAAGAGATGACGCTGACGGATATCGCCACAACCCTGCAGCTGATCGCCGACCAGTTTGCCGACATCGGGCATATGGTGACCTATCAGGGCCCGTCCCATGCCATGGCGATGGCCCGGCCCGACGATCTGCATCGCGCAGTGACCAACCTGGTCGAGAACGCCGTGAAGTTTGGCTCGGAAGCGAATATCTCTCTGACGATGTCCGAGGGCGGCGCCATCATCGACGTCGCCGATGACGGTCCTGGCATTTCGGACGCACAAAAGAGCGCGATGCTGCAGCCCTTCGTACGCGGCGACGACGCCCGCAACATGGATCATGAAGCTGCCGGCTTCGGCCTCGGCCTGTCGATCGCCCGCGCCGTAACGTTGGCCCATGGCGGCGAATTGACACTGCTGGATCGCCAGCCGCGTGGCCTGATCGTCCGCATCACGCTGCCGGCACGCGATACGGACAGAGCCGCAGCGTAGCGCTCAGTTCGCCTTCACCGCAGGCGCGACGCTGTGGACCGCACCCGGTTTGCGCAGATGGACCGTGGCGATGTCGTCACTATAGACCTTCTCCCAACCATCGACGCGATCGAGCAGCTTGGTTGCTGCGCTCTGGGTTCGCAGCAAGGTCGCCTCGATGTCGTAATCCTTCAGCAGCCGGAACAGGTTGTCGGGCTCGATCAGACCGCTGGCATTGTTGTGGTCGACCATCAGCTTCGTCCCGAACAATTCGGTACGGCCATCGATGAAGGTCGGCACCCCACGCGCGATCAGATAGCCGCCGAAGTCGTAGTCGTTGAACACGCGGCGGAGCTTGAGCTTCTGGAGTTCAGTCACCGCCTTCGCGGGCGCAGCCGCCTCGAGCGGCATGTAGCGTTGCACGGACGCCAGTACGAACGTTCCGGCAATCAGGCAGATCGCGATCCCCGCGAACAGCAGATGCCGCGACGGCGATACATGATTGGCCGCCGGCATCTGAGGTCCACCGATTTGTTGGCCAAGCGGCGTCGCCAAGACCATCGGCGCCAGCAGCGCCAGCACTTCGGCGTTGCGCACGTGACTGAGCGCCATGAACACGAAGCCGATCACGAGCACGATGCGCATCGGCGGCAGCGTGATGCCGCGCCATAGCGCCAGCGCGAACGCCACCAGCGCGGTCAGTTCCAGAGGCCCGGCATGATTGAAATTCGCAGGCCGCCATTCGCCGATCAGCGCCAGCGCTTCGCCGAGATTGAGAATGCGACGCGACGCCAGCAGCGAGTCCCAGCCATAAGGCGTCACGCAACTCGCCACGAGCGCGGCCACGCCGAACAGCGCCCAGCGCAGCAGCAGCGCGCGCTGCATCGTCTTCGGTGCATGCCAGATCGCATCGATGCCGATCGGACCGATCAGCGCCAATCCGAGAATGAAGCCGCCGTGCAGGTTGGCCCAAAGCGCCATCAGCGGCAGCAGCCAGAAGGATGGCACACTCCTGCGATCCATCGCATTCACAAGGCCGGCGACCCATGCCACCATCACCGGCATCGCCAGCAGATGCGGCCGCGCAACAACATGCCCCGCCATCAGCGTGAGAGCCGTTGCAACCAGCGCCAGTGTTGCCGTGGTCGGCAGACGCTTGTCGAGAAACCGCGTCAGCACCGCGATGGTGAGAGCGACCGCACCCGCGCCGAGTACGACAGGGCCGGTCCAACCGGCGACGCCATAGACCAGCGCGTAAAGCACCTGCGCCAGCCACTGCGTGGAGATCCACGGCTGGCCACGCATCGTAAAGGAATAGATGTCGGTCTGCGGAACTGCCTGATGATCGAGAATCCACTGCCCCACTGCGATCTGCCAATAGGTGTCGGGATCGTTGAGCAGTGCTTTGCCCGCCGCCAGCAGCAGCGCATAGACCGCGATTCCCGCCCAGAGCGGGAGCAGCCCGTGCATCGTCTTGCGGGCCTCGGCGGGATGGGTGGCGGACATCGTCATGCTCGGCATGCCCCTGGAAAGTCGCAAGAAAAGCGCTGGAATACCGCAGCAAATCACGACAGGGCATAATTTGGGGTAAATATCGGGCGGAACTCGCGAATCTGGCCTACAGAAAGACGCAATTCGAGCCCTCATCTCGGATAATTGAATCGGATGGTTTAGGCCGTCTGAAAGACCGCCTCCGCTACTGGCGGGGGACCGAAGTTTTCGAGACCATTCATGAAACGTATTTCTCTGTCCCTGGCGACGATTCTGGCTGTTGCCGCTCTTCCGCAACTGGCATCCGCGCAGCAGCGTGCCGACTACGACGCCATGGTTGCCACCCATGCCCAGGCCAATGGCGTGCCCGAGGCGCTGGTGCATCGTGTGATCGTGCGCGAAAGCAAGTATCATCCCAATCTGATCGGCCGCGGCGGCACCATCGGCCTGATGCAGATCAAGCTCGCGACCGCGCGCGGCGTTGGCTACACCGGCACCGCCGAAGGCCTCCGCGATCCCAACACCAATCTCACTTACGCGGTGAAATATCTCGCTGGCGCCTATCGCGCCGCGAACGGCAATCACAACCGCGCGGTGTCCTACTATGCCGGCGGCTACTACTATGCCGTCAAGCGCCAGCGCCGCGAGGTTTCCGCGCCGCCGCATCAACCACTCTTCGCCAAGGATGCCGAGCGCCTCCACCTGCAAAACACGGCCAATGCCAACGCCCAGGCTCCGAAGCCGTAATTGTGCGTGATCGGGTGGAATCCCAAGGGATTACACGTCAAGGGATTCCCGGGGCGCGTTGACACGCCCATCCATAGGTTTACATTAGAGTCGTTCCGAGGGGGGCTCCGACGAGGAGCTGAGATACCGCAAGCTTGCACTTTTCCTGTTCCGGAAGAGACGCGCGAGACCGCGGTGACCCTTTGAACCTGATCCGGGTCATGCCGGCGAAGGGACAGGGATGTTTCAGGCTACGCAATCTCCGCGCGGGGACTCTCCCGTGGCGGGTCAATCGATATCAGTGATTGGCGCTGGCATTGCCGGCGCTTGGCAGGCGTTGATGCTAGCCAAGGCCGGCCACGCCGTGACGCTGCATGAGCGCAGCGATTCCAGCATGCGCGACGCCACCAGCCATTGGGCCGGCGGCATGCTGGCGCCTTGGTGCGAAGCCGAGGTCTCCGAGCCCGTGGTGTCGCGACTCGGCTTGCGCGCACTCGATCTGTGGCGCGAGGAATTGCCTGACACACCGTTCAATGGCTCGCTGGTCGTGGCGCATGCGCGCGACCGCGCCGATTTCGAGCGTTTCGCGAAAATGACCTCCGGCCATACGCGGCTGGATGCAGCAGGCGTCGCCGAGATCGAGCCCTCGCTCGAAGGCCGGTTTCGCGACGGGCTGTTCTATCCCGGCGAAGGCCATGTGGAGCCGCGCCGCGTGCTCCCGCAACTACACGCCCGGATCACCGCCGCCGGCGGCATCATCAAATACAACAGCGAGCAGCAGCCGAAGGACCTCGACGGCCTGGTGATCGATTGCCGCGGGCTTGCAGCACGTGATGATGCGAGCACGCCGAAGCTGCGCGGCGTCAAAGGCGAAATCATCATCGTCGAGACCGACGAGGTGCAGCTCTCGCGCCCGATCCGCCTGATGCATCCGCGCTGGCCGCTTTATGTGATTCCACGTGCGGGGAACCGCTTCATGCTCGGTGCGACCTCCATCGAAGGCGAGGACACCGGCGTTAGCGTGCGCTCTGCACTCGAACTGCTCGGCGCTGCCTATGCGGTGCATCCGGCCTTTGCCGAAGCGCGCATTCTCGAATTCGGTTCGGGCCTGCGCCCGGCTTTCCCTGATAACCTGCCGCGCATCGCGATCGACAAGAACACGATCGCGGTGAACGGCCTCTATCGCCACGGCTTTCTGCTGGCGCCTGCGCTGGCGGAGCTGACGCTCGCGTATGTGCAGCGTGGCGAGATCGACAATGAGGTGATGCAATGCAAGTGATCGTCAATGGCGAGCACCGCGAGATCGAGGCGTCGCATGTCGGTGCGCTGCTGCAGGAACTGGACTACGAAGGCACCCATTGCGCCATTGCGCTGAATTTCGACGTCGTGCCACGCAGCGCATGGGCACAGACGCCACTCAAGGCAGGCGACGAGATCGAGATCATCACGCCACGGCAGGGAGGCTGATTCTTGATGGTGAGTTTCTACGGCAAGGAATTCAAATCACGGTTGCTGATCGGCAGCGCGCTCTATCCGTCGCCCGCGATCATGCAGGACGCGATCCGCGCCTCCGGCGCCGGAATCGTCACCGTGTCGCTGCGGCGTGAATCAGCCGGCGGCAAGACTGGCGATGCGTTCTGGTCGCTGATTAGAGAACTCGACGTCACCGTGCTGCCCAACACCGCGGGCTGTCGCAGCGTGCGCGAGGCAGTCACGACCGCAAAGCTCGCGCGCGAATTGTTCGGCACCTCCTGGATCAAGCTCGAAGTGATCGCGGACAACGACACGCTGCAGCCCGATGTGGTCGGCCTCGTCGAAGCCGCCGATATCCTGATCAAGGACGGCTTCGAGGTGTTCCCCTATTGCACCGAGGACTTGAGCGTCGCGATGCGTCTGGTGGATGCCGGCTGCAAGGTGGTGATGCCATGGGCGGCGCCCATCGGCAGCGCACGCGGCATCATCAATGCCGACGCGCTGAAACTGATGCGCGACCGCCTGCCTGACATCACGCTGGTGGTCGATGCCGGTTTGGGCGCGCCATCGCATGCCGCCGAAGCGCTCGAACTCGGCTATGACGCCGTGCTGCTCAACACCGCCGTCGCGAAGGCCGCCGATCCCGTCGCCATGGCCAATGCCTTCCGCCTCGCCGTCGAGGCAGGCCGCACCGGCTTCGAGGCGGGCCTGATGGGCGCGCGCGATTTCGCTTCTCCTTCCACTCCAGTCATCGGGACACCGTTCTGGCATGCCGTATCCTGACCGTTTCTATCCCGTCGTCGACACCGTAGCCTGGGTGAAACGCCTCACGCAGCTGGGCGTTGGCACCGTGCAGCTTCGCGCCAAGGATCTCGACGACGACGACGCCACCACGCTGTTTCGCGAGGCGCTGACCGTGACCAACGGCACCAAGACCAAGCTGGTGGTCAACGACTACTGGCGCGTCGCCATCGACCTCAAGGCGCAGCATCTGCATCTCGGCCAGGAAGATCTGGCCGAGGCCGATGTTGCCGCGATCCGCAAGGCCGGCATCACGCTGGGCCTCTCAACCCATGACGAGGACGAACTTGAAACCGCATTAAGCGCGAAGCCGGATTACGTCGCGCTCGGACCGATCTTCTTCACCACGCTGAAATCCATGCGCTTCGCGCCGCAGGGCATTCCGAAAATCTCGGTCTGGAAGAAGCGCATCGGCACGCTGCCGCTGGTGGCGATCGGCGGCATCAAGTTCGAACAAGCCGCAGAGATCTTTGCCGCCGGCGCGGATTCCATCGCCGTCGTCAGCGACGTCACCCAACACGCAGATCCCGACGCCCGCGTCCATCAATGGCTTGGCGCATCCGCCAAAGCCGCCTGACATTTCAAGAACGACAACGGAGGATTAGTCCATGAACATCCGCTCCAATCCCGACACCACCCTGCCCGCCGTCACGACCGGCAACCTGCCTTCGTCGCGCAAGATCTACGCGATCCCGGAGAGCGCGCCGGACCTGCGCGTGCCGCTGCGCGAGATCATTCTCTCGGAAGGCGCCGGCGAGCCGAACCTGCCCGTGTATGACACGTCGGGTCCCTATACCGATCCGAACGTGCTGATCGACGTCAATAACGGGTTGTCCCGCGCGCGCCTCGATTGGGTCAAGGAGCGCGGCGGCGTGGAGGAATATCAGGGCCGCGAGATCAAGCCGGAAGATAACGGCAATGTCGGCGCAGCCCATGCCGCGAAGTCGTTCAAGGCCTATCACAAGCCGCTGCGCGGCACCGGCGATCACATGATCACGCAGTATGAATTCGCCCGCGCTGGCATCATCACCAAGGAAATGATCTATGTCGCCGAGCGCGAGAACCTCGGCCGCAAGGTCCAGCTCGAGCGCGCCGAGGCCGCGCGCGCCGATGGCGAGAGCTTCGGCGCCGAAGTGCCGCTGTTCGTCACGCCGGAGTTCGTGCGCTCGGAGATCGCGCGCGGCCGCGCGATCATCCCCTGCAACATCAACCACGCCGAACTCGAGCCGATGATCATCGGCCGCAACTTCCTCACCAAGATCAATGCCAATATCGGCAACTCCGCCGTGACATCGTCGGTCGAGGAAGAAGTCGACAAGATGGTGTGGGCGATCCGCTGGGGCGCCGACACCGTGATGGACCTCTCGACGGGCCGCAACATCCACACCACCCGTGAATGGATCCTGCGCAATGCGCCGATCCCGATCGGCACCGTGCCGATCTATCAGGCGCTGGAGAAGTGCGACGGCGATCCGGTCAAGCTGACCTGGGAGCTCTACAAGGACACGCTGATCGAGCAGTGTGAACAGGGCGTCGATTACTTCACCATCCATGCCGGCGTGCGCCTGGCCTATATCCATCTCACCGCCAACCGCGTCACCGGCATCGTCTCGCGCGGCGGCTCGATCATGGCCAAGTGGTGCCTGGCGCATCACCAGGAGAGCTTCCTCTACACGCATTTCGAAGAGATCTGCGACATCATGCGCAAGTATGACGTGTCGTTCTCGCTCGGCGACGGCCTACGCCCCGGCTCGATCGCGGATGCCAATGACCGCGCGCAGTTCGCCGAACTGGAGACGCTCGGTGAGCTCACCAAGGTGGCATGGGCGAAGGGCTGTCAGGTGATGATCGAAGGCCCCGGCCATGTGCCGCTGCACAAGATCAAGATCAACATGGACAAGCAGCTCAAGGAATGCGGCGAAGCGCCGTTCTACACCCTGGGGCCACTGACCACCGACATCGCGCCGGGCTACGACCACATCACCTCGGGTATCGGTGCGGCCATGATCGGCTGGTTCGGCTGTTCGATGCTTTGCTACGTGACGCCGAAGGAGCATCTCGGCCTGCCCAACCGCGACGACGTCAAGGTCGGCGTGATCACTTACAAGATCTCGGCGCATGCCTCCGATCTCGCCAAGGGCCATCCCGCCGCGCAGCTGCGCGACGACGCGCTCTCCCGCGCCCGTTTCGACTTCCGCTGGCAGGACCAGTTCAATCTCGGTCTCGATCCGGAAACCGCTGTCGCCTATCACGACGAGACACTGCCCAAGGACGCTCACAAGGTCGCGCATTTCTGCTCCATGTGCGGACCGAAGTTCTGCTCGATGAAGATCACGCAGGACGTGCGCGACTATGCAGCGACCCTCGGCGACAACGAGAAAGCCGCACTGAACCTCGGCGGCACGGCGTCGATGGGCATGAGCATGTCGGGCGTGATCGAGGACGGCATGGCCAGCATGAGCCAGAAGTTCAAGGACATGGGCGAGCAGGTCTATGTGCAGGCTCAGGCAGTGAAGGATAGCAACAAGGCGCTGTAAGCGCATCCCCTGCTTGCATCATCATGCCAGGACTTGGCCCGGCATCCATCTCGCCAAAGAAGGCCGGGCATTTGCCCGGCCTTCTTTCGTATCCAAACGTTGCAAAACTGGCCCGGTTCAAGCGCGGCGTATCCTTGCTTTTCGCAATTGACACCGGCGCGCTCCGCATTTTGTTTCACGCCGATGCAGAACAATCGCGCGCTATGATAACGTCCATCACTGAACGACGACACGGTCGGTGGAGGCCACAACCATGCATCACCTTACGCCTCTCTCTGGAATCGTCGGCGGCGCGCTGATCGGGCTCGCTGCCTCCATGCTGATGCTGCTGACCGGACGCATCGCCGGGATCAGCGGCATTTTCGGGGGGCTACTCCAGCCCGGTGCCGGCGATCGCGGCTGGCGCATCGCCTTCGTCGCCGGACTTCTGGCAGCGCCCCTGCTCGCTTCGCTTTCGGGCACACCATTGCCAGCACCAGCGATGCCAGCGAGCCTGATCGTCATCGTTATCGCCGGGCTTCTGGTCGGTTTCGGCAGCCGCATGGGCGGCGGCTGCACATCCGGCCATGGCGTATGCGGTATCGCACGCCTGTCAGCACGTTCAATCGTCGCCACAGCGATCTTCATGGCCGCAGCGATCGCCACGGTCGCCGTCGTGCGTCACGGTATCGGAGGCTGATGCAATGCTACTTGTTTTCGTCAGCTTTGCTTGCGGTCTCGTGTTCGGCATCGGCCTCCTGATCTCGGGCATGACGGACACCGGGAAAGTACTCGGCTTCCTCGATATCTTCGGGGCTTGGGACGCGACGCTGGCTTTCGTGATGGCCGGCGCAGTCGCGGTCACCGGTCTTGGCTTCGCACTGGCGCGGCGGCGCGGCACACCTGTCCTTGCCGCAAAGAACCTGTGGCCGACACGCAGGGACGTCGACACACCGCTCGTTATCGGGACCACGCTGTTTGGGATCGGCTGGGGCCTCCTGGGGCTCTGTCCTGGCCCCGCGCTGGTCAACCTCGCGGGGCTAGGCCGTCCGGTGATTGTGTTCGTCGTCGCAATGGCGGTGGGCATGCTCGGTCACGATGCATGGGGCACACGTCGCACGCTCATGCGACAGATCGAGAAAGCGTAGATTGGGTAACGGCCTGAACCAATCGTAACCTTGAAAGCGACCAATGCAGTACCCGCGGCATGGCGTCATAATCGGCGATCACTGGCTGTGCTCGCACCACTCCCCTATCCTCACTGACATCACAAGGCACGCGCGCCCTGTGCGCTTATCGACATGCCGGGTTCCAAGGCGTCAGGGGCAGACAAAGCGACTTTCTTTGTTGCAATATCCCGGCGGTACACCCAATGGTACCCATTGATTAACCTTTCGTTAACCAATCGCGCCCAACCTGCCGCAACGCAACGGCTGGGGGCTGTTCGTTCTCGATGTTGTTGCTTCGCGCAACGAAGCAGGCGTTGATCGGGAGATACCCATGATCCAGGAATCCCTTTACGAGTCCCTTCGCCGCCCGCGTGACGATTCGCCGGCTGAAATGGACATGTTTGCGCCCTCGTCAGATCCAAGCGAGGTCGTGACGATGCTGATCGGCGCGACTGTCCATGAGGTCGAACGCGAGTTGATGCTACAGACGCTGGCGCGCTGCGACGGCAATCGCACCCACGCCGCCCGCGTGCTTGGCGTCTCCGTCCGCACCATGCGTAACAAGATCAAACAGTATTCAGCGGATGGGGCCGACGTGCCGGGGCACGGCTAGCGCGCGGCGCTATTCCTGGAGCGCGCTGGTATCCAGCACCCATGTGGAGCCCTGCAGCCGGTCTTCGGTCTGCATCTCGACACCGACGAGATGCGCCTTCGGCTCAAAGCCGCGAATTCTGACAGTGAGCGGCCTGGTGAATTGCCATGCCTCGCGCGCCTGCAGCAGGCCATCCTGATACGACGCCAGAGCTTTTGAATCGCCGGCTTTCTTCAGTGCCTGCCATCGCGCCAGATTCGCGCGATCCTCGAACCAGATCGAATCCGGTTTTACCTGCATGGACGCCCCTAGGCGTATCTCGCCGGCATGCGTTGCGCTCGTGAGGGCCAACAAGGTCAGCAGCGCCAGATATGATTTCATATGTCGTCGCCCGTTGCCCTGATGAGAGCGTAAGTCGCCGCGGACCCCGTTCCGGTTCGACAGGGCTCGGCAATTCGCGGGCGCACCTTGCCTAGACCTGCTACGCTGGCCCGTCACATGAGCGCGAGGCCTGATCATGCCCATCCAGCACTTCCCGCCCCCTCCCGGAATCAAAGCGCCGCCGCTGTCCTATGCGGCGCGGGTCGGCGATCTCCTGTTCGTCTCCGGCATTCCCGGCTTCGACGCCAATGGCCAATTGCCGGAACAATTCGAGGCGCAGTTCGGATTTGTGGTGCGCACGATCAAACGAGTACTGAAGGATGCAGGCACCGACATCTCGCATCTCGTCAAGGTCAACGTGCTGCTGACGCGCGCGTCCGACGTGGCTCCCATGAATGCTCTGTATGCCGAAGCCTTCGGACCACCGCCCTATCCGGCGCGCACCACTTGCGTGGTCCAGGCGCTGCCCAATCCGGCGATGCTTATCGAGATCGAGTGTGTGGCTTCGCTACCGTAACGACGGTCATCGGCCGGCCATCGCATCCTTCACCGTCTCGCTGACGAAATCGGCGGCGCGGCGGAATGCGGTGTCAGTATCGCCGCGGAAGGTGACGGCGCGGCGCATCACCAGCTGCTCGCGCTCAACATCGAACAACTGCACCTCGCCCCATTGCACCAGCGTACTCATCTTGCGGATGCCGCCATAGACCAGGTAACGCGCACCGTCGCGGCGCGCTGCGGCGACGAGATCGTCGGGCGCCATGCTGACGGCAGTGCAGGCAGGCTGCGGACAGGCCGGGCGCACCACGCGGTAGTCGCGCTGCGCCAGCCCGTCGCGCAGCAGTGCAGCGAAGATGGTCATGCGGTCGCGATGCTGCGCGGATTGGTCGGCCTCCTCGCCGGAGGTGTCGCTATAGTCGAAATCGGCCACCGCGACGGCGAGCTGTCCGGCGGCCGGGGCCGGCGCAGGTGCGCCCAGCAACGCCACGGCGCCGCACAGCAACCACAGAACCTGCCCTCTCCGCATGTTCTCCTCCCTGATCTTCTGTTCGCCGCCACGCCAAACTGGCGCAGGTGCCAGCAGGTCGAGCGACAGCCGATGCTAGTCCGCATGTGGTGAAGCGCAACCGGCAATGTCTGTGGTGGCATGGCAGCAGCGGCGAATTGAAGCCGTCATCCATCCCCTGTTAAAAGCGGCCGGACAGAATCAATACGGAGTGTGAGGCGTGGCAAAAGATACGATCAGCCAAACCGGATTACGCGGCCCCCGCGGCGAACCGGGACTTCCCGGACCGCAGGGCCATCCCGGACGGCCGGGGCCGGACGGCGCGCAGGGCAAGCCGGGCCTGGCCGGCAAAGCCGGCGCCAATGGCAAGCCGGGGCCGCAGGGCAAGCGCGGCGAAGCAGGCCCCCAAGGTAAGGCTGGCGTCAATGGTAAGGCTGGCGCCGACGGCAAGCCTGGTCCGATCGGACCGCAGGGCAAGGCCGGGCCGCAGGGACCACGGGGTGAACAGGGCCTTCAGGGCAAGCCCGGCGTGCAGGGCGAAGCCGGGCCGCGCGGCGAGCAAGGTCCTCCCGGCGCGCTACCGAGCCTCGAGCAGATCATGCCGTGGCTGCACATGGTGTTCGACGCCTGGGAAGACCACCGCCAGATGCGCCTGCGCGAAGCGCAGGAGCGCGAAGAGGCCCTGCTGCGCGAGCAGCAGGAAGCCGTCGAACGCGTCGCCGCGATGATCGAGGCCGAAGCCGCCATCGCGGATGAGTCCGATGAAACCGACGACGGCAAGAAAAAGAAGAAGCGCAAGAAGAACAAGGACGACTAGCACCGCTGCGTCGTTCGATACGGACGCGCAACAACAGATCAGGCGACGCGCCGCAATGCCGGCCCGTCGCCTTTACTTTTTACATGGTCCGCTGCGGTGCGGTCTGCAGCAGATCCTGAAGCTGCTGTTTGTAGAATTTCGCACCGCCTGTCGTGAGATGACCGCGGGTCTCGGTGCTCGCCGGAATCAGCAGCATCTTCGCGTTTTTGATCCGCTTCAGCGCGACGTCCATCAGCCCGGTCTCCGGCGGATTGCGCTCGTCATCGGCAGCGTTGATCGCGAGCACGACGGATGTGATCTTCTCCAGACCTGCTGATGGATTGTAGTCGCGCGAGGATTCCCACTGATAGATGAAATCATTTGCATCGGCGACAAATGGCGCCTTGAGCCGGTCATCGACATTCTTGTCGGCGGCCTCGCCGGTTGGTGCCAGCATCTGATAGGCCAGCGTGCCGCCAGCTGTCGCGATGCCATACATCACGCTGGCAAATTTGATCATGCCAGGCTGCGATGTGTAGTTGCCGGCCTTGTAATCTGGATCGGCGCGCACGGTCTCGATCATCACGCGCCGCATCATCCAGTTGCGTGCGCTCATTTCCGTAGGCTGTGATGCCATCGGCACCAGAGCGTCCATCGCATCGGGATATTTAGCGCCCCAGATCCACGCATGCATGCCGCCCATGGAATTGCCGATCACCATCCGCACATGCTTGATGCCGAGCCCTTCGATCAGCAGCCGGTGCTGGGCATCGACCATATCGTCGTAATTGTACTTCGGAAATGCAGTCTTCATCCCGTCAGAGGGTTTTGACGATTTGCCGTGGCCGAGCGCATCGGGAATGATGATGTAGTATTTTGCGGCATCGAGCGGCTGGCCCGCGCCGAATAACTCACCCGCAAAAGCAGGCGTCAATATGCTCTGCGCCGAACCGCCGGTGCCATGCAGCACCAGCACCGGCTGGCCGCTCGGCTCGCCTACCGTGGTGTAATGCAGCTTCAACTCCGGCATCACATGGCCAGTATGAAACTTGAAATCCTTCGCGATCCAGTCGCCCTGCTTTGGCGCCGGATAATCAGCGGCGAACGCGGTCACGGCAGCAAGCGAAGCACATGTCACGACAGCAGCAGCGCACAACGCGCGCATAGAACGGCTGGGCATCGTCATCCTCCCCGGCGCAGCCATTTGATCGGGCCGCTTGACACAGATGCTAGCATGGCAGCGCGAGCCAGGAGACCAACAGATCGATACTGCAGCGCAGCGATCCCCAGCTCGTCGCGCCGGGTATAATCTTTGGGCAGGCGTCGCCGCCATAGCTCGGGCTTAATCATCGCAAGAATCCGAGTCGTCCCGTGCGGCACCCGGCGTCCGCGCGTGATGCAACACCGTGAGGTTCGCATGCGGGGATTGATTCAAGTGGTGCTGCTGGCAGCGCTTACCGTGATGGCGACGACCGCTCACGCCATCGATCGCGGCCAGTTCAACGATGTGCCCGACGATATCCGGAACTGGTTCAAAAGCGTCATCAGCCCTAATGGCGTGCCGTGTTGCGATATCTCCGACGGCCATCGCACCGAATATGACGTCCGCAACGGCTCCTATTGGGTGCCGATCGAAGGCATATGGACGGAGGTGCCGACGCGCGCCGTGATCCGCGATCGCGGCAACCCCGTTGGCGAAGCCGTCGTCTGGTATATGCGCCATCGCGGCGAGATCATCATCAGCTGTTTCGTTCCGGCTGACGCCGCGTGATGACGATCACGAAACGGTGCCAGGGTGCGGCCTTGCAATCCACAGGCAATCGGGCCCAATTTGAGGCTAATTCTGCGCGCGGCGCGTTAGGTCACTCTGGCCCCGCCGTCACCTCGCCGCGGGCGCTACAGGATAAAGAGAGATCGATATGACGGAAGTGACCTATGTGATCGTCGAGCATGATGGCGGTTGGGCCTATAAGGTTGGCGCCGTCTTCTCCGAGCCGTATGCGACGCACGCACTCGCCACCGCAGCCGCCAAGCGCGCCGCGGCCGAGCAGAGAGTGCCGGGACGCACCGAGGTGATCGCCTATGAGGACGAAAAAGGGCAGTGGCACGAGGAAACTGCCTCGGGCAGTGATCGTCCCAACACCCACATCATCGACAAGGCCTGATCGCGAAGACAGGTGAATGATCCAACTGACGTCAACGCGTCCAATGGCGCCGGCATTGCCGTATCTCGCCATGCCGGAGAAGTTGTTGCTCGTCACGCCCGCCTGGGTGCCCTTCGCGCGCGAACTCATCATCGCCGCGGCGTCATTGAAATCGCCGCATCGCTTGCACTTGTGACACGCACACGGTTGAATTGGTGGGCCGGCGTCATCAATTGGCCCGGGCCACACAAAGACGCCACAGACTCATAGCGAACGGGCCAAATCGACAAACCACATACGTTATGGAGTCACATGGTGACTCCGGCGTCGGTTGCGGTGCTGTCTGCGCGACTTTTCTGCAAGGCGCCGCCATGCTAGTTTTGCACCATCAAATTGCATCGGGAGAGCAGACGTGACCGACGTCGCAGCAGACGAACTCCGCACCATTTATCCAACGCCGCATCCGCGCGTGATCGCCAAGGCGCGACCGACGCTTGACATGCATTCCAGCAAGTTCATCTCGCTATCCCCGTTCTGCGTGCTTGCTTCGTCGGGTCCCGACGGGACTGTCGATGCATCGCCGCGCGGTGGCGGCGTCGGCTTCGTTCGGATTGCCTCGCCGACCGAATTGCAGATGCCGGATCGTCCTGGCAACAATCGCATCGATACGTTCCAGAATCTGATGGCGGGCAGCGGCCACGTGCAGCTGATCTTCTTCGTTCCGGGCATCGACGACACCTTGCGTGTCAGCGGCGTCGCCAGGCTGATTAAAGACCCGGAACTGATGGCGTCGATGGAGGAGTTCGGCAAGCTCCCGCGCGCGGTGTTGAGCATCACCGTGACCGAAGCCTATTTTCATTGCGGCAAGGCGCTGATGCGTTCGAAGCTGTGGTCGCCGGAGGTGCAGGTGAAGCGCTCGGTGATGCCGAGCATCTCGGAAATGGTTCACGACCAGACCAAACTCGGTGAACCGATGACCCAGGAACAGATCGACGTCGCCTATCGCCAGCAGCTGTAGCTCGTCGGCCTCGTCCGGAGCCAAAAGGAGCTCCGGCAGCCGCGGCCATCCACGCACAACCCCTATTTGAAATTATCACTTAAGGTTGTATAATGACGACGCTTGGGGAGAGCGTTGTGCGTGGCGTTGCGTTGATTCAGCTGATGACGGTCGCGGGCGTCATCCTAGGCGGCTGCGCGCGCGATCCATTCGTGACAGAACGGGACGAAACCTATGCGGGCGAATGGTTGATCCCGCACCAGATCGACCGCATCACCGGCGCCGAATTGCCCAGCGCCTATGTCTTTGCCGAAGCGTCAAACAGCAATGTGGATTTTCCACGTGTCTCGTCATTGCTGCTGACATGCATCGATGGCGCGCCGCTGATCCGCTTCGCCTTTGATTTCAAGATCGGCAGCAACCGCAACACGGTGCTCGGCTATCGCTTCGACGGAAAACCTGGTCACGACGACGTCGGCTCGCGGGTGGTGCGGGGAAACCAGATCATCGTCATCGAAGACAGGGCAGAGATCGCGACCTTCGTCAGCGAGCTTGCCGGTGCGAAGACGTTGTATGTCCGGATCAGGTCGATCAACGGGGGTCGAACGGCCGTAGAATATCCGCTGGAGGGATCGACTGCCGCGATCCGCGCGGCATTCTCCAAATGCGATATGCCTAAACCGCCCCTGCCGGAACAGGGGCGGACGACATTGTCCGGCGTCTATTGAGACGCCGGGGATGATCCTGGCCTAGAACTCGCTCTCAAGGCCACCCATGTGCTTCTGGGTGTAGAGATCGATACCGATCCGCTCGATCAGATCGAGCTGGGTTTCGAGGAAGTCGATGTGACCTTCCTCGTCCTTCATCAGCTTCTCGAACAGATCACGCGAGACGTAATCCTTGACGCCGTGACAATAGGTGGCGGCTTCTTCATACAGCGTGCGGGCACCGATTTCGGCAGCGAGATCGCATTCGATGATTTCCTTGACCGTCTGGCCGATGCGCAACGGATCGAGAACCTGCATGTTCGGGAAGCCGTCCAGGAAGAGAATGCGATCGGTAAAACGATCTGCGTGATTCATCTCTTCGATGGATTCCTTGCGCCACATCTTGGCCATGTCGACCAAGCCCCAGTGATTCAGGAGCCGGAAGTGCAGCCAATACTGGCTGATCGCGGTGAGCTCGCTGCGCAGGCCCTTGTTGAGGAATTCGATGACCTTCGGGTCGCCCTTCATGATGTTCTCCTGTCTGCTGAACCCGTCCGAAACAGGCCCTCGTCTGAATTTAGAATGTTTCTAAATCAGATTCACCGACAGGACAACCCTTCTTTGCTCAATTCGGCAAGGAGCGTGGAAAAGCTGGAAAGCTGTTGAATTTATAAGTGCTTAGGCTGCCGCTTCGATCGAGGCAATATCTGCCAGTTCGATATGCGCATGAGTTTCGGTGTGAGACTGCCCATGGGCCGCCGTATGCGGGCAGCCGGCACAGCAGGACTTGGCACAAGCGCCCAGCGCTTCGTCCATGATCTTCTTGATTGTCCGTACACACCGTCCGCACTGGGCGCTGCAACCGAGGCATCCATAGACCTGCCCCGGCGTACGCGGCGGACGCGCTCCGGCAACGGCACTACGGACATCATGGTCGGAAAAGACGTTGCAGGAACAAACGATCATGAGATGAAGGCGAACTCGCAGGTCAGGACCCCTCTTGGATATGTAAGAGGCCGCCCCGATGCAAAAGGAAAACGCCGACTTTGAAGCTATTCCAAACTACTGATCGCATGAGAGAAATTGGAACGAATCTAAAATTCGTCTGAACCTCGCAAGCGCCGTGATCAGATGACGGCTAGCCGACAGAATGCCCCTATCCAGCAACCGCCTGCGCCGTGGCATGCCCTTAGGGAGGGTCGCGGACCTCTGTTCGGAATGGCTTTAAGATCAAGATGTAACCTGGATCGCGCGGTCCCGTTCATTGATCATTCAAGTGAAGTATGAAACTTTTCGCGTCAGGCAGCGCTATGTGTGAGCGAAGCCCGATTGAGAAAGGGAATGCCATGAAGAAAACTCTGATGGCCATTGCCGCCGTTGCCACCCTGGCCGTTTCCGCCATGGCTCCGACATCGGCAAGCGCGCAGCACTGGCGTGGACATGGCGGCGGTGGCGCGGTGGCTGCAGGTCTGATTGGCGGCGCCCTGCTTGGCGGCGCAATCGCTGCCGGCTCGGGATATTATGGTCCCGGCTACGGCTATTACGGCCGTCCGGCCTATGTGGCCGGCCCGGGCTATTACGGCGACTGTTTCTGGCAACGTCAGCGTTTCTGGGACGGCTATGGCTGGCGCATTCGCCGCGTCCGCGTGTGCGGCTGAGATCGTACGATCTCCGGGATCATGCGATCTCTGAGATCACTCTGATCTCCTGTTACGCATCGGAAACCTACGACATTTCCAGTGCGTGATGCTTGCAATGGCCCGAAAAAACCGCTTTTTCGGATCACTGACTGGCTAACGTTTACATCGAATTGACGGTTGGGCGCTTCTAAGTGAGATCGTCAGTTCGAATCGCAGCGTGAGTAGACCTTTAACCGTGCGTCGCTTGCGGCGCCCTTCTGGAGAGACCTGAGATGAAGAAGACGATTTCCGCCTTGCTCGCCGCCGCGACGGTTGCCGGTTCGCTGGTTGCTGTTGCGCCTGCCGCAAAGGCCGACGGTGGCCGCATCGCCGCTGGCGTTGCCGGTGGCCTGATCGGTGGCGCTCTCCTCGGTGGCGCCATTGCAGCCAGCCGTCCGGCTCCGGCCTATGGCTACGGCTACGCCCCCGCTCCGGTGTATGTCGAACCGGAATGCCGTGTCGTCCGCCAGCGCGTCTGGGACGAATATCGCGGCGTCTGGCGTTCGCGTCCGGTCGAAGTTTGCAATTGATCTGATCTGACGACTGCGCATTCGCGCGCACGATCCAAATTCAAAACCCGGCCGTTTACGCGGCCGGGTTTTTCGTTGGGCGATTGAAGGTGCGACTATCTTGCGTTCATCGCACGCAACACCGTCTCGCTGGGCCAGCAATCGACCTTGAGGCCCGCTGACTTCTGATAGGCACCGAGCGCGGCACGCGTCTTCATGCCGGCCTTGCCGTCCATCTTGTCGGCATAGAGACCAAGCCTCGTCAGGTGCCGCTGCATGGCCTCGACATCGGTGCTGCGCAACTGGTTCGATGCCGACCACGGCGTAGCAAAGGGCTGCGCATTAGCCATTCGATCACTGAGATGGCCGACGAACAACACATAGAGATCGGAAAAATTGTATTCCTTGATGACGAAATAGTTCTTCGTCGTCAGGAAGGCCGGGCCATAGATGCTCTCCGGCTGCAGCAGCGATGCCGACTGCGCCTGCTCCGCCGCGCTGAGCTTCTCGCCACGGACCGGAATGAAGCCGGCACGAATCCACTCCCCAATCGGCCGGGTGACTTCTGGCACACCCATCGTACAGTCGGCATTGGCCGGCGCACGCACTTCATAGGCCCAGCGCAGACCGCGCTGCCAACCCTTGTTCGTGAGTTGCTGCGCCGCTGATGCCAGCGCATCCGGCACCGACTTCCAGATATCGACACGGCCGTCGCCGTCAAAATCGACGCCGTGCTTATCCAGTTCCGACGGCAGGAATTGCGTGAGCCCCGTCGCGCCGCCCCAGGACACGCGCAGATCCTTGCGCGATACGTCGCCGCGCTCGATCAGCTTCAGTGCCGCGATGAACTCGCCGCGATACTGGTCCTTGCGGCGACCGACATAGGCTTGCGTCGCCAGCACGCGAATGCCGTCATAGGGCAACGCATACCGACCGTAATCGGTCTCGCGCCCCCAGATCGCCAGGATGATCGTCGCCGGCACGCCGAAGCGCTGTTCGATGGCAGCCAGTGTCGCGCGGTGCTTCTGCAACAGCCGCTGCCCCTCACCCGCCAGCCGGATGACGCTGGCCTCCTTTACATAATCCGCCGGCACCTGCACGAATTCCGCCTGCGACGGCGCACCAGTCGCAGGACGGCCGGGCAAAATGAGATCCGGAAGCTTGTAGTCCGGCTCGAGCCCGCGTGTGACCTCATCGAAGGTCTTGCGCGAGATGCCAGCTTGTTGGGCTTCCGGCCAGAGCGAAGCAATGAAGGTGGTGAAGCCGGCGTCAGGTGCAGCAAGCAACGGAGCCGGCCCGATTATCAGGCACAGGACGACGACGACTGAGAGCGGTCGCAGTGTCGTCCACATGCCCGGCTTCAATTTCAATGCGCGTGGCCTCCATGGCCCTGCTTGCCGTGACCGTTTTCTGGCGAATGCGGAACAACTCCGTTCGAGAGCTTGTCCACATAGGCGATGCCAACGGCCGAGAGAATGAACACGATATGGATGATGGTCTGCCACATCACGCCGGTCTCGGTGTAGTTCGTCGTGCGCGCGCTGGTGCTTCCGAGATTGCCGGCCTCGATGAAGGTGCGCAGCAGATGGATCGACGAGATGCCGATGATCGCCATCGCCAGCTTGATCTTCAGCACGCTGGCATTGACGTGGCTGAGCCATTCCGGCTCGTCCGGGTGACCGTTCAGATTGAGCCGCGATACGAAGGTCTCGTAGCCACCGACAATCACCATCACCAGCAGGTTGGAAATCATCACAACGTCGATCAGACCCAGCACGACCAGCATGATCTGCTGTTCGCTGAAGTCGAACGAGTGTGCGATGAGGTGCCAGAGCTCCTTGAGGAACAGCACGACATAGACGCACTGCGCCACGATCAGGCCAATATAGAGCGGCAGCTGCAGCCAGCGCGAGCCAAAGATCAGCGCCGGAATCGGTCGCATCGCCCCGCCTTTTCCTCTGGGCGGCAATGGCGTTTCGGGCGTCATGGACATGGGGGGGCTCGCTATGGGTCGAATCGGAATGCAATGGAAGCGCCGATCTTATAACGGCGCGCTCTGGACGCGATGATGTCGTGAATGCGCGGCAACTGGCCGCATCAGCTATTTGACAGCGACAATGAAGATCCGCGGAAATTTCAGCAGAACCTTGCCATCCGCCTGCGGCAGATAACTGGCGGCGATGCGCGCGGTATACTCAGCGATGTAAGCCTTGCGCTCCGGCGGCTCCAGCGGATCGACGAACGGACGCAGCCCGGTACCCTTCACCCATTCCACGATCGCGGCGGCATCGGCCAATGCATGATAGTAGACGGTGTGCCAGATCTCGACCCGCGAACACAGCGGCTGCAGCGCATCGTAATAGGCCCCGGGCTTCGGCAGCGAGTCGCGCAGCTCCGCAGCCTTCGAGAGCTGCGCGCGCCATGGCTCGAGATAAGCGACCTCGCGCATCAGGATGTGCGAGGGCTCGTCGAGATTGTCCGGCATTTGCACGGCCAGCACGCCGCCGTCAGGCAAGGCACCGACCAGACGCTTCAGCTGCTTGATGTGATCCGGCACCCACTGAAACACGGCATTGGCAAACAAGACATCGGAGCCGGCCGGCGCTACCCAATGAGCGATGTTGGCTTCGATGAACGTCTGCGCGGGCAGACGTTCCCGCGCCTGCCGCAGCATATCGGCCGACGTATCGACACCGATGACCGACGCTTGTGGCCAGCGATTGACCAGAAGTTCCGTCGAGTTGCCAGGCCCGCAGCCGATGTCGACGACCTTGCGGGCATCGAGAAGCGGAATCTGCGCGAGCAGATCCCGTGCCGGCCTGGTTCGCTCGTCCTCGAACTTCAGATACTGCTGCGCGCTCCAGTCGGCCATTTGAGAGTTCTCCTCAGCGCGTCAGTTTCTTGTATTTCACGCGATGCGGGATGATCGAATCCTGCCCGAGCCGGCGCATCTTGTCCTTCTCGTAGTCCTGGAAGTTGCCTTCAAACCATTCAACATGGCTGTCGCCTTCGAAAGCGAGCATATGCGTCGCGATACGGTCGAGGAACCAGCGGTCATGGCTGATGATCACGGCGCAACCGGCGAAGTCTTCCAGCGCCTCTTCCAGCGCACGTAGCGTGTCGACGTCGAGGTCGTTGGTCGGTTCGTCGAGCAGCAGGACATTGGCGCCGGACTTCAGCATCTTGGCGAGATGCACGCGGTTGCGTTCACCGCCGGACAATGCGCCGACCTTCTTCTGCTGATCGCCGCCCTTGAAGTTGAACGACGAGCAATAGCCGCGCGAATTAACTTCCTTCTTGCCGAGCAGGATCAGTTCGTTATTCCCCGAGATTTCTTCCCAGACAGTCTTCTTGCCGTCGAGCGCATCGCGCGACTGATCGACATAACCGAGATGAACGGTCTCGCCGACGGTGATCGTGCCGCTATCGGGCTTCTCCTGGCCGGTGATCATCTTGAACAGCGTCGTCTTGCCGGCGCCATTGGCGCCGATGACGCCGACGATACCGCCGGGCGGCAGCTTGAAGGTCAGATCATCGATCAGCACGCGATCACCATAGGCCTTGGTGAGACCTTCGAAGTCGACGACGTTGTCGCCGAGGCGCTCGGCCACCGGAATGGTGATCTGCGCACCCTGGGTCTGCTTCTCGCTGGCCTTCTTGAGCAGCTCGTCATAGCGCTGGTAGCGCGCCTTCGACTTGGCCTGACGTGCCTTGGGCGACGAGGCGATCCATTCCTGCTCGCGTTCCAGCGTCTTCTGATGGGCTGCGTCCTCGCGGCCTTCCTGTGCCAGGCGCTTCTGCTTCTGCACCAGCCAGGACGAGTAGTTGCCCTCGTACGGAATACCGCGGCCGCGATCGAGTTCGAGAATCCAGGACGTCACATTGTCGAGGAAATAGCGATCATGGGTCACGATCAGGATCGCGCCGGGATAGTTGCGCAGATGGCCTTCCAGCCATGAGACGGACTCGGCGTCGAGATGGTTGGTCGGTTCGTCGAGCAGCAGCAGTTCGGGTGCATCAAGCAGCAGCTTGCAGAGCGCGACGCGGCGGCGTTCACCGCCGGAGAGCTTGGTGACGTCGGCATCATCAGGCGGACAACGCAGCGCGTCCATCGCCTGGTCGACCTTGCTGTCGAGATCCCAGAGGCCTTGCGCCTCGATCTCGTCTTGCAGCTTGGTCATCTCGTCGGCGGTCTCTTCCGAGTAGTTCATCGCCAGCTCGTTGTAGCGATCGAGAACAGCCTTCTGCTTGGCGACGCCAAGCATGACGTTCTCGCGGACGTTCAAAGACGCATCGAGCTGCGGTTCCTGTTCGAGATAGCCGACGCGCGCGCCCTGCGCGACCCAGGCCTCGCCGGTGTATTCCTTGTCGAGGCCCGCCATGATCTTGAGCAGCGTTGACTTACCGGCGCCGTTGACACCGAGCACACCGATCTTGGCGTCCGGGTAGAACGACAAATGGACGTTATCCAGCACCTTGCGGGTCGGATAGGCCTTGGTCAGACCCTGCATGAAGTAGACGAATTGGCGAGCCATCGTGATCCTTGAAAACCGTCGCGGGCGTGAAAAATGGGTTGTCGCTGATGTAGCGGCGTGGCCCCGAAAGGGCAACCGGGGGTCTTAAGGATTTGGTAACTCTGCACTTCTTCGAGGCAGCCATTATGACAATTAAAACCGCTTTTTAACGACTTCCGCCAAGAGTGCTCCCAGGGCGATCAATCATGCCCCTCGCGACTGAAGTCGCGGGCAGACAGGCGGAGCCTCGTCATGGCGATCATTACATCAGTCCCCTCTCCAGCCGCCGAAACCCGCGCGGCGCGCCCAGGCCTACTCCACGAAATCCGGACGTTCTGGCAGCTGTTCTTCGTCGCCGCCTTCGATCCTTACCGGCCCGAGCAGCATTACATGCGCGGCCCGGGCCCCGCCTGTCGCGCCAAGGACCCGTCCGCGCCGGTCCCGCCCTCACATTAAGCTGATCGCACTGCCGCCGACGATGCAGACGCTTGCGCACGCCCGCGAGGCGCGCAATGTGTCCATCCCCTGACGGCTTCAACACCGTCATCACCACACCGGATGGACGATCCCATGACGCGGCTGCGCTGTGCAATTCTCGACGACTATCAGAACGTGGCCTTGAGACTCGGCGACTGGAGCGTGCTTGACGATCGCATCGAGGTCACGGTCTTCGACAAGCCATTCGCGTCGGCAGACGAGGCAGCCACGGCGCTGAAGGATTTCGAGATCATCTGCGCCATGCGCGAGCGGACGCCGTTTCCACGCGCGATGTTCGAAGCGCTGCCGAAACTCAAGCTGCTGATCACCTCAGGCATGCGCAATGCCGCGATCGATTTCGAGGCCGCCAAGGCTCATGACGTCACCGTCTGCGGTACCGCGATGGTGGGCAATCCGACGGCCGGCCTGACCATCGGCCTAATGCTGGAACTGACCCGCAAGATCGGCTTTGAAAACGCACGCATGAAGGCCGGCAAGCCTTGGCAGGTGACGATCGGCGAGGACATCGAAGGCAAGACACTCGGGATCATCGGCCTCGGCAAGCTCGGCAGCCAGGTCGCCGGCATTGCCCGCGCGCTTGGCATGAAGACCATTGCCTGGAGCACCAATCTGACGCCCGAGGCCTGCGAAAAAGCCGGCGTGACCTACGCGACCAAGGAAGAACTGTTCGCTCAGGCCGACATCATTACGATCCACCTCGTGCTGAGTGATCGCTCACGCGGATTGGTGTCACGGGTGGATCTCGCGCGGATGAAACCGACAGCCTATCTCATCAACACAGCACGCGGCCCGATCGTGGATGAAGTCGCGCTGCTCGAGACCTTGCAGGCCGGGAAAATTGCCGGTGCCGGCATCGACACCTATTCCCATGAACCACTGCCGCTCGACAGCCCGCTGCGCAAGCTCGACAATGTCGTGATCACGCCGCATCTCGGTTATGTCACCGCCGAAAATTACAAGCGGATCTATGCGGAGATGATCGAGGGGATCGGCGGCTGGTTGAACAGCGCCCCCGTCCGCAAGCTCAACTGACGCAAGCGTTCAAAACGCAAAAGAAAACGGGCGCTGTGTGATCACACAGCGCCCGTTTTCTTGAAATCAGCTGAAGGAAATCAGCGAATGCTGACCGGGGCCGGTAGCGGCTGAACCGATGTCGGCTGGGTACCGGGCAGCGGCGCCGGCGCGGCGCTGGCGCTCGGGCCGGGGACCGGCTGCGCGGAGGCGGTCGTTGCCGGAGCCTTGCCCGGCATCACCACCACGCGGGTACCGACCTTGACGCGCTCGAACAGATCCGAGACGTCGTCGTTGAGCATGCCGAAGCAGCCCGACGACACGGACTTGCCGATAGTCGACGGCTGGTTGGTGCCGTGAATACGATAGACCGTCGAGCCGAGATACATGGCGCGGGCACCGAGCGGATTGCCTTCGCCGCCGGCCATAAAGCGCGGCAGATAGGGCTGACGCTCGATCATCTCGGTCGGCGGATGCCAATCCGGCCACTCTGCCTTGCGAGTGATCTTCTGCACACCGTTCCAGGTGAAGCCGTCGCGGCCGACACGGACGCCATAGCGCATCGCGCGGTTGTTGCCGAGCACATAGTACAAATAGAAGTTCGGCGTATCGACGACGATGGTGCCCGCGGGCTCCTTCGTGACGAAATTCACTTCCTGCCGGCGGAACTGCGGCGGCAACTGCGCCGGACCAGTTTCTGGCTGATCTTCCGGAGGCAATGAAGCCACCATCACAGAGCTGCCATTGGCACCAAGACCCTGTCCCTGCACCGAGCCGGTCACAGGGGCACCCTGCCCGCCCATGCCTTCAGGCGGACGCACTGCGCCATCACCGTTGCCACGGTTCGAATAGACCACCGCCGGCGGCGCCATCGGGCGGCCGTAACGCGGGTCGTCCGGCGACATCACCGGCCCCTGCGGCATGGCGCGATCGGAATAAACCGGGGCAGCACCAGCAGGACGACCATAGCGCGGGTCATCCGGAGACATCACCGGGCTCTGGGGCGCAATTCCGGGCGCGGACAGCCCCGTCATCGGCCGGCCACCACGAGAGGGCGGCGCGTCATCTTCGTCGAGTGCGTCAAAGTCCGGCATGGCGTCCAGCGCGCGATCGGCGCGCGAATTGGCCGGATAGCCGCCCGGGGGATAATTGGGATCGGCCGGAATCGAATAGCCGCTTGGCGTGCCCACAGGATAGCCCTGCGCCACCGCGAGCGAATGACCCGCGACGCTACCGAGAGCCACGGTCGCCAATGTCGTCAAAACACGCTTGATCATCATTGCCCTTGTATAAGCTCAAGCAAAAACCGGAACATGCCGTCAGATCGCGCAGGATAGCGGCGCATTCAAGACAATTCCGGAAAAAAGCTTCCCATTTCGGTCATATTCGCGAGATCACACGCCGGCGTGGCTATCTTGCCTCACCCCCGCTGAAATCACTGCTCAGGAATGCGTCCTCAGTTGTGCATCTCACTTTTTAACAAACGGTTCCTGAGGCCGTGCGTTATCCTCAAATGGTCCTGATTCGCGACGCTTTGGCGGCAGCCGATTCTGCGGAACGGGCCGCTTCCAGTGTTGTCACCGCGTCCCCGTCGTTCGAAAGCCTTCCACGGTCTGTCCGAAGGCGGAACTGCCATTCATGCTTCCGGGTTTCCGATTTCTGTTCGCAGCCGTCCTGCTCACAGTCTCGTTGGTGGTCTTCGGCCTTGGTGCCGCAGCCCTGCTGCGCTCTGCCCATCAGGAATTCGCGACCATTCCGACCAGGCGCGCGCCGCCGACCGTCTTTGCCCAGCAGCCCGTCGAAGCTCCGCCGACATTGGCCATGCTGCGCGTCGAGGCACCAGTGCCCACCCCTGAGGCTGTCGCGCCACCAGCGGTCCCCGTGACATCGGCGGCAGAACAAGTGCCCCCCATCGCGGCTCCTGCGGAGCTGGAAAAGATTGCCTTACCCGAGACCGCCGCGCCCCTGTCGACCCAGGCCGCAGCGGCCGCCGAGATGACTGCCCCGGTGGCGGCGACGCCGAAGCCTGAAGTTGCAGCGAAGTCGGAAGCAACGAAGGTCGAAGAGCGGGAACCTCTAACGACGGTTGCCGTCGCCCCAGCGACCTTCGTCGAACCAGTTGCTGCCCCTCCTCCCGAGCCTGCCACCGTTCCAGCACCAGCCGCCGCAGCAGAGGTTGTAGCGGGGCCACAACAGACGGCCACGCTGACCGACGATGACGCAAAATTGTCTTCGACGAAAATTGCGATGCTAGGCGGACCGCCCGTCGATACCGAGTCGGTTCCACTGCCAAAAGCGAAGCCTGCTGCAGAGCCCGCCAAGAAGATCGTGAAGAAGCGCATCGTCGTCAAAAAGCGGCGTGTGGCCGCTAGGCCTATGGCGGCCGCTGCACCACAGCCAACTGACCCGTTCGGATTGCCGGTCGCGCGCTGACCTCGACCCCGGTTACGCCGGTCCGGTCGCGACGGGCGGACCGTCGGGCTGCCCCCATTCCGACCACGAGCCGTCATAGAGCGCTGAACCGCGCACGCCGAGACGATAAAGCGCCAGCGTCAACACCGCCGCAGATACGCCCGAGCCACACGTGGTGACGATGGGCTTGTCCAGATCGAGCCCCGTGCCGGTGAAGGCTGCGCGCAATTCTTCGAGCGGCTTCATCGTGCCGGTCGCAGCGTCGAACAACAGGTTGTAAGGCAGGTTGCGGCTGGCGGGGATGTGACCGGAGCGAATGCCCGCGCGCGGTTCAGGGACACTTCCCTCAAAGCGATTGGCGGCACGCGCATCGATCAATTGCTCTTTGCGCGAATCCAGATTGGCAACGACCTGCGCCTTGCTGCGGATGTACGATTTGTCGAGCGTGGCGTTGAAAGTGCCAGGCTTCGGTGACGACTTTCCGGTCTCCGTCGCGCGACCTTCGGCCTTCCATTTCTTCAGCCCGCCATCGAGCACCTTCACATTGGCGTGGCCGTAAGAGAGGAACATCCACCACGCCCGCGGCGCCGCGACCCAGCCACCCGCATCATAAGTGACGACCGTATCATCAGAGGAAATGCCGAGCGCGGCGATGTCGCGCGCGAACTGGTCAGCATCCGGATACATATGCGGCAACGGCACGGAGTGATCGGAGATCGCATCGACGTCGAAGAACACCGCGCCCGGAATATGCGCGGCGAGATAGTCATCGACCGGCAGCGGCAACACGCCGGGCATCTTGAACGACGCGTCGACAACCTTGACTTTGGGATCGCCGAGATGCGCGGCGAGCCATTCGGTCGAGACGAGAGGATCTGTGGATGTCATGCACAAGTGCCCTTTTATTTTGAAACACCGTCATGGCCGGGCTTGTCCCGGCCATCCACGTCTTCACTCGCGGCAAGACGTGGATACCCGGCATTCGCCGGGCATGACGGCCGAGAGTTACGATTACTTCGACGCCTTCGGCTCGACCTTCTCGACCGCGCCGCCTGCATTGCGCCAGGCGGTGAAGCCGCCGCCCAGATGCGCCACCGGCTTCAGGCCCATATCGGCCGCGGTCTTGGCGGCCAGCGCCGAGCGCCAGCCGCTGGCGCAATGGAAAATGAACTTCTTGTCTTCCTGAAAGATCGGCTTGCCATAGGGACTTTCCGGATCGATCCAGAATTCCAGCATGCCGCGGGTGCAGGAGAACGAGCCGGGGATCTTGCCTTCGCGCTCGATCTCGCGGGGATCGCGGATATCGACGATGACGACGTCAGGGCTCTGCGCAGCCTTCATCACGTCTTCGACGCTCATCGTCTCGATCTGCGCGTTGGCTTCGTCGAGCAGCGCCTTGTAGCCGCGGGTAATCGTCTGCGTCATGCTTTCCGCACCAGTTCCTTCATTGCACCTTCGAGACCTTCAATCGTCAGCGGATACATTCGCTCCGAGAACAGCCGGCGAATGATGGTCGTGGACTCCGAGTAGTCCCAGTGCCGCTTGGCGACAGGATTGAGCCATACCGCATTCGGATAGGTCTGCGTGATGCGCTCCAGCCAGACCGAGCCGGACTCTTCGTTCACATGTTCGACCGAACCGCCGGGCACCATGATCTCGTAAGGCGACATCGAGGCGTCGCCGACGAACACGATCTTGTAGTCATGGGCGTATTTGTGCAGCACGTCCCAGGTCGGCGTGCGGTCCGTGAAGCGGCGTTTGTTCTGCTTCCACACGCCTTCATAGAGGCAGTTGTGGAAGTAGAAATACTCCATGTGCTTGAATTCGCTCTTCGCCGCCGAAAACAGTTCCTCGACCTGCTCGATATGCGAATCCATGGATCCACCGATATCGAAGAACACCAGGACCTTGACCGCATTGCGCCGTTCCGGCCGCATGTGGACGTCGAGATAACCATGATTGGCGGTCTCGCGAATGGTGGTGTCGAGATCGAGTTCATCCGGCGCACCGGTGCGGGCAAACTTGCGCAGACGGCGCAGCGCCACCTTGATGTTGCGGATTCCAAGCTCGACATTGCCGTCGAGATCCTTGAACTCGCGCTTGTCCCAGACCTTCACCGCGCGCCGGTGGCGGCTCTTTTCCTGGCCGATACGGATGCCTTCGGGATTGTAGCCTTCGGCACCAAACGGTGATGTCCCGGCGGTGCCGATCCATTTGTTGCCGCCCTGATGACGTTCCTTCTGCTCTTCAAGGCGCTTCCGCAGGGTTTCCATGAGCTTGTCCCAGCCCATGGCCTCGATCTGCTTCTTTTCTTCCTCGGTGAGATATTTCTCGGCGAGCTTCTTCAGCCACTCGGCCGGAATCTCCGCCTTTTCCATGGCGTCGAGCAGGCTCTCAAGCCCCTTGAAGACCGTCCCGAACACCCGATCGAACTTGTCGAGATTGCGCTCGTCCTTCACCAGCGCTGCACGGGACAAATAATAGAAATTCTCCACCGACTGATCAGCGAGGTCGGCGTCGAGCGCCTCCATCAGCGTGAGATATTCGCGCAGGGTCACCGGGACCTGTGCATCGCGCAGCGATGTGAAGAATTGCAAGAACATGATTGACAGATTGCCCGACCACCCGCGTCCGTCAAGGGCCGGATGTGGTAGAAGCCTACACAGCTCCGTGGCGCGCCATCGCGGCGCATATCCGGAATAAGCGAGATTTGTCAGTCAAACCGGGGCGAATTCCGCTCCGCGGCATGGTCAAGCAATCGCTTGTCAGATTGCAGGTATTTGTTTCAACAATTCCGGCGTCAGTAACCACGCAGCGCGGTGTCCCGCCATCGGCGGGCATTCTTAGCTATCGTGAAAGCAACGACGGCCATGGTGATGGCCTGTTTTGCTGTCAACATAGAATCGAATGACCGTACCCACGACACTGACCAGCAGTTCGCCGAGCCGACTCTCCGCGCCAGGTGTGATCGTCACGCTGTTCGTGCTGGCGATGAGCGCGTGCGTGCTCGGGCTTGTCGTCTGGAAGGCGCTCGATGCCCGCCAGACCGTATTGGCGCAAAGCGAAACCGACAGTCGAAACCTCGCACATTCGCTGGTCGAACATGCTTCGCGCTCGATACAGGCCATCGATATCGCCATGAGCGGGATGGCGGATCTGCTGAAGTACCAAAACCCACAGCCGGATCGCTTCAACACGTTTCTGGCCAACACGGCGAATGCACTGCCACAGCTGCGCGAAATCGGTGTATTCGATACGCTTGGGAACTGGCGCTATTCCTCGCTGCCGGAAACGCCAACGCACAATAATTCCGACCGCGACTATTTCACCTATCATCGCGATCACACCGACTCCAATATCAGGATCAACGCTCCCATCACGTCGCGGCTAACCGGCCGCACGTCAATCATCCTGTCGAAGCGGATCGACAGCCCCGATGGCAGCTTCAAAGGCGTGATGACGGGCGCGATCGACAATCAGTACTTCAGCGATTTCTACAAAACATTCCAGATCGGCGAGAGCGGCGGCATCAGCCTGATCCGAAGCGACGGCATACTGCTGATTCACTGGCCATCGATGGAGGTTGGAAAGGACCTCTCCGGAACTCAACTCATTCAGACCCGTCTGAAACAGAGTCTGGCAGGCTTCTACAAGATCGATTCGCCGTTTGACGGTATCACCAAATATTTCAGCTACGAGCAAACCACGCAGTATCCGCTGATCGTGACAGTTGCGATTCCCGAGGATCAGGTGCTGGCCATATGGAAGAGCAACCTGCTGTCCGACGTTATCGTTGCTTCAGTCCTGCTCTGCACCGTGATCCTGCTCGCCGCACTGCTATCGACCCAGTTCCGCTTCCGGCTCAACATGGAACACGCGCTTCGCCAGCGCGAGTCCCGCTATCGCCTGCTCGCCGACAACATCGCCGATGTTATTATCCTGCTCGATCGCTTTGGAAATATCGTCTTCGTCTCGCATTCGGTCGAATTCGTTTTGGGGCATAATCCGAAAGATCTGCTCGGGCGCTCCTGTTTCGAACTGGTGCACCCGGAGGATGTGGAAGCCGTGAAGGCGGCCAGCGCGCAATTAAAAGATCTCACAGCGAACCGCACCGTGATTTTTCGAACTTATCGTGACGACCATTCACTCGCTTGGGTGGAGGTTAACTTCAAACTGGCCACCCGCCAGATCGATCGCGACAAGGTCGAAATCGTAGGCGTGCTACGCGACGTCACCCTTCGAAAAAGCATGCAGGACGAGTTGACGTCGTTGAATACAAAGCTCGCCGAACTCGCGACCACTGACGGGCTGACGGGGCTCGCCAACCGCCGCACACTCGACGGCTTTCTGCGCCGCGTCTTTGAGCAGCACGACGAGATGTCGGTGCTTTTGATCGATGTCGACAACTTCAAGGGCTATAATGACAGCAACGGCCACCAGGCCGGCGACGAATGCCTGAAACGCGTCGCATCCGTCATCGCCGACGCCACGATCAATACGCCGGCATTGTCCGCACGTTATGGCGGCGAGGAGTTCGCCATCGTTTTGCCGGACGTATCCGAGGCCGATGCGATCACTATCGCGGAAGCCCTGCGTTTTCGAGTCAGGGCATTGGAGATTCCAAATATGGCATCAACCCGTGGCCACCTGTCGATCAGCGTCGGCGTCGCCAGCCGGAACAGCCTCACCTCGAACGAAGCCGTCCTGGTCGGCGAGGCCGATCTGGCGCTTTACGAGGCCAAACGACGTGGTCGAGATTGCGTTGTCGCCAATTCGGCGCTGCAACGCGAATATTTCAGCGCGGGCTTTTCGCACAACGGCTGATCCGCCAATTGCCGCCAGACCGCCCGGCTTTTCCCCGCCATGATATGTTCTTCGTCATCGCAAAAGGTCCCGCGAAGTGCCCGGAATGGTGGCTGGACCTGACCAATAATTCAATTAAACTTCGCCCGGAAACGTGCCGGCTGGCCAAATTGGCCGACGGCTGATGATCACAACAGGAATGGCGCGTCACTTGATGTCGCCCGCGAAGGATTGATCCATGGGAATTCTCGCAGCATTGCTGATCGGTGCCATTGCCGGCTGGTTGGCCGGGTTGATCGTTCGTGGCGCCGGCTTCGGCCTGCTCGGCAATATCGTAATCGGCATCATCGGCGCACTGGTCGCTGGCTGGCTGCTACCGCGATTGGGTGTGAGCCTTGGCGTCGGGGCGATCCGCGACATCATCAACGCCACCATCGGCGCGGTGATCGTGCTCGTCATCCTGTCGCTGATCCGGCGCTGACGTCGCATCCCCTCACTCTGCGATCGCCTACCGCGATTCCCATCATTTTCGGCGGCGCGCGTCCGCGCGACAAGAAGAACAAGGCAAAGTCTCCATGAAATTTACCGGCACCGAAAACTATGTCGCGACCGATGATCTCAAGGTCGCGGTCAATGCCGCTATCGTGCTCGAACGCCCGCTGCTGGTGAAGGGCGAGCCGGGCACTGGCAAGACCGTACTGGCCGAAGAAGTCGCCAAGGCGCTGGGCGCACCGCTGCTGACCTGGCACATCAAGTCGACCACAAAGGCGCAGCAGGGCCTGTACGAATACGATGCCGTCTCGCGCCTGCGCGACAGCCAGCTCGGCGATCCCCGCGTCTCGGATATCGGCAACTACATCAAGCGCGGCAAGCTGTGGGAAGCTTTCACCCATGCAGAGCGACCGGTGCTGCTGATCGACGAAATCGACAAGGCTGACATCGAATTCCCGAACGACCTTCTGCTCGAGCTCGACCGCATGGAATTCCATGTTTACGAGACCGGCGAGACCATCAAGGCGGCAAAGCGCCCTATCGTGATGATCACATCGAACAACGAGAAAGAATTGCCCGACGCGTTTCTGCGCCGTTGCTTCTTCCACTACATCAAGTTCCCCGACATCGACACCATGAACCAGATCGTCGAGGTCCACTTCCCCGGCATCAAGCATCGCCTCGTCGCCGAAGCGATGCGTATTTTCTTCGAGGTGCGCGATGTGCCCGGCCTCAAGAAGAAGCCATCGACGTCGGAACTGCTCGACTGGCTGAAGCTGCTGGTCAATGAGGATATGTCGCCGGAGATGCTGCGGGAGCGCGACCCGCGCAAACTGATTCCGCCGCTGCACGGCGCGCTGCTGAAGAACGAGCAGGACGTGCACCTGTTCGAGCGGCTGGCGTTTTTGAACAGACGGGAAGTCTGATCCCACCATCGAGGTATACAGCCTTCACGAAAAACCGTCCTCAGGGGCGGTTTTTTAATACCTATTCCAGAGATATTTTTCAACTTCAGTATACATAAACTGGTTCTAATCCCCGTTTTATTGAGATATCGTCCCTTCAAACGCCATCCCTGTATACAAACAGGACTCAAGAACTGCGCCACGGAGGAATACGATGCCCGCTTCATTCCCGCTGAACGCCTGGTACGCCGCCGCCTGGGATGCCGACATCAAGCACCAGCTTTTCCCGCGCACGATCTGCGGCAAGCATGTGGCGATCTATCGACGCTCCGATGGCGGCGTCAGCGCGCTGGAGGATGCCTGCTGGCACCGGCTGGTGCCGCTGTCCAAGGGACGTCTCGAGGGCGACACGGTGGTCTGCGGCTATCACGGCCTGAAATACAACGCGCAAGGCCGCTGCACCTTTATGCCCTCGCAGGAGACCATCAATCCCTCCGCCTGCGTGCGCTCCTATCCCGTGGTCGAGCGGCATCGCTTTATCTGGCTGTGGATGGGCGACCCGGCGCTGGCAGATCCGGCACTAGTGCCGGACATGCACTGGAATGACGATCCGGAATGGGCCGGCGACGGCAAGACGATTCACGCGAAGTGCGACTACCGCCTCGTGGTCGACAATCTGATGGATCTCACCCACGAGACTTTCGTGCACGGCTCCAGCATCGGCCAGGACGACGTCGCTGAATCTCCTTTCGATGTCACCCACGGCGACAAGACCGTGACGGTGACGCGCTGGATGAAGGGCATCGAAGCGCCGCCATTCTGGGCCGCGCAGTTGCGCAAGCCCGGCCCCGTCGATCGCTGGCAGATCATCCACTTCCAGGCGCCGAGCACGGTGAATATCGACGTCGGCGTCGCACCGGCCGGAACCGGCGCACCGGAAGGCGATCGCTCGCAGGGCGTCAACGGCTTCGTGCTCAACACCATGACGCCGGAAACCGAGACCACCTGCCACTATTTCTGGGCCTTTGTACGCAACCACCGCATCACCGAACAGAAGATCACCACGGAAATCCGCGAAGGCGTCGCGGGTATTTTCCGCGAGGACGAGATCATTCTCGAAGCGCAGCAGAAGGCGATGAACGAGAATCCGGACCGCGTATTCTACAACCTCAATATCGATGCCGGTGCCATGTGGTGCCGGCGGGTGATCGACCGCATGGTGGCGAAGGAAACTACGCCCAAACTGCAGGCGGCAGAGTAAAATCATGAGCGAACGCGATACCGAACGCTCCGTCTCGCAGACCGTCCGTGCGCAGCTGGCACTGCGCGACATGATCCTGTCCGGGACGCTGCGCCCGGGCGAGCGCATCAGCGAATTGCAGGCTGTCGATATCACCGGCGTCTCGCGCACGCCGGTACGGCTGGCGCTAGTGCGACTGGAAGATGAGGGCCTGCTGCAGGCAATCCCGTCCGGCGGCTTCATGGTGAAGGCGTTTTCCGAGCGCGATATTCTCGACTCCATTGAGCTGCGCGGCACGCTGGAAGGCCTTGCGGCGCGCTTCGCCGCCGAGCGCGGCGCCAGCGCGCGCAATCTCGAACCGCTGAAAGAATGTCTGTCGGATCTGGATCAGCTGGTGCGGCAGGATCCGATCTCGGTCGAGGCCTTTTCAGCCTATGTGACGATGAACGCCCGTTTCCATGCGCTGCTGACTGACCTTTCCGGCAGCGCGCCGGTGATCCGGCAGATAGATCGTGTTTCGGCGATGCCCTTTGCCTCGCCCAGCGCCTTCGTGATGGCGCAGTCGGCCCTGCCGGAAGCGCACAACATCCTGCTGATCGGCCAAGAACATCACCGCATCGTCGTCGACGCCATCGAAAATCGCGAAGGTGCGCGCGCCGAGGCGATCATGCGCGAGCATGCGCGGCTTGCCGTGCGCAATCTGCGGCTGGCACTGCGCAATCGCAACCATCTCGACCTGCTGCCTGCACTGGCATTGCTGACCTCGACACCGGCGGATTGACGGAGACCTTCATGCGTTTTGCAGAACACTGGATGGGATGCCGCGTCGAGGCCACGCGCAATGTGGCGCCGAACATTCGCGAGATCACGCTGAAGCCGGATACACCGCTGTCGTCCTACCCTCTCGGCAGCCACATCAATGTCAGCCTCCTGATCGACGGCCAGCCACAGACGCGATCCTATTCGCTGGTAGGAGAACGCAGCAACGAGTTGCTGCGTATCGCTGTGCGGCTGGCACCGGATAGCCGCGGCGGCTCCAAAGCCATGTGGGCACTGCAAGTCGGCGCGCGGCTGGAGATCTCCAGCCCGTCATCGCTCTACGACATCGACTGGAATCGTGGGACATACTGCCTGATCGCCGGCGGCATCGGCATCACGCCGATCACCGGCATTGCCGCAGCGCTCCACAGCAAAGCCATCGACCTGCAGCTGCACTATGCAGTGAAGGCCCGCAGCGAAGCCGCCTATCTCGATGAACTATCGACGCTGCTCGGCGACCGCCTGACGGTGCACGCCAGCCATGAAGGCGCACGACTGGATTTCGCCGCGACCTTTGCTGCCTTGCCTCACGATGCCATTGTCGTCCTCTGCGGCCCGATGCGGATGCTGGAAGCAGCCCGGCGCGAATGGAACGCTGCCGGGCGCGCGCCCGCTGATCTGCGCTATGAAACATTCGGCTCCAGCGGTCTCCTGCCAACTACGGAATTTCGCGTCCGGCTGAAGGACAGCGGTGCCGAGATCGTGGTCCCGCAAAGCCGCTCGATGCTGGCAGCGCTCAACGACGCCGGCTTCGAGGTGATGTCGGACTGCGAACGCGGCGAATGCGGGGTCTGCGCCATCGATGTCCTCGCCATCGACGGCGAAATCGATCATCGCGACGTGTTCTTCAGCGATCACCAAAAGAGCGGCAATACGAAGATCTGTCCCTGCGTCTCGCGCGTCGTCGGCACAGTGACGGTGGATACGTTGTATCAGCCGGACGCTGTCTGACCGTCAGCGTTCACCGCGCAGCGACGCAATCATCGACATGATCGCGAGCAGTATGACCACGGCGCCATAGACATAAGCCACGACGGCCAGTCCGGCATATGGCACAGCCACACCTGCAGCGAGTGCCGGTAGGCTGAAGGCCAGATAGGACAACACATAGAACGCCGCCAGCAAACCGGCGCGCTGATGCGCCTCAGCGGTCGGCAGCAGCGTGCTCAGCGAGCCGGCGAAGGACGCGCCGAAGCCGAAACCTGCGATCACCGAACCGGCAAACAGCATCGCAACGCTGTGCTGCCAGATGCCGAGCAGCGAGACGAGGACGCCCAGCGACAGTGCGGCCGTGCCAATCACCAGCAACCGCTGCGCCGGAAGCTGCCGAAGGGCGGCCACGGTCAGTGCTGCAGCGAGCATCAGGGTCGCGACCACGACGCCCCCGACCCAAGGCGCGGAGACGCCCATCGTTGTTGCGACCACCGTGGGCATCAAGGACAGACTGAAGCCGCCCAACGCCCATGTGGCGACGGTGGCCGGTGCAACGCGCAGCAGCGCGGCGCGCGATTGGCTGGGCACGCGCACATGCGGCCGCAGCGAGGCCAGCGCTCCCGATTTGCGCGACACGGTCTCGGGCATCACGAACAGCAGCACAATCATCACAGCCGTCAGCGCGAATAGAACCTCATAAACCAGATGCAGCGGATCGGGCGCGAAGGTGACGAGCGCCGCCGCGCCGAGCGCGCCGACCATCAGGCCAAGAAAGGCGGTCACGCTGTTGAGGAGCGGTCCACGCTTGCGGTCAGTATCGAGGATCGCAGCACCCAATGCCGTTGTCGCCGTGCCGACGCACAGGCCCTGCACGGCACGCGCGAGGATCAATTGCCCGACATCACTGGCATAGGAGAACAGCACCATTGCGATAGCATTCAGCAACAGACCGCCGAGAATGACCGGACGGCGTCCGACATAATCGGACAGGCCGCCGACTGTCAGCAGCGCGGCCAGCAGGCTGATCGCATAGACCGCAAACACCAGCGTGATCATCAGCGGCGAGAGGTGCATCGACTGTTGGTAGAGCCGGTACAGCGGCGTCACCGCGCTACTACTGGCCGCGACCAGCGCGGCCCCGGCAAAACTGAATGCCGTCATGGCCGATGGCTGCAACACCCAACCGGCTCTGGCTGGTGATGCTTGGGCGTTGGAAACACAGGTCTTTTCGGCGCTGCCTTGCATGGCTCGTTCCTAAAAGCTAAGTAATTGCATTAGGCATCTAGGTCGCCCGAGAGCTTAATGCAAATATTTTGCGTTAAGAATCTCAGTTTTTCGCACATGTGCGACCGTGGGAGAACGATGTGACGGTGAAGGAACGGGTCCGGATCGGTGGACGCAGCGCGCGGATACAGAGCGCCGTGCATGATGCTGTCCGCAAATTGGGCGCTCTTTCCACCCGAAACCAGATCACCGTGCCGCAAATAGCTGCCGAGGCTGGCGTGACGCCGTCGACCATCTATCGGCGCTGGGGCGATCTCTCCGCGCTGCTCGCCGACGTCGCCGTGGCGCGGCTGCGGCCGATCGCAGATCCCGACGACACTGGTGCGGTCGAAACCGATCTGCGCGCCTTCATCGAGCAATATGCCGAAGAGATGTCGTCTCCGGTCGGCCAGGCCTTGATGCGGGACGTGTTGTCGGCACTGAAGGAGGGACTGCCCAGCGCCTGCGCGGGCTTCACCTGCGATCACCTCACCACCCTTAACGCACGCGCCAAAGCGCGCGGCGAGACGCCCTTCGACATCGACGAGGTGATCGACCATGTGGTCGCGCCGATCATCTATCGCGCGCTGTTCAGCGAACAAATACCGACATCCGATTATTGCAATCGCCTGATTAACCGGATTTATCCGCCTGCCCGCAAGCGACGCACCGCCGGCTGATCGTCAGCGCGGCTTCTCGTCCAGCTGATAGGTCAGATGCGCCTTCACCGTCGGCCATTCGCCGGGCAAGATACTATAGACAACCGTATCGCGCAGCGTGCCGTTCGGCGCGATCTGGTGATTGCGCAGGATGCCGTCCTGCTTGGCGCCGAGCCGCTCAATGGCGCGACGGGACTGATGGTTGAAGAAATGCGTGCGGAATTCCACCGCGATGCAATCCAGCTTCTCGAACGCATGCCCGAGCAACAGCAGCTTGCACTGGGTGTTGAGCGCGGTGCGCTGCACCCACTTGCCATACCAGGTCGAACCGATCTCGACCCGGCGGTTGGCGGCATCGACATTCATATAGGTCGTCATGCCGGCGATCTTGCCGTCGGCATCTTTCACCGTGAATGGCAGCATCGCGCCTGATGCCTGCAGAGCGAGCCGACGGTCAATCTCGGCGCTCATCTTTTCGGGCGTTGGGATCGCCGTGTACCAGATCTTCGAAAGGTCGCCTGACTTGGCGGCCTCGATCAGGCCATCGCAGTGATCTTTGGCAAGAGGTTCGAGCCGGGCGTGAGGTCCACTGAGCGTAACGGGTTCAAGCCACGGCATCGATCGTTCCTTCAGGCTACTTGTTCAAGAAATTGAGCGGCAAGCCACCGCGCGGCCAGTCCATCGCGATCAGCTCGCCCTTGCCCGACAGCGTGATATAGGCCGTCTTCAGCTCGGGGCCGCCGAATGCGATATTCGTGGTGACGCGGTCGCCAGTTTGTATCTGTTCCACCAATTTTCCGTCCGGCGCAATCACCGAGATGCATCCGCTGACCAGCGTTGCGACGCAGACGTTGCCCGAAGCTTCGACCGCGAGAGAATCGAACATCTGGTAACCGCCAAGGCCCGCGATGGGTCGACCACGCTCGCCGCGATAGATCACATCAGCCGGCTTCACCTCACCGGGTGCACCGACGTCAAAGGCCCACAGCCGCGCCGTCGGCGTCTCGGCCACATAAACGGTCTTCTCATCGGGCGACAGGCCAATGCCATTGGCGGGCAACATGCCGAAATGCCCTTCGACGACTTCGGTGGCACCCGGCTTCATGTAATAGAACGCGCCGACATCCATATCGCGATGCCGGCGCTTGCCGAGATCGGTGAACCAGAGCCCACCCTGCTTGTCGAACACCAGATCGTTCGGCCCCTTCAGCGGATGCGCACCGCATTTGTCGAACAGGGTTTCGACCTTGCCGTTAGAGAGGTCCACGCGCTGGATCGAGCCGCCGATATATTCATGCGGCTCCGGCGCACCGGGCATGATGGCGCCGCGCGATGCCGCCCAGCTGAAACCTCCATTGTTGCAGAGATACATCTTGCCGTCCGGACCGAGCGCAGCGCCATTCGGGCCGCCGGGAATTTTCGCGACCACTTCCTTGCGGCCATCGGGCCACACCCGCGTCAGTTGCTGCGCACGTATCTCGACCAGAATGACGGAGCCGTCCGGCATCACCACCGGGCCTTCGGGGAATGCGAGATCGGTGGCGAGGACACGGATGTTGGGGCTGGACATGGAAACTCCCTGACATTTTTTTGGTTTGTTATCGCACCCTGGGTGGGCGACGCAGCGTGACGAAAGTAGAGCAAACATGTCCGGCGCTGCCAAGCCGCGCAAATGCATGGCCGCTTGCGTGGAATTTCCATTCGGCTTTAGCTGCAATCAACGATAACGCGAAAAGTCCGAGGAAACCGATGCCGACCACCCCCGCAGTTGTGCCTGGAGCCGATGACGAAGTGCTCTACTCTGTCGCCGATGGCATCGCGACCGTCATGCTCAATCGCCCGCAACGGTTGAACACGATCTCGCGCGAGATGCTGACGCAGCTCAGCGATCTGTTTCTGAAAGCGGACGCTGATCCCGAAGTCCGCGTGGTGATCCTGACGGCCACCGGCCGCGCCTTCTGTGCCGGACTCGACATGGCCAACGCCACCAAGGGCACCGGCATCGGCTCCGCTAACGACGCCAACAACAGCCGCACCACGCTCGATCTGAAGACAGCGCCTCCGATCGTGATGTTCAACATGGAGAAGCCGACGATCTGCGCCATGAATGGTGCCGCCGCCGGCTATGGCATGGACGTCGCACTCGGCTGCGACATGCGCATCATGGCGGAGAGTGCCAAATTCGCCGCGGCCTTCGTGAAACGTGGCGTGGTGCCTGAATCCGGCGGCACCTGGTTTCTGCCGAGGATGATTGGCTGGGCCAAGGCAGCCGAGCTGATCTTCACAGGCCGCACACTGTCGGCGCGCGAAAGCCTCGAAATGGGCCTTACCAACGAGGTGGTTGATGATGCTGAATTGATGACGCGCGCCAATGCAGTGGCGGCCGAGATTGCCGCCAATGCGCCGCTCGCAGTGCAGGCTGCCAAACGCATGATGCGCTCAGGTCTGTCCGAGAGCTTTGGCGACCACGTCCATCACGTGTTCCTGCAATTGCTGCCGCTGTTTCGCACAGCGGATTTCCGCGAAGGCATGGCGTCGTTTCTTGAAAAGCGCCCAGCCAAATTTACTGGCAAGTGAGCGCGACGCACAAACATAGACGCGGTGTTGTGCGCCGCGTCATGCTTTGCTGATTAAGTCAGCTTTCCAACTTCAAGGCTTGGTGCATACTCCCGGCATTCGAGCCGCATCACAAAAGCCTGCATAGACGGGCCGATGCGGTTGATCGAACCACAGGGAGGACACTTGACCATGCAGCATGACTGGAAAGTTCTGCGAGTGACTTTGCTCGCCGGCGTTGTCGTAGCGCTTACGTCCACCGCAAGCCACGCGCAGAAGAAATACGATACTGGCGCCACCGATACCGAGATCAAGATCGGCAACATCATGCCGTATAGCGGCCCGGCGTCCTCCTACGCGACGATCGGAAAAACCGAGGCCGCCTATTTCAAGATGATCAACGAGAAGGGCGGCATCAATGGCCGCAAGATCACCTTCATCAGCTATGACGACGGCTACAGCCCGCCGAAGACGGTGGAGCAAGCGCGCAAGCTGGTCGAGAATGACGAAGTGCTGTTCATCATGAACCCGCTCGGCACGCCGGGAAATACGGCGATCCAGAAATACATGAACACCAAGAAGGTGCCGCAGCTGTTCGTCTCGACGGGCGCCGCGAAATGGGCCGATCCGAAGAACTTCCCTTGGACCATGGGCTGGCAGCCGAGCTACCAGGCCGAGGCGCGCATCTACGCGCAATACATCATGAAGAATCATCCCGGCAAGAAAGTCGGCGTGCTCTATGCCAATGACGACTTCGGCAAGGATTACATCATCGGGCTGCACGAGGGGTTCGGCGATAAGGTCAAAGATTACATCGTCTCTGAGGTGCCTTACGAGACGGCGTCACCGACGGTGGATTCACAGATCGTGCAGATCAAGGCAGCCAATCCGGATGTCTTCATCAACATCGCCACGCCAAAATTCGCTGCACAGGCGATCAAGAAGGTCGGCGAGATGGGCTGGAAGCCCGTTCACATCGTCACCAATGTCTCGGCATCTGTCGGCAGCGTGATGAAGCCCGCGGGCTACGCCAACTCGCAGGATGTGCTCAGCGCGGCCTATATGAAGGATCCCAAGGATCCGACATGGAAGAACGATCCCGGCATGCTGGAATGGTCGGCCTTCATGGACAAGTACTATCCCGAAGGCGACAAGGAAGACGGCGCCACCGTGTTCGGCTACGGCGTCTCGCAGGGCATCGTCCAGGTGCTCAAGCAATGCGGCGACGACCTCACGCGCGAAAACATCATGAAGCAGGCGGCGAGCCTGAACATGGAGATCGGCATCTATCTGCCGGGCACCAAGATCAAGACCAGCCCGACCGACTTCAGCCCGCTGGAGCAACTTCAGATGCAGCGGTTCAAGGGCGAGAGCTGGGAGCTGTTCGGCCCGCTGATGTCCGGCGAGAAGAACTCGTAAGCAATACGCTCCGGCGTCCCCTCTCCTGAGCCAGAGGGGACGCACGCGTGCTGAGCCACGCGCTCTCGTTGCTGGCCCCCTCTCCTCAATCGTGCATACTCGACGCAAGCCGCGGCGATCGATGGTCCACTCAGATGGACCGCACCGCGGAAATACAAGACGTCAGAGGAAACGATGCTCAGGATACTGCCCCGGGGAATGACTCTCGCTTTTGCCGCGCTCATGCTCGGCGTGCTGGCCACGCCATCTCACGCACAAAAGAAATACGATCCGGGCGCCAGCGATACCGAGATCAAGGTCGGCAATATCATGCCCTATAGCGGGCCGGCATCTTCCTATGCCTCGATCGGAAAATCCGAGGCGGCCTATTTCAGGATGCTGAACGATCAGGGCGGCATCAACGGCCGCAAGATCAATTTCATCAGCTATGACGATGCCTACTCGCCGCCGAAGACGGTGGAACAGGCGCGCAAGCTGGTCGAGAGCGATGAAGTGTTGCTGTTGTTCAATCCGCTGGGCACGGCGACCAATTCCGCGATCCAGAAATACATGAACCTCAAGAAAGTACCGCATCTCTTCGTATCGTCCGGCGCCTCGAAATGGGCCGACCCAAAGCACTTCCCGTGGACCATGGGCTGGTCGCCCAGCTACCACAATGAGGGGCGCATCTGGGCTGCATGGATTCTGAAGAACCATCCCGATGCGAGGATCGGCGTGCTGTTCCAGAACGACGACATGGGGAAGGACTATTTCAGCGGCGTACGCGAAGGACTCGGCGACAAGGCCGACAAGATGATCACGGTACAGGCGAGCTTCGAGACCAGCTCACCGACAGTAGATTCGCAGATCGTCCAGATCAGGACCGCCAATCCCGATGTGTTCCTGAACATCGCCTCGCCCAAGTTCGCCGCGCAGGCGATCAAGAAGGTGGCCGAGCTGAACTGGAAACCGGTGCAGATGCTGGTCAACGTGTCGCAATCGGTCGGCTCGGTGATCAAGCCCGCAGGCTTCGACAATGCGCAGGGCGTGATCAGCGCAGCCTATATGAAGGACCCCACCGATCCGCAGTGGAAGGACGATCCGACCATCAAGGAATGGCTTGCCTTCATGGACAAGTATTATCCCGACGGCGACAAGAACGACATCTACACGCTGTACGGCTTCGGCATCGCGCGCACACTGGCGCATATTCTCGAACGTTGCGGCGACACGCTCACACGGGAGAACGTGATGAAGCAGGCCACCAGTCTCGACTATGAGGTCGGCATCTTCCTGCCCGGTACCCGCGTCAAGACCAGCCCAACCGACTACAGCCCGCTGCAGCAGTTGCAGATGATGCGTTTCAAGGGCGAACGCTGGGAACTGTTCGGACCCGTGCTGAGCAGCGAGTAGGACGAGAGCGCCCTACTTCGCTGCATCCTTGGCAGGCGCTGGTGCATCCTTAGCCGCCGGCGCGTCTTTCGCGGCAGCTGGAGCTTCCTTCGCAGCCGGCGCCGGCTTCTTCTGCGCCGCCTGCAGCTCCTCCACCGTTTTCTGCAGGGCAACGACGGTAGCCTTCAGCGCCTCGACCTGACGGTTGGTCGCATCAAGCCGCTGTTGCTGATCAAGCCGCAGCTTGCCCAGCGTCTGCTGGAGGAAATTGACGTTGCTTTGCAGGCAGCTGGTGCGGCGCTCCATGGTCTTTTCGACCGTGCAGATCTCGATTCCCGGCACATCCTGCGCCTGCGCCTTGGCGGCGCCCAAAATGGTCAGCAATGTCATCGCTAGGATTGTTCGGCCGCGCATCATTTTCCCCATCATGTCCGTCATGCCGCCAAGACCAAGCGGTGCTGGCGCCCGGCTGTCAACCAGGTGTGATGGAAACGAAGAAGATGTCCGCCCGTTCCTTGGACCGGAGCACCTCATGGCGACGCGTGAACGACGGCTAGCCGAATTCGATGGCCAGGGTGATCCTGAGCCTGATCAGGCGGTGCAAGTGTTGTGCGAGGACCACAGCGGCACCTATCAACTGCCCTTCCCTTGCGTGTTCACGGATGGCGAATGGCGCAATGCCGAGACGGGCAGCATGGTCAAGGCACGCGTGGTCGGATGGCGGCTGCCACGTACATCGTGATGGCCGTGTGCCTGCTTTAGGGGGCCGGGGCTCCGGACGACCGACTTACTCGTACAGATACCCGACCGGCTTGCCTTCGGTCCGCAGCGGGCGAATGTCCTTCTGTGTAATAATCTTGGCTGCCAGGCCGTCGATTTCGTCGCGCTGGGTCGGCGTCCAGCTTCGAAGCTGCTCCATGCCCTTCAGAAGGCCAAGTCGAAGGACTTGCGTATTTTCGCCGAGACCGATGAGGCTGGTGGATCTCTTGCCTGCCGTCACCACGTCACCGGCGGCAAGTTCGAACGTCTTCCCAGCACTATCCACGAATTCGGCCGTGCCGCGAATGACGCGATAGACGACAACCTCACCTCTCGCGAAAGAAGCGGCATCCACGGCCGCCGCTGAACTCTTCGGCAAGAGTGACTTGCCATGCGGATCGGTTGCGATGATATGACCCGTAACAAGATGACCGCTCGGAGCCTCGATGCCAATATCGCGCACATAGACGGGCGCCGCCGACTTGATGCTGTCATCAACCAGCGGCTTGAAGAGCGCATCCAGTGCCAGCGGGTCCTGAAGCCAGAAGCCTGCATCATCCGGGCGATCATGCAGCGCATGGGTCCAGGCCATACGTGGCGTCTCGGCTTCGTTGATCTGATCCGGACCCACGATTGTCGGGTTCGGGAAGGTCGTCGGATCCGTCACGAAGGCTTCGAGAAACTTGCCGGAGTAGCCCATGGAGAGGGGATCGGGCACCACCGTCTGCGGCGTCTTCAGGTTCTCCTCGGTAGACAATCCCGACCAAGTGTAGAACAGCTGACGATGCACGATCGCGCTTTGCAGCATCACTGCGCCAGGGCCGACATTGTAGAAGCGCCCATCGTAATCGAAGGTGAACATGCCCGACGTAACCAGCACGAGCTGGAAGCCGCCTGGTGGCAGGTGGAGATGGAAATCGGTAGGACCAGTATCTTCGCGATAGATCGGCAGATTGGTCGCGACCTCATGGAGCAGGAAAGTTTCGTTGTTGGCGTGAAAGCCCTCATTGGCGCGGCTATAAAGTGCCTGCGGGCGATAGGTCGCCTCGTATGTCGTGTCCTTGTGCCGATCGATCGCTACGAAATCCCCATGATTCAGGCGGAGAGGATCGCCGTTCGGGTGCTTAAGCCCAGGCCATTTGAGGTCGATCGCAGCATGTACATTCATGGGATCCTCCAACGTGTTTAAAAACACCCGGGGACCGAACTGTGATTGGCGTGCAATCGATCGGCAGCCAACGCAATGCGGCTCGCGAGAAATTGCTGCTATGCGAAAATCGCGCCAGCTGGCGTCAAAGGCGTTTTGATACCAATCGCGCTCGTCAGCAGGTGATCTGGCGGCCAAACCGCGCAAATCCTCGGGCGAGCGCTACAAATTCTGGATACAAGTTGAGCACGCCGTGCCCGATCCGTAAGCCGGCGGGGCGTTGCCGAACTATCAATCAGTACTCGACCTCGAGCTCCTCGATATCGGTAGGCTCCTGCCTGGCCGCGGCAATCCATTCCTGCATTTCGGGCAGGTTCATCACCATGCTGGCATAGGCTGATAGCTGCGGATCGAGCTTGACGTCATAGGTCGCGAAGCGCGTCACCACCGGCGCATACATGGCGTCCGCCATGCTGCGGGTGCCGAACAGGAAAGGGCCGCCGGACTTCGACAGACACTCACGCCAGATCGTGCAGATCCGGTCGATATCGGCTTGCGCGCGCGACCAGACCTTGAAGTTCGGAAAATGCCCCTTGATGTTGACCGGCAGCGACGCGCGCAATGTCGTGAAGCCGGAATGGATTTCGCCCGAAATCGAGCGGCAATGCGCCCGCAGGATGCGGTCCGCCGGCAATAGCTTAGCTTCCGGCATGATCTCGTTGAGATATTCGGCGATTGCCAGCGTATCCCAGACCACCGCCCCTTCATGGCGCAGGCAGGGCACCAGGATCGATGAAGACAGCAACAGGATCTCGGCCTTGGCGGAAGCATCGTCCGGCGCCGTAACGACTTCGTCGAACTCAAGGCCTGAGAATTTTGTCAGCAGCCACCCTCGCAATGACCACGACGAGTAGTTCTTGCTGCTGATGGTGAGTGTTGCGTTGGCCATGACCTATCCCCTTACGCCCGAACCCAGGCAGCCCGTCAGCCCTCGGGGTAACCGGTTCCCGGCTGCCCATTGCTTGTGCTGCTTTAATTTTATTCAGCAAACCACGTGCCAGTTTTCCAGACGAATTGACTCTTCTCTGGCTTCAATATTGCATAGCAACAAAGCAGGGATAGCTCCGGATGATGTCAATGATGTATCAGGCCTACCAGAATCACATGGATCTGACAGCACCGTGGCGCACCGGTGCGTCTGCCGCATTGAAGTACCTCAATCTCGTCCCGGCCGGCACGTCCGAGAAACTGTTCGGTCGCCTCGCGGCAGCACTTGAGCTGATCTCGCGCTCCGCCCTCACCTATCATCGGCCCGAATTCGATATCGGCAAGGTGATGGTCGGTAACAGCGAGCATGAGGTGACGGAAGAAGTCACCTTCAAGACACCATTCGGATCGCTGCTACACTTCAAGAAAGAGAATGCACCGGAGCAGCCACGCATGCTGCTGGTGGCGCCGATGTCCGGCCACTTCGCGACGCTGCTGCGCGGCACTGTGAAGACCCTGCTGCAGGACCATGACGTCTATATCACAGACTGGCACAACCCGCGCGACATACCGCTCGATCAGGGCAAGTTCGGCCTCGACGAATATACCGAGCACCTGATCACATTTATGAACGAGCTCGGCCCGCGTTCGCACATGGTCGCGATTTGCCAGCCATCCGTGTCGGCGCTAGCTGCAGCAGCTATCATGTCGGAAGACAATCACCCCGCCCGCCCGGCAAGCCTGACACTAATGGCGGGCCCGATCGATACGCGCATTCAGCCGACCAAGGTCAACGAGTTCGCCAAGAGCAAGCCGTTGAAGTGGTTCGAAGAGAACATGATCAACTACGTGCCGTTCCAGTGCAAAGGCGCGTTCCGGCAGGTCTATCCCGGCTTCATTCAGTTGACTGCATTCGTCTCGATGAATCTCGAGCGGCACATCAAGTCACATGTCGATCTCGCCAATCATCTCGCCAAGGGCGAGACCGAGAAGGCGGAAGTCATCAAGACGTTCTATGATGAATATTTCGCCGTGATGGATCTGCCAGGAGAGTTCTATATCGACACCATCCGCGACGTGTTCCAGGAGCATCTGTTGCCGCAAGGCAAGCTGACCTACAAGGGCCGGACCGTGAACTGCGCATCGATCAAGCGCATGGGGCTGATGACGGTCGAGGGCGAGAAGGATGATATCTGCTCGATCGGCCAGACTTTGGCAGCCCAGGATCTCTGCACCGGCGTGCGAGCCTATCGCAAAGTCCATCACATGCAGGCCGGTGTCGGCCATTACGGTGTATTCAGCGGACGCCGTTGGAACAACGAGATCTACCCACTGCTACGCGATTTTGTTCACGTCAATTCGTGAAACCCTGCGTTGTATACAAATAGTCGGGCGCTTCACCCAAATTGGTGACGCGGATATCGCAGGAATGACCTACGTCGATACCGGGAATTGTTTCGCCGCTGCTTCAGCAGCACAGCAGCGGTTTCTTATTACCGCTTCGGCGGACCGTGTATTGACGACTGCACGATTTTTCACCGGACATACTTACGCATCAAGGCCGGCCATCGTGCCGGCCTTTTTCGTGGATTTTTCAGGCGTCCCGGTCTGGGATCAATTGAACTCGCGGCTGGCCCAGAAGCCGAACCAAGTCCACCTGCCGCTCGACGCCGGTTTTCAAGAAGACGGATTTCAGCTGGGTCCGCACGGTGTTCAAGCTGACGCTCTGCATTTTCGAGATGGCGGTGACTGAGTTGCCATCGATTAAAAGGCTGGTGATCCGCGCTTCAGCCGGCGTCAAATCGAACAAGGCCTGCAGAAGCTCCGGACCCGGGCTGCGCTGCTGGTGGGTGATCGGCGTCAGGAGCAGAATCGACATAGCGCCCGCAAAAACATCGAGGCCAGCCAGACGGAGGGGCAGCACATGCGCGATCAAGGGTGGGCTGTGCTCAGTCCCAGAAATTGGAATTGAACGGCCCGTTTTCGACAGAGACAAGGGCTTGCTCAGCGCCTCGATAAACATGGTCTGAGCGACCTGCGAGGCGAACTGCACCTGATCCTGCGCGCCAATGCCGACAATCGTCGTGCTGGAAATGAACCCAGGATTGGCCGCGATAACGCGCCCCTCCTGACTGACAGCACTCGCGGGAAGACCAATCATCTGAAGTGTTGCAACCGCCGTACGGGCGCGTTCGAAGCCCAGACGACCAGACAACACCGCCGCACGGGCCAGATGAGGCCGGAGGCCATCCAGTTGATCCGCCACAGCGCGTTCAACCGGCCCCTTGGCGTAAGCCTTCTCTACCGAAATCACGAGCGTATCACCGGAGGGAGACCGTACCGAGGTACCGGCGCACCAGCCGAGACCCGCCGGCCGGAGAATGTCCCGATAGAAGCTCTCATTGTCGAGTTCTTCCATCGTGAACCGGTCCAGGTCCGTCAGAAACCACGGCTCGTTTTCCGCGATTAGTCTGGCGCTTCGTGGATTCTTGGTCGCATAGGGACTCTTGGTCCAACGATCGATCCGCTCGCGAATTCTCTCGGATGACGTCCACCGCGGAATGCCAGGCGCGGATGCGAAAATCATCGCACCTTCGGCATCTGCCATCTCCGCCAGGCGATCAAACACCTGCGGCCAACGCTCCGGCAAAACTCCCGCTTCATAAATCTCGTCAACGAGCGTTTCAAAATTCACGGATGTATCCAGCAAAACGGTTTCCGGCGGCTCGCGTCTCGGTCATCACGGTCAGAAAGCAGCACCCACCATGCAACACCGCAGACACCAGACAATTCCCGAGACCATTCGGAAATCTGCGATCACGATGCTGATGTGCGCGAAATGCCACTTTCGCCAGCCGCCGTTCAGGAGGCGAATGGCATTGTGACCGCCTAACTAGACCGATCCCGCACTGCTCGCCAGTGCAAAGCGAGAGGTTTTATGCCAGAGGCGCTTTTGCCGGCGGCAACTCCCGCGGCAAAATCAATGCAGCGACGATCACCAGCGCCGACAAGGCGGCAAAGGCGTGCAACATCATGATGAAGCCACCCTGCTCGTACAACCACGCGACAAGCCCGACCGAGGCTCCCGCTGCGGTAAAGCCAACGAAATAACGCACGGCGTAGGCACGCGACCGCCACTCCTCGCTTGTATACTTGCCGACGATCGCCTCGTTGACGGTGATCTGCCCGAACAGACCAATGATAATGCCGATCGCGACGACAATCAGTGAGATGTTCGATTGCGACGCTGCGAAATACAGGAACGGCGCGAGCACCAGCGACAACGGAACGCTCACCGCCTTCAGCGAGTGCTTATCGATCAGTTTGCCGATGTTGTACTGGGTTGCCGCGCCGAAGACATAAACGCAGGCGGCAATGATGCCGAGCAATGCCGGGCTGTCCGTCATGTCGGACAAACGCTCGGCAAACAGTTTTGGCAGCGCGACGGTGATGGCGTTGAAGACGGTGGAGATCGCGACCACCGTGACCAACAATGCAAGGATCACACGCCACATGTCGGACTTCGCGACGCGCGCTTGCGCCGCCGCCTGTTTGAATCCCGAGCGATCTTCATGTGCGACCTCGCGCATGAAGACAACACCAGCTGCAACAGTGACGAGACCGGGAATGATGAAGGCCCAGCGCCAGCCGAGGAACTGACCGAGTACGCCGGTGATCAGTGCGGAAGACGCCACGCCGAAATTGCCGAACACGCCGTTAATGCCCATCGCGCTGCCGAGCTTGTCGGCATAGGAGACGATCATCGCCGTGCCGACCGGATGATAGATCGACGCGAACAGGCCAACCGAGAACAGCGCCGCACCAAGCTGCAAAGGCGTCTGCACCAGGCCGACAGCCATCATCGACAGACCGATGCCGTAGAAGAAGATCACCATCATGTGGCGACGGCTCCAGCGGTCCCCGAGCCAGCCGGTCACCAGCGAGCCGGCTCCAAACGCCATGAAGCCCGGCGTCGCATAGGGCAGCAGCTCGGTATAGGTCATATGCATGGCCGGACCCATCACGAGCACCGCTGCCGCAAAGATCAGCATCGCGTAGTGGTCGATGAAATGGGCGACATTAACGAGAGTGATGACCCGGCTGGGGACGTTCATGAATCGATTCCTTGGCAATCTTGGAATGCCGTTATATGAGCTTGCTCTAACGGGATGTTGCCAATGAATGTCGCAGAACCGCCAATCCTGGACTTATCCGATCGCCGGCGCCCGGCGACCGACGGTGTCCACATCCTGGCGACGCGCTACCCCAAGGGCATCCGGCTGGACACCCATGCCCATCGCGAGGCGCAACTCGTGTTCGCCGCTGCGGGCACTATGCAGGTCACGACTCCAAAGGGCCGCTGGTTGGTGCCACCGGACCGGGCAGTCTGGGTGCCGGCCCACCTGCCCCACGCCATCGACGTTCTGGCCGACATCGAGATGCGCTCGCTGTATTTCAACGTCGACTGGCTGGCGCAGGATCGACGCAATGGCGATCTCGCCGCGGAGTTCGTGGTTCGCGTATCGCGCCTGCTGCACGAGTCGATCCTGGCGCTGTTCGATGGGCGCGATGACGTCGCACGCAATCGGCTGTTGATCGAGATTGCCATGCTTGAACTGCATCAGGCAGGCGATCCCGCGACGTTCATGCCGCTGCCGCAAGAGCCGCGCTGCCGACGCGCCGCGGAGATGGTGCTGGCCGATCCGACGCAGACTTACGAGATCGAAACACTGGCGCGCGCCGTCGGCACGTCTGCACGTACACTATCGCGGCTGTTTTCGGCAGAGACGCAATTGAGCTTCAAGAGCTGGTGTCAACGCGCACGGATCGCGGAGGCGATCGAGCGTCTGTCGATGAACCGTAACGCGTCGGTGAAGCAGCTCGCTGCCGATCTCGGCTATGCCAGCTTCTCGGCGTTTTCGCACGCGTTCCGGCAAGTGACCGGCAAGAGCCCGACAGAGTTTATCGAGGCGAAGTAGCGCCGCTTAGCGCGGCACCACCGCAGTCGCCTCGATCTCGACGCGCGCGGCGAGTTCAACCAGACGCACGACCTGCACCAGCGCCATCGCAGGATAATGCGGTCCAAAGATCTCGCGATAGGCCTGACCGAGCGCTTTCAGATTGCCGAGATATTCTTCCATATCGACGACATACCAGGTCAGCCGCACGAGATGCTCGGGCTTCGCGCCACCTTCCGCGAGAATGTCGGAAATGTTCTGCAGTGCCTGACGCACCTGCGACACGAAATCCGGCTTCAGCTTCTCCTCAGCATCCCAACCGATCACGCCGCCGGTCACGACGATGCGGCCATCGGCCGTCATGCCGTTGGCATAGCCCTTGGGCTTCGGCCAGCCACTCGGCTGCAATGCGCGCGAAACGGATGCTGCAACATCGCCCTTTGCGTTTGGCACCACGGTCAATGTCGGGCCTTTTGGTGCATTCACCGGGCAATCCTCCCTGAAAGAAACGTCTTCAAACTTATGCGGCAACGGTCGGTGACGCGCCCGCCGCAGCCTGCTGGCGAAGCGCAAAGCGCTTCAGCTTGCCGGTCTCGGTCTTGGGCAGTTGCGTCACGAACTCGATGGCGCGCGGATATTTGTAAGGCGCGATCTCGCGCTTCACGTGGTTCTGCAACTCGGTCGCCAGCGCGTCGCTCCCTGCCTGACCGGGAGCCAGAACGACATAAGCCTTCACGATCATGCCGCGATCGGCATCGGGGCAACCGACAACGCCGCAATCGACGACGGCTTCATGGGTGAGCAACGCAGCTTCAACGTCCGGGCCGGCAATATTGTAACCCGCCGACACGATCATGTCGTCCGAGCGCGACTGATACCAGAAGTAACCATCCTCATCCATCAGGAAGGTATCGCCGGTGATATTCCAGCCGTTCTGCACGAACTTCAGTTGACGCGGATCGGCGAGATATTTGCAACCCGTCGGGCCCTTCACGGCGAGACGGCCTAGCGTGCCGGGTGCCACTTCGTTGCCCTCGTCGTCAACGATCTTGGCGACATAGCCGGGCACCGGCTTACCCGTGGAGCCCGGGCGGATTTCTTCCTCAATGGCGCAGATGAAGATGTGCAGCATTTCGGTGCCGCCGATCCCGTCCATCAGCTTGATGCCGGTGGCCTTCAGCCATGCATCATAGGTGCCCTTCGGCAACGTTTCGCCGGCCGACACGCATTTGCGGAGTGTCGAAAGATCGTACTGATCAATCTTGCCGAGGATGGCGCGATAGGCGGTCGGCGCCGTGAAGCAGACCGTGACCTTGTGCTTGGCGACGGCCACAGGCAGCTCTTCCGGGCCGGCCTTCTCGAGCACCACGAAGGATGCACCGATATGCAGCGGGAACAGCACGCCACCGAAGCCGAACGTGAAGGCCAGCGGTGCCGAGCCGATGAAGCGATCTTCCGGACTGGCGCGCAGCACATTGCGCGCAAAACCGTCGCACACCGCAAGCATGTCGCGGTGGAAATGCATGGTGCCCTTCGGGTCGCCCGTCGTGCCCGAAGTGAAGGCGATCAGGCAGATATCATCCGAAGCCGTATCGACAGCGGTGAATTCCGAGCTCGCCTCGGCGATCATCTTGTCGAGTTCGGCTTCGCCGGTGCCCCAATAGACAACGCGCTTGAGTTCGGGCGAAACCGCCTTGGCCTTCTCCATCTCGTCCGACAGCTTGCTGTCGCATAACGCCAGCGAGATCTTCGCCTTCTGCAGCGGATAGGACAGTTCCTTGGCGCGCAGCAGCGGCATGGTCGACACGCAGACGCCGCCGGCCTTGATGATGGCGAGATAGGTCGCAACCATCATCGGATTGTTGGCCGAACGCAGCAGCACGCGACCGCCGGTAACCAGGCCAAGCTCGTTGACCAGAACGTTGCTGATCTTGTTCACGAGCTCATAGAGCTCGCGATAGGTGTAGCTCTCGTTCAGCCCGATCATGCACGGCGCATCGCCGCGCCCCTCGGCGACCCAGCGATCGAGAAATGGCACCACGCAATTGATGCGCGGCGGATAGTGAAATTCCGGCCGGGTGAACAGAAACTCCGGTAGCTGTTCCGGCGGGGGCATATTGTCCCGCGCGAACGTATCAACATGCGCCGTAAAAGGCTTTGTCAGCTGAGTATCAGCGGCCATTGCAATGCTCCCGTCACGTCAGATGCCCGGCAACGTCATCCAAATATCATTTTAGACTTAAAACAGTTTTCCGCAACTGCGGAGTCTTGCGGCACGCCGAAATTTTCGGCTGACAACGTCGATTTGCGCGGATTGTTTAGGCAAGTCAGCCTAAAGCGTGGCCAGCGCCTTTAGCCGCAGCACCATGGCGGACTGCGGATCGGCTAGCGGTGCGACGGCGGTAAAATGATTTGCGCCGGGAAGCGCCTCGAAGCGCGCGGGAATATGGATACCCCAGGCATCGACGATGCTTTGGCTCTGTCGCAAATATTCGACACCCTCGTCGCTGCCAACCACCGCATCGAGAGACCCGTGTAAAGGCGCCGGCCAGAACAACGGGCTGACCTCACGGGCACCGGCATCGTTCAAATGCAATGCATTGTTGATCGACGTCGGCACCAGCGGCGCCAGATCGAACAACCCGGAGATCGCATAGGCACCGACAATCAGGTCCTGCGGCAGCGCGGAATCGAGCGCGCGCCAGTCCGTCGCCAGCATGCAGGCCGCGAGATGACCGCCCGCCGAATGGCCCGACACGACGAGCCGCCTGCCGAGCTTCGCCAGCTCGCGGGTCGCCGCACGCATCTGCGCGATGATATCACCGACCGAGACGTTCGGACACAAATCGTAGCTGGGGATCGCCACGCTGATGCCATGGCTGTTCAGCCCGCGCGCCAGATGGCTGAAGAACGAGGCATCCAGCGCCTGCCAGTAGCCACCGTGAATGAAGACGACAATCGGACCTTTGTCGCCAGCGGGAAAGTAGTCGATCGTGTGCCGTGCGCCTGAGCCATATGGAATGGCCCGCATCTGCACGCCGCTGTCGCGATAGGCTTTGGCGTCCTGTGCCCAGCCGGCGATCAGCGCAGAGCTTTCCGGCACTTTTGCGCGATTGTTGTATTCGGCTTCGAGATCGATCACTGCACTCACCGCGTCGCGTTTACGGCACCTTGCCGTTCGCTGCCTTTTGCGCCGCTTTCTGCGCAGAAGCCTTGGTCTTGGCCAGTAAACGCATCAGTTCGCGGACATCCTTCGGCGCCAGATCCGTGAAGATTTCAGCGATCCAGGTCTCGTGTTCTTCGGCCATCTTGCGGAACTCGGCGCGGCCTAGTTTGGTAAGCCGTATCACCTGCACCCGACGATCGGTGTCGGAGGTGCGGCGATCAACGTGGCCGGATTCCACGAGACGCTCGACCAGGCCGGTCACGTTGCCGTTCGACACCATCATCCGCTTCGAGACATCCGACAGGGTCATACCGTCGGGCACCTTGTCGAGCTGGGCCATCAGGTCGAAGCGCGGCAGCGTGACATCGAAGCGCTCGCGCAAGCGGCTGCGGACTTCGCCCTCGATCAAGGTCGTACAGGTCAAGAGCCGGAGCCACAGGCGCAGTTCGTCGCCGTGATCATCGGGAAGTTCGACGGCCTTGGTCTCGGAATCGAGAATCATGATGCAATCTTACCTGCTTGAAGCTCCTGCGGCGGCCGAGAGACCGGCAATCCACAATCTCGTACCGCCCCATACCGATCCTTTGACCTTCAAGGAATTTCCGTCCGACCGCAAGCCAAAACGCCGCAGCCTTGACCGCCGTCGATTTTGAATATTTCTTTAAGGTTCAAATAAATTGGCCTACGGTTTGCATAGCGTATTCGGCTGATTTCTGACGCCTGGAGGTCATTTACATTGCTTGCGGCTGCGCCCGTCGTGAGCATAATCTAGGCAAAAGAACAGAATTCTGGGTTGGCACGTTTTTCGGCTGCCTGTCGCGGCCGAGTGGAGGAGAAGTTAATGAAGCAGTCTTTCAAACTGGCCGGTTTGGCCGCCCTGATGATGAGCGTTTCGGCCATCCCGGCCATGGCGCAGGAAAAGATCAAGGTCGGCGTGATCGTGTCGCTGTCGGGCGCCGGTGCCGTGCTCGGCCAGCAGGCCCGCGACGGCTTCAATCTCGCGGTCAAGGATCTCGGCGGCAAGATGGGCGGCAAGGACGTCGAAGTCATCGTCGTCGATGACGAACTCAAGCCGGACGTCGCCGTGACCAAGGTCAAGGGCCTTCTGGAGCGTGACAAGGTCGACTTCGTGGTCGGCCCGATCTTCTCAAACATCCTGGGCGCGATCCACAAGCCGGTCACCGAGAACAAGACCTTCCTGATCTCGCCGAATGCCGGTCCGTCGAGCTACGCGGGCAAGGAGTGCAATCCGTACTTCTATGTGACGTCGTATCAGAACGACCAGATCCACCAGATCCTCGGTAACGTCGCCCAGAAGCGCGGCTACAAGAAGATCTATCTGATGACCCCGAACTATCAGGCCGGCAAGGACTTCGTCGCCGGCGTGAAGATGGACTTCAAGGGCGAGATTCTCGAAGAGTCTTTCATCCCGCTTGGCACGCTCGACTTCCAGGCCGAGCTCTCCAAGATCGCATCGATGAAGCCTGATGCCGTGCTCACCTTCATGCCGGGCGGAATGGGCGTGAACCTCGTCAAGCAGTACAAGCAGGCCGGCCTGCTCGACCGCATCCCGTTCCTGTCGACCTTTACCGTCGATGAATCGACGCTGCCGGCGCAGCAGGACGCGGCGATCGGCATGTTCGGTGGCTCGAACTGGGCACCGACCCTCGACACTCCGCAGAACAAGAAGTTCGTGGCAGAATACGAGAAGGCCTATAACAGCGTGCCGGCGACCTACGCCTTCCAGTCCTATGACGCGGCCATGCTGATCAATAGCGCCGTCGTTGCCGTGAAGGGCGACCTCTCGGACAAGGCCAAGGTGGCTGCAGCCATGAAGAAGGCCGACTTCCCGTCAATTCGTGGCGGCTTCAAGTTCAGCAACAACGGCTATCCCGTTCAGGACTTCTTCCTGACCAAGGTTGCCAAACGCGCTGACGGCAAGTTCCAGACCGAGATCGTCGAGAAGGTGTTCTCGAACTACGGCGATCGCTACGCCAAGGACTGCGCTGCGCAGTAATCGCCCTGGCGATCACTCATCACCGGGCCGTTGCCGCGAAGGCGGGACGGCCCGGTGTTTTATCGGCCCGTGTTTATCTCAGTATAGAAACCAAGTTATCTGATGACCCTCACGCTTGCCCTCGTCCAGATCCTGAACGGCCTGCAGTTCGGATTGATCCTGTTCCTGATCGCCGCCGGCCTCACGCTGGTGTTCGGCGTCATGGATTTCATCAATCTTGCGCATGGTGTGCAATACATGGTCGGCGCCTATCTGGTCGCCGCCTTCACCGCCATGACCGGAAGTTTCGTCGCCGGCCTCGCACTGGCGCTGCCAGCAGCCCTGATCTTCGGTCTGTTTCTGGAGGTCCTGATCTTTCGGCACCTGTATGACCGGGACCATCTCGATCAGGTGCTCGCGACCTTTGGGGTCATCATCTTCCTCAATCAGGCCGTGAAATACATCTGGGGCGCTGCGCCGCTAAATGTTGCAATTCCTGACGCGCTGTCCGGCGCGGTCGAGATCACCGACGGCATGCTCTATCCAGTGTGGCGTCTCGTCATTATCGCCGTCGGTCTTGCTGTCGGCCTCGCGCTTTATCTCGTCGTCAACAAGACCAAACTCGGCATGCTCGTGCGTGCCGGCGCCAGCAACGCTGCCATGGTCTCCGCGCTCGGCGTCAACATCCGCCTGCTGTTCACCATCGTGTTCGGCGTCGGCGCCATGCTCGCGGGCTTCGCCGGCGCCATGGTTGCACCGATCCTCTCGGTCGAGCCCGGCATGGGCGACAATGTACTCATTCTTGCTTTCGTGGTGATCGTCATCGGCGGCATCGGCTCGATCCGCGGTGCCTTCATCGCGGCGCTGCTGATCGGTCTCGTCGATACGCTCGGACGTTTCTTCGCGCCCACGCTGCTCAAGCTGCTGCTCGATCCCTCGGCGGCCAGCCAGACCGGCCGCGCCATTGCGCCGATGCTGATCTATATCCTGATGGCTGCGGTACTGTTCTTCCGGCCATCCGGCCTGTTCCCGTCCAAGCAGTAACGGGAGCAGACCATGAACAATCTCGTCGACCTCGACGCCCCCGCTTCCCCTGCCCTCGCAACGCCGCTGCGTACCAGCCGCGCCTATGTGCTGCCGCTGATCGTTTTCGCGATCTTCGCCCTTGTGCCACTCTCGGTGCTGTGGGGATCGCAGAGCTTCATCCTGGCGCTGGTCACGCGCATCATGATCCTGGCGCTGGCCGCCATGTCGCTCGATCTGCTGATCGGCTACGGCGCGATGATCTCGTTCGGCCATGCCGCCTATGTCGGCCTTGGCGCCTACAGTGTTGCGATCCTCGCCAGCCACGGCATCACCGACGGCTTCATCCAGCTTGCGGTGGCGCTTGGTGTCTCGCTCATCTTCGCTCTCTTCACAGGCGCGATCTCGCTGCGGACCAAGGGCGTCTATTTCATCATGATCACGCTGGCTTTCGGCCAGATGCTGTTCTTCCTCGGCACTTCGCTGGCTGCCTATGGCGGTGACGACGGGCTAACACTGGCCTCGCGCAGCATGTTCTTCGGCTCGAAGTTCCTGAAGAACGATGTGGCGATGTATTACGTCGCCTTCGGCGTGCTGCTCGGCGCTTATCTGCTGCTCCGCGCCATCGTCGCGTCACGCTTCGGTCGGGTGCTACGCGGCATTCGCGAGAATCCCGTGCGCATGGAGGCGATCGGCTTTGCGCCCTATCGTTATCAGCTGACGGCCTATGTCATTGCCGGCATGATTGCCGGCGTGTCGGGCTTTCTGCTCGCCAACCAGACCGAATTCGTCAGCCCGGCCTATACGGCCTGGCAGCGCTCCGGCGACCTGATCTTCGTACTCGTGCTCGGTGGTCTCGGCTCACTGCATGGCGCGATCATCGGCGCAGCCGTGTTCAGCCTGCTCGCAGATATCCTGTCGCATTACACGGAGAACTGGGCACTGATCTTCGGACCCATCCTCATTCTCGTCGTGCTCTATGCCCGCGGCGGCATTACCGGATTGTTCGGGAGCAAATCATGAGTAACGCTCCGCTTCAGCTGCAGAACATCTGCAAGAATTACGGCGCGCTACGCGTCACCGACGATGTGTCGCTGAATATCGAGGCCGGCGAATTGCACGCCATCATCGGCCCCAACGGCGCCGGCAAGACCACGCTGATCCACCAGATCTCCGGCCACGCGCAATCGGACTCCGGCCGCATTATCTTTGACGGCCAGGACGTCTCCCGTTTGCCAATGGCAGAACGTGCGCGGATGGGCCTGGTGCGCTCGTTCCAGATTACCTCGATCCTGCCGCGCTTCTCCGCGCTGGAGAATGTCGCCATCGCCGTGCAAGCGCGCAGCGGATCGAGCTTCAGTTTCTTCGGAAATGCGTCGAAGGAGCCGGCACTGAATGACGCCGCGATGGCGCTGTTGTCGCGCTTCGGCCTCGTCGCTCGCGCAAGCGTGCCGGCCGGGCAGATGTCGCATGGCGAGAAACGCCAGCTCGAAATCGCCATAGCGCTAGCGGCGAAGCCGAAACTGCTGCTGCTCGACGAACCCCTCGCCGGCACCAGCCACGATGAATCGCAGCGGCTGATCAACACGTTGCAGGAAGTGCGCAAGGAGCTTCCCATCGTGCTGATCGAGCACGATATGGACGCCGTGTTCGCGCTGGCTGACCGCGTCTCGGTTCTCGTTTACGGCCGCATCATCGCGTCCGGCTCGCCGCAGAGCATTCGTGACAATGCGGCGGTGCGCGCCGCCTATCTCGGCGAGGAGGCCGCCTGATGCTCTCAGTCTCAAATCTCCAGGCGGCTTACGGCGCGGCCAAGGTGCTGTTCGATATCTCGCTCACCATCAATGCCGGTGAAGTCGTCACCCTGCTCGGCCGTAACGGCATGGGCAAGACGACCACCATCAACGCCATCATGGGCCTGATTCATCCGACTGGCGGCACGGTCACCTTCGACGACAAGCCGATGGCAGGCTTGCCGTCCTATCGTATCGCCCAGGCGGGCATTGGCCTCGTGCCGGAAGGTCGCCAGATCTTCCCGACGCTCACCGTGGAAGAGAACCTGATCGCCACCGCCGCCGTGCGCCATCCGCCGGCGCGCTGGACGCTGGACAAGATCTACGAGCTGTTTCCACGCCTCAAGGAGCGCCGCAGCAATCTCGGCACGCAATTGTCGGGCGGCGAGCAGCAGATGCTGGCGGTCGGGCGAGCGCTGATGACCAATCCGAAGCTGCTCATTCTCGATGAAGCCACCGAAGGCCTCGCCCCGCTCATTCGCCTTGAGATCTGGAATTGCCTGAAGAAGCTCAAGGCCGAGCGTCAGTCCATTCTGGTGATCGACAAAAATGTCGATGCGCTCGCCGGCTTCGCCGATCGTCATGTAGTGATCGAAAAGGGCCGCGTCGTGTGGACCGGCACATCCGAGCAACTGAAGAGCGACTCCACCGTGAAGGACCGTTTCCTCCACGTTTGATCAACTGTTTTCGAGTACCACCCGACGCGTCGTAATGCGTGACCCAAGGAAGGACCAACCATGAAGACCGAGATCGCCGGCATCACCCGCGCCAATGAAGGCATGCAGGGCATCACCTGGAACATCCTCGGCCAGACCTATGTGCCGAAGAACTGCACCGAGGATTCGTTCTCGTGGCACGCCACTTTCCCGCCCGGCACCTTCGTGCCGCCGCACATCCATCCCGACCAGGATGAGTATCTCTACATCCTCGAAGGCAAGCTCGACTTCTTCCTCGGCGGCTCCGAAACTTCAGCCACGCCGGGCGATCTGGTGCGGCTGCAGCGCGGCATTCCGCACGGCATCTTCAACAAGTCCGATCAGAACGCCAAGGTGTTGTTCTGGGTTTCGCCGAGCCGCCGGCTCTATGACCTGTTCTGGGCGATCCACAACATGAAAGAACAGAAGCCCGAGGACGTGGTGGCGCTCGCCGCCGAATACAACATCCACTTCCTGCCGCCGCCTCCCGGCGCGTAAGGCGCGGCGCTTTTAGCTTCAGACACCAACGCAAAATGGCCGGGCAAAGCCCGGCCATTTTCGTATCAACTTGATCGCGCGTGTAGCGGTTGGATCAGCCGTTCACCACCGCTAGCCCGGGCTGCGCAGCAAAGCCAGCCTTGTGCGCATAGCCCTTCACAATCGCTTCACGCTGCGCGTAGCTCAGAACGTTCTCGACATTGTCGAAGCCATCCGGCGCGATCTGCTCGACAGCATCGATCACGCCTTCCGGACCGCCGCGGCGGTTGGAGCGCACGATCTCCGCGGTCATCGGCAGGCGCTTGCGCTCATAGGCCATCAGCGCCTGGCGCGGATGTTCGGCATGGGCCAGCGAGTCGGCCAGCGCGCGCGCATCGAGGATCGCCTGCGAGGCGCCGTTGGAGCCGACCGGATACATCGGGTGTGCGGCGTCGCCGAGCAGGGTGACGCGGCCACCCGACCAGTATGGCAGCGGATCGCGGTCGCAGCAGGGATATTCCCAGAACTCAGGCGTCGCCGTGATCAGCGCCGGCACGTCGATATGCGGCACATTGAAACGCGCCACATGCGGCATCAATTCGTCGCGCTTGCCGGGACGTGACCAGTCCTCGCGGCGCGGCGGCAGCGTGCCCCCCTCGCCGGTCTTCACCAGCACGGCCCAATTGGTCAGCCGGTTGCCCGGCGTCTCACCTTCGGCAATCGGATAGACCACGACCTTGGCGTGGAGACCGCCGGCGACGATCATCGAGTTGCCGCTGAGGAAAGCCGGCCAGTCGCGCGCACCGCGCCACAGCATCAGGCCATTCCAGACCGGATGTCCTTCATTCGGGAACAGCGTGCTCCGAACCTTGGAGTGGATACCGTCAGCGCCAATCAGGATATCGCCGCGCGCGGTTTCGACATGGTTGTTATTGCGATCGAAGAAATAAGCGGTGACACCACCTTCGTCTTGCGTGAAGTGGCCCAGGCGACGACCGGTGTGAATCGCCTCGGCGCCAAGGCGCTCTTCCACCGCACGATGGATCGCACTCTGCAGGCGGCCGCGATGGATCGAGAATTGCGGCACGTCATGGCCGGCGCCGAAGCCGCGCTTCTCGCGCCAGACTTCCTGCCCGTGACGGTTGAGATAATGCAGCTCATCGGTGCGGATCGCCACCGCATCGAGGCGATCGAGCAGACCGAGACCAGCGAGTTCACGGATCGCGTGTGGCAGCGTGTTGATGCCAACGCCGAGTTCGCGGATTGAGTCAGCCTGTTCGTAGAGTTCGCAATTGATGCCCCGCGCCCGCAGCATCAAGGCGGTGGTCAGACCGCCAACGCCGCCACCCACGATGATTGCTTTCATCAGCTCAACTCCACTCGATACAATGCCGCAGGATGGGTAGAGCCCTTGCGAAACCCATCAACGATACGCGCCGCAGTCATGGGTTTCGCTTCGCTCTACCCATCCTACGATTGTGATCAATAAACTCGCATGCCCAGTCATTCAGCTGCAAGTGGCTTAGCGGCCTCCGCCCGCATCTCGGCGCGGGTCTTCGGCTTAGCCTTAATTTTCAGGTCTTCGAAATCCTGCTTGTCCCTGACGCTGTTGCGGAAAATCTGGTCCTTGCCGGGCATATATTGTGGCGGGCAATAGGCGTCCTTTGCACCATACCAGGCCGCCGCCTTGATGGTGAAGGACGGGTCAGTCAGGTGCGGACGGCCGAGCGCGACGAGGTCCGCACGGCCGGCGGCCAGGATCGTGTTGACCTGATCGGCTGACGTGATGTTGCCGACGCACATGGTGGCGACACGCGCTTCATTGCGGACCTGATCCGAGAACGGCGTCTGGAACATGCGGCCGTAGATCGGACGCGACTCCTTGACGGTTTGCCCTGTCGAGATATCGGCGAGATCGACGCCAGCCTCGGCGAAGGCGCGGGCGATCTGCACCGCGTCGTCGCCGGTGTTGCCACCTTCGGCCCAGTCGGTCGCCGAGAAGCGAACCGACATCGGCTTGTGCGCCGGCCACGCTTCACGCATCGCCGTGAACACTTCGAGCGGGAAGCGCAGACGATTTTCCAGCGAACCGCCATATTCATCGGTGCGCTTGTTGGTCAGCGGCGACAGGAAACTCGCCAGTAGATAGCCGTGCGCCGTGTGCATCTCGAGCATGTCGAAGCCACAGCGCTCACCGCGGATCGTGGCGGCCACGAACTCTGCCTTGACGCGGTCCATACCGGTCCGATCGATTTCCGCGGGTACCTGACTGTCCGGATAATATGGTAGTGGCGAGGCCGAGGTGATGTCCCATGCGCCCTCAGACAGAGGCCGGTCCATGCCGTCCCACATCAGCTTGGTCGCACCCTTGCGGCCGGCATGGCCGAGCTGCAGGCAGATCTTCGCAGCCGACGTGCTGTGCACAAAATCGACGATGCGCTTCCACTGCGCTTCCTGCTCGTCGGTCCAGAGACCTGCGCAGCCGGGGGTGATGCGTGCGTCACGGCCGACGCAGACCATTTCGGTGAAGACGAGACCGGCGCCGCCAATGGCACGCGAGCCATAATGCACCAGATGGAAATCGTTCGGCACGCCCTCTTCCGCCGAATACATACACATCGGCGACACTACGGCGCGATTGGCAAGCACCATATCCCGCATCTTGAACGGCTGGAACATCGGCACTTCCGGCTTATCAATATCGACGTCGAAGCCCTGCGCGCGCACCTTCTGCGCAAACGACTTGTCGACTTCCTTGACGAAGTCCGGCGCGCGCAGCGTCAGGTTATCGTAGGTAATCGCCTTGGCGCGGGTCATGACGCCGAAAGCGAACTGCACGGGGTCAAAATCCCAAAAGCGATCCACGTGCTCGAACCAGACTAGCGACACGTCCGCTGAATGCTGGATCTTCTCGACCTCCTCGCGGCGACCGTGTTCATAGTCGTGCAACCCGGCCTCGACAGTGGGCGCCTTCGCCATCGCATCATGCAGCGCGATGGCATCCTCCATGGCGAGCTTGGTGCCCGAACCAATGGAAAAATGTGCCGTCGCCTTGGCGTCGCCGAGCAGCACCATGTTGTCCTTGACCCAGCGCTTGTTGCGGATCATCGGGAAGTTGCGCCACATCGAACGGTTGATCAGCAGCTTGTGGTCACCGAGGAACCACTTGAAGATCTCATGCATCCGATCGGCGGATTCCTGCTCGCCGAGGCCTTCCAGGCCGGCGCGCTTGAAGGTCTCAGGATCGGTCTCGAAGATCCAGGTCGAGCGGCCCGCCTCATACTGATAGGCGTGGGCGATGAACGGACCCCACTCGGTTTCCTGGAACAGGAAGGTGAAGGCATCGAGCGGCTTGGTCGAGCCCATCCAGGTGAACTTGTTCGAACGCAAATCCACTTCGGGCGCGAAGTGCTCGATATGCTTGTTACGGAAGTGGCTGTTGATGCCATCAGCCAGCACGATCAGATCGGCATCGGCGAAACGCGCTTCGTCGGTGATATCGACTTCGAACAGCAGATGGACACCGAGTTCGCGGGCACGATCCTGCAGGATCATCAGCAGCGTACGGCGCGAACAGCCGCAGAAGCCGTTGCCGCCGACGCGGTGGACAGTGCCGCGGAAGTGCACGGCGATATCGTCCCAGTACGCGAATTCCTGGGTGATGCGCTGATAGCTCGGAAGATCGTATTTCTCGAAATTGTCGAGGGTGGCGTCGGAGAACACCACACCGAAACCGAAGGTGTCGTCAGGGCGGTTGCGCTCATAGACCGTGATCTCTGCCTGCGGCCGCTGCTTCTTCAGCAGGATCGCAGAATAGAGGCCCGCCGGCCCGCCACCGATAATCGCGATCTTCATGACAGCCTCCGCAGTCGTGCCTGGATGGAGATATTTTAAACCTAAAACAATTCCTGGCAAGCCTGACAAACCGGCAATTCGCCAGCTTTGATGCACATCAAATTGTCAATCGGCGCGATGCATCTTGAATTTGCTCGCGCCAGCGCGAGGCGACTTGTTGAAACTCTGTCATGGCCGGGCCTGACCCGGCCATCCATCTTACCACCCGCATTGCCGCCAAAGATGGATGCCCGGGTCAAGCCCGGGCATGACGGTGCGTGTGTCTCAATTACCCTCGAACTTCGGCTTCTGCTTGTTCGCGAAGGCATGGAACGCCCGGGCGAAATCCTCCGTGGTCATGCACAGTGCCTGCGCCACCGCCTCGGCTTCGATCGCCTCTTCCACCGACATCGCCCATTCCATCGACAGCATGCGCTTGGTCATGGTGTTGGCATAGGTCGGGCCTTCGGAAATCTGCCTGGCCAGTGTCTGCGCCTGGCTCAGCACCTCTGCAGGCGCGACGATGCGGCTGAAGAAGCCCCAGCGCTCGCCCTCCTCGGCCGTCATGAAGCGGCCGGTATAGAGCAGCTCCGACGCACGGGACTGGCCGATGATGCGCGGCAGGATCGCGCAGGCGCCCATATCGCAGCCGGCGAGACCTACCTTGTTGAACAGGAAACCGACCTTAGCGCCGGTCGCCACCAAACGCATGTCGGAAGCCATCGCCATGATCGCGCCGGCACCAGCGCAGATGCCTTCCACGGCCGCCACGATCGGCTGCGGGCAGGCGCGCATCGCCTTGACCAGATCGCCGGTCATGCGCGTGAAGGCGGTGAGATCCTTGGTATTCATCTCGATCAAGGGGCCGATGATTTCAAACACGTCGCCGCCCGACGAGAAATTGCCGCCGGCACCGGTGACGACCACGACCTTGACGTCGTCATCCATCGCACAAGCGCGGAAGAAATCCGTCAGTTCGCGGTAGCTCTGGAAGGTCAGCGGGTTTTTGCGTTCCGGCCTGTTCAGCGTCACCGTCGCGATGCCATCGGCCACTGCCAGCAGGAAATGCTCAGGCTTGAACTCGGCCAGCGGCAGCGTGACGGGATTGGCGACCTTGTTCTTGACCATGACTGACATATTGGCTCCCGGTAATTTGTTCGGTTCTTGTTGTTGCGGTTCGATCAGACTTCGCCGCCAGCGACGGCGATGCTCTGGCCGGTGATGGAACTGGCGCCAGTGCCGCACAGCCACAACACGGCATCGGCGACCTCGCCGGGCGTCACCAGACGGCCCTGCGGATTGTGCTTCGCCAATTCGGCAACAGCTTGTTCGCGCGTACGGCCGGTCTTGCTCATGATGTTGTCGATGCTGCCTTCCAGCAGATCGGTTTCGGTAAAGCCTGGGCACACTGCGTTGACGGTGACACCGCTTTTCGCGACTTCCAGCGCCACCGAGCGCACGAGACCGATGACAGCATGCTTCGCAGCGCTATAGGCGCTGACATAGCCATAGCCCTTGAGGCCAGCCGTCGAAGCAACCGCGACGATGCGGCCGCTCTTGCGCTTGACCATCTCGGGCAGCACAGCCTGCGTTGCATAGACGACGCCCATGAAATTAACGTCCATCATGCGCTGGAACAGTGCTGCATCCGATTTCACGAATGGCGCAGACTCCGCAGCACCCGCATTCGCCACCAGAATATCGATCGGCTGGCGTTTCGCGGCATCCGCAATCGCGGCATTCAGCGCGGCTTGATCGGACACGTCGGCGGCCATCGCATGGTGCGCGTCACCAGCGGCAACGACCTCGTTCAGCACTGCAAGATTGCGACCCAGGATGGTGACGGTCGCGCCGGCCTGCACCAACGATGCTGCAATGGCGCGGCCGATGCCGCGGCCGCCGCCGGTCACCAGAGCGTGGGAGGAGCGAGACAATCCGGACATACGTCACCTTCCGCAGGCTCTCCATGAGCCTGCCTGGATATTATTTTAGACTTCAAGCTTTTGCAAGAAACAGGCAGGCCATGCTGCTAGCGGCTGCGGCGGAGCGTATCCGACGGGCTCTCGCCATAACGGGCACGGTAGAAGCTGGCCATCCGGCTCGGATGGGTAAAGCCAAGATCGAAGGCCATATCGATAACACGCTCGCCCGGCGCCGCCCGCAGCAGTCGTGCATTCAAATGCGTCAGCCGGATATCGAGCAGCGCATCGGAAATCGACATGCCGAAATGCTTCTGAAAGCCGAGCTGCAGCGACCGTATCCCGATGCCAGCTGCGCGCGCGAGCCGATCGAGATCGAGCGGCTCGGTGGCATGAGCCTCAAGATAGTCCCGTGCCTTTCTCAGCACTGACGGCGGCGGACCAAGGCGCGCAAGGGTGCGGTCGATGGTGTCGGTGAGCGTATGTCGCTGACCTGTCAGCAACAGTCCAATCACGGAGTCACGCAGGGTCGCCGCCATCATGGGCGAAATCTGCTGACCGGGTCCGCGGTGCTCTGCGAGATCGACCAAATATTCGATCTGGGACCGGATCGCGAGGCCGAACGGTGTGTCGAGAGCGACCTGCGGATCGAACTCGATGACCGCTCCGGATTTCTCCGTCAACGCCGCCGCGCGCTCCTCGACGAGCCGTCGTTCAACCAGCAGGATCAATTTTGCGCAATCGTCCTGCCAGACCATCTTTGTTGGCATGGTCGGCGACAGCAAGGACGCGAAACGCCCTGCGGACGCCTCTATCGTGCGGCCACCCGTATCGATCCGGGCACCGCCATGCATTGGTATCTGCAGCAGGAAGAAGCGATCGAGACAGCCGGGATCGATCGATACCGAACCGCCATAGGACACATAGTTCACCGAGAAGCCATCGAACGCGGCACAGTTATGGAGCGCGTGAAAATCCGGCCAGGAGCGCTGCAAGGGGTCGAGCGCATGCGGACAGAAGATGCGCCCGATCGAATCGGCCGCCTCGTCGATATCCTTGGTGAAAACGCGGGAGAACGCCGCAAGCCTTGCGCCGCGGGCCGGCTGGGCATTCCCTGATACGGCTGCGTCCAATACCATGGTCCGATCGCCCGCGTTATTTGAAGCCTAGACTATCCATGTCCCGTCACGCCGCATAGTCGGCGCCCCGCCGCAAATATTGCCGTGCTGCACAACGAATGCGCAGGCCGGCGCCTGCCAAAGATGAGTGTGCAGCGCAACGCGCCTGCGCCCCTCCCCCTACCGGTAATTATTTCGTCGTTTGGATAGCGGATTCGTTCAACGGCTAGAGACAGGCCCCGAGGTCACGCAGCATCCTTGCAGACGTGAAACCCAAGGGAGCAGGACCATGGCGGCACTTGAAAAAGGCATCACCCAGAACGGCACGGGATATGGTGGCACCACGTGGAATATCCTTGGACAGGTCTATTTCCCGAAGGCCGTAACCGACTCCACCTTTGCTTTCGAGACCAACAGCGATCCCGGTCAGTTCGTGCCGGTGCATATCCATCCGACCCAGGAAGAATTCATCCTGGTGCAGGAGGGTATTCTCGACCTCAAGCTCGACGGCCAGTGGGTCCGCGCCCATGCCGGCGATCTGGTCCGTCTGCCACGCGGCATTCCGCATGGCTACTTCAACAAATCGGACAAACCGGCCCGCGCGCTGTTCTGGGTCTCGCCGACACAGAAGCTCGAAGCCCTGTTCAAACAATTGCACAATATGAGCGACATTGAAGCAATCGTCCGCGTCTCTGCCGAGCATGAAGTAAACTTCCTGCCGCCGGAAGCCAACGACTAGGCCTCGCCCACCGAACTTCATCTTCACGTATCGCGGACGTTCCGCGCAGACACCCGTCTGCGCGTATGAGCCCGCACGCACGCCATACAGCACTGCATTCAGACAGGAGACGAGCCATGGTCAAACAGAAGAATGTTTGCGTCATCGGCGCCGGCATTGCGGGCCTTGCCGCCGCGAAATCCTTCACAGCACGCGGGCACAAGGTCACGGTGCTGGAGCGCAGTGGCGATCTCGGCGGCGTATGGGAGCCCGCCCGCTCTTATCCGGAGGTGCAGACCCAAAGCCCCAAGGAACTCTATCGGTTCACCGGCAAGCCGATGCCGGCGAGCTATCCGGAATGGCCGAAGGGACCGCAGGTCCATGCCTATCTCACAGACTATGCACGCGACTATAATCTGATCCCGCTGATGCGTTTCAACACGACCGTCGTCAGCATGAAACGCCGCGACGATGGCCTGCCCGGCTGGACGCTGGAGACACGCGATGCGGCTGGTAACACCGCGCAGGAAACATTCGATTTCGTGGCGGTCTGCACCGGGCAATTCAACGAACGCAAGGAGCTACATCACCCCGGCGAAGACGCGTTCAAGGCCGGCGGCGGCGTGATCCTGCACTCGGCGGAGCACACGGATTCATCTATCGTCAAAGGCAAGAAGGTCGTCGTGCTCGGCGGCTCAAAATCGGCCACCGATATCGCCGTGCATTCGGTCAATGCCGGCGCCAGCGCCGTTACCTTCGTCTATCGCGAGCCAGTCTGGCGCATTCCCTATTTCATCGGCGGCCTGATCAACTTCAAGCGCATCCTCTATATCCGCGCCCAGGAGGAGATGTTTCGGGGCTGGGGCTTGACTGCGCTCTCGCGGCTCAATCACGCCATTGCCAAGCCATTCATCTGGGCCAACTGGCGCGGGCTGGAGGCCATGTTGAAGACCCAGCTCAAGCTGAAGAAATGCGACATGGTGCCGGAAGGACGCATCGAGGACGGCATCAACTGCTCGGTGCCGATCGCCACGCCGAATTTTTTCCCGATGGTCGCCGATGGTCGCATCAAGGCCATCCGCGGTACCTTCGATCACTACGACGGCAAGACCATCGTGATGTCATCAGGCCAGCGCGTCGAAGCTGACGTTGCTGTGCTGGCAATCGGCTTCACACTCGGCGTGCCGTTCCTGCCGCAGCAATATCGCGACAAACTCATCCAGGATGACGGTCAGTATCGGCTGTATCGCGTCATCGCCAATCCGGATTTGCCGGACATGGGATTTGTCGGTTTCAATTCCAGCTTCTGCTCGGTGCTGACGGCGGAAATGGCCGCCAACTGGCTGGTGCGCTATGCCGACGGCAAGCTGGCGAAGCAGCCGACGGCAGCCGAGATGCATCGGAACATGGACGAGATGCTGCATTTCAAGCGCGTTGAGCGTCCGGCCGCCGGTGTCTATGGCGGACTGTGTGTGGCGCCCTATCACTTCAAGCATTTCGACGAACTGCTCGACGACATGGGCGCCACCAGCAAACGGCGCAGCGCGCTGGTGGAGAAGTTCACGCCGCCGGATGCGGACGCCTTTGCGCGGTTTCTTGCGTCGGCTCCGAACTACAAAGCGGAGGCGACTGCCGCGTGATCGTCAGGCGAGCCGTGATCGGCTTGCCTGATCAGCTCACTGTGCCTGGGCAGCCTTGATCAGCTCGCGACCGATGATGACCTTCTGGACTTCGGTTGCCCCTTCATAGATGCGCAGCGCGCGAATCTCGCGATAGAGCTCCTCGACCTTGACGCCCGACTGCACGCCCATGCCGCCGAAGATTTGAACCGCGCGGTCGATCACTGTCTGTGCCGCTTCGGTCGCGAACATCTTGGCCATGGCGGCTTCGCGTGTGATGCGCGCCGCGCCCTGATCCTTGGTCCAGGCCGAGCGATAGATCAGCAGTGCGGAGGCATCGATCGACGTGGCCATCTCCGCGAGGCCCGCTTGCGTCAGCTGAAGATCGCCCAGCGTATGGCCAAACATTTTCCGCGTGACCGATCGATGCAGCGCTTCATCGAGCGCGCGTCGTGCGAGGCCGAGCGCGGCAGCACCGACGGTCGAGCGAAACACGTCGAGCGTCGCCATCGCGACCTTGAAGCCTTCGCCGTCCTTGCCGATACGGTTCGCCAGAGGCACGCGGCAATTCTCGAATTTCAGCGTGGCCAGTGGATGCGGCGCGATCACATCGATCCGCTCTGCAATCGTGAAGCCAGGCGTATCCGCGTCGACAACGAATGCGCTGATGCCGCGCGCGCCGGATTCGCCAGTACGCAGGAACACCACATACTGGTCGGCAATGCCGCCATTGGAGATCCAGGTCTTGAGGCCATTGATGCGGACATGATCCGGACCATCAGGCACCGCCGTCGTCGTCATCGCAGCGACATCCGAACCTGCATCGGGCTCTGACAGTGCAAACGCTGCAATAGCCTCGCCACTGCCGACGCGTGGCAGATAGCGCGACTTCAACGCCTCCGAACCGAACAGGCTGATCGGACCGGTACCCAGTCCCTGCATCGCAAATGCGAAGTCAGCGAGACCGCTCTCATAGGCCAGCGTTTCGCGGATCAGACACAGCGAGCGCACGTCAAAGGTTGGAAACATTCCGCCATGGCTCGCCGGCACTGCCGCGCGCAACCACCCGCCGTCCCCCAGCGCCTTCACCAGACGCTTGCAGGAACCATCGACGTCATGGTGATCGACCAGACCGGGCAGCGTCGCCTTGGCCCAGCGCGACAGACCTGTGGCCAGCTCGCGGTGATGGTCCTCGAAAAACGGCCAGGACAAAAATGACTGATCGGACATGGCTTCCTCCCTCGATGCATCGGCAATCGACATTGTTTTAAACCTAAAGAAATTTCGGACAAGGGCGATGGCCGGACATCACAACATCGCCTAGCCGAAGGCGCATGGTCCATCACCCGGAGAGCCGACCTCTAAAAACGACGTGCCTTCGGATGAGGCAATCCACAACCCTTTAAGTCTAAAACTATCGCTTTTCATATATCTCGGACATGCTAGGATCGCCCTTGTCCGACAGCACAGGAGGCCTATGCGTGCCAAATTCTGCAGCCCTGACGACGAAGGACGGCCGCTTCGGCTTTGAAGCCAAAGGCGATTCCGCGGCAACGCCGCTGGTGTTTCTGCATGGGATCGGCGGTGCGGGCCGCGGCTGGCGCCACCAGCTCGAAGCGTTCGGCGACCGCTACTACGCCATCGGCTGGGACATGCCGGGCTATGGCGGCTCAAAACAACTGCCAGAGCCAAGCATCCCGGCCTTCGCCGAAGCCCTGAAGGATTTCCTCGCGCAGATTGGCGCCAGGAAGCCCGTGCTGGTCGGTCATTCCATCGGCGGCATGATCGTGCAGCGCTTCATGGTGGACTATCCCGATCTCGCCGGCGCCATCGTGCTGGCGCAGACCACGTCGGCCTTCGGCAGCTCCGACGGCGAATGGCAGAAGAATTTCATCGATGCCCGGCTTGGCCCGCTCGACCGCGGCGAGACCATGGTGTCGATGGCGCCGAAGCTGGTTGCCGGCCTGATCGGCGACAATCCGGATCCTGCCGGCCTTGAACTCGCACGCGACTGCATGGCGTCTGTGAAGCCCGACACCTACCGCGCCTCGATGAAGGCGATGATCGGCTTCGATCTGCGCAAGAACATCGCGAACATCAAAATACCGACTTTAGTCCTATCCGGATCGAAAGACAACAACGCGCCCGCGAAAACCATGGCCAAGATGGCCACACTCGTGCCGGGCGCGACCTATGTCGAACTTGAAGGCGTCGGCCATCTCGCCAGTTTCGAACGTCCGCACGAATTCAACGAAGTACTCGCCGACTTCCTCAAAACCAGCCACAACCTTTCGGGGTCATCCTCATGAACAAGCCCGCCAGTAAGCCAGACCTCGACAGCATCGTCCTCGACAAGCCGATGTTCGATCCGAAAGCCTATCGTCTCGATGACGAACAGGCCGGGCTGATCGCCAAGGCGCGCGAGCTGGCGCAGGCTAACTTCGCCGGTCGCGCGGCGAAGTGGGATACCGAGGCCACCTTCCCGCTGGAGAACTACAAGGACCTGCACAAGGCGGGGCTGCTGGGCATTTCGATCCCGAAAGCCAATGGCGGTTCGGGCGCCGGCTATCAGACCTATTCGCTGGCTGCTGCCGAAATCGGCCGCTATTGCGGCGCCACCGCGCTGACCTGGAACATGCATGTCTGCTCGACGCTGTGGTCCGGCCCACTGGCCGACGACCTCGACATGGATGACCAGATGCGCGCCGAACAGCACCGCCGCCGCGCTATCCACTACAAGCGCATCGTCGAAGACGGCGCGATCTATTCGCAGCCGTTCTCCGAAGGCGGCGCAGCAGCCGCCGGCGGCGTTGCATTCGGAACCGAAGCGAAGCCCGTCAAAGGCGGCTGGATCGTCAACGGCAAGAAGATCTTTGCGTCGCTGTCGGGCTTCGCCGATTACTACGGCGTGCTCTGCACCGAAGTCGCTGAGGGTGAGAAGGCTTCGCGCCGCAACACGCTGTATCTGGCGATTTCCGCCAAGTCCGAAGGCGTCTCGGTCGTTGGCGACTGGGATCCACTCGGCATGCGCGGCACGGTCTCCCGCACGCTGATCTTCAAGGACGTGTTTGTGCCGGAAGATGCAGCGCTGATGCCGCGCGGCGTCTACTTCCAGGCCGCGATGCGCTGGCCGCACATGTTCCTGACGCTGTCGCCGACTTACGTCGGTCTCGCGCAGGCATCGTATGATTTCACCGTGAAGTATCTCCGCGGCGAAATCCCGGGCATGCCGCCAGTCAAGCGCCGGATGTATCCGACCAAGCAGATCGCCGTGGCGCAGATGCAGATCAAGCTCGAACAGCTCAAGTCGACCTGGTTCCAGGCCGTGACCGAAGCCTGTGCCAATCCGAGCAAGGAGCAGGTGCTGCGCGCCTACGCCGCCCAGTACACCGTGATGGAAGGCGCCAACGAACTCGCCGCACTGGCGATCCGCACCTGCGGCGGTCAGGCCATGCTGAAGACGCTGCCGCTGGAGCGCATCTATCGTGACAGCCGCTGCGGTGCGCTGATGCTGCCCTGGACCGCCGAACTGTGTCTGGATCGTATCGGCCGAGAAGCACTCTACGAGGCCGGCGAGAAAGACGAGTAATCGTGGATCTCTCCAGCCTCATCGCCCGCAACGCCGCATTCACGCCGGACAAGCCCGCGATTCATTTCGAGGGCAAGACACTCAGCTATGCCGTGTTCAATGCGCGGATCGAGGCGACGGCGAAGGCACTGAAGGCGGAATGCGGCGTTGGTCGCGGCGACCGCGTCGCGATCCTGAGCATGAACCGGCCCGATTATCTGGTTCTGCTCTATGCCTGCGCCCGCCTCGGCGCGATCATGGTGCCGCTGAACTGGCGCCTCGCGGTCGCCGAGCAATTGTTCATCCTGTCCGATGCTTCGGTAAAGGTGCTGGTGCTTGAGGAAGGCTTTGCGGCCATCCTCCCGTCGCTTGCGAAGGACTTGCCGGATACGCGCGTGATCGCGTTCGATTTCGCGCCTGATGCCCCCGGCCAGACATTCGACACACTGCTGTCCCGCGCTTCCGGAGATGGCCGCAATCCGCATACCGACCTCTCCTGCCCGCTGCTGATCGTCTACACGTCAGGCACTACAGGGCGCCCCAAAGGCGCCGTGCTGCGCCAGGAAGCCGTGCTGTGGAACGGCGTGATGAGCCAGCACATGCATGGGCTTACGTCAGACGATCATGTCCTGACCGTGCTGCCATTCTTCCATGTCGGTGGCCTGAACATCCAGACAACGCCGGCGCTGCATCACGGCGCTACCGTAACAATCCATGCGCGCTTCACACCCGACTCCACGCTGGAAGCGATCACGCGGGAGCGACCCACCCTGACCGTTTGGGTACCCGCGATCATTCAGGCAATGAGCGAGCATCCCGCCTGGGCTGCGACCGACGTGTCCTGCCTCAAGGCCGTATCCACCGGCTCCAGCATCGTGCCGCCGCATCTGATCGAACGCCTGACAGCGCGCGGCATTCCCGTGCTCCAGGTCTATGGTTCAACCGAGACCTGTCCAATCGCGGTCTATACGCGGCTGGGCGGCGACCTATCGCGTACGGGATCGACGGGTTTGCCCGGCCTGTGCTGCGAAGCCATGATCATCGACGACAACGGCCATGAACTTCCTGCCAAGTCGACCGGCGAGATCGCGGTGCGCGGCCCCAACGTGTTCTACGAATATTGGGGCAACGAGGCCGCGACGCGCGAGGCGCTGCATGACGGCTGGTATCGCACCGGCGATATCGGCACGCGCGATGATGACGGCTATTTCTGGGTCCATGACCGCAAGAAGAACATGATTATTTCCGGCGGCGAGAATGTCTATCCCGCCGAAGTCGAACGCGTGCTGCTCGAACATCCCGATGTCGCCGATTGCGGCGTCGTCGGTGTGCCCGATCCGAAATGGCAGGAAGTACCAGTCGCCTATGTGCTGCTGCGGCCGAATTGCAGCGTGACCGCCGAGACACTGAAGGCCCATGTTCTCGCGCAGCTCGCCCGCTACAAGCAGCCGCGCGACATTGTGTTCGTCACAGACCTGCCGCGCACCGCGCTCGGCAAGGTGCAGCATTTCAAATTGAAGCAGGACAATCCTTCGTAGGATGGGTAGAGCGTCTTCGCGAAACCCATCAACGACACGGCACAGAGCGATGGGTTTCGCTTCGCTCTACCCATCCTACGCTAGAACTTAGAGGACGAAGATGAAGATCGCAGTATTGGGTGGCGGCAACGGTTCGTTCGCAGCCGCGGGTGATTTCGCACTGCAGGGCCATGACGTCCACCTGTGGCGCCGCGACGCCGAGGCTGTCGCCGAACACAAGAAGGCCGGCTCGCGCATCAAGGTCAAGAATGCGCAGGGCACGCACGATACGCAATTGACGCTGGTAACGACGGACATTGCGGAAGCGATCAAGGACGTCGAACTGATCTTGTGCCCAGCCCCTGCCTTTGCGCAGCCTGATATCGCCAAACGGATCGCGCCGTATCTCAAGGATGGTCAGGTCGTCTATCTGCCGCCGGCGACCTTCGGCTCGATGATCTTTGCCAAGGCCGCACATGACGCGGGCAACACGGCCAAGGTCGCCTTTGCGGAAACCGGTACACTGCCCTGGCTCGCGCGTAAGCATGGCCCGTTCGAGGTCGCCATCACCATCCGCGCCAAGCGGCTGCCGACCGGCGTGTTCCCGCTTCACATGATGGACTATGCCTGCAAGGTCATCGACAAGGCCTTCCCCGGCGTCATCGAGCCGTGTGGTGATGCGTTGTCCGGTGCGCTGATGAATGCCGGTCCGATCATTCATCCACCGCTGATCGTGATGAATGCCGGGCCATTGGAGCATTTCCCGACCTGGGACATTCACAAGGAAGGTACGCAGCCCGCGATCCGCCGCGTCACCGACGCGCTCGATGCTGAGCGCATCGCGATCCGCGAGGCCTTTGGCTACAACGGCGCGCATTTCCCCCTGGCGGATCACTACGCCAAGGAAGGCGAAGAGTGGATGTATGGCCGCGGCTCGCATGATCGTCTCACCGACAGCGGTGACTGGCGCGAGCACATCGTGCTCACCGAGCACCGCTACATGCGCGAGGATCTGCGCACGGGCCTGTCGTTCTTCCTGTCCTGCGCCACGCTCGCGGGCGTCGAGACACCGCTGGTCAAAGCCTTCCTCGCCATCGGCGGCGCGATCTGCGGCGAGAACTTCCTGCAGGGTGGCCGCACGCTCGCAAGCCTCGGCTTCGGCGATCTCGATCAGGCCGCGCTGCTGAAGCTACTGCGCGAAGGCTTTGCCGCATGAGCGCCCGTGCCGCCATCGCATGTCTTGGCGCGGGCCGCATGGGCCGCGGCATTGCCGTCGCCTTCGCGTACGCGGGCCACCATGTCGCGATCGTCGACTTCAAGGCGCGCGACGCGGACAAGTTCAAGGCACTGGAAGCCGAGGCACTGGGCGAGATCCGCAAGACCTTTGCCAGTATGGCGCGTTTCGGCCTGCTCACCGAAGCTGACATCGAGACGCTGGTGTCGCGCGTCAGCGTCGTGCCGGAAGCCGGCGCAGGTGCCGCACTGAGCGGTTCGGCGATCATCTTCGAAGGCGTGCCGGAAGTACTCGACCAGAAGCGTGACGCTTTGGCCCGCGCTTCGCAACTCGCAGGCCCCTCGCCGATCATCGCGTCGACCACATCGACCATCCTCGTCGACGACATCTCCAGCGCCGTCGACCATCCCGAGCGCTTCCTCAATGCGCACTGGCTGAACCCGGCCTATCTCGTGCCACTGGTCGAGGTCTCGCCGGGCGCCAAGACCGATCCGGCGATCACCGCGCGGGTGAAGGAAATGCTCGAAGGCATCGGCAAGGTCCCCGTAGTTTGCGCCGCGACGCCCGGCTATATCGTGCCGCGTATCCAGGCGATGGCCATGAACGAAGCCGCGCGCATGGTCGAGGAAGGTGTTGCCAGCCCCGAGGATATCGACAAGGCGATCAAATACGGCTTCGGATTCCGCTTCGCAGTGCTGGGCCTCTTGGAATTCGTCGATTGGGGCGGCGGCGATATTCTGTATTACGCCAGCAAGTATCTCACCGGTGCGCTGAACAACGACCGCTACGCGTCGCCGGAGATCGTCGGCCGCAACATGGCCGAGGGCAAGATCGGCCTCAAGACCGGCGAAGGCTTTCTCAATTACGAAGGGCTCGATGTCGATGCCTATCGCGAGGGACGGCTGTCGGCATTCGTGGATCTGCTGAAGCACTTCCAGTTGCAGAAGCCGCCGGTTTTGTAGCGACTGCGAACTCGGCCCCTCATCCTGAGGAGCCGCACACTTGCGCGGCGTCTCGAAGGATGGCCGCACATCCATTCATGGTTCGAGACGGCGCCGAAGAGGCGCCTCCTCACCATGAGGGCTGAGTGTTTGATAGCTGTCTTCACACTTCCGGAAAGCCCCGCAGCAGATAGCTGCGCAGCCAGTGCAGCAGGCTGTTCAGGATCAGGCCCAGCATCGAGATCATGATCAGCGGCACGAACATGTCCACGGTCTGGAACGTGCGCGCGGCCTGCACCAGCATGTGACCTAGGCCATCGGTCGAGGTGATCATCTCGGCGAGGAACACAACGATGCAGGAGATCACGAGGCCGATGCGGCAGCCCGTCAGGATCGATGGCATCGCGGCGGGCAGCACCACCTTGAACAGGATCTGCCAGCGCGGCGTGCCGGTGGCCATCGCCGACCAGATCAACTTCTGCTCGACCATCGACGCGCCGTAATAGGTCGAGAGCAGGATCGGGAACAGCGCGTCGGCAGTCACCAGCGTGATCTTGGAGGCGTGGTCGAAGCCGAGGATCAGCAGCAGCGCGGGATACAGCGCGATCTTCGGGATCGGCGCCAGCACGCGCACCAGCGGCTTGACGACGGCATTGACTGCCGGGCTCACCGCTGCAGCAAGACCGATGAACACGCCGACGACCACGGCAATGCCGAAGCCGGCGAACAGACGGATCAGCGTCGCGGCGATATCGTGCAGAAAGTCGCCGTTGAAGAAGTCCTTCGCCAGCTTTCCGAACACCGCGCCCGGCGGCGGCAACAAGCTCGTCGGCGCGAAGCCGAACGAGATCAGCGACTGCCACAGCGCGATGAACAGCACGATCGGCGTGATGCCCAGCAGAACCGAATTGATGCGTTCCTGGTTCATGTTGCGCTCACGTAAAGCTGAGAGGCATGTCGTCGCGCGGTTGCGACCAGCGCACGAGCGACAGGCGAAGCTTCTCGAAGGCCGCATCGAAGATGATGCCCATGGCGCCGATGATCAGGATCATCGCGAACACCGTGTCGTATTGTGCCATGTCGAGCGAGTTGAACAGGATGTTGCCGGCGCCGGACTGGCGCGCGATCATCTCGGAGGTGATCATGGTGATCAGCGCCAGCACCAGACCCGTGCGGCAACCCGTGAGAATTTCAGGCAGTGCTGCCGGCAATACGATGCGGAGCATGCGCATCGGCGCCGACATACCCATCGCCGCACCGGACCACAGCATCTTTTCTTCGACGGCCTTGGAGCCCTGGAAAGCGTGATAGATGATCGGCAGGCTGACACCAAGGAAGATGACGAGGATCTTGGAGACGTCGCCGACGCCCATCCACAGCATGATGATGGGCATCAGCGCTGCTTTTGGCACCGGATAGATGATCATCATCAGCGGATTGAAGAAGGCCGCGACAGCCTTGATGCGCCCCATCAGCAGACCGAGCGGGATCGCAAACATCACTGCGAGTACGAGGCCGATGGCCATACGACGGATGGAATCGAGAATGTTCAGCAGCGATCCCTTGTCCCCGAGGATCGACGGAATGGCCTTGATCGACTCCAGAGCCGTTGGGAAGCTTTCGGTATCCAGCCGCAGCGAGGCAATCTGCCAGACACACAGCAACCCGATGCAGGCGAACAATGGCGAAAGTGTCTTGAGCACCCCGCGCACGGTCATCACAGATGGTCCTTGCCGTCGTCGATCATCTTTTCGATGTCGACGATGTATTTCTGGAACCGTGCGTCGAGCAGCAGATCGGCGCGCTTGCGCGGCCGCGGCAGATCGATATCGACGATTTCCTTGATCGAGCCCGGCGAGCGCGACATCACGATCACCTTGTCTGAGAGATAGACGGCTTCCTCGACCGAATGCGTGACGAACAGCACCGTCTTGCGCTGTGTATCCCAGATGTCGAGCAGATCGTTCTGCAGCCGCGTGCGGGTATGCGCATCGAGCGCGCCGAACGGCTCATCCATCAGCAGCACGGCGGGATCGTAGGCCAGCGTGCGCGCGATCGCGACGCGCTGCTTCATGCCGCCGGAAAGTTCTTTCGGATAGAAATTCTCGTAGCCCTTCAGGCCGACCATCTCGAGCAGCTTGCGGCCGCGCGTTTCGGCTTCAGCCTTCTTCATGCCCTGCTGGCGCATGCCATACATGACATTGCCGAGCACGTTCTTCCACGGAAACAGCGCGAATTCCTGAAACACCGGACCGCGATCGGGACCTGGTCCCGTGATCGCCTTGCCCTTCACCTTGGCGACGCCATCGGTGGGCTGCACGAAGCCGCCGACAATATAGAGCAAGGTCGACTTGCCGCAGCCTGATGGTCCGAGGATCGAGACGAAGGCGCCGTCTTCGATGGTGAGGTTGATATCCGACAGCGCCAGATGGCTTTGCTTGCCGGAGGTCTGGAAGCGCTGCGAAACGTGATCGATCTCGATCATGGCTGAAGCTGGTTTGCGGCCGGATAAAGGTTCCGACTCGGCGTGAGCGTCCGAACGTAGCGACACCACCTGCATTCCCGGTCCTTCATTTGCCATGCACGCATTGCAATCACGACGGCCCGACTGTGTCCATCATGCTGACAGACGCAGCCTAGCCGGAAACTGCAATTACTTTAAGCTTCAAATTTATGCGGGCAACGCCTTTTTGCTAGTCAGCGCCTGCCGCGAACAGGGCAGCTTCCCGCAGCAGGGCTTTCGGCGCTTTTGGTGCGTTTAGTCGCGGAAATACGGCTCCACCGGGCCCGTCAACTTGATCAGCAGCGGATTGCCGTACCGGTCCTTTGCCGCGCCGGCGGGCACCTTCACCCAGCCTTCGCTCACGCAATATTCCTCGACATTGGTCTTCTCGGCACCCTTGAAGCGAATGCCGACATCGCGCTGCAGCACTTCGGCATTGTAGAACGGGCTTCGCGGATCGGTGGACAGGCGATCGGGCAGATCGGCTGATGCGTTGGTGTTGTCGGTCATAGCAGCGCCTCGATTTTCTCTCGCAGTGATTCAGGTTTGGCGGTCGGCGCAAAACGCTCGACGACCCGTCCGGAACGGTCGATCAGGAATTTGGTAAAATTCCATTTGATTCCCGAACCCAGCAATCCGGACTTTTCAGATTTCAGGTAATTATACAATGGATGCGCCCCGGCGCCATTCACGTCGATCTTCTCAAACAGTGGGAAGGTGATGTGGTAATTGGCCTCGCAGAAGCTCTCGATCGCCTTGGCGTCGCCCGGCTCCTGCGCGCCGAACTGGTTGCAAGGAAAGCCCAGCACGGAAAATCCGCGCGACGCAAAATCCTGCTGCAGTCTCTCCAGCCCCGCATATTGCGGCGTGAATCCGCAGGCGCTGGCGGTATTGACGATCAGCAGCACCTTTCCTTCGAACCGCTTGAGCGCGACAGGCTCACCTGTCAGTGCGTTCGCAGAAAAATCGGAGATGCCGGTCATCGCACTGATCCCTCTCAGGCCGTCACGGGATCGCAAGGCATCGGCGGGGTACCGCCGGCCTCGATGGCTTCGCCGGCCAACAGACACAGATCCTCGCGGTAACGGCCGGCGACGATCTGCACGCCGGTCGGCGCACGGCCGACAAGACCCGTGGCGACGCTGAGCGCCGGCAGGCCCATGAAGGGAATCCCGATCTGCGGCATCTGGGCGGCCCAGACGCGATCGAAGCCTTCCTGGCCCTGCATATCCAGATGATCCGGGAACGGCAATTCGCCGGACATCGGCATCAGCACCACCGCATAGGTCTGCAGGAACAGCTCCCAGTCGCGCACGAAGGTGGAACGGCGCACCAGCGCGCGGGAGAGGCCGCCATTCTCGAAGTCCTTGAGCTTGTCCTTCTGTCCGCGCAGACAGACCAGCGCTGCGGGATCGCCCTCGCGTTCGGCCGCATCCAGCATGCCCTGATAGCCATCGCCGAACCAGAGCTGCGTCTGCAAGGCGGCGGCCTCGCGCAGGGCCGGCGTGTTCTCGACTTCCTCGACGACCCACCCTGCCCGCTCCAGCCGCTTGCCGGCATCGCGCACGGCAGCTTCGACGTCGGCGGTGATGGCGAGACCATCAGGCCGTAAGCACATGGCGGCACGCTTCTCGCGCGTCGGTCCTTCGAGCGGCGCCGGCACCCACCAGGGATCGCGCGCGTCGGGCTGCGACATCGCGGCGAGGCCAAGACGGACATCGTTGATGGTGCGCGCCAGCGGGCCGGACACCGCGGTGATCTGGCCGGAAATGATGCGCTCGGGCAGCGCCTGATTGTAAGCCGCGATGCGGCCGAGCGTGGGACGCAACCCGTGCACGCCGCAGGCATAAGCGGGATAGCGAATCGAGCCCGCGATATCGGTACCATGAGCGATATGACCGATGCCGGCGGCGACCGCGCTGCCTGCGCCGCCTGACGAGCCGCCCGGCGTCAGCGAAGGATCGCGCGGGTTTTTGGTATCACCATAGAGCTGATTGGTGGTGAACCAGCGATAGGAAAATGCCGGGCAATTGGTGCGGCCGATGATGACGGCGCCAGCCTTCAGCAGATTGTCGATCACCGGGCTGTTGGTCTTGGCGATGATCTCGTTCTGGATCTTCACGCCATTCGATGTCGGATAGGTCGCGTAGTCGATATTCACTTTGACGGTGATGGGCACGCCGCCGAGCGGGCCGACATCGTCGCCGCGCGCAATCGCCGCATCGACCGCATCCGCCCGTGCCAGCGCCTCATTGGGTCGATGGTCGACCACGGCATTGATGGCAGGGTTCACAGCATCGAGCCGTGCGAGGCCAGCCACCGTCGCCTCCTTGGCGGACACCTTGCGGTCGCGAATGAGTGCGGAGAGGTCAGTTGCCGACAGGCGCCAGAGATCGTTCATGCAGTGCTCCATTGCTTGTCGCTTGTTAACGCAGGCGGCCGGAGATTGCCAATCAGGCACGATTTCGCAGTCTCGCGGCGCCGAAGCGTCCGAGCTATGAGCATTCCTTCCCACCCTCAATCGAGAGGGCGTGCGGAACGCCGGGTGCCCGTTGCACCCTTGGGCCTGATGCGAATGCGGTCTTCCGCAATCTAGAGTGCATCAGGACTTTCGGAGGCGCCGAGCAAGTGCCCGACGTTCCGCATACGGTGTTTTTTCGGTTGCTTGCACATCTGCCATGGCGAACGGTCCCATCACCAAAATGTCCCAGGGCGGAGGGACAGGGTAGCCTCAAGCGAATAAGCCGAACGCGTTTTGACTTGGTCGTCCGTCACACTGTCCAGGGAGTCTTTCCATCCCAAGATCGGCCGTCTCCTTGCCAGTGGCAGTGCTGGCGCAGATCCGTCCTGCCCGAAGACAGACGTCACCCGTGAACCGCGTAACGCCGCATCTCCGGCGTCCACCGCATCCAGCCCCGCGAACGTGACGATCGCGCTCGCCCCTCTCATCGGGGCCGGACGAAGGGGAAAATAATCCATGGCGGGATATTGTCAATAAGAAATAGGAAAAAATGTTAGGTGCTGGCTCGCCGCCCCACACTCGTCATTCCCCGGCAAACCAATTGGTTTGCCTGAGGGCGTGGCCGGCTCTTGCCGGATGCGAACCCGGAATCCCAGCATGTTCAGCGCAAAACACTCCGAGATTCCGGGTTCGCGCTCTGCCGGCTTCGCCGGCGTCGCGCGCCCCGGAATGACCAGGAGCGGCGTATCCGCCGCTCCTGGTCACTTCACCCTTGCGAGAAAATAAGCCAGCTCCACGATCTGCGCTTCGGAGATTGACTGCATCACGTCGGCCATCGTCGCGTCGTAACCATGGCGGGAGTTGTCCTTGTATTCGCGCATGGTCTTGGCGAGGTAGTCCTCGCGCTGATTGGCGATGCGCGGAATGTTGTCGCGGCCCGAGAAATCAGCGTTGTGGCAGCTATCGCAGCGAAATTGCGATGTCAGCGCTTTCGCAGCCTGCATTCGCGCAGGATCGCCCGCTTCCAGTGCGATAGGCTTCGGCAGCGTGGCGAGATAATCCGAGAACAGGCGCAGGTCGTCATCGGTGAAATCCTTCACCATGTCGTTCATCGGCTCCGCGACGCGGAGCTTCTCGCGAAACATGTAGATCTGGATCAGCGAATAGGCCGGCTGCTGCGCACCGAGCGACGGCGTGTTCTCGGTTTCGGAGACACCCTTCTCGCCGTGACAACCGAGGCACGGCGCGGCGCGCTCGGCGATGGGTTCGGCGGCGAAGAGTGGGGACGTCGAGAGAAAAAGAGCTACGATGACGGCAAACGGGCGCATCGGCTTTGAACTTTCTGAATACTGAAACTCCGGCGTGGCGAATTCCTTCTCCCCGCTTGCGGGGAGAAGGTGAGGATGAGGGGGACTCTCACCGCGCTCGGAGCAAGTGGAGAGTCCCCCTCACCCGACTTTCACGCGCTTCGCGCGTTGCAGTCGACCTCTCCCCACCCGGCGAAGCAAAGCTTCGCTAGGCGGGGAGAGGTGAGAAAACGTCGTCACTTCTTGTCCGCCACCTTCTGCTTGCCATAGGTGATGCGATAGATCGCGCCGTTCCAGTCGTCGGAGACCAGCAGCGATCCGTCCTTCATCTGCAGCACGTCGACGGGGCGGCCGACATATTTGTTGTCCTCGATGAAGCCGGTGAGGAACGGCTCGACGGACTTCACCGTGCCGTCCTTGTTCAGCTTCGCGACAACGACGTCTCCGCCGAGCTTCTGAGTCTTGTTCCAGGAGCCATGGCGCGCGATGAAGATCGCATCCTTGTAGGCGGCCGGGAACATCTTGCCGGTGTAGAACCGCATGCCCAATGCCGCCGTATGCGACCCGAGCAGGCCGACCGGCGCGGTGTAGTCGGCGCAGGACTTGCCCCAGCCGAATTCCGGATCGAGGATATTGCCCTGCAGGCAATATGGCGCGCCGAAGTCTTCACCCGCCTTGGTGACACGGTTGAGTTCATCTTCCGGCACCGCTTCCGACATCCAGTCGCGGCCGTTGTCGGTGAAGTACATCTGCTTGGTGGTCGGATTCCAGTCGAAGCCGACGGTGTTGCGGACGCCCTTCACATAGATCTCGGCGCCGGTGCCATCGAGATTCATGCGGCGGATCTGGCCATGGGCCTCGTCATGCAGCACGTTGTTGCCGGGCTGGCCGACCGGCACATAGAGTTTGTTGTCCGGCCCGATGCCGATGAACTTCCAGCCATGGGCTTCATCCTTCGGCAGGTTGTCGTAGATCATGGTCGGCTTCGGCGGGTTTTCGAGATTGTCTTCCACCTTGTCGATCTTCGAGATCTTCGACAGTTCGGCGATGTAGAGCGTGCCGTCCTTGAAGGCGAGACCGTTCGGGCGATAGAGGCCGGAGGCCAGCACCTTCACCTGGCGCTTGCCGTCATTGTTGATGACCGCGTAGACCTTGTCGACAAGACGGGAGCCAACAAAGACCGTGCCCTTGTCGCCCTCGCGCATCGAGCGCGCATTGGCCATGCCGGCCGCATAGACTTCGATGTTGAAGCCGGCGGGCACTTTCAGTTTGGCAGTCGGCAGCTTGTCGGCGGCGGACGGAATCGGCGGCGGCGCGACGGGCGCGAGCTTCGCTGCGGCAGCGCCATCGGGACGACCGATCAGCGGCGAGCCGGGCGGCAGTGCAGGCGCGGCGGCAACGGCCGGTGCTGCGGGCGCCGGAGCGGCGGCTTGTGGTGCGGCCGGCGCAGGCGCCGCTGCGGGAGCAGCGGGCGCTGCACTCGGAGCTGCTGCAGGAGCCGGTGTTGCAGGTGATGTATCGGACTGCTGGGCAAAAGCGCCGCTTGTAAAGACACCGATGAACGCACCGGCAAGCAATGCCCGGCGCGCGGACGTGTAGACACTCATGAATCTCTCCCCTTTTTTTTACGGAAGCCTTCTCTGCTCGCAGCACATGAGATGCGCCGCCCCCGAGACTTTCCGGATCGCACTGTTGGATATTTTTATGTCGCTGCGCAATCAAAACATCACGCGCGAGCAAGCCTGTGCGGATTCCCGCAATCGGCTAAAGCCTTTTCGGTTCTGATAGAGTTAGAACCGAGGCTCTAGCGTTGTGTATTGACGCGTTTTCTTGACGCGAACCGGTGCCCACTTCGCTCGAAAACGCTCTAATGCCGCGTTGCGGACTCATCGGTGGCATCGAGCAGTGCTTCGGTGAACGGAAATTCAAGCACGATCTCGCCGTCCTTGTCCGTGACTTCCAGCACCGCTTTGAGCAGATCGCTCGGCGTGCCCTCGGAGCGCAGCAATTGCAGGATCATCGACCGCGCCACATCCCAGGCATGATCGGGATCCCGCAGTTCCTCGCCTTCGGGATCGACCACCAGCTCGTCGTTGATGCGTGTGTTGAAGAAATAAAGCGGCATGGCAATTCTCTTGGCACTGGGCTTGGGCGCTGACGCAGAAGATTTCAGACCACGCGAATATCCCGGAAGATGCGGCGGGCCGAGGACGAATCGGTGCCTTTCAACCAAAGGCCTTCGCTATCTATGGAACGTTCTCGCCTTTGCAATGTTGCACCGCAATCCGATTGTGCATTGCACGCATATTGTACCCCCATCGCTTCACATTGTGATGACGAAGTTGTTGGCGAACCTTTGAGCAGGGATTAGAGTTGTGGTTATGCAGTACCTGACTGCAGAGAAGCGGGAGATAAATATGGCCTGGAAAGCACCGAAGATCGTCGAAGTTGCAGTCGGCATGGAAATCAACATGTACGCCTGCGCAGCGCGCAAGTAAGACTTGAGCTCACGCTAAGATCTTAAGTTTTGGGGGCGCCTTCGTCATTGACGGGCGCCCCGCGTCTTTTTACGAGACGCGAATTGGCCGGGATTCAGGGCGATCTCATGTTGCGTGTTGTCGTTCTTGGAGCCGCGGCCGGCGGCGGTGTTCCGCAATGGAATTGCGGATGCCTGATTTGTCGTGCGGCGCGTAATGAGCGACCCGAACTGCGGAGCGGGCAAGCCTCCATCGCGGTGTCTGCCGACAACGCCAACTGGTTCCTGATCAATGCCTCGCCCGACCTGCGACAACAGGTCACCGATACGCCCCAGCTTCACCCCCATCCCGATCATGTCAGACACTCGCCGATCGCGGGCGTGATCCTCACCAATGGCGAGGTCGATGCGGTGGCCGGGCTCTTGTCGATGCGGGAAGGTTCGCCATTTACAATCTATGCGCACACACGTGTGCTGGCGATCCTGAAAGCCAACAGCATTTTCAACGTGCTCTCGGACAAGAATGTGCGCCGCGAAGCCATCGAGATTGATACGTCTTTCGAACCGAAGCTGCAGGATGGCACGCCGTTCGGCCTGGAGGTGTTGCCCTTCAGCGTGCCCGGCAAAAGCGCGTGGTATCTCGAAGGCCAGGCGCATCCGGCCGGTGAAGATGGCGACGGCGACACGCTGGGTCTGCGAATTGCCGAGAAGGCCACCGGCAAGTATTTCTATTTTATCGCGGCCTGCGCGCGGGTGACGCCCGAACTGAAGACGCGCATCTCCCGCGCCCCGCTGGTGTTCTTCGACGGTACCGTGTGGCGCGACGACGAACTCATCGCGGCAGGATTGGGCCAGAAGACCGGCCAGAGCATGGGGCATCTGTCGATGTCCGGCGCGGATGGCGCCATCAGTGAACTGGCCAATGCCGGCATCGCCAGAAAGTTCTTTCTGCACATCAACAATTCGAACCCGGCGCTGCTGCATGATTCCACCGAGCGCGCCGCATTGACCACCGCCGGCTGGCAGATTCCCGGCAATGGCATGGAGATCACGCTGTGAATGCCCCAGGTGCTACCATGACCAGTGCAAACACGATCGGCGCCAACGCTATTTCCGCCTATTCGATTTCGCCAGGGGTGCCGCTGGATAATGCCGCGCAACTGGAAGAGACGCTGCGGCATATCGGCGCGACGCGCTATCACAGCCTGCATCCGTTTCATAAATTGTTGCACGGCGGCAAACTCAACAAAGGCCAGGTGCAGGCCTGGGCGCTGAACCGCTATTATTATCAGAGCACGATCCCCATTAAGGACGCCGTGGTGATCTCGCGCTTCCGCGACCGCGCGACACGCGTGGAATGGCGGCATCGCATCGAGGATCACGACGGTGATACCGGCGCAGAAGGCGGCATCGAGCGCTGGCTGAAGCTGACCGAAGGGCTCGGCCTCGACTCAGCCTATGTGGAATCCACCGAAGGCATCCTGCCGGCGACGCGTTTCGCTGTGGAGGCCTATGTGCATTTCGTGCGCGACAGGACGCCGCTCGAGGCCATCGCCTCGTCGCTGACGGAACTGTTTGCGCCGAACCTGCATGAAGAGCGCATCTCTGGCATGCTGAAGCACTATGACTTCGTCAATCCGGACATCATGAGCTATTTCAGCCGCCGCCTGACCCAGGCGCCGCGCGATGCCGGCTTCGCGCTGGATTACGTCAAGCAGCATGCCACGACGCCGGCCGAGCGCCGCGCGGTTTGCAATGCACTGATCTTCAAGACCAATGTGTTGTGGGTGCAGCTCGATGCGCTGTATCATGCCTATGTGGACGGCCATGTGCCGCCGGGCGCGTTCGTCCCGGCCAAGTAAGAAGGCAACGATGACGGAGCTCCGCAGCAATCGTCGGATCAGTGTCAGCGAGGCGAGCAAGCCGGTCTTGCCGCGCCACGCCAAGCTGAAGTTCGACGAGACGCGCCAGCGCTGGGTGATCCTGGCGCCGGAGCGCGTGCTGGCGCCGGACGATATCGCCGTCGAAATCCTCCAGCTTTGCGATGGCGAACGTAACGTCGCCGATATCATCGACCTCCTGGCGGCGAAATACGCCGCGCCGCGCGACGATATCGGTACCGATGTTCTCGCGATGCTGCAGGATCTCGCCGACAAGGGCTTTCTCACGCAAGCGCGGGAGAAGACATCATGAGCCCCACCCTCACCGACGCCAGCCGCGTCTTCACCGATCCCGCCGACAGTCTCGCGATCATGGAGCGCACGCGCTCGACCGCCGAGACCTTCGGCATTCCCCTCGCCGTGCTGGCCGAACTCACCCATCGCTGCCCGCTGCAATGTCCATACTGCTCCAATCCCGTGGAACTCGACCGCGGCAGCACCGAGCTGACCACCGACGAATGGAAGAAGGTGCTGTCCGAGCTCGCCGAAATCGGCGTGCTGCAGATCCACTTCTCCGGCGGCGAACCGACCGCGCGCAAGGACATCGTCGAGCTGGTGCAGCATGCGACGGATGTGGGCCTGTATTCCAATCTCATCACCTCGGCGGTGCTGCTGACGCGCGACAAGCTCGCAGCGCTCGCCGATGCCGGGCTATGCCATGTACAGATCAGCTTCCAGGGCAATGAGCCCGTGGTGGCGGATCGCGTCGGCGGTTACAAGAATGGCCACAACAAGAAACTCGAAGTCGCCAGATGGACGCGCGAACTCGACCTGCCGCTGACGGTGAACGCCGTGATGCACCGGCAGAACCTGCATCAGCTCGCCGATATCATCCTGATGGCCGTGGATCTGGATGCCGACCGGCTGGAAGTCGCCAATGTGCAGTATTACGGCTGGGCGTTGAAGAACCGTGCCGCCCTGATGCCGACGATCGATCAGATCGACGAGACCAGCCGCATTGTCGAGGATGCGCAGGTGCGCCTGAAAGGCATTCTCGATATCGACTATGTCGTCCCGGACTATTACGCGCTGCGCCCGAAAAAATGCATGGGCGGCTGGGGCCGGCAGTTCTTCAACATCTCTCCATCAGGCAAGATCCTGCCGTGCCATGCCGCCGAGACCATCACCGGGATGGAATTCGAATCCGTGCGCTCCAATCATTCGATCGCCTGGATCTGGCAGAACTCCGAAGCCTTCAATCGCTATCGCGGCACCGGCTGGATGCCCGAACCGTGCCAGAGCTGCGCGTTCAAGGAAGTGGATTTTGGCGGCTGCCGCTGCCAGGCCTTCGCGCTGACCGGCGACGCCGGCAATACCGACCCCGCCTGCACGCTGTCGCCTGTTCACGCCGAAATCTTCAAACTGGCCGCGACGGAATCCACTGAGGGCCGCGACCGCTTCATCTATCGCAACTTCAAAGGCGGCACGCTGGAGCCGGACGCGGACCACGTTCATGGCCGCTGATGTCCCCGCCCCGGTGAATGCGGACCTGTTCGCGCCGCTGACCTCGGAACATTTCGATGTCGGCGACGGCCACGCAATCCATGTGGAGAGCGTCGGCCGCAGCGACGGCATTCCCGCGGTCTATCTGCATGGCGGCCCCGGCTCCGGCTGCCAGCCCGATCACCGCCGGCTGTTCGATCCGCAGCGCTTTCACACCGTGTTGTTCGATCAGCGCGGCGCCGGCCGCAGCAAGCCCAAAGGCCAGCGCGAGGCGAACACGCTGCCGCATCTGATCGCGGATATGGAAACGATCCGCACCCAATTCGGCTTCGACAAATGGCTCGTGGTCGGCGGCTCCTGGGGCGCGACGCTGGCGCTGGCCTATGCGCAGGCCCATCCCGAACGCGTGACCGGCATCGTGCTGCGCGCAACCTTTCTCGGCACGCGGGAAGAATTGCACGATGTCTTCAACGTCATGCTGCCGCGGCATTATCCCGGCCTGCATGGAGATTTTCTGAGCGCCCTTGCCGAAGCCGAGCGCGCCGATCCGCTGCCGAACTTCTATCGCCGCATTCTCGATGCCGATCCGGCCGTGCATGTCCCGGCGATCCGCGCCTGGGGCGGCACCGAAGCCATCCTCTCGGAAATCGCGCCGAAGCGCACACGGCTCGACCTTGCCGAGCTTGGCAACCAGACGCGGCCGATGCCGGCTACGCCAGCGATGGAAGCGCATTACTTCAAGCACGACTGCTTTATGCGGCCGCATCAGCTCATGGAAGACGCCGGCAAACTCACCGGCATTCCCGGCGTCATCATTCAGGGCCGTTACGACTTCCTCTGTCCGCCCGCGACGTCGCATGCCCTGGCCAAGCGCTGGACGAATGCCGAGGTGCGCATCGTTGAAGGCGCCGGTCACAGCCTGTATGACCCCGGCATGCGCGATGCGGTCATGAAGGCCATCGCCGATGTGGCGTCGAAACTGAAATAGGACTTCTGGAATGCCGATCAAAGGCACGGGAATGCTGATGACGTCGATGGATATCGACGCCAGCCACGAGCAGGAATTCAACGCGTGGTACGACCGCGAGCATCTCGCCGAGCGCGTCGCCATCGAGGGCTTTGTCGAGGCCCGGCGTTACGTGGCCGTGAATGCCAGGCCGAAATATCTCGGGCTCTATTCAACTGCGACATTCGACGTGCTGGACAGTGATGCCTATCGCACGGCGCTGGCCAACCAGACCAAGTGGTCGCTGACCAATATCGGCCGTTTCCAGAACATGCTGCGCTCGGTGGCTCGGATCACTGTGAGCCGCGGTCAGGGCCGCGGCGCGGCACTTGGACTGGTGCGCATCCGGCCACCCGCCGAAGGCGCTGACAAACTGCGCAGCGCCATCGAAGCGCAGCTCGATCCCGGCGATATCAACGGCATCATCTCCATGCATTTGATGGAAAGCGATCCCCGCCTCTCGAAGCCGCTCACCGACGACCCTGCCGCGCCCAATCCCGCCGCCCGCGACTGGTATGTGATGATCGACGGCACGGATGTCGAAGCCGTCGCTGCGATCATGAAGGGCCGCTTCACTGCGGGCATTGCAGCGGCAAAGGCAGAGTTGATTTCCGAGGGGACCTACCGGCTGATGTGGGACCTGGCGAAGAGCGATCTTTGAACTCACGGTCGACGCGGCCTTTCTGAACCTCGCCCCGCTTGCGGGGAGAGGTCGGAGTCGGCGCGCAGCGACGGCTCCGGGTGAGGGGGAGTTAGAGGTGAAGCTCAGCAAAAGCCCCTCACCCCACCCTCTCCCCGCAAGTGCGGGGCGAGGGAGTGCATCGACCGCGCCCAGCCTCGATTGAACGCATCCCGCTTCTGAAGCGACCAAGGTGAACTTGCCCGCAACGGGCTGCCTCTCCTTGCGAGACGTCGATGACCATCCGTGTGCTGTCCCTTCTGGTTCTCACCGCCGCTCTGATCATCGGCAGCCCGCTGGCGCGTGCCGAGGACGAGCCGGCCAAGGTCGATGCGGTGAAGGCAGCCGAATTCAACAAGCGCATGTTTGCCGGCCCGCTGGGTCCGAAGCTGACCTATGCCTGCTTCGTCCGGCGCTATGACGCCGAGCATCTGGCACGGCATCCCAAGCAGAAGGTCAGCACCATGAAGCTGCTGGTCGTCGCCGGGCATCCGCCCGAGGAAAGCTACACGCCCTACTCGTTCCGGCTCGGCTTCAAATATCGCCATCGCAAAGGCGACTGGGATTCCAGCGGTTCTTGCGGCCAGATCCAGGATACCGACAAGGGCCAGGAAGTGAAGTTCGCATGCAGTGTCGATTGCGACGGCGGCGGCATTGCGATCGGCTTGGCCAAAGACATCGACGCAACGCTGGTCCGCGTCGAGCGCGTCCGCATCTGGCAGAACAGTAAGCCCGATGAAGAACCCGGCACCGACGCGCTCACCGGCGGCGAAGACGACAAGATTTTCCGGCTCGATCGCACGAGTCTGAAGGAATGTGAATCCTTGATCACGGACCGCAAGGAACTCGCGGCGATGCGCAGCAAGTAAGCGTGATTGACGCCAAATCGGAGCCAACCATGAATCGACGCAGCCTATTGTGGACCGCCCTGTCGACGGTCGGCGCGGGACTATTGGCATCGCGAGCGAGTGCCGCGACGGCCGACCAGAAGCCGCCTGCCAAGCTCAAGGTCGTCTATCATCTCGCCGATGCCGACCGGGTGAATTTCGCGCTTGGCAATATCCAGAACCATTTCGACGGTGTCGGCGGCCCCGACAACGTTACCATCGCGCTGGTCGTGCTCGGGCCGGCACTGAAGTCATTTGCCCGGGCTTCCGCCAATCCCGACATCACCGCGCGGGTCACCAAATTCACCAAGTCCGGCCTGCAACTGGCCGCCTGCAGCAACACCATGAAGGCGCAGGATGTGACGCTGGACGGCCTGCTGCCGGGCTTCACCATCGCCGACCGCGGCGGTGTCGTCCGGATCGCCGAGCTGCAGTCGCAGGGCTATCTGTATATTCGGCCTTAGGCATCGCTTCGGACGAGCATGTTGGAAATTAGAACTCGTCATGCCCGGGCTTGATCCGGGCATCCATCTTTATGTCCGCTGGAGGAAGTTGGATGGCCGGGTCAAGCCCGGCCATGACGCGGAGAGGTTCGCGATCCGCATCTCACTGCACCGCAGTCGCCCGCGCGAATACCCACAAAACCGACGCACAAAATTTGCACAATTGTCATGCCGCCGGGCCAATCTGGCGAACACGGAATTGCGATCCGGCCCCCGCGACCTGAATGGAACCGTTCGGCTTGCCATGCGTAGGGGTTTGGGGCGATCATTGGAACCGGGCCGCGGAACGTTTCGCGCGGCGATCGGCCTTTTGATAATTGCGAACAGAACAAGGCATCATGAATCCCGTCAAAGCACTCGAATCCCATGGTCAGGCCGTTTGGCTGGACTTCCTCGCCCGCGGCTTCGTCGCCAAAGGCGACCTCAAGAAGCTGATCGACACTGACGCCGTGAAGGGCGTGACGTCGAACCCGGCGATCTTCGAGAAGGCGATCGGAAGTTCGGACGAATATGATGCCCCGATTGCCGAGGCGCTGAAGTCCGGCGACAAATCGCCTGCCGACCTGTTCGAGCACATTGCCGTCGAGGACATCCAGCACGCCGCCGACGTGCTGAAACCGGTTTACGACAAGATGAAGGGCGACGACGGCTTCGTCAGCCTCGAAGTCTCGCCCTATCTCGCCAATGACACCAAGGGCACGGTCACTGAGGCGGAGCGCCTGTGGGCGAGCGTCAAGCGCCCAAACCTGATGGTGAAGGTGCCGGCAACGCCGGAGGGGCTGCCCGCGATCCAGCAACTGATCGGCGAAGGCATCAGCATCAATGTGACGCTGCTATTCGCGCAGAAGACCTATGTGGAGGTCGCCGAGGCCTATCTGAATGGTCTGGAAAAATATGTTGCCGGCGGCGGCGATCCCTCGCATGTGGCCAGCGTCGCCTCGTTCTTCGTCAGCCGCATCGATGCGCAGGTCGACAAGCAGCTCGACGACAAGATCGCCAAGGCCAATGATCCATCCGAGAAGGCGCGGCTCAAGGACCTCAAGGGCAAGGTCGCCATCGCCAATGCGAAACTCGCCTATCAGGAATATCTGGAACTGTTCGCCGGCCCGCGCTGGGAGAAGCTGAAGGCCAAAGGCGCAAAACCGCAGCGCCTGCTCTGGGCCTCCACCGGCGTGAAGAGCAAGGACTATCGCGACACGCTCTATGTGGAAGAGCTGATCGGCAAGAACACCGTCAATACCGTGCCGCCCGCCACGCTGGACGCCTTCCGCGACCATGGCGAAGTGCGCGACAGCCTCGAAGAGAATGTCGAGGATGCCAAGAAGGTGCTGGCCGATCTCGCCAAGACCGGCATTTCGCTCGACGCGATCACGACCCATCTTGTCGAGGACGGCGTCAAGCTGTTCGCCGATGCGGCCGACAAGCTATACGGCGCTGTGGCGCACAAGCGCGCAACATCGCTGGGTAACGGGATCGGATCGCAGAAGCTGGCGCTGGGCGACGGCATCACGAAGAAGGTCGCGACCTCGACCGAAGACTGGCGCGCGTCCGCAAAGATCCGCCGGCTCTGGCATAAAGACAAATCGGTCTGGACCGGATCGGATGAAGACAAGTGGCTGGGCTGGCTGAACAGCGCCTTTGCCGAGAAGGCCAAGCTCGCCGACTACAACGACTTCGCCAAATGGGTGAAGGCGCAGGGATTCACCGATGCGGTGGTGCTCGGCATGGGCGGATCGAGCCTCGGGCCGGAAGTGCTGGCGCAGACTTTTGCCAAGGTGTCGGGCTTCCCGAAATTGCATGTGCTGGACTCCACCGATCCCGCACAGGTGCGCGCCATGGGCGCTGCGGTGACCACGGCCAAGACGCTGTTCATCGTCTCCAGCAAGTCCGGCGGCACCACCGAGCCGAATGTGATGAAGAACTATTTCTTCGACGAGGTGACCAAGGCGGTCGGCGCCGACGAGGCTGGATCGCACTTCGTCGCCGTCACCGATCCCGGCTCATCGCTGGAGAAGGTCGCGAAGACCCAAAAGTTTGCGCGCATCTTCCATGGCGACCCGACCATCGGCGGGCGCTATTCGGTGCTGTCGCCATTCGGCCTTGTGCCGGCCGCTGCTGCAGGCGTCGACCTCACCAAACTGCTGGATCTCACGCTGTCGATGGTCCGCTCCTGCGGGCCGGATGTGCCGCCCGCTGAAAATCCCGGCGTCCAGCTCGGCCTTGCGATGGGCAATGCCGGGCTCGATGGCCGCGACAAGGTCACCATCCTGTCCTCGAAGAAAATCGCCGATTTCGGCGCATGGGCCGAACAGCTCATCGCCGAGTCCACCGGCAAGGACGGCAAGGGCCTGATCCCGATCGACGGCGAGACGCTGGGCGAACCTTCCGTCTATGGCACGGACCGCTTCTTCATCGACCTGCGCACATCTGGCGAAGACGACAAGGCGCATGACGACAAGCTCGCCGCGCTTGAAAAGGCGGGCCATCCCGTCGCGCGCATCGTGATGCCGTCCATCGATCATCTCGGCCAGGAGTTCTTCCGCTTCGAAATCGCGACAGCCGTCGCGGGATCGATTCTGGGCATCAACCCGTTCAACCAGCCAGATGTGGAAGCCGCCAAGATCAAGACGCGCGAGCTGACGGAAGCGTTTGAGAAGACCGGTTCGCTGCCACCGGAGACGCCGGTGGTGTCGTCAAAGGAAGCCGATCTCTATACGGACGATAGCAATGTCGAACTGCTGAAGAAGGCCGGCGCCAATGGCGATCTGACGTCATGGCTGAAGGCGCATTTCCGCCGCGTCACGCCCGGCGATTACGTCGCGCTGCTCGCTTATGTCGAACGCGACGGCGAGCATATCGACACGCTGCAGCACATGCGTATGGCGGTGCGCGACAAGAAGAAGGTGGCAACCTGCGCCGAATTCGGCCCCCGCTTCCTGCATTCGACGGGCCAGGCCTACAAAGGCGGGCCGGATACCGGTGTCTTCCTGCAGATCACCGCGGACGATGCCAAGGATCTCGCCATCCCCGATTACCGCGCCTCGTTCGGTGTCATCAAGGCGGCACAGGCGCGTGGTGACTTTGGCGTGCTGACGGATCGCAACCGCCGCGCCCTGCGCATCCATCTCAAGGGCGATCTCAAGGCCGGACTTGCTGTTCTCGACAAGGCGATTACTGCCGCATTGAACTAAACGACGATCCGCATGGCCCGGACATTGCTTCGGGTCATGCGCAATCAATAAAGGACATCACACAATGCAGCTCGGCATGATCGGTCTCGGCCGAATGGGCGGAAATATTGTCCGCCGCCTGATGAAGAACGGTCACACCGCCGTCGTCTATGACAAGGACGCCAAGGCCGTCAGCGGCCTCGCCTCCGAAGGTGCCACCGGCGGATCGTCGCTGGAAGATTTCGTGAAGAAGCTCGACAAGCCGCGCGCCGTCTGGGTCATGTTGCCCGCCGGCAAGATCACCGAGACCACCATCGATGCGCTGACCAGGCTGCTGGAGCCCGGCGACACCGTCATCGACGGCGGCAACACGTTCTGGCAGGACGACGTCCGCCGCGGCAAGGCGCTGAAGGAAAAGGGCCTGTATTACATCGACGTCGGCACGTCCGGCGGCGTCTGGGGCATCGATCGCGGCTACTGCATGATGATCGGCGGTGAAAAGAGCGTCGTCGATCGTCTCGATCCGATCTTCAAGACATTGGCGCCGGGCATCGGCGACATCCCGCGCACGCCGGGCCGCGACAACAGCGATCCGCGCATCGAGAACGGCTACATCCACGCAGGCCCCGTCGGCGCCGGTCACTTCGTCAAGATGGTCCATAACGGCATCGAATACGGATTGATGCAGGCCTATGCCGAAGGCTTCGACATCATGAAGAATGCCAATATCGAGGCGCTGCCGGAAGCGCATCGCTTCGATTTGAATTTGCCTGACATCGCCGAAGTCTGGCGCCGCGGCAGCGTGATCCCGTCATGGCTGCTCGACCTCACCTCCTCCGCGCTCGCCAAGAATGAGACGCTGGATACCTATTCGGGCTTCGTCGAGGACTCCGGCGAAGGCCGCTGGACGGTGAATGCCGCCATCGACGAGGCGGTCCCCGCCGAAGTTCTGACGGCGGCGCTGTTTGCGCGGTTTCGCTCGCGCAAGGAGCACACATTTGCAGAGAAGATTCTATCCGCGATGCGCGCCGGTTTCGGCGGCCACAAAGAGCCCGATCAGCATCCGGATCCAAAACGGCAGGACGCGCCTGATATCATCAAACCAAAGGCGTAGCCCGCATGACCGAGATACAAGCTCCAGGCCCTGCCAAATCCAAGAAGAAGCCAGACCCTTGCGCATTCGTGATCTTCGGCGTCACCGGCGATCTCGCCCACCGGCTGGTCATCGCGGCGCTGTATAACCTGCAGGCGGCCGATCTTCTGCCGGAGAAATTCTGCGTCGTCGGCATCGCCCGCAAGGACATGACCGGCGCGGAACTCCGCGATGACCTGATGAAGGGCCTGAAGCAATATGCGACGCGCCCGGTCGACGACGCCATCGCGCAGAAGCTGCTCAATTGTGTCACCTGCATCGAGGCCGATCCGGGCGAGCCGGAATCCTTTGATCGCATGCGCGAACAGCTCGACAAACTCGAGGAAGCGCGCGGCACCGGCGGCAATCGCCTGTTCTATCTGGCAACGCCGCCTTCGGCCTTCGCGCCGATCGCGCGCCAGCTCGGCCGTACCGGGATGCTGAAGGAAAATGGCTCGTGGCGGCGCCTTGTGGTGGAGAAGCCGTTCGGCACCGACCTCGAATCCGCGAAGAAGCTGAACAGTGAACTGCTCGGCCTGATGAACGAGCAGCAGATCTACCGGATCGATCACTATCTCGGCAAGGAGACGGTGCAGAACATCCTGGTGCTGCGCTTTGCCAATGGCATGTTCGAGCCGATCTGGAATCGCAACCATATCGATCACGTGCAGATCACCGTGGACGAGAAACTCGGCGTCGGCCATCGCGGCTCGTTCTATGACGCCACCGGCGCGCTGCGCGACATGGTGCCGAACCATCTGTTCCAGCTGCTGTCGCTGGTGGCCATGGAACCGCCCGCGCGGTTCGAGGCCAATGCGGTTCGCTCCGAGAAGGCCGAAGTGCTCGCCGCCGTCACCACGCAGACCGAAGCCGAAGCACTGCAGAATTCGGTTCGCGCGCAGTATGTTGCTGGCCATGTCGGCGATACCGACATTGGTGATTATCTGAAGACCAAAGACGTCAAGGATGGCAGCACCACTGAGACCTATGCAGCGATGAAGCTGTCGATCGACAACTGGCGCTGGGCCGGCGTTCCTTTTTATCTGCGCACCGGCAAGGCACTCGGCATCAAGCGCACCGAAGTGGCGATCAAGTTCAAGCAGGCACCGTTCGCGATGTTCCGCGACATGTCCGTGGAAAGCCTTGCCGAGAATTTCCTGGTCATCGCGGTGGAGCCGAACGAAGGCATCTCGCTGAAGTTCAACACCAAGGTGCCCGGTCCGGCCGTGGAGATCGACGGCGTCGAGATGAAGTTCCGCTACAAGGACTACTTCCAGGCCGCGCCAGCGACGGGCTATGAGACGCTGATCTACGACTGCATGATCGGCGACAACATCCTGTTCCAGCGCGCCGACAGCGTGGAAGCCGGCTGGCGTGCCGTGCAGCCGTTCCTCGATGCATGGAAGAAGGCCGGCAAGGATGGGCTGAAGACCTACAACGCCGGCAGCGAAGGTCCCGAAGAAGCCAACGACCTGCTCAAGCGCGACGGTCGTAGCTGGCGCGTGCTGAGCTGACGCGATGACAGCGCCCAATCGCCATATCGTCGTGGTCGAGGATGCGGTGGCTCTCGCCGAGGCCGCAGCCGACCGGCTGATCGAGCGCATCGAAGCCAATCCCGGCCGCATCGCCATCTGCATGACCGGCGGATCGAGCCCGAAGCGGCTCTATGAACTGCTCGCCACCGAACCCTATCGCAGCGAAATCCCCTGGGATCGCGTACACTGGTTCATCGGCGACGACCGCTTCGTTTCTTCAAGCGATCCGCTCAACAACATGAGTATGGCGCGAACTGCGTTTCTGGATGCATGCGCGCCGCTTGCGAATGTGCACCCAATCAAGACCGATGCGGCGAATCCGGATGAAGCCGCTGCGCTCTATACGCGCGAGCTGCAGTTGTTCTACGGAGCCGACAAGCTCGATAAAGCCAAACCGCTGTTCGATCTGGTGTTGCTCGGCGTCGGCCCCGATGGCCACGTAGCGTCGTTGTTCCCCGGCTATCCAGCCATCGAGGTGACAGAGCGCTGGGTCGTCGGCGTGCCCGAAGCCCATGTGAAGCCGTTCGTGCCGCGCGTCAGCCTGACGCTGCCGGCACTGGCCTCATGCCGCGAGATGCTGTTCCTGATGAGCGGCGAGGACAAGCGCGCAATCCTGACGCGGGTGCTGAAGGGCGAGGATCTGCCAGCCAATCGCGCGCGGTCGGACGGCGAAACCGTTTGGCTGTGCGACAAGGCCGCCCTGCCGGACGACGCGCGTGGCTGACACCGCGCCCAAGACTCTGGCACCCAAGATCCTGGCACCCAAGGCTCTGGTGGTGATGGGCGTCTCCAGCTCAGGCAAGAGCACGATCGCGAAGACACTTGCTGAACGCCTCGGCTGGCGCTTCGCCGATGGCGACGATTTTCACCCGAAGGCAAATATCGAGAAGCAGCGCGCGGGCCAGCCACTCACCGACGACGATCGCTGGCCCTGGCTGCAGAGCATTGCCGACGAGATCGACCGCGTCACCGCCGATGGCCAAAAGCTTGTCGTCGCCTGTTCTGCGCTCAAGCGCGCCTATCGCGATCTGCTATTGCACGGCCGCGACGACATTCGCATCGTCTATCTCGACGGCTCCAGGGAGCTGATCGCCAAGCGCATGGCGGCGCGGAAGAATCATTTCATGCCGCCGACGCTGCTCGACAGCCAGTTCAAGACGCTCGAAATCCCCGGACCAGACGAACGTCCCATGACAGTATCCATCGACGACGATGTCGACGGCATCGTCTCCGCCATCATCAAACAACTGCCGGCCTGAAGGATCAAACCATGACCAAGATCGCTCTCGTGGTGTCCGATGTCGACGGTACGCTCGTCACCCACGACAAACGCCTCACCGACACGGCCAAGGCGGCCGTGAAGAAACTGGAAGACGCCGGCATCGGGTTCACGATCACGTCGAGCCGCCCGCCCGTCGGCATGCGCTTCCTGGTGAAGCCACTGGGGATCACGCTGCCGATCGGCCCGTTCAACGGCAGCTCCATGGTGGACGGCGACCTCAAGCCGATCATGCAGCACCTGATCCCGGAAGCTGCCACCAAGCGCGCCATCGAAGTGTTGGAAGACCACGGCGTCGATATCTGGATTTTCACCAATGATGAATGGGTGATCAAGCGCGACGACGGCAAATATGTGCCGCATGAGCGCGACACCATCCAGCATGAGGCCGTGATGGTGGATGACTTCTCGCCCTATCTTGCCAAGGCCTGCAAGATCGTCGGCGCCAGCGCGGACTTTCCGTTGCTGGAGCGCTGTGAGGGTGCGATGCAGAAGGCGCTGGGCGATACAGCTGTCGCCGTGCGCTCGCAGAACTACTATCTCGACATCACTCCGCCCAACCAGAACAAAGGCACCTTTGTGCAGGCTATGGCGCAGCGCCTCGGCATCTCCCTTGAGGCCATCGCCACCATCGGCGACATGCGCAACGACCTGCCGATGTTCAAGGTGTCAGGCATGTCGATCGCCATGGGCAATGCGAGCGACGATGTGAAGTCGCAGGCGACGGATGTGACGACGTCGAATGAGGAGGAAGGCTTTGCGGGCGCGGTGGAGATGATTCTGAAAAGGAATGCCACGTGACGTAGCCCCCTCCCCCTTGCGGGGAGGGTTAAGAGAAGAGCTACTTCGCCCGCTCCACCTTCTTCTCCTGCGGACGCTTGGCGCTCGCCAGATTATGCGCCACGGCGATCAGCGCGATATGGGTCAGCGCCTGCGGGAAATTGCCGGTCTGGCGTTTGACGCCGCTGTCATATTCTTCCGCCAGCAGGCCGACATCATTGGCGATCGCGACGACGCGATTGAAGAGTTCTTCCGCCTTGGCGATCTCGCCCATCTTGATATAGGCCTCGGCCAGCCACAGGCTGCAGGCGAGGAACGCACCCTCGGCGGGCTGAACCTCGCCGGTGACCTCGCGCGGATCGTGGCGCAGCACGAAGCCGTCACGTATCAGATATTTCTCGACCGCTGCGATCGTGCCCTTCACGCGAGGATCGTCGGCCGGAAGAAAACCCAGAGCCGGCAGCAGCAGAATGGCGCCGTCGAGCACGTCCGAGCCATAGGATTCCACGAAGGTATTTTCGCGGGGATCGAACCCTTTCTCGCAGACGTCGCGGTGAATCTCTTTGCGCAGTTCCTTCCACTGGTCGACAGGGCCCTTGAGATTGAATGTCTCGGCGCTCTTGATGGCGCGGTCGAACGCAACCCAGCAGCCGACTTTCGACAGCACATAGTGCTTGCCGGGGCCGCGGCGCTCCCAGATGCCGTGATCGGGCTTGTTCCAGACCGAAGCGAGATGTTCGAGGATCTCGCATTCCACCGCCCAGGTGCCATCCTCGAGATCGAGTTTGGCAACGCGGGTCTGGTGGAAGGCATCAATCAACTCGCCATAGACGTCGAGCTGCAGCTGCGCATGCGCAGCATTGCCCACGCGCACCGGCAGCGCGCCGCCATAGCCGGGTAGCCAGTCGGCCTCCCATTCGAGCAGGCGACGCTGGCCCATGATGCCATACATGATCTGCATCTCGGCCGGCGCGCCGGCGACGGCGCGCAGCAGCCAGCGATACCAGGCGCGGGCCTCATCCGTGTAGCCGCTGTTCATCAGCACCAGCAGCGTGAAGGTCGCGTCGCGCAGCCAGCAGAAGCGATAGTCCCAATTTCTGGAGCCGCCGAGCTTTTCGGGCAGCGACGTGGTCGGCGCCGCGACAATACCGCCGGACGGCGCATAGATCAGCGCCTTCAGCGTGATCAGCGAGCGCATCACGAGATCGCGGTGCTCGCCTTTATAGGTGCAGCGGCTGCTCCATTCTTTCCAGAATTCCTCGGTGTCCTTCAGCGCCTCGTCAACGTTGATCGGCGCCGGCACCTTCAGATGCGACGGCCCATAGGTCAGCACGAACGGGACGCTGTCGCCCTGTTTGACTTCGAATTTCGCGACGGTCGTAAGGTTCTCGCCATGGGTCTCGACGGGCGTGTGCAGCACGGTCATGTCGGGCCCGCAAATCGCCAGCACTCCGCCGTCCTTGTCGCGCTTCACCCAAGGGATGGCCGCGCCGAATCCGAAGCGGATGATCAGCTCCATCCGGACCGTCACCGTGCCGCGATCGCCGCGGACGATGCGCACCACATCGGAAGCGGCGCCGCGCGGCGGCATGAAGTCGATCAGCGTGATGGCGCCGTCGTCCGTCTCCAGCGTGGTTTCCAGAATGAGCGAGTCGCCGCGATAGCGCCGTTTGCATGCCGTGATCGGAGCGTCGGGCGTGATTTGCCAGCGGCCGTGATCCTTGGTGCCGAGCAGCGCGGTAAAGCACGCGTCGGAATCGAAGGCCGGCCAGCACAGCCAGTCGATCGATCCGTTGCGGTTGACGAGAGCGGCGGTCTCACAATCGCCGATCAGCGCGTAATCTTCGATATTGCTGTACAAAGTCTTTCCGCCACCTGACAAAATTTAGGTCAATGCGGACAGACTCCTGTCCGCGGTTGCAATGTGCAGCGCGTCACGATCGATCGACGTGGCCATCGTCTCCACCGTGGCCGGCAGCCGCTGCCGCCAGTTCGGATGCTCATTGATGGTGCCGGGAATATTCGGCTGATCGATCACACCCAACAGGTCTTCCAACGCGAGGGCCAGCAAACGGGTCCGCGTGCGCGCGAGAAAGTGAGCGACGGCGTAGAAGTCTTCGGTATTGATGCCCTGGGCTCGCAGCGCCTCGCTGAGCATCTGCAGCGCGTAACGGCGGGCATCGTCGCTCTCGCCGGGATCGATGCCCAGCGAGCGCTTCAGCTGCAGATCGTGCAGGCTGCGCCAGCCGGCATAGGTCGGCAGATCATGGGTATTGAATGTCACCAGCGCATTCGGTGCGTAATAGTCGATACCGCGGAAGGCATAGCGTTCATCACGCTCGAACATCATCACCAGATACGACCAGATGCCCCAGGATGCGAGATGATCGCGGAAGCCGTCCGGCACGGTACCGAGGTCCTCACCGATCACCACACAGCGATTGGCGACGCTCTCCTGCGCCGTCACGGCCAGCAGTGCTTCCAGCGGCATCTTTACATAGGCGCCGTTGTCGGCGTCGTAGCCATGCGGCACGACGTAAAGCCGATTGAGGCCGAGCACGTGATCGAGCCTGACGGCGCCGGCATAGCGCATCGAGGCGCGCAACATGTCCTTGAACGGCGCGAAGCCCTGCACTTCCAGCCCTGCGGCATTGAAGCCGGCGAGACCCCAGTTCTGCCCGGCGGGCTGCAGCGCATCGGGCGGCGCACCGACTGACAGATGACGCGAGATCGCGATCTGCTCGTTCCAGGCATCGAAGCCGCCGGACTGCACGCCGACGGCGACGTCGAGATAGAGGCCGACGGGCATGCCGAGCTTCGTCGTCAGATCGAAACACGCCTTGAGCTGCAGATCGGCATTCCACTGCACATACTCGATGTAAGCCACGTCCTTGCCGTCCGGCCCGGCGCGGAAGGCGTCGCAGGTCGCGTCATCGGGCAGCAGCCATTCCGACGGCCAGTCCCACCACGCGGTCTGGTGCTGATGGCGCAGCACTTCGAAACAGGCGAAGCGCGTCAGCAGCGGCGCGCGCTCGGCGCGGAATGCGGCAAAGGCCTTCTGACGCTCGGATGTCGGATCGGCATAGAAAGCCTCGAAGGCCGCGCGCATGCCCTTCGACTTTGCCGCAGCAATGTCAGGGTAATCGACGAACTTGCTGGCGCGCATATTCGCCAGCATATCGCCGCTGTCATGGGCCGCATATTCGGGCAGCGCCTCGACGTCGATATAGAGCGGATTGAGAAACAGCCGGCTGTTCGGCGAATACGGACTGCATTCGGCCGGCCTGTCGTCGAAGAGCGCATGCAGCGGGTTGAGACCGACACCGCCGGCGCCGAAACTGGCGGCCAGTCTGATCAGGTCCTGCAGATCGGTGAAGTCGCCGATGCCCCAGTTGCGCTCGGAGCGCACGCCGTAGAGCTGTACGGCGAGAATCCAGGACCGATCGAAGGTACCGGAAAATGCCTTGGACGGCGCGACGATGAAGGGCGCCTCGTCGGGGAATTTCTTGGCGTCGACCAGCCTGAGCCGGTGCACGCCGACCGGCAGGTCGCGCGGCCAGGTGATCTCGCGCCCCTCCGTCGTTCCCTCGGCGATAACCTTAACCCCGTCGAGAATTTTCCAGGTCAGGGGAAACGTGGCAGCCTCATTGAGGACCGTGCGGGCACCCTCGCCGGCCCGGACCACGACCGGACTCGCCACGAAGCGATGCGGTGTGCGCACCGGCATGGCGTCCAGAATGAGCTTCAGGGCAGCTTCGCCCGTGGTGTGCCACTGGCCTTGACCGTCGTGAAAACCGGTCTGGATTCCGAGTTCGGCAGCTTTAGTGAAAAGGTCCATTCGGCACGCTGTTTGCAGAGCAACAATCGAAAGTTGCTGGGAAATTTCTGAATTTGCGGAAGAGGATAGCCGATTTCAACGCGTCGATCTAAGCTGAGTTCCATGGGGAACCAAACCCCTGTCACGGGGCTTTGTATATGATCGCACCGTCTCTTTTTGAAAAATCGAACAGGGACGACACCTCATGATGGCATCACCGTGAACAGAACATCGCAAATCGTGGACACCGCCGGTATCGGCGGGGCTTTCCATATCGAAAACATCTATCCGATCATCGACGCTGGCCGCTTCCCGGTCAAACGCATCGTGGGCGAACCTGTCGCCGTCTACGCCGACCTGTATCGCGATGGTCACGAGATCATTGCCGCAGCCATTGTCTGGCGCCGCGAGCAGGACCGCGAGTGGAATCGGGTCCCGATGACGCTGGAGGTCAATGACCGCTGGGGCGGCACATTCACGCCTGACCGCATCGGCCGCTATGTGTATGCGATCGAGGCCTGGACCGACGAATTCGCGACCTGGCGCCACGGCTTCGAACTGAAGCTGAAGGCGGGACAGGATGTCACACTGGATGCGCTGGAAGGCGCCGGTCTGATGACCAAGGCGCAGAATGGCGGGCCCGAGGCTTCGGCGCTCATCGTCAAGCAATGCGAGAATTTCCTGCAGACCGGCGACAATGAGCCGCTGCTGTCACCTGAGCTGCGCACCGCCATGGGCGAGGCACAGTTGCGCCCGGACCTGACGCGCTCACCTTTGCTGCCGCTGATGATCGACCGTGAACGTGCCCGCAACGGTGCGTGGTACGAGATGGTGCCGCGCAGCCAGAGCACGGTGCCCGGCCAGCATGGCACGTTCCGCGACTGTATTGCCCGCCTGCCCGACGTGCAGGCCATGGGCTTCGACGTGCTGTATTTCACGCCGATCCACCCCATCGGCAAGACCAACCGCAAGGGCAAGAACAACTCGCTGACCTCCGAACCAGGCGATGTCGGCAGCCCCTATGCCATTGGCGGCGCCGAGGGCGGCCATGACGCGATCCACCCCGAACTCGGCACCATAGAAGATTTCCATGCGCTGATCGCTGCGTGCAAGGAGCACGGTCTGGAAGTGGCGATCGACGTGGCCGTGCAGTGCTCGCCGGATCATCCGTGGGTCAAAGAGCATCCGGACTGGTTCAAGCGTCGGCCCGACGGCTCGATGAAATATGCCGAGAATCCGCCGAAAAAATACGAAGACATCCATAATCCCGACTTCGACAGCGAGGACGCGGGATCGCTGTGGAATGCGCTGCGCGACATGCTGCTGTTCTGGTGCGACCAGGGCGTCAAGATCTTCCGCATCGACAATCCGCACACCAAGCCGTTGCGGTTCTGGGAATGGGCGATCCACGAGGTGCAGTTGAAGCATCCGGACGTGCTGTTTCTGGCGGAAGCCTTCACACGCCCGAAGCTGATGAAGGGCCTCGCCAAGCTCGGCTTCTCGCAGAGCTATACCTATTTCACTTGGCGCACCGCGAAGTGGGAGATGGAGCAATATCTCAACGAACTATGCGGCTATCCGGAGCGCGAATTCTATCGCCCGAACTTCTTCGTCAACACGCCGGACATCCTGCCCTATCACCTGCAATCCGGCGAAGCCTGGATGTTCAAGGCCCGCGTGGCACTGGCGGCCGCGCTGTCGTCGACCTATGGCATCTATAACGGTTTCGAATTGCTCGAACACGAGGCCATTCCGGGCAAGGAGGAATATCTGAACTCGGAGAAATACGAGATCAGGACCCGCGACTGGAATGCGCCGGGCAATATCAAGCCCTACATCACCGCGCTCAATCACGCGCGCCGCGCCAACCCGGCACTGCAGCAGACATCGAACCTGCGCTTCATGCCGGTGGAGAACGACAACATCATCGGCTTCGTCAAGGAGTCGGTGGACGGCACCAATACAGTCGCCGGCGCCATCGCGCTGTCGCGCGATCCGTATGAATTCTGGCTGCCGATCGACACGCAAGTCACGGTCGATGGCGAGAAGCGCAACGTCGCCGCCGTCGAGAACATCATTACCGGCGAGCGCCATGGCGTCGAATGGGGCGGCATCCGCCTGCGTCTCGATCCCCAGCGCGATCCCGCCATCTTCTTCCGTTGCCTCGCCTGAAAGCGTTGACATGAACGTAATGACCGATATCGACGTTAAAGCGAAACAGCGCGCCGAGGAGATCGACAAGCTCTGGTACAAGGACGCCATCATCTATCAGCTGCATGTGAAGACCTTCGCTGACAGCAACCATGACGGCATCGGCGACTTTATCGGCCTGACCGAGAAGCTGGATTACCTGCAGGATCTCGGCGTCACCACCATCTGGCTGATGCCGTTCTATCCGTCGCCCGGCCGCGACGACGGCTACGACATCGCCGACTATGGTTCGATCCATCCCGACTTCGGCACGATGAAGGACTTCAAGCGCTTCATCCACGAAGCCAAGCGCCGCGGCTTGCGCGTGATTACCGAACTCGTCATCAATCACACGTCGGACCAGCATGACTGGTTCAAACGCGCCCGCCGCAGCCCGGCCGGCTCCAGTGCGCGCAACTGGTATGTCTGGAGCGACACCGACCAGAAATATCAGAGCACCCGGATCATCTTCACCGATACCGAAAAGTCGAACTGGACCTGGGACCCGGAGGCCAAGGCCTATTACTGGCACCGCTTCTTCTCACATCAGCCGGATTTGAATTTCGACAATCCGCGCGTCGTCTCTGCCGTGGTGCAGGTGATGAAACGCTGGCTGGATGCCGGCGTCGATGGCTTCCGTCTGGACGCGATCCCCTATCTTGTCGAGCGCGACGGTACCAATAACGAGAACCTGCCGGAAACGCACAAGGTCATCAAACATCTGCGTGCCGAGCTCGATGCCTATGCGCCGGGCAAACTGTTGCTGGCCGAGGCCAATCAGTGGCCCGAAGACGTGCAGGAATATTTTGGCAACAGTGATGAATGCCACATGGCCTATCACTTCCCGCTGATGCCGCGCATCTATATGGCGCTGGCGCAGGAAGACCGCTTCCCGATCACCGATATCATGCGGCAGACGCCGGACATTCCTGGCGACTGTCAGTGGGCGATGTTCCTGCGCAATCACGACGAGCTGACGCTGGAAATGGTCACGGACGTCGAGCGCGACTATCTGTGGTCGACCTATGCGAACGATCCGCGCGCGCGCATCAATGTCGGCATTCGCCGTCGCCTGGCGCCTTTGATGGACAACGATCGGCGCAAGATCGAGCTGCTGGACTCGTTGTTGCTGTCGTTCCCCGGCACGCCGATCATCTATTACGGCGACGAGATCGGCATGGGCGACAATATCTATCTCGGCGACCGCAACGGCGTGCGCACACCGATGCAGTGGGCACCGGACCGCAATGGCGGCTTCTCGCGCGCAGATCCTGCGCGGCTCTATGCACCGCCGATCATGGATCCAATCTACGGTTATGAGTCGGTGAACGTGGAGGCGCAGTCGCGCAGCCTATCGTCACTGCTGTCGGCGACCAAACGGCTCATTGCTGTCAGAAAATCGACGCTCGCTTTCGGTCGCGGCACCATGACCTTCATCCGCCCCGACAACCGCTCCGTTCTCGCTTATGTGCGCCAGCTCGGCGACGAAGCGATCCTCTGCGTCGCCAACCTGTCGCGCGCCGCGCAGGCCACCGAACTCGATCTATCGCCGTGGAAGGAACGCGTGCCGCTGGAAATGCTCGGCCGCACCAAATTCCCGCCGATCGGCGATCTGCCTTACATGATCACGCTGGCGCCTTACGGCTTCTACTGGTTCCAGCTGCAGCTCCGCGATGTCTCCGAGCATTCGCAGCCGCCGGTGGTACCGGAATTCGAAACGCTGGTGGTGCCGCTCGGCTCGACCTGGATGACTCTCGCCCGTACGCGCGGTGTGTTCGAGCGCGACGTGCTGCCCTCCTTCCTGGCGCGCAGCCGCTGGTATCCGGAGCGACAGCCAAAGGCGATCCAGCCCGCGCTCACCGGCGCGATCCCGTTCTGCGAGATCGGCGACAATCGTCCATGGCTGGTGTTCTTCGAAACCACGCAGCGCAATGTGGCGACGCGCTATCTGCTGCCCATGCAGATCGAGTGGACCCGCTTCGATCGCGAACGCTACAATCCGAAAGCCTTTGCCGCTGTCCGCCAGGGCGCACGCGAAGGCACCCTGCTCGATGTCGCCACCGACCACATCTTCATTGCGCTGCTGCTGCACAATTTGCGCATTTCACTGACCGTCGAAGAAGAGGGCAACCGTCTGGAATTCCGGCCGACGACCAAGCTCGCCGAAAAGCCGGCTGCGCCGCTGGAGAACATCCGTGCGGTCGAAACCGAACAGTCCAACAGCACTGCATTGGTCGACAACGATTACGTCGTGAAGATCTATCGCAAGCTGCAGGCCGGCATCAATCCGGAGATCGAGGTCAGCCGTTTCCTGACGGATATCGCCGGTTTCACCAATACGCCGGCTTTGCTTGGCAGTGTCGAACTGGTGGAGGGCGATCAACGCACCGCCGTCGCCATCGTGCATGCCTTCGTGCAGAATCAGGGCGATGCCTGGACGGTGACATCGGCCTATCTCGACCGTTTCGCCGATGAGCAGCGTCTGCTGGCGGTGGATGACCACGCGCCTCACAGTGAAGAGCAGGTACCGTATCTACTCTATATGTCGCAGACCGGCCGCCGTGTCGCCGAGATGCAGATGGCGCTGGCCAGCCGCGACGACATCCCGGATTTCAAGCCGGAGCCGACGTCGCCTGACGATATCAGGCTCTGGATCAATGAAATCGTCACGCGTGCGGAGCCGGTATTTAGTGCGCTCGCCCAACGTCGCAATGCTGCAAAGGATTCGGATCGCGCGCTGATCGATCAGGTGCTGGAACTGCGCCACGGCTTGCGGGGGTGGCTGACCGAGCTGCTGCCGGAGAATATCGATGGACTGAAGATCCGCCATCACGGCGATTTCCATCTCGGCCAGATGCTGATCGTCAAGGATGATATCTTTATCATCGACTTCGAGGGTGAACCGCGCAGGTCGATCGATGAGCGCCGCCGCAAGGCGCCCGCTGCGCGCGATATCGCCGGGCTCATTCGCTCGATCGATTATTCGGCAACGGCAGCGCTGGAACGCGCGCTCAAGGTAACTTCGGACGACACCGGCAAGCTGGCAGCCGCACTGGACGCCTGGCGGGAACGTGCCACCACGGCTTTCGTTGACGCCTATCGCGAGACCATGACCGATGCGCGGCTGTGGCCGGCAGACGCGGGAGCCACCAAAGAAATGCTGAACTTCTTCCTTCTGGAAAAGGCGCTTTATGAAATCGAATACGAACTTGCGCATCGGCCAGATTGGCTGCGCGTGCCGCTGACTGGCATCCTGCGCATTCTGAACCAGTATTCTGAGGAAGCCGTATGACCAATTTGCCCGCCGAGGCTTACGCAATCGTCGAAGGCCGCCACTCCGATCCATTTCACTATCTCGGCCCCCACAAGGAAGCCGATAAGACGGTCGTGCGCGCTTTCCTGCCGGAAGCCGTGAAGGTCGATGCCATTGATGATCACGGTGCGACGACGGCATTGGAGCGCGTGCATGACGCCGGGCTGTTTGTCGGCGCGCTGGCTAATGGCTCGACCAAGTATCAACTGCGGGCGCGCTATGGCGACAGATCCGTCGATCTTGACGATCCTTATCGCTTTCCGCCGATCCTCACCGAATTCGATCTCTATCTGCTCGGCGAAGGCACGCATCAGCGGCTCTATGACAAGCTCGGCGCCCATCCGATGGTGCTCGAAGGCGTCAACGGCGTCGGCTTCGTCGTGCTTGCACCCAATGCAAAGCGCGTCAGCGTGGTCGGCGATTTCAATTTCTGGGATGCGCGGCGTCATCCCATGCGCGTGCGCGGTGCCGGCTACTGGGAGCTGTTCATCCCGGGCGCGATGCCCGGCGATCACTACAAGTTCGACATCATCGGCCCGCATGGACAGTTGACGCAAAAATCCGACCCGATGGCCTTCGCCGCCGAGCTGCGGCCCTCCACAGCGTCCGTCGTGCTCGACGAAACCAGGATCCCGCATCCGCGCCATGCCCCGGATCACATCAATGCGCTGAACAAGCCGATGTCGATCTATGAGGTGCATCTGGGCTCGTGGCGCCGCAAGGGTGACAATGAATGGCTGACCTATCGCGACCTAGCAGAGACGCTGCCGCGCTATGCCCGCGATCTTGGCTTCACCCATGTGGAATTCCTGCCCGTCAACGAACATCCGTTTGACGGTTCATGGGGCTATCAGCCGACCGGCATGTTTGCGCCGACGAGCCGCTTCGGCACGCCGGCAGAATTCGCATTGCTGATCGACGCTTGCCACGCCGAAGGGCTCGGCGTGCTGCTCGACTGGGTGCCCGGGCACTTCCCGGATGATCCGCATGGCCTCGGCAATTTCGACGGCACGGCCCTTTATGAACATGCCAACCCGCTGCAGGGCCGGCACATGGACTGGGGCACGCTGATCTACAATTACGGCCGCACCGAAGTCGTGAACTTCCTCGTCTCCAACGCGCTGTTCTGGCTCGAGCGTTACAATGTGGATGGGCTGCGCGTCGATGCCGTCGCCTCGATGCTGTATCTCGATTACAGCCGCGAAGCCGGCGCCTGGATTCCGAACAAATATGGCGGTCGCGAGAATATCGAGGCCGTCAGCTTCCTGCGCCGCTTCAACACCGAGGTCTTCGCCAAATTTCCGAATGCGACCACGGCGGCGGAGGAATCCACTGCTTGGCCGCAGGTCTCACGCCCCGTTGAATTCGGCGGGCTCGGATTCGGCTACAAGTGGAACATGGGCTGGATGCATGACACGCTGAATTACATCAGCAAGGATCCGATCTATCGCAAGTACCAGCACAACGACATTCTGTTCGGGCTGCAATACGCCTTCTCAGAAAATTTCGTGCTGCCGCTATCGCATGACGAAGTCGTGCACGGCAAGCGGTCCATCCTGGGCCGCATGCCGGGCGACGACTGGCAGCGGTTCGCCAATCTGCGTGCGTATTACGCCTTCATGTTCGGACATCCCGGCAAGAAGCTGATGTTCATGGGCTGCGAATTTGCCCAGGAGCGCGAATGGAATCATGACACGTCGCTGGACTGGCACCTGCTCGAGCAGGACAAGCATGCCGGCATCCATTCGCTGATCCGCGATCTCAACGAGCTGTATCGCAACCAGCCGGCACTGCATGAACTCGATTGCGATCCCGCGGGCTTCGAATGGATGATCACCGACGATGCCGGCAACAACGTTTTCGCCTGGCTGCGTAAGGGCGCCAACCCGCGCACGCAGTGCCTCGTGGTCGTGAACTTCTCGCCCAACGTCTATCACGATTACCGCGTCCGCGTGCCGTTCACCGGCGCCTGGCGCGAGGTGTTGAATTCCGACGCCGCGCATTATGGCGGCAGCAATGTCGGAAATTCGGGCGAAGTCATTGCCAAGGGGCTTGTCCCCGAACTCAGTCTGACCCTTCCACCGCTGGCCGCACTCTTTCTCGTACCGGAATTCTAGAGCATGAGACTATCTGCCGGCATGCCCTCCCGCCTCGGCGCAAGCTGGGACGGACGGGGGACCAACTTTGCCTTGTTCTCTGCGAACGCCACCAAGGTCGAACTGTGTCTGTTCGACAGCCAGGGGCGGCGCGAGCTCGAGCGCATCGAACTGCCGGAGTATAACGAGCACGTCTTTCACGGCTATCTCAACGATGTCTCGCCGGGCCAACTCTATGGCTATCGCGTGCACGGGCCCTATGAACCGGAGCATGGCCATCGCTTCAATGCGCACAAGCTGCTGCTCGACCCCTATGCCAAGAAACTGGCCGGGCGTCTCGTCTGGAGCGATGCACATTTCGGCTATCGCACTGGCTCGTCGCGCGAGGACCTGTCCTTCGATCGCCGCGACAATGCGCGCGGCATGCCGAAGGCCGTGGTGGTCGACGAGACCTTCAACTGGGGCCGCAAGGAAGCGCGTCCCAGCGTACCCTGGGAAGACACCATCATTTATGAGGCCCATGTCAAAGGCCTGACGCAGACCCGCAAGGACGTGCCGCCAGGGCTGCGCGGGACCTATCGCGGCCTGTCGTCACCGTCGATGATCGAGCATCTCAAACGGCTTGGCGTTACCACCATCGAGCTGCTGCCGGTGCACAGCTTCGTCGATGACCGGCGTCTAGTCGAGATGAAGCTGGTGAATTACTGGGGTTACAATACCCTCTCCTTCTTCGCCCCCGAAGCGCGCTACGGCACCGACAATCCGCTCGATGCGTTCCGCACGACGGTCGCACGGCTGCATGATGCGGGCATCGAGGTGATGCTCGACGTGGTCTATAACCACACCGCCGAAGGCAATCATCTCGGCCCGACGCTGAGTTATCGCGGCATCGACAACGCTTCCTATTACTGGCTGATGCCGGACAATCCACGATTCTATGACGACTTCACGGGCTGTGGCAGCTCGATGAACCTTACGCATCCGCGCGTGTTGCAGATGGTGATGGATTCATTGCGCTACTGGGTCGAGGTGTGTCACGTGGATGGCTTTCGTTTCGACCTTGCGACTACGCTGGCGCGCGGGCCGAATGGTTTCGATCGCAATAGCGGTTTCCTCACCGCCATCCGGCAGGACCCTGTCCTCGCGAACGTCAAAATGGTCGCCGAGCCCTGGGACCTCGGCATGGGCGGCTATCAGGTCGGCGCGTTTCCATCGCAGTGGTCGGAATGGAACGACAAATATCGCAGCGCCATGCGCCGCTACTGGAGCGGCGAAGGCTCGCTGATCGGCGAAGTCTCCAGCCGCATGACCGGCTCGTCAGACGTGTTCAATCATGACGGCCGCAAGCAGCGCGCCGGCATCAACCATGTCACCGTGCATGACGGTTTCCCGCTGGCCGACCTGTTTGCCTATAACGAGAAGCACAACGAGGCCAATGGCGAGGACAATCGCGACGGCTCCTCGGATAACCTCAGCAACAATTTCGGCGTCGAGGGCCCGACCGACGATCCCGAGCTGCTGGCGCTGCGCCGACAGCTGCGCAAGAACCAGCTCGCCTGTCTGTTCCTCGCGCAGGGCGTGCCGCTGCTGCTGGCCGGCGACGAGGTCGGCAACACCCAGGGCGGCAACAACAATGCCTATTGCCAGGACAACGAGATCGGCTGGGTCGGATGGGACAATCTCGGCGACAAGGACGACGATCTCACCGACTTCATCGGCCATATGGCGCAACTGCGGCAGCGCTTCCCGCAGATCACCACGCAGCGCTGGCTCGACGGCCGCCGTGCCGATGGCAGCTATGGGGTACTGTGGCTGACGCCCTCGGCCGACGAGATGACCGAGACGGACTGGGCTTTTCCAGACGGGCGCTTCCTGTCCTATGTGCTTAGCGCTTCCGGCGACAACACCAACCCGATCTTCATCGTGCTGAATGCGGCGCCTGAGGGCATCCCGTTCAAGCTGCCGAAGATGCTGGAATACAAGAACTGGCGGCAGGTGCTGAACACCGCCGACGAAAAGCTCTCCATCGCTATCCTGCCGCCCGGTAGCGATATCGATGCGCCGCCGCGCTCGGTGCTTGCCTTTGCGGGGACGCCAGCATGAGCGCTCATTCGTTCGGACCACAGCTGACCGAGAAAGGCGCGGTCTTCCGCCTCTGGGCGCCGGCTGCGCAACGCGTCGACGTGGTACTTGGGAATCAATCCCATCCCTTGAAGCCCGGCGAAGACGGCTGGTTTACTGCGGAGGTCGCAAGTGTCGAGGCTGGCGACACCTATCGCTTCAGGATCGACGGCAAGACCGACGTGCCCGACCCCGGCTCACGCTTTCAGCCGAACGATATCGCCGGCCCTTCCGAAGTCATCGATCACAGGACCTATGCGTGGCGAGCAGCCGACTGGCGCGGGCGGCCGTGGGAAGAGACCGTGCTGATTGAAACCCATGTCGGTACCTTTACGCCGCAGGGCACCTATCGCGCGATGATCGACAAGCTCGATCATCTCATCGCCACCGGGATCACCGCACTCGAGCTGATGCCGTTGGCCGATTTCGCCGGCAAGCGCAACTGGGGTTATGACGGTGTGCTGTGGTATGCGCCGGACGCGATGTTCGGCCGCCCGGACGATCTGAAGGCGCTGATCGACGAGGCGCATCTGCGTGGGCTGACAGTGTTTCTGGACGTCGTCTATAACCACTTCGGCCCGGAAGGGAATTACATCGGGCAATATGCGCCGTCCTTCTTCGGCGAGGCGCATACGCCGTGGGGCTCGGCGATCAACTATCGCCTGCCGGACGTGCGGGCCTACGCGATCGAGAATGCCGTGGCGTGGCTGCGTGACTATCGCTTCGATGGGCTCAGGCTCGATGCCGTGCATGCGATTCCCGAACAGGGCGAGATCCCGATGCTGCACGAGCTGAGCCGCGAGGTCGGCAAGCTGGCCGCCGACACCGGCCGGCTGATCCATCTGGTGCTCGAGAACGACGACAACCGCGCCACTCTGCTCGATCCCGCCACCAACCCGCCGCGCGGCAAATATCGTGCGCAGTGGAACGACGACTATCACCATGCCTGGCACGTGCTGCTCACCGGCGAGGACAAGGGCTATTACAGCGACTACGCACCGAAGCCGCTCGATCATATCGTACGGGCGCTGGGCTCGGGCTTCGCCTATCAGGGCCAGTCGTCGGCGCATCGCGACGGCGCACCGCGCGGCGAACCATCAGGCGAACTCGCACCGGCGGCCTTCGTGAATTTCCTGCAGAACCACGACCAGATCGGTAATCGTGCGCTTGGCGATCGGCTGGAAACCTTGGCCAAGCCCGAGGCCATCGAAGCTGCACTGGCCATTACATTGCTGGCGCCGATGGTGCCGATGCTGTTTCAGGGCGAGGAATGGGGCTCGAAGGTGCCATTCCCGTTTTTCTGCGATTTCGAAGGCGATCTCGCCAATGCCGTACGCAATGGCCGCAAGAAGGAATTCGCCAGCGCCTACGAAAAATATGGCGACGAGATTCCCGATCCGTTGGACGAGAGCTCGTTCCGCTCGGCCTTCCTCGATTGGGATAATCGCGAAACGACCACGGGCAAGACGCGGCTGACGCTGGTTCGCGAGCTGCTCGCATTGCGCAAGCAGCATATCGTGCCGCATCTCGCTGGCGCACGGTTCGGCCAGGCTGAGGCGAGCGAGGACGGTTGGCTCACGGCCTTCTGGACAATGGGTGACGGCAGCAGGCTGCATCTCACGGCCAATCTTTCCGACAAGGCCGTCAACGCAGCACCGCCGAGCACAGGCACAACAATTTGGGGTAACACTACCACCGGCGTGGGGACGCCGTGGTCCGTCGTATGGCGGATCGGAGATAGATAATGGCTCCTGCGATTCCCGTCGCGACCTACCGTATTCAACTCACCAAGGATTTCGATTTCGATGCCACCGCGGGCATCGTGCCCTATCTGAAGGAACTCGGCATCACGCATCTCTACGCGTCGCCATTCATGAAATCGCGCGCCGGCTCGACCCATGGCTATGACATTGTCGATCACACCAAGCTCAATCCGGAGCTGGGCGGCGAAGAAGGTTTCGAGCGCCTGAGTGCCGCGCTGAAGGCCAACGATATCGGCCTGATCCTCGACTTTGTGCCCAATCATGTGGGCGTGCATTTCGCAGACAATCCTTGGTGGCTCGACGTGCTGGAATGGGGACAGGCCTCGCCGCACGCCGTCTCCTTCGACATCGACTGGGACACCCTGCCCTATCGCGCACGCGGCGGCCTGCTGCTACCGATCATCGGTAGCTCTTATGGCCAAGCACTGGACAATGGCGAGATCGAGCTGAAATACGACGCCGAGGAAGGCAGCTTCTCGGCCTGGTATTTCGAACACCGGCTGCCGATCGCGCCGGAGCGCTACAGCGAGATGCTGCGCACCATCGTCAAGGAAGCCGATGCCGGCAACACGCCAGCCGGCCGCGCAATCCTGACACTGGCGGCCAGGCACAAAGGCCTCCGCCATCCCAACCGGCGGGAAGCCCCGGCTTTCAAGCAGCAGCTGGCGTCGATCGACGGCGCTGCCGAGGTTATCACGCGCGGCCTCGACGCCTATCGCGCCGGGCTGGATCGGCCCGCCCAGATTCAGGCCATGCACATGCTGCTGGAGCGCCAGCACTACAAGCTCGGTCAGTGGCGCCTGGCATCGAGCGAGATCAATTACCGCCGCTTCTTCGACGTCAATACGCTGGCTGGCTTGCGTATCGAGGACGCCGATACGTTCGAGGCGATCCATTCGCTCGTCAAACGGCTGATTACCGAAGACAAGCTGCAGGGGTTGCGGCTGGACCACATCGACGGCCTTCACGATCCCTCGCAATATTTCCAACGGCTGCGCCGGCTGATCCGCGAGGCGCATGGCAACAGCACCAAGCCGTTCTATGTCGTGGTCGAGAAGATTCTCGGCGAGCACGAGAAGCTGGTGCCCTTCGCCGGCGTGCATGGCACCACCGGCTATGAATGGCTCAATGTGATCACGCAGGTGCTGGTCGAAGAAAAAGGCCTGGAACCACTGGGCGAAACCTGGCGACAGGTGAGCAACGTCTCGCCGAAATTCGAACCGCAACTGGTGGAAGCCAAGCGCCGCGTGCTCGATACGCTGCTGCTCAGCGAATTCACCGTGCTGACGCGTCTGCTGGCACGGATCGCCAACGGGCATTATTCGACGCGCGACTTCTCCGCCGACACGCTGCGTCAGGCTTTCGAACTTTACGTGCTGCATTTCCCGGTCTATCGCACCTATCTCTCCACCGCCGGTCCATCTGCCCTCGACCGACAACTGATCGCCACGACCATCGAGAAGGCTCGCGCCGACTGGTTCGGTGCCGATGAAGGCTTGTTCGACTTCTTGCGCGACGCTCTGACGCTGGACCTGCTGAAACCCGGCCGCCCCGCACATAGCAAGCCGCGGGTGCGACGCTTTGCATTGAAGGTGCAGCAGTTCACCGGGCCGACGATGGCGAAGTCGCTCGAAGACACCGCCTTCTATCGCTATCATCGCCTGCTGGCGTTCAACGAAGTTGGCGGCGAGCCGGCAGCGGAAGCGATACCTGTCGCCACGTTCCACGAGATAATGATCACACGCGCGCTCGAGCGGCCGCATGGCATGACTTCGACGGCCACCCACGATACCAAGCGCGGCGAGGATGCCCGCGCGCGTTTGCTGGCGCTGGCCGAAATGCCCGGTGAATGGGCCAGTGCTGTCAGCCGCTGGAAGTTGCTGAACGCGCCGCATCTGATTGTTGACGGCGAAATGCGCGCGCCCTCCGCAGCGTTTGAGTATATGTTGTACCAGGCGCTTATCGGCGCATGGCCGCTCGGCGGGCAGGACAATTCCTTCCTCGAGCGGATGCAGGCCTATGCGCTGAAGGCGGCGCGCGAGGGCAAGCAGGAAACGAGCTGGCTCAACCCCAACGACACCTATGAGAAGGGTCTGCGCACGTTTCTGGAGCGCATTCTCGACCCGGCCCAGTCGCCGGAATTTCTTGCAGCGCTTGAGACCTTTGCCAAACGCACATCGCTGATCGGCGCGTTGAATTCACTCAGCCAGATCACGCTGAAAGCGACCATTCCCGGCATGCCGGACTTCTATCAGGGCACCGAATTCTGGGATTTCTCGCTGGTCGATCCCGATAACCGCCGCCCGGTGGATTTCGCCGAACGCGCGAAAGTGCTGAAGGCACTGCAGCAACCGGATTGGGCGGCACTGGCGCAGCACTGGGATGATGGCCACATCAAGCTCGCCTGGACGCGCGAGCTTTTGAAACGCCGCACCGAGATGGCAGCCGTCTTCACCGATGGCGATTACGAACCACTTGAAGTGACCGGACCTCATGCCGCGCACATCATCGCCTTTGCTCGGCGGCATCAGCGCGACGCGGCAATCGTCGTGATCCCACGCGCTTTTTCCGAAGCGACACAAGGCGGGCGGCATTGGCCGGAGGCGACGGCCTTCGACGCGACAGTGATCGCGCCCGGCTACCTCGTTGAAGGTTCTGCGCAGAAGAACGGCGCGATCCAGCTCTCCGTTGCCAAGCTCTTCAGGCAGATTCCGATGGCGATCGTGAAGGCACATGCCGCGCCGAAACGCATTCGTTCGACGCGTTTGCGATAGCACACACGACAAGGCCGCCCGGGATCGATGGCCGGACGGCCTGGCGGATGTCGTGCCGACTCGAGAAAGGTCGGTTCCCTTCCTCCGCGTGCTCAAAGCTTTTCATCAAATTGTTTGCGAGTGGTTTACGATCAAACTCGTGTGCGCCGCACTATCGCACGGCATTTTTATGTTGCGCAGCAGCAGACATTGAAGATGCGTGAGATTTTCTGCACGCCGCAATCGCCGCTTCAACTCTTTTTTGTGAGCAGCAGATTTCCGCGCGATTTGATCGCCGCCTGCGCCACTTCCGCGAAACGCTGCAGCAACCAGGGCAGCAGCACTTCGACAGTGACATGATCCTCGGCTACATCGACATGACCGGACGCCGCCTGCCCCATGGCACGGACGCGGAAGATCATCCGGTCGCCGTCCCAGCGCTCCTCGTCAACTTTCAACATTGGTACATTAGTTGCTGCGCGTGTCAGTCCTGTCTTGAGCCGGCGCGCAGCTTCCTCGCGGCCGAGACTGTGCGGAATGGAAACGACGAGCGGTGCAGACATCTCATGATCCTTTGTTAGCTCGCACGGATGTAAGCGCGATTTCGCCCGAGGGTAGTCGTAATCGAAGTTTCACTCATGGAACCTTGGGGATGCCTGCGCGTTTTTATCGCATGAAGGCAGCAGGCTTGTCCGTCTGCCAGGCTGAGGAGAAATCCATGTCCATTGGTACTATCATTCTGATCATTCTGATTATCGCCTTGCTTGGTGGTTTCAGCGGTATCGGCGGCGGTCCGTTCTACGGCACCGGCTATTACGGCGGCGGCGGTCTTGGCCTCATCGTGGTAATTCTGCTGATCCTCCTGCTGCTTGGTAAGCTGTAAGAGCGGATATTGATTTCAAGGCGCGCGATCCGGAAGGATCGCGCGCTTTTCCATGTGCGTACGCTCTCACCGTCATCACCCGCGAAAGCGAGTAATGACGGTAAGAGTCATTTCATTTTCCCGATCGCCGACTTGATCGACGACGCAGCATCCTCGTAACCCGCCCACGCCTTGCTCTTCGCCATTAGCGACGGGACGCTGCGCACAGTGAAATTCTTCGGATCCAGATCTTTGCGCAACTGTGGCCATGTCAGCGGCATCGACACCGTGGCCCCCTTTCGCGCCCGCGGCGACAGCACCGAGACCGCGGTCGACATCCGGTCGTTGCGCAGATAATCGAGAAAAATCTTTCCACCACGCAGCTTCTTCGACATGTTGAGCAGATAGCGCTCGGGGTCGTCACTGGCCATGTGCTGGCACACGGCCTGCGCAAATGTCTTCGCCGTTTTCCAGTCGACCTTGTCCTTCGCGCCGTGCAGCAGTGGCGCCACCACATGCAGACCCTTGCCGCCGGTCGTCTTGCAGAAACTCTCCATGCCGAGGCGCGCGAGCCGTTCGCGCATCTCGCGTGCCGCATCCATGACGGCAATGAACTCCACATCAGGCGCCGGATCGAGATCGAACACTAAACGTCCCGGTGTATCCGGAGCATCAGGCGCACAATTCCACGGATGCAGTTCGAGCCCGCCGATCTGCGCGACGGCCGCAAGACCCTCGACGCGATCGATCTGCAGGTAAGGCTTGCGGTCACCGGAGACTTTCACGAGTTCGAGCAGGTTGGATGTCCCCGGCATTGCGTGGCGCTGGAAGAACTGCTGCCCGTCGATGCCGTCGGGCGCGCGCACGATCGAACACGGGCGACCCTTGAGATAGTCCATCATCCAGTCGCCCACGGCTTCGAAATACACCGCGAGACCGCGTTTGGTAACCGGCTCGCCATCGCCGGCATCCGGCCATAGCTCCTTGTCGGGTTTGGAGATCGATACGCCCATGACAACGGCATTGCCTGCCGCAGCTTTTGCGGGCGCGGCTTTTCTTGCGGAGCTTTTGGCAGTTTTCTTCGCGCTGCGCTTCGGCGTCGGCTCGACAAGTTCGGTCCTCTTGGGAGTCTCGGCCTCGACCTCATCGGCCGGCTTGTCGTGCCGCAGCCCCTTGAATGACGCCTGACGCACCATGCCCGCGCCGGTGAAGCCTGCGAATTCGATCTCGGCCACCAGTTCGGGCTTGAGCCAGTGCACGTCCCGGCCACCCGGCGGCGTCTCCTTGCCGCCGAACGGGCTGGTCTTCGCCGCTGCTTTCTTCAGCGCCGGCATGATGCGCGTGACCTTGTCCTGGCCAAATCCGGTGCCGACGATCCCGACATAGGCCAGATGATCGCCTCTATTGACGCCGACCATCAGCGAACGGAACTTGCCGGCATTACTCTTCCATCCGCCGATCACGACCTCATGGCCGGCCCGGCATTTGGCCTTGGTCCAGTGTTGCGAACGGCCGGACATATAGGGCTCCGACAGCTTCTTGGAGACGATGCCTTCCAGCGACAGTTTGCAGGCCGACTGCAGAATGGCGTCACCACCAGTCTCGAAATGATCAACATAGCGAATGAGGCTTTCCTTGCGACGGCCGCGGGCTTTGTCGAGTAGCGCCTTCAATCGCTCCTTGCGCTCGCCAAGCGGCAGCTTCCGCAGATCTTCGCCTTCGGCGAACAGAAGGTCGAACGCGAAAAAAATAAGCGTATCGGTCTCGTCATCCGACAGCGCCGCCTGCAGAGCCGCGAAATCCGGCGCGCCATGAGCGTCAAGGCCGACGATCTCGCCATCGATGATAGCGTCCGGCAGGCCGGTGGCTTCCTTGGCGATGGCCTGAAACTTCTCCGTCCAGTCGAGCCCCTTGCGTGTCTTCAGCGTGGCTTCGCCGTCTTCGACGCGGAGTTGCACGCGATAGCCGTCGAACTTGATTTCATGCGCCCAGCCATCCGCGGAGGGCGGCCGATCCACGACGGTACAAAGTTGAGGCGCGACGAAGCCAGGCATCCTTGCGACCTTGACCGGCTTCATGGAGGTTCTGGCTGCCTTTTTTGTCACGGCGCTCTTTGCTGCAATCTTCTTGGTCGCACGCTTGCCGACATCCGCCTTGGTCTTCACACCCTTCTTCGCACGCGCATCAGCAGCACTCCCCTCGCTGGAATCCCACACCGCGTCCGGCTTGATCTTCGCCGTCTTCGCGATCATGAACGGCTTCGGCGCCTTCCCTTTTCCTGAGGCGATGGCGCTCATGGTCCGGCCGGATGCCACTGACTTATCATCGTCGAGAATGGTGTTGGCGTTGCCCTCCCTCACAAACTCATCGCGATGCTTGATCAGCAACCAGTTGGTGCGCTTGCCGCCATTGCGGTCATGCTTCATGCGCACCAGCACGAAGCCGCCATGCAGCTTCTCGCCATCCAGCGTGAATTTGAGGTCACCTTTCTTGAAGCCCTTGTCCGGGTCGTCGCTCTCCCAATAGCCACGGTCCCACAGCTGCACGGTGCCACCGCCATATTGTCCCCGGGGAATCGTGCCTTCGAAATCGCCGTAATCCAGCGGATGGTCCTCGACCTCGACAGCGAGGCGCTTGTCAGCGGGATCCATCGATGGCCCGCGCGTGACCGCCCAGGACTTGAACACGCCGTCCATCTCAAGCCGAAGGTCGTAATGCAGCCGCGTGGCATCGTGTTTCTGGATTACGAAGCGGCGACGCTTGGCTGGCGCAACCACGATCTTGCCGGATGGCTCCTTGGTGACCGCGAAATCGCGTTTCCGGCGGTAGATCTGAAGCTGCTTGTCGGCCACACCGTCCCCCACTCACCACATTGGGCGCATGATCCGGCCCGGAACCAAAACCGGCAACTGCCGTTGAAGTTCCTGGAAATCCACGCCGGCGCAATACTTTGCGGCCGGTGCGCGTCATTTTGTAGATCGAGTTGGAGGACGAGTATGGCCCCGCCCCGCGCCTACTGGAAAGGCTCTCTCAAGCTGTCGCTCGTCACCTGCCCGGTGGTGCTGTATCCGGCCGCGACCTCGGTCGAGAAAACCAAATTCCACATGATCAACCGTGAGACCGGCAACCGGCTGAAACAGCAGATGGTGGATGTCGAGACCGGCGACGTCGTGGAGAAGGAGCAGAAGGGCCGCGGCTACGAGATCAGCAAGGGCGAATATGTCGAGATCGAGAAGGAAGAGCTCGAGGCCGTGCAGATCGAGAGCAATCACACTATCGACATCGACAACTTCGTGCCGCGCGACGAGATCGATCGGCGCTATCTGAACAATCCCTATTACATCGCGCCCGACGGCAAGGCCGGCGCCGATGCGTTCGCCGTGATCCGCGATGCCATGAAGGACAAGGACCGCGTGGCGCTAGCGCGCATCGTGCTCACCAATCGCGAGCACATCATCGCCATCGAGCCGCTCGGCAAGGGCCTGCTCGGTACCACGCTGCGCTTCCCCTATGAAGTGCGCGACGAGGAGGACTATTTCGACGATATCAAGAGCCCGAGGATTTCCAAGGACATGATCGACCTTGCGGCGCATATCCTCGACAGCAAGGCGTCGCATTTCGATCCCAGCAAGTTCAAGGATGAATATGAGACCGCGCTGAAGACGCTGGTGAAGCGCAAGGCTGCGGGCAAGCCGGTGAAGGTCGTCGAGAAGGAGGAGAAGCCGGACAACGTCATCAACCTGATGGATGCGCTGAAGGCGAGCCTCAAGGGTGGCAAGGGCAAGTCGACCAAACGCGCTTCGTCGTCACGACCACATGTAGCACGCAAGCGCCCGGTCAAGAAGGCTGCGCGGTCATCAGCGCGACATCGCAAGGCAAGCTGAGGGCATGAAGATTTTGGGAATGATCATAGGCATCGCGGTGATGTCGACCGCGGCAGCGCAGGCGCAGCAACTGCAGACACGGGAATGCAACGCCTCGAATATCGCCTTCGTCGCCGAAGCCATCGCCAAGATGGCCGATGGCAAGCAAAAGAAGACCGCTTCCGACGAGATCGGCCTGGCCAGCGAAGCAATGGCGGAGGGCAAGGACGATGAATGCAGGGACCACCTGCTGAAGGCGACGCTGCAGACGAAGTGAGGCGATGACGCTTCGGTCGAAACTGTCATGGCCGGGCTTGTCCCGGCCATCTACGTCTTTTCTCTCCCCAAGACGTGGATCCCCGGAACAAGCCCGAGCATAACGAAGATTGGTTCATATGCGTCGATCAACGTACATCGGCGCAGCCTCAGGCCTTCGTCGACTTCCGGGATTTTTTTGCCGCTTTCTTTTTCCCCGCCGTCTTCTTGCTGGCTTTCTTCACCGTCTTTTTCTTCGGCACCTTCTTGCCCTCGGCGCGAGCTTCCGACAGGCCGATGGCGATCGCTTGTTTGCGGCTGGTCACCTTCCTTTTCGAACGACCACTTCTCAGCGTGCCGGCCTTGCGCTTCTTCATGGCCCGCGCGACCTTTGCGGCGGCCTTCTTGGAATATTTCGCCATTCCATGCTCCCGTTGTGATCGAAACGATCAATCGTCATCATCGGTGATGGTTCCGCGTGGGTGATGTGCGAACGAACGCACTTATGAAATCCCTATAACGCGGCACCGCCGCTCATCTCGTTTTCAAACGGGCAGCCGATCATCTTGCAGCCATTCGCTCAAGCGAATGAACTGGAGACTGCAAGTGATCACCATCGAACCTCCCTCGTGTAGCTCATCCCTCGTTTTCATCGGCAAGAACGGCCGCGGCCAGTGGGTCGCGCAGGAGCAAAACGGCCTATTCGGCGGGTTATTCGTCAGCCGCGCGAATGCCGTGCGTTATGCACTGTTCGAGAACGGCCATCGCCCCGAAGCTATCATCGAGATGGCGGGCCTCATCGAACTCGATATGAACGCCCTGCCTTTCACGGCAGCAACCTCTGTCGAACGGTTACAACAACGGCGCGTCGCCTGAGCTTCCCGCCATGTCCACAGTTGCTCTTCGGGCTCATGCCCTCCCGCAAGCTCATGCCTCCCATCACGCCAACGACTGGCTGCACGGCATCATCGCCGATCTGCCGACGCCGTTCGACACGCATGGCGCGCTCGATCTCCTCACTTTCGCGCGGTTGTGCGAGCGTCAGGTCTGCGCCGGCGCCAGTGCCATCGTGGTCGGCGCGACCACCGGCGAAGCCGACACGCTCACCTCGAAGGAGCGCGCTACGCTGATCCGCACCGCCGCCGGCGTCGCCCGCGGGCGCATCCACGTCATTGCCGGCGCGGGATCGAACTGCACCAGCCGCGCCATTGAATCGACGCGGCTGGCATGGGCTGCCGGCGCCGATGCCGTCATCTCGGTCGTGCCGTATTACAACCGCCCGACGGCAAGTGGCATCGCAGCGCATTTCCGTGCGATCCTGGAGGCGACATTGCTGCCGGTCATTGTGCATGACGCACCGTCGCGTTGTGCCCGTCCGCTGGCCGACGACACGCTCATCGGTCTCGCCGCCTCGCCACGATTGATAGGCCTGCGCGACGACACCGGCGACGCCGGACGGCTCGCGCGATTGCGGCCGCTGCTGCCAGCGGGTTTCCGGATGCTGACGGGACAGGACACCGCAGCCCTGCCCTATCTGCTGCTCGGCGGTGACGGCGTTGTCTCCGCGATGGCCAATGTAGCGCCGCAGCTCTGCCGCGGCATGTATTACGCGGCCCGCCAGGGCTGCCCGCGCTATGCGACGACCATTTCCGACATGCTGGCGCCACTCGCCGCGGCATTGCCGCCGGATCAGGTTACATCGGCAGTGAAATATGCATTGACCTTGCGGGGCCTGGGGAGTGCCGCCGTGCGCCTGCCGCTGATCGAGCTTACAGATGCCGAGCAGCAGCAGGTACGCGCCGCGATGGAAGCGATCTGGGCACAGCCCGACGACGCACCGCCCCTGCGCCGCGCCCGCTAGGCTTGCGGGCGCTCGTTCTTCTCACGACATTTCGGGCCGGGTCCGCGCATATAATGCGCGGCCGGCCGATAGACAGCAGGTCCAATGACGAAACGCCATAGCCGGGCGAGAATGCCCGGCATGATAGTCGCGTAGGAGCCGATACGCGCGAATAGCGCTGCAGAACGGTCTTCCCTCATGGCTCGCTCCGGCGATCCTGAAGCACCGGCGTATCAGCGGCGCGCACACGGACGCGCGCCAGTTCACGCCGCGCGCGGCGCATCTTGTCGGCCACCAGGGCCATGTGGATGGCGGCGAAGAAGCCCTTGATGTGGTTACGCGTCAGCCTGATGGCTACGCAAAGCCGTTTCCATTGGATGTCGCCCGAGTGATGGACGATCGGCGGCTGATTGCGGCTGATGAGATAGGAGCGATAGGCGCTGTCGGCCGAGAAATCGTGCAGCTGCGTATCGCGATTGTAGAACATCGTCATGGTCGTTGTCCGTCTTCTCAAATCCCTGGCGCATGAGCGCGTCGGGATGGTGAGAAGATGCGGACATCGCCATATGAAATCGAGACGGGTAGCCGCGCCTGTTCATAGGCGCGGCATAAAGATCAGGAGGCTGGAACTGCCGGAAAGACCAGCGCTCGCTCAGCTCTTGGCCATGCAGTCTTCGATGTAGAACCAGCGGTCGTCGCCGGCGAGGCCCTTGACCTTGACGTCCTTGCGGCAGGCCTTGAGCTTGCCCTTGTTGGCGCTCCACTTCGCCTTCATGTCCTTCAGACTCTGCTTGTTCAGCTTCATCTTGGCGGGCGCAGCAGGGGTTGCCGGCGTCGCAGGCGCCTGTGCCGAAGCAACGCCCATTGAAGTCACAACGAACAGTGCGGCCAAGAGGCCCGTAGTGATGCGTGTCATCGTTATCCCCGAATGTGCTTGTTTTGAAGATTTTTCGTCAGATGTGAAACGGGACCGGAAGCTTTCGCTGCCGGTCCCGCGCAGGTTTTACTGGAAGATGCGCGCGGCGCTCTGCAGCGTCAGCCAGACACCCCAGCACAGCGGGACACCGACGAAAGCCCAGAAGGCAATGGCTGCGCCGTCGAAACCGCCCTTGCCGATACCATAGGAGCCTCCGCCGGCCGACGCCGCCTCGGCGCCCTTGGCCTGCAACTTCGCGACTTCCTCCGGCTTCATGAACCAGTGCGGCGCCAGTGGCTTCACCAGCATGTTGCAGATCAGTCCCAGCACCAGCATGCCGGCGAGGATGTACATCGTGAAGTCATAGACCTGCGCCCGCGGCACGCCGGCAGCGATCTGGAATTCACGGATGTAGTTCACCACCACCGGACCGACGATGCCCGCAGTCGCCCAGGCCGTCAGCAACCGGCCGTGGATCGCACCCACGAACTGGGTGCCGAAGATATCGGCGAGATAGGCCGGGATGGTCGCGAAGCCGCCGCCATACATCGAGAGGATGATGCCGAAGGCCAGCACGAACAGAACCTTGCTGCCCATCGCCGCGAAGGTCGGCACCAGCGCGTACAGCACGATACCGAGAATAAAGAACGTGTAGTAGGTATTCTTGCGGCCGAGCTTGTCCGACAAAGACGCCCAGAAGAAGCGGCCGCCGATGTTGAACAGCGAGATCAGACCCGCGAAGCCGGCGGCGATGCCGGCGATCGCCGTCTTCTGTGCAGCCGAGAGCTGGCTGAAGGAGAGGTCCGGCGCACCGATCAGCTTGCCCGCAAAGATTTCCTGCAGCATCGGCGAGGCCATGCCGATGACGCCGATGCCCGCCGACACGTTCAGGCAGAGCACGCCCCAGATCAGCCAGAACTGCTTGGTCTTGTGCGCATTGTCGAGATGCACGTGGCCGGTGGTGATCATCGCATTCGCCGTAGCCGGCGGGGTCCAACCTTCCGGCTTCCAGTTCGGTGGCGTGATGCGATAGGAGAACGCACCAATGGTCATGAACACGAAGTAGATGACGCCCATGGCGAGGAAGGTCTGCCAGACGCCGACATCGGTCGGGGTCTTGAAATAATTCATCAAGAGGTTAGCCAGCGGCGATCCGATCATCGCGCCGCCGCCGAAGCCCATGATCGCCATGCCCGTCGCCATGCCGCGACGATCCGGAAACCACTTCACCAGCGTCGATACCGGCGAGATGTAGCCGAGGCCGAGACCAACACCGCCGATCACGCCGGAGCCGATCCACAGCAGCCAGAGCTGATGCGTGTAGACGCCGATCGAACCGAGCACGAGGCCGCCGCACCAGCACATCGCCGAGACGAAGCCCGCCTTGCGCGGCCCGACCCGCTCGAGCCAGCCGCCCCAGATGGCGGCGGAGACGCCGAGCAGCACGAAGAACAGCGTGTACATCCAGCCGAGGCTGGCGACCTTCCAATTACAGGTGGTGGTGAACAGCTCGGTGGCGAGGCTCATGCCCTCGCACACTTCCTTCGAGGCAGGTGTCGTGATTGCTTGCGACAGCGGCAGCCAGAACACGCTGAAGCCGTAGGCCATGCCAATACAGAGATGAATACAGAGTGCAGCAGGTGGAACCAGCCACCGGTTGAAGCCGGCGGTCGCAATGATGCGTTCGCGTTCCAGCAATCCTGGCTTGGTGCCAGACAGTGTTCCGGCGTTGCCCACACTTGTCATGAAAGTTCTCCCCTGCAGCCGACCCTTCTGAGCCGGTCTGCGATTTGAAAAAGTCGCTTCGTCAATTCCCCTGCGGCGCGCGGACAAAGATTCACGCACGCTCGCACTTTAGAACAGGGCCAGAAGCGACTGCGGGAGTCGATAGTCCAAAGGTATCAGGAGCGAAAATTTCTCAATGATTTCCACTGCATCGCAGCAATTCAATCGCGATTTGCAATCGCAGCATTTCGTTTTTCGATGAAGAAGATCATCACATCGCCGCTGCGTTCAGAGGTCTCGATCTGATCACCGCTTTGCTGAATCAACGCAGGGATGTCGATCACTGCGAGGGGGTCCGTGCAGTGGACTTCGAGCCGGTCGCCGACCGACAGAGCCTTCATCGCCTTGCGCGTCATCAGCGCCGGCAATGGGCATTTCAATCCGGTCAGGTCGAGCTTGGTCACGGGCATCGCACAGTTCCATTTGGTGCAACTGCGTTATATCGGGCCAGCGCCAAATGTCATATGCAGCGGTATGACGATGACGAACACATATCCGGCCACTCCGGGCGTACTTCTCGCGGGCGGTCTCGCGCGCCGGATGGGCGGCGGCGACAAGCCGATGCGCGAGATCGGTGGCCGCAGCATCCTGGCCCGCGTGATCGCGCGCATCGCGCCGCAATGCGACGGACTGGTGCTGAACGCCAATGGTGATCCCGCGCGATTTGCGTCCTTCGGTCTGCCGGTGATTGCCGACGACGTCGCGGATTTTCCCGGCCCCCTCGCCGGCATTCTCGCAGGTCTGGAATGGACAGCCGCCAACCGACCGGATGTCACATGGATGCTCAGCGTCGCTGGCGACTGCCCGTTCCTGCCGCGCGATCTCGTCACCCGCTTGCATCAGGCCCGCACCGCGGAGAATGCGCAGCTTGCTGTCGCGTCATCGGCCGGGCAATCGCACCCCGTCGTCGGCCTGTGGGATGTCTCCCTGCGCCATGAGTTACGGCACGCGCTCGTCAACGAGGACATCCGCAAGGTCGGCCGCTGGACGTCCCGCTACAGACTCGCAACCGTGGAATGGCCGACTGATCCTATTGATCCGTTCTTCAATGCCAATACGATGGACGACATCGCCGAAGCCGAACGGCTTGCAAAGCTGGATGACAACTAACGACATATCGCCGTTTGGAATGACATCGACCGAGAAGCGGCCGTCAGGCCGCCTCTCGACATGATGCGATCGCGTCAGAACCTGACAGCGAAATTGCCTCGCAAGGTCTGGTCGGTGACACCGGAGCCAAACTGCCCGCCATAGGTGAGACCAAGAACGGCGTCTGGCGTGACATTGACGTCAAAGCCAAGGTCAGCGACGGCGCCATTCCTCGCAATCGGGACGCCAGCAACGGTGAACGGCGATCCACCGGCGAAGGCCATGGTCGAGGTCGGCGTGACGTCGCCGAAGGCATGACGCCAGCCGAGCATGCCACGCGCCGTCGCGGTCATCCCGTTGCCGAGATCAAAGCCTGTCGACGCCCGAAGCCCCAGCGTGGTGAAGGTGACGCCGGTGGTATCGCTGCGGCTGGCGAGCGCGGCGGCGCCGCCCTTCTCCGTGAAGCCATCGGTCGACAGATTCACATAAGCGAGATTGGCGAAAGGCTCGAAAGCCAGATGGCCAAGCGGCGTCCGCCCTGCCCTGATGCGATAGCCTAACTCGCCGAAGGTCTGCGTGGTGCCGGCGCTGTAGTTGTTCCTCAGCAACTCGGCGACGCCCGGAAACCCTACCGAGCGATTGATCGAGAGATCGTGCCGCGTATAGGCAAGACCGGAGCGGAAAGCGAGATCGCCCCACTGCGTGCCGCCATAGAGGCCGCCATGGTAGTTGTCGCTGGCGCCGGAGGAATTACGATCGCCAACGCGGAAACTCGATCGGCTGTAGCCGCCGATTGCACCGACGCGCCATCCATCGACGAACGGCGCATCGGCACCGACCATGAAGCCGCCGATATCGCGCTTGACGGTTGCAGCATTGCCGTCGCCGTTCCACTGCCCCCAGGAGCCGAAGCCGCGGCCCCAAACCGCAATGCCGTCGGTGGCGGCTGGTGCAAGCACGGGGCGGCCGTTGACATAGGTCGTGACCGGCGCGGCAGCCGCGCCGACGCCGTCAAACGCAGCGCGCAGCCGATCGATCGCTGCCTCGCGCAGGAAGCGGGTATCCTCGATCATGACGCCCTTGACCGAGGCATGCACCTCGCCAGAGATCTGGTCGAAGGCCCCGCGGGCCTGCGCCGCATCGAGCTGCACCAGTGCGCCCACCAATGGACTGCCAACCGGCAGACTATCTGCTCCTCCACCAGCCGCGATCTGATTACGGGTCGATCCGACCGAGGCGAAGGTGACGTTGCTGCGGCTGACGCCAAGATAGACGTTGGTCGCATCGTAGGTCAGGCCGTAGGCCAGGAACGGCGTCACCGTCGCTCCGCTGGCGCTGGCGAAAGTGCCATTGATGCCGCCGGCTGCCGTCAGGATCGTAAACTGGCTCCCGAGAGGCGCGGCACCGGAGGCGACGATTGTGCCACCGTTCAGCGTCGCGCTTCCTGTCGCTGCAATTTTATCCGACTGCCCGGCTGCGTTGGTCTCCACCTGATAGATTGATCCCGCTGCAAACATCACATTGCCATTGACGTTCAACGTACCGATCGAATTGCCGGGGCCGACGATGCCGCCACTATTGGCAGCGATGCCGCCGACCGTGCCCGTGCCGCCCAGGATGCCGCCGCCCGACACCGTCACCACCGAATTGGCGAGCGAGCCGTTCACGGCCAGCCGGCCACCGGTCACGCTGGTCGCGCCGGAGAAGCCGCCCGAATCGCCCGTGAGGATAGTTGTGCCGGCAAGCTGGTTGATCGATCCGGGCCCACTGATATCCGGGGCAAAAGTATAGCCGGTGCTCGTATGATTGAAATTGATCGCGCCGGTCCCGTTGCCGAAAAAGACAGACGCACTATCGAGCGTGCCCGGCGCGGCCGCCGCCGCTCCGGTGCCGCCGCCGATATTGAGCGTACCCACTGAGCCTGCTTGAAAGCCAAGAAGCACATTGCCGCTGACCGATACGACACCACCATTTGCAATCGTGAGCGTGCCGTTTCCCATTTGACCGATAGCGAGGCCATTATTGGCGACGATCAAATGCGAGCCCGGACCTGTGACCGTTGCCGTGCCAACCGAACCTGCGGCCTGCCCTATATAGCTCGTCCATGTTGTACCAACGACCGTGCCGCCGTTCGAAACCACCAGCGTGCCTGTTCCACCGTTACCGACAACAAAATCGCTGGCGGTCAAAATCGAACCTGCGCCATCGACGGTCGCCGCCCCGGAACCACCAAAGTGATCTCCGATAGAGAACTCCCACACTGAGGTGCCGACGGCCGCACCGTTCAGGATATTCAGCGTGCCGGCGCCACGATAGCCGACCACCATTCCCTCAGCATTCCAGACCGAGCCCGCGCCCGTAACGGTCGCAGTGCCAACCGAGCCGAACAGATTGCCGAGGAAGGCCTGGCCGCCCGCCAGGGTGCCACCGTTCGAAATTGTCAGCATGCCGGTATTATTCAGGCCGATATTCGTTGTGCCGGCCGCCGCCGTCCCGCCGCTGATCAGCGTCGCGTTGGGCCCGGTGGTGTTGATCACGACCGATTGGACTGATGTCGGGACGGTGCCAAGATCCCAGTTTCCGGGTGTGTACCAGTCCGTGGATGTCGTCCCCGTCCAGTCGACCGCCATAGCCGGAGCGGGCAAGGCGACGCACACAAGCGTCACACAGCCAATCGCGAGCGCCAGATAACTGGCATTCGTCAGGTATCGCCTGGGTCTTCCGATGGTGCTGGTCGTCGAACGTGGAGACATATATTCCCTCTTGCGAACCGGTAGCCGTGCACCAGAAGTCGCATTGCTCCGCGGCGGTGTCTTGGGCTGGAATGCAGAGGAATTGTCCTGGAGAGAGATGCGTTGCTTTCCCGAACGGTGTGCCCGTCAGGCAACGCTCGATCGGTCAACAGCGCCAATCGTCATTGCGCGCATGCAACTGCATGATCGCGCAGTGACTATCGCGCGCTGCTCGGCGTGCAGCCGAAGCGACGGCGAAAGCATCGATTGAAATAGGCGATGTCGTTGAAGCCGCAGATCATGGCGATCTCGCTGACACGCATCGCACTGCTGTGCCGGTCCTGCAGCATCCTGTAGGTCTTCTGCAGTCGCAATTCGAGCACGCGTTCAGAAAAGCTGATGCCGGTCTCCTGCAAGAGATCATGAACGTAACGCGCCGACAGCTTGAGCTCCCGCGCAACGCCTTGCGCCGAAATGCCGTGGTTGGCGTAATTGTCTGCAATATTCGCCAGGACCGCCTGCAGCCTCGCCGCACGGAGCCCCCGCAGACCCGCCAGCTCGGCGGTCCCGCCCTTCGCACCCGTCGCCAGACCGATGAGGTCGACGATCGTCGTTGCCGCATGCGCAATGAGACCCGGATTCACGAGGGCCGGGCCGGTTTCAAGAAGGTGACAATAACGTTTGAGAAGACCCAGCGCTTCGTTGTCGTCGCCGATTTTCAGTGCCAGCCTGCTATCGATCTGCGGAAATGCTTGCGACAGAACTTCGCGCGGGATCACCACATTCATCCAGACATTCTCGTCGGCGCCAAGCATTTGCAAGGGCTCGGATGCAGTGACGAGGGCCGCTTCTCCCCGGCCGACAGCATAGTCCCGACCGACCTGCCCGCCAGTCAATTCAGTGCCGGCCTTGTTGATCAGCAGAAGATAGCTGTCATTGCTATCATCGGCGATGTTGCGTTCCTTTCGCGTCGCCTGCCTGATCGTTCCGGCCATCTGGCCGACAACCACCGGCCCGATACTCGTAGCTTCGATCACAGCTTCGAAAGGGAGTTTGTCGGACACCGCGTATTCGACCGACCAGATCTCCGCAACGTGAATATCCTGCCACAAGTCAAACTTGGCCTTCTCGCCGAGATGAAGCGGCAAGTCCTTGGACGAAAACGCAGTCTTTTGCACAGGCGGCCTTTCGGTATTCAGGATTTTGGGATGATCGCGTCGGCATCTTTACCGAAGGTCCTTGATCTCCCCGTCCACAGCTCATGGAGCCTTACACGTGCCGAACGGGTTATCGGTCAAGCGCCTCTGGCAAGGCGCAGGCATGTGTCGTGTTGAGATCGCACTTCGTTCGATCCGGCACGGCAACTTTGCATTCCGCCCCATCGAAAGGCGAGCGCGTTGTGATGATTTCCGCTGCGCGCGGCAACTAGCATACAACTACAATATGTCAAAGCGTCGTGATGGGCTCTGCTCGCCTGCTATATCAAGCATTGGATTTCATGCGCTATCGTACTTGTTGCGCCCTCACACCTGCTGCATGATCGGCCCAAAGCTGGGACCTGCATGTGACGCGTAACACAGCTAAAGCACCGGGGAGGCAATATTCATGCGCTTGAAAAGACTGACCGTCACACAACTTTCACTCGCTGGCGCTTTTGCGCTTGCGCTGCTCGCCACATCCGCAAACGCCCAGGTCTCCGACGATGTCGTCAAGATCGGCGTGCTCACCGACATGAACGGTCCGGCCTCGACGCCCTCCGGCCAGGGTTCGGTGACGGCCGCGCAAATGGCCGTGGATGATTTCGGCGGGACCGTGCTGGGCAAGCCGATCAGCATCATCATCGGTGACCATCAGCTCAAGCCCGATGTCGGCGCCAGTCTCGCGCGGCGCTGGTACGATGTCGATCAGGTCGATCTCATTGTCGACGTGCCGGTGTCTGCCGTCGGCCTCGCGGTGCAGAACGTCGCCAACGATCGCAAGCGGCTGTTCATCACCCATTCGACCGGCGCTGCGGACTTCCACGGCAAGTTCTGCTCGCCCTATACGATGCAATGGGTGTTCGACACCCGCGCACTTGCGGTCGGCACCGCGCAGGAAGTGGTGAAGCGCGGCGGCGACACGTGGTTCTTCATCACCGACGATTTCGCCTTCGGCCATGCGCTGGAGCGCGATGCATCTGCCATCGTCACCAAGACTGGCGGAAAGGTGATCGGCTCGGTGCGTCCGCCATTCGGCGCGTCGGACCTCTCGTCCTTCGTGCTGCAGGCGCAGGCCTCGAAAGCCAAGATCATCGGCATCGCCGGTGGGCCGCCGAACAACATCAACGAGATCAAGACCGCCGGCGAATTCGGCGTATTCAAGGGCGGCCAGCAGATGGCCGCCCTGCTGGCGCTGATCACCGACATCGACTCGCTGGGGCTGCAGACAGCACAGGGCCTGCTGCTCACGACCGCCTTTTACTGGGACATGGATGACAAGACCCGCGCCTGGTCGAAGCGCTTCTTCGAGAAGACCAAGCGGATGCCCACCATGTGGCAGGCTGGTGTCTATTCCTCCACCATGGTCTATCTCAACGCCATCAAGGAGGCCGGCACCGACGAGCCGCTGAAGGTCGCCGCCAAGATGCGCGAGAAGCCGATCGAGGATTTCTTCGCACGCAACGGCAAACTGCGCGAGGACGGCTTGATGGTGCACGACCTGATGCTGGTACAGGTCAAGTCGCCCGAAGAGTCCAAGTATCCGTGGGACTACTACAAGATCCTCGCGAAGATTTCCGGCGAGGAAGCATTCGGGCCGCCGGATCCGGCCTGTGTGTTGGGAAAGAAGTAGTAGACGAAAACTATCGGCGGCGCTCCATCTTCCCCTCTCCCCTTGCGGGAGAGGGTGGCCGCGCGAAGCGCGGACGGGAGAGGGGTAGTAGCAAAGCGCGGTGCCCGTGGCGCCCCCTCTCCCGTCTGCGCGCCTTTCGGCGCGCATCCACCCTCTCCCACCTAGCGCAGCTACGCTGCGCGGGGAGAGGGGAAGAAAGAACGGCTACTTCACCAATCCAATTTCCCGATAGTACTTCAGCACCCCGGGATGGATCAGCGCCACATCGGGCGCTGACGCCACCGTGTTCGACGCTGTCGTCTCCTTCGCCTGCGCCAGCCGCGCGCCGAGCGTGGCTTCTGCGCCGTGCAGCGTTTTCGCGAGACGATAGGCGACCTCATCCGGCAGCGTTTCGCGCGCGAGGATGTAGCTCCACGAGCCCACCGACGCGATCGGCACCGGCTGGTTCGGATAGCTGTTGGCGCCCACCAGCATCGGCTTGAGGAAGGCGTGCTTGGCACGGATCTGCGCGATCTCCGCCGCATCGGGCGCAATGAAGCGCGCGCCGCCGGGGCTTTCGCTCATGGCCTTGAAGCCGGGCCAGCCGAGGCCTGCGCCCCATAATGCGGCGACGCGGCCGTCCTGCACCATCGCCGGACCGTCACCGGCGCGGTCGAGATAGACCGCCTGAAAATCCTTGTCCTGATCGAGGCCGATCCCGTCCAGCACATAGCGCGACAGGAACACGAGGCCGGAGCCTTTTGCACCGAAGGCGATCGGCTTGCCGACAAGATCGCGGATCGTCTTGTAGGGGCTGTCAGCGCGGACCACGAACATGCCCGGATTGGAATACAGCGCGGTGATGATCTTGAGCTTCGTCGGCGCCCGGCCGATGCCCTTGAACGCTTCATAAGCGGGCTCGCCGGCCACCAAAGCGAGATCGAGCTGACCGACTTCGAGCAACGGGATGTTCTCGGTCGAGCCTTTGGTATTGCGCGTGGCCAGCGTCAGCGACGGATCGGCCTTGTTCATCACCTCGGCAAAGGCGTCGCCATAGAGCGGGAAGCCGCCGCCGGGCGTCGCCGTGCCGAGACTCAAGCTGAGAGGCGTGGTGGTCGACATCGATTTGGCTCCCTCCTGCGCAATGGCCGTCGTGACAGTCAGGAACGCTGCGCAAACAAGCGGCATCATTTTCATGGGGCACCTCGACGTCGTTCGGTCTGCATCGTTCGACCAAGCTTGTAGGCAAAATCCGAATTCTATGAAAGCATGGAGGTAACGGGCGGCAAGCCCGATCGAACGACGTTGCGCATCAGCGCTGCGATTTTCATGTCTGGGAGGAACTATGATCGCTTTTCTGCGTGCCGCTGTGCTGTGTCTTGTCGGCTTCGCCAGCCTTGCCACGACAACCCTCCCCGCCTCCGCCGCCGGCTATCCGGATCGCCCGGTGCGCTGGCTGATCGGCTTCGCTGCCGGCGGCCCCGTCGATATCGTGGCGCGCATCATGGCACAGTGGCTGTCGGATCATTTCGGCCAGCAATTCGTCGTGGAAAACCGCGCTGGATCGGGTGGCAACCTCGCCGCAGCCGCGGCCGTGACCTCGGCGCCGGATGGCTACACGTTGCTGTTCGTCGCGCCGAACAACGCAATCTCGGCCTCGCTGTACAAGAAGCTGCCTTACGATTTCATCCGCGACACCGTGCCTGTCGCCAGCATCATGCAGCTCACCAATATGCTGGTGGTGTCGAATGGCATGCCCGTGAAAACGGTCCAGGAGTTCATCGACTACTGCAAGGCCAATCCCGGCAAGATCTCCTATGCGTCCTCGGGCAATGGCACCTCGGTGCATATGTCAGCCGAATTGTTCAAGGCGATGACCAAATGCGACATGATCCACGTGCCCTATCGCGGCTCGGCGATCGCCTTTCCCGACATCATCTCCAACAAGGTGCAGTTGATCTTCGACAACCTGCCCACGGCGCTCGAACAGTCGCGGGGCGGCACCGTCCGCGCGCTCGGCGTCACGTCGCCGCAACGCTGGCCCATCGTGCCGGATGTCCCGGCCATTGCCGAGACGGTGCCAGGCTTCGAGTCCATCGGCTTCTACGGCATCTCCGCGCCGAAGGGCACGCCGCCGGAGGTGATTGCCACCCTCAACAAGGCTGTGGGCGAAGCGCTGAAGGATCCGAAGCTGATCGCACGGCTCGCCGAGACCGGCGGTGTACCGAAGCCGATGACGCCCGAGGAATTCGGCAAACTGGTTGCCGCCGAAACCGAGAAATGGCGCAAGGTGGTGGAATTCGCCGGCGTCTCGGTCGACTGAGCAGGGTCGATTGATCCGGGAGCGATTGAGCTAGACGCTCACGGCGACCATGGCGGGCAGCAGCTCAGAACTGCTGACCGCCCCGGCCACGAGATAGGCGAAGCCCAGCAAAGCCAGGAAGCCGAGGAAGAACAGCGCAAAGAGGATGATCGAGAGCTTCTTGGCGAAAGCCGAGATATTGGTGAGGCCGAGTCCGCCGGCAATCAGGGAAATGATCAGACAGATGACAGCCCAGCGAAACACCCGCGCCTCCCGACGTTGAAATTGCGCAGACAAACGCCACCGCCCGGCCAAAGTTCCGCCCCCCGGGAACGCGGCATTGCCCACAGGCGATGGCCGATATAAGGAATGCCTGCACCGCCGTCCCCGGTCCTCACGCCCGCTGGACGCCGGCGGGGCCTGTAGCTCAATGGTTAGAGCCGACCGCTCATAACGGTCTGGTTGCAGGTTCGAGTCCTGCCGGGCCCACCA